>CAJYIW010000027.1 GCA_913775095.1 uncultured Siphonobacter sp. | reverse complement strand
CCCAACTGGAACGTACTGGAAGAGGGGAAGTCGTTCAAGTTTAAACTCCAGGTTAAGCCCAACCAGGATAGCACTCGTCTGCACTATAACATGCCCGAAGGCCAACTGGAAGGAATGCAGCTGGACTCGCTCGGAAATTTTTCCTGGACTCCCGGCTATGATCTGGTGGATCGTATTCAGGGAAATAAAGGCTTTGCCGTGCTTTTTGAAGTGAGTAATGACCGGGGTGACGAAGCTCGCCGCAGTGTTGAATTCAGAGTCCTGCACGTAAACCGTCCTCCACAGGTAGGGGAGCTGAAACCTTTTTACGTTCAGTTCAACGTTCAGAATACCTATCAGATTGATCCCAATGAAGTGCGGGATCCGGACAATGATCCGCTGGTGTTCATTCCCATTACGGATCAGTTACCCGAAGGAGCTCGACTTTCAGCTCAGGGTGAATTTAGCTGGAAACCTTCCCAAACCCAGTTTAATAAACTCAAGACAGCTCCGATTTACATTGAGTTTTACGTAGAAGACCAGCCCACCAAGGCTCGCACCAAGGGACGTTTAAAGGTAGACGTAACCCAGATGGACTTACCGCCGGTAGTGTCCATCGTGCCGAATTCCACGCATATTAAAATGAGTGAAAACCAGACGCTGAATCTGGCTCTGTACCTGACCGACCCTAATGGTGATCAGGATATTCAGGAGTTTTCATTCGTTTCGGATAACCGTTCGATTCCCCGCGAAGCCTTAAAGAAAAATACCAATACCCAGTATGAATTCATCTGGCGGCCTGATTACGATTTCGTGAAAGATCCGCTGGACACCCTGGGCTTTAACCTGACCTTCTTCGTGATGGATAAAAGTCAGAAACGGGATGAAAAACGGGTTCATGTTACCGTACAGAATGCCATCAATGAACGCGAAAAGGATATACAGTTGTACACCCAGTATCGTACTTCCTTAATCCGGGCTTGGGAGTTGATTTCTCAGTTAACCGAAAAGCAGGAAGAGTTAAGTCGTTTATATAGAAGAGCAAAATCCGGTAAGAAGAATCGTTCGGTCATGAATGCCAGTATCGGGGCTGGAACTGCAATTACTCCATTAACTATTAGTGGAGAAGGAACTTCTGCGGCCAATGCCAGAAAAATTATTCCAACCGTAGGGGGAACCGCAACGGCAACGGTAGGTACGCTTGAAGCGACCGAAGTAATTGGCCGCTCCATCAGCCCGCTGGTGGACCAGTTGAATAAGATTATTGTCAAGCGTAACGAACTGCAAACCAAGGGTGACATCTTCGCCCGGAAGTATAACCTGAAATCCGCTCGTCGGGGGCAGGGAGGCCAGACGTTTGCTAAAGATCTGGATGATTTCGAAGCTTCCATGAAGGTAAACGATCTGATTGCTCTGGAACTGGACGCAGGCTGGCAGGATCGTAATAAGCCTAAAAATGCAGAACAACAGGACCGGAGTCTGCAACGCACGTTCCGGGACTTCGTTCCCTTTACCGAATAACAGAAGTAAGAAGTCCATAAGAAGCGGGAAAGCACTTTTCCCGCTTTTTTTATATATTCACCCCATTAGCATTGAACATTCTACATGATCGAAACTTCCCGTCTTCGTTTGTTACCCTGTGATCTGAATCTTTGGGAGGCCGTACTGGCTGGCAATAATGTGTTGAGTCAGGTAATCGGAGCCAACGTGCCACGTCGCTGGACGGAAAATGCCTCAGCATTTGCGGAGTTTTATAAACAGGTGAAGAAAGATCCTTCGCTGGAAAAATGGGGCGGCCATCTCATTGTCTACCGCCCGGATAATTTACTGATTGGAAGTTGCGGTTACAAAGGCCAGCCTAATGCTCAGGGCGAGGTAGAAATTGGTTACGAAATCAAAGCCAGCCATCGGGAGAGAGGATTAGCCACGGAGGCTGCTAACGCTCTGGTGGATTACGCCTTTACCTTCCCGGAAGTTAGCCGCATCATCGCTCACACGCTGCTCGAAGAAAATGCCTCTACGCAAGTATTAACCAAAATCGGCTTTAAAAAGGTGGGAGAAGAGATCCACCCCGAAGATGGGCCCGTATGGAGATGGGTATTGAGCCGTTAATTTCAGAAAGGGGGAGGCCTGTCGGGGCATCCCCCTTTTTATTAGAGGTTGCGAATAAAGGTTTCCAGTTCCTCTTCGGGTTTGAGGTTCAGGCGTTTTCGTAAGCGGTACCGGGCGGTATTGGCACTTTGGGGGGAGATGCCCAGAATATCGGCGATTTCCTTCGTACTCAGATTCATCTTCAGTAAAGCCATCAGGCGAATATCGTTCTGATTTAAAGCCGGAAACTGCTCCGTGATTCGTTCAAAAAAGTCAGGGTGAACGTTTTCGAAAACATCTTTGAAGTAGCTCCACTTATCCTCGCCGTGCATGTAATTCGAAATCAGATTCGGAATTTTTCGAATCTCCGTAACACTTTCCTTTAACGTAATCTGCCGGAGTTCTTCCAGAAACCGGCTGGACTTTACTTCCTGTAGCGTATAGCTCGTCAGCTCCCGGCTGCGTTGTTCCAGTTCTCCTTCCCGCTGTACTTTCTCCTCTTCCAGTAATTCCGTATACGTGCTCAGTTTGGTGTTTTGCTGATGAATGACGATCAGGTTTAGAAAAGATTCGACCTCGATGTTATAAAAGTGCGTAGAGGCAATAAACAGCATCACCGTCATGCCGCCGCACTCAAACATTCGAATCATCTGCTCCCGGGAGTCTTCCAAAGGAATGGAATAGACTATACTCACCATAGAAACGACTCCCACCAGTGAAATCGTCAGGCGAGGCTTCCAGTCGGTAAAGAAAATGATCTGACAGGTGATGAGCGAAACAATGTAAAAAACAATGCTCTGCCTGGCCTGATAAACCATCAAAGACCGAATGAATAAGTACGAACAGGTGAGCAGCAAATTGAGGTAATAAGCAAATCTGGCTTTCCTGTTTAAGTGCTCTTCATTTTTAGGCCAGTGAATAAGCGTATAGACCGAAGTAATGATGCAGAGTAAAATCAGGAATTGAGAATAAATAAGGTATCCATTAAGCCCATCATCGTACGAAGAACCTTTTCGATAGGCCAGAAAATTGATGACAATTAATTCAAGAAAGTAAGCGGAAGCAGCCCAGGTTAATAAATGAATTCTACTGCGGATCAGCCGCAGCCGATGCCTTTGAAATTCCTGGAAATAAACCTCAGGAATTTGTTTAAATAATTTTTTCACTAGTGGCGGCATGATGTAACAGGAAGAAGTTACAAAATTGATAGCTGTCAGCTGTTTTTGCAAGGCTGTCTATATGGAGTCTATACGCATAAATTGCATTTTGAGGCAGTTACGTGCGTTTTTTGTACCTGTCAAACGACACCAGTCCAGTAGCGGTCTATTCCAGTATTAATTCATATCTATATGATTTTGTTTTGGAACGAATCGAAAATAGTAACCCCATAGAAGGAAATTTTTTTTGAGAAAAGCAATCATACCTGCCTTTTTCTGAAGGATTACCGTACGTAAATAACCGTCATTATTTAAGTATACCCTTTAATTCCTGACCTGAGGAAATGAGTACTGCCCGAATGCATTGTCCCCATTGCGGATCATCATCAACTGAACGTCGTCGTCGTCCATCGACTGTGAAATACTTATTTTTTTTTGTCCCCGTTCGCTGGTATAAGTGCGAAAAATGCCTGCGAGCCTTTTTCAAAATTCGCTGAATTAACCTACCCCTGAAACTAAAGCCCAACTTAACCAGGTTGGGCTTTTTCATTGACCCTGATGGGTATCCACACCTTTAATTTTATGCAAAAATCCCTTATCAAAAGTAAGGAAGAGTATCTCCATTATTTACTTGACCTGACGGGCATGCATGAACAGGACTGGCCGGGTTATCAGGTACCCGAATGGCTTCCTTTACCCAAACCTCAGCATTATCCCTGCGTAGCCATTTCTTCGGAAGTGGTTTGTCACGGGCATGACCTGGTCTTTGAAGTGGAGCTGATTTATTTCACCGACTTTCTTTCATTTAACTAGGCCCCGGGAAGCGGGGGACGGATTAAAGCTAGGACTGGTAGTTGTTTCTGTGCATACAAGTTATTTGTTTTGAAGAACGAACGAGTATAACAGCAGCAACGTGGTTAGAATTTATTATAAAGAAGGGAAGCAGATTCGGAAGGAAAACGATGTAAAAGAACTGGGTCACCTGAAAAATGTGATCTGGATTGACTTGCAGTCGGCCAGCCAGGAGGAAGAGGAGTGGGTGGAAAATAAGTACGTGGTCAGTTTTCAAACCCCTCAGGAGATTGTTGAAATTGAAAGTTCGGCTCGTTTTTTTGAGCAGAATGAATCCCTGAATGCTAACTCGAACTTTCTTAGTATTGATTCGGAAGGGTTTCGCACCTATCCGGTTTCCATGATTCTGAGAAATGGCATCTTGTTTACGTATCGCCGGGGCGACTCCAAAACCTTTGCCGATACCGTAAAACGCATGAAAGTAACCGGCGACGAGACCTTTCAGATCGGAGCCGACATTTTAATTTTGTTACTGGAAACCCGCATTGAAACGGACGCCGATTTACTGGAGTCCATCTCGCGGGATGTTTCGTTGCTTTCCAAATCCCTGACGGCCGATCAGAAACCCCGGCAGGATGTGCTGATCCGGATCAATACCCTTCAGGAAAACACCATGTTGCTCCGGGAAACCATCATTGATAAGCAACGGGTACTTTCCAACATTCTCCGCAGTTCACTTTTCCCGGATACGCATCGGGAACGCCTGCGTCTCATTTTAAAAGATATTAGCTCGCTGCTGGAATACTCTACCTTCAATTTTGAGCGGCTGGAATACCTGCAGAATACATTTATGGGTCTGATCAATCTGGAGCAAAACCAGATTATCAAAATCTTTACGGTGGTAACGATCATCTTCATGCCTCCCACGCTGATTGCGGGAATTTTCGGGATGAACTTTGAGACCATACCGACCTCAGGTCATCCGATTGGTTTCTGGTTGTCGCTGGGCATGATGCTGTTCTCCTCACTGGCGGTATTAGGCTGGTTCCGTCGTCAGCACTGGATCTAGCCATCAGAATATTTTACGATGCGTGAAAGGGTATCCTGTTCCGGTTTATACCTAACACAAGCAGAATAGCTAAACCTCATTAATCATCTTATGCGTACTCCTTTCAAACTGAAACAGCCCCTTCGCTGGGGACTGGGGCTTTCACTGGGAAGCCTTATGTTTTCGTTAATGGCTGTTCAGCAGAACCCCCTTTCACGAACCATTACGATTCTGATGGATTCGGTGCTCAGCGACGCTCAGAAACGTCTGCCTGAAAATGCTCTGAAAACGCTCAAAACTTCACAGGGATTAGAGGTAAAGACCTTTGCTACGGAACCCATGCTCCAAAATCCGACGAACATGGATATTGATGAGCGGGGCCGAGTCTGGATTACGGAAGCCTACAATTACCGCCCAGCCATCAACGGGAACCCTACTACCGAAAAAGGGGACCGGATTGTTATTCTGGAAGACACCAATGGAGACGGGAAAGCAGACGTCCAGAAAGTCTGGTATCAGGGGCCGGAGCTGAATGCACCCCTGGGCATTCTGGTATTAGGAAATAAAGCCATCGTTTCGCAAAGTCCCTACGTCTGGTTGTTTGAGGATACCGATGGAGATGATAAAGCAGATAAAAAATCCATCATTTTTCAGGGTATTGAAGGGGAGCAGCACGATCACGGCATGCACACCTTCGTCTTTGGCCCGGATGGGAAGTTCTATTTTAATTTTGGTAACGAGGGCAAGCAGCTGAAAGATGCTCAGGGAAATCTGATCAGGGATCAGTTCGGAAATCCGATTCAGACGGGAAACAAGAGTAAACTCAAGCAGGGCCTGGCGTTCCGTTGTGATGCCGACTTCAAAAATGTCGAAGTACTCGCTCATAATTTCCGCAATCCCTTTGAACTGGCCGTCGATAGTTACGGAACCGTCTGGCAATCGGATAATGACGATGACGGAAATAAAAGTACCCGCATTAACTACGTGCTCGAAGGCGGTAATTATGGCTATACGGATGAAGTAACGGGAGCGAACTGGCCTGCCTATCGGACGAATATGGAGGAAGAAATTCCGGCCCGGCACTGGCATTTAAACGATCCGGGCGTCGTTCCTAATTTACTGCAAACGGGCAGTGGCTCGCCCACCGGAATGGTGATTTACGAAGGTAATTTATTGCCGGAAGTCTATCGTAATCAGATGATTCACTGCGAGCCGGGCCATAACGTAGTACGGAGTTATCCGGTAGCAGCCAAAGGAGCGGGGTATTCGGCGGGCATTGAAAATATTCTGAAAAACGAGGGCGATAGCTGGTTCCGTCCGGCTGATGTATGTATTGCTCCCGATGGCTCCATTCTGGTGGCCGACTGGTACGATCCTGGCGTAGGGGGCCACCAGGCGGGCGATCAGACCCGGGGCCGCGTCTATCGCGTCGCTCCTCAGGGCAAATCTTATACGGCTCCTGTTTATACGTATACGGATCCGAATAGTGCTTTACTGGCTTTGCAAAACCCGAATATGTCCATTCGCTACAAAGCCTGGAACGCGTTGATGAACATGGGTGATCGGGCGGTACCTGAGCTGACGAAACTCTGGCACTCGGATGCCAACCCCCGGATGCGGGCCCGGGCGTTTTGGGTATTAGCAAAAATGAAGGGTAAACCCTATATCGAAGAGGCTCTGAAAGATCCTGATCCTGACCTGCGGATAGCCGGATTGCGGGCGGCTCGTCAGCAAAAAGAGGAGGTAATGCCTTACCTGAAACAGCTGGCATCGGATACCTCGGCTCAGGTGCTTCGCGAATGTGCAATTGCGTTACGAAATCAGAAGTCTCCGGAAGCTCCTGCTCTCTGGGCTTCGCTGGCCGAAAAATACGACGGGAATGACCGCTGGTATCTGGAGGCACTGGGGGTAGGAGCCGATCAGCAATGGGATTCGTATTTCGCCGCCTACCTGGAAAATCATCCCAAACCCACGGGAACCAAAGCCGAGCGGGATCTGGTATGGCGGTCCCGTACTGAAAAAGCCAGCCCATTTCTGGCTATGCTGGCGGCTGATGATCGTTTATCGCTTTCGAAAGAACGCCTGAGGTACTTCCGGGCTTTTGACTTTACTACCGGAAAGGCCAAAACCGACGCCTTAATGAAACTGCTCATCGGCAATAACCCTCGGCAGGCGGAGTTAACCAAGCTGGCTTTACGTCACCTTGATCCAGAATTTGTAAAGGTAACTCCGACGGCTAAAACCGTTCTGAAGAAATTAATGGCGACCCTTCCGCAACAGGAATACCTGGAATACGAAGCTCGTTATGCTTTACCCGAGGAAAATGGAAAGTTATTAGCCATTGCCCTGAATCCGGATACCGAACACATTGGGTCAACGGCCATGAATCTGCTGTTGCAACAGGGGGGAGGAAAAACGGTAAAAGCCATTTTAGCGGGTAAGGACGAAGATAAAATCCGTAAAACGCTGACTGCTTTGCGACGGGTAGGGAAAAAAGAATCCATCGAAATTCTGGAGCAAATGGCTTTGTCGGGCACTAAGCCGCAGTGGCTGCGGCAATTGGCCACCCGAAACCTGGGCGGCTCTATGCTCGGAGAAGACCGGATCCTGATCCTGTTACGGGAGGGTAAAATTGAAAAACCGTATGTTCTGTACGCCGTGCAGGGCGTAGCAAACGCCTGGCGAAAAGCCATATCGAAAGAAGCCGCTACTTATCTGGGAGGTGAAACCAGCGTTGGTAAGCCTGTTCCCAAAATTGAGGAGCTGGTAAGTCTGCAGGGCAATGTAGAGAAAGGCGTGAAAGTTTTTGCTCAAAATTGTGCCGTATGTCATCAGATCAATGGACAGGGAGCTGACTTCGGTCCTAAGCTTTCGGAAATTGGATCGAAGCTGCCCAAAGAAGGACAGTATATGGCGATTCTATACCCTTCAGCGGGCATCAGTTTTGGTTTTGAAGGCTGGGACGTTCAGCTAAAAGATGGCACCTCCCTGATGGGGATTGTCTCCAGTAAAACGGAATCAGATCTGGATCTCAAGTATCCCGGGGGAACCAGTCAACGCATCAAAATGACGCAGGTAAAGAGTATGAAGCAGCAGCAGGATTCCATGATGCCTTCCGGTTTGCACGAAAATATGAGTAAGCAGGACCTGGCAGATTTAGTCGAATATCTGATGACTTTAAGAAAGAAATAACGATATGAACAAGTAAAAAGAAAGGCTGGGCATCGTTCCGGCCTTTCTTTTTTAGGTTCCGAAACAGTTAAAAGCAACGGAACTGCGGCTAATTTGCTCGCCTTTCCCAATTCCTTTTGTTTCTTTGTGGTACCAACACGTAGTCGTACTCCCTTCACATGAAAAAAATCTGGTTCTTCAGTATCTTATTAGCTTTTTTATCTACTTCATTATTTGCTCAGCGGGAGTCCGACCCAAGGTGGCTGTTTACGATGGGACTGAATGGAACGGACATGAATCGTAGTCTGACGCCAAACACCGGCGATCCTGTAATCAAACCCGCCTTTACCTTTGGCTTTGCCCGCAATATTGAAATTGTTCCTCAAATGCTTGGCGTACACGTAGGGTTGCGTTACAGCCCCCGGGGGTACTGGTCGCAGGAAAAGTTCTCCGAACAGGTCGTGTATGAAATAAGAGATGATGCTCGTCGGGCCACCACCATCACGCCCCGTAACCGGAGCTGGAATGCACTGCACTACGTAGATGTACCCATTGATCTGGTGTTTCAGGCCGGGGGAGAGCGAACGAAATTTTATGCCTCTGCCGGAGGATACGTAGGTTTAGGCGTGTATGGCCGGAATACTTTACGTTACCAGAGCGTAGGCTTTGTAAGAGATTCTACGTCATCCAATCTGGGTATTATTCCCGAACAGAAAAACCGGATCAGACGAGTAGATCCGTTCAAGGAAGACCTCAAACGTCTGGATTATGGTATTAATCTGGCCGTAGGCATTCGCCGTAATTACACGGTATTTGGACTGACTTACAGCCAGGGACTTGCGAATCTTTCCAATGTCGCCAATAGTGGTTCGTTGCATAACCGCTCATTTGGACTGTTTATTAACTATTATTTTGACGACGCTTTTTAAAGTATCGTTTTGAAAAGGGTAAAAGCGGTTGCAATCCATAGGATAATAAAATGACGGCCTAACTCAAACATTCGAATGGAGCAGAAGTTAGTCTATTGAAATTGCTGGATTGCCCACGATGAAAATTCAAAACGAAAAATGAAAAAGCTTTTTATAGGACTCTTCATGCTGGTTGCTCCGCTGGGAGTGATGGCACAGAGTAAAATGGTTTTTAAAGCGGGCGGAAATGTCTCGACCTTGAGCCGGGCCTTAAGCTCAGAGTTAGGGGCACCGATCTCAAAAGCGGGCTTTCACGCGGGTTTAGGGTCTGAGATCCCATTGACCAGCAGTAATAATCTGACGATTCAACCTACGTTGTTATTCGTCCAACGCGGGTATATCGCTGATTTTAGTCCCCCAACCCGACGGGCATCGACCACACTCAATTACCTGGACTTACCGGTTAACGTGATGCTGAAAGTGGGAAATGAAGAGAAAAATTCGAGATTCTTACTCTTCGGAGGGGGATATGTAGCCTGTGGTGTGGGCGGTAAAACGGTAGAACGGGAAAATGGTCAGAACGTAACGGAATACGGCGTACGGTTCAATTACGACCTCCAGCGATTTGATTACGGTGTGCAGGGGGGAATCGGCGTTCAGTTTGACTTTTTTCAGCTGACCGCTTTTTACCAGCAAGGCCTGGCTAACGTGTCTGAAATGTCGCTTAAGTCAAGAAATCAGACATTTGGCCTGAGCTTTAGTTATTTGTTCGATAATATCTTTTAGTTAGAAAAGCGTTCTTCGTAGTCATTCCCCGGGTCATCCTCAACGAAGAATTCTGAACGATCAGTTCAATAGAAATTATGTTATTACCTGCTGTCTTTGAAGCATTTAATGAGTTAAATGTATTAGTAATCGGTGACGTAATGATTGATAGTTACGTCTTTGGCCGAGTGGATCGGATTTCACCGGAAGCTCCGGTTCCGGTGGTGGTCGCTCAGCGGCGGGAATACCGATTAGGCGGAGCAGGAAACGTATTGCTAAACGTACAGGCTCTGGGAGCTAAAGCCATTGCCTGTTCAGTAATAGGTACAGATTCCTACGGCGATGAGTTATGCAATCTCCTGGAAAGTAAAGGGTTAAGCACCGAGGGGATTGTTCGGAGTCGGGATCGCATCACTACTGTTAAGGAGCGGATTATCGCTGGAAGTCAGCAGGTTGTACGAGTGGATACTGAAACGGAAGCTCCCATTTCAGCGGATGAAAAAACGGCGTTGCTTCATAAAATCACCCAGTTAGCGGTTCAGTGTCAGGTTATTATTTTCGAAGATTACGACAAAGGGGTGATTTCGGCTGATCTGATTCAGCAGGTGGTAACGTTTGCGAAAGAACATAGCATTCCCACGGTTGTAGACCCTAAAAAGCGAAATTTCCTGCATTACCACGGCACCACGCTTTTCAAGCCCAATCTGAAAGAATTACGGGAAGGATTGAACATCAGTTTTGACGTTCGCGTACCGGCAGAACTCGAAACCGCGGCCCAGAAACTCAAAGAAGCCTTATCACTCGAAGGAACGCTCATTACGCTTTCCGAACGAGGTGTATACATTGACTTTCAGGCTGAAAAATGCCACTTGCCCGCTCACATCCGTCAAATCGCGGATGTTTCCGGAGCGGGGGATACCGTCATTAGTATTGCCGCGTGCTGCGTAGCGTTAGGCCTAAGCCCTCAACGCATCGCCGGACTTTCGAATTTAGGCGGAGGACTCGTTTGTGAAGAAGTAGGCGTGGTCCCCATTAACAAGTCACTCTTACTGGCCGAAGCCCTCGTGGCTGAGTTATAGAGTTTTGAAGGAGTGAATGATAGAATGTAGTAATTACTGACTTCTATCATTCACTCCTTCGCTCATTCAAAACTGAAATTCTTTCACGGTATCAATGAAGCAACGCACTTTGTCAGGATCGGTATCGGGATAAACACCGTGGCCGAGGTTAGCAATGTGCTTCTGTCCTCCGAACTGACGTAACATCTCCTGCGTTTGCTTCTTAATCTCCGCAAAACTGCCGTAAAGTACACAGGGGTCCAGATTGCCCTGTAATACCTTCGAGGGAATCATTTCGCGGCTTTCCGTAATATCCATATTCCAGTCGAGTCCAACGACTGAACAATTCAGATCATTCATTTCCCGACGGGCGAAGAACGCTCCCTTGGCAAACACCGTAACGGGTGCAAGGGCTTGTAAGGCATCGCAAATCTGGGAAATATAAGGTAAGGAAAACTCCCGATACTGTTGAGGGGAGAGAATGCCCGCCCAGGAGTCAAACAGCTGCACCAGGTTAGCTCCGGCCGCTACCTGAGCTTTGAGGTAGGCAATGGTCGTATCCGTAATTTTTTGCAGCAGCTGGTGCGAAAGTTCGGGTTCAGCATAGAGATACTTCTTCGCCACCGAGAACGTTTTCGAGCCTTTTCCTTCAATCATGTAACAAAGAATGGTGAAAGGAGCTCCGGCAAAACCAATGAGAGGAACGCGGCCGTTTAATTCTTTCTTCGTGATTCGGATGGCGTCCAGTACATACTTCAGTTCTACTTCAGGGTCAACCACTTTCAGGTTTTCAACGTCCTGCTGGGTTCGAACCGTAGTAGGAAACACAGGCCCACGGGCTTCGATCATCTCATAGGGTAAACCCATGGCTTCGGGTACCACCAGAATATCGGAAAAGATAATCGCGGCGTCTACGCCTAATAAATCTACGGGTTGAATAGTAACCTCTGCCGCGAGTTCAGGCGTTGTGCAAAGGTTAATGAAGCTCCCGGCCTTGGCCCGAACTTCGCGGTATTCAGCCAGGATACGCCCGGCCTGTCGCATCATCCAAACGGGCACACGTTCTACCTGTTCACCGCGAGCCGCTCGTAAAAACAAATCATTCTGAAGAATTTCCATACCGCAAAGGTAAGGGGCAGATGATAGTTTTTCGTTTTCAGTTTTCAGTTTTCAGCGGCCGCCGCTGCGGTTTTGAGTTTTGAAAGTGAAAACCCGTCAAGGTAGGGAAGCCGTTTGAAACTGAAATTAAAAACCCCAGCGGGGTTCAATCTGAATAGCCCCGGATTACAACCGGGGTAACAACCGGGTTCCTACTGTAGTTGTACTTCTACCAACTGCAAGTAAGAACCCCAGGGGAATTCAACCCAGATAGCCCCCTGCTGGATAGCCCCGGATGCTAATTCGGGGTAACAACTGGGACATTTAGTCGAAAGGCTTACTTCTGCTGTGGCTGGTGTCTCACCAACCACGGCTAAGAAGTCAGTGGAGACGTTTTGAAATGTAAGCTATAACCCCACTGGGTTCTATTATATGGATAGCCGAGGCCTACTCCTGTCGCCGTGGCTGGTGTTTCACCAGCCAGAAGTGTTTGGTGAAGACACCCATGGCAAAACGTTTTTGCTGGAAATAGGCATTATTAAAAAAGATAAACCGCCTCTTGTTGGAAACAACTTTCCAACACTGAAACTACTTTCATCTCCCGGCAAGATCCCTTGCTTCGCTCGGGATGACAGATGGTGGGGGGGATCCAGACGCGATCAATCGACGTCTCTACGTTTGAAAACGGAAAACTGGAAACTCAGTCGTACCTTTGCAGCAAATATCAAGAGCATGAAGATTA
This sequence comes from uncultured Siphonobacter sp., assembly GCA_913775095.1. Classification (GTDB taxonomy): domain Bacteria; phylum Bacteroidota; class Bacteroidia; order Cytophagales; family Spirosomataceae; genus Siphonobacter. The sequence goes on along the minus strand of CAJYIW010000027.1, from coordinate 158,921 downwards.
AAGAAGCCGCATTTGTGGTGAGTAATACCGATTGGGAGAAATGCCCCAACCCGGATCGGCCGGAATATGCCTTTATTGGTCGGTCGAATGTGGGAAAGTCTTCGCTGATTAACTCACTGGTACGCCGGAAAGACCTGGCCAAGACTTCCCAGACGCCGGGTAAAACCCAGTTAATCAACCATTTTTCCGTAGACAATACCTGGTATCTGGTCGATTTGCCGGGATATGGATACGCAAAAATCAGCAAGAGCGAACGCGACAAGTTTGAACCCATGATTTTTGGTTACCTGCAAAACCGTCCGAACCTCGTTTGTACGTTTGTGCTGATAGATGTTCGCCACGATCCGATGTCGATTGACCTGGAATTCATGTCGCAGTTAACCGAAGCAGAGGTTCCGTTTTATATCGTCTTTACCAAAGCCGACAAATTATCGAAAAGTCAGCTGGAGCAGAAGGTGAAAAAGTATAAAGAAGGATTTCTTCAATTTTTCACAGCCGTTCCGAAATACTTTGTCACCTCTTCCGTTGACGGGTTAGGACGCGATGAAATTGCGGAAGCTATTGGAGAATTGAATGCGGATTTTCGGGGTGCCGGGCGGTAATAGCCTGAGGATTGGCTACTTTTGTAGCTCGTTTGCCGAAAAACATTCTATTCTGATAGAAAAGAAATTACTTTTGCTTAAGTAATCTGTTGATAATCAGACGGATACTGTAAGGTCTAACCTAAGCTTCTAAAACGCTTATTTGCCACAACAAATTTGATTACATGGAATTGTTAAAAGAAATCGCCCACATTTCCGGAAAACCCGGTCTGTACCGAATCCTGAAGCCTACCCGTACGGGAGTGATTGTGGAGACTATTGATGAGAAAAAAGGTCGTACGGTAGTAGGAGCAAATGCCCGCGTTTCTGTATTGAAAGAAATCTCAGTTTATTCGGATAACGAAGAAGGATCCAAACCGCTTCCTGATATTTTCATGGCCATTCGTGAAAAACACGGCGAGAAAGTAGAGATGGACACTAAAAATGCCAGCGATACCGATTTACGTGAGTTTTTAGGAGAAGTTTTTCCTGAATTTGATCGTGAGAAAGTATATGCATCAGATATCCGCAAAATGATCTCCTGGTATAACCTGTTGTCTCAATACCTGCCCGAAGCTTTTGAAGCAACGGAAGAAAGCTCAGAAGAAGAAACGGCTGCGTAAGTAGCGACTGACTTCGTAAAAAAGCCCTGGAATTTGTTTCCAGGGCTTTTTTACTATTCACCAAAGAGATTGCTGGACAGATAGCGATCGCCTTTGTCGCAAATGATGCAGACGATCACGCCTTCTTCGAGTTCTTCGGCCAGTTGAAGGGCGGCAGAAACGCAGCCCCCTGAACTCATTCCCCCAAAAATTCCCTCCGTACGGGCCAGCCTGCGAGTCATGGCAATGGCATCCGCCTCCGAAACATCCATGGTTCGATCCACGCGGCTGGGATCAAAAATTTTTGGTAAGTATTCCTGAGGCCAGCGACGAATTCCCGGAATGGAAGATCCTTCCGTCGGCTGACAGCCAATAATCTGAATATCGGGATTCTGTTCTTTCAGGTAAAGAGAGATACCCATGATCGTGCCGGTGGTGCCCATGGAACTGACAAAATGGGTAATCGTGCCTTGGGTATCCCGCCAGATTTCCGGCCCGGTAGACTTATAATGAGCCAGGTAGTTATCCGGGTTCGCAAACTGATTGAGCTGAAAGTGCGTTCCGCTGTCGGCCTTTGCCTGAGCATAATCCCGGCAGGCTTCGATGCTTTCCAGTAAGGTCACTTTCGCCCCGAATGCTTCCATGGTTAGGACCCGTTCCCGGGTTGAATTCTGGGGCATGACCAGTTCAATTTCCAGGTTATAAAGCCGGGCAATCATGGACAGAGCAATGCCCGTATTTCCGCTGGTAGCTTCCACCAGGGGCGTACTTTCCTGAATATCACCGCGTTCCAGGGCACTGCGAATCATATTAAGGGCCGCCCGGTCTTTCACGCTGCCACCGGGGTTATGCCCTTCCAGCTTACCAAAAATTTTAACCTTCGGATTGGAGTGCAGCCGGGTGATTTCAACCAGCGGCGTATTACCTATAAAATCGAGAAGTAGAGCCATGATACCTAGAGGATAGTCCTGAATACTAATGTCAGAGCAAAGTAATACGTTGCTGGGGGCAATGCCTCACTATTTCTATAGATTATCTGAATTTTAAATGAATATCTTTCTTATCTATATCCGGCTTTTTTTACTTGAGCAATGGCGTGTTTTCCGATGTTTCGGCCCTGTTCCTGCCCGTATTCAATCGAATCGCGATAATGAATGCCTCCGTACAGACGGGAAATGGCGGCTTCTTCAGCGGCCTGCCGAAAAGAGCTGAAGTGCCGGGTAGGCAGGTCAAAAATAACTTCTGTATTATCCGTAAAAGCAAAATGATCACCCATGAAGAAGGTAAGTACTTCGGCTACTGCGGTTGAGGCCACACTATGCCCGCTCGTGTACTCAGGAAAGGGAGGGGTCTGCAATAAGGGTTGCCAGGTTTTATCAATGCGTTGCTGAATGTACGTCTCCGGACGAATGCGGTTGCTGCGGTATTTTTCATCCCAACAGCTGATGAACGAATCGTGGAGCGTCATGGCCGTAGTAGCTAAAACCAGAACCGAACGATTAAAACTTAGCTTCGCCTGAGTGGTAGCAATGCTGGCAATATTCATCCAGTGACCACCGGGGCTGATTTTCTTGAACCCGATCATCATGTGGCCGGAGGTATTAATGGCAAACGGATTACAGTCCCAGTACGAAGCAATAGCCCGCTGTTCGGGGCTTAAATCCGATCCGGCCCGGTAAACCTCATACGCAATTTTGTAGAACTCGCTCGTCGAATCCCGGCTGAATGTGACGGGGCGTTTGGGCGTAAACTGACTGCTGGAATCCATCATGAACGGACGAATGGTTTTCCAGTGTGGTTCAATGGCCTCCATGTATCCCGGAGGCGTTGGGTACCAGTATCCATCCCCTTTAATAGGTCGGTAACGCAGGCGTGTGCTGAGCTTGTTGTATTGATCCGTTGTGGAGTAGGAAATGACGTGCTTAGCCATGACCTGAGCCGCGGCAATGGCTTCCTCAATGGTCTGTTGACTTTTACCTTCCTGAATCCAGGCGTCTACCAGTTTCTTTTCATCTTCTTCAAGCATGTAACCCGAAGGAAGAATGAGGCGGCCCGTTTCCAGAATGCAGTATGTGGCCGCCATCGCGTAATCATACGATTTCACGGAACTCAGATCCGGTTTTTTGAAATCTCGGGCAATCAGCGTGGGAGAGGGGATTTTTTTGTCCTGACCCGAAACGAATTCCTGAGCTCCCATCAGGCAGTACGAATAAAAACGGGCTGCTGCCGGAGGGTTAACCACATCGTGAATCATCACCATGGTTACCGCAAAGACCGAAGGCTGCAAGTGCTGGACAGGGGTAGGTTTCTGAGCCCAGGTAATGGAAAGGGTACTGAAGAAAAGCAAGAGAAAATGTTTCATTTCAACTGGTAAAATTGCAGAGGCTGGTCAAAGGCTCCGATGACTAAATAATTCTGATTGTTAACCCGTAGCTGTACAACAGATTTAACGTCTCCATTGACCGACAACCCGGATTCTCCCTGATTCACGTACTCAAAGCCTAGTCCTTTCGCTTTCAGTAAGCACCCGTAATTGGCATCCATTGTGCCGAGTTTAAGGCGGTTGAAGGATTTATTCCCTAACAGTAGCAGGTCAGACTGGTGATGATGGCTGAAGTCTCCGGACAGGATTTGAGTAACGGGAGCAAACTGTGATTGTATCGGTAAAATCTCTTTTTTGAACTGGCCCTGATCCCTTCGGAACACCACACTGCGGGCTTCGGTAACGGTCCATTTGAGGGCTGAACTAAGCTGTTCGGGCGAGAGAATGCGGTCAATCGTGGCTTCTGAATAATCTTTATAGGAAATAAACTTCCTACGCATCGGAAAAATCTGATCGTTCAATTCATCCCGACTTACGAATGGATAGGACTTGTTCTGCATGTAAAAGCAGAAAATGGGGTCAATGGAACCGTTTTTGTCGAAGTCGGCATAGTACAATTCACCGGGTTGTTCGGGGGATACCTTAATCTGAGAATTGGTACCCAGGTTTCCGGCAATGATTTCTTTGACACCGTCATGATCCAGGTCCGTTACCAGGAGGGAAGACCAGAAGCCCAGTTCTTCCTGAGAAAAATACTGAGGGCTCTGGTCCGTGAAGCCTTCGGGCGTATTTTTGAAAATCTTGATGGGCATGAATTCTCCGCAAATAATCAGGTCTTTTCGTCCATCCTGATCCAGATCCTCCCACTGAGCATCCGTAATCATGCCGTTGACCGGGAAGCGGTGAGCGGTGAATTCACCTTTTCCATTGTTTTCCAGTAAATACGAAGAAGGACTCAGCGGATATTTTCCGGGAATGACTCGTCCACCCACGAAGAGATCCCAATCGCCGTCCAGATCGTAATCAGCTACGCGGACGCAGGATTTGCTGCTGGCATTTACGCTGGGTAACGAAGCGAGAGTAAAATTTCCTTTGCCATCGTTCAGGTATAAAAGATCCTGTAGGGAAGCCGTATTCGGCTCAAAGAGCGAATAACCGCCCATGGCCACGTATAAGTCATCATAACCATCCCCGTTGGCATCAAAAAAGACCGCAGCGGAGGCTGCTGAAATCGTTTCGTCCCCGATAACCAGATTTTCGATGGCTTTGAAAGTTCCGTCTTTCTGCTGAATCAGAATTTTTCCGGTGTTCGTCTGATCGCCACTGATGAATACATCATCAAGCCCGTCTTTATTCACATCGCCCCTGGCCAAAACCGGTCCTGATTGCGAATACATCGACAGCATCAGGGGCTGACGTTTGAAATCATTCTCTGAATAACCCTGATGGGTGTGGGTAATGAGGGGTTTTACTTTTTCGAAGAAAACCGACTTTTTGATAGCGGAGGCAGTCCAGGGCTTAAAGGTCTTTTGTTCAAGCATCAAACGTTGATTGGCCGGAACATTCCTGAGAATTTCCACGGACCAGTCCGGCCAGATGATTTGAACGGAATCGACATGGGTATGAGCACCCAGACCAAAATGTAAAGTAAGCGGTTGCGAGGAAAGATACCCCCGAACGGGCATTAACTCCTGATACTGCAAACTTCCCTTCGTATAAATCGTTACTCTGGCCCCCAGGGCATTTCTATTACTTTTAGAAGTCTGAAGTTTGAATTGCAGATAATTGCCGGCGTTATTTTCCCGACTCAGGTTCTGATAAATCGAAGCGGGGTCATTGATATTATTAACGACCAGTTCCAGGTCTCCATCGTTATCCAGATCGGCGTAGACGGCTCCGTTTGATACGCAGGGGTTCGTTAATCCCCATTCAGCCTGTTTGTTGGTAAACGTAAGGTCATGGTTGTTTCTGAAAACGTAATTGGGTAACCGGCTCGAAGGAATAGCTTTAATCAGATCCATTAACTGCATGGGCTCCCGATCCATCGCTTTCCGAATCTTGTAATCGCCCCAGTATTTCAGAAAATCTTTGTTGGTGAAATCCCGCAGGTATCCATTCGAAACAAAAAGATCTTTGTACCCATCGTTATCATAATCGGCCAGTAGCGGACTCCAGCTCCAGTCGGTGTTGGAAATACCCGCCGTCTGGGCGATTTCACTAAAGGTTCCGTCGCCGTTATTCAGCTGAAGCATGTTTCGCATGAACTGCCGGTGCAGGTCCTGCCTGAGCATGAGTTCATACGACTCATAGTTTTCCTGCAGTTGTAAGGTCTTCTGACGACGGTTTTCTTCGGGGAGCATATCCAGCGAAACAATGTCAGACCAGCCGTCATTGTTGTAATCCGCAATGTCGAGGCCCATCGAAAACTGCGACATGTGCCGCAGGGCCTTTTTACTTACTTCTGAGAACGTGCCGTTCTGATTATTCAGGTAGATGTAATCCGGTTCGTTGTAATCATTGGTGACGTACAGATCCTGCCAGCCGTCTTTGTTAAGGTCCGTGATTACTATTCCAAGCCCATACGTCAGCGAGTGCTGACGAATACCGGCTTTTGGGGTAACTTCAACAAAATGGTTATTCTGATTTTCAAAAAGTTTATTACCCGCCAGAGCGTCAATATCGTTGCGGTATTTATATAATTCGAGGTTATCGTATTTGCCCACGCTGTGATTCAGCAGAAACAAATCAAGATCGCCGTCATGGTCATAATCAAAAAAGGCCGATTGAAAACTATAAGAGGGGTCATCCAGGCCGTATTCTTTCGCCTGCTCTTTGAAAGTCAGGTTACCCTGATTAATAAAAAGCTGTTTGCGACGTTTGTCGGCATCGCCTTTGCCCATGTAACACACAAAAATATCCAGCAAGCCATCGTTGTTCACATCGGCCATGCTGACGCCACTTTTCCAGGCATCGGCCCGGCCCGCTACACCAGCGGGAAGCGTAATGTCTTTGAACTTCAGATTTCCGAGGTTCAGGTAAAGTTTGTTTTCCTGAAGATTAGAAGTAAAAAATAAATCATCAAGGCCATCATTGTTGAGGTCTCCAACGGCCACTCCACCACCACTATAGAGGTATTCATACTCCATAATGTTGCGGGTTTCCGTTTCTATAATTTCATTCTTAAAGGTAATGCCCGTTTGGTCGGGGGGAAGTAACTGGAAAATCGGCTTTTGGGCCCAGGTAACCAAAGGGATAACAGTAGCAACCAAAAGATACAGAAGACCTTTTTGGATCATGGCTAGAACCGTGTTTGAAGTAAGGGGGCGAGTAGAAACGAAAAAACCTCAACCTTTAGCTGAAGTTAGTACCTAAAATACAAAAATAAAGGGGGTTACCCCCCTTTATCTTCATTAACCTATTGTTTGTCCCACCACACGCGTGAGGTCCAGGTGTCACCGCCAGAGAGGCGTCCCAGTGCTGCCGAATAACTAGCCGTATTCAAAGTAGCTTCACCCGTTGGATAAGGCTGGCGACGAGGAATCGTTCCATTAGAAAAACTACCCGTATAATTAACAGGAGTTAGTACAGGAAACCCTGAACGTCTCCAGTTATGCCAGGCTTCATTGAAGTTCTGTAAGATACCCGTAGTAGCCCAGTATTGCTCATTAATCTGCTTCAGCGGATTAGCGGTAGTTAATGGATTTGCAGCAGCGTAGGCATCTGCCGTAGCCGCATCAATAACTAAAGCTGAACCGAATTTACCCAACGACTGGATACCCGCAGAGACTGCATTTTTGTAGTGCGTCGCAGCCGAACCAGTTACGGTAAAGCCACGAGTAGCAGCTTCCGCTAACAGTAGTTCTGTTTCAGCGTACGTCAGGATAAACTGAGGAGCACTACGGTTACGGAAGGCCGCCGTTGGACGAGAATACCGGCCAATAGGCGTAACATCAGCTCCGGTGCCGGTGCTGCCGGGGTAACCGGGCGAACGGCTAATGTCCGTAGCTCCACCGTTCAGGTCATAGCCATTGGGTAAACCTATCTGAGCAGAAGCCGTGCTGTTGCCAGCAGTAACGGAATTGTTCGCTGCGAAACCAGCGGCAGGAACTTCCGCAATTCTGGTCAGGCGAGGATCATTGGTTGCCTGCAGGTAATCAATCAGCGTTTTGCTCCAGCGTACCTGGTATACATCGGCTGCTGTAGCTAAAGCAGCACCATTTCCGTTGGTATACCCATTGGCGTCGTCTGCCAATACGTAAGCATCGTCAGAAACGCTGGTAAATACGCCACCCGCCGCTGCTTTTTCGGCATACGTTTTAGCCGTAGCAGGAGCCACTTTCGTTAAACGCATGGCTAGTTTCAGCATCAGTGAATAGCCAAATCTTTTCCAGCTCGCAACGTTACCTTTATACGTAAAGGCATCGTTAGTAGGACCAGCCAAAGAGGGGTTAAGAGCGGCCGTGGCGGTTTCCAGACGAGTCAGCATTGACGTATAAATGCTTTCCTGAGTATCGTAAGCAGGAAGAGTAATACCCTGTTTTGCCTTCAGTGCTTCCGTGTAAGGAATATCTCCGTACACATCAGTGATGGAAGACAAAGCCAATACCTGCATGATGGTCGCGATATTGGTCAGGTTAGCCGCTGCGGGCCGATCCTTCGTCAACTGCTCCATCTCATAAGCAAAACTGGCCGAGCTATAGGCTTCAATCCAGGTACGCTCCCGGTATGCATTGGTATTGCTGGAGATAACGTATTTGTCGCCGTTGGTGTAATAGTTAGCTGCCCCTGAAGAAGTGGAAGCCAGAATCTGAGTCCACATACTTTGGAATAGGATGGGACCATTGTATCCTGCGTTAGCATTTACATACTTGTACTGAATGCTAGGCAAAAGAAGATTAGCGTCAAAACTTTCTCCGGTAGCACGGGTAGGATCCTGATTTAATTGATCAAAATTTGAACAAGAAAATTGAAGAGCTCCGGCTAATATCGAAGTAAGAACCAGTCTTTTTTTCATTATCTTTTATTTAAACTTAATGTTTAAGTTAACACCGTAGTTACGTGCCGAAGGAAGGCTCGTTCCTTCAATACCAGAATATCTGAGGTTAGCTCCAAAAGTGGATTCTGGATCGATATTCGTAGTTTTCTTCATCAGGTACAACAGGTTACGTGCTGCTAATGAAATGTTTACTGCACGGATTAAGGGCCATTTTGCCAATACTTTAGCTGGGATGTTATAGCCCAGGGTTACCTGACGAAGTTTGATGAAGTCGCCGTTAACTACGCTCAGCTTGGTGATGTTATTGGCCAGAGCCGTGTAGTAATCCTGAGCCGAAGCAGCTTTGGTATTAGCCGCACCTTCAGCCGTGACACCAGTAGTGATGCCCCCTTCACGACCCACGAGGGTAGCTTTGTGTAACCCACGACGGTAGGCGTAGTTTTCAGTAGCTGAAAGAATTTTGTTACCGTAGTTATAATCAATCAGGAAAGCCAGATTGAAGCCTCCGAATGTGAAGTCGTTATTCCAGCCACCATATAAGGTTGGTAACACCGTACCTAAATTGATGAGCTCGCCCGCTACTGGTAAACCTGAACCATCTACTACAATCTGACCGTTTGCGTCATACTTGTAATCGTAAGCTCTGATTTGAGGACCTGCCAACCCAGGAACGAAAGCCGTCACTGCGTTACCAAGCGTGGCCCGGTTCTGACCTAAGATGATGGGTTTATTAGTAGGATCCGTTTGCAGAATTTTGTTTCTAACGGAGGTCAGGTTAAATGAGGTATTCCAGATGAATTTATCCTTCTTAACTGGCGTTCCGGTAATCTGCAATTCTAAGCCTCGGTTCTGAGTAGAACCCGTTCCAACGACACCCGTGGTATAACCCGTAGAAGAGCTATAGCTGGCAGGCATGATTTCGTTGTGGGTTTTCTGCTGATAGTAAGAAACATCAAATCCTAAACGACCAGAGAAGAATTTCAGCTCAAGACCTACTTCGACTTCGCTCTTGGTAAACGGTTTTAAGAACAGGTTAGGTAACTCAGCATTGAAGTTACCCGTAGCCACGCCATTCAGAGCATTGCCTACGCCGTAATAAACACTCGTACCATAAGCCGTAGTCGGTTCGCCACTGGTCATGGCATACGACGCACGCAGTTTACCGAAGCTTAATTTGTTAACATTAATCAGATCTCCGAAGACAAACGCACCCGTTACTGAAGGCGTGAAGATACCGCGGTTCGCCATGGGTAAAGTAGAGTACTCATCGTAGCGACCCGTAGTAGTCAGGTTCAGGATGTTCTTATATCCCAAGTCCACACTATAGTAGGCCGAATGAACTTCCGTATTCGTTACCTCGTAGTTACGGGTAAAATTCACTACGTTATTCCAGCTGTAGAGGTAAGGTAATACGAAAGGACTACCCCCAAGCTGGAGTTTTTCGTACTGATTCTTACGAAGGTTCGCTCCAACTAATGCGTTGATAGAGAAATCAGGAGTAATGTTTTTGTTGAAACCAATTAAACCGTCAATGTTCAACTCCGTGCGTTGGGCATTCGAAAGTTCATCCAACTGACCTTGTCCATTGGGACGGATGAAAAAGCCCGTTCCCCAGGGTGTAACTTTAAAGATACGGTCATTAGCATTATCATAGCCCACGCGAGCCTGAGCGTATAACCAGTCCGTAAACTGATATTTCGTTGAAAGCATCGAGATGAGACGCTTCCGGTTTACGTTGTTAATGAATTGATTCGTAACAAAGTAAGGGTTGGTCACGTATTCATCATCACTGAAGACGATTTCACGGCCTGTGTTCGGATCGAAGCCAGGAGCCAGGATTCGCTCATCAATGTTCGTCGCCAGGAACATGCCGTTATTGGCATTCATGGGACCATCACTCAGAATGGGCTTGTTTTTAATCTTTTCGTCGATATAGTTGGCCATCGCACTGATACTCAGTTTGCTGGTAATATTCTGATCAACTGAAAGATTGATGGTTTTACGGGTTAAACCGCTGTTGTCAATAATGGACTGGTTACCAAGGTTTGACAAAGACAGACGGAAAGAACCATTATCTCCACCTTTGGAAACGGATACGGTATTGGTGAAGTTAGTACCCGTGCGGTAGAAGTTTTTGATGTTATCCCGCTGAGCCGAATACGCATACTGCTTACCATCAAACTGCGTGAACGTGGACCCATCCAGTCTGGAACCCCAGCTTAAACGACCCGTCTTCTGAGCAGCAGCAACCGTAGTAGGTTTGGCTCCGTACTCACCCTGACCGTACTCATATTGAAAATCGGTCAGGTTCATGGCCCGATCCAGCGAGTAGTTCAGGTTATAGTCAACGGAGAAATCTCCTTTTCTACCCTTTTTAGTAGTGATTAAGATAACCCCATTAGAAGCACGTGCTCCGTAAAGAGCCGAAGCCGACTGACCTTTAAGGACAGTCATGTTTTCGATGTCATCGGGGTTTAAGTTACCTAAACCATCGCCACCGTCAGCTCCACCCCATTCGCCAGCACTCCCACGCTGTGTATTGTCCATGGGAACACCGTTGATTACAATCAAAGGCGAACCTGCTGAATTCATACTGGGCATACCCCGCATCAGGATTTTCGCTGTTCCGCCAGGACCACCGCTTGTGCCTTTGACGTTCAAACCTGCTACCCGACCCGCCAGCGAGTTACCAATATTGGTTTCGCGGGCTTTGGTCATTACCTCCGCGTTAATGGTAGACACGGCATAACCCAGCGTACGCGATTCTCTCGATACACCCAGAGCCGTTACCACTACTTCCTGAAGGTTGCCGTCATTAGGAGCCAGACTTACGTTTAGTACCGTCTGTGAGCCTACGGCTACTTCCTTTTTGTTATAACCAACGTAAGAAACAATAATGACCGCCTGGTCATTAGGAATGGAAAGCGTGAAAGAACCATCAGCACCAGTGATGGAACCCTGCGTTGTACCTTTAATAGATACGGTAGCCCCCGCCAGAGGCTCTCCTTTTTCATCAGTAACCTTACCTGTGATCTGGCGATCGATGCTCACAGCCGCAGCATGATCTCTACCATAGGTAGGAGTCTCTGCACCTGAAAGCCACATTCCCAAACAAGTAAGAACCAGCAATGAGGTCTTAGATAAGCTTCTTTTCATAAGAAGATGGAAAAATGAAGTTTAAGTTTAATTCGTACGCGTGTATACAGCTTGTGGGTTGTATCTTTTATAAGTTGAGCAGCGTATAGAGGTCAGGAAAATAATACTGAATACTTTTGAATAGTAATACAACAAGCACCCGTGAAGTTGCTCAGTATTGATATTCTGATACTTTATCTATAAAATCTTTAATTAGTAATGATTTGTAGTGTTTTTAGTTGAATATTCTGTTTTAACTTGTAATAAGATTATTTTATTCTGTTTAGAGGAAGAGGATATTAATTTTATTTCACACAAATCTATTCTGTATTATTTAAAATTTTAAATAAATGAATAGAATTTTTTAAATTTTTATTTTATCTCAGTGAAACTCAGCAATATAATATAAGGTTTGGTTTATATGATTATTAATAGATGCTAAGTAAATGTAAGCAGGGCTCAATCAGCTACCTATAGAGTATGGAAATCATAAAAAGTAAATTCTGTCACGGAAAAATGTAACTTAAGCAGAGGATACAGAAGACCCTCCGGACGCTAAAATGCCTACGCAGTACTGATACTGCGTAGGCATTTTAGCGTCCGGAGGCTTATCAAACATTCATCACCGGGCAAAGGCCTTAGGATAAATCTCGTTTTTATACTTTTCCCAGGGTGTCTGCTTCTGATGGTAGTTATCGCCGAAAAACGTAATGATCTGATGAAAATCAGGGGCTTTGTGAAAGCCAGGTACGGCCTGAATGACCTGTAATTCATTCTTGTCCAGGAATTTCTCATCCACAAAAACTACGGTTGGAAAACTCATTTGTCCGTTCATGAGCAAAGCGGCAAATTCCTGATAGCCCCGGTTCCCCTGACTTACGTACTTAAAAGTATGATTACCGATTGTAATGGGGTTTTTACCTTCTGCGTCCAGCTTCACCGCGTAATATTTTTGATTGACGTATTCCACCACCTTAGGGTTAGTGAAGGTTTGCCGGTCCATGACTTTACACCAGCCGCACCAGTCCGTGTAGACATCAATCATGAACTTGCGGGGTTCTTTCTGATTACGGGCGTAGGCTTCCTCAATGGTGAGCCACTCAATTTTGGCTGCCGTGGGAGAAGGAGGTGTTTCTGTGGAGGGAGTAAAAGCCAGAAAAACCAGCGAAAACCCGAGTAGAAAGCAAAACGTAAGGATGGAACGCATATGTTGCTTGATTTGAAATCGAATTTGAATAAAATCTCCGGTAATCGTAAGATTTATTACGCTGAAAACGGAAGTCCATAACATAAAGTTGCCGGAGCGGGTTATTTTTGAAAATTCAATTCGCTCCCTCTGCAGGACGATGAATGACTTCTGTTACCGATCCCTATGCTACTCAACGACTATACGGCCGCTATCGAGCAAACCATTGCTACTACTGAATACGGCCAATCTCCCATTGAATTATACGAACCCATTCACTACATCATGAGTCTGGGTGGCAAACGCATACGTCCGTTACTAACCGTCATGTCGGCGGCCCTGTTTACGGAAAACTGGCAAAAAGCCGTTCGTCCTGCCATTGGCGTAGAAGTTTTTCACAACTTCACGCTCATGCACGATGACATCATGGACAAAGCACCCATTCGTCGCGGGCAACCCACGGTGCATGAAAAATGGAACGACAATGTTGCCATTCTTTCGGGTGATGTCATGCTGGTTTCAGCGTATGAATTCATGACGGAAGTGGAAACTACTCTGCTGAAAGCGGTCCTGAAAAAGTTCAATCGGGCTGCAGCGGAGGTTTGTGAAGGGCAACAGCTGGACATGAATTTCGAAAAACGCTCGGATGTTACCAAGGCTCAGTATTTGGAAATGATTCGGCTGAAAACGGCGGTATTGTTAGGCTTTGCTCTGGAACTGGGTGGCATCATTGGCGGAGCGGACGAGGAGACGGGTGTCTTACTTAAAAAAATGGGTGATGCCATTGGCCTTGGTTTTCAGCTAAAAGACGACTTACTGGATGTCTACGGCGATCCCGGTAAATTTGGTAAGCTCGTGGGAGGGGACATCCTGGCTAATAAAAAGACCTATTTATTAATTGATGCTCTGGAAAAAGCCCAGGGCAAAACGAAGGAGGCCCTTCAGTTCTGGTTATCCCCGGGGGATCATCAGAACATTGAGAAAGTACAGGCCGTAACGGAAATCTACAATCAGTTGGGCGTTCGGGATGCGGTAGAAACGGAGATGAACCGTTGCTTCGAAGAAGGGTTTCAGTACCTGAATGCTCTCCAGGTTTCCGAAGAGAAAAAACAAATGCTGCGTTCGTTTTTCACCAACCTGATTGAGCGGGAAAAATAAAAAGGCTGGACCCGCAAAACACGCTGTTCAGATAAATGCTTAGAGGACTTCCTGAAGGAAGAGCGGTCTGTCAGGGCATTCTCGTCTGGCAATAGGGATATAAGATGAAAAGAAAACAAGCGATCCAAATGCTGGTTGGCGGGTTACTGGCGAGCCCGGTCTTAACAGCTAAGGCCTCCGTCAAAGAAGAGGCTTTTCAGAAAGAGTTCAAACAGGCCTGGAAACGCTCGCAGGAATATACGCTGACCATCTTTAATCAGATGCCGGAAGAGCATTTGAATTTTAAACCCACGCCCGAGATGTTTTCGTTTCGAATGCAATTCGTACACTGCATGATTTATACGACGGCTCAACTCGCCAATAGGGTGGGCGTGAAAGATCCCTACGAAACGGCTCAGGGCTGGAATCAACGATCTAAAGCAGAGGTGGCAGCAGAATTAGAACGCTTTTATGATTGGGTACAGCAAACGGTTTCAGCGTTAAAGCCCGAACAATTAAGCAAGATGCAGGAGTTTGTCGGCGAAGCTATCACCGGAAGACAGCTGTGTTATGCTCTGGAAAATCACATCATCCACCACCGGGGCCAGAGCATTGTTTATTTACGCCTGAAAGGAATCACGCCAGAAGGGTATTTTGGCTGGTAGAGGAGGCCGGTTTGATGATTAAGATCCTCAAAGAGTCTCAGGACAGTTTACCTAATTATTATCTATAACTTCCCGAAAGCTTTAAGCTTTCGGGAAGTTATATTCCTGATCAAGTTAACGTTAATTAAATAACCTCAACCTCCTTTAAGCCTAATACTTCGCCATTCGCATATCCACGTCTTCTGCCCAGGAATGAATACCCCCCGCAAGGTTAGACAAGTTAGCAAACCCGTGTTCGTGGTTTAAGTATTGAATCACGCTGGCGGATCGCATGCCGTGATGGCAATACACCACTACAGGCCGGTCCCGGGGCACCTGATCCAGATTGGCCGGTATCGTTGCCATCGGAATCAGCACCGCTCCCGGTAAATGGCAAACGTCATATTCTTCTGGATTTCTGACATCGAGCAGGAACGTATCCGGCTCCCGTTTCAACTGACGCATCAGTTCTATGGCCGATAAGGCAGGAGGTAACAGCTCATTAGCGGCTATTTTTCGATGGGTTGGTAAACCGGCTTCGGCCAGTGCTTCGGCATCAGGGCGGCGTTTACACTTCATTTTTCGTTGGGAGTTTTCCAGCAAATCTACCAGTAACAGTTCCCCCGAAAGTACAGTGCCGATGCCCGTAATAATCTTGATTACTTCGTTGGCCTGATACATACCGATCATACCCGGAAGAATGCCAACCACACCGACTTCCGAACAGTTTGGAATTTCAAGTCCACTGGGCGGATTTGGAAAAAGGCAACGATACGTTGGCCCCAATACACCATTTTTCGGGTAATTAAAAACGGAAACCTGTCCTTCAAAGCGGTGAATGGCTCCGTAAACGAAAGGTTTACCCTGCAAGACACAGATGTCATTGATGAGGTAACGAACGGAGAAGTTATCCGTACAGTCTACCACAAGATCAAAACCGTCAATGATGGATGCGGCATTTTCTGAAACCAGGTTGGCCGGAAAGTATTCGTAATCAATCAGGTCGTTCAGCCGGCGTAACCGATTGGCGGCTACGGTTGCTTTGGGTCGGGCTACATCAGCCGATTCGTATAAAACCTGACGTTGTAAATTCGTTTCGTCAACGGTATCGCCGTCCACAATGCCAATCGTACCGACTCCCGCAGCGGATAAATACAAAAGCACCGGGCAACCCAGTCCTCCGGCACCTACCACCAACACGCGGGCTTTCTTGAGGCGTTCCTGACCTTCAGCACCCATTTCGGGCAGAAGCAGGTGTTTTTGATATCTCTGTTTTTCTGCGGAAGAAAGCATATACACAACTGAAGGTAAAATTTAAATGATAAGCAAACCTAAAAAACACATTCCCGAGACCTGGGCGGCCGCCGCTGCGTTTTTAGTTTTCTTCTACCGTGGCTGGCGTCTCATCAGCTAAGGGGCAGGAAGTGGTTGGTGAAGACACCAACCACGGCGGAGGGACCCAAAACAACCCCAAATACTAATCCTGAAACGCAAAAAATTAATTCATCCTCCTTCCATGCTACTTAAAACATTGAAAACTCAAAACCGGAGACTGAAAACTATTGAACAGCAATTCGATAGATATATCCGGGATCTTCCACGGCGACGTAGGCATAACCGTCCGGTCCTATGCTAACGTTCCGGACACGGCCAATATTGGGGAACAGAATTTCTTCCTTCACCACTTTATTGTTCTTAATCACACAACGATTCAGGTATTTAAACCGCAGGGAGCCAATCAAAAGATTACCCTTCCAGGCCGGATATTTACTGCTGTTGACCAACGCCAGGCCACTGGGAGCAATGGACGGCACCCAGTAGTTCTGAGCCTGTTCCATGCCCTCTTTGGCTTTTAGGTCAGTAATGACTTTTCCATCGTAATTGATGCCATAGGAAATAACCGGCCATCCATAATTGGCTCCTTTTCGAACGATATTCAGCTCATCACCGCCGCGGGGGCCGTGTTCAGTTTCCCAGATCGTTCCCGTGGCTGGGTCGATTAACAGGCCCTGCGGGTTACGATGACCCCAGGAATAAATGGTACCCTTCGTTTTGTCCTTAAAAGGATTATCATTCACGGGGCTGCCGTCGTCTTTCATTCGGTGAATTTTACCCAGGTCACTGTCCAGATTCTGCGGATTTGTTTTCTCACTCCCACGTTCGCCGACGCTTACGAAGAGATACCCATTTTTATCAAAAACCATCCGGGAGCCATAGTGGTGACGGGTTTTAGAATAAGGTAAAGCCTCAAAAATGACTTTTTGATCGCTTAGCTGATTTCCATCCAGTTTCGCCCGCATCACGGCTGTGGTAGACAATTTTCCCTCAGGAGCCTCTTTAAAGGCTGAATATGAAAAGTAAACCCAGTGGTTTTTGGAAAAATTTGGGTGTAGGGTAACATCGAGTAAGCCACCTTGTCCCTGGGCTAAGACCTCAGGGCCACCGTTTATTTCCGTCTTTTGCTGGTTGGAATCAATCCGATAAATCTTCCCGTTTCGGTCTGTAACCAACAGATTTCCATCGGGCAGAAAACTCATGCCCCAGGGGTTATCCAGACCCGAAGCTACGGTATCCAACCGGGCGGTAAAGGCTTCGGTTTTGAAGATATTCGACTTCGGCTTATTGCTAAAGCTGTAGCGATTGCCCTTTTCAATACTGGTTTGAATGAGTTGAGCAATGCCTTCGATCTGATCTGGTTTTAAGGTTCCTTCCCAGGCGGGCATGCCAAAATCAGCGTACCCTTTACTGATGCTGGCGATGAGGTCCTCTTTGCGGGTGCCGTGTTTCCATTTCCGGTCTACAAACGCCTGGACATCGCCGTGACAACTGGAACAGAGCGTTTTAAAGGTCGCCTCCGGTGATTCAGGCGGAGTGGGGGTGGATACATTGGAAAAACTCAGTCCGGTAATCGCCAGGGCTGAGGCCATTGTTAGGTATTTGAATAGCATGAGGAAAGAGGTTATGTACTTTTGCTCTGACCAAAAATAAGGATTTACTAATAAATTAAAAGGCGAGAAGACCTAACCGAAGATTCTAAAGAGCAAGAAGGCTAAAACAAAGAAAACCCATTCCAGCCAAACAACTGAAATGGGTTTACTATATAGAATAAGATTCAAAGCATAATGAACTCTAAACCCCAAACACAAAACTCGCTAACTTATAAAACGGTTTTGATTTTCAGCTCGTCCATTTGCTTGGCTGCAATGAGCGAAGGGCTGTCAATCATGACATCGCGACCCGCGTTGTTTTTCGGGAAGGCGATGAAGTCGCGAATGGTATCAGCACCACCGAAGAGTGAGCAAAGACGGTCGAAACCGAAAGCGATACCTGCGTGCGGAGGGGCTCCGAATTCGAAGGCGTTCAATAAGAAGCCAAACTGATTCTGAGCCTCTTCGGGCGTGAATCCTAACAGATCAAACATCCGTGACTGAATGTCTTTCTGGAAAATACGAACCGAACCGCCACCGACTTCTACTCCATTAATCACCATATCGTAGGCATTGGCCCGAACTTTACCGGGATCGGTATTGATCAGGTGCATGTCTTCTGGTTTCGGACTGGTGAAGGGGTGGTGCATGGCGAAGTAACGATTCTCTTCTTCACTCCACTCCAGCAAGGGGAAATCAACGACCCAGTGGACGGAATATTCATCGGGGTTACGCAGGCCCAGGCGGTTACCCAGCTCCAGACGTAATTCATTGAGCTGTTTACGGGTTTTGTCGGCTCCGCCCGCCAGAATTAATAACAGATCACCCGGTTTGGCACCGAATTTCTCAGCCCAGGCTTTGAGTTCGGTTTCCGGATAGAATTTATCCACGGACGACTTCACCGAACCGTCCGAATTCACGCGGGCGTACACCAGTCCTTTCGCTCCAACCTGGGGGCGTTTCACCCAATCCGTTAATTCATCAATTTGCTTACGCGTGTATTCCGCACAGCCGGGAGCGGCAATACCTACCACGAGTTCAGCCGAATCAAAAACAACGAAATCTTTTCCTGAAGTCAGGTCAGCGTCTTCGCCTTTTAATTCAACGAATTCCATTCCAAAACGAATGTCTGGTTTATCAGAACCAAAGCGACGCATGGCCTCCGAATAAGGCATACGCACGAGCGTTTCGGGTAACTCTATGTTTTTAACCGTACGGAATAAATGACGAACCAGTCCTTCAAATGTATTGAGCACGTCTTCCTGGGTCACAAACGACATTTCGCAGTCAATTTGCGTAAACTCCGGCTGACGGTCGGCCCGTAAATCTTCATCCCGAAAACACTTCACAATCTGATAATAGCGGTCAAAGCCCGATACCATCAGTAATTGCTTGAACGTTTGGGGAGACTGGGGCAGAGCGTAAAATTCGCCGGGGTTCATGCGGCTGGGCACGACGAAATCACGGGCCCCTTCGGGCGTGGATTTGATCAGAACGGGCGTTTCCACTTCGATGAAGTTCAGCTCGTCGAGATACTGACGCGTCCGGCGGGCTACCTGATGACGCAATTCCAGGTTCTTACGAACGATGCCGCGACGCAGATCCAGGTACCGATATTTCATGCGAATATCATCGCCGCCATCCGTTTCGTCTTCGATCAGGAAGGGAGGTAACTTGGCTGGATTAAGTACTTCCAGTTTCGTAACCTTTACCTCGATGTCGCCCGTGGGTAAATTAGGGTTTTTGGCTACCCGCTCCACAATCGTTCCGCTGGCAGAAACGACGTATTCGCGACCCAGTGAACGGGCCGTTTCGAGGACGGAAGCGGCCGTTGAGCCTTCTTCAAAAATTAACTGAGTAATGCCGTATCGATCCCGCAGGTCGATCCAGATCATGCCTCCTTTATCGCGGATGCGTTGCACCCAACCGCACAGGGTTACTTCCTGTCCAGCCTGGGTAAGGCGGCCTTCGCCGCAAGTTTGTGTACGTAGCATAACATGACAGGATAGAATGACATCCCATTTCGTGCCGCAAAAATAGGGATTTTCAGAGGCTTCGCGGTTATTCCGTCAATGTTTACGAAAAAGCACGAAAGGAATGCTTCCGATTCAGGGTTAAGGTTTAGTAATGAATAGCACTGAAAATGGCTTAAATTTCATTAAAAGTAATAAAAAAGGGGTTGGTTTACTCACAGAAAAGAGCAGAGGAAAGGCAGTAACCCGCCAGAAAAAGACATTACTGCATTCGTTTGTAAATACGGACGCCTTCGGTTTGCTCAATCAGCTGATAATGCTGGCGTACGTAACGACCAATTTCCGGGGTGGCTTCGTGGCGTTCTTTTTCGTTTCCGAAATACGTTAGGGAAGTTCCGCAGACATCCACGAAAATACGGGGTTTGTTTTCTTCCATATCCTTTAGAAAATCAACGACGCGTACGTCATGCAGCGGACTGGGATAGAAGATGCTAATCGTGTACGGATAGCGATGGCCCATCGGACGTTCGGCGTACACATAAACCCGGTCGGCCCAGCCCCAGAGTACCATCCGGTCGTCGGGATCGCTGTTTTGTTTGATAATCCCGGCGACTTCATGAGCCAGATCGTCGTGATCCGGTGGGGGAATGGGCTTCCGATACCAGAGATTGACGATGGACTGTACACTGCCGAAAAGAATCAGGAAAAGGACGAGTTTCTGAAAGGCTGCTTTCTCCAGATCCCGGCCCCAGATGCCAATGACGAGCGTAAAAAAATAAGGAACGTATAGGGCGTAATGATGAAAGTTATTTCCTGACTGAAGAATGGCGTAGTAGGTGGTGATGAGTAAAGTCAGAGCCAGCCAGTCGAGTGACGTTTTCTTTTTTCGGGTAAAGTGAACCAGCAATGCACCCGCTGCCAGAAATAATCCCGCCGCAATCCATCGCAGGGAGGAGGGTGTCAGACTTAACTCCAGAAAACGAATCGGGCTGAAACGCTGAGCCGTAGTAAGTTTCGAAAATTCGTCGGTGTAGCTGTAATAGAAATAATACAGAAAATAGTGGTTCCAGAACGTCTCCAGTTGTCCTAAACTGCTGTAATACCCGATTAATCCTAAGCTGGGTAATAAACCGCCCAGGCCCAGCATGAGAACTGCTTTCCAGTTTTTACGCTGAATCCAGCTGATCCCGGCAAAGGCTGCAATCACCAGTCCCATGGGAGCATTCTGGAACTTTGCGTAGGGCAATACACCCAGCGTAAGACCTAAAGCAAGAGCAATCCAGGGTGTCGGTTGGTCAAGCCAGCGAACGCAGATCCAGACGGCCAGAGCGAGAATCCACATGCTGGCAACTTCGGAGTTATAGCCCACGAAATCACCGTAATCCGTCGTCGCAATAAAGCCCGCCAGAGCCAGAATGAGGGCATAGACTCTTCCAGATCTCCATCCCAATAATGATAAGGTCTGAGCCAGGAAATACAGGGTAACGCACCATAACCCGATTCCGATCAATTCAGAACTTAGGTACGAAATGCGAAATCCGAGCAGGCTTCCCAGCCAGAGGGGAAATACGGTAAAAGGCCGGCCATCGGTATAGTTCAGCCAAGTCCAGAGTTTATTGGAGGCCTTACTGATGGTCAGGGTACTGTTGAGCCAGGTGCTGGTATCTACATTAGGTTCATAATGCAGCAAATGAGCCGAACGGGTAATCAGTACGGCCCCAAAGAGGAAAAGTAAAGGAAGGTAAATGTTCCGATTCCGCTCCTGGTATTGCCAGGCGGTGTAAAAGAGAAGCATCCAGTTGAAGATCAACAGGAATTTAATAAGATCAGTCATGGGGAGAATCCATTACAGTAAACACCGAACTTCCCAGGGGAGCCAGCGGGAGCAGGAATTCCTCCAGCTTCATCAGGCCGTTCAACGTGCTATTAATGGGGGCGGGGGGTAGAGCTACGTCAGAACTCAGGTGCTCGGTTTGGACCCAGCCGCGTTTGAGCTGAAAATTCTGCCAGCTTCGAACGGCTGCAATCGGAGCAAAAAGGCACAGACTCCAGTAGCCACCCTGATGAATCCGGAACCCGACCGTTTGAGCGTATTTTTTTAAATCGGCCAATACGAATCGACGACTGATGTTCAGAGCGGCGGCGTGGGTGCCTCCGAGCCAGGTAAAGGCATTGTTGTTGGAAACAAAGATGCCTCCAGGCCGAAGTTTTTGGCGGAACGCCGTAAGTACGTTACTGATTTGCTCTTCGCTCAGGTAACACAGCACGTCATCGCAAACGATGACATCGAAGGTCTCTCCGGGCTGAAAAGAAGCAATATAAACCAGATTAAGATGGTGAACCTGAAAGCCGCGTTGTCTGGTAAAGGCTACGGCATCTTCCGAAGCATCCAGACCCTGAAGTTGGGTGTAGCCTCTCTTTCGAAGGGATTCCAGTAAGCCACCCGTGCCGCAGCCCGCATCCAGAATACGAATATCTTTTCGATCCCCAAATCGTTGTTCAATGGCTTTGCCCACGCGACGGTGTAAGCTCTGATACCACCAGAGCGACTGCTCGGTCGCGTGCATACGTTCGTATTCCTGTCGTTTGCCAATCATGGGTGGTTACAAAAGCGTTTTCTTGATAACGTACTGAGGCAATCCATTTTGCGTCATGAAAAGCTTGCCGATGTATTCTCCCACCAGACCCAGAGCCAGGAGCTGAATACCACCCAGGAACAGCACCGTTACCCAAACCAGCTGATCCGTTTCGGGTAAATGTCTGCCGATCAGAGAACTGGTTAATTCAATAAAGCCTAACAGAAAAGAAAAAGCCACGAGAATCAGGCCAGTGCTGGTAATGAGCCGGATGGGGCGGGGAGAATAGCAAAAAAGAATGTTCAGAAACAGAGAAACCAGTTTGCGAAGCGTATAGCTGGACTGCCCCTCCTGCCGTTTGGAATGCTGCACTTCTACTTTTCCTACGTTTCGGGTTACTCTGAAAATCAGTCCGTCGAGGTAGGGGTAAGGGCCTTTGTACTGAATCATTTCCTGGACTACTTCCTGCCGGATTAACTTGAAACTGGATAAGTATAAGTCACTGGGTTTGTCCAGTAGCCAGGTGGTTAACTGATTGACCAGCGAACTGCCCGTATTGCGAAACAGGGAATGTTGTTTGCTTTCGTAATACGAATACACCACGTCGAAATCGCCGCGTTCGGCTTCTTCCACCAGTTTGATGATTTCTGAAGGAGGATTCTGGAAATCGTCATCCACCATGATGCAGTATTTACCCGTAGCAAAGTTCAGGCCGCACATGACGGCATTGAATTCACCAAAGTTCCGGCGAAGGGAAATGAATTTTACCGTTTCAAATTCCTGAGCCAGTTTCGTACAAATCGCTTCGGAGGCATCGGGGCTGCCGTCGTTGACCAGCACAATCTCAATAGCATATTCCCGCAACGTCGTCAGAATGCGTTCGACGAGCGGAGCGATGGTTTTCTCACTTTTATAAACGGGAATAATGACGCTAATGTCCATGTATCAAAAAGACGAAATTTAACAGGCATTCACAGCCGCAATAACCTGGTCAACTTCTTCGTCTGTAAGGGTTGGGTATAAAGGTAAACTCACTACTTCGCGGTGCAACTGCTCCGTTAAGGGAAACGATAAATGATTATATTCCTGATAAGCCTTTTGCTTATGGGGAGGAACGGGGTAATGAATCATGGTCTGAACGCCGCGTTCCTGCAACGCCTTCATGAAAAGCTCACGCCTGGGGTGACGAACCACAAACAGATGCCAGGCATCCTGATCCCAGGTTTCTGCAGGGGGGAGCTGTACGTCTGGATTGGTAATTTCCGACAGAAAACGCCGGGCAATGACCTGACGACGTTGATTATCGGCATCCAGATAGGGAATCTTTACCCGCAAAAGAGCGGCCTGCATTTCATCCAGACGGCTATTGACCCCCTGCATTTCATTGTAATACTTCACCTCAGAACCGTAGTTGCGAAGGAAAGTAATCCGTCGGGCCAGTTCGGGATCGTTCGTGGTAACGGCTCCGGCATCGCCTAAAGCTCCCAGGTTTTTCGTGGGATAAAAACTAAAGGCGGCGGCGTCGCCCAAATTGCCTGCTTTTTGCCCCTGGTACGTAGCTCCGTGAGCCTGAGCGGCATCTTCCACAATCCGTAACTTGTATTGCTGAGCCAGTTGACGAATGGGCTCCATATCGCAGGCTTTACCGTAGAGGTGAACCAGCAAGATGGCCCGGGTACGTTCGGTAATGTGCTGCTCGATCTGCTGCGGATCTATGGTGTAGGTAGCCGGGTCGGGTTCTACCATTACGGGAGTTAATCCGGCATTGGTAATGCCCAGAATCGAAGCAATATAGGTATGAGCCGGCACCAGCACTTCGCTGTCAGCCGGCAGTTCAAGGGCTTTAAAAATAAGTGTAATGGCTTCCAGCCCATTGCCTACGCCGAGGCAGTGACGGGTGCCGCAGTAACGAGCCCAGTCTGCTTCGAAGGCCGAGAGTTCTTTTCCAAGGATGTACCAGCCGGAAGTAAGTACGCGTTGGGCGGCTTCGCTGAGTTCAGCTTCGTAAGGACGGTTCACCCGCCCCATGTCGAGGTGGGGAATCATGGTTTCTGGTAAAAGTAATCGTCTAAATCGTAGTAATAATTTGAAAGAACCAGCAATACAGAACCCGTCGAGAACTGATCCATCAGGAGCCAGTCGGCAGGTTCGACCAGTAAACACTTTTGCGGAGCATTGAGATCGTAAGAAGTAGTACCGGTTCCGTTCGAAATTTCAATGCGGCAACTCCCATTCAGGCAAACCAGTGCCTGATGAGACTGCACATGACCGTGTTTGGCCCGTTGATGATCGGGCGGTACACCGTATACGAAAAAAGCACGTTTAATATCGCCGGGTAAAATTTTCTCAAATACACTCAGGTAACCAGCCGTAGCGGTACCAAAGGTATTCAACTCCAGGAGAGTTGCCATGAAATACGTACTAGAGTCTTAAAGTTCGTCAAGATTAAGGGATGGTGGTGGAAAGGAATCTTCTGTTAAAGTTGAACGATATTATCGGTAATAAAAACAGGAAAATTAATTTAAGATTAAAAAAAGAATCAACTATACTGAACCTCAACCAACTAATATGACTAAAAAAGTATCCACACCTTCCGGAGCACTCATCGGAATTTCACTGATTGATGTTGTTAAAAAGACGGCTTTGGTCGCAGGTGATTAAAAAAGTATTAGAGACCCGGGTGCCCAAACGGAGATTCCTGAACGAGCGAACAGTAACTTATTCCTGTCGTTTAACGAAGTCCGGTCTTGACACAAAAGCGGGTAGCTGAGTGTCTGATAAGTATCATCGGGCTTTCATCTGGATTTGAATCCGGCAGATGTATTGCTCGGCCGTAAGGTATAAATACCCATCAGAACCGAACGTGCAGTTGGAAGTAGCAGTGGGTAGTTCCAGTCGACCTAGAAGCTTCCCATGAGGATTGATGATGAGAAAACCACCGCCCCCGGCTGCATACACATGACCCGAAGCATCCGTTCGAATGCCATCGGGAGCCCGGGGAAGTCCCTGTTTGATCAGCGGAGCGAGATCATAGAAAATGCGGCCTTTGCCTACCGAACCGTCGGGCTGAAGCGGATACGCCATGAGGTACGGCTCACTGTCATCCGACTGAGCTACGTAAAGTGTCTTCTCGTCAGGCGACAGGGTTATGCCATTGGGTCGTTTCAGATCGCTAATGATCTGGGTTACTTTTCCGCTGGTGTCCACCCGATAGACGCCAAAGGCATCTATCTCACGACTGGGGTCCTTTTCTTTGTCCGCGAGTCCATAGGGAGGGTCAGTGAAAAAATAGGCTCCGGAAGAATGCTCGCAGACATCATTGGGCGAGTTGAATCGCTTCCCTTCCCAGCGATCTGCCAGGGTAAACTTTCCTCCTCCATTCAGAGGCATCCGGGTCACCCGGCGATCTCCGTGTTCACAGGCAACCAGTTCGCCCCGGGCATTGATCAATAAGCCATTAGAGCCCGGCTCGTCGCTGTAGTCGCCCCGGCCCGTATAGCCTGAGGGTGACAAAAAAACGCTTAACCCATCCTGGGGGTGCCAGCAGTAGATTTTATTCTGTTTGGTATCAGAGAAATAAAGGCAGCCCTCGCGGGTGGACCAGGCCGGTCCTTCGGCCCACTGAAAGCCGGAGGCCACGACCTCAATAGTTGCATGGACAGGAATAACCTGATCAAAGGCGGGATCAAGTCGGACCACTTTTCCAAACGTAGGAAAGGTCTGAGCCGTAGTGAGTTGAGAAAATACCATTGCGAGTAAGAAAAGATTTTTCATGCAGCGACAGGGTGAATAGCATCAGCAGTTCGTAAAAGTTAAGAAAAAAACTATTCAATGAAGAATAGGACTGGTAATGAGTAAAGTAAAGCCGCTGCGAAAGAAACGATTGAAATTATGGGGAAGAAAAGGAACATTTTTTTTATGTGTACATATCAGTCCATTTCTTACATAACCTTCCCTTTACATGCAGACAGTTACTTCTGAACAAAACACTCCCCAGGAACGCCCGTATACGTTTACGCAACGAGTCGGAATTACCGTGGGAATTACCATTTTTCTAATTCTCATTACCTTACTTCTAGGATTCAGCTTTGACATTTTACTGCTCATTGTCGCTGCCCTGATGATTGCGTTGCCTCTACGAGCTGCCGCCCGCTGGCTCAGCAAAAAGATTGGCTGGAAGGAGGGAATCTGCCTGGCTATTGTGGCTCTGCTTGGTCTGGGACTGCTGGTGGGAATGATATGGGTACTTTCCACGACGATTGGTCATCAGATAAGTGACCTTAAAGAAGGAATACCCAAGGCCGTGGATAATTTCCAGCAGCGGCTTTCAGAAACGGAATGGGGACAAAAGCTACTGAGCATGATTCCTTCGGAAAATGAACTGATGAAGGGAGGCTCCAAGTGGATGAATCAGGCTACGGGGGTACTGTCTTCTACTTTCGGTACCATTGCTGATCTGTACGTGATTTTTTTCCTGGCCATTTTTATTGCTGCTCAACCCATGCTTTACCGCGAGGGTATCATACTTATGATTCCGAAAAAATCCCGCAAAAGAGCTGGCGAGGTACTTGATAAAATGAGCGAGACGCTGGTGAAATGGTTAATGGGTCAGCTGTTTTCCATGCTGGTGGTTGGCATCATGAGTTTCATCGGACTCTGGGCTCTGGGAATCCCGCTGGCGGGGGCCATTGCCTTGTTTGCCGCCCTGGTTACCTTCATTCCTAACATTGGACCCATTTTTGCCCTGATTCCGGCCGTTCTGTTTGCGTTGATGGATAGCCCTGAAAAAGCTTTGTATGTGGTTCTGATCTACGTGGGTATCCAGGCCATTGAAAGCAATGTACTGACCCCCATCGTTCAGAAACGAATGATTGACATTCCCCCGGCTCTGGTCCTGATTTCTCAGTTAATCATCGGTCTGTTCACGGGCGTACTGGGATTGATTCTGGCTACTCCTCTCATGGCTATGGTGATGGTCATGGTAAAGATGCTCTACATTCAGGACACCCTGAAGGACGATTCTGTTGAAGTCTGACGTTTCATCAAACCTATAAAAAGGCCTTGGAATTACTTTCCAAGGCCTTTTTATGGGTTAACCTCCTACGAATCCGGGAACTGCATCGGTGGTTTTTATCAGTTCTTTCGTCGGAATACGCAACGTTACGTCCGGCGTTTGACACAGGGCAATGCCTTCCTCTATTCCCTCTACCACCATCGGCTCACCACCGTTCAGAGCACCTTCCTCTTTTTTAGGTTTATGAACAACCTGATCTCCAATCTGAATTGTTTCCATGGCTCAAACGTGTAATAGTTTATAGGGCCAGTACTTAAAATACTGAACCAGCCGGATTAATGGGGCCTGTAGCTCCACAACTGTTGCTGAGCGGTAAGAAAGTAAAGGTTTTCCTGAAGAACTGTTCCTGCCCGAAGGTTGGCCGGAGCGGAATCTACCGTTTGCCAGCTGTTGCCGGAGGGTGTGAAACGTAGCAGGGTGCCCTCGGCAGTCCCCACGTATCCCTGATTATCAAACGCAAAGCCGAATAGGGATCCCTGCAGGTTATGAGTCGTCGTGAGTCTTTTCTGTAAACGTAATTCACCCGGTAAAATCTCATATTCGAAGAAGTCATGTTTAAAGACTTCACTTAACTCGGAGGGCTGTATAGACACAAATGCTGAGTTATGAGCCGGAAGTCCGCCGCCGTGATAGAGGCGATCCTGAAGAATAAAGGAAAACCCTTTGTATCGAAAAGCTGAAAGATTCGCTTTTGCCAGATCATAGGCTGAATTCGGAAGCGGAAAAACGGGCGTATCTACGATCGTTACCTTTATCGGCTGAAGTCCCTGCTGGGGGGCATAACGTACGGCATCCAGGTGGGGGAATGTATTCAAACTCTTCTGCTGGCTTCCACCGAATAAGGCATAGCCCCAGTTATCTTTTACAAAATTCGATGCTTCATGAAGACCGGGGTAGAGGGTATGCGTCGGCGTGCTGGAAGCCAGCGTCCATTGATGGTCTGGTAAATGGTAGCTATAGAGCAGACTTGGGTAAGATTGCGAATCCTCAGATCTTCGACCAAAGCCCAGAAAAAAGGTATCGTTCAGAGTAAAATAACTGAATCCGGAAAGCCCTGCTACGGAGGAGGAAGAAATTTCCTGCCACTGATCAGTTTCGGGCGAGTAAAGCCAGAGCTTTTCCAGTTCTGAATTAGCGTTACCCTGACCAGCAAGTAGACGATTCTGAACCGTGGTTAAAAAGAGCGGATGGGTGCCGGGGAAAGGGGCTAATAACTTCCAGGGCGTCGTTGAAACTTCAGATTTTGAGCAACCCAGGAATAGAACGGCAAGCAGTAAAAATAGATAACGGGACATAGTATGTAAGCAAAGTGACTAGGTATTATGTCCAAAGGCGTGATAAGGTTATCAGTAGAAACAAAAAAAAGCCTCACTGAAACGTGAGGCTTGAGAAGGGTGGGTGATGAGGGATTCGAACCCCCGACCCTCTGCTTGTAAGGCAGATGCTCTGAACCAGCTGAGCTAATCACCCGAAGGGTATGTGGTACTAAAAATAGAAGTGGGTGATGAGGGATTCGAACCCCCGACCCTCTGCTTGTAAGGCAGATGCTCTGAACCAGCTGAGCTAATCACCCTTCTTTTTATTACTGTGTTCCCGTCGTTTGGGGTTGCAAACTTAAGGAATGAAATGAGCCTTTCGCAAGTATTCGCTGAAAAAAAAATAAAATAATTTTTATTGTCCTGATAATCAGATTGTAATTTTTGAAAACAATTCGACAGGGAAAAGAAGAGACTCGTTTAAGCATAAATGATCCCTGAGGGCATTCAGTTACTTCACATGGCCGAATGCTCTCAGGGATCGTTTGACATAACTATTCCTCCACAATGGTGTACTTTAGTTTAGCCTGAGCCAGACTCATGGCGTTGAAGTGCCACCATTCACTGGTGATTCCCATGAATCCGCCCGCCTTCATGGCGTCCCGCAGAACCTGACGATTTCGAATGTGCTCTTTGGTGATTTTTCCCTGTTGCAGCATTTCATTCTCTTTGCGAGGGTAAGCTTCACTACCAAAAAAATCAAAAGGCGTACCCATGTCCAGGGCTCTTCCATCGGCCGTGGCAACAGTTAAATCGACCGCACAACCGTAATTATGAATGGAGCCACGATTGGGGTGAGCCACGTAATTCGTCCGGTATTTGGGAGCGTACTGAGGCAACGCTTCCCAAAGCTTCCACTGGACTTTTCGCGAACGAACCCCGTCGTACACCAGTAAACGATAGTTCGGATGATTGGCCTTCAGGTATGCATGGGCTTTTTTTAATTTCTCGGCCACGTCGGGTTGCAGGTAACAGCGGGTAATGCAGCCGTACACGTCCTTTTTAACGAAGTTATCCGAAGTAGAATACTTCAGGTCAACTAATAAGCTGGGATCAACTTTCTGGATATCAACCAGTCCGGCCTTTTCCAGACTTGCTTCATCCGGGCAGGGGGCCATCGCTGGGTTAACGGGATCGGTGAAGAAGAGGGCCAGCGAAAAAAGGAGAAATTTCATGAATTTTTATTTAAATCAGAACGATACACATAATACGCCAGGTAGCCTGTTTTGTTTTTCTTTTCCTGGAAAACTGATTTTCGGGGCTTTTCAGCGAAATTCAGGTTTCTGAAAAGCATACTGACTTTTATTAGTACTCCCTCATGGCTCTTAATTACCTCTGGATTGGCTTCTTCATCGTGGCGTTCGTTGTGGCCCTCATCAAGCTGCTTCTCTTCGGCGATACTGAAATTTTCAAGCTCATCGTGGATGGCATGTTCGATTCGGCGGAGGTAGCCGTAATGAAGATTGCGTTACCGCTGGCGGGAGTCATGACCTTTTTCCTGGGAATTCTGAAGGTGGGTGAAGACGCCGGAGCCATTGGCTTTCTGGCCCGGCGGATCGGCCCTTTTTTCAATCGACTCTTTCCGGAAGTTCCCGAAGACCATCCGGCTCATGGGCAGATGATCATGAATTTCTCGGCCAATATGCTGGGACTGGACAACGCCGCCACTCCCTTTGGGCTGAAAGCCATGCAGAGTCTGCAGGAACTGAATCCGAACAAAGAAGTGGCGACTAACGCCCAGATTATGTTCATGACCCTGCATTCGGCCGGGCCGGTATTGATTCCGCTTGGAGTCATGGCTCAGCGGGCGGTATACGGAGCGGCGGATCCTTCGGATGTCTTCATTCCCTGTCTGATTGCTACCTATGTAGCCACGCTGGTGGGGTTGCTGTTCGTGGCTTTTCGCCAGAAAATCAATCTCCTTGATCGTGTGATTCTAACCTGGCTGGGGGGGCTGACCTTTGCCATTGTTGCCTTACTGGCTTACCTGAATACCTTATCCAAAGAGGGAATCGAGACGTTTTCTAAGGTGTTTAGTAACCTGATTCTTTTCGGTTTTGTACTCTCGTTTCTACTGGTGGCTTTTCGTAAAAAAATTGATGTTTTTTCGAGTTTTATTGAAGGAGCCAAGGGCGGGTTTGAGACTTCCGTGCGGGTGATACCTTACCTGGTGGGAATGTTAGTAGCCATCAGCGTCTTGCGAAATTCCGGGGCCTTGGGTTACGTCGTAGATGGCTTTCGCTGGGCATTCAGTTACCTGCCGATTCGAACGGAGTGGGTAGATGCCCTGCCTACGGCTTTGATGCACCCCTTGAGCGGAAGCGGTTCTCGGGCCATGATGATTGATACCATGAAAACCTTCGGGGCAGATTCGTTTGTGGGGAGGTTAGCCTGTATTTTCCAGGGTTCGGCCGATACAATTCTGTATGTGATTGCCTTGTATTTCGGCTCTGTAAACGTGAAACAAACGCGTTATACGCTCTGGGCAGGCCTATTGGCTGATTTCGCCGGAATTGTTACCGCCGTTGCCGTAGGGTATCTGTTTTTTGCGTAAGCGGTTTCAGGGGTTTAGGGCGGCCGCCGTTGCGGTTTAGGGTTTAGGGTTTAGGGTTTAGGGTTTAGGGTTTAGGGTTTAGGGTTTAGGGTTTAGGGTTGAAAAGAGAAAATCCGTAAAGGTAAGGGAAACACTGTGAAGAGAAAGCAATAAATAACCCCATCGGGGTTCAACCTGGATAGCCCCGGATGACAATCCGGGGGGTATTCCGCCGTAGCTGGTGTCCTCACCAGCCATTACTAAAATCATAGTGGAGGGTGGGGACACCAACCACGGGATGTGGAATTTGTAAGAGCAATCTGCTAAAGGTAGGAGAGACATTTGTAAAAGAAAGCGATACGCACCCTCCGTGGCTGGTGTCTTCACCAGCCAATTACAGGAAAACTGGTCGGTGAGGACACCGCCCACGGCATAGAACGCTAAAAAAAGTAATAGCCGCGAGCATGCTCGCGGCTATTACTTTTTTTAAATGAACTCAAAACCCCGGGACTAAAAGTCTCCTTCTTCATCGAGGCGTTCGAGAATATCCATCATTTCCCCGAATTCTTTAAAACCAGGGCGGGTTTCTTCCCCACCGCTCAGAGCAATGCCCTTGACCGGAATCTGATCAATGACTTCCAGTACATTCATTTCATTGATACCGAAAGCCAGCAGGGTCGGGTATTTATAGGCAAACTGATCGAGGTAACCCAGCGTTGGGGTATCAATGTGAGCGAAAGGATCTGAATGATCAATCAGGTAGTAGTCGGCCCCGCTCAACTCGGTAGGCAGTCCTTCGGCTAAGTCAAGCTTCAGAATAACGGGCAAGCCTAATTCCTTGACTTCTTCTACCAGCTCTACGTGAGAGATTTGCAACACATCGGGTTTATATTCGGCCACTAAAGCCTTGATCTGATCCAGATGGGGGGCATCGGTTTCGCCCACAATGGAAACCCCGGCCAGCCAGCCTCTGATTTCATTGAAGCGGTCCAGGGCGATGGTATCCATCGAAAACCCCAGCCAGTCAACGCCCATTCCGGCACAGTAGCGGGCGTCAGAAAGGTTCGTAATATTTGAAATTTTAACGCGTGTACGTAAAGTCATAGAAACGATGAAGTTCGGAATGAAACTCCGTTTTTTTGACAAAACTAGGAGATTTTGGGGAACGAGTGACAGGACATGAACTCAGGAGCATGCCGTAGCTGCAAAAACTGCCAGCAGAGGGCTGGCAGTTTTTGTTAGATTTTTGATATTAATGCATTTTGGCATGCGGAATGATCCGCCAGCCGGGGGTATTGTCCGCATGACGGTGAACGATCTCCGCCGCTACATCTTCCAGAATCTCCGCATTGGAAGTAAAATACAAACTCTGACGGGACTGATCCGGGAAAGAAATTTCGAAATATTCGTTGTGAAAAGCTTCTTCTTTCGGGTCTACCAGTTGATAATCCATGACTTGAAAAATTTAGTGTGATAGGAAAGCTATCCCACTAAATTCATGCCAGCTTAACCCTCCAGCGTAATGCGGGAACGCTCGCAGACCCCACCCACCGGGGGGTTGTATTTGGAGACGGAAACCTTGATATTCTCAACGTGAGGATAGTGCCCGCGAATGCCCTGAATGATCTGATAGGCAATGTGTTCGAGCAGCTTATGTGATTTTCGCATCAGCTCTGATACAATCTGATACACGTGTGAATAATTGACCGTTTCGCTCAGCTTATCCGTAATGGCGGCCTGTTCGAAATCAACCGTGATGATTACGTCGATGGAATAGCGATTTCCAATTTTCTGTTCCTCTTCGTAAAAACCGTGGTATGAAAAAAACTCCAGACCTTCTAAGGCAATTGTTCCCATGAAAAAAAGAGGAGCCTGAAGCTCCTGATGATTAAATCTTATCGAAGAAAGAACCTTCTTCTTTAGTGACAGGTTCCGTTTTTTCTGGCTGTTCGGGTTCTTCGGCCGGAGCCTGTTCAGCCACTACTACTTCCGCTGCGGGCGTTTCCGGAAGTACTTCTTCCTGAATTTCAACCGGCGGCTCAGGTTCTGCCTCCTGCGGGCTTTCGACCAGAGCTTCCGTTTTCGGAATGCTGGCTAATACTTCCTGAAGTTCCGCGGCTTTCTGCTCGAACGGAATCGGTTGTGATTTTTCTTCAAATCGTTGCAGACGCTCCAGGGTTTCAGTGGCATATCCTTTCAGCTGAGCAATGAGGGTCTCTTTGGATTTCTCCATGGCCTTGATGTCCCGTTCGAGGCCTTTTAACTCATTTTCCGCTTCCTCAATGATGTAGCGGGCCTTATTTTCCGCGTTCATTAACAGCATATTGGCGTCTTTACGAGCTTTGGCCAGGGAATCTTCGGCCTGCTGATTGGCTTCCACCACTCGTTTATTAGACTCTTCCTGAGCTTTTACCGCCATTTCCTGACTGGTCGTCTGAGCCGTCTGAAGCGTTTTATAAAGTGTATTTTCGAGAGCTTTCAGTTTGCTGAAGTCATTCTCCGTACGCTCAATGCGTTCATGAAGAAGTCGATTTTCGTCCAGCAGGCGTTCCCATTCCTGTGAAACAGAAGACAGAAAGGCATCGACGGCATCTTTATCATAGCCCCGAAACACGCGTTCAAACGATTGCTTGCGAATATCAAGTGGTGTAAATTTCATGGTTGTATCGGGCTATAACTTGATTCGAGCTCAGAGGTAATTCCTCTGTTCTGATCTCGTCAGTGAAGGTTTCTGGTACTCAAAATTATCCAATAGAATGAGATTTCAACCTCCAGCGAGGGCTTAATTTCCAATATAACAGCAACTAAGCCTTCTCGGTTACGTTCCAGACTGAAATCAACCGGTCGTCGGAAGCGGAAATCAATCCTGATTCCAGGGGTAACCACAGAGCCTTATTGATGGACGTACGATGTCCGGCAAAGCGGGCCCAGTCCAGCACTTTTAATAAACGCAAACTTCCGGCATCCCAGATTTTCAGCGTTTTATCCATGCTGGCAGTTATAAGTTTCTGATGATCAGGACTGTGAGTAATGTGATTAATGGCGAACATGTGGGCTACCACATCCTGGTGCAATTGGTAAGGCTCGCCCACTTTCCAGCTTTTCAGGTGGGCGTCGCGGCCGCCGGAATATAAAAAGCGGCCATCTGGTGAATAACGAACGGAAAATACGGAATGCGTATGAGCCGCGATAATAAATTTTAAAGTTAAGGTATCCAAATCAAAGATTTTGACGGTGCAATCGCTGTACCCCACGGCAAATTCCCGGCTGTGTGGATTCACGTCAATGCTTCGGGCTGAAGTTTCGCTGGCTTTTAAATGTTTACGAATCTGAAAAACCTCCCGGTCCAGAATGGTGACCGTGCCGTCTCCCTGAGCGACCAGGGCCAGGTTTTCAAAAAACCTGATATCAAATATCGGCGAGGACGTGAGTTTAATGGAATCAACTTCCTGTTTGTTGCTGGAATTGATGCGATGAATGCCGTCAAAATTCTGTCCGACCCACAGGAAGCCCGTAGCGTCATCGTAGTTGAGGGCATACACGGAAGCCGGGATTCGGGCAATGAGTTCGCCGAGATCAGGTCGGCTTAAATCCCAGCGAATGACCATACCGTCACTGCCCGACGAATAAAATTGATGGGGATTTCCGGCCGGACAAAGGGCGTAAATAGCGTCCCGGTGTCCGGCGAATGTATCGGTTTTTTCAATGTGTAATGCCATAACTCGTTGTATTATTCATCCAGCAGGGAATAGCCAGAGGACGATCGCAACTCCTGATCCGGGTCTAAACGAAAGTTCAGTCCGAAACAGAATTGATGGATTTTTCTCTGGGAAATCTCCCCTTAGGGAAGCTTATTTTCTAAAACTTATCTACCAATACTTCCCGGAGCCGTCGATGAATCCATATTTTTGTCCAAATTTAAGCAGAATCGAATGCCATTGGTTTGGATGCGGCCTTTTGATGGGCGGGGGCAGGTTGCTCTTTGGGAAATTACGGAAGATTTAGAGGACTTACAGCGAGCTTTTCGTGGAAGCCCGGCCGATCTGGCGGCTTATCAGGAAATCCATCACCCTCAGAAACAGCGTGAATTTCTGGCCAGTCGTATTCTTATTCAAACCCTGGTGGAGTCCGTAGGAGAGACGTATCACGGCATCCGAAAGGATAGTTACGATAAACCCTTTCTTCACAATACGAACAGTCATTTCTCTTTATCGCACTCGCTGCGTTTTGCGGCGGTGGTCTGGCATCCAACGGCCCGGGTCGGTCTTGATATTGAACCCGTTAGTGAAAAATTAGCCATTGTAGCTCACAAGTACCTAAGCGAACAGGAGTACGCTCATGCCAACCGGAAGCTACGGAAACTTGGGGTGTACTGGACGGCCAAGGAAGCGTTATACAAGTTATACGGCGAGAAAAAACTCAGCTTTAAGGGAAATATTCCCATCGAGCCTTTTCAGGAAAAGGATACTCAGATTCAGGGATGGGTGAAAACCGAAAGCGAAGAAAAACGCTATACCCTTGAGGTAATCGAAGTAGAAGATTGCATCCTGACGGTAGTGGCGGAGTGAGTGGATCGTTATCCGATATCGAAGTAGCTGTATTAACGGCAACCCACCGTCCGCTCAATTCAGGTCAAAGGAGTCTTCGGGCTCAGAAAGCATTTTAATGAGCTGATTCATCTCCTGGGCCCGCTCGTCATCACCCGTTTTTTCAAAAGCCAGCGTCAGGTTACGTAACACGCGTTTGATGATATCGGTGTTGGTGCAGGGTTCGTAAAAAATGGGGTTGGGAGCCAGGTTGAGCTGAGCCAGGTAGTTGTCAATATCCTTTCGCTGAAAGACCAGGCCTTTATTGAAAACGTTGATATAAAACTGCGTATCGTCGCTGACTTTATAGGTAAGCACAAACAGATTTGGCAGATTTACGCCGTGCAGGGGCATCCCCAGCCGTCGCCCGACCAGCATGTATAAAACGCACAAACTGATGGGGTTTCCCTTGTGGGTTTCCAGCACGATGTTGAGCATGGAGTTGGCCGCCGAATGAAAGTTTTTGGTGTTGGCACCAAACTTCAGCTTCTTGAAGAAAACGTAATTGAGGGTATCAATCTGGGAGGCCGGGTGCATGCCCTGACGAAATTCCAGCCAGGCATCGTAGTAAATCTGATCAATATCCTGCTGGAGTTTTTCCAGGGAAAGGTCGGGGTACTGGTACGTGGCAATGAGCCAGAGGCCCTCCAGTAAATCCGTCTCACCCTTGGTTTTCCAGCTTCGGAGACGTTCAGTAAGGGTACGAAACTGTAAATCGTGAATTAAATCCTCAATGCGTTTCTGAACATTCGGGTTAAAGCCGGAGTTTTCCCAATGGTCTTCCAGAAAAGGAATAATGCTGTCGCCCAGGGAGCGAATTTTCTGTTCAACTAATGAAGAAACTTCGTGATCATCATCCTCCAGCAGAGAAACTAAAGCTTTTAGTTCACGATTATCCATATCGAAAAGGTATGATTCTGTATTCAACTTACATTTTTTCTGATAAAACACCAAACCAGTAAACGCAGTTTCGCTAACAAGGATTCCGATAGCTTTCGAATATATTTTGTACGACAAAGGATAAGAAAGGAAGCGAAGTCCCTGAAAAGGGTGTTTATCGGAAATCATTTACAAAATCATAACCCCATTCGTTAGTTTCGTCAATTGTATTTTTCCTATTTTTGAGGGCAAATTTAAAGCGTTCAAACCTTTATTTATGAACATTCTAGTCACCGGCGGAGCCGGATTTATTGGTTCACATACCGTTGTAGAATTGATAGCGGCCGGCTTTGAACCCATCATTCTGGATGATTTTTCCAATTCAGATCCTAAAGTTCTAGATCGTCTGGAATCCATTTTAGGAAGAAAAGTCAAAAGTTATTCGGCGAATTGCAATGATGCGGACTTGCTGACTAAAATTTTCAGGGAAGAACAGATTCAGGGCGTAATTCATTTTGCCGCGAGTAAAGCCGTGGGCGAATCCGTTGAAAGACCGTTGCTCTACTACCGCAACAACATTTCCGCTCTGGTAACCTTACTGGAGGCCATGACCGCCAACGGCATTTCCAACCTCGTTTTTTCTTCTTCCTGCACCGTATACGGTCAGCCTGAAATCATTCCGGTAACGGAAGAAACGCCCGTATTACCCGCGGCCTCTCCGTATGGGAATACCAAGCAGGTAGGTGAGGAGATTATTCGTGATACAGTAGCGGCTAAGCCGGGTCTGAAGGCACTGGCTCTGCGGTACTTCAATCCCGTGGGAGCACATGAATCAGCTTTGATTGGTGAACTGCCCATTGGTGTTCCGGCTAATCTGGTTCCTTACGTCACTCAAACGGCTATTGGCATTCGCTCAAAGCTCATGGTATTCGGAAAAGATTACGCTACCCCCGACGGAACGTGTATTCGTGACTTCATTCACGTAGTCGATCTGGCCAAAGCTCACGTAAAAGCTCTGGAACTACTGGTGAAACAAAATGATGCTAATTACTACGATTACTTTAACATAGGAACGGGTACGGGCACGAGTGTTCAGGAGCTGATTGACACGTTCGAGCGGGTAACGGGCGTAAAAGTGAATTATGAGTTTGCTCCACGTCGGGCGGGCGACATCATGGAAATCTACGCAGAAGTGAGTAAATCAAGAGACCTGCTGGGCTGGCAAGCCGAAAAAACGCTGGATGAGGCCCTGGCCGATGCCTGGCGTTGGCAACAGCGATTAGCTAATTAAGAAACGTTCAGGCGTTCAGCCTATTCTAAAATATTCCCTTATACGTATGAAAAAAATATTAATTACGGGCGGAGCGGGCTTCATTGGCTCGCACGTGGTGCGTCGGTTCGTGACTCAGTACAAGGAGGTCTACGAAGTGTATAACCTGGATGCCCTGACCTATGCCGGCAACCTGGCTAATTTGAAGGACATCGAAAACGAGTCCAACTACCACTTCGTCAAAGCCGACCTGCGGGAGGCCGACGTGCTGGACGCCCTGTTTGCCGAGCACGATTTTTACGGCGTAATTCACCTGGCCGCTGAAAGCCACGTCGACCGCTCGATTTCCGATCCCATGGCTTTCGTTTTAACCAACGTTGTGGGCACGGTTAATCTCTTGAACGCCGCCCGCAAAGCCTGGAAAGACGACTATTCCCGTCACCTGTTCTACCACGTCTCGACCGATGAGGTCTACGGCGAGCTGCACAATCCCGACGAGTTTTTCCTGGAGACTACGCCCTACGATCCCCGTTCGCCCTATTCGGCTTCCAAGGCCTCTTCCGATCACTTCGTTCGGGCCTACGGCAATACCTACGGCATTCCCTTTGTGCTGACCAACTGCTCGAATAACTACGGTCCCAACCACTTCCCCGAGAAGCTGATTCCCCTGATGATTCACAACATCTTACACGGTAAACCCCTGCCCGTCTACGGCAAGGGCGAAAACGTGCGGGACTGGCTGTTTGTCAAGGATCACGCCCGGGCCATTGATGTGGTCTTCCATCAGGGTAAAGCCGGTGAAACCTATAACATCGGTGGGTTCAACGAGTGGAAAAACATTGATCTGGTGCACCTGCTGTGCGAGATCATGGATGACCAGCTGGGTCGCCCCGCTGGTACGGCCAAAGGACTCATTACTTACGTCACCGACCGGGCCGGTCACGATCTGCGTTACGCCATCGATGCTCACAAGATCATGAACGAGCTGGGCTGGCAGCCCTCGGTTACCTTCGAAGAAGGACTGGCTCAGACCGTGGAGTGGTATCTCTCCAACCCCGAGTGGCTGGAAGAAGTCACCTCGGGCAGCTACCAGAAGTATTACGATAGCATGTACGCACAACGTTAATTTAGAAGGAGTGAAGGAAGGAATGAGGGAATAGGACTTTCTATCCTTCATTCACTCCTTCACTCATTCAGGCATTCAAAACTCAACCGATGAAAGGAATTATACTGGCCGGGGGTTCCGGCACCCGTTTGCATCCGCTGACGCTGGCCGTCTCCAAGCAGCTCATGCCGGTTTACGACAAACCAATGATCTATTACCCGCTGTCGATTCTGATGCTGGCGGGCATTAAAGAGATTCTCATCATCTCGACGCCCCACGATCTGCCGCACTTTGAGAAACTGCTGGGCGATGGCAGCCGGCTGGGTTGTGAGTTTACCTACGCCGTGCAGCCGAGTCCGGACGGGCTGGCTCAGGCCTTTATCATTGGCGAAGAGTTCATTGGCGAGGATAAGGTAGCTCTGATTCTGGGCGATAACATCTTCTACGGCTCAGGTCTGTCGAAGCTGTTGCAGGCCAATAACGATCCCGACGGAGGTGTGGTGTATGCCTATCAGGTGCACGATCCCGAGCGGTACGGAGTGGTGGAGTTCGATGAAGCCTTTAACGTACTGAGCATCGAAGAGAAACCCGAGCAGCCCAAGAGTAACTACGCCGTTCCGGGGCTGTACTTCTACGACAACGAGGTCGTGGAGATTGCCAAAGCCATTGAGCCAAGTCCCCGGGGTGAGCTGGAGATTACCGACATCAACCGGGTGTACCTGGAAAAAGGCAAGCTGAAGGTAGGCGTGCTGGACCGGGGAACGGCCTGGCTGGACACGGGTACGTTTGCTTCGCTGATGCAGGCGGGTCAGTTTGTAGAAGTCATTGAAGAGCGGCAGGGCCTCAAGATCGGATGTATCGAGGAAGTGGCCTACCGCATGGGCTTCATCGACAAAGCCAAACTCGAGGAGATTGCCAAACCACTCGTCAAAAGTGGCTATGGCAAGTATCTGCTCAACTTGCTTAAGTAAGCAAACCTTTTGTAGCTTCGTAGCCTACCGTCAGGTAGGCTTTTTTTATGCCCGATCTACAACCGCATATCGACCTGTTCGCCATTTTCATCCTGCTGGGTATCATCCAGGGTGGGTTTCTGGTTTATTTTTTCCTTACTCCCGGCAAAGGCAAACCATTTCCCAATCGCTTTCTGGGCCTTGCGTTGCTATCCATGACTCTATTGATGAGCGATGTATGGCTGGGGTATACGAATTACATGGTTCAGGTACTGTGGCTCGTTGATTCTACGGAACCTCTTAATCTGATTATCTTTCCCTGTCTATATCTCTATTTCCGGACGAGTTTACGAAAAACCTGGTATTGGAGGGAAGCCTGGCATTTTTTGCCTTCGGCTATCTATCTGATCTACATGGTACTGATGTGGTACCCACAGCCGCTGAGTCTGAAATATGAAGCCTTCTTAGGAGCTTTTCACCCGGAAGTGCCCCAGCCGTCCTTCGAGTCTTATGGGGAAAACTGGATGTTTTGGCCCAAGTGGCACATCAATGAATTCACCGGAATCAGCATGATTATTTACCTGTTTCTGGACTGGAAGGAGATTCACAGGGCCTTTAGGCAGAATCAGCTTTCCCTGTGGTCTAATCAACCCTCGGATTTACGCTGGTTCCGCAACTTCATGTTTCATCTGACCTTAATCGTCGTGGTTTACCTAACCACGCGACTGACCTTCGATAGTGACTTGGGGGATCATCTGGTCGTTGCTCATATGGCTTTTGTGATCTATGCTACCAGTTTTACCATCACCCGGCAATCTGGATTTTTCAAGGCAGAAGTTACCGAAGGGCCCAAGTATGAACGCTCGTCCTTAACTCCCGAACTTCAGAAACGTACCCTGGAAAAACTGGAGGCATTGATTAAAACTGAGAAGCCTTACCTGGATTCCGGCTGTTCTTTACCTAAGCTGGCTCAGCAACTCGGAGTATCCACACACCATCTTTCACAGGTACTGAATGATGCCATGGGTTTAAGTTTTTTCGAATGGCTGGCCAGGTACCGCATTCGGGAAGCGAAAGAGTTATTACGCTCGTCTCAGCACAATCACCTGAAAATTGAGGAGATCGCAGATCGGGTAGGGTATAACTCAAAATCAGCCTTTAACGGTGCTTTCAAACGGGAAACCGGCCAGACTCCATCCGTTTTTCGAAGTTCGTCCCTATCGGCAGGTACGTCGTCCTGATCTGTACATTCGTTTCCAGGGGTTGAATTCCAGCACTTTTGAGCATTCAAAACCCAAATGCTCATGCAATCCGTTCGTCGTTACGATCTTGACTGGCTTCGCGTCCTGGCCTTTCTGTTACTTATCTTTTTTCACACCGGAATGTTCTTTAATTACTGGGGCTGGCATGTGAAAAATAACATCCAGACTCACCTGATTGAATATCCGATGCGGTTTAGCAGTTCCTGGCGAATGGCCCTGCTGTTCATGATTTCCGGGATGGGGGTTTACTGGGCCCTGGGCCAGCGTTCAGCGGGAGCTTTTCTGGGTGATCGAACCAAACGGATTTTTATTCCACTCGCTTTCGGGATGTTTTTTATTGTTCCGCCGCAGATTTTCTTTGAAAGGATTAGTAATGGAGCAACCTATAGCTTTCTTGAATTTTATCCGAAAACCTTCGAGATGCAGCCCTATCCCAAAGGTAATTTCAGCTGGCATCACCTCTGGTATCTGGCGTATCTGTTTTGTTATTCCGTACTTGCCCTGCCCATCCTGCTGTTCCTGCGAAAACCCGCCGGGCAGAAGCTAACCAGCCAGATAGCTCGATTCTTTTCCAATCCATTCTGTTTGTTACTGTTGCCTGCGGCATGGCACTGGCTGGCGGATTACCTCTGGGATGAACGTTTTCCTACTACCAATAACCTCATTCATGACTGGAGGCAACACTGGCATTACTTCAGCCTTTTCCTGACGGGCTATCTCTTTTGTACCCAACAGAAGTTCTGGGACACTCTGGCCAAATACCGATTCCTTACCCTAGGATTGATGCTGCTCAGCACGACCATCCTTTACGCTTTTTTCTGGATTGACGAGCCGCAGCTGGAAGGCACAGCCTGGGCTGGATATGTATTCTTGAAAACGTTCAATGCCTGGGTTTGTCTGCTCACCATCTTCGGAAATGGCTATTGTTACCTCAACTTCAATAATCGGTTTTTGACCTATGCCAATGAAGCGGTTTACCCCTTTTATATTCTTCATCAGACGATTACCGTAGCCGCCGGATATTACCTGGCTCCTTTGAATATAGCCTGGCCCATCAAGTTTTTTATTCTGGCGGGAGTTACATTCGCAGGCTGCTGGTTGTTGTACGAGCTCATTATCCGGCGTTTTAAGCTTATTCGTTTACTCTTCGGTATGAAAACCAATGCCGCTTTAGGTAAGCATGAGTCCAGAAATCAGATGGTGAAGGCATAAAAAAAGAGGAGCCCCGTTGGGCCCCTCTCCGGTTAATCGGGGAAAGGAAAATTCTACAAAGATTCTTCCGGTACCAGATTATTATCTTTCTGGAATTGAGCCGTACGCTCTTCAAATTCCGTGTGAATCGCCGTTACTGAGTCCAGACAGTCAGACATCTTTGTAAACAGGTCAGAGACTCCGTTTTCCAGTTGTTTGTCATTCAGCTCAATGTTTTCTACTTCAATCTGTCCAATTTTCTTTAATACAGCCGTCTGGCTATTTTGAAGGTCGCTTAATTCACGAACTATCTTTTCCATTAACTCAAACTTTGCTAACTTATCCATAAGATCTAGTTCTATTTAGTTATGCCTGGATAGCTAAAAGTAATGTACCAAAAATAAATGTTAGTAGTAAATTATTGATTATTAGTGGTTTAATAAATTAATGTTGCTTATGACCAGGGAAAATTGTAGAAAAGCTACCTCTCTAATGAGGTAGTAATACCTAAATTATAGACAAAAGAGAAAGCCGGGCGTTCACCCGGCTTTCTTCGTTATTTATCTGCGTTGGTAGTGCGAGTAGTATCCTTAGTCCGTTTGGCCTGTTCAGACGACGGCGTAGGATTCATCGGTATCCCCGTTTTGTAATTTCGGGGTGATTGGCTACGATCCGTAACGGCATATCCTGTAACTGGTGGGGCAGGTGTGTTAATTTTACCTGCCGTTGAATAAGGCCTCTGGGCTTTGTAATTGCCCGTAGACTGCAAGCCAATGTTTTCTCTTACGGAACCATCTCTTTGCAGAACGGCAGAGGTTTGTTCCTGTTGGCGAGCTACTGCAGCTTTATTCGCGTGTTTATAGTTACCCGTGGAATATCCGTGATCTAACTTGGGTTTATCCTGTGCTCCAGCCATCCCCACCGTTGCGGCGAGAATAGCAGTAATTATATAGCGTTTCATGACTGTATTTCTATTAATCTGTAACTAAAACTTAAAAAGGCTGTTCCTTAATTGGCTGAATGACCTTATACAAATATAGTTAAAATATTTGGATTAAATAGTTAAATTTTCATAAAACATTGCACTATTGATGGAATATATAAGTTTTGATTGGTAGATACTTATATAAAATTCTGTTTCATGGTAAAA
This sequence comes from uncultured Siphonobacter sp., assembly GCA_913775095.1. Lineage (GTDB taxonomy): Bacteria > Bacteroidota > Bacteroidia > Cytophagales > Spirosomataceae > Siphonobacter. The sequence goes on along the minus strand of CAJYIW010000027.1, from coordinate 115,525 downwards.
ATCGAAGTTTAATTCTGAACCTTTTTTTAGTTAGTTGTTATTTTTTCAATAAAAACAAGTTTCAAAAAGGCCATTTTTTGTTTCTGAAAAAATTTTAACCTCGTTTTTAAGTTTGGCCTTGCAAAGGTTTCTACAGAACTGTTTCGAAAGTTTCACAAAAGGAATTTTCCTGGAACGACAGACGTTAATTTCCAGGAAGCCGGGACTACTTTTCAGTCTGATACGCTGAATTAACTAACTTCGCATTCTCAACTAAATACGTACACACGCAATGGTAAAAGCTGAAATGCTGACCGACAAGGGCACAATGGTGATTGAGCTCTTCGAAAAAGAGACGCCTATTACGGTTAAAAACTTCATTGATTTGTCAGAAAAGGGATTTTATAATGGAGTGAAGTTCCACCGTGTCATCCCTAATTTCATGATTCAGGGTGGTGACCCAACGGGTACGGGTGCGGGTGGCCCAGGTTACACGATTCCCTGCGAGACCAAAGCGGATCGTCAGCGTCATGACCGCGGTGTGTTATCAATGGCTCACCGGGGACCTAACACGGGCGGTAGTCAGTTCTTCATCTGTCACAACCGTTCCAACACGGCTCACCTTGATGGTGTACACACGGCCTTTGGTCAGGTGATTGAAGGTTTGGACCTCGTAGACGACATCCGTCAGGGTGATACGATTCAGTCCATCAAAATCGTTCGCGAAGAAGCATAAGTCGATTTTCTCAATCGCAATAAAAAGGCCGAACTGTATTAGCAGTTCGGCCTTTTTTATTACTAGCGATCAGCAGTTGCTGGCGTCGCTGGCTGGAGTCGTTGGTTAATACCTTTTTCAATCATCGGTAAACCTTCTACCATCCATTGGGGAGCAGGAGCATCCTTGAGGTAATAATCCAGGTATTGCCACATCCGAATGGTCCAGTCTTTCTGGTTTTTACGAACGCGAAGACCGTGTTTCTCCGTGTTGTAATTCACCATCCAGGCGGGTTTACCCAAACGCTTGAGTCCGAGGTATAACTCAATGCCCTGATACCAGGGGACGGCATCATCCTCATCGTTGTGCATGATCAGAGCGGGCGTTTTCACGTTCGGTAAATAGAACAGCGGTGAGTTCTCAATGTACTGAACGGGTTTTTCCCAGAGGGTCGCTCCAATGCGGCTTTGGGTATGCTCGTATTGAGCCTGACGACTCAGACCAGTGCCCCAGCGGATGCCACCGTACGCACTCGTCATGTTAGCGACGGGAGCACCGGGAACGGCCGTTTTAAAGAGGTCCGTTTGCGTAATGAGGTAGGCCGACTGATACCCTCCCCAGCTGTGACCTACAATACCGAGACGGCTGCGATCCACCCAGGAATTTTCCAGCAATTTCAGGACCCCGGGGATGATGCAACGGTAGGCACTCTTGCCGGGGTATCCATCCTGATAAATAATATCGGGAACGAAAACAATGTATCCGTTTGATACCGAATAGGCGTAGTTATTACGGGCACTGGCCGTCGGAGCAGGCGTGATGAAGTTGTGAATATTATCCGATTCCTTTTCGTAGAAATACGTAATCATCGGATACTTCTTCGTCGTATCGAAATTATCGGGCTTGTAAAGCAGACCCTGCAGGGTGATGCCGTCGCCATTTACCCAGGAAACCATTTCCACCGTTCCCCAGCGGTAAGGCTTGGTCTGATCGCCTAGATTCGAGATTTTACGAATGGTTTTGAACGATAAATCCGTTGCTAATAAGTCCGGATAATCGCGGAAGGTCGTTTTCGTAAACAGAATCTCATCTGTGTTTTTGGCTTTTGTCACCATGGGCGAAGCCGCAAAATCACCCTGATGCAGAACCGTCATCGTATTGTTGTTCCACTGGGCATATCCACTGCCTTTCGTCATGTGGTTAAAGAGATGCACCAGCTGAGGCTTGCTCAAATCCACGACGCCCCGGTCTTCGCGATCCAGATTGATGAAACGGTACGTTTTCTTTTCTTCACGGCCTTTCGTAATCCGGCTCAGACTGGAGGGATTGGCAGGATTAACCGTCCAGACGTCAAATTTATCGTAGAGGTACAGCACTTCATCGCCTTTCGTCCAGCCCGTTGAGCCGTAGCCACGGGGGAAATCGGGATGGTCATCGTCTTCGTCGGCAAATTTGCGGTCTTTGGTTAACTGAATGGTCTTCGCGTTAGCAAAGGAATAGGCATACCAGGCCGTATCCGAGAGCGAGAACCAATACGCATATTTTCCTTCCGGAGAAATCCGGATGTTCCCCCGAATGCCTTCACCGATCAGTTTTTTAGAACCGTCTCTGGTGGATACAACGTAGGCATCGTTCCGGCTGTTCCAGTCCCAGTGTTCGTGTGAGAATTTGTTATCTGAAAGTCCAACCGTATAATCCGGGTTACCTTCGGCAACGGGCAGGATCTGAGTCATGTCCAGGCCCGCTAGCTGTACCAGTTTGCCATCCGCAGGGGTAAAAACGGCGGTATAGGCCCGACGCTTGTCACGCTCGGCCGTTACCTTCTGCTGGGGCTGGAGGGTATTGTCTTTAGGACCCCAGACTTCTACGCTGACCACTTCTTCGGGTAATAAGGTCGTATCGGCCGTGGCGGGTTTGGGAGCCGTTCCGAAGAACAGTTTCGAGCCATTTTTAGCGAAAGCCAGCGGAGCGTCACCGCTCACCAGCCAGCCTTTCATGCCGGGCTGATTTTGCTCATCGGCTACTTTACGGGCCAGCGATTCACCGGATTTCCAGTAATACAATTTGTAGTAATGAACCAGCGATTTGGCATTGGTATCCGGATCCGTCACAAAAGCCAGCTGATCACCGGCTTCGTCGAAGGTCAGCTTTTTGGTTTTACCCTTGCCTTCGTACACTTTCTGAGCGGAACCATTCGCCAGATCAACCACATAAACGGCGGGTGTTTTCACCGTGCTGTCATTACCCGTGGTGACGTAGGCAAAGCGTTTGCCATTTTTGCTGAATTCGTAGTCGGTTACAAAACCGTAGGAGCTTTGAGTTCCCGTTTTCAGGTTTTTCAGGACCACCTGATAGCCATTTTCTTCGGATTCTTTTTTCGCCGGTTTCCGACCAGCACCGCGGCGGGCGGTAGTATCCCGTTTAATGGCAGGGGTTTCGAGCTGATAGGCTAAAAAACCACCTGACTTTTCGGGTAACTGGAACGAGCTAACCCGGGGGATTTTAGTAACCTGACCCGTCGCGAAGGTGTAGATGCCGAGAGAATCCTTGGGCATATCCTCACGTTTTTTCTTTTTCTTCTTCGCCTCGCGAACGACCGCCAGTTGGGGCTTGATCTTGAAAACGGCAATGTCCGAATCAAAGCTCAACTGAATGTCAGCGGCCCGGTGAACGGAATCAATTTTGTTCTTTTTCAGACCATAAAAAACAGCGGCTCCATCGCCTTCCTGGGGATTAGCCGTGTAAACGGCCCACTCGCCGTTGTTGGTCAGGTTACGGTAGGTAATGGATTTCCAGCCGTCGTAGACATTGTGCGTCAGGGCTTGTTTAGGAATAGGGGGGGCAGGTGCTTTTTTGCCTTTCTTTTGACCGTACGCCAGCGTGGTTAAAACCAGCAGTGGCAGGAGTAAAAGATTTCTCATAGTGATGAATGAAGCGATTTCGAAGCATTGAATATAAGGCAAAGCCGGGTAAGTACGACGAAGTACTCGACTGTCCCCGAAAATGTTACGACCAAAAACCAGGCTTCTCTAATGAGTTCAATTCATTCGTTGAAAAATGAATAATCAACCCAATTAGATTTGGCTATTAAAAGAAAAAGCACTTCAGACCATTGGTGCTGAAGTGCTTTTTCCTGGAAAGTATTTGGTGATCACCACTTCATCCAGCGGGCCGTATAATTTTCGGCTTCTCTGGAGAAACGTATCAGGTATAATCCGGAAGGAACGGGTAAGGAACCGATAGCCAGTTCAGAACGGCGGCCGGAGGCCTGTCCTTCCCAGAAAATATGACCTGCGGAATCAAGCAGGGTTACGGCGTAAGTATTATTCTGATCGTTGAAGGGTAGTTCAACAACCGGATTCCTGGAGCCCGTGCTGGGGTTCGGAAGAATCCGCACGCCCGGTCCCTGCCGATACGACTGAACGGCCTGAGCCGCCTTCAGGTAATTGGGAACGCCGAAACCCAGAAAGCTATCAGGGGCATCGTTCTGACTGGCCGAACGCTTGAGCATGGTGATGATTTCCATATTCGTCAAATAAGGGTAAGCCTGCCAGAAACTCGTAGCCATACCCGCCAGCAGGGGTGAAGCAAAGGAGGTACCACTCCCCGAAGCCAGCTGTCCGTTCATGGCATTGTTGATCACGTTACCGGACCCCAGAGCCGACAGATCGGGTTTAATACGGCCATCGGATGTCGGTCCAACGGAACTGAAACTGGCCCGGGCCATCCGCGAGTCAACGGCTCCCACGGCAATGATCGAATCAGCATCGGCCGGAACGGTGATGTAACGCCAGGCGTCACTGCCTTCATTTCCTGCGGCTACGACCACCAGCATCCCCGTCTGGGCCGCCCATTTGGCCGCCCGCGAAGAAAGGGCTTTTTTCCCGTTCAAATCCTGGTACGTATAATTGGTGGCGGGGTTATCAAACGTCGAATAGCCCAGCGAAGAGTTAATAACGTCGACCCCTACGCTGTCTGCGTATTCAGCGGCGGCCAGCCAGAAGGCTTCTTCCTGACGCTTTTCGCCGGAATTGTCTTCGCTATGTAGTAATAAATAAGATGCTTTATAAGCCGTTCCGATCAATTGGCCGGGTAGGTAAGCGGCCATGAGCGAAAGCACATTATTCCCGTGCGTTCCCTGATCGTAGACATTGGTATTGTTCGCTACGAAATCGTAAGTACCAATGATCCGATTTTCGTCGAACAGGTGTTTGAAAGCCGCCTGCGTATTTACGCTCAAAAATCCGTTATCAATAATGGCTACCTGCATTCCTTCCCCGCGGAAACCACGAGCGTGCATGGAGTCTACCCGCATCTGCCCAATTTGGGTCTGGGAGTATCCATAGTTGAGCGGTTCTGCCTTTCCAGACACGGGAGGAAGATCCAGCGGCTTGATGTCACCGAATGCTTTGCTTCCACTTTTACCGGACGAGCCTACCGGTACGGCACTCAGGGGAACGTTGCCGTCATTTCCAGCCACGAAGGCCAGTGTTTTAATGTCTTCCAGTTGCTGGGGCGTACACTCCGCCAGCACGCCGTTTGCCCAGCGGGTTTTATACCAGATTTTGGCTCCTTTCTCCCGAACGGCCTGAATATAAGCCGGGTTAGGAGGAAGATCCTGTGGAGAAATGACAATGTTTTGTTTGAAGCGACGTTCAATGGAACGCTTGGATAAAAACTCCTGCGGACGGTTCACGTCGTAAGGAGAGTTCGTTTTATCCTTAAAAAGAATAAGGTATTTGGCCGTGGTCTGAGCTTCTGCGGAAAGAAAAGTACCTGCCAGAACCAGTACGGCAGCAAGAGAAGCCCGGAACCAAGGAAAATTATTCTTTACCATAACTTGAAATTTGCTGGATATAGCGAGTACCAAACTCAATTTTCTTTTGACCAAAACAGTCCGCATTCTGACAGTAATAAAGCTCCGTTCGTTCCCGCCGGATGAGCCCAACTCCCTTCGCATACGTTTCCTGCCGGTTCACTAAATCAATTTCGGTAGATTTAGACTCCTGCAAAACGGTAACAGTCTCCGGAAAATTGTTAGTTTCCACCGATAGGGGTTCATTCACCTGAGTAATCCGATATTCCTTTGCTTCCAGACCATTCAGCTGGTTACCATTCCAACGCTGATCGAGGTAAGTCGGGAAAACCAGCTTGACGTAAGCAATGTTATTTTCCGTCCGAATGGCCTTGTCTGCACTACGCCGGGCTGTCCACACTGAATCGATGCTCCAGGCCTGCGATTCAGAATTCCTGCGGAGCCGCTCGATTCGGAAGGAAGCCTGACCATCCAGGGAAGGAAAAGAATCGGCAACTACTTCTTTAATCTGGTAACGACTCACGGACGAATCCTGAGCAATTGCGTACTGTGTAGTTCTTACGTCATAAATAACGTAGTTTCCCTTTTCCAGAGGAAAATATTCGTACCCGGCTGATTGAGGATCGTTTCTGGAAGGATTACAGGCCCACAAAGCCAGGGAGGCCAGAGCAAGGACAACTAATTTTTTCATACCAAAGCAGAAGGTACTGGCCGACAGACGGGAAGTCCATCAGGAATCGGAGGATGGGTTAGATACAAAAGGAATGACTGTAACGTTAAAAAGTTTGAAAGAAGCAGAAGCTCTACCTCTTTCAAACTTTTCATGAATAAATATAGGAGAATGATTTCGATAAACGATTACCCTCAGGTAAGGAATCGAATTATTCCCATTCAATCGTAGCGGGTGGCTTCGAAGAAATATCGTAAACGACGCGGTTAACCCCTTTCACGCGGTTAATAATGTCGTTGGAAACCTCAGCCAGAAATTCATATGGTAAGTGTACCCAGTCTGCCGTCATACCATCCACGGAGGCTACCGCCCGAAGAGCTACCACGCGTTCGTAGGTACGCTCATCGCCCATAACACCCACGGACTGAACGGGCAGCAGAATAGCACCGGCCTGCCAAACCTGATCGTAAAGGCCCTTTTCTTTCAGCTTGTTGATGAAAATGGCGTCTACTTCCTGGGTAATTCTTACTTTCTCTTCGGTAATATCACCCAGGATCCGAATGGCTAACCCAGGACCGGGGAAGGGGTGACGGCCCAGAATGTTCTGAGTAATGCCCAGCTCACGACCCACGCGACGCACTTCATCTTTGAATAAGGTACGCAGGGGTTCAACGATCTGTAACTTCATGAAGTCCGGTAAACCACCCACGTTGTGGTGAGATTTAATCGTGGCCGAAGGGCCTTTCACCGAAACGGATTCAATTACGTCAGGATAAATCGTACCCTGGCCTAACCAGCTTACGTCCGTCAGCAGGTGAGCCTCCTGATCGAAAACTTCAATGAATGTGCGACCAATGGCCTTCCGTTTAGCTTCTGGGTCAGATAGTCCTTCCAGAGCGGCATAGAACTGATCTTTCGCCTGCACGCCCTTGATGTTCAGGCCCATGTCTTCATACGAATGAAGTACCTGTTCAAATTCGTCTTTACGAAGCAGACCGTTATCTACGAAGATACAATATAAGTTAGGTCCGATGGCCCGGTGAACGAGCATGGCTGCTACCGTAGAGTCGACGCCACCCGATAAGGCCATTACGACTTTATCGCTCCCTAATTTTTCCTTCAGCTGGTCCACTACTTCTTCGACGAAGTTAGCGGGCGTCCATTCCTGCTTGCATCCGCATACATCCACCAGGAAGTTTTTGAGTACTTCTTTTCCTTCCAGCGAATGCGTCACTTCGGGGTGGAACTGGATACCGTAAGTGTCTTCACCGTCGATTTTGAACGCAGCCACGCGAACGGATTCCGTAGAGCCGATGATTTTAAAGTGGTCCGGAATGCTAACGATAGTATCGCCGTGGGACATCCATACCTGTGACTCAGGCGTCAGGTTTTGCAGCAGAATAGAACGATTCTGGTCGTCCGAATGCAGCATGGCCCGACCGTATTCCCGGATTTTGGAAGGAGCTACTTCTCCACCCGAGCTCTGAGCCAGTAACTGAGCTCCGTAACAAACGCCCAGTAAAGGTAATTGTCCACGGAATTGCATCAGATCCGGTTTGGGAGCGTCTTCATCCCGAACCGAGCAGGGGCTACCTGAAAGGATCACCCCTTTGACGGTAGCGTCCAGTTCAGGGAAGTGATTATACGGATGAATTTCACAGTACACGTTAAGTTCGCGAACGCGACGGGCAATCAGCTGCGTATACTGCGAACCAAAGTCAAGAATGAGAATTTTTTCAGTCATGTGAGTACCGACAATTGGTCAGTAAGTAATCTGGATAAAAAAAGTTTCAAGTTTGAAAGGTTAGATAGAGTTAGAAGTTGACCTATAATCAAACGTTAAACTATTCTAACGTAATCAAACCTTTATAAAGGGTAGAGTAAGTACTTTTTACGTAAGGCTTTGTAATGACTTAAAGCCGGTTCCCAACTTTTACGGATCTGGGCTTCCGTTTTTCCTTGCTGCATCTGTTTGCGAAGCTGATCCGACCCGGCCAGCTGATCAAACGCTTTCGTACGATTGACGAATTTGCTCTTATCCGGAGCTTTCGAATAGAAATCCAGCAGATATTTCAGGGTAAAGCCTTCTGTATAAGCATTTACTTTACGTAAATCAAGACCGTAGCACGCCCTACCTTCATTGGGAGGGTTCATGGCTCCGGGCTTGTCGATTGGAGTAAATTCGTATTGGCCGTAAGAAGGAGACGTTCCGCCAATCACCTGAAATTGCATATCCGTCCCGCGACCGACGCTGATTTCTGTTCCTTCAAACAGACAGATCGAAGGATAGAGCAGAATACTTTGCTGATTGGGCAGATTGGGAGATGGGGGAATCGGTAAACGATAAGGCGTCTGATGCGTATAGTTCAGGCAGGAAACCGTTTTCAGGGAGCACCGGACGCCGTTTTTCAGCCAGCCTTCTTCGTTAATCATCCGGGCTAATTCAGCAACCGTGCACCCGTGTACCACCGGAACGGGATTTAAGCCCACGAAGGACGCAAACCTGCGGTCCAGGACGGGGCCATCTACGACATGACCCATAGGATTGGGACGGTCCAGAATCAAAACGGTTTTACCTTGTTCCGCTGCCGCTTCCATGATGTAATGCATGGTAGAGGTATAGGTATAAAAACGGGCTCCAACGTCCTGAATGTCAAATAACAAAACGTCTATATCCCTGATTTGTTCCGCGGACGGTTTGTGGTTAGCTCCGTACAGCGAAACGACCGGAATTCCGGTTTTGGCATCTACCGAACTGGAAACCTTTTCACCGGCGTCGGCTTTGCCACGGAAGCCATGTTCAGGGCCAAAGATCGTTTTGATTCGGATGCCCAGGGCCAACAAAGAATCCGCTAAATGCGTTTGATTAGGAAATGTGGACGTATGATTGACGACGAGTCCGACGTTCTTACCCCGAAGCAGGGGCAGGTACTCGGCAGTACGCTCAATACCGAGCGTAGGCCTGGAAGAAGGTTGGGCAAAAGAGTGCCAACCCATGGTAAAGATCGAAAAAATAGCCAGCAGGCAGGACATGCGAAGCGAAACCATGTGCAAATTTCGGGTGAAAGAACCGAAAAACCAACGCTAAATTTGTAAAAGCACTGAAACTGCTACTTTTGCGGATTCAGTATGTACTAAAATAAACAGGCTTAGAAGAGTTTATAGTTGATGGTTTTCAGTTTTCGGTGGAATCCTTTTCACCAATAGAAGATTGTAAATAGCCAACTGAAAACTACAAACTGAAGACTGATAACTATAAAGTTCCCTTGAATTTTCCTCGTTTTATCGCTGCCCGCCTACGTCGCCGCACCGAACAACGCCTGTTCTCTTCTACGGTGACCCGCATCGGAATTGCCAGTATTGCCATTGGTCTGGCGGTTATGATTCTGGCCTTTTCGGTCCTGTTTGGGTTTAAAGGCACCATTCAGGAGAAACTATTTAGTCTGTCAGCTCACCTGAAGGTAACCCGTTATACCTTAAATCAGTCTTACGAAGAAACGGCTCTGCCCAGATCATCGAAACTCAGCGAAAGTTACCGCCATCTCCCCCTGGTTCGTCACTTGCAGATGGTGGCCCATAAAGCGGGGATTCTGAAGACCCCGGATAACCTTCAGGGGGTTCTCTTTAAAGGAGTAGGCAATGATTTTGACTGGAATATCTTTCAGCAAAATCTCGTAGAAGGCAAACTTCCGGATTTTAAAAGTGATAGTTCTGATTCCAAACAGGTAATCATCAGTCGGAGCATTGCCAACCAGTTACAGCTGAAAACGGGGGATGGAGTGGTAATTTACTTCATTCAGAATCCGCCCCGGCCCCGAAAACTAAAAGTAACCGGCATCTACGAAACCGGTCTGGAGGAATTAGACAAACAGCTGATACTGGGAGATTTAAGGCTCGTACAGAAACTGAACGGATGGGGGCCTGACACCGTAGGTGGTTACGAGATTTTTGTAAAAGATTTTAAACGTATTCAGGAAGCAGAAGCTCAGATTGTGAAAGTGCTCGAACCGGAGCAGGATCTACGTACCGTCATTGATGAGTATCTGCCCTTATTCGACTGGCTAAGCCTGCTGGATCGCAACCTGACGGTATTTTTAACCCTGATTCTGTTTGTCGCCAGTTTCAATATGGTCTCTGTTTTACTGGTACTTATCATGGAACGCATCCCCATGATTGGACTGCTGAAAGCTCTGGGGAGCTCCAACTGGCAGATCCGTAAAATATTCCTGTGGCAGGGTATTTCAATGATTTTGAAAGGGTTATTGATTGGTAATGCGGTTGGCATAGGCCTGTGTTTAGTGCAGAAAAAGTATCGGTTATTCCCACTCGATCCTGAAAACTATTACATGAGTTACGTTCCCATTGAAATCAATTGGCCCATCACTTTAGGCCTTAATATTGCTATTCTTTTACTGGTAACGTTAGTCCTGATTTTGCCCACCTTTATCATTGCCCGAATGAAACCGGTCAGTGCCATTCGGTTTTCTAAATAGAACTCAGGAAGTAAAAATTCGGAATTATAGTATGAGTTAACTAAAAGATCAGGTTTTGTTACTAATGAGCTGGTTTATGAGATAAATTCAGGTTTTTATGTATGAATTTTAGTCGTAAGTATTATTTTTGAAAAGCCCGTCCAGCTTTTTAATTCATTATCCAGCCATGATTTATTAAATCAAGTCTTTGTTAACTTAAAACTATAAAGATCATTGCCTAAAGGAACGCTTAGGTTTTTGATTTCTGAGGCTTCTAGTATGAACTTCAAGACGACTTTAGGGACTCGTCAATTTAATCATTCTACTACTTTCACTCTTTGGTTAACCTGGGCTGCCTTCGCAATCCATGAAGCCGTGTTTGCTTTTAGAAAGCCATTTGTTTCAGTCATATTCAGGAGCCTGCAAGGGGAGAGGATTGCGTATAAAACAGCTCTGATTCTATCCCCGGTTTTAGGGGGAGGAGCAGCGAAAGAAATGGTAATAAATGGTACCTCCGGACCTCAACCTCAAATGGGTTTCCCGAGCCTTTTGACGGACGTAGGGGGAGCTGCAAAAAATTTGCTCGCACCGGGATTTATTGCTTCGCCTCTTAAGGGTTTGTTTTTTTTAAATGCGTTATGCTTCAGTGTAGCTACGGGTGTGCTGGTTGAATTGGTGGGCGAGCGTCGCAGGGCTGCCCCTGGTTCTAGCAGGGGACTGAGCTTCCCTGCCGGGATAGAAGTATTACCTTTCACAGAATTCCGGTCATTACCCTTGAACAGGACTCCGGCATGGAGCACTGCTCTGCTGAAAACGCTTCTTATGCCTTTACTGCGTTGGTTTAGCGGGCCTTTGCCGATAGTTCTACTTCCCAACCCGAAAACCGAAGTAGCCTGTAAGTCAAGGTTCTGCACAGTCGCCAGAGGTTTCAATACGTTCATTCATGTATGGGTTTCCGGACTTCTGAGGGGCCTTAGTAATTACCTGTCCGGTTGTACCCGGCAGAGCTTCAATCCTGAAACAGGGAGCGAAGCTGGTCATCAGGTACAGCAGGTTTCAGCGATCCGTAATGTCCGTACAGCCAGGCTGGGGGATTTGCTACCTAAAGGTATGACTCTGATTAACAGTACTAAAGCTACCTTTGGAATGAATCTTTTCATTATTAGCTCAGGTACCTTAATTATCGGCGTGGCTTTCTGTCTTTTCCAAAACGAATTTCCATCACTCATGCTCAGGATGATGCTGGTCGGTTCAGGACTCTATCTGGTTTACGTTTTTTTAACGGACTATTATTCGATCGATTCCCTGCTTTGCAGAAAGAAAAAGCCGCCGTTAAATTTTTATTTTATACCATCCATTTTTTGATTTTCCAGGAAAGAGAATTATCCCTTTAGTTAAATCATTCAAATGTGTGATGACCGAAATATTATAGGGAATTTTCTGAAATTTTTCCTGGAATTACCGCCCGTTCCATCCGTTAGTTTTGTCAATCCTTTTTCTATTCAATAACATCGCCAATCAATTTATTTTTTAAAATCTTATGAATGAGGACGTTTTAATACAAATCAGTAGTCAACTCAAAGATAAAAGGAAAAGCCAGGGTATAACTCTCCAGGAGCTTGCTAATAGAGCAGAAGTAAGTAAAGCGTTAATTTCACAAATTGAGAATAATCGTACGATTCCTTCTCTGCTCGTACTCATTAATTTAATTAGATCCCTTGGATTAGATCTTAATGTTTTCTTTGATGAAATTGCTAAAAATTCGGCTAATGGTAAGCTAATTATTCGTCGTAAAAGTGAATATCAGGCTTTCTATAAAGAAGATAATCAGAATTTTATTTATAAGCGAATTTTAACGAAAAATATATCAGGATTAACCATAGATCTGGTTCTTTTTGAACTATTAGCCAATGCTGAATCCGAGAATGTAATAACAACGGAGGCTTTTGAATTTAAATACGTTATTAAAGGACAGGTTGAATATAAAGTGGGTGAAGAAATTCATCTGCTCAATGAAGGAGATTCTTTGTTCTTTGATGGACGGGTGCCGCATAAGCCCCGTAATTCCAAAGACGAAGGAGCTTTAGTGCTGAGCATTTATTTTTTCAATGAAAAAGTCTGATACCAGGTTTAAAAAGAATAATCAGCCCTGAATAAAGTACTAACTATCAATTTGTTTACAGCCGCTTAAAATTGAGGTAACCTTGGGAGTGTAATTTGCCACTGTTATTAAGCTGATTATCTGACCCGGCTTCTTGTTTAATATGGTTAAGTGAATGAAACGATACTAAAGCGGCAGAACTTTGTCCTGCCGCTTTTTATATATAAAGTCGGAAAGGATTCAGTAACAGTCATTTATGTAATTACTTCTACTGATGAAAGACTTTGAAATGCAGGCTACGGTGGATGCCATTCTGGGCCTATACGAATCCTTTGGCGATAGTACTGACCATAAAAAGAACGTGTTGGAACATTCCGTACAGGTAGCTCAGCTGGCGGAAGAAGAAGGGTATGATGATGAAGTTATTCTGGCTGCTTTTTTTCACGACATTGGCTATCTCTTACCCGGTCAGCCCACGCCCGGTACACGCACGTATGGTCAGGTTGGTTCAGACTATTTACGAGCCAATGGATTTTCAGAAAAAATTGTTCAGGTCGTTATTATGCAAACCGAAGCTGATCGGTATCTATCCTGGAAGTTTCCTGAACTGTACACGCCTTTAGCTTCGTTCTCGCCTTCTTCTTTTAATCAAATGTCAGAGAAAGAAGCAAAAACTTACGAGAAAAATCCTTACTTCTTCTTAAGCCTGAAAGTCAAAGAATGGGACCAGAGTTCGGATGCTTCCCATGTTGTAAATCTGAATCTGGACCATTACAGGGTAATGGCTCTGAATCATCTTCAATGTAAACTGATTTAAATTAGTTAAGGCTGGTTCCGATGGAAGTAATGAGAGCTTTGAACTAATTTACCTTACTCAGAACTAGTTTGACCAGAGTTTACTGTATCAGTGAATGCTTAATGACTATTCCATACAGTTTATATTCTCTATGGAGTACATTCAGTAGTGTATAAAATTGGCTGATGTCAAGGATTTGCCTGATGACCTGTCCCTTAGCAGGAAAGCACTTTTCTCAATAAAAAGCATCGGCATAGCACTCCTGGGTACCGGGATTACAGATACAGAAACTAGAGAATACCGGGATTGGATACGTGATTATCGTATCATCTAATTCATACAAGGTAGAATCAGGAAGATCGAAAATGTCACTGAGTAATTAGCATTTTATTTGGTGAAGCCTCTACTAAAATAGGCAGCAGAATTAGTATTGATTTTATTGAGACTAAGGCTATTTAGGGCTTCCATCGTTCGCCAATGGCTTCTTCGCTACGTTTCCAAAGTAATTGAGCATTAAAGTCATTGACGTCCGAATTGAGAATACGGGCAGGCTTAGATTTTGAGAAATATCCTCCGTTATACGAGTCGGGTAAGGAAGCCGTAGCCAGGTAGATGGAGGTTTGAGCTCCTTCTTCAGTCGTGATCATGAAAGGGCGGAAGAGACCAAATCCATATTTCCACCAGTCGGTAAAGTTTCGTCCAAACTGCGTATCAACTACACCGGGGTGAACGGCATAAGCCGAAACATTCGTGCCCGCCAGTCTTTTGGCCAGCTCCCGGGTAAAGAGCAGATTTGCCAGTTTTCCATCACCGTAAGCCGACCAGATACTCATACTGGAATTATTTTTAAGAAAAAAACGGCGACTTTTACCCAGAGCGTGAGCGGTGGAAGACAGGGTAATGACGCGACCCTTTTCCGCAGCTTTGAGCAGATCCAGTAGCTCGAATGTCAATAAAAAATGCCCCAGATGATTGGCAACGAAACTCTTTTCGTACCCTTCCCGCGTGAATTCAATGCTAGCTGGTGCATAGCCAGCGTTATTGATCAGGCAATCCAGCCGATCATACTTTTCGTGAATCTGCCGGGAAGCTTGTCTGATGGAGGCCAGATCGGTCAGGTCAGCGAAGAACAGATCAACCCTTGCCTGTGGTGTTTTTTCTAAAATCTGCTGACGAGCGGCTTCTCCTTTTTCGCGGGAACGAACCAGGAAAAGCAGATGAAATCCTTTTCGGGCCAGTGCCTGAGCCGTGGACAGACCCAAACCGGAGTTGGCCCCGGTGATAAGAGCGATATTGGGCATATAGAATAAAACGATATGTTTCGTCTGGTAAAAAAAATTGGCCATGGGTAGGCAGTTCAGCACCATTCAGAAGTTAAAGAGGTCCTTGAAAGGGTGCTGAAAGCGGAAATCAGGGAATTGATTCTTCGGTTAGTAAAGTTTCACAAGCTGGTACTGTGTATTGCCTAGTTCTATCCATAAAATAGTCCGTTGATCCATTTCCTTTGACCATCTGCCCCAAATGGTTTCATTAGGTTCGAAATCCTGCCGAATTTTGAATCAGCAACAACGAAGCAATACGGCTTCTTCCATCGATATTCACTCTCATAAACCCTATAGCCATGAACCGTTTAGAACGTATTCCCTCGCAAAAAATGATTGGTGGAGTCGCCGCCGGACTGGCCGCCTACCTGAACATCGACGTAGCCCTGGTGCGGGTCGTGTTCGTATTAGGCACCATCTTCACTCATGCTCCCTTCATCATTGCCTATATTATTCTCTGGATTGCCTTACCGAAACGACTGGACGGTGCGTACGCTACCGAATACACGGCAACCCAGCAGCCTCAACAGCCTGCCAACAGCCGGGCCTGGGGTATCGCAGCCATTCTGTTCGGTAGTATTTTCCTGCTCGATGAATTTACCTGGTGGTTTAGCTGGCATAAATTCTGGCCTGTGCTCTTCATCATCGTTGGTTTGGGCATCGTCTTTAAGGATCAGATTCGTGAGAAAATAACTCAATAATTTTTATCTTCAGCGGGAGAAAACGGGGGACAAAGCGAATGGCCCTGTTCTCTCCAGCGGAATGAACCCATCCTTTTTACATGAACCAAAACAGTACCGATATGAAACCCTCCCGAGTGCTAGTAGGTGTGGCTTTTATTGCGTTTGGCCTGATTAAGCTGGGCGATGAGCTGGGCTTTTATGATTTCAACTGGTCTTCGTTCTGGCGTTACTGGCCCGTTTTTCTGATTCTCTGGGGCGTCTGGATGCTGGTGCGGGAGAAACCCCAGTCGTCGTATCAACCGCCCGTGGCCAACAATCATTTTCCGGAGGACCCGCAAATGACGTATACGCCGCCCACTCCCGGAACATCGGGGTTGTCTTATACGCCCCCCACGCCTGAAACGCCTCAGGCACCCGAACCTCCGCAACATCCTCTGTAATCCATCCGTAATTAATTAACCGCACCTTTGTGCTCATCCGATATGAACTCAAAAAATCTGGTACTGGGACTCATTTTAGTCCTGCTGGGATTTCTGTTTCTGGGTAGAAACCTCGATTGGTTTGACTTTCACTTTAGGGAAGTGTTCCGTTTCTGGCCTTTGCTGTTTGTAGTGCTGGGGGTAAACATGATTTGGGGAAAGTCAAATCGGAGCGTAACGGTCATCACTCTTATTCTCATAGGCATTGCTATTCCGGCCTTCGTGGCCATGAAAGTGCGGGATAAAGTAAGGGATAATATCGACATAGAAGGATCCTGGAATGACGATGAAACAGACGATGCGGATGACGAAGATCAGGAAGGGAAAGTACAGTCGTATGGCGGAGGCAAGCAATACCTTGCTGAACCCATGACCGATAGTGTAGAATCAGCCACCTTTCGACTGGAAGGGGGAGCGGCAGAGTTCACCATGGGAACGACCGAGAAAGAACTGGTGGAGGCTGACGGGGATCTGGATTTCGGAAATCTTTCCCTGAAAAGTATCAGCGGTAATGGCTCCAACGAAGTGGTGCTGAATATGAAGGGAAAGGGGAAGTGGAAAATGAAAGAGCACATGCACAATGACGTGGCCGTTCGGCTGAATCCTAAACCCGTATGGGATCTGGATATGCAGGTGGGGGCCGGGAAAGTAGATTTTGATCTGACGCCTTTTAAAGTTCAGAAAGTACGCCTCAAAACCGGAGCGGCTGAAATGGATCTAAAACTGGGTGACAAGGTGGATCTGGCGGATATCGACGTAAACGCCGGATTAGCCAGTGTCAAGATTCTGGTTCCTGAAGGTGTAGGGTGCCGCATTACTACCAACGGAGCCCTGACTGACAAAAAATTCAATGGTTTCACCATGAATGGCGACCATTACGAAACCTCAAATTATCACTCAGCTTCCAAGAAAATCAATATAAAATTTAACGGAGGCATGGCCGAGTGGGAAGTGGAAAGATATTAGAGTTTTGAGTTTAGGGTTTTGAGTTGAGCAGTGTATTTCACAAAGAAGGCCATTAGAGATGCTAACGGCCTTCCTGCTTTTAAATATTTCGGATATTAAACTCAAAACCCAGAACTCAAAACCCTAAACTCATTTAAGGGCTTTCGTGATCCAGCCTCCGCCAATGACGTCGTCGCCTTCGTAAAATACGGCGGCCTGACCGGGAGCTAAGCCCGTTACGGGTTCGTGGAAGCTTACCTCCATCTGGTTACCCGTTTGCGTGATTAACGCTGGCGTTCCTTCGTGTTTGTAACGAATTTTCGTGACGGTTTCCATCGGTTGAGCAATCTCCGCGTATTTCTGAAGGTTCAGCTGACTGACGATCATACCCGTGCGTTCCAGGTCACGGTCACGGCCCAGCACGACTTCGTTGGTATCTTTTTTGATTTCGGTAACAAAAGCGGGATACCCCAGGGCAATGCCCAGGCCTTTCCGCTGACCAATGGTATAGAAGGGATACCCTTCGTGTTTCCCTAATACCTTTCCTTCCTGGTCAATGAAATTACCCCCGGCTACTTCCGCTTCCAGCGTAGGAATGCGGCGTTTCAGGAAACCCCGGTAATCATTATCGGGCACAAAACAGATTTCGTAACTCTCGGCTTTCGTGGCTAATTCAAAGAACCCGCGTTCTTTCGCCATTTCCCGGATTTCACTCTTGCGGAAATTACCCAGCGGAAGTTTGGTCCGTGAAAGGCTTTCCTGAGAAACGCCCCAGAGTACATAACTCTGATCTTTCCAGGTATCCAGCCCCTTCGAAACCACGTGACGACCCTGGGAAAGACCACCAATTTCTTCCCGCAGATTCGCGTAATGACCCGTCGCTATAAATTCGCAATCCAGCTTGTCCGCCCGGCGAAGCAGGGCATCCCACTTGATGTGCGTATTGCAGAGTACGCAGGGGTTAGGCGTACGACCTTCGAGGTATTCACCCGTAAAGTGATCGATCACGTAATCTCCAAACTCGTTACGGATATCCAGAATGTAATGCGGAAAGCCCAGTTGGACGGCTACGTTCCGGGCGTCGTTAATACTGTCGAGACTACAGCATCCCGTTTCTTTCTTGGTACCCCCGGAACTGGCGTAGTCCCAGGTTTTCATCGTCATTCCGATGACTTCGTAGCCCTGTTCGTGCAGCAGAACCGCTGCCAGTGAAGAATCAATGCCACCACTCATGGCGACTAAAATACGTCCGTGTTTGCTCATGCGAATCGGCCAGGGTTCAAAGCCCTGCGATTAGTTAATGGATAGTAGAAATCCGGCAACCAGATTTACCGGAAAATAATTCAGCAGCAAAGGTAATACTTTTTAAAGGCAGGAGGCTCCTGCAGACGGCATCATACCCGAAGCTGATGGGCCAGAAAAACGAAACTTCCTTAATACTTTATTAAAAATATCACTTTATTTAGAAAAGCATTTGTTTAAACCTTTAAACTATCTTACTTTTACGCAAAAAAGTACAGAATAGGTTTTCCATGAAAAAAGTTTTGTTACGCGATGTGGCTGAAAAAGCGGGCGTTTCAATCGCTATGGTTTCCTATGTCCTCAATGGTCAGAAAACGGATCGGATCAATAAAGACACGGCTCAGCGAATACGGGATGCAGTTGAAGAACTCAACTATCGACCCAATTTTCTGGCTCAGAGTTTAAAGTTAAAAAAGACCTTTAGCCTGGGGTTCATTGCGGCGGATATTGCCAATACCTTTTCTTCCCAACTGGCCCGGATCATCAGTGATGAAGCCGATCGGGCAGGATACGCTCTGATCATCGGAAGCTCAGATGAAAGTAAGCCCCGCTTCGAACGATTGATTGATCAGTTACTCAACCGTCAGGTAGATGGGCTGATCCTGGCAGCTCCCGACGGGTCAGAAGAACTCATCAAGGCTCTACAGACTCGAAAAATTCCACTGGTGCTTATTGACCGGTATTTCCCGGAGCTGCCGGTAAGCAGCGTGAGGGTCAATAACTACCAGGCTTCATTTGATGCGATGACTCATTTCATCAGCGAAGGGCGGAAAAAGATTGGCATTCTGGTGTTTGATACGGGCCTGCATCACCTCAACGAACGGATGCGGGGGGCTCAGGATGGTATCACGCAAAGCAAAGCTGCGGCGTACATCACTCATTTAATCAACGAAAACCAGATTGAGCAGGAGGTGCCGGCAGCCATTCAATCCATGCTGAAACAGGACGTAGATGCCCTTTATTTTACCAGTAACAAACTGGGAATTGTAGGAATGCGTTACCTGATGAATCAACAGATTCCAGTTCCGGTGAAGATGTCTGCCTTGTTTTTTGATGAAACGGAAGTCTTCGATTTTTACCCCAATCCCTTGCCTTTTATCCGTCAGCCTTTGAAAGAAATGGGTAAAAAGGCCGTAGAATTAGTATTCCAGCAAATGAATGAGGCAGCTTCTGCTGCTGAATCCGTCGTGCTGGAAACTACCTTAGTACAATCTCATATTGACCAGTAACCTTCGGGTGTTTTTTATTTATCTAATTGTTTAAACGTTTAAACAACTCAAGTAATGTCAAATAAGCCGACTGTCGTATGTTTTGGAGAAATTCTTTGGGACATTTTTCCTGAGGGTCAAAAAGCTGGAGGAGCTCCTTTCAATGTGAGCTATCACCTGCATAAACAGGGCGTGAATAGCCGAATGGTCAGTCGGGTAGGGGAAGATGCCCTGGGAGATGAGTTACTGGAGCTGATTCAGAGCTGGGGAGTACCTACGGAAGATATCCAGCGGGATGAAACGCACCCGACCGGAACGGTTCTGGCCCGGATTGATGAAGACAACGAAGCCCATTATGACATTATTCAGAACGTAGCCTGGGATTGGATTCAGGCTACTCCGGCAAACGAAGAGCTGATCCGCAATTCAGCAGCTTTTGTGTACGGCAGCCTGGCTATTCGGCAGGAAGACTCACGGAAAGCCCTGTATCAATTACTGGAAGTGGCTCCCTTCAAAATTTTCGACATTAACCTTCGGCCTCCTTTTTATACCCCTGAAGTACTGGAATATCTACTCGGAAAGGCCGATCTGGTGAAAACCAACAAAGCGGAATTACGGGCCATCCTGGAAATGTTCGGCGAAGAATACATTACCGAAGAAGGAGCCATTGCCTTTCTCGAAAAACGATTCAAAGTCAGTGAAGTGCTCCTGACGAAAGGCAGTCGTGGAGCGGTGTATTATGGTCATCAGCAATACTATTTCTGTCCGGCCGTGCCCGTTACGGTGCAGGATACGGTAGGCAGTGGCGATTCGTTCCTGGCCGGTTATCTGGCGGAACGTGTGCGGGGGGGAAGTATGGAGACCGCCATGTTTAATGCCGCAGCCATGGGAGCGTTCATCACCACGAAAAAAGGAGCCTGTCCCGAATATACGCTTGAAGAATTCAAGGCCTTCCACGAGAAAGCTTTACTGGCTTCCCCGCTTTAAAAAGCGGTATTACTCACCTCAATTACTTGAACGCTACATTCCAATTGATACATCATGGCAACCGGAACCGTCCATATGCCTGCGGGAACCACCAGGGTTATCCACTCCGGCAATAATCCCAGGGCAAGTTACCTTTTCCCTTTGATTCTCATTACCTGCCTCTTTTTCCTCTGGGGCATGGCTAATAACCTGAATGATATTCTCATTCAGCAGTTTAAGAAAGCTTTTGAGCTGTCTGACTTTCAGTCGGGGCTTGTGCAGTCCGCCTTTTACCTGGGCTACTTCGTACTGGCCTTACCCGCTTCCCTGGTCATGAAGCGATACAGCTACAAAACCGGAATTGTGATCGGCCTGGTGCTGTACGCTCTGGGAGCCTTTCTGTTCGTTCCGGCGGCCGATCAGAATTCCTATCCTTTTTTTCTGTTTGCCCTGTTTGTCATTGCCAGCGGACTGGCTTTTCTGGAAACCGCGGCTAATCCCTACGTAGCCGTTCTGGGTACGCCCGAAACCGCCAGTTTTCGCCTGAATCTGGTGCAGGCCTTTAATCCCATCGGTTGCGTCACGGGCATTGTGCTGGGCCAGCAGTTTATCTTTTCAGGAGTGGAACATACGGCTGAGAGCCTGGCTAAGCTCAGTCCTGAGGCCCTGAAAGCGTACTATGTTTCGGAATCAGCCGCGGTAAAAATGCCTTATCTGATTATTGGTATCGTTGTCGCGGTGTTTGGGATTATTTTTCTGTTGACTCGTTTTCCAATCGTGAAAGACGAGGAGTCGGAAACGAAACCTAATCGGACGACTGGAAGCATCCTGCGGAACAAGCACTTCTCCGGAGCAGTGGTTACGCAATTCTTTTACGTAGGTGCCCAGGTTTGTATCTGGAGTTTTCTGATTCGATACATCCAGCACAACCTGCCGGGAACCTCCGAAAAAACGGCAGCTAACTACCTCATCATCTCACTGGTGCTGTTCACGGCGGGACGTTTTCTGGGCACGGCCTTACTCAAACGTATTTCTGATCACACCTTACTCGTAACGTATGCAGCAGCAACGATTGTACTGGTAGGAATGGCCATTCTTTTTCCGGGAACGGTTGGACTCTGGGCACTGGTCTTAACCAGTTTCTTCATGTCCATTATGTATCCAACGATTTTTTCGCTGGGCATTAGTGGTTTGGGCGAACGGGCCAAACTGGGTTCATCCATTCTGGTCATGGCGATTATTGGCGGGGCTGTCCTGACGGCCCTGATGGGTAAGCTCTCGGATCAGGTAGGAATCACGAACGCTCTACTCATTCCATTGGTGGGCTTTGTCGTCGTGAGTTGGTACGGCCTGAAAGGATATAAACTCTAAGATTTTTTATTGATACGTTTCTCATGGACAGGGTATTCTTTCGATCCTGTAGCCACTGCTTTGTCTTTACTCCCCTGAACGCTTCTCAATAGTATGAAAAAATATGGTGTGTGGCTCTTCTGTTTTTTGATGGAGTGGTCCATGGTTCATGCTCAGATTGTGATTACCAATAAGAATTTTTCGATGGGGACCACGGGTCGAATCGGAGCGGGGGTTTCGCCTTCCTTACCGGAGCACACGGGACGACAACTGAACCTGATCGGGCAGGGATCGCTGGGGAGCCGACTGGAGCAGGGCGATTACGTGGATTTATTACCCGCCTTTCATTTCAAAGCCGTCAATGCCAATAACGATAGCACTCACATTGATTTTCAGGCCCGACTGGCTTTTTATTCCAGTAAAGGTACCTTTCTGGGTAATGTCAATACGGGATCCATCGGGGGAACGGTTGTCAGCTTACCGGAAGCTTTTGTAGAGGTCAGAAATATTGTAGGCAGTCAGTGGAGTGCCTGGGCCGGTGCCCGTTACATGCGTTACGACGACATTCACATTTGCGATTATTTTTATTTCGACGATCATTCCACGCAGGGTTTTGGAATCAGGCATAAGAACACGGCTTTTTCGATGTATTTTCCGGCGGCCATTGATACCTCTTCGACTGGCGTATTACCGTATTCCTACGTGAATATTATTTCCGGGAAAGACGATTTAACCTACCGTCAGCGAGAGATTTTTGTGCTGGATCATACCCTGCGGCGATGGCACCGGCATACGGTTAAGTTGCTGGGCGAGTTTCATTACGTGGCTGGTTCTTCCCAACGGACCGCGATCCGGTTCCCCAGTGACAAAGGCTGGGTAGGGGGCGTGAAATGGTCCGCAGATCTCCAGACGAAAGAGAAAGGTTCGTTTAACCAGTTAGCAGTTCGGTATGGAAATGGCGTTGCAAATGGCGGAGATAACGGAAATACCCAGACCTGGCGAACCTTCGGAGCTCCGGATGTAGAATCGCAAAGGTATGACGGAGCTTACTCGGCTACACTGGTGGACCATTTTCTTCTCAATTTCAGTAAATTCAGTCTGAACGGGTACGGCGTTTATATTCAGAGTAAAGGAGGAGCAAAGGCAACGGGTTACGCTCAGGATTATTACAAACGCAGCATTTACAATTCAAAGAAGGATCTGGTCATGGGCATGCGGGCCATTACGTATGTGACCAACTGGTTTCATCTGATTACGGAATTGCACTATGCCCAGCGGCAGGATGGTCATAACCCTTACGCCCGGATGACGAAGTTTATCGTTGCCCCGACATTGGTCCCCACGGCAGAGCGTAGTCCCTGGGCAAGGCCGCATATCCGGCTCATCTGTTCCTTTGCTCACTATAATCAGTATGCCTCAGACCATGCCTATTCAGCGTATCTGCAACAGGCCGTTAATCATCGCTGGGGAACGTATTTCGGGGTAAGAGCGGAATGGTGGGTATTTTAGGAAAATAGTAGAATCAGATAAATCTGCTAACTCGCGGCCTGTCCGGTTTTTGCCCTTTACTGGGTTGCTGCCAGCGAAAAAGCTGGCAACGGTAGCATGGCCCGGCTACACTGGCCGTAAGAAATAGCCGAACAAGCATCAACGAATAACCAACAACTAAAAAATGAAATTCGGAGCTTCCTTACTTACCTGGACCTTACCCGCCTGGACGGCCGAAACGGGTGCTTATGCCATTCAGCAATCGGCAGCTTTTGGCTTCGATGCACTGGAAATATTATTACCTCCTTCAATGGAATTTGACGCTCCGACCGTGAAGCGGCAGTTACAGTCGGCTAATCTGGACGTAATCTGCTCCCTGAATCTGCCCGGCTTTGCTCATATTCCTTTTCATCCGAAAGAGGCTCTTCGTTTAATCAAAAAGGCACTGGATCATACCGCGACTCTGGATGCCACTTTGCTGGCGGGAGTGTTGCACGGCGGCATCGGTGTTTTTTCGGGAAAACCCTTAACCGCCGCCGAAGAGGATACGCTTTGCGAAGTATGGACCGAAGGGACGGAGTATGCCCGGCGTTTAGGAATTACCGTAGCCATCGAGCCCATTAATCGTTACGAAAGTTACGTCTGTACGTCGGCCTCTGATGTCTTACGAATCATTGATCGGGTGCAATCGCCCCATCTGGGCTTGCATCTGGATACTTTTCACATGAATATCGAGGAAACCAGTTTTTACGAACCCGTCGTCACGGCGGGTGCTCATCTCAAACACGTCCACATGACCGAGAGCGATCGGGGAATGCTCGGTGAAGGAAATGTGCACTGGAATGATCTGTTTCGGGGGCTGGCAGAGATTAATTATTCAGGAGCGTTGGTTCTGGAAAATTTCTCTTCCTCTATTTCCGGTATGGCCGAAGCCGTCTCCCTCTGGCGGCCTTCCCGGTACGACGCCGAAACACTGGCTAAAGGAAGTCTGGCGTTTATGAAAGAGAAAGCGGCGGAGTTTGGATTAAGTTAAGGATTTTCCAGCTCAGGATGACCGCTTGTTTTATCACTTGGCCCCGGTCCACACTGTCTTCTCGACTAACGGGAGAGACCTTACCTAGGGATGAGAGTCATCTGCTGATCCTGAACGTACTTTCACCTTCTGGTAAGGTCCTTCGCTTCGCTCAGGATGACAGTTTAGCTATTACTTGGTCCCCCACTGTCTTCCCGACTAACGGGAGAGACCTTACGGGGGAATGAGAGCCACCTGCTGATCCTGAACGTACTTTCTTTTCCAGTAAGGTCCTTCGCTTCGCTCAGGATGACAGTTTGGTCGGGACATTTCCTAGTCATCTCTACCATACAGAATGGCTTATCTACTTTATTGGGTTTACGAAAGCATATAGTCCACAATAGCCATAGCATGAATTTGGGTCGTGTCAAAAACGGGGAAGGAAAAGTCCGATTGGCTGACCAGTAATGGAATTTCGGTGCAACCTAAAATAATGCCTTCCGCTCCCGCCAGAGTCAATTCCTGAGCAATGGCTATAAATTTCTCTTTCGATTCCGGTCGGATTTCCCCACGTCCTAATTCTTCCTTGACTACGTATTGAATGTAGTCTCTGGTATCCGCAGAATCAGGTATAATGACCTCAAGCCCGTATGACTCCAGTTTCTCGCGGTAAAAGTCCATTTCCATGGTGAATTTTGTCCCGAGTAACCCCACTTTTCGAACGCCTGTCGTGAGAATGTGCTGAGCCATTTCGGTAATGATATTGATTAAAGGAAGCTGAATTTCCTGCTCGATCCGGTCGGCGTACAAGTGTGCCGTATTAGCTCCTAATACCAACGCATCTACCTTCGCCTGTTTCAGCACCTGGCAGGCATCAAGAAAAAGTTCATATACTCCTTCCCAGGATCGTTGCTGAACTTCTGCGAAATTGAGTGAGAACAACACCAGTTCTGCCGAATGCAGGCCGCCGAGTTTCTGATTGACTCCTTCGTTGATCAATCGGTAGTAATCCAGCGTGGACGTCCAGCTGATTCCACCTACCATACCTATTTTTTTCATAAAGGAATGAAGTGTTTAAAAGATGATTCTCAATAACGTGATATAAATCGGATTCGCTTCCAGAAGGCCCAGATAATCTGCAATGCGGCAGGTGACCCCATGAGATGTGAATCCATTCTTGGTAGAAACCTATGAGAGGGCCAACTCTTGTCTTGTTATTAATAGCGAAGAAAAGAGTTGGCCTGGCGATGACAGTACGTTCAAAACCAGAAAGTTATTCTCATCCCCCGGTAAGGTCTCTCCCGCTGGGCGAGAAGACAGCGGGGGGGGCAAGTGATAAAACAAACGGTCATCCTGAGCGAAGCGAAGGACCTTACTGGAAAAGAAAGTACGTTCAGGATTAGCAGGTGGCTCTCATGCCCCGGTAAGGTCTCTCCTGTGGGTCGAGAAGACAGTAGGGGGCCAAGTAATAGCTAAACTGTCATCCTGAGCAAAGCGAAGGACCTTACGGAAGTCAAGAACTAATTTGTTTTCTAACTAACCCTATAAAGCAAAAAAAGAGGTTCACCAATTCAGTGGTGAACCTCTTTAAGTAGTAACCATCCTTACTTCTTCAGACCTAACTCCATCAGACGTTCGTCCAGAAATTCTCCGGCGGTCATGTCCGTATACAGTTTGGGGTGCTGGCTATCCACGCAGCTTTCCAGCGAGGTAAGATTCATTTCGGCACGGGGGTGCATGAAAAAAGGAATCGAGAATCGCGACGTGTTCATTTTTTCCCGCGAAGGGTTAACCACCCGGTGAATGGTTGACTTGAGTTTGTGGTTCGTCAGGCGATCCAGCATGTCGCCTACGTTCACGATAATCTGATCGGGGAGGGCGGTAATGCCAATCCACTTGCCATCGCGACGCAATACTTCCAGTCCTTCGGCACTGGCTCCCATCAACAGCGTAATCAGGTTGATATCGCCGTGAGCTGCTGCCCGAACCGCACCTTCTTCTACTACATTCGGATCCAGCGGGAAGTAATGCAGAGCCCGCAAAATGCTGTTACCGTGCTTGACTTTATCCTCGAAATAATCCTCGGGTAATTCCAGATACAAAGCAATGGCCCGTAACAGTGTTTTGCCTGTATGTTCGAACGTCTGATACGTCTGAACCGTATAGGTTTCGAAGTCGGGTTGCTCCGAAGGGAACACATTACGCGGGTAATCTGCCCAGACCGGATCACCGTCGTCAGTGGCGGGATGTGGCTGGCCTACGTGATAAAACTCTTTCAAATCAGCTACTTTAAAGCCTTTGGCGGTTTCCTTGCCTTTACCCACGTATCCCCGCTGTCCCGCAATGCCCGGAACTTCGTACTTGCGTTTGAAGTCGTCGGGAGTAAAGAAAAACGCTTTGACCGAAGCATACAGTTTTTCCTGTAAGTCAGGCGTAAGTCCGTGGTTTTTGATGGCCACAAACCCAATATTATTAAACGCTCTTCCCAGATCGGCTACGAATTTAGCTTTACGCTCGGCATCGCCCGACGTAAAATCGGCCAGATCCAGGGAAGGAATTTCATCCAAAAGTGCGTCGTTCTGAAGACCTTCCATGTTGCGAAGTGTTAAATAGTGTACAGCAAAAATACAATACTTTAGAATTTAGTGAATACCCTTTTTAGGTTTGTAGGTGAATTAACCGCAGCGATAAAGGAGTCAGGCAAACCATTAATGAATTAGAACTCCTAACTCAAAACCCTAAACTCCTAACTCAGACATGTCCACCGAATTTCCTACCTACGATATAAAAGCATTCCAGCGGCACGATTCGGGAGCTCCTTTTTACATGACTCCGCTGGAAAAACTGGTTCAGGAATTCAAAGGCATTGATAAGTCCCATTCGCACACCTTTTATCTGCTCATGTGGATTACACAGGGGAGCGGCAAGCATACCATCGACTTCCGCACTTACGATGTACAGCCCATGCAGTTGTATTTCCTGACGCCGGGGCAGGTCCACAGCTGGGAACTTTCGTCGGATATTAATGGCTATAATCTGTTTTTTGAACCAACGTATTTCCGGGCCCGGTTTCCCAATCGGCTGTATCAGTATCCTTTTTTTCACTCGCATCAGCACCGGCCCTTACTGGAAATGAAAGATACGTCGTTTGTGACTTTGTATGAGCTGATGTATGAAGAATACACAGCTCAGTCGGTCAATCGTTCGGAGGTGTTTTTATCCTACCTGCACATTATTCTGGAGAAAGCGAACCGAACGTATCAGCAGGAATGGCCCGGTGAATCGACGCAGTATTACAACCGGATCCGGCAGTACGAAGAATTACTGGAAAAACAGTTTCTGGACGTTCGGGAAGTAAAAAACTATGCGGAACAATTAAACATCAGCCCGAATCACCTCAATAGCATTTGTAAAAGCTTACTCGGCAAAACGGCGAGCCAGTTACTTTACGAACGCATTTGCATTGAAGCTCAGCGGTTATTAACGCATACGGATCTTTCGGTGAAAGAAATTGGATACCTGTTGCATTTTGAAGATCCTTCGTATTTCGTTCGCTTTTTCAGAACGCACACCGGATGCACTCCATTGGAATTCAGAGATTCGCAGAATCATTGATTTGTACCATGACCAGCCGTATTTATCCCTTCATTATCAGGTACGGACTTTTTACCTTTGCATCAGGAATTAGGGAGTAACATCGTTCCAAATTCCTTACCACTATGGGACTCGGATCAAAACTATATAGCATCGCCTTCAATAAATGTCCTAAATGTCATCAGGGCGATTTTTTTATTACCAAAACCTCTTTTCAACCTAAGTTCGATCAGATTCATCACCGTTGTGAACACTGCAATGAAACGCTGATGCCCGAAACCGGATTTTACTGGGGGGCTTTATACGTCAGCTATGCCCTGTACGTGATCTGGTGCATGACGGCGTTTATCGTGTACAACTACGTGCTGAAACTGGATCTGGATTATTTTCTGGTATTTCTGATTCCAACGCTGGTGTTACTCATGCCCTGGTTTTTCCGTCTGGCTCGTCGTACGTGGCTGAATCTTTTCGTTAATTACGATCCGGCCAAAGCCAAAAACAAAGCGGTAATCCTGTCGGCGAACCACTCATAAAGAAATGAGTTTCTGGGACACCAGTAACGAAGCAAAAGCCGTTTGTCAGGGAACAGTGCCTGAGTTCAATAACGGAAGAATAGATTAAGCCATGAAAACGGAAGGCCTCTTCATTGGAGAGGCCTTTTTATTTTATTACGTGTTGAAATCCATGATCTGCAAATCACCATTGGTAATGGGAAAGTGTGTCGGAAGGCCAGTAAGGTCCTTCGCTTTGCTCAGGATGACAGCTTGTTTTTCACTTGGCCCCCCACTGTCTTCTCGACCCCCGGGAGAGACCTTACCTAGGAATGGGAGCCACCTGCTGATCCTGAGCGTACTTTCATTTTCCAGTAAGGTCCTTCGCTTTGCTCAGGATGACAGGGCTAGTTAGGGGCAGATAAGAGACATCTTTCCTTTCATCTCGATCACAGAGAGAGAACTTACCTGGGATTGGGATGTACTTTCCTGGTAGCGAGTGAATGGAAGCAACCGGTAAGGTCCCTCGCTTCGCCTGGGATGACAGGGTCTCCTTATAAGGCTAATCACCAATAACTGGTAACAAACAACAATCAAAGAATTCCTCCCCCCAGCATCAGGCGTACCATTGCTACGATCAATACCAGAATATTCAGATTGCGACCCGTTTTGTTTTCCGAGAGAAAACCAATCCCCATACCAATGAATGCAATGGGA
The DNA here is from genome assembly GCA_913775095.1 of uncultured Siphonobacter sp. Lineage (GTDB taxonomy): Bacteria > Bacteroidota > Bacteroidia > Cytophagales > Spirosomataceae > Siphonobacter. The sequence goes on along the minus strand of CAJYIW010000027.1, from coordinate 86,419 downwards.
AGGGCAATCCAGTTGACGATACCCACGAGAGGAATCAGACCGGCGAGGGCAATGACAAAGGCCACAATGCCGATGAGGATGGAAAGGAGATTGAACATACATTTATGGGCTTTTACGAGAATGACTTGCTCAAAGAGAAAGCTTCTGGTTCAGTAATAAAAGCCACATTCCATCATCGGATTCAAAACGGGACGGACGCGTTGAAAAACGGATGGCAATAAAAAAGGATGATTCCGCTGATACGAAATCATCCTTTCGAAAAAAGATACCTCAGGAATTACTTCAGAGCTTCCGCGTAGTTTTTCGCAGCCGCATCCCAGTTTACTACATCCCAGTAAGCTTTGATGTAATCAGGACGTTTGTTCTGATACTTCAGGTAGTAGGCGTGTTCCCATACGTCCAGACCGATCACGGGCGTACCGGGCGTTTCAGCCAGTGCCATCAGCGGGTTATCCTGGTTTGGAGTAGAGACTACGGCCAGTTTTTTATCGGGAGTAACGATCAGCCAGGCCCAGCCTGAACCGAAACGGGTCGTAGCGGCTTTGTTGAATTCTTCCACAAATTTATCGTAGCTACCAAACGACTTCGTAATGGCATCCGCTAAAGCTCCGGAGGGCTTACCGCCACGCTTGGGACCAATCGTGTTCCAGAAAAACGTGTGGTTCCAGTGCCCACCCGCGTTGTTACGAATCGCGGGAGCCGTGTTCTTGTCGATTTTCTTTACTACCTGAAAAATCGTCTGAGAAGCTTCAGGTTTGCCTTCAACAGCTTTGTTGAGGTTATCTACGTAAGCTTTATGGTGCTTGCCGTAGTGAATTTCCATCGTTTGCTTATCAATACTTGGTTCCAGTGCATCCGTCGCATAAGGCAGAGGAGCCTGCGTAAACTGGGCTGAAACCTGAAAGGCCGAGGCCATTAATCCGGCCACAAGGAGAGTTTTGAAGTTCATGGTTGAGAAATGGTTTCTAAGGTAAAAATGCTGCGAAGCACGCAGGTCGGGGTAAAACGATCCCCGCTGTGCAAGGTCGCAAGGATTTGTTAAATAAAGATTATATTCCAAACAGAATAATTCTAGAGCGGCAGTTCTGAACCGCAGTCAGAACCCCCAAAGTGTCTTATGTCTTTAAAAATTCATGCCTAGTCGATTACTCACGCTGGTTTTCTCAATCGGGTTTAGATTCATTGCTTTGATTTAAACTCAATCCGTTTCGGGGTGTCAGACTCTATGAGTACTTCAAAAGGCTTTTCTCCATTTCCTTCTTAAAACATCGCGTTATGATCTGCCTCTATTACGTATGCTACCTGCCTGAAGATCGATTATCAGCCCGACTCTCTAATCAGAGCGATTAGTTTTTAAACGGCTGGGGTTTGTGTTTTTGCGATAAATTGGGTTTTAATTTAAATTTTTCCCGAAAAGCACTGGAAATGAGAAGGTCACTGAACTTTTACGCCGATCTTTTCTCTTGTTTTTCATTCCAGCCCACATTCCCTCGTTTCGCAGGTATTTATTGATTCCGTGTTAGACACTATTCCCTCTTGTTATGTGGATTGTCCGATTAGCCTTACAGCGGAAATACACCATTGCGGTGCTGGCTCTGCTGATTCTGATTCTAGGGGTGGTATCGATTCGCCAGATGCCTACCGACATCTTTCCCCGTATTAACATTCCCGTTATTTCTGTAATCTGGACCTATCGCGGCCTGTCTACCGACGAAATGGAAAAGATGATTACCAACTTTTCCGAAACGTCGGTGATTAACAACGCTTCGGATATTCAGCGGGTGGAGTCGCAGACCTACAACGGCGTGGCGGTGCTGAAGATCTTCTTTCAGCCGACCGTAAAAATAGAAGAAGCTCTGGCGGCCATTACCGGGATTTCCCAGACCATCCGGGTACGGATGCCGCCCGGAACCCAGCCGCCGATCATCGTTCGGTATAACGCCACGGACGTTCCCATTCTTCAGTTGAGTATTTCTTCCGATAGTTTAACGGAATCACAAATTACCGATTACATCACCACCCGGATTCGGCCCATGATTTCGACCGTTCCGGGAAGCCGGCTTTCGCAACCCTTTGGGGGTAAGGCCCGTCAGGTCATGGTTGATCTTGATCCTGAGTTATTAACGGCTCGCGGGGTTTCGCCCGAAGAGGTGGTGAATGCCGTTTCCGGACAAAACCTGACGCTGCCTTCCGGCCAGTTGCGTCTGGAAGATCGGGAATACAACGTACGTTTGAATACCAAGCCTGATGCCATCGTGGCTCTGAATGATATTCCCGTGAAAACCCTGCCCAACGGCGTGGTGATCCACCTGCGGGACGTGGCCAATGTGCACGATGGGTCGATTGTACAGACCAACATTGTGAAACAGGACGGCCTTCGTGGGGTATTACTGAACATCGTGAAAACCGGAAATGCCTCGACGACGGAAGTGGTCGATAAAATCAGAAATGAAGTATTACCCGCCGTTCGCGGAGCGGCCCCGGCTTCATTACGGATTACCGAGCTGTTCGATCAATCCGTCTTCGTGCGGGCTTCGATTCATGGGGTGGTCGTGGAAGGGCTGATTGCAGCCTTACTGACAGCGGCGATGATTCTGCTCTTCCTCGGAAGCTGGCGGAGTACGCTGATTGTCGCTATTTCAATCCCACTTTCCATTCTTTGTTCGCTCTCGGTGTTATACCTGATGGGGGAGACGCTTAATATCAATACCCTCGGTGGACTGGCCCTGGCGATTGGTATTCTGGTGGATGATGCGACGGTGACCATTGAAAACATTCACCGGAATGAAGAACTGGGCTTACCCCTGCGAAAAGCCATTATGGTGGGAGCCCAGCAGATTGCCACGCCTACACTGGTGGCTACGCTGACAATTTGTATCGTATTCGTTTCCGTATTATTCCTCGAAGGCCCGGCCCGATTCCTGTTTGGCCCGCTGGCCTTATCGGTGGTATTTGCCATGATTGCCTCGTACATTCTCTCCCGTACGCTGGTGCCCACCCTGGCCGATTTGTTACTGAAACACGAACCCCATCACGCGGCTGATTACCATCAGAACGGACAGACTCGCCGTCCGAATTTGTTCGCCCGGATGTATCAGAGCTTTAACCGCGGTTTTGAACGTTTTCAGGGACGTTACATGAACGTACTGAAATGGAATCTGGCCCATCGTAAAATGGTACTGTTTGTCTTTCTGTTCGTCGTAGGAGTTACGGCGGTGATGGTGCCATTCGTAGGGCGTGATTTCTTCCCCACAGTAGATGCCGGACAGTTCAAGTTACACATGCGGGCTCCGGCGGGTTCGCGTCTGGAAGCTACGGAACGTACGGCCTCGCAAGTGGAAAAGGTGATTCGAAGCATCATCCCGAACGAAGAAATTGAAACGGTCATCAATAACATCGGTCTGACAAGCGAGAGCTACAACATGGTATTCCAGGATAACTCGTCCTTAGGCTCGGCGGATAGTGAAATTCTGGTGGCTTTAAAGAAAGAAAAATCGCATCCAACGGATTATTACACCCGGCAGATTCGGGCCAAACTGGCCGAGGCCATGCCGGAGGTAACGTTCTTCTTCCAGCCCGCCGATATCGTTACGCAGATTCTGAACTTCGGGTTAACCTCGCCGATTGATATTCAGGTAATGGGTTTTGACCGGAAGAATAACCTGCGGATTGCGAAAGAAATTCAGGCGAAAGTCGATCAGATCCCCGGAACGGTGGATGTGCATTTACACCAGGTCATGAACTCGCCCGAGTTATACGTAAACATCGACCGCGAGCGGGCGAATCAGCTGGGCCTGAACGAAAGTAAGGTAGCCAGCAACATGATGATTTCGATGAGTGGAACGACGCAGGTAAACCCGAACTTCTGGCCCGATCCGGTGACGGGGTTCCCGTACCTGATTGCCGTTCAGACGCCTCCGTATAAACTCAATTCGATTGACAAACTCATGCAGACGCCGCTGGTGACTCAAACCGGCGAGTTAACCCCGCAATCGCTGGCCAACGTGGCTAAAATTGAACGCCGGATTACGCCGATGGTCGTGAATCGTCTGAATACGCAACCCATGTATGACGTCTACGCCTCCGTGGAGCGGACGGATTTGGGAAGTGTGTCGAGTAAGCTGGAATCGATTGTCAAAGAATACCAGAGTCAGCTGAAACCGGGGAACAAAATCGAAGTACGCGGTCAGGTGGAAAGTATGAATTCGGCCTTCGTGCGTCTGGGCATCGGTCTGATTTTCGCGGCGGTATTGGTGTATATGCTGATGGTCGTGAACTTCCAGTCTTTTCTGTATCCCTTCATTATCATCACGGCCTTACCCGGAGCGATGTGCGGAGTAGTCTGGTTGTTATTCCTGACACAGACCACGTTCAGTATTCCTTCGCTGATGGGAGCTATTATGAGCGTCGGGGTGGCCACGGCCAACTCCATTCTGCTGGTAAGTTTTGCTCAGGAGCAGGTATTCGATCTACACTTTACGCCCTACGAAGCGGCGGTAGAAGCGGGAAGAACCCGTCTTCGTCCGATCCTGATGACGGCCTTAGCGATGATCATCGGGATGTTGCCTATGTCTTTAGGTTTGGGTGAAGGAGGCGAGCAAAATGCTCCGCTGGGCCGGGCCGTGATTGGCGGTTTATTACTGGCGACGTTTACGACCTTATTATTCGTACCCGTGGTATTCAGTTACCTGGCCAAAAACCGCACCGAAGCAGAACTAGCCGAAGAAAAAGAACTCGCCGAAATGGAAGTGTAAAGTAGTTATGGGTTGATCGTTGTTTGTTGATAGTGAAAGGCAGACGACAATCATCCTAACTACTTTAACCAACAACTACTAACAAACAACTAACAACGATATAGTTATGAAAAGACTTTGGATATGGCTGATCCCGGTGGGATTGTTGGCTTTATTCTTCTTCGTGGGCATACTGCCCCGCATTAAAAATCAGCAGGAGTTACACGCGGAAAGTGAGGCCGGTAAAAACCGGACGGCCCTGGTGAATACGGTAGTGGTGAAGCGGGCCGCTGATACCACGGGCCTGACCCTGCCGGGTCAGATTATGCCGTATCGCGAAACGCAGGTCTATGCTCGCACGCAGGGTTTTCTGCGGCAACGCTTCGTTGATATTGGCAGTAAAGTGCGTCGGGGGAATGTACTGGCTACGATTGATGCTCCCGAACTGGATCAGGACATTCTGAAAGCTCAGGCCGATTTGAAGCTGGCTCAGTCCAATCTGGACCGGGTGAAAAGTGCGGGCATTCCGGGAGCCGTTTCGCAACAGGACATTGATAACCGTCAGGCGGGTTTTGACGTGGGCCGGGCGACGCTTCAGCGGCTACAGGCCCTCAAAGGTTTGCAGCAGGTGCGGGCTCCGTTCAATGGCATCGTAACGGCTCGAAATGCCGATGTCGGAGCGTTGATTAATACGGGTAATATTTCACTGTTTACGGTTTCTCAACTCGATACCCTTCGCGTCTACATCGACGTACCCCAGACGTATTACCGCATGGTTTCCATTGGCTTACCGGCCAAAGTGAAGATTCCGGAACTGGGCAAAACCTTCACCGGAAAAGTAGTTCGTACGTCAGGAACCCTGCGTTCTTCGTCCCGGACGCTGTTAACCGAAGTGGCCATTCCGAACCATTCGGGCGAGCTGGTAGCGGGTCTATACGGTCAGGTAACCCTGGACGTTCGGGCCGAAAATCCTCCCGTCCGCATTCCGGCTAATACGTTATTGATTACTCCCGAAGGACCCCGAGTGATCGTAGTTTCGACGAATAATCAGGTAAAATACCAGCCTATTACCATCGGCCGGGATTTTGGGACGAGTCTGGAAATCCTGGAAGGCTTACAGGGCGAAGAACGTCTGGTTACCAATCCTTCCGACGGCCTGAAAGAGGGTCAGATGGTACGAGTGAAATAAGTGGGTTTAGAGTTTAGGGTTTTGAGTGGATGGAAAAAACTCTAAACACAGAACCCCAAACTCCCAACTTCAAAGTAAGTTTTACCGAACGTTATGAATTGTATTGTTAAAATCAGTGGATTGGTGTTGCTGGCGGTTGGTACGTTACGGGCACAGACACCAGCAAGCCGACCTTTCGTTGATCCAGAATTAGATAAATTAATAGAAGCGGGACTCAGTTTCAATCCCGATGTAAAAAATGCCCTGAGCCGGGTAGAAGAAGCCCGCATCCGGATTCGGGTGGCCGAGTCTTACCTGCAACCGACGGTTCGGGGTAACCCCGGTATCCAGACACAAAGTCTTTCGCCCAACCGCCCGGTGCAGTTCGTGAACGTACGGGCCCAGCGGGTACAATTGACGACGTTTCAGATTCCGGTCGATGCGAGTTTTGAACTGGATTTATTCCGGCGGCTCAGACAGGGGGTTCGCTTAAGCGAAATCCAGACGCAGATTACCGAGGCTGACGTGCGAATCACCCGGCTGGCGGTGGCTTCAGAAATTGCCCGCTTGTATGCTCTGGTCCGGTCGAATGATGCGGAACAAACGGTTTTTGACCGAACCTTATCCGCTCGTGATTCGGTATTAGCCGTCGTTCGCGAACGGTTCAGAATTGGGTTGACCAGCGAAATCGACGTACGCCGGGCCGAAACAGAAATTGGTAACCTCAAAACCCAACAGTCGGCCCTGCAACGCAGTCGGCACGAGCTGGAAAACGGTCTGGCAATTCTGACTGGCCAAAGTCCGGAAAGTTTCACGTTGTCAAGAGCGATCCTGCCCACGTATCCCACGCCTACGTATGCGACGATTACTCCTGAATTATTAAAAAATCGTCCGGACATTCAGCAAACTGATTTACAGATTGCCGCTGCGGATGTCAATGCAGACATTGCCAGCAAAGCCCTGAAGCCCCGAATCATTGCCGCTGGTTCCGGCGGACTCATCAGTGGCCGGGTGGGGGATGTACTTCTGCCGTCGAGTTATACCTACACGGTAGGAGCAACGGCCAGCTTCCCGATTTACGAAGGTCGCCGGAATCGTGAAAACATCAACCTGGCGAAACAGCAGGTGCAGACTGCCCGTACGGTAGTTGATCAGCGACTGGTCAATGCCCAGCGGGAAGCCGAAGTAGCTCTGGATAATATTCGGGATCTGGAAACCCAGATTACCAATCAGCAGAACGTAATTGAAACAGCGGGTAAAACTGAATTACTGGTACGGGATGTCTACAAAAAAGGATTGACTACTTATCTGGACGTTCTGGATGCTCAGCGGACTTCCCTGGAAGCCGAACGCCAGTTGGCCCAGCTACAGGGACAACGGCTGATTTACGCCGTAGCTCTATGGAAAGCGTTAGGCGGGCAGTAAAAAATTAACCCAGAAAGAAGACACGTGAAAACGTGTCTTCTTTTTTTAAGGTAGAGATGTCCATGGATGGCGTCTGGGTAAGAGTCGGCTTTATAACCTTCTAATGATTTCCATTCCCCGGCCGAAACGCCATCAATCGACGTCTCTACGTTTGGAAGAATACCTGGTTAGAGACGTCTGGAATAAGAGATGGTTTTCGTTGCGGTAAGGGTTATGAACAAATCCGGAATAGCGAATCTTAATGCTTTCCAAACTATAAAATAAAGCGGCCAAAAACAGAGTTCATCACTTTACGTTGGTCGAATCGGGAATAGTAAATACTTTTGCAGGCTGGAAACAAAATGACGTTCAGCAAAGGATCAATGGATCCTTTGCTAACGAAGCAAGCTTCCCATCCCTGAAAATCATCTTCAACCGCTTGATAGATTAACTAGTACAATGCCAATTCTTACCGTTTTTTACATTAAAGTAATCCTGAGTATTGGCCTGACTGCCGGGATTATCTGGACCCAGTGGAAATCTGCTCTGATAGCCGAATGGCAGCAGAAAAATGACACACTGGCTTTTACGCTGGGCTTTCTGATTCTGAGACTACTTCCCTGGATTGCCATTTTTATCATTCTGGATCAGGAACCACGGGGCGATGTGCCCTTTTTCTTCTATAAAGCCGAAGGGGCCAAAGCGGGTGGATTTGTGTACCGGGATTTCTGGTCTTACCACGCTCCCTTGTTCGCCTACATCATCAGCCTGCCCATCTGGCTCTGGCACAATGCCCGGGCTATTGTACTTTTCATGGTACTGATGGAAACGCTCATTCTCTGGATTACCTATCGGAGTTATAAGCAGGAAAAGTCTAACGCTCTGCAGGCAACGTTCCTTTACTGGATGTTACCGGCTTCGTTCATGTACATTCTCATTGATGGACAGGAAGAAGTCTGGTTCTGGGGATTAGCTCTCTGGATGTGGATACACGTCAGGAAGAACCCAGTCAATTACGAAACGGGACTGGGGGTTATTTTTGCCATTGCTTTACTGACCACGAAAGCAACGTTCGTGTTCTTTCTGCCGCCCCTGCTGCTCAGCGTTCGTAATCCAGTCAAAATGCTGCTGGTTATGGCCGCGATTGGTCTGCCCGCTCTGGCCTTTTTATACTGGCAAATCGGAGACCTGTTCCTGATGCCCATTCAGCATACCGAACAGTTAATGACGCCGAATTTATTCTCCATTACCCGGCCTTTTATCGAGCTGTTTGTCCACATTGATCACACCAATTCCACGGCTGTCAACTGGATTGGTCTGATCATCACCATGGTTCTGGTGTCATATCTGGCTTATCGGGGGCGTGAAAATACACTCATTCAGACTCTGCCGTCCCTGTTCATTGCTACGTTTGCCTGCATGATGATTTTCCAGGCGAGTGCTCCGGGAGCCTACCTGATTGCATATGTACTGGCCGTAGTTTTTGAAATCGTTGACCTGAGAAATAACAAACATCTGTTAATCTTGTTAGTATTGAGTTGGTTGACCGTCGTGCAACCTTTTGTGAACGTTTGGATCAAACAGCCCGATTATACTGAGTTTTCCATGTTAGCCAATCCCGCCTATTTGGGTGAATGGATTCTACAGGTAATCAACGTGGCCTGTTTCTTTTGGATAGTAAAAAAAGCCGCCATTAAAATTGTGACTCCTAATTATTTAAGACCGGCATGAGTGTTGTTCTCGCCAAGTTGATTATTAGTCTGCTCTGCATTTTGCTGGTAAGCGTGGTGCTGTACTTCAGACCTCAGATCACCCTTGGATTAAAAAATAAAAGCGTCGTTGCTGTCATGGGTACGAGCTGGGTTTTACTCCGCGTGTTACCGTTTCTGATTATTTACATGTGGGCGGAATACCAGCCTACTTCCGACGTCAATGGCTTCTGGGACGAGGGCAGCAAGGCCTCGCAGGGGATGCTGGTATACAAGGATTTCTGGTCTCCCTATTCGCCTTTGTACGCTTATTATCTAGGTCTGTGGCTGAAAATCTGGTATAGTCCCAAGATGATTATTCTGACCATGGCCGCCATGGACGGACTGGCTCTGGCCTTAACCTACCAGCTCTTTCGCTACAAAACCACGAAGGAAGACCTGCTCTTCAAGTCCTTACTTTATCTGCTTTTACCCGGTTCGCTCGTCCTGTGTATCGTGGGAGCTCAGGAAGACATCTGGATGTGGATGTTTGTGGTGCTGGCGTATCTGACTCGCAAACGCTACGGCGTTGTGGGGTTCAGTCTGGTCATGGCCCTGGGCGTTCTGATGACCAAAGCCATCTTTGGCCTGGCTCTATTTCCATTATTCCTGATTGAAAAGGAAAAAATTCGTTTCCTGATTCCTATTTCTCTGGTTGGGGCGGTTTCCATTGTAGTATTGTACCTGACCGTAGGCATGGAATTCATGCAACCGCTGGACGAGGCTAACGTGCTCCGGGCTCCCAATGTTCTTTCGGTCGTGAATCCCTGGCTGTTTAATTCCGTCGGTACGGGAGCAAAAGCCTGGAACTGGATTGGGCTGGTGCTAACCATCGGTGTGGGTTGTATAACGGCCTGGCGGTTACGGAATGAAGAATACCCCGTGATGCTGGCTCATTTATGGGTAAGTATGTACGGACTGATGATGATTGCCCAGCAAAGTGCCTACAGCAATTACCTGTTCCTGTTCCTGTTACCCATGGTTTTTGAAATCATCGACTGGAACAATCGGAAGCAGATTTTCCTGCTGTTTGTCTTTAATGTACTGGCGGTTATTCACCCCTCGATGTGGTGGCGGCTGGGGATGCCCATTTATCTGAATCCTTCCGATATTTTCGCGGTTCAGGATCGTACCATCGATTATTTCATTCAACTGGGCATTGTTTGTGTGACGCTTTACTTCGTGTGGGGAGCTTTTCCTCGAAAAAAAAAAGTAACGATTCAGGAAGAACCGGAGTTAGTCATCGCCTAGGTTCGACCCTAAGGACCATTTATACATCCCGAAACCAGAAACCAGTACTTGGAATCAACCGCAAATAAACGGCCAGAAGAGCATCAGCCGTCGACTAAAAAAGCGATTCAGAAACGGAATTTTCCCAACCTGAATGGAGTACGCTGCATTGCCGCCATGTCGGTATTGATTCACCATCTGGAACAGGCCAAATACGCGTATGGTCTGGAAAATATCTACGAATTTACGGTAGTGAAACACGCCGGACGTTTGGGGGTAGGGTTGTTTTTTGTCCTGAGTGGTTTTCTGATTACGTATCTGTTACTTCAGGAAAAAGGAAACTTCGGCGACATTTCTGCTCCCAAGTTTTACCTGCGAAGAGTCTTCCGGATCTGGCCCATTTATTACGTCATGATTCTGCTGGCAGTCTTCGTCTTTCCTCACTTTCCGATCTTCTATTATCCCGGCGTAACGGAGTTATTGCAGCACAATTTTACGGAACGACTTTCGCTGTTAATGCTGGTTTTGCCCAACTACGCCTTTGTGCTGTACGGCATTCCGTACTGGACCGCTCAGGCCTGGTCCATCGGGGTAGAGGAGCAGTTTTATTACCTCTGGCCCTGGATCATCAAGTATCCGAAAAAGACCATTGGGATCGTGCTGGTTTTCATGCTGGCGACGGTCGGTTTGTTAGCCCTGGGACTCTATTTTCTGGATGCTCCCGAAGCCAGAAAAATGGATGGCATCCTGACCTTCATTGGTCAGTTTCGTCTGCTAATCATGGCCTTGGGTGGAGCAGGAGCTTACGTAGTGTACAAGAATAACACCAAAGTTCTGAACGTTCTGTACCGAAAAGACTTACAAATTCTGGTGTATTCCCTGTTTCTGATCTGCTTTCTTTCCGGCGTTCATATTCCGGCGTTCATGGAAGTATATTCGCTGTTTTTTTGCTTTTTCATCCTCAACGTAGCCACGAATCCCAACAGTATTATTTCCCTGGAAAACCCGGTCATGAGTTATTTAGGAAAGATTTCCTATGGCCTGTATCTCTACCACGTGGTCGTTTCCATTGTCATCATAAATTTCCTGCGGATGTACGCTCCTGAGCTGTCCACGACCGTGTATAACCTGATTCTTTACCCCTGCGTTATCGGATTTTCAGTGCTGGTATCCGGCCTTTCTTACGAGTATTTTGAGAAACCGTTACTGCGTTTCAAGGACCAGCGTTACGGCCGTTAATTCAGCTTGGGTAAATCAGACATGCGGTAAAAGTTCAGGTTTAACTCCTGAGCCGTTGCCAGAATTTCTTCCAGAAAAGTAACATCGAATCCGTATTGCGTCGCCGTTGGCGGGGTTTTCAAAGGCTCATGCCCGAAGAGCATCACGGCCGTTCCTTTTTCTTTGGCTTTTACTAATACGTCTTTCATTTCCCGGGAAGAAAGGTTGGCACTGTAATCAATCAGCAGGGCATCGACTACGCGTTCCCGATCGAAATCATAATAAATCTGCGGAAGATACTTCGGAGGAAGATGGTACAGCCGGAAGCCCTTGTAGCTGCGTTCGGCCAGGGCAACATCCCGCAAAATCTGAAAGCCCGAAGCCAGCAAAACCGAATCGACGCGGGCGTTATGATTGCCGCCGGGATGGGCATAGGACGTCGGGTAAAAACCAGCCTTGTTGAGGTAAGAAAGTCCGGGACGAATTTCCGTGTTAAGGTACCCTGCCACACCTAAGTCCTGAATCATTTGCGTCGAAACCCCGTGAATCGTACCGTGATAGCCAATTTCGTGTCCTTCGTTCTGTAATTGTTTTAAGAAGGTACGGTCTTCCGCCGAAAGCGAATCGGGACAATTGATAAAGAAGGTAACCTTCGCATTATACTGCCTGAACAACGGGATTAGCTCCACCCATTCCCTGAGAAAATGATCATCAAAAGACAAGGCAATGCCTGCCCGTTCGGGGTGTTTCGGAGGGGAGTCACATCCTGATAACCCTAAAATGAAAAGACAGAATAAAAATGATTGAAGCAAACGCATACGATTCATGAAACAGGCCATCGATTTGAAAGGTAACCATAAAAAAATAGAGACGCGATGGATCGCGTATGGGTTTGCATAAATCTCAGGTTATGTGGGATTATAAATCCCTGACAGACTGCTTTCGGATTGCAAATCCGAAAGAGCGATCGTTGCAAATCTGAAAGAGCAATCGTTGCAAATCTGAAAGAGCAATCGTTGCAAATCTGAAAGAGCGATCGTTGCAAATCTGAAAGAGCGATCGTTGCAAATCTGAAAGAGCGATCGTTGCAAATCCGAAAGAGCGATCGTTATAAATCCGAAAGAGTGATCGTTATAAATCCGAAAGAGCAGTGTTTTAGATCGAAAGGTTTCAGATTGGAAAACGCATCCATTATTACCGCCTTTTAACGGTAACATAACATTCCCTTAAAGTCCTTCTTTGGCCAATTATTTACTTTTGTGGCCTGAAACCAATGGAAATAATTCATTGATTTTCAGTGTTTTATTATTCCCATTGTAAAACCCAATTTCTTCCCAAAACTTACTGTATGAAAAACCTTAACCGTTTTTCAGGTCAGGTGAAATATGCCCTTGCGGGACTCTTTCTACTGAATCAAATTCCGTACCCTTCGCTGGCGACGCCACGCCTGCACATCGTTTCTCCTCAGGAAAAGACCATCACCGGAAAGGTAACGGATGCTCAGACCCGCGAACCACTGACGGGCTGTACGGTCCTGGTAAAGGGAACCTCTATCGGAACGACGACGGGAGCCGATGGAACGTACAGCATCAAGGTTCCCGGCGACGAGACAGTACTGGTGTTCCAGTTTATTGGTTATAAGCCCGTCGAAAGGCCCGTAGGTCGTCAAACGTCGATGAACGTAGAACTACAGAATGATGCGGCTGAACTATCGCAGGTTGTCGTGATTGGGTACGGTAGTACGACGAAAAAAGACATGACCGGGGCTGTTACTTCGCTCAAAAGCACAGACTTTAATAAAGGAATCATCAACTCGCCCGAGCAGCTTTTGCAGGGAAAAGTATCCGGGGTGAACGTAACCTCTGCCACGGGTGAACCGGGGGGGGCTCAGAACATTACCGTCCGTGGACCCGGAGGTATTCGTACGGGCAGTACGCCGCTGTTCGTGGTGGATGGGCTGGCTCTGGATAACAGCAGCACGGGTGGAGCCACCAACCCGCTGGTATTCCTGAACCCGCAGGACATTGAGTCCATTGATGTATTGAAAGATGCATCAGCTACGGCGATTTACGGTTCACGGGGAGCCAATGGCGTCGTTTTGATTACCACGAAAAAAGGAAAGTCCGGTCGTTCGACGCTGACTTACAGCGGAAGCGTAGGTCTTTCGACGATGGCGAATCCTTTACCCGTTTTATCGGCAGACGAGTTCCGTAGGGAAGTGCCCAGGCTGGGAAACAGTCTGGTGGACCAGGGCGGTTCGACCAACTGGCAGAAAGAAATTTCCCGCCGGGCCATTACCCAGAATCATAACGTAGCCCTGAGCGGTGGGGCCGATAAACTGACTTACTACGGTTCGTTTGGCTTGCAGGATCAGCAGGGAATTCTGAAAAACAGCAATCTGAAGCGGTACACCGGCCGAATTAATGTAACGCAGAAATTACTCGAAGACCGGGTAAGTATCGATGTAAACCTGAACGCCACCAGTACGGTAAACCAGCGTCCTCCGATTCAGGGTCTGATTGGCGGAGCCCTGGCGGCTAACCCTACGTACCCGGCGTATAACGCCGAAGGGAAGCCTTTTCAGTACGTAGATGGTACGAATCCGCTGATTCCGCTTTCGCTGGAAAAAGACCTGACCAAGACGAACCGTCTGATTGCGAGTATCTCGCCATCGGTAACGATTATCAAAGGGCTGGTGTACAAGCTGAACTTTGCCGTAGATCAGTCTAATGCGACGCAGGATCTTCAGTCGTTGCCGAACGAGGTTCCTTTTCAGGAAGGTCGTCTCGAAACGATTAATACCTACAACACCAACCGTCTGATTGAAAACTACGTCACGTATTCTTTCGACCGGAACCAGCATAACTTCTCGGCTCTGGCCGGACATTCGTACCAGCGGATTTTCCTGCAGGGCCGGGCAACGAGCATTAACAAATTTCCTATTTCGGACATCGAACCGATTTATAACCCCGGGTTAGGAACCGACCTGTCTCTGACCAATAACCGTCCGACGGGTTACGCCACGATTAACGAATTGCAGTCCTTTTTCTCGCGGGTTAATTATCAGTGGAAAGACCGATACCTGGCCACCTTTACCGTTCGGGCCGATGGTTCGTCAAAGTTCGGAGCTAATAACAAATACGGTATTTTCCCATCCGCTTCGTTGGGCTGGCGTTTATCGGAAGAAGCGTTCCTGAAACGGATTCCTGCCATTACCGAGCTGAAATTACGGGCGGGTTGGGGACAGACGGGTAACCAGGAAATCCCTTCCAAAATTACGCAGGCCCGGTTTTCTACCAGCGTAACGGGCACCAATACGTATCCTTTGAATGGTTCCAATACCTATCCTTCCGGTGCTACGTACACGCGTCTGGCGAATCCCGACATTCAGTGGGAAGTGTCCACGCAAAGCAACGTTGGCCTTGATTTTGCTTTTTTCGACGGAGCCCTGAGTGGTTCGGTTGATTTCTTCCGTAAGGTTTCCAACAGTATTCTGCTCGAAGTAGTACCCGCCGACCCCGTGCAACCGGCCCGTACTTTATGGACGAACGTGCATGATATGAAAATCACGAATCAGGGCGTGGAAATTGATTTGAATTACCGCCGGAGCTTCGCCAGCGGACTGCGGTACTCCATCGGGGGGAATGTAACGTTCATCAGTAACAACGTCATGAACTCGCCGTATTCCGTGCTTACCTCAGGGACGGCTTCGGGTTCGGGACTTTCTTCGGCCACCGTAAACGGATACGTAAACGGGCAGCCCATCGGGACCTTTTACCTGAAAGATTTCATTGGATTCGACGAGAAGGGTATTAACCAGTTTCGGGACGTTGACGGCGATGGTATTGTGACGGATAACGACCGGATCGCGGCTGGTTCGGCTTTACCGAGAAAAATGTTCAACATCAACGGTAGTCTGGCCTACAAAGGGTTTGATCTGACGGCTAATCTCAATGGCGTGTCGGGCAACAAAGTGTATGATAACACGGCTAATGCTCTGTTTTACAAATTACGACTGTCGAAGGGACTGAATGTTACGCCGGAAGCTCTGCAATACCCGAATGAATCAGTTAATAACTCTGCTCCGGTATCTACTCGTTTCCTCAAAAACGGTCAGTTCCTGCGGTTGAATAACCTGAGTTTAGGCTATACCGTCAATACTGTAGGGCTGGGAATTGACAAATGGGTATCCAGCATTCGCCTGTCCGTGACGGGTCAGAATCTCTTTGTCATTACCCCTTATAATGGCTACGATCCCGAGGTCAATAATGATCGTTCGGTGAATGGAGTTTCCTCCTATGGTATTGATTATCTGAGTTACCCCAAAGCTCGCTCCGTGATTTTTGGATTAACCATTGGCTTATAATTCAACGACAATGAAAGCTAAATTTTCTGCTATACTCGCTCTGTCCAGCCTGTTACTGGTGAGCAACGCCTGTACCGATTTGAATGAAAACGTGTTGGATGAAAGCTTCAACCCAACTCTGACGCCGCAGGAGACGGCCGACGGACTCATTGCTCCGGTATACGCTTTATTACCCGAAATCTATAAGCATACCAATTATTTCGCCTTACAGGAAATTTCCACGGACGAAGCCATTTTACCTTACCGGGGCGGTACCGACTGGGGCGATAATGGGATTTACCTGAACCTGCACGCTCACACCACCACCAGCACGGACCCCAACGTGCGAAGCACCTGGGACAACCTGTCCACGTCTATATCCCGGTGTATTGTGGCTATCAATTCCCTGGCTACAGTAAACGCCCCCAACGCAGTGATGTACAGGGCCGAAGCTCGTGGTATGCGGGCTTTCTACAACTTGTTGATGCTGGATTTATTCGGCATTGCTTTCGTTAAGGAAGACCCGAGAGAAAATTCCAGAATCATCCGTGGCGACGAAGCCGTCAAATACATCGAAAGTGAGTTTCTGGCGATCGAAGGTTCACTGCCTGCCAGGGCGAACGTAGCCGCCGGACGATTAACACAGGCTGCCGTTTGGGGCTTACTGGCGAAACTCCACCTGAACGCGGCGGTTTATCGGAACCGGTACGCGGCCCAGTTCAACTTCACGACCGAAGATATGGACAAGGTCATTGCCTATACCGATAAAATCATTGCTTCGGGTCAGTATCAGCTTTCGAACGATTACTTCGGAATTTTCGGCAATAACAACCATAACAACGCCGAGCTGATCTTTGCCGTAGACCAGCGTCCCGAATTAAACGGACACAACCGTCTGGCGTATTTTTCGCTGGCGGGCGATCAGTTTCCGCTGGCGGCTTACCCCAGTGCCAATGGCACCGACGGTCCTGGTATTACGCCCGACTTTTACCGCACCTGGACTCAGGCGTACGGGAACGAGGATCCGAAACGCGATCCCCGTTTTTATCAGGAAAACATGAAAATTTACTCCAATGCGGCGGACACCTGCGTATCAGCGGCGGATTACAAGATCAACCGGGGGATTCTTCGGGGGCAACAGTACGGTTTACTCCGTGTGAACGGTGTTTTTCTGAAATGTGCCAATGGACAGTTTAAAGTGGGAAAACTCTATAACTCCAGCCGGAATCGGGGTGATTTACCCGTAAACTTCACCGAGCAGATCGACTTTACCACGGCGGGTAGTAATTACAGCACGGGCTATCGCGTCGAGAAATACGAATTCAGTGCGTCGTCCAACACGGGTCGTAACCGCGGGGAAGCGGATATTTCCATCCTTCGTCTGGCGGATGTGTACCTGATGCGGGCGGAAGCGAAACTTCGCAAAAGCAACGATGCCGCCGCTGCTCTGGCCGACGTGAATACGGTTCGGGCGGCTCGTAGCCTGACGAAAGCTCCGCCAGCTCTGACTTCCATGACGCTGGACTTACTCTTCCGCGAGCGTGGGTTTGAGTTTTACTGGGAAATGCTGCGTCGGACCGACATGATCCGCTTCAATAAGTACGAAGGCGTCTGGACGGAAAAGACCAATACTGATACCCGCAAACGGATTTTCCCCATTCCCCAAACGGCGATTGATGGAGCCTCTGGCCTGCCAGGGTATCTGACACAGAATGAAGGCTATTAAATAGGTTGAGACCGTTCGAAGGTTTGATGGAATGGGAGGTTTGGGACGTTACTCGTGTTCAGGCATTCCCATTCCATCAAACCTTTTCATATACTATTAAACCTTCTCAAACCCTATCCCTTGGCAACGCTGGGAAAATCTCTACCTTTACCGGACGAGCTTACTTAATTTCCCATGATACAAACCGTAATTTTTGACATGGACGGGGTAATCGTCGATACCGAACCCGTGCACCGTTACGCCTTTTTCAAGCATTTTGGCAAATTAGGCCTTTCCATTACTGACGAAGAATATTCAACATTTACGGGCCTGTCTACCCGCAATGTCTATCAGGGATTGAAGCAGAAGTACAACCTGACGGGTGAAGTAGAGGAGATGATTCAACGCAAGCGATCCATTTTCAACGATGCTTTCGATGAAAAAGAAGATCTGGATTTACTCGAAGGCGTTCGAACCCTGATTGAAGAGTTACATCAGCACGAGTTTCAGTTGATTCTGGCTTCTTCGGCTTCCAAAGTTACCATCGAACGGGTTTTTAAACGCTTTGGCTTGTCGCCTTACTTTACACACATCGTCAGCGGTGAAGATTTCCCCAAATCGAAGCCCGACCCGGCGATTTTCGAGCATGCCGCTTCGCTTTCCGTTGCTCCCAAGTCCCAGTGTATCATCATTGAAGATTCGACTAACGGCGTAAAAGCCGCCAAAGCCGCCGGCATTTATTGCGTGGGCTACAACAGCGAACACTCCGAAAGGCAGGATTTAAGTCTGGCCGATCAGGTGATTAATCACTTCTCGGAGTTAAATGCCGAAAAAATCCGGATGATTGGATCGTAGTTATTTTAATAGCAACCGAATAGAAACATCCCGAAACTCAGGGGGGGCTTTTTCATCCTTAGCGGGTGGCTGGTGAGGACACCAGCCACGGCGATTGGAATCGAGCAGTAACATCCCGAAAGTTTTAAACTTTCGGGATGTTCTGTTTTTAGTCAAGGCTGGAAAAAGCCATCTACCACGTTTAATAATTATTGAACGGATAATATCCTGAAAGCTTCTCCTGCCGTGGCTGGTGTCCTCACCAGCCACTTGACGGCACTTGGTAAGGACATTAGTCACGGTAGGGAAAGGCTATTTAGGATGCTGCATACCAAAATCAGCCGTAATCCTTATTTTTGATTTATGAAATGCTTCATTCCCCTGTGTGCGGCTATACTGGCTTCACTTACCTCTTACGCTCAAAAACCGTTTATGACGGGCAATCAACGCTGGGCTGATTCAGTTTTTGCCCGCCTGACGCTCGACGAGAAAATCGGGCAGTTGATGATGCCGCGTGCCAATTTTACGAATCAGGCTTACGATCAGGAAAAGCTGAAAAGCTGGGTCCGGGAGTATAAAGTCGGTGGGTTTGTGTGGTTTGCCAATCAGCCCACCCGCCAGACGGCCATGATTAATGAATTACAGGCCATCTCGACGGTGCCGATGATGATGGGGGAGGATCTGGAATGGGGACTGACCATGCGGCTGGATAGTGCCGTTCGGTATCCGTATGCTCTGACACTCGGAGCCATCCGGCAAAACGACGACTGGTTTTACCGCATGGGAAAGCAGATTGGCGAGCAGTGCCGCCGGGCGGGCATTCACATCAATTATGCTCCCGTAGCCGACATCAACAATAACCCCAATAACCCCGTCATCGGATTTCGTTCGTTTGGCGAAAACCGGGAGGAAGTGCTTCGCAAAGCCAAAGCCTACATGCGGGGCATGCAGGATGCCGGGCTGATCACTTCGGCTAAACACTTTCCCGGCCACGGCGATACGGATGTCGATTCCCACGCGGATTTACCCGTCATTACGCATTCAAGAGCCCGGCTCGATTCACTGGAATTATACCCTTTTCGGGAGTTAATCAAATACGGGCTGAACGGCGTGATGATTGCTCACCTGAGCATTCCAGCCCTGGATCCCACGCCCAATCAGGCTTCTACGCTTTCCAAACCCATCGTAACTGATTTATTACGCAAGCAACTGGGCTTTGAAGGACTCATTTTCACGGATGCTATGGAAATGCAGGGCGTAGCCAAACATTACCCACCGGGAGTGGCAGGGGTCAAGGCGTTGCTGGCGGGGAATGACGTGCTGGAAACCTTTACCGACGTGCCCGTAATGTTTCAGGCGATTAAGAAAGCCCTGGTTTCGGGAGAAATCTCACAGGCTGATCTGGACGATAAGGTACGCCGGATTCTGCGGGCTAAAGCCTGGTTAGGGCTGGATAAATATCAGGCGGCTCCTTTAACTAATTTACTGGAAGACCTCAATAAGCCCACCGCCGAAGCTCTGTCACGCCGGATGTCGGAAGCCAGCTTAACGGTATTAAGAAATGAAAACGGGACGCTGCCTCTTAAGAATCTGGCTACGGCGAAAGTAGCCGCTGTCAGTGTAGGGACGCCCGCTCAGGGGCCCTCGAGTCCGACGGCGTTCCAGCGTATGCTGATGAATTACCTGCCCGTGGATACGTTCCGGGTGGATGTCAAAACTTCAGCTCAGCAATTGAAAGCCATCAGGGACAGGCTGGCTGAATATGATCTGGTGGTGGTTTCCCTGCACAGTCCGTTTATGCGTTCCGCCAATGCCTGGCCGGAGGCTAATCTGAAACTGGCTCAGTCGTTTGTGGGATTACCGAATGCGGCTTATCTGTTCTTTGGAAATCCTTACGTACTGAACAAATTACCCGGAATCGAAACCTCGAAAGCTCTCGTGGTAACGTATCAGGAAACCACGGTAATGCAGGAGCTGGCCGCTCAGTTGGTGGGCGGGGGCATTGGAGCCAATGGCCAGTTACCGGTTACGGTAAATCCGCAGTTTAAATCAGGCGATGGAATGAAAGTGGAAGGCTTGGGACGCTTTAGGTATGGCCCGCCCGAGTTAGCGGGAATCGATTCACGCTTCCTGAATGCCAAACTGGATTCGATTGTGAATCAGGGCTTGCAGGAAAAAGCCTATCCCGGAGCCTCGGTGGTGGTGGCAAAAAACGGAATGGTGATTTTCAGGAAAGCCTACGGAACCCAAACCTACGAAAGTAAGCAAACTGTGCGGGAAACGGATTTATACGATCTGGCTTCGGTAACGAAAGTGAGCACCTCGATTCTGGCCCTGATGCGTTTGCAGGACGAAGGTAAATTCCGGCTGGATATGACGCTCGGTGAGTTTTTTCCCAAATGGAAAGACTCCAATAAAGGCAAGCTGAAGATGATTGATATCCTGACGCATCAGGCAGGCCTGAAAGCCTGGATTCCGTTCTGGATGACGGCTAGAGACTCCACTCGTGAAAGCGGCTGGAAGCCCCGGACGTTCAGTAATGAACAAAGTCGTCGATACCCCATTGCCGTGGCAGATCACCTGTTCCTGCACCGTCGCTATCGTCGGGAGCTGATGCGTCAGATTGAAGAATCCCCGGTAAATCCCAAACAGGGCTATGTATATAGCGATCTGTCGTATTACCTCTACCCCCGGATTGTCGAGAAAATTACGGGCGAAAAATGGGAGGACTATCTCAAAAATACCTTCTACCGTCCGATGGGAGCCACGACCTTAACCTATAACCCTCGTGATTCATACGCATTGGATCGAATTGTTCCTACGGAATACGATTCCTTATTCCGCAAAGAACTGATTCACGGTCGTGTGCATGACGAAGGAGCAGCTTTGATGGGAGGCATTTCTGGTCACGCTGGTTTATTTGGGGATGCCAACGATCTGGCAAAGTTATACCAGATGTATCTGAACGGCGGAGTATACGGAAACCAGCGTTTTATCAGTGAAAAGACGTTGAAGCAATGGTCCTCTTACCCCTTTCCGGTTCAGATTAACAGCCGCCGGGGCATTGGCTTTGATAAGCCCGATCGGAATAAACCCGGCCTTTCGGGACCGCCTTCGGCCAGTGCCGAAAGTTTCGGCCATTCTGGCTTCACGGGAACGTTTGTATGGGTAGAACCTAAAGAAAAAATGCTGTATATCTTTCTGGCTAACCGCGTCTATCCTACGCGTAATAACTCCAAAATCAGTAAGCTTAATACCCGGACACAGTTTGGTGAAATGATTTACGAAGCCATCCGTCAGTCGAATGTGGCTGGATTTTAATCTCGTTGTTGGTTGTAAGTAGGTAGATAGAGCATCCCGGAGGCTTTGGTTTTCGGGATGTTTTTTTGTGAATGCGTTTGCCCGCGTCGCAGACGCCTTTCCCGGTAATCCGCGTTGGAAACGCGGACTAGCTTTCCTGGAAACGTGTCTGATATCTGAATCAGGGTAACTCCTGATACTGCCAGCAAAAAAGCTGGCAGTATCAGGTCTGGGGAGTAACTGGTTGTTGCCAGCGAAAAAGCTGGCAGCGTAAAAAGGAGAGGACGCATTGTATAATGCGTCCTCTCTTCGTATCACCAGCAACAAATAACCAGCAACCCTATTTCACAATCTGACTACTCAGTCGATATAATTCAATTTCAGAGACTTTGGAATTATACTGAGCCTGCAAAAGACGTATTTCGGCCGCTACGAAATTTCGCTGGGCTTCGCGAAGTTCCAGTGGAGTGGCCACGCCAATTTTGTACCGCTCCAGAGCAATGCTGACGTTTTGCTGAGCCGTTTTGGTGTTCATGGATTCCAGATCGAGCAGGTTCAGGTTATTGCGGTAATTCTCATACGCCTGCCGTAAACCTGATTCTACCTGTATTTTGAGATCTTCTTCCTGAAGTCGGGTGATTTCTTCCGTGATTCGGGCCCCCTGAATGCGTCGGTGCTGATTCAGTCCATCGAAAATAACGGCGGTTACCTGTAACCCTCCCGTGATGTTACCCACGGCCCCACTTCTGACCCCGAAGCCAGATCCTCCGTTACGAAGACGGTTATAGGTATACCCTCCCAGCAGATTGACATTGGGCCAGAGCAGAGCTTTCTGATTTCGCACGTCAAGGTTAGCAATGTTGCTGTTGTTACGGGCCAGCATGAGCTGGGGATTCTGCGAAAGGGTCTGCTCCCGAAGCGTCTCGTAAATCAGCTCCCGGTTGACCAGCAGCGTATCGTTCGGATTAAAGTTAATATCGAGCGATCGGGCCAGCAACTGGTTAAGCTGCGTTTTGGTATTCGTAAAACTCAGTTGCTGGGCAATCAGGGCCGCCGTATCCGCATTGAAGTCGACCTGGGCGGTCATGTATTCAACTTTTGATCCCTGGCCAATTTCATAGCGATCTTTGGCCAGTCGACGACGTTCGCGGGAGATGGTCAGGGCATCCTGCAGAAAACGCGTCTGCTGGCCCTGTTGAACGGCGGCATAATAGGAGTTAGTTACCTGAGCAACGGTGCTTTCAATGGTCACCTGAGCCTCGGATCTACCCGCCCGAACGAGCTCTTCGAGCCGCTCTTTGGTGATGTACATGCTTAACCCATCAAAGATCGTCCAGGTGGCAGTAAGGTTACCCTGAATGTTACGATTGAAGATGCCCCGCTGCACCAGTGGCGGACGTACCGCATCGAAAAATCGCTGGTTTGTGTAGTTAATCAGGCCATTGGGTTGTACCAGAGCCGTGACTACGGGTAGCATACCCGCATTGGCTTTGGTATTGTCGTTTTCGGCGAGCCGAACCTGATTTTTAGCCACCTTAATCGCATAGTTTTTTTCCAGAGCGATTGTAATGGCATCATCCAGCGTAAGATTTTCGGAAACAGTCTGAGCAATGAGAGAAAAATTAATAGCAAAACAGCAGAGGAAATAGGCTATTCTTCGACGCATGGAATTTTTAAGGATTCGGGGGTTTCCAGAACGGAAATCCTGATGAAGTTATTCCCGTTTTTGGTCTAATTTCTCGTAAAATACGACTACTTCCTGCGAAGGTAACCGGGCAATCAGGGCTCTATGGATAATCTGAGATAAATGATGCAAAAGCCGCGACGAAGAAACCAAGCTAAAGGCTGATGGAACAACCGCTTAGCCAGCTTTGAGAATCGGTTTTCAGAGCCCGATCAGGGTGGTACTTTTTACTTCTTCCATGACAAAGGAGCTGCTCATGTGTGAGACACTGCTCAGGACACTCAGTCTGCTTTGATAAAAGGTATTATACCCTTCCATATCGGCAACGATTACTTTTAACAGGTAATCGAAATTGCCCGATACTACATTACATTCCAGCACTTCAGGCAACTGCCGGATGGCCTCATTGAATTCCTGAAAACTTTCCTGCCGTTGCTTGTCGAGAGTCACAAAACAATAGACCATCATGCCGCGACCAATGCGTTTACGGTCCACCAGAGCTACGTACTTTTCAATGATCTTCTGGTTTTCCAGCTTCTTGATCCGGTCGTGAACGGGGGTAATGCTGAGGTGCACGCGTTCGGCCAGTTCACGTACCGTGAGCAGGGCATTTTCCTGAAGAAGGTTGAGTAATTGCCGGTCAATAGCGTCCAGTTCCATAATAGTTACAAAGTTTGGAAAGTAATAGTAATTAGGTTTGTATAAGCAGGGTTCCGGACCGTAAAAAGAATAAATTATCTGGAAGTAGATTCGATTTATAGCCCTATACTGAAAATAACTGTTTAAAATTCTAAAATAGGATTAAAGTGAAACTACGGCCCTTTACCCGGTAAAAATATCTTTTAAAAGGAAGATAAACAGAAGACAGAATTTTTTTCGGTTTTTGCACGATAAACCATAAGGATACAGTAAAATAAACGAAAAAATAAGTGATCATCAAAATAAATTTCTTATTTATTTGACTATTAGCGAAATCTATTCTGAAATAATGAATTTTGCATAATCCCTAAGGTCATTCATTAGACAGGCCTTAGGCCATCAGCAAACTTCCTCCATACATATAATTGTTACGATCATGATCATTGGTGTTCCCAAGGAAATTAAGAACAATGAAAACCGCGTCGCTCTGACGCCCGCTGGTGTCGCTGAATTCAAAAAGCAGGGTCACGAAGTATACGTACAGGCTACCGCCGGTATTGGCAGCGGCATTAGTGACGAGGAATATGTTCAGGCGGGGGCAACGATACTTCCCACCATCGAAGCGGTTTATGAAATCGCTGAGATGATCGTGAAAGTTAAAGAACCCATCGCCGCCGAATATCCGCTGATCAGGGCCAATCAATTACTGTTTACATACTTCCACTTTGCTTCCTCCGAAGAATTGACCCACGCTATGCTGAAAAGCGGAGCGGTTTGTCTGGCGTACGAAACGGTTGAAAAAACGGATCGCAGCCTGCCTCTGCTGGTGCCTATGAGCGAAGTGGCCGGACGTATGGCCGTTCAGGAAGGAGCCAAATACCTGGAGAAACCCATGGGCGGCCGTGGTATTCTGCTCGGTGGTGTGGCTGGGGTAAAACCTGCCAATGTGTTGGTACTGGGGGGAGGAATTGTAGGAACGCAATCGGCAAAAATGGCCGCTGGTCTGGGAGCTAACGTAACGATTGTTGATATTAGCCTGCCTCGTCTGCGTTACCTGGAAGACATCATGCCTGCCAATGTAGATACGGTTATTTCCAATGAATACAACATTCGCCAACTGGTTCAGACTACGGATTTGATCATTGGTGGGGTATTGATTCCCGGAGCGAAGGCTCCATCGCTGATTACGCGGGATATGTTAAGTCTGATGCGTCCTGGAACGGTAATGGTCGACGTAGCCATTGATCAGGGAGGATGTTTTGAAACCTCACATGCCACTACTCACCAGGATCCTACCTTTGTTGTGGATGAAATTGTGCATTATTGTGTAGCCAACATGCCCGGTGCGGTGCCTTACACGTCTACGCTGGCTTTGACGAATGCAACCTTGCCTTATGCCATTCAACTGGCCAACAAAGGCTGGAAAAAAGCCTGTCGTGAGAACGAAGAACTGAAAAAGGGATTGAACGTTGTAAGCGGCAAGACCGTATACGCGGGGGTAGCAGAAGCCTGGAATCTGCCCCTGACTCCCGTAGAAGATATGTTGGGGAAAGTTATCGTCGCTTAGTTACCCGATTGGGTAATAAAAATAACAAATATCAACAACTGAAAACCGGAGACCGCTCAGCTTGCT
The DNA here is from genome assembly GCA_913775095.1 of uncultured Siphonobacter sp. Classification (GTDB taxonomy): domain Bacteria; phylum Bacteroidota; class Bacteroidia; order Cytophagales; family Spirosomataceae; genus Siphonobacter. The sequence continues at coordinate 60,778 of CAJYIW010000027.1, read as the reverse complement.
GAGCGGTTTTTTTGTTCAGGCACAAACGTATATAAACAAAATTACCGGCTCGCAAAGCAAGCCGGTAATCATCGTTCAACCTTCAACCTATCTGTCTTTTCTTTTTTTTTAAGCTTTTGTCCGATAATAACTTTGTTCAGTAACAGCAATCAAATCACTTACGTTTTGCACTGTTGACAAAGATTGATCGGGAATATTAATGTCGAATTGTTGCTCAATCATGACAACTAACTCGGTCATTTCTAAACTATTAAACCCAAAATCGTTTTTAAAAGTTCGATTCAGCTGAAAATATTCAGGGGTTATAAAAAAATGCTCCGTAACTATTTTCCGGATCGCCTTAGCGACTGCATTTGTAATTTTCATGGCTTTATGGGCGACTCAGTTATATAACGTATCTCCTAAGAAAATAGTTTGTATACGTTAATTCAAAATTTCATACCAGCGTTAATAAGTGTTAAGTTTTGGGTTTAGAGTTTTGTGTTTAGAGTTAGCTATAAAAATAGTGTGCTTCGATCCATAGAAATGATCAACTAACTCCAAACCCTAAACTGACAACCCCAAACTTCACTACCAGATTTTCGTCCCCAGCAGTCGGTTTACTTCCAGACGTGCCAGAGCCTGCTGATATTGGTATTGGATACGTTGAAATTCTGCTTCTTCCAGAGCCGTTTGAGCGGACTGAATTTCCAGTTGGGTAATGACGCCATTCTGGAAACGAACATCGGCCAGTTTTAATCCGTATGTGGCTTCTTCTAGCTGAGTTTCTGAAAGTTTCAGTTTTTCGGAGGTTGAACGTAATTCGGATTGAGCCTGATCCAGTTGCGACTGGATCGCCACGGAAGCGGCTTCCGTGCCGTACTGACTCATTTGAAAGTTTTTGCGGGCAATGTCTTCCTGAATAATATGACGTTTGCCGGAATAGATCGGAGCGGATAAACGGAATCCTACACCACCGTTGAAACGGAACTCGTCAATCGCGGGCTGGAAACCATTTTTGAAGCCCGTGTTGCCTACGAATGACAAGGAAGGTAACTTCGCTGCCTTGGCCGCCTGAATGTCTTTTTCAGCGACCATTTCCTTCGTCTTAGACACCCGGATGTCCCAGTTATTCGCCAGCGATGAGGAATCTTGTGGCGTTAAAGCCGCTATTTCAAAGCTGCCCGTGTCCTGAATGTCGGCATGGACGTCTTTCCCTACTAACGAACTCAGCAGAATGAACTGACGATCCAGCTGGTTGCGTAAGTCAACAATACGCGTCTTTACGTTTTTGTACCGAACATTCGTAGCCACCAGGTTGTAGTCGATTTCATCGCCACTCTTGATTCGGTTTTCAATGACCTTGGCGGTTTCGCCCACCAGCGATTCCTGAGCCTGCTGAACGGTGATGGCTTTTTGCAGATACACAATGCTCAGGTAAATCTGAGTTACCTGATAGGCGAGCTGATGGGTGGCCTGTTCAACGTTTTGTTCAGACAGAATGCTTTCAATCCGGGCCTTATCAATGGCTGCGTTGGTTTTACCCCAGTCGTATACAGTCTGACTCACCGAAACCCCTACGTTATAGTTATTGCGGGGAGCAAACTGAATGGCATTCGAGCCAAATCCGGGAATGTCAAAGGCTACCTTCTGCAAAGGCCAGATGTAGGTATAACTGGCATCGCCGCTCACGGTGGGTTTGTGGCCCGCCTCGGCCAGTTGCGTACGGCTCTGGCTCAGCGAAACAGACTGACGCTGTTGTTTCAACTGAGGGTAATAGGCAATCGACTGACGAATGAGTCCGTTCAGAACCTCGTCATTATTTTGCTGAGCAAAGGCCGCCGTACTCGTCAAAGCTACGAGGGCCAGTACCGGGAAGAATTTCATGATTAGTTTTCAGTTTTCGGTTGTCAGTTGTCAGTTTTTAGTTTACCGGTTTGATGAACTGAAAACGGCAAACTAAAAACTGACAACTCTACTAATGGGCTTCGGCCATGGCAGCGGCTGCTGCGGCGATTTCTTCGGGAGTTTTTTTCTTTTTCTGACGCAGAATCAGCGTTAGGGGCAAAATCAGAATAAAGAAGAAACCTACAATTCGGAACGTATCAAGGTACGAAAGCATATAGGCCTGTTTATCAACCATGGCTTCCAGATACCGGTACGTGCGTAAGGAGGCACCCCCCAGCATTCGGATACGTTCGGCGAGCAGTGGGTTACCATCGTACATATTGCTCATCAGATCCGAGCGGTGCTGAGCATAACGGATGGCTACGAAGTTATTCGCTAGTGCCACCCCAAAGGCTCCCCCCAACTGCCGGATCATGTTATTAATCGCAATGGCATTGGGATATTCTTTCGGAGAAAGACCCGCAACAGCCTGGTTCGTCAGTGGTAACTGCAGCAGTGAAATGCCTAATACCCGTAGCATGTGAGCGGGGAAAAACTGCCACTGGCTGGCATCCGCGTTGTACGTTCCTCCGTAAAAGCCAAAGGCAGTCATTAGTAATATTCCACTAATAATGAAGGGCAGGGGAGAGGCTCCGGCGGATAATCGCTTCCCAACGATGGGCATCATGAATACCCCGATCAGCGTAGGCCAGAGTAAGGAGAGGCCCGTCATGGTTGGCGTGTACCCATTAATCCGCTGTACCATAACCGGATACACGAACATGGCGGTAAATAAGCCCACCCCGGCAACGAAACTGAAAATGGTAGTCACGCCCAGCGTGCCGCGTTTCATGACCCGTAAATCAACGACGGGATGATCGGTCGTTAATTCACGCCAGATGAATCCACCCATGCCAATCGTGGCGGTAATAGCCATGATAACGATCAGCCTGGATTCAAACCAGTCTTCCGATTCCCCTTTTTCCATCATGAATTGCAGCGAACCTACGCCAATCATCAGTAATAGAATCCCAAGGTAATCGATCTTGATCTGGTCTTTTTTCTGTCCTTCGCCTTCTTTCTTATCAATGTAAAGCATCGTTAGAATACCCGCCAGAATACCTACCGGAATGTTTACCAGGAAGATATTGGCCCAGTGATAATCTTCCACGATGATACCCCCCAATACGGGACCGAAGGTAGGACCCAGGATGATACCCATGGCGAAAATACCAGAAGCGATCCCGCGTTGCTGGGGTGGAAAGGCATCAAAAATGATGGCCTGAGAAGTCGAAAGCAACGCTCCACCGCCCATCCCCTGAATGAAACGCCAGAAGACCAGTTCCCATAAATCCGTGGACTGACCGCAGAAGTACGAGGCAACGGTAAAGATGACAATTGAAGTCAGGTAATAGTTTTTCCGGCCAAAGTACTCAGCCAGAAAGCCCGTCATCGGAATAATAATAACGTTGGCGATCGCATACGAGGTTACTACCCAGGCAATGTCCTCGATGGTTGCTCCCAGCGATCCAGCCATCTGGTTCAATGCCACGTTCACAATCGTCGTGTCAATCAACTCCATAATGGCCGCGGAAATTGCCGTCGCAACGATAATAGCCCGCTTGAATCCGGTCGGATAGGTTGCTGCCATGTCTTTTGGTTTTCAGTTTACTGTGGTCGGTTTTCAGTTAACTGTGATCATTTTTTTATCACTGACAACTAAAAACCGACAACTGTCAACTATTTCGTTTTTACGCTAACTTCCACGTTCATACCGGCCCGGAGTAACTGGCGGTACTTGGGTAAGTCTTCAATTTCAATTTTCACGGGGATCTTCTGGGTCACTTTTACGAAGTTACCGGAAGCGTTGTCGGGAGGTAACAGGGAGAATTTGGCACCCGTCGCTTCACTGAAGGAAACGATTTTACCTTTCATGGGCTGATTAGGGAAGGCATCCGCGGTAACGGTTGCTTCGGCACCAATGCGTAAGTGTTCAACCTGCGTTTCCTTGAAGTTGGCAACGACCCAAAGCGTGCTATCCTGTACCACGGTCATCAACGTTTGTCCATTCTGAACGTACTGGCCGGGTTCTACGCTCTTGCGGCCAATCCGACCAGAGGAAGTAGCGTATACTTTAGAATAGGTCAGTTTCAGTTTCTGCTGGTCAATGCGGGCTTTCTGAACGTCCAGGGCAGCCTGGGCTTTGTGTAAGGCAGAACGCAGTACGTCCAGTCGGGAACGGGAAGCCAGAATGTCCGCCTGACCCGCTACGTATTGTTGCTCCAGAACGTCAGAGGCGTTCCGGCTGTCATCCGACTGCTTGCGGGTAATGGCTTTATCCGCCAGCAAACGGGCATCGCGTTCGGCGTCTGATTTCGACTTATCCCGGCGAAGAGCCGTGGCTTTCAGGTTCGACTCCTGAGCTTTGATCGTTAACTCGGCGTTGCGTAGGCTGGCTTTGGCGTTTTCTACGTCCGTTTCCATCTGACGATACGTGGCTTCCATTTCAGCCAGTTGCAGCTGATATTCGTCCGTATCAATTTCCAGCAGCACCTGTCCTTTTTCTACCTTGTCGTAGTCATTAACATTCACGGTCTTCACGTATCCAGAAATACGGGGCAGGACGGGAACGAGGTAACTCTCAATCTGAGCGTTGTCCGTTTCTTCGTGTGTCTGAGCGTGCTGGTAAGCGGAAAATCCGAACCACGCACCCACACCCAGTACTACCACCAGAATAACGCGGGGTAACATTTTGCGAAGTGAAGATTGTTCTGGCGTAGCCATAATTGCTTTTATTTATAAGTGGTTTCAAATGGGATTCAGACCCGGGTACTTACTGAGATAGTCAACTAAATTGACAATGCAAATGTAAACCTGGTTGACTAAAAAAGTCAAGTAGGTTGACTATTATTTTTTTATAACTATTTTTGCATCGGATTCGTGCCTTAAAAGCAAAGCAAGGAGTGTTATGAATAGGCTTAGGGAAGTGATTTTTGTATAAATAGCTGATAAACAGCAATTTTATGTTTTAAGGTCGGGGTGATGCTAAAAATACCTGTGGATAATAAATTGAAATCTATGATTTGTATTTTGTACTTTTTTAATTGGTATTAAATTTACATTAAAATGAAAAAGAAAAGATTTTCGAAACTTTTGAAATCTTTTCTCGACATATAAAGCGATGGATAAGGAATTGAAGAAAAGGCTCGAAGAGTTTAAAGTGCACCGGAACCGGATTATGGGCCGGTTGCTGAGTCGGGCGTTCCGGATTGTAGTGGATGTATCGAGCCAGAAACTGACGGAATCGGGCTACGAGTCGTATCGACTCGGCCATCTGGTCTTGATGGTGCACATTGATCTGGAAGGTTCGACGATTAACGAGCTGGCGGCCGTGCTGGGAATTACCAAACAGGCTGTTAGCAAGATTGTGAAGGAGTTACAGGAGCAGGGCTATGTCGAAACGGAAAAGCATCCCGATGATGCTCGTTCTGTATTGGTAAAAATTACGAATAAAGGAGCCCGTTTTACCCTGGAGTGGCAGTCCTGCACGAAGGTGGTCGATCAGAAATTTGAAGAAATTCTGGGCTCGGAACGACTGGAGTTATTGAAAGATATTCTGCTGGATCTGGCTGATTATCATGAGAATAAGATTAAAGAGGAATTAACTGAAGCCTCTGAAGGTCGCCGAACCCAGTGGCTGGAAATGTTACAGCAGAAAACGGCGAATTATCCATTGAAAAAATAAGAATCCTTTATACATACCAAAGGCTTCCTTTGCGGGAAGCCTTTTTTTATTCGTAAAAGTCGCCGTGAAAATTCACCAGAAAAACCTCCAGGCTGGCTCGGGTAATAGCAGTATATAACCACCGGACAAAGTCGGCATTCACCTGTTCCAGAGTCAGGTAACCCTGATCGACAAATACGGCACTCCACTGGCCCCCCTGCGATTTATGGCAGGTAAGGGCATAGGCAAATTTCACCTGCAGGGCATTCAGAAACGGATCTTTCCGGATTTCCTGCATCCGCTCGCGTTTCGACGCAATGTGTTCGTAATCCGCCGCAACCCCGTCATACAGCATTTTATTTTCTTCCTTACTCAGGGAAGGCATGGGACTGTCGAGCGTATTCAGGGTAATCTTGGCATCAAACGGCGGCTGATCGGGGTAATCTGACAATTGCAGCAGACAGTTGGCAAATCGCAGTCCGTACTGTTCCTCATAACCTCTGATTTTCAGTACTTCTACGAAATCTCCGTTGGCTAAGAAGCCCGCGGGAGAATCGTCATCCAGTACCGTATAGTTATTACGAACGACCATGAGGCGGTCACCCGTGGAAATCTCATCTTCCTGATACTTGATTCGGGCCCGAATGTAGCGGTTATAAGCCACCGCCGTTTTGTTGGAACGGGTAATGACGATGGTGTTTTCCTCGCCGTACTTGCGATAGGCATAATTGATACCATCCTCCAGCTTTTCCCCCGTCATGCGGTAACAATCCCGGTAGCCCTTGGTAATGAGTCGAATTTCGGGAATTTTGTCCCAAAGGATTTCCCGTAATCGGGTGGCGTTGGCCAGAATGCCCGAGTCATTATCCTGCCGCATTACCTCCGTCATTTCCACTTCCATCACATCCATGTGAAAGTTATCCCGCAGATACGAGGCGTCCAGAGCCGGGCTGTCGTCCTTACCGACGGGAGGCAGCTGAGCCAGGTCACCCACAAAAATCAGTTTGTTGGGGTCACCTTCTTCATTGCCGAAGGTATATTCTACCAAATCAGTCAATAAACCCTGCATGCCGCCAAAGTCCGCTTCGTCAGCAATCATGGACGCTTCATCGACAATGAAAACGGTGTTGGTATGGTAGTTATTCTGACGACGAAATTCCAGTCCGCCGCTGTATTTATTCGTAACCTGACGATAGATTTTTTTGTGAATCGTCATGGCTTTTTTCCGGGAATAAGTCGCCATTACCTTGGCGGCCCGGCCCGTAGGAGCCAGCAATACCGTCCGGAAACCCAGTTTAGGCAGACTTTTCACCAGCGTACTGATGAGGGTCGTTTTACCCGTACCGGCATAACCCTTCAGCAGAAAGGTCTGAGCGTCGTCATTGGACAGAAATTTTTCCATCAAATTAAACAGCTCCAGCTGACCTTTAGTAGGCTGAAAAGGGAACTTCTGCCGAAGCAGAAACGCGGGCGTTGGGGTATCAGATTTCGGTGTATTCACAAATACAAAGATAAGAAATTTGGGTCGGAAGAATAGGGAACCTGACCACTAGAGACGCGATTAATCGCGTCTGCCTGGGAATGAAACTGATTTCAAGGTAACCGAAAGGTCTTTTACCCAGACGCGATCAAGCCCACGCTCTACTGGAGGCCGTAACCACCGGGTTGAAGTAAGGCCTCCAGCGACTGGTATTTATGGAAGATGGAATGCACATGATCAGCGGGCAGAGCTTTTAGTTCTGACCAGGATAACCAGGCGGCTTCTTCCATGATCTGTTGGGTAAATTCTGGATCATGGCCCAGTAATAAATCTCCTGAACTAACAGAAACGCGGAAAAATAATTCCAGCGTATGCAAGGGTGAACGGATGAACTCATTGACGAAAAGGAGCTCCCCAACGGCAACGGTTAACTGGGTCTCTTCCAGAAATTCACGGGCTAAAGCCTCGGGAATGGACTCGCCAAACTCCAGACTGCCGCCCGGTGGTGACCAGAATGGACCGTCGTGGAACAGGGCCTTGTGCCGGATCACCAACACCTGATCGTCCTGCACGGCAATCCCGCATACCCGTACCCGGACGTAACCGCCGAATTTTTCTAAAACTTCTGAACTCATGCGTATACCTCAACTTTTTGGACAATATAAGTGTTTGCCGGAATGACGATGTACTAAACTATGAAAACATAGCTTAGTTAAGGGGGCTTCTGTTTAAACAATACGTTAGGGTTTGCCGGAAGTTGGCTACCAGCGAAAAAGCTGGTAGCAGTTTAGGGTATATACGCTGCCAGCTTTTCCGCTGGCAGCCGTTCGTTTAAAAATACCTTTAGGATTTGCTGGGAATTGGTTACCCGCAGGAAAAGCTGACACGACCCAGGGAAGCGTTTATTCGTCTGAAAACCTTAGCTAAGCTTTCCAAAAACCGCCTGAAAATCCGTACCTTTGCACTTTGAAAACCAGATACTAGATGCTATCAGTAAGTAATATTTCGCTCCGCTTCGGAAAGCGGGTTTTATTTGAAGACGTAAACTTAAAATTTGTTCCGGGTAACGTGTATGGCCTGATTGGTGCCAACGGAGCCGGAAAATCTACTTTCGTAAAAATCCTTTCGGGAGAAATCGAACCGACCACGGGTTCGGTATCGCTGGATCCCGGCGAGCGGATGTCGTTCCTGAATCAGAACCAGAATGCCTATGATGATCAGACCGTTCTGAACACGGTAATCATGGGTAACGACAAGCTCTATAAAGTAATGATTGAAAAGGATGAAATCTACGCGAAAGCAGATTTCACCGAAGCAGATGGCAACCGGGCCGCCGACCTGGAGGCTGAGTTCGCCGAAATGAATGGCTGGGAAGCCGAGTCGGACGCTGCCTCTCTGTTATCGGGTCTGGGTATCAAGGAAGATACGCATTACACGATGATGGCCGACATGAACCCTTCCGAAAAAGTGAAGGTACTGCTGGCTCAGGCTCTGTTTGGTAACCCGGATATTCTGCTGCTCGATGAGCCTACCAACAACCTGGACATTGATTCCATTTTGTGGCTCGAAGAGTTCTTAATGAACTTCAAGAATACGGTAATCGTGGTCAGCCACGACCGTCACTTCCTGGATAACGTTTGTACGTATATCGCTGACCTTGACTTTGGTAAAATCCAGATTTACGGCGGTAACTATACCTTCTGGTACGAATCCAGTCAGTTAGCCGCTCGTCAGAAAGCCGATCAGAACAAGAAGGCGGACGAAAAACGGAAAGAACTCGAAGAATTTATCCGTCGTTTCTCGGCCAACGTGGCCAAATCGCGTCAGGCTACGGCCCGTCAGAAAATGCTGGATAAACTTCAGGTGGACGAAATCAAGCCCTCGAGCCGCCGCTATCCGTACATCGGTTTCAAACCCGAGCGTGAAATTGGCGATCAGGTATTGAGCGTGGAGAACCTGAGTTACGTCCTGGAAGATGGCACGACACTGTTCAAAAACCTGTCTTTCAATACCCTCAACGATCAGAAAATTGCTTTCCTTAGCAAAGATGGGCTGGCCGTTTCGGCTCTGTTTGATATCCTGATGGGCGAACGTAAACCCACGACGGGAACGTTCAACTGGGGCGTAACCACTACGCAGAGTTACCTGCCCAACGATAACATTAAATATTTCTCGGACGGAAGTCTGAACCTGGTGGATTGGTTACGCCAGTATTCGGCAGAAAAAGACGAAACGTTCGTTCGTAGCTTCCTGGGCCGGATGTTATTCTCAGGCGAAGAAGCTTTGAAGAAATCAACGGTATTGTCCGGGGGTGAAAAACAGCGTTGTATGTTCTCGAAAATGATGCTTTCAGGAGCCAACGTACTGTTACTCGACGAGCCTACGAACCACCTGGACCTGGAATCGATTCAGGCCCTGAACAAAGGCATGGAAGATTTCCCCAGCGTGATGCTGTTTGCCTGTCATGACCACCAGTTAACGCAAACCGTAGCGAACCGCATCATCGAGTTAACGCCTAAAGGTTGTCTGGATAAACTGATGACGTTTGACGAATATCTGACTGATAATCGGATTAAAGAACAACGCGAAGCCCTCTACGGCGAGAAAGTGTAATAGTAGTTGTTGGTTGATTGTTGTTGGTAAAACTTTGTGTAACACTGTGTAGAACTCCGTGTAACTCTGTGGTTAATAAAAACAATCAACCAACAACCAACAACTAAAAAAAGATGGCCAAGAAGAATTATACCGGCGTAGTCTATTCCACGGATCCTGATTTTCAGTATCAGTCGGATGAAGCTTCGGCAGCGGCTACCTTGCCACCCCAGCAACAGAACCTGAAAGTGCAGCTGGACAAGAAACTACGCGGTGGGAAACAGGTAACGCTGGTGACGGGTTTCGTAGGTACGGAAGATGATTTAGCTGAGTTGGGCAAGAAACTAAAAACGCTTTGTGGCGTAGGCGGTTCAGCCAAAGATGGCGAAATTATCGTGCAGGGTGACCAGCGGGATAAAGCCCTGAAGTGGTTAGTCGAAAAAGGATACAAAGCCAAACGAGTAGGATAATCATTCGTTCATACCGGGTATTCGTTAAGTAATAAAAAGAGCTGTTGATGCAAATCGACAGCTTTTTTAGTTTTGAACCAATCGAATGATAATGATTCCTTAAAACAAGATTTTAAAAGTCTTACTAAAACAAATTTCAAAGCAGTTGATCAGATGTGCTAATGAATACTATTGACTAGTTAAATTTATGCATGGGTTAGGTAAAAACTTAAAATTTAATACTTAGCTGAAAGATTATCAGGATACATCTTTTGATGTTCTTCTATTAATTACTCTTAAACAGATGAATATTGAAATTGGATTACGTAGGAATGATAAAATAATTTATTCGTATTATTGTCTATACCTACGTGTATCATTCATCGCTCATCTTTATGAAATACCTCTTCTTTTTACCCTTAGTAGTATGGAGTAGTATCCAGGCTTATTCTCAATCTGCCAGAATTTATTATTTAAAAAACGGCTCTGAAACGCAAGATAAAACCAAAGCTCATTACTACCGGGACATCAATAAAATTGATAGTAAAACCTATTTTTCTACGCAATATTCTGTGGAAGGAATCAAGCAGTCAGAAGGCTATCTGGAATCCCTTGATCCGTATGTTTTGCATGGAGAAAATAAGACGTATTACCCTAATAACCAGGTTGCTCAAGAAGGTAAATACGAACACGGGCGTATCATTGGTGAATGGGTAAGGTACTATAGCAATGGTCAGTTAAAAGAAAAAGGAAAGTATGTGACTACGCCCCTAAAACAGGAAGGAACTTACGTTAATCAGCAGCGATTTGTACTGGAAGCCTATAAAGATTCGACCGGGAAGACCTTAGTTGAGAACGGCATGGGCGAGTATAAAAGTTACTATCCTGACGGAAAATTGTATATGACTGGAGCGTACGAAAAAGGTGAAAAAACTGGATTGTGGACGGGTTACTTTCCTAATCAGGAAAAGTATTTCGAGGAAAGTTATAAAAAAGGAATGCTCCAGTCGGGTATTAGTTATGATTCTTTAGGCAATACGTACAAGTACAGCCAGGTAGAACAGATCGGTGAATTTCTGGGTGGGACAAACCAGATGTATTATTTCCTGAGTAAGAATATAAGATACCCTAAAGAGGCTTTGGCCAGCAAAACAGAAGGTAGAGTTTTCTTAGCTTTCGACATAGAGAAGGATGGTTCTGTATCAAATATTACTATATTGAAAAGCCCGGATCAATTGTTAACGAGGGAAGCCGTACGAGTACTGTTACTAATGAACGATCATTGGGTGCCGGGCCGCCTAAGAGGTCAGCCTGTCAAAACCAGATACAACTTACCAATGGCCTTTAAACTCTGATTACAGTCTTTCCTAGTACTGGTAATGTTAACAGTAAAATAATACACCAAAAGCCAGCAATTTTTGCTGGCTTTTTAGTTTTGAATGTATTAATTCCTTCAACCGATGAAATCATTTATTCTAACCTGTTTTATTCTTTTTACGGCTCTGGCTGTGCAGGCTCAGAAGACCGCTCGGGTGTATTATACCAGCGATGAAATAGCTACACTAGACTCCAGCACGGCTGATTTTTATCTGGATATTCAAATGCACGGGGATACGTTGTATCGCTACGTAGAATACAGTCATGCCGGGGTGCGAAGAGCGGAAGGGTTTGCCAATAAAGCCGTTCCTTATTTACAAAGGCACCGGGAGTACATGACCTATTACCCGAATCAGCAAAAAAGGAGTATGGGGCATTATCATGCCAATGCCCCCGTTGGCATCTGGCGTAAATTTTATCGGAACGGCAATGTAGAAGAAGTAGGTGTATGGGTTAAGAATATAAGGCCCAACGAATCACCAACCCGGTATGAAGTGGTTACGTACGCGGACAGTGTAGGGCAGTTGCTGGTTGAAAAGGGAAACGGTAGTTTTACCAGGTATTTTCTTAATGGAAAGATAGCCGAAATGGGAACGTATCGGGAAGGACTGAAAGATTCTGTCTGGACAGGCTACTTTGAAAACGGAGACCGGTATTACGAAGAAACCTATCTGGCGGGCATCCTGCAGTCCGGGAAGAGTAGGGATAAAGAGGGACGAAATTATTCGTACACAATTGTAGAAGATCCGGTTTCTTTCAGGCAGGGGCACTTATTTAAATTGTTAGCCGGAACGATAAAATATCCCCCGCAGGCTCAGCGAATGGGTATTCAGGGAATAGTAATGATTAGTTTTCTGGTCAATCAGGAAGGCATCATTAATGACTTAAAGGTGCACGCTTCTCCTCATGCTTCCTTAACCGAAGAGGCCGTTCGTGCCCTGGGCTTGACCAGTGGAGGATGGAAACCTGCAATGCTTCGCGGACAAATCGTTGCTCAGCGTTACAGGTTTCCGGTACCTTTTACTCTTTTATAAGCCACTACTTTATACGTTATCGGTGCTCTTCAGGGCCCAGTACACCAGTAAAGGCTGGAAGAACAGGCGGGCAAATCGTTTCTTATCGGTATCCAGACCGAAGGCATCGCGGGACTTGGCGTACTGGGAAATGTTGCCGGGAAATATGGCAGTAAAGAAAGAAGCGGCAATCTTGCCAACTGCTTTTTTATTTTTCTCGTTGGTCAGCAGAAGGCTGGCTCCCAGGGCAATTTCGGCGTAGCCCGAGTAAAGTACGGTATCGTCTTTTTCGAGTGGCACCCAGTCGGGTACCTGAGCTTTAAAATCTTTTCGGGCAAATGTTAAGTGGCTGATTCCGGCAAAAACCAGAGAACCTCCCAGTAAGAAGCGAGCGGCTGTTTTCAATTTTTCAGTTTCCATGGTATGATTAGTAAGAGTGGTATTCAGGATAAATCAATAAAAAAACGGGCCTCAGGTTTGATAGCTGAGGCCCGTTTATAAATAATATATTGAGAATGAGAATGTTATTGGTGATAAATTGTCAATGAGATGGGAGGTGAAACCAGACTCCTGCGGGGCATTCCATCAGCGATTACAGTTGCAGCGAATACGCGGCTTTCTCGTCTGTCTTGTCCAGTTTGAAGGTAAAGGTAGTGCCCTTGTCCACCCGGCTCATGACCGTAATTTTAGATTTGTGAGCGTTGACAATGTGCTTGACAATGGCCAGTCCAAGGCCGGTACCTCCTTTTTCCTTCGAGCGTGATTTTTCGACCCGATAAAAGCGTTCGAAGATGCGGTTCAGGTGTTCGGGCGGAATGCCGGGGCCGTCGTCTTTTACTTCGATTTCCCAGTCCTTTTTATCTTCGGTAAACGTAACATCCACTTTGCCACCATCGCGGCCGTATTTGATGGCATTATCAATCAGGTTGGTCAGGGCCTGTGCAATGCGATAAGCGTCCGCTTTGACAAAGATTTGATTCTGAGTGGTATGCAGCTTCACTTTAATACCCCGCTGATTGGCCCGTGGTTCCAGTTGCTCGATGACTTCCTGGGTCACTTTAATAACATCCACGCGTTCGCGGTGCATCTTGATTTCACCCGCTTCAATCTGCGAAAGCGTGAGTAAGTCAGCCACCAGCACATCCAGTCCATCCAGGCTTTTCGCTGCTTTTTGCAGGAACTTATCCCGAACGCGTTCGTCGTCCTTCGCTCCGTCGATGAGTGTATGAATAAAACCCTGGGCGGCAAAAATGGGCGTCTTTAATTCGTGGGAAACATCAGCCAGAAACTCCCGGCGAAACTGTTCCATCCGGCGGAGTTCGTCAATTTCCCGCTGTTTTTTCGCTACGTAGACGAAAATCTCGTTGTTGAGCTTCTTAAGCGGATTGACACTCTTGGCCACTTTCTTTCTTGAAAAATTAAAATCGCTGAGTTTCAGTCGCTGAATGGTATCGTAGATCTTGTTGATTTCCTCAAAAATCAGGTAATCCAGCACGTAAAAAACCAGAATCAGGGTCGCAAAGAAAGTCGTGGCACCGGCAATGAAGATGGTACCTCCGGGCGTGCCGGGCACAAACCACAGAAACCCGCTGGTAATCGCCGAAATCAGCACCGCCAGCAGGAAAGAAATGACCTTAGGATTGAGGGGGGACATGCGTTGAGTTTAGGGTTTTAAAGTTTAGGGTTTAGGGTTTAGCGTTTTGAGTCCTTTGTAACCCCAAACTCTAAACCCCAAACCCTAAACATAAACCGCTTTATTCTCCCTCAGCGTTGAACATGTAGCCTACGCCTTTGAGGGTTTTAATATACGTTTCACCAATTTTTTCGCGGAGTTTCCGAATGTGTACGTCTACGGTACGTTCCAGTACGTAGATGTCGGCACCCCAGATGCGTTGCAGCAGCTCTTCCCGATTAAACACCTTGTCGGGATGCTGGGCCAGGAAAAACAGCAGTTCGAATTCTTTTTTAGGCAGTACTACCGAACCAAAGTTACCCGTCACCGTATAGTTTTGTCGGTTAATGGACAGCCCGGCCGTTTCGATGCGATCACCGGGATCGGTTTTCTGGGCTTCTCGACGGAAAAGAGCCTTAATCCGGCTCATCAGAGCCCGGGGTTTGATAGGCTTGGTAATGTAATCGTCCGCTCCAATTTCGAAGGCCGCAATCTCTGAATATTCCTCGGAACGGGCCGTCAGAAACAGGATGTAACTGCCCTTCATTTCAGCCAGTTCACGCAGCTGACGAGCCGTTTCGATGCCGTCCTGCTGGGGCATCATGATATCTAACAGTACGAGATCCGGAGAAAAATTTCGGGCAATGTCAACGGCTTTTTTGCCATCATAGGCCGATTCAATGTCGTATCCCTCTTTTTCAAGATTATATTGAAGCAATTCAATAATGTCGGGATCGTCGTCCACCAAAAGGATTTTGTAGGCGGGCGTAGTGCTCATGGGGAAGTATTTTTAGCTCCTTACAAAGTTAAATGAAATTTATGGCTTTAAAGGAGTGTTATCCTTTCATGAAAATTACTTTAAGTCAAAGCTTAACAATTCCGTAACATAGGATTTACGCAGGGGTAACAAGCGGTGGATAGCCCCGGGATTTATTTACTGGTTATTACTGATCTTATGCATTGAGTACTTTTAAAACTGAGTATACCTATCTATAGTCTGGTGTCCAGTTCATCTAACCCCAATATTCTTATTCCATGTCTTTATCGCTTCAAACCAAAGAACAGGTTCTCAAACATTATTTCGGATACGACGCGTTCAGACCGCTTCAGGCGGATATTATTGATCATGTGCTGGCCGGGAAAGACGGTCTGGTGCTGATGCCCACGGGCGGTGGCAAATCGGTATGTTACCAGGTGCCGGCGATGGTGCTGGAAGGGCTGACCATTGTCATTTCTCCCCTCATTGCCCTCATGCAGGATCAGGTGCAGGCCCTGCTGGCGAACGGAATCCCGGCGGCCTTTCTAAACTCAACCCTGAGCAGCTCCGAGCAGGAGTCCGTGATCTGGAAGGTGAAGCTGGGGGAGCTGAAATTACTCTACGTCTCTCCCGAGCGGTTATTTACCGGAAGTTTCCTGGACTGGCTGAAAGATCAGAACGTTAGTCTGTTCGCCGTGGATGAATCGCACTGTATTTCTTTCTGGGGACACGATTTCCGGCCCGAATACACGCAGTTACATCGCATCCGGGAAAACTTTCCTCAGGTGCCCATTCTTGCTCTGACGGCTACGGCCGACAAGGTAACCCGGAAAGACATTCTTCATCAGCTGGGTATCCCCGAAGCACCGATTTTTCTGGCCAGTTTTGATCGGCCCAACCTGAGCCTGACGGTATTGCCGGGACGTAAACGCCTGCAACAGATTCAGGATTTTCTGGATCAGCACCCCAACCAGCCCGGAATCATTTATTGTTTAAGCCGGAAGTCCACGGAAACCGTTGCGGCCAGTCTACAAAAGGCGGGGTATAATGTGAAGCATTACCACGCGGGTTGCGACGCGGCTTACCGGACTCAAACGCAGGCGGAGTTTCTGAAAGATGATATTCAGATCATTGTGGCTACGATTGCTTTCGGTATGGGAATTGACAAATCCAATGTTCGCTGGGTTATTCATTACAATCTGCCCAAAAACGTGGAGAGTTTCTATCAGGAAATTGGTCGGGCGGGTCGCGATGGATTACCTGCGGATACCGTTCTTTTTTATAGTTACCAGGACGTGGCCCAGCAGACGGAAATGATCATTAAATCGGAGTTAAGCTCCGAACAGAAAAACTTACTGAAGGCCAAGCTGGACCGCATGAAGCAGTACGCTCAGGCGGACATTTGCCGAAGACGGATTCTGATTAGTTATTTCAATGAAAACGTGGAAAAAGATTGTGGGAACTGCGACGTCTGCCGGAATCCACGCACGCACATCGACGGAACGGTGATTGCCCAGAAAGCCCTGTCGGCCATTGCCCGGACGGATCAGAAGATTGCCATGGGTATGCTGATTGATATTTTGCGGGGGAGTCATAACCAGAATATTCTTCGTCACGGGTACGATCAGTTAAAAACCTACGGCGTGGGACGGGACCTGCGAACGGAAGAGTGGGTGGAATACATCGGGCAATTACTGAATTCCGGCGTCGTAGACATTGCTTACGATGAAGGACACGCCTTTAAACTCAATGCCGTGAGTCATCAGGTCTTACGCGAAGGCCGTCCGGTATCTCTGGTGCAGTTTGTGCCCCTGGAACAGCGTAAAATGCAGGAAATGGAAGCGGAAGAGAAAATCGCTACGAAAACCAAACGCGAAGTAGTACGGGATGCCCTGTTTGAACGCCTGCGGACTTTACGCAAGCAAATTGCCGATTCCCTGGGGATGCCGCCTTTTGTGGTGTTCAGCGATGCCGCCTTATCCGATATGGCCCAGAAGCGTCCGATCAATCATGCCCAGTTTTTACAGGTTTCGGGCGTAGGGGAGCAGAAAGACCGGCAGTTTGGCGAAGCGTTTATCAACGAAATTCTGGCTTTTATTCAGGAAAACCCGCAGGCCGTTCGTACGGAAAAAGGCCAGACGTATGCGTTAACGCTGGAGTTATACAAACGGAATTTGTCCGTAGAAGAGATAGCCGCCCAGCGAAGCATGGCCGTATCCACCGTCTTTAGCCACCTGCAAAAATTGAAAGCGGAAGGAGAGGCGATCGATTTATCTAAATTCATTACGGAGCGAACGAAAGAAACCATTCTGGACGCTGCTCATCAGTTGAAGATTCCGGTGGCAGAGAATGCCCCCATCGGTCCCTTGCTGGAGCATTTTGGCGATACGTATCAGGGGTGGCAGTTACGGCTGGCCTTTCTGATTGCCGGCGAGGGGGTTCGAATGGATGTGGAAGCCTGGCGTGAAAAACAGGGTTTACCACCCCGCCCGGTAAAAGAATAGGTATTTTTGATAAAAATTAAGTTATTTACGGCAAACAAACATTCGTGGAAGTGGATCAGACGATTGGAGCTCGACAGGATGCCGTACGTACAAATTTGGCAACTACGGGAGTCAAAATCATTGGTATTGGAGGGGCGGGATGCTCGGTGTTACGGAAGCTGGCTACGCTGGGCTTACCGGGCGTAGAGCTGATTCCCTGCCATACGGATTTTTCAATGTTGGAAGGATACGACCGGGCCTTGCCGCTGGGAGCAAGTGGTGCGGGGTCAGGCCTGAATGATCAGCAGGTCCGGCAGTGGGCATCTACTCAAAAACCGGCCATCCGGGCCCTGCTCGATGAATCTACCCGGGCGGTCATTCTGGTCACGGGCCTGGGTGGCGGAACCGGTTCGGGAGCGGCTCCGATCATTGCGGAAATTGCCCGGCAAAAAGACCTGTTAACCGTAGCCTGCGTAACCATGCCGTTTTCTTCGGAAGGGTATGGAACCATTCAGGCGGCTGAAATGGGTCTGAAAGATTTGCTGGTTTATTGCGACTCCGTAATGGCCTTTTCGCTGGACCATCTGGAGAAAACCTTTGCCGATGATTTAACCATTACTGAATTCTACGCTGCTGCGGATGATTTACTCCTGCGGGCGGCCCGGATGATTCCGGACATTGTCATTACGTCCGAAGAAATCAATACGGATCTGGAGGATGTTCGGTCCGTATTGAGTAAAAGCGGACCGGCCTTTTTTACGCAGTTACATACCTCGTCATCTGCCCGTCTGGATGAATGTCTGGCATTGATTAACACCACTTTTGAAGGGCACCGTGCTCAGCCCATCCGCCGCATTCTCCTTTCCATCAAAAGCAGTAATCAAAAGCCCGTGACCATGCTCGAAACCCGCAGTATTGTCCAGGCTTTAACGCAACTGATCGGTAAAAGAGCTGAACTTTTCAAAATTGCCCTCGTCACGGATGATAGTCTGGAAGACAGGATTCAGCTCAATATTCTGGCGGGTGGATTTATCGAAATGGAAGAGGTCAAATGGACGCAGATTAACTAGTCGTTCAATTTGATTGATGAATGGTAGTTTATCGGATTTTGCAATTAAAATAGGGGGTCCCCTGGGTATTTATTCATAAGCTTTTTTCTAGTTTTACAACGCTTACGATTCCCAAAACTCCTTAATTTATCTGCTTTATGTTTCCCATCACCTACCGGCATCAGTGCCCTTACTGCCGCTCTACCTCGATTGAACGCCAGCCGCGTCCCATAGCTGTTCGTTACCTGCTGTGTTTTATGGATACTCGTTACTATCAGTGCGAGCGTTGCCGTCGGTATTTTGTGAAGCTCAGTAACAAAACCCCACAGACGCATCCCAGGATGAATTGAGGGTAACGTACTTCGGATACTGAAGGGCGGGCGAATGAGGGATGAACTTCGCCCCAAAACCTTGCTAAGTTAACCCGCGATTTTTCTGAAAAGAGCCTGAACCGACGTGCCTGACGTGGGGGTAGTGGATCGTTTTCCCTTTCAAAACGCAATTTGAAAGGGAATTTTTTATTTTTACACCTAACATCGTTCAGAGCAATCCATGGGTAACAAAGTCCTTTTATTTTTTCTGGTATTATCTTTCTCGGTTCGGGGGCAGTGGCAGGTGCAGCCTGCGGGGACGGACGCTCATTTCAGGGCAGTCTGTGCCATCTCTTCGCACGTGTGCTGGGTAGGAGGCACGAAAGGACAGGTTTTACGCACGCAGGACGGCGGGCAAAGCTGGCAAATTCACCACGTTCCGGGGGCTGAGGCTCTGGATTTTCGGGATATCCATGCCTTCGACAGCGAGGTTGCCATTGCCATGAGTGCCGGCGATGCCGACAAAGGAGCGGCCCGCATGTACCGCACCGAAGATGCCGGGAAAACCTGGAAGCAGGTGTATCAGACCCATCAGAAAGGAGCTTTTCTGGACGGAATCGAATTCTGGGATAAAAACCACGGCATTTGCTTTGGCGATCCGATTGATAAAAAGTTTTTCGTGCTGACCACTACGGACGGTGGTAAAAACTGGCAGGAAGTACCTCGCGATCATTTTCCGCTCATTCAGGAAGGAGAAGCGGCATTTGCCGCCAGCGGAACGTCCATGACCATTGCCGGAAAAGGCTGGGCCTGGATCGGTACCGGAGGATCAAAGTTTGCCCGCGTGTTTCGTTCCAAAGATTACGGAGCTTCCTGGGAAGTAGCTGAAACCCCTCTGGAGGCAGGAAAAACATCAGGAATCTTTGGGCTTCATTTTTACAATCGTCTCCGGGGAATTGCCGTGGGCGGGGATTACCTCCACGTGAGTGATTCTACGCAAAACGTCATCACTACCCAGGACGGGGGCAAATCCTGGCAGTTACATCCCTCTACTACGCCGCCGGGCTTGAAAGAAGCCGTTACTGTATTTCGACAGGAATACCGGAATATGAGCGGTGAAATCACGGGAACTGCCCTTGTGGAACGACTCATCACCGTGGGGCCATCCGGCACGGGGTATTCACTGGACGGCGGAAAAAGCTGGAAAAAACTGGATGATTCACCCTTCCACGCCGTTAGCTTTGCCGGAAAAGACGGCTGGGCCGTGGGGGCCAAAGGACTCATCGCTAAATTTGAAGGATTTCGAACGATAGATAAGAAAAAGACCTCAACCAGGAAAACGCGGAAGTCAGAAAAGTAAGTTCAATAGATCAGAAGTATATGAAAAAGGTTGCAGTGTTTTGCGGAGCGAGTGCGGGCTCGGATTTAGTTTATCGGGAAGCCGCCATAGAACTGGGCACTTACCTGGCCAAACGTCAATTGACGCTGGTGTACGGGGGTGGTAATGTGGGATTGATGGGCATCGTTGCCGATGCGGCCCTGGCGGCTGGCGGAGAAGTCATTGGGGTGATCCCGGATTTTCTGAAAAAATGGGAGGTAGGCCACGAAGGTATTACCGAATTAATTGTCACCGAAAACATGCATCAACGCAAGGCTTACATGGCTGAACTGGCGGATGCGTTCATAACCCTGCCCGGTGGATTCGGGTCGATGGATGAATTGTTCGAAATCCTGACCTGGAAACAGTTACAGATTCATAAGAAACCCGTAGGCTTGCTCAATATTAACGGATTTTACGATCCCCTGATTGCAATGATGGACCGAATGGTGGAGGCCGGTTTTCTGAGGGATTCCAATCGCGATCTGTTACTAATTTCAGAATCACTGGAAGAGTTAATGGCCCTCATGCAAACGCATGAACCAATTGTGGCCGAAAAGTGGGTGGATCGTAAGAAAATCTAAGCACTACACCGATACTTTAGCGGGGGATGCTTCGTTAAGTTTGCTAATCCGATTGCTCCAGCCTTTCCTTTCGAATGAAACGTCTTTTTCCTTTCTTTTTCCTTTCCATCCTTCATACGGTCGCTCAGGCTCAGGCTCCTGAAAACATGGGAGACCCGGTTAATTCAGAGTCCGCCGAAATACAGCCGGTTATTTCTCCGGATGGCCGCACCCTGTATTTCAGTCGGGTTAACCATCCTCATAATGCTTCCCAAAAGAAGGGAAGTCAGGATGTATGGATGTCAACCATGCTTTCCCCGCTCCGATGGACCAACGCCACCCGAATGCCCAGCCCCGTCAATGGAGAAGAGCATAACGTTATTTACAGCATTACCCCGGATGGAAATACGATTCTGACGCACTGGGTAGAAAAGGAAGGAGACGATTTACGCATACGTGGCTTTGCTACGATGAAGAAAAACACGATGGGCTGGGATCGGCCCAAGAAGCTGGACATACCCGGTCTGGAAAGCATGAATAAAGGGTATTACCAGTATGGATACCTGGCCAATGACGGCAAGACCTTATTACTGGCTTTCTCCGAAAAGAAAAACAGCCGCGATTCTGATTTATACGTCAGCCTGCAGGGGCGGGATGGCAAGTGGTCCAGACCCGCATCGCTGGGGAATGATGTGAATACCAATGGAGATGAAACCACGCCTTTTCTGGCCGCCGATGGGGAAACGCTTTATTTTTCGAGTAACCGGGAAGGCGGCTTAGGCTCCAATGACATCTGGATGACCCGTCGTCTGGATAAAACCTGGAAACGCTGGAGTAAACCCGAAAACCTGGGCTCTTCAATCAATACGCCGGACTTTGACGCGTACTTTACTATTCCTGCTTCGGGGGAATGGGCGTATCTGGTTACTTCAACGGCGGGAAAAGGCAAGGCCGATATCGTTCGGGTGAAATTCCAGTCTCAGACCCCCCCGCCCGTTCAGGTTCCGCCTACCATTGCGGAAAGTACCGGGCAACCCCCCGTTGTCCAGACGGCACAGGTCCCGACGCAGGAGCCTTCGGCAAAGTCCAATTCCGTTGTGTTGCTGACGGGTAAGTTACTCGATGCAAAAACGAAAAAAGTCCCCGCCAATGCCCGGATTATCTATGAAAGTTTACCCGATGGAACCGAGCTGGGAACGGCCACCCCTGACCCGAACACCGGAGAATACAAGATCGTATTACCTTACGGAAAAAAATACGGCATTCGGCCCGAGATTGACGGATACGTGGGAAAAGCCCAGAACCTGGATCTGAGTAAGTTAGGAAACGGCGGTTATCTGGAATTAAATGACCGGGATCTGCTCGTTACTAAAATTGAAGAAGGAGCGAAAGTAGCTCTCAATAACGTATTCTTCGAAACCGCTAAAGCTACGCTGCAAACGGAATCCTTTCCGGAGTTGAATCGGGTAGTGGAGCTAATGAATAAACAGAAAGCCATGATCGTTGAAATTGACGGTCATACTGATAGTGATGGTACCGACGAGGCCAACCAGAAATTATCACAGGACCGGGCCGAATCCGTGCGGACGTATTTGCTTTCGAAGGGCATTCCCGAAAACCGGGTGGTCGCGAAAGGTTTTGGGGAAAGTCGTCCCGTGGCCAGTAATGATACGCCCGAAGGCAAGCAGCAAAACCGTCGGGTAGAATTCGTGATCCTAAAAAATTAAGTTCATAAGCCAGGCGTTTTCAAAAGACCCTAGCTTTGTTCAGCAGTAGTAACGGAGTCATGCCCGACTTCCTTGCTACTGCTGTTCTGTACTAACCGATCAAACTCTTTTTCCTCGCTGTGAATCTCGAAACTCTTGCCATACAGGTAACCCGCTTTCATGACGCCAATGCCTCGGCGGTTACCACGCCCATTTATTTAACGACGACCTACGAACGTGATTCGGAAGGCAATCTGCCCAACGGCTTTCTATATACCCGGGGGAATAACCCCAACCGTGACTTACTCGAGAAAGGTATTGCCGTTCTGGAAGGCGGAGCCGTAGGCTTAGCTTTTGGTTCGGGCATGGCGGCCATTTCGGCTCTGTTTCAGGCCATGAAACCAGGCGATCACGTCATTACTACCCCTTTTGCCTATTACGCCGCCCAGCGGTTGTTAGCAGACGTTTTTGAACCCTGGGGACTGGAATTTAGCCTGGTGGATACCTCGAAAGTCGAGGAAGTCGAAAAGGCCATTCGTCCGAATACAAAGTTATTCTGGCTGGAAACGCCCAGTAACCCGCTGCTGCACCTCACGGATTTAGCGGCGTTATCAGCATTAGCCCATTCCGCCGGAGCCCTTTGTGCCGTAGATAATACCTGGGCTACGCCGGTTTTACAAAACCCGATTGCCCTGGGGGCGGATGTGGTCATGCACTCTACCACCAAGTATTTTGGCGGGCATTCGGACGTGCTGGGCGGTGCTCTGGTACTGGCCCGGGAGGATGAATTAGCCGTAAAACTTCGTCAGATTCAGAACCTTACCGGTGGCGTACCTTCTCCCTTTGACTGCTGGTTAATTACCCGTGGTATTCAGACAATGCCCCTGCGGGTAAAGACGCAGTCGGCCAGTGCGTTGCCCATTGCTCAGTGGCTGGAAAAACATCCGGCTGTCGAGCGGGTGTATTACCCCGGTTTGCCCAGTCATGCCCAGCACGAGCTGGCGGTAACGCAAATGAAAAATGGCTTTGGCGGCATGTTGTCTTTCGAAGTAAAGGGCGGATTGCCGGGAGCAAAAAAAGTAGCCGGAGCTTTAAAGATATTTACGCAGGCCACCAGTCTGGGCGGCGTAGAAAGTCTGATCGAACCCCGGAAAATTTATGAAGGTCCCGATAGCCCGACGCCCGACGGATTGCTGCGGGTATCGGTAGGTCTGGAGCATACCCAGGATCTGATCGATGATCTGGCTCAGGCCCTGGCTCAGGCCTGATGTGCTGAACTGTTAATAAGTCCTAAAATACTGGCCTACGGGCTGCAATGGCTGTTTCTTCGACAATTTCGGGGGAACAGCCATCGTTTTTTAAGTGTTCTGTTTATGAATCCGAGAAGGGTTAATTAAGTAGGGTACTAACCGTTTTAAGCCAGTTTTTTTAAGATATATGAAGACGATAATGAAAGTATTCAGTGCGGTAGTAGTGATGGGAATGATGGCGGCCTGTGCTCCATCCGTCATGGTCCGGTCTGATTATGACCGGACGGCTAATTTCTCCAGGTATCGCACCTACTCCATTGCTCCGGTAACGAACGGAAATACGGATCCGGTGATGGGAAGTCAGCTCATGCAGAAACGCATCAGTCAGGCACTGGACGCTGAAATGCAGGCCCGGGGGTATAAGAAAGTAGAAAAGAATGCGGATCTGGTAGTGAAGTTTGACACGGATGCCCGTAATCTGCAACAAATCCAGTCGAACAACATGGCTCCGATGTGGGGTTGGTGGTGGTATGGCCCCAACAACAACGTTAGCTCGCGTAACTACGAAGAAAACCGGCTGATCGTAAACCTGGTCGATGGTAAAAACAACGAGTTAATCTGGCAGGGCTGGGCGAAGGGCGAACTCAACGCCCGTCGGAAAAACCGGGATGAACTCATCCAGAAAACCGTTACCAAAGTCATGGCCGAATACCCCCACCGGGCCGGAATGAACCATACGGAGTTGATCTCCAATGGCGAATAGTGGAGTTGATTTCTGTTTGCAGAGTGATGAAAAAGAGGTCGAGCGGTTTCGACCTCTTTTTTGTTGCGGCGATTCCATAGTTTTACCTTCGCCTTTATTAAACAGGTGTCATGGAAAAGTTTCTAAAGTCGTTTCAGGTATTAACGGAAGCCGAGATTGGCCAGTTTCTCGAACGGGGCCGCTCCCGGGTGCTTAAAAAGGATGAGTTTTTTATCCAGGAAGGACAGGTTTGTAAGAAAGTAGGTTTTGTGATTTCTGGCCTGCTGCGGTCTTTCTATTACAACTCTGCGGGTGAGGAAATTACTTACTGCTTTACCTTCCCCAATGATTTTGTCACCGCTTATACTTCCTTCATCACTCAGAACACCGCCGTCGAAAGCATTCAGGCCTTGACGGATGTGGAACTATTCATTCTGACCAGGGAAGACATTACGCAACTGGAAGAGTCGAGTCTGAACTGGATGAAGTTCTCTAAAATGATGGCCCAGCAGGAATACATGACCCTGGAGAAACGAATGTTTCTCCTGCAAAAAGAAACCGC
This sequence comes from uncultured Siphonobacter sp., assembly GCA_913775095.1. Taxonomy (GTDB): domain Bacteria; phylum Bacteroidota; class Bacteroidia; order Cytophagales; family Spirosomataceae; genus Siphonobacter. The sequence continues at coordinate 35,804 of CAJYIW010000027.1, read as the reverse complement.
CGAGCATAAATACAAAGATCTGCTTGAAAATGATCCTGAGTACCTGCAACTGATTCCGTTGAATTACCTGGCCTCTTATTTGGGAATTACGCAGCGTCACCTGTCCAGAATAAGAAAATCCGGATTGGTTTAGACATTTGTCCTTTAAGCGGAAGTTCGCGGTTCATTTCTTTGTAGAAAAAGAAATGAAAAAAATCCTCATTATCAACGGGCATCCGGACCGGGAAAGTTACAACTATGCTCTTTCGGAGGCGTATCAACGGGGGGCGGTACAGTCAGGAGCCGAACTTACGCAACTCAACCTAGCCGACCTGCAGTTTGATCCTAATTTACGTTTTGGGTATCGGAAACGCATGGAACTGGAGCCAGATCTGGTAGACGCCCTCCAAAGGATCAGAGAAGCCCAGCATATTGTCTGGTTTTTTCCGATGTGGTGGTATGGTTACCCAGCCGTTATGAAGGGTTTCGTAGATCGCTTATTCCTCCCGGGAATAGCTATGAAGTTTGTGGAAGGAAAACCTTTTCCTGAGAAATTACTGAAGGGCCGAACCGCCCGGATTGTCATCACAGCGGATACCCCTTCGTGGTACGATCGTTTTTTTATGGGTCGCCCGGCGATTAATCAATTCAAAAAAGGAACACTGGAATTTTGCGGGATTAGTCCGGTAGCCGTAACCTATCTGGCACCCCTCAGGGGTTCTACGGAACAGTTTCGGAAAAAGTGGATTGAAAAGCTTTTTCGGCTGGGGTTAGAACTGAAGTAAGCCGCTGGATTCGGGCAATCGTCGAATTCAGCGGCTTAGCAGGATAGAATGAATGAGTCATTAACACTCGCCGGAATCCAGATCGCAGCTATCGGCCTGAGCGATGATCTGCGGCTTTGATTCGGCAATGACCTGGCGTAAGGCACTGACGAAGGTTTCACTGGGCTGAGCTCCCGACAAGGCGTATTTATTATTGAGAATAAAGAAAGGCACACCCGTAACGCCCAGCTGACGGAAGTACTCCATCTCCTGCTCGACGGATTCACGAGCGATGTCAGACTTCAAAATCTCCAGGGCTTCTTTCTTATCCCAACCCGCTGATTCCAGCACATTGAGTAAGACGGCTTCCTGCGTCAGATCAACCCGGTCCACAAAATACGCTTTCAACAAGGCTTCTTTGGTGGCCGCCTGATTTCCGCGTTCATAGGCAACCGTTAGAAGCCGGTGCAGGTCAAAGGTAGCAATGGCCTTGGGTAACTGACTGAAGTCAAAATCAAGCCCAACTTCGCTGGCAACCTGTTCAACCCGCTGGAACATGCCCTCGGCACGACCCGGACCAAATTTCTTATCCATGTGTTCCGAAAAAGGTAAGCCTTGCCGGGGCACGGTGGGGTCCAGCTCGTAAGGGTGATACACAATCTCGGCATTAACTTCCTGGCCTAAGGTTTCCAGGGCTGATTCCAGTCTTCTTTTTCCAATGTAACACCAGGGACAAACAACATCTGAAACGATATCAATGCGAATAGGAAGGGCCATGAGAATACGTTTATTTTTTTAAACTATGTATTGCTACATAAATAGCACTAGTGAACTGATTTTTAAACTTATTCATACCTGAAATGATTCCAGGATTACAGTCTATGTCTTAAATTAGCAATTCATTAATCCCCGAAAGAAGAACTACCCCACCTTATTATTTTCTAGTATACTATGTTTACTATACCTGTATGGTTGCGTGAATCACTTAACGCCCTGTACGAGCTGACGGAAGATGACTGGTTATTTCTGGCCACGCATTTGCAGAAGGTGGAAGTGAAGAAAAGGGAAGTAATTCTGGCGTACGGCCAGGCCGAGAAGTACATTTATTTTCTTGAAAAAGGACTGATTCGTTCCTTCACCGAAAAGCAGGATCGGGAAATCTGTCTTGACTTTGCCTTCGAAAAACAGGTTTTCTGTTCGTTCATTTCCCTGGCGACGCAAAGTCCTTCCCTGATTTGTTTGCAGGCACTGATGCCCAGCACGCTCATCCGCTTACCCTTGGCAGCCATGCAGACCTGGCTCGATGGTTCAAAGCCCGCGGAACGGCTGATGCGTCGCATCATTGAAAGTTTGCACGTAGAAAAACTTCAGAAGGAAATGAAAATGCTGACGATGACCGCGGAGGAAAACTACGAAAAGCTGCTACAGGAGTCGCCAGGCTTTGTTCAGTATATACCCGTTAAAGACATGGCCTCTTATCTGGGCATCCATCCGGATAGTCTCAGTCGAATTCGAAAAAAGGCCATGTTCAGCTAAACGTATGGGATTTTCTGACATACGTCGGCTTGTGGGAGAAATAAATCAGCCAAATTTGCTCCCAGCTTTCTATTGCAGATAGAAAGACATCCATAAACACGGGAGGTGGCGGCCTCCCGTGTTTTTTTATTCTACAATCCGCAATTTAGCAAAGGTGAGTAATAGCGTCTTTTCACCCTGATTATCAAACTGAATAACGGCCTTCGCTCCATTCTGATCGTTGGAAATTAACTTGACTACGCCAAATCCAAACTTCTGGTGCTCTACCCGCTGACCCGAAGCCAGTTTGCGGGGATCGGAAGCTTTAAAATCGCTGCTGGGTACGTGCGTTGACACCGGACCTCCCGAACGGGTAGGCGGCGTTTTAGCCTGTGAACCCCCGTTCTGTGCCGCCCGATTGGCTACATTCCGAAGGAAAGCTGCCGGCGTAGGACGCTCCGAATTTCGCTGAGCTTCGGCCATGCGGCGAGCGGCCTGCCGACTGATCCGAACGTATTTTTCGTCAATTTCATCCATAAACCGACTCGGTTCGCAGGGTTTCAGTCGACCATACTGATACCGGGTCTCCGCATAACTCAGGTACAGGCGTTTTTCGGCCCGGGTGATGGCTACGTAAAACAAACGTCGTTCTTCTTCCAGATCTTCGCTCGACTGTAACATCATCTGGCTGGGGAATAAATCTTCTTCCAGACCCACAATGTAAACCACTTTATATTCCAGCCCTTTGGCCTGGTGAATGGTCATCAGCGTAACGCGATCATTGTCGCCATCTTCGTCTTCCTGATCGGCGTTGGTTAATAAGGATACCGTCTGTAAAAACGCTCCGAGCGATTTATCTTCGTTCTCGGGGTTGTCCACAAACTGTTTGATGGAGTTCAGTAACTCCTGCACGTTTTCGTAACGGCTGAGTCCTTCAACGGTTTTATCGTCGTATAACTCCTTCAGCACGCCCGAGGCCTTCGCCACGTGACTGGCTACTTCATAGGCATCTTTGGTTTCAATCAGTAACTTAAACGACTTAATCAGATCGGCGAAGCCTTCAATGGCTGAGCCCGAACGACCCGTGTTGTACTGCTGAATATTAGCAACGACTTCCCACACCGGAATGGCCTGTTCGGCGGCGGTTACGGTAATCTTTGCGATAGTCTGATCGCCAATGCCGCGTTTGGGGAGGTTAATGATTCGCTTAAACGCTTCTTCGTCACTCTGGTTGAGCGTGAAGCGTAGGTACGCCAGCAAGTCCTTGATTTCCCGACGCTGATAGAACGATAAGCCGCCGACAATCCGGTATTTGATGTTAAGCTTCCGAAGGGATTCCTCGAAGGAACGCGACTGCGAGTTGGTCCGGTACAGAATCGCGAAATCGTTGTTGGTTAAGCCGTGATTGAGCTTTTCTTCGAAGAGGGAAGTGGATACCAGACGGCCCTCTTCCACATCCGAAGCCGCCTTGATGACTTCAATCAGGTTACCGCTTTCGTTTTCGGTGAACACTTCCTTCCGGAGCTGACGCTTGTTGCGGGCAATAACCGAGTTGGCGGCTTCGACAATCACTTTCGTCGAGCGGTAATTCTGCTCCAGACGGATCGTGGTCAGGTCCGGGTAATCTTTCTCGAAATTGAGAATGTTCTGAATATTGGCTCCCCGGAAGGCGTAAATGGACTGAGCGTCGTCACCCACCACGCAGATGTTTTCGTGAATGGCCGCCAGTTTTCGGGTAATGAGGTACTGCGAAACGTTCGTATCCTGAAACTCATCCACCATTACGTACTTGTAGCGATGCTGGTATTTATTCAGAACATCGGGGAAATCGCGGAAGAGAATGTTGGTATTAAAAAGCAGATCGTCAAAATCCATGGCATTGGCCTTGAAACAACGATCCACGTAGAGTTTATACAACCGCCCAATCTCGGGTAAGCGAGCCGCCGCGTCATCCGCCTGAATGATGGGATCGGCGATGTACGCATCCGCTGAAACCAGTCGGTTTTTAGCCCCGGAAATGCGGTTAAAGACCACATTGGGTTTATAAATCTTATCATCCAGACCCCGTTCCTTGATGATGGATTTGAGTAAGGATTTGGAATCGTCGGTATCGTAAATGGAGAAATCGGAGGTATAGCCCAGTGATTTCGCCTCGAAACGCAGAATCTTGGCGAAGACGCTGTGGAAAGTACCCATCCAGATGCCCCGGGCTCCGGTGCCGACTACCTTCTCAATCCGGGCCCGCATTTCTCCGGCGGCTTTGTTGGTAAAAGTCAGGAGCAGAATGGAAAACGGATCGACTCCCTTTTTGATGAGGTGAGCTGTACGCTGGGTCAATACCCGGGTCTTGCCCGAGCCTGCTCCGGCAATAATCATCAGGGGGCCTTCGGTATGTAAAACAGCCTGAGCCTGAGGCTCATTAAGGCCTTTCGTGATATCTTCGAACATGGCAATAAAGATAAAAAGAGGGAACGAACTGAGTCCGTTCCCTGAAAGCATAGTCAAAGATACTAAATTGTTGGGGGCTATGGAAGTGGGGAGAGATTAAAAGCCGTTATAGGTAATGCCGAAGGAAATGGGGCCGGTAGGTTCCCGACGAGTAGGGTAGCTTTGCATCTGTAACGCACTGGTATTAACATAAGTCCTTTTCAAAGGAGAGCCCAGTTGGTAATGGCAGTATAATCCGAGTTTACGGTAACCGAAAGAAGTAATTAGCCCATACTGAAAAGGATTATTGAGTTCAGAATTCATTCGTTGATCCCACTTGGCTTTATGATTAATATATCGATTACTCATATAGATCCGATAACCAGCGTATCCCCCCAGGCCCAGAGAAAAAGATCGTTTTCCCGACTTAGTATAAAATCGTAAGGTCGGGACAATAGACAGATTCAGAGAGTGCATGGTTGTGGTAATGCGATCATAATAAGACATTAGCTGATACCCATCATAACTCTTTTCTACCTTGTAAAAACCAGCCTGGTCAGGATACCGGGCCGTAAGTTCAGTTATGTAGTTTTGCAATTCCTCGGCGGTAGCTGTCTCTTTCTTTTCATAAATAATCAGATCTCTCCAGCCAAATCTTTTGGAATCAAACTCCAGACCCCACCGCAATCCAATTGACAATCGATTGTGAGCGTAAAAAGCTGAATAACGGGAAAATCCCAGAGCATAGTTAAAGGTCGAAAATGTATTGGAAGAGAACATATTGACCATTCCATTCCGCTGAGACCTCAAGAACGGGGTATAACCCACTCGAATCGTCAAATTATCTTTAAGAAACCCTAAGTTTTGATTGATTTTTTCTTTCGTAACGGGTTGGTCAGCCTGCTGGTGACTGACTTTAACTAATGAATTAACACTTCGTAAACTACTATCACTCAGAAAACTCTTGCCACTCAGGTCAATGTAATGCTGCCGGGGTTCGGCTTTGGTTGTCTCGGATAAGCGGGCGTTGAGGTCTTTCAGGATGGTGTTCCAGTCGTAGTTTTCCAACTTCTTTAAATCCTCCTTGGTCGGACCGTAAAACAGGACTTTCGATTTAGGGCCAATCCGAACCAGAATGGAATCTACGGGAAGGGCCAGGGTGGGTAAGGAACATAGCAGTCCCAGTACCATTGCTAAAAATGGACGTTTCATAACAGAAAAAGGGTGTGGGTTAAGGTCTACGTTTCAATGAATCGACTTTTGCTTTTCCGAGAGCGGCCGGCGATTTAAATTCCTGCCACTGAGGACGCTGATCGGACTTTTTCTCCGAACCGAAAATACGGGCCAGAATGGATTTTTTGCGAAGCTGCGTTTCCTGCTTTGGCTCAGGGATGGTCAGCGTAACGGTGGCTTCAAAGCTTTCGATAGGTTGATTTTTCTGGACTATAACGGGTACGTCCGTGGGTTGGATAAAGGGTGAAGGTTGAATCACAGGCAGCGAATCGAGGGTAACAGGAATCTCGGTACCCGTTTTTTCAGTCACCTGAGCCTGCTCCGGTAGGGGAGCATTTTCAGGGAGCTGGGGGGGATTAGCGTATAGGGTTTCAGGGATTACGTTCGTCCGTTCCGGAGTAACAGCCGAAGGCTTTTGAGCAAGGGTCGCCGCCGGTTTAGCTGACGCCGGTTGTTCAGCGGGCTGATGAATGAAATAACCCACCAGAACGCCCAAAACGGCTGCCATCCCTACCTGAAGGGGCCAATATCCTTTTTTAGAAGCTTTAGGCTCTTCGATACGCTTCCAGACTCTTTCCAGATCAAGGGAGTCGTCGGATAAATCTTCCAGCCGCTGCCGGATCTGCTCATCGGGTTTGTGCTGCATAACCAAGGGCTTGAAGTTTTTTCTGTAATAACTGACGGGCCTTATTGAGTTGAGATTTGGACGTTCCTTCCGAAATCTGAAGCTGCTTGGCTACTTCGGTGTGGGTATATCCTTCGAGGGCTACCAGATTGAAAACCGTTCGATAGCCGATGGGTAACTCCATGATGACTTTCTGAATGGTTTCCGCGGCTATCTCGTCAAGGATGCTATAGGTAAACGGTTGGTCGGGGGCTTCGTTTTCGGGTACCATTGTGAAGTTGGCCGAGCGTCGGAGTTCCATCAGACACTGGTTCACCAGAATCGTCTTCATCCAGACCCAGGTAGCGGCTTCGTCTTTGTATTCAAACTTTTTCAGGTGTTCAAAAATCCTTTGAAAAGCCGAAACCAGCATATCTTCCGCCTCCATGCGATCTTTCATGTACCGCTGAGCGACCCGAAACAGCCTTCCCGCGTAGCGTTCGTAGACTAAACGCTGAGCTTTGACATCCTGAACCCTGCACCGGGCCAGCAGATCAGATAGATTCATAGGTGGTCGATTTACAAAGGGCGAAATGCGGAATGTAAGGGAAGGGTTGCCCGGCTGGTGAAAAATTTCGAAATTACCTGAAAATTATCAGCAATGAACGCCATGACTCACTATACCCGAACCTTATTTAGCCTTGGTTTTCTATCCCTATCGTCCTTCTCGGCCTTCGCTCAGGCACCCGAATTGGGGCTCCGGACAACGCAACAATCACAGGTCACTTCCGTGAAAAATCAGGGCGGAACCGGCACCTGCTGGTGTTATTCATCCACCGCAATGATCGAATCAGAGTGTCTGCGGAGAAACCTGGGCGAGTTCGATATTTCCGAGATGTTTACCGTTCGGAACATCTATCTGGAAAAAGCCCGTAACTACGTACGCCGGCAGGGAAAAGCCCAGTTTGATGAAGGTGGCCTGGGTCACGACGTGCTGATTGCCATTGCCTTATACGGTGCGGTGCCCGAGTCGGTGTATTCGGGTTTAAAAAATGGTGAGACTAATCATAGCCACGGGAAACTGGTCAAGGACCTGAAAACTTATCTGGCTGAGGTGATGAAAAAATCACCCATTGACCCGAACTGGGAAGAAGGTTTTAACAAAATTCTGGATGAAAAATTCGGGGCAGCTCCCGCTTCGTTTGACTACAACGGTAAAACGTATACGCCCCGCGAGTTTGCCGATCAGGTATTGAAATTCAACCCCAGGGATTACGTAAGTTTGACGAGCTTCACTCACCATCCCTTTTATAAATCATTCGTTCTGGAAATTCCCGATAACTGGGCCAACGAACAATACCTGAACCTCCCGCTCGAAGAACTGACGGCTGCCGTTCAGCAGTCGTTAAGTCAGGGCTACACCGTCATGTGGGATGCGGATATCAGTAACACCGGTTTTAAACAGGGCAAGGGTTTTGCCGTAGAAGTAAATGATAAGAATGACAAAGGGGATTCGCCCGAGGTAGCGGAAAAGAAAGTGGATCAGGCGTATCGGCAGAAGTTATTTGACAGTCAGGTAACGGTAGATGACCACCTCATGCAGATTGCCGGAATGGGCACGAATGCCGCAGGCAAGAAATTCTACCTCGTGAAAAACTCCTGGGGCGAAAAAACGGGTCCTTACAAAGGCTATATCTACGTATCAGAACCCTACTTTGAGTTGAATACCATCAATGTGATTCTGCCGAAAGCAGCGTTGCCGGAGAGCGTGAAAAGTAAGATAAACCTTTCCGAGTAGACGATTCATAAAAAAGGGCCACGATTTAGAGAATAAACCGTGGCCCTTTTCTGTAGATATCATTTAATACCAGGTGATTCAGTTATGGTAACGACCAGAAGTGCAGTAACCAACAACTCATACCAGGCAACTACTGATCACTTAAAACGTTCGCTCCCAGAAATCAACCGTTTTCCCTAAGACATCAATATAGGTAATCGAGCTGTTCTGATCCCCGTACCGGCGAATTTCGGGTAAAGGCGTATGACCAACAATCTGGTGAAAATCCGGAATGTAGTGGCCGGCTGTTTCCCGCTGGTCGGCCCAGACAATACCACCCGTGGCTCCGGGGTTTCCTCCGCGAATAGCTCCGCATTCAAAAAGAGCTTCCCGACCCGAAGCCGTTTCCTGTAAATGATTTAGAGTACCGGCTACATCAGAGCCGGTAATGCCGTGTTTCCGGGCCCAGAGGCGGGACACACCGGCGTGCGTAAACAGATGCTTATCCAGTTGATACGCCACCTGAAAAGCCGACTGGTGTTCCCGGTAAAAAGCCGTCCACTTTTTTTGCATGTAAAAACGGAAACCCGAACAGCGGTATTCAGGATAATGCAGATAAGCTACATCGTGGTTTCCCAATAACAGAACAAACTTCTCAGGGTCACCTTCTTTCAGGGCGACAATCTGCTTTAAAACCTCATCCGTCTGTTCGTCTGAGTATTCTTTGGAATCGACGTAATCACCCATAAAGATGACCTTATCCGCCGTGGTTATCGGAGCTTCCTGCCAGTTCGTCCGTCCGTGAATATCACCAATCGCTAATACATTCATGTAATCCTGCCGGAAAAAGGATATTCCACTATTTCTTTTTGCGTTGCTCTTTCTGGCGTTTTCGGTTATTATCCAGCAGTTTTTTGGCCTCGTTTCGCTGAGCCGTTTTTTTATCCGCAAAGCGAATCACTTTTTCGTAGTACTGCCTGGCTTCTTCCAGATTTCCTTCGCCGTCGGCGATTTTACCCAGGTTCAGCAGGGCCGAGGTGTGGTAACCCGACTCGGTGGCTCCGTTCATTTCGGCAAACGCAATCGTGCGTTTGTAATACTCTTTCGCTGCCGGAATATTATGGTAGAAAAAGTGATTGTAATACGCCAGAATATACGCCGCGTAACGTCCGCTGACGGGTTCGTAACCAAACTGACGATTGTCATACCGCTCCAGGATGGCTTTCGAGGCTGCATCGGCTTCGTTGATATGACCGGTTACGAAACATTCCCGGGCGTACATCCGGTGGAAGTAAGGGTTCCAGGGATAGGTTACGTGTAAGTACCGGGCCAGTTGATACCCTTTTTCGTGCTGATTTTCAGAAGCATAAATCTGAAGCAGGAAATACTGAGCTTCCGTACGGCTGTAAAATGCATTACGGGAAACCCATTCCAGCTGACCAATGCCTTTTTTCTTATCGCCTTCGTGAAAAAACCAGAAAATGGGTTTCAGTGCCGAGTAGTTTTCCGGTACCCACTGCCGGTAGTAATTATAGAGCCCATCACCGAAGGCCATTTCGGGCGAGAAATCTTCGTGACCTTTGCACTTGTCAAAGTACTTCAGGGCATTTTTTCCGGCATTACTCGCCTTGATCCATTTCTTCCGTTCAGCGTACATCCGGGATTTAAACGCGTACGATGCCGCCAGAAAAAAGCTGGCTTCAATTTCCTGATTACCTCCCTGATCGTAGAGTTTTTCAGCTTTCTCAATGGCCTGATCCATGAAGAGTTCGCACTTGGCGTCGTACATGTCGTTATCCGTATTCGGCACAATTTTCCACCATTCCGCCAGTCCAAACAGGAAGTAGGGGAGCGGGTGTTCGGGGTAACGGGCCCGCAGGTAACCAAACTCCTTCAGGGCTTCCGGGAAGTTGTAATTATACATGGCGTTAATGGCCTCCGTAGCTTCGATCTGGACTTCCGTACGTTTCAGCAGCATCCCGCCCGATCGGGTCTGCTCGTTTTTTTCCGCCGTTTCAAACCAGGATTGTGCCGAAGAAGCAAGGGAAATCAGAACTAAAAAGAAAGTTACTAAATTGATTTTCATGGCTTTAAAAAAAGCTCCTGTGGGATTAATGCGTTACAGAGTAGCTGTGGAAAGATCAACGGCAATTATTAAAAAGTCGTTTAAATTTAGCCTTAATTTTTTTCGTTTTAACACTTACAAAGGCAGGAAAGCTAATTTTGCGTTTTCAATGGATGAAAAATGGACTCTTCCGGTGAAGATCAGCAAGTCTTCAGGCGAAAGAAAGAGTGCTGTTTTATTGGTTTTCCCTTGAAGTAATGCTGGTTTATCTGACTGAAAGGTGCGACTTTGTCTTCTTTCAAACGAATCCAACCGGGCATGTACTTCCCTAACCCCAACTCAAGTGATACAGGTTCACGATAAACAATTTGACGTTTTTATTGATCAGGAAACGCTGGAAAAACGAATTGCCGCGTTAGCCGGGCAAATGAATCAGGATTATCAGGGTCAGCGTCCCTTATTGATTGCAGTGCTCAACGGTTCGTTTCTGTTTGTGGCTGAATTAATGAAAAACATCACCATCGATTGCGAAATTACGTTCATACGCGTGAGCTCCTACGAGGGCACGGGTACCACGGGAAAAGTGAAGCAGATCCTGGGTTTGAGCGAAGAAATCAAAGGACGCGATGTGATTATCATTGAAGACATTGTGGATACCGGACACACGATGGCGGAGTTACTGGGCCAGATAACCGCCCAGAAGCCTCGCTCCATTGAAATTGCGACGATGCTCCATAAACCCGAAGCCACCCGGATTCCGGTGACGCTGAAATACGTAGGCTTCGCCATTGAAAACAAGTTTGTGCTGGGCTATGGGCTCGATTACGACGGACTGGGCCGAAACCTGCCCTGTATTTATCAGCTGGCGGAAGTATAGTTGTTAGTTATGGGTTGTTAGTTATTGGTTTTTTAGAGTGGTCTGTGTTTCACAGGCCACTTTTTGTTGAAAGTGGATTGTAAATCCACTAGAGATGAAGTTCCGGATTGCAAATCCGGAACAGCAGGAGAGATCAGGACAAATAACCACCAACGAACAACAAACAACCATCAACGAATAACCAACCACTAAATCACCAGCGTTTTCCCCGTTTGGTAAGGAGTGAGAAGACTGGAATCGGGCGAAAGCTCCGTAACCAGGTAATCAATCTCCCGCAAATCTGCGACTTTCATCGACATGACGCTGTTCATTTTCTCGGATATTGCAAGAATTGCAATTTTCTCGGAAGCCCGGATCATGGCCTTCTTGGCCTGCACCGTTTCCCAGTTGGAATCCGTCAGTCCTTCCTTGGCATCCAGAGCGTTAGTGCCCATGATGCAGAGGTCTACCCGAATCTCTGACAGTCGCTGATATACGTCACCGCCAACGGCCATCTGACTGTACCGGGAAATGGGTCCCCCAATCATAATGATCTCCAGATTAGGTTTGTCTAATAGCTCTACGGCTGTTAATGGATTGACTGTCAGAAAAGTAGCTTTCAGTTCGTTCGGAATCATCTTGATGAACTCCCGGATGGTCGTTCCGCCACCCATCAGCACCAGCATGCCGTCTTTCAATAAGGAAACTGCTTTTTCTGCAATGAGTTTCTTGCTGTCATGGGCGTAACTCTCGACGGGTTGCGAAGAGTAGTGATAAGCCTTGGACATGGCTCCACCCCGTATTTTGATCAATTTTCCCTCATCAGCCAGGTCATTAATGTCCCGGCGAATGGTGTCTTCCGAAACATTAAGGGTGCTGGCCAAATCGGTAAGCGTAATACGGGTGTGTAAATTTACTTGGTTTATAATCAGATCCTTACGGTCTTCTTTTAAGAAAACTACTGACATGGGTTTAGTGGCTTACTGTTGAACAGACAAAGGTATGAAAAAACGGCACGGACTGGTTTACGTAACCATACTTCACTAAAATTTTCCAACCTGATTTTCCAGACAGTCGTTCGTATGAATAGTTATAAAACGCATAATTTGCAATTTATTATGCTGTAAAAGTAGTGATTTATGGTAAAAAAAGGGTCTTTGAAGCTTTATTAAACAATAATATTTGCAAAAGCTTTAAATAACTTCCTATATTTCGCAAAAAATGCATTATGCTTGCAAGTTATGCGGATTAACTAAGTGGGCCTATTGAAAAATCCTTATCCTGTACTTCTATGAAAATTTTACCATCCTGTTTTCCTGGCCGCCTCGGAAGGCTCTTTGCCTTCTTCTGGCTCATCGGGATTCCTGCCATAGCTCAGACTATTACAGGTAAAGTAACTAATGCGGGTGACGGAGCCCCGTTGCCCGGCGTAACGGTTGTAGAGAAAGGGTCAACCAAAGGAACGGTTACGGACGCTCAGGGACTATTTACCCTGGCCGTTGCCGAAAACGCAACCCTGGTTTTTTCTTACGTAGGTTTCCTGCCCCAGGAAGTAGTTGTTGGCGGACGGACGGCCGTAGAGGTGGCGATGAAAGAAGATACCAAAAGCCTGAACGAAGTAGTGGTAACGGCTCTGGGTATCCAGCGGGATAAAAAAGCTCTGGCGTATTCGGTAACGGAAGTAAAAGGTTCGGACTTTACCCAGGCTCGTGAAATGAACGTAGCCAGTGCTCTTTCCGGAAAAATTGCCGGGGTCAATGCCTCCGGTTTATCAACGGGGCCTGGCGGTTCCAGTCGCGTAGTCATTCGCGGTAACGGTTCGCTGAGTGGCAATAGCCAGCCCTTATACGTGATTAATGGGATGCCGATTGATAATAGCACGCCCGGCGGTAGTCCTCAGACGGGTGCAGGTGGTTTGAACGTAGACCGTGGCGATGGCATTGGCGGGATTAACCCCGACGATATCGAAAGCATGAGTGTGCTGAAAGGAGGAACGGCAGCGGCTCTATACGGTTCGCGGGCCGCTAACGGCGTCATTCTGATTACTACGAAAAAAGGACGGGCTCAAAAGGGCCTGGGGGTTGATTTTAACTCCACTTTTACCGCAGAAACGCCTTCGGTTTTCCCCAAATGGCAATACGAATACGGTCAGGGAGATCAGGGACGCAAACCCGCTACGCAGCAGGAAGCCACCGATTGGGGCCGTCGTTCGTTTGGAGCCAAGATGGACGGACAACCCTATACCATCTTTAACGGTACGCAACAGCCTTATTCACCCCAACGTCGGAATATCCAGAATTTCTATGAAACGGGAACCACGTTCTCCAACACGCTGGCTTTGAGTGGAGGTTCGGAGAACATCAACTTCCGTTTCTCGCTGGCCAATATGGACAGCAAAAGCATTCTGCCTAATTCCAAATTCAACCGTAAAGTGGGTAACCTGAATGTAAACGCGAAGCTGACGCCCAAACTTTCGTTAGAGGCCGTTGCTCAGTATAACATCGAACAGGCTACGAACCGCCCCAGTGCCGGAGATGCGACGGGTAACCCTAACTGGGCCGTCTATATGTTAGCCAATACGGTGGATATTCGTCAGTTATCACCCGGCTATGACGCCACGGGCCGGGAGATTCAGTGGAACGAAACGCCTTATGCGTCCAACTCCTATTTCGTGGTGAATCGGTATAAAAACAACGATACCAAAAACCGCTTCATTGGTCAGTTCAATCTGCAATACAACCTGCTGGATAATCTGTACATCCGGGGAAGCGTGAGCCGCGACTTTTATAATTACAAGTACATCGGGATCATTCCATCGGGAACCGTATATACGTTGAACTCAGCGGGAGAGTACCACCAGATTGATAACTCGGTTTCGGAAACAAACGGGATGTTAACGGCCCATTACAACGCCAATCTGGGACAACATTTCCATTTGACGGCTCTGGCGGGTGGTAACATGCGGAAGTTCGTTTCCAATGAGACGTACATTGACGGAACGCAGTTCATTGTTCCTAATTTCTACAGTTATACGAACCTGTCTAACTTTACGACGCGTCCTTATAACCCCCGTGTAGCGACCAACTCGGTTTTCGGCTCTCTGGACATGGATTACAAAGGAATTGCTTTCCTGACCCTGACCGGTCGCCAGGACTGGTTCTCAACACTGAGTCCTACCAATAACAGCTTATTCTATCCTTCGGTAGGAGGTAGTTTCATTCTTTCGCAGGCGGTTGAATTACCTCAGTGGATCAGCTTTGCCAAAGCCCGGGCTTCCTGGGCTCAGGTAGGTCAGGGTTCGGTGGATCCATACATCACTCGTCAGACTTACGGTCTGGTGCAGGGCGGGCATGATGGACGACCCCTGCAACAGATTACGCAGTATAACAACGTGAACCTGATTACCAATTCAGCCTTACGTCCGCTGACTTCCACGACGTATGAAGTAGGGATTGACGCGAAATTCTTTAATAACCGCTTAGGGCTGGACTTAACGTATTACGACCGTAAAACGACTGATGATATCGTCCGGACGACGGTTTCGAGAGCTACGGGTTACAACGAAGCTTTATTGAACGTAGGCGAATTAAGTAATCGCGGAATTGAAGCTTTAGTGACCTATAACCCCGTTAAGACTAAGAACTTCAGCTGGAATGTGAGCTACAACCTGGCTTATAATAAAAGTGAAGTTCTTCAGCTGGTCGATGGACTGAATACCATCGAGATGGCGGGAAGCGTGGGCGGATGGGCCTTCATTCATAACCAGGTAGGCCGTCCTTACGGAACGATCAAGGGTTATACGATGGATAAAGACGCCAATGGTAACGTCATCTTCAACACTGCTACGGGTTATCAGCAAAGAAGTACGCTGAAGGAACTGGGACAGGGCGTACCACCCTGGACGATGGGTCTGAACAACACGTTTACGTACAAAAACTTCTCCCTGGACGTCCTGATTGATGGCAAGTTCGGCAACAAGATCTTCTCAACTATGGACGTGTACGCCACCCGTTTTGGTCTGCATCAGATGACCTTACCCGGTCGTGAAAGTGGCTTGCCCGTTTCAGGGGTAACGGCTTCCGGTGATGCCTATTCCCGAACGGTACCGGTAAAAGACTTACGTCTGTACTACGATAACCTGAAAAACTACACGGATCTGTTCCTGTACGATGCCAGTTTCGTGAAGCTGCGTCAGGTCGTACTGAATTACTCGATCCCGGTTAAAAACTCGAAAATCTTCCGGGGTGCCAGCGTTTCTCTGGTGGCTCGTAACCCATTCATTCTTTACAAAAAGACGGACAACTTCGATCCTGAATCCAGCTATACCAACAGTAATGCTCAGGGCTTCGAAGCGTTTGCTATGCCCCGTACGCGTAGCATGGGGGTCAATCTGATGTTGAAATTCTAATTTCCGGACTCATGAACGTGCATAAAACCTTATATAAATCACTTTGGGTATCCGCTCTGGCCGTTACCCTGCTCAGTTCCTGTGATAAGGGATTTGAAGAGTTGAATACCAACCCTGATGCTTCTCCGGTAGTGCAACCCGGATATATGTTCACTAAAGCTCAGATGGATGTCTTCAGTAACGCGTATTTCTCCACGGGAATATTAGCCGCCGGAGGAGCCATGCAGCATTACGCGACTTACAAGGACGTACCCGGTATTGGCGATAAATACTATTTTCAGCAAGGCTCTTATCCGTACGATTATTTTCAGAATGCCTACCCAACGGCAATCGTCGAAATCTCTGAAGTAATCCGGGCGGTGCAGCAGGATCCGGCTCAGGTGAACTTATTATCCGTAGCCCGGATCTGGCGGGCGTACGCCATGCACCGGATTACGGATTTATACGGTGACATTCCCTATACCGATGCAGGGAAAGGTTTTACCGAAAACCTGTATGCTCCCAGATACGATACTCAGCAATCCATTTATCTGGATATGCTGAAAGAGCTGGACGAAGCAGCAGCAGCCCTGGACGCCACAAAACCGACCATGGGAACCGCCGATCTGATGTATAATGGCGACGTGACGAAATGGAAGAAATTTGCTTACTCGCTCATGCTCCGACTGGGCATGCGGATGAGTAAAGTAGATGCAGCCACGGCTCAAACCTGGGTCAAAAAGGCTATTGCGGGTGGAATCATTACGACGGATGCGGATGTCGCTCGTATTAATTACCTCTCCTCGGGGCAAAATTTCAACTGGAATCCCTATGCCGCTGCCTTGCGGGGAGCGGATTACAGCACTACTTCATTCGGACAGAATAATACCGAAGGAGGAAAGTTTTCCAAAACCTTCATTGATTACCTGAAAACGACCAGCGATCCTCGTTTGAGCGTCTTATCGGTGGTTTGGAAAAGCAATGGAGCGGGGGGATACGTTGCCGATGCTTCGGCTTCGGTTCAGAAAGGAATGCCTAATGGATTACTGGCTAAGCCGGCTGACTTTGGTACCTTATCCGAGCCTAACCCTAACATCCTCCTTAAATACGATACTCCAGTGATCGTACTGTCAGCGGCGGAAGCCAATCTGTTACTGGCCGAAGCCGCCGTTCGGGGCTGGCATACGGGTAATGCCGCAACGGCTTATGCGAGCGGCGTTACGTCGGCCATGAAAAACTGGACGCTCTTTGGGGCAGCCGGAGTTATTTCAGACGCTTCGATTAGTGCCTACCTGACGGCCAATCCTTTCCCGACCAGCGGTACGACGGAAGCCAAACTGGAAGCGATCAATAATCAGCTCTGGGTTTCTCTCTTTCCCGATGAGCAGGAAGTGTGGTCGAACTTCCGTCGCTCGGGTTATCCTAAGCTGACCCCGGTTAACGTGCCGGGTAATGCCACGGGTGGCACCATTCCCCGCCGCCTGCTGTATCCGCCTACTGAGGAAAGCGTGAACGCCGAGCAGGTGAACGCGGCCATTCAGCGGCAGGGACGGAATGAACTGACAACCCGCATCTGGTGGGACAAGCAGTAATAATTTTGAATAAGTGAATGAGTGAATGATTGTAGGCAGCGTATTACCTTGAGGCCTCACTCATTTGAATAGTTCAGGAATGAAATACCTGGTAACCATAGTATTCTTTTTAATCGGCCTGGGAAATGGGTTCGCTCAAAGCGGGCTCATTCCTCAACCGGTAGCCTATCACCGGAATCCGGGCGAATTTACGCTGACGGCCTTAGCGAAACTTTCGTCCGGCTCCGGTGTTCCGGCTGACTTTCTAACCCTTACTCAGGAACAAATCCGGACTTTCACCGGATTTACTTTACCTCTGGCTTCGGCCAACGCCTCTATTTACCTGAACCTTGATTCGCTGCAGGTGACTCAGCCGGAAGGCTACCACCTGCGAATTCAATCGAAACGCATTGAGTTAACCGGACACGATCTTGCCGGACTTTTTTACGGTGTACAGTCGCTCGTTCAGATCATTAGTCAGTCTTCTGACCTGCGTTTGCCCGCCTGTAGTATTAAGGACTATCCCCGGTTTTCGTACCGGGGTATGCACCTGGATGTCAGCCGCCACTGGTTCCGGGTGCCTTTTATTAAAAAATACATTGACCTGCTGGCTCAGTATAAATTCAACACCTTTCACTGGCACCTGACCGACGATCAGGGCTGGCGAATTGAGATCAAGCGTTTCCCGCAATTGCAGGAAACGGCGGCCTTCCGCAGCCAGACGCTGATCGGCCACAAACGCGAACTGCCGCACCGGTTCGATGGTAAAAAATACGGCGGTTACTACACGCAGGAGGAAGTCCGCGAGGTAGTCCGTTATGCCGCTCAACGCCACATTACCATCATTCCCGAGATCGAAATGCCCGGTCATGCCCTGGCCGCACTGTCGGCTTTCCCGAATCTGGGTTGCACGGGCGGGCCCTATCAGGCCGCTACCTTCTGGGGGATTTTCGATGATGTCTACTGTGCCGGAAACGACAGTACATTCACTTTTCTACAAAATGTGCTGGACGAAGTAGTAGAGTTATTCCCTTCGAAATACATCCACATCGGCGGTGATGAATGCCCGAAAACCCGCTGGAAAAGCTGTCCGAAATGCCAGGCCCGGATGACCCACGAAGGACTGAAAGACGAACACGAATTGCAGAGCTATTTTATCCAGCGAATGGAAAAGTACCTGCTTACGAAAAATCGTGAAATCATTGGATGGGATGAAATTCTGGAAGGGGGCTTATCGCCCGGAGCGACCGTCATGAGCTGGCGGGGAACCGAAGGAGGGATCGAGGCCATGCGGCAAAAGCATAAGGCCATCATGACGCCCGAAATGTTCGTCTATTTCGATTTTTATCAATCCTTACATCCGCAGGAACAAGTAGCCGCTGCCTGGTACACGCCGCTGAGTAAGGTCTATAGTTACGAACCCGTTCCGGATTCACTAACCCACGAAGAAGCCTCGTATTTACTGGGCGTTCAGGGTAACGTCTGGAGTGAATACTTATCAACCGATGCCAAAGCGGAATACATGATTTTCCCGCGGGCACTGGCCGTCGCCGAAATTGCCTGGTCGCCGAAGAAGGGAAGAACCTATACCGATTTTCTGAGACGCTTACGGAAAAACGAATCTTTACTCGAACGAAGGAAGGTGAATTACGCGAAGGTTTTCGATGAAATTACGGACAGCGTGTCAGTGACCACTCCGGGCTACGTGCAGCTTCGATTAAAAACCACCTTACCCAAGGCAACCATTCGTTATACTACGGATGGAAGTCAGCCAAAAGCGACGAGTCTGGTTTATACTTCAGCTATAGGAATTCCCCAAACGCAAACGATTAAAGCGGCGGTTTTTCTGGGTAAAGTCCAAAAGGGAAGAATATTCGAAAAGTCATTCACGATCTCTAAAGCCACGGGTAAACCGCTTTCACTCGCCACAGCTCCGAAGGGTAACTTCATTCCGGGCAGTTCACTCGTAGCCGTGAATGGCGTGAAAGGAACGGCCCGCTATAACACCGGGGAATGGCTGGGCTTTCTGGGCGAAAACGCTGAATGGACCCTGGACTTGCAGCAAACGGAAACCATTTCCGAAATCAATACAAACGTTCTGAAGTATCACTGGCAGCGGTTCTGGGAACCCACCACGCTGCACATGCTGGTCTCGGAAGACGGAAAAAACTACCGGGAAGTATACCAGCATAAGGATTTTCCCATTAATGGAATTAACGAAATCAAAGGACAGTTTCAGCCCACCAGAGCCCGATTCGTCAAAATTAAAGCGGAGAACAAAGGAATCGTCCCCGCAGGCGAATACGGAGCCGGAAACAAAGCCTGGCTTTTGATGGATGAAGTAATTGTGAATTGAGTTTAGAATTTTCAGTTTACGGTTTACAGTTTTCAGTTTTTACTGAAAAAATAACCACCGGATTTTACAAACTCTTGGACAGAGTTAACTGAAAACTCTAAGCTGAAAACTGACAACCGAAAACTGCCAACTGAAAACTGACAACTGAAAACTAAATACATGCGTCGATTATCCTGCTTCCTCTTCCTATTCTTCAGTACCCTGGCCGGGTACGCTCAGGAAACTGAGAATTTTGGTGCCAACCATAATAAACCCGAACGGGAAGAGTGGCTGAAAGATGCGGGCTTCGGCATGTTTATTCACTGGAACGTGGATACGCAGCTGGGCGTCGTCATCAGCCACTCGCTCGTCGGAGCGTCGCCGGATTACGTGGAACGGTACATCAGGGAACTGCCCCAAACCTTTAATCCCAAACAATGGGATGCCGAAAAAATGGTCATGCTGGCGAAAAACGCGGGCATGAAATACATCATGTTCACGACCAAGCACCACGCGGGTTTCTGCATGTGGGACACCAAAACGACGGATTTCAACGTGATGAACACGCCTTATAAAAAGGACATTCTCAAGCAATACGTGGATGCCTGTCGGAAGTGGGGACTGGCCGTTGGATTCTATTATTCCCCCGAAGATTTTGCCTTTGCCTACAAACACGGCATGAAAGACATTACCCGGGACGATCACTGGGAGAAAGCGAAGCCCTTTCAGGCTCAATACAAGAAGTTCGTAGTAGACCAGACGAAGGAGCTGATGACTAAATACGGTCCGGTAGATCTGTTCTTTATTGACAGTGACGTGTTGAAAGAAGAAGTAAAGGAAACGATCTGGAAGTATCAGCCCAATTGTCTGGTGACGCGTGGAGCCTTACCCACGCCCGAACAGTATTTGCCCGGAGAAACCCTGGGAACCGCCTGGGAAAGCTGCATGACGATGGGAACTGCCTGGAACTATAAGCCTACCAACGAACACTATAAATCAGGAACGGAGTTACTGAACATCCTGATCGAATCGCGGGCGAAAGGGGGATCTTACTTACTGAATGTAGGCCCTACGCAGTGGGGGAACCTCAATGAAGGTCAGGAAGGTCGTTTGATGGAAATTGGGGCCTGGCATTTCATTAATCAGGAAGCCGTTCACAACGTTCGTCCCTGGATTGTCCGCACGGAAAATGACATCTGGTTCACGAAGAAAAAAGACGAAAATACGGTCTATGCGTATTTGACGAATATGCCCGAGTGGCCCCGCGGCGAGCGTCGGGAATTCCTGATTCGTTCGGTAAAAGCCACGGCTAATACGGAAGTAACCGTGCTGGGCCAGACGGGTAATGTCGTGGAATATAAGCCTGATGTGGACGGTCGGGCCCGTTTTGAACAAACACCGGAAGGGTTGAAAATTTCGGTGGTTCGGGCTCAGCGGATTTACAATAACCACAAATGGCCGAACCCCATTGTGGTGAAACTCAAAAACGTAGAAGCCGCCCTGACACCCATGCAGTTCCGGACGGTAAGTGCCGAGAAGCTGAAGAATGGTAATCTGAAACTGACGGCTGATGTCGTGAAGATGGGTTCTGGAAAGGAGTATCGCATTGGCTTTGAATACCGTCCCGTGCAGAGTTCGCTGAATGAAGAATTCAATGAGAAATGGAAATCAACGGATATTTATCCCGTCAGCAATACCGGCCAAATGACGCTGGAACTGGTGAAAGGCAACATCCAGTCCTATGACGAAATCGAATACCGGGCCGTACTGTATCAGGACAACATGCGAATTGAAGGCAATACCCAGAAAATCAGTACCCTGCGACTGGAGTAACAGGCCTGCGGCCCGCGTGGCCGCTGCCAGCTTTTTTTGCTGGCAGCAAAAGCTTAGACTCAGGCTTGTCTGGAAGGATTGGAGTTCGTGCTGCCAGCAGAAAAGCTGGCCGGGCCACGATGGCAGCAGTAGCTGAAAAGTTTATTTATAATAATAAAGGTTACGTTTTCACTGAAAACAGAAAACTGCTAACCGAAAACGGATCGAATGCTTAGTGTTGCTGCCTGTATTGTTTTATTAGTTTTACTCATTGTCTGGGCGAAGGTGAACCCCTTTCTGGCTTTCCTGCTGGTGTCGGTATTGGCGGGCTGGTTACTGGGAATTCCGCTGTTGAAAATCGGACAATCGGTACAAAAAGGAGTGGGTGACACCCTGGGTTCACTGGTATTAATCATCGCCCTCGGAGCCATGCTGGGAAAACTGGTAGCCGAAAGCGGAGCCGCCCAGAAAATTGCCTCGGTGATGATGGGACTATTCGGCGAAAAGTACATTCACTGGGGACTGGTCTGTACGGGTTTTATCATCGGCATTCCCCTGTTTTATGGCGTTGGATTTGTGTTAATGGTTCCGCTGATTTTTTCGGTTGTGTATCAATACCGTTTACCGGCCGTGGCTATTGGTTTACCCATGCTGGCGTCGCTATCGGTGGCTCATGGGTTTCTGCCGCCGCATCCTTCGCCAGCGGCTCTGGTGGGTCAGTTTGGCGGAGATATGGGGCTAACGCTGGTCTACGGATTAATCATTGCCGTGCCCACGATTATCCTGGCCGGGCCAGTGTATGCTTTAACCCTGAAAGGCATTCATTCGGAGCCTCTGGTAACGTTTCAGGCCAGTTTTATTCCCGAAGAAGAGTTGCCCAGCGGCTTTAGCAGCTTTTTTACATCATTACTTCCCGTGGGTTTATTAACCCTGACCACGCTGTCGCATTTCTATCCGGGGAATCCGTTTGAAGGCATTTTAGGCTTCATCGGTGATCCAACGATTGTCATGCTGATATCCGTAATCGTAGCCACGTTTACGCTCGGAATCGGACGGGGCAGAGGAATGGGTGACGTAATGAAAACCTACGAGACGGCGGTAAAAGACATCGCCATGATCGTATTAATCAGCGGTGGAGCGGGAGCCCTGAAGCAGGTATTAACCGACAGTGGACTGAGCAACGAAATTGCCACGCAGCTTCAGCGTCTGGAAATGCCGCCGCTGTTTCTGGGCTGGCTCATTGCCGCTATTATCCGGGTCTGTATCGGCTCGGCCACGGTTGCCGGTTTAACGGCGGCGGGTATCATCGCTCCGTTACTGACTCAGCAGGCGGTTAATCCAAATCTGATGGTTTTATCCATTGGAGCAGGAAGCCTCATGTTTTCGCACGTGAATGATCCAGGTTTCTGGATGTTCAAAGAATATTTTAACTTATCCGTCAAAGACACCATTCGTTCCTGGTCAATGATGGAAACCCTGGTCGCCATTGTAGGTTTACTGGGAGTGTTACTTTTGAATCAAATCGTTTAATAGTTGTCAGTTTTCGGTTTACAGTTTTCAATGAACCACAGGGTTTCACGGAGTTAGGCACGGAGTAACTCTGAGTAAAACTTGGTGAAACTCTGTGGTTAAAAATTACTTAAATAGTAAAAACTGTAAACCGAAAACTGACAACGGAAAACTAATAACCAAATTTTAATCTCATGAGCACAGCCGCAACAACTGTCGAACAACTTAGCCCTGAAGCTGCTTTTGCGAAATTAGGACTTACCCTGCCTCCCGCACCTACGCCACTGGGGGTCTATAAACCTTACCTGATTGATGGTAAATACCTCTACGTTTCCGGTCATGGTCCTGTTCAGGACGACAAGAGCCTGATCATTGGACGCATTGGCCAGGAAATTGACAAAGAGGCCGGTAAACTGGCCGCTCGTCAGGTAGGATTAACCATCCTGTCCACCATCAAAACGCACATTGGTAGCCTCGACCGCGTGAAACGGGTCATCAAGGTATTAGGCATGGTGAACTGCGTTTCTGAATTCGAACGTCATCCCTACATCATCAACGGTTGCAGCGAGTTATTTGCTCAGGTTTGGGGCGAAGAAAACGGTATCGGCGTACGCTCGGCCGTAGGCTTCGGCTCCCTCCCCGACAACATCCCTGTAGAGATTGAGGCTTTGTTTGAATTGGTTTAGTTTTCGGTTTTCTGTTTACAGTTTTCAATTTCTAGTGCATAGCAAGTGATTAACTGAAAACTGTAAACCCCAAACTGACAACAGAAAACTGCAAACCGAAAACTGAACATGTTCATTTTTGATGCTCACCTGGATTTGAGTATGAATGCGATGGAGTGGAACCGTGATTTGCGGGTACCCGTCGAGCAACTCAACGCCAGAGAAAAAGGCCTGACCGATAAACCCGACCGGGCGAAAGCAACGGTTTCTTTACCCGAACTTCGGAAAGGAAACATTGGAATTGTCGTTGCCACGCAGATTGGTCGTTACGTTGCTCCCGACAATCCCCTGCCGGGCTGGCATTCCCCCCAGCAGGCCTGGGCTCAGACCCAGGGCCAGGTGTCGTGGTATAAAGCCATGGAAGACGAAGGCGAAATGACGCAGATTACCGACTGGGCCGGACTGGAAAAACACCTGGCTCTCTGGAACGACGGAACGCCCAACGATCAGAAACCCGTGGGGTACATCCTGAGTCTGGAAGGGGCCGATTCCATCGTTACCCTTGACCACGTCGAGCGGGCGTATCACTACGGCCTGCGAGCCATCGGCCCTGCTCATTACGGACCGGGCCGTTACGCTCAGGGAACCGACGCGACGGGATTTATGGGTAAAGCCGGACAGGACTTACTCAAGGAAATGGAGCGGCTGAACATCATTCTGGATGCCACGCATTTGTGCGATGATAGCTTCTGGGAAGCCATGGATCATTTCAACGGTCCCGTTTGGGCGAGTCATAACCTGTGCCGGACGCTGGTGAATCATAACCGACAGTTCAGCGATGATCAGATTCGGGAACTCATCAGTCGCGGGGCCGTCATTGGCGGTGCTCTGGATGCCTGGATGATGGTGCCCAACTGGGTGCGGGGCGTTTCCACGCCCGAAGGCATGAACTGTAATCTGGAAGTATTGATCGATCACCTCGACCATATCTGTCAGATCGCCGGTAATGCCGACCACATTGGCATCGGAACCGATCTGGACGGGGCTTTCGGTCGCGAGCAGTGTCCGTATGATCTGGAAACGATTGCTGATTTGCAGAATATTCCGGGTTTACTCGCCAAACGAGGGTATACGCAGGAAGATATTACCAAGGTCATGCACGGAAACTTCTTACGTTTCCTGAAACAGGCCTGGAAATAATAGGTTAAGAATACTATATTGTAGGAAAGCTCTGACCCGCTGGGTCAGGGCTTTTTTGTTGGGGTAAGATCAGAAAGAAAACTTAGCCGTAACTAAAAACTGGGAAGGCCTTAACTGATAGGTATTCACCAGGTAAGAATAGATATCCGTGTTAATAAACGTATACGAACGACTATTAAAGATATTACTCCACTGGCCTTCCAGTTCAAATTTACTTTCAGGAAAAGTATAACGATAAGTCAGATCAAAAAACGAATTGGAAGTTTTTGAGGTACTGTAAGATAACCTATACAGCTCTCCACTAAACAATAAGGTATGATTCTGAGCCACATGAAGATAACTGCGAAACTGATGCGTAGTGGAGTGGTATCGTCCCTGATTGACGCTATTAATTGTGTTCTTTTGATCGATTCTGTTCAGGGTATACGTAATACCTAATTGGTTGGCCAGCGACTGTTCCATTCGTAACGTATTAAACCAAACGTAATTGCTGATACTGGAATAATTTTCATTCACTACCTGATTACTTACATTCATTTGAGCGTTAGAGGTAAGGCTGAGGCTGGTCTTCGTATTCAGAAGATACTTACTGAAATAACCATTAATGGCGTGCGATTGGGTACGGTTCGGTTGTGCAGTAGTGATGGTAATCAGATCTCCTTCGGGGGATAGAATAGTATTGGATAATACATTGGAATAAGTTTTAGAGAAGTTGTATGTAAGATTAGCAAAGACTGCTTTTAACGTATTGACATGAAAAATTCCGGTATAGAATAATTGAGTATTTCTTTGAATATAATCAATGCGGTTTTCCTTAAAAGTCCGATAGTCCTTCATCACTCGGTTCGGATAAAGATAGGATAAGTTAGGGAATTGATTGGAAACGGAATAATTAAACCGAACGTCAGTTAACTGTGAAAGTGTATACTTAACTAAGGCCGAAGGTTCCGCTATGAAACGGTAGGGTTCCGCTGAAGTTAGCTTCCATAAACTGACCGGAATTTTTATTCGGATGGTTAAATTGTCAAATTTAAAATTGCTTTCGGTTAAACTATAGTACTTATAGCGAAGCAATTTACGGTCATTAATAACAGCTTGTGGAGCACTTGAATACTTCAGTTCGGATTGAAAATCCTGCGATTTAAACAAAAACCCTGCAGTCTGGGAAAGGTCAATAAAGCCTGCTTTTTTAGTAATGGAAGCATAATTATTCGTATGAAAATGACTGAATACGACCTG
Organism: uncultured Siphonobacter sp.; assembly: GCA_913775095.1. Lineage (GTDB taxonomy): Bacteria > Bacteroidota > Bacteroidia > Cytophagales > Spirosomataceae > Siphonobacter. The sequence continues at coordinate 9,866 of CAJYIW010000027.1, read as the reverse complement.
TTGATTGACAGTGCTAGTAGTGCTGTCAACTCCTTTTGATTGAACGAATAGACTTTGTGGCGTTTTTGTATAAAAGCTGGACGAATGAAGACTAACTACCTGCCTGCCTATTGTTTTAAGTAGTTTAAATCGATTATAAAACGAATAGTAAGGATTGCTTAGATCCTGATTAATCAGCCGCGTTCCGGTTTCTATCGCACCCGATTGTTGCTCGCTGGTCAGGGTGGCGTGGAAGGTGTTTTCCAGGTATTGACGGGAAGAATTATGAATGATGGAAGCCGTTCCTTCAAACGACTGGGCGTGCTGCCGATTCTGTTTGTTTTCGTACAACTGAATCGTATCCTGTTCGGTATAAAAGCGGGTGAGAGTAGAGCCGGTTTGCCGGGTACGCTGGTTAAGACAGGAAGCATTCAACCGCAACTCGGTATCTTTTTTTACTTTGAATAAGTAATTGAAACTGACCAAATGCGTCTGATTGAACAAATACCGATTGGCTTCAAAGGGAGGATTAGACAGATTCTGAACACTTACCAAATCCTGCTTTCGGGTAAGGCTCGTCAGGTTATCTTTGAAGTCGTCGGTAGTCAGGGTTTTCAGGTCCAGGGCTACGTCTTTTCCGATGTTGTTGGTCTGATAGGAAACAATCATCTGCTGTTTTCTGGTAAACAGCATGGGGGTAACATTCACATCCCAGAGGACAGGCTTCAGGCCGAGTCCTACTCTTGCCGTCCCCGTTTTCGCTACGCCATTTTTAAGTTTTAAATTCAGTGAGGCCCGTTCCGAACGGACCAGACTGTCCAGCACCCGAATGGGCTGATGTCGCTCAATGATCTGAATGTCTTTCACTGCCCTGACGGGTAAGTTGTTGGAAGCCAGGTTGTACTGGCCATTCAGTAAGTCCATGCCTTCAATGTAGAATTTCTGAATGGGATCGCCCTGGTATAAAATCGTCCGTCTGATTCAACCGTAATGCCGGGAAGTTTCTTCAGCAAATCAGCCACCACCCGGTCAGTTTTAGTAGCTAACTTATCCGCTGAATAACTAAGCGTATCTCCATTTCTACGGACGGGACTGGGGTTCGTAATCACCACTTCGCGAAGCTCAGTAGCCTGGGGCTGAAGGGTTATCGGAATGGATTGTGATTGATTGGAAATGCCCTGACTATACTCTGCATAATTCATGGTTTTTGCTTTTAAAACCAGTGAGTCCAGCGAGATATGCAGTTTAAGTTGAAAAGAACCATCTTCTTTGGTATGGGCAAAAGTGACCATGCTCGTTCGGGACTCCACCCAAACCGAAACCTCCGGCACGGGTTTGCCCGCCGGGTCCGTAACTCGTCCTTCAATGACGTGCTGAGCCTGCGAGAGGAAAGAGAAGGAACAAAGAATGATGAAAAGAATACCCCGCATGTTTCATTAATTCTTTTCAATAAAATTATTCAGGCTCCTTTTTTCCTCTTCAATCATTCTATTTAATTCAGTATTCGTACGATCAAAAGAAATTCCTTGAGCCTCAGTTACTTCATAAAAGTGATCTCTATAATATTGAACACCTTTATCAAATTCTTTCCGCGTTGTTTGAATTTTGTTGTTATTCGTTATCGTAACAGGCTGCTTTATTTTAGGTTTTATTAATGAAGTAAGTTGAAAACTGAAATAATGTTTTGTATCCTGAATACTGATAATAAGTCCGGGCAATCCGGAAAATTTATAAGGACCTTCTGCTATAGGAACGTCAGTACTGAACCAGGCTTCGTAGGTACGGCCAGAAAAATTAGCGACTGCTTTCTGACAAGAATAACCTGCTATCTGCTTTTTATCAGGTTTTATATGCCACTTTAATTCAGGTGTTTTTTCCTGAAAAATATATTCTTTATTAAAAATATTATCAATAACAGTTAAATGGTTAGTGGGATAGTTTTTGAAGATAATAAAATCGAAGTTAGTCTTGGGGATGGAAGAGATTAGACCTATTGCATATTCTTTTCCATACTTTTCCCTGTCTTTTCTAATGACAGACCATACAGAGTCTGCTTTAAACGTATTTAATGTACTAAATCTTGAGATATGTTTGCCAATCAGTAACACAGTGGTTTCAGATTTTTTACTAGTAATATTAGTGGAATCCTCCTGATAGGTAAATAAGTAATGGCATCTTACGGTGACTGAATCCAGCATAACCTGAGCGAGACTGAGAAACGAGCCATGAATGAATAAAAAAATATAAATGAAAGTTTTCATACTAAAAGGTTTTTGTAGATGGGGGCTAATGTCTCGCCCCCATACTATCGGATTATAACAGCAATAATTAGTTGCCGCAGTACACTTTTTCCATGTCAGCGGCTGTTTGAGCAATCTCTCTTACTGTTCTACCACAAGCGGATCCCTGACCACAGATTAGCTCGGTACTTCGTTGCTCAAAGCTGAGTATTCTTTTGATGATATTTCATCACAGGTAGTGATACGCGAAAAGAAAAGACAGAGCTATGGAATAAGAATTATCGATTAAGTACAATAACTTAATTAATGTATAAAGATAAATTGCTGTATGTTTATGTAAACATAAAACATTTTTTAATCAATATATTGATAATGAATGCTTTATTGGTTTGATTTGTTTTCAAGGGATACCTTTATAAAGTTAGATTGATAGATAAGTAAAAATATAGGGTATTTCTTTAAATAGTACAAAATACTTAATTATGGAAAAATTCTCTGAAATTCTGAAAAATGCTCGCTTGAGCCAGGGAAAAACGCAGTTAGACGTTGCCATAGAACTGGAAGTGGAGCAACATACCATCTGCAACTGGGAGTCGGGACGACGTTTTCCTGATCCCGTGTATTGGGTTATGCTATCAGATGTCCTGTCGATCCCGCTGATGAAGATATGGGAAGGGTTTGTACTGTTTAAAACGAAAGATTCACGCTCTCAGAAGACAGCCTTGTGGGAAGTAATGGCGGGTAAGATTACACAGGAAGTAAACAGGCAGCGGTAGTGAAAAGCCCTTACTTCCGCTCCAGTATATACTCACCCGTTTGGAGCTTGCGGTCCTGAGTAACCGGATTCAGGATCAGACGGTTAGGGTCCAGAAAAGTGGTTTTAAAGAGCTTTCCGTCCAGAGATGACATACATAAGGCTCTGATTTGCAGATAAGAACCCTCCATCTGGAACGAGCCGCTGCCACAACCCAGAAAGGCGTAATGAATGGGAATGGTATTGACGTAGGTTTCCTTAAACTCGCCTTTTTCATTCAGATTAATCAGAACGATTTTATCAGCCGGTACGACGATGGGCGTACAGGTGGAGTCTGTTTTAGGCTGGCAGTAGGAGACCAGCCGCCAGTTTCCCTCCAGAGGAGAGGTGGTCTGACGGGAACAGGACACTAAGGCAAGTACAAAAAGAGCTGACAGCAGCCCCCTGAGCGAACGTCCGGCGTTTACCATTTTTTGAAGATAAAAAATACGGCGATCACGAGAAATATAAATCCTACCAGGTGATTCCAGGCCAGTTTATCGGTTTTAAACAGATACACCGCCATGAGCGTAAAGACCGTCAGCGAAACGACTTCCTGAATGATTTTTAGCTGGAAAAGAGAAAAAGGGCCGCCCGTTTCATCGGAGCCAATGCGATTGGCCGGAACCTGAAAAATGTATTCAAACAGGGCCAGTCCCCAGCTCAGGAAAATAACGCCAAAGAGTGAAAGTTTGGCTAGTGAAGGCCACTGTTTCACCTGCAAATGACCATACCAAGCCAGCGTCATGAAAACGTTGGAAACAATTAACAGCAGAATGGAATAAATGCCACGCATAGAGAAAGAAAGCCTGCGGAAGAGTTGTGCCTGCTCTCTATTGCGAAAATAGAAGAAGTTTGATGGTTTCGTATTATACTTTCCATCGAACAACAATAAAATTTATGACCAGTACTATGGTAGAGCCCTCAGGCCAGCAGTGCCATGGCAAGAGCCAGGAAGGAAAAAAAAGCAATGGATGTCTTCATAAAACGGGTAGTTTAGAGAGTAAAGTAACGAATCAACACTTACGGAAATCCGTACTCATAATTACATAAAACACTGAGTATGAATATCGAAAACTGCGTAGAACCATTCCAGTACCAGTCAGGATTCATGATGATTCGGCTCAAGTCACGTGACACTGCTGGCGTTGGTATATAGCTTTCAAAAAAATGATGCCGACGGAGCTAGTGGTCTTTGCGGGTAAGTAGACGACACAATTTTGTAAGTAAAACACAATCAGAGAATGAATCTTAATAAAGATTTTATTGGACTATATAAAGTATCGATGGAAGTTGGTTTGATGTAGGGTAATATTTTTACGGTAAAGGCTGAAATTTTTCGGCTAGTGAAATTTTAGTAAGACCTTTGTTCCAGTCAATGAGATTAAATCAACGGTTTATCTGTTTTTTAGGGGAGAGCTGAAACGTCCGCAGCTGCCTTCTACTCGTTTGAAATACCTGTTATTCTTATTCCCCGCCTTAGTAGTTTATTGCTTAGCATAATACAGTAGCCACACCTCATAAAGATTTGCATCGGTTGAAAAACGGAAGGGAATCTTGTGCTTTCGGATCAAGAGTCTGTATCGACACTAACATGACCTTCCCACAAGATGGTCTGGCTTGTTATAACTATGAAAGGGATCTGCTTCTTACGGTCAGTAGGGGTGAGCCTGTTCCTGTGTGGAATGAGCAATGCGGTAGCTCAGCGAAAGGAATGTATTCTTTCCGGGTACGTCAAAGATACGCAGACGGGTCATGCTTTGTCTGGCGTAGCGGTATCGGCCCAGGGAAGGGGAACACTTTCGGATGCGAACGGCTATTATGCCTTATCCTTGCCATCGGATTCTCTGATTCAGCTTGCGTATACCTTGCTGGGTTATCGGAGCCGGACTGTTCAGCTTCGGCTCAGGCAGGATGCCCGGCAGGAGGTGAGCCTGAGCCCGGAAGATCAGAAACTCAGGGAAGTAATTGTCAAAAGTACGGCTTCCTCTCCCGATCAGGTATCCGAATCGGTGCAGATGTCACGTAATTTCATCCCCATCGAGCAAATTCAGGAGATTCCTGCTTTGCTGGGAGAGAAAGATGTAGTGAAGTCCCTTCAGTTGATGCCGGGTGTACAAAAAGGGTCGGAAGGGTCTACGGGCATGTACGTACGCGGAGGCGGACCCGACCAGAATCTGGTGACGCTGGACGGAATACCCCTGTACCACACGTCGCATTTATTTGGTTTCTTCTCCCTTTTTAATGGGGATGCCATTCAGTCGGTTTCGCTGATCAAGGGTGGTTTCCCGGCTCGCTATGGAGGACGATTATCTTCCGTTATCGAGATGCAGATGAAAGAGGGGGACCGGCAGAATGTCCACGTGGAAGGAGGGCTGGGCCTTATTTCGAGCCGACTGACCGTGCATGGACCTCTTCAGAAAAGCAAGTCTTCCTTCCTGATCTCGGCCCGCCGCACCTATGCCGATTTGATTATAGGAGCCGTATCCAAAGGTCCGGTAGATCAGAACGGGTATTTCTACGATCTGAATGCCAAACTGAGTTTTGATCTGGGGCCTAAAGATTACCTGTTGGTGAGTGCTTACACGGGGCGTGACGATTTTATCTATACTACTAAAGGTACCATCACGAAAGAACGCGGTAAGGCTTTCTGGGGAAACGCCGCCGGTACAATTAGCTGGAAACATCAGTTTACCAATCGGCTGTCACTGCTAACATCAGGTCAGTTTACTCATTTCAGCTCTCAGGTAAATCTGAAACGGGAGATCAGCCGGGAAGGACAGAAAGAGAAATATGAGCTTGAGAATAACTCATTCATTCGGGATATAGGTCTCAAGAGTGATCTCGAATGGCTTCTGGGCCAGCGGCACATCCTGCGTTCGGGGGTTCAGGTAACCTCGCATCTGTTCAGACCCGGTACTTACGCTGATGCCGGGGGGAATATCCCATCGGTTTCCTCCGTGGCCTGGAATTCCGATACCTGGGAAGCCGCGGCTTACCTTGAAGATACCTACACGCCGATTCCGCGGCTAAAAATCAATGCGGGATTCCGATACTCGGCGTTTCGGACGGCCAGCAACAAAGATTATTTCCGGCCTGAACCCCGTCTGGCGATTGCCTATACCTTTCCCCGGCACTGGGCAGTGAAGGCCTCGGCGGCGGAAATGAATCAGTACGTGCATTTACTTCAGAATTCGGGGATCGGATTTCCCACGGATTTATGGATTCCAGCTACGGCCCGAACCAGACCCCAGCAGTCGCGGCAATTGGCGTTGGGGCTGGCAAAAGATCTTCGCTCCGACGTATTCCTGACCGTTGAAGGGTTTTATAAAACCATGAGCCGCATGGTGGCGTACCGGGAAGGAGCTACTTCGCTGGCATTCAGCACGAATGGGGACTGGGAAGACCAGCTGACTCATGGTCGGGGCTGGAGTTACGGAGCTGAGTTTTTAATTCAGAAGAAGAAAGGCCGGTTTACGGGATGGGCCGGTTACACGCTTTCCTGGACGCAGCAGCAGTTCGATAAACTCAACTTCGGTCGAAAATTCTGGGCTCGTTACGATCGCCGTCATGACCTTTCGCTGGTAGGAGTTTATCACCTCAATTCCCGGATAACGGCCTCGGCCAGCTGGGTGTATGGAACCAGCCCGGCCCTGACGCTGCCCCAGGGACAATACTGGATTACAGGCTCCAGCGGACTGGACCTGCTGGGTGGAGAAAAAGACTATTACACCTCCCGCATTTTTGAAGAATACGGTCAGCGGAATGGGTTCCGGGCTCCCGCGTATCAGCATCTCGATGTGGGCCTTCAGTTTCATCGAAAGAAAAGAGGCTTTGAGCGAACCTGGGAACTCAGTATCTATAACCTGTACAACTACAAAAACCCATTTATGTATTTTCTGGATACGGTGAATGTCTCCGGTGATTCTAAAAAACCGAAGTATGAAAATCGGCTGAAGCAGATTACGCTCTTTCCGATTTTACCGAGTATTTCCTATCAATTTAAATTCTAGTGATCCATCCGGCTTCCCACCTGAAATGAAAATCATGCACTCAAAAATCATCGCATTACTGCTCCCGCTTGGCGGAATGTTCGGCTGCGTGCAGGAGATGAAGGACATCGTGATCGAGTCCAATCCCAAACTGGTCGTGGAATGTTACCTGAATCCAGCCGACGAACAAATCAAGGTCGTCGTGAATCAGAGCCGTCCGATTCTGGGCGAAGGCAGCGGCAGCCGGGATTCCGGCGAACCCGTCCGAACGGCGGCGGTGGTGCTGGCTTCCGGCAGTCAGCAGATTACAATTCCCTATCATCCGGAGCTTCATGCCTATGCCATTCCTACGCGGCAGTTTCGGCTGGTAGCGGGCCGAACGTACACGCTGAAGGTCAGTACAAAGGGATTTGCTCCTGCGATGGCCAGCTGTACGATACCCAAACCGGTCTCCGTTCTGACGTTCCGGGACGGTAAACTTACCTACGTTCAGGAAGAGAAAAACCTTTATCGGGTTTACCGGAAACGGACGCTCTCCTGGGTCAGCAACCAGACCAATCAATTGGGATACTATCTGGTAGGAAACGGGGTGGGTAACTCCGTGAGATGGAACGCCAACGGCAAAGACACGACGGTGATTGCCCTGAATAAAACCGCAGTGGTCGCTTTTCTGACCAATTCCGAAAAGACTAAGAAAAATTTTTCAACTCCTCAGCTCGACTTTCTGGTGGGACAGGCCAGCAAAAACAATGACCCCAAAATTGTCAGCGAAGGTCCCATGTACACCTTCCTCTACCACGTTGATCCCAACTATTACCAGTTCATGGAAAGTGTCAAGCTCCAGCGGGAGGCAGGGGGCAATCCCTTTACGGAAGCCGTGCCGATTTATTCGAACATCAAAAATGGGCTGGGTATTTTCGGAGCCTGCGTCGTACACGTGAAGAAATTGTAAGGCTGATCATAACCAGCAAACAAAACGTCCCGAAGGTTCTGAACCTTCAGGACGTTAGGGAATGTCTATAGATACTCTAGGTTACAGGCTGTCGGGCTGATACACTTTCACCGTTCCGTCGCCTTCGCTACTGACCACCAGCATGCTTCGGCCATTGGGGCTTTTATTCGCCGCTACGAAAAGTACCCCTTCGGGGGCGTCGCCGGTGGCAATGAGTTGCAGGAATGTAGGAGCGGTCGGATTACTTACGTCGTACACTGCAATGGCATCGGCCCGTTCCAGAGCAATGAAGGCCGTGGGTTTTCCGTTGACCATACCCACGGTCACACCTTCGGGTTCCACGCCTTTGTCGTCCGAACGGGAATCATCGTATTTGCCCGCTTTAATGACTTCTTCTTCCAGAGCCTTGCCGATTTCGAAAATCTGCTGACCCGTAGCGGCACTGAATATGCTGAATCCACGTCCACCAAAGCCGTACAGTTCTTCATACAGACCCTGACTGTTTTTACCGGCAGTAGTCGTAATGTTCAAACGGCCCAGGTTTTCTTTCTTCTGAAGTTCAGCCGCATTTGGGAATTTAATGGGATCGAGCTTGAGCGTACTTACGCGGGCTTCTTCCTTGAACGCCGTGTAATCGCGGGCGTCGCCTTCGTTGGCGGTAATCAGGTAACCTGCTCCGCCAACAGTGAAGTGAGAGATGGCATCGGGCATGTAATAAGATTTGACCGGCCAGGTTTTTAGCTCGATTTTGCTGTCTTCGTTCGAGGCATCAATAGCGTTCAGGGCTACGCTATAATCCTTGGTGCCGAGCGGATTAATTTTCACAATGGTTCCTGAAATCAGATCCACTTCCGCAATACCGTTGTTCTCCTGAAGCGTCACCCAGGCCTTTTTCGAATCTTCAGAAATGGCTACGTATTCAGGCTCGATGTCTTTAGAAAAATCGCCCGCGTTGGGTCCGAAGGTACGGAAGCCTCCCGCCAGTAACTGCGATTGCATGCTGGCAAAAGCGGTAAAGTTAATCGTCTTTACACTGTAATTATTGGCAACGTCGATGATGGAAACAGAACCTTCGGGATCGTTGGTGTAGGTTGCGTTGGGCTCGCCTTCATTGGCCGTAACGATGAATTTTCCATCAGGACTGAATGTAACCATGTCCGGCAGGGCACCCACCGTAATCTGCCGGATTTCCGCCAGGGTGCTGGTGTTGATAATGATTACTTTCCCACTGGCCTGTTTATTGGTTGCTTCAAGGGCAATGGCCAGTTTCCCATCTGAAACGGCTACGCTATTCGCTACACCGCCCAGAGCGGAAATATCAATGGATTGTAATTTCTTGGCGGGAAAGGAAGAGAAATCCAGTACGTCTACGAGAGCTTTGGATTCGTTATTAACCGTAAACAGGCGTTTCGTAGCGGAATCATAAGCCGAGATTTCTGCGGCGGCCTCGCCACCCAGATCGGTTGACGAAACTTCACGGAACGCAGCCGCATTTTCAGAAAGAACCGGCTGAGGATTGTGGTCTTTAATACAGGCGTGTAAGGCAATAGTAAGGACGCACAAAGCAAGCGTCCACTGATTCCGGATCATGTTCGTTTATAGTTAAGATTCGAACAAAAATAGAAGCCGGCAATCGGGTTATCAGGACTTGGAAAAAGGGTAATGATTATTTAATAAATGGCCTTTTTACGTAATAAATGGGTAATAGGGTAATAGGGTTTTGAGTTTTGAGTTTTCAGTTTTGAGTTTTCAGTTTTGAGTTTTGAGTTTTCAGTTTTCAGTTTTGAGTTTTGAGTTTTGAGTTTTGAGTTTTGAGTTTTCAGTTTTCAGTTTTCAGTTTTCAGTTTTCAGTTTTCAGTTTTCAGTTTTCAGTTTTCAGTTTTCAGTTTTCAGTTTTCAGTTTTCAGTTT
>CAJYIW010000026.1 GCA_913775095.1 uncultured Siphonobacter sp. | reverse complement strand
AAAACTAAAAAGCTCTACGTTTAAAGCTTCTTTCTTTTTACTTACGCTGTTGTACTCTTTACTTCTTTTTACTCGTGTCCGTTTCGACGTTGTCTTCAAATCGGAGTGCAAAGGTAAGTCATTTTCTATCCCCTTGTCAAGACTTTTTTAAAATTTATTTTTGAAACTTTAAAAACCTTAACCCTACCCCTCATTCTCCTCTAGCTCACCCGCAATCCTCTCTAAATCAAGTAGTTAAAACTAAGCACCGCCTTCGCTTTCCCTCCTTTCCCGTCGTTTGGGAGTGCAAAGATGCATCTTCAAAACCCCCTTTGTCAAGCCCCATCCCCAAAATAATTAACTCGCCCACCCTAACTGCCTCATAATCAATCCAAAAGAAACTAAAGTTTTTTTTGAACTATTTGAAAAAGGGGAATAAAAGGCCTTTTTCCTTGTACTCCCCTCTCTTTTATGCCTGGTATTTCTGCTTTAAGCTGGTTCTTTTATTCCTTTCACAAACTGTTTAATGGTTTGCGGTAAATTCGTGCTATTGGCAATGGCTTTAATGAATGCACTTCCGATGATAGCTCCGTTGGCATACTGGCTGGCTCTTTCGAAAGACTGGTGATCGGAAATACCAAAACCAATCAACCGAGGGTTATTCAGACTTAAAGCAGAGATTCGATTGAAGTAGGCTTCCTGGTCTGGACTAATGCCGGTTTTGGCTCCCGTAATGCTGGCCGATGATACCATATATATAAAGCCTTCCGAAATAGCATCAATTTGCCGGATCCGTTCTTCTCTCGTCTGTGGCGTTATTAAGAAGATGTTCAGTAAGCCGTATTTCTCGAAGACTGCTTTAAATTCATCTTCATACACATTTAAAGGAACATCCGGCAAAATCAGTCCGTCTACCCCTACCTCCTGACACTTCTGACAGAAAGCTTCAATTCCAAACTGAATCACTGGATTGATGTAACCCATCAATAACACCGGGACCGTGATTTCCTCCCGCATGCCTTTGAGCTGCTCAAAAAGCATCTTTACGCTCATTCCATTTTCCAGAGCCTGTTGGTTAGAATCCTGGATAGTTTCGCCATCGGCAACCGGGTCGGAATAAGGCATACCGATTTCTACCAGATCAGCTCCGGCCTCCTGGAGGCTCTTTAATATGATACGAGTATCCGTTAACTGAGGAAAACCGGCCGTAAAGTAGACGTTGAGCAACTTCTCTGATTGTTGCTGAAAAAGCTGAGTAATCCGATTCATTGTTTCAATGCTGTTCATGAGGGTCTACAGGAATTTCATATAGGTAGAAAGATCTTTGTCTCCTCGACCGGAGAGATTGACTACTACTACATCATCGGGATTAAAGGTCAGCGTTTTTAAGGCTGCCAGAGCATGAGCTGACTCCAGGGCTGGAATAATTCCTTCCAGTTTGGCCAGCTGGAATCCGGCCGCTAATGATTCTTCATCGGTAATGGCCCGAAAAATACCCCGGCCGCTGGTGGCCAGGTTGGCGTGCATGGGCCCAATGCCGGGATAATCGAGTCCCGCAGAAATGGAGAATGGTTCCACTACCTGCCCATCTTCCGTTTGCATAAGGATGCTTCGGCTTCCGTGCAACACACCGGGTTTTCCCAGAAAAGTAGTAGCTGCCGAGTGTCCCGTGCTTACTCCCTTACCCGCTGCCTCTACAGCAACCAGTTTTACGGATTCTTCCTGTAAGAAATGATAGAATGCTCCGGCTGCATTCGAGCCTCCGCCCACGCAGGCAATGACGTAATCGGGTAACTCCGTTCCGGTTTTCTCCGCCAGCTGATTCCGCATTTCTTCGGAGATTACCGACTGGAAGCGAGCTACCATATCGGGATACGGATGGGGGCCTACGACACTTCCTATTATATAATGCGTATCAACGGGGTTATTAATCCAGTGACGCATGGCTTCGTTGGTGGCATCTTTCAAAGTGCGGGAACCACTGGTGGCCGCCCGAACTTCGGCTCCGAGCATTTTCATGCGGGCTACGTTGGGAGCTTGCCGTTCAATGTCGATCTCTCCCATGTACACGATACACTCCAACCCCATCAGAGCACACACGGTCGCCGTGGCTACGCCGTGTTGACCGGCTCCGGTTTCGGCTACAATCTTGTGTTTACCCAGACGCTTGGCCAGCAGAATCTGGCCGATGGTGTTATTTACCTTGTGAGCTCCGGTATGACACAAATCCTCTCTTTTTAAATAAACCTTTGTATTAAAGGCTTCCGAAAGGCGTTCAGCAAAGTACAAGGGCGTGGGCCGGCCGACGTAGTCCTTCAATAAGTATTCAAACTCGGCCTGAAAGGAAGGTTCGGCCATAATCTTCAGGTAATTTTCCCGCAGCTCCTCAACGTTGGGATATAACATTTCAGGGATAAAGGCTCCACCGTAGGGACCGTAATACCCTTTTTCATTAACCTGATAAGGATTGTTACTCTGCTCTGCAATCTTCATAATCCTGATTTTTGACTAATAAAAAACCCGCTGTTCGGATGAACAGCGGGCGTATGATAGAAAGGATTACTCCTTACGCAAAAGAAAGCTGTTCAACCGAGGATTCCCAGTTGCCACCACCATGCTTTTGCGAATGAGTTATTCATTTTTGTTTCGAATTCTATTGATAAGGCAAACTTAGAAAAGTTTTTGGTTTGATTACCTATCCGATGGATAAATTTTATGAGGATTTAAAAATCCGGTAGTTCTTCTCTTTTAGTTAAGAATACGCCCGAATTTCCATCAGAGCCGCCGGAACATTACCCGAGGGATGCTCGATCTGAATTTTGATCTGATTCGTGTGAATCGGCGTATCCAAATGAATCGTTCGTAAGGTTTGATGATTACTTGTTTCCTGAAAACAGACTTCACCACTACCCGTTAAAACCTTAAACTTCTGCACGCAGAACGGCATTTGATACTCGGGATGCGTCATGAGCACGTTTTCCATGGGATGATCAAAATCCGTATCAAAACATAATTCAAGCGTCCGGATTTGCCGGGGCTCATTCCAGGTAATGCTTACTTCGGGTGACGAATCCTGAAGATCAGCAACGTAGGCGTTGGGCTGATTCGTGGGCCGCTGAAGACCGTTCCTGAGGTTTTCCACCTGAAAAGCCCGAATCCCTTCTTCTACTTTAAACGCCAGATTCAAGCCTTCGGGACGACGCTGTGGACACCAGAATTCGAACGTCTCTACCCCAATGTCTTCGGTAGGTTCCTGTTTACCAAAGTTGGAGACGGCGGCATTGACCAGATTAAACACTGAGAGAATGCCCGTAATCCGGTCTTTCGAATAACGAAAGGATACCTGCTCATTTTTGCGAAAAACCAGAAAGGCATACGTTGGCTCCGTGATGGTCACGTCAAAATTCAGATTCACGCAATTTCTCCCCGGTTGCAACGACAACGTCTGCGTAGCCAGGGTCACATCGGGCGTATGACTGGAGGGGTTGTTGCTGATGCGAAGTTCTACTTCCAGACTGGTTACCTCGCTGGCGTACGGATGTACAATAATCGAAGGAAATTTTCCGGCCTGCACGGGTAACATCTGAGCCACTGAATAAACCATAGGCTTAGGTTCGGTGTCTTCCCGGAGTTCCGTGATTACTAATTCAGAACTAGCCTTCAATGTCGCAGATTTCACTAAATCCTTTTCATCGTGGAGCTGAAGTCCTGGAATATGCTGTCCTCGTTTCTGTAACGCCTGTTGTAAACCTTTGATTTTTTCAGGGGCTGATAAATCCCGTGGCAATAATCCCTGTTGCGTACATAACACGGCCGCCATTCCCACGGCCTGTCCGCCGTAGGCACTCGTGGCCATGACCCGTGAGGATGCGAAAGCCACGTGCGAGGCAGAGATGATCCGACCGGCCAGAAAAAGATTTTTGATGTTTCGGGAGTAATAGGTTCGGTATGGAATGCCGTAAATGCCCTTGCTATGCCACTGGTTACAGCCGGGTTTTTCGCTAAATACGCCGTCGGCGGGGTGTAAATCGATACTCCAGCCCCCGTACGCTACATCATCGTAATGATTTCGCTGTTCGACTATATCCTGCTGAATCAGCATATAGTCGCCTTCAAAGCGGCGGCTTTCCCGTTTGCCCGGAATGGTTCCTACCCATTCGAGCGTCATGGTTTCGGCTTCGGGAAACTGTCCGGAGTTTTTAATGTAATCCCAAACGCCGTAAACGACCTTCCATAACTCCCACTTGATTTGTTCGGTATCGTGAACGGTGTCGAGTCGGCCCCCGTATTCCAGCCACCATAGCTGACAGCCCTGCTCCTTCGCCGTGAATCGGCGGAATCGCGGCACTTCTTTCGTTACATCAATGGCATAACTCGGAGGGACAAAACGAACCGGCTTGCCCGTATCCTTTGAATAGAAATACATGGAATGCCCCAGTAACTCGCCATATTCCCGGGTTGGAGCAAATTTTTCGCCGAACTCTTCGGTAGCCTCTGCTCCCATGCGGAAAGCGGCTCCTGATAGAAAACCGACGATTCCATCGCCCGAAGCATCGCAGAACAAGGGAGCCGACAGTTCGTAACTCGTGGAATTCTGACTACAGAAAGCAAAAACCTTAGAGATGGTATCCGCATCTGATTTTTCCAGATCATGAACGGCAGTGTTCAGCAGCAGGGTAATGTTGGCTTCCTGCTTTACTTTTTCCAGAATCACAGTATCAAAAATCAGGGGATTACCTTCCGGATTTCGATACATATTTTCTACCAGTAACTCGTCGAGTACACCGCCTTCGCGGGCCCAGCGGTTGTTATTACCCATGTGGGAAGTAGCCCCCAGGACCCAGAGTCTTACTTCGCTGGAAGCATTGCCACCCAGCACGGGCCGATCGGTTACCAGAATGACACGGATACCCGCCCGAGCCGCCGTAATCGCACAACAGGTTCCGGATAACCCTCCTCCGACGACGACTAAATCGGCGGATAGTGGTAAGGTCACGGGGGTTCTTTTCTCACTTACGTCAGATCGGATCATAGTAAAGTTTTCAGTTTAGGGTTGATGACTTACTCGTTCAATGAGGAAGCTCCACTAGTTTTTTTCAGTCAATGGGATGATTTGTGAGAGAATCGGTATGCCCGTTGGTTTCCATACTTCCAGCTTCAGACTTCGGTCAAAGCCCTTCACGGGAATGGTAAGTTCGGCGGATTCTCCGGGTTGAAGCGTAGGAAGGGTAACGAACTGCTCAGCGGTTTTCAGTTGATAGTTTCTGAGGGTATAGGCAGGAAAATCAGCCCGGGCCGTGACTTTCAAGGTTAGGGTATGCGTACCCTGACCGCCCGCCTGCCATTTCACTTTCTCAAGAGTGAGGGGAGCCATTTCCCGGCGATACACCTCATAAGAAGGACGGGGCTTCCGATCCAGATCGACCAGGCCCCAGGGACGATACCCATTGGGAGCCGTGCCTACGTAACGACTTTGGTAATCGTTATACGTCCACCAGGAAGCTCCAATGACGTAAGGACGTTTACGAATCAGTTCGGTTACGTCACTGATGTGTTTCGCCTGAGCGGCTTCGCCCCCGTTTACGTCCGTTCGGCTGCCCCATTCACTGATTAAAATGGGTTTGTCGGGGTATAGAGAATGAATATGATCCAGGGCCCTGGCGTGATTGCCGTAGGTATTCGTACACACAAAATCACAATACTGAGAGGCTTCGTCTTCGGGCTTTTTCGGAAGAATATTCAGCCGCATACTGGCAAAGGTGTACAAACGAGTCGGGTCGATTTCACGGGCCCAGGCGATCATGTCCTTCGTCCAGCGTTGACCGGCGGATTGTTCGGACAAATACTCGTTTCCCACACTGTAGGCAATGACGCTGGGGTGATTCCAGTCCCGCTCCATCATTTCAGTAAACTGCGTTTTAAACTTGCTCCGGATGGTATCATTATCCATCTGTTGGGGGGTTAATTGCCAGTTACCCGCCTCAGCAATGATGAGCATGCCGTACTGATCGGCTAATTCGTAAAATTTTTCGCTGGGGGTATAATGCGTTAACCGCTGTAACTCCATGCCCGCTTCTTTCATTAACCGAAAGTCTTTTTCAATCAGCCAGTCGGGTTCCAGCGAACCCAGACCGGGATAATCCAGCACGCGATTGGCTCCCGCAACTTTCAAGGGTTGACCGTTGAGCAATAGCTGGGTTCCTTTCACTTCCACTTTCCGGATACCGAATCTGGTTTGAAAGGTATCTCTCGCTACGGCTGCCTTTAACTGATACAGATTAGGATCATCCAGATTCCAGAGTTTTACATCCGCTGCTTTTAAGGAAGCCTCCGCCTCGATCACGGCTTCTTCTCCGGCCTTAATCGAACGATTAGGAATTTTCCAGGACAAGGTAATAGGACGATTGTTTTGTCCGAGGTTGATACTCAGTTTCGGAGAAGCCGTTTGAGCCGACGCATTTTTAACAAAGGCTTTTACTTTAATCGTTGCGTTTCCTTTGACTAAATCGGGAGTGGCCTCCACTTTGATATTTCGTAGATATACTTCCGGTTCCTGCGTGAGATAGACCGGACGAACCAGCCCGCCGTAATTCATCCAGCCCATGAAAGGGTCATTGGGAGAATCGCCATCTTTTGAGCCGGGAATGGAGCCTTCCTGCCAGGTGTCATTATTGACGGAAACCGCCAGCACATTTTCGCCCGATTTCAGCAAGTCCGTTACATCGAATGAAAAGGGCGTATAGCCTCCTTCGTGGCTACCCACTTTCTTTTCATTCAGCCAAATGGTGGAAGCGTAATACACCGCATCAAAATGCAGGATTACCCGCTTGCCGGATTGAACCTGCCAGGGAAAAAGCTTTTTATACCAGACCGTTCCGGTAAAAAACTGATAACGTGGATCGGAGGAGAAGCAATGAGGTATCGTTACCTGATCCCAGGTTCGGCTCTGACTGGATCCGCTATACCAGCCTTTTTTCTCCCCCACGTTTCGCGTGTCCATCGCAAACATCCAGGATCCATGCAGGGGAATGGCGTCGGGCTCGCGGATGGAATATTGAGCCAAGAGCGGACTCGTCAGAAAAAACAACAGCAGTAATTTTTTCATAGATTCATAGGTAAGAGGTTAATCAAGGATTAATGCACGCGGTCGGGCCTGTGGATTTCGTGGGTTTCGAAGGTAACTTTCCGTGAAGCCCGCCAGGGAATGAAGGCTCCGAGTAAGACCACCACGGCAATTCCGGCCGTAATCCCCGCTCCTGAAGTCGTTAGAAAACTCAGGACAAACAACATGACGGCCACAAATACCAGCGAACCCGCAATGACCTGTAACCCGAACTGATTCTGTTTTTTCGTTTCGTAGGATTCGTCCTGAGCCAGAGCTTCCGCTTTTTTGGATTGTCTGATTTTCAGGTATCCCTCATACTCCTCTGCGATTCGATTTTGAGATCGGGCGTATAGTTCGTACGCCAGCAGCAACACCAGCGGGAAGCCAATGCCGATAATGGTTTCGGCTCCGCGGGAAAGCCTGAAGGAAAACAGCACGGGCGAAAGCACTTTAAAATAAAGATTCACGAGCAAGCCCAGAATCGTAATCCAGAAGGTAACTTTTCCATTAATCCGTTTAGAGAACAAGGCCCAGAGCGGCGGGGCTAACAACGGCCCGCCGGAGATTGCGGAGATACTCAGTACTACTTCCACAATGCCTCCCGCCGCTGGCACCAGCAGGGCAATGACAATCATGCCCAGACCAAAACCCCAGGACGAAAGCCGGGCCACACGAATGAGTTTTTCGTCGGAAGCCAGCGGATTAATAAAGCCCTTGTAAATGTCATTGGTAAAAACCGCCGAGACGACGTTGAGCGTCGTATTGGCACTGGCCGATGTCGAAAAATACATCCCCGTCAGCATCAGGCCCAGTAACCCAGGAGGTAACACCAGCTTGCAGATCATCAGATATGCATTTTCGGTATCCAGTCCGGATAAGGTGGGATTAATGGATTGGTAAATCATGGGCGGCAGCATCCAGATCATCGGGCTGATGAGATACAGGGCCGCAAAGAGAAAGGCTACTTTCCGGGCCGATTTGGGCGAATCAACGCTGGTATATCGCTGCACAAACGTCCAGTTGCCGCCGATGTAGGCAATGTGATAGAACACAAAAGCCATGACAAACCCAAAGGTGTATTCGCCGTGCAGGAAGTTGAAAAAGTCATCAGGGACTTTTTGCGTAAAGGCTTCAAAACCACCCGCCCGATCCAGCGACAAAGGCAGCAGAATAAAAACGGCCGCGGTCAGAATGACGAACTGTAAAATGTCGGTGACCATAACCGCCCAAAGTCCGCCGACAGCGGTATAGGCAATCATAAAAATGCCGAGCACAATGGTACACTCCACCAGCGGGAAGCCCAGCGAAACGCTCACCAGTTTGGCTACGGGGTACAAAACCGACCCTTTAATAAAGAGCGATACCAGCGTAAAAATGCCGATGTACGTTTTCTGAACCCGCTCGCCGAGCCGCTCGCGGATGAATTCGGCGGCGGTCAGGTTACCCGTGGCTTTCCAGCGGGGGGCCAGAAAAAGGCCCGTGACCAGAGCCCCAATGCACATCGTCCACTGAATGGTAATAGCCACCCAGCCGTGTTTATAAGCGATGGAACCCCAGGCCACGAACGTTCCAGCCGAGAAGAAAGACATGAATAACGACAGCCCGCCAATGAACCAGGGTACGGCTTCACCACCGGCAAAGAACGATTTCAGATTGCGTCCGGTACGGGCAAAGAGTAATCCAATCGCCAGCACAAAAGCTGAGAATATAAAAATGACGGTGGTATCAATAACTGAGTTCATGGAGTAACAAGGTTCATGGGTAAGCCGATCTTTTAACTGTCCTCAGACAGCAGGTTTCATTTGGACAGGTCTGCGATTCGCTCGGCGACGGCTTTTCCCAGGTCATTCAGAGCCGACTGATTGTAGTGCACGAAATCTTTCATTCCGTTTCTCTCCGCGAAATACTGAGCCTCTTCGTGAACGATGTACACCCGGGGCATTCGCCGGGCAACGTTTCGCTGGGCCTTTCGAACGGCTTCATTGCCGATGGGTTCGCGGCCCTGCTGATTTCCGGTTAATACGATATAAAAAGGAAGCTTTTTGGATACGGCTTTTCGGAAACGGCCGATGAGATCCTCCAGTGTTTTTTCGTAGGCTTCGGGCGTTAGTTTCTGATCGAAAATGGCA
The DNA here is from genome assembly GCA_913775095.1 of uncultured Siphonobacter sp. Taxonomy (GTDB): domain Bacteria; phylum Bacteroidota; class Bacteroidia; order Cytophagales; family Spirosomataceae; genus Siphonobacter. The sequence goes on along the minus strand of CAJYIW010000026.1, from coordinate 259,409 downwards.
TTGGCATCGCGTTCGCCCTGAAACCAGATGATTCCGCTGGCTTTGGTGTTTGTCTTTTTTTCGGCGGCTTTTATTTTCAGAATGGCCTTGTCCATTAAGGTTCGGTGGCCGGTTCGATCCCAGGTTCCCATTTCCTGTAATTCTGCGTTCTGATGGGCCGAACTTCCCCCCCGGGCCGTTGCTGCGATGACTACCTGGGTTTTGGTCAGTTCCTGATACCGTTGGGCGAAGGCCGGCCAGGCACTGCCCGTGTTAGCCACCTGAAAATCCAGGGCATTCTCTCCGACCGGATCGTTCAGGGGTATTAATGAATCACTTTGGTAATGATACTCCAGTGCTCCCTTTACGCGTACGGATTCCTCCGCATTTCCCTGCCCGACGGCATTGCTTTGTCCGGCGACGATGAACAATACTTTCTTCTGAGCGAGCAGTGGAAACCCGCATACTCCAAGAAGAGCGATCAGTAAGGCCTTTCTCATTGCCATTCCAGAGCTAATACTTCCACACCCAGGCCGGGTAACTCGTAGTCATTCCCCGTTAGGGTTTTACCCGTCTGTACACTTTTCAATGACTTTATTTTCGTTCCGGGTTTCCATTTTTCAGGATTGATAGTGACGGAGAAATGAGTTTCCTGCTCCCGGTTGTTGAGTAAAATCACGTATAACCGATCTTTCGACTCCGCTAGGATGTAATCAATGGCGGGGTGACTGGGGGTTACGAGTCCTTCCCGAATCTGTACGCTAGCGGTATTTCCATACACGCGTCCCGGTTGAAATCCATAGGTTTGGTGCGGACCCACTTTGGGCGTTACGAAACCTCGGGGGAAGCTCACGTTTCCCTTCGTGCGAAGCTCCGCTTCGGCCATAAGGTAATCCGTAATCCAGCCAATCTGCCACCAGGCGTGGTGCGGATACGGTCCGGCTCCTTTGTTCATGGCATTCCAGTAATACGACGCGACGCTGGTTTTTTCATCCACGAACGCATCCCGACCGAACGCTCCGGCCCGGGCCATATCGGCAAAGAGCGGCTCCCGGGTTAGCTGATACATGCGAATGAATAAGCCGGCGTGGCTGCAAAGCTGAATCGGTCCGTGCCGGACGGCCGAGCCGAAAATGCCTCCGTGCTCAAAACTCAACCCGGCCTGAGCAATTTCCCAGTCTTCGCGTGTGACCTTATTTACCGTCTTTGTCTTTTGACTGGGAATCGGATGCGTATAAATGGAACAGGTATAGATTTTCGCGGCAGTAATAGCGGCCTGTTTGTACGTTTCTTTTCGGGTAAGGTCATATAAATCCAGTAAGGCCTGGGCGGATTGACCCGTAGCAAAATCGGGAGCATAGCGAGCATCACCGCACACGCCGAGAAAGGCTCCTTTACTGACTGCTTCTTTAATAAACCAGTCGGCTCCTTTCCGAGCCGCTTTCAGGTACCGCTCCTCTTTAAGGATTCGGTACGCCACGAGCAAGCCGTAAAACGTCGGCCGAACGTCGGGAATGTCTTTAAAAATTTCCTGATCCGTGTGGTGATCGTAGGCTACGGCCCAGCGACCATCGGGTTTCTGCGTGCGAAGCAGGAACTCGGCTCCAGCTTTCAGCTTTTCCCGCAATTCCTGATTGTCAGGTTCGAAAAGTAACATATTGCCCAGATCAAGCATGGTGTAATACGTTACGGCAATCGGCTCGACTACTTCGCCCCACTCCTCCACAAACTTTCTGGATTTGGCCAGGTAATACTGTCCTTCGACGGCTCCTTTGAAAAAACCCGTATCCGTCTGCTGAACGATCTTGAAATTCAGGGCGTAGGGCAATACCTTTTGAGTCAGGGCGGGATCAGCAGTGGCCTGAGCCAGATACCACATGGCCCCGTAATCCGCGTTTTTCATCGCATCCTTATTCGAACCTACTACACCACCCAGATACGACTGAGCTCCGATTTTACGGCCCTGATACTCTTCAACGTTCCATAAAGAAGTAACCGGGTCAGTCAGGTAGTGATGCATTTTTTCCACCCGGCTGGAAAGAGCCTGCTTACTCTGCCGCAGGGCCAAACCCTCTCTGAACCGATACACGTCATATACGGCATGGTTAATCGCTTTGAACCAATCCCCGGCGATGAGGCTGTACCGAAAGGAGTACTGAATACTTTCTCCCGCGTTCAGAGCCGATTTATCTTCGCCCAATACCGGATAATATAGGGTCGGGCTTAGTTCTGATTTACGATTTTTATGCGAAAGGCCAATGAACCAGTCCGTTTGCGTACTATGGTCTTTCGCCCAGGGATCGCGGGCTAAACCGGGGTCAGGAATAATGGATAGCGTAAGACCACTTTTCGTTGATACCAGTGGACATAAAGTACTTACGCAGCGTTCCCGGTAAACCACGGGTAAGTCCGGCACCCCCATGCCATAGGCATAGGCTTTGACGAAATCCTTTTCGATGGCTTTCCCCTGAAAGTACCCCGGTACCGTCGCCCAGGCCAGTTGTGATTCGGCAATCGGAGCCAGCGTCGGACTTGCCAGTGAGTAATACCCCTTCTTTCGGGCTTTCAACGACTGGATAACCAGAATATCGCCGGGAAAACGCTCATCCAGCCTAACCTCCATGACCAGGGTTGCCTGCGAAGTTTCCTTTTCAAACTGTAGATGATTGAGACTGAGTTGGGTGGCTTTACTGAACAGGAAATGTTCGGCCTGACCCGCCGTGTTTAAAGAGACGGCATTCGTGCTTTCATCCCACTGATCTTTCTGATAATGGTAACTTTTTTCGGGAAAGGTTCCGCCCGTACTTAACTGAAAACTCCGGGAAGAATGGGGATCGGGCTTTTCCGTACTGAACAACAACGTCCCTTCACCGGAAGCATTGGCCAGTTTCGTCCAGATTTTTCCCTGTTTCACGGAAAGCTTCACCAGTTGCCAGCCCGCCGGTTTCTGCTGCCAGATTAACTCCAGCTGATCGTTTTTCAGAGCCAGTGTGGAAGGCGACTGTGCGTGCAATACCCCCGCGATTCCTAAAAAAACCAGTACTAAATATTTCATAAGCTTTTATTAAGGAAGCTTCAGGTAAAAAGCTTTTATCCAAAACTCATCAATCAAACCTCAAATCTCATCAAACATTCAAATTTCCCCTACTGCCAATCCGGATTCTGCACCATTTGGGGATTCGCATTGATTTCATCCTGCGGGATGGGAAAATACCGATGGCGAGCCTGTGGATTCCGGACGGGATACACGTTATTAACGGCTTTGGGCACCACCTGTAAAAAGGTATTGGTTCGGGTCAGGTCGTACCAGCGGTCGCCTTCGGCAAAAAACTCCCAGGCCCGCTCCTGAAGCAACGCCGTAATGAACGCGTCTTTGCTTAAGCCCGGCGTCAGATCAGCCAGTCCCGCCCGTTTACGAATCTGGTTGATATAGCCGTACGCCACGGCCGTGGCTCCATTCTGACGTGCTTCGGCTTCCGCCGCCATTAAAATCACATCGGCATAGCGAAAGATGGGAATGTTTGAGGCATAGGTATTGCCATTGGAATTCGGATCCCGGTACTTTTTCACCAGCACGCCCTGCGTGGTAATGGGGGTAATACTCCGCTGAGGAATGGTATTACCGTTCAGGGCAACGTACGTGGTATCCAGCAACAGGCGACGCTTATCGCTGGGGTTGAAGGAGTTATAAAACGATTGATAGGCGAAGGCTGAACCGTAGGAAACCCGTCCGTACTCTTTCCCATTACTGTTGGCTGGCCCGTAAAACGAACCAATCTGCGAAGTCTGACCGGGCTGGAAACTTTCGCTTTCAAACGCCCACATGTTTTCCACCCGGGCCTGATCTTCCTTAGATACGTCATACACATCCAGCACATTAGACATCAGGCTGTGTTTTCCCGAGGTAATGACCAGTTGAGCTTTGGCCAAAGCAGTGGCCCAGTCTTCATTATATAAAGCCGCCTTGGCGTATAAAGCCAGAGCTGTTTCTCGGGAAGCCCGGCCTTTGATCAACGTAGCGGAATACGAAGGCAGGCGTTTAACGGCCTCCTCCAAATCCTGATAGATCTGCTGATAGACCTGAGCTTTTGTACTTTTACCAAGATAGGCTTCCGCCAGGCTGGTGGTGGCTCTGGTTTTAACGATAACATCACCAAAATTTTTCGTTAACGTCCAGTGATAAAACGCCCGCAGGTAATACGCTTCCCCTACAATTTCATCCCGACGCTGGTTGTTCATGGTAATCGCCGGTACGCGTTCCAGCACCCAGTTGGCCTTTTCAATACCGCTGTACACCCGCCAGATTTGCAGGGGTGACTCGTGCGTACGGTCAAAGCTTTTCGCGGCGGAATACTGCTTATCGTACGAGAAAAGCGTATAGGTGTCCCTTCCCACCACGGGCCGGGCGTAGACCTGATCCGCACTGAAATCACTGACAATCAGAGGAGCCGGGCCGCTGTATAAACTCGCCAGCGATCCATAAGCAGACGTCAGTGCGGCCTCCGCGTCTTCGGCGGTTTTATAAAAATTTTCCGTAAAAATGGACGAGTAAGGTGTTTCCTGTAGCTGGCAACCGGCCATGCTCATCGAAAGGAGAACAATAAATATCTTTTTCATAGAGGTCTAGAGATCAAAACGTTACCTGAATACCACCTAAAAACGACTTAGCCGTTGGGTACACCAGATTATCAATACCAATCTGCGTGTTAGAGTTACCAAAGGTATTTACCTCAGGATCAAAACCGCTGTAGTTCGTAAGAGTGAAAAGGTTATTACCGCTCACGTACAGGCGGGCACTGCCCACTCCCTTGATTTTGGGAAGGGTATATCCCAGGGTAATATTCTTGCAGCGAAGGAACGATCCATCTTCCATGAAACGATCGCTAATCGGCAATCGACCACCCTGTAACACGCCGGGGTATTCGTTGTTAGGATTCGTCGGGGTCCAGCGGTTGGCCGCTCCGGCGTAGAGGTTACGACCGCCGAGGGGATTCTCAAACGTATAGCGAATCAGGTTATAGAGCTTATTGCCCTGAACACCCGAGAACAAGGCACTCAAATCAAAGTTTTTGTACCGAACATCGGTTGAAAAACCGTAGATAAATTTAGGGCTGGCTTCACCCGTGATGGTTCGATCGTTGTCATCAATGATGTTATCTCCATTCAGGTCTTTTACTTTGGTTCCCCCTACTCTGATGTCATTTCCGGAAGGCAGGGATTCACCATTTTGATAAATTCCATCAAAAATGAAAGTCCGGAATAAGCCCAGGGAGCGGCCCACCTGCAGAACCGTGTAGTTGGAAACTACGTACTCCCGAATGTCGCCGCCCAGGGAAAGTAGTTTGTTACGGTTGACCGTGGCATTGGCAGATACATTCCACTTGACGGGACCGTCCAGGATGCGACCGTTTACGGCTAACTCAATCCCCTTGTTCTCCAGCGAAGCAAAGTTTCCGGTAATGGTGCTGTATCCCGAAGAAATGGGTAACTGTTGCACGAACAAGAGGTCATTGGTACGTTTGTGATAGACGTCCATCACCACGTTAAGCCGGTTATTCAGTAAACTCAGATCAAAACCCAGGTTCAACTGCGTGGATTTTTCCCACTTTAAATCCGCGTTGGGAACGCCTGAAGGACTAATACCCGTTGCCAGGGCATGATCAAACACATAGTTACTTCCCGAGCTTACCAAAGCCAGTGACTGATAGGGATCAATCGCTCCGGCATTTCCGGTCATCCCGTAACTGGCCCGCAGTTTCAGATCCGAAAGCCAGGAGACACTCTTTAAAAACGGCTCCTCAATGATTCGCCATCCCCCGGAAATGGCCGGAAAAAATCCGTATTTGTTATTATTACCGAATTTACTGGCTCCATCCGCCCGGGCCGTCAGATCGACAAAATACTTGTCTTTATATCCATAGTTAATCCGGCCCATGTAGGAATCCAGCCGGCTTTTGTTACGGTAGCTGGATACGGTCCGATCCGTTGCCAGTTGTACGGCTTCGTTGAGCGTAGCATCATTGGGAAATTTAGAAGCTGAGATGCTGTTCCCGTTGTTGTTATCGGTCTGAGTAGCGAACAATCCTGTGAATTTGAGCGAATGATTTTCGCCAATTTTGGTACTGTAGGTCAAGACACTTTCGTGCAGGAGTCCCGTAAAGTTCGAGTTATTTTTACTCGCACTGCCACCGCCCGACACCAGCTCCACCTGACTTTGAATCGACCGGGGCCGATACGTATCGCCGAGTGCACTCATCAGGTTGACGTTCAGCGAAGCCCGGTAACTCAGGCCTTTGGCCAGACTAAAATCAGCGTACACATTAGCAATGGTGCGGCGTTCAGTGTTTCGGTTTAAGATCGAGGCCAGTCCCAGCGGGTTAGCTACTTCACGGTATCGCTGATTGAACTGATCGCCGAAGGGATAAAGCGTTCCGTCTTCGCGGTAAGGCTGCATCGTAGGCGGAGCTGCAATGGCCGCCCCGATCAGGTTTGAACTCGCTGAACCGTCCAGTCCTCCACCCACGGAAGGCACGCGGTTATTTACCGAATAGACCGCCATGATACTCGTTCCTACTTTCAGGAGCTTACTGACCCGGTGGTCGAGGTTTAACCGCATCGAGTACCGGGTAAAATCGGAGTTAATCAGGATTCCGTCTTGTTTGAAATAGTTACCCGAAAGTGATAACTGCGTCTTTTCCGAACCACCCATGATCGAAATCTGATGGTTTTGCATGGCCGCCTGACGGAAAATCAGATCCTGCCAGTTGATGCCCTCTCCCAAAGAGGACGGATCGGCATATACGTTTGTTTTGAAGATATCGTTCTCTAATTCTGCAAATTGTCGGGCGTTAAGTACCGGCATGCGTTTTGTCGTTTCCTGAACGCCATAATACCCTTCGTAAGTAACGGTCGAGACACCCACTTTTCCGCGTTTAGTGGTAATCAGGACTACGCCATTGGCAGCTCTTGCTCCGTAAATGGCTGTGGCAGAGGCATCTTTCAGCACTTCAACCGATTCGATATCACTGGGGTTAATCTGAGAAAGCGGACTTACGCTATTGACGTCACCGCCGTTGGAGAACTGAATCCCGTCAATGACGTATAATGGCTCCGAAGATCCGTTAATGGAGTTGGTACCCCGAATCCGAACGCTGATGTTCCCGCCCGGAGCGGCTGAGTTTTGCGTGACCTGCATCCCGGCTACGCGGGCCTGAAGTCCCTGGGCCACGTTGGCTACGGGCGTTTGCAGGATTTCGGCGGCTTTCACGGACACAATGGATCCGGTGGTTTCCACTTTCCGCTGGGTTCCATACCCCACCACTACGACCTCATCGAGTCCTTTCTCATCCGATTTAAGAACTACGTTAAGGACTGTCTTGCCCCCCACTTCTACTTCCTGAGTCACGTAACCCACCGAAGAAAACACCAGTTTAGTCTGAGCGGGTACGTTACTGAGAATGAATTCTCCACTGGCATTGGTTTGCGTGCCACGCGTTGTTCCTTTAATGGTTACGCTGACGCCGGGGATCCCCCCTTCGTTCTCCGCGGTAACCGTGCCCCGTACATCCACTTGTTGGGCCTGAAGTGTAAACATCCACCCCAGACACAGGAGCAGACTAAAGCTACGTAGTAATAATTGCATAGGCTTAGAGGTTACTATCTTATAATAATACAATAAATAAGTTTTAGAGGTTAGTAGGAGCTGCGGTATCATTTCTGCCTTCAGCTCTGGAACCTACTGCGTTTTATACCAAAAACAATAGAAATAATTAAATAAAACGCATCAAAACTACCGGGAACATTCCCGGAAATGTTCTCGATAGGTATTGCCGCCCAAAAATGTTTATATTGAATTAGATTTACGTACGGTGAGAGTAGAAATTTATAGTAAAATAAATTACACCTTAATTATAAAAAAAGTACAATTTTACCTCTGAACATTATGATTCATTGTCCAAAATGTGAACAGGTTGATTCGATTAGTAAAGCAGGCATGGTGCGGGGCAAACAGCGGTATTACTGTAAATCCTGTCAGAGCCATTTCTCCTTTGCGGACGCACCTAAGCCACGCTCCAAACACCAGGTAACGATTGTTGATATTGCCCGGGAACTGGGCATTTCCAAATCCACGGTATCCCGGGCTTTACGTAATCAGAGTGACATTCACCCGGGAACCCGGAAGGCCGTGATGGACCTGGCCCAGCAGCTCGATTATCAGCCCAATTTGCTGGCGTACGGACTTGTGAAAAGCCGCACCAATACCGTCGGTATGATTGTGCCCGAGTTTCACCATTACTTTTTCCCGGAAGTGATCATTGGAGCCCAGGAGGTCCTGCAGGCGGCGGGTTACAACCTGATGATTTGCCAGTCCAGCGAATCTTATCAGACGGAGGTGGCCAATGTGAAGGCTTTAATGGCTAGCCGGGTAGACGGGCTCATTGTCTCCATGACGAGCCAGACGAATAACGTAGATCATTTCAAAGCTCTGGAAAACAAAGGCGTTCCGCTCATTTTCTTCAACCGCATCTGTCCCGAGCTGGAGACGCACCGCGTGGTGGTGGATGATTACGAAGGGGCTTTTCGGGCCGTCACGCATTTACTCGAGCAGGGCTACCGCCGGATTGCTCACATTGCCGGACCGGCGAGTTTGCTCATCAGTCGGCTGAGGCAACAGGGCTACACGGATGCTTTGATGGCGTACGGGCTGGAACCAGAACCCGAGCTGGTCATTACCTATGATTTAACGGACGAAAAAGCCCGTATTTACGCCAAACATTTACTGGATTTACCCGAGCCTCCCGACGCGATTTTTGCGGTTAACGATCCTACGGCCATTCAGGTCATCCTCATTGCGAAGGCTAAAGGCGTCCGCATTCCCGAAGATTTAGCCGTGGTAGGATTCAGTAATGATCCCATCTCCGCCATTATCGAACCGGGACTCACGACAGTCAGTCAGCCCGTGGGAGAAATGGGACGGATGGCCGCTCGTCTGTTTCTGGAAACGGCACGCCTCGGCGAGCAGACCATTCCCCGTACGGAAACCCTGTCGACTGAACTCATTATTCGTGGATCTTCCGTAAAAAAATAAGGGACCGGATTCGGTCCCTTATCAATAAGTTACTGGCCATTACAGAAAACGAACTCAGGCCTCAATCTCTTCTACTTTGAGTCGATGAATGAATTCACGAACGGCTTCAATGTTTTTCAGCCCTGGCTGTACTTCGAATTTACTATTGATATCTACGGCGTGAATGCGAAGGCCTGTTTTCTCTTTCAGGTCCAGTATGGTTTCGGCGTCTTCCAGCCCGATTCCTCCGGAAAGGAAAAAAGGTTTTTCGTTATCATACCGCTCCAGCAGGCTCCAGTCAAAAGCCGTTCCGGTCCCCCCGTAAGCAGCCGCTTTGGTATCAAAAAGAAAGTAATCGCAAACGGGTTTGTAATTATTTAATTGAGTAAAGTTAAACGTCTCATCTACCCGAAAAGCTTTAATGATGTTGATTCCTTTGAATTGTAAACTACGGCAGAAATCCGGCATTTCGTCGCCGTGTAACTGCACAAAATCCAGTCCGTAGGTTTTTACCGTCTGAACGATCTGGTTAATGCTGGCATTAACGAAAACGCCTACTTTCCGGATGTTTTTGGGTACCTGCCTAATGACTTCTGCTCCGAGTGTTTCTCCCATGAACCGGGGAGAATTTTCGTAAAAAATAAACCCCACGTAATCAGGTTGTAACTCAAGTAAATCCTGGAGGTTCTCCTCCTCTTTCATTCCACAGACTTTAATACGCATAGGTTTCTGGAGTTATAGGTACAACAAAGGGAAAAACACTGGCACTTATAAAGTCACGTACTGTAGTCCACCTACCAGATCCGCCAGAGCCTCACCGGGACGAGACGTTTTCATGAAATTTTCACCGATCAGAAATCCGCGATAACCTGCTTCATAGAGCTGATGAATCGTTTCTGTGCTGCTTAACCCGCTTTCTGATACCTTAACAAACTCCTGAGGAATTTGTTCTACGAGCCTGAGCGAGGTCTCAATGGAAACATGAAACGTTTTCAGATCACGGTTGTTCACGCCCACCATGTTCAGATGAGGATTCAGACTGCGTTCCAGTTCTTCCTGATCGTGCACTTCCAGTAATACTTCCAGACCAATGGACTGAGCAAACTGACCGAAATGTTTAATTTCCTGAGGAGACAAGCAAGCAGCGATCAACAGAATGACGTCAGCTCCCCAGGCTTTGGCTTCCAAAATCTGATATTCATCGACGATAAATTCCTTGCGTAACAGCGGGGTGCGGGGGTTTGACTGGCGAGCCAGTTGCAGATCGTCCGCGTTGCCTCCGAAAAACTCCTCATCGGTCAGTACGGATAACCCGGCCGCTCCGGCTTCGGAGTAAGCCAAAGTAACTTCTTCTACGCTCACCCGGTCATTGATGATGCCCTTGGAAGGAGATTTACGCTTAAACTCGGCAATAATACCCGAGGAATGATCCTGACGCAACCGTTGTGATAATGAATTAGTCACCCGGTGAAAATTAGGGTACAGTTCCAGTTCGCGGGCTGAAATATTGGCTTTCGCCTGAGCTACTTCTTTCCGCTTATGCAGGACAATCTTTTCGAGAATATTCATGATTTGGTTCGATTCAGGGGGAATATTATCCGTGGTGAATGTCTTCGTTTACTTCTTCGTCAAACTCTAAGAACTCTTCCCAGAACGAATTTTGCGGAACTGCTGCTTTACAGATCACTCCTTCGTTTTTAATGGGATGAATGAAGTATAAACGACGAGCATGCAGATTAATGCTGGCGTCAGGGTTCGGACGGGGGTAACCGTATTTCAAATCACCGCGAATGGGACAGCCCATGGAAGCCAGCTGCACGCGAATCTGGTGCGGACGGCCCGTCACCGGATTAACTTCCAGTAAGAAATGGTGATTCATTTCACCGATCAGCTTGTAGGTCAGCTCCGCCTTCTGTGAACCGGGACGTTCGTAATCGTAAGCCGTCACGACGTTGCGGGCCTCGTCTTTCACGAGCCAGTGCGTGAGTTTTCCGCTTTTCTGCTCGGGCCTTTTACCCACCACGGCCCAATACGTTTTCTGAATATCCCGGCGACGGAATAGTTCATTCATGCGTTCGAGTCCCTTGGAGGTCCGGGCAAAGACCACCAGCCCGCTCACCGGGCGATCCAGACGGTGTACCGTTCCCAGAAAAACCGCTCCGGGTTTGTTGTATTTTACGCTGATGTATTCCTTGACGTAATCGGAAAGAGTCTTGTCGCCCGTCTGATCTCCCTGCACGAGTATCCCCGCTGCTTTATTGACAATAATGAGGTGATTATCCTCGTAAACGACGTTAAATGGTTTTGCCATATGATGCACTTGTAAAAACCCAAAGTTACACATTCTCAGGCGTAAATGGAATGCACGGTGGCGATTACCGAATTGCCTTTTGAATTAATCTCCCGACTCAGGCGTTCTGCTTCTGCATTCGTCTTAACTTGCCTGTATGAATCAGCTCGATTTTATGGAAGAGGTAACGCAGTTTGCCGATGTCATTCTGCCCATTCCTATTCCCCGCTTATATACGTACCGAGTACCCCGGGAATTTACCGGTCAGTTGCAGATGGGAGCCCGCGTGATTGTGCAGTTTGGAAAGACCAAAATTGTGACGGCTCTCATTGCCCGCATTCATAACCAGCCTCCCAAACAGTATCAGGCCAAGTATATTCTGGAAGTGTTAGACGACACGCCGCTGGTAACTCGCTGGCAGTTAGAGCTATTCCAGTGGATTTCGGATTATTACATGTGTCACATTGGTGAAGTCATGAACGTGGCCTTACCCTCGGGGCTGAAGATTTCCAGCCAGTCGAAAGTGCAGTATAACCCCGATTTTGAGCATCCCGATTTACTCACGCCCCGCGAAAAAGAAATCATTGAGGAAATAAAAGCCAAGCAATCGCTGAGTTACGATGAGCTGGCCCGCTTTGCGGACGTCAAGAACGTCTATCACCTCATCAAGTCCCTGATTGGCAAACGGGCCGTTATTGTTTTTGAAGAAGTGCGGGAAAAGTATACGCCTAAAGTTGTTCGTAAAATTCGTTTAACGTCCTTTTTCGCTGATCCGGAAAACTTAAAATCTTTAATTGGGCAACTGGAAAAAACGCCCAAGCAACTGGATATTTTACTGGAGTATCTCCGGCACGTGCCTGCTCTTCGGGAGCCCGAAAAAAATGCCGAAGGCTTACTGAAATCTACCTTTTCCAGGAACGACGAGTTATCCGATTCTTCGCTGGATACTTTACTGAAAAAAGGAATTTTTGAAAGTTTCGATATTGTCATCAGCCGCTTTGCGGAAGACACGGGTACGATTGCTACCATGCCTACCCTTTCCGATTCGCAACAGCGGGCCGTGCGGGAAGTGACCCAATCGTTTCAGGAAAAAGATACCGTATTGCTGCACGGCGTAACCGGGGCGGGTAAGACCGAAGTGTACATCCACCTCATCGAGCAGGCTCTGGAAAGCGGCTCGCAGGTTTTGTACCTCTTACCCGAGATTGCCCTGACTACCCAGATTGTGGTTCGGCTCAAGAAAATTTTCGGCGAACGGGTCGGGATTTATCATTCAAAATTCTCGGATAACGAGCGGGTGGAGGTCTGGAAGGGCGTGCTTTCGGGGCGTTTTCAGTTCGTCATCGGCGTGCGTTCCTCCATCTTTCTGCCCTTTGACAGCCTCGGATTAATCATTGTGGATGAAGAGCACGAAGCCAGTTACAAACAGTATGACCCCGCTCCGCGTTACCACGCCCGGGATTCGGCTTTGGTGATTGCCAAAATGCAGGGAGCCAAGGTATTACTGGGTTCGGCTACGCCCAGTATTGAAAGTTATTACCACGCTCAGCAGGGTCGCTATGGTCTGGTTGAGCTGAAAGAACGCTTTGGAAATGCCTCCCTGCCTTCGATTGAGCTCATTGATATTCGGCAGGCCCGAAAGAATAAGGCCATGAAAGGGGAATTTTCGGGCGAATTATTACAGGAGTTAGGCGGAAATCTGGAACGGAACGAGCAGACCATTCTCTTTCAGAACCGCCGGGGGTATTCGCCTTATCTGACCTGCGATGATTGCGACTGGATTGCCAAGTGCGACAGTTGTGATGTTAGTCTGACCTATCACCAACGCGATGCCGAGCTTCGCTGCCATTACTGCGGTCATAAAGAACGCTTGCCCAAAACCTGTCCCGCCTGCGGCAGCACCAAAGTGCGAACGCAGGGATTTGGTACGGAAAAACTCGAAGAAGATCTACAATTGCACTTTCCCGTCGCTCGCATTCAGCGAATGGATTTAGATACGACCCGCTCGAAAACGGCTTTTCAGCAGATGATTTCTGATTTTGAAAAGGGCGAAACTGATATGCTGGTCGGAACCCAGATGGTCTCCAAAGGCCTGGACTTCGATAAGGTAAGTCTGGTCGCCATTTTTGACGCGGATCGCATGATTAACTTCCCCGATTTTCGGGCTACGGAGCGTTCATTTCAGTTATTAACGCAGGTTTCGGGTCGTTCAGGTCGCCGAAGCGGCAAACAGGGACGGGTATTAATCCAGACCAATAACACCCAGCACCCGCTGCTGGCCCGAATCATGGCGAATGACTACGAAGGCTTTTATGCGGAGGAAATTGAAGAACGGCAGTCGTATGGGTACCCTCCCTTTACCCGGGTTATTCGCCTGACCTGTAAACACATCGAACAGCAAGTGTCCGAAGCCGCTGCCAAGAAGCTGGCTACCTTACTCATGCAAAAGCTGGGTAGTGATCGGGTGAAAGGTCCGGAAACTCCGCTGGTGGAGCGGATTCGTAATCAGTTTCTTTTTGATGTCTTACTGAAATTCGAACGAAATCTGAATCTGAAAGCCATCAAAGAATTCATCCGGGAGTCCATTGAAGAAGTGGTAACGATCAAAGATTACAAGGGAACCAGTATTGTCATTGACGTAGATCCCGTATAATCAACTGACTTTTCAATCATTTTCCAAAGGATATACTTGTAAAGGCGAGTATATCCTTTTTTCTTTAGGGTCTCTCCTTAAATGTCTTCCCGTATGAAAAAATGGATCATCTGTCTTTTTACCTCTCTGAGTCTGACTACGCTTTCCGCTCAGACGCTCGCTAAGGTTCGGGCCTATCGCCAGCAGCACGAACAGACTCTGCTTCAGGAATACCTCCGGTTTCTTTCTATTCCCAATATCCTGCTTGATACCACGACCGACGTTCGCCAGAACGCCTTCTTCATTCGGGACCTGATGAAACGCATGAATATTCCCGTGCAGTTACTGGAGCTGGATGGGAAAACTCCCCCCGTCGTGTTTGGAGATGTGAAAGTCCCCGGAGCTACCCAGACCCTTTTATTTTATGCTCACTACGACGGTCAGCCGACTAACCCGGCTAAATGGGCCCAAGGAACTACTCCGTTTAAGCCCATTCTGGCTACCAATTCCATCGAAAATGGCGGTAAGATTTTATCTGAAGCGGAAACAAAAGGGAAACTTTCCCCCGACTATCGTATCATTGCCCGCAGTGCCACGGATGATAAAGCCGGAGTTTTTGCTATTCTTTCGGCCTATGAAGCCTTACTGAAAAGCGGTATCAAGCCTACGTATAATCTAAAGTTTTTCTTTGAAGGAGAGGAAGAAAACGGCTCCCAGCATTTAGGCGATTATTTAACGAAGTATAAAAACCTGCTCAACGGCGATTGCTGGATTTTCTGCGATGGCCCCGTGCATCAGTCGGGTAACAAAAGCATTGTGTTCGGTTGTCGGGGTGATATCAATGTGGAGATTACCACGTATGGGCCGCGTCGGCCCCTGCACAGTGGCCATTACGGGAACTGGGCTCCTAACCCTGCCCTGCGACTGGCGAAATTACTTTCATCCATGAAAGACGATTCGGGTCGGGTAGTAATCAAAGGTTTTTACGACGACGTAACGCCTTTGAGTGACTCAGAAAAGAAAGCCATTGCCGCCATTCCACCCGTTGAAAACGAGGTTCGGAAGGAATTAGGCATTGGCCAGACGGATGGAGCGGGGAAAACCTTAGCGGAGCTGATTAATGAGCCTTCCCTAAATATCAACGGTATCGTCAGTGCCGGAGTCGGTGCTCAGGCGGCTAACGTCATTCCTTCAACGGCCGTAGCTACCCTCGATTTACGCGTCGTGGCCGGTAACGATCCCGTTAAGCAGGTACAGAAACTCATTGATCACGTAAAAGCTCAGGGCTATTATGTAACTGACCAGGAACCTACCCAGGAAGAATTACTGAATCATCCACTGGTGGCCCGCGTCAAACCCCTGAAAGGCTACCGGGCTCAGCGAACGCCGCTGGATTTACCCATTGCTCAAAAAGTAGTGAAGGCAGTCCAAAGTACGACCCAGGATCCGGTCGTTATTTTTCCTTCGCTGGGCGGAAGTCTGCCGCTGTATCTGTTCAGTGATATTCTTCGGCAGCAAGCCATCATCACCGTTCCCATTGCCAATTACGACAGTAATCAGCATGGAGAAAATGAAAACATCCGGTTACAAAACCTGTGGGATGGAATAGAGTCCATGGCTTCGATTATGACCATGTAAGTTTTGGGCGGGAGCGGGTCTTCTCATGCCAGCAAAACGTTGTATCTTGAGTTATATCTACCCCTCCTAATCATGTCTGCCTCGGCCTCCTACCGTTACAGAATTAGTAGTATAGACTGGCTTCGTGGCCTGATTATGATGATCATGGCACTCGATCATTGCCGCGAGTATATACATATTAATGCCTTTTTCTCCAACCCACTCGATCTGGAGCATCCCTCTTATACCCTGTTTTTCACCCGCTGGATTACGCATTTTTGTGCTCCTAACTTTGTGCTGCTGGCAGGCATTTCTGCCTGTTTATCGGGGTTAAAGAAATCAAAGTCTCAGCATAGCTGGTTTCTTTTTACCCGCGGGCTCTGGCTTATTTTTCTTGAACTAACGGTCATTACGTTCGGTCTCTGGTTCGACCTGCACTTTTCTATGGTTACCCTGCAGGTCATTTGGGCCATTGGCGTAAGTTTTCTGCTGCTGAGTGGATTACTATGGCTACCTAAGCCCGTTATCTTCTCGCTGGGTATTTTTATTATAGCCGGGCATAATGCACTGGATAAGGTTTCTCCTACATCCGGTTCACTTAGTCAGGCTTTGCTATGGCTCAGCCATCAACCCGGCCCCTTACCCATCGGTGAAGGCCGGCTGCTTCTTAATCTTTATCCCTTTCTGGCCTGGACAGGAATTTTACTGACTGGTTATGGCTTGGGAGCTTTGTTTCGGCCACAAATTTCCTCTTCCCTGCGAAAACAATGGCTGGCGTACCTGGGGGGCGGCTTTATTTTAGTATTCATTTTTATTCGCTGGATTAATCATTACGGCGATCCTTCGCCCTGGCAACCTCAGTCTTCTTTCGGCGTTACGCTGCTTTCCTTCCTTAATACTACGAAGTATCCGCCTTCGCTTCTGTATACCTTAATGACCCTCGGGCCTGCTTTACTGATATTGTCGGTGCTGGAAAATCGTTCTATGGGCTTTTTCTCCTGGATTGAAGTCTATGGGCGGGTTCCTTTATTTTATTATGTGTTGCATTTCTACCTCATTCACGGGCTGGCGGTAGTCATTCATTTGTACCAGGGAATATCCTGGAAACAGCTGAATTTCCAGAATGGCACTGCCGGTGTGATGCCGGCTGTTGGATTATCGCTTGGAGGAGTTTATCTGGTTTGGTTAGTGCTTTTAGCCATCTTATACCCGCTTTGTCGATGGTACGGTCGTTTCAAAAAACGGCAAACGCATCAACTCTGGAGTTACCTGTAATCATGAGAACAGGTCTGGAGATTATTCCCCACTGTTTCGGCATGGAATAACCTTTTTTTCTTTTCAGGCTCAACCAATCCTTAAAAGTCATGAGCAATCACACCTCTAATACAAAGGATCCGGGCTCGCAGGGAGTACCTATCAAGGATAGACCCGAAGGAACCCCGGAATTAACGGAAGTAGAACGCACGGGAGAAATGCCAGTAGTAGATACCGTAGCCGATGGCGAAAGTGATACTTCTGGTGAAGTAAAAGCCTCCACCCTGGAAAAGCAGAAAGTAGATGCCCTACTGGATGCCGAAGAAGCACGGGAACGGGCGAAACATACCAAGTAATTTTTAGAGAGCTGATTTTACTTATTTATATTGGATGTTACGTTAGTTCATCAGCTCTTCTGAAAAGTTACTAAAGAAAAAGCCCCGTTTGGCAATTGCCAAACGGGGCTTTTCTATGGATTAGAGAAATCCTTAAGCCAATTCTCTTTTCTTACGAGAAGTAGATTTGCTTTCAATGAATTTCTCTCCTTCTTCCGGATTGGTTACCAGCAGATCCTGATAGCGACGAACGCCCGTACCCGCAGGGATCAGGTGACCTACGATAACGTTTTCTTTCAGACCTTCCAGACGGTCGGCTTTCGCACGAACGGCGGCTTCTGAAAGTACTTTCGTAGTTTCCTGGAAGGAAGCAGCTGAGATGAATGACTCCGTACCTAAAGAGGCCTGAGTGATACCCATCAATGTCGGACGGGATACGGCTGGCATGGCGTCACGCACCTGTACCAGAGCCTTATCCTGACGTTTCAGTGAGGAGTTTTCATCCCGTAACTGACGAGCCGTGATGATTTGACCTAACTTCACGTTAGCTGACTCACCCGCGTCAGTGACTACTTTGCGATCCAGGATCGCATCGTTTTCGCTACGGAACGTCCACTTATCTACACCCTGATTTTCAAGGAAGTTGGTATCGCCTGAGTCAATAATATCCACTTTCTGCATCATCTGACGAACGATACATTCGATGTGTTTATCATTGATTTTTACCCCTTGCAGACGGTATACTTCCTGAATTTCATTTACCAGATATTCCTGAACAGCGGTTGGCCCTTTGATCGAAAGAATATCGGCTGGTGTAATGGCTCCATCGGAAAGAGGCAGACCTGCTTTGATAAAGTCATTGTTCTGAACCAGAATGTGCTTGGATGTTGGTACCAGATATTTTTTCTCCGTTTCGTCTTTACCACGAACGAAGATCTCACGGTTACCGCGTTTCACCGCACCCAGAGAGACTACACCATCGATTTCAGAAACGACCGCAGGGTTTGATGGGTTACGAGCCTCGAACAATTCCGTTACCCGGGGCAGACCACCGGTAATATCCCGGGTCTTACCAACCGAACGTGGAATCTTCGCCAGGATCTGACCTGGTTTCACTTCCGCTCCAACTTCTACACCCAGACGAGCACCTACGGGCATGTTATACCCGCGAGAACCCTCTTCCGTATCGTTTTTCACCCAAATAGTCGGGTTTTTCGTACGGTCACGGCTTTCAACGATTACCTTCTCTTTAAATCCGGTTGTTTCGTCAAATTCCTCCTTGAAGGTTAATCCGTCTTCGATTGCTTCGTAATCAATTTTACCGCTGATTTCGCTCAGGATAACGGCGTTGTAAGGATCCCAGGCACAAAGTTCCTGTCCTTTCGTTACTGCTTCGCCATCTTTCACGCTCAGGTAAGCACCGTAAGGTACGTTCGTTGAAATCAATACCTGACCGGCATACGTAGTTCCGGGAGCTCCCACTACCTGAAGTTCTCCTGAACGACCCATGACTACCAGAGTATCTTCTCCCGTTGGACGCTGCGTTTCCAGCGTACGTAATTCCTCGAAGCGAACGATACCGTCGAACTTCGCCCGGATGCTTGCATCCAAAGCAATGTTTTGAGCAGTACCCCCAACGTGGAATGTACGAAGTGTCAGCTGCGTACCAGGCTCACCAATGGACTGAGAAGCAATTACCCCTACAGCCTCACCGATGTTCACCATACGACCCGTGGCCAGGTTACGTCCGTAGCATTTCGCACAAACGCCATTGCGGGTTTCGCAGGTTAATACCGAACGAATTTCAACACTTTCAATGCTGGTTTCGTCGATATGCTTGGCTTTATCTTCGTCGATGACATCACCTGCTTTAACGATGGTCTCTCCCGTTAATGGATCTACAACGTCGTAGGTAGTCACACGACCCAGAATACGTTCGGACAGCGGTTCAACCACGTCGTCGTTTTCTTTCAGGGCCGAGATGGTGATACCACGCAGGGTCTGGCAATCTTCTTCATTAATAACTACATCCTGAGCAACGTCATGCAGACGGCGAGTCAGGTAACCGGCATCCGCCGTTTTAAGGGCAGTATCGGCCAGACCTTTCCGGGCACCGTGCGTCGAGATGAAGTACTCCAATACGTCCAGACCTTCTTTGAAGTTCGAACGAATCGGGTTCTCGATGATCTCCCCTACCGAACCCTGTAAGTTCTTCTGAGGTTTCGCCATCAGACCCCGCATACCACCCAACTGACGGATCTGCTCGCGAGAACCACGGGCTCCCGAGTGCATCATCATGTAGATGGAGTTAAATCCACCCTGATCCGTTTCCAGTTGTTTCATCAGCGTATCCGTGATTTTCGAGTTAACCCGAGTCCAGATATCAATGATTTGGTTGTAACGTTCGTTGTCCGTGATCAGACCCATGTAGTAGTTGTCCCACACGCCCTGAACTTCACCTTCCGCACCAACGAGCAATTCGTCTTTTACTTCAGGGATTTTAATATCGTTCAGACCGATGGACAGACCTCCTTTGAATGCCATACGGAAACCTAGTTCCTTAATATCATCCAGGAACTGAGCCGTACGGGCCACACCCGCAATCTTGAAGACGTGGGAAATGATCTGCTGAAGTTTCTTCTTCGTCAACAGTTCATTCAGGTAGCCTACCTCTTCAGGAACCGCCTGGTTAAACAACAGACGACCCGCTACGGTCTCAATGATTTTGGACTCAAACGTTCCATCATCATTACGAACCCGTACTTTACACTTGATGTTGGCGTGCTTCGAAATCCGGCCTTCGTTGATCGCGATGATTACCTCTTCTGCTCCGTAGAAGGTCATGCCTTCTCCAGCGATGGGGTATTCTTCCGTATGCACACGTCCTTTCGTTACGTAATACAGACCAAGAACCATGTCTTGAGAAGGTACCGTAACGGGGGCTCCGTTGGCAGGGTTCAGAATGTTGTGCGAGGCCAACATTAACAGAGAGGCTTCCAGAACGGCTTCATGTCCCAGGGGAACGTGAACGGCCATCTGGTCACCGTCAAAGTCAGCGTTGAATGCCGTACAAACGAGTGGGTGCAGCTGGATTGCTTTTCCTTCGATCAGCTTGGGCTGGAAGGCCTGAATACCTAACCGGTGCAGCGTTGGAGCACGGTTCAGCAGTACAGGGTGTCCTTTCAGTACGTTTTCCAGAATGTCCCAAACTACGGGGTCTTTCCGGTCAACAATTTTCTTCGCTGATTTTACGGTTTTAACGATACCGCGTTCGATCAGTTTACGAATGATAAACGGCTTGAATAACTCGGCCGCCATGTCTTTGGGCAGACCGCATTCGTGCAGTTTCAATTCAGGACCAACGACAATTACCGAACGACCTGAATAATCCACCCGCTTACCTAATAAGTTCTGACGGAAACGACCCTGCTTTCCTTTCAGCATATCTGAAAGTGACTTCAGAGCACGGTTACCTTCGGAACGAACGGCGTTTACTTTCCGTGAGTTGTCGAAGAGCGAATCCACGGCTTCCTGTAACATCCGCTTTTCGTTACGGAGGATTACTTCGGGAGCTTTGATTTCGATCAGACGCTTCAGACGGTTGTTACGGATGATTACCCGACGGTATAAGTCGTTCAAATCAGACGTAGCAAAACGACCTCCATCCAGAGGGACGAGCGGACGTAATTCGGGTGGAATGACGGGAACCATACGGATCACCATCCACTCAGGACGGTTTTCAATACGGGTCTTGGCATCCCGAAGGGCTTCTACCACCTTCAGACGCTTCAGAGCTTCCTGCTTCCGTTGCTGTGAAGTATCGTTGGCTGCCGAGTGACGCAGTTCGTACGAAAGCTCATCCAGCTGAATACGTGACAACAGCATTTCCAGTGCTTCGGCACCCATCTTCGCAATAAACTTGTTCGGATCGGTGTCAGGCAGCAACTGGTTTTCGCGGGGCAGCTTGTCAATGATATCCAGGTATTCGTCTTCCGTTAAGAAGTCCAGATTCTGAACGCCATCTTCTGCTTTTGCACCCGGCTGTACAACCACGTACCGTTCGTAATAAATAATTTGATCAAGCTTTTTGGAAGAGATTCCCAGCAGGTAACCAATTTTGTTAGGTAAGCTGCGGAAGTACCAGATGTGAGCGACGGGAACCACCAGTTCGATGTGTCCCATGCGTTCACGACGTACTTTCTTCTCGGTTACTTCCACGCCGCAGCGATCGCAGATAATGCCTTTATAGCGAATCCGCTTGTATTTGCCACAGTGACATTCCCAGTCTTTAACCGGGCCGAAGATCCGCTCGCAGAACAAACCACCCATCTCGGGTTTGTAAGTCCGATAGTTGATCGTTTCGGGCTGGGTCACTTCACCGAATGAATTCTCAAGAATCGATTCGGGAGACGCCAAACTAATAGTGATCTTCGAGAAGTCGCTATTTAGTTTTTTGTTTTTCTTTAATGACATTTTCAAATATGGTTTTGAATGAAAATGATGCTCTATCAGGCTTTTCCGCTAGTAAACCGGCCTTTAAGGTCCTTAGCTATCTCGAGCTAACTTCCCTGTACATTATTTCACTGACACTCTACTCGTACTACTAACCTGATCTCCTGAAGCTTTTTTATAATCGAAATATTTTTTCAGATCCGTAAAACGCTTCTCGAATAAATACCAGGATAGACTGCCTAATACCATCAGGAAAACGAAACAAAACGAAACGTATACCGCCTGACTGCTGGTAAGTAATTGTGAAACCCGTCCTGGAGTAAAACTCAGTAACTTAGGAACGAATACACTGGGAATGAGCATATGAAATACGTAAAGTCCATAGCTTATTTTTCCGATGTAAATCAGCACGGAGCTGTTTAAAATTCGTCCAAATGTACCTTTAAATCCAAGGCTGGCTCCACACACAAAATACATGGAAATAGCCGCAATAGAGAACCGCTTAAAAACCAGCACAAACCACGATTGTGAATCCATCAACTGGCAGGGAATAAACAGTACTAAACCAATGGCTAATAACAGAGTACTCCTTTTCTTAACCGATTCTACAGTATCCTTACTATTGGTAAACAAGTAGGCAAACACGGCACCGATGCCAAAGGCGTCCAGACAATGAACGGTCGCTAAACCGTCCGATCCGGTACCGGATACCGCTAGTATACCTCTTGAAATTAGTCCTGCTGCTACAGCCGTCAGGGCTAAGTAAGGTTGATGTTTGGCTGGTATTAACAGCAGTAATAAGGGCCAAACAATGTAAAACTGCTCTTCAACCGACAAACTCCAGAACGGCGAGAGTAAATCCTGCCAGTTCCCGGTTGAGTCCAGGTAATGATTGTATAAATAGAAAAGATAATAAAGAGGATGTTCAAAAAAATCGGTTTCTATTCGAATGTGAGCAAACTTATTTAAGGCATATACCCCGAACAATATCCCGTAATACAGGGGAAAAATTCGTAAAGCCCGCCGCACCAGAAAATCCCGATACTCTTCTTTAAACGACCGTTCGTTACGCTCAATCCGGTTTCTCGCAATCATTAAAATCCGCGAAACCAGAAAACCGCTAATTACGAAAAATAAGGTAACCCCAATCGAGCCATTAGGCAGTTTATTAATCCAGCTATCTTTTGCAAACCAGTGAAAAATAATAACGGATAATACGGCATACGCTCGTAAGGAATCTATTTGTCGGAAATAGCTGGTTTTTACTTCCATTTACAGGTTTATATGAAATTAGAGTTATCAGAGCAGGCAGAACCCGCTCTGATTAACTGCTTAGACTTATTAATCCAGCGTGATTTCCAACGCCAGACCACGCAATTCGTGAATCAATACGTTGAATGACTCAGGAATGTTTGGTTTAGGCAGGTTTTCACCTTTCACGATGGCTTCGTAAGCTTTCGCACGGCCCTGCACGTCATCCGACTTCACCGTCAGAATCTCTTGCAGAATGTGTGAAGCACCGAAGGCCTCGAGTGCCCATACTTCCATCTCTCCAAAACGCTGACCCCCAAACTGAGCTTTACCACCCAGCGGCTGCTGCGTAATGAGCGAGTATGGTCCGATGGAACGGGCGTGCATTTTATCATCAACCAAGTGACCCAGTTTCAGCATGTACATCAGACCTACCGTTACGGGTTGGTCAAAACGATCACCTGATAAACCATCATAGAGGTAGGTACGACCGAATGGAGGCAGACCTGCCGCATTCAGTTCAGCTACCACCTGCTCTTCAGAAGCACCGTCAAAGATTGGCGTCGCGTATTTTTTACCCAGCTTCAAACCAGCCCAGGCTAATACGGTTTCGTAAATCTGACCGATGTTCATCCGGGAAGGTACCCCCAGAGGGTTCAGTACGATGTTTACGGGTGTACCGTCTTCCAGGAATGGCATGTCTTCTTCACGAACAATACGGGCAACTACCCCTTTGTTACCGTGACGACCGGCCATTTTATCCCCTACTTTCAGTTTACGTTTCTTAGCAATGTAAACTTTAGCTAACTGTACGATACCCGCGGGTAACTCATCACCTACCTCCAGTGCAAAACGCTCACGTTTGAAGTGACCGGCTACTTCACTGCGGTTAACGATGTAGTTTTTAACCAGCGTTACCAGTAATTCATTGATGTGCTGATCGTCGGTCCAGTTATTCAGGTCCAGATCCGTCAGAAGGTTCACTTCTTCAGGCACAGCGTAGTTACTTTCATCTCTGTAAGGGTTCTTCTCAGGGAATAAGTAACCTTCAATGTTAGCACGCGTGAAACGAGTGGTTTTCGGCATTACTTCATCGCCGAATTTGTGTTTCACGCCCTGTGAAGTCTTACCATCCAACAATTCAGTCAGCTTGGTAATCATCGTTTCCTTGATTTTGTTCAGGTCACGACTGTATTGCTTCATCAGTACTTTAAGATCCGCTTTCGCTTTCTCGCGTACTTCTTTCTCCTTGCTTGGACGCTTGAAGAGTTTGGTATCGATAACAACTCCTTTGAGTGATGGAGGTGCTTTTTTGGAAGCATCCTTCACGTCACCGGCTTTGTCACCGAAGATGGCACGAAGCAGTTTTTCTTCCGGAGTAGGATCCGTTTCTCCTTTTGGAGTGATCTTACCAATCAGAATATCTCCTTCTTTTACCTCTGAACCAATCCGGATGATACCGGTTTCGTCCAGGTTCTTCACCATATCCTCAGATACGTTCGGGATTTCAGAAGTTAATTCTTCTTCACCACGCTTCGTATCACGCACTTCAAGGTCGAACTCTTCAATGTGGATCGAAGTAAATACGTCATCACGAACGATTTTCTCCGAAATCACGATCGCATCCTCAAAGTTGTATCCCTGCCAGGGCATGAATGCAACCAGCAGGTTACGACCCAGAGCTAATTCACCCTGTTGCGTTGCGTAGCCTTCCGTCAGAATCTGACCTTTAACTACCCGTTCCCCTTTAAACACAATAGGCTTAAGGTTGATGCAGGTATCCTGGTTGGTACGACGGAATTTAACCAGATTATAGGTACGAACTTCGCTGTCGAAGCTTACCAGTTTCTCTTCATCCGTTAAATCGTAACGCACCACTACTTTCGTAGCATCTACGTATTCAATGACTCCATCACCTTCAGCGGCGACCATAGCCCGTGAATCTTCAGCAACACGAGCTTCGAGACCCGTTCCTACGATAGGAGCTTCCGGACGTAACAGAGGTACGGCCTGACGTTGCATGTTAGAACCCATCAGGGCCCGGTTCGCATCATCGTGCTCCAGGAAGGGAATCAGAGAAGCAGCTACCGAAACAATCTGGTTCGAAGCTACGTCCATCAGTTGCGTCTCGCTGGGCGATGCCATAGGGAAGTCACCTTCAAAACGCGTTTTGATACGCTCTACCTTGAAGTTTCCGCCTTCATCAATGGCCGCATTAGCCTGGGCAATGTACTGACCATCTTCTTCTTCCGCTGTCAGGAATCGCAGTTCATCCGTTACTACGCCGTCTTTGATAACCCGGTAAGGGGTTTCAATAAAGCCCATGGAGTTAATTTTCGCGTGTACACACAGCGAAGAAATCAGACCAATGTTTGGACCCTCAGGCGTTTCAATCGTACACAGACGACCGTAGTGCGTATAGTGAACGTCACGAACCTCGAAACCGGCACGTTCCCGTGACAGACCACCGGGCCCCAGAGCTGACATCCGACGCTTGTGCGTGATTTCAGCCAGAGGATTCGTCTGGTCCATGAACTGAGAAAGCTGGTTGGTACCGAAGAACGAGTTGATTACTGAAGACAGCGTACGAGCGTTAATCAGGTCAACGGGTTTGAAATCTTCGTTATCGCGAACGTTCATCCGTTCCTTAATGGTACGAGCCATCCGGGACAGACCTACGCCGAACTGAGCATATAACTGCTCGCCTACCGTACGAACCCGACGGTTGGACAAGTGGTCAATATCATCGACTACTGCCTTCGAGTTAATCAGTCCAATCAGATATTTCACAATTGAAACGATGTCCTGAGTCGTCAGAACTTTCGTATCCATTGAAATATCCAGTTGCAGTTTCTTGTTGATCCGGTAACGGCCAACATCTCCTAAATCGTAACGTTTATCGGAGAAGAACAGGCTTTGGATGATGTCACGGGCCGTCTGCTCATCGGGAGCTTCCGTATTCCGTAACTGACGATAGATCTGCTCAACGGCTTCTTTTTCCGAGTTAGCAGAGTCTTTCTGGAGCGTATTATAAATGATGTTGTAGTCAGCGATGTTCATATCTTCCTTATGCAGGATGATTGATTTCACACCACTTTCCAGGATCATATCAACGTCTTCGGCCGAAACTACTGAATCCCGTTCCATCAGGATTTCATTCCGGTCGATGGACATTACTTCTCCGGTATCTTCGTCTACGAAGTCTTCCTGCCAGGTACGCAGTACACGGGCAGCCAGCTTACGACCTAAGGCACGCTTTAAAGCGGCAGGGGTAGCCTGTAATTCTTCTGAAAGACCGAAAAGATCCAGAATTTCTTTATCTGAACCAAAACCAATCGCCCGCAGCAGCGTCGTTACCGGAAACTTTTTCTTCCGGTCGATGTACGCGTACATGACGTTATTGATGTCCGTTGAGAATTCAATCCATGATCCCTTGAATGGAATGATACGGGCTGAATACAGTTTTGAACCGTTCGTGTGCTTACTCATCGAGAAGAACACACCTGGAGAACGGTGCAACTGAGACACGATTACACGTTCTGCTCCGTTGATAACGAAGGAACCGCGTTCGGTCATGTAAGGGATATTTCCTAAGAAAACTTCCTGCTCAATCGTTTCAAAATCCTCGTTATCGGGATCTTCGCTACGCAGACGCAGTTTCGCTTTTAAAGGAAGTGCATATGTCAATCCACGGTCAATACTCTCATCTACGGAGTATTTAGGGGGATCGATCGAAAAATCAACGAATTCGAGAATGTAATTTTCCCGAGAATCTGAAATAGGAAAGTTTTCAGCAAAAACTTTGAAGAGGCCTTCATTTTTCCGGCGGTCAGAAGGAGTTTCTAACTGGAAAAATTCTTTGAAGGACTTCACTTGCAGATCCAGAAAGTCAGGATAATCAATGACTGGCCGAATCTGGGCAAAGTTGTGTCTGGAAGTTTTGTTTGTTGCCAAGGCACTACGGTTTTAAAGTCCGAATTTGACTATTTGAAAATCGATTAGGCTACGCCTAAAGCTCAAATTAGCACCTCGTAGTTGACAGTATTAACTCCCTAGCGACTCCCCTACGAGTGGAGACGTGTTTCGGAATTAGTACTCAGGGGTAAGAACTAAGGGGATGAATGAACATCCTGTGGATTAACCAGCAATAAAACATTACTGCCTGGGTAATCAACAAATCAATAGCGGCCTAAGTTTCATCGTCAGTATATCGAAATCACAAGCTACTGGTAATCAATAATTTGTGATTAAAAATAATAGAATAACAACCTAGACCTTTTAACGCAGGAAAGACCCAGCCAACAGACTGGGTCCACCCGAGATCAAATCTCTGCGTAAGAAGAAATTACTTGATTTCAACTTCAGCACCAGCTTCTTCAAGAGCTTTCTTGAGAGCGTCAGCTTCGTCTTTCGTAACACCTTCTTTAACGGCTTTAGGAGCACCGTCAACTAATTCTTTCGCTTCTTTCAGGCCCAGACCAGAAAGATCTTTCACAACTTTCACCACTTGAAGTTTACCAGCACCAGCTGACTTCAGGATAACGTCGAAAGAAGTTTTTTCTTCAGCAGCAGGAGCAGCATCTCCACCACCTACACCACCAGCTACCATTACAGGAGCAGCAGCAGCAGGCTCGATACCATACTCATCCTTCAGGATTTGTGCAAGTTCATTAACTTCTTTAACCGTCAGGTTTACAAGCTGCTCAGCGAATGCCTTTAAATCTGCCATTGTATTATGATTTTAATTTTTTCGAAATGAGTTAAAAACAGAGTGATATATATTCAGGCTTGGAAGCCAACTTCAATGTCAACAAGCTTCGGAAAGCTCATTGAGAGTACTACTCAGGACGCTCGGAAAGCGTTTTGAGGATACCAGCCAGTTTGTTGCCACCACCTTGAAGACCGCTGATAACGTTCTTGGCAGGAGATTGTAACAGACCGATGATTTCGCCAACGAGTTCTTGTTTTGATTTCAGAGAAATCAGGGTCTCTAATTGATCTTCACCAGCAAATACACTGTAATCAACTGAAGCACCTTTGAACTTAAGCTTGTTAGCTTTACCTGACTCCTTAATGAAATCTTTAATCAATTTCGCAGGAACCTTACCTGATTCCGTGTGGAACATGATACCACTGAAACCCTTCAATACTCCTTCATTGAATGATGAGTAATCCGTGTCCAGTTGCTCAAGAGCCTTAGCAATCAGTGTATTTTTTACTACCCGATACTCAACACCTGCCTGAAAACATCTGCGGCGAAGATCGTTTGTCTGAGCTACAGACATACCAGCTGCATCGGTGATATAGAAGTAAGGAGTGGTTTTGAACTTTTCAGCCAGCTCCTCAATGATAATACCTTTTTCTTCTCTCGTCATGACTTACAGACCGTTTACAGTGTTTTTATCGATTTCTACACTCGGGCTCATGGTACTAGACAGGAAGATGCTCTTCACATACGTACCTTTTGCCGAAGAAGGCTTCAATTTCATCAGGGTGTTGATTACTTCCTGAGCATTTTCTGCCAACTTATCGGAATCAAAAGAGACCTTACCAATAGAGGTATGAATGATACCCGTTTTATCTACTTTGAAGTCGATTTTACCCGCTTTCACTTCGCGAACGGCGTTACCAACTTCTAAAGTTACCGTACCTGACTTAGGGTTAGGCATTAAACCGCGAGGACCCAGGATTTTACCCAGACGACCGATTTTAGCCATTACCGTAGGCATGGTGATGATTACATCAATATCAGTCCATCCACCCATGATCTTTTCGATATACTCGTCCAGACCTACGTGATCAGCTCCAGCAGCTTTCGCTTCTTCGACTTTATCAGGAGTACATAATACTAATACGCGAACATCTTTACCAGTTCCGTGAGGCAGGGCTACTACACCACGAACCATTTGATCCGCTTTACGAGGATCTACACCTAAACGAACGTCGATATCAATCGAAGCATCGAATTTAGTGTAAGAAATCTCTTTCAAAATTGATGCAGCTTTTACCAGTTCATACGCCTGAGCCTGATCGAATTTAGAGCGAGCTTCTTTTTGTTTTTTAGTTAACTTAGCCATGAGAATGGTTATTTTGGGGTAGTATCGAATGTGCTTCGGTAATCTGAAGAGTATTCTCCCCCGTTAGAAATTATTCTTGCCAGGGAGCAGTGCCGGATACCGTAATACCCATACTGCGAGCCGTACCAGCTACCATTTTCATTGCTGCTTCAATTGTAAAGCAGTTCAAATCAGGCATTTTGGTTTCGGCAATAGTTTTTACTTGATCCCAGCTTACTGAACCTACTTTCTTCAGGTTAGGCTGAGCAGAGCCCAACTTAACTTTAGAAGCTTCCAGTAACAAGTTCGCAGCTGGAGGAGTTTTGATTACGAAATCAAACGATTTGTCTGAGTAGTACGTAATCAATACAGGCAACACCTGACCCATTTTGTCTTGGGTACGAGCATTGAACTGCTTGCAGAACTCCATGATGTTCAGACCTTTGGAACCCAGTGCCGGACCGATTGGGGGCGATGGGTTTGCCTGACCACCTTTAACCTGCAACTTTACATATCCGGTGATTTGCTTAGCCATTGTATAATAATATTTGAGGCTTTAAAGCCCGCTGTTACATTTATCGAAAGGAGCGTTAACGAAGCGGCAATTCCTTGGAAGCTTGAAGTGCCAGGACCGCGATGGCTCACAACATCTGCGGAAAGAATAATTCGTATTAGCCCTCTTTTTCCACTTGAGCGTAACTCAATTCAACTGGCGTATTACGTCCGAAGATTTTTACCGTTACGTGAAGTTTCTTTTTATCATCGAAGATTTCCTCGATGGTGCCCGTAAAGCCACTGAAAGGGCCGTCCATTACTTTTACCGATTCTCCTTTGAGGAAAGATACCGAAGAGGTGGAGGTTTCTTCAACTACTTCATCTACCTGACCCAACATCCGTTTTACTTCAGAAGCACGAAGAGGTACAGGAATTTTGGCTTTGTCTTTGTCGTTACTTCCGAGGAACCCGATCACTCCTGGCATGCTCGTAATTAAGTGCATTACTTCGCCATTAGACAAGTCAGCCGAGATCATGATGTAGCCTGGGAAAAATGCTTTTTCACGAATGCGTTTCTTGCCGTTACGCATTTCAACAATTTTCTCGGACGGAATCAGAATTTGCGGAATAGAGTCCTGAAGCTCTTGTCTGGCTACTTCCGTTTCCAAATAAGATTTAACCTTTTTCTCTTGTCCGGAAACAGCCCGCAAAACGTACCAATTCACGTTACTCATATTCTTCTCAGTTTTCAGTTTTCAATCTTCAGTTTTCAGTGATAGCTGAATGAATGCGACAACTGAAAACCTTAAACTGTAAACGCGTTACTTACTTGGAGAGGCTATAGAAAAGATCCAGCAAATTCTGGAAACCTGCGTCCATCAATCCAACGATAATAGCGAAGATCAGAGAAGCGATCAGCACTAACCATGAACTTGATTGCAAATCCTTGAACGGAGGCCAGGTGATGTGTTGCGTCACTTCGTCCCAGGAAGCTCTAAATAATGACGTTACCTTTTCCATGTGTTTAGTTTAAAGCTTTCAGGTTTAAAGCTTAAAGCCTGACCATCAATACAATTGTCAGAATTCACTTTAAACTTTAAACCTGAAACTTAGTTGCACGGGCACCAGGATTCGAACCCAGACCGAAGGTTTTGGAGACCTCTGTACTACCCTTATACTATGCCCGTGTGTGCTTGTACCTTAAATTTGGGACTGCAAAAATAGATTTTTGTTTTGATTAGGTCAACTATTTCAGCAACTTTTTTTCTCAAAACAGAAAAATATCTTCTTACAAAAAAGAAAGCGTCCCTATTACGGGACGCTTTCTCTTGATTCTTATAGAAATTATAAGATTTCAGTTACCTGACCTGCACCTACGGTACGGCCACCTTCGCGGATAGCGAAACGCAGACCTTTGTCCATAGCGATAGGGCTGATCAACGTTACGTCAATAGTAATGTTATCACCAGGCATAACCATTTCAACGTTCTCAGGCAGCATGATTTCGCCAGTTACGTCCGTGGTACGGAAGTAGAACTGAGGACGGTATTTGTTAAAGAATGGCGTGTGACGGCCACCTTCTTCTTTTGAAAGGATGTAAACCTCAGCTTTGAAGTGAGCGTGAGGCTTCACTGAACCTGGCTTACAGATAACCATACCACGACGGATATCGGTTTTCTCAACACCACGTAACAGCAGACCTACGTTGTCACCAGCTTCTCCACGGTCAAGGATTTTGCGGAACATTTCCACACCCGTTACCGTAGATTTCAGGTTTTCAGCACCCATACCTAAGATCTCTACAGGATCACCAGAGTTGATTACACCTGTTTCGATACGGCCCGTTGCTACCGTTCCACGACCTGTGATTGAGAATACGTCCTCAACAGGCATCAGGAAAGGCTTGTCAGTTTCACGAGCAGGAGTTGGGATCCAGCTATCAACTGCTTCCATCAGTTGATCGATCGTTTCAACCCACTTAGGCTCGCCATTCAGACCACCTAAAGCAGAACCCTGGATTACAGGAATGTTGTCACCATCGAATTGGTAGAAGCTCAGCAGCTCGCGGATTTCCATCTCAACGAGTTCTAACAGCTCAGGATCGTCCACCATATCCACCTTGTTCATGAATACAACAAGTTGGGGTACACCTACCTGACGAGCAAGCAGGATGTGCTCACGAGTCTGGGGCATAGGACCATCCGTAGCAGCTACTACGATAATAGCACCGTCCATCTGAGCAGCACCCGTTACCATGTTTTTCACGTAATCGGCGTGACCTGGGCAGTCTACGTGAGCATAGTGACGGTTTACTGTTTGGTATTCTACGTGTGCAGTGTTGATCGTGATACCACGCTCACGCTCTTCAGGAGCATTATCAATTTGAGAGAAATCTCTCTTTTCTGCCAGACCTTTTTCAGAAAGAACTTTCGTGATCGCAGCAGTCAAAGTCGTTTTACCGTGGTCAACGTGTCCAATTGTACCAATGTTGACGTGTGGTTTCGAGCGGTCAAAAGTCTCCTTTGCCATTTTTAGAAAGAATTATCGGTTTCGCGATTGGTTATTATTCTGATGAAAGTGTACTTGCGAAAAGAGTCACTTGCACCTTTCGTTACGAAAAAAGTCCCTCTCTATGCGGAGAGGGATTTCGCAATATCTGATCTTTCAACCTAAAACTTGGACCGAAAGTTTCAGAGCCTTTGAGGGGATTTGAACCCCTGACCTCTTCCTTACCAAGGAAGTGCTCTACCCCTGAGCTACAAAGGCAATACTAATTATGTTATATACAAGCTGAGAGAGATGATTTACGAAAAGACGTTACGTAAATCGGTATCGCGTAACTTGTAAATCCTAATGAGCGTAGTGAGGAAGGTTGGGTCGCTACGAAAGCGAAGTAACTTAATAAATTACGCTCAAAATTATGAGCGGGCGACGAGGCTCGAACCCGCGACCTGCAGCTTGGAAGGCTGCCGCTCTACCAACTGAGCTACGCCCGCATATGACTAAAAAAATGACTATTGATCAGGATAATGTACTCAATCAATAGTCATTCAAATTGTGGGGCGAGATGGATTCGAACCACCGTAGGCTGACGCCAGCAGATTTACAGTCTGCCCCATTTGGCCACTCTGGTATCGCCCCAAATGGTGTTTTTTACGCTATGAGTAAAAGAACGTTTTCCCCTTACCGTCTGATGTTTTGTTTTATCTTCCGGTTTGGAGTTGCAAAAGTATAGCGTTATTGAGCCCGTGTCAAGAGGTAAGCTAAAAAAACTTGTCTTTTTTTTAAATGAGCTCAGTGACGTTTTACCTAATACTTTCATTTCCAGCCTTGTCCATGAAAATATATTTCAAAAAAAATAAATGGAGCCATAGACTGCTATGGCTCCATTGAATAAATATCCTGCCTGTTCTTAGTTAAGACGAACGCCAAAACTGACGGCCTGCACCTTCGGCCCGCGGGCCTCCTGGTAAAGCTCATTCAGATCGTACTGAAAAAACAAGTCAACTGAATTCCGGAAACCAATTTCTGCCATGAGTCCGTATCGAAAATCATTAAGCCAGTATCCTCCGTGATTATGATCTTTCTTACCTGATTCGGTCTTGGTCTTTGTATAGCTGTCCAGACGATATCCTACGTAGCCCCCTGCCCCAATGTGCGAAATGACTCCTTTTCTTATGGCGATGGTTGGCATGACGGGTACAGTGACGTAACAGACGGTGAGCTTACTCTTTTTTAGAGGCTCTGTAAAGGAAGTGAACTCAATTTGTTCAGGTCCCTTCCGGGCTACATTGTTGCCGTCGAACATGAAGTTATACCAGGTAAACTCAAAGCCCAGTCGCAGCCGCAGAGCTACGTCTTCCCCCTTGATGAGGGTTGGATTCCGGTAAAACCCAAGCGAGAAGAAACGCGACCCTAATGGACGTAAATCGTAGTCCTGAGGATCGTAGTCCAGGTCTTCCTTGCTACCATAAGCATTTAAACCAAAAGAAATTACGAAATTATCCTGATCGTTTTGCCACCACGGACGCGTCCGTTTTACTTGTTTACTGCCCTTGTAGTAAATCGTATCTCCCCTCGAAGTAATCCGGTATCCGTTTAGCTCGATGCCTACTTTTTCCAGATATTTCTCTCCGTCTATTTCACCCAGCGTAATCCGAGTGGTCCCTTTCTGTGAAGTGGAATCAATCTTACTACCGACATCTTTCAGCAATTTATTTACATCGTAATGGAGTAACTTCTTCAGGTCCTCCTGATTCTCACCGTAAATAATAATACGGGAGTTATCTCCCATAATGACGATGATGGAATCTTTCTGAGCTTCCCGGGCAGAAGCGACTCCCAATGTTCCTAAAACGGCAAGCAAGGCAAATACAATGCGTTTCATGATCTTTATTCAAAGGATTTACTTTCCAGATGTCAGCGGCTGGGCAAAGGTTGCTTAGTGCTT
This sequence comes from uncultured Siphonobacter sp., assembly GCA_913775095.1. Classification (GTDB taxonomy): domain Bacteria; phylum Bacteroidota; class Bacteroidia; order Cytophagales; family Spirosomataceae; genus Siphonobacter. The sequence goes on along the minus strand of CAJYIW010000026.1, from coordinate 225,531 downwards.
CTTAAAAATATTATCTTCCGTACGGGCAATGATGGTTTTACTATCGAGCCCTACTTCTTTCCACTCTCCTTCCTGAATGTGCTTCAGACCTTTGGCTATTCGGGAAAAGAGTTTCTTTTTCCTGGCAGGCTTTTCGGAATTCTCCTCCACACTCGCCACCTGAGTCTCTACTACCTTTACGATGAAGGTTTTATCTTCAGTACTCTTTTCAGTCTGACTGGTTGGTAGAGGTACCTCAGCCAGTGCTGGTCTTTCAGATCTCACTTCAGGCTCGATCTTTGCAATGGCTTCCAGGTTCAAAATGGGTTCGATTCTTTTTACTTCTTCCTGTTTTCCAACGGGAACAGGTACCTGACGAACCTCTGACTCAACCTTCGGCTGACCCATTTTTGCGGGTCTTGAAAGCTCTGCCATCTTTTCAGAACGAATGGCTGGCTCTGCTTCTGCGTTGATTTCTGGTTTAACCTCAACCTGCGGCTCTGCGAGCTTGGGAGTCGTAGTCACCTTAGGTGTCTGCACGGCCAGGTTTTGCTGGTTCGGCTGACTGGATTTTAGTGCCCACCAGCCCGCCATCATAACTAGTGCGATGGAAGCCGCCGCCGCATACCTGGACCAGAGCGGCATGCCCCTACGCTGCGTATAGCTGCTGTTCAGACGGCCCTGTATTTTCTCCCACGACTGACTTTGGGGTGCCTGTTCATGATCCTTCAGCTTTCTGGCAAACAACTCGTCAATCGGATGATTTTCTTTTGGCTGTTTCATAAGCTTAATAATTTATTGACAATCGGGTGTCATTTTCAATAATCATGCGTTGTAATAACGCTCGGGCCCGATGTAGTTGCGATTTGGATGTACTCTCTGTGATACCTAAACTCCGGGCGATCTCTTCGTGTGTATAACCGTCAATGGCATATAAATTGAATACGGTACGGTAACCGATGGGTAACTGTTCTACGAGCTTCAAAAGATCCTGTACTTCCAGGGCCGTCTCGGGTAACTGAGGGTTAGGCTCGTACAACACATCATCATAACTCATCTGATTACCCATCTGTTTTTTTGACCTCAAGGCCATCAGACATTCATTGACTACAATTCGGCGGATCCAGCCTTCAAAACTTCCTTCTAATTTGAACTGACTAATTTTTTCAAACACTTTCACGAAAGCTTCAATCATGCACTCTTCCGCTTCATAGTCATCTTTAAAATATCTTCTGCAGACAGAATTCATCCGGCCGGCATACTTATCGTACACCCGCCGCTGGGCTCTGGGGTCACCTTTCTGACAGGCTTTAACCAGTTGTTCTTCTGTTTGAAATAAAGATAAAATTTTCACGGGACGGTCTAAGGCTAGTTACCTGCAAGACAGATGCACGCTATAGAATTAGGGTTGCATCAATTTATTGAGTTTTTATAAATTTTATTTTTCGATAGCAATGACTTCTGATGAGTCTGATGACTGGCTCTATATTCCTTTAACTTTCCGATACTTTTTACTTCATCACAAAATAAAACCTCCTGACAAACGTCAGGAGGCTATCAATAGGCAATAAATCAACTTAAAATCAAATGGTTACGAATGTGAAATTTTCTTCATACGCTGCCAGACGGCCATTTTCTGGGCGTGTTCCTTACGCGAACCCTTATACCATAGATAGGCAATCAGGGCAACCAGCAGATAAGGCATGACCAGTAGATACAGAATCCCGGTATTAAGCCCGGAACCATTCAAATAGTGTCCGTCGCTATACGTACTTTCCACGGAAGCCCGGCACATAGCACATTGAGCAAAACTCATGGTACAGCTTATGAGAAGCAATACAACGGAAGCAATGATCTTTTTCATGAGTGATAATAAGGGCTAATCATTAAGTAGGCAATTACACCCGTCACGGAAACGTATAACCATAAAGGATAGGTTACCTTTACAATTCGTTTGTGGCGTGGAATCTGATTACTCCAGGCATAATATACGGCCAGTAAAACGAAGGGTACTACTACGACTGAAAGCACAATATGACTTACCAGAACCGTATAGTAAAATCCGCGAATCAAGGCCCCTTCCCCACCGAACTTGGTCGATTCAGTAGTCAGGTGATAAAGAACATAACTAACCAAAAACAGAGAGCCTAATACAAAAGCAGTCTGCATGCTTCTGCGGTGACCATCTATGTTTCCTCTTTTGATGAAAAAGAAGCCTGCTATCAGCAAAAGTGAAGTAGCCGTGTTGATGGCGGCATTTAAATGAGGAAGTATTTTCGTCCACTCCCCCAAATCAAGCTTGGGAACCCGTGGATTAAGAAGTACAGCTACGGCAATTGGAATCGCAAAGGATAAGATGCGAATCCACATCAAATAGCTTTTCTGTTTTTCCTGAGGAATAATCACCTGACTCATTTTGATTCTCTTTTGTTGTAAATATCCTGTAATACCCGGATTTCCAGAATAAGACGATCTATTTCTTCCTTATCTTCTGCATCATAATAACCCCGAATAACACCGTCTTTATCTACGAGAACTAACTTACTGTCGTGAGTGAAAGTTTCGTCTGAACCCGTTTTCGCGTTATCATCCTGTACGGCCAGTTTATACCCCTTTATAGCTAACTGATAGATCTGGGATTTATCCCCCGTCAGAAAGACCCATTTATTGGCTTCGGCTTCATAACGTTTGGCATACGCCCGTAAAACAGACGGCGTGTCATGGACCGGATCAATGGAATGAGACACCAGTAACACTTCCGGATAGTTCAGAAAGACATCCTGAATGCGATTCAGTTGACTCGACATTTTAGGGCAGATGGTTGGGCAGCGGCTAAAAAAGAAATCGGCCACTACAATCTTGCCTTTGATCAGATCACGATTTACTTCCACACTATCCTGATTCAGTAAATGGAAATCAGGGATGGTATGGAATATAGTGTCCTGTTCAGGCTCCCACCAGGAACGATCGGGTCCGTTGTTAATAATCTGAATCTGATTCGTTGTCGAATCACGAAGGGGGAAGTAGCGGGGCAGGGTATAATGATTGACGCCTCCGAAACGAATCCACAAAAAAAACAAAACCGGAATCACCAACATGAGAGTCAGGATTCCGGCTTTTTTAAAATTCCACATAACTAGCTCTCTTAATATGCACAAAAGTACATATTAATGTGATTAGTAAGTAGAGATAAAACCACCTTCGAGTAAAAGAGCTAACACCAGCCAGGCAATAAACACGATCGGAACCAGAATAGTCCAGAAAAGACCTTTCGTTTCCTGTGATAAGTGCATGAAATCGCCCATGATGTAAGCGGCCTTAATTAAGGTCATTCCTACGAAGATGGCTACCTTCAGAATATGATAATGGTGAGGCAGTGAAAAAGCCACCACGAATTCCAGTACAGTAATGATTAATAAAATCCAAAAGGTTTTCCAGATGGCCTTGGTCTGAGGCTTAGCAACCATCTTACCGTCCTTCTCGATAAACTCGTTATATTCAGATGCCATGACGACTTATGCTTTTCAATTAAACCAGATAGAAGAATGTAAATACGAAGACCCAGACTAAGTCTACAAAGTGCCAGTAAAGACCTACTTTTTCAACCATCTCATAGTGTCCACGACGCTCGTATAGACCCATACAAACGTTAAAGAAAACAATGATGTTCAGGATTACGCCGGATGTTACGTGTGTTCCGTGGAAACCTGTGATGAAGAAGAAGAAATCAGCAAAAGGCTGAGGACCGTATTGGTTGACGTGTAAATTAGCTCCAAATACTTCTTTAGTTACCTGTACTCCGTTAATGATGTCGGTTACAATCGTTGGTTTGTCAGTACCCGTGATGAAGTGACCCCACTCCCAGGCCTGAGAGCCCAGGAAAGTGATACCACCCAGGATCGTCCAGAGCATCCATTTCTCAACGTCAGACTTGTCATTCCGGTGACCTGCTTCAACAGCGAGTACCATCGTAACGGAACTGAAGATCAGAATGAAGGTCATAATTCCAACGAAAACCAGAGGTAACTGGTAGCCGTGGAAGAATGGCACCGCTTCGAATACTTTTTCCGGAATAGGCCAGTACTCCGTAGAAAAAACGAATTCGGCTGGTACGCCTTCGAAGGAAGGGTGACTGTAACGGACCAATCCGTAAGCAATGAGTAGTCCAGAGAATGTAAATGCATCCGATACCAGGAAGATCCACATCATCAATTTACCATAGCTGGCTTTCATTGGTTCAGCACCACCCAGCCATAGTTGTTTCGGTTCAGCAGCAGCGTGTGTTGCCATGTACGCTAATTCGGTTTACAGTTAATAATTTCGTTTTCTCGCTCCGTTGAGAGACGTTTGGTGAACTAATCACCGGGGCGTTTGTTCTACCGGAAATTCAAAAGGAAGACAAACAGGTATAACCACAATCCATCGAGGAAATGCCAGTACATGGCCGCCATTTCGATACGGTTTCTGTTTTTGGAATGAATCTTCATTTGCCAGGCCGACACAAAAGAGACGATTAAAACAATCAATCCACTGATTACGTGAAGGCCGTGAATGAAAATTAAAACATCAAAAAAAGAAACTGCTGGATTGCCGACCAGGAATAACTTCTGACTTACCAATTCATAAAATCCCTGAACCTGTAAGTATAGAAAGACCAAGCCGAGTGCAAAAGTAATCGAAATCGCTGTTTTCAGTGGACCAAACTGGTCTTTTTTTGCGGCACGCACTGATAAATGCATAAATAGGCTACTAATCAGCATTACCCCCGTGCTGTACCAGAAAATCCTGGGGATTTCAAATTCCAGCCAGTTTCCCTCCGCACGACGAACCAGATAAGCACTGGTCCAGCCGGCAAAGGACATGGTAATGCTGGCAATGGCCAGCCAAAGCATAAATTTTTTCGGATTAAACGAAAATGTAGGTTTCGCTTCTGCCGTAAAGTTTTCTACCGATGATAATTCAGTATTCATGACTGTAAAAGATTACTCCCGTGGGGTTTAAATGGGTTTACGCTTTATCTAGTAAAAACACGATCTGTAAGATCGGCAGATAGGATATTGAAACAAAAAACAGGCGACGGGCGGCGGCGTCATTAATAACCCGAAACAGATAAATGCCGTGAGCTAAGAAAAACAATCCACCCAACGTAGCCAGAATGGCTGAAGTAATACCAGTGATTCCTAATTCGTAAGGAATCCAGCCCAGGGGTAACAGAAAAAGGGTGTACCCAATAATGGCTTTGGCAGTTTTCCGGTCTTTGCTTCCATTATAAGGCAACAACTGAATACCCGCCTGCTTGTAATCGCTGTCAATCATCCAGGCTAAAGCCCAGAAGTGCGGGAATTGCCAGAAAAACTGAATAGCAAATAACACGCCTGGCTCCCAGCCAAAAGCATTGGTTGCCGCTACCCACCCAATCATGGGAGGAAAAGCTCCGGGAAAAGCTCCGGCAAACACCGCAATGGCTCCTGAACGTTTAAGAGGCGTATAAACGAATCCGTACAGCACCACGGAAAGCAGGGCTGCAATCGCTGACCGGAAATTGAAGAAATGTACGAACAGAAAAAGACTAATCGCTAACAGGATCAGACAGAAAACGGTCGCTTCCGTAATGCTCAATCGGTTGGATGGTAAGGGACGATTTCTCGTCCGCTTCATCAAATAATCCGTATCCTTTTCGTAGATCTGATTAATGATGTTTGAGGACCCCGTAATAAGAAAACCCGCAATCGTGATTAAAATCAGATTGAACCAGTTGATTTCTTTCACCGCCAGATAATACCCAAACGTACCGGATAAGGCTACGTAACTACTGAGCCGATGCTTGAGTAACTCAAAGTATGCTTTGGCTTTTTCCTGCCAGGTAAGTTCTAGTACGCTCGTTTTAATTTCGGACATTGCTCGTATGTAAGGAAGCCGCAAGGGAATTCGCTTCTGACCTGTTAATTCTGCCGAAAACGTTCTCGGCATTCAGTAATAAAAACGCAACAAACTGTACCCCTAACATGATAATCGACAGCGTTAAATGTACAGGTTGCAGAGACGCGGGAATGGAGAAATAAGCCATAATGACTCCCGTGAGGATCTCCAGCCCAACCAGGACCAGCATCGCTTTTCCGTACGATCGTAGTAACCCATTCTGTTGGGTATTCTTCATTAACGATCGAATGAACCACATATGGAAAGCAAAAACTACCAGCGAAAAGGATCGGTGAACGTAAAACCATACGCCGGACTGACTCGCCTGTTCAATCCACTGATCTCGATTCTCATACCCGATTCTGAAGATCACTTCATCAATTGCTTCCCGTACCTGAGTACCCATCAGAATCTGAACAACAGACAGAATAATGGCTGTAGCAAGGATGAAATTCAATTTAGGTTTCTGGGTAACTTTTTCTATTTCGTTCACCTCTGAATAAGCCCTGGCTACTGCATAGATCAGGACAAAGACGATAATAATGGCTACCAGCATGTGGAGCGTAACCATGAGGGGTTTCAATTCGGTAGAAACTACCTTAGCTCCCAACCAGCCCTGAAAACCCATCAATAGAAAAGATACAAAGGAAAGAACTACGATCGTCTTATCCCGTTTCCAGTATTTTAAAGACGCAATAAAGGTTGCAAATACAAATACGCCAGCTAAAGCCCCGATGAGCCGGTTTACGTATTCCGTCCAGGTCTTTACGGGATTAAATAAAACTTCACCTTTGAGTTTAGCTCCAAAGATCTCCTGGTAATTGGCAGGCAATTGAGATATATCAGTGGGCGGGACCCAGCTTCCAAAACACCGGGGCCAATCCGGACAGCCCATTCCTGCACCCGTACTGCGAACCACGCCTCCAGCCACGACGACCAGGTAAACGGCAATGATGGTGGCAATACCTAACTTTCTGTAATTCATACCGGCCTTCTTTACTTGGCTGCAAAGATACTACTGAAATTTTTTCAATGATAAAAAGATTTCAAACTAATGTTTGGGATCATCTCCCTTTCTCCACCTGCTCAGGAGCTATAAAACAAGAACGGAACCCCGTGAGGTTCCGTTCTTTACTTACTAAACACTAATACTATTAATGCCCGCCAGACTTAGCTGAAACTTCTTTCTGGTAAGGGTGTAACTCTTCAATCGTTTTCTCAAGGGCGATTTGCTCGTTTTCTTCGGGCAGGTTCGACTCAGGAGTAGAAGAGAAAGGAACCGTCTGAGGAATAAAATCTTCCACTGCTCCTGGTTTCGAGTAATCGTATGGCCAACGGTATACGGCAGGAATAGGTCCTTCCCAGTTTCCGTGACCTACTACTACTGGAGTAGTCCACTCAAGCGTAGTGGAACGCCATGGGTTTTGAACGGATTTCTTACCTCTGAAGATAGAGTAGAAGAAATTCCAGGCAAAAAGACCCTGTGCGGCAAACGTAATGATAGCAGCTACGCTGATGAACTGGTTCAGGTCAGCGAAAGAGTTCGTCATATCATACGTTGAGAATGAATAGTAACGACGGGGGAAACCAGCGATACCAATGTAGTGCATAGGGAAGAATACACAGAATACACCAATGAATGACAACCAGAAGTGAATATACCCTAAGGTGTTATTCATCATACGGCCATACATTTTAGGGAACCAGTGGTAAACCCCTGCCATCAGTCCAAAGAATGAGGCAGACCCCATTACTAAGTGGAAGTGAGCAACAACGAAGTAGGTATCGTGCAGCTGAATATCCAAAGCAGCATTCCCCAGGATAATACCTGTTACACCACCAGCGATGAATAAAGACACCAGACCGATTGAGAACAACATGGCCGGCGTAAAGACGATGTTACCTTTCCAGAGCGTAGTGATGTAGTTGAAGCCTTTTACTGCTGAAGGTACAGCAATGATCAGCGTCAGGAACATAAATACCGATCCCAAGAAGGGGTTCATACCCGTAACGAACATGTGGTGAGCCCAAACGATGAACGCCAACAAAGTAATCCCTAACATCGAACCAATCATGGCACGGTAACCGAAAATAGGCTTACGTGCGTTGGTGGCAATAACTTCTGAAGTGATACCTAAGGCAGGTAATAATACAATGTATACCTCAGGGTGTCCCAGGAACCAGAATAAGTGCTGGAACAAGATAGCAGAACCGCCTTGCTGAGGCAGAGCTTCACCACCAATGTAGATTTCAGAGATGTAGAAACTTGTTCCGAAGTTACGATCAAAGATCAGTAACAGAGCCGCTGATAACAGTACAGGGAAAGAAAGGATACCCAATACTGCGGTCAGGAAAAATGACCAGATCGTCAGTGGTAATTTACTGAAGGAAAGACCCCGCGTACGTAAGTTGATGATCGTCGTTACGTAGTTAAGTCCACCCATCAACTGAGAAACAATGAACAAAGCCATTGCCACCAGCCACAGCGACATACCCATACCTGAGCCATTAGAGGCCGTTGGAATAGCAGATAAAGGAGGATAAATTACCCAGCCACCTGCAGCAGGACCCGTTGAAATGAACAGAGAGCATAACATGATCACACTGGCTACTAAGAAGAACCAGTAAGAAAGCATGTTAAGGAAACCCGATGCCATATCACGGGCACCAATCTGAAGGGGAATCAGGAAGTTTGAGAACGTACCACTCAAACCAGCCGTTAACACGAAGAATACCATGATGGTACCGTGCATGGTGACCAGGGCCAGGTAGAACTCCGATTCCAGTTTACCCTCAGGATTGATCCACTCGCCGAGTAACCAGCGGAGACCATCCAGTTTCATATCAGGAAAACCTAATTGAAGACGGAATAAGATAGATAGCAAACCACCAATGAAAGCCCAGATGATACCTGTCACCAGGTACTGCTTAGCGATCATTTTATGGTCTTCAGAAAAGACGTATTTCTGAATAAAATTTTGCTCGTGATGCTCATGATGCTCGTGCTCGTGTGAGTGAGCGTCGTGAGTCAGTGCAGCCGTTGCCATATCGCGTTATTGATTTAAAGATGCAAAATTAACGAAGTGAAGCGGTAGCAGCTGATGCTGACGCAGTGCTGTCAGCGGGGGCTTCTCCTCCTTCAGGGGTTTCTTCCTCCGATCCAGATTCTGTATACTTCATCGCTTTTGCTTTCAAACGAGCGGGTACACGATCTAAATAACTAGCATTGGTAGCAAGGAAAGACTTTTGCGTTTTCAGCCAAGCCTGGAAATCCTCTTCTTCCAATACCACAACGTTCATCTTCATGGAGAAGTGACCTTGTCCACAGATTTCAGTACAGTTCAAACGGTACTCAAATTTGGGATCATTGGTTTCGGCTTTCATTTCATCCGTAGTCTTGGTTGCCTTGAACCAGAATTTGGTGGGCATTCCAGGTACGGCATCCATTTTCACACGCAGGTGAGGTAAAAACACACTGTGTAATACGTCACGGGCACGGATTTTCAAAAGAACAGGAACACCTTTGGGAATATAAAGGGTGTTACTGATTACGTCATCGAATGAATTCTCATCCGTCATGTCAATACCCACCTCATTAGTAGCATCAATTAGTTTATAATTGTAGCTACCTAATTTGTTGTCGTCCATACCAGGGTAACGGGCAATCCAGTTGAATTGCTTACCGGTTACTTCGATTACGTAAGCATCCGCTGGAGCTTCGCTGGTAATGTCACGCCATACTCTCCATCCCATGAATACCATGATTGCCATGACAATCGCAGGAATTACAGTCCAAGCTAATTCCAGACGGTGATTTACTGGATAAAAGGTAGCCCGGCGTTTCGGATCGTACTGGTATTTAAAAGCAAACACGAATAACAGAACGCTGGTCAGGAAGAAGGCCGTCGTAACGATAGCCATAAACCACCAGAACATACTATCGGTATGTACGCCGTGCTCCGAGGAAGGAGCAGGCAGAAATTTGGGAGCAGCCTCAATAAAAGACCAAACACCCGCAACACTTCCTAAAAGGAATACAATTGGCAATAATGCCGCATTGATTTTGTTCGCCATACCCGGAGTGTCCGCATCCTGATTAGAGGCGAATCCTTTGGTAAACACGGACATTCTGTTCAGTACCACTAAAGTGAGTACTAAAAGAACCGCCGCTAGCAAACCAACGATATAAACCATGACAATCTTTGTTTTTAAAACTAACTATTACAGCTCTACAAGTACTCGACTAAATATCGTGATGAACAGCTTCTTCCAGCATGGGGTGGTTTTTAGCCACTAAGGAAAGCTTCGTTAACTGGTTATTGATAACAAAACCAAAAGCTGAAGCAAAGAAAATCGTTGATCCCCACTCAATTAAGCCAATTCCACCTTTTTCTCCCATGATTCCGGGCATCATCATCTGATAGAAATCAAAATAGTGAGCCACCAGAATTGCACAAGCTCCAACTTTCAGGAAGGTGAAATTACGTTTAGCATCACGAGTCATGAACCATAAGAATGGGGCTAAAAAGCCCATGATCAGGTTGATGAAGAAAGGAGCTTTGTAAATTCCACCATATCCACTGAAACGCTCACGGAAATAAATAGTTTCTTCGGGCATGTTTGCATAGTAAATCAACAGGAATTGAGCAAACCATACATACGTCCAGAAGATCGAGAAAGCAAACATGAATTTACCTAAATCGTGTAAATGGTTTTCATTCACACTGTGTAAGTACCCTTTTTCTTTCAGGATGATGACAGTCAGCGTAATCACTGCGTAGCCTGATACGTGCCAGGAAGCAAAGTGATACCATCCAAACATGGTTGAGAACCAGTGTGTATCAATAGACATGGCCCAGTCCCAAGCACAGGTAGAGGAAGTAACAGCGAATACTAAAACGAAAGCCCGGGAAAGGTTTTTCATTTTATACCACCACTCGGTTCCACCAATTTCATCTTCCTGTTTGGAAAGATTACGCAGGAAAACCCACAAACCATACCATAAACCGATGTAAAGTACGGTTCTGATCACGAAGAAGGCATTATTTAAATACCAGCTTTTACCCGCAATAATTTTATCGTAATGCTCGCTTTCAGGATCCATTATTCCTTCATGACGCCAGTGGAACAGTTCCTGACCAAAAGCAAAGTAAAGGATTAACATAACTGCCCCTGAGAAAGGCAAAAACGCAGGGAATGCTTCAGGAATACGTTTGATGATTGAAGACCATCCTGCCCATGACAGATACTGGATGGCAACAAAGAACATTCCGATAACTGAAATCCCTGTAAAGAACTCAGCGTTCATCCAAAGGTTAGCTACCACCCGTTTGGCCCACACGGGTAAGCCGTGGTGAGCTTCGTGGCCATGTCCTGCATGTCCGGCGTGCTCATGAGCGTGCTCGATACCAATGCCCAGACCTTTGGATACTAAGAATGCACCAATCAAAAGAGTAGCCAGACCTGCCAGCATACCGATAATCAGCTTCCGCTTTGAGGAGGAGGTAAAGTCATACCATTCTTCCATCTCCGCTGGATTAAAATGGTGATTGTGCTCTGCCATTATACTTACGTTATTCGTTATCAGTTATTCGCCAATTGTCAGAAACGATTAGCAACCAACTCTCTTAATTGATTAGGGTTCTTGCTGAAGTTTGTGAACATATTGAATGATCTTCCAGCGGTCTTCGGGTGAAACCTGAGAACCGTGCGGCCACATCCGTCCTTTTCCGTAAGTGATTACGTGGTAAATGTGTCCGTCATTCAAATCTTTCAATGCATCACTCGAGTACACAGGTACCCCACCGTATTTCTTACCTACAGGGCCATCTCCTTTGCCACTTCCACCGTGGCAATGCAGGCAGTAACGGCCATAGAGTAATTCACCCTGCTTGGTCACTTTCTCATCGGTTGGAAAGGGATTCGTTAATGAAGTCTCAGCAACAGCCAGATCATTAGGGCCGATATTGCGGGCAATCATTTCCATTTTTTCTAATTTAGAAATAATGGTATCGCCATCAGTAGTAGCAAAGTTCTGACGAGGAATAGTACCTTTTGCAGGAACACGCATGTTCAAATTGCCTTTGCCCGTTGCACTATTGATAGGGTTAGCGTCAATTTGCGACAGTGGCTCGTATCCTACTGGATAGTACATGTTAGGAGCAAACTCCCATGCCTGATGCTGAGGATCACGTTTCAGGGACGCAAGCACAACCACCACTAGGGAAGCTGCAATCCACACAAACGGTAGGTATTTTTTCATTGTACAATCAGTTGATAATTACGGATAGAATTACAGAGGTAGTTCTATCGGGTTTTTACGCTTCTTCTTCAATTACTTCTTTCACATTCACCTCGATTGCTCCGGTATCCCGAAGAGCTTTCTCAATTTCTGCTTCTGATTTCTGGTTGGAAGAGGTGTCAATGGCTACTACGAATTTATCGTCCGTACTACGCAGATCGAAAATGACTGCTTTGTTACCCCACCATAAACCATTTGTAATAAAGAAGCTAAATACCATTCCGAATGCCGTAAACAGTACAGTAAACTCAAACATCGGAGGAATGAAATCAGGGAAGGCGTAAAAGTCCTTACCACCAATATTCATTGGCCAGTCGATGGCCATGGTGTATAATGTAAATACAAACATGGTCAGTAAACCCAGGCAACCAAACATAAATGCTGCCATAGGAATACGAGTACGGGGATGCCCAATGGCTTTATCTAACCCGTGAACTGGGAAGGGCGTATACACATCGTGAATTTTGATGCCACTGGAACGAACCGCTTTTACAGCAGCCATCACTTCATCATCATCATCGTACACCCCTACTAAAAATCTCTTGTTGGTATCCATGATACGGATTGTATGCTTTATCCTGTTAATGAGGTTATTCAGTCACGTGTTCTCCTGGCTTCTTCGTATTAGGTTTCACTTTGTAAGGGAAACGCTCCGAAGAACTCTTCATTACTCCTTTTACTTCCGCCATGTTAATAACCGGCAAGTACTTAGCAAAGAGAAGGAACAGGAAGAAGAATAAACCGAATGTAAATACGTAGTCACCAATGTCAATGATCGTTGGAGAGAACATAGCCCAGCTTGAAGGAATGTAGTCACGGTGCAGAGAGGTAACGATAATTACGAAACGCTCAAACCACATACCAATGTTTACTACCACAGACAAAGCAAAAGTCCAGGTGATGCTACGACGGATGCTACGAACCCAGAAGAACTGAGGAGTAATTACGTTACAGCTCATCATCGCCCAGTAAGCCCACCAGTAAGGACCAAAGGCCCGGTTGATGAATGCATACGTTTCGTATTCTACGCCCGAGTAAGCTGCGATGAAGAACTCCGTGATGTAAGCAATACCTACGATCGAACCCGTTACGGTGATGATTTTATTCATCGTTTCGATGTGCTCAATCGTAATGTAATCCTGTAATTTGAACGTCCAGCGGATAATCAGCAACAGGTTATTTACCATGGCAAAGCCAGAGAAAATAGCTCCTGCTACGAAGTAAGGAGGGAAGATCGTCGTGTGCCAGCCTGGAATAACCGAGGTAGCAAAGTCAAAGGATACAATCGTGTGTACCGAAAGTACCAGAGGGGTAGAAATACCAGCCAGGATCAGGGATACGTATTCGTAACGGAACCAGGTTTTAGTATTACCATTCCAGCCCATCGAAAGCAATCCGTAGATATACTTGGATACTTTGTTTTTCGCACGGTCACGAATCGTGGCCAGATCAGGAATCAGACCTACGTACCAGAAAAGACAAGATACCGAGAAGTACGTTGAGATGGCGAAAACGTCCCATACCAGCGGTGAGTTAAAGTTAACCCATAAAGAACCGTAGGTATTAGGGAAAGGAATACACCAGTACGCTAACCACGCACGGCCGGCGTGCATCAGAATGAAGCTGGCCGCACAGATAACCGCGAAGATGGTCATGGCTTCTGCTGCCCGGTTAACGGATGTCCGCCATTTCTGACGGAATAAAAGTAAGATTGCTGAAATCAGCGTTCCGGCGTGACCGATACCTACCCACCATACGAAGTTGGTAATATCCCAGGCCCAACCTACTGTTTTATTTAATCCCCAGTTTCCTAAACCATCCCACCAGGTCCAGAATACTGAAGCAGTACCCAGAAGCAGTACGATTGTAGAAATGCCGAAAACGATTTTCCACGAAGCAGTAGGCTTGCCTTCTACCTGCCGACATACGTCCTCGGTAATATCATGGTAGGATTTCCCACCAGTCACCAAAGGAGGCCTTACAACAGCACTAACGTGTGACATATTTCTAAATTTTCAGAGTTTCGAATGGATAAATAACTGAGCCCCGAACGAGCCCGAGCTCAGTTATTAATTACTTATACGTGTGATTTGGGATGCTTGTTCTCATTCTCTTTGTGCTTTTCCTCTTTGTGAGGAGCTTGAGAATCAGCTTCATCCTTATTCCGAATCTTCGTCAGATAGCTAATCTGTGGTAACACGTTAATCTCCTCAAGCATGTGGAAGGCACGGCCTTGTTGCTCCACTGCCAGAATTTGTGAGATTTCGCTTTCTGGATTGTTCATATCACCGAAGATGATGGCACCCGTCGAGCACGACTGCGAACAGGCCACCTGTACTTCGTTGGCATAAGGTCTGCGGCGTTCTTTTTTCGCGGCCAGTTTCGTAGCCTGAATACGCTGCACGCAGAATGAACATTTTTCCATTACCCCACGGCTACGTACCGTAACTTCTGGGTTGATGACCATCTTACCCAGATCATTATTGTAGTGATAAGGGAAACGATCTTCATCAAAATATTTGAACCAGTTGAAACGACGTACTTTATAAGGACAGTTGTTGGCACAGTAACGCGTACCAATACAACGGTTGTAAGTCATCTGGTTCATGCCCTCATTACTATGGGTAGTAGCCAATACAGGACATACCGTTTCACAGGGAGCATTCGAACAGTGCTGGCAAAGCATGGGCTGGAATACTACTTCTGGGTTGTCAGAAGCAATTTCAAGCGTTTCCAATTCCTGGAAGATGCTTTCGCCTTCTTTAGGCTGAACAGAAGAATAGTAACGGTCAATGCGAATCCAGTGCATTTCACGACGCATTACCACCTCTTTACGACCCACTACGGGAACGTTGTTCTCAGCCTGGCAGCTTACTACGCAAGAACCGCAACCTGTACACAGGTTCAGGTCAATGACCATTCCCCAGCTATGGTTTTTCTTTTCGTGACCATTCCAAAGCGTAATGTCAGTTGCATCTTTCGCTCCTTCAGAAGTCTGAATCTTAGGAATGAAGCGGCCTGCCAGTACGTTTTCCTGATATTTAGAAAGAATCGTTTCCTGTAATACCGACTCACGAGCCATTACGGTGTTGTGAGTCTGCGTTTGGGCAATACCCCACTTATATTGGCTTCCGGTAGGAGTAACTTTAATTTCAGTACCTGCTGCGTTGATCCAGGGGAATACGTTCTTCCCTACGCCATCAGCGGCCTTACCCGCTTTTGTGCGACCATAACCAATGGCTACCGATACGGTATCGTTAGTCTGACCGGGCTGGATTAATACGGGAAGTTCGATGGCTTCTTTACCCGCCATTTCCAGTTTCACCATATCATTCTGGTGAACACCCAGTTTCTTGGCAGTAGCCTGAGAAATAGCTGCGTAGTTATCCCACGTAGCTTTTGAAATTGGATCTGGGAATTCCTGCAACCAGGGGTTGTTCGCCTGTGAACCCGTACCCATACCTACTTTTTCGTAAGGCATGAATTCCAGTACGCTAGACGAAGCTTTGTACTTTCCACTGATTTGACCTAAAGCCGTAATCAGATCGCCCGTTACTGCAGGAGCAGCTCCTACCGTACCTTTGGCGGGTTCAAATACGCCTTCATATACCGCTTTGTTCCAGGCTTCTTTGCTCGCTGTTTTCAGGATGTTCGTGGCCCAGTTCTGAGTCAGGAATTCGTAGAAATCACCGTTCTGACCAGCCCAGGTTAATAAGCTGGACTGAGCCTGACGCGTATTGAAGATTGTGGAAATCGTAGGCTGGATGATTGAGTAGAATCCTGGCTTAGGTTCTGCATCACCCCATGACTCTAAGTAATGAGAATCAGGAGCAATGAACTGACACAGAGAGGAAGTCTCATCGGAACGATCCGAGAAGGATACGCTCAGTTTCGTACGAGGCAGAGCATCGGCGATTTCTTTACCACGAGGGCTGTCGTAAACGGGGTTAGCTCCGTAGAAAATCACTGCATCTACACGGCCACCTTTCAGATCATTTACGAATCCGTCGAAAGCTAAATCATTACCTTGCTTGTAGTTACTCGTTCCCGCAATCGTGGTACCGTAGTTACCTAAGATACGGTTGATTTCAGCAACTACTACCTGTACGTTAGGGTCATTTGAACCAGAAACTACCAGCGTAGTTCCGGGAGCAGCAGCTTTCAGATCCTTTGCCGCTTTTTCAAGGAATTCAATCTTAACATCGGCCGTGCTGGAAGAACCCCCTACCAGACGAAGTAACGTAGAAGCTACTAAACCCGATTGAGAAGGTTTCAGACGACCCCGATAATCAGCATTAGCTCCGGTCAATGTCATCAGCGTACTGAAGTCATAATGACGGGACATTTGCTTGTTACCACCTTTCGCTGAAGATAACTTACGACCCGCTGCCCACTGTTTCGAGAATTCGTCAGGAGCAATCCAGGTACCTAAGAAATCGGCATCAAGGCTTACAATAACTTTAGCTTTACTGAAGTCAAATGCAGGTAGTTGTCCACCATGTACCTGGGTTAAACCGTACGCAGAATTAGCATCGTAAGAGACATGAACCGTAGAAGGATATTTCGCTTTGAACGCTTCGATAACGGCTTTAGTCGTGGGACTCAAGATGGTACCAGAAACGAGGCGAATGTTCTGAGCAGAAGCTAATCCAGCGGCTACTTCCTTGTCTAAGGCTGTCCACTCGATTTTCTTACCGCCTTTCTGAGGATCACGCAGCTTTTCATTGTCGTATAAACTCAGTACGGAAGCGTGTACACGGGTACCAACGCCACCCTGAGAAATACTGGACTGAGGGTTACCCTCAATTTTAATGGGCCGACCTTCGCGGGTTTTTACCAGAACAGAGCAGTATTCACCGCCATCCGTAAAAGTTGACGCGTACCAGTTTGCAATACCTGGTTCTACATCAACGGGTTTGTTTAAGTAAGGAATAACTTTCCGTACAGGAGCTTCGCAGGCAGCCAGTGAAACAGCCGCTACACCAAAGCCCAGCATTTTAAGGAAGTCACGACGGTAGGTTCCACCTCCGTCAGTAATATCAGATGAATCGGCAAATTCGCGATGAGCATTTTTTACGAACTCGGGATCGTTTCGTAATTCCTCTATTCCTCGCCAGTATCGCTTCGTAGTATTTTCCATTCTATTAGAAAAACTCGTGTTGGGGAAAGGCGGCTCCTTTAAGAGAGCCGCCCTATTATATTAATAGTGACACTTAGAGCATTCAAGCCCACCGATGTCAGCCACTTTCATGTCTTTAACACCGTCTTTTTTGTGAATCTCAACCAGTTTGTCGTAGTACTGGTTGTCTTTTGCATTCACACTGGTTTTACGGTGGCAATCAATACACCAGCCCATCGTTAAAGAAGAGCGTTGTTCGATTACTTCCATTTTCTCTACTTCACCGTGGCACTGCTGACATTGCAGACCGCCTACGTTTACGTGCTGAGAGTGATTGAAGTAAGCCAGATCAGGTAAGTTGTGAACACGAACCCACTCAATCGGCTGATCTTTCTCGATAGCTCTGTAGATTTTCTGAATCTCGGGAGAAGATGCTTTTACTGCATTGTGGCAGTTCATACAGATGTTAGGCGAAGGAATGTTGGCTTGCTTTCCTTTGTTAACACCCGTGTGGCAGTAGTTACAGTCGATTTTGTACTCACCCGCGTGCAGCTTGTGCGAAAATGCAATCGGCTGCTTGGGGGCAAAACCCTGGTGGATACCAATTCCGTACATACCGTCGATAGTGGCTTTACCTGCTAATAACACAAACAGTAATAAAGCACCCGTACGGAACGCCGGGCTGTTACCCAGTTTACCAGTACTTTCTTTCAAACGAGCAAAGAAGGGGATCTTCTGAGCTTCAGGGGAAGAAGGATCAACCGTAGCTAAACGATTCAGAACCGTCAGGATGCCGAATAAAGCAACCAGCATCAGAATCATTACTACCAGCAGAGCTACCAGTACTACGCCGAAGAAACCGGAGGATTGTTCTCCATCGCCCTGAGCAGCGGCACCACCGCCACCAGCGGCAACTGCAGCACCTCCTCCAGGAGCAGGTTTGGCAGAGTTAGCTTCCTTGACGTAAGCTAAAATACTTTTGATGTCGTCATCGGAAAGGCTCGCGAAGGCCGTCATCATAATAGGCTTATACTGATCGTACAGTTTAGTAGCTGCTTCGTCACCGCTAGCTACCATGCCGGCTGGATTTTTAATCCATTTGATTAACCATTCCTCAGAGTGACGCTGGTCAACATCTTTTAAACCGGGGCCGATCAGCTTTTGCTCTCCTACATTGTGACAGGAAGCACAGTTGTTGGTGAAGAGCTGTTCGCCTTTTGCGGGATCCTGTGCAAAGCCGGACGTGCTACTCCACAACGTCAGAACGATAGCCGTTGCGGTCCCGAAGAAGTAGCTAAGTGCTCGTTTGATCATAATAATACTTTTCAACTTTTATTTTCAGTACGGGATGCCCGTATAGACCCATTCCGGGCTCACAAAACTACAATCGGATCGTTGTTCTTCAAACTCAGGATTTTTCCGAAATGCCAAAACTAGATGAAAAATATCTATTTAAATTTATTCTAAATAAGTCGGCAATCTTTTATTATCCGGAATTGCCCTGGCGGTGACCCATCATTTATTAATTCAATCCCTGTTTTATTAGAAAATGATTAAAGTTTTAATAACCAGTGATTTGCAAAGTATTTTCGAAGGAATACACAATAAAATCCCCAAATAAAACAAAAGCCCCTGCCTTTGCAGGCAGGGGCTTTTTTGAGCAGCAAGCATTGATTAAGACTTGCAATCCGGGCAGGTACCCTGTACAAGAAGATTGATTTCCTGACGTTTGTATCCTTCGGGCAAAGCCAGGGCTGGGATCTGAACCTGATCCAGACAGGTAGTCTGACCGCAGTCCAGGCATTTAAAATGGACGTGATCGTGATGATGCGTATGATCTTCGGATTGACAGGCATCCTTGCACATGGCGTACTTTACCGTTCCTTCATCATCCAGCACTTTGTGAATAATGCCTTTGTCCAGAAAGGTCTTCAAGGTCCGATAAATCGTTACCCGATCAAAACGCTCCTGAAGTTCGCCTTCAAGCCCGCCGTGCGAAAGAGCAAAGTTTTTGCTGTAAAACAAATCCAGTACTTCTTCCCGGGCTTCCGTATGCCGCAGATTATGTTGCTTTAATGTAGCAGGCACGAGCTTGTTCATAATACGATCTATGTTAAAATGCGTTTACTTCCGTGGTAAGTAAGGCATCCGTGTTATTCTGCCTTTAGGGCGTTCTCAAACTGTAACTTCACTAATCCACTGTATAAACCATCTTCCAGCAAAGACAATTCCTCGTGGGTACCCTGTTCAATGATTTCTCCCTGCTGAAGCACGTAAATCTGATCCACATTCCGAATAGTGGCCAGTCGGTGGGCAATAATAATGGTTGTTCGGTTTTCCATTAACCCATCCAGAGCATCCTGCACCAGTTTTTCCGATTCCGCATCTAGAGAAGAGGTAGCCTCATCGAGAATCAGAATGGCCGGGTCTTTCAGTATGGCCCGGGCAATAGCAATGCGTTGCCGCTGTCCGCCCGAAAGCTTAACGCCCCGTTCGCCCACAATGGTATGGAAGCCTTCGGGAAAGGAAGTGATAAAATCGTAGGCATTGGCCTTGCGGGCAGCCTCTACAATTTCCTGATCGGTGGCTCCGGGCCGACCGTATTCAATGTTTTCCCGAATCGTTCCCCCAAACAGCATGACTTCCTGCGGTACTACAGCCATGTGGCTGCGGTAATCAGTAATTGAGTAATGATCAATCGGTTGTCCGTCTACTAAGATATGCCCCTGCTGGTTACGGTAATACCGCATTAACAATTGCACAATAGTTGACTTACCGGCTCCTGAGTAACCCACCAAAGCGATTTTCTCACCTTTCTGAACGTGCAGATTAATATTTTTCAATACCTGAATATCCGGACGGGAAGGATAGCTGAATCCTACATTCTTGAATTCAATAGTGCCGTCCAGTTCAGGCTTGCGAATCAGATTGGTTTGATCAAGTTCTACTTCTGAAGATTCTTCCAGAATTTCCAGAATACGCTCGGAAGCTCCGATGGTTTTCTGAACCTGAGCGTACATATCCCCCAGGCCACCCACTGAACCTCCAATGAACGCCGTATACAGGACAAAGCCGAAGAGATCAGCCATAATCATTTCTCCGTTCAGCACCAGCGTGGCTCCGTACCAGACGACGCCAATAATGCCGCCAAAGAGGGCAAAGATGATGAAAGAGACAAAGCCGCCCCGATACATGGACGCTTTCAGGGCTGTGTTGACTACCCGATTCAGAGCTGTGGTATACCGACTGACCTCCAGCTTTTCATTTGTGAAGGCCTTTACTATATTAATAGACTGTAAGGTTTCCTCCACTACAATATTAGCCGAAGCCAGTTCATCCTGAGCCTGTTTGGACAGGTTACGAATGAACTTACCAAAGACCATGGCCGCTACCACCAGAACAGGAAAAGTAGCCAGCATAAATAAAGTAAGCTTCCAGGAGATGGTCAGAATGACAATAATGCCAATCACCAGCGTAGCGACACCTCTCAATAACTCGGCCAGGGTAATGGTTAAGACGTCCTGTAACTGGGTTACGTCGGAAGTCATGCGGCTCATTAACTCCCCTACTCTTCTTTGCTCAAAAAAACGAATGGGTAAGGTTACGATTTTCGTGTACAAACTTTTGCGAACATCGGCCATAGACCGCTCACTGACCCGGGTGAAGTAATAAATCCGGGCAAAGGAAAAGATAGCCTGACCTACCAGAACGGCAAACAAAGCCAGCAGAACCTGATTAAGGGTAAACTGGGATTTTTTCTCCAATACCGCTACGATTTCACGAATCAGTAAAGGGAAAGACATCATGGTTAACTGGGAAAGAGCCAGAAAGACCAGACCAATCAGAAAAAGGCCCCGGTATGGTTTTACGAACCGAAAAATGTGTAATGCTTTGTTAAGCCCCTCCCGACTGACTTTCTTTTTGTCTTCGGGTGATGGTTCCTGACCAAAGGAGCTTTGACGTTTAGCCATAAATGCGTTTTAAATTTTGAGTTTGGGATCCGGGCGTTCATTCATCCTTACTTCATCCCACTCTTGCTACTTATTGGTGGCGAAGCGGAGCATATTTTCTAAAACGGCCACGGGGGCTTTGCTCGTTCGCTGGTCCCAGGCCGCCCAATCCGCCAGCAGAGGCCGACGGCCCTGAGCCTGTGCGTAGAGCCGTTCGACTAAATCCGTAATGTTTTCTTTGGGAATCCAGTAATCCTTTTCGGCATTGTCCGAAGGGTGGAGTCCAAACTGGGGTTGCTCCGAAAGGTACCAGCCTAATTCCGAATACAGTTTTTTAACCAGAGATTCCTCGTATCCTTTATGAACCAGGGATTCAATAAAGGTCTTTTCGTCCATGGAAGGTCGCTCGGTAACGAGTTTTTTCAGGCGGCCTTCCCGTATGGATTCTCCCTGAGAAAGGGTGATTATTAGAAAAATGATTCCGCCGAGTCCGAGTAATACGACAAAAGCAAAAGCAAAAAGTAAAAACATAAGCAGGAGCCGACGACGTTTGAGTCTTAAGCTTTAAGTGAAAAAAAACATTTATTGTTCCGCCTGCCCCCGGTATTTAGAGGCTTCCAGAATCTGCCGGGCATCCTGATTTTTCATGATCTCCTGAAGACTAATATCTGGGTTATTCATTTCATAATACCGAACAATCTGCCAGCCCAGCCAGCGACCAATACTGCCCGGACAACGAGGACCAATCTCGGGTGTTTGCGGACGGTCACCGAGATACTTTACTCTTTTATTGGGATTCGTCTCATAGAGAAGCTTATTGTCAATAAAATGCCCCCATACTAAATCCTGAGCAATCTTCGTTTCCTCTAGCTGTTGACCGGTATAGCCAATCAGCAAACTATCGGGCGTTTGAGGCAACATGGTTTGAGCAAACACATACCCTTTTCCGTAGTTAATCATTTCGGACAACATGGTCTGATCCTGCGGATTGTTCTTGGCATATTGTTCGGAGATAACAAAGAGAATCTGAGGCACCAGAGCTTTGGGATTATACCGCCACATTTGATAGCCGTACACATCAGGCCGAAATTTAGCTTTCGGACCGAGAAAGTAATCCAGACCAATGACGATTACACTATCGCTAACGATCAGATCAGAGCCCAGAAAACCTGAAAATGCCAACTGAATGCGAGGTACCTTGAAACTGGAGTCATAAGCTTTGATATTTTTGAAGGCTGTCATGAATTCCGACCGTAGCGTATCAAAATTGCCGAAGCTGGTCCGTGTTTGGTTGTAGAATTCCCGAAGGCTTGGCTCATTCACTCTCCGGTATAGTTCTGTTAGCACCTGCGTTGAATCCTGGAGTCCATTTTTCAGGAAGTAATTGTTGACAAACGCGGCGTGCGAATCAACCCAGAGCCTGAATTGCTGCGGTGTTGTACAGGCGAATAGCGAAGAGTCCAGCCGTTCCACGGACAACTGAATTTGAATCGCCTCGGCTTCGGGGAAGCTTTTTACCGTATATTGATCGGACTCTTTTACTTGATCGCAGGCAACAAAACTACCGAAGATTCCAGCTAACAAGCTGATAATCAAAATTTTTCTCATGAAAACGTTCTTCAAAAAATCGTGCAAAATTAGTCAAAAAAATGGCCTGTTGGGCCTTTTCTTTATTCTTTCGTTTTCAGCCTCCGCTCAATACCGAAAAGTGAATGAAACCTATCCCCCTTCCAGAGGTATGGTTCGCTATCGTCCCGTTGGCGTTCAGATGGGCTTTAAACTGTCTCCTTTCATTAGCGGAAGCCGCATGGAAAGTCGGGGAATTTATAACTCTTTTGATAGTAACGGAGCGGTCGTCCGGATGAGTCTGGGACCTATTGCGGATATTTTCTTTTCTGAGAAATACGCCTTCAGTACGGGCTTATGGTATACCGTGAAGGGCGTGAATGTAAGGAATTCATCCAGTTTCCTAAAAGACCTGACTCCACCGGGCTCGGCCACTTCTTCCTTGTATAACCTGCAGTATCTGCAGATTCCCTTAACCTTCAAATTACTAACGAATGAGGTCGCCGACCGCATGCGGCTTTTCATGCAATTTGGTGGGGTAGCAGACATTAAGCTGGCTGAAAAGCCTATCAATGCTCCTATTAATGCTTTATACATTTATAATGAGTCGCAGGACAGAACCCGGGCTTTTGGCTTTGGTGATTTCAATCTGCTGCTGGCGGGTGGCGGGGAGTATGCCCTGTCGGGAAGTGATGCTCTGGTCTTTGGGCTTAGTTACCAGCGGGGATTACTGAACATTTACCGGGGCCGCGATTTGTCGATCAAGAATAACTGCTTCTTTCTGGATTTAGCATATAAGTTTTGAGTTTTGGGTTTAGGGTTTTGAGTCTTGGGGTTTTGAGTTAGGGGTTAATTATTTTAACTCTGATTTCTCTTCGTTGAAAAGAGGATACTTTTAACTCAAAACAAACTCAAAACCCTACACTCAAAACTCTAAACGAAAACCCACGCCGTGTACACTTACCAGGCGTAGGTTTGGGTCCTGACTCAGGTACTTGCGGAGGCGACTGATGAAGACGTCAAGACTGCGGCCGAGGAAGTAATCATTTTTCCCCCACAACCGACTCAGGATTTCCTCGCGGGGAACAATCTCGTTAGGCCGCTCGGCCAGCATGCGAAGTAAGCCCGCTTCCCGGGTGGTCAAATCAATGAAGGTAGCTCCGTAGGTGAGTCGCTGATTTTTCAAATCCAGCTGATAATTTCCCAGAGAAAGCTCCTGAAGAGCGGAAACGGTCTTTTTATCCATTCGCCGCAGGATGGCTTCAATGCGAAGGATCAACTCTTCCATGCTGAAGGGTTTGGTTAGATAATCATCCCCTCCCAGTTTGAAACCCCGAATCCGGTCTTCCGGTAAGGACTTGGCGGTTAGAAAAATAACCGGCACCTGACTTCCACTCGATCGAATTTTCTCGGCCAGGCTAAAGCCATCCATTTCCGGCAACATAACGTCCAGCAAGCAGACATCATAACTCTTTTGATTAAACGCCTCCCAACCCCGTTTTCCATCTTTTTCCCGGGTCACTCCGTAGCCTTCCTGAAGAAGATTATCCTCTACCACAAAACCCAGCGTTTCATCGTCTTCCACTAATAGTATGTCAATCATACATCGGTATTAAAGTCATCGTGTATTCATAGCAGGGTAAGCCAGCTGAAAACAACTGCCTCGGTTCTCTTCACTGCTCATGGTTACCTGCCCGCCCATGGCCTCAGTCATGGCTTTTACGTAATAAAGTCCCAGTCCAAACCCTTTGACATTATGGACATTTCCCGTGGGTACTCTGAAAAATTTATGAAAAATCCGGCTCTGATGCTCCTGCGGAATGCCGATCCCCTCGTCCTGGATTTCAATCGTCAGTCGCTGATTCACTACCTGCGTACGAATCCGGATGAGGGGACACTGTCTGGAATATTTAATGGCATTGTCCAGCAGGTTATATAAGGTATTCGTCAAATGCATGGAGTCCGCCTGAATGAGCGGCGACGGAGCCATTAACTCCAGCGAAATCTGAATATGTTCTTCCTGAATGCGGGGTTGAAAACGCTCCAGTAGATCCCGGATAACTTCATGTACGTCGAGCGTTTCCAGGTTTAGTTTCTGCCTGGGGTTCTGAGCCGTTTGCAGCACGGTATCTACCTGTTGTTTGAGTCGTAACGCTTCTTTTCGGATAATTCCGGCGTAGTTAGCCAGTCGCTCGGCAGGCTGGTTGGGTTTACTGAGCACGTCCGTGGAAATCAGGATCGTCGATAAGGGCGTTTTGAATTCGTGGGTAAGGTTATTGACAAAATCCGTCTGAAGCTCTGACAAACGTTTTTGTTTAAAAATGACGTACAAAGCATAGCTAAAAAACGCGATAACCAGCAGAATCCCCACCGAAGAAATGGTCCATAACTTCAGTTGTTCAAAAACATAAGTACGCTTTTCCGGAAAATAAACGCCGAAGTAATAATTCTGCCCCGCTACTTTAGGAAAAGAGGTTTTAACAGCTTTCCGGTCATCGCAGTCTGCTGTGTGACAAATCAGCCCGCCGTACTGAATCTGCCGCTGCTCGCAATCGTAAATCCCATATTCAAAATTGGCTTTAAGGTCCCGCCGGGAAAATTCCTGTTGCAGGAAAACTTCCAGTGCCGACGGATCCATCTGATCGTTGATCTGGACGGTATAGTAATTTGCGGATACGCGTTCAACGGGCTTTAAAGGAAGGGTATTGGGACGATTGTTATAATCGATCATTCGCCGGCATACCACCCGCAAAGCCGAAGTAACCCGCTGATCAAAGTCGCGATCTTCCAGCTGGTACGCCTGCCGGAACCAGTAAAACTGCACCAGAGCCAGTCCCAGCAACAGCAGGATGGATGAAACCGTGAAAATGCGAAGCGTACGACTGGACATGTAACAAAAATAGCATTTGTGCGGGAACCCCGAGAGTTGTTAACATTTCATTAACTCATAAAAATCAGAGAAGTAGCAATTTGGAATTGAATAAAAAATATAATCTTTGCACCCGCAATGCAAAACTTCGCCCCAGCATACCGTCAAGAGATGAGCTTACGTCAAAATCCGGCATCGGATTTTGGACGGAAGGATCGTGATGGTTCCGGGCGAATGAGATAGCACTCAAGGATGACTTAGGCCTAAGTATCCCTATATAGCCCGGAACCGCGTGTTCCGGGCTTTTTTTGTTGTATGTCCAACTCAAATTCATATGGAAACCCTTATTACTCAGGACGAGTTACTGGCCCTGGGCATTGAATCTCCCGAATTACAGAAACAGTTTCTGCGGGTATCGAATGGTCTGATTTCCAATGGCGTTTATCCTAAAGATAAAGTCATAACCCTTTTTGCCCAGTTACTCGATAATCCAAAGAAGTTTGCGTATTCTAAAAATAAATTAACCAACCTCGGTCTGGCCGTTAAAAAGATGGCAGACGCCGGGATACCCGTAACGCTGACGGATTATGGCCGGGAAATTCTGGCGGTAGAAGCCGCTCGCACGCCCGTGTATGAGTTACCCGTCCGCCCTGGTCAGTCCACGCGTGAGTTTATCCTGCGGGAAGAACCTCTGCCCTACCAGGTGTACGGAGCGGAGTATATCGAAGAAGGAGCAATCCGGCAAATGAAAACGGCCATGCAGTTACCCATTGCAGAAGCCGGAGCTTTAATGCCCGATGCCCACCAGGGGTATGGCCTGCCCATCGGCGGCGTGCTGGCTACGACGGCCAATACCGTGATTCCTTACGCCGTGGGTGTGGATATTGCCTGCCGGATGTGTCTGAGTGTGTTCGACTTACCCGCCTCCATGATTCAGAACGAAACCCATTTGCTGAAATCGCTTTTAAACGAGCATACGCACTTTGGCATGGGCAGCGAATCACGCAAGAAGTTTGATGATACGCTTTTTGAAAAGCCTGAATGGTCGGCGACCAAGCCTATTCGGGAGTTAAGAGATAAGGCCTATCGTCAGTTAGGTACTTCTGGTACAGGAAACCACTTTGTGGAATGGGGTGAGCTGGAAGTACTTTCCGACGAGTTAGTTCCCGCTGGAAAATACCTGGCGTTACTTTCTCACTCAGGCTCACGGGGTTTTGGTGGCAACATCGCCAATCATTACTCCAAACTGGCCATGCAGAAGACCAAGCTTCCGAAAGAAGCCCAGCACCTGGCCTGGCTGGATTTAGACTCCGAAGAAGGGCAGGAATACTGGATTGCCATGAATCTGGCGGGCGATTATGCTTCGGCTAATCACCACGAAATCCATAATAAAATGGCTCGGGCTTTGAATCAGTCACCTTTGGTAATGGTGGAAAATCACCACAATTTTGCCTGGAAAGAAACGCTGGCCGATGGTCGGGAAGTGATTGTCCATCGCAAAGGAGCTACGCCTGCGGGTGAAAAAGATTTGGGAATCATTCCCGGTTCGATGACCCAGCCCGGTTACGTTGTTCGTGGCAAAGGATTAGACGCTTCGCTGCAATCAGCATCACACGGAGCAGGGCGACTCATGTCAAGAACCAAAGCCATCCAGACGATTCAAAAGTCTGACGTCAAGAAAGCTTTGGAAGAGGCAGGCGTTACGCTCATTGGAGCCGATCTGGATGAAGCTCCCATGGCTTACAAAAATCTGGAACACGTCATGGTTGCTCAGACCGATCTGGTAAGTGTACTGGCGAAGTTTTCCCCTAAAATCGTCCGCATGGCGGATGGCCGGGAAAAAGCGGAGGATTAACAGGTGTTTGAGCGTTTGATTTTTGTTTGACAGGGTTTGAGATTTATACTTAAATCCTGTCAATATCTTTTAACTGATAAGGATCTATTATAGAAAGCTTAGCTATCCCTTCAAAATCTGACACATTGTGCGTAATTACTATTAAATCATAAACAAGGGCTGTGGCCGCTACAATAGCATCAGGAATTTTTATTTTTCTTGATTTACGAATGGTAATGGTTATATCGACTACCTGTTCTGTTAACTCTAAAATGTGGCAAACGCCCACGAACAATTTACATTGATGAAGACTGGGATGATTATGACCCAGCAATTCAACTTTATTAATTATCGAAATTACAGGAATACCTTCAATTACTTTATCTATAAAATCTAAGCCCTCAGCTGGAAGTTTTCCAGCTAAGTAATCGATAATAACATTTGTATCTATTAAGAATTTCGGTTCCATTCTTCTCTTCCTTCCTGAATGTCCCGCTGCAATTGTTCACCTTCTACTAAAGTGATACTACCCCTTAGCTTTTGGGAAAGCTTTAATTCAGAAACCTCATGATCTGCTTTATTTTCCTGATTGACCTTTACATGATCTCCTTCAATAACTTTTATTAGATCTAAATTCTCCAAATCGCGTAGCAAAGCCATTGCTTTATCATTACGAACTTCAATCATCAAAGTTTGCATAAGTATCTAACGTTTAATGCAATGTACTATTTTTCTGGCAAAAATTAACCACAGAATCAAGCATAGTTCAATTGACTTATTGCTTGATTCTGTGGTTAATTTCTGCTAACAACGCTTAACGAACAACCAACCACTACTTCTTAGCCGCGGAGAACGAGTAAGGTGCATCGGCATCAGTCGTGCCGCGTTGCTTGTTGGGCTTGGCGGACATCTGGAAGTTAATAGTCGCTCCCTTCATTAGTTCCTGATGGCTCAGCCAGTTTTTCGAGGAGGCTTTTCCGTTTACATTCAAGGATTGTACGTAACGGTTATCCTCATTATTATTACTCGCTGAAATCACTACTTTCTTGCCGTTTTCCAGCTCAACCGTAGTTTTCTTGAACAAAGGTGTTCCTAATACGTACTGATCCGTTCCGGGGCAAACGGGATAGAATCCCATGGCCGAGAACACGTACCAGGCCGAAGTCTGCCCGTTATCTTCATCACCGCAGTAACCATCCGGTGTAGGCTTGTACATTCGCTCCATCACTTCCCGCAGCCAGTACTGAGCTTTCCAGGGTTCACCGGCGTAGTTATACAGGTAAATCATGTGCTGAATGGGCTGGTTGCCGTGAGCGTAGTTACCCATGTTCATGATCTGCATTTCGCGGATTTCGTGAATAACCCCACCGTAATACGAATCGTCAAAAACGGGAGGAACGACGAAGACGGAATCCAGCATTTTTACGAATTCTTTTTTACCACCCATCAAATCAGCCAGTCCCTGTACGTCATGGAAAACGGACCAGGTATAATGCCAGCTGTTGCCTTCGGTGAAGGCATCCCCCCATTTGAAAGGATTGAAGGGCGACTGGAATTTCCCGTCTTTATTCTTACCCCGCATCAGCTTGGTTTCAGGATCAAACAGGTTGCGGTAGTTCTGACTGCGTTTGGCAAACAGATCAATTTCCGCCTGCGGACGTTTCAGAGCGATCGCTAATTGATGAATCGTCCAGTCGTCATAAGCATATTCCAGTGTCCGGGCCGCGTTTTCGTTGATTTTTACGTCATAGGGAACGTAACCCAACTCGTTATAATACTTCACACCTTTCCGACCCACGGAACTCAAGGGACCTTCATTCTGCGTATTTTTCAGGATTCCTTCGTAAAGCGTATTAATATCAAAGCCACGAGCACCTTTCAGGTAAGCATCGGCAATCAAAGAAGCCGAGTTCGAGCCGATCATACAGTCGCGGTGACCGGGGCTGGCCCATTCGGGTAAGAACCCGCTTTCTTTATAGGCGTTCGCCAGACCTTCCATGATGTGAGCATTCATGCTGGGGTACATCAGGTTAAAGAAAGGAAACTGGGCCCGGAACGTATCCCAGAAACCGTTATCCGTAAACATATAACCGGGTAATACCTGTCCATTGTAAGGACTGTAGTGCATGACCTTACCCGACGCATCCAGCTCATAAAACTTGCGGGGAAAGAGCATCGAACGGTACAGACAGGAGTAGAACGTCCGGGTCTGGTCTACCGAACCGCCTTCTACATTCAGCCGTCCTAACTCCTTATTCCAGATTTTACGGGCTTTTTCTTTCACCGTAGCAAAGTCATCCTTACCGATTTCCTTCAGGTTTAGCTCGGCCTGTTCTGCACTGATGAACGAAGAAGCTACACGGGCATAGACTTTCTCGCCTTTTCTGGTAACAAATCCAACGACGGCCCCTACGTGATTATCCTGCACCTGCATCTTGTTGGGTACGGCATCTTTGCCGCTCCAGACCATTGAATTGGCAAAGGGGCGATCAAACTGGATCACAAAGTAGTTCTTGAAATTGGAAGGAACCCCACCGCTGTTTTTGGTGGTGTACCCTACAATTTTATTCTCTTCAGCAATGATCTTCACGAACGAGCCTTTGTCCAGAGCATCAATCACCACGCGGGATTCTTTGCTGTCCGGGAAGGTAAATTGCAAAGCCGCCGCCCGCTCGGTAGGAGCAATTTCGGTGGTTACGTCGTGATCCGCCAGATACACTTTGTAATAATAAGGCTTGGCGACTTCCGATTTATGCGAAAACCAGCTGGCCCGCTCGTCCTGGTCGAAACGAAGCTTACCCGTAGTGGGCATGATGGCAAACTGACCGTAATCGTTAATCCAGGGACTGGGCTGGTGGGTTTGTTTGAACCCGCGAATTTTATCCGAATCGTACGTGTACGCCCAGCCATCTCCCATTTTGCCCGTTTGAGGCATCCAGAAGTTCATTCCCCAGGGCAGGGCAATGGCCGGATAGGTATTACCAGTAGAGAGGCTATGCTTGGACTGGGTTCCCATGAGCGTATTTACCCACTCGACGGGTTCGGCTACTTTGGTTACCTCCTGAGCAGTTGCCGACAGCATCGACAGGCCCAGCAGGCTAAGCAGACAAGAGCGTATCATCAAAGAAATGTTTAGAAATGAGTCTTCGAAAGAAAAAGTAGCAAGTTGGTGGTTTCAACTCATTTTTCAGCGGAAGAAAGCTGAAAACCTGGAGTTGGGAGTAAATCTTTCATCCTAATTCTTGTCTATCCTCCAAAAATGGGAATAACTACATTACTGATTTTCCACCCTTTTATAGATTACTTCATTACCTGCTCCACTGTAATCATCTTATATCTATTTCATAAAGTAGTAAAATAAGTTTAAACATTTCATTTCAGGTTGATAACCAATTTATAGCAATATCTATATAGTAATTAAAGAACACTAATTAATTCATTTATATTCACTTGCATGCAGCAATTATCTACTTATTCTTTTCCTTAATTTCTAAGGCAGATATAAGCCTTCATCTATAATACATTTAAATAATATAAATTATGAAATGCTTCTTTGCTTATAAGGAAAGTAGTGATCCTGCCTATGCTTACGGGCAATTACTTAGAGTATCAGTATATACAGCAGTGAAAAATACTAGCTTAGAGCTTTTCTGTTTATACGATGGAGAGCTTAATGAATTAACAGCTTGGCTAGAAGGAATAGGCGTAACTCTCATTAGAAGAAGAAGTTACTTATTTGAAGTTTTACAAAAAATTGCGAATCGTACAAACCCTAATTATCTTGAAATTGGAGGTGGAGCATTTTTGAGAGTAGAAATACCCAGAATCATGGAAGAGTTAGGATACGATGATGAATTCGTACTTTATACAGACTGCGATGTGTTATTTTTAAACGACGTTTCTAATAGTTTATCCGCTATAACACCAAAATATTTTGCAGTTGCTCCAGAAAGTACAGAAAATGACTATTTTGCGATGAATTCTGGCGTGATGGTTATGAATGTTAAAAATTTAAGAAAACACGATCGAAAATTCAGAAGATTTGTAAAAACTAAAATAGAGAGCTTCATACCTAATTATAATGAACACAGAAGTTTAGTGGGAAAGATATTAAATAAAAGGTTTAGATTTAATCCTACTTGGGATCAGAGTGCATACCAACGATATTTTAGTAATAATTTATTTAAAACGTACCAGTGGGATAAATTAGCTTTAGAATTTAACTGGAAACCATATTGGGGGAAATCAGAGCAAGTTCAGATTTTGCATTTCCACGGCCCTAAACCTCAGCTTGCTTATCTTTTTAAGTCTAATAATCTTCCTGAACATTTAAAACCTTTGCAATCATTCGCAACGCCTGCCTATTTTGAGTATAGTCTCTTGTGGGAAAGGTTTTTAAATGAACTTACAGATTCAACTTCCTACAATTAATACGTGATTCATTTCCCAATATCCTACCTATGAATTGGCAGGGCCAGTATGCATTCTTTGATATAGTGAATATTTTTCTGAATAATACCAGTATTTTGTTATAGTAAAGATGCATTAAGTAATTGCCCTATTTTATGTTAACCTGCTAATTCCCTCCCCATGTTTACCGTAGAACAGATTAAACAGGCTCACGAAAAAGTAAAATCCGGAGCTGACTTTCCCCGGTACATTCAGGAAATCAAAGCCCTGGGCGTAACAGCCTTTGACACCTGGGTAAAAGACAGCCATACCGAGTATTTCGGCGAAAACCATTACCAGATTTCTTCTCAGCCTCAATACAAAGAATTAACCATTGCCTTAGAGAGCCAATCTGAGCAGTTCACCAACTATCTCAAATCTCACCAGCGGGGCGAAACGGATTATTACACGTTTTGTCAGCACTGTGCCGAAACCGGGATTGAAAAGTGGATCGTCTCTTTACACGATATGACCTGCATTTATTACGATCGGACGGGTAAGGAAATTTTAGTGGAGAAGATTCCGGAGTAACTGATCTTTTATTTTATATAATAAGCGTAGCGAAGATACTTCTGTCTTTTTACCTGAGATACGCTATGGTACATCTTATCGGTTAAAAGATTTCACGTATAAGCAGTACGTTTCTTCGCTACGCTTGAGATGACAGAGCGATTTTTACCTACTCATTCTTATACACCACCCCATCCTTCATCACAAACTTCACCTTCATCATCGTCTTAATATCCTGCAAAGGATTTTCAGAAGTCGCTACGATATCCGCCATTTTTCCGGTTTCGATGGTTCCGATTTGATCTTTGATTCGCAGTAAGTCCGAAGCCCTGGCCGTTGCTGCTTTGATGGCCTCCATGGCGGGCATTCCGGCCTCTACCATGTATTCAAATTCTTTGGCATTTACACCGTGAATGGACACGCCGGAGTCCGTACCAAAGGCGATCTTCACGCCTTCTTTATACGCTTTGGCGAACATACTCTGAATTTTAGGACCTACTTCCAGAGCTTTTCGGGCCTGAACCAGCGTGTAATACCCCATGATTCTCGCCGAATCGGCTACGGTTTTGCCCGCCAGAATGGTGGGCACCAGATAGGTCCCGTGTTTTTTGAACAGAGCGATGGCCTCATCGTCCATGTACGTGCCATGCTCGACGCTGGTAACCCCCGCCCGGATGGCCCGCTTCATGCCTTCGGCTCCGTGAGCGTGGGCAGCTACGGTAAAGCCATAATCCTGAGCCGTTTCCACAATGCCCCGAATCTCATCTTCGGTAAATTGCGGATTCTGTGAATTGGAAGCCAGACTCAACACTCCGCCGGTAGCGGTAATTTTAATGAGGTCGGCTCCGTCTTTATACCGCTGACGAACGGCTTTCCGGGCCTCTTCTTTCGAGTTCACAACCCCTTCCAGTGGGCCGGGGTCCCCCATCAAATCTTTTCGGTACGCATTGGTGGGGTCAGCGTGACCACCCGTCGTGGCAATGGATTTTCCGGACGTATAGATTCGTGGACCCACGACCAGTCCTTTATTAATGGCATTTCGCAGGGCTACGTTAACGCCACTCCCGCCCAGATCCCGCACGGTCGTAAAACCGGCCAGTAAGGTATTTTTAGCATTTCGGGTAGACTCAAACGCAATGTCTGCGGGATTTAACGTAAATCGGTCAATGGCTCCTCCCCGACGTGTTTCCGACTCCAGATGAACGTGGCAGTCGATCAGTCCCGGCATGACGGTCTTATTTTTCAGATCAATTACCTTCTCTCCCGCTTTGGCCGATTTATATCCTTTTTCGATACCAATGATTTTATTTTTATCAATGATCAGGGTCATCTGGCTTTTGGCCTCGCTGGCAACCCCGTCGATCAGCGTGCCGCAGTGAATGAGGGTATTTTGGGCCCAAAGTGCACCGGGAACCAGGCAGAAGAATAGGATTTTTTTCATAGATGAGTTCCAATGGAAAGTTTGTCAAAATTACTTTCAAGGTATATTATTTTACAATATCATCCATGTCCCTAATACTATTTTATAGATTGCTCATTCAAACAAATATCTCTATTTATTATATGCAACAGAAAGCAGTTTCCATCCGGCCGTTCATCGGAGCCAAAGACTTCGAACTTTCGCGTCGGTTTTATCAGGATCTGGGTTTTGAAGAGTCTATTATTTCCCCGGAAATGTCTTTGTTCCGCATCAGCGGGCTGGGCTTTTACCTTCAGCATTACTACGTTCAGGAATGGGTTGACAACACCATGCTATTCGTCGAAGTAGCTGACGTGAAGTTGTACTATGAAGAATTGGTAAGTCTGGAACTGCCCCAGAAATATCCCGGTGTTCGGTTACTTCCCATCCGGGTAAATGACTGGGGCAGCGAATGTTTTCTTCACGATCCTTCCGGTATTCTCTGGCATTTCGGTGCCTTCAACCCGTAATCAGTTTTTGACTGCTGCGATCGCTGGCGAGGCATTTCCTTCCAGTTTCTGAATCACCCAGGCTCCTACTTTTTCGCCCTGCGTGCGACCATTCGTAATGGCATCCATGAAGTGAATGCCTCCGTATAACCGCGACATTCCGGCTTCATCGGCGGCCTGCATGAACGACTTGAATGAACGGGCTTTGAGTCCGAAAGGCTCTTCGACGGTATCGGTATAGGCGAAGTTATCGCCCAGATAATGCGTTAATACAGTAGCCACTGCCGTCGAGATTGTAGAATGCCCGCTGAGGTATTCCGGAAAGGGTGGGGTTTGCAGAAAAGGACGCCAGTTCGGGTCAACCAATTGCCGAATGGCCGTCTCGGGACGAATGCGGTTACTGCGGTATTTTTCGTCCCAGCAGCAGATAAACCCGTCCATCAGGGTGATGGAAACGATGGTATTCATTTTAAACGTCTGGGCCAGGTTCAGACCTGCCTTCTTGCAGGCAATGCCCGTAATACCCAGCCAGTGAGCTCCTGGAGAGATTTTCTTCATACCCACCATGAGGTGACCATTATCCTCCAGAGCAAAAGGATTACAATCCCAGAAAGCGGCAATTTCCTTGTGATCGTCCGGTAGTTTTTCCTCCACGTTAATAAGCATCAGCTTATAAAATTCGGAGTTTTTATCCTTCGAAAAAGCAACCGGGGGAGCTGGTTTAAACTGTGAACAGGTATCGAGGGTAAACGAACGAACCGTAGCAAAATAAGGCTCCACGGGCGAAAAGTAACCCGGCGGTGTGGGATACCAGTTCCCTTCCTGAGTCGTGGCCTGATAGCGGGGATAATTACTGATCCGATTGTAACGATCCTTCTTCGCGTATTTGAGTAACTGCTGACTAATCTGCTCGGCATATTTTTGCGAATGGTCCAGCGTTACCTCCGAAAACCCGATGGTTTTGCAGGAATCCAGAAAGTGCTTTTCATAAGCCGCCATGCGACTCCCGGAAGGCTGCATTTTCCTGGCAGTTTCCATGACGGCCAGAACTGCCGCCAGAGAAGCCGAGTGCGATTCCAATCCCTGCGGTTGCTCAATTTTGGGAAAACCGTTCAATACCCCGTGCATGCTGCGAATGGAGGAGTCATGCTGAGCCATAACCTCGTAGCCCGATAAACAGGCATACGAGAAAAAGCGGGCCGCCAGTGGTGGATTCGTCACGTCGTGAATCATGATCTCCGTCATCTCATTCAAAACGCCGGTCAATGCGTCGGGTGAAAGGGCGGGCTGTTTTGGGGTAGAACAACCCAATACACTCAGCAGAAGTATAAGAAGACTGTATTTTTTCATGGCTACCGAAGTTGATACGCTTCCAGAGGTTTTTGATTGATTCCGAACAGCAAACGATTTCCTAAGGGTAATACGCTTCGTACATCACCGCGTAAAAGAAAGCCGGATTTGCGTTGAGGAATGTACTGAAATTGTCCTTTCCCGTCCCCTTTCAATAACACTCCATAATTGGCATTGCAATTCCCGAAACGGAGCCGGGCTTTATTCACATTTCCGCAAAGAAGCAGATCCTTTTTACCATCCTGATCAAAGTCGAGGCTGGTCACGGTAAAGACCGGAGCCATCTGAGCCTGCACGGGTAAGGTCTGTTCCTGAAAGGTTCCTTTAGGTGTTTGTAGCCACAGCGTCGTTTGCAGGGTATTGGCCGATAACTTCGTACTACCCTGTAATTCTTCCGGAGTGAAAATATCCGTCAGGGTGGCTTCGGCGTAACTTTTATAATCCGGGAATCGCGTTCGCATGATGCTCATCTGATCCAGTAATTCATCCCGGGATACATAGGGATAACTTTTTCCCTGAATGTAAAAACTAAGAATAGGATCTACTGAACCGTTATCGTCGAAATCCTTGTACACCAGCTCCGCAGGTTCCCGATCAGAGACTTTACATTGGGTATTCAGACCCTGGTTACCCGCCAGCAGGTCCATTCGTCCATCGCCGTTTATATCGTCTACCATCAGTTTATTCCACCAACCCCGGTAAGATTTTGGGAAGTATTTACTCGTCTGATCCGTCCAGGTATTTCCTCCGTTTACCAAGGCCGTAACAGGCATCCACTCTCCCACTACTATCAAATCCGGTTTCTTGTCCTGATTTAAATCCAGCCAGGCTGCGTCACTTACCATCCCTATACGAGCCAAAGCCGGGGCCAGCTTTGCCGTCTGATCACTGAAATGTCCTTTGCCGTCGTTGATGAGCAGGAAGCTCGGGGGGGTCTCCGGATAGCGTCCGGGAATCACTCTTGCTCCCACAAACAAATCCATGGCTCCATCCCCGTTCACATCGGCAGCCCGAACGCAACTTTTGCTGGCAACCATCGCGGGTAAGGCTCCTTTACTCAGGGTAAAATTTCCTTTACCATCGTTCAGATACAAATGATCCGACAGACGGGCATCGTCGGGCATGAGGTCACCGTAACCGCCACTTACCACGTATAAATCCGGGAAGTTATCCTTGTTAACATCGACAAATAAGGCATCAGCGTCTTCGCTGGAAGTCTGGAAGCTCTGTTTACGAGTGAAATTTCCTCCTTTTTGCTGGAGGAATAACTCCCCTGCTTTTCCATGACTGCCGCCTACGAATACATCTTCCAAGCCGTCCCCATTCACATCCGCTTTCGCCATACACGGCCCCGTGAACGACAGCGGGTTAACCAGTAGAGGTTGTCGTTTAAAATCGTTCAAGGAATTGGTCGTGGTCTGAACTGATACAGGAGCCTTAACGACATGATACCAGGGGGATTCATTCGTTCCAGGCTTCTTGCCCGCCGAGGCTTCAGATTGTTTAAGTGTCAGTAACTGATCCGCTTTGACCGCCGTTTTCGTTTCCTGTGAACCATCCAGCCAGGTAATCGTCAGGGAATCAATCTGAGTAGTTGACTTTAATCCAAAGTGTAGCACAGACGACACGCTCGATTGATACCCACGGGTAGGCATTTGTTCCATAAACTGCCGTTGCCCGTTTACTGAAATGGTTACCTTGGCTCCAATTCCCTGGGTATTACCCGCCTTGCCTTCGAGTTTCAGATTCAGATAATGATTCTTCCGATTCGACTGGTTTTCGTACACACTGGCGGCATGGTTAATATTATTGACGATTAAGTCCAGATCGCCGTCGTTGTCCAGATCTGAATACGCTGCTCCGTTGCTATTAAGGGGTTGATTGATGCCCCAGGCCGAACTGACGTTGCTAAAGGTCATGTTGCCATTATTTCTGAACAGATAGTTAGTTACATTAGACGACGGAATCTGCTGCACCAGCGTCAGTACATCCTGCCGGTGAATATTACCCTGGCGATTTTTCATAAAATCACCCATGTATTTCAGGAAATCCATGTTGGTGTAGTCCCGTAGATAGCCGTTGGAAATGAAGAGATCTTTCCAGCCGTCGTTATCATAATCCGCAAACAAAGCAGCCCAGCTCCAGTCGGTGTTGGAAATACCCGCGAGTTGTCCGACTTCGCTGAAACTCCCATCTCCATTATTAACCTGAAGCATGTTTCGCATGTACTGGTAATAGAACCCCGAACGCAGATTGAGTTCAAACTTTTCATAGTTATCCGCACTCATCAACAGTTTTTGCCTGCGATTGTCTTCGGGTAACATATCCAGCGTAAAGATGTCAGGAAGGGCGTCGTTATTGATATCGGCGATATCGTTACCCATAGAGAATTGGGACGTATGCCGTACGTAGCTCTGAAGTTGATTGCGAAAAGTTCCGTCCTGATTGTTGATGTATAGAAAATCCGGGATGGCATAGTCATTACCAATGTAAAGATCCGGCCAGCCGTCACCATTAATATCTGAAATTCCGATTCCAAGTCCATACGACAGGGACGCACTCTGGATGCCCGCCTTTGCCGTTACGTCTCTGAAGTGATTGCCGGTGTTCTCAAACAACCTGGAACCAACGCTGGGATCTTCCTTTTTAAGAATTTCTTTCGTGGAAGCCTCATCTAGAACGGGCAAAGATTTAGGATTATGATTTAGTAAAAACAGGTCCAGATCACCGTCTTTATCATAATCGAAAAAAGCTCCCTGCGTACTATAAGCGGGCTGGTCAAGCCCATACTCGCGAGCCAGTTCTTTGAACTGCGGGATTCCCTGCTCATCCACACCCTGATTAATGAAAAGCTGATTGGTGCGGTTCTCAGGTGATACATTCCCTGAGTAACACACGTAGATATCGAGCTTGCCGTCGCCATTCACATCAGCCATGCTCACGCCCGTTTTCCAGGGACCGGGCCGGCCGGCGGCTCCCGAAGCATCCGTAATATCTTTAAACTGTAAATTGCCCTGATTCAGGTACAGTTTGTTGGGAGTCATATTAGCCGTGAAGTACAAGTCATCCCGACCGTCATTATTCAGATCACCAACGGCTACCCCCCCACCGTTGTAGAAGTATTCATACATCAAAATATTAGTATTCAATCCTTCAGATAAGGTATTACTAAAGTCGATGTGCGTCTGATCCGTAGAGAGTTCTTTAAAAAGAGATGGACCCGTGTCGGCAGGAAGAGCTTCCTTTTTGTCCTTTTCCTGACAAGCCAGAATAAGAACCAGAAGGCTCAGGGGTAAAAAGCGATTCATGGAAAGTTTCAATTTTGGGGGATACGCGAAAAAACAGGTGTTCGCATGGCTAAGAACAATGCCTGGCCTATTTTACAAAAATAATCTACGCCTTCGCAGACGTAGATTATTTTGCAAAAGTATTTTATCCTTACTATTAAATTAGTAACCTGGGTTTTGAACCAGTTGATTATTCCGGTTTATTTCGTCCCGACTGATGGGAACAAAATACATTTTGTCCAGCCATTTACGGTTCTCAATACCGGGATCAATGGTAGTAACCTGGTATTTGTAATTATAGTTGTTAGGATCGTACTTGTAGAGACTTACCGTCTTACCCGCCTTGAGCGTACCCGTAATCTGGATGATGCGAGCCTGCTGACCGAGCGTATTGGGAGCAATCATCCAGCGACGGGCATCGTGGAAGCGTTGTTCTTCGTAGGCCATTTCAACCCGACGTTCGTTGCGATAGCGATCCCGCAGGGCACTTCCCGTTTCGGTGATCGCAGGCATACCGGCCCGGAAACGTACTTTATTAAGGTACGTTTTCGCTTCAGCATCTTCTCCCAGTTCAATACAGGCTTCAGCGTAGTTAAGTACCGCTTCCGTATAACGGATCAAAGGCCAGGGAATCTGCTGACGGGTATTCTGATCAACAATCGCTGGGTTTGGATCAATGAACTTACGCATGTAATAACCCGTACGACTTCCGTTCCAGTCTTCTACCGAACTTTGACGGGTATCTAAACCTGCCACGGAAACAACGGCTCCACTGGCATTGGTCACCTGATATTGTCCGGTCTGAATCTGGTTGTTGGGGTCTTTACCCGCTACATCCGAAGGACGGGGCTTCCAGGGAGCTCCATCGTAAAGCACCGTTCCGTAGAAACGGGGATCACGATTCTGGTAAGGCGTAGCTGCTTTGGTAGCATCGTTCCAGTCAAATTTGCTACCATCCATCATTTCATAGTCATCCACCAAGTTCTGGAGTGGCGTATTACCCGCCCAGTTGTGGTAACCGTTAGGTCCGTTGTTACGGCCTACCCAGGCTCCGCCTTCGTCTTTAAGGTCAATGAAATAACGACCCATAATCAGGTCTTTTTCACCGCCATTTTTAGAAGTCGAAACGTTGATGTAGTTGGTCGTTCCCTGCTCTTTGGAAACGGGAGCTGACAAGTTCAGCTCGTATCCGTAGGAAGTCAGGTTCAGTACAGCTTTCGCTGCTTCTTTGGCTTTTTTCCAGCGATCTGCCCGTGAGCCGGACGTATAACCCAGGATTTCAGGATTAGAAAAACCAGCGATGACTGTAGATTTAGCTTTAGCCGTAGGAACGTCATGCAGATCACTAGCAGCATAAAGTAATACCCGTGATTTCAGAGCCAGAGCTGCGGCTTCATTCGCCCGTCCCGGTAACATGGATTTACCCTTCAGTGCCGCTGCGGCTTCGTCAAGATCCTTGGTAATGAAGTTGATACATTCTTCATAGGTATTCCGTTTTACGGTATAATCCGCTTCACCCAGCTGATACACCCGGTCAACGATGGGAACACCACCGTAATACCGCGTGAGTTGCTGGTAGTAATAAGCCCGCATAAACTTGGCTTCTCCCAGCAGTCGGCTTGACAAAGTCGCGTCGTTGAACTGAGGCTTTGTCAGGTTTTCGATGGCAAGGTTACAAGCCCGAATGCGGCTGTACATGGCTCCCCACTCATAGGTATTATTGATCCATCCAATGTCAGCCGGATTGGAACGAGCTTCCGTAAAGGTATTGATGCCCCGACCGGGGTGGGTAAAGAGAGCCTCGTCAGTCAATGAAGCCAGCATCTGCTCATCAAAACCTCCCTGACCAAGACCGTTGTAAATTTCAGTTACAAACGCCTCCGCCAGTGGTCCATCCTGCCAGACTCCTGACAAAACCACTTCTCCCAGAGGCTGTTTATTAACAAAGTCTCCATTACAGGAAGCCATGAACGCCAGCACCGCAACGAAACCCAGTTTTTGAATTGATTTTCTCATAGTTTGTATTTCATTTCAGGTCTGGTTGCTGGTATTCGAACACCAGCAACCAAACGAAGCTGCCTTAGAATGTGATCGATAAACCCGTGTTGATGATGCGGGCTGGAGGATAGTACTGACCCGTGGTATTGTCTGCTTCGGGGTCATATACTTTCAGCTTATCTACCGTAAACAGGTTCAGACCATTTACATAGAAACGCACTGCATTCATGCCAATCTGTTTGCTGAGGGTCGAAGGCAGGGTGTAGCCTAACTCCAGGTTTTTCAGACGGATGTAATCCGAGCTACGCAGCCAGTAGGTATTATCGTTTGAGTAGTACTGATTACTACGGTCGGCAATCCGGGGGTGTTTGTCACTTGGATTGTCCACGGTCCAGCGGTTTTGGTACACGTCCAGCAGGTAGTTACCAATACTTCCAGACTCACCCGTACTCACGTACAACTGAGCACCCGTAGCATACTGGAATAACACCGTCAGATCGAAGTTTTTGTAATAGAACGAACCGTTCAAACCACCTTGCAGGGTAGGAATGGTATTCTTATTACCACGAACTCGGTCATCCGGATTAATCTTTCCATTACCGTCGTAATCCTTGTATTTCATGTCACCAGGACGTACGGTATTGGTAATGGCTGAATAATCGACTTTAGCAAGGGTTGCATCAATATCAGCCTGATCTTTGAACACTCCATCGTATTCGTAGAACAAGAAGGCATTGAGGGGTTTACCCGTCGTACGCTGCCAGGCTGGTGCTCCCGGAGCTTCATCCCAGAAAAGGACTTTGTTTTTAGCATAACCTCCGTTGAAGCTGATGTTGTAACGGAAATCGCCCTTCTGGCCGTTATGACCTACTTTAAATTCGAAACCGGTATTCTGCATTTTACCAATGTTCTCAGCAGGTAGTTTCATACCCGTAGTCTGAGGAACCGATGCATTTTTACGCCACAGGATGCTCGTCCGCTTGTTGTAGAAATATTCGAACTCGAAGTTGATTTTTCCATTAAACAGCTGACCTTCCAGACCGATGTTTGCGTTATTAGCTACTTCCCAGGTAATGTTAGGGTTAGGCACACGAGATTCAAACAGCGTTTTCTGTAACTGATTGTTGATTACATATGTACCAAATCCTGCCGTTGAGAAATACTGGTACTCCTGAAGTGTATTATCGTAGTAGATCTGGTCATTACCCATCTGTCCGTACGAAGCCCGTAATTTCAGATAGTTCACGAAGTTGACATTGTTCTTGAAGAAATTTTCTTCTGAGATCTGCCAACCAGCCATGATACCGGGGAAGAAGCCGTAACGGGTTTGCTCAGGGAACATATACGAACCATCGTAACGCCAGAGGAACTCAGCCAGATACTTCTCTTTGTAGTTATAAGCTACCCGGCCGAAGTAATTCAAACGAGCACGCTCCCAGGCACCACCATTGTTGGTACGCTCCAGGTCACCCCCGGCAAACAGCTGATCAATAGCCGTTGAAATGAAGTAACGACGATACGCATTGAAGTTATCGTTGCGAATGGTTTCCTTATTCACCCCAGCCAGAACCGTCAGAGCATGGTCACCAAACTTGCGTTCGTAGGTACCAATTCCACCTAATAACACGTTTAACTGATCTTCATTGCCTTGAGTCAGACGAGGCTCGGCAGGTCCACGCTTGCCACGTACCAGTGTAGGCGTTCCATCACTATCAAAAGCTCCCTGATGCGTGTATAAGTACCAGGGCGTTTCCCAGCGTTTGGTTTGTCTGATATACTTATCCAAAGCAGCCGTTCCGGTAAATTTCAGACCTTCAACGCCTGGGATTTTAATATCAATCGAACCATTCGTTTGCCAGTAATAACGCGTATCACGGTCATATCCCGTC
Organism: uncultured Siphonobacter sp.; assembly: GCA_913775095.1. Taxonomy (GTDB): domain Bacteria; phylum Bacteroidota; class Bacteroidia; order Cytophagales; family Spirosomataceae; genus Siphonobacter. The sequence continues at coordinate 182,603 of CAJYIW010000026.1, read as the reverse complement.
TGATTCGTCGTGATTACCACCGGGTTTTCACCGTTTTCAATATCAGGACCAGGCATGCCGTTAGGCCAGTAAGCTGGCTGAGTGGGCAGACCACGCATCAGCATCCGGAAAATGGTTCCCGCTCCTTTGGTGGGAAAACGACGGTTTTCCTGACGGGCAATACTTCCTAAATTTACGTGTACGTATTTGTTGATATTCGCGTCCAGATTCAAACGAAGGTCATACTGCTTGTAACCCGTTGCTGAATTTTTGTAATACGCATCCTGATTCTGATAACCAATAGAGGTCAGGTACTTCACGTTTTCAGTACCGCCACTCAGCTGCACATTGTGCCGCGACTGGGGTGACCAGGTTTTCAGAGCATCATCAAACCAGTTGGTATTAGGATGGAACCAGGGATCTGAACCATCCGCGAATTTCTGGAAATCTTCGGGTTTGTAAGGGGCGGCTTTCACCGTTCCATTCGGACGCGTGTAGCTGCCTGTAGTCCGGAATGCGTCCGAGGCAGCCTTCCATTCATTGGCAGGCAGGTTAAAGATTTCCAGCTCATTACGCATTTCCGCAAACTGAGAAGCATTCGCCAGTTTAGGAATAACCGTTGGCTGAGAGAAACCCTGATTGAACGAATACGACAGCTCAGGCTTACCCGTTTTTCCGCGTTTAGTTGTAATCAGAATAACCCCGTTAGCGGCCCGGGCTCCGTAGATCGCAGCCGAAGCATCTTTCAATACCGAAATCGTCTCGATGTCGGCTGGGTTAATACGGTCAAAACCACCCGCCCGTGCCGGAATTCCATCTACTACGATTAAGGCGTCGCTGTTACCCAACGTATTTGTACCACGAATCCGGATACCGGCTCCGTCATAACCTGGCTCGCCACTGCGTTGCACGGCGATTACACCCGGCATCCGTCCGGCAATCGAGTTACTGAGGTTAACCGCCGGAGATTTAACCAGATCCGTACCTTTTACGGTAGTTACTGCACCCGTTACGGTTTCTTTTTTCTGCTCACCGTAACCTACTACCACTACCTCAGATAAAGACTGAGTATCGCTTTGCAGGATTACATCAACAGTCGACTTGTTTCCTACGGGAATTTCCTGCTTCAGGTAACCCACATAACTGAAAATAAGTACGGCTTCGTTATTAGGCACCGTCAGTTGATAGGAACCATCGGCTTTAGTAGTCGTTCCGATCGTCGTTCCTTTCACCTGTACACTCACACCCACCAGGGGAGAGTTATCTTCGCCGAGCACCACCCCTTTGATAGAAACATCAGCAGGGATTTCGGTCGTTTCGGTTTTAGTGATTTTTTCATTCGAAATCATCACCGTATGAGCCGCCAGCATGGGTTTACGCTTCACGACAATTTGCTCACCCATGATCTGGTAGGTTAACTCCAGCGGGTTGAGCAATTCCTGTAAAGCTGAGCCAATGGGCTGATTGTGAAGAGTCAGGTTCACTTTACGATTAGAAGCCACCAGTTCAGGACTGTATAAAAAATGAACGTGGGCAATTTTCGAAAGTTTAGCCAATACTTCTTCCAGTTGCTGATTTTTTACGGCAATAGTAACTCGTTGGCGAAGAACCTCCTGTCCGGAGCTCTCGTGTGCGTGACTGACTCCAACAAAAACTACTGCCATGAAAAACTGCACAAAACTGATTTTCATAAGGTCGTACAGCAGTTTGTTTGAGTAGCTATTTTTTTGCATAAATTTGGGAGGTTTAATAAACCATTAGACAAATGGATCCCCTGCATCCTTTCTGAGAGGATGTTCGTTTTGACAAGCTTTAAAGGGGAGAATTTTCAGGCCTCCGATGCGGGAACATCGGGGGCTTTTTTCATGGGGATGTTTAAGTTTTACATAGGCAATTGGTCAAGGAGAAATGTAAAGAATTGATTAGGGTTTAAGACATCCTTTGCCGTGAATGGCTACTTCGCCGTTCCGGTATTCATACGTAGCTTCAATAGCAGCACAAATCAGGTCCAGTTTTTCGGGTAAGGGCCTATCGTCCAGTACCGCCGTTAATGAACAGTTTTTTAAAACATCTGAATTGTACTGAAACGGTACTCCGTAGGTTTTGCTGAGTTTTTCAAATACTTCCTTGATGGGCGTATGAACGTAGGAAAAGGTCTCTTTTTCTACGTTCGACAACTCAGGTAAGGTTACGTTTTTCAGGTGCAGACTGTAATCCTGCCGCTCAAAAGTGGCCTGTTGTTTGGGTAACACGATCAGCGAAGGCAGCGAAGACCTCTGACTCTGCTCTTTTTGATAAACCGCAACTGATCCCGTCTTGACTGTTACTTTCACTTCTTCATCGGTATCAAAAGCCCGGATATTGAAACTTGTACCTGTGACTTTCGTAATTACTTCGTTAGCATAGACATAGAAGGGCTGCTTTTTATTCTTTTTAACTTCAAAAAAGCCTTCTCCTTTTAACGTCACTTCCCGTTTATCGGCCTGAAAGATGGTCGGAAACTCTATTTGACTTTTAGGTTGCAAAAGCAGTGAACTTCCGTCGGGTAAGAATACCAGCTTTGTTCCCTTACCCCGGTTATCTACCACTTGCCAGCCCGCTTTCGTCTCAGTCACCGGGATTTCTGCTTGTGTCATTTCAACGGTTACTTCCCTTTGTGATTTCCAGTACATCCAGCCTGCGGACAGGGTTCCCAGAGTTACGAAAACCGCTACCGCAATGTTTCGATGCCACCAGGGCAAGTGAAATACGGGCGTTCCGGCGGGTAGTTTTCCCATGATTTCCGTTGAGCGTTCACTTACGTAAGCATCGGAAAGCTCAGGAGCAGGCTCTTCAAAAGAATAAAGGATCCGTTTAGCTTCATGAATAGATTCGTCGGCTTCAGGATATCGTATCAGAAAGTCAACCCAGAAGTTTTCTTCTGCCTGCGTAGCTTTTCCGTAAACCCAGTGCCGAAAGGAAGGATTTTCGAGAAAGTCTTCTACCTTGAAATCATTATAACTATCCATGAAATAATTAAAGAGTGTACTTACTCCAATACGATTAGGGAAATGATTAGCGGATATACCCTTGAGAACTTACTTTTCTTAAAATATTTTTCAATCGCTTTCATTCCTTACTCTGCCAGTTGAGTAAAGCATGAGGAGAGGGCTTACTGATTAGCGAGAAAAGCTCTACTTGTTTACAAATCTGTAAAAGAAAAGGTCAGGCAGGCCAATAGGTTGAAAAACAGTTGTTGCTTGTGAACGTGGCTTTTCAGGTAATGAATGGCTTTCTGTAAGTGATTGGAGACGGACTGGCGATTGATGCCCATAATGTCCGAAATCTGCTGTATGTCGCAATCGTGATAATACTTAAGGAATAAAGCCTCCCGCTGGCGATCGGGTAGTTGAGAAACCATCAGAGCCAGGTGTGAATTAAGCTGCGTTTCGGTTTCCCGGTGAATCCAGTTATCCTGAATGCCTTCCTCAAGGAAGTCATCCAGATCTTCGTATTTTTCTGAGAAATCGGTCAGACGCTGGTGTTGCTTCAAATCAAAAATAATACGATTCCGAAACGCCTTGAACAGATAGTTCTTAACGGAAGCTGGCATATCCGTTAAATCTTCCTTATGCTCCCAGAGGTAGATAAAGAGATCCTGAATTACATCTTCAACAAAGTCCTGATCCCGGCAAAATCGCATCCCATAATGAAGCAGGGGACGGTAATGGGAAAGAATAAGTTCCTGAAAAGCCTGACGATCCCCCCTTATGAATTTGTTCCATAAGAGCAGTTCGTCGCTCAGGGGTCGAATAGTAGCCGTTTTCATAGAGTTCAGAAGTAATCAATTCCAAATATATAAAGTACAGCAATATTCTTATTTATTATATGTATAATCTTATTCGATTTAAATGAATTCTTAACCAATATTACCTGTATGGGAAGCCTGATCCACAAAAAAAATCCGCAGATTTCTCTGCGGACTTTTTTTTATACTAATACTATATATTTATTAACCAACCAGCTCCATCAGATCCTGATCGTGAATCATTTTTCGCTCATCAGCCATTAGTAAAAAGCGTTCATACAGACTGTCGATGTCCAGCTTTTCCGATTTAAATCCTAAGAGCTGCAGGCGGTGACGCAAAGCAGCCCGGCCACTACGAGCCGTCAGAATAATTTCCGAGCTGGGTACGCCTACGTCTTCAGGATTAATGATTTCGTAGTTTGATGAATTCTTCAAATGACCATCCTGGTGAATACCGGAAGAGTGAGCGAAGGCATTGCGTCCTACGATGGCTTTGTTCGCCTGAACGGGCATCCGCATCATGCCAGACACCAGTTTCGAAAGTGGATACAAACGCGTGGAATCCAGTCCCGTTTCAAAACCTAAATCTTTATGTACTTTCAGCGTCATGGCAATTTCTTCCAGAGAAGTATTGCCTGCTCTTTCGCCAATTCCATTGATGGTTACTTCTACCTGACGAGCCCCTGCCCGAATACCAGCCAGGGTATTGGCCGTAGCCAGACCCAGATCATTATGGCAGTGCATGGAAATCGTAGCCTGGTGAATATTACTTACGTTGGCAAACAGATACGAAATTCGGTCGTACATCTGCTCGGGCAATAAATAACCCGTTGTATCAGGAAGGTTGACTACCGTAGCACCTGCTTTAATAACCCCTTCTGTGAGACGGGCTAAAAACTCAAGATCCGCTCGGCCCGAATCTTCAGCGAAGAATTCCACGTCTTCCACGAATTTCTTCGCATACTTGACGGCTTTCACGGCCCGTTCCAGAATCTGATCACGGGTAGAATTGAACTTATGAAGAATGTGCACGTCCGAAGAACCAATACCGGTATGAATCCGGGGGCGTTTGGCGTGCTTGAGAGCTTCAGCGGCTACTTCAATATCCTTCTCAACGGCCCGGGTTAGTCCACACACCGTAGGCTCGGTCACTGCCTTGCAGATTTCTTCCACGGAACGAAAATCACCGGGACTTGAAATCGGAAAGCCCGCTTCAATAACATCCACTCCGAGAAGCTCAAGTTCCTTGGCAATTACTACTTTTTCTTCGGTAGTTAATTGACAGCCGGGCACTTGCTCGCCGTCCCGCAGGGTGGTGTCGAAGATTTGAATTCTTTGGCTCATAAGTAAACAATGTGATCGTGAATGTACTCCTTGGTTAGGTCAAACCTGATAAGCAAGCGGGAACTTATTCATCAGGTCAGAACAATAAAACACCTCATAAAAAAGCCCTTTCCCAGAAGTCTGAGAAAGGGCTGAGTATGGCTACAACCAGCTCCCGTTCTCAGACGGTACGACCGAGAAGAATAAGGGAAAGGTTGAGAGTCTTCGCAAACATAACACAGGCGGTTTCTATTGTGAGGACAAAAATAGCCGGAATTTTGATTCTGACAAATATTTATTGTGCAGGGACCAGACTTTATTAAACCTTATCCGTCTTTTCCAGTTAGGCGATCCGCTTCAGTAGTTCCGCTCCCATGGCATCCGTACCCAGAATGCGGGAAGTTTCCGTAGTGGAGTCGGCAATATCGCCCGTACGGAAGCCATCCTTAAGTACACTATCTACCGCAGCAATGATGGCTTCGCTTTCAGCTTTCATACCAAAAGAGATATCCAGCATCAGGGCCGCCGAAAGAACGGACGCTAAGGGGTTAGCCACACCTTTGCCCGTAATGTCGTGAGCTGATCCGTGAATAGGCTCGTACAGTCCTACGGAATCTCCCACTGAAGCTGAGGCCAGCATGCCCATGGAACCCGCAATCTGACTGGCTTCATCGGTTAAGATATCCCCAAAGAGATTTGCCGTTAATACTACGTCAAAGCGGCGGGGATCTTTGATGAGCATCATGGCGGCCGAGTCCACAAACTGGTGTTCTACTTCTACGTCGGGATATTGTTTAGCAATTTCCTGAACGACTTCCCGCCACAGGCGGCTGGTCTCAAGAACGTTGGCTTTATCTACCGAACACAGTTTCTTACGACGGCTCCGAGCCGCTTCAAAGGCCTTGTGAGCAATGCGTTCTACTTCGTATCGGCTGTATTTGGCAATATCATAGGCAGTAGCTCCCTCATCTTGACGGCCTTTTTCGCCGAAATAAATGTCTCCGGTTAATTCACGGAAAAAGAGAATGTCTGCTCCCCGCAGGATTTCTGCCTTGATGCTGGATGCTTCCAGGAGTTCATCAAATAACTTGATGGGACGCAGGTTTGCGTATAAACCTAAGGCTTTACGAATGCCCAGAAGGCCCTGTTCCGGACGTACTTTCGCCGAAGGATCGTTATCGTATTTAGGGTGTCCTACGGCTCCGAATAAAATGGCATCGGAGGCTTTCGACTTTTCGATGGTTTCCTCCGGAAGCGGCTGCCCCGTGGCTTCGATGGCCGCGTGACCAATGAGAGCATAATCAAAGGTAAACTCATGACCAAATTTCTGGCCAATGGCTTCTACTATCTGCTTGGAAACGGCCGTTACCTCCTGACCAATCCCATCACCGGGAATTACTAAAATGTGCTTCTGCATTCTTTTTTTGCCACTAAGAATCTAAGACACAAAGGTTCACTAAGATTTTACACTACAATCCTTTTGATGCCTTGTTTTAATAGTGGTACGTTGAAGTTTATAAGATAACCTAAGCGTTTGCCTGTTAATTTCAAGTAACTAATCAGTTGGGCTTCCCAAACTGGATGATATTGTTCAACGGCTTTTGTTTCAATTATAACCAGATCATTAATCAATAAGTCCAGCCTAAACCCTTCCTCGAAAACAATCCCATCATAAATAATGGGTACTCCTTGTTGCCTTCTAACAGAAAATCCATTTTTTGTTAGCTCATGTTCCAGACAAACCTCATATACTCTTTCCAGCATACCAGGCCCGAGTGACATATGAATCTTGAAGGCGGCATCTAATATTGCTTTACCAATTCTTTCTGCTTCCCCTGAAATAGGCTGGTAATTGTTCATTCTTCGTGAAACTTAGTGCCGTTGTGTCTTCGTGGCGAGATTAAAGAGCTGCCTGAAAAGCCTCGATTTCCGGACGTAATGAGATCAGGTAATCGATATCATCGTACCCATTCATCAGACAATTCTTCTTGTAGGGATTAATCTCGAAGGAAGTCGCCGTTCCGTCGGGCAGCGTTACCTGCTGATTTTCCAGGTCAACGGTAATCTGAGCCTGAGCATCCGCTTCAATGACTGCGAAAGTTTTCGCCAGAAATTCGTCGGATACCTGAACGGGTAATACAAAGTTATTCAGCGAGTTATTACGGAAAATGTCCGCAAAGAAGCTGGAAATAACGACACTGAAGCCATAATCATGAATCGCCCAGGCGGCGTGCTCGCGACTGGAACCCATGCCGAAGTTCTTACCCGCTACCAGAATTCTGGCGGCTTTATAGGTAGGATCGTTCAAAACGAAATCCGCCTTGAGCGTATTGTCTGAATTGTAACGCCAGTCCCGGAATAAATTATCGCCAAAACCCTCGCGAGTCGTCGCCTTCAAAAAGCGGGCGGGGATAATCTGATCGGTATCAATATTTTCAATGGGCAGCGGAGCCGCCTGTGAAGTCAATTTGGTGATGGTTTCTTTCATTATGTTACTGGTTGTTCGTTGTCTGTTGTTGGTCTTCTCAGCTGCTCAAAGTATCTAATGAATCCGTTGAGTAGTTTTTTACAGATTGACACTTGAAAAAACAACGCATTTACCTCACTTTCAAGAATATAATTCTGGTCGCTGGCGATGTACATCTGCGTTTCCAATTCATACAGGGATCCCCTGGAAATAAAGAAAAACTGTAAGGAGTCTCTGAAATGATTTCGTCCACAACCTTCTGCAATATTAGAAGGAATCGACACCGCACAGCGACGCATTTGGCTGGTCAGTCCGAAAAGTTCTTCTTTAGGAAATTTTTTAGTAACCCGATACACCTCAGCGGTTAACATTCGGCATTCCTTCCAAACGTTTAATTCGGTATAAGTAGAGTAAGACATTATTTCGTTAGGTTGAATGTAGCAGAACAACGAAATTCAGTAAATTCTACCAACAACAAACAACCATTAACGAACAACTACTCTTACACCAATTCCCGGATGTCGCCCACTTTCCCCGTGACCGCCGCTACGGCAGCAGTTAGAGGAGAAACCAGCAACGTGCGAGCTCCGGGGCCCTGCCGCCCTTCAAAGTTTCGGTTAGAGGTACTTACGGCGTATTTACCGGCAGGAACTTTGTCTTCATTCATTCCCAGACAAGCCGAACAGCCGGGACCACGTAATTCAAAACCAGCCCCTTCAAATACCTTATCCAGACCTTCAGCCCGGGCCTGCTCGGCTACCTGATTAGAGCCGGGTACGATCCATACTTCAATTCCATCCGCTTTTTGCTTGCCTTTCACAAACTCCGCTACTTCGCGAAGATCTTCAATGCGGGCGTTTGTACACGAGCCGATGAATACGTAATCAATGGCTTTACCCAGCAGACTTTCACCGGGCTGTAAACCCATGTAATTCAATGACTTCTGGAAAGAAGGCTGCTCGGTTGCCGGAATTTCTTCCAGTGTCGGTACATGATCGGTTACGCCAATGCCCATGCCGGGATTGGTTCCGTAAGTAATCATGGGTTTAATATCCGCCGCATCAAACGTCAGCACTACATCAAACTGAGCACCTTCATCGGTTTTGAGCTGCTTCCACTCTTCCACTTTCCGGTCAAACTCTTCACCCTGGGGAGCAAAGCGACGACCCCGCATGTATTCGAAGGTTACTTCGTCGGGGGCAATCATACCACCGCGAGCTCCCATTTCAATACTCATGTTACACACCGTCATCCGGCCTTCCATCGTCAGGTTACGAATGGCTTCACCGGCGTATTCTACGAAATAACCCGTCGCACCCGCCGCTGAGATTTTAGCGATGATGTATAAAATCAAGTCTTTAGCCGTTACGCCTTTTTCCAGCGTTCCGTTGACTTCGATGAGCATTTTCTTGGGCTTCGACTGAATGATGCACTGCGTCGTTAAGACCTGCTCTACTTCCGACGTACCGATCCCGAAAGCTACGTTTCCGAAGGCTCCGTGCGTCGAAGTGTGTGAATCTCCGCAGACGATGGTCATACCGGGCTGGGTAATACCTAACTCGGGTCCGATGACGTGTACAATGCCCTGAAATGGATGCAACAAGTCATAAAGCTCAATACCGAACTCTTTGCAGTTTTCCCGCAGTTTTTCTACCTGATGCCGTGAAAGAGCTTCACGGATGGGCAGGTGCTGATCCTTCGTAGGAACGTTATGGTCGGCTGTAGCCGTCGTACGGTTGATGTTAAAAACCTTGGCTCCGCGTTTACGCAGGCCATCAAAAGCCTGAGGGCTGGTTACTTCGTGAATGAAGTGACGATCGATAAATACCACATCGGGGTATCCTTCCTGGCTTTTCACGACGTGTGAATCCCAGATTTTATCGAATAATGTTTGAGGGGTATTGCTCATTGTGATCAGGAAATCAATATTGGGTACAAAAGTGGGGAATCAAACTAAACTTCGGCTATCGTCAAACGTTCAAACGATAGCGTTTTTAGTCCGATTATATAAAGTGGGCGTTGAGCCGTATTGTTCCTTAAAGGCTTTGATAAAATGGGAAACGCTCTCATAGCCAATTTCCAGACTAATTTCTGAAACGTTTTTTCCGGAATTTTCCAATAGAAAAACGGCGTGTTCCAGGCGTTTTTTTCGAATCCAGGCGGCTGGACTACTCGCAAACTGCTTTTCGAAATCCCGTTTAAAAGCCGACAGGCTTCGGCCCGAGAGTCGTGCTAATTCATTCAGCGACAGGGGTTTCAGGTAATAACTTTTGAGTAACCATTCCAGATCCAGTTTTTCACCCTGGTACAGACTGTGCAGGAAGGCTTTGAGTTGTCCCGTCACGTCGTTCTCCATTAGTAACAGCAAAAGCTCGTGGGACTTAAGCCGCAGAAACTGGTTCAGAAAGGGCGTGGGTCGCTGAAAATAGGGAAAGATGGAATCGGCAAACGCACTCAGGCTTTCATTACCGGCAAAAACCAGCAGTGGATTTTCGATTTCGCGTTTTTCCAGCGGACCGGAGATGAGTTCAATGTTCTGTTCGACGAACGACTTCAGCAGCTTTTCGTGAAAAAAGAAAACCAGACTCCGGTACGCCCGGTCGAGGGCCTCCTGCATAAAATAATAACCCCGGCGAATAAAAACCACATCACCTTTTTTGACGCGGGTTTCACCTTCAGGAGCCAGAAAACGCTTCTCTCCTTCCAGCACGAAAATAACGGCGTGCTCCTCAAAAAAAACTTCGTTACGCAGCGGAGGGTCCTGATTTCGATAAGCCACAAAGGTCATGTCCTGAATCTTTAAGGATTCAAACTCATGGGCATGCATAAAGGCAGGAACACGAAGCACGGCAGACAAGGGCTAAAAAGAAGAAGGTTTGAGGCTCTGAAAAGGTTGAAAATAAAACTTTCAAACCTCAAACGCCATCAAACCTCCTCTAACTACATTTCTTACAAACTAGGCGGCACTTTTACTATCCGCACTGGCAATCGGTGTTGCTATAATAGTATGATCTTTTTCCTGAAAAGCTTCCCATTCCAGAAGCTGGCGGGTCTGATGCTCGGGCGAAAGATTGGAAAATGCGGCTAGTTGCCGATGTAAAAACTCTAGTTTTTCTTCTTCAGATGGGAAAGCCGCTAAACTGGCAGCCAACTCCCGTAATTCGGATACGGTATTCATTGTATGTACTTCTATTCAATTGTACTTTATAACATAAAAGATGGTCAATATAGTTTATTATTTGATATTAATATAATAATTTAAAGATATTCTTGGCTGAACTAAAAAGGTAGCATCTTCTCTGCTCTTGAAAAAGAGGCGAGCGAAATGAGCTACTTCCAGCTCCAAACGCTTCTTATAACTAATCCCTGCACTGGGTTGTAAAATCGTATAACTATAGGTAGGGTGCAAAATTCTTTCACTTGAAGGTGGAGATATCCGGTGATGGCCAAAACCAACGCTAATAAAGGGTTGAACCTTAGCTAAACCAATATAGGTTCCTGCTGACACTTCAACTGAACTTCCCCATTGAGGCTGACCTTTCTGTGTGTATATATTATAGTAATACATATTAGGAGCCATAAAATAACTGGCTTTTAGATAAGACCGCTGATGGTTGCGGGGGAAGTTTACCCTTACCGTAAGACCTGCGGTAAAATCATTATCCCGTCGATTCAGGTCATAGCTATTTAATCGCTCTATCCCAGCCCCTAATCCTATGAAAATTGCCATTTTTCGCTCCGCTGGTTGTTTAACCAGTGTACGGTCCGTTAATTTTTCATTATAGGCATTGAGATACTTAATGATTTGAGTGGAAAAATACGCAGGGGCTGAAGCGGAAAAACCAGGCGTTCCAGCCGTCAATTGAGCAAGTTGGTCTTTATATTCATCAATGGTAACACTATATTGTTGACCTTCTTTAATTTTATTGTATTTGAAATTAACCAATTCGTAAAAACGGTTGGACTGACTAATGAAGAAACGTTCCCGCTCATCGCGTGGGCTCTTCCCACGGTAAAGGTTAATCTCCCCGTTAGTCCAGATTTGTTCAATAAACTCTTTTTGTTCTGTATAGGTATCAGGCAAAGAGGCATAAAGATCACTCGTAATCATCAGAAGCTTTAATCGGCGGGATTCAAAGAGCGATTGATCTGTTTCTATATAAAAAGCAGAAGCCTGTTCAGCAGTAAAAATTTGTTCTTCCAGGGAAAGGTCCTTTTTAAAAGCGATCTGGGTAGGACTAATATCCCAGTCTTTATTATTGATATATCCCTTTAACGTATCAGCCTGATTTAGGATTATATAACCTGGTTGAAACCGATTTTGAGCTAATCCGGTAAACGAAATAATAGCAAAAGTCAAACTTAGTAAATAACGCAAAGACATACAGGGAACGTCAAATGTAAACCATGCTTAGATCTGCATCAGTGGTAGCCATCATCCCGTTTGAGAATAGCCATCACGGAACATTCATCGTAAGCTCAAAGAATTTTCACGAACTTTTTCTTACTTAACTTTAAAGAAATAATTCAGACTAATACGGGTAGGAATGAGAAAAGGCGTATCATCCTGAATCTGGAAAAACAGAGGCGAAAAATGGGCCAGTTCCAGTTCCAATCGCTTTTTATAGGCGATACCCACGCTTGGCGTTATGAATCCGAATGTCTTGACAGAACTTGAAAAGAACGTCATTCCCAGGGTATAAAAAGGCTGAATTTTACCGCTGCCCATGTATTGACCCGCCAGTATTTCCAGATTTTTCATAGAACCCTGATGAGGAATTTTCGTTACCTCGAAAAGTGTCATCTGCGGGGTAACGTGAAAGGCGGCTCGAACAAAGGTGTTCTGGTGGTTTCGGGGAAAATTGATTCGGAGTGACAAGCCCAGGCTCAGGTTATGATCTTTGCGGGTGATGTCGGTAATATTAAGCCGCTCAGAACCGATGACCACTCCTGCATACCAGGAAGACCGTTCCTCTTTTTTACTGAATTCTGCTGGCTTTCCACCGGCTAATTTTTCATTATAAGCCTGAAAATACCGGATCAGATACCGTTCGGAATATATGGGTACGGGCATTGAAAAATTCTCGGCATCTGCCGTGAGTTGCCGAAGCTGCGTTTTGTAGGTATCTACATTGACACGATAATTCTGCCCATTTTGATTTTTATAGAAACTGTAATTGATAAGCTCCTGCAGGGAGGTAGAATCTTTCACAAAAAAACGGGCTCTGCCGTCTTTTTCACTTTGTCCGAAGTAAAGACTCAGGTGCGTATTACTCCACAGTTTTTGAAGAAAAAGCGTCTGGTTAAAATAGTTATCCGGGCGTGTTTCGTACGTGTTTTCTCCCACATATAAAAGATTTACTAAGTGAGATTCGTACATTTCCCTGGTGTTTTCCAGGTAAAAACCCTGAGAAGATATAGCGGTAATGAATTCTTCTTTTTGAGAAAGCTCTTTTTTATAATACACTTCAGTGGGGCTATCGACCCAGTCCTGATCATCAATATAACAGGTTAATGTATCGCCTGTTTTTTGTATTATGTATCCTTTTTGAAAATTACGTTGAGCAAATCCATACTCTGCTCCAAACAGCAGAAGTACACTTAATAACAGGTAACGGAACATTGGTTAGGTCAGGTAAATAAAATGGGAATTCAATATTAATGAATTCCCATTTTATTTTTTTATACTCAGACCAATATTCCAAACAAATCCGGCTTATCGTTCAAATATTCGTACGTGATTTTTGCTTCGTTCATGCGGTGAATCAAAGCCGAAAAGTCACTTTTGGATTTCAATTCAATTCCCACGATGGCGGGTCCCTGCTCGCGGTTGGTTTTCTTCACGTATTCAAAGCGGGTAATGTCATCATTAGGCCCTAATACATTCAGAAATTCCCGAAAAGCACCCGCCCGCTGCGGAAAACGGATGATGAAGTAATGCTTCAGGCCTTCGTACAGTAACGAACGCTCCTTGATCTCCTCCATCCGGGTAATGTCATTATTACCTCCACTGACCAGACATACCACATTTTTACCCTTGATTTCATCTTTCAGAAAATCAAGAGCGGCAATACTCAGAGCCCCGGCGGGTTCTGCTACAATGGCTTCTTCGTTATATAACTGCATGATGGTAGTGCAGACTTTTCCTTCCGGCACTACAATCACGTCATCCAGTAACTCTTTACAGATTTCGTAGGTCATGTCCCCTACCCGCTTCACAGCCGCTCCATCGACAAATTTGTCAATGTCATCGAGCGTTACAATTTTGCCGTGATTAATGGATTCCCGCATGGAAGCGGCTCCGGCGGGCTCGATTCCGATGAGTTTGGTGTGCGGCGAAAGGTGTTTGAAAACCGTAGCCACGCCTGAGGCGAGTCCGCCTCCACCAATGGCAAAAAGTACATAGTCAATTTTAAAATCGGCATCCTTGAAAATCTCAAGACCTACCGTCCCCTGTCCTTCCATCACACCCAGATCATCAAAGGGGTGTACGAATGTAGCTCCCTGCTCGCGTTCGAAAGTACGGGCAGCCACGTAAGCATCGTCAAACGTATCGCCCGTGAGGACTACTTCTACTTCTTCCTTGCCGAATAACTTTACTTGCTTTACTTTCTGATTGGGTGTAGTGCTGGGCATAAAAATAGTCCCTTTTATTCCCATTTTGTGGCAGGCATACGCTACGCCCTGAGCGTGGTTACCGGCACTGGCACAAGCTACGCCGTTCGCTAAGGCTTCGGGGGATAACTTGGCCATGCAGTTGTAAGCTCCTCTTAGTTTATAGGAACGAACAATCTGCTGATCCTCGCGTTTGAGGTATACATTGGCTCCAAACTTAGCTGATAAGTTCAGATTCTGGGAAAGGGGGGTATGCGTAACCACTTTACGCAAGCGTTCGGCGGCAAGAAATATGTCGTCAAGCTGGGGGAATAGCGTTGGGGAATCAACGGTTTCTTTCATCTTCTCTTCAATGCGACGAGCTAACGTCTGTGCCGGGGTAGTCACTATAGAAATCTTTTAACGCTGGGCTGGATTTTTAAGTTTACAGTTTTGAGCGGCCGCCGCTGCGGTTTTCTGTTGCCAGTTTCTCTTCCCTGTTCACTTGACTTTACGCGGTTATTCTTCACTCTTTACTAATAAGGGTGAATGAACGAATGGATTCACATTCACTCATTCACCCCAGTTGAGTTTGGGGTTTTGAGTTTAAAAGTTGTGAGTTATTATTAACTCTAAACCCTAAACTCCAAACCCTAAACATATAAACTCTGTTACTAGCTACGCTCAGGACGCAGGCTACGTACGGTAGCACCCGCTTTCCACATTTCAGATTCACGCAGTTCAGCTAATTCCACTTCCAGTTTCTCACGGTAATCCGACTGTGAGTTACGAGTGATGGAGATCTGAGCCTGCTCACCTGATTTAACTGAGTTGTATAATTTCTCGAATACAGGTTTCGTCGCTTCTTTGAAAGGCTTCCACCAATCCAGAGCACCACGCTGAGCGGTCGTCGAACAGTTGGCATACATCCAGTCCATTCCGTTTTCAGCGACTAATGGCATCAGCGACTGAGTCAGCTCTTCTACCGTTTCGTTGAACGCTTCGGATGGAGAGTGCCCATTTTCGCGAAGAACTTCGTACTGAGCGGCGAAGATCCCCTGAATAGCACCCATCAGCGTACCACGCTCGCCGGTTAAATCAGAAGTTACTTCTTTGTAGAAATCCGTTTCGAACAGGTAACCTGAACCTACGCCGATACCCATGGCGATGCATTTTTCACGAGCTTTACCCGTGGCATCCTGATACACAGCGAAGCTTGAGTTCAATCCTTTGCCTTCAACAAACAGACGACGCAGAGAAGTTCCTGAACCTTTAGGAGCTACCAGGAATACGTCCACATCCGCAGGAGGAACGATACCCGTCTGGTCTTTGTACGTTACGCCAAAACCGTGAGAGAAGTACAGAGACTTACCAGGTTTCAGAGCCGCCTTAACCGTTGGCCATACCGCGATTTGAGCCGCGTCAGAAAGCAGGTAGCAAATGATGGTACCTTTTTCCAGAGCTTCTTCGATTTCGAAAAGCGTCTCACCAGGAACCCAGCCATCTGCAACGGCTTTATCCCAGGTCTTAGAGCCTTTACGCTGTCCAACGATTACATTGAAGCCATTATCTTTCATGTTCAGACCCTGACCAGGACCCTGAACACCATATCCGATTACCGCGATAACTTCGTCTTTGAGGACGGTACGAGCTTGCTCAAGGGGAAACTCTTCCCGGGTTACTACTTCTTCTTCGACTCCGCCAAAGTTCAACTTTGCCATTTTGATTAGATTTGATGGTAATAAAATTGTAAAAGCTCTTTCAGGTTTGGAGTTTTGAGTTTAGTGTCTGGGGTTATTTAACCCTAAACGCCAAACTCAAAACCCTAAACGCTTATGCTATCTCCCAGACGCCTTCGGAAGGCAGGTATTCGACGAGTCCTTTTTCTTCTTTCGACACGCTGATGCGACCCGAACGAACGAACTCCAGAATACCGTGGGGTTTAATGTAGTGGTAAAATTCCATGATTTCAGCCTCGGTTCCTGATTTCTCAATCACGACCGAATCCGTTCCCCAATGCACAACCCAGGCGTTAAAATCCTTGTTCACGCGTTCGATGTCCAGAGGCAATCCTCCCAGGGGCGTTGAGATTTTAAACAGGCCTGTCTCATGAAAGACAATATCTTCGTCCAGATACCCGTACACGGCCAGGACATCAACCAGTTTACGAATCTGGCGAACCAGTTTTTCAACCGACTCCCGGCTTTCTGATTTCAATACAACCGTAAAGCGGGATACGCCTTTACGCTCGGTTTCACAAACCGTCAGCGACTCGATATTCAGGCGACGACGCGTAAAGACAATGGTAATACGATTCAGTAAGCCAACCGTATTAGTGGTGAATATGGAAATGGTGTAATTAGTCATCGTAGTGTTTGGTTGATGGTTGTTAGTAAGTAGTTGTTTGTTAGTTGCTGTTAACGAACAACTATCCACCAACAACAACTAAGTCCTACTCTAATCTGATTTTATCAACCGCCTGCCCCGCCGGAACCATGGGGAATACGTTTTCTTCTTTCTCGCAAATCACTTCGAGTAAGTAAGGACCGTCATGATTCAGCATGGTATCCAGAGATTCACTTAATGCCGCCCGATCCCGACAGGTATGTCCTTCAATGTGGAACCCTTTGGCAATCGTTACGAAATCCGGGTTTTTGATGTCTACGAAGCTGTAGCGGTTGTCAAAGAACAACTGCTGCCACTGCCGCACCATACCCAGGAAGTTATTATTGAGGATAACGATCTTGATGTTCAGGTTTTCCTGCCAGATGGTAGCCAGTTCCTGAAGAGTCATCTGGAAGCCGCCGTCACCAATGAAGGTAACTACTTCGCGATCCATGGCTCCTCTTTTGGCACCAATGGCCGCGGGTAAGGCAAAACCCATTGTTCCGGCACCACCGGAAGTTACGACCGAGTTATGCTTCTTAAAACGGTAATACCGATTGGCCAGCATCTGGTGCTGTCCCACGTCCGTTACGACTACGGCTTCCCCTCTGGTTTTTTCCGAAATCAAATGGACTACTTCGCCCATTTTAATTTGATCGCCTTCGTGGAAGAGCGTCGCCCGGGTGATTTTTTCGTCTTCTATCGCATCATACGCCCGGAATTCATTCCGCCATTCTTCGTGAGTACGCTCGTCAACCAGGGGCAACAAGGCTTTCAACGCTTCTTTGGCATCCCCAATAACGGGAGCCGTTGCCTTGACGTTTTTGTCTACCTCAGCAGGGTCGATTTCGATATGAACGACCTTTGCCTGAGTAGCGTACTTGCTTAAATCGCCCGTTACCCGGTCATCAAAACGCATTCCGATGGCAATTAATAAATCGCACTGGTTCGTTAATACGTTGGTACCGTAGTTCCCGTGCATGCCCAGCCAGCCCACGAAATTAGGGTGGTCTTCGTCAATGGCTGACATCCCTAAAAGCGTAACCGCTACCGGAATACCCGTCTTTTCGGTAAATGCCTTGAGTTCTTCTTCTGCTTTGGCCAGGGTAATCCCGTGCCCCGCCAGAATATAAGGTTTCTTTGCCCGGTTAATCAGTTCGGCTGCTGCCTTCAACTGATCTTCCTTAGGCACCATCCGGGGCTTGTAACTTACCATCGTTTCGCACTTTTTATACGAAAATGGTTTGGTCATCAACTCCATCTGAGCCGTCCGGGTGAAGTCCAGCACGACCGGGCCAGGACGACCGGTTTGAGCGATATAAAAGGCTTTAGCCAGTACTTCAGGTACTTCATCGGCACTAGTAATCTGATAATTCCATTTGGTAATGGGCATCGTCATACCGATGACATCGGCTTCCTGAAAAGCATCCGTTCCGAGAAGTTTGTTATAGACCTGACCGACGATGCATACCAGGGGGGTCGAATCCAGCAGAGCATCGCAGATGGGCGTCATCAGGTTCGTAGCTCCGGGACCGGAGGTAACCATACAAACGCCCGCCCGGTTTTGCATGCGGGCATAGCCCTGAGCGGCGTGACCTGCTCCCTGCTCGTGACGAACCAGAATATGATGAAGGACTTCCCGGTAATCGAAAAGAGCATCATACGTAGGCATGATGGCTCCGCCGGGGTATCCGAAAATGGTATCTACTCCTTCAGCCAGCAAGCCCAGCATCAGGGCATGAGAGCCCGTTACGGTGCGTTGGGAGGCTTCTTCCAAAACCTCGGCAGCGGTTTGCATCTGGTGTGCCATAGGATTCTTCCTTTCTGTTAACGATGAGTCGTTAAGCGTTTATTTTTAAGTAGTTACTCTATTGACAATCAATCTTATAAATCCGTTACGCAACCCAGACTGGCTGAGGAAACGTTTTTGATATACTTCCGAAGAATACCACGCTGGAAGGGGTTTTCTGGAGCTACCCAGGCGGCCTTCCGGGCAGCCATTTCTTCGTCAGAAATATGCACCTGAAGAACATTATTCACCGCATCGATGGTGATAAGATCGCCATCCTGCACCAAGGCAATTGGCCCGCCATCAAAAGCTTCGGGAGTTACGTGACCGACCACAAAACCGTGGGTACCGCCGGAGAAACGTCCATCCGTGATCATGGCGATGGAGTTACCTAAACCGGCTCCAATAATTGCCGACGTAGGCTTCAGCATTTCGGGCATTCCGGGACCGCCTTTGGGGCCCTCGTAGCGAATCACTACCACCATTCCGGGTTTGATTTCACCATTAGCCAGGGCTGCCATCAGCGTTTCTTCCTTATCGCAAACTTTGGCAACACCTTCAAAACGCTCGCCTTCTTTACCCGTGATTTTAGCTACCGCACCCGTGGGAGCCAGATTACCGTACAGAATTTGCAGGTGACCCGTGGCTTTGATCGGCGTTTCAATCGGGAAAATGATTTTCTGGGTTTCAAAATCCAGATCCGGTTCGTCGGCCAGGTTTTCAGCAATGGTTTTGCCCGTGATGGTCATGCAGTCGCCGTGCAACAGCCCCACTTTAAGCAGGTATTTCATTACCGCCGGAACGCCCCCAATGGCCAGCATATCTTCCATGAAGTATTTACCAGAAGGCTTCAGATCGGCAATGAGTGGAGTACGGTCACTGATGTCCTGAATATCTTTCAGCGTAAATTCAATTTCAGCGGCGTGAGCAATGGCCAGATAGTGCAGAACGGCATTTGTCGAACCACCCATCGCCATCACTAAGGTCAACGCATTTTCCAGGGACTTACGGGTAATAATGTCCCGGGGTTTTAAATCCAGCTCCAGCAGATTCTTCATGGCGGCTCCGATGGCCAGACATTCCGCCTGTTTGCCTTCGTGCGTCGCCGGATAGGAACTTGAGTTCGGTAAGCTTAGCCCCAAAGCCTCAATACTGGAAGCCATGGTATTAGCCGTGTACATCCCGCCGCAGGCTCCGGCTCCGGGAATGGCATTCTGAATAACTCCCTTGAAATCTTCATCGGCAATCGTTCCGGCGAATTTCTTACCCAGGGCTTCAAATGCAGAAACAATATCCAGTTTCTGTCCTTTCCAGCTACCCGTGCGAATCGTTCCCCCGTACACCATGATTCCGGGGCGGTTCAAACGAGCCATGGCCATAACAGCACCCGGCATATTTTTATCGCAACCCACCACCGTAATCACACCGTCGTACCACTGACCGGCTACTACATCTTCAATGGAATCGGCAATGATATCACGGCTGGGCAGGGAGTAACTCATGCCATCGTTTCCGTTCGTCATACCGTCGGAAACTCCGATGGTATTAAAGATGAGTCCAACCATTCCATTGCCCTGAATCCCCTTTTTTACGTGAACGGCCAGGCCATTCAGGTGCATGTTACAGGTGTTACCCTCGTAACCCGTGCTGGCAATGCCAATTTGGGCTTTACTCATATCCTCTTCCGTCAAACCGACGCCATACAGCATGGCCTGAGCGGCAGGGTTGGTTACTTCCTGGGTAAGTGTACGCGAGTACTTATTCAATGGGGTACTTTCCGTTGCCATATTAACTCGTTGTTAAAAGAAATCAGCAAAAGAGTCAAGCAGGTATGCACAGCTAAACTCCTCTGTATTCATCCGTTTCTGGAATATATGATCAATTAAAAATTGTACTATTCAAACAAATCTTGCCTTATTCTAAGACAGGGATGACCAGATAACAAAAAGACCTTTCTCGGGATGTGAGAAAGGTCTTTCAAGGTGAATATCAACCTATCTCACACGGATTGTCGGATGAGTACTAGAATAATAATCACAAGAATATTTGAAACAAATCGGATCATCAGGAATTGAATTTTGCCACTTTTTCATCTGGCATATCGCAAAGGTAAAGGCTTCCATTTTTTAAATCCAAAAAAAAAGGAAAGAAAATTTTGCCTTTATTTAAGGTTACCACATTCTATTGTCATTTTATTAAATACAGCTTCATAATTTTATAAAATTCGCATTACACTAGGGTAATAATATCAATTAGTTTTGTATCGAAAATCATACGGCTCGATTCGCGGCTTTACGCCGTCTTACTAAACTTTTAAGATTAGAGACTCAGGTGCCCGAATAGTTAAATTGAACCAGGCAAGTTCATGGTATTTACCGATTAGGCCGTCCAGATCTTAGCCTGTTTTTACTACCTAAGCTGAATTGAAAACTGTAATTTTTTAAGAGTCAGAAAATCCAATCTTCTTTTGTTTACCGTAGATGTAGAGGATTTACCCCAAAACATTCGGCTCTTGAGCAGACGTACAGGGCGTATTTTCGACGTATTTTTTTGAGTAGAAACCGGATATATACCGTTTATCACGTATTTGAAAGTTTCTGTTTTTTCCTTTCTTTTTTTGCAAAGGCCTTCGCAAAGGCCCATCATTCTACCTTCAATCATAGGCCCCCAGTTTTGGGGGCTTTTTTTAATACCCCATCCATAAGGTTGCCAGAAGCCCACTGACCACAACGTCTTTCAAAAAATGCAGAGCCCGGCTAATATGATTGGTTACCGACTGCACGTGAATACCCATAATCTGGCCGATTTCTTCGTTGGAAAGATTATCAAAAAAAGCCAGCATCACGGCCTCACGTTGTCGCTCGGGGAGTTTATTTAACCCCTGGCGAAGTCGGTTGAGCTGCTGCTGACGGTTTTCTTCTTCAGTAATGGTGGACTCTACAGAGGGTAACCAGGTTTCCGGCGACCAGATTGCCTTCCATTCCAGTGGCTCTTCGTCCATGGCATACTTTCGATTTCTGGAGAGAGCATTTCGCAGCACCCGGAACAGGTAAAACTTAATGGTTTGTAAGTCGGTAAGATTTTCCCTTCGCTGCCAGATTTCAACGAATAAGTCCTGAATCACGTCTCTGACCAGGTCATAATCCGAGGTGAGGCGTTTGCCGTAGGAGAACAGGGCTGGAGCATAGCGGCGATAAATGGCTTCATAGGCCTGAATATCTCCCTGGCGAAAGGCATTCCACAGCTCGGCATCAGACTGAGTAGAAACAATCATAACGTATTGAGTTGGATGGTTTCCGTGACCAGTAAAGTGGTCACGGAAACGAATTGAATCATTCGGCTAACTCCAGTCCCGATCCCACGAATCCGGCGTATTCCAGGCCTCAGTCGGGGCAAACCACTGCTCTCCTTTCTTGAGAAACTTCTTGGCAAAGTCCTCATTAAACTCTACCCCCAAACCGGGTTTTTCGGGTACTTTCACGAATCCATTGGTATAAGGTTTATCAATGCCCGTCACTAAATCTTCCCAGCCTGCTACGTCTACGCCGTGGTGCTCAAGGGCAATAAAATTCTGCGTAGCGGCCGCACAATGCACATTAGCCATCATACAAATGGGCGTTCCGGCAAAGTGCATGGCCATGGGAATCCCCCGTTCTTCGGCATAATCTCCAATTTTCTTGGTTTCCAGAATGCCCCCGGAAGAGGCCAGATCCGGATGAATGATATCAACGGCTTTGGCGTCAATAAGCTTAATGAATTCCTCTTTACCGAAAATATCCTCGCCCGTTAACGTTGGCGTTTCGATGGCTTCGGTAATCTGCCGCCATTGATCGTGGTAAAACCAGGGTACTAAATCCTCCAGCCAGGCCAGCTGGTATTTCTCTACTGCTTTTCCAATGCGAATGGCCGTATTAACATCAAAATGGCCGAAGTGATCCGCGGAAATGGGAATGTCGTATCCTACTACGCTTCGTACTTTCTCTACGTAATCAGCAATGTATTGAATACCTTTTTCGGTAACCTGCACCCGGGTAAAGGGATGTTTGGTTAGTCCGTAACTACCCACCCGGCCTATCTTACTGTTTCCGTACTGATTTTTAATATCCCAGAGCCCCGCTCCAATGAGCATGTCGGGCTTATCGGCCAGCAGGCCAATACCGAAGTCCATTTTAAGCCAGGTATAGCCTCGGTCCAGGCGGGTTTCCTTGAGCTTTTTCCCAAAGGCTTTCGGATCATCTACTTCCGGAGTATCGGCGTAAAGTCTGATTTCATCGCGATACTTTCCGCCCAGCATTTGGTACACCGGCACGTTATAAGCTTTACCCGCCAGATCCCACAGGGCCATTTCCACGCCACAAACGCCGCCCGCCGCCCGGCCATGGTTGGCAAAGGGGCGAATCATTTTAAATAGCTGCTCGACGTTACAGGGATTTTTCCCCAGAAGCCGACTTTTGAGCATCAATGCGTATTTGGGACTACCGCCATCGCGAACTTCGCCCCAGCCCACAAGGCCCTGATTGGTTTCAATCCGAATGATGGGGCTACTGAAGGGAACTCCCTGCAAATGAGCAATGCGTAAATCCGTAATTTTCAACTCTGAAGGTTTAGAGGCACGCCTGACTTTCTGAGTGATGTATTCCATCTCCTCTTCCACCTGATTGTCGAAACGTAACCCCAGAGCTAACCCGCCCAGAGCGGCTTTTTTCATAAATCCCCGGCGATCAGACTCTGGTCTTGTTTCGGGCGGGGATACAGCCGACCGAGCCGGCTGCCTGAAGCGGTCGAAAATGTTTTTCATAGTACTTTATAAAGTTTAGAGGTAATTTTTCGACGAAAAGTTACGCACAATACAGATTATCCAAGAAAAAATTGTCTTTTTTTTGCATTAATTCCCACGCAGACTTCTCTGCCTGTGTCCAGGGAAGTATAAATACCTCTAAACATTCTTTATGAAAAAATTATTCACTTTCGCTCTGATCCTGAGCGGCATAAGCCTATTGCTTGCCCTGGGCTTGTTTTTGACGGGATTAGGCCAGCACACCGCACTGCCCCTGGTAGGCGGTCTACTGCTACTGGCTTTGGGGGTCAAACGATCCTCCGCCACGTCAAGTCTCAGCTACACTGTGTTAATTTTATCCGCCGTTTCGGTAGCCATGTATCAGCCGCAATGGTTTTTGAAATGGGGTGATTTTGAATTAAAACGGCTCATCATTCCCCTGCTTCAAATCATCATGTTCGGCATGGGTTCACAGTCGAGCCTGGAAGATTTTGCGGGCATTGCCAAAAATCCAAAGGGCGTACTCGTGGGGATTGCCAGCCATTACCTGATCATGCCGAGTATTGGGTTTCTGCTGGCCATTTCCTTTCCGTTACCCCCCGAAATTGCCACGGGAATTATTCTGGTAGGTTGCTCCCCGAGTGGACTCGCCTCCAACGTCATGGCGTATATCGCCCGGGCCAATGTGCCACTGTCGGTAACGGTAACGGCTTTCTCTACGCTGCTTTCGCCGGTATTAACGCCTGCTTTATTACAAGTGCTGGCGGGGGCTTTCCTGCCCGTTGATTTCTGGAAAATGGTCATGGAAATCTTTAACATTACCATTCTTCCCATTGTCGCGGGGCTGTTATTCAATGCACTGGCCTACCCCGGTCAAACCCGGCGGAGCATCGTCATCCAGATTCTGGTTTACCTGGGAATCATTCTGTTAAAAAATGCCATCGCTTTACAGGAAGGTTCTGCTGATTTTGCCGTGACGCTGGGCTGGAATGTCTTCTGGTTTATCGGGATGCCCCTTGCCGGAGGCTGGCTTTTTCAGCGACTGGCCGGAGGAAAACGGGAAATCATGGACCGTATCCTGTCCACGCTTTCCATGGCGGGCATCACTACCATCATTGTGGTCATTACCGCTGCCGGTCAGCAGAGTCTGCTACAGGTCGGGCTGATTCTGGTACTGGCCTGTTTTCTGCATAACACACTGGGTTATTTCCTGGGTTACTGGAGCTGTCGACTGGTGGGACTTAGTGAGCAGTCCAGCCGCTCGGTGGCTTTTGAAGTCGGAATGCAAAACGCAGGCATGGCCTCGGGACTGGCCCTTCAGATGGGACAACTGGCCACAACGGGACTGGCCCCCGCCGTGTTTGGTCCCTTAATGAACACGACAGGATCCATGCTGGCGAACTGGTGGCGAACCAAACCGCCCCGGGAAGAAGAACCCATAGAATCCCAGCCTTCGACCATTGCTTCTTAATACCTGATTACTCTTTACATACCTCTAAATTCTATCGTACTTATGATTCGCAAAAGCTTTCTGGTAACCGCCTGCTGGGCCCTTACCCTGGCGGCTTCCGCCCAGCAGATTAATGCTCCCAAAGAGCTCATTCAGGCCTACACCTCTCAATACAAAGGGGAACGCTTTTCCGACGGAAGACCTAAAGTTTCCGACAATTTGGTGAAAAGACTCAAAAACATTTCACTGGAAGAAGCCTGGGGCGTGCTTCGTAACGAAGGGTATGTCAATCAGTTTGAAGCCAACTGGATGCGGATTAACCCTGGTCAGGTATTAGCCGGACGGGTATTAACCGCTCAGTACATGCCCGCCCGCCCCGATATGGAAAACCCGATTAAGGAAAAAGGTAAAGCCGAAAACCGGAAAGGAGCCCCTAACTCCTGGCCCATCGATCAGCTCACTGAAAACGATGTCTACGTAGCCGATGGCTACGGCAAAATTGTGGACGGCACGCTCATTGGCGATAACCTGGGTAACTCGATTTACGCTAAATCAAAAACGGGTGTGGTTTTTGACGGCAGCGTTCGGGATCTGGAAGGACTCGAAGCCATCGAGGGTTTCACGGGTTTCGTTCGGGGCTTTGACCCCTCTTTTATTAAAGACATGCTGATGACGGGCATCAACTATCCCATTCGCATTGGTCGGGCTACGGTACTACCGGGGGATTTAATTTTAGGAAAAACCGAAGGCGTCGTATTCATCCCGGCTCATTTGGCGGAAAAAGTCATTACCTCGTCGGAGTGGATTTCACTGCAGGATCAATTCGGCCATCAGATGCTTCGCGAGGGTAAATACACGCCCGGTGAAATTGACATGAAGTGGTCCGCTCCGATCATTCAAACGTTCCGCGACTGGCTGAAGAAAAACCCGGATAAGGTAAAAATGACGCCCGATCAACTCGAAGAGCGGATTAAGAAGCTTTAAGTTAGTTGTTGGTTGTTGGTTGTTTATCAAACTTCCCGAAAGTTTAAACTTTCGGGAAGTTTGGTTTGCTATTTCCTGCATAACCCCCATCGGGGTTGAATTATGAATAGCCCCGTATGCAATGCGGGGTTAACACAGATCAAAAGGCAGACGTATGCTTACCCCTTCTGCTCTAAAATCGCCATTGTAATCCGGCTTATACAAACCAGCTGCTCTTTTTCGTTAGTAATACGGATCTCCCAGACGTGCGTGGTTTGCCCCACATGAATGGGCAGAGCTTTGCCGTAAACAAAACCTTCTTTCACCGCCCTGAGGTGGTTGGCATTAATATCCAGCCCTACGGCAATCTTTCCTTCTCCTATACTGGCATAGGCCGCCACGCTGCCCAGCGTTTCGGCCAGTAATACTGAGGCTCCCCCGTGCAAGACCCCAAAGGGTTGCTGCGTGCGGTGATCCACGGGCATACGGGCCATTATATAATCCGGGCCGGTTTCGGTGAACTCAATTCCCAGGTAACCAGCGGCGGATCTGGCATTGAGTTGATTAAGGCTTTCGGGTGTAATTTGTTTTTGAAATATCATAAGCGACAAATGCTCATAAACAGCCTATACGTAAGTTAAAGTCTGTTTTTCAGAACGAGCCTGATCCGTTTTTCGTGAAAAATACACCTGTTCTTTGAAAATACTAGCATTTTATATGAACCTACTCGCAGACACTCGCTTGAGAATCCGTACTTTTGCGGAAATTTTGCTCAAAGCGGATGTTTCTCATCTCAAGCGTGTTAGCAATTGGGCAAGTGATTTCCACGTTACTTTAAACCAGGGCTCAGGCCTTACACCCCCTTGACAGCTTTGAAAATAATTTATCTGGTACGGCACGGAGAGACGGAATACAACCGCTTAGGCATTGTTCAGGGCTCAGGCGTAGACTCCGATCTCAATGACCGGGGTCGGGCTCAGGCTCAGGCTTTTTATGAGGCCTACCAGCAGGTACCCTTCCAACGCATTTATACGTCGGCTCTTAAACGCACGGTCCAATCCGTTCAGGGTTTTATTGACGCCGGTATTCCCTATGAGCAGCACGCGGGTTTAAACGAATTCGGCTGGGGAGACATGGAAGGCAAAACGCCCCATTACACCGAAGATGACTATTACCGCAGCATGATCTATAACTGGCGGATTGGGAACGTAGACGTATCTGCCATTGGTGGCGACAGTCCATTGAGCGTTCTCAATCGGCAGATTCCCGTCATGGAACACATCATCAGTCGACCCGACGAGGAGCAGATCCTGATCTGCATGCACGGCCGGGCCATCCGAATTCTGCTGACGCATTTATTTAAAGAACCTTTATCGGAAATGGATCACTGGGAGCACTCTAATCTGTGCCTTTATAAAATCCGTTACGATTATAATACCGGTAACTTCACGCTCGAACTGGGCAATGACACCCGCCACCTGGCTGGCATCGCCAAGGAACCTGAAGTAAGTAACTCTTAACTGTTTGGTGTTTGGGGTTTAGGGTTTTGAGTTGATTCACAAATAACTCAAAACCCTAAACTCTAAACCCTAAACTCCTTTCTCCCATGGTTTACGACATAACCCTGATTGGTGGTGGAATTGTAGGGCTGGCTACGGCTTTGCAACTCAAACGCCAACGCTATGATTTAAAGATTCTTCTTCTGGAGAAGGAAAACCACGTAGCTGCCCACCAGACAGGCCATAATTCAGGCGTCATTCACTCGGGACTGTATTACAAACCCGGTAGTCTGAAAGCCACCAACTGCATTCGGGGCTACGACATGCTACTGGATTTTGTCCGTAAGGAAGGCATTCCCTTTGACCTCTGCGGGAAAATTGTGGTCGCTACGAAAAATGAGCAAATCCCTTTGCTTAATAACCTCTACGACCGCGGCCAGCAGAATGGGTTGACCAAAATCCGGAAAATCAGTCTGGGTGAAATGAAGGAAATCGAACCCTACGTTTCCGGCGTAGCGGCGATGGAAGTGCCTTATACGGGCATTATTGATTATAAAGCCGTTACTGAAAAATACGCCGAAAAATTTCAGGCTCTGGGTGGACAGATTCATCTCAAGGAAAAGGTAATCGGTATTACCAAAGGCTCATCCATCAGCATTGTTAAAACCGAAAAGGCTGCCTACGAAACCAAACTCGTGATTAACTGTGGGGGTCTGTATTCGGATAAAGTAGCTCAGTTTAGCCAGGATCAGCCCATTAATGTTCGGATTACTCCTTTTCGCGGCGAGTATTTTCAAATCAAGCCCGAACGGGAACATCTGGTCCGGAACCTGATTTACCCCGTTCCTGACCCGAACTTTCCCTTCCTGGGGGTTCACTTTACCCGCATGATTGGCGGAGGTGTGGAAGCCGGGCCGAATGCAGTGCTGGCTTTCCGGCGGGAAGGATATAAAAAACTCGATATTGATTTCAAAGAGCTGTACGAAACCTTTTCCTGGCCGGGCTTTCAGAAAGTTGCCGCCAAATACTGGCAAACGGGCCTGGGAGAAATGTACCGTAGTTTCTCCAAATCTGCCTTTACCAAAGCTCTTCAGGAACTGATTCCTGATATTCAGGAAAACGATCTGATTCCCGGTGGTGCGGGTGTGCGGGCTCAGGCCTGCGACCGGACGGGTGGATTACTCGATGATTTTTCGATTCTGGAAGATACGCAGGTTATTAATGTGCTCAATGCCCCGTCCCCCGCGGCTACTTCTTCCCTATCGATCGGTCTGACCGTTTCTGAAATGGCTCTCAAACGTTTTTAATCGATTATCCTTGTTTGTTGCCTGAAAGCCGCTCTCCGGAGCGGCTTTTTCTTTGAAAAAGCATGAGCTCTGCTTAAATTCTATAAAACATAAATAACTGATAATCAGATACTTCAATTATCAAATAATTACAATAAGTAAATTTTTTATATTTTTTTTCCTATTTGATGAGTTAAAAACGCTCTCCCTTGCCTCTTGGTGTCAAATTATTTAAAAATGAATTATCAGAACTTTAGTCGGGAGGATTTTATCAAAGATTCATACTTCCGCAAGTGGGTACAAAACCCCGACGAACCGACTCGTCAGTTCTGGTACGATTACCTAACCAGGTACCCCGAACAAACGGAAACCATTCGCCAGGCGGCAGAAGTGATTCTCCAGCTGACCACCGTGACTACGGAGCAAAATCCGGTTACGACTACGGAAGAGCTGGAAGATAGCTGGCAGGAAATTCACCATCGCCTAGTGCATCCGGTGGTTACCCTCAAGCCGCTTTACCGTCGGCGTTGGGTATGGGCAACGGCTGCCTGCGTGGCCTTTTTAGTAAGCTGGGCGACTTACTGGTACCAGAAACAGGATCATACCTATCAGCAGAACCTGTCTCATTCCGGTCAGCCCCTGAAGGAATGGGTCAATGCCACGGATCACGTGCAAACCATCACTCTTCAGGACGGTAGCTCGGTATTGTTGCATCCCGGCAGCCGGCTGAGTTACCCTCAGCAATTCGAGCCGTCCAAACGAGAAGTATTTTTATCGGGAGAAGCTTTTTTTGAAATCGCGAAGAATCCAAAACAGCCCTTTTTTGTCTACGCTAACGAAATTGTTACCAAAGTATTAGGCACCAGTTTTAAAGTAAGTGCATTTCCCAAAGACCAGAAAGTGACCGTCATGGTACAAACGGGGAGAGTCTCGGTGTACGCTCAGACCGATCCTCAGGCGAAAGAAAAAGCAGAAACCCCGGAGTTACAGGGACTGGTCTTATCCCCTAATCAGCAGATTGTCTATTCCCGCGAGCAGGTTCGCATGGTAAAGTCACTCGTCACCCAGCCATCGGTATTGGCTCATTCGGCCAGCTCTGCTTTTGTTTTTAGGAATGCCAGTGTCAAAGACGTGTTCGCCGCCATCGAAAAAGCCTACGGTGTTCACATTATCTACGATGAAGACACCTTTCGCCATTGCCAGTTAAACGCAGACCTGAGTGATGAGCCCTTATATCAGAAAATGGAGATTATTACCAAAAGTATTGAAGCCCGATATCAGGTCGTGGAAGCTCAGTTTGTCATCTCCGGCGAAGGCTGTGCTCCCTGAAGACTATTATTTGTTAGTGTATAGTAGCTTAACCTCTAAATCGCTTATTCAGTAAGCACCTATGAACATGAGTACCCAACCCCCTTTCCCCCGTGGAAAGGGGATTTGGTTTTCTTCTTTCTATTCCTGAAAAAATGACTTACGCCCGTTCACCTGAATCAGCGTAAGGTTTACCGACAAAACCTAATTAATCGTTCCCTGCGTACCCCTGCCTTTGATCTGACAGCTCATGCCAGATTGCCGAGCGGTGGGCCTTTACTTCTAAAACTCCCAAATCAATGAATTCACCCTTACTTCCAAGTAGAAGTCGCTGGTGGTTATGCTGCGGCCTGATCCTCAGCTTATTCCTTCATTTGCCCCTGCTGGCCGGTCCCGGAGCCGACATTCTGAACCGGAAAGTCACCATTAAAGCCGATCAGGATGATATTGGCTCGGTGCTTTTGCAACTCGAAAAACTGGCCGATATTAAATTCTCCTACAGTCCTCAGCTCATTGGGGTGAAACGAAAGGTTTCCATTTCTGCTACCGACGAACGGCTTACGCTTGTTTTGGAGCGACTGCTTCAACCCCTGCGACTGCACTATGAGGTAGTAGGAAATCAGATTATTCTGAGACGAAAAACCGTGGCTGAGCCTGCCAATGCTTTACCGCAGGCGAGCCGGGTGGCCATTCCAGAAATTATCATTACGGGAAAAGTTACGGATGAAAATGGTCAGCCCATTCCGGGAGCCAATGTACGACTAAAAGAAAATTCATCCATTGGTACGACCACCAACGCCGAGGGGCAATATTCGCTCAACCTGCCCAATAATACTACGGGTGTGCTGGTGTTTACCTCCGTTGGCTACCTGCCCGCTGAAATAAGTCTTTCCAGCCAAAGCGTGATCAACATGACTTTGAAAGCGGGTACGACTTCGCTTTCGGAAGTCGTGGTAACGGCCCTTGGAATTAAAAAGGAAGCCAAAAAGCTGGGCTACGCTACCTCCACGGTGAATACCGATCAGATCACTACCAACCGTACCGTCAACCTGGGTAACAGCTTACAGGGAAAAGTAGCGGGGGTAAACGTAACGGCTCCGGCGGGTGGCCCCGGCGGAACGTCCAAGATCCGGATTCGCGGTCAGTCGTCGTTTAAGGGGGACAACTCTCCTTTGATCATCGTCAACGGGGTTCCAATCAATAATACGAACTTCTCCAGCCGTCAGGGCGATAGCGACGGAACCACGAACCGAAGCGGATCGGCTTCCGATGGCGGGGATGGCCTTCAAAGCATCAACCAGGACGATATTCAGAGCATAACCGTCCTGAAAGGATCGACAGCCGCGGCTTTGTACGGCTTTCGGGCTAAGGATGGAGCCATTGTCATTACCACCAAAACCGGCCAAACCGGCCAGGGTATTGGGGTGGAAGTGAACTCCAACTTCATTGCCGAACAGGCTCTTGATTACACCAATTTTCAATACGAATACGGCCAGGGCGAATACGGCAAAAGACCCCAAAGCGTGGGCGATGCTCAGAGCTCGGGCGTATTTAGCTTCGGAGAACGTTTCGATGGTCAGCCGACCTATCAGTTCGATGGCGTACAGCGTCCGTACCTGGCTCAGCGGCACCGCATTCGGGATTTTTACCGGACGGGCAACAGCTGGAACAACTCAGTGGCTTTATCCGGCGGCAATGACAAAGGTGGATTCCGGCTGTCGTTTTCCAACATGGATGCCAACTCCATCATGCCTAATTCTGATTACCACAAGAAGATTATGAATTTAGGGCTTAACTATAATTTTACCCCGAAATTCTCGGTGCAGTTGAATGCCAACTACTCCAATGAATATAACCATAATCCGCCCCAGATTGGATTACAGGATTTAAATGCCAATACCACGGTGTATACCACAGCTACCTCGGTAGCCATGAAAACGCTGGAGGATAACCGCTACGATGCCAACGGTTTTGAGCTGGCTACTTCGCGTTTTACCAACCGTAATAACCCGTACTGGGTGGCCTATGACCGCTTTGAGCACGTGCGTCGGGATCGGATTTTTGGTAATGCCTCCCTTCGGTATCAGCTTACCGACTGGCTCTACGTTCAGGGCCGGATTGGTCAGGATTATTTCACCCGGCCTTACGATTTCAACCGTCCAACGGGCACGCGATCGCTGGCAGCGGCGGCTACGGGCTTCAATGGGTATTTCTATCAGGAAGTCTCTACCTTCCGCGAGCGAAACCTGGATTTCCTGATTGGTTCCACGCACAAAATGGGTGTGTTTGGGTTAGATATAACCCTGGGCGGTAACTCGCTTCAGCAGGTTTATACCAACAACAATACTTCCGCTACCAACTTCTACATTCGGGATTTATACACCATCATGAATGGACAGAACAAAGAGCCGCAGTATGCCTATACCCGCAAGCAGGTCAATTCGCTGTATGGCGTAGCGGAGCTTTCCTATAAGAACTTCCTGTTTTTAAATGCGACGGCCCGTAATGACTGGTTTTCAACGCTCAATGCCAACTCTAACAGTTACCTCTACCCAAGCCTGAGTGCCAGCTTCGTGCTGAGTGATGCCTTTAAGGATCGCCCTAACTGGATGAATTTCATGAAAATTCGGGCTGCATACGCCGAAGTGGGCGGCGATACCGATCCGTATCAAAACAACTTGTATTATAACCTGAACGCTAACTCCATCCAGGGTCAGGCTCTGGGTTATATTGCTACCGATGTCAGTCCCAACAATAATCTAAAACCCCTGAAAGTAAAAGAAGCCGAACTGGGACTCGAATTCAGAACACTTGACAACCGCATTAGTCTGGACGTAGCCTACTATAACAAGAAGACCGTCGATGAGATTCTGAACGTGGATATTTCGACGGCTTCGGGGTATAACAAATCCAAGGTTAACGTGGGTCAGCTTCGTAATAAAGGCATTGAAGCTTTATTAACGCTGGTACCCGTGAAAAAGGAAAAATTTACTTGGGAAACGAGCTTCAACTTTACTTATAATGAAAGTGAAGTACTGGCTCTGGCCGACGGTCAGGCTCGTTTAAAGGTAGGTCAGGGAGATTTCTTCGGGGAGGTCTGGCACGAAGTCGGCATGCCGATGGCTTCGCTTCGGGGCATTGCCTACAAACGCGACAATCAGGGCAGAATCATTACGGCGGGCGGCAAACCCGTGGCCGGACCTATCACTACGTTTGGCACGGCCATTCCTAAATACACGGGTGGCTGGATCAATACCTTCAATGTAGCGGGCTTCCGCATCTTCACGCAGATTGATTTCAAGGGTGGACATAAAATCATTTCGAACTCCAACCTGAACTTCCTGCGTCACGGACTTTCCCAGGAGTCGCTGGTCGGCCGGGAAGGCGGCGTCCTGTTTGAGGGGGTAACGGCCGAGGGAGCTCCCAACACCACCCGCGTCGAAGCCGAGGATTTCTATTCCAGCTACCGCAGCACCAACAACACGGAGCGTTTTGTCTATAATGCCAGCTTCATCCGGTGGCGTTCGCTTTCGGTGAGTTATGATCTCTCGCGTTTTCTGAATAAGGGTTTTGTAAAATCCATGAGCCTTTCGGCCCTTTGTAACAACGTCCTGATGATTAAAAAGCACCTGCCTAACCTCGATCCGGAGGCCGTTAATGGGGCTTCGGATAACATTCAGGGTATCGAAACGCACACCCTGCCCACGACCCGCAGTTACGGCATGAACCTGAACCTGAAATTCTAATTTCCATGAAAAAGATACTGGCTCTACTTGCTCTGGCCGCTGGGCTGAGCAGTTGCGATAAAAACTTCGAAAGCATCAATACCAACCCGGTTCAGTCCACTAGTATTGACCCACTGTACCTGTTTTCCAATGCCCAGCTCAACACGACTCTGGCTTCCCAGACCATGTTCTATGAGTCGGCAATTGTGCAACAGACCAATACCCCGTTTGGCGGGCTCAACACTGGAGCTAACTTCAATCAGGACAACCGCGACAACACGCGGGTAAACTGGTTCTATCTCTACAGTGGAACCAATAATGGTAATAATGGTCCTATCAAGCTCCTTACTGCCGTGATGGATCAGACCCAGAACGACAGTACCCGCAGCAATCTTTACCACATGTCGCGAATCTGGAAAGCGTACGTGTTCCAGGTGCTGGTGGATACCTACGGGGACGTACCTTATTTCGATGCGGGTAAAGCTTTTATCAGTGGAAACAAACTGCCTAAATTTGATCCGCAGGCGGATATTTACACCGATCTGGTGAAAGAACTGGATCAGGCCATTGCGGGCCTGAACGCCAGCAAGCGAATCGAAACTGGTGATTTATTTTACCAGGGTAACGTGGCCAAATGGCGGCGACTGGCCTATTCGCTCATGCTCAGAATTGGCATGCGGTATACCAAAGTAGACGCGGCCAAAGCCCAGAGCATTGTTCAGAAGGCTTTCCAGGGAGGGGTTCTGCAATCCAATGACGACAATGTCAAGATTCAGTACACCAGCATTTATACCAATCCCCTGGGTAACCTTTGGAATAATACGGAAAAAGCGAACTTTTATCTGGGAGCTCCTTTTGTCAATTATCTGAAAACGACCAACGATCCGCGATTAACGGTGATTGCGGCCCGCTACGGAGAACCGAGCAAGAACCCGGAACAAACGACGGTAGATCGTACACCCGCGAATCAGATTGGCATGCCTTACGGCTACGACGACGGCTCCATTTCAACGGCTCCGGGTTTTCCAGGCCGGGTACCATCGGGCGGCTGGAATTATTCACAGGTGAACCGACGTACGCTTGGTAAAGTCGATGGGCCTAACTTTTACCTCACTCACGCCCAGACTCAGTTACTACTGGCCGAAGCCGCTCAACGCGGCTGGATTACGGGCAGTGCCGCTGACTTTTACAAAGCGGGCGTTACGGCACACATGGCTCAGATGGGTAGTTACGATGCTTCGGCGGCCATTTCGCAATCGGCCATTGATGCTTACCTGTCGGCACAGCCTTACGTGGCGGCCAGAGGTCTGGAGCAGATCAATACGCAATACTGGGTGGCTTCTTTCCTGAACGGCCCCGAAGCCTTTGCCAACTGGCGAAGAAGTGGGTTCCCGGTCCTCACGCCGAACAAATACCCGGGAAAAACCATTACCGGGGATTTTATCCGGCGGTTAACCTATCCTATTCTGGAGCAATCGGTCAATGCGGAGAACTATACTATAGCCGTCAGCCGTCAGGGACCCGATGATCTGGAGACGCGAATCTTCTGGGACAAACCTTGATAAAGTACAATTTCTAAGGAAAGAAAGTCTTTAATCTACCAGGATTAAAGACTTTCTTTTTATGTGGGTAAAGTAAAACTACCCCTTCATAGCCTTGCTTCCAAAGGAAGCAAAACAAAATAATATTTCGTTTTTTAATTTTGGTCATAAATTAACCAAATCAAAAATCGCTCTTTACCTAAAATTAAAAAATTGTATTTTATCTATTTAAACTGCTGATTATCAAAAAATTATATAAAAATATTTGTTCAATTCATGGTAACAATCTTACCTTTGCCAGCGTTAATAGAAGACAGCAGGTCCGGAGGCGATTTCATGTTAACAGAATATTATTTCGTCAGCCTGTTTATTCGTACAAACTTTATATTCAACTTTTTTTAAAAACAATCTTCTAGCCGCGAAGACCTTTTTCTGAAGTACATACCCAGTCATGAAAAACATCATCAATTCACTCGTTTTATTACTCTCCTTAAGTACGTTTGCCGCTCAGGCTTCTGATATCGAAAAAAATCCCGGTACGGATAAAGAAGCGAAGGCAGCCACCTTCCAGACCAATGTATTTAAGGGAAAAAACGCTACTCAATTCTATTGCTTCGTTGAGAAACAGGCAGGTCAGCGTTTAACCATCACGATTCGTGATCAGAAAAATAACATCATCAATGAGCAGTATGTGTCCAGAAATGAAACGCACGTGGCTCAGAAAATGGATTTAAGTCAATTAGCCGACGGCGACTACTCGCTGACCATCTCCAGTGCTGATCGCATGATTGTTCACCCCATCCGCGTGAGCACCGCAGCTGCTGTTCGTTACGTGTATTTAACAGAACAGGAAGCCCGCAAGTAATTGATTAGGTTTACCGCCCCTAACGGTGACTCTGCAAAGGGTTGCCGTTTTTGTTTATACGGTTTTTTTCTGAATGCTGATCCGGGTAAAGACGCCCACACTTGTCCTGTTACGGAAAGGCCCGGTAAGATTTCCGGCATACCTGAAGTCTGGCTGCGGAACAGCATCATAAGCCAGCGAAAAGAAGGAAATAACGAACGGCAGGATATCTATCGGGGAGAAGGTAATGGAAACTCCGGCGGAAATTAAAAGGGCAATAAAAAAACCCGGCGGATCCCACCGAGTCTTTCCCGTAAAAGCCATGAAAACAATAAATGATGTTCAAACATACGCTGAAATTTTTAGAAATCAAAAACACTAAAGCTGCTATTTTCAAAATTTTTATAAATTCATTGCCCCTTTTAGTAACAAAAAATGCGGCTTTCTTTTCATAAAGCCGCATTTTTTGGAAGGATTCCAGAACTTATCTTATTTTTTGGGATATGGAATAATTAACTTTTCTCCCTTTTCCACGTAGTTTTTAGTTTTACCGTTGGCTTTCATCAACGCATCTACACTCACACCGTATTTCTCAGCTACTACCCGTAAAATATCCCCCTTGCCTACCGTATGAGTTGCGTATACAGGAACCTTAAGGTTTTTACCCGCCTGTACTTTGCCAGGTTCTACGCCGGGATTGGCCGCCTTCAGCTGACTTTCGGATAACCCATATTTGGTAGCCACACTATAAAAGGTCTGACCGCCAGCCACTTTGTGCGAAATATTACCTCCCCGGGAAGAAACGGATTTAGTTTCCTCTTTTTTGGCTGTTTTGTCATCAGTCGGCTTTTCCTTCTTAGGTTCCGGTTTTTTTGACGGATCCTTAGAGGCAGAAGCTGACTCACTGGAGCTGCTGGTCACTACTCCTGAGGGGGTAGCGTCAATGGCTTCCGGCTCTACGGGCTGAGGCGTGGGAACGTCCGAAGCCAGATTATCAGAGCTGCTTTCGGCCATCGCGGAGGTTTCGACTCTCTGAGGGGTCAGGGTTACCGCGTCTTCATCCATGAAGTAAGCGTAGCCGATGTACAGCAGGGCCACTACCACAATAACCAGTACTCCCAGCGTAATCGCGGGTAAACTTGAACCTTCTTTGGGCCGTTGGTTTCGCTCTTCCATACGTTATGATTGGGGTCGAATGATTAATAGATTAATCCCGTAAGTAAGCTTTTTGTTTATTTAAACCGGCGGTAAACCTTCGCGAGCCTGCTGGCTCATCTCCGCTACTTTAGCTTCTAACGAAATTTTATAAGCCTGCAATTTATCGGCGATTTCTTTATTTGCAACACCAATGATCTGAACGGCAAGAATTCCGGCGTTTTTAGCTCCGTTCAAGGCTACCGTTGCCACAGGTACGCCGCCGGGCATTTGCAGAATGGATAATACGGAGTCCCAGCCATCAATGGAGTTGGATGACTTCACGGGAACACCGATCACGGGAAGGGTCGTTACCGCGGCTACCATCCCGGGCAGGTGGGCGGCTCCGCCCGCTCCGGCTATAATCACTTCCACGCCCCGCTCTCGAGCCTGCTGAGCGTACTCAATCATTTTCAGCGGGGTACGGTGAGCCGAAACAATATCTATTTCGTACGCTACTCCGAATTCATTACATACGTCGACGGCTTCCTGCATGACTTTCAAGTCAGAAATGCTGCCCATGATGATACCTACCATTTATTCTTAAGTTGTTGGTTAATAGTTGTTTGTTGTTAGCTGATAAAAGATAGAGTCTTCACTTTTCCTGACAACCCTTAACAAACAACTAAAAACTAAATTTATGAAATGATGCGAATGGCGTTTTTAAGGGCTTCTACCTTCTTTTTCAGGTTTTCAAGCTCCTTATCCACGACGGTAATGTGGCCCATTTTACGGAAAGGCTTGGTAATTTTTTTACCGTACAGGAACGGATGAACGCCTGGGGTTTCCAGCAGGGTTTCCATGCCTTCGTATTTAGCTTCGCCCTCGTAGCCTTCCGCTCCCAAAAGATTAATCATTGCCGCATACGAATGAGCTTTCGTATCGCCCAGAGGCCAGTTTAATACCGCCCGCAGGTGCTGTTCGAACTGACTGACATCATTGGCCCGAAGGGTATGATGGCCCGAGTTATGCGGCCGGGGAGCTACCTCGTTGATGAGGATTTCGCCGTCTTTCGTTAAAAACATTTCAACCGCCAGAAGACCTACAATGCCGAAGGCTTCAGCCGTGCGACTGGCAATGAACTGAGCCCGGGCATCCACCTCGGCGGGAACGGAGGCGGGAGCAAACAGATAATCCACCATGTTGGCTTCGGGGTGGAAAACCATTTCGACCGTGGGAAAGGTTTTTACATCTCCCCGCTCGTTACGGGCCACAATCACGGCCAATTCTTTTTCGAAATCGACCGCTTTTTCCAAAAGACCCGGAGCATCAAAAGCCTTATCGAAATCGGCAGGAGTCGATATTCTTTGTACCCCGCGACCGTCGTATCCACCCTTACCCAGCTTATTGAAGGCGGGTAAAAAGTCCGTATGCCGACGGGCGTCTTCCTGATTATCCACTAACACGAAGTCAGCAGTAGGCAGGTTATGATCCCGGTAAAACTGCTTTTGCAGACGCTTATCCTGAATAATTTCCACGATTTCGGGCTGAGGAAACACCCGTACGCCTTCGCTTTGCAGCGTTTTCAGAGCATCGAGATTCACCGCCTCAATTTCAATCGTCAGAACCTCCAGGTCTTTACCGAACTGATACACTGTA
Source organism: uncultured Siphonobacter sp. (assembly GCA_913775095.1). Lineage (GTDB taxonomy): Bacteria > Bacteroidota > Bacteroidia > Cytophagales > Spirosomataceae > Siphonobacter. The sequence continues at coordinate 144,093 of CAJYIW010000026.1, read as the reverse complement.
TCGAAATCCTGAAAAGAGCCCACTACAAATTCAGGGGCTATTTCTGCACAGGAAGCCTGAGCATCAGGATCAAGTACTTTAATGGATAAGTCAAAATCAATGGCTACCTGTAGAAGCATACGACCCAACTGGCCGCCGCCCAATATGCCAAACCGAACACCGGGATTAAACATGCAAGAATAATAGAAATGAATGAAGAGGCTTCCCTCGGATGATGGTGCAAAGATAAGAGGGAGTTTTGGGTTTGGCGTTTTGGGTTCAGGGTTTTGAGTATAGAGTTTATTGTAATATCATTGACAGGTCTTTTCTTAACACAGGCAACTATGAATTTTGAACAGAGATATTTCCATTTTATAACCCTGAACTCAAAACTCATTTGAAACCTGCATTTCTAAAACACACGGGGTGGCCCTTTACGCTTTACTGGCCGGGGCTCAGGGTAAACGGCATTACCCTCTGGCCGTTTATTATCGTCAGTACGCCCCGCCCCTCAGCGTCGCTGATGAACCATGAGCGTATTCATATTCGCCAGCAGGCGGAGTGGCTGGTTCTGCCCTTTTATGTCTGGTACGTGGGTGAATATTACTACCACCGGCTAAAGGGAAAATCTCATCACGCCGCCTACCGGGCTATTAGTTTGGAACGGGAAGCGTATGCGTTTGAAGAAGATCCGGACTATTTAAAGAAACGCAGGTTTGGGGCCTTTTTACGGTTTTTGAAATGATTTTTCACTAATATTCCGTGTTCAGAGAGAACGAATTATTTATCATTTATTCCTTCTCTTTCCCGGATTGTCATCCGGGGTTTCTTAACAAATGACCCCAGTCTGGATAAAATTGAATGATTATCTCCAAAACACCTGTTGCCAGCAAAAAAGCTGGCAACGACAGGATAGATACACTCGTTAAACCCCAGAAAGGGGTTATTACACTCAAACAACCATCCCCACAATAAAAACGGCCAGCAATCGCCGGCCGTTTCAATTACGCTTCTCCTACGGGACCCGTGTAGGGCAGTTGAAAACCGGAATGCCCACCGCCTTCGTTAATAGGACCGTAGTTCTCTTCATATTTGGCCAGATTATCCTGCAAAGCATTCATTAATCGTAAGGCGTGGTCGGGGGTAATGATCACGCGTGACTTTACTTTTGCTTTCGGGACATTAGGCATCAATCGTACAAAATCAATTACAAATTCGCTTTGGGAATGCGAGATAATGGCCAGATTCGAATAAGTACCCTCTGCCATTTCTTCAGACAATTCGATTTCGATTTGATCATTCTGCTCTGCATTCGGTTGCTTTGACATATTCGTGTTCATTAATGAAATAATCTCTTTCCGTAAAAATTTAATCCAGTCGGGCGAACTTCCTGTAAATGAATCGGATTCTTCCTGTAGACCGGGTAGAAGAAAACTAAGGTAATTCATGGACTGCCGGATTTGCAAAAAGTCAAACACAATCCTTGTGATCCGATCGTCTAAGCAGGTTACTGGCCGTGAATGAATTTTGTAAAAATCCTAGTTCTTTCTTCTGCAAAAGGGCCGTCTTTTCTGTGTATATTTGTCCTTTGTTTCCATCAACAATAATGCTCCATGCAGGTTGCTCTTCGTTACCAGGAACTTTTCGAAAATCGTCATAACAACGCAGATGAGGCCGATCGTCAGGCTATGCTGGCTGAAATTGGCGTCACTTCGGTTGAAGAACTCATCAACCAAACGGTACCTTCGGCCATTCGCCGGGCTAATGCCTTGAATCTTCCTCCCGCCCAAACGGAATTTCAGTTTTTGGACGATTTCAAGAAGCTTGCCAGTCAAAATAAAGTTTTCAAGAGCTACATCGGCACGGGATATTACGATACCCACACGCCGAATGTAATTCTGCGTAATATTCTGGAAAACCCCGCCTGGTACACGGCCTATACACCTTATCAGGCAGAAATCTCGCAGGGCCGTCTGGAAATGCTGTTGAATTTCCAGACCATGATCGTGGAATTAACGGGCATGGAAATCGCCAACGCTTCCCTGCTGGATGAATCCACCGCCGCTGCTGAAGCCCTGCATTTACTGAACGCTCTCAAAAAAGGAGCAAAAGCCAAAGCCGATACCTTCTTTGTTTCGGATCGTTGCCATCCCCAAACTATTGATCTGCTGCATACGCGGGCCACTCCGATTGGAGTAAAAATCATGGTAGGCGACCACCGCACGGTTGATTTAACCAATGAAAGCATCTTCGGTGCTTTATTACAATACCCCGCCACTGACGGAGCCGTCTTTGATTACGGCGACTGGATTGCCTCAGCTCACGATTTAGATATCAAAGTCGTAGTAGCGGCGGATCTGCTGGCCCTTACCTTACTGAAAGCTCCCGGTGAAATGGGTGCCGACGTAGTGGTAGGTTCAGCTCAGCGTTTCGGCGTACCCATGGGTTACGGCGGACCACACGCGGGTTACTTCGCTACCAAAGACGAGTACAAACGCCAGATGCCCGGTCGTATCATCGGGGTATCGGTGGATGCGGAAGGCAACCGTGCCCTTCGCATGGCCCTGCAAACGCGGGAACAACACATCCGCCGGGAGAAAGCCACTTCTAATATCTGTACGGCTCAGGTACTTCTTTCGGTAATGGCGGCGGCTTATGCCGTCTACCACGGTCCGGAAGGCTTGCAGAAAATTGCTCAACGCACGCATGCGTTAACACAACTCACGGCTCTGGCTTTAAAAGAAATGGGTTATGAAGTGGTGACGGAAGCCTTTTTTGATACGATTCAGGTAAAAGTTTCGGATGAAAGCGTGGTAAAATCGGCCATGGAAGCCGCTGAAATTAACCTGCGTTACTTCGGAGACAATCTGGTGGGTATTTCATTCGACGAAGTAAAAACCTATCAGAATGCCGTTGAATTGATCAACATTTTCTCAACGCTGGTAAGCAAAAGTATTAATCTGGCGGAAATTGAATCAGCCTTAAGCTGGGAATTCAACGAAGTGCTTACCCGTGAATCGGCTTACTTAACCAATCCCGTTTTCAATACGCACCATTCCGAGCACGAGATGCTGCGGTATCTGAAATCGCTGGAAAGTAAAGATTTATCACTGGTACACTCGATGATCTCGCTGGGATCGTGTACCATGAAACTCAACGCCACGACCGAAATGATTCCGGTGACCTGGCCTGAGTTTGGTAAACTTCACCCCTTTGCTCCCAAAGCTCAGGCGGCGGGTTACCAGCAATTATTTAAGAATCTGAATGACTGGCTGTGCGAAATCACAGGTTTTGCGGCCATGTCCCTGCAACCAAACTCCGGTGCACAGGGTGAATACGCGGGTCTGATGGTGATCCGGGCCTATCATGAAGCTCAGGGTAATATGCACCGCAACATCGCTCTGATTCCTGCTTCGGCTCACGGAACTAACCCTGCCTCAGCTGTGATGGCGGGTATGAAGGTAGTCGTGACCAAAACGGATGCGAACGGAAATATTGACCTGGCAGATTTAAAAGCCAAAGCTGAGCAGTACAGCGAAAACCTGTCCTGTCTGATGGTTACCTATCCTTCCACGCACGGCGTATTCGAAGAATCAATCATCGAAATCTGTGATCTGATTCATCAGCACGGTGGTCAGGTGTACATGGATGGAGCGAATATGAACGCTCAGGTGGGACTTACTTCCCCCGGCACGATTGGAGCGGACGTTTGTCACCTGAATCTGCACAAAACGTTCTGTATTCCTCACGGTGGTGGCGGTCCTGGTATGGGCCCCATCGGGGTAGCTGCTCACCTGGCTCCCTTCCTGCCCGGTCACGCCGTGGTAGAAGGCGTCGGTGGCGAGCAGGCCATCTCTGCCGTTTCCGCTGCTCCGTACGGATCCGCCAGCATTCTGACGATTTCTTACGCGTATATCGCCATGATGGGCGGTGACGGTCTGACCCACGCGACGCAAACGGCCATCCTGAACGCTAACTACATGAAGGCTCGTCTGGAATCACACTTCCCCGTGCTGTACGTAGGTTCACAGGGCCGTTGTGCTCACGAAATGATTCTGGATTGCCGTCCGTTCAAACAGGCGGGTATTGAAGCCGAAGACATCGCCAAGCGTTTGATGGATTATGGTTTCCACGCTCCTACCCTTTCGTTCCCCGTAGCCGGAACGCTGATGGTAGAGCCTACCGAATCTGAATCGAAAGCGGAACTGGATCGTTTCTGTGATGCCATGATTGCCATTCGTAACGAAATCCGGGAAGTAGAGGAAGGCGAAGCCGATAAAGCCGTTAACGTGCTGAAAATGGCTCCTCACACGCAGTTTGTGGTACTTTCAGAAGCCTGGGATCGTCCTTACTCACGGGAAAAAGCGGTATTCCCACTGCCTTACGTAAAAGCCAGCAAATTCTGGCCTACGGTAAGCCGCATCGATTCCGCTTACGGAGACCGTAACCTGATTTGTGCCTGTCCTCCGCTGGAGGAATATGCTACGGCTGAATAAGTTATATAACTTACAAGTAGAAAAGCCCCACCGCAACGTTTTGCGGCGGGGCTTTTTACGTTTGTTACAGGCTGGCTCCGGCTGTGATGCCCTCACTGTTAAAGCGTTACCAACTACACTCAAACTCCCCTAGCTGTCATCCTGAGCGAAGCGAGGGACCTTACTTGCCATTGAGGTAACTTTCCAGCAGTGAAGTATATGCCAACCCTAAGTAAGGTCTCTCCCTGCGGTCGAGATGACAGAGTGCCAACATTCGCTACCGTTGTTGGTGACGCTTTGCTAAACACCAACAACGGTAGCAAATGTTAAACGAAGCCTCTCCTGATACAGTTAGGGAACATATAGATGCGTACTCATTAGTTAACTCGATAAACACTATTAAGATTTTAATTTCGACTGATCAAACTTTTTCACTTGCCATGTATCTCCTTTTCTATCTAAACTCACATTAAAAAGGCTTCCGGTGGTTGGAAAAAAAATCCGGACATCGATGTTATCTTTATCCCTTTCAATAATATTCCATATTTCTATATACGGTAAGGGGTGAAACCAATCTCTTTCTTTAGCTGGAGGTATTGCTTTAACTAATTTATAGGGTAATCCGTTAATTAATCCTCTGTTATTTTCTTGAATCCAAGGAGATTCTAAAAGCAAAATAGGTTTTTTGTAAAAAAAAGAAGAAACTTCTTGTTTATCAAAGAGATATTCTATCGTAGTTTTTACAATTGAAAATTCATCCACTTTATTAGTAAATATATCTTTTTTAACCAAAAAACAGGTTAAGGAAAGTACTATCACCAGCACTAGTGATAGTACTCTTTTTTTATTTGTTTTCATGGGCAGGTGCTTGATAGTAGAATCGATAAGGATATATGTAATTACTTAACATTACTGGTATTTAACAAAGTATCACTAATTATTCAATTCGTAAGTAAAGTACTATTATAAATACTTAAGCAGTTGTTAATGAAGCTTTATAAAGCAACAGCAAGGGCAGGAGTTTTGGATGATTATCTGCGGCGAAATAATCTATAGATGAACCAACCTATGAGTATAACAACCAAAAATTCCATAGCTAAGAAAAGCCATTGAGGTCCGCCAATTGTGAAAAGTAAGATCGTGTCCATAGATGAAGTTTAGTTAACAATCTGATTACAAATCACTTATTATCTAGTTTACAGTATGCTATTGTTAGTGATGCTTCGCTAAACCCTAACAACGGTGAATATAAAGGTTTGAACGACAGCCCCTAAAACCGTTGGATTATTTGTTAATGAATTCTTTCCCAAACGGTTCCGAGTGTGAAGCTCGTAAATCTTCACACCCGGAATCAATTTTACCCTTTATTGGTGTTTAGCGAAGCATCACCCATAACACCCAGGAACTCCTAAGCTGTCATTCAGAGCGAAGCGAGTGACCTTCTCTGCTTTTTCAACTAAGTATCTATCAGTAAAGTACACCCCAGCCCCAGGTAAGATCTCTCCCTGCGGCCGAGAAGACAGGAGTGGGCAGGGATATATTAAAGCTATCTCCTTTACCTCTATATCTGTCATCCTGAGCGAAGCGAAGGACCTTACTTGCCAGCCAGATAACTTTCCAGCAGTGAAGTACACCCTAGCCCCAGGCAAGTTCTCTCCCTGCGGTCGGGATGACAGGACGGGGGCTGGGTTTTCCCATCCGTTCCAGGTGTTAAGCGAAGCGTTACCTCGGATTAAAGCCGTTTGTAACTGCCGTCTATTACAGCTTAATCCTATCACTTTTCGTTGCCAATCTCTCCCAAATGCGTATCACCAAAACCCGTATTAAACTTCAATCCATACCCGAACATCCGATCCATAGCAGAATGTCCAAATAAGATAATACCGGCTAACAATATAAAATCATTTCCTAAATAAAAACCTAGAAGTCCAATCACAATAGCTACTGCTTTGTGATGAAATAGATTATAGAAAAACGCTCCTATTTTAGGATTCATGACGTAACCAATCATGCTTACATCGGGCACTAATAACAAAGCCGGATATACCCACCAGGCAAAGGGTAACTGGGTAAATAAGAAAATAGATAGAGCAAACTGAGCGGCTTCTTCGACTTTGATGAGCGTTTTCATAACACCAGTATTTTGGGTTGTTTTTGATTCGCTACAAAGGTCTGATGAGGCTTAGGGTAAAATTCTTTACATAAGTTAATAAATCAGGAATCTGCAATCCGGCGGCGAATCCGGCTGAGCGAAACGGGGGTAATGCCCAGATAGGAAGCAATGTACTGCTGAGGAATGCGTTCGATAATTTTACGTTTGATGGACGTACTGATGAATTTCAGATACCGCTCTTCGGGCGTCAGCGTCAGTAACTCAGCCAGCCGCATATCCAGTCCCATGAACAGGTATTCGGCTAACTTGCGACCAAAAATCTGATAAACCGGAAATTGTTCGTACAGAGCCGTCAGGGTTTCGTACCGGAACGCAATCAGCTCACAATCTTCCAGCGTTTGAATGCTCATGGCACTCGGCTGACCAGCGAGGCAACCCAGGTAATCGCCCAGCAGGTTATTTTCAAAAAAGAAATACGTCGTTTTCTCATCGCCGTCTTTTTCGTAATAAAGCCGGGCCGCCCCCTGAACCAGGAAGTAAAGCTCCTTCGTGCGTTGCCCCTGCTGCACCAGAAAACGCTTTTTGGGGAGCGTCCGGAACGTTAACTCTTTTTCAAGAGCCTGCCATTCCGGGTCGGTTAACTCCACGAAGCGTTTGAGATAGCCGCGAAATTGATCGGTTTTTGATTCCATGCTTCCTGAATGAATGCGTTTTCTGTTGATCAGCCCCTAACGCTGGTGGCTGAAAACGTCGCATTATTGCTTTACAAAGTTTTTTTTGAATTTAACTAAGGGTATTTTAGACTTTCGCTGACTTAGTAATAGAAACAGGAAGGTAGCACTCGCCTTTGTGTTTCAGCGATTCAACCGGGTATGTTATTATCCGTACACCTTTAGAGCTCACACGCCGGATGCAGTCTTTACCAGAACAACGACCACCGCTTACGGGGCCTGCTTTTTCCGAGGAAAAGGTAACCATTATTGCTGACAGTGAGCAGTTCATTCGTCAGGCCTTTGCCGAGGATTCCCGCAAGGGCTATGAGCTTCTGTATCGAAGGTACTATAAAGTGCTTTGCAGTCATGCCGTGCGTTACGTGTATGCCCGGGAGGTGGCCGAAGATCTGGTCAGTGAAGTCTTCCTGAGTCTGTGGCGGAATCAGTCGTTCACGGGGATTACCAGCACCTATCGGGCCTATCTGTTTTCAGCCGTTCGCAAGCGGGCCTACTCACACCTTCAGGAAGAATTCAGCCGTAAGGGTATCTTGCTGGATCAGGAACAGGAAACGCTGCCCACGCCGGAAGATCCCCAGCACATTTTGCAGTACACCGAATTACTCAATCAGCTCGAAGACGGCATTCGGTCCCTGCCGCCGCAGTGTCAGCGGGTGTTTCTGCTGAGTCGTTTTGAAGGAAAAAAGCACCGGGAAATTGCCGACGAACTGAACATCAATCAGAAAACCGTCGAAGCCCATTTGCATAAAGCTCTGGAGCATTTACGCCGCATTACCCAAAACGGTTTTCTACTTTTTTTACTCTGGATCAGCTAAGTTGGCCGAACGCTGGCCCTTCTCATACGAACTATGGAACCCTCTGTTACGAAACGAATGGTCTTCGAGCATTTTGCCGGCCGGTTGTCGCCTTTGCAGCGACGCCTGATGGAGGAATGGCTCGAAAGTCCCCAGCATCAGGAAACTTATTATGCCTGGCTGGAAGAATGGGAAAACCAGAATTTACAATACCTGGCCAACACGGAAGAAGCCCTGCAAAAAAGCCTGGCTCAGTTAGGCGACCTTGCGGATCAGAAACCGGAAGAAGTGAAATCCGCCGGAACCTGGATGAGCTTCCGGCGACTGAGCGTGGCGGCTCTTTTACTGCTCAGTCTTTCGGCCTGTTTTTACGCCGGATCGGATCGCATTTTTTACAAGACGTTTGAAACGGGTTACGGGCAGGTCAAGCAGATTACCCTATCCGACGGTACCCTGGTTACGCTCAATGCTCACTCTTCGTTACAGGTTCCGCGTTTTACGTTTCTTTCCGATAGTCGCCGGGCTTTTTTGAAGGGTGAAGCCGATTTTGATGTCAAACATTTACCTGATCACCAGCCCTTTCGCATTAGCACTGAACGTGATTTTCAGGTCACGGTACTCGGCACCAAGTTTACCGTTTTCGCCCGTTCCCGGAAAACGCAGCTGGTCCTGAAAACGGGGAAGGTTCAGATTGACTACAAAGAAGGCAACCAGGCCGGACAACTGCTGATGAAGCCCGGCGACCTGGTGAGTCTGGATCCGCAGGGACATTTACAACGGAAACAGGTACAGAATCCAAAACCTTACGATGCCTGGAAAGACCACCGCTATGAATTTAATCACACCTCGCTGGAGGAAATGGCCTACATGCTGGAAGAAAATTATGGACTGAAAGTCGAAATCAAAAACCCGCACTTAGGAAAGGAAACCACCTCGGGTTCGTACCAGGCCCGTAATGCCGATGAATTACTTCAGCTGATTTCCCAGCTGTTCGAGCTTAACTATAACCGCCAGAATAACCACGTCATTTTTTCTCAGTAACTCCTCTCAAAGAAGCTTAACCTCTAAATCTGATTACTATCATGAACAAACGCTTTATCTACTTGCTTAGAAGGTATGCGTTGCTGGGGGGACTATGCCTGTGGATGGCTCCCACCGGCTTTAGCCAAACGCTGGCCCGGCTTTCTTCCTCCAAAGTTTCCGGTTCTGAGAAGCAAACCCTTCCCTTACAACAAGTGCTTCATAACCTGCGGGACCATTACCAGGTGGATTTGATTTACGCCGATAAACTCGTCGAAGGTCAGCAGGTTCCTAACCTTAATTTTTCCCGTTATTCTTCTCCGGAAGCCGCTCTGGAGGAATTATTCAAACATGTGGATTTACGCTTTCAAAAGCTGAAAGCAAAAACGTATATAATAAAGCGTTCAAAAAAGGAGGCTCCGGAAAAAGAGTCGACCGCTTCTTCCGAATCGGTTTCTGCTTCCGTCAATGCAGCGGCATCGGTTCAGGACGTCGTTCTTACGGGCCGGGTAGTGGCCTTTGAATCCAGAGAAGCACTGGTAGGCGTTTCGGTTTTACTCAAAGGCACCTCCAAGGGTACCACCACCAACGCCGAAGGTCAATTTCAGCTCAGCATTCCTTCTACGCCTTCAACTTTGATTTTCAGTTATGTAGGATATGAAAAGCAGGAGGTAACCGTAAGCTCACAAACCAGTCTGGAGATTGAGTTAAAGCCCAGTCCCGAATCGCTCAATGAAGTAGTGGTGATTGGCTACGGACAGGTAAAGAAAAGTGACCTGACGGGCTCGGTAGCCTCCATCAAGTCATCGGAAATCAACGCCTATCCCACGACCAATATGGTTCAGGCCTTATCGGGCCGGGCCGCCGGCGTCTACATTTCCCAAAACAATGGTTCTCCCGGTAGTGCCATTAGTGTACGCGTCCGGGGGACGAATTCCATTCAGGGAGAAAACGAGCCCCTGTACGTAGTGGACGGATTTCCTTACTCGGGCAACCCGACCTTACTTAACAACTCGGATATTGAATCCATTGAAGTATTAAAAGATGCCTCGGCTACCGCTATTTACGGATCACGGGGAGCCAATGGCGTTGTGCTTATTACTACTAAAAAAGGAAAAGCGGGACGCACCAGCGTTAGTTACGATGGGTATTACGGCATTCAGACCATTCGCAAAAAGCTCGATCTGATGAATGCCCAGGAATACGCTAATTTCTACAATGAACAGGCGACTAATGATGGACTGGCTCCCCATTTCACGGCGGATCAGATTGCTCAGTTTGGTCAGGGCACCGACTGGCAGGATCTGGTTTTCCGGCCCGCTCCCGTGCAAAGCCATTCTGTATCTGTCAGTGGAGGCAGTGAGAAAACCCGCTTTACCGTGCAGGGCGGGAACTTTAATCAGCAGGGAATCATCATTGGCAGTAATTACATCCGAAATTCCTTACGGGCGAATCTGAGCTTTGACTTAGGGAAAAAGTTTAAACTGGACGTGAGTTCGATCTTCAGTAAAATCCGGTCCGATCGTAAAAATTCAGAAAAAGGCAACCGGGGCGGCTCGCTCATTTCGGCCATTTTATCGGGTTATCCTACGGCCCCTGCCGTCAACCCGGACGGAAGCTACAGCAATCTGGGTCAGTACTACGCCTGGGGTTCCAATGCGATCATTAACCCCCTTAATTTTATCTACCTGCAAAACGACCGGATTCAGTCCAACAAAGTATTAGCCAATGCGGCTTTGTCTTACGAGCCCATTAAGGGACTGACGCTGAAAACAATGGCCGGTATCGAAAATACGGATGACCGCACCGATGGCTTTACTTCCAACCGCTTCGTCAATTCCGTGGGTTCGGCCAGCATCAATACGGCTCAGATCACGAGTCTTTTGAGTGAAAACACGGCGAGTTACGTCAGGAGCTGGGACCGTCATTCCGTCTCAGCCGTGGCCGGTTTCACCTATCAGGATTACACCAGCACGTCCTTTGCCGCTTCAGGCAGTGGTTTTATCAGCAACACTCAGGAGACTTATGACATCGGTGCGGCGGCTACGCAAAACGTGCCCAGCTCGTCCTATTCCAAATGGGCTCTGCTTTCCTATCTGGCCCGGGTCAATTATACGTTCAATAATAAAATACTGGCTACGCTGAGCATTCGCTCGGATGGATCCTCGCGGTACAGCGAAGGCCAGAAATGGGGGTATTTTCCTTCGGGAGCCTTAGCCTGGCGGTTATCGGAAGAAAACTTCATTCAAAAACTTCCTTTTATTTCGGATCTGAAAATTCGGGTGGGCTACGGAGAAACGGGTAATACGGCCATCCGTCCTTATCAGACCCTAAACCAGCTTAATTCGGGGCGGGTCGTTTTTGGAGATGCCCTGACTACCTTTTACGCTCCGGGGACGCGGCTGGCGGGTCCTTTACGCTGGGAAACCACTGCCCAGAGCGATGCCGGTATTGACCTGGGTCTGTTCAATAACCGCTTTACCTTTACGCTGGATTATTACATTAAAAACACCCGTAACCTGCTCAATAACGTCCAGTTGCCTTCTTCGCTGGGCTACATTTTTACCATTCAGAACATTGGTAAAATTCAGAACAAAGGGCTTGAACTTTCCGCCAGTGCCCGGATTCTGGAGCAGGCGTTTAAATGGGACGTATCCGGTAACATTTCCTTTAACCGGAATAAAGTTCTGAAGCTCTACGGCGGAAATGATATTCTGGGCGATGCCATCAATATTTCCGTCATCAATGACAACATCAACATCATTCGCGAAGGCGAATCACTGGGAGCTTTTTACGGGTATGTATCCAAGGGGTATGATGAAAAAGGAATGGTAGCTTACGAGGATTTCAACGCCAATGGCATTCGTGACGCGGGCGATAAACGAATCATCGGTAACCCCTTACCTAAATTTACTTACGGATTCAACTCAACGATGTCCTTCAAAAACTTTGAGCTTACGTTGTTTCTTCAGGGAAGCCAGGGCAACGACATTTTCAACCTCAGTGCCGTGAACCAGACCAACGATTATGGACAGGCCCTGAATATGCCCCGGGAGGTGTATCTCAACCACTGGACGCCGTCGAATCCGAACGCCAAATACCCCATCATCCGAACGTCTTCACAACCTCAGGTATCCGATCGGTTCATTGAAGATGGCTCCTATTTACGGGTGAAAAACATCCAGCTGAGTTACTCCCTCCCCGTTTCCAAACTGGATCTGAAATGGCTTGCAAACGCTCAGATTTACGTCAGTGCCCAGAACCTGATCACCTTCACGAAATACTCCTGGTACGATCCGGAAATTAATTCCTACGGTGGCTCCAACTCCGTCTTGCTGGGCATCGACCATTACGTGTATCCAGTGGCTAAAACGACGACGGTAGGTATTCGAGTAGGTTTCTAACTGAGAACATGACCATCATGAAAAAAATATCCTTCTTTCTACTACTTCTGGCCAGTGGCTGCTCGGATGCCTTGCTGGAAAAGCCCAAGTCACTGGCTTCAGAGGTTTTCTATAATACCGATGCGGAAGTCAAAGCCGCCGTGAATGCCATCTACGGACCCATGCGTTCAGACAACGGCCTGAGCATTAATTACCCGGCTCAACAGGAAGGACTGGCCGATTACGGAGATTCCCGCGGTAGTCAGACGCCGGTCAGTCTGTATCAGGGGCTGGATAACACCAACATTAACCGGGTGGGCGTAATCTGGGATAATTTTTACCAGTCCATCCGAAATGCGAATTTGGTGATCTTTAATGTGCCCAACGCCCCTGCCGTTTCGGAGGCGAATAAAGCGGCTTATCTGGGAGAAGCTAAATTTCTTCGCTCCTTACTGTACTTTGCTCTGGTACGAAACTGGAGCGGCGTGCCCATTCGAACCGAAGCCAACATGACCGTTTCCGATGTACCCAGAGCCAGCGTAGCAGAAGTATACGAACTCATTCTGAGTGACGCTCTGGCGGCCGAGGCTTCCCTGCCGGATGCCCCCACTGAAATCGGACGGCCCAGCAAATGGGCGGCCAAAACCCTGCTGGCAGAAATTTATTTATATCAGGAAAACTACAAAGCTTCGGCAGCAAAAGCGAAAGAAGTGATCGACTCCCGGAAGTATGCCCTGGTAGAGGTCAGCCAGTCGGAGGATTTTCAGAAAATTTACGGCCCGGAAGTAGTGAACACTTCCGAAGAGATTTTCTACTTCAAGTATTCCCGCCAGCAGGGTTTTGGGCTGGTGAGTTACGCACACCGGAAAACGGATCGATACAATTACTTCGGCCCCGGCGGCGTCTACGCTCAGTATACCGATTCGACGGCCAATTCCGTCATCAAAAACTGGAGTTTAAGGGATCTTCGCAAAGCTCACATTCTTTATAACGTCGATATTGGCCTGGGGAAAAGCAGCTGCCTGTACCGCAAGTACCGAGATCCTTCGGCAACCAACCTGGGAGCGGGCAACGATTATCCCTGGTATCGCTACGCGGATCTGCTGCTCTTTCACGCCGAGGCCGAAGCCCGGGCGAGTCAGGCCCCCACGGAAGCGGCCCTGGAAAGCCTTAACAAAGTACACCGCCGGGCGTACGGGTATCCGTCCACTACACCCTCTGCCGTGGATTTTAAACTGAGCGACTATAACCTGAACTCCTTTCTCAATAAAGTCATCGAAGAACGGGGCTACGAAACCATGTACGAAGGCAAACGCTGGCTTGACCTGAAACGACTCGGCATTGCCAAACAACGCATTCTGGAGGTGAAGAAAATTGTCGTCGCCGACAAACACATGCTATGGCCGATTCCCAGCTCCGAAATTCTTTATAATAAGTTACTAACCTCCGCGAATCAGAATCCGGGTTATTAATCCATTCGTTCAGACTTGTACATTTCAGGTAGCAAGTATTGTAAACCTCCAGATCTTATGTTGCGTCAGCCTCGTCGTCAGTTTCTAAAAATCACCAGTCTTGCCGGTCTGGGACTAGCCTTTCGCTGGCCCGCCCGACTGGCTGGTTCGTACGATCTCATTATTTTATCCGCTACGCCCGCCGGGATTATGGCGGCCGTAGCCGCAGCCCGTTTAGGAAAAAAATCGCTGATTCTGGAGCGTACGGCCTACATAGGCGGCCTTCCCGCGAATGGTCTGGGAGCTACCGACATCGCCACTCGCGGGGCTACGGGCGGCCTGTTTCTGGAATTTGTAGATCGCATCAAGAAACACTACATAGAAAAATACGGAGCTGATTCCCAGCAGGTAAAAGACTGCTCGGATGGGTATCATTTTGAGCCTTCCGTGGCCACGAAAGTCTTTCAGGATTTTATTAAGGAACATCCTCAAATTGAAGTACTCACCCTGCGGCAGTTTGACTTTGAACCCGAAAACCTGGACATCCGGCAAAACCGCATCCAGAGCATCCGGGTCATGAACCGTACTACTCAAAAGCCAGAGACGTACACCGGTACTTTTTTCGTGGATGCTTCTTACGAAGGCGATCTCATTGCAGCGGCGGGGGTACCGTTTTTTCTGGGTCGGGAAGGCAAAAGCCAGTACAATGAAGTGGGTGCCGGACGCGTGTATAAATACTGGGCCGGGCCGGAAGGCGAAGGGTCGACGTATCAGGAAGACAACGCCATTGAGTCGTACAATTACCGGCTTTGCCTGACCAATGATCCGAAAAACCGAGTTACCATTCAAAAGCCGGCTCATTACAACCGTGAGGAATTTGTTTCGATGATTGAAGACGTCAAAACGGGTCGTCACACGGGGGTTCAGATGCAAAAGCTGACCGAAGCCCAAATACAGGAAAATCAGAAACGGGCTGCCGCCGGACAGCCCCCGGAAGTGCCCGGTATGCCCCAGGGCATTGCCCGGCTGACGAATATGGTCAAGTTACCCAATCAGAAAACGGACGCCAATAATCAGCACCTGGCGTTTCTTTCCACGGATTTACCCGAAGAAAACTGGCCCTACCCCACCTCTTCCTGGGAATGGCGGGATCAGTTCGCCCAGCGGTTGCGGGAATACACGGAAGGACTGTTTTATTTTGCCCAAAATGATACGGAGTTACCCGAATGGTTTCGGAAACAGTGCTCCGAGTGGGGCTGGGCCAGAGACGAATACACTGACAATGGTCATTTCCCCCGTCAACTCTACGTCAGGGAAGGCCGTCGCATGAAAGGAAAATACATCTTTAAAGCTCAGGATGCTCAGGCCGCTGGCCCGGACGGACGGCCTCCCCGGCACAGCGACAGCGTTACGGCCAGTCATTACGCTCTGGATTCACACGCGGTACGGAAGCGGGAAAAAGGCCGGGTGCACCTGGATGGCTTTTTGAGTTATCCTTCCAAAGTCTATACCGTTCCCTTCCGGGTCATGGTTCCGGACGCTCCGATTGAGAATTTACTATGCCCCGTGGCGGCTTCGGCTACGCACATCGGCTTTTCCACCCTTCGCATGGAACCCTGCTGGATGGCTCTGGGTCAGGCCGCCGGGACCGCCGCTGTCCTGTCGGGGTCAACGTCCGTACACAAACTTTCGGTCAAAGCTTTGCAGCAATCGCTGCTGAAGCAAAAGGCAATTCTTATTTACTCTCCGGGGCTGGATGTTCAGGCCGCAGATTTTGCTTCCAGACAGCTGGCGGATTTAAAATAACATGCTATTTCCATGAAACTGACGACACTCTTTTTCCTGCTCAGTTCGAGTCTGCTCTATGCTCAGAAACAGGTGGACCTTTGTATTTACGGGGGTACTTCGGGCGGAGTGATGGCCGCCGTGGCCGCCAAACGGCTGGGTAAATCCGTCTTACTCATCGAACCCGGCCAGCACCTGGGCGGCATGACCTCGGGCGGACTGGGCCTGACCGACATCGGTAACAAATACGCCATCACGGGTCTTTCCCTGAATTTTTACCGGCGACTGGGCCAGCATTACGGCCAGTTTGAACAGTGGATTTTTGAACCCCACGTCGCTGAAAATCTTTATAAAACTTACGTCAGGGAAAATAAGGTAGACGTGCGGTACGGCCATCGGATTCGATCGGCTCAGAAGAACAAAGCGACACTGGAAGAAATCACGCTGGAATCGGTTTCGGGCGGTAAAACCGAACGCATCCGGGCGAAAATGTTTATGGACTGCTCCTACGAAGGTGATTTGATGGCCAAAGCCGGCGTGTCTTACCACGTGGGACGAGAAGCCAATGCCGATTATCAGGAAACCTATAACGGTGTACAGCTTCTGGATGGGCACCAGATTCCCGACGGTATTGATCCGTATAAAGAGCCGGGCAAACCCGAAAGTGGCCTGCTTTGGGGTATTAGTCCCGAAAAACTGGCGGCTCCGGGTGAAGGGGATAAGAAGGTACAGGCCTATAATTACCGGATTTGTCTGACGAAGAATCCAGCCAATCGCATCGCCATCACTAAGCCTGAAGATTATGACCCCAGCCGATATGAACTGGTGTTACGTCTGATGGAAAAAAAGCCCTGGAAGACCCTGAACGATGGTTTTATCTGGAGCGGTATGCCCAATGAGAAGACGGACATTAATAACCGAAACGGCTTCTCTACCGACATGATCGGCATGAATTACGAGTATCCGGAAGCCTCCTACGAGAAACGGGCGGAGATCATTCGTCAGCATGAGAACTACACCAAGGGTCTTTTATACTTTGTGGGTAACGACCCCCGAGTCCCGGCCTCCATCCGCGAGCAGATGCAGCAATGGGGTTATCCCAAAGATGAATACCCTGACCATAACCACTGGTCCCCGCAGTTGTACATCCGCGAAGCCCGGCGAATGATCGGCGATTACGTCATGACGCAGGCCAACTGTCAGGGCAAAGAAACCGTAGCCGACGGCGTGGGTTTAGCCGCCTACACCATGGATTCGCACAACTGCCAGCGGATTGTGATTGAAAAAGACGGTCGGAAAATGGTTAAAAACGAAGGTAACGTAGAAGTAGGCGGCTTTGCTCCCTACCCTATCAGTTACCGCTCGCTGATTCCCAAAGCCAGTGAATGCACCAATTTGCTCGTTCCGATTTGTATGTCAGCTACGCACATTGCCTATGGTTCGATTCGCATGGAACCCGTGTTCATGGTTCTGGGGCAGTCGGCAGCCGTGGCGGCCAGTATGGCCATTGATCAAAAAACGTCCGTTCAGTCCATTGATGGACGCAAGGTTCAGGAGTTAATCACGAAAGATCCCCTTCTCAATGGTTCAACTGCTGATATCATCGTGGATGATGCTCAGAGCAGTGCCGTTCAGATTACGGGCGACTGGACGCAGGAAAAAGCCGGATCTTACGCTCATTCACTGCTGAGTACACAATCTAAAAACCCTGCTTCGGTACGTTTTACGCCCAGTCTGCCCGCGACCCGGGCCTATCAGGTGTACGTGTACGTACCGAGAAGAAAAGACGCCAGCTCGCAAACCGTGTTTCGGATTCACGATGGTAGTCAGACGCAGACGGTTCATCTCAGCAAAGAACAAATCATCGTCGAAGGTCAGACTTCCGGGGGCTGGATTCCCCTGGGCAAATTCAAACTTCCGGCGGGTAAAAAAGCCTATATCGAAATCACCAATGAACAAGCGGATGGAGTCGTAGTGGCCGATGCCGTTCAGTTGGTGCAGGTAAGTGAGTAAAGAAAAGCCCCGAAGGAAAACGGTTTCCTTCGGGGCTTTTCTTTACTCACTCTTAGATTTCTGCCATGACCAGATAATTCCGCAGACGCTGATTCCGAAGCATGGGGGGTACGTTTAGATAAACGACACTATTCTTATTCATAATCATGTAACGGGGCTGCATACGAATGTCAAAAGCCCGCCTGATGCGGGGATACCCTTCGCCTTTGATGCGGTAACTATACGCCTGGGGTAAGTTCCCCTCAGCATGGCTCTTCTTCCACTTCTGATGTTTTTCATCCGCATCCGAAGCCAGCATGAGGTGAGTGATCTGACCCGCTAAAGACCCATTTTGCAAATGAGCCGAGAACTTTAAATCGTCCAGACAGGGTTTGCAGGAAGATTCCCAGAAGTTAACGTAGACGTAAGGCGTTTTCACCTCGCCAAGGACCTGCTCAAGCGTCCGCTCTTTTCCATCCATATCCACCAAAAGGAGGTTTTTAGCGGAATCCGGCAAAGGAATTTCCGCGGGGATCCCGTTATCAACCTGATTCAAAAGCGAAGTAAAGCGAGGGTTACTAATTTGATTGTACGCATGAATTAAGCCCTTTCTGGTTTGCCTGAAAAGGGTTTCATCCTCAATGCTGGCAAGGGCGTTGCGGTGTTTGGAGATGAGAGCGTAATACAGGTATTCCTGGTTATGCCTCTGGTAGTTCCGATCAATCAGTTCTATGGTTTGTGGCAGCGTACCGTCAGACAGCACATCAAACGTATATTTTTTCAGGGTAGCATAGTAGTCAGACAGATTGGAAACGGCGGTGTCCTGGTTCCACGGGAAAGCCTTCAGCTCACTCAGGTATTCGTCCGGTAAGGGTTGCTGTTTTCTGTCTTCCGGAAGCGGTACTTTATCAAGTAAGGCATTGAAATACGCGTATTTATGCTCCAGAGCTAAATGCTTGTGAAAAGCGGGAGAAAGGGCTGAATTATGATTGGTTACCGAATCTCTCTGCTGCCACTGCCGTTGTTTTTCCCTTTTATAAGTCATCAGGGCCTTAGCCGTTGAAGGGACAAACGGAACGTAAGAACCGGGAACGGGAACAGAACAGATGGTTGTATCGCTGTA
The DNA here is from genome assembly GCA_913775095.1 of uncultured Siphonobacter sp. Classification (GTDB taxonomy): domain Bacteria; phylum Bacteroidota; class Bacteroidia; order Cytophagales; family Spirosomataceae; genus Siphonobacter. The sequence goes on along the minus strand of CAJYIW010000026.1, from coordinate 125,247 downwards.
ATACAGGTAATCGCCTGCGTGGGGAGCCTTTACCTTCCAGCTCACCCGTTCAAAATCTTTCGAAAATTGGTGAACCGTAATATCCAGATGCACGGTCTCTCCCGGCTTTACAAAAGCGTTCCGGCCAAGAATCATTAACAGCTTGGGTTCGTCAATGTTAAACTGAACCAAAAAGCTGCCATCCTTTTTGACGTAGCCCTCGGTAAGCAGCTGCGTTTCATTAATGTCGTGCAAGAATTCGGTCACGGGCACGTATAAGACCCGCCCCCTGGTGCTTTGGATGGTTCCCTGAAGCGTTACATATCCTTTCTTTCGTTGGGGGCTGTCTTCTTTGACGGAGCTTTGGCAAGCGGATAAAAGGGCGATGACCAGCCCCAACAGAGCAAGTGAGAAACGCATACGCTATCAGGTTTAGAAGGTTCATACGAGGCAAGATCGAAACGGGATCTTACGAACGGTTGAAATATACGAAGGAATTTTCCCGCACAAAAAAACGGCCCGCTTTCCGAGGTAAACCGGAAGCAGGCCGTTTTAAATACTCCTGATTTCTACTGATTAATTAATCGATTGGTCACAAGCTCATTGTTGGAAATCGGCCAGACGTAATTTTCCGAAGACGGAGTCACGGCTGTAGCACTTAAGGTAGGTCCGGTTTTAGCCGGAATCGTTTGCAGGCGTCGCAGTAAGTCATTCGAGCGGAAGCCTTCGCCCAGCAACTCAATGCGTCTTTCGACCAGAATGGAACTGACCAGAGCCTCTTTCGTTGCCGTTGCCGCCGCAGGGAACGAATACGAGGCATCCGAGCGGGTATGAACGGCTTTCAGCAGATTCGTAGCCAGCGTAACATCACCCGTTTCCGCGGCGGCTTCGGCGTAATTTAACAGCACCTCGGAATAGCGAATCAAGGGCATGTAAATCAGGTACGGAGCATTCTGTCCGAATTTGGCAAGGTAACTCCGGCCCGAAGAGGTGACTGTTCTCAGGAAACTCCGGCGGGCGTCCGTCGTGGGCCACTGAGAAGAACCCAGTACACCCGCCGGATTCAGGTAATATTCGGACACGTTGTTATAAATGTAGCCAATCGCCGACTGACCGCTATACATATCCAGCGAGCTGAAGGGCACGGAAAGAATGGATTCCGTGGTGGTATAGTCAGAGCTGATGATGGAGACAATATTAGGCTGTAACGCGTGTTTAACGCCCGTAGTGGCCGAAAACGGAGCAGTCGTCTGAGGTACCATTTTCTTAGCTTCCTCCACCACTTTGGCGAAATTGCCCATGTTCAGGTATACCCTCGTTTTCAGAGCAATGGCCGTGTTTTTATGAGCCCGCGTTACCCGCAGCGTCGGAGCCGAGGATCCCGTGTAATCGCTGGGCAGGCTGGCTTCGGCTTCGTTGAGATCCTTTAAAATCTGAGCATACACCTCCGCTACCGTGCTGCGAGCCAGGTCGTTATTCTCCATCGTGGTCTCGGGTTGCAGACGCATCGGTACCGCCTTGGAGGCTCCGTTGTCCTTCACATAAGGCTGGGCAAAGGCCGTAACCAGACTGTAATACGCCATGGCACGCAGGAATTTCGCTTCCCCGGTGTATTGAGCGGCCAGATCAGTACTGATGATACCGGGATTTTTAGGGATTCCGTCAATAATGATATTCGACTGATTGATGGTAGCGTAAGCAGCCGTCCACAGGTTATTGATATCATTGGAGCCGGAGTTATACCGGTTGGCCCAGCTATCGTAACCCGTAAAGCTGTTGCCCGTCGTGTTAATGAAATCTTCCCCGCGAACGTCCTGATACAACTGAAAGCGTCCACCGTAATAATTGGCGTCCTTTAATGATTTATACGTTCCGTTGACCAGCCCGAGAATCCGGCTGGGGGTAGCAAAGATTTCATCCGACCGCACCTGCGTCGGCGGAACGGTATCCAGATATTTGGTTTCACTGCAGGAAGACACCGTTAACAGAAGTCCTCCGGCAATCAAGTAAGAAAGTACTGTATTTTTCATGAGTAGTATTCCGATTTGATGGTTCATCTCCCTAGCGACTAGAAAGCAAGATTGACACCGAGTGTGATCGTCCGTCCGTTTCCTAACGAGTTATATTCAATACCAGGAGAGACGTTCGTGTTCCCGTTCACCGAAGACTCGGGTTCTACACCGGAGTATTTCGTCAGCAGGAAGACGTTGGAAGCCTGAGCATACACGCGAAGCGAGCTGATTCCCGACTGACCAAACAGAGCGGAAGGTAATTTATAGCCCAGCATCACGTTTTGCAGACGCAGGAAGTCGCCTTTTTCTACGTAAGCCGAGATGTTGGGAATGTTGGCCGCCGCGAAGTTGTCATTATACACCAGACGGGGCACGTCCGTAACCTGACCGGGGGTAGTCCAGCGATTCAGCACTTTTTTGGAGTTATTGAACATCCGCTGATCCAGCCAGGTACCCGTGTTACCGTTCAGGATGTAGTTACCGCCCGAGTAGGTGAAGTTCAGGTTCAGGTCAAAGTTCTTGTACCGGAACGTGTTGTTAAATCCTCCGTACCACTTCGGTAACGCATTCCCCAGGGGTTTGTAATCCGCCGCCGTGATGGCGGCTGCTTTTCTGCCATCCAGATACGTCCAGCTGCCCGGAGCATCGGGCGATACGGCCAGACTATACTGCACCCGCTCGCCGGCCGCATTCACGAAAATACGTTGCCCGTTTTCCGGATTAATGCCATCCGTGACGGCTCCGTAAAGGGTACCTACCGATGAGCCTACTTGCGTAATGTTGAAGATATTGGCAGAGGTGGCCGTCGTACTGAGAATGGGGTTACCGTCGTTAGACAGCGAAGTCACCTTATTGCTGAGGCGGGAGTAGTTGAAGCTGACATTCCAGGAGAAATCTGCTTTCCGGATCACCGTCGAGTTAATGCCTAATTCCAGCCCTTTATTAGACAAGGAACCTACGTTCGACAGGATCGCATTACCCGGAATACCCTTGGAGGGAGCCTGGGGAACGTTCAGGATCAGGCCATCGACGTTGTTATTGAAATACGTCAGTTCCACCTGAAGCTTGCCATTCCAGAAATCCAGATCGGCCCCTACGTTGGTTTGTTGGGAAGTTTCCCAGCCCAGATTGGCGTTTCCGGCCTGATTGTACGCCCAGGTAGGTACCGTTCCGTACAGCGAGGAAGAATACAGGTTCAGAGAAGCGTACGGACTGTTGAGATTTCCGTTACCCACCCGGCCCCAGCTGGCTCTTAGTTTGGCACTGGTCAACACTTTACTCAGCGAAGAAGCTTTGTAGAATTCTTCTTCGGATACAGCCCAGCCGCCGGAAATACCGCCGAAGTTACCCCACTTGCGATCCGCTCCCAGCGAGGAGTTACCATCCCTTCTGAAGTTGACCGTAAAGAAGTAGCGATCGTTGAAATCATAGGTTACCCGCGAGAACATCGACAGGAACGAACGGTTAAACAGGCTGTTGCCGGAAGGCGTAATATTCCCCCAAGTTCCCTGATAATCATCAAAGTAAGGATCCGCCGCCTGCGTTACGTTTACGCCCCAGACGCTCGTGTCAAACACCTGAGCATCGTAGCCCAGTAAGGCCGTTAAATGGCTTTTTCCAAAGCGGGTATCGTAATTAAGCGTATTGGTGAAGTTCCAGTTGTTGCGAAGCCCAGTCACGTTGGTAACCGAACCGTTGGTTGACGAACTACTACCCGGCGTAGCACTCAAAGAGTTAATACTTTCGGTGCGTAGACGGTCAATCGAATAATTGGTTGTGAAATTTAGTCCTTTCAGCAGCGTAAACGTGGCCCCGACGTTAGCCAGAATCCGGTCGTTTTCGGAGGTATAACTCGCCAGTTTGAACAGAGCAACGGGGTTGTAATACACACTAGCCACTTGGTTAGCACCGTTGCCAATCGGGCCACCCGCTACTAACAGATTCAGGTTCGGAGTACCGTCTTCGTTATAAGCCGCCACGTTGGGAGCCAGGGTATACGCCATCCGGGCCGCCCCCACAATCAACTGGGCATTACCTTCCAGCGAGCCCGAGTTGGGCGATTTATTGAAGGAATTGGTATAGTTCAGGCTTCCTCTCAGCTTGAGCCATTTCGTCGCCTGATGATCTACGTTCAGACGAATGCCTTTCCGCTTGAAATTATTGGTTTGCAAAATTCCGTTCTGATCGGAATAGTTGGTCGAGAAGAAATAACTCGTATTCTTACTGCCGCCACTGACGTTAATGGCGTGGTTATGCGAAACGCCGGTCTGGAAGATGTGATCGTACCAGTTGGTTTGTGCCAACGATCCATCCGAGCGTTTCGAAGGAAAAAACAAGGCCGAGGCAACGTTAGGATCGTTAGCCTTACCTTCAATAATCTTCTTGTTATTAACCGCTTCGTTCTTAATCATCATGTACTCCTCGGCGTTGAGCAGTTCGGGTAAACGAACGGGACTCGTGACCCCTACCCAGCCGTCGTAGCCCACTTTCACGCGGCCTTCTTTGCCCCGCTTCGTAGTGACCAATAACACTCCGGCTGCCGCCCGCGAACCGTAGATAGCCGTGGAAGCCGCATCTTTCAGGACGTCAATGGACTCAATGTCCGAAGGGTTAATGTCCCCCAACGGGTTGTTCGGCACGTTTCCGTTCCCCACACTACCCGTGGTCAGGGGAATCCCATCGACTACAATTAAGGGATACGAACTAAGCGAAATCGAGTTGATCCCCCGAATCCGGATGACGGGAGCATTATTTAAAACACCATTGGCTACGGCAATATTCACCCCGGCGGCCCGGCCCGCCAGAGCCTGGTCAAAACTCTGCACGGGAATTTCTTTGAGTTTGTCGCTATTGATACTAGCGGCTGAACCCGTAAATTCTTTTTTAGTCTGGGTACCGTATCCCACCACCAAGACCTCCGTCAGTTCTTTGGAGTTGGTAGCTAATTCAATGTCAATGGTGGTTTGGGAAGAAATGGGCTGCTCAATGGCGGTATAACCCACGAATGAAAAGACTACTACACTTTGCTGATCCGGTACGCTCAGTTTGTACTTTCCCTGAGCATCCGTTGTCGTTCCAATGCTGGTGCCTTTCACCTGCACCGAAACCCCAGGCAGGCCCTCTTTGGTATCTTTGTCAATGACTTTTCCCGTGATTACCCGGTCTACGGGAGCATTGACTATCACAGGAGTAGATACGTTTACTCTTTCAGGCAAGCTTGCCCGGGCTACCATAGGACATAGGCCCAGCGCCAGTGCGGGAAGAATTAATTTACTTTTAAATTTCTTCTGCCCCGCCACCCCCAGGAGAGTGTGGTACTTTTTTTTCATACTTTTGATTTGTTTTGGTACATGTGAACAGACGCATGGAAATCAAAATCGGAGTTTCGTCGAGTGATTGGCGTTACAGACGAAATTTCCAATACTTGAAATCGGTGGCCCTGGCAGGCCGCCGATTTCTATATCTAAGGCACTTATTGAAATAAACTAAGGTGGAGAAACAGCCAGCAACCGGATTCTTATTACTTAAATCCAATTTTAGATCAATTCTTCCTACCAGTCTAATTTAAACCAGAAAAGTACCTTTTATTGAAACCGTGGAATAAAATTAGCTATTTTCAAACATATACCATACACAATTATAGTTTTTATGTTAAAAATAGATTAATAGGTAAGGTATTTTTTAAAATTCGAAATATTATCAATGTTCAGAAATTAACTATTATTTATAATAATAATCCTAATAAACTTTCCAGTCTGGGCTGATTTTATTCAGAAATCTCTTTTCAGAGCATTGATAGTTCCTTAGAAATAAAGCACTTAGCCGAGTTAAGTAGATATACTAAACGCAAGGGGTAATAAATAGAAAAGGCGGCTTTCTGCCCGAAGCAAAAAGCCGCCTTTTTTAAAGAACTTGTCTTAAATCGTACGGTAGGAAACGTAGGTTTTAGCCAGCATCATCAGTTTTTGAAAGTCCGGAACCCGGATGCGTTCTTCCTGAATACGGGCAAAAGGCACGGCTTTGATTTTGGCAAATAACCGCAGGTAATAACAATAAGCCAGATAGACCCCCATTCGGGCCGAACGCGGCAGACGGCGAATGCCCGCCAGAGCTGCGTCAAAATCCTGCTGAATATCGTCTTCAATAATGAGTTTATCTTTCGCCGAAAAGCTTTTGAAGTCCACTCCCGGAAAATACACCCGACCGCGATCATGAAAATCCGATTTGATGTCCCGCAGGAAGTTTACTTTTTGGAAGGCTGATCCCAGTCGCCGGGCGGGTTCGCTGAGGGAATCGTATTGCTGGCAGTCTCCTTCGCAGAATACCCGCAAACACATCAGGCCTACGACTTCGGCGGAGCCATAGATGTACGTTTCGTAGCCGTCCTTGGTGTAGCTGGTTTCTTCCAGATCCATTTCCATCGACACCAGAAAGGCTTCGATCAGCTCCCGCTCAATGCCGTACTGATTGACCACTTTCTGAAACGAGTGAAGAACCGGGTTGAGGCTAATGCCCTCTTCAATGGCCTGATAAGTATCTTTCTTAAAACGCAGTAATAACTTCTTCTTGTCGAAATCGTGGAAGGTATCCACAATCTCATCCGCGTAGCGAACGAATCCATAGATGGCATATATGGCCCAGTGGAACTTCCGATCCAGCGTCTTAATGCCTAAAGTAAACGACGTACTGTAGCGTTGGGTAATTAAACGGCTACACTCCAGGGTCGTTTGTTCGTACAATGCCATCATATTTTTCATCAATTTGATAGAGGTTAGTAGGGATAATTCCCTAAAAAACTATACTCTACTCGTTTGCTCGCGGTTTAATTCTTTGGCCACCACCAGACCCGAAATCAGCGAAGGGGGCACGCCGGGCCCAGGAACGGTTAATTGTCCGGTATAATACAAATTTTTTACCTTAAAACTTTTTAAATTAGGTTTCAGCAGTGCCGTTTGCATGAGCGTATTAGCCAGACCGTACGCATTACCCTTGAAAGCGTGGTAATCCTGCATGAAATCCGAGTGGGCATAGCTGCGTTTATACACGACGTGCGAACGAATGTCATGACCCACATAACGCTCCAGCCGCTCCATGACCATATGATAGTAGTGGTCCCGGATTTCTTCGGTATCGCCCGCCAGATCGGGAGCCACGGGAATGAGAACGAACAGGTTTTCACTGCCTTCGGGGGCAACGGAAGGATCGGTTTTGGAAGGAGCCGATACGTAAAAAAGGGGCTTACTGGGCCATTGGGGCTGGGTATAAATTTCGTGAGAATGCAGACCGAAGTCTTCGTCAAAGAACAGGTTGTGATGGTTAAGTTTATTCACTCGACGATTAACCCCGAGATAGTATAAAATACAGGAAGGAGCCAGGACTCGCTTCTGCCAGTACTGCTCGGAATAGTTTCGGTACTCGGGCTTGAGGAGTTTGTCTTCGACGTGGTGATAGTCGGCTCCGGCCACGACGGCATCGGCCTGATAGCTTCCGCTGGCGGTGATTACCTCCCGGACCTGCCCTTGCTGAATGACTAACTCCTGAACTTCTTCTTCGTAATTGATCTGAACGCCTTTTTCTTCCGCCAGCTTCACCATCGCCTTCACAATTTCGTGCATCCCACCCATGGGATACCAGGTTCCTAGGGCAATTTCAGCGTAGTTCATCAGGCTGTACATGGCCGGTGTGTTTTCGGGCAGGGCCCCCAGAAACAGGATCGGAAATTCCATGAGCTTCAGAATTCGCTCGTGGCTGAAGTATTTGCGAATGTGAGTATGGAACGACTGTAATACATCCAGCCGACTGACATCAACCAACAGTTTCAAACTCAGAAACTCGGTCACGCTTCGGCTGGGCTTCCAGACGAACTTATTCATGCCAACTTCGTATTTGTAAGCTGCCTGCTTTAAAAATTCCCGTAGTTTCAGGGCGGCACCGGGCTCAATTCCTTCGAAAAGAGCTTCCAGTTGAGGCAGGCGGGCGGGCAGGTCTACTTTATCACTTTCGCCGAAAATGACGCTATACGAAGGGTCTAGACGAATCAGATCGTAGTAGTCAGAAGGCTTTTTGCCGAACTCCGCAAAGTATTTTTCAAAAACATCGGGCATCCAGTACCAGCTGGGCCCCATATCAAAGACAAACCCCTGCGTTTCAAACTTTCGGGCTCTTCCGCCAGCGGATTCATTTTTTTCCAGAATCGTCACCGAATAACCCTGATCTGCCAGTGCGGTAGCGGCAGCTAATCCGGAAAATCCGGCACCAATTACAATAACTCGTTTGCCCATAATACGCTGAAAAGAACCCTATCCCCTTAAACTGAGGGGATAGGAAATTGTTTGAGATGCAGAAAACAAAAAAAGCCGGAAAATTCCGGCTTTTGGGTTCTGTACTCAGGTTTTTCCTAGTATGCGTATTCGTACATGCTAAGCTGGTCTTTCAGCTCTTTACGAGCCAGGTGAATACGGTTTTTCACCGTTCCGATGGGGATTTGCAGACGATCCGCAATCTCATGATACTTATACCCCTGAAAGTACATCATGAAAGGCGTTTTGTGAGAATCATCCAGCACCCGGATCGCAGCATTAATGTCTTCCAGAGCAAAGGTTGAATAGGCTTGATTATCGGTTGAACTCTCCAGGGAGTTTAAGTAGTATAAATCATCTGATGTATCAATAAACGTGTTCTTACGCACCATCCGCTGATAGTTGGTAATGAACGTGTTTTTCATGATCGTGTAAAGCCAGGCTTTAATGTTAGTGCCATCTGCGTACTTGTCACGATTGGTAAACGCTTTTAATAACGTATCCTGCAATAAGTCGTTTGCCTCCTCAACATCCTTGGTTAATCGCAAGGCAAAAGGCCGGAGTGATTTTGATACATGTCCAACGTGATGAGTAAATTCAAGAGCAGTCATGGGCTGAATAGGGCGACGTTTGTTTAATGAAATTATTTTGAAGGTTAAACAATGCTATGTTTAAATCCTGTTATTTAAAAATCCTGCCTGGATTATTGAGTAAACGGTTCAATTGGATTAAGCCCACTGTATCAGGTGTTTAACTTAATTGCACCCAACGTTGAACAATCGGTAGTATAGCATTAAAAAACCGGGCCACGGTATTAGGGATAACTTCCTGTTTTGCCCTCTTTCAGCACTGAGTTTTGTTGAACTATCCTGGAATGAGCTTAAACGAGAAGTTTTTGCAATGATGTTGCAAAAGTCATACTTTTGTTCCCTTATGAAAGCGATGAGTGAAATGATGCGTTGGCTGATGGTTTGTGCGATGCTTGGGGCTGGTTCTTTACACGCCCAACATTGCAATTGTGTATTAAAAGGCGAGGTCAGTGACCGACAAACGGGGAAGGCCGTTGCGGGAGCTTTGCTGATTTTACCGCAGATGAATCGAAACGCCATTACCGATGCTTCAGGCAGGTACGAAATCCGGGGACTGTGCCAGGGCAGATACACGCTGGTTTGCAAACTTATTGGCTATCAGGCGGATACTCTTTCGCTCAATTTAATTCACACGGAAGTAGAACAGAATCTTCACCTGGAAGAAGAGGACATTCACTTACAAAACGTGACCGTCACTGCTCACAAACTCGAGAGCTCTACTCTAACGCGGTCCACGCTTTCGGGTGAAGAGTTAGAGGCCACCCGCGGACAAAGCCTTGCCGATGCCCTGCGAAATGTGGCCGGGGTAACTACCCTGCAAACCGGAAGCAGCATTGGCAAACCCATTATTCATGGCATGCATTCCAATCGGGTACTTCTTCTCAACAACGGCATCCGGCAGGAAGGCCAGCAATGGGGCAGTGAACATGCTCCTGAGATAGATCCGTTCGTAGCCAAGCAGTTAACCGTAGTAAAAGGTGCCGCAGGCGTTCGTTACGGGCCGGAAGCAATCGCCGGAGTAGTTCTGGTAGAACCCGCCCCCCTGCCTAAACAGGCTGGTATTCAGGGAGAAGTAAATCTGGTGGGGTTTTCCAATGGGCGTCAGGGGGTAGCATCGGTACAGCTGGAAGGGGGATGGAAAGCCCTGCCGGGTTTGGGCTGGCGAGTGCAGGGAACGCTCAAACGCGGGGGGAATATTCGAACACCCCGTTATTTTCTGGATAATACCGGCCTGGCCGAAGGAAACTATTCCCTGGCTCTGGGATACCGCCACGGAAACTGGAATGTGGAGGCTTTTGCCAGCCGCTTTGATACCAAAATCGGGATCTTCAGCGGTTCGCACATTGGTAGTGTGAGCGATCTGGAAAACGTTCTTCAACGGGGCGAACCCTTCATAAAAAGCGGCTTCAGCTATGCTATCAAACGGCCTTATCAGGACGTGTCTCACCAGCTGGAAAAGATAAAAATCAGCTTTGCCCCTGCCCAAAAAGGCAGCTGGACGCTCACTTTGGCCCGTCAGCAAAACAAACGGGCCGAGTATGACCTGCACGTACCCCGAAATGATAGCTTAGCGGCCCTGAATCGCCCGGAACTCAATTTTGAAATTACTACCTACACCGGAGATCTCGTCTACGAGCATCGTCCCATTGCCCGGAAGATTACGGGTTCGGCGGGATTGAGTCTGCAATACCAGCGAAATCTGGTGTATGGCCGTCCCCTGATTCCTAACTTCCGTCAGGCCACGGCGGGTCTGTTCTGGCTGGAAAAATACACGAATAACCACTGGGACGTAGAAGCAGGACTTCGCTATGACTTTCGTTATCAACGCGTTACACTTTTCCCTCGCCGGGGTGTTCGCGAATACACTTACCTGAATTTTGGCAATGCCTCCGGAAGCCTGGGGATTATTCGCCGAATCGGAGAAGCCTGGAACACGCGGGTTAACGCGGGCATAGCCTGGCGGCCTCCTTCGATCAATGAACTCTATAGTGCGGGAGTTCACCACGGAGCGGCGGCTTATGAAGAAGGCGATGCCCGTCTGAACCCAGAAACCGCCTTTAATCTGGACTGGACCACTCAGTACAGCAGCAAACGGCTAACGGCAGAACTTTCTCTTTACCGCAACTACATTCAGAACTTTATCTACCTAAAGCCTCAGGACGCTCCCATCCTAACCATTCGGGGAGCGTTTCCTTATTTTAAATATACTCAGGTGGACGCCCTTTTCCAGGGAATTGATTTATCGTTTAATCTTCTCGTGACCAGTCAGTTAAACCTTCAAAGCAAGTATTCAGTGGTACGGGTAAGGGATGTTCGAAACGAGGCCCAACTGGTACAGATCCCGGCGGACCGGCTGGAAAACAGCCTTCGTTATCAGTGGCTTAACCCGTTTAAGGGCGTAGCCAAACTTTACCTGCAGGCGGGCCAGTTGTACGTAGCCAAACAAACCCGGGCTCCTGAAAACGGAGATTTCGCTCCGCCGCCAGCGGGGTACTGGCTCTGGAACGCTTCGCTGGGAACTTCCCTTGCCGGGGCAGCCCATACGCTGGATGTAAGCTTAACGATACAAAATGCCTTCGATACCCGATACCGGGATTATCTGAATCGATTCAGGTATTACGCCGACGATCAGGGGAGAAACATTAGCCTTCGTACTAAGTTTAGCTTTTAAGTATTAAGAGCTCTCTTTACGGATAAAGAGAGCTCCTGATAACTAAAGTTAATTTTTGATGAATTTTTTTTGCGGAAACTTACTTACCTCGATTTTTCCACAACTGGGAATAATATTCTACATTCAGTCCTATCCTGGGAGATTTTGATACTTTTTTTCATCATATTGATTATCAAACCACAAGATATCAATTCCTAGGGTTCTTTTTCAAAGTGATAAACTAGTAGCTCATTCCGAACCGTGCATGGGCCACAGCAATCAAATGGTATCGGCCGACAACGCTGTACATTCCGACTTTACAACATCCTTCTAGAAAAAACGGCGGATAAGCCAGAGTACCAGATTAATTACAACCGTCAGCACTACACAAGTAGCAATGGGCATATAGAAACGAAAGTTCTCCTGTTCTACCCGCACATCCCCCGGTAAGCGCCCCAGCCAGTTCAGCTTATCGTTAAACAAGTAGACGATAACTCCTATCAGCAACAGCAGGGCTCCTACCCCCATCAGTAGTTTTCCGACCTGTGGATTCATGGCAACTGGTCCGATTAATAGCCTTCGGCTTCTGAGGGAAACTCTCTCGCTTTCACGTCATTGACGTAACCCGAAACGGCTTCGTGAATGACATCGGCCAGATTGGCGTATCGCCGTAAAAAGCGGGGCTTGAATTCTTTATTGATTCCCAGCATATCGTGCATGACCAGTACCTGACCATCACAACCATTACCAGCCCCGATGCCAATGCTGGGGATCGTCACTGATGCCGTTACTTCGGCGGCCAGACTCGCAGGAATTTTTTCGAGTACGTAGGCAAAACAACCCAGTTCTTCCAGCAGCCGGACATCATCTCGGAGCTTCTGAGCTTCGGCTTCTTCCTTGGCCCGAACGGCATACGTTCCAAATTTGTAAATGGACTGGGGCGTTAGGCCCAAATGGCCCATTACGGGAATACCCGCACTCAAAACCCGGGCAATGGACTCTTTAATTTCGGCTCCGCCTTCGAGCTTGACGGCATGAGCTCCCGACTCTTTCATGATCCGGATGGCTGAACGCAGGGCTTCTTCGGAATTTCCCTGGTAATTGCCAAAGGGTAAATCAACCACGACCAGAGCCCGCTTGACGGCTCGCACTACGGACTGAGCGTGATAAATCATCTGATCAAGCGTGATGGGTAAAGTGGTTTCGTGGCCCGCCATGACGTTCGAAGCGGAGTCGCCCACCAGAATTACTTCTACTCCAGCGGCATCAATGAGCTTGGCCATGGAGAAATCATAGGCCGTTAAACAGCTGATTTTCTCGCCTTTGGATTTTAATTCTTGTAACGTATGGGTAGTGACCCGTTTGATATCAGGATTATGAACCGACATGATGGTTTGCTGTTTTCAGTGTGTTGGTTTTCAGGGGGTAGTTCATTTTTTTTCGCTGGAATGGAAAGAGATCCCTGTCGTTTACTTTCCGTTTTAGTTACGAACCCGCGTTTTTATTCCTAAAACGGTAAACAGCCCCTGAAAACCCATATAAGGAAGCGGCAAAGTTAGGTTTTGCTCCCTGGAAACAAAAAGTCCCCACTGGCTTAAGTGGGGACTTTTCCTTGGAAAGGCCGACTAGTTATGTGGTTTGAGTTTATCTTTAAAGACCTTTTCAAACTTTTCGACTTTGGGCCTTACTACGAATAAACAGTAGGGCTGACGACCATTCTGATTGTAGTAATCCTGATGGTAAGCTTCCGCTTTGTAGAAATTAGAGAAAGGCGTGATTTCCGTCACCAGAGGATCGGGGTAAATTTTAGCTTTGTCCACTTCTTTCTTCCAGTGTTCCGCTTCCTCTTTCTGCTTTTCGTTATGGTAAAAAATCGCCGAGCGGTACTGCGGACCTTCGTCATTTCCCTGACGATCTACCGTCGTTGGATCGTGCGTCCGCCAGAAAACCGCCAGCAAATCAGCAAAGCTGATTTTTTGGGGATCGTACGTAATATTGGTCACTTCAGCGTGTCCTGTGCGGCCCGTGCAAACGTCTTTGTAGGAAGGATCTTTAACAAACCCACCCGAATACCCCGACTCTACTTTTACCACACCTTCCAGCCGTTGAAAAACCGCTTCCGTACACCAGAAACAGCCCGAGCCTAAGGTGGCTACTTCCAGGCCAGCGGGTACTTGTACGGTTGTTTTAGGCAGAGGTTTGTCCGTTGTCATAGCTTTCTTCTGCTCCTGAGCCGGCGACTGACACGCAAAGAGCGTGGCCAGCGACAGGAGGCTTAGTTTGAGCGTTTGAAATATTGTTTTCATTGAGTAGATAACAGGAAGAGAACCAGGATAGTTTACCTAACGAAAAGATTATTATTAACCTTATTCAAGTAGTGACCAGCAGCCCAATATTTACGAAAATTTATGAAGCTAAACCTGAATACCAGCCAGTTCTGCATTACTGGATCCGACAAATTCAAGATTAAAGATCATTCCACCGAGATTAAAGATCTGTATCAGAATAAAGACGAGTACGAGAGTCTGCTTTCAGAATACCGTCAGGAAATTGACGAGTTGCAAAGCCTGATGTACGCCCATAACCGCTTTGGCCTGCTGCTTATTTTTCAGGCCATGGACGCCGCCGGTAAAGACGGAACCATTGGTCATGTCATGAGCGGAGTCAATCCTTTTGGCGTGGAAATTCACAACTTCAAGCGTCCTTCTTCTCTGGAATTAGAACACGATTTTCTCTGGCGAACGAGCCTGCGGGCTCCGCAACGGGGAACCATCGGCATCTTCAACCGGAGTTATTACGAAGAAGTTCTGGTTACTAAAGTGCACCCCGAAATCATTCTGGATACCCAGCGGTTACCCGAAGAGCTCACCAGGGATTTACCCAAGCTTTTCAAGCATCGCTATAAGGACATTGCCCACTACGAGAAATACCTGGTTCGTAACGGTATTCACATCATGAAGTTCTTTCTCAACGTCTCCAAGAAAGAGCAGGGAAAACGCCTCATCAGCCGGATTGAAGATGCCTCCAAAAACTGGAAGTTTGAAGAAAATGACGTCAAGGAACGGCAATACTGGGATGAGTACATGAAGGCTTACGAAGAAGCCATCAATGAAACGGCTACGCCCAAAGCCCCCTGGTATATCATTCCTGCCGATGATAAAAAGAATATGCGGCTCATTGTCAGTCAGCTGATTCTTGAAAAACTCAAAAGTATGCCCATGCAGTATCCGGAAGCCAATGAGGATCGGCAGAAAGAGCTTCGCAAGTTTATTGACATCATTAACCAGCAGTCTGAGTAACGGCCGCTAACTGTTCAAAAAGCCGGGTCTCCAGTTGGTGTTGCCAGGCTCTGAACCGTTCGTCGATGGGTTGATGATGAGGCAGGTAATCTAGGAAGCGATCCAGTTCCAGAAAAGATGTCGCCTGAATGCCGGCTCCGGCCCGGGCGGCATCTATGGCATTCACAGCCTGTTCAAAATGCTGTGGCGTGGGAAAAAGCATGACGGGCTTTCCCAGATACATTGCCTCGCAAATGGACTCAAAACCCGACGTGCTGACCAGACCCCGACAGCGACGCATGGCCTCGAGAAACAAATGAGCATCTACCCGGTGCAGGGTATAATTCGGCAGGGGTTTTTCTACCAGTGAAGCCTCGGGAGCCGCCCAGAAAGCCACTACGTTCGTCTCGGGATGCTTTCGGCACCAGGTCCGCAGGTCTTCTTCCAGCTTGTGATGCGTCATGTACGCCAGAATAAAATCTTCGTTTTCCGGGATTAACTCTTTTACTTCCGCTCTCAGCAGAGGTGGAATGACGTAGATGCCCTGCTTTACATCATCCTTCATTTCGTAGAAAGACAAGGCCAGTTTTCGCGTCGTACCCAGGGCCGAAAGTCGGGTGACGGTATTGACAATCCGGTGCTGAAGAAAGCTGCTGGCCGGAAGACCAAACTGCGAATGCTGCAGCAAATACTGATGGGCAATGGATAAAACCGGAATGCGGGAAGGATGTCTTAATCGCCACAATCCGCAGAGCATTTCGTAGAAATTAATAACGACATCCGGGCGTTTCTCCTGAATGTACGCGTCTACTTTAGCTGCCTGCTGCAGGTAAGTGCCGCCCTGTTTCAGATTTTCCCAGAAGGTTTTCCAGACAGCCAGCGACTTACTTTTTTCGCTATACAGCAGAGCCGGACTGGGAAAGGCCTGCATTTCGACGTTCAGGTGCTGTTTGAGCAAGGCAGGAATGCCTCTTCCTGAAGTCGTTCCGACGATGGCTCCTACTAACTCATGCCCGGCCTTTCTGAGTATTTCGGCCATGGCAATGGCCTGGGTCTGATGACCACGGCCTTCGCCCTGAATAAAAAAAACGATTCGCATACCTTAGCCTTTGACGGAACTCAAAGATATAAGGCTTTTGAGAATGTCGTCTTCCTGTTCCTGCTCGTCGTCCGTAATTTCTTCTTCGTTCGGGATTTGGGAAGTAATGGGTGTATAATAGAGCAGATTCCAGCTTCCCTCATGGTCTTCCACCAGAGCCGATAACGATTCCACCCAGTCCCCGGAATTCAGATACTGCACCGGGCCAATCATGCGAATGGAAGGCTGGTGGATGTGCCCGCAGATGATGCCCGTGCATCCCTTGGATTGGGCCAGATCCGCTAATTTTTCTTCAAAATCAGAAATGTAATTAACGGCGGCTTTTACTTTATGCTTGATTTCCTGAGAGAGTGAATAATACGGAAGGCCCCGCCAGGCTCGCCAGTGATTATAAAATTTATTGATCCCCAGGAGCAGATTGTAGCCTACATCGCCAATGTAAGCCAGCCACTTCAGATGCGTGGTGATACGGTCGAAAATATCCCCGTGGGTTACGTAATACTGCTGATTGGACTGGGTTTTAAGAATGTAATCCTTACGGATGGAAAAGTATTTACCCACTTTCAGGGGCAGCACATGATCCAGAAAATCATCGTGGTTACCCCGCAGATAGATTACTTTAGTATCGTAGGACTCAATCATTTTGAGTACCTGACGGAAAAAGGAAGTATGCTTTTTCTTCCAGCTGTTGCCGTATTTTTTGAGTTGCCAGCCATCAATAATATCCCCGTTCAGAATCAGCTTATCGCAGCTGTACTGCTTTAAAAAAGCGGTAACCTCCCGAGCTTTGGCACCTTTTGATCCCAGGTGAATATCAGACAGGACAATCGTTCGAAAATGCGTGCGTACTTCCATGATGCAAACTACCCTTTATCTATGACTCGCGTTTGAATTACATTTTACCTTATCGAGAAGTCTGTATATCAGGGATTAACAATTATTTCATATTCCGAAAGTGGAGCTTGAAACCATACGTACGGGCATAAAAAACGCCGCTGGAAGCAATTCCAGCGGCGTTTTTGAGTGGTTCTGATGACCTTACCACCAGCGGTAGAACAGACCCGCTGAAGCGGAGACGTTTGCTACGTTAGACAGGTAGTCGCTTTTGAAAGGTGAATAGAAGTACGTTGCCTGAACATCGGCTCCCAGGTTTCCATTTTTAGAGAACAGGAAACGGGCTCCTACCCCAGCCTGACCGCTAAGGGCAAAACTCCGCTTACCATCTTCCAGATAGCCGTAATACGTCAGATTTCGCATGCCCGTACCACCCAAACCCAACATGACATACGGGCGGATGGGGGCATTGGTGGAAGCAAAATGATATTTACCAAACGCATGGATCGACGTCGCTCCCAGCGAGTGGGTCTCAATGGAAGAAATATCCTGAGTGCCATCCGTATAAATCCGGCGGGGCAGGCGGTCTTTGAAGTAGGAATAATTAAACTGAACCCCAAAAGACCAGTTTTTCGGGTAGATAAACTCTCCGGTCAGGTTGTAATGATACTTGGCCATTCCACCCGTATAGTCTTTCAAACTTCCCAGAGGAGCTGCCACGCCGTAACGGGCGGAAATCTGGTAATGCGTATACCGTTCAAAAGGTGACCCCATGGTGCGGGTCGGGAAGCTACGGTATTCGTAATCCTGTTTTTTATTATAGTAATCTGGATTTTGCTGAGCCTGAGACCCGAAGGCCAGGGCAACCAAAGCCAGTAATAGCAAGCGTTTCATAACAGACGAATTTATACGATTAATTGGCTTTTAGGTAACCGGACTGAGCAAAGACGGCATCTACTACGGGGCCTACACTGGAAGTATCGTAAATGCCATCGCCCCGAATCTGAGCATCCCAGACTACCGACGCCTTATTGTTGGCAATATTCTTCACATCAGCGATGCGAATGTACCAGTAATCTTCACTGTAGGAGTAATAACTGTAGTAAGGAGCGTATCCGTAGCCATACCCATAACCTCCGCCGTAGCCATACCCCCAGAACGGATCATAATACCAGGGATTAAACGTAGGCACGTAACCCGACTGGGTATAGGTAATCTGAGCGGGCGTAAGTTCCAGATCGGGCTTTTTGTCGCGGGCTACGCGGGTAAAGCCCCGGTTGGTCATGTTTCGAATGATCTGATCGATGAAAATCAGGTCAATGGAACGTACCATTTTCTGAGACCTGTCATTCTGGGTTACCAGCACCGAATCAGGAATGGAAAAGGTTTTATAACCCGTAAAATTAGTCGTAGAGTGGTTGGTAATGAAGACCTGAGAATCTTTGGGATCAAGATCCTTGACAGGGTCACGCTCACAGGCAGCCAGAAGTCCAACACAGCCTATTAAAAGCAGGAGCGATTTTGAGATACGTTTCATGTCTTTTTATAGAGTCAATTACTATTACTTTAAACGAAAAACAAACCGGTAAATTTTATATTAGTCAACAGACACGGATTCCTGAATCCAAGTTTAATTCTGCTGCAATTTTTTAATCTTCGTTCAGGGAAATCGGTTGTTTCACTCCTTCGGTTAAGGCCTTCACAAGGGCCACTGAGGTTTGAAAACGTTGCTCATAATCCCCCGAAATAACTACGTAAGGCCGTTGCTGAGCCTCCAGTAATTCTTTAAGCCGATTGAAATGCCACTGCCGCCGATCGGCAAACAGGCGAATGGAATCATTTACCCAGGGCACATCGGTATTCAGCAGGAGATACAAATCATAATGCTCGCGGGCGGCCCATTGTTTAATAATTTCGGGACATTCGCCCAAATATAGCTCAGCAAAGGTTTGCGTGACCAATACATCTGTATCACAGATCAGCAACTGATGACGGGCCCGGGCCAGGCCCTGTTCCTGCAGAAAAAGCTGTCCGGCGGCAATGTGACAATGGTCCATGGCGTCGCAGTCATTTCCGAATTTTTCGCAGTAAATCCGTCCGTATTCTTCCACTACTTCGGTATCAAAATAGTTCGCCAGGCGGCGGGCCAGCGTGCTCTTTCCCGTGGATTCGGGACCTACTAACACTACTTTTCTGATCATCAGAGAGGAAAACACTAATCGGTTGAGGAGTTGACTAACGAAGCGTTTACGGACCGGAAGGGCTGTTCAACGTCGAACAAAGCTACGAAATCCGCTCCCAATTTTTCCCTTGAAAACTGAGTTTCGGCCAGATGGCGGGCATTCAGGCCCGCTTCAAGCAGACGCTGAGGCTGCTGAAGGTACCATTCCAGCTTTTCGTAAAATTCCTGAGGATTTTGCTGATCGGCGTAAAAACCGCATCCCTCCCGCTCGATCATCTCGCAGTGCCAGCCGCGAATATTCATCACGCAAAGCTTTCCGGCGGCCAGGGCTTCGAAGAGCTTATTGGGAGAATTGGTCCGTAAGGCCGGTACATCCAGATAGGACAGATACGCCACATCCGTGATGGTAAGAATTTCCCGAAGCTGCCCTTTATTGACGTGTCCTACGAAGGTTACATTCTCCAGACCCACGGCTTTTTGCCGGAGATGGGCCAGCTCCGAACCCGTTCCCACAATCAGAAACTGCAAGTCGCTGCGGGAGCTGCCCAGGCGGGCAATATCCAGCAGTACATCCAAAGCCACTACTTTTCCGAGGGATCCGAAATAGGTAATGACGGTTTTGCCTTCGGTATGATAGCGGCCTTGCAGGACGGGATCTTTTGAACGGGGCTGGTAAAACCTACAATCGGCGATGTTGGAAATATAGGCTACCGGACGCTCGGTTCTCGCCTGAATATCAGCCTGTATGGCCGGCGAAAGTCCAACGATCTTTTCGGCATTCTGGTAAAACAAATGCTCGATTCCGTACAGGATTTTTTGAATCCAGCGATGCCTGAAGTACCCCATTTCAATGGGCGTGCGGGGCCAGAGATCGCCCACTTCAAAATAATAAGGAACGCCCCGGAGCCACTTCATGGCCAGACCAATGAACCCCACACTCAGGGGGACGGAGGCAATGTAACAGCGATCGACGTTTTTAATCTTCAGAGCACAGAAAATAGCCTTGATTACGAAAGCCAGGTACACGTACAGGCGACGAACGGTGCCGTATCGCTGTTCATAGTGCAAAGGCAGGTAATGAACCGTAAGGCCTTCGATTTGCTTTCGCTGGTAGCTCTTTTCATTGTGGCTGGTAATGACTTCTACTGCGTATCCCGCCTCCAGCAGAGCCTTCGACAGGTAATAGGAACGGATGATGCCGCCCTCCTCCGGAGTTCTGAAAAACTGATAAACGTAAACGACCTTCTTAGAAATCATTGAGTATAAACCCCCTTAAAACTTCCGCTAAACTAACAAATATAAATAACTCTGTTAAGTTGTGACTAGCGATCGTAAGGTCCGGAGGAAATTAGTTGCGGGTTATGAATGAGCAAAATAAAAGAGAACGCCGGAATTTAAACATACCCGCCGGAATCTTTAAACTGAATTTTTTGATTTCCCTTCTTCCCAAACGTACCTTTGCCCCCAAACACCATCTACATGCCAATTACCCGAGAGCATAATTCCCGAAAACCGGGCACCACAACCCTGAAAGCGGCCATTGATGAAATGCTCCGGACTTATGAGCTCAAAAACAAGTACAGCGAGACGTACCTGGTGGCCTTTTGGGAGAAACTCGTAGGAAGATCCATCGCCAGCCGGACGGGCCGACTGTACGTCAAGGAAGGAACACTTTACGTAGAAATCATTTCAGCTCCCCTGCGGCAGGAATTGGTCCTGGCCAAAACCAAGCTGATTGAACTTTTAAATCGGGAAATGGGCGAAGAGGTGGTTCGGGAAGTAGTCTTTATCTAATGTCATTCGTTAGCGTAACCGAAATAAAAAAGGGCGATTGAATACCTCAATCGCCCTTTCCTTTTATACCAGATACTTCAGTCGAATGACTTCTTTCTCGGTCAGATACCGCCACTGTCCGCGGGGTAAGTCTTTTTTATTCAGACCTGCTACTACCGTCCGGTCCAGCTTGGTTACATCGTAGCCAAATTTCTCGAAAATACGGCGAACAATCCGGTTACGACCCGAGTGAATACGAATGCCCACGACCTGAGCATCGGGCGTAATGATGCTTACTTCGTCAGGTTTAATGAACCCATCTTCCAGCTCAACGCCGTTTTTAATGGCCTCAAAATCTTCCGTCGTAATGGGTTTATTAATTTCTACCTGATAGATTTTTTCAATCTGGTTGGAAGGGTGCGTCAGCTTTTCGGCTAACTCGCCGTCATTGGTCAGCAGTAACAACCCGGTGGTGTTACGATCCAGACGACCCACGGGATAAATCCGCTCACCCGCGGCAGCTTTCACCAGTTCCATCACTGTCCGACGATCCATGTCGTCTTCTACCGTCGTGATGAAATCTTTCGGTTTGTTCAGCAACACGTACACCATCTTCTCGGGATTGAGCGTACGGCGGCCGTACCGAACCACTTCTCCGGCTTTCACCTGATACCCGAGTTCTTTGACGACTTTTCCGTTGACGGAAATTTCACCGGCTTCAATCAAAGCATCGGCATCCCGGCGGGAACAAACGCCCGACAGAGCAATGTAACGGTTGAGACGCGTGGTATCACGGCCTTCTTTTTCCGTTTTATCAATCTTTTTACGGATTTTCTCAGGAGCGTTTTCCTTGTACTTGTCCAGATTGTAGGTAGGTGTTTTTATGTTCGCTGCATCATCCGAACGCTGGAAACGACCTTTTTTGCGGGTAGGATCCTGATCGGCCCGCTTGCCATAGCGGCCACCATCGCGATCTTTGCTTTCGTCCCGGCGGGGTTTGTCAAAGCTACGCTCGGACTTCCCGTCGAAATTACGCTCGCCACGAGGCTTGTCAGACGAACGCTCGCCCCGGGGAGAATGACGGTCGGGACGGGAATCGGAGTTACGATCCGTAGATCGGTCGAAGGAACGACCGCCACTGCGGGGTTTATCGAACGAACGTTCACCACGGGAAGAATCCGGGTTACGATCATTCCGGGAAAAACCGGGTTTGGCATCAGCATTGCGTTCGCCGCGTGGCTTGTCAAAACTACGCTCACCCCGGGGAGAATCAGCATTGCGATCATTGGAGCGGTCGAAGGAACGACCCCCGCTGCGGGGCTTGTCAAATGAACGTTCGCCACGGGAAGAATCCGGGTTACGGTCATTCCGGGAAAAACCGGGTTTGGCATCAGCATTGCGTTCGCCGCGTGGTTTATCAAAACTACGCTCGCCCCGAGGGGAATCGGCGTTGCGTTCGCCACGGGAGAAAGGCCGTTCAGAACGGGAATCGGCGTTGCGATCACTGGAGCGGTCGAAGGAACGACCCCCACTGCGGGGTTTATCAAACGAACGTTCGGGTTTATCGAAAGATCGGCGAGGTCTGCTCTCGGAGTCTCCTTCGCTACTGCGGCGGGGACGGGATTCGTCGTTACGACGTTCGGGGCGGCTACCTGAAAAAGTGCGGCCTTCTGAATTGGTTTTACGGGGTCTACGTGAAGACTCCTCTTGCTGTGCCATAGAATGGTTAAATTTGAAAGCAAGCCTGGGTTCAGGATCCTACCTGTGAATATTTCCCGAAAGCCTTTTCTAACGAAAACCTTCTCAGGTTTCAGCCGTTTTTATAGCTATATTCTCTGGAAATAGACTCAGACAGCCCACTGCTGAAAGCCCAGAACTTTGTGTTGCAACATCCCTGCTGTAACTGACTGATTTTTAATTAATTAAACAAAATCAGTAAATAGGGGCGGCAAAGATAAAATAAATTCTTTGCTTCATTAGATGATTGAGCAGGAATTATCCGTTTCTACTAACGAAAAACGTACTGAAACATTCCCGGGTGTCCTGATTTTAATCGGTATTTTTTTTGAAGAAGAAAAGCCTTCCGTTCAGCCATATCCACTGATCGTCGGATTTTACCTAACTTGAACCCGCAAACTACCGCAGCCACTATGAAGTTGATTACTACTTCCCGTCTATTTCTCCTGCTTTTGAGCATTGGCCTGGTCGCCTGTAATTCGGCCATGCAGGCTTTCAAGAAAGGCGAAAGTCACTACGAAAACGGTGAATATGAATTAGCGATCAAGCAATTTCAGAAGGCGGTTCCTCAGGACCCCGCCAAAATCAATTTATACATTGCCGAAAGTTACCGACGCTCCAATCGCATCAATCAATCGGCTGATTATTACCAGAAAGCCCTGGAAGCCGGCAGTAAGGAGCCCACGCTTCGGCTCTATTACGGCTACGCTCTGAAAGCTCAGGGTAATTACGCCGGGGCTTCCGAACAGTTACAGGGCTTTACCAAGGTGAAGGGCGTTAACCGGACGCTGCTTTCACTGGCCCGCCGCGAACTTGAAAACCTCTCGCTGCTGGATTCCATTAGTCAGAAGGTAAGTCCCTTCAAGCTCACCAACGTTTCCAACGTTAACTCCGCTTCGTCCGAGTTTGCTCCCGTACTGGTTCAGGACGAGCTGGTGTTTACTGCTTCCCGCAAAGACCGCATCTATAAAGCCAACGGGCAACCCATGCTGGGGCTCTATAAAGCCAAGTTAACTTCTCCCAGCGAAACCAGCACACCCGAGCTTTTCAGCCAGAACATTTTTGGTGAAAACATGAATGAAGGCACGCCCGTATTTTCAACCGATGGAAAAATGATGGTCTTTGCCCGGGGCAATACCGGCCGTAGCAAAGGCCAGGGTAACACATCGGCAGACGTAGATTTATACATCAGCCGTAACACTGGCACGGGCTGGGGAGAACCCGAGCGACTCGCCTTCAGCGATTCGGCTTCCTGGGACGGTTCTCCTGCTTTTTCAGCCGACGGTGGAACGTTGTATTTTAGCTCTAACCGGGCCGGCGGTTCGGGCGGACTGGATTTATGGCGGGTAAACATTGACAAATCCGGTCGCTTTGGTCGTCCGGCCAATATGGGCCGGGAGCTGAATACGCCGGGTAATGAAGTTTTCCCCTACGTGTCTGCGGATGCAAAACTCTACTTCGCTTCCGACGGTCACCCAGGTTTTGGCGGACTTGATTTATTCGAAGCTACCCGTAACGAGGGCGTCATTCAGGTGCAGAATTTGGGCCAGCCCTTCAACTCCAAAGCCGACGATTTTGGTCTGGTCTGGGCGGACTCAACCCGGGGGTACTTTGCCTCCAACCGCGAAGGCGGCAAGGGTGATGACGATATCTATTACTTTGAGTCCTCCAACGAGCCCGTTCAGGTGGCCCAGCAGCCGCCGCTGAATCCTAAGAATCCAGATAACAAACCCGGTAAATCCGTTCGTTACTTCATTGCCGGAACCGTTATTGACGCTAAATCCCAGCAACCCCTGGACGGAGCCAAAGTAATGGTGGTGGATGACAACGAAATCACCATTGGCGAGGCCATTACCAATGCCGACGGAAAGTTTGGGGTCTACCCCATTCGCATCGGTCGGGATTACAACATCGTGGTGGAAAGAAGTGAATACCTGAAAAAACAGGAACTCTTCGTAACCGATGGTAAAGCGATCCCAGCCGAACGGCTTACCAAAGCCATCACCGACACGACGCTCTACGCTACGGTAGACATGGTCAAAAAAGAACTGGGAACCGAACTTTCCAAAGCCTTTAAAATTGAAACGATTTATTACGATTTCGATAAATTCAACATTCGGGCTGACGCTTCCATTGAGCTGGACAAAGTCGTTCGCATTTTACAGGATAACCCTGACATCAAGCTGGAGTTAGGCTCGCATACGGATGCTCAGGGTTCGAATGCCTACAACGAACGCTTGTCTCAGCAACGGGCCGAATCAGCCGTTAACTACATTATTTCAAAAGGCATTTCTCCTGACCGGATTACAGCAAAAGGTTATGGAGAACGTCAGTTAGTCATTCAGAATGCCAAAAACGACGAAGAGCACCAGCTCAACCGTCGTACGGAGTTCAAGATTACCAGTCTGGACTAAGGCATTCAAGCTCTTACGTACAAATGCCGGCGAATCATCGCCGGCATTTTTCGTTTCCAGTAAATAAGTAGTTAATCCCGTTTTAAGTTAAAATACTCAAATTAGTCGATCATTCCATCGACCCATGAAAGGCTTATTGATTCTCTTGCTATTACCCCTGATAGCCAGTGCTTAGGAACCTGTCCGCCCCGAGGTAGATCCGAGTACGCCTGTGCAGCGGTTATTACCGAATCAGTCGGAGCATGTTTCTGAAGAAGTCCTGGATAATCTCTATCCGCTTTTTCAACAGCCTTTAAATCTCAATACCGTCAGTCTGGAGGAACTTTCAGGGGTCTATATTCTTTCCGAAAATCAGTTAACGCAGTTTTTTCTTTACCGCGAACAGGCCGGGCCTTTACTTTCCCTCTACGAGCTTCAGGCCATTCCTGATTTTGACGGTCTGACCATTCAGCGGTTGCTTGCCTTCGTTTACGTAGATGCCCAGCGATTATCCGGCGAACCCCGGCACACTTTCCTGTTGCGTTACGACCGCTCGCTGGAGCGTCGCAAAGGCTTTACTCCCGATGCCAGGGGAAATCCCCGTTACCTGGGCAAGCCTTACCGGGTCTTCATGCGGTATAAAGGCTACGCCGCCAGAAACTTCAGTCTGGGTTTTACCGCCAAACAGGACGCGGGTGAGCCTTTCCACTGGAACCCCGCTACGCGGAGTTATGGAGTAGACTTTCTTTCGTTTCAGGCCACTATTCAAAACCGGGGCCGGCTCAAAAATCTTTCCCTCGGTGATTACCAGTTACAGATCGGTCAGGGACTGGTTTTATCAGGTGGGTTTTATTTAGGAAAAGGTTCAGAACCGGTGCTTACCATTCGCCGCAGCCAGCTGGGTATTCGGCCTTATCATTCAGGTACTGAATACGGCTTTTTTCGCGGTCTGGCGGCAACAATTCAGCTCGCTCCCCGCTGGGAAATCACGGGTTTTTATTCCAGAATCAAACGAGATGCAAACCTCATCGACGAACAAACCGTTAGCAGCCTGCAAACGTCAGGACTACACCGGACGGCGACTGAACTCAGCGACAAAGCCAGCCTGCAAACGCAGGATGCCGGCGGACATCTTCGGTATCAGACGAGTCGATTAAGCCTGGGCCTTACCTATCTGCAAACCCATTATGACAAAACCCTGCAGAAGGCTAGCCGGGCCTATAATGCCTACGAGTTTTCGGGCCGAACGAACGCCTTAATCGCTTTGAATTACTCCTGTCTATGGCGAAATCTAAACGGATTTGGCGAACTGGCCCGCTCCTCTTCCGGCGGCTTAGGCCTGGTAAGCGGCGTTCTGAGCAGCCTGAATAAGAGCTGGGATGCCAGTCTCATCTTCAGACATTATGAGCGTAATTTTCATACGTTTCACGGTAATTCATTCAGTGAAAACTCCCGGCCCATCAATGAAAGCGGTGTGTAGGCGGGTATAAAATACACTCCGAACAAACGCTGGCAGTTGGGGGGCTATCTGGATTACTTCCGTTTTCCGTACCTGAAATACCTCGTTGATCAGCCCTCGCAGGGATATGGGTATCTTTTTCGAAGTACGTACCGTCCGGACAAAACCAAAACCTGGACTGTTCAGGTTTTTCATGAACAAAAGGAGAAAAATATTCCTTCCCGGCTTTCCAGAACCTCTTTCGTAACGAAAACGGAAAGAAGTGGAGCCTGGGCTGGCTACAGCCGTAGTATCAGTGCCATTTATTTTCTCAACAGCCGGGCATATTACGCCCGCTTCGGTTACCGAAACCATGCCCCTTCGCAGGGATTTGCCCTGATTCAGGATGTTCGTATGAAACTTTGGAAAGTAACCCTGACGGGACGTCTGGCCTATTTTCATACGAATGATTACGACAGCCGGATTTACGTCTACGAAGACGACGTACTATCCGCCTTTTCCAATCCTGCGTATGCCGACGAGGGTCTGCGAATATACGCCCTGGTTCGCTATTCTTTCTTCAGACATCTGGACGGCTGGTGCCGGCTTTCCCGGACCCAGTTGTTCAATCAGCCTACCGTGGGTTCAGGTCTGGACGAAATTCCGTATCCTTACCGGACCGATATCAAACTGCAAATCCGGTATCAGTGGTAATGGTGTTTCTAGAAAAGCGTTTTAAAAGTCAGCAGGAAGTCTCAAATTAGCAGCTTAGCTCCTTATTCCATACGATCCATGACTCTTTCCATTTATCAGGTAGATGCCTTTACTTCTACCCTTTTCAAGGGCAACCCTGCCGCCGTTATTCCACTGGATCACTGGCTGAGTAAGGAAGAAATGATACGCATTGCCGCTGAAAACAACCTGGCTGAGACGGCCTTTTTTGTGCAGACCGGCGTGGATTATGAATTGAAATGGTTCACGCCCGAGGTGGAGGTAGATTTGTGCGGACACGCTACGGTGGCTACCGCCAAGGTACTTTTCGAGCACCTCGGGTACGCCGAAAAAGAAATTCGCTTTCACTCCAATTCGGGCCTTTTGACCGTTCGAAAAGAAGGGAACCGATTCACGCTCAACTTTCCGGCGAATGCTCCTTACGAAGAAAGTATTCCTGAAAAACTGCTGGAACATTTGGGTGTTACTGCACCCGTAGAGGTGTTGAAAGGGCGTACCAATGATTACCTGGTTGTGCTGGAAAACGAGGCCGACGTAGCCCGGCTCAACCCCGATTTTAAAGCTTTGAAAACGGTAAACGCCCGGGGGATCATCGTAACGGCTCCCAGTAGTGATGCGGATTTTGTCAGCCGCTTCTTTGGCCCTGCCGTGGGCGTAGACGAAGACCCCGTAACGGGATCGGCTCATACCGTTCTGGTACCTTACTGGGCGAACCGACTGAACAAAACCGAATTCTTCGCCCGGCAGATTTCGCCGCGTGGGGGTGAATTATGGTTAAAATCCCTTGGTGACCGGGTAGAAATTTCGGGGGAAGCCGTGGTGTATCTAAAGGGTGAAATTTTTCTAACCTAGCGTAAGGTTAACGTCATCAAAAGTACCTGACGATCTCAGGTCAGGTGGTTTTGATGACGTAGACCAATAGCAGAATACTGATCACGAAAAGCAAAGCCGTCATAATCTGATTCAGTAGGGAGGAATGATAGTATTGCCCTTGATCCAATTGCCTTTTCGTGGAATGATAGCGTAAATACCCCAGCAAAATCGTTAGAGAACCCAAACCCACCAGCAAAATACCGATAACGGGCGAATAACCCGTCGGCTGATAGTGGCTCTTCGTACCTAGAACGGCAGAAATTTGCCGGATGAAGAGTGAGAATTTAACCACTACAAAGCCAAAACCCATAATGCCAATGCTGGTACGAACCCAGGCCAGAAACGTTCGCTCGTTGGCCAGGTGATCACTAATGCTTGCTTTTTTTAAAGGCTCTTCCTGCATGGGATATTTATTTTTCACGAAAAGTTAGAACTACCTGCTTTTTCTATGTAACGTTTCCTCATTTGCAGTCAGATCGTTAGTAACTCCTTACAGAAGCTTTCTTTTAGCCACCAGCCAGATTTGGACAGCAGGCAGGGATTACCAGATACGGGTAACGAGCGAGTCCTGTGAAATTTCCTCTCTTAGCTCCTTTGATTAGTCCAGTTCCAGGCGAGTTTTTCGCATTATTCTTAAAAATGCTGAAGCCCATCTGTTTTCGTCAAATGAAATTGACCTCCGCCGAAAGCTGAATCCCGTATTTTTCCAGTACCGAAGCCTGCACTTTTTCAGCCAGTGCTTTTACCTCGGCTCCGGTTCCTCCTCCGTAATTGACTAATACCAGAGCCTGTCGGGCATGAACGCCTACGGAGCCTTCCCGGTACCCTTTCCAGCCCGCCTGCTCAATGAGCCAGCCCGCCGGAACTTTAATCTGGCCCGGCGTGGTGAGGTAACCGGGAATGTTGGGAAACTTGCTTTTCAGTTGTTCGTACTGCTCGCTTGGGATTTCCGGATTTTTGAAAAAACTTCCGGCATTGCCCAGCTCTGCCGGATCAGGCAGCTTCGACTGACGAATCTGAATAACGGCCGCACTGATGGCTTTGGTGCTCAGTTCGGTATTGCCCATGGCTTCGAGCGTTTTCTGAATATCGCCGTAGCTAATCTGGTAGTGAGGTTTCCTGGAAAGTTTGAAGGTAACCGCCACAATTACGTATCGGTTTTTCAGCTCGTGCTTAAACACACTTTCCCGGTATCCGAAGTGACACTCCTCGTGACTAAAGATACGGAGCTCTCCCGTCTGCCGGTCAATCGCCTCCAGCGAGTGAAAAACGTCTTTGATTTCTACCCCGTACGCTCCAATATTCTGCATGGGCGAAGCTCCTACGGAACCAGGGATGAGGGATAGATTCTCCAGCCCTGAAAGTCCCATCTCAATACTTTGCATCACCAGCTCATGCCAGACCACGCCCGCTCCGGCCCGAACGTAGGTATGGAGTTCATCCTCGGCTGCTACGCTGATCCCCGTAATGACCAGGCGAATGACCAGTCCGTCAAAATCCCTGGTTAACAGAATGTTACTGCCGCCCCCTAAAATAAGCAACTCGTGGGAGCTGGCGATGGGGTCCGAAAGAACCTGCCGCAGACTTTCCACCGAATCTACTTCCACGAAATAACGAGCCCTGGCTTCAATGCCAAAGGTGGTATAAGGCTTTAAAGATATATATTCCTGAATGTGCATAATCGAACCATTAACTAAAGAGAACGCAAACTTTGGTAAAGATGAAGGACAAATGCATTTGATTTCTGGGATTTTACCTGAAAATTTGTACCCGGTTTAAGGAAACATCGAAGCTGTACCCGATGATTCACTTGTAATACTCTGATTTTATGCGAAAGGCTAGTGTAACGTATTTGTCTTTTTTCATCCTGATCACGTTGATGGGCTGTGCTTCCAAAGTGATTCCGGGTAATTCGTCCAGGCCCTATAATCTGGATTTGAGTTCGTATCGTCCTACGTATTCAGCCAGCGATATCCGGGAAAAAGAAGAAAAGAAAATAAGCGAGAAAAAAGAAACCGTGACTACTCCCAGCCCGGCCAGCGGCGAAAGTCTCACGATTAATAAAAAACTGGATACCATTCTCGATACGATGGCCCAGCGGAATAAAGCCGCCAAATACGTGGCGGGTTTTCGAATCCAATTGTACACCGGTACGAAACGCAACGAACTCGAAACAGCCAAGTCCTTCGTTTACCAGAGTTATTCGGAGCTGAATACGTACATCGCCTACAATCACCCTACCTACCGGCTTCGCGTCGGAGATTTTGCGACCCGGCTGGACGCAGAACGCTACTTTAATAAGCTTAAGGATCAGTACCCAACCGCTACCATCATTTCGGATCGGGTTACCCTGAGAGATGCCCTCAGGATCATGGACAGCCGGCGTTCAGATACCTTTGAATCCAGCGAACCCTAAACCAATGGTAAATTTTGTGGTTTATCATTCAGCAATCGGATAGAAAGTTGACTAAAATCTACTTTCACTCTGTTCGTTGAAAGTTTAGCCCCCCAGTTATTCCATATCTTACAACCACATGAAAAAAGCCCTCATTACCGGTATTACCGGACAGGACGGTGCCTATCTGGCAGAATTATTACTGGAAAAAGGCTACGAAGTACACGGCGTCAAGCGTCGCAGCTCACTGATCAATACCGAGCGTATCGACCATCTATACCAGGATCCCCACGAGCAGGATGTACGTTTTCACTTACACTACGGAGATCTGACGGATTCTACCAACGTCATTCGCCTGATTCAGGAAGTACAGCCGGATGAAATTTATAACCTCGGTGCTCAGTCACACGTTCGGGTCAGTTTCGATGAACCCGAGTATACGGCTCAGGTAGATGGTCTGGGAACGCTTCGTATTCTGGAAGCTGTTCGTCTGCTGGGTTTAACCAAGAAAACGAAAATTTATCAGGCCTCAACTTCCGAGTTATATGGTCTGGTACAGGCCGTTCCCCAGTCGGAAACCACGCCTTTCTATCCCCGCTCCCCTTACGCCGTAGCTAAATTATATGGCTACTGGATCACGGTAAACTACCGCGAGGCGTATGATATGTTTGCCGTAAACGGGATTCTTTTCAACCACGAATCTCCCCTTCGCGGTGAAACCTTCGTTACCCGTAAAATTACCCGCGGTGTTTCCCGCATTGCCCTGGGTTCACTCGATAAAATTTACATGGGTAACCTGGATTCCCTGCGGGACTGGGGCCATGCCAAGGATTACGTGGAAGCCATGTGGCTGATTTTACAGCAGGACAAAGCCGAAGACTTTGTTATTGCCACCGGAGTAACCACTAAAGTGCGTGATTTCATTCGCATGTCTTTTGCCGAAGTAGGCATTGAGCTTGAGTTCAGGGGTGAAGGGGTAGAAGAAAAAGGATACGTGACGGCCTGTACTAATCCTGAGTATCAACTCGAAATAGGTAAGGAAGTGGTATCCATTGATCCCCGGTATTTCCGCCCGACGGAAGTGGACCTGCTGCACGGCGACCCCACCAAGGCCAAGACGGTTCTGGGCTGGGAGCCGAAATACGATTTACCCGCTCTGGTGAAGGATATGATGACGGCCGACCTGGCTTTATTCAAGAAAGAACTTCACCTGAGTCAGGGTGGTTTCCGGACCATGAATTACTTCGAGTAAGCCCTTCCGGCCTACTCTTTTCCGACAAAGCAGCGATGATCCCATCGCTGCTTTGTTATTTTGCAGGATCATTGATTGGCAGTAGCTCGGAAATCCCTGAAGGTTCCAGCAAGAATGTAACGCTTATGTTTATTGAACGCACCAGTGGTCTGGGCCGGACGAACGCAGACGAAACGCACGTGGGATGGATAGAGGTGGTCTGTGGCTCCATGTTTTCGGGCAAAACGGAGGAACTCATTCGCCGGATTAACCGGGCCTTGATCGCCCGGCAGAAAGTAGAAATTTTCAAACCTTCCATTGATACCCGCTACCATATCGAAGATGTGGTTTCGCATAACTCGGCTTCGGTTCGGTCCCGTCCGGTAACGCACGCCCGTGATATTCTGGAGATTGTCGGCAGCTGTGACATCGTAGCCATTGACGAAGCCCAGTTTTTCGACGCAGAGGTGGTGGAGGTTTGCAATGAACTGGCCAATCGGGGCAAGCGGGTGATCATTGCGGGACTGGATATGGACTCGGAGGGAAAGCCCTTCGGCCCCATGCCCGCCTTAATGGCCGTGGCTGAATACGTAACCAAAGTGCAGGCCATCTGTGTCGTTTGCGGAGAGCTGGCGAATTATTCGTTTCGTAAAGTCGCCACGCCCGGACAGGTATTACTCGGCGAAACCGATAGTTACGAGGCCCGTTGCCGCAGGCATTTTCTCGAAGGTCGAAAGCAGCAGTAAGCTCGTTTCATCTGTAATAAAAGCCCTCATGCACGTTAAGTACATGAGGGCTTTGGTGTAGTTCCGGAATTCCGTTTTTCAATCAATAACCGGATAAAAATCAGTTAATGAATGCGTATAATGAGAAGTATTGAGACGCATTATTTTCTGAAAATAAGCAGGCTGGGTAGCTCCCAATGGATACAGCGTCAACTGCTTTTTATTCCCTACGATTCGATCTTGAACGCTGATGGACTGCCCGTTGATGCTCACATAGAAATAGTAGAGATAGGGGCCAATCCACTGGATGTATTTCTCTTTCGAGATGGTATGATTGGGGTTTAACAATTGAAAATCCTGATGAAGAGCAATGCAACGCTGGAGTTCGACTGCGTTTAAAGGCACGCCCTGATGCATAGTCATGACATCGTACTGGGGATCCATGAATACCCATTTTTTCGAATCAGGAAGGTACACTTCATTCACGGCATGCCCACCACCCCACTTCACTTCACTGATGTCTCTGGTCATTAAACCTAATCCTCGGACCTTGAACCCTAAGGCAGACAAGCACTGAGTGGTTACGATGCTGTACTCCACGCAACGAAAGCGTCGGCCCTTTTCGGCTTCTCTAAGGATGTACAGGGCATCGGACTGCTCAGGAACCGTTTCTCCGTCGTGCTTCCACCGACTCTGAACCCAGCTTTGAATCCGGGTTACTTTTTCAAAATCAGAACCCGCATCCTTTACTAAACTGTCCAGGTTATATTCCCTTCGTAACCTTTTCAGGTCCTCCCGGCTGGAGAGGTCCAGGTAGGTCAGATGGTATTGATCAGCCTTCCGCGTGTCAAAGGTCAGGAGCGTTACTTTTCTGTCAATTTCTTCTTTTCCCAGTGGAATGATTCCTCCCAGCCGCGGGGACATCCAGAAGGAAAAAAGAACAAAGCAGACCAAAACGGCCAGAAGTGATTTTAGAAGGAGTTTAACCATTGCAGGGCACAGATCAGATAAAATAATTGGGGTTAATCAGGTTATTAAAGATAGAATCTACCTCAGTAATCCGGGTAAAAATAAGGTTAACTGGTTGTGCTAAGGTTTGAACGTTCAATAAGCAAAGAGCCTGATAAGAGTCCACGCTGACTCTTATCAGGCTCTTTGCCCTACTTTGAAAAGAAACCAGACTATTTAGCAGTCTTCGAAGCCGTTGCGGGCACTACCCGCATGACACCGTTCATGATTCGCCAGTGGCCGGGGAAGGTACACACGAAGGGGTAGTCACCCGCTTCTTTCGGAGCTACGAACTTCAGGTGCACGTTCTCATCGGGGTTAATCAGCTTGGTAGCAATAATAACCTGTGGAATTTCAGGAACGTAACTCTTGTAAACGGCATCGGGGCGAGTGATCATGGCATCGGCCGCCTTACCGATTACTTCGAGTGATTTAGGCTTACCAATCACAAAGTTATGCTGCATCTGATCGGGGTTATCAATGATGATTTCCACGGGCTGACCCGCCTTCACGGTAAACTCCTTGAGATTGAACTGCAGTTTCTCGGTAACGGTTTTTAGCTTCACAACCTGAAGATTAGGATCATCTACCACCTCGTCAGACTTGCGAAGGCCCACGGTTTCAGCCCACAGAATCAGAGCCTTCTGATTTTCGGTAGAAAGCTCTTTTTCCAGACTGGTCAGTAACTGCTGGGAGTTGTTGGCCGAAGCCATTTTCCGCTTGGGGTCCCAGCCCCGTTTCAAGCCTGCCAGCACGGCCCGCGTGTCGTCATCATTCACCGACTTAAGCTGAGCTACCAGAGCCAGGATTTCTTCGTCGGTAGAAGTGGCGGCATAGGACCGACTTGCATTTTCCAGCACGTATCCCGTCAGGTTACTCAAAGGCTGATACTTGAGCACGTGGCGATACGTATTGTTGTTGTCGTTGTTCTCGGGAATTTTATTGTCGGGGTCGACGCTAACGGCAATAGTGAAATTACCCGGCACGTCCGAATTCATGGTCATGGCTCCCACCCAGGGACCATTGTTGACTTCTGAAATCAAAGCTTTCTCACCCGCGGCGAGTCCCTTAACGAAGGTATAACTTACCCAGTCACGGGTCATGTTAGGACCGCTGACGTTGATTTTCAGGGTGATGGGCGTTCCTTCGGGTACGGCCTTCGAGCCCCGGTTTTCTACTTCCACGGAAAGACTGACGCCCTCACGAACCGTAGGCACGGCCGTTGAAGACTTGACGCGGGTAACCACTAAATCCGCCTGGGGACCTGTGGACTCCACTTTTTTAGCCTCTCCATGATTCATGGCGTGATGATCGTGATTGACCGCCGCAGTAGCCGTGGCCTGAGCGGAAGTTCGGGGAGCATTCGCCATGTATTTTTTCAGTAACTCAGACTTCCGGGCGTTAAATACGGTGGTAAAGGCATCGGGCATCCATCGATCCAGCACAAAGCGAGGACTTGCTAAAGCCGATAAGATGGCTTTTTCAGCTGCCGCGTTTAAAGGAGCATCGTTAAAAGCCAATAACGTTTGCAGAGCTACCAAAGGCTCGCTGTCATTCAGGGTATTGGCAGAAAGCAGAGCTTCTACCGTTTCGGCATTGCCAGGTAATACCTGAACGGCCGTCTTGCGAACGCTGGCCGCCGGATGCTTCAAAGCCGTTTTGACTACCCGCAACGCTTCCGCATTAGACCCATCCAGGGCTCCTAACCCCTGTAGCGTCCACAGGGCATGAATAGCTCCGGGGTTCGATCCAATTTCGTCCAGACTCGTGTTACCAACCAGGGCCAGTAACTTCGCTACTACATCCTTGTTTTTACGCTCCACCAGCAGGCGTTGGGCCGTTTGCCGCCAGAACATATTGTCGTTGCTCAGAGCTGCTACCAGCTCATCCGGACGATCTTTGCTTAAGGATAATGGCTGATACGCAGGAGCCTTTTTATACCCTACGCGGTAAATGCGGCCGTGTGAATTGTCTCGTAAATCGGTTTCGTAGGCGTTACCTTCACCCGTTTTAAAACCTTTAGGCGTGGGGTTATGCTGAATAATGAAGCTGTACCAGTCAGCCACCCAGACGGCTCCGTCGGGACCTACTTCCGCAAACACCGGAGAAAACCATTCATCGGCCCCGGCAATCAGGTTAAAGTCGTTCATATCGTGAAAGTCCGTTCCCTCTTTTTCCATCCGGTTCAGGTGTACAATGTGTCCGGTCGGTTCGGTCACAAACGCCACTTTATTCCAGTATGATTTCGGGAAACTGCGGGCAGTATAAAAGTTATGACCGGCAGCGGCGGTGTAGCCTCCAAATACGTCTACCTGACGAATACGGGTCAGTACTTTCATGTCCTTGTGCGTATCCGTACTGCGTCCGCCACGAAGGCGAAGCTTATCCCAGCCCGGCATGTATCGGTTGGGAATGGCCATGTACCAGCCGTGATCGTTATTGGCCGTTGAACCAAAGAGGTTGCCCGTTTCATCA
The DNA here is from genome assembly GCA_913775095.1 of uncultured Siphonobacter sp. GTDB lineage: Bacteria > Bacteroidota > Bacteroidia > Cytophagales > Spirosomataceae > Siphonobacter. The sequence goes on along the minus strand of CAJYIW010000026.1, from coordinate 89,544 downwards.
AAACCCAGCCCCCAGGTATTATTGGAAGTACTCGTTAAGTATTCCATCTCCGAGCCGTCGGGCTTGAAGCGAAAGAATCCCTGTCCAAACTGATGTTTTTTACCTCCAACGGTACCATTAAAGCCGGAATAACCAATTGAGCCGTAAATCCAGTTATCGAAGCCGTAATGCAGGTTACTGGGGCCCGCGTGCGTATCCATGGTTCCAAAACCCTGGATTAATACCTTGCGAACGTCTGCTTTTCCATCGCCATCCGTATCCTTCAGGAAAAGCATATCCGGAGCCTGAGATACGATAAATCCGCCATCGTAAGGCAGCAGGCTGGTGGGAATACTCAGGTTTTCCGCAAATTTGGTAAACTTATCTGCCTTGCCATCTTGGTTGGTGTCTTCCAGCATCAGGATATAATCCCGGCCACCGGTTTCCTTGCGTTCGTTGGGATAATCCAGCGTTACGATGACAAACATGCGGCCTTTTTCATCCCAGCTAAAGGCAATGGGGTGCTGCACGTTGGGCTCATGAGCGAATAATCCCAGCGTAAAATCAGGGTTAACCTGAAGCAATTTCATGGATTCTTCCGGCGAAAGTGGATCGGGTTTCAGCTGAGGCCCCGGACGTCTCTCGTAGTTGGGCAGATTGGCTTCGTGATAAACGAACTCCGGGGTATTCAGCTTTTTAAGTTCTTCAACCACCTTATCACCAACCGACCACTTGATACCTTTTTCCATCAGATCGTGAAAATCGGACTGTTTCCAGGTGATCTCATCGTGACCGTAAGCCGTGTAAAACACGCGGCCTTTTCCAAAGTTTCTCACCCAGGTATAAGGCTCGGTTTTCTGACCCGGTTTATCCCTGGCCTGTTTTTCATCAATCAAACGCTCGGTCAGCACCAGATTATCCGAAGCCAGCTTTTTATGCAGATAGGTTTCGTCTACCGTCTTGAATTGTTTAGCACCAAAAATAGCCGGATGATCGGGTCGGGTCCACACGGGCTGGATGGTATCCCAGCCGTGTCTCCAGAACTGACCACCCACCATTTCATTCACGAACGTATCTGAGTTTCGAAAACACCAGGACGCACAGTGAACAGCAATAAGGCCCTTTCCATTTTTGACAAAATCAATCATGGCTTTTTCCGGAGCAGCTGGAATGCTGTCCCAGTTGGCGAAAACCAAGAGTCCGTCGTACTTACTCAGATTTTCCGGATTAAGATCTTCCAGCTGGTCCGTGTAACTTAGGTTAATTCCTTTATCACCCAGTCCGGCCATCAGCAGCGGTGCCATCTGAATGGGCCGGTGGTGTCCCTTATCTCCCAGAAAAAGAATCTCGATGCGTCTGCCCTGGCTGGAAGACTGACCCGCCTTGGGCTGCCGCGTACAATACGTAAGCGTCAGGAGGCTCAAAGCTGCCAGCCCGGCAAGAATTTTTCTCATCATCGTTTAAGGTTTAGAATGGTTAGGCTACCCGGGCCGGAAATTCCGGCCCGGGTACAGCTCAGTTAAGCGTTCTCAAAATCAGGCAGGTAAATCAGTTTTCCTCCCTGCAGGGCCGATTCGTGAGCTAAGATTCCCACGCTGGTCCATTCGGCCGACTGTACTGCATTCGGGAAGGGATCGCGGTCTTCCGCTAAGGCCGTCAGGAACTCATGCACCAGGTGCGGATGCGAACCTCCGTGGCCGCTGCCCTGGGTAAAGCTCAGGTGCGTGTTGTCGGCTACGTCGTAGACGCCCTTGGTCGTGAAATCCTGAATTTCTGTGGGCAGGTAATGAGCAAAATCGGGAACCGTCACTCGCTCGGGAATTTCGTGTTCTTCCTTTTTTGCGGTATGAATAACGGCCTCTTCGCCTTCAATCAAAGGCCATTCAAAGGACTTTTTCGAGCCGTATACTTCAAAACTCTCCCGATACTGACGGGCGGTATCAAAGAGGGAACGGTACACGTAGGCGGAAAGATCACTGTCTTTAAACTTGATATGAGCCGATTCGACGGCAAAGGGAGAGTTATGAATCTTCGCCAGCTCTTCACTGATCGTACCCGAGCCAAAACAGGAAACGTACTCGGGCCGGGACTGAAGCAGACCCGCCACCGGACCTACGCAGTGCGTGGCGTAGTGCATGGGGGGAAGCCCGGGCCAGTAATCCGGCCAGCCTTCCATGTCCTGCTGGTGACTGGCTTTTAAAAACTGAACTTTGCCTAGTTCGCCTTTTTCGTATAAATCTTTCACAAAGAGAAACTCGCGGCTGTAAACCACCGTCTCCATCATCATGTATTTTTTACCCGTTTCTTTGGTAGCCTTCACAATTTCCAGGCATTCTTCCACGCTGGTGGCCATGGGAACGGTACAGGCTACGTGCTTACCCGCCCGCAGCGCCTTCAGACTTTGCTCGGCGTGATTGGGAATGGGTGAGTTGATGTGAACAGCATCGACGTTAGGATCCTTGAGCAACTCATCGAAGTCCGTATAACGCACGTCAATTCCGAAGGCGTCTCCTACGGCGTTGAGTTTTTCGGGCGTACGCTGGCAAATGGCGTACATATTAGCTAACGGGTGACGCTGATAAATGGGGATGAATTCGGCTCCAAAGCCCAGACCTACAATGGCTATGTTAATTGGTGAAGACATGTTACTTAAGGTTAAGTCTTATAGTAAATAATAAAGGCGTAAATCCCTGAGGTTAGTGCTGACCGTTACTGTACACCTTCAAAGCTGGTTCCCACTGGCTTTGAATGAAGGATAACCCTTCCCGCATGAGCTGCTCTTCTGAATCAAACATTTTTCGCCAGATATTAGCCACGCTGAGTTTCGGGCTGAAGGCTTCGATACTCAGCCAGCCCTGATACTGAATGTCGCGTAGACCGGCAAAGACCCCTTTCCAGTCTACATTGCCTTTCCCCGGCGTTGAACGGTCATTTTCTGACAACTGTACAAACGTAATCCGGTCTCCGAGCTGGCGAATGGTATCGCCAATGCTCTTCTCTTCAATATTCGCATGGAAGGTATCAAACATGATCTGGCAGTTGGGGTGATTAACCTCATCGACAAATCGGGCGAGTTCGGCTCCGCAACTGGTCAGATACATTTCAAAGCGATTGAGGTATTCCAATCCCAGAACGATTCCCTGGCTTTGAGCGTATTCGGCAACAATCTGAATATTTTCAACGCCCCATTTCCATTCGTCGGTCGTGGCGGGCTGCCCGGTAAACACGCCCAGAGCTGAATGATAAGGCCCCATCAGCTTTTCCGCTCCCAGTTCGACGGCACAATCCACGCTTCGCAGCAAGTGTTCCAGGGTGGCTTTTCGCATGGCTGGATCCGAACTGATCAGGTTAGCCTCGGGACCGCAGATGACATCGGCCTGCCGCTTCAGTCCCAGTTCGTCGAGCTTTTTCGCCCAGGGTTTCCAGTGATTACGATCGCTCGTAGAAAGGGGTACCTCCACTCCACCGAAACCAATGGACTGGATTAAATCGAGCGTAGGAAAAAAGGATTCGTCGAGATTGCCCCCCCAGAGGAGCAGATTCATGCTGTAGATCATTGTGCAATTTTATGAAGGTAAAATCATAAAAACTCGCTTCTCTTTGACTATATTCTACTCTATTTTGACCTATTTTGCAAAAACAGCCTTCTCATTTATCAAAATATAGAATATCCTTGGTAATTACACTTATTTCTGAAAAGCTCCCCTATGAAATCAGCTCTGCGTAAAACCATCGAAAATCAGGTTGCTTCTTTCACGATGCAGGAGCTTAACGCTCCGCATTTTGATCCAAACTGGCACTTTCATCCGCATTACCAGCTTTTCACGGTAGAAGAAGGAACGGGAACCCGCTTCATTGGGGATAACATTCAGCCTTTTGAACCCGGTGATACCGTTTTTCTCGGGCCTAATATTCCTCACCTCTGGCGAAGCGATCCGGCTTACTTTCAAACCAGTCCGGAGCTCTCTACCAAAGGAATTGTAATCTATTTCACGGAGGATTTCCTGGGACGTGATTTTTTCAAGCGGCCGGAAATGCACGGACTTGAAAGTTTTTTCACGGATTCCACGCGAGGCTATGAGATCACCGGAGGCTTCAAGGAATACGTTCGCCAGCGGATGAAGACCCTCCTGCAGGCCAGCGGGTTTCAGGCTATTTTAGAGTTACTGAGCATTTTAAACGAACTAGCCCACGCTCCGGAGTGCAAACCCATTGCCAGTCTGGGGTACGTCAACACCCATAAGGTTTCGGAAACCGAGCGGATGCAGAAGGTGCATGATTACGTGCTTGATCACTTTCGTCAGGAAATCAGACTCGATGAAATGGCCTCACTGGCGGGCATGAGCCCTTCGGCTTTCTGCCGCTATTTTAAAACGCGGACGAATCGTACTTTTTCCGAATTCGTCAGTGAGGTCCGGATTGGTTACGCCTGTAAGTTGTTAATCGAAGGAAAGTTTACCGTTACTCAGATTTGCTACGAAAGTGGCTTTAATACCATTTCCAATTTCAATCGTCAGTTTAAGGAAGTCACCAGCCTGACGCCCGCTCAATATCAGAAAGCCTATCAATAAAAAAAGAGCAGGAGGTAAGTCCTGCTCTGAATCGTTTCATATACTCGTTGTTGTGTAATCTTATTTATGTTCGGATTGACGTTCTAGGTCAAAAAGTTCAACCAGTACATCGGCCAGCTGATCCACATCACCCCGGCGGCAGGCATTTTTCAGATTTACGGCCGGTGAACGCAGAATGCGATTGACAATGTTAGCCGTAAGTTTATCAAATTTCTCGGCTTCGGCGGGGGTCAGGTGCTTGAGCTGACGAGCCAGTTCTTCCTTACGAATCTGATCCAGCGACTGTTTGAATTTCTGAATGGTCGGTGAAACGACCATTTCTTTCGACCAGTCCTGAAATCCGGCCATGGCTTCGTCCAGAATACGGTGAACCGCGGGTACGGAGTCCAACCGACGTTGCAGGGCGGCATTGGCCTTGGCCTGAATATCGTCGATGGAATACACCAGAGCTCCGGGCACTTCTTCCACCTTGGGTTCCACACTACGGGGAACCGAAAGATCAATGAAGTATTTGAAGGTCAAAATATCCAGATTCTCTACAAAGGCCTTGGTAAACAAAGGCGTATTCAGTCGCAGGGATGAAACAATCACATCCGCCTGATGCACTTCTGCTTCCAGGTTCTCCCAATCAGCCACGCGGAAATCCGTGCCTTCCGCCAGACTTACCGATTTGGCATAGGTCCGGTTGACCAGGGTAATCTGGGCAAATTCCTTATCGGCCAGGTTTTTCACCACATCCGTTCCGATTTCTCCTAACCCCACAACCAGCACACGGGGCTGGGTCTGATTCTGAGTCAGGTCACCGATCAGATCCACCGTTGCGTAAGAAACCGAAGCCGCTCCATCGCGGAAGCTGGTTTCCTGATTGACCCGCTTGCTGGAAAAAAAGATCGTGTGCATGAGGCGATGCAGAAAGGGACTGGCTGCATCTACATCCACCGACCACTGGTACGAATGTTTCACCTGATTGGGAATCTGAAGATCCCCGACCACCTGAGAATGAAGACCCGTGGCTACTTCAAACAAGTGACGAATGGCCTGAAGCTGCTCATCTAATACAATGAAGTAATCGGGCAGACTGGCGGGTTTCTCCAGTCCTTTTTCAATCGCCAGTAATTTAATTATTGATTCGGCGTAGCTTTCAGCCGCCGTATAATATATCTCCGTACGGTTACACGTAGAAACCACCAAAATATCCTGAAACCCAAAGTGTTCTTTCAGTTTCAGCGAGAAGGTCTTGGCTTCGCTTTCATCCAGTGCGACCTGCTCTCTTATGGCTAAGGGAGCAGTTTTGTACGATAAACTGATTGCTCGAAACGTATTGGTCATTTCCTTCACTAAAAACACAAAAATACGTCAGGATAACCTACCAACGGATAGAATAAATCCCATTCTGTTTTATTTAGAATTATTCAAAACTACTGGGCTATGTTTCCTGACTTCTAGGCAAGTTTACGACAGGCTCTTAGTTTAAACTATGATATTTATCACTTCCTAAGTCCTTCATCTGTAGACTTAGAGCTCTGATATCCATAATTGTCAAGGCAAAGTTTTAATTTAGACAGATCAAGGCCAAATTATTTTCCGGGCCGTATATGAATCCAAAAGCCGCTGGCGTTGGTTGAATTGAAATGAAACTTGCCCATCCTCCTATAAAACCGTCCCAGGATAGCCGCCGGGGTAATCTAGCCGCCCGGATGCGTTCGGGTGACTTATACCAGCAGAAAAATCAGGTTAAATTAGGCATCCTGCTCACGCTGATGGCTTTCTCCGTAGGCTGGTTTTATTACACTAACTCTCTGATTTCCCGCCTGGAAGCTCACGAACTGGAAGAAGTACGTCTGTACGCCAAAAGTCTGGAGTATGCCTATACCAGTCCCGAGCAGACGGATCTTAATTTCTTCTTTGATAACATCGTAAAAGTCAACACGGAAATTCCGGTCATTGTCGAATATCAGAATACGTACACACCCCGCAACATTACCCTGCCGGAAAATCCCGATGAAGTGCAGGCTTTTTTAAAGCAGAAAGCTTCCGAATTTCAAACGGATAATGCTCCCATTGAGTACGATGGTGGCTTTGGCAAGGGCTACATTTACTTCAGTCACTCGTTTCTGTTTACCCAGCTTCAGTATTATCCCCTGGTGATGTTTCTGGGACTGCTCGTCTTTGGTTATCTGGCCTATCTGGCCTTCAGTGCCTCCCGCCGATCGGAACAAAACCGGGTCTGGGTGGGTCTGGCCAAAGAAACGGCACACCAGTTGGGTACGCCCCTGTCGGGATTAAAAGGATGGGTGGAATACTTCAAAACGGATCCTGATCGCTATGAGCCGGAATTTGTACTCGAGCTGGAAAAAGACGTCGAACGATTGGAGACGATCACCGCCCGCTTTTCCAATATTGGCTCCATGCCTACGCTCACGCCCGAGCCGCTGGATACCCACATTGAAACCTTTGTGAGTTACCTCAAACGTCGGGTGTCTTCCAAAGTGAAATGGCAGATTACCAATGACATCACGCCGGGCAAGCTCATTCCCGTCAATCGGTATCTGTTTGAATGGGTCATAGAAAACCTTTGCAAAAACGCGGTGGATGCCATGGAAGGCGTCGGCGAACTCCGCATCGTTATGGCCGAAAAGCCCGGCCAGATTTACATCGACATTACGGATACGGGCAAAGGCATTCCCAAATCCAACTGGAAACAGGTCTTCAATCCGGGCTTTAGTACCAAAAAACGCGGCTGGGGCCTGGGATTAACCCTGGCCAAACGCATCATTGAAAATTACCACAAAGGAAAGTTATTTGTCAAAAGCTCAGAACCGGGCAAGGGTACTACCTTCCGCATTGTTTTACCCACGCCCTCCTAAAAAAAATAGCATGACCGGCCGGTCATGCTATTTTTTAAACTTCAGCAGCGACTAATTGCGAACGTGCACAATAACCGCCGGTGTTTCAATTTCATTGCTCATATTTCCGGCCCGATCGCGGATTTTTACGTAATATTTCAGAGTATCATTTGGGGGTACGGTTCTGTGCTGTACCACAATTCCCCGTCTGATCTGACCTTCCAGCGGCCCTGACTTTCCATCCTGACGCAGCCGGGGAAAAATACCCGAATCCGTTTCCTGCCGAATTACTTCCGAAAACTGACCATTTTTCTGACGGAATACCCGAACAAAGTAATTATAGTACGGCGGCGGATACGTCAGGGTATCATTTCTGACTTCGTCCGTGGAAGAGCCCAAGTCACCGTCTCCATCCTGAAATTTGATACTGATCACCAGCGAATCGGCGGCGTTACCCAGCCGGTCCGTCAGCGTGGTTTTAGAAATCGTAGCGTCAGAAATCGAGGGAACATTGGAAAAATCCGGTTCGGTGGTACACTGGATGAGGGTAAATCCTGCCGCGAAGATTAAAAACGTAAATATTACCTGTTTCATAGGAACCTAAATCTTATGGTCACTGTCATAAACGACCGATCGAGCGGGAAAGTTACATCCGCTCCTGCTAAATTAAGTAAGTTTGTAAGAATTCACCCCATGGGGTTCGTCTCCACTCATACAAATGTCTACCAGTCAATACCTTAAAGATCAGATTTTACGCCTGGATGCTTCCCTTTTCGAATCCCTGAGTCTGGAAATCTTTCAGCTACAGGCCCGGTCCAATCCCGTCTACGGTGAGTATCTGTCGCATCTGAAAATCAGGCCCGAAGCCGTTCAATCGCTGGAAGAAATTCCTTATTTGCCTCTGGAGTTCTTTAAATCCCATCGCGTGATTACGGCTCCGGCAGAGCCTAAAATTACTTTTGCCAGCAGCGGCACAACCGGCCAGATTACCAGCCAGCACCTGGTTAGCGACCCGGATTTTTATGAGGTCCTGAGTGAACGGATTTTCGAGCAGTTTTACGGGCCACTAACGGATTTTCATATCCTGGCTTTATTACCCTCCTATCTGGAACGGTCCAATTCATCGCTGGTCCACATGGTCCGGCACTTTATTGGAAAAACGCAGTCGGAATACTCCGGTTTTTACTTACACAATACCCTTGAATTACTCGAACGCCTGAAGTTCCTGCGTCAGCATAGTACTAAAAAAGTGCTGCTCATCGGAGTTACGTTTGCCCTGCTGGATTTGGCCGAAGAAGCCGATTTATCGTTTCTTTCAGGTATGGAGAACCTGATCGTTATGGAAACGGGTGGCATGAAAGGTCGTCGCCAGGAACTGCTCAGGGAAGAATTACACGAGATTCTTACCAAGGCTTTTCACGTACCGGCGATCCACTCCGAATATGGCATGACGGAACTGCTTTCGCAGGGCTATTCGTTTGGAGGAGGGCTTTTTCAGCTCCCCGCCAGCCTGAAAATCACCCTGCGGGATGTCAATGATCCTTTCCATTTATATCAACCCGGCCGGCAGGCTCGCAGTTCCGGGGGAATCAATATCATCGACTTAGCGAACCTTGATTCCTGTAGTTTTCTGGAAACCAAGGATTTGGGAAGTTATGGCCCGCAGGATCAAACTTTTCGGGTATTGGGACGTTTTGATAACTCAGACCTTCGGGGCTGTAATCTCATGGTTCTTTAAATCCACCCCTGCTTTATGCGTTTCTTGATTCGTTTGCTGATCCTGCTGGCTCTGGTCGCAGGAATTATTTACGGCTGGGAGCAGATCAAAGCCCGTAAATTCTTTGATCCCGCTGGTAATGCTGACATTTCTACCAATCATAATGTCGTGCTTCAGCAGATCACGTCTTTAGGAAAGCTGGAACTGGTTAAGTATCACTTTCGGGACGTAGTGGATCAAAAAATAACCCGGCAGTTTCTTCCCGATGGCAAAGCGTTGCTCATTATTCAGGGGGAAGCCATTGGCTGTCTGGACCTGACCCGGATGAACGTTACGGATATCGGGGAAATGCGGGATACGCTGATTGTCCGATTGCCCGAACCGGAGTTATGCGTTTCCCGCATTGATCACTCCAAATCCCGGGTGTATAATACTGAATATGCTTTCACTGATGAAGCTTTACTGATTGATCAGGCTTTCAAAAAAGCGGAAGAACAGGTCAGTCAATCGGCTATCAATGAAGGGATTTTGGAACAAACCCGCCAGAATGCCAACAAAATTCTCAAGCCCATGCTCGAGAAAGTATCCGGAAAAAAGGTGCTGCTGCGGTACCGCATGAAAGGGCAGATTGACGATCCACGTTAGGATCGGCTTTTTTAAGAACGGTTCTGACTATACTCTCAGAACACCCATGCAAGGACAAGTAGCTATTGTTACCGGCGGAGCCCAGGGAATTGGACGCGTCATTTCTCAACGTTTACTCGAACAGGGCTATCGACTGGCTCTTTGGGATCAGGATCCGGAAGCTTTAAAGGAACTCGAAACTGAGTTTAGCAAGCTGGGCCACCTGCTGCCCCTGACTTGTGACGTAGGCGATCCCTCAGGCATTGAAAAGGCTTTTGCCCAAACCATTGAAGCCTTCGGACGGGTAGATGTGTTAGTGAATAATGCCGCTGTCTTTGAAAGCAAGCCGCTGGAGGAGTGGAGTTTTGAAGCGTGGAACCAGGGCATCAGCATTAACCTTTCCGGACCTTTCTGGTGCAGCAAACTGTGTGCCCCTTATCTAAAAGCCAGTAAAGGACTCATCATTAACCTTTGCTCGACCCGGGCTTTCCAGTCCGAACCCGGCACCTTTGCCTATTCCGCTTCGAAAGGTGGTATTTTCGCTCTGACCCATTCCCTGGCGGTGAGCCTGGGACCGGAAATTCGGGTAAACTCCATCGCTCCGGGCTGGATTGACGTAACCCCCTACCAGAAATCTTCTTCACCGGGTCCTGAAAAACTCAGCAAAGCCGATCATGAGCAGCATCCGGCGGGCCGGGTGGGTACGCCCGACGATATTGCCCGTATGGTCCTTTTCCTGAGTGATCCGGCCAACAGCTTTATTACGGGTGAAAACTTTACCATTGATGGCGGCATGAGTCGAAAAATGATCTACGTCTGATGAGGCTATCTACCACAGAAAAGCCCTCTTCCAGAGGGCTTTTTTCTTTTACTTCCTAAGTGGCCTACTAACGGTTGGCAATGAGCACCATGGCGGCTACATTCACGCCAAAAGCGATTCCCCAGCTTTTCCAGAGTTTCTTCTGCTTGATTTTAAGGGCCTGATCTTCGTATCCCCGGGTATAATCGGCCGACTTCATCAACTCTACGTCGGGAAAGTCCAGGTTTTGCAGCCTGGGAGCTTTCCTTGAACTTACAACGGCTGGAATAATTCCCAGATAGGGAGCAATCACACTGGATAGAAAGGTAACATTTCGAGCGGCCTTGTATTTTTTGTAATGCACTTTAGCATCCATCTGGCCTCTGATATACATGAATTGGGGACTTTGACTTTCGCTGGTAAGTTTAACTTCGTTCGAAGCCAGAACCACGCTGGGTTCTATTTCCTGAGCAACACATAAGGAACTGAGCATCATCAGTCCCAGCAGGGAGAATAATAAGGTTTTCATTTCCTGGCGGAGGAGTTAATTACAGTATTAAAACTAACGCTTTGCCAGTGAGTATAGTACTGTACTTATACTTTCTAATAAAATATTAATATGTATTAATGAAACGACCTGTTTTCTAGTTGTTGCGGATCAAACAAAAAGCCCACTGATATGAAATCAGTGGGCTTGAGAATAATTATTCGAACCATTATTCTTCTTTACCTTCGTCAACGACGTTTGGTTCCAGAGTATCGACTAATGCTTCGTCATCCCCCTTTACCTTTTCTTTAATCTTAGCTTCCAGTTCATCCAGAAGTTCAGGATTGTCTTTCAGGATTTCCTTTACGGCGTCACGTCCCTGACCTAAACGGTTGGTTCCGTAGCTAAACCAGGAACCTGATTTTTTCACAATCTCCAGTTCAACGGCTAAATCCAGGACCTCTCCTACTTTCGAAATACCTTCGCCGTACATAATGTCAAATTCCACTACTTTGAACGGAGGAGCGAGTTTGTTCTTCACCACTTTTACGCGGGTACGGTTACCCGTGATGCTATCGGCTCCTTCCTTGATCTGACCCGCCCGGCGAATATCCAGACGAACCGAAGCGTAGAATTTAAGAGCGTTACCACCCGTCGTAGTTTCGGGGTTACCAAACATAACTCCGATCTTTTCCCGAAGCTGGTTAATGAAAATACAGCAGCAGGACGTCTTATTAATGATACCCGTCAGCTTACGAAGAGCCTGAGACATCAAACGAGCCTGCAAGCCTACCTTCGAATCACCCATATCGCCCTCGATCTCGGCTTTGGGAACCAGAGCCGCAACTGAGTCAATAACGATGATATCAATGGCTCCTGAAGAGATCAGATGTTCGGCAATTTCCAGAGCCTGCTCACCGTTATCGGGCTGAGCAATGAGGAGGTTACCCGTATCAATACCTAACTTTTCAGCGTAGCTGCGATCAAAGGCGTGCTCTGCATCCACAAAGGCTGCCAGCCCACCTTTTTTCTGAGCTTCTGCAATACAGTGCATGGCAATGGTCGTCTTACCCGAAGATTCCGGTCCATAGATTTCGACCACCCGTCCCCGGGGAACTCCACCAATACCTAAGGCCAGATCCAGTCCCAGCGATCCCGTTGAAATCACCGGAATATCGAGAACTTTTGCATCCGAAAGACGCATGACGGTGCCTTTGCCGTAGGCTTTATCTAATTTTTCAATGGTCGTTTGCAAAGCTTTTAACTTTTGCCCTGCGTCCGTGCCGTTTGCTTGTGCCATGTTTAAAAAAACGAGCTATTGAGTGAGGAATGTGACTTAAAATTACGCATTACTGCGTACATATCCTAATATACGCCTGAAATTTGTTCTTTTTTTTTAACCATTTTACCCTCAACCCTAAGGGTTGCTCTGGGATTTAACTGAACATATTTACGTTTAATTCTGCAATGCATGATTGCCGTTTGCAAAAAAAACGTTTTTATTGACCCAGTAGTTGAAAGTAAACCATGAAACGTATTCTAAAAAAAGTAGCCCTGGCCCTGACGGCAATCCTTATTATTCTCGTCATCTGGCAGTGGAACTGGATCGCCTACGGATATGGGCAGTTAAGCGGGGGGGCAAAAGTGCTTTTAGAAGCGACGCCAGTAAAGGACGTATTAAACGATCCAGCCGTAGCTGATTCCATTAAAACCAAGCTGGTCTTCATTGAAGAAATCCGGCAGTTTGCCATTGATTCGCTGGGGCTCAACGATACGCCTTTATACCAGTCGTATTATGATCAGAAAGACCGCCCGATCTGTTACGTATTGACCGTAGCGGAGCCTTATCAGGTCAAAGCCATTGACTTTTCCTTCCCCCTGATTGGTTCGTTTACTTACAAAGGATTTTTCGACCTTGCCAAAGCAAAAAAGGAAGCCCAATACTGGTCAGGGTACGATACCGAGATCAGCCCCGTTTCGGCTTACAGCACCCTGGGTTATTTCAATGATCCCATTTTGTCGGGCATGCTCAGTCTTCCCGAAGGCCGTTTGGCCAGTTTGATCATGCACGAAATGACGCATGCCACGGTGTTCATCAAGAATCAGCACGAGTTCAACGAAAACCTGGCTAACTTCATCGGGGATTACGGAGCTCTGCGATTTTTGGCACAGCGTTTTGGCACGAGCTCGCCGGCGTACCTTACCTATACCGAAGGCAAAGTGTTCCGGGATCGTTACGTACAGCATTTCAACAAAGGCAAGTTATCCCTCGACAGCCTGTATGAGAGTTTTGGGCCTGAACTTTCCAAAGCCCGAAAGGACCAGCTTAAACAACAACAGATTCAGCATATTATGGAGCGGGCTGATACGTTATATAAAGGCCTGTCCAATGTTCGAAAACGAACGTGGAAAAGCAATGAATTGCCTAATAATGCTTTCTTTGTGGGCTTTGCTACTTACAACGCCCGAAGGAACGAGTTTGAACGGGAATTCAGAGAGAAATTTCAGGGCGATTTCAAAAGGTACTTGTCTTATTTAAAAACAAAATATGATTCTTTGTAACGGTTTACCGATGGGCCGTTACTCCAACTCCCCTTAAGCATGCGTATGTCCCGCTTTTCTTTCTTTATATTTTGTGTAAGTGTTTTTACGGGCCTGGGCTTCGTTACCTTTCAACCCGACGCCCCTCAGACGACGTACCAGGCCACGCCGGGAGAGCATCTGGAGTACCGCGTTCATTACGGGTTTATTAACGCCGCCGAAGCCACCATTGATGTAAGCGAGAAGTTTCACCGCATACGCGGCAAAGCCTGTTACCGGGTCACGGCAACGGGACGAACCACCGGGGCTTTCGATCTGGTAACGAAAGTGCGGGATTCCTGGCAGTCGTACATTGATCCGCAAACGCTGTTACCCCTGGAGTTTAACATGCGGCAGCAGGAAGGTCGCTACGAAAAAGAACAGCGGGTAACGTTTGATCAGACCGGCGATAAGATTACCTCCGTGAGCAAGAAGAAAAATCAACCGGAAGAAGTCAAGGAATTCAAAGCCCCCGGCTCGATTTACGACGTCATCAGTGGGTACTTCTTTCTGCGAACCATCGATTTCAACCGCATGAAAGAAGGACAGGTGACTACCGTGAAAACGTTTTATGACAACGATTTCATTAACCTTCAGATTCGCTACGTGGGCAAAGAAACCGTCAAGACCAAGTTTGGAAAAATCAGTACGCACCGCATTATTCCCTATCTGCCGCAAAATAAGCTCTTTGATGGCAAAGAGGCCATTCGCATCTGGGTTTCGGATGATGCCAATAAAGTCCCCGTAAAGGTTGAGTTTGATTTAATGGTGGGAGCCGTAGCCATGGATTTGAAAAGCTACAAGGGCATGCGGGAAGAGTTTCAATGGCAGTGATCAGCGGAGAAGATTCCGTAATTTCCATACGGCTTTCATCCACCAGGGCAGACGATTCACCCGTAGTTCGTAGAATTCCTGAACGTAGCTGCCAAAGCTGGCATAAAAATCCGCAATCTCTTTTTTCTGGGCACTTTCAAAATCAAACAGGCCGGAGCTTCCGGCTTTTTCCTTTAAATATTCATCCAGCAGAAAACTGCGGGCATTGCCCCGGCGGCCCGTCTCGTCGGCGGCGTTGAATAGATAAAGTGTACGCTCTCTGAAACGCACCAGCCAGGCTCCCGCGTGAATGCGTCCCTCTTTCTGGGCGTACCACAGTTCTGAAAAGCCCCTTTCCTGCGTTTGCTGAAATAACTTTTCTAAGAGAAGGTACGTATCGGGATGGGCTCCCCCTTCGATCTGGTGCTCGTGAAAATCTTTAAATAGAGCGGCTAACGTCTGCACTTCATTGCCTTCTGCTTTTTCCCAGCCTAGTTTCTCCGCCCGCTTCACGTTCATCTTGCGGTCGCGGTTGTAGTGATTACGTAAGTATTCGTAGTCGTTTTCGAGAGAAATCAGGTGCGTATGAAAGGGGGTCAGTCGGGCAAAGGCATACGTCTGAAGTAGCTCCCGGCCGGGAAAAGCCAGACAAAGGCTGGCCACGAATCGGTAGTTTTTGAATAAGGCATCCAGAAACTGTTGCTGTCGGGCTGGGCTAAGCGTTTCCCTGGCATAGATGGCAAGAAACTGACAAAAGAGCGGCTGATGGACAAAGCGGTACGAAAGCTTTCGCTGAAGGGGAATGGGAAAAACGGCCCGGTAAGCTCCCAGAGAATCCTTCTCTACCAGACACTCCCAATCCGGAGAAACCGTATCCAGCCACCAGGAAAGTCCGTAAATCATTCCCCACTCACTGGCCTCAACGCAGGCATCGTAGGCAACAGTATCCAGTTGAGAACGGTATAAGCGAGTGATCATCAAACAGGCGTTGAGTTAAACCAGCCCCCTCAAATCCTAGTTTTTCTTACCGAAGTTTTTCTGAAGTTCGAGCAGTTGAGCTTTCACGTCTTTGTTATGCTCCTTTAGCTCGGAAATGGTCTGAATAGCGTGAATCACGGTAGAGTGATCCCGTCCACCAAAGTGATACCCAATGGATTTAAGGGAAAGATCCGTGTATTCCTTGGCAAAATACATGGCTACCTGGCGGGGAAAAACGAGTTCCTTTTTACGGCTCTTGCCCTTCATATCCTGAAGAGTCGTTTTATAATGCTGGCAGATGGTCTCCATGATGGTTTCAATGGTGACTTCCCGCTCGGAATCCTGCACAATGTTCCGAAGCACCTGTCGGGCCAAGTTCATGTCGATCTCCCGGCGTAGTAAAGTGGCCTGGGCGATGAGTGAAACCACGACTCCTTCCAGTTCCCGAACGTTGGTATCAATCGAGTGAGCCAGGTACTCAATCACTTCATAGTCAATGTCCACCCCATCTCCGTGCAGCTTCTTCATGATGATGGCGATTCGCGACTCCAGATCGGGCATCTGCAAATCGGCCGAAAGCCCCCATTTGAACCGGGAAAGCAGGCGATCCTGAAGCCCCTGCAAATCCTTAGGCGGACGATCGGAGGTCATGATGATCTGTTTACCCGTCTGGTGCAGGTGATTGAAAATATGGAAAAACGTTTCCTGGGTACGCTCCTTGCCTGCTAAAAACTGTACGTCATCCAGAATCAGTACATCGACCTGGAGGTAGAAATTAGTGAAGTTCTGAATGGAGTTATTTCGCACCGCCATCACGAATTGATTCATGAATTTTTCGGTGGAAACAAATAACACAAATTTCCCCGCATTCGACGCTTTAATCTGATTACCAATGGCTTGAGCGAGGTGAGTTTTCCCCAATCCTACCCCACCGTAGATGAGCAGGGGATTGAAGGAGGTAACACCGGGCTTCGTAGCGACGGCATGACCCGCCGAGCGGGCCAGACGATTAAAGTCTCCCTCGACGTAGTTCTCAAACGTGTAAATGGGATTGAGATAAGACGTCAGCTCCAGGCCGTCCAGATCGGGTAACTCAAAAGGATTCCGGAGTTGTTCGGGTTGGGCATTGGGCTGTTTCTGCGGAACCGGAGCATTCGCCGGAGCGGGCCGCTGGTTAGGAACGGTGTACCCCATGGGAGGTTTCTTGTCGTCTCCTTTATCCACAATCACTGCGTATTCCAGCATTCCCTGCCGACCAATGGCATGGTCAATGGCCCGACGCAGGACGTGTACGTAATTTTCCTCCAGCCATTCGTAGAAGAATTCGCTCGGCACCTGAATAGTCAGCGTGTTTCCAGACAGACGTGCGGGCACGATCGGCTCGAACCAAGTCTTGAAACTTTGCTCGGGCACGTACTCACGTATGATCTTTAAACACTCTTGCCAAACGGATTTGGCATCTCTAATGGCAGTCTGCAAGGCGATTTTCAGGCTGGATTTTTCACAAGGGGTCGCAAAGATAAATAATCAACATGGCCCCGTAAACCTATTTTATCAAATTCTCTGTTTTTTTTTGAGTACGCTCTTTTTAGGAAAGAGCATTCACAAATTATGAATTTTCAATTAACAATCCGTTATTTTTTACCAGTTGCCCGCCAAAGGCCCCTTTAAAACGACCCCAGCCATGATGTCAACGCACGAATCTGATCACTCCCTGGCTCAGGCTTACAGCCCGGCTCCTCTCCCCCCGCTTTCGCCCACCCTTCGGGAGGCGGCCTTAGCGATATTGAGCCAGTGGAAAATGGAGGAAACTCCTGATGCGTACTTAACTCAACCCCCTCATAGCTGGGAAATCGCGGCGTTCGTTCCTTCGGATCTACCCGTGCCGCGGCAGTTGATTACCGTTTCAGAGCCGGACCTGGCAGAGCTGCCCTCGGAGGCCCGGGCACTGGAATTGATCTTCGAAAGTCCTGACCTGAGTTACGAACCCTTACTGGCCCGGCTTAACCCTGCTCAGCAGGTTCTCTACTTTTCAGGAGCAGTAGACTATCTGGCCCTGGCCGATTCTTTGCAGGAGTTGTTTACCTCCCCGATTCAGGGAGGCTTTGGAAGTAAACCAAATCCGGAGTTGCCCGGTTTTGAAGAAGGCCTCTTACGTAAAACTTCTTTCTCGCCTGACTTTCGGGTTTTCCGGCTGGAATCTCCCGCGGGAGATGATCCGGTTGAGAGGCTCAGTCATATCCTTTTTAGTCTCAACCGCTGGTTAACAGCCCTTCAGGAACAGGGCCATTCACCGGATGACTTGCTTTCCAAACTTGAATTTTCACTCGAACTAACGGGCGATTCAGTACTAAACGCCGTCAGTGTACGAACGCTTCGCTTCTTACTCTTTCACTGGCAGAAAACCAGGGATATCCTTCAGCCTCAGCCCGTATTCATTCACGCGTATAGTCACCAGAGTACGACAGACTGGGTTCTGTCCCATACCCAGGCTTATTCATTTACCAGCGAACTAGCCCTTGTGAATCAGGAGGAAGCTCCCATGGATGATCTACTGAATGCATTGGCCTGGGTACTTGCCCAGCAGGTCTGGCAAGATTACAGCCCCGAGCAATGGTAAAGAACTTTGGTCAGGAAAAAAGAATCCAATAGCCTTTCAGGGCAGCAGAGTTACTTCCACGAGAATCCTTTTTTAGTGAATAGTGGCAGACCGGGCCCATCAAGTGATCATTTGTTTAGCTGATCTACCCATCCCTTCACTGGATTTACATACGCAAGGCATCGCTGACTATTCCGGCTTATAAGTGCTACTGAAAGGTCTGGATCAAGCTATTTAGTGATCGACTCTTCTTATACCAGGAAGTTACCCGTCCAATCCAGTGCGTGTCCGCGAATACATCCTTAACGGGTAAGCTTCTCTGGAGATAACACCCAGCAGTTACTGCTGCATTCCCTAATGAGCCATGAATTGTACTCATTTTTAATGAATTAGTTATAAAATTTACCAGTTAAATACCAAATAACTTCTAATTCGACACGGTTATTACGAGCAAAATTTTTATTTTTGGGTTTTTACGATTGATTGATACTACCCTTCCAATCCTATTTCGTTAATTAATTCGGATGCTGCTTTATAGTCTTGGCTTTTTAGATGTTGATTTTCTGGACCTCATCGATGTGGTGCTGGTCGCTTTCCTTTTGTACCAGATTTATTTTCTCATTAAAGGAAGCATCGCCAGCCGGGTCTTTTTAGGGTACCTGCTTGTGTACGTCTTTTATCTGGTGGTCAGAGCCCTGGGTATGGAACTGCTGTCTACCCTGCTGGGTCAGTTCATGGAAATCGGTGTATTAGCCCTGGTCATCATTTTTCAGCCAGAGATCCGGCGGTTCCTGATTTTTGTGGGCCGTTCGACTAATCTTCAGCAATACCCCATTTTACACCGCATTTTCCAGCAAAAGTCAGAAAACCATCACACCTGGGAGTTACAGCCCGTCATTGATGCCGTTCGAAAACTGGCCGCCAGCCGGACGGGAGCCCTGATTGCCATTAAAAAAGAGGATTCGCTCAAACGCTACATTGAATCGGGCGATGCCATTGATGCTCAACTTTCCAAGTCCCTGTTGCTAGCCATTTTTCAAAAAAACGGCCCCCTGCACGATGGAGCCGTTATTATTTCGGATGGACGCGTCAAAGCGGCCCGCTGCATGTTACCCGTTTCCGAAAATCCGCACATCTCGCCTATTTTGGGCTTTCGTCACCGGGCCGCCATTGGTCTTTCCGAGCATTCGGATGCGGCTGTGATTGCCGTTTCAGAAGAAAGAGGTGAAATCACCCTGGTTACCGAAGGGGGAAATGTGCTTCGGCCCGTTCTCATTCAGGAACTGCCCGGTCATTTAAGCGATTATCTGTCTCAGTAAGCAATTACGATTTTTTTACGGCTTTTCGATAGGCCGAAATAGCCCGTTCACGGGCCATTTCATGTTCTACAATGGGTTCGGGATAGTCTTCGGTTTGGTACTCAGGCACCCAGGTCTGCCGGTATTCCTGGCTGGGATCAAACTTCTTGGCCTGAATCGTGGGATTGAAGACCCGAAAATACGGGGAGGCGTCGCAGCCACTGCCCGCCGCCCACTGCCAGCCGCCGTTATTGGCCGAGAAATCATAATCCAGTAGTTTTCTGGCAAAGTAAGCTTCGCCCCACCGCCAGTCAATAAGCAGGTGCTTAGACAAAAAACTAGCCGTAATCATGCGAACGCGATTGTGCATAAAGCCCGTCGCGTTCATCTGACGCATGCCCGCATCTACCAGCGGATAGCCCGTTTTTCCTTCGCACCAGGCCTTGAACTCCTCCTCATTATTCCGCCACTGAATCCGGTCGTACTCGCTTCGAAAGGCATGTCCCTGATTCACGTGTGGAAAATGAAACAGCACCTGAAAGTAAAATTCACGCCAGATGAGTTCATTTAAGTACGTGGCATTCAGCTCCTGAGCCGCCCGAACCAACTCCCGGATGGAAACCGTCCCGAAGCGTAAGTGCACGGACATCCGGCTGGTGCCTTCCATACCCGGAAAATCTCGGGTCTTGTCGTAATCGGCAATCAGATCTTCGTTGATTTCTGAGGAAGGAAACGGTTCTCCCACCGCCTCAAAATTCATCTCTTTTAATGTAGGAATGGCCGGAAGTTTAGCCTTCGCAAAGTTTGAAAAGTACTTTTCAGTGGGATAGGATTTGACGTAAAAGTCGTTGACTTTCGCTTTCCAGGCCTTACTGTAGGGAGTAAATACCGAATAGGGTTTTCCGGCCTTACTCAGGACTTCATCTTTCTCAAAAATAACCTGATCCTTGAAGCTGTGCAGGGGAATGTTCTTCTTTCCTATCAATTCGCTTACGGCGGCATCCCGTTCCAGGGCATACTGTTCGTAATCGTTATTGGCGTAGACTTCGGCAATCTCGTACTCCTCCAGTACTTCCTTCCAGACCTTCAAAGCCGACCCGTATTTGACCAGCATGCCCGACTTGTGTTTCTGAAGCTCTTTCTGGATGGACACGATCTGCTCGTAAATAAACTCCACCCGCCGGTCCCGTCGATCTTCCAGATCATCGAGAATTTCCCGGTCAAAAATAAAAAACACCAGCACCGGATGTTCGCCCCGTAAGGCGTGGTATAAAGCCGCCTGATCGTGTAGCCGAAGATCACGTCGCAGCCAGCAAATTGAAATTTTTTCCATTCGTAATTGTATGGCAGGTCTTGTTAGAGCTTTACCCGCTTCCTGTCACTTTTTTCCGGTAAAAGAGTATTGCCAGCATTACCTTTTCATAAGGTAACCTGGTTGGAACGCCTCAGCAGAATGGCACCATGTTTTTTGAAATAATTCAAGGATAACATCTGGAACAGAAATAATTTTTCTTCACTCAAGGTATTGCCCTCCTTAATTCTTGCTTTAGGTTTGTTGCCGAGCAACGAACCCTTATAACTTTTTAGAAAGGGAAAGAACCAGTTCCCGAACCCTTATCATACCACTATGCTGCTTTATAACGTCACTTATAATATTGAACACGCCGCCCACGACGAATGGATTGAATGGATGAAGCACACCCATGTTCCGGCCGTGCTGGCGACCAACTTGCCCATCGGTAACCGGATTTTTAAGCTTCTTACCGAGATTGATCAGGGCGGAGTGACGTACACGTTCCAGTTTTTTTTCGCCGATATGGATGATTATAATACTTACGTTAATGATTATTCGGCTCGCTTAGAATCCGAAATCGACCGTCGGTACGGCTTGCAATACGTTCATTTCAGAACGCTTCTTCAGGAAATCGTTTAGGGTTTCCGACTCCTTTTTTTTCCGCTTCCTTTTTATGGTGAAGGAAGCGGATGAAAAAACGAATCCTTCTATCGGGTCTGGTCAACGCTTTGCCGTCTATTTCCATAAGGCATTCAAAACGTCTGCACTCACTCTGATTCCTGAAAGATTACGTAATTCTCCATTCACCATGAGTACGCTACGACTCGAGTCGCTATTTCCGCTGGCGGAAGAAATCCCCGCCGAACACGCCCTTTCCGCTCCCCTGGAACAACGGGAATACTTAATTGGCGGGGCCATGAAAGCCTGGTCCGGCAAAACCCAGGATGTGTATTCACCCATTTACCAACGCACCGCCGAAGGCTGTGAGCCCGTTCGTATCGGAAGCTATCCCGTGGTGGATGCCGCCGATGGCATGGAAGTATTATACGCGGCGTTGAAAGCCTACGACAACGGTCGTGGCGAATGGCCTACCATGTCCGTAGCGGGCCGGATTGCGTGCATGGAAACCTTCACGCAGAAAATGCGGCAAAAGAAAGCCGAGGTAGTCAAGCTGCTGATGTGGGAAATTGGAAAGTCGCTGGCGGATTCGGAGAAGGAATTTGACCGCACCGTCCAGTACATTCACGATACGCTGGACGAGCTCAAACGCATTGACCGCGAAAACTCCAAATTCACCATCGAGGAAGGGATCATTGGTCAGGTGCGGCGTTCGCCCCTGGGCGTTGTGCTTTGCATGGGGCCGTTCAATTATCCGCTCAATGAAACCTACACGATGCTTATCCCGGCGATTTTAATGGGTAACGTCGTGTTATTCAAACCTCCCAAACACGGCACGCTGCTGCATTATCCTTTACTGGAAGCTTTCATGGAAAGTTTTCCAGCGGGTGTAGTTAATACCCTCTATGGTCGCGGCAATACGGTCATTCCAGGTCTGATGCAATCAGGGAAAATTGATGTATTAGGACTCATTGGCTCCAGCCGCGTGGCTTCAGACCTTAAGAAAATGCACCCCAAGACCAACCGCTTACGGGCCATTCTGGGACTTGATGCTAAAAACGCAGGTATTATTCTGGAAAATGCGGATCTGGATTTAGCCGTGAAGGAATCCGTTCTGGGAGCCCTTTCTTTTAACGGTCAGCGGTGTACCGCCCTGAAAATTCTCTGGGTTCATCAAAACCGGGCGGAAGAGTTTCTGGCTAAACTAACGGAGGCCGTAGCCCAGCTTCAACTGGGGATGCCCTGGCAAAAAGGCGTAAATCTGACGCCGCTGCCCGAACCCAATAAACCCGCCTACCTGATCGAATGCATTGAAGATGCCAAACTCAAAGGAGCCCGCGTGGTTAATCCGCAGGGCGGTGAAAATTTTAAGTCCTTTGTGTATCCGGCCATTCTGTACCCCGTGACTGAGGGCATGAAGGTGTACCGCGAAGAGCAGTTCGGTCCTATCATTCCGGTGGCTACCTTTACCAGTGAAGAGGAGCCGATTCAATACTTAATTGACTCTCAGCACGGACAGCAGGTGAGTATTTTCGGGAATAACCCGGCAGAAATTGCTAATCTGGTCGATCAGTTGGTGAATCAGGTTTCGCGGGTGAACATTAACGCTCAGTGCCAACGCGGCCCGGATATGTTCCCTTTTACCGGTCGCAAGGATTCCGCCGAAGGAACCCTGTCCGTCAATGATGCCCTTCGCTCCTTCTCGATTCGAACGATTGTGGCCACCAAAGAAACCAGCGAGAACAAAGCGATTGTAAATGAGATTCTGCAAAAGAACGAATCGAATTTTCTTTCGACGCGGTATATTTTATAGAGGTTACCTAAATCATAAGGCCGGAAGTAATTCCGGCCTTATGATTTCTTTTCTTCAGGATTCTATTCCCGCCGTTATTGATGTTTAGCCAAGCGTCACCCACAACGGCGAAAAAGCGTTATTTACAACTATTCAAAGCGTTACCCACAGCCCTGTTATCCCGACCACAGGGCGAGACCTTACTAAGGATTTAGAGACGCTTTCCTGATGGGAAGTTACCTTAGTAATCAGTAAGGTCCTTCGCTTCGCTCAGGATGACAGGGTTGTGGGGGATGCCTTGCTCCCCCCAACAAAGACGAAAAAAGATGTTTAGGCAGGAAATGTATTAATCCTTATAGATTTCAACGGTCGATTTGCCGTCAGCCTTAATAAAGCCACGGTACATCCCTTCGGAGTTGAAGGGCATGGCCAAATTACCTTTGGCGTCGAGAGCAATGACGCCGCCTTCACCGCCGCGTTCCACCAGTTTTTTATTCACAACCTCCCGGGCCGCTTCTTCCACCGAAAGTCCTTTGTATTTCATCAAAGCAGCAATATCATACGCTACTACCGATCGGATAAAGTACTCGCCGTGACCCGTAGCCGAGACCGCACAGGTTTCGTTATCGGCATACGTACCTGCTCCGATGATGGGGGCGTCGCCGACCCTTCCGTATCGTTTATTCGTCATGCCACCCGTGGAAGTTCCCGCCGCCAGATTTCCGTACTGATCCAGGGCCACGCATCCTACGGTGCCAAATTTTTTGCCTTCCGAAAAGATGAGTTCTTCGGCCCGGCTGCTGGCGTTTTTCTGAGCTTTGGCGGGTTTGGTGGGTTTTTCTTCCGAATGATCCAGTTGTACCTTTTCTTCCTTTAAAGCCTTTTGAAGTCCCTGCCAGCGGCTCTCGGTGTAGAAGTAACTCGGGTCAACGATG
This sequence comes from uncultured Siphonobacter sp., assembly GCA_913775095.1. Taxonomy (GTDB): domain Bacteria; phylum Bacteroidota; class Bacteroidia; order Cytophagales; family Spirosomataceae; genus Siphonobacter. Next base: position 65,614 of record CAJYIW010000026.1, on the reverse strand, counting down.
GTAAGTCCTTTTTCTTTAGCGAAAGTTTCGGCTCCTTTACCCATCATCATCACGTGCTCGGATTTTTCCATGACGGCCCGGGCCGCTGAGATGGGGTTACGAATGGTTGTGACGCTCGCGATGGCACCGGCTTTGAGCGTTTTTCCGTCCATTACGGCGGCGTCCAGCTCATTTTTCCCTTCGTGGGTAAAAACGGCTCCCTTGCCCGCATTAAACAACGGCGAATCTTCCATGACGTGAATGGTGGCTTCTACGGCATCCAGACTCGTACCCCCCTTTTTCAGGACTTCATAGCCTTTTTGCAGAGCCAGATTCAGGGCTTCGCGGTAAGCTTTCTCTTTTTCGGGCGTCATGTTCTGCCGGGTAATCGTACCCGCCCCGCCGTGCAGCACCAGCGTAATCTTAGCAGGTTCCGGACTCTGGGCAAAGGCCGAGGTACTCAGCAACAGAAAGAGTAATTTTTTCATAGCAATGGGATCAAAGATTAGACGAAAAATAAGCAGAATCGTGGCAATCCAGGCCTTTCCTAACGGACCAGCTGAACGAAGGCAACGACCGTTTATACCCTCAGAAAAACTTTTTTCGTGTAGAGGAAATACAGAAACAGCCATTTCATGAGAATCATACCCAGCACCGTCAGTACTGCCTTGATGGGTACGGAAGACAGCTGTTCAATTAAGCCGCCAAAGAAGAATTCGCTGGCGTGCTCAAAACTGATGAGCAGCACACTCAGGTAAATCAAAATGGAATTCATTCCAATCACCGTGAAAAGGATCGTCCATTTTTTAAATCCTTTTACGTCGATAATCCAGTAAAACGTGGAGAGTAGCAACAGACTGCACCCGCCCGTCACGCAAACGAAAGAGCTGGTCCAGAGGTTTTTATTGATCGGAAAAACGGTATCCCAGAGCAGAGAGATGCCAACCAAGGCCAAACCCAGTCCGACCAGATGAATAATTTTTTGCGAAGACGTACGGTTCTGATTCTTCAGTACCGTGCCCGCATAAATGCCCAAAAGAGCATTGCCGATGGCGGGAATGGTGGAGAGTAATCCTTCGGGATCGTGTACGGTCAGGTAGAGTTTTCCCGGCATGAGCAGTCGGTCTACGTAACCCGGCAGACTGCATTCCATCGTTAATACGCCCGCTCCGCAGCCCGGCACGGGAATGAGCGTTAGGGCGGCCCAGTATCCCAGTAAAATGACAAAAAACCAGACGTAATTCGCCCGCTTTCCGGCGTAGAGATAAATCAGCTGAGCGAACATACCCGCCAGACCAATCCGGCCCAGCACGCTGCCAAACCGCATCTCGTCAAAGGATTTCACAAAAAGTCCGTTGTTATAGATGATTCCTAAAATAACCAGAATGATACCGCGACTAACGATTTTTCGAGCCAGTTTGCTTTTCGCCTCGCCTCTGGCGATCCGCCCATCGAGCGAAAAAGGCGTGGATACGCCCGCCATGAAAAGAAAAAGTGGAAAAATGAGATCGTAAAAGCGGAAGCCGTTCCAGGCCGGGTGCGTAAACTGGTCAGCCATGAACAACGCCCAGCTCCAGGAGGTAGTTTTGGCCAGAGCGTAGAAGATCTCATCTCCGCCCATGATCCAGAACATATCAAAGCCCCGGAGCGTATCCAGCGATAATAAACGTTTGATGGGCACGGGCTGAGCCACTTCAGGCTCGGGAGCGGTAGAAGTTAACGACATAGGATTGACAGCAAGACTGTAAGAGGAAAGTAATGGTCTTTAAATATGGCTAAAAAGCTTTTTAATACCCATTATTTTAGACATAGCTTTTCATTTCCTTCTATTTTTACCATTTATTCCAGGTCTTTCAAAACTTTATTTGGCTCAGGCCTTTCATCAACTTATCCCATGAGTACACGTTTGTTCTTCCTGCTGCTGCTGACCAGTACCGTCGTTTCAGCCCAGAAATTAACTTCCGCCGATAGCCTCATTACGGGCAAACCTTTTACCGAGTACGTGCGTCATCTCTCTTCGGATGCCTTTGAAGGCCGCAAGCCTTTTAGCCGGGGAGAAGAAGTAACGGTCCAATACCTGGAGACTGAATTCAGGAAAATGGGACTCAGGCCCGGCAATAATCAGAGCTATTTTCAGGATGTGCCGCTGGTTGATATTTTATCCAAGCCTTCGGCTTCATTAACCCTAGCGGGAAAAAACAAAGAACTGAAGCTCAATTACCTCACGGATTACGTGGCGGCCAGCCGCTGGACGGATGCCCAGGTCAGTCTGGAAAATTCAGAGATGGTTTTCGTAGGCTACGGCATCGTCGCTCCCGAGTTTGGCTGGAATGATTACCAGGGTCTTAACGTCAAGGGCAAAACGGTTCTGGTCTTAGTGAACGATCCGGGCCTGGCGGATTCCACGCTTTTCAAGGGCAAGACCATGACCTATTACGGTCGCTGGACCTATAAATTCGAAGAAGCCGCCCGGCAGGGAGCCGCGGGCGTATTACTCATTCACGATACCAAAGCCGCCAGTTATCCCTGGGATGTGGTCAGAAGCGGCTGGTCAAAATCCAAGTTATACCTCCAAAGTCCGGATAATAACCACAGCCGGGCCAAAATGGAAGGCTGGCTTTCCAAAGAGACCGCCGAAAAATTACTTGCGATGGCCGGACAAAGTACGGAATTGTACGTAAAGGCCGCTAAACGCGGTTTCAAAGCCGTTCCGCTGGGGGTAAAAGCGTCCATTGCTCTCCGTAATCAGGTCAAAGCTTCGGTTTCCAAAAATGTGCTGGCCTATCTGCCCGGAACGGATCGGGCCGAGGAAGTGGTGATTTATACGGCTCACTGGGATCATTTTGGCAAGGGCGAACCCATCAACGGCGATTCGATTTATAATGGAGCGGCCGATAACGGTACGGGCGTAGCAGCTATTATGGAACTGGCCAAAGCCTTTACTCAGCTCAAGAAAAAACCCTCCCGCTCGCTCCTGTTCATGAGCGTGACAGGTGAAGAGCAGGGGTTATTAGGCTCGGAATATTACGCGACTCATCCGGTGTATCCCCTTTCCAAAACCATTGCCAACATTAACCTGGATATTCTTCAGCCTTTTGGCCGCATGAAAGATGTCATCGTGGTGGGCAAAGGCCAGTCGGATCTCGATGACTTCGTGGAGGAAGCCGCCCGCAAACAGGGCCGCTTTACCCGGCCCGAGTTTAACCCGGCGGGTGGCTGGTATTTCCGCTCGGATCACTTCAACTTTGCTAAAGTCGGGGTGCCTTCCATGTATCTGGAAAATGGCGTGGTTTCCGTCGAGCACGGCGAAGCCTGGGGCCGCAAAAAGAAAGAGGATTATAATACCAATCATTACCACAAACCTTCCGACGAATACAATCCCAACTGGGATTTGTCGGGCATCATTGAAGACATGCGGCTCCTGTTCAACATCGCATATAAGTTAACTACCGAGCCCGTTTATCCCGGCTGGAAAAAGGATTCCGAGTTTAAAAACATTACCCGTAAATAAGCCAATCGAAAGGGTTTCAGAGCGACGCCTCTGAAACCTTTTTTTACAGGCAGGACTTTAAAATCCGTACGCATTCCCGGAGTTCTTCCGGCGTTGACGAAGCAAATCCCAACCGGGTGGCCGGTAGCGGCCCCGTAACGTGCTGACTTCCCGCGGAGAAGTGGAGTCCTTTCTTCAGGGCTCGGCTGGACAGCTCTACCAGATCTATCCCTTTAGTAAAATGGGTCCAGAGTGCCATGCCGCCTTCGGGTTTGCGAAAATACACCTGATCAGATAACTCCTCCGTTAAAAGCTCAGCGAAGTAATCCCGCCGCTCTTTATAGACCCGCAGGGCTTTGCGTAAGTGTCGCTGAATGATGCCTTCTTCGAGCAACTGAGCCAGAGCGTTTTCCAGCATGGTATCTCCCTGACGGTCAATGATTCTTCTTAGCTTTGACAAGTGGCGAATGGCATCTTCGGGACCTACCAGATAACCCACCCGAAAGGCCGGAGCAATGGTTTTGGTAAACGATCCGCAATAGAGCACCATGCCGCTGGGGTCTACGCTGGCCAGTGGAAAAAGCGGTCTTCGCTCGTAATGAAAATCAAAGTCATAATCGTCTTCAAAAATGAGAAAGCCGTATTGCCGGGACAAGCCCAGAAGCCGCATGCGACGTTCGGCTTTTAAGGCTACCGTCGTTGGGTAATGATGATGCGAAGTCAGATACAGCATCCGAACGGGATATTGTTGACAAACCCGGGCCAGAGCCTCCACATCCAGTCCATGCTCGTCGGTAGGAATGGGTATCATCCGGGCTCCGGCCTGCTCCAGATTAAGCGTCGAACCCGACCAGCTCATCGAATCCAGGGCTACGTAATCGCCGGGTTTTACAAACGCGATACTCGTTAAGAAAAGTCCCATCATCGTTCCCCGAACGATGAGCACGTTATCGGCCGACGTGTGCAGTCCCCGGCTTTCATTGAGGTAACGCGACAATTGCTCCCGCAGCCACCGGGAGCCCATGGGATCACCATACCCCAGCCTGCTGTACGCATGGGAACGAAGCAACTGATTGCGATACGCCCGGGAAAGATCCAGTAAGGGAGCCAGCCGAACGTCCGGAAACCCGTCATCCAAGTGGTAAGGTCCCTGAGCCATCAACGGAGGGCGTTCCAAAAAGGGTTTGGTTTCAAAGGAAAAACCAGCCTTTTTCAAGGGATCAAAACTCGTCTGAAGCGAAAGCTTACTCTCCGGAACGTGGGTGCTGACGAATGTTCCGCTTCCCGTCCGGCTTTCCAGCCAGCCCTGAGCCAGCAGCTCATCGTAGGCCTGCACAACGGTTTTTCGGTGAATCTGCAATCGTTCCGCAAGACTTCGGCTGCTGGGTAACTGCTGACCAGAAAGCAGGTGTCCGCTTCGAATGTGATCCATCAGCTGCGTAGAAAGCTGAAGGTACAAAGGCTGGGAACTGCTTCGATCAAGGGTAAGGGTGAAGGTCCACATCGTAAGAACAAAGGTACTGCTTTGATTACCGAAGCTTAATTGATTAAAGCAGTAAAAGAAGCAAATGGCTTTCAACTACCCTTCTCACGTATGCCTTACTCTTTCGTAAAAAGCATTTTTTTAGTCCCTTGGGTGTAATCCATAGTATGGCTTTCTGGATTAAATATCATTTTTATACTGGCATCTTCGTAGAGAAAGACCTGATTTTCAAAGGCATCCAGCTTAAATGGCCGTTGCTTCTCCGCCTGACCATGACCGTATAAAGAGCCATCTTTGACGTATATTTTTATTTTAAAGGATAAATCCGCAGACGCATACATGCCTTCATACCTGGCCAGGCTCTGGCTGGTTACCTGAATGGGTTTATGGCTTTCAATCTCCACTTTTTCCCCGTAAAGAATTTTCCTTACCTCAGCCGACGGGATCTTGGTTCTTCGCATGGCGTTGTTCTGTAAGGCGATGAAGGTTTTCTGATGATCCAAGTGCCTTTCAATGAAGGTGATGTAACCCGCCCAGCTACCCGAATGATTCACGATCTTACCGTACTTGTCCGAATCTTTGATCATCCAGCCAAAACCGTAAGCGGTTTTCTTGCCATCCAGCGTAGTCGTTCCATTGAAAATTTGATCTTTATCTGCCTGGTTGACCAGCTTATCGGTGTAAAGAGCCTGATCCCAGCGGAGCAAATCTTCCAGGTTTGAATTGACCATCCCATCCCCCACGATTCCGTCGAGAAAGTGGGTGTAATACGTTTGGCCGTAGCTATCGGGTAACACTTTTCTGCCCGTACTATCCTGCTCGTAGCCTAAGGCATAGTTCTCTAGTTTCTGAGGCTGAAAACGACTTCGGTAGACCAACGTATGTTTCATTTGCAGGGGCTTGAAAATGAACTTATTCAGATATACGCCATAGGATTTTTTAGAGACTCTTTCGATGATACTGCCCAATAGCATATAACCCGTATTGCTGTATTCATACTTTTCATTAGGGGCGAATTCCGCTTTAGGCTGAAGCCGGGCCAGGGTCTTGATGACATCAGCGTTGGTAGCGATTTTCGTTTTATCCCAGTGTTCATCCATAACCTCCATATAATCGGGTAATCCTGCCGTATGATGAAGCAAATGGCGAATCGTAATCGGTCCGTAAAAATGAAGTTCTGGAATATACCGGGAAAGTAGATCGTCGTATTTGAGTTTTCCCTGCTTTTGCAAAAGCACGATTCCCATAGCGGTAAACTGCTTGGAAACCGAAGCCAGCTCAAAAACCGATTCAGTGGTCAGTAATCTTCCTGACTGTTCTTCGGCTTTGCCATAGCTTTTTTCAAAGATGGGTTTTCCCCCTTCCGCTACGAGTACATTTCCGTTGAACTTCCCATGACTATATAAAGTAGTAAAAAGGCTGTCGAGAAGCTCCACTTTCGTTTGAGCGTTGGAAGCATAACAAAAGGCAACTAGCAGGAATAAGGTAAGGTTGAGCTGTTTCATACCAAAACGATCAGGTGACTGTCTATAAATCCTCCTAAGGATGCCTGTTAACCTGGATTCGTTGCATGAAAAGCCTATGAAATCATCTGTAAGCTAATTTAAAGAATACGATCAAGCGGGAAAAAGAGAAGGAATTGGACTATTCAGAATATAAAAAATGGACGATTACACTCATCCAGTAAAACTGGAGGTTTGTGAAAAAAAACAATGAAATCACAGCCTTTACTTCCCAGCCGGGCCCCCAAAAAAGCCAGTTTAGAAAAAGAAGTCATCTATCCGATTCTGGACGAAGCGTTGTTTTGCACCATTAGCTACGTGCAGGACGGTCTGCCTTTTTCCATTCCCACGTCTTTTGTGCGTTACGAAGACAAACTCTACATCCACGGCTCGGTAGGCAGTCATTTTATCCGGAGTCTTGAGACGGGCCTTCCCGTTTGCCTGAGCGTTATGCTGGTGGATGCTCTGGTGGTAGCCCGCTCGGCTTTTAGCCATTCGGTGAACTACAAGTCCGTCGTTGTTTTTGCGAACGCGGAAAAAATTGACTCCCCCCAACTCAAATGGGATTCTTTACAGTGGTTAACGGAGAAGATCGTTCCGGGTAGTTGGGATTACCTGCGTCCGATGACCGAAAGTGAGATACGTAAAACAACAGTGCTGGCTTTTTCGCTGGATCAGGCTTCGGCTAAAGCCCGCACGGGTATGCCTAACGATGAAGAAGAAGATCGTCATCTGGAGATTTGGTCGGGTATTATCCCTTTGCAGCAAAAACGTCTGGCCCCCATTGCCGATGATCTTTCGCAGCATATTCCCTTACCCGAACATTTGCGATAGGTGTTAAGCTAACGTAAGTAAGATCTTTCATACGGAGTGATAGGCACTTCGACAACGTATCCTTTTATGCCGTGATTGGTATCTCACCAACCACTAATCGCTTAGAAATGGCTGGTGTCTCACCAGCCCTGGCGGCGTAAAGGCATTGGATTAGCAGAAAGTTTCCCCATCCGGAAAAGGAATGAAACCCTCGGTAAAGTTCTTCGCTTCGCTCTGAATGACAGCTTTTTACTTCACTTATCATTGACATTACTCATCCAATGACATTGGTTTTAAAAGCCAAAGAGCCGTTTCTCTGCTTTAGAGAAACGGCTCTTTACATAATACATCTAAGGTATTACTTCACTTTGAAATCCACGCGGGTTTTATCCCAGGCCATCGAAACTGTACCGGAGTTAGCTACGTCGATCATGAATTTTTCGGTCATCTTACCGGATTTAGCGGGTACTTTCACGCGAAGCACGTCATCCGCTTCCTGATACTTGTAGGCACCCCACTGCTCAGGCGTTTTGTTGAAGATGATCGTCCATTCTTTTTCGCCGGGAATGGTGAATAAACCATATTTACCCGCAGGCAAATTTTTACCTTCCACTTTCAGATCTCCTGAAGTTTCGAAGGTAGTAGCCTCGTTAGCACCCGTACGCCATACTTTACCGTAAGGAGCAATTTTACCGTTGGCATCCCATACGTTACGGCCTTTAACCGAAGGCTGAGAATAATTAATGGTAATGGTTTTGCCATTTACTTTTCCCGTAGCCACCGCTGGAGGGCTGGGGCGTTTGGATTTGTCTTCGGGGGCTTTATCGTTCTGAGCAAAAACAGAAGTCGTGAAAGCCAGGAAGGTTACAAAGAAGGTAAGGAGTGCGTTTTTCATGTGATGCAAAAAGTTAAGTCATACAAAAAACGACCTTTCTGCCTAAATGTTCGTCGAGAAGCCATTAAAAATTTAGAGCCGTTTTCGCTGGTTTTTTCCTGGCTTACTTGACCAGTAGTTCTCCGTTTGTTTTTCCTTAAAGCCATTCATGAGGAAATCCGCCTTAAAACGTTAACAAAACTGTATCTTGCGTTCATAGCAATTATTCATCCGTTTCCCTGAAAGGGCGAATTCATCTTCTCCCAATCAATACACGTACTCTGGTTCCACATTCATGAAAATCTTTTTTCAGTCGGCTCTTTTGATGGGCTGCGTTCTGGGCAGCACCCTGGCACAGGCCCAAAAACCTAAAAAAGCCGCCGCTCCTGCGGCTTCCCTTCCCGAATTTCAAATGAAGCTGGAACAGCCCGCTACTCACGTTCGCTTTCTGGCGGCTGACGAAATGCTGGGCCGCCGCACCGGTGAAATCACCAACAATGTGGCCGCTCGCTACATCGCCGAGCAGTACCGCAGTCTGGGTCTGAAGCCCGCTCCCGGTCAGACGGATTATTTGCAAGCCGTTGGACTGGAAAGCGTCAAGCCCGGAGCGGACGGCTCTCTGTTTTTTGGAACGGATACGCTGAAGGTAAAGCAGAACTTCATCGTCCTTTCCGGCGAGCCCACTACGTTTACCAATACGCCCGTTGTTTTTGCCGCTTACGGGAATGAAAACGATTACCAGGGCCTGGACGTGAAGGGTAAAATCGTGGTAGCCCAGTTTGGTTCAGCCGATGCCAAATCTCCCATGGAAGGCTTTGAAGCTATTGACAGGAAAAGCAAACTTGCCGCCGAGCACGGAGCGTTGGCCCTGATTGAAATTTTGCCGCCGCAGCTTCCCTGGGTAACCGTAGCCAACTATTTTGGTAAGGAGAGCGTGCGGGTGAAGTCTGCTGATGCCGGGCAGAATAAACTGTCTCATATCTGGCTGGGCGGGCCTTCGGCCAAAGGCTTTAACCGCGATCAGGTGAAACAAATCAGTGGCAAAACGGCGGCGATGGCCGTTAAACCCCTGCGATCTTATAACGTAGCCGCTGTTTTAGAAGGCTCCGACCCTACCCTGAAAAATGAATACGTGATTCTTTCCGCTCACTTTGATCACGTAGGAACGGGCAAACAGGGCGGTGGCAAGTACACGGAAGCCGACAGTATTTTTAACGGTACCCGCGATAACGCCATGGGAACCGCCGCCGTACTGGAAGCAGCCCGGACGCTTTCGAAAGTGAAGCCCAAACGCTCGATTCTGTTTCTGAATTTCACGGGCGAAGAACTGGGACTGCTGGGCAGTAAGTATTACGCCGAGCACCCGCTCATTCCGCTGAAAGAATGCGTGTATAACCTTAACAATGACGGAGCAGGCTATAACGATACGACACGGGTCACGGTGATTGGTCTGGAACGCACGGGTACTCAGTCGCAGATTGAAACAGCAGCGAAAGCCTTCGGTTTGAAGGTGAATGCCGATCCCGCTCCCGAGCAGGGCTTATTTGATCGTTCCGATAACGTGAGCTTTGCCGCCAAGGGTATTCCCGCCCCGACGTTTACCCCTGGTTTTACCAAATTTGATGAATCGCTCTTCAAATTCTATCACCAGGTAGCTGATAATCCCGAGACCATCAGCTATCCCTATTTGCTGAAGTTTTGTCAAACCTACGCCTATGCCGCCCGGCTGATTGCCAATATGCCTCAGCGGCCTCATTGGGTGAAAGGTGATAAATACGAAGCGGCTGGTCAGCAGTTGTATTCGAAGTAATAACCAGGCAAAAGGGTGTCGAAAAATTTCGACGCCCTTTTCATTCCCTCAAAGCTTTTTTACAATTCCCGAATCTTCATATTCCGAAACCAGACCGCATCAGTATGATCCTGCAAGGCAATTTTCCCGCTGATAGCTTTGGCAAAGTCCGGGAAGTTCCTCAGGTTACTTTTCTGGACTTTCGTCTTCCAGTCGGGAGCCGTGATGTTGGCATCGGCGGTCTTTAGACCATTCAGGAAAAAAATGACTCTTCCATCCCGGTGCACAATCCGGGAGTGATTCCACTCCCCAAAAGGCTTAGGTTTGGAATTTTCCGCCTTTCCGCTGATGTCATACAGACAACCCGCCCAGTGGGTGGGATTAATCTTGTGGCGTTCTTCCCCGTTTTCGTTATCCAGAAGCTGCATTTCCAGACCAGTCATGTAGGCCGTAGGGTTTTGCTGGTTCTCCTGGACGTTTACGAAGACGCCCCCGTTACCGCCTTTCGCAATTTTCCAGTCGTAGACCAACTCGAAATTTGTAAAGGATTCATTGGTAACCAGATCGCCGAAATCTCCGGCTTTCGATTCAGGATTACACCACAGTTCGCCGTTCTCCACCGACCACTTGGAAGTCGTATCCCCGTGGTTATATACGTGCCATCCCTGGGTGCTTTTTCCATCAAAAAGCAGTTTCCAGCCCTGCTTTTTTTCTTCTTCACTCAGCGTATTGAAAGCCTTCTCGTGGGGAGTCTCTTCTTTGGGAGTTGACTCGCAGGCCGCAAGCAGTCCTCCCAGGATGCATAACCAGGCGGCTAACGTCCGCAAACCAGGCTTCCTCTGATCATTCATTGTCGTACTGAATTAAAAATGCATGTTCTGACTATACTCATTCGCTCGCATCCCTTTTTTCAGAATGAAAGCTGAGGCAAATTACAACATTCCCCCAATGCTGACAGTCGGGAGAAGGATATCAGGGCCAACCGCTGCCAGACTCTACTTGTCGCTTTTAACCGGCCTGACCACGAAATTTTCGAAGACTACCGGAAAACTTTTCTTGCCCGGAGCCGCCGCCACCAGGCCAATCTGAGCTTTCACTTTCGGTGGAAAATACGCCAGTCGGAGCATATCAAACTTCTGGTTATCAAAGGAATATTCAATCTGTACGTAATCCCCTTTTCGCAGGAGCTTAATCCAGATCGAAGCCGGACTGTCGTGCCGTGGTACGACCGACCAGTCTGAAAACTCACGGGTTACCACTGCACTCACATTCTGAACGCCGTCTACGTATTCAATGCCCGTTTTAATCCAGTTTTTATTATCAATGCGAACCATAAGTCCGGCCTGATGAAATAGCTCCTGATACTGACCCGATACTTTGACCGTGGCTTCAAAATCTCCCGTCATTTCCTGGTAATAAAAAGGGCCGGAATCCCGGATGAAATCATAGTGGGTAATCCGCCAGAAATCGGTGTTGGGCTCCACGGTTAAGCTCAGTTTCTGAGCATCTCCCTTCCACTCTTTGGGGGTATTAAACCATTGCATACGGGGCTGGGATTGAGCGGATCCCCAAAGGGAAGCTCCGATAAAAAAAGCAGTAAAAAAGATTTTTTGCATAACATGAAACGAAAGCGAGACCAGAACCCATACCTGTTTGGTAATGGACTACAAAACTAAAAATGGCGGGCTTAATCAAACGACAGCTTTCACTAAATATAAAAACTTTATTTCGCAAGAACGTTTTAGTTCTGCCCTACCCTGAGTGCTAAAAGCCTGATTCTTAACGAAGCAATTAAGGCAACAAAAGCGGGTTTCTTCGTTCTTTTAGGGGCCTAAGCAAAGCGGTATGAGTCAACTTTCGTACTTTCATAGATGCATAAGTGATTTAGCTTCCTTTCTGCCCGTTAATCTCGATTTTACATGTCCATAGAGTTTTACAAGCCTTTACTGGAGGCTTTGAATCCTTACCTGGAGGGGTATTATTTTGTTTCCCCTGGAGAGCATTCCAAACCCCTTCATTACTGGACCTTTCCAAATAATTTCTTTATCGTTTCCGTAAGCCTGGGAGCTGCCGTGCATATGCAGGCCAATCAAATTATTGTTACGCCCAGTTCCTCTAACACCCTGATTTCTGATTATGTTTCCAGCTACACGACTCCCATTGAAGTAATCTATCAAGGTCCGGTGAAAGAAATCACCCTTTACTTTAAACCACTCGGAATTCAGCAGTTTATTCAGGATGCTCCTTTGCTTTTCCAGCAAAAAACCGCTCTGAATTTTAACCCCTTTCCTGATTTCATGATCGTCATGAAACAGATTCTTGAGATGTCCGACCGAGATCTTCAGCGTAAAACCCTGGAAAACTACTGGCTATCCAAACGGGTAGTCCAGGATTTGCAGCTCATGAAAGAAATTATCCAGGATATTGAATCGGAGCAAAAAATAGAAGACATTGCCCATAAGAACGGTTTTTCCCGGCAACACCTGCGTACGATGGTGACCAGAGCCGTGGGTAAATCTCCCAGCGAATACCGCAAGGTTCACCGATTCAGAACGGCCATTCACACGCATAAACCCTCGATGAGTTTAACGGAACTCTCCTACGAGAGCTTGTTTTACGATCAGTCTCACCTCATCAAAGATTTTAAACAGCTTACCCGTATTAACCCCCACAGCTTCTTTAAAAAGGTGGCTACCCATCAGGCTTGCATCTGGTTGTTTCTATAGGGCGTTTCCATTTTTACAATTTTACCCCTAGGCAGTCCTCTACTTTTGTCAGATCACTCGTTGATTTGACTTAATTATGAGAAGCGTACTTTACGTAGCCACACTGCTTTTGCTCCCTTTTCAGCTCTGGGCTCAGTCGCCCGGCTGTTCCTGCTCCCAGGCTCTGGGAAAGCTGATCACCAAAGTGGAAGAAGAATACCCTGGTTTTTCGGCAAAAACTCAGGATACTTCGCTCTACAGAAGTTTTAAGCGAACGCTTTACACTCAGGCTCAGGCACCTCAGCAGGAGGATTGCCCGCGTATTCTGAAAACCTACACGGATTATTTTAAGGATCCTCACCTTTGGGTGGGAGCCCATAAGGCTCCCTTTTCAGCCGCTGTCGGAGAATCGACGGAGAAAATTACCTTTGAACTCCAGGAATTCGAGCGGCAACTCCAAACCACCCGTGATAGTTTAGAGGGCATCTATACGGCAGAAGGCTATACGTTTGGCGTAAAAAGAATCAATTCAGACGAATACGTTGGCTTCATTATCAAGGCCAGCTCCCCTGCCTGGCAACCCAAAGATGTCAAATTCAGGCTCTTTTCTAACCATACGTTTAGCTATGCCCTAAGCGACCGATCCATCAAAAAAGGACGCTATCAATGCTATAGCGAAACGATCATCTTTTTAGACGCAATCCATATGGCTCTGACCAGGCAGCTTCCCAAAGGCCGGCTGAACGAGACCCAGCTCAAAAACCAACTACAGGAATTAGAAGGTTTTTACGTAAAAAAACTTTCTGAAAAAACGGCCCTGTTGAAGCTGCCGAGTTTTGAATACCAGCACGTAGCCACCATCAATACACTTCTGGAGCAGCAAAAATCAATCCTGGAAACGAGTGAAAACCTTATTATTGATATTCGCGGTAATCCTGGTGGTACTACCGACGCCTACGCTCGTCTATTGCCTTACCTGTTAGGAAAAGAAATCCGTCATACGGGCGTGGAATTTCTAGCTACCCAAACCTACATTTCCAACCTGGAACGCTACCGGAAAAGCCTGGATCCCCAGGCGTCTACGACAGGATTGGATCAACAGATCAAGACGCTGAAAGCACATTTGGGGACGTTCGTTAATTTTAATGCGGCGGGCCAGCCTGTTTTCATAGAAAAAGTTAAGGTGGCTCACAAAAGTCCCCGGCGAATTGTGATTCTGGCCAATAAAGGCACGGGTAGCTCGGCCGAATACTTTTTATTCATTGCCAAACAAAGCAGCAAAGTCAAAGTGCTTGGTACGCCCAGCTACGGAGCCCTGGATTACGGCAATGCCTATCTCATTGATTTTGACTGTCCTCCCTACGAGTTATTTATGCCTACCTACCGGGCTTTACGTTTGCCTGACTACCCGATTGATACCATTGGCCTTCAGCCAGACGTATACATGGATGCATCGATAGCCGACTGGATAGCCTTTGCCGTAACGTATGTCGAGTCATAACCAGTTTTAATACGTACCCGGAAGCTTTCCTCAGGCAGTGGGCTTATAAAGGCAAAAATCCGACTGGTTAGTTAACCAGCCGGATTTTTGCCTTTATCTAAATTCAGGAGAAAATTTCCTTATACTTTTCTTTTCTAAAGAAGTAATAAAACCACTTGCGATACCAGACGGAATAATACTTCCGCCGGAATTTAATAAAGTCCTGATAGATCCGCTTGTTGTAGCGATGGCTTTCCAGTAAATGCAGTAAATCCAGGTGCCGGGCCCGGTAGGCATCGATGTGTTTATTGTAGATGTAATGGTAATACTCTACCGAGTGTACGTGAAAATCCTCGTGATCGGTTAAGGAGTTTTGTTCAATTCTTTTTCGGTAATAATACAGCGGCTTCTTGATCTTATAGACATGACTGTTTTTCGTCAGGATTCGAATCCATAACTCCCAGTCTTCCAATCCCTTAAGCTTTTCGTCGAACTTACCCGCCCGCTCAAAAGCAGCCGCACTGACCATGGCAAAAATGGGTATGGCATTGGAGATCAGGAATTCATCGCTGTTGTAATCAATGATGTCCCAGGGTCCGGTTTTTCCTTCAAAAAACTCGGCATTGGAATACACCAGACTCAGGTGAATGTGTTTCCTGAAAATCTCAAAATGCTCCTTGACGAAATCAGGATGCAGCCGGTCGTCACCATCGAGGAAGACGATGAACTGTCCGGTGGACTGGTCAAATCCGTAGTTCCGCGTGGAGGCCGGGCCGCCGTTGGGTTTGCTGAAGAGCTTGATCCTGGGTTTTCCCTGAATATACTGGCTGACCACCTCGGCCGTGCGATCCGTAGAGCCATCGTTGACGACTATGATTTCTACGTTGGAATAGGTCTGCTTCTCCACCGACTCAATGGCTTCGATGATGACCCGTTCATTATTGTAACAGGGAATAATGACGCTGATTAAAGGTTCAGCGAGTGTTTTCCCGGGAGCCGAGGGATAATTGGTAACGCTTTCAAGCCAGCTACCCAGGTAATACTTGCGGCGAATATGCTCGTCAAGTTTTACAAAAGGTAAGGCCAGAAACGCGTCCAATTCATCCTTGTTTTCTTCCGTTAAAACGAAGAAATTATTGGGGTGATAAAAGTCTTCATGCACCACATAAGGATTGGTGGTAATAACCTTTTTCTCCAGTTTAATCCCATCGAAAATCCGGAAGGAAAAGCCCGAATGTTCATCGATACAAAAGTCGAGGATAATCTCGCTGTTTTTGATCATTCGCAGCTGATATTCGTAAGGAAGTACCCGGTAATGGCACTTAAAATTTTCCTTTACAAAAGCCGGAATATGGTCTTCGTCGTAATGATTGTAGACAAAATCAAACTGAACGGGGCTGAGCTTGGTGGTAATAAACTTATAAAAAGACTGAATAATATCGAGCCGCGAAGGGTGATAGGAACTGATGTAATAAATCTTGTTCTGAACGTCTGCTTCTTCTGCCTGCGTGTCTTCTTCGGGATAATCAAAGTAAAAATTAGGAGCGTATTCCACGCCGTATTTTTGATACGTAATCACATCCTGACGATCAAAAACATAGAAGTGATCAAAGAGGTGAATGCGGGGAAGAATCGTCAGATTTCTGGAGATTCCATCGTAATGAAAGGAAATGAATTTATCACTTCTTTTCCTGGCTTCCAGTAACAGTTCTGTATCGAAAAAATCGGCCCGAATGACCAGCGTTACATCAAAATGGTCGTAACTCTGCACCACCGACATCCGCTTATAATCTGAATACGTGCGGATTAACGCGTTTTTATAGCCTTTGTCGTTAAGAAAGGTTTTTCTTAAAAAGTTGGTAGTACGCTGGCGTTTGTCTTTGTAAACAAAAGGATACGTATTGTTATGTAATACGACTACTTCATAGCCTAGATGAATCAGATTTTTTTCAATTACTGCATATAATTGATAATCCCAGGGAGCTATCAGCAAAAATCTTTTTTTAGAATCCATTTGTTTTTAACGCAAGCGTGCGGTCCTGATTCGTTCCCATTCGGGTTGGACTAACAGGATTATCAATGAGGTAGGTTCTCTACAAATAGTAAGTACTTACCAGGGACGGTTTTGTTCCATTCACCCTTCGTAATTACCAGACTATTCCGGCCCATGAACGGGGTTAAAAGCTTTATTTCCCAGCCAGGCTCAGCTCGATCTGTACGCAAAAATGAATATTTTTATTTTCAGGCCCAAACAAAACCACTACCGATCGGTCCCGAACCAACTCCTGCCCTGGTCCTGTGGTCCGGGTGAGGATAAATCCAGTCTCCCGCTGCGAAAGGAATGTGAGCAAGCCAAAAGCCCCTTACCTTTGTGCATGGATTACTTTAAAAAACTCACCGAATTGCTGAAGATCGAGCGGGAAGAAGATCGGCAGTCGTACGTACGCTTGACGGAAACCTCTTCAGTGACCGAGCGTAGAGCCGCCGGACTTAGCTGGTATCCCATTGCCATTCGCGGGACGGAAATGAGCCGGGGCGATTACCTGACGGTAGACATCGAACGTACCACTCATCAGGACCTGCCCCACCAGCTTCGCTTTGGCATGCCGGCCGTTTTGTTTTCCAATCACGATCCTAAACAAGACCGCGTAGAAGGCGTCATTACCCATCAAAGCGGCAACCGCCTCCGGCTTACCCTGCGAACCGACGAGCTGCCCGAATGGAGCCGCGATGGTAAACTGGGCGTGGATGTACTCTTTGACGAAAATTCCTACGAGGAAATGCAGGCGGCTTTAAACGTCGCGGCCAAACGCCTCACTGAATCCGGTCATCCCCTGCTGGAAGTGCTCACGGGGCAGCGATCTCCCAGCTTCAATGCGAGTGTATTTAAGGTTCCCCAGCCTCGCCTCAATGATTCTCAGGCAGCAGCCGTAGAGAAAATTCAGCAGGCCAATGAACTGGCCATTATTCACGGACCTCCGGGCACCGGTAAAACGACAACCCTGGTGCAGGCCATCCAGACGCTGGTCAGGCATCATAATGAAAAAGTGCTGGTGGTGGCTCCCAGCAATACGGCGGTGGACCTGCTCAGTGAAAAACTCTCCGAACAGGGACTGAATGTGCTGCGGGTCGGAAATCCGGCCCGGGTGTCGTCGCGACTGACGGCGTTGACGCTGGATCATAAAATGGCCGATCATACCCGCAGTAAGGAAGTCAAAGAACTTAAAAAACGGGCTCAGGAGTTTAAAAACATGGCCCACAAGTATAAGCGAAACTTCGGCCACGCCGAGCGGCAGCAGCGGAAAGCTCTTTTCGATGAAGCCCACCGCATCATGAAGGAAGTGGCCGATCTGGAAGAATATACCATTGATGATTTGGTAAGCAAAGCTCAGGTGATTACTGCTACGCTGGTGGGATCGAATCACTATACGGTTCGTAACCTTACCTTTCACACCGTCATTATTGACGAAGCGGGTCAGGCCCTGGAACCCGCCTGCTGGATTCCGATCCTGAAGGCGAAAAAAGTGGTTTTGGCGGGCGATCACTTCCAGCTTTCGCCTACCATCAAATCCGGCGAGGCCGCCGCCAAAGGACTGAGCAAAACCTTACTGGAAAAGTGCGTGGAAATGCATCCGGAAGCCGTGACATTACTGGACGAACAATACCGGATGAATCAGCTCATCATGGGGTATTCTTCCCGGGTTTTCTATCAGGAACGCCTCAAGGCTCATCCTTCCGTTGCCAGCCATCAACTGTTTGCCGGGCAGCCGCCTTTGAGCTTTGTGGATACGGCGGGGTGTGGGTTTGAAGAAAAACTCGAAGGGACTTCCTCCACCAATCCCGAAGAAGCCGCCTTTACCATCCGGCATTTGACCGGACTACTGGAAGAACTCAAACACCGCTACGCTCCCGAGCATTTTCCCAGCATTGGCGTGATCTCTCCCTACAAAGAGCAGATTAATTTACTGAAGGAACAGGTGCTGCATACGCCTGAACTGGAAGCCTATCAGCATCAGATTTCCGTCAATACCATTGACAGCTTTCAGGGGCAGGAACGCGACGTCATTTACATCAGCCTCACCCGAAGCAACCCTGAAGGCCAGATTGGGTTTCTCTCGGATATTCGACGCATGAACGTGGCCATGACCCGGGCCCGCAAACGACTCGTCGTGGTGGGCGACAGTGCTACACTTTCGCAATCTGCTTTTTACGCGGACTTCATTGCCTACGCCGAGCAACACGAATCCTACCAGAGTGCCTGGGAATTCATGGAGTAAGCAAACCGTCCGCTGACCTTTGGTTTCGGCAACGTTGGTAAAATCTGGTTCACGTTATGATTGCTATACTTACTGCCCCAGCCCGCTCTATGAAGTTTGTTCGATGGCTTTTTTTACTTGTTTCAGGAGTCTGCCTTTCCAAGGGTAGCCTGGCTCAGCGTTTGCTGACCCGACCCGTTACCATCGCCCTGCACAGGCAGCCGATTTCCAGAGTACTGGAACAGGTGGGACAGCAGGGAGGCTTTTCTTTTTCTTACAACGCTCAGCTCTTCAATTCCGATAGTCTGGTGAGCCTTCGCCTCCAGCAGCAGCCAGTCAGCTACGCACTGGAACAACTGCTGGGCGATCGGTTTATGTACAAGGAAACGGGAAATTACCTCATCATTCAGCTCAATAGTCACGAGCGGTATTATAGCGTCAGCGGTATCGTGCTGGATGCCGAAACGGGCGAGAAAGTGGAGCTGGCCAGTATTTACGACAAAAGTCAGATGATTGTTACCTCGAGTAATCAGGAGGGATACTTTCGTTTACGTCTGAAAGCTCAGCGGTCAGCCCCCCTGTTTACCGTTTCCAGACTTGGCTACGCCGATACCACACTGGTCATTCCGCCCGCCGAACAGGTAACGATTCGTCTGAAGCCCAAAGCCGTTCACCTAAACGAAGTGGTAGTTAACCCCTACGCCAAGGGCGAAAACTCCTGGCTGGCTAACCGACTGCTTTCCAGAAGGCTCCGAACCCAGAGTCAGAATCTGGGAGAATTTTTCGTAAACCTCCCCTATCAGATCGCCCTCACGCCCGGTCTCAGCAGCCGGGGCCGGCTCAGCACGCAGGTAGTCAACAAAGTATCTATCAATCTTCTGGGGGGCTACAACGCCGGTGTAAACGGCGTAGAGCTGGCCGGGGTCTTTAACATTACCAAAAACAACGTCAGGTCGCTTCAGGTAGCGGGTCTTTTCAATTTGGTGGGAGGCCAGGTCAGGGGCGTACAACTCGCGGGTCTTCATAACAATGTTCTGGATACGCTGGCGGGCGTTCAGGTTGCTGGCCTAACCAACGTTACCCAGGTGAGCCAGCGAGCGTTGCAGGTGGCGGGACTTGTCAACGTGGCCCGGCAGTCGGCTCACGCCATGCAGATTGCGGGCCTTTCCAATCACATCCGGCAGGGATCGAGCCGCTTTCAGATTGCCGGACTTTTTAACTCTCATTCCGGGGAGCATACCCGCATTCAGATTGCGGGGCTCTACAACTACTCCAAAAACCTGAAGGGCGTTCAGATTGGTATCGTCAATCAGACCGACAGCACTTCGGGAGTCAGCATTGGCCTGGTGAACCTTACCCGATACGGCAAACGCACCCTGTCGCTTTCGGCGAATGAGTTAGTGCCCCTTCAGCTTGCCTTTAAAAGTGGTAACCGTTATTTCTATACGGTGTTGCTGGCGGGATATTCTCCCATCTACGAAAGCCAGGCCTTCACGTTCGGACTGGGCATTGGAAGGGAATTTCGTCTGAGCGAACGTTTTGATTTTGCGGCTGAATTCAGCTCCCAGAGTCTGTATCAGGGGAGCTGGAAAGAAATGGCTTCACTCTACCGCTTTCAGCCCATCGTTCGCTATAAAACCAGGAGCCCCTGGGTCTTTATCATCGGTCCCACGGGCTCGTTGTATCATTCCACGCAGCTTATTTTCCCTACCTCGTACCTGGCTCAACCGGGCAGAAGGCTACCCAGTGCGGATCTGGGTCCCAGCCGGGCGTGGCTGGGCGGACAGGTAGGGCTGGAATTTAGCTGGTAACTTCAGTTCAAGCGTTCGTAATGAGCTTCAACCGACGCAAACGGCTCAGGGATTCAGGAGCCAGCCCTAGATAAGAAGCTACGTGGTACTGAGTAACCCGGCCCGCCAGAGAGGTCTGGTTTTGCAGGAAACCCAGGTAACGCTCGTGTCCCCGCTGGCTAATGAGCGAATCCACCCGGAACTGGGCCTGCGTGGCTGTCTCTTCCAAAACCTTGAAGGTAAACTCGCGGTAGGCCGCACTCTTCTCCAGCAGTTGCCGCTGGTCGGATCTGGAGATCACCAGTAGTCGGGTTTCTTCGATGGCTTCAACCGTGTAAGGACTCAGTTTACGATTGGTATAGTCGGTCAGTGAACCCGTAAAATCGTTTTCTTTCTTGAGAAACAAGGTAATTTCCCGCCCCTGGTCGGTGCGAAAAACGCGTAGGAGCCCTTCGTAGACGAAGCCAATCTCCTGAATGGCCTCTCCCTGCTGTAACCAGGAAGCTCCCATGGCAATGGATTCCGACCGGAAATAGGTTTGAAGTAATGGAATTTCCTTCGCCGGAAAATCCACAAAGCGACTGATATAACCCAGTAAAGGCTGAATTTCAACAGGGGGTTTCATGCGATGATAAGGAATAGGTTTTCAATACGTAAACATACTCATGTCAGGCCACTACCCTGCCGGGAAGTGGAGGCCAGATGTACGCACGCAAAAATAAAGTAAAGAATCAATTTCAGGCAGAGGGCCAAGCCTGTTTTCAAGAAGTAAACACGTGGGTAAAATCCTTCGGTGGCCCTTTAAAACGGCTTCAGACCGGACTCCAACCCCTTCAACCGTACTAAACTAAATATACAATTCTTATGAACTCCTGCTAAATGTAGGTACCAACATTGAATATAGCAACCTTTCGATGTTAAAAAATAGTCTTTACCAGAAACATAAGTATTCTGACGGTGAGTCAGGTACCTTTAAGTACTATATACTACTTAGTTGAAGCAATGATCGTATCCACTAGTAGTTCATAAGTAATTTATCTACTTCTCCAGACTCCATCTGCCGCATCAGTCGTCCCCCCTATGTTCACTCGGCTGGATTGACCAGCCGCTGGTTTTGGCAGCGGGGCGATTTATTTTTTTACACGAGCAATAGGGGTTTTTCAGGGTAAGCTGTCATAGGATTGCTTTTAAGGGTTCATGCATGACTTTGAAAGCAGTGATTATTCATGATCTTTTTCAGCCAAATCAATGAAACCTTTCTTTTTTATCTCACTTTTTTTACCTCTGCTTTTCAGTCCGCAACTTTTTGCTCAGCACCAGCCCAGCAAAACCAGCGTAGCTCATATTGGGTTAATCTACCCGCTCAGCAGCAATGGCCGCATCGCCGCTGAGTATTCCAATCCTTTCTCCCTGCATGGGCTTATCGGAGTATCGGGTCAGGAAACGGGTCTTGCCATGGCTGGCGTAGGATTAAGCATTCACGGGGCCGCTCAGGGCTTACAGCTTTCGGGCGTATTCACACACGTGGGCGATCATTTGCAGGGTACCCAGCTTTCGGGGGTAGTCAACACGACGCAGTCCGCCACAGGTGTACAAATGGCCGGAATAACGAATCTGGTTCAAGCCGACTTCAGGGGCGTTCAGCTGGCGGGAGTTTTGAACGTAGCCGGAAAAACCCAGGGTCTGCAAATGGCAGGCATTGGAAACGTTAGCCGGGGCGAGAGCGGAGCTACTCAAATGGCGGGTGTTTTCAACCGGGCCCGCCAAACGCAAAATCAGATCGCGGGAATAGTCAACGTAGCGGGTACGGTCAGGGGTATTCAGCTGGCGGGTTTAATTAACATTGCCGATACGAGCGATTACCCCATTGCCCTGCTGAATTTCGTTAAAAACGGCGAAAAATCGTTGAGCCTTTCTTCCGATGAATCCCTGACCAGCCTGCTTACCTTTCGCTCGGGCGGGCGGGTACTCTACGGTATTTTAGGACTGGGGTATCATTTTCGGACCACGCCCCTGCCCGCGGTGGAAGGCGGTTTGGGAGCTCATTTACTCGACGGCCCTGCCTTTCGTTTAAAGCTGGAAGTGGCCAGTTTATGGGTTAGTAATTTCAACAAACGGGATTACTATCGCTACGCCATTCGGGTACTGCCGAGTCTTAAATTCCAGAACCGCTGGGAAATCTTTGCCGGACCTTCCCTGAATCAGATCAACTTTGAAAACGAAGATGGCTTCTCGGTTTCCGGCCTGAAGCTCTGGGAAAAAGTGGGGGCACGCCAGACCCACGGCCTGAGTCTGGGTCTGACCGGCGGAATTCAGTTCAGGCTCTAGTTACCGGCCTGTTTTCCCAGCCACATCAGTCCGTCCCGGATGAGTTGATTCTGAAGTTGATTCTGAAAAGTAAACGATACTTCGCGGGCGGGCTGGTGTTCATAATCCATGTCGTTATGACCCATGTTTACGTACAGCATGCGGTAGTGACGGTGGGTCCACACCACGGGGTAATCGCCCCGGTGCCAGATTTCGTGGGGCTTGGGGCCCGTTCCCACCGGGAAGCTGGATGAATCAATGGAAAGCAGCACCTGAATCGCCGGATTTTTCCGAAGATCATTCTGCCAGCTGTACCATTCATTGGGAGCGGAAGTAAAGGTTTCAGGCAGATTTCTGGTGGCCGGATGCTGAGGGTTTTCTACCCGTAGCACGGCCGCCGTAGGCCGCCAGGTATTCCCCTTGTATTCACCCGATCCCAGTAGTTGGTTGTGATACCAGTCCCAGTTCTGGGGATATTTCGACGGCGTCAGGGCAAAAGCTGAAAAGTGGAAGCCCAGAAAACCGCCCCCCTGTTCCATGTACGCTTCGAAGGCTTTCCGCTGAGCCATTGCTTCGGGCCGGGTATCCAGAAAAATGAGCACCTGATAATCCCTGATGCCATCGGCGGAAAGCCGGTCCCAGTTGGAGGTAGAATCGTAGCGAAAGCCCAGCTCCTGAGAAAGGGCGGCAAAATACCGGTGGGCTTCCTGAACAAAACTAAGGTGAGCCGCATCTTCCCGAGCCGTATAAAAGGCCAGCACCTTAAAATGCTGAGGGTAGCCCGTCAGGTTCAGGCCCAGAAAAGCCAGCAAGAGGATCATTCGTTTCAAGACCGTAGCCATTTCAGGCGGTTATTAATGAAAGCTTTTCCCCACAAAATCGAGCACCTTGGGCAGGGCTTTCCGCCAGTAGGTCCAGGTATGCCCGCCGTCGTACACCCTGAATTCATGACTCACGTTCTGATCCAGCAAGGCGGAGTGCAGAGCCATATTCGCCCGAATCAAATGATCGTCATCCCCGCAGTCGATGTACCAGCGAAGGGAGCTTAGCGAAGCTAAGGGCTTCGTGCGCACGAGCGTAAATACCGAAGAATGCTGATACGGTTTCAGGCGATCTTTCCCGGTAAGCGTTTCGGGCATCATGAGCGAAAAACGTCGTTTGAAATCTTCCGGCTTCATAGTTATCATTTCTTCGTCGGTGAAAACGGCGGCACTCAAAGGAGCCGCGGCGGCAAAAAGTTCGGGATGTTTCAGGGCCAGCAGCAGGCTGCCGTATCCACCCATGGACAGCCCGGCAATGGCCCGGAAGCCTTTCTGACTTCGGGTTCGGTAGCTGGAGTCGATGTGGGCGATCAATTCATTCACAAAGAAATCTTCGTAACGGATGTTGCCATCCGAGCTATTCATGTACCAGGTCTTACCGGCGTCAGGCATGACAATAATCATCGGCCCGGCCACGGAAGCGGCCGCAATCTTTTCGACCTCCCCCCGCTGAGTCCAGGCCGTTTCGTCGTCGCCAAATCCATGCAGGAGGTAGAGTACGGGATATTTTCGATTGGTAGCCTCATACTCCGCCGGTAAAAGAATACTGTAGCGGACCTCCCGCCCCAGAATTTTACTGGGAAGACTCAGACTTTCCCGCAGAAGTCCCTGCTGAGCGGAACAAAAGCTGCTAACCAGTAACAGGGCTACAAAAATGACGCGTTTGATGTGCATAAACCTTCGATCGTAAGCGAGGGTTAAAGATGGACCTTTTTTCTAAAATGAAAAGAGTCGCCGGGGCTTCCGGCGACTCTTTTCATTTCTATGAAGCTGTTTCCACCGTCACAATGACAAATTTGGAGGTGGGCGTATTACTTTCCCGGGCGACACTATCCATCGAGATCAGCGGATTCGCCTCGGGATAATAGGCGGCGGTGTTCCCCCGGGGAATATCGTAGGGCAACGCAATGAAATTCTCCAGTCGCCGCTTCTGCCCCTGAAAATAACTGGTAAGGTTCACCAGCTGTCGGGGCTTGATATTACGCCTCTGCATATCGGCTTCATTCATGAAAATAACCCGCCGCTCCCCGAACACGCCCCGGTAGCGGTCGTTATAATCATAGACCGTGGTATTGAACTGATCGTGGCTGCGAATGGTCATCAGCACCAATTGGTCTTCCGTTAGCTGATGAGGCTCCAGCGAAGTAACGGAGAAATTCGCCCGGCCGTTTTTCGTCGAAAACTTCCGGTTTCTGGGGCCATTGGGCAGGTAAAAACCGCCGGGTTTGCGAATGCGTTCATTGAAGTTTTCAAAGCCGGGCACGACCCGTGCCACCGAATCCCGGATGGTATCGTAGTTCTCGGTAAACCCTACCCAGTCCACGGGGGATTTTTCGCCCAGCGTAGCCAGAGCCATACCCGAGATAATGGCCACTTCGCTGAGCATTTCTCCTTCCAGCGGATCCAGGGCTCCTTTGCTTTGACTGACCACACCCATGGAATTTTCGCAGGAGGTAAACTGCTGGCCCGAGCGTTGCATGTCCTTATCCAGGTGAGCGTAACAGGGCAGAATCAGGGCCGTTTCCCCCGTAGTCAGGTGTCCCCGGTTGAGTTTGGTACTCACGTACACGCTCAGACTGAGTTTGCGAAGAGCCTCGGCCACAAATTCCGTATCCGAAGCCGCCGAAAGCAGATTTCCGCCCAGGCTAACCAAGACCTTGAGCTTTCCCTGGTGCATGGCTTTTAGGCCTTTGACGACATCGAGGCCATGCTCGCGGGGCGGATTAAAGTGAAATTCGTTTTGCAGGGCATCCAGGAATTTCTCTTCGGGACGTTCCCAGATGCCCATCGTCCGGTCGCCCTGCACGTTGGAATGCCCCCGTACCGGACAGGTGCCGGCTCCTTTTTTACCAATCGCTCCCTTCAGCAGGTGCAGATTCACAATTTCCTTAATAGTATCCACGCCGTTGGTGTGCTGGGTAATGCCCATCGCCCAGCAGGTCACTATTTTATCTTTGAAGGCCAGCACTTCGGCGGCGGTCTCAATTTCTGAACGGCTCAGCCCGCTCAGGGCTTCGATTTCCGCCCAGTCGTCGTTTTGAGTGGAGGCCAGAAAATCAGCATACCCGGCCGTAAACTCTTCAATAAAGGCTTGATCAATCACTTTTCCCGGATGCTGATTTTCAAGCACCAGCAGGTGCTTGATGATGCCCTTCAAAACGGCCATGTCTCCGTTGATTTTCACCTGTAGAAACACATCCGCCACGGGCGTTCCTTTGCCCAGCAGCGTGCCCACGGCTTTGAGGGGATTCATGAAATCCTGCGGATTTTTGAAGTGATCCAGCCCCGTTTCGTGCAGAGGATTGATGGCAATAATTTTAGCCCCTTTCTTCTTGGCAATCTGCAGGGCGGTCAGCATGCGGGGGTGGTTCGTGCCCGGATTCTGCCCCATGATGATGATGACCTCCGCTTCGTGAAGATCGTGCAGCGTTACCGAGCCCTTCCCCAGCCCAAGCGTTGGGGACAGAGCCGAGGTGCTGCTTTCGTGGCACATGTTCGAGCAGTCGGGAAGGTTATTGGTCCCAAACTGCCGGGCAAACAGCTGATAGAGGAAGGCGGGTTCGTTGGGGACTTTGCCCGAGGTATAAAACAGGGCCTCGTCCGGAGAAGCCAGACGATTGAGCTGCTCCCCGATGAGTGTAAAAGCCTCCAGCCAGGATACGGCAGTGTAATGCGAAGCCCCCGGCTTCTTAATCAGGGGATGCGTGAGCCGCCCCGCATTGTTCAGGTCCCGATCGGTCATGAGCGATAACTGAGCGAGACTGTGGCGGGCAAAAAATTCGGGATCGGCCCGGCGGGTATCGGCATCCGAAGCGGTGGCTTTGGCTCCATTTTCGCAAAATTCTGCAATCGAGCGGTGCCCGTCGGGATCGGGCCAGGCACACGAAGAACAATCGAACCCGTCCTTCTGATTCAGCTTGAGCAGAGCCTGGGTCCCCCGGCCCACTCCGCCTTCGCTCCAGGCAAATTCCATGGACTGAATAACTGCCTTGAGGCCCGCCGCTACTTTGGAGGTAGAGCCTTGTTTGAGCCCGGTCAGCGTCTGAGGGGGTTGGGCTAATATGGTTTCATTCGAGGATGACATACGATCGGGGTTTGCCAAGAAGGCTGGTTAACTACTTATGTAATCAGTAGTAAGTTAACTGAAAAATTACTATGCTAGCCTATAAAATTTACCTTAGGTTTCACTCTTCATAAGTAGCATTCAGGCAGATAGCAGACCGGAAATACCCGCCTAAAGCCCTCACTTTCGCCCTTTAATGCTTTGATTACCAAAAAGTTCATCGGTCAAACCAGGTCTTTTTTTCGTTTGCTCTTTCGCCATGAAAATTTCCCGGGCCGGGCCGGCTTCGGAAGTCATCTTAACATATCGTATTTTCGTAGCCTTTTCCGGTAAATTCTGCCTTATGAATCGGATTCTTGGTCAATCGCATTGTAATATTGTTCAAAGGTTCGCCACCGCCCCAATTGCTTTATTTGCCCATGCCCCTATTAACCCGTAGCTTCCGCCAGTGGCTGAGGTTGATTGTATTCGTTCCGTGGATAATCTACGGACAGTCTCCTTCCCGTATTCACCGTCCCAAACGCATCATTACTCCCCGGGATGGACTTCCTCAGGCCTTTGTTTCGGGGTTGGTTCAGGACCGTACCGGCTTTGTCTGGGCAGGAACCCGCAATGGGCTGGCCCGCTACGACGGCAGTCATTTCAAAGTCTTCCAGCATCACAAAAACGACTCGACGAGCCTGCAGTCCAACGTCATCTCGTATTTGATTCCCGACGACCGGAATCAGATCTGGGTTCAGTACGAGGGCCCGGCCCTGGATCTCTTCAATCCCGAAACCGAGCAGATCACTCACGTTTCTCAGGAACCCGTCTTTTTGAAAACGCCCCGTTATTTTGTCAGTCAGGGACTGATGATTGACCATCAAAGCAACGTCTGGGGCATTGAGCGGCAAAACGGCCTGTATTATTACGACCGTCAGCAACAGAAATCCACTCATTTTACCCGCCGCACGCACGGGCTGGCCAGTGATACCCTCCGGGGCGTGATGGAAGACCGTCACCACCGCGTCTGGGTTATGAGCATGAAAGGGCTGGGCACCATCGATCCGAAGACGGGCCGGTATCAGCACATTCCCCTGCCCTTTCCCCTGGAGTTTGGTTCGAGCCAGGCCATGTTTACCGACATCATTTCCATGCTGGAACGCCCCAACGGCGAAATCATGTTCAGTGATGCCCATAAACTCATCTTCTATCATCCCGGGCGTCACCGCTTTCGGCAGGTTCCTTTTCTAAAGAACGACGATCTTTCCATCCGCTGGATTCGCCGGGGGCCCGATGGCAAAGAGTACTGGGAAATCAAAGGCAGTGTCTATCAGTATTCGGATCGGCAGGGCATTCGTCTGGTGGGCGAAACCTCCCTGGACAACCTGAAAGAAGCCTGCAGCTTTCTGGTCGACCGCTCGGGCCTGATCTGGCTGGGCACCAATGCAGCGGGGATTCACCAGATTGACCTGGACGCTCCCTATTTCCAGAGCTTTGAAAATACCTATTCGTTTCACGAAGATCTTTTTCAGAAACAGTACGGCTTCTCGCTGGCTCAAACCTTCGGCTGGCCGCGAAACCATCCTGATTATCAACTATCAAGCTATACCGTCCGGTCCCGGTACGATGCTCAGAATCGGCTTTGGCTGGCCCTGTGGAAGCAGTTGGGTTACTTTGATGAAAAGCAGCGTCGTTTCGTGCTGATCCCCTCGCCGCCTGAGTTAGTCGTTCATAACTTCCTCTATCAGGGCATTCGGGGTCTGAGCTTTGATGCTCAGGGACAGCTTTATACCATGGGGCAGGACGGCTACCTGGCTTCCTTCAATGCCCAGACCCGGCAGTGGAAAACCGAATTTTCTGCTTCCGCTTTTTTCGGTTCCCTCCGGGATAAAGACAAGTTTCAGCCCGTTAATCCGGTTGACTTTGCCGTGGATGAGCATCATTTTTACCTTACCACCGAGTACAACGGGTTGCTCATCATTGATCGCCGCACGCATCAGACCCAATACCTTACCTACGAGAACAGTCCCCGCACCCTGCCCACCAATCAGCTCATCAGTCTCGTTACGGATCCCCACCGGCCCGATATTCTGTGGATAGGCAGCTACGACGGGCTGATCTGTTTTCATAAAAGCACCCGCCGCAGTGAGATATTCACTCAGGAACAGGGTCTTCCCGATAATACGATTTACTCCATCTTACCCGACTCCTCAGGAAACCTCTGGCTGGCTACCAACAAAGGCCTTTGCCAGTTTCACCCCCAAACGCACCGCATGCGGGTGTTTCGGGCCTCCGACGGTTTGCCCGGCGAAGAGTTCAACCGCTTTCACTGTGTACGTCTGCCCGATGGCCAGCTTGCCTTTGGCGGCATTGAAGGCTGGACCCTCTTTACACCCACGAAAAACTTCGTGGACCGTTTCCAGCCCCAGGCCGCTCTTACTGGACTTAGCATCAATAACATTCCTCTGGAGCAAACCCCCTTTGCTCAAGGCCTCTCCAGCCTGAAGGAACTTCGGCTCCCCTATGACCAGAACTCGCTGATGCTGGATTTTTCGGGCCTGCAGTACAACCAGCCCCGCAAGCTCAACTACCGCTACCAGCTGCGGGGTTACGACGAAGACTGGAACTACACGGGCCACACCTCGCTGGCTCATTACACCAAGTTACCCCCCGGACGGTACGTTTTTGAAGTCAGCGTAACCAATACCAGCGGTCAGTGGAGCCCGCACGTGTATCGGCTTCTACTCAACATTGAACCACCCTTTTACCGGACTTGGTGGGCCTACAGTGCCTACCTGTTGCTGGGAATCGGGTTAATCTGGGCTTACATCCGCTACCGCATCCATCAGGAACGGTATCAGCAGGCCATTGCCTTGAAGGAAAAAGAAGCCAGTCAGCTACGGATGATCGATGAGCTGAAAACCCGCTTTTTCTCGAACATTACCCACGAATTCCGAACGCCGCTGACGCTGATTCTGACGCCGGCCGAACGCCTCCGGCAGGAAATCGAAGCCCCGCATCAGCAACGCTGGATTGCCAGCATTGAACGCAATGCCCAGCAGCTGCTCCGGCTCATTAACCAGCTCATGGATCTGGCCAAAGTAGAATCCGGGCTGATGCAGCCTTCGCTGGTCAGTGGCCACGTCAGTGACATCATCCAGCAACTGGCCGAATCTTTCCAGCCCGAAGCGGAACGTAAACACATCCGCATCCTGACCTCCTGCGAACTCCTGCCGGGTCTGTACTGGCTGGATGTCGATAAGCTCGAGCGAATTGCCTATAACCTCCTATCCAACGCCCTGAAGTTTTCCAGGGAGGGAGATCAGATCCGGCTTCGGGTTTCCCTGCACCCTCCCCTGCCGGTGCCCGAAGACTGGTCCACCCACCAGGAAGGCATTTATCTGAGCGTGCAGGACACCGCCATCGGCATTCCTGCCGAGGCCCTGCCGCACATTTTTGACCGCTTTTATCAGGTTGATGAAAGCCACTACGCTCAGGGAACGGGCATCGGGCTTTCGCTGGTGAAAGAACTCGTCGACCTACAGGGCGGAAAAATTCACGTCCACAGCGTCGTTCATCAGGGCACTACCTTTGTAATCTATCTTCCTTACCAACGCGTAAATACCGAAGCCATTCCCCCGACTCCACAGCAAAACGGGTCGCTGCCCCACCTGCTGCTGGTGGAAGACAACGCGGAGCTGGCGGAATTCACCATGGATAGCCTGCGGCAGTCGTATCAGGTAAGCTGGGCTACCAACGGTGCGGAAGGGCTCAAACAGGCCTACGCCCTGGGACCCGATTTGATCATCACGGACGTCATGATGCCGGTATTAAACGGACTGGAGATGTGTAAAGCCCTTAAACAGGACGAGCAGACCAATCACATTCCCGTCATCATGCTGACGGCCAAGTCCGGCTACGAAAGCCGCATTGAAGGGCTGAGTTACGGAGCCAACGCCTACCTTTCCAAGCCCTTTCACCTCCAGGAGCTGCAACTCAAGATCCGTAACCTGCTCGAGCAGCAAAAACTCATTCAGCAGCACGCGTTGCTGGGCCTTACGCAGATGGATGCTCCGGTAGCCCCGGAAGATCCGTTCCTGACCAAGTGTTACACCTTGCTGGAAGAAAAACTTGATGATTCAAGTCTGGGCGTGGAGGAACTGGCTCAGCTCGTGGGCATGAGCCGGGTCAGTCTGCACCGGAAAATCAAGGCCCTCACGGGACTTCCCGTCAGCGAAGTCATCCGGAATTACCGGCTGAAACGGGCCACCTCCTTTCTGGAACAGGGCCTCAACAGCTCTCAGACCGCCTACCGGGTTGGTTTTGAGAGTCCGGCGTATTTTACCAAATGCTTCAGGGATCTGTATCAGCTCACCCCTTCGGAGTACACCAGACAGACTCAGAATTAAACGAATCTTCGGATGGATTGATGGATTGACGCGAAAGCCCCCGGCTATCAGGCCGGGGGCTTTCGCGTCAATCCATCCGGCCTTTTCCCCTCAGGATCCGCTGGCCTCTCCCATCGACTCATCAAGATTACTATTCTCATAATCAACATTTTTTATCAAACCATTAAAAAGAAATTGAGTTGTATAAGTGGATCACTCCAGGATTTGGGCTAGGAATTCTAACCCGGTTTCCTTGAGTAATTCTAGGCTTTTTATTAAAAAATTGACTTTTTTGTAGTACTATCACCCTCCGGCACTTTCTTCTTATGGCCCTAAGCAAAAGCAGTCCGGATGCCTGAAAAGACGATTTCTTTTCATCATACGTTTTATCGCCCCCTTTTGAACAGCTTTGGTGACCTGGCAGGTTTCTACAGCCCCTGACGGGAATCAGGAATCTGCCAGATTTTGTCCAGTAGAAGTTATTGATAATCTAATGACCACTCCCAACACCGCTGGAGACGCTCTTCAGTCCGATCACATTAAACTGCGGCTTCTACAGATGATGGAAGAAGTAGAAGACTACGCCATTCTCCTGCTGGACCAGTCAGGCAACATCGAGTCCTGGAACAAAGGGGCACAACGAATCAAGGGCTATTCTGCAGAGGAAGTCATCGGCAAAAACTTCCGGATTTTTTACTCAGCGGCGGATTGCCTCATGGATACTCCCGGCGAGATCCTGCGGGAAGCGGCGGCGAAAGGAACCATCAACCGCGAAGGCTGGCGGGTCAAGAAGGATCAATCCATGTTCTGGGGTTCGGTGACCATGACTGCCATTCACGACGAGCAGGGAGCTACCATCGGGTTTGCCAAAATCACCCGGGATCTCACCCAGCAACGGCTGGCGGAAAAAACGATCCGTCAGCACGCCCAGCAGATTGAGCGGAAAAACAAAGAACTCGAGCAGTTTGTCTACATCGCTTCCCACGATTTGCAGGAACCGCTGCTGAATCTGACGAATTTCGTGGAACTCCTTCAGTACGAATACGGTCCTCTTTTTGACGAAACGGCCGGAATGTACTTTGACGTGATTACCCAGGGAGCCAGCCGCATGCGGAATCTGATTCGATGTCTGCTGGATTACTCCCGTCTGGGCCAGCAGATCGAGCTCAAAGAAGTCGATTGTCAGGCCCTGCTGGAGAGCATCCAGAGCGATCTGTCGGTTTCCATTAAAAACGCTCAGGCCACCATTCACGTGGAGCCTTTACCCACGCTGGTGGGCTACGAAACGGAGCTGAACCAGCTTTTTCAGAACCTTCTCAGCAACGCTCTTAAATTCCGCAAACCCGGCATCGCTCCCCAAATCCAGGTGCGGGCCGAGCGGCAGGCCACGAGCTGGTGCTTCCGCATTTCCGACAACGGCATCGGCATTGCTCCGGAGTTCAAAGAGAAAATCTTCCTGATCTTTCAGCGGCTCCACGAACGCGAAGCCTACGAAGGCAACGGCATTGGACTGGCTCACTGCAAAAAAATTGTTGAAATGCACGGCGGGGATATTTCGGTCGAGTCCGAACCCGGCCGGGGCAGTACGTTTCTCATTACCCTTCCTTTTCTAAGTCTCTAGTTTTATGAAAAAATACCAGGATTTACACGGCGTCCTACTCGTCGATGATGACCGTTTTACCAATCTCATTCATACCAAAGCCATTGAACGCTCGGGTGTAGACGTGGTCGTGACGGCCGTTTCCAATGTAACCGATGCGCTGGCCTTTCTTACTGAGCAGGAAGATTCTTCCCAGGCTAAACCGGGCATCATCCTGCTCGATATTAACATGCCCGGTCTGAGTGGCTGGGATTTCATGAAGGCCTATCATGCCCTTGAGGACCGTTTTAAAGTGAAGGTCATTGTGACCATGCTCACGACTTCCCTGAACCCCGACGATGAAGAGCGGGCCAGACTCGACAATCAGATCGTCAACTTCCTGCATAAACCCCTGCGGCCCGAAATGTTTATTGAGTTAGTAGAAGAGCACTTTGAGAGACAGTTCTAATCTTTTTGCTTTCTAAAAGCAATCCTACAACCCTTATTGTAAAAGTCATCCAGAAAACACTCTTTTCTGTGAGCTTTAGGGGCTGGGGCAGCCCCTAAAGCTCGGGTTCGGACCAGAGCTGTTGACCAACGCTGGGATATTTTGTGGCTTGGCTTTTCTTGAAAAAACCTTTCTTAAGCGATTCCTTGACGGCAGTGAATTTACTCGTTTAAAGCCAGAGGGGCAACGGGGCCCTTTAAGCCCTCCATGCCAGCAAAGTCTTAATCCAACGGGAGCAAATCAATGCTCTAAACTAATAATGCGAGCCTTGCTAAAGATCGATTTACCTCAAGTCACCCACCCCTACTTATCGTACCCGTTGATCCTGACGGTGCCAGCAAGTATAGGCCCTTGAGTCCTTTGCCTTGCCCTCTAAGTGGTTTATTGTTTGGTATTAGCGTTAGGCACTCTACTCTATGGCTTGAAGATCGAATCCGGTAAAAAACTCCTGCTTTCCTATCTAAGACTTAGTCATCGGGCTTGTATTTACAAACAATCAGGTGCGATAAAGCCGGATCGCGGTACATGCGGTCAAGGGTGATATCAATGATTTGCCGGGCTTGCTGGCGAATGAGCTCATAGTTTTTTTCTACCATTTCATGGGTTACTTCTCTAATCAGGGGAAGCGGCTGGTAGTTGTTCTGCTGCTTGGCAATGGCCTGATGATTGTTTTTTATCTCCGCGTGAAAAGCTTTTAAGACAATACGCTGCTGGGGATCATCGGCTACATAACCCACGAATTCTCCCGAAGAAAGCGTGGAAATACGCGACACGGGCAAAGCTAATTCCAATTGGCGGGCATAACTATGGGAGGTATCTGAGCTATTGATGGAGTAGCTCGGACGCAGTTGAAGAATTTTACCAATCCGTTCGGAAAGATACTTAGCTGTATCTCCCGTTACCTGCCCCGAAATGATGTTACCGGCTAGATTCATCATAACGTCCGCTTCTTCCCGACCGTATTCTTTACGCAACTGAGTTAGATCCTGAAGTCCCAGCGTCGTAGCGACTTTATTGGACCGGGATGTAGCCATCAGTTGATCCATTCCCCGCAGGTATAGGGTAGGAAATTCATCAAAAATCAGACTACAGGGAAGCTTATTCGGCTGGTTGATGTCTTTAAAGAGGCGGTTGGCGTAAAGCGATAAGACGGCTCCGTACACCTGAGATTTTTGCGGATTACTGCCCAGACAAACAATCTTAGGCTCCTGGGGATTATTCACATCGAGTTGAAAGTCTTGGCCCGAAAGAACATAATAAAGCCGCGCCGAGGAAATCCGGCCCAGCGCTATCTTCGGGGAGGCCATTTGCCCTTCGAGCTGTTCCATAGCTCCGTGCAGGTAGGCATTCACAAAAGCATTGATGAGTGCTTCGTTTTCCGTTTCAACCCTTAGAATGCTCAGTAATCGGTCATAATCAGTCTGCAAGAGTTCAATGGCATGGGGTAAGGAACAGTATTTCCCGCCCTGGTAACGAGCAAGAAAGAAGATAATAGCCGCCAAAAAATTGACGGCGGACTCTACGAAAAAATCCCCTTGCCGTTTGATCCATTCCCGGTTCAAACCCAGCAGGATGGTCTTGGCTGCTTCCACCGCTTGGTCTTTATCGATAATTCCCTGCAGGGGATTACAGCGATGAGAACGGGAAAGATCGTCAAAGTTAATAACGTAAAACGAAGGCCGAATACGCTCCTGGGCCGCTAAGAACCCACCCCTGCTTTGGAGTGTATCTAAGTACGTATTATAAGCAATGCGCGTTAGATCATCGTATTTGAAATCATAGACAAACATCGTAAAGCCCTTGTTTAGGTGCTGGGTAATGATGTGCCGGATGACAAAGTACGATTTTCCAGCCCCGGGCGTTCCCAGCACCAAAAGCCCACGAAAGGGATTAATGATGTTGATCCAGCTGGAACGTTTACGTCCTTTATAGGAGTAGGCTGCCGGCAAATTAATGGAGTAGGCATTGGTCATTTTGCGGGACTGCTGAGGAAAGGTTTCGTTTTCATCATTGAAGGGATTATCCCAACGAAAACGCTTCTGAATAATTCTTGAGAGATACGTTCCTGCCATCAAGTAAACCATAAAGCCCGTCAGCGTAAGGATCATATAGCCTTCCCACTGCCGAGGCGGGCTTAGCTTGCTGTAAAAGATAAACGCACTCGCCCAGTAGAGAATCAATCCCATCACCAGCAGAAGGCCCGTCTTCAAGGGTGTAAAGCCGGGCTCTTTACGGCCTTTGATGGCCAGTAGGGAAATCGAAAGTAGCAACAGAGCCCAGCCTTTGGAATACCAAGCATGGTTAAAGAGTCCCGTCTGGCTACATCGAAGCAGCAGTTCATCCAAGATTCCCCAGGTAAGTCTTTGACTGGCAAAGTACGCATAGCCGTAATAATACAGATGCAGGGCCAGTAAAGCTAAGCTCAGGGCCCGGGTCATATCCGTGATTTTCAAAAACGCTTGGTTATTTTCTCCGGTAGCCATACCTAGAAAGGTTTATAGGTGAAAAGAAACGGATTGACGCCGGGGGCCTAACCTGCGCAAGGACTGCTGAGAAGGGTTTAACTGCTCTTTAAGTTGAACCAGGGAAATCTCAAAGCGAGCCTGCAAGCCAGGAGCTTGCCAAGACAAGCCCAGACTCGCCGCTGAAAAGACTCCTTTACCCTGATGGTCAATGTAGACCAAGCTTTGAGACCTGGATTCCCAGACTACCTGCAGGGCTTGACAGGCAAGTGCGGCCACAAAATCAGCCAGAGACCGGGCCGGATGCATGCATCCACTTAGGCGGCTGAGTAAAGGTTGCAAAGACTGGTGTTTTCGCTGCAGGGCGTGAAAGCTATACTGCTTGCGTAGATACATCCGGTTGGGATTAAGGGTTAAATCGAAGGCTTTAATGGGAACGCCCTGGGGCCTGCCCTCAGCCGAAATCATTTGGTAGCGCAGGCTTTTTTTTCTACCCTTGCTGCGGTGAATGGACAGACGAACCCCGTAGAGGGAAAGCAGGGCATTCATTTCTGATTCACTCGTGAAACTATACCGCGGCAGTACCTGGGAGACTACTTCGTCAAGGGCTTCGAGCGTGGGTCTTTTGGCATATTCAGCCCGCAGGGCTTGTCCAGACAATACCCGCCGGCTAGAGCTTTGGGCCGGACGCAGATTAAACTGCTGCTCGGTTTGCTCACTGGCCCTTTTAATCAGGCTCGGGCCTACATCAATGCGCTCACCGCTACTTTTAATGCAGGTTGAAAGCACGTGCAAATGCGGGTGAGCTGCGTCCCAATGCTGATACACCAGGTAGGGTTGTTGGTGGTAGCCAATCCTTTTGAGGTAATGCTCGGCAATCTGCTTGAGCGTCTCGAGGGGAATTTGTTCGGACGGATGAAAATTCAGCGACAAGTGCGTGAAGGGATGGACCGTACGCAAATTCAGAGCAGCTCTCTGGTAGAGACGGGCTAGTTTCTGAGCTTTACTTAGTTGCTCGGCGTTCTTTAGATAATAACCCGCGCTGATGAGTTGAGCTTCTCCCTTCTTTACTTTGGTTTCGTTATAGCGAAGCGCGGCCTTGGCGCTTTTAATCGCGTGCATTACTGCAACCATTCATCGGCGATTTTGAGGAGAAGATGTTCCAGACGATTCAGGGTATCCTCTAAGGCTGGCTGAAGGGGATAATGACCCTTCTCTAACGTAGCAAGCAGCCAATCAAGCCGGGGTTTCAACACTGAAAGTTCTTCCATGAGGGCATCCAGGGAAGCATTGCGATAGAAAAAGGTTACGGGTTGCAAGAGTAATACCTGCCGGGCGTAGATACTCAAATGTCGGCAATTGCTGGTGAGGACTTGAGTTTGAATCTGTTCAAATTCTTTAGAAGTTAACCAGATGGTCAGGGATTTGGATCGTTTATTGTCGTGCATAACCTTAGGATAGACGGGGCCCGGAGCGGCGAATGGATCGTTTGCGGGCGGGTTTAACGGTGGTTTGAGGGTTTAGGCAAGAAGCTTTCTGCTGAGGAACCAAGTGAAGAAGCTTAAACTGAGGATCTACTTCCAAATACGCGCGTTCGGCTCCCATTTGCACCCAAGGCCTTTCGCCCCGGCGTAGCTTCTCGAGTAACTGCTTTTGTAGCTGGGGATTCTCATTTTCCTTCAGGGGAAGGGCCTGAAGGCTTTTTTTTAAGTCAAAGCTCGGGGTAAAGCCGCGAAGCTGCGCTTGTTGTTGCCTGATCTCTAGTTGAAACCACGGGCCTTTGGCCTCTAACTGAACGGGCCTTCCACGGAGTAAATTAGATAATACCCGGGGGGCTATGAGTGCTTTTCCGCGTTTAAACGTAAAGGAGACTTCGGGCCTTCCGGCCTTCAGCAAGCGAGCCCGGTAAGCCTGAATTTTCCCGGCTCGGTGCGCACTCGGCTGAAAATAAATTTCTACTTCCAAACGCTCCCGGGAAGACAGAGGCTGAGAAAAAGGAATTTTCTCTAGTTTTGAAGCCGCCGGGGCACCGGATTCGGCAGGCCGTGGCGATTCCGTTATCTTTCGGGCTATCCGTCTTAAGAGCCGAATGATCCGGTTGGGGTAAAGTAGCTTTTCAAGGCCTCTTTCTTCGCTTCTTAGCAAAGCCATCACTAGGCCATCGGCTCCCTTATGGTACTGCTGGCGGAGTTGCCTTAGAAAACGAAGTTTTTCTTGGGCGTATTCTTTCGATGAAAAAGCAGAGGGTCCCAACAGCTTCTGCAGACGCTTCTGGGTACGATTAAAGCTTTTTATCTCTTTTTCAAGGCTGCTTTTCATAACCATAGAGATTACCTTCTAAAAAAGACGATACTCACTATACGTATTGATTAAAGGCAACCCTCGTTATCCTTCAGTGACCAGGCGGGCTTTTAAAAGCCGCTTTCGGGAAAGGCTCAATTCAAAATTTTGATTTCCTACCTGCACCTCTAGGCGCAAGGGCTCATCAGATGGAATCTGCGAACGCTCAAAAGCCAGAACTCCGCAGGCTTTCCGGGCCGTCAGCCGGTGCAGCTCAGGTGGCACCAAGGCAAGGACACTTAAGTGCTGGGCAATCGTTTTTCGGGACGAGCGGCGCGCCCAGTAATGCAGTTGACACGGGCCTAGGGCAGTCTCAGGGCTCCATTCAAGCTTTACATACAAGACTTTTTTACTTTGGTAAAGACCAGTCAGCCGTAAGCGCTGACCGTTTTTTTGCTGGCGGGGCCGCCCTAGATCACCTTTTTGCCAAGCAAGTTGCCGGGCTAGCTTCTGCACCTGAAATTTGTTAATGCCCGACCAATGGATAGCAATTGAATCCCCAATGGGAATCATTAGCTTTTGGGGATGGTCCTGAAAGTGTATATCAAAGCTATGCAAACAGCCATCGGCCGTGAGAACGGTAAGATTAGTGGGTTCGAAGTGGGCCTGGGCTGCTTTGATTTGCAGAAGATTTTCGGCCGCTTGTACTTTCTGAATTAAAATGGCCTGGCTTCCCCGGTCGGCACTAATGATGGGCGAAGAAAACACTATATGCGTGGTTTTATGCGTGGTAATAAATAAATCGATGGGCTTGAGAAGGGTCTGAGCTTGCAGACTACCCGCCCAGAGCATACTAACAAACAGGAAGGCTTTCATGAGTTTCAAGGATTAGGTGAGACTTTAAAAAAGAGTTGATGGCCCTTATCTAGGCGTAAGCCTGGCGGGGTCGAACGCAGCAGACTGCGGGCCGTTTCCAGTCCGGTTTGAGCCAACTGAGCCGGCAAGCCTGGCTCGACAGCTGCCATCATTAACTGCTGGCTTAACCGACTAGCTGGATTCAATAGCGAAGTGGGCTTAGTTGGCAAGTCAATGGAGAGTCCCCTTACTGCCTCCTGCTCGTAGGCCTGGAGGGTATAGCCCGGCTCCCGGATTTCAATGAATAGCCGCTGGTCCTGTATTTTCACGTGCCCGGTAATCAGCTGACCCGGGGTGAGCTTAAGATTTGAGACCTTCGCTACTTGCAAGGAAAGAAGGGATCCGTTCTTGATGATCTGATTTTGAGTCACCACCGCCGTAAGCCGGGCTTCCAGGTTTTCTTCATTGGTCTGACTTAGACCCCAAAAACCACTCCCTTCCTGCCCAGATCCGGTTTGCACAGGGCCTGCTTCTGACCGGCCCGTGTCAGAAGTAGTTTGAGCTTTTTGAACGGCCAGTACCTTATCTAACAACGCGTGCAGCTGCTCGAGCTGGGGATCTTTTTCAGGAGTACTTGCCGGAGAGACGGATAACGTGGGGAGAGCAAAATCGTAGGCTGGTTCGGGGCGGTAAGCAGGCTTTTTTTGGGTTAAGGCTTCGAGTTTCTCTAAACTTCTCAGCATCTGCTGCTGCTGAGAAGGGCCGGCAAAACCTGGCTTAGCTTCTAGCGTGCTGTCGCTAGCCGCTTTGCCTTTGATGCGCTCGATTGAATCGAGCCGCGCCTTTTGATACAAAGCCAGCTTGTCAAAAGATTGCTCCATCTTTAAGGCGGGTAACTGCCAGTTTAACCCCCGATGAGTCGTATCCAGGGCCGCTACATCAGTGGACGCGCCCCCCCCCAAGCTGTAAAAGGCTAAGCCTAAAAAAGGAAGAATGAGCAGGGGAAAGCCTAGTAAAAGTTTCTGCTTTCGCTCCAGGCTGGAAAGTTGCATGAGCTTGAATAGGTTAAAAAGATGAAAAGAAATACTGATTTTGCGGATTCCATAAATCATAAGCCGTCCAAAGCAGCAAAACCAGTAGAGTAAGGCCTAGCAAAGCGGCAATTACGGCTTGAGGATCTTTCAAATAAGATTTGATTTTCATGGCTTTAGGTCGGTATGCTCTAGGGTTTGCCAGCTTTCGATCAGCAATCCGTGGGAATTGTGCTCCGAGCGCGCGACCCGTCGCAGTTTACCCTGGGTCACTAACCGGCGGCGATTCACACCGCTGCTGCGAATGATGTGCTGGGTAGCTACGCATCGAAACGTAAAGGGTTCGTGCTTGAGTTGTAGCTGTAGACTATCGATGAGTAAACGCTGGGAAATATTGCCGGCCACCAGACCCGCGTAATAGCCTTTTTCCCGAAGCAGATCATAGGCTTGTTTGGCCGAGTTATCGGCCAGATATAGAGCCCGCTTGAGATTATTCTCGAGTAGCTTTTCATCGGGATCCAGACAAAAGAAGTACTGATGAAAATTTCGAATGTGATCCCGGGCTTCAATCTCTAGCTGCTGGGAAGGGCTCACGGGAAAGCTTTCATAGACCTGACCGGGAGCCAGCACGAGTACTTTGTGCTGAGCGTCTGAAACGATTTTTCGGCTCTGAAATACGGCATACGCACCGAGCGATATACTCCCCAGACTCACCGAGAGCGTAAAAAGCCGGATCGTCTGAAAGGACGACTCAATGTTTTGAATGCGCTTGAACATAGAAGTTAAGATTTGGAATGAAAGGGAAGCGTGACAATGCTGTTGACTTTTTCAACGAGTGCCGAAGAGCGGCCCGCCTGCACAACGTAGCCGGCTACGGAAGGCACGCAGAAATAACCTAGAATACCCATGATTAAAAAGATCAGATAGGCGCTATCGGTACTACTGAAATAGGTATCCCCTTGCTGGGCAATTTGATCCAGATCTAGCCGCAGCATGTTTTCCTGAATTTTCCCGATGATACTACCAAAGATGTTGGCTACGGGAAGCCATAAATACACGTGAATGTACCGTGAAATCCAAGCCGTTAAGCTGCCCGTAAAACCATCAAAAATGGACAAACCCAATACAATGGGACCTAGAATGGAAAGCACAATCAAATTGAAGGTGCGGATGGTATTAATGCATAAGGCAGCGGATTCAAACAAAAGCTCCAGGACCTGACTCATCCATTCTTTGATGGAGTTGCGAAACTGATAGGCCGCCCGGGCCATAGCAAATTCCAGGTCATGCCCCACGCTTTCCAGCCAACCTTCAGAGTTGCTGTCTCCGTGGGTGTACTCATACCAGCGCTGCCGATCCCCTTGTCCGTCCAGGCCCAAATACATCTGATAGGAAGGCGAGCTTTCCAAGGCCTTTTGTTTTTGCCTGAGTAGGTTTTCAATAGCCTGATTTGATCCTTGCGCCATGCGCTCGGTGGCCTGGGTAATAGGCTTTAACAGTCCGTTCATCAGGGCCAGTACCTGGGGATAGAGCGTAATGGCCAGGCCCAGGGCGAAGGGCCGCAGCAGGGGAAAAAAATCAATGGGTTCGGCGGCAGAAAGGTGCTTGCCTACCCGGATGGTGATGTAAAAAAGGGCCGCAAATCCACCCAGAGCTCTTCCTACGCCCATCAGCTCGCTGCAAAGGGGCAGCATTTGCTGGTAAATCTGATCAAGGACCTGATGAAAATTTGACATACCGAAAGGGCTTTAGTGGCTGTACCAGCGTTGCAAACCTTCCAGGGAGGCTTTTTCCCGCTGGCGGCTTTCAATGAGAAGTTTGGTTTGCTGAGTGAATTGCCGCATGAACCGATACTGATGCTCGGACTGCTCGTAGAGGACATCAATGGCCGAAAGGCGTTCGGCATCGTTCATGCGAAGCTGCCGGGGCGTTAACAGCAGCGTCAAGCTATTCACATGGGCTAGGCTTTGCTCATACAGGCGCCTAAAGGCCGCCTCGAGGTAGGTATATTCTTCCACTCGTAGGGGGCCCAGGGCCTGTCTGCGCAACTGCTCAAGGCCATAGATCATCTGGCGCTGGCGGGTTAAAATCACTTTCACCCGCTGGTAATCCTGAACCACAGGACTCACCTCTAAGAGGCGGTCTAAAAATACCTGGTGAAGTTTAAAATTCCCCTCGGAGAGTCCTTTAATGGTTTGATAGCCTCCTTCGAGAATGCGGTAGCTTTTTTCCAGATTCGAAAGGATTTCTTTGAGCTGGGCCAGCTTCTCTACGTTCAAGACCAATTGCTGAATTTCATCGCTTTGGGCAAAAGCCGAAGGACTGCTACAGCACAACAGAAAAAAAAGGAGCTTTTTCATGCATTTGATTAGGGAAGGCGTCGCTGCAAGCTTTGGCGCTGCTGCGCCCGCTGTTGGGTAAGAAATTGTAAATCAGTTAACAGGGCCGCGGCCCTGCTTTGTAGCTGGGTAAGCCGGTGGATTTGCTGGTCAAGGACCTTTCGGCGCTGATAAAGGGGTGCCCGCAAATACCCAAGCCATGCGGGTGTACGAGCCTGCGTTTCTAGCCCAGCAATTAGGTGTAAACCGGAAGACCTGGTTGCCCCCGGAAGATCCTGGGCCTGTTTTCGCGCTTGGCTTAACAGTTGTGTAGTGCGCTGGTGAAGGCCTTGCAAGATTAGCACGTCTAACAAAACATGACTCGACTCATACAGCTCAAAGTGATGAGTATGATCGCTGGTTTGTTTGCCCTGCAAGGTGGCCAGTGACGAAAGCCCCTGATGAGCCGTTTCATACCCCTGTTTGAGAAAAGCCGCGTAAAGGCGGTAAGCCGCAATTTGTTCGAGTAAATAGTTGCGCTGGGTCGCTTTCTGCTCCAGAAACTCCTGGGTATTCTGAGCGCAAACCGGCCAAGTCATCAGGCCCCCCATCAGCCAAAGAATCAAGGCACGCCATACCATGTTTTTAGCTGATTTAATTCGCGTTGGGAACGCGAGCGGGAAGCCCGCAGTTGAAAAATTTCTTCATTAAAGCGTAGAAAGTCTCCGTAGCAACGCTCCATTTTTGCCGCCGCTTCGTTGATGAGACTCAAGCGCTCGCCATCCGTCATTCGGGCTTTTAAAGGCGTAAGACTGGTGAGGATGTGGTCCATGGACTCCAAGCTGCTCTTTAAAATACCCGTATAGACCTGATCCATGTACTGCCGTTCGGCTGGGGTGAAGCTTTGGTCTTTTTCGATGAGCTTCCAGCGCTGGGTATACATCTGCTGAAGCTTGCGCAGGCGAAAACTCACGTGGGTAATGCGCTCATAGCGGGCAATGGCCTGTTTGATTTCATCAAGCTCCTGAAAGTATTCCTCGTAGAGCTTCTGATGCTTCTCAAGCCAGGAAGCAATTTCCTTGAGCTTTAACTCAGCCATGGCATTTTCTAGGGCTTTTTGCGCATTTTGCAGGTGAATAATCTGACTTTGCTGGCGCTGAATGTATAAATCGGCAGCTTTAATGACCTTAACGACTGCCTGCTTGATGATTTCGGCAATGGGTAAGGCTGAATGGGCCGAGGCCATGGGCCAGCTACTTAGCAGTAGACTTAGAAAAAAAACACGCTTTCTCATGACTGAAAGGATTGAGAGTCAACTAGTGCCTGGATGCCGGCTTGCAAACTTCCGTAGTGCTGGCTAGCGGTATCTCGCTTTAGCTTTTCGCTTTCTTTGGACGTATAACACCAGTATTCCTGCGGTGAGGTTTCTACCCGAAAGACATTCGACCACTCCGCGCCTAAACTAATGAAGACTTCCTTGTAGCGCCGGGACGGATCATTGGCCCGGTTTAAGGACAGTATTTGGGCTTTTTGTTTTTGGGTCAGACCCAGTAGCTGTTGAATCTGCTCAAACTTATGCTGCTGCTTGCTTTGATCCAGAATGATTTTACAGTCCGAGTTATTAATGATGGTGTGCTTGACGATGGGGCTTGAAATGATA
Source organism: uncultured Siphonobacter sp. (assembly GCA_913775095.1). Classification (GTDB taxonomy): domain Bacteria; phylum Bacteroidota; class Bacteroidia; order Cytophagales; family Spirosomataceae; genus Siphonobacter. The sequence goes on along the minus strand of CAJYIW010000026.1, from coordinate 21,979 downwards.
TCTTCGATTTCCTGGGTTACCACAATGGCTTCGCCCGTATGCTTTCGAAGCGTTTTAAAGAGGGTTTGTATGTAGGTAGCCATCGTTTCCTGAGCAATGGATTTCCAGGCTTCTTCCAGCAGGATCATTTTTCGAACGCCTTCCAGTTTGCGTACTTTCGACCAGAATACATCCATAATCATGAGCGTCACCACTGGAAAAAGCAAGGGGTGATCCCGAATGCGTTGCAGCTCAAAGACAATAAAGCGCTGGGCCAAAAGATCTACCTGCTCAGAGGCATTTAACAGATACTCAAATTCGCCCCCTTCGTAAAAGGGTCTGAGCACAAAGAGAAAGCTCTGCCAGTCGAGAAATCTGTCTTCGGCATCGGCGGCCGGGTCTTTGTAGTCTAGGGCAACAAACTCGTAGAAAGAATTAAAGCAGGGGCGAAAATATGGATGCTCTTTGAGCCAGGACAGATACGAATACAGGGCATGTGATAAGGCCGAATACTCGGTTTGGGAATGGTCCTCTCTCTTTTTTTTCCAAAGGGAAAGCAAAAGGGCCTTTAAAAATTCCCTTTTTTCCAGATCATAGCCCTGGAGCTCATCGTTGGGAATAAAAGGATTAAAACTCAGCGATGCCTTTTCCTCATAGGTAAAATACGAACCTTTGAGCATTTCACACAGCCCTTGATAGCTGTGGCCCACGTCGACTAAGACAATGTGAGCCCCCTGATCAAAATAGCTTCGGATCAGGTGATTGGTAAAGAAGGACTTTCCACTGCCCGAAGGACCCAAAATGAACTTATTATAGTTGGTAATAAGCCCCTGATTGTAGGGTTCTTCACTTAAATCAATTTGCAGAGGCTTGCCCGTCAAACGCTCCCCCAGCCGCACGCCTGGCAGCTGGGTATTGTTTCGACTGCTGCCCTCGTGATTCAACAAACATACGGCGGGTTCTACTAGCATTAGAAAGGTTTCCTCCGCGGGTAAATCCGAAGCATTGCCCGGTATTCCGGCCCAGAATAAAGGCGCCGCCCCCAGGGTTTCTTCTTTGGCTAGGATATTCATTGCCGACAGGGCGGAAAAAGCTTGCTCCCGGGCCTGCATTAATCTTTCTTGGGTAGGTCCCCAAAGCATGAGGTTAAAATGAGCCCGAACCGGTAGACTGCCCCTAGCCAAGGCTTCATTCAAAAAGGCATCAATGCTTTCGCGCGACAGCTGGTTTTCCCGGGAATACGAGGAAAGGGCCTGCAGACGTAAGCGCTTCTGCTCTAGGGTCTTAATAATTCGGCCCGCCTCCTCAATGCATACGTACTGATTATAGACGTGAGAGCAGGTCAACAGGGGGCCTAAAGGGCTGACAAAACCCGTGACAAAATCAGAACTTTCCGTGGAATAACGATCCAGCTTTCTACTGGACATGATCTGGGAGGGCCAGTCTTTGGTATTGGCCAGGGAGTATACTCCTAGGGTCTGATTCCCAATTCTCAAGGATTCTTTGATTTGAATATCCTTCAAAACTGAGGGTGAGGAATCCAGAAACAAATACCGGTGCAGAATTCCCGGCTCTGTAGCACTCGAATCGTATTCGCTGCCCTGGATGAGACGCAGCTGTAAAAACGAATTGGATTCGAGCACGAGCTTAAACTGCCGGATTTGCGAGAGAAAGGCTCTGACTTGTTTTTCGTCGGCTTTGGAGCGGGCGGTAAAACTCGGCTGAATCAGCGAATGCATCAGATACCCCGGCAGAACCTGGGCCCTCCGGGCCATTTGGGTTAAAAACACGTAGCAGCGGTGCTGGAGATAAGGGCGTCCCTGGAAAAAAGCATCACTGCTTTGCTGGAGAAAACTCCGACAGCCCTGATCGGAGGCTTGAAAGGTCCGCTCCAGAAAAAAATCCTGTTTGTGCAGAATCGTGCCCGGGGGTAGAAGCTTGACGGCTTTAATCCAGTTTTGTTCAAGCTGGGTGTATTCCGGAGCCGAAAGGGTAAATAACTCAGGAAGTTGTAATTCAAAGCCGATGGTGATATCTCCCTTTCTAGAAATCAGCCAGTCATCCTCCACGGCCCAGAGGGGAAAGGCCTGCGTTAGCTTTTTTTCCATGGATCTTTAATTAAACGTACATCATGAGGCGAATACACCCGGATGGCCCGGGGCAATCGTTGATACATCTTTTTCTTGACCAGCCCATAAGGACCGTAACGGCTACTCAGCCGGCTAACACTCAGCCATAAACCCAGGCCCAGGCCCGCCGTTAGTACCAGGCAAAGCAGTGCCCCCAGACCTAGTAGATACAGAAGCGTAAAAAGCAACAGCAGACTTACGCTCCCTATAGCCCCATAGCTAATGTAATGAGCTTGAAGACCGGCAAATTCAAGGGGCCGGTTAATGCGTTCGTGCAGCGTATACGAGTTCATAAAAACGCCTAACGCTAGTAGCTATACGCTAAAGAAGGACTTAATGACGGTGGCCACTACCACTAAGAAAACGCAGGAACCAAACCAGGCCGCTGCTGATTTATTGGTATCGTTATCGCCACTGTTCCACTTTTGAAACACTTTGATGGCACCAATCAGGCCCAAAATAGCTCCAACAGCGTACATAAGCTGGGTACCGGACTCAAAGTAGCCACGAATCATGGTATTGGCCTCCTGAATGCCACTATTCCCATCCTGAGCCCAGAGACTAAGAGGTAAAAAAGTACTCATTAAAAGGCTAATCAGCCCACGTTTACTAATGAGAGATTTCATAGATAGTTGTGATTTAAGGTGAAAAAGAGTTTAATACCAGAGCTGTTCAAATTCCTCATCAGATAAGGGAACAAGCCCCCGCTTTTGGTATTCCGCTTGCAGCAAACGGGCGATTCCGATCCGGTAAGCAGATTTTTGAAGCTCGGGGTATTGTCTAAACAGCGTGGAAAGAAACGACTGGATGCGTTCGGAGCTAAGCTGCTGGGGAGCTTGGTTTGCTAGAAAGGAAAAAATCTCCCCTAATACCGTTTCAAAATACTCCGTTTGCAGTTCGAGCTCATTAGCCAGCAGGGGCTCGTCAGGGTCCAATGAAGATTCTAGGTTTTCATCTTCTTTGCGCGGATCCACAGCTTGTACCCGCAGTGAAATATCCACGGGGGCCGGCGGTGGAGCGGCTTTGATAGGCCATAAGATTCGGCCGACAAGCCAGGCATAGTACAGCAAAAGACCCCCACCAACGATCCCACCGAAAGTGAGCCAGGATACAGAATGCAACATAGCAGTAAGGATTTAATGACACGTTAGGTCCTGCTTCAGCAGGCAGGTTACGCCTGTAAAACAAGCTACTGCAGGCAAGCGAAAAAAGTACATTTTTGCTGTACCCCACTGTACCTCAACTACAAGTATTTTAATCCTTATTTTTAGCACTATAAGTCAGACTTTTATTGGCAGCAGCAGTAGCAGCCCCTAAGCTTTCCGAGGCAAGAAGTTTGATCTTACATGAGCCAAGCAGGGGTTAGAAGTCTATTCTCTGAGCTGATGTCTTAAAGCGAAAATCAACCTGACTATTTCTTCAGAATTCACGGTAAGAGCAGAAATTCCGTTATTTCCAAAAATCTTCTGTTGATTAAATCCCTGCATTGCTAGCCTTTCATGCTAGCTACCAACTCTTTTCCATTCTAAAGAGTCCACGCCAGCCAGCTACTATAGGGGTCTAGGGGTTTTTAGGGCACTAACCTATCTTAGCCCATGAATCCCGTACGTTTTTCACCGAAGTCGTTACGTGTGCTTTGAAATTGTAGGTATCTATATTAAGTCCGGGCTTGATTAAAGAAAATGGAATGCCTACCTAAAAAAGGCGCTGGTAAAACCAAGCGCCTTTTCGAAAGTATTCTACTTACCTTTCTAAACCCAGGTAACTTTCCAGGCCTAGACGGCCAGCTATTGCCTTATTAAACTCACAGAATCATTTTGCTATCCACGTCATAGATCTCTGCCCTTTTGCCTGAATCTTTTTAGAAAGAATAACTACGTTTATCCGCTGGATCAGAGTAGAACTAGACTAAGGAAGGTGGCGTAGCTGCTCCTGATAAGCGTTTTCTAGGGAATGAATGGTTTTTTCAAGCATCGTCCTCACCCGCTTCACACTGATTTCATTTAATTCATAAGTTTTAGATCGAAGGCTACCGGCTGAAAGGGAAGATTGTCGTTGAGAAGCTAAATGCGGCGAGAGTACTTTAAAAAGGTATTGCAGAGAAATGCACTCTATAATTTTAGCATCAACCGCTGCTTTGAATAACAAAGCCACCTCGTCGGCAGAAGCCAGCAGGCGAACTTTCAAGGGTTCTTGAGAGAAGCTGGGGTTACTTTCCAGAGCAGCCATTTCCTGCTGGCAATAACGCAGCAAGAATTTACGCATAGATTCCAGGCGCGGATCCAGCCGCGGCTGCTTTTTAAGCCGGGGCAGCTGTTTGATTTGTTTGATGAGGCTTTTAATGCCCAGCGATTCAGGCAAAAGCGCGCTCTCCAGCATTTGCTGAATTCTGTTTTGAAAGAAACATTGGAACAAAGACGTGTTGAAATTATACTTAAGTATACACCGCTCCAAGTCATTAAACTCCGTGATTGGCCTTTCGTGCCTAGGCAACGATTCCAAATGAGTCAATACCTCCTTTAGAAAAAGGACCTGCTTGAATGTATTCGTAGTATTTAACCAGCACTCATCTATTTGGGCGATTACCAAATCAATCAACGCAGATTGATAGTTTTTTTTCACCAAAGAACTTCGGAGCCGATCAAGCCGATCTTGGCGTTTGTCACTGGCCCGTTGCTGGTAGTACTGAGGAATCCGGAGTTCTAAATCCAGTTCCTGATGATAAAGCTCGTAAAAGAAATGCAGTAATTCATCGAGTTGTTGCCAGAGCTGTTCATGCAGGCTACGGGCCGAATCACTTAAGGATTCCCGCAGCCGAAGGCTGATGTGATTGTGGGTACTAAGAAGATGTTGATAAAAACTACCCAAGAGCACACTTCGCTCAGGTTCTAGGCGCAGCTCTAGCAAAAATTCTTTGAGCTGGATTTGTAGCCGCGTGAGCTCCAGTAAAAATTGCTCACAGCTCTGGCCATCCTCAAAGGCCGGATGATCCACTGGAAGGGCTAAGCAACTCTCCAGATTTTTAACAATACGCAAAGATGGTTTCATACGTTTTCAAGGTGATTAATCAAACTCTTTACAATCTGAATTATCAGTCTTAAAAATTAGCATTTGCAATCGGTGCGGGTTTATGCTAGGATGCAAGGCCCTAACCATTGAGTTAAGGGAGGTAGGCCGTAAAAATAGGCCTCTGAACAGGCTAAAAAAGGCCATAAACTCAAAAGTGTCAAGATTTTATTGAATTTTTAATTTAATGGCCTAACCTGCTTCACATTTACGCTGACAACTGACTAAAATAAACCGCGATGCCATCTCTAATAGAGAACCAGACAGGTTTCTTTAGCCCATGGGGCTGGAGTCTGATTTTAGGCGACGCCTAACCTAAGTAAGGTTTATAAGTTCAAGCCTTTAGTAGGCTAATGGACTAGTAGCCTTTTTATCACCTGGAATGTAAGGGACTTCAATTGATTCGTTTCTCTCAACTTTTCTAGTCAGCAACTAGCCTGCCGGTGAAGGAACTTTGATTCTTAATGATTTCATGAAGCAAGGGTAAGACTTTTTTCGCATTATTTACAGCGATATAAGCTAAACCCCATTTCTTTGCCTTTCATAGCCTTATCTTGTTGAACAGTAACTTTCTATGCTGCTGGAATGGGATCATAATTAGATGGTTATTGTCCTGCGCGACTTATTGCTGACAAAAATCGTTGAATCAGTCTTCGATCAGCTGTAATCATTTCTGCTGTCCCCTTCAGTCCATTTTTATACAGAAGCGTATTGCCCTGCCGAGTTGTTAATTGATTGGGCAGATCGATATGGCTCCAAAAGGTACTATCAGCCCCTGGAGTGATTGATAATTTGGATATGATACCCTCTACTACTCCATATTCTCGGTATGGATAGCCCTCAAACTTGATGATTACTCTCTGGCCCTCCACTACTTTCCCGAGCTTTCCCTGAGCGAGAGAAATGTACCCTCGAAAACTTTGAGCCGTTGGCGCTACTGATCATAATTCTTTTCCTGAGTGAAGGTGCTGCCTTAGCTGCTAAGGCGCTGAAGCCCGCTGCACGTTTATCTTGAAGCGTTAGAATAGATTCTTTTCCTTTTTGATTCACTAAATGCAGCGTATTAGCTTGCCGAAAGAGCATGTTTTGGACAAAGATTGATTTAGAATCGGACTTAAGAATAGCCTTGAGATCCCTTTCATCCCTTCTTAATTTATACCTGCAGGTAGGTGTCGTTGCTAGGAACCCTTAGTAAAACGTTTGCTTTCCCTGCAATTCTTTAACTGCTCGGTAGCACTGCCGTGCCAATGCTTGGTAAAAGAGCCAGAACCCAGTAAAAAAGCAGCGACCCTAAGGCAAAAAAACGTTTCATAAAGGGCTTATAAAAGTACATTGATCCATTAGATCCTAGATGAATAAAGGGCGATCTGCCTTGCAAAATCAGTTACTGGTACGTTAAAAAAGAAGCAAATGACCCCATGAACTTTTTTAAGAAAAAGACCGATGAAAAGCGTTTTTGAAACAGCGTTTTTGCCTTTAGCCCGCCTAAATCGATCCACTTTCCTTTAAAATCCAGCGATTATTTTGTAATATTAACTATTGGAAAAGGGTTTAGCTTTATTCTAGCAGTTGATTCCATGACTGTTGCCCTTTTCCAGCCTTCCGTCTTCCCTTTGTAATTTGAACTGGCCATGAATATGCTATTTGCGTGGCTTTTTTTAGACCGCCCCTATCCCAATGCCCGCATCCGCTGGATCTTTCATCTTGCGTTTTGGTTGCTGGTAGCTACATTCACCTTCAGTCAGCTTCAAATGAGTGCGGGAAAGAATGTGCCGACTGAATCGCTACTTAGTCTGCTGGCATTGATTCTGCTCACACTTATAATGTCTTACTACATTCTTAGTATCGGAACCTTAGGTGCCCTTCAGGAGCAAAATTACTTAAAAGCTGTGTTTACTCTTATACTGACCTATACCATTACAACAGTCATTTTTTACTATGGATTATCTTTCTTAAAATATCCATATTGGGCTTTCCAGCGAATAAATTACATGTATACTAAAGGCGGGTTTATTCATGCACTCAAGAGTAAATATGTATTCATCTTTAACTGGTCGTTTAGTTTTTCTACGCTTTTGTTGCCCCTGCTTGCCAAAGGATTTAAACTACACTACCTCCTTCGTTATGAGCAGCAGCGCTTGCTTCAACAAAAGGCTGAGCTAGAAATCAGTTCCCTAAAAGCGCAGATCCAGCCGCATTTTGTTCTTAATACCCTGCATAACCTTTACGCACTGGCTTTAGAACGGGATAACGACCTGGCCACCCAAATTTTAAACGTCTCCCAGCTCATTGATTACCAAAGTCAACCCGACAGAGATACGCCCCTGCCTTTATCACGGGAAATTGCCTTCATCAGCCACTACGTAGCCCTGCAAAGGCTGCGCTTCAAGCCGGATTTTCCCCTGCGTTTTAACGTCACTTCCATTCAAGAAGAGCTTGAAATTTATCCGTTTCTTTTAATTACCTGCATTGAAAATGCCTTTAAGCACGGCATTTCTCCTAGGGGCGAACCTTCCTGGATTACCATTGACTTGGTTATTCAAGCTTCGGGTGAGCTCAAACTACGCATTGAGAACTCTGCTTTTACACCCGCTCACCCTCCCGGTCGGGGCCTGGCTCTTACCCAGCAGCGGCTCCATCTACTTTATCCCCAGCGCCACCATTTAAGCTATCAACAAAACGGATCCGTGTTCACAACCCAGCTCACGCTTTTGCTTCGCTAACTTTTGCCATGACGACTTGCCTAATTATTGAAGATGACTTTCCCGCCCAGCGCTTACTCGAGCGCTACATCAGCCAAACGCCCAGGCTGCGATTACTCGGCTCGTATGAAAATGCATTCTCAGCCCAAGCAGCCATTCTGGAGAGCCGGCCCCGGCTTTTGTTTCTTGATCTAGCGCTTCCGGGTTCCTCCGGATTTGAGCTATTAGATCAGTTACCGGCCGCTTTCAGGCCCAAAGTCATTTTCACAACGGCTCAGGAGCCCTCAGCCCAGCAGGTCTTTGCCTATGAAGTCATTGATTTTTTAAAAAAGCCTTTTTCCTACGAGCGATTTTTAAAAGCCGTTCAGAAAATTCCCCCAGCTGAAACTGAACTCGAGCCTTTTTTGATCAGGGATGTTTTAACAAGGGAGGGCCATGCCTATACAAAAGTTATCCCTCAGAAAATTCTCTTCATTGAAAGCCTGGATAAGTACGTGAAGATTCATCTTCAACAGGGTTCCTTTTTAATGGCTCACCGGCCATTAAAATCGTTTGAAGATCAGTTTCCACCCACGCATTTTTTACGCGTGCATCGCTCCTTTATAGTCAATGTATCAGCAATTGATAAGATCCATAAAAAAGAGATTTATCTCAAGGACGCCCAAGGCCAATTAACTTCCATTCCCATCGGTGAAAGTTACCAAAAGGCGTTTGAAAGCTGGTTAGGGCTTTATTTCCCTGACTTCTCTTTAACTAATTCACGGAATATATAGGGGGATTTGCGGAAGATAGGTGGGGAGTTCACGAAATAACTGACGCTGGCAATTGATTCTCTCATCGGAGCTTTTTTAGCTTAGAGATGGTAAACAAACCCGATTTCTTATGAAAAATGCCCGTCTCTCCCTGGCTGGATTCTCCAGCCTTACTAAAAAAATCATTGCGAGTGCCGATGCCCGGCCGGACCCCAAGGCTCTGCCAACTCAGCTATCCACCATTCCCTGCACGCTTGCTACAACCGGATGATTTAAGGGCTGGTAACTCGTAAATATAGGCCCCTTTTCGATCCAAGGGGGCCTCATTTCTTTTCATCTCCGAACGCTATTTTTTCATTCTATGTCTTTTCTTCCTTTTTTTCTTTTGCGGATGCCGGCGTATCCGCTGGAAAGCCTTTTGCCCTTACCCTCCGCTTCGATACTCACTAAAAAACCCCTGTTCCGCCGGGCCCTGTCCCTGGCCTCTAGAGAGTTTTCCGGGCAGCTTGACAAGACCCATCCCTTACCCCAAGCGGCCTATGAAAGTCTTTTGAAGTACTTTATTCGCATGAGTTCCCGCCCGACGCCCTTTGGCTGCTTTGCCGGCGTGAGTAGCGGAGCGCTTGCCGCTCAAACCAAAATCACGCGGCAGGGCTACCGCTTGCACCACCGGCTGGACAGTGCCTACGCCCAGCGCCTGATTGAAACCTTAGAATCCGAGCCGCCGCTTCGCTGCCAGCTTCGCTACTTTAGCAATGAATCCCTCTACTCAAAAGCCGACCGGCTGCGGTATTTGCAACGAATCCAGGAGAAGTTTGTGCTCAGCGAACTCTCCAAAGTTCCGGCTTCTTTGTTACAGCTCCTCAAGCAGGCTCAAGTAGGACTCTCCTACGATTGCCTTTTAAAAAGAATCGAAAGTCAGGGCCTTCCGACCAGTCGTGCGCGTGATTTACTTGAAGAGCTCATCCAAGAGCAGTTGCTTTTTAGCGAGCTGCGCCTGAGGCCTACGGGAAAACCCGCCCTTGATCAGCTGCTCGGCATCCTCAAAAAAAAGCAGGGAACTGCCGAGCACCTGCGCTTTTTACAATTCCTTAAAAAAGCGGGTCCTTTTTCCAAAAAACTAAGTCTTGAAACCTTTTATAGCCCCCTGGCAAGAATCAAGCCCGAGTACCAAAGCGATCTTTTTTTTCGCATGCAGGACTGTGAGTTGAGCCACACGGCCGCATCCCGCCTTGAGCCGTATGTTAAGGCGCTGGCTGGATGCGTATTTGTTTCCCAAACCGATGAGCTTAAAGCCTTTGCCGAGCGCTTTACAGCCCGCTATGGCTCTCAAGCTGTGCCCTTACTGGAAGCGCTTGACCATGACTGGGGCGTAGGCGATGAGCAACCCCTGTGGCCTTCTTACTTAGAAGACTTCGCTCTAACTCCGGTGACCCAGGCTACGGATTCTCTAGACAGACTTACCAAACTGGCTCTTTCCCGCCTAAGTGTTATGGAAGTGAACATGCCTACAATTACACTCCAACCAGAAGACCTACCTCAGCCCAGCAGCCCGCCTTCTTTTTTTGTGCTGGGAAGCTTTCTATCATCCCATGCTCAGGCCCTAGACAACGGGCATTTTAGCTTTCACGTCCGCATTCTACAGGGTCCAGGCTTTTCCAGACTCTTGGGCCGCTTTGCTTGCCATGATAAACAACTAGCCAAGCAGTTAAAAAAGGCCCTTTACACCGCCTCAGAAGCCCTAACGGCCGAAATCATTCACTTGCCCCCGGGGCGGGCGGGCAACGTCATCGCCCGGCCCATTTTAAGTGATTATGAGATTGCCTGTTTAGGCCAGCCCGGCGTTCCCAAATCCAGACAAATTCCTTTATCAGATCTTTTGGTAAGCGTAAATGCCGACGGCCGCATCGTGCTGCACTCCAAGCGGCTCAAAAGACAAATCATTCCCCGGCTTTCTTCGGCTCATAATTTCAAAAACGGCCTAGGCATTTACGCCTTTTTAAGTGCGTTGCAATTTCAGCAGGACGCCCTGCACTTTACTGGTGACTGGCCCCTAAGCCTACCCCACGCCTTTCTTCCCCGCCTGATGCTAGGCCCTTTAATTCTCTACCGGGCCCGCTGGCAGTTGGAACCCGCTCAAATCTGGCCCCACTCGCTGCCGCGCTGGGTGTGCCTAGCAGAAGGCGATCAGGAACTCGTGCTGGATCTTCACCAAAAGCTTTGCCGGCAACTGCTAGAGGCCACCCTTGAAAAAAAAGGATCGGTCTTTGTCTACGAGTGGTTGCAACCCCCGGAAAATTGCTGGATTCAAAACCAGCGCCGGGAGCACTTTACCAGCGAGGTAGTGCTGCTCTACCAGGCGAATTCTATTTCCCCGGCAGCTAGCTTTCCCGTCCTTTCACGAGCCCAGAATCGCTACAGCCCGGGCTCTTCTTACCTGTATGTAAAGCTTTACGGGGGCTGGGAACTGCTCGAGGAGTGGCTCAGTGAGCAGCTACCAAGCTTTTTAGCAACGCTTCTACGTAAGCGCTGGTTTTTTATTCGCTACTCGGATCCCGAGCCGCACCTTCGGCTGAGGTTTCACTTTACCAGCGCTGGGCGGGCAGCAAGGGCCCTGGTGCAACTCCAAAAGCACTTAGCTTCCCAGCTTTCGAGTGGATTATTAACGCTGCAAGTCGATACCTATGAACCAGAAACCCAGCGCTACGGGGGTCCTGCTCTCATGCGAGTTAGCGAAGACTGGTTTTGCTTAGAAAGTGAGTGGATGCTTACCTTCTTTCAAAGCAAACCCTCGGCCGGGGATCGCCTGTCCATGGCTTTTCAAATGATGGATACCTATCTTACGGCCTTTGAGCTAGATCTTCCTACCCGGCTTTCGCTTTTAGAGAATCTAGAGCAGCGCTTTTTTAGGGAACACGCAGAACCTATTTCCCTGCGGCGCCGGCTTCAAAAGCGCTACCGGCTCTACCGACCCACGCTTGAAGAAAGCCTTTCCCGCCCACCGGTCTGGAAAGAATCCTGGCAACAAAGAGCAGCTTGTAGCTTAAGGCAGATCAAAGAAAAGGGGGATCCTCTTTCGCTACTGCCGCATTACTTGCACATGAGCATCAACCGCTTATTTATCCATCATCCCCGCCAGCATGAGCTGCTGGTGTACTGCTTTTTAAGCCGGCATTACGCCTCTCGTCTGGCCCGCTCTTCCACCTACTAGCCCACGACTTATGAATGCTTTCATTGACTACCTGCACTCCCTTTCGGAGGTGGATCAGCTCCTTATTGGCAAGTTAGAGTTAATCATTCGGCGGGAAGGCTTTCTTGCAGGTGATTACTTGCTCAGACCCGGAAAAATTCCCTCCCGGATTTATTTTCTCGAACAGGGTTTAGCCAAAGCCTTCTACGCCCACGCCGATGGACGCATCGAAGTACGGCAGTTTTTCAAATCGCCCTGCCTGGTTTGGGATGCCCAGGCTTTTCTTTCCCGTAAACCCAGCCAGCTTTCCCTTCAAATCATCACGACTAGTCAGCTCTCCAGCCTTTCGTTTGGTGAATTACAGACGTTGCTGCAGCAATCCAGCCAGGCCCTAAGGATTGCCCGCCTCGTTCTGGCGGATTGCATGCAACAACGAGATCTTCGTAGCTTTCTTTCGGGCTTACCTCTGCCCGAGCGCTACCGCTATTTCTGCCAGCGTTTTCCCTGCCATCAGCTGGCCGTCCAGGATATCGCTTCCTATCTCTATGCGTACCCTACTTCCATCAGCCGGCTGCGCCGCCGGCTCTAGTGGGTTTCATTTCCTGCCCCAAGACAGGCCGCTTTCTGCCCCGGGGCAGAAATGAAACCCAACCAGCGCTCTAGCTTTACTGGCGTCATCAGTGGCCTGTTTTCCTATTTTGGTTGGTCAAATCTATGAGTCAGCTACGCACGGTATTACTCGTCATTCTTTTTGCCTACGCTGGGGGCAGTAAGCTAGCAGATGCCCGGGAATTCTCCCGGCAACTCTACTTGCAACCCCTGCCCGAAGGCTGGGTCCCCTATCTGACCTATGGTCTGCCCCTGCTTGAGCTCGTAATCGCGTTGAGCCTACTGATTCCAGGCCTGAGACTCTATGGGCTCTGGGCCTACGCAGGGCTCATGAGTCTGTTCACGGTCTACATTGCCCTGATTCTTCTAGGCGTTTTTGAGCGCATTCCCTGCAGCTGCGGTGGGGTGCTCAGCCGGCTGGACTGGCCGGCGCATTTGCTTTTTAATGCCTTTTTTCTGCTGCTGAGCCTGTGGGAATGCAAACACGCATTGGCCTGGCAAAAGATAACTTCTTAAGACCCCATCCCCTGAAGGCGGGAGTGCCTTGGGGAGGGGCCAGGCGCTAGGGCCGTCTGAAAACCCAAGCCCCATCGTTTCTTTTTCATCTTTAAATCTTTTCATCTTTAAACGTGTCGTATTATGAATTCTTTCAAATCATCACTTCACAAAGCAGGTCTGTTTGCTTTTTTGCTCACGGCTACCACTGCTTTTGCCTTCACCAAGCCCGTAGCCGAGCAAAATGTGTATAATTCGGGCTCCAAGCAGAATCCTAACTGGCAGCCGTTGACCACTACCAACTATCAATGTGAGGCCTTAGATAATGTCTGCACGGCTCACCGGGATAGCCAGGGTAACATCAGCGATGAGCAAAGCGGTCAATTTGTACCCTAAGTTTTCCAAGATTGAGTTCCCGATCATTTAGCGTGATTCCCGGCCCGCCCTGCAGGCCGGGAATTTTTTTATCTTGGATTCTGCGCTAGGCCGTAAGCGGCTACTTCATCATCGGGTAATAGCAGCGTATAGCGCGGATCATTGGCGGGCAATACGTAGCTTTTGCCTTCAAACTGCCGATGCAGGCTCACCGCGTAGCGGGGCTCCAGGTTCAATCGCCGTAAATCCTGCCAGCGCAGCCCCCGCAAGTAGAGCTCTTTGCGCCGTTCCCAAAGGATGTACTCCAGTAAGGCCTCCCCTTGCAAGGCCGACAGCTCCGGTAGTTTGCCTGCTTGGTAGCGCTTTTCTAGGAGCGTAAGCAGGTCCGTTCGGGCTTCAGTGGGGCGGTCTAACCGGGCTTCACACTCGGCCCGGATCAGATACAGTTCATCGGTTGCCAGCCCGCCAAAAAGCCGGGTCGCTCTTCCCAGGTATGAAGCTTTCACATTCCGATTGGCATTAAAAAAGATGGCTTTCCGAAGATCGCCCGCCCCGTAAGCATCAAAGAGCGTGGAATCGACCCGGTACAAAGCATTCGTGGATACCGAACTAATCATGTTACAGGCATAAAAAATAATTTCGGGATGAGGGCTTACGATCGGATCATCAAAGGGCTGGCTTTTACTGGCATCTACCGTTTTAAAATCCAACAAATCACTTTGTAGATTCAGCGCCCGAGTGGAAGCCTCAAGAGCGGCCTGATAGTTTTGCCGAATCAAATGAATTCTGGCCAGCAGGGCCCACGCCGCTGCCTGACTGGGCCGGTTGATGAGACTAGAACGCTCGGGCAGTAGCTCAGCGGCCTCTAGAAGATCTCCTAATACCTGTTGGTAACACGTTTCAAGCGAAGGCCGGGTGGCTTTTTCATTGATGTTAGTGGTCAGGCGCAGGGGAACGCCTAACAGCTGGGTTGCTTTAGCGCCCTGATAGGGCGGGGCATAGAGCTGGAGCAGGTTAACATGCGCCCAGGCTCTAAAAAAGAGCGCCGAGCCCCGAAGCGCTCCAGCGGCAGGATCGTTCTTGATTTTTTCGATTCCCTCCAGTACCACATTAGCGTAGTAAATCTGTCGGTAGGCAAACTGCCAGTTGGCCGGCACTTGCGTAGGTAAATACTGACGGTCTTGCCAGGTGTAAAAATGAAAATAAAGCATGGCCGAAGAAGGAATGCCGCCATCGGCAATGCTGACTTCATCCGTTTCTACGGAAAAGCCCGTAGTTGCCCAGTTCATAACGTCTACGTAATGATCCAGCAGGGCCTGAAAATCTTCTTTACTGGAAGGAACCATTAGGGACCGATCAGCCCGCTCGTCTAAAAAATCCTTCTGGCAAGCCGCTAGCAGCCCCAGCAGCAAAAGCCCTATTTTTTGTATGGGTTTCATAAAGGTCGTTCCTTTTTTAAAAGTTAGCTTTAATGCCTAAGGCCAGCGTGCGCGTAGGCGGGTAAGTAGCAGCCGCGTAATCAGGATCAAGATCCTGGCGGCTGGCCTTCCAAAGCACGCCCAAATTGTTTACGTAGGCGTAGCATTCCAGCGCCGATACACCCGCCAGGCGCGGCCAGCGGTAACTCAGCGTAACATCCTGCCAGCGCAGGTGATCGCCTTTTTCCACCAGCGTTTCTCCCTGGGTATATAAGGCATCGTAGCTCTGCTTACCGTACTCAGGTAACGCCGGCACCTGGGTAAAGGCCTCATCGCCGGGTTTTTGCCAGCGTTTGTAGTAATCGGCGTGACCGCCTTTGCCCTGCAAAAGCGAGGAATACAGAATGGAGGGACGCCGGAAGAAATAGCCCAGGCGGTAGCTTAGGTTGGCCGAAGCACTCCAGCGGCCCCAGCTAAAGCTGTTGCGAAGGGCGCCAAAGACGCGGGGCTGAGCCGGGCCGTGATAGCGCAGCTGATCGAGGGTGATGGCAGAGAAAATAGCCGCGTAATCCTGACTAATTTCTCCGTTTAAAAAGCCCTGCATGGCCCCCGTTTGGGGATCCAGGCCCGCGCTAGGATAGCTGTAGACGCTGTAGAGGGGCTTACCCAGCAGCGGCAAGGTCATCACTCCTTCGGCATACAAAGGATAGGAAGAAACCGAGCTGGGCCTAGCCTGATAGGCACTTACCCAGCTTTTAACGTAGCTAAAGAGAAACGCGGTTTTCCAGCTTAGTTTTCCCTCCACATTCACTGAACTGAGCTGCAGATCAAGGCCCCGGTTTTGCATGGAAGCCAGGTTGCCCTTAAAACTGCTCACGCCCGAAGAGGAAGGGTAAGGCATCTCGGCAATCAAATCCTGACTGTTTTTGCGGTAATACTCCAAACTTCCCGACAGCCGGCCCCTGAAGAGTTCAAAATCCAGACCCACATTCCACACCCCTACCCGCTCCCAGCGTAAATCGGGATTGGCGGGGTTTTCAATTTCCGCGTTCAACAGGGGGTTGCGCCCCGAAGGACTGCGATAGACGGCTGTTACCAGCGCCGAAACGCTTTTGTTGATGTTGCCATTGTAGCCAAAGGTGCCGCGCAGCTTGGCATAGGAAAGTACGCTACTTTTAAAGAAAGGCTCCTGACTCAGCGTCCAGGCCGCCCCAAGTGAGTAAAGGGGCACGCTGCGCTGATTCGTACGCACCCCGAAGAGATTACTCTGATCCAGGCGCGCGCTTAGGGAGGCGCTGTAGCGGTGCTGATAGCTGTAGGAAGCATTCGCGTAATACGACCGGTAACGATCCAGGGTCTGCGTTTGCTTTTGTTGATTCGGGATCGGTTGGTTTAAATAGGGATTAATCACGGAAGTGAACCGGGTCACATAATCAACGGGCTGGCTAAGCATATACTCTTCATCGTAGCCGTAGCGCCGGTCCTGCCTGGTTTGCAGGGCATCTTCCCTGACTTCCACACCGGCTAGGGCCGCTACCTGATGCTTTTGAAAGGAACGGTCGAGCGTGAGTTGAAAACGTCCGGCCTGGGCATAGCCGCGGCTTTGGTTTTCATCCAGAATTGCGCCCAGGGGAAGGGGCCGGCTCAGGGATCCATCGGCGCTAAGCTGGGTATACTGATTAATCAGATCACGCACGTAATAGCTCTGCTGGCTTTGCAGTTGGGAAGACAGGCGGTTACTGCCCGCGTATTGATAGAGCACTTCGGCTTTAAGGCCCTTGATAAGGGGATAGCTGACTTGCCCCACTAAGCGGTAATCCAGACTCTGCGTCTTTCGATTCATGAGCGATAGCTCCTCCAGGGGTCGGTAAGAAAAATCCAGAAAGCCCTGCTTTTGCCGCTCGAGGCCGTAACTGTCGCGGTATTTTCCCGTCACGGCTAGGTTTTCTCCATCATCTGCTTGGAGCTGCGCGTAGGGATACAGCGTTTCGGGCAGGCCCTGGGCGTTGTAATGCTTGGGTAAATCGGGGTGATTGTTGCGGCTTAGGCCCTTGGCTAAGGTGAGCGTCGAGGAAAGTTCGAGCTTTTTCAGGCGATAGGTATTGCGAAGCGAAAGCGTCAGGCGCTCTAGATTATTGCCCATTAACTCAGAACGGTTGCGATCGTAGCCAATCGAGGCAAAATGATGCGACTGGGCCGTGCCCCCCTCGAGTGAAAGCGCGTACTGCTGATTAAAAGCCGGCTGCAAATAATAGCGCTCGATTTCACGTCTCACGTCGCGAGAAGACAACCGGGAAAGCTCCGCTTCTAAAGCCTGGGAAGACAAGAGCCCCTCCCGCTGCTTGATGAGCAGTTCCACGACGGGCGTTAAAGGCAAGTGATTGGCCGAGGCTTCCGCCGAAGCGTAAAACCCCTTGGAAAAAAGAAATTTTTCAAAGCCGATGTAGTCCGCCGTAGAAATCGTGGGCTGGTAAAAAAGATCCGGACGCTGCGAAACCGTGGTGTTGGCATTCAAAGACACGCGCAAGGGTCGGTTGAACTGTCCTTTTTTGGTAGTCACGACAATGACGCCGTTTGCCGCCCTAGCCCCCCAAATGGAAGCAGCTGCCGCATCCTTGAGTACCGTTACGCTTTCGACGTCATTGGGATTAATCGTGGAAAGATCGTTTTCGTAGGGGAAGTTATCAACCACCACCAGGGGGTTGGCATTTGAAAAGATCGTACTCTGCCCCCGAATGGTCAGAGGCCGCCCGCCGGAACCCGGACTGCGGTTAAAGACCAGCCCTGAGGTCACATCCTCAAGCCGGTCCAAGAGATTCGTACTTACCCGGCGGTTGAAAAGCTCCTTATTGATGCTAACAAAGGATCCCGTCAGCCGCTCTTTCGGCAGCTGCTCGTAGCCGGTCGACACCAGGACTTCGTTTAATTGCTGGGCATCTTCAGCTAAGTAAATTTGAAGCCCTTCGACAAGCGTAACTTGCTGGCTTTGATAGCCCACGTGCGAGAGGGTGATGCGGGGATTCGGCTGAGAAGTCAACATACGAAAGTATCCCAGCGAATCACTGACCGTGCCCTGATTATCCAGACGAATGGTCACCCCGGAAAGGGGCTGCCGGGTTGTCGCGGAAAGCACCTGCCCCCGCAAAAGCTGCTGACTCCATAACGCATAGGGAGCCGCTAGCAGCAGTAGCACGAAATACAGACCTCGTAGATTCATGAATGGTTTTGGTTAGGGTGAAGCTTAGTTCTGGTCTTGAATGACCAAAACGGAAACGGGCACTTCTTTCTCTAGGAAAGCCAGATCGTAAACAGCCAGGGCCCGGTTGAGATCCGTTACACTGCTAAGCGAGCAGCGGAGTTGTAAATCAACCCTGCCCTGATAGGCCGTAGCGTCACAAAAAGGCAGGCGGCTGTTTTGCTGGTAGAAGCCACTTAAATTAGCAATCAGCTTACTTAGGCTTTCGTTTTTAAGCTGTGCGCCTTGCCCCTCAAAGCAATCAAAGGCTATGTTCGATGGCCCGCCCTTACTTTGATAGGGCTGCTTCTCACTCAGCCGGCTTAGCGCGTAGCAACGTCTCATCCGGGTTTGCAGCCGGACTTGGTAGGAAGGAAATAGCCGGGCTACATCCTGGCGCATGGCGGCAAACAAATCCGCTTCACTGGCTCCTTTCGGCATTTGCAGCTCGTAGCAGTAAGTATGCGCTTTCATCCAGGTTTTATAGTCATCAATCTGAAAAAGCAAGGGTGTGGAATCCCGAACGGTTACCTCTATACGATCCCTATGAAAGAAATCCCGCCGCTGGCCGTACGCCCACTCGTAGAGCTTTTTTAAGGATACGTTGCGAAAGCTTACGCGCGGGCCCTTTGTGCTGTCGCCCGAAAGAAAGCTAACCCCTGCCGATAGGCCCGAAACAAAGCCCGTAGCCAGTGAGTGGTAAAAAAGCTGGGAGGGCTGAGCCCCGTTGCCTTCAAAAACGAGCGGTTTGTCTTTTCGGTAGGCTACTCTAGGCGCGTCCCGCTTTTCTTTCAAGGCAAGCGAAGGCTGCTTTAAAAGCGTTTGAAGGCTTAAAGCGTTAACCTGCTTTTGATCGGTGATGGCCAGCACCCTGCCTTCGGGGCTAATCCAAACGTAATGCGGCAGACTCGTATGCGGGAACAAGGCGTGCAGCACACTATCGGCTACGAGCTGGGCAAGCTCTATTGAGTAACCTTTTTGCCGTTTTAGGCGGTTTTGGAAGGTTTCGACTTCAGCCTTGGATTGATAAGTAACGGGAATGATGACTAGCTCGGAAGCGAATTCTTTTTGAAGGGCTTGCATCTTGGGAATCATGGCTACGCAGGGACTGCACCAGCTAGCCCAGAAATCCAGCACAACGAGCTTTCCCTGGCTAGAGGGAACCTGAGAAGCTATGTAGGTTCGAGCAGAAAACGGCAGTGTATCGCCAATTTGATAGGCCCGCTCGGGCTTTTGGCCGTACGCTGCAGAAACGAAAAAGCCCATAACGAGTAGAACGAGCAGTGTATTGAAGAGCACTAGGGCTATAGAAAGCCATGGCAGTGCCGCTCTGCAAAAACGTGGGGTCATTGCATAATAGAGTTGAATGAAAAAAGCAATAGAATTCTAGCCTTAGCTTAAGGGCTAAGGATTCGTTTTATCCTAGTAGAACCTGAAGCCTACGCTTCAGTCGGGCGGGCAAATGACGAGGGAAATAGAAGACGTCATAACGGTACTTGTTTAAACCAGCTAACTAGCCAGCGGTGAACGAAACCGATAAATGAGTCGTAATAAGTCAAGTCGCCAGAGAGAAAGGTAAAAGGGAGGGCGTGGAACTCGACTTATCGCATTAGAGGCACTGGTATACCTTTTAGGAACAAATAAGTCATGGAGCCCACGCCCGGGTCGTGAGCTATTCTACTTATTGTCTCGTTCCTAATGAAAATTACCAGTTTTCTAATGCGAGACTCTAAGCGAATGCTTCAAATATCTTTTGAAGAAACGCAATAATACTACAGCTGTGCGAATATAGCTATTTTTCTTATATATATATAAGAATACAAAACATTTTTATAGCCTTGCTTGCAGGCCAGATGGAAATTCGAAAAGGCAACAATAGCGAGGGGTCTATTTTAACACCTATCGATCAATATGTAATCGATAAGGTGAGAGAAATTCGTAAGTCTAAAAAAATCACTCAGGAACAAATTGCCGATTTTCTGAAAGTATCTGAAGGATATATTGGACAAATTGAAAGCACAAAGTTTATAGCGAAATATAATTTAGAAGCGTTAAACCAACTTGCTAAGCTCCTTGAATGTTCTCCAAAAGATTTTTTACCTGAAAATCCCCTTTAACTGTATCTCCCTTAATTTATAGTATTTATATAAGGTTGTAATTTCACGTATCTCTATAATAGATATTTTCTCTAACCTAATTTGAGAAATCTAACTCCATTTATTCTGTCTGAATTTACTGTTTTCCTGCATGTGTGTAACATTATTGTGTCATTCAAGTAACAGATTCAATAAAATAAATATAAGAATTATACAATTTAAGACTACTCACTTTTTTTATCATAAATCATATATCAATAACATTATAATTTCTTAAGAGGAGTCTAATTCCTATATTTTTACGTAGATAAGACTTATAAGTTCAAATTTATATCATCACCAACCTTTTGTCTACATTAAAAGCTATTATAGGGGATCTTTACAATTTAATAACAGAAAAAGGTCATTCATAACTTTTTTATTCCCAGATAAATCCTATTTTTGTTGTATGCAAACTCGCCCTTTGCATTCCGCCAATGATTTAAACCGCCAATGTTTATGAATTCTTTTCTTTTGACTAGCAATCGGGTTCGTCGTCGTCCTTTCTTAGGTACGGATCCTCTTTTCTAGCGTTCATTACCCCACCACTGGCCGTTCAGGCTCTTAAACTTTTTCATTTTCCAACTACAGCCAGGCAAATGGTCCTCATTTGTACTTCCTGTTAATGCATCCGCCCATTTGAATATGAGCTCATCTCATACCTATGTAGTTATCATGGCCGGGGGTGTCGGAACCCGGTTCTGGCCCTTTTCCCGCCAAAGTTATCCCAAGCAGTTTCACGACGTACTGGGCATAGGTCGTACCATGCTGCAAATGACCTTCGACCGGCTTGCCGAACTTTGCCCCGCCGAAAACGTGTACGTGGTTACTTCCCAGGAATATTACGGACTCACCAAGGAGCAGCTGCCCGAGCTTTCGGATCACCAGATTCTGCTGGAACCCTCCCGCCGCAACACGGCTCCCTGCATTGGGTACGCCTGCTATAAAATTGCCGCCCGCGATCCCGAAGCCAATATCGTGGTTACGCCCGCGGATCACCTGATTCTCAAGGAAGAGGAATTCAGAAACCGGATTCGCATTGCCCTGGAGGCAACGGATCAGTCGGACTTACTCGTCACCCTGGGCATCACCCCCACCCGCCCCGACACTGGTTACGGCTACATTCAGTTCGATGACCGCCACGAAGGGGAGGTCAAACGGGTGAAGACCTTTACCGAAAAACCTCAGCTGGAGGTAGCCCAATCGTTCCTCGAAAGTGGCGACTACGTCTGGAATGCGGGCATTTTCGTCTGGAACGCCCGTTCCATCCGCAAAGCCTTTGCCTCCTACCTGCCCGCCTTACACGACGTGTTCGAAAAGCTGGAATCGCATTACTACAGCGAAGCGGAAGCCGAAGAACTCCTCAGCGTTTACCCCCTCTGCCAGAGCATTTCCATTGACAACGGCGTGATGGAAAAAGCCCTGAACGTACACGTGGTGCTCAGCGACATCGGCTGGTCGGACCTCGGCACCTGGAAGTCGCTTTACGAAGTCAGTGAGAAAGATTACCAAGGCAACGTGACCGATGGCCACATCGTCACGCATAATACCACGGGTTCCATCATCAAAACTCCGAAAGAACGTCTGGTTGTCGTGGAAGGCCTGCACGACTTCATCGTCGCCGAATTTGACAATGTACTGCTCATCTGCCCTAAAGATCAGGAGCAGAAAGTGAAGGAGTTTGTCGCGGAGGCTACGACTCGGGGAGTAGAGTTTGTTTAAGTTTTCATCCATATAACTAAAGTTACCCGCCATACATTTAACCTTTCAATAGTATGAAATTAGCCGTAGTAGGCACCGGATACGTTGGATTAGTCACGGGAACGTGCTTTGCCGAAACAGGAAATCAGGTGGTATGCGTGGACATCGACGCCCGCAAAGTCGAGAAGATGAA
>CAJYIW010000025.1 GCA_913775095.1 uncultured Siphonobacter sp. | reverse complement strand
TCTTCATCGGACCCACCATGCAGATTCAGGCCGTCAATCAATCCATGCTGGCCATTCTCAATAAGGACCAATCCATCATCGGCAAAGACCTGCTCGAAGCCTTACCCGAATTTAAAGACCAGCCCTTACCCAAGCTCGTAAAGAAGGTTTATGAGACGGGCCATTCATTCTATAACCCCGAAGAGCTGACTCTTCTGGTGGACAATGGGCAGCAGCAACCCTTTTGGTTCAGGTATGCCTACGAGCCTTTAAGAAATGAAGAAGGTGAGACTTACGGAGTCATCCACACAGCTATTTCACTCACGGAGCAGGTGGAAATGCGGAAGGCACTCGAGGTGCGGGAACAGCAATTCAAGGCCTTGCTGGAAGGCAGTCTGTTGTTAAAGTGGCTTCTGGATGCTTCGGGCCAGGTAACGTTTCAAAACCAGCGATTCATGGAGATTACCGGATTGACCCTGCAAGAAATCAGATACCGGAGCTGGGAAATTCTCATACATCCCCAGGAATATGACGAGACGAATCAGCGTATTCAACAGGGACTTTTCAAGGAAAAAAGCTTCATTATCGAAAGTCGTCTTCGCCGCTGGGATGGACAATACCGCTGGTATGAGATTGAACTGGTGCCGTTATTTGGAGCCGAAGGGGACTTGACGGGCTGGGTATGCCGGGCAACGGATGTGCATGAGCAGAAAATGCTGCAGAATCATCTGGAGTCGGTCGTAGACGAGCGAACCGAAGAGTTAATGGCCAGCTTGCAGGAACTGGAAGAAAAGACGGAAGAACTCGCGACGAGTAATGATGAGTTACAAGTTAGTCAAAACTGGCTGGCGTCCATTTTTTCGCAGGCTCCCGTGGCTATTGCCGTGCTGGAAGGCCCGGATTATCGCATCAAATTTGCTAATGAAAGCTGTTACGAAATCTGGCAGGTTCCTCTGGGGCAGGTCGATGGACAGCCCGTTTTTGAAGCCTTTCCAGGCCTGGATGGTTTGGGATTACAGGATATTCTGGCCAGGGTCCGGGCGAGCGGAATACCGCATCGGGGTACCGAACAGGAAGCTACCTTACTCCGAAAGGGAATACTCGAAAAAGTGTACATTAATTACGTCTACGCTCCGCTTCGGAGTCACGATGGCAGTGTCGATATAATCTTCGTGGGAACGGAAGTAACCCAGCAGGTATTGTTCCGCCATAATCTGGAAGAAAGTGAAGCCCGATACCGGCTCCAGACCGTTGAACTGAAAGACCGCAGCAGCAAGCTATCCGCTACCAATGCCGAGCTTCAGTCCTCGAACGAAAAACTGGAAGAACGGACGCACGAATTAGCCCTTAGTAATGAAGAACTCAAGGCCTCGGGCGAAAAACTGGCCGAGCGTAGCTACGAGCTGGCCGCCAGCAATGAAGAACTCAAGGCTTCGAGCGAAGAATTGAGTGAATCCAATCAGCAGCTCTCGCTTTCCAATGATCGCCTGCAACGCTTTGCCTACGTGGCCAGTCATGATTTGCAGGAACCCCTGCGGAAAATTCAGACGTTTGGCTCCATTCTCAGCGAAAAATACGCTCAGGAGCTGGGGGAACAGGGACTGTCTTTTTTAAGCCGGATGAGTAAAGCGGGAGAGCAGATGTCCACGCTGATTCAGGATTTACTGACGTACTCCCGCATGGTAACCCGACAGGAAACCTATCCCGTCATCTCCCTGCAGCAGGTTATGGCCAGGGTTCTGGATACCCTTGACCTGAGTATTCAGCAGACTCAGGCCCGCCTTGAGATTGATACACTGCCCGCCATTCAGGGAGATGAGTTGCAGCTGGGGCAGCTTTTTCAGAACCTGATTTCCAATGCCATCAAGTTTTCCCGGCCCGGCGAAGCTCCGGTGATTCGCATCACGACGCAAATCAAGCGAAGGAAAGAACTGCCCCACCGGCTTCATCCCATCAGTACGGCAGACCGGTTTCAGGAAATCAGCATTAGCGATCAGGGCATTGGCTTTGACGAACAGTTCATTGACCGCATTTTCGAAGTTTTTCAGCGTTTACACGATAAAAAGGAATTTGTCGGCACGGGAATTGGTCTGGCGATTTGCCAGCGGGTGGTGGAAAATCACGGCGGCGGCATTACGGCCCGCAGCATGCCCGGTCAGGGGGCCACTTTTTTCGTTTACTTACCCGCCTAGTTACTTTTTTTAGCGGCCTGATCTGTAGTTTGTGGGTTTTCTGTTCGAATTACCGCTGCGGAGGAGTGCAGTGGCTAAACTGAATTTTTTCAACCTTGTCTCCGGAATAGATCACTTCCAGCTGAGGTTGAGGAACCTTGAAAGTAACGTTTTCAAAACGGATGTTCTTGGTATCCAGTGCGGTTATGGTGGACTCTTTTGACTCAATTACGGCATGACGAACTGTAATATCTTCCGCATCCGCCAGGGTAATGAGTTTGTCAGACTGAATGTCCGCCTGTTCAATCAGTACCTGAGTTAAGGGACTTTCAGGAATGCCATTGATTTTCAGGAACTGAGTGGTATTCTCTACTTTAATATTACGGGCGGTAATCCTGCGATACAGGGGCGTTAACCGATTCACTTCGCGGGCGGGCAGTCGTTTGGCCAGATCACCGACGTATTGAGAACTTCCCAGCATATTCCAGTGAAAAGCCGAACCTTTCAGATTCATCCGAATACGTTCATAAATCAGGTTTTCACCCCCTCCTGCCCGGGATCGGCGGGTTTTAAACCGGATCCCCACACCGGTATGATCAAAGACACAGTCGTGCACGTACAGGTTACGAATCATTCCCGCCGTTTCGCTGCCACAGGTAATCCCGCCGTGTCCTTCTTCGGCCAGACAATACCGCACGACTACATTTTCGGTGGATTTATTGACGCGGAGGCCATCTTCCCCGCGTCCCGCCTTAATGGTAAAGCAGTCATCTCCGCAGCTTAAGGTACAGTATTCAATAAGTACATTTCGGGAGGATTCGATGTCAATCCCATCACCCCGGGGAATTCCTACCGAATGCACCGTAACTCCCCGGATAATTACGCCGTCACAGTACACGGGTACAATGTTCCAGAAGGCCGTATTTTCCAGGGAAATGCCCTCGATGTACACATTCTTACATTGAATGGGCGAAATGAACATGGGCAGAAAAATGAAACTTCCCTTCTGGCCTTCATACACCCGCTCGGAAACCGGTTTGGTGTGGTCAATGAAGTTTTCAATTACATCTGCCGTCATGACCTGCTTCCGAACGGAGCCTCCCTGCGTGGGACCAATCAGTTTCCCCTGACCCGTAATGGCAATGTTTTCCTGTCCATTGGCATAGATGCAGGCTCCCAAAGACATGACTTCCACCCCTTCATTCCGGGTGAAAACGGCGGGCAGGTAATCTTCAATTTCTCCGCTAAAGTAAAGTTCGGCACCTTCAGCCAAGTGCAGGTTTACGTTACTTTTCAGACTGATTCGGCCCGTATACCATTTTCCACGGGGAACACGAACGGTTCCACCGCCCCGGCGGCTGGTTACATCTATGATTTGCTGAATCAGCTTGGTGCCTTTCTCTCCTGCCCGGAGTTTTTCAAGTGGGATCTTTACTGAATATTTCGGAAAGTCTGGTTTCTGGAAAGAAGGCATCGAAAACGGAGCCTTTACCGGAGCAATGGTGGCGGGAAGCCGGGTGGCTCCTACCTGTTGTCGGGTTGGAATTTCCTGAGTAGTCTGGCCGAAAACGGTACAGGGAAAGAGAATACCCAGGATGAAGAGGGAATACAAAAGACGGGTCATGCGTACGGCTTCGGTGGCGTTGGACTGTTTTAGAAAAGAGGACATTTCAAGCCCTTTCCCTCACACAAGCCGTCATCTATTTAAACTTCCGTCCCTTTTATTCCCACGAAAGGCTCTGAAATCGGTAAATAAAAAATACCCTGTCTGCCGGACAGGGTATCTCAGAATGAGTTATTTTTTATCTCCTTCAAACGCCCGAAGACTGGTGGACGTTTCCGTGGGGAAGTTGCCAGGAATGGGAATATCTACTTTACCCGTAGCGGCCCACTGCGTTCCTCGCTGGAGGCAGGTAATGAAGCCGACGCACTCCACTGCCGTATCATCGTGCCCCAGAGCCATGTGGAAAATGCGGCCTTTTTTATAGTTAATCGTCATAAGCATGGGTTCGTGCCGATCCGTACCATTATTGCTTTTCGGAGAATAAGCCGTCGCCAGAATATGCATGTCCTCGGCAGGGCCGCGTAATCGGTCGTACAATTCGTCTTTGCGGTGTAGCCATTTTTCGGGCATGCCTTTGGTAATCGGATGCTTCGCATCGCGGGTGGTCATGACAAATTCTTTTCTGGCCCCGTGAGAACCAGCCTTGCCGGGCGTATTATCCCGAATTTCCTTGCCCTGATCATTGTAATACACGTAAGGTCCGTCTTTTTCGGTTCGGTCGCCCCAGCCACCGAGAGCAATCATGCGATTGTAGGCGGGCCAGGAAGGGAATGAATTGTTAGCCGCATGAACCACCACCAGACCTCCGCCTTTTTTCATGAATTTCTCAAAATCAGCCTGCGTTTCGGGCGACCAGGGAGCCGCGTTCCAGCCGAAATTGGAGATGACGACGTCGTAATCCGAGAAATTAGGATGAAAGGTGGAATCCATTTTAGGTATCGGGAAGGCCTTCGTTGCAGGAACACCCTGGATCGGGTAATCCCGAACGTAGGCATCTCCCTGCCAGGTATATTGCGTCCGTTTAACTTCCACGCTGAATTTTCCCGTTTCTTCCAGGTAATGTTTCATCATGGCCGTGACTTTAGGCCACTGTTCGTGATTATTCTGGCCATCCACAATCAGCACGCGTAGGGTGGGAGACTGTCCGTAGGTAGTCAGGCCCAGGGCGACACCCAGCAACAGAAATAAATGCTTTTTCATTCGCAACGTTTCAGGTTTAGCATAGATATAAAAACGAAACGAAGGTAATAGTCAGGCGGGTGAAAGTCTAACCCAATTTCAAGTACTCGCTAAACCTATCCCCTGGGCATTCCGTTATAACCAGAGTTTTACGGGCTTAAGCTTACGTCATACGTATTGATTCCGGGACTAGACAGGTAATCGTTGGTCATCACGACGGGTTCAGCCCACATCCATTTTTGAACTATGTTTGAAGTATTAGTGGATCATATTGAGAAAAAGGTTCATCTGACTGAACCAGAGAAGGAGCTCATCCGACCCTTGTTCATGGCCAGGAAGTTACGGAAAAAGCAGTATCTCTTACAGGCTTCAGAAGTATGCACGCACCTGACGTTTGTGGCCAAAGGCTTGCTGCGTTCGTACAATGTAGATGACAAAGGCAACGAACACATTAATCAGTTTGCCTGGGAGGGCTGGTGGATTTCTGACTTTTACAGTTTTCTAACCCAGGAAGAAGCTCTTTTTAACATTGATGCGATGGAAGAAACGGAGGTGCTGATGATTTCACGCCACGATTACGAAGAGCTGACGCTGAAAGTTCCGGCGATGGATCGCTATTTTCGCATTCTGTATCAAAACAGCTTAGTAACCAAAGACCGTCGGCTGATGAGTTCAACGACTCATACGGCGGAAGAAAAATACCTTCAGTTTGCGAAGCGATACGCTCCGATTCTCGGGAGAATTCCCCAGCATTTGATTGCTTCTTACCTGGGCCTGGCTCCGGAAACCATCAGCCGGATCAGACGCAAACGCATGACTAAGGATGCCGGCTGATTGATCCAGATCAATGTTTTTTCTTGCTCCAGGTCAAGAGTCGAGCCTTTTTTTTGAAGGACCTTTGTGAAAAAATATTCCATGGAAACTCAAAAGAATAAAGCCCTGGTCGTAGGAGTAAGTGGCATTACGGGCAGTAATCTGGCCGAAAAATTACTCGCCAGTGGCTGGCAAACGTACGGCCTGGCCCGAAATCCTCAGGCGGATCTGCCGGGTTTACAACCCATCGCAGCTGATTTGCGGGATGAAAAAGCTTTGGCTGAAGCCCTGGAAGGCGTCGAACCCACGCACGTTTTCTTCACTACCTGGATGCGAAACGATACGGAAGCGGAGAATATCCGCGTAAACGGGGCACTCGTTCGGAACCTTCTGAAGGCCCTTGCTCCCCAAAAATCCGTTCAGCACGTGGCCTTAGTAACGGGGCTCAAGCATTACCTGGGCCCCTTCGAAGCTTACGCCAATACGGGTACCCTGCCCGAAACGCCCGTTCGGGAAGAACATCCGCGTCTTTCCTTCGACAACTTCTATTATGCTCAGGAAGATGAAGTTTTTGCGGCCGCAGCCCGCGATGGATTTACCTGGAGCGTGCACCGGCCGCACACCGTCATTGGAAAAGCCGTGGGAAATCTTATGAACATGGGTACGACTTTAGCGGTCTACGCGAGTGTCTGTAAAGAGCAGAATCAGGCCCTGATCTGGCCGGGTTCGGAAGCTCAGTGGAAGGGCTTGTCCGACGTGACCGATGCCCGGATATTAGCCGATCAGCTCCTCTGGGCTGCTACGACTCCGGAAGCTCAGAATCAGGCTTTTAACATTACCAACGGGGATGTATTTCGCTGGAGCTGGTTGTGGAAAGAGATCGCCGGATATTTTGGCCTGGAGTACGAAGGTTTTAACGGCACCGTCCGTCCTCTGGCCGGACAAATGGCGGATGCCGGACCTCTCTGGCAGCAGATAGCCATGCGGTATGACCTGAAAGAAAAGAACCTGAACCGTCTGGCTTCAGCCTGGCACACTGACCTGGATTTGGGACGGCCCCTGGAGGTCATGACCGATATGTCCAGAAGCCGGAAACTGGGCTTTACGGGGTATCAGAATACAAAGGAATCATTCGTTGATTTATTTGAAAGCCTGCGGAAGGATCAGATTATTCCCTGATTCATAAAGCATCCCGGAGGAATCTGCCTCTGGGATGCTTTTCAAAAAATGATTTCATTAGCCGTCCACCGCAATGCTGATCCTAAGATCCGTCACTTGTAGGGTTGACAGGACGAAAACCCATTGCTTCCTGCCGATTTCATAACCCATTTTCTAAAATAAATGAATTTTACATTCGTTAAACGAACCTTTAAAGCTTGTAAAATTGACGTTTTTTTGCATTTTTGACCTTCTGTTTACCAAGTCATTTTGTCATGCTTCAATTCTACGTCGCCTATTTTCGGGTATCTACGCAAAAACAGGGTCGCTCAGGCCTGGGTCTGGAAGCCCAACGCTCCAGTGTGGATGCCTTCACGCGGGGGCGGGGAGAAATCATTGCTGATTTTACGGATATTGAGTCGGGTAAAAAGGCGGATCGGCCTCAGTTACAGGCGGCTATTGCTTATTGTAAGTCCCATCGAGCCATTCTGCTCATCGCTAAACTGGATCGTCTGACGCGAAATGTTGCTTTCATTTTTGCCCTGCGGGATTCGGGAGTAGAGTTTGTTTGTGCCGATATGCCCGAAGCCAACACCCTTACCATTGGAGTAATGGCTACGATGGCTCAGTACGAACGTGAACTCATTGCAGACCGCACCCGAAAGGCACTGGCTGAAAAACGTAAGATGGGCATTAGTCTGGGAAGTCCGGAAAACCTGACGGAACTGGCCAAGGGAAGAGGCCGGTACATGAATCAGGTCAATGCTCGTGCCCATGAGAATAACCGGAAAGCGGGGGTTCTGGCTCAATCGCTTCGAAAATCAGGCCATAACTGGTCTGAAATTGCTTTGCTTTTAAATGAACACGGATTCAGAACGCGTCGGGGGAAAGAATTTCAGGCCGTTCAGGTTCAGCGGGTTGTGAAGTTAATAGAGGGCTACGGACCCGAATCAAGCCGCTGAGGTTTGTCCAGCATAAAAATTCCAGTCAGAGGTACGCTACAGAAGAATCTCAGGCGTGTAGCGTACCCCTGACTGGAATACTGGTACCAGAATAGATAAGGCCGGTCAGGTCCATGGGTCCTGACCGGAGCCGAAACCCTTACAAAATTAATGGGGATGTATGGAGAACAGTTTCAGTGGCTGGTTGACTTCGAGCTGATACGAAAACTCCTGATCAGGGTGGTTAATCAGGAGTTTATACGCCCCACTGGGAAGGTTTTTCAGGTCAATGAGACGACTGTAGGTTAACCGTCTGCTCTGATCTTTATAGTGAATGGACTCTCCATTTTCACTGGTCAGGGTGAAAATGACCAGTTGATCGTCCATTTGCGAATAATGCACCTGTAATTTGCCGGGTTCTTTCATTCGCGGATTAGCCATAAACGTAGCAATGCCATTTTTATACCACACCTGCTTTCCTTCGTAGAAATTAGGCTTCAATGTTGAGCCGTCACTAGCTTGAGAAAGCTGCGAACCCACCAGACGGCGGTTGGCCACGGAAGCCAGTACCTGATTGAAAACGGACACGTTGTGCCGGGTCATCTGAGCCATTTCCTTCGAAAGTTCCTCTTCGTACACCAGCTGATTTGCTGCCGAATAAAAACGAATGGTCGGGTTCTGCTGTTGGTTTGATACGTATAGATTCCAGTAAGGAGCGGCGGCTGGCGTAGCCGTTTGAGCCAGGGAGGGCAGCGTAAGCAAACCGGACACTATACCGGAAAAGAGAAGAGCACGTACTAATTTCATGGCTTTAGACTTTTAGTGATACAAAGGTTTTTCATCCGTTTCATCGGGATGATGCCTGTAGATACCAAGTCTATGCCTGAAGGAGAGAACCTTCAAAATTAGCCTGAAAAAGCACTTTTTAGTTAAAAAGTTGTTCGCTTTCGAACAAACGGTGTACAAAAGCGAACGCTACCCGGAAAAGGTAGATGCCTGAAAAAGAAAGTAATTTATTCTTTCAGATTCCACGTAATCTTTTTCATGACATCGATCACCGTTTTCAATTCAGCGGGCTCAACGCCTCGGATGGAAGAAGAATACATTTCATCAACGTAGGGAATCAGGGTTACTTCCAGGAGCTCCCGGGCTTTGGGGGTGAGAAAGATGAGTTTGTTGCGGCGATCCTGTTCGTCTTCCTGACGATAGACCAGGCCACGGCTCGTCAAATTGTCGATTAG
This sequence comes from uncultured Siphonobacter sp., assembly GCA_913775095.1. Lineage (GTDB taxonomy): Bacteria > Bacteroidota > Bacteroidia > Cytophagales > Spirosomataceae > Siphonobacter. Next base: position 74,745 of record CAJYIW010000025.1, on the reverse strand, counting down.
ATAAGTAAGACTGGCCTTGTCTTTTACGGTTGCATTCGCAATTTCCTGCTGGTTAATTCCCTCGTGGTCAGATAAATAACTCAATACCTGCAGCATTTCGAAAGTAAGATCAAGTTTGGCCATTTTTAGCTTTTGCTGGATGAATTGCCGAAACGCCATCGTTACCAGGGATTGTGTCTTAAAGTACTGTTTGGCTAATTCTATGAGGTCTGCCTCACTGGTTTCTTTCAATAGTTTGTTCATGAGCGGTATCCTCCATTCGCTGATAAGTACCCGGTTTGCCAGGGTACGGCAATGAACAAATATTCTTAAATTTATTTAAAAATATATCAGTTTAGTGATATTTATACCCGTTCTTAGTAATTGTTAATCCACTCTTTCCAAAGGGTCAGTACTGGTAAACCCGTGCAAATGATAACTGGAGCGAAGATTCTTTAGGCAGTCTTTTTTACTTGGGCCCGGTACCGACGTAACAACGGTGAAAGTGATTATCCCCAACGCCCAAGATCATTTACAGTCTTCCAGAAGAAACGTAACCCCGCTGAAGAGCGGGCATAAACGTAAAAACCGATTCAATCCATGATTACACTGAACGTTCACAAGCGTACTCAGGAACGGCATTTCTTTTTAGGCATCCCGATACCAGTAATTGCTGAGTCTGGTTGATAGGTACTCGTGAATTAGCAGGCAGGTAAAGCGTCTTTCTAATTGATTTATCGCTGATTAAAAAAATAGATGATCAACAGGCGGCAACTTTGCTGGGTATGGTTTTCAGGAGCATGGGGTATGCGTCCATTGAAGAAGAGAGAATCTCCTTCCTGAAGCCTGTAGGTTTTGCCTTTTATGGTATAATTCATTTCACCCGAAAGAACATACTGATACGTAAAAGCCTCTTTAATTTCTGCCTGTAGTTTCGACGCAGGAGATAGCTCCAGTAAAACGATGTCTACGCTGGAAGCGGATAATTCCTTCGTTAACACTTTGTGGTAATGAAAGCCCTGAGGATTTTCTTTTTCAAGGACATCTTCTTCTTTCCGGCGAATAATAACCAGGGGTTCCGTAAATTTCAATCCCTCAAAAAAATCCCCTACTTCCATTTCCAGGGAATGAATAATGCTGAAAAGTACGGGTAATGAAGGGATACTTCTTCCGTTTTCAATTTGGGATATAAGGCCTTTGGTTACATTGGTTTTCGTAGCCAATTCCTGTAAAGTAAGTCGTTTGAGAAGTCTTCTGTCCTTGATTCTTCGGCTTACTTCTGATAAAAAGGCTCCTTCCATGGCGGTTAATTTTGGGGTAATTATGAAATTTTTTCAAGATACAAATTTAAGAATATTCTCACGGATGGTTTTTTTAGATACTTTCTTATCAATGGTTTGATGCGGCTATATATACTTTAAATTAGGGAAAGATTTAAAGGCATTGCTTGGATAAAAAGTGAAAATAAGGAGCGTTATTAGGGGAAAAGCGGGAAGGTTTACGGTTTTAGAAGCAGGCCACTCCATCCGTCGTAGCTTTTAGATCATCTTCCACTATTCTTTATCTAACCCGTAACCTAACTTTTATGTATCAGGAACAGCAAAACTTTCGGCAGGGCTGGCTTTGGGGATTATTAGCTTTAGTCATGATTATAACCCTGCTGCCAGCCCTGGAGACTAATCGCTACCCGGGGGTTTGGGGGGTAGGGGGCGTTAGCCTGCTTTTGGCAGTGATGCGGCTGGACACAATCATCAACGAAGAGGGAATTCATTACCGATGGTTTCCTTTTATGCCTTCCTTTACCACACTTCCCTGGGATCAGATAACCTCCGTAAAAGTTCGTAAGTATGGGCCGCTGCGTGAATTCGGAGGCTGGGGCATTCGTCTTTCGCTGAAAGGAACTGCCCATACCGTTCGGGGACACTACGGGCTGGAAATTCATCGGAAAGGCAAAAACCGTTTCATCCTTCTGGGAACCCAGCGGCCCGAAGAAATCGCAGAAGCCGTAACTCCGTTTCAACGAAAAGGAGTCTGACTTTTATTACGTATATACTAAAGAGTTAATTTGTATTCGGCTCGCAAATGCCCAACAAGGCCAGTACTTTAGGTTTAAATTCTCCCAGCTTCTCATTAATCTGTTTGGGGTCTTTTAACAGGTTCACGTAAAAGTAAGCACCGTCCAGTATCATGAACGTAGTATCGGCCACGTCGTAGGGATGAGCAACCTGAATGCTTCCTTCTTTTACGCTGGCTTCAATCAGTTCAGCGAGTGATTTCCGTAACTCATCCAGCACTACTTTATATTTGATTTTGATCTTGTGATCCCGAAAGGTCAAAGCAAAGCAACCATAGAATAGACTATCGTCAAACAGGGCATTCCACTTCTTCGAAAACAGATGATCGATGACTTCAAGCAGGATTTCCCGGGCCGATTTATTGGACCGTTTCGGTACGTTAAAAATGCCTTTGTATTTGGCTAACATGTAGTCGATCAGACCATAAATCAATTCTTCCCGCGTTTGAAAATAGTGAATAATCAAACTGGGGTTGATGTTCATGGACTGGGCAATCTTGGCAATGGAGGTATTTTCCAGCCCTTCTTTTTTTGCCAGTTTATAACACGCCACAATGATCTCTTTTTGGCGGGATTCTTTCATACTCTTACGTCCCATACGTACCCTTAAGCTTCTATTTAGATTTACAGATGCAATACTAAAGCCGGAAAATAAATTAACTAAACGTTCAATCAAACATTAACTATTTGGTAATACTGAGGTAAACTTCTCCTGATTCCAAAAACCTACTTTTGCTGCCGGATTTAAAACAAAGCAAACTCCTTCTTTTTCCATTTTTCCTACTGTAAAACAGCCTTTTACTAACGCTATTTTTATGAGGCAACCTCTACGTAATGTCTGGACTCATGGTCTGTCAATGACCGTTTTTTTGCTCTTCCTGAGTCTGCAAATGCTGGCCCAGAGTGGCGGTGTTCAGGGCGTTATTTCTGCGTCTGATGGCAGTGGGCCCCTGCCCGGTGTGAACATCCTCATCAAAGGAACCACCCAGGGTACGGTTTCAGATGTGCATGGGAAGTACGTCTTCAGAAGCGTACCGGCCAACGCGGTGCTGGTGTATTCGTTCACGGGTTTTAAAACCCAGGAAGTCATCGTCGGCAGGAGTGCGGTGCTGGATGTAACCCTGGAAGCCGATGCTTCCAATCTTTCGGAAGTAGTCGTGGTCGGCTACGGTACCCAGAAAAAAGAAAACCTTTCGGGGGCGGTGGACGTCATCGACGGTAAAATTCTGGAAGCCCGCCCGATTCAGAACGTAGGTCAGGGCTTACAGGGAACCATTCCGAACCTGAACATTGACTTCGTCAGCGGCGAACCCGGTCAGGCTCCCAACATCAACATTCGCGGATTTACGTCGATCAACGGGGGCAATCCGCTCATTCTGGTGGATAACGTTCCGATGGATGCGGCCGAATTAAACTTCATTGCACCGAGTGATATCAAGAGTATTTCCGTCTTAAAAGATGCCTCCTCGGCAGCCATTTACGGAGCCCGGGCCGCGTATGGCGTCATCCTGATCACCACGAAAGCCGGACAGAGTGAACGCCTGCGTATCAATTACTCCAATAACTTCTCGCTGGGCCGTCCGACGGTGTTACCCAACAAAATCACCGATCCCTACATCTACATGCGGTTGCTGGAAACTTCGACGGATAACACGCCCTGGGACAACGTCAATTACACCGATAGTCAGTACGCCTGGGCCCGGGACCGTTCGGATAACCCGAGTGGCACCCAACCCGTTCGGCTGAATCCGCTGGATAATTCTCTGTATGAATACATGGGAAACCGCGACTGGACGAAGTATTTCCTGGATCATGCTTCACTGAGTCAGCGGCATAATCTTTCGTTATCCGGAAAATCGGGTAATACCTCTTATTACCTGTCGGGAGCTTATGATTCCCAGAAAGGAGCCTTACGAATCGCAGAAGATAAATTTGATCGCTACACGACCCGTGGCAAGCTGGATTTCAAGCCGTTTAAATGGCTGTCGGTGGGGAATAACACGACGATTGCCTTGACGGAGCGTTCGAAACCCAATGAGTTATCCATCCAGAATCTCTATAACCTCTTTCCGACGAGCTGGGATAAAAATCCCGATGGAACCTGGGCGAATACCGACGTCGGACGGGCGGGGGCTCAGCTGACCAACGGCGGTCGTTCGAACTTGCAGACCAATATGTTTCAGACGACGTTCAGTGCTGAATTCTCATTCCTGAAAGACGCGTTGAAATTTAATACGGATTTTACGGCTCGTCGGGAAAGTGCGAATCTGGCCCAGAATCAGTCCAAATATCAGATTGGCTATGGACCTCAGGATGTGCGGGAGGAAGGAAGCAACGTAGCTCTGCGGCGTTCGGATAATGTGACGTATTCCGTTTTTAATGCCTACGGAAGTTTTAATAAGCAACTGGGACTTAATAACCTGAGTGCCGTTTTAGGGTATAATCAGGAGGCGAACCGGGCCGACTGGTTTAGTGCCCAGCGGGCGGGCGTAATTTCGCCTTCCTTACCCAGTATTGGTCTGGCTACGGGTGAATCGGTGCTTCGGGAAGGCATTCGAGAATGGGCCGTTCGCGGAGCGTTTTATCGCCTGAACTACATTTACAACGATAAGTACATCGTCGAGTTTAACGGGCGTTACGATGGCTCCTCCAAATTTCCCCGCGACAAGCGTTTTGGCTTCTTCCCTTCGGCTTCCGCCGCCTGGAAAGTGGACGGAGAGAAGTTCTGGCAGCCCCTGGCTCACGTGGTAAATCAGTTGAAAGTCCGGGGTTCTTACGGGATGTTGGGCAATCAGTTCGTGAACGAATACGGCTACATCGCTACCATGTCGGCTCAGCAGGCGGGTTACCTCATTGGCGGCAACCGCCCGCAAATGGTCAGCTCGGCCCCGCTGGTTTCGCCGAATTATACCTGGGAAAAAGTAGTATCGGGGAACATCGGTGTGGATGTGGGCTTATTCAATCAGAAAATCTCGGCTTCGTTTGATTATTACCATCGCGGCACGATGGGCATGTTAACCCAGGGCAAAGACCTGCCCGACGTGCTGGGAGCCGCCGAACCCCGGGAAAACGCCGCTGACCTTTCGACCAAAGGCTGGGAACTTTCGCTGGGCTATGACGATGAGTTTTACATGGGCGGTAAACCCTTACGCTTCAATAGCAAGGTCACGCTGGCCGACAGCCGTTCCTGGATTACCCGTTTCGATAACCCGAACCGAACGCTGACGCAGTATTACAAGGGCATGCAACTGGGGGAGATGTGGGGTCTGCAAAGCGATGGACTGTTCCAGTCGCAGGAAGAAATCCGTAAACTGGATCAATCGCAGATTATTCCCTGGGGAGCTTTGCAAATCGTGCCGGGCTGGCCCAGGTATAAAGATCTGGATGGAAACGGGATCATTGAAAAAGGAAATACCGTCGATCAGTCCAGGGACTTGTCCCGCATTGGAAACGTACTGCCCCGGTTGCGTTACGGCCTCAACCTCGGGGCCGAGTGGAATGGCTTCGACATTCGGGCCTTCTTCCAGGGGATTGGCAAAATGGATTATTATCCGCTGAATTACCTCTATTGGGGGTTCTATCAGCAACCGTACGCGGGGGGCTATGCTCACTTGCTGGATTTCTACCGGGGCAGTGCTGATAGTGACGTACAGCGGGCTCAGCATTCCCAGTCGTACCTCAACGCCGGGCTGGCGGACGCCAATACGGATGCGAAATTCCCGGTTCTGCAATCCTGGTTAGCGGATCGTAACCTCGGCGAGCGGATTGATCAGGCACAGGGGCTGGCGATTCCTCAAACGTGTTACCTGCTCAGTGGAGCGTACCTGCGTCTGAAAAACCTGACCATTGGCTATTCCTTACCCAGCGGATTACTTCAGAAAATCAAGGTAGCCCGGGTGCGGGTCTACGCCAGTGGCGAAAACCTGACGGAATGGTCCAAAGTGAAAAATTACTTCGATCCGGAGTCCATCACGGATAACGTAGACAAAGTAGATCCTTCGAAAAGTACGTCCAGTGGCTGGGGTTATGCCTATCCTTTCCAGCGAAAATATTCATTTGGTTTAGAAGTGCAGTTCTAATTCGACACAACCATGAAAAAATATATGCAGCCTTTACTGCTGGCCGCTCTGTTCCTTTTGTCGGGCTGTAATGACGACTTTCTGGAGCGGGTGCCGCAAACCGAAATCTCCCGCGAAAATTACTTCAACAGCGAGCAGGATCTCGAAACGTACATGTATAGTTTATACGATTTCCCCGGCGTAAGTATCTACGTCAATGACGCTTCGACCGATAACTCCTCCACGACGGGAACGGTGGAAATCAAAAGCATGATGGTGGGTAATCCCACGCCCGCTACGATTACCGGCGGCTGGGACTGGTCCCGCCTTCGTGACGTCAATTATTTTCTGGGTAACTTCGGAAAAGCCGCCATCTCTCAGGAAGCGAAAGATCATTACGAAGGACTGGCCCGCTTTTTCCGGGCGAAGTTTTACATGGAGAAAGTAAAGCGGTATTCCGACGTGCCCTGGTATGATCAGGTGCTTGCGACGAATGATACCGAGTTACTGATGAAAGCCCGCGATCCCCGTGACTTCGTGGTTAAAAAAATTTTTGAAGACTACGCCTTTGCCGCCGAACACGTTCGCAATGACAACCGGGCCGGAGCCGTGAATAAAGCCGTGGTGCAGTCCTACATGGCCCGCCATGCCTTGTATGAAGGCAGTTTCCGAAAATATCATAGTGAGCTTGCGTTGCAGGGTTCGGCTAATACCTACTTCCAGATGGCCCGTGATGCGGCCAAAAAGGTAATGGATAGTGGAAAATACACCGTATCTATGACTGGGAAACCCACTGAAGATTATGCGTCTCTGTTTAATAATACCAACCTGGAAGGTAACTCTGAAGTTATTATGGGGACCTTCAATGAGCAAGACAAGCTGAACAGCGGTTGGGGTTCATACATGTTCGGCAATTACGAAGCCAGCCCCGCCCGCGATTTGTTGCAGACCTATCAAATGAAAGATGGCTCGGCGTATACCAGTCAGGCGGGTTATGCCACGAAATCATTCACGCAGGAATTTGTCGATCGGGACCCCCGTCTGGCTCAGACCTTCGCTTATCCGGGCTGGGTTCTGGTCAATGCGACGACTTACTCGCAGGGAGCCGGCATTTACGTGCAGCAATTAGCCAAAAATCAGTCGGGCTATCACCAGTTGAAAGGCTTTGTGAATCAACGGGAAGTAGCCGTTGCCAATAGCGTGGATACGCCCGTGTTGCGTTATGCTGAGGTATTATTAACTTATGCCGAAAGTAAAGCAGAATTAGGCGAACTAACTCAAACGGATCTGGACCTGACGGTGAATAAAATTCGCAGTCGGGTTGGCATGCCAGCCCTGAATCTGACAACCCCGGTGGACGCCGGATTAGCCCGACAATATCCGAACGTAACGGGAAGTCAGGCAGGTATCAAGTTAGAGCTACGTCGTGAACGTCGCGTGGAATTAGCGATGGAAGGCTTCCGTTTTGACGATCTGATGCGTTGGAATGCGGGCAAACTGATCGAGAAAGAACCCGAAGGGCTGTACTTCTCCGGTTTAGGGAATTACGATCTGACGGGCGATAACGTCCCGGATATCAAACTGATTCCGCTAACCCAGTCCATTCCGGCTGAAGCGGATAAAGAATCGAACTCGCTCGGGACGAAGCTGGTCTATTACCGGGTAGGGCCGGTAGGAAGCGACGCCTCCTTTTTCCTGACCAATGGAACCAGCGGAACCATCGTAGCCGATCCTGAACGGGGCACGTTCCAGGAACCCAAGTATTATTATCGTCCGGTCCCTCAGGCTCAGGTAAATCTGAATGCCAACCTGAAGCAAATCATGGGCTGGTAACTTGCTGGAAGTTTGAGGAGGTTTGAGTTAGTTTGAAGTTTGAAACAAGTTTGAAGAGTACGGGCGGTTATGTCCAAACGAATCAGACTTTTCGACCGTCAGCCTAAGTCAAGCCTTTTCAAACGCCATCAAACCTCAAACAAATTCAATAGATGACCTTTAAACATTTCATTACGTATTCGTCGATTACCCTCGCCAGTTTAACCGCCAGTTACGCCCAATCCGGGGCTCATAAAGCCCTTTTTGTGATTGTAGACGGCATTTCGTACGAACAGCTCAGGAAAATTCCAACGCCTAATCTGGATGCGATTGCGAAAGCAGGGGGCATGACTAAAGCGTATGTAGGAGGCGAAAAAAAGAGTTACTCGCAAACGCCAACGATTTCGGCAGTGGGTTATAACAGTCTGTTAACCAGCACCTGGGTGAATAAACACAACGTCTGGGATAACAGTATTAAGGAACCCAACTATAACTACTGGAACATTTTCCGTTTCTTCAAGCAAACGCATCCTGATAAAAAAACGGCTGTGTTTTCCACCTGGCTGGACAACCGCACCAAGCTGATTGGCACAGGCCTGCCCCAGACCAATCGCTTTGAAATGGATTATCATTTCGATGGTTTTGAGCTGGATACCCTCCATTTCCCGCACGATAATCAATCGGAATACATTCGTCAGATTGATGAAAAAGTAGTGAACGAAGCCTCGGCTTATATTCAAACCCACGCCCCGGATTTGTCCTGGGTGTATCTGGAATATACCGATGACATGGGCCACCGCTACGGCAACAGTGAGCAGTTCACAAAGGCGGTGAAATTGATGGATGAACAGATGGGACGTTTGTGGAAAGCCATTCAGGAACGCGAAAAAATGGGCGAGAAGTGGCAGTTTTTCATTACCACCGACCACGGTCGCAGCGAGCCCAACGGGAAAGATCACGGAAGGCAATCGGACGCCGAACGCAGCACGTGGATGGTTACCAACGCCAGCGGACTGAATGGGTATTTCAAAAAGTCGGCCGAGACGAAAGCCTATCCCGCCATTGTGGATATCCTGCCAACGATCGGTCGTCACCTCGACATCATCTTCCCGAAAGACCGGGCTTTTGAACTCGATGGCGTTCCCTTAACCGGTAAAATCTCGGTCAATCATCCGACCATTGAAAAGGAAAACAAGCAGATTAAGTTAACCTGGCAGGCGGTTGAGAAGGAAGGCGACGTGAAAATCTGGCTCGCGTTGACGAATCATTTTGAAAAAGGCGGCAGCGATCAGTATCTGTTAATGGATCAGCTTCCGGTAACGGCCGAAAAAGCCACGCTGGATGTTTCCAAACTTCCCGAGGGTTTCTATAAAGTGGTGATTGAAGGGAAGTATAACACCGTTAATCGCTGGGTAGTGGAACGGTAATTAGTTTTCAGTTGATGGTTTTCTGTTTTCAGTGAAAAGCCCCTCGATACTACATCGAGGGGCTTTGTCATTTCAATGTCTTACTTCCCCTGTCAGAGAAATGTAAAGACGTCAATTGGTAGCGTCTCCGCTGAGGAATGAGAATCATGGGAAGGTAACTAAAAACCGCCTCTACTCCAGAGACCATCAATGGACGTTTCTACTTTGAATAAAAAAGAGGCCCGTGAATCGTTCATGGGCCTCTTTTTTATTCAAAATCAAATTACTTCAACAACCACATCTGTTGGTTGAAGTCGTCACTTCCGCCGTATTGGCTGTTGATGGCAGCTTTCACCTGATCGGTATTATAGTCCAGCTCTTTTTGTGGATACAACCAGCGAAGGGGTAATTTATCCGCTGGGGTATTGTTGTTAGAAGCCGGGTTAATCGGGAATTTGGGGTAACCCGTCCGACGGTTTTCGTAGAAAGCAACGTTGTCCGGAGCCTGCAAGAACGTACCCAGGTATTGCTGGGTGATGATCTGGCTGAGTTGCTGCTCGGTTGTGCCTTTTAGTTTTACTGCGTCAGAAGACACATAACTCGCGATATAGGCATCGGTTATGACCCGATTATGGTGGTAAAGAACATTGTCGGGCGTGTAACTGGCTGTAAATTTCATCGCCGCCGTAATCCCTTCTTTGTAATGCGTTTCCGTCGGGATTCCGGTGATCCAGCCGCGAAGGGTGGCTTCGGCCAGCATGAATTTCAGCATCGAATAACTCAGCAGATACACGGGTTCCGAGTCAGCCAGTTCCGTATAGCGACTGTTGAGGGCCGAATAATCCTTTGAGGTATAGACGCGGGTCATGTCCGAGTACACCATGGCTGGGTCCGTTCCGATGTAGGCGGCATAATCACTCACTGCTTTTCCGGCCGCTACCTGCACGGACGAAGGGTTTGCGTAGTAAAACAATCGATAATCCTGTAGCTCCTTGAGCAGAGAAATAGGCACCTGCGAAACCATCGGATAAATAATCGAGGGATTGCCCAGTTTATAGAACGGATACCGCTGATTCGCCTTATCGGAATACACCAGCTGGAAATTATCCGCATTGCTCTGAAAAATGGGACGAGTGGCTACGATGCTTTTGAAACGTTCAGTTACCCGCAAATCGGTATCGGCTGTCTTCTTATACAGGTTGAGTAATACCTGTAACTCAAACGTATTGACCATTTTACGCCATTGCGTCGGGTCTCCCTTGTAAATGGGGTCGCCCTGAAACGCAGTTCCCTGAGCAAAAAGCTGATCGGCTTCGTCGAGTTCCTTCAGAATGCCTGCAAACACGGCTTTCTGGCTGTCATACCTGGGAGCAATCACGTCGGATTCCCCTTTCAGGGCATCGCTGTAAGGAATGTCCCCAACCTGCATGGTAAGGTTGTAGAACTTCCAGGCCCGAATGAATTTTCCCAGGGCAGTAAACGAGTTTTTTTCCGGGCCTTCCGGAGCGTAGGCAATCATCTTCTCGACGTTGGTAAGCACCGCCAGCCCATCGAAATTTGCCCGTCCCAGGTAATTGTACTGGTAATCTTCCGGAAATTCCGTGTATAATACCGATTTCCCAAGCATGGCGGGCTCCAGAAAACCTTTCCCCGTGGAAATGTTGTTGTCGGTAATGTTCAGGATCAGGTTGGTCGCAATCATCGGAGCCGTGGCGTTTACGGCGGCATCGGGATTGGTATTCAGTTCCTCGAACTTCGAGCAGCTGGTCAAGACACTCAGCGTCAGTCCCGTCAGTAGTATTGATTTGATTCTGTTTTTCATCGAAAATGCTTTAAATAAGGGTTCAGACGACACTTAGAAGGTTACCTGCAGGTTGGCTCCGAGGTAACGGACGGACGGAGAAGTCAACTGCGTATCATCCGCTTTGTCGGGATCGGCGTAGCGGAACGATTTCGTCCACATCCACACGTTCTGACCCGTTAATGAAAGCGTAGCGGAACGGGCACCGATGCGTTGAGCCACCGCAGTGGGCAGGTTATAGCCAATCGAAATCTCCCGTAGCTTCAGGAAAGTAGCATTCTTGGCTCCGCGGGTACCATCGCCGTAACTCCGGGCGTAATCCTGATACGAAACCCGCGTTTCATTCGCCGCGTATTGCCGCGTATCGCTGGTGATATTACCGTAGGTATCGTAAGTCACGCTTCCGGACGTTACCACTACTCCATTGCTCACGAAGGATTTCTTGCCGTTTACCACTTCGTCGTAACGCCACTGATTATCCGTGTCGGGGTGAGAGCCCGTATCCCACATTTTGTAAGCCGTGTAGTTATTGAGCAAGCCTCCGACGCGACCATCGAAGCTCAGCCCAAACTGGAGCTGATTCCAGCGGATGGTATTGGCCAGACCCCAGATGAATTTAGGATCGGTGTAGCCATAGAGGTAATTGTAATCACTGGCCAGCGGCATGCCATTGGCCCGGTGAATAAGCTGCCCCGAAGGATCCCGCAACCAGGTGCGTCCCGTGTAGGTATCCACCCGGCCGTTCACTTGGGTCCAGGCGTTATCGGCGGAATATACGGGATCGAGCGATTTGAAATACCGGTGGTTGAAGGACCAGTTCGCCGTTACGTCCCACTGCAGGTTATTTTTCTTGATAATCGATGACTCCAGACTTAACTCCACCCCGCGACGAACGTAGGTCTGATCAGTATTAATCAGCGTCGTGTAAAAGCCGGACGCGGAAGAAATGTTCGCACTCGTCTGGATGTTGTAGTTATACTTGTTGAAATACGCCGCGTCAAATTTCAGGCGTTTGTTGAGGAAATACGCCGCCATCCCGATTTCCCAGGTACGGTTCGTTTCGGGTAAAATCGACGCACTGCGGATGGTGGTGGGGTAATTGGCCGAATTCAGCCCGTCCCAGTCAGCCGTCGTGGTGGAATAATTCTGGTTGGTGGCATACACGCCCAAATCCGTTTTCGATAAGGTCCATGAACCGCGGACTTTCCAGAAATCCATCCAGCCGGGCAGGTTTTTGATAAATTCACTTAATACCACGCTCCCGCCTATGGAAGGATAGAAATACGAACGTGAGCTAACGGGCATGGTGGAACTCCAGTCATTCCGGCCCGTTACGTCCACGAAAATGCCATTCAGGTAGGAAAGGGTTAACTTCCCGTACAGACTGTTGACCTGCTTGGCACCATAGGGCGAACTGGACAAGGGATTCACGCTGACGTTCGGACGCTCCACGGAGTTATTCAGCGAATAATAGCCCGGTACGACCAGCCCGCCGCGGGTAGAACTGTATAACTCATTGTTGTTGTAGCTGTAAATGGTTCCCCCCGCCAACGCATCGATCCCCCACGCACCGACTGAGGTGTTATACGTCAGTAAGGCGTCGCCGTTGAAACTCCAGCCCGTTTTTTTATTGATTGCGTACAGACCCGCCGCATCCCAGCCACGCGTCGAGAGAATATTGATGGGGTTCCGACGGGTTTCATCGTTCTGATACCAGTCAAAACCCGGACGAACGATCAGTTTGGCACCCCGGAAAAGATGATAACTCGCCGTCAGGTTGGCGTTCATTTTGTTTTGCTGAATCGCATTGAGTTTTTCGTAAGCGATCAGATACGGGTTATCGTACCAGGCCGAATAATGCCAGTTCTGTTGCTCATTGGGCACCAGCCAGTAATCGCGGTATTTGCTCAGATCGTATTCAGGACCCGTCCACATCAGAATCTGGTACATATAGCCCTGGTCACCGTAACCCGCTCCGGTGATTTGAGGAGCCGTTTTGCGGTTCAGACCAATCTGGCTGGACAGGGTAAATTTCTCGCCTACCTTCACTTCATCACCCACCGTAAAGTTAAAGGCGTTTGACTTCAGGTTGGGATACTGGCCTTTGTTATAAATGTGGTTGAAAGAGGCCCGGAAACTACCGTTTTCTCCGGTCTGAGCAATGCTGATGTTATTGTTGGTGATGAGGCCCGGCACCAGAAAATCCCGGAAGTTATGCTTTCCCCGGGAGGTCAGCTCCATGTTTTCCATCTGCTTGGTCTCTGGATTCCACTGATCCGCTTTCAGGCCCATATCGAGTTTCGCTCCCCAGACGTAATCCGTCGCACTGTACGTACCGCCCAGACCGGCACTGTAACTGCTCTGCACTTCGGGCAGCATCAGGAACCCGGCATTCACCATGTTGTTGGAGTTGAACGTTACCGTAAAACCTTTATTCGCACCGCCTCTTTTTGTGGTAACGATGATGGCACCGCTGCCCCCGCGAGAACCGTATAAGGCCGCCGCCGTGGGACCTTTCAGCACGTCAATGCTTTCGATATCGTCCTGGGGAATGTTACTCAGGTTCATGTTTCCGTAGGGAACACCGTCGATCACCAGCAGCGGGTTTTCCCCGCGAAGGGAAAGCGTAGGAGCCTGATTAAATTCGGTGCTGTTTTGTACGTACAATCCTGACACCCGGCCCGTTAACGACGTCGCTACGTTAACTCCTTTAACGGTTTGCAGGGCCGTTCCGCTCACTTTCTGAACGGCATACCCCAGCGACCGTTCTTCCCGCTTGACGCCCAGAGCCGTTACCACGACCTCATCCAGTTGTTGCTGATCTTCACTCAAAACGGTATTGATCTCGCTGCGGGCTCCAATGGATTCCTCTTTTGGAGCAAAGCCGATGAAGGAGAAAATTAATACGCTGTCACCCGGAGCCGTCGTCAGGCGATATTTCCCGTCTCCGTCGGTGTTGGTACCACGGGTGCTGTTTTTAATACGAACCGTAACGCCGGGAATGGGCTTGCCGTCGGTCCGGGCCGTTACCTGTCCGGTTAGGGTTTGGGCAAAACTGTTCAGACCGCCCAGGCACAAAAGAATCAGGACTATCAAACGTATAGTAATATACGGCGACTCCTTCATAGGTAGTATTGTTCGCATACGTGTTAGGAAGAAAGTGGATAAAAGGGGAAAATGTCCGCAAATTAAAGCCGGGTGCTGCCCTCAGGGAACAGACCTCTGGTTATGGTTTTATGAAGATTTATACGAAGAAGTAAATAAACCTTAACTTAAAATGCTATTGAGAAATGAAGTAAATGCTGGCAGACTGCTTTATAAAACATATGACTGTTAAACTAATAAAGACATGAATTTTATTTTGATATAGTTGCAGAATAAGATATACAATATTTTAACAGGAGTTAATAGCGGAATTATCAGTTAAGATGAAATAGAAGCAGGCTATTGACTGGTTTGGCGACAGATACTTTTCCAGGAAGGTATTTCTACTCATCTATTCAGTTCGCTAGCCTGTTTCTGTAGCATTACACCAACTGAAGAAATGGATTAGTACTCATACACCGCTACGGTTACCTCTATAGTCATTTAGAGCATAGCGAAGAAAATTACTTACATCGACATGTAACCATTTCTGACTGCAGGAGCCAGACTGTGTTACTCATTCCTACAGAAGATCTCTCACTACGTTCGAAATGACAGACAGGAGAACTCCCTACACCTCGATTTGTCATCCCGAGCGAAGCGAAGGCCCTTCTTCCGCTTGCGAACGTACGAAGGCCCTGAAGAAAATAGACTACCCTCAAAGCCGTCCCATTCTTCCGAAGGTCTCATTCGAGAGGACAGACGGGACTGATCATTAAATCACAACGATTGTAAATGTTAACAGTCTGTAATGGGTCTCAAAAAGTACAGCTAAGTCGGTCACGCAAGTTAAAACAACTACATCATGTTTATCAACCATCTCAAAACGGCAGGACGCAACCTGAGTCGCCATAAAATTTTTTCAGTGATTAATGTGATTGAACTGGCGTTGGTGGTTGTTTGGTTAGTATTCAGGGCATTAAAGCGGCCTTATTAAACCCCGTCAAAACGCTGAAAAGTGAATAAAGATCTCGACGGGGCTGGTCAGGTATGCAAAGTTTACTCTCAGGAGTAGCTTACGCTGCAAAGCCCCGTTCATTTTAGGGAAGTAAGGCTTTACAACCCCTGTATCTTTCTGCATTCGACTGTTTTTGAATCGGACGGAGGAAGATAATGGGTACGCTTTTCTAAAAAACGGTCTGAGCTTTCCCGTCTCTTTGATTTTCATACGCTCTCTCCATTAACAAATCGGTTTCATTTATCGTTATATTTTGTAAAACATAACGATGCGTTCGTTCATCCGCGTTTGAAACCGAAACTATGCTCACTTTTACGTTTCTGTATGTAACCTTACTCACGGTTGCGAATGACACCATTCCCCGCCGGGATTCGATCCGTTCCCGTGAGTTGGGGGAGGTAGTGATCTCGGCTTCCCGATTGCCGGAATCCATTCTGAAGTCGCCCGTAAGTATTGAAATGCTGGATGCCCGCCGGATTCGCCAGTCTGCTCAGCCTTCCTATTTTGATGCCATTGAGAATCTGAAAGGCATTCAGATTCTTACGCCGAGCCTGGGCTTCAAGGTGTATAACACCCGGGGCTTTGCCACTACCACTAATGTTCGTTTTGTGCAGTTGGTGGACGGTCGGGATAATCAGGCTCCGCACATTGGGGCTTCCATGGCCAGTGCTCTGGCTCCTTCCGATCTGGATATTCAGCAGGTAGAGGTAGTGCCGGGCGTAGCTTCGGCTTTGTACGGCATGAATGCCCTGAATGGTCTGGTGAACATCATCACCCGCAATCCATTTGATTCCCAGGAATTTAGTATTGCTCAGAAAACGGGAATCAATCACATTGGAGAATCGGCGGCGTCAGCCAAACTTTTTTCCGAAACCAGTCTGCGGTACGCTCAGGCGTTCAAAAACAGATTTGCCTTTAAAGTAAATCTGGTGTACCAGCGGGGGTATGACTGGATTGCCGCCAATCGGCAGGATTTGAGTCCAAATGTAAATAGCTCTCTGGGGCTGTCTGGCCTGGATAATCCCGCTTTAGATCCTGTTAGTAGTTATGGGAACGAAGCCGCGAACCGCCGGACTTTGCGATTGGGAGGAAGGAATTACGTCGTGGCCCGCACGGGTTACTACGAAGCCGAAGCTACGGATTATACCCTGATGAACCTGCGGGGGGATGTATCGCTGCATTACCGGATTACTCCGACTACGGAACTCATCTACACCTACCAGGGAGCTACGCTGAATAACGTCTACCAGCGGACCAACCGTTTTCGGCTGGAAGATTACCGCCTCGATCAACACAGTGTAACCCTGCGTTCGCCTTCGGTCCAGTTACGTTTGTATCGTTCGAGCGAAAATACGGGCTCTTCCTATAACATCCGCTCCATGGCCGAGAATATCGACCGTTCCTTCAAGCCTGATAACCAGTGGTTTTCAGATTTTACCAATGCATTTAATACCTTACGGGCAACCGATGTTTCCGGGACCAATGCTTTACAACAAGCCCGTAAAACCGCCGATCAGGGGCGTCCGGTGCCGGGAACGCAGTTCTACGATGCGTTAATCGAACGATTGCGACACCTCAATAACTGGGATACGGGAGCGGCGTTGCAGGTAAAATCCTGGATGTATCACGCCGAAGGACAGGTTCAGCCGACGAAAGAACACTGGAAAAATTTCCGTGAGCAAACAGGAATTGATTTGTTAGTTGGCTTTGACTTTCGTCGTTATGTGGTGTATCCTGATGGTAACTATTTCGTTAATCCTACCAGACCCGGACAAAACCTAATCTACGGCAAGCAGGGAGCTTTTCTTCAGGCGGCCCGGGGCTTTTTCGATGATCAGTTAAAAGTAACGGCTTCACTTCGGGCAGATAAAAACAGTTATTTCACCGCCCGGTTAAATCCCCGCGTGGCAGCGGTATATAGCCCAACTGAACTCCACAACTTCCGTCTTTCGTATCAGAATGGCTATCGCTTTCCGTCTCTGTTTGAAGCCTTTTCGAACGTGATTTCAGGGGGCGTAAAAAGGGTAGGAGGGTTACCCATTATGTCCCAAAACATTTTCGAACGGGCTTACCTGCGAACGTCCATCGATGCGTTTCAGGCGGCCATTAATACCGATGTCAATAATAATGGACTAACGACTCCTCAGGCGATTGAAAAGAACAAAGGCCAGCTGCGAAAAAGCCCTTATACCTACCTGAAACCCGAACAGGTCCATAGCTTTGAGATAGGCTATAAGGGCTTATGGCTGAAGCAACGGCTCTACGTGGATGGCGAATTTTATTACACAGCTTATCGGAATTTCATGGCTCAGGTCAATGCCAATATTCCACGCGGTACTAATGCCGATTCACTGGGCTATTACTTGTCCAGCTCAACTACGCAGGATCGGTATCGACTCTGGACGAATTCGCAAAGTCGGGTGTATAATTACGGGGCCAGTGCAGCCCTGCGGTACAGTTTAACTGCCCACTGGTCGTTGGCGGGCAATGCATCTTTCGCCCGTCTGGACCGGGCCGAAAACGGGGATGGACTGGAAAGTGCCTTCAATACACCGAGATGGATTACCAACGTCAGTGCCTCCAACGCAAACCTCTGGTCGGGTATAGGCTTTTCGGTCAGTTATAAATTTCAGAGTGCTTTTCTCTGGCAGTCTGAACTGGCCTCGGGAACAGTAGCCGCGATTCATACCCTAGACGCCCAGCTTAGTTACCAGCTTCCCCGGCTGGGACTTTTGCTGAAAGCCGGAGGGACCAATCTCACGAACCGATCGTATGATACGTTCATCGGCGGGCCGGGGATTGGCGGGTTTTATTATACGAATGTAGTCTGGGAGCCCGGCTGGAAATAGAGTTGAAGATCCCTCTTTACCTAGTCTAATATTTTGCTGGAAAAGAGACACGTGGCAAGGAGGCTTATCACTGTTTATATTTCGACGACAAGAACCTCAGGATAGGTTTTGCCGCTGTGCTGAAAGACGGAAAAGGCCCGATTGGTAATTTTAACATCCTTCAGGGGATAGGTATAGGGTACGCACGGCTCATTGGTTTTTACTTCCGTTGCGGTAAAAGATATCAGGAATGTTCCCAGGGAATCACTTTCAATGGTAAGCCCGTATTCGCCAGCGGATGAAACCGTTGTGGGAATAATTAAAGATCCCGTGAGTTTTGAGGCCAGGGTAGTATCTGATACGGGTATATTAACATTGTTATAAATCTCCCAGTTTTTAAGTATCTGCTTGGTCTGATTGTTAGTGATTTTGAATTCACCTTCTTTAAGAATAATGGTTTTTTTGCTTTTAACATCAACAAATTTTATAAGTATAGGATTGGAGGAAATGCTATAAAGCAGGCCCTCGCAGGGATTAGGCTCTGATTTCCGGCAACTCATAAAGCCAAAGGTTAAACCAGCAAGCAACCACAGGATTTTGATTTTCATAACGGCTAGAGATTCATTTATTAGGGTGAATAATTTTCGAATAGTTTCAGGGATGACACCGACCATACAGAAAGCGTTGTAACGAATAAAAATTATCACTGAATTTTTAGAAAAGAATGCTTTAATGAGGGGTTTTCATTCGGAAAACAGGAGTGCTGTACACCAACTTTAATAGGGATAATTAGTGAAATAAAAAATCTGAATTCCGTCTGTTCATACGAAGCACCCGAGTGTAAAGAAGGGACGCTGATGCAGACGATGGGTATAAAAAAACCAGACTTTGCTGTAAAGTCTGGTTTTGAAAGTGTACGGTTAAGGAGTGTCAGGGAACTACGACCCGGTGCATTCGAATCGTGGCTCTTTCTTTGACTTCGAGCATATAAACACCGGGACTCAGCGTAGGGATGACCTCAAGCTGCAGGTCACGATCCCGGCTCTGGTTTTTTTTCAGGTCCAGCGTTTTGCCATCTGGTGTATAGAGATGAAGTTTCGCCTGCTGGGGTTCATCCAGGTGAAGCCAGAACTGCTGATTCTGAACCGGATTGGGATACACACCATACGCCCGTTCATCAAGGACAACCGATTGCCAGGAATAAACGGTTTTTCTGCCGTCCTGATCTACCTGAAAAAGCCGGTAGTAACTCGTACCGGGATAAGCATTCGCATCAACCAGTTCATAGTCTGCTCCCGAAGGGCTGCGACTGGGGATTTTGGTTTCCAGTAGCTCCTTGGTAATCATATCTTTGCTTCGCTCAATCTCAAAGTAGGCACTGTTTCGTTCCGAAGCTGTTTTCCACTGAAGCTTTACCCGGTTCGGCAGCAAGGGACTGGCCGTAAAGCTGACCAGCGTTACAGGAGTGGGGTTGTCAGGAAGCGAAATACAGGAGCCGGGGCAGGCCAGAACGCTGAAGGAACGAGCCTTCGTCTGGGGCAACAGTTGTTTTTTCCAGTCTACCAGATAAACGGAGCGGTAATGATTAGCCCTGGTTTGGGCGACTCTTCGTTGAGTTTCCCGTTTAATTCTGGCCGGAGCCAGGTTGGCTGTAATCTGGGCAAAACCAGAATAACTATAGATGAATCCTATCCAAACGATGCATCCGGCAACAAAATTTATTTTTTTGCCCCAACCGAAAGATACGTTCATGCTTAGTTAATGGATTTATTGTTAATTCGATCCCAGCCAAACTTTCCGCTACTCTGTAAGGTCCCATCCTGAGCCTGTTTATAGGTGAATACTTCCAGATTTACGTACTCAAACGTAAAACTTTCGGCAAGGCCAGCACAAGTACTGCATTCTCCGTTAGAGGCACTTCCGGAAAACGTTTTTACGGCGGCTACGGTTGTTCTCATTTTATAGGAAACGCCCCGGGTTTTACCATCAATTCCAGACACAAAGAGGAATTCAATTTTAAACGTTTCTCCTTGAGCACATGCCTGCATAAGTCTGGCCGAAGAGGCATCCGTAAATTTGGTAATGGTGATGGGGTTAAACGCAATTTTACCCGCACCTGCTCCTGTCTGAGAACCTAAATTCAGGGATTGTTCTAAATCGTACTGCAGCGAAGAAATTTCAGAGTAGTCACTCAGGTTGACATTCGTGTTGTTATCCCGAACCGTGCCTGCAAAAGTGGTATTGCTGGTAATAACCTGATTACTATTGTTAAGAGTAACCTTCATGTAAATGTCCTGGGCCTGGGCCATCGTACCGGCCAGTAAACTCATAACCAGTGTCAGAGTTAAGTAAAAGTTTTTCATAAACGAATGAGGGAGTGATTTAAAAATGAAAAAAACTTTCAATGATAGTCTTGTTTTATGATAAGAACAAGATTGGTAAGTGGACGACATCCTGCTGGGTGTGAATGGTAATAAATCGTATGTAAAGGTTATTTTGATAAGTATTTGCCTTTATCTTCTTGCTTTAGAGCTAAGTTAATTTAGTTAACGATTCAACGGTTTAGGGCCTTCGGTTCCGGGGCTTATGGTTGAGGTAAATTAGGTAGCTGTGTTCTTCCTGACAGGGCCAGACAGCACTTCCTTGATCTTTTCAGGAAAAAAACGATCAGGCGATTGTGATTTGATAGAGATGATTCGCTTTTACGCGGCGGAAGGTTTTTCTTCGCAGCGTTATTCTTTTTTCCTATGCGTATGATACAGAAGATTCTTTTGGGGCTGGCTCTGGGGGCCGTTTTTCAGCCCGCTTTCGCCCAGAAAAAGCCGGTGTTCAAGGGACAGGAACCCATTCAGGGGGTTTCTACCCAAACCCGGCCCGTGCAGAAACAATGGAAAGGCATTTTTAAAGTGGGGACGATTTCTTTTCGGAATGACTTCGAAGGAGCTCGCCTGAATGGGATTACCCAGGTCAATGACACCTTGTTTTCTGCCTTGATTACTTCCGAGAATACGCCCATTAATAGTAGCCCCTGGTACGCCTTTAAAGTTTGGTCGAGTTTGCCCCAACGCATTGTTCTTCAGTTAACCTATCAGCAGGGGAGTCGTCACCGGTATTCCCCGAAAGTGAGCCGAGACGGTAGAAGCTGGCAGGAGATCACCGCAGATACGGCCAAAAATCCGGTTTCCTTTAGCTTTCCCCTACAGGTAACGAAGGATACGCTCTGGGTAGCTGCTCAGGAATTAACCACCTCCAGACACATTCAGGACTGGGTGAAAAAACTGAGTAAGCAGCCGGACGTAAAAGCAGAAACGTTTGCGAGGAGTCGTGAAGGCCGGCCGCTGCCGCTTTTACGAATCGGTAATCCCTCGAGCAGAAAGCGAATCATTATTACGGGACGTCAGCACCCGCCCGAGGTAACGGGGCATCTGGCCCTGAAGGGATTTGTGGAAACGCTGGCGGGTCCTTCGGATCTGGCTAAAAGGCTACGCAACCAATACCTGATTTACGTCATGCCCCTGCTGAATCCCGACGGAGTGGATGAAGGGCACTGGAGACATAATTCCGGAGGGGTTGACCTGAACCGTGATTACGCGGAATTTCAACAGCCGGAGTCCCGGGCCGTTCGCGATTTTCTGACAAAAGAAATCAGAGATAGTGGTAGTCAGCTGGTATTCGGACTGGATTTTCACTCGACGGGCGATGACATTTATTACACCGTTGATCCCAAACTAATGAAAGCCAATCGTGACTTTATTCCTGCCTGGCTGAATAATCTCAAAAGCCGGTTACCCGGTTATGAACCCAACGTCAAGCCC
This sequence comes from uncultured Siphonobacter sp., assembly GCA_913775095.1. Taxonomy (GTDB): domain Bacteria; phylum Bacteroidota; class Bacteroidia; order Cytophagales; family Spirosomataceae; genus Siphonobacter. Next base: position 52,870 of record CAJYIW010000025.1, on the reverse strand, counting down.
CTGTATCTGGGCGGGCCGACGTTTACGGCTTACAGTTATTTCTTCAGGGAATACGGTGCCCAGTCGCTGGTGTATGAAATTGGCGACCAGACGCCAAGGCCCTTCATTGCAGAAAAAAGCAAAGTTGCGGCGGAGGAGTTGATGAAGTTGTTGTTAAATTAAATGAAAAGAAGCCTTTTAATACGATAGGTTCCTTTTCATCATCAGGCTTTAATCGGTCGGGACTCCAGCCTCTGGCGATTTTGTCACAGAACTACCTCCATCTGAATATTGCAGCGTTCATAGGGGGACTGGTAGCCCTGAACCTGCTGAAAACCTAATTTATGATAGAGACGAATGGCGGGTCTTAATAGCGTGTTACTTTCCAGGTAAACCTTTTCGGCCCCAAGTTCCCGGGCTTTTTGCAGCATGGATTTTCCTAACAGGTAACCGATGTGCTTGCCCTGAGCCTTCGGGGAAACCGCCATTTTTGCCAGTTCATACACCTGCTCGCTGACCTTGATCAGGGCACAACAGCCCACGGCCTCTCCTTCGTATAAGGCTATGGAAATAAAGCCCCCGCGATTCAGAATTTTTTCGTGGGGGTGATCTAGAGCCTCGTAATCGGCCGCTTCCATTTTAAAATACGTGGTAATCCATTCGGCGTTCAAACTACGGAAAGCCTCGTGGTATTCGTCCGAAAAAGGAACAATCGTTACCTGCTTGCTTTCCCGACGTTTACGTTGCTGATTCACCCGGTCGAACAATCCCTGCTGATCCAACTGATAATCGAGTTCGTCCAGAGCCTTCCAGAGGTTATGCTGCGTCTGGGCCATCATGAGCTCAACGGCTGTCGAAACGTCTTCCATCTGAGTATCCAGGGCGGGTAACTGCTGACGGGATTTTTCCGAGAGTGTAATGATCGTTTTGCGGCCATCCGCCGTGCCTTTTGTGATGGTTACATAGTCCTGCTTTGCCATTTCCTTAATAATCTGGCTTACGGAAGCCTGCGAATGCCCGATGTCTTCCGCCAACTGGGCTACGGATTGTTCATCCTGCTGCCGCAGGCTGTACAGCACCGGAAACCAGCGGGGTTCGAGGGCTACCTCATACAGGCCATAAATTTTGGCGGCTTCCTGAGTCATGCGTTCACTCATTTGTCGCAGTCGGCTGCCTAAAGCCATAGCACCCGTTCGCTGAAAGAAATTCATATCAGTATTTATATAAGTACTTATGTAAATGTATATGATTTTTTGACAACCCGAGTAAAATCGTTCTTTAAATTTTTTTTTATAGTATTGTCCCGAATGCCTTCGCTCCCTATTCAACTGCATTTTCTACAACCGGATGTTACATCAATTTCCCTTTTACCTGGGCCTGATTATGGTCATTGTGCTGCTGATCATGCTGGCCAATAAAATCAGAGTAGCTTATCCTATCTTACTGGTACTGGCTGGTTTAGGCATAAGTTTCGTGCCGGGATTGCCAACCATTGAAATTGACCCGGAACTGATTTTTGTTATTTTCCTGCCGCCCTTATTGTACGAAGCGGCCTGGAATACGTCCTGGAAAGAACTCTGGAAATGGCGACGCATCATTACCAGCTTTGCTTTTCTGGTCGTTTTTTTCTCGGCCTTTTCCGTGGCTATGGTTTCGGCTCATTTTATTCCGGGGTTTACGCTCGCCCTGGGTTTTCTACTGGGCGGGATCGTTTCTCCGCCTGATGCCGTCAGTGCCGGGGCCATTCTAAAGTTTGTGAAAGTGCCCAAGCGGATGGCTTCTATTCTGGAGGGAGAAAGCCTGCTGAACGATGCGGCCAGCTTGATCATTTTTCGCTTTGCTCTCATTGCCGTCAGCACCGGACAATTTGTGTGGAAGGATGCCGCGTTAAGTTTCGTCTGGATGGTCTTGGGCGGCGTAATGATTGGGCTGGCGATTGCCTATTTATTTTTCAAGATTCACCGCCTGCTACCCACGGACGCCAATACAGATCTGGTTTTTACGCTGGTGGCTCCGTATCTCATGTATATAGTGGCGGAAGAAGTCCATAGTTCGGGCGTATTGAGCGTCGTGAGCGGAGGATTGTTTTTGTCCGTCAGAAGGCATTTCTTTCTTTCCAGTGCCAGTCGGTTAAGAGCGGCCAATGTCTGGGAGTCGCTGGTTTTTATCATGAACGGACTGGTATTCATTCTGATCGGACTGGATTTACCGGAAATTACTTCCAAACTGGATGGTATCAGCATCGTTTCTGCCATCGGCTATGGCGTATTGATTACGGGAGTACTGGTCATCGGCCGAATCATGTCCACCTACGCGGCCATTTTCATAACGATGTTCATGAGTCGGTTTATTACCGTGGCCGATACCCGACATCCCGGCTACCGGGGACCGTTCCTGCTGGGCTGGTCGGGAATGAGGGGTGTGGTTTCCCTGGCCGCCGGACTTTCCATTCCGGTGTACCTGAGCAACGGCCAGGCATTTCCGCAACGGAACCTTATTTTATTCATCACCTTTATTGTGATCCTGCTGACGCTGGTCGTACAGGGCTTAACCTTACCCGTACTCATCCGAACCTTACAGGTGCCGGATCAGGATCATTTTGCTCCCGAAGAAGAGGATTTTCAATTGCTTCAGATTCGATTAATGCAGGAAAGTCTTCAGTATTTGCAGACTCATTTTCCAAAAGAACTGGAAACCCAGTCGTTTCTGCAGCAGATGGAACAGAAATGGAAAAACAGCGTTCTCATGCCCGAAGAACAGCCTTTCAACGATCTGTCGCGTCGGGTCTATCTGAAAATTCTGGATGAACAACGAAACTGGTTACGCGAGTGGAATAAAGATCCCTCCGTTTATGAAGAAGTAGTTCGGAAGCATTTGTTACGCCTGGATCTGGAAGAAGAAAAACTGCATTACTCCTGAGAAAGGAGGTGGTCGCTTGATCAATAACTCTATTTCTGCTGGTATGAAGTAAGGTTTTAGAACACACCATTGGTACACTTTCCGCAAGTTACCTGACACGGTCTGGTCCTAAAAAAGGGTTAGGAATCTGAATTCCTAACCCTTTTTTTAGGATTAATCATCTATTCAAGGTTATCAAGTATATAAGCGGCTACTTCGGCCAGTCGGTTGGAAAAGCCCCATTCGTTATCGTACCAGGTCGCCACGGAAAGGATGTTTCCTTCTTTAGCAGTCAGGGGAAGGTCAATGATGGACGAGTGAGGATCGGCTACGATTCGGGAAGAAGCCCAGGCTTCTTCGAGCACATCCAGCACCCCTTTCAATGGACCTTCGCCAGCGGCTTTGCGGAAAGCTTCATTCACTTCTTCCACGCTGCAATCTTTTTCAGTAACCAGATTCAGCTCGGCAATGCTGCCCGTACGGGTAGGGACCCGATAGGCCTTACCCGTAATTTTCAGTCCGGGCCAGATAAACTGAAGAGCACGAGCGGCTCCCGAAGAAGAAGGAATGATGTTTTCAGCCGCTGCCCAGGAATCCCGACGGTCTTTCATCGGCTGATCGGTAAGCGACTGCGTATTGGTATAGGAGTGAACGGTGGAGAATAAACCGTATTGAATCCCAAAGTTTTCCAGAATCACTTTCACCACTGCTGCCAAAGCATTGGTCGTACAGGAGGCCATGCTGATGATTTTGTGGGCCGATGGGTCGTAGCTTTCGAGGTTAATGCCCTTGAGGAGTACGGCGTCGCAATCCTGTAACGTTTTGCTGGGGCCGCTCACCAGCACTGCTTTAGCTCCGCGGTCCAGGTGTTCCTGAGCGACGGGGCGAGTAGTGGCCCTGCCGGTACAATCCACCACCAGATCTACGCCCAGAGCGGCCCAGTCGGGAAGCTCTTTTGCTGAGTTGAAGTAGGTGATTTCCCGACCGCCAATCGTAAGTTTACCCGTTTCGCCACGCACGGGCTCGTGCCAGCGACCGTAATTGGTATCGACGGCAAAAAGAGCCGCCAGCGTTGCTTCGTCCCTAATGTCTGACACCGAAACCGGCACAAATAAATTATTACTTAAACCAACCCGCAGGAACTGACGACCAATGCGTCCGAAGCCATGAATAGCAACCTTTGTCATGAACTGTTGTGTTTAATGAATAAAGCAGATACGAATCACCAGGATTCATATCTGCAACAGGGAAACACGAAGGACGGTTCAAGAGGAATGCCTTTTTCGCCACTCAGCTTTATTAATCCTTCAGGCGTTTGAAAGAGCCTTTTGGTGCCATAACCTGAAGGTGAGTTCCATCGGGATCTTTGAAGGAAATGACTTCCGTGCCCGCACCCTCCTGAAGCCCGTCATCTTCCAGATACTTCACCTCCGCTCCTTCAAGGGTAACGCCAAGTTTTTTCAGACGGGCCACGGCCGATCCAAAATCTTTTACTTCAAAGCACAGGTGCATGGCACTAATCTGACTAGCCTTGTAGTCGGCGTTCTGCGGAGCGGGTTTTTTATACTCCAGCAGATCAATATTCAGGTTCTCCAGGTAAAGCGTGGCAAAGCGGACATCGTAGCCGTCCATTTCCAGGAGTTTAGCGAGCCGATCTCCGGCCAGCCGATCCAGGTGAATGCTTTCCACGCCAGTCAGGGCTTCGTAAAATCGGATGGACTGGGATAAATCCTTCACCGTAATCCCCACGTGATTGACCTTACTGAATTTAATATCAGGATCCTTCCGATTACAGTTGGCTAAGGTGGTGCAGAGACCGAGAAATAGAATGGAACGCGTGAGTAGTGTTTTCATTATGAACAGACTTTATATACAAAGGATGCAGAATACGAAGTATCCTTCCTAAAAAAGCCTTCCAAGCCCCTTTCCTAAATTACCCATAAAAAAGGCGACTGTACGTGTTACAGTCGCCTTTTTTATGGGTAAGGACTCTATTCCTAGAGTGACATGCCACCCGAAACTTCAATTCGCTGAGCATTGATCCAGCGGGCCTCTTCTGTACACAGGAATGCCACTACGCCCCCAATGTCCTCGGGCAAACCTACCCGGCCCAGGGCCGTAAAGCTCGCCACCTGATCGTTGTATTCCTTGTTATCCCGAACGCGGCCACCGCCGAAATCTGTTTCGACGGCTCCGGGAGCTACGACATTGGCCGCAATTTTTCGGGGACCCAGTTCTTTGGCTAAATAGCGGGTGAACACCTCAATCGCTCCTTTCATGGAGCCATAAGCCGAAGAGCCGGGGAAGGAGAAGCGGGCCAGACCCGAAGAAATATTGATGATCCGGCCTCCGTCATTCAGCAGCGGTAAGGCCTTCTGAGTGAAAAAATAAACCCCTTTCAGATGGATGTTGTACATCTCATCAAATTGTTCTTCCGTGGTTTCTGCAAAGGGAGCGTACAGAGCCGTTCCGGCATTGTTAATCAGGAAGTCAAAAGTAGGTTTTCCGTACGTATCCTGTAAATACGTACTTACCTGCTGATAAAACGGATCGAAGAGTTTGGTGTCACTGGTGTTCAGTTGAAAAGCAACCGCCTGCTGACCCCGCTTTTGAACTTCAGCCACTACCTCATCGGCAGCTTCTTGATTGCTGTTATAGGTCAATACGATGTCGATGCCTTTTTCAGCCAGACGAAGGGCCATGTTCCGGCCTAAGCCCCGGCTACCGCCGGTTAATAATGCGATTTTATGTACTGATTCCATGTTGTTGAATTGGTTTATGCAAAGTTGGCCGCTTTACCGTGGCTCGTGTTTGCAAGGATCAATCCAATCGTTGCAAAATTCAATCATGGATGCTTACGAACGATAGGCCAGCGGGGTAAGGGAAGTTTGCTTCCTGAAGAAATTAGAAAAGTGTGCCACTTCCTCAAACCCCAGACTATAGGCAATCTCGGAAATGTTCCAGTCGGTTTCTTTTAACAGAATCTTGGCTTCCTGGATGATCCGGTGACTAATCAGGTCCGTGGTCGTTTTGCCGGTACTTTCCTTCAGAGCCTTGTTGAGGTGATTGACATGAATGGAGAGTCTTTCGGCGTAATCTTTGGCGGAGCGTAGGGTCAACCGCTGGCCAGAGGATTCAATGGGAAACTGCCGTTCCAGTAGCTCTACAAACAGGGAGCTTACGCGGGTCGTGGCATTCTGGGCCGGATGAGAAGCAGCGGCGGGCTGCAACTTCTGTCCGATGTGTATGAGCTCTACCGCATAGGTGCGGAGGAGGTCATATTTAAACGCATAGTTCGAAGCGATTTCCTGTTTTATTTTGTTGAAAATCAATGTAATTTCTTCGGCCTTTTCATCATCAATCTCAAAGACCGGGAATCCACCCGGCTGAAAAATGGGTAACTCCTCGAGGTCGACGCCGCTCCTGGTTTTCCTCATGAATTCATCCGTAAAAATACAGAAAGTACCCGACAGGCCGCCGCCCACGGGATGCCAGTGGTAAGGCACTCGGGGACTGGCGAAGAGCAGAGCATTTTGATGAATATGGATGACTTTATCCGCGTATTCGGCCCGACTGGCTCCCCGAATCAGACTGATTTTGAAGTAAGCCCGGCGGTTGTAAGGCATGGTAGCTTTACGACTGAACTTTTCCAGCGTATCGGCAATGTCGAAGACGTTGAAGTGACCTACTTCTTTGTCAATGCCCGGTGGCAACAGGGAATGAATCTCCTTGCCCGAAAAATCAGAGGCCTGTTTATAAAACTCATCCAGGGTCGTGGCTTTTAATGTCTTCATCGTCTTCGGCTTTTGCAAAATTCAAAGGTAAGAGAAAGATGACGGGATGAAAACAGGCTGCGGGCTTCCCGTACAGAAACAGTCCTGATCAGGTAAGCCCGCGAGCCGATGAAAAAGAAATTAGTTTTTAGTCGCTGTAAATTCTGCCTGTAGCAATGGAAAAGCGTAATTATTGATTTGCCGGGCTTTCAGCTGATCTCTCTCTAAATGAAATTCCCAGCGGCCGTCGGTTAATAGAGACGGAATGTCGGCTCGGTTAACCGGTTGAGGCATTAGATACACCCGGAACGCAAAAGGAACGCCGTGCTTGAAAAAACGGTGAGTGAAGGACACCTCCTGACCATTGATCCGTCCGGTACCCCCGCAAACGCGGGATTTGTCCGCAAAATGCTTCTCCGTGTACGTACAGGGGTCAAAACGGAGTGAGCCTTCTTTGAAGTAGTTTTTAAGGCTATCTGCTGCGTTGCCGTTCACCCGAAAAGATGTAATCTTCCAGTTACCATCCAGTCCATTCAGAACCTCGTTAATAGCCCTTTCTTCGGAGCTTTGGCAGGAAAGTACGCACAGAGCAGAGGCAAGCATTAAGAACAGCTGTTTCATAGGAATGCAGGAGTAATTAATAAAAATTTCTTCTCACCAATAATCCCAGTTGCTGAATGGAATCCCCGTTGGTATCCGTCTGGAAACTGCCCGTAATGCCGATGGAAACCTTCGGCGAAAGAGCATAGGCATAGGCTACTTTGACCAGAGCACCGACGCTAACCGTGCGTTGTGGAGTGTGGTTTCTCAGTATATAGAACGGGTAGGGGAAGTCGGACGGTGGAAGGGTGTACATCCCCCAACCGGTGCTGGCGGAAGACGACTGGTAACGCGTCAGAGCTCCCAGGGAAACGGATGCATGGTGATGCTTCGTACGAATGATATTCCGCCCCAGCATTCCCTGCAACTGAACTCCAGCTGTCGTGTATCGGTATGAACCATCGTGAATCATCCCATCCGTGTCGGTATAGAAAAGCGGAGCACTTCCATCATGGATGCTGTACCCCAGCCCCACGCTGTAATTCCAGTTTTTCTTTAGAAACTTTGTGTAATCCGTATTCACAAAAACTCCCTCCAGGTCGCCACTGCCGTGTCTGGAGTATTGGGTATTGAGTTCCAGATATTGCTTGGGCAAGTACTTCTGGGCCTGAGCGGACATCGATAAGGCCAGAAGCATAGAGCAGATTCCTAAAATCCTGTTTTTCATAGATAAGCATAGGTTTATACTGTAAGGACCGAATGGATTAAATCACTATATATCAGCGGTACTAGAACGCCTGACGTATCGTGATTCAAAGAAATGCAAAGACGACTTTGGTAAGGTTGCGAAAACGCAAAAAAGGTCTTTGCTGGTGTTAATAATTGCTAAAATTGATTCGGTCTTTTTCGGTAATTCTATAACCTATCTTAGAAAAACTAGTAGGAGAGCTGAAACAAATTAAAAACGGCAGGCTCCGCTTTAGATCCCAGATGCAGCAATCCGGGTCGGGGACTGCGATCCCAGGGCGGGAGGAAACTTCCGTCGTAAGCTGCGTTGCCCGGACTTACTTCTTTCCAGTCCGTTCCGTTCTGCTTCCAGTAGAAACGAATTTGATCGCCGTTCTGAACACTCATTTTCAGGGCAACGGGCTTAGGGGTCGTTACAGACACCTGATGAAGAACCTTTCGCTTGTCCTTTTTAATCTCCCACACCTGCACCGAATTCCCTTTTACGCCCAGGCCAACCGCCTGATCGGCATCTCCGTAAAGCACCAGTCCTTTTAAACTGGTATTCTGATTAACCACTTCGGTACGGATTTCGTACGTTCCCAGCAGAGGGCGAACAGTGAGGGCGGTTCCCGCCTGATTGTTCACCGGAGCGGTGCCGGATAAGTGCAAACGGCCATCTTTTAGCTGAATGTCCGGCTGGGCATGACGAAAATCCCATTGCCAGTAACCCGCCAGTTTTTTTCCTGAAAATTCATCGCTAATACCCTGAATAGACTCCGCTTTTTCGCCCAGGGTCTTAAGTACGGGCCAGCCCGTGGAGGCATTCCAGTTTAACTCGGCCAGCATGCCCTGCCGACCCGTATAAACGTCATTGGTTTTACTGTAAGCATGGTACAGATAGTAATCTTTTCCTTCGCCGGAAGTTACGACGGTACCGTGACCCGTGCACTTCCATTCTGCCGTTTCGGCTAACAACGGATTCCCTTCAAAGCGGGTATAAGGTCCCTGCAAAGTGGAAGATCGGGCCACTTCCACCTTATAATTACATTCCCGGCCACAGCAGTTACCGGGCGAATACATCAGGTAATAGTAGTTTCCTTTCTTGACCAGACACTGCCCTTCCAGTCCTTCTTTTTTATCGTCCCGAAGCATGGAAAACGGTTCTCCTTCTACTTTCAGGCCATCGGCAGACAATCGGCTTCCCAGAATTTCAATGGGTCGCTGATCCAGTCCGTAGGCTTTCCAGGTGATGTAAAGCTGGCCGCCGTCTTCGATAATGAACGGATCAATAGCCTCCTTCCCGAACTCCAGCAGGATACCGCGGTCCGTAAAGCCTTTGGCGGGATCTTTCGAGGTGGCCACTCCAATGCAGGAAATGCCGTCGCTCTTTTTTCGGGCGACGTAATACACAAAATAGGTGCCGTTGCGGTAGTACAGCTCCGGTGCCCAGAAGGAGGCCGAGGCCCAGGCGGGAGTTTCCGGGAAAACGTAACCCACTGACCGCCAGTGAATCAGGTCCGTGGATTGATAGAGAGGAAAATGCGGAGCCCATTCAGAAGAAGTTCCGGTGGCATAATACGTCTTTCCGACCCGGATGACCGAAGGATCCGCAAAATCACCGGGTAATACGGGATTTTCTTTACGGGGCTTACTCGCCGTAGGCTGAGCCCGAAGGCTCTGGTGCGAGACCACACAAAGGGACAGAAAAAGAAGCAGGGTAAGGAAAGGTTTCATAGCAGAGGTAAGTTCAGAGGTTACACAGGTAATACTCTGAATAGAGCCGAGAACCGCCCCCGAACTCAGGTAGAAAAAACTTATTTTACCTGATCCGTTTTTTCGCAGAAATTTGGCAGGTTTGGTTCCTGGGATTAATTCTCTAACGCAAGGGTTCGTTTGGTATCCGTTCCTTATGAATTACCTAATCCAGCTCGGATCGTATAGCATTTCCAGCTAATAAATCGAGCGTAATGTTGCCATTGATCGCTTCGAAGAATTCTTTATTAACGGGTTCAAAAAAAAGCGTTTGCAATAGACCTTGCAAACGCTTTCAGAAAATAAATAAGCCGTCCTGTTAAATTCTTTTCAGAAGGTATAAAATCAGTAAAATCAACATTTCCAGTCCATAAATTACGATGAGTGGAATGAGGTAAAACTCGTTGATTACATCCAGAAAATAATACAGCCCCAGCGTAATAGAGAAACAAAATCCCAACATTAAAAACGTTGGGATCGTGATCTTTTTATTCTGATGATATTTATTAACAACGTATACCAGTAATAAGCCCTGAATAAACAGAAAAATAAAAATGCACAGGGCCGTGCCGAATTGGTGAACAAACATCATACGTTTCTATTCTTCGTCGTCCGACGGTTCTTCGCCCAGGTCGCGTAACTGAACCAGACCAACCGCGTTGTTTTCAATGGTACTAATGATTACTTCGTACCGATCCACTACGGTCGTTTGCCCCACGGAAGGTAAACGGCCAAAGCGTTCGACCAGGATTCCGGCCAGCGTTTCGTAGCCTACCCGTTTCTGAATCGGGCGGGGCAACAGTGGATTGATGTCCAGAAGCGAAGTCGTGGCTTTCAGCTGATAGGTATCATCCGTCAGTTTTTCCACCAGCGGTCTCTCCTCATCCGATTCATCCTGAATTTCACCCACCAGTTCTTCCAGAATGTCCTCCATGGTAATCAGTCCTTCCGTTCCGCCGTATTCGTTAATGACCACGGCCATTTGCTGGCGGCTCTGCTGAAACTCCCGCAACAGCGGGCGAATTCGCTTGGTAGAAGGCACAAAAAACGTGGGTTTAATCAGGGACCGGATATCCAGCTGGTCATCGCCCTGCAGTTTCAGCAGGATCTCTTTCAGGTATACAACCCCCAAAATGTGGTCGAGGTTTTCTTCGTAGCAGGGAATACGGGAATAATTTTCAGTGATTACTTCCTGCAAGGTCTCTTTTGAAAACTCATTGACGTCGATTCCGAAAATTTGCGTGCGGGGCGTCATGATCTGCCGGACGCTGCGTTCCGAGAACTGAAAAGCTTTTTCCACCAGGGTCAGGTCCGAACCTTCGGTATGATCTTCTTTGGCCTCATAATCCTGCTGACTCTGATGAACGAGGTATTTCAGTTCGTCCGCACTGTGTACCTCCGAACTGTGACTAACCGTGATGCCAAACATCCGGAGTACGACGGACGCAATGCCATTGAGCAGCCAGATCACGGGACGAAAGATGATAAAAAAGAATTGCAAAGGATAGGAAACCGCCATGGTGGTTTTCTCAGCCTGCTGAATGGCCAGCGACTTCGGAGCCAGCTCACCGAAGACAATGTGCAGGATCGTAATGACGGCAAAAGCCACGGGCAGAGCAATCTGATGGGCCAGCGTTTCATCCAGTTGTAGCCCGATGCTGTGCATGAATGCGATCAGTATTTTGGAAACCACGGGTTCGCCAATCCAGCCCAGACCCAAACTGGCGAGCGTAATGCCTAACTGCGTAGCGGCCAGGTAGCCGTCCAGATTAGAAAGAATGCGGGTTGAAAGGCGGGCGGCGGCGTTTCCGGCCTGGGCTTTGAGTTCCAGCTGCGAAGCCCGGACTTTAACAATGGCAAACTCGGCTGCCACGAAAAAACCATTGAGCAGCACCAGCACCAGGGTAATTAAAAAATTAAGTAACATCGGTTGGTTGAATTAATACCGGTTGAGATAATCTTGGTAATGAGCGGGGTAAAGTAATTTTATTTTTTCCTGAATGGCCGAAGGAATCGGTTCATTTCGATAATTAATACCTTTTTGCAATAAAAAATCAACGACCTGCATCTTCTGACGGTATTGTATTGACTCCAGCGGAACTATTTTTTCCCTTAAAATATGTACCAGATATACTTTTTGTCCCCCTTCCGTGTACTGACTGCGATCCGCTACGAGGCGTTTATAATCGGCTCCCCGTTCCAGTAAATAGAGAGCGGTATCAAAATGATTGAACTCAATGGCTCGCAGTAAGGGCGTTTTTGACTGGGGACTTACGTAATTAATTTCGGCTCCGGCTTCCACCAGAAGTTTTGCTTTAGATACTGGATTCAGCACGGGCCTGGTATCGCTGCAGGCAATCAGGAGTGGCGTTTCTTTCTCCACCGTTCCATCCTGAATGGGAATAATCGTTTCATCGTTCGGATTTCCCCGATGGGTCAGCAGCAATTGTAGAATAACGGTATTATCGACCTCCGGGTTTTGAAGTCGGGCCGCTTCGAGCATGGGCGAGGAGCCGTTATAGGCCGTATGGGCGTTTGGATTCGCCCCAGCCTCCAGCAAAGCCCGCGTTGCTTTGGCCTGCCCTTTCTGCACGCTAACCATCAGAAGGGTTTGTCCATACCGCTGTTCAGTGGTTTCCAGATCGAACGAATGTTTACGGATAAAATCCTGAATTTCATCAATTTCCTCCGCATCCAGCAGCCTGGCCAGCGACCATACCGGAGTATTTTTGAACAGCCGATAGTCCAGATGACTATAATTGCGATCCTCCCAGAACAGGTCACATGAAGATAGTCCCAGCCCCGTCAGGATCATCAGCATATAAATCATCAGACGTTTGAACATTTCGTAGCGTTTGAGAAAGTTTGAAGGTTTGATTAGGGTTTGATGTGGTTTGATTAAGGTTTGACGGAAACAGCTTAAGGAGTGTTCTGTTAGTTGGATTAATACATTTTCAAATCTTCGCCACTAATTCAAACCGCCTCAAACCTTAATCAAACCACCTCAAACTAAATTTCTAACGCCAGCCTCCGCCGAGGGATCGGTAGAGATCAACCAGCGAGAGGAACTGAGCCCGTTTGGTATTGATCAGCGACAGCTCCGATTCCAGTACGGAACGTTGCGACGTGATTACCTCCAGGTAGGTGGCATACCCCGTTGCAAAGAGATTATCTGACGTTCGGGCAGCCTGTCTCAAGACGGAAACTTCCTCGGTTTTCAGATCGGCTACGTTGCGGTAATTCTCCAGTCCTTTCAAACTGTTGACTACTTCCGACACACCCGCTAAAACCGACTTTTGATACCGGAGGTACGCTTCTTTCGTTTCGGCTTCTTCAATCCGTAAATTGCCTTTGAGCAAACGGCGATTGAAAATCGGAGCCGACAAGCCACCGACGATACCCGCCGCAATGGACTGTGGATTCGCTAACACGCCCAGTCGGAACGCATTCAGGCCCAGATAAGGAGTCAGATTTAAAGACGGCAGAAACTCCGCCCTGGCTACGGCCACGTCGATATTGGATGCCTCCAGTTCCCGCTCGGCCTGACGAATGTCCGGACGACGCCTCAGCAGCTGACTGGGAATACCCGCCACGACGGTTGCCGGTAACTGCTGTTCACGAATGGATAGGCCCCGAACGATGGGCTGTGGGTAACGCCCCAATAATACATTGATCTGACTTTCAGCTTCCTGAATCTGCTGACGCACGCCGCCTTCCAGACCTTTGGTATTCAGTAACTGAGCTCTGAACTGCTGAACGGCGAGTTCCGTAACCCGGCCAGCTGCTTTCTGTACTTCCACCAGTTTAAGGGCCTGTTCCTGCAATTCGATGTTATCCTCGATGATTTCCAGTTCGGCATCCAGCGAAAGCAGCGTAAAATAGAGTCGGGCCACGTCGGAGACCAGAGCCGTAATGATGTAATTCCGGCCTTCTTCACTGGCCAGAACGCGGTTATAGGCCGCCCGGCGGCGGTTTTTGAGCTTACCCCAAATGTCAACTTCCCAGGAACTTCGTAAGCCAACGAAGTAGTCTGGGGTAGGGTTAGGGATCAAACTGGAACCCGTTACGTATTCCGAAAAATTAGTATCGTAGTTACCGACGCCATTCAGGGTATACCGCCCGAAGCGATCCACACCAGCCGAGGCTACGGCGTCTACCCGGGGCAATAAAGCGGCGTTACTGATGCCGTATTGGGCCCGGGTGGCTTCGATGCGTTGCACGGCAATCCGGATATCCGGATTGTTCGTCAGGGCAGTATCAATCAGCGAAACCAGGTTGGCATCCGTAAAGAGCCGACTGTAGGGGTCATTGGCGATACTCGCCGAATCGGAGCTGGCTTCACTCAAACTGCCTGCGTAAGACTTGGGAAGGGAGAGCGGAGGCAGGGCCGCCGGGGTATGTGACACCCGGCAGGCACTGACGCCCAGCAATACCGAACTTCCAACGAAAAGGGTTATAAACTGACTTTTAAGATTCATGAACGTACGTACTTTCAGTGGGGGAAGAAACAGAATCAGGGTCCGTTTGAGAACCCATTTTCTCGCCGATTTTGGCGAAAATCACGTAGAGGCCCGGTACGATGACCAGCCCAAATACGGTTCCTACGAGCATACCACCCGCCGCGGCCGTTCCAATCGAACGGTTGCCCATCGCACCCGCACCCGTGGCGATGCACAGGGGAATCAGACCGGCAATGAAGGCGAAGGAAGTCATCAGAATGGGTCGTAAACGAGTCACGGCCCCTTCCATGGCGGCTTTCACGATGCTCAGGCCTTCCCGCTGACGCTGGCTGGCAAACTCTACGATCAGAATGGCATTTTTACCCAACAAGCCGATCAGCATGACCAGAGCTACCTGAGCGTAGATGTTATTCTGCAAACCCGCCAGTTGCAGGCAGAGAAACGAACCGAAAATCCCGGTAGGCAGGGATAACAGCACGGGTAAGGGCAGCAGGAGGCTTTCGTACTGAGCTACGAGTAACAAATACACGAAGAGCAGACACAGCATGAAGATATAAATGGCCTGATTCCCCGAAAGTACTTCTTCACGCGACATGCCTGACCAGGCGAAAGAATACCCTTTGGGTAACTTAGTGGCGACTTCTTCGACCGCTTTCAGGGCATCGCCACTGCTGTATCCGGGAGCGGCATCGCCATTGATCAGAGCCGAGGTGTACATATTGTAACGGGTCAGCTGCTCGGGGCCGTAGACCCGTTCCAGCCGGACGAAGTTCGAGTAAGGCACCATTTCGCCTTTTTCGTTCTTCACGTGCATATTCAGCACATCTTCGGGCTTGGTGCGGTATTCGGGGGAAGCCTGCACCATGACCTTATACATCTGCCCAAAGCGGATGAAGTTGGAGGCGTAGAAACTTCCCATCAGCGTTTGCAGCGTGCTCATGGCATTATCTACCGAGATGCCTTTCTGGGCAGCTTTATCATAGTCGACGTGTAGCATGTACTGCGGGAAACTCGGATCGAAGCTGGTAAAGACCTGTCCGATTTCGGGACGTTTGTTTACTTCCGCCATGAAATCTTCGGCTACTTTTTTAGTAGCCTGCAAATCTCCCTTACCCGTACGATCCAGTAATCGTAATTCAAAACCGCTGGAGTTACCAAAGCCGGGAACGGTTGGCGGCGGGAAATACTGAACACTGGCTCCCTGGATATGTTTGGTCTCTTTTTCCAGATTCGCAATCACATCATCCACGGTTTCTTTCCGGTCTTCCCAGCCTTTGAGGTTGACCATCGCCATCCCATACGAAGAGCCTGATCCATCGGTCATTAAGCTAAAGCCCGCCAGCGTGGAAACGTTCTCCACAGCGGCCATTTTGGAAGCCACCTGCTGAATCTGATCCAGTACTTCTTCGGTACGTTTGACGGTGGCTCCGGCGGGCGTAGTGACGTTGACGTAAATCATGCCCTGATCTTCCGTAGGAATGAATCCACTCGGAAGAATCGTGTTAATTCCCCAGGTTCCGGCCACGAACAGGGCCAGTAGGCCTACGGTTACGACGCGACGACTGATGATGCGTTTAAGTAGCCCCTGATAACGACCCGTCAGGCGGTCAAAGCCCCGGTTGAATGCAGCGAAGAATTGCCCGAGCCAGTTCTTCTGACTGTCCGCTGCGGCGTGAGGTTTCAGTAATAAGGCACAGAGGGCGGGAGTCAGGGTTAGTGCGTTCAGACCCGAAATCAGAATGGCAACGGCCAGGGTTAGCGAGAACTGCCGGTAGAAAATCCCGACGGGACCCGACAGGAACGCCACCGGAACGAATACCGCTGACATGACCAGTGTAATGGCAATCAACGCTCCGCTGATTTCCCGCATGGCGGCAAACGTTGCCTGACGGGGCGAGAGGTGTTCTTCCGCCATTTTCGCGTGAACGGCTTCCACCACGACAATCCCATCATCCACCACAATCCCGATGGCCAGTACCAGGGCAAAGAGCGTCAGCAGGTTAATGGAAAAGCCAATCATGCTCATAAACGCAAAGGCTCCGACCAGGGCCACGGGAACCACCAGGGCACAAATCAGCGTCGATCGCCAGTCCTGCAGGAAGAGGAATACTACGATGAATACCAGGATGAAAGCCTCAAAAAGGGTACGAACGACTTCGTGAATGGACGCATCCAGAAAGCGGGAAACATCGTAGGCAAAGTTATACGTCATGCCCGGCGGAAACGTCTCCGTTTTCAATTCCGCCATCCGGGTTTTTACGTTAGCAATGATCTCGCGGGCGTTGGAACCAGGCCGCTGTTTCAGCATGATGGCCGCCGAAGGACGACCATCCGTTTTGGATAATACGTCGTAATCCAGCGAGCCAAATTCTACATCAGCCACGTCTTTCAACCGCAAAATCGAACCGCTCGGATCGGCTCTCAGGACAATATTCCGGTATTGATCGGGTTCGAAAAACTTACCCGTATATTTCAACACGTATTGCAGGACCTGCGGAGCCCGGTCGGCACTCTCCCCGGCTTTTCCCGGAGCGGCTTCCACGTTTTGCTGACGAATGGCGTTAATAACTTCCTCGGGCGAAAGGCTATAGGCGGTCAGACGATCGGGCTTCAGCCACACCCGCATGGAATATTCGCGGGAACCCATGATGTCGGCAAACCCTACGCCGTCAATCCGCTTGAGTTCAGCGAGAATATTGATATCCGCGAAGTTGTAAATGAACTTCTCATCGACGGTAGAATCATCGCTGAAAATGTTCAGATACAGCAACATACTGTTGACTTCCTTTTCGGTAATAACCCCAGCCTTGATGACTTCTTCGGGTAACTCATCGAGCACGGCCGTTACCCGGTTCTGCACGTTCATGGCGGCCAGATCGGGGTCGGTTCCCACTTCAAAAAAGATCTGAATCAGGGTGGTCCCATCGTTACCCGAAACGGAGTTCATGTACACCATGCCGGGCACCCCATTAATCGCCCGCTCCAGTGGCGTGGCTACGGCTTTGGTACACACTTCGGCGTTGGCTCCGGTGTATTTGGTAGTTACGGTAACCGATGGAGGAACAATATCGGGAAATTGAGTAACGGGTAACCCGGTCAGAGCCAGTACCCCCAGCAGTGTAATCACTACGGAGATAACGGACGACAACAGGGGCCGTTTAATGAATATATCAAACATAAACCGGTGTTTAAATTACATCACTTGAGCAGATTGTTGCGTAACCGTCAGGCTATCGCTGGAAATGGGTTGGGGCGTGATTTCGTCCCCGTCCCGCACGTTCTGGATTCCTTCGTAAACCACCCGCTCACCGGGCTGTAAACCGGAATTCACAATGTAGTTTTTACCCACGCGACCCCGGGGAATGAAACTCCGGGATTTGACTTTACCCGATTGGTCTACGACGTACACATAGTTCTTGTCCTGCACTTCGAATACGGCTTTCTGGGGGACCAGTAAGGCATCGGCTACCTGCGTACTCAGGCGAATTTTGCCGGAAGATCCGTGCTTGAGCACTTGTTTGGGATTCGAAAAACGAGCACGGAAGGCAATCGTTCCGGAACCGCCTTCGAAGGTACTTTCCATCACTTCAATGTGGCCGCGAATGGGGTAGAGTGATTCATCCGCCAGCAGCATTTCTACTTCCTGTCCGGCTTTACCCAGCAGGTTTCGGTTGTTTTTAATGAAGCCCAGATATTCCCGTTCAGAAACGTCGAAGTAGGCAAATACTTCCTGAATGTCGGAAACGGTGGTTAGCAGAGCACCGGATTCAATCAGGCTACCCATTTTGAAGGGAATCCGGTTGATAATTCCGTCAAAGGGGGCACGGATGTTCGCCTGCGTTAGTCGCAGAGCAGCAGCTTCGTGGGCGGCACGGGCTTCATCAATCTGGGCCCGGGCGGCTTCGAGTTTCGCTTTGGCCAGGTCCATTTCGGAGGGAGAAACGACTTTGTTTTCCAGCAATAATTTTACCCGGCCGACTTCCACTTCCGCCGTTTTAGCTTCGGCCTGAGCGATTTTCAGGGCGGCTTTGGCCTTGTCGGCCTCTACCTGATATTCGGCCGCATTCAGACTGAAAAGAATCTGCCCTTTATGGACCCGCTGGCCCTCATCGACGTGAATTTTCTCCAGAAAACCCGTTACCCGGGCTCTGATTTCTACGTTACGAACGGCTTCGAGCGTACTCACATACTCGCGTTGCAGTTGAGTGGGCTGGCGACTGATTTCTACGACGGGAAGCGTCAATTTTTCTTTGGGCTGATCCGTCTGAGCTTCTTTGCTCTGGCATCCGGAGAGCCAAACGCCGATCAGCAAGGCGGAAACGCCTACGCTTTTTTTCATAAATACAAGCGGTAAAATGGACTTGTCCGCCGGACTAATCATACTGATTACCAGCCAACAAGACGATGAAGAAAGAAAATGGAAATTAGAAAATACAAAGACCTTCGGATCGGTATGAACACACCGATTCGACCTCGATTTCTGAGAATCAGGGAAATGAACTTACGCCCGGCGTTGGGGCGGAGGCGAGGAGATTTCCAGCATACGGCTCAGTAACTCGTCCGTACGATCCGGAATGAAAAGAGTAGGTAATACAAAAACCGTTTCGACGGGAGGAAGAAGTCGAAAGGTCGGCGTGAAAAAGTAATCCTGATTAAGCTTGGTCAGATCACTGTCCTCATCGGGTTCGTCGTGTTCTGGAACAACGTTATCGAGGCCAAAGCCTTCTTCCAGCACGAACTCAATCAGACTTTCCATGTCATTAATGGTCGGATCTTCATGAGCTTCTCCATCCTCCGAATAGCACACGTTATGGTCGGGCGTATCGATGCTGAGGTTGATGACGTGTAAGGCCATCAACAAACAAAACAGCTGATAAAGGATCCAACTACGGTTTCTTTTCTTCATGGGATAGAGCTAAACCATGACGAAAGTAGGCAGAATATACTGGTTCCGGAAGAGAAATCGACATATTCTTAGAACGATTCCCTAAAATCCTATTTACAGAAACGGTTTTAATGATATTCTAATCGGGGTTAAAGAGAGTGTTTTTTAGGATTCCTTTCCGGGTTGTTTTTAGATGTTCCCCGGATTGCATCCGGGGCTATCCAGCATGGGGCTATTCATGTTAAACCCCTCCGGGGTTGATATGAATCTATGCTCTTTCGGATTTACAATCCGAAAGCTATGGGTTGAGGATTTGTATCCGATGCTACATCCAGCCTAAGGCTAGTTATGCTGACAACTCTGAGATTGATTCGAGTCTTAGAAATAAAAATGGTCGAGATGACAGCGTATCAACCTCATCTCACCTTCAAACGAAAGTAACCCTCGAACTCGTCAGGATAGTCATGCGGCGAATAAGGGGTTTAATCTCCGCATAATTTGCGGAGATTAATTTTAAGCGTGCGGAGATTATTCAGTATATTCACTGCATAATTTGCGGATAATGTACATCTATCAACAAAAAAACTGGCCTCAGTTTCACTGGGATGAATCCCGGATTTTTCCTGTCCTGGTTGCTCTGCGGCACCGGCAGGGCCGATTACTAGGAAAAATGTCGGTTCTGGGTTTTACTCTTCAGGAAGAAGCCATGCTGCGAACGCTGACACTGGAAGTTTTAAAGACGAGTGAAATTGAAGGAGAAATGCTGGATTCGGATCAGGTTCGCTCTTCCATTGCCCGCCGGTTGGGAATCGAAAACTTTGGTCTCGTGAAAGCCGATCGTGATGTGGAGGGGGTAGTCGAAATGTTGCTGGATGCGACACAGAAATACCAGGAACCTCTAACGAAAGACCGACTTTTTGGCTGGCATTCGGCTTTGTTTCCAACGGGCCGAAGCGGTATGTATAAAATTACGGTCGGCGACTGGCGGGGCGAGGGCGACGGTCCCATGCAGGTGGTGTCGGGGGCGATGGGGCGGGAGCACGTGCATTTTGAGGCTCCGGAATTTTCTGTACTGGATCGGGAAATGGAACAGTTTCTGAGCTGGTTCAATCGGGAAGAGCCCATAGATCCGGTCCTCAAGGCCGCCCTTGCTCATTTGTGGTTCGTGACGATTCACCCCTTCGACGACGGTAACGGTCGGATTGCCCGAACGATTGCCGACCTGCAATTGTCCAGAGCCGATGAAAGCACACAGCGATTTTACAGCATGTCCGCTCAGATTCGAAAGGAGCGTAGCCAGTACTATGCCATTCTGGAAAAAACGCAGAAAGGAGACCTAGACGTAACGGACTGGCTGGAATGGTTTCTGCGGTGTCTGGATCGGGCTCTGATTGCTACCGATGAAGTATTGTCAACGGTATTGGCCAAAGCCAGATACTGGGAATGGTTTACAAACAAATCCATTAATGAGCGGCAAAAGCTGATGCTTAATAAATTAATGGATGGTTTTGAAGGCAAATTAACTACATCCAAATGGGCAAAAATTGCGAAGTGTTCGCAGGATACCGCTCTTCGGGATATTCAGAATTTAATAGAACAGGATATTCTCATCCAGGATGGTCCCGGCGGTAGAAGTACCAGTTATTACCTGGCTTCGTTACCGAAAAACTAACAGGCTTATGATCCTATTCAATACTTACTGATTAAACCTGATACTTCTGAACCGATGTAATCAGATGCAGAAATAATCAGGCGATAATTGAAATTTTATATTAATCAAATAAATAGAGTTTATAATGACTTTTACAGGCTGTTCTATGAGTACTTTAAATAGATAACATAACTGTTAACTCACTAACTTTTAATCTAAATACTTGACGGGTAATCTTTTATGATCAAAATTTATATTGAATAAAATGTACGATACATATTTTCAAATAAGTAGTAGAACCTAGTTTAATAAAGAAGTAAAATCGTATGTAACAAAAATTAACAGGAAGTATCAAGCAACGGGTGAAGGAATTAATACATCATGGTCTTAATTTGTGAATCTTCAACCTTCCTGATATCTGTATGATACGTATTTTATCTGCTCTATTATTTCTTCATTTATTCTTTTCTGCGGCCTTCTCTTTTTCCCAATCTACTTTACCAAAGTCCGGTAAACAGCAATCGCTTGCTACCATTAGTGGATACGTCCGGGAAAAAGGCAGCCAGGAAGCTTTGCTGGGTGTTTCGATCCTGGTCGAAGGAACTTCTCTGGGAACCACTACCAATGCCTATGGCTTTTACTCCCTGACTCTTCCGGTGCAGGATCAGCTTGCCCTGCGTTTTTCCTTTGTGGGCTATCAAACCGAAACGCGAACCATGGATCTGAAATCGAATACCAGTCTTTCCATGGAACTTACGCCCGGGCGACTGCTGAACGAAGTAACCATTCACGGGAAAACGCAGGAAGACAAGGTGAGCGAGACGCCACAAATGAGCAAAATTGAAGTGCCCATTTCCCAAATCAAGAAAATTCCGGCCTTACTGGGTGAGAAAGATGTGCTGAAGGTCTTACAGCTCATGCCCGGCGTTCAGAAGGGAAGTGAAGGCAGCACGGGGGTTTACGTTCGCGGCGGTGGTCCCGATCAGAACCTGATTATTCTGGATGATGCAACCGTGTATAACGCCAATCACCTTTTCGGGTTTTTCTCGGTCTTTAACGGCGACGCCCTCAAAAGCGTAGAACTGACCAAAGGCGGCTTCCCGGCTCGTTATGGGGGACGTTTGTCTTCGGTTATTGAACTGAACATGAAGGATGGAAACAAAGAGAAATTGCACGGCGAAGGTAGTATTGGCCTGATTGCTTCGCGGGTAACGCTGGAAGGGCCCATCAAGCGGAAGAAAGACAGCACGGCCCGGTCGTCCTTCCTGATTTCGGGTCGCCGGACGTACCTGGACTTGATTGCCCGGCCCATCATTGCTTTAGCCACCAAGGGTGAAGAAACGGGAGGGTATTACTTCTATGATCTTAATGCCAAGCTGAACTACGACTTTGGTCCTAAAAACAAGTTGTACCTGAGTGGGTATTTTGGCGAGGATCGATTCTGGATTAAGAGTACTTATTCGAACTCTACCTCCAAAGCGGGTCTGGATTGGGGAAACGCAACGGGTACCATTCGCTGGAATCACCTCTTTTCCGATCAGTTATTCTCTAATACGTCCCTTATTTTCAGTAATTACCGATTTGCCATTCACATGGATCAGAAGAACGTGGATCGCATCACGGATACTGAGGCCCTCTACGCTCTTCGCTATCAATCAGGAATCCGGGATTTTTCTTTTAAAACCGATTTTGATTTTTACCCATCTCCCCAACATTCCATTCGGTTTGGGCTTCAGTCGCTGGCTCACCGCTTTACGCCCAATGCCTACGTTTTCAAAGATACCCAGCTGGATCAGGAGCGGAATGAAGTAACGGCCATAGACGTGGTTGAATCGGGCCTGTACGCGGAAGACACCTGGAAACCCACTTCCCGCTTACGACTCAATGGAGGCCTTCGGCTCAGCCACTTTGCTCACGCCAAAGTTCAGTACCTGCGTCCGGAACCCCGGCTTTCGGCGGCTTACATTCTGAAGCCTGATTTATCCTTCAAGGCGTCTTATGCCCTGATGAATCAGTACATTCATATGCTTTCCAACACGGGCATTGGCCTGCCCACGGATCTCTGGGTGCCCACGACGGACCGCGTGCCGCCTCAGCAATCCGAGCAGGTAGCCGCGGGCTTTGCGAAAGACCTGACGGCTCAGGGCTTGACCTTCACGCTGGAAGGGTATTACAAGCGGATGAAAAACATCATCAGCTATAAAGAAGGAGCCAGTTTCCTGCCCATTGAGAATTTCGACTCCCCTAATTCCACTCAGATTATCGACTGGCAGGATAACGTAACCCGGGGAAAAGGCTGGTCATACGGCGTGGAAGCCCTGTTACAAAAGAAAGTAGGACGCTTTTCAGGATGGGCGGGCTACACCCTCTCCTGGACCCAGTGGCAGTTTAATGAATTGAACGACGGTAAAAAATTCTATCCCCGTTATGACCGTCGCCACGACATTTCGCTGGTGGGCGTTTACGAGCTCAGTCCACGCATCACGCTTTCGGCCAACTGGGTATACGGTACGGGTAACGCTCTGTCTATGCCGTTAGGTACGTACACGACCTACGATAAATCAGGCACGCGGAATTACCTGAACGGGCTTTTTGACTATGGCAAACAGGTGGATGATTACGGTGATAAGAACAGTTTTCGGGCCGAAGCGTATCATCGGTTTGACTTAGGAATTCAGTTTCACAAAAAGATGAAACGCCACGAACGAACCTGGGAGTTTAGCGTCTACAATTTATACGACCGCAGAAATCCCTTTATCTATCTGCTGAGTAACAAAGTGATTGATCAGCCCGGAAGCCCTGATCACAAAAAGTCTAAAACGGTTCTGGATCGGTATTCGATTTTCCCGATTATCCCGTCCTTCAGCTACATGTCCAAATTCTAATCCGACCTTCAGCTATTTATGAAAAATCTATCATTACTGATATTGCTAAGTATTCTGATTGCCGCTTGTAAACCGCTTATCCAGGAGGTATCGCCCGAACGGGTTCCGCAGACGAATCGAAAACTGGTGGTCCACTGCTTTATTTCCCCTCAGGATACGGTTTTGTCAGCTATCGTGGGATTGTCCCGTAATGTATTGGGGATTGAGGATAGCTACCCTAATTCAGCGGCGGTTAGTAATCCTGAGGCGAAGGTGGTGATCAGCGATGGGGTACGTTCCCGAACGATTCCTTTTGATCCCGTATCTTCCCAGCATCGCCTGAAGGCTCTGGAGTTTCCCGTGGAAGTGGGAAAGACCTACACGCTGGAAGTAAGCATGCCCAATGGAATGTCCGTTACGGCTCAGACGATCGTTCCCCGCCCGATTCCGATTCATCGTATTCAGATAGACAGTATTATCGAGGCAGGTTACAATAACTACGCCCGTAAAATACCCGTCTTAAGAGCCTTCTGGAATGATCCCGCGAATGAAACCAATTATTACCGGATTGAAAGTAATGTATCTTATACTAATTACTCCATAAGATACACCGGCGGGGGGCAGGTGGGGAAAGATACTACTTTCGTAACCACCAATTATCTGGTTTTCGATAACGTTCCTTACTATTCGGACCGGGTAGATAATGGAAAAGAGATGTCCAGTACTCCTGCCCGGCTTGGCTATATTGTCTCGAAACCCAGCCAATGGAGCCCTCACGGAAGAATCAGCCCGCTGGCAATCAGCACGGCTTTATTACACATGGATGAAGCATACTTTAAGTACCAGAATATCGTAAGAGAATGGAACAATGATAATCCCTTTGCCGAGCCTTCACTCATTCCCACGAATATCAAAGGCGGCCTGGGTTGTTTTGGCTCCTATTCGGTCCGTAAATTATCCATCGATTTTGATTAAAACAGCAAAGGCTTCTCCCGTTGAGAAGCCTTTTTATTACTGATTCAGCCATTGCTTGAAAAACGGAGCCTTTTCCTTACTGATGATGATCTCCTGTTTGCCCGCCATTACTTTTAGCTTCCCGTTGAAATAATGATGAATACTCTGGATACAGTTGACGTGAATGATGTACTGTCGGTTCGCCCGGAAAAAATGAACGGGTTCCAGCTCCAGTTCCAGTTCTTCCAGGGTATAGGGAATCACGGTTTGCTCGCCGCTTTTCAGGTACGCAAACGTGACTTTGGATTCCGAGAAAAAATACTCAATCTCCTGGACATGAATCGTGGTATAGCCATCACGGTAGGGCAGTAGGAAACGCTGCCGGTACGGTTTCGTTTGCTGCCGGTGTAAGGCCAGCATCTCCTTATACAGTACGGCTGCATCGGGGACGGCGGTTTGGGAAGGATGCAGGCGGTCAAACTTTTCAAGGGCCTGCGTAAGCTCTTCCGTATCAATAGGCTTCAGTAAATAATCAATGCTGTTGACTTTAAAAGCCAGCATCATGTATTCGTCGTAAGCCGTCGTGAAAATGATGGGGCTGGTGACCGTTACCTGAGAAAAAATATCAAAGCAAATCCCATCAGCCAGCCGGATATCCATAAAAATGAGTGCGGGCTTCGGATGATTCCTGAGCCATTCCACGCTTTCACTCACGGTTTCTAAAACCGCAAGAATTTCGTGATCGGGACGAATCATCTGCAGTAAGCGTACCAGTCGATTCGCATTGGGTTGTTCATCTTCGATGATGACGATGGACAGTGGGGTCATACGTTACAACATTAATAGCCCGGGGTTAACCCCGGCTACATTCATACTCGAATAAAGGTAACTCTACCCAGAATATCCCGGCATCGGAACCCTGCTCGGGTAACTGGCTTGATAAAATGCGATAGCGGTTTTTGATATTTTCCAGGCCCAGCCCCGTGGAGGGCAGGGGTCGGGGCAAGGGCTGCAAATTATTGGAAACGCACAGGCGGTTGCCTACGTCGTAAATCTGAATCCGAAGCGGTTCTGCCCGGGTAGCCCGGTTGTGCTTGATGGCATTTTCAATGAGTAGCTGAATGGTAATGGGTGGAATCCATCTCGTCATCAACTCCGGATTCAGATCAAAACAGATTTTCACCTGTTCCCCGTGCCGGATCTGGATGAGGTACTGATACGCTTTCACGAAGGAAATTTCGTCTTTAAGGGGCACCAGATCCTGCTTCATATTCTGGATCATGTAGCGATAGACTTTGGATAGTTTCTCCAGAAACAGCGTGGCTTTGGTCTGATCTTCCAGAATAAGCTCGGACAGCGTACTGAAATTATTAAACAGAAAATGAGGGTCCAGCTGGAGTTTCAGCGACTGCAACTCCGCCTGAAGAGCGACTCCTTTCAGCTCCAGCGTCTTTACTTTTAACTCTGCGGCTTCTTCCAGACTCTGCTTGATCCGGTTCAATAAAAAATATCCCGTATGAAACGTACTGATCATTAAGGCCACAATCAGATTCACAATCAGGAATTGCCAGGATTCCAGTTCTTCCTGAGGCGTGGGGGTGCCTGGATAGAGCCAGCAGTAAATCTGATCCTGAATCATGAATAGCCCGACACTGGCCCCGAGCGTGAGTATAGTTTGACTAACAAACCGGGCCAGGGGAGACGTGACCCAGGAAACCCTGCGTTCCAGCACACTGGCTATGCCAATGCTCACCTCAATAATTAACCAGCTGAAAATGAACGTAATGGTAAGATCCGTGGCCCATTCTTTGCAAGTCAGAATGCCGCCTATGGACCACAGGCGATTTTCAGGATTGATGAGGTAATAGAGCACGTGAATCGCCAGCATGACGAGCGGGGTCATGGCGAGGCGTATGTAACGACGATACGACTTCCGATCCAGATTTAAATGAAAAGAGGGCATAGAAATTCAATCGTAGAAATGCCGGGGATCCATTAGTTCACTCAAAAGTAAGACTCCAGTGCAGGCGTTCGCTTCTTTTTGTTACTCATCCGGCAAAAGTGGCTACCCAATCGGTAGGATACCTGACTCATCCGTCTGCCAGTATCGAATCTGGGAAAAGGGTAGAAACAGGAATAAGCTGCGTTAACATACTCTTAATTTATTTAACATAATGCAGATTATACAACTGAAAAGTGATTTATTGAAAAGAGTTTTAACAGTAAATACGATGTATTCTTAAGATCAAATTAGTTTCGGGTATGAGGATAGAAATTTCAGCTTGCTACCGACAGAAAGTATAGTCCCAACCCTTTCTTTAAACTCTCACCACTCTCTCTTTGAATCTTAGAGACAATGCCATACTATTATCCATCTTTTTCAAAAAAAAAGCTATGGTTTTGCCATGAAAAAATTGATTTTTTTGCAGGAAACATTTATAACTTACTCGTACTCCTATGCAATTCACTCCTTTGAAGTTAGTACTTGGGCTCATCATATTTACCCTGTTCTCCGGATCGTGCCGGGCCCAGCAGACCAACTCCATTTCTCTGGCTGGAACCTGGGAGTTACGTTTAGATCACGAAGACATAGGCCTGAAAGCCCACTGGTGGAATAGCAAATTCGACGATCAGGTTCGTCTACCAGGCTCTTTAACTGAAAATGATAAAGGGAATAAGGTAACACTCGATACCCCCTGGACGGGTGATATCTTTGACAGTACCTATTTTAAATCCGAAGCTTTTAAAAAATACAGAACCGGCGATATTAAAATCCCCTTCTGGTTAAAACCTAATAAATATTACGCGGGCGTAGCCTGGTATCGTCGAACCGTTGATATTCCTGAAAACTGGTCTAAAAAGCGGATTATTCTCCATTTAGAGCGATGCCATTGGGAAACTTCCCTCTTCGTTAACGGACAGTTTTCGGGCAGCCAGAATAGCCTGGTTGCTCCCCACGATTACGAAGTAGGAACCTATTTAAAACCCGGAAAGAATGTCATTACGATCCGGGTTGATAACCGAACTAAACTTCATCTGGGGCCTAACTCGCACAGTATTGCGGACCATACGCAAACCAACTGGAATGGACTTGTCGGCGATCTTTCCCTGCATAGGTCTGAGCCTACCCATATCAGTCAGGTGAAGATTTACCCCAAGCTCTCCAGCCAAAGCATAGATGTGGCTATTTCCTTAATTCAGCGAAGACACCAGGTCTTCACTGGAAAGCTGGTGCTAAAGGCTAAGCCTATCAAAGGCTCAGCTACTCCCTTACCAGAATTAAGTAAGGAAGTTTCTTTCTCATCCGAGCAAACGCAGGTTATGGCTTCCTATGCGATTGCGAATGCTCAGCTCTGGGACGAATTCAACCCTAATGTCTACGAACTGGACGTTCAGTTACTGGATCAGAATGGCCGGATGATGCATCAGCGGAAAGATGCTTTTGGCATGCGGGAAGTAGGCACTCAAGGCACGCACATTACGATTAACGGAAAACCCATATTTCTTCGGGGCGATGTGGAATGTGCCACTTTTCCTCTAACGGGTTATCCGCCAACAACTCCGGCTTATTGGGAGAAAATCATGAAAACGGCCCAGTGCTATGGTTTAAATCACCTTCGCTTTCATTCCTGGTGTCCTCCCAAAGTGGCTTTTGAAGTAGCAGACCGACTGGGGATGTATCTATACGTAGAAAGTCCTCTCTGGGCCAATCAGGGCAGTGCCGTAGGTACGGGAGGTACGGTCGACGATTTTATTTACCGCGAATCCGAGCGAATTCTGGATACCTATGGCAATCATCCTTCGTTTTGCATGATGTCTTACGGGAATGAACCCGGTGGTCCTAATCAAAATGAATTTCTTGGACGCTGGGTTGATCATTTTAAAGCCAAAGATGCCAGACGTATATATACCAGCGGTGCCGGATGGCCTGCCCTGTCAGAAAATCAATTTCATATTTTGCCAGATGCCCGCGTTCAGCGTTGGGGCGAAGGTTTGAAAAGTATTATTAACAGTCAGGCTCCCAAAACTACTTATGACTGGCGGGAGATTACGGCTTTTTCCAAAGTGCCCTACGTAAGTCATGAAATTGGTCAGTGGTGCGTGTTTCCTAACTTTAACGAAATCCCAAAATACAAGGGCGTAGTGAAAGCTACTAACTTTGAAATTTTTCAGGAATCACTGAAAGAGCACGGCATGGCCCATCAGGCTGAAGATTTCCTGAAAGCATCCGGTCGTTTGCAAACCCTTTGTTACAAAGCAGATATAGAAGCGGCTCTCCGAACACCCGGTTTTGGTGGCTTTCAATTATTAGGCCTGCACGATTTCCCCGGTCAGGGCACTGCCCTGGTAGGAGCTTTGGACGTCTTCTGGGAAAGCAAGGGATACACCACGCCCGAAGAGTACCGCACCTTCTGTAATTCTACCGTCCTGCTCTCGAGAATGGATAAAGTCATCTATCTAAACTCTGATCGCTTTAAGGCCGATATTGAAGTGGCTCACTTCGGGGCCCGGGAACTGGTCAACCAAACGGTAGTTTGGAAAATTGTGAATCAGGCCGGCAAAACCATTCGTACAGGTTCGTTGCAGAAGGAGACTATTACGTTTGCGAACGGTCAGCCCATCGGAAACATCAGTTTCGATCTGGCTGGACTCAAAAAAGCTGAGCAACTGCAACTGGTAGTGAGTCTGAAAGGAACGGATATTCAGAATCGCTGGGATTTCTGGGTATACCCGGATCAGCCCGTTGCCGAATCAGGTAAAGTAGTAGTTACCCGTGAATTAACTGCGGATGTCCTCCGGAAACTCGAAGAGGGAGCCAGCGTGTTGTGGTTACCCTACGGAAAAATCAAAGAAGGAAAAGGAGCGGAAGTGGCCATTGGCTTCTCGAGCGTGTTCTGGAATACGTCCTGGACGAACAATCAGCCCCCTCATACCCTGGGCATCCTGTGCGATCCTAAACACCCCTTGTTTGCACAGTTTCCCACGCAGTATCACAGCAATTATCAGTGGTGGGATATCGTCACCAAAGCTCAGACGATTCGTCTGGATGGCATGGAACCGTCCATCAAACCCCTGGTGCAGCCGATTGATACCTGGTTTGAAAATCGTAAGCTCTCCCTCGCTTTTGAAGGGAAAGTTGGAAAAGGCAAACTGATGATTTGCAGCGTGGATCTGGAAAATGATCTGGGTAATCGTCCGGCAGCCCGCCAGTTTCGGCACAGCCTGCTTACGTACCTGAACAGTACGAAGTTCAACCCTACTCAGATTCTTAACACTTCTGATTTACAAGCATTAGTCAACTAACTCATCATACGATTTAGACGGATCAGCCTTATGAACTTTGACTCGAATGAAGTATTACTCTGGCAGGAAGAGGTAATCATTCCAACTTATGCTACGGGAAAGCCGGAGAAAAACCCCATGTTCCTGGAAAAAAGAGTGTATCAGGGTAGTAGTGGCGTAGTATATCCGCATGCGGTCATTGAAAGCATTGAAGACGAAAAACGCGAAAAAACGTACAAGGCTCTTTTTCTGGAAAATAAATACCTCCGCATCATGATTTTACCAGAAATCGGCGGACGGGTCCAGATGGCTTTTGATAAAGTCAAAAACCGTCATTTCATTTATTATAATCAGGTTATTAAGCCCGCCCTGGTAGGCTTGACAGGGCCCTGGATTTCCGGAGGCATCGAATTCAACTGGCCCCAGCACCACCGCCCCAGTACCTTTGATCCGATTGATTTTGCGACGGAAGAACATTCCGACGGTTCCAGAACGGTCTGGGTTAGTGAAGTAGAGCGTATGTTTCAGACGAAAGGTATGGCAGGCTTTACCCTGTATCCGGACAAGGCCTATCTGGAAATCAGGGGCGTGTTGTACAATCGTACGCAAACCCCGCAGACCTTTCTTTGGTGGGCTAATCCGGCCGTAAAGGTGAATGATGATTACCAGTCGGTTTTCCCCCCCGACGTCTATGCTGTTTTTGACCACGGCAAACGGGATGTTTCTTCATTTCCCATCGCTAAAGGCACGTATTACAAAGTGGATTATTCCCCCGGAACGGACATTTCGCGGTACAGGAATATTCCGGTGCCTACCTCCTACATGGCCATTGCCTCGAAATACGACTTCATGGGTGGGTATGAGCATGACACGAAAGGCGGTTTGTTACACGTAGCAAATCATCATCTTTCACCTGGCAAAAAACAGTGGACCTGGGGGAATGGTGCGTTTGGTCATGCCTGGGACCGCAATCTGACGGACGAAGATGGACCTTACATTGAATTAATGACGGGGGTATTCACCGATAATCAGCCCGATTTTTCCTGGATCATGCCTAACGAAGAGCGGCAATTTGTTCAGTACTTCATGCCCTAC
Organism: uncultured Siphonobacter sp.; assembly: GCA_913775095.1. GTDB lineage: Bacteria > Bacteroidota > Bacteroidia > Cytophagales > Spirosomataceae > Siphonobacter. The sequence goes on along the minus strand of CAJYIW010000025.1, from coordinate 22,007 downwards.
AGTGAGATTGGCTTAATCAAGAACGCAACGAAAGAAGCAGCGGTTAACCTGGAAGTGGCCAGTCCTCAGATAGAGGTCAAAGTTTACACCATGGCTGAATATCCCAATGCCCTGGTTCAGCTCTTTCGTGGTCGGGAAGTTCTTTTCAAACTAACCGTAGATCTTTCTCCTGAAAACCCTTTCCAGACCACCCTATTCGAGAAAGCAGAGCAATCCGGCCCCCTGAAGGTTCAGGTACTCTCAGCGGAGGGAACCTTGTTAGTTGAGTATCAACCCGAAGTTCCGGTGGAAACAGAAATTCCAGAGCCAGCCGAGGCAGCGAAAGCTCCCGCTGATGTGGAAACGCTCGAACAACTGTATCTGACGGGTTTGCATTTGGAGCAATACCGGCACGCTACTTTTCTGGCAACCGATTATTACGAAGAAGGGCTCCGTCGTGATGCGAAAGACAGTCGTTGCAACAATGCCCTGGGCTTATGGTATTACAAACGCGGCCAGTGGAGCAAAGCGGAACCTTACTTCCGGAAAGCCGTCGAAACGTTAACCCAAAGGAATCCTAATCCTTTTGAAGCAGAACCCCTGTATAATCTCGGGCTCTGTTTGAGTCAGCTGGAACGGTTCGACGAAGCTTATACCAGCTTTTATAAATGTACCTGGAATGCAGCTTTACAGGATGTCGCTTACCTGGAACTAGCCCGACTGGACTGTCGGAAGGGAACCTATGCCACTGCTTTAGAACACATTGAAAAATCGCTCCTTCGCAATACCCATGGTTTTAACGCTCGTCATCTGAATGTATTGATCCTGCGTAAGTTGGGCCGCAATCGCGAAGCCATTGCCTATGCTCAGGAAAGTTTAAAGCTGGATTTATTTCAGTTTGGCATTGCCTTTGAGCTCCTCCAGCTGGAGGATCAGGAAGGCTGGTTAACGTATAAAGAACGAATGCGGGATTATGTTCATTCGTATATGGACTATACCCTTGATTATATGGCCGCGGGTCAATTTGCGGAAGCCCTTCTTTTGCTTGACCAGTACATGAGCAATAAGCCGACGGTTGATGCCATGGTTCATTTCCTGCGAGGGTATCTCCAGGCCCAGATTGGAAATGCCTACGAAGATGATCTGGCCAAAGCGGAGCAGGCCAGTCCTGATTTCCTGTTTCCGAATCGGCTGGCGGAGAAAAAAATACTGGACTGGGTGACGCAGGTATCCCCTCAGCCCTGCCCGAACGCCTATTACGGTTTAGGAAATTTCTGGTACGCTCACCGTCAATACCCTGAAGCGATTCAGTGCTGGGAGGCGTGTGCCGAGCAGGCACCTCAATTCCCAACCGTGTGGAGAAATCTAACACTAGCGTATCATAATAAACAGCAGGACATTCCCAAAGCCCTTTCCACCCTGGAAAGAGCCTATGCCCTGGATCCCAGCGATTCCCGGGTATTGATGGAACTGGATCAGTTGTACAAAAAGCTCAACTACGCTCCCACCCAACGGCTGACCTTACTGGAAAAGCAGTGGAAACAGACCCTTGAACGGGATGATCTGTATTTAGAAGCTATTACGCTCCATAATCAGTTAGGTGATCACGAAAAGGCCTTAGCATTACTTGCGAAGCGTCAGTTTCATCCCTGGGAAGGCGGCGAAGGAAAAGTCACGACGCAGTACCGGATTGCTCTCACCGAGTTAGCCCGGAAACATTTGCAGAATAAAGCGTACGATCAGGCGTTATCCTGCCTGAAGAATGCTCAGGTATACCCGCATAATCTGGGCGAAGGTAAACTTTTCGGAACACCGGAAAATGATCTCTTTTACCTCGAAGGACTGGCTTACGAGGGTCTGAATGATTTTTCTTCGGCCAGTCAATCGTTTGAAAAAGCCATACAGGGGAAATCCGAGCCAGCTCAGGCGATCTTTTACAACGACGCTCAGCCCGATCAGATTTTGTATCAGGGACTGGCCCGTACAAAACGGGGAGAAACCACGGACGCTCAGGAGCTTTTTACCCGGCTGATTGCTTTTGGAAAAGCTCATCTCCGGGATGAAATCAAGCTGGATTATTTTGCGGTTTCACTACCAGATTTGTTGGTTTTCGACGCGGATTTAAACCAGCGTAACTACATCCACTGCCAATATATGATGGGACTGGGTTACCTGGGTTTAGGAGAGGCCGATCGGGCTAACGAATGTTTTGAACGTGTTCTGCAACTCAACGTCAATCATCTGGGAGCTCTGCAACATCACCACCAGTCTATACTTCTGAAGGCCAATCCTGATTTTGCATGAGAAAATTCCTTTCACTTGGGGGCCTGCTGCTAAGCAGTATGGCCGCCCAATCTCAGGTACATACGATTGACCTTAGCCAGTGGACACCCCCCGCCATTCGAAAAAATCATCTGAAGCTGGGAGGGCACAATTCAAAAGGTGAACAACTCGACGTTACTAATTATTACCTTTCCATCAATGGTCAGCCGAGTATTCCCATCACCGGCGAATTTCATTACAGCCGGTATCCGCGAGCGTATTGGGAAGAATCCTTACTGAAAATGAAAGCCGGTGGGGTCTCCCTCATTGCCACGTATGTTTTCTGGAATATGCACGAGGAGACGGAAGGCGAGTTTGTATGGACGGGAGAAAGGGACCTTCGCTATTTTCTGGAACTTTGCAAAAAGCATCAGCTGCGGGCCATTGTACGGATTGGACCCTTTGGACACGGCGAAATTCGAAGTGGTGCCCTACCCGACTGGCTGATGACCAAACCCTTTTCTGTACGGTCCAATGATGCGGGCTATCTGACGTATGTGGAACGGCTTTACCATCAGATTGGCCAACAATTGCAGGGCTTACTTTTCAGAGATGGGGGGCCCGTCTGGGGCATTCAGCTGGAAAATGAATACCAGCATTCCTCGGCTCCCTGGGGACTTACGTATCCCGGCCAGCCCTATGATTTCACCGTAGCAGAACGCGATCTGACCACTAACCAGGAAGGGGTGGGCGTAGCGGATCATGAGAATCCATTTGCCGAATTAGGAGCCGATCACTTACGGGTATTGAAAGCTTTAGCCATCCGGGCCGGACTGGAGGTACCCCTGTACACAGCCACGGGCTGGGGGAATGCAGCCATTATTCCCAACGAAACCCTGCCCGTGACGGCGGCCTACGCCTATCCAACCTGGACTGCGAAAAAAGACCTGTCGCCTTTTTTCCTGTATACCGACTTACACCAGAAGCCGGACTATGCTCCAGTCCGGTACAAGTCCGAAGATTATCCGTATTTCTGTGCGGAATTGAGCGGTGGAATTATGACTACCTATAATCGCCGCCCGCGGGTACCGGCCGAAAGTATGGATGCTCTGGTGAATCGTTGTCTGGGCAGTGGTGCCAACGGCATTGGTTACTACATGTACCACGGAGGTTCAACGCCGAAAGGGAAGACGGCTTTTTTTAATGATGAAGCCTATGGTTACCCCAAGATCTCTTACGATTTTCAGGCCCCTATTGGCGAATATGGACAGTTGAATCCCTCTTACCATCGCTTAAAACTCATCCATTTTTTTACCAGTAGCTTCGGAGCCGAGCTGGCTCCAATGGCTACTTTCTTACCTGACAATCAGAAAAGAATCACGCCGGATAACACGAGGGATGCCCGGTACAGCATCCGAAGCAACGGTCATTCCGGATTCCTGTTTCTTAATAATTTTCAGGACGATACCTTAATGCAGGATCAGCTTCATCAGCAATTCGTGATTAAACTGAAAAATGAAGAAATCCGCATTCCGGAGAAAGGGGGCTTCCCGTTGAAAAGCGGAGAAAACGCCATTTTTCCCTTTCGCATGAATCTTTCCGGCATTACGCTGCTACACGCTACGGCTCAGGCTCTGACTCGCCTGGATGAATCACATTATGTATTTTTTTCTCCCGATGGGATCAACCCGGAGTTCGCTTTTGAAGTTAGTAAAGGTCTGAACGTGAAGGCTGATAACCAGGCTGTCGTTAAAAAAAACAGCCACCGTTTTTTAGTAAGCATACCCCAGCCGGGCCTGACGGAAATCCAGATTCAGAAAGCGGATGGCAAGCGGGTGCATATCCTGGTTCTAGAAAAATCGCAGGCTCTCCATGCTTGGACTGGAGATGTGCAGGGATCGCATCGGTTACTGCTGTCCAGAGCAACACTCCTGAACCACGAACCCGTCTGGACCATGTATTCCCCTGATACTACGGTTCAGTTGAAGATTTATCCCCGGCTTATGAAAGCACCCACCCTAACCACAGGTACGGTTAAAGAAGCGTATTCCCCCCTGTGTTCCAGTTATACAATTTCCTTACCGGGACACTGTTTCGATGTAAAGTACGCTTCCTCCGGTGCTTCAAAATTTAGAATTCAATTACCCCGGAAACTGCCAGCCCCCATTCATGATCTATGGTTATCCGTTGATTATCTGGGCGATACCGGCATGATGTTTCAGGGTGCTACCTTACAGGCCGATGAATTTTACAAAGGAACTCCCTGGGTCATTGGTCTGCGGCAGTTTATAAAACCGAACGCCTCCACTCCAGTTGATTTCTATTTTCGCCCCCTGTACTTTAATGCCACGTATCTGGCTGACTTGCCGTCTCTTCCCGATTTTAGTAAATCCAGGCGTTTAATGCAGATCCGGGAAGTGAAGGTAACGCCCGAGTATCAGACCCCGATTGATTTTTAGTTACGAGGCCTTGCCTGCCTTTCGGAATTCACGGGGTGAAATCCCCATGATTTGCGTGAACACCCGGCTGAAATGGTACGGATCGGGATAACCCATCTGATACGCAACCTCCTTGATTCGCAGCGTCGTATATTCTAAAAGCTGGCAGGCCCGCTGAATTTTCAGATAGGTAAAAAAGCTAACGGGAGCACTTTGAACTTTCTGGCGAAAAACCGAAGAAAAGTGGGAAGCCGACATACCCGCTACCTGAGCCAGTTCCTCGAGCGTCAGATTTTTGTCCAGATTCTGTTTCATGAAAGCCAGACTCCTGCTAATCGGATCATTTTCTGACTGTTGAGTAACCCGGGGATTATAAACCGAATTTTTAAAAGTAACCAGAAAATGAGTCAGGCTGGCATTGGCATACACCAGATTATCCAGGTTATAGGACATTTCCAGGTGAGACAGGATTTCTTCAAAAAGAACAAATCGTTCCGGTCTCGGAGGAATGCTCACGGGGCCGGCTTCCGATTGCAGAAACCGAAGGTAATGCTCGGCCTGACTGCCCGTAAAATGAATCCAGTAGATGCTCCAGGGTTTCTTTTCATTCGTACGATACGAATGGGCTTTCCCGGCAGGCAGTAAAAAAAACTGGTGTGGTTTCACATCAAAAGACTCCTGGTCCACGGAGTAAGAGCCTTCTCCCTGCGTGCAGTAGATCAGAATATGCTGAGAAATGCCCGTCGAACGTTCCCGGGCATGAAAAGCCGCCTGCGGATAATAGCCCATATCGGTAATGTACAAACCTTCACAGAGCGGATGAACCGAGATCGTTCTTAAAAGATCAGCGGGCAGAATGTTGGTTCGCTGGCCAATAAATCCGTCTTTCTTCCCTTGTTCCATTTCAATCATACTATTATCCATCTTTTTCATAAAAATAGGTATGTAAATGTAAATTCTATTTTATCACTTTTGCTATTATTATTTTGAATAATCATAGACTAAGGGTGAGTTGAATAGTTCTATCGTCCTCTCTTAATCAGCCATCGCTGCTACCAGCTATGAATACCACCCATTCTCATTCCGCCTATATTTTTACAATCTCTTTTATCTCTGCATTAGGGGGTTACCTGTTTGGATTTGACTTTGCAGTGATTTCCGGAGCATTACCCTTTTTAAATGAGTATTTTCAGTTAAATGCCTGGTGGGAAGGATTCCTGACGGGATCGCTGGCTCTGGGTTGTATGCTGGGTTGCGTTATAGCAGGAACCATTGCCGACCGATTCGGCAGACGACCCGGTTTAATGCTGGCCGCTCTCATCTTTGCCTTCTCTTCCTTTGGGATGGCTATGTCCAGTACATTATCCATCTTTATTGGCATGCGATTTCTGGCAGGCATTGGCGTCGGAATGGCGTCGATGTTAAGTCCTTTGTACATCGCTGAAATTTCTCCGGCGGAAGTCAGAGGCCGAAACGTATCCATAAACCAGCTCACAATTGTGATCGGTATCCTGATTACGAATCTGGTGAATTATAAACTGGCCGATACCGGCCCGGAGGCCTGGCGTTGGATGTTCGGTCTGGGAGCCATTCCCTCGCTTTGTTTCTTTCTGGGGGTTATCTGGCTGCCCGAAAGTCCCCGCTGGCTCATTCAGAAAGGAAAGATCCAGCAGGGGGAATCCATCCTGCAACGCATCGGTGGCGAAGAATTCGTCCGCAAAACGGTACGGGATATCCAGCAGTCGTTTGATTCTTCAGAACGTCCATCTTTACGCGTGCTGTTTGAAAAAGGCATCTGGCCTGCCGTGGTGATCGGCATTGGGCTGGCGATTTTTCAGCAACTCTGTGGCATCAATGTCGTATTTAACTATACGTCAACTATTTTCGAAACAGTAGGAGCTTCCCTGGACCGTCAGTTGTTCGAGACTGTAGTAATCGGAGTTGTGAATATGCTTTTTACATTACTGGCCATGTGGCAGGTAGATCGTTTAGGCCGCAAGCCTTTGTTACTGGCCGGGTCCATAGGTTTATCTGTTTTATACGTAATCATCGCCCTGTTATTGAAATATCAGGCACCGCCAGGTTTGCTCTCTCTGTTTGTTCTTCTTGCCATTAGCACCTATTCTACGTCACTGGCTCCCGTTACCTGGGTATTGATTTCGGAAATATTCCCCAATCGCGTTCGCGGCCTGGCTTCTTCAGTTTCTATTGTTTTCCTGTGGGCAGCCTATTTCGTGCTTGTGTTTACTTTCCCTATTCTGGCGGACCAACTGGGCACCTACGGCCCCTTCTGGCTGTATTCGTTCATCTGTCTGCTGGGAAGTGTGTTTGTCTGGCGAAAAGTAAAAGAAACCAAAGGCAAGACACTGGAAGACATGGATCAGGCCTTTGCAGGGCATTAGTTTACTTATAATCAAAGCATTAATCAATACTGTTCTAAGGTGACTCACAGGTAACTCTACCCATCCTGCCTCTTACAAAACCAATATACTTCTATGAAAAAATCAGGTTTACCCGTGGGTGCCTTACGTAAGGCTGCCTTTATACCCTTTCAGGCGGCACTGATCGCCTGCGGAGTTTCTTCCGTTCTGGGAGCCAGTCCTTTGCATTCGTTTCCCATTCATTCCCGGGCTCTGGACCTGGCCATCACCGGAACGGTTACGGACGAACAGGGCGGTGCTCTTCCGGGCGTTAACGTGGCCGTTAAGGGAACGACGCTCGGGGCTACCACCGATGCCAACGGAAAATACCGCATCTCTATTCCGGAGGGTACCCGGGCTACCACGCTGGTTTTCTCTTACGTGGGTTATGTATCCCAGGAAGAGGCCATTTCTCCCAGTCGTACGGTCGTCGATGTTCAGCTTTCTGCCAATAGTCAGGCGTTAAGCGAAGTGGTTGTCGTGGGGTATGGCACCCAGAAACGCTCGGACCTGACGGGCTCCATTGCCAGTGTGAAGCCCAGTGATCTTCGGACGCAGGGCAGCCCCAACGTCCAGAGAGCCCTTCAGGGACGAGTACCGGGAGTCAATATCGAATCGGCGGGTGGAAACCCCGGAGCTGGCGTACGTATACTGGTAAGGGGTGCTGGCTCACTCAATAACAATGACCCTTTATACATTGTCGATGGAGTGCAGGTAAGTAACATCAATAATATATCTTCCAGTGACATCGCTTCAATTGATATCCTGAAAGATGCTTCCGCGGCGGCTATCTATGGTTCGCGAGCCGCCAATGGCGTCGTTTTAATTACCACCAAAACGGGTAAAAAAGGCGAAAACCGGCTGGATTTTAATGCCTATTATGGCTTTCAGAAACTCTCGAAAAACCTCGATGTGCTGAATGCCTCGGAATGGGCTCAGGTTAGTAATGCTGCTCACGACGCGGCCCGACTGGCCCGGCTGGATATCGCTCAGAACCCACAATCACTCGGGGCGGGTACGGACTGGATGAATTCCATCTATCAGACCGCACCCATGCAGAACTATGACCTGTCAGCCGGCGGCGGGGGTGACAATTACAATTACAGCGTTTCAGGAGGTTATCTGGGTCAGCAGGGCATTGTCAAGCTTACCGATTATAACCGTCTGAACCTGAGAATCAAGTCTGATTTTACGAAAGGGCGTTTACGCATCGGAGAAACCGTCCTTCTCTCCCGGGAACGCTTTCGAACCATGGCCGGTGGCTGGGGTGGGCAGGGCGGCGGACCCGTGGGTTCTTCGCTGAAGATGATACCCGTTTTTAACATCTATGATCCCAATGCCATTGGTGGCTTTTCGGGTGCTTCAGGACCGGTAGTAAACGTAGCGAACCCCGTAGCCCAGTTATATCTGGAAGATCCTAAAAACGAGGCTACTAATGTGGTCGTAAACGTATTCGCCGAATTATCTTTAGCTAAGGGTCTCAAGTATAAATATAATCTGGGCTTTACCAATACTTATGAATACTATTACGATTATATCAAACCTTACGAAGTAGGAAGTCTGTTTGTAAACCGGGATGCTGATTTAAGTGAAAGCCGTAACCAATCCTCGCTTTTTCTTCAGGAACATACCCTTTCCTATGACCGGTCTTTTGATAAGCACAATTTTCAGCTACTGGGCGGTTTTACGTTTCAGCAGGGGCAGCGACGTACATTAAGTGCCTCTAAAAGTGGCATGCCGAATGATCTGACGGTGATTGATGCAGGAACGACGAATACCGCTGCGGGAAGTAACTTATACGAAAATTCTTTAGTATCCTATTTGGGCCGACTGGTCTATTCCTATGACAGCCGATACTTACTAACGGCTACCTTTCGCCGGGATGGTTCCTCCCGCTTTGGCTCCAGCAACCGCTTCGGGAACTTCCCCTCGTTGGCTTTGGGCTGGAACGTTTCCAATGAGACGTTCTTTCAGTCGCTGAAATCAACGATCAGTACGCTGAAACTGCGGGCCAGTTATGGCGTGCTGGGTAATCAGGAATTAACGGATTATCAATACAGTCCGGTGATTTCCCTCAATGCCAATTACGTACTGGGTCAGACCCAGCAACTCTGGTCTGGTTCCATTCAGCGGGCTTTTGCCAATTCAAACATTAAATGGGAGACCTCCAAAACATCGGACATCGGGCTGGATCTGGGTTTCTTTAATAATCGCCTGGGGGTAACGATGGATTACTTTGTTCGCAAAAATTCGGACATTCTCCTTCAGGTTCCCCTGCCCCTTTCCACGGGATCCAGTACCAGCCCTTACATCAACGCCGGTCAGGTAACGAACAAGGGTTTTGAATTGGGCTTAAGCTATAATGATAACGTAGGTGATTTCAATTATCAGCTCACCGGAACGTTCTCGACGATCAATAACAAAGTGGACCAGCTCGGAACCGGAAGTCAGCAAATTTTCGGTGGCCAGCCTACTCACCACGGAGCTTCAGCTACGTTAACGCAGGCGGGTGGCCCGATTGGAGCTTTTTATCTCATTAAGACCGACGGCTTGTTTAATTCTCAGGAAGAAATTGATGCTTACAGCCGTAACGGGGTGAAGATTCAGCCCAATGCCGCTCCGGGTGATATCCGATTCGTAGATGCCAACGCAGACGGTGTGATTTCGGATGCAGATCGGGTCTATGCCGGAAGTCCAAATCCTAAATTTCAATACGGCTTTGGGGGGAATTTGTCCTGGAAAAACTTCGACCTCTCCCTATTCTTTCAGGGAACGTACGGCAATAAAATTTACAATGGCTTCCGTCAGGATCTGGAAAGCATGAGTCTGGAATTTAACTACGCCAAATCGACGCTGAACGCGTGGAGGCCTGATAATCAGAACACCACGATTCCCAGAGCCATCATCAATGACCCGAACTATAACACCCGAACTTCGGATCGTTTTCTGGAGAATGGTTCGTATGGTCGTTTGAAAACGCTGCAATTCGGCTATGCTCTGCCCAAAACGCTGATGGAGAAAGCAAAAATCAGCAGTTGCCGCGTGTATGTAAGCTTTGACAACCTGTTTACAATCACTAAGTATCAGGGCTTTAACCCGGATCTGGGGCGTACGGGTTCCATTCTGGATCGGGGTGTGGATTTTGGACACGTAGCTTATCCCCTCGCCCGGACGTCCATGCTCGGTATTCAGCTTTCTTTCTAAACTGGCCTGACTTCACTTATTCTTATCTCAACTGAAGATGAAAAAATACATAGCCCTTCTGGTCACAGCTTTATACCTGAGCAGTTGTCAGAGCAGTCTGGAATTAGTAAATCCAAACGTAACCACGGAGTCCACGTTCTGGAAAACCGATCAGGATTTTTTGTCGGCCCTGGCGGCAACATACAAGATTTTTCGTCACATTGATAACGGCAACTGGGGCGTCCGGGGCGTAGAGTTAACCAATGGTCGTGGCGATGATTTCTTCATTCGAAACGATGTCAAAGACCTTTATCAGCTCTCAACCTTTACGAATACACCCACAACGGGAACTCCCTCCGGAGCCTACGCAGGTGCCTATACGGGTATTTTTCGCAGTAATCAGATTATCGAAAACGCGGCGACGGCTCCTATTCCGCAAGACTCGAAAAAGCAGTTTATTGCGGAAGCAAAATTCATTCGGGGGGTTCATTACTTCAACCTGGCCATCAATTTCGGGGCCGTTCCTGTTATCACCAAAGTTCCACAGGATCGCAGCGAGTATAATGTCAAACAGTCTCCCGAAACAGCCGTGTGGGAACAGGTGGTGAAAGACTTTCAGGATGCAAAGGCTGACCTGCCTGTGTCGTATCCCGCGGCATTCGTGGGCCGGGCTACGAAAGGAGCCGCCATCGGGTATTTAGGAAAAGCCTATGTGTACATGAAGAAATGGAGTGAAGCCGAAGCCGAACTCAAACCGTTGCTGAGTGCTCCCTATGCTTATACCCTATTGTCGGATTATGGACAGAATTTCCTGAAAGAATACGACAACAACTCCGAATCGCTGTTTGAAATTCAGAATCAGAATGTCGGGGGCGTACAGCCCTGGGCAGGTGAAAACGCCAACGAATCACAGGGCGTCACTACGGCCCAGGAATTTGCCCCTGCCGAGGTTCAGGGCTGGTTTGAGGTATCGCCGACGGATAAGATTTTCAATGAATTCCAGAAAGAAAAAACCACTACGGGGGATTTTGATCCCCGGATGTACGCCTCCATCGTCTGGGATTATCCAGGGGCTACTTTTTACCAGAAACCCTTCAGCAGCTTCAAGTTGATCTTCGGTTATAAATCCCTGATTAAGAAGTATCAAAATTATCTGGATGCCAATGAAGGCATTTTCATTTCTGAGATCAATGAAAAAGTCCTGCGTTTTGCCGATGTGCTGTTACTCTACGCCGAAGCCCTGACCATGCAGGGAAAAACCGCCGATGCCTACGCTCCGCTGAATCGGATTCGAAATCGGGCCAAACTGGCTAATCTGGCTACGGGGTATTCGCAAACGCAGTTGATGACCGAAATCCGTCATCAGCGAATGATTGAGTTTTTCCGGGAAGGACAGCGGTTCTATGATTTAAAACGCTGGGGTTTACTAAAACAGGAAATTACGAATAGTGATAAAGTAGGTCGTGAGTTTTTCAACGAAGCTCTCCATTCGTACTTTCCCATTCCCCAGAATGAAATGAACACGAATACGGCCATTGAGCAAAATCCGAACTGGAAGTAAATATACCGGTTCCTTTTTCTTTACCCAGTGGGTGTCAGCAATGGTACCCACTGGGTAAAACCTTTTATTCCCACAGGCAACTGGTTTTCTCTTGGAGAAGATTGCTTTTATTTATGACTATAGGTACCTCTAATCGATTCAATCTTAATGGCAAAACAAGTCGTAACGCTAGCCGGTCTGCTTATTTCTTTGCTTACGGGCTCTTATTCTGGTGCTGCACAGGATCTGATCATTTCTGATTCCGTGGTTTCCAGGGTCGTAGAAGAGGGGGGTACGGGTCTATACCGTGCTGTCATGCTTAAGGAACCTACCTTACCCACCCATACAGTCTTTCGTCCTGCGAATCTGAAGGTTTTTAACAAGACTAATAAATTACCCATCATCGCCTGGGGAAACGGAGCCTGTTATAATTCCCCCTGGGAACATGTTAACTTCTTAAATGAGGTGGCTTCGCATGGCTTTCTGGTGGTTGCCATTGGGGTAATGCCCAAAGAAACCGGAGAACAGGTAAAGGGCCGCTCCCAGTCAACCCAGTTACTGGACGCACTGGACTGGGCCATTGCCCAGAACAAGGATCGTAAAAGTCCGTTTTATAACAAGCTGGACGTATCAAAAATCGCCGTGAGTGGTATGTCGTGCGGGGGATTACAAACGCTGGAAGTGGCGGGTGATCCACGCGTCAGCACGGTTGTCGTTTGTAACAGTGGTATCTTCAGTACGCCCGGCAATGGCCGGAGTGCCATGCCCAACCTGACTAAAGAAAACCTCAGCAAGATTCATACCCCAACGCTTTATTTGCTGGGCGGTGAAAAAGACATTGCCTATGCCAATGGCATGGACGATTTCCAGCGGATTAATCATGTGCCGGTATTCATGGCCAATATGGACGTGGGGCATGGCGGCACTTACAGCCAGCCGCACGGTGGGGAATTTGCCCGGGTAGCTACGGCCTGGTACAAATGGCAACTCAAGGGCGACCGCACAGCGGGACAACTCTTCAGTGGCGAACCCGCGGGCCTTTCAACTACTTCAAACTGGCGGGTAGAAAAGAAGAATATGCCTTAGCTCCAGGCGGTACTCTGAACACTAAGTGATTCATAATTAATGATTTTATAGAATGATGTTCCTAAAAAAAATGTGGGGGTTCATGCTCCTTTTACCTACTGTAGTATTGGCTCAGCAGGCCAAAATTCCTGAAGGATGGTCCGATGGGTATGCGTACGCCAACGGTATTCGCATTCATTACTACCGAGCCACCCCACAACCGGAAAAACCCGTTATCGTCATGGTGCATGGCGTGACGGATAACGGGCTATGCTGGACGACGCTAACCTGGAAACTCCAGGACCAATACGACATCTATATGCTAGATACCCGCGGCCACGGTTTATCGGACCCCTTTACGACGAATGACAACGGCGAGACTTTGATAAAGGATGTAGTCGCGTTCGTCAAGGTCATGAACTTTAAAAATCCCATCCTGGTGGGTCATTCGATGGGGGCGGCTACCGTCATGCGAGTGGGGGCTGAATATCCGGGCGTTGCCCGGGCCATTATCATGCTGGATCCTTTGCTTGGCGGGCGAGGACCAGCGACAAAAGGCGTGCCCAATCGCACGGCTCCGCCAGCAACTTCCCCTAAGCCCGCTACAGCTCCCGATCGACTTTCAGTAAGCATGTTCGGTAGCCCGGAAACGCTGGTGGTTCAAAATAATTATCGCTTTGAAGATCTGCTGGCTACCGGGCATCGGCAGAATCCGATGTGGAACAAGGTAGACGTGGAATATTGGGCGTTATCGAAGAAACAGTACCACGGCCCGTATACGCCGGAAGCCTCGCAGGCCATGAGCGGTACTATGAGCATTGGAAATTCATTGAGTAAGATTCAGGTGCCCGCCCTGATGCTAAAGGCAGACGCCTCGCCCGAGGTGCGTAAAAGCAACAATGAAGCCGCTGCTACTATGCCTAAGGGCAAACTCGTTCACATCGATGGAGCCGGGCACAACCTGCATCACGACAAATTAGAGCGTACGACGGAAGTTCTGAATGAGTTTCTGTTAACGCTTTAATGAGTAGCAGTAGTCAGTCTTATACTTCTTTCACTGATCCATATGCCTCACAGCCTGCATATTAAACACTCATCTGCTCGTTATTCCGTTCTGGTTCTTTTGACCCTGTGGTTTACGACTGGGCTAATCGGCTCCGGTTATGCCCAGCAACTGAACATCAGGAATGATGTATTCTGGAACACCCAAGATGGTCAGCCCATTTATAGTCAGGGTGGAGGAATTTTTCAATTCCCCGATCCTAAAACTGGTCAGAGAAAATACTACTGGTACGGTGTGCACTATAAGGAAGCCGAAATTTACCGGGCCTCCCCTAACCAAACGCTGCCCCGGGCGAGCTTCGAATCTGTTACCTGCTATACGTCAACGGATCTTGTAAACTGGACGTTTGAAGCAGACGCCCTGACAAAAGCCGTTGCCCTACCCAACGGACGATGGAACTGGGTGGGTCGTCTGGGCGTAGCTTTTGTTAAAGAAAGTAATCAATATGCCATGTTCCTGCAGCACGGAGCCGAAGTACTGATCGCATTAGCTGATACTCCCACCGGGCCTTTTCAGTGGCACCAGAAAATCAGTATGCTCGAGCGGATAGGCACAACCAATACGGGAGATCAGACGGTATTTACCGATGAGGACACGGGCAAATCATACCTGGTTTATTCATACGGACGCGGCAGACATCGAATTTACATCTCCGAAATAGGCCTGAAGGACGGGAAGGTAGATCTCTTGGACTGCACCAAAATATTTGAAGGAGCCGGACGTGAAGGGAATTGCATGTTCAAATACCAGGGCAAGTATTACATGGCGGCCTCTAATCTGTACGGCTGGGATTCCTCGCTGGCGTATTACCTGGTAGCGGACGATGTTCGGGGACCTTACGAACCCCAAAACAACATGATGATCATGGAAGGGTGCAGCGACGATTACGCCCACGTAACTCAAACGGGGTTTTTCGTCAACCTCAGGGGAAGCAAACAGGAAACCATTGTATATTGTGGTGACCGCTGGGCCAATTTTGCCGGGAACGGCCTGGGTTACAACCAGTGGGTTCCGCTATCATTCGATGGAACAAAACCTTATTTCAATTCACTGGGCTCCTGGAATCTGGATGCAAAAACGGGCGAATGGACCGTAGCTACATATAATAATTACGTCAAAAACGGCAGCTTTGAAGCTGATCGAAAACGTATACCCAGCCACGTAAAACCTGTACAAACCCAACTGACTGGCTGGCAAACGACAATTTTGAAGGGTAACGACGTTTCGCTTGACTCATTGACTTCTCCTATTTTGAATTACGAAAATTCACAAGAAGATCGGAAAGTGGTCATCGGCGAACGAAGCCTGCACATGAGCGACAGGATCCCTTTTGAACGCAAAGTCTCTCAAGTCATCCGTTCTTCCCCATTCGTCAGTTTGAAAAACGGTACCTATACTCTTAAAGCTTCTATTCGGAACAGCAGCGGATTTACGAAGCTGGAAATGTACGCCGAAAGTGCCAGCAAGCGGTACACTACTCAGGTAACAGAAGTGAATCCAACCTGGAAAATTATTAAGCTTAGGAAGATACGTGTCAAAAATGGACAGGTTGATATTGGTTTTCGGGCAGTCGGGGAAGCGGGAGCTTCCTGTCAGATCGACGATGTTTCTTTCATATCAGAAAACTAGTTTTCCTGCATCGTACCGTTGAACCACTCCTGAAAGCGGGCCTCTTTAAAACGAATCACGCTAATTATGGCAGGTTAGAGCCCGGAATCCGCTGCTCATCCTTAATCGACAGCGTTACGCTCTCATTTAATCTAAATCTCAGAAAAGTAGGTCCGGGTGTAAGAAAAGTAGATATGCCTGAAAAACGAAATGGAATATAGGGATTGACTATGCAACAGGAAAAGTAATGTATCACTAAAGAATATCGGTAGTAAAACCGGACTAATCATCCTGAATTAAGGAATAGGACTATTACCTGAAAAAGTTCTTCTGTGGCTGTATTTACTAACATTATAGCTATCAATGATCTATTATTAAGATCATCGATAGCTACGGATGATACAAACCTTTTACTAAACGTTGATGAAACAGTAGCTTCACCGTTCAACAGCAAACTGATTTTTCACCAGCGAAAAGAAAATAGAGAGCCTATTCAGATTAGTATTGTCTAGAAGTCCCTTCCCCCCGTTCCCTGGAGGCTGGTCCGTTAAGGTTTTCGGGCGAGTTGGGTCAATAGCAGACCAATGTTTTTACCCTCCACCCGTGGTGCATTCGGGTACATCAGCCGACCCGATTTATCGAAGATCATGTACCGGGGAATGGCCTCGAGTTTGGCTTTCTTTAAGAAGGCCGATGTCCTGGGATTGACAATGAGGTAGTTTTCGGGGTAGTCACTTAGCTTTTCCTTGACGCTCGCTTTCTGCCAGGACGTCTTGTTATCATCAATGGAGAGATAGACAAACACGACTTTCTCCTTCGACAGCGACTGCCGTAGCTCCTGGGAGGCTTTCATGGCCGCCCGGCACGGCATGCACCAGCTCGCCCAGAAGTCCACGTAGACAATCTTGCCCGCGTGTTGCTTGAGCACTTTTTCAAGCTGCGATTTGGCCCCCGACTCCTCCAGCAAGGCAACGGAAGTAATATCCTGTCGGCTGCTGTCAAACTCCAGGGAAAAATCGTTGTAACTTCGAGCGAGCAGGTCCTGATCCCTGACTTCTTTTTTATAGATCTGATAATATTTCCTGAAATCTTCCAGTGAAAATGTGGAATAGATCCGGTGGATTTGTTTGGTTAACAGATAGTCTCTTGCCGGCGTTGAAAACAGATCGGAGCGGCGGGTTTGATCAAAGATTTCCCGGTAATCCGGCGTCTCCCCCTGCTTGCTCTTCACCAAATGAACCTGATTCACAATCAGTTGTTCTTCAATAGCATCCACGAGTTTGGGATAATAAAAATGATCGACGATGGCGGGAGTTTGCAGGTCTTTGGCATGCAGGAGCGTGGCGATGGCTTCTGAAGATAACTCGCGGGCTTCCACGACTACCAAATGCCCCAGCAAGCGGGTTCTACTCGAGTAGTAGGCATAACAAACGGGGGAGAGTACATCCGCTGCCAGCAGGGAGTCCAGCAGCTGTTTTTGTCGGTCCAGGGAAAACAGAACCAAGGGCCTGAGCTGGTCTTTATGTTCCGCGGTAAGTTTGAGTCCGCGTTCCATTTTCTGCCGACCACTCATGGTATTGCTCTCTTTTCGCATCTTTTCGTCATTGAGGATGCGTTTGACATTGAGATGGTCCACATTCATATAGCTACCCACCGGCGTATACGTTTGAGTGGCCTGCAAGTGCGTTGCTAGTTTTTCAAACTCAAGATCGTAGGCTTTCGTGGGTCGATTGAGAATCGTGACGTCTATAGTAGGGTTAGTGGGCCGGGTGGGCGGGTGATAGGTAATCTGAACCGAATCCCCGGGCTGAACGACGTATTCTTCAAAATCAAAAAAGTTCTTTCTTACCCTAAGTACAGCATAGGCTTGGGTGATGGGCTGGATGAGCGATCGAATCGGTTCTCCTTTGGTGTAATCAATCGTAGTGACCTGATCTTTCTCATATAGTTCCACTACGTTCGTTTGGCCCAGCCAGATGGTCTTGGTGTGGTAAAAGTACTGTTCAATGGTGGGATTGTTGCTAAATAAGATGGTGATGGGCTTGGCAGGGCCAGGATTACCCAAACATTCAACGCTGGTAAAAATCAGCAGGGCGAGTACGGTGAGCAGGTATTTCATGAGCGTAGGTATTGAAAAGTGAACGAATGGAATCAGTCATGCTGACGATTGAGGCATAGGGTTACCCGTGCATAGCGGATGCATGCAGGAGGTAAAGGCCCGGTTTGAAAGGGCTTAGCTAACGAATCGACAGGTCATTTTAGGCCAGGTATGGCCCCGGAGCCGGGTGAAAGACTCAGCCCGAAATGAAAAAGGCACAATACCTTGATGGGGTGCTTACTCGAAGGCAATGAGAGACGGCAAGCCAGGCGGAGAGGATCATAGCAGCGTAGGTGAAGAGGATTGAAGTTCTGGAAGCAATGATATAAAAAAAATCAATTAATAACTAATTATTTAGTTATTAATTGATTGATAGTAGTCTGAAAAGAAATGTATCGTTGGTTTTGTTATCTCTTTTTACCTACTTTGATTTAACATAAGGATTGATTATAGAACAAAAAAGCCTACCCTTTGAATAGATAGCCCTTTGCCTAATAAGTAATTAGGCTATCTAAGCCCTATTTCTACTAGCTTTTGAGAAATACCAAAGAGAAATACCTAAACTACTCATTCCCATAAACATATTAAGTCGAATTGAACCTAGATTATCGGTTGAGAAAGCAAAGAATAGCAGTAACATTCCCATAATGAGGAGAATACTGGAAAGAATAGTGAGCAGAGTTGAGCGGTTCATTTTTGAATAAGTTAGCGATAGTTGAGATTTCTGAGAACAAGATCAGAAAAGAAACGCTATATAACTAATAAAATAGTTGCAAAATAATGAGCGGTAAATCAAGAAATAATTTAAAGGCTGTTACTTATACCTCATAACTAGAGCAGCTTAACATACAAACACTTATACAACTATATGAAAGATATTACAGATCGAATACTAGATTATCGAGAGTGTTGCAGACATATCTGGAACAGCTACTTTCTAAGACTAGACTGGGCTGAGCAAGAAATCGACTATAGAGATTATTTCGAATCAATAAATACAACTCTTCTGGAAGACACTGTGCTCAAACAAGTAACAGCAGGGCAGGAAATCCAACGCCACGCAGATGGGTACTATCCACTAATAAAGGTCACTCCTCGCTTAGGCCCACTAGGTTACTATGCTAGGTATGGAGAGCGTATCGATCTACATACTCAGTGGCACGAGATAAAGTTGAGTTCAAGCAGCAATGATTTTAGGTTTATTGAACTATTTGATTGGACCGTCGAAAATATCATGGATAATCAGTATGTGCGGGTGAAGCTGATTGATTCCCTTGAGCTTCCAGAAAAGATTGGCTATGATTTCTTACTTGAATGTTGGAGTGTTGACTTTTTTCTTATCTAAAATACTCCTATAACATTTTACAAACGACCATTGAAAGGATGAAAGAGTAAGGCTTAATGATTTGATAACCTAGGTACTGGTAGAGAAATGCTAGTTGTCATTAACTTTAAGCTTACAGTGATCATTCCAGCCATTATCTATGAAAGCTAAATTATTGGTCCTTAGCCTGATGTTTGCTCTCAGTAGTATCTGTAGTGATGGGTAGGTACCTTCAGATTCATCTAGTATTGAAATTAAGA
The DNA here is from genome assembly GCA_913775095.1 of uncultured Siphonobacter sp. Classification (GTDB taxonomy): domain Bacteria; phylum Bacteroidota; class Bacteroidia; order Cytophagales; family Spirosomataceae; genus Siphonobacter. Next base: position 2,767 of record CAJYIW010000025.1, on the reverse strand, counting down.
TTAACAAATCTCCACTCTTTCGCAAAGCAGGACGTTTCTTAGTAAGTGTAGACTCCAAACCTTGTTGCGTGGTTTCTAAAAATGTTTGCAGTTTCAATATCGCCGCTGATTCTCATTCGATTGAAACAGAAAGTAAGTTTCCATTAGCCCTATTTAAAAAAAGTATAAAAGGCTGATAGAAACAGTTGGAGGGAAAACATACCATTTGATTGGAAAAGAAGAACTTAGCTTTTCTCCACCCATAGTTATCTTAAGACTTTATAATGAAGATATATAGTGGTTCCTAATGTGTTATTAGTAAAAATTACATGCTAAAAGGCTCTCTAGAGAGCCTTTTAGCATGTCCTGGAAGGTCGTTTGTAAAACGTTATAAGGGTACAATTGATTAATCTGGATGTACGACATATATGAAGTATATTTACGAACGATCACTATAAACTCAATCAACCTTATGAAATTACTTAGTATTTCCTTATTCATTGCTCTATTGACCATTACTCTATGGAGTTGTAGAGACGAAGAAAAAATCTATGGGACAGTAAACTTTTCGGTTAAGAATTCAAGCGGTCAGCCGTTGAATAGTATAAAGATTTATTCTGAAGAGCTTGGGAAGGCAGATGACTCTACAACTACGAACATGGTTCCTGATAAAGATTCTGTGCAATTAAGTATTGGTATTAAGTATAGAAGAGAAGGAAATTTTAGAATAAAAGTAAAAACCTCAGAGAAAGAACTACAGACTTTATTTGGAGGATACTCATCTTCGAGTGAGCTAATTTCACCGTATAAGCTCACCGTCTTTAAAGATACCATTATAGTCGATCAGTATTTTCCTCAATAAGAACCTATTATATACCATTCAACAAATGAGCCGGGTTTTCCGGCTCATTTTATTTACTTAGCAGTAAAGACTCTGTTGTATAAGTGTTTGTATGTTAAATTGATAAAGTTAAGAGGAAGACAAAATTTAGTTCTTTAATAAATTCTTCTTCCAAAGAATATCCACTTCTGTATTCCCCCCTGTTCTCAATGTTCATCCAAAGGACGCCACTGGGAACGAACGATGAAAAGCCGTTTGCAACTGTCTTCAGTCATTGACTGGTCCCTATTCATTCCTGCCATGAGTAGTAAGTAGCGAAGCGTCACCAACCACTATTCTATATCATAACTAAGAAGACCCCAATTTACCGAAGCTAAGGCCCTGATGCGTTAAAGAACAGCCTAATGTGTATACGTATCCTTCTGAATCAGGCTGCTAATATCCTGTGCTGCTTGTCTGGCAAATACATCGGTTCCTTAGGTCAGTATCTAAGACAACTCCTATCACATGTATGTTTCAAGCATGTAAAGTTTCAAAAGAAGCTATTGCGGTTAATCTCCAGAAACATTCCCTTTTACCTATCACTCCTTGTTGAGTCTGCATGAAGATCAAAATAATCAATCATTAGAGTTCACCCTTATCAACACTAGTGAAAACGTACTGAGGAGTACTCGTTTTCCTACGGCTTCTTTTATTACGTATTGAAAATGACCTAACTGCCTTATCGTTAGGTTTGAGTAGGAAGATATATATTGCACTGGATTACTTTTTTGGAGTACATACATAAATTTTCTCACACTGCCTCGCTTTTGGGTTAGCCCCCTGATTCGGTTCGGTTTTTACCAACGATCATGACTACATCCAAACGATTCCATTCTCCTGCTGCTTTTTTAGTCCTGGTTTCTTCGTTTTCGCTGGCGATAGTCTCTTTCTGCTAGCGATCGTTTACGCTATCGCTTCTGGTATTCACCACTACCTGCGGCTTTGCTTCCAGGCGTCTTTTGGACTTATACTACACTTACCACAGTACCCTTTTTACTCAGGTTTACCAATGTCTCCCAATCGCAATTCTTTGCTACCAACGGATACATATTTAAAAAAACGAGGCCATTCTCCCCATGCCAATTCAGCCATGTGGCTCAAAGCAGGTCTCTTTCCGGGAGGCTTCCTGCTGCTTTACGGTCTCCTCCTATCCAATTAATTTGGGCTCTGGACCATGTTGATGTTTTGCGTAGGACTCGGCTTATTTGCCGCTTTCATTGGCTTCAACGTTTCCCATGATGCTCTGCATGGAGCTTTTTCTTCCAAAGCCTGGATCAATCAATGGTTGGGCAAGAGTTTCTATCTCATGGGAGCCAATCCTTACGTCTGGAAAATGACGCACAATGTCGTTCACCATACCTATACCAATATTCCCGGCCACGATGAAGACATTGAAAATGCACCGGGTTTAATTCGACTGGATTCTGATGAACCCCATCGTCCCTGGCAACGCTACCAGCACTATTATGCGTTTGGTTTGTACGCACTAGCCTCGCTTTCCTGGGTTTTCCGAAAGGACTATCTGAAGTTTTTCAAAGCTAAAATCAGCCAAAAGGCGAATACGGGTCATCCCACAAGCGAGTACCTAAACCTGTTTGCCGGTAAATTCATCTACTATTTCTGTCTACTCGTATTACTTTATCTAATTCTTGAGGTTAGCTGGTGGCAGGTAGAGATTGGCTTTCTGGCCATGCACCTGACGGAAGGCATTGTACTGGGCCTGGCATTTCAACTGGCTCACGTAGTAGAAGGAACGGCTTTTCCTACGCCTACCCGGCAAGGGGATATTGAGGAAGCCTGGGCCGTTCATCAGCTTCGAACCACCGCAAATTTTGCTCCACACTCCAAAGTAGCGGCGTTTTTCCTCGGTGGCTTGAATCGTCAGATTGAACACCATTTGTTTCC
>CAJYIW010000024.1 GCA_913775095.1 uncultured Siphonobacter sp. | reverse complement strand
TTGAGTTTTGAGTTTTGAGTTTTGAGTTTTGAGTTTTCAGTTTTCAGTTTTCAGTTTTCAGTTTTCAGTTTTCAGTTTTCAGTTTTCAGTTTTCAGTTTTCAGTTTTCAGTTTTCAGTTTTCAGTTTTCAGTTTTCAGTTGGAAAGTGAAAACCCATAAAGGTAGGTAGAAGTTTGGAAATGAAAGTAAGAACCCCGGCGGGGTTCAATCTGTGTAGCCCCGGGTGATGACCCGGGGTAATAATCGGGGTTCATATTTACTCTGCCCTGGCTGGTGTCTCACCAGCCTGTTGTAAGGAAGTGGTTGGTGGGCAACTGAACGTAAGAACCCCAGAGGGGTTCAATCTGGATAGCCCCGGGTCATAACCCGGGGTAACAACGGGTTGCTAATCCGGGGTAATAACGGGATTGTATTTCACGCCGTGGCTGCCACCCTGGCTGGTGTCTTCACCAGCCAGAACTAATAAAAGTGTTTGGAGAAGGCACCAACCCCGGCGTAGACTTGGTCTATCCTCCGCCTCGGCTGGTGTCCTCACTAACCACGGGGGCTGCGACTTCCTTGCGTCTCTGGTTCATCTGAATCAATAACGACCTTCGGCCAGGGCCGCTTTGATCTGCTTAATTCGTTCGTTGAATGAAACGTTTGGATAATCCACGCCTTCGGCGGAGGTTATTTTCAGGAATTCAGCAATGTCTTCCTGATGGGTCATGCGTTTGCCGTTCAGCACAGAAACGTACTTCATCGTCGACCATAACACATTTTTCAGTTCCGTCTTGTTTTCGTTCGTCATCACGTATTCCGTAACCATCGTGTCGTCGTCATAATAGATGATACTCGCAATGATGGTTACCCATTCACTCACCCGGGCGGGGCGAACGTAGCCAATCTGATGGTTGTACACCACCCAGGCGGATTGGTATTTTCGAAAGGGATAATCGATGGTAAAACCGTATATGGAAAAAAGCTGGTCTTCGCGGGCGTTGAAGTAATAATCCAGATACTTGGCATTGTTCAGATGCTGCATCGGATCGCAATCCTGAAAACGAATCAGGGAATGCGACTCGGTTTTCCGGGGATAATTACGGTTAGGGTCGAGTTGAAACATTAGATGTTCTGGGTTTTGAGCGGCCGCCGCTGCGGTTTGGCGTGTGGAGTCTAACTCTAACTGCCAAACGTTGGGCAGTTATATTATACAAACTTAGTGGAGGATAACTAAGTTATAAACGTCAAGGAAGAATTGCCCAGGGATCACTGAAATTCCTTACCGGGAAAGAGTTTAAGAAAGTCTGTAAATAACAAAGGCTGGTGCGAACACCAGCCATGGTACACGAAAGGCAACAATAACTAACCCTAAACTCAAAACCGTAGCGGCGGCCGCTCAAAACGCTTCTACCGATCCACTTCACCCATAACCAGATCCAGAGATCCAATAATGGCAATTAAATCGGCGAGTAAGGCTCCGCGACTGATTTCGGAAATAACGGAAAGATTGTGATACGAAGGTCCGCGGGATTTCATTCGAACCGGAATGTCCGACTTACCATCCGTGCGGATATAAAAACCCAGTTCGCCTTTGGAACCTTCGCCGCGGGCGTAAAAATCCATCGCTTTCGGACGAATTTTCTTGGGTACGAATGCCTGAGGGTCAAAATCTTTTGTACGGGTATATTTGCCCGTCAGTTGTTCCAGGCATTGTTCAATGATTTTCACGGATTCCCAGCATTCCTGCACCCGAACATTATTGCGATCCCAGCAGTCGCCCACCGTTCCCATTTTTCCTTCGCCAATGGGAACGTCAAAATCGAGTTCGGGATATACGGAATATTGATCTACTTTCCGTAAATCCCAGCGTAAGCCAGAACCCCGGAGTACAGGCCCCGTGCAACCGTAATCAATCGCCAAAGGCAGAGGTAATACGCCCACGTTAGCGGTTCGGCGAACGAAAATCTCGTTTTCGATGACCAGCTGCTGTAACTCAATCAATTTAGGCTTGACGTAGGTAATGAATTCCCGGCAACGGTCTTCGAAACCGACGGGCAGGTCGTAGAACAAGCCCCCAATCCAGATGTAGTTATAAAGCATTCGGGCCCCCGTGGTCCATTCCAGCATTCGCTGGATATGCTCCCGGTCCCGCATGAGCCAGAGAAAAGGCGTGTACGCTCCGATATCCAGAGCATAAGTGCCAATGGCGACGAAGTGTGAAGCCAGACGGTTCAGTTCAGCGACGAGCACCCGGATGTATTCTACCCGTTTGGGAATATCGTTTTCAATGCCAAGCATCTTCTCAATACCGATGACATAAACGTGCTCGGAATTCATGGCCGCCAGATAATCCATTCGGTCCACGAAGGGAATGGTCTGGTTAAAGGGCAGGTTTTCCGCGTGTTTTTCAAAGCAGCGATGCAGGTAACCCAGGTGAGGGACCACATCTACGATTACTTCTCCGTCGCTGATTACTTCGAGACGCAAGACCCCATGCGTAGAAGGGTGCTGGGGGCCCAGACTCAAAATCATTTCTTCCGATCGCAAATCCTCCAGTTTGTACTTGTTGGGATCGGAGCGAAGGTGATTATCCGGTTTATATTCGTATTGGATAGATGACATAGCGGGAGGTCGATACAGGAATCTTCAAAATTAGGACGAAAGCCTGGAATCAGGCCGAAAAAATCCCAGAAAGCAAGGGCGTTTGTGTGGGTTTGGTTTTGTTTGAGGACGTTTGACCTGGTTCGATACGTTTGTAGTTTATTGAGAATGAAGGCAATATGAAAATTTTCCAGCTTCTCAAACCTGAAACCATAGACCAAACCACGCTTATCAATAGAGATTCTGGTGATTGTAGAAATCTTTCAAACCTGAAAATCAAACCTCGAACCTTTCTAACTGGATCAAACAGAATCAAACACTAACCAAACGACTTCAAACGCGTCAGTGAACCCTCAAGCTACGAGGACGCCTTTTCTGCCTGTTTTTTTACATACCATTGCTTGCCTTCGGGATAATCCTGCTCCAGAAATTCTTCTACCTTACTGACAATTTCTTCCACGCTTAGGTTCGGATCAAAACGAATGGGTTCCTTAAAAGTTACGGAAAGCTGCGTACCCCGTTTTTTGAGCAATAAGCCTTTCTTGTCGAAAGCCCGTCGGAAGCCATTAATAACCACCGGAACCACGATAGGATTATGGTCTTTAATCAGATGGCCCGTGCCTTTGCGAATGGGAGCGTAGGGACTGGTGGTTCCCTGTGGAAAACTGATGACCCAGCCAGCGGACAGGGCCTTACCTACTTTTTCGCTGGCGGAATGATCCACCTCGCGTTTTACATCGTGGCCTTTGGCCCGCCAGGAACGATTGATGGTGATGGCCCCCGCCTGAGCAAAGATTTTCGGAACCAGTCCACTATCTTTCATCGTTTCAGAAGCTGCCACGTAATACATCCGGGCCCGGGGAGCCAGTAAGTAAATGGGCAGTCCGATCCAGTTGCGGAAGCCCCATTTGACGCTGCAAAAAACGTGATACAAACAGGTAGCGTCGGCGAAGTAAGTCTGGTGATTGGAGAGAAAAAGCACGCCGCATTCGGGCAGTTTTTCCAGATGCTCGGTGCCCTGAATTTTAGTTTTATTGACCCACATCAGTCGGCTCCAGGTAAGCGAGCCCAGGCTGGCAATGAGCAGACGTTTGGTGAAATACAGGTTGCCGAAGGGATCGCGTTCGAAAAATCCGAACACATCGACCATCTTCAGAAATTTTCGGATAACAGATTTCATAGGTTCAGGTTACGAAATGAATGACGTTCTTCCGGGCATTGATAAGCAAAACTGTGAATAAGTTCGTACCACTTCCTAAACGTAACCGCGATTTACTTCTTTCATCGGCGTCAGTCTAACTTTTATTTCAGATTGTTTCCAGAATTCCGATCCAATTTTAAGCTTTCATTCCAGCCTTATGAAATTATTGTTAATCGAAGACGAACCCGGTTTATACCAAACCATATCGCAATTTTTGATCAACGAAGGTCACGTATGTGAACTGGCGACGACGTACGAAGACGCAGAGGAAAAGATCGGCGTGTACGCTTATGACTGCGTTCTGATCGACATTATGCTCCCCGGAGGGAACGGACTGGATCTGCTGAAAGAGCTGAAAAAATCCCATAAAACTACCGGAGCTATCGTGATTTCGGCGAAAGACTCCCTCGACGATAAACTGAAAGGACTGGACCTGGGAGCGGACGATTATCTGCCCAAGCCGTTCCATTTATCCGAGCTGAATGCCCGCTTACGCTCGGTGTTGCGTCGATTGAAATTTGAAGGTTCCGATGAAATGCAGGTGGGTAGTCTGACCATCGATACCACCGCCCGAACTGTTTTTTATGAAGGAAAAGAAGTGATACTGAATCGCAAGGAATTCGACTTATTACTCTTTTTTGTAACGAATCAGAACCGGGTCATTAAAAAAGCAGCCCTGGCCGAACACGTTTGGGGAGATAACATCGATCAGGCCGATTCGTATGATTTTATCTATTCGCAAATCAAAAACCTGCGAAAACGTTTCAGCCAGATGGGGTACGAACTAAATATTCAGACGGTGTACGGAATCGGGTATAAGTTTTCACCGCAATAGCCTTCAGAAAAGCGTAGAAACGCGACTGTATCGCGGCGGAATGAAGTTAATGAGACCCCATCGCCTGAAGAACCAGACGCAGCGAATCGCGTCTCTATCGAAATGTAATATGCGATTATTAACGCGTAGTAATATAATCAGTACCGTAGTTCTGCTGGTGGCTCTGGTGGTCAGTGGTTTATACATCTACGACCAGGTATGCGAAGAAGTACGGGATGAAATCGACGAGGAATTACAGAATCGTAAGCTGGAGATACTGGCTAGTTTACCCGCTCAGGGAACACCGGAAAATCCAGCATTGAAGGCCGATTTTCGAATCGAACGGGTGAGTCATTCGGAGTATAAAAAGCTGAAGGAACATTACGAAGACATTGAAATCTACGAACTGATTGAAAAAGAAGTGGAGCCGCACCGCCAGCTGGTCACCCGATTCAAGCATCAGGGAAATTATTACCGGCTGGAAATCGAAACCTCTCTGCTGGATCTGGAAGACATGGGGGAAGTCATCACCCGCAGCACGGCCTGGGTTTGTGCCGGGCTGGTTTTGCTGGCGTTCCTGATTAATCTCATTCTTCAAAAACGGCTCTGGCGATCTTTCTATCAAACGCTGGAGCAGCTGCATCGTTTCCGCGTGGACCGGCAGGATGGTCTGGAACTACCCCAAAGTTCCATTCAGGAATTTCAGGAATTAACGCAGGCCGTAAGCACGCTGGCCGAGGTTAACCGGAAATCGTATCAGCAGCAGAAACAGTTCGTGGAGAATGCTTCCCACGAAATTCAGACGCCGCTGGCAATTGCCCTCAATCAAACCGAGCAGTTGATCCAAAATCCGGATTTAAAGGAGGAAGATGCCCTTACGATTGGATTACTAAATGAGCAGCTCGAACGTCTCTCGGCTTTGAATAAAGCTTTGCTGTTAATCACCAAAATCAATAACCAGCAGTTTGGCGAACAGGAAGCGGTAGAGCTTAATCCCATGATTATCCGGCTGGTCGGCGAATGCGAATTTCTGGCTGAGGATAAACGGCTGGAGGTGAAGCTGGAAAACGAAGAAGCCATTGTCGTTCAGGCCAACTATCATCTGATGGAAATCCTGGTTCGGAACCTGATCCGTAACGCCTACCTGCATACCCCGGAAAACGGATTCATTCAGATCCGAATGGATACCAGGCAGTTAACCATCCGGAATACCGCTAAAGGCATTGAAGGGAAACCCGAAGCCTTATTCAATCGATTTACCAAGCAAAGCACGCACCGTCAATCATTAGGACTGGGTCTGTCCATTGTGAAATCCATTTGCGATGCCTACGGATATCAACCCGAAATAACTTCTGCCAGCGAGGAGTTTGTGATTCGTATTCAATTCTAGTATTCATTCCAGATTCGTTCCAGAAAGCAGCCTGAGCTTTGTCGGTATAATCCACAAAGCCATGAGAACGCTAGTCACTTTTTTCGCTATTCTGTACGCCTGCCTTGTCCAGGCTCAGACGCCAGACTCTGCGAAAACGCCTTCGCCCGTAAAACCCGTGAAAATCTCCCACGCGGAACCTTTATACCTGGATCTGGTTCGTGACCTGGGTGCCCGCAAAGGCGAACGGGAATGGAATGTCGGAACGTCTTTCAGCAAACACGGCGGAGCGGCTCACTGGCATCCCTTCGTCGAATACGAATTTGCTCCTATCAATCGGCTGGGACTGGAAGTAGAAGTTCCCCTGCAGGCTCAGGTACCGTTGGACGAGGAAATTCCCGGCAGTAGCCTGAACATGAAAAGCCTGAAAACCTCCCTGCAATGGACGTATGCCGTCATTGAACCCTGGCAAACCTCACTGGCGGTGGGTTATACCAATGAATTGATCATTAATCACCAGTCGGGAAAATTGTTTTCAGCTGAATGCGGGTTCCCATTTGCTGTAGCCGCGAAAAAATGGGGATCACACGTACATACCCTGGTTTATGCTGCTTTGGGAGGAGAGAAAAAATGGGGAAAGTCGCTGGAAGCCACGGGTTATGAAGTGAACCTGGCTTTACACTACGTCATTCCGCGTAGTAAGGCATTTGTAGGTGTGGAGTTATACCACAGCCAGAACGGACCAGTGTATGAAAATGTCATTCGTCCGCAGGTCAGGGTTGCTCTGAAAAGTAATCTGTTGGTGGGTTTTGTGAGTAGTTTTTCGTTGAAAAGTACTGATCCGGTAAGTTCGTTTGTACGGGTCATCTATGAGCCGAAAAAACGGAGGTAGGGTAGAGAATGTGAACACCCCCCGTCTGTCATCTTGCTCTGAAAGACAGTGTGGAGGAGATGAAAAGTGAGGTTGAGTAAAAGTAACTTTGTAACAGACAGACCCGGACTGAGAGTTAACGAATGGCTGAAATGGGTAATGTAGGAGCCTGATGCCAATCGATCATGGCGTTGAACAGACGGATTTCTTTGAAATAACGTAAATCATCGGCGGCAAGGCGTTCGGGAATAATCGTTCCATTGGCCAGCAAAGCGGCCCGACGCGTTCCGGCCAGTAAAGGCTGGTGGGGGGTGTACCATTCCTGACCATCCGAAAGGGCCACGTTGGTATAACTGGTGTCGGTAATGAGGCCCTGCTTCACAATCAGGATTTCATCGGCTTTTGTCTGAGCGGTTAACTCATTCAAAGCCGTTCGATCAGAAAACTTATAAGCATAGTCCAGGGAATCAGCCGTAACCAATTCCAGACTCTGAATGGGCCGAATGGAATAAGGAATGAACTCAACCGAAATAAGACCTTTCGCTCCGTACACCACCCGACACCGATAAGTTTGTTCGGGATTCAGATGTTCGGGAATGGTAATCATTTCTTCCAGATCCCAGCGTTCATTCCGTCCAAACAATTCCTTCCGGCTCCGATGAATCCGTTGCTGGTGATAAAATAGATTTTCCAGTTCTCCCTGATGAAAGCGGATGGTTTCGAGAAGCATTTTTTCAGTTTTCAGTTTTCAGCGACCGCCGCTGCGGTTTTCAGTTTTCAGTTTTCAGTTTTCAGTTTTCAGTTTTCAGTTTTCAGTTGGAAAGAGAAAACCCATAAAGGTAGGGTAGCCGTTTGAAACTGAAATTAAAAACCCCAGCGGGGTTCAATCTGCGTAGCCCCGGGTGATAACCCGGGGTAATAGCCGGGTTATCTGCTCTGGTGTTTTTTGCCTGAACTCTCTGCCCTGGCTGGTGTCTCACCAGCCAGTTGTAAGGAAGTGGTTGGTGAGGACACCAACCACGGCGGGGAACTGCAAAGCAAGAATCCCAGCGGGGTTTAACCTGAGTAGTCCCGGGTGACAACCCCCGGGGTAATAATCGGGGTTCACATTTACTCTGCCCTGGCTGGTGTCTCACCAGCCAGCTGTAAAGCAAGTGGTTGGTGTCCTCACCAACCAGGGCGAAAAGAGAAATCCAAACATAAAACACCACAAAAAAACTCACCAAATCGGTACGTACACCTTATCAATCAACTCCTGATATTCTTTTTCAGATTCACTACGAAAAGTAATGCCTCCGCCGGATCGAAAGAAAAGGCCTGACGACGTTTTTTCCATGAATCTAATCATGACGCCCGTATCCAGATTTGTTCCGTCAAAAATACCAATGATGCCCGTGTAATACCCTCGTGGTTCGCCTTCAGCCTGCCGGATGATCTCTACCGTTTTGGGTTTGGGAGCTCCGGTGATTGAGCCAGCGGGTAACAAGCGAAGTAATAACGTACCCAAATGATCGGCCCAGTTTTCGGGTAACCGGCCTTTGATTTCCGAACTTACCTGTAAAAGCGTCTTATCGTGCGTTTGCACTTCGTCGATGTAGCGGAAGCGTTCTACCCAGCGTTCAGGGGTTACCTGAGCCAGATCATTCCGAATCAAATCCACGATGGTGGCATGCTCGTAGCGTTCCTTTTCGTCGGATAACAACTGCTCACGGGCCTTGGATATGGCCGCGTCCAGCGTTCCTTTCATGGGGTAACTGGAAATGAAATCCTCCTGAATCCGAACAAAAATTTCCGGCGAAAAGCAAACGATTTCCTTTACGTCAGTATCACCAGGAAGCCGTAACCAGACTTTATACTTGGCTTCACTCCGCTGAAAAATTTCCTGAAAACTCAGGTTGGTTTCGACGCGGGTACGAGCCGTCAGATTGGTCAGAAATGAATTTCCGGCCAGTAACTCCCGGTGGACTTGCTGAAACTTGCGGTCAAATTCCTGAAAGGAGAGGGGAAATTTGTGAAAATAGAAATCTGAAGAAGCAGGAATCGGTTTTGGAGCATTAGAAATGCCGTTCAGGTCAAACCACACGGAATCCTGCGGTACTTCGTCCAGCGGCCAGAGAAGGGGCCGCTGAAGCTCAAAATCAAGCACGAACAAGCAGGGACGACGTTCGCGACCCCAGCGGTTCAGTTGCTCTTCTATGGTTTTCATGGCATAAGCATAACGCGGATGAAACAGGTTTCCGTTCCGAATCACCTGCTTCATCCGCGTTGGTAATCAGTCCAGTATTATACGCGTTCAGCGGTTTGTTCCGCCAGAATAGCAATGCCTTCGGTGAAGCTGCGGGGCTCATAGCCCAATACGTTACGGGCTTTATCGAGAATAAACCCGGTGCGGGGAGGACGCTTCGCGGGTTGCGTAAACGTGCTCGAATCGGCTTCGGTAATGAATGATTTATCCAGGCCGAAGTAATCAGCCGTGGCATGGGCCATTTCGTAAGGCGTCATCACTTCTTTGCCCGAAATATTGTAAATGCCTAAGGCTTCTTTATCGGCAATCAGCCAGCAACCCATGGCCAGATCTTCGGCCAGAGTCGGGGAGCGGAACTGATCCGTCACTACCTTGATTGTTTTGCCATCTTCCAGTGATTTTTTCACCCAGAGAATGATGTTACTCCGGCTCATGTCCGCTGCAATTCCGTAGACCAGAACCGTCCGGGCAATACCCCAGCGAATATCTGAGCGTTTCACGACTTCTTCAGCCGCGTATTTGCTCCAGCCGTAGAAACTCAGCGGGCTGGGGACGGCGTCTTCCGAATAGGGCCCGTTCTCACCGTCAAAAATGAAATCGGTAGAAACGTGGCACAGGAAGGTATCGTACTTTTTACAGGCTTCAACCAGGTACTCTACGGCCAGCACGTTCATTTTCCAGCATAATTCTTTTTCGAATTCGCACTGGTCCACGTTCGTCATGGCCGCCGCGTGAATCACGGCGTGGGGCTGAACGGCCTCCATCACTTCAGCCACCTGAGCGGCATCCGTAATGTCCATTTGCCGGTATTCGTAGCCATCCGTAAAGGGCAGGCGATTGGCTCCGCGAGCGGTAGCAATCAGCTGAACATCGGGGTTTTTGTGTAAAAGCGTAATGAGTTTCTGACCCAGCAGGCCATTCGTTCCGGTAATTAAAATCTTTTTTGGCATCATAGTTGAAGAAAGCAGAGACAGACGTACAAAGTAGAGGAGTTAACGGGCAAAAACATAACCGTAGCGACGGGTTATTTTTTTCTTACTCATTTTTTTTGCCCTAACCTTCATCATCGAAATATTCACATCGGGGCGGTTGGCTTCATTCCGGGGCTGGGCGGCGATGCTGTCCACGGCCGCCATGCCTTCGATTACTTGTCCAAACACGGTGTAGTTACCATCTAACCAGGGAGTGCCGCCTTTGGTTTTATAGACTTCTTTCTGAGCGTCGGTAAAGGGGCGGCCGGCTCGTTTGGCCTGCGTTTCCAGCGTTCCCTCAGAATAGGTTTTTCCCTGAACGATGTAAAACTGACAACCCGACGAAGCCTTGGCCGGGTTATTATCCCGGGCGGCAGCTACAGCACCCCGCTGGTGAAACAACTCGGGAACAATTTCTGCCGGAATGGTATATCCCACATCCCCCGAACCGAGCATCGCGTCAGGCGTAGCTTTTTTCGATTCCGGATCGCCACCCTGTATCATGAAGGCAGGAATGACGCGGTGAAATAAGACGCCGTCGTAAAAATGCTCTTTGGTTAACTTCAGAAAGTTAGCCTTGTGTTTCGGAGTCTGATCGAACAAAATCAGGCGGATAGGGCCGTATTTCGTTTCAATCGTTACCAGTTTTTCTTTCCGTTGAGCAAAGCCGGGCATGGCCCATACCAAGGCTAGTCCCAGACCTGCGATAAAGGAGGCTTTTCGCATGAATTTATAAATTAGCCCGGATTTCCCGTACCATATCATTACCTCCCTGCGTGGCGATTCGATCGGCCAATTTCTGAGCCATGAGGTTGGCCTGAGCCGTATCCGAAATTTCAGTACGGCGTAATTCTTTCTGACCATCCAGCGAAATAATACCGGCTGTCAGGCTAACCCGACCGTTAAAGTGCGAAGCCAGCCCGAAAACCGGAATGCTGCAACCGCCCTGTAAGGTCGCCAGGAAAATACGTTCGGCCCGAATGCAGCTTTCCGTTACCGGATCGTTCAAAAGTTCACGAATGCGGGCTTTCTTAGCAGTTTCCAGGTTGGTGGCACACTCGATGGCTACGCTTCCCTGACCCACGGCGGGCGTAAACGTTTCCGTTGATAAATGTTCGGCAATGTATTCTTCGTAACCCATGCGGTGAACACCGGCATAGGCCAGAATCAGAGCATCACAAACGCCGCTTTTCAGTTTCTCCAGACGGGTTTGCAGGTTACCCCGCATGTCCACAACCTTAATGTGCGGATAATAACGTTTCAGCGTAGCGACGCGGCGGGTACTGGAGGTGCCTATCACGAACGGTTCGCCCGATTCCAGCGATAACTCCGGATTGAAGCTGATTAATACATCATTCACGGCTTCGCGGGGCGTAAAGGCAATGATTTCCAGATCATCCGCCAGGGAAGATTGCAGATCCTTGGCCGAGTGCTGGGCAATGTCAATGGCACCCGTTCGAAGCTGTTCTTCGAGTTCTTCCGTAAACACGCCCTTGGAACCAATTTTCGATAAAGAGCGATCCAGAATTTTATCGCCTTTGGTATCAATTACCACGATTTCAGGATCCATGCCGCCGAGCCGGAGTTGTTCGGCCACATATTCGGCCTGCCAGAGGGCCAGTTTAGATCCACGGGATCCAATTCTTACTTTCATACTCGTAGGCTATAAATGGTCTTACTTCCGAAGAAGTCTGGCCAGTGTTAATGACAAATCCATAAAAATCATTTTGGCCCGAACATTTCTTTCCAGCTGGAAAAAGGCGGTGTTCAGTTCTTCCGTAATCAGGGGTAATCGCTCGGGAGGAATGACTTTCGAGAAATTCTGAACGAAGGTGAGTTCATCACCTTCCAGTCGCACCAGAGCTTCCACGCCATTTTGCCAGAGCATCAGATCCCGAAAGACGCTCAGGCTGTATTCCATCATGCCTTTTTGCTGCTCTTTGGACTGACTGTCAAACTCATCGGACAGTTTCAGCAAGTCTCCGAAAGCCGGAATACCCCGGTAACAATTCCGCATCCACTGAGCAAACCAGGGGTGTTGTTCGTTCCCTTCTCCCTTCGCTAATTCCAGAGCATAGCCCAGATTTCCTTCTGACAGGTAAGCCACGTGACGGGCCTGTTTGTCATCCGTTCCCAGCTTTTGCTGAAGATAAGAGGATACCTCCATTTCAGTAAAAGCCGGAACGCCAATGCGTTGCGTACGGGAAATAATCGTGGTCAGCAAACGATTGGCATCGGTGCAGACCAGCAAAAATATGGTTTTGGCGGGCGGTTCTTCCAGAATTTTCAGCAGAGCATTGGCCGAATAAACGTTCAGTAACTCGGGTTGCCAGAGGAGGAGAATTTTGTACTCGCCTTCGTAGGCGGTCAGGGAAATTTTCCGGATTACATTGCGGGCTTCTTCCGCCGAAATATTACCCTGCCGATTTCCTTCCACGCCGATATACGTCAGCCAGTCGGACAGCGTACCGAAGGGCTGGGCATCGATAAATTCCCGCCACAGCGGCAGAAAGGCATCTGATTCGTTGTCCTTGATTTTCTTGGTTACCGCTACCGGAAAAATATAATGCACATCCGGGTGAGCCAGTTTTTTCATCTTCACGCAGGACGCACAACGCCCGCAGGAATCTTCTTCCTGACGGTCTTCACAATTCAGGTAGGTAGCATAAGCCAGGGCCAGGGCCAGGTTTCCGCTGCCCGCCGGGCCGTGAAATAACTGGGCGTGAGCCACGTGCTGACTCTTGACGGACTGAATCAGGGTGTTCTTTAAATCAGATAAACCGGGGACTTCTCGAAAAAACAAGGGTATACTAAATAGATGATTGCTACAAAGGTAAGGCCTGAAGCCCGCATGTTGGCACGGAAAAGGATAAAGAGAAAACCTTAATTTTTTAATAATTAGCTGACCAAATAAAAAACAAGGTAAGAAAAGCCATGCAAATAATTATTCTCCGAAATGCTATGAAAAGCCAGTGGAAATAGACGACATTTGCAGCCCTTTACAGAAAAAGGACCCTTTACGGCTGAAAATCAAGTTTATAAAAGAAATGTATTTGTTTAGTAGATAGCTTTTTTATTGGGATTTTACACTAATTTTTGATGATTAAAAAAAATTATATTTTACGATTGTGCTTATTTGCGGTATTTTTATGAAATTTGTCAGCGAAAGTTAAGCTATCCACCAAATAATATTTTCGCTTACTGCGTACTACCCTATGAACACACTTCAGAAACTGGATCACATCGACCGCAAAGTCCTTGAAATACTGCAATCCAATGCAAAGATTACAAATGCTCAACTTTCGAAAGAAATTGGCTTATCACCTGCTCCAACCCTGGAACGGGTAAAGAAATTAGAAACGTCAGGTATTATCCAGAGCTATCACGCTCAACTCGATCGTGAGAAAGTAGGTCTGGGGGTTACTACCTTCGTTCAGATTACACTGGTGGGTCACAAAAAGCAGGTAACTGATTCATTCGTTGAAAAAATTAACGAAATCCCTGAAGTAGTAGAGTGTCACCACATCACAGGTTCAGGTGATTTTCTGCTGAAGGTAATTTCGAAAGATATCGCTTCGTACCAACGACTGATGCTGGAAAAAATCAACGAAATCGAAGAAGTGGCCAGTACGCAAACCATGGTCATTCTGTCGACGTTCAAAGAAAGCAAAGTATTACCTATTCCTTGATCATTAAGAGTTTTGCCTTTTACAAAGTCGTTATCTGTGAGTCGAAATCCAGGTAACGATTTTTTTTATACCTCTCAAATCTATAGCCGTATGTTTCTCCGTTTTTTTCTCATCATTACCTGCTTCACGGGCATGAGTATTTCGGTTTCCGCTCAGGAAAATCTGGGCGTTATTAAACACAATCACCTGGCCCTTCAGGTGGCTGACTTACCGGCTTCGACTAAATTTTATTCCGAAGTTCTGGGTCTGGAACGGCTGGCGGTTCCGGACAACCTGAAAGCCATTCGTTCCTGGTTCAGGATTGGTTCAGATCAGCAAATCCATTTACTGGCCGGTCGTACGGTTCCCGTGAATAATGATCGGAATGGATCTCACTTTGCCATTTTCGTGGCGTCCATGGACAAAGCCGAAGCCTTTCTGAAGGCAAAAGGGCTTTCGTATCACGCTCAGGTTCGGTTTGGTGGGGTGAAGCAGATTTACTTACCCGATCCTGATGGGTATCTGGTGGAACTGAATGAGTGGAAAGAACCCGCGAAGAACTGATTTCTGCGGCGGTCCGCAATCAATTTCATAGCTGAATTAGGTAGAGCTAAACTTATGCTGCCAGCGTGGCCCAGTCAGCCTTTTAGTAAAGGAACATCTGTAAATGACCGCTACCGGCTTTTTCGCTGGTAGCCTGAGTTATAAGAATACCGAGTCATTGCTGCCAGCGAAAAAGCTGGCAGCGGCTAAAGTGTTACCGCTGGCAGCGGCCACGCTGGTAGTGGGTACCTTCGCCGGATTGATTTAAGCTAGTTTAAGTTCGGATCAACTAATTTCAGTAAATCCCGGTGGATACCCGACCAGTGCTGATTCAAGTCCAGGGTTTGCACCTGAATCTGATGGGTTTCATCCGAAAAGAAAGCGGATACCGATTGGGTAACGGTTGGGTATAGCAAGATGCCCCGGAGCTTACCGGAAGCCGGGTAATTTTTCAGATACGCGAACAACTGGTACAAATGCGGGGAATGCACCTTACGAGTCTCAAAATACCGCTGGAAGGTCTCGGCATAGTACTTGGTGTCCAGAATGATTTTCTGATCTTTTTGTTCCAGCGTCAAATCCGTTTGCATGAGAGGTAACAGCGAACGGTCGCTTTCAGTGGCGGTCAATTGCCAGTGAATCGTTTCCCGTCTGACTTTCCACTGCGGTAATTCATGGCGATAGAAATTCCGAACGAAGGCTTCGAAAAGAATCGCCATCTGCCGTTCGTCCCGCCAGAAATCCCTGAATTGATACGTACCTTTTTCTTCGTTGACGAGTAAATTTTTGTGCAGTAACTCACAGATATTTAGAACGAAGCGGTACGTAGAAGGATGTCGGGGAACGGTCACCTTACTAAAAAGAGGTTCGCTGAGTTTGATCTCATCAATTCCCGTCATCCGAAGGTGCAGGTGACGAAGGCGGGATTGCTGCGGAAAAGAGGGGAGAAGCAGCAAGGCCTTCAGCGTACTTTTCAGGATCTGATTAACCGGCTGATTGGCCGAATAGACGTCCTGTTCACAAATGGCACGTCCCTGAAGGAATTCGTTTTTTTGTAGGCTTTCCGTAAACAGTAACTTTCCGCGGATGCCCGTCAGGGAGGATTTCTCCGATTGATAAGCGTGAAACAACCCTTGTCTGAAGAGGCGGTGAGTAGCCTTGATTAACACTTCAGCCAGTAAATCGAGCAGGGTAATCTGGTCCTGAGCAGACACGTGAATCAGATCGCGTTCGTCGAGTTTGTCCCAGGCGTAGCAAAGCAGGTAATAGATATTTTGAACCGGAATCTTCATAGACAGATTCAAAACTAAAAAAAGCTGCCAGATCATCCGGCAGCTTTTTTAGTTTTCGTAAGGGGAGTTATTTTTTGAATAAACTCTCGACGAAGGATTTTTTATTAAATACCTGTAAATCCTCGATTCGCTCGCCTACACCGATGTATTTCACGGGAATCTTAAACTGGTCAGAAATACCGATAACTACGCCGCCCTTGGCCGTGCCGTCGAGCTTGGTAATGGCCAGCGAAGTTACTTCCGTGGCTTTCGTAAATTCCTGAGCCTGAATAAATGCATTTTGCCCGGTTGATCCGTCAAGTACGAGCAACACCTCATGCGGAGCTTCCACGGAGAATTTCTGCATGACCCGCTTGATCTTCGAGAGCTCATTCATCAGGTTCACCTTCGTATGTAAGCGTCCGGCAGTATCAACGATCACTACGTCTGCTCCGGTTTCTGTACCCTGTTTCACGGCGTCGTACGCAACGGAAGCAGGATCGGTATTCATGCCGTGATCAATGACGGGCACGCCTACGCGTTCACCCCATAATTTCAGCTGATCTACGGCGGCGGCCCGGAAGGTATCACCCGCTCCCAGAACCACTTTCTTGCCCGCTTTATGATACTGAGCGGCCAGTTTACCAATGGTAGTGGTTTTACCCACTCCATTCACTCCGACTACCATGATCACGTAAGGTTTGGTACCCAGAGGCGTCTCAAAATCTCCCGAAATGTCAGTTGACTGATTTTCGGAAAGGAGAGCTGCGATTTCTTCCCGAAGGATGGAATCCAGCTCACTGGTATTCATGAATTTATCTTTGGCGACGCGGGCTTCAATCCGGCGAATGATGTTAACGGTGGTTTCTACCCCGACGTCCGAAGAAATCAGAATTTCCTCCAGTTCATCCAGAACTTCGTCATCTACCTTGGATTTTCCGACGACGGCCCGGCTGAGTTTGGAAAAAAATCCATCTTTAGTTTTTTCCAGACCTTTGTCGAGCGACTCAGCCTGTTCTTCCTGGATTTGCTCCTTTTTCTTCGTGAAAAAATCGAATAAGCCCATTTTTGGTTTGGTTATCTATGCGTAGGGCGTCAGCTGTCCTCTCCGGTTGAAGGAGAAATGGCTAATCTGGCACTAATGCTGTCCCAAATCTACAACAAAAAATCCCCCGAAGAACGTTCGGAGGATCATAATAAGACTTTTGAGTCCCAGCAGACTAGTTTTTCAGAGCTGCCTGAGCTTCGTCCTGAAGAACGATTTCTTCTTTGAAGGTATACGCACCAGTGGTTGGATTTTTCACCGCCTTGATGATTTTAGCGTATTTAACGCCACCTTCTTTTTTCAGGGTCGCTACTACTTTCTTTGCCATTTCAGTAAAATGTTATACAGTGGATCACTAACCAGTGGACAGTTATCGCCGGACTAGGAACCACCTAAACAACGAATAACTGGGGTCTGAAATTACTTGATTTCCTTGTGAAGCGTATGCTTTTTCAGGAAAGGGTTGTACTTCTGGAGTTCAATACGAGCCGTAGTATTCTTCCGGTTTTTCATCGTGACATATCGTGACATGCCAGGAACGCCAGAAGTCTTTTGCTCGGTGCACTCGAGGATTACCTGAATGCGGTTGCCTTTCTTAGCCATGAGCTTATTGCGTTATTTAAATCAGTGCTTTTCAAAAATTGGAACGCAAAAGTAGCAATATTTGAGCAAGCTACCAAGTAAGGCGTGGAAATTTGTTTCCCGTTTCCGGATAATAATTTTTTGTTTTCGCAGAAAAACGAGCAAATGAACTGATATATAATGCATTAGAATAAACCCGATCTTACGAAAATACCGTCCTCAGAACTTCGAGGGAACGGATTTCTCCCATGCCGTCCATGTGTAATTCATAAAATTTCAGCACCATTTCCAGCAGATAGTTTCGGGAGGACCGGCCTAGTCGGAGTTCCGGGTTATCATTGAGTTCGTCAAGTTTGGCCAATTCCGATTCGTCGTGAATGGGGTAACCGGCCAGTCTTAATTCCTGAGCCAGCTCCTGACCCGACGCTGGTTCAAAACCCAGATAAAAACTCAATCGAAGCAGGAACCAGAGGTGAAAATTTTCATAGCCCTCCGTGGCCTGATCCAGCCACACCAGGCTTTCCCGCAGGAACTGGAATAATTGCGGATTGCCCGATTCTTCCTTCAGCGTTTTACTGAGCACTTCGGTAATAAAAAGGGCAATCGTTGATTTGGTAATGTCAAAGGGAATCGTGCTGTAGGGGTAATGAACCCTGGTTTCAGAAATTCGCTGAATACCCGCATTATCTTTAAAATACACGACCAGATCGAGCAGGGTAAGCGGCTGAAAGAGAGCAATTTTATTTTTCCCTTTGCTACTCCGAACGCCGTTTTCGATGTAGGTCTGAACGCCGAATTCCTCGGTATAAATCTTGACAATAATCGACGTTTCCCGGTAACGCAGGTAATTGAGAACTAAGCCGCGGGTTTTTTGAAGCATGGACAAAAATACGATTTTTTGAGGCGATTAGGAAGGATATCAGCCCATTTTCAGCCCCGCAAATTTTCGTCCCAGAATCGCTTCCGATGGAATCTCCAGCCAGCGATCCAGTAAAGTGGCATAGACGTCCCGAAAGTCAATGCTGTACTTCAGATCTCCCTGATCGGTGTCGGTCAGGTTGGGAGAGGCCGAAAGCGTAGCGTCTGGTTTCAGGGACGAACCCGCCAGAAATAAAACATTGGCCGCTCCGTGATCCGTGCCATTGGATGCATTTTGTTTAATCCTCCGTCCGAACTCGCTGAAGCTCATCACCATTACGTTATCCAGCTGGTCCTGCGATTTTAAATCCAGCAGGAAGGCATCCAGTGCTTCGGCGTATTGGGTTAACAATCGGTGCTGTTGCGGTTGCTGATTCACGTGGGTATCGAAACTGCCGTGAGATACGTAATATACCCGGCAGTCCACGCCCGACCGGATAAAGTCGGCAATGGTTTTCATGCGGCGACCCAGCTCGTGGGGCGGGTAAGTCGTAGTGGAACTGGTGATTTTTGTTTTGGCGTGGATATAATCGGCGGAAGAAATCGTCTCGGCCAGCGTTTTATAGAGGTAATCCACGTTTTCGTACGCTTCGTGATTGAGCCGGGCCAGTTGCTGATAAAAGCTGTTCTGGGTCTGGCTATACAGGCGTTTGGGGTCTGATACGGCTAATCCTTTTACCTGTTCTCCCTTCATCGACAAACTTAACTGATCGTCAATTTCCAGAGCCTGATACGGCTGACACTGACCCGCACACTGGGAATCGAGGTAACGGCCAATCCAGCCCGTTTTCAGGTATTCTCTGGAATCGCTGGCGGTATGCCAGATATCCATGGATCGAAAATGGGAACGATCCGGATTGGGGTAACCGACGTTATTGAGGATTGAAAACCGCCCGTCGTCATACCATCGACGCAGTTTTTCCAGAGCCGGGTGAAAGGCTAATTCGTCGTTAATTTTCAGAACCTTACCCTCCGGAATGGCCAGTTTGGGCCGCTCGCGGTAATAGATATCGTTGCGGTAAGGTATGATGGTATTCAGTCCGTCATTTCCACCGGAAAACTGAAGAATTATCAGCTTTTTCTGAGAAGCAGGAGCCTGTCCGGCCTGATGCCGTTCGTAAGCTTTTACAAAATCCGGAATGAGCCAGGTGCCTACCGTAGCCAGAGCCGATTGACGAAGAAATTCTTTACGATTCATAAAGCGGTTTAGTTAGGAGTGGAGCGATTAACACAACTGATATTCCAGAAGCGTCAGTAAAGCCAGCGTGTACTCTTTCAACTCAGTCTCTTTTTTTCGTTTCAGAATCAGATTTTTCTGAACGGAACCAAGGGGGCGTTGCAGTAACTGCCCACTTAAGGCGGTAAGCAAGGCTTCCCCCCGAAGGTCTTCGAAGGTTTCGCCAAAACGCTGCCAGTCCAGTTCAACCCGCTCGAAGGGCCGCCCTTTTTTCTTCGTCAGGTAGTCGGTATTGACATCACCGTCGGCTTTGGCTTTGAAGTTGAGTTCAGCAGAATTGAAGATGACTTCGGGCAACTTCATCCGCAGAAGCAGACTGGACGAATCAATCCAGGCCGTGCCGCCCGGCCAGCCGGCTACGTTTGGGGGATAAAAAAGCACCTGATCCAGAGCCTTCTGGATGTACAAAACGGACTGTTTGCTGCCGTAGGTTAATCCAAACGTGCGTTGCAAGCCGACCAGAAACTCCACGGGAGATTTGATTTTCGTACCGATGTTTTTCGGATCGTAAAACCACTCGGAAGAAAAAATCGCCTTCATCAGCCAGCTGATATCGTACTCTTTTTGTCGAAAACGCGGAGCTAATTCTTTGATAATCTTCTGGTCAGGTATATCATTTACAAAAAAGCGATAGACTTTGGTAACCAGGAAAGTCGCCGTTTCGGGTCGTTCCAGTAGTAAATTCAGGGTGTCTTCTCCGCTGAAGTTTCCGGTTTTCCCAAAAATGGTTTTCGGGCCATCGTCGTGTTGATTTTTGCGAAAAACGAATTCGCCCCGAGCATTAAAACCCCAGCCCGTAAAGCTACGGGCGGCTTCTTTGATGTCTTTTTCGGTGTAGTTTCCCCGGCCCAGCGTAAACAATTCCATGACTTCCCGGGCAAAATTCTCGTTGGGACTTTGTTTCCGATTTTGCTGATTGTTCAGAAACTGAAGCATGGCGGGGTCTTTGGAAATAGCTCCGAGTAGATCGCCAAATTTGCCCAGAGCATGCTCGCGAAGGACGTTGTTCTGTCGTTGCACATAGTCGGGATTCAGGCTGCGGCAGGCAAAGTGACCGTGCCAGAAGAGCGTCATCTTTTCCCGTAACGTTTCCTTTCCTGAACCCATTTGATTGACCCAGGCGTAGTTGAGGTCCCCAATCTGTTCCCGTTTTTCACGCTGAACCTGCTGGGTCATCTGCTTTCTCTGATCCTTCGATAAACTATCCTTCTGCATGACCATCTCCAGCAGCGTTTGGCGGGTATAGCCCAACTGCTGCGGGTCTACTACGTGAAGGGCAGAGCTGGATTGGGAGTCTTCAAAAAGACGATCCACCACTTTGGAAAGAGAATGATGGCTGGCGGCCTGTAGTTCTGCCGGGCTGGCTCCGAAACCCGCCCGCAGGTATAAATGCCTGAGCTGACTAAGATTACTTTTCATCGATTTAGTTAAAACGAGAGGTAGTAAAGAATGAGCTCATAATCAGGAAGATGGTATAGCCTTGAGATGGATATAAAAGAGGAGAAGTTTAATGGGAGGGGTGAAATTTAATATTCATAAATAAGCCATAAAAAAAGGTTACCTCCGTCTCAGGGAGGTAACCTTCATGACTATCGGGTCCAATCCAGCTAAACCCGTGGGCAACGCTTGAATTCCTTCGTGCGATCAAAGAGGTAACGATAGGTAATGTAACTTTTGTCAATGCGGGTGCCCAGCTGCGAAACGAAGCGATTCATGCGGGGATTGAAATCACCCACCCAGTTCATATCAATGGTATCGTACTGGTAATCAGGATTATCGCGGCCCGCCTGACGGAAACGTAAGGCAATGGCGGATTCTACCCCTTTTCCCTGATAATCGGGAATAACGCCGAAAATAAGGCCACAGGTTCGGGTAACTACTTTCTTCCATTTCAGCAGATACAATAGCTTCAACTTTTGCAATAACCCGAATTTGCCATTCAAATGCTTGACAATCTGGTTCAAATCAGGGATTACGATGAAAAAAGCGACGGCTTCACCACCTGCGTACGCAAACCAGATGAGCTGTTCATCAATAATGGGTTTCATCGAATTGACCAGTGAGCGGGCCTGTTCGATGCTCATTTCCTTCACGCCCGGAAACTTGGCCCAGGCTTTGTTATAGATACTGCGGAAATCTTCGGTGTATTTAGCCAGCTCTTTCTTTTCGATGTGCTGAAACGTAAAATCGGGATTGGCGTACACCCGCTGAGCTTTTTCCTCCACGTTGGGGGAAACCACTACTTCCCGAATGGGAGACGTATAAACGAATTGCTTGAAGTAATCCTGAAAACCGTAGTTCTCGAAGTAGGCAATGTAGTACTCCTTCGTCCAGGGCATTTTATAGGTAGGCTCAAAGTCCCAGCCCTGCACCATTAAGCCCCACCAGGCTTCGCGTTCACCGAAGTTAATGGGGCCGTCCATGGCTTCCATGCCTTTACTGGCGAGCCAGTCTTTACAAGCTTGAAAGAGCAGAAAAGCTGCTTTTTCATCTTCAATGCACTCGAAAAAGCCCATTCCGCCCGTAGGCTGATCTTCTTTGTGAGCTTTGTCGTGATCAATGAAGGCAGCAACGCGGCCAATGGTTTGTCCGGCTTCGTTCTGTAGAATCCAGCGAATGCATTCACCGTGTTTGAACATTTTGTTTTTCTTCGGATCAAAGACATCTTCAATGTCCTGATCCAGGGGACGAATCCAGTTCGGATCATTTCGATACAGACGAACCGGAAACATCAAAAACTCACGCTGGGCACTGGGATTAGCACCGACTTCAAACAAAAGCATAGCCATATCGGGAAAGAAACCTGGGTCAAAGATAGGGGAGTTTTGGGTTTTGGGTTTTGCGTTTTGGGTTTTTGCGTTGTGGAGCCACGAAACAGAAGTGCTTCGTTCATGAGCTATAATTCTGTAAATGAGCGTAGTCTTTCAAATTCTCGTAAACTCTAAACCCAAAACTCAAAACCCTAAACTCTTTTCCTTACTTTTGCAGCCAAACCTTTTATGACGTGGCACAAGCTTCTTTTTCTTACCGCGTATTTCGATGTTGGAACGGTCTGTAATCTTCGACGGTTCTTATTCGCACGTGCTGATTTTTCAGTACTGATCTCATTCAATTATTTTTTGCATGCAATCTCTGAAAATCTACAATACCCTTAGCCGGGAGAAAGAAGTTTTTCAACCCCTTCATCCGACTCACGTGGGTCTGTACGTCTGTGGCCCTACGGTCTACAATTACGTGCATCTGGGGAACGTCCGGACGTTTCTGACCTTCGACGTGCTGGTGCGTTACCTGCGGCACATCGGGTATAAGGTTCGATACGTTCGTAACCTGACGGATGTGGGGCACCTGACTGGCGACAGCGACGAAGGGGAAGACAAAATTGGCCGGATGGCCCGTCTGGAGAAGCTGGAGCCGATGGAGATCGTGCACCGCTATACCGATGATTTCCATCAGGTGTTGTCGAAATTCAACTTCCTGCCTCCCAGCATCGAGCCGACCGCTACGGGCCATATTGTCGAACAAATCGAAGCAGTGAAGGATTTGCTGGGCAAGGGCCTGGCGTATGAATCGAATGGCTCGGTTTACTTCGATATCGAAAAATACAACCAGCAGCATCAGGATTATGGCAAGCTTTCGGGTCGGATTCTGGAGGACCTGTTAACCGAAACCCGCGATCTCGACGGCGTCGGTGAAAAGAAGAGTCCGCTGGACTTTGCCATCTGGAAAAAAGCGGCTCCTGATCACCTCATGCGTTGGCCCAGTCCCTGGGGAGCGGGTTTTCCCGGCTGGCACCTGGAGTGTACCTGTATGAGTACCAAATACTTAGGAAAGCAGTTTGATATTCACGGTGGGGGTATGGACCTGAAATTTCCGCACCACGAATGTGAAATCGCTCAGGGTACGGGTCTGAATGACGTATCGCCCGTGAAGTACTGGATGCACTCGAACATGCTGACGGTGAACGGACAGAAAATGTCCAAATCTCTGGGTAACTCGTTTTTACCGAACGAATTATTTGCCGGGAGTCACCATTTGCTCGAGCAGCCCTATTCTCCCATGACGGTTCGGTTCTTCATGTTACAAAGCCAGTATCGTTCAACGCTGGATTTCTCCAATGAAGCTCTGAAAGCGGCTCAGAAAGGATACAAGCGTTTGATTAATGGCCTGCGTCTGATTCGTGATATGGAATTTGTGGCGGACGAAACAATCCCCGTAGATGCCAAACAGATCGAGGAAGTAGAAAAAGCCATCGAAGGGGCTTACGAAGGCATGAACGACGACCTGAATACGGCCGTTGCCATTGCTCATTTATTTGCGTTGCTGAAGAAAATCAACCAGTTATACATGCTTCAGGTGAAGCCCGCTCAGTTAGGTGAGGAGGTTTTCAACAAACTGAAGACCAGCTATATGACCTTCCTGTCGGATATTCTGGGTCTGGAAGAAGAGCGGAATCAGGCATTCGAGCCACTGATTGATGGTCTGCTGGATTTATATCGCGACTTCAAAACGCAGAAACAATACGATAAAGTCGATCAGGTTCGTTCCGTATTTAAACAGAATGGTCTGGTTATTAAGGATCTCAAACACAAGATCGACTGGGCTTACGAAGAATAAATGCATCGGCGTAGGGCAACCCTCTACGCCGATTTTCAAACCATACCCCATGAAACGTTTATCAACTCTGGCTTTGCTGGTCGCTTTCGGTGCCGCAGGCGTTCTGATTCAGTCCTGTAAGGAAAAAACGGGTAGCAGTGAGAATACTGCCAGCACGCAGGAAACACCCCTGGCTCCGGCTCCTGTCTTCAACGCCGACTCGGCTTATGCCTTCGTGCAGAAACAGGTCGATTTCGGTCCTCGCATTCCTAATTCCAAAGCTCATCAGGCCTGTGGTGACTGGCTGGTAGCCAAGCTGAAAGGCTACGGTTTTGCCGTTACTGAGCAGAAATTTACCGAAACGGCCTTCGACGGGACCAAACTCAATGCCCGGAACATCATTGGAAGCATCAACCCTGAAGCAGCAAAACGCATTCTGCTGACGGCTCACTGGGATACGCGTCCCTTTGCGGATAAAGACACCGTAGCTCAGTACAAAAACAAGCCTTTCGACGGAGCGAATGATGGAGGAAGTGGCGTCGGGGTCTTACTGGAGATTGCCCGTAACCTGAAGGCGAAGCCCCTGGAAAACGTAGGCATTGATATTATCTTCTTCGATATCGAAGACTGGGGTGAAAAAGAGGGCATGCAGCCTTCTCAGGAAAAGTCTAACTGGGCCTTAGGTTCGCAGTACTGGGCCAAAAATCCGCACAAGCCGGGCTATTCCGCTTATTATGGCATTCTGCTGGATCTGGTAGGAGCGAAAGGTGCTCAGTTCCCGCAGGAGAGTTACTCCGTACAATATGCTCCGAGTGTGGTTCAGAACATCTGGAATACGGCGGGACGTTTAGGCTACAATCAATATTTCTTACCCATTCAGGGGGGAGGATTAGTCGACGATCACGTGGCGGTGAATGAAGTAGCCAAGATTCCGATGGTAGATATTGTGGAGATGAAAGTAAACAATCCGAAGACTTTTGGAGATTATCATCATACGCACAAGGACAACATGGAAGTAATCGACAAAAACGTTATGAAAGCCGTCGGCCAAACCGTAACCCAGGTGCTTTATCAGGAAGAATAACTACTATGTTTAGAGTTTAGGGTTTTGAGTTCTACTGTTGTTCACTCAAACCCTAAACTCAAAACCCAAAACTCTAATGCGTTTCCGTTCCCACTACCTGCTTTATTTAGTACTAGCTGTAACCGATGCGTGGTTACTTTCCCACCCCAATCTGCTGGGTCGCGTTGGAATCTGGCTTTATAAATACGCTTATCTTAAAAACTTTCCCCGGGCCCTGGTCTTCGTACTGGCTCTCATAGGCCTGGCCATTCTGGCCAGTGAACTGGCGAAAAAGTACTTACCCATCCGAACGGGTGTACTGGTTCTGGCCCTCATGCTGGTGATTTCTTCCATGATTTTTCTGAATGTCTTTATTCAGTTTTCTTCAGGAACGTATCAGTTTACGGGTAAAGGTTTTATCTGGGGAGCTCATTTATTACCCATCATTCTCATCCTCATCTTTGCCCAGAGTCTTTACGAGCTCTTCCGGACGGGGAAGCTGGATGGCAAGTAATAACGGGAGTGGCGGCTAC
Organism: uncultured Siphonobacter sp.; assembly: GCA_913775095.1. Lineage (GTDB taxonomy): Bacteria > Bacteroidota > Bacteroidia > Cytophagales > Spirosomataceae > Siphonobacter. Next base: position 513,435 of record CAJYIW010000024.1, on the reverse strand, counting down.
TTTCCTCCCGCCACTACTTCAATCAAATCGTTCCACTGGAAATAAGTTTGAGCCGTTGCCAGGACATCTTCCGGGGTAACGGCCCTGATTCGCTCAATGAAGCGTAAGTGGTAATCGTCGGGCAGCTTATTCAGAATGCGAACCTTGTGGCGGTCGGCAATTTCGAAGGGCGTATTCAGGGAGCCAATGAATTGCCCGATCATGTAGTTCTGAGCCGTCTGCAATTCATCTTCCGGGACTAATTCCGTTTGCAAACGTTCCAGTTCTTTTCTGATTTCTTCCAGTGTCTGAGTTGTGAATTCTTTGTTTACGTCTGTTCCAATGACCAGCTGACTGGCCTCGGCGAAGTTGTTCATCTGAGAATAGATGCCGTAAGTAAAGCCTTTTTCTTCCCGAATGTTTTTCATCAAACGAGATCCGAAGTATCCGCCAAATATTTCATTGGTGACCATCGCTTTATAGTAGTCGGGATGAATTCGGTTGATGATGCGTCGGCCCAGACGAATGGTAGACTGGGTTTTTTCGGGTAATTCAATCAGTACAGTCCCGGCGTCGTGGCTGATAGCCGGAACCTCGAAAGACTGGCGTTTGGGCTGGGGCAGAAGCTCCTGTTGCCCGAAAACTTCATTGAGCAAGGCTACTTCCCGCTCATCGACCTGTCCCGAAATGAACACCTGAAAGGTATGGCCTACGATGTGATTCTGATAAAACGAAACCAGATCTTCCCGTTTAAACGCTTTTAAGTTCGCCTGATTCTGGTTTCTGCCATACGGATGATCCTTCCCAAATAGCGATTCCCGAAACCCACGCGAAGCCAGAAACGATGTTTTTTCTTCGTTTACCTGAAGGGTTTGCAGGGCAATATTCCGCTGTACTTCCAGCTCTCCTTCCGGGAACGTAGCTTCCTGTAACAGTTCCTGAATGCGGGGTAACAGAACCGGAAGGTGCTTGCGTAAGGCATAAAGCGTGACGGTCGACCGGTCAGAAGAAGCATTCAATTCAAGAAAGGAACCGTATTGATCGAAAAATTCAGCCAGTTCCGCTCCGGTATATTTTTGAGTTCCCTCATTCAGCATCCGTAAGGTAAACGTAGAAACATTGGGTAAATGCTCATCCCAGCCGCCGGCTTCAAACACCCATTCCACGCGGGTTATGGGTTGGGCACCCGCATTGATGGTATATACCGGAACGCCATTGTCGAGGGTATAGGCCTGTACCGGAAGTAGAGAAACAGTATGAGCGAGTTGAAAGTCAGGAGCTTGCGTACGATCTAAATTCATCATCATCTATTAATTAATCGCCTCAGAACCTTACTTGTTCTGGGGGCGAAAAGCCAAGGTACTACTTCTGCTGAATAGAAACAGGGAGGTACCATAAAAAATGGCATTCCGTAGAATGCCATTTTAAAAACTTTCATCAAACAGACCGACCTTAGAAGTTATCGCGGGGAGCTTCGTCGATGCGTTGTTTTTTATCAAACAGGAAAGATAAGGTCAGACGCAGGGTATTGTTGAGGGGATTAATCTGGCCGCCGCCCTGGAACAGGTAAGCGAAATCCAGACCTACGCGTTGGTAGTTCACTCCAAAACCTGCTGTTACGTAACTACGGTTCCCTTTGTTGGGATTTTCGTAGAAGTAACCCAGACGAGCCGCCAGAATTTTATTCCAGCTGTATTCCAGACCCGCTGAAACGGTAACCTCCTGTAATTCTTCCTTAAATCCGCCGGGAGCATCCGCAAATGAACCGAAAACCCCTTCAAACAGACCCCGGTCACCCACGGCCTTTTTGCCATCCAGAGGCTTACCCGTCGCTACGTCATACCGAGGTGGCGTAGGGACCATCAGTTTATTAAGATCAACGGTGAACGTCAGCGAGTTTTTGTCGTCCAGACGATTCGTAATGGCCGTACCTAACTTGAGGTTCGTAGGAATAAAGTAAGGAGCCTGAGCGGTGCCTCCGTAATTGATCTTACCACCCAGGTTTTGAATCATGATCCCGTAGTTGGCGAACCACTTTTTCTCGGGGCTATAGCCGTTACGGAATAAAGAGATATCGCCCGCGGCCGTACGACCCGGACGCAGGGCAACCCCCGCAATGACTTCATTTCCCGTAAGATTGGAATTAATGAAACGAAGGTTCAGGCCTAACGAAAGCTCGTTGGATAATTTAAGGGCATACGAACCAGCGATGGCGTATTCTTTCGAATAAAACTGGCCGGTATTGGTGCCACTTTCATTGGTAAACTGAATATCGCCCAGGTTAAAGTAATTCATCGAAAGGCCGACCACCTGATTCTTGCCAATCTTTTTATAGCCGCTGACGTAGGTAAGCCACATGTCTCCCACCAGGTTTCGTAGCCAGGGAGTATAGGTTACCGACGCTCCGGCATCGTTGTCTGCGTATACCAATTTGGAGGTGTTCCAGAACGTACCGTTGGCATCCTGTCCGGGACTAAGGGCCACACCCGCATCTCCGAGAGCTGCCGAACGGGCATCGGGAGAAATATTAACGAAAGGAACAGCAGGAATAGGAATGCGATCACTATTGACTTGCCCAATTACTGTACTACCGTTTTGAGCCATGGCTAAAGTAGAGGAACTTACAAAAGCCGCTACGGTCAGAATTCGGGTTTTAAGTCTTTTCATCCGAGATTGGGTTAAACGTTGATGTTCCGGGCCTGAGTTTTCCGGGGAAAAAGTAAAAGGGGAATTACTTTCTTTTAGGCGATGATAACTACGCATTCGTGGGATGTATTTGATCGCAAAACTAACAAAAGTCATTTGATGTAGGAAATCTTTCCGCTTCCAGCCAATGTTCGACCCGTAGAAAGGGAGCGTACAAAAATACGATAAATGTACAAACCCGTATTCAATTCGGGTCTTTCCAGCATTAAATCTTCGAAAGGCGAGGGGGTAACGTAGCTTTGCAGGGTTTGCTGATGAAGAATTCGACCGGAAAGGTCGTACAGATAAAATGTAATTTCGGTATCATCGTCCTGAAAATCATGTTCGAAGGTAAAACGTGCCTGCTGAGTAAAGGGATTAGGCATAGCCGTAACGTTGCGAAGATACGTCTTCGTACCCGGAACTACGTAAAATTCTATACTTTGATTTACCCGATTCCCTAAAACATCGTACGCCTGTACTCCCAGTCGGTGTAAACCCACGGGTAAGTGGCTGAACGAATAGCTTACCCGGCCCGATCTTTGATTTTCAGGCGTGTAATGGTTGTTGAGAGAAAGGGTCAGGGTATCATTCAAAACGGCTGAGATGGGGTTGAGTTCAGTATAGGAAATGCCCGTATTATCGCTAAGCATGGCTAGCAGGGTCGGATTCGGATCCGTCTCCCCGCCGTTTTTAAAATCTGTAGTATTCATGAATAAGCTCAGTTGCGGTGACTCACGATCCACGACCGGAGTTGAACTAACGCCGCTGACGATGGGGGTGGCAGTAGCAAGGGCACTACGGTTTTCGGTCATGGACTGGGCATAGACACGAACCAGAGCCCGCCCTTTACCCGCTTCCAGCGATGTTGGTAATACTAAAGTGCTGCTGAATTTGTTTTGGCGAAGGGTAATTTTGCCCTTATAAAGCAGGCTTTTACGATCCTTGTAACGATACGGCGGGTTCTCATCTCCCAGGGTTTGATAGGTCTTCTCCTGATCGAAAATTTCCAGCCAGCCGTCACCGTCGAAAGGAGCCGTACCCGTAACATTTATCTGGGCACCACCCTGTAAGGTATCTGGTGTGTGAATACTCAGGGAATCAGAAGGATACGCCAGCCGCATGGATGGGTCACCCAGAAGGGCGAAATTACGGTTGATTCGTCCCGCCAGACTATTGTTTTTCGTTTGACGAATGATGTCACCCAAGCGGGGCATTTGCCCGCTGACGGGACGAAAGGCGGCTTTCATGAAAGCTTCGCTGACCAGCGAATTGGAGCTGGCGAAGACGGGTCGGGTGGTCGTAACGAGTCCAATGGCTCCGCCCTGGGCATTCAGCAGGGCCAGTTCAGCCCCCGACACGGTTCCCGGGTCATCGTATCGGCCAAATTCACAGGTGGCGGTCAGAAACAGGGGCAGATGATTCCGGTTTCGCCAGCCCAGAATATCCCGTAGCATTAAAATCTGCTCCTGAGTCCAGCCCGAAACCCCGCCGTGCCCGGCAAAGGCGACCAGTAATCGGCCTTCGCTGATGGCGGACGTAAGAGCCTGATTGGTTTGAGGACTTTTTTGTTCCAGACCCGTGCCCTTTTGCGGGAAGGCATCCAGGTATATTTTTTCGGACTGATAGGGCGTTTGTTCCAGGAGTTGCACCAGTCGTTCGGCATCTTCCGCATGGACGTTATAGTCGCCATCATCGGCCACAAAGGTGCATTTGCTTTGCCAGGTTCCGCGGTTAGCAGGATCTTCGTAAGAAATGAGCTTATCCACGACCTGCCGTGCTTCCGAAAGACTTTTGACTGGTAATCGGCCAATGCCAATGTCCACCGTCTGATCTCCGGCGTAATCTTCGGTCCATTCGCCCTCTGAATCTTCCAGAAAACCGAAGTAATCGTCAGAAGAATAGCTATAGATAGGGTGCAATGACTCCCGACTCTCGTACACGGGAACCAAAGCTTTACCCTGATTTTCTTTCAGGATGTTTTTATAGTCAAAGCTGGCATCTCCCAAAAGCAGAAGATACTTTAAGGTGCCGGGCGTTTGCCGATAAAGGTATCTGACAAAATCCCGCAGGGCAGTGGGATCCAGTTTTCCCGAAGAAAATTCATTGAAAACTTCGTCAGTTGAGGCTACCAGAACGCTTAACCGATCGTTTTCCCGACGAAATTTGGCCAGTCGCTCGGCTTCGGTTCGCAGGGAGGGAGCCGTAATGATGAGCAACTGGGGCGTAGCCTGCCCGTGTAAATTCTGATTTCTAATGGATTGAATGGAAGCCGGAGAAAGATTCTGGGAAGGGGTAAAGGCGGTCAATTCATGAATGGTACCCGCTGGAGAATAACTGAGAACGCCGTCGTTTACGGGCAGAATGGTTTGGGTACTTAAATCCCACACCTGCAAATCTGCCGGAGCATTACGCATGGCCATCTGCACCGCCGACTGCTTCTGACTGCTGAGCGAACGAAACTGAAATCCTTCGCCTGACCAGCTCAAGGCTCGTTTCAACTGAATTCCCAGGTAATTCAGGGCACCCTGGGCCGCATGGTCTCCGTTCCGATTGTACGTCACAAGAAGGGGCAGCTTTCCGTCCGCAGGGATAGTTTGCAAGGAAGTCTGGAAAGTGTTGACGGCATCCACACCCTTGTAATCGTAACGTTCGTAGGTCGTGGCTTTAATGGTTTGCGAACCAATGGTTTGTCCATTCCAGGCGAAGGTAAACGTCGTTGGTACAGAAGAATACCCCATGCTGGCCGCAGTAATCCAGACGGGCTGGTTCGGTACTGCTCCCGGAATGGTGAAAGGAATGGTTCGGTCGGTGTACACGTAAAACGTTTCCCCGTACCAGGTTCGCCCTGATTTTACGCGGTTAATTTCTTCACTTTCGTGAAAAATATAGTCATCGTAATCCGTCAGTAAAGCCCCCGTAGTCGAAGCAGGAGCGTTTTGCAGACGCTTTCCGGGGGTAGTATCGAGCGTAAGAAAGTAAAAAGTAGTATCAGAATAGGGGTTAAGCTGATGAGAAAACCGGCCCTTCAGGGTGTCCAGTTTGATTTCGTGGGGGCTTTTGCCAAAAAAGTACAGGGCATCAGAGCTATCAAATGTACCATCACTTTCACCGCTTACCACCATCGCAGTTTCCTGTAAATCATCGGGACGAAAGGCCCGATTCGGTTGAGGCAGGGGAGCTCCGCCGTTGCCGTATAAGCGTAAAAACCGGGGGTTAATCTGTTCTGGATTCCAGCCCGCTTTGCGAAGTATGTTTCCGTCAATTTTATAAACTCCGTCTTTTACTACGCCAATTTTAAGCCAGGTTCCCCTGGACAGTACCGATTGGGCCTGAGCAACTGAATAAAAGGCAAGCAGAAAACAGATAGCAGTAGCGATTCGAATCATCAGGGCAGGGAAACAGGACTTACGCATAACGCTCATTTTATTCGGAACGTACATGAGAAAGCTGAACCATGGCTTCTCCGGGAACGGTGTACTGGCGACCGTTTTGCTGATCCGTGCATAAAAAGCGGGTACGGCGTCGCTGATGCTTGAGGAAGGTTCGGTTCCCCAGCATGAAAACCTGATTTTCCGGGACTTCTGAAAGCCGTAAAGTTCCTTCCGGATGCGGATCGTAGCGGCGTAGTGACTGGTAAAGCGGAGCATGCGAGGCCGTTGCCGCTTTCGGGTCACGAGCGTAATCGAGCAAAGGTTCTAAAATGTCAACTGGGAAAATAGATTCAGTCAAAACCGGCTTTAGCAGTTCCCTGAATGTCTTTTTCCAGGAACGGCCGTGCGGAGCAACCCGGGTTCCCCACTGAAGGCAGACTCGCTGATGGGCTACTTCGTGAAGATAGGTAATGAGAAAGGCATAGACGTTCATGTTACCGTTGATGGAGATCCGATGCCCTTTTTGAGAGCAGTAGGCATAATCACCAAACTTGGAACGACGGGGCCGGGAAATATGGAAATGAAAAGGATGATCCTGCCAGAGTTCAAGGCAGTAGGATACCGCAAGAGGGGGAAGGTGCTGGCGTAAGAGAGATTCCATCCTGCAAAAAACGACAAAGCCTTGCCACGGGGCAAGGCTTTGGCTGTGTTCCTAAGCTACAAAAATTATTTTGCAGTGTCAGCAGCAGCAGTATCAACAGCAAGAGCAGTATCAACAGCAGCAGTCGTATCAACAACTACAGCAGAAGAATCAGCAGTCTCAGTAGATTCAGCTTTTTTCTCTTGGCAAGCTGCCAGAGAAACCATTGTGCCAAGAAGGAACAGGGCGAACAATTTTTTCATTTTGTGATGATTTTAGGGTTTATTGCCGGGACAAAGTTGAGCCTGAATTCTGAATTATGCAAGCAGGCTTTTAAGGTTTTCTTAAGTATTTTAACACTAAAGGCTAATAATCTTCTATAGAGTCAATATATAATACGAATAGTTATATAAAAACCCTCATAAAAGCTTAAAATCTTATAAATACTTTCAAAATTCTTAAGAACTCTTGAAGAAAGAACCCACTTATTCCGGAATACCCTTCAGGTAATCCTTAATCCGGTCGTAGAAACCAGTAGATTTAAAGGTAAAGGTTTTATGCAGGATGTAGTTGGTGGTAAAGCTCAGACCCATACCCACCAGCAGTCCACCAAATTCTTTAACGTTAATATTACGGGACTTTTCAGAAAGGAACGCCAGCGGAAGACGATAGTACAGGTCTCCGGGATGTGAAGCATCGATGAGATGGAAACCTATACTGGAACCGGCTACGGTAATAAAAAAGGAAATCACGGCCACCATGCCAAACTTAACCATCTCCCGGCGGGTCTGGCCCGACTTCTTGGCATCAAAAGCAAAGAGCTTGGTTAAAATGAATCCAACAATGAAAGAGACAACATAACCGCAGGCAACAGAAGCATTGTAGCTCATGAATTCCCGGAAATATCCTCCGGCAATAATCTGAACAGCGGCTCCGGTTCCTGCGACGAGAAAATAAGCGACTAAATCACGGATGTTAAGTAACTTAGACTTTTGCTTCTGCAAAGGCTGATCGAGGGTCGGTTTCAAGATTGAAAATTGACGTTAAAACTAAAAGAAACTATTCACCAGGTCTGGGAATAGTCCAAATAGGAGCGTCAGAACCGTAGTGAGCAACAAAGTTAACTTAAATCCACTGCTTACGATAACTTCATCACCCTCACTAGGGTTTAAATACATCGCAATTATTACTCGGAAATAGTAATAAATACCCACACAGGACATTAAAACAGCGATGACTAACAGTGCAGTAAGGTTCCCTTCGACGGCGGCCGAGAAGATGAAAAATTTTCCCCAGAACCCTGCGGTCAGAGGGATACCCGCCAGTGAGAGCATGGATACGGTCATTACAAAGGCCAGTAAAGGATTGGTTTTGGCTAGACCATTGAAGGCCGCATAGCGTTCATCAGGACTGCCTTCAAAGGGCTTTCGCTCGGAAACCACAATCAGGACGCCGAAAGCGGAGACCGTCGCCAGTGAATAAGCCAGCGAATAAAAAAGAATGGCCGACTGCGAATCAGGAACTTTGGCAACCACAGCCAATAGCAGATAACCCGCGTGCGAAATGCTGGAGTAAGCCATCATTCGCTTAAAACTTTGCTGATAGGCGGCGGTGATGTTCCCAATTAGTAAGGTAAGCACCGCAATAACAGCCAGCGTCTGAGCCCAGAAGCCGTACGCTCCGCCGAAAGCCACTGAAGCCAGCTTGTATAAGGCTGCAAAACCAGCGGTTTTAACAATGGTGGACATGAAGGCTGTAAAGATCGTCGGAGCCCCTTCGTACACGTCGGGAGTCCAGAAATGGAAAGGAGCGGCCGATACCTTGAATAACATACCAATGAACAGAAACAGCAGTCCTATGTACAGTAAGGGCGAAACGGCCCGGTACTGAGCTGCGGTCTGTACGTACGTGGCGATACCACCCAGTTTAAAGGATCCGGTAGCACCATAAATCATGGCTACGCCAAACAGCAGAATTCCCGTGGCGAAGGCTCCCATGAGGAAATACTTCAGGGCAGCTTCATTGGAACGAAGACTACGTTTATCCGTCCCCGTCAGCACATACATGGCTACGGAAAGAATTTCTACCCCCACGAAGAGCATGATCAGGTTCTCAAAGCCAATCATCATCAGAGCTCCGGTAATGGAGAACAGAATGATGGAATAATATTCGGCCGGGTGGGTATATTCTACGTCGTCTCCAAAGTTTCTGGAGATCCCGACGACGAGTAAAGCTGTGACGAGAATGATAGCCGAAAAGCTGACGAAGAGGTTATTGACCCGCAGCATATCGGAAAAATAAAGAGCCTGCTGATTCCATTCCTGAGCGGTAAGGGCCAGGGCTATCAGTAAGAAAACGAGTGTGGCTGGAAGCAGAATCCGCCGGGATTTAAGGAATCCCAGGAACAGATTTAAGATGCCAAACAAAGACAGTGATATGATGGAGAGCATTTCTTGAATTCGTAGGAGTGGATAATCAATGAACGAATGGATCTCATTTCATCGTCCGCAGCAATTCTGCTACAGCGGGTTCGGTTAGCTTTAGAAAAGCATTCGGGAAGAGACCAATCCAGAAGACAAACACGGCCAGAGGAGCCAATACCAGAATTTCATTCAGGTTCAGATCCGTGAACTGCTCGGTAGCGGTAGTCTGTACCCCGAACATTGATTTCTGAACCATGCGAAGGGTATAAACAGCTCCGAAAATAATGGTGGTTCCGGCAATGATCCCAATCCAGGTATTATAGGAAAATACGCCCTTGAGTAATAAAAACTCACCAATGAAGCCATTCGTCAGCGGCAGAGCTACGCTACCCAGTACCATGATGATAAAGAATACGCTGAGGACCGGAGAGTTCTGGGTAATGCCCCCGAGCTGACTTAAATCCCGGGTTTGAGTGCGGCTGAAAATCACTTCAATGATAAAGAACAGACCTACTACGTTAATGCCGTGAGCCAGCATCTGGATGAGCGAGCCCTGTAATCCGTCGAGCGTTAAAGAAAAAATCCCCGCCGCCATTAATCCGACGTGAGCGAATGAGGAGTAAGCCACTAGTCGCTTCATGTCCTGTTGCTGAATGGCAATGATGGAGCCGTATACAATACCAGTCACGGACAAAATAACGGCTACCAGACCCCACTCCTGAACCCCCTCAGGAACGATGGGTAAGACGATTCTGATAAGCCCGTACGTTCCCATTTTCAGCATGATACCCGCCAGTAACATCGTTGCTGGAGTAGGGGACTCTACGTAGGTATCTGGTTGCCAGGTATGGAAGGGGAATACGGGCATTTTGATGGCAAAACCAATGAATAAGGCCCAGAATAGTACGCTTTGCTGAGCGGCAGAAAGGTTTAGTGCATAAAAATCTGAAAGTAAAGAGCTGTGCGAACCGGGCGTTTGCAGGTACAGATACACTAGCCCCAGTAACATGAACAGGGAACCGAAAATCGTGTACAGAAAAAACTTAAACGTAACCGGAATCCGGTTTTCACCCCCCCAGGAAGCGGCAATGAAGTAAATGGGAATCAGGGCCGCCTCAAAGAAGAAATAGAACAGAAACGCATCTTTCGCCACGAAAACACCCACCAGAGCCGATTGCATCATCAGAATGAGGGCATAAAAAGCCGAAGGGTTGCGGTAACTGTGATTGAAGGTGGAAAGAATAATCAGTGGTACCAGCAGCGTACTCAGCAATACCAGCAGCACACTGATGCCATCAATGCCAATGGCAAACTGCACACCCGCGGATTTGATCCAGTCGTAACTCAGGGAAAACTGGCTGGAGGTATCAGCCTTGAAAATGGAAAGAACGTAAACGGCTAAAGCTAACTCCACCAGCGAAGCAATCAGAGCTACTCGCTTGACGGCTCCGCCCCGTAATGCCAACAGAACGAAGGCAATCATCAGAGGAATCAGAATAAGGATCAGGGTAAGCATATCTTCTATGAACTTATGCGTTGAAAATCAAAGACCGAAGGCTGTAAATGAGGATGGCCGCAATGCCCGTCACCATGATGAAGACGTAAAAGCTGGTTGTGCCGGTTTGTAACAGCCGAAACTCGTTGGAGAGCCCTTTCACAAACCTGCCCAGCCCTTCTACGCCGCCTTTGTTCAGAATAGTCTGATCGGTAATGCGGTAGAAAAAGCCAGATAAAGCCTGTGTCGGTTTCACAAAAAGGGCATTGTAGAGTTCATCGATGTAGTACTTATCGTAAATCAGTTTCTTCACACCAGAAATCTCCTCGTCGGGTTCCGGAACGGCATTGCGACTAACGTACAGCACAAACGCGACGATGATGGAAAGGATGGCTCCCGCCACCGAAACGCCCATAAGCGTGAATTCAGTAGAATGATCCAGGTGCACTCCCGCAAAAGCTTCGGGATTTACCCGTTTGGAAAGTTCGAAAATGGGCTCCAGGTAGGCATCCAGTTTGGCCGAACCACCCAGCACGGCTGGGACGTTAAGAAAGCCCCCTAAGACCGATAGCAGGGCTAATACCATCAGAGGCAAGGTCATGCTGAGGGGAGATTCGTGCAGATGGTGTTCCTGCTCGTGTGTACCTCTGAACTCGCCAAAGAAAGTCAGGAATAGCAGGCGGAACATATAGAACGCCGTCATCATGGAGCCAAACACCGCCAGTCCCCACATGAGCGGGCTGTGTTCGAAAACGTGAGCCAGAATCTCATCTTTCGAGAAAAAGCCCGCAAAGGGAGGAATCCCGGAAATGGCAATGGTGCCTAAAAGGAAGGTTACAAAAGTAATGGGCAGTTTTTTGCGAAGACCACCCATGAATCGAATGTCCTGCTCGTCACTCATGGCATGAATCACCGAACCCGCTCCCAGGAATAACAAGGCTTTGAAAAAAGCGTGAGTCATCACGTGGAAGAAACCGGAACTGTAAGCTCCAACGCCTAAACCCAGGAACATGTAACCCAGCTGGGAGACCGTTGAGTAAGCCAGTACTTTCTTGATATCGTTCTGAAACAGACCAATGGATGCGGCCAGCAGAGCTGTTGCCAGAGCAACCCAGGCGATGATGTGAAGCGTATCGGGAGCAAGGGTGTACAGGATATTGGAACGAACAATCATGTAAATCCCCGCGGTTACCATCGTTGCCGCGTGAATCAGAGCGGAAACGGGCGTTGGACCGGCCATCGCGTCGGGTAACCAGGTGTAGAGCGGAATCTGGGCGGACTTACCCATCGCTCCAATAAATAAACAGAGCGTAATCCAGAAAATACCCTGGTCGCCGATGCTTAACTGAGCGGCTGCCGGGAAAACACTGGAAAATTCAAGGCTTCCAAATTGATTGATTATCAGAAAAATACCAATTAGAAAGCCTAAGTCACCAATGCGGTTCATGACGAAAGCCTTGCGGGCTGCGTAGCCGTAATTAGGATTTTTATTCCAGAAGCCAATCAGTAAATATGAACAAAGGCCCACGCCTTCCCAGCCAATAAACATGATGAGGTAATTGGAGCCCATCACCAGCAGCAGCATGAAGAAGAGAAAGAGATTCAGGAAGGAAAAAAACTTCCCGAAGCCTTCGTCATGGTGCATGTAACCTATGCTATACAGGTGAATCAGGGAACCGATGCCGGTAATGATCAGCATCATCAGGAGGGACAACTGATCAATCTGGAAAGCAAAGGAGATGTTCAGATTCCCAACGCTGAACCAGTCGTAAAGCGGGATGGTCTTAGCTTCACCCGAAAAATTAAAAAATAAACTCAGGACGATGGCAAAGGAAGCCAGAGCGGCTCCGGTTCCGATTAGTCCTACCAGAGATTTAGGAATCCGGCGGAAGCCTATCCCATTAATCAGGAAACCAAGAAAGGGTAATAAGGGAATGAATAAGGCTAAATTCATAATTCAAGGGAGGTAGAGACGAACCATTGATTGAAATGCGATTCATGGAAACTCAAGGGTGTTACCATTTGAGTTTGTTCATTAATCCTACATCCAGCGAACGGACGTTTCGATACAGCATGACAATAATGGCTAGCCCGATGGCTACTTCGGCGGCAGCCACGGCCATAATGAAAAAGACAAATACCTGCCCATTGGGGTCGGAACGGTACGTCGAGAAAGCGATGAGTAATAAATTGACGGCATTTAGCATCAGTTCTACTGACATAAAAATGATGATGGCGTTGCGACGGGTAAGCACTCCAATGATGCCGATAATGAATAAGGCCGAAGCGAGGTAAATGTAATATTGAAGCGGAATTTTCTGGACAACTTCTGGGATCATGCCTTCGCTATTTGAGGTCGTTGCGTATAGAGCTGTCAAACACAGGTTTATATACGCAGAGACGGATAGAGGTTTTTGCTCAATGAGAAGTTACAAACTGGAAATGTTATAACTACACTTTGAATAGTGATGTGGCAAAAATAGTAGTTTTCCCCAAACCGTCGCAATCGTCAGTGAGCTTAATAGATAGTTTTTTTGTAAAAGGGCAAGAATAGAATGGATATAAATAAGAATTGTACTAAAAATAGAAATCGGCCCTGGAAGGCATAAAAAAGCCGAAATCGACTTTTCTCGACTTCGGCTCTCAGGAATAAAAAAGGTTCTAAATTAAATTCAGATTTGCCAGATGTTTGTTGATGGTACTGATTTCTTCGGAGCTCAGAGAAATGTGAATAGACTGAGCATTTTGTATGGCCTGTTCGGCGTTTCGGGCTCCGACCAGAGCCACCGTAATACCGGGTTGTTCGATGGTCCAGCGAATTACTAACTGGGACAAAGTCGCTCCTTTTTCTTCCGCCATCGGACGAATTTCTTCCAGAAAAGCATTGATTTTGTTCAGATTTTCAGGCTGATAAAATCTGGATCCGGCCCGGGTATCTCCCTCACCAAACTGATGGCCGGGTTTGATTTTTCCGGTCAGAATACCCCTTTGTAACGGGCTGTAGGCAATAATCGCTTTCTGGCGAGCCATGGCATAGGGAACCAGATCTTTTTCAATCGAACGTTCCACCATGCTGTAAGGAACCTGATTGGAAGCCAGCGATAGGCTCTCTTCTGCTTCCATAAACTGAGCCGTCGAGTAATTACAAACGCCCGCGGCCCGGATCTTGCCCTGTTTCTGCAATAGGTCCAGAGCTTCCATGGTCTCGCTGATGGGCGTGGTGCTGTCGGGCCAGTGAATTTGGTACAGGTCAATATAGTCCGTTTTCAGGCGGCGAAGGCTGTTTTCACACTCCTGAATGACACTTTCTTTACTGGCATATTTATAGACGTCAATTTCCTGACCGTCGTTGTTCTGGGTATGAAAGGCAAAATCACCTTGCTGGACATCCCAACGCATCCCAAACTTGGTCAGAATCTGAACTTTATCACGAGGCACACCCGCCAGAGCTTCCGCTACAATTTCTTCACTGACTCCCATTCCGTAGACGGGAGCGGTATCAATGGAAGTAACCCCCTGATCGAGCGAGGCTTTAATGGCTTGTACGGCTTCTTTCCGGTCGGCTCCGCCCCACATCCAGCCTCCAATGGCCCAGGCTCCGAAGGTAATGGCTGATACCTGTACGGCTGATTCGCCTAATTCTCTGTATTTCATGTGAGTTGCAATAGTTTCAGGTTTAACGTTTCAGAAGGGAGTAAGGTTTGAAGTTTGTTTGATATAGTTTGAATGGTTTGATTAAATCAGAAAATTAATTTCTGAAGCCTGAAAGGGTAGATATAAGAAAATAATAAACTTATATCAAACTATATCAAACTATATCAAACTATATCAAACTATATCAAACTATATCAAACTATATCAAACTATATCAAACTATATCAAACTATATCAAATCTTCGAAAACCCTAATTCACCTCCCGTAAATCCAGTTGCTGAATCAGCCCCGGATTTTCAGGGGACAAGGTAAAGTAGACCAGTACCTTGCCCCGTTCGCCCTCCATAAGGAACTGGCCCCGCAACTGATTTTCCGGCATTAGTTCTCCCACTTTTACGATCTTACCCGCTTTGGCAAATAATTCATCGGAGGCTCGTTTTCGTAAGGCCAGCGACTTGTCGGGAAAGAAGTTCTCGGCAAAAATGGGATAACGGCTGGCCTGATTCCAGTCTTTCAACACCGAAACCAGCTCCTGTTTCCGTTGATTCAGAATTTTAGAAACGGGTAACTGCCGCTTCTGAAGATCAGCCGAAGCAATTAATGCATCGATAATTTTGGTATTGACCAGCCCGGCGTTGGCGTAGGTAAGGTTAGCGTAGGTAATGACCCCGATGCCGTACTCGGGTAAAATTCGCCAGTTACTGCCAAAACCGGGCAGGCCGCCACTGTGTCCAACGGTAGTAATGGCATCGGAATCCCGGGTCCAGCGAAGTCCATAGGCGTAGGCGGAAGAAACGGCATAAGGCTTGCCATCGGCTTTAACAGACGTACTAAGTCCGGCAAAATTGGCGGGCTGCTGCATTTCACGCACGGAACTCCGGCTGATGGGACCCTTACCGGCCTCGCTTCGGGCGGGCCAGGCTGCCAGTTGAAAGGCCACGTATTTACTGAAATCTTCGATGGAAGTAATCAAACCGCCCATGGCTCCGTAGGCTCCGTCGTGCAGGGGTTTTTCTTCCAGAAACTTCTCATTTTCCCAGCGATACCCGTGAGCGAAAAGCTGGGGTTCGGCTTTGTCAAATTCCCAGAGGGTATGGTCCATGCCCAGCGGCCTGAGAATTTCCTTTGTGATGTATTCCTGATAGGGCGTTTTAGTCACTACCGTAATGATTCGCCCCAGCATGGCAAAGCCCATATTGCTGTATTCGTACGTAAGCCCCGGCGTATTGGAAAAAGAGATGCCCTTGCCCAGCATTTTCAGAAAATGGGCATCCGCAATGGCTAATTGTCGGTCACCCCAGGGGTTATCTTCGGGGAAGCCCGCGGCGTGAGTGAGTAAGTGCCGGATGGTAATCAGGGGAGCATCGACGGTCAGGGCCGGGGTTCTCCGGAGTTCGGGAATGTATTGCTGGACCGGATCATCGAGGTGGAGTTTCCCTTCGTCCCGAAGTTTCAGAATGGCCATGGCCGTGATGCTTTTGGTCATGGAGGCAATCCGAAAGAGTGATTGTGAGCTGACGGCCGTCTTTTGAGCCAGGTTAGTGAAGCCAAAGCTATGGGTATCGATGAGCTGTCCGTCCACCACAATGCCGTAGCTCAAGCCGGGGAAATTGTTTTTCCTGAATTCTTCCTCCACCAGTTTTTCAATGGCGGGCAAGGCACTTTTGATCTTGGTAAGGCGATTTTCGTCGGTAAATACTGCAGGCTGATACAAGCTCTGAGCTTTACCCGTAAAAATTGAACCGAGGAGGAGAAGGGCCAGGTATCTTTTTTTCATAAAGGGAAGTTTGAATGATGAGCGAATCTACAATCTAAATCCATTTGGCCCTGCATTTGGACTTCGTTTTCCGGGAATCCACTTGCTTTTACTGAATAGCATGGAAACACCTATGAAAGTTATTGCGGGAACCTGGTTCATCTGTAGCAGCAATTTCCCCATGTGGCTGAAAGGGGATAAACAAAGCCCTACCTTTACGTATACCCCTCTTGCCGAAAAGCCCGGCGTGCTGCTCGATGAAGTGAAGTATCAGAAAAAAGGGAAAGAAAAAGTCATTGCCGGCTATGATTATCCCGACGACAGTAAATCACAGGGCTTCATCTGGCGGGGAAAGGGCATTTTGGGATTGCTGAAGAGTAAATGGCAGATTCGCCTGATGGATCCCGAAGGGCAGTGGGCCGTTATCTACTTTTCAAAAACCTTAGTTACCCCCGCAGGCGTGGACATCATCAGCCGAACTCCTCAGCCTGCCCCGGAGTTGATCGAAATCATTAAAACCCAAATGGCGACAGATTCGGTATTGAAACCTCACCTTTCTTCGCTGCAAAATTTGCCTTAAAGCCTGCTTTGAAGTCGCCGCACCTCCACGCTCCGCTGCTTTTGTTGCAGCATGATCTGCAAAAGCTCGGTGGGAGCCGTGTTAGAAACCAGATAAGACATCGTCTGAATTACATTTTCGGCCTGGGGCTTAGTAAGGTCCAGTACGAAAATCTGATAGTTACCCCTGGGAACGTACAGGTTGAATTTTCCCTCTGCGTCGGGGTAACCCGCGTAGCTTTTTCCATCCCCGGAGCGAGCTTCCAGCTTATACTGGGTCATGTCGACTTTATCAACGACGTAACGTTTGCTGGGAAATCGCAGCACTCCGCTCACCTGAAAGATGCGTTGCAGCGGAATGTCACGACGGATGTTCTTCGTCAGTTGTAAGGTCTCCGTGAACAAAGCCGGGTTACCCGACTGGAATGACCCATAGGCCTGTACCTCGCAGGAACCCGAGGGAATATCCTTATAAACGATAGTGCCCTCGTCGTCGGTAATAAGCGTAGAGCCTTTCAGTTTGACAAACAGATTAGGCATCCAGGGCTCGTCCTTGTCATGCTTCCCATTTTGATTCACATCTTCGAAGAAACGGAGCCGAAGCTGATGATGCTGGCTTTTCGTCAAACTGCCCAGATTCTTAATCAGGTCAAAACGGTATTGCTGCATCCCCTGCGTGTACGTTTCAGGCTGAAAAACGCGGGTAGGTTCATTGGTGAACGATACGGCTTCGGCCCGAATCGTCCAGGAACGCATGATCGTCGTACTGAGCGAACCCACTACCTGAGCATTCCAGAGGTCCTGCGGGCTGAGGTAAAAAATATTAACGCCTACATATCCTCTGATCTTCCTGAAATTCAGGGTAATGCTGGGAGTAGTGCTGAGCATTTCAAATTTTTCAGGCTTTATGGGAGCCATCAGCAGATCCGTAATGAAATACCCTCCCTTCTGATAAAGGGAATACAGGTTGAAGTAAGGAGAAGAGAAAGCAAAAATAGCTCGCTGGCTGTACGTAAGGTCGTAGGTGCGTTCGTGGGCCGTGGCTTCGAAAAAACCAGCATCATACGTGCCTTCCACTCGTACCCGGTTCAGTTGCAGGGCTGTCGTGGCCGATAATCGATAGGATTGCGAACGATTAAAGGTGCTGTCTCGCAGGGACTGGGCGAGGTAATAAGGTTTAAGCATCAGGAAAAAACGATGGGCGGACCAGGTGTACATTCCCTCCAGGGTAGTCATGCCATACTCGTACACCGGGCGGCCCGGCAGAAGAGGCTTCTCCTTGTATTGAAAGGTATAGGCATGCAGGGCGTAGCGATGAGGAGAGTTGGATTTTCGAACCAGCCAGCTATCCACGTTCCGACTACCTTTCTGAAAACCCGCGTAAGTAGGGGTACTGAAGTACAGTCGATTTTTGAACTCCAGCCTTCGGGAGATGTAGTTGTAGTCGAGACCCGCCGCCCCGCCGTATCGTTGTTCATTATTTACTTCCGTACGATTGGCTCCCAGCAGCAGGCGAAAATAATGTGTTGGCGTAGGTTGAAAAGATAAACTGCCAAAGGCCAGACCCGTGTGATATTTATACCCCTGGATGTAATTCAGGGAAGCATTATAAGCCATATTTCCCTGGCCATTAACCAGACCTTCTGATAATACGGAAATGACAGAACTCTGTAAGCTATCCTGACTATAGGGCCCTACCAGATTCCAGCCTTCACGGTAAGCCCAGGCATTTAATCGGTGCTTATTAAATCCCTGCTTCACAGCGATACCTCTGCCAATCATGGCGAGTTCATGGTACTCATTAATATTTCCAATCCGGGTAGAGAAATTATTCCGTTGAAGCTCTATAAAAGTATTTCTTAATTCATGTTTTTGAATGGGTTGATAATTGAGATAATGGGCAGCGTATCTAAGTCGTCCATTTTTAATTTCTTCTTCGCCTGCTACTAAACTTTCATAGGTGGATATAGCAGGGCCCAGTCGAGCGTATGAAAGCTGAATCATATTTGGGTATAATCCCATTTTGTCAACATGAATATAACGTCTGGTATGGCTGAGAAAAACAGGCCTTACTAATAGAGTACTCATGATCTGATCCTTCTGATCTTTAAGCCAGAGGGTAAGGTTATAATTAGCGTTCCGGTTTAGCCGGTTATTGGCACGACATTGAACGAAAATAGTAGTATCTGCCCGGGGTGATAAGGATATAATCTGGTTTCTATTATCCATCTCAAACCCTTCTGGAAAAGATGCCAGATCCAGTTTTACCTGTTCTGTATTAAAAGAAGGATTTTTGATACGTACTGGTACTTTTAATCCCTCCGATTCGGAAGTAAACTGAGGCTGGTCTTGATCTGTGGTAATCTGCCAGTAGTCGTTTCTATTTTTTAAATAAATCAAACTAGTAGTATTAGTAGACTGCTTCAAAGAATCTCCTTTCATAGTTATACGTACGTCTACCTTTACAACACGCTGGGTGGCCGTAGACTGGACAAGAAATTTGACGGGGATACTGGCTATTTCTCGGGCATTAATTTGAACACGTGAAGGTAAGGAACTGATCGGGTGAAGATCTTTTGAGTGTTTAAACTCAATATGCGTATATATGGCATGGTTAGTGGTATTCTGGATTAGTAGTCGGTTTGAAAAAGTGCTTCCCAATTCGCAAATCAGGCTATCTTTTGTCAATCTGGCCTTAAGTATTTCTGCCGAACGCTGCTGGCCGAAAACAGGTAAACCGATGAGTATCAAGTAAAAAATTCGATAAATCATTAGGCGGAGTTGGATTTATTATTTATTCTTACGGAGTCAATACCTGGTACCAAAGTAAAATACTTTAACAAAAAAATCCACCACAGATGAAAAACTTTTCTAACCGCCATTGGAAAGTAGTATGCGTATTTTGTACTACCTTCTTGTTTTCGGTTTTCTTTGCTTCCAAAGCCCAGGCTCAGGCGAACTCGACGGGAACTGCTACATTAAATGTCAGAATCGTTGACGTATTATTGCTAACGGTTAACACGACTGTAGTTAATCTTAATTTCACGGATGCGGCTTCTTACCAGACAGGAGTATCCGCAACCTTGCCTGCCCAGTTAACGGTCACCAGTAACCGTGCGTTTACACTTAAGGTAAGAGCCGGAGGTACGAACCTGACCAGTTCTGAGTCGGGGAATACGGACGTTATTCCCGTGAATAAGATTTCTGTTTCAGTCGCTAATGCCGCGGCTATTGGAGGAACTGCCAATACGGTTGCTTTATCCAGTACTGATCAGAATTTAATAGCTGCCGCACCCGCCGGAATTGCGAAGAGTTTTAATATGCTGTATTCAACTGCTGCAAACGACTCGGATTTTGCAAAGGCAGCCGGAACTTATACCACCACATTGACGTATACAGCAACTGTACCTTAATCAAATATAACTACCCACCTGCCAGGTATCGACGGGTTCATTGGTTTCCAGTGGGCCCTTTTATCTTTATAGAATCCGCTAATAACTAAGGGATATGATTACGAGGTATGCACTGGTGTATGTCTTACTATTAAGTGCTGTTGGTATCGCTAAAGCTCAGACTGGAATGCAGGTAAGTCCGGTACGATTGTTCTTTCCGGAACGCGAGGGGAGTACGCAAACGGCTCTCATTCGGGTAGGTAATCCCTCAGAGAAAACGATTGTCATGCAACTGAGTTGTGCCGACTGGAAAAGAGATACGCTGGGAGAAAAACAATACTATAAAGCGGCTACGCGAGAGAATTCAGCCTGCCCTTATTTAAGTTTTAATCCTGAGTTTATTACCTTACTCCCTAAACAGGAAGGCCAGGTATTAACGACTCTTAAAATGCCGCAGGGCGATCAGAATAGGCTCAGAAATGCCATGATCTTTCTGACACAGACCAATGAGCAGGAGCTGGCCGCTCAGGCCTTACAAAAATCAGGATTTATTATCAGGATTCAGCTGGGGGTTCATGCGTATATTATACCTACTGCGTTACAGAAAAGATCCATTCAGCTTACCGATATATCGTACCTTAAAAAAGAAGGCAAACGTAAAGTAAGAGTCTGGATTAAAAATGACGGGGAACTACCCATGGAGAGCTTTCTGAGGCTGGAATTAATGAATACGGATACGGATGAGGAAATCAAGCTGGAGGCCGTCCCTTTCAATTCCCTGCCGGGTGAAGCGTATTGGGTAGCGGCGGACCTTCCTGAACAACTGAAGCCCGGCAAATACCTGATCTCAGCCATTGCCGATAATGGGCCCGACTTATCGTTACAGGTGGTGGAAATTGAAATGAAAATCGACTAATGAAAAAGCATTTCCTGTGGGTACTTTTATGGTTAGGTAGCTTTTCAGCGGTCGCCCAGGAGCTTTGGGCCGATGCCCGGGAACCCGTCCGGAACGAAGAAAGCAGATTTGCTCTTGCCATCATCGTCACGCCTCCTCAAGCCCTTGAATTTCTTACCGTTGAGCATTACAGAAATGGCGTGACGATTACTCACCCGACCCTTACGATATCTGGCATAGCGGGCGTGCTCTGGACGATCCAGGTAAGGGCCGCGGGTAACTTACAAAATGGAAGCTTTACCATCCCCATCGGAAGAATATCGCTGGGGGCTACTTCTTTTACGGGGACAGGAGTGAACCTGCTGACGGGAAGCACGAATCTGGTATTAAGCACGGCCAATCAGACCCTGATTTCCGGGGCACTGTCCCTGTTAAATCTGAATATAGTCGCTAATTTGACCTATCGGGCTTCGGGTGGGGTAGACTTTCTCGAACCCGCCGGAAATTATACGACTACGTTAACTTTCACTACTACCGGACTATAAGACCCTTACTTGAGCAGACTGAGAGGAATGGCTTTATTCTTTTGCCATACTTCCGGATCCAGCGTTCTCTTTTTAATAATAATGGTGCTGGGTACCGCCGGATCGAAATCGCTCATGTTTCTGATTCTTTCCAGTTTTAACTTGGCGTACATATCAAACTCAATGAGGTTGATGATGTGACGGTCATCCTGAAAGAAATCGCTTTCCAGGAGTAATTTACGGCTCAGGCCTTCTTTTAATAATTCAGCAAATTTCTGGTTTGCAAAAAGATATTCCTTTTTGTGAAAATAGGCATCATTCAGAACTTGATACTGATTTTGAATCCACAGAGCGGCCTGGCGGGAGGTAGCCACCATTCGACCTTTATGAACAGTCAGATGAGACAGAAAGAACTGAATTTCAGCGAGGGTAATCAACTCCGCGTGGAAAAGATCCCGTAACGTGTAGTCAACGCGGTCAGCACATAACTGCGGAAGAGGTTGTTCCAGCAAGGGGAAAGATCCATCAATGAATTGCTGCGAAGTGTATCCGTGAGCTTCGAGAATGGAGGAGATTTCGGGATACCGGACAAAGGTTTCGTACCACTGTTCATGGAAATTTTCTTCCCTGATGTCCAGTACATAATCAACGATGTGCGAAAAAGCCGTATGAGAAATATCGTGCAAAAGGGCCGCTACCTGTTCCCGTTCATCTCCTCCCAATCGTTTGACCAGCAGCATGACGCCGATGGAATGTTCCAGTCGGGTATGATGCAGGCGTTGGTCGATCAGGAAATTAGCTCCGCCCTGATGAATGGTTCGTAGTCTTTGAAAGAGGTTGCTCTGAATAATACTTTCGCAAACGCCATCAATTTCATAAGAACCATAAAGCACATCCGAGTACTGCATATTGTTGGGAACGGTCAGATAATAATGTACGAAAACCTTTGGGGAGAGGTTTCCACTTTCTTCTTTTTAAACCATATCAATCATTTTCAGGGCTGATTCGTTCTGCGAGGCTATGAAATATGAGCTGGCTAAAGTTTTTTAGAAAGCGAAGGTATCGATTCACCTGTCAATACTTCAAGTCATGAAAAAAATCTATTTGCTCGCTCTGCTTGCTTTAGGGCTGGGAAAAGCACAGGCCCAGATTCGTCTGGATGTGGAATCCGGACTGGTTTTAGGAACCAGTTATAACAAAGTTCGCATTCCCAATCAGGGAGGAACATTGGTGGATCTTGCCCAGGAACTGTCGGTAAAACCCAAAGTCTTTTTCCGTTTACGGGCGGACTATATCATCAACAACCGGCATCATATTTCGGCCCTGTACGCCCCCTTGACCATTCGGTACAATGGAAATTTCGCTCAGGATGTCCGCTTTAATAACGTGGTTTTTGCGGCCAATACGCCGACTACCGTTGACTATAAATTCAACTCCTATCGACTAACGTATCGGTATGATTTTGTAGCGAATGAGCATTGGCGGGTTGGAGCGGGGGTTACCGCAAAAATCCGGGATGCCAAAATTCAGTTTACCAACGAAAGCCAGGATACCTATTTCGACAATTTTGGCTTTGTGCCACTCATTAACTTCTACGCCGGCTGGAAACCCACGGAACGCTGGGGACTGCTGGTGGAAGGCGACGCCTTAGGGTCAAAACAGGGACGGGCCGAAGATATTTTTGCGGGCATTACCTATGCCTTAGGCGAACAGGCCAATCTGAAGCTGGGCTATCGTATGGTAGAAGGCGGGGCAGACGTTGATCGGGTCTACACCTTCAACTGGATTAATTATGCTTCGGTAGGGATCGTCGTGGAGTTTTAAAGGTTTCATACCTTTCTACCGTTCGGGCTTACCAGCCATTACCTGTAAAGTGGTTGGTGAGGACACCAACCACGGTGGCAGTGAAGTGGTTGGAGAGGACACCAACCACGGCGGGAGCGTTGTGAAGATTTCAGAAGATGATAATTCATCGCCCCGGACCATAAACCGGGGTATTTTTTTGGGTGTACCTGTTCTGGAAGTAATTCGATATTAACAGATTATGAAGCCGCTTAACGAAAAAATAACTTGGTTAAGCCTGGTAGAAAGCTTCAACTTTGCCGTGTAAACACATGCATTCTTACGCCATGCTTCCCAAGTTTCTTTTATCCATGCCTGCTGACTCAGACGAAGATTTCGTTCTGCATACAGATCAGCCCTCCTTTCTGATTCGTGTTGAGAAAAACGATGAAGATCAGCCGGTACTTTCCGAAAAATCAATCATTCGCTGGTATGATTCCAGGCCCGCCCAGTCGGGCGTTCTGGACGCTATTTTCGAAGAAATGATGGAATTTCTGCTCGAAGAATATGACTTCATCGCTGATGAAGAAGACTGGATTGAATAATCATTTCCTCTGAATTCTGAATAAAATTTTATGTTAAATCGACTGATTGCGTGCGGAATCGGTACGCTGTTATGTGGTTCAGTGCTGGGCCAGGGCCAGGTAAAAGGCTTGGTCTATGAAGACCTCAATGGCAATGGTAAAAAAGATAAAAAAGAGGCTGGGCTGGCGAAAGTGGCCGTTTCTAATGGCCGAGAAGTAGTACTAACGGATGCTCAGGGCAGATACGAGTTACCATTGGGGCAGGATCAGACGATTTTTGTCATCAAGCCCTCCGGATATCGCCTTCCCCTGAATGAGTTTAATCTGCCGCAGTTCTACCGCCATCATAAGCCCCAGGGATCACCCAAAACCAAGTTTGCCGGGGTGGCCGCAACGGGAGAAATTCCAAAGTCGGTAGATTTTGCGTTAATCAAACAGGCAGAGCCTGCGGAGTTTAAAATTCTGGTGTTCGGAGATCCTCAGGTGTATTCCGAAGAGCAGGTAAGCTTTTTCCGGAAAGGGATCATTGACGAGGTAAAGACCAAAACAGATGGCGTCCGATTCGGGATAAGCATGGGTGACGAAGTGGGGGATAATCCCGACCTGTACCCTTCCTATAAAAAAGCCATTCAGCAGCTGGGCCTGCCCTGGTTTCATGTGATGGGTAACCATGACATGAATTACGATGTAGAAGCGGATAGCCTGTCCGACGAAAGTTTCGAAGCCGCGTTTGGGCCGAACAACTTCGCTTTCAACAGCGGGGATGTTCATTTCGTGGTTCTGGATAACATTCTCTATCCCGATCCCCGTGACGGAAAAGGATACCAGGGAGGTTTGCGTCCCGATCAGCTGGATTTCATTGAAAATGATCTGAAACTGGTACCCAGGGAGAAGCTGATTGTTTTCTGTTACCACATTCCTCCGTTCGAAGAATTCCGCCAGGAGGATCGTCAGCGGATGTTCAATGCTCTGAAGGACTTTCCGCATACGCTGTCTCTGTCGGCTCACACGCACTTCCAGCTGCACCATTTCTTTGGTAAGGAAGAAGGATTCAGCCGCGAAACGCCACACCACGAGTATAACGTAGGAACGACTTCGGGTGACTGGTATTCCGGCGAGATGAACGAGCAGGGCGTACCCGTTTCGATGATGCGGGATGGCACTCCGAAAGGCTATGTCTTTTTGTCTTTCAAAGGGAACGAATATGCCTTTGATTACCGGGTAGCGGGTCAGCCGGAAACGTACAAGATAGGCATTCACGCTCCGAAAGTGATTGCCCGTCGTCAGTCGGCCAGGGGGGAAGTTTATGCCAATTTCTTCCAGGGAAGCGAAAAAGATCAGCTGGAATACCGTCTGGATAATGGAAGCTGGAAAGCCATGAATCAGGTAGCTGAACCCGATCCAGCCATGTTGAAAACCCGTTTACGCTGGGATGAGGCCACCGAACCTCTGAAGGGCACGCGTCCGTCTAATCCCGTTCCCTGCACGCACTTATGGAAGGCTGCTTTGCCCGGCAATATGGCGGAAGGAGATCATACCATTGAAGTACGGGCTAAGGATGCCTACGGCCGTACGTTTACGAATACACAAAAAATTCAGGTTACTGCCTCTGCTGAATAAGCATATTTTGTGTGCAAACCGGAATCCCGGAAGCTCTGCTTTCGGGATTTTTTTGTTGATTTATAGCTAAACCAATCAAACCTGCCTGAACCTATGAAAATTATACTCTTTCTGCTCTTAAGTATTCCGGCCTTTTCCTGCGATTGTGCGACTCCTGGTCCTACAGAAGGATTTCAATACTTCGATTTGGTAGCTAAAGTGCAGATGGTGAAGAAAAAGCCTCACCGGAATGATTCCGCCAGCACGTATCCGATGACTGTTCAGGTGTTGGAACTATTCAAGGGAACCCCACTAAACGAAATCGATATCTGGGGAAACAACGGGCGGAAGTTCAGAACCAGTTGTGATATGGACATAGAAGAGGGCTCCGTATGGATAATCTTTGCTTCGAAGAATGAAGAAGGAAATTATTTTGTGGAACCGTGTTCAGGCTCCCGGGCAGCAGAACCTTCCGAAAACTGGGGAAACGACCGGGCAGCCACTAAGTACCGAACCTCAGTGGCCATAGAACTTGAAGTGCTCAGGACGTTAGCTAAGGTAAGCATCGCTTCTCACTACACCGCTACGGTTCATGAAGCAGGAATGCTGTATGATTCCTTAAAAGCGTTCAGGGGCTTACCGATAGATCAGGATTATGGCCTGTATAAGCTGATTTTAAACGAAAAGCAGGACGTAGAAAAGGTGGAGGTAATCTCTGGTTTTACAAAAGAACTCGATGATCAGCTGGTAACGCTCCTGAAAACCCGCTCTTCGTGGAAAGTCGTAGAACGCTACGGTGAAAAGTGGACTCCTCAGAAAATCGAATGGATTATAGGAATGTATCGCTATAAAGAAGAGGAAGATAATCCCAGTTTTTTAAGTATTAACTTTTTATAGGAACAGTTAGTAACCGTAACCTGAACTTAATCAGGTTACGGTTACTAATCAGTTACTTACGAAATCTTCGAATGGTGCTGATACGTCATGTACGTATGCGGAATGCCGTCTTCCATGTATTCCGTTCCGGTAGAAAGAAAACCGAGGGAATTGTAGAATTTCAATAAATGAGTCTGAGCTCCGATTTTAATCATGTGCGGTCCAAAAAGCCGGCGGCAGTAGGCAATGGAGGCTTCCATCAGTCGCTTTCCTAATCCTGAGCTGCGAACGGCGGGCGAAGTAACCACCCGGCCAATCGCCGTATAGCCTTTAAAGCAGACATCCCGGTCAAACAGGCGGGTGTAAGCAATGAGTTTTCCGGTTTCGTCATCCTTACCCATGCAATGCCAGGCCTGGGGATCGTTCCCATCGATGTCCTGATAAGGGCAGTTTTGTTCTACTACGAACACTTCGGACCGAAGTGCTAAAATTTCATATAATTCCTGGACAGTGAGGTCGTGAAATTGCTTTAAGACAAATTGCATAGATTAAATAGATACGTTAATGATAAGCGATTCTAAAAAGACAATGCCGAAGCGTGTTAGTACGGAGAGGGGCTAAGACTGGTCCAGCCCCCATCCACCACGAGGGTCTGGCCCGTAATGTGCCCGGCTTCGGGGGAGGTCAGAAACCGTACGGCAGCAGCGATGTCAGCAACCGTGGCGGGTTTTCCCAGCGGGGTAATCCGGGACCAGGTGGAGGTATAGTCCGGATCGTCGAGCGTTCGCTCGGTTAAGGTAGCTCCGGGAGCTACGCAGTTAATGGTAATGCGATGCGGAGATAGCTCGGCTACCAGCGACTTGGCCAGCATTTGCAGAGCGGCCTTGGTCATGCCATACGCCGCCAGATAAGCATGAGCCTGCTGACCCGTAACGGAAGACATCAGGAGAATTCGTCCGCCCTGTCCCTGTTTTCGCATTTGTATAGCGGCCTGTTGCGTCAGAAAAAAATTACCCCGGATGTTGAGATCCAGTAGTTTCTGAAGCGATTCCGGTTGATAGTCGAAAAAATCGCCAAACGTGGTAATACCCGCGTTGGCAACGAGCACATCCAGCGAACCAAACCAGGAGACCGCCGTTTGAACCATCGTTTTAATAAAATCTACGTTGGCCGCGTCCCCGGCCAGGGCTTGGCAACGTCCACCTTCAGCCTGAATCCGGTCGGCTGCCTGCTGAGCCTGCTCTTCATCAAGGTCATTCAGCAGAACGGACGCTCCGCGAAGGGCCATTTGGCGACAAATTTCGAAACCAATTCCCTGAGCGGCTCCGGTAACAATAACATTCATAAGGTAAAGAGGATTTGAAGCCTGTAAATATAGAAACGAACCGTTTACTATTTAACTATAAGAAAAGACGGGTTTTGCCCGTCTTTTCAATTTTGAATTAGAATCCTGTTTTCTTTTCGGCTGGTTTTTTCACGGGAGCCACCTCTTCCGTTTCCGATAACGAAGTGATTTTTTTCGTTTTGGTTGAATCACTGGCAACGGGCTTCTTCACCGGAGCTTTCACCACTGTCTTTTTATCTTTTGATTTGGACTTTTTACTCTTCGAATCGTCCAGAATCTCTTCCAGGGGCTGATCGGCCGATTCTTCCGCCAGTGTTTCTTCACGGCTTGTTTCTTTGGCGGCAGTTCCGGGTTTCTCTTTGGTAACCTGTTCCGTTACTTCGGCAGGAGTTGCTTTTTCTTCTTTGGGCTGAACAGCTACCACTGGCTTTGGTTTGCGGGGCTGATTACTCGAACGGGGACGATACATCGTACTGAAACGGTCCACGAAATTGTTTTTATCCTCTTCCGATGCCATTCTGACTTTATTATCCTTACCCGTTTTCGCCTGTAATTGTCCGTTAAAATCCTGATCGGAGCTGAAGATTTCCGTGCTTCCCTGTACGGAAGCCAGGTAATACCAGACATCGGGAGTTACTTCCAGATAAAAGAACAGATCATCAGGCCCACCGGGATTTTTCCGGATTTCCAGGGCTCCGTCAAACTGGCCGTTGATGTCCGTAGTTCCCAGGTTGGAAACCCCTATTTTACCAACGCTGTGAAAGGCCTGATTTTCGGGGTTATACCGCATGCTCAGATTTGATAATACGGCCGTAGTGGCAAACTTGGGCGATACGGAAGGCAGGGGAACATTGGCTCCATTGGTCGATTTCTGACTGAATTGTTCCGCTACTTTTCCTCCGGCAACGTTGGCAATTTTTAATAACAGACGATCAAAATCCGGCTCTGCGGCTTCTTCGCTGACTTTCTCGTCCAGATTGGTTTTGACGATCTTATCGCCCGCAATGTTCATCACTGCCGTCGGAACGGAAGTGTTCAGCACGAATAGGGTATTGAAGAGGTATTTCGCCGAGTCAGGAACGAGTCGGGCATACCCCGCCGACTGAGCGACCGAAGCCGGAGAAAAGAGCTGAATGGGCCCTTCAAACGTGATGACTTTTTTACGGTCGTCCAGTACATATTTTGGACCTTCTAGGGTTTCGTCGTGAGCTCTGGCATCGCTGGCAACAGTTAACTGATTGGTTTTTACATCATCCCGCAAACGTCCGCTGGCCGTGAAAAGATCAGCATCCTGTGGATTGACTTTGGGGGAGAGAAAACTCAGGTACAAGCCTTCGCCACCAAAGTGCAGACCCGTAAACAGGGGAGTCTGGCCATCTTCTGCTTTCAGGCCATCCACACTTAAACTCAGACTGTCGCCTGTTGAGCCTTCGAAGGGAATCCAGGCAGGCTCGGCTATTTTACTCTTCAACCGCGTTTGAATGGCCCCTTTGAACGTGAGGCCCGGGTTGGCAGCTACCATGGTAATGTCGCCTTTATAAGCCAGACGCGGGGTTAATAAAAAGTTATTATCCTCACTAACGCCCGACCGGGCAACCGTTCCGTAGCTAATGTTCGGGCTGGCGTTTTCACTCTTATTCTTACGGCTCGATTTAGTAGAAGCTACGGCCTGACCCAGGGTAGTTTCCCGGAATTCAAACGCATCAATTTTCAGTTTCGTGGTATCACCCTTTGAACGGACATACTGGTAAATCGCATCTCCTTCAAATTTCTTGACCGAAAGAATCTGAATGTTACCGTCGGACAACTGGTGGTATTCATTGACGGTATCCGCCACAACGCGGGCTTTTTTCAGCGGAATCATTTCGGCATCCTGCTTGATGGACACCAGCCCCTTATTAGGAATAATTTTCGCATCCGCCGATTTGATGTAAGGCACGCCTTTGATATTGAGCGTCATTTTATCAATCTCGTAGAGGGCTTCGGCTCCATTAAAGGCCAGCCCTTCCTGAGAGGGATTCGTAGAAATAAAGGTGGAGTTACGGACATTACCTTTCATCGAAATCGTCTTCTTGGCAATGTCCCAGTCGGCCCGGTTAATGGTGGTGGTATAGGCCGCATAGGGGAAGAATAGGCTCGAAGAATCTTCCAGGGTGGCGTTTTTGGGCGTCTGGATGATTGCATTCTGAGCCGCCGTATTGAAGGTGACATCGACCATGCGACCCAACAGAGCCGGCTTGTCTGCACTGCCAATCTGAATTTGTGAACGCTGGGCAATGAACTGGTTTTTGTTGAATGAGAAATCCTTCGAACTGATTTCTGAATCTTTCCGCTTCATGACACCTTCGCCGTACAATCCCGTTGAACGGACCAGCAGACTTCCTTTCAGTTGCGAACTGCCACTGTAGAAGTCCAGTGAGCTTTCTTTGTCCTTAATAATCAGACTATCTTTTTTGGGTAACCACTTTACTTCGTAGGATTTAAAGGCGACTTCCGGGAAGTACGCTTTTCCAACAATTCCTTCTTTGATTCGTCCCGAAGTTCCGTTCATACTCACGACCGAATCGGGCGTTAAAATGATCTGTTTGGCTTCGAGGGAGGTAGTTAAGGTGCTTAATACCCCATCTGCTTTCAGGCCCTCATTATCCATCGTCAGCGTTCCGGTTACTTTCAGGTTGCCTTTGCCTTCGTACAGTTTCAGGCCCGCTTCGGGGACTTTATACGTGAAGCCGAGGGAATTGTCGGGCATCGTAATGAGCTTGGTCTGAATCGGGGGAAGTACGCCGTCGGAATAGAAGGTGCCCAGAAATTCAATGTCTTTACTGGTCAGACTATCCTGATCAATTTTTGGAATCTTAAAGTACACCTTACGGTTGTAGGCTCCGGCGAGCCGGGTAGTATCATCGAAATAAATATTGACTCCATCCTGCACCACCAGTCGCGGAGCACTGGGCTTCTTGCCGGATTTATTGTTAGGCTTACCGAGGTACAGCTTCCCCGAACCGTATTTCAGATCCTGTCCGATTTCTTTCGAGTTTTTCTTGCCCTTCATTTGCTGGGGAATGAAGGTAACCGTGTCCAGCTTGTCCAGGTTAACGTAAAATTGCTCGTAGTTGAAATTCAGGTCACGGCCCTTGAAACGGAAGTTATCCAGCTTCATTTCTCCGTTGAACAGAAACGAACGATTCTTACCCACCCGAACGACTTTATCCGCGGGCCGAATGTATATTTTCAGCGAATCGCTCACTTTGAAGGGAGCTACGCCGCGGATAGTCAGATAGTTATCCTTAAAATTGATGGAAGCATTGGCCAGGCTGTCGCGATCCGAACCCGCCTGAATGGAAAGAATAGCCAGGTTATCAAAATCCTTCTTCGCCAGGGCCACTTGCAGGTAATGCTGCCCTTTTGAGCTTAACCGTACCTGATCCGTGTCGGGATTGTAATCAATAAAGCCCTGCTCAATGGGAGGAATCAGGGCATCCCGCATGAGTTTCCCGTCGCGTCTGTAGTGAGCGGCCAGCTCATCCACCGTAATGGCTGAAACCCCTTTCTGTTTGAGACAGTTGGCCAGAATCGTAACCGGGTGAAAACCCTGCGGGCTGGTTAGTTTTTCGTATTGCGTCGATTCATAATAATCAACGGATTCAAAGCGGGCAGGGACAGCATTCTGACCCGAAACGATATCAAATTCCAGGTGTTTACTGGGCAGGCTCCATTTAGCGGCATCGGCCCGGATGGCAAAGCCGTGGTAACCATCGCTAAAAGAGGCACTGCGATACCCGCCGCGTTCCTGACGAGCCAGCCGCAGTTGCTTGGTCTGCGTGTTGTACGTCATGCGAATGGACGGGTGCGTCAGCGTATCGCCGGTGGGGTAATAACCCGTGAATTGAACCGCCGGGCTGTAAATGAGGGAATCGCTGAGTTCAAACCCCTTACTCTGAGCTCTGAAAGCTACCTGACCATCCTGCTGAACGGTGATCACGGCCCGCTTGCCATTAGCAGCCGCTCCGTACGCTTTCGGCCCAATGAGAGCAAAGCCGCCGCGATAACTCAGGTCTTTTCCTAAGTTTTTGATTTCTACGTCCGCGTCTTCTGACTGAAACTGAGGTTGCGTAACCGGAGCATTGGCGGGGCGTTTACGGCTTTCAAAACGGAAGTTTCCTTTCACCGGAGTATTGAGCCGTTCTTTATACGTAAGGGTAGCTTCATCCGCAAATAATCGCGGAGTCTTCACCAGCATTTTATAAGACTTCAGATCAACTGAAGCCTGCTGTAGTTCTCCGAGATTCCAGGTGTAACTCCCTGATTTTCCGTATAACAAGCCTTCTTTGATACCTAACGTCAGGGTAGCCTTATCAACCACGAACGAATCCTGAGCCGTAACCATCGAAAAGGAAGCGTCCTGTAAATCCAGCAAAGGACCGGCCGCCAGCGTCTGGGGCTGAGGAAGGGCCTTCACTGTTTCGGTAACGGCCACGGGCGTGTCCCAGCTGGAATCATCCCAGCTGGAATTATTTCCCCATCCATCATCGGTAGGTTCGTCGGCGGATTTATGATCGGGAGCGGTTATGGATTTGGCTTCTTCCGTTTTGGAAGTCCGGTAGTCCAGAGGCTGATCAATGAAGCGGAAGCTGAACGTACCGCCGGAAGTATAGAGCTTACTAAAATTTGAAGTGAAAAGCTGCCTGGACGTTAAGAACAGGCGGCTGAAATTCAGATAATTAAGATATCCTTTGCTGTCGCTGGATTTAAAAGTTTTTTCAGTGACCGTCAGGAAATTAGTCAAATCTGTTCCTTTCATTCCCTGCGTTTGTACCGCTCCCGTCAGAGCCTGAAACCAGGGTAACAAATAGGGCGGTTGCTTCATGTTTTTTGCAATCATGGCCCTGGTGATCGCCATGACCTGGGTTTTCTGATCAGAAGCCAGGTTAGCCCAGACCGCATTGAAATCGGCCCCCAGCTGCGTTTGTCCAAAACCAGTGGTTACGGTTTGGACTTCCTGAGCAAAGGATTCGGGCTGATCTGAAAACTTGATCTGCTGGGCAAACGTCACTTGCAGAGTCAGACAAAAAACAAAAAGTAGTGCTAATCGCATAAGACTAAAGGGTTGGCTACCAATATGAGTAGGAACAGTAAAACTACTTTTCTGTTCCGGAATCCTATTCTTTTGTTAAACGAGAAAGGGGAGGGTTTTCGCCAGAAAATGCATAAAAAAAGCTTCAATTCTGATCATTGAAGCTTTTCATACCTATTCATGCGTAGTTGATCCGGTTAGATCGCGTACGAAAAACGGGCGGCAGCCCAGCCATTCCGCGTTTTAGTAACGATCAGTTCCAGTCCGGCAGATTGAGCTACTGTTTCAATTTCGGGCAAATCCTGCTCATAAAATCCACTCACTACCAGCAAACCGCCGGGTTTCATGAATTCTTTATACATGGGAATTTCCCGCAGAAGAATATTGCGGTTGATATTCGCCAGCACCACGTCGTACAAAGCCGCCGGTTCGTCTTCAATCGTACCCTGCCGTACCTTGACAATGTCGTTGAGGTGATTAAGGCCTACGTTCTCAATGGCATTTTCAGTAGCCCAGTCTTCAATATCAAAGGCCGATACGTAAGAGGCCCCGCGTAAACCCGCCATGATCGCCAGAATGCCCGTACCCGATCCTACATCAAGTACGTGTTTATCTTCCTGCCCGATTTCCAGCTGGTGGGCCAGCATCATCCAGGTCGTTTCGTGGTGCCCGGTCCCGAAGGACATCTTAGGGTTAATCACAATCTCATATTCGTAGCTGGAGGCATCCATTTCGTGGAAGCTGGCCCGCACCAATACGCGGCCCTCAACGTCGATGGGAGGATAATTTTTTTCCCACTCGGCGTTCCAGTTTTCTTTTTCAATGAATTTGATCGAATAGTCCAGCGTTCCGGTGATGGCTTCGTACCGCTGAAGAATTTCCTGAATCGGTTCGGGGTGAAAGCCTTCTTCGGGAATATAGGCGAGTAGATAATTCTCTTCTTCCACAAAAGAATCGAAACCAATTTCTGACAATTCAGCCACGAAAATGTCCGTAAAGCCGGGTGAAACGTGGAGCTGTAGTTCGTAGTAGTTCATAGTAACGAAGGTACACAAAAGAAGAATGATGGCCCGCGGGAGTCA
Source organism: uncultured Siphonobacter sp. (assembly GCA_913775095.1). Taxonomy (GTDB): domain Bacteria; phylum Bacteroidota; class Bacteroidia; order Cytophagales; family Spirosomataceae; genus Siphonobacter. The sequence goes on along the minus strand of CAJYIW010000024.1, from coordinate 479,717 downwards.
ACGGAAAAAGGCTGATCCCTATAAGAGCTGCAGATACAAATGATTCTCCTGAGCAGAGTAGGTAAACCTGCAGTCCTCGTATTTGGGTGATTTGACCCGAGGCCGGTAATTTTTTGAAAAGCAGTAAGGCTCTTTGGGAATCCCCAGAAAATTGGTATTCAGCTTGCCATCCTGATTTTCATCCTGAAAAATGGCTACCGCGTATTCACCGTAAGGCAGGTCGTCGGCGAAAAGAGTAGGAGAAGAGCCACCGTTGGGTTCCAGAGTATAACTCTTGAAAGGCGTCTTCAAAAACGCGTCGCCCTTGCGAAAAACCGCAATCATGAGTGGAGCACGGGTGTTTTTCAGGCTGGTAACAGTGATGGCGAGTGGTTCCTGTTTGGGCGGATTAGTAAAGCCAAGCGTAAGTAAGTGACTCAGAATCAACAAAATCTTCATAACGGTGCAATAACTGATAATTGAGATTTTAGATTAAAAAAATTGGGCAGTTGCAAAGCCACTGCCCAATAACGTTCAACCTTCAACCTTTGTCTGTTTTGGATTGAATTGAGATCACTCTCAAATCCAACCAGACATTCAGACGCCGTTAAACGTCCGAACAATACAAAAATAGATAAATTTCATTAAATATTCCTCACTATTCTACTCAATAGAATAATGGTAGTTATTTTAAATATATGTTAATTATCAAAATAATATAATGATAAAATATGTTTTAAAAGAATTTTATTTCGTATAAAGGGATTATTTTCTGATAAAAAGATAATAATTGCGATTATGAATAATAAAAATTCTTTTATTAAATGGACAAATACTTAAGACTTACATCCAAGATGAATCCGTCGATGAAAGCCTTAAGTATTCAAAAGATACCTCTACTCTTTCGTGGTCATCGGACGAGTTTCCATTTCCGAGAGTGTTTTCTCTACTTCCTGAAGCTTATTGAGAGCACTTACCAGGGTCTGGCGTTTTTTATTTAACTCGGTTTTTTTAGCCTGAGAAGGCGAGTTTTTCAATTCCCGATCCACCATATCCAGCTGCATACTCACCCGATTCATTAAGTCCTTGGAGTTACCCGCGGAATTAACGATTGATTTTTCCGTATTAATGTTCGTAGCCGTCATGGCTTCCGTCGCGTTTACTCCGTTTCGCTGACCTGGTGTAGTCATGGCCTGTTCTCGCTGTAAGGAGTCCGCTACAGGCATAGCTACACTATTTTCAGGATTGTTGGGCAGAGATTTACCGGAAGTATTGCCCGATCGTGAAGATTGGCTCAGGTAGCTGTTCACCGTTGGGGCAGATTCTTTAGCCACTACGCTCTGCGGACTCATTTCGGGTTTACCGGAAACCGTGTTCGCCGCCGCTGAAGTGCTTGGACTATTTACATTCGGCTGAGCCGTAGTAGTATTACGATCCCGATTGTCTGAACGAGCAAAGGAGTTGTTTGGAGTCATACCCGTTTGTTCCACTACTCCCGTATTCATGGTCGCGGCAGTGCTGGAACCGGGCTGGGTACTGTAATTACTACTATTATTCATCTGCGTGGAAGCAGTGGATAATGAGTCCATCCGACGATCTCCGGAAGGAGTAGAACGGGTGCTTTGACAGGCACTAAGTCCGGCTAATGCCAGGGCAGTTGAGAGTACAATTATGTTCTTTTTCATGACTATTTTTACGTGAGTTGTACATTTCGTAGAGAAAAGAATATTCCAATCGTACAAATGGGGAGGTTTGAGGAAAAAAGGGAGAAGTGTTGAGTAGATTTTATCCTCAAAGCCTATTGATTACCAGATGATTAATAACAGCCCTTTGCTTTAGCCTTCAGAATAAGGCTGAATACCGTAACCTTTAGTAAGAGTTTTCAGGCGGAAGATTGGATGGGTTGCCAGTGATTCCATCAAAAACTGGTCTTTGAATTTCTTTAATATATCCGCATCCGTAGGAATGTTAAAGAATAACTTTTCTGAAACTCTAAGGCCCATTCGGGGTTAAGTACAGGGACAACCCGAAAAACATTTCTACAGATTTATTCATGTTTACTTGTCAATCCCTTGGACAAGGCTACTTTTGCACTTTCTCGTGAAAGCAATCTTTGCCGTATGAATTACCATTTGAATCAAATTCCTGACCGCACCCAAAAGCCCCGCACGCATGGCCTGACTATGGCTATGGATAAAGGGTTAAGTATCAGACAAGCAGAAGATTTTCTGGATATAGCTGCCGACCATGTAGACATTGTAAAGCTGGGCTGGGCTACTTCATATGTTACTCCGAAGCTTAAAGAAAAATTGAAAGTTTACAAGGAGGCCGGAATTCCCGTCTATTTTGGAGGAACTTTGTTTGAAGCCTTCGTGATTCGGGGACAGTTTGAAGATTACCGTCGCCTGCTGGACGAATTTGATTTGTCACACGCGGAAGTTTCGGATGGCTCCATTGATATGCATCAGGATGATAAACTGCAGTATATCGCCACTCTGGCCAAACAGGTAACGGTGCTTTCGGAAGTAGGATCGAAGGATGAAGCTAAAATCATTCCTCCTTATAAGTGGATTCAGCTGATGAACGCTGAACTGGACGCCGGTGCCTGGAAGGTCATTGGCGAAGCCCGGGAAGGCGGTAACGTAGGTTTATTCCGTTCTTCGGGTGAGGTTCGTCAGGGGCTGGTAGAAGAAATTCTGACGCAGGTTCCCGCTGAAAAAGTCATCTGGGAAGCTCCTCAAAAGGCTCAGCAGGTCTGGTTCGTGCAACTCCTGGGAGCCAACGTTAACCTGGGTAACATTGCTCCCAATGAAGTAATCTCCGTAGAAACGATCCGTCTGGGCCTACGCGGGGATACCTTCTCCCATTTTCTCAATCTGGATAAAGACTGTTAAATCTACACTTTACAACCATCTGTCTTTCAACTTTATGGAAATTATTAAAGGACTAATAGACTTCCTTTTACACCTGGATCGTTACCTGGATGTATGGATTCAGGAATACGGATTATTGGTTTATGGAATTCTATTCCTGATCGTGTTTGTGGAAACGGGCCTCATTGTAATGCCTTTATTACCCGGCGACTCCCTGCTTTTTGCAGCCGGAGCCCTGGCGGCCCGCGATACCAATGATCTCTCTGTCTGGGTCATTATTCCACTCTTGATTGTGGCCGCCCTGATGGGAGACAACGTCAATTACTTCATTGGAAAGTATTTCTCGGGTATCATTCGTTCTCGCGAACGGATTCTGTTCTTCAAGCGGGAGTATCTCTATAAAACGGAAGAGTATTATGCAAAATACGGCGGACAAACCGTCATCATTGCTCGTTTCGTACCCATCGTTCGTACCATTGCTCCCTTTGTAGCCGGAGCCGGTAGCATGACGTACGGTCGTTATATTTTCTTCTGTGTAGCCGGAGCCGTTCTTTGGGTAACCAGCATCAGTCTGCTGGGCTACTTCTTTGGTAATCTGGAGTTTGTAAAGAAAAACTTTGAAATTGTAGTTTTTGGAATCATTGGACTTTCCGTATTACCCATTCTCTGGGGTATCGTGAAAGAAAAATTCCTGACGAAGAAAGCTGCCTAAGTATTCATTGATTTCAAGCGTAAAGGCCGGATGTTTCATTCGTCTTTACGCTTTTTTATTAGCCGGAAATTACAAACCTATACGAATCATGAACCTCTACGCACTGATCGGATATCCGCTGGGACATTCGTTTTCAAAACGGTATTTTACTGAAAAATTTCAGCGGGAAGGGCTGTCAGAAACACACGTTTACGAGCTTTTCGAGTTACCCGAAGCCGATGGACTGCCCGCGTTACTAGCCCAATGGCCTGAACTGAAGGGATTAAACGTAACCATTCCCCATAAAAAGGCTGTATTACCTTTTCTGTCTGAACTGGACCCGCTGGCGGAGCGAATTGGTGCCGTGAATGTAATCAAGGTATTGCCTAATGGCGATTTGAAAGGCTATAACTCTGATTACTGGGGGTTCCGTCAATCTCTGGAGCAGTGGGAGCCATTTCAACGCTTGCAGCCTCACAAAGCTCTGATTCTGGGTGATGGAGGAGCCACTAAAGCCGTTCGGGTAGTCCTGGAAGATTTAGGTATTGTGTATAAAACCGTTTCCCGTAAGGACTCCGTGGAATTTATGACTTATGCGGATTTAAATGAAGGTCTGTTGTCAGAGTATCAGCTGATCATTAATTCAACACCGCTGGGAACATACCCTAACGTAGACGCCTGCCCGGATTTGCCCTACGAAAGGCTGACTGATCGAAATCTATTATACGATCTGGTGTATAATCCGGAACAAACTTTATTCATGAAAAAAGGAGCCGAACAGGGTGCCGCCACGCACAACGGCTACCGAATGCTGGAACTACAGGCCGAGAAGTCCTGGGAGATCTGGAATAGTTAGAGTTTTGAGCGGCCGCCGCTGCTGTTTTGAGTTTTGAGTTTTGAGTTTTGAGTTTTGAGTTTTGAGTTTTGAGTTTTGAGTTTTGAGTTTTGAGTTTTGAGTTTTGAGTTTTGAGTTTGAAAGTCAAAACCAATAAAGGTAAGGAAGCTGTTTGGAAATGAAAGTTATAACCCAGCGGGGTTCAATCTGGGTAGTCCCCGGCTGGATAGCCCCGGAGGCTAATCCGGGGTGATAACCGGGTTACCTTCCCGCCCTGGCTGGTGTCTCACCAGCCAGCTGTAAAGCAAGGGGTTGGTGAGGACACCAACTCCGGGGATGGGGAAGCTGTTTGGAACTGAGCGTAAGAACCCCAGCGGGGTTCAATCTGCGTAGCTCCGGGTGATAACCCGGGGTAATAACCGGGTTCACATTTTCTGTGCCTTATCTGACCAGCCAGTTGTAAAGGGGTTAGTGAGCACACCAACCCCGGGGATGGGTGCTGTGCCGTCAATTCCTTCTTTCCTTTTCACGTAGAGACGTCCATTTATGGCGTCTTGGCTCGAAATAAAGATAGCTGGGAGGCAGTGAAACTCCCGCCTGATCTGATGTCTGACCAGCCAGTTTTAAAGGAAGAAGTTGGAGAGGACACCAATCTAGGCGGATGGAAAATGAAAATCCTGCCTGCTAATCCCGGTTTTTTATAAAGTCATTACCTGAAAGAATCCTGTAAATAAATCCTTAGCTCGTCTTTCAGTAACAGTTCCTGACTGACGGGTTGGGCGGGAAAAAGGGGAGCCGGAATTCCTTCGTGAATGCGATTGGAACTGCGGAAAACCCGTATTTCATCCCAGAGATTTTCAGCGATGAAGGAGTTAAGTAATCGGGTTCCCCCTTCCACGACCAGGCTTTGAATCGAACGCGTTCGAAGATCCTTTATGATCGAGGAAATAGTCCATTCTTCGGGCACAATCCACTCCGTAGCAGACGTGGCTTGTCGTTCGGAAGTGCTGTAAATGAGCGTGGATTGAGAATCGTCGAAAAACTGAGCAGTGGGAGGTAAACTCAACGCTCGGTCGAGCGTAACCCGAACCGGGTTTTTCCCTTTCCAGAGTCGAACATTCAGTTGAGGATCGTCATAACGAACTGTGTTCGTGCCCACCAGAAAGGCATCTTCCTGCGTTCGCCATTTGTGCAGTAATCTTCTGGACAGGGCATTGGAAATGTGTAGAGGCTGGTAATCCGGTCCGGCGAGAAAGCCATCGAAGGTTTCCGCCCATTTCAGAATAACATAAGGCCGGTTTTGCTCAAAATACGTAAAAAATCGTCGGTTAACGAATCGTCCTTTCGACGCCAGAACACCCGTCGTTACCCCAATGCCGGCATCCCGTAATTTCTGAATACCCCGCCCCGCCACCAGTGGATTAGGATCATCATTACAAATCACTACCCGTTTAACTCCTTCGTGAATCAGCCGATCCGCACAGGGGGGCGTTTTGCCGTAATGCGAGCAGGGTTCCAGGGTTACATAAACCGTGGATTCTGGTAATAACTCACGCTCGGTAACGCTATTCAGGGCATTTACCTCCGCATGAGCCTGTCCGTATTTCTGATGCCATCCTTCTCCAATGATCCGGCCCTTATGAACGACCACGCAACCGACCATCGGGTTAGGTGATACGGAGCCTTGTCCCAACTGAGCCAGCTCCAGGGCTCGCTGCATATATAACTCGTCCATCCGGTTAGTAGTAAATAGCTCCCGCGAAGCTAAGATATGTAATGAAAAAACGCTGAATCAATGGCAAAACCATAGAATCAGCGTTTGTATTAATGAGTTAAAGCTGTTTTGATTGAGTCTGAAAAATTTGATAAAGTTTATTTCAAATCAAACAATCAAACAATCAAACAATATTACCACTCTCAGACTATTGTTTCAGCAATGATTCGGCCTGACTTTTAGCCGATTTCAGTTCGCTTTGAATCTGCTCAATGTTTTTCTTGATTTCTTTCTGGATTTCCAGGTGTTGTTCAGGGGCAACATCGGGAGCTTTTTTGTGCTCGTGGTGGTGATGTTCATGATCCCCCTCTTTATGCTCATGTTCGTGTTCATGCTCTACGCCGGGAACCGTCACCAGATTTTCTTCCCATGCTTTAAAATCTGTTTTCACTTTACCCAGATCAGCAATGGCGGAAGCCACGGCGGCAGTGTCCGTAACGGCAATTTTCTTATTGGCTAACTGCGATTGAAGACTGTCCAGAGAGGCCATTTCAGGCTCAATACTTTCCATGATTTCATGGGCTTCATTGTGAATAGCCGCTGCTTCTTTGAGTTGAGGGTTTTCTTTTTCCTGACAGGAAGCCATAATAAGTCCAACCATCAGGGCTGAAAGGGGGAGGAGAACTTTACGCATGAGCAGAATTTCGGATGAATGAACGATGTAAGATCAACGAAAATCAAAACTACACAGCAATCGTAATTACTGGTAACTTATTTCGGATAACTGCAGGCCTTGGCGGCGAAGTTGTTGCAGTAATTCATCTTTACTGATTTGACGAAAATCATAACGGACGGAAACGACGCCTTCCTCAAGAGGTTTCGTTTGCAAAACGCCATCTACATTTTCCAGGCTTTTCTCAACCATTTGTGGAGTGGTTTCGTCGTCCAGAGCCAGCGTCAGCTTACGGGCATTAAATACCCGTTGGACCTGAGCCGTAGCCATTTTCTGGTCGCTGGACATTAACCACTCATGAGGAATGCTCCAGGCCGCTACTGAAAAAGCAAGCAGCATCCAAAACGTAGCCTTTTCCCATTTCAGACGGCTATCTGCTTTATGCTGAAAATATAAATGGTAAAAAGACCAGCTCATTAAAATGACCTGACCCCCTACGAGATACCAGCGATAATCTGAAGCCCACTTTAAAATCGACGAAGAACCGCCCAGGCCCATCACTGCCGCCATCAAAGGCAGGAGACAGCACAACCAGTGAGCAATAATCGTGATTAAAGACGTGGACGCATATACAATCGATTTCATAGCTTCTGCAACTTGGTTGCAAAATTACAATAATATTCAGGAACAAGTTCCCTTTTTCCTAAAAAAATCAGACGAATGCCGCAGTAGGCAGGAAGAGTATTTATGGGGAAATTTTGCATGGAAAACGGAGAAAAGGCCTTGTAAAGCCAGTCTTTCAGGACTTATCTTTGTTTTTAATCCCATTTTTTTAGCCCGTACTTCCGTTTCACAGGAAAAGTAAAGCGGGCCAAACGCTCTTAATTACCCATCATTATGGCTCGTCCAGCGAAGGAAGGCACCGTGAAGCAGGAGAAGGAAACCCCTCTGAATCGTCAGTATAATCAAATTAAAGCCCAGTATCCGGGAGCAATCCTGCTGTTCCGGGTGGGAGATTTTTACGAAACGTTTGGGGAAGATGCCGTGCGGGCCAGTAAAATTCTGGGCATTACCCTGACCAAACGCAATAACGGTGGTTCCGGCGAAACCCCACTGGCCGGATTTCCACATCATTCGCTGGATACTTATTTACCAAAACTGGTAAGAGCCGGTCAACGGGTCGCGATCTGCGATCAGCTGGAGGACCCGGCTACGGTCAAAGGAATTGTCAAGCGGGGCGTCACGGAGCTGGTTACACCTGGGGTTTCTTTCAACGACAACGTACTGGATGTTCGCCGGAATAATTACTTGGCGGCCGTTCATTTTCAGAAGGATAACATTGGCATCGCTTTTCTGGACGTATCGACGGGAGAGTTTCTGACGACCCAGGGAAATTCAGCCTACATTGAAAAGCTCCTGCAAAGTTTTAGCCCGGCCGAAGTCCTGTTTTGTAAGAAAAATAAAGCTGATTTCCAGGGGAATTTCGGTGATCAGTTTAATACCTATCAACTGGAAGACTGGGCCTTTACCCACGACTTTGCCTATCCCTTATTGACTGGGCACTTCAAGACAACTACGTTGAAGGGCTTTGGAGTGGAAAATCTGTCCGAAGGCATTGTAGCGGCGGGGGTAATTCTGCATTACTTGGCCGAAACCGAGCATCGTGAAATCAGCCACATTACGAAGCTAAATCGATTAGAGGAAGAGAAATTTGTCTGGCTGGATCGCTTTACCATTCGCAATCTGGAGCTGGTTTCGGCCCAGCAGGAAAATGGGGTTCCGCTGATTAATATCCTCGACCAGACGCTCACGCCCATGGGAGCCCGGATGCTACGAAAGTGGCTGGTGTTACCACTCAAGGATTTAAAACCCATTCAGGAACGTCTGAATACGGTGGAGTTGTTACTGAACGATACGGAACTGGCCGAAACTCTGGACATCCATTTAAAACAGATCGGTGACCTGGAGCGGCTGATTTCAAAAGTAGCCGTTCGCCGGATCAATCCCCGTGAGATGCAGGCTCTCAAGCGGGCCCTGACGCACATTGCACCCATTCGGAACTGGTTATTGCAACAAAGTGCAAACCAACCACTCCTGAAAAAATACGCCGAGCAACTCAACCCCTGCGAGTTTTTACTGGATAAGATCGAGAAAGAGCTACGCGAAGAGCCGCCGCTGGTAACGAATCTGGGTAATATGATCAAATCCGGCATTGATGAAAAGCTGGACGAGTTACATCAGATTGCGTATGCCGGAAAAGATTTTCTGATTAGTATTCAGAATCGGGAGATCGTCAATACGGGCATTACTTCGCTGAAAATTGCCTACAATAAGGTTTTCGGGTATTACCTGGAAGTTACGAATTCGCATAAAAACCGGGTACCGGCGGAGTGGATCCGGAAGCAAACTTTGGTCAACGCCGAACGATACATTACGCCCGAACTTAAAGAATACGAAGATCAGATTCTCAACGCGGAGGATAAGATTTTCGTGATTGAACAGCGAATTTTTAACGAATTGATTCAAACGGCTAGCGAATACGTAGGGCCCATCCAGCAGAATGCTCAGGTGCTGGCCGTACTGGATGCCCTGCTGAGTTTCTCCAAGACGGCCCGAAAGAATACTTACGTCAAACCGTCGGTCAATGACGGGAACATCATTCAGATTACGGCAGGCCGCCACCCCGTGATTGAACAGCAATTGCCCCTGGGCGAGAGCTATGTTCCTAACGATGTGCGGCTGGACGATGAGGAACAGCAGATCATCATGATTACGGGACCGAACATGGCCGGTAAATCAGCTTTACTCCGGCAAACGGCCCTGATCGTACTTATGGCTCAAATGGGGAGTTACGTTCCGGCTACGGCCGCCGAAATTGGTTTGGTTGATAAAGTATTTACCCGGGTTGGAGCGTCAGATAACCTGAGTCGGGGCGAAAGTACCTTTATGGTCGAGATGACTGAAACGGCCAGTATCCTGAATAACCTCAGCGATAAGAGTCTGGTGTTAATGGATGAAATTGGTCGGGGAACCAGTACTTATGACGGCGTAAGTATCGCCTGGGGAATTACGGAATACCTGCATAACTTACCCAATGCCCGACCCAAAACGCTGTTTGCCACGCATTACCACGAACTAAATCAACTGGCGGAAGACTTCCCAAGAATCAAGAACTTCAATGTTTCGGTAAAGGAATCGGGCACGAAGGTGATTTTTCTTCGAAAACTAAAACCCGGTGGCTCTGAGCATAGCTTCGGAATCCACGTAGCTCAAATGGCGGGTATGCCAGGAGCCGTGGTTCATCGGGCCAATGAAATTCTGGCTCACTTGGAGCAGGATCATATCAAAGAAAAAAATAAAGAATTGATTCGGGATGTGCCCAAGGCCATTCCGGCGTATCAGATGAGTCTGTTTGGAGCAGAGAAAGATCCGCGTTTTGAGAAGATCGAAGAATTATTGTCTCGGGTGGATATCAATGCCTTGACTCCGATTGAGGCTCTGCTGAAACTGAACGAGATCAAGAGGATCATGGAGTAATAGAGATTTCGCTGCCAGCTTTTCTGCTGGCAGCGAAATCTCTATTACTCCATGAGAACTATCGGTATTTTCTGGAAAAATGGCAGCAATATCTAACTGATTACGTGGGCACTTATGCCTATTGCTTACTACCGAATCACTTTCATTTCTTAATACAGGTCAAAGATGTGGAAGAGTATTCGCCTGCTGGTTTGTCAGGGAAGTTCAGAAGCCTTTTTGCGAACTATGCCGAAAAGATTAATAAACAGGAAGGCAGACAGGGAAGTCTGTTTCAGAAAAACTTTAAAAGAAGAGTTGTGCTAGCAGATCGGTATTTTACTGAATTAGTATATTATATCCACGCTAACCCTCAAAAACACGGATTTTGCTTTGATTTTAAAACCTACAGATATAGCTCTTATCTTAAAATTCTTGAAACAGCTAAAACTTCGTTACAGAAAGAATATGTGTTAAAGTGGTTTGGAGGGAATCAGGAATATTTGAAATGTCATAATCAATATATCCCTACTGAAGGCTGGCCTGATTGGATACTTGATTAGTAAGATTATTATAATAAAAAAGCTGCCAGCGAAAAAGCTGGCAGCAATACTTGCATACAGATAAGCACGATATTCTACTTACGAGCCTTATTCCAGGCGAAAAGTGCTAACCCTGCCGCGGCTCCATACAGCAGACCTTTGGCAACCCAGTAAGAAACGGGCTTAGGCATGGAAACGATGCCGTTTTCGTCCGTATGAGCGGGGTTATTGATGTATCGACTTCTCCAGGGTAAAGCCCGGGTATCAAACTCATCGGATAATTCCTGAATTTTAGCTCGCCATTCTTTACCGCGTAAAGCCTTACCGTGTCCCGTTCCGACGGCACTGGGTTTCAGTTCCGCCAGCTTCCGAACTGATTTCTTAGCGGCCCGCCAGTCGCAGGTAAAATAGGTTGGTGGCCCGTGCAGAGTAAGCTTCTGGGTCATCACACTTATGGCCGAATTTTGGTCCGTGGTTACAAAAGCATCGCCCGCAATCAGGACTTTATCTTTATCCCGAAACAACGATACGTGTCCGGGAGAGTGACCCGGAGTGTGGATGAACCGCCAGTCGGGCAGTTCATCGATGAATCCATTGTGGGGAATGGGTTTAACCTTATCCTTCAGGTTGAGAGGACTGGTCGGAAAAAGAAACGAAAATGCCGACATCGCTCCGTTACCCGCCGTTGGATCTGGTGGTGGATAATGCGACTTTCCGGTGAGGAAGGGCATTTCCAGCGGATGAGCATAGACCGGAACGTTCCATATCTTCAGCAAATCTTCCAGAGAACCCCGGTGGTCGAAGTGACCGTGTGTCAGCACGATTGCCTGTGGTGGATTATCTTTTCCGAAACGAGCTTCGGCTTCTTTGATGATACGATCCGCTGAATTTGGAATGGCTGCATCCACCAGCACCCATGGACTACCTTCCTCCTGCTTGCCAATCATGTAGATGTTGACGAAGGCAAACTTCAGGCCAGCTACATCTTCCGAGACATCGTACTCCGACGACATCGTAAGACTTTGTTTTTCAATCAGTTCTTGTTCCATAGGTTGGATATTTAGGGATGAGGCCTGAAAAAGCTGTTCCATTCCAATCTGTGAATCCATTGATTCTATAAATAGGAAAGTCGGTGGTCTGATATGGGGATGATCCACTACAAACCGCCGACTTTTATTCCTTATTAATTAAAAATCAGAGTATTACTTCTTCTTCTTCAACGCTTCCGCCATTTCCAGGGGACGATCCGTAGACATGATGTCGGCACCATTGTTAACAAAATTAGTATATACCTGATCGCCTTTGGCCTGGGCCATTTTATCCAGGTTACCTAAGGTACCTAAAATGCAGGGAATGCCCTTCTGGTGTAAAAACTGATAATGCTCTTTCGAAGGCTCCCGGGTTCCCACGAACGCTACCATCCGATTATCGGGAATACCTAACTCCCGGTGACGCTGGTACTCGGCCTCATTTCGAATCGTTACCGAAATCATCAGGTTAGGGTCCAGCTTATGTACTTTTGCCGCATCCTGAGCATTGTAGGTAATGATGACACTAACGTCCTCCGTATGGGTTTTATGTACCATATCAACTACTTTCTCGAAGGGAACGCTGCGTTTTACATCCAGGGTATATACTACTTTGGCTTTGCCCCAACGCAGAACTTTTTCCAGCGTGGGCATCTGGAATTTCGTAACCGTTCCGGCATTGTCTTTCAGAAAAAGACTTCGGGTGTAATCGTACGTAACCGTATTGAGTTTACCCTTCCCGGTTGTGGTGCGATCCAGAACATCGTCATGCAACATGACTAATACGCTGTCTTTGGTCAGTCCAATGTCACACTCAATAATCATGGCGGCTTTGTTAGCCAGATACGCAAAAGACTCGATACAGTTTTCGGGATATCCTGCATAATCGCCACCGCCCCGGTGAGCACTGATCAGGGCCGGTTTCCCGGTTTCGGGCTTCAAAAATTCCGACAATCCATTCTTCGGAACACGCAGGTACGTTTTAGAAGTACTACAGCCCGCTAAAAAGGCCAGGCAAAGGCTTAACAAGCCGAGACGTTTAAGCATATGAGGTTTGAATGTTTAGAGTTTGGTGTTTAGGGTTCGAAGTTTTGAGTATAAATCATGAACTCTCAACTACAAATCCTAAACTCTAAACTAAAGAACAAATCCCCGCTCCAGTGTTGCCAGAGTCGGGGATTTGTTCTTGATTATAGTATGGAGAACTACACGTCTAATAATAAACGAGTAGGCTCTTCTAATAACTGCTTCACGCGAACGAGGAAGCTTACGGATTCTTTACCGTCAATGATGCGGTGGTCATAGCTCAGAGCGATGTACATCATGGGGCGAATCACGATTTCCTTGTTTACGACTACGGGACGCTCAATGATGTTGTGCATACCCAGAATAGCCACCTGCGGAGCGTTGATAATTGGCGTAGACATCATCGAACCGAATACTCCACCATTCGTAATGGTAAAGGTTCCGCCGTTCATGTCTTCGATGGTCAGCTTGTTGTCACGGGCTTTAACGGCCAGATCAACAATGCCTTTTTCGATACCCGCAAAAGTCAGGTCACCTACATTACGCAGTACGGGAACTACTAAACCGCGGGGCGTAGAAACGGCTACGGAGATATCTACGTAGTCGTGGTAAACGATTTCATCGCCATCAATCGAGGCGTTCACGGCTTCGAACTCTTTCAGAGCTACCGTCACGGCTTTCGCAAAGAAGGACATGAAGCCTAAGCCCACGCCGTGTTTCTCTTTGAAGCGATCCTTGTATTTCGAACGCAGATCCATGATCGGCTGCATGTCTACTTCGTTGAAAGTAGTCAGCATGGCCGTTTCGTTTTTCACGGCTACCAGACGACGGGCAATCGTTTTACGAAGCGAAGTCATGCGTTGACGACGCACGCCACGTTCTTCCGTCGAAGCGGGTTTGGCGGCAGGAGCTGCGGCTGCTTTAGGAGCTTCCGCTTTGGCAGGAGCCGTAGAGGCTTTCAGAGCGTCGGCTTTCATGATTTTGCCACCTTCGCCTGAGCCCTGAATATCTTTAGGGTTAATGCCTTTATCCGCTAAAATGGCGGCAGCTACGGGCGTAACGCCACTGGCTTTATCCGCAACGGGAGCCGATGAAGTAGCCGCGGGGGCAGGAGCAGGAGTGGAGGCAGGAGTCGCCGCACCAGCACCTACTGTGATCGTAGCAATAACGGCACCAATTTCCAGCGTAGAACCGGGTTCCGCAATGATGTGCAGGGTTCCGGCTGCTTCCGCAGGTAACTCGAAGGTAGCTTTGTCTGACTCCAGTTCGCAAAGGATTTCGTCCATTTTCACGACGTCACCTTCTTTTTTATTCCAGGTAGCAATGGTTGCTTCGGTGACCGACTCGCCCATGACCGGAATTTTCACTTCAATGGTTTTCGTTTCTTCCGACTTGGCTTCTGCGGCAGGAGCTGCCTGAGGAGCGGCTTCAGTGGCAGGAGCGGCTTCCGCCTGAGGAGCTTCCGCAGCTGCGGGAGCAGAACCCGCGTCGCCATCCGTTGAGATCGAGCAAATAGGTGCTCCGATGGCCAGCGTATCGCCTTCTTTGGCCAGAATACGCAGAACGCCTGCGGCTTCAGCTGGAAGCTCAAACGTAGCTTTATCGGACTCTAATTCACATAATACCTCATCCATTGCTACCGTATCGCCGTCTTTTTTATTCCAGGTAGCGATGGTAACCTCAGTGACGGATTCCCCGACAACGGGGACTTTCATTTCGATGATTGCCATGATTAGGTACTTCCCCGAAGGGAGGATTCGTTCTTATTTTATAATCAAAATGGCCGGATTCAGGAGTAATCCCTGAATCCGGCTTGGTAGTTACTTAAGCAAAAGCTTCCTGAATCAAAGCGGCCTGTTCCTCGCTGTGGGTTTTTAAGAAACCCGTAGCCGGAGATGCCGAAGTTTTACGCGAAATGACTTCCAGCTGACCGCAACCAAATTCACGTAAAATATAAGTCCAGTAGCCCATGTTTTTAGGCTCTTCCTGAACCCAGTAAATCTTGGCTTTCGAGAACTTCGCCAGCTCCTGCTGAATTTGTTTCAATGGCAGCGGGTGCAGTTGTTCTACCCGAATGATGGCAACATCGTTGCGACCATCCTTCTGTTGTTTATCCAGCAGATCGTAATAGATTTTACCCGTACAGAGTAATACCTTTTTCACTTTCTTGGGATCTACAAAGGTATCACCAATGACTTCTTTGAAACCACCTGTCATGAGGTCTTCCACTGGAGAAACATTCAGCGGATGACGCAGCATGGACTTGGGCGACATAATCACCAGAGGCTTACGGAAGTCCCAGGTTAATTGTCTCCGCATCAGGTGGAAGATGTTCGCGGGCGTGGTTACGTTCGCTACCACCATGTTGTAATCACCGCACAATTGCAGGAAGCGTTCGGGGCGGGCATTCGAGTGCTCAGGACCCTGACCTTCGTAGCCGTGAGGTAACAACATCACCAGACCGTTTTGCAGACCCCATTTCGATTCGCAGGAACTGACAAACTGGTCAATGATAATCTGGGCACCATTGGCGAAATCACCAAACTGGGCTTCCCAGATCACCAGAGCGTGAGCGTTAGCCATGGAATAGCCAAACTCAAACCCTAAAACACCGTACTCGGAAAGGAGGGAGTTATAGATGTCCATCTGCTCCTGACCTTCCTGAATATTGTTAATCTGGGTATAGGTCTTATTCGTTTCAGCGTCGTGCAGAACGGCGTGGCGGTGACTAAACGTACCGCGTTGCACATCCTGACCCGTCATCCGAACGTTTTTGCCTTCCATTAATAAGGAGCCATAAGCCATCAATTCAGCCGTAGCCCAGTTCACCTGACCGTTTTCCTGTAACAGTTTTTTGCGGTCGGTAATGAGTTTATCAATCTGTTTCAGCGGCTTGAATCCTTCGGGAAGGGTAGTCAGTGCCGTGAAAATTTTGTCAACCGTTTCGCGGGAAATAGCCGTCACGGGCGATTTCTCGAAATCTTCCGCTGAACCGTAGCGAAGTTTCTTCCATTCTTCGTCGAGTTTCAGCGGGTGGAACACGGGAGCTTCCGCCTGCTTCACGCCATCGAGACGATCCTGCAGGAATTGCTTGAATTCCGCTTCCATGCTCTTGGCCAGCTTCGCGTCTACTTTCCCCCGGCTTACGAGTTGCTCGTTGTATAACTCCAGAACGTTCTTGTGCAGTTTGATCTGAGAGTACATCGTAGGCTGCGTGAACGAAGGTTCGTCCGACTCATTGTGACCCCAGCGACGGTAGCAAAGCATGTTGATAAACACGTCCTGGTTGAATTCCTGACGGTATTCAACGGCCATTTTCGAAACGAACATCACGGCTTCGGGATCATCACCATTCACGTGGAATACGGGAGCATCGATAATCTTTGCGATGTCCGTACAGTAAATAGAAGAACGTCCTTCCGCTGAATCCGTCGTAAAGCCAATCTGGTTGTTGATGACAAAGTGAATGGTACCACCCGTTTTATACGCGGGAAGTTTCGCCATCTGCGTTACTTCGTAAACGATACCCTGTCCGGCAACGGCTGCATCGCCGTGAATCAGAATCGGCATTACCTTATCGTAATCGCCTTCAAAAATTCCATCGGCACGGCTACGCACGAATCCTTCCACAACAGGGTTAACCGTCTCTAAGTGAGAAGGGTTAGGAGCCAGTTTCAGGCTTACGTCCTTGCCCGATGGCGTTTTGTGCGTGCTGGAATAACCCAGGTGATATTTTACGTCACCACCGAAGTTAATGTCATTGGGTAGATTGTCTTCCAGCTCAGGCACGTGTCCCACGAAACCACTGATGATTTCATCGTACGACTTATGCATGATGTTCACCAGTACGTTTAGACGGCCCCGGTGAGCCATACCGATCATTACTTCTTCCACGCCCAGGTCGGCCGAGGTATTAATGATCGTGTCGAGGGAAGGAATCGTTGCTTCACCCCCTTCGAGTGAGAAACGTTTCTGACCTAAAAACTTGGTATGAAGGAATTGTTCGAAGGTAACGGCTTCGTTCAATTTCTTTAAAATGCGTTCTTTTTCTTCTTTTGTAGGGTCAAAAATCAGAGCTGCTTTCTCGATTTTGTTACGCAGCCACTCTTTTTCAACCATGTTCCGAACGTACATGTACTCGAAACCAATGTTACCCGCGTAGATTTTCTCGAGGGCAGCCATAATCTCGCGAAGCGTTGCCGAACGACCTAACAGAAAATGACCGGCTTCAAACACCGTATCCAGATCTTTCTCCGAAAGTTTGTAATCTTCTAAGGTCAGGCGGGCTTCCAGATCACGCTCGTAACCGAGCGGGTTCGTTTTAGCCAGTAAATGACCGCGAGAACGATAAGCCTTAATCAGACTTAACACAGAGCCTTCTTTCGCAATAATACCAGCATCGGCTGGTTTGGCCTGGCCGTTGCCGTTTGAAGTAGAGGCTACTGCAGCAGAATCACCTTTTTCACCGTAAAGAACAGAGAAATCGTAGCCTTTGAAGAAGTTTTGCCAGCTAGCGTCTACACTAGCCGGGTCTTGTTGGTATTTATCGTACAAGTCGGAAATGTAATCCACGTCCGCATTGGCGATATAAGAATATTGGTCCATATCAGAAAAACTGCTCGAATAATTGGGCAAAGTTAGGGGTTGCAACAGACTGAGACGGAAAATTTTCTGAATTTTCCTGAAAATTTCCGCCAAAAAAGTATAGCTCTGGAAAAAGCGGTTTTCCGTTGCAGGAAAAAGGGCCTGAAAAGTGCTGGCTCAACGGGCTAAGGGTAATGCATGATGAATGGCTGGTTGGATGAATAGAGAACGGGTTTGGATAGATTTACCGGGTCATTTTCAGCAAAATGAATCAGTTGATGTTCTAACGTTATGGCCTGAGTTTTGTTCATTATTTGTTGGATTCCTTAAGCTGCTTTTATCGAAAGGACGGCAAAGCCTGAAAGAAGATTCGTGCAGTATTCCGTCAGTGCAGCTATACTGCTCCCGGCAGGCCGTACTCTTTTAACGCAGGAAATAAAAAAGCCTGTCAACGAATCGTCCAAAAAATGGAAAGCCTTACCAGATAGACGACCTTACCGGGAGTGTCCCTATCCGAAAAATGGAATCGCTTCACTTCAGGAACTTATCTTCACACTTTCGGAAATGATCGCTATGGTTATATGGCTTATTCTATTAACTGCAGAATAATATTATATTGCTGATAGAATTTACCATATAGTTATACACTTTTTTCCCAATAGATATGAAGAAGATTTTCCTTGCCCTGCCGCTCCTATACCTCAGCCCAGCCTTATGGGCTCAGGACGACGCCAAACTCGTTGAAAAAGCCAGGAAGATTCATAGTAAGGTTTTCACGCTTGACACCCACGCGGATACACCCATGCGAATGGTGGGTAAGGACTTTGATATTTCAAAGGATAATAGCAAAGACGGGAAACTGCCGGATTCCAAAATTGATTTTCCCCGGATGAAGAAAGGCAGCGTGGATGGTATTTTCTTCGCCGTCTATCAGGGACAGGGGCCCCGCACGCCGGAGGCGAATGCAAGAGTTCAGAAGATGGCCCTGACGATTCTGGATTCCATGTACGCCCAGATTAACCGTCATCCGGAAATGGGTAAAATTGTAACGACGCAGGAGGAGGCTCTGGCTTTGGAGAAAGCGGGAAAAAGCTCCATTTTCATCGGCGTTGAAAACGGGTATCAGATTGGGAATGATCTTTCGTATATCCAGAAATTCTACGATCGCGGAGCCCGCTACATGACCCTCTGCCATTCTTCCAATAATGACATTTGCGATTCGTCTACTGACCCCAAAGGACCGGAATTTAATGGATTGAGTCCTTTCGGAGAAAAAGTAGTGGCTGAAATGAATCGCCTGGGCATGATGATTGACATTTCACACTTGTCCGACAGCACCGTCTGGGATTTGATTAAATTATCCAAAGCTCCCATCGTAGCCACGCACTCGGATGCCTACGCCGTGCTGGATCATCCCCGGAATCTGAATGACGACTTACTGCGGGCCATCGCTAAAAAAGGGGGCGTGGTGCAACTGAATTTATTAAGCAGCTATATTAAAGCAGGCCCCAAAAATCCCGAACGCGAAGCAGCCGTAGCGGATATTCGGAAGAAGTACACTTCCGGCGGAGCTATGTCAGAAGATCAGATGAAGGCCATGCGTACCGAAATGAAAGAACTGAACAAAAAGTATCCGGTGCCTTTGGCGACAGTAAAAGACGCCATTGACCATTTGGATCATTTCGTGAAAATCATGGGTGTGGATCACGTGGGTATCGGTGGCGATTACGACGGTGGGGGTTACCTGGCCGATTGCTACGATATTGCGGAATATCCTAACCTGACCATTGAAATGGTTCGCCGGGGGTATACGGAGAAAGATCTGAAGAAAATCTGGGGAGATAATTTCTTCCGGGTTATGAAGGATGTGCAGAAGGTAGGAGCGAAGATCCGTTCCGGCGATATGGCTATGAAGTAGTGGTTGGTTACTGGTTGTTGGCAGAGATGTCGATTGATCACGTCTGGGGTAGGAGGCGGTTTTCGGTTACCTGCCTGTGATGATCATTCCCCGGCTGAGACGCCATCAATGGACGTCTCGACTAAAAAAGGGTACAGCATTTCTAATGCTGTACCCTTTTTTAGTAATAACAACTAAATCAACTTATCCGGTGTGATTGGTAACTCCCGAACGCGTTTTCCGGTCGCGTTATAGACGGCATTGGCGATGGCCGGGGCCATGCCGATGATCGCAATTTCACCCAGACCTTTCGACCCCATCGGATTGGTGTAGGGATCTTTCTTATCGACGAACAAGACATCAATGTCAGGTACGTCCGCATTGACCGGGACGTGGTAATCCGCGAAATTATTGTTGACGTAACGACCAAAACGGTGATCGATAATGGCTTCTTCCGTCAGGGCCATACCAATGCCGCCGACAGCTCCGCCCATCATCTGACTGCTCGCCGTCTTCCGGTTAACAATGGTGCCTGCATCGGCCAGAGCAACGGCGTGTTTGACTTTCACGACACCCGTAGCCGGATGCACGTGGACCTTCACGAAATGCACGGAGAACGAATACATGGCAAACTTTTTCTGCTGCTCTTCCTCCAGTTTGGATTCTTTCGTTACCTCCAGTTTGGGTAGGTTGTTTCGCTTCAATACTTCGGCATACGAAATACTGGCCGAGCGGTCTTTAGGAGAGCTGATTTTTCCGTCTTCGTACACCAGCGTTTCTACCTTCGCGTTTTTCAGAGCATTACCCGAAAGTTCTACCAGTTTCTGCCGTAACTCCAAACAGGCGTCATGCACGGCTGAACCTACAGAGGCCACCGTCGCTGAACCGCCCTGAATCGGGGCATCGGGCAGATTGGACTCACCCAGATCAAACCTGATTTTAGCCGCCGGGATTCCCATGACTTCCGCCGCAATCTGTACGATGGCCGTCCCTGTTCCGGGGCCGATATCGCTGGCCGCACTCTGCACGAGTAAGGTTCCATCACCATTCATGCAGGCCCGGGCCGTGGCCGGGCGACGGTGGGCTCCGAAGGTTCCCGTAGCCATGCCGTAGCCTACCCACATGCCGTCTTCCATTTTACTTTTAGGAGTATTGCTTCGGCTGGACCAGCCAATTTTATCCGCTCCCATTTGATAGGCATCCCGAACGTAGTTACTCGACCAGGGCAGGTCCCGCTCGGGATCTTTTTCCGGGTAGTTCAGAAGCCGTAACTCAATCGGATCCATATTCAGAGCGTAGGACAATTCATCAATGGCCGATTCCAGAGCAAAGGCTCCCGTCGCTTCGCCGGGCCCCCGCATGGGAACCGGCGAACAAATATCCAGCGGAACCACCCGATAGGTGGTATTGACGTTCGGAATCTGATACATGAACTTGGTCATGGCAACCGTCGCTTCCGTGAATTCCTCGTAGTTGCTGTTCTGCACATGAGCCCAGTGAGAAATTCCCAGAATCTTCCCCTCCTTAGTCGCTCCAATCCCCACTTTCTGATGCGTGTGTGGTCGGTATCCGGCAATGGTAAACATTTCGTTACGCGTGATGACCAGTTTCACCGGGCGGTTCACCTTCTTCGCGGCCAGAATGGTAGCAATTTCGTGAGGCCAGACCCGCAACGACATGCCAAAGGCTCCGCCGACAAACTGGGAATGCACCTGCACGTTTTCTTTGGGTAACTTGAAGGTATCCGCAATCACCTGCTGGGTCATCTTGACGCCCTGCGTTTTGGCGTAGACCGTGATTCGGTCCGGACCATCCCACTGGGCCAGAATGCCATGCAGCTCCATGGGGTTATGAACTTCCGTGGGCAGAACGTATTCTTCCTCAAGGTTTACCGGAGCCGTTTTATAGGCATCTTTTTCACCCCGCTGGTAATCCTGCAAAGACTTATTGGTACTGGGGACGTTTCCTTTGGCAAGGTTGGCCTTTAATTCCGTCTGATGCTTTTCTTCCTGATAGTCAGCTTTCACCAGTGAGGCTGCGTAGGTAGCCCGCTCAAAAGTATCCGCCACCACCAGGGCGATGGGCTGACCATTGAAATGAACGTCAGCATTATGAAAAGCCATTAGTCCCGGACCACGTCCCGAGCTGGTTTTGCTGGCTTCTTTGGCTTCGTACGCAGGAACTTTGGGTGCATTCAGGTGCGTCAGTACTGCTAATACACCGGGAGCATTTTCGGCTTTCTTGGTATCGATATTCTTAATGCGACCTTTGGTAATGGTACTGGGAACCAGTACGCCATACACCAGATTAGGCACCTCGTATTCGGCGAAGTAAGTGGCTCCACCCGTTACTTTCAGCACAGCATCGACGCGACTCATCCGCCCGCCGATCATTTCGTCTTTATTTTTCATACGATCATGCGGTTAAGCCAGCGGCGATTTTGAGAGCTTCCACGATGGAGTTCGGGGCCAGTTTCAGCTTGAATGCATTGTACTCATAGCCTTTGGCTCCAGTCATAGCGACTTCGGCCGCTTTCTGAAAGGCAGCTTCCGATACGGATTGACCCACCAGACTTTTTTCTGCTTCCAGTAAACGCCAGGGTTTGTGAGCCACGCCCCCCATCGCCAGTCGGGCCGATTTAATTGTTTTTCCATCCAATTCTAATGCCGCGGCCACGGATACCAGGGCAAACGCATACGAGCTGCGGTCGCGAACTTTCAGGTAATGAACGTTTTTGGTATAAGGAGAATCGGGAATGGTAACGGCAGTGATCAGCTCTCCTTTTTCGAGCGTATTATCTTTTTCGGGATGATCGCCGGGCAGGCGATGAAAATCAGCGAAGGGAATGGTACGTTCCCCTTTAGGACCCTGCACTCTAACGGTGGCATCCAGGGCCACCAGGGCAATGCACATATCGCTGGGGTGGACCGCAATGCAATGTTCGCTGGTACCGAAAATGGCGTGCATGCGGTTATATCCTTCCTTCGCTCCGCAACCCGAGCCGGGTTCCCGTTTGTTACAGTCCATCGCGGTATCATAGAAATAGCCGCAACGGGTTCGCTGTAACATGTTGCCCCCCACGGTTGCCTTGTTTCGCAACTGAGCCGAAGCTCCGGCGTTCAGGGCTAAGGAAAGTAAGGGCCATTTTTCCTGAATCAGTTTATCATCGGCCACCTGACTGTTCAGAGCCATGGCCCCAATCCGAACACCCGAGCCTTCCTTTTCAATTTTATTGTAAGGTAAGCGACTGATGTCGATGAGTTTATCGGGTTCCGTAACCCCGCGTTTCATTAAATCGACCAGATTCGTGCCTCCTGCCAGAAACATGGCTGAAGGATCTTTCACGACAGCTTCAATAGCTGATTTCGCCGTCGTGCTGCGGACGTATTGAAAGGCTTTCATACCGTTTGGCCTCCTTTCTTTACTTCCATAATGGCATCAACAATAGTAGGATAAGCTCCGCAGCGACAGATATTCCCGCTCATGTATTCCCGGATTTCATCCTCCGTATCAGCATGACCTTCACGAATGCAGGCAATGCCGGACATGATCTGACCGGGCGTGCAATAACCGCATTGAAAGCCGTCGTGCTTGATGAAAGCTTCCTGCATGGGATGCAGGTCATCCCCTTTAGCGATTCCCTCAATGGTTGTGATTTTTCTGCCGTCTTCAGTAAGGGCTAAGGTCAGACAGGAGTTAATTCGCTCGCCGTTCGAATGAACCGTGCAGGCTCCGCACTGACCAAAGTCGCAGCCCTTTTTAGTGCCGGTCAGGTGTAACTGTTCGCGTAGTAAATCAAGAAGGGTCGTGCGGGGTTCTACCTGAAGGGTATGTTTTACGCCGTTCACCTCCAGTTTCAATGCTACTTTTTCAAAGGGGGCCGCTACTTTTTCATCCCAGTCGGGATCTTTTACGGCCTGTCCCGGCGAAAGAACTAACGCAGAAAGCACGGAAGATTGCTTTAGAAAATCACGCCGTGCTTCGTTTTTAACCTTTTTTTTACTCGTTTTCATAAAAAAGGAATTATGTCATACTATTATCTTCAGTGCGGGAAGAGATTCATTTTCGGGCTCTGAATGGGTAAGGCAGGAAGAAGTTCTTATCTATAAATTCAACTGATTACATGAGGTAATGTTTAGCAGCCGGGAGGCTTGGTTATACCTGGAAACGTCCCTCGCTGGCGTCTCTGCTTTCCGGTTCACACGATTGTCCGATTGACACGTGATCCATCCTGAGCAATTACTAAAATGCGGGATAGAGACTCCATCAGGGGGCATTTCTGCGTTTGTCAGGTATGAACCGGAAGAGGCAGAATCCTTGCCTCTTCCGGTTGGTTTGTTAAGACGCAGAAAGCGTCTGGAATTCTTCGTCGGTTAATTCAATTTCCGAAGCTTTCAGGTTTTCCAGCAAGTGTTCTACTGAACTGGTACCGGGAATCAATAAAATGTTGGGAGCCCGTTTCAGTAACCACGCCAGTGCAATTTGAGCCGTCGTAGCGTCGTGTTTCTGGGCAATTTCCTGGATTTTCTCCTTCATTTTGTCGGGTCCTGAGGCCAGCGGGAACCAGGGGATGAAAGCCATGTTGCGTTCAGTAGTATAATCCAGTACTTCTTCCCAGTGACGATCACCAAGGTTATAAAGGTTTTGAACCGATACAATCGGAATCACTTTCTCAGCCTGCTTAATTTGTTCGATGCCTACTTCTGACAACCCGACGTGTTTGATTTTGCCGGCCTTTACGGCCTCCGCTACGGGCCCGAGCGTCTCCTCTACGGGAACTTTAGGATCGAAGCGGTGCAGTTGCCAGAGGTCGATTACGTCCAGTTTCAGACGTTTCAAACTGTCTTCAATGGCTTCACGAATGTGATCGGGGTGACCATTAACGGGCCACTGGTTTGGGCCGGTTCGTTCAAGCCCCCCTTTGGTAGCAATCACTAAACCCTCTTTATAGGGATGTAAGGCTTCGGCAATGAGAACTTCGTTGGTATGTGGTCCGTACGAATCAGCAGTATCAATGAAGTTGAGTCCAGATTCAACGGCGGTTCGTAATACTTTTTTGGCTTTTTCACGGTCGGGAGCATCGCCCCAGACCCCGTAGCCGGTTAACTGCATGCCGCCGTAACCCAGGCGGTTGACTTCAAATTCACCCCCAATTTTGAAGGTCGAAGAAAGATTTTCGGAGTTCATAATTTTCATGGTAATAAGATGAACCGGAATCTGAAAAAATAGCGTGCCGAATCGCCCAGGTCTCACCTTCAGGCCCGAAAAGAAACCTTTTGTCTCAATTATATAGGGGAAGTGCCCGAAACCGTTTATTTTTAAAAATTCGATTTCCATAGATTCACTTCATGAAAAAACTCCTTACCCTGTTGGCCATGAGTCCGCTGGCCTTTGCTCAGGCTCAGAATCCAACAAAATATGCCGCCTCTATTACGGCAGCTGATCTCAAAAAGCACCTGAGTTATCTGGCCTCGGATGAGCTGGAAGGTCGCGGAACCGGAACGCGTGGTCAGCACAAAGCCGCTGAATACATTGCCAATCATTTCAAGAGTTTAGGGCTCAAAGGCATCGGCCCCAACGGCAGTTATCTACAGCCCGTTGAGTTGATAGAACTGGGCTGGGGAGACGTGTATGTGAAGACCGCCAGTGGAACCAAAGAACTGCTGAAGGACTTTTACGTTACCGGAACCAGTAATTTTTCTCAGGAAGAAACCCTGGACATTGTATTTGTGGGGTACGGCATTGACGACGAGAAATACTCGGATCTTAACGGATTGGATCTGAAGGGTAAAGCCGTTCTGATGTTACCTGGAGAACCCAAAAAAGAAGACGGCACCTACGTGATTTCGGGGACTTCACAGGCTTCTTCCTGGTCCAGAAATCCGGAAGCTTCGCGTAAAAAAATGGCTTTGCTACAGGAAAAAGGAGCTCGCTGTGTGGTAACGATCGCGGCGGGTTCGGATGAGCAAACGGATAAGTTATACGCCCGGATGCGGGCGTATTCGCCCCGGATGAATCGTCTGACTTTCAAGGATGAAGAACGCCCCGCGTCTACCTTACTTACGGTACAGCTAAAGCAGGGGTTAGCGAAGGAGATTATGAACCTGAACGACCAGCAACTGGCTGATTTAATGATGGGTAAGACCAAACCGGGAGATCTTAACCATAAAATTACCCTGAAGGCCGTTGAAAAACAGACCCCGATTGAAACCTCTAACGTGGTGGGTTTTCTGGAAGGAACGGACAAAAAGAACGAAGTTCTCGTTGTCACGGCTCACTACGATCACATTGGTATTTCGGAAGATGGTAAAATCAATAACGGAGCCAATGATGACGGTTCGGGTACGGTAAGTGTCATGGAACTGGCGGAAGCGTTTTCCAAAGCTGCTAAATCGGGAGCCCGCCCTCGTCGAAGTATCCTGTTCATGACCGTCACGGGTGAAGAAAAAGGACTTTTAGGTTCTGAATATTACGTGAATCACCCTCTGATTCCCCTCGAAAATACCATTGCTGATTTGAACATTGACATGGTAGGTCGGGTTGATAAAGCTCACGAAGGCAAGCCCGATTACATTTACGTCATTGGCTCGGATAAGCTTTCATCGGAGCTGCATGCCATCAATGAAGAGGCCAATAAAAAGTATATTAAAATGGATCTGGATTATACCTTCAACGATCCTAACGATGTCAATCGCTTCTATTACCGTTCCGATCACTACAACTTTGCAGCCAAAAAAATCCCTATTATCTTTTACTTCAACGGGGTACACGACGATTACCACCGTCCGACGGATGACGTAGAAAAAATTGAATTTGATAAAGCGGAAAAAACGGCCCGATTGGTCTTTTACACCGCCTGGGATTTAGTCAATCGCGATAAACGCATTGTAGTCGATTCCAATAAACCTTAAGAAACGCTTCGTTTGAAATACTGAATCCAGCCGTTTGACTAACCAAGCGGCTGGATTTTTTTGTAAACACTCGCAGGTTAGATCAGTAAAGTGATGGATGGGGAGGGTAAGCGTACCCGTTGAATCGAGTACAGAATCAAAAATAAAAAGCAAAAGTCCGGAAGCACAATACCCATAAATGGTGATGCGGCGGCACCTGCGGTTACGGGAACCGTGGATAGAACAGCGTTAAGAGGAATACCTAACAAAAGATGCCAGCTAAAACTAGCTGGCATCTAAACAATCAGGCACATCTGTGATGAACTATATAAACACTATTTGTTCCAGGTGATTTTCGCCGTTTTGACTTCGCTGGAATTCGTTCCAACGTGAACGTGAAACTCACCCGATTCCCAGTCATACTTCAAATCGCTGTTGTAGAATTTGAGCTGTTCGGGGGTAATGTCAAAGGTTACGTCTTTGCTTTCGCCGGGTTTTAAGCTGATTTTCTGAAAACCTTTCAGATCCTTAACGGCCCGGGTCACGCTCGCAACGGGATCGCTGAGGTACAGCTGAACCACTTCTTCGCCAGCGTATTTTCCTGTATTAGCAATGGTTACCGTAGCCTTCAGCGTTTCGTTACCTTTCAGGGTTGATTTACTCAGCTTTACGTCGCTGTAATGGAAAGTTGTATAACTCAAACCGTATCCAAAAGGAAAGAGCGGATCATTGGAAACGTCCAGGTAACGCGACTTGAACTTGTCCAGTAGCACGCCCTCATAAGGACGCCCCGTGTTTTTGTGATTGTAATAAATGGGAATCTGACCGACGTTACGGGGGAATGTGGTCGTTAGTTTTCCCGAAGGATTGTAATTGCCAAATAACACATCCGCGACCGCATTACCCGATTCCGTTCCGCCAAACCAGGCTTCCAGCATGGCATCTGCGTTGTCGTTTTCCCAGGTTAAGGTCAACGGACGGCCACTCATCAATACGATCACCAGAGGCTTACCCGTCTTTTTCAGAGCTTTCAGTAAGTCTTTCTGAGTATCGGGAATGCCGATGTCCGAACGGCTGGATGCCTCGCCTGACATTTCCTGGGCTTCCCCAACAACCGCTACAATAATGTCCGACTTCTGAGCCGCCTGAACCGCTTCTTCCATCATCGCTTCGGGCGAGCGGGGATCTACGTCTACCAGACCATTCTGAGCATTCAACCGCTGGATTAATAAAGTATCCGTTGTGAAATTGGCTCCTTTGGCGTAGTTGATCTTCACCTGTTCACCCGCTACATTCCTGATGCCTTCGGCTACGGTAACGGCTTTTTTCCAGTCGCCCGCGATATTCCAGGTTCCCAGCATATTCTTACGATCATTGGCCAATGGGCCAACCAGGGCAATAGAACCCCCTTTTTTCAGGGGTAAAGTCTGATTTACGTTTTTCAGTAATACCTGGCTCCGCACGGCCAGTTCGCGGGCAAAGGCCCGGTTTTCGGCCGTGAAAATATCCCGGGCCGGACGTTTTTCGTCGAGGTAACGATAGGGGTCGTCAAACAAACCCAGCTTGTACTTTGCTTCCAGAATCCGGCGGCAGGCCAGGTCAATTTCTTTCTGCGTAACCTTGACCTCTTTCAGGGATTTTTTTAGCGTGGTTAAATAGCCTTCACCCACCATGTCCATGTCCGTTCCGGCATTCAGAGCCTTCGCAGATACCTGTTGCAGATCGCCCAGCCCGTGGGCCATCATCTCGTTAATGGCCGTATAATCAGTTACCACCAGACCTTTGAAGCCCCACTGTTTGCGAAGCAGGTCCGTCATCAGCCATTTGTTGGCTGTTGCAGGAACGGCATCAATTTCGTTAAATGAAGTCATCACGCTGGCCACGCCTGCATCGATGGCTGCTTTGTAAGGCGGCAGGTAATACTCAAACATCTTGATGCGACTCATGTCGGTCGTGTTGTAATCACGTCCGGCTTCGGCGGCTCCGTACAGAGCAAAGTGTTTGACGCAGGCCAGGACCGTGTTGGTACCTTTCCAGTCTTTTCCCTGATATCCCCGAACCATGGCTTTGGCAATCAGCGAACCGAGGTAATGATCTTCACCGGAGCTTTCCGAAATCCGGCCCCAGCGGGGATCGCGGGCGATATCGACCATCGGTGAGAAAACCCAGTTTAGTCCGTCAGCCGTGGCTTCGGTAGCGGCCATGCGGGCACTTTTTTCAATCCGTTCCAAATCCCAGCTCGTCGAGATTGCGAGTGGAATGGGAAAACTGGTTTTGTGGCCGTGGATGACATCCAGACCGAAAAGCAGTGGAATATGCAGGCGGGAATTCTTAACGGCTAATTCCTGCGGTTTACGAACCAGTGTCGGATCGTAAATACCGAACAGACCCCCCACTTTCCCGGATTTAATATTCTCTTCCACGTTCTGGGAAACCGTAGCTCCCGTCGCCGTGAAACCTCCGGGCGTAACCAGGTTCAACTGACCGATTTTCTCGTCGATCGTCATCCGGCCCATGAGTTTGGTAATGAACGCATCCATTTTGGCGTCCTGAGCCTGCACCTGCAGGCTCAGGAATCCCGCCAGTATCAAAAGGGAAGTTTTTTTCATAGGAATAATATGAAGACCGGGTCACTGATTCTGATTCATAACCCGGTCTTTTCATAAGTTATCGTAACACCAGCGTAAGGGTTTTTTTGACCGAACCCTGGGTAAGCGTAGCGGTATATTTCCCGAAAGGAGCGTCGAACGAATGGGTATGCGTGCCCACAGCCAGGGATTTGTTATCCAGCAATTTGATAACAGTTCCGGAAGCATTCTTCAATTCCAGGGTGACGGGTTCGTTGCCTTTCACCGCAAAGTCCAGCGGAAACAACCCCGAATCGGTATGCTTCAACAGGCTCCATTCGCCCGTTTTGGGGTGGGGCTGATAGGCGTAAAAACCCGTAGGGTAGGAGGGCTTTTCAATCCCCATTTTCTGCAATCCCTGCTTCATTTCCGTAATACGTTCGCCGATTTTCCAGATCAGGCCCGTACGGTAGTTTTCCATCATCACTACGATGGGTCCCTGATCAATGGCAAGGTACTGGTTGGAAACCCAGTTTTTCGAAGCGTTAAAAGCATCATAAAAACCATATTCACCGAAAAGACGATTGCCCTGTTTCAGGTAGAAATACCGCAGAGCCTGCCAGGATTCGTAAGGCGAATAAGGGAAGGCAGAAAGAGCCGCCGTCGGCGTAATGGTGCCATTATCGTTCGTGGGGGAGTGAGCGTCGTAGAAGTTATAATCGTCACTCGCCGTCAGTCCCCAGTTTTCTTCGGAATAGCCGTAAGCCTTGGGGGCTTTTTCGGCACAATACGCCCAGTTCATGAGCGTATGAGCCTGATTCATTTGCCAGTAATTCGTGTGCTGGTCCTCCATCTGGCGGGGATCCAGACTCAGGTATGAATAATGGCTAAAGAAGAGAGGTCCGCCGTAAGGAAAGCCAATCTTCAATTGATAGCCCATGTACTCGTTGCCATTGGTAAAATGGTTGGATTGCTTCCAGGTATTTTCGTAGACTTCTGGCTTGATTGGGTGCGTTGGTGAACCCAGAGCCAGCACGTAAGTAACTAAACACTCATTATACCCTTCGATGGGCATATTCATTTCCCATCCGTATTGTTTAGACCAGTGCCAGCGTAACTTACCCTCGTGAACGTACCAGTCCCACTCTACGCCTTCGTATAATGCAGTGATTTGATTGCGGAGTTTTTTTTCGGCAGCAGTGGTTCCGTTGAAGTATTCGCGGGCTACTAACAGGCCGTTGGTCAGAAAAGCGGTTTCCACCAGATCCCCTCCATTGTCTTTCTGACCGAACGGCACCACTTTACCCGTGTTACCATCCAGCCAGTGCGACCAGGCTCCGTGAAAACGATCCGACTTCTCCAGAAAATCAGCAATTTTCTGAACCCGGGCTACCGCCTGCTCGCGGGTGATCCATTGGCGTTCAGCGGCTACTACGATACCCATGAGGCCAAAGCCGGTACCGCCGGTCGTAACGATATTGGGCGTTGCCGTACGTTCGGGAGCCATGCCGGAAACCGGATGAGCAAAATCCCAGAAATACCTGAACGTAGCTTTCTGTACTACATTCATGTATTCATTTTTTTCGGTCGGGGGAGTGGTTGATGAAGTGTTGGAACCAGGCGTTATGGACTTCGTACATGAAGCAGTAGACAAAGCCAGGGCCAGAACTCCCCAGGAAAGAGTTTTAAACAGAGACATAAAGCAGGAATGATTGGGCGGAGTACGAAAGAAAAAGGACCGTAACTCCCTGAAAAGGTTACGGAGTTACGGTCCGGTTATTCAGCAATTAATAGCCAGGATTCTGAGTCAAAGCTTTGCCACTCAGATCAATTTGAACCTGAGGAATAGGAAACAGATCATGTTTACCATCCACGTAAGGAAGGCCCAGAGCACGCAGCACGGTACCGGCCCGGCCCTGACGACGCAAATCAAACATCCGATCGTGTTCAAAAGCTAACTCGACGCGACGCTCGTTCCAGATTTTCATCCGTAATTCAGTCTGAGGAAGAGTCGTTAAAGCCGCCAGTCCCGCCCGAACCCGTACTTTGTTCAGGGAAATCAGGGCATTGGCTGGTTGACCCAGCTCATTGGCTGCTTCGGCATTCATTAACAGTACTTCCGCAAAACGCAGGATACGCATGTTTTTATTCGTTTCCGTATCGTTTCCGTTATACGTTTCAGCCACACGGCTCACGTAGGCTTTCTGGTTGTAGGCCCGGTTAGGAGCGGTTGGAGACACCCGTTGTCCATCCCATAATACTTCACCAGGATACATAAACGTCGCATCTTTGCGTTTATCGCCCGCTTCATAGGCTTTCTCCAGGTCCGCAGAGGGCGTATTGAAACCCCAGCCCCATTGGCCGCGAACGCCCTGGGTGGTCGAATAGTTGTTGATGCCTTTGTTA
Organism: uncultured Siphonobacter sp.; assembly: GCA_913775095.1. Lineage (GTDB taxonomy): Bacteria > Bacteroidota > Bacteroidia > Cytophagales > Spirosomataceae > Siphonobacter. Next base: position 448,499 of record CAJYIW010000024.1, on the reverse strand, counting down.
GGCGTAGTGCCCTGAGCCTGAACTTCAAAAATAGACTCCGCATTGTTTTCACCTACTTCACGCCAGATGGTTGAGTAATCTTCCACGAGTGAATATTTACCTCCCGCAATGATCGTGTTCGTCAGCTCCAGCACTTTATCCCATTTCTTCTGATACATGGAAACTTTGGCTAAAAGAGCCTGAGCAGCTCCTTTGGTGGCCCGACCCGCTGGCGTATTTCCTTTTTCGGGAAGATTAGCGACGGCGGTAGTTAAATCTGCTTCGATTAAAGCGTAAATTTCCGTGGCAGAGGCCCGTTTGCGACCCGCTGCCAGATCGGCTTCACTCGTGGGATCCGGCACTTTGGTAATCAGGGGAACCCCGCCAAACGTACGAACCAGATTGAAGTAGAAATACGCCCGTAAAAAGCTTGATTCTCCAACCAGACGAGTTTTGGTGGCCTCGTCAATGGTCAGGTTAGGCAGGTAGGTAAGAGCCTGGTTAGCCCGGGCAATGCCCTGATAGTTTCCCTGCCAGATGTCATTGAATGAACCACTTGTGGCGGAGAAAGTAAAGCCGTCGAGCTCGTTTTTATCCGAACCTGAATCCCCTGGATCGCTACCCTTGTCGGCATCATCCGAAGCAATACTGGTAATACCAATCCACGAGAAAGAGTGGATGTTCCAGTCCAGCATTTTGTTATAAATCGCCGTTACGATTCCTTCGGAAGCTTCGGGATCAATGGAAAGGTAATCGGGCGTTAATTCACCCTGAGGCTTCACTTCCAGGAAATCCTTACAAGCCATCCCGCTGAGGCTCAGGCCCGCGAAAAGTCCGGCTCTTAAGATATATTTATTGATTTTCATTGTATCGTATCTTTTATAGAAGGAGTAATAAACGCCCGGTAAGAGGTGTGTATTACTCCGGGATCATGCCTTAAAAATTAACAGTTAAGCCCAACAGGAACGTACGTGGCGTAGGATATGCATCCAGTTCAATACCTGAAGACAAAGTGCCGGCAGTCTGGTCACTGGTATTGGCCAGCGTTCTTCCGGGAAGTTCAGGCGTAAAGCCAGAGAATTTCTGGAAGGTTACCAGGTTCTGAGCCGTTGCGTACACCCGAATTCCCTGCATTTTCCAGCTATCGGTCAATGTTTTAGGTAAAGTATACCCTAACGAAATGTTATTCAGTCGCAGGTAAGAACCTGACTCAATGTAGTAATCTGAAGCCAGGGCTACGTCATTCGAGGGACGAGGGTTAGTCGACGTCGTGTTGGAAGGTGACCACCAGTTCGTGACCGAAGCCTCGATGTTCTCATTACCAAAACGCTGGGCTTTCTTACCGTTGTAAATCTGGTTACCCAGGTTACCGGCAGCAGTAATGCTCAGATCGAAGTTCTTGTAGCTCAATCCACCCGTCAAACCAAAGTAATACTTGGGCTGATACGAACCTTTGTAGACGCGGTCATTCCCATTGATGATTCCATCACCGTTGGTATCCACGTAGCGAAGATCACCGACCTTGGCGGATGAAATGTGAGGATACGCGTCGAGGTCAGCCTGAGACTGGAAAATACCGTTTGTTTGATAGACATAGAAGCTACCAATGGGTTGTCCTTCTGCTGTTTGAGTAGTAATCTGGCCATTACCCAGGCTACCGGCCTGAATGGGAAGACCACCGTTTACCCGCTCGATTTTGTTATTGTTAATCGTGAAGTTTACCCCTACGTTGTAACGGAAATCGCCTTTTTTCTCGTTCCAGTTGACACCAAATTCAATACCACGGTTCCGGATATCGGCTGCGTTCGTCAGGTATTGTGAGTCATTATCTCCGAAAATGGCATCAATAGGCTTATAAATCAGAGCATCACGTGTGAGTTTGTCGTAATAGTTTACTTCTCCCGTCAGACGATTGTTCAGTAAGCCAAATTCCAGACCTAAATCTTTCTCAGTTGTTACTTCCCATCGCAGGTTCAAATCTTTAATATCCTGAATGGTGTATCCCGAGGCTAACTGACCGTCAATCTGATAATCCAGGTTTGACGTTAGCGTATAAAGGAAGGCATTAGGAACAATTTTGTCATTTCCTACCTGACCCCAGCTGGCCCGCAGTTTCAGCATGGAAAAGACATTCTGGCCTTTCATAAACTGCTCGTTACCAATCTGCCAGGCAGCCCCTACCGACGGGAATACGCTGGAACGGTTGTTCGAAGGAAATTTGCTCGAACCATCCTGACGGAGAGTAGCCGTTAACAGGTAACGATCATCATAGTTATAATTCAAACGACCGTAGTAGGATAAACGTCTTTCCAGACCCATGCCATTTTCGTTGGTAGCGGTCGCCTGCGTTCCCAGGTTCAGAACCCAGTAGTTGGGATCATTGGGAACGTTAAGACGCGAGCCACCGAAGAAGCTGGTTTTATAGCGTTCACCCGTGAAACCTACCAGTGCGTTGAAATTATGTTTTTCACCGAACGTCTTGGTATAAGTCAAGGTATTATCCCAAACCCAGCGGCTGGCGTCATCGTTACGAAGGGTAAGCTGACTGGTATTATTTTGCTGGTTACCCGAAACTACGTAAACCGGATTGTATTTGCGGTTATTGAACGAACGGTTTTCAACGGCAAAGTTGGAACGGAACTTCAGATCATTCATAATGTTCCACTCGGCGAATAAAACCCCCTGTAAACGTAAGCTGTTGGTGCGATCGTTGGTATAATTGAGCTGGGCTACGGGGTTGGCTACGTTGTTACGAAGCGTAAAACCATAACTACCGTCTTCATTGTACACCGGAGCAATAGGAGCCTGCTTGTACGCACTGGTAAAGGCCGAGTAAGGCTTGTTCTCGTTTTCTTCCTGAGCCAGGTTCAGCGAAGCTCCGATTTTGAAAGACTTGCTGATTTGATAATCATTGCTGGCCCGAAGACTTAAACGACGGTAACCGTTTCCTTTCAGAATACCGTCATCATAGAGATAACCTCCACTTAAGAAGTATGTGCTTTTCTCGGAACCACCGGCTAAGGAAATGTTATGGTTATGAACCAGAGCCGTACGGGTAATGGCGTCAAACCAGTTGGTATTGGCTTTAATATCTCCACTGGTGAAAGAGGGCTGCTGTCCCGCACGAATCAGAGCTTCATTTGAAAAATCAATGTACTGCTGCGAACCAGCCATTTTTACCTTGCGGGATGCCTGACGCACGCCTACGTATCCGTCGTAACTGACGCGGATAGCTCCAGACTGTCCACGTTTGGTCGTTACCAGAACTACTCCGTTGGCAGCCCGCATCCCGTAAATAGCCGTTGCGGATGCATCTTTCAGTACATCCATCGAAGTGATATCCTGAGGATTAATGTTACGAATGTCATCCGTGATGACTCCATCCACCACATACAGGGGATCTGCACCCGCTAATAAGGTACCCGTACCGCGAATCCGAAGTGTTGGAACGCTACCGGGTTCACCCGAAGTCGTTACCTGAACCCCGGCCAGTTTACCCTGCATGGCCTGCGTTGCCGAAGCAACCGGCTGATTGACCAGGTCGGCCGTTTTCAAAGAGGCCACCGCACCCGTTAAGTCTTTTTTACGGGCTGTGCCATAACCGATGGCTACTACCTCATTCAACGTAGAAGCATCCGATTCCAAAGCAACGGTTACTTCGGTAATGGCAGCCGACACGGCTACTTCTTTCGGCTTCATGCCTACGAAACTTACCACAAGAACACTTCCACTATTGACCTCAATAGAGAAGCGTCCCTCGGCATCAGAGTTGGTACCACGCGTAGTACCTTTTATGGCGATGGTCGCACCGGGCAGAGCCTGATTATCGTCAGCACTCGTCACCCTTCCAGTGATGCGACGTGCTTCCTGAGCATGACCTTGCGTCAATACTAAGAGAAGCATAGATAGCAACAGAAAATAAGCTTTCTTCATGGTAAGGAATTGTATTATTTGGTGAGCAAAATTAAAATATCCAAGCAGGTTCACCCAAAAAAGTACTACATCATTACCACATCATTTTCAATAGATGGCTTGGTAAGACCACATCATTCTTTCATATTTGTATTACTGATGGAGAAAATTGTCAGTAATAACAGGCCTAAATAGTATTAAGGAAGTGAAAGTGTGGATTAGGATAAGAAAATACGTACATCAGGCATCGGTTCTAATAATCAGCGTATTCTGTTCAGTAATAAGCTTTTCTGTTTTTGGGCAGGGATATACCGAAGAGTTACAAAAGTTATGCCTTCCGGCAGTCATTCATTTCTCACCCCTTGATTATCAGGCTCAACGTCAGAACTGGAGTATTGCCCAGAATCCTGAAACACGGTTTCTCTACGTAGGAAATTCCAAAGGCTTACTGGAGTACGATGGAAATACCTGGAAAAATTACATTCTGCCTCAGCGACAAATCATTCGCTCCGTAGCCGTCTCTGACAATCGGATTTACACAGGAGCTCTCGGAGAATTTGGCTATTGGAAATCTGATTCGGCAGGCGTTTTGAAGTATTCCTCCCTGACGCACCTTCACAAAGACCAGCGTTTTCGGCAGGAAGAGATATGGAACATTCTGCCTATGCAGGATGGCGTTTACTTTCATTCGTTTGCCTTTCTTTACCGGTATCGCAATCAGCAGATTACTACCATACGCACTCCTGGAAACGTCTTTTTCGCGTTTCAGGTGGATCAGCGATTGTTCGTTCAGATTTTTGATAAAGGACTTTACGAATGGGTAGATGAACAGTTTGTGTTCGTAAAAGGCAGTGAGTTTCTGGGAAAAGAATGGGTCCGAAGCATTCTGAAAGCCAATGCAACGCAACTTCAGGTCGGCACGGATCGGGCCTTGTATCTCCTGACCAACGAAGGATTTACCCGGCAGAACACGCCCGCCAGTCGGTTTCTGGCTGTTAATCAGTTGAATAAGGCAACCAAAGTTGACGAACATACTTACGTATACGGTTCCGTACTAAACGGAGCCATTGTTACGGATGAGTATGGACAGATTCGTTCCTATCTCAATCAAAAATCAGGTTTACAGAATAATACCATTCTGGCCCTGCATCTGGATGTCGATGGAAACGTCTGGGCGGGAACGGATAACGGAATTGACGCTCTGCTGATGAGTTCTCCCGTACGGCATTACCGCGATCAGACCGGCTTACTGGGCACCGTGTATGACGCCGTCGTTTTTGAAAATCAGGTGTATGTGGGGACCAATCACGGCGTTTTTAAAGTGGAAAGTACTCCATCAGGATCCACCATCGGAATGGTTTCGGGCAGTCAGGGGCAGGTGTGGGATCTGGAGGTAATCGATGGTAAACTATTCTGTGGCCATAATGAAGGCACATTTATCCTCGAAGGGCAGCGATTCCGACAGATATCCAACCTTACCGGTGGGCTGGTCTTGCACCAACTGTCTGAACGGCCGGATATTCTGATTCAGGGCACCTATACGGCCCTGGGAGTATACCGGAAAGACCAGGGGCAGTGGAAACTGAGCCATACCTTATCCGGTGATTTCGCCTTAACCGATGAAATACTGGAACGCAGCAATGGAACGCTCTGGATTAAACAAAAATACCGGGGTATCCGGGCCATTCGCTTATCAGAGGATGTTAGCAAGATTACGAGTAATGTAGTAGTGAAAGGGTTTCAGGACGCATCGTTGACGGAAGTGGAAGGACAGCCTGTCGTTACCACTAGCAGGCAAAGTTATTACCTGAATGACTTCCGGCTCAAATCCATTCCGTTATTGGGAAACCAGGGCGTTAAGAACATTTTTCCAGTTAACTATAAATCCTACGTAGTGCTTCGGTCCAGTGGATCGCTGGCGTACTGGGTGCCGGGTCAGCGGATCACCGAGCTGAATCTTCAGCATGTCCCCTGGGTAGAAGGTTACGAAAACATCGTCAGTCTGGATGCTAAAACTCTGCTCATTTGTGGAGACGACGGCTTTTCGATCGTACCCGTTTCTTACATGAATCAAAGCATTAAATTACCCTATGCCCGGCCTAATATCCGGCAGATCACGACGGAAAATTTTACCCGGACTTTATACCCCAATCAGTTGCCGGAAGAGTTGAAATTCAGGTACTGGCAGAATAACCTTTCCATCACGTTCGCTTCCACCCAATACGAAGCCGACCTTTTGTATCAGTATAGAATTGATGGCAAAATGTCAGATTGGTCAGGCTTTACTAAAGAGAAAGAGCTAAGTACGGGTCCTCTGGAGCCGGGATCTTACGTACTGCGAATCCGTTCGTCTGTTTCGGCGGAAGAAACCGTTTTACCCTTTGAAATTCGTCCTCCCTGGTACTGGAACCTCTGGAGCCAGCTCTTTTATTTGTTGATGATTACCCTGGGCGTATGGATTACGTATCAGATTTACCTGAAAAGAATTCAGACGCATCAGCGTCGCATTCAGTCCCGCATGCAAAAACAACTCGAAGACGAGCAGCATCGCAATGAACAAACGCTCACGAAACTTAAAAACGAGCAGTTACGCAAAGACGTAGAACGGAAATCCGAAGAGCTGGCCAATTCGGCCATGAATCTGCTGCATAAAAATGAGTTACTGGAAACCATTAAAGGAGAACTGGAAAAGCTCAGGAAAGAAATGGGGTCGGATTCAGGAACGAAGCAGTATCGATCGCTGGTTCAGCTGATTGATCGAAACCTGGCGGACGAGCATAGCTGGGATATCTTCGAATCCAACTTTAACGATGTTCACGATTATTTCTTCAAAAAACTCCTGGAGTCGTATCCCAATCTCACTTCCGGGGATTTAAAGCTGGCGGCTTACTTACGAATGAATTTATCCAGCAAGGAAATCGCTCAGTTACTGAACATTACCGTCAGGAGTGTGGAGCTGAAACGATACCGGCTCCGGGGGAAACTGGATTTACCGACGGAACAGAATCTGAATGAGTTTCTGATTAAAATTTAAAGAAAAAAAAGCCTGACGATTGTATTTCGCCAGGCTTTTTTTTTGAGGTGAGCTTATCGGAGTTTCAGCGTAACCAGCGTAAATACGGCCAGGATAATGCTGATGATCAGAAAACGCATCACAATCTTAGGTTCCGGGATGTTCGATTTCTGGTAGTGGTGGTGCAGAGGAGACATCTTGAAAAGTCGATGCAGCTTGGCATATTCCAGCCCGTGTCGACGTTTCTGATACTTGAAGTAACTCACCTGAAGAATCACGGAAATGGATTCGATCAGGAAAACACCGCATAAAATGGGAATCAGTAACTCTTTCCGCAGGACAATGGCCAGGGTTGCAATGACACTACCCAGCATCAAACTTCCGGTATCTCCCATGAAAACCTGGGCGGGATAGGTGTTATACCAGAGGAACCCGACACAGGCCCCCACAAAGGCCCCGCAGAAGACTACGAGTTCGCCCGAGAGAGGGATATAATAGATATTCAGGTACTGCGAGAAAATTTTATTACCGGACAAATAAGCCAGAATACCCAGCGTAAGACCAATAATGATGGAGTTACCGGCAGCGAGGCCGTCGATTCCATCGGTAATATTCGCTCCATTCGAAACCGCCGTTACAATAAAGATCACAATGACAGTGTAGAGAATCCAGGTGTATTCGTCGGGCAGGAGCCAGTCGGGCAGAATTTCTGAATAATCAATTTCGTTATTCTTGAAAAAGGGAACATTCGTTAAAAATTCCTTCGAATCCGTGAATTTCCGCAACTCGGCAAACCCGGTAGGGGTATTGATGCGGGCTTCTTCATACACCCGAATCTTGATATCGGGCGAATAGTGCATGGTCAGGCCAATGAGCAGTCCAATCCCGATTTGGCCGACAATTTTGAAACGGCCCGGTAAGCCTTCCTTATTTTTCCTGAAAACTTTGATATAATCATCAACAAAGCCAATGAGACAGGTCCAGACTGCCGAAATAAGCAGCAGGATTACGTAGATGTTATCGAGTTTGGCAAATAGTAGAACCGGAATAACGATGGCCAGCAGAATGATGAAACCACCCATGGTAGGCGTTCCTTTTTTCTGCATCTGACCTTCAAGCCCTAAATCACGGATCGTTTCTCCGATCTGCAAACGCTGAAGGTACCAGATGATGCGTTTTCCAAATACAATTCCAATAATTAAAGACGTGACTGTAGCCGCTGCCGTCCGAAAGGTTAAAAATTGAAAAACTCCCGCTCCAGGGAAATTGAAGTTTTTATCCAGATAGTCAAAAAGATAGTAAAGCATACTAGGCTACAAAAAATGATAATGCGGGTACTAAGTTCAGGAAAAGGCGGCAAAATGGCATTACCCTGCATTTAAAATACCTGATTTTTGAAGCATTTATACAAAAAAAGCCCGCAATTGCGGGCTTTCTCAGGGGAATAGAATAAAACTATTCTACGTCCAGCTGGGTAATTTTATATACGTGACGGTCAATCTGGAAGCGGCCGGTGCCTTCTTCGCCGATTACATCAAAGAGTTCCAGAGCACGGCGAGCGTTGATTTCTTCTTCTACCTGCTCTTTCACGAACCACTGCAGGAAGTTTTCAGTCGCGTAGTCTTCCACCCGGCGGCAAAGAGTTACCAAACGGTTGATGGAATGCGTCACGTTGATTTCGCTTTGCAGGGCAGCTTCGAAAATGCTGCGGAAGGAAGGGTAATCGTGAGGAACGGGTCCTACTTCCGGAGCATAAGCCATAACGCCCTGATCTGCCAGATAATGGAAGATTTTTAACATGTGCTCACGCTCTTCTTCGGCTTGTTTGAAAAAGTATTTAGCAGAGTACAGGTAACCATTTACTTCACACCATGAAGCCATGGCTAAATATTTTGAAGAAGCCTCGGCTTCCATTTTCACCTGTGCATTTAAAGCTAATTCAACTTCCTCTTTTAGTGAGGTACGGAGGCGTTGCAAATCTTTCATGGGTACTTATGGTATGTTTTAATGAGATAGTTCAAAAAAATGTGCTCGTTGCTATCGTCCTGAACTTTTATGTAAAGTGGGCAAGACTTTCTACATCACAAAAGTAATTCTACTCAGGCATAAAACAAGAGTAACTGACTGGTAAAGAGTAATTTGGAAAGAATCTCATTACAAAACTAAATAAGGCCCGACCGGATTATTTCCGTCGGGCCTTATGAATTATAGTAAATCGGGTGTGATTTAGTAGGCGTATGTGTAAAGGGCTTCGTGAAGCATGGAATTCAGATCCAGGGCAAACTGGGTACCGGAAAGCAGGTCCCGCAGCTGGACTAAATCACAGAGCGTCAGCACTAACTGCTGATTGGATTTGGGAGCTTCAATTACTTCAAAATCATACGCATCGTCCAGATTGAAAATCATGTCGTGCAGATTCACGCGATCTACTTTGCGACGGAACGAAACGAAATCCAGGTAGCGGAAAGCAATGACCTGCTCGCCAAAATTCAGAATAATTCGGTTCGTCAAATCACATTGTTGCGTAAAGCCTTTCGCTGTACGGTACAGTTCATGAAGGGTAAAAGAATCTTTCAAGGAAGTACTAAGTTAATCTTGCGTGAAAACCTTCACAAAGATAGGTTACAAATGAGCTATCAAACAAATTATTTAGATTGAATAAAAATTATTTCAAATTTATTTGGATTGAATCTAAATAATGTACTTCCTTTGTAGAGTCTAAGATGGACTAATGGTTAGGGGACAGCTTTTACATCTTAAGCACTCCATCGTTTTTTTGCTCGTTGTTATTAGGAAAAAGCCTTCGTTCTGCGAGGGCTTTTTTTATTTTTATTACAAATGCCAGGGCCGTTCGTTAGAAATAGCCAACAAATCTTACCATTCTTAAAACTCTGTTTGCCAGAGGAGGTTTAACTTTTCACAGCCATCCATCTTCATTTTTGATCACTTAAATGGGATTTCTGGCATTTAAGCCTCAATTCAGTTGGACTTTTGTAAAATTCAGGACAAGTTGCGTCGTTCTCTAGTTCAGGAGTTTGGAAAGGCTCCTCAAGCATTTTGAAATCTATGCGTATTCTCTGGTTACGAACCATCTATTTTTCAGCCTTAACCGCTTCGGCACTTTTATTAACCCAGTGTGGCGGAGGTGACCGCAAGCGGGGTAATCAGGGGGAAGCTACGGAACCCAGCACAGAAACGGCAGAGTCCGTATCTGAACCTCAGTCGGTTAAGGCCGCTCCTAAAAACCTGAAAGCCAAATTATATCTGGAAGCCAGCGGCAGTATGTTTCCCTACGATGCGGCAGGCAGTACGGGTGAATTTGACGAAGCTTTACAGAATCTGCTCACTGCGTTCGAAACCCAGAAACCCGGGTCTACGGAATTATTCGTAGTCAATGACAACGTCTATCCCATGGGCGTTAGCTTCCAGCAGTTGGTCGAACAGCCCAACATATTCACACTGGCTAAAGACAAAGGCGATTCACGTCACACGGATTTCAGTCTGATTTTTAAAACCATCCTGTCGGGTTTAAAAGAGGGAGAAGTCGGCGTCCTGTTTTCGGATTTGATTTATTCCACGGAGTCTACGTCTGCTCAGTCTTCAGCTAAAATTCTGGCTGATGTAGAGACGCTGATGCAAACCACGTTTGCGTCTCAAACCAAAGACAAATCCTTATTACTGATAAAATTGCAGGGGGCTTTCAAGGGTACGTATTATCCGCACAATGGGGGAGGCAAACCCTATAATGGTTCGCGTCCTTATTACATTGCTCTGATGGCAACGAACGCCACGATGAAGGCCTTGCTCTCCGATGAAAAATTTGAGTCTCTTTCCCGCTTTTCGGACCTGCCCGGTTTTGAAGCGTTTCATTACTTTACCAGTGCAAGCGACAATGTGCCGTTCTATACCGTATTATTAAAAGATGCGGATCAGGCGGGTCAGTTTGAGCAGAGTCGCCAGGAGCGGAAAACGAACAAAGAAGCGATTCATACCCTCGAAAACATTGAGGCCGACCGGAAAACACGAGGCCTGACGCTGGCGGTAGGTGTAGATCTGGGTGGGTTTTATTTACCTGATTCTTATAAAACTGATCCCAAATCGTACGAAATTGAGTCGGATGAGGGCTTTAAAATTCAGAAAATCGTGGCTGAAAGAGGACCGGAAGGCTACACGCATAAATTTTTACTAACTACTGCTGAACCTCAGGGCGGGGGAAAACGGGAAATTTCGATCCGACTGAAACGGAAATTCCCACCGGCCTGGATTGCTCAAACCACTACGGCGGATGACAGCAACCCAAAGTCAGAAGATTTCTCGGAAAAAACCTTTGGAATCCTGAATTTTACCCGGGGTATAGAGAAAGCCTATAATCCTCAGCAAGCCCTTACCTATTTCACGATCAGCCTTTATTTGAACTAATGGAAAATCTGCTTTACGACTTCTACGCCCTCTTCACAGAACGCTCACTTCTGGACGATTTATACGATGAACACTTATTGACCTCCCTGACCCTGACGCTTCTGGTTTTCGTAGCCGTAGGCGTGGCAGTGTATTACTTCGCCATGAATAAGGTGCGATACGCCAAAGCCTCCACCTGGCTTTTGGTGCTGGCCACTAGTTCCGTGCTGAGCATGATTGTCGCCATCGTCACCTGTTCCCAAAAAGCGGCTCAGGAAATTCCCCGTCGCAAAGGACATCCTGAACTGGGACGTTACTTCGATCAGGGAGGAAGTGTCTTCTTCGGTTTCGGATTTGAAATGTTACTGCTGGCAGCTGTGCTGTTTTTGGTATTATCCCTGATCATCAAAAACCTAAGCACCAATAACCGGAAAATTCCATTTTAGAGTTTAGTGTTTTGCGTTTGGGGTTTTGAGTTTAGGGTTTTTCTAACTCAGCAAATGACAAATCCAAAACTACTATCCTGTGGGATAACTTGACACAAACCTAAAATAACTACAACAGGAACGAGTAATGAGTTTGGTTCGAAGGGTATTAAGGTAAATTAACTCAAAACTCAAAACTCCAAACTCAAAACGACAAAAGAACTCCTATGTCTCGACTCTTTTTATTTGCGATTGGAGGTACCGGAGCCCGGGTGGTAAAGTCGCTGACTTATCTGCTGGCTTCGGGCGTAAAACTCCGTAATACCACGCAGGTGGTTCCTATTCTTATGGATCCACACGCTGAAAATAAAGACCTGAAACGGACGAAAGAAATCCTGAATTACTATCAGAATGTTCGTTCTTCGCTTCAAAATCCTCCGGCTTCGGGCCTGTTCGGAACGGATATACAGACGCTGAAACGTCAGTTACCCAGTGCCGCTATTTCGGATTCGTTTCAGTACGAACTCAAGGGCGTCAGTGACGAAAAGTATGGTAACTACATTGGTCACGATTCGCTGGACGAAGCCAACGAAGCTCTGGCCGGTTTACTGTTTTCGAAAGAACAGCTGGATACCAAAATGGACATTGGCTTTGTGGGTAACCCCAACATCGGCTCCGTCGTTTTGAATCAGTTTCGGGAATCGGAAGAATTCAAGGCCTTTGTGAGTTCCTATAAAAAAGAAGACAAAGTGTTTATCATCAGTTCCATCTTTGGTGGAACGGGAGCTTCAGGTTTCCCTTTGATCCTGAAAAACATCAGAGGTTACGGGGGCTCTGATGCCAAGGACGTCCGCGAAGCCCGCATTGGAGCAGTTTCCGTGCAGCCCTATTTTGATGTCTATTCGGCTGGAGCTCAGGATAAGGCCATTGATAACGCAACGTTTATCTCCAAAACGAAAGCCGCATTAGGGTATTACCAGAACAGTTTATCCAATAAGGAATATCCCAAACTCAACGCTTTGTATTACATCGCGGAGAGTTACCGCAGTCCGTATGAGTACGATCCGGGAGCGGGCGGTCAGCAGAACGATGCTCATTACGTGGAACTGGTATCGGCTCTGTCGATTGTTGATTTCTGTGAGCACACCAGTGAAATGGAATGCACGGTTCGGGATGGGCAGGTCATTGCCCGGAACCCCCGTTACGCAGAATTTGGTTTGGGTACGAGCAATTCCCGACTCAATTTCTCCGACTTCGTAGACCGGACCCGTCAGGTGTTTGCCCAGCCCTTGACCAAGCTGACTATTCTGAGTCAATACCTGAAAACCCGTGTCGAACGCGATGGGATACTGGGAAGCAACAGTGCTCCCTGGACGAGCAAGGAAACGCCCAGGATTGGCTCTGATTTCAAACAGACGAAATTCTACCGGAATCTGCATGATTTTAATGAGAACTACCGGAGCTGGTTAGCCGAAATGAATGACCACGACCGAAACATCTTCAACAAGCGAACGTTTCGGCCGTTCAATCTGGCTACGGAAGATCTGGGGAAATTCATTCCGGGATTTGAGCGAACCAAAAAGAACTTTTTCGGCAAGACAGTTGACGTAGAAATCGAAATGAACAAAGGCGAATTCGATGAATACCTGAACGCCGAGTCCAAAGGCAAGACCTACGTAACCCCAGAGGATAAGTTTCTGAATCTGATGAATACCTGTACCGAGGAATTCATCCAGAAAGAATACCCGCAGCTGGCGGCTCAGTAATAGTCCGTTCAATCGGGGTAACTCCCGAGTGCTGCCTATCCTGTTCATCAGGTAATGAAATGAGGTTAATACCCTAATTTTGAAGAATCCATGGCTGATCAGTCCCTTAAACGCGAACTTAACCTGCACGACCGTTCGGCTTCTGTCGATGGTCACTGGTTCGTTTCGCAACCTTATACTACCGATTTAATCGAAGCCATCGACGATAAAGCCAAAGGTGACACGGAGAAAGACCCCACGTCGATTCCCAGCCCCTTTGCCCGTTTCGATTTAGTAAAATCGGCTTTTCGAAATTTGATTTTATACAGTAATCTGAAAGGCTCGCTCAACGACGAACGACTGGTTTCGGCCTGTTTTGACGTAGGTGAAATCTTTTTCAATTTCGATAAATTCAAGTCTCCCAAAGGTCCGCTTCGCATCATTACCTGGGATCGGGAGCAGGCCCTGCGTACCTTACAAAGTGGTTCCCGGAACCATCAGCGGCTGGGATCGGCCCTGGATCTGTACCTGCGGGAAGACGCCGCCAGTTATAACTTCACGGGTCTGCGGAAACTCTTTATTCTGCATTACCAAAGCCGGCAGGGAACGGGCGTAATCGGAGGAACTTCTCCGGCGACACTCTTTTTCAATGCCCCCAATAACCTGGATTTCGTTGACATTCACTTTGGCAATCACCGGGTGTTTGATCGCAATAACCCCGTTCCTCTCCATGAGCGGGACATTGAATACCAGGTATTCTGGCACGGACTTAAACGCTTCATGCCCGGTTTCCGGGATATGTATCCGGAGGTTTCCGAGTACCTGAGCCGAAGCCTGGAATTACTGCATACCCGCGATTATGAAACCTGGCAACGCATCGGAGCGAATGGTCAGAACCTTCGCGAAGAAACCTGGAACGCCGACTTCCCCGAACTGGAGTTTGATACCAATTCCATCGTAGAGTTCGCTTCATTATCGTCCGGACCCGCATTTAAAATGCGGAAGGCCGCCTCAGGACCCGAAGTTATTCAGGGATTAAGCCATTTCCTGATCAGTCCCACCGAAGAACTGGACGAATACGGCGTTCGCCAGCAGCGATATACCGACCGTCCGGCTCCAATGGTACTATCGAAAGACTTTTTCGAACCCATTCCTTATACCCGGATTCCCTGGCGGGATACGATTGAGGTGAAGCATTACGTGCCGGAAGACTGGCGAAGCAACCAGCGGCAGTTACCCGGTCAGGCTGATTTTTATCCGTATCTGACTACCAGCGATTTTCTGGAGCCTTACCTGATCCGGCTGGTGTATCCGATTAACTCCCAACGCTTCTTTGATGGCGGTCTTCGCCATGTTCAGAAAAGCTATCTGTTACCGTTAAAACCCGATTTTTTTGAGTTTTTCTCGGCTCAGGATTTGATGCGGGGTGGGGAAGTCAGCATTCAGATGGAAGAGCGGGCGGGCGGCTCCGTACGGGTCACTCTTCAGATTCCATTAGGACGGTGGGATGTTTCCCAGCAGAAGGTCATTCCCACGGGACGAAGCCTGAAGCTGTCCCGGATGTACTACGATGATCCTACGAAAACGCCGAGTGAGGAGAAAAACGAAGGCGTCATTGCCGAGCATCAGTTTGGACTGACGGTATTCCCATTCGTGAAAATGAAACGAGTGAATATTCCTGACTTCAAGCCCATGTACCGCGTACATCTGGTGGATCGGGATGTATCGGCTCAAAGTTTCAAGAATGAATACAGACTGAGCTTTTACGACGAAAAGAATCAGTTGATTCCCGTCCCTCAAAACCGAATTCGTCCCCGTAGTCAGAAGGATTTAAACAAAGGGGCTAAATCAGAAATACAGGTAGTTGATGCTGACTTTGAACGCGTTACCGTTGAAGTAGCCGGGCATCGGGGGGTGATTTTACCGAAGTTCGAAATCCGTGAAATGAACGATACCGTCTTCACCTTTGCGGTTGATTTTGGTACGACCAACACGCACGTGGAGTACACGACCTCGGAAGATCGGCAGCCGCGGGCGTTCACCATCGATGATGACGTTCAGATCGCCACCCTGATTGATCCCAACAGCACGGAAGCTCTCAACAGCATTCGGGCGAATGATATCACGGAACTCGTGCCGCAGGAGCTAATGCCCGAACATCTGGGCGAAGCGTATCTGTGCAAGTTTCCGCAACGAACGGCCTTAATTGAAAACCGACCTAATTTTTCGGGAGAAAACCTGTACGGGTTCGGTGATTTCAACATCGGATTCCTGTACGAAAAACGGAATATTCCGAAAGATGATTATACCGTTTCAACGAACCTGAAATGGTCGGATTTTAGTAAGAATGTGAAAGCTCAGAAACGCATTGAAGGCTTTTTGCAATCCTTATTACTATTGATCCGTAACAAGGTTCTGATCAACGGTGGTAACCTCGCTCATACGGAGTTACTCTGGTTTTATCCGCTGAGTATGGCTGAAAATCAGCGTAATTACTTCGAAGGCCTCTGGAACAAACTCTACGCCGAGACGATCAGTAAGGATCGGATGCCCCGAAAGGTACCCGAAAGTATTGCTCCGTTTTACTGGTATAGTCGGGGAGGTGGAAGCAGTCAGCCCATTGATTCCAACATTTACCCCACGGCTCTGATTGACATCGGAGGGGGGACGGCAGACGTGGTTGTTTTTGAGAAGAATCAGCCTAATTTACTGACCTCCGTTCGTTTCGCTGGTAATGCAGTCTTCGGGGATGGATTTGCCCGGGACGGAGCAGCCGCCCGGAATGGATATGTTAAGAAATACGATCCGGAGGTAATGGCTCACTTATCCGCCAATTTCAGCAATCTGGGAGCGGCGTATAAGGCCATTAAGGATAATAATCGTTCGGAGGACATTGTAGCCTTCTATTTCTCGCTGAAAAACAACCGGGATTTACGCGAAAAAGCAGCCTACGATTTCAACGACCGACTGGCGAATGACTCGGATCTGAAGATTGTGCCGCTGGTGTTTTATACCGCTCAGATCTACCATCTGGCCCGGTTGATGAAGGCCAAAGGCAAGGATATGCCCCGGTACATTGCCTTCAGTGGAACGGGTTCGAAAGTGCTGGATATTCTTACGCCCCGTAACGTAGCCCTGTCCGATCTGGCGATGCTGATCTTCGAAAAAGTCTACGATCAGCCTTACCATGCCGACGGACTGGACATCGTACGCGAACGTAACTCACCGAAGGAGTCCACCTGCAAGGGTGGTCTGAAAATGCCGGGTCTGAACTTTACCCGTGAAGACGACGGTCGTCTGGAAGCGGAAATGGATAAGATCAAGACGGTATTGCTGGGTACGAAAGAAGATCGTCTGGTGGTGCGTGGGGACACGTATCAGAAGATTGATAATGAAGTATTACAGGGAGTAGCCGACGAAGTTCGGGTATTCGTGGAAATGCTTTTCAGTCTGGAGTTCTCCTTTAGCGGCAAATTCGGTGTCAACGAAGGCCGACTGGAGCAGTACAAAAGCACGCTATTAAGAAATCTCCTGCAGAACGTGCACAGTGGCTGGGAAATGCGGCGGGAAGGGCTGGAAAACCCAAATACGCCCATCGAAGAAACGCTGTTCTTTTACCCACTTGTGGGGGCCCTCAATCAGCTCGCCTGGGAAGCGGCTAATTAATGCAGTGGTCAGTTTTCCGTTTTCAGTTAGCAACTGAAAACAGAAAACTGACCACTGAAAATTAAAACAGTCAACCTCAATTCTTAGAACAGATGCGTCGATTATTGCTATTAACCCTGGCTTTGTGCTACGCGACCCTGACCTTCGCTCAAACACCTCTGGCCAGTCAGAAAGATACTTTCAAGGAGTCAGGTGGGAAATCTACCACCGCTACGTATGCCGATTTTCATAAAAAACTAAGTGCTTTTTTCAAAGGCAGTAAGGCTCTTCCCAATGTTTCCGGCTTATTGAATCAGCTGGAGCCGTACCTGAAAAAGCCCCTTACCGATCAGGATAAAATAAAAGTGACTAAAATCCTGAATGACCTGGAAAATCTTACCGAAAAAGACGAGAAGGGTCAGAAAGTATCAATTCTGAAAACCAGAGTCGGGCTGGGAAGTTTCGTCGAAAATCTGCGAACCAATCTGGAAACCGAAGAGGCAGCCATGCTGGACAGTGATACAACGCTGGCAGATGGCACGGAGGTCATGCCGGATACCGCTACGCATTCGGCCATGGATGGCGTACCTTTCATTGTCAACAAATCCAGTGATTCGCCCTGGGTTTGGTGGGTAGTATCAGGAATCAGTATTCTGGCTGCCCTTGGACTGGGTTATTTATACTGGGACGAAAAGAAAAAGCGGGATCATCTGGAGCGGCAAATGCTTAACACGTCCAGTCAGGCCAGCCAGAGTTTCGTAAAGATGCAGCAACTGGAAAAACAGGTGCCTCAGCTGATTACAAAGATCAGAGAATACGAAAAAGCAATCGAAGAGTACGAACGAGCATTGAAACACAGTCAGGAGCAGGGCGAGACAGAGCGAAAACGCTGGTTACAGGAAGTTCAGAACCTTCAGGCTTCCATGACGAAACCCCCGGTTCACGAGACGCCGGCTACTCCAAATCCACCCCAGGCTCCGGAAATTCCTGCGGTGATACCCGTCCTGCCCGTTGCTGAGCAACAACCTGAAGAACGACCTTCCGCGGAAGAACCTACGCAGGAACCTTTGCCGGAAGAACCTGTTCCGGCCGAATCAGCAGCAGTAGAAGACGTAGAGACAAATGACAGAAATCCGGCGGAATTTTACCTTTCAACGCCCAATAAAGACGGATCTTTCCGGGATTTAAGAAGTGCTCATTTTGACCCTTCGCAGTCCTTGTATCACGTTCGGATTACGGGTCCTTACAGTGCGGAGTTTGAATTTGTGAATGATCCGGCACTGGTTAGTGAAGCTTTACGGTATCCCGAAACCTTTCTGGATCCCGTTTGTGAATACGGCGGAGGCATTCAGTTCGGAGCCCGCAGTATTGAAACTGTAGCCAAAGGTAAGTTAACGAAACCCGACCTCGAATCCGATCGTTGGGAACTACAATACAAAGCGATCATTCGCTTTGAAAACTAGAGAAGTTTAGCGTTTTGAGTTTGGTGTTTGGGTTTAGTATTGCTATCATAACATATACTCCAAACTCAAAACGCTAAACCCGAAACTCAAAATAATTATGGTTCAAATTATTGAAATCGTTATCATTCTGGGAATTCTGGCAGCTCAGGCCTGGGTCTGGCAGAATACGCGGGGAAAAATCAAACGGTTTCGCGAGTTAATACCCGAAGGATCTGCTTTTACTTTACAACGATACCGGATTTTACGGCAGGACCTGGAGCAACTTTCCACGCGTGAAGTACTGAAGCAGATCGACAGTCTTTCGCAACGCACGCAGGTAACCAATCTCCAGCTTGAAGAATTAACCCGTCGCGAAGATCAGTTAGTAGTCTTGCTGTCGAACGAGTTACACGAGGTTCTGCGTCAGGAAGCCGAAGAGGAGTTGCGTCAGATTCGGGAAGACCTCTGGAATTTTAAAACCATGCACCCCAGCCGGGAAATAATTGAGGTTCCATTAGTTCTCTCGAAAGATAAGTCAGCGGGAATAAGCAAAATTCTGGAAAGTATCAATACCTACCTGATCCGTAACCGTACGTCGCTGGCCGATTTTAACCTGTTGCGGGACATAACGGATCGCAATCTGGACGCCGAAGAAGAAGGCATCAGCCTGACCATGCCTATCCCGCTTTACCTGGGTTTAATGGGTACCATGGCCGGAATCGTGATCGGGTTATTCGCCATGCCCAACGTAGGATCCGCCAGCTTTTTACAGGGTGATGGCTTGAATAACCTCATTGGCGGCGTAAAAATAGCCATGCTGGCGAGTTTGGCAGGGTTATTACTGACGGTACTCAATAACTGGTCTTTCCGCGATGCGAAATCTACGCTGGAAGCTCAGAAACAGGATTTTTTCTCTTTCCTTCAAACGGAATTATTACCCATCTTGTCGGAAGGCGTAAACACGGGCATTTTCACGACCCTTAATCGCAGTATTCAGGATTTCAGTGCTTCGTTTCGGGATAATGTGCAGGAACTGAGCGGAATGGTCGATAAAAATCACGCCTCGCTCATGGCCCAGCAGAAAGCTCTGGACATGCTGCAACAGGTGGATCTGAACCGGGTGGCAAGCTTCAATGTGCAGGTATTGAGTCAGCTGGATGGCAGTTTGAGTGCTTTGGAGAAATTTGGATATTACCTGAATCAACTCAATGGACTGGTCGAGAACACGCAGAAAATTGTGGAGCGGACGCAGAATGTAGAAGATATTTCGGTTCAGATTTCCAAGTCGCTTCAACAGTCGCAGGATTTATATCTGTACCTGACCAGTCATTTCAAACACCTTGATCAGCACGGACAGGCCTTTAACAACAAAGTAGGGCAGTACGACGACCTGATCGATCAGAGTTTAAAATCACTGGATCGTACCATCCATAACCAGCTGAAGAGCATTGAGGATATTAAAATTCGTGAAATCAATGCTACGGACGAGTATTTTACCCAGAATCGGGATAAGCTTAGTAAACTGGATTATCTGGAGTTACTCGAGCGAAATGCTACTTCTTATCAGCGGGATGACGCCATGCGGCAGGAGCAAATCCGACAGCAGCTGGAGGCTCTGGGTCGTCAGCAGGCTCAGACGCTGCAACTGATTGAACGAATGGTAAAACGATTGGAAAAGGGAACCTGGGGACGAATGTTTTCCGCGAAAAGTTGATAAAATTATTACTTCTTTAAGTTAGTATTCATTGAAAAGCAAACATTCCGATTTTTTCTGGCCCAGTTATACGGACTTAATGACGAGCCTCTTTTTCGTCATGCTGGTACTGTATGTGCTGACCGTCGCTATCCTGAAATCCAAAGAACAAGGGTATCTGAGTGATGCCCTGAAGTATCAGCGAATTCAGACCATTGAGCGGGCCCTGCAGGAACTGAACGGAACGTACTTCAGGTATGACGAAAATAATAAACGTTTCCGACTGGGCGTAGACGTCAATTTCCGGCCCAATAAGGCCGATATGGAAGAGCTGGATGGCCGCACCCGTCGGGAATTACTGGAGGCGGGCCGCGTATTATTCGGCAAAATCAGGAAAGTCGCTAAAGAAAACCCCGACGTGAGTTACATGGTGGTGGTGGAAGGAAATGCCCAGCGGGCCAATGACAACTGGCAGAGTGCGTTCGGGCGACAAAACGGGTATGAATTAAGTTATCGTCGGGCCCTGGCTCTGGTGGATTTCTGGAAGCAAAATGGTATTAACTTTGACCAGTTCAAGAACTGTGAGGTATTAATCGTTGGAAGTGGACACTTTGGGAAATCCAGAGATCCCCGGAACGAAAATTCCAATCGACGGTTTACCATACAGATCACCTCCAAAGTCGGGAAGTCCCTATGAAAATCTATTATTTTTCACTGTTACTCTTAGCGGGTTTAAGCAGTTGTGCGGGTTGTTCCAAAACGGGTAACCACCGGCACGGAGCGGACTCTACGCAGCGGATCAGTGGCTCATAAGTATCACATTATCAACTAAAAGGACGGCCCCGCCAGTCGTCTTGACCATGATTGCATTTCCCAACGCCAAGATTAACCTGGGGCTTTACATCACCGAAAGACGGCCGGATCGATTTCATAATCTGGAATCGGTTTTTATGCCTGTGGGCTGGACGGATGTGCTCGAGATACTTCCCGAGGAAGAAACCAGTTTTCGTAGTTCAGGAATACTTATTCCCGGTGATACCTCTACCAATCTCTGTCTGAAAGCCTATGAAAGTCTGAGAAAAGATTTTTCATTACCACCCGTCTGGATTCATTTACACAAAGTGATTCCGATTGGTGCAGGACTGGGGGGAGGGTCTTCCGATGCGGCTTTCACGCTCAAAATGCTGAATGAGCTTTTTGATTTAAAACTTAACGCAGACCAGCTGGAGAGTTACGCCCGGCCTTTGGGAAGCGATTGTGCTTTCTTTATTCGGAATGAATCAAAATTATGCCTTGGAAAAGGGGATGAATTCTCGGAAATCGTGCTTAATTTAGCTGGAAAGTCCATTATTCTAATCTATCCAGATATTCATAGTTCGACGGCCGAGGCCTATGCCGGTATTCAGCCTCAGCCCGCTCCGACGAACTGGAAAGAAGTGTTACGACAAGCCCCTGCCGCCTGGAAAGATCTCATTCGTAATGATTTCGAAACATCTTTATTTCCTCTGTATCCTCAGTTACGAACCATCAAGCAACAGCTTTACGAAGCCGGTGCCAGTTACGCAAGTATGTCAGGCTCAGGATCAACGGTGTTTGGTATTTTCGATGGAGAAATTCCGGAAGAGCTTGGAGCCGGTTTTACCGTCTGGAAAGGAAAATTATAATACGTTCAGACCATTCGTTTTCATTCAAAAGGAAAGAAGTGTTTATCCACCTGCTACCTATGAAAGACGCGAGAAAACAAGTAAAAGCCTCGGACGAAAAACGTTCAAGTGATTCTATGACCTGGCTTACCAAACGTAGAGAACCCCTGGGATTTATGCTTCGCCTGTCGATGATGGGGAGCGTTATTCTTTTTCTGTTTATTCTGGTGGCTTACCTGCTTCGCCGTCACGGAGACGATCAGTGGAGTGAAGTAACTCTGCCGCGAATTTTCTGGTTTTCCACAACCGTCATACTGGTCAGTAGCCTGACCTTACATTCAGCCGGTAAGGCTTTTCAGAAAGAGCATTTTCTGAATTATCGCATCATGCTTGGTTTGACGATGGTTCTGGGGATTGCTTTTGTGATTTTTCAGGTCATTGGCTGGCGGGAAATGTTCCAACGCAGTGCAACCATTCAGGACCACGTCGCAGAAGGATTTATTTACATCATTTCTGGATTACACGTAGTGCACATTCTGGGAGGATTGGTCTTTATGGCCCGTAACTTGTGGCAGGCCGTACGAAACCATAAATACCTGGATTCATACGTCTACAGCGTAAATCCGCCGAACCAGTTAAAAATCAGACTGATGTCTTTCTACTGGCATTTTGTCGACATCCTCTGGCTCCTGCTTTTTGCGTTTATGGTGTATAACCACCGGCGATAGTTCATAAAAAATGCCCGCTCGAAAGCGGGCATTTTTTATGAAGGGCGTACCAAAGCGTAAATGTGTTCATTCCATATCTGCCCGTTTTTAATAACGGCCTGCTGCAAAACGGCTTCTTCCCGGAACCCGGCTTTTTCCAGAACCCGCATCGAAGGCTGGTTGTAGGCAAAGACACCCGCCCAGAGGCGATGAGCCTGAGGTAGATCGATCCAGACCTGCTGGACCCAGCTTTGCAGAGCCCGCGTCATGATGCCCTGACCCCAGTAAGGCTGCCCGAGCCAATAGCCTATTTCTACGCTGATCCGGTGGATGTCATGGCCGGGAGCGGACCCTATGCAGCCTGCCAGCTTTCCATTGACCACAATGGCCTGATTGGTATGCGGTTTTTTCCGGCTGGTGGCAAATTCTATCCAGGCCTGAGCATCTTCAAGAGTATAAGGAAAAGGAAAAATATCTCTGACATTATTGAAGATGAGTTGATTGTTAGCCAGCCGGGCCAGCTCCACGTCATCTTCAGGCAAAAAGGAACGAATCCGTACGTCCATACATTCGTTAGCGAAAATCAGAAAATCTCAATGAAAGTTAACGGATGCGATTTAGAAAAGATCGGGCATTTCTCGGATAACTGGCTCAACTTTTTTCGGGAATGGACTTCTAGCACTACTTATCTATGCCCCAATCAATCCTTTTTTCTACGGCTCCGTTGGGGGCCATTGAACTCAATAACCGAATCGTGATGTCGCCCATGACGCGTAGCCGGGCTACGGTCAATCACGTCCCTACTGAAGCCGTAGCCGTCTATTACGCTCAGCGAGCTTCGGCAGGGTTAATCATCACGGAAGGAACCAGCCCTTCCATCAATGGCTGCGGGTATGCCCGCATTCCCGGCCTCTGGAACGAAGAGCAAATTCTGGCTTGGCGGAAGGTAACGGATGCCGTCCACGAGCGGGGAGGGAAGATCTTCGTGCAACTCATGCACACGGGCCGGGCTTCTCACGCCCTGAACATGCCCGAAGGCGGTTTAATTGTAGCTCCCTCCGCTATTCAGGCCAAGGGAACGATTCAGACCGATCAGGAAGGTCTGCAGGGGTATCCCGTTCCTGAGGAAATGACGGCGGGCGAAATTCAGGATGCCGTTAAGGAGTTTGTGCAGGCTGCCACCAATGCCATTACTGCCGGTTTCGACGGCGTGGAATTGCATGGGGCCAATGGGTATTTGATTGAGGAATTCCTTCGTCCCAGTAGCAATACACGTACGGATGCGTACGGAGGAAGTACCGAAAACCATGCCCGTTTCCTGCTGGAGGTAGCCCAAGAGGTCGCTGACGTCATTGGTAGGGATCGGTTGGGAGTGAAGCTGGCTCCTTACGGCGAAAACAACGACATGCCCTACGATCCGGCCTATGATGTGATTTATACGCACCTCGCCGATCATCTGTCCGACAAGGTTACGTATGTACATCTGATCAGTAAAGGAGAGGAAACGCAGGAACTGGAAACGTATTTCCGTCAGCATTTCAGCGGAACTCTGATCTTAAACGGCGGTTACACCAAAGAAAAAGCCGAAGCGGATGTAACGGAAGAAAAAGCGGATCTTATCTCATTTGGACAATTATTCATTGCTAATCCTGACTTGCCCGAGCGTTTTTTGCAAAATGCACCTTTGGCCAAGCCCGATCCTTCTACTTTTTATACACCCGGAGAGAAAGGATACATTGATTACCCCAGGCTGGATGAAGAATAAGCATGTATAGAAATGACAGGGGACGTCTTATGCGATATAAGACGTCCCCTGTATGATTACTCGAAAATCTCTAATGACCAGCAACGAACAACCAGTAACAATTACAAAGCCATTAAACTAGCCTGATACGCCATTTCCAGCGAACGCAGTCCGTTTTCTTCGGTGCTTCGGCGTTTCTCGATGCGTCCCCGGAGGTAATCAGATTGTTCAGTAAAGAAGTTTCTCAGCAGCTCTCCGTACAGGTGTTGTTTGTCGGTTTCGTGTCCAAAATGCAATTCCACTTTCTGGAAAGCTTCGAAGTCCTGATGACGGCCGCGTTGCCTGCGATCGGCCCCCGCATAGACGGCGGAGATGTCAAAACCAGCTCCCGGAAAAATGTCCACCAGCTGTTGCATCTGTTCTTCGTTCACAATACCACGCAGTTTCAGTCGGGTAGGTACCCATTCTTCCAGCGTAATATCTCCGTGTTCAAAAACGATTCGTAATTCCTGACGGTCCAGTCGCCCGGGTTGAGTGAAACCGTGGTAAAAGTTAACGAAGACGTCATTTTCATACCGAACCGTAGCCTGTACCTGTTCTTCCAGACCACTGCCGGGACGAAGCACCCGCTGAGCGGCTACGACATTACCCGAACCCAGCCAGTAGTCGAATAAATCGAAGAAATGAACGCCGTGCTCAATGAAAATACCACCACTGATCTCACGATTCCAGAACCAGTGTGAAGGACTCAGTCCTTCATCGCTGGCGTAATTTTCAAAATAGCCGTGAAGGGGTTTTCCGAGAATATTACGCTTGATGATCTGCTGCACCCGACCAATCATGGGATTGTATCGCTGCATCAGGTTCGTGATGACTAACAGACCTTTTTCTTTCGCCAGAGCAAGCATCTCCCGCCCCTGGTCAGGCGTCAGGGCCAGCGGTTTCTCGCAGATCACGTGCTTACCGTGCTGCAGGCATAACAGTGTCTGCTGGTAATGCAAAGCGGGTGGCGTAGCCAGATATACGACGTCAATATCATTCCGGCGAACCAGTTCTTCCGGCGTTTCGAGAATATCTGCCTTGAATCGGCGAGCGGCCTGCTGAGACTGTTCGCGGAAGGTTCCTGCAATAGCCATAAGCTGAGTATCCGGGACCTGAAGGAAATGTTGCGTGGCAAAAAGGCCGAAACCGCCCATGCCGATTACACCGAGTCGGAGCGTTTCATAGGGAAGGGAAAGCATGGATTAGAAAGTTGTTGGTAAGTAAGCCCGCAAAAAAGCCGTACCTATCACTCCTTTATTTCTTCCACGGTAACAATGGCGTCACGATTGAGGGGGCCGTACAGGTGCGGGAATAACTCGCCATTAGTAGACGGCTCAAATCTTAAAGGAGCGGTAAAACGGGTTTCATCCAGGTGCAGCAGCAGCAGAGGCCTGACGTTTTGATAGTAACGTTCAAGCACACCAGCCACCTGCGACTGGGTGCTCAGATGAATGAACCCTTCTTCAGAATAGGTCTCGGGAGTGTAGGCGGTCTGGATTTCGTGAGCTTTCCAGTAATCCACTTTAACCAGGTGATAGAGCATACATTGATTAGGTTAATAGGCCCGCAAATTAGAAGATAAAGGCCAGCCACCGACAAAGGAACGATAATTTACTTATACCTTACAGAAGACGAAAAGAATAGAATCGCCGCTATGATTCTGAATTCGGAGAAGTCAGGATCATAGCGGTAGAAAGTTTTTTAAACGGGAAGTTACGTTGGATTGGCTTTTGCATACCCACGCTTTGGGCCATGAGCCGAAACCTGGAGAGCGTGAGCTCAGGAATAGGTTCGTTTCAGACGGAATGGTGAGAAGACAACGAAGGTATGTACTCTTAAACGCCCTATACTGCACTCGCCACTTAAGTACTTTTTAATGATTCGTTAAGGTGAAGCTAAGGCTTCAGACGTAAATTTGTCTTAGCACCAAACCAGTACACCATGATAGTCGAACCGATTCATGTATTAGCCTGGTCTAGGCTCCGCCGTCGGAAAATACGCCACCTCCGCCTGCTTCCCACTTCTGAAAGCTCACCTCTATTAGGCGTTATTACCTTGGTAGCAGGCCTTATGTACCTGCTGATAATGGAAGGAGTAGCGTAACAATCTTTTCTTCTTCTTTTTAGTCTGGTAAGGACCCGGCTGACTATAGTATTCCATCTGAAACCACTAAAAGCAGTATTGCTGAGCGTGCCTGAATCTTGCGGAATAGGTTCAGGTAAGACTCAATGCTGAGCCTGTTTCAAAGGAATATTCAATAAAACTAACTCTTGAAAGAGCTATAGCTGACTTCGGAAACGACGGAAAGTTATTTCTCATTTTTTCCCAATGTGCCTGCGTAAGGGGCATGAGAAGAATAGCTAGCTCTAAAACTCCATCCGCATCTGAAAAATTATGAAACGACTTTTGATTGTATCGAATAGGTTACCCATTCAACTGTTGCAGCAGGAATCCGGTATTCAGTTACTGGAAAGTGCCGGAGGTCTTGCTACTGCTCTGAAAAGTTACATACAGGCTCAGGATCGTTCTTCCTTTAATCCTGAAGAAGTAATTTGGGTAGGGAATGCTGATTTTTCACCGGAACTCTGGGAGGAATTTAACCAGACCCGTCAATCCACGGGTACCTTCAAAATTGCTCCGCTCTGGCTGGACAACGAAGTAAATGATGGCTTCTATAATGGTCTTTCCAACTCAACCATCTGGCCTTTATTTCATTACTTTCCCACCTTTGCCACCTATAAAGATTCGGACTGGCAGGCCTACCAGCAGGCCAACGAAGTATTTGCCGACCGTTTAGCTGACCTCTATCAACCCGGTGACGTTCTATGGATTCACGATTACCACTTAATGTTAGTGCCTAAGCTAGTTCGGGATCGCCGCCCGGATGCTACTATTGGGTTCTTTTTACACATTCCCTTTCCTTCGTTCGAGATATACCGGATGCTGCCAGGACCCTGGCGGGAAGGGCTGTTGAACGGAATGCTCGGTTCGGATCTCATTGGGTTTCATACCAACGATTACGTTCAGCATTTTGAAAAATCAGTTCACCGGCTGATCGGTAATGAAAGCAAGCTACGCTCCATTCAGGTAGGTAACCGTCCGGTCAAAGTGGATCTCTTTCCCATTAGTATTGACTACGAGCGGTTCAATTCGGCCTATGCTTTACCACAGGTGGTCGAAGAGCGGAATAACATCCGGGAGCAGTTGCAGGGTAGTAAATTATTATTCTCCGTAGATCGTCTGGATTATACCAAAGGCGTATTGAATCGTTTACAGGGCTATGAAAAATTCCTGGAAAGACACCCGGAATGGCACGGACGAATTTCATTTGTGATGGTCGTGGTACCGTCCAGAAGTGAAATCTCTTCGTACGGCGAACGGAAGCAGATGATTGAGGAAAACACCGGACGTATCAATGGACGATTTGCTACCATGAGTTGGCAACCTGTTGTTTATCAATACCGTAGCCTCTCGTTTGAGCAACTATGTGCCTATTATACCGCGTGCGATGTGGCTCTTATTACCCCCATCCGCGATGGTATGAATCTGGTGGCAAAAGAATTCGTTGCCACGCGTCAGGACGGGCAGGGAGTATTGATTCTCAGTGAAGTAGCCGGAGCGGCCGCTGAACTGGGAGAAGCCTTGCTCATCAACCCGACGGATCGGGAAGGAATGGCTCAGGCGATTGAAAAGGCTTTATCCATGCCTGAGAAAGATCAGAGCGAGCGTATGCAATTAATGCAAACCCGAATCCGGGAGTATGACGTGGTACAATGGGCCGATGACTTTTTAACTCAATTATTCAACGCGAAATCGCAGCAGCATCAATGGGAGGTAAGAATATTAAATGCTGGCCTGCGAAAACAAATTATGGAAAAGTACCAAAACGCTCAAAAGCGACTATTACTACTGGATTACGACGGGACCCTGGTTCCCTTTGCTAAATTCCCGGAGCTGGCTCGGCCCAGCGAACGCGTGGTTGAATTACTGAACGAACTGGCCGCTGTTTCTCAAAATCAGGTAGTGATTATCAGCGGTCGGGATAAGCAAACGCTGGAAAGCTGGTTTGGTTCGCTTGCCATTCAGCTGGTCGCTGAACACGGAGCCGCCGTTCGGCAGGAAGACGGCAGCTGGCACGAAAATCCGGAGGCTTTTCATCCCGAATGGAGAGCCAATATCAAACAGGCTATGAACCTGGCCGTACAGCGTTGTCCGGGCACATTCATCGAAGAAAAAACGCATTCGCTGGCCTGGCATTATCGTAATACTGCTGATGATCTGGGCTTTGCCCGTTCCCGCGATTTAATTGATACGCTTCAGGGCCTGACCGGGCACCAGTTGCAGGTCATTGATGGAAATAAAGTTGTGGAAGTGCGGGTTTCCGGGGTGGATAAGGGCAGTGTGGCAAGCCGCATTGCGTCCGAGGGCAGTTATGACTTTATTATGGCCATTGGGGATGACCGTACCGATGAAGATATGTTCCGTGCCCTTTCCGATCGGGCGTTGACGATCAAAGTAGGGCAGCAGAAAACGCTGGCTCGTTATAGTCTGCCCGATACGGGAGCTGTATTAACTTTCCTGCAACGCTTCACGGGAATCGGAAATAATGGCGATAACATTGATTTAACGCCCAATCCTGAACTGGCTTCCGCCTAGAGCAAACTAGCACATTTTTAAGAAGGGAAAAGCTACGGCTTCTCCCTTTTTTTTATGTCGTTTGGGCAAGAGGTGTCAAGCCGCAAATGCTATTCGGATATCTATCAGAAATTATATCCTTCGTCGCATTTTCCAGCGATAATCGGATTTAATCAGGTTTTTTTCTTGAAATTCTAATGAAAATTTAATTCCTTTGAACTGTTTTGTTACTGAAATTTCATTAAAGAAGATTAAGACAGCAGAACAGTAATGAGAATACCGCTGTGTCTAATATTGTTCATTCTATGTGTGCAGACAGCATTTTCGATTCCGGTATGGGTAGAAAATAATTGTACTTTAGATAGAAATATTTCGATTATTAAGGCAGACGAGACCTCTGGTAGTCTTAAAATTAAATCGTTCCGCAGTGATGATTCGGGCGATGAATTTTTCTTCGAAGCAGATCCGCAGGATGATCATCACAGCCATCATGAGTGGTATCCGCAACACCTGGATGCTACCTTACCCGCTTCTACCGATCGTAGGGTCTGGATCTGGTATCTGCTGAAGCGTTTTCATTTCCCCGCCCGCAATTTTTATCAATCCATTGAGGCCATTCTGAATACCCCGCCCCCTCAGGCCTGATTTCCTTTCTTACCTGAATTTCAGATTATTCATCTGAAAACAAGATCTATTTACTTACTGTAAACTGTTGGTAAACAGGGGCTTTTGTCTTTGTTTTACCTGAAACCGCTATGATTGATAATCTAATTGCATTTAGCGTCCGAAGTCCTTTTACCATTGGTCTTCTGGTGCTGGTAATGGCAATTTGGGGTGGGTATTCGTTGAAAACCCTTCCCATTGATGCTGTACCCGACGTTACCAATCAACAGGTAGACGTCATCACTAACTCCCCGAATTTATCCTCCCTTGAGATTGAACGTTACATCACCACGCCCCTGGAAATGGCCATGGCTAATATTCCCGGCCTGGTGGAAGCTCGTTCGTATTCCAAATTTGGCTCCTCTGTTGTTAAACTCATTTTCACCGACGATACGGACATCTACTGGGCTCGTCAGCAGGTATTTGAACGCTTGACTCAGGTGCAGGCCGAAATTCCGGAAGGAGCGGGAACACCCATTCTGGGCCCGGTTTCAACGGGTCTGGGGGAGATTTATCAGTACGTCATTCGTCCCAAAGACTTAAATAATAGTCCTTATACGCTTACGGAAATTCGGACCATTCAGGACTGGGTCGTACGGCGTAAATTACTGGGCTTACCCGGCGTGGCTGACGTCAGTGGGTACGGTGGGTATGCGAAAGAATACCAGGCTCAGATCAAGACCGATCGGATGAAAGCCCTGAGCGTGAGTGTGGATGAACTGTACGAAGCCCTGAACAAAGGAAACAGTAATACCGGTGGGGCCTACATCGAAAAAGATAACAAAGCCTTTACCATTCGTGGGATTGGTCTGGCCCAGTCGCTGGAGGACATTGAGAACGCCGTTATCAAGAAAAATGGCAGTGTTCCCATTCTGGTCAGAGACGTGGCCGACGTGGAATTTGGCCATGCCCTGCGTTTCGGAGCCTTATCCAATAACGGCGAAGGCGAAGTAGTGGGTGGATCCATTCTGATGATGAAAGGAGCCAATGGCAATGAGGTGATTACCCGCCTGAAAGAACGATTCGCCGAAATTCAGAAAGAGTTACCGCCGGGCCTAACCATCGAGCCCTTCCTGGATCGCTCCAAACTGGTCAATGCGGCCATTTCAACGGTAGCTAAAAACCTGGTGGAAGGAGCCATCATCGTGATGATCGTGATTCTGGTATTCCTGGGTAACTGGCGGGCCAGTTTGCTGGCGGCGTCGGTGATTCCGCTGGCCATGCTCTTCGCCTTTATCTGGATGAAAGAATTTGGGGTAGTCGGTAACGTCATGAGTCTCGGGGCCATCGACTTCGGTTTACTGGTCGATCCCGCCATTATCGTAGTGGAATCCGCCGTGCTGTTTCTGGCTCTTTCGCTCAGCAAATTTTCCGGTAAAAAGATGACCTATACGGATCGTCAGGAAGTGGTGATTTCGGCGGCAGCGGAAGTCAAGAAATCCGTGATTTTCGGGGGATTAATTATCCTCATTGTGTACGTTCCCATTCTGACACTTCAGGGAATTGAAGGAAAAATGTTCTCCCCAATGGCGAAAACGGTAGCGTTTGCCATCATCGGGGCTCTGATTCTGGCCGTTACTTATGTGCCCATGATGTGTGCCGTATTATTACGTCCGCCGAAGTCCGTCCATCACGACGGTTTTTCCGAGAAGATTGTTCAGTTTTTCCTCAAAGGTTTACGCCCGGTGGTTCGCCTGGGGCTGCGGTTCAAATTTGCCGTCATCGCGTTTGCTCTGGTGGTATTGGCTGCGGGGATTATTGGCTTTGGAAGAATTGGCGGCGAGTTCATGCCTCAGATTCAGGAAGGAGACATGGTGGTGGATATGGACTTACCCGTCGGAACGACGCTGTCTGAATCGATCCGGCAAAGTCAGATTTTCCAGGAAGGAATCATGAAGGAATTTCCCGATGAAGTAGAAGGGATTGTCTCCAAGATTGGTACATCCGAGGTAAAAGTCGATCCATTACCCCTGGAATCACAGGAGGTTTACGTGGAGTTGAAGGATAAAAAATACTGGACGAAAGCCACTAATCAACAGGAATTAGCCATCAAGGTGAATGAATACATGGCTCAGTTCCCTGGACCCTTATATGCCATTTCCCAGCCCATTGAAAGCCGGGTGAATGACATGATCTCCGGTGCCCGGACGCAGGTAGTCGTGCAGTTGTACGGAACCGACCTGGATACGCTGGTAGCGAAAACCAAACAGATCATTCAGATTGTCCGGAATGTTGATGGTGCGGTGGATGTCAAAGGTAGTAAAGTGTTCGGTCTGCCGCAGCTGAATATCAACTACGACCGTCAGCGAATGGCCGTTCACGGCATTAAGGTAGAGCAGGTCAACCGGGCCGTTCAGATGGCTTTCGGTGGGGCAACGGCTGGCGTCGTTTACGAAGATGACCGTCGCTTTGACGTAACACTTCGCTTAACGGGAGAAGACCGTACCCGTCCGGAAAACATTGAAAACCTGCTCATTAACGATCAAAATAATAACCCGATTCCCCTGCGTGAAATCGCAAAGATCACGGAAAGCGTCGGGCCTTCCGAGATCGTGCATGAAAATATGAAACGGGTAGTAAACCTGGGTTTTAACGTGCGTGGCCGGGATTTGCAATCCGTTGTAGATGATGTAATCAAGCAGGTGGATGCCAAAGTGAAACTGCCGAAAGGTTACGAGATTAACTATGGCGGGGATTTCGAGAACTTTGGCCGTGCCAAGGCCCGCCTGTCCATCGTGGTGCCCATTGCCCTGCTGGTTATTTTCGGGTTACTTTTCCTGACCTTCCGCAACTTCCGCGACAGTTTCCTGATTTACGCCGTCGTTCCTTTATCGGCGGTCGGTGGGGTCTTCTCGCTCCTGTTACGCGATATGAATTTCAGTATTTCGGCTGGGGTTGGGTTCATTGCCTTGTTCGGAGTGGCGGTACTGAACGGAATTCTGCTGATCAGTCACTTCAATGCTTTGGGTGACGAAGGCATCGAAGATCCAAATGAGCGGGTGATGAAAGGCATTGAAGAACGCTTCCGTCCGATTCTGATGACGTCCTTCGTGGCGGCTCTGGGCTTTATGCCCATGGCTCTTTCCACGAGCGTAGGGTCGGAGGTACAGAAACCGCTGGCGACGGTAGTCATCGGCGGTCTGCTGACGGCGACCGTACTGACGCTGATCGTATTACCCATTCTGTACGCCATTTTCGCAGGGAAGTCCAAAAAAGCATCAGCAAAGGCTATTCCCGCAACGGCGGTATGGGCTCTGTTGATCGGAGCTTCCTTCCTGGCTACGCCGGTTTCTGCTCAAACCAAACCGGAAGTGCCAGAAGTAGAAGACGTGCGGGAGTTAACCCTGGAAAAAGCTCTGGAGTTAACCAAAAAAGGAAACCCGCAAACGCGGCTGGCCGATCTGCGGATTGAGAAAGAAAGGGTTTTGTTACCGGCTACTTTCAATCTGGAAGCTCCCCGACTGTATACGCAGGCTCCGAGCGGAACGGACTATCGGCTGGGATTTTTGCAGACCATCCAGTTTCCAACGGTTTACACCAATCAGCGGCAGGCCCAGCGTCAGCAGATTAAACTGAATGAAGCCGAAAAAGGAGTCGTATTCAATGACTTATCCTATCAGGTACGGTCCATTTATAACGATATCCTGTATTACAACCGGATGATTACCAATTACCAGCAGCAGGATAGTCTGCTGGCCAACTTTGTGAGAGTAACCGAGGTTCGGCTGAATGTAGGGCAGATTTCCCGGATTGAGCGTCTGAATGCCGAGGCTCAGTATCGGGAAAATGCCATCTACCTCCGTCAGTCCAAGGCCCGGCTTCGCGGGGCCCGTATTCAGCTCTGGATTCTGACGGGCTTAGCCCCGGATAGTACCCGGACCATTCTGGGAGATTTCAAACGTCTCACGTATGGTTCGGCCATTTCTGCCGCCGATACGTCCTTTTCTTCCAACCCCAGACTAGCGTTTTACGAGCAAAACCGGAAGCTGAACGAAAGTCTGCTGAAGGTCGAGAAAAGTCGTGCCTTGCCTGGTATTTCGTTTGGGTATATGAATCAGGGGAGTGCCGAAACTAACGTGCGTTACCGATGGGAATTTGGCTTAACCGTGCCGCTCTGGCAATGGCAGTATAAATCACGACAGGCAGGAGCGAGAAAGGACATAGAAATTGCCCAGCAGCAGATCTCGCTGAACAGTTATGAACTCAGGGGTTCGTACGATAAGGCGGCCTCTGACTACCGGGCGTACAGCGAAGCTCTGGACTATTACGAGTCCTTCGGGCTTAACCAGGCCAACGAGATCATCAAGGCTGCCCAGGATAGTTACCGGCTGGGAAGTATCGGGTATTATAACTTTTTGCTGAACCTGCAGGAAGCCTTTCGCATTCGGGCCGAACATCTCGAAGCGATCCATAACGTGAATAATTCGATCATTACGATTCAATATCTCAAAGGAGAATAAATCAATGAAAAAGACATTTTTGCCCCTGCTGGCACTTGCGATAGTCAGTGTATCCTTATCCAGTTGTTCTGAAAGCGAAGCGGAATCCAAGGAAAAGGAGGAAGGAAAACGGGAAGTTGCCAAGAGTGCGGATTCTCTGAACCTGTCTCTGCAACAGTTGCAGTCGGTTAATGTAGAACTGGTCGGCTTTGAAGACCGTCAGCTACGTCCGGTGATTAATGCGAACGGCAAGATCAAAATCTTACCCGATAGCAAATCTGAAGTCCACAGCGAAGTAGAAGGGCACGTCGACGCGATTTACGTTCGGGAAGGCCAGTTCGTGAAGAAAGGGCAGCCTTTACTGAAGCTAACCAGCATGGAATTTCTGGAGTTACAGAACCAGTACATTGCGGCTAAAAGCGAAGCCGACTTCCTAGAGATTGAATTCAAACGCCAGACGGAACTGAAGAAAAGCAACGTCGGCGTACTGGCCGATTTTCAGGCCACCGAATCTAAACTCAATGCTGCCATTGGGAAAGAAAAGGCTCTAAAGGCGAAGTTGGGCTTGCTGAGGTTCAATACGGATCAGTTAAGTAACATTCGCAAAGCCGAGATTTCTCCCGTGGTCATCATCCGGGCTCCCATTAGTGGTTCAGTGTTTAAAGTGTATCAGAATCTGGGTAAACTGGCCACCCCAACCGATCCACTGGTGGATATCATCAGTACGGAACAGCTTCAGGCTCAGGTTTACGTGTACGAAAAAGACGTGGATATGATTCAGGAAGGCCAGCCCGTAGAGTTAACCTTTCCCAGTCAGGCCATTCCGGCCGTTCAGGGAAAGGTGGCCAGCGTAGCCCGTGCTCTTGATATACAAAATGGTGCCATCACCCTATACGTGAACTTCAAACGTCCGCAGACCAAAGAAACCATTTTCTCAGACATGAACGTGCGGGCCCGGGTAGTCGGCTCCACAGAAACGAAAAGCTCGAATACTTTGCCTCGCACGGCCATTCTGGACGATGGGGAAGGCTTATACATCTTTGCTACGAGTCAGCCCAATGCTTCTAAAATTCCTCTACGCAAAACAAAAGTGGAAATCGAGCGGGAAGGGGATGAGTATGTGCAGGTAAAGATTCTGGAGAAAATGCCCTCCGGCATGAAAGTAGCCAATAAGAACATTCTGGCTCTGGAAGCCGAACGTAAGAAAAACGAATAGATTCTGAAGGATTTATAGCCCGTTCAAAAGCTCACCAATTTGGTGAGCTTTTGAACTATAGGTCATTTTATCTAAAAAAACTATTAACAAAATTTCTGATAAGCAGGTACATTAAGAGCGTACCTACCAGCAGGTAAATCCCTAATGAAATGCCTGTAATAGCCCAGCCTTTCCCTTTATAAATGCTTTTATTCCTTCGAATTTTAGTTACAGAGATGATGCCCGTACCAATGGCAGCTACGTTCAAAAGGATGAAGGCGGTAAGGCCGGTCTGAAGTAAAAGCAGGGGGAGTGATAACCCTGCCAGTGCCGTACTAATAACGGCAAGCGGTTCCAGTTTGCGGGGATCGGGTTCTTGCTTTTCCCTTTTTTGAAGCTTGTTTACTTGATGGATGACCTTCCGGGTCAGAAGGTTTTTCTGCACCTCCTGAAGTACAGGGAAATCCAATTCTTTATGACTTAACAGAGGAGGTTTAGTAATATAATTCGCAGTAAGAGGTTCAGCTACCAGAGGCGTTTGTAAACCAGAGGAGTCTGCGTGGGCACTTAAGTACTTTTGAGGTTCGCTGGCAGAAGTAAGAGCTAGATTAGTCTTTAAAAAGGGCGTATAGGTGACTTTACGACAAGAAGTTAACAATAAAATGCTCGCCAACAGATAAAGAAGATACTTCATAAGTCAGGTAGTTTAAGGGTAGGTTAGAAGGGGTTGAGCATAGCGTTAGCTAAGGAATGGATTCGTAACTTACTGGCAGGGGTATCTTAAAGCCAACTAAGTTGAAGAGTACTGTTGAGTTCACAGGGAAACGTCCACGCTGAGGACGCCCGTGAATCCGGAAAAGGCAGGAATAATGAGTAGACTTTTGATTGTTTATTACTTACACAAAAGCTCGTCCACTGGGACAAGCTTTTGTGTACTGTTTATTCAGGTTTCAGGAAAGCAATCAACTAAATCCCCAGCTTGCAATGAAGATAAGGCCTATGATTAAAATCAGAAGTCCCAGAAAACCTAAAATCAGGCCAGTAATGGCGAATCCACGGCCTTTCAGCTCTCTTTCATGACGATTAATTCGGCCTAAGCCCACAAATCCACAAATGATTGCCGTTAACAGTCCTAACAGAAAGAGGATTCCAGAGCCGATAAGAAGAATATCGAGTAAAGCTAAAAATCCAGCACCAAAAGCAACCACCGAGATAGCATCTGTCTTACGAACGTCCCCCGCACGTCTGATTTTTCTTTCCAGTTTCTGGGCTTTTTTGAGCACTACTTTAGTAATCAGCTTTTGCTGGAAACTGGTTTTCTTCCGGTTCGCATGAACTGACGTGATAGGGGTATTGGACGCATTTTTCTGGGCAGTTACCGAAGTAACCAGCGGTAAAACGGCCGTTGACGAAGCTGTAAATGCCGATTCAGTGGCCGTTGAATCGGAGGGAAGAAGAGTGGGTTTAGCCTCGGTAATGGCTACCTGCTTACGCTCAAAAGCGGGCATGGTTGATTTAGCAAAATAGGGATAAGGAGATCGCTGACAGGCCGAAAGACCCAACAGACAAAGCAAGCTGAGGGTAACTAGTTTTTTCATAAAAGTGGACAATGGTGGAGGATACAATCCGTTGAAATGCGAAGATGTAAATCAACCTTGTAACTTCCTAATCTGTCCATGCTTAAAACAGGTAGAAACGTCCATTAATGGCCTTTCCGCCGGGTAATGGAGATGATTGAAAGGCAAAGAAACCCGCCTCTACCCAGATGCAATGAATCGACGTCTCTACGGGGAGCTTTACTTCAAAGCTCGTTTAATTTCCTGAAGCGTACTGCTGTATTCGGCCAGTTTCTGAGCCTTCTGATAATAGTCTTTTGCCTGTTTGGACTGACCGTTTCTTTCCGCAATTCGGGCTAAGCCACAGTAAGCCATTGCGTGATAATCCTGCGTGTATTGTTCGCTCATTTTGTTAAGCACCGCCTTCTGGTAATAGGCATGGGCGGCAGCGTCGTTTTTCTTTCCTTTTTCCAGAATCAAACCAATGAATACCTCCCCGGCCGTTTTGAAAACGTAATGTTTTTTCTGAGCCAGTTGCTGAGCCAGGGGTTCCGCATCTCCGTAACGGCCGGAAAGCGTTAGAGCCTCGGCGTGCCGGGTGGTGTAAACCGGATTTTCTGAATATTCTTTGTACAAAGGCGTGGAATAACTGAGGGCTTTTACCGGATTATTTTCATGTTTAATCAGCACATAAGTCAGGTAATAGGCGGCTTCGGTTTTGGTAAAAATGCCTTTCTGATACCCCGTCTCCATCTGTTTTAAACCCAGGGTTTTATTACCATCCTGGAAAAAGAACATAATAGGCTTCACTACGGGGTGATCCTGGGGGTATTGTTCCCGGTAATAGTTATAGAGTCCCGTAGAGAAGTAGAACTCGGGGTTTTGTTCCACGAGTTTAAAACCTTTACGCATATAACTATACGTACGTTTCGCTTCGGCTCCGGCCTTCATAAACTCGCCCCGGTCCGATTCCAGCATGGCCAGATAACTGTGGGTAGCCAGTAAAAAGAAGGTAGCTTCCGTATCGTGCTTATTGACGGCTTTCAGCTTTTCAGCCTGTTGCAGGGACTGATTCAGGTAACCTTGATACCGAGTGGCTGCCACTCCGTTTTCAACAACGGGCAGGTATTGCCAGAACGTCTGAATGGCTTCCAGTAGGGGATTGACGGGGTGGGCCGGGTATTTGCTACGAATGCGTTGCTGATAGGGCTCGGCTTCTTTGAACTCAAAGTTATAGATGTGCTTGAGGGCGTGAATGACCTGCTCTTTAGTATCGGCATCGTTTAAAATCTGGGCTTTTACTTCAGAAGGGAAGGAAAAATAAAACAGGATCGAAATCCAGAAGGTTGAATAAATACGACTTTTCATGGCTGATGTATGCGACGATTCAGATGAATCGTTATAAAATTAACGAATATTGAAGCCCTAAAGATAGGAAGCATTTCATGCAGTGCTGTAGATTTGCCGGAATGAAACGGATGATTTGGCAAATGGCTTGGAAAAAGTAAATCCGTCTCCTGACTATGATTGACTATCAGACTTTTACACTGGATAACGGCTTGCAGGTATACGTGCATGAAGATGCCACGACACCCATGGCCGCCGTTAATATTTTATACAATGTGGGTTCGAGGGATGAAAATCCGGAAAAAACCGGGTTTGCCCACCTGTTCGAGCATTTAATGTTCGGTGGCTCAAAGCACATTCCCGATTACGATACCCCCCTGCAACGGGTGGGTGGAGAGAATAACGCGTTTACTTCAGCGGATATTACGAACTATTACATTACGCTTCCGGCTACGAATCTGGAAACGGCCTTCTGGCTGGAATCAGACCGGATGCTCTCTCTTTCTTTCGACCCTCAGGTGCTGGAGGTACAGCGAAATGTGGTAATTGAAGAGTTCAAGCAGCGGTATCTCAATCAACCGTACGGCGACATCTGGCTGAAATTGCGTCCACTGGCCTACCACACCCATGCTTACAGCTGGGCCACGATTGGTAAGGAAATCAAACACATCGAAGAAGCCACGCTGGAAGATGTCCGCGATTTCTTTTTCCGGTATTATGTGCCCAACAATGCTCTGCTGGTGGTAGCGGGTAACGTAACCGTGGATCAGATCAAAGAACTTACGAAGAAATGGTTTGAGCCCATTCCGGCGGGGCAGCCTTACCATCGGAACCTGCCGCAGGAGCCCCTGCAAACCGAAGCCCGTTTTCTGGAAGTGGAGGCAAAGGTTCCGCTGGACGCTTTATACAAAGCATAT
The DNA here is from genome assembly GCA_913775095.1 of uncultured Siphonobacter sp. Lineage (GTDB taxonomy): Bacteria > Bacteroidota > Bacteroidia > Cytophagales > Spirosomataceae > Siphonobacter. The sequence continues at coordinate 409,359 of CAJYIW010000024.1, read as the reverse complement.
CATATGCCCGGTCGCTACGAGGCTGGTTTTTATCCGGCCGATTTAATGGCCGACATTCTGGGACGTGGGAAGTCTTCCCGCTTATACCGGAAACTGGTGAAAGAAAAGGCTCTTTTTAACTCCATAAATGCCTATCCGACGGGGAATCTTGAACCGGGCTTGTTTGTCATTCAGGGTAACCTGAATAAGGGCGTGAGTATTGAAGAAGGCGAAGCCGCCGTTCAGGAAATTATTGAAGAGTTACTGGCCAAAGGCCCCCTGGAGTCGGAAGTGCTGAAAGTGAAAAATCAGGCGGAAGCGACGCTGGCTTTCTCGGAAGTAGAATTACTGAACCGGGCCATGAATCTGGCCTTTGCCGCCAATGCCGGTAACGCCGAATGGGCCAATCAGGAGGCTGAACGCATTCAGTCCGTAACGCCTGAGCTGATTCAGGCCGCGGCCCGGAATATCCTTCGTCCCGAAAACTGTTCAACCTTATATTACCGGGCTTCAGCTTAAGTGAAGACTACAAACTAAAAACTGAAAATGTTAGAATCGATTATTCGTCAGGAGTTAACGGAAGCCCAGCAGGTATTAAACCGCTTTCTGTCGGACGAAAAAAACGTACAAAGTATTGAAGCCGCGGCCCAGTTAATGGCCCAAGCCATTCAGAATAATAAAAAGATTATCTCCTGCGGAAACGGAGGCTCACACTGCGACGCCATGCACTTTGCCGAGGAGTTAACCGGAAGGTATCGGAATGACCGCCGATCCATGCCTGCCATTGCTATCTCGGACGTGAGTCATTTGTCCTGCGTTTCCAATGATTACGGCTATGATTATGTGTTCAGTCGTTTTGTGGAAGGCATGGGCTTTGACGGTGACGTCTTGCTGGGCATCAGTACGTCCGGAAATTCGGCTAACATCATCAAGGCCGTAGAAGCGGCTCGTGCCAAAGGCATGAAAGTCGTGATCCTGACGGGTAAAGACGGTGGCAAGCTGGCCGGACAGGCCGACGTGGAAATCTGCGTACCTCATTTCGGTTACGCCGACCGCATCCAGGAAATTCACATCAAAGTCATCCACATTCTCATTTTATTAATTGAGAAGCTGGTAGTGGGCATGAATTACTAGGGTTTTGCCTTAGCCTGTCCTGAAGTTGGAGGTCAAACGAAAACACAGAGTCGCACTAAAATCCCGGTGCAGGCTCTGTGTTTTCGTTTGAATACGCTTTCTTGCAAAAATTATAGTATGGCTACTCTAAACACTACACGAGAAACGTAACACTCTGATGGAGGAAAAAAGAAGATATCGCTCGCAGGACTGGTTTGGGAAAACCGGAAAAGACGGATTCATTTACCGGGCCTGGATGAAGAATCAGGGATTCCCGCACCACGAATTCACGGGTAAACCCGTCATCGGCATTTGCAATACCTGGTCTGAGTTAACGCCCTGTAATGCTCACTTTCGGGAATTGGCCGAATGCGTGAAACGCGGCGTTTGGGAAGCCGGCGGCTTTCCGGTAGAATTTCCGGTCATGTCGCTGGGTGAAACCCTGATGAAACCCACGGCCATGCTCTATCGAAATCTGGCCAGTATGGATGTGGAAGAGTCCATTCGTGGGAATCCCATTGATGGCGTAGTCCTGATGTGTGGTTGCGATAAAACAACTCCTTCGCTGGTGATGGGTGCAGCCAGCGTCGACTTACCCAGCATTGTTATCTCGGGCGGACCTATGCTGGCGGGGCATTTCAAAGGCCGTAAAATCGGTACGTCGGATGTCTGGCGTTTTGCGGAAGCTTACAAAATGGGAGAACTTTCCCAGGAAGAATTCATCGTTGCCGAAGGTTGTATGGCCCGCAGTGCGGGGCACTGTGCCGTAATGGGCACGGCTTCTACGATGGCCTCGATGGTAGAATCGTTAGGATTAACTTTACCCGACAATGCCTCCATTCCGGCGGCAGATTCGCGACGGAAAACGATGGCTCATATGACGGGCCGCCGCATCGTTGAAATGGTTCGGGAAGACCTGACCATGTCTAAAATTCTGACCCGCAAAGCTTTCGAGAATGCCATTATGGTCAACGCCGCCATTGGCGGTTCCACCAACTTCGTTATTCACCTGATGGCCATTGCGGGCCGGATGGGCGTGGAGCTGGATCTGGAAGATTTTGATCGCTTGTCAGAAAACATTCCGTTCATTGCCAACATTCAGCCTTCGGGAGAACACTTTTTCGAAGATCTGTATTACGCGGGTGGACTTCCGGCAGTAATGAAAGAGTTGTCCGGTTCGCTTAATCTGGATGCCTTAACGGCTACAGGTCAGGTATTGGGTGAAAATATTGTTCTGTCGAACGCTCACGATCGGGAGATCATTGCGAGTGTGGATAATCCCTTTAAACCCAGCACGGGTCTGGCGGTACTGAAAGGAAATCTGGCCGTAAACGGAGCCGTGCTGAAACCTTCGGCGGCTAGTCCGCATTTAATGACGCACACGGGCCGGGCCGTAGTTTTTGAAGATATTGACGATTACAAGGCTCGCGTGGACGATCCGGATCTGGATATTGATGAAACCTGCGTAATGGTGCTGAAATACGTTGGCCCCAAAGGGTACCCCGGCATGCCGGAAGTGGGGAACATGGTATTACCCAAGAAAATTCTGGAAAAGGGGGTACACGATATGGTCCGTATTTCGGATGGCCGGATGAGTGGCACGGGATTCGGAACCGTAGTATTACACGTTTCTCCCGAAGCAGCCATTGGAGGAGCCTTAGCTCTGGTTGAAAATGGAGACTTAATTACGCTGGATGTCCCTAACCGGAGTCTGCACCTGCACGTATCTGATGAGGAGTTAGCTCAGCGAAAGGCGAACTGGAAGCCGCTGGAACTGGGATACGAACGGGGCTATACAAACTTATACCTGAATCACGTGCAGCAGTCGCACCAGGGAGCCGATATGGACTTTCTGGTGGGTAAATCAGGCACCTGGAAGCTGCGGGAATCGCATTGATTTTCGTTTGGTGAGTCATACGAAATAAAGACTTCAGTATCGCTGCCAGCTTTTTGCTGGCAGCACTTAGCTAACAAACAGGCAAACGGATTATCAATGCAATGGTAGGTTATGGCTACCAGTAAAAGATAAAGCCCGGTCTTCGAAGACCGGGCTTTATCTTTTACTGACTTTGAGATGATCCGGGGCGATCTTCCGGCCGGGCTGGTAAGTGAATCGTTTTGGTGGGTTCGAAAAGCGTATCTCCGCGAATGGTATCCGAGGCAACCGTTCCGGGATAAAGGGTACTTTTTTTATCCTTGATAAAAATCAGACTACCACCAATGGCTACCGTCATCAGCACTACTAGTAATAAGATGGCCCATCGGAATAGTGATCCGATTCTCCACCATTGTTTCATTTTTGACCAGTTATTTTCTTTATTATTATTAGGTTCCATAGCTGTTACATGTTTGAACACGTATGTAATCAGACAAAAGAACTATCCCCTTTAGAATCAGGCATAATCCTGGGGTTTGCTGACCCAGGTTGCGGATGTTATACCCCTGATTGTGATTAGAAAATGATTAGAAAAACCGCTTGTTGAAGTAAAAAAATCGTGAGTGGAATGGGCTTTTCACCCAATAAAAGACTAGCGTTAGTCACTCTCTGACTTCTGATTTCTTTTTACTTCACCAAAGTTACACGCACGCCTTATGAATACTCCTGCCAAACGTTTTCCCCTGATTGCCAAAGTCATTTTCGGTGTGCTGATTACCTGTTTGTTACTGGTAATGGGTCTCTGGGTGGTGGGTATTTATTTCCTCAAACCCATGGTAGGTGATAAGATAAGCCGAAAGGTCTATGAAAGGTCTGATCGCCTGTATCAGCTGAATTTTCAGGACTTAACCTATAATCCTTTCTCCGGAAAGGGGAAAATCAGTGGCATTTCAATCAAAGCCGATTCAGCCCGGCGGAGGCAGTTGGTACCTTCCGATGACGTAACGGATGTAACCCTGGATGGCACCATTCCGGAAATCAGTTTGCAGGGGGCAGAGCTCTTTACCTATCTCCGCAACAAAAAACTGTTCATATCCGCGATTACCCTTACAAAGCCTGACTTAACCTTTATCCAATACCCTTCTTCGGGACCGAAGAAAAGCGAAGAAAAGAAAACGCTCTATGAGGTTCTGCAAAAGCAGTTTGAAGAAGTAGAGATTGAGAAGATCAGCGTGGAGGAGGCAAAAATCAAGCATATCGATCAAACGGCTAAGCAACCCATAACCAACCAGATTCACCAGCTGTCCTGGGAAATCAGTAATATTCTGATTACGGCCGATAGTCATCTGGACTCAAGTCGGGTTTTCTATGCCAAAAATATTGAAGTAGATCTGGATTCCCTGACCCTGCCGGGCAAAGATCAGTTATCAACGGTACACGTGGGCAAGTTGCATCTTTCTACTAAAGATCAAATTCTGAGCGTTGAAAACCTGGGAACTATTCCCGCTTATCCCCGTCAGGAATACGTCAGACGTTCGGGTGGGGGCAGTTATACAAAGGCAGTGTTGTCGCAGCTTAACGTGACCGGACTGGATCTTTCCCAGTTTGAAACCGAACAAAAAGTTAAGATCAGACAAATAGAACTGGAAGGTGGACGCGTAGACGCCTTTGAAGTGCGGAACCGGGATAGCAAAATGTCGGGAGCGAAGAAGCCTTTCCCGCATGAGCAGTTTCAGAAAATTCCTATCAACCTGACTATTGATTCCGTCATAGCCCGAAAAATGGATATTTACTATGATGAGCTGAATCCTAAAACGGAGCAGATTGGTGGCGTGAACTTTCGGAATATTCAGGGGGTAGTCACCAACCTGACTACTGATTCACTGCGACTATTGACATCACCAACGGCGAAAGCTCATTTCCAGGCGATGTTCATGGGTGCTAATTCGCTTAACACTCATTTTAGCTTCAACATGGCCGCCCGCGATGGACGATTTACCTGTGAAGCCGAGCTGGGTCCTACCAATCTGGTTACCATGAATCCAACGTTTAAGCCCTTAGCTCTTCTGGAAATTGAATCGGGCAGGGTTACCCATCTTAACTTTAAATTCTCTGGTAATAATGTCCAGACCAAAGGAAGTGGGATTGTACGGTATGAAGACCTGAAATTGAAGCTGCTTAAAAAGGATGAGGAGAAAAAGCGTTTTCGCATTCGGGATCTTTTCACTTTTGCGGCTAACAAGATTCTTACCTATGAAAGTAACCCCATGCCTAAAAAAGAAGTAAGGGTAGGGGAAATTGAATATAAACGGGTTCCGGGCGAAAGTTTTTTTGGCATTCTCTGGCGTAGCATCCGCTCCGGTCTGGCCGATTCGGTCCTCAAAACCTAACCGGTTTCTACGCGGACAGGTAGTAAATATTTGTTTACTAGTTCTAAGAAATTTTAAGTTTAAAAAAGGTTTATAACTATTTTAACCCCACTGAAAACCAGTGGGGTTAAAATATCGTACATCTATATGTAAAAAGAAATGAATAACTCCCCTTTTAAACAATTTACCCCATTGTTTGCTTAATCTATCATTATTGGCGTTTTACGAAACTCTTAAAAACTTCTTAATTTTTTAATTATTACAAGAAGGGGAGTAGCGAAAATGTGAATTGCCAGTATCTTTGTTTTTCACGCCAGTAAAAAATTGTCTTACAATTTTTCCATTCAAATTGGTTTATAATCATCTGAAATGACGTTAAGCGTATTGTTTGCAGGCCTGCTGGCCTATCTTTTAGGCTCCGTTCCTACGTCCGTTTGGTATGGACAGGCTTTTTTTGGTATCGATGTGCGTGAACACGGAAGTGGAAACGCCGGAGCAACCAATACCTTTCGTACGTTGGGAAAAAAAGCCGGAACAATCGTTCTGTTAATTGATGTCCTGAAAGGCTGGTTAGCTGCTAACCTGGCCCTGATTCTTTTTTACTTGAATGAAATTACGCTGGAAGAACGCGTGGGCATGAAGCTGGCCTTTGGTATTATTGCCGTGATTGGTCACCTCTTCCCGGTGTTTGCTAACTTCAAGGGCGGAAAAGGAGTGGCTACGTTATTGGGGATGGTGCTGAGTATCCACCCGGAAGCAGCGGGCGTTTGTATTGCTGTTTTCCTGTTAATGATGCTTTCCTCACGTTACATTTCCCTGAGTTCGATTGTCGCTTCGCTGGCTTTCCCGCTGATTATGGTTTTCAAACTGTTCGGACCGGAAAGTAACTTATTGACCATCTTCGGATTCATTCTGTTTGGGCTCATCGTGTATACCCACCAGAAAAACATTGGCCGGTTACTCCGGGGTGAAGAATCCCGCGTTTCCATTGGTCGCCGTCGCAGCAGATAAGTAAGAAATTACCCTATTCATAAAGAAAACCCGGACTTCCGTTCGGGTTTTTTCTTTTGCATCCCGGCTTTCCTTTACTTTTGCGTAAGAAATCCTGATAACGATATTTCTATGCAAGATTATTTAGAGGCCAACAAAGGCCGCTTCCTCGACGAACTTCTCGATTTATTACGTATTCCTTCCGTCAGTGCTGATTCAAAATTCAAGGGTGATGTACGCAAAGCGGCGGAATTTGTCCGGGAAAGCCTGGAAAAAGCCGGTGCTGACGTAGCTGAAATTCACGAAACCAAAGGCCACCCCATTGTGTATGGCGAAAAGATCGTGGATGCCAGCAAGCCTACCGTGTTAGTGTACGGTCACTACGACGTTCAGCCCGCCGATCCTTACGAACTCTGGACGTCCCCTCCGTTTGAACCCGTCATCAAAGATGAGAAAATCTACGCTCGCGGTTCGGCGGATGATAAGGGCCAGTTCTTCATGCACGTGAAGGCATTTGAAGCCATGATGGCCACAGATTCGCTGCCCTGTAACGTGAAATTCATGATTGAAGGCGAAGAAGAAGTAGGCTCCGATAACCTGGGAACCTTCGTAGCGGCCAATCGTGACAAGCTGAAGGCGGACGTGATTCTGATTTCAGATACGGCCATGATCGCGAACGATGTGCCCTCTATTGATACGGGCTTACGTGGCTTAAGCTACGTGGAAGTAGAAGTAACGGGTCCCAACCGGGATCTTCACTCGGGCGTTTACGGCGGTGCGGTAGCAAACCCCATCAATGCTCTGGCCAAAATGATTGCCAGTCTGCACGATGAAAACGGGCATATTACCATCCCTAACTTCTATGACGATGTAATTGAACTGTCGGCAAAAGAGCGGGCCATGCTGGAAGCCGCTCCTTTCGAGCTGGAGGAATATAAATCCGATTTACAGATCGAAGACGTACAGGGTGAAGCCGGTTACACCACCCGCGAGCGGGCCAGCATTCGTCCCACACTGGACTGTAACGGAATCTGGGGTGGATACATTGGCGAAGGAGCCAAAACGGTATTACCCTCGAAAGCGTACGCCAAAATCTCCATGCGTCTGGTGCCTAATCAGGACTGGAACAAGATCACGGAACTCTTCAGCAAGCATTTTCTGAGCATTGCTCCCAAATCGGTGAAAGTGACGGTAACGCCCCACCACGGTGGTCAGCCTTACCTGACTCCCCTGGAATCGGCGGCTTACAAAGCGGCGGAAGCGGCTTTGGCCGAAAGCTTTGGCAAGAAACCCGTTCCGACGCGGGGGGGCGGAAGTATCCCCATCGTAGCCTTATTCGAAAAAGAGTTGGGGCTGAAAACCGTATTAATGGGCTTTGGTCTGGATTCAGATTCCATTCACTCGCCCAACGAACATTACGGACTGTTTAATTTTTACAAGGGAATAGAGACCATTCCTTTGTTCTTTAAACACTTCGCTGAGTTATCCAAGTAATGGTTTCGGCCGGAGCTTAGCTACCTAAGCTCCGGTTTTTAAACTTTTTCTATGCGTTCGACCTTTACCCTGATCGGGGCTTTCTTCCTTCTGATTACCGGAGCTTTTGCTCAGACCAAAACTGAATTTCTCCCCAAAGGTCGCCTCTTTGAGCCGATCCTGCTGGATCCGCTGGAGGCTAAAACCAGTGCGTTTCTGATTCGCCGCACAGAAGATGGCGTTAGCAAAGACGGTCTTTTTGCTCCCTTTTCCATTGGCATTCAGAAGAGTTTCTTTCGCTGGAATAAAGACGAGCGGCACGCTTCCGAGCTGGCTCTGGACGTCGTAGCGAATACGCAGTTCGAAATGTTTCACGACAGTGACGAAGATCGCTTTCGCCGATACATGTATAACGTCGATTTTCGCGTGGGATTGATGTATAACCTCAGGCGGGGAGAATCCAGCTGGCGGTTTCGAATTTTTCACCTGTCCTCTCACCTGGGAGATGATTATCTGATTCGGAATCAGCTTAATTTCTTTACCCCCAATGCGGTGAATTACGAGCAAATCGACGCTCTCTACTCCAGAAATCTGCGTAGCGTTCGACTGTACGGGGGAGCTGGGATTGGATTGCGGCCTGCTTCGGAACGCAAGCGGTTATACACACAACTGGGAATGGTCTGGAAACAGCCGAATCGTCAGAAAGCACGCTGGTGGGCGGGGCTGGATGCCCGCATGATCCAGCAAACTGATTTTCATCCGGGCGTAACGGCTGCGTTTGGAATTGAGCTGGGAGAGGCCGAACGTGGACCGTTGAGCATTGCGATCCAGGCCTTTCAAGGGCCTTTACCTTACAGTGTTTACGAACAGCGGATTAATAACTGGATTGGACTGGGCTTTTATCTCAATCCTTTCTGATGAGGATTGAATTCTCTATTAACTTCCCGAAAGTTCTGAAACTTTCGGGAAGTTTTCTTTTGTATAGTATCACTCAATCAAAATGATCTCCACCCGCCGATCCTTCTGTCGTTCTGCTTCGGGGCGGCTGGGATTCACCTGAGCCTGAGAACTGCCTAAGAATTCCAGTTCAATCGGGATATTCACTTTTCCTTCCTGCATCAGAAATAACTTTACCTGCACCGCTCTCTTCTGCGAGAGTAATAAGTTCGGCTCGGATTCTCCCACCGCGTCGGCATATCCTGTGACACGAATCCGCGAAGGTTTTTCCTGACTGATGTGCTGAAGTAAGCGTTGTAAAATTTCCTGCGATTCAGTCGGTAGGTCAAAGGAACGGTAATCAAAAAACAGAGTGCTTTTTCTTAAAATAATGGGTTGATTCGTCGTGGACAGTGGGGGAATGGAAGGAATAGAATCAATGGAGTGCGTTTTTCTGAAAAGCTTAGCCAGCGAAGTAATCCTCAAATCACTGTGCACGGAATCGACGGAAGCCTGCACATAATAAACGCTTGAATCTTTCGGATGGATGGAAAAATAAGCCTCGAAACCAGCGGTGTTAAGGCCCGTCAACGGTTCAGGTTCTGACCAGTTTTTCCAGGAATCATCCAGGCGTTTACTTCGGTACACATCCGCATTACCTGTGCGGTCACTTGAAAAGTAGAGGTAAGGAGTTCTCCAGAAAGGAGCAAAGTCGTGATTCTCTGAATTAATCGTTAAGCCCAGAGAAACCGGCTCCATCCATTCGCCGAATTGATTTTTCCGGGTCATGAATAAATCATCGTCCAGCCGTCGGGAGTCGGGCATGGCAATGAGTAGCAAAGTGTCAGAAATCAGATGAAAGCCTATGTGTCCGGAAGAAGTATTCAAGCCCGGAATGGCCATGGATTCAGGCGAAGACCAGCCGTTTTCCTGACGGGTAGTAACCGACAAACCCGGTCTGACTCTCTTTCTTAAATATTGATTGGCCAGGTAAAGCTGAGAGCCATATTGAGCCACCACGACATCATCTTCGTTGGTATTCAGGGCAAACGCCTGCGGAGCCTGCCAGTAGCCCTGTGGCGAGCGAATACTAAACCAGCTATCCTGTTTTCGTTGATCGTGGTAATCCCGGACAAAGTATAAGGTATCTCCCCCGGGCGAAAACACCGGAGCCAGTTCGTCCGCCGGCGAATTAGGGAGCTGAGCCTGAGTAGCAAAAGAAACCGGCAGTAAAATCACCGCTAGATACCGAATGATTTTACTGCCGGTTTTCTCCTTACAACCCATTACAACTTAGGAAATTTCATTTTATAGTCTACCCGAACATCGCCTTTGGTAATGTTGGAAAGTTTTTTCTTCAGTAAAGTCCGTTTCAGCGGGGGCATGTAATCCGTGAAAAGTACACCTTCGATGTGGTCGTATTCGTGCTGGATAATGCGGGCCGCAATGCCGTCGTATTCTTCTACGTGGCGATTCCAGTCCAGATCGTAATACTGGATTTTGACGCGTTCAGGACGGCTCACGTCCGAGCGAATGCCGGGAATGGACAGACAGCCTTCTTCATAAGCCCATTCTTCGCCGTCCTCTTCCAGAATCTCGGGGTTAATGAAGGCCTTTTTGAATCCAACTAAACTCGGATCAAAATCTTCGCTGTCTTCTTCCTCGCCGTCGATAATAGGCGTTCCATCCACCACAAACAAACGCACACTCAGACCTACCTGAGGAGCGGCCAGGCCCACGCCGGAGGCTTTGTACATGGTTTCGAACATGTTATCGACCAGTTGCTTCAGGTCGAGATCGGTATCTTTAGGAATGTCGGCGGCTTCTTTCCGTAAAACGGGGTCTCCGTAAGCGACGATCGGCAGAATCATAATCGGTTATAAATTTCCGTTTCAGTACTAAACGGACTGAAGGACGGTTTGTTGAGAATTGAAAGTGCAAAATTCGCGAAAGCAGATGGCTTTTCCGAACCTGATGCTGGGATTATAAATTTTTGAAGAAAGGGAAAGGTTCCTTGTCCGTCAATTTATGACTGATAATGAGGTAGAGATGCACTGAAATGGCGTCTTGTTTTTACTTTTGTTATAGAATTTCTCCATTGTTGAATCTATTCTATGAATCGCCGTAAAGCTATCAGCCAACTTTCGTTGGCTTCAGTTGCCATGTGTACAGGCTGGGCTTTTAATCGAACCCGGGTTACCCAATCGCCCAGTCAGGAACAAACCTTTTCAATTGCCATTCAGAACGGATCCGTTTTCACGGGAGGAACGCTTCAGAAGCTCAATGTAGGAATTACTGAAAAGGGAACCTTGCATCTGAGTCCGCTGAAGCTGGTGGCCCGGCAGGTGCTTGAGGCGGAAGGAAAGATCGTGAGTTCGGGGTTTATCGATATCCTGGCTGACGGACCCAAGAACCTGACCGACGATTACCACGTTTTCGAGCGATTTAAACTAACGGACGGAGTAACGACCACTTTGCAGTTGCACGGCGGACGGGAAAACCCGGGTGAGTATCATCGCTTCTTTGATCCGAAGCCGCACTATACCAACTATGGCGTAGGAATCTATGTCATGGGAATCCGGCTCGCTGAGGATCTGCCCCATCGGCTGAAGCACGTGGAAAAAATGCTGGCGGAAGGAGCCCTGAGCGTTTCGCATAGTCTGGAGTATCAGCCTACCCCTTACTGGGAAGTAAAAGCGTACGCCCGGCTGGCCAGGCGTTACGAACGGCCCATGTTCCTGCACTTACGTTATTCAAACAAAGAAAATGAGCTGGCGGGAGTGAAAGAAGCCATTCGACTGGCTCAGGAGACGGGCGTCCACATGCACATCGATCATATTCATTCCACGGGTGGCACCTTTCACATGCCCGAAGCCCTGGATCTGATTGACAACGCCCGCCAGTCGGGGCTGGACATTACCACCTGTGTCTATCCCTACACCTACTGGGCTACGTATCTGCATTCGAAACGCTTTGATGAAGGCTGGCGGGAGCGGTATCAGCTGGATTATAATGACTTGCAACTGGTGGGCACCAGCCAACGCATTACCAAAGAATCTTTTCAGTATTACCGGGAGCATCCGGGGTATCTGGTAGCCGTGCCCGAAGGAGCCATGCCTTTTGAAAGTACCATAGATCTGGCCTTACAAACGGATTTCTGCATGATCGGCTCGGATGGCGGCATGGCTTCGCTGGAAGCGGCTAACTCGCATCCCCGCGGAGCGGGCTGTTTTGCCACTACGCTTCAGCACGCTCAGCAAATAGGGTTACCCCTGGAAAAAATACTGCCTAAAATGACGCAGATGCCCGCGAGTGTAGTCGGTTCGGCGGTTCGAAATCGTGGGGTAATCAGAGAAGGTGGTCTTGCGGATCTAACGATTTTTGATCCCGGTCAGATTCAGGGAATGGCGACGGTAGAAAATCCCAATCGCGATTCAGCGGGAATTGAAGCCGTGATTCTGAATGGAAAACTGGCTTATCACAAAGGCCGGATTCTCGCCGAAAATGGCTTGCCGATTCGAAACACGGCTGTTTAATGATTGATTGCTCAATTTTGAATGAGTGAATGGTAGGAAGAGCAGAACGGAGTTAGGTACTCGTTTGTCAAAAGATCATCGGTTGAACCGAAGGATATAAGAGGCCGCTGCCAGCTTTTTTCGCTGGCAGCAGTTGTTTAAACTTACCAGGTGCTGCCAGCGAAAAAGCTGGCAGCGGACCCTACGAATCATACGAAATTATAGACTATCCATAAAAAAATGAGTGAACAGGTGAGCATACCTATTCACTCATTCTATCATTCGCTCATTCAAAACTAACTAGGCTACCGTGAAGCCGGAGAGTTCAACGAATTGCTGAACGCGGGCGTCTACTTCTTCTTTCGAAAGGCCTAACAATCGTTCGGTACCGAATTTTTCCACGCAGAAGGAAGCCATGGCTGAGCCGTAAATAATGGCCCGCTTCATGTTTTCGAAACTGATGTCACCCGTTGAGGCCAGGTAACCAATAAATCCACCGGCGAAGGTATCACCTGCTCCGGTAGGATCGAACACTTCTTCCAGCAGAAGGGCGGGAGCAAAGAACACTTCTTCGCCCTGGAACAGTAATGCTCCGTGCTCTCCTTTTTTGATAATCAGGGTTTTAGGACCCATAGCCATAATCTGGCGAGCGGCTTTACGCAAGTTATATTCACCGGAAAGCATCCGGGCTTCTTCGTCGTTGATGCTTAACACATCCACTTTCTTCATTACTTCTTTCAAATCATCCATCGCAATTTCCATCCAGAAATTCATGGTATCCATCACCACCAGTTTCGGACGATTTTTCAGACGGTTCAATACCGTCATCTGTACCTGAGGCGTCAGGTTACCCAGCATCAGGTATTCGCAATTCTGGTACGATTCAGGGATGATCGGGTCAAAATCAGCCAGTACATTCAGCTCCGTTACCAGCGTATCGCGGGTGTTCATATCGTTGTGATACTTACCCGACCAGAAGAACGATTTCTCACCGGCTTTGATCTGTAGCCCTTCCGTATCCACGCCCTGATTCTGGAGTAACTCGATGTATTCCTGAGGAAAATCATCACCTACTACCGCTACCACATTAATGGGTTTGGTGAAGTAAGAAGCTGATAATGAAATATAAGTACAGGCACCACCGATAATTTTATCCGTTTTTCCGAAGGGAGATTCCAGGGCATCGAAGGCCACCGTACCGATTGCTAAAAGACTCATGTATTGAAGTTTACAGTTTAATCCGTTTGTTATGAAAGATTCAGTAGACTGAAAATCAGGCAAAAATACGCAATGATAAGCATATCCACGAAAAAGCCCCGACCTTAATAAAAGATCGGGGCTTCTGTTAGGGGCAATGGCTTATTTATTTCTTCTTGGCAGTACCATTCAGAGAAACAATCCACTTAGCGATTTTCATAGCCTCATCTTTAGGAACCTGAGTCATCGGAGCCATTGGAGGATAACCGGGCCAGTGTGAAGGCTCAGGTTTATAGATCAGAGCTACGATTTGCTCGGGCTTGTATTTCTTCTTTGCTACTTCAGTATAAGCCGGACCCACCAGGCGTTCGTTCACTTTATGGCAGGTAAGGCAGATGTTTTTTTGCAGTAAAGCCTGAATCTCAGCGGGGGGATCGTTTTTACTTTGTGCGGAAGCCTCCGTGCCAATGAATAGGGCGGCAAGCAGACCTACCATGGGAAAAAGCGTTTTTTTCATAGTAAGCGTATAAAAATTAAAAAATTTGCTCGTTGTGTTTAATCGTTAGAACGCAAAAGTAAAAAAAATTATACTGACGTTCTGTTAATAAATGCAAAAGAATCGACTGAATTAACTCGAAATCCTTACTTATTGTTGTCCGGCCTCTACGGCTTTTCTGACGCTGCCGTGACGAGCCAGTAAATCTTCAGCCATTTCCCGACTGGTATGGAGCTCATCCATGACCATCTGAATGGCCCGGTTAACCAGTTTATAGTTAGATAACTGCATGTCTACCATGCGATTACCCTTCACGCGACCGAGTTGAATCATCGTACTGGTTGAAATCATGTTCAGGGCCAGTTTCTGAGCCGTGCCGGATTTCATGCGGGTACTACCAGTTACGAATTCGGGACCCACGACCAGTTCAACGGGGTATTCAACGACAGCAGCCACGGGACTTCCGGCGTTGCAGACGATACAGCCCGTGAGGATCCCTTTTTCGCGGGCCGTCTTGACGCCGCCGATTACGTAAGGCGTCGTGCCTGAAGCCGCAATACCTACGAGCGAATCCAGTTCATTGATTTCGTATTCCAGTAAATCTTTCCAGGCCTGTTCAGCGTCGTCTTCGGCGTTTTCCACGGCTTTGCGAATGGCCGTGTCTCCTCCGGCAATCAGTCCCACAACCAGTCCAAAAGGAACGCCGTAGGTAGGAGGGCACTCCGAAGCATCCAGAATGCCGAGCCGGCCACTGGTCCCTGCCCCGATGTAAAACAAGCGACCGCCCTGTTTCATGCGGGCGACAATTCCGGTGACCAGAGCCTCAATCTGAGGGATGGCTTTTTCAACGGCAAGCGGTACCGTTTTATCTTCATTATTAATTCCTTCCAGCAACTGGCGGACCGTCATTTCTTCCAGATGGTCGTAATGTGATGAGGATTCAGTCGTAAGCATGTGACAGTACGAAGGCAAAAATCATTAAAAAATTAAAGGCTAAAGGTAACGGATAATCCCGGACTCCTCCCAGTCTTTAAAGGTGTATCTGGCAAAAGAGACTTCCCGCCGGGCGGCAGAAAGTCTCTTTTAATCTTTACTACGGTATCGAGAATTATTTAAACCAATACCCAAAACGAATGACGAGTGGGCTTCCGCTGGACGAATACACATTCTGATCATCATAATTTACCTGATATAATAAGGTAATTTGAAAACCAGGTTCTCCCGCCGGAACACCGTACCCGCCACCTACCAGGAATCCGGTGTTATACTGCCCACGGCCCTGTTTAACTCCGGCTAGCTTATAAGAGAGAATCTGAAATTGCTCGGCTTCGCCCCATAAAAACAACCCTGGGATCGTGTTTTGCAGGAAATTAAGGTGTTGCTGAACAAATAATCGGCCCCCTAACAAACTGGCTTTTAAACGAACACTTCCCTGATTAGTAAAAATGGGCTGACTAAAATAACTGTAAGTCGCACCGATACCAGCGGTAGTACTAGGCGTTACCCGAATACCAGCCATTGGCGAAATATCAAAACTGAAGAAGCTGTTACCACCGAAAAAACTCAGCGAAGGCGTCGTGATATTTAAGCCATACCGGAGTTTATCTTTAAAGGGCCGGGCCTTCCAGGGCATTTCCAGTTCGCGTTGGTAATTTTCATCAAGAGGCTGTTGCTGAATGATGACCGGCCGGTCGGTTGGACGCGGGATGGTGTCGTATTGAGCGGACGCAAAGGGAGTAGCGGCAATCACCAGTAATAAAGCAGCCAGTACGGATCGAATCATGGATGTAGTGTTCATGGACAACTCAAAAGAAGTTGTATGGTAAAGAACTGGATGGCGAAAATAGTGGTTATCACTCTGGCACCAACCAGATTCCGGCTTACGTTTCCCAAATTAACGGTCTTTGCCGCAAATTCTTGTATTCGGACCTCATTCCCGCGATGGAACGGGTCTTTTTTATCGACGTTGAGCCAGTACTACCTCGAAATAGAAACATTAAAACCATCTTTTCTTCCCAACCCGGAGAGAATTATCTTTGTCGAATGAATCCAATCGAAACGCTAGGACGCCCGTCGGTCGAATCTTTAGACCCCAAGCAGTACATTCTCATTAAAGGAGCACGTGTTAATAACCTTAAAAATATAGACGTTTCGATTCCCCGTAATAAGCTGGTGGTCATCACGGGTTTGTCGGGTAGCGGTAAGTCTTCACTAGCCTTTGACACCCTCTTTGCCGAAGGCCAGCGGATGTACGTGGAAAGTCTGAGTAGTTACGCCCGCCAGTTTCTCGGCCGGATGGAAAAACCCGAAGTAGACTGGATCAAGGGCGTTTCGCCCGCCATCGCCATTGAGCAGAAGGTAAGCACTAAAAACCCACGTTCGACGGTCGGAACCACTACCGAAATTTACGATTACCTCAAGTTATTGTTTGCCCGCATCGGAAAAACGTATTCGCCCATTTCCGGTCAGGAAGTGCGGAAAGATACCGTGACGGATGTCGTTGATTTTATTCTTTCGCAGGAGGAATCGACGCGGGTTCTGATTACCACGCCTTTTCTACGGAAAGGGGAGCGAAGCCTGGCCGAAGAGCTGAACGTATTACTTCAGAAAGGCTTCACGCGGATTGTTGCGGCCGACGAAACGATTCAGATAGAAGACGTTTTAAACGATGCCGAACTTACCAGCCGAATTGATTCACAGCCGCTTCACATTCTCATTGACCGTCTGGCGGTGAAGAAAGAGGATGAAGAAACGCAGTTTCGCTTAGGCGACTCCGTACAAACGGCCTTTTTCGAAGGAGATGGCGTGTGTTTCGTCCAGATTCTGGGCGGAGAACGCCGTGAGTTTTCGGATCGTTTTGAACTCGATGGCATCCTCTTTGAAGAGCCGAGCGTGAACCTCTTCAGTTTTAATAATCCTTACGGAGCCTGCAAGCGTTGCGAAGGCTTTGGCACCATTTTGGGCATTGATCCGGATCTGGTTTTTCCGGATCGGAATCTTTCCGTTTTCGAAGGAGCCATTGCTCCCTGGCGAACCGAAAAAATGGGGGAATGGTTAACCCCGCTGCTACGGAACGGCATTCGGTTTGATTTTCCCATTCACCGGGCTTATAAAGACCTGAGTCCTGCCGAAAAAGAGTTGCTCTGGAAGGGTAATAAGTTTTTCGGCGGTCTGGATGATTTCTTCAAAATGCTGGAGGGAGAATCCTATAAAATTCAGTATCGGGTACTGTTAAGCCGATATCGCGGTCGTACGTCCTGTCCGGAATGTCGCGGTTCCCGCTTACGGAAAGATGCTGGTTTCGTAAAAATTGCTGATAAATCCATTGTTGACCTGGTGTTACGTCCGATTTCAGAAATTTCGGAATTTTTCCGGACGCTGGAGTTGCCCGACTATCAGGAAAAAGTAGCCCGCCGGATTCTCACCGAAATTCAGAACCGTCTGGATTATATGGAACGGGTAGGTCTGGGGTACTTAACCCTGAACCGATTAACGAACTCGCTCTCGGGGGGTGAATTTCAGCGAATCAAGCTGGCAACTTCCCTGGGTAGTGCCCTCGTAGGCTCCATGTACATTCTGGACGAACCCAGTATCGGACTTCACCCCCGGGATACGCAGCGACTCATTTCCGTACTTAAATCCCTGCGTGACTTAGGAAATACGGTTATCGTGGTAGAGCACGAAGAGGAAGTAATGAAGGCTGCGGACGAAATCATCGATATTGGTCCCGAAGCCGGAACGGGCGGGGGGCAGGTTGTTTTTCACGGTGACTGGAATACCATTGAAGATTTACGGCTGGAGACCCCTTCGGAAGCAACAGAAACCCAGTCGCATACGCTGGCGTTCCTGACGGGACAGGATCAGATTCCCGTTCCTAAGTTTCGCCGCCGCCCTTCAGGCTGGATTGAATTAAAAGGAGCCCGTGAGAATAACTTACGCGAGATTACTGCCCGTTTCCCGCTGGGCAATCTGACCGTTATTACGGGCGTGAGTGGATCGGGTAAGTCTACGCTGATTCGGAAAATTCTGTATCCGGCTCTGGGTAAAATGCTGGGTACGTATTCGGATGAATCGGGTAAGTATTCCGAGCTGGTAGGAGATCTGAAGGGACTGGCGTCTGTGGAAATGGTTGATCAGAATCCGATTGGTAAGTCAAGTCGTTCCAATCCGGTTACTTACGTGAAAGCCTATGATCACATCCGGCAGCTGATGAGCGATCAGCCCTTATCCAAAGCACGGACGTATAAGCCCAGTCATTTTTCCTTTAACGTGGATGGCGGTCGCTGCGAAACCTGCCAGGGAGAAGGTCAGGTGAAAGTAGAAATGCAGTTCATGGCCGATATCTACCTAACGTGTGAGTCCTGCCACGGCAAACGGTTTAAACACGAAATTTTAGAGGTCAAGTATCAGGATAAAGACGTGTCGGAGATTCTGGATATGACCGTGGACGAAGCGGTACTGTTCTTCCAGGGCGATCCGAAAATTTATGAGAAACTGGTTCCCTTGCAGGAAGTAGGCTTAGGCTACGTTACGCTCGGGCAGTCTTCCAGTTCCCTTTCGGGGGGGGAAGCCCAACGGGTTAAACTGGCTAGTTTTCTGGGAAAAGGCAATCCAAACGTGGGTAAAACCTTATTCATTTTCGATGAGCCCACCACCGGATTACATTTTCACGATATCCGGAAATTACTGAAATCCATCAACGCTCTGGTCAATCAGGGAGATTCGGTCATCATCATTGAACATAATACGGAAGTAATCAAATGTGCCGATTACATCATTGACATCGGTCCGGATGGCGGCGAAGCCGGAGGGCTGATTACGTTCGCCGGAACACCCGAAGAAATGATTCAGCTGGGTGACGATAATCATACTGCCCGCTTCCTGAAAGAAAAGATGCAGGCTTAGACAGAAAGGAAAGAAGCCCGGAATTTTCCGGGCTTCTTTCCTTTCTGTCTGGAGATAACTAATGAAAAACACTTAACAATCGCCGGTAGAGGTTTTTGCTTTTACTGTCAGCGGTAACTCCGGGTCCTGTAAAGGCCCGTCGAAAGGCTGACCCCGGCGAAGGTAATATTTGGACATGGTGCCTGACGTCATTTTCCATTTATTAAGAAAGGCGTAGTATGCATCATTTTTCTTGATGCGATTCACCGAAATCGATCCGAAATGATATACCCGGCTAGCCGAGACTCCTTTGAATAATCAGAGGCCTGCCTTTCGGAGCTTTAGAGAAAATCGAGGTCTGAGTACACACCGGGAGCAAACGCAACGCGGTAGCTATCCATAAGTCTGAGTCATCAAGGAAGATAATACCCAGTAATCAAGGCGGATGGGATAAAAACTTGGATGAGGTTAAGTTTTTCATAATCAAGAGAGGATGGTTTTTTTTCTGTTTTTTCAAATAAACCTTTGATATACAGTAATAAACCAGCTATATTTGCACTCCCTTTTTCAGCTATGATGCCCAAAAGTATCTGAAAATCAAGAGGAAACAATCAAAGACAATTAATCGTGGATCAGTTAAGCTACAAAACTATCTCGGCAAACGCAGCGACCGTAACTAAGGAGTGGGTCGTTGTTGACGCTGAAAACGCGATCTTAGGTCGTCTGACCAGCCAGATCGCCGCTATCCTGCGGGGTAAGCACAAAACCAACTACACTCCTCACGTCGATTGTGGTGACAATGTTATCGTAATCAACGCTGACAAAATCCGTCTGACGGGTAACAAAATGACCGACAAGCAGTACGTGCGTCACACGGGTCACCCCGGTGGACAGCGTTTTGCTACGCCTCGTGAAGTTTTGGAGAAAATCCCTGCTCGGGTAATCGAATATGCCGTAAAAGGTATGTTACCTAAAACTCGTCTGGGTCGTCGCCTGTTTACGAACCTGCACGTGTACGCTGGACCTAACCATCCGCACGAATCTCAACAACCGAAGAAAATCGAATTGTAATCATTCGTTGCTCGTGAATGGTTCGTGGGGTTTCAGTAACGATGCAAAAACTGAGGTTCCAGAAACTAGGTAACGATTAACGGTTAACGAATACCAAACCAATGGCAGAAGTAATTAATACTCTCGGTCGCCGGAAAACTGCCGTAGCTCGCGTTTACTTAACGCCAGGCAACGGAGCAATCACGGTTAACGGCCGCGATTTCAAGGAGTACTTCCCTTCTGAAGTTCTTCAAATCATTGTAAACCAGCCTTTCACAACTACCAATACTGTAGGTGCTTATGACATTAAAGCAAACCTCGATGGTGGTGGAGTAGCTGGCCAGGCAGAAGCTCTGCGTATGGGTATTTCCCGTGCGTTGGATCAACTGAACCCTGAGCACCACACCGCTCTGAAGAAAGTTGGCTTCTTGACTCGTGATGATCGTATGGTTGAACGTAAGAAACCAGGTCGTCGCAAGGCACGTCGTCGCTTCCAGTTCAGCAAGCGTTAATAGTGTGGTTCTTAGTTGTTGGTTCTTAGTTTTTTTGAACGAACAACCATCAACTAAAAACTAACAACATGTATTCGCCACTGATTCATGCTTGTAGTGTCCGACGCAGAATCAAGCACTTTTCATCATCCTTTTTGACTTAACAACAAAATGGCACAAGTATCATATAAAGAACTCCTCGATGCCGGCGTACACTTTGGTCACTTGACTCGTAAGTGGGATCCGAAGATGGCTCCTTACATCTTCATGGAGAAGAACGGCATCCATATTATCGATTTGAACAAAACAGTAACCCTTCTGGATGAAGCGTCTACTGCTTTGAAATCAATCGTTCGTTCAGGCCGCAAAATCATGTTCGTAGCTACGAAAAAGCAGGCTCAGGAGATCGTTTCGGAAGAAGCTCGTCGTCTGAAAATGCCTTACGTAACTGATCGTTGGTTAGGTGGTATGCTGACGAACTTCGCGACGATTCGCAAGTCGCTGAAGAAAATGACTCAACTTGAGAAAATGCTTAAGGATGAGACTACGTCTGCGAACCTGAACAAAAAAGAAAAACTGGTCCTTACTCGCGAAAAAGATAAATTGGAGCGTGTATTAGGTGGTATTGCTGATCTGACTCGTCTGCCTGCGGCTCTGTTCGTAATCGACGTGAAGCGTGAGCATATTGCCGTTGCTGAAGCTCAACGTTTAGGTATTCCCGTATTCGCGATGTGCGATACAAACTCTAACCCCGAGTTAGTTGACTTCCCTATTCCTGCTAACGACGATGCCTACAAATCAATCAGCCTGATCACTCTGGCTATTGGTAAGGCGATCGAAGAAGGTCTGATGGAGCGTAAGCAAGATAAAGATGATGCTCGCGTTCAGGAAGAAGAAGAAGCCAAACGGGCAGTTGACACTGGAGTTGAAGTAGCTGAGGCTCCTGCGGCAACTACAGAGGATGAAGCCTAATCTTTTATTAGATCTTTGATCCTATTGTGAATAGCCCGGAGCTTTGCTTTGGGCTATTCCGTTTAGAAATTCTTGAAGGGTTTGATAAGTATGATCAGGTTTGACAGCATTAGAAAATGTATTTCAAACGCTCACACTTTAAACCTTCGGGAGACTTCTTAACAAAAGCTTAATTTTCTTATTTGGGAGATTCCTCCCAACTTCACGATAAATAAACAAACTCACTACAATGGCTGCAATTACCGCTGCTGACGTGAATAAGCTCCGCCAAATGACTGGTGCGGGTATGATGGATTGCAAAAAAGCTTTGTCTGAAGCTGATGGCGATTTTGAAAAAGCAATCGAAGTGCTCCGTAAAGCTGGCCAGAAAGTGGCTGCGAAACGTGCCGACAACGCTACTTCAGAAGGTCTGATCCTGGTTAAATTAAGCGAAGACGGTTCTAACGGTAAACTGGTTGCTTTAGCTTGCGAAACAGAGCCTGTTTCTAAAGTGGAAGATTTCCGTAACCTGGCGAACGCGATCATCGACAAGGCAGTTGAAAACAATCCTGCTACGATCGAAGAATTATCGGCTTTAACCTTAGCTGATGGCCGTACGATTCAGGAAACCATCACTGAACTGGTTGGTAAAATTGGTGAGAAAATCATCATCGCTACGTACGAAAACGTGAACGCTGAGCAGGTAGTTAGCTACATCCACTCAAACGGTAAGTTAGGCGTATTGTTAGCTTTCAATAACGTACAGGGTGCTGACGTTCAGGAAGTAGGTAAAGACATCGCTATGCAAATTGCGGCTATGAAACCCGTAGCTGTAAGCAAAGACGAAGTGGATCCCGCTTTAGCTGAGAAAGAACTTGAAATTGGTCGTGAGCAGGCTCGTGCCGAAGGTAAGCCTGAGGCTATCCTGGATCGTATTGCTCAGGGTCGTCTGGAGAAATTCTACAAGGAAAACACGCTGCTTTCTCAGGAATTCGTGAAAGATAGCTCGATCTCTATCGCTCAGTTATTAGAGAAAACTCAAAAAGGATTAACGGTAAAAGAGTTTAAGCGTGTCGCTTTAGCTTAATTTTCCTGATCTGATTTAAAATGGAAGTATCGTGCGTTCGCGTAAGATACTTCCATTTTTGTTTTATACCCCTTGCTGAATTGGCGTGGTCAAATCCCTGTTGTTGTATTTCTTCGAATTTGTTAGTGTAGTGTTTGTGGTTTATTAAACACCTGAATACTTTTGCTTAATAACCTATCCAAAATCCTCATGGTATCTAAGAAAGTAACGTATTTATTCCTTTTCTTATGTGCATCGCTTTATTCACTGGCTCAATCCAATCCCCCCGTTACTCCTGCGATTAAAGACACGACTTACTGGAAAACCAAGAAAGAATTTGGGATGAACTTTAACCAGGGTTCCTTTAGTAATAACTGGCAGGGAGGGGGAGTCAATAACATTGGCTTAGGATCCTTTTTTAATGCCAAGGGAGAATTTCGCAAAGACCGCGACAGCTGGGTCAATGACTTTCAAAGTCAGTTTGGCTTTCAGAAAATTGAAAAGCAACAGTTTCGCAAAAGCATTGACCGACTGTTTTTTGATTCCAAATACGGACGAAAACTGGGAGCTAGTGCCGATACTCAGTGGTCATTCATTGCCAACTTCAACATGCTGACTCAGTTTGCCAATGGCTTTGATTATAATTATGTGTATACCAATGCAACTTCACCGCTGATTTCCGGGTTATTTACTCCCATTTTCCTGACCGAAGGAATTGGTTTTGAATGGCGACCTGAAACCTTTTTTACGATGAGTTTCTATCCCGGAGCCATTCGACACACTATTTTGGGTAACCCTGATTTATACAAGGCCATTGACGCCCGAAATGCTTCAGAAGTGGAAGCAGGCAACAAGCCTTACGAATTCATGAATTATGGCGTAACCCGCGGCAAAAGAGCATTAACCGAAGTAGCCGTTATGCAGCTGGTTGCAAACTTTGATCGTGACATTGCTAAAAACGTAAACCTTAAGTTCCGCTACCAGGCTTTTGCCAGTTTTCGCGATTTAGCCGCTATAGATAACCGGGTGGATGCTAAACTGACGGCTAAGATTAATCGCTATCTGAATTTTAATTTTGACCTTATTGCTTTGTATGACCAGGATCAGGTGATGAAAATTCAGTTCGCTCAATCCATGGGTTTAGGATTTCTGTATACATTCAAATAACTTACCTTTTAATAAGCGTACGGTCCTCTTTTACACTTAAACTCTCTTGTCATGTTAAAAGAATTCAGACAGTTTATTGCTCAGGGTAATGTCCTTGATCTGGCGATTGGCGTGGTCATTGGTGCCGCCTTCGGAAAGATAACGACGGCATTGGTTAACAATATTATCATGCCTCCCATCGGATTATTACTGGCAGGTGTTGATTTTAAAGACGCGAAGTGGGTGTTAAAAGCTGCTGATGAAGCAGCTAAACAGCCCGAAGTTGCCATTACGTACGGAGCTTTTTTCCAGGTTGTTATTGAATTTTTAATCATCGCATGGGTATTATTTCTGGTGGTAAAGGCCGCTAATCATTCCGGATTAACTGCTAAAAGAGCGGACGAAAAAGCGTAACAGAACGATTCTATTTCTGAAGGGTTTGGCCGAAAGGACAAACCCTTTTTGTTTGAATTTGGGCGGGTTCAAATGTTTTTGTTGATTTGCCGTCTTTGTTTTACTGAATGAACACTAGTCAATATGCTTAAAAACTTTGTTAGCTTCATTAAACGTGGAAATGTCATAGACCTGGCCGTGGGTGTGATCATTGGAGCGGCGTTTGGTAAAATTGTAGACTCCGTAGTGAAAGATCTGATTATGCCCCTGGTTAGCATTCCCGGAGACGTCGATTTTAGTAATCTCTACCTGCCGCTTTCCAGCAAAGTCCCCAAAGGACTGGCTCTGGCGGATGCCCGTAATCTCGGTCCGGTTTTTGCCTGGGGGAATTTCGTCACGGTAGTCATTAACTTTTTCATTCTGGCATTTATCGTTTTTATGCTCAGCTCGCTGGTTCAGAAACTACTGAAAAAGCAGGAAGCTGAAGTAAAGGCCGAACCTCCCGTTCCCAGTAAAGAAGAAGTGCTGCTGACGGAAATTCGGGATGCCCTGAGGGAACAGAATCAGCGGTTGAAATAGCCGAACTACGTAACCGAGTCCTTAAATTCGCCTCAAATAGATGTAACAGAACATGGCACAAAAGATCGTAGTGTTGGGGGGTGGTGAAAGTGGAGTAGGTGCAGCCTTACTCGCTCAGGCAAAAGGGTTTGACGTTTTCCTTTCCGATAAAAGTGAACTCGGTGAAAAGTATCGCCAGCAGTTGGTGGATCATCACATTGAATTCGAAGAAAAGCAACACACGGAATTCCGGATTTTTGAAGCGGATGAAGTTATCAAAAGTCCGGGCATTCCCGATCAGGTTCCTCTGATTCAGTCCTTGCGTGAGAAGGGAATTCCGGTCATCGGGGAAATAGAGTTTGCCGCTCGCTACACGCAGGCTAAGCTCATCGCCATTACCGGATCTAATGGTAAAACAACGACGACCTTACTTACGTATCATTTGCTAAAAACGGCAGGTTTGAACGTAGGGCTGGCGGGTAATATCGGTGACAGCTTTGCCAAGCAGGTCATCGACGATAAATACGAGTATTACGTGCTGGAAATCAGTAGTTTTATGCTGGATTCCATGATTGATTTCAAAGCTGACGTAGCCATATTATCGAACATCACGCCCGATCACCTCGATCGCTACGGGTATAACTTCCAGAATTACATTGATTCAAAATTCCGTATTCTTCAGAATATGGATGCTGCCGGAACGTTCATTTACTGGCAGGAAAGTGAAGCCATTCAGCAGGAATTAGCCAAACGGACCATTATCCCTCAACAGCTACCCCTATCCACTCAGACCTTACTCAAAAAAGGTGGATCCATCCTGAATCAGCACATTCGTGCCGTTACCGATCAGGGGAATTTCGAGATTGCTTTAGACGAGTTACCCATTGCCGGAACGCACAATGCCCTCAATGCTACCTGTGCCATTCTGGCGGCGTTGTCCCTTGGCGTGTCGCCTGAAAAGCTGAAAGAAGGCTTGCTATCCTTCAAAAATGCTCCCCATCGACTGGAGCCCGTGGGGGAAATTAATGGCATTCGCTTTGTGAATGATTCTAAAGCAACGAATGTCGATTCGGTATTCTTTGCCCTGGGAAGTTACAGTGATCCGCTGATTCTGATCATCGGTGGCGTAGATAAAGGCAATGACTACACGCAGATTGAAAAATTGGTAGAGGAGAAGGTCAGAGTCATGATTTGCTTGGGTGTTAACAACGAAAAGCTAAAAACCTTTTTTGAAGGAAAAGTACCGTTAATTCTGGAAACTCAGGATGTGGCTCAGGCTGTGCAATGGGGTTTTGAATACGGAATGGATGGGAACACGGTCTTACTTTCTCCAGCCTGTGCCAGCTTCGATTTATTTAAAAATTACGAAGATCGTGGGAATCAATTCCGGGCTCAGGTTCAGGAATTGATCTTACGGGAGCAGCCGAAGGAACTGTAACTGACCATTCAAGTAAACTCCAGAAATACAGCAGATGCGGAGAGAATGTATAACTTTATAAGAAGGAAAAGCTCCATCCTCTACTCAGGATGGAGCTTTTCCTTCTTATGAATAACCTGCTTTCGGAAAGAATCAGTTTTGGGTAAGGGAAAATCAGAGTAGGGCAGATCAGAGGGGTTTCACCTGAGTAACATAGCCGGCAAAGATGCCCAGTCCGTTGGTGACATTAGAATACACGGGCATGGCTTCGGCAAAGGGGTTATCGCCCACCTCACGCTGGATCTTCACGCTTCGGTAAAATTCATAATAATTTTTATCGACGTGGTAGACGAAGGAATACATGGGAGCTGCACTCGTGATTTTGGGATCACTGGCACTGCTGGCCTTACCCACTAAAAAGTTCAATTTCTGGGTTGAGAAGCTGGCTCCCGAAGCCTGAGCATCGTCAAGGAAGGCCACCACCTGAGCGTTTTTGAGTCGGATGCAGGTCGAATCTCCGGCAGCGGCTTTGAGCTGATAAGTGGAGCCTTCGCCACTACCGACCAGATAATACTGAGTACTTTTTTTGTTTTCGGCATTCGACCAGGACAGACTCCGCTGCCGGTAAACCTGGTAAGAAGAGGCATCCAGCCGCTCGTACTGAAGTCCGCCATCCTGAGCCGAGAGATTTCCCAGCACCCGGGGAATGGTGCAGGTGGCCTCGGTAGCGGGCAAACCGGGAGCCGACACTTTGAGGGTATAGGTGCGTCCGGCTACGAGTTTGAAACGGGTGGCCGCGATTTTATAAGTATTGTTCCTGGTATTGGAAAGAGCCACTTCGTTGCTTCCATCGGAAAGCAGCACCGTAGCGTTGACGACGGGATTAACCTTGCCGCGGTCGCCACTGCCTTCGCCGTCGATGGGACGGTTTTCGTTCACAATGGCCGTAATTTCAGTATCGGCAGGATTTAAATAACACTCGACAACGAGTTTGGGCGTGTGTTCAATGATGACATCCGAGGAGTCTTTTACGCAGGAAGACAATAACCACAACAGAGCACTCACCAGAGCGAAGGTAGAAAAGCGATTCATACGAATAATAGAGTTAGGCAGCCCTTTGGGCATAGTAAATCTGAATCGGCCGGGCTGGCCGGTCGAGAAAAAAAAGGGTATGAGTGAACTTAGGGTAAAGTAATTCCTGCCTGATGCTTTGAGAATCAGGGAAGAATGCGGTCAGGAAATGCATAGAAAGCGTCCAGCAATGGACTGATGCAGTTCCTGGGCTCTGGCGGATTTAATCGACTCTGGCGGATTTTATGGCTTGCTCTTCTTCAGGTAAGAACCTCTGGCGGAGGGAAAAGCAAAGGGTACGCTTTTAACGGTACTTATGATACGTTGACCAGGAATGGCGATTCGTGATCTGGCGGGATTTGTGCGGGAGGCCATACTAATTATGGCCTTTGAACATGACAAATATGGAGCGTAAAAAAGGCTTTATCCCACCTAATTCGATCAAGTGTTGAAAACCGGGGATGTTTGGTAAAAGAAGACAGGTTAACGAAAGTCAATCAGTAAAAAGGTTCTAAATCGCGTGCAGGAGATTTATTAACGGCTAAGGCTATAGGAAAGGTACCTGATAAAGAACCGGGAAGCTACCCGAAAGGAGAACATCCGTATATCAATCAGTATCAGGCCAGTAGAAACAGGATCTGAAGCCTCATGCAGCGTCCAGCGGGATAAGGGAAGGCTTTCGAAAAAGGGAAAGAAAAAGAGGAACCGAAAGGTTCCTCTTGTCAGTAGTACTTACAGGCGAACTATACGTCGCAGATGAGCACGCCTTGCTTAAGGGACGCTAACATTCCTTCTTTATCTTTCGGAGTAGGTACAAATTCCTGACCGATGTAACCTTTGTAACCCGTAGCTACAATGGCTTTGACAATAGCAGGGTAATAGATTTCCTGGCGATCGTCAATTTCCGTCCGGTTAGGCATCCCTCCCGTGTGGTAATGACTGATGTACTGCCCGTAACGCTGAGCATTACGAATATGATCTCCGTGCATGGACTGCATATGGAAAATATCGTAAAGTAATTTGAAGCGTTCTGAGCCCACGGCTTCGCAAAGGGCAGCACCCCACTGAACTGTATCGCACTGATAATCGGGGTGAGAGTGACGTGAGCTTAGGAGCTCCATGGTAAGGGTTACACCGTTTTTCTCGGCGGTAGGCATGATGCGTTTCAGTACTTTCTGGCAGTTCAGAATGCCCTGATAATCATCAAGCCCATTGCGGTTTCCTGAAAAACAAATGAGATTCGTTACGCCTGCTGCCTTAGCCTGAGGAATCAGCTCCTCGTATAAACCCACGAGTTTATCATGATTTCTGGGGTTATTAAAGAAACTGGTCAACCCCGTTCCATCAGGCCATTTATCGGCCTGACCCAGAGCAGAGGTAAGCCCGTATTTTGCCAGGGTAGGCCATTCGCTGGGACCCGTTAATTCAATCGACTCGATGCCAATGTTCTTACAGGCCTGGGCGAACTCATCCAGAGGAATGGAACCAAAACACCACCGGGAAACCGAATGCTTGATATTACCTTTTAGTTTGAGGGGGGCGGAAGCCGAAGCATCCAACGTCGATCCGATCGTGGGAAGTGCCGCTGCGGTAGCTGCTGAAGCCGTTTTCTTCAGCATGGAGCGTCTGTTCATAAATAGGTTATCAAAAGAAACGTAAAAACAATGGACCTAAAGTCTGCTATACTAGCATAGACAAATAAAAGGCGTTTATACCCTTCAAACGTAAAGGTTATTCACCCTGGTATGATTCCTGGCTCCGGAAACCTCCTCCACCGATTCTGTTCAGCAGAGAATCTATAGAATGGCTTCTTTGAATGGTTTGATTTCTACCCGGTCCCAGACGTTTTGCATGAGGTAAGGCTCCGTCTCCAGCCATTTCATTAACTGAAATTCTTCGGGAAAATTCATGACCACAATGGAACCGATCATTTGTCCTGCTTCCGACAATAAAGCTCCGCCAAAGAGAAAATTACCGCTGGCTTTAAGCTCCCGCATCCGATCCAGATGAGCCGGACGGGCCTGTAGACGTCTTTCGGGAGCCTGCTCGTCGGTAAAATCGTAGGCCTGAATGTGATACTGCATATTAATTCAGATTAGCCTTGATTCGATCGGCAATAGCTGACATTTCCTCGGCAGGCAGCTGAAGCTTGGGGTTCGCAAAATTCATATCCCGCATGGATTGCATCGGTACCAGGTGAACATGGGTATGCGGCACTTCCAGCCCAATGACCGTTACGCCCAACCGCAGGCAGGGACAGGCTTTTTTAATGGCCGGGGCAATTTTTCTGGCTACCAGCATCAAGCCACTTAGGGTCTCTTCGTCAAGATCAAAGATATAGTCGACTTCTTTTTTAGGAACAACCAGGGTATGTCCCGGAACCAGCGGAGAAACGTCCAGGAAAGCAATAAACTGATCGTCTTCGTATACGATATGAGCGGGGATTTCTCCCTGAATGATTCGGGTGAAAATAGAAGCCATGCGTCAAATGTTTAGGGATGATAAAGCATCACCAGAATTTCAAAAATAAGGAGAAGATACTCAGAAATAACAGAACAGCCATAAAAAACGAGGCCCAACAGTACGTTGGGCCTCGTCAGTATGAGTATCCGTACAATTAACGGCTGATTTCCAATACTTCGAATTCTGCTTTACCATTGGGTAACAGAATTTCAGCAAATTCGCCTACCTGTTTGCCCAGTAAGCCTTTACCAATGGGAGACTGGACCGAAATCTTGCCCGTTTTTACGTCGGCTTCCGTTTCAGCAACTAAGGTATAGGTTGCTACCATATTGCTCCGTTTGTTTTTAATTTTGACGGTTGACATGATGGCCACTTTAGAGCTATCAATGATAGACTCGTCCAGAATGCGGGCGTTGGCCAGCAATTGTTCCAGCTTATTAATCTTCAATTCATGCAGCCCCTGAGCTTCCTTTGCAGCATCGTATTCCGCATTCTCTGATAAATCTCCTTTATCGCGAGCTTCAGCAATCTGATGGGCAATATGTGACCGACCCTTTGTTTTCAGTTCGTGTAATTCCGCTTTTAGCTTATTCAGCCCCTCTTCGGTATAATAGGCTATATTTCCCATATTCAGTAATCTAAATTTATAGGTTAAATTTTGTAAAAGCCGTTTAACTCCGGCTACCCTAGATGAAATTAGAAACAGGAAGCACAGGAAAAAAAACAGGTAGTTATGGAAGATAACAGCCTGTTTTTCAGTGTTCCTGTGCTTCGATACTTCTAACGTAATGACAAAAAAAAAGAACGGTGACAAGACCGCCCTGGTTACTCAAATCAATGGTATGAGTGCAGAATCAATCTTCTCGCCGAAAAGTTCCTTTCCTACAGAGTTCGTAGGAATTGGTTGAACAAAATTAGCACATTTTACAGCAAAAGCAAGAAAAAAAGAAAGTCTTTTCCCGGTAGAAAAGGTAATCCTGTGAGTCTTACGTCAGAAAGTATTTAAGTTTGTATTCCTGCACGGTGAGGA
This sequence comes from uncultured Siphonobacter sp., assembly GCA_913775095.1. Classification (GTDB taxonomy): domain Bacteria; phylum Bacteroidota; class Bacteroidia; order Cytophagales; family Spirosomataceae; genus Siphonobacter. The sequence goes on along the minus strand of CAJYIW010000024.1, from coordinate 378,895 downwards.
AGAGCTGGCCTAGCTTTCGTTACCTATCTTCACAACAGGCAAAGAAACGTATGCGAATCATATTTTTAGGAACGCCTGAATTTGCGGTCGAAAGCTTGCGGGTTTTGGTCGAAAATCAGTGTAACGTCGTAGCCGTAGTCACGGCCCCCGACAAACCCGCCGGACGCGGGCAGCAACTGCATCAATCACCCGTGAAGCAATACGCCGTTTCCGTCGGAATTCCGGTATTACAACCTGAAAAGCTGAAGAATCCGGAGTTTCTGGAAGAACTGAAAAGTTATCAGGCAGATTTACAGGTAATCGTCGCTTTTCGGATGTTGCCCGAGGTGGTCTGGAATATGCCTCCCCTGGGAACATTTAATTTACATGCTTCTTTATTACCCCAGTACCGAGGAGCGGCTCCCATTAACTGGGCCATCATGAATGGCGAAACGGAAACGGGGGTGACAACGTTCTTTCTGCAACATGAGATTGATACGGGCCCACTGATTTTTCAGGAAAAAGAACCCATCTCTTCCGAAGATACCGTCGGTGAAGTGTATGAACGATTGATGAATCTGGGAGGAACGCTGGTATTAAAAACCGTACGGGCGATTGAATCCGGCCAGTATCCACAGATTCCGCAATCGGAAGCGGAAGAGATTAAAATGGCTCCCAAGATCTTCCGCGAAACCTGCGAAATTGACTGGACTAGTTCATCCGAACGGGTGCGTAACCACATTCGTGGGTTGTCGCCCTATCCCGCTGCCTGGACGACTCTGCTCGGCAAAACCTGCAAAGTGTACCGGGCTTCCCTCGCTGAAGTAACTGAAACAGCCGAGCCGGGAACGTATCGTACGGATCATAAAACCTATTTGCAGTTCAGGACGCAGAACGGCTGGCTCTCCATCGACGAGTTACAACTGGAAGGGAAGAAACGCATGGGTATCGAAGAGTTTTTGCGGGGGATGCAGGGGAAACTTTAAGCACGGTTTGGCGGGTTCATATCAGGTACTAAAGAATGTATTTCTGAAAAGTTGAATAATCAGAGTTTATATTCAGGAAAGGATCCTTTATTACCTGAAAGTTAGTTGTATTCTTCATCAGCATCTATAAATAAGCGGCGAACCGCCATGATTACGACCTCTGTTTTTGACCTATTTAAAGTGGGGCCTGGGCCATCCAGTTCCCATACCATCGGGCCCATGAAGGCTGCCTACGATTTTTTGCGGGAGATTAAAAATCATCCGCAGCCGGGCCAGTACGTTGAAATTCATCTGTACGGCTCATTGTCGGCGACCGGAAAAGGGCATGGAACGGATAAAGCTATTCTGGGAGGACTACTGGGCTGGTTGCCCGATACGGTGGATCCGAAGGCTCTGCTGGATCTGATGAAAAGTCCCGAGCAACACTATGAGTTACCCCTCCAGGGCCTCTGGGTTGGAGAAAAAGATTTTACGTATCATCGGGGCAAGACGGATTTTCCTCACCCCAATACCATGATCCTCAAGCTGACCGATGGCGAGCATAACGTCTTGCTGGAACATGAATACTATTCAGTCGGAGGGGGCTTTATTCAGCGAAAAGGTCAGCCGATGGAAGGCACCCGCGATACGCAGCCGCGTTTTCCTTACGAGCACATGGACGAGCTGAAGCAACAGATCAAAAGTTCAGGGCTGACGCTGGCCGCACTGATGATTGAGAATGAAAAATCATTGACGGGCTTAAGTGAAAAGGAAATCAATCGCAAGCTTGATTTTATTCTGGAAGCCATGGAAAAGGCCGTCAAACGCGGCCTGAGGACCAAGGGTAACTTACCCGGAAAAATCCAGTTGAAAAGAAAAGCTCCGGCCGTTTACGAACAGGCCAAAAAGCACTCCTTAACGTCCGATAGTTTTCTGATGTTTCTGAATGCCTACTGCCTGGCGGCTTCGGAAGAAAACGCAGCCGGAAGTATTGTGGTGACTGCTCCAACCTCGGGAGCCTCGGGCGTTTTTCCGGGACTTACCTATCTGATGAAACACCACTTTCACTACTCGCCTCAAAAAATGCGGGAGGGTATGCTGGCGGCGGCGGCGGTTGGTTTCCTGGTCAAACACAACGCCAGTATTTCAGGAGCCGAAATGGGCTGTATGGGTGAAATTGGCTCGGCTTCGGCGATGGGAGCGGCCATGCTGGTCTATGCGGCGGGTGGAAGCATTAATCAGGTAGAAGCGGCCGCTGAAATCGGCATTGAGCACCACCTGGGCATGACCTGCGACCCCATTGGCGGTTACGTCCAGATTCCCTGCATTGAACGCAATGCGATGGGAGCAGTTAAGGCTTACAATGCCTATTTACTGGCCCTTTCCAGCGATGCCTCGTATCAGAAAATATCCCTGGACAGTGTCCTGAAAGTCATGCGGGCCACGGGCCGGGACATGTCTCAAAAATACAAAGAAACCTCCGAAGCCGGGCTGGCCCTGAGCATGACGGAATGTTAATGGAGTTTTGGGTTTTGGGTTTATATGTTTAGAGTTAAAACCCAAAACCCAAAACTCAAAACTCAAAACAACATATGGTACATCTAGTCGTGGCCGTAGCTGAGAATGGGGCTATTGGGAAGGATAACCAGCTGATCTGGCATTTACCGAATGACCTGAAGCAATTTAAAAAGATCACCACGGGTCATACCATCGTCATGGGACGCAAAACGTATGAGTCCATTGGTAAACCGTTACCTAACCGCACCAATGTAATCATTACCCGAAATCCGGCGTATCAGGCGGAAGGTTGTGTAGTGGTTACTTCGCTGGAAGAAGCTATTCAAAAGGCTGCCGATGTGTACGTCATAGGCGGGGCTGAAATATATAATCAGGCCTTACCGCTAACCGATATCATTCACCTGACCGAAGTCCATACTACTGTGGAGGGGGATGCGTTTTTTCCCAAGCTGGATTCGGCTGAATGGGTAGAGGTAAGTCGGGAAGAGCATGAAGCAGATGAAAAACATGCCTATGACTTTGATTTCGTAGAACTGAGAAGGAGTGAAGTAGAGAAGATACAGGCCTGAAGGTTTGCCTTCGCGTTGAGTATGTAGTGAAGATTGGAAAACAAAGATTAATCCTGAAGGCTTTTCCTTAACTTTGCGAAGAATCGTCGAAAGATTTTCAAAATTGTAGTCTTATGAAATCGCTACTAAATCGTATCGAGATTAATGCAGAAGTATTAGCAGGTAAACCAGTCATCAAGGGAACTCGTCTTTCGGTGCAGTTTATAGTTGGTCTTTTAGCAAGTGGAGCAAATTTCGAAGAAATAAGAGAAGAGTATCCCTATGTTACCGATGAAGACATTCGGGCTTGTCTGGAATTTGCCGCAAATGCTTTGAATTCGACTGATTTCGTTTTTACAGCGGCCTGATGCGTTTTATTATTGACGAATGTACGGGCTCCGGAGTTGCCAGATGGATATTGAGCCAAAGTTACGAAGCTTATTCAGTAGCTGATCAGTCACCCGGCTGGAAAGATACCCAGGTTCTTGATTATGCTACAAAGAATAATCTCATTGTAGTAACTAACGATCGGGACTTTGAGGAGCTGATTTTTTAAAGAAAAAAGACCACATTGTGGAGTGATCTTATTACGATTGGAAGATGAACGCTCCGCTAACAAAATTAAGATATTGGAAGCCTTTTTGAAGACTTTCCATGAGCCCATAACGCAAAAGCACTTTATTGTTTTGACCGAAAAAGTGGCCCGCGTTATTCATTCAGGAGAAAAAACTGATTCTTAGCCTCAGCATTTTCTTTTTGAATTTCATTAATGAAGATTCCGTTTTAGCAAGAAAATCATGTCACAAAAAATTGTTCGCGTTGGGGATATCGAGTGTGGGTCAGACGAGTTGTTTCTGATCTCTGGTCCCTGCGTTATTGAAGACGAAAAAATCATGATGACCGTTGCCGAGAAACTCAAAGAGATCTCGGAACGTCTGAATATCAAAATCATTTACAAATCGTCTTTCCAGAAAGATAACCGCTCAAGTCTGGATTATTATTCAGGTCCTGGTCTGGATGCCGGTATCAAAATTCTGGCGAAAGTAAAGGAGCAATTCGGCTTCCCACTTTTAACGGATATTCATTACCCCGATCAGGCCGCTCCCGTAGCCGACGTGGTAGACGTACTCCAAATCCCCGCGTATCTGTGTATGCAGACTACGCTGACGGTTGCCGCCGCTCAGACGGGTCGGGTGGTGAACGTGAAGCACGGTCAGTTCCTGGCTCCTGAAAACATGAAGCATCCGGTGAAGAAAATTGAAGATGCCGGTAACGATCAGATTATCCTGACGGAACGCGGGTATTCATTCGGTTACAATGACCTCATCGTTGATCCCCGGAGCTTCTATCACATGGCTCGTACGGGTTATCCCGTGGTGTTCGACGTGACGCACGCGATTCGTAAATACGGTATTCCTTCCAAAGATTCTAAAGGGGGTGCCCGTGAATACCTTCCGGTATTAGCCCGGGCGGGTGTCGCTGCGGGTGTGGACGGTTTGTTTGTAGAGGCTCATACCTGTCCCAGCGAAGCTCTGTGTGATGCAGCCAGCCAGCTGGACATTAGCTTACTCGAAGAATTCCTGAAACCCCTGATTGAATTGCACGCCGTAGAGGTCAAGTATCGTAACTCGTTACCCGAACTGGCATAACAATTTTGAACGTTTTCTGACTCCCTGGGTCAGAAATCCTGAAACCTCGGAGCCTGCTCCGAGGTTTTTTTATGCGGAGTTCATTCTTAAGAAAACGGTACGTCTATGGCACATCCATCCGGCATACGGCCCGTTCTGGAAAAAATTTCCCGGAACCTTACGCCGAATTTTTATATCACGAATGATGATGAGGAGATCATTGATGCCTTAGTCGATCATGGAAAAATGATGCAGGACTTTTCCGTCAGCCAGGTAACTTCTTTTCTGGCCAATCAGGATTTTTGTCTGGCTTTTTACTTTGCCGATGAAGCAGACCGGGGGTTTAGTATGTATATCATCCGCGATTTTTCAGTGAACATTCGGGAGATGATTCAGCTGGAATACGTACTCGATCAGATTATGGATCACGGCTTCAATTACCACCTTTTTCATGCCGCCCGCAGCAAAGTGAATGAAATGCTATACATGGCACCCACGTTTCGGGCGATGTGGGAAAAGAAAGATCAGCTGGATGAGGAGTGATGGTAAGAGTCCGTCTTAAAATAGGAAGACCGTAAACAGGGCTCTCGCAGCGTTTGAGACAGGACAGGATATTAACTATCATTAATAACCTAAAGCCCGCCTCACAGAAGTTCTCTCACTACGTTGGAGATGACAGTCTGGCAAACGATTGGTTATCAGGATTTACATGAGCTTTTTGTAGATGACCATCCAATTATAAATTGTAGACGATTAATAAGTCTATAAAAAAAACAGTCGGATGCTTTGAGACATCCGACTGTTTTTTTAGTCATAAAAACTTCTCGGGATCATCCCCACTTGGCTTTCTGAATATTATCAATGCTGGTTTTGATGCATTCCAGCGGAGGACGTTTGCAAACGTCCTGCTCGACGAAATACTGCTTGAGGCCAGCTTTTTTGGCATGTTTAAAGATAGCTCCGAAGTCAATGCTGCCGGTACCCACTTCAGCGAATTCCTGCTGAGGAGTTTTCGCCATGTCTTTCACGTGCCATAAGGGGAAACGACCGGGATACTTGGCAAAATATTCCGCTGGTTTTTCTCCGGCTTTTGCTACCCAGTATAAATCCATTTCCATTTGTATCGGCGTGTTCTTCAGCAATAAATCATACGGTTTTTCGCCGTCAATTTTTTGCGTGAACTCAAAATCATGGTTGTGGTAACCCATGATCAACCCAGCCTTTTTGGCTGTTTCTGAACTTTTATTCAGGATTCCGAATAATTCCTTATAATCTTCCGCTGAACGCTCATCGTCTACGAGGTAGGCCAGAACCGCGTATTTCTGACCGATCGCTGCGGCATCGTCAACGGCTTTGTCCCAGTTTTTAGTTAAGCCATCGCCCGCTCCAAATTTGGTGGAACGAGCCGTCATGTAGTGACCGCTAAACGCCGTCAAGCCATTGTCTTTCAGGATTTTAGTATATTCAGCAGGCGTCTTGCCAAAGAACTTACCCTGATTATAGCCGAAATTTTCTACGGTCTTATAACCCAGCTTGGCTACCTGTTCCAGTACTTTTTCAATACCCTGTTTCTGAATATCGTCACGTACGGTGAACAGTTGCAGACCTACTGATTTGGCTTGCGTGGCGGCCAGGGCATCAAGACCCGCCAGGGAAAGAGCTCCAAAACCCAGGGAGGTATGGAGAAAATTTCTGCGATTCATAATAAGCTAGTGTATTAAGTCTAAAACGGACTTTCGTGTCATTCCACAGAAGTTAACGAACGGGCTAATGTATGAATCGCAGAGGCAAAAATGGAAATATGACAATAATAAATTTGATTATTGTTGTAACCTTCTGAGACTCAATCAGGCTTGTCCCAGCAAACGTTTGACGTATTTACCCACAATGTCAAATTCCAGATTAACCGAATCTCCCGCTTTCAATTGTGAAAAGGTCGTGTGGGTATAGGTGTAAGGAATAATGGCAACCCGGAAGGAAGAGGGTTCAGAATTAAAAACCGTGAGACTAACGCCATTGATACAGATAGATCCTTTTTCGACGGTCACATTTCCGGCTGAAGTATCGTATTCAAAATCAAATAACCAGCTTCCGTTTTCATCCTGAATCCGGGTACAACGGGCGGTCTGATCCACGTGGCCCTGCACAATGTGACCGTCAAAACGACCATTAGCCTGCATGCAGCGTTCGAGATTCACGAGCGATCCCACCTGTAATCGGCCCAGGTTACTTTTCTTGAGCGTTTCATCAATGGCTGTGACCTGGTGGACACCATCGCCCAGGGCAATGACGGTCAGGCAAACGCCATTGTGTGAGACGCTCTGGTCAATTTTTAACTCGTGAGAAATGGGAGATTGAATACTGAAAGTAACATTGGTACCCTCGGCCTGTACTTCCGTAATCACGCCCGTAGCTTCAATAATTCCGGTAAACATATTTTATTGGCTTTTGCCGTTAAGTTGTAGATTTTTGCAGGATAACACCAAAGCATTGCAATTTGCACCCGGAAATAGCTAATTGTTGATAGTTTTTGGTTTTTAGTTGTTTGTTGTCTGATAATTAACGAGTCATGATCAGAATTCGAGCAGTAACTCAAAACCCTGAACCCCAAACTCAAAACCAATAATGAATAGTCGAAAATTACTTTTAATAGGCATTGCCGTTCTGATTGTAGGCATTGTCGCGTATTCCCTCAGTACCGGAAAAACGACTTCGTATGCGGACGATTTACGGGCCGAGCGGATAGAGAAAGATGAAAACTACCGGACTTCCGCCGAATCGCCCATCAAGGATAAAGCCAGTTTCAAAGGACTGAATTACTTCCCGGCCGATTCGAGTTATGAAGTATTTGCCAAAATTGAGGAACTGGACGAGACCAAAACCTTCGCCGTACAAATGACGGGAGGGCAAACGGAAAACTATACCCTTTTCGGAAAAGCTACTTTCGAGTTACAGGGTAAAACCTGTACGTTACTGGTTTTTGAAAGTAATGAAGCCCGTACCTTATTCATTCCCTTCAAAGATTTAACGGCTGGAAAAGAAACTTACGCGGGCGGTCGTTATCTGGATATTCCCGAGGGCGACATTACCGGAAATCGGGTCACGATTGATTTTAATAAGGCCTATAACCCATTCTGTGCGTATTCGCCGGAATATACCTGCCCGGTGCCACCGAAGGAAAATAACCTGCCCATTGCCATTCGGGCGGGGGAAATGAATTTTCACGAGTAAAGGTAACCTGCCATGAAAACTACTTATCAGATTAAATCCATTGCCTCTGGATTTGAAATTTTTAACGAAAAAGAAAATCTTTTAACGACGTTCCATTACGAAAGCTGGTTTTCAAACAATGGAAGAACCGAACTGCCGGGGAAACAGCTGTTGATTAAACCTAAAAACATCTGGGCTTCAAAGTTTGATATTTTCATCAACGAGGTAGATAAAGGAGATATCGTTTTTAACTGGAAAGGCCAGATTATCATCAGAATCGATTACGACGGTAAGGAGAAGGTATTTCTCCTGAAAGGCCGGGGGTTACTGAATCACCATTTTATTCTGGAGAATGAGATGGGAATAGTCACGATGGCTTTGAGGCCCCGCTTTGACTGGTCGTCGTTCCGGTACGAATACCAGGTAGAGGTAGAACCCAATCAGGAATCGCCCCTGGAGTTATTGATTTCCTGTCAGTTTGCCATCAATCTTTACATGACGATGAGCACGGCCGCGGCGGTTTAGAGATAAGCATAAAAAAGGCTCCGTACCGATAGGTGCGGAGCCTTTTTTAGGGAATAGCGATTCAGTTAGTATTTGAATACTTTATTACCCGCCATCACTTCCTGCGTTTTTTCATCGAACGTTACCCGCAGGCCGGTGCGATAGGCCGCGTTGGACATGATCGTCGCAATGGAGTGCTGGTAACCCGCTTCGATGGGAGCGTTGGGCGTTTTACGGCTTCGTACGCATTCCATCCAGTTTTTAATGTGGTTGAACGTCAGCACGTCGCCACCGGTGTTGGCTCCGGTTTCTACTCTCTGGCCTTCCAGTTTGGCAGAAGCCAGAAGGTTCGCCTGCATTTTCATGTCGGCGGCATCCCGAGCCGTTAATCCACCCGTGGGTGAGATCATGTTGGTGTCCAGGTTCAACTCTCCACCGTTGGAGTAATAAATTTCTTTGGTGCCTCCGGCCGAGTTACTGAAACGGCTCGCAAAGGATACCTGGAAGCCTGATGTCGGATCGTTTAATGGACCGTAATCAAACACTACCGTCAGCGTATCGGCGTTTTTACGACCGTCTTTCCATTGATAAATACCGCCATTCGCTACGGCTGAACGGGGGTGAGGCAAACCAGTGAACCAGTGTACCGTATCAATCTGGTGGCTCATCCACTGACCGGGAATTCCTGAAGAATAAGGCCAGAACAAACGGTATTCCAGGTACTTACGAGGATCAAAAGCTTCTTTTGGACGGTTGAGCAGGTAACGGTTCCAGTCCAGATCTTCCTGCTTGCACTGAGCTACCAGCTCAGGACGACGCCAGCGACCGGGCTGGTTAACGTTCCACATTAATTCCACCATCGTGATAGGGCCGAATTTACCGGATTTGATGAAATCTTCCGCCGCGTGATAATTCGCACCACTGCGACGTTGTGATCCAATCTGAACGATTTTACCCGAGGCTTTTACGGCTTTCAGTACGGCACGGGCATCTTCCATGGTTTCAGCCAGTGGTTTTTCGGTGTACGTATCACAACCCGCTTTTACGGCGTCAATGGTGTGAATAGCGTGCTGGAAATCGGCGGTACTGATAAATACGGCGTCTACCGCTTTCGAATCGTAGAGTTCGTCGTTATTGCGATAATCTTTAATGGTTCCACCTAATTGTTTTTCCAGGAAAGCCTTTCCTTCGTCGCGGCGACGCTTCCAGATGTCTGATACACCCACCATTTCAAAGTTCATTTCCTTGGCCAGAGCTTTGAACGGAGGGACGTGTGAGGCTTTAAAACGATCCGAGAAGCCCACGCAACCGACGCGAACCCGGTCGTTTGCTCCAAGGATTTTACGGTAACTAGCCGCAGACATGGCATTGACGCTACCCAGGCTCAGAGCAGAACCAGCGGCAGCCAGGGATACTTTCTTGAGAAATTCTCGACGATTTTCCATAGTGTAAACCGAAGGCTAATCGGCTTTTTTTATAGGTTATTAATTGAGTTTATGGTTTGGAGTTTAGCGTTTTGGGTTTAGAGTGAGTGCCGTTGTAAGCCATTACGTTACTTCAACCTTTAACTCAAAACCCTTTAACTCAAAACCCCAAACTTACTTTATTTCCCGAATCTTGATGCTTCTGAAATTAACGATGTCGTGGTGATCCTGGAGCAGAATCGGGCCTTTTTCGGCGGCACCAAATCCTTTGAATGTAGCGTACTTGGAGCGTTCTACCAAGGCTTTGTAAAGCGGGGAGTTCCGTTCGTATTCCAGCACTTTAAAGCCATTCAGCCAGTGTTCCACGTGATTGTTGGGGTAAACGATAACCCGGCCTTCATTCCATTCACCGATTTTCTTTACGGCCGCTTTATTCGGTCCGGTTTTGTCGGCTGGAATCAGGTCGTACAAGGAACCGATTTTTCGGTTACCACCCGCTCCAAGTTTGGCATCCGGGTGTTTTTCGTCGTCCAACACCTGAAATTCGGGGCCTACCGCCATGATACTTTTCATAACAGGTGCCTGATTGGAAGGCTGGTATTCATAGGTATCCGTTACCCATTCGTTGACAAAGTATTTTACTCCGGCGTTGGCCGCTTCCGTTAGCCTGAACTGAAAGGTAAGCTCAAAAGCACCGAATTTCTCGGTCGTCAGAATATCTCCACCACCGCCAGATGCTACGTCGAGGGTTAATTCACCATCCTTGATATTCCAGCCTTTTTCGGGGAAAGCGGGTTTGCCGATTCCACGCCAGCCGTTCGTTGTTTTCCCATCCCACAGAAGTTTGAAGCCCAGGGCTTTTTCCTGCTCGGAAATAGTATTAGGGACCAGATTAATGACAGGAGTAGTATCCAGGGGGGAAGGTTGCAACTGATCCGTCTGGATGCGAATATTTTTCCAGTGAATGGCTTTTCCTTCGTGCGAAGCATCCTTGCCAATGCTATGAACCTGGAGAGCGATGTATCCTTTCGGTGTTAGGTCATCCACAAGATTGGAGACAGGAACGCCATTCACGAACGTACGAATGGAATTACCAATCGCCTCAATGCGATATTTATTCCATTCACCTCTTTTAAAAGCCGCTTTACCTGCCGGATTATTGTTGGGATTACACAACCAGCCGCGACGGGCTTCGTCGTAAATACCGCCGCTCCAGCTACGCTCGGCGGGATCAATTTCCATTTGATACCCATTGACCCGGCCATCGCCTTCGCGTTGCAGACTACGGAACTGGATACCCGAATTGAGATCATTATCAATCTTTACGTCGCACTCAAAAATGAAGTCTCCGTATTGCTGATCCGTGAGAAGGAAGGTGTTAGGCGTATTCATCTGAGAAATACCAATGATTTCTCCATTTTTGATTTCATACTTGGCCTTACCCGAAGCCGAACCCTCAGCCAGTTTCCAGCCTTTCAGGGTCTTCCCGTCGAATAAACTTTTCCAGGTACCTTTCGGGGGATTGGTGGCGTAGCTTAAAGTATGACTGGAAAGAGCCAGTGTTACTAAAAGTACTGATAATCTTTTCATGTTTAATAGTTTAATGGTCAATGCGGTGAAGAAACATAAATGCTGAAAAGCATTCAGACACACTTCAATAACATGACCCCGCTTTTCAGGCGTTACCCTGAAAAACAGAATCCGTTTATGAAACAGAGAACTCTTTCTAATAAAGAAGGAAAGAAAGAGTTGATACTGGTTACCGCAAGAGATAAGAATAATTACTTCTGCTTCGTTGATCCATCCTTGCCAGAATAGTTGGTTTTCCAGCTACTTTGCTCTATTCGTTCGAAGGGGCAGGGGCGTAGAACGTTCTGGCTGGTTTAAGAGATGCTGCCAGCTTTTTCGCTGGCAGCAGTGCTATTCAGTAGCATTAGAAGATATCCGATACCGCTCAAAATCTAGGTAAGGGCAATTTTCTGATCCATCAAAAACTTTTTGCTGGTCTCGGCACACGAGAGAGCCGTTTTGCCCTGATCAGGGACGCCGTCGAGTTCAATGATTCCCCAACCTTTAAAATTGATGTCGTTCAGAGCCTTGAAAACAGCGGGTAGGTTGACATTACCCTGACCCAATTCCACGAATTTATAGGCTTTCGGATCAGCGTTACCGGGCAAGGGACAACGCACATCTTTGAGGTGAAGGGCATGAATCCGGTCCTTATACTGGTGAATGGCTTTCGCCGGATCTCCACCGCCCTGATGATAATGGGCTACGTCCAGCAAGAGCTTGACGTATTTAGGGTTCATTTCCTGAACGATGATATCTACTTCTTCCGGCGTTTCGCCTAGCTGGTGCATGTGGTTGTGATACGTCGTCTGTACCCCAAAGGCAGCCGTCTGTTTACCAATTTCGTTCATCACCTGGGCCAGTCGCTTCAGCTCTTCCGTAGTAGGCTTCCGATCTTTCGGCCGAACGTTATTGGTCAGCTGAATGCTGCTGCCGCCCAAGGCTTTTACAAAGCTGGCGTGAGCCACGTGCATATTGATGGTGCTTTCTTCCTTCTCCGGATCAATTTCTACGTTGCCGCTGGAGAACATCACCAGCTTTAGCTTATGATTGTCGAGTTCAGTTTTAAGTTCGCTGGGTTTGTTGCGGTAAGGACCGAAAGCATTGGCCCGAAGCTGTATGCCCTGAAAACCCAGCGACGAAACATCTTTAATCGCTTCCAGATCCCTGCCTCCCCAGGTAATGGCTGAATAACCGATTTGTAAACCTGATTTCTTAAACGCAAGCACGTCTAAAGACGAACCCAGAAAGGCAACTGAGGTAACTAAACCGGCCTGCTGAAGAAAGGACCGGCGGGAAAGTGAAGATTTCATAGAAGTCAGAGGTTTTTCTCAAGACGGAAAATTAGTCTGAAATCCCTGATTTTCTGAGAATTTAATCAAAATTACGGTAACCGACCCGTTCCTTCGGATAATTCCTGAAGTTGACGTTTGGCCTTGCGATGGCGAACCCTTTGCCCCAGATCCAGCCGTATTTTCGTTTCGGCACCTTCGTCTTTTGCCCGCAGATTAAGCGTCCAGCCGGGCGTGTGTTCTTCATCGTAGCGAACCAGTTCATAATCTTTGTCCCGCTTGCGAAGATTTCGTAACGGAATCTGAACGAATAGATCCGTCTGATTGCCGAAGCTATACGTTCCACCTACGAACAAAGTTAAAGCGGTAGACTCAACGGCCATTTTATCCATTTCAATCTCCCGGCCTTTGAATCGGAACTGACTGGTCAGCGGAGCGAATTTGATGTGATCGAAGTTTCGGTTTTTAAATATGAATTTCTGAATTCCCTTGATGGGCTTGAAGCCAATGAGTTCTCCATTACGAAGATTAAAATTCAGGTATCCCGAGAAACTGCCGGGAATGGGCGTGTAATCCCGACGAAGATTCATGGAAATCTTACCTTCCGAATTCCATAAGCCCCGAATGTTGCGATGCGTAATGGTCTGTTGCTGAAAATCGTCAAAGGCCCAGAATAACTCCTGTACGTTCGTATTGCGTAAGGCACAGGCCACGCTGAGCCGGGCCGGGTTGTTATGCACGTAGTCGACCTGTCCGCTGAAATTAAAATTACCATTAAAAGCATTCATCGTCAGCGATTTAATCTGCATTTTCTTGGTCGTTACATTCAGCTTGCCACTGACTTGGCCCGCTTTGAAGTGCCGATACTGAAACCGGTCAAAACGCAGGTCAATGTCCGTTTCCAACTGATCAACAATGCGGTCAAACTTGGCAATCAGTTGCTTGCGGGCTCTTTTCCGGGCCAGGGCTGAACCTTTGGGTTTCAGGGGCATGATTTTAATCGCATTGAAATTCAGATTGGGCGAGTAGATATCTGCATTGGCATAAAGGCGTACATCAGAGGACGTCAGGAAGGGAATCAGTCTTTTAATTTGTCCCTTAACCGTCAACGGGCTTTTATTCAGGCGAGTAGTGATGTGCTGAATAAGTAAATCTTTCTCGTTGAAATCAGCTTTTATATTCAGCTGGTCAAATTCGAGTTGCCGGTTCAGGTAACGGAAACTGCCATTCTCGACCCGTAATTTTCCCGTCAGCAGGCCTGATAAATCCCCTGTCTTGGGATGAATCACATTTACTACGCCACCCCGGTATTGAGCATCCAGGTAAATTTTTCCGTTCTCAAGAATAAAGTCCGTTGAACTGATATTGTCGTTGAGGCGTGATAAATCCGTATCGATGTGAGCCGTAATGAAGGCTCGCGTGTTAATGAAATTATGGACGATGATTTTTCCGCTTACCGGTAGGCCATCGTCCCAGTTAGCGGTGTATTCTTTAAAAAAGACTCTTGAGTTTTCGTTACCCGTGGGAAGAGATCCACTGGCATGATTGGTAAAGTGCCCTTTGGTTCGAAGGTTGGTTAATAAACCCAGTTTGGATTCAAAACGGGCAGGACCCGTTGAGAAACGTACATCAATTTTGGGCTCGGTTCCGGCTCCGGTAGATCCATTGACGCGAACCAGAGCACTTTCAATTTCGGGGTAATACTCAAACTTACCAATCGAAGCGGCCAGCTGACGAGGCATCAAATCCAGGGCTTTGGTCAGGGGTAAACGATTGAGATGAAGGTATAAATTCATGGAGGGTGGACGTTTCACAAAAAACTGGAAATGCCCGTGTGCCCGTAGGGTATCTTTCTTTTCAAAAACCAGCCGGGAAGGTTCCAGCGTGAGTAAACGGCTGGACGTGTCCAGGCAAAGGTTGAGCTTCAAATCCGTCTCCTGATTGGTACCGAAACTTCCTTTGTTGGGATTAAAAGCCAGGCCATCCAGGTGCATAGGGCCCCGAATGCCAATTTTGAACTGATTGTTTTTATTGGAAATGTGAAAGATGACATCCTTCAGTAAGCCACCGTACCATTTGTGATGGAGGGAGTCGGCAAAGTGAACCTGAATATTTTCCAGACGAACCTGCTTGATGTCCACCAGAAAGCCTTTTTTCTTCGGCGTCGCCTGTTTCTTGGCCTTGTCTTTGGGTTCAAAGATGCTCCAGTTGGCGTATCCGTCTTTAAGCTTGATGGCATTAACAGTTCCATCCACCAGCCGGATGTGACGAATCTGAACCTGCCGACGGAAAAGATCAATCAAATCCAGCCGCACCCGCACTTGCTGGACGTTCAGAAAGTCCAGGTGATGCTGATCGTGCTTCAGATCTTCTAATCGCACGTTCTCCAGCGTGATGGTCAGGCCCGGTACGCCGCCTTCCCAGAAAAGAATACTGAAGTTATCGGCGTAAAAATGTCCTTTGATCTGGTGACTGACTTCTTCTTTAATGCGATCAAAAATGCGATCTCTGTAACTATAAATGGCCGCCATCAGCACAAAACCCAGAATCAGGAATAGGGCTAGTACTCGTAAAGCAATACGTTTGAGGCGTCTGAAATTCATAGAGTTAAGATGCAACAGTCAGGTAACTGGGTAAATCGGGGTGTCTGAAATAAAAGTAACTGAATTTTAAAGATCACAAGCCGTATTAAATGAATTTAATACGGAAGGGGCTGCCCGGTAGCCTGCTGTTTGAAAAAACATTCGGGGAGTATAGGGGAAGTTGCAAAAAGATCTTGCCAGACAGCGTGCTCGGGATGGGGACAGGGCTGGGTAAATGAACCAGCAAAAAGAAACCAGATCCCTGAGAGAATCTGGTTTGGAGAGAGCTTATATCATTAGACGGGTTCTTCGCGGAACATCTCGTCGATAATCTGGGAAACATTGGACTCCCGAACTTCGCCGAGCCAGAGGTTGGCCGGCTGGATACAAACCACCGGGCCCTGCTTGCACCGACTCGTACATTCCATTTCTACCATTTCCACTTCCCGCTTCAGGCCCCGTTCTTTGAGTTCGTGCTTAAAGGTTCGCCGCAGGTCTTTTTGCAGACGACTGCATTTGCTCCCTTCGCAAATCATGATGACCCAGGGGCAGGTATCGCGTAATTCTTTCATGGCTGTATTAAAATGATAAACTAAGATATAGCTTGGGTATTGCCATTGTGCAGGCAGGAGAGATTACCCGCCGATGGTCGTCATGGATTCGTGCACGGAGGTGCTCCGTAACTGTTCAGCCTCGTATCCATCCTTCGGACGATTTTTGAAGGTCTGGATGAATTTGAGCTGAAGTTCTTCGTTCGAGATGCCTTCCCGCAATAACTTCCGGACATCCAGAACTCCGTCGTCGTATAAACAGGTTTTCAAGGTTCCCTGGGCCGTCATTCGAATTCGGTTACAGGTGCCACAGAAGGTTCGGGAAAAAGCAGCAATAATGCCAATGTTACCCTCAAAACCCGGAATCTGGTAATGGTAAGCCGTTGAATTAAGCGGATCCGTTTGTTTCTGAATATCAGGAAATTCACTTTTTAAATGCTCCAGAATCCGGCGGTAGGTCCAGTGAAGGGTGGGGTAATGGGAACCTTCGCCGTTGAAAGGCATTTCTTCAATGAAACGTACCGAAAGGGGATACTTCTCGGTAAGCCGGGCCAGGGGAATAAGGTCTTCAATATTACGCCCTTCCATGACCACCGCATTGAGTTTTACTTCAAAACCGGCCTCCAGTAACTCATACAGGCAGGCTTCCACTTTCGTGAACTCATCACGGCGGGTAATGTCATAAAAACGCTGCCGATCGAGGGAATCCAGACTCAGGTTAATAGTTTTAACGCCTATTTTCTTTAAGTCTGGAATGTATTTTTGAGTAAGAACTCCGTTCGTCGTCAGGGCAATTTCATCAATGCCTTCAATGTCGGCTAACTGATAGAGAAATTGAGTAAGATCGTGTCGAACAAAAGGTTCACCACCCGTGATACGCACTTTCCGAACGCCCAGCTCTGCCAGCACGGAGGAAATGCGTAACATTTCCTCGTAACTCAGTAATTGCTTTTTGGGAAGATAGGGAATGCCCTCTTCAGGCATGCAGTAAAAACAGCGAAGGTTACAGCGATCGGTTACGGCCAGTCGCAGGTACTGGATGGGCCGTCCGTGGTTATCATAAATGAGTGGGCGATTTGTTGACATCTTATGCAAATAAACGAAAAAAAGCCTCGCTTGTTCCCGAAGCTTTATCAACTTTGAACGATGGAATTGACAATACATTTGTACGGAATTACCCGTGATATCATAGGAAGCTCAAAAAAGAGCGTCCAGCTCCCCGACGGAGCCCGCGTGCAGGACTTACTGGAGCAGATTCGAAAGGAGTATCCTTCCTTAGCCGAACTGAAATCGTTACTCGTAGCGGTCAATGAAGAGTACGCCGAAGGAGAAGTCGTACTGACCGGGCGGGATGACGTAGCCCTGATTCCTCCGGTGAGTGGAGGCTAGAGATGTAGTCTGAAGAATGATACTGTTCTTATGAACCAGGTAATCAAAATGAGTAAAATGGTTAGTCAAACCACCATTAATCAACCAGCTAATGATAGAAATAACCGATCAGCCGATTCAGGTTCAGAGCTGCATTGACGCGGTTCAGTCAGAGAGGGCTGGAGCCGTTGACGTGTTCATTGGCACCGTTCGGAATCATAATAAAAATCGCGAAGTCGTTCGGCTTGAGTTTGAGGCCTTTGACGGTATGGCCGTCAGAAAAATGAGGGAGTTAGGTGAAGAAGCGTCCCGTCGCTGGCCCGTCGAAAAAATCGCCATCGTACACCGGAAGGGAACGCTGGAAATCGGCGACATTGCGGTCGTGATTGCCGTAGCAACACCGCACCGCAAAGATGCTTTCGAAGCCTGTCGCTGGGTAATT
The DNA here is from genome assembly GCA_913775095.1 of uncultured Siphonobacter sp. GTDB lineage: Bacteria > Bacteroidota > Bacteroidia > Cytophagales > Spirosomataceae > Siphonobacter. The sequence continues at coordinate 361,315 of CAJYIW010000024.1, read as the reverse complement.
GATACCCTGAAGGAAGTCGTACCGATCTGGAAAAAGGAAATTTATGAAAACGGAGAAGAGTGGCTGGAGGCCCATCCTTAATTAAATTACTGGGTACGATTGAACAAGTATTAGTATGAACAGAGACTGCTCCCGGGCAGTCTTTTTTTTGTTTCAGCATTATCTAAATTTTTTCAGGAAAACCTTGTGAATTCCGAATCATTTTTACCTTTGTGTGAAATTAGATTAAATCTAAATAAAAATAATATTGCTCAACTGATACCTTTGTGGCGGTCCATTCCATTATTCGATATGCATTCTTCCTGAGCCTGACGATCGGTCACGTCTGGGCTCAAACGGGTCGTGTTACAGGCAAGGTAACGGACGAGAAAGGCGAAGCCGTCGAGGCTGCTTCTCTGGTTATTAAAGGCACGAATTACGGGGTGAGTTCTGATCAGGAAGGACGCTATGTATTCAACAATTTAAAATCTGGCTCATATGAAATTCGGGTGAGCCGGGTTGGGATGAAGAGCGTTGAACGGGCCGTGCAGGTGCAGGCTGACCAAACTCAAATGCTGGATATTTCCCTGCATACCGAGCAAACGGATTTTCAGGAAATTGTCGTGACGGGTCAATTTGAACCGCAATCCCTTAAACAATCCGTTTTTCAGGTACGAACCATTGATCTGGAACGCATTCAGGCCCGGGCGGCTACTTCTCTGGTGGGCGTGCTGAACACTGAATTAGGCATCCGGTTTTCCAATGACATGGCTATGGGTACGTCGGATATTCAGCTGATGGGCATGACGGGGCGTAACGTCAAAATTCTTTTGGACGGTGTGCCCATGTTAGATCGGGGCGATACCCGCGAAAGTCTTAACCAGATTGATATCAATACCATTGCCCGCATTGAAATCGTGGAAGGCCCCATGTCGGTTTCCTACGGTTCGGATGCTCTGGCGGGGGTTATTAATCTCATTACTAAAAAGCCGGGAGCGGAGAAATTTTCAGTAATGGCCCGGGTGCAGGAAGAAAGCGTAGGCAACGAATACGAGCCAGGACAGGGTAAGGGATCGCACCTGAACAGCGTAGGCCTGAGCTGGCAGCGAAAAGGCTGGTTTGCCTCCGCCGGCGGAAGCCGCAATGACTTTGGCGGCTGGCAGGGCTATTCTCAAACCCGCACCCCTGACTGGCACGCCAAAAACCAGTGGTTAGGGAATGGAACTCTGGGGTATCGAAAAGATCACTTCAGCATTCGATATCGACTCGATGGCTTGCAGGAAACAATTAACGCTCTGGGAGCGGCGAATGCCAATACCAACATTGCCCGTGATCAGAATTTCATTACCAAACGACTGATGCACCAGGGGCAGGCCGAATGGAAAGCCAGTGATCGGCTAAGCCTGAACGCCATTGCCGCTTATACGGATTACAGCCGAAGAATCCAGACGACTCAGATGGACTTGAACACGGGCCGAAGAACGCTGTCTTTGGGTGAAGGCGAGCAGGACCTGGCCAGTTTTGATAACTTCATGGTTCGGGCCACGGCTCAGTATCGGCTGACTCATCAATGGTCGTTTCAGCCCGGCCTGGAGCTGAATCACGATCAGTCCAGCGGTGCCCGGATTTCGGCGAACAGCGGAATTACTGACCTGGCTTTCTACGTTTCTTCGGAATGGAAACCCACGGAAACGATCGTGATTCGGCCGGGCTTACGCTTCATTCATAACTCAGTCTATCAGGCTCCGCCCGTTATTCCTTCCATTAATACCAAATTTGCTCTGACCCGAAAACTGGACTTCCGGGCTTCGTACGCTCGTGGCTTTCGTTCGCCGGCCCTGCGGGAGTTATACTTCAATTTCTTCGATGCCAGTCACTCCATTCAGGGAAATCCTGATCTGAAAGCAGAGTACTCCAACAGCTTCAACGGCTCTTTTTCCTGGGAGGTTTTGCGTACCAAAGCCAGTTACCTCAATCTGGTTCCGGGATTCTTCTACAACGATTTTCACAACCTGATTGCTTATGGTAATGATCCGGTAGATCCCCGCATCATGCGTACGGTTAACATTGATCGCTCTAAAACTACCGGAGGAACACTGAATACAGTCGTACAATGGAAGGACCTTCAGGGTTCGGTGGGTTACTCGTACATCGGTCGTTTCAATCAGCTTTCAGCAGACGCCGATATTCCTGAGTTCAACTGGGCCTCCGAAATCAACGCCAATCTGATTTATACGGTCAAAAGCATCAATACCAAACTGAACCTTTTCTATAAATACACCGGAAAACGGACCAGTTACCAAACCGCCGCCGACCTCAGCGTCAATCTGGCTCAGACGGCGGCTTTCCACTGGCTGGACTTTTCCATCAGCAAACCGCTGCTAAAGGTATTAACCCTGAATGCGGGTGTGAAGAATATCCTTGACGTAACCCGACTTAATAATACCGCTACCGATTCCGGCAGTGCTCACAGCAGCAGCGGCCCGATTCCGCAGAGTTACGGACGTTCCTATTTTCTGGGCTTAACCTTCAACTGGAGTAAGTAATGCCTCATCACAAGCCAGTAACCTATCAAAATTCCTCCTGTTTATAACCCAATAACGCTCATGAAAAAGCAGTTTTTATCTCTATTGTTTGTCGTCACGATGGCAGCCTTGGTTCCGGCCTGTAAAACCGAAGAACCCCCACTGCCCGATAATACTGTTCAGTTTGAATCCGCTGAAAAGGGCTTTTCTTCGGATTCTTCGTCTGTTACGGTCAAGTTGAACCTGGATCGTGCGGTTACGGCGGCTACGAATGTAGTGGTGGACTTAACGCCGACGGGGGTTACGTACGGAACGCATTTCACGACGACTCCGGCGGCAACGAATAACTCCATTACCGTAACCGTTCCCGCCAATAGTAATACGGCCTCAATCAAGGTTACGAAAGCGGCCAATATCTTTCTGACGGGTGCAGAGACTATTGATTTTACTATTAAATCGGCCAATAACTCGGTTGTCAATGGAACGACTGTTACACAAAAACTGAAATTCTCTTCCATCATCTCCAGCGGTTCAGCTTTGAAACTGAATGGGGGAGCGGGCGGAGCCAGTGCTATGAACTCGGTATTTGTTGATTTTAGCTCGAATAGCCAAACGGCCGTGGCCCGAAATAGCTGGGATTTAGGTTTTTATAACGGAAATGAATTCCGCGTGATCCTGAATGCCACTACCGGTGCCACCGCGAAAGCCCTGACCAAAACGGATTTAACGCAGGTAACCGCCGCTGATACTACCGCTCTGGCTAGCGTATTAATTCTGGGAACGGGACAGGGAACGTTTGATCTGGTAGATAATATTGACGGGGATCTGACAAAAACCGTTATTAAAGAAGTATCGGCTACGGATTCGGAAAACCCCGTGTACATCGTAAACTCGGGAAATGCCGGAACCACGCAAAAGCCCTGGTACAAAATCCGCGTTCTGAGGAAGGGAACGGGTTATACGGTGCAATACGCCCGAATTACCGAAACGACGTTCAAAACGCTGGATATTACCAAAGATGCAGGCCTGAATTTTAGCTATGCTTCGTTAGGGCAGGGGAAAGCAGTTTCGGTAGAACCCGCCAAAACAGGCTGGGATCTGGTTTGGGGTTTAACAACCTATAAGGCAACGGAAACGATTCCTTATACATATTCCGATTTCGTTCAGATCAATCATCTCGCAGGCGTTGAAGCCGCTGAGGTATTAACCAGCACGGTAAGGTACGAGGCCTATGCTGAGGCAAATATCGCTGGCTCGTCATTCAAAAAGGAACGAAACGTCATTGGCAGCAACTGGCGGACTTCCGCGGGCCCCGGAGGAGCGGCCGCGGGCGTGAAAACGGATCGTTTTTACGTAGTCAAAGACGCAGCTGGTAATGTCTACAAACTCAAGTTTGTGAATTACACCTCAACCGACGGCGGCGAACGCGGGTATCCAAACATCGAGTATAAGCTGGTGAAGAAAGGAAGCTGATTTTTGGTCCACCGATAAGCCCAAATGGGGGCCGCTACACAATGAAAAGATAGTGCGGCGGACCCCCTTTGTCCCTAAGATTACCTAATAGGCGTAATCTACTTCAACCGGGAAGTGATCGGAACCTTTCACGTCCCGACGAACCGTATGCCTGAGTACCTTGAAATGATTGCTGTGAAACTGATTGTCAATCCGAATAAACCAGGGACTTCGATTAAGGGTAAATCCAAAACCCCGACCGGCTTCTTCAAAACTGTTTTTCAGGTAACGTCGGGTTTTACTGTAAGCAATGCCGGTGGGAACTTCATTGTAATCGCCGCAAAGAATGACCGGGTAAGGGCTGTTCTTTACCAGCTTAAGAGCTTCATTAATCTCAAGGTTATGGGCAATGAAACCTTCTTTGAGTTTGTGTAAGATGGATCTGGTTTCTGCTTTGGCTACTTTGGAATTTTTAGCCCGGGCCACATTTCCTACCCGAACGCCCATCGAGTACAAATGAATGCTAATGATTCGAAGCGTATCCGGCCCTTTTTTGATATCCGCCAGAACAAAGCCATTGTGTCCGCCGGCATTTTCAAAAACATGATAGGTCTGATTGATAATGGGATATTTGGAAAACAAAACGGGTCCTAAAAAGCCGCGTTCGCTTTTGCGAAGATTACCGCTGTACCATTTCAATTCTTTGAATATCGCTTTATAAGGATACCCCGCTTTTCGAAGCTGGTCATTCATTTGAAAGTCGTCGGGTAAATACGGATGATCCCAGCTGTAGTATTCCTGTAAGCACAAGACATCTGAGTGTGACGTTTTTAACCAGTCCAGCATAGAGTGCAGGGGGCTAATGTCGTGATTCTCCAGATAAGTAGTGGATCCAAAGGCAGTGGTGTTGAAAGTAGATACCCGCAACGTCTGAGTAAGTTCTCCGGCCTGCTTCTGGGCATGAAAACCAGCCGTACGAAGCCAGAACGGCCAGCCCGCCAGCAGAACGAGAAGGGGGGCCCAGGCCTGGCGAACATTTTTGAAAAACCAGAAGATCGTGAGCAGGGCCAGGGCCAGCATGACCCAGGGCATAACGATGAGCCAGAAGCCAGTAAGCCAGTGAGTCCACCACAACGTATATCCAATCAGATAGCCAATCAACAGGTACCCGCAGAGCAGGTAAGTGATCAATGCAAGAAGCGAAGTAAAAAATCCGCCTTTATGGTTTTGGGAATTCATGAAATTTATTCGGATGCGATTGAAGTTGACTCTTGGGAATCGTAAAATTGATTGATAATCTTAAAACTGTTCAGGCTAAACGAATATATTATTGCTTGGTATAAGAAAAAAGTATTAATTTGCAGCGGATTTCAACGGAAAGAAGAGGGGCATTGCACTCCTCTTCTTTGTTTATACAAGTTTTTCGTTGAAAAAAACAGGTTTAGTTTTCAGAAAAAAGTCCCTGAAAAACGCCTACTGCTTGACGTAGTATGAATCTGAAGGAAAAAATTACGGAACTGGCCACTGCCCTGCTACCCGATGAAACGTATTATCTGGTAGATGTTCAGGCAAGTGAGTCCCGCATCAAGTCGAAGTTGACGATTTTGGTGGATAGCGATGCCGGCATCAGCATCGATGAATGTGCCGCATTAAGTCGCGAATTAGGGCATCAAATTGAGGAACTGAATTTAATTGAAAACGCTTATACATTAGAAGTTTCCTCTCCTGGTGTTGATTTTCCACTGACTCAAACTCGCCAATATCAACGGAATACCGGTCGGAAGCTCCGCGTTCAGTTTACAGACGGAAGTGAGAAGATTGGAATGCTGAACGCAGTTAGTGATTCAGACATTACCATCACCACCGATGGGACTAAAAAAGAACCAGCGGTGACGATTGTGATTCCCTATGCTGAGATTAAAAAAGCTCAAGTGCTGGTATCATTTAAATAATCGCCAAAGCGGGCGTTTAGCCGATCAGGCAGGGCCAGAGCAACAGGCCTGGAAACTAACAAAAACTATGACGAACCGATGAACAGTGCAGAACTGATCTCTTCCTTCGCCGATTTTGCGAGAGAGAAGAACATTGACCGTCCGACGATGATCAAAATTCTGGAAGATGTCTTCCGGACGATGATTCGTAAGAAATTCGGTACTGATGAGAACTTTGACGTAATCATTAACCCTGATAACGGTGATCTGGAAATGTTCCGGACGCGGGAAATCGTGGATGATGATTCTGAAGATATTTGGGATTACGATAAAATTCCATTAGCGGACGCCAAGAAAATCGAAAAGGATTTTGAAGTAGGCGAAGAGGTAGTGGAAGAAGTAAAGCTGGAAGACTTTGGTCGCCGCATCGTGCAGACGGCTCGTCAGACTCTGATTCAGAAAGTAAAGGATATGGAGAAAGAATTGCTCTATTACCGTTACAAGGATCAGGTAGGCGAACTGCTGACGGTTGAGGTGTATCAGGTGCTGGGTCGCGAAATCATTTGTCTGGATTCTCAGGGAAATGAATTAAGCTTACCCCGTGACCAGCAAATTCCCCGGGATCGTTTCAAGAAAGGCGATTCTACGAAGGCCGTAATTCATAAGGTGGAAATGAACAACGGTACACCTAAAATTACGCTTTCCCGGACGTCTCCCGTATTCCTGGAACGTTTGTTTGAGCAGGAAATTCCTGAAGTTACGGATGGACTGATCATGGTTCGCCGAGTTGTTCGCGAACCCGGAGAGCGTGCCAAAGTAGCCGTAGAATCATACGATGATCGGATTGATCCCGTAGGTGCCTGTGTAGGGATGAAAGGTAGCCGGATTCACACAATTGTTCGGGAGATGAATAACGAAAATATTGATGTGATTAACTTCACGGACAATATTGAATTATTAATTGCCCGTGCGTTGAGTCCTGCGAAGATCAGCCGCATGAGCATCAATAAAGATGACAAGCGGGTATCAGCCTGGCTGAAACCCGACCAAATTTCACTGGCGATCGGAAAAGGGGGCCAGAACATTAAATTAGCAGGTAAATTAGTCGGCATGGAAATCGATGTCTTCCGGGAAACCGAAGGACCTGTAGATGACGATGATGTAGAACTTAATGAGTTCTCCGATGAAATCGACCGGTGGGTTCTCGACGAGCTCCATCGTATTGGTCTGGATACCGCCAAGAGCGTTCTTGCCATGGGTAAGGAAGATCTGGTTCGCCGGACTGAACTGGAGGAAGAAACCGTTGATGACGTGCTGGAGATCCTGAGTCAGGAATTCGATTAATGCAAACGCAGGTTTAATAGGTTACGAACCAGGGGATATGGTGCGTAACTCAAGAACAACGACTGTTATGCATCATATCTAATTCAACAAACACCCTAAACTCGTACATTATAAACCACTCGTTTTGACGAATTCAGACAGTAAAGCATCCAACATGGCAGAAGAGATCCAAACAATGCGTTTAAATGTGGCGGCACGAAAGATCAACGTGGGCATGGGAACCATTGTGGATCGACTTTCGGCCAAAGGATTTAAAATTGACAGTAATCCCAATACCAAGCTGACAGGTGAACAGTTACAGGTGTTGGCAAAAGAATTTAGTGCTCCTGATTTAATCAAGGAAGGGCCTAAACACTCCGAATCCGCCGCGACGGCCCATTCAAAAGGAGATGACGATCTGCCTTTATACTTCCGCCAGAAATCGGAAGAGGCAGCTGCTCCTACTGAAGCGAAACCAGTAGAAGAAAAACCCGAACCTGCGAAGGAAGAAGGGCGACTGCAAGGATTAAAAGTATTGGGTAAAATTGACTTAAGCACGGGCAAGCCCGTGGCTCCTGCTGCGGCAGCCTCCGAAGCTCCGGTAGAAAAGCCGAAAGCAGAAGCTCCCAAAGCAGCGGAAGCTCCGGCAGCTGAGCCTGTGAAGGTTCCTCAACCCGAAGCTCCCAAAGCACAGCCTGTAGCTGAAAAGCCTGCTGCACCGCAACCCGTTGTGGCCGAACCAAAGCCCGAACCCAAAAATGAAGTACCGGCTGAACCCGTGAAGCCTGAAGTAAAGGCCTCACCCGTTGCCGAACCTAAACCAGAACCTACTGTCGTAGCAACTCCCCCGGTGGCTACTGTGGTAGAGCCCGCACCCGCGGCTGCTCCCAAGCAGGAGCCTGAAGCAAAAGCTCAAACGCCTCAGCCCAAAGAAGAATCTTCGAAGCAACCTCAGCAGGCCAATCGTCCTGCTGATCAGCAGAAGAATTTCCAGAAGCCACGGCCCGAACAGAAACAAGAACCAACGCCAGAGCCAAAACCGGAAGTGAAGACAGAGAATCCTTCAGCTACACCACCTGAATTGATCGAAGCAAAAGCCGATCGATTGAAAGGTTTGACTGTACTGGGTAAAATTGAGTTACCCTCGAAAAATGACAATCGCGGTAATAATAACAACCGCGATAACCGGGGTGGAAACTCGAATAACGAGAAAAAGAAACGCAAGCGTATTAAGCCGGTAGAGCAGGATCGTAATCAGGCTCGTCCGAATAATAATAACGCAAACAATAACGATCCTAATAACCGTCAGAACAACAATAACCAAAATCGTCAGGGCGGAAATCAGGGGAATAATCAGAACTCCGGCAATCAGGGACAGGATCGCGGCAATAACCAAAACCAGAATCAGGGCCAGAATTCCAACAATCAGGGTAATAACCAGAATGCAAGGAATAACAATGGTCGTGACAATGGACGTAATAACAACCGCGGTAACCGTCGTGATGAACCTTCGAAAACGGAAGTACGCGATAATGTAAAAAATACGATGGCCCAGATGGGCGGTGGAGGTGCCAAGAAGCAAAACTTTGGTGCAGACCGTCGTCGGGAACGTCGTCAGGATCGGGCTCGCCGCCGCGAAGAGGCTGAACAGCACGAACTGGAACAAGAAAAAATCCTCAAAGTAACTGAGTTCGTATCGGCCAGCGATCTTGCTTCGTTAATGGATGTATCCATCAACGACATCATTCAGACCTGTATGAATATGGGGATGTTCGTATCCATTAACCAGCGTCTGGATGCCGAAGCCATCGCCATTATTGCCGATGAGTTCGGGTTCGACGTTCAGTTCATCTCAGCGGAAGAAGAAGTAGAATCGGCTCTGATTGAAGAGGAAGACGCTCCCGAAAGTCTGGTACCCCGTGCTCCGGTGGTTACCATCATGGGTCACGTTGACCACGGTAAAACGTCATTACTGGATTATATCCGTAAAACGAAAGTAGCTTCTGGTGAGGCGGGTGGTATTACCCAGCACATCGGTTCCTATAAAGTAAAAACCAATGATGGTCGCGAAATCGCATTCTTGGATACACCGGGTCACGAAGCCTTTACGGCCATGCGTGCTCGGGGAGCTAAGCTGACCGACGTAGCCATCATCGTAATTGCGGCAGACGATAGTGTCATGCCCCAGACTCGTGAGGCCATTAACCACGCCCAGAATGCTGGCGTACCGATGGTATTTGCATTCTCGAAAGTAGATAAACCCGGTGCCAACACTGAGAAAATTCGTGAAGGACTTTCTCAAATGAATATCCTCGTAGAAGAATGGGGTGGACGTTTCCAAACCCAGGAAATCTCTTCGAAGAGCGGTTTGGGTATTGACGAGTTACTGGAAAAAGTACTGCTTGAAGCCGAATTACTGGACCTGAAAGCAAATCCGAACAAGCGTGGTGTTGGTACCGTAGTCGAAGCATCGCTGGATAAAGGTCGGGGTTACGTAGCAAACATTCTGGTACAAAATGGTACCATGAGCGTAGGTGACGTTATGCTGGCTGGACCGTTCTTCGGTAAAGTGAAAGCGATGTTTGACGACAAAGGTCAACGCGTGAAATCGGTTGGACCTTCTACACCTGTACAGGTCTTAGGTCTGAGTGGTGCTCCAACGGCTGGGGATAAGGTAAACATGATGGAGACTGAGCGTGACGCCCGGGAAATTGCGAACAAACGGGAGCAGTTACTGCGTGAGCAATCGCTTCGTACCCGCAAGCACATCACTCTGGAGGAAATTGGTCGCCGGAAAGCGATTGGAAACTTCAAAGAGCTTAACGTTATCGTTAAAGGTGACGTGGACGGTTCAGTGGAGGCCCTTTCCGATTCGCTGCTTAAACTCTCTACGGCTGAAGTTAATGTTAACATCATCCATAAGGGCGTAGGTCAGGTAACGGAATCCGACGTCATGTTAGCTTCTGCCGGGGATGCCGTAGTAGTAGCGTTCCAGGTTCGTCCTTCGCTCAACGCTCGTCGTTTAGCCGATCAGGAACAAATCGAGATTCGGAATTACTCCATCATCTACCAGGCAATCGAGGACATCAAGAAAGCCATGGAAGGTCTGCTGGAACCCGAATTCCAGGAAGTGGTTACGGCCAACATCGATATCCGCGAAGTATTCCGGATTTCCAAAATTGGTACCGTTGCGGGTTGCTATGTAACCGAAGGTACGGTGAAACGGAACAACAAAATCCGCGTGATCCGCGACTTCATCGTGATCCACGAAGGAGAGATTCAGGCCCTGAAGCGTTTCAAAGATGATGTTTCAGAAGTGAAATTCGGCTACGAATGCGGTCTGAGCATCAAAAACTTCAACGACCTGGAAGTAGGCGACACCATCGAATGCTTCGAAATGCAGGAAGTGAAACGTAAGTTATAGATCGAGTTAATCGTTGCTGGTTATGAGTTGATCAGCAGTAGCGAATATCCATAGAAAGAAGCCTTCATTCAGTTTTGGATGAAGGCTTCTTTGGTTATAAACCTGAATCGACACTCGATTATCCACCCATGAGAGACGGAGAACGGGTAACGAGCAACTATTAACCAGTAACGATCAACTAAAAGGCTCTTTTTTCGTTTATGAAGGTAGTTTTTCGTTTATTTAAGAATCATAGCGAGGTTGCGGCACCCAGCTCATCCACGTTTCACTATTCGCCTTTCAGAATTCATGCAGTTTCTGTATCCTGCCTTTCTATGGGGGCTTCTGGCCGCTGCCATTCCGGTGCTGATTCATTTGTTTAATTTTAGGAGAATCAAACGGGTTTATTTTACGAATGTCAGCTTTTTAAAGCAGGTTAATACCACTACCAGCAGTTTCCGCCGGCTCAAGCATTGGCTGATTATGGCAGCTCGTATATTAGCTCTGGTTTGTCTGGCTCTGGCCTTTGCCCAGCCTTTCATTCCCGCCAGTCAGAGTACAGGCCTGAGTCGCGACGGCATCACCAGCATTTATCTGGATAATTCCTTATCCATGCAAAACCTGGTTGATAACCGCCGTTTACTGGACGTTGGAGTGACCAAAACGGAAGAGTTACTGGGCTCTTTTTCCAATACCCCAACGCTTCAATTAATAACCAATGATTTTGGAGCCCAGGAGTACGCTTTACAGGGAAGCCAGAAAATCCGGGATCGACTTTCTACCGTTGATTTTTCACCTTCGGGCCGATCGCTGGAAAGCGTGTACCGCCGGCAACAGCAATTGGCTTCGGCCCACAGCAATGGTAAAAATCAGTTGTTCTGGGTTTCGGATTTTCAGAAATCTACCGTGGGTGATTTACAGAAAATTGAGCCGGATTCAGGTACTCAACTCTTTCTGGTACCCGTTCAGGGCACTGCCACGCAAAACGTGTTTGTAGATACGCTCTGGCTCAATACTCCTTTTATTCGCGAAATGCAATCGAATGTAGTAACCGTTCGGTTACGGAATTCAGGAACGAATCCGGTGGAAAATCTGAATGTTAAATTATTGCTGGACGATAAGCAGGTGGCTTCTCAGATCGTGTCCATCCCGGCTGATAATTACGTGCAGACGGCCTTTAACTTTACCATTCGGGGCAAAGGATTCAAAAAAGGACGGATTACCTTCGAGGACTCGCCCGTTAGTTTTGACAACGATTATTTCTTCGTGCTCAATGCCGATCCCCGAATCAACGTATTGCACATCTATGGTCAGAAAACAAAAGATTATGTATCCAGTGTCTTCTCCAACGATAGCCTGTTTCGGAAGGAAAGTTTTTCAGTCAGTAATGTAGACGTGGGAACGTTCCAGACGGCGAATATGATAGTGCTGGAAGGGATTGAACGCATTGATGGAAGCCTGCGGGCAGAGTTACTGAGTTTTGTCAGTAAAGGGGGAAGTCTGCTGGTAATTCCGCCGGCTCGGGTCAGCGATGCCTCCTGGCTGAATGCCTTAGGGATTCAGAATATAGCCAGCGTGCAGGGGGAACCCTCCACACCAACCCTTCTGGCGGATCCATCCCGCCAGAATCCGTTCTTCAGTGATATTTTTGACGAAACCACTCAGAAAGAACAGATGATTATGCCCGCCGCTTCATCCGTCTGGAGCTGGCGAGTGGTTGGTGATAGATTACTGAGCTTTAAATCAGGTGAGCCCTTCCTGACCTCTTCCAAATCCGGTCAGGGAAAGGTATATGTACTGGCCTCATCACTGGACCCAACCCTGGGTGATTTTGCTCAGCATGCTCTGTTCCTGCCCATGCTTTATAAAATGGCCGCTTTAAGTGTCCGTCAGGAGCCTATTGCTTATTCCTTTCAAAGCCCTGATGTGCGGGTGGATGCATCGGGCTCTCCAAAAAATGCGGTATTCAAACTCAGAAAAGACAAGCTGGAACTCATCCCCATTCAGCGGATCAACGGCAATACACTGACTTTTGAACTGCCTAAAGCCGAGCAGCTAAGTAACGGACAACCCCTGGAATCGGGTTATTATGAACTCATTCTGGATGGAAAAGTAACCCAGTTACTCGCCTTCAATCACGATGATCAGGAGTCTAATATGCAGGTGTATTCCCCACAGGAGCTTCGGGATTTATTCAAAAACAATCGGAATGTGCAGGTATTTGATAACGTAAACCGGGCCGATGTAGCCACCATTTACAAAGAGCAGCATCTGGGAAAAGACCTCTGGAAGTACTTCATCATAGCGGCTTTAATTTTCTTGCTGAGTGAAATAGCCATTGTGCGTTTGATGAAAGCGTAAAAACAGAAAAAAGATTACCCGATCAGAGAACTTACGAATCATGGAATAGCCCTCCTTCATCACGAGTGTATCCCATGACTCGTAAGTTTTTTACTTCGCTACCGCTCGCAGATGTGGTCTGGCAATAAGCCTTCTTTCACTCTTTTCGAACAAAATACAGAATCATACTTCGACGGACAATGATCCTCCAGAGGGCAAGCCTATTTAAGATAGCCACTTCATGCTACATGAGTTTTCGCTGTATGACTTCCTTCTTGAAGGAATAGAGTGAACCGAAGCGTTTTCTCTTCATTCCTCTACAATTGCCTCTTTTCAAATCCATTTTATTTAACTATTCGAATAGATAACTTATAATAATAGTACTTAATAAAAACTTTTTCTTTAAAAAATTCAAAAAATTAAGGGTGGATGCGGAGAGTTCAAGTCGTGTAATAGTTACTGACTTATTCTATGAAAAACTTGAACTAAACCATTACCCCTATGAGAAACTTATTACTAAGTCTTTTTTTTCTTGGACTTGGTTGGAATGCGTTCGCTCAGGACCGTGCCATTAATGGACGAGTAACCGGAGACGATCAGCAGCCCATTCCCGGAGCCAGTGTATCTGTAAAAGGAACGACACGCGGAGCGGTTACTAATGCAGAAGGGAAATTCTCTCTGAGCGTTCCCGAGAATACTATTCTGGTGGTGTCTTCGGTAGGATACCAGACCCTTGAATTTCCCGTAGGAAATCAGAATTATCTGGAGCTGGTAATTCCTTCCACAAGTGCCGCATTGACGGAAGTAGTAGTAGTCGGGTATGGTACTCAGAAGAAAAGTCAGTTAACGGGGGCCATATCATCGGTGAGTTCGAAGGAAATTGCGGAGTTACCTATTACCAACGCACGTCAGGCTTTGCAGGGCCGGGCCGCGGGGGTGGACGTCGTACAGGCGGGTAGTAAACCCGGTTCCGGCGTAACGGTACGGATTCGGGGCCGTCGTTCCATCAACGCTTCCAATGATCCGCTCTATGTAGTGGATGGAATCCCATTAGCTGGCGGTATTGACGACATCAATCCGAACGATATTCAGTCCATGGAAGTACTGAAAGATGCTTCCGCTACCGCCATTTACGGTTCACGGGGTGCGAATGGGGTGGTTATCGTAACGACGCGTCGGGGTACGACGGGTAAAACCATCGTGAGTTACGACGGGTATTATGGCATTTCAAAAGCATTGGGCAACATTGAAGTAATGAACGGGGCTCAGTTTGCCGAATACAAACGGGAGTCACGCCGGGCCGTAGGTCGCTACGATGATGCCGATCCCAATGCAGACAGCAAAATTTTTGAAGCAGTCGAACTGGATGGTATAGCTACGGGTCGTTCCACCGACTACCAATCCTACATCTACCGTACCGGGCATATTCAAAGCCATCAGGTAGGGGTACAGGGCGGAAGCGAGAAAACCCAGTTTTCTATTTCAGGTAACTTCTTTCAGGATAAGGGCATCATCAAAACCCAGGATTTTACCCGGTACAGCTTTCGGGTAAACCTGGATCACCAGATTGGCAAACGGGTAAAAGTAGGCACTTCAACGTTTGCGGTGTACAGTGTCAATAATGGCGGCGATACGTTTTATCCCGGTGGTGGAAACGGTTTTAATCCCCTTGGATTAACGCTCCGGGAAAATCCCCTGGGTAAGCCCTACGACGATCTGGGAAATCTGATTTTCCTGCCTACTTCCGATGGCCTTCAATCCAATCCGGCGTCTGAGGTAGTACCCGGAGCCAACATTGCCGAGACCAAAACCATCCGTATTTTCAACAGTCTGTACGGCGAATGGAATATCACCGATGGTTTAAAATACCGTCTGAACTTCGGCCCTGACTTTACGAACCGCCGTTTTGGACGTTTCTGGGGAACGTTTACTAATGACCGTCGGGGAGGAGATCCCCGTGGAATGACGGATTATTCTCAGGGTTTCAATTATACCATTGAAAACATTCTGACGTACACCAAAAAATTCCGGGAAATCCATAACCTGAACATTACGGCTCTGCACTCCATTCAGCGGGATAACTACGAAACGGCTCGCATCAGTGTAAACGGCATTCCCGCCTCTACTCAGGAATTCTATAGTCTGGGTCAGGCTCAAACGATTAACAGCGTAGCTACAAACCTGACTCAGTGGACCTTACAATCGTTCATGGCTCGTTTTAATTACGATTATAACGAAAAATACCTGCTGACCTTAACCGGACGTTACGATGGTTCTTCCCGCTTTGGCCGGAATAACAAATACGGCTTCTTCCCCTCCGTGGCAGCAGGCTGGAACATCAGTAATGAAAACTTCCTGAAAGGCGTTAGCTGGCTGGATCAGTTGAAGTTACGGGCCAGCTGGGGTTCCATCGGTAATACCGCTATTGACCCTTATCAGACGCAGACCCTGCTGTCCCGTACGGTATACGCCTGGAATACCAACGCTGCTTACGGGTATCGCCCTAACTCGATTGGTAACCCCAATTTACGCTGGGAAACTACCTCCACGGCAAACATTGGTCTGGATTACAGCTTCTTCCGGGGCCGGCTGGCTGGTTCGTTAGAGGTTTATCAGGCCGATACCCGTGACCTGTTACTGAATGACCAGTTACCCTATACCAGCGGCTATGGAAGCGTACTGCGGAACGTAGGGAAAACCCGGAATCAGGGGCTGGAAATTACCCTTTCGACGATTAACGTAGATGCCTCTAATGGTTTCCGCTGGAGTACGGATCTTCAGTTTACGAAAAACCGGGAGCAGATTCGTGAACTCTTCAATGGAAAAGTAGACGACGTCGGAAATGCCCGTTTCATCGGACAGCCCATTACGGCCATCTATGATTACAAAAAGATAGGGATCTGGCAAACCAGCGAAAGCGATGAAGCCAAGCGGTACGGACAGAATGTGGGAGAGGTGAAACTGCTGGACATCAACGGTGATGGTAAAATTGACGCCGATCACGACCGGATGATTATTGGTTCGCAGATTCCTAAATTCACGGCTGGGATGACCAACCGGTTCAGCTTCAAGGGTCTGGATTTATCCTTCTTCCTGTATGCCCGCGTAGGTAGCACGATCACGAGTGGGTTCCACCAGACGTTCAACACCCTGGCTGGTCGTTACAATAACCTGAATATTAACTACTGGACGCCCAATAACCCAACGAACGATTTCCCCCGTCCGAACCAAAACCAGGAAACACCCATCTATTCCAGTACCCTGCGGTACTTCAGCGGTACGTTCCTGAAAGTTCGGAATATTAATCTGGGCTATAACGTACCGGAAAATGCGGCGAGAAAAGTAGGTATGAGCAGCCTGCGGGTGTACCTGGCAGCTCAGCAGCCTTTCATTTTCTCGGAGTACCGTTCGAAATACAAAGGTATTGATAACGAAACGGTAGATAGCGTAACGGAAAGCCAGACGCCTTCGACCCGCCAGATTATCTTCGGTATCAACGCGAAATTCTAGCAAGCACTTGCAAATCCATTTCAGGATAAAGACGTAAACATTCATGAAAAAAATAGTTTATACCCTCTTGATGGCCAGTCTCATGCTGACTGGGCAATCGTGTAAAGATCTACTGGAAGAAACACCCATTTCTGCGGTTGGAGCGGATTACTTCAATTCGCAGGCGGGCTTTGAGGCGGGCGTGAAGGCAACGTACTCTTCGCTACGGGATTATTACGGCCGTGAAATCGGAACGAACCTGACCGTTTTTGGTACGGATACCTACACCATGGGTGCCGATGGCAGTTACAAGTACATGAATCAGTACACCACGCAGTTTGGTTCTAACGTAGACATCCTCCGGGATTTATGGAATAACCTCTACGTAGGAATCAATACGATGAATGTGCTCATCGACAAAGCCAATGCAGGAACGGTGACGGGTTTGACGGATGCTACGAAGACGTTGCGAGTGGCCGAGTTACGTTTTCTCCGGGCTCACCATTACTTCATTCTGGTTCAGAACTGGGGGCCAGTCGCTTTAAGTTTGACGGGTAATCTGGAACCTAAAAAGGATTTCACGAGAGCTTCAGTGAAGGAGGTTTATGCAGCCATAACCGCTGATCTGGAAGCCTCGCTGGCTGCCTTGCCCACTACTTCAACGGATTACGGTCGGGCTACGAAGGGAGCCTGCGAGCACTTGCTGGCCCGGGTTTACCTGACGAAAGCTACCTCTGAAGCAGCCGCTTCGGATGACTACGCGAAGGCTGCTACGTACGCTCAGAACGTTACCAAAAATTACGGATACGCTCTATTGCCCGACTTTGCCAACGTGTATAATCAGGCCAACCAGATTAACAGTGAAGTCATTTTCGCGGTACAGTATACCAACGACGCCCTTACCGATATCTTCCCCAGTGGAACGGGAGCTACGGTCAATGGAAATCAGACGCACCTGTTTTTTGGTAATGAATACGACGTTCAGGCGGGCATGAAGCGGGATTTGGCCAATGGCCGTCCCTGGAAGCGATACATGCCGACCAATTACTTACTGAACGTGATCTTTAATCCAGCGGATCGGACGAAAGATTCCCGGTATAAAAAGACGTTCAAAGACACCTGGTACGCTAATAATCCGGGTACGTTTACCAATGTTTTTGATAACTCTAAATCAAGGGTGACGTTCGCTCAGGGAGACACGGCCATTTTCATTCCCGGCGTTGAATGGACCACCGCCCAGCGGGCTGCCAAGCCGTATCAGGTTTTAGTGCCCAGTCAATATAAACCTAACCTGTTTCCCGTTCTGAACAAATTTTTAGACCCTCTGCGTCAGGATGTAACGGCTGAATGGGGAAGTCGCGACTGGTTTGTCATGCGTCTGGCTGAAACCTATCTGATTCTGGCTGAAGCGAATCTGAAGCTGGGTAAAACGCAGGAAGCTGCCGATGCCATCAACATGGTACGGGTGCGGGCGGCCTGGCCGGGACAACAGGATGCTATGAAGGTGAGTGCGTCCAGCCTGACCATGGAGTTTATTATGGAAGAACGGGAGCGGGAATTACTCGGAGAGATGTTCCGCTGGTATGATCTCAAGCGTTGGGGATTATTGGTCGAACGGGTTAAAAAGTACAACCCCGATGCGGCCGCCGGAATTCAGGCCTTCCATAACCTGCGTCCGATACCTCAAACTCAAATTGACCGGACAGCGGGTGGAGCTTCCGCTTTTCCTCAAAACCCAGGCTACTAATTTCTAAGCAGCAAAACCAAAAAAGGGCTTTCCCCGCAAGAGGAAAGCCCTTTTTTAGTAAGAACTAACAACCAGTAACGAACAACCATCAACCTTTTTTCCGTAATTCAGCTTTAGCCTGTTTGCGAAAAAAATCTTCCCGCTCCAGGCGTTGACGCTTCCGATTTTCCAGTTGAGCGGCTTCGTAATCGGCAATGGGTTCATTCAGCAAGTCCCGGATTACTACTGACGCACAAACGGCTCCAAACGTAGCGGGTAAATAGGAAATTGTTCCGTAAGCCGAACGTTTGAAATTTGAGCCGTCGGTCAGCATTAAGGATTCCGAGCGGACCGTTTCCGTCGAATAAACAGCCTTGATCCCTGATTGAATACCATACCTCCGTAACCGCTTCCGAACGTAATAGGCCAGTGTACAGGCTTTTGTCTGGAATAAATCAGCCACCTGTACCTGGGTAGGATCTAATTTGCCACCCGCACCCATCGAACTGATGATCCGGTAGCCTTTTGCGTGAGCGGTCGCTAATAAGGTGAGCTTGGGCGTAACGGAATCAATGCAATCCATTACGTAATCAAAGGACTGGGTGAGAATCTCGCGGCAGGCTTCGGGCGAAAGAAAGTCTTTGCGAACGTGTAGCTTCAGGTCGGGATTGATACTAAGCAGACGTTCGGCCATCAAATCAGCCTTGGATAACCCGTGCGTAGTAGCAAGGGCGGGTAACTGCCGGTTCCGGTTCGAGGGGTCCACTACGTCTCCGTCTACAATCGTCATTTCGCCTACGCCCGAGCGGGCAATAAACTCAGCGGCAAAAGAGCCTACGCCGCCCAGACCGATCACTAATACGTGAGCCTGGTGTAATAAATCAAGCCCTTCCGGCCCAATCAGTAATTCTGTTCTGGATAACCAACTCATAATCAATATGGATACTGCTTGTCAGGGAATGGCAGTCATTCGCTGAAAATTCCGCCAAATCTGATTTTTTAAGGTAGAAACGGGAATACTCAAATGCTTCGATGCGGCGGCAAAGATACGACTAATCGAAATCTCCTTATCATCTGTTTCCAGAAATAGACGATCTAAGGAGATCATTTTCAGGCATTTTACAGCATTGGAATCGTCATGCATCAAGGCTTCGCCCAGCGAAAAATAGAAATCGTACTTCTGTAACTGCCGAACGATGTCCGGCTTGGTATTGAACCCATGAACAATGAGTGGGATCTTGACTTTTAGTCGCTTTACGAGTTGAATTAATTCGGGAAAAGCCCGAACGCAATGAATCGTTACCGGCATGTGATGCTGATTCGCCAGGACCAACTGACGTTCGAAGACCGACTCCTGAATGGCCAGCGGCGTATGAGTCAGCCGATCCAGCCCGCATTCGCCCAGCGTTGTGATTCGTTTGGCATGAATGGCTTTTTCGATCACTTGTAACTGTTCTTCAACGGTACTTTCGTTAATGTACCAGGGGTGAATACCCAAACTGACGGGCTGCGTTTCGGGTAATGAATCGAACTCCGCAAAACCAGCGTTATAAATGCCTTCTGAATTTTCGCCAGAATTCAATTGATGGGTATGGAAATCCAGAAAAGAAAGGTCTGTCATCATCGTACTAAAAGGCTTTCCACTCGAAATTTTGCGTGAGCTAAAGCGATTGTGATCTAAAAATCTCATCCAGAACTGAAAACTGGAGACAGTAAACGGCAAACTCTAAACCCTAAACACAGTAAAAGAAGTAACTTTACGGTATCAAATGGAGCAGAGACAATCTGAGCAACAGGATCGAGGGTACAAACCAGCGTAATCCCGGGCTCAACTCCAAAATTAATCTTATGTCATCAACTCAAGTTCGCGTACGTTTTGCTCCCAGTCCGACGGGAGCCTTGCACATCGGCGGCGTTCGCACCGCACTTTATAACTACCTCTTTGCTCGCCAGATGGGCGGAAAAATGCTGCTTCGTATTGAAGATACGGATCAGAATCGCTTTGTTCCCGGAGCCGAAGACTACATTCTGAAAGCCCTGAAATGGGTAGGCATTACCATTGATGAAGGCGTGGGCGTGGGTGGCCCGCATGCTCCGTATCGCCAGTCGGAACGGATGCACATGTACCGCGATTTTGCCGAAACGCTGATTGCCGCCGATAAAGCCTACTACGCGTTTGATACCACCGAGGAGCTGGACGACATGCGTCAGACCTTCGAAAAACAGGGTTCTACTTTTCAATATAACAGCATCACCCGCACGCGTCTCAAAAACTCGTTGACCCTACCTGCCGAAGAAGTTCAGGCCCGTATCGCTGCGGGGGAGCCCCATGTCATTCGACTGAAAGTTCCGGCGAAGGAAGAAATCCGTTTCCGGGATTTAATTCGTGACTGGGTAAACGTGCATTCTTCGCAGATTGACGATAAGGTATTACTAAAAGCGGACGGTCTGCCGACTTATCACCTGGCTAACGTGGTGGATGATCATTTGATGGAAATCACGCACGTGATCCGGGGTGAGGAATGGTTACCTTCGGCACCCTTACACGTCTTGTTATACCAGGCCTTTGGCTGGGAACGCCCTGAGTTTGCCCACCTTCCATTATTACTAAAACCGGAAGGCAACGGCAAATTATCTAAACGTGATGCCGATTTGGGAGGCTTTCCGGTGTTCCCGCTGGAATGGAAAGACCCCGCCAGTGGAGTCGTGGCACGCGGATTTCGGGAAGATGGGTATCTGCCTGAAGCCGTCATTAACTTCCTGGCCTTTTTGGGCTGGAATCCCGGTACCGAACAGGAAATGTTCACCATGGATGAATTAGTGGCGGCGTTCAGTCTGGACAAAATTCACAAGGGAGGAGCCCGTTTTGACATTGCCAAAGCGAAATGGTTCAACCAGCAGTATCTCAAGCAATATTCGGATGCTTCGGTAGCAGAAACGCTACAGGATTCCTTCGCTGGAAGCGAGGCTGGAAAAATTGAGAAAATTGTTCACCTGCTGAAGGACCGCGTTACGTTTCCCCAGGAAATTGTGGAACAGTCGAAATTCCTCTTCGAAGCTCCTACGCAGTACGATGAGCAGGTGATGGCGACGAAATGGAACGCTGATGTAGCGGCCGTAGTCGAACAATACGCAACTGTGTTACCCGAAGTAGAGCCTTTCACGGCTGAAACGGCCAAAGAAGCCCTGCACCGGGTAACCGACGAAAAAGGCATTAAACTAGGAAAAGTAATGCAGCCCCTCCGCGTCGTCCTGACCGGAGCCCCCGCCGGCCCCGACCTGATGTTATCCATGGAAATCATGGGCAAAGCAGAAGTAGTGGAGCGGCTGAAGAAAGTATTATAAGGGTTTTGGGTTTGGGTTTTGAGTTTAGAGTTATGAAAAGAACAGTTAGGCCGAACCTACATGAAGAGACACTTTTTTGACTCGCAGAAACTCAAAACCTCAAACTCAAAACTCAAAACATAAAAGTCATGGCAAAGAAATCAGCGAAAAAGCCCGCTCAACCCGAAAAGCCGCGAGTTCATAAAGACTTAGACGGACTCGATATCACGATTAATAATTTTGGGGAACTGAATATGTCTTTGCCGATCGATAAGATCAACGAGTTCCTCAACCGTACGGTAGACGATAAGAAACTCCGTCACCGCGATGACCTCGAAGCTTTACCCGGTCGGAAGAAAGAAGATTCAGAAGAAGAGGAAGACGATTTCGATTTACCGGATGATCTCAAACGCGAACTGGGCGAGTAGTTTAGAAAGGTTTGAGCCGTTTGATAAAGTTTGTTTCGAAACGTTACCTGATCCTGCTTATCAAACGACACAAATCCTTACAAACCTCCCAAGCTATGCGTAGCCACGAAATTGATTACAAGATTATCGGTGAAGACATTCAGATTGTTGAAATCGAACTGGACCCTCATGAAACCGTAGTGGCCGAAGCAGGCTCCATGCTGTTCATGGAAGATGGTATTCAGTTTGAAACGAAAATGGGTGACGGTTCTGAGCCGGACCGGGGGTTGCTTGGCAAGTTAATGCAGGCGGGAAGCCGGGTGTTAATGGGCGAATCACTCTTCATTACTCACTTCACCAACCGGGGGTACCGCAAAAGTAAGGTAGCATTTGCCGCTCCGTATCCCGGAACGGTTATCCCGATTAATCTGGCTTCCTTACCCGGCCAAACGCTGATTGCCCAGAAAGACAGTTTTCTTTGTGCCGCATTGGGTACGAAAATATCGGTTACGTTCAATCAGAAAATTGGTTCCGGGTTATTTGGCGGAGAAGGCTTCATCTTGCAACGACTACAGGGAGACGGGCTGGCTTTCGTGCACGCTGGTGGAGTGGTAATTGAACGGTATCTCAACAACGAAACGCTACGAATTGATACGGGCTGTATCGTTGCTTTTGAGCAACAGATCAACTACTCCATTCAACGTTCGGGCGGTCTGAAATCCATGGTTTTCGGTGGAGAAGGCATCTTCCTGGCGACGCTATCAGGAACGGGTCGGGTCTGGATTCAGTCCATGCCGATTGTGAAACTGGCGAATACCCTTAGCTCCATGACCAGCGTTTCCGGTAGTGGTCGGGAAAGTGGTTCGATGTTGGGTGGATTAGGAAATCTGTTCGAGTAGAATTCGTCAGCATTGGCTTCATATCGCTACCAGCGAAAAAGCTGGCAGCACTTCTTTCAGTGGGTTCGATTGAAAGAAAATACACTAGCACAAAATATAGCTGAGTTATGCTGGCTGAGCCACACTAACGCACAGATTCACCTGAGAGTCTTCTTACTAAGAAAATAATCATAAATTCGCGGGAATCCCATCACAAGGGGGTTCCCGTTTTCGTTTATTCAGTTGTCGGTTTGCCGTGGGCTGTTTTCAGTTGGGAAACTACTGAATACCCAAGTGTATAACCATCAATGTTTATAATTGACAACTGACAACCGTAAACTAATCACAGACCACTCAACAGATGCTTCGAACGATTTATTATAGTTTATGTGCTTTACTGATCAGTAGCTTTTTGCTGGCTTGTGAGGAAGATTATACGCCCAAACCCAAAGGCTTTCAACGCATTGACTTCCCCCCGCATAGTTACCAAACGCTGACGGAAGATCATCCCTATACCTTCGAATATTCCAAAGCAGCGGTTATCAAACCTGACACCTTTCTGAATGCCGAACCGCACTGGATTTTTATTCATTATCCCGCCTTAAAAGCAAATATTCAGCTTACCTACAAACCCATTCTGGGAAGTAAAGACCGACTTCGGGGGTTCATTGCGGATGCTTATAAACTGGCCTCCAAGCACCAGGAAAAAGCTTACGCTGTGAAAGAGGCTATGGCTCTGGGAAAAACCGGACAGAAATTTGTCATTCTGGAAATCGCCGGAGACGTGCCCAGTCACATGCAGTTTTATACGACGGATTCGACCAAAAACTTCCTTCGCGGTGCTATGTATTTACAAACGGCTACTGAAAACGATTCACTCAAGCCCGTGGTAGAATACATCAAGAAGGATGTTATGCATCTGGTGAATACAATGAAATGGAAAAAGTAATTGAGTTTACTACCGTTCGGACCGAAGCGGAATTGCAGCAGCTTCATGCATTAATGCAGGCTAATTTACGAGCCAACGTATCGGAAGAAATCGCTCAGGAGCAGGGTTTTGTTACCATTCCTTACGAACTGGATCTGCTGCGGGATATGAATACGCAGGCTCCTCACATCATTGCCAAAGACGGGGACAAGGTAGTAGGCTATGCCCTGACGGCCAGTCCGGAAACGAAACATCCTTTTTTTGACCCCCTCATCGAGACCTTATCTACCCTGATTTACAAAGACAAACTGCTTTCGGAATCTTCGTATTACCTCATGGGGCAGGTGTGTGTGGCGGATGGATACCGGGGCCAGGGAATTTTTGATGGACTCTATCAGCACCATCGCAACACCTACAGCACTCAATTTGATTACCTGATTACTGATATTTCGGTGCGGAATACCCGGTCGCAGGCGGCTCACCGTCGCGTAGGGTTTCAGCCCATTCATACTTTTACTGACTCCGCGGCCACGCATGATACCTGGGTTATTGTGTTGTGGGACTGGATTTGCTAGTGCTTATGTCAACGTTATTTAAACTGGAAAACGCCCGCATCGGCTGGGAACGGGAAACGATTATCAGTGGATTGAATCTCACCATTCAGGCGGGAGAGCACTGGGCTCTGGTAGGCCCAACGGGCTCTGGAAAATCATTACTACTCTCCGTATTGGCCGAAAAACGAAGTATTCTGGGAGGAACATTCCAGGCGATACCTGCCAGAAAAGACATCGAACTCGTGGCCAGCGATTTCAGCTTTAATCGAAACGTTGCCGCAACGGCTACTTTCTATCAGCAACGCTTCAATAGTTATGCTTCGGAGGAAAGTCCAACGGTATGGGAGGTGTTGCAGGAGCAGGTGAAACCCGCCGGAACCGTAGATGCTCATTCGGTAGAGTTACCCCCGCTGGCTTACAACGAAGCGTATTTGCAGGAGATAGCTACGCAGTTACGGGTAAGTCATTTGCTGGATCGCCACGTGACCTCACTTTCCAACGGCGAAACCCGCCGGACCTTACTCACCCGCAGTTTTCTCAGAAAGCCTAAGGTGTTGATCCTGGATAACCCTTTCGTCGGATTGGACGTAGCCAGCCGGGCTTCCCTGCACGAAATCTTACAGCACATCGCTGAATCAGGAACGACGCTTATCATGGTTGCTCCCCCTTCGGACATTCCGGCGGTGATTACCCATGTATTGCTACTGCCCGAAGGAAAACCCCTGTTGCGGAAAAACTACGTTTCACATAATCCTGAAAACGAGCAAAAAGTAATTCACTTACCGGAGCCCTTAACCGGGCAGGAGGCGTTTTCCTACGCCATTCGCATGCGTCAGATCTCGATTCGGTACGGAGAAACCCAAGTGCTTGACGGAGTGAACTGGGAAGTGAAACGCGGAGAAAAGTGGGCCTTACTCGGACCCAATGGTTCCGGGAAATCTACTTTATTAAGCCTGATCACGGGAGACAACCCCCAGGCTTACGCGAACGATTTTGATTTGTTTGACCGCAAACGCGGCACGGGCGAAAGCATCTGGGATATCAAAAAGAAAATTGGCTTCGTCTCACCCGAGCTGCATCTGTACTTCCCCCGCGATCAGAACGTCTGGAAGGTAATCGCTTCGGGATTATTTGATACCATGGGTTTATTCAGAGTATTGAAACCCGAGCATACCGCGTATCTGGAAGAATACATAAAAGCTTTTGAATTAGAGGCAATCAAAGAAAAAAGACTGGCTCAGCTTTCTACCGGACAGCAACGACTGGTATTATTAGCCAGAGCCCTGGTTAAAAATCCTCCTTTACTGATTCTGGATGAACCCTGTCAGGGACTCGATACCGAGCAAATGCTTCGTTTCCGGGATACCGTGAATGCCATTGGAGAGCACCCGGACCGAACGTTAGTGTACGTTTCTCATTATACCGAAGAAATTCCCAGCTGCGTCAATCGTACCATTCGGTTGAATCAGGGAAAAGTGGTGGAGAGGGTATAAAACTAAAATCGACCCGAACTTCTCGAAAGTTTAGAACTTTCGAGAAGTTTAATAGATCAATCTTCCGGTCAGTCTCTAATCTTCAACATCATCGAGGTATTATTTTTTTGATGATTCCCGCGTTGAGATTCCCAACATCTGATCTTATGAAAAAAAGTACCTTTCTGACTTTACTCGGAATGGCGGTAACGGGCGTGTCTCAGGCCCAGGACTACCCCATTCAGCCCGTTCCTTTCACTGACGTAAAGATTACTTCCCCCTTCTGGCAGCCTCGCATTGAGACGAATCGTACCCGAACGATTCCCTTTGCATTCGGGAAATGCGAAGAAACGGGTCGAATCGACAACTTTGCCATTGCAGGAAAGCTCAGGAAGGGGGAGTTCCAGGGCCAGCGATTTGATGACTCGGACGTTTTTAAAGTGATTGAAGGAGCTTCCTATTCGTTAGCCAGTCATCCCGATCCGAAACTGGAGGCTTACCTGGATACCCTCATTACCAAAATCGCAGCCGCTCAGGAACCCGACGGGTATCTGTATACCATCCGTACCATCCTAGGTGACCGGGTCATGGACAAGGACTGGCGGGCCGGATATACCCGATTCAACTTCCTGAACGGTTCGCATGAGCTATACAATGTCGGACACATGTACGAAGCCGCGGTTGCTCATTATCAGGCTACTGGTAAGAAAAACTTACTGAATGTAGCGACTAAGAACGCCGATTATCTGCTCACTGTCTTCGGTCCTGATAAGTTAGTGGAAGTGCCAGGGCATGAAGAAATTGAGATTGGGTTAGTCAAACTGTATCGGGCCACCAAAAAGAAAGAATACCTGGATCTGGCGAAGTTTTTCATTGACATGAGGGGGCGGAAAGACTTACGCCGCATTCTGATTGTGCAGAAACCCGATGGCAGTGCCACGCATGCGGACAGTATGTATTTTCAGGATCATTTGCCCGTTACCCAGCAAACCGAGGTGGTAGGTCATTCCGTTCGGGCGGGTTACCTGTACGCAGGGATGACCGACGTAGATGCCATGATGGGCTCTAAAACCTACGGAAAAGCCTTGCAGAAACTGTGGCATAATGCCGCTGACCAACGGATGTACCTGACCGGGGGCGTGGGTTCCGACCGCTCCAATGAGGGGTTTGGTGAGAATTATCATCTGCCTAATCAGGAAGCCTATGCTGAAACCTGTGCGTCTGTAGCTCAGATGTTATGGAATTACCGGCTTTTTCTGGATTCCGGGGATGGAGCGTATCTCGACATTTTTGAGCGAATCATGTATAATGGATTTCTCTCGGGTGTATCGTTGGACGGAACCCATTTCTTTTATCCTAATCCTCTGGCCGCAGATGGAGTGACTAAATTCAACGGAGAAGCCACCCGGGTGGAATGGTTCGCTACTTCCTGTTGCCCAACTAACGTGACGCGGGTGATGCCTTCACTGCCGGGTTACGCATACGCGACTAAAGGGAAAGACCTGTATCTGAACTTATTGATGGGAGGAACGGCTAAGGTCTCGGTTAATAACACACCCATAGCACTGATTCAGGAGACCAACTATCCCTGGAATGGATTTATGAAACTGATGGTAAACCCGGAAAAAAATACTGACTTTACCCTACAGGTTCGCCTTCCGGGCTGGTCTCAGGGAAAACCCGTGCCGGGAGATCTGTATCGCTATCAGAATGCTGAGGTTCAGCCCGTAGTGATTAAGGTGAATGGTAAAAAAGTTTCCTACGAAGTATCCAAAGGGTTCGCCGCCATCAGCCGCAACTGGAAAAAAGGGGATAAAGTAGAGATGGAATTGCCCATGCCGATTCGAAAAGTGTTGGCTAATGACCAGGTTGAAGCGGACCGGGGAAAGGTGGCTCTGGAACGTGGGCCGCTGGTGTATTGCGTGGAGGGAGTAGATAATAATGGTGACGTTGATCAGGTGGTCGTCAATGATCAGACCAGGCTAACGTCCGTTAATGCTCCTGATTTCATTACCACCAGTGTGCTGATTAAAGGGGAAAATGCAGGCGGTAAGAAATTTACGGCTATTCCTTACCACTTATGGAGCCATCGCGGGGTGGGTAAAATGGCCGTTTGGGTCTCTGGAAAATAGGTGGCCTGTCTTAGAGAAGGTTAGAAATCAGGATTCCTTCTGACCTTCTCTGATGACTTCTTCGTAAAAGTTGAATAGCTTCTGCTGTTCGTTAGCCCAGTTATAGTCCTTCTGTACGGCCGCTTTCCCGTTCTGGCCCATCTGACGCCGGAGGGTAGGGCTTTCAATGATCTGCTTCATGCGTTCATAGAGAAGGAATGCATGGGTCGGGTCGATGCAAAATCCGCAATTATTTTTTTCTACAACGGAGCGATACAAAGGAAAATCAGAGGTAATAACGGGCAATCCCAGGGCCATATATTCAAAGATTTTAGTAGGATAAGACCCTTCAAAATCACCGATGGGTTTCAACAAGGCAATTCCGGCCAGGCATTCAGCCCCTTTCAGGTAGGCCTCCGTAGCGGGTACGTATCCGTAAAAAATCAGATTTTCTTTTACTTCTTCGTAACCCCGCATTTGTTCTACTTCTTCCATCGACGTCAGGTCGAAACCAATTTTACCGAAAATATGCCAGCGAAAATTCGGGTAATCCTTTCGCAGCAGAACGGCGGCTTCTATCATCACATCCAGGCATCGGGCTTTACTCAGCTGTCCTAAATAAAAGAAATCAGTTTTTTCAGAGTAGACAGGAGCGTTGGGAATCGAAGTTAAATCAGGAAAGTTATGGATCACCACGCCTGATTTTTTCAGATCCGGATACGATTGCTGATACGAATCTTCCGCAAAAATGAAGTGGAACTTCCTGCGGGCGATGCGGTCGAAAAGCCTGAAAAACCCCCGGAACCAGGCATTGTTGTTCACCTGCTTTCCTTTCAGCTGCTTACCCATATCCTCATACACGTCAAAAATGACGGTAGCTCCCCGCCAGTAATGCACCAACGCAATGGGTAAAGCCTCGGGTGCGTGGACATGAACGAGGTTCGGTTTTAAACGAAGACTTTTCCAGAAAGCAAGGGGATGAACGAATAACAGGCGTTTCAGGAGCGAGGGTTGATAGGGGAGTAAATGATAGTCGATGGATGGATGGGAATATGAATGCAGGGTAACAAAAGCCATTGTTTGATACTGAAGGGCGGTGCTGAACGCCATCTTCAGAATCATTCGGGAATCGTCGCCCCGATGGAGGGTACTCAGGTGGAGCACTTTACTTTTCATAACTCCTATACTCCGGAATTTCGATAGATGAGAATATACGCCTGCTCAAAACTATAAAAGAAATAATACCCAGGCTTAGTATTGGCAAAGATAGTTACCTCCATGCGTACCACTTCAGGATTCGCTGGGCGGCTAGTCGTTAATAGGAATAAAATAAGTAATGGCTAAATGATAGAAACCGATACAGGATGCTACGCATTCTGCTATTTTTGTAGTAATTTATTGAAATAAAATTATACTATAGTAAGATTGAGATGAAGAGAATTTTCCTTACACTACTTGTACATATTCTGATTTTCAGCAGTTGTCAGAAAAATAAGAGCGAGTACACCCTGCTAACCAGTAGCCCTGACTTTTTAAGAAAAGCAGAACTTAAGCTTACTCAAGTCATCATACACGACGTATTTGGCCCCCCGGTGGCTGCCCGTATTTATGCCTATTCCAGTTTGGCAGCGTACGAAGCTTTATTGCCACAGTATCCTCAGTACCGGAGCATGGCGGGGCAGCTGAATGAATACACGGCTACGCCTAAGCCGGAAGTTAATCAGGAGTATTGTTATCCCCTGGCTAGTACCCGGGCTTTTCTGATGGTAGGACGGCACTGGACGTTTTCAGGCAATATGATTGATGATTTCGAAAAAGATTTTTACGAATCGTTCGAAAAAGTCCTGCCTTCGGACGTGTACGAACGCTCCATGCAGTATGGGGAAGCCGTTGCTAAGCACGTCATCGCTTATTCTTTAAAAGACCATTACAAAGAAACCCGGGGATTTCGGTACACCGTAACCAATCAGAAGGGGAGCTGGGTACCCACGCCACCCGCGTACATGGATGCTTTGGAACCTTTTTGGGCTAAAATCCGACCAATGGTACTGGATTCAGCTGCCCAATTTCGAATTGAAGGTTTTCCAGTGTATAGTATAGATTCCAAAAGTGATTGCTTTAAAGAGGCGAAAGAAGTGTATGATGCGGTTAAATTCAGCACAGAAGAGCAGAAAGAAATTGCAAACTTCTGGGATTGTAACCCTTTTAAACTCAATATTCAGGGACATGCGGCTTTTGCTACTAAAAAAATGTCACCGGGCGGCCACTGGATGAGTATTGTTGGATTAACCACTCGGCAGGCTCACAAGGATTTTATGCAGACTGCCGAAGCTTATCTGTTTACGTCCATTGCCTTGTTTGACGGTTTCATTGCCTGCTGGGATGAAAAATACCATTCTGTTCGCATTCGTCCCGAAACGTATATCAATAATGAAATAGATGATCAGTGGCAGCCCTTGTTACAAACGCCTCCTTTTCCTGAATATCCTTCGGGTCACAGCGTCGTTTCCGCTTCCTCTGCGGTAGTTCTGACAGCCCTTATGGGAGATCGTTTGGCCTTTGCGGATTCCTCAGAAGTAGCCTATGGATTACCCGTGCGTCAATTTTCTTCTTTTAAAGCAGCTGCGACGGAAGCAGCCGTTAGCCGGCTCTACGGTGGAATCCATTTCAAGTCTGGAATCGAAGATGGCTTTAATCAGGGCGAGTCAGTAGGAGACTGGATACTAAACCATATTAAAACAAAAAAGTAGAGATGATTATTTTAGGTAAGTATCTCAGGTAGGGCGATCAATTAAATGAGTACTTATTTGACGTGTTTTTTAGGTGTATGTACTTAATTTAATTTTTTTAAAATCTTCTGTAATAAATTGTATTATGTAAGCTAATTATTGTATTTTGCACACCTGAAGAGGCCAAATGTGCATTTATCTAATATAATAATAGACGAATTTGATTTGAATTCACCCCTATTTTGTTAGCTGGATGTGCATTTTTTTCTTTTCATGTTCTTGATACAATACATAACCCTTACAAATGATGAAACAGACTTACTTGCAACGTAGCTCGTTGGGTCAAAAAAGTAAGCTTAGACATGGGTTCGCCGGATGCCTGAGTTTTTTAATGATTCTTCTCAGCATGACTACCTGGGCTCAGCAACGTATCCTTTCAGGAAAAGTTACTTCAGCGGAAGATGGAAGTGATTTACCTGGGGTAAGCGTTTTAGTAGTGGGTACTTCCACGGGTACGCAAACGGCGGCAGATGGGACGTATAAAATCAGCGTTACCTCTGGTTCCAAAGTGCGGTTTACTTCCGTAGGTATGGTTTCTCAGGAGATTGACATTACGAATCAAAACACGCTTAACGTAACCTTACAGTCCAATTCACAGGCTCTTTCGGAAGTAGTAGTCGTAGGGTATGGGACCCAACGGAAAGCGGACGTAACCGGTGCCACGGCCACAGTAACATCCAAAGATTTTAACGCAGGGGTACTCAACAACCCTTTACAGGCGGTACAGGGCAAAGTATCCGGTCTGGTCATCAGTGCTCCGAACAGTGATCCGACGAATAACCGTCCCACCATTCGTTTACGCGGAACGTCTTCTCTATCGGCTAACTCAGAGCCTTTGATTGTAATCGATGGCGTGGCAGGAGCTCCTCTGAATAGCGTGGCTCCCGAAGATATCCAGTCGGTTGACGTACTAAAAGATGCTTCAGCAGCAGCTATTTACGGTTCACGCGGAGCCAACGGTGTCATCATTGTTACCACCAAAAAGGGCTCAGCGGGCCGTACCTCCGTTGAATACAGTGGTTACATCTCAATGGGCAAAGAAGTTCGCCGTCCCGGGTTCCTGACACCAGATGAGTTCCGGGCCAAATTGGCTGAACAAAACGTTACTAATCAGGACTACGGATCTTCTACGAACTGGATTGATCAGGTAACGCAGACCTCATGGACGCAAAACCACTCCGTTGCCGTTAGTGGAGGTGCTGATAAGTTTAATTACCGGGGGTCACTCGTGTACCTGGATCAGCCCGGTATCGTGAAAAATTCGGGCTTCAACCGGATCAATGCCCGTTTGAACATGGTACAGAAAGCACTGGACGATCGTCTGGAACTGCAACTTCTGCTTTCGCATCAGACTAACAACAAAAAATTTGTAGATTATGGAGCCTTGCGTTCAGCGGTACGCTTCAACCCAACTCAGCCGATTTATAACGCTGACGGCACGTTTAACCAACCACAGGGGCAGTTTGAAGTAGAAAACCCACTGGCTCGTCTTTCACAGCTGACGAACGAAGGAAAAGAACGTCAGACCTTGCTGAACGCCAAAGCCAGCTACGAAATCGTGAAGGGACTAAAGGTGGGCGTAAATGCTTCGCAAAGTACGTTTGACTACCTCTACGGCTTTTTTATCCCCAGTTATTTCCGGGGCAGTGGAAACAGTATCTCCAGAGGTCGTCGTGAAACACAGGAAGTACTGGATCGCCTGATTGAGAGTACTATTAATTATACCAACACTATTGAGAAACACAATTTTAGTGTTCTGTTGGGTCATACGTACCAGAAAGTTAGCAATGAAGGATTTGGTTCAGAAAACTCAAACTTCCCCGATGCCTTCGGATACAATAACCTGGGAGCTGGAAATAGTAACGCCGATGGTTCGACTAACCGTCAGGTGAACTCCTATAAGTCAGAGGCCATTCTGGTAGGTTTGATTGGTCGTCTTAACTATTCCTATAACGAGAAATACCTTCTGACGGCGAACATTCGTCGGGATGGTTCTTCCCGGTTCGGGGCCAATAATCGCTGGGGATGGTTCCCCTCGGTATCCGCCGGATGGCGTTTGATCGAGGAGGACTTTATTAAAACCAGTAACGTATTCAGTGATCTGAAATTACGGGCTGGTTATGGAGTGACAGGTAACCAGGATGGTATTGCTGATTACGCCGCTCGAATGTTATACGGTTCACAGGGTTCTTACTATACCAATGGTGGATTTCAGACGGCATATTTCTATTCACAAAATGCAAACCCGGATCTGAAATGGGAAACCTCTGCCATGACGAACATTGGGGTGGACTTTGGATTAATGAAGGGCCGACTGACGGGATCTGTGGAGGTATACTCCAAAGATACGCGTGACCTGTTGTTCAATTATCCGGTTGCGATTGGCTCCAAATACGGTTCACAGCAACTAACAGCCGTAACGAACAACGTACTGGCAAACGTAGGCCGGGTGTCTAACAAAGGAATCGAACTATCGCTGGACTATCAGGCTATCAGTACGAAAGACTTTGAATGGCGGACCTCATTGAACCTGGCTCATAATACCAACAAAATCATTTCGTTGAGCAATGGCCTGTTCCAATACAATACCAATAACCCCATTTTATATGGAGGATTCGGTAGTGGGCAGGGAGGAATTGCCTCTCCCATCGTACTGCAGGAAGGATATGCCATTGGTACCTTCTACGGTCCCCGTGTGACGGGCTTCAACGATAAAGGCGAATACATCTATCAGGACTTTGGAGGTGGAGGTACGCAACCTGCCGGTGCAGACCGTACGTATCTGGGTAATGCCCAACCGAAGTTAACTTTTGGCTGGCAAAACAACTTTACCTACAAAAACTGGGATCTGTCTTTCTTCTTCCGTGGAAGTTTAGGTCAGAAAGTTGCGAACGGGATGTACATCTACTTTGCAAACCCCAACCGATTCCCCGGCGAAAACTTGCTGAAAGACGCCTTCTCAACGGGCATTGGTAAAGGAGTTTCTTCGGCCTGGTCTGATTTGTGGTTAGAAAATGCTTCGTTCGTTCGGCTGGATAACTTCCGCCTGGGATACCGCATTCCAGGAATGAAAAAAGTTCTGCAGAACGCTCAGGTATATGTTTCAGGTCAAAACATCTTCATACTGACAAAATATCGTGGTGCTGATCCTGAAGTGCGTACGGGTGATTCGCGGAGCCAATACGGATCCATCAGCGATGATAACCGGGCCGTTAACCTGTCGCCGGGCGTAGATCCTATTTCTTACTACCCACGGGCACGTACGTTAGTGGCAGGTATCTCACTGACGTTCTAGTCGACAAAGTCCTTGTATTATATACGCAATCAGGCATAAGCTTTAGGCTTATTTAGAATACTACACTTTCTTATGAAAACGCTTAAAATTTTATACGGACTCGGGCTGACGGGATTGATGGTATTCAATCAGTCCTGTACGAATCTGGATTCAACCGTATATGACCGGGCTGATGCAGGGTCATTCCCGTCTACTGAGTCAGATCTAAATTCGGTGATTGGTTCTTCGTATGGAACCTTACGATCGTTCGTCGATGATCCTTTCGTTTTACAGGAAACTACTACGGACGAAGTCGTAGTACCAACACGGGGACCAGACTGGTATGACGATGGGCGGTGGCAGCAATTGGCTAAACATCAGTTTACGCCTCTAATTCCAACGAACATCAATGGAGCCTGGGAGGCTTTCTACCGCAGTATTGCCAATGTAAACATCAATGTTGCTACCTTAAAAGCTTCTTCACTGGCAAGCAAGGAAACGACCATTGCTGAATTACGGGCTATTCGGGCGTTGAACTACTACTACTTGGTGGATCTTTTCGGGAATGTACCCATTCTGACGGAGGACTCTCCCGCTGGTAATCCAGCCCAGAGTCCACGAGTGGATGTGTACAATTTCATCGTGAAGGAACTCAGGGAAGCGATTCCTCAGATGCGGAACGAGAATAGTATTGCCATGTACGGACGGATGTCCCGAGGTGCCGGACATGCCTTGCTGGCTCACGTGTATCTGAACGCAGAGGTATTTACGGGGACGCCCCGTTGGACGGAAGCATCGGCCGAATGCGATTCAATAATCAACTCAAAGTTGTATTCCCTGACGTCTAATTTCCTTGAAAATTTTGCCGTCAACAATGATAAGAATGGATCCATGAGGGAGAACATCTTCGTAATTCCTTTTGATAAAACGTTTGCTACCGGTAATACTTTCCAGTTACGTACGCTGCACTACGCCCTGCAACAGAAGTATGGATTGGCGAACAGCCCCTGGAACGGATACTGTACCTACGCGGATTTCTATTCTACGTTCAGTGATCAGGATGGCCGGAAGAAGATGTGGCTGGCTGGTCCGCAGACGGGTTCGGATGGGAAAGTGATTCAGTATGATGACCGCGTGGATGGCTTACGGCATGATGTAAACTTTACGCCGGAAATCAGTGCCCTTGAACGAGCACTGGCTTATCAGGGGGTGCGTTTCCAAAAGTTTGAAATTCAAACCGGAAACCTGGTTACTAGCCAGGATAACGATTTCCCGATCTTCCGCTATTCATCGGTGTTGATGGCTAAAGCGGAAGCACTGGTACGTCTGGGACGGGCAGCTGAAGCATTGCCTTATATCAATCAGATACGCAAGCGGGCAGGAGTAGCAGATTTCACCACGTCGGATATGACATTGGATAACCTGCTGAAAGAGTACGGACGGGAATTTGCCTTCGAAGGCCGTCGCCGGACTGATTTGGTTCGTTTCAAATCGTTCACCCAGAAGGCATGGCAGTTCAAACCCGTGACGGATTCCAAGTATAATCTGATGCCCATTCCATCGGTACAGATTTCAAGTAACCCTAACTTGAAACAAAATCCTGGTTATAATTAATAGTCGATTTTTTCCAGTACAACAGGCTCCTTTCCAGATATTTGGGAAGGGGCCTGTGTTGATACTAGCCCAAGTAAAACAGAAGTCAATGCATCATTCGTTTTGCGTATTCCTGAAAGCAACCACTGTAGTAATTGGATGTTTACTGAGCCTTATGGCCTGCACATCTTCCAAGGAAAAGCCCCTGTTTGAAACGTTAGACTCGACCCAGACAGGCATTGCTTTTCAGAATACCATTCTGGATGACGACAGCCTGAACATCGTAGAGTATCTGTATTTCTATAACGGAGGCGGGGTCGCGGCGGGTGATATTAATAAAGACGGTCTGACCGATTTATACTTCGTCAGCAATCGCGGCAAGAATAAACTATACCTCAATAAAGGAAACTGGAAATTTGAAGACATTACCGAGCAGGCGGGCGTCGGCGGTTTTGCCGACTGGCAGACGGGCGTGAGTATGGCCGATGTCAACGGTGACGGCTGGCTGGACATGTACGTATGTGCCGTAGGAAACTATCGGGGGCTGGAAGGCTCGAATGAACTTTACATCAATAATCAAGATGGAACCTTTACGGAAAAAGCAGCGGAGTATGGGCTGGATTTTACGGGCTTTTCAACGCAGGCGGCTTTTTTCGACTACGATCACGATGGCGACCTAGATTGTTACTTACTCAATCATGCCATTCATAAGGCCATTTCGTATAACAATGTGAATGCTAGATTCTTACGGGATAATGAAGCCGGGGATTATTTGTTCGAAAATAAACTCATTGACAAAGGTATTCAGGCGAAAGCTCCGTTTGAGAATGTATCCGAAAAAGCAGGTATCTACGGAGCTCCAATGGGTTACGGTCTTGGAATTTCTGTAGGTGATCTGGATAACGATGGCTGGGAAGATATTTACGTTTCCAATGACTTTCACGAAGACGATTACTATTACCACAATAACGGAAATGGCACTTTTACTGAGAAATTAAAGGAGGTTTTTGCCCATACCAGTCGTTTTTCGATGGGTAATGACATGGCAGATATCAACAATGACGGCTGGCTGGATGTCATGACGCTGGACATGTATCCTGAAGATGAAACCGTCGAAAAATCATCGGCGGGCGAAGATCCCTTCGATGTCTTTTCATTTAAACTCAGCTACGGGTATCATTATCAGTACGCCCGCAATTGCCTGCAACTGAACTTACAGGGTAAACGGTTTGTGGACATTGCCGCCCAACTCGGCATGGCCGCTACGGACTGGAGCTGGGCACCGCTCTGGGCCGACTACGACGGCGATGGGGTAAAGGATGTCTTCATCACTAACGGCATCGTCCGGCGACCCAACAACATGGATTACATCAAATACGTCTTTCAGGATTCGGTATATGCAGCTTTAGATAAACGAGTGAAAGAGGTAGTTCAAAAGTCTATTAAGCATATGCCCGAGGGAAAAACGCACAATTACCTCTACCAGGGTATTGCAAAAGGACCGTTTGATTTTACGTTCAGGGATCGCTCGAAAGACTGGGGATTTGAAAAAGAAAATATTAATAATGGAGCCATCTACGCCGATCTTGATAACGACGGTGATCTGGATTTAGTAAGTAATGCCATTAATGAGGCGGCGGGCGTGTATCGAAATACCGCACGTGAAACGCTGGGTAACCATTACCTGAAAGTAAATTTTAAAGGTGATAAAGCTAACGTGTTAGGCGTGGGAGCGAAGGTATTACTGAAAGACAGTACGCAACTCTTCTACCAGCAAAATAGTCCGGTGCGGGGCTTTGAATCATCCGTGGAGCCTTTATTGACTTTTGGCATTGGAAAACAAACATCTATTGACAGCATACTGGTAATCTGGCCCGACGGGAAATCACAAACCCTTCGCAACGTAAAAGCCGATCAGACCCTGACCGTTCAGTACACTGCTGCGAAAGAGCAGTCGGTTACTTCCTGGTGGAGTACCAGCCAAACGCCGGTCCTGGAAGAGGTACAGCCTAATCCGATTACTTATACTCATCGGGAGAATAAGGATTATTTTGACTTCAGCCGTGAACCATTGATGCCTTTCCAGCTATCAACGGAAGAACCACGAATAGCGAAAGGTGACGTGAACGGAGATGGCCTGGAGGATGTCTATATTCCTGGGGCCAAGTTTAAGGTAGGTCAGTTGTTTTTGCAAAAAAACGACGGCCAGCTGGTCCATAGTTCGCAACCTGCATTCGACGCTGACTCAACGGCTGAACACGTAGCCGCTACGTTTTTTGATGCGGATGGCGATGGTGATCTGGATCTGTACGTTGTCGCGGGTGGCAACGAATACTACGGCGAAATGGATCAGTTGCAGGACTTGCTGTACTTCAACGACGGAAAGGGTTCGTTTACCAAAGCCAGCACGGCGTTACCCAAAATGCTGGAAAATAAGTCGGGTGTGTACCCGGCAGATTTCGATAAAGACGGGGATATTGATTTGTTCGTTTCGGGTCGGGTAACAGCTTATGCCTATGGTAAACCGCCCCGGTCTTTTCTGCTTGTGAATGATGGCAAGGGTAATTTCCAGGATCAAACGGATCGACTGGCTCCGGAGTTACGGTTGGCGGGCTTACTGACGGATGCCCAGTGGAGCGACTTTGATGGCGACCAGAAACCCGATCTTCTGGTGATCGGTGATTGGATGGAACCCCAACTCTTCGTACAAAAAGGCGGAAAATTCAACCGAAAATCCATGCGTCTGGAAGAAGCCGACGGTACGGAATCCACGCGAATGAAGGGTTTCTGGAGCCGTATGGCCTGGGGCGATCTGAATAAAGACGGGCGGGAGGATGCCGTACTCGGTAATCTGGGCCTGAACAGTCGGTTTCGCCGAAAAGGATCCAACCACCTGAAAATGTGGGTCAAGGATATTGATTCGAATGGGCAGGCAGAACAAATTATCGCCTATGAAGATCAGGCTGGTTCGTATTACCCGCTGGCGGGCAAAGACGAACTAGGCAAACAGTTACCTTCAATCATCAATAAGAAATTCACCACCTACGCCGGTTTCGCCGGAAAAACGGTACAGGAAATCTTCGATAAAAACGAGCTGGACGGAGCGACTGAATTTGAAATCAATCGATATAACTCCGTTTGGCTGGAGAACAAAGGAGACCTTCGGTTTGTCATTCACGAATTGCCCGCTCCGGCCCAGTGGTCAAAACTCTACGCTTTTGCGATTGGTGACGTAGATGGCAACGGTACGCCGGATGTCCTGGCAGGGGGGAACCTGTATAGCGTTAATCCGGCCCAGGGACAGTACAATGCAAACCCCGGCCTGGTATTACTCAACGACGGCAAAGGGAATTTTCAATCCAGTCCCGGACCGTTTTCCGGATTTTCGGTAACGGGCGAAATCCGGGATATAAAGGCTCTTCAAACAGCGAAAGGAATCCGCTGGCTGGTCAGCCGGAACAATGATCGGTTATTGGTATTTCAAACCCACACGCACCCCATTCAGTGAATTCGCTATACCCCATGAAACATTATATTCTGATAACGGCCCTGGCTCTAGTGCTGGCCGCGTGCGGAAAGAAGAAAGAAGAAACCCTGTTTGAGTCGCTCCCAGCGGAAGAAACGGGCATTACGTTCGTCAACGAAGTAAAAGACGACAAGGAACTGAATATTTTCAATTACCGGAATTTCTATAACGGCGGCGGCGTAGCCATCGGCGACGTTAACAATGACAGTTTGCCCGACGTGTTTCTGACGTCCAATATGGGCGACAACAAACTGTACCTGAATAAAGGTAATTTTAAGTTTGAGGATATTTCCGAAAAAGCTGGAATCAAAGGCAAGCATGCCTGGAGCACGGGAGCCACCTTCGCGGATGTGAACGGCGATGGCCGTCTGGATTTGTACGTCTGCAACGCAGGCAACCGCCCCAATGACGACCGGGCCAACGAACTGTTTATCAACAACGGCAACCTGACCTTTACTGAAAAAGCCAAAGAATATGGACTGGATGACCGGGGGGTGTCGACGCACGCTGCCTTCTTTGATTACGACCGGGATGGGGATCTGGATATGTTTCTGCTTAATAACAGTTTCATGCCGGTTGGGCGGTTAGGCTATAAAAATCTACGAAATAAACGCGATTACGACGGCGGTCATAAGTTTTTCGAAAACCGGATTATTCATAAAGATGCCGCTCCAGTAACGACGCAATTCGTCGATATCTCAGAAAAAGCGGGTATTTACGGAAGTGTGATCGGTTTCGGCCTGGGAATTACGGTAGGGGATGTAAACGATGACGACTGGCCCGACATTTACGTTTCCAATGATTTTTATGAACACGATTACCTCTACCTGAACAATCAGGATGGAACCTTTAAGGAATCATTAAAAGAAACCTTTCCGCATATTAGCCTGTCCTCGATGGGAGCAGATG
This sequence comes from uncultured Siphonobacter sp., assembly GCA_913775095.1. Taxonomy (GTDB): domain Bacteria; phylum Bacteroidota; class Bacteroidia; order Cytophagales; family Spirosomataceae; genus Siphonobacter. Next base: position 321,382 of record CAJYIW010000024.1, on the reverse strand, counting down.
TGGCTGATGTCAATAACGACGGACGCCTGGATATTTTCGTAACGGAAATGTTGCCCGGTACCGACCGCCGCCTGAAAACCACGACGCTCTTCGAAAGCTACGAGCTGGAACAGTTCAAGCTTACACAGGATTACCATCACCAGTACATGCGAAACATGCTGCATCTGAACAATGGTCTGGACGCGAAGGGAAAACTGACGTTCAGTGATGTGGGGCAGTACGCCGGCGTAGCCGCGACCGACTGGAGCTGGGGAGCTCTGCTTTTTGATATGGATAACGATGGGCAAAAGGATATTTTCGTCGCTAATGGTCTGTACAAAACCATCTCGGATCAGGATTTTATCTCCTTCTTTTCCGACGACAATACCATGCAGCAAGTGGTAACGCAGGGCTTCAATTTTGCGGAATTTCTAACCAAGATGCCTTCGGAGCCAATTCCTAATTATGCTTTTCGGAACGAAGGAGGTTTGAAATTCAGTAATCAGGCTCAGGCATGGGGACTGGATGAACCTAATTTCTCGAACGGATCGGCTTACGGTGATCTGGATAATGACGGTGATCTGGATCTGATTGTCAGCAATGTTAATCAACCCTTGTCGGTCTACCGAAATCATGCCAGCGATCGCAATCATCAGCATTTCTTACGGGTGAAACTGAAAGGAACCGACCAGAACCGGAATGGTATCGGAGCGAAAGTTCGGGTACACCAGCCCAATCGCACGATACTGCTGCAACAAATGCCAAACCGGGGTTTTCAGTCTTCCGTGGATTTGACACTGGTTTTTGGCCTGGGAAAAGAAACGGCAATTGATTCCGTAACGATTATCTGGCCGGATGGTCAGCAACAGGTAATCCCGAAGGCAAAAGCGGATACGGAACTTGTGCTGGATTATCGTCAATCAAAACCCGGAACTCCTCGAGTGGGAGCAAAGCCAGCGTCTTATTTTACTGATGCAACGGTTTCCTCCCGTCTGGACTATACTCACGTCGAAAACGCATTTGTGGATTACAACCGCGATCCGCTGCTCAAGCAGATGTACTCCACACAGGGGCCACCGCTGGCCGTGGGGGATGTCAACGGAGATGGGCTGGATGACGTGTACCTCGGCGGAGCTTCCGGCTCGCCCAAAAAATTATTCGTGCAACAGTCCAATGGTACGTTTAAGGGTCAGGAGCTGATCATGCTCGATACCGAACGCCTGTACGAGGACGTAGCGGCCACTTTCTTCGACGCGGATCAGGATGGCGATCAGGATTTGTACGTAGTAAGCGGCGGCAATGAATTTATCGACGGTTCCGCTGAACTCGAAGACCGGCTGTACCTGAATGATGGAAAGGGGACTTTCACCCGCGATCGTCGCCTGCCCTTGCTGTATCTGAATGGATCGAGTGTTACGGCGGCTGACTTCGACCACGATGGCGATCAGGATTTGTTTGTGGGAAGTCGTATGGTCTCCGGGCAGTACGGCATCTCACCGCAGAGTCAGTTACTCGTCAATAATGGTCGGGGTGAGTTCAAGGTAATGACTAAACGGTATATTCCCGAATTCTCAAAAATTGGAATGGTAACCGACGCGGTCTGGGCGGATGTCAACCGCGATTCCTGGCCCGATCTAATCATTAGTGAAGACTGGGGTCCCGTTACCATTTTCCTGAATGAAAAGGGACAACGCTTAGCGAAGTCGCCTCAGCTGGCGGAGTTAACGGGCTGGTGGAACCGCCTGTACGTGCGGGATCTCGACGGGGATGGTGATCTGGATCTGGTGGCGGGGAATCTGGGGAGTAACAATCGGTACCATGCTTCGGCAGAACACCCGGCGGAGCTGTACGTCAACGATTTTGACCGCAACGGAACCATGGAACAAATCATCAATTGCTGGACCGAAACCGGTAAAAGTTATCCGATGGTACTCAAACAGGACTTACAGAAAGCGGTGCCTTCCATCAAAAAGAAGTTTCTCAAATTCACGGATTATGCCGAAAAAACGGTTGAAGATCTATTTGATGAAAGCTCTCGTGAGGGCATGATCAAACGTTCGGCAGTAGAAGACCGGACGGGCGTATTCTGGAACGATGGAAAGGGAAATTTCCGCTTTGAAGCCTTACCCCGGGACGTTCAGTTTTCACCCATTTACGGCATCAGCAGTGTAGATTATGATCAGGATGGAAAACTGGATCTCATTCTGACAGGTAATTTCTTCGATTGCCTGCCCGAACTGGGCCGTTATGATGCCAATCGTGGAGTGGTATTAAAAGGCATGGGACAACAAAAATTCAATGTCGTACCTTCCGCTCAGACGGGTTTGGTCATTAAGGGGCAGGTACGACGTTCGGCAGAGCTTAAAACCCCACAGGGACTCGGATTGATATTTTCCAAAAACGGAGCCGCCGCTCAGTTGCTGCTGGTCAATCCAAAGCCTTAATCAATAGGCAGTTTCAGCAAAAACTTGTTTTCAGCCCGGTATTCTTCCCGAATGTGATTGATACTGCTGGGTGCATTCAGATCCGTTTCAACGTAGGTGGGACCAAACAGATAACGGCCATCCATGTTTTCTACCTGTGAAGCGTAAAAAGGGGTATCAATGTGAAACTCCGTTCTAAACTGAGCATCCGTGGAAAGGGTCAGAAAATTCCGAAAACTCAGGGGCGTATTCTGATTGGAGAAGGTGTATCGCACCAGCTCCTTCTTCTTGGAATCAGACCCCGAAAGGATGACATCCACTTCCTCTACCGTACCCTGAGCCGAAGGCAGAGACCAGCCTTTGCCGGGGGCAACCCTAAAGCGGGACTGACTAATCTCCGTTTTAGGAGGGATAAAGGAAATCTGTTCCTCCTTGCGAAGAGCTCCCTCAAAAAATCCCCGGTTGTAACTGTAAAGAAACTGGTTATAACGATTCAGAGACGGACGAAGGTCAGTTGCGGTAACGCCACCGTAAACGCCCTGAAAATAGGCCTCGTCTACCCAGTAGTCAAACTTCTCTTTTCCCTTAATAAAAGCCGACCGTTTCCAGTCAATATAAAGCGGAACACTGAGCTTATTGTAGATATTCATTCGAATCACTCCATTAGCTCCCTGAAAATTATAGGTGATTCGTAAGGAATCCGTATCGTAAACAAATTTATTATCTTTCAGGCTAACGGCGTCACTGTGTAAAGTAACAACCTGGACTTTCGGAGAACAGGCGTAAAAGATAAAGGCGAGGAGAAAAATCGGTAAAGTTTTCATAGCGGTTGATTTTGGACCAAACTATAAAAAATACCTTTGATGCACACGTTAAAACTTCTTAAAGGAGCAATTTTGGGCAAATCTTTTCTAGAGCTAAGTTCGCTCAGTTGTGAGCGTAACTAAACGTTAGTTGATTTTGAATTATCCGGATTTGTATTAATTTTATCATTTAGTTGAATTCCGGTGAGGTAATTCATAACTTCTTAACAATGAAGGAGATAAATGATGACAGTGTGCTTCAAAACTGGCATCATTTTTTAGACTTCAGGGGTGCTATTCTTACGTATTTTTCAGTACAACTCTTTTCCATTTAATTCGGCTTCGCGGCCTTTAACGTTTATGAAACAGTCTTTACTCGTTTTTGCTGTTATGGCCGTGCTATGTTCGGCCTGCAACCCTAAAAATCTCGTTATTCATTCCGGGTACGCTCCCAATTATACGCACCTGTATAATACGTACTGCATCGCCTTTGATCCCGTTACTGCGGAAGACACTACGCTTCAACACGATGTGATTACCGCTGAAATTAATCGCCAGATGCAATTGAGGGGTTTTCAGTACACTACGCAAAATCCTGATGTATTAGTCTTTTATTCCCTGCACCCTGACAAAATCAAGCTGAATACGTACGTTAAGAGTTATCGTTCTCCAGAAGTGGATTATGTGGTCGATAAAACGTTTCTGCGGAAGGGAACATTACTGATTCAATTTCAGGACACCTTTATGAATAAAACGGTCTGGCAGGGATACGCCGCCCGAGTGTCACCCGAAGGTTTTTTTGATAAGAAAGCCGTCCGAACGGCGGCCCGGAATGTGCTGCTGGGTTACCATACGTTCTCACTGACGTATCAGGCTCAGAATCGGTCTTCTTCTTACTAATGGGCAGTGGTCTGTTTACAGTTTTCAGTTGATGCCAACGGGCTGGTTATTAACCAGCCCGTTTTTATAGGTAGATATAAGGTAAGACGCGATTGATCGCGTCTGAGTAGATGAAAAACGATTGAAAACAAAAAAGACGCAATGCCATCGCGTCTTTTTGTTTCTACTAATAACTCCTAACTAACAACCATCAACTGTTAGTAACCGCCTGTTCGATGACCACTGGAAACCATTCATATTCCAGAGCGTGACATTTTTTGGCAACGTCCGCCGGGGTATCGGTCGGTTCAACGACGAAAGACTTCTGGAAAAGAATATTGCCTTCATCGTAGTGTTCATCCACGTAGTGAATAGTAATTCCCGATTCCGTTTCCCGGGCGTCTACGACGGCTTCATGTACGAAATGGCCGTACATTCCTTTTCCACCGTATTTGGGCAACAAAGCCGGGTGAATATTCAAGATCCGGTTGGGGTAAGCGTCTACCAGATTTTTGGGAATAAGCCAGAGAAAACCGGCCAGAATAACCCAGTCAATCTGAGCTTCCTGAAGCCAGCTTAATACTTCTCCCGAACGAAATTGTTCGCGGGTAAAGAGTTTCAAAGGAATGCCCAGGCGATTAGCCCGTTCGATAACTCCCGCAGAAGGGTTGTTACAAAGGACCATTTCCACGGAAACCGTTTCGTGATTTTTGAAGTACCCGGCGATATTCTCGACGTTCGTACCCGATCCCGAAGCAAAAAGTGCAATACGTTTCAAAAGAATGCTGATTAAATCAATAGTAAAGATTATCGCAGATACACACCCATTTCCGATCCCTCCAGAACTACGTCGATGTGATCGTTAAGCGTAGTCATCAGGGCATACCCTACAAAGTCAGCCGAGACGGGGTAGCGGCGGTAATTGCGATCCACCAGAACGGATACCTGAAGACGCTTCACTTTCGTCTGGAAAAAGGGGAGAAGGCTGTACGCCAGCGTCCGGCCCGTATATAACACATCATCACACACAATGACGCACTTACCCGCCAGCGAGGCGGAGTCCGCGTTGAGCTGAATGGTTTGGGGCGAAGGATCGGTTTTCTGAATCTGAATATCAATCTGTTGTACCTTCAGGGGGGAAATGGCTTCCAGCTGTTCTTTCAGTAGCGAAGCCATGATGACTCCCTGACCAACGATTCCGGCCAGCACAATTTCTTTTTCTTCGAAATTGGTTTCGTAAACCTCAAAGGCAATCCGGCGAATCTTTTGTTTGAGCTGTTCCGGGTTCAGAAGCAGCGTTTTTTCAGTTGAAATCATGGACGAATGTACAGCGACAATAGCTTTTGAAAATGATTCGGAAGCGTAAAATTCTGAAAACTGCCCGAATCGACCGAGGAAAACGAAATTTAATTCATAAATAAGATAATATCAGAGCGGGATTTCTCAGTACTAAGCCCTTTTCGTATTTTTGTACTCCATCTGAAAAACATACTGTGTTTTTCGCTTAGAAGTCACTCATTAAGAAAAATGGCAAAAGTTCCGGTAAATCGCTACCAGCAGCCCTACATTAACAGTGGTCAGGCGGGAATGCCCCAGGGCGTTCGCACGAAAAAATACGGCCTGGACCCCAAAAAGTATATTAACCTCGCCCTGCGGGACTGGATCAAACAGGAATGGTACTGGTTTCTGATTCCAGTCGGTGTACTCATTCTGAACGTCATCTTAAACGTAACGAACGTTTACCCGAACTGGTGGATTTATCTGGTGGCTGTACTCGGCGGCGTGGGGTTCGCTCTCTTCCGGGGGATGCAGTTTACCGCTACCACTCAGGTCGAGCAAAACAAGCAGATGTTTGAGAAATTCGTGTATGAATTTGATAACCGTCAGATTTTTGTCTGGAAAAACCGCGACAAGAAAGAAGGCGGCCAGTTACCCTGGAATATGATTCAGTCGGTTCGGAAAGAGAAAGATGCGTATCTCTTCAACTTGGGAAAGTATCAGTATCTCTACCTTCCTTTTGAAGTTTTTAACTCAGAGCATGACATTAAAATGTTCGAGACGATCCTTATTCGCAAAGAATTGCTGAAGTGAGTTGCGGAGTAGTGCGAAAATTTAATTGGAGGTCGGTGGGTTGCCACCGACCTTTTTGCGTTTTACTAAGTATGTACCCCAAAATCTGATTTATCGTGACCAATCCTCTGGAAGTACTCGAAGCCCGCCTGAATCCGCTGCGGCAGGAACTCATTGATCATTCCGTTTATAACCACATTAACTCGCTGGAGGCTCTGAAGCTTTTCACCCAAAGCCACGTGTTTGCCGTATGGGATTTTATGTCGCTGCTGAAGGCCCTGCAAGGTCAGCTTACCTGCGTGCAGGTGCCCTGGGTACCCGCGGCCTCTGGTTCAACGGCGTATCTGATCAATGAAATTGTAACGGGTGAAGAAAGCGATGTCGATCAGCATGGCGTTCGGATGAGTCATTACGAGTTATACCTCCGGGCCATGAAAGAGCTCCAGGCCGATACTTCGGTCATTGAACAATTCGTTCAGGAAGTAAGAAATGGAAAGCCCGTAAGCCAGGCTCTGGAACAGTCGGCGATTCCCGCCGGAGCCCGAGCTTTTGTGAGTTATACCTTTTCAGTAATCGAGCGAAATCGTCCGCATGAAATTGCGGCGGCCTTCACCTACGGTCGGGAAGATCTGATTCCCGAGTTATTCATTGAACTGATTCGTAATCTGAACGAACGTTTCCCGAATCAGCTGGATACATTCCGCTATTACCTGGAGCGTCACATCGAAGTAGACGGAGGGCATCACGGGCATTTAGCCGAAGAAATGGTGCGTGAATTATGCGGTAACGACAATCAGAAATGGGAGGAGATGATTTCTGTAGCAGAAGAGTCCATTCGCCAAAGAATTTATCTCTGGAATTCCGTTACGGGTTGCTTAAACGAAGGAGCTTTAGTTAATTCGTAAAATTTTTAATTAATTAAAGAGTTAATCTATATTCATAGCAGTTACTAAAAAGGCGTAAGTTTTTAATTAAAAAGTTATATAATTAATAAAAATTATTCAGTTGCATTCATAATTGGAGTAACCATAAACATAACAACGAGTCTTTACCTATTTTCCTGACATGAACAGTTATCAAATCCAGGAGGCCCCTGAAGTCTTTGACGTGGTTATCGTTGGGTCTGGAGCAGGCGGCGGTATGGCGGCTTACCAGCTATCGAAAGCGGGTGCTAAAGTTTGCTTACTGGAAGCCGGAGGCTACTATGACCCCGCCGATCCGAAGTATATTACGCAGTTAAAAAATCCCTGGGAATCGCCCCGCCGTGGGGCCAGCACCACTCGTCCTTTCGGTGACTTTGATGCCGCCTGGGGTGGCTGGCAGCTCGAAGGTGAACCGTACTCGGCAGCTCCCGGTACCGAATTTCACTGGTTCCGAAGCCGGATGCTGGGTGGCCGTACCAATCACTGGGGTCGGATTTCCCTTCGTTTCGGTCCCGATGATTTCCGTCGCGGAAGCATGACCGGCATCGGTGACGACTGGCCGATTACCTACGATGACGTCTCTCCTTACTATGACAAGGTAGATAAGCTGATCGGTATTTTTGGCTCCAAAGAAGGCTTACGCAACGAACCCGATGGTCATTTCTTACCGCCACCAAAGCCTCGTCTGCACGAGTTGATGCTGAAAAAAGCGGGCAAGAACCTGGGGATTCCGGTGATTCCTTCCCGGCTGGCGATTCTTACGAAAGCCATCAACAACGAACGCGGTCAGTGCTTTTACTGCTCGCAGTGTGGTCGGGCCTGTCAGGCGTACGCCGATTTCTCTTCTTCCTCCTGCCTTTGTAAACCCGCAGTCAAAACGGGTAATACCCGACTCATCAACGGAGCAATGGTTCGTGAGGTATTGACGGATCAGAAGACCGGCCTTTGCACGGGCGTCTCGTACGTAGACACGGCAACCCTGCAGGAACGGACCGTTCGGGCCAAAATTGTGGTAGTAGCGGCCAGTGCCTGTGAGTCGGCCCGTTTATTACTGAATTCCAAGTCGGCCCGTTTTCCGAATGGTCTGGCTAACTCCAGCGGAGTGATTGGTAAGTATCTGAATGACTCCACCGGAGCCAGTCGCTCAGCGTTCGTTCCGGCTCTGATGAACCGCAAACGTTACAACGAAGACGGCGTAGGGGGTATGCACGTGTATACGCCCTGGTGGATGGATAATAAAAAACTGGATTTCCCCCGGGGGTATCACATCGAATACGGCGGCGGCATGGGAATGCCCAGCTACGGTTTCGGTATGGGCATTCAGGGCATGAATGGCAAGTATGCCTATGGCGATGGAAAAACACAGCCCTCCGGTGGATATGGTTCACGCCTGAAAGAGGATGTGCGTCGTTTCTACGGAGCGTACGTCGGCATGGCCGGTCGTGGCGAACCCATACCTCTGGAAAGCAATTATTGCGAAATCGATCCTAATAACGTCGATAAATACGGTATTCCGACGCTTCGTTTCCACTACAAATGGTCAGAAAACGAGGTAAAGCAGGCTAAACACATGCAGGATACCTTCGAGCAGATCATTCATGAAATGGGCGGGATCGCTCTGGGCAGCAAACCCGGAAAAGAACAAAACTACGGATTAGAGGCTCCCGGAAAGATCATCCACGAAATTGGAACGGTGCGGATGGGCAACGATCCCAAAAAATCGGCTCTGAACTCATTCATGCAGGGTCATGACGTGAAGAACCTGTTCGTAGTAGACGCCGCTCCATTCGTCACCCAAGGCGACAAAAACGTAACCTGGACGATCCTGGCCATGTCCATGCGAACGAGTGATTACATCATTGATGAAGTGAAGAAGAAAAATCTGTAAATGAGTTTTGGGTTTAGTGTTTTGAGTTAATGGGTTTAGACAATGGCGACCATTCAGCGGTTTGAAGATTTACAGGTATGGAAAAAAGCCCGGCTCTTTTCCATGCAGGTTTTTGAATTGACGAAAGAGGGGCCATTTACGAATGATTTTGATCACAGACGTCAGTTACGAAGGTCAGCAGACTCGATTATGGACAACATTGCCGAGGGGTTTGGGCGAGGAAATCGAAATGAATTTGTCCATTTTTTAGCTATAGCAAAAGGGTCTCTGGAAGAATCTAAATCGCAACTATATCGGGCCTTAGATCGTGACTATGTAGATCAGGAATTATTCGATGAGCAATACCAAAAGGCTGAAGAAATTGGAGGAATGATTAGAAAACTTATGCAGTATCTGAATCAATCCAATATCAAAGGAAGTCGATACCAATCGTCTAGTAAGTCATCAACCCTGGAAGAAGATTTGGTTAACTATGCGTAACTATTAGCCATAGGCGAATACTGACTCAAAACCCTAAACACAAAACCCCAAACGTTAACAAAATGAAACGTCGCGATACACTTAAATCGATTGCCTTGGGATCGTTGGGCATGGCTACGGTTCCTTCTACGGATCTGATAGCGGCTCCGCCCGAAAAGCCGCTGGTGGTGCCCGGTGGACGACAGAAGACCGAAGCCATTCGGGATGCCAAGCTCATGGCGGAGAAGTTTTTCACGCCCCATGAATTGAAAACCATGACCGTTCTCTGCGATATTATTCTGCCGGCGGACGAGAAGTCGGGGAGTGCTTCGCAGGCGGGCGTTCCGGCTTTCATCGAATTCATGGTGAAAGATCAGCCCGTTCATCAGATTCCTCTTCGCGGAGGACTGGCCTGGCTGGATAACGAAAGCCGCAAACGCTTCAGCAAAAAATTTGTGGAGATTACCAAAGCCCAGCAAATTGAAATTGTGGATGACATCGCCTATCCTGAACAAGCGAAACCTCAGTTCTCGCAGGGCGTTGCGTTCTTTAATAAAATGCGGGATATGACCCTGACGGGCTTCTATACCACCCGCATGGGTTTCACAGACCTGGGTTACGTAGGTAACACGCCCAACAACTGGGAGGGTGTTCCGGAAGAAGTACTCAAGCAGTATGGGCTGAGTTACGAGTAATGAGGTTTGAAATGGTTTGAGTATTGTTTGATGTAGTTAGAAGAGGTTAGCGTTCGGGGTTTGATAGTAGTTGAAAATGATAGAACCTACGCATCTATCTTACTTCTCAAACCTTTCAAACTATTTCTCACTTCCTCAAACGTAGTCAAACGAAGGTATACCTAATGCTGATTCGGTGTAAAGCCGGGTCAGCATTAGTATTTTCTGTACTTTTGCCCACGTTTCAGGTTTCGGCAAAACTAGTCGTCGAATGAAAAGGGAACACCGGTGCAAATCCGGGGCTATCCCCGTAGCTGTAAGTTTCGATGAGTTTAGCGTTGGAGGTTTTGAGTTTAGTGTTATTAGGAATCAGATGGAAGCCTAAATAACTCAAAACCTTAAACTCCAAACTCAAAACCAATCTTCAAAAGCCACTGTACGCAGGTATGGGAAGGTGGAGGTGGGAAGGAAGCGAGCCAGAAGACCTGCCTGAACGGATATACGTTTCGAGCTTTCGGGTGAAAAGCCGTGAATGAATTTCGATCGACTGGATGTTTCATCCGGCACGACTTCTATTCACTTTTCTGCGAAAGGCTCCCCATTCAATCACTAGCGGAGTCATGAATACTCTTATCAGCGTAATTTTTTCCTTCCAGCGGGCTGAATCCGAAAGCCCTGGGGTTGTTCTGTTCTTCGAAAATAATCATCTGGTCAGCCCTGAACCCTGTTTCTATATCAATCATTAGGGTTCTCTACATCAGAGGTTCCGTGTAAAGTGTGATGGTCAGTCCAAGCGTTAACAGATCTTTATGTCTCTCGAAAAACAAATACAACATAAAATTGACCACAAAACCAAGCCTTTGGGAGCTTTAGGTCAGCTGGAAAATCTGGCTCTCCGGATTGCCAGCATTCAGCAAACGGAAAGCCCGGAATTAAAAAAGCCGTCCATGGTAGTCTTCGCGGCTGATCATGGGATCGCTCAGGAAGGCGTCAGTGCTTATCCGGCAGAAGTAACGTATCAGATGGTGTTGAACTTTCTGTGTGGCGGAGCCGCAATTAACGTATTCTGCCGGCAGAACGAACTGGAGTTATACGTAGTGGATGCAGGCGTCAATGCTGATTTTTCCGGTGAATCCGGTCTTATTCATGCTAAAGCGGGCTATGGCACCGCCAGTTACCTGACGGGTCCCGCTATGAGTTCAGAGCAACTACAGTTTTGTCTGGAAAAAGGAGGAATCATCGTCGAACAGTTGCAGAAGAAGGGCTGTAATGTGATTGGTTTTGGGGAAATGGGCATTGGTAATACTTCCTCTTCAAGCGTACTGATGAGTTTGGCCACGGGCCTCGCCATTGAAAGTTGCGTAGGAAAAGGTACTGGCGTAAACCCCGAACAATTTCAGCGGAAAACGGCCGTTCTGAAGCAGGCCATCCAGAAAAATGGAACACCGAAGGATCCCTATGAGATGCTTCAAATCTACGGCGGGTTTGAAATTGCCCAGATGGTGGGAGCTATTCGGGCCGCCCGCTCCCTGGGAATGATCATTTTAATAGATGGTTTTATTTCTACCGTTGCCTTGCTGATTGCCAGCCGTATGCAGCCTAATGTGCTGGATAACGCCGTATACTGTCATCAGTCGGCCGAGCAGGGACATGCACTTTTGCTTGACTTTCTAGGGGCTGAGCCGCTTCTTCGCATGAACTTACGATTGGGAGAGGGGACGGGTTGTGCCCTGGCATATCCTTTGTTGAAGAGTGCTGTAGCCTTTCTCAATCAAATGTCCACCTTTAACGAAGCAGGCATTTCTCCGCACAAGAATGATACATGAGTTACGCTTATTTCTGACCGCAGTTCTATTTTATACCCGGATTCCGTGTCCTGCCTGGGTAGGGCACGGGACCGAACAAATGAGGCAATCCCGTAAGTACTTTCCGATGATTGGGGGATTGGTGGGGGCAATCATTCTGGCGGTATATTTCAGTAGTACCCTGGTTTTTCCCAGGAACATCAGTCTGATTTTAAGTATGGCCGCCGGAATCATCACTACCGGAGCTTTTCACGAAGACGGATTTGCAGACGTGTGCGACGGCTTCGGCGGCGGCTGGACCAGGGAACAGATTCTGACGATCATGAAAGATAGTCGGGTAGGTACGTTTGGCGTCGTCGGAATCGGGCTGCTTTTGAGTCTTAAATACATGATTCTGCTGGAAATTTCGACGCTCTCCCAATCCCTGATCTGGAGTGCCCTTTTGAGTGGTCAGGTCATAAGCCGGCTCCTCGCCTCGATGGCAGCGGAGACGCAGGTATATGTGCGGGATGAAGCCAGTAGTAAAGCCGGAGCTGCCAGCAGTAGCCGGATTGGCTGGGCTGGACTAATACCGGGCATTGTGTTTACTATCCTCATCTTCTGCTTTTTACCCAGCTACTGGCTTATCCTGGCTGTGCTGCCCACCTATCTGACGAAAATTTTAATGAGCTGGTTTTTCAACAAATGGATTGGAGGGTACACCGGGGATTGCCTCGGAGCTATCCAGCAGGTTAGTGAAGTGGTCTTTTATCTGGGATTGTACGCCATATGGATTTGTTTGTAATTCGCCATACTTCCGTACATCAGGCGAAAGGTCTGTGTTACGGTCAGTTGGAAGTAGAGTTAGAAGTAACGCACGAAAAACAAATCCAGCTGATCAGGGATAAGCTTTCCGAACCTTTCGATGTCGTGTATACGAGTCCGTTAAAAAGATGCACGATTCTGGCCGAACAGTTGCCCGGTGCGGAGATCCTGTCGGACGAGCGTTTACTGGAAATCAATTTTGGCCAATGGGAAGGCCAGTTGTGGCAGGATTTAACAGACCCTCACGTAGAGGCCTGGATGAGCGATTTTGTGAAAGTCCAGCCCCCCGGAGGAGAAAGTCTGGAAACGGTATATCGTCGGGTAAGTGATTTTCTCGAAGAAATAAGACTGAAGTCTCACCGGCGAATTGCAGTCGTTACCCACGCTGGAGTCATGCGGTGCGTCTGGGCTCATTTGGTGGGCATACCCTTAGCCAATATCTTCAAAGTTAAAGTCGATTACGGACAGATAGATCAGTTTACTCTACAGGAAAATTCAGCGTTAGACCAATGGATAACCAGAATTTTGTAGAATTAAGTTAATGATAAATTGCATTTATTGGTGTTATTGCAAATGGATTTTTATACTTAAAGCCCATGCATCAACCACTGTATCTTGTTCTGCTGGCCGGATTATTAGTACAGTCCTGCCGGAATTCCAGCCCCAAAAATGAGTCTATTGCACAGGATTCGTTAAGCACTAATGACTGGGCACTACTTCCTTTTCAAAAGGTGGACAGCCTTAACCCCATATTGATCCCTTCGCCGGATGAACTGTTTATGGATCCGATCTGGAAAAAGCCAGTGAAATGGGAAGAAAAAGACGTATTTAATCCAGCGGCTGTGGTTCGGGATGGGAAGGTTTACCTGATTTATCGGGCAGAAGACAAACTGGGTAAATACGCGGGGGTTTCAAGACTGGGATTAGCCATCAGTGACGACGGATTGCATTTCAGGAAAGAACCGAAGCCTGTTTTTTATCCGGATAACGATGCTCAGAAGAAGTATGAATGGGAGGGCGGCACGGAGGATCCCCGCATCGTAGAAAGTCCGCTGGGAGGTTACATCATGACCTATACGGCATACGATGGCAAAACGGCCCGAATGATGCTGGCCACTTCTCCGGACCTGAGAAAATGGACGAAACACGGCCCGGTTCTGGGCGAAGGCAAGCAGTTGAATACCTGGTCAAAATCGGGAGCCATCGTGGCCCGGCAGAAAGGGGATCAGGTGGTAGCCGAGAAGGTGAATGGTAAATTCTGGATGTATTTTGGAGATACCAACCTGTTTCTGGCCCAATCGGATGATTTAATTCACTGGGAGCCTTTGCTGGAAGCAGATGGGTCCCTCAAGCCTATTGTACGTCCTAGGCCTGATCGCTTCGACGGCCAGCTGGTGGAGCCGGGGCCTTATGCTCTGATTACCGAAAAAGGGATTTTACTGATTTATAACTCAGCCCGTCCGATGCCAGAAAAGAAAAATGCTCTGGTATATACGGCAGGTCAGGTACTCATGAATGGTCAGGATCCTACGCAGGTAGTAGCCCGAATGGATGAACCCTTTTTCGTTCCCGACAAGCCTTACGAGCTAACCGGTCAGGTCAATAACGTTGTCTTTCTGGAAGGGCTGGTTTACTTTAAGAAGAAGTGGTTTTTATACTACGGAACGGCTGATTCCAAAATTGCCGTGGCAGTTCACGAATAATGAATCAGGCTACGGCATACGCCTGCAACCCACCCTCCAGGTTATGGATGTGTATAAATCCCTGCTTGGTTAAGACCCGCACCGCAATGGCACTTTGCAAACCCGTACCGCAGACGACCACAATTTCCTGATCCTTCCAGCTGTCCGGAATATCATGAACCCGGAGTAATAACTCATCCAGCGGGATGTGTAAGCCACCGATGGAGAAATCTTCCCGTTCATACGGCGTACGAATGTCCAGAATCTGAATGGGTTCACCCGCCTGCAAACGGCGTTTCAGGGTTGAAGCATCGATCGGTTCCATAGGATTAGTGAAAGGAAACACCTCTTTAGTCATTCCTAAAGAGGTGTTTGGGTGTTCATGTAGAATGACTTATGATTCAAGTTCGTTATAGGCCAGAATACCACCTAATACGTTACGAACGTTAGTAAAGCCCTGGCTTTCCAGAAACTGCTGAGCACGGCCGGAACGGGCCCCGGAACGGCAATGAATAATGATTTCTTCATTTTTCAAAGGCTCAAGCTCATTCAGATGATCGGGTAAATCGCCCAGTGGAATGAGCTGGCCACCTAAGTTTTGCTCTTCGTATTCGTCGGGATTGCGGACGTCGATGAGATTGATTTTTTCTCCTTTGTCAAGACGTTCCTTGAGCTCCTGCACTGAAATATCCATGTTGTTCGTCAGTTAATGGTTGAATCAGATCAGCGGTCAAAAGGCTGATCCAAATTCAAAACAGCTGTGAGAGGTATAAAGTGCAAAGCAAGCAAAATGTTTGATAAAGCAGAAATTACCGGGCGAAAGCTTTAGTCTGAGTAGTGAAGTATCATCAATACTACTGATTTTCAAGCACTAATTTTTTTACGAATGACTGGCGGCCGTTCGATAAACGAATCAGGTAAAGACCTTTGCGAAGGCCGGAAAGATCGGCTGAAGCATCCGGTGCGTTGGGATTTGACCATAATTTCCGACCGGAAACGTCCAGCACTTCGATCGAACGGAATGAATTCAGATTCCACCGGATGAGCCCGGAAGTAGGGTTAGGGTAAATCGTTAACTGATCTTCGCGAATCTCCTCAACGCCGGTAACCAGTTCGCTGGCCTCGCCCCCCATCACCGGCCGAATCATCAGCGTCCCTTCCAGACCGGTATTTTTAACCCAGGCATTCCCCAGGTTGAAATAAATCTGATCAGAAAATTTACTGCTGTTTTTATCAAGGCCTACGCCTAGTGCATCATCCGAAAGTTGCTGGTAAGCCACCCAGAACGTGTCTCGTACGGCGGGTGGATATTGAAATTTCATGTCAATAAACCCGTTAGGACTTGAAGGATAGTTAATGACGAAAGATTGCCGGGCAAGAGTTCTTCCGGGAATATCCCGCTGATTGTCGAAGATATAAACGGCCACCGACTGGGAGGAAATATCCTTATCGTAGCGAACGGGCTGAATGCGAATACCCGAGACCACATCGTTTTTCCTTAGAACAAACCGTACGGCAACGTATCCGAATTTCTGATTGAGTCGAGCGATGTATTCCGCTGTACCGTCATCATAGGCGAAATAATCGGCGAGTTCGGTTGTGGAAGAAAGGGTATCATTCCGGCGTAAGTCTACGCCGGAAATACTGGGATTCTGGTCATCAGTCGTGAGAATATCAAAGGTAGTTCGGACGACTGCCTTTTTGCCGGCAAAAGCCGGCAGGGGCATGGGCCGAACGAATTTTTCCTGGGACTGCAACTGAGGAATGTTTTCCGAAATGGTTTGGGTATAATTCTGAATCGGCTGATTCGTCGTCATCTCCTGAGCCCGGAAACGTAAGGTAGTAAAATTGTTATTATCGAAAAGATTGGTGATGTCCGTGGAAATAGTATCGGCTGTTTCGGCCGCTGGATTGATCAGGTAGTGAGCCAGGGGCATGGCCCGGTAATACTTCAGATACGAACTGATGGAACGGCGAATGGAAACATCCTTGATGTATCGATCCTGGTTTAACCTGCCGCGATTCAGATAGACGTAGTCCACGTGCCACATGTCATACGGACCCGACTTACGCCCGAATGCCTGAATCCGGAACTGAAAGCCCGCGTGAAAATGACGGGCGTTTTTAACGGGAATCATGGCCATGGAAAAGTCATCCCTTCGCACTCCGCCGCTGACCACCCACACCGTTTGCCATTGATTGGTATTGCTCAGAAACTGCACCCGCAGGGAATCATTGGAATCGGGCTGATCACCCAGGCCCTTGCTTAACCATTGAAAACTGAGGTAAAGGGAATCCCGGGGAGAAAACGCAGCCAGACTGATGGGCTGCGAAGTTAGGGAGTCCACCTCGCCCTGAGCATACTGGTTGCGAAAATCATAAGGAATGCCATCACGTCGGGTGCCATCAAACGTAACGATGTTCAGGGAGGGGTGGGTCGTAGTCATGGTGTTGTTCACCACGGTTCCCCCTCCCGGCATCCACAAAGCCGGATCCGGAATGCCGGTTCGGGTGATTGAAAAATCATCGAAAAAGGGCAGCATAAGGGCCTGCGTCCGGGCTCCGGAACTGCGGGGAATTTCCTGAGTTTTCGTCAGGGGTACTACCTCAAACGGGGTTTGAGCCAGCGTGCTGCCGCCGTAGAAAAAGCCCGGCAGAAGCAGTATAAAACAGCTTACTTTCAGTAAAATCCGCATAGAGTAAATGTACTGCCGGGTCGAGGCAGAGCCAGAGGTAAAACTAGGGATTTTCAGGGGCCGTAGGGCCTTCACCCGTGTCCATATCGGGCTTACCCGCAATCCAGAGGTCAATAATTTCACCCACGTGAATTTTTCCACCAATGCCGGGTGCCGGACGCTGTTCTACTACCGTACCCCGAGCCGCTCCCGGAACGTCTTTGTAGAGTACTGTTCCTACCCGAAGGTCAGATCCTTTAATGATGAGTTCGGCTTCATCCAGCGAAATACCGATCAGGTTGGGCACATCAAGTTCCGTATTACCAATGCCATTGCCCACCACCAGTTCAATTTTAGAGCCTTTCGGAATCAGCGTGCCGGGTTCGATCTTCTGACCATTGTAGCGTTGCTCCAGAACGGCATTTTCGGCAATGTCAGGAATGTAACGAATATTCCCTTCCTGCAAACCTTCGCTGCGAAGGAGGGACAAGGCACTGCGTAGACTGGTATTGGACGAAACCAGATCCGGCATCCGGATCATGGGAGCCGTCGCCATGGTGACGGTGAGGTAAATATTGCGGCCTTCCTTGACCAGCGAATTAGGGAAAGGATATTGGGAAAGAACCGTAAAAGGGGGCACCCCGGGGACAAACGTACAGTCTGAAACGATGTAGTCGAGCTTTCGTTCGTTGAGCGTGTTTTTAACGTCTTCCAGATTAGCCTTACGCAAATCAGGAACGGTAATGCTCTGCCCGTGATTCGTAGACCAGGGCAGGTAGACAAAAAAGAATCCGAGGAATAAAATCAGTACAATACCAATCACCAGCAAGATGTGCGTAATCAGGTCTTTTCGGGAGCGGGTATTAATGTAAATGGCCATAGAATGTATAAGCGTGTTGAAGCATGAATCGGACAGCCGGATGAGCTAGTAACGAATAAAAGGGCTTCTATTGGGATACAAGTTTACGGAAAATCACAGGATTTTTTGCCGAATCTGCCGTGGGCTTAGGTTCGTTAGTAGGAAAATCGGATTTTAAGCCAAAAGGTTTATTACTTTAGACTATTGAAAATAGGTTCAGGTATTTAATGAGGACTGAAAAGAACGGATGCGGTTCAGTCCCTGCCCTTATAAAACAGTAAAATGAAAGTACGTCCTGCGATTGTGATCGTTGAAAATGAACACGTGTTGTTAACCCGTTACCGATACGGAAATGAAGATGTTTTCCAGTTACCCGGTGGAAATCCGGATCCCGGTGAAACGATGCCTCAGACGCTTGTTCGGGAGTTAAGGGAAGAACTGGGCATTGAAACGGAAGTGCAGGGCTTACTGGTAATGGGCGAAGTACTCTTGCCTCAACTGAAGCAGGGCGTCCTGCACTGCGTTTTTGCCGGTACGCTCGTAGGAGGCATCCCAATTATAAACCCTGCTGAAACCACCGCTCAGGAAGTGGTCTGGAAGCCGCTGCGGGAAATTTCCGGATTAAATCTTTATCCCAATGTAGGAACTGAACTGCTGGAACTGGTAAATGGCCTCAGAACTTCACCCTACCTGGGAAAGATCAGTCAGCAATGGTTTGGATAGTTTGATATAAAAAGGCACAAGGGAATTTTGGCACGCGAATTTTAGAGAGTGTATCAATCAACAACGTTTCAGGACGTTGCTTCACCCTTTAAAACAAATAGTCATGAAAATCTTACCCGTAACCGCAGGGGTTGTAGTAGCCCTCTCCGGTGCCCTGATTTATAGCTGGAACAAGTATCTCCGGAAAGAAACGACTCCTCGTCTCAAACCCGTATCGACTACGCCACGGGTAACCAGATAAGAGGTACTACTCCGGATTAATTTCCGGAGCATACAGAAAAGTTTAACAGAAAAGCTCTTCCATCTGGAAGGGCTTTTCTGTTAAACGGAAGTTTTCAAAAATCAGGAAAAAAATTCCGTTTAACAATATCATTTTGTGACTAAAACCAAAACTGGAATAAGAAGAATAACAATGAAAAGCCCCTCAGAAATAATCTGAGGGGCTTTTCTGGTGTTGACCGACAAGGATTCGAACCCTGAATAAGAGAACCAAAATCTCCTGTGTTACCATTACACCATCGGTCAATTCCGTTTTGGTGGTGCAAAGATAAGGGCATTTTTTTACCCTTGTCAAGTCCTTACTGAAAATAATTTCTTATTCAAATCATCATTTCAGATAACTCACTGAATACGAAGATATTTTCATTTGAAATTTTTTATACGCCAGCGGTTTCCGCAGTAGCGTCGATTTTTTTCACCAAACCCTGCAAAACTTTGCCCGGGCCGCATTCGACAAATAGGGTAGCCCCATCCGCCCGCATCGCCTGAACCGATTGCGTCCATCGAACCGGAGCTGTTAATTGGGCAATCAGGTTCGCTTTGATGGCGTCAATCTGAGTAGCGGGTCGAGCATTTACGTTTTGATAAATGGGGAATTTTGCGGTGTGGAAAGGAGTCACCTCAATGGCGGCAGCCAATTCCTCACGGGCGGGTTCCATAATCGGCGAGTGGAAGGCACCTCCCACGGGCAGAGGTAAGACTCGTTTGGCTCCGGCTTCCTTCAGTTTTTCTCCGGCCAGACGAACGCCTTCCTGAGAACCGGAAATAACCAGCTGACCAGGGCAATTGTAGTTAGCCGCTACTACAATTTCACCCGTTTCCTGCATCACCTGCTCACAAATACCCGCTACCTGTTCATCGGGGAGCGAGCTTAAAACGGCGGCCATCGTTGAGGATGCCGTCTTTTCGCAGGCTTTCTGCATGGCCAGAGCTCGTTTGGAAACCAGCGAAACGCCATCTTCGAAAGATAATACGCCCGCAGTAACCAGAGCAGAGAATTCGCCCAGCGAGTGTCCCGCCACCATATCAGGGTTTAAATCCGGTGTAATGGACGCCAGAATAACCGAATGCAGGAAGATGGCCGGTTGGGTTACTTTCGTTTGCTTCAATTCCTCATCGGTACCACTGAACATGATATCCGTTATGCGGAAACCTAAAATATCGTTTGCTTTTTCGAATAAGATACGGGCTTCTTCAGAAGATTCATAGAGGTCTTTCCCCATTCCCGAAAATTGCGATCCCTGACCCGGGAAAACGTAAGCTTTCATACTGACAAGTTTGTTCTGAACGCAAAAATAGGAGGAACTGGGCTTATTCAACAAAACGGCAGCGTTCTTCGGGGCTGGGAAGTCGGCAGCTTTCGCGTTTACCGAACCAGGAGTAGCGGTTTCGAGCCATCACCTGATAGATGCCATTTCGAATAAAAAGCGGCAGGAAGCGGAAAAACCACAGCCATTGCCAGCCCTTCACGTGACGGGCAATCCGCAGGACGGCGTCTGATTTTTCGTACAGACGACCTTCTTCGTACAGGAGCACAGTATCAAAATCGTTTGGCGAGCGATGGTGTTTTAGTAATAGCTGCTGGCCAAAGGCCGACTGTAAGGAGGCAAACTGGTGACGGCCGCCATCGTGATCAAGGACGTAATTGATAGTAGAATTACAAAAGTTACAAACGCCGTCAAAAAGAATCACCGTCATCGTCGGGCAGAGTTTTGAGAATAGACATTCCCTTCAGAAGAATAGTTCGTTAACAAAAAAAGGAACCGCCGGAGCAGTTCCTTTTCTGATAAGAGAAGTCTGTCATTAACGCATAATCTGAACCCAGCTTTTCAGAACAACCGGACGGTCTTCGTCCGCTTTATTCAGACGTTCGTAGGTAATCAGAGCTTCGTAATAGTACGTTCCGACGGAAAGTTCTTTACCGGAATTGCTGCGGCCATCCCACTGAATCAGCGGGTTGTCATTTCCTTCGTACACTTTTACGCCCCAGCGATTGAATACCCGGAAACGAACTTCTTTCACAAACCGGGGGCAGCGAATGGGCTCAAAGGTATCGTTCTTACCGTCGTTGTTTGGCGTGATGACGTTGGGCAGTGAATAATCCGGACAGTTGTCTTTACATGCCGTATTGCTCGGCAGAGACTCAATGCCGAATCGGTTCACGGCCGTTACGTAATAACATCCCGCGTAGCTGGGTAATTTATCGTGGATAAAGGACCGGACGGGGGATCGGGTTTCGCCAACCTTTTCGAAATCGCCCGTATCACCGTAACGTTTGTAGTAGATATTATAAGAGACAATATTCGGATCGCAAACTTGTCCGTTCGTACCAGTACCGTCAGTCCAGGTCAGGCGGTTGGTATAAGGTCCCGATTCACAGGCTCCCTGCACGTAAGCCGAGCAGTCCAGCTGATCGAGCGAGAGCGTGGGCGGGCAGGGGCGGGTCGTATCCGTAGGCGTAACGCAGATCCGTTGAGAGAAATTATACAACAAACCCGGATGAATGGCATTGTCATTGTAACTGCCCACCGTTTCTACGCGATAGCAATACGCAGAATCCGCCGAAAGTGTGGTGCTGATATCCCCATCCGAAGTCACATTATCCCGGCCGTTATC
Source organism: uncultured Siphonobacter sp. (assembly GCA_913775095.1). Lineage (GTDB taxonomy): Bacteria > Bacteroidota > Bacteroidia > Cytophagales > Spirosomataceae > Siphonobacter. The sequence continues at coordinate 299,841 of CAJYIW010000024.1, read as the reverse complement.
GGTATAGGTATAAGGACCGGAAGTCACGGCCACCTGCTGAATGAGGTTAAACACACCGTTTCTTCCTTCTCTATAAATGCGGTGCGTCTGATTGTTATTGCTCCAGGGAACATTAGCCTGCCAGCTGAGCTGAACCGAGCGGGACTGACCCGTACCACTGAGGCGTACACTGCTGGCCGCCTGAGAAGAATCCGAACGCACCCCCGCCGTCGTGTATAAGTCAACCCGATACCGATAGGCATTCGCCTCCGTATTCAGGTTTTGATCCACGTATATGGTATCGTTTGTTTTAGGAGCGGAAAGGTTGGTCTGAATTCTGCGAACCTCTGAGAAGTTGGTTCCATTCAAACCCGTAGCCCGGAACACACGGTATTCACGGACGCCTGCCACTTCGGGACGTGTCCACTTCACGGTAATCTGACCAGTAGTGGTGCTGGTCTGATCCACCGTTACGTTGGTGATGTATAAGGCCTGTTTCGGTAATGCCTGGCAGGATTCGTTCGAGAACGTACTGCTGAAACGAGTCAGGTTATTAGCTCCGGGAAACGAAACGCCGATTCGGTAACTGTACGTGGTGTTAGGACGCAAAGTCGACGAGTTGTCCGTATAAGAGGTTTGTGTAACCGGAACGCGGGCGACTTCAGTATATCCCGGAGGGGCTCCGGGGCTACAGAGGTTAGGCGTGAGGTTACTGCATCCCACTTTTCGGTAAATGACGATCTGAGCACCGGGAAGCTGGCAGGGGTAGCTGTTCCAGGTTAGGTTATAGCTGTTACCATTGGCCACCGCCTGTAGATTGGTAGGAGCGGGAGCTACCACCCGAATCTTGACGGTTTTACTATCCACCAGATAAGGCTGTACGGACCCTGGCTGATCGGCTACTTTAAATAAGACTTCGTAAGGCAAACCCCGGATGTGGTCGCAGCTGGTTTGCCAGCTAAAGGTGCCCGTACCGGGAGAAGCCTGACTGGCCGAAGGAACGGCGAATGTAGCAAAGGGAGCCGCGATGAGAGCAGGATTCTGCTGATACACAGGACCCGTTGAGGAGATCACCACGCGGTTATTATCAGGATCGGTAGCACGAACCGTGAAGTTAACGGGCTTGCCCGCTTCCACGCAGATTTCTTCCGGAACTTCGATGGTCGGACGCTTATTCTGACAATCCCGAACGGTAATCTGCATATCCCGGGTGATTTCACCGATTTTTACGCCATTCCGCCATTCTTCGATAATAAAAGCCAGGTTATATTGTCCCACGCACCGGGGAGCATCCCAGATTAAATCACCCGTAGTGGCGTTAATGGAATAGGTAGCTGCTCCGGTACCCGCTTCGTTCTGGGCATTACAGCCCGGTACCAAATGCGGATAAACGATACTGGGAATAACAAAGCCGCGGCAGGATTCTCCTACGTTGGCCGATTTGTTCTGGGTCACGCGGTAGGCTAAGCTGTCTCCGTCGGCATCTACTGCATTAGGATTGTGAATGTAACGCTGACCCACGCAGGCATTGAAGTCCACCGGAGGGTTCAGCATGACAGGCGTGCTGTTCAGACCCAGAAAAGAGTTAATGGCGAGTGTGGACTCAACGTAGAAAGGATACCGATCCGAAAGATTATTGGTAATATTAATCGTCCCCGCATTCCGGTTATCAATCCCTACGGAGACGGTATAAGTATTAGGGGCATTAAAGGTGTGAATGGTTTTGAAAATGAGTCGGCGGGTGCCGTTTCCTACGTCCACAATACCTCCATTAGGTAGACCCTGCGTAAACAGGGGAGCGTTCTGAACGGGAGTGCCATCTCCAAAACAGAAATTAACGCCGGAGCCAGCCGTACCAACGGTAGCATCCTGACCCCTTTCCCAGTCGCAATAAATAGTTAAGGTTAACTCGTACGTGAGGGAATTAGCGGACGTACGGCGGGAAGTAATTTCACCGGCCCGCACGTGCGTTGCCCAGGCCGAGTGAGCAAGACCACACATGATAAAGGCCAGTAATACAAATAGACGGTAAAGGGTTCTCATACTACGCAGGTATAATCACGATCGATACGGATACTAGGATAAAGGGGTACAAACTGGAAAAGACTTCAGCAACAAGTCGGGACAAAGGTAAAGCTTCCGGCGAGCTAATAAAGACTTAAAGAAAGAAGAGCTTTATTCTTATTCTGGCTCCCATTATACAAACTTTTTCAAGTACATATAGGTTTTCTGAATGGGCAAATTATCCCTGAGGAAAGCATAGAAAAATAAGGCATGATGTGGAGAGGTTACGTGTCAATTTCATCATCTGAACGCTTTTCAGAGGCAAAAGGTATTTTTAATTAGCAAAAAATCAATATTGCACTTTGGCAGGCCACCGTTTGTGCCGTAGTTTTGAGGGCTAATTAGGGATAGTTCCCTGCATTTTTAACTGTTCTTCGAGTCAAAAAAACGATGTCCTGGGTCACACAAACTTTTTCTAGTACGCTGGGCCGCAAGCTTATCATGTCTTTGACGGGGCTTTTCTTAAGCGTCTTCCTCATTGTACACGTGAGCGGTAACTTTCAATTGTTCCATAGCGATGAAGGATTAGGCTTTAACAAGTATGCCGTTTTCATGACGACATTCCCTCCGATTAAAGTCGTATCCTACGGTCTCTACGCGTTTATTCTCCTGCACGCCATTGATGGATTGTTGCTGGCGGCCAAGAACCGTAAAGCCCGCGGTCCTCAGCGTTACGTAGTGGTACGTAACCAGAGCTCCTGGGCTAGCCGTAACATGGCTATTCTCGGAACGGTTCTGCTGCTTTACATTGTCGTGCACATGCACGATTTCTGGTGGCAGTACAAGTTTGGCGAAGTACCTTACCGTCAATACGAGCAAAGTCTGGCAACGGGTACGGTCACTTCTTCGGCCTACAACGGACCAGCCATTCAAGGTAAAATGGAAGAGTTCGTACGGGAAGACACGCAAACGCGTGTGACGATTGTAAAAGATCTTTACGCCGAAACCAAAGCCGCTTTTGCAAATCCTTTGCTGGTAGCCTTTTACCTGTTAGGCATGTGGGCGTTGGCGTATCACCTGGTGCACGGTTTCCAGAGTGCGTTCCAAACCCTGGGCTGGAATCACCCCAAATACAATCCTCTCATCCGTTTCGTGGGTGTCTGGGTGTTTGGTATCGGGATTCCTCTGGCATTTGCCGCCATGCCTGTTTATTTCTACATTAAGAGTTTAGGAGCTTAATTTTTTAGCTGCTGAACATCGATTCCTTTAGAACTCAGACCGGAGCGTTTTTCCGGAGTATATAAACTGAACTAATTCCATGGCAACATCACCTAAATTGGATGCCAAAATACCCGACGGGCCGTTGGAATCGAAGTGGACGAAATACCGCTCGACTGTACCGCTCGTTAACCCTGCCAACAAACGTAACATTGAAGTTATCATCATTGGTACGGGCTTAGCCGGAGCTTCGGCTGCTTCAACATTAGCCGAACTAGGTTATAAAGTAAAAGCGTTCTGCTTCCAGGACTCTGCCCGCCGGGCTCACTCAATTGCGGCTCAGGGTGGGATCAACGCTGCTAAAAACTATCAGAACGATGGTGACTCGGTGTACCGTTTGTTCTACGATACCATTAAAGGAGGGGATTACCGGGCCCGCGAAGCTAACGTATATCGTCTGGCTGAAGTTTCCGGTAATATCATTGACCAGTGCGTAGCCGCTGGCGTGCCTTTCGCCCGTGAATACGGTGGATTATTATCAAACCGTTCCTTCGGTGGAACGCAGGTACAGCGGACCTTCTACGCCGCTGGTCAAACGGGTCAGCAATTATTGCTGGGTGCTTACTCTGGCTTACAGCGTCAGGTAGGGGCGGGTACGGTTGAAATGTACACGCGTCATGAAATGCTCGACATTGTTATGATTGATGACAAATGTCGCGGTATTATTGCCCGTAACCTGGTAACCGGAGAACTGGAGCGTCATTTCGGTCACGCGGTCTTACTTTGTACGGGAGGATACGGGAACGTATTCTATCTGTCGACGAATGCCATGGGCTCTAACGTGACGGCTGCCTGGAAAGCTCACCGCAAAGGTGCTTTCTTTGGTAACCCCTGTTTTACCCAAATTCACCCCACCTGTATTCCCGTATCCGGCGATCACCAGTCGAAACTGACGCTGATGTCAGAATCCCTGCGTAACGATGGTCGGATCTGGGTTCCTAAAAAGCAGAATGACAATCGTCCCGCCGATCAGATTCCTGAAGACGAGCGTGATTATTACCTGGAGCGTCGTTATCCTGCGTTTGGTAACCTGGTTCCCCGCGACATCGCGAGCCGGGCAGCGAAAGAGCGTTGCGATGCGGGCTACGGGGTAGGTACTTCCAAAATGGCCGTTTACCTGGATTACTACGCTGCTTACGAGCGTTATGGTAAAGGAGAGGTCAACAAAAGAGGTATTCACAATGCTTCCCATGATCAGATTCTGGAATTGGGAAAAGCCGTTGTTAAAGAAAAATACGGTAACCTTTTCGATATGTATAAGCAGATTACGGGCGAAGATCCCTACGTCGTGCCTATGCGTATCTATCCTGCCGTTCACTATACCATGGGTGGCCTTTGGGTAGATTATAACCTGATGACAACCGTTCCTGGTTTGTACGCCCTGGGCGAAGCTAACTTCTCTGACCACGGTGCCAACCGCCTGGGAGCTTCTGCTCTGATGCAGGGACTGGCGGATGGTTACTTCGTTATTCCTTACACGATCGGTGCTTACCTGGCCAACGAAATCCGGACGAAGGCGATCTCTACGGATCACCCCGCTTTCGTACAGGCAGAGAAAGAAGTAAAAGACCGGATTACTAAACTGCTGACCATCAAGGGCACGAAGTCACCTGAAGCTTACCACAAAGAGTTAGGTAAGATCATGTGGGACAAGTGCGGAATGGCTCGTAATGAGCAGGGTTTGAAAGAAGCTATCCAGGAAATCAGAGCTCTGAAGAAAGAATTCTGGTCGAATGTGAAAGTAATGGGCGACGCGGACGAGTTTAATCCTGAACTGGATAAAGCCAACCGTGTAGCTGATTTCATTGAATTAGGAGAGCTAATGTGTCTGGATGCTCTGGATCGTAACGAATCCTGTGGTGGCCACTTCCGCGAAGAGTATCAAACGGAAGAAGGCGAAGCCAAACGTGACGACGAAGGATATATGTACGTATCCGCCTGGGAATATCAGGGAGAATCGGCGTGGGAACTTCACAGAGAAGAACTCAACTACGAAAACATTAAGATTGCTCAGCGTTCCTACAAATAATCTGGTTAACAGAAAGTTAACGAAACAATGGAAGGTAACATGAATCTGACGCTCCAGGTGTGGCGTCAAAAAAATAGCAGAACAGAAGGCCGTATGGAATCATACAAGCTTTCTGGTATTTCAGAAGATATGTCGTTCCTTGAAATGTTCGACGTATTGAATGAACAGTTAATTGTTGAAGGAAAAGAACCAGTAGCCTTTGATCACGATTGCCGTGAGGGAATTTGTGGAGCCTGCTCCATGTACATCAATGGCCGTCCTCATGGACCCCTGCAAGGCGTAACCACCTGTCAGCTGCACATGCGTAGCTTCAAAGATGGAGACACCATCGTGGTAGAACCCTGGCGGGCACAGGCGTTCCCCGTTATTAAAGACTTAGTAACGGATCGTGGCTCGTTTGACCGGATCATCTCAGCGGGTGGCTTTATTTCCGTAAATACGGGGAATGCCCAGGATGCCAACTCCATTCCTGTACCGAAGGAAAATGCGGATGCCTCTTTCATGGCCGCAGCGTGTATCGGTTGTGGAGCCTGCGTAGCTGCTTGTAAAAATGCCTCAGCGATGTTATTTACATCAGCTAAAATTTCTCAGCTGGCGTTATTACCGCAGGGACAGGCAGAGAGTGCGGCCCGTGCTAAGAAGATGATTGCCCAAATGGATGAGGAAGGATTTGGGGCCTGTACCAACACGGGTGCCTGTGCGGCGGAGTGTCCCAAAGGAATCAGTATGGAAAATATTGCCCGCATGAACCGGGAATATTTTGCGGCTGAGATGGGTACAAAAGAATAATTCACCGAATATTAAACCAGTACTTTAGCATTAACTCGCTTAAGTACTGGTTTTTAATTTAATAGGTGCCTAATACAATTCAACTAAAAAAATAGCTCATCCTGAATTACTTATAATACTGGCACGGTTATTATAGAAAATAGTCTGAAGATTTTTCTCAGAGAAATATTGTATTTAATTAAACATTGTCGGTTTTCCTTAGTTTACTTTGTGGAACTGAATGTGAAATTTCTCCGTATATTTGAGAAAGTACTTCATTGCTGTTGTTTAGCGACTTATCAAACAAAAACACACAAACTATGAGAAGTATCTACCGCTCGTTGTGCATGGGGTGGGGAATTTTAGCAATCTTATTTTGTTCAACCCAATTCAAAGCCACAGCTCAGTCGAATCCTACTACTACCAAGAATGATCGTATCAGCTTGCGTGAGTGGAGAAAACAGGCTCTTAAAAATCAGTCTACAATCACTATGGTAAACGCAGACACCCTGAGTGCCTGTGATACCGTAACTTACTTTCCTGTTTTAAGCAAATCACCCTGGCGTATATCTCTTCCGTTCGGACCTGGTATTGCGTACTGCGGAACTTGGGATGGAACCTTCAATGATCCTCGTGACAAATCACTCTTCAACGGTTTTGGCTTAAATGTAGCTGTTGGAGCTGATTACTTCTTCAAACCTGAAAACCGTTTCAAATTCGGTTTAGGTGCTGAATTAGGATGGCAGACCTTCTTCGTTCGTGGTACTTACAAGGATTTTCTTTACAATGCACACCCAGATGTTCCTCGCGACGCGATGGATCTGAGAAAGCGTCGTTCTGAAGATTACTTCTTAGTAGTAGGTCCTGTGATCTCTTACGATCTGACCAAAAAACCACAAAGTAGCTTCATTGAGGCTGCTGCTCGCGTAGGTGTATTCCGTACAGAATCTGCCGTTATTGGTGCAATTGACACTAGAACGAACAGCCTGTTAACGATGTTCCACCCAACTGACAACCTGGTTCACCCAGGTATCAGAGGCCACATTGGTGCGTACTTCCCCTTAGGTAACAACTGGTATGGCGGCGGTCAGATCAGCGGTTTCTATACGAAAGTAGATTACTTCACTCGTGGTGACTACAGCGGAAACGTAGCTCGTATTTACGAATTCCAGCGTAAGCATGGTGGCTGGGCACTTCAGTTATCTCTGAAGAAATCCTTCAACCGTACGGAACTGGTTAAAGTTGCTCCAGCGGAGTGTCCTACTTGCGTAGCTCCTACGAATCCTACCGTTATGTTGGGTGACCAGAAGATCAACGGTTTAACCACTATGGTTGATTCAACGGTTCCTTTCACCGTATATCCTAAAATCTCTTGGGAAAGCGGAAGTTCTCAGCCTGGTGAAACGTACACTGTTAACGTTCACAAGAAGTCTCCTAACGCAGATGAAATCGTTTACACGCTGAAAAACACATCTGAAAGAAGCTTCGACTGGCCAGAAGATCTGAAATGGGCTAACAACATGTTAGGCGAAACGACAATGTATTACGTAACCGTTCACTCGGAGCGTGATAACAAATGCGGTCGTTGTATCTCTGAAGTAGCTACGGCTAGCTTCGGTTTCGAGAAACCAGTAGTAGCTCCTGTTGCTGAGAAAACTCGTTTCCGTCACCGTTTAGTTGAAGTTTCTGCTTACTACTCTACAGTAGTTGGACGTGATTCCGTACAATGCTACTGCTACTGTGACGGAACTCGTCAAGCAAGCGGAACGTATCGCAAACGTACTCTTTACGGAACGTACACAGCTGAGCTGGAACAAGCGAAACTGAACGCTTTCGAAGAAATGAAAGACGATATCGAAATCGCAGTACCATCTCAATTCGATGCACTGGTAGCTGAGATGAAGCGTCCTAAATACTTCAAAGCTATCTACGAAATCGACGAGGTGAACTCGAAAGGTGAAGTGGTTCGTCACTTAGGTGATTACCAGGTAAACATCACTCGTTCGAAAGGTAAATACATCATCTCTAAAACCAGTATTCGTCAGATTACGGAAGAAGAGAAACAACGTATCATCGAACAAGAAGGCCGTAAGGCTAAAAAAGGTAAGCCTAGAAGAAGAAACTAGTCTTATTCGATACCTAACAAAAAGGCTCTGCTAGCAATAGCAGGGCCTTTTTTAATGTTGGATGGGTGAAGGATAGAATGAATGAATAGGGTTAGAAATTGATTAATCATCTAAGCTGGATATTTCAAATACGCAGATGAGTGATACTATCTATGCCTAGTGTACGACTGAACCTACTTTGATCTATCCTAAAAAAAGCGAGGAACTGGTTACCAGCCAGTTCCTCGCTTTTTATTCATTCATTCTGTCCTTCACTCATTCAACATTGCCTATAATTCTCTGCGAATTTTTGCAATCGGAATGTTCAGTTGCTCTCGGTATTTGGCAACCGTACGTCGAGCCACCGGATACCCTTTTTCCGCCAGAACTTCCTGAATCTGCTGATCAGTGTAAGGTGATTGCTTGTCCTCTTTCTCGATAATCTCTACGATAGCCTGTTGAATTTCCCGATTAGAGACTTCTTCGCCTTCCTCGTTTTTCACCCCTTCGGTAAATAGATCTTTGAGGTGAATGATACCAAAGGGCGTTTGAGCGTACTTTCCTGAGGTAACCCGGGAAATGGTTGAAATGTCCATTCCGATCCGATCGGCAATGTCCTTAAGAATCATGGGTTTTAGCTGGCGAACGTCTCCCGTCAGAAAGTAATCTTTCTGAAACTCAATAATGGCACGCATCGTATTGAGCATCGTTTGCTCCCGTTGCTTCAGAGCATCAATAAACCAGCGGGCAGAAGCTAATTTACTTTTAACAAACTGCGAGGTCGCCCGGTCGCTTTTATTACGGGACTCAGCCATTTCAATGACTGATTTATTCAACCGGATGCTCGGCAAATCTCTTCCGTTGAGATTTACTTCAAAATGTCCGCCGTCATTAGTGACAAAATACTCCGGGAGAATATTTTCGTTAACCACCATGCTGCTGTTCTGACCGCCTACAATGGGTTTTGGGTTCAGGTGGGCAATGATAGACAGAACTTCTTTTAACTGATCGTTATCCAGATCCATGATCCGCATGATCTTCTCATAGTTACGCCCGGCCAGTTCGTGCATGTGCTTGCGAACCACATCCATGCTTAACTGATTTTCGAGCGTGTGCGGTTTACGTTCCAGTTGAAGAAGCAGGCAGTCCTGAAGATCACGGGCGGCAATTCCGGCGGGTTCCAAAGCCCGGATCAGGGGAAGAATTTCCTCGATTTCTGCCTCTTCTACCCACAAATTGTTAGTAAAACTGATATCATCGGCCAGGTTATAGGCATCGTATTTCAGAAAACCATCGTCATCGAGTGAATCCACAATGAAATCGGCGATTAACCGCTGGCGTTCCGTTAAATCCAAGGTTCCTACCTGTTCTTTCAGTTCATCCCGCCAGGTATTCTGCTGCACAATAGGGGAGGTGTAGTAATCTTCATCGGCCGCAAAATTATCCGAACGGGTTTTATATTCAGGAATATCATCATCGGCGAATTCATCCCAATCCCGGAAGTCATCGGTAGGAAGATCATTGGCATCCGTCTGGAACTCATCGGAAGCATCGGCCCCTTCTTCAGCGGTTTCCGAAGCTTCCGCCCCCTCTTCTAAAACCGGGTTTTCTTCCAGCTCATCCTTGATCTTTTGTTCCAGCTCAAGTGTATTTAATCCCAACAAATTCAACATCTGAATCTGGAGGGGTGAAAATTTCAGAGTCTGTCGTTGCGTTTGGGTCAGTCGCTGCATGTCTCGTCCTTATGTAAAAATTCCCAGATTGCGTCCAAATGACGTTTCAGGAAGGTCTTATTACAAATCTAATGGATAGTTAAACGCAATGGAAACAATAAAACCTTAAAATTGAGCCAAAGGTTATGTCGATAGACCAGCGGTCAATAGTTATTTTTGCATTTCATCCATGCGATGAGCACATTGTTAACGGCCTCCGTGTGGGGCAATTAGAGAACATGCAACTTTCTGAACAAGAATTACTCCGTCGGCAGAAACGGGAAGAACTATACCGATTGGGCATTGACCCCTATCCCGCTGATGGTTACGAAGTAAATGTAACCGCAGCCGATATCCATCAGAACTACGACCGCAACAAGACTGATTATAAAACGGTGTCCATCGCCGGGCGTCTGATGAGTTTCCGGATTATGGGTTCAGCCAGCTTTGCTGAACTTCAGGATTCTACCGGGCGTATTCAGCTCTACTTCCGTCGCGACGATTTGTGTCCCGGTGAAGATAAGACGCTGTATAACACCGTATTCAAGAAATTACTGGATATTGGAGACATCGTGGGCGTGAAAGGATATGTCTTCACGACCCAGACGGGGGAGGTTTCCATCCACGTTCAGGAATTTACCATTCTAACGAAATCACTCCGGCCTCTACCCATTGTAAAACGGGACGAAGAAGGAAACACTTACGATGGCTTTACGGACCCGGAGTTACGGTATCGGCAACGGTACGTGGATCTGATTGTGAACCCCGAGGTAAAAGATATATTCGTAAAGCGGGCTAAAATCATTTCAACCATGCGTCGGATTTTTGATGATCGCGGCTGGCTGGAAGTAGAAACGCCCGTATTGCAACCCATTCACGGTGGAGCCGCGGCCCGTCCGTTTAAGACGCACCACAATACGCTGGATATGCCCCTGTATCTGCGGATTGCCAATGAGTTATACCTGAAACGCCTGATTGTGGGTGGGTTTGAAGGCGTATACGAGTTCGGTAAAATGTTCCGTAACGAGGGGATGGACCGCACTCACAATCCCGAGTACACCTCGCTGGAATTCTACGTAGCGTACAAAGACTACGACTGGATGATGGATATCACCGAAGAAATTCTGGAGAAAGTAGCCCTAGCTACTAATGGACAGACGAAAGTTCAGATTGGTGATAACGTGGTTGATTTCCAGGGGCCTTATACGCGAATGACCATCTCTGAAGCGATTCAGAAACAGACGGGTATCGATGTAGATGCTCTCAATGAAGCAGAATTACTGGAAGAAGCCAAGAAGTTAGGCATTGAAGTGGATGCTTCGATGGGTAAAGGTAAACTGATTGACGAAATCTTCGGCGAGACTGTAGAAAGCAATCTGATTCAGCCTACGTTCATTACGGATTATCCGCTGGAAATGTCTCCTCTGACCAAGAAACACCGCTCGAAACCCGGTCTGGTAGAACGTTTTGAGATCTATGTCAATGGAAAAGAAATAGCCAATGCGTATTCGGAGCTGAATGATCCCATTGATCAGCGGGAGCGTTTTGAAGATCAGTTACGTCTGGCTGAACGCGGAGACGAAGAAGCGATGGCACTGGATGAAGATTTCATTCGTTCGCTGGAATACGGTATGCCTCCAACCGCAGGGATCGGCTTTGGTATTGACCGTCTGACGATGATGATGACCAACAACGCCAGCATTCAGGAAGTATTATTTTTCCCCCAGATGCGGGCTGAGAAAAAAGTGGAAGTTGCTACCGAAGCTGATTACGTGGCGGCTGGTATCCCGGCTGAATGGGTACCTGCGATCCAGAAAATGGGTTTCCTGACGGTAGAAGCCTTAAAAGGAGCTAACCCCAATAAGGTATTTAATGATTTAGGGGGCTTGCGTAAAAAGCTGAAAATTGAAGCGAAAATGCCAAGTCTGGACGAAGTGAAAAGCTGGGTTTAGTCCATTGGGCTGTTTATTCAGCTAACCTGTCAGATAAACGAAGCGGGGACCGGCGTTCTAGGTTCTCCGCTTTTTTTAGGCCTGATCTCCAGGGTTTTGGTACGGTTGCACAGTAAACTTAATCCGGAAAAAATAGAGCCCCGGCAGGGACGCATTCCTAACCTTCACAATTAATTAACCAAAAGGGGAAAGAATTCAGGTTTTTAATGGTAACCTTTGCTTTATCCTAACTCGACTGACTGTAGAGAAAGTCCTGAAAAGGAAATCCCGAACTCAGAAGAGTCCGGGACCGGAGTTTAGAAAAAACTTAAGGGATTAAGATAATTTCTGAACGTTCACTGCGTTCACGCCTTTTTTGCCGCTGATCGTTTCGTAAGAAACGCGATCGTCCTGACGGATCTGCAAACCATTCAATCCAGTGACGTGAACGAAGATGTCCTGTCCCGTGGCATCGTCAACGATGAAACCGAAGCCTTTGCTTTCGTTGTAAAACTTAACTGTACCTGTGTTCATAACAAATTAAATATTGAAACGGAAGATTTACCCGAAATAAAAAAGAAATTTTTAGGGTTTATACAGTTTGGTCAAAAAAATTTTTTGTTAAATGCTGGAATGAATTTTTCGGAATCATTTCAGATCGCTAATTTCGAACGCAAAACAACCGTCCAACCATGAATCGCTTTCGATATATTCTTGAAAATCAGGCATTTGGAGTTTGCTCGCTAGTGGGAGAACGTTTAGGGATTTCTGCGAGCAGCATTCGAATTTATTTTATCTACACTTCCTGCCTGACTATGGGCTCCCCGCTGGTTCTTTATCTGATCATGGCTTTCTGGATGAACTTCAGCAAACACCTGCGTCGTCATCAGAATCCAACGGTTTGGGAATTATAGGACCCCATTAATCAATAAACAGGTTCTTGCCCTGGTAGTAATCCAGAATCTTTACCCGGAACAGGTAATCGTAACGAGCCTGAACCTGATTTAAGCGAGCCCGGTCGAGGTTGGTTTTAGCGATGTTGTATTCAACTACGTTCAGCGTACCGGCCTGAAAACGACTTTCTGCGGAAGCCAGAGTTTCGGAAAAACTGACTACCTGTCCCTCCAGGGCATCGTACCGCATCTTGGCTACTTCCAGATTGGCGTACGCCTGCTCAATGCCCTGCTTTACCTGTACCTGCACACTTTGTACCTGAACCTCCGCTTTTTTCTTATCCACAATAGCATTCTGAATCCGGTTTTTATAAATCCAGCTTCGGAAAATGGGAATGGACAAATCCAGTGAAAAGTTTCGGTTGAAGTTATTACCCAACTGCTCGCCATAATTGATGGCAGCCGTGGAGGAATAACGTGTACTGATGAACGAATTCAGAGAAAGCTGAGGTACCAGCAGTCCCTTCTGAGCCCGGATGGCCTGATCGAAACTCAAAACCCGGTATTTAGCCGCTTTAATCATGGCCAGGTTCTGATCGGCTGCTTCATAAATTTTAGACGCTGACGTTTCGTAGCCCATTTCGCCTTCAGGGGTTAAGCGTTCCAGCTTGAAATCCAGCGGCGTTTGTGGACTATTGAGCGTTTGCCAGAAGGTGAGGCGGTTCAGTTTCAGTTGTCCCTGAGCCGTGACCAGATTCAATTGATCGGTAGCGACCTGAGAGGCCAGGGTATATTCGTCGGCGGGAGCCAGGTTTCCGGCCTTTACCAACTCAGCGGTACGTTCCAGTTGCATTTTGGAAGCGTCCAGTTGCTGGGTGGCCAGATTAACCTGATCTTCACTGCTCAGCACCTGCAGGTAGGCCAGAATGGTATTGATGGTAATAACATCCTTAGCCTGCTGAACGTCCTGCTCGCTTGCTTTTAACAACAAATTGTTCTGACGAATGGTATTGCGATAGAAGAGTCCGTTGTAAAGAACCAGGCCCGCTGACATACTAAAGTTAGAGGCATTGAGTTGCTGATTGACGTATACGTTCGTATAAGGGTCAATGCTTCGACCATAGTTGAGCGATTGCGAGGCATTGGCCTGAGCGGATGGAAGAAGTGCTAACTTCGACTGAGTCAGGTTGTTATGGCTCGTTTCAAGGCTCAATTCATTCTGACGAACGTTGAGGTTATTACGGATTGCCGTGCCGACGGCTTCTTTGAGAGTCATAGGAGTCTGAGCCTGTAGCATACCGCTAAGGAGCAGAAAACCTCCGAGAATAAGCTTTTTCATACGTTTGACTGGCTTTCGGTAAACGGGGAAAGGTTAGGTTACACTACAGATTCAACCCGAACGTCTTCAACGATTTTGCCATCGTTTAGGTGAAGAATCCGATTGCCGTAAGAAGCATTTTTTTCGGAGTGCGTTACCTGAATGATCGTGATGCCTTCCTGATTCAACTGCTTGAAAATCTGCATGATTTCTTCCGCCTGAGCCGACTGGAGGTTACCCGTGGGTTCATCGGCAAGAATGATTTTAGGCTGACCGATCAGAGCTCGGGCAATGCCGACCAGTTGCTGCTGTCCGCCGGAAAGCTGATTGGGGAAAAGGTCTTTCTTGGCCACCATGTTGAAGCGATCCAGAATGTCAGCAATGCGACTTTTGCGTTCAGAACTGGGTACGTTTTTGTAAAGCAGAGGGGTCTCCAGGTTTTCGTAAACGGTTAGCTCGTCAATTAAATGGTAGGCCTGAAATACGAAACCGATGTAGGCTTTATATAACTCCGAGCGTTTTTTCTCGCTTAATTTCTGAACGGGTTGATCCAGGAATAAATATTCGCCGGAAGTAGGCTGGTCCAGCAGGCCAATGATGTTGAGTAAGGTAGATTTTCCGGCTCCGGAAGGCCCCATGATACTCACAAATTCACCGGCTTTGATTTCCGTAGAAACGTGGCGAAGAATATAGGTCTTGGTAAAACCGTTCTGAAAATATCGTTCAATGTCGTTCAGTACAATCATGATAAAGCTGTTTGGTTTCTTTAATTTCTAAAGCTGTGCCAAACGTTCATTTATTGTAAAATTGATTAATAATCAACTAGTTATGAAATAAATATGTCCGAAAACGTACAACTTAGTGTACGCTTTCGGACATCAAATAAAGCAGAATTCTTACTGAATCGAAACGTTGTTCGTAGCCGTGATGGTTACCGGGACGCCACCCCCGTTGAGCGATCCATTGACGTGATATTCATCGGCTTCCCCGCGAAACCCGGCCAGAGGAAACTTCACCCGATTGCCCCGGATCGCCAGATCAACGCCGGGTTTTTCGGACAGCCGAACCCTGACGCTACCCGACGAAGACCGTAACTTCAGATACTTATTCAGTTTTTTGACTTCTACATCCACACTACCCGCACTGCTTTCCGCGTCCAGTGCAGCCGTCATTTCCGACAGTCGGATACTGCCGCCGGAGGTTCGCGTGTGTAACTCACCCGCAATGTCTTCGCCGTTAATACTGCCTCCACTGGTGGTTGCTTCGATAATACCGTCGAGGTGGTTTAAACGCAGACTTCCGCCGGACGTTTTAAGACTGATTTTTCCCACCAGTTCTTCGGCGTGAATACTGCCTCCCGACGTTTGCAGATCCATTTCGTCCCGGCATTTTTCCAGGTGAATGCTACCGCCGCTGGTGCGTCCCTGAATTTTTCCGGAAACCTCGGTCATGTGCAGGCTACCGCCGCTGGTTTGAAACTGCTGGGAACCGTTCAGATTCGCCAAACGAATGCTACCGCCGCTGGTTTTTAGATTGGTAGTGAAATTCTGCGGAGTGAAAACCTTGAACGAAACATTGACGGAACGTTTGGAGTCCCAGTTTACCTCTGCTTTACGGCGTGACGATAGAATAACAGAAGAGCCTTCTGTTTTCATTACTAATTCATAGTCATTCAGACGTTTTTCGATTTCTGCTTTATCAATTTTGTTGGCAGGCCAGTTATTAAGAGTGACGTACATTTCCACTTTTACGTCCCGGTCCTTACCTCCATGTACCTGAATACTGCCCCCGGAAACATCCACCCGAATGTCGGAAAGATTACCCGTGAAGGTCTTCGTTTGATAAGGCTCATCCTGACTGGACTGAGCGGCCAGCGAACCAGCCATAAGCAGAAATAATGGAAGGGGTAGATAACGTTTCATGGTAAAGATTTTTACGTTTAGGTAAAAGACGTAAGCCTTTTCTCAAACGTTGCATGCCGAAAATTCGTTAAAGGATGAAGAGGAGGGTCAGGCCGTGAACGTGTATGCCCTGATTTGAACAATAGAAACCTACATTTGTCTTTCAAGCATCCGTCATCGGAAGAAAATATTCAATTCATATGTCTAAAATTCTGTTGGTAGAGGATGACAGCCGGGTAGCTTCGTTTGTGGAAAAGGGGCTTCGGGAAAAGCTGTTTCAGGTTAAGCACGTGGAGAAGGGATATGAGGCCATTGAAGAATGTATGCATCAGGAGTATGATGCCATCATTCTGGACATTATGCTACCGGATCTGGATGGTTTTGATGTGTGCCGGACCATTCGCCGCCGCGAAATCAACGTTCCCGTGATCATGCTGAGTGCGTTGAATACCCCCGAAGAAAAAATTCAGGGACTGGAAGCAGGTGCGGATGATTACTTAGGAAAACCCTTCAACTTTCTGGAGCTGATCGCCCGAATCAATGCTCAGTTACGCCGGAAGTCGTTCGAAAAAGGAAATTTTGATCAGTATGTGTATCATGATTTGACCATTAATCTGGATCGGCACATCGTGAAACGCGGCGATACGGAAATTACCTTATCGCCCCGCGAATTCAAGTTACTTTTATTCTTCATGCAAAATAAAGAACGCGTGGTTACGCGGGCAGAAATAGCCGAAGCAGCCTGGGACCTGAATTTTGATACGAATACCAACGTCGTCGATGTGTACATCAATTACCTGAGAAATAAGCTGGATAAAGGGTATGAAACCAAGTTTATTCAGACGATTAAAGGCCGCGGATATTTGTTTGAAAAACACAGCGAATCAGCCCTGTAAAAATTAAAAGCAAGCCTGTAGTGATCTGGTTTTAGTACCCATGAGACTTCGTTTTAAACTTACCCTGCAATCTACTCTGATCTTCGCCCTCACACTGGCGATTGTCTTTGTCGGGACGTACGTAATCGTTAAACAACATACGACTAACATCTTTTTTAATAAGCTTACGGATCGGGCTTTGATTGCCGGGTTTGTCTATTTTGAAAAGGACGAAGCGACTAAACTAAACTATAGCAAGCAGGAGTCTATTTATCGCGTGCCGCTGGTGGATGAAATCGTTCAGGTGTACGACACGACGGGTAAACTGATTTTCGTGGAACGCGGCCCCGAGTTACCCATCAGTGATAAGCGGATCAGGGAAATACTGAAAAAAAAAGAAGTAGATTTTTACCAGAACGACCGGCAGTGTGCGGGCATCTATTACCAGGATAATCAGGGCGATTTCGTAATTGTTTGTTCGGGAGTCAATGCCACCGGGCAGGAACGTCTGAACAACCTGGGTATCACCATGATCTGCTTTTTCTTCGGAGGAATCGCTATTAACCTGATTTTGAATGCCTGGCTCTCCAAACGAACGTTCCGGCCCTTTACGGAGGTGATCGATCAGGTCAACAGTATTTCGGCGGATAATTTACATTCGAGATTACCCCAGCAGAGGGGTTCCAAAGATGATGAATTGCAGAAAGTAATCGGCACGTTTAACTATTTTCTGGAACGTCTGGAAGTAAGCGTGAAAAGTCAGAAACACTTTTTAAGACACGCTTCGCACGAATTAAAAACGCCGCTGGCCGCTTTAATTGGTGAACTGGAAGTGAATCTTCAGGAAAAACGGACGCAGGAGGAATATCAGCACTTATTGGTTAATTTACTGGAAGATGCCCAGCATTTAAAAGCCATCATGGAAGGCCTGTTAACCCTGTCAGGATTGGGAGCAAGCCGGAATTTTTCGGTTCATAATATTCAGATTGATGACGTCTTATGGGACGTCCTGGGTAAAATAAAAATAACGCACCCCAGGGCCAGTATTAACGTAGAGGTATTGGCGGAACAGGAAAACACGGATTGGTTACTGGTGGAAGGAAATGAAGTATTACTTTCCATGGTCTTAACCAACCTGATTGAAAATGCCATTAAATTTTCTGATTCAAAACCCGTTATCGTAGCCCTCGATTACAGCGAACACCTGCAAATTAAGATAATGGATCAGGGCCGGGGGATTGAAACGGAAGACAAGGAACGAATCTTTGATCTGTTTTATCGGGGAGGTAATGTTAACTCTGTTGCAGGGCATGGCATGGGACTTCATTTAACCAAGCGTATTCTGGACTTACACGGCTTCCAGTTAAGCTACCAATCCGTCGTGAATGAAGGGTCCACTTTTGTCATTGACTTCCCTTAGTTTACTGGGATGAATCGGGTTTGAATCTTCTGTCTTTTCATCCTGAAATTACAGCAAGCTGAGTTGTAATGCCTTGGGCTGTATTTCAGGGCAAGACCTTTCCCGGGGTCGAGGTGATAGAACAGCAGGAGCGGAGTTCAAACTTCTCAAACCTAAATCAAACCCCTTCAGACTACATTAAAGAACTCTAATCTACTTCCAATCCACTTCTAATAAGCCCGTTAATTTGGCCTTAATGTTGCCAATGCAATTTTGTAATGAAATTGTAATCGGTACAACATGCGTTTCTTCTTCATTCTCTTTTTCATACTTACGTTAGGCAGCAGCAGCTGGGCTCAGACGGTTCCCGTGGATACCATGCGGGTGTCCAGGAGTCAGGCCGAGGAGCTTTTCCTGACGAAAAACCTGCGGCTCATTGCCGAGAAGCTGACGATATCGCAGGCCGAAGCTCAGATCTTACAGGCCAAAGCCTGGCCTAACCCCAATTTTGGAATTGATCAGGTTAACCTCTGGGCTACGCAGCGACAAACGCGGGGGGAAGAAGTATCTCCACCCCTGGCCCTGGGAAAAAACTTCGGGCGAAATCAGCAGTTTGCTTTTGATCTGGAACAGCTCATTCTGACGGCGGGCAAACGCCGCAAAATGGTTGCCATTGAAAAAGTGAACCGGGATCGTTCCGAGCAGTATTTTCTGGATTTGCTGGTTTCGCTGAAAGCGGAATTCCGTAACCTGTTAACGGAACTCACGTCCGATCAGCAGGAAAAACAACTGATTAACGATCAGCTTACCATTCTTTCCGAAGTGCTACGGGCTCAGGAGCGGCAATATCAGATTGGAAACTTATCCAAGGCTGAATACTTCAGAATCAAGTCTTTAGAGCTGGAATTGATGGATGATTTGCGGGAGAAAGAAAATGAAATCCAGGAGTCTCAGCAACAGCTCAAAACGCTGATGGCCTTACCCGCAGAAACGTATCTGATTATTAATGATGGCTCTTCGCTGCCCAATTACACCGCTTTAAAGCAGGGTGGATTTCAGCTGTTTAAACAGAAAGTAAGTGAAGATCCCCCACGATTGCGGGCGGCTCAGAGCGAAGTTGAATACGCGAAAGCTCAGCATCGCTACGAACAAGCCAAAAAAACGCCGGACCTGACTTTAAAGGCTGGGTATGACCGGAATGGCAATACAATGGTGGATTTTGTCGGCTTTGGCGTATCGGCGGACATTCCCGTGTTTGACCGGAATAAGGGAAATATTCTTTCCAGCAAAATTGAAATCGAAAAGACAAACCATCAATTGCAGGACGCCCGCAATGAGTGGCAGAACCAGCTCTTCAAAGCTTACGCCAACTTTCTGGCCTCGAGTGATTTTTACGAGCGGCTGGATGCCCGGTATGCCACTGAACTGAATGACCTGAGCGAATCCATCAGCCGGAATTTCCAGAAGAAAAACATTAGTCTGCTGGAATTCCTCAACTACTTCGAAGCCTTCCGGGCCAACCGGGAAACGCTGCTGAAGGCGAATAAAAATGTACGAAACTCACTGGAAGAACTTAATTATTTAGCTGGAACTGACCTATAATGAAGCTAATGCATTCTACACTAAATGGCCTGATGGTAGCTCTGTTAGGCGGGCTGGTTCTGAGTTGTAACCAAAAACCAGAACCACAGACCCAAACGGCGGCTTCGAAAGCGGACTCTACGAACTGTTTTGCCCGGGAGGTAACCTCACAGACCACGGAAGTCAAAGAGTCAACGCCGATTCAGAAGATTTCACTCACGGGTAAAGTCAACTATAATCCCGACCGGGTTGTCAAGTTTGTGCCTTTGCTCGACGGTGTCGTAAGCAAGGTGAATTTTGCCCTGGGCGATTACGTCAAGAAGGGTCAGGTATTACTGGAACTGCGAAGTTCGGAATTAACCAACCTGAGTTCAGAGCTGAAAACGGCTCAGGCTACGTTACGAATTGCCGATAAAAATTTGTCTTCGGTCAGGGAAATGTACGAAGACAAGCTGGCTACCGAGAAAGAACTCGTGCAGGCCGAAAGTGAAGTGGACGTAGCCAAACAAAGCATCATCAAAGCCCAGGAAACCCTGAATCTCTACGGCGGAAGTCTGGAGAAGGGGGTACTCGTGGTTCGGGCGGCGAGTAATGGATATATCGTTGAAAAGAACATCGTTGTCGGCCAGCAGGTGGAAGCCGGAACCGAAGCTTTATTCACCATTTCTGATCTGAAACAGGTGTGGGTAACGGCCAATATTTACGCTGGTCAACTCGATCAGGTGAAGGAAGGAATGCCCGTAGAAATCACGACGACGGCCTATCCCAACACGGTTTTTCACGGAAAAATCAGCCGTTTCGCGAATGTGTTCGACCCAAATGAACGCGTATTGAAAGCTCAGATTTTCCTGGATAACCCCGGTCTGTTACTCAAACCCGAAATGTTCGTCATCATTCGCGTGCAGAAAACGGGTAAAGAGACAACGCTGGCGGTGCCGACCAGGGCCGTGGTGTTTGACGATGATCGCTACTTTGTGGTGCAGTATCAGGATGAATGCCACCTGAAGCTCGTCAATCTGACGCCACTGTTCCAGAATGCCGATTCCACCTATTTCCACGGAGGCATTCAGGTGGGCGAAAAAATCCTGGTAAAGAATCAACTGCTGGTGTATAACCAATTGAAGCAAACTAAAGCCGCAAATTGAGGCTCGTAGCGTTATGTCCAAATTTGTCGAAAAGATTGTAGCCTTTTCCCTCAAAAACCACATTCTGGTCTTTTTTATGACCTTTTTGCTGGTGGGAGCGGGGGTAATCAGCTACATGAATACTCCCATTGAAGCCTTTCCCGACGTCACCAATACCCGTGTGCGGATCATTACCCAATGGTCCGGACGTAGTGCGGAGGAGGTAGAGAAATTCGTGACTTTGCCCATTACCCGGGAAATGAACACGATTCCGAAAAAGACCGAAGTCCGTTCCGTTTCGCTGTTCGGACTATCGGTGGTTACCGTATTGTTTGATGAAAAGGTCGATGATTTCTACGCCCAGCAATACGCTTCCAATCGCATTAATAACGTCAATTTGCCCGAAGGTGCCGACGCGGGTATTGAACCTCCCTCGGGTGCGACGGGCGAAATTTTCCGGTATGTCCTGAAAGGTGACTTACCCATCCGGGAGTTATCCGCTTTGCAGGAATGGGTCGTGGAACGGGAACTGGTGGGCGTGCCCGGCGTCGCTCAGGTGGTGAGTTTTGGCGGGGAAGAGAAGATCTATGAAATTCAGGTCGATCCCGTTGAACTGGCTAACTATAACCTGACTTCGCTGGACGTTTTCGAGGCCGTTTCCAAGAGTAATATCAACGTCGGCGGGGATGTCATCACCAAAGGCAGCCAGGCGTACGCGGTTCGGGGAGTAGGTTTGCTGGAAAGTACGGCGGACATTGAAAACATCCTGATCGAAAACGTAAACGGGACGCCCGTAACGGTGGGGAACGTTGCTAAAGTCTCCATCAATGCCAAGCCGCGTCTGGGGCAGGTGGGCTTACAGGACGAGGATGATCTGGTGGAAGGCGTCGTCATTATGTTACGCGGCGAAAACCCCAGCAAGGTCATCGAAAACCTGAAGCTGAAAATTGAGGATCTCAATACCCGGATTTTACCGAAAGGCGTAAAAATCCAGCCTTTCCACGACCGTTCCGAACTGGTCAATACGACGGTGGATACCGTGACACATAACCTTGTTGAGGGTATTGTGCTGGTTTCGGTGTTCGTGTTTATCTTCCTGGTGAACTGGCGGACCACCGTGATCGTGGCTTCGGTTATTCCGCTGGCCTTCCTTTTTGCCATCATCATGTTACGCGTGCAGGGCATTCCGGCCAACCTGATTTCCATCGGGGCCGTGGATTTTGGCCTCTTGCTGGAAGGAACGATGGTGATTGTGGAAACCGTCTTTGTGGGGCTGGACCGACGGGCTCATGAACTGGGCATGGAGCGGTTTAATAAAATCTCCAAACTGGGGATTATCAAGCAAAGTGCCCGCACGGTAGCCAAGTCCATTTTCTTCGCTCAGATCATCCTGATCGTAGCTCTGCTGCCCATTTTCACGTTTCAGAAAGTGGAAGGGAAGATGTTCACGCCGCTGGCTTTCACGCTGGGGTATGCTCTGATTGGTTCGGCCATTCTGAGTTTGACCTACGTGCCTGCGATGTGTAAGGTATTGTTAACGAAGAACATCAAAGATCCTGAAAACCCGATTACCAATTTCTTCCGCAATGGTATTTACAAACTCTTCGCGGGAGCGTTTAAAATGCCGAAGACCACCATCGCGATTTTCATTGGAGCGTTTGCGATTTGCGTGTTAAGCTTTGGGCGGTTAGGTTCTGAATTTATTCCGAAACTCAACGAAGGAGCGTTATACATCCGGGCGACGTTACCCAATAGTGTCAGCCTTCAGGAGTCGGTGAAACTGACGAAAGAAATGAAGGCAAAATTCCGCTCGTTTGAAGAAGTTCGCTTCGTATTAACGCAGACGGGAAGACCCAATGACGGAACCGATCCAACCGGATTTTTTAACGTCGAATTCCACGTGCAGCTGCATCCCAAAGACGACTGGAAACGGAAAATTTCGAAGGAAGAGTTACTGGAGGAAATGGAAAAATCCCTCAGCGTTTATCCCGGAACGATTTTCAGTTTCAGTCAGCCGATTATGGACAACGTCGAGGAATACGTGGCGGGCGTGAAGAGTTCGCTGGTCGTGAAAGTATTCGGAGAAGATTTATTCCAGCTTGAGAAAACGGCCGATCAGATTGCCGCAGCGATTAAAGATGTACCCGGTGTACAGGACCTGAACGTATTCCGTAACATCGGTTCGCCCGAATTACGGGTCAAATTCGATGAAAAACGAATGGGCCGTTACGGGGTAAGCATGGCGGATGCCCAGTCGGTAATCGAAATGGCCATTGGCGGAAAAGGAGCCTCTCATTTCTACGAAAACGAGCGTTTGTTTGACATCCGGATTCGATATGCCGAGTCGTTCCGGCAGTCGGAAAAAGAAATTGCCAACATTCTGGTTCCGGCCAATGGGACGTCGAAGGTGCCGCTGTATGAAATCGCGGATATATCCTTCCACACCGGACCTGCTTTTATTTACCGCGAAGGCAGCAGCCGATACATTGCCATTGGGTTCTCCGTTCGCGGACGTGACTTAGGCAGTACCATTGCCGAAGCTCAGCAGAAAGTAAAAGAAAAGGTTACCCTGCCCGATTCGTATCAGATGAGCTGGGCGGGTGAATTTGAAAGTCAGCAACGGGCTACCGGCCGTCTGGCGGTCATCGTTCCGATTTCGTTATTGATGATTTTCTTCCTGTTGTACATCAACTTCGGAAATCTCAAGGATACGATGATTTCGCTGGTAACCATTCCCTTTGCCTTCGTGGGCGGATTCCTCTCGCTGTATCTGACGAATACCATTTTTGGCATTTCGGCGGGTATTGGATTCATCATCCTCTTTGGCGTAGGAACCATCGACGGAATCATTCTGATTGGGGTGATGAAAGACTTACTGCGAAGGGGCTATACCCTGAAAAAGGCCATCAAAGAAGGGGTTTTCTCGCGGATTCGTCCCGTCTTTATGATTGCGGTCATGGGTTCAGCGGGCTTATTACCCGCCGCCATGTCCAGCGGAATGGGTTCTGAAATTCAGAAACCTCTGGCCATTATGATTGTCGGAGGATTAATCATCTGTATGATTCTTTCACTCATCGTATTACCGCAGGTTTTCTACCTGGCCTACCGCCCCGGACTCCGGAAACGCGGCGTCGCAGATGATTAAGTAGAAGAGTGGTTTTATAATCTGGGTGGCCGGACTAATTCCGCCACCCAGATTTTTTTTATACTCAAGCCTGAAAACCAGAGGTTTAGTAGGACCGCTGGGGAATAGACTTCAATACAGAAATCTCTTTACTCAAGGCCCTGTCACAGTAGCCGTTGCCAGCTTTTCGCTGGCAGCACGAGTCAGGATTTATAGAATTAGCCAGAGACCCAAGCCGTTGCTGCCAGCGGAAAAGCTGGCAGCATAAAAACCAGAAAGCGGTTAATAAGCAAATCAAGCTTACTAACCGCTTTTATAACTTATTCAGGTTATTCAAACCTTATTGAGCCAGATAACCACCGTCTACGGCATAATAAGCACCGGTCACAAAGGAAGCCTTATCCGAGCTGAGCCAGAGAACCATCTCGGCTACTTCTTCGGGCGTACCCAGCCGATTCATGGCGTGTTTGGCCGATAAAGCATCAATGGCTTCCTGATTCATATTCTGGGAAATCAGCGGAGTATTAATAAAAGCCGGACCTACGGCATTCACCCGAACGCCTTTGGTGCCGTATTCCAGACCCGCATTTTTAGTCAGACCCACCACGCCGTGTTTGGCTGCCACGTAGGCCGGTGCGTTGGCAAAGCCTACCTGTCCTAAAATCGAAGCAATGTTTACCACTGAACCGCCCCCTGACTGAAGAATAGCCGGGATCTGATACCGCATGCCATAAAAAACACCTGACAGGTTAATGCTGATGACCTGGTCCCAGGCCGCAACATCGTATTCACCCACGGGAGCCGAGGGACCACCAATTCCAGCGTTATTACAGCTGATGTGCAGAGCACCGTAGTGATCCAGCGTCTGCTTGACCAGAGCTTCATTTTCTTCCGCACTGGATGTATCGGCTTTCACAAAAAAGGCATCGCCACCGGCCTGTTGAATGAGTGAAACGGTTGCGGTGCCAGCTGTTTCATTGATATCTGAAACGACTAGCATTGCTCCTTCTTTCGCGTAAGAAAGAGCAATGGCCCGGCCAATGCCAGAACCAGCACCCGTCACTAAAGCGACTTTGTTTTCTAACGTTTTCATGGTATGAAGTAAAGTATATAAAAAAACAGCACTTAATAAGCGTGCTTATATACTGAACGATCCTGAAGCCCGACTAGTGCCGTACACGTTATTTTTTAACAAAGAAACTTCCCGCTGAAGCGATTCTATTTTTTCAATCAGATTGGCAATCACGTCCAGTCCTTCAAGGTTAATGTTCAGCTCGTAATGCAGCCGGATGAATTTCTCCAGTCGGGGAATGGTATCTTCGTGAATGTAGGTAACTTCCTGAACGCTGGATAACTCCAGTAAGCCATACTCCTGCAGTGATTCCACAAAAGTGATTTCAATATCGTAATGCGAGCAGCAGTCGCGGAGGGTAATCCATTCTGTTGTTGCCATCTTACAATTGAGATAATTCTTTAAACAATTCCTTTTGTCGATCCGTCAGGTTGGTCGGGAGTTTAATAGTCCAGGTAATGAAAAGATCACCAAACTCTCCGTCTTTTTTATAGACTGGAAAGCCTTTACCCCGCAACCGAACTTTTGTTCCGTTAGGAGTTTCTGCTTTTACCGGAATTTTAACCTTTCCACTCAGCGTATCAACGGTTACGTCACCGCCCAGCATGACAGTGTATAAGTCGAGGTCAAACGTAGCATAGAGGTCATTTCCCTGACGTTTGAAAACGGGATCTTCGGCAATTTTAAAGGTAATGTACAGATCGCCGTCCGGGCCGCCATTTTGTCCGGGAGCCCCGTATCCTTTGAGCTTGATCACCTGTTCATGAGCAACGCCCGCCGGAATGGTAATGCGAATGTTTTTGCCATTCACGGTCAGCGTTTGTTTGTGCGTTTCGTAGACATCCCGGAGGTTCAGCTGAAGTTCAGCGTTGTAATCCTGCCCCCGGAAACGGGACTGCGTCCGGCGACTGCCACCGCCCTGACTGCCAAACATGGACTGGAAGAAATCCGAGAAATTATCCCCCGTGAACTCGTCCCCGGCATCGCCACTGTACCAGCTACTGCCGCCTCCGCCAAAACCGCCCCCCGCTCCGGTGTTGGCTCCCTGAGACCGTCGGGCCTGTTCGTAAGCTTCGTACTGCTCGGCCTGCTGCCAGTTTTCGCCGTACTTATCGTATTTTTTCCGCTTTTCCGGATCGCTCAAAACTTCATTCGCTTCGTTTACCTGCTGGAACTTGAGCGTAGCTTCGGCGTCGTTGGGGTTAACGTCAGGGTGGTATTTTCGGGCCAGTTTCCGATACGCTTTTTTAATCGCATCGTCGGAAGCAGATTTATCCAGACCCAAAATCTGATAATAATCAATGAAGGCCATAGTACTTTTTTCTTTCGGTTGAATACAGGACGGTCCATCAGACCAGGTGTCAAAAGGACCGGGAAAGTATTGTTAAAATTATCGAAAAATATATGCCAATTGCGTGGTTCATACGAGGAAGTTTCCAATCGTAGATACGTCGATTGATCGCGTTTCTGCCGGGGAATGAAAAACACGGTAAGGTAACTGAAAATCGCCTCTACCCAGACGCAATCAATCTTTTGCCGTAGCTGGTGTCTCTACCGGACAATGGCAAGAAAATGGCTGGTGAAGACACCAGCCACGGCGGGGGACTTTCCCAAGCTGTAGATTCGTCGGTTGATGGCGTCTCTTCACCGTGGCTGGTGAAGACACCAGTCACAGCGGGGGATTTCCAGACGCCATCAATCGACGAATCGACCTGTTAACGTGTCCGGTATCGTACTCTTCACTGTTCATTATTGAACAATTGATGGAATATTGTAAATATTAATTTATTGATTATGAATGACTTATATAAATTTATCTAGCTACGGCATAAGAATTGAACAGCCAGTGTAAATGGATCACGAATTATGCTTAGAAACTACTTCATCGTTGCCTGGCGGAACCTGGTCCGCAATCGGGCCTTTACGCTGATTAATATCACGGGGCTGGCCTTAGGACTGGCTACCTGCCTGCTGATTATGCTTTTCGTAACGGATGAGCTGAGGTATGACCGCTTTCACGAAAAAGCCGACCGCATCGTTCGGGTGGTATTCAGGGGGTATACGCAGGGCGGGGCCATTAAGGATGCTCACGTTATGCCACCGACGGCTCGTACGCTGAAGAGCAGCTTCCCTGAAGTAGAACAGGCCGTCCGTCTCCGAATGGCCGGAACCCCTTTTGTGAGCTACGGCAACAAGAGCCTGCGGGAAAGTGTGCTGGCGTATGCGGACTCTAATATTTTTCAGGTGTTCACTTTGCCACTGCTGAAGGGTGATCCCAAAACGGCTCTTCTGAATCCTTCGTCCATCGTAATCTCGGAGACGGTAGCTCAGAAGTATTTTGGCGATACGGATCCCATAGGTAAAGTTCTGGAGATCAGAGACTGGAAGAGCTCTTTTCAGGTGACGGGTGTCATGAAAGACCTCCCCCAGAATTCTCATTTTCATTTGGATATGCTGGCTTCCATGTCGGGTTTGGCAGAGGCCCAGTCTGACTCCTGGATGACTTCTGAGTTTTTTACGTACCTCGTCCTCCGCGAAGGCTCGGATTATAAAAAGCTGGAAGCCAAGTTACCCCAAGTCGTGGCCTCAAAACTCGGACCACAACTGGAAAAAGCCTTTGGCATGAGTTATCAGGAATTCTGGAAAAAGGGTAACTCCCTGGGTCTGTTTCTGCAACCCCTCACGGACATTC
Source organism: uncultured Siphonobacter sp. (assembly GCA_913775095.1). Lineage (GTDB taxonomy): Bacteria > Bacteroidota > Bacteroidia > Cytophagales > Spirosomataceae > Siphonobacter. The sequence continues at coordinate 272,056 of CAJYIW010000024.1, read as the reverse complement.
ACCTGCACTCCGATTTTACCTACGACCTTTCCGCCCCCGGAAATGCACAAACGGTCTACATTGCCGGAGCCATCGCTCTGTTAATGCTACTGATTGCCTGCATTAATTTCATGAATCTGTCCTCAGCGGGGGCATCCCGGCGGGCTCGGGAAGTCGGTATTCGTAAAGTATTAGGTTCGGCTCAGTCGGAGCTGATGCGTCAGTTTTTGTTTGAATCTATTTTATTGACGGGCATTGCTTTATTCCTCGCCTTATGGCTGGTTGATCTGGCCCTGCCGGCGTTTAATCAGCTTTCCGGTAAACAGTTAGGCTTGCCTTCGCTACTGAGTCCCGGGTTGCTGTTGACGTTGGTTTCGCTCGTCGGACTGGTTGGCTTGTTAGCCGGAAGTTACCCCGCCTTTTTTCTGTCTTCCTTCAACCCCTTATCAGTGCTGAAAGGCGGAAGCAGTACCTTTAAAATGGGACAGGGAAGTTTGAGTTTCAGAAACGGACTGGTCGTGTTTCAGTTTTTCGTTTCCATTGCTCTGATGATCTGTACCACCGTGGTGTACCGTCAGCTCTCGTTTATCGAAAATAAAGAACTGGGCTATCAGAAAGAAGAAGTCATTGTTTTGCCCGAAACCTGGGCCTTGCAGCAGAATCAGCAGGCCTTTCGTCAGCGATTGCTGGGCGATTCCCGGGTGCGGTCCATCAGCTCGTCTGACTATGTGCCCGCTGGTCCGAGCAACAGTAACAACTTTTTTGTAGCTCCCGATCAAAACCCCGATCTGCTCGTGAAAACCCTGCGGTATGACGTGGATCCCCAGTATATTCCAACGCTGGGAATTCAGATGGCTGAAGGACGCAATTTCTCGGAAAAAATGGCTACCGATTCCTCGGGTATCATTCTGAACGAAGCCGCCATTCGCTCTTTGGGCTGGAAGGGCCAGGTGCTGGGCCGTACGTTGATCAGACGGGAAAACAACGGCATCGCTGAAAGCTATCGGGTGATTGGGGTAGTGAAGGATTTCCATTTCCGGTCTTTACATGAGCTGATTACCCCTCTGGTCATGACGCAGAAAAGTCAGGGAGGAAACCTGATTATCAAAACAAAAACCAAAGACGTGCCGGGCTTACTGCAAACCATGCAGAACGAATGGAACCGTTACCCTACCGAGGTGCCGTTCAGTTACTCGTTCCTGAATGATCGTTTTTTTAATACATACAGACAGGAGCAGAAAACGGGAACCATTCTGAGCGTTTTTGCCGGATTAACGATCTTCGTAGCCTGTCTGGGTCTCTTTGGACTGGCAACGTTCACGGCTCAGCAGCGAACCAAGGAAATCGGCGTTCGGAAAGTCCTGGGTGCTTCGACGGGCAGCATTCTGGCTCTGCTCTCCCGGGATTTCCTGAAACTGGTGGGTGTGGCCTTTCTCATGGCCATTCCACTGGCCTGGTACGCCATGAACGAATGGCTACAGGATTTTGCCTATCGCGTGTCACTCGAATGGTGGGTGTTTGCTCTGGCGGGTTTACTGGCTATTGCCATTGCCCTGGCTACGGTAAGTTTTCAGAGCGTTAGAGCCGCCCTGGTCAACCCGGTGAAAAGTCTGAAATCAGAATGATGAGCCCCCGGGTTAGGAAGCTTTTCTCCCGGGGTAACTCCGGGCTGATCCTAAGGTCCATCTGCGTTTAAAAAATCAACGATCATGCTGCGTAACTATCTCCTCATCGCTGTTCGCAACCTGTTGAAAAACAAGGTGTATTCCTTCATTAACGTTGGTGGATTAGCCGTCGGAATGGCGGTAGCTCTACTGATTGGACTCTGGATTCACGATGAGCTTTCCTACGATACCTATCACGAATCCTATGACCGGGTAGGGCAGGTTATGCAGCAGCAAACCGTTAATGGTGAGGTAGGCACGGAGCCGGCAGTTCCGCTACCGCTGGGAAATGAGCTGGCCAGTACCTACGGTGGACATTTCAAATACCTGGCAATGGCCTCCTGGGAAGGCAGTCATATTCTGACTTACGGTGACAAAAAAATGTCCTATCCGGGTTTGTACATGGGAGCGGACGCTCCGAAAATGCTGTCCCTGCGGATGAAACGGGGCTCGCAGGAAGGACTGAAAGATCCGCACTCGATCCTGCTTTCGGAATCCACCGCTCAATCGTTATTTGGAGATACCGATCCTCTTAACCATGTGCTGCGAATTGATAACAAGCTGGAGGTGAAGGTAACGGGTGTGTATGAAAACCTGCCCCCCAACTCCCATTTTCAGCAAGTTACTTTCATTGCTCCCTGGGATTTATATATCACAACCGAACGCTGGTTTGAGCGAGCCAAAACGCAGTGGAGCAATAATTCCTTTCAGCTTTTTGCTCAGATTGCGGATAACACTGATTTTGAGACCGTAAACCGGACCATTGTAAATGCTAAGCTCAAGAAATTAAGCAAGGCCGATCAAAAGTACAAAGCTGCGATTTTCGTACATCCCATGGCCGAGTGGCACCTGCATTCGAGCTGGGATAAAAATGGGTATCAAACCGGCGGAGCCATTGAATACGTCTGGTTATTTGGCATCATCGGCGTTTTCGTGATCTTGCTGGCCTGCATTAACTTCATGAATCTCAGTACGGCCCGCAGTGAAAAACGAGCCCGGGAGGTAGGCATTCGCAAAGCCATTGGCTCGCTTCGTCAACAGCTGATTGCTCAGTTTTTCACGGAATCCCTGCTGGTCGTTCTGCTGGCTTTTGCATTATCCATTCTGCTGGTTGAGATTTCATTACCCTGGTTCAATCAGATTGCTAATAAGCAAATTACGTTTCTTTGGAATAATGCCTGCTTCTGGATGATCAGCCTGGCTTTTGTAGTCAGTACCAGCCTGCTGGCAGGAAGTTATCCTGCATTATACCTCTCTTCGTTTCAGCCCGTGAAAGTGTTAAAGGGAACCTTTATGGCCGGGTCACTGGCCGCAGTACCGCGTAAGGTTTTAGTGGTTTTGCAGTTCACGGTTTCCATTACCCTGATCATTGGAACCGTCATCGTTTACCAGCAAATTCAGTATTCCAAGAACCGTCCGGCGGGTTTTAACCGGGAGGGACTGGTCATGATTCAGATGAAATCGCCCGATTTTTTTGGTAAGTATGAGGTCTTGCGAAATGAGCTTAAAAGTATCGGAGCGATTGAAGAGATGACGGAATCTTCCAGCCCTTTGACGGAGATATGGTCGAGTAGTTCGTCCTTCAACTGGGCGGGGAAAGATCCCAATCTGGATGTAGATTTCGGTACAATTTTCGTCACCTATGATTATGGCAAAACCGTAGGCTGGCAATTCCGCGAGGGGCGGGATTTATCGTCTGCTCATGCTACGGATTCCTCCGCTATTATTCTGAATGAATCCGCTGCCCGGTTTACCGGCATTAAAGATCCGGTTGGTAAAGTCATAACCTGGGGTAATAAGGGAGAATCACGGGATTATACCATCATTGGTGTAGTAAAAGACATGATCATGGGCTCGCCTTACGGTCCCGTAAAACCTACGGTCTATCTGCCCCATGTGGATAGTTTTAGCTGGATGGTGTTCCGGCTCAATCCAAAAATCAGTACGCACGAATCGCTGGCCAGACTCGAGACCGTCTTCAAACGAATCATCCCTTCGGCTCCCTTTGATTACCAGTTTGCAGACGACAGTTACGGTCGCAAATTTGCGGCGGAAGTGCAGATCGGAACGCTTGCAGGCGTGTTTGCCGGGCTGGCCATTCTGATTTCCTGTTTAGGATTATTCGGACTTGCTTCCTTCGTTGCCGAACAGCGAACCAAAGAAATCGGCGTGAGAAAAGTGCTGGGGGCTTCGGTGCTGAGTTTATGGCAGCTGTTATCCAAAGATTTTATCGTGCTGGTGTTACTTTCCTGCGGAATCGCCATTCCCATTGCGTATTACTTCATGGCGGGCTGGCTCGAAAAATATGAGTATCGTACGACCATTCACTGGTGGGTGTTTATCGTTTCCGGTCTGGGAGCTTTGTCCATTACCTTAGTCACGGTAAGTTATCAGGCGATTAGTGCGGCTCTGATGAATCCGGTGAAGAGTTTGAAGTCGGAGTAATACTTTACCAATTAATACGCCCGGCGTAATTCATGCCAGAAGAACGCTGGGTGTATCATGGCTGATCCAGGTAACGGAATGAGTCAAAGAAATACCCTCTAAACGTATGCTCAAGAACTACATTCAAATCACGCTTCGGAACCTGAGAAGGAATCCGTTATACAGTTTCCTGAATATCGGTGGACTGGCCGCCGGGTTATCCATTAGTATTCTGATCTTAGTGTACGTAGTTCATGAATACAGTTATGAGAACTTCCAGAGCAGGGGTAACCGCATTTTTCAGGTATTAGACCGCATTCCGTTCGGTGGGAATACGATGCAGGTACAGGCTATGTCGGCTCAGCTGGGTCCACGAACGCAGACGTCCCGCCCGGATCTGGTCGAAGCGAACGTACGGATGCGTCCCGCCGGACGGACGGTACTGAAAACAGTGACAAACGTTCACTCCTTTGAAGATAAACTGCATTTTGCCGATCCTTCCTTTTTTCAGGTTTTTACGTATCCCTTACAGAAAGGTAACCCAGCGAATGCTCTGAGTCGGGTTAATACCATTGTACTCTCACAAGCCCTGGCGTTAAAATATTTTGGTACCGAAAATCCACTCGGAAAAACGCTGACGTATGACAATAAGATTAATCTGGAAGTAACGGGAGTTTTCGGAGAATTACCATCCAATAGCACGCTTCAGTTCGAGGGATTGATTTCATTCAGCACCCAGAAAAATTTAGCTCCCTACGATAAAGGGCTGGAAATGCAGCTGGGCTATAGCCACGTGGGAGCGGGGGCCTTTAACACGTATTTCTTGCTGACGAAGGCAGAAAATAAGGGCAACGTTGAAAAACTTCTCTCCCAACTTCACGCCAAAGATGCTCCGGTCAAAAAAGGAGAACCCACGGAAGAGTTTGTCCTGGAGTCTTTCCCTGATTTACACCTGAAAGGACTGATGGTGAACCATTCCCAGCAGTATCAGAATCTGTTTGCCGGAATTGCCCTTGCCATTCTTTCACTGGCGTTGATCAATTACATGAATCTAACCACCGCCCGAGCTACGCAGCGAGCCAGGGAAGTAGGCGTTCGAAAGGTGCTGGGAGGGTTGCGGAGTAATCTGGCCCTGCAGTTTTATACTGAATCAGTTTTAGTAACCCTGATTGGTTTCGGACTGAGTTTATTACTTGTGGAAGGGTTAAGGCCTTATTTCTTTAACTTGCTGGAGCTACACATCAATGCCTCCTTTTTAACCACTCCGCTGTTTTTAGGGCTATTACTTGGGCTACTGGTCATTTGTACGCTGCTGGCCGGGAGTTACCCCGCCTTATTGCTCTCCAGTTTTGCTCCGGCTGAAGTATTGAAAGGAAAGCTTTCCAGACTGGGCGGAGTTACCCTTCGCCGGACGCTTACCGTTTTTCAGTTCTCCATTTCGGTAGGCCTGATTGTCTGTAGCCTAATCGTTAAAAACCAGCTGGATTTTCTTCGCAGGCAGAACGTGGGACTGGAAAAAGAAGGAATCGTCGTACTGGAAGTTCCCCAAAACATGAATACTCATTACGCAGCTTTCAAGCAGGAGTTGAGGCGGCAAAGTGGCATTCAGTCGGTGGCAGCGGCGAGCTGGCCTTTGTATAAATCGGGGGTCAATATGTATTATACCCAATCGCCGGTAACGAAGAAAGAAGTACCCTTCAAGGTAACGGCAGTGGATGTCGCTTTTTTCGAAACCATGAACGTGCGTTGGAAGAAAAAACCACAGCGTCTGGATCAGCGTTCGGTTTTGATCCTGAATGCCTCGGCTGTGAAAGAGTTTGGTTTTACTCAAAGTCCCGTAGGAGAAAAAATTACATTAGGGAACACCGCTTCTGAAATCGCCGGGGTTATCGAGGATTTTAATCTGTTTTCGAGTAAGGAAGGAACCGACGGCTTAGGCATTACGGTAGTGGCTGATACCAGCAGTGAAATAATGAATTACGGGGGATGCCTGTATTTGAAACTGGCGGCCGGAACGGATGTTCAGAAGCAATTGAAAAACGTAGAGAACATTTTCAGAAAATACGAAACCCAATATCCCTTCACGTTCTATTTTCTGGATGAAGCGTACGATGCCCTTTATAAAACGGAGTCCAAGTTAGGAACCATGCTTACCTTCTTCACGAGCATTGCCATTCTTATTGCCTGTCTGGGCTTGTTCGGTCTGGCAACGTTTGCCGTGGAAACCCGTCGGAAAGAAATTGGCATCAGAAAAGTACTGGGAGCGAGCATGGCCAGCATTACCCTGCTGGTGTCGAAAGAATTTTTAAGGCTGGTAGTCATCGCCAGTGCCATCGCCTTTCCGCTGGCCTGGTATTTCATGCAGGATTGGCTGAAAGACTATGCCGTTCGCATTGAAATAGGCTGGTTTGCCTTTGCCCTGGCAGGACTCATCGCCCTGATCCTGGCGTTGCTGACGGTCAGTAGCCAGGCCATACGGGCGGCCAGTGCCGATCCGGTGAAAAGTTTGAAATCGGAATAATAACCCAATTTTTGTAACGTAGAGACGCCATAACTGGACGTTTCTACGTAGTTAATCATGAACGATCGGCATCGTTCGGGTATGCATCACGGGGCCGGTGCCAAACTTATCACGGTATTCCTTCGGCGTTAATCCGGTCAGGGTTTTGAACAGCAGCCGGAAATTTTTCATATCATTATACCCCGATGCGACCATCACCTCAATCAGGTCTTTATTGGTCGTTTCGAGCATACTTTTAGCCGCTTCGATTTTCGTTTTCTGCAGGTAACGAATGGGCGTCATACCCGTAGCCTGTTTGAATCGACGAATGAGGTTGCGGCGACTGGAAGGGACTTCGTCCAGGGCTTCCTCTACGTTCTTGATTTCACCGAAACGTTTCGTAATCGTCAATTGAACGGCCCGCACCAGATCGTCTTCTTTAGTTATGGTGGGTTTGAAATGCTCGAAGTATAACTGATTGTTCCGATCCATATCAATGGCAAAGGCTTTGGCAACTCGAACCGCCATTTCCCGACCGCAATGCTGCTGGATGAGCAATAACTTCATGTGAAAGCTGCTCGTGGCTCCGCCGCTGGTGTAGATATTCTCGCTTTGGGTAATGATGGCATGGGGCTGCAACTGCACGGCCGGAAATAGCTGGGCGAACTTGTCAGCGGCTTCGATGTGCGTGGTGGCCTGTCGTCCGTCGAGTAAGCCTCCGGCAGCCAGCAGAAATGAACCCGTGCAAAGACTAATGAGATGAGCCCCCCTTTGAAACTGCTCATGTAGAAATCCGATAAACCCGATATTTTCCTGAATGGTAAAAGCCATATCCCCTGACCTGAAAGCGGGAATAAAGATCAGGTCGCTTTTGTCGGAAACGTCAGAAAGGCTGAGGTAAGGATACTTGCTGAAACTGGAAGCTAAGTCAGAATTAAGGCCAATGAGTTGAATATCAAAACGTTTATCCAAATTTTCTTCTTCCAGAAAACGATTGGTCGTCTCGAATACATCAATAATGGCTGCTACGCTCAGCAGACGATGGTTTTGGGTCAGTAATATGGATAATTTCATAAATTCTGTTTTTTCTGAATCCGTAAATTGTCACAAATACCCCTGCAAATTGTCCATTGTAGCCCCTTCGGTTTCCTTCTGCCAAAGTACGTTTGTAAGGTCTAATAACAAAGGACGAGGCCGCTAATGTCGGAGAAAATTTGCCGAATCCTGACGCACGGCCTGCCCATTCATTCAAAACCAATCGACCATGCTACAACTAAATCCTTATCTCAACTTTGACGGTCAGACGGAAGAGGCATTCCGGTTTTATCAATCGGTATTTGGCGGTGACTTACGCATTCAGAAGATGCAGGAAGCTCCCGGAGCCGGGGATTTCACGGAAGAAGAAAAGAACCTGGTGATGCACGCCAGCATTCCCCTGAGTAACGGTCAAACATTGATGGGATCTGACATCATCAAATCGTACGGTCATTCGTTTACGCAGGGAACTAACCATTACATTTCCCTGCATACCGAAAGCAGAGCAGAAGCAGATCAATTGTTCGCTGCTCTGGCTGCGGGTGGAGAGATAGAAGTGCCTCTGGCTGACATGTTCTGGGGAGATTACTTCGGCAGTTTCAAAGACCAGTACGGGATCTGCTGGATCATTAATTACGCTTCTAACGCCTCAGTTTAAAATCAAATATACAACCGTTTACACCTCTTAATTCCTATGAACGAGAACATCATTTGCTGGTTCGAAATCTACGTAAAGGACCTGGAGCGAGCCAAAAAATTTTACAGCGAGGTGATTGGTACGAAGTTTACGGACGCTCCGGCTCCGGGCGATGCGGGCGAGATGAAAATGGCTTTCTTTTCGTCCATGGACAATCAGGGCGTCAGCGGAGCCCTCATTGAAATGCCGGGAACCAAGGAGGGGGATGGGCATAGTCTGAACACCATGGTCTACTTCCCAACGCAGGAATGTACGGAAGAAGAAAGCCGGGTTCAGCAGGCCGGAGGATACGTCGTCAGACCGAAGTTTTCCATTGGTGATTTTGGGTTCTGCTCCATTTGTACCGATTCCGAGGGCAATGCATTTGGCTTGTTCTCCATGCAATAGAATAAACCATCTCCTGCCGTGATGCAAAGATCACGGCAGGAGTATTAACCTCAAACAGGAATGATCATGAAAACGCAGCAGTATACCATTGAGATTAACGCTAGTGCCGCCCGGGTGTACGATATAATGCTTCATCAGGAAACTTACAAACTCTGGACGACAGAATTTGCCCCCAACTCTGACTTTGAAGGAAGCTGGGCGAAAGGGGCAAAAATTATCTTTACGACGGAGGGGGAAAAGAAAGAAGGCATGCTGGCCCGAATCAGAGAAAACATTCCGGCTCAGTTTGTTTCCATTGAACACTACGGAATGTTGTCGGATGGGGAGGAAATTACGGAAGGACCAACGGTAGAAAGCTGGGCCGGATCGCAGGAAAATTATACCTTCGATGAAAAAGACGGGGTGACGACCTTGATCGTAGACGTAGATACTGACGATAAGTACCTCGATTATTTCAATGAAACCTGGCCCCGGGCTTTGAAAAAGCTCAAAGCCATTTGTGAAGCCTCTAATTAACAGCGAATGAAACCAAGCCTATATCCTTGCCTCTGGTTTGACGGCAAGGCCCAGGAAGCGGCCGAGTTATATACCTCTCTGTTCAGAAATTCATCGATCAGGGAAAGTAATCCCATGGTGACTTATTTTGAACTGGACGGAAATTCTTTCATGGCCCTGAACGGCGGTCCGGAATACCAGCCGAATGCATCCCTCTCGTTTTACGTAACGCTGGAGGACCCCGAAGAGCTGGAAAACATCTGGAACGAGCTGATGGTGGAAGGCGAAGCGTTCATCCCGCTGGGCAGTTACGACTGGAGCGAGGTGTACGGCTGGGTGCAGGACCGGTACGGCGTTACCTGGCAGTTATCGCTGGGAAACGTTACGGAAGTAGGGCAGAGCATTGTGCCTTTATTCATGTTTTGCGGCGACCAGCAGGGCAAAGCCGAGGATGCCATTTCGTTCTACATAAATGTTTTTCCCGATTCCGAGGAAGGATTCGTGGCCCGTTACGAACCCGGTCAGGTAAAGCTGGACGCCCGCGTGGTTCACGCCCGCTTCAGGCTTAACGATCAGTTATTCATGGCGATGGATAGTGCCGTTCCTCAGTCGTTTACGTTCAACGAAGCCATCTCGATGGTGATTAGCTGCGATACGCAGGAGGAAATTGATCACTACTGGCATCACCTGACTGAACGGGGGCAGGAAGGCGTTTGTGGCTGGTGTAAAGATCCCTTTGGCGTATCCTGGCAGGTAGTTCCTTCAATGCTGGGGCAACTCATGTCCGATCCGGAAAAGGCCCCGAGGGTTGGAGCCGCCTTCATGAAAATGAAGAAAATGGATATTGAAACGTTGGTAAATGCATGAGAATAATACCCTGGGCTGTTTCGGATTTATAATCCCGGTAACGGATCACAGATCCTCAACAGACGGGTTTCGGATTATAAATCCGAAACAGCGGGACTACAAATCCGAAACAGCGGTCAATTTCTTTGAAACGTAGAGACTTCCATTGATGGCGTCTCCGTCGGAGAATGAGAACCTTGGGAAGGTAACAGAAAACTGCCTCTACCCAGACGCGATCAATCGCGTCTCTACGGAAAAGAATCTTTTAGTTCGAATTGAAAAAAGAAGGCCGGGTTTCACATCCGGCCTTCTTTTCATTAATACCCGAAAATCTCTTCTAGCGATACCTTCTTCACTTTACCGTATTTATTCAGCGAAGCCAGCGGGACCTTATTCTCCGAGGCTACGATGCAGTAGGTATAGGGCTTGTTCGCTAATTCTTTTTCGCTGAATTTCTTCAGATCAGCGAACGTAAGTTGGTCTAATGCCGCGTATGTTTTTTCCCGCTCGTCGTAATTCAAACCCTTTTCCTGAGCGGAGAGATAATTATAAATTACGCCGTCCTGAAGAATGCGTTCCGTTTCCAGGGACTTCTTCATTCCTTTTTTCGCCGATTCCAGGGCTACGGGCGATTCGGGTAACTGATTCAGTAACTCATTCATTCCCGCAATGGCTTCGGGTAACTTGTCGGCCTGACAGCCGATGTAGGCAATCAGGGTATAATCTTCGTTCTTCTTGGCGGGCGTGTTGTAAAACGCGTAGGTGGAGTAAGCCAGAGCCTTCGACTCCCGAAGCGTCTGGAACACCACTGAAGCCATGCCACCACCAAAATAGTTATTGAAAAACTCAACGGTTGGGGTTTCCGCAGGGCTGTACGTTTCCGTATTGCGAACCCAGGAAATCTCGGACTGAACCATATCATAGTCGGCAAATAGTACTTCGTTCGCCGACTGTTTCAATTGCCTGAATTCCTGCCTGGCCGGAACGGAGGCAAACGAAGCGGGCAAGGCGTGCAGACCAACAATTTGCTGCTCAAACTGCGGTAAGGTCAGCGGACCGTAATAGATAATTTGCTGAGGCATGGTTACCAGAGAGTGAATGAAGTTGACCAGCTCAGCGGCCGTTACCTTTTCCAGTTCTTCGTTACTCAACTGATTATTGAATGGATTTTTTGCCCCGTATTCAGCATATTGCATCAACCCCTGCATGATGCTGCCCTTGTTGAGCTTATTATCCGCCCGTTGCTTCAGCAGGCGGCCTTTTAGTTCTTCCAGGGCTTTTTCATCGGGTTTGCAGGTACGAAGCAACTGTTCAAGCAGTTGGGTAGCGGGGCTGAAGTTACCCTGCAATCCCGTCAGTCGGATGGTGGTGTATTCATTACCTGGCTGGATGCTATAACTGCAAGCCAGGTTAAAGAACTCCGTACTGATCTGATCGGCCGTCATCCGGTCAGTGCTTAGTAAACCGATGTACTGCGTGGCTAAACCTAATAACTTGCTGTGATACGTTCCCAGTTTCAGACGATACCCCAGGCGGAAAATCTCGTTTTCGGTATTCGCCGCGTACAACACGTCGGCAATCCCGGCTTTTCCCTGTTTAACATCTTTCTGATAATCCAGCCATACGGGTTTGATGGATGCCATCGGCAGGTTATCGATCTTTTTCAGGAAAGGCGATTCTTTATCGGTGTTCGTGGCAACGGGCGTGATGGCGGGCTTATCCACTTTCTGAATGCTCTTGTCTTCGCCCTTGCGTTTGTACACGATCACGTAATTGTCCTTCAGCCATTCATTGGCAAAGGCAACGACTTCCGCTTTTGTAATTTTCGACATGGCGTCCAGACGATCCGTATAATTCAGCCAACTTTCGCCTTTGTCATTCGTGAAGGATTCCAGCAACGGATAAACGCGGCTGTAGTTGTTTTCCAGCTCGCGAATGGCGTTGAGCTTGTAATTATTAACAATGGAACGCAGGATTTTTTCATCAAATTCGCCCTTCTTCAGCTTCGCTACCTGACCCATTAATAAATCTTTCACTTCTTCCAGCGACTGTCCTTTTTTCGGACGACCCGCCATTGACCATACCGAGTAATCCTTCAGTTTCTCAATCGTTGAACCGCCACCCAGAATTTTCTGACCTTTGTTCAGGTTCAGGTCAATCAGACCCGCCGCCGAATTGGACATGACTTCATCCATCAGCGTAGCCAGAATGGACGCCTTCGCATCTAATACACCGGGTAAGCGGAAGCCAATTTTCACCGATTCGGGTGTGGGGCCATAGACTTCTCTGGTTTGAATACTCGTCAGCGAAGCCTCTTTGGGCGGGTTATACAGGCTCACGGGTTTGGGTTTCCAGAAGCTGAATTTCTGGTCAATCATTTTCACCAGTTGATCGGGATTGAAATCCCCGGCCATAATGACGGCCATGTTATTCGGCACGTAATAGGTATCGAAGTACTTCTGAATTTCGACCAGCGAAGGGTTTTTCAGGTGTTCAATCGTACCGATGGTGGTTTGTTGTCCGTAATTATGCGTAGGAAACAGAGCCGCCATCAGCGTTTCTTCCACTTTCCAGGGATCGTTGTCGAGGCTCCGATTTTTCTCTTCGTAAACGGCTTCCAGTTCCGTGTGGAAAATACGGAAAACGGGTTTGCGGAAACGCTCGGCCTGCAAAGTCAGATAGCGGTCCAGGGCATTGGATGGAATATCTTCCATGTAAGCCGTGACTTCGTAACTCGTAAATGCGTTCGAGTTCTGACCGCCCATGCTGGCAATCATTTTATCGTATTCATTGGCAATGGCATACTTCGCCGCTTCGCCTGATTTCTGGTCAATCTGGCGGTAAATCGCTTTCCGCTGAACCGTATCCGTGGTGCTGTGATATTTTTCGTAGAGGGCATTGATCTCATCCAGCAAAGGTTTTTCCTTCGCCCAGTTGAGCGTACCGTATTGGTCCGTACCCTTGAAAAGCATGTGTTCCAGGTAGTGAGCAAGGCCGGTATTCGTACGGGGATCGGTATTGGACCCCGCCCGGGTAGGCATGAACGAGAAAATGCGGGGCTCTTTTTTATTAACCGTCAGAATAACCGTCAACCCGTTTTTGAGGGTATAAAAACGGGTTTTCATGGGATCGTTTGTGACGAAACGGTAGGAATAGCCACCGCTGGAGGCGGTTTTCCATTCGTATTTTTTCTGGGCGTGAGTGGTGGAAGGAATGAGGGCAAAGAGCAGGAATGCCCCCCATAAGAGTTGTTTCATGTGGTAAAATCAAGGAGTGATACTAGGATTACCAAGATAGTCAAATCAGCTGAATTCTGTTTCGTATCGGACACATTCATACCAACAAAATATCCCGAAAAATTCTACCCTTTTCGTCCAGTTCCCGGCCCGGATTTATGAATAAGCGTTTGTCGGTTTCAGCGTCGCAGACGCTTTTCTCCATCATCCGCGACCCAGTCGCGGACGAACATTGGGGCAATGACCTCCGTTAGTCCGCGTTTGCAACGCGGATTTGCGAAGAAAGCGTCTCAGACGCTACAGGCAGTGAAGTTCGCTGCATAAGAACAGAGGCAACGTGGATCGTTTCAGGTACCAAGAATCAGATCTGAACAGACTGTCTTTTCAGACGACTGGTCAGGTATTTTCTCAAAGGCATATCCAGTACTACCATGATTCCATAGGCAAAAAGGGTCAGGAGGATCACGCCCACGATCATGACGACCACTAGGTGGCTGGTGGAGGGCTTTTTAACTTCCATGTAACTCAGCACGATCCAGATGAAGGGATAATGCGTCATGTACAGCGGGTAAGAGATATCACCCAGAAACCGGCAGATTTTCTGATAAGCCAGGTGATGCGTAGCCCCGGCTCCCAGAGCGACCAGCAGGGGTAGATAGAAGATAACCACCAGCGGATCCACCAGCCAGTTGACCGCTTTGGCGAAAGGGATCAAAAAGCTGGCTAATAGTAAAAGACTCATGGATACAAATCCCAGTCTGGATTTAATAATCCATTGGGAACGATACACCAGGAGGCCCGCCAAAAAAGAGTAAAACATTCGGTACCCGCCGCCCATGACGTTATCGCCACCAAAACCTACGCCTAAAAACGTTGAACGATGGGCTTCAAAAGCCAGGGCGAAGGCGGCAATCGCCGTTAACAACCAGAGAATTTTATTGGAAATTTTAATCAGAACAAGGGCATAAAGAATATTCGAAAGGTATTCCCAGAATAAGGACCAGGTAGGAGGATTCAAATGAAACAGATTGAAGTAACGTTCCTTTACCAGCGGATACGGAATCATCAGGCAAGAGGTAACAAACAGGGGAATGATCTGATCGCTGAATTTCTGGTACAGGTTACTGAAGGGATCAAAAACAAAGGCAAGTAAACCAATCACCGAACCGATAACCACCAAAGGATGCAAGCGAATAAGCCGCCGTTTCAAAAAGGAAAGGACGCCCATACGCTGCATTCGCTCATCGTAGGCATAGGCCATCACGAATCCAGACAGGCAGAAAAAAAAATCAACGGCGAAGTAGGCGTGGGCAATGAAGTTATCGTGGTAATCGGGCGTGATGAGCTCCATGAAATGAAAAATGACTACCGCTACGGCAGCCACCCCACGCAGGCCATCCAGAATTTCAAAGTGTTGCCTGGTTTGTAAGAGAATAGGACTCGTTTCTGACGTACGCATGGTTTTTCGGTTAAGCATCGGTTATTACCAGTGAACCGGCAGGAAGCCGGTTCACTGGTAATAGAGCATCACTCGGTTTTTAAACTCTTTACCGGGTTCATTAATGCTGCCGAAATGGCCTGATAGCTAACCGTGGCCAGGGTCACCACCAGAGCTCCAATGCCCGCACTGGCGAAAATCCACCAGCTAAGATCGGAATGGTACTCGTAACGCGAGAGCCAGTTATTCATGAAATACCAGGCAATGGGAACAGAAATACAGAACGAAATAAGAACCAGTCCCACAAAGTCTTTCGATAGTAAGCCCCAGAGGTTGAAAACGGAGGCTCCCAGCACTTTCCGTACGCCAATTTCCTTGATGCGTTGTTCGGCGACGAAAGAAGCCAGTCCGAACAGTCCCAAACAGGAAATGAAGATGGCGAGACAGGCAAAGAAGGTAGCGAGTTTACCCACGCGAACTTCCGAAGCGAATTTCTGAGCGTATTCATCGCTGGAAAACTTATAGTCGAACGGAGCTCCGGGATCGTGTTTGCGATAGATTTCTTCAATGCGACTCAGAGCCCGGCTTACGCCCGTTTGCGGAGCAATTTTGATGGTAATGATACCCGACCAGCTGGGATTATACGTGAAGACCGTCGCCATAGCGGGCCGGTAGGGCGAATCCATGATGACATCTTTCACTACCCCGACGACCGTATAGTCCTTGCCATTCCATTTGATGGTTTCACCGACCACATTTTTCATTCCGGTGTATTTGGCCGCTGATTCGTTCATAATCATAGCGGTGGAGTCAGTAGCGAATTTCGTGGAAAAATCACGCCCGTTTACGAATTGTAAACCCACCGTTTTGCCGAAATCTTCACTCACGGCAACCGTTCCGAATAGAGCCTGTTTGTTGGGATCCTTGCCTTTCCAGTCGAAGCCAATCTGGTTGGAATAGAGTTGCGTAATCGGACTGGACGACTTGGTCACGTTCGCAACCACTCCGCTGGAAAGCAGCTCCGTCCGGAAGGCCGCGTAGTTTTTATAACTCTCTTCGGTATTCATCGTCAGGTAGATCAGTCCTTCACGGGTAAACCCAACGGGCCGATCCTTGGCGAACTGTACCTGACGAAACACGGCAATTGTGCCAATGATCAGCGTTACTGAAACGGTGAATTGCAAGACCACCAGCACTTTGCGGGGTAAGGACGCGTAACGGCCCACGCGGAAGGTGCCTTTCAGTACCTGAACGGGTTCAAAGGAGGATAGGTAGAAGGCTGGATAACTGCCTGAAATTACTCCGGTAAATAAAGTAAAGCCAATGGCTGCCAGCCAGAACAGGGGATTGTCCCAGGGCAGGGACAGGTGCTTGCTGGATAGATCATTAAAGAAAGGCAAAGAGGCTTCGACCAGCAAAATACTCAGGGCCAGAGCCAGAACAGAAACCAGTAACGACTCACTCAGAAACTGACCAATGAGCTGCGTCCGAACCGAACCAATGGCTTTACGAATGCCTACTTCCTTGGCCCGCTTTTCGCTGCGGGCCGTGCTGAGATTCATGAAATTGATACAGGCCAGCAGTAATACGAACGCCCCAATACAGCCAAACAACCAGACAAACTCAATTCGGCCACCGGTAATGACTCCGTTTTTGAATTCAGAATATAAATGCCATTTCGACATGGGATGGAGAAAGACTTCCGGCTTCGCAGCATCTTTGGGCACATGATTGAGAATGGTATTCTTGATTTTAGCGGAAACCTTGTCCATATCAGCGGTAGGCTGGAGCTGAACGTAGGCCTGGAAAGAGTTATTCCCCCATTCCTCCCGACTTTCCTTGACCCAGGATTCTACGATCAGATACAGATCCCAGGGCAGGAGGTAATGTACTTCATTAAGCTCCGTATTCTTGGGAAAGTCCTTGTAAACTCCGGTTACTTTTACTTCTGATTTATTATCGAGCTTAACGACTTTGTTAATCGGATCTTCCCCCCGAAACAGGGCTTTCGCCAGGGATTCGTCGATGAGAATGGAATGCGGATCTTTCAATCCCTTTCTGGTGCCTTTCACCATGTCAAGCGAGAACAGATCGGGCCCGTCTACGCCCATGTAGTTGCCTGATTTGTTCAGTTTGGTATCCTGATAAGCCAGGATGTGGCCGAAGGTCCAGGAGCTGGGAACCACGTATTTAAAATCTGAATATTTCTCCTTGAGCTCATGGTGAAGCGGAACCGGGACGGCCGTCTGAGTCCCTTTCCGGCCGTCCCAGGTCTGGTGAATCATCACCTGAGCAATCCGATCGTAATTCTGATGGTAGCGATCGTAGGTGAGTTCGTCCCAAATCCAGAGGCCAATCAGCATGGTCACGGCCATGCCCAGGGCTAGCCCGAGGATATTAATGAGGGAGTAAACCTTATTTTTGAGTAAAGCCCGAATGGCAACTTTGAAGTAATTACGTATCATGGGGTAAAGGTTTAACGGCGTATGAGTCAAAGATGAAAAAGCCGGATTTTTCGTTGCATGGGAATTAAAAAGGTTGCTTTAAACTAAACTTTACCAAAGGTTGGTTTTCTCGGGAAGTTGGTTTTAAAGACAGCCCTTTGGTTAACCCGTCTCAGAATGGCTTTTTTAGTGGCTCGCTGCTTCTTTTTAAAACAACTAATAACCAGCAATGAACAACCCAAGACCAGCAACTATTCACTTTTCAGGCTCCGGGCCGGATTAGCCGTGGCGGCCCGGAAGGATTGATAGCCGACGGTGAAAACGGCGATGAGGGCCGTGATGAAAATGGCCAGTACGAAAACCGTCCAGCCAATGCTGATGCGGTAGCTGTAATCTTCCAGCCACTGCGTCATTACCCACCAGCTTAGGGGAGCCGCTACCACGAAGGCAATAATCACGAGTTTGCCAAACTCCATTCCGAATAGCCCTAAAATCTGTCCTACACTGGCTCCGAGTACTTTCCGAACGCCAATTTCCTTGGTTTTCTGAGCCGCCATGAAACTCACCAGCCCGTATAATCCCAGACAGCCAATGACAATGGCGATGAAAGAAAAGGTGCGGATGAGTTGAAGAATCAGGTTTTCAGTTTCATAGGACTGGGCAATACGTTCGTCGAGGAAGGTCTGATTATAGAGATAGTCGGGGTAGATTTCATTCCAGATTCGTTCGATGCCCGCCAGCGTTTGCTGTAAATGAGCCGTATTCACTTTCAAAGCTCCACTGTAGAAGGAATCATGATCGGCAAATACAGCAACGGGCTGAATTTCATTGTGTAAGGAAAGGTTGTTCCAGTCTTTCATGACCCCATAGATCGGTGCCGTACGGCCCCAGACCTCAAGGTTACGGCCCACAACGTCGACTGGTTTAAGGTTGCCACCCAATCGTTTGACGAACGTTTCATTGACCAGAAAACCTCTCGTGGTGTCGCCCTGAGGAATGTTTTTTCCCGCCACCAGTTTCAGCCCGAACGTTTCGAGGTAATGATGATCGGCGGGTTTGGTATTTACCGACCATTTCTCATTTTCCTGACGATTGTCAAACCGGTGACTTGTATTGTTATTGGAATTGCTGGTCGGAGCAAAAGAGGCAAAGGTAACTTTCTCAACGCCGGGCACTTTCATGAGCCGGTGACGCAGGGCTTCAGTTACTTTATCCCGGGTGGGCAGGTTAATCATGACGATGGCCGAAGGATCGTAGCCGATGTCTTTTCCCCGGAAAAATTCCATTTGCTGGGTAATCACAATAGCCCCGATGATGAGCACCTGCGTCAGTACGAATTGCACGACCACCAGACTTCTCCGCACGGAAAGTCCACCGACCTGCTGGGTACTGATTTTGCCCTTCAAAGCCGCCACGGGTTGAAAACCCGCCAGAACCAGTCCCGGATAAAAACCTGAAAATAAGGTTACGATCAACAACAAGCCCAGCAGGAAAAAGGCCATGTACGCGTCAGAGAACAGCGAGAAATTACCAAACAAATTGAGGCCTGCCGATTCATAAACCCAGTGATTGATGGATGGAAGTGCTAGTTCAACCATCAGAATGGCAAAGATGACAGACACGAGAGTAATTAATCCTGTTTCGGAAATAAACTGCCAGAAAAGCTGGCTTTTCGTACCGCCAATCACCTTGCGGACGCCTACTTCTTTCGAACGCTTCAGGGCCTGAGCCGTGGCCAGGTTAATGAAGTTGATGCAGGCCGTCAGAACCAGAAATAGTCCAATAACCGCCAGGGCGTATAATTGACTTTTACCCATGCTGGCTTCATAATTGGTATCGAAGTGAATGTCAGTGAGATGAACCATCGGATGGCCCCATTCATTGGCTTCCTGCTTATGATATTTCTTAATAAGGCCGAGCATGGCTTTGTCAACCGTTTTAAGGTCAGCGTTTGCTTTGAGTAAGACCAGGCAACGAACGCTGGAGTTTACTCCCCCCCAGTTTTCGAACCCTGAACCTCCGGCATTTTTATAGTTGCGAAGCGTTTCCCAGGAAATAAACAGATCGCGGTTGTAATCCGTGTTTTCGGGGTGATCCTCCAGTAAGCCCGTTACCTTCAGGTCCAGTTCGTTGTTGATACGAACGATCTTGCCAATTGGATCGGCATCACCGAAGAGTTTTTTAGCCATTTTCTTCGTTAGAACGGCCGTATTCGGCTGACTCAGCGACTGACGCGGATTGCCCGATAACCAGTGGGCTTTCAGAATTTCAAAATGGGAAGGGTCGGCGTAGGCAATGCTATTTTCTTCCCTGAATTTCTTGATCGGTTTGCCTTCGGCATCAGGAATGGATACCAGCGTATTATAGGTCTCAAAGGACATGCCTACTTTTTCGAAGAAACTTAAGTCGTTCCGCAAAGCATCACCCAGCGGCATGGGAACACCACTGGAGTAACTAATCCCATCGGAGCTGAATTTCGTTGTAATCCGGTAGATACGCTCATTATTGGCGTGGTAGTTATCGAAACTGGTCTGAAATTTCAGTACCTGAAAAATCAGAATACCACAGGTAAGCCCCAGGGTCAGACCGATGACATTGATGAAGGTATAACCCTTGTAACGCAATAGGGTGCGGTAGGCAACGAGAAAGTAGTTACGAAGCATAAGTTCTGCGATCAGTTACGAAAGCTAATTCCAAAGCTATGCCGTTGGAAAAGAGTATTTGATAAGTATCTGATTTTCAGTAAAATAATAAAAAAGGAATGTCCGAAAACGGACAGTATTTCGTACGCTTTCGGACATTGCACTGGTACCTTGAAAAATGAAATATCTTCTTTAATTCCTCAGGAATCCATTCCAGTCGGGCCGACTTAGAGCGTCCGCCGCATCATCAGGTCAATCTGCTCGTCAGTTCCCAGAACGAATACGTGCTGTCCGAACGTTTCAAACCCATTTTTCTGATAAAAGCGAATGGCCTTTTCATTCTTTTCCCAAACGCCCAGCCAGAGGAATTTAAAGTTTCGTTCGCGGGCAACCGTAAGGGCCTGGTTATATAACAGCTGACCTGCTTTTCGGCCCTGAAATTCCTGCAATACGTAGATTCGCTCAATTTCAAGCGAATCCGGATCCTTGGCTTCCGTCTGGGCCTGACCGGAGTTCAGTTTTAAATATCCGATTACGCGGTTATCTGAAACGGCAAAATAAAAGGCCGACTCCGGATTGCGGAGTTCACGGCTTACTTGTTCGTCACTGAAACTTTTAGCCAGGTACTCCTGCATGTCTTCTTCCGAATTGGAATCCACGAACGTTTCGTAGAAGGTTTGCCTGCCAATCTGCTGAAGTTGGCTCAGGTCATTAATGGTCACTGGGGTTACAGTAAGAGCAGTCATGGTAGGAATCGAAAGGTAACTCAACGGTAACGCAAATATAGGCACCCGCTTTTCACAGATACTCAGGGACCTTTCTTAACCAAAATTTTACCAGATCGGCAAGGAAATAGGTTTACCAGCATGAGAATGACTATTACAGGACAGTGACGATCGTAACTCTGGTTACAGAAGTAACTCTGCAACCATCACCAGCCATAGAAGGGAGCTTATGATGATCAGAACTAGTTGTCGGGTGTTAAAAGATGTCTGTTCAATCGTGACAAATTCATGGCATTGCCTTTTGGCGTAATTCAACGCTTTAAAAGGCGGAATAAAGAACACAACACTCAGAAATGACACCAGAAAGAAAGGCTCTGGCAGGAGAGAAAACAGGTCCACTAATAGGGACGCCATAAAAAGTAAAAAAGGATTGAATCCGGGCGTGTAGCCTTCTCCTTCTGAAAAATCTTTGATTCTGGTAAATAAGGGCCACTGAAAAAACAGGCTGAACAAAGCTCTTAACGGGGGAGTAATATCCAGATCCTGTTTTTGTTTAAAGAAACGCCAGGCTCTGTAAGACCACCACAACTGATAGAGGCCGAAAGTGATGACGCCTAAGAAGACAAATTTTCCGACGCTGATCGCATACTGATCTTCTACGCGTGAGGGGTAAGGGAAAGGTTCTTTTTCAGGATTCACAGGAAAAGAATTCATGGAGGACAGGTATAGTAAATGGTGGTGGCTCTAAAAGTAAAAGGGAAACGGATGCAGTCAAAGTCATAACCAGAAAAAGGGAGTACTAAAGCAGCAAATGCCGGAGTCTGGGAAATTATGGAGACCTAGTGAATCATTTCAGGCTAAATTTCCTTCTTTTGTTAATTATATGTTGATACATACATTAATAAACTCATAGATCTATGGAACTTGGAATTTCCAGTTTTGGCGAAGTACATCCGGATCATGTTTCCGGCGGTGCGAAGAATGCTCAGCTGCGGGTGCAACAACTGCTGGAAGAAATAAAACTAGCCGACGAAGTGGGTCTGGACGTGTTTGCCTTGGGCGAACACCACCGTCCGGACTACGTCGTTTCCGCTCCGGAAGTCATTCTGTCGGCAGCGGCGGCGGTGACCAGAACTATCAAGCTGTCGAGTGCCGTGACGGTGCTGAGTTCGGCGGACCCGGTGCGGGTGTTTCAAAATTTTTCTACGCTGGATCTGGTCTCGAATGGGCGGGCCGAAATCATGGCCGGACGGGGTTCGTTCATCGAATCCTTTCCGCTTTTCGGGTATGACCTGAACGATTACGACGCTCTGTTTTCAGAAAAACTGGAGCTGCTTTTGAAACTGAACGAAAGTGAGAAAATAAACTGGCAGGGCCATTTCCGTCCTTCCATTGACAATCGTGGGGTCTATCCGCGTCCCCTGCAGGGAAAATTACCGATCTGGCTGGCCGTGGGGGGTACGCCCGCCTCAGCAGCCCGGGCCGGAGCCCTGAACATTCCCATGACGGTAGCCATCATTGGCGGTACGCCCGAACGGTTTGTGCCCTTTATTCAGCTCTTTCGGCAGTCGGCAGAGAAAGCCGGGCACGATGTAACGAAATTACCACTGGCGATTAACTCTCACTTTTATGCGTCTGACACTTATGAAAAGGCCATGGACGAGTTTTTCCCACCCTATGAGGGGACTATGAATCGGGTAGGGAAGGAACGGGGCTGGTCGCCCATTGGCCGGGATTACGTAGAATTTATGCAGAAAAGCGGTCCGCTGATGGTGGGCAGTCCGCAGCAGATCATTGATAAAATCATGTATTTCTACGAGTTATTCCAGCAAACCCGTTACCTGGCTCAACTGGTGGGAGGACACCTGATTCCCCATACCAAAGTGTTGCGGGCCATCGAATTATTCGGGACGGAAGTAGCTCCGGTGATTCGCAAGGAAATAGCCGACAGGCAGGCGGTTTAGTTAACGGGCATCCCGGACGTTCAAACCGCCCGGGATGCTGAATTCACTGAGCAGGTGAAGCCTTAGCGGGGTTGCTCAAACTCCCGGATAACCTTATCCACCATTTTCCGCTTTTCAGACTCACTCTTGCCTTCCGTATTCATGGATTGCTGAACCACTTTTCGCTTTCCATTTTCTACGCGTTCCACTTTAATCGTCATAGTTTTTCCATCTTCATCAACCGTTAAAGAAGCGTCTTTAGGAATCTTATAGTTAAGCGTAGGTGGAGGAAGGGGTGGCAGGGCCGGTCCCGACACCGGGACTGGCGGTGTGGGTGGTGTGGGTGGGGTCGGAGGGTTGGGGGCCTCCAGTCCAATGGAATGGTAAGCCTCGGTAACCAGCTGATCACGCTCGGTCTTGCTGAGATTAGTTACATCATAGGTATGCTGAAACTCGACCACTTTGCCGTCTACTTTTCCCTGAATGTCAATACTCATTTTCTTACCATCATCGTGGATGGACGAATGAATGCGTTGCTGGGCCAGAGCCGGAACGCTCAACAAACTTGCGAATAGGATGATTTTTTTCATAGCATAATCAACGTTAGGGAGTCCGTCATTTATTCAGATCGAAGGGAGTTGACCGGGTCGGCCAGGGCCGTTCGAATGGTATTAAAGCTGATCGTTACCAGGGCAATGACTGTCGTTGCCAGAGCGGCTACCGCAAAAACCGGCCAGCTGATTTCGATTCGATACGCGAAGTTTTCAAGCCAGCGGTTCGTTGCGTACCAGGCCGCCGGAATGGCCATGAGAAAGGCGACTCCCACCAGCGACAGGAAGTTTTGCGTGAGTAACTGCGAAAGCTGAAGAACCGAGGCTCCCATCACTTTCCGGATGCCAATTTCTTTGGTGCGTTGCTGCATGGAAAGGCTGGCCAGTCCAAATAGACCAATGCAGGAAATGAAGATGGTCAGGCTGGCCCCCAGGGTAATGATTTGTTTCCATTTCGCCTCGCTTTCGTAATTTTTGTAGTTCAGCTGATCCATAAAATCGTACTGAAAAGGCCGGTACGGATTCAGTTTACGATAGGTCGCTTCAATGGCAGCCAAGGCCTGTGGCAGTTGATCCGGCTGAATACGGATGAGAAATCTACCAAAGGGTAAACTAGGATTGGGACTGAATAACGCGGGGCCTATTTTTTGTTTCAGCGAACCATAATGGTAATCTTTCATGACTCCCACGATGGTAAGTTTGGTATCATTTCCATTCAAAAAATCTATGGTTCGACCGATGGCTGAGCCTTTCCAGCCCGCTTTCTTTACGAAAGCTTCGTTCACGATGACCGACTGGGTGGAATCGGCAGGGTAGGCGGGTGAAAAGTTTCTTCCTTCCACCAAAGGAATCTGCATGGTTGACAGAAAATGCTCATCAATGTGCTTATAAGCTACATCCAGGTCGACCCCGTTGGCTTTCGAAATGGTTAACCAATCGCCGTCCATGATCGGGGCGACGTGCATGACTCCGGGAGCGTGACGAAATTCATTCGTAAATGTTTGCTGCCGCAGGGACGTAGGGCTGTCTTCCTGGGAACTCCAGCCGACGGTAAGCGACAACAGGTTTTTGTCATTGTACCCCAGGTCTTTGTGAATCAGATAATTGAATTGGGAGTAAATGAATAAGGTAGTGATGATCAGGAAAGTAGCTAGTGAAAACTGTACTACCACCAACCCTTTCGCCATGAAGTTTTTACCCGAAAATTGGAAGCGATTATTCAGCGTTTTGAGCGGATCGAAGCCGGATAAAACCAGGGCCGGATAAAAGCCTGCGGCAAAACCAGTGATAAGAAACAAAGCGATGATTCCGAGAACAAGCTTATAGTCAAAGAGGTAACTCAGGCTTAGCTGTTTGTTGGCTAACTCATTAAAGAAAGGCAAACTGGCTTCGGCTAAAATGATGGCTAAAACAAAGGCTACAAAACACAGCAAAAATGATTCCCCTAAAAATTGCCGCATGAGTTGAGAACGTTGGCCGCCCACTACTTTTCGGATGCCAATCTCCTTGCGGCGACGCAACGATTGAGCAACCGTCAGATTTACAAAGTTAATGCAGGCAATGATGAGAACGAAAGAGGCAATGCCCAGCAGAATGTAGGAATACATGGGATTACCAGCCCGAGGCGTATATTCCGTTCCGGTATCCAGATGCATGGCCATGAACGGCTGCAAACCCCAGTGAAAGTGATCTTTGAAACCGTGTTTGCGGGCTTCGTTGCGTTCTTTTTGCGAAAAACGCAGATAGGCCTGATTCAGCTTTTTTTCTACGGCCTGAAGGTTAGCGGAGGGGTGCAATAGAATATACGTAGGGTACGACAGCCACAGCCAGCTCGCGTCTTTCTCGTGAACTTCCTGATAAAGAAAAGGCAGTAGCATTTTGAACTGAATCGTCGAGTTTTGTGGGGCATTTTTAGCTATGCCCGTAACTACAAACGTTTCAAATTGATGGTTGATTTCGAATTCCAGTTTCTTTCCTAATGCCTGCGTCGTACCGAAGTATTTCTCGGCCATCTCTTCGGTTAATACCAGCGAATGAAGATCAGAAAGAACTGTTTGGGGATTTCCCTGCAATAGGGGAAAAGAAAAGAGCGTAAAGAAATTTTTATCTACCCAGGAAGCTTTTTCATGAAAAGTTTCACGGCCTGATCGTACAATGAAGTTACGCTCCTGAACTCTGGAAAAGTCCTGGACTTCAGGAATGTTAGCTTTAAAAACGGGCCCCTGTACCATGGCCGCGATACCGAGTTTATTACGCGTTCCATCCGATTGCTGAATGCTGCAGGTAACGCGATAAAGCTGGTCTTTTTTTGCCTGAAAGGCATCGAAAGATACCTCATCTTTCGTGTAAAGTATAATGAGCAGGCAACAGGCCAAACCAATGCTCAGACCAGCGATATTAATCATCGAAAATACCTTACTCCGAAGGAGATTTCGCAGGGCGATTTTGAGGTAATTTAAGAGCATGTTAGAGATAGTTACGTTTTACTCACTTTTAAGACTTCGCACCGGATCGGCCTGAGCGGCCCGGATGGCCTGATAACTAACCGTCATGAGGGTTACCAGCAGGGCAATGATTCCCGCTGAGGCGAAAACGATCCATCCGATTTCAATGCGAATGGTGTATTTCTGTAACCACTGATTCATGTAATAATAGGCCAATGGAGAGGCAATGAAGAAGGATATCACTACCAGCGTAAGAAAGTCTTTTGACAGTAAGCCCCAGAGATTCGTGACGCTGGCTCCCAGCACTTTCCGAACTCCGATTTCTTTCCGGCGTTGCTCGGCCATAAACGAAGCCAGCCCAAACAGACCCAGACAGGAAATAAAAATGGCCAGTCCGCCGAAGGTAAAGGCCAGGGCCCCTAACTGTTGCTCGGCCTGAAAACGTCGCTCAAAATCGGTATCCATGAAATGCTGATCAAAAGGGACATCACGACCGTATTTCTGGTAGATATGCTGGATTTTTTCAAGACTTGCTGAAGCCGCCTGATTGCCTTTGAGCCTAACTACCATCGTAGACATGTTTCCGCCCTGAACGGTCAGGTTAATAAACATCGGATCGGTCACTTCGTAAGGTGAACCATAAGCGAAATTTTTCACCACTCCCACGACCGTATAGCGTTCGTAGTAAGGAGTACCCGCATCGCCACGAGTAATGGTTTCGCCAATTGGATTTTTGAAGCCCAGCGTTTTGACGGCCGATTCATTGAGGATCACCGCTCGCGAAGTATCTCCGGGAAAGGCCGGGGAGAAATCCCGACCAGCCACGAGCTGGACGCCCGTTGTTTTCAGAAAGTCGTAACTCACCCGCATGAATTCAAAGACCTGATTGGCCTGTTCCGGGCGGCGACCCCGCCAGTTGAAACCCCAGCCATTGCTACCGTCCGAACCACCGGGAACGGAGCTGGTGCAATAGACATTTTCAGCGACTCCAGTAGCCATGATTTCATTCCGAAGCGTCTGCCAGTGATTAGCGGCATCGCCCTCCATCGAGAAATACATCAGGTTTTCCTGGTTATAACCCAGCGGCTGGTTCTTCGCAAACTGAACCTGCTGATAAACCAGCAGCGTAGAAATAATCAGAGCAATGGAAAACGAAAACTGAAGAATCACCAGCACTTTCCGGGGAATAGAAGCGGAGCGTCCTACCCGCATAGTGCCTTTTAATACGGTTACCGGATTGAAAGCAGAAAGGTAAAAGGCAGGGTAACTTCCGGCTAACACACCCGTAATGATCACAATTCCCAGGGCCGCGACCCAGTAAACGGGTTGGGCTAATTCGAGATCTAACTGCTTTTCTACCAGATTGTTAAACCAGGGTAAACTTAACTCCACCAGACCAATGGCTACCAAAAGACCCAGGAAGGCGAGTATTAAAGATTCGCCGAGGAACTGGCTGATCAGGCCGCTTCGCATGGCTCCCGAAGTTTTACGAATGCCAACCTCCCGAGCTCGTTTTTCGCTGCGGGCGGTGCTTAAATTCATGAAGTTGATGCAGGCAATCAGTAGCACAAAACCAGCGATGATGCTGAATAACTGGACGTTCTCGATGCGACCGCCCACCGGGACACCATTTTCGAAGCGACCGTAGAGGCGTGATTGAGTAAGGGGATACAGAAAAAGGTCTCCGTTACTATCTTTTTTTTCCTGAGTGGTATAAATATTCTTGATTTTAGCGTTAACCGCCGCCAGGTCAGCTTTGGGATCAAGTTCTACGTAAATCTGGAAGTTATTGGCACTCCAGCCATAAAAGGACCATCCAATGCTGTCGAGAAATTTCATGGGAACCAAAGCTTCAAACGTAAAACGTGAATGCTTGGGGTAGTCCTTCATAACTGCTGATACCTTCAGGTCATACTTGCCATAATAGCGAATGACTTTATTAATCGGGTCGTCATCTCCGAACAAAGCTTTAGCCGTTGACTCGGTAAGAATGATGGATTTAGGATCTTTAAACGCCGTTTGTAGGGAACCTTTGGCTGCTTCAAAAGAAAAAATGTTCAGAAAATCGGGTTCTACACCCATGACTTGCTTTTTCAATGCTTTATCCTGATATGCCAGAGCAATAGGGGTCTCCCAGTCGGTCAGGGTAACGCGTTTGATTTCGGGAATATTTTTTCGGAGGTAATCACCCAATAAACCGCCTTGTGAAGAAGAAGTCCAGATTTTGGTTTCGGATTCCTTGAAATTCCGCATCACCCGGTACACCTGATCTTTCTTTTCGTGGAAGGTATCATAACTGAATTCATCCAGAACCCAGAGCATGATCATAATACTGGCGGCCATTCCCACGGCCAGACCCATGATGTTGATGAAGCTGTAACCGGGATTTTTGATCAGATTCCGGAAGGCAATTTTCAGGTAATTTTTCAGCATGACAGAACAGGGAAAGTGGCTGTCAGTGAATTCAGAAAGTTATGCCAAAAGAAGGATGATTGTGTAATGGATTGATAATGAAGATATTGAATAAATGGCAATGTCCGTAATCGGACAGGTTCTGTTCAATTACGGACATTGCCATTGGGCAGGTAAAGCTGAAAATACGGATCACATCAGGAGCTATGAACGAGAGCTGATCTCAGGAGGAGGAAATCAGAGGATAACCGCAGATTCACAGATGTACGTCGGAATAATCCCCGAAGCAGAAATGCGAGAGGCGGCGTCTTCGGCCCGGGTGTTACCCGTAAGCACCAGAGCCGTGTCCAGTCCGAATTTGTTACCGCCCAGAATGTCCGTATGCAGAGTATCACCCACCATCAGAATTTCGTGTTTCATGACGGGTTGAATGTTTCGGATGTAATCGTAAGCATAGATAAATAGCTGAGTCTCCGGTTTGCCGAAACGAATGAACTGTTTTCCCACCGAGTTTTCAATCATTTTGGCAATCCCGCCAATGGCCATCGCTACCTGATTTTTAGAAACCGGATAGGTGGCATCGGTATTGGAGACAATCACCGGAATGTTGCGTTTACGAAGCAGATTGACGGTCTTGTTGAGATCAGTCTTCCAGTCAAAGCCTTCATCATCCAGAAAAACGAGTGCTTCTACGTGATCGCAATCGTCAATATCCAGCTCACTGATGGGTAAGGGAATCAAGGTGCCGGTATCGAGGTAGGAAGCCGAATCAGGGGTCCCCAGATAGGCAACTGTGCCCTGACGAACTTTCTGGGTCAGGAATTCCTGAGCCAGTAAACCCGAGGAAATGATGTGTTCAGCCTTGATTTCCGGAACACCCAGACGGTGGTACGATTCCGCCAGTTGGAAGGGGCTTCGGGAGGCATCGTTGGTCAGAATATAATAATCAATATTCTGTTCTTTGAGATATTGAAAGGTATTCTCAATACCCGGAATAAGTCCTTTATGGTTTTTCAATACCCCATAGGCATCAAAGAAGATGACTCTGTAGGTAGAAATGATACTACGAAATTCGTCGAGGTTCATGGAAGATAAGGATTTCCTGAAAAATCAGGCGATGCATAGGCTTATAAAAGTCCTGCTCATGCTTCGGTAACTTAACCGAACACATGAGCAGGAGAAAAGTGACAGAAGCCACGAAATTATCGGGTGATTTCTTTTTGTATTTTTTCTACGAAAGGAACAGAGACATCCGCAAGAGCAGCGATTTTGGCGTGCGTGAAATCGGTGTTTTGTAAAAGATTTTTTACAAACGAGGTTTTGCCTTTTTGAAGACCTTGCTCAATGCCTTGCTCAATACCTTTTTCAATGCCTTTTTCAATGCCTTGCTCAATACCTTTTTCAATTCCTTGCTCCAGGCCTTTCTCCAGCCCTTCCTCCAGGCCTTTTTCCCGCCATTCTTCTTTTGCGAGCATTTGGATGGTTTCGATGATTCCCATGGTATGATTGTTACCTGTTAATAAATCGACTTCATGATCAAAGGTATCGTTTATTTCAGAATTATCAATGTGAATAAACGTCTTTAAGAAATACAAAAATCGTTTAATTCGTTCACTGTCATATTGTTTACTCGCAATTAAGGTTCGGGCAATCGTTAGCCTTTGTTCGGCCAGTTCCCGTTCAGGAATCCTGTTCATGAGTAAAGCTTTCTGAGCAGCCAGAACGATTAGTCCAAAGGGATTATTCATGCTTAGCAGCTGGTCTTCAGAATGCTCCAGTATATGATAGGCGTTGTAGGTGTACTGAAGGTTGGTTCCTAAAAAATGATACTCAAAGCCATCGCTTTTGACGGGTTTCTGGGCTCCTGTAAAGACAACAATCGCCGTAATAGGGACATCGTACCGATCATAAATTCGGTAGAAATACTGAAACATTCGTCTGGCGAACTTCCGGTCATGCTGAGCCTGAATTTCCAGGTGAATCAGTAACCATTCTTCCTGACCTTCGCTGGAGTAGACTTTCGCCAGCATGTCTACCAGTCGATTCCCGCCTTTTTTCTCAAGTTCGGGAAAGAGCTCCATTAACTCTTTATCCATGAACTCGAAGCCGCGTTCGATGTCAAAAAGCTGATCGGCATCCTTGAAAAAAAACCGTAATAAATCAGGAAAGGCTTCTTCAAAGGCACTTTTCAGCAGAATATCATTCTTCCGTCTCAGCATACGTTATAAATTCAAAGCCCGAAGAATCTTGTCCGCGTCAAACTGTTTATCAATCGACGGGAAGTAGGTCTCGTAGGCTTCTTTCTGCAATTTCGTAGCGTAAGTGCGGTGGAAAAAATAACGTCCGTACTTGATCACATACGTCAGAATGAAGAAACGATACGCTTCTTTCATGAATCGAACTTCGGGTTCAGTCAGGGGATAAACTTTATGGTATTCCTGGAGAAACAGAATAAAACGATCCTCCATTAACGGACCAATGACGTAACTGAAAACGGTGCGGTCGCCAATGTCTGAAACGACGCGGCTGAAAAAGTAGAAATCCATCACGCGGTAACTGATCCGGAACCAGTCGTAATCCCAGCGGGAGAACAATTCGAGGTTATCATTGACCGAAAAATTCCCGATGTTCCAGTCTACGAAAACGGGCATCGTCTCCACGGATTGCTCCACTAACTGCTGCCGGTTTTCCAGAAAAATTTCACATTGTTTCCGCAAATCATTGATGTGCATCCGGTGTTCAAACTTACCCGTTTCCGTTTCCAGAATCCGCAGTAAATCGTTCACGTCCGACCGTAACGTTTTGGAAGATTTGGGCAACACCGGACTTACTTTCGCACAGGCTTTGTGAAAACGGGCAATTTCCCGTCCTAACTTGCGAATGTGCTCTTCATCCAGACGGCGGGGCATTTTCTGCATCGCCCGAATGGGGTTATAAAACACCACCCAGGCGTCAATAAAACCGTCACTGTAACGATAGGTGTACACTTCGTTGTCTTTCACCAACGAACGGGCCAGTACGTTTTCGAAGGGATACAGCAGGTTATTCGAAAGCGTATGGATGATTTTATGATCTTCTTTAAACTGTTCGTACGAGCCAAAATAGGATAACTTGGCAATGATGATATCGTCATCGTCGAAGGTAACCCGAAAGACGTGATTGGTTGAAACACGGGCACTGATATCCTCGACCTTAGCGATGACTTTGGTATCATCAAATCCAGCCAGAGCCTGTTTAATAATAGCTGGATAATCTACTATTTTCATGGTAACCTTTTCGTTGATGGTTGTTGGTGAATAGTTATTGATTATTGTTTTACTAACAACCTATAACCAGCAACCAACAACTAAAATTAAATAATTTCGAAGTAACGTTTTAATTCCCATTCACTGACTTGTCGGGCGTACTGCCGCCATTCCCAGTCGCGGGTTTGGGTGAAATGTTCAACGAAGGCTTCACCGAATAATTCTTTCGCAAGGGAAGAATCTTTCATTACCTCCGTAGCCTGCCGCAAATTGGCGGGAATAACGCCGTTTGCTTTGTTGACATACCCATTACCAACCGTCGGCGGAACGTCGAGTGAAAGCTGATGTTTAATGCCGTACAAACCCGAAGCCAGCGAAGCCGCAATGGCGAGATAGGGATTGGAATCCGAACCCGGAACCCGGTTTTCGAGTCTTGTATACGCTTCTCCGTTGTTCAATACCCGCAGGGCCGTCGTCCGGTTATCAATCGCCCAGGTGAGGGTCGTTGGAGCCCAGGCTCCTTCCACGAGTCGCTTGTAACTATTGATGGTCGGGGCGTACATGGGCAGGACGTGTGGCAGGCAGTACAGTTGCCCGGCCAGATACTGTTTCATCAGCGGACTCATGCGATCCGCCGCCGATTCGTCGTAAAACAGATTTCTGGTCTGTTCGGGGTTCCATAAACTCTGATGAATGTGTCCGCTGCAACCGGGTAACTCAGCATTCCATTTCGCCATGAAGGTGGCAATAATGCCGTGACGATACGCAATTTCCTTCACTGCTGTTTTGAATAAGGCGGCTTTATCAGCGGCTCTTAATACTTCGTCATGCCGAATGGCAGCTTCGTAAACGCCCGGTCCGGTTTCGGTGTGCAGGCCTTCCAGCGGAATGTCAAAAGCCGTCAGTAAGTCGAAAAGGTCATTATTAAACGCACTTTCCAGGGATGGCCGCAGAATGGAATAGCCAAACATACCCGGCGTAAGCGGTTCCAGATTGCGAAAGCCTTTCTGTTGCAGACTTTGGGGCGTTTCCCGGAAATTGAACCATTCAAACTCCTGAGCAAATTCCGCGTGAAAGCCCATTTCTTCGCATTGGCGTTTGATCCGCCGGAGCAAACTTCGTGGACAGGCGGGTAAGTCTTCGCCGTCTGGGTTACTAAAGTCTGCCAGAAAAAACGGGAGGTTATTTTCCCAGGGAATGGTCCGAAGCGTATCGGTGTCAATCCGGACGGGCGTATCGGGATAGCCTGAATGCCAGCCTGTTAATGTCGCATTATCGTAAGCCGTATCGTTGCTGTCCCAGCCAAAAACGACGTTACAAAAGCCGTATCCTTCTTTCCAGCCCTTTTCAAATTTTTCGCGACTGATGATTTTTCCCCGCATGATACCGTCGATATCGGCGAAGGCAAATTTTATTTTTTGAGTATGTGGATCAAGAATTGGATTCATAGATCGATAAATGAGACTTTTACAAGAAGGGATGCAAAAGTAAGCGGCTTTTTCAGTAACTGATGTGTAAGGTAAGAGAAAGATTTAGGAATAGGTAGGGTCAGCAGGACAGGCTAATATCGGTGTACTCTTCAATTCGCGTCAATCGGTAGGAAAGCAGAGGGTACGTTTTTAACTCAACAGGATAATGAGTAGGCAAGGAGGATCTCTCTTCAGGTAATTCCCTAAAAAAGCGGGGTCAGAATCTGAATTCTGACCCCGCTTTTTTACTTCACCTCATACCCCAGCTTCTTCAACTCCGAAGCACTCAGATTAATCACATTTACATCCAGTTTAATGGGCGTTAAAGGCGTATCGGTACTGTCTCTTTTGACGTTTACGATGGCGTCTACGACATCCATGCCTTTGAAAACCTGACCGTAGACCGTGTATTTATCATCCAGCCGGGCGAGGCCGTTTTTGTTTTGCACAATGTAAAACTGACAGCCCGCCGAAAGCATGCCGGGGTTATCGTCCCGACCGGCTCCAACCGCCCCGTACACGTGACGGATGCTTTTCACAAATTCCGGTTTGAGTAAATAAGGCGAGCCTGAAAACCCCTCGGGCGTATCGGGGCAGCCCCCCTGAGCTACGAAATTGGGAATCACCCGGTTGAAGGTATACGAATCCCAATACCCCTGTTTCGCCAGTTTCAGAAAGCTGGCTTTGTGCCGGGGTGTTTCATCGTATAACCAGAAAAGAATTTCACCTTTATCCGTCCTGATCTGTCCAACCGGATACGTTTTTTCGGGTTTTGAGGCTGTTAACAGGAACGTTAGCAGCGGAAGAAAGAGTACTAATTTTCTCATAGGTAGTAGGGGTCAATGAACATCCCGAAAGTTTATAACTTTCGGGATGTTACCAATTAAGATAGATTCTCTTTAAAGAACTTCAGCGTGCGTTCCCAGGCCAGTTTGGCCGCCGCTTCGTTGTAACGCGTGGGAGCCGTATCGTTATTGAACGCGTGCTGGGCACCTTCGTAGACGTAGAGTTCATAGGTTACTTGGTTCGCTTTCAGAGCTTCTTCGTAGGCGGGGATACCTTTATTTACCCCTTCGTCCAGACCGCCGTAGTGCAACTGCACCGCTGATTTGATTTTTGAAACCTCACTCGCCTCCGGTTGCCGACCATAAAAAGCCACGGCGGCCTTCAGGTCCGGGTTATGGATGGCCAGCTGGTTCGACAGGGCACCGCCCCAGCAGAACCCGACGCATCCCGTTTTGCCATTACTGTTTTTCAGGGATTTGCCATAGGCAAAGCCTTTTAGAAAGTTATTAAGATTCTGTTGCTTATCCAGTTTGGCAAAGAGCCCGCGAGCTTCGTCTTCATTGGCCGGCGTACCGCCGAAGGGTGATAAGGCATCGGGAGCAATGGCAATGTAACCCGCCTTCGCGACGCGTCGGGCCACGTCCCGGATGTGGGGAT
This sequence comes from uncultured Siphonobacter sp., assembly GCA_913775095.1. Taxonomy (GTDB): domain Bacteria; phylum Bacteroidota; class Bacteroidia; order Cytophagales; family Spirosomataceae; genus Siphonobacter. The sequence continues at coordinate 238,037 of CAJYIW010000024.1, read as the reverse complement.
TGAGTCCCCGATTTTCGTGAATAACCAGAACAACGCCCCTCTTACCCGCCGCTTTGGGCTGAGCCACGTAAGTCTTCATCTCCAGGCCATCACCGGGGTAGGTTACGTCTTCGAGTAGTAAGTCCAGGTCGTCTTCGGCGATGGTGGTGGCGTAGGCATAATTCACTTCCAGCAGGGGTAATATCGCCAGGGCGGCGGTCATGCTACCCGTCAGTTTAGCCAGTTTTCCCAGAAAATCCTGCCGGGTAAGGGGCTTGTGCGTGTATTCGTCAAAGAGGTTAATAATCCGCTGATCCATGGGTCCTGAGGTCTGTAAAGGGTTCGTTACCAGTGTTGGCGTAAGATGCCGATTTTTAAGCGAAGACGGAAATGCAATAGTACCTTTTCCAAACCTCTGACGAGACTTAAGAAAAAAACGCTGGCCCTGAGGACCAGCGTTTGGGGTTATTCCGTTTTTAAACTCTTGACCGGATTCGCCGTGGCGGCTTTAATCGTGAGTGAACTTACCGTTACTAAAGCAATGCCCAGAGCCAGCACACCCGCCAGCGGGAATACCCAGATCGGCATGGAGGTTCGGTAGTGGAAGTCTTCGAGCCAGCGGGTCATGACGTACCAGGCGACGGGACTGGCAATCACAACGGCGATGAAGACCAGTTTCAGAAATTCCATGGAAAGCAGCGTCGTCACCTGCCAGGCACTTGCTCCGAGCACTTTCCGAACGCCAATTTCCTTGGTTCGCTGGAAGGTAGCGTAAGAAGTGAGTCCCACCAGGCCCAGGCAGGCAATGAAAATGGCGATGCTGGCGAAGTAAATAAACAGTTTGCCGAATTGCTCTTCGCCCTTGTATTTATCGTTGAACGACTGGTCGATGAAGAAATAATCGAAAGGTCGTACAGGAACGGCCTGTTTCCAGAGCTGCTCAACTGCCGCCAGTGTTTGGGGAATCTGCTGAGCTTTAATTTTCAGGGAAATCTGCTGAAATTCATTCGGGTTGATGCGGAAGGTCGCCGGACTGATTTCTGCCCGCAAAGACTCATCGTGGAAGTTTTTGACTACGCCGATGATCATTCCTTTTCGGCCCCACTGATCAAATTTCTTGCCAACGATTTGTTCCGGTGACGTATAGCCCAGACTGCGAACGACGGCTTCATTGACTACCAATGCCTGCGTAGAGTCAGTGGAAAATTTAGTAGAAAAGCTTCGTCCGGCGATGAGCGGAATCTGATACTGATCGAAGAAGTTAAAATCAACCGAGTAGAGCCCAATGTTAGAGGCCTGTAACTCCCCCGTCTGGTTTTCCAGATGCGTATAGGCTCCCATGAATCCGCTGCCGGGAACGGTAGAAGATTCCGTCACGGATTCCACGCCCGGAATTTTTGAAAACTGAGCTTTCAGCGTAGCTCCGTGCCGGGCCATGTATTGCGAATCATTCAGGTTCAGCACCAGCATCTGATCCTTGGAGAAACCGAGCGACTGCCGACGCATATACGACAACTGATGGTAGACCACAAAGGTGCAAACCATCAGACTTACCGAAATAACAAACTGAAAAACCACCAGCGATTTTCGAAGAACCAGGCCCTGTCGGCTGGTTGCAAAACGTCCTTTCAGCACCGTGATTGCTTTCATTCCCGATAAGACCAGAGCTGGGTATAGTCCGGCCAGAAGGCCTACGAGTAAGGCCAGTCCGAGCAGGATCAGCCAGAACGTCGGGTTACTGAACGTGCTGTTGAGCACCGTTTTGCCGGAAAGCTCATTGAAGTAGGGAAGCAGTAACTCACAGAGCAAAACGGCCAGCCCAAACGCAAACGTACTCAGTAATACGTATTCACTCAGGAACTGGAACGTAAGCTGCTGCCGTCCGGCTCCCACTACTTTTCGTACGCCCACTTCCTTGGCCCGTTCGCTGGCCCGGGCGATGGTCAGGTTAATAAAATTGATGCAGGCCAGAATGAGAATGAATCCGGCGATAACCGAGAAAATATACACATTCTTCAGACTTCCCTGTTGGGGTGCTCCGCGATCCGATTTCAGGTAAATGTCCCGCAAGGGCTGAAGGTGCAACATGTACTGCATTTGATTTTTCAGCATATCCTTACCAATCAGACGATTCAATTCGCCGTCAATCTTAGCTTCCAGGGCTCCTGCGTTCGTGTGTGGCTTCAGGAGTACGTACGAATAGAAACCAAAATTGCTCCATTGGTCGTCCAGGCCGGGTTGCAGGTGTTTGGTCAGCGTAGACATGGACAGCAACAGATCAAAAGGAATATGACTGGTCTCGGGAATGTCTTTTAATACGCCCGTTACCTTCACCGGAAACTGCCCTTCCATTCGCAACGTCTGCCCCATGGGGTCCTGCTCGCCAAAATATTTCCGGGCCGTTTTCTGAGTTAATACCACACTAAAAGGGGCTTTCAGAGCCGTGCGGGCATCGCCCTTCAAAAGAGGGAAGGTAAAGACATCAAAAAGCGTGGAATCAGCCATGTAAAGCTCATTTTCCTGAAATTTCTGATCTTTGTACGCAAACACTGCATTTCGTGGCCACAGGCGGGTATAGGCCTCTATTTCAGGTAAATGCTGTTTCATCTGCCCGGCCATCGGGCCGGAGGTAATGTCGGAAGGAAGGGTTTCCGTAGGCGTTTTGATATCCGTTACCATCCGGTAAATCCGGTCGCCTTTTTCATGAAACGTGTCATAGTCTAATTCATGACGAACGTAGAGACTAATGAGCAGGCACGCAACTAACCCGACGGATAATCCAGCGAGGTTGATGAACGTGAACAGTCGATGCTTCAGCAGATTGCGAAAGGCGATCTTTACATAATTTTTTAGCATAGGATTGCAAGTATCAGGCGAGTTGCGTAACAGCCCGCATCTGGCTTAACTCTTCTTTTTTAACGAAGGTGATCGGGACAAAATCGTCCGTGGGAGCACCGATGTAATACAGCGACCATTCCTGATCGTAGGTCGTCAGCATTTCCCGCAGGCATTCCACCCGGTTGAATGAAGGGGTGGAGCAATCATCCCAGCGAAACAGCTCGACCCGGTAATGCAAATCCTGTTTTTGTCCGTTAATAACCACCGAAATTTCGATGTCATGTTTCCCGGGCAAAGAAGGCAGAGGTATTGCAATGTATGACATACGTGCGGCTGGTTATGAAGTAACTGTATTAGGTTAAACTTTACATTTTAAAAGTATGCCAAGGTGATGCTTTGGTTATTAATGTATTGATTGTTAGTATATTATGAAAAATAAATGTCCGAAACTGAACGGTTTATGTACAATTCCGGACATGCCGTCTCGACGTTTGGAGAAGAGCGTTTATTCGCTTTTCAGACTCTTGACGGGATTAACCAGGGCCGCCCGAATGGTCTGACTGCTGACGGTAGCGAGAGCAATCAAAAAGGCGATGAACCCGGCTCCGGCGAAGAGCCACCAGCTTAACTCGGTCCGGTAAGCAAATTCCTGGAGCCATTGGTCCATTAAAAACCAGCTGGCGGGAACGGCAATGAGGTAGGCAATCAGGACGAGTTTCATGAAGTCACGCGAGAGCAAACCCACAATGTTGGTAATGCTGGCCCCGAGGACTTTACGCACCCCAATTTCCTTGATTTTCTGTTCGGCCGTGAATGCCGCCAGACCGTATAAGCCCAGGCAGGCAATGAGGATGGCAATGGTGGTAAAGTAACTGATAAGAGTCCCCATTTTCTGCTCCGTTTCGTAGTTTCGCTGGAAATCCTGATCCAGAAAACTGTATTCGAAAGGCTCTTCCGGATTAAAGGTCTTCCAGGTATTTTCCAGAGACGTCAGTAATCGGCTGACCTTGGCCGTATTCGTTCGAACGACCATATAGTTCAAACCCCAGGGAGCCAGAATGAAGCCAAAATTGTCGATGGGTTTCTGAAGTCCAGCGAAATTAAAATCTTTGACTACCCCCACTACCTGATAGTCCAGCCGCCCCTCTGATCCATTCCAGTGCAGTGTTTTGCCAAGAACACTTTGGGGGGTGTAGCCCAGTTTCGCCACGGCATGCTCGTTAATGATGATCCGCTGGGCCGTGTCGGCCGGGAATTGGGGTGAAAAGAAACGGCCACTGATTTTATGAAAGCCCATGGTTTCCATGAAATCATAATTGACGTGATTCATCCGCAGGGTAACACCGTTTTCTACCGTTTTTCCTTCCCGGTAAAAAGTCTGGTCGCCGGCTACGAAAATACCGGGGTAACTCGTGGCTGCGGCTGCCGAAACCACCTCCGAATTCTTTTCAATGGCCTGCTTGAACGTCGTATAATGCTCTTTGGCCAGATTGGTGCGGAGGGGAATCACGAGTTGCTGATCTTTCACAAAACCGAGATCCTGGTGTTGCAGAAAATCCATTTGCCGCCAGATCACGAGCGAACCCAAAATAAGGATAATGGACAAGGCAAACTGGAAGACCACCAGAGCCTTGCGAAGGTTAATCGCCGCCAGGCTGTTGCTGGCCTTACTTTTCAGTACCTGAGCCGGATTGAAGGAAGAAAGGTAAAAGGCCGGGTAACTACCCGCCAGTATGCCCGTAATCAGAGCCAGCCCCAGAAAGAGAAAAAGTTTGGTATAATCTTTGGTAAACGAGATACTTAAATCAGTGCCGGCAATACTGTTGAAAAGCGGCAGGCTTACTTCAACCAGAAAAATAGCCAGGACCAGAGCCATCAAACTGATGAGCATGGATTCACCCAGAAACTGACCGATCAGGGTTTCTTTTTCGGCTCCCATGACCTTACGAATCCCCACTTCAGCCGCTCGCTTACCGGAACGGGCCGTACTGAGATTCATGAAATTAATGCAGGCAATCACCAGCGTAAACAAGGCAACGGTAATCAGAATGTAGACAAACTGAATGTTACCTTTCTTATTAAAGATCGTCTCCGCATCAGTGTACAAATGAATGCGGGGAACGGACTCCAGGTACTGATTTTTCTTGAAGGCCACCCGTTTTAAATCCTTACCCATGTACTTCTCAATGAAGGCTGGAAACTTGGCTTCCAGACTTTTGGCCTCTACGCCGGGTCGGAGTTTGAGGTAGGTAAAGAACATATTGTTGCTGGCAAAGTCCTGCGTGTTACGGACAAACTCGCCAATATCCCCGCTGCTTAGCGACATAAAGTAGTGACTGTCTATGTGTGAAGGACCAGCCGGACGAAAGACACCCGTGATTTTAAAGTCCATATCCCCGTTGGAGCTGCTGATGCGAATCACCTGATTAAGAGCAGCATTAGTGCCGTACAGCTTTCGGGCGATCTCTTCGGAAATGACTACGGAATTAGGCTGTTCCAGGGCGTGTTTGGTTGAGCCCTCCAGAAATTCATAAGTGAACAAATTGAAAAAGGTAGGATCTGCGAAAGCCCCCTTGGACTCATAAAAGCTTTGCTGGGCTTTACCACGAGCCATGCGTTTAAAAATGGCCTTGTCTTCCGAAAATGGAATGAACACCCGGGTTACTTCCTCTACTTCCGGAAATTCGTTTTTCACCGCCGCCGCCACCGGTGCGGCACAAGTGGGAGCTTTTTCGGTTTTAGCCTCCGTGACGAATTCGGTAACTAAGCGATACAGGTCTTTCGAACGATCGTTGTGAGTATCGTAGCTTAATTCGTGCTGAACGTACAGTAAAATCAGCAGGCAACAGGCCATTCCTACGGCCAGACCCAAGATGTTGATCAGTGAAAAAACCTTGTTTTTCCAGAGGGTTCGCAGGGCGATTTGAATATAGTTTCGAAGCATAGATGAGATGACGTGGAAACGCCGGTTGGTGGCGACTGACTCAGGTCATAACCCGAGTCAGTCGCCGTAAACGATGATTCAGTCCATAATATGCGAGACGCCCCCATGGAACGTCTGTACATTCCTTATTCGCTTTTGAGACTCCTGACGGGATTGGTTAGCGAAGCCTTAATGGCCTGACTGCTAACGGTTAGTAAGGCAACGGCCAGAGCCAGTCCACCCGCCAGGAGGAATAGCCAGATGTTCAGCGTAATGCGGTAGGCAAAACCTTCCAGCCATTGATCCATGACGTACCAGGCCAGGGGAGAGGCAATAAGGAAGGCAATTCCGATTAATCGAATAAAGTCGCTGGACAGTAAAGTAATGAGCTGAATTTCAGAAGCTCCCAGCACTTTGCGAACGCCAATTTCTTTGGTGCGACGCTCGGCGGAATAAGCCGCTAACCCGAACAAACCCAGACAGGCAATCACGATGGCAGTAATAGCGAAGGCCATAAAGACATTACCAATGCGTTGTTCGCTTCGATAGATGTTATCAAAGGCTTCGTCCATAAACTGAGACTGGAAGGGCTGGCCCGGCATGAGTTTCTTCCAGACCTGCTCAATCTGACCCATCGTTTCGGGTAAATTCTTCGATTGAAGTCTGAAATTGGCCCAGCCCGCTGGTCTGGAACTCAATTGCAGAGACAAAGCCCCGACGTTTTCCCGCAGGGATTCGTAATTGAAATTCTTAACGACGCCAATGACGGTCAGTTCCCGGGTTTGGCCCGTTTGCATGTCTTCAATAGCCGAAATCTTCTTCCCGATCGGGTTGGCATATCCAAAGAGTTTGACGGCCGTTTCGTTGAGAATAATACCCGAAGAATCGGTAGCCATTCCGGGCGAAAAGTTACGCCCGGCGATGATTTTCAGCCCCAGTGTTTTCGTATAATCGGTGTCTACGTACCACTCCTGCATTTGGACGGCTCGCTCCTGAACGACTTCTCCTTCCGGAAAAAACGAATTATCGCCCCGCCAGGAGGGGATGGGTAAGTACCCGGTTACGGTGCCGCTCTGAACCCCGGGAATTCGCAGAATTTCGTTTTTCAGGGCCTGAACCTGGGGTCCGTAAACGCCATTTAGCATGACTACCTGATCCCGGTTGAAACCTACTTTTTCCTTTTGAATGAATTTGAGCTGGTTATAAATGGCGAGCGTGCAAATCATGAGGAAAACCGAAGAAAAAAACTGAAAAACAACCAGTGAACTCCGAAGCCAGCCGCTTCGCATACCCGTCGTTAACTTTCCTTTCAGCACCCTGGCCGGCTCAAAGGCAGACAAGTAAAAAGCGGGGTAACTACCGGCCAGTACGCCCACCAGTAAAGCAAAAAGAAGTAAGACAGGAAAGAGGTACCAGTCTTTGAAAAAGTTTAGGGTTAACTGTTTGTCAGCCAGGTTATTAAAAGCGGGCAAGGCTAGCTCGGCGAGCAGTAAAGAAATGGCAAAGGCCATCAGGCTCAATAAGACGGATTCCGTGAGAAACTGGCCAATCAAATTTCCATTTCCCGAACCCAATACTTTCCGCACGCCCACTTCCTTCGCCCGGTGAGCGGAGCGGGCCGTTGCCAGGTTCATGAAGTTGATACAGGCAATGACCAGAATAAAAAGAGCAATCGCCGAAAAGATGTACACGTACTGAATGTTACTCGGTGGATTCATCTCATCCACGCGGTCCGAATAGAGGTGAATGTCGGTAATGGGCATGAGCGAGTAACGCAGATAACTGCCCGCCGCTTCCAGTTCCGCCATACTTTTGCCCAGCGTCTGCTGAATGAATGGCCCCGCCCGACGGACGAAAAGCTGCTGAATCTGCTGTTCTACTTTTTTCGGAGAAACGCCGGGTTTGAGCAACAGGTAGGTATAGAAATTATGACTGAGCCAGTAGTCCTGCCTGCTGTTGGCGTTGTCCAGCATGCTAAAAAACAGATCGGTTTTCAGGTGAGAAGTGGAGGGAAAGTCTTCAATCACGCCAGTCACTTTGTAATACTGGGAATCATTGACGCGTAAGGTCTTTCCGACGGCTTCGACGGTATTGAAATATTTTAAAGCCATTTTTCGGGTAATGACTACCGTATGCGGCTGATTGAGTGCCGTCTTCGGATTTCCGGACAACAGGGGAATGCCCAGAACTTCAAAAATGCTGGAGTCGGCGTAGACTTCTTTTTCCTGAATTTTCTCCGATCCTTTCCAGATCATACCGGGAGCCTGATTGAGGATACGGGCAGCGGCTTCAATTTCAGGATAATTCTGAACCAGGGCCGCCGCCATCGGTGCCGAACTATTGGACGTATGCGTATCTGACCCTCCGAACCGGATGTCCGAATTAATGCGGTAGACCCGGTCGGCGTTGGTTAGAAAACGATCGTAACTCAACTCATCCAGAATATAGAAGCTGATGAGCAGACAGGTCGCAATACCAAAGGCCAGACCGAAAAGGTTAATGGCCGAATAGGTCTTGTTTCGCCAGAGGTTACGCAGGGCAATTTTGAGATAATTAGATAACATATCGATTTCGGATTGATCGTTTGGGGTGGATGGCAGTCGGGACTTTCCGAAGGACTGAGGGTCATTTTGACAAGTAACCGCCTTTACAAACCACCATCAACTAAGAGCTAACAACCCTTTTACTCACTTTTCAGGCTCTTGACCGGGTTTGTCAGGGCCGCCCGGATGGACTGGTAACTCACGGTCAGGAGAGCAATGGACAGGGTTAACAGGCCTGCTTCGGCAAAGACCCACCACCGCATGGAAACGTGATAGGCAAATTGCTCCAGCCAGTAATTCATGGTAAACCAGACCAGCGGAATTGACAGGAGCAGAGCCAGTATGACCAGCTTAATGTAAGCCGTTGACAGCAGGGCTGATATTTGAAACACACTGGCCCCCAGGACTTTACGAATGCCAATTTCTTTGGTTCGCTGTTCGGCACTGAAGGCGGCCAGACCCAGCAGACCCAGGCAGGCAATGAAAATAGACAGGCCCGAAGCAAGGGTAAAGAGCGAACTGTACTGTTGTTCGGTCTGGTATTGCCGGTTGTAATGTTCGTCGGCAAAGTAAAAGCTGAAGAGATTACCTGGAAAATACCGCTCATAGGTAGCTTTCAACTGCTGAAGATGATTCTGAACCTGATCCGTCGAAATCCGGGCCGTCAGGTAGGTGGTATTTTGCTGAGGCCAGTAGACGATGGGCTGAATGGCCTGTTGCAAACCGAGGTGATGGTAATCTTTCACCACACCGATGACCTCAACGGACTGTCCGTTGAACATAACCGTTTTGTTGAGGATGGCGGTGGGAGAATAGCCCAGTGTAGCCGCTGCTGTTTCGTTGACAATCAGTGTACGCACGTTTGCCCAGGACTTTTCGGTTTCGCCCTTCAGGAAATCGCGGCCACTGGCAAAAGGAATGTCATAGGTCTTAAAAAACTGATCGTCACAAATCAGGACCGCAAAACTGGTTTTCTGATCCGGCACCGACTGATCGGCCCGCAGCACATTTTCGGTTGAGAAATTAAACCCACTGCCCGGAACGTTACCCGAAGAACTAAAGGCCGTCACAAAAGGTAACTGATGTAAGGCATTTCTGAAGCCAGCGGTTCGGGTAAGGAATGTGCTGTCCTGACCCAACTCCGGTCCCTGCATGACCAGCCGTTGCTGGAGGGTAACGCCCAGGTTTTGCCGTTGCATGTACTGAAGCTGATGATACACAATGAACGTCGCCGCAATAAGGGTAATGGAAATGCTGAACTGAAAAAGAACCAGAGACTGGCGTAACCAGCCTTTACCGGATTTCAGCCAGCCGCCTTTCAGACTGATCAGCGGATGGATGCCACTCAGCCCAAAAGCGGTATAAAAGCCGGAAACCCCGATGCCCGCTCCAAAGAAAAGAAGGGCGTAGAGCCAGTAATGAGAATCGAATAAAACGGATAGGGAGAGGTTCTTCTGAATGAGCGAGTTAAAAGATTCCTGTAGTAACTCAACCAGAAATAAAGCCAGGAACAACGCAATGAGATTGAGAATAACCGATTCGCCCAGAAACTGGCCAATGATTTGAAAACGGTGGGCTCCAATTACTTTTCTGACGCCTACTTCTTTGGACCGTCTGGATACCAGAGCCGTACTGAGATTCACGTAATTGAACCAGGCAATCAGGAGGATGAGGGAGGCAATGCCGCTCATCAGGTAGATAAATCCTAAATTTCCGAAGGTGCTGGACGAATCAGCCAGGGATGAGCCCAGGTGCTGGTATTGAACGGCTTGCAACCGGATTCGATCCGTGCTGCCCGTGGGTAAGGTCTTAAGGAGCTGATTGAACTTCCGTTCTGCCGTGAATGCGTCGGCCTGCGGAGCGAGTAATACGTAAGTAGTAACAAACTGAGCCCCAACGCCGGTGGGATCAACCCAGCTATTGGCTTTAATGACCGAAGGGTTAGCCAGCGTAGCCATTGAAAAGACAAGGTCGGCCTGAATATCAGAGTTTTCCGGCATGTCTTCATACACCAGAGCCACGGTATAGTCCGCTTTCCCAAACTGATTGTCCACTGTAATTTGTCGGCCTACAGCCTCCGTAGTGCCAAAGAATTTTTGAGCTTCCCGGACGGAAATGCCAACCGTCAGGGGTTTACTTAACTGCTGGGAGACGCCGGAACGAACCGGGAATTGAAAAAGATGGAACAGGGAAGCATCCGCGTAAAGCGTCCGCTCTTCCCGGAATGTTTTCTCCGAAACCCTGACGATCCCATTACCCACGCCTTCCGCGATCCGGCAATACGACTCCATTTCCGGGAAATTAGCCCGCAGGCTTACTCCGGGAGCTGAAGTGGGCTGCGTGGAGCCGGATTGAGACTCCATCAATATCCGGTATAAGCGAGCCAGCTTGGGATGAAACGTGTTGTAACTCCGCTCAAAACTAACGTACTCCAGAATCAGCAGAGAGGCCGTTAAGCCCAGGGCCAGCCCGATCAGATTGACGGCGGAAAACAATCGGTTCTTCCACAGACTTCGCCAGGCAATTTTCAGGTAGTTGGAAAACATAAAGAGTTTGGAGTTGAGAGTTTTGGGTTTATAAGTTTGAAGGATAGAGGTGACTTCCGCTTCGTTTTTTCAAATGTTTAAACAAGCAACTCTAAACGCTCAACGCCAAACCCTAAACCTAGATGTGAAATTTCGTATTCACGTTTTCCGTCACGACGTGGCCATCGAAGAGGTTAATGATCCGGTGGCTGTAGTTGGCGTCGTAGGGGGAGTGCGTGACCATGATGATCGTCGTCCCTTCTTCGTTGAGTTGTTGCAGCAACTTCATGACCTCTTCGCCATTGGTTGAATCGAGGTTACCCGTCGGCTCATCGGCGAGGATCAGCTTGGGCTTGGCTACGACCGCCCGGGCAATGGCCACCCGTTGCTGCTGACCACCCGAAAGTTGTTGCGGGAAGTGGTCTTTCCGGTGCATGATGTTCATGCGGGTTAAGACCGTTTCCACGAGTTCTTTGCGTTCGGCCGCTGACTTGCCGAGGTAGAGCAGGGGTAACTCTACGTTTTCATACACCGTCAGTTCGTCGATCAGGTTGAAGCTCTGGAACACGAAACCGATGTTCCCTTTCCGAAGCTTGGCCCGCTGGCGTTCCGAATATTTAGAGATTTCTTCGCCCCAGAAGTTATACTCGCCCGTGGATGGGTTATCGAGCATTCCCAGTACGTTCAGTAAAGTTGATTTTCCGCAACCCGAAGGTCCCATGATGGCCACAAACTCGCCGTCGGCAATTTCGACATTGACGTGATCCAGAGCCGTCGTTTCAATTTCTTCAGTACGGTAAACTTTGCGGAGGTTTTTGATTTGAATCATGGTTTGGAGCTTCAGGTTGTTTTAACCACAGAGTTACTCAGAGTTCAGGCACCGAGTACTCAGGGTATGAATGATCTATATAGAATTAAGCTTTTAAAATCTTATGTGTTACTCTGTGTGAAAACTCAGTGTAACTCTGTGGTTCATACTTATTGGGGTTGCTTATTTTCCTTCAGGTTCAGCACTTCGTTATCGCCGAAGGTTTCGTAGCTGGAGGTGATTACTTTTTCTCCGGGTTTCAGGCCGTCCAGTACTTCATAGTACGTCGGATTTTTGCGGCCTAACTGAATCTGACGTTTGACGGCCCGCTCGCCATTGGCTTCCACTACGAAGACCCAGTTACCGCCCGTCTGCTGATAAAAGCCACCCGTCGGTAACAGCACGGCCTGTTCGGGTTTGCCCAGTTCCAGACGAATGCGAAGCGTCTGACCGCGACGAATATCGGTGGGAGCCGTTTGTGCAAATAACATATCTACTTCAAAGCGTCCGTTGGTTACCGTCGGGAAAACTTTATCCACGACCAGTTTGTACTCCTTGCCGTCCAGATCAGCGTAGCCTTCCAGACCTTTCACAATGCGGGGCAGGTATAATTCGTCGATGGGCACCCGAACCTTGAATTTGTCGAGAATATCCACCTGTCCAATCTTCGTTCCTTTCGTAATGAGTTGACCAATCTGTAAATCCGTAGCCGTAGAAAGCTGTCCCGAAATCGGAGCCCGTACCAGCAGGTTGTCCAGCATCTGGCCCACGTTCTGAATGCTTTCCCAAATGCGTTTTTCGGATTGATTCAGCTGGGAGTTCTGCTGAATCCGAATCAGTGAATCCTGCATGTACGAACGTTGCGTAACCTGGCGGCGGCGTTTCTGGTAGGACACTTCTTCCCGTACATCCTGCTGTTCTTTTTCCGATAAATACTTGGAGGCCCGGTCGTTACGGTTCAGTTGCTGTTCCTTGATTTTTACCTGATAATCAATCTCAGCCAGCGTATTTTGTAGGGTCAGGGTATTCTGTTGCAGTTGCAGACGCGAAGTCCGGGCGTTGTTCAGCTGATCGTAGAGAGCGGTTTCCCGGGTTAATACGTTGAGCTTTAATTCCGTATTGGAAAGCTGAAGAATCACATCGCCCGCCTTGACCATATCCCCGGACTGCTTGAAAATCTTTTCAATCGAACCTCCTTCCACGGCGTCCAGCTGGACACTCTGAATGGGAATAACCGTTCCGTTCACGGGAATAAATTCATTAAAAGCACCCTGCGAAACCGTCGAAATCGTTTGTTTCTCGGACTCCACCCGAAGCTGACTGCGGGTGTCCCGAAAGACCACCGCCCACAGCGTAAGTGACACCAGGAGCAAGCCACCAATCATGAAAAATACACGTTTTGAGCTCCAGAATTTTTTTTCAATTTTCTTATCCACGGGGAAAATATGGTTTTAAGTTGTTAGTTAATGGTGGTTGGTTGATGGAAGGTAGTTCGTGGTCAGGTCCGAGCTAAACAAGTAACTCATAACGAACAACCATCAACTAATTCATAAGTAATTCCTTTAGCTTGATCTTCGCCCGCATGAATTGGGAACGGGAGGTCGAGGGAGAAATATGCAGTAATTCGGCAATTTCTTCGTGGCTGTAATCCTCCAGTAAATGCAGGGTTAATACGGTCCGGAAGCCATCGGGTAACTTCATCAGAGCCGTCCGTACTTCGGATACGTCCCAGTCGTCAGGTTCCGTGGCGGGTACGAAAGCGACTTCGATGCCTTCTTCTACCTCTACGAGCTGCATTCGCCGCTGACGGAGCCGGTTGAGGGCTTCATTCACCACAATTTGCTTCAGGTACGCTCCGACGGTACTTTCCTGGCGGAAATCATGGATTCGCTGGAAAAACTTTACGAACGCATCCTGTAACACATCTTCGGCTTCAGCGGTGTGATTCAGAATCCGGTAACAAACGTTATACATGGTTTTGGAATACAGCCGGTACAGTTCATACTGGGCAGAGCGGTCACCGCGGCGACAGGCTTCTACCAGAGCAGTACGATCAGTTTTACAAAGCGTTTCCATAAATCAGATGTTGAAAGGCCGTCGAACGGCGTGAATGGGGCCGTCCGACGGTAAGCGAAACTAAACCCTGATGCCTTAACTTTCCAAAGCTGTGCCAAAGGTTGAAAAAGGCCCTCAGGAGCTTAAAAAGGGCATTTTTTAATAAATAAGTGTTCGCTGGCGTACATATACTGTACGGAATCGAACACTTTTCGCTAGCTTTCCGGCCTTATCTGCGAATGGTACACTTTTGATCATGACAGAATAGCTCAGGAGCCATTTTCCTGAGCCTAAAATTTAGAAAATTTACCTGATGCCATTAACCCCCGCCCGTATTCTGGTCGTTGACGACAACGAAGACCTGCTGAAAGCAGCCCGCTTGTTGCTCAAGCAACATTTTACCCGCGTCGATACCGAAAAAAATCCTGAAAACCTGCCGACGCTTTTACGTCAGGAGGGGTATGATGTGATTATGCTGGACATGAATTTCACCCAGGACGTCACCTCCGGGACGGAAGGATTTTTCTGGCTGGACAAAATTCTGAAGATCGATCCTGCGGCGATTGTCCTGTTAATCACCGCATACGGAGACGTAGAAATGGCCGTGCGGGCGGTTAAATCCGGGGCGACTGATTTTATTCTGAAGCCCTGGAGTAACGAGAAGTTACTGGCCACGCTGCTTTCGGCCCTTTCCCTGCGGAAGTCGAAGATGGAGATTGAAAAACTCAAATCGCAGAATGCCATTATTTCCCGGGACCAGCACGCTCGTTTTGGTGAAATGGTGGGGGTGAGTCCGGCCATGCACGAGGTGTTTGGAACGATTCAGAAAGTAGCCGCTACCGATGCCAATGTGTTAATTCTGGGCGAAAACGGAACGGGTAAAGAGCTGATCGCCCGGTCATTGCATCAGAATTCCAATCGGGCCCGGCAGGCGTTTATCAGCGTGGATCTGGGGGCCATCAGCGAAAATCTTTTTGAAAGTGAGCTCTTCGGTCACGTCAAAGGAGCCTTTACGGACGCCCGCGAAGACCGGGCCGGACGCTTCGAAGCGGCCGATGGAGGGAGCATCTTTCTGGACGAAATTGGAAACTTGTCCCTGCCCATGCAGGCCAAATTACTGACCGTGCTGCAAAGTCGTCAGGTGACAAGGGTAGGATCGAACCGTCCCAAGTCGATTGATATTCGCCTCATCTGTGCCACGAATATGCCACTGGCCGAAATGATTGCCAGAGGCGAGTTTCGTCAGGATTTGTTATACCGCATTAACACCATTGAAATTCGGATTCCGGCCCTGCGGGAGCGGCCCGAAGACATTGAGTTACTGGCTCATCATTACCTGCGGGTATATACGCAGAAATACCGCAAACGCATTCGGGACGTAAGTCCGCCAGCCATCCAGCGGATGACCAAATACGGCTGGCCCGGTAACGTCCGGGAGTTGCAGCACGCCATTGAACGGGCCGTCATCATGTGCGAAAAAGATATGCTTCAGCCCGAAGATTTATTCATCTCAACGGCCCAGAAAACACCCGAAAAGCAAGCCTCGGCCGAAACTTTATCGCTCGATCAGTTTAATCTGGATGAACTGGAAAAAGCCATTATTCGGAAAGTATTAAACAAGCACAGTGGTAACATTTCCAAAGCCGCGACGGAGTTGGGTTTAACCCGTGCTTCTTTGTACCGAAGACTTGAAAAATACGGCTTGTAGCGTTTGTTATTCCCTCCTTAATCTCTTCTTATGTTCACTCTTTTTCCAACGCAGTACTCTACCTTATCTTCTAAAAGTTTAGGAACATATGTTGGGGAAAAATACGGATTTACTGAGGTTTCCTGTCGATTTTTATTACGGGGCGTGAGTGATACGTACAGTATTGAGCATGCGGAAGGTAAAGCCATTTTAAAAATTTATCGGGAGGCTCATCGAAGCCTGGATGAAATAAAAGGGGAGGTGGAGTTACTGGCTATGTTAAAAGCAAAAGGTGGAAAAGTGGCGGAAGCTCTGGTGGATCTGGAAGTTAATGCCATTCAATCTTTCCAGGCGGCGGAAGGCATTCGGAATGGGGTAGTATTCAGGTACGCTTTCGGGAAAAACGTTTATGACTTTACGGACGAACAACTGGAAGTAATCGGACGGGAAATGGCCTTTAATCATCTCATTACCAGTCAGATTGAATTAAGGTATCCTCGTCAGGAATACACGATTGAGACTACAATTGACAGACCTCTGGAGGTACTCAAACCATTTTTACGGGACTATCCGGAGGAATATCAATACCTGGAAGAGACGGCGAAACGGATAAAGCAAAAGATTAATAGTTATGATCTTCAGTCGTTTAGTTATGGCTATTGTCATTACGATTACCTGCCCAAAAATTTTCATTTCGATGAAGCTGATGTAATCACCGTTTTCGATTATGATTTTGCGGGTAAAGGGCTTTTGATGAATGATGTCATGACTTTTATGATGCATTATTTTTTCCATACTACGCTGAATCGTATTAGTTACGAAGAAGGAGATCGACACTTTACTCTTTTTATTGAATCCTATCGTAAAGTAAAAGCTATCTCAGATCAGGAGCTGGAATTAATGCCGTATTTGGGCTTTGGATTCTGGTTGTTTTACTTAGGCTTTCAGTGCGAAAATTTTGACGACTGGTCGAATACTTTTTTTAGCTCCAGGTATTTACAGGACCGTATTTCAATCATTCAAAAGTACATGGGTCGGTATTGTCCCCTTTAAATAAGCGACGTTTTAGCAATGGCATGAGGAATTTTTCAGCTCAGATTTACCTACGTATTCTCATTTTAGTGCTGGTTAGTTTATTACTGGCATACCTCTGGTTTAACTCCCGCCTGATTGTCACGAAAGGGGTTCTGATTCTGGTTATTTTTTATCTGAGTTTTGATCTGGTCTCTTACGTTAAAAAGGCCAATCGGCGGGTCATGGATTTGTTTGAAGCCATTCGGTACGCGGACTTTACCCGGTCCTACACGACCCGTTACCTTGGCGGATCGCCCGAGTACGACTTTCTGGTCAAAGAGGTAATTGACTCTTACCGAAAAAACCGCACGGAGAAAGAAGAACTCGTTCGCTACCTCGAAACTATCGTTCAGCACCTGAGTGTTGGACTAATCGTATTTGGAAAGGATGGCCACGTCGAGACGGTCAATACCGCTACCAAACGATTGCTGAATCAGGTAGTCATTCGAAACATCAAGGATTTAAAGGCGGATGTTCCCGCTCTGGTGGAAGCCCTGGAAACGGCCTCTTCCGGCGATACCGGCCTGCTAAGAATTGACCTGACGGGCGAGGAACGCACCGTGGCCTATGCCGTAACGGAGTTCGTTCGGAAAGATCAGAAACTGAAACTGGTGTCACTGAAAGACATTCAGTCGGAGTTGCAAAATCAGGAATTTGATTCCTGGCGAAACCTGACGCGGGTATTAACCCACGAAATTGTCAATTCCATCACCCCCATCCATTCGCTTTCGGGTTCCCTGAAAGGCTTACTCGAAGCGGAGTGGGAGAATGACCAGCGATTAACCGAAGAAACCTACGGCGATTTGATGGATTCGCTGGCGGTGATGGAGCGGCGAAGTCAGAGTTTGATGCAACTGATCGATGCTTACCGCCGCTTTTCGAGACTACCAAAACCCGATTTTAAAATGGTTTCCATCGGTACGGTTCTCCAGAATTTGGGGAGCTTATACCGGGGGGAGGTTGCCGAAAAAGGCATTGAATTGAGCGTGCGGGTAGAACCTGAAACGCTTGAGGTAACTGCTGATCCTCAGTTGATTGAGTTTGTGCTGATTAATCTTGTTAAGAATGCCATTCAGGCTATGGAAGGTATGCCGAACGCCCGGCTGGAGTTAATAGGCGAACTCGATAAAAGTCAGCGGGTATCTATCCACGTCGTTGACAATGGCAAGGGAATTATTCCTGAGGCCATGGATAAGATTTTCGTTCCGTTTTTTTCGACCAAGCAGGGGGGCTCGGGCATCGGACTCAGCCTCTCCCGACAGATTATGCTGCAACATAGGGGCATTCTGCGGGTGGAATCCGAGCCGGGCGTGAAAACAGCGTTTACGTTGCGGTTTTAATACCTCTTGCAACTTCCCGAAAGTTTCGAAATTTCGGGAAGTCAGGATTTGGATTACTCGTAAAACCGGGGCAAAGCCCACTGGTATCTGACGACGAGTAAGCGAAAGACAAAAATAAATCCAATCGCCAGACCTTTGGCCCAGGGAGCCGCTACGGGTAATTCCAGCATCAGGTAATACAAACCACCGCCGATGATACTGGCCGTTGCGTAGATTTCCTTATGGAAAACAATGGGAATATCATTCAGAAGAATATCCCGAATGACACCCCCGAAGCAGCCCGTAATGACGCCCAAAGCCACGCAAATGCCCGGCGACAGGCCATAACGACTGGCCTGTTCGATCCCCACAATCGTAAAAAAGCCCAGGCCCAGGGAGTCGAAAAGGAGCAGGGGTTTCTGTAAACGTTCGGTACCCCGACGCAGAAACATCGATACCAGAGCGGCCACAAGAATTAATAATGGGGTGGTCGGCGTTCGCATCCAGGATACGGGCGTATTACCTAACAACACATCCCGAACGGTGCCGCCCCCTACGGCGGTTACGAAGGCCAAGATTAAGACTCCGAAGGGGTCCAGGCGGCGTTGCATGGCCGCAAACGCCCCGGAAACGGCGAAGGAAATGGTTCCGCCCCAGTCCAGCAGCCAGCTATATTCCAGCATAAGTAATGAATAGATTCGGGCAAAAATAGATATTCTTCGGTACGTTTTATTTTCCGGCTTTCCTGACCCGCACTTTAGCTAATACCTGCTCGCCGACGGCTAGTCCCTGTTTTTGTCCGTTTTCGATAGCCTCTCGGTAATGAATGCCTCCGTACAGGCGGCTGATGGCGGCTTCTTCGGCGGCCTGATGAAAGGACGTGAATTTTCGGGGAGGCAAGCCATATGGAATTTCCGTACTATCCGTAAAAGCGACGTTTTTACCGAAAAAATCGGTTAACACGACGGCTGCCGCGGAAGAAATGACGCTGTGACCGCTGGGGTACTCAGGAAAAGGAGGCGTCTGTAGGATGGGCTTCCAGCTTTCCGTCATGTGAGCATTGATGTATGTCTCGGGTCGAATGACATTAAAGGTATATTTGTCTTTCCAGCAACTAATGAAACCATCAAACATGGCAATGGCCGAGAGCACGTAGGCGGCACTGGTTTTATAAATACTGGCGTGCGTCTGCCGGGCTACCTGCCCCACAATGGACATCCAGTGACCATTAGGTGACAATTTTTTGCTGCCGAAATTCATATGCCCCTGCGTGTGCAGAAAGAAGGGATTACAGTCCCAGTAGTTGGCAATGAGGCGTTGTTCGTCGGTTAGTTTCGTTCCGGCTTCCAGTACCTCTTTCGCTGATTTGTAAAAGGCACTGCCCGGCTGAATGCTGTAGGCGGGTGGAGCCGATAACTGAAACTGGGCGGAAGAATCAAGGGTCAGCGTACGGATGCGACCCCAGTAGGGTTCCACGGCGGCCATGTATCCGGGAGGCGTAGGAAGCCAGGAGCCTTCCTTTTTTAAGGGCGTGTAGCGACGAAGGGAACGGGTTTGTTTGTACTGATCGGTAGCGGCCCAGCTCATGATGTGTGTAGCCATCTGCTGTCCTACCTTTCTGGATTGTTCAATCGCTGTTGTACTATAGCCCTGCTGACGAGCCTGATCCCACAGACTCCGGGCTTCTTCATCCAGCAGTTGTTCCGAAAAAACCAGACTTCTGCCGACGGTTAACAGGGCTTCCGTAGCCGCCAGTCCTGGCTTGGCCCCTAAGGTGGCTACTAGGGGAGAAGGGGGCAGATCGCGAAGTTGCCCGGCCAGCGATTGGTACGTTCCCGGCCGAAAGAGCAGGAGCGTTTCGTAGGCCGAAACGTGAGCATAGACGTAGATTCGGGAGGCAACGGGTGGCGAAAAAATGTCTCCCACGATGATACGCGTCAGAGCCTCCTGAGCCCGATGAAACAATAATCGTTCAAAAACTTCATCAGACGTTTTACCGCTACCCGACAATGGAACGTATACTAAGAAGGAAAGTATTAAAAGAACTTTTTTCATCGTTCATAACCCAGCAGAGAGCCGTCATTAACCGTAAAATAGAGTCGTTTTTTGCCAGCGGCAGTGGATACGGAAAGGCCCTGACGAACATCGCCGCCCAGCCATAAACCGGATTGGCGTGGAGGGAGGTATTGAAAATTACCCTTTCCGTCTCCGGCCAGAATAAGCCCATAACTGGCGTCGCAGGGGCCATGCTGAACCCGATAGGGAGCGAAGTTTCCGGCCAGAAGAAGGTCGGTTTTGCCGTCACCCGTCCAGTCGTCCAGCAGTAGGGTGCTAACCCGGGAAAACTGAGCTTCCGTTGGAAAAGGCTGAAAACGGAACGTCCCTTTTTCGTTGATGAAAACGCCCGAGGCCAGTTCGCAGGCTTCAACGGTAAGGGCCGACTCCAGGGCTTTTTTGGGAAAGATGTTTTCTACCGTGGCGTCGGCGTACTGATGGTAACGGGTGAATTTTTTTCGAAGCGGCACGACCTGATCCAGCAATTCATCTCTTGAGGCCGCCGGATACGATTTTCCCTGCACGTAATAGGTCCAGACCGGATCAATAATGCCGTCGCCATCAATGTCTCCGGCTACGATCCGCATGGGTTCCTGCAGGCTGGGGCGAAACGGGTTGTTATGTCCGGCATTTCCTGCCACAAGATCCAGGTCCCCGTCCCCGTCGATGTCAGCGGCCTGTAGACTGGCCCACAAACCCTTCGTCTGAGCCAGACCCCGGTTCTGGGTTTGATTTTGTAAATTTTTTCCGGTATGAATAAACACGGATATTGGCATCCAGTCGCCCGCCAACACCAAATCTGGTTTCTGATCTCCGTTGACATCCGCCCACACTGCCGACTGGATCATACCCGCTTTTCGAAGCTCAGGACACCAGGCTTCCGTTACGTCGGTAAATCGAACGAGCCCGCCCGGGCGGGAGTCATTTCGAAGGATGTAACTCAGTGAAGGGAGGGGAAAACTACCCGCTTTGCCGCGTCCTCCCACAAAAAGGTCCAGATCGCCGTCTCCGTCCAGATCCGCGATGGCCAGGGCCATCTTGCTGTCCCGCATGACTGGCAGGGCATCTTTGGGAGCTTTCTCAAATTGTCCCTGGCCGTTGTTGAGATACAAGCGATCCTGGTATTCGGGTGAACCCGCTTCGTATTCATTGCCTCCGCTCACGAGGTACAAATCCAGATCGCCATCCCCGTCAACGTCAAAAAAACGGGCGTTTACGTCCTCGCTTCCGGCGTCGGCTCGCCAGGGCTGAGAACCGGAGCGGCTGAAATTACCGTTCGCCAGCTGTATCCAGAGCTCCCCGCTCTGATCGACGGCTCCACCCAGAAAAAGATCTTCCCGACCATCGCCATTGACATCGCCCTTGGTCAAAGCTGGCCCCAGTCGCGATAGCTGGTAAGGAATGAGTACTTCGACCTTGAAATCAACAAAATCGTTTTCGCGGTGCCTATAGGGTAGGACTTCCGCCATGCGAAGCGGCTGAAACCAGACAGGCGGCTGAGCCAGGGACGGAGAGGCAATGGAAGCTTTCTGTTGCTCCAGAACCAACATCTGATCGACGTCAGGCCTGATTACTCTGGTTTGCTGACCGTTGGGCCAGTAGACGGTTAATCGGTCAATGGCAGAGGTATTTCCCAATCCAAAATGCACGGTCGTTTCAACGGAAGCCTGATACCCCCGAACCGGGTAAACCGTCTGCAACTGCCGTCCGGCTCCGGTTTCGATGATGATTCGGGCTCCCAGAGCCTGGGTGTTACCTTCCGTCCCAAGGAGTTTTACTTTCAGAAAATGGTGATGCTGCTGATCGGCGTTGTTTCGATACAGGGAAACGGGTTCGTTCTGGTGACAGATGACTAAATCCAGATCGCCGTCGCCGTCGAAATCAGCGTAGGCACTGGCTCCCGACACAGCAGGGGTCTGAATCCCCCAGGCCGCGGACTGATCGCTGAAGGTCAGATCGTGATTGTTTTTATAGACATAACTAACCAGTTTATTCGAAGGCATTTGTTTCACGAGATCCAGCGTCTGAAAGTTCAGGTTCCCGCGGGCCGCCTGAGCCAGTTTGGCTTCGGCAACGGTATATTTCATAAAATCCAGATCGGTGAAATCCCGGAGGTAACCGTTCGAAACGAAGAGGTCTTTCCAGCCGTCGTTGTCAAAATCCGCGAGTAAAGCCGACCAGCTCCAGTCGGTAGCAGAAACCCCCGCCAGTTGCCCGATTTCGCTGAAATGCAGGATGCCGTTCTGATCAGCTCCCTGGTTGAGTTGCAGCATGTTCCGCATTTGCTGACGAACATATCCGCTATCAATCAGGAGTTTATAGGTATCGTATTCATCTGCTCCCTTGAGCATCTTCTGCCGGTGGTTGTCCGCCGGAAGCATGTCCAGCGTAACGACGTCGGGTAAGGTATCGTTATTGAAATCGGCAATGTCGCAACCCATCGAAAACTTGGACGTGTGCCCCATGCTGGACCGGATGCTTTCTTTAAAACCCGTGTGGGTGCCGTTTTTATGCTGGTTGATGTAGAGACCATCCTGTTCCGTGTAATCGCTGGTGGTGTAAAGGTCGGGCCAGCCGTCATTATTGAGGTCACTGACTCCTACGCCCAGTCCAAAATTGATCGGGTTATTCAGAATACCTTCGGCCAGGGTTACATCCTTGAATTGACCCCGCTCATTTCGAAGCAGGCGATTTCCGTACCGCATATCCGGCGTAGCCCGGAGCTGACGCGTATTGAGCAAGGGGTTGAAGGTATGGTTGGAGTGATTGAGGATAAAAACATCGAGATCCCCGTCTCGGTCATAATCAAAGAAGGCGGCCTGCGTGGTTTGGGTGCCGGGTAAATCAAGGCCATAGGCTTTGGCCTGTTCGCTGAAATGGAGAACGCCGTCAACGATGCCTTCATTAATGAACAATTCATTGACCAGATGAGCCGCGTCGAACTTCCCGGAATGGCAGACGTAAATATCCAGTTTTCCATCAGCGTTGATATCCACGATACTAACTCCCGTTCCCCAGGTGCCATTTCCCTGAACTCCTGCCTGCCGGGTTATATCTTTAAATTTCCAGTTTCCCTGATTCAGGTACAGTTGATGAGCCACGGTATTTCCCGAAAAAAACAGATCGGGTTTACCATCTCCGTCAAAATCGCCGACGCCTACTCCGTTTCCATTGTAGAGGTATTCGTAGCGGAAGATGTGCAGGGAGTCCGTTTCCTGAATGAAATTGGTAAACGTAAGACCCGATTCAGAGGCAGGAATGTTGGTAAAAAGGGGTAAAGCTGGGGGAGTTAACGCCCACCAGACGGGAATAAAGCTGATGATGAAAAACAGAAATCCCCAGGAATGTCTGGACATAAGCAGGTGGGGGGAATGGGTCAGTCAAAACTTAAATTTTCGTCGCCGGGTTCGTAGGTGATGTACACCAGGATAAGCGTCATCATTTCCTGGTCGCTTCGCATGTTACCGTCAGAGGTAACCAGTTTGGGGGGCTTATTCGGATTCTGGGGGTTATTTTCCGTGTTATCGTAATGCCCGATGACGTGCACCACCGAGCCCGTAGGGACGATAACGGGCTTTTTATACTGGTAGAGTTCCTGCCAGCGGAAATCCCATTCGGGAATGTGAACAATCTTCAGGGTGTCGGCACCGGGTGTCGTGGCGTAGGCTGTGAATTCCTTCCCGATCTGGTGCATATGCGGCCAGGCGTAGAGCAGGGTAATGGGTTTGTTCTGGTAGGCTACCTTCAGGCTACAGGTTTTGGTATCGCCACCAAACAGAAACAGCGGAGGCTTAATTTCTTTTTCGGCGATCCCGCCCGATCCCAGGCTGATAACGCTGACGGTACGTCGAATGGGTTCCTTTTTGAAAAAGAAGTTAACCCCACTAATGGATTCTTCGTCCTTGCCGGTAGGAGCAAAGTGAACGGTCAGGAGCACGACGCCGCGTTTGGGCATTACCCAGCCCATGTCTTTGGGGTAGGCTTCGGCGGAAGCTCCGGGGATCCAGCCGCCGTAATACGTCATTTTTTTCTTATAGGGCATCCATTCCTGATAGTGCCAGGAGTCGCTGCCGTTCAGATCCACCTGATCAATGGTAGAGGTCAGACTGATGGACTGATCTTCCACCGGGTGAATAGCGAAGTTGGCGTGGTGGATGATTTTCTTGTTGGAAGAAGTAAATTCCAGAGCTTCGACGTTCAGGGCTTCCGCCATTTCGAAGGGAATTTTAAAAACCATGAAGCGTTCAATGCCATCGCCTTTCTGGAGAAAGGGTTTGGGCATGCTCAGGGTCAGGTCGGGCACGCGGTGGTAGGCGGTTCCGGCCTGCGTGCGTTTCGTTAATTTCTCCTCGGCCTCCGGGTTGACTTTGCCTTTGGGCATGTCCTGATCAATCCAGTCGGTCAGGGTTTTGATTTGTTCGGGAGTCAGGCTACGCTTATTGGCAAAGGCTACGTAATGGTCATCGGCCCGCCAGGGGGGCATGTAACCGCTGCTGACTACTTTACGAATAAACCTGGAGCGTTTGCTCACGTCTTCGTACGAAATCAGCGAAAACGGAGCGGCCTCGCCGGGGCGGTGGCAACTGGAGCAGTGAGCGTGAATCAGGGGTTGTACATCCCGGTAAAAAGTAGGTTTCTGGGCACGGGCCAGCGGGATTATACAGAAAAGAAAAAAGGAACTGAACCAATATAACTTCTTCATCAGAAATACAAAAAAGCCAACTCACCCGAATGTGGGTGAGCTGGCATCAAGTTACAAAAAAGTAACGGGTTTCATGAAGTGCAGACCGTTAAACTTACGGACGATCCCACCATACGCGACCCGTAGCATCCTGCGTATCGCGGCCAAAGCCGGGCAATTTAGCCATTTCGTCGTAGGCAGCCTTCCGGTTGGCGTAGTTGGGTTCCGTCGGAGCAGGTAAGCCCAGCGGGGCCCGGCGAGGCACGGTCAGGGTAGCTCCGTTGGAAACCAGCGTAGGCAGAGCCAGCGTAGAGCTGGCGTTAGGGAAGCCCGTACGTTTCCACGTTGCCCAGCCTTCACTGGGTTGACGCATGAAGTGAATGTACTCCTGCGTAGCGATCAGATCCATCGCCTTGGCCGCCGAGAACGCTACTTTAGGATTAGCTAAATAAGCCGCTTTCTCAGCACTGGTCATGGCCGTGTAGTTCGTCATTTTGGTACCCAGAGCCACTACGTCATACCAGTCCAGCGAAGCCGTCACCCCAGAATCATACCAGGTTTTCGCAGTCTCGGAGCTAATGCCCTGAGCGGCCAGTTCTGCCCGCATGAAGCAGAAATCAGCGTACGTAATGACTGGGTAGTAGTTCCGGCCATCGCCTACCGTTCCATTCGCAGCAAAGGAAGCCTGGAACAAACGAGGCTGAATATTAGACAGCGTATCTATGGCTGTACGAACGTTGTTAATAGTCAGAATCCGAGGCGTATAAAAACGACGAACGTTCTGTAGCTGCTGCGACTGATCGGGGCTGGTGAAACCACCTACATAACGGCGGGCGGGTTCGGTACTTCCAGCGGGTAACTGCTTATCCGCAATCAGGAGATTAATATTCGCCTGGGTGTAGTTATTGGGAGTAAAGAAAGCGTCTAGACGAGGATCCTGCGTATCCCACATGAAATCGACCAGGGGTTTGGAGGCCCGCAGTCCTGTAGGATCCCAGTTTCCACCCGAGGCAAAACCAGCGGGAGCAATAAACACCCAGCCATCGGCATTACTGCTCATGAGATCGGCAGCGGGAGAGCTTAATACTTCCTGAGCAATCGTCTTGAGTTTGGCCGCATCTACTTTAGCCAGCCGCATGGCAATTTTCAGGCGAAGAGCATTGGCCGCTTTTACCCATTTTTGCGTATCTCCCTGATAATACTGATCCAGGTTGCCCAACCCAATCTGAGCGGAGGTCTGGGTCGTTTTCAGAGTCGTAATGGCTTCTTTTAACTCCGTATCCAGCGTAGCAAAGATGGTTTGCTGGGTATCATACTTAGGAGTCAGGGTTCCGCCGTAACGAGCCTGATAGGCTTCTGAATAAGGAAGACTACCGTAAATATCACTGACGTAAAAAGCATAATAAGCCTTTAGGATACGAGCAATGCGAATCATGTGAGTATACCGGGGCTGCTCTTCCGCGGGAAGTTTCTCTACCAACCTTTCTAAATCGGTCAGTGTATTTCCTACGCCGTTATAGAGTCCACTGTAGCGGTTCGCAAAGTTGTCGTACACCTGCGTGAAGTTCTGACCATTGCCCGTAAGTGCCGTAGAGTACTGCATCCAGGGCATAATCCGCTGGTAGTAATCGTAGAAAGCCTCAAAATCTCGGTTATGGACACTCAGCGTCGCATTTAAAAACTGATTGGCAGGAGGGACCTCTGTTAAAGCTTCCGGATCTGTATTTATTTCTACAAAAGCTTCTTTTTTACAGCCTACGAAAGCTAGGGTGCTCGCAATCAGTAGTCCAGAAATGTATTTTTTATAAGGAGTAATCATGTGTGTAAATTCGATGGTGATAGAACTGTCTAAATTATAAACCTACATTAACCGATACACCAATATTGCGGCTAAAGGGCAGTCCGCCGTATTCAGCAAATTCACCGGCACGGTTACTCAGCAGACCTTGTGGGTTGATCCCATCTTTCGCTGTTCTGTATAAGTAACCCAGGTTCCGGCCGACGATGCTAACGCGGAGCGACTGAACTTTGAAACGATTCAGGAAGGAAGCAGGTACATCATATCCCACCGAAGCTTCCCGTACCGCAACCCATGAGTTCTCGAATACCGAGTATTCACGAATACCGGAACCCCAGTTCGAAAGGTTATCATAGTAAGCATAGGCAGGGATGGGTTTCAGGTACCCCTTATCTACTGCTTCCTGATACGTCAGGCCACCTAAATCAATCTGTTTGCCATCAATGGTTGCCGTTACGCCAGCCGCCAGCACTCCGTCAGGAATGATACCGTCGTTACGCTGGTTACCCTGAGCGTCCGTGAAGGCAATACCACCACTCTGGGCATCGCGTCCGGCCAGACTGTTTTTGAAGCTACCGAAGGCCGAACCGTAGGCGTGGGTAGAGGAGGCCATCACGCCACCAATTTTAGAATCCACCTGCAGCGTAGCCGAGAAATTGCCATAGCGAAGGTTGTTGACGTTACTCAGCAGGAATTTTTCCAGCATGGTACCCAGGTCTTTCGAGCCCTGACCGGCGGCTCCACTACGCAGATACGTCAGGTATCCGCCGTTGGTGTTACTGGCTGCACCGATGAGCTTACGTCCCTGCTCGTCACGAGCGTAGGCATACGTAGAAGTGATAGTACCGTAATCTCCGCCCGCTTTGGCGATGGAACGTACGTCATTACCAAACGCAATACTTAACTCATACGTATCAATTCCGTCGGCCAGTTCAAGAATTTTGTTCCGGTTGCGGCTGAAGTTAAAGGAGGTATTCCAGGTGAATTTATCCGTTTTAATCGGCGTACCCGTGATCAGTAATTCGATCCCGCGGTTCATGATTTGTCCGGCGTTCACCAGTCGTGATCCGATACCTGATTCCTGAGCGACCGGTAAAGTAAAGATTTCGTTGCGGGTCAGTTTATTGTAGATCGCAAAATCGAAGCCTAAACGGTTGTTGAAGAAACGGATGTCTGCACCCACTTCCCACTCACGGGCCATACGGTTTCTGAGGCCATAGTTGGGTAAGGTGTTATCCCGGAAACCGTATCGCTGAATGGCTCCATTAACGGACGTGTACAGGTCATTAATAGAGTAGAATCCGGTACGGTTGGTGATCCAGGCATCGGTATCGCCTCCGGTGAACCCATAACTGGCTCGTACTTTACCAAAAGAGAACGTACTGGATAGAGTCTTGAACGACTGCGTGAAATCCCAGGCCAAACCTATGGAAGGATAGTAATAGTAGTAATTACCGGAACCATCGGCATAGGTCAGCGAAGACGAATAATCCATCCGATTGGTAAAGTTCAGGAACAACTGATCTTTGTAGCTGACGTCGCCGTAAGCATAGATGGCATCCGTGCGTTTAGAGGGAGTCAGATTACCAGAGGATACGGCAGGAAGGACCGTGTTGGTAATCGCAAATTGTCCCGGAATGCGAAGTCCACCATTCGTAGTCAGGCGGTAATCACGGCCTCCAATGAAGCGGTTGGTCTCTCCTCCCAAGGTTAAGTTCAGGTGGAAATCCGTTCCTAAGTCACGGTTCAGAGATAGCAAAGCCTGAATACGGGACTGGTTGTTAACCTGAGAGTAGGTAGCGTATTCTCCCGCAAAAGTTACGTTATCACCTTCATTTTTATTCTCCGTTGAGTAGATCTCGTTCTGAAAGTTCGCCCGAACCAGACCCGTCAACCAGGGCGTGAAATTCATGTTCAGGTCAATGTTACTGCGGAAAATTTTCTCGTTACGGGTAGTCGTGTAATGGAAGGTCTGCCACAGGAACGGAGAGATGTTGTAGGGATCAGCAACGCCTGATTTACGACCACCGTTGGGTGACTCGTAATTGTTTACCCAGTAATCAATGTCAAAACTCCGGGGACGACCGTACACAAAACGGAATACGGGGTTAAAAGTACCCCCCTGACGAATCGGGTTCAGGTTATTACTGTTGGTATAATCTGCCGATACATCCAGATTAAATAACTTGCCGATTTTCTGCGTAGCCCGAACGTTGAAGTTATTACGCTTCATTTCGGCTCCACCGGGCATAATCGTTGAGTTGTACAGGTTAGAATAAGAAATCCGGAAAGAACCCCGGTCATTACCACCGTCAATAGCTAAGTTATTATTGATGAACTTACCCGTCTGGAAGAAACTCAGCGGGTCGTTGGCTACCCAGGGAATCATACGGCCGTCGAGGTCACGAACCATGCGACCATCCAGTTTAGGACCAAAGGAATAAGGCCAGCTGGCGGAGTTGCTGTTCACCTGCTCAACGCCGTCAGTGCCCGTCGTAAAGTTAGGAGAGATACCCGCACCGTACTCATTCTGAACGTCCACAAAACGATACGCCGTTTCTAAAGAAGTCGTGTGGTTAAACGAAACGCCCAGCCCTTTTTGCTGACGACCCTGTTTGGTAGTAATCAGGACTACCCCGTTCAGGGCTTCAGAACCATACAAAGCACTCGCGGCAGAACCTTTCAGAACCGTCATGGATTCTACGTTATCCGCGTTGAAGTTCTTCATGATGTTACCGAAATCCTGAGCCGCACCCCAGGAATCCGCTCCGGTTGTTCCGGGACGAATCAGTACGCCATCGACTACAAACAAAGGCTGGGTGTTCGGACTTAAAGACGCATTTCCACGAATCCGGATCCGCGAAGAAGACATCGGTCCGCCGGATCCCTGATCGATCTGAACCCCGGCTACCTTACCCTGTAAGGCGTTCACCAGGTTAGCGGTATTCGCCCGTTCCAGATCACGACCCTTTACTTCCTGAGCGGCGTAAGATAACTTACGGGCTTCCTGCTTCATACCAAATCCTACAACAACGGCTTCAGTAAGGGTTTGCGTGTCTTCCTGAAGAGTTACTTCAATACTGGTTTGGTTGGTAATAGCGATTTCCTGCCGTGCAAAACCAACTCCTGAAATAATCAGAGTAGAATTGGAGCGGGTTAGATTTAAACGGAATTTACCTTCTGAATCCGTAGTTGTACCAAGGTTAGTACCTTTGATTGCTACGGAGATGCCAGGGATACCGGTGCCCTTGTCATCTCTGACAGTGCCTGACAGTACTCCCGTCGTTTGCGACCAGCCCATAAAGGCCGATGCTACTAGAAAAAGTACTAGTAAAAGTTGCTTCATGATTGATGAATGGTTTGTTAGGAAACTTTAAAAGGAAGGGAATTTGATTATTACCTAATCATTGTCACAATATTAATATATCTTAAAATAGTTTAATACAGGTTGGTAAAAAAAATTATTAACTTTTTGTATTATGGTTATTATTTTTTGACTTTAAATATGATTTTTGCGACTTTGATTACTTAACCGCCTGAAATTTATGAAAGAGGTCCTCAGGGAAGATTCGGTAGTTTTATATAAAAAGAGAAAAAGGAAACAAAATATTATTTGGTCTCTGTACCGAAACGGAGTTACCACCCTGCCACAGCTGGCGGACGTTTTGCATACCAGCGTGCCCTCCATTACCGACCTGGTGGACGGCCTGGTACAGGAAAACTGGGTAAGCGTAGCCGCTACGGCCATCGGTAACAACGGTCGGCGTCCGAGCCTGTTTGCCCTGAACCCGGAACACCACCTGATCTGGGTCATAGACATAAGTACTCATGGAGTATCCATGTTGCTGGTGAACTCCTGGCACGATGTGATTTTCCGGTACCAGGCGGATCTGTTTCTCGAAAATTCAACGCTCTTTGTCCGGCAGCTGCTGGAATTTATCATGACTACGGTGGAGCGTGTTCCGGTACCCCGAGAGCAGGTGTCCGCCATCGGAATCGCCATGCCCGGATTAATTGACGAGGAAACCGGCCTGAACTTAACCTACGAATGCATGAATCTCTCGGGAGTGTCGTTCAAGGACTGGCTTACGCACGAATTCATGATGCCCGTATTTATTATCAACGATACCAAAGCAACCGTTTTAGGAGAAAGCCGATTTGGTAAGGGTCAGGACAAGCGGCACATCCTGTCGATCAATATCGACTGGGGGGTTGGTCTGGGGATTGTGCTGAATGGCGAAGTGTTTCAGGGAGCTTCCGGCTTTGCGGGGGAGTTGGGACATATTCAGATGGACCCTCTGGGCGAACGCTGCACCTGCGGAAAGATCGGTTGTCTCGATACTATTACGTCAGCCCCTTCGGTGTTGCGTCGCATCAAAAGAGCCCTGCGGGAGGGGCATGAATCCCTTCTTCAGAAGTATGCAGCCAATCCCGATCAGCTTACGATTGGTGAAGTATTAAAGGCGGCTCGAAAAAAAGATCCGCTGGTAACCAAAGTTTTGGAGGAGACGGGCTTACTACTCGGGAAAGGACTGGCCATTGCCATCAATATCCTGAACCCGGAGATCATTATTATTGACGGAATTTTATCGCAGGCAGGGGAGCAGTTGACTCAGCCCATTAAAGACGCCATCCAGATGTATTGTCTGGGAGCTTTCGTCCAGAAAATCAGTGTGGAAAACACAACGCTGGATGGAAATGCCCGCTGGCTGGGAACGCATGCATTTGTGATGGAAAATCTAATTGCTACTTATTAATTAAAACGGTTTACAGTGAAAACATTCGGATATTTCCTGGTGCTGTTACTTATCTGTTCGTTCAAACCCGTTTCCCAACTGCGGGTACTGGTTTTTCTGGATACGGAATGTCCGATCTGCCAGAAAAGCACCCCCAAGATTCGGCAATTGGTAGAAGACTATAAGCATCAGGTGGAATTTGAGATCATTTATCCCACCCGTACCGAAACCAGGGAGGGGGCGGCGGCTTTTGAACACGCCTACCAGCTTTCCGTCAAACACCGCCTAGACCCCACGCACCAGCTGGTCAAACAGTATAAGGCTACCACGACGCCTGAAGTAGTGCTGTTGTCGGCCCGTTCAGAAGTCTTGTATAAAGGAAATATAGACGACCAGTTCTACAAGCTGGGAGCATACCGGGCGGCTCCGGAAAAGCATTACCTCCGGGATGCCATTGAAGCCACGCTGGCCCGTCGGCCCGTGGCTGTTCGGTACGTACCTGCGGTGGGTTGTCTGATTAACTAGAACTTCATTTTCAGGCCAACGCCTTCATCGGCCACTTCCAGTGATTTCCAGAGTGGCTCGTTTTTCCGGAAATGCTGCCGGTGAGCCAGGTACATCAGGCCATCAAAAGCGAAGAGGAAGGCCCCCTGTAGCATCACAGATTTGCCAAAGCCCTGATTTCTGGGATTCAGCTGATTTTTTCCTTTCTCGTTGAGGTAGGCTCCTCCGGCTACATACGCTACGTCCAGAGCGGTATTGACCAGAAAAATCTTTTCAAATTTCTGCTGTTCCTGAAGCACTTCATACGTTGAGCGGGTTCGGTGCTGGCTGGTCAGGGTACCGATTCCGGCCAGGAGTAAATTGACGGCTCCCCAGCCCATATTCATCTGATGAAAAGCCTTGGTCTCGCCGGTGGCTCGGGACAGCTGAGAGCCGCTGTACACCAGGTTACCAACGGCCCAGCCGCCCAATACATACAGACCCTTTTTGGTAAGGGCTACCCGATCCTGATCGAATGATTCGGAAGTTTGGGCTGAGCTGGGACGAGTGGTTCCCAGACACAAAGCCAGCAGGGATAGTAACTTTTTCAAGAGAATAAACGGTTGGTTCTAAGATAAATACTATCGAAAAGGGCATGCCAGGTAAGTTCAGTAAGGTGGATTTGGAATAAGCTACTACCTTTGTAGAATATTGAATGATTTGGTCGGCGTTTCCCATGCCATTACTTGAGCAATCCGATTACCGTCCCCCGTTCTGGCTGCCTGACGGCCATGCCCAGAGCATCTTCCCCGCGTTATTTCGAAAAGTGACGGGTGTGGTGTACGAACGCGAACGCATCTCTACCCCCGACGATGATTTCCTGGATTTAGACTGGCGAATGAGTACCGACCCGAACAGGAACGGCCTGCGTCCCCTGGTTATTCTCAGTCATGGGCTGGAAGGAAATTCATCAAGTCAATATATCCTGGGAATGGTGAAGCACCTGAATGCCCACGGATTTGATACCCTGGCCTGGAATTTCAGAAGCTGTTCCGGGGAAATGAACCGTTTGCCGCGTTTTTACCACAGCGGAGCAACGGATGATCTGGATTTTGTAGTCAGACACGCTCTGACGAAGGGGTATGCCGAAGTTTATCTGATGGGTTTTAGCCTCGGAGGTAACCTGACCCTCAAATATTTAGGGGAACTGGCGGAAAATGCTTACCCCGAACTCCGAAAAGCGTTGGTCTTCTCCGTACCTTTGCACCTGTCGAGCGGAAGCACGCACCTCGAACGCTGGCAGGCCTGGGTCTACTCGGATCGCTTCAATCGTTCGCTGAAGGATAAAATTCGGCAGAAAGCGGCCCTGTTACCTGATTTAATTAATGCCAGTCACATTGATCAGGTGCGTACCATCCGGGATTTCGACAATTACTACACTTCACAACTACACGGGTATCCGGATGCGGAAACGTACTACGAAGCGAATTCTTCGTTGTACTTCATCGATAAAATCCGTCTTCCTACCAGAATCGTCAATGCACGGAACGATCCGTTCCTGTCCAGGGACTGTTACCCGTACGACCTTTGCAAACCACTGAAACACGTCTGGTTACAAACGCCACCGCAGGGCGGGCATTGTGGATTTTATCAGGCCGGGTATAAAGGGGTATTGTGGTCGGAGGAATTGGCCTTAAGGTACCTCCTCGAACCATCATAAATATAGCTGAACGAAACCTACTCGTAGTTGCTTCCCTGGAAGTGAGTGCGACCCTTATTAATAATCCGTAATACGTAGCGGTCAATCTGAATATGTTGACAAAAACCCTGGAACAAACCTACTTCGTGATCGATTTCGATTCGACGTTTACGAAGGTTGAAGGACTCGATGAATTGGCAGCCATTAGCCTGGCCAGCCAGAAAAACCGCGATGAAGTCGTGGGTAAAATTAAGGAGTTAACGGACCGCGGCATGGCCGGTGAGTTGTCGTTCGAACAAGCCTTACACCAGCGAATCGAACTGCTGAGTGCCAACCGCGAACACGTGGAACTGCTGGTGGAATTTCTGCGGGGTAAGGTATCGGATTCTTTCCTGCGTAACAAGGAATTTATCAGCGAATACCGCGACCAGATTTACATCGTTTCCAGCGGGTTCCGGGAGTTCATTGAACCCATCGTAACGGAAATGGGCGTTCGCGAAGATCATGTCTTTGCCAATACCTTCCGCTTCGACGAAGCCGGAACCATTATTGGATACGACGATACCAACGTACTTTCCAAAAATGGCGGTAAGGTAAGCCTGCTCCGGCAACTGAGCCTGCCCGGTGATGTCTACGTCATCGGCGATGGATACACCGATTATGAACTTCGCGAATCCGGTTTGGCCAATAAATTCTTTGCCTTTACCGAAAACATTGAACGTCAGAAAGTAGTCGAGAAGGCCGATCATATCGTGAACTCGCTCGACGAATTTTTATACATTAATCATTTAAGTCGCAGCCAGTCGTATCCGAAAAGCAAACTGAAAGTATTACTGCTGGAAAACGTGCACGCCCGTGCCGTAGAAATGTTCAGCCGTGAAGGATTTCAGGTAGAGCTGTTGAAAGGGGCCCTGGACGAAGACGAACTGATTGAAAAAATCAAGGATGTAAGTATCCTGGGAATCCGTTCAAAAACGATGGTTACCAAACGCGTGCTGGAAAACGCTCCGCGTCTGATGGTCATCGGTGCCTTCTGTATTGGTACCAACCAGATTGACCTCAAAACGGCGGAAGAACGCGGCGTGGCCGTCTTCAATGCTCCCTATTCGAATACCCGTTCAGTCGTAGAAATGGCCGTGGGTGAGATGATTCTGCTCATGCGGGGAATCTATGACAAGTCCGTGAAAATGCATCAGGGCATTTGGGACAAGTCAGCGAAAAACTCGAATGAAGTACGCGGCAAGAAAATCGGGATGATCGGGTATGGTAACATCGGTATCCAGCTTTCCGTCGTGGCGGAGGCTCTGGGTATGGAAGTGTTATTCTTCGATCTGGTGGAGAAACTGCCCCTTTCCAACGCTCGCCAGTGCCACACGCTGGAAGAGTTACTCAATCAGTCGGATGTAGTAACGCTGCACGTGGACGGTCGTAAAACCAACGCCATGCTGATTGGAGAGAAGGAATTCAGCCAGATGAAAGACGGCGTGGTATTCCTGAACCTGTCGCGGGGCCACGTAGTCGATGTAAAGGCCATGGCGAATGCCGTCAAATCCGGCAAAATCCGCGGAGCTGCCGTGGACGTTTTCCCGCACGAGCCCAAGACCAATGACGAAATGTTCGAAAGCGAACTGAGAGGCTTATCCAATGTAATCCTGACGCCGCACATCGGTGGAAGTACGGAAGAAGCTCAGGCCAGCATCGGCGAATTCGTACCTAATAAATTGCTGGGGTATGTAAATACGGGCAGTACGTACGGGGTAGTGAATTTCCCCGAAGTAACCCTGCCCCCGCTGCATGATGCTCACCGTCTGCTGCACATTCACCAGAACGTACCGGGTGTCATGTCCAAAGTGAACGGAATTTTCGCGAAATACGGCGTGAACATCGTAGGACAGTATCTGAAAACTTCCGATAAAATTGGTTACGTTATTACCGACGTGGCTAAAAATTACTCGAAGGAAATTGTACAGGAATTAAAAGAGATCGAAGAAACGATCAAATTCCGGATGTTGTATTAATTAATAAAAGGCAGGAAGCTTTCCTGGAGCTTCCTGCCTTTGGTTCTTCCTTTTATAGCCATGTTCCAATTGTACTTTACCCCCGGACCGGCGGAGTTATATCCCACGGTTGCTCAACATATTCAAACGGCTCTGGCTGAACAGGTGGGCTCTATTTCGCACCGTTCGGCGGCTTTTCGCAAAATATATCAGCACACGGACGAACAGCTGCGGGCCTTACTGAATATCCCCGCCACGCACGCCATCCTCTTTACCGGATCGGCCACGGAAATCTGGGAACGGGTTATTCAGAACTGTGTGGAGTTTGAAAGTTTTCACTGTGTGAATGGCTCTTTCTCGCAGAAATTTTACGATACGGCCAACGATCTGAAGAAATTCACGCATTTGTTTGAAAAGCCGCTGGGACAAGGTTTCGATTATGACGATTTCGTGAAAGTAACCGACGGAGCAGCGGAGGATACTAGCGGAAAAGTGAAAATTCCGGATTACGTGGAACTCGTAGGATTAACGGCCAACGAGACGTCAACGGGTGTTCAGATGCGTGGGGTAGACATCAATAAATTAAAGCGAAGTTACCGTTCCAAATTGTTCTGTGTGGATATGGTTTCTTCGGCTCCGTATCATTCGATTGATTTTGAAGAGGTTGACTCGGCTTTTTTCTCCGTTCAAAAGTCGTTTGGCTTGCCCGCCGGTCTGGGTGTGTGGATTGTAAACGAGAAATGCCTGTCCAAAGCAGAATCGATGAAGGCCAGGGACAACGTGATTGGTTCGTACCACAGCTTACCCAGCCTCTGGAAAAATTACAAAAATTTTGAAACGCCGGAAACTCCGAACGTTTGGAATATTTACCTGCTGGGGAAAGTGGCCGAGGATATGAACCGCGTCGGCATTGAGACGATTCGCCGGGAAACGGATGCGAAAGCCAGAAGGATTTACGATTTTCTGGAAAAAACAGAAGGCTACGAGCCTTACGTCAAAAATCCGGATCATCGCAGTCCAACCGTAGCCGTAGCCAATACGACTGAATCCGCAAAGGAACTCATCGAGCGGATCAAAAAAGAAGGGATGGTTGTGGGAAGTGGCTACGGAAAAGCCAAAGACAGCCAGATTCGGATTGCCAATTTTCCGGCTGTTTCGATGGAACAGGTGGAGCGACTCTTACAGGCGATGAAACCCTTGTGATGTATATTTGTTGAAAATTAAGAAGGCTGGTAGGAAAACCAGCCTTCTTCGTGCCTGAGCTTTTACACTTATCAACGTATATTCTAAATCTATTGACCAATGAATTGGGGAATTCTTGCACCCGGACACATTGCCCGCAAATTTGCGGAGGACTTACAGTACGTAGCCGGAGCCCGGCTGGCAGCCGTCGGTTCGCGGAGTATGGATCGGGCCATTGCTTTTGCGGAAGAATTTGGCGTGGCCAAAGCCTATGGTTCGTACCAGGAACTGGTGAATGATCCGGATGTAGAGATCATCTACGTGGCTTCGCCGCATTCGGAGCACCATGAGCATACGCTGTTGTGCCTCCAGGCCGGAAAACACGTCCTCTGCGAAAAAGCCTTTGCTCTGAATACCGGGCAGGTACGGGAAATGACGGCACTGGCCCGGGAGAAAGGTCTTTTTCTGATGGAAGCCATTTGGTCCCGTTTTCATCCCGCTATTCTTCAAACGCTGGAAATCGTTCAATCCGGTCAGATGGGAGAGATTGTCCACGTACAGGCAGATTTCGGTTTTAAAGCCGAATATGACGTCACCAAACGCTTATTTAATAGAGATCTGGCCGGAGGTTCGTTGTATGACATTGGGCTTTACCCGCTTTTCATCAGCAAACTGTTGCTGGGCGTACCCGCGGAGATCAAAGCTCTGGGAACGTTAACCGAAACGGGCGTGGATATGAACTGCTCCATGGCTCTGCGTTACGACTCCGGAGCGACGGCAAGCTTGTTCTCCACCTTTGCGGCCAAAACTGACACTACCTGTACGATCTACGGCACGAGTGGACAGTTGTTCATTCAGAGCCGTTTTCACGAAACTACGGGACTCACCCTGTATCCCGAAGAGGCCATGCCTCAGAGCATTTCAACCGAACGTTTGGGGTGGGGGTACTCGTACGAAGCCGAACACGTGCAAAACTGTATTCGGGAAGGACTGACGGAAAGTCCGCTGTTGCCCCATTCCTTCAGTCTGGAGTTAATGGAGAGTCTGGTGGAAATTCGTCGGCAAATAGGAGTGGTTTATCCCGGTGACGAAAAATAATTGAAAAATTTTTCGCTGGTAAGTGATTGGTAATCAATATTGGTGAAAAAAAATATCGCAAAAAGTGAATTTTCTTTGCTCTGGGACTTGCCAAAGGCGTTTTTTTACCCCTATATTTGCAACCCAGTTCGACGGATAAGTCGTCAGAACAAAGAGAATGGTCCGGTAGTTCAGTTGGTTAGAATACCTGCCTGTCACGCAGGGGGTCGCGGGTTCGAGCCCCGTCCGGACCGCAAGTTTAAGTGACAAAAATAGTAGATTACAGTGCCTCAAAGGTCCGGTAGTTCAGTTGGTTAGAATACCTGCCTGTCACGCAGGGGGTCGCGGGTTCGAGCCCCGTCCGGACCGCAAAAGCCTGGTAACGCAAGTTATCAGGCTTTTTGCATTAGGGCCTTTCTTATTTACCTGTTCTCTTCCCGGTATTCAAAGCGAAGAAATTTACGAAAGCTTTCTACTTTATTAGAAGGAAAATGATTTGATCGTTTTTAGTAGTATTTCCCTTAACGACTCTTCTATACTCAGGATGACAAGATGGAGTTAGAAAGTTCTCCTATTAAATTCACAATCCATCACATTGGGCACACTGCTTCAGGTTATAAGATAGAAATCTTATAGATATCACTATAAAGTTCTTTTCAGATAATGTATACTTGCTTTGATATCTATCAGTTACCTCCCAACCTTATATACGATGATTAAACGGTTACGATTTACAATCTTAATTGTTGTGTTCGTAGTATCTACGATGATTCCTGGGACCGCTCAGTACATAGCTCTTCCTGAAAAGCCTTTGTCTGTATAGCAGGATGGATTTTACATTAATGCAGTACTGGATCTAAGGCGATCTAAAAACCGAATTGGAGTATTACAGGAAGAAATAACAGCTAAGCCTTATAACATAAATTTTACAGATCACTTTTCGGATTACCTGAAAAATTATTTTAAAAGAAATTATTCAAGTACAGGAGAAAAACTTACGCTTATCATCCATGATTTTTGGGTATGGGAGGAAATTGTTGCTGCAAGACAGTCTATAAATTACTACAAATCAAAAAGTGAAAAAGGACATGTAGATGGAAGAATGTCTGTTTGTAGAACCGATTCAGCAGGGAATCTAAGAGTGATCTATACGTTCTTCGATCACCTTGAATCAGAAGCTGTGGACATTACACCTAAACATCCTAAACAGATTAGAGATTTTTTCAGCCTCTGCTTTAGTAATTTAATTAAATCTAAATGGAGAAATAATCCTGGCTATTTATTTGAAGAAGGTAAATATCCAAAAGTAGATGTAACGGCATTTAAGGAACAACAAGTT
Source organism: uncultured Siphonobacter sp. (assembly GCA_913775095.1). Classification (GTDB taxonomy): domain Bacteria; phylum Bacteroidota; class Bacteroidia; order Cytophagales; family Spirosomataceae; genus Siphonobacter. Next base: position 199,239 of record CAJYIW010000024.1, on the reverse strand, counting down.
TTTCCGGCAGGTGTATATCAATCTGTTGCAGAATTAATTAATAAGGAGCCTAGTATAGCGTGGAATGAACTAAAAATTTCAAAAGACATACATGACAATATTCGAATTAAAAACTTAGATAAGATTCTGGAGCAACCTTACGTGTATGCGTATTCAGATGGGAAAAGGTTGTACGCGTCATCACGGCTTTATAATTCACCTCGTGGGAATGGCTATTTTTCTCCCGTTGTTGAAACCGGAAGATTTCTGTTAATCGAAGATGAAATAATAAGAAGAACCCCGGATCGAGGAGCTGTAATTCCAGTTGGATATTCCGAAGGGATACTAAGTGAAGTAGATATGAACTATTCGCCGCTGGTACTAGCAAATGATACCGGTGGTTTTATTTTAGATTTAGAAACGGGCAGGAGCTATGTGTATAACCATAAGGGAATCATGAACATACTAGAGGAATTTCCAGAAGTAAGAGATCGGTATCTAAGTCAGGATGATGAAAATCAAAAAAATGTCTGGCGTGCATGTATTGTTCACTTAAACCGGATGGATCATTCCAATTAAAGAAAAAAAAGGAGCTCAGTACTGAGCTCCTTTTCGTTTTGCTTACCTTCCCAATCTCCCCAGATACCCAATCGACAAGCCCACATTCAGCATTCGATTTTCGGGTTGGTTCATCCAGCCATTGGCAAAATCCCCCATGGCGTAATAGCCCCGTGCTTCGATTAGAAACTGACCGTAATAACTGTTGATGGCTATGCCCATACCTCCGGCGGCTCCGTAACCCGTCCGGTGATTAAAATCATCCGTTTCGTATTCCAGCGTCTGTTCGGGCTGACCGGGTCGTTTGGTCTTGGTATCCAGAGCGTAGCTCGCCTGAGCCCCCGCGTTAATGAAAAACTGGGTCGTGTTTCCGAATGAAAAACGGAATAAAATAGGCACGTCTACGCTCGAACGGGTTATTCTGGAATTCTGATTTTGCCCGAAATACTTGGTTGTACTTTGGGTATAAAGAATTTCAGGCTGTAAAGCTAAAAAACCGCCCAGGGCCAGTTTAGCCGCCAGTCCGCCCTGAAAATCGGGGGCTAGTCCCAGTTCAATCGGGCGATTATTATTGATGAGTGCGGTATGCGTGCCGCCTACTTTGAAACCCAGATAGCTCCGTCGTTTGAAATCGTCCCGGTACTCTTTATGATACGAAGATTTTTTTGAAGAACTGGGGTAACGGTAATAGCGATATTGAGCCTGAGCAGTCAGGGTCACACCAAGTATAAGGGTAAGTACAAGAGGTATTTGTTTCATAGATGCGTTGGATTTACCTCTCTCGTACTTAAAATATAATGCCAAACTTTTTCTTTCATTAAGTATTGATTAACTACAAATACCTAGTCATAATGTACCGGGGCATGGATGTGAGCGAAGCGTTACGTTGTGCTGTTTAAAGGGATGCCTTTCTGTGGCAGAATATTCCACAAAAAAATCCGGGCCTTTTACAGACCCGGATTTAAAATCCTGTACTTGGCATGGGAATTACTTTCCCGATAGGGCCGCACCTGGTTTTTTCTGGAATTCAATGCTGTCCAGGGCAAATAAATCCTGGTCAGGGTTTGCTGCTGTATTTACAAAAACCAGATAGACATCATTGGAACGGGTAGCAGGAACGTTGGAAAGATTAGCCTTGACCTCGCCCGTTTCACGAATTGTAGCCTGTCCGATCACTTTTCCGGTAGGCGAGCCCAGCCGGACTTCAACCGTACCTCCAGCGGCTTTGCCGGGAACCGTTACGGCATCGAAAACCAAAGAGCCAATATTGGTCAGATCAATGGATTTAAAACCGATGTAGCTGCCGCTGGTGGTGGCTACCGCGAGTTTTTTCTTCAGTTCCCTGGAATTAGTCGTCTGGATGTATTTTGAAACATCACCGCTCAGGGCCGGAACCTTAGAACTACGTAGCGTAGCCGTTTTCTGAACCGTTTGGGGAGCAATGGCACCTTTCCCACGATCCGTGTAGCTGGCCGCAAAAATGTAGGTTCCATTTTTTCCATTATCCTGCGGAACGTAATTGCCCTTCACCGGCTGACTCATTTTCTTCTGGTCGTTCAGGCTCAGAATATATTTGATCATTTCACCTACGTCCGCCCGGTTGAGTTGGGGGTGAGCACTCATGGGCTGTTCGCCCCAAACGCCTGCTCCGCCGTTGATGACCTTGGTAATCAGTCGGTTTTGAACATCCTGACCTTTATACTTCTTCGCTACGTCACGGTAAGAGGGCCCAATGGACTTTTTATCAATGGCGTGGCAGGCCTTACAATCCGAAAGATCCATGAGGCGTTTGCCCGTTGAGAAACTGGTGTTCATCTGGTGGCCCTGGGCAATGATGGTTTTGTCATAGCCTTCCAGGAAATTGATGTTCACCATCACATCTTCTTCAGGAATCTTCTTCGTCGCCAGGGATCCATCTTCTTTATCCGAAACTTTTACTTCGTAAGTAACGGGCTGATTGTTGAAGTAAAACGTCTGATTGCCCTGAACGGCCAGTTCTACTTTAGGTAACTCATTACCTGCCACTACTTCCAGACTCTTCTGACTGCTATTTCCTGCCGCATCCGTCACTTTTAGCATGGCCTTATACGTGCCGGGTTTGGTGAAGGTATGAGTAGCCGTGGGCGTTTTGAATTTTTTTCCGGCAATGGTCCATTCATACGTCAGGGCATCGCCTTCGTAATCCATCGAACCCCTGGAAGAAAACGTTACCTGTAAGGGAACCGCTCCGGCTTCTTTACTGGCACTGGCGACTGCGACCGGGGGACGATTACCCGCGTTATAGACGATGCGGGTCAGGCGAGCTTCGTCGTTCTGAGCGAACCAGTTCGGACCGTATTCCAGTACGTACAGGGAACCGTCCCGGTCGAACTGCATATCAATGGGATGCGAGAATTTCCAGTCGGGCAGGAATCGTTCGATGCTCTGTAAATCTCCGTTAGGCTTCATCGTCACGATGTTGATGTAATCCCGGATCCAGTCGTAGCTGAAGAATTTGCCCTGATAAAAATCCGGGAATTTTACTTTTGAATTGGCATCGTAATCTTCGGCGTAGAAAACGGGACCCGCCATGGCATTACGACCGCCTTTGCCCACGATTTCTCCGAACTCGGGAGAATCCGCATAGGGATAGAAAATCAGGGGTTTCTGAGCGGCCGGTAATTCCTTTATACCCGTATTGTGAGGTGAATCATTGATGGGTTTGGCGGGATTGTACTGCTCACCTGACTTCTTTTTTTCGAAATCATACTGGTTATACGCCCGGTTGTCCGCAATGAATAAAGGCCAGCCGAAGTAACCGGCCTGCCGGGCCTGGTTCACTTCATCGTAGCCGCGGGGGCCACGACCTTCCTTATCGTTGCCCGCATCGGGGCCTACTTCACCCCAGTACAGGTAACCCGTGTGCTGATCCACCGAAATCCGGTAGGGGTTCCGGTTACCCATCACGTAAATTTCGGGTAAGGTCTTGTCCGTTCCTTTTTTGAAGAGGTTACCCTCCGGAATGCTATAGCCCGCCGTTCCATCATCGTTGGGCTTGATTCGCAGGATTTTTCCCCGGTAATCATTCGTGTTCGAAGAAGTGGCCCGGGCATCGTAGCCCCGACGACCCTGCCGACCATCACTGGGAGAAAATCCGTCCGAATCAAAGGGGTTGGTATCGTCACCCGTCGAAAGGTATAAGTTACCAGCTTTGTCAAATTCAATGGAACCGCCCGTATGGCAGCAGCCATCGCGTTTAACGGGCACGCGGAGTAGTACCTGTTCGGAATTCCAGTTGATTTTTTCGTTAGCCGGGTCAAACTTCACCCGCACCAGTCGGTTAGCGGTATCGGCTCCGTATTTCTCAGCGGAAGGCGAATAATACAGATACATCCAGTGATTATCCTCGAACTTGGGGTCAAGGTTAATACCCATTAATCCGTATTCAAATTCCTTATACACCTTAACGGTATCGAGCGATTTTACCTTCGAGCTTTTCTTCGGGTCATAATACCGAATTTCACCGCGTCGCTGGGTATAAAACACTTTTCCGTTCCGAACGGCTAACTCCGTAGGCTCGTACAGCTTCTCATCAATGGTCTGACGGGAGAAACGGTTTTCTTCGGGAGCCCGCTGTGTTTTTGCTTTCTTGTAATCGAGGGGTAGTCCGGCAGAAGCCCAGCGTAAACCGCCCCAGAGGTGTTGCAGAAACAAGGGCTCCATGAAGGTTTCGTCGGTATGGCCATACGCCGTATAGAACATCCGACCGCCATCAAACTCGTGGTACCAGGCCATGGGGTGGTTCTCACCCGCGTTCATTCTCGCGTCGCCGTACGATTTTTCGTCCACCGTAATCAGGACCTTGATATCCGGATTCACGTTTTTGTAGTCATAAAACTCATCGGTTCGTTTGAACGTAGTGGGTAGTTCAGCCGTAGCAGGGTGATTTTTATCCCGGACGGTCATGTCTCCCGTCCGCACGTTAGGGTTACCGGGGTGGGAGAGAAACCAGCCACCGACGAACTTGCCGTACCAGGGCCAGTCGTATTCGGTATCTGCCGCTGCGTGAATGCCTACGTAACCGCCACCGGCCTGAATATACCGTTCAAAAGCAGCCTGCTGGCTGTCATTGAGAACATCGCCGGTGGTGCTCAGGAAAATGACGGCTTTGTATTTTCTGAGGTTGTCCTCCGTAAAGGCGGCAGAATTTTCGGTAGCGTCAACGGTGAAATCATATTTCCGACCCAGGGCTTCAACGCAGCGAATGCCCTGCGGAATGGAGCTGTGACGAAATTTGACCGTTTTTGAAAAGACTAATACTTTCTTTCCTTTCAAAGGATTTTCAGTAACCTGAGCTTTCAGCAAAGTAGGTATTAGCAATAGACAGAGCCAGAGGGCCCGTCGCCATGCAGAAAAAAGCATAAGAATTTGTTGTTTAGAGATCGTACTCAAAGGTAACGAAATTTAAGTGTATGATTGACAATTTAAAAGGGTTTTCACTAATAAAAATGGCCCAAATAATCGGATAGACCAGCAGCAGAGCCGATTTGTTTTAGTGCCTGATCGAATGCCCAGGCTCGCGGGAAGTCGTTTCAGATCCGGAAAAGTGGATAACTCTACTCCAGTTAGAGGTCTTCAAAGCGGAAAGTGGTCGTTAAATACTAAATCTAGATCGCAAAGAATAAAGTAATGAGTTACTTTATTCTTTATTTTCATACCTTCGGATTCTAAATGTAATTCACCTGCTCTAGGCCTTACCTAAAACTATGTCCCTTTTATCCCTCCGGCAGAGCCGTTTCCGGCTGTTATGCTTCTTTTATTTTCTTGGGGGAATAACGTTAGCCTGTGCACAAAAAACGGATTCACTGGCCGTATTAACGGCCCGGCAATCGGCTATTGATCTCTACACAAAAGCTACGTTTTCAAACGCCCGTTACTTTAACGGTAGGGAATATACTATTCAGGAATTTCGGCCCACGGGTCATCAGTTTTTTGAGTCATTCGACTGGGATACCACGTCCATCGTTTACGCCGGGCATGCCTATACCGGGGTCGTCGCCGTTTATGATATTCACCGGGATATGTATGTGATTCAGAATCAGGATGGACTCCACCGAATCATATTAAGTTCAGAAGATTTGTCGGACTTTACGATTCATGATCATCGATTTACCCGAATAGATTCAGGACTTAAGCCGGGTTTTTACGAAGTGATCTACGATGGCCAGACAAAAGTATACTGCAAGCGTTTTAAAACCCGTACCGAAGACCTTTCGGAAAAGGTCGTTCAGATTATTTACGCGGTTGATGATCGCTATTACATCCGTAAGGATGAGAAGTACTATCAGGTTAAAAGCAAGAGTTCCGTTCTGAAGCTGTTTGGTGATAAAAAACGCGAAGTGCGGAGATTCATGCGGGGGAAACTATTCAAAGAAAACCGGGAAAAGAATATCGGTGAAATGGCGGCTTATTACGATCAAATCAGATGAAAAAACTTCTCCTTTTTTTCTTAGTCATTGGTTTCTTCAGCTTCCGGGCTTCGGCCCAGTTATCGTTCGATGGTAAAACCGTGAGCGGCACGGTTACGGGACTGAGTTTTCAGAATTTTGTGAAGGTTATTGAAAAGAATTCTGAGTATTACTTCTACTACAATCAGGCGGATACGGACAGTGTGTTTGTGACGGCCAGTGTAACGAAAAAATCCTTACCTTCCTTTTTAAATCAGCTTTTTCAGGACACGGATTTAAAATACGCCATTGATGCCCAGAACCGTATTTTCATAACGAAAGATCGTCCCATCATTACTGCTTTACCAAACGGGGTCTTTGATGCCAACCGGGAATTGGATACGACGGTTTCCTACGACTTTCACGACAAAGAATTGACAGCCCGGCTCCTTTCAACGGCAGAAAGTAAGATATATGATATTGGAATAAAGACGTACCGAATTAAACCCGGTAATGCGACTATAAGCGGATCCGTGCGGAATATAGTTACGGGCGAACCCGTCATCGGAGCGTACATCACGGTAGAAAAATCTACCGCCGGAACCTCCACAGATGCCTTTGGCAATTACAACCTGACGCTGCCCCGGGGTCGTCACACCCTGAAGGTGCGAAGTATTGGCATGCGGGAATCCCAGCGGCAGGTGGTGCTGTATTCCAACGGGACCCTGAATATCGAAATGATTGAAAGCATCACCGCTTTGAAGGAAATTCTGGTTAAATCTGACCTCGACGCCAGCGTGACCAGCAATCAGATGGGCGTGTCCAAACTGACCATCAAGACGATGAAGCAGGTGCCTACGGCCTTCGGTGAAACGGATGCCCTGCGGGTAGTGCTCACCCTGCCGGGCGTGAAGTCGGTGGGGGAAAGCAGCACCGGGCTGAATGTCCGGGGTGGTTCTACCGATCAGAATCTGATTTTATTCAATGATGCTACGGTCTATAACCCTTCCCACTTATTTGGGTTTTTCTCCGCATTTAATCCTGATATCTTAAAGGAAATTGAACTCTATAAAAGTGACATTCCGGCCCGACTGGGAGGTCGTTTATCATCGGTACTGGACATTACCACCCGCGAAGGGAATAAAAAGAAGTTTTCGGGTTCGGGAGGCATTGGCTTATTAACCGGACGATTAACGCTGGAAGGTCCCCTGATTAAAGACCGGACTTCAATCATGGTGAGTGGTCGTTCGTCTTATTCCAACTGGATTCTGAAGCAGGTAACGGATGCCCGGTATAATAAAAGCCGGGCTTCTTTTTATGATGTGAATGTGCAGCTAAACCACGAAATCAATCAGAAAAATAGTCTGATGATTATGGGGTATATCAGTAACGATCAGTTCAAATTCAATTCCGATACTACGTATCGTTACGAGAGTCAGTTAGCCTCCATTAAATGGAAGCGAATCTTCAATCCGAAGTTATTTGGAACCTTTACCGGAGCCTATACCCGTTATCGCTACGATATTCAGGGAGATCAGTTTCCGATCAATGCCTACCATCTGAAATTCGGTATTAATCAGTCGAGTCTAAAGGCTGATTTTAGTTACATTCCCAATACCAAACATACGCTGGATTTCGGGGTTAATACCATTCGTTATAAGGTTCAGCCCGGTTCTTTTTATCCCTACGGAGGAGAGTCGCTCGTCAAACCGGAGATCATGGAACCCGAGCAGGGGCAGGAAAGTGCGGTCTACGTTTCGGAACGCTACGATGTAAACCGGAACCTGGCCATTACTGCGGGCATTCGTCTCTCCATGTTTCAGTATCTGGGCCCGAAAAACGTGGCTCAGTATGCCGAAGGATTACCGATTGATAAGTTATACACGACGGGCTTCCAATCCTATGGATCGGGCCATATTATCCAGCACTACATGGGCCCTGAATATCGCCTGTCTCTGCGGTATATGGCTTCGTCTACTTTATCGATCAAGGCTGGTTTTAATACCACCCGTCAGTACATTCAGATGCTTTCCAACACGGCGGCTATTTCACCCACGGATGTCTGGAAATTGAGCGATCCTTACCTGAAACCACAGATGGGACAACAGTATTCGTTCGGTATCTATAAAAACCTGCGTTCCGGCTCGATTGAACTTTCGGTGGAAGGGTATTACAAGAATTTAAGGAATGTACTGGATTACAAAAGTGGGGACTCGTTAATTCTGAATCGTCAGATTGAAACGGCCGTTATATCGGCCTTAGGTAAAGCGTACGGAGTGGAAGTATTACTGAAAAAACTGACGGGTAAACTCAACGGATGGGCCAGTTATACTTACTCACGAACGTTACTAAAAGCCAGCGATCCGACCATGGCCGATGTACCGAATAAGGGAAATTATTATCCGGCCAATTACGATAAACCGCACGATTTTTCTTTGATCAGCAACTATCGGGTCAATCGACGGCTGAGTTTCTCGATGAACTTTACCTACAGCACGGGCCGCCCCTACACGCCGCCCCGCGGGCAGTATTACATGGATGGCGTCCTGCGGATTTACTATGCCGAACGAAATCAGGCCCGCATCCCGGATTACATCCGGACGGACATAGGCATTAACATTGAGGGTAACCACAGGGTCCGAAAGCTGGCCCACAGTTCCTGGACGCTTTCGGTGTATAATTTACTGGGTCGACGGAATCCTTACTCGGTGTTTTTTCTCACGGAAGGTGGAAAAATCAATGGCTATCAGCTCTCGATTTTCGGACAGCCCATCCCAAGTATTACCTATAATTTTAAATTTTAAAACCCGGGTCTTCGTCTGATTCAGCGAGGAAGACCCTTTCGATACGGAGATGAAATACCTGGTATTATTTCTTTTCTTAGGGATACTGGCGGCGGGGTGTATTGATCCGTTCAAGCCATCCGAGAATCTGGTCGATGGCCGTTATCTGGTCGTGAGCGGCTTTCTGAACGTGGGTAGTGATACTTCTACCATTCTGTTATCCCGAACGCAGTCGCTTAACAGTGGGGAGGGGTCTTCCAGCGAAACGGGAGCAAATGTTCGTATTATGGGTGACCAGGGTACGCAGGTATCCCTGCGGGAAATCAGTTCCGGGCGTTACATTCTCTTACCCCGCAACTTTTTAACTGCGGAAAAATTTCGCCTTCAGATTACTACGCGTGATGGGAAGGAGTATGCCTCGGATTACGTGGAGGTCAAACGAACGCCGGCTGTTGACAGCATCCATTTTCAGCCTGATCGGGCAAATGGGCTGATGCGGTTTATGGTCAACACCCACGATCCGAATAATAACACCTGGTTTTACCGCTGGAAAATTGAAGAAACCTACGAGTACACCAGTGCCTTTTACAGCAAGGATTCCATCGCCTATGGGATCAAGAAGATTACTCCCCGGCAGCTTATGCTGTATCGTTGCTGGCGTACGGATAAGTCTACGGATATCAAGATTGGTACTTCCGCGAAATTGTCGCAGGACCGCATCATGAATCAGCCGCTGGTAAACATCAATGGCAGCAGTAACAAGCTTTTAATCAAATACAGCCTGCTGGTAAGACAGTACGCATTGTCTCAGGAGGCCTATGAGTACTGGGATATGCTGGCCCGATCGACCGAAACAACGGGCGGGTTGTTCGATCCGCAGCCCTCGGTTCTGACGGGTAATATTCGCTGCACCAGCAATGCTGAGGAGCTGGTGTTTGGTTACTTCAGTGCCGGTACCGAACAACAGAAGCGGCTCACGGTCACCCCTTATCAGTTTGGCGGGTGGTTTCCGGGGACTTACCCTCAATGTTATTCACCTGCCGATACGCTGTCGACTACGGAGATTTATCAAACCTCAGACTTCAGCCAGAAGATCATTAACGAACTTGACATGCCGACGCGTTATATCACGGTTTCGGCCACTTGTGCCGATTGCCGGTATCTCGGTGGTAGCCTGAAAAAACCGGATTGGTTCTAATTTCCCGTATTCCATGAAGTTACGATTTTTGCTTTTGTGTTTCATCGGGTTCCGGGCTTCGCAGCTTCAGGCTCAGGAAGTCGTGCGGCAGGCTCTGGATGCGTACAGCCGGCAGGCCGTTCAGGAAAAACTCTACGTGCATACCGATCGTTCCTCTTACGTTGTGGGCGAGAGTATCTGGTTCAAACTGTACGCTCAGGATGGACAGACGCACCGGCCCCTGGATTTGAGTAAAGTGGCTTACCTGGAATTACTGGATTTAAGTCATGGCGTGGTTCTGCAAAGCAAAATAGCCCTGAAGCAGGGTTCGGGCCACGGAATGCTGGTGTTACCCGCTACCATTCAGTCCGGGCATTACACGCTGCGGGCCTATACTAACTGGATGAAGAATTTCAGTCCGGAGCTTTACTTTGAAAAAACGATCAGCATTGTCAACACCTTTACCAAGATTCCCGCTGAAGCCGGCGACTCCGAACTGGATCTTCAGTTTTTCCCCGAGGGAGGGCATCTGGTTCAGAACCTGAAGAGCACCGTCGCATTTCGCGGAATCAATGAGTCGGGTAAGGGGGTATCTTTTTCGGGAGCCATCGTCAATCAGACTAATGATACCATCGTCCGTTTTCAGCCCCGGCATCTGGGACTGGGAACCTTCGAGCTGACACCCAAAGCCGGAGAAACGTACCGGGCGGTGCTGCAGGAGGCCGGGAAACAGGAGCAGTCCATTCCTCTTCCGCCCGTTCAGGAAAAGGGATACGTTTTGCACGTTCAAAGCGGACCCACTCAGGAATTAATCGTTGAAGTAGAGGCCCAGGGAGCGGAGGAATCGGTGTACGTGCTCATTCACACCCGGCAGTCCGTGCGGTTCTCGGAACGCCAGTCGCTGCAAAACGGGAAGGCTCGTTTCCGGGTGCCACTGGCTCAATTGCAGGAAGGTATCTCACACATCACTTTATTCAATGCCCGGCAGGAGCCCGTTTGCGAGCGGCTTTACTTCAAACGTCCGGAGCGAAGATTAGCCATTCAGGTTAAGACCGACAAACCCGTCTACGCCACCCGTCAGCCCGTTTCGCTGGCGGTGCAAACCGCCGATTCCTCGGACTTGTCCGTTTCCGTGTATCGACTGGATTCCCTGGCCCGGAACGAAACCGAGGATGTGTACAGCTACCTCTGGCTCAGTTCTGATTTGAAAGGAACGGTCGAATCTCCGGCCTATTACCTGACGAATCCGAAAGCAGAACCCGACCTGGTGATGCTCACCCACGGCTGGAGCCGATTCCGCTGGGAGGAGGTTCTTCGGAAAAATCCCCTCAAACATATTCCTGAATACGAAGATCACATCGTCTGGGGAAAAGTGACGGATGCGAACGGGAAGCCCGTGAGAGGAGCTCAGGTGTACATGAATGCTCCGGGGCGTGATTTGTGGGTGTATCCCGCCATAAGTGACTCGGACGGACGGGTATTTTTCGAAATGCGTCATTTCAGGGGCCTGAATGAAATTGTCGTACAGACGGCCGATAGTCTGCATCAGGTCGAGCTGGAAAGTTCTTTTTCGGATCAGTATTCTTCCCGCAGTCTGCCCGTTTTTTCCGTTAATCCCAAAGAAGAAAGCTCATTGCTGAGTCGGAGCATCAATATGCAGGTTCGGAATGCGTACCTGCCGCTGTATCAGAACTCAGCTCTTCCGGATACGGCCTTTTTTTACGGACGGGCCGACCAGACCTATTACCTGGATGCCTACACGCGATTCCCGGTCCTGGAAGAAGTCATGCGGGAATACGTTCCCGAAGTAGATGTTCGACGTTCGCAGGGGCGTTTCCGCTTTTTAATGGTGGGACGAACGGATTACAACTTTACCTATCCACCCATGGTGCTGCTCGATGGCGTACCGATCTTTGATCTGAATAAATTGTTAGCGATTGATCCACTGAAAATTAAACGGCTGGACATTGTCAACAAACGATACGCCCTGGGGCCGGCCGTTTTCAACGGAATCGTTAGTTTTCTGAGCTACAAAGGAGATATAGCGGGGTATCAGCCCGAAGGGCTGGTGACTTCCTATGAAGGCGTTCAGGCCAGTCGGGAGTTTTATTCACCGCGTTACGATACGCCTGCCCAACGCGAAAGCCGTACGGCCGATTTCCGTCCCTTACTCTTCTGGGAGCCGAAGGCGAAAGGCAGGCAGCCGCTGCAATTCTTCACTTCCGATTTGTCCGGCCATTACCGCGTCGTAGTGCAGGGGGTAAGTTCGTCCGGCCTGAGCGGAAGTCAGACGTATACGTTTGAGGTCAAGAAGAATGAAATTAATTAAGCTCTGATTCCGGGGGCGTATCCTAAGTGAAAATCCGAGCGTGCCTTCAGGCCTGGTACGATTAAGATAAGTTGTGGGGTCAATACAATTCGGCGGTGTTTTCGATTTTAATTCCAATAAGGTACGATTAAGACTACTTGGGAGGTACGGAATTCCCGATAAATTTCTTTATTTCAATTCCAATAAGGTACGATTAAGACAGGCGGACGAAGAACAAAAAAACCAGGCTTCCCTGGATTTCAATTCCAATAAGGTACAATTAAGACACAGAAGGTCACGATGCGAAAAAGCACCGTGACCTATTTCAATTCCAATAAGGTACGATTAAGACGTCATGTATATAGCAAAACCAACCCAAATTATCTTATTTCAATTCCAATAAGGTACGATTAAGACCATTTCTTCGCCTGTTTCAAAACTCCAGTCAAAGAAATTTCAATTCCAATAAGGTACGATTAAGACTTAGGACTATCCAGAAGCCGGAGCATGTCCGAATCCATTTCAATTCCAATAAGGTACGATTAAGACCGCTTAGGGATGTGAGCTCAGCCTTTTTGGCATCTCTATTTTCAATTCCAATAAGGTACGATTAAGACTTCGTAGCACATTTCCTGCAAATACAGCCGGTCATATTTCAATTCCAATAAGGTACGATTAAGACTTCCCTGTACTTCCCGGAACGCAGACCATTTCTATATTTCAATTCCAATAAGGTACGATTAAGACTATCGGGAGGCAGCAACATCTTTACAGGCAATCGCCATTTCAATTCCAATAAGGTACGATTAAGACATTTCGTAACCTGGCTTGCTGCGACCATCTACAATATATTTCAATTCCAATAAGGTACGATTAAGACAAAATCTGAGGGTGCTACCATTAGAGGTCTACTTGCATTTCAATTCCAATAAGGTACGATTAAGACTACTGGGAGTGGCTTTGGGAGTGGTACGAAAACCTTATTTCAATTCCAATAAGGTACGATTAAGACTTCGTATCGGTACGCCCGCAAAGGAGATTTGGAAATATTTCAATTCCAATAAGGTACGATTAAGACCGTTATCTGTTAAGCTACTAAGGTTTGTTTTGAAGTTATTTCAATTCCAATAAGGTACGATTAAGACATTACTGAAAAGAAGGTCACCCTTCGGGCTGAGTATATTTCAATTCCAATAAGGTACGATTAAGACTCGATCTGCTTCAACTCGTTTAGCCGCCTCTTTTTATTTCAATTCCAATAAGGTACGATTAAGACCCGTTTGATTTTACTGCAAAAAACAGCTTTTTCTGGTAAAAACAACGGTTTATAGCTGACGTCTGGAGCTTTGAAAAGCGTCGATGGGTAATGATAGGATTTTACCGGGAGATCGACGACTGCCTTAATGGACTGGAAACGCATTATTTGGTAAAATCCGGCTACCTTCAGGGAACGTCCCAGCCCATGCAGGGATCGATCGACGCTTTGGGCCTTTACTCAATAATCTTTTTCAGTTCAACTAAGACATTTACTTCGTACGTAGGCTTAAGGGGCCGGATGGCTTCTGCGGAACCGAATCCGTAGGCCGCCCAGCAGGAATCAATTCCGCAATTATTCGCATACTGAATGTCCATGGTCGTATCCCCAATCATTAACGTAGAAGCCGCAGGAATAGGGGCAAATCTGGGCTGAATCACCTGCGTATAACTAATCGGATTTGGCTTCTTGTCCAGTCCGGTCAGCAGGGGGCTGCCATCGCCCAGCGAAAGAGTAAGGTAAGGACTAAAGCCCAGATAGTCCAGCGACATTTCGATGGAACGGATTCCCTTATTACTCATCACAACCAGGGTTTTTCCCCGCTCCTGCAAGTGAGCTAATAACTCCTGAGCCCCGGGAAAAGGCTTAACCAGATGATAGGCGTCCTGATCGTAAAGATTCCGGTACGTAGTCACCCATTCGGTAATTTCCTCGGGGGTTAATCCGGGTTTTAAAACCCTGAAAGCTTCCGGCATAATCAGCCCGTGGCTCACAACCTGATGCAGGGTTTCGGCGGGCGGTACAGGTTCCTGATAATACCTGAAAGTACGTTCAAAAGTGGTTAGAATGGCCTCGCGGGAATCGCAAAGAGTACCGTCATAATCAAATAAAATCAGGGAATAGGGTTTCATGCAAAAGGGAGCTGAAGACTAACTACTCTCGTAGTCTGAATAGCAGGGTAAGGAGAAAAAAAACCAGGCGTAAAAAAGGTGGCCCGGTTTCCCTGAGCCACCGGAATGGATTAGTTCAGCAGCGTGGTGTGATACAGCTCATACCAGTCTTCCTGCGAAAGCTTGATGGACGACGCACTCACGGCATTGCGAATCCGGGCCTCAGACAGTGAACCAATGATAGGCAGGGTTCCCAGCTGGTATAACCAGGCTACGGCCACCTGTTCGATGTTGGCGTCGTATTTCCGGCCAATTTCTTCCAGTTTCGCCCGTAGCACGGCTGATTTGTGATCCGTTCCGTTGAGAATTTCCCCACCGGCCAGCGGAGCCCAGACCAGCGGTTTGCTGAACCGTTGCTTGATGAAATCCAGACGGCCGTCTTCGATGGCCGAGGTGTTGAAAAGGCTTAGTTCGATGTGATTCGTCACAATGGGACGTTTCAAATTGGATTCCAGTAACTGATGCTGGAAAACCGTAAAATTGCTCACCCCAATGTGCTTGATTTTACCGGATTTAACCAGCTCCATCAGCAGGCGGGCCGTTTCTTCGGGGTTACTCAAACGATCCAGCTGATCGAGCAGAAAAATATCGAGGTAATCGGTTTTCAGACGGCGAAGGGAATTTTCAACGCTTTCGATGACGTAATTACGCGAATTATCAAAATAGGTAAAGCCCCGAGTCGAGCGACGCATGCCGCACTTACTAAAAAGAACGAGGTCTTCGCGTTTGACTGATTTTTGCTGAATGATCTTGCCGAAGTATTCTTCGCTGGTGTAGTTACCGTAACTGTCGGCGTGATCAAACGTATTGATGCCTAACTCCAGACACAGGTTGACGACCTGCTCCATCGTTTTGAGGGTTTCATTGCCTTGGTCTTCCCAACGCCAGAAGCCATAAATTGCTTCGGATACTTTGGGGCCGGAATCACTTAAATACACTCTTTGCATACACTGGTCGAAATTGATGGGACGATCCTGCTCGTGGGGTAAACGTCAGGGTTTGGACTCAAAAGTAGTATTATTCTCAAAAGAGAACAATGAGAAAGGGACTTTCCTGCGGGATCAAACCAATCTTGCCTGGAGCGGTGAAAAGGGGTTGATATCAGGGTCGTAAGAAAGCGGAATGGAAAAAAGGAAAAAAAAATCCTCCGATCAGTAGTGTTTTCGGAGGATAATGAAATCAGGCATGGGCCCGAATTTCGTCGAATTGAATGGCAAAGTGCGATTCGTTATACACGCATTTTCCATCGCGGATCAGTAATACCTGCGGGGATTCGTGGTCAACATCAAAGGTTTCGGCGATGGCGTTGGAAAGCGGACGAAGTCGCAGCAGGTCCAGGTAATAGGCTTCAATACCGTGACTGTCGTTCCATTGCCGCTCCAGTCTGGACTTAGCCGTGGAACTAATCGAGCAGGTCGTGCTGTGTTTATAAATCAGGACTGGATGATCGAAAGACGCCTGTTTGATGGTCTCCAGTTGTTCCAGTTCAGTAAGTGCTTGCCAGTTCATGAGTAAAGAGTAAGAATATGAAAGGTATCTTTGATTACAGTGTATTGCAGGTCAAACGTTCGAAAACGCCGACAAAGTTCTATTTTTGATGCGTAAAAGTTTATTCCAGACCTTGTATTCTTTCTTTTATACCATTTCCGTGTATTTAATGCAGCTGGCGTTTCGCCTGGCCGCCTGGTTTCATCCCAAAGCCCGCCTGTGGGTGCAGGGACGAAAGCAACTCTGGCATCAGCTGAAAAATTACCGGCCTTCGCCCCGAACGGCCTGGTTTCACTGTGCCTCGGTAGGGGAGTTTGAGCAGGCCCGGCCCGTGCTGGAAACGTTTCGAAAAGAGAACCCCGACTGGAAAATAGTCCTGACGTTCTTTTCGCCTTCGGGCTACGAATTGCGGAAAAATTACGCTCAGGCGGACCTGATTTGTTACCTGCCGCTCGATACCGCCGCGAATGCCCGCCGCTTCGTTGACCTCATTCAGCCCGAGATGGCCTTCTGGGTCAAATACGAATTCTGGCATTACCACTTGTCCGAACTTAAAAAGCGGCAGATTCCCGTCATTTTATTCTCCGCCATTTTTCGTCCCGATCAGACTTTTTTCAAGCCGTACGGCCAGTTTCAGCGGAATATCCTGAAATGTTTTTCGCACCTTTTCGTACAAAACGAAGCCTCGCTTGAACTACTCAAAAGCATTGGTATTACGAACGCCAGTGTATCGGGAGATACCCGTTTTGACCGGGTCGTCGAGATTGCCCGGGAAGCGAAAAGCTTTCCTCTCGTGGAAGCGTTTTGCGGCGAGGCCAGGGTATTCGTGGGAGGATCCATCTGGCCCGAAGACTGGAAGACGCTGATTCCCCTGATTCAGGAGTACGCCGGAAAGCACAGGCTGAAATTCATTATTGCTCCCCATGAAATTGATAGTGAACAGATTGAGCGGTGGAGCAAAGAGCTTCCCCTAACGTCCGTTCGGTATTCGCAGGCTACAACTGAATCCGTAACCCAGGCTGATCTGTTGTGGATTGATAACATTGGTATGCTGGCGAGTTTGTACCGCTACGGGCATTTCGCGTTCGTGGGAGGAGCCTATAAAAATGGCCTGCATAACATCGTGGAAGCCGCTGTCTGGGGCATGCCGTTGTTCTTTGGGAACCGCAAATACCGCAAATTTCAGGAAGCCCACGATTTATTAGCCCTGGGATCCGCTCATGCCGTAGCGGATGGTACGGAATTTAGCAGGATATTTGCCGACTTGTGGCAGCAACCGGAGCGGTATCGTCGCGAAGCTGAAATCAGTCAGACGTACGTGTACAGCAAAATCGGGCCTACCGAGCAGATTGTGCGTAGTTTGAACGTTTGAAATTAGTTTGAGTGGGTTTGATAAATGGTTTGAATGGGTTTGAAATTAGTTTGAGTGGGTTTGATAAATGGTTTGAGTAGGTTTGAAATTAGTTTGAGCGGGTTTGAAAGTGGTTTGACAACTATTCATCAAACACTCAAACATTATCAAACTTTCAAACATTACTAAACTTTCAAACCTCATCAAACACTCAAACATCATTAAACTAGCACAAACTCATCCCTTAATAGTCATGAAATAGATGTCAGAAAAAGGAATAGTCATACGATCCACGGGTTCCTGGTACGAGGTACGGGATGAGGAAGGCCATATCTGGCAGGCTCGTCTGAAAGGAAAATTCAAAATTAAAGGTCTGAAAACCTCCAACCCGCTGGCGGTGGGAGATCGGGTCAGGATGGACATTGAAAATGAAACGGAGAATACGGCCATCATCAACCAGATCGAAGAGCGGGAGAATTACATTGCCCGGGCCTCGGTTCATAAAACGAGTCAGGCTCATTTGCTGGCCGCTAACCTTGATCAGGCCGTTTTGATTGTTACCCTCGATTTTCCCCGAACCTCCCTGGGTTTCATTGACCGGTTTCTGGTTTCGGCGGAATCCTTTCGAATTCCGGTATTAATTGTCTTCAACAAACAGGACATTTTCGATGAAGCGGGACGCGAACAGCACCAGCCCATCATGGATATGTACGCCGAACTGGGCTACGATACGCTCCGTACTTCCGCCGTCACGAATGAAGGCATAGAAGAGCTGAAGGCAAAACTGAAAGACAAAGTATCGCTGATTTCAGGGCACTCCGGCGTGGGCAAGTCAACGCTGGTCAATACCATTGCCCCCAATCTGGACTTACGCACCAATGAGGTATCCACCTTTGCCAATAAAGGCGTGCACACCACGACGTTCGCCGAAATGTTCGAGCTCGAACCGGGCACTTACCTGATTGATACGCCGGGAATTAAAGAGCTGGGGCTGATTGACATGGCTCCGGCGGAAATCAGTCATTATTTCCCCGAAATGCGGGACCTGCTCAATGAATGTAAGTACCATAACTGCGTACACGTCAACGAGCCAGCCTGTGCGGTACGCGACGCCGTAGAAGAGGGGAGCATCGCCATGAGCCGTTACCATAGTTACCTCGGCATGTTACAGGGGGATGACAATCGTCGCTAAGTTGTCCAAGAAAATAGTCAAGTAAACCATTAATTCATCACATCCATGCAGCCTTCTACGCCCAATCCCATGACTCGGTTTTTTGGGGCTTTTTTTACGATTTTAGGGACCATCATCGTTCTTTTCGCCTGTGTCGCTTTTCTGAATGACGGTAAACCCACGCTGGGCTGGAAAGTATCGCAGTGGGAATCCATCGTACCTTTTCTGGTAGGTATCGTGTTTCTGATTACGGGCGTGAATATGATGCGGAACTAAGTACGGATCTGAATGAATAACGGGCAGAATTGGAAATTTATAATTGACGTTTTCAGCAGAAGAGCGTCTTTAAAAAAATTAGTTTGCAAAGGGAACAATCTTTTCAAAAAACGTATTGGAATTATGCAATGAAAATGCGTTACTTTTGCCAATTCTATCCGATAAATTCAATTTAGTCATACCAATATGAAGCTGCAGCCTGTCGACATTGTTGAGGACATCTCTGGTGAAGAGTTTCGCGAAAAATACCTGAAGCCCCACCGCCCGGTTATTCTGCGGGGGATCACGGAAAAATGGCCTGCGTTTGAAAAATGGCGTCTGGATTATTTCAAGACGCTGGCGGGTAATATCGAAGTACCTTTGTATGATAACTCCAAGCCCACGCCCAACTCCAAGCTGAACCAGCCCGATAAGGTGATGAAATTTGGTGAGTATCTGGACTTGATCGCTTCCGGACCCGTGGATCTGCGGATGTTTTTATTTAACATCTTTGATCACATCCCCGATCTGTGTAACGATTTTGCCTTCCCCGAGCATTTAATGAAGGGCTTCCTCAAGAAGTACCCGATGATGTTCTTCGGCGGAGCCGGTTCCATCGTGTATCTGCACTACGACATGGACCTGTCGAACGTATTCCTGACGCAGTTTCACGGAAAAAAACGGGTTATCCTTTTTGATCAGAAATATTCGAAGCACCTCTACCGGATGCCCTACGGTATCCTGAGTTACGTGGATCCCGAAAATCCTGATTACGAAAAACACCCCGCCATGCGTTACCTGGAAGGTTACGATTGCGTGATGGAGCACGGCGACATGTTATACATTCCTTCGGGCGTGTGGCATTACATGAATTACCTGGAAGGGGGCTACGCTCTGGCGGTTCGGGCCTTCGATCCCTCGATTTCGACCCGGGCAGAAGGTATTTTCAACATAACGGCCATGCGGACGTTTGATGACGTGATGAAGAAAAACTTTGGTAGTCGCTGGTGGAATTATAAATCCCGCAAGGCTGAAGAGTTTGCCAATCAGGTTGTGATTGCCAATGGAGGAAAAGGCCGCATTCTGGAAACGGTATAAAGTTTAGTAGTGATTAACGATACAAAAGGCTATAGCTGGTATTTCCAGTTATAGCCTTTTATCATTTCCAGAGACGCGATGAATAGTTTTGACCCCCCTCTGGAGAGGTCGATTGATAGCGTCTGGGGTAAAAGGCGATTCTGGGGACCTTTCTATGATTCCCATCCCCCAGCGGAGACGCTCCTCGCCCTGGCTGATGTCCTCACCAGCCAATAGTGAGGTTGGTGGAGACACCAACCAGGGCGAAGCTTTTTATCATTTCTTCCGTAGAGACGCGATGAATAGTTTTTGACCCCCCTCTGGAGACGTCGATTGATAGCGTCTGGGGTAAAAGGCGATTCTGGGGACCTTTCTATGATTCCCATTCCCCAGCGGAGACGCTCCTCGCCCTGGCTGGTGTCCTCACCAGCCAATAGTGAGGTTGGTGGAGATACCAGCCAGGCCGAAGCTTTTTATCATTTCTTCCGTAGAGACGCGATTCATCACGTCTGGGTAAGAGGCGATTTCTTATTACCTGCCAACCATTCCCATTCTCCGGCGGAGACGCGATGAATCGATGTCTCTACGTGTGGAAAACCCTTGTAGAAACGTCCCTGGAGGGCGTCTGGATAGAGGTGGTTTTGCGTTACCTTTCCATGATTTTTATTATCTGGCCAGAAATGAATTCATCCCTTTAAAATTCCCATCCCTATGCTGCAATGAAGGCATTTGCGAGGCGTACAATAGGATTGCATCCATTCGAGGGCCCCCTGCGAATCAGCGGCATTCTGACAGGTCAGGCCGTATTTCTTCCAGGTATCGGTAATCGAGTTTCTTTCGGGGGGGAGTCTTTCCAGCAGCTCAATGGCCCTGTCCAGAAAACCTGAATCGCTTTTGTGATGACTAAAGGCCGTTAATAAAGGAACCACGGCGTTGATAATCATGCGGTGAATCGTGTCCTTTCCTACCTGAATAATGCCCTGAGGGCTGGGCTTGCCGAAGGTATAATGCGACTGCCAGTAATCGGAGGGGCTTACCTGCCACTGCTTTTCAAGGACCGCTGGATCGGGATGAGTCAGAATATAGGAAAACAGGGACGCAGGCTGGGCTGCCAGCTGAGCCAGCTGGGCAATGCGAACCGTTGGAAAACTGGCGGGACGTAATCGCAGAAACTTCCAGACTGAGGCCGGGATTGGGGCAATCTGGTATTTTTTCAGCAGGTAATGAGCTTCCTTTGTTAGCTGACTGGAATATTCATCCACGGGTTGTTCGGGAAGTAAGCCGGACGCCCCAAACAGTAAGGCTTCCTTCTGAAACGGCTGGTCACGGTGCTTGCGGAGAATCTTCAGCGGTACCTGCCGGGTTAGCCACTCCATCGGATCGGCGTTGAGCGAAGCTCCCATGGAGCGACCCAACATCTGCCAGCTGGTTTCCTCCCAGTCGTTCCGGGTCAGTACCAATATCTGCTGTACTTTTTCTGATTTCAGAGATAAGCGTTGAATCAGGGTGCGGTCGAGCATCAGTCGACGGCTAAGCTCAGTGGACTCCGCAAACTGAGCTCCACAAGCCAGCATTTCCCTGCCTTCAATCAGTGTGCGGTATTGATTCAACCAGGAGTCATCCGTGCGATTCTGAAGAGCAAGCGTCGGTATGGCTGATCCGTCCTTTCGGAAGATCACCTGATCGTGTATCCAGACCACGTGAAGAATGACGTTTTCGTAGGCGTCATCGGTTTGATGCGTGTGTCTGATCCAGTCCGAAGAACGAAGGTGTATTTCTACCGTTCCGGCCCATTTGATCGCATCAATGATCACCTGAGCATTCTGAAAATCAGGACCTGCATGGGTGTGGGCCTGCCCCGGCCATACTACCTGAAGTCTTTCTCCCGTCTCGGTCTGCAAATCAGTGCGGTCAAACTTCTGGAATTGCCAGAGGTAATGAATAAAATCTTCGGTCATTGTACGCCAGTTTGAGCTGGAAATTACACGAATCAGGAAAAAATACTCAAACCATACGATAAGTAGTGCCTGGTTTTTAGTGTTGGGTGATGCCCGGCTTGTTTCGCCTGTAGGTTCAGGAGAAAACATGGATGGTAGCGACGCTCCAGCTCTTTGGGGAGGTAAGGCAGGAGAAGAATATTATTATAAATCTTTCTTAGACCAATTATAAATAAAGTAAAATTGATACATTTGCTCTGATTTTTACAAATCAGAAGAAACGCAATGAGCTTTAAAAAATGGATCGGTCAGATACACCTTTACCTGGGCCTGGCTTCGGGTCTGGTGGTTTTTGTAGTGGCTCTCACAGGCTGCATCCTGGCCTTTGAACAGGAGATAAAAACCGTAACGCAGCCGTATCGATTTGTTGAGAAGCCTGCTCAGGCTGTGCCGTTGTCTCCTTCTGTCTTACGAACCATTGCCGAAAAGGCCCTGCCCGGCAAAGCCGCTGATGGCGTTTTGTACGGTTTGCCTAATCGCAGTGCTGAAGTAGGTTTCTATAACATAGATCCTGAATATTATTACGTCGTTTACATCAATCCGTACACGGGTAAAGTCCTGCACGTCTGGAACGAAGACGAGGATTTTTTCCACCTGATCTTACACGGCCATTATTACCTCTGGTTACCCGAAAAAATCGGTCAGCCCATTGTTGCCTCCGCGACCCTGATCTTTCTGGTGTTGTGCGTCTCGGGCCTGATTCTGTGGTGGCCCAAAAACAAAAGTGCGGCCAGACAACGCTTCAGTATCAAATGGAACGCCGCCTGGCGACGCAAAAACTATGACCTGCACAACGTACTGGGTTTTTACGTCATGGCTTTAGGAATGGTCTTTGCCATTACCGGACTGGTCTGGGGATTTCAGTGGTTTTCGCAGGGATTGTACACCGCCACCGGTGGCAAAGGTTCCGATGCCTATATCATTCCGCCTTCCGACACGACGGCTCTGGCCACGACGCCCCTCATGGGGCGGGTGGACCAAATCTGGCGGGATTATACCAGACAACACCCCCATCATCAGGGACTGAATATTTCCTTTCCGGAAGACAAGGTAAGCTCCATTTTCTCCTACGTTAATTACCGGGCCGGAACCTATTATAAGGTTGATTATCATTACTTTGACCAGCATTCAGGCAGGGAAATTGCCGCTACTGGTCCTTACAGCGGTAAGTATGCTGATGCGAACGTTGCCCAGCTGCTTCGCCGGATGAATTACGACATTCATGTGGGAGCCATCTGGGGATTGCCCGGTAAGATTCTGGCTTTTTTCGCCAGTCTGATCTGTGCCAGTCTGCCCGTCACCGGAACCCTTCTCTGGTGGGGACGGCGTCATAAAAAGAAATCTCAGCCTAAAGTCCGTCGAACGGCGGCAAAGCCGGCAACCGTGCATTCGTAACGCATCAGAGTCAAATTTTAGCGGGGTAGCAGTCAGGGACTGTTACCCTTTTTTCATTCTCTTTTATACCCCTCATTTTAGGGAATAAGCCCTGAAAACTGGATAAGATGATATACTGCCTGGTGAACATGATATAGAAGAAGGCCCTCAAGTCATGGTTATTTTTGTAAACTGGATTCTGCCGGTTCAGGCTGGAATTCTTCTTGCTCCAAAACTTTCAGTACCCGAAACTACCTGCACTGCGGATTTCTGATTTTCAAAAACGTAGCTCTACACGTTTTTAAATAGTCTTTTAAACCTGTTGAAACGATGAAAAAAACATTACTGCCCGCACTGGCTCTGCTGGTGGGCAGCTGGCTCAGGCCTGCCTCTGCTCAAAACCTATTCATCGCCCGGACGAATTCCTGGCCGCAGGAACGTCAGCCAACCAGTCCTAAGGCCACCCTTACCGGAATTGTATCCGAGGAGAAAGGGGGGGCGGTTCCCGGAGCAACCGTGCGATTAAAAAGCAACCCTTCGATTGGTACGACCACCGATAACGAGGGAAAGTTTACCCTCGTTGTTCCCGAAACCAGTGGAACGCTGGTCATTACTTCCGTGGGTTACCTGCCTACCGAAGTAGACATTGCCAACCAGACTTCCTTTAACATCGTCCTGAAAGCCGACACGAAAAGCCTGGATGAGGTCATCGTCGTAGGCTACGGCACCCAACGCAAACGCGATCTAACCGGCTCGATTGTGTCGGTCAAAGGCCAGGATATTATCAATGTTCCGGTCACTACGCCCGTGGAGGCCCTGCAGGGGAAAATACCCGGAGCGGACATTACCCGGGCCAATGGCTACGCCGGGCAGGGAGCTTCCATCCGTCTGCGGGGGAACCGTTCCATCGCCAATCCGGGCAACTCCAACAACGTGCTGTACATCGTGGATGGCGTGCAGGGTGTGAGTGCAGCGGATGTAAATCCCAACGATATAGAATCGGTAGAAGTCCTGAAAGATGCTTCCTCCACCGCTATTTACGGGTCACGCGGAGCGAATGGGGTAATCATCATTACTACCAAACGCGGTTCGAGTAACCGGGCGAAACTGAGCCTGAATTCCTACGCCGGAATTTCGAACGTGGCGGGTTACGGAGAGTTTATGAACGGCGATGAATACGTGGCCTTCCGCCGGGAAGCCTTCCGGGCGACGGGTAGCTGGACGAGTCCGGCGGATGATTCCCGAATCTTTAATGCCAATCAGTTGCAGGCCATCCAGAACCGGGATTTTACGAACTGGCCCGACCAGTTACTGAATCAGGGTTTTCAGCAGGATCACCAGATCGGGATAACCGGCGGTTCGGAAAAGACGAAGGTTTATTTTTCCGGTGGGTATTTTCAGGAAAAAGGCTTACTGAAGCTGGATGAATACAAACGGTATTCCACGCGTCTGAACATCGATCAAACCATCAATGACTGGGTGAAGGTCGGTATACAGTCGCAGCTGGCCTATATCAACAACGATATCCGGCGGGATCCGCTGGCTACGGCTTCACGGATTTTACCGCTGGGTTCGCCCTACGATGCCGAAGGGAATTTCATCCCGTTTCCGTTGGGCGGAACCGTCATTAACCCGCTGGCCGACGAACAGCCGGGAGCCTATAAACGCAACACCAAAACCAACCGCGGAACGGTGTCGGCTTACGTGGAACTGTCTCCTTTCAAGGATCTGACCCTGCGGTCTACCTTCGGGGCCATTTTCTCGACTTCGGAAGCCGGGAGTTTTTACGCTCGGAACACCATTGATGGACGGGGAGCCAACTCGCAGGCGTCGATCACGAATAACCAGAGCCGCAACCTGAGCTGGGAAAACGTACTGACCTACAAAAAGGAAATTCAGGATCATTCGCTGACGGTGACGGGGGTAGCGAGTTACCTGTCCTTTACTAATACGTCGAGTTATGCCGGAGGTAATAATCAGCTCATTCCCAGTCAGTTTTTTTATAACCTGACTGCTGCCAACCAGAACCCTTTTTACGGCAGCGGGTTCAGCGAAAACAAGCTGATTTCATTTACGGGCCGGGTGAATTACAGCTTTAAAGGGAAGTATCTGTTAACCGTAACGGGCCGGAACGATGGCTCTTCCAAACTGGGCGAAGGGAACAAATGGGCTTTCTTCCCTTCAGTGGGTCTGGGCTGGCGGATCATTGACGAAAATTTCATGAAAAGCCTGACCTTCCTGACCGATCTGAAATTGCGGGCCAGTCACGGCGTTTCCGGGAATGACGTAATTAACGCTTACGCGACCCAGAACTCCCTGACAACGACGCCGTTTTCCTACAACGACGGCAATGCAGCCAACGCCTACACCATTACGCCTACCATTGGCAACAGTGCCTTACGCTGGGAGTTAACGACTACGACCGATTTCGGGCTGGATTTTGGTCTGTTCAATAACCGCATCACCGGAAGTTTTGATTACTACGACGCTCGGACCAACGACCTGATTTTTCCCTATACCTTACCGCTGTCGACGGGCGTAACCACCGTAAACCGGAACATTGGCAAGACCCGCAACCGGGGGCTGGAAATCGGGATTCAGACGCAG
Source organism: uncultured Siphonobacter sp. (assembly GCA_913775095.1). Taxonomy (GTDB): domain Bacteria; phylum Bacteroidota; class Bacteroidia; order Cytophagales; family Spirosomataceae; genus Siphonobacter. Next base: position 173,483 of record CAJYIW010000024.1, on the reverse strand, counting down.
AACATCAATCGGAATGGCTTTAGCTGGTCGACGAATTTCACTTTTGCCCGTAACCGCGAAACCATTGAGTTCCTGCCCAATGGCAACGTCATCGCCGATGATTACCGGAGTTCGCTGATTCAGGGACAACCCGCTCAGATTTATTACGATTACCGCAAACTGGGCATCTGGCAAACGGGCGAAGAGTCGGAAGCGGCCCGGTATAATGCCATTCCCGGCGATATCAAAATCGCGGATTTGAACAATGACGGGAAGATCGACGGGCAGGACCGGACGATTATTGGTTCCCGGGTACCGAAGTGGACGGGCGGGTTAACCAACGATTTACGTTACAAAGGCTTTGACCTGAACGTATTAATCATCGCCCGCGTCGGTCAGTGGATCAGCTCGGATTACTACGCCAAATACGTGCGGAGCGGCAGCGAAAACGGAGCTCGCGTGGATTACTGGACGCCCGAGAATCCCACCAACGAATACCCCCGGCCCAACGCCACGCGGAGTTCGGCCTACGTAACCACGCTGACGGAACGGGAAGCTTCCTTTGCCAAAATCCGGAATGTGACGCTGGGGTACACCTTTCCGAAAACCTGGATGCAGCGGATCAAAGTGGATAACCTGCGGCTATACGTTTCCGGTAAAAACCTTTACACGCTCAGTAACCTGAAAGACTTCGATCCCGAAGGCGAGGGCGTAATTGACCGTCCGCTGAACCGCCTGTATGTGATGGGTATTAACCTCGGATTTTAGAATGAACACGCGAATGAAAAATTATACAAGTGTCTGGGCAATGGCGGGGCTGATGAGCCTGCTGTTCTCCTGTCAGTCGCAATTGAGGGAATATAATCCCGGCGGCTCGACTGCCGAAAATTTGTTTACGACTCCCGAAGGCATCGAAGCTGGGGTGAACGGGGTCTATACCTACAACCGATTTTTTTACGGTAAAGAAGAAGGGCACGGTCTGCTGGAGATGGGTTCCGATCTCTGGACCAACGCCGTCAACAATGGTAATACGGGTAGTAACGGCAATTTTCCCCAGCCGTCGCTGATGAATTATCAGGGGCTGATTGCCGATAACCCCTGGGTAAGAAGCCGGATGTGGCAGCAGAATTACGCAGCCATTAACCTGGCGAACTCCGTGCTGAAATATTTACCGGATGCGGGTGTAACGCCGGTCCGGCTGGCCGAACTGGAGGGTGAAACCCGTTTTCTGCGGGCCTGGCACTACTGGCATCTGGTGGAAAGTTTCGGCCCGGTGCCGCTGAATCTGGAACCAACGGACGGCATTGTGACCACCGCCACGCGTGCTTCAGTAGACCAAGTGTACGAACAGATTTTAGCCGACCTGCAATTTGCCGTGACTACCGTTCCGGTCACGACGACGGATTACGGCCGGGTTACCCGCCCCGTGGCAGAGGCCTTCTTAGCCAAAATTCACCTGACCCGTGGCAACAACCGTGAGGCCAGCAACTACGCCACGAAAGTATTGCGGGGATACAGCTATCGCCTGCTGACGAATTATGCGGAGTTATGGAACATGAGTAATCAGCGAAATTCGGAAGTCATGTGGGCGGTGAATTATTCCACCAACCTGGCTTTTAATGCGGGCAGTAATGTCAGTCATACGCTGTACCTGATGGAATACAACACTCTGCCCGGCATGCGACGCGATGTAGCGAATGGATTCCCTAACGTGCGATACATGCCGACCTTGTTTCTGCTGAATCTGTTCAACGAGCAGAATGATGCCCGGTATAATGCTTCGTTCAAGTCGGCCTGGTTCTCGAACGAACCCGATGCCAGCCGCCGTCCGGCGGGAATGAATGTGGGTGATACCGCCGTCTTTGTTTCTAAAAATGCCGTATCCGCTGCCTTTCGTCAGTCCAGAAATTACCGGATTTATGACGTAAACGATGTTTATCAGACCAATGGAACCCCGAAAGATCGGTTCCATTACGTATCCCTGAGAAAATTTGATGACCCCACCCGGGCTTCTGAAACGGAAACCCAGAGTTCCCGCGATGCCTGCCTCATGCGGTTTTCGGAAGTGTACCTACTGGCAGCCGAGGCCCAGCTGAAATTAGGCCGGGCCGATTCCGCGGCTTATTACCTCAATCAGGTTCGCACGCGGGCGGCCCTGCCCGGTCGGCAATCACAGATGCAGGTGACGGCTGCTGAAGTAACGCTGGATTTTATTCTGGACGAAAGAGCTCGTGAACTGGCTGGCGAGCAATTTCGCTGGTTTGACCTCAAGCGGACGGGCAAGCTCGTCGAACGCGTGCGGAAGTATAATCCCGACGCGGCCCCCTACATTCAGAACTTCCACGTCCTTCGGCCCATTCCGCAGAGCGAGCTGGACGCCGTTACCAATAAAGGCGATTTCCGGCAGAATGAAGGCTATTAGGTAAGGATGAAGCAGGATGGTTTTTGAGAAGAGACGTTAGATGATACGGTACGTACCTGTTATCTTTCGTCTCTTCTCTGTTTATTCCTTTACTTCGAAATGATTAACCGTCTGACCCTCTACGCTTTCATTCTTCTCACTGCACTCAGTTTCAAACCCGATTCCGGGCCTTCCGACAAGCAATTCAAAAATCCTTCCCAGACCTATGGCATCCGCTGCTGGTGGTGGTGGCTGAATGGCAACGTCACCAAAGAAGCCATTACCCGCGATCTGGAAGAAATGAAAGCCAAGGGTTTCAGTGGAGCCTGTTTGTTCGATGCTGGTGGTCAGAATCAGCGGGATAACGCCGATGTTCCCGAAGGCCCGATGTTCGGAACGCCCGCCTGGCGGGAATTGTACCGGCATGCCGTCAAAGAAGCCAGTCGGCTGGGCTTAACCCTGAGTCTGAGCATCCAGAGCGGCTGGAACCTGGGCGGTCCCGACATAACACCCGAGGAAGCCACCAAGCACCTGACCTGGTCGGAAACGAAAGTCAAAGGCCCCGGCCGGATTCGTCAGGAGTTACCCATGCCGAAAATCAGGGATGGCTATTACCGCGAAATTTCGGTGATGGCTTACCCCGCCAAAGCGAATACCAACCGCAAGCCCATCCGGGATTTCAAATTCAAAAATGCTTCGGAAGAAGCGGGCTGGTCGAATATTCCTGATACGCGTCCCTTGTTAACCGATGAACCTTCCGTTCCCGGTGAAGAGGATGCGACGCTGAAAAACGTTATCACGTTAACGGCAAACGTCAAAAATGGGATCCTGGAATGGGATGCTCCGACAGGTGAGTGGACGATCATCCGGCTGGGATATACGCCTTCCGGTGCGGAAGTTTCCACGTCGAGCGGCCAATGGAAAGGCCGCGTGCTGGATCACATGAGCGAAAAGCATTTCAATCGCTACTGGGATACGCACGTCGAACCCATGCTGAAAGAAATTGGTCCGGCCGCGGGCAAGACCGTCAAGTATCTCCAGACCGATAGCTGGGAACTGGGCGGCATCAACTGGACGGAAGATTTCGCGGCCGAATTCAAAAAATTCCGGGGTTATGACCTTACACCTTATCTGCCGATTCTGGCGGGAAAAATCGTGGAGAACCGCGAAGTAACCACCCGCTTTCTGGCGGATTTCCGCAAAACGGTGAGCGATTGTATTTCCGAACATCATTATGGTTTATTTGCCAAACGGGCCCAGGCCTTTGGCATGGGCATTCAGCCCGAATCCGCCGGGCCGCACGCGGGACCGTTTGACGGACTGAAAAATTACGGACACAGCTCGCTGATGATGAGTGAATTCTGGGCCCCCTCGCCGCACCGTCCCACGCCCGAACGTCGCTTTTTTGTGAAACAGGCCGCCAGTGCGGCTCACATTTATAATGTGCCACTGGTAGGAGCCGAGTCGTTCACGACCATTGGCCCGCACTGGAATGACGTAATCTGGTCTTCCATGAAACCCAGTGCGGATCATGAATTCTGCTCGGGACTGAACCTGATTTTCCTGCACACCTTCACGTGTTCGCCCCGCGAAATGGGTCTGCCCGGTCAGGAATATTTTGCCGGAACGCACTTCAATCCGAACGTAACCTGGTGGAATGAGTCGGGAGCGTTCGTGAAATACCTCAGCCGGATTCAGTACCTGGCTCAGAACAGCCGTTTTGTGGGTGATGTCCTGTATTACTACGGCGATCACGTGCCGAATATTGGTCGACTGAAAGAGGATGATCCGGCGAAAGTATTACCCGGTTACGATTACGATTTAACGAACGAAGATCGATTGCTGGCTTTATCCGTGAAAGACGGTCAGGTAACCTTCGATCACGGCCAGCATTACCGCGTACTGGTACTTCCCGATCATGGCGTGTTATCGCTCAAAGCTTTACGTAAAATTCACGAGTTAGTGAAAAATGGAGCGACGGTAATCGGCCCGAAAACCACGCACACGGTCAGTCTGGAAGAATACCCTGCCAGTGAAACCGAAGTTAAAAAAATGGCGGATGAGTTATGGGGAACGGCATCGAATCCATCGGGTCAGCATACCTTCGGCAAAGGCCGGATGATCTGGGGAAAAACGGCCCGCGAAGTCTTACAAAGCGATGGCGTACAGCCCGATTTTTCCGCTGACAAAAAACTGGATTATATTCATTACCAGTGGGGTAAGGCAGACTGGTATCTCGTGTCGAGTCAGCAGAAAGAAGCTCAGAAAGCCGAAGTCGAATTCCGCATCACTGGTAAACAGCCCGAACTCTGGAATGCGGTTACGGGTGAAATTCGTCCGATTCAGAATTTCCGTCAGGAAAACGGAAAAACGATGATACCGCTGGAGTTTACGCCCAACGGCTCCTGGATTGTCTTATTCCGCACGTCGATTCCCGAAAACAAACAGGGTAGTGCGGTTCCGAATTTCATTAGCTATCAGCCGATTAAAGCCATCGAAGGAACCTGGAATGTCAGTTTCAATCCTAAATGGGGTGGGCCGGAAAAAGCCGAATTCAAAACCCTGACGAGCTGGTCGAAACGTCCCGAAGAAGGCATTAAGTATTACTCAGGTAAAGCCACGTATCGAATCACATTTGACAGTCCAACGCCTGCGAATCCTTACCTGGATCTGGGTGAGGTACAGGACGTAGGCGTGGCTCACGTGCGGCTGAATGGCAAAGACCTGGGCGTACTCTGGTGTCCGCCGTATCGGGTTTCAGTGAAGGGTTATCTGCGGGCGAAGAATAATAGGCTGGAAATCGACGTCACCAACTCCTGGCGAAACCGACTCGTCGGCGACCGCGGCAAACCGCAAAGCCAGCGATTCACCCAAACTAACATCATGATTCGCCCCGAGTGGGAGTTACTGGATGGAGGCTTACTGGGTCCGGTTCAGATTCTGAAAGGCGAATAGCTCTTTTTAGTTGTTGGTTTTTAGTTAATGGTTGTTGAGATATACCTTTCAAGTTAGGTCATGTTGAAATGGACCACCGCGTAATTCGGTGATTCATAAACTCCAAACTCAAATGGGAAAAACGGATATTCGCGTAGACCTGTACATTGATACTGCGGCTGAATTTGCCAGACCCATTCTCGGTCATTTACGGGAGCTGATTCACGACGTCTGCCCAGAGGTAGAAGAAACGATCAAATGGGGCACTCCTCATTTTGGGTATCAAGCGGGTACCCTCTGTCTGATGGCAGCGTTCAAAAAACACGCTTCTTTCGTGTTTTGGCTGTCTGCTAAAATGGAAGACCCCGCGGGAATTCTCTCCCCGGCGGATGAGCCGAATGGAAGGGGGCAGCTGGGAAAACTGAAGTCCCTGGAAGAGTTGCCATCGGATGAGGTCCTGACCTCTTACCTGAAACAGGCCATGCAACTCCTGGAACAGGGCGTGAAACATACGGTAAACCGGTCTGCGGAGCAGAAACCACTGGTACTGCCGCCGTATTTTCAGGAAGAACTCAAAAAGAATGAATTGGCTCTGAATCATTTCCAGCACTTCACTTACGCCTGCCAGAAGGAATACATCCAGTGGTTTGAAGAAGCCAAAACGGAATCGACCCGCCTCAGACGAATGGATCAGGCTCTCGAATGGATTGCGGAAGGGAAGAGCAGAAACTGGAAATACCATAGAAAGTAACCAGGTTATCCGGAAGGATCATTCAGAACTATTCAAATGCATGAATTTTCTCTAGACAACCCCGCAGGGGTTCAACAGGCATAGCTCCGGATGATAACCCCGGGAATAGGAACCTGCAATGAGTCCACCGAACCTAACTCCAGGCAATGGTTTAGGGTTAACCGAGCAACGAATAGTCTTACCATAAATACATACCTCTGGCAAAGCCCGGAACTCCAAATCATTAACGCATGCTTCGTCGATTTTTTCTTCGCCAGTTGGGTGGGGCAGGATTAGTTAGTACACTTCATCCCTTAGCAACGGCAGCTGGTCCTGTCCAGACAGCCCCCGCTGCTGATCGGGCCTACTGGGTAACCATCCTGCAAAAACTGGCAGAACCCGTCCTGACGGCTCTGGCGGAAGATCAGCTGAAGGCTCGAATGCCCGTAGAGTCGAAGCCCGGTCAGGAAGCCGATCGTAAAAATTATTCCTATCTGGAGGCCGTCGGTCGATTACTGGCGGGCATCGGGCCCTGGCTGGCACTGGATTCAGAAGAAGAAAAACCCTTGCGGCAAAAGTATTTTTCCCTGGCTCAGAAAGGGCTGGCTAATGCCGTAAACCCCAAAGCGAAAGATTACCTGAACTACACCAAAGGCGGACAGCCGCTGGTGGATGCGGCCTTTCTGGCTCAGGGCTTCATTCGTTGCCCGAAATTATATCAGACGTTACCGTCGGAAGTTAAAACACAGGTGCTGACGGCCTTCCGGCAAACCCGGAACATTCAGCCGTATTTTAGTAACTGGCTGTTGTTTAGTGCCATGATTGAAGCATTTTTTGCCTCGATTGGGGAAGAGTACGACAAAATGCGGCTCGATTACGCCCTGCGGCAGCACGAGCAATGGTATAAGGGTGACGGCATTTTCGGCGACGGTCCGGACTTTCACTGGGATTATTACAACAGTTATGTAATCCAGCCCTTCATGGTCGATATTCTGCGGACCTTACCCGATAAAAGTTACGATTTCCTGAAAAAGCGGATGGACAAAATTGCTCCCCGTTACGCCGCCATTCAGGAACGACTGATTGCTACGGACGGCACTTTTCCCGTCATTGGCCGCTCCATTTGTTACCGGGCCGGAGCTTTCCATCACCTGGCTAATACCGCTTTTCTGAAGCAGTTACCCCAGGAAGTGGCTCCCGCTCAGGTGCGGGGTGCTTTGACGGCTGTTTTGCATAAAACCCTCGATAACCCCAAAAATTACGATCCCAAAGGCTGGTTGTACATCGGCCTGAACGGACATCAGCCCGATTTGGGTGAAGGGTATATTTCTACCGGAAGTCTGTATCTGACGGCCACGGCCTTGTTACCCCTGGGCTTACCGGCAAGCGATCCATTCTGGGCCAGTCCGGCGACCGACTGGACGAGTCGCCGCATTTGGGAAAAAGGCGAAAATCTGCCAACAGATCACGCCCTTCACGCCTGATTCCGTAGAGACGTCGATTCATCGCGTCTGGGTAGAGGCGGTTGTTATTACCTTCCAATGACTACCATTCCCCGGCGAAGACGTCGATCAATCGGCGTCTCTACGAAATGAAATGCAATAGCTGGCAAAGGTTTTTCAATGTAGATCAAAAACGAGCCACCCTATGAAACGTGCCTTTGATCTGAACGAAATGCTGCCCCGCATTGAAAAAGCCATTGCTCCTTATCCCAAAGCGGCCATGTTTGAACTGGCCGAACGAGGCTATAATACCTTGTTTGAACAGCTGATTTCCTGCCTGATTTCCATCCGTACGCTCGACGAGACAACGATTCCGCTTTCGTTAAAACTCTTCAACCGGGCTCGCACGCCGGAGCAGTTACTGGCTATTCCCTTCGAAGAACTGGCCGAAATGCTGGTGGGAAGTCAATACCCCGGACAAAAGGCTGAAACCATGCGGGCCATCGCTCAAATCGCTGTCACTCAGTATGGTGGGAAGTTACCCGCTGATTACGATCAGCTAACTGCTCTGAAAGGAGTAGGCCCCAAATGTGCCAATCTGGCTCTGGGCGTTGCCACGGGAGTACCCGCCATCAGCGTGGACGTTCATGTGCATCGCGTGGTCAATCGCTGGGGCTTTGTCAAGACAACTACCCCCGAAAAGACGCTGAAAGTACTGGAAAATAAAGTTCCTCAAAGCCAGTGGATTGATATCAACCGATTACTCATGCCTTTCGGAAAACACATCTGTACGGGTCCTATGCCGCGGTGCTCCAGATGTCCGGTCCTGGAGTTTTGCGAACAGGTGGGTGTTACCAGTCATAGATAATTAGCTTCATTTCCTGCCACAGAAGCCTTTTCTTTGCGTTGTGTAAAGAGGAATTGAGTATAAAGCTCGGGTTTCGATCTTCCTCTACCATAATCCCCCCTGGCCGGGTTGTGTTTTACCATTAAACAATTGCAATGAAAAAAATGCTGGTGCTGGCCAGTCTGCTCTTTGGCGGGCTGACTTACGCTCAAACCAATCCTTATCCGATTATTCCATACCCCGCCTCACTTCAGCCCGGAACCGGGGTCTTTGAAGTGACGTCGGCTACCAGCCTGATTGTTCCGGCCGATGCTCCGTTGAGTTCTCAGGTAAAGCAGCTGAAGTCGATGCTGGGCATTCGGGGTAACGCCGCCGGCTCAGGTAACCGAATTGTCATAGGATTCGATTCTTCACTCGGGAACGACGAAGCATATTCGCTGGAAGTCAGTGCGTCGACGATTACGTTGCTGGGTAAAACACCCGCGGGCATCAATCGGGGTATTCAGACCCTGCATCAGTTGGTCCCGGCCAGCGGAACGAAGAAAATTCCTTCGGTAACCATCAAAGATCAGCCGGCGTATGCCTGGCGGGGCATGCACCTGGATGTGTCCCGGCACTTCTTTACGGTAGATTTCATCAAAAAATACATCGACCAGCTGGCTTTTTATAAGTTCAATAAATTTCACTGGCACCTAACCGACGATCAGGGCTGGCGGATTGAGATCAAAAAATACCCCCTGCTGACGCAGGAAGGAGCCTGGCGGACCCTCAACAATCAGGATTCTTCCTGCATTGCCAAATCCAAAGACAATCCGGACTTTATTATTGATCCGCGTTTCCTGAAAATGAAAGACGGAAAGCAGGTTTACGGTGGCTATTATACGCAGGAGCAGATTAAGGAAATCGTAGCCTACGCAGCGGAGCGTTCCATTGAGGTGATTCCGGAAATTGACATGCCCGGTCACATGATGGCGGCCATCAAGCAGTACCCGTACCTGAGCTGCACGACCGATGCCAGCTGGGGAAAAACCTTTTCAACGCCCATCTGTCCCTGTAACGAACAGACCTACGAATTCGCTGAAAACGTGTTCAACGAAGTCTTTGAGCTATTTCCCAGCCAATACGTACACCTTGGAGCGGATGAAGTAGAGAAAACAACCTGGGCTAATGCCGAGGTTTGTAAGGAACTGATGAAGAAAGAAGGCATCAAAAACGTGGAGGAGCTGCAGAGTTACTTCATCCACCGCATGCAGAAATTCTTTACGTCCAAAGGTAAAAAACTCATCGGCTGGGACGAAATGCTGGAAGGCGGCATCGACGCTTCCGCTACGCTGATGTACTGGCGTTCCTGGGTGAAAAATGCTCCGTATGAAGCCGCTAAAAACGGCAACGAAATCATCATGACGCCCGTCAGTACGCTGTATTTCGACAGCCCTCCGGGCATTCAGTCGGTATCGAACGTGTATCAGTTGGAAGTCGTGCCGGAAGGAATTCCTGCCCACCAGAAGAAGCTTTTTCTGGGAGCCCAGGCTAACCTCTGGACGGAATACGTGCCCACCGAAAGCCGGGCTGAATACCTTTATATGCCCCGCATGACGGCCCTTTCGGAAGTGGTCTGGACGAATAAGAAAAACTTCGACTCCTTTCAGCAACGTTTGTTACAGCACTATCCCATGATGGAAAAACGAAACATTCACTACCGACTGCCCGATCTGACGGGTTTTACGGAAGCGAACGTATTCGTCGATAAAGCGACCTTATCCATCAAAAAACCGCTGGAGAGTTACGTTATTCGTTACACCACCGACGGCTCCTTACCCGTGAAAACGTCTCCTGAGCTGGGCAAAGGTCTGATCATCACTAAACCGCAAACCATCAAGCTGGCGGCCTTTACCTCGACCGGCTTACGCGGAGATATCTACACCCTGCACTACCAGCAGCAGGCGTACGCCAAACCCGTTTCGGTAAGTAACCCCAGGGCGGGTTTAAAGGGAAGTCTCTATAAAAAATTCTTCAAAATGACGACGCTTATGAAGAAAGAGACGGCCGACAGCACCTTTACGGTCCGTAACGTAGAAGTGCCGAAAACGGTAACGGCCCCCAGTTTTGGGATTCAGTTCCGGGGCCTGATCAACGTTCCTGAAACGGGCGTGTACAGCTTCTTCTATACCTGCGACGACGGTGGTATTCTTCGCATCGCGGATCGAATGGTGGTGGATAACGACGGTAACCATTTTCCTATTGAGAAAAGCGGGCAGGTAGCCCTGAGTAAAGGAGCCCATCCCTTCGAAGCCGATTTCATTGAAGGCGGCGGCGGTTTCACCCTCAAGCTCAAATACAGCCTGAACGGGTCAGAACCGAAGGACGTACCTGATAGCTGGTTTGTACAGCAGTAATCATTTGTAAAAACATAAAAAGCTCCGTAACTACTGTTGCGGAGCTTTTTTATGTCTGATAACAGATGTGAATTAAATCAGGACTCAAGTGGAAAATAAAGAATGATTAGTTGTTAAATTTTATAAAATTGATAATCTGAAAAAATCTGATAATTTGCCAGTTAATTAACGGAATGATTCATTTATCAGAGTTGGTAGAATATTTTTCATGAAATAAATTTTAATCAATGAAACGAGTTTTATTATTCTTTAGTATTCTGTTTGCCAGTACTTATACTCAGGCCCAGAGCGTATTATCTTTAGGATTAAAGGGATCGCTGGCCAATACGGAAGAAACGTCTTTATTAAATAGAGTAGGCGGTTTCGAAATTGATTCTTATAATACCCGTACTTAAGCGATGGTTCAGGTGTACGGAAGATGGCAGTTTAATCGATTCTACGTGCAACCCGAATTCAGATACAGTACGTACCGTTTTCTGGCCTATTTTGATAACATTGATCGGGAAAATCCCGAATGGAGTTATTACCAGGGCATCGGGGGCGTGAATCTGGCAAATGATCTAAAGCGTTTTGATGTACCCCTTAAAGTAGGTTATTTCTTAACTTCTTTTCTTAGCGTAAATGCGGGTATTATGAATACCTTTTTATCGTCTGAAAGACGAAGTTTCTATCATACAGATAAAGGACGATTCCATATTAGTGATAACGTTTTTGATTCGCAGAAGAAGTACTACGCTGGAGGAATCATGGGTATTAATCTTCACCTGAAGCGATTCAATTTCGGGTTAGATTATGACTTTCCATTTAGTTCATTAAATAACCCGGTTATCTTTGAAGGCAAGGCTTATTCCTTTAATCGAAAAACACGGACCATAACCTTTTCAGTAGGATATGATATCGTTAGATTTGGTAAAAAATGAAATGGATGCATTCATTAAGTAGATAGCATATACTCAACTTACTGCTTAATTATTCGAAAAATAACGCTTTAAACTATCAATTCTCAAAACAACATCCGGGGGGATCGGATAAGGAAAAGTTTGCGGCGGAACCTGGATATACTACGTGCCGGCGTAGGGTAGCGTAGTCGAATGATTGTGAATCGTATAACTATAGTTTAACGGCTCCCTGCGGGGAGTTGTGTCGGTACGGAATAACCTGATTTTGATTGAAGTAAAGCATATTACGTTTAACCCACCTGCCGGATACTTCCGAATTATCTTTCTTCTCTTTACTGTAGCCAATCAGGGCTACTATGCGTCTCATCGGTATGTCTTTTCCGAGAGACCCCTTTTTTCTCCAAAACCTGGAAGGCCCAATTAGTAAGGACGTCATTAAGAGATATTACCCTGAATTTATGGGGTAAAGCTTTTTGGCCTGCTAAGATGCTACAATAGCTCGAAAAAATAATATAGATATGTCGGGGTTTAATAGCCTTATTTTGAGTTTGCAATGGGGTTCAGTCTTCAACCAGCCTCTTTCTTTAGTATGAAAAACCAACTCTTTCTACCCGGAAAGAACCATGATTTATCTGAATTTATTTCATGTACCCAATGAAGAAAAACCTCATTCCTGTATTACTAGCTGCTGTGTTGAGTTCAGCGAGCGTCTTTGCTCAGTATCCAAAGGTTCCTGCGGATGTGGAAAAAGCCAGCGATGAAATGATGAAAGAGGCCCGCCGCCAGTCAGACCTGGCCTGGCAAAAGGCCTATCCAACAATTTTGAAAGAAGCCCGTGAAGGCAAGCCTTATATTCCCTGGGCGGGCCGCCCGTACGATTTACCCCAGGCCCCGATTCCGGCATTCCCCGGAGCGGAAGGGGGCGGAGCGTATTCCTTCGGTGGTCGCGGCGGCAAAGTAATCGTCGTTACCAGTCTGGAAGACAGCGGCCCGGGAACCCTTCGCGAAGCCTGCGAGCAGGGCGGGGCCCGTACGATTGTCTTTAACGTAGCCGGCATTATCAAACTGAAAACGCCCCTGATTATCCGGGCTCCTTACGTGACCATTGCCGGGCAATCAGCTCCGGGCGATGGCGTCTGCGTAGCGGGTGAATCGGTATGGATTAATACACACGACGTGGTCGTTCGATACATGCGATTCCGCCGCGGAGAAACCAACGTGGGCCGCCGGGACGATTCCATTGGTGGGAACCCCATCGGTAACATCATGATCGATCACGTATCGGCCAGCTGGGGTCTGGATGAAAACATGTCGATGTACCGGCACATGTATAATGACAGCACGGGAGCCATTGAGCAGAAGTTACCCACGGTTAATATTACCATTCAGAATTCCATTTTCTCGGAAGCTCTCGATACCTGGAATCACGCCTTTGGAAGCACCCTGGGCGGAGAAAACTGTACCTTCATGCGGAACCTCTGGGCGGATAATGCCGGACGAAATCCGTCCATTGGCTGGTACGGGATCTTCAATTTCGTGAATAACGTAGTTTTCAACTGGGTACACCGTTCGGTGGACGGTGGGGATTACCGGGCGATGTACAACATCATCAATAACTACTATAAACCCGGCCCGTTAACGCCGAAAGATTCACCGGTGGGTCACCGCCTCGTGAAACCGGAAGCGGGTCGTAGTAAACTGGACCACCTGGTCTTTGGTCGTGCCTACGTGAATGGCAACATCATGGAAGGCAACGAAGCCGTAACGAAAGATAACTGGAACGGCGGCGTTCAGGTCGAAGATTTGCCCAACACGGGTAAGTACACAGCGGACATGAAATGGAATGCACCCCTGCCCATGCCCGAGTTGACGATTCTGCCCACGACTAAAGCGTATGAGTATGTATTAACGAACGCGGGGGCTACCTTACCCAAACGCGATCCCGTGGATACGCGAATTGTGCAGCAGGTGAAGACCGGGAAGATTACGTATACGGAAGGCGTTAAGGTACCCGAAACGCAGTTCAAGCACCGTCGTTTACCCATTGATTCGTACAAACAGGGCATCATCACCGACATCAGTCAGGTGGGAGGATATCCCGAATACAAAGGAACGCCCTACGTAGATTCCGACAAAGACGGCATCCCTGATGAATGGGAAAAGAAGAACGGCCTGAATCCGAAGGATGCTTCCGATGCGACAAAAACCAGGAAAAAAGACGGGTACACCAACATTGAAAACTACCTGAATAGTCTGGTTTCCGTTTCTTCGGTGAAACCCTGATCGATTTACTAATCCGCCAGTACCTGCTGTCGGTAAAAGAGAAATCTTTTACCGACCTTATTTTATCGAGCTGGTAAAATCATACAAAGCCTGATGAAGATGAAGTAAAAAGCATATAGTCTGTTCTTGTCTGAAAAGGCCTGATACTTAGATGATTCAGGAAGTAAGAATACCCCGGAAGAGCGTGTTTCTCCAACCCACGTTTCTTAAAAGCTGACCATTTATTATTCTTTTTACTGAACTTACCTGACGATTAACCCTTCCGTTGATCGTCAGGTAATCTCCTTTAAGCCGTGCGTATTCCAGCCTTAGTTGTTTCGATTGTTTGTCTTCTTTTGAGTTACCCGGGTGCCTGGGCTCAGGGTAAGAAGCCCGTGAAAAAACAGCCGCCCGTGTGGCTGAACGAAAAACAGCAGTTATCCTACACGCCGGATGAACGGGGCAACCGCGTTCCCGATTTTTCGTACGCGGGCTACAAGGCGGCCGAAGAAGCTATTCCGCTAGTTCCGGTCAAAGTTCGCGTTCCGGCGAAAAAGGGCGATGCCACGCTCCGCATTCAGTCGGCCCTTGACTATGTCTCGGCTTTACCTCTGGATAAAGACGGATTTCGAGGAGCCGTATTACTGGAAAAGGGCGTATTTGAAATCCTGGGAACGCTGAACATCAGGGCTTCCGGCGTAGTATTGCGGGGAAGTGGCATTCAGGCCACCACCCTGCTGGGAGCGGGCTTCAGTCGGGAGGATGTGCTCCTGATTGCCGGAAGAGGGGATATTCAAGTAGAAAAACCGACCCGAATTACGGATGGCTATGTTCCCGTAAACGCCTTTAAAATTCACGTGGATGGAAATTATAAAGTCGGCGACGAAGTACGCATCCAGCGACCTTCCACCCAGGAATGGATTCAGACTCTGGGAACGGACCATTTTGGCGGCGGCGTAACCACCCTCGGCTGGAAACCCGGTCAGCGGGATCTGTTCTGGTACCGGAAAGTAACCGCTGTCCAGGGTAATGAACTTACCCTCGACGCTCCGCTGACGACTGCCCTCGACGAAACCTACGGCGGCGGAACCATTACGCGAGTGGAGTGGAAAGGAAAAATCCGCCAGTCGGGCCTTGAAAATCTGCGGATTGAATCGACCTACGATCTGAAAAATCCGAAGGATGAAGACCACCGCTGGGGCGGCGTTACCCTGGAGAATAGTGAAGATGCCTGGGTTCGGCAGGTTGATTTTGTTCATCTGGCGGGTTCCGCCGTGAACATTCAGGAAACGGGCCGCCGCATTACCGTGGAAGACTGCCGTTCGCTGGAGCCCATCTCCGAGATTGGCGGCGAACGTCGTTATACGTTTTATACCAAAGGCCAGCAAACCTTATTTCAGCGACTCTATTCCGAGTACGGGTACCATGACTTCGCCGTTGGCTTTTGTGCCGCCGGGCCGAATGCCTTTGTGCAGTGCGAGGCTCACGTACCCCACAGTTTCAGCGGGGGAGTAGACAGCTGGGCTTCGGGTGTTCTGTTCGACATCGTCAACAGCGATGGCCATGCTCTCCGATTCGGGAATCTGGGTCAGGATGGACAGGGAGCGGGGTATAATACGGCGAATAGTGTGTTCTGGCAGTGCTCGGCGGCACTGGTGCAGTGCGAGCAGCCCGCAACGGCTCAGAACTGGGCCTTTGGCACCTGGGCTCAGTTTCAGGGAAATGGGTACTGGGATCAGTCCAACGAACATATCAATCCGCGAAGCCTGTATTACGCCCAGCGTAAAGATCGGCTGGGCTTAGGTTACGAAAATCAGATCATGGCCGTTCCGACGGAAGCCTCGAGTAGTCCGAAAGTGGAGGTAGCGATGGAGCTTACCAGGGCCGCTGGTCAACCCGCCGAAACCTTATCCGACTTCATCGCTTCGGCGGCTCAGAAACGGACTATATCAATTCAAAATCAGGCTCAGAGCATTGATCAAATCGGCATTACCACGCCGAAAATTCCCGCCAAAGCCGGGGTAATGCAGGTAAAGGAAGGCCTGTTGGTTCGGGGAAATGAACTGGTAACCGGGCGTCGGCAGGAAGTTCCCTGGTGGAATGGGAATGCCCGGGTGTACGGAGCCCCCAAAGCCAAACCGCACCTTACCCGTTTCGTTCCGGGCCGCAGGGGAACGGGCTGGACGGATGATTTACAGGCCGTTACCGACTCCATGAAAAGCCAGAATATCGTGGCCCTGGATCACAATTATGGCCTCTGGTACGACCGCCGCCGGGACGATCACGAACGGATTCGCCGCATGGATGGTGACGTTTGGGGACCTTTTTACGAGTTACCCTTCGCCCGAAGCGGACAACAGACGGCCTGGGATGGGCTGAGCAAATACGACCTGACGAAGTATAACCACTGGTACTGGAATCGGCTGAAGCAATTCGCCGATCTGGCGGATCAGAAGGGTTTAGTCCTGATTCATGAGCAGTATTTTCAGCATAACATCATCGAAGCCGGAGCCCATTACGCGGACTTTCCCTGGCGTCCGGCCAATAACATCAACCAGACGGGTTTCCCCGAACCCGTGCCTTACGCGGGTGACAAACGGATTTTTATGGCTGAACAGTTCTATGACGTGTCACATCCCGTTCGCCGGAAACTACACCGGGCGTATATCCGAAAAAGTCTGGAAAATTTCACGGGTAATTCAGGCGTGATTCAGCTCATTGGGGCTGAATATACGGGCCCGCTGTCCTTCGTCCAGTTCTGGATTGATACCATTAAGGAGTGGGAAAAAGAAACGGGAAGACCCGTATTGATTGGCCTGAGCACGACCAAAGACGTACAGGATGCGTTGCTGAAAGATTCGAAACGAGCCGACGCCGTTGACGTGATTGACATTAAATACTGGCATTATCAGGCCGACGGTTCGGCGTATGCTCCCGAGGGTGGACAAAATCTGGCTCCCCGCCAGCACGCCCGTTTGCTGAAGCCCAAACGTAGCTCTTTCGAACAAGTGTATCGGGCAGTCAGGGAATACCGTCAGAACTACCCGGCGAAGGCCGTAACCTATGCCGCCGATGGGTTCGAAGGCATGGGCTGGGCGGTGTTTCTGGCGGGCGGTTCGTTACCGAATCTTCCTTTCGTGAGTAAGGAATTTTTGAAAGCGGCCGGTCAGATGAGTGTAGTAGAGTTACCCGGAAAACCAGCGAATCAATACGCGTTAGGAAATCCGGCAAAAGGGTACATCATCTATGCTACTTCGGACGGAAAAGTTTCCCTGCCTGCGGCCAAAGCTGCCACCGTTTCGATTATTGATTCGAAAACAGGAGCCATTCGTAACCAAACGAAAGTAGCTGGCGAGGTGATCCCTTCCAGAGCGGGGGAAGTCATCTGGCTTCAGTATTGATCTGAATACGGGTCGAGTGATTTGTACAGAGGTTCCGGGATTCTATTCAATGCCTGGGATCGTACGAATGAATCATATTTCGTTTTTCTTCGATATTTTGTTTAATTTTTCCTTTTGGATTTGTTTTTGTTTTCATTGTATTTATCTTTAAGCCATAATTGAGTTGGGAATGCGTTATGAACGCCGGATACAGGTTTTGAAATCTTATGTTTGTATCTTTCGAGTGCTGGCTAATTTTTGAGTGTAGTCGGCCACTAGTAAAACCTGTAACATTTCAACCGATATGCTGGCCAATCAACGAAGAGATAAAATACTTGAATTACTGAAAGAAGATGGCTCGGCCAAAGTCATTGATCTGTCGAAACTTTTCAAGGTAACCGAAGTAACGATCCGGCAGGATCTGGAGAAACTCGAAAAAGACGGATTAGTAATTCGAGAACACGGCGGAGCTTTTCTGAAAAACGTCGAAAATCAGGTGCGTACCTTTTCACTCGGCAATCAGGAACACATTGACAAGAAAGAACTGATCGGACGAAAATGCTTGGAGTACATCGAAAGTGGCGATACCATCATCCTGGATTCGGGATCGACCACCACTGAAATTGCCAAGCAGCTGAAAGGCATTAAGAACCTGACGGTCATTACCAATGCTCTGAATATCGCCCTGATGCTGGGAGCCGAACCGGGGATCGAAGTCATTATGACGGGCGGGGAATTCAAACCGCCGACCTTATCCTTAACCGGGCAGAAAGCAGCCGATTTTTTCAAGGGTCTGAACGTACAAAAACTGTTTTTGGCCACGGCGGGCATTTCGCTGAAATCCGGGTTAACGTATCCGAGTATCAGCGATCTGGTGGTGAAAAAAGCTATGATTGACGCGGCCGATACCACGTATCTGGTCGCCGATTCCACGAAAATAGGCAAGAGTGCCTTCGCCAGTCTGGGAGCCTTGTCGCTCATTGATTACATCATTACCGACGATGGAATCGAAGAAAAACACAAGCAGGTGTTTCATGACAATGAGATTGAACTGATCATCGCTTAAGTCCCTGAATAGTATGGATTTATCATAAACCGAACGCTGTCACGGGCGTTCGGGAAGGAGAATATTGTGCTTTCCAAACGGAGAAAGCCACAGTTTACCTCACTGCCCAACAGCCGTGGCTGGTGTCCTCACCAGCCACCACTAGGAAGCCAGTAACGTTTTACCTCGAACGTATTTTACTAACAACGTAGCATGAACTATACCTTAGGAGTCATCATTGGTAACCGTGATTTTTTCCCTGATTCACTGGTGGCCGATGCCCGAGTTGAGATTCTGGAAGTACTGAAGCAGTTGCATATCAATCCGATCTTATTAACTACGGAAGAAACCAAGTTAGGCGGTGTCGAAACGTTTCAGGAAGCCCGTCGGTGTGCGGATTTATTCAAGAAACACGCGGACGAAATCATGGGCGTACTGGTAGTATTACCCAACTTCGGTGACGAACGCGGCATTGCCGAAACGCTGAAGCTCGCCAACCTGAATGTCCCGGTATTGATTCAGGCCTATCCCGACGATCTGGATAAACTGGATCTGGCCCGTCGCCGGGATGCCTGGTGCGGCAAGATTTCCGCCTGTAATAATCTCTATCAGTTTGGTATTAAATACACGCTGACGACTAAGCACGTGGTACGTCCCACTGATCCCAGCTTTCAGAAGGATCTGCTTGATTTTGTGGGCGTTTGTCGGGTCGTCAAAGGCTTACGCAAGGTAAGAATCGGAGCGATTGGGGCCCGTCCCGGCGGATTTAATACGGTTCGTTATAGTGAAAAAATCCTGCAACGCAACGGGATTTCCGTCGTAACAGTCGATCTCTCCGAGATTCTGGGCAATGCCAATAAATTAACGAAACACGATGCTTCGGTCAGGGAGCGAATCGATAAAATCACTTCTTACGCCAAAATAGGCCGAACGCCCGAGGAAGCTCTGGTGCAAATGGCCAAACTGGATGTGGTATTGGCTGACTTTGTGGCGGCTAACGAACTGGATGCCACGGCGATTCAGTGCTGGACTTCCGTTCAGCAGAACTACGGCTGCAACGTCTGTACGAGCATGAGTATCATGAGCGAGAACATGATGCCGAGTGGCTGCGAAGTAGACGTAACCGGAACGCTGAGTATGTATGCCTTACAACTGGCTTCGGGCTCGCCGAGTGCTCTGGTGGACTGGAATAACAACTACGCCCAGGACGATAACAAATGCGTGTTATTCCACTGTGGCAACTGGGCAAAATCATTTCTGCCGGATATAGAGATCAGTACGGCTCCGATTCTGGGCACTACCGTGGGGGAACACAATACCTACGGAGCCCTCGATGGCCGCACGCCAGCGATGCCCTTAACCTACGGTCGGATCAGTACCGACGACAGCAGGGGAATCATTAAAGCCTACGTCGGGGAAGGTCGGTTAACGGATGATGAGCTTCGCACGTTTGGCAACCGGGCCGTCGCCGAAATTCCTGATTTACAGAAACTCATGCGGTACATCTGCCAGAACGGATTCGAGCACCACGTCGTGATGAACGCGTCCCGAACGGCTGCCGTACTGAAAGAAGGACTGGGTAACTACATGGGTTGGGACGTACTGCATTTTGGCGAAGAATAACAGAAACTTCAACCGATACCTAAAACGACTAATGACGAAGAATGATGACTGATATTCAAGTACTCAAGCGTAAATCGGTAGAATACCGCCAGAAGATCTTAAAGTACATTGTCAATGCCAGAGCCGGCCATACCGGCGGGAGTTTATCCTGCATCGACATTCTGAATGTGTTATACAACCATACCTTACAGGTGAGCCCGGATACTTTTCAGTCGCCCGACCGGGATCGGTACATTCAGAGTAAAGGACACACCGTCGAGGCTCTGTTTGTGGTATTGGCCGATCAGGGGTTTTTCCCGGAAAGCGATCTGGAAACGCTGTGTCAGTATCAGTCGCATTACATCGGTCACCCGACCCGGAAGGTAGCGGGCGTAGAGCAGAACACGGGCGGCCTCGGTCACGGACTTTCCCTGAGTGTGGGGGCGGCACTGGCCGCGAAGATGGACGATAAAAAATACCGCGTGTTTACGCTGCTGGGCGACGGCGAATTACCCGAAGGTTCCAACTGGGAGGCGGCTCTGTCGGCGGCTCATTATAAACTCGATAACCTCTGTGCGATTATCGACAAAAACTCCCTGCAAATTACGGGTTCTACCTCGGACGTAATGAATACCGATCCGCTCGACCGGAAATTTGAAGCCTTTGGCTGGGAAGTGCGGCACGTGGATGGGCACGATCTGGAGCAGTTGAAACATACCTTCGATCAGGTACCTTTTCAGCCCGGTAAACCCAGTCTGGTGATTGCTCACACCGTGAAGGGAAAAGGCGTGAGTTACATGGAAAATCAGCTGAAATGGCACCACGGCGTACCCAGTCAGGAGCAATATTCGACGGCGGTAGAGGAGCTGAAACAGGCTTTGGCCGCGTTGAGTGCCTGATGATGACAAGACACTAACCTGAAACAGAACTATGTTAGAAACGATTTCGGTACTCACGGACACGAAAGCCAACCTGGACGTTTTTTCGGGAACCTTACAGCAACTGGCTGAGACAGATAAAGACATTGTAGTAGTGACGAGTGATTCGCGGGGATCGGGGAAACTGGTGCCTTTTGGACTGAAATTCCCGCAACAAATCGTCGAAGTGGGCATTGCCGAACAAAACCTGGTGGGCGTAGCCGCCGGACTGGCGTCGACGGGTAAGAAAGTATTCGCCGTTTCTCCGGCCTGTTTTCTGACCGCCCGGGCCCTCGAACAGATCAAGAACGACGTAGCTTATTCGGATAATCCCGTGAATCTCATTGGCATCAGTGCCGGAGTCAGTTACGGAGCCTTGGGTTCCACGCACCACAGCCTGCACGACTTTGCGGTTCTGCGGGCCATTCACAACCTCATCGTGGTCGCTCCGGCGGACAGCTACGAAACCGAAGAAGCCATCCGTCAGGCGGCCTTGCTGGAACAGCCGGTGTACCTGCGGTTTGGTAAAAAGCCAATGCCTTTACTTGACAGTTCCACACCCTTTGAATTCGGTAAAGGACGAGTCATTCGGGAAGGGAAGGACCTCGCCATTATTGCCACGGGCGAAACGGTATATCCCGCTCTACAGGCCGCAGAAATTCTGGAACGAGAACATCAGTTGAAGGTAACAGTTGTGAGCATGCATACGATTAAGCCGCTGGATACAAGTCTGTTAGATGAAATTGCCGGTAGTGGTATGCCGATGATTACGGTCGAAGAACACAGCGTGAATGGGGGGCTGGGGGAGGCTTGTGCGTCTTTCTTACTGCAAAACCAGCGACAGGTTCCGTTCCGGATTATGGGTATTCCGGACGAGTACACGGTAACCGGTTCACAGGCTGAAATTTTCAGTCATTATGGCCTCACGGATCGCGGCATTTCGGAAGCTGCGTTGACGTTGTTACATCGGTAACGATTTCAGTAACCCGTTCATTTAACCTCTAAAAAGCTATTGATGATGTACAGGAAAAAGCTGAAGAGCTTTCTTTTTTTGTCTGTTTTTTTAATAGCACTATTTGGCTGTAAAACCAGACAAAAAACGGATGAAGGCCGAAAAATAGCCATTGTCGTTTCGACGCTGAACAATCCCTGGTTCGTGTTTCTGGCGGATCGGGCGGCGGCCAGGGCGAAGGAATTAGGTTACGAATCCAAGATCTTCGATTCTCAGAATAATACCGCTCTGGAAACCGATCATTTCGAAAATGCCATTGCTTCGGGCTTCGATGCCATCCTGTTCAACCCGACGGATGCCGATGGTTCGGTGGTAAATGTGAACAAAGCAAAGGCCGCGGAAGTCCCCGTCTTTTGCATGGACCGGGAGGTGAATACCACGGACGGAGCTACGTCTCAAATTCTCTCGGACAGTTACTCGGGCTGCGTTTCCATTGCCCGTTACTTCGTGGATATCCTGCACAAAAAAGGTAAATACGTAGAGATTCTCGGACTCGTGGGTGATAATAACACCTGGATGCGTTCCAAAGGCTTTCACAGCGTCGTGGATTATTACCCGAATCTGAAAATGGTGGCCCAGCAAAGTGCTGATTTTGATCGGAATAAGGCCATGGAAGTGCTGGAATCCATGCTACAGGCTCACCCCGATATTGACGCGGTTTTTTGCGGTAACGATGCCATGGCGATGGGGGCCTATCAGGCTTTGGTAGCTTCGGGAAAGGCCGATCAAATCAAGGTTTTTGGCTTCGACGGAGCCCAGGACGTCGTCGAATCCATTCAGCATCAGAAAATTCTGGCGACGGGCATGCAGTATCCCGAAGTCATGGCCTATACTGCCGCTCAGTTTGCGGATGAATACTTTAAAGGCCGTCGGGAATTTCCCAGGAAAATGCCCGTGGCAGTTGAGCTGGTGAATCAGAAAAACGTAAGCCATTACGGAGCTTACGGTAAACAGGACTAAGCCATGAAAAAGAAAATCATTCGGCTTTTGCTGGCCCTCCTGACGTTCGGAATCCTGGGGTATAACTCCCTGTATATCAAAAAACTGGATGAGGTACAGACGGCTTCTAAAGGGTTTGATGCTTCCGGTTTTGCCCGAACCTTCTGGCAGCACAAACTGACGCCTGCCCTGGCAAAAGCGACGAATACCGAACAGTTGCTCACGCACCTTCAGCAGCAAAAAGAGAAGACCTTTCAGGAATACGGCCATTCGCTGGGCCTGGGGAACATTAAGTATTTTCTCAGCAAGGGAAAGGGCGTGGTTCGGGAGGTGAACGAAACCAGCGTTGCCATTCAGGTAGGATCGGACACCGTTCGGATTGCGACGGAATACGTCTTCGGGAACGCCGTGCGGGATGCCTCCGGTCAGATTAATCTGAGCGAATTTTCAAATACGATGGACCTGAATAACGTTTCGGCGGAGCTGAATAAGATCATTCGCACGGAGGTAGTTCCTGCGTTTCGGAAAGCAGTAAAAAAAGGAGATACCGTAGAGTTTGCCGGAGCGATCGAGCTGAACCAGAAGTTCCCGGATCTTCATTCAGTAGAGGTAATGCCCATTGCCTTACGCGTGCTGAAGTAAGTGTTTTCCCATCGTCAAAATTCCTTCTCTCGTGTTCATAGCTCAAAACATAACCAAGCGATTTGCCGGAGTTACGGCCCTGAATCAGGTCAATCTGAGCCTGCCGCTGGGGCAGGTAACGGCCATTGTGGGCGAAAACGGAGCGGGGAAATCCACGCTGATGAATGTGCTCTCGGGGGTGTATCAGGATTACGAAGGAGAGCTGATCTGGAAAGGCGAGACGGTTCGGTTTGCCAACCCGAAGGAAGCTCAGGAGGCGGGCATTTCCATCATTCATCAGGAACTCAATCTGATTCCGTATTTGAGTATTACGGAAAATATATTTCTGGGACGGGAGTTAACCAATTCTCTGGGCTTGCTTGATCAGGCTAAAATGAAAAAGCGAACCAGCGAGCTACTGGAACGCCTGCAACTGAAGGTCAGTCCCGATACGCTCATTTCGGAGCTGAAAGTCGGGCAGCAGCAAATCGTCGAGATCGCCAAAGCTTTACTCTGGGATTCGGAAGTCATCATCATGGATGAACCCACCTCGGCCATCAGCGACCGGGAAGTAGAGGTGCTGTTTTCGGTCATTGAAGACTTGCGGCGGGCCAACAAAGCCGTGGCGTATATCTCGCACAAGCTGGCTGAATTATTCCGCATGGCGGATCGCTTCGTGGTATTACGCGATGGCCAAACGGTCGATTCCGGGGATATGCAGGACATGACCCACGATCTGTTCATCCGGAAAATGGTCGGTCGTGAGGTGCAGGTGAATCGCCGGATTTGTACGGATACTTGTTTCAGAAAACTGTTACAAGTCGAAGGAATTTCACTGCTAAAGGGCCGGGCTACCGTCCTGGACAATATTTCGTTTGAAGTAGGGAAGGGTGAAGTCGTTGGAATCTTCGGTTTAATGGGAGCCGGACGCACGGAGTTACTGGAGGCCATTTTTGGTTTACACAACGGTAACGTTCGGGGCCAGCTGTCGATGAATGATGAACCTGTCAGTATCAAAACCCCTTCCGATGCCATTCGGATCGGCATGGCTCTGGTCCCCGAAGACCGTAAGAAAAACGGATTGGTATTAGGCATGGACATTGCAGCCAACATGAGCCTGACCACGCTGGAAGCCCTCGAAAGTTACGGTCTGCTCGATGATCAGTCCGAACAGGCTCTGGCCAAACATTACATTAAAGAGCTGAATATCAAAACCTCTTCCGCTCAGCAGAAAGCGAAAAACCTGAGTGGCGGGAACCAGCAGAAAATCGTACTGGGCAAGTGGCTGGCTACCAAACCTCAGCTGTTGTTGCTCGACGAACCCACGCGGGGCATTGACATTCACGCCAAGAGCGAAATCTATAAACTCATCCTGCAACTGGCTGCCGAAGGGCTGGGCATTGTCGTCGTTTCCTCCGAAATTCCTGAAATTCTGGCTCTGTCGGATCGGATTCTGGTGCTGGCCGAAGGAAAACTCACGGCCGAATTCCCGGCCTGCGATGTCACGGAAGACGAACTATTAAAAGCGGCCATTCCGCCATCGGTATAACGCGTCTGGCCTTTTCAAATGGGCGGGCTAATCACTCCGCCAACCTCTGAGAACTATGATCAAAGAAGCTTCTGTCAATCAACGAACCGAGCCGCGTCTGGTGCCGCTGGGGCAATCGTACTGGGTAAAATTTCAGTCGCTCATCGCCCTCCTTATTCTGTGCGTCGCGATCAGTCTGGTTTCCGACAAATTCCTGACCGTGGCCAACGGCTGGAACGTCCTGCGGCAGATTTCCGTCAACATCTGCCTGTCCGTCGGCATGACACTGGTGGTCTTAACCGCCGGAATTGATCTGTCGGTCGGATCGGTCCTGGCCCTGTGCGGAGCCATCACGGCGGGCTTACTCAAAAACGGCATCGAATGGCCCGCTCAGAATACCTACATCGGGTTCACCATTCTGGGAGCCGTCGTAGTCGGGTTACTGGTTGGAGCCTTATTAGGCAGTTTCAACGGCTGGATCATTACCCGCTTCAACGTTCCGCCCTTCGTCGCTACCTTATCCATGTTAACCATCGCCCGTGGCCTGACGATGTTGTGGACCAAAGGATTTCCGATCAGTGGCCTGGGTGATACCTTCCTTTACCTCGGTACGGGCTGGTTTTTAGGCATTCCCGTTCCCGTCTGGGTGTCCTTAATCGTAGTAGTCTTTGCCGTAGTAATGACGAGCAAAACCCGGCTGGGCCGCTACATCTACGCCATTGGCGGGAATGAAAGTGCTTCCCGCTTGTCGGGGATCAAAGTGAATTACGTCAAAATTCTGGTGTATACCATTGCCGGGGGACTGGCTGCTCTGGGCGGGTTATTAGTCACCTCCCGGCTCGATTCGGCCCAGCCCAACGCGGGGATTAGTTACGAACTCGATTCCATCGCGGCAGTGGTCATTGGGGGCACGTCGCTCTCCGGCGGTCGCGGCAGTATCCTGGGAACGGTGCAGGGAGCGGTCATCATTGGCGTATTGAATAACGGACTGGTACTGCTCGACGTGTCACCCTTCTGGCAGCAGGTGGTGAAAGGAATGGTGATTCTACTGGCAGTAATCATCGATAAATCGAATTCGAAAAATGACTGATACGGATCGTTACATTCTGGCCGTCGATCAGGGCACGAGCGGCACCAAAAGCATTCTCTTCAACCAGAAAGGCGAAGCCGTAGCCCGCGGAACAGAAGCTCTGAAAACCTATTATTCCGAAGGCGGAGGCGTCGAGCAAAACCCGAAGGAAATTTACGCCAATGTGCTGGCCTCAGTTCAGAAATGTCTGACGGATTTTCAGCAAAAAGGCGGTCGGCTCGAAGCCATTGAAACCTGCGGCATTTCGAATCAGCGGGAAACCTTTATCCTCTGGGATCAGCAGGGCGAACCGCTGTATAACGCCATTGTCTGGCAGTGCAAACGCTCGGTTGGTATTTGTAACCGACTCATCAGTAATGGACTACAGGATACAATTCAGTCAAAAACCGGGTTGATTATTGATCCCTATTTTTCAGGAACGAAGCTCATCTGGCTCTACGAAAACCAGCCGGAAGTGCAGGTGGCCATTCAACGCGGGGAAGCGTATTTCGGAACGGTAGATACCTGGTTACTCCATCAGCTGACCCAGGGCCAGAGTTATTATACGGACCATACCAACGCTTCCCGAACGCTGTTTTTCAACCTTTCCACGCTTGAGTGGGACCAGGAGTTACTGGAAGAATTTCGTCTGGAAAACCTCCGGCTACCCGAAGTCAAAGCTTCTTCTTCGTATTTCGGAAAAACGAATTTCGGCGGTTTATTATCCCAGCCCATCGCTATTACGGCCTTGATCGGAGATTCCCACGCGGCAGCTTTTGGGGAGGGCTGCTTTGAGCCGGGTCTGGCAAAAGCCACGATGGGCACCGGATCGTCCATTCTGATGAATATTGGAAAAGAACCCAAACGTTCCCGGAAAGGCATGATGACGACTCTTTGCTGGAGTACCGAAGACCGAACGGAATACGCTCTGGAAGGCGTCATTGTGACCTGCGGAGCCACGATCGAATGGCTGAAAAATCAGCTCGGCATGCTGGAAGACAGCCGGCAAACCGAGGCCATGGCCCGCTCGGTGGCGGATAATAATGGCGTCTACCTGGTTCCGGCTTTCAGCGGCCTCGGGGCCCCGCACTGGGACATGAACCGTAAGGCTTCCATTTCGGGCCTGACCTTCGACTGTAATAAAAACCACCTGGTCCGGGCGGCTCTGGAATCCATTCCTTATCAGATCAAGGATGTCATTCTGGCCATGGAAGAGGATACCGG
Source organism: uncultured Siphonobacter sp. (assembly GCA_913775095.1). Taxonomy (GTDB): domain Bacteria; phylum Bacteroidota; class Bacteroidia; order Cytophagales; family Spirosomataceae; genus Siphonobacter. The sequence goes on along the minus strand of CAJYIW010000024.1, from coordinate 146,256 downwards.
TATTGCCCTGAAAGAGTTAATGGTGGATGGCGGCCTGACGTCCAATCAGTTCGTCCTTCAGTTCTTAGCTAACCTGCTCGACAAGCCCGTGGCCTCGCCGACCTTTCCCGAAGTATCGGCCCTGGGAGCGGCGTATCTGGCGGGTTTGAAAGCGGGTATATTTCAGGATATTGAAGAACTGAAATTACTGCATACCAGTAAATCAATAATTAAGTCCGACGCCGGTTCTGCTCAGGTCCACCGGGATTACGCCGGCTGGCAAAGGGCCATCGGCACTCCCGTGCAGGAATTGATTACTCAGTAACAGACTGACCGGAACATTCCGGGTAATACCCCTTCCTTTACTTCCGAACGAATGAAAAATTTTTTACTCGTCCTGACCTGCTGGCTGGGCCTGGTGTCGGCATGGGCCCAGACACCCGCCGTTGAACAGTGGAAACGATTTGAAACGTCCTGGCGGGGGCCCACGGCGGGTAACCCCTTTACCGACGTCTGGCTGAAGGCAACCTTTACGAATGGACGGAAGTCAGTGAAGGTCAAGGGCTTTTACGACGGAAACGGCCTATATAAGGTTCGCTTCATGCCAACGGAACCCGGCTCATGGACGTTTGTCACAGAAAGTAATGTGAAGGCTCTGCAAAAAAAATCAGGTCAGTTTACCTGTAAGGCTCCCACGAACGAAAATCATGGCCCGGTGCGGGTCAGGGATACCTATTACTTCCAATACAGCGACGGCAAACCGTACCATCCCTTCGGCACCACGGCCTACGCCTGGACGCATCAGCCCCAAGCTCTGGAAGAACAAACCTTAACGGCTCTAAAAAATTCCGGGTTTAATAAAATCCGGATGTGCGTGTTTCCCAAGTTTTATGCCCACGTCATCAACGAGCCTCCGTTCTATCCCTATGAGCGGAAAGGGACAAAAAATGATTTCTCGCGATTTAATCCGGCCTTTTTTGAGCATCTGGAAAAACGAGTCGATGACCTGGCTGCTCTGGGGATCGAAGCCGATCTGATCATTTTTCATCCCTACGACAAAGGCCACTGGGGGTTTGACAGCATGGGTACTGAGAACGACCTCCGGTACATCGAATATCTGACGGCCCGGCTGTCGTCTTTTCAGAATGTCTGGTGGTCTCTGGCGAATGAATTCGATTACATCAAAACCAAAACCCGCGGGGTGTGGGATACCTACTCGAAAGCCGTTGTTGCCAACGACCCGTATCGCCATTTATGCTCCATTCACAACGGAAGCGTCTATTACGATTACTGGAAACCCGAATTTACGCACGTTAGTATCCAGAATGGTTCAGTGATTGAAGAAGCAGGACGAGCCGTCTTACTGCGTGACGTATATAACAAGCCGGTAGTGTATGACGAAGTGTGTTACGAAGGCAATGTACCCCAGCGGTGGGGTCAGTTGAGCGGCGAAGAAATGACGCACGCTTTCTGGCAGGGCATTATGGCCGGAACCTACATCACGCACGGCGAAACCTATATGGACCCGAATCAAGTGATTTTCTGGGCGAAAGGCGGGCCGCTGAAAGGCACCAGTCCGGCCCGAATTGCCTTTTTACGCAAACTGGTCGAGGCTGCTCCCAGGCCTTACGAACTGGCAGATCCCTGGAAAGATCACCAGACGGCAGTTGCTGATTCCTCTCATTACCTGATCTATCTGGGTAAAAGCATTCAGCCGGAATGGGAATTCAGTCTGCCGAAGAAAAGCGGCCCGGCTGCTGGTAAATCCTTTCAGGTAGAACTGATTGATACCTGGGATATGACGATAACGCCCCTGAGCGAAACGTTTGTGATCGATAAGCCCGAGGCCTACCGGATCTTCGATACCAAACGAAAGAAAATACGGCTGCCGCTGAAACCTTATCTGGCCCTACGAATCACCGAAATAGCCGCGAAATAGGGCCGTTCCAGTACTGTACCAACCCTTAGGAAAAATTTCGTAACCGGAGGGGCGGTAGCTCTGGTTACGAAATTTTTCTTTTATCATCTTTTTAGTAATTTTTTTATAAAAAAATATACAATTTTTTGAATTAGATATTTTGAATTGAAGATTATTTGCCCGTACATTCGTTGAAAAGAAAATAAAAGAAAATTAATCGAATCTTTTCGAAATATTTTTACCTCATTCTTAACTTGATACTTTACTATGAAGCAGATTTTATGGGTACTAATGGGAGTGCTGGGGCTACTGACGGCCCAGGCTCAAACCCGACAGGTAAGCGGTAAGGTGACCGGAGCCAGCGAAAGCGAGCTGCTACCCGGCGTGAGTATCCTGCTGAAGGGAACGCAACGTGGCACCACCACCAACACCAGCGGAACGTTTCAGATGGAAGTTACAGGTGAAAACCCCGTGCTGATTTTCAGTTACGTAGGCTACCAGACCAAAGAAGTGGCCCTGGGTAATCAGACCGAACTGAACGTGAGTCTGACGGCCGATAACAAGGCTCTGGATGAAGTGGTCGTGGTTGGATATGGTACCCAAAGCAAACGGGCCGTAACCGGAGCGGTCACGTCCATCGGGTACGATCAGTACAAAGACCGTTCGTTCAGTAACGTGACGCAGTCGCTGGCGGGTAAAATGCCGGGTGTAAACATTACCCAGGCTCAGGGAGCTCCCGGTCTTTCGCCCATCATCCGGATTCGGGGCGTGAACTCCATCACGGCCGGAACCAACCCGCTGTTTGTGGTGGACGGCGTTCCGCTGGAAAACTTCAATCTCAACATGATTAACCCGCAGGACATTGAATCGGTAGAAGTACTGAAAGATGCTTCCTCGGCGGCCATTTACGGTTCACGGGGATCCAGCGGGGTGATTCTGGTGACGACCAAGCAGGGTCAGGCGGGCAAAACCACGGTTAGTGCGACCTTCGAATACGGCATTCAGAAAGTGGCGAAACAGATCAAATTGATGAATGCCCAGCAATACATTGATTATTACGTAGCGGCCAAGAACAACGGCTGGGTTGCCAACGGAGGGAAAGCAACCGATCCTAACTCAGCCCGGACGGCTTCGTACCGCATTCCGGATGATTTCATCAACAATCGCCAGATGTTTGGCAACGGTACCAACTGGCAGGACGTCATGTACCGCGAAGCTCCCTTACGGAACGCTCAGGTGTCGGTTTCGGGCGGAACGGACAAAACGCAGTTCCTGTTCTCCACGGCTTACCTGGATCAGGATGCCGTGCTGGATAACAACTATTACAAGCGGCTGACGATTCGTTCGAATATTAAAAGTGCCGTTTCCAAACGACTGACGATTGGAGCGAACCTCGGTATCACGGGCATCACGGACCGGACCGAAGGGACGCAGGGCAAGAGTGACGTCATCAGTCTGGGTTTGCAGAGCACGCCGATTTATCCCAAATACAACGAAAACGGTAACCTCGGCCCGCTGGACCCCAATTCCGTCTGGAACAAATTTGTGCCTTTCAACGATCTGGTGCTCTGGCATCCGTATTCGTTAACCCGCTTTTATCACAAGAAAAACCGATCGTTTAATACCCTCGGAACGGCGTATCTGGAATTCAACATCCTCGACGATCTGAAATTCCGGACGAGTATCAATGCCAACCTCTTCAATAACCGCGGGGACAGTTACCGCGTCGCGAAGCAGGGCTTTGGCTATTCATCCGTACTGGATGCGGCGGCCACAAACTTCTCTACCTATTCACTGAACTGGCTGAGTGAAAACACCCTGAATTACGACAAGCAGTTTGGCGATCATAAACTGACGGCTCTGGTGGGGTACACCGCTCAGAAGCAACGGGACGAGTACGCCACGGTAGGAGCCAATAATTTCCCGAACGATCTGGTCGAAACCCTGAATGCTGGTACCGTTTCGGCGGGTAGTACGATTGCCTCCGAATGGTCGATGCTGTCGTATCTGGCTCGGGCCAACTATAACTTCAAGAACAAATACTTCCTGACGGCGGCCGTTCGCCGGGATGCCAGTTCACGCTTTGGCCGGAACAGCCGCTGGGGAACCTTCCCTTCGGTTTCGGCGGGCTGGCTGGTTTCGGATGAAGCCTTTCTCAATGACGTGAAGGCCATCAGTAACCTGAAATTGCGGGCCAGTTACGGGATGACGGGTAACAACCAGATTCCGAATTACGGGGCGGTGAGTTTACTCGGCAGCAGTAACTATGTTTCGAATGGGGCCATTGCCAATGGGTTGCGGAACACGAACATTGCGAACCCGGATTTACGCTGGGAGAAAAACAACCAGTTTGACATCGGTATTGATTTGGGTCTGTTTAACAACCGACTGAACATCACGGCGGATTATTACAACACGGTAACGAAAGACATGTTGCTGAACCTGCCCGTACCCGACATTACCGGGTTCTCTTCGCAGTTAACCAACATCGGGCAAATGCGGAACCGGGGTTTTGAACTGGCCATTAACTCGAAAAACGTCGTAGGTAACTTCAGCTGGACGACGGATTTGAACTTCTCGCTCAACCGCAACAAAGTACTGAAACTCGGGCCTTCGGGAGCTCCCATCATCTACACGGAATACGTGGTAAACGTGAAAACGGAAATTGGTCAGCCGATCTCGAATTTCTACGGTTATGTCTTTGACGGCGTTTTCAAAAATCAGGCTGAAATCGATGCCTACGCCCACGATGCCAGCACCACGCCGGGCGATCCCCGCATTCGCGACGTGAACGGTGACGGCAGAATCACGACCGACGATCAGACCACGATTGGGAACTACCAGCCCGATTTTATTGCCGGCATGACGAACACCTTCAGTTACAAAGGCTTCGATCTGTCGTTCCTGTTGCAGGGTTCCTACGGCGGCGAAATTGTGAACCAGAACATTCGTTACCTGGGCATCTGGAATGCCGGCCGGAATTTCTACGAAGACCTGACTAACTACTGGAGATCCGAGAGCGATCCGGGTGATGGCAAGCACTTTAAACCCACGGTTTCGCCCAAAGGCTTACAGGAAAAATTCTCCAGTTACTGGGTAGAAGATGCGTCGTTCCTGCGGGTGAAAAACATTCGGGTATCCTATGCCTTACCCACGAGCCTGCTGCAAAAGACGCCCGTTCGTTCGGCTCGCGTGTACGTGAATGCGGAAAACGTATTCCTCTTCAGCAAGTATCGCAACATTGATCCTGAAAACACGACGTACCGCCCGACGAACTACAACTCCATCAGCACTGAAACCGGAACCATTGGCAGCACGGGTAACAACAGCTTCCCTTCCGGTTCCATGATTGGGGTCGATTATGGATCGTATCCATTGCCCCGGGTGATCACGTTTGGTATCAGAGCTGACTTCTAATCCTTGATTGACGATGAAAAAGACAATAAATAATCGAGTAGTAAACGGCCTGAAAGCAATCCTCGTCACCGCCGGTATGCTTACCCTGACGACGGGCTGTAAGAGTTCCTTTCTGGATCTGGCTCCCATTTCCAATGCCAACTCCGAAAATTTTTACCGAACCACCGCTGATTTTGATCTGGCCGCCAATGCCGCCATGGCCACGCTGTACTCCGTGTATGGTCCGGAAGGCCCGGTTTCCTACGCGGGAGAAATTCAGTCGGATAACGTAACGCTGAATGCGGTAGCCGGGATTCAGGCCGATAAATGGGCCTATCGGGATTACAGCATCAATTCCTCCAATACGATCAACTACACCTTCTGGCAAACGTATTACTCGGCTCTGTATAACGTGAATATCGTCATTCAGAAACTGGAAGGAGCCACGCTGGATGAGGATTACAAGAAGTCTATCCGGGCTCAGATGCAGTTTCTGCGGGGCCTGTATTACTTCAACATGGTGCAAACCTGGGGCGATATTCCACTGGTGCTGACGCCCATTACGGCGGCGGAAAGCTATACCTATGCCCGCACGGCTCAGGCGGATGTGTACAAACAGATTCTGACGGACTTGCAATACGCGGCGGATAACCTCCCCCTGGCTTCGGCCACGGCCAAAGGAAAACCCACGCAGGGAGCGGCCAAGACGCTGTTGGGCAAAGTGTATCTGGCTCAGGGAGACAAAACAAACGCCGCCCGCGTACTGAAAGAAGTGGTGGACAGCAAACAATATTCGCTCGTTTCGTCATACGCCTCACTCTGGTCGAATGCGAACAAAAATACCAGCGAATCCATTTTTGAGATTCAGTTTCTGGGTGGGTCACCCACGACGCCGTTCAGCGAATACTACCAGACCTTCTTCCCGGCGGTGAGTTACACGGGTTACATTGGCGGTGGCATTAATCAGGTAACCAATGACTTGTGGAATGAATTCGAATCGGGCGACCCTCGCCGAACGGCCAGTATTGATACCGGGTATGTCGATGCCAAAGGGGTGTTTCAGGCCGTTCGGTTTCCTAAAAAATGGAATGACAAAACTACGCCCGTAACTACGGGTAAGGTGTTGGGAATCAGTAATTTTGTGGTTCTGAGGTACGCCGATGCCCTGTTATTACTAACGGAAGCTACGGATGACCCGACGTACCTGAATCAGGTGCGTGCCCGGGTAGGCTTACCCGCGTACGGTACGGCGAATTATCCCGCCCGATACAATTCCGTACCTCTGGCTCTGGAACACGAGCGACGGGTGGAGCTGGCTCTGGAGTTTCACCGCTGGTTTGACCTCAAACGGACGAGCCGGGCCATTCCCGTCCTGACGGCCAAAGGTAAAGCCGCTACCCAGCAACGACTGATCGCTCCGATACCTTTGACGGTGCTCCAGCAAAATTCTGTCATCACGCAGAATCCGGGGTATAATTGATATAGGCTGGTGGCTGGTGGAGACACCAGCCACGGCAAAGCCTTCGGGAAGTTAGCATGGCTAAGTTAAAGCTACATCCCTGTCATCCCGACCGTAGGGAGAGACCTTACTTAGGCTTGGGAGGTACTTTCCTGCTGGGGAGTAGTGGAAGCGTCCGGTAAGGTCCCTCGTTTCACTCAGGAAGACAGGAGTAGCTTGGGTCAGATTGGTACATGAATCAGTCCGCTTACCTGTCATCTCGACCGTAGGGAGAGACCTTACTTAGGCTTGGGTTATACTTTCCTGCTGGCGAGTAATGGAAGCGTCCGGTAAGGTCCCTCGTTTCACTTGGGATGACAGGAGGGGTCACTAAAAAGCCTCATCTATCGTTCCAGGGGCGTTCTTTGACCGAACACTGGGAGCAGTTTCAGTAAAAAACTTCTAAAAAATTTCAACCCATCGGCTGCTTCGGTGACGCCCTCCCAGGACAGTATCGTACAGAACTATGATAAGTTATCATAACGTACGAATGTCTTTCCTGCTCTACGTTTGAAAAATGGCCCTGACGCTCCGTTTAGGGCCAAAATCTTGTGTAAGGGAGACCCAGATAGTTGGCGTCTCTACTAAGATGACTGCCCGGTAAAAACGGGAAATGATCAGGCTCTAAACCATTTACTGATTTAAAAACCTTAGTCCATGACTAAAAAAATAGGGCTCTTTCTGAGCGTGGTGGCGGCCTGCTGGGCCTGTCAGCAAAAAGAAGAAAAACCCAAAGAACTGAGTCTGTTAAAAGTATCCGAAAACGGTCGGTTTCTGGCTACGAAAGCAGAGAATGAGCCGTTTTTCTGGCTCGGCGATACCGGCTGGTTATTATTTACAAAACTCACTCGTGAAGAGGCCGATACGTATCTGGAAGACCGTCGGAAAAAAGGCTTCAACGTCATTCAGGTGATGGTGTTGCACACACTGGGGGCTAAAAACGTCTACGGCGATTCGGCACTGGTCAATAAAAACGTCGCTACGACGCGGGTAGAAAACGGGGACAATCCCGATAAACCCGAAGAATACGATTTTTGGAATCATGTGGATTACGTCGTAGACAAAGCGGCTGAAAAAGGAATCTACATGGCTCTGGTTCCGATCTGGGGATCGAATGTGAAGTCAGGAAAAGTAAAACCCGAGGATGCAAAACTCTTCGCCGAATTCCTCGCCAATCGGTATAAAGACCGTAAAAACATCATCTGGTTAAACGGCGGTGACATCAAGGGCAGCGACGGACTGGAGGTATGGCAGGCCATTGGTCAGACCCTTCGCGAGAAAGATCCCAACCACCTCATTACGTATCACCCTCGTGGCCGATACACCTCTTCCGACTGGTTCCACGCCGAAAAATGGATGGACTTCAACATGGTGCAGTCCGGTCACCGGAACTACGCTCAGGATACGTCCAGAAACGATAAGTATCACTATGGCGAAGATAACTGGCGTTTCATTCAGGCCGATTATGCCCTGAAACCCGTCAAACCCGTCATTGATGGCGAACCTTCCTACGAGGGCATTCCGCACGGCTTACACGACGTAACTCAACCCCGCTGGACGGCGGCGGATGTGCGTCGCTATGGGTACTGGTCGGTACTGGCCGGAGCCTTTGGATACACCTACGGTGATAACGAAGTTATGCAAATGCACCGCACGGATGATACGTCGGGCAGCTCCTATGGTCCGAAATTAACCTGGGATAAAGCCATCAACGTCGAAGGGGCGGGGCAGATGGTGCATCTGAAAAATCTGTTACTGTCCAAATCTTACTTTGACCGTGTCCCTGATCAGTCGCTCGTAGCCGATCAGGGGGAAAAATACAATTACCTCACGGCCAGTCGCGGCAACGATTATGTTCTGGTGTACACCTACACGGGCCGGAACTTCAAACTCAACATGGGTACAATTCCGGGCGAGAAAGTCAAGGCTTCCTGGTATAGCCCAAGAGATGGAAAAACGACGGAAATCGGTGAGGTAAGCAATCAGGGCGTGCAGGAATTCAACCCGCCGGGAGAGCCGAAGGACGGAAACGACTGGGTGCTGGTCATTGATAAATTATGAGGAAGCTAGCTCTTTATGCCGGACTTTCGTTATGCCTGGGTTCCTGTGCAAAAGATACGTATCTGTTCACCTCTTTTCACGAACCGGCCAATGAAGGTTTACGGATGCTGTACAGCAAGGACGGCTATCACTGGAACGACCTGAATAAAGTCCTGCTGAAGCCCGAAATTGGTACGCAGAAAGTCATGCGGGATCCGTCGATGGTGCAGGGAAAAGACGGTACGTTTCACCTGGTCTGGACCTGTAGCTGGAAGGGTGATAAAGGCTTCGGCTATGCCAGTTCCAAAGATCTCATTCACTGGTCGGAACAACGATTTCTACCCGTCATGGAGCACGAAGCGGCCACCGTAAACGTTTGGGCCCCGGAGGTATTCATGGACGATGAAACGGGTCAGTTTGTCATCATCTGGGCCTCGACCATTCCGCATCGCTTTGCGAGAGGGGTGGAGGACGAGGATAATAACCACCGGATGTATTACACCACGACCTACGATTTTAAAACCTTCTCGCCGACGCAGCTTTTCCTGGATCCGGCCTTTAGTGTGATTGATGCGGTTATCGTGAAGCGTAAAAAAGAAGACTATGTGCTCGTTCTGAAGGATAATACCCGTCCGAACCGGAATCTTAAAGTCGCCTTTGGCAAACGGGCCACCGGACCTTATACCGACGTTTCCCAAGCCTTTACCGAACCGTTTACGGAAGGTCCCTCAGTAGTGAAAGTAAAAGATAACTGGTTGATTTACTTCGATTCCTATCGCACGAAAACCTACGAAGCCGTTCAGACGAAAGACTTCAAAAGTTTTACTAAAGCAGACGTGAGCGTTCCGGAGGGACACAAGCACGGGACAATTCTGAAAGTAAATCGAAAAATATTGAAAGGATTGCAGCAATGAAAAGCCTTCGTTTCACGGCTTTATTGGCATTAATGGGTGGTATGAGCGTTCAGGCTCAGGACACGGTTCGCTACGTGGGAAACACGCTGTCGAATGTCGATTACCATCACGGGCAACTCAATTCGGCCGTCGGTGTACATAACATTCAGACATTCCGGGCCAATCGGGATAACCCCGAAAACAACTGGACGTACAATCACGCCCCGATGCTGGCGTACTGGAATCATACGTTTTACCTTCAATACTTAAGCGATCCGGTGGGAGAGCACATCCCGCCGGGTCAGACCTTACTGCTGACGTCCAAAGACGGCTACCACTGGTCGAAGCCAGCGGTTATTTTTCCGCCCTACAAAATTCCGGATGGGTTTTCCAAGAAAAATCAGCCCGGCGTGGCGAAAGATCTGTACGCCGTGATGCACCAGCGGATGGGATTTTTCGTAGCCCAAAACAAACGGTTGCTGACGCTGGCGTATTACGGCATTGCCATGGATGCCAAAGATGATCCGAATGACGGGCAGGGCATTGGCCGTGTGGTGCGGGAGGTGTATGCCGACGGCACCTACGGCCCGATTTACTTCATTCGTCCGAATGCTTCCTGGAAGCTTGACAAAAATACGTATCCACTCTATTCCGCTAGTAAAGACAAAGGCTTCGTGGAAGCCTGTACTGAATTATTGAATACGCCGCTGATGATGCAGCAATGGGTCGAGGAAGCGGACCGGAATGACCCGCTGATTCCGCTCAAAAAAGAAGCCAAGGCGTTTAGTTATTATCATCTGCCGGACGGAAAAACCGTGGGGCTGTGGAAACACGCCCTGACCTCCGTCAGCAAAGACAACGGGAAAACCTGGGAATATAACCCTCTGCGGGCTCCGGGTTTTGTGAACAGTAACGCTAAAATCTGGGGACAGAAAACGTCGGATGGCAAGTTTGCCACGGTTTATAACCCGTCAGAATTTCGCTGGCCTTTAGCCATTTCTACCAGTCATAACGGGCTCGATTATAAAAACCTCTGGCTGATAACCGGCGAGATTACGGCCATGCGTTACGGCGGGAACTACAAATCCTACGGTCCGCAGTACGTTCGTGGGATCGAAGAAGGCAACGGCACACCTCCGGACGGGAACATGTGGCTGACTTACAGCATGAACAAAGAAGACCTCTGGGTAGCGAAAGTTCCGGTGCCCATTACGGCTGAGGTAAAAGGCCCGGTGCAGGAAGTTTTCGCGGACTTACCCGCCGGAGAAGAGCTGAAGTACTGGAACATCTACAGTCCGGTGCTGGCTCCCGTGCAAATAGAAAAGGGCAGTGATGGGAAGAAAGCACTGGTATTAAAAGATAAAGATCATTTTGATTACGCCACAGCAGAACGGGTGATTGCCGAATCACGTAAGCCCGTGATTGAATTTACGATAGTTCCCCGCCAGAATAATCACGGGGTATTGCACATTGAACTTCAGGGACCCAACGGGCAGGCCGCCGCCCGCCTGATTTTCGATGCCGACAGTTCACTAAAAGCCAAAGTAGGGTATCGGGAAGCGGGGGTAATCAGGTACGAAGCCGGAAAGGCTTACACGATTAAGCTGGAAATGGATTGTAACAAACGGATGTATACCGTTTGGGTGAACGGCGTGAACAAAGGCCTGAAGCTGTTTTTTGCTCCGGTTCCGTACTTCAAGAAAGTACTGTTCCGTACGGGAGTAGTCCGAAGATTTCCCAACGCCGACACGCCAACGGATCAGCATTACGACTTGCTCGAGGCAGGAAAAATGGACCCGGAGGCCGCTTACGAAATCAGGTCTTTTCAGGTTAAATAAGCCGATGCCAGCTTATGAAGTATAGACATAGTAATAAAAATGCATCATCAGAGTAACCAAATAGTATCAAGTAAAGCCGATGCCAGCTTTATCGCTGGCATCAGGATCCTGCTTGTCTTAAGTCTGATTCTGGCTAATGCTTTGGTTAAAGCCGAAGTTACTCTTCCCCGCATTCTAGGCCATGGAATGGTAGTACAGCGGGAAAAGCCTTTACTCATTTGGGGCACGGCCACACCGGGGGAAGAAGTAACCGTTCGCTTTAAAGAGCAGAGCCAGAGGGTAAACGCGGATGGATCAGGCCACTGGAAAGTAACCCTGAAACCGCTGAAAGCCTCAAACGTTCCTGCCGAGTTAACCATTCAGGCCACCAATACCATTGTATTGAATGATATTCTGGTGGGGGAGGTGTGGCTGTGTTCGGGTCAGTCGAACATGGAATTTACCATGCGGAAAAGTGAAAAAACGAAACCCTGGAAACAGGTGGGCGAATGGGCCGATCCGGTGCACGAGCTGGAGCGGGCTCATAATCCCGACATCCGTATTTTTCTGGTAAACCGTAAAACGCTGGATCAACCCGAACCCAGTCACGCCGGCTGGAGCATTGCTCAGGATTCGGCCCTGCGTTCGTTTTCGGCTCCGGCGTATTTTTTCGCGAAAAAACTGCAACAGGAACTTGGCGTGCCGATCGGCGTGATTGCTTCAGCCGTACCGGGCAGCCGCATCGAACCCTGGATTTCGGAAGCAGCCTTTCAGCAGGATGAACAGTTCAGGAATCAGAAAATAGAAGGTGATCCCGGCAAGTTTTACGAAACCATGATTAAGCCTTTAGCCCCGCTCAGCCTGCGTGGGTTTTTGTGGTATCAGGGCGAAAGTAACTGCTTTCTGAAAGAAACGCTGGCGTACACCCGAAAAATGAATACACTGATTACCAGCTGGCGAGATGCCTTTGGCGGTACAAAAATGCCTTTCTACTACGTTCAGCTCGCTCCGCATACCTACAGCGAATCCAAAGGAAATAAGCTTCCATTAACTAAAGAATTTCTCCCCGAATTCCGAGAAGCTCAGGCCAATGCCCTGCAAATTCCGAATACCGGCATGATCGTCACGACGGATCTGGCGGATAGCATTCCGGACATTCATCCGACGTATAAATGGGAAATTGGCCGGAGGCTGGCTTTGATAGCTTTGAATCAGACCTACGGAAAAAAGAACGAAGATTCTGGTCCCGTTTTTCAGAAAATGAAATCAAAAAAAGCCACGCTTCGGCTCTACTTCGATCATGCCCGGTCGGGTTTGGTAAGTCAGGATGGAAAGCCTTTACGCGACTTTGAAATTGCTGGCGAAGATCAGGTTTTTGTTCCGGCTCAGGCGGAAATCAAAGGTAACTCCGTCCTTGTTTCATCGCCCCGAATTACCAATCCGCAGGCGGTTCGTTTCGGCTGGTACGAACGATCACAACCGAATTTATTCAATACAGAAGGCTTGCCCGCCAGACCCTTTCGAACGGGAAAGTAAATCCGATTATTACCTTCCCGAAAGTTCAAAACTTTCGGGAAGCTGAAAATAAAAACGTCTCTAAAAACGCTCCGGCGTCTTTTAAATAACCTATGAAAAGTAACAGTACCATACTCTTTCTTGTATTCTTCTGGACTCTTCTTGCGGCTCAGGCTCAGCAAACGCAGAAACAGTACCTGTCGGGCACCGGAAACGATCAGACCGTTGACTGGCAGTTTTACTGTACCGCAGGCCAGAATTCCGGCAAATGGACGACCATCCCCGTACCATCCAACTGGGAGTTACAGGGCTTTGGCAAGTATAACTATGGCTTTAACCGGGACAGCTCGAAAGGCCGGGAACAGGGCTTGTATAAGCACACTTTTAAAGCTCCGGCTTCCTGGAAAAACAAGAAAATTAACCTGGTTTTTGAAGGGGTAATGACCGATACCGAAGTGAAAGTCAACGGCCAGTCTGCCGGACCGAAACACGAAGGCTCCTATTATGCGTTCAAATACGACATTACCGATAAACTCAAACCGGGATCCGATAACCTGCTCGAAGTAACGGTCTCGAAACATTCCGCAAATGCGTCGGTAAACGCTGCCGAACGCAAAGGCGATTTCTGGATTTTTGGCGGCATTTTTCGTCCCGTCTGGCTGGAAATCCTTCCGGCGGAACACATCGAGCACCTGGCTCTGAACGCTCAGGCCACGGGTTCGTTCCAGGCGGATGTAAGCGTAAGCGGATTGACGAAAGCCAGCGAAATTAAGGCTCAGATTTATACGATGAAGGGTCAGAAAATAGGTCAGCCCTTCCGCGTAAAAGTGCCACAAAATCAAAATACGGTATCGATTCAAACGAAAGTAGCGAATCCATCCCTTTGGACTTCCGAAACGCCCAATCGTTATCAGGTAGAAGTAAGTCTGGTGCAGAATGGAAAAGTAATCCATACGATTCAGGAGAAATTTGGTTTCCGCACCGTCGAAGTTCGCCAACGCGATGGAGTGTACGTCAATGGGACGAAAGTAAAGTTTAAAGGAGTCAACCGGCATTCCTTCTGGCCGACTTCCGGTCGCACGACGAGCAAAAAAATAAGTGTGCTGGACGTGAACCTGATGAAGGAAATGAACATGAACGCCGTACGGATGTCACACTATCCGCCGGATGATCATTTCCTGGACGTCTGTGATTCCCTCGGATTGTTTGTGTTTGATGAACTGGCGGGCTGGCACGGCAACTACGATACGCCGACCGGCACCAAACTGGTGAAAGAACTGATCACGCACGACGTGAATCACCCCTCGGTTATTTTCTGGATCAACGGAAACGAGGGCGGCCATAACTACGAGTTAGATCCCCTTTTTGCGAAAGAAGACCTTCAGAAACGCCCCGTGATCCACGCCTGGGAAGTGTTCGGCGGTTTTGATACGCAGCATTACCGGGAGTATAATTACGGAATTGGTAGTTACGATTTAGGGCACCAGATTGTCATGCCGACGGAATTTTTGCATGGCATGTACGACGGTGGCCACGGGGCGGGCATTGAAGATTACTGGGAAGCCATGTGGCAAAACCCCTTGTCGGCCGGCGGTTTCCTCTGGGATTATGCCGATAACGGCGTCATCCGTACCGATAAAAAGGGTATTCTGGATACCGACGGTAACCACGCCGCCGACGGCATTGTGGGTTCGTACCGGGAAAAAGAGGGCAGCTTCTTTACGATCAAACAGGTCTGGTCGCCCATCAAAATCGAACGCCGGGAAATCGCAGAAGGCTTCGACGGAACCTTCACCATCGAGAACCGATACCATTTCATTAATACGAATCAGTGTTCATTTACTGGGAAACTGGTAAAAACCGCTTTCGGTACGACGAAAGGAACGGAACAAACGTTTACCGTATCTACGCCTGCCCTGAAACCGCTGGAAAAAGGAACCATCAAAGCGAATCTTCCTGCCAACTGGAAAACTTTTGATTTCCTGTACATCACGGCCTTCGATCCTCAGAAAAAAGAACTCTTCACCTGGAGCTTCCCGATTGCATTACCGGAGAAAATCGCTTCTTCTCTGGTGAAAACGGATGGGACTGGAGCCGTACAATTGAAAGAAACAGATTCCTTGTATACGGTATCAGCCAACGGTATGCAGCTGAGCATCCATAAGCGGACGGGACATATTCAACAGATTAAGAATGCGAAAGGAACCATCCCGCTGACCAACGGTCCCGTATTGCAGGAATGCGTGAACAACTTCCAGGATTTCAAACACCGGATGGAAGGAAAGAACCTGATTATTGAGTCGACGTTTGATCGCAAAAAGAGTTACAACACCCTGCAATGGACGATTTATCCATCCGGCTGGGTGCAGATGAAAATCAACTATTTCCCCGGGGCGTATTTTACCAATCTGGTAGGGGTCAACTTCAGCTTCCCCGAAGATCAGGCAAAATCGGTTCGCTGGCTGGGGAGCGGTCCGTATCGCGTCTGGAAAAACCGGATGAAAGGAAATCAGATGGGTGTCTGGGAAAAAGAATACAACAATGCATCAACCGGAGAACCTCCGCTGACCTATCCCGAATTCAAAGGATACCACTCGAACCTGTATTGGATGCAGTTGCTGACTTCCGGACAACCGCTGACGGTGGTGACGCCCGACGAAGACGTATTCTTCCGGTTATTTACTCCCAAACCCATCGTCGACGAATACAACAACGTTCAAATGACATTCCCCACGGGCGATCTATCGTTCATGCAGGGCATTTCAGGCATTGGTACGAAAACCCAGAAGCCCGAAACGACGGGACCGATGGGGATGAAACACATTTATTACGACTATGAAAAAGAACCGATACGGGCGAAAGTGCTGACGGTTTACTTTGATTTTTCGAACAAGTAACTTAACTCCTAAGCCGTAGCCAGCTTTTCTGCTGGCAACAGGAGCTGGAAGTAAAGCAAGCGGGCTGCCAGTAAAAAAGCTGGCAGCGAAATTCCTAAGCCGTTGCCAGCTTTTTCGCTGGCAACAAGGGCTGGAAGGAAAGTAAGCGGGGCCGCCAGCAAAAAAGCTGGTAGCGAAAGGTTAAAACAGGCAACCTCTGCTTCCTGATTTATTAAGTTTATAGACATGAAATCGTATCACTTGTTCCTCGGGTTGATTTCCTTTTTTTTGTTCGCTTTCGAACCGAAAGAGACACCTGTGCGGATTAGTAACCTGCGGGCGGAGGGTCTGACGAACCCCGAAGGCATTGATGCCAGACAGCCCCGTCTGAGCTGGGAGTTAGGGGGCAATAAACGAAATCTCCAGCAAACGGCTTATCAGATTCTGGTGGCTTCCAGCGAAGAAAAACTGAGAGCCGACGAAGGCGATCTCTGGGATTCGGGAAACGTTTCTTCGGATCGAAGCATTCAGAATCCGTATCAGGGCAAGGCTTTGAAAAGCCGGATGCAGGCATTCTGGAAAGTAAAAATATGGACCAATCAGGGCGAAAGCGACTGGAGTGAAACGCAGCACTGGAGCATGGGCCAACTGTATTATACCGACTGGAAAGGTCGCTGGATTGGATTCGACCGTTCGTTCCCCTGGGATACGGAAAAGCAGTTTTCCCGCTTGTCGGCCCGGTATTTCCGGAAGGAGTTTTCACCCAAAAAAGAAGTCAGAAAAGCCACCGTATACATCATCGGTTTAGGTTTATACGAACTATACCTGAACGGTCAGAAAGTGGGCGATCAGGTGCTGGCTCCCGCTCCGACGGATTATACGCAGGGCGTGAAATACAACACATTTGACGTAACGAACCTGCTGAAATCGGGACCGAATGCCATCGGCACGGTGCTGGGAAACGGCCGTTATTATACAATGCGTCAGGCGTATAAACCCTACAAAATCAAAACGTTTGGCTATCCGAAATTGCTGCTGAACCTGAACATTACCTATATGGATGGTTCGACCGAATCAATCCATACGGACGATTCCTGGAAAGGCACGGCCGATGGTCCGATCCGTACCAACAACGAGTACGACGGCGAAGAATACGATGCCACCAAAGAAATGCCGGGCTGGCATACGGCGGGTTTTGACGATCAGAAATGGCTGAAAGCTGAATTTGTGCAGGAACCCGGCGGGGTCTACGAAGCCCAGATGAACGAGAACATGAAGGTGATGGAAACGATTAAACCCGTATCCATCAAACCCCTGAAAGCGGGCGTCTACCTTCTGGATTTTGGTCAGAACATGGCTGGTTGGGTTCGGATGCGAGTCAAAGGAAAAAAGGGCGATCAGGTGAAGTTTCGTTTTGCCGAAATCCTGCAGGATAACGGAGAACTCTTCGTACGAAACCTGCGGGACGCCAAAGTGACGGACGTGTATACGCTCAAAGGTGGTACTACGGAAACCTGGGAGCCTACGTTCGTCTACCACGGCTTCCGCTATGTGGAAGTAACGGGTTTCCCGGGCGTGCCGAAACTGGAAAACTTTGAAGGACGGGTGGTCTACGACGACATTCCCACCATTGGCACGTTTACGTCTTCGAACACGACGCTCAATCAGATTTTCAAAAATGCGTATTGGGGCATCCGCAGTAATTACAAAGGCATGCCCGTGGATTGTCCGCAACGCAACGAACGCCAGCCCTGGCTGGGTGATCGCAGTACGGGGGCCTACGGCGAGAGCTTTCTGTTTGATAACAGTCGCCTGTACGCCAAGTGGCTGGACGATATTCAGCAGGCTCAGAAAGCGGATGGAAGTATTCCCGACGTGGCTCCGGTGTTCTGGCGGTATTACAGCGATAACGTTACCTGGCCAGGTACGTATCTGATGGTGGCGAACATGCTCTACAAGCAGTTTGGTGATACGGAATCCATCCGGAAGCATTATCCGTCCATGAAAAAATGGATGGAATACATGGTCGCTCAGTATACGAAAGACGGGCTGGTGATCAAGGATAAATACGGCGACTGGTGTGTGCCGCCGGAGTCGAAAGAACTGATTCACGCGAAAGATCCGGCCTTGAATACGGACGGCGTATTGCTGGCTTCGGCTACGTACATCGGCTTGCTGGAGTTGATGCAAAATTTCGCCCATCTTCTGGAGAAATCAGAAGATGTCAAAGCGTATCAAACTCAGGCCCAGGCGATGAAACAAGCGTTTAATCAGAAGTTTCTGCATACGTCAACGGGTCAATACGGAAACAATACGGTGACGGCCAATTTGCTCCCGCTCATGTACGGAATCGTTCCGGAAGGCCAGAAGAAACAGGTGTTTTCCAGCATCGTCAACAAGATCGTCAACGAACAAAAATCACACATCAGCACGGGCGTGATCGGTACGCAGTGGCTGATGCGGGGACTGGCTGAAAACGGTCGGCCGGATCTGTCGTACACGCTGGCCACCAACCGCGATTATCCCAGCTGGGGTTATATGGTGGAAAGCGGAGCCACGACCATTTGGGAGCTGTGGAATGGCAATACGGCCAATCCGGAGATGAATTCCGCCAATCACGTCATGTTATTGGGTGATTTGCTGATCTGGTATTACGAGCACATTGTCGGAATCAAGGCGGCTTCGCCCGGCTTCAAAACGATAGAAATGAAACCCGATTTTCCGGAAGGACTAACGGAAGTAAAGGCCTCGTATCAATCCCGATACGGAACGATTCTGTCGCACTGGAAAAAACAGAAAACGCAAATGAACTGGAACATACAGGTGCCTGCCAATACGAAAGCCCTGGTGTACATACCCGCCCAATCCGTAGATGCCATTCGGGAAAATGGGAAAAAAATAGCTTCCGCTGAAGGCGTAAAATTTCTGAAAACGGAAGGAGACCGTGTAGTAGTGGAGGTGGGTTCCGGTTCGTATCAGTTTACGGCGGGGAATTGATGGATGGAAACAGTTGACTGGAATTGCTTCCCAGGGTACAAGCCTGGGTTATTGATCATTCAAACCCTCCGGGGTGCTGTAATTCGCCCAAACCCCGGAGGGGTTAAACCTGAAGTAGCCCCGGGTGCAACCCGGGAAAGGAAAGAAAAGACTGAACAAGCATTCCCCGGGAATGAATTAAAAGAATAACGATCATTATGAAAATGATTCATCTGAGAAAATGCATACTGGTCGCCAGCGGATTATTGATGACGCAGCTGGTGGAAGCCCAGGTAGAAAAGTGGCAGAAAGGATTAGTGAAACACGAATCCGTTTTTGAAACGGCACCGTTTCCGGAAAGTCATTCGGCTACCATTGCAGAAACCCCGAAAGGGCTCGTGACGTCCTGGTTTGGCGGTACGAAAGAACGGAATCCCGACGTGTGTATTTACGTGAGCCGTCTGGAAAAGGGTCAATGGACGACTCCCCAAAACGTAGCCAACGGCATCGTCAACGATACGCTCCGGTATCCCACGTGGAATCCCGTCTTGTTTCAGGTTCCGAACGGAGAGTTACTCTTGTTCTACAAAATTGGTCCGAGTCCGAGCAAGTGGCAGGGCTGGATGAAAACGTCTTCCGACGGAGGAATCACCTGGTCTGAAGCGAGGAAATTACCCGATGGCTACATTGGACCTGTGAAAAACAAACCCGTATTACTCGAAAATGGTAACCTGTTTTGCCCGACCAGTACCGAAGGCGATGGCTGGAAAATTCACTTCGAAGTAACGTCTGATTTCGGTAAGACCTGGCGGAAAGTGGGGCCGATCAACGACGGTAAAACGCTGAATGGAATTCAGCCCAGCATCCTCAAACACGGAGACGGGAAACTACAGATTCTGGCCCGCAGCCGGAACCGGGCTCTGCTCGAAGCATGGTCCACCGACAATGGGGAAACCTGGTCACCGCTGACGAAAACCAATTTGCCCAATAACAACTCAGGTACCGACGCCGTCACGATGAAAGACGGTCGGCAAGCCCTGATTTATAACCACGTATTGCCTCCCGGTGATCTGGCGAAAGGTCCACGGACCCCACTGAATCTTTCGATTTCCGAAGATGGGAAAAACTGGTCGGCGGCTGTAATTGTAGAAGATTCCCCCATCAGTCAGTATTCGTACCCTTCGATCATTCAGACCTCGGATGGCCTGCTGCACGTCGTGTACACCTGGAGACGCAAGAAAATCAATCATGCGGTCATTGACCCGAAAAAGGTGAAACTGGTGCCGATTAAAGATGGAGTGTGGCCAGCCAGAAAAGGATATACGCCGCCTCAGAATGCCGAAATAACGAAAGACCGAACGGACGGTTAATTCGCCCGATGGTTGAAACTATCTCCTTTAAGCCTATGAAACCACTGGTCCAGATCGCTCTTTCATTGTTGATGGGCTCGCAGGCATTCGCCCAAAACTCGGATGATGCGTTTAAAAAGCCCCTGAAAGACATCATTCAGGAAATTGAAACGCAGTATTCCGTAAAGATCCGATATCCCGAAGAGCTGGTAAAAGATCGTCAGATTACCTATGCCGAATGGCGTTTCCGTCCTGACGTGGAGCAAACGATGTCGAATATCTTTGCTTCGCAGGACATCACGTTCACCAAAGAAGGCGATCATAAATACAAGCTCCAGGCCTTTCAGTATCACCTGAAAACACCCAAAGAAGGCAAGCAGCAGCTGGATTACCTGGCTTCGTTGTATACGGATCAGGCCAGCTGGGAAAAACGAAAAGCCGAACTTAAAGCCTGCATGCGGAAAACGCTGAAAATCGATCAGCTTCCGGCCTCGCCGAATAGTCAGCCGATCCTTACCAACAAACGCACGTTTGATGGTTATACGGTGGAAAATGTAGCCATTGAAACCTTACCCGGCGTGTACGTGTGTGGATCATTGTATAAACCCACGAATACTAAAGGATTGATGCCCGTCATCCTTAATCCCGACGGGCACTTTGGCGATGGTCGCTACCGGAAGGACTCGCAGTTGCGTTGTGCCATGCAGGCCCGGATGGGAGCCATGGCTTTTAGCTACGATCTGTTTGCCTGGGGAGAATCCCTGCTACAATTTCAGTCGGCGGATCACCGCCGGAGTCTGGCCAATACCATCCAGATTGTAAACGGCATGCGGATTCTCGACTGGCTGTTAACCCAGAAAAACGCTGACCCCCATCGCGTGGCTGTAACGGGTGGTTCGGGGGGCGGAAGCCAGACGATGCTGCTGACGGCTCTGGATGATCGTATAGATCTAAGCGTTCCGGTAGTCATGACTTCTTCGTACCACAGCGGCGGTTGCCCCTGCGAGAGTGGGATGGGCGTGCATTTGTGTGGTCACGGAACCAACAATGTAGAGATGGCCGCCATGGCAGCTCCCCGCCCGCAACTGGTCATCTCCGACGGCAAAGACTGGACCCAATACGTCCCCGAGCAGGAGTTTCCTTTTCTGCAACGGACCTATGGCTTTTACGGCTCAGCAGCCGTCATCAAAAACGTGCATTTATCGCAGGAAGGCCACGATTACGGCATTAATAAACGGTTGGCTTTGTATCAGTTCTTAGTTGAACAGTTTAAACTGGATGCGAAAAAAGGGCAGAATGCTTCCGGTCAGTTTGATGAATCCAAGTGCACCGTAGAAAAATATCCGGCGATGTATGTGTTCGGAGAAAAAGGCGAAAACCTGCCAGAAAACGCGATTCGGAGCTTTGAGGAACTGGAGAAAATGATTCATTAATCAGTGGAGTCATACGACCTGACACCTTCCCGAAAGTTTTAAAACTTTCGGGAAGGTAATTCTTCGGATAATCAAAAAAGTAATAGGAATTCTATGAAAAACATCAATCGTCGTCAGTTTCTGGGTCAGTCGGTATTTCTGTCGGCTGCATTATATAGCTCGCCTTTTGAGGTGTTTGCGAAGGATAAACAGGCCTATAAAATTGCCGTAGTGGATCTGATGATTCTCAAACGGCAGAAGCTGAGTGCGTTTCAATTAACCAAAGAAATTGGAGCCGACGGACTGGAAGTAGACATGGGCGGACTGGGTAACCGTGAGACCTTCGACAGTCAGTTAGCCAAACCCGAAATCCGTCAGCAATTTCTGGATAAAGCCAAAGAACTGAATCTGGAAATCTGTTCGCTTGCCATGAGCGGATTCTACGCCCAAAGTTTTGCTACGCGGGCAACCTACGAACGAATGGTGCAGGACTGCATCGATACGATGAAAGCCATGAACGTAAAAGTCGGGTTTCTGCCCCTCGGTACGCAGGGGGATCTGGTGAAAAATCCGGAGTTACGTCCGGCCATCGTGGAGCGGTTGAAAGTGGTGGGTAAAATGGCGAAAAAAGCCGGAGTCGTCATTGGGATCGAAACAGCCCTGGATGCCAAAGGCGAAGTGGCCTTACTGAACGACATCGGTTCTAAACACATTCAAAGCTATTTCAACTTCTCCAATCCCCTCAAAAACGGTCGGGATCTGCACGAAGAACTCCGCATCCTCGGTAAAAAACGGATCTGTATGATTCACGCGACCGATGAAGACGGCGTATGGCTGGAAAATAACAAGCGGATGGACCTGAAAAAAGTCAAACAGACGCTCGACGACATGGACTGGAAAGGCTGGCTGGTCATCGAACGCTCCCGCGACGCCAGCGATCCCCGGAACGTCAAAAAGAATTTCAGTGCCAACACAAAGTACCTGAAATCCATTTTTCAGGCTTGAAATACGACCCCGGAGGAATCAACCTATCCATAGCCCCGGGTGAAACCCGGAGAATTTAGTTGATGAATGCAATGAATAAACTAGCGTACATCCTGCTTGCCTTAGGCCTTTGCTCGACCTCCCTTTTCGCCCAAAAAGCAGAAATCTGGGTTTCGAAACAAGGCTCGGATGCGAACCCCGGTACGAAAGACAAACCGCTGGCCAGCCTGCCTATGGCCTTGCGGAAGGTACGTGAATGGCGACGGCTGTCCGATCCCTCAGTAACGCAGGGAGCGAATATTTTCCTGGCCGGAGGTAGGTATTTCCTGGAAGAAACCGTTTGGATTCGTCCGGAAGATTCGGGTACGGAGGCTAGTCCAACCGTCATTCAATCGGCTCCGCAGGAACGCTCCGTCCTGAGTGGTGGCGTGGCCATCACGGGCTGGCAGCAACTCAAAGGTTCAGTATCAGGATTACCCAGAGCAGTGGCAGGGAAAGTCTGGGTAACGAATGTTCCATTAGTGGGCGGTCGACCGTTCGAATTCCGGCAATTGTGGGTGAACGGCGAAAAAGCCGTACGAGCCAAGGATACGCCGTATTCGAAAATGAACCGAATTTTATCCTGGAACAAATCCGAACAAACCTGCTGGATTCCCGCTCCGAAATTCGGCGATTTATCACAGGCAACCGGACTCGAATTTTTCATTCATCAGTGGTGGGCGGTGGCTAATCTTCGGGTGAAAAAACTGGAAATTCAGGGCGACAGTGCCAAAGTGTATTTCCACCAGCCTGAAAGCCGTATTCAGTCGGAACATCCCTGGCCCGCTCCGTGGATTTCGAAGGAAACGGGCAATTCGGCGTACTACCTGACCAACGCCATTCAGTTGCTCGACGAGCCCGGTGAATGGTTCCTCGATACGAATACACAAAAACTGTATTATTACCCCAAAGCAGGGGAGAACCTGAGCCAGGCGGAAGTAATGGCTCCGTATCTGGAAACGCTGGTTCGGATGACGGGTACAATGGATCGACCCGTATCACAGGTGCATTTCAAAGGCATTTCTTTCGAGCACGCAGGCTGGCTCCGGCCTTCCCGCGAAGGACACGTGCCGCATCAGGCGGGTTTGTATATGCTTGATGCGTATAAGCTGAAAATTCCCGGTACACCCGATAAAAAAACACTGGAAAACCAGGCCTGGGTGGGTCGACCGACGGGAGCCGTAGAAGTTTCGTATGCCAACCATACGGGCTTTGAAAACTGTCGTTTTGAGCATTTGGCGTCTACTGGCCTCGATTATCACCGGGGCGTTCAGGACAACCAGATCATTGGTAACCTTTTTAAAGACATTGGCGGTACGGGCATTCAGGCGGGCGTGTTCTCCGATGAATCCATCGAAGCTCATTTGCCGTATCAGCCGAAAGACGACCGGGAGGTTTGTAGTGGTCTGACCATTCGTAATAACCTCATTACCAATGTGACCAACGAAGACTGGGGCTGCGTTGGAATCGGAGCGGGCTTTGTTCGGGAGCTGACCGTCGAGCACAACGAAATCAACGAAGTTGGCTACAGCGGAATCAGCCTGGGCTGGGGGTGGACTCGTACCATCAGTGTGATGCGTAACAACCTGATACGGGCCAATAAAATCCATCATTACGGCAAACACATGTACGATGTGGCGGCCGTGTATACGCTTTCGGCTCAGCCCGGTTCGCAGATTATTGAGAACAAAATCGACAGCATTTATAAGGCTCCGTATGCCCACATTCCGCAGCACTGGTTTTACCTCTATACGGATGAAGGCTCATCGTATTTCACGATACGGGACAACTGGACGCCCTCGGAAAAATACCTGCAAAACGCCAACGGACCGAACAACGTCTGGACGAATAACGGTCCCGGCGTAGCTGACAGCATCAAAAACCGGGCGGGGCTGGAAGCCGGGTATCGTCATTTGCTGAAGTATAATTCCAAACCAGATACCTACTGGCAGATTAACGTCGAGAAACCCGTAATCGTGGAGTTGATTACTTCCCAGCCGCTGCACGAAGAGAAGTTACGGGCGGTACTAACGAAGGGAAACGTATCCGAAAAGGCCCTGCATCGCTGGGAAAATCATTACGTCATTTTTGATAAAGTGCAGGATGTGTATCTGCTGCGGGAGCGACTGAAATCGGCCTTCCCCGGCGTTCAGATCAAAACCTACGATGATTTATTCTACGAATTCAATCGTAAAAAGTGTGACGATACCGCCGAAGCGAAAGAATGGGAGCATACGGTTCTGACGGCTAATCTGGTAGCCGATCCCAAACTTCAGCGGGAATACATGGACTACCACGCCACGCAGCTTGAAAAATGGCCCGAAGTCTCCAAAGGTTTCTGTAACGCCAGTTTTCAACAATTGCTTTTGTTCAGAAACGGTCGTCAGCTGATGCTGGTCATCAGCATACCGAAAGGAGAAAGTCTGGAAAAACTGGATCCGAAAACGGTAGAAAATAATCCGAGAGTAGTGGAATGGAATCAGCGAATGAAGAAATATCAGGAAGGCATTCCGGGAACGAAAGCGGGAGAGGTCTGGGTGGAATTGAAGTAAGGAGTACTTCTTGCTGCCAGCGGAAAAGCTGGCAGCAAGAAGTACTCCTTACAACCTCCCGAAAGTTTTAAACTTTCGGGAGGTTCAATAACCAGGGGTTACTACTCACAACCGTAAAGACTTAGTTAATCACGAAATCAGCTACCAGAAAAAACAGGTGGTAAATCAGTAATAAATCAACCATGTTAAAGCTAGGAATTTTAGGATTAGGCGAGGGCCGGAGTACGATGTCAGCCGCCATTCAAAGTCAGAAAATTGAACTCGTAAAAGTCTGTGATCAGAAACTGGAACTGTGTCAGCAACGGGCCAAAGAATTTGATTATCATTCGTATACGACTAATTACCAGGAGTTACTGGACGATCCTTCCATCGACGCCATCGCCATTTATACGCCCGATAAATTCCACGCCGAGCATACCAAACAAGCCCTGCTCCACGGTAAACACGTGATTTGTACGAAACCCTTCATCGACGATTTATCCAAAGCGAAAGAACTGATCGAGCTGAGTGAACAGACGGGTAAGAAGGTGTTTATCGGACAAAGCTCCCGTTTTTTTGAACCTATGAAAAAACAGCGGGCCGATTACGAAGCCGGACTCATTGGGGAGCTGATTACCATCGAAAGTTATTACCACGCCGATCACCGCTGGTTTCTGGACAAAGGCTGGTCTCTCGAAAATGCCTTCAAATGGTTATACGGCGGTCTGAGTCACCCCGTGGATTTCATCCGCTGGTATCTGCCCAATATTGAAGAGGTAATGGGATACGGCATGTTAAGTTCCAATGGTAAAAACGGCGGCCTGAAAAATGCCGATACCATGCACTTCATCTTCAAAGCAACCGACGGCCGCATTGCCCGCGTCAGTGGAGCTTACACCGGCCCCGTGCAGCCCGTCACCCGCGACAGCGAAATGAGTTGTATCCTTCGCGGGACGGAAGGATGTAGCCAGGGCGATTACATGGATTTGCGTTACGCCATTACCGACAAAACCGGTGAAGAACGCATCATGACCTGGGAGCATAAGCTGAAACATTACTTCCGTTTCGAGGGGAAAAGCCATCATGCCGGGGAGTACCAGAATTACCTCGAATACTTTGCTGACTGTCTGGAAAGCGGTGAAACGGCGTTTCCTGACGTGAAAGAAGGAATTGGTACCGTAGCTCTGCTTCAGGCCATGGATCAGTCCCTGCAAACGGGGCAGCCGGTTAAAATCAAGGCCTTACTGGAAGCTCACGGATTAACTAACCTACTATAAGAACTTCCCGAAAGTTTTGAACTTTCGGGAAGTTCCTGATAAGAATGAATAACATCATTGACCGTTTAACCCTGCTGGATTACGCCATCGTCGCGGCCTATGTGCTGATTCTGGCTTTTATTGGTTTCAGGGCCAGTGTGACGAAGAAATCGGCGGATGAGGAGACTCTTTTTCTGGCTAATAAATCGCTGGGCTGGGCGAGTATCGGCTTCAACATGTGGGGAACTAACGTGGGGCCGTCGATGCTGCTGGCATTTGCCAGTATCGGATACAGTACGGGGATCGTTGCCATCAATTTTGATTGGTACGCCTTCGTGTTTCTATTCCTGCTGGCTATTGTTTTCGCTCCTAAATACCTGGCGGCGAATGTTAGCACCATGCCCGAATTCATGGGGCAGCGATACGGAGAGTCTACGCAAACGATTCTGGCCTGGTACGCCCTGATCAAAATCCTGATTTCCTGGTTGTCGCTGGGGTTGTTTGCCGGAGGTTTTCTGGTACGGCAGATTCTGGGCATTCCGATGAGTACGTCAGTAGTGGTCCTGGTGGCCTTCGCCGGGTTATTTGCGTATACGGGCGGCCTCAAAGCCATTGCCCGCGTGAACGTTTTTCAGATGCTTCTGCTCATTGGCGTATCCTTAACGCTGACGATTTTAGGGATTCAGAAAGTAGGAGGGATGGAAGCCGTACTCGCCAAAGCTCCTGCCGATTACTGGAGCCTGATTCACCCGGCTGACGATCCAAAATATCCCTGGTACGCCATTCTGTTAGGGTATCCCGTAGCGGCCATTGCCTTTTTCTGTACCGATCAGGCCATGGTGCAATCCGTCCTGGGAGCTAAAAATCTGGAACAGGGACAACTCGGGGTCAACTTTATTGGCTGGCTGAAGATCCTTTCGCTGCCGCTGTTTATTCTTCCGGGCATTCTCTGTTACATCCTCTTTCCCAACCTGAGCGATCCGGCGGAAGCTTATATGACGATGGTGACGAATCTGTTTCCTCCGGGACTGAATGGACTGGTCATTGTTGTATTAATCGCAGTGTTGGTGGGAACGATTGGTTCATCGCTGAACTCGCTGAGTACCGTTTTCACGATGGACGTTTACGCCCGAAAAATTAACCCTTCGGCTACCAACAAAGACCTCATTCGGGTCGGGCGACTGACCGTCATTGCGGGTTGCGTATTTGCCGTAGGCATGGCTCTGGCCATTGACAGCATTAAAGGGCTGAACCTCTTCGATGTATTTCAATCGGTCTTAGGCTTCATTGCTCCGCCCTTATCCGTGGTGTTTTTGTTAACCGTATTCTGGAAAGGCACCACCCGACTGGCCGTTAACGCGATTTTATCATTCGGTTCGGTGTTCAGTCTGGGTCTGGGCGTCGTGTATTTGTGGGTATTTCCCCCCGACCGCTATGATTTCTGGCCACATTACCTGATTTTGTCCTTCCTGATTTTTGCATTCTTAATGCTGGTAGCCGTCATCCTCTCCTTACTGGATCGAAACCCAATCATTTATCAGGTTGATACCAGGCAGGTAATCATTAAACCTACACGAAACGTCTGGACTGCCTGGATTGCCTTAACGATTACGATGCTGAGCTTATACCTCCTGTTCAGGTAAAGACGCGGTTTCGTACGTCTATTAAGCAGTGAAAGCCGTGGATTAGGCTATTATTTATTAATCATCTTTTGGTGAAAAATGGCTGGTGAAGACACCAGCCAGGGGTAAGCGAAAGGTTTTGTTAGTCCTGGTTGGTGTCCTCACCAATTGCAATGGAGAGCTACTCAACTCTGTCATTCACAGTGAAGCGAAGAACATTCTCTGGCGGTGGGCATTGGTTAGAGAAAAGTAAGCCTGGAGTTACCGATTCTATCTCCAAAGTCAGTAGCGTCAATACCCGTAAAAACTATGAAAAGAAACCTCCTCTTTTTGAGCCTGTTATTAATGAATTTTTCAGCCTTCGCTCAGGCCACCTGGATCTGGTATCCGGGTGATTACGAAATCTGGCTGGGTAACCAGATGCAGAACCGTCGCACGGAACGGGGCACGTTTATGCCGCCCTTCTGGAAGCTCGACAGCCACTATAACCTCATGGATTTTCACAAAGAATTCACCCTGACTCAGCCTGAGGAAGTGGAAATTTTCGTGGAAGGTCAATACAACGTCAAGATTGATGGGAAACCCTTTTCGGGCTACCCCAAACGAGTGACCGTTCCGGCAGGTAAGCACAAGCTGAGTTTGAAAGTCTTCAATCAGGCCCATGTTCCGGCCATTTTTGTTCGCGGAAAAACCATTCATTCGGATGCTTCCTGGCTGGTTACCTTTGAAGATAAGGAATGGATTGATGAAACGGGCAAAGCTTCCGATCAGTCGGGGACGACCTGGTTACAGGCGGGCTCCTGGAATTTCAACGACCCGCGTTCCCTTCCTTCGCAATTCAGACTAAATACGAGAGAAGAAAACCCCGTGGCCGCTGATAAACAGGCCAAATCCCTCTTTCTGGATTTCGGCAAAGAAACCTTTGGGTTCCTGAAACTGAAAGGGCTAACCGGAACAGGAAAAGTGAAAATCTATTACGGAGAATCAAAAGAAGAAGCTCTGGCGACGGAAACCTGCGAGACGACGGATGAACTTGATATTTCTGAGTCGGCGAAGAAGGATTCGGTCATGGAATTAACCAAAGCATTCCGTTTCGTAAACGTGCAGCTGGAGGGGAGTACCAGCCTCGACGGAGCTTCGATGTTGTATGAATTCCTGCCCGTGACCAACCGCGGCAGTTTCCGGTGTTCGGACGAAGAGATTAATAAAATCTACGACGTGGCTCTCTATACGCTGCATCTGAACACGCGGGAGTTTTTCATCGACGGTATCAAACGCGACCGCTGGGTCTGGTCGGGGGATGCATCCCAGAGTTACCTGATGAATTATTACTCGTTCTTCGATTCGCCTTCAGTGACCCGTACCATGCTGAATTTACGGGGGAAAGATCCCGTCACGGCTCACGTTAATACCATCATGGATTATACCTTTTACTGGTTCATCAGCATCTACGATTATTACCAGTTTACGGGTGATAAAACCTTCATTCAGCAATTCTATCCCCGCATGAAAAGCCTGATGGACTACTGCCTGGGTCGCCGCAATAAAAACGGTTTACTCGAAGGGCTGTCGGGTGACTGGGTGTTCATCGACTGGGCCGAAGGCCTGAGCAAGAAAGGAGAAGTTAGTTTTGAACAGTTACTCTTCGCCCGGAGCCTGGAAACGATGGCTCTCTGTGCCGGAATCGTCAATAATACTGCCGATGTTTCACAGTATAACCAGCTCGCCAAAGAAGTAAAAGGTAAACTTTTCGAATACTACTGGAACGCTGAAAAGCAGGCGTTTGTGCACAGTCGGGTCGATGGCGTGCCTACGCAACACGTCACGAGGTATGCCAACATGTTCGCCGTGTTCTTTGATTACCTGAATGACGCTCAGAAACAGGGCGTGAAGCAAAAGGTATTACTCAACAGCCAAGTGCCGAAAATCACGACGCCTTACATGCGTTTTTACGAACTCGAAGCTCTGTGTGCCTTAGGTGAGCAGGCCTACGTAACGCAGGAAATGAAAGCGTACTGGGGCGGCATGCTCAAGCTCGGGGCCACCTCTTTCTGGGAAGAATTCAACCCCTCCAAAAAAGGAGCCGAGCATTATGCCATGTACGGTCGGGAGTTTGGTAAGAGCCTTTGCCACGCCTGGGGAGCAAGTCCGATTTACCTGCTGGGCAAGTATTACATCGGCGTGAAACCCACGACTCCGAATTACGAAACTTACACCATCGAACCCAATCTGGGTGGTTTGCAGTGGATGGAAGGCAAGGTGCCTACGGCTCAGGGCGAAATTCAGGTGTATTGCAGTACCAAAGAAATCAGGGTAACCGGAGCCGCCGGAACGGGAACGCTTCGCTTCAAAAGCAGGAAGAAGCCTTCCAGTAAGCAGGGAGACATCCGCTCGGGCAGTGCGGGCGTGTATGAACTGACGATTGAGAAAGGAAAGAGCTATGTGGTTAGTTATTCGTTGTAAGTTTCTGGTTGTTAGTTATTTATGATTTTGATTAATACGTTGTGGTGTTTTACTCAACGTATTGAGTAAAATGAAAGTAAGGCTTTTCTATGCGTCTATTGCTCTTGATATCAGTACTGTTTTCTTTGATATACCTTCCACTGTCCGCCCAATCCCTGCGGGTTGTGAACCTGCGTTGCGAATACCGAACCGAGCCATTGGGGGTTGAGAACAGAAATCCGGCATTAAGCTGGCAGATTCTTTCGGAGGCACGCAATGTTCGGCAGCAGGCCTACCAGATTCTGGTAGCAGACTCGGAAGAAGCCTTAGGAAGAAATCAGGGGAATTACTGGGATTCGGGAAAGGTAACCTCCGATTCTTCCCTGCAAATCAGTTATCGCGGAAAAGCCCTGCAATCTACCCGGTCGTATTACTGGAAAGTGAAAATCTGGGATAATCAGAATCATGTTTCCCTATGGAGTGCCCCGGCGTTCTGGCAAATGGGTTTGTTAACTCCCGCCGATTGGAAAGGCAGTCGGTGGATCGCGTACGAAAAACTGGCCGATTCGCTGGTTAATCCCTTACCCCGCGACGACGTGAAAGACAAGGTGCTGGGCAGTAATATCTTACCCCAGTTTCGCAAAAGCTTTATTCTTCGAAAACCCATCCGGAAAGCCACGGCTTACGTATCAGGATTAGGCCATTTTGAAATGAGTCTGAACGGCCAGAAAGTCGGCGATCACTTCCTCGATCCGGGCTGGACTAAATATGACAAAGAGGTTCAGTACGTCACTTTTAATATTACCAATCAGTTAGTGAAAGGTGAAAATGTGGTCGGAGTCATGCTGGGCAATGGCTTTTATTACATCCCTCCGGTGAAAGGACGTTTCCGGAAACTGAAAGTTCAGTTTGGGTACCCCAGGCTCATCGGTCGCCTGCATCTGGAATACCAGGACGGCACTTCTGAAGATCTCGTAACCAATGATTCCTGGAGAACGGCTCCCTCACCGATTACCTTCTCCAGTATTTACGGCGGCGAAAACTACGACGCCCGACTGGAACAAACGGGCTGGGATAGTGCGGGTTTTAATGACGCTGCCTGGAAAAAACCGTTGTTGGTAACGGGTTCGCCAGCCTTGGTTTCTCAGATGCAGGAACCCCTCAAAATAGCTGAAGTTTTTCAGGCTAAATCGATCAGAAAAACGACTTCCGGTGAATGGTTATATGATCTCGGACAGAATTTTTCGGGTATTATTTATCTGAAAGTCAAAGGCAACAAAGGTGATACCGTTCGGATTTACCCCGCTGAATTATTGAAAGACGGCGTAATTACCCAGCGAACGACGGGCGGGCCGTATTACTTCGAATACATTTTGAAAGGTCAGGGAATTGAGACCTGGCAGCCCCGATTTACGTATTATGGCTTCCGTTACCTGCAGGTGCGGGGCGGCGTTCCCGCGAAAGAAAGCAACCCCGGTAAGCAGCCCGAAATTCTGGAACTGCGGGGCTTGCATACCCGAAACGTTGCTCCCCGGACGGGCAGTTTTAGTAGCTCGAATACGCTGTTGAATCAAACGCATACGCTGATTGACTGGGCCATAAAAAGTAATATGGCCAGCGTGTTTACGGATTGCCCGCACCGGGAAAAGCTGGGCTGGCTGGAGCAGGTGCACCTCATGGGAAGCTCGGTTCGGTATCCGTACGACATTGCTCCGCTGCTGAAAAAGTCCATTCAGGACATGAAAGATTCACAGCTGGAAAACGGACTCATTCCCGAAATCGCTCCAGAATACGTTGAATTTCACTGGGGGGACGGCATCTTCCGGGACTCGCCCGAGTGGGGCAGCAGTGCCGTGCTGGTGCCCTGGTATCTGTATCAGTGGTACGGCGAGAAAAACGAGCTGGCGTCCAGTTACCCCATGATGCGGCGGTACGTCCAGTATTTAGGCACGAAAGCAAACAATCACATTCTTTCCCAGGGCTTAGGCGACTGGTACGATCTGGGACCTAAACCGCCGGGAACGTCTCAGCTCACTCCCATGGGTGTGACCGGAACGGCGATGTATTATTACGATTTAACAGTTCTTCAGGAAGTGGCCCGGTTGCTGAACAAACCGAAAGATGCAGAAGAATACAAGACCCTGGCTGAGCAGGTAAAGCAGGCGTTTAACGAAGCCTTTTTTAATTCAAAAACCAAACAATACGCCACCAATAGTCAGACGGCTAACGCGATGGCCGTTTACATGAAACTGGTGAACGAGGCAGACAAACCAGCGGTACTTGAGCACCTGATCAAAGACATCAGAAGTCGCAACAATGGGTTGACTGCGGGGGATATTGGGTATCGCTATCTGTTGAGGGTACTGGAAGAGGCCGGACGCTCCGATTTGATTTTTGACATGAACAGTCGCAGCGATGTGCCGGGGTACGGCTATCAGATTGCGAGGGGAGCCACGGCCTTAACGGAATCCTGGGAAGCGTTACCTACCTCTTCGAATAATCATTTCATGCTTGGGCATTTGATGGAATGGCTTTACGCCGGACTGGCCGGAATTAAGCAACAGGAATCATCAGTAGCCTTCCGGGAAATTGTGATTGAACCCCAACCGGTGGGAGAGGTTACGCATGCCAAAGCCACGTATGAATCTCCGTATGGCCTGATTATCAGCGACTGGAAAAAGTCAGGGGATACGCTGGAACTCCGGGTAGAAATTCCGGCGAATACGACGGCTATCCTCTACTTTCCTACTCAATTACCAGCGTCTCTAAGCGAAGAAGGTGAAGGAAAGGCATTACAGGACATACAGGTGGAAAAAGGAAAAGTAAAAATAAAAGTAGGGTCCGGGAGCTATCAATTCCGTTCAAAAATAGACTGAGAACTTCAACCATTAGCGGACCGTGTCTTTTACTATACATGTACAGATGTATGGTTAAGACACGGTTAATTTTTTATTTATGTATCGGGAATGATAAGTAGAAGTGTAGAAATTATAGTAGAAAATAAAAATCTACGCCTTATCGTTAAGATTAGTTAAAACATAGATTATAAAGGATAGGTAATTAATTAGGTTTAAGAAATGATTTTATATTTGGCCTCGACTTGAATAGTCAGCCATATGAATAAATTAATACTTATTTTAGCGTTTATATGTTTAGGTATACAAGTAAATGGGCAAGCATTTACGTACTTTTCTGATGGACAAAAGTTAAAACAATCTTATTCTTTCTTTAATGAAAATCGAAAGAAAGAATCTTCAGTGACAGACTATATTTCTCTTTATCAGCAACAGATCAGTGGTATTCGGGGGCATGAATGTCCTATGTATCCCAGCTGTTCGAACTATGGACTTAAAGTATTTCAGGAAACCTCATTTACCGAAGCTTTTCTACTCACTTCGGATCGATTGTTACGGTGTGGACACGACCGGGATTACTACGCTTTAACCTTAAATAAGAGCGGATTTAAATACATTGATTATCCAGTCTACGATACAATTCCCAGAAATCTGGAGTATACAGGAAACCGATATTTTTACGCGTATACAGACTTAAGTAAGCCGGATTCTACGTTAAAACTGATTAAAAATCTAATCAATAATGAATATTATCAGGAGGCTCTTCTGGAAATTATACGCGTAGAAAATACACGGAAAATCACTGGTAACGAACTGTTTATCAATAAGATCATATGTCTTCACGCGTTAGGGCACTACGAAAAAGCCATTTTTGAATACGAAACCAAAGCCCCAGGTTTATTTAAAAATGAACCTGAACTACTGTATCAGGTGGCTTTGGTACAGGAAAAATTAGCCAACTATGCGGAGGCTAATGCGTTGGTTAATAAAGCCTTGATTCAATGCCAGTCATGCCCGGCCAAGCCTAAATTACTCTCATTGCAGGCACTACTCTACGCTAAACAACACAACTGGCAGGCCTCTGCTGAAACGTATCGTCTTCTTTCCGGATTTGATAATTACGTAAATCCTTCTAAATCAGCAATTGTTTTACTCAGTGAAGCCGAAAAAATGCGGTTTCGCAGTCCTGCCCTGGCCGGAGCTATATCTATTATTCCGGGAGCGGGTTATTGGTACGCCGGGCATAAACAAACCGCAGTGGCTGCATTCATCATGAATGGCCTGCTAACGTTCGCTACCTACTCGAATTTGAAAAAAGAAAACTATGGAA
The DNA here is from genome assembly GCA_913775095.1 of uncultured Siphonobacter sp. Taxonomy (GTDB): domain Bacteria; phylum Bacteroidota; class Bacteroidia; order Cytophagales; family Spirosomataceae; genus Siphonobacter. Next base: position 111,528 of record CAJYIW010000024.1, on the reverse strand, counting down.
TGGCCGCTCTGACGGGTGTATTTAATTTAAGTTTTTACCTGGGAAATATTACGGGTGCCATCAAGAGCACGAAACGTTTTAATGAAAAACGGAAAGAAAATATCGTTCGCAAACTTCAATTTAATTCTCACCTATAACCTTTTTCTTATGATTCAGTCCATCTACCAATCAGCCTGCGTAAAGTATGTTGCTTTACTATTATTGATTTGCTGTACCTGTATGTCTTTCCAGATGCGTGGGAATGGCGACGTAATACTGAATGCGGGTACGCCTATTCCCGTAGAAACGATGTCTATGATTCGATCGGACCAGGTAATACCTGGACAAATTGTTGATCTGCGGGTAAAATATGATGTTAAAGTGGATGATAAAGTAGTAATTGCCGCTGGATCCATTGCGAAAGGACAGGTAATGCGTGCTCAAAAAGCAAAAGGCCTGGGAAAGGAAGGCTTTGTCGAAATTCAGATTAAATCAGTGCCGTCGGTTGATCAACAGGAGGTATTTCTGACGGGTGGTAATCTGTACCAGGAAGGTGAAGACAAACAGACGCTTTCCATTGTACTGGGAATCGCCGTTTGCGTGCTATTCTTAACAATGAAGGGTAAAAATGCCGAAGTGCCTGCTGGTTACGAATTCAACGCTCACGTCGCTACGAATATGAATATTAACGTTCAGTAATTAAGGCCTGTCAAACAAAAAAGCCCGCTTTAAGCGGGCTTTTTTGTTTGACATAGAGATAATCTTCGGAAAGTTTCTCTCCTTCCTGCCAGTGCAAAATCAATAAGCCAACTTCCTACAATCTTTAGAAAAAATGGTAGACGATTCTATCCGCTGGTGGGAATAGTTTTGTAAAGTTCAAAGAACTAGCTGGACAAAACAAGTCTCTTTTCCATGATTCGTACGCCTCTGATTCTATTATATTCTCTTCTGGTTACCTCCGTTTTTGCCCAGAAAACCGATGTTTCCTCTTCGGAAATGCAACAGATCTACGAAGAAGTAAAAACGCCCCATAAATACGGTCTGGTGGTCATTCCTGACGAGGAATCCCAAAAGATGGACTGTCCGACGGTGTTTCGAAAAGGTAAAAACTGGTACATGACCTATCTCCTGTACGACGGGCGTGGCTACGAAACCTGGCTGGCGGAAAGTAAAGATTTGTTACACTGGGAAAAGAAAGGTCGCCTGATGTCGTTTTCCTCGGATACCACGCTTTGGGATGCCAATCAGAAAGCAGGTTACAACGCTTTACAGGATACGAAATGGGGCGGCAGTTACGAGCTGAAGCCCTATCAGAACAAATACTGGATGTCGTATTTCGGTGGCAGAGCCCGGGGGTACGAAGCCGGAGATTTATCCATCGGAATGGCTCATACGACGAAAGAGCCTACCCAGGTGCATGAATGGCAACGTTCGGCCCAACCCATTTTTACGGCCAAAGACCCGGATACCCGCTGGTGGGAAAACCGGAAGTTATTCAAAAGTTCGGTCATCGAAGACCCGCAGAAGCTCACCGGACACCGCTTTGTAATGTATTACAACGCCAACGGCGATTCCGCAAAGAATAACCTCAAAACCCGCTGGTTTGAACGCATCGGCATGGCCGTTTCGGATGACATGGAACACTGGAAACGCTTCGGGGCCGAACCCGTCTTACAGCATCCGGTAGGCATTACGGGCGATGCCGTGCTGCAAAAAATGGGGGATACCTGGGTGATGTTTTATTTCGGAGCCTTCTGGAAAGATCAGAAAGCCAAAGGGTTCAATCGTTTCGCGGCCTCGAAAGACTTAGTACACTGGACCGACTGGACGGGGCCGAATCTGGTCGAACCCTCCGAGCCTTACGACGAATTATATGCTCATAAGTCGTTTGTTCTCAAGCATAAAGGCATCGTGTATCATTTCTATTGTGCGGTCAACAAAAAAGACCAGCGGGGCATTGCCGTGGCCACTTCGAAAGAAGTAGGCAAGAGCGAAAAGGAGTTTAAGAACTAGTAAGAATCGATAGATTCCCGGATCGTCTTCGGATTTCATCCGGGGCTCATCACATTCACGCCCTCCCGTCTTAGGCCGATGTTGGCCGAATAAGCCCGGAGGGCTTCCATTTAAACAGCCCCGGATGAAATCCGGGGTACTGGTATGAAATACGTATTCTTTTTTTCGTTGCTGGTAGCTTTTCAGACGTACGCCCAGCCCTCACCCCGACAAACGGAGTCTTTTAATAAAGACTGGACCTTTATACTTGCGGACGTACCGGAGGCCAGAGAAGCTGGTTTCCGTCACCCTAAAAGTCAGTCCGTAACCCTGCCGCACGACTGGAGCATTGCCGGAGACTTCAGCAAAGACCATCTTACTACCACTCAGGGCGGAGCCTTACCCACCGGAACGGGCTGGTATCGCAAGAGCTTTACCGTTCCGGTCACGTCCAAAAACAAAAAGGTTTTCATTGAATTCGACGGTGTGCATCGCAATAGCGAAGTCTGGATTAACGGCCATTCGCTGGGCGTTCGTCCGAGTGGTTATAGTTCCTTCCAGTATGAACTGACTCAATACCTTAAATTCGGGAATGAAGCCAACATTATTGCCGTCCGGGTGGATAACTCGGCTCAGCCCAATTCCCGCTGGTACACGGGGTCGGGCATTTACCGAAACGTGCGACTGGTGACGACCTCGGCCGCTCGTATCAACCACTGGGGCGTTTTTGTAACCACTCCTAAAGTAACTACGAAGGAAGCAGAGGTTCGGGTGCTAAGTCAGGCGACGGGCGGAGATCGTCTCGTTCAAACCATTCTGGATGTCAGCGGCAACGTAGTCCAGTCGCAGGAGTCAGGAAATCTCAAAAGTCCGATTACGCTCAAACTCAGTAAGCCTCAGCTCTGGTCCGTTGAAAAACCTTACCTCTATACCCTTCGCACGCAGCTTTTTCAAAAGAAGCAGTTAGTCGATCAGACGGAAATAACGTTTGGGGTGCGTTTTTTTAACTTTGATTCGAAAACCGGCTTTTCACTCAACGGCCAGCCGATGAAAATCCTCGGGGTTTGTCTGCACCACGATCTGGGGGCACTGGGTGCGGCGGTGAATGTGCGGGCCATGGAACGTCAGCTGGAGCTGCTGAAAGCGATGGGATGTAATGCCATTCGAACGGCTCATAATCCGCCCGCTCCCGAATTTCTGGACTTATGTGACCGCATGGGTTTTGTGGTCATGGACGAGGCTTTTGATATGTGGAAGAAGAAAAAATCCAGCAAAGACTATTCCATTTTCTGGGACTCCGAACACCGCCGGGATCTGGAAGATCTGGTGAAACGCGACCGCAATCACCCTTCCATTATCATGTGGAGCATCGGTAATGAAATCCGCGAGCAGTTCGATTCGACGGGGACGACGATTACCAAAGAACTCGTGCAGATCGTGAAAAATCTGGATGCGACTCGCCCCGTCACGTCGGCGTTAACGGAAAACATTCCCGAAAAAAACTTTATCTATCAGTCCAAAGCTCTCGATTTACTGGGCTTCAATTACAAACACGAAGCCTACGCCGATTTTCCGAAAACGTTTCCTAACCAGTTATTCCTCGCTTCTGAAACCGTTTCGGGCCTGCAAACGCGGGGGGATTACCTGATGCCTTCCGATTCCATTCAGCTCTGGCCCCGCAACGGACGGTCTAAGTTTGTGGAAGGAAACATGGGCTTAACGGCTTCGGCTTACGATAATGTCATTGCCTACTGGGGGTCGACGCACGAAGACGTTTGGAAGGTAACCAAGAAATATCCGCATCTGGCCGGCTGTTTTGTGTGGTCGGGTTTTGATTTTCTGGGCGAACCGCACCCGTACGCCTGGCCCGCCCGAAGTTCGTATTACGGCATCATTGATCTGGCAGGCTTCCCGAAAGACGTTTATTACCTGTATCAGTCGGAATGGACGGATAAACCTATGGTGCACCTCTTTCCGCACTGGAACTGGGCCAAAAATCAGACCGTCGATGTTTGGGCGTATTATAATCAGGCCGATGAGGTGGAGTTATTCCTGAATGGAAAATCACTCGGAGCAAAGCAGAAAACGGAAGATCAGTTACACGTACAATGGCGTCTTACTTACGAGCCGGGAACGCTGAAAGCCGTTTCCCGGAAAAATGGAAAAACCATATTGACCCGGGAAATTCATACGGCTGGCAAAGCTGCTAAAATTGAACTCGTAGCCGACCGCAAAGCTCTGAAAGCCGACGGTCGGGATCTATCGTTTGTTACGGTTCGGGTACTTGATGAAAAAGGCAATCTCATCCCGGATGCGGGCCACCTGATTCACTTTGAAGTGGAAGGAGAAGGAAGTCTGGCTGGAGCCGATAATGGTTTTCCGGCCAGTATGGAGTCTTTCCAGGCACCGCAACACCGGGCTTACAATGGCTTGTGTCTGGCCATTATTCAAACGAAAGAAAAAGCCGGAAGCATCCGCCTGAAAGCTTTGGCGGAGGGGTTACAGGGAGCAGAGATTGAGTTGGTTAGTCAATAAATTTTGAATAACTAAAAGCCTGCTACGCCGTTGCCAGCTTTTTTGCTGGTAACATGAAACAGGGCGGTATTAGATCAAATTGGCAGAGGTATAAATCGGGAAAACCCATGGTTCAAACTTGCCGAAAGTTTAAAAACCGGGAGTCACGCAACTTTTCGGGAAGCCTTGTTCCTACAAAAAATCGCCACGGTTGCCAGAGGAAATGCTGGCGGCATGAGCTTAGCATTTACTAAACCGAGGCTGCCAGCGAAAAAGCTGGCAGCGGCCTGTATATGAGATTTAAACGCTTTTCCGTAGTTCTCTTATTCTCAGCAATAACCACCAGTTTCGCTCAAACGGGCGGCGGACTGAAAAAACTGGTACCCGATCCGCCCGCCTCCGCGAAGCCCTGGGTATTCTGGTACTGGATGCAGGCAGGCGTCTCTAAAGAAGGCATTACTGCCGATCTGGAAGCAATGAAACAGGCGGGAATCGGTGGGGCGTACCTCATGCCCATTCAGGGACCGAAAAATCCGCCGGTGTATACCCCGACGGCCGTTCAGCTGACGCCCCGCTGGTGGGAGATGGTGCGACATTCCATGCAGGAAGCCAGACGCCTCGGGCTGGATATGGGCATGCACGTCAGCGATGGGTTCGCTCTGGCGGGTGGACCCTGGATTACGCCGGAATTATCCATGCAGAAAGTAGTATATGCGACGGTTTCCGTGAAGGAAAATCAGCCATTTTCCGGGACATTACCGCAACCCGAAACGATTGAAAAGTATTACCGGGATATTGCCGTATTTGCCATTCCTACGCAAGTCTCCGAACCGCAAATGCCGGTGATTACGTCCAGCCAGCAAGGGAATAACCCGCAGTTTTTGCTGGATCCGGCGAATAAGCAGAGTTTTCGCAGTGACACGCTTTGCTGGATTCAGTATGCCTATGAACGACCCTTTACCCTGCGTTCACTTCTGGTAAAAACACCGGGGAACAACGTACAGGCTCATCGACTGAACATTGAAGCGAGTGACGACGGAAAAACCTTTCGGCGGGTGACGCAGCTCCAGCCACCGCGTCACGGCTGGCAGGATACCGATGCTGACGTTACGCATGCCATTCCGGCCACGACGGCCCGCTATTTCCGCTTTACCTACGATAAAAAAGGCTCCGAACCCGGCTCGGAAGATCTGGACGCGGCCAAGTGGAAACCAACTCTCAAACTAACCGGACTGTTCCTTTCTTCCGAACCTAAAATTCATCAGTTCGAAGGAAAATCGGCCTTAGTCTGGCGGGTAAGTCCGCGTTCGACGGACCAGCAGATTTCGACAGATTTATGTGTTCCCATGAACAAAATCATCAACCTGACGAAGTCAGTCGAGCCGGATGGACGTCTGAACTGGCAGGCACCGGCGGGTAACTGGACGATCATCCGCATGGGCCATACGTCCACGGGGCATACCAACGCAACGGCGGGTGGAGGCAAAGGACTGGAGTGCGATAAGTTTAATCCCGAGGCCATTACGCTTCAGTTTAATAGCTGGTTTGCCGAGGCTCAGAAACAGATTGGTTCGCAGCTGAGCAAGGAGGTGTTAAAGGTATTACACGTCGATAGCTGGGAGTGCGGCAGTCAGAATTGGTCGGTTACCTTTCCCGAAGAATTTAAAAAACGTCGGGGCTATGATCTGATTCCGTACCTGCCCGTGCTGGCGGGCATTCCGCTGGAGTCGGTCGAGGCCTCTGAACAGGTGATATATGATGTGAGAAGGACGGTAGCGGAGCTGGTCGTGGACAAGTTTTACACGACTCTGTCCGCTTTAGCCAAACAGCACGGCGTCCGGTTTTCAGCGGAAAGTATCGCTCCGACGATGACCAGTGACGGACTGGCTCACTACCGGAAAGTCGATATTCCCATGGGCGAATTCTGGTTGAATAGCCCCACGCACGACAAACCCAATGATATGCTCGATGCGACTTCGGCGGCTCATATTTACGGGAAAAACATCGTTCAGGCCGAAGGCTTCACCACCGTGCGAATGGACTGGTCCGAACATCCCGGTATGCTGAAAACCTTGCAGGATCGGAATTATGCTCTGGGGATTAATAAGTTGGTCTATCACGTATTCTCGCATAACCCCTGGCTGGACCGGAAACCGGGTATGACGCTCGACGGCGTGGGTTTATACTTCCAACGCGATCAGACCTGGTGGAAACCCGGTCGGGCGTGGGTGGATTACGCCGAGCGTTGCCAGACCTTATTACAACTGGGAAAACCCGTAGCGGATATTGCCGTGTTTACGGGCGACGATCTGCCCCGCCGTTCGGTATTACCCGACCGTCTGGTTCCCTTTTTACCCGGAATTTTCGGGAAAGAACGAGTAACTGCCGAAACTCAGCGATTAGCGAACGCAGGCGAACCTTTACGAATCAAGCCCATGGGCGTTTCGCATTCCGCGAACATGGCTGATCCGGAAAACTGGGTTGATCCCCTGCGGGGTTATGCCTACGATTCCTTCAGTGCGGATGCTCTGCAAACGCTGGCGAAAGCCAAAGGCTCGGGCGTGAGTTTTGCTCCCGGAGCGGAGTATCAACTGATCGTCGTACCGGGTAAACATCCCCTGAACGTCAATCAGCCCTACGTAACACCCGAGACGGCTCAGAAGCTGACTGATTTAGTGAAGGCCGGAGCCACGCTTCTGATGGAAGATCAGGCCTTGTTCCCGGCGGGGAAGGGCGTCAAAGAGGTGAACAATGACCTGTGGGAAGGACGCTTCGCGATGGAAAAAGGAATCGTGGTGAAGAAATTCGGCAAAGGGCAGGTGTTGCAGTTACCCTACGAGCTGGAGTCTTTCCAATCCTTAGGAATCGAGCGGGACATTGATTTCAGCGAATCGGATGGGAGCTACGCCCGGGACCTCGCCTGGACGCACCGCCGTACGTCCACTATGGATTTGTATTTCATTAGTAATCAGCAGGAAAAAGCTCGTGAAATTTCCGTATCCTTTCGGGTGAAAGGAAAGATACCGGAGTTGTACAATGCCGTCACGGATGAGCTGATGGATGCTTCGCAGTGGAACATTGAGCAGAATCGTACTGCATTAACCCTTCGTCTGGAGCCGAATGCTTCGGTATTTGTCATCTTCCGGAAACCTGCGGCAAAGCTCACTTCAACGGGACAAAACTGGAAGGGATCGCAACCCAGGCAAGTACTCGATCAGCCCTGGCAGGTACAGTTTGATCCAGCCTTCGGCGGCCCGGCTCAACCGCAGGCGTTCGCAACGTTAAGCGACTGGAGCAAACACGCAGATTCGGCCGTTCGCTATTATTCCGGTACGGCTACGTATCAGCAAACCTTCCAGTGGTCTGCCGAAAAAGGTCGCTTCTGGCTGGACTTAGGCAAAGTCGCGAATGTGGCCGAGGTAAAACTCAACGGCAACTCCTGCGGCGTAGCCTGGACGTATCCCTATCAGGTGGAGTTAACGCCTTACCTCAAAGCGGGCGAAAATCAGCTCAGCATCGAAGTAAGCAACACCTGGGCCAATCGACTCATCGGTGATCAGCGGTTACCCGAAAAGCAGCGATTAACGAATACCACCGCTCCTTTCCGGCTGGAAGGCAAACCTTTGCTGAAGGCGGGATTACTGGGACCGGTGCGGATTGTTACGAAATAGGATTTTTATAGGATTCCTTGGAACAGATGGGTAATGCAAACGACCTGCCCCCGCTCTGTCATCTCGACCGTAGGGAGAGACCTTGCTTAAAGTTGAAAGACACTTTCCTGCTGGAAAGTCATCTGAATGCCCAGCAAGGTCCTTCGCTCTGCTCAGGATGACAGCGGGAGAGGGTAATGCAAACGACCTGTCCCCGTTCTGTCATCTCGACCGTATGGAGAGACCTTGCTTAAAGTTGAAAGATACTCTCCTGCTGGAGAGTTGTCTGAATGACCAGCAAGGTCCTTCGCTTCGCTCAGGATGACAGCGGGGGAGTTTCTATATAATCAGAAATGCATTACCCCCCAAAATCAAACCGGGTCATTGGTTCCCAGCCTTTCCCTTCGTGCTTCAACAACCAGAGGTGATTCAAACGCATGGTTTCTGAAAAAGGGCGATCTTTAAAGTAAGGCCAGGCCAGCTGAAATTTTTCTTCGCTTAAATCCCGGTAAGCAATGGTCAGATGAGGGGTGAATGTGGGTCGAAGTTGGGATGCTGGCACGAGTGCGTGTTGGACTACATACGCTATTAACTCTGCATACTGCTGTTGCATGAGTTCCGTCTTTTCAACAGCTATGTAAATGACATGACTTTTCTTTCCTGGAAAATACCCAAACCCCTTCAGGCTGATCGTTTCGGCCTGAAACGATTGCATGAGTCCAGCAAGACCTTGCTCCACTAGTTCTATAGATGACTCAGGAATCGTGAAAGGCGGAAGGTAAGTAATATGCGGCAAGACCCGCATCCCCCGAAGGCTTCCATACGTATCGGCTACATAACGTTTATAAGACCAGACCTGTTCGAAAATGGGTTCGGGGGGCAGGGCCGCTATCAGATACCGGATGGGTTGGGAAGTCATGGGAAGTACGAGTTGATGATCCAACAATATAAATGAGCTTCCGATGAATCAGGCCGTTTCATCTATTAATTGAACCTGAATTCTTTAAGAAAAGCGTATTTTGCGTCAGTAACTTCATCATGTACCAAACATTCTTTTCCCCACTGTATGAAATCATGGAGTACTTTTCTGCTGCCGGTGTTACTGTCCGGTAGTGTTTACGCTCAGCAAAGGCCCGTCGTCACGACGCAGGACTACGCCCGGGCGGAACGTTTCCTGACGGCAACGCAACAGTACGTAGATAATCTGCCGGGACGACCCACGTGGCTTTCGGGCGACCGTTTCTGGTACCGGAACCTGACCACTCAGGGTAGCGAATTTATTCTGGTTCAAGCCGCCAAAGGAACGCGTACGCCTGCCTTCGACCATCAGAAGCTGGCCGAAAGCCTTTCGGCACTGACGGGTAAAACTTACACAGCTTCGATGCTACCTTTTCAGGAGTTTGCGTACTCGCCGGATGAGAAATTTATTACGTTTTCGGCGGCTGGCAAGTCCTGGAAATGTGATCTGAAATCGTATCAGATTACGGCGGGGGAAGCTCCGAAGAGTCGGGCCGACCGGAATGAAACGCTGTCGCCCGATGGCAAAAAAGCCGTTTTTATCAAGGATTATAACCTCTGGCTCCGGGACCTCGGCACGGGCCAACTGACCCAGCTTACCAAAGATGGGATAAAAGATTTCGGCTACGCCACGGATAACGCGGGCTGGAAACACTCGGACCGGGCGATTGTGCTCTGGTCGCCGGATTCCAGAAAAATTGCTACGTTTCAGCAGGATGAGCGGGCCGTGGGTGACATGTATCTAGCTACGACGAATGTAGGTCATCCGACGCTCGAAGCCTGGAAGTATCCTCTGCCCGGCGACAGTGCCATTGCGATGATTCACCGGGTCATTATCGAAGTCGAAAACCCGAAAGTTGTTCGATTGCAGGTAAGTCCGGATCCCCACCGTTCGACGCTGGGCGATGACATCAGTCGGGGTGGAGAACTGAGTGATGTACAGTGGAGTGAGGACGCTTCGCAACTGGCCTTTGTGTCTACCTCCCGCGATCACAAGCAGGAAAAAGTACGCATTGCCGACGCCGCGACGGGTACCGTCCGGGAGGTGTTCAGTGAAACGTCACCTACCCAGTTTGAATCCGGTCAGACTGCCATTAGCTGGCGATATCTGCCTACAACGAAGGAATTCCTCTGGTACTCCGAGCGGGATAACTGGGGGCATTTGTACCTCTACGATGCCACGACCGGACAACTGAAAAATCAGATTACCAAAGGTGACTGGGTGGTATTAAACCTGACGAATGTAGACGAGAAAAACCGAACCATTTACTTCATGGCCGGGGGCAAAGAGGCGGGTAACCCGTATTTCGCTCATTTGTATAAGGTAGGTTTTGATGGAAAAAATCTGGTTTCCCTAACGCCCGAGCCGGGTACTCACCAGATCTCGCTTTCGCCTTCGGGGAATTACTTCAGCGATCTTTACGCTCAGCCCGATGTGCCTTCCGTTCTGACGGTTCGAAATACCAGCGGCAAGTTAATCGCTTCACTCGAAAAGACGGATGTTACGCGGTTGAAGGCAGCGGGCTGGAAAGCTCCGATTCCGTTTTCAGCAAAAGCTCACGATGGGAAAACGGATGTTTACGGGTTACTTTATACGCCAACTAACCTTGATCCTGCTAAAAAGTATCCGGTGATTGATTACATCTATCCCGGTCCGCAGGGCGGAAGCGTGGGTAACTGGGGTTTTGCGGCTTCCCGCCGGGATAACCAGGCTCTGGCCGAACTGGGCTTTATTGTGGTGGAACTGGAAGGAACCAGTAACCCCAAACGTTCGAAGAGTTTCCACGACATGAGTTACGGAAACATGGCTGAAAATACGCTGCCCGATCAGATTTCAGCGATTAAGCAACTCGCTTCGAAGTACGCGTACATGGATACCAGTAAAGTAGGCATCTGGGGGCATTCAGGCGGCGGTTTTGCCACGGCCTGTGCGATGTTCGTGTATCCGGATTTCTTTAAAGTAGGTATTTCAGAATCGGGTAACCACGATAACCGCAACTACGAAGACGACTGGGGTGAGCGGTACATTGGTCTGGAAACGAAAGGTAAAGACGGGAAGTCGAACTACGAAAATCAGGCCAATCAGGTACACGCGAAGAATCTGAAGGGCAAGCTCATGCTCGCTCACGGGATGATGGACGATAACGTGCCGCCGTATAACACTCTGCTGGTAGTGGAAGCGTTGGAAAAAGCGAATAAGGATTACGATCTGGTGATTTTTCCCAACAGTCGTCACGGGTTCGGAGCGTATTCCAATTACATGATGCGTCGCCGCTGGGATTACTTTGTGCGGCATCTGCTGGGAGCCGAACCGCCGAAAGAATACCTGATTAAAAGCGTAGCTGATCCGAGGAATGAGGTGAAGTAATAATTTGCTGTCGTGGATGGTGGATACACCAGCTACTTTTTTTGAAAAACATTTTCAGTTAATTCGCTCTTTCGGATTTGTAATCCGAAAGTGATCGGTTTGAGATTTATAATCTCCACCTACGGATCACAGATCCTTAACAGACTGGTTCTGGATTGCAAATCCAGAACAGCGGAGGAGACCAGACGCGATCAATCGATGTCTCTACGTTTGCTACGTGACTATTGTAGTATGCTCTTTCGGATTTGCAATCCGAAAGCCCTCTGTAAAGGATTTACAATCCGCCATTTCTAACAACTTTTAACACTTCCCTTAACAACTATTAACGTTCTGATTTTTAATGCTTTAAAGTAGAGTTATACTTTCGGTGCTTTTAGTAAGCCTTTTTTTAACCGATCAGATTAACTCTACTTTATGAAAAACTTTCTACGAACAAACACCCTGCTGGGGTGGCTGGTTTTTGGCATTGCTCTCCTTACCTACGCCCTCACGATCGAGCCGACCGTGAGTTTCTGGGATTGCGGCGAATTCATTTCCTGTGCCTTTCGACTTCAGGTGCCGCACCCGCCCGGAGCCCCCATTTTCCTGATCATTGGCCGACTGTTCTCTCTGTTGGCGGGTAAGGATGTCACGCAGGTGGCGTACTGGATTAACATGGTTTCCGTGCTCGCCAGTGCCTTTACCATTCTCTTCATGTTCTGGACGATTACCTTACTGGGACGAAAAGTAGTCGGGAAAACATCGGAGCAGCTAACCAGCAGCGAAGCCATTGGTATCTTTTCAGCGGGTGTGGTGGGTTCCCTGATCTATACCTTTAGCGATAGTTTCTGGTTTTCGGCCGTCGAAACGGAAGTCTATGCCCTTTCGTCTTTTTTTACGGCTCTGGTTTTCTGGGCTATGCTTCGCTGGGAGCTGATTGAAGACGAAGCCACCGCCAATCGCTGGATCATTCTGGTGGCGTACCTGACGGGCATTTCCATTGGGATTCACCTGGTTAACCTCGTCATTATTCCGGCCCTGGCCCTGATCTATTATTACCGCAAAAAGCCGGATCAATCCTTTTTTCAGAGCGTGCTGGCGATGATGGCCGGGGTATTCATTCTGGGTTTTATTAACGGTGGGTTATTGTCCGGTCTGGGAGCTATCATGTTCGCGGCGGATCGTTTTCTGGTTAACTCCCTAGGCTTACCTTTTAATTCCGGCGTTTGGGTAACCCTGATTCTGTTTACTGGACTCCTGAGTTACGGCATTTACTTCACCCAGAAGCGGCAGAAATCCCTGCTCAGTACGGCTCTGTTATCCGTCCTTTTCATTATGATTGGCTACGGCTCGTACACGTCGATTGTCATTCGCTCCAACTACCATCCGCCGATTAACGAGAACGATCCTTCCAATCTCATTAATTACCTGCATTACCTCAACCGGGATCAGTACGGCAGTCGGTCGCTGTTGTATGGGCCGCAGTTTACGGCCCGGGTAACGGATTTTAAACGCGGCACCCCGCAATACAAGCAGGAGGGAAACCGATATAAGATCTACGATTACGAACCCGCTTACATCTGGGAAAAAGACCAGCTGACTTTCCTGCCGCGGTTAGGTTCCAATCAGCCCGGCCACGATGAGTTATACGCGGCATCCGTAGGTTTACGAAAAGACCCTGCGGACCCTTCTCGATACCTCAAACCCACCTTTGCCCAGAATCTCCAGTTCATGTTCAGTCATCAGATGGGGTTCATGTATATGCGGTATTTCCTATGGAATTTCGTGGGCCGTGAAAGTGATGTACTTTGGGCCGACTGGTATCCGCGACTGGGCAAAAGCGTGGATTTACCCGAAAGCATCCGAACCAACAAAGGCCACGATAACTTCTATTACCTGCCGCTGCTGCTGGGTTTACTGGGTTTTGGAATCCAGTTCATGAAGCGGGAAAAAGACGGGCTGGTGGTTGCCGTGGCTTTTCTGATGACGGGTCTGGCTCTGGTCTTTTTTCTGAATGCTCCGCCCGTCGAACCCCGTGAACGGGATTATATCTACGCGGGTTCGTTTTATTTCTTCGCTCTCTGGGCGGGCCTGGGTGTTATAGCCCTGCAGCAGCTGGTACAGAACGTGTCCCGGAAACCCCTGCTGTCGGCTTCGCTGGCGGGCGTGCTGGCCTTAACGGTTCCGGTGTTGATGGGGGCGAAAAGCTGGGATAATCACGACCGTTCCCATCGGTACGCGGCGGCTGATTTTGCCCGGAATCTGCTAAATTCCTGTGCTCCCAACGCCATTCTGTTTACGGGTGGAGATACCGATACCTTTCCGCTCTGGTACGTGCAGGAAGTCGAAGGCTTTCGGAAGGACGTTCGGGTCTGTTGTTTATCCTTACTCGGAACCGAATGGTACATTCAGCAGATGAAGGAAAAAGCCGATGGCTCTCAGCCCTTGCCCATTTCACTGGAGATGGATAATTACCGGAAAGGTATTAACGATCAGATTATGTTTTCAGAACATCCGAACGTGAAAGAAGGCATTGATCTGGTGGAATACCTGAAACTGGTCAAGGAAAACAATCCCGCCATTCAGGTGGAAACGACCATTGGCTCGCTGAATACACTACCCTCCAGAATTTTTTCCCTGAAACTGGATCGGGATACGATTCAGAAGTCGGGCGTGATTGCCAAAGGGATGGAACCCCTGTTCACCGAAGACCGCATGACCTGGGATATCGGTACGGGCGATCTCATTAAGGACCGACTCATTCAGCTGGATATTATCGCTCAGAACCAGTTTAAGCGTCCGGTTTATTTTGCCTCAACGCTGGCCTCGGCTAATTACCTGGGTCTGAAAGAATACATGCAGCTGGAAGGATACGCGTATCGGCTGATGCCGTTTAAAGTGAAGGGAGCTGCCGACGGATTTGTGAACACGGATATCATGTATAACAAAATGATGAATCAAATGTCGTGGCGTGAAATGAGTAATCCCGATGTGTATTACGATGATACCATTCGCGGAGCTCCGGTGGTTTCAGCCCGGCTGGCTTTTTACCGGCTATCCACCCAGCTTATTCAGGAGGGTAAACTCGATACGGCTAAAGCGGCCCTAAACCGTTGCCTGGAAGTTATGCCCGACCGTTCGCTGCCCTACGACCAGGTCTCGGTTAGTTTTATTGGGCCGCTGATGGCCGTGGGGGAAACGCAGAAAGCCCTACAAATGGCCCGTACAATAATGCAGCGTTGCGATGAAAACCTGAATTATTACTACGCTACCCGCGGCGACCGGGAAGATATCCGTCTAAACCTGTTTCAGATGAATCGAATCGTGCAGCAATTGCAGGAAGCCAAACAGGAAAAGCTCGCGAAAGCCTACGAAGGTCAGTTTGAGCGGCAGTATCAGAAGTTTGAAAATCGCTTTGTGGAAGCGGAGTAACCGACCTTTGGTTTCATTTCATCTTCCGTGGCTGGTGTCTTCACCAGCCACTTTTTATGTAACCTTTCAATAAATTTGGAATGGTTAGATTAAGCATGGAAGTGCAATATTAATTTGATTTTCTATTCCCGTGGCTGGTGTCTTCACCAGCGACTTTTCAGGTATATAACATCTTATTCGTTTTTTGATAAACTACCTCACGCTGGCAAATGAATGGTCTTTGTCAACGTGAGGTAGTTTAGGGAGAAAGAAGACGTAATCCATCGGATCATTTCCCGGAGACCGGAATCCATTGGGCCGATAAATCCGGCGTTTTCATGTCTTTATCGAGCGGATACATGGGGCGTTGAATGTGTTTGTAGGGGAGGCGATACAAATCCTGATCGACCCCACCGGGCGTTAAAGCCATGATCCAGTCTTTCTGCATGTGGTATAACTCTGGCTCGAGATAACCGATTTTTACCACCACTATATCGGCTTCACGGGGCTTCAGCCCGAGGCGTTCAAAATCCTTTTCTTTGTGGTAAGGTTTGCGTTTTTGGGTAACAATGACATGAACGCTGCCCACTTTGACCACCACTTCCACCACGGCATCGCGGTCGCCTTCGACGATGGATTCAATCGTTCCTTTCAAAGCAACGGGTTTAGCAAAACGATGATCCACAAGGGCTCCGGCAGTGCCTTCAATGGTTCCACCAACCCCAAGGCCCTGAGCCTTTTTCACGAATGCTGGGTCAGGAATGGACGCATAGATTAACTCCGGGCCGTCGGCTTTCTGAAACTCCGGACGTTTCAGAATTTCGGTAATCGTCCAGGTTACATCACCCGCCGCCCCAGCTGTGGGGTTATCGCCCGTGTCACTAATGAAAAAGGGTTTTTTCTTACTGGCGATGGCTTTGTTCAGAACGTCGTTCAGCGTACCTACGGGAGCTACAAAATCAAATTTCGAGCGAACTTCCCAGAAGTGCTTGGCCAGCTTTTCGGCCGATTTCTCTACCTTTTGTTTGTCATCACCTACTACCATGACCACCCCGTGATTTCGCGGAGCATCGGCCCAGGCATAACTAATCCAGATGCCCGCATCTACGATACCTTCGTTGTGATCGGCAATGGGAGCAACTTCGGCGTACAGACTTTTGCCGGGTTCGATACGCGTGCTGGTTTGCTCGCCGGGTAATAGAATCGGCACCGGAATCCAGGCTTTATAGGCGGGTTTTCCTTTTCCACTTTTCAGTCGATCCAGCAAATGTTGGACCGCCCGTTCCTTGGTTTGCATGGCATCTTCGTGCGGGGCCATACGGTAACAAGTCATTAAATCGGTATTCTGAGCCAGTCGCTTCGTGACACAACCGTGCAAATCCATGGATGTGGAAAGTAAGGTCTTATAACCCACCACCTGCCGGATTCGGGTAATGAGATCACCCTCGGGATCGTCAAGGCCCTGTACACTCATGGCTCCATGAATGTCCAGGTAGAGGCCGTCATAGGGAGCGTTTTTCTTCAGTAAATCCAGCATTTTCGTTACCAGCGATTCGTACGCTTTCCGCGTGGCCGCACCGCCGGGAATGGACTTACCCACCAGCGAAGGAAACCATTGTGCCTGTTTTCTCAAAGGAGACTCGTCCTTCATGAAGGGGTAGGAGGTAAATACCTGATCGCCCGTTTTGGCGTGAAAGGCTTCTTCATGAGTAACGGCGGGAGAAAAGGTGCTGGACTCAATGCCCAGTCCCGCAATGGCAATGCGGGGCAGGTGGTTTTGAGCTGAACCAGCGTTCAGGGCTACCAACCAGCAGGTAAGGCTTAGAAGGATCTGTTTTTTCATAGCAACAAGATAGAAAAAACGGAAGCATTTCAATAACGTATAGGAGCAGGGGGTAGTAACAAAAAAAGGCTGATACAGATTCTTCAACAAATCCATATCAGCCTGAATGAATATCGAGTAAGCTTATTGAAGATTGGCGTCTTCGTTGCTGTTAAAGGTGTCTCCCTGTTTAATGTCGCCCGTTTTCAGGCCTTTTCTGAACCAGTACACCCGCTGGGCAGAAGTACCGTGGGTAAAGGCGTCGGGAACGACCTGGCCCTGAGTTTCCTTTTGAATTTTATCGTCGCCAATGGCATTGGCCGCCCGGATAGCCGCTTCGATATCCTTCTCATCCAGAGCAACACTTTGCCCCTGAGCCCGATTGGCCCAGACACCCGCGAAGAAATCCGCCTGAAGCTCCAGCCGAACGGATAATTTGTTGTATTCCTTTTCGCTGAGGCGTTGCCGCATGGCGTCTACCTTATCCGTAATACCCATTTTATGCTGAACGTGGTGACCAATTTCGTGGGCAATGACGTAAGCCATGGCAAACTCTCCGGGAGCCTGAAAACGCTCCGCCAGCTCATCGTAGAAAGATAAATCGATGTAGACTTTGTCGTCCGCCGGACAGTAGAAAGGCCCCATGGCATTCTGAGCCGTACCGCAACCCGACGACGTAACGCCCCGGTACATGACCAGTACCGGCTTGGGGTATTGAGAGTTTTGCTCTTTGAAAATCTGTGTCCACACGTCCTCGGTACTGGCCAGCACCCGCCGCGTAAACTGAGCCGCCGCGTCGTCGGCCTGCTGATTGACAGGAGCTTGTTGAGCTGTGTTCTGAGTGTTAATTACACTCGAAGGATCTCCGCCCAATAAGGTAACAATGAGGGCAATAACAATGGTGCCGATTCCACCACCAACAATCATACCGCCCCGGCCACTGCCGCGACGATCATCGACGTTATCGCTTTCGCGACCACCTAACCAACGCATAGATTGAAGTTTTAAAGTTGAACGCTGTGAAAATATAAATTTTGATGCCAGACCTATATTCCTTCAAGGCTTATCCTGCACCCTTGAAAAAGACAGGGATTGAATGTCCTGCGAAATATAACGGAAAGGCGGCATGGATTACAATACTGAGCCTGAAGGTAGGGAGTAAGAATTCAAGGCAGGGTTACTGGATTAATTAAGTAGGTATACGAATATATTAAGTATAATTAATCAAATAAATTTAACATTTATAGGTATTATTTATATAAATTTTCCTGGTAGTGTGGTTACATGTGACACGCTCGATTGATTGTAGAACAGTTCATACCTGAGTTTTATGAATTCAACCTGTATCAAATCTATGGTAACTCCAACTTCCCGTCTACCCTTATCAGCCCGTGAAAAAGATATTATTGATCTAGTGGCACTGGGCCTGGATAGCCAGGCCATTGCTGACCGGCTGTTTATCAGTAAAAATACAGTCGATACGCATCGAAGAAACATTAAAGCGAAGCTGGGACTTACGGGTAAGAAGAATGCTTTGGTTTTATATGTAATAAGGCAGAATAATATAGAGAATAAGTGACTTGATTATGAGCTAAAATACTTGTTAACGGGTATTTATTTTGATTTTTTAATTTCTGAAATTTTTAGTGTAGTCTTGCCATTGTAAATGGGTTATAAGAAATGTTTTATATTAAAATAGATTTATTATGAAAAGAACTATTATGTTAGGATTTATACTGATGATTTCTCAATATCAAGTGTTTTCTGAATCATTGGTAATACCTGATTACAGTCCAAAATTAAGATGCCAATTTGGATATCATGTGTATTGTGGCTGTAGGGATGTTGGATTCGTTTACGGATACGGTGATACGTGTGAAGCAGCTCGAGAAGATGCTAAAAGTAATCTCTCAAGAATACGCCTTTGTTGATATTAAACTCAATGAAGTAGTTTGTTATTTTTACCAAACATGAATTTAATCAGTTCATGAGGTATGATGCCTTATGAACTGATTACTGCTATACTGAACCAATCTATGGACTTATTTAAATTTTATCTACTATTTCTTATTTTAGTTGGTAGAATATCTGTTGCACAAAACGATGGTAAAGTAATATATCAGCAAATAGAACATGCTAAAATTGGTTATAAGTACAATAATATTAGCGAATCTGTTCTTTATTTCAATGCTACAAAGTCGTATTTTACAGATAGTGAATCTGTAGCTTCCAAGAAGCAAGGAGAAGAGATAAATCCAGATGGGCAAAGTGGATCTCTCTTTTTGGGAGGTGAATTTAAGTCTGAAGCATTCTATATGGATTTGAAATCAAAGCAATTGTTAAGTAATGAATTTATTCTAGCCAGACTTTATCCAGTTAAAGATACTTTGATTAGGCCCAACTGGAAGATAACAACTAGTAGGAAAAAAATTGGAGAGTTTGAATGCCAGCGAGCAGAAACAACTTATAGGAATCGACAATACGTAGCTTGGTTTACACCAAAAATTCCGGTTGAATGGGGCCCATGGAAGCTATGGGGTTTGCCAGGTTTAATAATAGAAGCCAATTCCCTGGATGGGGAGATTGCATTTATTTTTAAAAGCTATTCGAAGGGTAACTATAATAATTTTATTAAGTATACCTCATCTAAACGTTCAAAGAGCATGAGTTCGAATCAGTTTGTAAATAAAAGAAAGGAACTTATTAAAAATATAACTAAAGAAATTAACTCGAGCTCTTTCAATGGAAAGATATTTTTTGAGCCTAATACCTTTAGTAAAGATAAGTATCCCAATTAGAAATAAGTTTTACTGTTGTGATAATTGAATGACGCTTTGGTTGGTTATTCAATTGACTGATATACAGATAATTTAGTCTTTGATAATATAGGAGTAGTGAATGTAGGTAGGAGCTATAAATATCCGAATGCTTTCTAAATACATAAATTGTAATAACTAGGGGACAGTCAATAATACGATATGGAATTCATCCGTACAGCGAGTTTTATTTGAATCTATTCTGGTACAATTAAGTTTTATTATTTATTCTATGAAAAAGATCTTAACTATTGTCATTTATTTGCTTGTATGTAGTAAAAGTAATGGTCAAAATGTCGTTGCAAAAGTTGTGTATCGACAACAAGAGATGCCCAGTAAAAATGCAGCAGCTAAAAGGAATGTTGACTGTGTTCTTTTATTTAATTCTTCCCAGAGTTTATATTACGAGGATTCGAAAAACGTAGTACCTAGTGCAAAGACAGGAACAAATGATAATGCTGAAAATATTGAGATAGATCCAGGAAATGATGGGTTGATGTTTTTCAATTATCATGATTATTCATCGAAAAAGCTATCATCTAACGAAGCTATCTTTTCAAGAAAATACTTCGTGCAGGAAAAAATAGCGGATCCGAAATGAATAATTATGAAAGAGTATAAGAAGATAGGCACTTTTAAGTGCCAGAGAGCAAAGACTTTTGATCGAAACCGGAATTATACGGCCTGGTTTACTTCTGAAGTCCCAAGTCAGGCTGGACCCTGGAAGTTACACGGATTACCAGGATTGATACTCGAAGCTGAATCAGAAGATGGGGAAGTAAAATTCCTTTTCGAATCGTTGACATTCAATCCTAAAAATGAAAAAGTTACGATGCCCAAAACCTATGGGAAACCTTTAACGCTGGATGCTTTCGTAGAGACTAGAAAAAAAGTTTTTCGGGATACAAAAAAGTCTTTCGAAAGCAGACCTGTTCCCTTGGGTAGCCGGTATGAATTCAATGTAAATACATTTTCTAAAGAAAAATTTCCTAATTAAAGAAATGAATTTCAAACGTTTTGTCAGGCTAGATTTCTTTATCTGTTTTATTCTCCTAACTACACATTCAAACGCCCAGTCTCAACTGGGAGTAGTGAATTACCTGCAATTAGAAAAACAACCATCCGATCCTAACTATAAAGGACACGGAGTCTTGAGATTCTCTAAGACAAATTCTGTGTATACGGAGAAGAGTGTATTGGCTGACAAAGAAGGCTCTGAAACAAGTGCAGAGACGAACGAAACGCGTGTGTATAGTAAATCTTCTACGTCTAATGTAGATTATACTTATACCAATTTTGCCGCCCAGCAAATTCTTTCGAATGAGCGAATATTATCTAAGTATTTTTTCGTTAAAGATACCCTCAGTAAGCCTAACTGGAAGATGGTGCCGGGGAAGCGTAAAATTGGTACCTATGAGTGTTTAAAAGCCGTAACCACGTTCCGAAGCAGAACCTACACCGCCTGGTTTACGCCAGCGATTCCCGTCAGTGCCGGGCCATGGAAATTATGGGGACTTCCGGGCCTGATTCTGGAAGCTACTTCCAGTGACGAGGTGGTTCGGTTTCTGTTTCAATCCATCCAGTTAACTCCCAATGGACCCCCATTACAGGCTCCTAAAGAGCATAAAAAACCCGTCACGCTGGCTCAGTTTGTAACGTTCAGAAAGGAAAAATTCAATCGTCTGAAAAAGGCGGGTACGGCCACTGGAAGTTTCAGTACTAATGGGGTGACGACATGGAATACGTTTAGCGTGGAAAATTTCCCTAACGAATAACGCTGAAACTTCTCTTTGTTGGAGTGTGCTTTCTGGCTTTTCTATCGGAAGTTTCCGGTCAGCATGTTCCAGGTAAAGTTACGATTCAGGGAAAAGTAGTAGCTACCTCCAGTCAGCCTCTGGCTGGAGGTATGCTCATTCTTTCCAAAGCCGATTCGAGCATTGTAAGTTATGCCTCGACGGATGAGAAAGGCGAGTATATCCTTGAATTAGAGGCCGATACTTCTCATTACTTATTAACGGCAAATAACCTGGGTTATATCAGCCAGAGTAGATGGGTTACAGCTCAAAGTCAAACGCAGCAATTTCAGCTGGAGACAGAGCCTACGCAGCTTCGGCAGGTTACGGTGAAAGGCGATCTGTTGCCCATTCGGGTGAATGAAGATACCACGTCATTTTCCGTTCAGAAATTTGCCGATGGCACCGAGCGGGTCGTAGAAGATATCCTTAAAAAACTGCCCGGCGTGCGGGTGGATGACAACGGCGGTATTTCGTTCAAGGGGAAGCCCATTGACAAAATTCTGCTGGAAGGGGATGAGTTTTTTGCGAAGAACTATAAAATGCTCTCCAAGAATCTGTCCGCCAATATGCTGGATAAAGTCGAGGCGATTGAAAACACGGCCAGCACCCCTTTACTGAAAGGAATTGAACGATCGGATAAAACGGTTCTGAATCTGAAGCTTAGGGAAGATCGTCGCAAAACCCTATTCGGAACGGTGGATCTGGCCGCCGGAGTAACCCGTCGCTACGAAGGCCGGGCCAATCTTTTTTCGCTGGTCGATCGACTGAAACTGGGCATTATTGGCTCGGCTAACAATACGGGCAGAAACCCGGTACCGGAGCTTAGGTATGACCTGAGTAACGACCTCTCAGACGCCTCCGACGGACCGGATCAGCACGCAAGCCCGCCTTTGTTACGGGCTCAGCCAATAGCCGTTCCGGGCATTCCGGCCGAGCGGTTTAATCAGAATCGCGTTTGGCTGGGGGCGGCCAACATGAACCTTACCCTTACTTCAAAACTTAAGCTAAAAGCCTTTACTTATCAGCTGGGCGACCGACAAACCCAGCGGATCAGTAATCAGTATGAGTATTTACTGGAAGGAAATTCGCTGATCGTTCGGGATACCCAGCGACTGGAAATCCGACCTTCCCTGCGGGTAAGTCAGGTAACGCTGGAGTACAACCCCAGCGAAACAAGCCTGCTCAAGTGGCAGGGAAACCTTCAGCAACAGCAGGACGCGTCTTTCTATCAGATTGCCTCTCATACCCCTGATTTTTCCGAGCGGCTTCAGCAGCAAATGTCCACGCGTCAGCGGGGCATTCAGCAGCAGTTAGGTTTCATTCACCGCTTTCCCCGAAACCGGGCTCTTACGCTGGATGCGTATTACCAGCACCAAAATCGACCGCAGCAACTGACCGTAGCATCCGGGCGGTTTGCTTCCCTTTTTCCAGCCGCTAAAGGCGACGTTACTCAACAGATTATCAACGAAGTTCAAACCTACGGGGTGCAATCCCGCTGGATGGGGGCTTTGCCCGGCAAACAGAGGTATGCGTTACTGGCCACAGGCTCTTACGTAAGCGAGGGTTTGGCCTCCAAACTACGTTCGGAAGCGGGTTCGTTAGCTGACTCATCGTATCGGAATAACCTGAGTTACGAGAAATGGCAGGGTTCGCTGGAGGCCAATACCGCAATTCCGCTGGGACGGATAGACCTATACGCAGGAGCTTCACTGAATTGGGTTCAAATTCAGGAAAAATCGCTGTGCCTGCGAGGAAAATTCGTGTTTCTGAATCCTACGCTGGGTGTTACGTATCGAATCAATCAGGACAACAAACTCCGGGCGTATTACCGCCGCAATCAGACTCAGCCCAATGCCGTGGACCTGAGCAAGGGTTACGTCCTGACCACGTACCGGTCGTTTCAACGGGGCTACGCCGGACTGAATCGTCCGCAATCGGATGGGTTTACGCTGAGTTATTCCAATTCAGACTGGCTCCGGCAGTTTTCCCTGCATACTGAAATTACGTACCTCTCAGAGAAGTCTCCGTATGTTAGTCAGGTTGGGGTTAATGATCAGTTTACGTTTATGGGACAGCTTCCTTCCCCCTTTCGGAATGATGGCTATGAGCTGGCTTCTGACCTGAGTAAATACCTTTCGGCCCTCGAAGTAAATAGCACGCTTCAGCTCAACGCCGGCTGGAATTCCTACCAGAGTGCATTGAATTCGGCATTGATTTCCAAAGGTGCGATTCGTTCCCTGAGTGGGAAATTAACCCTGCGAACGGCTTTTGATGGGATGGTTAATTTTGAAGCGGGTTACGAAGACCACTGGTCGGACATTCGGGAATCGGGACTTTCGCTGGGGTATAATCGGCTGAGAAAACCCATTGCGGGTATCAAAGTTACTCCTTCGAAAAGCTGGTATCTGATCACGACCTCCGAATGGACGGATCTGAAGAATACGACTTCCCATAACCAATTCTATTTCCTCGATGCCCTTATTCGTTTTACGCCTGCGGGAAAACGGGTCATGTATGAACTCTCCGCGAAGAATTTATTAGGAAGTCCTACGGCTACGTATAGTCAGTTAAGTAACTTTCTGATCAGCCAGTCTACCTATCAGCTGGTCCCGCGGTATATTCTGGCACGGGTAGATTTCAGCTTTTGAGAATTCATTCACAGCTCACGATAAAGTCACCGTGAGCTGTGAATCTAAAATTACTTCGGTAGCGTAATCTTAATATTCCGAAACTCAATCGGGCCGTGGTCGCCCTGCAGGTAAATGGGTCCGGGTTCGCCTTCTTTGCTGTCAATGGCTCCGCCGGTAATACCCGGAATGGTGGTGTCACAAATGATGGTCTTGCCGTTCAGAGCCACCGTAACCCGACGCCCCACCAGGGTAATGTCGTAACTCTGCCACTGGTCGGCGTTATTGTCGGGAAGTTCGTTGGGAGTCAGGAAGCCATACACCGCCCCGAGCATATCAATTTGCGGCTCCAGACCTTTGCTGTCCACGATTTGTACTTCATAGCGTCCCCGCAGGTACACGCCGCTGTTGCTGCCTTTCGGATACTTGAATTCAATGTGAAGTTTAAAATCCGAAAAAGTCTGATCCGTCTGAATATTGGACCCCGATTTCGGGCTTTTCAACACGCCATTTTCCACGACCCATTGATTGGTCTCGCCCATGGCGTGCCAGCCTTTCAGGTCTTTACCATTAAACACATCAATGGTTTTTCCCCAGCTCACGGCTTTCGTCTGTGCCAGCGAAGGAGCCCGTACGCCCGTCCAGGTCAGGGTTTTTCCGGTGGGACTTACCATGGTTCCGCTGAGTTTATCTCCTTCCAGAACGCCATTGACGACTAAATCCTGATCGGCTTTTTCCCATTGTGGAGGAATGGAAAAACTGATTTTACCATCCGTAAAATTGACTTTAGAAATGGGGCGGGCACTGCCGCTGCTGCCTACAAAACGACCCACAAGCGTACTATGCCCCGAATGGGTCACTTCCAGCCAGGAAGGAAGGGTCTTCCCCTCAGACTGAACGGAAATATCCCAGCGGCCTTCGAGTGAGCTGGCGGTGGGGTTTTTATCATCGGCAAAAACGGAAGAAGAAGCTAAAGTCAGAGCCAGGCTTCCCAGCGTGAAGCGGCGTAGGATAGAGGTGTACATGGTTAAGTATCAATGTTTATATTAGACTGGCTCAAATCTATAAATCTCCAATGAACTAAAAAAGTATAAGAAATTTTTGTAAGCCGGTAGCCGTGAATTTGCCATAAAAAATAGTAACCGGTCGATGTGACCAATTACTGCCTTACCTTTTCGAAAGAATTTCCATGACGGATTACCCAACTGGCATCAGACGCCCGAAGCGGCACCAAAATTGCCTGAAAATAGCTTCGTTTGCCGGAAGAAAAAACGGGATACCTGCGAAAGGCAAGCTCCTTTCGGCTTCTCCGGATGATTACCGAACAAATCTGCGGGTCCAGGCAAAAGATTCCATCACCCGGACAATGAGATAACTGATGGCGAAAGTTAAAAGGGCGATTCCGATGATTCGAATGAGTAAAGGTAACGCCGTAATAGTGCCGATAAGATCGTACGCCACTCCTACAAAAACAAAATGGCAGAGGTAAATACCAAAGGTAAGCGAGGCTATTTTTGCTACTACGGGCGAGGGTTTGCTATTCATTTTCTGGACGATGACGAATACGGCAAAAGTCATCAGGAAGACATTGATACCCGTGAAATACCAGACGATTTCCAGATACGCGTAGTTGCCCGGAAAGTACTTTTGCATCAGGATATACTCGCCGCAGGTCATGGCATAACCCACCAGAAACATCGGGATGGTCACGCGTAATAACTTAGGCCAGCTCCAGTTCAGGGGATATCTGGCCAGGTAATACGCCAGGACCAGATAGCCCATAAACCCGGAGACGTAATAAAAGGTACCGTAATCATTCCAGTCGCAAACGCCGAAAAGTCCTTTATTGCCGTAGTTACCGGGATAGCCCAAGGCCGGAGCCAGCATTTTCAGGTAAGGTAAAAGTAGGGAAACGCCCCAGACTTTCAGAAAGAGTTTGATATCCTGCTGCGAAGCCTGACGAAGCCAGACACTCAGAATGGGAATGATCAGATAAAGCCCAATCAGCATGTATAAATACCAGAGGGCCGTGGTGGCGTAATTGAAATTGAAAACGAAGGTGTAAAGCTTGGTCAGGGTAGCGTTTAGGGTGTGATCGGCTTTGGTAATGGCGGGATTCGTCGTGCCGGGATTAATAAAGTTCAGGTAAATGTAAAACAGAAGGGGCAGCACAATCGACCAGAAAGCCAGCGGGATCAGAATGCGGGTAATGCGTTTCTGGTAAAATTCTTTCAAAGAAACGTTCACCGGAAGCAGCAGTACGCCCGTCATCATGGTAAACAGAGGCACGCAGGGACGAACGAAACTTCCGGTAAAGACACCCGTCAGAAAAGATGCCCGGTCGTGATCAAACTGAGCCACGAAAGGATCGCAGCTGTGTGAAACAACCACCATAAAACAGGCCATCACGCGTAATACATCAACCCAGCCGAGCCGATGGTTTGTTTCATAAAGGTTCGAATAATCCAAATTGAACGATCAGAAATAATTCCTGAGTAACTTAGAGCAGAGGGAACGCTACTCCGGTAAAAGGAGAATAGCGAGATTCTCGTAAAATCTCGCTATTCTCCTTTTATGCTCTAATCGTCACCTTCTCCGGCGTCGGGTATTCCAGCAATTTAGAAAAGTCTGTTTTCCAGAAATCCAGATCCAGCACACGGCCCTGAGCATCTTTGGTCAGGGTAATGACCACGGGGGTTCCGTCGGAATCTACGTAGTCTACCTGAATCAGATCGCCGTCGTAAGCGTTGGGATCGCCGCCGAGGGAAATGCTTCCCATTTTCCCGCCTTCGTATTCATCCACCAGTTCGTTAACAGGGTAATCTTCGGATTTCAGATTCAGTTGTTCCAGCAGGTAATGAATCAGCGTGCGTTCGTTTTCGCGGATGGGTCGTAATTGGCTCATACGTTTGTTACAAAATATAGGTTAACTCAAACTTACGGCAAGTCGGGGAGGAGTGCGGCAGCAGCCTGGAAATTTCTTTCTGAAAAAGCTAAGATCGTACAGCCACTGGTCAAATTCAGGGAAGATAGGCACGCGTAACCGTCTTAGTTTTGAAGAATACCCCAAGGGGTTCATTTTATCTCTAGTGCTGCTGTTATGCTTAACCTCTTCACTCAAATTTCCGTGGCCGGTACGCTGGCCCTGAGTACGCTAACTCCCGCTTTTAGTCAAAGCAAAAGTCTGGTTAATACGTCCCAGAGTAAATTTGCCCGTTTACAAAGTCCGGATCTTTCGGCCGTTCAGTGGACGCAGGGCTTCTGGGCCGACCGCTTTCAGGTGTGTCGCGACGCGATGGTGCCGGGCCTATGGAAAACCTACACGGACGCGAACGTAAGCCATGCTTTTCGGAACTTTGAAATTGCCGCCGGACTGGAAAAAGGTAATTTCAAAGGCCCGTCCTTTCACGATGGCGATTTCTACAAAACCCTGGAGTCGGTGGCGAGTATGTACGCCCTCACGAAAGACCCGAAGCTGGAAGCTATGCTCAATCACGCTATTGAGGTGATCGGCAAAGCCCAAACGCCCGATGGCTATATTTATACGAAGGCCATTATCGAACAGAAGAAGACGGGCGAGCAGAAAATGTTCGACGATAAGCTCAGCTTTGAAGCCTACAATTTCGGGCATTTGATGACGGCGGCCTGCATTCATTACCGGGCCACGGGAAAGACGGATTTCCTGAATATTGCTAAAAAAGCTACTGATTTTCTGATTGGATTTTATACCAAGGCCAGCCCTGAGCAGGCTCGTAATGCTATTTGTCCTTCGCATTACATGGGCATTACGGAGATGTACCGGACGACGGGTGATAAAAAATACCTGGATCTGGCTCAGAAGTTAATCGACATTCGGGGCCTGACCGATGGTACGGATGATAACTCTGACCGCGTGCCTTTCCGGAAAATGAAGAAGGTAATCGGTCATGCCGTGCGGGCGAATTACCTCTTTGCCGGAGCCGCCGACGTATTCGCCGAAACGGGCGACAGTACCCTGCTGTCGACACTCAATCTGATGTGGGACGATGTCGTGAACCGCAAAATGTACGTCACCGGCGGTTGCGGGGCTTTGTACGACGGCGTTTCGCCCGAAGGCACTTCCTATCAGCCCGATACCGTCCAGAAAATTCATCAGGCGTATGGTAAGGCGTATCAGTTGCCCAACCTGTCAGCCCATAATGAAACCTGTGCGAACATTGGTAACCTGCTCTGGAATTACCGAATGCTGCAAATCACGGGTGAGGCCAAGTACGCGGACGTGATGGAGCTGGCTTTGTATAACAGCATCTTGTCGGGCGTAAGTCTCGATGGTCATAAGTTTTTCTATACCAATCCCTTAGCTGCTTCGGATGAGTATCCGTATAAGGTTCGCTGGATGGGAGGCCGCTCGCCTTATATCGCGTTGTCGAACTGCTGTCCACCGAACGCCGTCCGAACCATTGCCGAGGTAAGTAACTACGTTTATAGCCTTTCCGATCAGGGCGTTTGGTTAAATTTATACGGCGGGAATCAGTTAAAAACGGTTTTGAAGGATGGTTCCGATCTGCATCTGAAACAGGAAACGGATTACCCCTGGGAGGGAAAAATTACGCTTACCCTGGAAAAAGCTCCGGCACAGGCGTATTCGGTTTTCGTACGGATTCCGGGCTGGAGTAAGGGGGCTACGATTCTGGTCAATGGCAAAGCTCAGCCTGCTCCGCAAACGGGTTCGTACGCCGAAGTCCGCCGAACCTGGAAATCGGGAGATCGCATCGAGATTAACCTGTCCATGACAACGCAGTGGATTGAAGCGAACCCGCTGGTGGAGGAAACCCGCAATCAGATAGCCGTCAAACGCGGACCGCTGGTGTATTGTCTGGAATCCGTAGGTGACGAGAAAGTACCGATGGATCAGATTGCCTTATCGTCTCAAACCAAACTGAATCCGAAACGGGTACAAATCGAAAAAACGCAGGTCATGGCTCTGGAAGGAAAAGTAACGCAATTACCGAAACAAAACTGGACCAATCAGTTATACCGCGAAGTAAACAACGCTCCCGAAGCCAAAACCACCGTTCGACTGATTCCGTACTACGCCTGGAGTAATCGCGGGCATTCGGAAATGGCGGTTTGGCTGCCGTTTATTCGATAATGAAGAAATGCTGGAAGGTTCGTCCGCGGCTAAGTCGCGGATGCCTGGAAACAGCGTTTACAACGCTCAGCGTCGCAGACGCTGTTCGCTCGAATTCGCGTTGGAAACGCGGACTAACCCGTGGTTGGTGAGGACACCAACCACGGCGGAGGACTCGTGTTCGTCCGCGACTTAGTCGCGGATGCCTGAGAAAAGCGTCTGCGACGCTTCTGCCTAATTCTTATCTCAGCATCAGCAGAACATCCTGCTTCCGTTCTGCCGGAGTTACCTTCAATTCTTCCAGCGTTCCATTTCGCAAAATTCCTTCCACAGTCGTTTGATACGGAGCATGAAGTTTGAAACGAACGTCCCAGGTTTTGGGCCAGGCTGGAAACAAATAAATCTTTCTACCGTCAGCCTGTAACAGCATTTCCTGCAAACCGATCATGCCCGAACCGCCCCAGTTATGGTCCGGAACCCAGTCGTACCCCGGTCCCCAGAACGCCGGAAAACGACGACCGGAATCCTGTAATTTTAATAAGTTCAGTCGGGCAGCTTCGTCGTTCAGGCCCAGTCGGGCGGCGAAGATATTATCCTGTTTCCAGCCTACGTGACTACGAAACCGAAGCACGTCCGGATCGTAGCGATACGTATTAATCGCTGTATCCAGATAGGCCTTACCCACACCGTGCGTGCCCCAGGGAAACACCGGATACAACTGCGGAGACTCCGTATTATTGATCCGTTCCCAGAGCTGAGCCGGAGCCAGCATGACGTGTCCATCAATCGTTCGGTGACTAATGTCCGGCAAACGACTCAGCATTAACGCCCAGTTTTTGCGATGTTCAGGGGTCAGATAAGAGTCAGGTAACTCCAGTAATCGGGTTAATACCGTTCGCAATCCCGTAATCGTAGAGGTGGCATTATAGGTCATTTTATAGGTTTCTGCCGCCGAGCCGGGGTATAAGATGAGTTTTCCATTCCCATCAAAAGCCTTACTGCCGCGTTTTTTGGCCAGATACTGGTAATGCTCGTTGAAGAACGTCAGACAACTTTCCAGGAGAGGCAGGTATTCCGAGATGTTCTTTCCGGCGTAGCGTTCCGTTTCCAGAATCATCAGACAAAACTCCAGCACGGTGTCCCACTCGTATTCCAGCCAGGCGTTATACTCCATGCCCGGATCGTAATCAGCGGGACGTTTCCAGGTATATTCAGCGGAATTCGGTAACCCAAAATTTTCGATTTGTTCCGTAAAACTTGCTCCGCCGTGTTTCCAGTAGAATCGCGTCCGTAGCTCCGCATTTTTTAAGGCATTCTGATAAAACTCAAACTGCGGTTTCATCAGCTCCCAGTCGCCGCTTTTCAGGAGGGGCCAGTACACCAGTCGCTGATTCTGAGCCGTATGAATGCCGCCACCCCAGTTCCGGAAATCGGGGGTGAATTTCATCGTCGTATCCGTTCGGGAAGGATCAACCGTGAACAGACCGCCGTTGAACTTGGTAGGAGCAGAACCCCTGGCATTACAGGCCAGCAGGTACCGAAAAAGCTGATAGTTTCGTCCGATTTTCCATTCGGCCCGGCTGGAGTCGTTCCCGATCTGGATATAGCTTTTCTCCCAGAAATGTTTCCACCACTGAAGCGTTTTCTGACGACTTTCCGCCACATCAGATTTCGTCTGTTTTTTCAATCCCTTCAGCCACTCCTGAGTATTTTCGGCTTTCTGCGTATGTAATTGAACCGTGAACTGATGCTGTCGGGCGGGCTTTTGACTAATCAAGGAATATCCCTGAAAATCAGTGTCCAGGTAGCGGTCCTGATGCATCCCGCTGGCTTTCAGATTTTCTCCGGAAAGGATCCCGCCAAAGGTTAGATTCCGAAGGGGGTTATCCAGTGAATCTTTCACCGATTCCAGTTGCTGTTGTCGAACCGTCACGTCGAAAATGGAAGGGCCGGAGCCATTTTCGTGATAGAATACTACGGCATTATCCCGAAACTGTACTTCATCCTTTCGGGTAACAATCTCCCCCTGCGGAGCAAATTTGTAGGAATTCTGATTGTTCTCCTTTCCCTTCGAAACCCGGTCCTTATACCGCCAGTTTTCATAAATGACTTCGGCTAGCGTGGCTTTTGTACCAGTGACCTCGACGTGAATAAGGGGCTGAAAGACGTCCACCCAGATCTGAATTGTGCTGGAGAGATTCCCCTTGCGGGCCGTGATCTGAACGGATCCTTCCTGTAGCCTGAGTTCCTGCGTAAAATCATTCGGAGATTCGAAAGGATTAGGGGAAAGCTTCACCCGAACTCGTCCTTGTTTTAAGAGCGAGTTGTTTTGATCGAAAGTCCCGCTGCGGGCTATGTAAAACAGCAGATCGCCCTTTTCTACCCAGACGTTCAGTCCAATATCTCCTCCTCCGCAGGGCATGGATTCTCCCGAATGCCGGCTGGGGCTTTTCCATATGGTATTATAGGATCTTATCTTTTCTGACTGAGCCAGGACAGCGGTGCGGGTCAGAAGCGTTATGGCTAAAAAGAAAATACCGAAAATCAGTTTAAACGCAGGCATAGAATAGATAACTAGAGGATAAGCGACTTAAATCTTCCAGAAGCTTACATTTTCATGACCTCGGGAAAGCAAACACTCAAAGAAACAAAAGACTGTTCTTCCCTCCAAGAAGGACTTTCGCTCTGGCTAAGATTGTATAATTAATAGAGAAAATGTTAGATAATCGGGGCCAGGTCACAGCTTACATTTGTATTCTCTAAACTCTATGATTACGCGGAATGAATCGTTTTCTTACCATACTTACTCTATTCATCCTCGGCCTGCAGCCGTTGCTGGCTCAGCAAAAACTGACGCTGGTTATTCCCGTGAACGCTCACGAACGGATTCGCTTTGGAGCAGAAAAACTTCAGAAGCAACTACAGAAGTCCGGTTATCAAACGGAGTTAATCGAGAAAAATGAAGTTAAAAATCAGCCCTCGCAGATCCTGATCGGCACGAGAGCGGATGCCCTGGTAACGAACGTTTCTTCGCTGGATAACGCAGCAAAAGAAGGGTTTATTCTGGAAAAAACACCCGGCAAAGCCTGGGTAGTAAAAGGTGCCGACGCTTCAGGAGCCCTGTATGGCTGTCTGGAGTTGATCAGTCGGATGACGCCGAAGTTACCCGAAAAAATTTCCGAACGTGATCAGCCCGAGATGGTCCTTCGGGGCACCTGCATTGGCCTTCAGAAGCCGTATTACCTGCCGGGACGCACGGTGTATGAATACCCCTATACCCCCGAAACCTTTCCCTGGTTTTACGATAAACAGCTCTGGATTCAGTACCTGGATATGATGGTGGAGAATCGGTATAATTCCCTCTACCTCTGGAACGGGCACCCCTTTGCCTCGCTGGTGAAGCTGAAAGAATATCCGTATGCCGTAGAGGTGGACGACGCGACGTTCAAAAAGAACGAAGAGATCTTTAAATTTCTGACAGAAGAAGCCGACAAACGCGGCATCTGGGTAATTCAGATGTTCTATAACATTCTGCTGTCCAAACCTTTTGCCGAAAAGCATAACCTGAAAACGCAGGACCGCGAGCGGCCCATTACCCCGCTTATGTCCGATTACACCCGTAAATCCATCGCGGCATTTGTGGGTAAGTATCCCAATGTAGGATTATTAATCACTTTGGGCGAAGCGATGGAAGGCGTTGGACAGGACGATGTAGACTGGTTTACGAAGACCATCATTCCGGGCGTTCAGGACGGACTGAAAGCACTGGGTCAGAAAACAGAACCTCCCATTGTGTTGCGGGCTCACGATACGGACGCTCCCCGAGTTATGAAAGCGGCCCTGCCCATGTATAAAAATCTGTATACAATGGCGAAGTTCAACGGCGAAGCCCTCACGACGTATACACCCCGGGGTAAGTGGGCGGAGCTGCACCGGACGCTGAGTAACATTGGCACGGTTCATATTGAAAACGTGCACATCCTGGCCAATCTCGAACCGTTCCGCTACGGCTCGGCGGACTTTGTTCAGAAATCGGTTCAGGCCATGCATAAGGTGTATGGGGCCAACGGACTGCATTTATATCCGCAGGCTTCTTACTGGGACTGGCCCTACACGGCCGATTCGGCATCCACGCGTTTATTTCAGCTGGATCGTGACTGGATCTGGTATCAAACCTGGGCCCGCTATGCCTGGAAAGCGGATCGGAACCGTAATCAGGAAATTAATTTCTGGGGAAATCGACTGGCTCAAAAGTACGGTTTGCCGCTGGAGAAAGGCAAAGCCGTGCTGGAAGCCTATGAGCAGACGGGTGAGATTTCTCCTAAGCTCCTGCGTCGTTATGGGATCACGGATGGAAACCGCCAGACCCTGACGCTGGGGATGTTGATGACGCAGCTGATTAATCCTTTCCGTTACGGACTGTTTACGCTGATGTACGAATCCGAAGCTCCGGAAGGAGAGATGATCATCGAGTACGCCGAAAAGGACTGGAAAAAGGAAAAGCACATTGGTGAAACCCCCATGATCGTGGCGGATGAAGTAGTAGTTCACGGAAAGAAAGCCGTGGAAGCCATTAATCAGGCGAGTAAAGGAGTCACCAAAGATCAGGAAGAGTTCAACCGATTGAAAAATGATGTGTACGCCCAGAACGAAATGGCTCAGTTTTACGCTGATAAAGCCCGGGCCGCCGTGTCGATTCTGCGGTACAAATATTCCAGCGATATCAAAGATTTAGAGAAAGCACTTCCCTTATTACAGTCGAGCGTCGCTCATTACGCCGAGCTAACGAAATTAACCAAAGGGACTTATCTCTACGCCAACAGCATGCAAACGCCGCAGCGAAAAATTCCGATGCGGGGCGTGAACGCGACCTATAAAAACTGGTACGAAATGTTACCCGTGTTCGAAAAGGAATTACACACCTTCGAGCGTAAAATTGATTCGCTGAAAGCTCAGACGGGGGCTCAGCAAAAGCAGGTAATGGCTTTCAAACCCGCGGAAGTTCAGCTTAAAAATCAGGCGTATTTCCCGGTGAAAGCAGGCGAAAATATCTATTCAGATACCACCAGTACGATTGCGGCCATCGCCCCGGAACTACAGAACCTGAGAGGTTTAAAAATGGCTAAAAAGCAACAGCAAACCGAACGCACGACGCTGACTTTCCATACCGACAAACCCGTCAAACTGCTGGTTGGTTTCTTCACCGAAAAGAACACAGCTCTGTACTTACGGGCCCCGGAACTGGAAACCGACGCCAGTGCCAACGATTACGGACAGGCCGAGATCAAGATTACCAATGGCGTGCAAATCAAAGGATACCCGCCCGTTCAGGTGCATAGTTTCAGTTTTGATGCGGGCGATCATACGCTGCATTTAGGACGGGGCCAGTGCGTACTGCTGGGTTTTGTGGACGGCAGTCAGGAAATTCCCGTATTTGACGGCGGACTGGCGGGTAGCCAGAAAAACATCGACTGGCTGTTTGAATAACTTCAGTGAACGGTAGAGACGCGACTTCATCGCATCTGGGGTTAATAATTAATAAACAACTTTCCGAAAGTTTTAAACTTTCGGAAAGTGCATAGAAACCAAATGATATAATGAGGCGTCAGACCTTTTTAATCAGTCTCTTATTCCTGCAAAGCGTTCTGAGCTTCGGGCAGTCGGGTTTGATTTTATCCGACAAAAGCCTGCGGAGTCATGTCGCTTCATTTAATGCCGAAGATCAGGAAGAAGCCGTAAAAAATTACGTAACCAATGCTCAGTCAGCGGATTGGTTATCGAAAAACGTACCCTGGTTTGACAGTCCCGATGCGGTATTGAACAAGACTTATTACTTCCGCTGGTGGGCCTTTCGGAAACACCTGAAACAAACGCCGGATGGTTTTATTTTCACGGAATTCATTACGCCCGCCAAGCACGCGGGTAAGCATAATGCCATCAGCAGCGGTCTGGGGCATCACATTTATGAGGGCCGCTGGTTACGCGATTCCAGATATGTTGACGATTACATTTCGTTCTGGCTTTTTGTGGACCCAAAGCATTCCGTACAAAGGTTTCACTCGTTCAGCAGCTGGATTGACGACGCCGTTTACAATCGCTTTCTGGTGAATAAAGATCAGTCCTTTCTGGGAAAAACGGCTTCTGCCCTGGATGAAGATTACCGACGCTGGGAATCCGAGCGGCTGGCTCCCAATGGCTTATTCTGGCAGTTTGACGTGAAAGACGCCATGGAGGAATCCATCAGCGGGGGGCGGAAAGAAAAGAATATTCGCCCCTCCATCAGCAGTTACATGTACGGAAATGCTAAGGCTCTGGCCGCCATTGGTAAGTTGCTAAAGAACGATACCCTGCAACAGAAATACGAACAGAAAGCCGCGAAACTCAAACAGCTGGTGCAACAAGAGTTATGGAACGAGTCCGCTGGTTTCTTTGAGGTGAAACTCGAAAAAGGCGGCTTCTCCAACGCCCGCGAAGCCATCGGCTTTATTCCCTGGTACTTTAACCTGCCCGACGATTTGCCCAAATACGAAGCTCAGTGGAAGCAATTGCGGGACACGACGGGTTTTAACGCTCCCTGGGGGTTAACCACCGCCGAACGCCGACACCCGGAATTCCGCACGCACGGTTCGGGACACGGCTGCGAGTGGGATGGGGCCATCTGGCCCTTCGCGACCACGCAAACCCTGAAAGCTTTGTCTAATTATCTGACGAATTACAGGCATAATGCAGTCGTCAGTCCGAAGGATTTTTACGAGGAGCTACACACCTACGCGAAGTCGCACGTCATGAACGGGAAGATTTACCTGGGTGAATATCAGGATGAAAAAACGGGCGAATGGCTCAAAGGCGACATTCCCCGCAGTAAGTTTTACAACCACTCGGGTTTTGCCGATCTGATCATTAATGATCTCATCGGACTGAAGCCCCGGGAAGACAATATCCTCGAAATCACTCCGCTGATTCCCGAAGGAACGTGGGACTGGTTTTGTCTGGATCAGGTACCATATCACGGCAAGACGTTAACGCTTCTCTGGGACAAAACCGGAAAGAAATACGGCAAAGGCAAAGGCTTCCGGGTATTTGCCGATGGTAAGGAAATTTATAAGAGTAAGTCCCTGAAAGCCCTGAAAACCAGTTTGTAACGGTTAATCAGATTCCCACTATGAAATACATTTTATCCTTACTGCTGGTTGCCTTCCTGGCTACCGCAGGTCAGGCCCAGCAGTACTTTAACGTCACCACCTACGGAGCCAAAAAAGACAGCAGTGCCCTGGCGACGCAGGCAATCAAAAAGGCCATTGACGCGGCGGCCAAAGGCGGTGGCGGAACGGTTTATTTTCCGCCGGGGAAGTATAAAACCGGACCCATTCACCTGAAAAGCAACATCACCATTCTGATTGATGCCGGAGCCGAAATTCATTTCACCGACAATTTTGATGCCTATTTACCCATGGTGGAATCCCGCTGGGAAGGAACGGATGTGACCAACTTTTCACCGCTTTTTTACGCGAATAAGGCGGAGAATATTGCCATTAAAGGCCGCGGATTGATTGATGGTCACGGAAAAAAATGGTGGGCTTATTCGGAAGTTCACGTGAAAAAATCACCCGGCTCCAGGTGGCAGGACGAATTTCACCGCCTCAATAAAGACATCCTGCGTCCCGATCTGCCGGGCTGGGTGGAGCGGGGCTTTCTGCGTCCGCCCTTTATTCAGTTCATGCACTGCAAAAACGTGCTGATCGAAGGCATCACCATCCGTAATTCACCTTTCTGGACGGTTAACCCCGAATTCTGCGAAAACGTAACCGTCAACGGGGTAACCATCAACAACCCGCCATCGCCCAATACCGACGGTATTAATCCCGAATCCTGCCGGTACGTCCACATTTCCAACTGTCACATCAGCGTGGGCGACGATTGCATTACCATTAAATCGGGAAAAGACCGGGCCGGCCGGAAGATGAATGTTCCCGCAGAAAACCACACGATTACGAACTGTACCATGTTATCGGGTCACGGAGGTGTGGTGATTGGCAGTGAAATGTCGGGAGGGGTGAAGAAAATCGCCATTTCCAACTGCGTGTTTGACGGAACCGATCGCGGCATTCGCATCAAGACGGCCCGCGGTCGCGGTGGGGTAGTGGAAGACATTCGGGTCGATAATATTATCATGAAAAACATTCGGGATCAGGCCATTGTGCTGGATATGCAGTACGCCAAAACCAATCCCGAACCCGTCAGTGAACGCACGCCCGCCTTCCGCAATATTCATTTCAGTAACATTACCGCTCAGGTAAATCAGGCGGGTTATCTGAACGGTCTGGAAGAAATGCCGATTGAAAACGTGACCTTCACGGACTTACAAATCCGGGCGAAAACGGGTTTTGTCATCAAATCGGCCCGGGATATTGCCTTTCACCAGGTCAAAGTCAGTACGGAAGCGGGGCCATCCATTCAGGCCGAAAACGTGCAGATGCTGGAGATCAATGCCGTGAAAAATCCTACCCCTCAGGCGGGTAAGCCCGTACTAGATTTGGTGAACGTACAGGATGCGTTTATTACAAATGCCTTTCCTGTGGCCGGAACAGATATCTACCTGAAAATCAGCGGCGACAAAAGTCGAAATATAAGCCTGGAAAGCAACCAGCTGAAGGCGGCCAAAACACCTGTTCTGAAAGCAGAAGAGGTGAAAGAAGAAATAGTTTTGAAGTAAAGAAGTAAAGGAGATGTTACCGTAAAGACGCGATTCTGTCGCGTCTTTTACTTTGTTTTCCATGGGTCGATACCTGTAGAGACGTCGATTCATCGCGTCTCCGCCGGGGAACGAAAGAACCGGAAGGTAACCAAAATCGCCTCTTCGCCCTCTTACCCTGGTTAGTGTCTTCACCAACCAGTTTCTCTGGCTGGTGAAGACACTAACCAGGATGGGCAATAAAAGAAATGAAAAGGTAAGCCCAACTGTATTAGGTGAGGAAAGGGTAATAAAAACCGCCTCCGCCCCAGACGCCATCAATGGACGTCTCTACCAGAGAAAACATCTTATTAACCTTGCGGAAAGGCCCGTATTGATTGTCTCGTAGAAAAAATAGCTAAACCTGTTCTCTATGAAATTGAAAATAGTCTTGCTGGTATTGCTGAGTTACGCCGTCCAGGCTCAGAATTACAAACTGAGTTACCATCAGCCCGCCGTGAAGTGGACGGATGCCCTGCCGCTGGGCAATGGCCGCATGGGAGCGATGGTGTTTGGTGGTGTAGAAAAAGACCGCATTCAGTTCAATGAAGAAACGTTGTGGACGGGCGAGCCCAGAGCATTTGCCCGCCCCGGAGCGGCCCAATACCTCACTGAAATCCGACAGTTATTAGCCGAAGGCAAACAGAAAGAAGCCGAAGCCCTGGCCGAAAAGCATTTCATGGGCTTGAAAAGCAACGAAGGAAGCCGGGGGCAGTGGCTCGCTGATATGCGGGTAGGGAAAGGCATTGCAGGTAACCCGGCTGAAGCCACTTATAACGACGCTGACTGGAAAACGATGAAAGTACCGTCGTTTGAGGGGTGGGAGGCTGTGGGTTTTGAAGGACTCGACGGAGCTTTGTGGTTTCGAACGAGCTTCAACCTTCCCGAAACCTGGAAAGGCAAAGATCTGATGCTGGATTTAAACCGCATTCGCGATGAAGACCATACCTATGTCAACGGAACGCTGGTCGGATCCATGCAGACGGCTGAGCCTCGGCAATATAAAATTCCCGCTAAACTGCTGAACGCAGGAAAAAACACTCTTGCCATTCAGGTCATTAACTTCGTTGACAAAGGCGGTCTGGCCGGTTACAAAGATACCACCCG
Source organism: uncultured Siphonobacter sp. (assembly GCA_913775095.1). Lineage (GTDB taxonomy): Bacteria > Bacteroidota > Bacteroidia > Cytophagales > Spirosomataceae > Siphonobacter. The sequence goes on along the minus strand of CAJYIW010000024.1, from coordinate 72,609 downwards.
AGCCATTGGCGTGTATCCGGTCGGTGCGTCAGAGGCGGAGAAGATTTCTCTAAACGGGTATTGGAAGTATAAAATTCAGAACAGCGAGCCTCCCGCCGTTCCGCGGTACCAGGCCGATTATCAGCCCTTCGGCGATGTCTATCTGAATTTTCCGAATCTGAAGAATGTCAGTAATTATACCCGGGAATTACGGCTGGAAGACGCAACGGTACACACCCAATTCACGGCAAATGGAATCCAGTATCATCGGGAATATCTGATCAGTCAGCCGCAACAGGCCATGGCGATTCGCCTGACCGCCAGCAAGCCCGGAAGCATCAGCCTGAGGGCGTTGCTCGCCAGTCCACACGCGAAGTATAGGATTCAGAAAGAAGGTAAGGAGACGATCCGGCTGGACGTGCAGGTTCGGAACGGAGCCTTACGCGGCACGAGTTACCTGCGGGTAGAGGCTCAGAAAGGAAAGGTGGATGTAATTGATAACGAGCTGGTTATTGCAGGAGCCGACGAGGTGCATTTCTACCTGACCGCTGCTACCAATTTTGTGAATTACAAAGACGTATCCGGTAAACCCGAAGTGAAGGCGAAACAGGATCTGGAAAAACTCAGAGGGAAAACCTACGCTCAGATTCGTCAGGATCATGTGCAGGAATACCAGAGTTATTACCGAACCTTCTCAATCGATCTCGGACCCACGACGAAAATCTATCGGCCTACTGATCAGCGACTGGCGAATTTCAGTAAGGCTCCCGATCCTTCGTTCATGGCCTTATACGTTCAGTACGGACGCTATCTGCTGATTGCCAGTTCACGGCCGGGGTCGCAGCCCGCGAATCTACAGGGCATCTGGAATGATTTACTGGCTCCGTCCTGGGGCAGTAAGTACACTACGAATATTAACCTCGAAATGAATTACTGGCCTGCCGAGGTGCTGAATCTTTCCCGATTGCATGAGCCCTTGTTCCGGATGATTGATGAGCTGGCTCAGGCGGGAAAGGAAACGGCAAAGCAGCATTACAACGCCCGTGGCTGGGTGTTGCACCACAATACCGACCTCTGGCGGGGCACGGCTCCCATCAATGCCTCGAATCACGGCATCTGGGTAACGGGCGGGGGCTGGCTCAGTCAGCACCTGTGGGAGCATTACCTGTACTCGCAGGATGCGAATTTCCTGAAAAACCGGGCGTATCCAGCGATGAAAGCCTCGGCTCAGTTTTTCGTGGATTTTCTGGTAAAAGATCCTAAAACGGGTTGGCTGATCAGTACGCCGGGTAACTCGCCCGAAAACGGAGGCCTGGTCGCTGGTCCGACGATGGATCATCAGATCATCCGAACCTTGTTTCGCAATACCATCAACGCCAGCGAAATCCTGAAAACGGATGCGGTTTTCCGGGATACCTTACGGTCGAAACTGAAACAGATTGCTCCCAATCAGATTGGGAAGTTCGGGCAGTTGCAGGAATGGCTGGAAGATAAAGACGATATGACCAACAAGCACCGTCACGTGTCGCACCTCTGGGGCGTACATCCCGGCAATGACATTACCTGGGAGCAGTCGCCGGAGTTGATGAAGGCGGCCCGGCAGTCGCTGATCTACCGGGGCGATGAAGGAACGGGCTGGAGTCTGGCCTGGAAAATTAACTTCTGGGCCAGATTCAAAGAAGGCGAACACGCCCTGGAACTGGTGAAACTACTGCTACGGCCCGTTTCGGGTAAGGGCGGCTCCTACGTCAATTTGTTTGATGCTCACCCGCCGTTTCAGATCGACGGAAACTTTGGCGGCTCGGCGGGAATCGCGGAAATGTTCCTGCAAAGTCATACTCCATACGTAGACCTGTTACCGGCCTTGCCTTCCGAAATTCCCACGGGAACGATCAAAGGAATGCTCGCCAGGGGCGGATTTGAGCTGGATTTTCACTGGGAGCAGGGAAAACTCAAACAGGTAACCCTCCATTCCAAAGCCGGACAAACGGCCCTGCTTCGCTACGGAACGCAGGAAGTTTCTTTACCCACTGAAAAAGGAAAAAGCTACGTGCTGGACGGAGCTTTGAAAGTCATCAAATGAGAAAAATTGCGTTTTTCTGCCTGCTGGTCGTGCAGACGTTATGGGGTCAAACCAGACAGGAAATCGATCTGAATGCCCACTGGCAATCCGTGGTAACGGAGGACTCCCTGACGTATCCCGATTTTCATCGCCGTACGTTCGAAACGAAACGCTGGCAAACCGTGCAGGTGCCGCATAACTGGGATCAGTACGGTGGGTATCGTCGGAACGTAAACGGAAATCGTTTCGGAACGGGCTGGTATCGCAAAAGCTTTCGCCTGAAGCAGTCGCCGGCAGGAAAACGCTTTTTCCTGTTTTTTGAAGGCGTCGGTTCATACGCCACGGTTTGGCTGAATGGAACAAAAGTGGGTGACCACGCCGGGGGTCGCACCACGTTTACCCTGGACGTTACTTCGGTGATTTACACGGATAATAGACCCAACCTGCTGGCCGTTCGGGCGGATCATCCCGATCGTATTCAGGATTTACCCTGGGTGAGTGGCGGTAGTTCGAGCGAACGCGGCTTCTCGGAAGGCTCCCAGCCGCTGGGTATTTTTCGTCCGGTTCAGCTGGTAGTGACGAATGACGTCCGCATCGAACCGTTTGGTATTCATGTCTGGAATGACGCTACGGTTTCGACGGAATCAGCTCGGCTTCATGTTTCCAATGAACTCAGAAATTATTCTTCAAAAAATCGCACGCTCGCGGTTATTAATCAGCTAAAAGAGCCCTCGGGTCGAATCGTTTCAGAAAAAAAGGTAACTCAAACACTGACGGCCCGGCAGCTTCTTACCCTGAAACAGGAGTTACCCCTGCTAAAAAAGCCTTACCTCTGGTCACCCGAAAGCCCTTATCTCTATCAGCTCCACACGCAGATTTTCGAAAATGGGCAATTGATTGACGAGCAGAAAACGGCGTACGGCATTCGAAAAGTGGAGTGGGATTTATCCGAGAAGGCTCCGCATCGACTTAAAATCAATGATAAACCCGTTTTTATTAATGGCGTAGCTGAATACGAACATCTGCTGGGCGGTAGTCACGCCTTCACGGTGGAGCAGATTCGCACGCGGGTAAATCAGGTAAAATCGGCGGGCTTCAATGCCTTCCGGGATGCTCACCAGCCGCATAACCTACGGTACCATCCGTATTGGGACAAAAGTGGCATTCTCTGGTGGCCGCAAATGGCCGCTCACATCTGGTACGATACGCCCGCGTTTCGAAGCAATTTCAAAAAGCTACTGGTGGACTGGGTCAAAGAGCGTCGCAACAGCCCATCCATCATTCTCTGGGGACTGGAAAACGAAAGTACCTTACCCGAAGATTTCGCCAGAGAATGCAGCGATCTGATTCGGGAACTCGACCCAACGGCGTCTTCACAGCGAAAAATTACCACCTGTAATGGAGGCAAAGGCACCGATTGGGACGTCCCGCAAAACTGGACGGGTACCTACGGCGGTGATCCGCTGGCTTACGGGGAAGATCTTAAACGGCAGATTCTGGTGGGAGAATACGGAGCCTGGCGAACCATCGACGAGCATACCGAACGCCCCGGTGTATTCACCGAAAACCGCATGACCGATCTGATGGAAACCAAAATCAGGCTGGCCGAGTCGGTGAAAGATCAGACGGCGGGTCATTTTTTCTGGTTGCTTAACTCGCACGATAACCCCGGTCGCGTGCAGGGTGGGGAAGGCCTTCGGGAACTGGATCGCATTGGCCCGGTCAATTACAAAGGGCTCTTTACGGCCTGGGAGGAACCCACGGATGCGTATTACCTGTTTCGCTCCAATTACGCTCCGAAAGAAACCCAGCCCATGGTCTACCTCGTCTCGCATACCTGGCCTGACCGCTGGCTGAAGCCGGGGAAAAGAGACAGTATTATGGTGTATTCCAACTGCGATGAGGTCGAGTTATTCAACGATGTTAATCAAATATCGCTGGGGAAAAGAACCCGGCAGGGGGTTGGGACGCATTTTCAGTGGGACGACGTACCGATTCAGTACAACGTGCTCTACGCCGTGGGGTATGTCAAAGGCAAGGCCGTGGCTCGCGATGTCATCGTCCTGAATCACTTACCCAAAGCACCGCACCTGAACGAACTATACGGCATGGTTCCGAAAACCGAATCCAAAGGTAGTTACCTGTACCGGGTGAACTGTGGCGGGCCAGGGTACGTAGATGCCCGGCAAAACGTATGGCTGGCCGATCAGCACAAAACGAAGGATAATACTTGGGGCTCGAATTCCTGGACGGATGAATTTCCGGGAATGCCCTCATTCTTTGCCAGTCAACGCCGAACGTTTGATCCGATTCGGGGCACGGCTGATCAGAAGTTATACCGAACGTTTCGGTACGGTCGCGATAAGCTGAGTTATACCTTTCAGGTGCCTGACGGGGATTATTTCGTCGAATTATTTTTCATTGAGCCCTGGTACGGCACGGGCGGCGGACTCGACTGCACGGGCTGGCGATTGTTTGACGTAGCCATCAATGACGAGGTAAAAATCAAAAATCTGGATATCTGGAAAGAAGTCGGGCACGATGCCTTGCTGAAGAAAGTCATTCCGGTTACGGTCCGGGGTGGCATTCTGACGATTTCTTTTCCGAAGGTGACCTCCGCACAGGCCATCATTTCGGCCATTGCCATTGGTAAATCAGGCAAGGCTGAGGTCTTCACGAGTGAAGCCCCTTCCTTCAAATCCTGGCTGGATACCGGAGATGAGCTGTACGCGGATTCGAAAACGCAGATTTCATCTCTCCCCTCAACCCTGTACGGAGCCTGCTGGCTTCAGCGAAAACGGGCGGATCGAACGGACATCGAGTTACCTCTGTCACAAACTTCGGATGTATATGTAGCAGGAAACTTCCCGAAACCGGAAGGCTTCGACGATACCCGGACCGTTATGCAAACCGGCGAACCCGCCACGTATGCGGTGTATCGAAAACGAGTGGAAGCTGGAACGAAGGTTCTCATTCCCCAGGCTGATTTCGTGGCCTGGCAAACGGCCAGCTCGATGGAACCGGCGTATGATCTGAAAGCCATTACCTCTTATAAAGCCACGCAGGCCGGAGTGACCGGAGCGGGACTGGCGAAAGAATCGCTGATGGACAAGGAACGAATCGTGATTAAAGAAAATAACAAAGGCACGCTGGACTGGAAGTTTTCGGTCGGGGTCGCGGATACCTATTCGATGACCCTCAAGTATCATAACCCCACCTCGAAACCCCTGAAGGTGCAGCTCGAATTAATCCTGAGTGATGGTACCGTCATTAAGCCTGCTGAGGTTCAAACGCTGGATCCTTCGAAACCCGGAAAATGGACGTACTTTGCCACCAGCACGGGAACGATGATCAATGCCGGTACGTACACCCTTCGCCTGAAATCCATCGATGCGGTCGGCCTGTATCTGGATGCAATGGATGTTCAATGAAGATAAGATCGTACAATCTGTTGTAAAAATTATATATATAAACCAAATAGTGCTATACTACATTTGTACGGTCAACAAGCGAATTATAAAAGTCTGTAAACGAGTGGATTAATGGATTATACGCAGAATTTATAAAGGCGGGTTGATTGTACTGTAGGAAAATCGGGACGGGTTTATACTGTAAAGATTCAGGAAATGTCGTCTTTCCAGGGTACCTATCCTCTACCGATTATTATGAAAAATTTGCCTCTCATTGATCTGAGTATCATTGCCCTGTATTTGGTGGGCATGATAGGCGTTGGTTTTTACTTTTCGCGGAGTAATAAAAACGAAGAGCAATTCACCAAAGCCTCCGGCCTGATTCCGGGCTGGGCCATTGGATTATCGATTTACGCCACCTTCCTCAGTAGTAATACGTTTTTAGGAGTACCCGGAAAAGCCTTTGGGGGGAACTGGAATGCCTTTGTATTCAGTTTGTCCATGCCACTGGCTGCGTATACGGCCAGCCGTTTCTTTGTGCCTTTCTACCGGAACACGGGTGAGATTTCAGCTTATACGCACCTGGAAAAACGTTTTGGCCCCTGGGCCCGCACCTATGCGGTGGTCTGTTTTCTATTGACGCAATTAGCCCGAATGGGGTCCATCTTTTTTGGAATTGCCCTGAGTTTACAGGCTTTGACCGGCTTTTCCATGCAGACCATTATGTGGGTAATGGGCATTTGCATCATTATCTATACCGTCCTGGGAGGCATTGAAGCCGTCATCTGGACGGAAGTGGTGCAGGCCATTATCAAAACGCTCGGGGCATTAATTATTCTATATCTGATTATCAATGGAATGCCGGGAGGTATCTCCAGAATCATTGACATTGGCGAACAAAACGATAAATTCAGTCTGGGAAGTTTTGCACCGGATTTTACGGTTTCGTCCTTCTGGGTCGTGTTGTTGTATGGGTTTTTCATTAACCTGAACAACTTCGGAATGGATCAGAATTACATCCAACGGTACCATACCACCAGTTCAGCCCGGGAGGCGTCGCGTTCGTTGTGGCTTTGTGTGTGGCTGTATATTCCGGCTTCATTGCTGTTTTTCGTGATTGGCTCCTGTTTGTTTGCGTATTACGAAGTACATCCCGAATGGATCGAGTCTATTAAGCTACAGGTAGTTAACGAACAAATGGGTCCTAATGCAACATCGGCTGAACTCTCAAATGCCATGGCCCATCTGAAATCCAGCGACTACGGTGATAAAGTCATGCCGCATTTCATGGTAACGCAGATTCCGCCGGGGGTAGTGGGCTTGATTGTAGCCGCCATCCTGTCGGCGGCCATGAGTACCATCAGTTCAGGCATGAATGCCTCAGCTACGGTATTTTCAGAGGACATTTATAAAAGGTATATTAACAACAACATGCCTCAGAAACAGAGCCTCAGGCTGTTGCACATCGCTACCATCGGGTTTGGTTTTCTGGGACTGGCTGCCGGAATCGCCATGATTGGGGTGAAGAGTATCCTGGATATCTGGTGGACTTTGTCGGGCATTTTTGCCGCCGGGATGCTGGGGCTGTTTCTACTGGGAATCATCAGTCGTCAGTCGGGTAATCATGAAGCCATTATCGCCACCATTATAGGAATACTGGTAATCGTCTGGATGACTTTTTCCAGTTACATTCCCGAAGAATACGAACAGTTCAGAAGTCCTCTGCATCAGAATATGATTATTGTGTTGGGAACCCTGACCATCTTCCTGACCGGATTACTGTTAACCAAATTCAGAAAACGCACACTGAAAGAGAATAAGTCCGTGAGTACCAGTACCATTCTATAACCATACTTCTCGTTTTCCGAGTTTACATTTCAACTTAACTACCTATGAAGAATTCTGCCAAAGGCTTTATTCCGGTCATGCTTACGCCTTTTCATAATGATGGATCTATTGATTATGAGACACTTACCAAATTAACGGAGTTTTACCTGAAGGCCGGAGCCAAAGGCTTATTCGCCAATTGCCTGTCCAGCGAGATGTTTGAGTTAACCGACGAAGAGCGTCTGCGGGTGATTGAACACGTGGTGCAGGTAGTGCAGGGCAGCGTGCCCGTGGTCGCTACCGGAACCTTCGGCGGACCCATTGCCAGCCAGGCTGACTTTGTCCGGAGAGTACACGATCGGGGAACGGACGCGGTCATTCTGATTACCGGGCTACTGGCTCAGGAAAAAGACTCGGATGAAGTGTTTAACGAACGCGTATTTGAGTTACTTGATTGTACCGATGCCATTCCCGTCGGTTTTTACGAATGTCCGGTACCCTATAAACGATTACTTTCGGCCGATCAGCTGAAAAGTTTTGTCGCAACGGGACGCGTAACCTATCATAAAGATACCTGTCTGGACATCAGTCAGGTAAAGAGTAAACTGGAAGCCACCAGCGGTAATGGCTTCGGCCTCTACGATGCATACATGGTGCACGCGGTTCAGTCCTTACAGGCGGGGTCAGCGGGGCTTTCCTGCATTCAGGGTAACTTTTTCCCGGAGTTAATTGTCTGGTTATGTGAGAATTACGATACCCAGCCCGAAGCCGTGGAAAAGGTACAGAAATTCCTGATTGATCACATGGACGTGATGCACAACGTATATCCCGTGGTATCCAAGCAGTTTCTGAACAAACGGGGATTTGAAATGAACACGTTTACCCGGCGTGAGGTAGGCCAGATGACGCACCAGATTCAGGTAGAAATCGATGATTTGTACCAGAATTACAGCCGGTTAACAGATGAAATCGAGCTGAAAATGGTCGTTTAATTAACCCGTTGCAAATATTTGCGTTTGTATTCGAGCGGAGTTACCCCCGTGACTTTTTTGAAGTGACGGTAAAAATTGGATACATTATTAAAGCCGCAGTCAAAGCAGATAACTTCCGTTGGAACCTTATTTTCAATCAAAGCCCGACAGGCGTGACTGATTCGGATTTCAATCAGGAAATCATAGTAGGTTTTATTGGTTAAAAGCTTAAAATATCGACAAAAGGATGTTACACTGAGGTTACTGATCGCTGAGATTTCCTCCAGTGTAATGTCCTTTTTATAATTAGTTAATGTGTAAGTGCAAACCTTATTGAGACGCTGGGTATCGGCTTCATTGGATTGGTAAAAAGCTCCCTGTCCATTCACAATAGGGGTATATTCATCCGTCTCTGCCAGTGATTTTAAAATGGACAACAGGATAATAATTTTATCCAGATTGGTAGCGGTTGTAGCGGCGTGCATAAGTTCCACCAGTTTTTCCTTAATCGCTCCCGTAATAACCATTCCTTTTTTAGCTTTTTCAAACAGCTTGGGAATGAGATAGGCTTCCGGTAATTTAATTAGATCTTCACCGAGGCAATCGGGCAGAAAATGCAAAACCAGAGCTTCTACTTCATAGTCAGGATTAGACTGAAAATACTCTTCTTTACACCGCCAGGTATGAGGTAAGTTTTCGCCCAGTAACAGCATTTCTCCCTCCGAAAAGTTACTGATATTATCACCAATAAAACGCACCCCTTCGCCCCGAACGACATAGTGAAGTTCCAGTTCAGGATGGTAATGCCAGATCGTCCCGAAGTTAGGTTTAACGTCGTGGCGAATACTAAAAGAGCTTTCTAATTTAACAGGAACTTTATGGAATAGAGGTTTCATGGTATCACCAGGATGTTTTCTTAAATCACTCCTTTTAATGAATCGGCTCAGAAAAACGGGTTTGACTCGCTTCTGTCAAATCTTAGCATTCCCGGCTTTCCTCCCTTCACTGCTCGTGGGAAAGGCTTTGATTCTAAAGTGATTAAGACGATGAACTAAATTTTTTAAAATATAAATCATTGTTTTTCAGGGTAATCAACCCTAAAAAACGTCAGGTGCTATATACTTAAGATAGAATTATTGTATCAGGAAGAATAGGAAGTAACAGAGGGCAAATATAATGATTCAAATTTATTCTATGATAATTTCCTATAACAAGTTGATAATAACGAAGACTTACTTATGACTAAATATGACAAAATTTGTACTATTCAAATAAAGAACAATTGCCTAATCATTTGCTTTCAATGCCAGCTCTTGCGGATTACATGGTTTTATTAAGCCTTCAATAATGGATCATTTAATAGGGATTAATGATTACTTATATCCATTTTTTTTGTTCCATTTTAAGCTCTTCCAACTAATTGTTCATTCATTCGCGTACCTACCAAGCAAGTCATTATGAAAATTAACTATGGGTTCCTGCTGGTTTCTGCCTTCTGCCTTCTAGCGATTGTGTCAAATGGACAGGATATTGAAAAAAAGGCTGAAAAAGAACGAGCCTATACGCAAACCATTACCAAGCGTGCCGATAAAATTGTACAAACGCTGGGAACGGCTGATTCCGTGAACGTAAGAGAAGTGATTGTGGCCCGTTACCGTCAGATTAATGACATTCATAATCATTACAATGACCAGAAAAAAGCGATTAAGGAAAAGCGTTTTGATACGAAAGAAAAGCAGGAATCTGCTCTTCAGAAGAATGAAACGGAACGACTCGCCAAACTGGAAAAAGGCCACCGGAAATACATTGCCAGACTGGATAAATACCTCGATGAATCGCAACTGGAAAAGGTAAAAGACGGCATGACCTACGGCGTAGTTCCCATTACGTACAAGGGATATCAGGAAATGTTACCTAACCTGACGGCTGAACAGAAAAAACAGATTTTATCCTGGTTACACGAAGCCCGGGATTATGCCATGGATGCGGAATCTTCCGAGAAAAAACACGCCTGGTTTGGAAAATACAAAGGCCGCATCAATAACTACCTGTCGGCTTCGGGTATTGACATGAAAAAGGCCAGTAAAGAATGGGAAGAACGCATTGCCCGTGAAAAGAAGCATTAATACACCCCTTATATAACTGATTAGCTATGAGTCTTATTTACGCCTCAGACATCTTATGAAGAAAATTACAAAAGTAACTTGTGTAATCTTTTCAGGAGTTCTGCTTTGTTCGGAAGTTAGCTTTGCGGATACTCACACGAAAAACTTTCCCACTACTCATAAAAAAGCTTCCTTATTCGTCAATTTAACGGGTACCGTTCAGGATTCGAAAGGTATGCCTCTGGTGGGAGTCAGCGTTAAAATCAAAGGTACCAGTTCAGGCACGGTGAGTGATGCCAAAGGCGTGTTCCGGCTGAACGTTCCGACGGGTGACGAAACCCTGATTTTCAGTAGTGTAGGGTATAATACGCAGGAAGTACCGATCAACAAACGAACGGAGCTGCTCGTGGTGCTGGAAGATAATCAGGCAGCTCTGGACGAAGTCGTCGTCGTAGGGTACGGTACCCAGAAAAAAGTAAGTCTGACCGGGGCCGTAGCTCCGGTAGATATGAAAGCCATTCAGCAGCTGCCCGTGGGGAGTTTGTCGGCGGCTTTGCAGGGCCAGTTGCCCGGCGTAAACGTAGCCGGTGGAACCGGCCGTCCTGGTGATAATGGAGCCATTACGGTGCGGAATCCCATCGTTTTGTCCAAAGATGGTGGAACGACTCGTCCCTTATACGTGATTGATAACGTCGTTCGGACGGAAGAAGACTTCAACCTCCTGGACGCTTCGGAAGTAGAAGCGATTTCCGTTCTGAAAGATGCGGCTGCCGCTATCTACGGAGCCCGTTCAAATCAGGGCGTTGTGGTGGTGGCTACCAAACGAGGAAAAGCAGGAGCTACCAAAGTGAGCTACAGTGGTTCAGTGGGTATTACCGACGCCGTTCGTCTGCCTTCCATGATGAATGGTTATGAGCAGGCAACGTATCTGAACAGTTACTACCGAACTCAGGGCAAGCTGGCTAACGATCCCCTGTATTACTCGGCGGATGAATTAGAACACTTCAAAAACAATAATTACGACTGGTTGCGAATGGCCTGGAAGCCTTCGTCCCTGACCCGTCACGCCGTAAACGTAAGTGGCGGATCGGAGCGGGCTACCTATTATGCCGGGGTATCGTATAACTACCAGAATGCCAACTTCGATAACATCAACGCGAACAAGTGGACGTTCCGGGCCAGCACGGACATTAAGGTTACCAAAAACCTGAAAGCCGGATTTATTCTCAGCGGAGATTTATCCCAGCGTCGGATGTATTACCTGAAACAGGGGGGAGAAAACGCCGAAAACGATATGAGAGGTCTGTTGTACACCTCTCAGTTCAACCCGCCGTATGTGAATGGCCTGCCCGTGTTACAACCCGGTGGTAATCAGAATAACTTGGAGTCGTTCCACTTCTTTGAAATCCAGAATTCCAACAACTACACGGCTACCCGCAATACGGGCATGAACGTGATGGCTAATCTGGAGTACGACGTACCGTTTGTAAAGGGTCTGAAGGCTCGCGTCCTGTACAGCAAAACCATGGATAACTCCTTTGGCAAGCAATACGGAACTCGCTATAATGTCTACAATTTCAGTATGTTAGGAGCGAATCGCCACATTGTGGGTGGTGACGTGGTGGGTAATCCCATTGCCCTTCGAAACGGAGATCAGATTCGTCTGAATCCCGGTTATACCGACAGCTACCAGTTCAATGGATACCTGAACTACGATCGTGAATTTGGTAAACATCACGTATCGGCCATTGCCTTCTTTGAGCAGTCCGAACGTCGTACGGATATGTTGGCGGGTTTGCGGGAAAACCCAATCGTGGGTGGTCTGGATAACATGCGTTACGCCACCGGAGCCCAGACGGCTGAAGAAACGGAAACCGAAGCCGGAACCCTGTCTTACGCTGGTCGGATTAACTATAACTATGCCGACAAGTATCTGGCTGAAGTGGCCTTACGTTACGATGGGTCTACCAACTTTGCTCCCGAGTACCGCTGGGGTTTCTTCCCTTCGCTGTCGCTGGGCTGGGTAATATCGGAAGAACCTTTCTTTAAGAATGGAGTGTCCTTCGTCGAATTCCTGAAAATTCGTGGATCGGTAGGTCTATCGGGTGGAGATGCGACCAAACCGTATAACTGGCTGAACAGCTACTCGATTCAGGTTGGAAAAGGAGCCGTCTTTGGTGGTAACAGTGATCGTCCGCTGGGCGTACTCCCCAACAATATCATGGCTAACCGTGGGATTCGCTGGGATGATAACATGAAATACAACGCAGGTATTGACGCTCAGTTCTTCCGGAACCGTCTGTCCATGACGCTGGATGGATTCTATGACCACCGCTATAACATGCTGACGGCTTTATCTTCGTCGGTACCGCTAACGGTAGGAGCCACCTTACCCTCCGAGAACTTCTCGATTGTGAACGGTTTTGGTTTTGAATTTTCGCTCGGTTATTCGGATAAAATCAACAAAGACTGGTCGTATAAAATCAATACCTTCCTGGCCTGGAGTGACAACAAACGCATTCGGGTGGACGTAGAACGCGGTAAACTGGGTACGTACGAAGATCCGACGGGTCGTTCGACCGACATGGGTCTTCAGGGTTACGTCTACGAAGGCATGTTCCGGACGCAGGAAGAAGTGGATCGGTACCTGGAGAAAAACCCCGGATACACCATTTTCGGCGTAGTGCCTAAACCCGGGATGCTTTACTACAAGGATCTCCGTGGTCCGAAGGATGCGTCCGGTCAGTTCACGGCTCCCGATGGAAAAATCACCAAAGACGTGGATATGGATTACCTGACACCGAAGGAAGACAACCACTACACCTTTGGCTTTAATTTCAGCACTACTTACAAGTCCTTTACGCTGGCCGCCGTGATGGGTGGATCCTTCGGTGGACAGGCGATGGTGGAAGGTTCGGCTCGTTCTCGGGCCAGACCAACGGTCAACCGGCCTGCGTTCTGGGCAGATCACTGGACGCCAGAAAATACCAACGCGGCGTATCCTGATCCTTTCTACGAAGATTCGTACAGTGTAGCCTCGGCATTCTGGTTCAGAAGTTCGTTCAACCTGGCCATCCGAAACCTGAATATCAATTACTCGCTACCGGCTACTGTGACCAAAAACATGGGTATCAGTAACATGAGTGTGTATCTGGTCGCGATCAATCCGCTTAATCTTTACAATCCCTACACGTATAAAACGTATCAGGGAGCTTACGATTCATACCCCACCATCCGGTCGTTTTCTCTGGGCCTGAATGTTGGTTTTTAATAGACGAACGAAATGAAAGGTATACATAAACTTCTATTGGCAGGCAGCGTAGTGGGTCTGATGACCAGCTGTCAGGATGCTCTGGATAAAACCGACCTGGGTTCTACGCCACCAGACCTGATTTATAATGACTCTACGCTGACGAATCTGAGCCTGAACTACCTCTATGATCAGAACCTGCCCAGCTGGGGAGGAACCTGGGGGAACCGCTCGGACTTATCGGATGAATCCTACGGAGAAAGCAAATACTTCGAAGGAACGATTCAGCCCAACGATGTCGCTGATTTTGGTACGGCTCTGAATAACACGAATAACTACGCCAAAATCCGTCAGCTGAATATGTTCCTGGAAGAGGTAACGCGGGGGAGTATAGCCACCTCCACTAAGAATCGGCTGAAAGCTCAGGCTCTGTTTTTTCGGGCCTGGCGGTATTTTGATCTGGTACGGATATACGGCGGCGTTCCTTTAGTACTGACCCCACAGAATGCCGTGGGACCGGAAGCAAAAGAAGCCACGTTTATTCCCCGAAATTCTACCACCGAAACCTATCGCCAGATTACTGCTGACCTGGATTCGGCCATGCGGTACTTGCCTCATACCTGGCCCGCCGCCGAGTGGGGACGGATTACCAAAGGAGCCGCTGCCGCCTTTAAGGCCCGGGTATTGGTGTACGCGGCCAGTCCGCAGTTCAATCCCGGTGACGTGGCCAGCAAATGGCAGGCGGCGTATGATGCCGGTAAACAGGCCCAAACGATCCTGACGGCCAGTGGCAGTAAACTGCATGACTCCTTCGACCAGATGTGGTTTCAGGAAGTAGGGAACCCCGAGGCCGTGATGATTACGGGTTTCAATACCAATACGGGGGGCCAGCTGAATAAATCCAATGGCTATGATAACTCTACCCGGCCTTCGTACACGGGCACGGGCGGTGGCTCTAACCAGCCTTCCTGGGAAATGGTGAAGGCCTTCCCGATGCTGGACGGCAGAAAACCCGGAGAGTCTACTAAATACGCTTATTCGGATACCCTGTTTTATAAAAACCGGGATCCACGCTTCGGTAAAACCATTGCGTATAATGGAACGACCTGGCCTTTGAACGGTAACAATTCCTATCGGCTCTGGACCTATTCTACCGGAGGAAAAACCGTAGAGCAGCGTGCCAGCCAGACGGGTTTTTATACCCGAAAAGCCATTAACCCTACGCTGGGTATCGGAGAAGCTCAATACGCGGGTACGGACTGGATGGAGATTCGTTACGCCGAAGTTCTGCTGAATCTGGCTGAAGCTGCGGCGGGTGTGAACCGACTGGATGAGGCCTACACGCAGTTGAAAGCCATTCGGAAACGGGCGGGTATTGAAGCCGGAACGGACGGAAACTACGGCCTGAAAGCCAACATGACGCGGGCCGAAATGTTGGATGCCATCCTGTACGAACGTCAGCTTGAATTTGCCTTCGAGGGCAAACGCTTCTGGGATCTCCGTCGCTGGAAACTCATTGAAAAAACCCTGAACGGGAAACGTCGAAAAGGAGTCATTATCAATCTGAAAACTACGGGTGTGCCCGCTGATTTCGCCACGAATCGTGATAATATCAATCTGGATGAAGCTTACCAGAAATATTTTACGATCACGTTCAAAGACATGGATACGCGGTATACCATCAACTGGCGTCCGGAGTATTACTTCTTTGCCATTCCCCAGCAGGCCATTGATAACAACCCTCTGCTGATTCAGAATACTACCTGGGGTGGTTCTTTTGATCCCTTGCAGTAAGTTAGTTGTCAGTTGTCAGTTGTCAGTTGTCAGTTGTCAGTTGTCAGTTGTCAGTTGTAGAAAAGAAAACCCGTAAAGGTAAGGAAGACGTGTGAAAACGAAGGTACGAACCCCAGTGGGGTTGAATCTGCGTAGCCCCGGGTGAAAACCCGGGGTTTTTTATTGATATTCTAATAACCTAGGCTGTTGTGTCAATGAAGTGGTTGGTGAGGACACCAACCACAGTGGATGGGAAAGGCGATTGAGACGATAATGATAACCCCATCGGGGTTTAAAAATAGATAGCCCCGGGTGATAACTCGGGGCTATCTATTGATATTTTAATAACCCCGCCGAGGCTGGTGTGTCAACGAAGTGGTTGGTGAGGACACCAATCATGGTGGATGGGATAAGACGATTAGAGACGATAATGGTAACCCCATCGGGGTTTAATTTGGATGGCCCCCGGCTGGATAGCCCCCGGCTGGATAGCTCCCGGGTTTTTACCCGGGGCTCTGGGTTATATCTTAATACTTTCGCCGTGGTTGGTGTCTTCACCAACCACTTCCATGAATGAACGAAACGGTTAACCGGGAAAAGGAGGAGGTGTTAAGAAAATTCAGCGGTATTAATTATTACCAACAATTGACTACCTTAACCCCTGACCCTATCGAAACGATGAACTGACCACTAACTCCTTCATGAAAACGATTGTTACAGTACTTCTTCTCCTCTCCAGCATTACCTCAGGTTTCGCTCAGCTTAAGGCGTATCAGCCTTTTTTCGGTCAATCCGGCGAATATCTGGTCTTACGAAAATGGCAGGAGGGTACCACGGAAAGGTACTGGGCGGTGCATCCGAAAACGTTGCAAACGGTATTGCTTGAAAATGCGTCTGTCAGGCCCATGAGTCAGGAGGAAGCCCGCAGCTGGGTAAGCCGCACTTCGTACGGACGAGCCCTGTACACGGAGCAGACGCGGGCGGGAGCCTTGCAGGATGCGGGCCTGACCCGAACGCAGCCCAATGAAAAAGGATTTAGTCTAACGATGGATCTATGTCCTTCGCACAAACCCCTGACCCGGTCTGTGTTTAAGGACTTGCTGGCGGCTTTTGAACCCGAAGAAAAGCCCGTTCCGGTGACCATCACCATCACGGGCTTATGGATGCAGAGCCACGCGGATGATTTGGAATGGCTCAAAAATCTGGAGAAACGGGGAGATTTACGGATCACCTGGGTTAATCATTCCTTTCATCATCAATACAATCCGAAGTTACCGTTAACCCGAAACTTCCTGCTTACCCAGGGGACCAACATGGCCAGTGAAATCCTGCTCAACGAACAGGCTATGATTCAGAATGGACTTTTACCTTCGATTTTCTTTCGTTTCCCCGGTCTGATTTCCGATAAAAGTATTTTTGATGAGGTTCTGAATCTGGGGTTGTTACCTCTGGGAAGCGATGCCTGGCTGGCGAAAGGGCAGAAAGTGCAACCGGGAAGCATCGTACTCATTCACCCCAATGGGAACGAACCCGTCGGTATCGCCGATTTTGTTAAGTTATTGAAAACCAATGCCAGTTCTATCAAAAAGAAAGACTGGCTATTGTATGATTTACCAGCCAGTCTTTCCAGCCATTAATCGACACTTAAGGCATAGACGGCAAAGGAGGCCAGCCAGTGTTCGCCGCCGTAGTTACCACCCGCCACCTGAGGTAAGGTCTTGCTGAGGTGTTCCTGTGCACTCGTCAGTAACTTCCGGCGGCGTTTGTCTTTTTCGGGTAAAGCCGAAGCAATGCCTTTCATGCACCAGGCCCGGCTCAGAGCTAAGCCATCAAGATGGACGATGGAATAATCGGATCGGTCACTCACGAAGGGTAACTTCAGGACGTTCTCAAGTCCTTCGGCGGGCATGTAGGTATTAAACCAGGTGAGAAATTCTTTGGGAGCCAATACCCGACGCATCAGATCGCACACCTCCAGCGAGGGCGACAGAAAGTCGGTGCCGTCGGGTTCCTGAATCGCCGGAGCGTTTTTGTTGGCGAGGTAATAATCCTTACTGCGTTGAATAATTAAGGCCTCAAACCCGGTGTCTTTCACCGAACGGGCGTAATCCAGTGCAAACACCAGACCGAAGGCCGTATTGGGGTGAACGCCCGTACGGTTGGGATAGGTTTGTTTGGGAAGAAAGTTTTTCCATAAAGTAAGAATCTTAGCCGTCAGTGGTTTCAGATTTTCGTGCCACTGTCTGGCCTGAGGATCATTCCAGGACTGTAACTCTTCGTCCAGTTTCAGTAACCAGGCCCAGCCGTAGGTGCGTTCAAAGCCTTTCGCGAGTTTATAGGTATCGAAGTACCGGGCTTCGGCCTGTAATTTATCGGCCTGAAAGCTTGAATTTAATACCTCACGAATGGATTTCTGTTCGCTCAGATTGGGATACATTTTCAGTAAGCGAACCAGCATCCAGTGCCCATGAACGGAGGAATGCCAGTCCAGACAACCGTAAAAGGAAGGGTGCAGTTGCTGGGGTGTCAGATGGAGGTCGCTCTCAAACTCATAGGTATGATTGGGTTTGTTCGGTAACACCTGAGTGATGCAATGAAGCGGTAACTGAGCCAGATGGGAAGCCCCGGCTTCCGTTAATTTCATGGCCGTACTATCAAAAAGAACGGTCTGGGCTGACAGCTGGTAACTAAATAAACTCAGAGCGATGAGGGTGAATTTTTTCATAGGTAAAAGAATGTACACAGGGTTAAGGATCAATTACACCAGTAACAATAAACGTAGAAACGGGAGCCATTGGAAGGTAGCACTGCTTCCTCCTGCCCAGACTTAACCAATAACGTTTCTGCGGGAAAAGAAAAAGCTCAACCCGGAAGAGTTGAGCTTTTATAACTACTAAGCCCATTCAACGCCTTTGCGTAACCAGTGCAGGGTTTTTTCTTCGGCACTGCCTGGCTCCGGATGATGATCGTATTCCCAGCGGGCCAGCGGAGGCAGGCTCATCAGAATGGATTCCGTACGGCCGTTGGTTTCCAGGCCAAACTTGGTGCCGCGATCATGCACGAGATTGAATTCTACGTAACGGCCCCGGCGTAGCAATTGCCAGTCGCGTTGGGCCTCGGTGTAGGGCT
Organism: uncultured Siphonobacter sp.; assembly: GCA_913775095.1. Taxonomy (GTDB): domain Bacteria; phylum Bacteroidota; class Bacteroidia; order Cytophagales; family Spirosomataceae; genus Siphonobacter. Next base: position 54,103 of record CAJYIW010000024.1, on the reverse strand, counting down.
CGTCTTTGTGGGTAGCCATCAGGCTTGTATAAATCGGAGCGAAAGATTCACCAATGGCTTTGGTAAATTCAAATAAATGGTCTTTACTCTGCGTTTCGGAGGGCTTCAGGTAATCGTAAAAAATGCCGCCGATGCCCCGCGTTTCGTCCCGGTGAGGCGAAAAGAAATAATCATCCGCCCAGTTTTTGAACTTGGGGTAATAGTCCGGTGAAAAGCGATCACAGGCTGATTTTAACTGCTGATGAAACCAGCGGGCATCCTCTTCAACGACGTAATGAGGCGTTAAATCAATGCCACCCCCGAACCAGCAGGTTCCCGTTGACAGTTCGAAGTACCGAACGTTCATGTGAATAATGGGTACATGAGGATTGACCGGATGCTGAACGATGGAGACGCCCGTTGCAAAAAACTCAGTGCCTTCTTCAACCCCCAGCGAATCCCGCATTTTAGGGTGAATTTCTCCCGAAACGGCTGAGAAGCCTACGCCTCCTTTTTCCAGAACGGCTCCGTCCGCGATGATTCGTGAGCGACCGCCTCCGCCACCGGGACGCTCCCAGTGGTCTTCCCGAAACCGGGCCAGCCCATCGGCTTTTTCCAGTTCCTGACAAATGTGATCCTGTAATCCCCGGAAATACCCGGAAATTTCGTGTTTATCTATACCGGCCATGCCGAATCTTATCAATTAAAATTTAACATACTATCGGGTCGTACCTCAATGGATGGAGGGGCGAAAAGATCATCCAGCGAATCGTTTTCGAACAGGTCCGTGGTGTCGCTCCGGATCGGGGCGTAGAAGGACTGACAGGATTGATATTCTTTCAGGATCGTCAGATTCATCGCCTCCGCTGAAGGGAAAGGCTTGAGGGTGTACGCTCCCGAGTTTATAATCCGCAGCATGAAGTCCTTGTAAATCGGCAAGGCCGTCTGGGCCCCTTCGCCGCGTCGGCCCTTGAAGTGAATGCTTCGGTCATCTCCACCCACCCAGACACCGGTGACCAGATCGGTGGTAACGCCCATGAACCAGCCATCGGAGTAGTTGGAGGTCGTTCCCGTTTTTCCACCGAAGGAATCATACAAAGTCTGTCGCGAAACCCCTTTCGGATTGAACTGCCACAGCAGACGGGAAGAGGTCCCTCCGCCGGACACACCGCCCTGCAACATGTTACGCAGCAGGAAAGCCGATTCCGGCCGGATTACCTGGGTCCGATTCTTCACGGCCAGGTCCTTAAAGTCCACAATGACTTCGCCATCCCGATCTTCAATGCGAAGGATGAGCTGAGGTTCCATGCGATACCCCCCGTTGATAAAGGTTGCATACGCTTCGACCATTTCGTATAGGGAAACGTCCTCTGACCCTAAACCCACCGAAGGAACGGCCTGAATCCGGCTTTTAATGCCCAGTTTATGAGCGTATTGAGCAACGGTATCGGGCGTCACGAGATCGGTTACCTGAGCCGCTACCGAGTTAATGGAACGAGCCATCGCTTCACGGAGGGTCATGTCACGGTAGGTAAAATACCCTTCGGCGTTTTGGGGAGACCAGCGTTTAATCTCTCCTTTTTCCTCGTATTGTTTCGTAAATGGCTGATCTTTGATCGTATAACAGGGGCTCAGATCCCGGGGGCCGTCAATGGCGGCACAATACATGATCGGTTTGAACGTAGAACCGGGCTGACGCTTGGCCTGACGAACGTGATCATACTTGAAATAGTTATAGTCCAGTCCGCCCACCCAGGCTTTGATGTAACCGGTCTGCGGGTCCATGGCCATCATACCCGCCTGAAGCATGCGTTTGTAATAACCCAGCGAATCCATGGAAGTGAACTCTTCCTCTTTGCGGGTAATCTGGGGATCCCCTTCCCTCGCCTTATCATTCCAGGCAAACACGCGAACGGGGCGTTTAATATCTTTCAGGTAATAGCGAATGGAATCGGGTTGTCCGGGGAAGCGTTTCGCCAGAGCTTTATACGCTTCCGTACGTTTCATGGCCGAGTCCAGAAAGTTTGGAATTTCCTGGCCATTCTCATAAATCCAGGGATTGCGGGAACCCCAGTGATTTTTGAATTCCCGTTGCGTCTGCCGCATGTTACCCACCAGCGATTTAATGGCCTCGGACTGCATACGGGAGTCGATGGTCGTATAAATTTTCAGTCCGTCGGTGTATAAATCGATACGCTCGTCGTTGCTTTCAGCCCATTTGGCTACGGCTTCCGCAATGTATTTTTTGAAGTAACCTTCGTACCCAATGGCTTCTTCTTCCTGAAGGGCTTTTTCCCGGTCCGTCCGTACGCCCAGATCCAGCCGGGAAATGGAATCGGCCTGGGGCTCGGTCAGGTAGCCATACTTGGCCATTTGAGCCAGCACGACATTCCGGCGTTCTTTGGATCGTTCCGGATTCAGGAAAGGGTTATACGTAGTGGTTGCTTTCTGTAAACCCACCAGGACGGCTCCTTCCTGAACCGTGAGGTCCTGAGGCTGCTTTCCAAAATACACCCGGGAAGCGGTCCGAATGCCGAAGGTGTTCGAACCAAAATCTACGGTGTTGAAATACATCAGCAGAATTTCATCTTTCGAATACTGACGTTCCAGCTTCATGGCCGTAAGCCATTCTTTGGATTTAATAACGAAAAGTCCAAGGACCGGAATGGATCCTAACAGGCCTTTGCGGGCAATACCCGTCTTTTTCCGGATTTTGAACAGGTTTTTGGCCACCTGCTGGGTGATGGTTGAGCCACCGCCGCGTTGGTTACCCGTAATGACCCCAAAGGCTACCCGCCCCATGGCAGGCCAGTCGATTCCTCCGTGTTCGTAAAACCGAGCATCTTCCGTAGCTATCAGAGCATCAACAATATGCTTGGGAAGTTCGTTGAAATTGCGAACGGGCGTCCGGTTTTCGGTAAAGAAGCGGCCCATGGGTTTGCCGTCAGCCGTGTAAATTTCGGAGGCCACGGCCAGGTTAGGATTAGCCAGTTCCTCAGTACTCGGCGTTTCTCCGGTCAGGTACAGGAAATTCGTTTCCAGCACAAACCAGTAGGCGAGAAGTAGAAAAACTAAATTCAGACCAAACCCGACGATGCGTCCCGGCCAGGGGTGCTTCCGGCGAAAAGCCCGATAAGGAGCTCGAACGCGGTGAAACCAGAAGTCTGAGACATTCGTCTCAAGGTTGGTGTAAGATTTGCCAAAGATTCGTACTAAAAGCATACGAATCAGGCTCCAGAGCTTCGAAAAAGCCCAGACAAATGGGAAAGTAATGATCTTCCAGAGCGTCCTGAAAAAGCCGCGAATTTTTTCCATGCGTGCGTAATATTCCTGCCGAGTGGGCGGATAAGGGCGAAGTTAACACTTCCCGGCAAAAAGTAAGCCCTTCCGATATTAACTCGAAAGGGCTTCTTTTATTTTATGCAGCTTTGAATGCTGATTTTCTTAGGCTTCTGCAGAGTTACAAAATTCATCAAAAACCATTTCCAGGTGCTGAGCAATGATCTCGGCAGGACGGCCTTCAATGTGGTGACGCTCGACAAAATGTACTAATTCGCCGTCTTTAAACAGAGCGATGGCTGGTGAACTGGGAGGATAAGGCAGCGTAAATTCACGAACTTTAGCCGTTGCTTCCATATCCACACCAGCGAATACCGTGTACAGACGATCAGGCTTGGCCTGAGAATTATTTACGGCATATTTTACACCGGGGCGAGCCGTACGGGCTGAACAGCCACAAACCGAGTTGATGAACACCAGGGTAGTTCCTTCTTCCGCCTCAACCATGGCGTTGTTTACATCTTCAGCCGAGTGTAATTCCTGAAAACCACCTTCGGTGATGTCCATACGCATGGGAAGTACGAGTTCAGCAGGGTACATTGACATTGCTTTATTATTTTTAGTTTGAAATATAGTTGTTGGTTGTTTGTTAATGGTTGCTGGCGTTTTACGAACAACCATCAACAAACAACTAAAAAATAAGCTTACGTATAGAGTTGTAAATGGACGGTATTGAAAATGTAAAAAAACAAATAACCATCAACAAACAACTAAAACTACATGAATCCCAGTTCGAGTTTCGCTACATCGGACATCATATCCTGCGAATACGGAGGATCGAAGGTTAACTCTACGGAAACATCCGAAACTCCTTCGATTTCACGAACCCTCTGTTCGGCTTCTCCCGGAATTTCTCCTGCCGAGGGACAGGCGGGGGAGGTCAGCGTCATCAGGACATACACATTATTAACGGGAAAAATTTTGATATCGTAAATCAGACCCAGCTCGTAAATGTCCACCGGAATTTCGGGATCATAAACGGTCTTCAAAGCCGCCACTACCTTTTCCCGTAATTCTTCTTCAGTCATGGGGAATGTGTTTAAAGTTTTGAGTTCAGGGTTTTGAGTGTAGGGTTTGGATGAACTAAATTTTCAACAATAACTCTCCAAACTCTTAACACAAAACTCCAAACATATATTTAGTTCTTCAGGGCACTGAATGCCAGTGCGTAGGTTTTCATTTGTTTCAGCATCGAGGCCAGACCGTTGGAGCGGGTTTGGGCCAGGTGTTGCTGAAGACCTACACGTTCCATAAAATAAAGGTCAGCCTGGATGATTTCTTCGGGCGTATGGCCGGAAAGAACCTTCACCAGCATCGAAATCAAACCTTTTACAATGATCGCGTCGGAGTCTGCGGTAAAAACAACTTTGTCGCCGTTAAGTTCAGCGTGCAGCCAAACCCGGCTCTGACAACCCTTGATGATGTGATCTTCGGTTTTGAACTCCTCCTTAAAAGGAGCCAGTTTTTTACCCAGGTCAATGATGTATTCGTATTTCCCCTCCCAATCATCAAACAACTCAAACTCTTCGATGATTTCGTCCTGGGTTTCGTTGATAGTCATATTTTGTTGTTGGTTGTTCGTTGATGGTTGTTTGTAAAATCCAGTAACCATCAACTACTAACTAAATGTTGCTGGTTGTTCGTTGCTAGTTGTTTGTAAAATCCAGTAACAAACAATGATCAACTACTGACTAAATGTTGTTGGTTGTTGGTTGATGGTTGTTGGTAAAATCCAATGACAAACAACGATCAACTAATAACTAAATGTTGTTGGTAAAAACTAATAACAAACAACCATCAACCAACAACTAAATTAAGCCATAAGCTTTTTCACGCGGTGTAAGCCGGCTACTAACTTGTCAATTTCTTCGATGGTATTGTAGATGGCGAACGAGGCCCGCGTGGTTCCCAGAATGCAGAAACGATCCATGACGGGTTGCGTACAGTGGTGACCCGTCCGAACGGCAATGCCCTGCTGATCCAGAATAATACCGATGTCCTGATGGTGAATGCCTTCCAGAACGAAGGATAATACCGAGATTTTTTCTTTCGCCTGACCGATAATGCGGATGCCATCCATCTGACCTACCTGTTCAGTGGCGTAATTCAGCAGATGAGTTTCATACGCCGAAATATTCGATTTACCGATGGCGTTGATATAGTCCAGAGCCGCTTTCAAGGCTACTACGTCCGCAATGTTGGGCGTACCGGCTTCGAATTTATAAGGAAGATCGTTGAATGTCGTTTTCTCGAACGTTACTTCCTTGATCATTTCACCGCCGCCCATGTACGGAGGCATCGCTTCAAGTAAAGCCCGTTTACCGTATAAGGCACCGATGCCGGTGGGACCGTAAAGTTTGTGAGCCGAGAACGCGTAGAAGTCAACGTCCAGGTCCTGCACGTCAATTTCGAGGTGGCTGCTGGCCTGAGCTCCATCCACCAGGACGACAGCACCCACAGCGTGAGCTTTAGCAATGATCTCCTTGACCGGGTTAACCGTACCCAGCGAGTTGGAAGCATGGTTGACGGCTACAATCTTCGTGCGATCGGAAAGCAGGCTATCATAAGTCTCCATATCCAGTTCACCGTTTTCGAGAACGGGAATGGCACGAACGGTCAGACCTTTTTCGCCCGCCAGCATTTGCCAGGGAACAATATTAGAGTGGTGCTCCAGCCCGGAGATGATGATTTCATCCCCCGCCCGCAGAAAATGGCGACCGTAGGTCTGAGCCACGAGGTTAATACCCATCGTAGTACCGGAAGTAAAGATGATTTCTTCCGCCGAAGGAGCATTCAGGAAATCCCGAACAGCCCGACGGGACGCTTCAAAGTCAGCCGTAGCTTTTTCCGCCAGTGTATGAATACCCCGGTGAATGTTGGCATTGTAACCCCGATAATAATTCATCAGAGCTTCAATCACCGCAACGGGTTTTTGCGTGGTAGCTGCATTATCAAAGTAAACCAGCTTGCGGCCGTTTACTTCCTGATCCAGAATGGGAAAATCAGCCCGGATGCGTTCAATATCAAAATTAATTGCGGAGGTTGTAGTCATCATACTGGGAATTGGTTGCTGATGCGTTTTGGGTGGAGGGTTTCGTGTTTTGAGCTAATTGTCCCAAAACCTCAAAACCACAGCGACGAACGCTTGGAACCCATTACACTTAATCAGGATTCTTGAGGGTTTGTTCGGAGTTGAGAACGGCTTATAAAATTAACCCAAAACTCTAAACCCCAAACGCCACTAACCTAACTTTACTAATCAAGATTACCTGAAAAGAGTTTCGAAACGTGAAGATATATACCCGGATGAGTCTATCTTTTTACTAGAGTAGCAAGTTTGTTAAAAAAATGACCGAAACGATTCATGATTTGCAAAATCCATCGTTTCGGTCACAGAGCAAAGAGATCAACTGATTAGACTTCGCCTACTTTTTTAGCAATTGCCGATTCCAGGTATTCCCGAATGGCTGGAATTTTGATTTTTTCCACTACATCTTCCGCAAAAGCCAGCATTAATAAAGCACGGCCTTTGTCTTTAGGAATACCTCTGGACTGTAAATAGAATAAGGCTTCTTCGTCCATCTGACCCGTCGTCGTTCCGTGTGAACATTTCACGTCGTCGGCGTAGATTTCCAGCTGAGGCTTGGTATTCATGGTGGCATCCGGAGAAGCCAGCACGTTTTTACAGCTCTGGTAGGCGTTGGTTTTCTGGGCGTCTTCGCGAACGAAGATTTTACCGTTGAAAACGCCCGTCGACTTATCAAACATGATGCCTTTGTATAACTCGTTGGAGTAGGAGTTAGGCATCGCGTGATCTACCAACGTATGATTATCAATGTGTTGTTTGCCGTTGGGCAGGTATAAACCCGTCAGGTGAGCTTCCACGTGCTCTCCGCCCATCACCAGATTCAGGTTATTCCGAATCCAGCCACCGTTGAGCGTTACGGTAGTATCGTAACTCAGGGCTTTGTCGCTGTGGTGAACCTGAGTAGTGCCAATATGGAAGGCTTTCTCTGATTCGTCCTGAACCTTATAGTGGTCGTAATTGGCTTCGTTTCCTAAAAACGCTTCCGTTACAGTATTGGTAAAGGAAGAGAAATCGCCGATGGTCCGGAACGATTCCGCTACTTTCACCGAAGCTCGTTCTTCGACAATCACGAGGTTACGCAATTGAACGGCTACGTTTTCGGCACGGGCATCGGAGATGAAACGCAGAATGATCGGCGTTTCAACGATTTTGCCTTTCGTGACGTGAATGAACGCACCATATTGAGCAAAAGCCGTATTCAGAGCCGTAAAAGCATCGTTTGAATCGTCGGCGTATTGGGCAAAGTGTTCTTCTACTAACGCGGGATATTTCTTATATCCTTCCGTGAACGTCAGAATTTCAACTTCATCAGCGGGCGATACAATCGTCGAAAGCTGAGGCTGGTACTGACCGTTAATAAAGTAAAGTATATTTCCTGCCAGATTTGGGATCTCGAGGGAAGTCAGGTCTTCGTGTGAAATCTCGGCCGAGGGAGTAATGTTAAACTCCTGGCTAACGAGATTCTTTACGTTCGAATACTTCCACTCTTCGTGTCTGATCGTCGGAAAACCTAGCTGCTCGAAACGCGACAGGGCGAGCCGGCGTCGCTGATGAAGCGAACTGCGGCTTTCTCCGTTCAGTCGGGTCTCGTTGAGCTGAAATTCGGCGATCAACTGGGCTTTAAAATCAATCGGAGTAGTCATTACTATCGTTGAATGTAAAATTGAGAATGTTGAATGGAGAGTTCTCTCCACGGTCCATTCTTCATAATCAATTAAACCAGAGCGTCGACTTCCGCCTTGATCCAGTCGTAACCTTTTTCTTCCAGTTCGAGAGCCAGTTCTTTCGTGCCGGATTTCACGATACGGCCTTTGTAAAGCACGTGAACGAAGTCAGGAACGATGTAATCCAGCAGACGCTGGTAGTGAGTGACTACGATGAACGAGCGTTCGCCATCCCGCAGGGTGTTTACGCCTTCGGCCACGATACGCAGAGCGTCAATATCCAGACCGGAATCCGTTTCATCCAGAATACCCAGCCTGGGTTCAAGCATGGCCATCTGGAAAACTTCATTGCGTTTCTTCTCACCACCGGAAAAGCCTTCGTTCAGGGAACGACTCAACAAAGACTGGTCGATATTCACCAGCTTCATCTTTTCCTTCATACGTTTCAGGAAGCTTACCGCATCGAGGGGTTCCTGCCCCTGATATTTCCGGATCTCGTTGAGAGCCGTTTTCAAAAAGTTGGTGGTAGATACACCGGGAATCTCTACTGGGTATTGAAACGCCAGAAAAATACCTTCCGCGGCCCGTTCTTCAGGAGCCAGTTCGAGCAAATCCTTGCCTTCAAAAAGTACGCTACCGCCCGTTACGTCGTAGTCTTCACGACCCGCCAAAACCGAAGCCAGGGTACTTTTACCCGAGCCGTTTGGGCCCATAATCGCGTGAACTTCACCGGGTTTCACTTCCAGGTTGATGCCTTTCAGAATCTGCTTTTCCCCAATGGATGCCTGAAGGTTCTCTATTTTAAGCATAGCTGCTTTGTGTCAAGTAAGTGGTTCTAAACTGCAAAGGTACAGGTTCTCAGTCAAAAGAACGCTGTTTATGAAAGGATAACTTGCTTTTGAAAAGATTGGTTCTCCCAAAATCAGGAAGTTACGGATAGGTAAAAAAGAAATTAGGGGGGATTCGATGAATATAGTTAGGGGAGTATTCTTACTCATACGAGGTACAACCCCGCTGGGGTTTAGGATTAAAGAAAAAACGACCTGGGTTTTGCCAGGTAACTGTGTTGCTTCCCTATAAACCATTTAAATGAAGCCCTGATAGGGTTGGAACTCGTTAGCCAAATGACCCAAAATTCCCTCAGCAGGCGAATTTCGGCCTTTTGAGAAGGCTCATCCCGGAAAACTTTTTTCCGGGTTTAAAAGCAATAGGCCCATTTTTAGCCCCTGGAGGCGGAAATGAAATTTTTCACTTTGCAGAAAGCGTTTAACTTGCGGCCAACCAAATCGCAGGGAATCAAAGACGGCATCAACGAAAACCTAATAAACCAGCGGACAAATCCGGTCCTTACAACCGCCCGATTCCCGTCCAAAAATTTATTATATGCAATCCATTTTAGTTTCGAGTGAAGTAGGAGCCTTAAAACGCCTGCTCATTCACAGTCCGGACTCTGGGTTAGGAAAAGTCGTTCCTTCCAAAGCTCAGGACTGGCTGTTCGAAGACATCGTTCATCTCGATACGATGCGAAAAGACGAGTACGATTATTACGTTAAAATTCTTCTGTACTTTCTTGATCCGGAGAAAATCAAAGGCAGGCTCGCGGCCATCGATGCTGATTCAAACCGGTCTTTTTACAAACCCGATCATCCGGACTATTTCAATTCTGAGAACGTCATTGAATTTCAGAAATTACTGGCTGATATTCTGGCCGATGAGCCGGTAAAAACCAAGCTCATCGCCGCAATCTGTGCCGTCGAACACGAGTGGTACACCACGCAGAACGAACTCTGTGAGCTGGTACCCGTCGAACTGGCCAAAACCCTGATTTCAGGAACCACGCCTTCGGGAGAAATGCTCTTTGCTCCGGTACCCAATTTCATTTTCACGCGGGACATTGGGATCACGATTAATGACCATTTTCTGCTGAACAAACCCGCTAAACAGGCCCGTACGCGGGAAGCATTACTGGCTCAGTATATCTTCTACACGCATCCCATTTTTGCGGACCTTCGCGGGAAAATCATTGAGTTGCCGGACAATGAGCTGTATTTTCTGTTACCTGATAACGAAAAGAATTACAACAAAACCACGCTGGAAGGGGGCGACGTCATGATTGTAGCTCCGAACCACCTGGTGATTGGCGTGTCGGAACGAACCACGGTTTTTGCGGCCCAGCAGGCCATCAAAATCCTCTTCGAGAAAAACGTAGTGGATAAGATTACCGTCGTGAAAATTCCCTTTAAGCGGGATTACATGCACCTGGATACGGTTTGTACGCAGGTCAAGAAAAACGTCTGGGTCGTACTGGGTTCCTTACTCAAGCAGGGCCGTCATGATGACGATCAGATTGACCCGACCATGAGTGGGCTGATTCCTCCCAAACTGGATGAGGATGTCAAGATCGTACAGTTTTTTAAAGACGAAACCGCCACCAGAGAGTTAGCCAGTCTGGAAGAGTTGCTCCTTCAGATCAGCGTGGAAGATTTAGGCTGCTCGCCGGACGAGGTGAAGTTTATTTATTCGGGAAATAATGAGTTTCCTTACGGTGCCCGTGAGCAGTGGACGGACTCTTGCAATTTGCTGGCTCTGAAAGAAGGCGTGGTGATTGGCTATGATCGAAATGATAAGACACTGGAAGCCTTCCGTCAGCAGGGGTTCCGCATCGTTCGGGCGGCTGATCTGTTGCAGGAATTTGAACAGGGAATCACCTCCCCCGAAACCCTGACGGATACCTTTATTATGTTGCCCAGTGCGGAATTGTCCCGGGCCCGGGGTGGTTCACACTGCATGTCCATGCCTATTTTACGAAGCTGATAACCTTATTAAACCATGAGAACGCAGTCCACTAGTAATCTTTTAATGATCCGGCCCGTACGGTTCGGATTTAATGAGCAAACCGCTTCGTCCAATGCTTTTCAGAATGTGCACGTAGCGGATAAGACCCGGGAAATAGCCCAGCAGAAAGCCCTCGAAGAATTCGACGAGATGGTACGGTTGTTACAGGCCAAAGGAGTAAACGTACTGGTGGTGGAAGATACGGTAGAGCCGTACACCCCCGATTCGATTTTCCCGAATAACTGGGTCAGCTTCCACTTCAACGGAACCGTCATTACGTATCCCATGCAGGCGGAAAACCGTCGGCTGGAGCGTCGGGAGGATATTCTGAAGCAAATCGAAGAGAAGTTTTATATCAATCGCCGGGTTGATTTGACGGCCTTCGAAAAGGAAGGAAAGTTTCTGGAAGGAACGGGTTCAATGGTGCTGGATCGGAAATACAAGATCGCCTATGCCTGTCTGTCGCCCCGCACGAATGAAGAAGTACTGGATGCTTTTGCGTTACAGATGAATTACGAAGTAGTGAAGTTTCACGCTACGGATGAAATGGGCCGTCCGATTTATCACACCAACGTGTTGATGTGCATTGGTGATATGTTTGCGGTCATCTGTCTGGAAGCCATTCCGGATCTCGATGAAAAACTACGGGTTCGTAATTCGCTGGAAACCTCCGGTCGTCAGATCATCGAAATTACGCTGGATCAGATGAAACATTTTGCGGGCAATATGCTGCAAATCCGTAACACCAAAGGCGAGCAGGTGCTGATGATGTCTACGAATGCTTACGAAAGCCTGACGCCCCGCCAGATTGACTCACTGGATGATTACTGCCAGATTTTGCACACGGACCTGAGCATGATTGAGAGCAACGGCGGCGGGTCGGCCCGTTGCATGATTGCGGAGATTCACCTGCCCGTTAAGTATTAATCATTTTTCAGGTATAGACGTCCATTCATGGCGTCTCAGCCGGAGAATGGAAGAACAAAGAAAGGGTAACCAAAACCGCCTTTTCGCCCTCTTACCCTGGTTGGTGTCTTCACCAACCAGGATGGGCAATGGAAAGAAATGAAAAGGTAAGCCCAACTGTATTAGGTGAGGAAAAGGTAATAAAAACCGCCTCTACCCAGACGCGATCAATCGACGTCTCTACGGGGTCAGTAATAAAGAAGGGAATCGATTTATAGTCGATTCCCTTCTTTATTACTGAACGGTAGTAAAGGTCATTTTGGGCAATTTCAGTGCTTTTTCAATGACCTTGATTTCCAGATCCAGAATACCGGCTTCTGCTTTCAGGTCGATTTTCTCGAAATCGTCCGTGGGTTTGTGATAATCCTCGTGCCCACCCGTGTGAAAGAATAGGACGGGAATACCTTTGGCATAAAAGGCCGCGTTATCCGAACCTCCATTGCCAGCCCGATCCGTAAAATACTTAATGGAAGCCTCCTGGCCTTCAAAGATTCCGGGCCAGTCAGGGCTCGTGCCTACACCGCCCACACCCACGCCACGCTCGGAATTATACCGGCCAATCATGTCCATGCAAATCATAAAATTCATTTGATCCAGGGGCAGCGTGGGGTTATTGAGAAAATAGCGGGAGCCCTGTAAACCCAGTTCTTCCGCCCCAAACGCTATAAAGAGAAAGTTATATTCTTCTTTTACATTGTTTTTTGAGAAATAACGGGCCAGTTCCAGCAGACCCGCTACACCCGAAGCATTATCGTCGGCTCCGTTATGAATCTTGTCTTCCGGGTTAGGTTCCAGTGAGCTTCCCTGTCGCCCCATCCCCAGGTGATCGTAATGAGCCCCGATGACAATGGTATTCGCGGCCCGGTTATTCAGGTAGCCAATGACGTTTTTAGCTTTCCGTAAACTATCCGTTACGACTACTCGCTTCACTTTCGCCGTAAACGGTTGCCAGTAGCCCTCTGAGCCCATTGGTAACAGACCCAGTTTCCGAAATTCCTTGGTAATGTACTGAGCCGCCTTATCGTTTTCCTTGCTACCCGTTCCACGGCCTTTCATCTGATCCGACGACAGCGTTTTGATGTGAGCCGCAATGCGATCCGTTGAGGGGAGATAGTCTTGGGCAAAGAGTGGACTGGCCGACAGCAGGCCCAGAAGGGCAATCAGTTTTTTCACAGAGCAGAAATGTTAATAATGGACTTCAAAAGTAAGGCTGCACTGGCGGAGACGCCTTTCTTTTTTTCATTTTGAAAAGAAAACCATTTCAAAATGGAAGAGCATTCGTTCCTAAAGAAAATAATAAAACATTGATTAAAAGGTACTTATGTAATTTTCTGCGGGCTGGCAATGGTTTGGTAATTAGAAAGGCAAATCAATGCTACGTACGATGGAAGCTTTGCAACTGGATTTATGGCATTTACTGAAAACACACCTTCCCGAGTTTGAAAAAGAAACGGGTAACCTGAGTCCGTATCGTCTGACGACGCAGTTACTGAAACTCACCCGACATTATGCCGATACGCATGATTTTATCGCCGTAAGGCACTGCTTTCTGGTAGCCAATGACCTGTTAACCGACGGATCTGCCTCTACTCAGAACGCCGTTTGCTCGGTTTACGTATACGGTCTGGAGAATCTTCTGGACGCTCAGCGTAACTCCCGTGAGGTTTTACTTCGACTCATGCCTTATGCCTTACACGAAGAATACCGCCGCCAGGTGACGCATTCATTGCCCTAAAATAATGGAAGACCAACCGTTTATAATAGAAGAAGCCTCGGCCAAACACCTCGTTTTAGCCGAACAAATTTGCGAAGCCATGCGGGAAAGTGCCGCCGCCCGCGGAACCGGAATTGGCGATCGCTCACCGGACGAGATTCGTCAGAAGATGCAGAAACACCAGGCTTTAATTGCCGTCGATTCGCAGGGTTGCTGGGCGGGATTCTGTTTCTGGGAAGTCTACGAAGAAGGAAAATTCGTTTCCAATTCCGGCCTGATTGTGGCTCCGCAGTTTCGGGGTAAAAAACTTTCGGAGTTATTGAAAGTACGGCTGTTTGGCTATTGCCGGACGTTATTCCCCCAGGCCCGGATCTTCGGGATTACTACCGGAACCGCCGTCATGAAACTAAACAACAAACTCGGCTTCCAGCCCGTAGCTTTTGACGACTTAACCCACGACCCGGCGTTCTGGAAGGGTTGCCGGATTTGTAAAAACTATGACATTCTCGAGCGGACGCAGGGACATTACTGTCTATGCACCGGCATGGTTTTCGATCCGCAGAAGCAGAACCGTAACTAGCGATGAGCCAGGGCTACGATGTCCTTAACCTCCAGAACCCGCGTAGAATAACCCTTCAGAACCGAGTTAATCATCGCCTGACCCAATTCCGCCAGGGTACTCACGTAGGCCGGCATTAACTTTCGCATTAGGGGATAGAGCCAGTTAATGTATCGGTACAGGTGAAGAGTATTTTTCAGTCCCGGAGTAGGTTTCATGAATCCCGGACGAAAAGCGTAGGTATTCCGGAAGGGGAGTTTCGCCAGATTGTCTTCGGTCTGGCGTTTTACTTTAGCCCACATGGACGAGCCATCCGTTCCCGCTCCGGATACGTAGGTAAACACCGCATGAGGAGACTGCTGTACCAGGGTTTCGGCAAAGTGCATGGTCAGGTCATACGTAAGCCGGCGATAGTCCGCTTCCTTCATGCCGACGGAAGAAACGCCCAGACAAAAAAAGCAGGCATCATACCCCGCCAGTTGCGAAGCAATCGGAGACAGGTTGAAAAAATCGGTATGAACCAGTTCCTGCAACTTCGGATGAGTTATGCCCGAAGGTTTTCGGTTGATAATCAGTACTTTTTCGACCGAGGGATGCAGCAGGCATTCGTGTAAAACTCCTTCGCCCACCATACCGGTAGCTCCGGTAATGATAACTTTCATAGAGATACAGGTTAAAAAATCGGTAGCTGAGCTTATGAGTTAAGAAAGGCCAGAACGGCTTTCTTGTATTCGGACAGGGACTGTATGTGCGGAATATGACCCACGCCGGGTAACTCCACAAGCGTACTTCCTTTGATTTGCTGCTGCGTACGTTTGCCCAGAGCCGGGTACTGACCGTATTGACCGACGATTTCTTTCGGTACGCGATTCTTGCCCACGATGGTGCGGTCTTCCTGACCAATGATCAAAAGGGTAGGAACCCTGATGCGGCTGAATTCGTAACAAACGGGTTGTTCGTAAATCATCTGATAGGTCAGAGCATTCACCCAGGCGATTTGCTTAAAACGGGGGTCCTTCAAGGCCGCGGCCTGTACCTTTACCCACGTTTCGTATTCGGGTTTCCATTGCGGATAATAACTCTGCTGATACTTCTGATACGACTCATAAGTGGCTGATAATTCATTTTTGTATAAGTCACGCAGCGGAGCGTAGGGAACCATGATTCGGTAATCTTCCAGCCCAATCGGGTTTTCCAGAATAAGCTGACTAACCCTCTCAGGAAACATCAGGGTAAAGCGAGTGGCCAGCATGCCGCCCATGGAGTGAGCAAAAAGGGTAACCTGATCAATCTTGAGTGAATCCAGCAGGCGTTGATTATTACTTGCCAGAGCGTGAAAACTATAATGCAAGTCCGGGTAATCGGATTTTCCCCAGCCTACCTGATCGGGCACAATGACCCGGTATCCGGCCTGACTTAAAAACGCAATAACCTCCCGCCAGTAGATCCCATTGAAGTTTTTTCCATGAAACATAAGGGCCGTTTTACCGGTGGATTTTCCCTTAGGCGGGACGTCCATGTAGGCCATCCGGAACGTTTGATTTTCCTGATGAATGCGGAAGGTATGAACGGAATAAGGATACTGAATTTCCTGAGCATGGCTCCGGAACGTAAAGAATAAAAATAAAAAAGCAGATAGGATGAAACGGTTGATTCTCATACAAAAGGAGGATTCCATGAGAAGGGGATAAAAAGAAATGTTCCAAGAGAGGAAAATAAATCGCTAATTCACGAATTAATTAAACAAAGAACGATCCATTTGATTACCTAACATGGGTAACTACGCTGCGAGTGGAGGAAGTTTGAAAATGGTGTGAAGTTTGACTGCGTTTGAAAAAACATCTAACTATCTGCACCTGCTTCACTATTCAATGAAAGGCTAGGCATTTGAGAACCCCTGAGGGCATTAAAAAACCTTGAATTGTATCAGACCACTCGCAAACCCCATTAAACCTTTGTCTTTATGAAACGATTCGTACTGATTGTTTTAACCCTTTGTTCCAGTCTGGGTTCCTTTGCCCAGCAGGAGGCCGGGCAGGAATCCAAGGCCCTGCAAACCTGGAAAAACGATAAATATTCCCTGTTCATTCACTGGGGCGTGTATTCAGCGTTGGGCGGGATGTGGGAAGGGAAACCCGTAGCCCGGGGATACAGCGAACAAATTCGGGCTCATGCTCCCGGTTTATACAGTGATACCTACGAAGCCGTCGCCCGGAGCTTTGATCCCAAACGCTGGAATCCGGATTCGGTCGTAGCTCTGGCGAAGGCCGCAGGAATGCGTTCCGTCGTGCTCACTTCCAAACATCACGACGGTTTTTGCATGTTTAAGTCAGCGTTCACGAAATTCAACATCGTGGATGCGACTCCGTACAAACGCGATGTCGTGAAAGAACTGGCCGAAGCCTGCGAGCGGCAGGGCATGAAGTTCGGACTGTATTACTCCATTATCGACTGGCATTTTCCGGCGGCATATCCCATTTCCAGCAGTAATTCTGATCCCGTTCCGGCGGCTCATCACGAGTATAACAAGAACCAGATTCGCGAATTGTTAACCAATTATGGACCCATCTCCGAGCTATGGTTTGACATGGGATCCCAAATGCCCGCCCAGAGTCAGGAGCTGGCAGATCTGGTTCACGAACTGCAACCCGATTGCATGGTGAGTGGCCGGATTGGGAACGAAGCCGGAGATTTCTGCGTGATGGGAGATAATGAATACCCCAACTACAAAATTGCAACGCCCTGGCAAACGCCCGCTTCCATGTACGACGAAACCTGGGGATACCGCTCCTGGCAGGAATACGGTTCGGCCGATGACAAGGCCCGCGAAAAGCTGGTGAGTTTACTGAAAGTAGTCAGTCGGGGAGGTAATTATTTACTGAACATCGGGCCTCGCGGCGATGGAACGGTTGTGGAGTTCGAACAGGATGTACTACTGAAAATGGGGGACTGGCTCCGGCAAAATGGCGAAGCCGTCTACGGTACGCAGGCTGACCCCTTTCCCAATCCGTTCAAGTGGGGGGAAGTAACGTCGAAAGGACGGAATCTGTATTTGTCACTCCTGGAAATGCCCGCGGGTCGGACGATCACCCTGCCCGGTATTAGCGGAAACCTTCAGATTATTCACGTATTGGGTAAGCCACAGCAAACGGCTTCCTACAAGCGGGCCGGTAACGACATTCAGATTATCTTACCCGCCGAAATCAAATCAGCGAAAGACATTCCGGTGCTGGTCGTGACCTTCAGCGATGATTATCAGGTTACGCCCGCAAACGTTATTCGGATTGATCCCAGTCAGAAAAATCTGGTTTTATCTCACGGCAATGCCCAGCACCAGTACAGCATCGGCGGAGTCGATTATAACACTTATTACCGCACTACCGTAAAAAATTCCTGGCGGGTGGAGATTCCCAAGGCCATGTCGGTTACGCCACTGATCGTTTTTTCAGAGGAAGAAAAAGGAAAAAGCATTGATCTGGATGTAAATGGCGTTCGTCGTTCCATTATTCTGGACGAAGGCGAACCCTACCAGATGGCGAAAACCGGAAAAGTAACCTGGGGACCTACCTATCTCAATCAGGTCCGAAACACCGGAATTGCCTGGGGGAGTGTGCTGTCGATTGATCCCTCGAAAGGCTGGCCCTTACGCGAAGGACCCCGCTGGAAAGAGATTAATCGGGAAGAAGTTCGGCAGTTACCCGCTGAGCCTTCGCAAAGCTGGTTTGTGTTGCAGGATCTAACGGCCGATAAAGCTCAGAATCTGTTGGTAGAAGTATTAAGCGGCGATGGCGTCGGCGTATGGCTGAACGGCGAGCAGTTGCTGCTGCATAATAATCCCGAAAAGACGGATTCGACGCGTGACGTGGTATTACTGAAGTTAAAACCGGGACTGAATCAGTTACTCGTAAAACTTTATAACCGTTACCACGATCAGGTGCCCCTTTCGATTACGGATCAGATCCCTCAGGTGATGTACCGGAAGCGTCTGGAACGCATTCGTTTACAACCCACCAACGACATGAGCTGGCAATTGCACGAACCTCCTTCACCCCACCGGGATCTGAGCTTACCCAACCTGTTTCTGGAGTGGAAACTGAAGTAGTTTTCCGTTTTCAATTGAGTTTGTACCCAAGAGGCTGGCTGAAACCAGCCTCTTTTGGTTAAAAATGGATAAACCTTACGAGGTTGCAAGACTACTGATAGCAAAACTTCCCGAAAGCTTTAAGCTTTCGGGAAGTTAAAGAGCAGAGACCCGTAAACTAATGAACAGCAGCCTGTGAACCCGGAAAAGGTTTCATACACAAGATGAAAGCATATCATCTTCAGAACAACTAAGGTTTTTCCCGCCGCTGAGCCAGCTCGGTTTCTTTCTTCTCTTCCAGAATGAGCTGCCGGTTGGTTCGTTCAAATACCTTGAACAAGACAATCAGATACGCGATCAGAAGCGGACCAATCACCAGTCCCAGGATTCCGAAAAGCGGAACCCCGAGTACCACCCCGGTTAGCGTAATCAACGGGTGAACATCGCCCATGCGTTTGGCCAGAATGATCCGTAACACGTTGTCAACGTTGGTCAGCACAATCACTCCCACCAGCAGGATGCCGATGCCCCGGCCCGTGTCTCCCTGAGAAATGGCGATCAGCCCGGCAGGCCCCCAGACGATGGGCGTTCCTAATACGGGAATAAAGCTTAGAAAGAAGGTAACCGTCCCCCAGAAAGCGGCATCGGGCGTGCCGAAAATCCAGAGGGTTACGCCCGTTAAAATGCCCTGAATCAATGAAATGAGCCCCTGGCCCAGGATGTTGGCATTCACCATATTCTTCAGACTTTCCCCTAATTCTTCGTCGGTACTGGCATCAAAGGGCAGGTAGCGTTTGAGGCCGTTGAGAAAACTGTCTTCCTGCGTGAACATGTAATACAGCGTAAAAAAGAGTAAACCCAGAATGATCAATACATCCAGCGTACCCCCGACGATGCTCGGAAATTGCTGGCTGGCCCAGCTGGCTCCCTGCTGAATCAGGGATTTGATACTGTTCTGGTCCGTAATGGAGATGCCCGTCAATTCTTCAATTTTTTCCACCAGTTTCAGAATATCCTGATAATTCTGACTGTAATACCGCACCCGGTCGGCCAGCAACAGACTAAGCACCAGAAAGGGAATGATGATCACCAGAATGGAAAACAGAAGTAAGCCCACCGAAACCAGCGTACGATTGAAATGCTTTTTTTCAACCAGCTGGTGAAGCCAGGGCCTGAAAATGACGTATAAAATCCCGGCTCCGAAGAAGGCCGTGATGTATTGCCGCAGACCCGCAATGATAAACCCTGAAATGACGATGAGGCTAACAATGAGCAGATAACGTTGCTGTTTGGGGGTGTAAATGGAAGCCATAGGGGTGTGGATTGAAGGGAAATAAAGAGTTATTCCGTAAGGATAGACGCAACGCTTGTCGTTTTTAGGCGTACTAAAGAAAAGGTATTCAGTTTTCTTAAAAAAGGGTGCCCGGTTCAGGGTGAAAAATGCAGCAAGTTTAACTTAATGAGGGCTGAAAGGGCGGGGTTGTGTATGAATAAGTGTTACTTTGTCCCGGTAAACGAGTTGCTGAATGATTCGTGACCGGAATGAATCATGACTCGCCGCAGGCCCTAGTTAAATCACAATATATTATGAGTTTTGAGAAAATCACCCTGGAAGTTACGAAGCTGGCAAAAGCTGCCGGGGAATTCATGTTGGCGGAATTGAAGCATTTCGATCCCACCCGAATTGAGCATAAATATGGCGAGAACTTCAATCTGGTTTCCTACGTCGATAAAGAAACCGAAACTCGTCTGGTGGAAGGATTGTCCGGTCTGATTCCGGGGTCCGGATTCATCACGGAAGAAGGTACGGTAGAACAGGCCAAAGATCAGGACCTGGTGTGGGTGATTGATCCCCTGGATGGTACCACTAACTTCCTGCACGCGTATCCGCAGTTCTGTACCAGCATTGGGTTATTGCAGGGCGGTAAGCCCGTAGCGGGCGTCATTTACGAGCCCTTCCGTGACGAAATGTACTATACCTGGAAAAACGGCGGAGCCTGGATGAATAAAGAGCAACTGGTCGTTTCCAAAGTAAGCGAAATCCGTCATAGCCTGCTGGCCTGCGGTTTTCCCAGTCGGCAGAATCAGAAAACGGAAGCTTACATGGACATGATCCTGAAAATCACGCGTGAATCGCACGGCTTCCGCCGCATCGGCTCGGCCGCTCTGGATCTGGCTTATACCGCCCGGGGCTGGTTTGAAGGATACTTTGAATACAACATCAACAGCTGGGACATCGCCGCGGGTGTATTACTCGTCGAAGAAGCAGGTGGGAAAGTCACCGACATGAAAGGCGGCGACAGCTACCTGACAAATGGCGAAATCATCAGCTCCAATGGCCTCCTGCACGATGAGTTAGTTCGGATGATTCGGGAAAGCTTAGGGGAATAAGGATGAAGGTTTGATTCGGTTTGAAAAGTTTGATTTTTGAAAGGGTTTAAGATTATGACCCTTCCCTGAACAAAAACAACCTTTTTGAGCGTTGTCTGAAAAAGTAGAAACTATGGAAACCGCTATCATCGCCATTTTATTTCTGGGAGCTTTGGCCTATATGGGTAACCAGTTCAGAAAACAGTTCAGCCTGAGAAAATCGGGCGGCTGTGCGAAAGGTTGCGGCTCCTGCGGAGTAGCCAAATTTGAAGACCTTAAGGCAGAAGCTTTACCGAAGCAGTAGCCACTGCTCATGATGCATACGAAACCCCGGCTTTGTGGTCGGGGTTTTTTGATGGACGAGTCACGAGTGCCGATGAAACCCCTGTTTGGGGCGGATTTCAAAGCGGATAAATTGATGAACCGCCGAGTCAATTAGCGGGTTCAACCCTTAACTTGCAACCCAGAAACGCAGCGATTGCATGAAAAAACTATTTCTTCTGGACGCGATGGCCCTGATTTACCGGGCTCACTTCGCTTTCGCCAAAACTCCCCGTATTACCACCTCCGGCATGAATACCAGTGCCATTTTTGGTTTTACAAATACCTTGTTAGAAGTCATTCGTAAGGAAAATCCAACGCACTTAGGCGTTGCTTTTGATACTCCCAAACCTACCTTCCGGCATACCCGATTTGAGGCTTACAAAGCTCAGCGTCAGCAGCAGCCGGAAGACATTACCATTGCTATTCCCTACGTCAAGCGTTTGTGCGAAGCTCTCTGCATTCCGGTTCTGATTCTGGACGGCTACGAAGCCGATGACATCATCGGAACGCTCGCCAAAAAAGCTTCGGCGGCGGGCGGCTTCGAGGTGTATATGATGACTCCCGACAAAGATTACGGTCAGCTCGTGGAAGAACATGTGAAGCTGTACAAACCAGCCTTCATGGGTAAGGACGTGGAAATCATGGGTCCCCAGGAGGTTTGTGACCGCTGGGGCATCAGCAATGTTGATCAGGTCGTGGACTTGCTGGGTTTGATGGGCGATGCCGTTGATAATATTCCGGGCATTCCGGGTATCGGTGAAAAAACGGCCGTAAAACTCATTGCGGAATACGGCTCCGTTGAAAACCTGATTGCTAACGTGGACCAGCTCAAAGGGAAGATGGCGGAGAACGTCCGCACCTTTGCCGAACAGGGACTGTTATCGAAAGAACTGGCTCTGATCGAGCAAAATGTCCCGATTGAGTTTGATGAAAAGGCTCTGGAACTCTGCGAACCCAACCGGGAAACCCTGTCTGCTTTACTGGATGAACTGGAATTTAGAAACCTTCGCAAGCGGATGTTGGGCGAGGAAGCTCCCGTGGCTGAACCCGTCGCCAGAACAACCAGGGCTAAAGCACCCACGGCTCAGATGGACTTGTTCGGGTCCGCTGCGGTGACGGAAGGCACGAGTGCTGAAGTAGCATCCCAGTGGGAAACCCCCGCCATTCGCCGGACGGTTCATGATACTGTTCACGATTACCAGCTGATTGATACGCCCGAGTTACGGCAGTCACTGGCTCACTACCTGAATTTACAGGAAGCAATCTGCTTTGATACCGAGACGACGGATTTGTCCACTATCGAAGCGAATTTGATCGGGATTTCTTTTTCCTATCGCGTTGGCGAGGCCTTCTACGTACCCGTTCCCGTGGATCGGGAAGCGGCTCAGGCGATTGTCGAAGATTTTCGGTCCGTATTTGAAAATGAAGCGGTTGAGAAAATTGCCCAGAATATCAAGTATGACCTGACCGTTCTGGCCAATTACGACATCGAGGTAAAAGGAAAGCTCTACGATACCATGCTGGCCCATTACCTGATTGAGCCCGAAAAACGGCATAATATGGATATTCTGGCCGAAACGTATCTGAATTATACGCCGGTTGCCATTGAGGAACTTATCGGAAAAAAAGGAAAGAACCAGGGAAATATGCGGGACGTAGACCTGGAGAAAATCAAGGAATACGCCGCAGAAGACGCGGACGTTACGCTGCAACTGAAGGAAGTGCTGAATCCGATGCTCAAAGAGAATCAGAAACTGGTTTCGCTGTTTGAGGAAGTGGAAATGCCATTGGCCCGGGTGCTTTCGGAGGTGGAGTCGGAAGGGGTTCGTCTGGACCTGGACTTCCTGAAAGAGCTTTCCAGCCAACTTGATACCGATCTTCGGGATACCCAGCAGAAAACCTGGGAGCTGGCCGGGCAGGAGTTCAACATCTCCTCTCCGAAGCAGTTAGGCGAAATTCTCTTTGAAAAGCTACACCTGGATCCGAAAGCAAGAAAAACAAAAACGGGTCAGTACATGACGGGGGAAGACGTGCTGTTGGGGCTGGAATCCAAGCACGAAATTGTCCGTAAGATTCTGGACTTCCGGGAATTGCAGAAACTGAAATCAACGTATGTAGATGCCTTGCCCGCATTGATTTCTCCGAAAACGGGACGTCTGCATACCAGTTTTAATCAGGCGGTAACGGCTACGGGCCGACTTTCCTCCACGAATCCGAACCTGCAAAACATTCCGATTCGCACGGCGAGAGGTCGGGAAATTCGGAAAGCCTTTATTCCCCGCGACGCCGACCACGTGATTTTGTCTGCCGATTACTCCCAGATTGAGTTACGCATCATGGCCGCGTTCTCGGGGGATGCGAGTATGACGGAAGCCTTCAATCAAGGACTTGACGTTCACCGGGCCACGGCCAGTAAGGTGTTCCACGTTCCGCTGGAGGAAGTTACGTCCGACATGCGGAGAAAAGCCAAAACGGTGAACTTCGGTATTATTTACGGGGTGTCGGCTTTTGGTCTGTCGCAGCAGGTAGAAGTCTCCCGGACGGAAGCCAAGGAATTGATTGATAACTATTTCCGTGAGTTTCCGGCGGTGAAGGAATACATGGATGAAAGCATCAGCAAGGTGCGGGAAACGGGTTTCGCCGAAACCATTTTAGGCCGCCGCCGTTATTTACCTAACATCAATTCCGGTAACCAGACCGATCGGGGTTATGCCGAACGAAACGCCATCAATGCCCCCATTCAGGGTTCGGCGGCGGATATTATGAAGGTAGCCATGGTTAAAGTGCAGGACTTTATCCGCAAGGAAAAACTAAAATCCCGCATGATTCTGACGGTGCATGACGAACTGGTTTTTGATGCTCACGTGAGTGAACTGGATTACCTCCGCGAAAACGTTAACAATCTGATGGTGCATGCCTTACCCTTATCGGTGAAAATGGAAACCGGAATGGGCGTAGGTCAGAACTGGCTGGAGGCTCACTAAGTCCATGCCTGGCGGGTTCATATAAATCGTTAGGGACTTAGAGGGCTGAGAATCAAAAGCTAGTATATTCGTGAAGAGTTAAGACCGTTTGCCCCAAAGCCCGTACGTAACTTTTTACGTACATAGTATACTCTCAAACCCGGAATGGAAATGTGTTCAACCGCTAGTGAGTCCAATTCCCGTCCCCAAAAAACAAAAAGTACATGAAAAAGAGCTTAATGTTCTTAGCCTTATCAACGGCATTAATTTTTGGTTGCAAGAAAGATAACGAAAACGGATCGTCAGAAGCCGCTGTGAAGGCAAATCTGTCGAAGACCTGGCAGGCACAGAGCGTGAAAGGTATAACTCCTTCAGGTTTTGAACTTAATGTGTATACGAAAGGAAGTTCAGTGAATTTGATTGACGCCTTAGGAGCGTTTTACGTGACGTTCAAAAACGATGGTACCTTTGAAAGAAGTCCCCTGGATGGCTCTACACAACCTGAAAAAGGAACGTGGACGCTAGGCTCTGATAATAAGACGATTACTATGAAGACTACTACGGGAGCTACTTTGACATACCTGGCCGATCCTGTAACGGCTAACAGTGCTACTTTCAGATACAATATCAATGTAACCAACCCAACCGGGCTTGATGCGATGATTGTTGAAAAAGCAAAAGCGTTTGGACAGACCTTACCCGCAGGGTCGTATCTGAACTTCAACGTTATTCCTAAATAATAAAGGATATATCAAAATCTGCAAAGGCTGCTTACGCAAGTGAGCGGTCTTTTCTTTTTAGAAGAGTTTCATCTGCATGCCGTCTTTTCTGAACTGGCTGAGGTCGTAAGGAGGCATGACGCGATGGGCCAGATACCGATTGCAGGAAATGCGATGCAATTGACGAATGTGTTCGGCAATCCTGCCTTCGCCCATCATTCGAACGTTCCAGCGGCTGTCACTCAGCTGCCCGCCGTGGCAGTCCCGAATCTGGTTCAGAACCTTATCGGCCCGGTCGGGGAAGCTTTTACGAATCCAGTCTTCAAATAACTCGGCAATGGCTCCATTCAGTCGTACGACGGTGTATCCTGCCGTCAACGCTCCGGCCTGAGCGGCGGCTTCCAGAATTTTAGGAATTTCCTGATCATTCAGACCCGGAATAATGGGAGCCGACATCACACCCACGGGAACGCCCGCTGCGGTCAACTGCTCAATTACCCGTAATCGCTTAGCTGAAGTAACCGTCCGGGGTTCCATGGCCTGCCGGAGTTCTTCATTCAGGCTGGTGATGGAAATGTAAACGTGAACGAGTCGAAGAGCCGCCAGCTCGCTCAGCAAATCAAGATCCCGCAGAATCAGGGCGTTTTTCGTGATCATGCCCACGGGATTCCGGTACTTTAAAAAGACCTTCAACAAACTCCGGGTTAATCCGAATTTCTTCTCGGCGGGCTGGTAACAGTCCGTATTACCCGATAACTCAATGGGAGCGGGTTCCCAGCTTTTCTTCATAAACTGCTCTTCCAGTAACTGAGCCGCATTTCGCTTGACCATGATTTTGGTCTCAAAGTCCAGCCCGGCCGAAAAGCCCCAGTACTCGTGAGAGTTACGGGCATAACAATAAATGCAGCCGTGTTCGCAGCCCTGATAGGGGTTAATGGATTTTCCGATGGGCAAGTCAGGACTGGAAAAAGTACTAATGATCTTCTTCGGTGTTTCGGTAAAAAACTTCGTTTGTGGTAAAGACTGGATTTCCTCTTCTTCCTCGAAACGCTGTTTAAGAAACCGATTGGGCGTATTCAATTGAGCTCCGCGACCCTTCAGATAGTCATTCATGTGGCTGTACATTTTAGTCAAATGTATATAATAATTGTTCATATTCTATCTTTTGTAGATAAAATGATTATAAACGATATATATTGAATAAAAAAAATAGCGACTTTAGAGTCGCTATTCGAAATGAAGTATAAAGGTGCTTATAGGTTTAGTCGCAATTCAGCATCCATTTGATGCCGTATTTATCAGTCAGCGTTCCAAACTTAGATCCCCAGAACGTATCCTGCAGAGGCATGGTGATACGCCCGCCCTGGGCAAGGCCTTTGAAAATACGCTTGATTTCTTCCTGAGAGTTACAAGTGACGTTGAGGGTAACCATATTGCCGGAATGCACGGACTTGTGCTGAACATCGTCGGCTGCCATGAGTTCAAGCGACTGGTTTTTTAACCGCGAATGCATGATTTTCGACTTTACCTCTTCGGGAATAGGCATGGGTGAGTTCTCGTACGTCATGCAATCAAATTCACCGCCGAAGCATTGTTTGTAGAAGTTCATGGCTTCCAGGCAATTACCGCCAAACATCAGGTAAGCTTTGATTTGTGCCATAGCTCAATAAGTAAGAGTAGAGGAACGGGTAACGGAAGACAATGATAAGTAAATTTTATAACTATTAAAATTATAAGTTGTAATTTATTTATAGATATAGGAAAAAAGGAGCTTACCGGAATCTCCTTTAAAGGTGGGTTTACTGCTTTGGCTGGTGTATTCACCTACTCCCGTGGCCGGTATCCTCACCAGCCACGGGGATGAAAAGCCGAGCGACTGCGTGGGGAATTGCGGTGGCGAATGAAGTCGCCGGGATTTTCCCCTTCTGGCTATTCAAATGCTCCCCCGTGGCTGGTGTCTTCACCAGCTACATAAAAATGTCTGGTGAAGACACCAGCCACGGGGGAATAGGGTTCAACTAGTCAGATATTGCCAGATCAAATCATATACATCCGTAGCAAATAACTCTGCTTTACCCAGGGACTGGTCTGAAATAAAAATCACTCCCGTGGCTGGTGTCTTCACCAGCCACGGGAGTGGGGAATTTAGTAGTTGTTTAGCTATTCAAATGCTGCCAGATCAGGTCGTACACGTCCGTAGCCAGTAGATTTGACTTGCCCGTCGGCTGATCCGAAATGAACACCGGATGGAATTCTTTTGGAGCATATACTGCTCCGTGCGAACCTTTGATTAAGGTGGCGTCGAGTGGAATGACGTCCATTAAATAGCGGAAGCCCATGAGTTTGCGAGCCAGCTTATAACCCGCCCGAAGCTTGATTAATGGATTTTTGGGATCCATAAACATCTCAACCGGATCATATCCCGGCTTGCGGTGAATGTCTACCAAATGAGCGTAATCGGGGGCCTTTTTATCGTCGAGCCAGTAGTAATACGTGAACCAGCTATCCGTTTCAGCCATTAATACCAGGTCGCCCGAGCGGTTATGATCAATGTGATGCTCGCGTTTACCAGCCTCATCCAGCACCAGTCGTACGCCCGGCACTTTTTCGAGTAACTGTTTTACGAAAGGAATCCGGGATTTATCCTTCACATACACGTGTGCAATCTGGTGGTCAGACACGGCAAAAGCTTCGGATACGCCCGCATCGAGCAATTCATACCAGCGTTCCGTTCGCACGGAAATTAAGCCGGCTTCCCGCAGAATACGGTTCAGGTGAACGGGACGATTTACGTCGTTAATCCCATATTCGGAAAGCAGAATAATCTTCGCGTTCTTTTGCTGGTAATACTCAATCAACTGCTTCAGCACGCGGTCAATCTCCCCGAGTTCCTGCTTGATGTTCCCGAAATCCAGACCAAATTTTTGCAGACAATAATCCAGATGCGGCAGGTAAATCAGCGTTAACGTCGGGTCATGCTGCTGATCAACCCAGATGGAAGCATCGGCAATCCACTGGGTCGATTTGATATTGGCGTTCGGTCCCCAGAAGCTGAATAGCGGAAATTGTCCGAATTTTTCCTGCAACTGATCGCGTAATTCCGGAGGATACGCGTAACAGTCAGGGGCCTTTACACCGTCGGCGTGATACTGGGGCCGGGGCGTAACCGACCAGTCTGCCGATGAGTACATATTATACCACCAGAACATCTTGGAAACCGTGAATTTAGGATCCACCTTACGGGCCGCTTCCCATATTTTTTCACCCTTTACCAGATGATTGGACTGCTTCCAGAACTTGATTTCGGCATCTTCGTGATCGTACCAGCCGTTGGCGACGATCCCATTTTCACTCGGCCATTTTCCGGTTACGTACACACTTTGTGAAGTCGTGGTAACGGCCGGAAAAACGGGAGTAATGGTCTGTATATTTCTGGTTTTGAGGTAATTGCTCAAGAAAGGCGTGTATTCGCCAATCACACTCTTGCTCAACGCAACTACGTCAATAACAACCGTTTTTTGCATGGTTTAACTAAGAATAAGGCCGGGTATTAATTGAGGTCAATCCGCGTGCCGAGTTCGATGTGATCGAGCACCCATTTCATTTCGCGGGTAATGGATTCCGTGATGGGTAACTGTGATTCAGAGGGTAGCACTCCCCAGGTATAGGTCTCCACTTCCAGATGCTCGGTAAACGGTTTTCGTTTCTGCCGGTTCAGCACCTGCACAATCTCCTGCTGCGTGGATTGTAATAATCCGTAGTGCTCCAGAAACAGGGGAACGTGGTAATGAATCCGCCATTGCCCGGTCGGGTCAGCCTCCCAGAGTGCGGCGTTCAGGTCGGGGTATTTGAGTAAAGTATCCTGATGTCGGGCAACGACCTGATGCAGATACGTCGGCTCGTCGAAACGTTGGAGGAGCTCCAGCTTTTCTTCGATCTGCGTATCAAAATCCACTTTCAGGGCCGAACTGATCTGAACTTTACCGATGCCAATGCCTTCCTGTTCAAACAGGTCGATGGCCTGGGTTTGGTTTTCAAATTCTACCGCAAAGTGACAGACATCGTAACAAACCTGTATGTGCGTGCGGAGAGCCTCCTCTGCTTCGGTTTCGGTTAATCCGGCTTTCTGTACCAGATACGGAACTCCATTGAATAACAACTGATCGTTAAACCAGGCAATGAATTCAGCGGAGTTTTCGAGTAAGCCATCGGGTTCGGGTTCCAGATTCAGGTGTAATAACTGGCCCGTTTTCTGGTTGATCTGAAGGAGAGTCAGCACTACTTCCAGAATATGGTGCGTCGCCTGCTGAAAGGCTTCCGCCTGGCTGACTTCCTGCGGCCACCAGTGGCGGTAGGTCAGCGGAGACGTAGAAATGCTGCCCCGCATGCCTTCGGGCAATAACTGCGAAAGAATCTGGAACAAACGAATGGTATAATCGCGGCGTTCGGGCTGAATCCAGTCAGGAGCGTGGACGTTTGCCTTCACTATGGTATCATGAAAGCCACCATACGGGAAGCCATTCATGGTAAAGACATAAGCATTCTGATCCTTCAGCCATTCCTGAAAAGGCTTCAGGTTGGGTTCGAGTAACAGGTCTTTACTGGCCTGACCCGCCACTCGTAAACCGACGCCAAAGGGTTTCCCGGGAGCGAGTGATTGTCGAATGTCGGGAATACTGGCTTGAAGAGCGTTAAAGTGATCCTCCCAGCGTTCGCCGGGGTGAATATTGCTGCAATAGGTTAAATGACCCAAAGATGTTTTCATGGGATGATCCTGTTTTGGGTTAGAGGATTAGTTAGAAAGCCCAGGCAATCAGCCTGGGCCAGCATAAATTTAAAGCACTTCAGTCACGTTTTCAAACCGATTCCCCTGAAGAGCTGCTACGGATTTCTGAATCAATTCGTTATCCATTTCGTGTACTTCAACGCCTTTTCCTACTGCGTCGAGTAAGGTAATGGTTAACCGTCCGCCCAGGTGTTCCTGAAATTCCCGGAGTCCGTTAATCAAGTGAAACGAATCATTTTCGGCCAGGGCCGGATGATAGAGTTCAAAACCCAGTTGGGTTAATACGTTCAGTACCCGCTGCGTATCCGCTTCAGTTAAGCGACCCGCCAGTAACGAGTAATAGGTATCCAAAGCTATGCCAATGGCTACGGCTTCCCCGTGGCGAATGTCAAAATTGGTCAGGTATTCCAGTTTATGGGCCGACCAGTGCCCAAAATCGAGGGGCCGGGCTGAACCGCTTTCGAAGGGGTCCCCGCTGCTGATGTGCTGAACGTGTAACTCCGCACATCGGTGAATGAGGTATTGCATCGACTCCGCATCCCGTTGCGACAGAGCGAAGGCATTCGTTTCGATCCACTCAAAAAAGGCCTTATCCTTAATGAGAGCTACTTTAATAGCTTCCGAAATGCCCGAACGCCAGTCACGGTCATCGAGTGTACGCAGGAAATCGCTGTCATTGAAAACGGCAATGGGCGGAGCAAACGTGCCCAGAAAGTTCTTCTTGCCTTTATAGTTAATCCCGTTTTTCACGCCCACGCCCGAATCGTTCTGGGAAAGAACCGTCGTGGGAATCCGAACGTGCTTCACGCCCCGGTGCGAAACGGCGGCGGCATATCCCACCAGATCCAGAACCGCCCCACCGCCGATGGCGGCTACGAAGGAATGCCGATCAATGCCGAAACGATCCACCGCATCCACGATCTGCTCGAACAGGTCGGGGTCGTTTTTGGAAGCTTCTCCGCCGGGAATGACCAGCCATTCGGGAACGCAGGTAATGCCTTCGACCGAGCGAAAGTAGTGAGCAATCTGATCGGGAAGGGTAGGGTGGGCTTCCAGCACACCGGAATCAATGCAAAAGAAAATCTTCTTCCGAAAATCGCTTTCACCGTATTGACTGAGAAAATCCCGAAGCTGGGGATTTTGAGGATCGAATAGTTGCTGGGTAAAAAAAACCGGGTACGAAAAGGTAACCGCGAATCTCTGCTGAATGGTTTCCATGGACTTTAGTGGATGTTTAGAGTTTAGAGTTTTGAGTTTAGGGTTTAGAGTTCTGGATTATGGTTAACCCTGAACTCCAAACCCTAAACTCAAAACCCCAAACCCCTACGTTACGGCGAACCATTTGGCTAGTTGTAACGAAAAAGGTAACAAGAGGAGCGTTGCCAGTCCCAGCGGCCAGGCTCCAAAAGCCATGCACCAGGCGGCATTCATGATAATTAAAGACAAAACACCGGCCTTTACGGCTTTACCGATATTGGAACCAATGGGATTCTGATAGGCCGTTACCAGGGGTTTGAAAACCATAAAGGCATGAAACAGAACCAATGGGAGGGCTTCCAGCAGATGTCCCTGTATGTAAGCAAAGGCCAGCTGAGCCGTTTCCACAATCGCATACAGCACGCCCGCAAAAAGCATGGTGCGGGAATGGCCCCCATGCACTTCGCCCCGGCTGATCATGGTGATGGCCGCAATGAAGATGATCGGTAGAAAACCAACGGCGTAATAATCACTCAGTAACTCAGGGATCAGGCTTACGCCAAGTAATAAATTCAGCCCCCGGCAGAGGCCCATATTCAAAGGCCCCAGAATGGAGTTATGCTTGGCAAAACGGTCGTAACTCAGGGTAAGGAGGGCAATGGCGGCGGCGATGATCCCGCTCTCTGCACTACATAAACTGGCGGCTCCGATCCCTAACAAATGCAGAAGCGTTCCCTGTAAGATAGCGGCCTGAAGCGGAACCTGCCCGCTGGGAATAGGGCGTTCAGGGCGTTCAACGGCATCGAGCTGGGCGTCAAAAACGTCGTTAAAAACCACACCACCTCCGTATAAACCAACCGTAGCGGCACTCAGGGTGAGAAAAGAATGCCAGTCAAACGCAGGAGGAATAGCTCCGGCGATGGCTGCTCCGGCCCAGACATCTGCGACCGCCGTAATCAGGTTAGCGGGTCGCATCAACTGAATAAATGCCTTGATATTCAAAATAGTATTCTTCTATTGCTGGTGAAAAAGCAGGTTTCGAAATGAATTTTTCAGAAACAGACAGGCAATTTAATCAACATGGTTGACAAAAG
This sequence comes from uncultured Siphonobacter sp., assembly GCA_913775095.1. Taxonomy (GTDB): domain Bacteria; phylum Bacteroidota; class Bacteroidia; order Cytophagales; family Spirosomataceae; genus Siphonobacter. The sequence goes on along the minus strand of CAJYIW010000024.1, from coordinate 22,425 downwards.
CAGTACCTGCATTTATCACTATCGACGAAATAAGGTTTCAATAAGACTTAATAGTTTCCGTAGACCAACAAAATAGTTTGTTTTCTTTAGAATGATATTCTTACCAGTTTATACTCTGCAGGCATACGTCCCAGGGCCTTCGCTGAAAATTTACCATCAGGGAAGTGATCTCAATCCTAAGTAAGTTCTCTTCCTGCGGTCGGGATGACAGGAAATAGCCATCCCTTACTACCTGTCATCCTGAGCAAAGCGAAGGACCTTACTTGCCCTTCCATTCACTCGCCAGCAGGAAAGTACATCTCAATCATAAGCAAGGTCTCTCCCTGCGGTCGAGATGACAGGTAGATGACAGGTAAAGGAAGGTATATCCTGTACCTGTCATCCTGAGCAAAGCGAAGGACCCAATTCACGCCCCTGTCAGAAAGGTAATTTCCCGCCTAAGCAAGGTCTCTCCCTGCTAGTCGAGAGAATAGGTTTTTAGGGGAGTGGATATCTTTACAGGAGTTACTTAATAAAAATGGATTCTTTATCAATGCGGGGTTGCTGACCACCGCGAAGAATGGTATTCCCATTGAATTTCTGACTCTGATCAATCTCCTGACCAAAGTCGGATTCATCAATCTGGCCGCTTTGAGCGAAGGCATCCAAAGCATTCTGATACGTAACCAGTCGAATGGCTTCGTCGGAAATGCCTTTTAATTTCATCAGAGCCGCCGTCTTGGGCACCGCCAGCGGATCGGAGATACCCCAGTCGGCCGCTGAATTCACCATAATCCGTTCGGGACCGTATTGCCGGACTACTTCTACCATCCGCTCATTCCCCATTTTCGTAAACGGATAAATCGTAAACGCTGCCCAGAAGCCCTGATCCAGCACACTCTTCACCGTTTCTTCATTGTTGTGATCAATGATGACCATGCCGGGGTCAAGTCCGTGTTCAAGGGCAATAGCCATGCTGCGTTCAGTACCCTGTTTTTTGTCGCGGTGCGGCGTGTGAATCTGCACGGGCAGGCTGGCCTCTTTGGCCAGCTCCAGCTGTAACCGATAGAAACGCTCCTCGGCGGGAGTCTGATCATCAAAACCAATTTCGCCGATCCCTACCACCCCTTCTTTGTACACAAACAGCGGTAATACTTCCATCACCTGTTCCGCCAGAGCTTCGTTATTCGCTTCGCGGGAATTCAGTCCAATGGTGCAGTAATGCTTGATACCAAACTGCGACGAACGAAACCGCTCCCAGCCCACCAGACTGCTGAAGTAATCTTTGAAGGAAGCCACGCCCGTACGGGGTTGCCCGAGCCAGAACGCGGGTTCAATTAAGGCCACCACACCGGCATCGGTCATAGCCTGATAATCGTCGGTGGTGCGGGAAGTCATGTGTACGTGAGGATCAAAGAACTTCATGCCTTTAATCAGGTCACGGTACTGCGTAAACTCCAGATTACTGTGGGTAACTTCTTCTTTATTTTCTTCGAAATGCGAAGGATTGAGTTCGTGCTGGCACATAGGAATAGCGGTGTTGAAAACCGGATAAAATATGAATTAAGCAACCTGCGTATCAAGCTGATGCCAGGTGAGAGGCTCGGGAACGTCAATGGTGTACTCCTGAAGTAACTGTTGGGCCGGAGGAAAATCCGTTTCCGTGCAAATCAGGTAAGCCGCTTCGCGGTCAATGGCCCGGTTGGAATGAAATAAATGCCGGATGTCAGCCAGCATGGATTCGTTCACAAATGGAACAACGACCTGCCAGGCTCGGGCGGGTACATAACGACCCGCGGCCCAGCGTTCATGAGCAAAATCGACGAGAATACGGGCTAAAGCAGGGTTACTACGTTCCTGCAAGCCTATAATGCCACCCACGGATTTGTCATTGAAAATGGTTTTCATAACCAACTGGTTCCAGGCCAGTTCGGAAAACTGCTCGGCCGGGTAGGGGTTTCCTAAGGCCAGCGAATCAAAGACCAGACCCATGTTGGAACGAACGGCTTCCGTTGCCCTGAACACCCAGGCTTCCGGGTAGGGTAAGACCGGAAGCGAAGCGTATAGAGCCACCAGTTCATTCATTTCCGCCGTTTCGAACAGTGTTTCGATGGATTGAATGAATAGCTCCTTCTGATCCAGAGGCAAGTGCAAAAGCAGGTATAAGCGAGTGACCCGATCCAGAGGCCAGGCCAGAAGGCTGAAATGGGAACGCAGCTCGGCCATCTGCTGGCGACGCTCGGGACTTAGAGAAACGGGCTGTTTACCCGTAAAACGCGGAGCCGCCACAAAGGCCGTCTGGATGCTGACGGGGTTCGTAAGGTTTACTTTTGTATCAAGCCATTGGCGACCGGCTTGGGGTAATTGTTCAGCTAAAATCTCACCTAACACGAGTCGTAGCGTAAGAATAGAATCAAGAGGCAGTGTCATACGCAGAAAATACAGCCGGCCTAACCGGGTAACATCATTTCCTGCAAAAATACCAAAGCCTTTTGAGTTTAGCTTTGATTTATGTCATTTGAAAAAATAACCCGATGGATTTTATCGGTTGGTAAGGGTATCAGTAAGGGAGTTACCCTGTGGCTGGTGTTCTCACCAGCCACTACTGAAATGGCTGGTGAGGACATCAGCCATGGGAAAAATTAATGATGTTACAAAGAGATGAATTACGTAGCTACACTGTTTCCGTAGCTGGTGTCTTCACCAGCCACTACTAAAATGGCTGGTGAAGAAACCAGCCACGGGAAAGAATTAAGGATGTTGCAAAGAGATGAATTGCGTAGCTACACTGCTTCCGTGGCTGGTGTCTTCACCAGCTACTACTAAAATGGCTGGTGAAGACACCAGCCACGGGAAAGAATTAAGGATGTTGCGAAGAGATGAATTACGTAGCTACACTAACAAAAAAGAGAACGCAACTCAATTGCGTTCTCTATGAAGGGTAACAAAGAGGGTATCGTTACTTCTTCAAAAGCCATTTACTCAGATTTTTGGCGGCTTTGAAGTTTTCGTATTCCATCGGTAACCGCTTGCCGTTCAGGTATTCGTTGTAAATCCAGGGATCACCGAGGACAAACACTTTTCCTTTACCAAACTGGGCTACGGCCATAATCTCATCGCCATGGGCAGTCAATACGGGCTTGGCAGGGGCTTTGGTTTTCAGGGTAACCACTTCTTTGATGTACACTTTTTTCACATCACCGAAAATCGGGTGATTCCCGTTGAAGAGAAACTTACCCTGATCGTAGACGTTATTCTTGACCATGTTTACGTTTTTGTCCGTGAACTGCACCCCGAATTTACCCGCCAGAATGTTGAAGTTTTTGATCTCTGCGTTGGAGGTATCATTCGCTAATAAGACCAGCGTGCCCCCGGCTTTCACCCAGTCGGCAATAACCCTGGCGTGAGCTTCCGTCATGTAATTAGGCTTCGCCGTTTCTTTTTTCGTATCGGGATCAACGATGATGTACACGTCGAGTTTTTTCAGAGAAGCCGCCGTTGGAGCTTCGGGAACGGAAACCGTCTTTGCTCCATAATTCCGGAAAATGTTGCCCCACAACGAATACCCCGAATCGCGGTAATCTTCCCAAGTGTAATGATACCGTTCGCCTTTGCTGGTGTATTCGTTATTGAAGAAATAATCCAGACCCACTGTTTTGCCTTTGGCGTACGAAAGCTCAGGGAGGGTTTCCATCTCGATACTCGTCAGAATGAACGGCCCTACGCCTTTCAAATCATCCAGACGAATTTTTTCGCTGAGGTAATATTCGTAACTACCGTCGCGGTAGGGGTTCCCACCCAATCCGCCGACGCTCACCGTTTTATCCAGGTGAACCAGTCCTTTTTCGTCCGTAGAAATGAATTCCTTCAAAATTCCCTGATAGCCTTTTTGAGCGGCTTTCAGGAACGAAGGATCCAGTAAACCTTTGCGAACACCTTTTGCCAATCCATACACGAACATATTGGAAGCCGACGCTTCCAGGTAGTTACCCTTTTCCGTGCCTTTGTCGGTAATCTGCCACCAGCAACCACTTTTGGGGTCCTGATACTTCACAATCACGGGCATCAGGCGTTTGTAAATGGTTTCCAGTTGCCCCCGTTTGGGGTGATCTTTAGGCAGGTAATCCAGCACATCCACCAGTCCCATAACGTACCAGCCAATGGCCCGGCTCCAGAAGTGCGGCGAATGTCCCGTTTGTGGGTTCGCCCATTTCTGCTCCCGGCTTTCGTCGTAAGCGTGGTATAATAACCCGGTTTTTTCATCGCGGGAATTTTTTTCCATCCAGATAAACTGATTGGCCACTTCGTCAAAGTATTTAGGTTCTTTGGCGATAACGGCATACTCAGCTGAAAAAGGTTCTGCCATATACAGTCCGTCGAGCCACATTTGATTCGGATACCGCTTTTTGTGCCAGTAACCCCCTTCTTTGGTACGAGGCTGTGATTCCAGCTGGCTGTGGACGTATTGAGCGGCTTTCCAGTATTTTTCCTTACCTGTGTCCTGGTATAGTTTCAGTAACAAACGACCCGAAGGAATATTATCCAGGTTATAATCATCAAAACGATAGCCCCGGATTTCTCCCTGATCGTTAATATAGGAATCAATGTTCCGCTGCATGTAATGGAAGTATTTTCCATCGCCTGAATGCTCGGCCGTGCGGCTCAGGGCATACAGAATAAGCCCTTCTTCATAGCCCCACTGGGTAAGCTTTCCGGCTTTGATTTCAGCGGAATCCAGACGGGTAATCATGATGGAGGTAGCCATGCGTTCAGACCAGGGAAGCTCCTGAGCCTGCGTAGTCAGGGCCAGCAGGATTCCCAAAAGGCCAAGTAGAAGTCTAGAGGATTGCATATGTAGTTAACAGGTAAAGATCACTTTCTAGTAAAGATGCTTCTTTGAGGTCTTTTCCCTTATTCCGTTACTCCAGCCTAATACGCCGCCCATTGCATCAGCAATCCGGTAATGTAACCCGCATAAGTTCCAATGGCATACCCCAGAATGGCTAATAAAACCCCGACCGGAGCCAGCGAAGGATGAAAGGCTGCCGCTACGACCGGAGCCGATGCCGGCCCGCCAATGGCCGCCTGAGAGCCAACGGCCATGAAGAAAAAAGGAGCTTTGAAGAGTCGGCCAGCCATCACAATAAAGAAGCCGTGAATGAGAATCCAGATGACACCAACGACGAAAAGTCCGGGGTTATCGGCGATGGCCCATAAGTTCATTTTTAGCCCGATGGTAGCAATTAACAGGTATAGAAAAACACTGCCTATTTTGGAAGCTCCCACGTGCTCAAGCTGCCGAACGGGCGTGAAGGAAAGGCTAATGCCGACCAGGGTAGCTACGGAAATAATCCAGAAAACCTTCGAGGTCAAACTGAAGCGTTCGAGGCCGGGGTATTCTTTCAGAATGGGTACGATGGTATCGGCAAAGGCGTGGGCCAGTCCGGTAACTCCCAGTCCAATGGCGATGATCATCAATAAATCCCGAAGCTGTGAAATTCGCTGATGCTGGGCCTGATACGCCTCCAGCTGTACCTGAACTTCGGTAATAGCGGAAGCATCGGCTTTGAAGAAACGGTCAATGGCCAGGGATTTTCCGGCTCCGTAAATCATCAGGGCCATCCAGAGTTCGCCGACGATGATATCTACCGAAACGCTTTGAGAAAACAGCTTTTCGGACGGTTTGAAAATTTCTTTCAGGGCCACCTGATTTGCCCCACCGCCCGTCCAGCTACCGGCAATGGTAGCCAGTCCTTTCCAGACGGCATCGGCTCCTTCGCCACCCACAGTTGCGGGCGAGAATTGCTTGACAATCCAGACGGCGATGGGTCCTCCAATCACAACGCCTACGATTCCTGCCATAAAAACCATGACGGTTTTAAAGCCGAGCCGCTTCAATGTTTTCAAATCCATCGACAGGGTAAACAGAACCAGGGTAGCGGGAAGCAGGTATTGCGAAACAACTTTGTAGATAGCAGAATCATCACCGACCACTTCGGGGGCAAAGACGCCAGCCGTCGTTAATAAGCCCGGAATGAAGTAACTCAGCAGAACCGGGGGAATGAGGTCGTAGAATTTCCGGAGGGAAGGAATCGTGGAAGTATAAAAGATCAATCCTAAAACCGAGCACAAAATGCCTAAAACAACCGCGTAGTTTGATACCATTTGATGAAGACGTCAATGGAAAATAAAAAACGCGAAATAACAGGAAAGGATTGGTAAATGTTTGGCGAAAGCAGGAAAAGATAGGGAATTATTCCAAAAAAAACACGCAATCCTCAGAAAGGTTGCGTGTCAGAATTACACTTCATCAACAAACTAAAAACCAAATAAAACTACTGCCATTTTTTCGAAATCCTGCTTTCACCAGATAAAAAAATACTAGGCGGATCAATGACCCGTAGAAGCCTAGCCTGGAAAAGAATTGGAACAAATGGTACTTAGATGCTGTAGGAGAAGGATTCGAACCTCCACGAAGCAGTTAGATACAGCACAAAATTTGGTGGTCAACCCCAGTCGGACTTGCCCGGCTTTATACTGATTTTTTCCTGGACTCTTCACCCCCGAGACAGGAGGGCATGGCTGCCAATTTCATCACCCTACAGTGTGGAACAGCGTTATCGCGTTTGATGATACAAAGGTAATGCAGGGAAGAGACGTTTTGCAAGAGTTGTATAAAAATTTTAATAAATTTACGATATTATTAATAAAAGGTCTGTATTATTGATTAATTTTGAATAGAAACGCCAAAGCAATGGATAAAAATTATGAGATTGATAACGTAGACCTCAAGATTCTGGGTCTACTGATGCAGGATGCCACCATGCCTTATACCGAAATCGGGAAAAGAATCTTCGTTTCCGGGGGAACCGTGCACGTCCGAATGCGTAAAATGGAGCAGATGGGCATAGTGAAGGGTTCGACCTTAATGATTGATCACACCAAATTAGGCTGGGACATTTCGGCTTTCCTGGGAATTTATCTGGATAAAAGTTCTTTATACGCCGAAGTAGCGGAAAAACTGGCGGCCATTCCCGAGGTGGTCAATATTCATTATACCACGGGCATTTATTCCATTTTTGCCAAGATCGTTTGCCGGGATACCACCCACCTGCGGGAGGTGTTGCACGATAAAATTCAGAAAGTAGGTGGAATTCAGCGAACCGAGACCTTTATATCGCTGGAAGAGAGTGTTTCCAGGCCCGTTCCCTTTGCTGAATCAACGAATGGGTAAATTTATCCATCGCATTGAACGTTCCACCGCAGGTTTTGTTATATTTTTGCATAAATCTCTGACAAGCAAATATGGCGAAGGAAGCAGATATCCTAGACGAAATCACCAGTTCCGAATACAAATATGGGTTTGAGACCCTGATCGAAGCTGACGAAGCTCCGGCGGGGCTTAGTGAAGATATAGTGCGTTTTATTTCCGCAAAAAAGAATGAACCCGAGTGGATGCTGGAGTGGCGATTGAAAGCCTACCGCATGTGGCTGGAAATGACCGAACCGGCGTGGGCTAATGTTCATTACGAGAAAGTAGATTACCAGGCTGTTAAGTATTATTCGGCTCCCAAGCAGAAAAAAACGGTTGAATCGCTGGACGATATTGATCCGGAACTGCGTCGTACGTTCGAGCGTCTGGGTATTTCCCTGAAAGAGCAGGAGCGTATTGCAGGCGTTGAGCGGCTGTCGGGCGTAGCGGTGGATGCCGTTATCGACTCCGTATCGATTGCGACTACTTTCAAAAAAGATCTGGCTGAACGCGGAATCATCTTCTGTTCCATGACGGAAGCGATTCAGGAACATCCGGAGTTGATCAAGAAATACCTTGGGTCGGTAGTTTCTCCTAAAGATAACTTTTTTGCTGCCCTGAATGCGGCCGTCTTCTCGGATGGTTCGTTCTGCTACATCCCCAAAGGTGTTCGTTGCCCAATGGAGCTTTCTACGTATTTCCGAATCAACGCGGCCGGAACGGGCCAGTTTGAACGCACGCTGATCGTAGCGGACGAAGGAAGTTACGTGAGTTACCTTGAAGGTTGTACGGCTCCCATGCGGGATGAGAATCAGTTACACGCGGCGGTCGTAGAATTGATCGCAGCGGAAAGTGCTGAGATTAAATACTCAACCGTACAGAACTGGTATCCCGGCGATAAAGAAGGAAAAGGAGGAATTTATAACTTCGTAACCAAACGCGGCATCTGCGATGGGGCGAATTCTAAAATTTCCTGGACTCAGGTAGAAACGGGTTCAGCGGTTACCTGGAAATATCCTTCCGTCATCCTGAAAGGCGATAACTCCATTGGTGAATTCTATTCGGTGGCAGTAACCAATAACTACCAGCAGGCCGATACCGGAACCAAAATGATTCACATCGGGAAGAATACGAAATCCCGTATTGTATCGAAAGGAATTTCCGCCGGACGTTCACAGAACTCGTACCGTGGATTAGTGGAAGTAATGAAACGAGCTGAAAACGCCCGTAACTTCTCCCAATGCGATTCCCTGTTATTAGGCGATAAATGCGGAGCCCATACGTTCCCTTACATTGAAGTTAAAAATAATACCGCTACGGTAGAGCACGAAGCAACCACTTCAAAAATTGGTGAAGACCAGTTGTTCTACTGTAACCAGCGGGGTATCCCCTCCGAAGCAGCCGTTGCCCTGATCGTAAACGGTTATGCAAAAGAAGTACTGAACCAGCTTCCGATGGAGTTTGCCGTAGAAGCCCAGAAGCTGCTTGAAATCAGTCTGGAAGGAAGTGTAGGATAATTAATTGATCAGTCAAATTGTACCGCCCGATTTATAGCATATACCGTCAGTAATGAATGTGTAACGTAATCGGAATTTCATGTTTTTAGAACAAAGAGTAGAACAGCTGGAAAATTTGACTGTGGATCACATGAAGCAGATAGAGACCATTGCCAATGGTTTAGGTCAGTTAACTACTGACATGAGCCGGCGATTTGATCGGGTAGAAAATCGATTGGATCGCCTCGAAGCAGGTCAACATCAACTGGTCATTGGTCAAGCAGAACTCAATTCAAGAGTTAGTCGTTTAACTGACCGGGTGGATGGGCTATCTAGTCGGATGGATACCATAGCTGATCGGGTGGATGGGTTATCTGATCGGATGGATACCATAGCTGATCGGGTGGATGGGTTATCTAGTCGGATGGATGTCGTAACTGACCGGGTAGACATTTTATCTATTCGAATGAATAGTTTATCTGATCGGGTGGACGGCTTGTCTAATCGGGTAGAGGTCTTATCTGATCGTATGGATACATTATCAAATCAGGTGAACGATATGAATCATAAGTTTGATGGGTTATCCGGAAAAATGGATACCGTTATAACACTCTTGCAATCACGTAATGGGCATTAGATAATGCTCTTTCCTGATAGTAATAAACATCCCCACCTTTACAGAAGGTGGGGTTTTGTTTTAACAATACCTGTAACGTATGAATACAGAAGCAGAAGAATTAGAAGACGAATTATTTGAACACCACCGGATTTTAGTGGATGCGGGTCAGAAACTGGCACGAATTGATCAGTTTTTAACCGAAAAAATTCCGAATGCCACCCGCTCCAAAATTCAGGCGGGTATTGAAACCGAGGGCGTAAAAGTAAATGGCAAAGCCGTTAAAGCCAGTTACAAAGTAAAACCGCTCGACGAAATCGTTATTTCCCTGCCCCAGCCGCCCCGGGCTGAAACGGAATTGATTGCCCAGAACATTCCCCTGGATATTCGCTATGAAGACGATGACTTGCTGGTGCTGTATAAACCGGCAGGTATGGTTGTGCATCCAGCCTATGGTAACTGGGACGGTACGCTGGTGAATGCCCTGATTTATCACTTTCAGCATTTACCGACGGGCCGGAATGGTGAGATACGTCCGGGGCTGGTGCATCGCATTGATAAGGATACTTCAGGCTTAATGGTGGTAGCCAAAAACGATTACGCCATGAGTCATCTGGCCCGTCAGTTTTTTGAGCATACCATTGAACGTACGTATTACGCCCTGGTCTGGGGGGAACCCAAAGAAGAAAGTGGAACCATTGAGGGACACATTGGCCGCAGTTCCCGGGATCGTAAGGTCATGGACGTTTTCCCCGATGGTGAATATGGAAAACACGCCATCACTCACTATAAAGTGCTGAAAAATCTGAAGTACGTAAGTCTGGTGCAGTGCAATCTGGAAACCGGACGTACCCATCAGATTCGGGCCCACATGCGATACCTGGGGCATCCATTGTTTAACGATGCCATGTACGGAGGAGATCGGATTGTGAAAGGAACGGTCTTTACCAAGTATCGTCAGTTCGTTGAAAACTGCTTTGCTCTGTGTCCAAGACAGGCTCTGCACGCTAAATCCATCGGGTTCGAGCATCCTAAAACCAAAGAATGGCTTCAGTTTGATTCCGAATTGTCTCCTGACATCAAAGCAGTGATGGATAAATGGGAAGCGTATAGCCAGGTCTAAGTGAGTTGTCAGTTGTCAGTTGTCAGTTGTCAGTTGTCAGTTGTCAGTTGTCAGTTGTCAGTTGGATAAATAAAACCCGTAAAGATAGAGGAGCCGTTTGGAACTGAAGGTAAGAACCCCATCGGGGTTGAATCTGAATAGTCCCGGATGACAATCCGGGGTTGTGACCGGGATTACATTCCCCCGTTCATGGTAAAGTGGTTGGTGTTTTCACCAACCATGGCGAGAGGTTTATACATGAAAAGATAACCCCAGCAGGGTTCAATTAGAATAGCCCCGGATGCTAATCCGGGGAAATAACCGGGAGTACATTCTTCTGCCTATGGAGAAGACACCAACCACGGCGAAACGATCACTCAAAACATAAAACACTAAACTCAGAAACTTCGCTCATGAGTACAGTAATCAGAAAGGCAACGCCTGAAGATGTTCCTTCCATTTATCAGTTAATTATAGAATTGGCCGAATATGAAAAAGCGTTACACGAAGTAATAAACACGCCGGAACAACTACTGAAAGATGGCTTCGGGGAAAACCCATTGTACGGAACCATCGTCGCCGAAGTGAAAGGCGAGGTCGTTGGAATGTCTTTGTATTATTACCGATATTCTACCTGGAAAGGCAAACGATTATACCTGGAAGATTTGATTATAAAGGAAGCCTTCCGGGGCTATGGCCTGGGCAAACGTTTGCTGGAAGTCACGGTAGAGGAAGCCCGGCAAACCGAATGTTCCGGTTTAATGTGGCAGGTGCTCGACTGGAATGAACCTTCCATTGAATTCTACAAAAAATTCGGAGCCAAACTGGATGGGGAGTGGATCAACTGCCATTTTGATTTATAAAGAAAAGCCTTAGTCGAAAGATTAGGGCTTTTTTCTTGGGCACGGGTCATTTAATAAAACATACGCGGTTAATTAAAATCAAAGCCCTGATAGTACGGGTTGCTGGCAAACCCTTATTTTTCCTACCATTGTGTCTTTTACCGAAAAATCTATGTTACGTTCCGCACTCGCTGGCGTTCTTTTTCTTGGTCTGGGAACGGCCTCGGCTCAGTCGTATCGCTTTGATTTTGGAGCGGGTCCGGTGGCTCGCGGGTACACCAAAGTGACCCCGGATCTGCTGTTTACGCCCGAACGAGGCTACGGATTTCTGCCCGGCTCACCCATTCAGGGTTTCTACGCCGTTCGTTACCTGCGGGACTACGTGACCAGTTCCCAGCCCTTCTTTTTTTCGGTAACCCTTCCGGAAGGTAACTATGACGTGAAGGTATTACTGGGCGATGAAAAGGACGCGTCTGTGACCACGGTTAAGGTCGAAAATCGACGACTGATGCTGGAAAAGGTGGAAACAAAACCCCGCAAATTCATCTGGAAAGAGTGTACTATTAATGTTAAATCTGCCCGGATTTCGGACCGGGATTCCGTTCATTTGAAACCCCGCGAAAGGGCATATTTCCACTGGGACAACCAGTTAACTTTTGAATTTACGGATGTTTTACCCAAAGTAGCCGCTCTGGAAATTCGCCGGAATACCAGGGCTAAAACTATTTTTCTGGCTGGTAATTCAACGGTAGTCGATCAGGCTCGGGAGCCTTATGCGGCCTGGGGGCAGATGATTCCCGGTTTTTTCAAACCTGAGCATGTGGCCATCGCCAATCACGCGGAATCGGGTGAGTCATTGCGGAGTTTTCTGGCGGAGAGACGACTGGAGAAAATACTGGGCATTAGCAAACCCAATGACTACCTCTTCATCGAATTTGCTCACAATGATCAGAAACAGAAGGATTTACAGCCTTTCGCTGGGTATAAAGAGTTATTGAAACAATACATTACAGCAGCCCGCGAAAAAGGAGTGAAGCCCGTGTTAGTTACGTCCATGCATCGAAGAAATTTTGATGCCCAAGGACAGATCCTCAATACGCTGGGTGATTTTCCCGAAGCCATGCGTCAGACCGCGAAGGAAGAAAACGTACCACTCATTGATCTGAATGCGATGAGTAAAACGCTTTGGGAAGCCCTGGGGCCGCAGGAATCTGAAAAGGCCTTTGTGCACGTAAGGGCGGGAAGCTTGCCGGGCATAACGAAAGATATTCACGATGATACCCATTTCAGTAACTACGGAGCTTATTTACTGGCTCAGTGCATCGTTCAGGGAATCAAATCAGCTCAGCTGGATCTGGTGAAAGAACTGCGGGAAGACTTACCCGTTTTTGACCCGGCTCATCCGCCGCTGGCTGAAAAATGGAAATTTCCGGCCAGTCCATTCATTGAAAATGTGAAGCCCGACGGTAACTGATCAGTAATGAAGCAGTACCAGAGAATAAATAAACTGGACGAGGGTTCGAATCCCTCCGTCTCTCCACCTGATTCTATGCAAAAACTGAAACAATTCCTGCTTTTGGCTCTAGTGGTGAGCCTGGCATTAGCGGCCCGACCCAGACAAAAACCTACGGTCTATCTGATCGGAGATTCTACCGTAAAAAATGGCTCGGATAAGGGAGAAAAAGGCCTTTGGGGCTGGGGACATTTCCTGCCGGAATTTTTTGATACTACCCGTATTCACCTGGAGAATCACGCCATTGGTGGCCGCTCCAGCCGGACTTTTCACACCGAAGGACGCTGGGAGAAAATCATAGCCCGTTTGCAGCCCGGCGATTATGTGCTGATGCAGTTTGGTCATAACGACGCGGGTGCTCTGGATGATACCGCCCGTGCCCGGGGAAGTATTCGGGGCATTGGAGAGGAGACTAAAGACATTTATAACCCCATTCAGAAACGGCCCGAAACGGTGCACACCTACGGCTGGTACATGAAAAAATACATTACTGAAGCTCAGGCGAAAGGGGCCACTCCGGTAGTGCTGTCGCTGGTGCCACGTAATAACTGGAAGGACGGAAAAGTTATCCGTGGGTCTTCAGACTATGGTCTTTGGGCCCGGCAAATGGCTGAACAGACCGGAGCAAAATTCATTGATCTGAATGAAATGATAGCGAAACAGTACGAAGAAGCAGGTCCGGAAAAAGTAACGAAGGAATACTTTACTGAAATTGACCATACGCATACTTCACTGGAAGGAGCCCGGCTGAATGCGGCTTCCGTGGTAGAAGGCATAAAAGCGACCAAAGGTCTGAAACTGAATAAATTCCTGCGTAAAAAATAATAAACCTACAGGTAAGCCTATTACGATTACTGTCTTATTCTAAACGTATTGATAATGAAGAAAAGATTCCTGACCATGATTGGTTTGTTGGTCTTGAGTACCAGCGTACAGGCCCAGAAGCTTTCGAAAACCAAGGATATCCTCGAACCCATGCAGCGGGCCAATGCCTACTTCATGCAAAAATGGCCGGATACGGGTAAAGAAATTGTAACCAACATTGCCCGTCCCAGCAACATCTGGACGCGGGCGGTGTATTACGAAGGACTGCTGGCCTTGCACGACATTGATAAGAAAAAAGAGTATCTGGACTACGCCTATGCCTGGGGAGAATCGCATAAATGGGGGCTTCGCGGCGGTATCAAAACCCGAAATGCCGATAACCAGTGCTGTGGTCAGACGTATCTGGCCTTGTACGAAATGAATCCTTCGAGGAAGGAATGCATGCATGACATCAAAGCCAGTATTGATAGCATGATGGCGACGTCGAAGGTAAGCGACTGGACCTGGATTGATGCCATTCAGATGGCCATGCCCGTATTCGCGAAACTAGGCCAAATGACGGATAACCCGGCGTATTACGAGCGGATGTACGAAATGTATAAACATTCCAGAGACGAAGAAGGAGGGAAGGGACTGTATAACCCGGAAGATAAGCTCTGGTGGCGGGATAAGGATTTCGTACCCCCTTATAAAGAGCCGAACGGCGAAGATTGCTACTGGTCGCGTGGAAATGGCTGGGTTGTGGCAGCAATGGTTCGGGTGTTGCAAATCATGCCTAAAGATGCTCCGCACCGCGAGGAGTACCAGAAAATGCTGGTGGATATGCTGAGTGCTCTGCCCAGAATCCAACGCACGGATGGCTTCTGGAACGCCAGCCTTCACGACCCTGCTAACTACGGTGGAAAAGAAGCTACGGGCACCTCTCTGTTCGTTTATGGTATGGCCTGGGGCATTAATCAGGGTATTATTTCAGCCAAAACCTATCGTCCGGTAGTATTGAAAGCCTGGAATGCTCTGGTAAAGGAATCCGTTCAGCCCAATGGGTTCCTGGGATACGTGCAGGGAACGGGTAAAGAGCCCAAAGACGGCCAACCCGTAACGGTCAGCAGCAAACCTGATTTCGAGGATTATGGCTTAGGGTGTTTTTTACTGGCTGGAAGCGAAGTGTATAAAATGAAATGAGTTGTTAGTTGATGGTTATTAGTTGTTAGACGTAGTTACTGTTAACAACTAATAACCATCAACTAACAACTAAAAAGAAACACCCCGATCTTACAGGATCGGGGTGTTTCTTTTTTAACCTAATAAATCAGGTCTTCTTTGCTGGGTTCGTTCCACGGCCTGTTCGTGTCGCCAGTCCTGAATTTTGGCGTCGTGGCCGGAGAGTAATACGTCAGGTACTTTATGTCCTTCCCATTCCGAAGGCCGGGTGTAGACCGGAGGAGCCAGGAGGTTATCCTGAAAGGAATCCGTTAAAGCAGAAGTTTCATCGCCTAATACACCTGGTAATAAACGAATGATGGCGTCTGAAATTACCGAAGCAGCTAACTCCCCACCCGATAATACGTAATCACCAATGCTAATTTCTTTCGTTACAAAAATCTCCCGCAGCCGTTCATCAATGCCTTTGTAATGACCGCAAATGATGATCAGGTTTTCGGCCATGGAAAGCGTATTGGCCGTTTTCTGATTAAAACGTTCGCCATCGGGAGCCGTATAGATCACCTCGTCGTACGTACGTTCGGCCTGTAGCTTTCGGATTACCTGAGCAATGGGATCAATCATTAAGACCATTCCCGCACCGCCGCCAAAGGGATAGTCATCAATCTGTTTGTATTTACCAATGCCGTAATCGTGCAGGTTATGAATATAAACCTCGACGTGGCCCTTCTCCTGAGCCCGTTTGACAATCGAGTTCTGAAAAAAACTGTCCAACAATTCAGGAACGGCACTAATAATGTCCAGACGCATGGTAACAAAAATTGAAAGCTAAACAGGGAATACCCTGATCAGCCTAGCCTAACAACAAATAACAATCAACGAACAACGAAATTAAGCTTCTTCTTCCTCGTCGTCATCATCCCGTTCTTCCGAGTCTTTGGCTTCACTCATGTAGATATCGAGCAAGCCTTCGGGAAGGGTCACGGTCAGCGTCTGAGCTTCGTGATCGGCTCCGCCAATCATTTCGTCAATGACGGGAATCAGTACTTCTTTTCCTTCGTAGTCCATCACCATTAAATCCTGGTGTGAGAGGGCCGCAAATTCCCGAACCTTCCCCAGTGGACCTAAATTGGTATCAATGACCTGATACCCAACTACTTCATGGAAGTAGAACTGGTCATCATCCAGATCGGGCAGATTATCGAGGGTTAACCAAAGTTTGGCACCTACCAGGGGCATCGCTTTTTCGATGGTATTGATGTCCTCAAACTTGGTAATAATACGGTTAGACTGGATGTTAATACTTTCGATGAAATAAGGAATTAACTGCCCTTTTACTTCCACCAGTACACTATCCAGCTCTTCATATTCGAACGGATCATCTACCTCAAAAAGCATCTGAACTTCGCCTTTCAGGCCGTGTGCTTTGGTGATGCGTCCTAATTCGTAACAATCTTCTTTTGTCATGCTCTACAGCGATCTATAAAACGTTGAGCGATTCTCTATGGCTCAAAAATAAAGCAAGTCCGCCGGGAAACCCGCCAGACTTGCCAAAATCGTTTACCTGGGATGAAGCTTATTCAGCTGCTTCCTGAGTAGCCTCGCCTTCAGCGGCAGGAGCTTCCTCTTCTGCAGGAGCTTCTTCTACTACTGGAGCATTTTTCTTAGCTAAGGCTTCTGCACGAGCAGCATTAACTTTAGATTCTGCTTCCAGACGAGATTTTTTGTCTTCTGCTTTTTTACCAGCGATGCCTTCAGCAGCCGAAGTTACCTGAGCATCTTTGGTTTGCTTCCAGGAAGCAAATTTTTCATCAGCTTGTTCCTGAGAAATAGCTCCTTTGGTCACACCCACCTGAAGGTGTTTTTTCAGCATCAACCCTTTGTACGAAAGAATGGCACGAGCCGTATCCGTAGGTTGAGCACCATTTAATAACCATTTAACGGCACTAGCTTCGTTAAGGTTAATAGTGGCAGGTTGCGTGTTAGGATCGTAAGTACCTAATTTCTCGATGAAACGACCATCACGGGGTGCACGAGCGTCAGCAACAACGACATCATACATTGCATGTTTTTTGCGACCGCGACGAGCTAAGCGAATTTTTACCATTATAGTTGGGTTTGTGGGGGAACCCGTCCCCCGGTTTCCGAATCGGATCGCAAAGATAATAATTTGTTTTGGGTTTTTGTGTTTGGGGTTTAGAGTTAATTTATCACCGCACAAAGAAAAAGGGTTTTGAGTTGAAAGAGACAACTCAAAACCCTAAACTCAAAACCCATAACTACTCTAGTTTCCCGGATAATTTTTCCAGTTGTTGAGGGGCAGGATTCTTAACTCTACCCGACGGTTGCGTTGCATGCCGGCATCAGGACGATCGTTGGGAGCTACGGGGCGGAATTCACCGTACCATTCAATCGTTACCCGGCTGGGGTCTTTCAACCCGTAACGAGTCAGGTATTTCTTAACCGCCTGCGTCCGGCGACGGGACAGTTTCATGTTATAGGAATCGGAAGCCCGACGATCGGTGTGACCCACGACGACGACGCGACATTCGGTAGCATTGTTAAGGTAGGAAATAACATCGTCCAGCAGACGTTTGGCCTGGGGCTGAATCGTAGCCTGATCCGTTTTGAATTCTACATTACCAAAAATCTGGGTGCATACATCTTTGGGTACCTTGGCATCAACGAAAGGCTGTAACAATTGCTGAAGATTCATCGCTACCCCTGAGCCCGAAACAATGCTGTTAGCGGGGGTATTGGGCTCCTGATCAAATAAATCAGCAACGCCATCTCCATCGGTATCTGTGTACAGGCGTGGATCGACTTCTCCAGGCATAATGGCTTTAACCCGAGCCAGAGCCGTATCAACCGTCGGGTTATACGGAGTCGGAATAAGGTCCTTGGGGTCGGTCCAGCGGAGGTGATAAATCTGGCCTCTGTCAGCTGCGTATTTGCCGTTGGACTTTACGGAAGCCGCTTTTTTACCAAACTTATAAGTGATTTCAAGTCCCAGAGTGCCGTACTTGTCATTAGCCGATTCACCTTTTCGGAACGAAGTATTACCTACTGAAGAAAACACCTGACTGGCCGAGGAGTTATCGTATCCGCCCAGCGTCATGTCCAGTTTCTCGCTGAAGGTATGATTCAGAGAGTAACGAATGCCAATGTCCAGTCGGTTAGACCATTCGTAGACCAGATGAACGCCGGTAGGAATAACCAGGTCACGCGTGTATTTCGATCCTAAACCACCCCAGACGCCCGCCGTTTTAGAACTGCTGGGGCCGTTCGAGAAACGGATCTGGTCATTCGGTTCATACGTGATATTCTCTCCCAGCGAGTTAACGAAGGATTGAGCCCGGATGGAATAAACCCGAGTATCATAATACAGAAAACCAACGCCGGCAAACACATCAAACTTGAAGCGACGCAGTTTCCGGGTTCCAAAAAGAAGAGATTTCAAGTTGACGCTACCGGTTAATGCTCCCTGCATCACGTCCGCATTGAAATAGCTCGGTACGTAAGAATAACTTGGAGAAACGCTGTTATGATCCGTGTACGTGAATCGGTCTTTGCTACCGCTGATCTGCCCAATACCAAACTCGGCTGATACGCCGAAAATGTGTGAAAGCTGTTTATTGACAGAAATTCCGCCGAAAAAAGGTACCTTCTCTCCGGGGCCGGTAGCGAAGAAATTGCCTGTTTGCAGGTCCCCGTAAAATTTACTGACGCCGCCGTGCACACTGACCGACCAGGTATTCATTTTATTGAAACCTTCATAAGAACGGTGCAGACGCTTGCTTTCAGCCTCGGCTAGTACTCTCTGCTGGTTTTGCTCTTCCAGCGTTTGAGGCGTCTGGTATTTTTTGTCCGGCGTTTGAGCCATCAGAGGCCGCACCAGTAAACTTAGAAGCGTAATCGACAGAAGGGTTCTTTTCATGTGCACATTAAATAGAAAGCAATTCCGGTTGAGTAGAATGCTTGGCCAAGCTACGTAAATAGCCTTATTGAACAGGTTGAACTCGCTTCTTTGTAAAATAACAAGCCGATAAGCCGGGTTCTGTCATCTTTGCTGTTACACAAAAACGTCTTATCATTTATCTAGGACGGCGGTCGCCCGACGCCTCTAACGACCTACCCACCAGCACCGGACGAGCAGCCCTTCGACCCTTGCGGGTACCGCTGGTTTATTTGGTCTTTCAGCCCGTGAGGTTTGCCCTGCCTCCGCTGTCACCAGCGGAGCGGTAGGCTCTTACCCTACCTTTTCACCCTTACTCTTCCGAAGAAAAGCGGTATATTTTCTGTGGTACTGGCTGTCAGCTAACCGTCTCCAGTTAACTGCCTACCCGTTAGGTAGCACGGTGCTCTACGCTGCCCGGACTTTCCTCTTCCTTTGGTTAAAAAAGAAGCGATAAGATGGCTTGCTGCCTACAAAGGTAAGCAGTGAGGAGTTAGTTTTCAGTTTTCGATTTTCAGTTTTCCATTATTCCAGCCATACGCTGATCTTTTAATCACTGAATTACCCGGAGTTATGACCGGAGTCAAAAGAGTAATAAAGCAGGGTAATGTGCTGATTATTATCAAACAGGCAACGTAAAAGCGTCAACTGAGTACTAACTAAAGTCCATCGACGTGCAACTGGACTTTTCCTTTTGCAAAAACGACGGCGTATATCGATCCCGGAGTCAGGTACACCTGATCAGGAGTAATGGATTCAATTTTACCCGTTAGCGTAACGCCTTTGGCTACCTGGTTTTTCGTCAGCAGAGCCTGAATCTGTTTCTGAGCTTCTACAATAGGCTCGCCTACGGGAAAGGTTAAGGCCGATTGAAGCGTTTTCCGCAAACGACTTTGAAGTAACCAGTTGGCGGTTTTAAAAAGGAAGCTTCGCGTTTCCAGATCATAATCCATGTCCCGCAGCGTAACCGATTTGGTAACCGGATCATAGTAGGGGACCCCTTTGAAATAAATGTATCCGTCAATGCTACCCTTTAAACCGGCTCTGATGGCCAGGGTATTCGCATCGCCGTACAGTTTAATCGACGTTACTTCGACGGCATAATTACCATAAGTAAACTTCTGACCGACTACGGTATCCGAAACCATGCGTTCAGCTTCGGCATGAGAAAGTTCGCTTACTAAACCAATTTTAAACTCGTCATTGGGCAGAACTCCCATTTTCAAATCAGGAACCTGCGTAACGGATGGAACGACTGGTTTAGGACCAAAAGCCGTTTCTGTGTACGTCTGAATGCCGATGGTTGACTGAATATTTTTACCCACCATCCTGAAAGGGGACATCTGAATGGATACGGGTGTGATTTTCAGCCAGGTTCGGTATTGCTCAGAAACCTGATAAGGCTGCAAAGCGGCGTTCCAGGCCTGCACGACGTATTTTTTTAGCTCTACATTCTTCGTTACTGCGTCGTCAATCCCTTTTTCAAGCGACGACTTTTTGGAATCCAGTGCTTTAGCGACTAATCCCGATACCGGAATGGACAGAGGACCTAGTTTTAAAACGGGCTTGGTCACCCAATCGTATCCCTCGAGTTTGGTAGTCGTATGAGCTTCCCAGTTGGGAGCGATGCTGAAACGGGTGGATAACCGGACGTCAATTTCGAAATTAAGCTCCTTCTCGGTAGATAACCCCAAAACACTGTATCGGGTTTTAATCCAGATCTTCAGCGGTACCTTCAGATTCAAAGAACTTTCGTTATTAACAGTGGCTCCGGGCGTTACCAGAATACGGCCCCGCTTCCAGACCCGGGCCATGAGATCATCCTGATCTTCGTAACTCAGATCTTCATAGATCAAATCTGATAAATTGGCATTGACCTGACGTTCCAGTTCTACTAAGGAAATGTCTACGGGCAGGTTGATGGTTGACAGGTATCGACGACTTTCCACTTGTTTCTTCGTGTAGAGATACGATTCCTTGGGGGCTGGCGGATTGCTGGATACCGAACGTTTCGGTCGGCAACCCCCGAGTGAAATCAAAAAAAGGAATCCAACTGCCGCCCAAAGACCGATGGAAAAAGGAAAACGGCACTGATGATAATGCATTACTTAGGGAATTCGGGATGTTAGACTAATAACTTTGAATAATTACGATTAAGCCAATGCTTTTATTCCCTAAAAGATTTAACCAGCAGTCAATTTTGTTTAGAGTTTGGGGTTTAGTGTTAGAGGTTATGATTTTAGGACCGCCTTACATGCTCTTTCGGATTTATAATCCGAAAGCAATCTGTTAGGGATTTTGAATCCCACGTACGGATCACAGATCCCTTACAGAATGGTTCTGGATTGCAAATCCAGAACAGCATAGGAAAACAAACCAGAGCTCTCTGCTCTTTCGGATTTATAATCCGAAAGCAATCTGTTAGGGTATTTATAATCCAACGTACGGATCACAAATCCCCTAACAGATTGGTTATGGATTGAAAATCCATAACAGCGTAGTTGCAAATCCATAACAGCGTAGTAAACCCAAAACGCTGAACACCAAACTCAAAACGCTATCATTTGATTTTTACCCGTGTAGCTCCGTAGCCGAACTTTTCTTTCTGGGCATCGGAGAAAAAGGCTACGTGCGGATGACGACCCAGTTTACGGTGAATTTCTGTGCGGAGGGTACCGTTACCCACGCCGTGAATGAAAATGATTTCGTCCAGACCGTGAGCAATAGCATTTTCCAGTGCCGTAGTGAAGGTTTTCATCTGAAGCTCCAGCATTTCGGCGTTATCCATCGCGAGAAAATGGCGGGTCAGCTTTTCAATGTGCAGATCAACCGTCGTTTCGGGTTTTTCCAATACGGGTTTTACTTCTTCCGCTTTTTTCTCCGTCAGGCTTTCCTTTAGCTTTTCGGGCTGAATGGTTTCTTCGTCCAGCTGAAATAAATGTCCGACCTGGTCGAGTACGGGAATGCGTTGCTTCGTTTTAAAGAAAGATCCTGCCCGGAACCGGATTTTTTTCTCCAGCGGAGGCCGAACCTGCAGGAAGGCCAGACGCGAGAACAGGGCCTGAACGGTAAATACCCCCCAGCTTTCAAAATCCTTTACTTGCCAGTCACCCGTTTTCTGACTGCTGCGAGCCTTCAGAATGCCCGAACCCAGACTTTTGAAATGAGGTTCCGATCCATTGATCACTGAAAAGGGCACGTCCCAATCCGTATTATTGACGATATACATCGTCATTTCGCGATCATTTACAGGAATAAAAGCCAGGTATAAACCTTTATTGGCCACCACTTCCGAATGCCGGGGCTTGATGGCATCCGTATTTTGGGCGGGGATGGCCCGGAAGCGGTTTTTTTCTTCCGGTGAAATCAGGGAAACTTCCCGCTTCTGTACCGGAATCCGGAAACCAGCTTCAATTTCCACTTCCACTAAGTCACCCGCCAGAAATTTAGTAATAATGCCTTCTTCGCGGCCATGCACCAATCGCACTCGATCTCCAATATTCATAGGTACTTCGTAGTATTTACTTTAAACAACAAAGGTAAGGGGTTTTGAGTTTGTGGTTGTCAGTTGTCAGTTGTCAGTTGTCAGTTGTCAGTTGTCAGTTGTCAGTTGTCAGTTGTCAGTTGTCAGTTGTCAGTTGTCAGTTGTCAGTTGTCAGTTGTCAGTTGTCAGTTGTCAGTTGT
>CAJYIW010000023.1 GCA_913775095.1 uncultured Siphonobacter sp. | reverse complement strand
TCCGGGAGCTGCTCTCGGCGGGAGCTCACATCAAGGCCTACGATCCTGAGGCGATGGAGAACGTGGCCAATCTGGAGGATCTGGGCTCGAAGGTAACCTTCACCAAGGATGCCTATTCGGCGTTAGTAGACGCCGATGCGTTGATGATCATGACGGAGTGGCCGCAGTTCAGAACGCCGGATTTCGAGAAGATCGAATCGCGGCTGAAGAACAAGGTGATCTTCGACGGACGCAACGTCTATGAGCTCGAGGACATGCAGGAAAGAGGCTATACCTATTATTCCATCGGTCGTCAGAAAATTAATTAGTATGAAGTAATAGATTCCGTACCCTGTTCGGGGTACGGAATCCCTGGTAAACCTTGCCAACCTATGAACACACGGTTATTCGTTTTTGTGAGTTTATGCCTATTAGCACAGCTATCGGCCTGGGCTCAGTTCAACCGCCCCGTTTACGATACGGTGACTACGCAGGGCATCCGCTACAAAGCCGAACTCAGTGGTATAGCTTCTAGCAGTAGCCGAACCCCCTTCTGGTTACGTTCCAATCAGTTTGGAACCGTTCCGCTGGAATCGCCTGCCGGTATTGTTTCGCTGGGAGCCACGGGCTTATGGGGCGACGCGACGCAAAACCGAAAACCTTATTTCAAAGCCAGCGTAGAAGCCGTCGGCAATGCTACCCGCCACTCTCGTTTTGTCTTACCGGAAGCCTATGCCGCCATACGGCTGGGTCATGGAGAGTTATACGTAGGTCGACGCAAAGAAATCAACGGTATTACGGATACCTTACTAACCTCGGGTTCCTATGCCTGGTCGGGCAATGCGGTGCCCATCACCCAGATCCGAATCGGAACCAAAGATTACGCTCCTCTAAAGTTCACGAAAGACCTTATTGCAGTTAATGCTTTTTTCAGCCACGGCTGGTTTACGAATACAGATTCCTTACAGAACGTGTATTTACACGCCAAGGCCCTATACGTCCGCATTGGCAAACCCAGCTGGAAAGTAAGATTTTATGGAGGCATGTCCCATTATGTGCAGTGGGGTGGATATTCACCTTACCTGAATAATAGTTTATCTAATAAAGGATATCTACCTTCCGATTGGAATGCTTATAAAAAAGCATTGTGGCCCAGTGCAGTAGATGATGAAAATACAGGAGGTTTCACGGCCTTCGATACTGCCAATCGATCGGGTAATCACCTTGGCTCAATAGACCTGGCTTTGGAAGTTAACTTATCAAAGTCTAATCTATTATTTTACATACAAAGACCTTGGGAAGATATGTCTGGGGTAGTATTTGGTAATTTGCCAGATGGCTTGTATGGTTTCCGCTGGAAAAAACCCTTGACACAATCATCAGGTTTTCAAATTGCTCAATTTACGGCCGAATTCATGACAACCATGAATCAAAGTGGGCCCAAGTATCCTAAAGGAAATGATGACTACTTTCATAATTACCAATACATTGACGGATGGACGCATCAGCAACGCATAGTAGGCACTCCCTTTGTCACTCGCTGGATGGATGCCTCTCCCCGCTGGTATAACCTGAGAGGCCCCTTCAAGAACTTTTCCATGATTAGTAACAATCGTGTGCAATTACTTCATTTGGCTGCGGTAGGGTATTTCCCATCCGGAATCAGTGTGAGAGCCCTAGCTTCTCAAAGCTGGAACTCTGGCCGTCCCTATAGTGCTGCTCCCCTACCGGGAGGTGCCAAGCAGTTTTCTGGCTTGGTTGAAGTAGTAGTTCCTCAGGGAAAATGGGGGGGACTAGAGTGGAAAGCTACTCTGGCGTTAGACAAGGGAGAATGGTTAACATCTTCTTTAGCTGGAATGTTAACCATTCGTAAATCAGGGTGGTTTTAATCTTAAGCTGCCCTCGACATCTTTTTAGAAGCTAATGCTTTGGCGAGAAGCCACAAGTAAGTGGTATTGGTGACAGCGTACCGTTTGAATAAACGTTGAGGCTCCTGACTCAGTCGATATAACCATTCTAAACTTGCTTTCTGCATCCACTCAGGAGCTCTTTTCTGCATACCCACCATAACGGGTAAAGCTCCACCAATGCCAATCATGGTAGCCTGTATACGTCCTTTCATAGAAGCCATCCACTTTTCCTGTTTAGGACAACCTAAGGCTACGAATATCATCTGAGCTCCACTACTATTAATTTTTTCTATTATTTCCTCTTCTTCTTCATGGGAGAGCTTACGAAAAGGTGGGCTGATCATTCCCGCAACATTTAAAAACGGAAAATTTTGTTTAATAAATAATTCCGTTTGATCTAACATACCTTGGGTGCCACCATAAAAGAATACAGGCATATTTTTTTTTGATGTTGCAGACAAAAGATTGGGTAATAGATCCATTCCTGCTACTCGATCTTGAGTTAAGTTATGTATAATCTTTAACCCCCATGTTAAAGGCATCCCATCAGGAGTGACTATATCGGCATTATTAACAACGTCTGCAAATGAAGTATCATTGTAAGCTTCGACTAACATATGCACATTAGCAACACATACATAAGAAGACTTGCCAGACTGAGCTAAATCTATCAAACGATCTATAAAGCTTGTGTATGACCCTGTAGTAATGTCAATACTAATAAGTTGTTTTTTCACTGGATTACTGACGGTTTCTATCTAAACAATAAATTTAGTAAAATAATCACATAATTAACAATGCTCCGCTCAAATTATAAATATTTCGAAACGATGAATTTAACTAACAAATTTTTCAATATAAAACTATTGACTAAAATAATTATTATTCTACTTGCAATTAGTTTAAAAGTTATTGGTCAAACTACTGATATATATGTAGCAAAAAATGGAGATGATTTAAATACTGGTACTAAGGAAAAACCATTAAAGACAATAGAAGCAGCATTAAAAATAAAATCAGACAAAAATAGAATAATTTATTTAAGAAAAGGATACTATCAAATTGAAAATACTATAAACGTATCATCCAACACTACTATTGCATCTTACAATAATGAATATGTGCAAATCAGTGGAGGAAAAGTATTAGATGTAAATAAATTTGTAGTCATAACAGATACATTACAATCATCTCGGATAAACAAAAAATCATATGGTAAAATATATAAAACTAATTTAAAAAACCATGGAGTTATTAATTGGGGAGAGTTAAAGCAAACAGGGTACGATGCTAATAAACAACCTGCTCCTTTAGAATTATTTTACAATAAAAAACCTTTAACGATAGCACGTTGGCCTAATGATAGTTTGGTTTCAATTGGTAAAGTTATAGAAAAAGGTGCCACTAGAACTAATAAAAGTAATCGAGAACTGCCTATTTTCCATTACACTTTTAACAAGCCATTATCATGGAGTAAAGCTCCGGATATATGGATTGCTGGACAATTTGCAGTAGGTTGGGCATATGATAACCTTTCTGTAGAAAAGATCGATACTATATCAAAGGCGATATACACTAATAATAATGCAAGCTATGGCATCTACAGCAGTGATGATAGTAGTGATGGAAATATTAAAGCTGCACGAAATGTAAGAGGATTTTACTTTTATAATATATTAGAAGAACTTGATCAGCCAGGCGAATGGTACTTAGATCGATCTTCAGGAGACCTGTATCTTTGGCCAGAAACGTCTATTAAGAATGCTATAATTGAAGTATCTACTTTAGATAATAACTTAATAATTTTAAAAAATGCTTCAAATGTAAAGATAAAAAATATCTCTTTTTGTACAAACCAAAATACCTTTGTTAAAATAACAAACAGTAACAAAATAACTTTTGAAGGTTGTTCATTTATAAATTCTGGATTACTGGCAATAGAAGCAACTAAATCTAAAAACGTAAAAATTATAAATTCTGTAATAGGTCATACAGGATCCGGAGGGATTAGTATAGAGGGAGGTGATAGAAAAACACTAGATCCATCTAATAACGTTATTCAAAACTGTGAATTTTATGATTATTCACGCATTTACAAAACATACACTCCTGCGATAACTTTAGCTGGCGTAGGAAATATTGTAAAAAACTGCTATATTCATGATACCCCAGACCAAGCAATCATATTTAGTGGAAATGACCACATAATTACAAATAATAAAATTGAAACCGTATGCTACGGATTTAGTGATATGGGAGCTATTTATACAGGACGTGATCCATCTTCCACAGGAAGTTCAATTACAAATAATTTATTCAAAAATATATATAACGAACATAGTAACATGATTGCAGCTGTGTACATGGACGACGGTAGTGGAGGAATCAATGTAACCAACAATCTTTTTGATAATTGTGGATCAAAATATGAATCAGGCTTTGGAGGAGTTCACATAAATGGAGGTGCCAATAATCTTTTAAAAAATAATATTTTTATAAATTGCCAAATTGCTTATTCTAATTCACCTTGGTCTGATAAAAAATGGAATGATATGTATTTAAAAAATCCTTATTATATTAAACAACTTACGGAAACAGTTGATATACGTTCACAAAAATATATTATGAAATATCCCTATTTGAAAAACTTTTTTGACAGCACTTCAATCCATTCCAGAAAAAATATAATTGAAAACACTATGTGCTACAATGTCAAGAAAATAACCACGGGATCTGGATATCAAGTTGCAAACACTTATCAAAGTAATAACAGCAATCATAAATTACCTTTGAAATCTACCAAACAATCTAACATGCTTCAAATACCTGAAGAAGTTAAAAGATGGCCAGGATGGAAACCAATAGATTACAACAATATTGGTTTAAAAAAATAGCCAAACGTTTAAAGAGGTTGATTTCCATCAACCTCTTTAAACGTTTGATAAAGTTAATTAGTAAATCTGAAATATTCAAAGTTACCAATTCCACTCTTACCTTTAAAAACAATGTATATTTTATGGGTACCTATTGCTCCATTTAGGTTGATGGACTGATCTTCATAAGATGTGAAACTACCCGTACTAACAGTCTTGAGCATACCTAGCAAAGAGCCTGTTACGCTGCCAGATCTAACTTCTATAATCTGACCAGCTTGGGGATCAGGTACAGCAACTCTAATTGTTAACTTACTGTACCCAGACCCCAAGTCAACATTATTATAAGCAACCCAATCATTATTATCACAAGAACCTAGAAAGGTATTATTCTTTGTAACGCCTTGCATAGAATCATATTTATTGGCAGTAATCTGCAACATTTTTCTACTAGAAATCAAACAAGACGGTGCAGTACCTATAGTAGGGATAGTATATCCTACAGGTCCCCAATTATTAGATTTGTTAGGAAAATTGATTGGAGATTTATAAATAGGACTTGTATCTTTAATATCATAATTCCACCCATAAATTTCAGGGTCCCCGGTTATAGGTGAAGAATCTGCTAATTCAGTATTACCAGTATTTATAGTACCTGTAGTATAATTATAATAAAAATTATTTTTGATATCTGGTTTATTAGTTTGTCTGCCGGTATCAAAGAATTTATAAACACGTGCTATAGAATAGAAAGTATATTTAGACAGAATTATGTTGCCTGAAAAAACATTATTTGACATAACACCATAGTTACTATCATTCTGATATAGAAAAATGCTTTTAGTACCATCATCGTTTAGATCAATAATATTTCCAGTAACTTTATTATTAGAACCACTATGATACATAATTGGATAAGTACCAGATCCAGAAATAATATTACCTTCTACTGTTAAGTTTGAAGATTCATCATCCATATAAATAGCACGAGTTGCATTTTCAAAAATGCCGTAATCACGTATATAATTATTTTTAACTACAATACCAGTAACTTTTCTTGTACGGTCATTTATATATATAGCTCCTCCATCTTTCACGTTCCCGCACACATTTAATAACACATTATTAATAATTTGAGTGTTCGATGTATTATCTCCTGTCTGCAAACACCATACCCCCATTCCATACCCCGTACTATTTCTGATTACATTATTCGCCAAGTAGGTATTAGGAACATTCCCTTGAGCATATATTGCGGCTCTATCCCATGCACCAAAAGCTACATTACCATTTTCTACAATATTATTAGTAATCTTATTGCCTTCTGCAATGTCATGTTTTACAGTAAAATGAGGTGTAGCTTCTTTCATTCCCATGCCGCCGTGTATCCCAATACCTCTACTAGAAAAATTTTGAATTGTTAATCCATTTATAGTTATACCACTTCCACCAATAATATCTAAAATATCATGAATTCCATTACCATTTATAATCGCTGTATTTGGAATATCACCAGGATAAATTGACCAAACTTGATTATTATCTTTTGCATCTAAAAAAAAAGTATTAGTTCGTTGATACAATCCAGAACGTATATAAACTGTTTTAATTGAAGACACACGTAGGGTATCCCTAGCTCTTTCAAATGTTAAAAAAGGTGATTCTAAAGTACCAGAATTACTGTCTTTTCCTTCTGGTGATACAAAGAAGGCTTGAGTAACATTAGTTCTCATACCAGAGTGAGCTACTATATCTGTTTCAGGAGATATGATTGACTCTCTCGTACACGCTAAAAAGAATAAAAATGTTAAGATGACTAAGAAGTTTTTCACAGGTGGATTGGATATTAATTGAGACACAAGCAAAATATTTACAGGTTAGATAAACCTGCAATTCAATCAAAAAACAAAGGTATGTATGTTATATAAGGTGAAAGAAACTAAAAATTAATGGCACAAAACTATATAAATGCGAAAGTATGTTCAACAAGTTCATATGGACTATGCACCTTATAAATTAAAATGTGCTAAAAACTCATTTAATAATATTAATAAACTTATAGCATAAATAGTTCTTTATATATAAAAAAAATTATAAACACAATTTTTAGTAGTATTTACACTTAATAAAGTATTATTATTTACAATAATACTTTATTAAGTGTAAATACTTAATTTTTCAGTGCTAAGTGCAAATTATATTTATCAAATTATAATCTACACTGAACACTGAAAATAAGTCCCACACTCTACGGATTGGGAGGCTAAACTAGTTTAGAACAATTTTACCCCTTCATCAGCAAAAAAGGTAAATATCTATGATTATTATAAAATTATTTTGAAAGAATACTTTGTTGATATATATCTTCTAGCATAGTTAGATTTTTTTCCGGAGCATACAGGTTCATATAAGATATTAAAGCATTTTCTTGAAATTTAAGTTTTTTATCACTGGATAGATTACTCCAATATTCTATTTGATCACATAAGCTACTTGCGTCATTTACTTCAAAATGAAGACCATTATTTAGATGTTGCACTATTGATGACATTGCTCCCAGATTACTTGTAATCACTGGAGTTCCCATTGAAAAGGCTTCTAACATTGTCATAGGCATACCCTCATACCAAATAGAGGGAAATATTAGTGCAGTACATTGTTGCATAGCTTGCAACACTTGTTCTTTATTTAAATTTCCAATATACTTAATACGACTATTACAAGCTGCTAACACTTCCTCTTTCATGTTACCATCACCAGCGATATGCAATTCATAAGGTGAATTTTGAAAAGCTTTTAATAAAACATTAATACCCTTTTCCTCATATAATCGGCCTATAAATAAAAAGTATTCTTGACGGGGTACAGGATTTAAATTTGGTCTTTCTACAAAATTTGGCTTTACTTGCAATTTTTGAGCGTCTACATTAAAATTTGAATCTATATAAAGCTGTTTTGCAAAAGGTGTTAATGTTATATAACAACTTACTTGATTCCAAGTACCAATTTTTTTATGAAACCAAATAATAAATGCCAGCCAAAATGTTTGAATAATTGAATTTCTATATGCTTTTTTAAAAATAGCTTTCCAAGGAAAATTTTGATTTAAACTATCAAGAAACAATTTGTCTCCGATCAACAATGTTGCAGAAGGACATAACAATCGATAATTATGTAAAGTGATTATCACAGGCACCTTGGCCTTTTTCGAAGCACGAATAGCAATGGGTCCTATCGCATAATGCCAGTTATGAATATGCACGATATCAGGTTTTATTTCAAGTATTTCTTTATACAAAGAACGAAACACTTTATAATTCCAAATACTGCAAAAGAATTGCAAAGCACCTTTTAAACCAGGAAAATTTTTATAGGATTTTGTTATTACATTATGGCCTTGGCTAAGTAATTTTATTTCCTGCTCAAATACATTATCTTCACCACCACGTAACTGATAATAAGTGTGAACTAATAAAATTTTCATAATCAAGAAAGATAAACTTTTTTATATAAAAAATACATTTTATTTAAAAGCTTATACTTTATACGCATTAAAATTGTATAAGGTTTTAAAAAATCTTTTAAAACTGAAGGTTCAATCTTAGGTTCTGGATCGAAATGAAAAGAAGATTTACCTGATGTATCTAAAACAGTATCAAATCTACTAAATCGATCATTTGTATGAGTAGCAAGATCATTGTTAAAACCAATATTTTCAATCTTAGATATAACTGGAAAAACAGAAAATTTATCTAATTTAAATTGCGAATAGCACCAACGAATTGCCCAAGAGTTAATTTTCCCTTCCATCTGCCTGGTTAACATAGAAGATAAGTCAGAACCCATGGCATTGAAACTGCTTTTTAAATGAACATTATTAGCAAAAGTCTGGTAATCCGATACTTCCCAATCAACCTCATCCCAACGATTTTTCCATGTAGCCCACCCCCAAGAAGATGATCTTTTGGTAAAATATACATCACTATTAATTTTATGCGTTATTGGAGATGTATAGCCAGAGATAGAAAAAATCTTATAGTTATCCGAATAAAAACTCAAAGCTTGGTTCATATAAACTAAAAAATTATTGCTTGTAATTAAATCATCTTCTAATACAATAACTTTATCTCTAATACTTATAATGTCAGAAACTCCTTCAATAATGGATAAAGCTAAACCTTTATTCAATTCAGCTTCTTTTATTATAACATTTTTAAATCCTTTTATATTTTTTATATAGTGCCTAACCTCATTGACATTATTAATGCTTTTCTCATTTTTAGCTGCATCTGAATATATATACAGATCCGTATCAGAAGCTAACTTATTACCTTTTAGAGCATCTATAGTTTTCTTCAAAGGTTCAATTCGATTGTAACAAAAAACTATTACGGGTGCAAGTTCCATATGTTACTTTTTTAAATATTTTTTATAAACCTGATCGTATAGGCCTAAGAAAGTATTCTTAAGACCAACTAACTTAACTGAAAATATTAATGGATGATGAACTTTATTTGCATATTTATCTAATTCATCTTTATCCATATTGATTACTTCAGGTAGATTACATTTAAGGAAGGGTATTCCATGATGACTCGTATTGAACAATATTTTTTTTATCAAAATATTACTAACATGCAATAGTTGAACCGAATCCTGAGCACTATATTTAGAACAAAAATAATAGACACTTTCAGGACTTTTAATAAAACTATTGATATCAAAAGAAGCTTTATCTTTATTAGTTCTAAATATTAAAGGATCTGTTTCTTCTTTTGAACGCTTAAGTAATGAAAGTAATTCAAATTGCCCATTAAAGTTAAATATTATTTTCGCATTCAATTGTTGGCCAAATAATGTCGATGCGTACCCTCCAGCTGAACTACCAATAGTGATTATTTTATAACCTTGCGTCTCTTTTAATAAAAATTCAAATAACTTAACTTGACTATTGATTTTAGAGTTAATACCTTTAAAATACCATTGTTTATATATATCTCTAATAAAAATATGTTTTTGAGCATATTTTATTTTATTACCATACCATTCAAATCTATTTTTTTTAACGATTATATTTTCAAAGCTATTTTCATTATTGGGATTATATAAATCATTACTACTAAAATAAATTGCACAATATTCTGATTGAACATTATCATTGTATTCAATCAGGAAATTATCCATTTTTTCATATGCTTCTTTAACAATATTTGAATCAGTCTGAAAGACATATACTTGTGTTTTTTCCATCATTTAACTTGAATTATATGTTGTTTATTTTCAACTGAATTACTATTCATTGTTATAAATTTATATTTATACATTTTTATAAAATCTATATTATATAAATACCCTGCAAAAAACATAAAAAACCACGTTTGTTGTTGATATATAATACTTGCACTTGTTAAGTTTGAAGATATAAATATGATTAATTGTGTAAAAAACAAATTCAAAATGATATATAAATCTTTTTGAGCTGGCTGATTTATTATTGAATAACTTTTAGTTATAAATATTAAATTTTTAATATTTAATAAAACAAACAATATAAACAATATAAATCCAATAACTCCTGTAGCTATTAAGAAATATAAGAAACCATTATGTGCATTATGTACTGAGCTATCATGCATATATTTTTCAGTTAAGTGCATATCAGCGTTCAAACCTAGCCCTATTAACTTACTGTTCAATTCAGATTGCGAATACTGGCCAAGTAATATCTCCCAAATTTCATTTCTCCCTTGCAAATTACTGTCACTATATGCTTCTTCGCTGAATAAGTCAATCTTTAGACTATCATCAGTTGACATCGTATTTAGTATAGCAACAATTCCTAGAAAACTTATTAAAAAAACTGGTATCATTAATAGCATTTTTTTACCAAAATTTATAAATACTTTATATCCTAGAATCATCAAAGCTATTATAAGAAATATTGAAAGCAAGTGAATTCTTGCATTAGTAATATATACCGTATAAAAACTAATTAATGATAGAATTATTTTATACTTAAAATTAAGAGTTCTACTTACAGCAACAAAAGATAAGAACACCACAGTAGCTAATGCCATATCAGTTTTAAAATAATATAAACCTGTGAATGTTTTCACGTTACCCCAGTATTGATAGGAAAATGAAAAAAACGATATTATAAAATTGAAAATAATTGCAAAAATACTTATATACTCAAGCTTTTTAATTAATAAATAAATATTTTTATTATATATAATACCATATACAAAAACGAGAAATGAAAATATTATTTTAAAATAAATAATCAAACTAGCCTCTTCCACAATTTTAGAGAGACTTAATGTCATTATTATACCTAAGGATAACAAAACTAGTACTGGTAGCTTTGCTCGCTTGGAAGTCTCTTTTCTGGTATATATACTAATATATGCTATTAATATAAATAATAATAGATTAGTGAATATATTTAAGAATTTTATATTCCAAAAGATATCTGATAGTATTCTCAATATGAATATCATGATTGTTTCCTTATTTTAAAATGTTGAAATATATTTAAACTACTAGCTAACTTTACTATAACTTTCTTATTTATGAGAACACTAATTAACAATGAACATATAATAGTAACAATATTTATGACTTTATTTTCATAATACATTACGTAATTATTACCAATACATATTAAAGTTAAAACAATTATCCTTAAAATAATTTTTGTTGAATCAATATGCTTCTTAGTGTGCATAGTTCTAATTAACCATACTACTACGAAACCTATTAAAGTGCCGTAAACTGGAGCATACAATCCAATTTCATTTATTAATAAATATGTACTTAATATATTAATAGCACCCCCAACTATAGCTGCTAAAAAAAGTCCTTTTGTCAATTTACTTTTTAAATAGAATGTACCTAGAAAATTGGCTAGCGATGAGAATCCTACTGCTACATAAAGCATAGGCATATATTTCCAAGCTTCATAGAACTCACTACCTACGGAATAATGTAGTATAAGTTTAGATATTGATATTAAAATTATAGCAAGTCCAAATACTATATTTATATAATTTTCATATATTATTGTATTATTTATTTTTACTCTTTCATTTATTTCTTCGATAAAAGACTTGTCTTGCCATGCAAGAACAAATACAGAAGTCAATATTGTTAATATTGTAGGAAATTTATTTGC
Organism: uncultured Siphonobacter sp.; assembly: GCA_913775095.1. GTDB lineage: Bacteria > Bacteroidota > Bacteroidia > Cytophagales > Spirosomataceae > Siphonobacter. The sequence continues at coordinate 203,566 of CAJYIW010000023.1, read as the reverse complement.
TATTGCATATATACCATTATCAGAAATCGACAATTTTGACAGAATGATAAATTTGTTTGCCTCATTTATCAGAAACCAACTTACTGTATTAGGAATTAATGGTAATGAATAATTAATCATCCTTCTTGCTATTTGAAAAGAAAGATTTTTAAAATCTATGTAATAGATATATCTTGTTTTTATTAGCATATATATGATAGTAATTAAATAAGCTAATATTGTTGAAGTAAATAATATCTTTACATTTATATTATAGAAAACTATTATTACTATATTAGCTACAACGTATACTAAAGAGAAAAGAATTCCTGATTCCGAATAGAGCTTATTCTTTTGAATTCCCCTACACACTTGTTGTAGATATGAATATGAAATATTTAAAAATAATATGGCTATGAAAAAATGTATATATTCTATCCTGAATTTGTCTCTTAGTAAAAAATATATACTAAAGGCGAAAACTATATTCATTAATACTACGAAACTTCCTACTGTTATAGCTTGTTTTTGTAATCCAATATTATCTTTTGCCTCAATTAGCCATCTATATACGGAATCAGCAATTTGCAGAGTAATGAATGGCACAAATATGCTTACAGAACTCAGAAGTAGATCATACTGACCAAGTTCAGATTTAGTTAAGTAAAACGAGTATAGAGGAACTATTAGAAAAGAAAGAAGCCTTGAACCTAAATTGCCAACAGCATATATTAAAGTATTTTTTACTAAGATATTAGACATATATTTCACACTAATATTACAGTCTGGTTCATTAGTTTAGACTAATGAACCAGACTGTGCGATTTATCCAATCAAATGTTCAAATTGAGTCTTACCAGAACGACGGAATACTTCCACATCTTTCTCTACCATTTCTTTCACCAGCATAGGCAGATCGTATTTGGGTTCCCAGCCTAATTTGGTTTTTGATTTCGTAGGATCACCAATCAGTAATTCTACTTCCGTTGGGCGGAAATAGGCAGGATCTACGGCTACCACGCACTGGCCTTCTTCTAACTGGAAGTCTTCGTTGGAGCAGCTTACTACGTAGCCTTTTTCTTCTACGCCTTCGCCTTTGAATTCTACGGTTACACCAATCTCCGCGAAAGCCATTTTCACGAATTCACGTACGCGAGTCGTTACTCCCGTAGCAATGACGTAATCTTCGGGTTGCTCCTGTTGGAGAATCCGCCACATGGCCTCTACGTAATCCTTCGCGTGGCCCCAGTCCCGCTGAGCATCCAGGTTACCCAGATATAGGCAGTTTTGTAAACCTAACCCAATGGCCGCTACGGCACGCGTGATCTTACGCGTTACGAAGGTTTCGCCCCGTAAAGGAGACTCGTGGTTGAACAGGATACCGTTACAGGCATACATGTTATACGCTTCGCGGTAGTTCACGGTAATCCAGTAGCCGTACAGTTTAGCCACTGCGTAGGGAGAACGAGGATAAAAAGGCGTATCTTCTTTCTGAGGAACCGCTTGTACCAAACCGTATAATTCAGAAGTAGAAGCCTGATAGATCTTCGTCTTCTTCTCCAGACCCAGGATGCGAACGGCTTCCAGGATGCGAAGCGTACCGATGCCATCGGCATTGGCGGTATATTCGGGCGTGTCAAAGCTCACTTTTACATGAGACATAGCCGCCAGATTATAAATTTCGTCGGGTTGCGTTTCCTGGATGATGCGAATCAGGTTCGTCGAATCTGTCATGTCACCGTAGTGTAACTTGAAACGAACGTCTTTTTCGTGGGGATCTTGGTATAGATGGTCAATCCGCTCGGTATTAATTAGGGATGCCCGGCGTTTCACGCCGTGTACCATGTAGCCTTTTTCTAGTAATAATTCTGACAGATAGGCTCCGTCCTGACCATTGACGCCGGTAATTAATGCCGTTTTCATTCTTTAGTTTTCTGTTTTCAGCTTTCTGTTTTCAGTTCTTTTATTCCGAATACTAGTCCACTGGATTTGGTAAGATGTATAGAAGGGTGTTGTATGCTTAGTTAGAGGCCGCCACAGCTTCTTCTTTCGACAGGAAATCGGCGTACGCCTTTTCGATGCCCTGGGGCAGCTCCACGGTGTGCTTCCAGCCCAGGCCGTGCAGTTTGCTCACGTCCATCAGCTTCCGGGGGGTTCCGTCGGGTTTGGAGGTATCAAATTCCAGATTACCTTCAAAACCCACCACCTGCTGAACAATCTGAGCCAGTTCCTTAATGGTTAAGTCCTCGCCCGTGCCAATGTTGACCAGCTCGCGTCCTTCGTATTCGTTCATTAGAAATACGCAGGCTTCAGCCAGATCATCCGCGTACAGAAATTCCCGCATGGGTGAACCCGTACCCCAGATGGTGACGCTGGGTGCCCCTGCTTCTTTCGCTGCATGAAACTTGCGGATCAGAGCCGGAAGAACGTGGGAATTCTGCGGGTGGTAGTTATCGCCGATGCCGTACAGATTGGTAGGCATGGCCGAAATGAAGTTGGCCCCGTACTGATCGCGGTAGGCTTCGCATAGTTTGATTCCGGCGATCTTGGCAATGGCGTAAGGCTCATTGGTGGGTTCCAGTTCTCCCGTCAGCAGGTATTCTTCTTTCAAAGGCTGGGGAGCCATTTTAGGATAGATACAGCTGCTGCCCAGAAAGAGCAATTTCTTTACCTGGTTCTGATACGCGGAATGAATGATATTACTTTCAATCATCAGGTTATCGTAGAGGAATTCAGCCCGGTAGGTATTGTTGGCTACGATTCCTCCGACTTTAGCGGCCGCCAGAAACACGTATTCGGGTTTTTCGGTGGCAAAAAAGTCGGCTACGGCCTGCTGATTGCGAAGATCCAGTTGGGAAGAGGTACGGGTAATGAGGTTTACGTATCCCTGGTTTTCCAGGTAACGTTTGATGGCTCCGCCCACCATACCACGGTGACCGGCAATATAGACTTTGCTGGAAAGGTTCATACTATATAACTTTATCAAAGGGGGTGTGATTAGATCAAATGGGAATAAGCCTAGTCAATGATTAATACGCTTTTTCGTCGCCCTTAATCATTTTTTCTACCGTCCACCAGCAGATTTTGGCATCCAGCATGGCCGATCTTTTCTTTATGTACCACTGATCCATCTTTAGACGCATTTCCATGTCCCTAAGACCCGCTTCGCCCCGCAGACCCCGCGTCTGGGCTAAGCCCGTAATGCCGGGTTTTACCAAGTAACGGGCGGGAAAGTTGGGTACTACACTCCAGTATTGAGCATCGTGCTCTACCGCGTGCGGACGTGGTCCGACGATACTCATGTCTCCTAACAGTACATTCAGGAACTGAGGCATCTCGTCGAGATTCGTCTTGCGAAGGAAGGCTCCAATTTTCGTAATTCGGGGATCGTTAGCGGAAGCCTGTTTGAAAGGAGCTACCTCATTAGCCCGCATGGTGCGAAACTTCAGGCAACGGAATTTACGTCCGTTCCGGCCCGTACGCCACTGAATGAAGAATACCGGTCCCGGGGAGGAAAGCTTGATCAGCGTACCAATGATGGGGACTAACCAGATCAATACCGTTACCGTAACAAAACTGGCCATGACCACGTCGAAACAACGTTTGCCAAAAGGGGTAGCTGAAGGTTGGCTGATTTTACCTTTGGTTTGATTCGGTGCATACGTCGGATTGTTTTCCGACTCGAAATAAGTAGTGTCTAAGCGAAGAGTGTCTGTTGAGTATTTCATAACATCAGGCGGATTTTATGGTTTGGTTGGTACTATACGCACTCATGGATCAGCTAAACTCCCTTATCTGTCCATAAGGCCCCCTACCCGTCGGATACAACCGACAGCAAACAATGCAATATCATTTTTAAGGAGGGCAGACGAATAAACCCGATGGTTTATTCACATAAAATCATTACTGGACTGGTGGAGGCGATTTACTCAACCGAAGTTTCATAATCTTTTGGCGGATTTATGATTATACTATAAGTTTCAAGGTGCTGGTGCTCAAAGAAGGTTGACCAGACGGGTTTATTCAAGGCAATAGTACTGTCAAATCCGGGAGAGAGGGGCGACTGGTTCTCTCCCAGGTACTCTTTTTAATTCAGTTTTTTCTTTTCATCCTCTCCGTAATAGCCGTAGCTGTAGCTGTAGTAATACGCTTCCCCTTCGCCTACGCCGTTTAGAATGATGTTGAGTTTCTGGAATCGCTGCTCTTTGTAAAGCGTATCGATCATCTTCAGGTAATGCTTGGGCGTTACATCGTGACGCACCATATACATCGTGGTATCCGCGAAGGGAGCGATCAACTGAGCATCCGTTACCAGACCAATCGGAGGTGAATCAACTAAGATGTAATTAAAGCGTTCACGCAACTCCGTCATCATTTGCTCCAGGCGAGGACTGCTCAACAACTCGGAGGGGTTGGGTGGCACGGGGCCACTGGGCATTAAGTAATAGTTATCATAACCCGGAATCGGTTGCAGGGCTTCATCCAGGGTGCATTCGCCAATCAGGAAATTACTGATGCCCGTGCCATTCGGCATTCCGAGTGCTTCCCGCAGTTTAGGCTTGCGTAAGTCCATTTCCAGAATGACCGTAGGGCGATCCACCAGGGCCAGACTAGCTCCCAGATTCAGGGATACGAACGATTTTCCTTCGCCGGAAATACTCGAGGTGAATAACAGCACTTGACTATCGGTAGCGGCTTTCAGGAATTGCAGGTTGGTCCGAATGGTACGAATCTGCTCCGAAATGACCGAACGATTCTGAGGGGCCATGATCAGACGATCCGCATCCTTACTTTTAACCACTTCGCCTAAAATAGGAACGGTAGTCATCTCTTCTACATCAGTCCGACGCATGACGCGGTTGTTCATGGCATCCCGGGCGGTCATGGCTCCTACCGGAATCACTAATCCGACTAAGCCAAAGAGAGCAAAGATCATTTTTCCTACGGGCTTCACGGGTTCATTGGAACTACGAGCCGCGTCAACGGTCCGGCTATCGGCAATCGTAGAAGCATAGGAAACCGCCGTTTCTTCACGTTTCTGAAGCAGGAAGGTGTACAAATCATTTTTAATCGCCTGCTGACGGGAAATGTCAATCAAAGAGCGTTCTTTCTGGGGAATGCTGCGAATGACTCCTTCCATTTTCCGGTTGGTAGCCATCAGCTGACCTTTGGAGTTATTCAGGATCGACTTAGTTGTCTGCACGTTTTCACGAATGTTAGCCTTCATGCTTTTGATCTGGCTTTCAATCGTTTGCAGCATTGGGTTTTGCTCGGAAGTGGTACGAGCCAATTGCTCCCGCTGTAACTCCAGCTCGGATACTTTGGTAATCAGACCTAACAGGACGGGATCATTCAGGGCCGCCGTGGAGGGAGCTCCGGTCCGATCGGCACTGCGTGAATTGATGTAGCGATCCACGTCCTCAATGGCTCCCAGCTGCATATTCACCTGCGTCAGCTGAGCGTCGTTTTGCTGAACCGTTTGCAGAAAGCTTTGAGCCTGAGCACTTAAATCCGTAATGCCCTGCGAAGTTTTATACTGGGCTACGTTTTTTTCAACGCTCTGTAACTCTCCGGATACCAGGTTTAAGCGTTCATCAAGGAATTTCAGCGTATTGGCGGCCGTCTTATTTTTATCTTCTACAGCTGCTGTATTGTATTCATCAATCAGACGATTCAGAATCGCTTCACTTTTACCAGGAACTGCATCTTCTAACGTTAAAAGGATAACCGTAGACTGTTTACTGGTGGTCTCTGTCTTTAGGTTTTTAAGATACCCTTCTACCGTTTCACCACGAGGTGAAACTTTCGCGATATACTCTGTCTCACCTTTAATAACGGGTTTGCTGGCGAAAAAACGCAGGCGGCCCAGGGGCGTTTCCACGCTTTGATTGACGGGATATGTTTTTCCGTTCAGGCTTACCAGATTATTCTGAGGAAAGCTGAGGGTTAGTTTCTCCTGGTATAATTCAGGTTTGGGCTGCTCTACCATCAGCTTGATGGGTACGTTGCCGTACACTTCGCGTTTGCCGAAGGTGGTGGGCTCGAAATACTTCACGTCCAGATTCAGATCGCTAACGATTTTGTTCATCAGCGTATAGGACTTCAGGATTTCGATTTCGTTGTCTACCAGCTTTTGCTGGCCGAAAATATCCAGCTGCTTCATCAATTCCCCGGCATCCGCAGCACCTTTCTTTTCATCCTTAATTAAAAGGCTGGCCTGGGTGCGGTAAATGGGTTGCTGATACAGAAGATACACATAGGCTCCGGCCAGGGCCACGGCTATTGAAACCAGAAACCAGGGCCAGTTACGCAAATAGCGAAGCAGGATTGCCCGAATGTTGGTTTGATCCGTCTCAACGACCTGATAGGGAACGTACGAGGTATAAGGGTTATTCGTTGCCATATAATTCTATAAGAGTGGATTGATAGTGGCTAGATTTTAGGACCGACCATCGGTTACCGTCTAACTAATACACTTACTAATACCAGAATAGCCGAAGCTGCACTAATGACAATGGGAGCTACCCGATAGGTATTATCGGTAGAAGCGACCCGAGCCTGGTTAGGCTCTACGTAGACTACATCGTTGGGATGTAAATAATAATAAGGGGAGCTAAACACGTCCCGTTTCGTTAGATCCAGACGGGCAAAAGTCTTTTTCCCATTTTCTTCCCGAATCACCATGACGTTTTCGCGTTTTCCGAAAATGGTCAGGTCATTAGCCATACTGAGAGCCTGCAGAATGGTTACCTGCTCGTTATTGATCAAAAAGAGCGAAGGGTGATTCACCTCGCCCAATACGGAGATACGGAAATTAACGTTTCGGACATTTACCGAAGGCTCTTTCAGGTAGACCTTCAGTTTTTCTTTGATGATGCTACCGATTTGAGAAGTAGACTGTCCGATTACCTGGATTTTACCCAGCATGGGAAAATCAATCGTTCCTTCTTTGCTTACTACGTATCCGGGCTGATACGCCAATGGATTAGCCGAAGCTGTTAAACCCTGACCCTGAATGAAGGCCGTATTTTCGGGCAAATTGAAAATAGCCGAAGCTTCAGGATTCAAACTGGTTACGCTTACATTGAGAACGTCTCCAATCTGAACCGTAGGAGTATATTGTTTAGCAAGGCTTAAGCTGTCAACAGTCGTATTAGGCCCATCCTGAAAGAGAGCTAAATTTTTGGAGGATACGCAGCTTGATAATGTGATGGCAAGGACGAGAAATGAAGCAAACTGCTTCACTGCTGATACCCGATCCTGGCGGAATGATCTGGTAAACATATTAAGCTTTAAATAATGCAAAAAGGCGGCGAATTCTGAACTCTTTTTCAAAGAAAGTACAATTTTTTGTGAACAACAATTTTTAATCCTGCAATCTTGCAAAAAAGTAAAATTTACTACCAATACTCAATTGCTGGTAAGAAATACCCAGTGTTTTCTTTTGTTATTTCATATTTATTCAATAGAAACATAACACTAACAAAACATCTGCTTAATATTCCAAAGCCTTTCCAATCAAGGAAAATCAATACTCCTATGAAATATCCAATTTCTTGTTATAATTACACTAACCTGGCATTTCGAAGGGGTTGCTGAGCTAATTCCTTAAATTCGGGTAGGGAGAAAATCTTTTCAAACCGGGGTAAATCTCCGGGACGGTGCAGGTCACTGCCGATAAAGTCCGCCCAGCCGTTTTTAAGCAGGATTTTGCCCTGGCGACGGGCCTGATCTCCGTACTTGCCGGATAGCGACATGGCATTCAGCTGCAATAAACAACCCGCGTCCCGATGCCGGGAAAGCTCTGCTTCGAAGTCTTTGTAGTATTTGTACCGCTCGGGGTGAGCCAGAATGGGCGTATATCCCGCTGATTGAATCCGAAAGATGAGATCTGAAAGATGCAGGGGGGCCGATGACCAGGCCGTCTCTACCAGTAAATACTTTTCCGGCCCGAAGGATAACACTTCCCGCTTGTTAAGTAAATCCAGAAAGAAATCATCCAGCAGATATTCCGCTGCTACTTCAATGGTCAGTGGCAGGTTGTGCTCTCGAACCATGGCCTGCAGCTGCTCCTGGCCTTCCAGTAATTGATAGTATTTATTAGGAAAATAATCCCGGCTGACGTGCGGCGTAGTGATGACTTTGGTAATGCCCCATTCCGCAAATTGCTTCAGACAGGCCAATGATTCTTCCCAACTGGAAACCCCGTCGTCTACGCCGGGCAGTAAATGCGAGTGAATGTCAACTTTCCAGAAACAATCCCTGACGGGTTCTTCCTGAGGCACTTCCTCAGATTTGGTAAGAAACCGATCCTTTAATCGCTGCCAAATACTCTTAGAACTCATGGAGTTAGTAGTAGAACGTAGGGCTTCATCCATCTCAGGTCTTGCTTTGAAAGCAGGCTGAGCACCCGTACGAAAACGAACTTCGTCTTTTTCAGGCAGCGAAACTACTTCATCAAATTCCGTATTCATAATGGCATCGGCGGATTATTGTGGAATAGTCTGCAAAAGGAACCCACAATTCCTCTCTGACTGAAGCACCTTTCAGGCAGAGCAGACTATCAATACAATTACTGAATAAATTCTAGACGTGAGGTTGGAATACTAGCCCCGAACGGCATCGGATGTAATGAATGTGGCGGTTCATTAGATAGAGCTTTTAGAACGATAAAATTGCTGAATAACTAACTAATGTTTGATTTGAAATTTTGAATGGGGTTCCAATTTAAAACTACGAAGAAAGTAGTGGCTTGGATCACAAAACAGACACATTTAACGCAATTTTGTTTTCTTCCGATCTGACTATATAAAATTCAAATGAGTAAGAATAGAGAAGCAACAGCGGTCTCTAAAAAATTATACCAAAGAATCAGTACAAATTCTTTACTCACTTTCATATATACTTAATCTTCAGACTATTAAGTATAGTTAGTATGAATATTTTTTATTTACAATACAAAAGTATATTTAAATACTCCAAGTCAGTGGGATTTTGAAAAGGGGCTTTTCCTTGAAAACGTCCTACTTTTTTAGTCCGCTTTGTGGATAATTTCCTACAGTTTTCCTTTTATTTAGGGGGCTGTCGTGAAGGGCGATTTTCGGGTACAATTAAGAAGAAGATAGCGACTATTTTTAAGTAATTTCGATTATAGCCCGGGTCTATCTTTCGTTACTATTGTTCGATCTTATCTTAATCCGGTTGTTTTTTATCTAAGCTTTGCAAGAGACCGAATCATTCGGTTTGCCTACCCGGTTTAGGAAGGTCTCTTTCGAAGCAAATATCCAAAGAGCCTGCCTAAGGAACTCATTTCAGAAATTCGGAGAGGCATAGGTACATCCACTCTCCCACCGGGCCGATCTCTGCCTGCCCGGATCTGTCGAAAGGATCAGAATAAAAATAACTGCAATCCTGACTGCCCCCTCTTCCCTACGCTTTCGGTGGCTGTCTGGCTGTCTTACTTTTTCCGATCACTAAGCCTGCTTTCTCTGGATGAGTGTAACATTCGGGTGAACCTGCGTTTGGCATCATCAGGATGCCTTTGCTGAGGTGTAGAAATCGGAAATGCCCTTTGGAAATGTGAATAAAAACGTTTAAATAGTTTATCCAAGTTCATTTTTTGGTAATTGTACTTAGTATTAGCAGGGGTATCCAATCAGCTTATCAAGAAAATTCTAACTGCTTTGCATAGTAAATTAACCGATATTGAGCATTCATTTGGAGGATAGAGAAAGGCTTCCTTATTTTTATATACCTTCTCCTTCCTGTAAGAAAAAGACGAAATAATTAGCCATAATCTGTGATTTTCCTTTAGAGGCCTGACGCTCGGGCGGCTGATGTCTATAGGTTTGTGCACCCTGATTAGGCACAATACACCCTGGGTATAATCACTTATGGTATCTACAAAGTACCAGTACCTTTTTTATCCTTTAAATTACTCGGTTACTTAGCAACATCACTTATGAATTCACTCGTCTGTCCGCTCTTTTTGTCAGGTAAGTAAGAAAATACGGGAATAGCAGACCGCTTTTTCTGACATAGGTCAGATCTTAAGCGGGCAAGAAAATCCCCGATGCACACAAAGAGACAGTCGATTGAGTCATCTGATATTTTTTTACACCCATAAACGTAGGTTTAACAAGCCAGGAGTACCGACCACTGATTATTCCTGATCGTCAGTGTGTTTCTAAGGAACGAAACCTCATCTGAGGTAGATCCGTTACGGTTCGGACTATCTCAAGGCAAGTCTGACATCCCAGGGTTTTTAACGCTGGGGTGTTTTTATCTTAACAAATACAGTGGATGGCTCGGGAACGAATGGTTCCGTACCGGGAAAGCTAACCAGGCGGGCCCTAAATAGAGAAAGAGGCAGAAGCACGTTTTCATATACCCGGATTGGCGGTTGAAGCGATAAGCCCGGCCGTATTCCTCTTCAGGGTATATTCTGATGATGAATTCCTTGGAATAGTACGTTGAAATGTTGTTTTGTTGGTGACACCCCGGTGCTTCTGGTGCCGGGGTGTCTGATTACCAGGCAAATTGGAACTTGATTCCCACTACGAATCGGGTTTGCGGTCCCCTTGCTGAAAAGCTATACTTTTTTGGCAGGATTGCCAAAGACCGTAGCCCCGGCCGGTACGTTCTCCACGACTACCGATCCGGCTCCGATGCGGGCATTCTTACCGATTTCAACGCCGCCGACAATGGTTACGCCCGTACCAATGAAGGTGTTTTCGCCAATCTTTGCTCCCATGCCGATCACGCTTCCCGCTCCGACCTGCACAAATTCTTCCAGCTCTGCTTCGGTGTCGAGGATGGCCCCCGCATGAAGCAGACAATGGTTGCTTACTTTGGAAAGAGGCTGGAGAATCACGCCGGCGGCCACCAGGTTTCCGTGGCCGATGTGGGCGTCTTCGGAGATGATGGCCGAGGGGTGTACGGCATTGACGGGCTGTACGTGCCGGGTTTCGTGCAGAAATTCCACGAGATTTTTTCGCTCGGTACGATCTTCCACCGCTACGAAGGCTTCGCACTTCTGACCAATGAGCTTGGTGAACCCTTCGTCATCGGTGGACCCGAAGATGTTTACTTCACCGATTTCCTTGCCGTGCTGGCTTTCGTCGTCTTCTAAAAAGCCGTAGACCAACACGCCATTGCGATTAAAAATATCAAGAGCGGTTTTGCCTAAGGCCTTTGCTCCAAAAATAATGACTGGGTTTTCCATAAGATAATTTCTTCCCTTTAAAGCGGATGTTTAGCAAAAGTAGCCACAAGTGCTCACTCCCGGGTGAGAAGCTAACCGATTTTAGGGGCTTAATAGTTTACAGACCGTTCGATAAAAAACGAGAAGTCTTTTAAGATTTGCTCAATCCTTTATAAGTTTGCCTTTGAAAAGTCAGCCATCGTAGGTTGACTTATCGAGAAGCGGGGAGAGACGGGCTCTGTGAACCGCTGGCAACCTATTCCCCTACCAATGGGAACAAGGTGCTAATTCCTGCCCCGGAGAAGGTCTTCGGGGGGAGATAAGTAACGCTACGATTCATGCCACTGACATCCCTTTTTCCGGGGGCGGCTCTTCTGCCCTTCCCTTCTACCCTTCCGTTCCGCTTTACCGATCCTACCTCTCCGGGTAGCCATGGTTCCTGTTATTTGTTGCATGCAGAAACAGATCTTCTCTGTTTCAGACACTTACTCTAAGCTTTATTTATTATTCACTGATTCATTTCTGCAACAACATGTCTGAATTACGTTTTGAAACGCTCCAGCTGCACGCCGGCCAGCAGATTGACCCGGCCACCAACGCCCGTGCCGTTCCCATTTACCAGACCACAGCCTATCAGTTCAATGATTCGGCTCACGGAGCCCGGCTTTTTGCCCTTCAGGAATTTGGCAACATTTATTCACGGATCATGAACCCGACGCACGATGTGTTTGAAAAACGCATCGCGGCCCTGGAAGGGGGCCTCGGAGCTTTGGCCGTAGCTTCCGGCCACGCGGCTCAGTTCATTGCCATTAATAACATCACCACGGTCGGGGATAATTTCGTGACGACTTCCTATTTATACGGCGGCAGTTACAATCAGTTTAAGAACTCCTTTAAAAACATCGGCGTGGAAGCCCGCTTTGCTCAGGGCGATAAGGTAGACTCTTTCGAGCGTCTGATTGACGAAAAGACGAAGTTCCTCTACCTGGAAACCATTGGTAACCCCGGTTTTAACGTTCCCGATTTCGAAGCTTTTGCGGCACTGGCTCAGAAATATGACCTGCCCATCATCGTGGATAATACCTTCGGAGCCGGCGGAGCCATCGCTCAGCCTCTTAAGCACGGAGCCCACATCGTCGTGAGCTCGGCTACCAAATGGATTGGCGGCCACGGCACGTCCATGGGGGGAGTTATCGTGGATGGCGGCACCTATAACTGGGGCAATGGTAAGTATCCGCAGTTTACCGAGCCTTCGCCCAGTTACCACGGACTCGTGCTCAACGATGTCTTTGGACAGGGCGGTCCTTTTGGGAACATTCAGTTCATCATTCGGGCCCGGGTCGAAGGGCTTCGCGACTGGGGGCCTTCGCAATCTCCCTTCAATAGTTTTCTCTTACTGCAGGGACTCGAAACACTTTCGCTTCGGGTGGAACGCACCACGGATAACGCCCTGGCTCTGGCCCGCTGGCTGGAAAACCATCCCGCGGTAGAATACGTGAATTACCCCGGTCTGGAAAGCAGTCCTTACCACGAACTGGCTCAGAAGTACCTCACCCGCGGCTTTGGAGGCGTGTTAACCTTCAAGCTCAAGGCCGGCCGGGAAGCGGCCGATCGGCTGGTGAATTCCCTCCAGCTCATCAGTCACCTGGCTAATGTGGGCGATGCCAAAACGCTCATCATTCATCCGGCCAGCACCACCCACTCCCAGCTTTCGGAAAGTGAGCAGACTTCGGCCGGTGTAGCACCGGGCCTATTGCGGGTTTCCCTGGGCCTTGAGCACATCGAAGATATTAAAGCGGACCTCGAGCAGGCCATTCTGGCGGCGACGGCTTCTTAAAGTAAGCAGGGGTTGGAGTCCATTCCGGAGTTCAACCCCTGTGATAGGATTGCATACCGACTTGAAAAAGTCTTTAAATGATTGATTACACCTTGTCTGAGTTACATATTTTTCATTACCCGCAGCCCTTTGATTTGGAATGCGGACAAACGTTACCCGAAATTGAGGTAGCCTATCATACGTTTGGAAAGTTGAATTCTACGGCAGACAACGTGGTTTGGATTTGTCACGCCCTGACGGGTAACTCAGACGTGACCGACTGGTGGAATGGACTGGTGGGCGAAGGAAAGCTGCTGGATACGCGGCAGTACTTCATCGTCTGTGCCAACGTGCTCAGCTCGGCTTACGGTTCTACGTCGGCTCTTTCGATGAATCCCCTCACGAACGAACCCTATTACCAGGACTTTCCCCTCATTACCATTCGGGATGTCGTGAAAAGTCTGGATTTGCTGCGGCAGCATTTGCAGCTTGAGCACATTCATATGCTGGTGGGCGGCTCGCTGGGCGGGCAACAGGCTCTGGAATGGGCCATTCAACAGCCCGAGCTCTTCAAACAACTCATCCTTATTGCGACCAATGCCCGCATGTCGCCCTGGGGGATTGCCTTCAATGAATCGCAGCGGATGGCCATCGAAGCCGACCAAACCTGGCAGCAGCGGCGGGCGGACGCCGGCACTCTGGGTATGAAAGCGGCCCGGGCCACGGCTCTTTTGAGTTACCGCAGTGCCGTCATGTACGAATACACGCAGGCTCGGGAAGAATCGGCGATTGAACATTACCGGGCCAGTTCCTACCAGCGGTATCAGGGCGAAAAAATCGTTACCCGCTTCAATGCCTTTTCCTATTACAGTCTTTCGCGAATGATGGACTCCCACGACGTGGGCCGAAACCGGGGCGGAGCCATGGCGGCCCTGAACCGGATCAAGGCTCAGACCCTAATCATCGGTATTCAGTCGGATGTGCTGTTTCCGGTGGAAGAGCAGCGGTTTCTGGCCCGCTACATTCCGCAGGCCGAGTTAACAGAAATTGACTCCCTCTACGGTCACGATGGGTTTCTGGTTGAAAATGAGCTGATGACGAAAACCATTCGCACCTGGGAGCTTTCCAACCGTCTGGAACCCGAAACCGAAGAAGAGGAGCTGATCGTCCGCGACCGCGTGCAGGTCGATGTACGCAAAGGCGTCCGGGAATACATTGCCGTCGAGAATATATCCTTTCTGGCGACGCCCTATACCATCCATTTAATCAATGGCAACCGCATCGAGTCGGATACCGTGCTTGACAAAGTAAGTCTGGCCCTGCAGGAAAATTATGATTTTACCCTGCTGAGTCCACACCTGCCCCATATTCTGGTGAATACGCGTCACATCAAAAGTTTCGACGAAAAAAATAACCGCATTTACCTGAGTGACGGCCGCAGCCAGACCCTGCCCCCCGAATTCCCACTCAAACACTCAAACCGACCTTAAGTCTCTGACAAAAAAGTAGAGCTCCCGGCCGGGAGCTCTGCTTTTTTATAAGGGGGTTGCCTTTGCCTTTAATACAGACGTACGGTTCGGCTATCCCGCCAGCATACTTTAATGTTACGTTTGCCGTAACGGCGACCCAGCTGATGGTAAAGGATTACCAGTGGAAGCCCTACTATACTGAAGACCAGCAGCATGTATAGGACCATTACCGGAGTACTCAGGCGGGCATGCTCGGGAAAAAAGCTTCTCTTATAGGTACGTACCTCGTAGTTCTGTGTCTTGAGCTGAAACACGAGTGCTTCTTCCAGATGATCTTCGACCCGGTAATAACAGCTGTAGCGGCCCCGGCTGACGCGACGCTGAATACGCTCGTCCAGTTTAAGGATATTCCGGTTGAGCACGTCGGGATCCAGGGGACGTTTCTTTAACTTTTTTTCAATTTTACGATGGGCAACCACAGAATTAGTTTGCTTGAGGGCTTGTAAAGCTGTAATCATAAATGGCAGATAGTTTCGGAGTGTGATAATAGAGTGGACAAGAGGTGCAAACCTGCTTTAAAATTATATGTTACTACCGATATCTATAACCTTCCTACCCGAAAAAATGATTTTAACTTTTTTAATAATTCTCCTGAATCATAAGATTATAGATAGAAATAAACATTTTTACACTTACATACATGGTGATTTTTACTTACCATCTACTCATGTATTGATTTGAAGCCGGGTACTAAACGAAGCCTTAATTCTTACGAAGAAATGGAAGCGTTACTCTGTTTGGTCTCCCTGCTTATCTAAACTAAAGAATTCCTGCCTCTTCTTTTCCGCTGCTGACATAGGGCTGTCAGTAGGGGGTCCTTGCTTTGCTTAACCATTTTATGGCAAAACCTATGAGCAACTCCCCTCCGATTTCCCTTGCTGCCGAAGGGTACACGCGTGTAACGCCCTGGATCATTTCGCCCTCATCGGCTGATTTAATTACCTTTCTCAGCGAAGTATTTGAGGCCGAAGAAGTTCCCAACAGCCGCATTACTAACGCCGAAGGCCTCATCATTCATGCCGTCGTCAAACTGGGCAATGCCCTGATCATGCTTTTTGATTCCCGAAAAGACTGGCCCGCTACGGCTGCTTATCTGAACGTATACGTTCGCGACGCGGAGCAGACGTTTCAAAAGGCCCTGGCCGCAGGGGCCCGCCCGGTTACGTCCATTACCCCGCTCTGGTTTGGAGAAAAGGTCGGCCGGATTTTAGATCCCTGGGGCAATCTCTGGTGGATCAGTCAACGGACTGAAGAGATCGATTTCACGCAACCCCAGGCCATCGCCCAGCGGGCCAGTACCCCCGAAGCCATAGCGGGCATTGCTTACATTCAGTCCAGTCTCGACGAAGCCTTAAAGATTCAAAAGCGTTTTCTGGAGAAACGGCCCCATTAAGCTTAACACCAGATAGTCTTTGGGCTCATTACTAAAAAAGGAGTGTCCTCCCCTGGCGGGTGACACTCCTTTCTTTCGGTCCTGAGCTACTTACGTTAATACCCCGGATTCTGTTTGAGCTGGGGCGAAACATTAAGTACGTTAAAACCAATCGGGAAAATGCTCGTGTGCTTGTCAGCGTCGGGCTGTTTATCCCACCAGGTTCCCGTATTGAACTGATCAAACCGGATGAGATCGGTTCTGCGGCGCCCTTCTCCCAAAAACTCCCTTCCCCACTCATCCAGCAGCTCCTGCTCGGTCAGGGTATTACCGCTGGCGGGGTAAAGGCTGGGTGAGTTAGCGGGATAATACCGTTTGCGAACGCGGTTTAACCACTCGGCGGCTTTGGCCTTATTTCCCTTGCGGAATTCGCACTCGGCCAGGGTATAATACACTTCGGCCAGTCGAATTTCTACGTAATCGGCTTCGATTTTATGTTCATCTTCCGTCCGGTAAAAGGGATACTTCAGCATATACACGCCTGAGTTCTGATCGGCGTGGTTCATGTTGGATTCCTTATCCGAAGGCACCTGCGTAGGCGGCGTGTTTTTAAACCAGCCCACCTGGTCACGAATGTAGAGTTTATACCCCCGCGTGCTCGAAAGCGTATCCCGGTTATTGTTGTAAGTCAGGTATCCATAGAGAAACATGCCTTCCCGGCTGTTATTGCCCAAATTGCGATACTTTTTGAGTCGCACGTCATCGCTGTATTTCTGAAACTTGACGAAGGGTTTTCCCAGCGTAAAGTTGTATTCAACGTTATCCACATTACGGCCGGGTTGCAGCGAAAAGCGCGGATTGCTGGTACCCCAATCGGTAAACCCTAAATACGCCTGAGGAGCGTTGTAGGGCATCATCCACCAGTACATGCCTCCCTCGTACTGCCAGTGCGAGCGTCCGAAGGTGCCCGGAAAGGCAAAAATAGTTTCGCTCGACTGATCGTTATTCCAGTCAAAGGGAGCATCCCAGCGGTCTTCAATGCGGTACGAACCGTATTTGCCATCGGCAATGTCCTGGCAAATGGTGGCACACTCCGCAAAGCGGTCTTCGTTAATATAAACTTTGGCGTTGAGATACAAACGCGACAGCAGCATCATAGCTCCCGCCTTGGTCCAGCGACCCTGAAACTGATCCGTTCCCGGATCACCCTTGGCCGAAAGATCGGGCAACGCTTCTTTTAATTCTTTTTCGATGAACTGGAAGGTTTCCAGCGGCGTCGACTGGGTGGTTCCCTGGGTTTCGCCCTTCACCCGCGTAATGATTTCCACGTTGCGGTAAAAGTCGTACACCCGCAGGTAATACCAGGCCCGCATGGTTCTCAGCTCGGCAATGAACTGCTTTTGCTCGGCAGCGGTGAGGTTAAACTGAGCCGGGTCGATGCCTTCAATATCCTGCAACGAGTTCGTAGCCAGGGCAATGCCCGTGTATAAGTTGTTCCAGGCTCCGCTGGTATAGCCATCCTGCGAAGTCCAGGTGTGCTGATGAGCCCGGATGTACTGGCCTCCGTCATACCAGTCGCCTTCGCGGTTAGGCGTCATGAACTGATCCGCGGGCAGCTCCTGCATGATGAACTGATCGCCCTGTACGGTCCAGTAGCCGTGTTCAAAGGTTCGTAAAAACGTCCGATAGACGTCTTCCTTCGTTTGCAGAAAGTTTTCGGAGGTAATCCGGTCGTAAAGGGTTTCGTCCAGGCCCGTACAACTGCTCAGGATGCCGGCCAAGAGTAAACAGGAAACTATTTTTTTCATAGAAAGTAGCAGTTACAGGCCCAACTGGATGCCGGCCAGGATCTGGGTCGTGGTGGGATAATAGGAACGGTTCGCGTTGATACCGGGATAGAGTCCATTGACGGGGTAGCGATCGGGATCACCGCCCGTAAAGGCCGTTACTGTCAGCAGGTTCCGGGCGGCAGCGTACAAACGCACCGAGCGAAGGGCTTTAAAGCTTACTTTCGGGGTATAACCCACCGTAATGTTGTCGAGCTTCAGGAAAGAGCCGTTCTCCAGGAAATAATCCGAA
This sequence comes from uncultured Siphonobacter sp., assembly GCA_913775095.1. Taxonomy (GTDB): domain Bacteria; phylum Bacteroidota; class Bacteroidia; order Cytophagales; family Spirosomataceae; genus Siphonobacter. Next base: position 185,588 of record CAJYIW010000023.1, on the reverse strand, counting down.
AGGATGACGGTGGTAGCCTGATTGGTCAGCTTGGCGTATTTTCCATCCCCGTAGGCCGAAGTCAGCACGTTGGCGTTGGACTGCGTACTGGGCGTTCCGGTGTAGAAGGCCTGGGTATTAAAGATTTTATACCCCACAATGGCCCGAAAGAAAATGGACGCATCGAAATTTTTATAGGTAAACGAGTTGTTCAGACTCAGCGTAGCCTTGGGCAAGCCGTTGCCTACCACGCGTTTATCGTCGTTATTAGCCTGATTGGCCGGAATGATGTCATTGTTTTTATTATACACCAGCAATCGTCCATCCTCCCCTACACCGGCGGCGTGCAGCATGTAAAACGTACCAATTCGCTGGCCTTCCTGAAGCCTTTGGGCCGTTCCCGGCGAACCAGGACTGGGCAGACCTACGACGTCAATGTATTTTTGACCCTGGTAGATGTTGTTAGAAAAGGAAACAAACTTATTGCTGTTGGTAGCTCCGGCAAAAGAGATGCTGTAACTAAAGGAAGGGCGGGAAACCAGCCGGGCACTAATTTGCAGCTCAATCCCGGAGTTCTGCATACTGCCCACATTCGCATACGTAGAGCCCTGAATGTTGGGGGGCAAAGGCACCGAGTAACTCCCCAGCAGATCTTTGTTCTTACGGGTGTAATAATTGATACTACCGGAAATGGCGTCTTTGAAAAGCGAAAAGTCAATCCCGAAGTTTAAGTTTTCGGCTCTTTCCCAGCGTAAATCATAGTTCGTATTCTGGCTGGGTCCCCAGACCTGATACTGGTTTCCATTCAGCGGATAGTAGCCATAGCCACTGTAGGTATCCAGCGACATGTAGTTACCAAAATCCTGATTACCCGTTACGCCGTAATCGGCCCGCAGTTTTAAATCCTCAATCCATTCGGCCTGTTTCAGAAATCCTTCCTCACTGATTCGCCAGCCCACCGAAGCCGCCGGGAAATTTCCCCACTTGTGGTTGTAGCCGAATTTGGAAGAACCTTCCCGGCGTAAGCTGGCCGAAAAGAGATACTTGTCGGAAAGGGCGTAGTTGATGCGGCCAAAGAAGGCAATCAGGCGGGAATCATTTTTATACGTTCCCATGCCATTTCTGCCCGCGACCTGCTGATACAAACCCGTACCGATGTTGTTATAGGTCAAAGCATCCGAAGGCATCTGCCGGTTATCGGCCGAAAGACCCGAGCTCTGAAAATACTGATAGGAATAGCCCGCCAGTACTTTCACATCGTGGGGACCTTTGAGCAGGGAATAATTACCCACCCATTCCAGACTCCGCTGATCGTATTTGTTATAGGCCCGACTGGCGGAGTTCATGCTACCCTGATACTGAGCCGCGTAAGTAGACGTCGAAGGGCGGAAGAAGAAATCAAAATAATCGCGGGTAAACTGACCGTACGTCAGTTGAGTGGTTAACGTGGGCAGGATGTTCACTAGTACGCTGGCGTTATAATCAAGAATCTTGCCTTCCGTTCCGCTTTCTTCCGTTTTCAGGCGTTCAACGGGATTAAAGGGCGAAGAAAAACCCGACTGAATGCGGTTATAGCGGGTTGGGTTGTTCGGATCATAAATTGGCAGAGTCGGATTGAGCGTCAGGGCCTGATCGAAGGAATCGTAGTCGGCGTTATTGCTCTTGAAGTAACGCGGAGCAACGTTCAGCGTCAGCGTATAAAGATTATTAGCCGACGTGTGATTCAGCATCAGACGAGCTCCGTATTCTTCCCGGCCCGAGCGTAAGTCCAGTCCCTGAGCATCCCGGTAATCGGCCGTGGCCCGGTAGTTATTACGGGCATCTCCACCGGAGAAAGAAAGACTGTGCTTGTGAGAAAAGGCCGAAGAACGGGTAATGGATTTAAGCCAGTTGGTCTGTCCCCCAAAATCCGTCCCCCGGTTTTGGGCCAGAAACTCTTCAGCCGACAGGTTTTTAAGCGGCAGCGTGGCAAAATCAAAGGCTCCGTAACCGTTGTAATCTACCCGGGATCCCTGCGATCCTTTTTTGGTAGTGACGATAATGACGCCGTTGCTGCCCCGGGTTCCGTAAATAGCCGAAGCCGCTCCGCCTTTCAGCACGTCAATGGATTCAATGTCGTTCTGGTTAATGTTCTCCAGCACTCCACCCGGCACGCCGTTCACCACCACCAGCGGTCCCAGTCCCGCATCGCGGGAAGAAACGCCCCGGAGCTGAATGCTGGGCATGGAGTTGGGGTCGGCACCTCCGGTATTGGTAATGGTAAGGCCCGCAACTTTTCCCTGCAAGGCTGAAATCGGGTTCGTTACGCCAACGGTAAGCAGGTCTTTTCCTGAAACGTGGGTAATGGCACTGGTCACTTCCTTTTTATCCAGCGTACCATATCCCACCACCACCACCTCTTCCAGCGAAGAAGAAGTTTCCTCCAGACTTACGTCAATGACGGACTGAGTGCCGACGGGTATCTCTTTCTTAACAAACCCAATGTAGCTGAAAGTCAGGACCGATTCCGGTCCTTTCACCGTGATTTTGTAATTCCCGGCCGCATCGGTCAGTGTTCCGTTGGAGGTTCCTTTTTCCAGAATGGAGACGCCGGGCAAGGGACCGGCACTGCTGCTTACTTTCCCCGTCAGCGTAAGGGGAGCGGTGCCCGCCCGCAGAGCGTAGCTCATCAGCAGGCAGGGCAAAAGAAGCAAAAGGCCGCCTAGTCGGCGGCTTAAGCAAGGTACAGACAAACGCATGTAGAAGTGTTAGATTTAGAGGTCAAGCCTACCGATCGCTTTCCCGAAGGGGATTGATCCGTAGCATGTTTACGTAACTAAACAAGGAGAACTAGCGGCTATTTTGAATCATTCATACAATAAATAGTATTCTGCAAAGTAACCTTACAAACGGCCGGTGATAGAATCCAGGCGTATCATTTTTGATTCAAATCGTCTCATTTGCGGTAGTATGTCAAGACTTGATTGTAGATTTAAAGGGTTTTGTACCCTTTGAAAGCAGTATGAGGCGTTTTATTCTGGCAGTCATTTTAGTTCTCGGTACGCTCGTCTTGCGGGCGGAACCCCGTGTGTCGGATTTCAAATCCTATCAGGTTACCAACGGTTTATCGAGCAATACCATTACCGGCATTACGCAGGATCGGCTGGGGTTCATGTGGTTTGGCAGCAGAAACGGCCTGAATCGTTTTGATGGGCACAGTTTCAAGGTTTTTCAACAGTCGGATTCCAATCCCCGCAGCTTAGGTAGTAATACCGTCCTTAGCCTCTGTCCGGACCAGGCCGATGGGCTTTGGGTAGGCACGACCAGGGGCCTGTATCACTACGATCATCGACAGGAAAGCTTTCAGCGGTTTAGGGCGATTCCCCCCAGCGAAATCCGTTATCTCCAGCCGGATGGAGAGGCCGGGCTCTGGATCGTGGCTGCTCATTGCCTGTATCGCTACGCCGAAGGCAGGCTCACTCTGTATGTTTTTCCAAAGGATCAAACCACGGCGATACACCTGTCGGGTCAGGGCCAGTTTTATGCCAGCACGGAAAACGGCCATTTGTACACCTATAACCGAACCAGGCACCGCTTTGCCGAAGTAGAACTACCGAATTTTTCCCGCATTGATCAACTTCAGTCGCTGGGAGACACCAGCCTGATTCTTCAACGCGGAAACCGGGCCTTCATTTATCACCTTCAAAAACAGCAGCTCAGGCCCCTGGGTGGAGAGGCTTCCTTGGATATTCGCATTCACTCGTTTTTACCCAAAGCGGATGGCACCTACTACTTGGCCACCGAGGCGGGCCTTTACCTGTACCAGAGTGCCGGCAACCGACTGCATCAGTTTCAAAACCAGTACGGAAATCCCTATTCCCTGAGTGATCGCGTCTTTCTGTGTCTCTACCAGGACCGGGAAAAAGGCATCTGGATGGGCACTTCCTTCGGCGGGGTGAATTACTATTCGGAGCACCTCAATCATTTTTCCAGGCTGGTGCCTCTGGGGGAGAAAAACAGTCTGAGTGGGAAGGCCGTTCACAGCATTCAGAAAGACAGCCGGGGTCAGTTGTGGGTAGGAACGGAAGACGCGGGCCTCAATAAAATTAACCTCCATACGCATCAGATCGAATCCTTTCAGCCCGGGAAGGGCCCTGGGGGAATCAGCTATCATAACATCCACGGGCTTTTGGCTGATTCGGCCCGTTTGTGGATCGGCACCCTTGAACACGGCCTGGACGTGATGGATTTACGCACCCAAAAGATCATCCGGCACTATCGCTCATCACCCCGGGCGGGGTCCTTCAGCAGTGATTTCATTGTTACGCTTTATAAACGCCGCAATGGGCAGATCCTGGTGGGCACCTGGAATGGCCTGTTTGCGTACCGTCCCGAAAGGGATGATTTCGTCAGTTTTCCCTTTTTTACGATCCAGATTCAGTCCATTCACGAATCCGTCGACGGAACGCTCTGGGTGGGAAGCTACGGCAATGGCGTGTATTTTTACAACGAAAAAACGGGTCGCAGGGGTCACTTGACCACCCGCCAGGGGTTAAAGGGAAACTACGTCAATCACGTGTACGAAGATTTTCGTCATCAGTTCTGGTTTTGCTGTGAAAACGGATTGTCCCGCTATGATCCCCTCCATCGCCAATTTGTTAATTACTCCAAAGAAAACGGACTACCGGATAACCAGGTCTTCCGAATAGAATCCGATCATTTTGGTTATTTATGGATTTCTACCGGAAGAGGGCTGGCCCGTTTCATGCCGCGAACGAATCAGTGGCAGCATTACTTCACGGCTCATGGCCTGCCGACCGACCAGTTCAATTATAACTCTTCCTTTAAGGATTCATCCGGCCGACTTTACTTCGGAACCGTCAAGGGACTGGTCTGCTTTGACCCCGCCTCCTTCACCCGGACCAATCGCTTTGTCCCCCCCGTTTACATTACGGGCATTCAGATTAATAACCAGGAGCTGTCCATTAACGCCGGGGATTCGGTTCTTCCACAATCGATTGTCGCCACTTCCCGGCTGGAGCTTTCCCACCGCCAGTCCAACATCAGTCTGGACGTGGCCGCTCTGAGTTACACGAATCCTGAAATCAATCAGTATCGGTATAAGCTCGAAGGCGTGGACCCTACCTGGGTGAATCTGAGTAATAACCGCCGGATTTATTACAGTAACCTGCCGCCGGGCTCGTATGTGTTTCAATTACAGGGCTCTAACAATGACGGGGTCTGGAATCCCAGCCAACGATTGCTTACTTTCGTTATCAAACCTCCTTATTATGCCACGCCCTGGGCTTACCTTCTTTACACCAGCCTGACAGCAGCCATTGGGTACATCATTTTTCGTTATTACCACCTGGCCCTGACCGAAAAAAATAAACGGGAGTTAAAGTCGCTTGAAATGGAAACCCAGAAGGCCGTTTATTCGGGAAAAATTGAGTTTTTCACGAATGTGGCCCACGAAATCCGTACTCCCCTAACGCTCATTAAACTTCCCCTGGATAAATTGTTGGGACAGTTTCATCAGGACTCCCTGATCCGTGAAAGCCTCCAGATTATGAATAAGCATACCAATCGCCTCATCGACTTAACCAATCAGTTACTGGATTTCCGCAAAGCCGAAGCCCAGCACCTTCAGCTTCATTTTTCCAATACCGACATCCATGTTCTGCTAAATGAGCTGGGCGTTTGGTTTAAACCCGTCGCCGAAGAACGAAACCTGAGTTTTAAACTGGAACTCCCCCGACTGACGCTGCACGCTTTTGTGGATGAAGAGGCCTTTCGCAAAATCATGACCAACCTTTTGAGCAATGCCCTGAAATACGCCGATTCGATGGTGATGGTTAAATTGCTGCCTTTTTCCAGTGAAGACGACGTTTTTCAAATCCAGGTTATAAATGACGGGCCTGTGATTCCGGCTTCGCTTCAGGAGAAGATATTCGAGCCTTTTTTCCGCCTCAGGGAAACCAGTCAGCAGCCCGGAACCGGCATTGGCCTGGCTCTTTCCAGAGCCCTGGCTCAGCTGCACCAGGGAACCCTCTTGCTGGAAAACGAGTCATCCGACCGCAACTCATTTCGCCTTTCCCTGCCCATTCACCAGGAAATACCCGTGAATCTGCAAAGCTTTTCAGAGCCCGTAGAAGCAGAAGCCGCCCCCGCTCCCGCTGCTCAGGCCGATCCTTCAAAGCCGAGTCTGTTGCTGGTGGAAGATCAGCGGGAAATTGGGACTTACCTTCAGCAGGAATTACATCACACCTATAACATTTTTTTAGCCTACCACGGGGAGCAGGCCCTGGAATTGCTCCAGCAGGAAAACATTCAGCTCGTGGTCAGTGATATCATGATGCCCCGCATGGACGGCATTGAACTCTGCCGCCGGGTTAAATCAGACCTGGCCTACAGTCACATTCCGGTGATTTTACTAACCGCCCGAACCTCGCTGCAATCCAAGGTTACGGGTTTGGAGGTAGGAGCCGATGCCTACCTGGAAAAGCCCTTCTCTGTTATTCACTTGCAGGCTCAGATTGAAAGCCTGCTGGCGAACCGGAATCGGGTGAAGCAATACTTTGCCCGCTCGCCGCTCAGTCCTTTCAAGGGCATGGCCTACACCCCGGCAGACAAGGATTTTCTGGAACAGTTACACCAGGTCATTTACGATCATATCCTTGATCCGGAACTCAACGTGGATCAACTCTCGCAGCTCATGAACATGAGCCGGCCCACGCTGTACCGGAAAATCAAGGGACTTTCGGATTTAAGTCCCAACGAACTCATTAATTTGTCCCGACTCAAAAAAGCAGCGGAACTGCTGGCTACGGGGCACTTCAAAGTCAACGAGGCCGCCGCTCTGGTAGGATACAGTTTACCAACGAATTTTTCCCGCGATTTTCAAAAGCAGTTTGGCATCACGCCCAGTCAATATATGCTGGATACTAAATCCCGCTAAGTCGTTTTAGCGGGAATCCACATTTCCAGAGCTTCTTTCAGTAAGGTCCGGTCAATGGGTTTGGTTAAATAATCATCCATTCCCGTTTCCAGGCATTTGTCTCGTTCTTCCGGTAAGACACTGGCGGTTAAGGCCAGAATAGGCGTATGGCGTTCTTCTACACTACGGATTCGCTGAGTGGCCTCACAGCCATCCATCTCCGGCATCTGAATATCCATTAAGATCAGATCGGGTTGTAGTCGCTCGAAGGCCTCGACACACTCTTTCCCGTTGTGGGCTTCGTAAATAATCAGATCCGGCCGAAGTGAGCCGATGAGTTTGCGAGCCAGTAATCGATTCACCGCATTGTCTTCCGCAATCAGCACAGAACCCGTTCCTTCGATGATACTCACTTGCTCGGCAACTTCAACCCTGACAGGCTCGATGGCTGCCACCTCGGCAACGGGCTTAAAAAGATTGGAAAGGGTCGTCAGCAGGGTCGCTCGTTTGATGGGTTTGATCAACAGCGGCGGCCCCTGCTCCAGGGTCAGGGCCTGAACAGACGTACCCATGAATACGACTGCGGGTAAAGACTCTGAATGGTAATTCTTCATCTTCGCCAGCGTTTCCGTACCATTCAGGTAAGGCATGTCATAATCCATCAGGATGACATCGAACCTCTGTTTTTGCAGAAAGGTCAGTGCCTCCAGACCATTGCCGGCCTTAGAGCTATTTATACCTCGGCCCGCTAAAGTTCTGGCCAGGATCCGCTCATTACCTTCATTCGCCGATACAATCAGTACCGATTGAATGGCCTCCAAATAAGGATAGTCGGGCTCCGGCTGGCTCGGTTGGGTAAGCAGGGGAAGGCTTAAATCAAAGGCAAAGCAACTGCCTTTTCCGGCTTCACTCTTCAGGCTGAACTGACTGTTCATCAGACTCAGCAAACGGCTCGAAATCGTCAGTCCCAAACCCGTTCCGCCAAACTTCTTAGTAGTAGAAAGATCTTCCTGCATAAAAGCCTCGAAAATCTTACGCTGGTTTTCCATTTCAATACCAATGCCGGAATCACGCACGGAAAATTGAAGTGAGATCTCCGAAGCGGTTTGCCGCAGTACGGTTACTTTCAGCTCAATTTCCCCTTCCTGAGTAAATTTGGCGGCATTGCCCAGAAGGTTAATCAGAATCTGCCGCAGGCGAAGGGCATCAAAGTACACCAGGGAAGGGATTCGATGATCCAGATCCAGAAGCACCTCCAGTCCTTTGTCCTGAGCCAGGGGGGTAATGACGGCTAAGGACTGCTCACAAAGATCCTCCAGACTAGCCGGTTCGGGAGCCAGGGAAAGCTTACCCGCTTCTATCTTGGAAAGCTCCAGGATATCGTTGGTAAGGGCTAAGAGCGTCTGAGCCGATTCGTAAACCGTTTTTTGGTACAGTTGCTGGTTTTCATCCAGTGACGTCTGCAGTAAAAGCTCCGTTAACCCAATCACTCCATTCAGAGGAGTTCGTATTTCGTGGCTCATACTGGCCAAAAATTCCGACTTCGCCCGACTGGCCTGTTCGGCTATCTGCTGAGCCTGTTCAGCCTGACTTTGGGCTCTTTTCTGGTCTTCGATGTCCTGATACGTACCCAGTAAGCGGATGGCTTTTCCCTGGCTCCACTCTACCTGTCCTTTCATGTTCACCCAGCGAAGCTGTCTTTGAGCCGTCTGAATCTGTACTTCCAGATCCCAGGGTGTTCCCTGCCCGATGGCCTGGGACAGGGCCTGATTTAACCGTTCTTTGGCTTTTTCATCCACAAAAAAGTCCATGCTTCTGCTCATCTCGGGCTGATAGTCCAGCGGAACTTCGTGGATTTCCTTACTCACATCGGACCAGTACGTAATTCCCGTTTCCAGCATTACTTCCCATACGCCCACTTTAACCATCCGGCTGGTTTCTTCCAGTAGTTCTTTTGACTTCTCCAGTTCACGTTCCACGGGTTTAAGTTCGGTCATGTCATGACTGATCCAGACGACCTCTTGTGTAAAAGCATTAAAGCTGACCTGAGTCTCGAGCCATTGGTAATGCCCTTCCGGATGACGAAGACGGTGCCGGATCCGTCCCCCACCGGAGCCGGGCACGCAAGCAAGCAGGTCCAGCGTAGCCCTCTCATCGGCGGGGTGTAAGTAAGACTGAATCGGTTCGCCCACCATCGGCTGCTCTTCCCCGTAGCGTTGCCAGGAGGGAGACACGTAAGACAAATTCCCCTGAAGGGAAGTTACCCAGACCAGATCCCGGGTATGTTCGAGCAAGATCGAAAGGTTCCGTTTCAGTGTGAGTGATTCCGTAATCCGGCGACCCAGACTGAATATTTCCGTTACCTGGCCCTGTTCATTCTCCAGGGCCGTTAAGGTCCACTCGGTGACTTCCCCCTGACCACTGCAGGTATGGAAGGAGACCGTATGAGGAACCCTCGGCCGGGCCAGACAGCTTCGGATGGTTTTCTGATACAAAGCCCAGTCATTTTTTCCTATCCATCGCGTTGCGGGCTGTCCAATCAGGGCGGAGGGTTTCAGACCCAGAAACTGGGCGTAATTTTCACTGACGAAGGTATAGCAACCGTTCAGGTCCGTACTAACCAGGTAGACCACTTCACTGTCCAGCATGGCTTCGTAGAGACGCGATTGCCGCCAGTAGCGTTCTTCGGCTTCTTTTTCCTGGGTAATGTCCTGGTGAGAAATGACCAGCAGCTGGGCCTGGCCGCTTTCGTCACGCACGGCCATGCCCCGGCAACGAAACCAGCGGATGGAACCATTCTGATGCAGGTACCTGATAATAGGCTCAAAACTCTGATCGGGATGGGAAAGGCAGGCTTGCAACCAGGTGGTAAATACACTTAAGTCATCGGGATGAATGAGCTGTTGCCAGCTCTGGAAAAATTCAGGTAAGGCCTGAGACTGATACCCCATGCGGGTCCAGAATTCATTACTTATCCAGTGATTTTTAACATTCGCTATATCTAAAATCCATATTCCGGAATCCTGGAAAAACGTAATGAAGTGATCTTCTTTTCTCAATAGGGTTAAAAGATCGTTTCTTAAGTGATGCATACAGTCGTCACCAAAAATTAAGATTATAGTTAATTACTTAATTATTGATTCAAAAAACCGTGCTATTAACTATAAGTCTAAAAACCTAATTAAAAGGGGCATACCCTTCCTAACCGTAGCCAAATATGGCTACTGTAGAAAAATAGTCACTATTCTTTAGGGGTTGAATGTCAGAATTATACCTGCTGATAAACGGTGTATGAGTCTTTTTGAAAAGACTAATCAACTAGTACTACACGTAAGGACGCTATGCGTACGGCCAGGCAGCTCTGAAGTAACTACTGTAATTCATATACGTTAAAACCCTGTCCCTGAGATGCCTCCCCTGCCATTTTCTCAAACAAAGCTTTTGTGCTCTGTTTTTAGAAGTAGTCATTCGGTGTTGCCGGGGCCGTTACCAAAGTCACGAATTCGTTTAACTCTGGTTTTACCGTTATTCCCCAATAATCAGCAGATTTCACACTTCGGATGCTCATGATTAAAAGCAGGGATTCATTAGGAGATGGGGATTATTTACTTTACACCCTTTCTGAAGTATTTCACTAACGCTAATCGTTACTTGACATACATTATTTCATTTAATGGCCAGATTTACATTTATTAAAAATTAACTTCGTCAAGCATTTCTGTTTCTGCTTTATTATTACAAATAACCAGCATTTGTAAAATCATTTCCAGTCTTTATATATCCTCATTAAGCCTGTTTTGCTGGATAGTCTTTTCTGATCGCTGCTTCATCTCATTCAGAATCCAATTTCATTGATTGAATAGTTCCGGGCTGCCTTTGCTTTGGGTCCGTTCGTTCCAGTATTTCTCATTTTTCATCCATCGTATTTTATTATGAAACCACGTTCTATTGTTTCAAACCTGGCGGCTTTCTGTACGCTTGTACTTTTCACCATGAGTTGTACCGATCACGAGGGCCCCGCTCCCGCAACGGTACGACGAGAGATTATTGCCAAAGACCTGAACACACCTCTGGGACTTACCTTTGATCCGGCCGGTCGCTTATTCGTCTCCGAAGCCGGTTCAGGCCAGTCCAACAGCCAGATTTCAATGGTAGAAAATAATCAGGTCCGTCCCGTCATCACGGGACTGCTCTCGGTTACCGATGGTCCGGCTTTTCTGGGCATTACGCACCTGCTCTTTGCCAACGACTCCCTTTATTTTTTACACGGCGTGAACGGCATGCTTTACAGCGTGAAAACTTCCGAGCTCAATCCGGCTCAGCCGCGGAGCGTCCAGCAACTAACCAGTCAGTTTTTACGTCCCTTCGTGGATGGGTTGAAAGCCGTGAATCCTTTAAACTCCAATGCTTATAACCTGACCGCAGACGCTCAGGGTACGATCTACATCGTTGATGCGGGTAGTAACGTCGTCATCAAGCGGACCAAGGGCACGGGTAAGCTGGAAATGGTGGCCAAGCTGCCCAATGTTACGGATAAACAAGAACCCGTCCCTACGGGTATTGTTCACGATGGCACGAATCTGCTGGTTTCCACGCTGTCCGGCTATCCTTTTACGAAAGGTTCGGCGGTTATTTATCAGGTAACGCCTTCCGGACAGGTCAGCATTTATCAGAAAGGATATACTACCCTTATGGATATCACGCTCTCGGAGGGTAACAAGCCCGTAGTGATTGAGTACACCTCGGATGGATCCTTCAATGCATCGCAGCCTACGGGCCGGATTGCCAATACGCTTGGAAATACCCTGACGGGTGATTTGAGAGGGCCTTCTTCCATCGAACGAAGAGGCAACAGCTATTACGTAACCAGCTCCGTTTCAGGACTGGTGGAACGATTTACCTGGTAATGAGTCTGGTATGAATTAAAAAGCCGTCCGGGAGAAATCCCCCGGACGGCTTTTCTGTGGTTAACTATTCCGTATTCTTAACGGACTACCATCACCTTATAGGCTTTTGAGTAGCCACTGTATTCTTTTATAATTAAGAGGTACACCCCTTTTTGAACCGCCTGAACATCCAAACCAGCGGATGGGAAACCAGAATAGTTCAGTACGGGCAGGCCGTTCAGGTTTTGTAAAATTACCTCCCGCACGGTAGCAGCGTCCACATTTTTCAGGAAAAGCTTGTCGGCTACGGGGTTAGGATACAACAGGGCTGTTCCCCGTTCCACTTCTACACTCTCGATACGGCTGTAGTCAAACGTTTCATCGTGGTCAATCATCTTCAGGCGGTAGTAATTAATACCCGCGACCGGATAAGAATCGCTGAAACGATAGGTCAGGGAAACGTTGCTCTCTCCTTTTGCCTTTTTCAGGCCGATCGTCGTCCAGCTTTCTCCATCGGTGCTACGCTGAATTTCAAAGCGATTGCTATTTTTTTCCGTGGCGGTTATCCACGATAATTCAACAGCAGCGTCTTTTTCTACCACTGAAAAACGCTGTAAACGCACGGGAAGTGATTGCGAGCAATTGACGCGGATGGGATTGAGTTCGGCTTCACCGGTAGAGCTGGTAGCTCCGTTACCCAGTTGCCCGAATCCAACCCGGCCCCAGGTCCATAACGTATTGTCGCTGCGAATGCCCGCCACGTGATCGGAAGTAGCCTGAACAGAAACCCAGTTGGTATTAGTCCCTACCTGAGCAGGCACCAAACTTGGACTGGTATTTCCCGTTCCTCTTATATATCCAGGGTTTTCTCCACCCCAGGACCACAGGGTTTGATCGCTGCGGATGGCAAAAGAAGTCGCCCGGTAAGGCGTAGCATTTACGCTCTGCCAGGAGTTGGTATTATCAATCAGTGCAGGCGTGTTTACGGAGTAACCAGTAGTGCCGTTGCCTATCTGCCCGTTATGGTTGGTTCCCCAGCCCCATAGACTTCCGTCCGATTTGATACCCAGCACGTGCGTACCTAAGGAAATGGATTTCCAGGGACCTGCGTCCAGTTGAATGGGGAAAGCTGATCCTACATCCTGAACGCCAGTACCTCCGACGCCATTGATTAGAGCTCCCGAACCCCAGCGTGAACCATTGGCCTTCAGACCCATCGTGTAGCTATTGCCCCGTTCAATAGAAACCCAGTCCGCATCGGTACCGAACTGCGTAGGAACCGGGAGTTCCAAGGGCGTAGCCATTCCATAGGGCGATCCGTTGGCAAAGCCATCGGATCCCCAACGCCAGAGGGTTCCATCGGTTTTAAGAGCAACTACCGTTGTCCCGGAGGCACTCACCGTTTTCCAGTTGGTAGCAATTCCTACTTTCCCAGGAGTTAACTGATTCGAAGTAGCTCCAGTGCCAAGCACCGAATAAGAACCCGAACCCCAGCTCCAGAGCGTTCCGTCGGTTTTAATTCCATAAGAAGCATAAGGCGAAGCTGCCACATACGCCCAGTCGTTATCTGCCCCAACTGGCACGGGAAGCGACCGATTGGTCGTACTTCCGTCTCCCAGTTGTCCGTAATTATTAGCCCCAAAAGCCCATAAGGTTCCATTGGTAGCAATGGCGAGGGTATGCCCGCCATCAAATCCTTTTTCAACAGCTACCTGCCTCCAGCATTGAGCCTGGGCCTGAAAGGTAATCAACAGAATCATCAAAAAAGTAAACAAACGAATCATAAGGTGTGGTTTAAAATGTGATCGGTAAAAACTGCTTACCCAATAAGTTAAACTAATTATTAAAAATCAATAATTAATTTTTCTCTATAGCTTCTCAGGTTTGTTTATTCTGATGAACAGTTAGCCGGAAGAACTGCAGGAAAACCTATTTGATAAATGAAAAGGATATAAGTGAAACTATTATCATTTTCCGGCCATCAATATAGTCTATAATTACCTAAGTATAAAAATATATAAATTTTTAGTCAGTACTAATCAGAGCATACAGCATCAGTATTAACTGAGCACTTTTATAACCAAAATGATTTTTTTAAACTAATGGGCATCGTACCCTATACTTTTCGAAGCGTACAGGTTATGATCCGTCTGGCCATGGGTAAGCCAGAACCAGGCACTGCTGGAAGTTTCGTTGATCTGTTTGAAAAGAATGGCGGTATCCCGCAAGGAAGATTAAAACAGGAACTCTGATTTCCATCGCACGGATGAAATCATGAATGACCAGGAAAACCCGGTCTACCGTTGTACTCGATTTACATAAGCAAGACACCTGCCCAAAAGAGCCCATAAAAAAAGGGGCTCAAAGCCCCTTTTTCCCTTAAGAGATAACCTCGTAATTTCTTTGAAAGACCTCCCCAAATCGGGCAAAGGTCTGCTGAGCCGAGTCAATGGCCTGTTGCTGCTCCTGATCCGTTTGAGCCTGGGCATTGAGTACGCTGGTAAAACGCTGCCACTTGACACCCGTCTCCGGTCCGTAACCCGAAAAGAACGAGACTCCTTGGGTAATACCGACCTTCGCCAGCATCTCGACGATGATTCTTCCCCCCATGATGGAACCTTCCAGCACGTACAAAGCTCCCAGAGCCTGTTGAAGGTTACTAACCTCGGGGGCCTGGGCCTGGGGCAGGCCTTCCAGGGTTTCGCCTAAGGCTTCTATATCCGCTTTTATATAGGAGGCATTTCGTCGCTCGGAGTAATCCGGAAGTAGCTCAGAAGTAATAAAAGGAGCCACTGCCGCCTCTACTTTGCTGAAATACGCATAGAAATACTTCAGTAGTTCCGCGTAATCTTTTCCTGATTCAATGGCCTTTAACCGCTTCACCACCTGCTTTTCAAGAGCCAGGTGATCTGCCTTGGTGGCTTCTTTAATGGTTTCTGTTAGCATACAGTCTTGATTTTAAAAATGGCTGCCTCTGGCAATGGAGGGGCGAAAGTAAGCTCTGTTTCCGGCTTATCAGTCTGCACACGGGCACTGGCAGCCCATCAATCCCGCTAGAACCTTTCCTCTGCTACGGTTAGTAACTCCGTAACTAGGGGACTGGTTCGTCCCGTTGCATAGTTCCCAGACCGAACTTTATTTTTTATCCCTCTGCCGGGCAGGAAGAAGCAGGTCACCAGCGAAGAAACACGAGCCTTCCACGCTCACGTGAGGCAACCCGGACTAAGCCATGAGCCGAAAAGGCTCTGAGGACAGCAATAACAGGAGTGTATAAAGAGCCTTACTGAGCTAGTCTAGGCCCGCGAATTTGAAGAAAACTCAATGAGAAAGAAGTAGCGATGGCAGTTGCGGCATTTAAAATATTTGAAGGGAATTAAACGCTTCATCCATTTCGAACGCTGGTACCGCTCGATGTCTTTATTTTTACAAACCGGGCAAACCCGTTTAAACGCGATATAGATCATTTTCGGAGATGGCTGAACATTTTAAATGTACGAATTTAAGATTCCTCCAGTTTTACTACTAACTGCCTTTTTATACGTAATTACGGGGGCTTTAATCGCTTACAGGCTTCTTTATAAAAACGAAGCTTATTTACAGGGTCTTTTTCTTAGCAGTATTAACAGTCAAAATTCTATAAGCACTAAAATTTTATAAGTCTGGCGTAATACTCATTAGTTAGATTTGTTAATTAAAAATATTCTTCCCTTCATTTCGATACCTTCAGTAAGCTAGATGATCAGTGATGACTATCTTCAAATTTCAGTGTTTCTAAGCAAAGGTTATAGTTTTTTTTACTTAGTTAATTTTCAAAGGTTTGGTTTATAAAGTCGCCTTATCATACGTCTGAATTCACAACAGGCATTCTGAAACCAACAGACGTTCCAGGTTCTGACGCTTCCCGGCCGGCCTCTATCTACCCTGAATCTATGGCTCTAACGCTTTTTTACTCTCTTGGATAATCGATATATTACCGTCCTGAATGCTTTTTTATAATTGTGTCAATCAAACACATTAGTGTGTTATGAACCTTAGGCGTCATCTCCATTCTATGAAAATTACTTCTTTATGTATTGCCCTGCTGGGTTCTGCCTTGCTGACCCAGGCCCAGTCGCCCGATGGGGAACTCAGAAGTCCGGATCAACGCATTCGGGTGCAGGTTAGCGTGACGGACGGATCGCCGCACTATCAAATCTTTTCCGGTCAAAAGCTGGTCCTTCAGCCCTCCGACCTGGGCCTGACGTTACCCAATACGGATTTAAGTAAAAACTTACGAGTAGTTTCGGCAAGCCCTGCTCAAACCATTCAGGAGGAGTACCAGATGCGTAATGCCAAGAAATCGTCCATCCATTACCAGGCCCGGCAGCGAAGCTGGAAACTGGCAAGCCCCAAAGGGGAAGAGCTGGAAGTCATCTTTCGGGTCAGCAATGAAGGAGTCGCTTTTCGTTACCGGGTGATTCGGCCGAAACACATGCGTTCACAGGTGCAGGCGGAGCGTACGAGTTTTGCCTTTTCCCCAACCACCAAAGCCTGGCTTCAGCCCGTAGCCGTAGCCAAGTCTGGCTGGGAGGCCACTAACCCTTCTTATGAGGAAGATTACGAGCAGGAGATTGCCGTGGGTACGCCTTCGACAAAAGGAGCCGGCTGGATTTACCCCGCTCTTTTCAAAACGGATGATACCTGGGTGCTCATTACCGAAGCAGGCCTCGACAGCACGTACTGTGCTACCCGCCTGGCTCACGAATCAACGGGCGGCGTGTATCGCATTGGCTTTCCCGACGCCCGGGAAATCATCAGGGATCAGAACCTGCTGCCCCGGGCCAAGGGAACGTTTGTCTCTCCCTGGCGGGTCATCACCCTGGGTAGCCTTTCCACGCTCATGGAATCCACTGCGGGTACGGATTTAGCCGAAAAGGCCCTGAAAGTGGACAATTCCTTTATTAAACCCGGCAAGGCTTCCTGGAGCTGGATTAACTCCAAGGACGACTTTATCGTCTACGATGAGCAGAAAAAATACATTGACTTCGCGGCTCAGATGCACTGGTCGTACTGTCTGATTGATGTGAACTGGGACCGAAACATTGGGTATGAAAAAATACAAGAACTGGCTGAATATGCGAAAACGAAAAACGTAGGCCTGTTGCTGTGGTACAACTCCGCTGGCGACTGGAATACGGTGAAGTACACGCCCAAAAACCGACTACTCGAAGCCGACTCCCGCCGGGCAGAATTTGAAAAGATTCAGAAAATGGGAATCAAGGGTATAAAGATTGATTTCTTCGGCGGTGATGGTCAGTCGGTTATTAAATACTATCAGGACATCCTGATGGATGCAGCCAGGTATCATCTGCTGGTTAATTTTCACGGAGCGACGCTCCCCCGGGGCTGGGCCCGCACCTACCCGCATCTGATGACTGCCGAAGCCGTGAAGGGTTTTGAGATGGTGACGTTTGAACAAAAAGTAGCCGACAATCAGCCTACCCACGCCACCATGTTACCCTTTACCCGCAATGCCTTTGACCCCATGGACTTTACGCCCATGAATCTCTATAAAATTCCCACGTCGGTTCAGCGGAAAACCACCAGTGCTTTTGAACTGGCCACCAGCATTGTCTTTCTGTCCGGTATTCAGCATTACGCCGAGTCACCCGAAGGCATGAAGCACGTTCCGGTACCGGCCCAGAAACTTCTGCAAAACCTGCCCGATTACTGGGACGACGTTAAGTTTATTGAGGGGTATCCGGGCAAACTCTGCGTGGTGGCTCGCCGATCGGGTAAACGTTGGTACATCGCCGGCATCAACGGAGAAGGTAAGGAAAAACAGTTAACGCTCGATCTGGCTTTTCTTTCCCGCCTGAAAGCAGAACTAACCTCGGATGGCGAACCAATGTTTGACACGAAACCCATTCGCCTTTCTGCCGCGACTCCGGTTACCCTAAAAGCCAATGGTGGCTTCGTCATTGTGGCCGAATAAAGTCGTTTTACTGCGTTTGGTAGCCTTTAACCAGGCCTCTTTCTCTGCTCCATACCAAAGCTTTTAGCTGGGTTAAGGCAGAGGCCTGGGCTTCATGGGTACTCAAGTGAATCGGGAGGTTTTCCAAAGACTCATCCGGCTCGGGCTAACGAAAGTCAAAACCATTTGCGACATAAAACCCCGTCTGAGAGTTCAGACGGGGTTTTTCATAATTTTTGTTATCAGAGCAATTCTACTTACCCTCTTCCGTTGTAGGGTAAGTAATGTATCGCGAATTTTCTGGTTGTAATCCGACGGAATCCTACGTCAGAAACAATTCTAAATTTCAGCTTAAGAATAGGACATTTCAGCGATATATTTTTGTCTATCAGTGTTTATTTAGTACCTTTCCCTGCTTATTCAGTCCACTTACGGTTTACCTGAATTGCCTAACATTTTCTTACTTAACACGTTACTTTTTTTCATGAAACGCCGAGAAGCACTACAAATGGTAGGGGTCATGATGGGCGGTCTGCTGGTGACACCAGCTCTGGCCGACATCGTTGAAGGTCGCCGGGCATTGCCTACTGCTGCCTCTAAACTGGTTTTTGACCAGCCGACCGAGAACCTCATTGCTGAAATTGCCGATGTGATCCTTCCGACCACTGCTGATTCCCCCGGAGCCAAAGCGGCGGGTGTGGGTCCTTTTTTAAATGTTCTGGTTTCTGAATGTTACCCCAAAGAGTATCAGGAACGGCTGCAAAGAGGCCTGGACCGGGTGGATCGGGAAACCAAAGCCGTTTACGGAAAGGCATTTAAGGATGCTTCCCTTCAGGAAAAAACCAATATTCTCAAACTCGAAGAAGCGAATGCCTTCGCCGACCGCAAAGCCGGCGTCAAAGAAGCTCCCTTCTGGTTTACCATCAAAGAACTCAGCATGTTTGGGTATTTTACTTCGGAAATCGGAGCAACCCAGGCCCTGAGCTACGAATACGTTCCGGGCCGTTACGAAGGATGTATCCCTCTGAAACCCGGTCAGAAAACCTGGGCGACCTAGCCTCAGCTCCCCTCTTGTGACCCTAATACTTTTTTTGAGCGGATGTCTCATGCAGCTCAATTACAGAACACTAATCCAATGAACATTCTTCGAGCAAACGAACAAAATACATATGATGCCATCGTGGTAGGTTCGGGTATTTCGGGCGGCTGGGCTGCCAAGGAATTAACCGAAAAAGGCCTCAAAACGCTGGTGCTAGAACGTGGTCGTAAATTTGAACACGTAACGGATTACGAAAACGCCCTTAAAAAACCCTGGGAGCTTACTCACCGGGGTCGTATTACCAACGAAGAACGGGCCTCTCACCCCTTCCTGAGCCGGGATTATCCCTACGGAGAAGCCAATAAGACGTATTGGTTCAACGATATGGATGCTCCTTACGATGAACTCAAACGCTTTGACTGGTACCGCCCCAACATCGTAGGCGGAAAATCCATCATGTGGGGCCGTCAGAGCTACCGCCTTTCGGATATGGACTTTGAGGCCAACGCCAAAGAAGGCATTGGTACCGACTGGCCCGTTCGTTACGCTGAAATTGCTCCCTGGTACAGCTACGTCGAAAAATTCGTAGGCGTATCCGGCAGTAAGGACGGACTTCCGCAGCTTCCCGATGGTGAGTTTTTGCCTCCCATGCAGATGAACTGTGCGGAGACCGCAGTGAAGCAGGGTATTGAAGCGAAATTTCCCAACCGTAAAATGACGATGGGCCGGGTAGCTAACTTAACGCAGGCGGGTCCCGCTCAGCAGAAAGTAGGCCGTGGCCCCTGTCAATACCGTAACCTTTGCTCGCTGGGTTGCCCTTACGGGGGTTACTTCAGCAGTCCGTCAGCAACGATTCCCGCCGCTCAGGCTACGGGTCGTCTGACGATTCGTCCCAATAGCATTGCCTCCGAAATCATTTACGATCCCCAGACGAAAAAGGCCAAGGGCGTTCGCATCATTGACTCCGAGTCGAATGCGGTGATGGAATACTTCGCTAAAGTGGTCTTCATTTGCGGCGGAGCCATCGGCTCAACGGCCTTATTACTGAACTCCATCTCGGATCGTTTCCCCAATGGGTTCGGTAATGATTCGGGTCAGCTGGGTCATAACCTGATGGATCACCACTTCCGTACCGGTGCCAGTGGCATGGTAGAAGGACTGGAAGATAAATACTACTTTGGCCGTCGGGCTAATGGTATCTACATTCCCCGTTACCGTAACGTAGGCAACGATAAACGCGATTACCTGCGTGGCTTTGGTTATCAGGGCGGTGGCAGCCGTTCGGGATGGAATGGTCTGGTGGCCGAAATGGGCTTTGGAGCTGAACTGAAGGAAAAAGCAGCTAAACCCGGTCCATGGTCAATGAACCTGGGTGGTTTCGGTGAAACGCTGCCTTACTACGAAAACCGCATGTTCCTGGATCGTAACAAGAAAGACAAATGGGGTCTGCCTACGGTAGTCTTCGATGCCGATCTTCGTGAAAACGAGCACAAAATGCGGAAAGATATGATGAACGATGCCGCTGAAATGCTGGAAGCAGCCGGCGTTAAAAATATTCGCACGTTCGATAACGGTTCTTACCTGGGTATGGCTATTCACGAAATGGGTACGGCCCGTATGGGTAAGGATCCCAAGACGAGCGTGCTGAACGGACACAACCAGGTATGGGATGCTAAAAACGTATTCGTTACGGATGGTTCCTTCATGGCTTCGGCCGGTTGCCAGAACCCTTCCTTAACGTACATGGCTTTTACCGCCCGTGCCGTAGATTTTGCAGTGAAAGAACTCAAAAAGAAAAACCTGTAATTTCTCCAAAGGACATAAAAAATCCCGCACCGATTGGTGCGGGATTTTTTTATTTAAAGTTAGTTAAACTCTCCGAGCAGCAGACGCCGTTCATATAGTCGATGGCCATCAGGGCAATGGCCCGGGCCTGTCTGGTTTTCAAACTTCCGATGGATCGATAATGGGTTCTACCCTCTTTCAAAATAGCCTGAGCTTCTTTTAGTCCTTCTTTATCGGGTCCGTTTTCATTGGGATCCATTTCCAAATTCGTCAGTCTATTTGTTAACCTTCCTAAGGTATGTCTGATTTGATGTTTAGATGGTTTCATTGTCGTATGTTATTATCTATTCTATTAAAAAAAATAAGCCACCCCATGCCGTGCAATGAGGTGGTAACCGGAATATCCCCTGCAAACGTTTTACTGAAGACTTAATAACTTATCCTGGGCACACTTTCCATTTAAATAATCAACCGCTAAAATAGCGATGGCCCGTGCATGCCGGGTCTCCATTACTTTGATAAGATCGTAACTTGTACAGTTTTCGTCCAGTATCCGGTACGCTTCGATAAAGCCTTCTTTCTGTGAAAAATTCCGATCAAGCTGAATAGCAGGCGTATCGAGTTTACGAAGAATTAAGGTAAGCGTCCGTTGGACTTCATTGAATGATGGTATCATGCCGTCAGGTCTCCCTCCTCATTATATTTCCTCTAAGTTACTAAAAATAAATCAGTTAACCTAATATAAGCTTAAAAGAAGAGCTTCCGGCTGCAAACGCGAAGAGATCCCGAAGGATCTCTTCGTACTTAAAAAGCGAGTTCTTTCTCTGCCACGTTTTCTGAAACGGCCTGAGCGGCGGGTTGCCCCATTTGTTTAAGCACCTTGTAATGGGAGACCAACGCAGAAAGGAACGTTTCGTTTTCCAGGTAAGGCAGACCGTATTCCAGGGCCGTTTGCTTGAGAATATCCGAAATGGCGGGATAGTGAATGTGACAGACTTTGGGGAAGAGGTGGTGCTCTACCTGACGGTTAAGTCCTCCGCAAAGAAACGCGGCTACCGAGCTTTTCGGGGCAAAATTAGCCGTGGTATATAATTGGTGTACCGCCCAGGCGTTCAATACATTCCCCTGCTGATCGGGTACGGGAAAATCCGTTCCTTCCACGACGTGTGCTAACTGAAAAACCAGGCCTAATACGATCCCTTTCGCGGCGTGCATGAGCAGAAAACCCAGAAAGATTTCTCCAAAGCTATACTCCAATACGAGGTAGGGAATGATTAGAAAGGCCAGGTAGTACAGCGCTTTGAAAATAAAAAGTTTATAATACTCGGCGCGGGGGTGCTGCGAGTTATCATGGGAAGCCCCGATGTTTTTCTTAAAGAACTTCACGTAATCCTTACGGAACACCCAGGAAAGCGACGCCAGTGAGTACAGAGGAAAGGTGTACCAATGCTGATACTTATGCCAGGGGCGAAGCTTTTCATCGGCATCCAGGCGTACTAGGCCGGGAGCAATTTCGATGTCTTCGTCGTGCCCGGGAATATTGGTATAGGTATGATGAACCACATTGTGCGTAATCTTCCAGACGTAGGGATTGGCTCCCAGCAGGTAAAAGCTTCCGCCCAGCAGGCGGTTTACCCAAGGCTTGGAAGAAAAGGCTCCGTGCAGAGCATCGTGCGAAACATTGAAGCCAATAAAGGCGGCAAACATGCCCAGTAAAGCTGCCAGTCCGAGCATAATCGGGGTAGTAAACTGCCCCCAAAGCACCAGCGTATAAAGCAGGACGTAACCTCCCAGAAAAAAGCAGGCTTTCATCCACATGGCGGTGTTGGCATGCGTAGAAATCTCATTTTCCTTAAAATAGGCATCCACCCGTTGACGGGCGGTTGCAAAAAAGGTAGAACGATCGCGGTTAACGAATTTGACTTTTGTTGACATGAAAGCTACCAGCCTCCCTACCCCTGCGAATAGAGCACACCGTTCATTTAGAGGTGAAAAATCGATTACCCCCTTATGACAGCTGACTTTGCGTTCCCCCCTACGTCCTTTTGTTTTTTTATAAAAAAATAAAATTTGATCTATTCTTCTGAACCAAAGCCCCTTTCCCGGGAATGAGTCGACCCAAGGGACTTGACGTTATTTCTTTAAAAGTTTTTCAAAGAATTCAGGTACTTACCTATCCTACCCGATTTGCTTTCCGAAAAAAGGGCATTTTCTTCCGTTTACCCCCTGTTTTCTACCGACCGATTTTTGTTTACCTGCCCAGTTCTGCTGATCAACCCGCTGGTCGTGCTCTTAGTCGAATTCGAACCCTCTGGCCCCCTTTCATCCGCCATCTTTGTAAAGTCAAACGACAACAACTGCTCTAGAAAAATAGTATCGCCTACATTTATGAAACCGCTCCAGTCCGCCATTCAATTGATGACCCTGTTGCTCTTTCTGAGCAGCTCCCTGGTTTTCGCTCAACAAGTAGCTAAAAATCAGCCCAGCAATACCCGCACGCTCAGCGGGTATGTTCGCGAAGCTCAGTCAGGTACGGCACTGGCCGGCGTAAATGTTTCATTATCGAGCTTAGGTCTGGGGGCTACGACCAACGCCCAGGGTTTTTACTCCATCCAGTTACCGGCTCGTCCCTTTATCAACATTGCTTTCTCTTTCATTGGCTATAAAACCGAAAGTATCGCCACTGACCTTACTAATAACGCTACGATCAATATTTCCATGGAAGCTCAGACCTCCACGCTTCAGGAAGTAGTAGTGAAAAGCGCTACGGGCAATGGCTCTTCTAAAGTATCCGAATCGGTCCAGATGTCTACGCTTTCCGTTCCCATTCAGCAAATCAAGGAAATTCCTTCCCTGCTGGGCGAAAAAGACGTTCTGAAATCGCTTCAACTGATGCCCGGTGTTCAGAAAGGCACGGATGGTTCTACGGGCATGTACGTCCGCGGTGGCGGTCCTGATCAGAACCTTGTTCTGCTGGATGATGCTCCGATCTATAATACGTCTCACCTGTTCGGTTTCTTTTCGCTCTTCAACGGCGACGCCATCCAGTCGGTTAACTTAACCAAGGGCGGTTTCGGAGCTCACTTCGGTGGTCGTCTTTCCTCGGTAGTTGAAATGGAGATGAAAGATGGCAATCAGGAAAAACTGCACGGCGAAGGCGGCATCGGCTTAATTTCCAGCCGTTTTACACTCGACGGCCCCATTCAGAAAGGTAAATCCTCGTTTTTAGTATCCGCTCGTCGCACGTATGCCGATGTGGTGCTTCGTCCTTTTGTTAAAAATATTGCTGACCGCAACGGATACTTCTACGATCTCAACTTCAAAGCAAGTTTCGAAATCACGCCTGACGATTACCTCTCGATTAGTGCCTACACGGGTAAAGATCAGTTCATTTACAAGACGGGTGGACAGGTAAGTAACGAAAGTGGCATCCTGAACTGGGGTAATACGGCTGGAACCATTCGCTGGAAACACCGTTTCAATCCCGGCCTTACGGCAACGACGTCAGCCGTTTTCACTCAGTATCGTTCACACATTAACATGTCCCGCGATGTAGTGACGGATGAGGAAACGAAGACTTTCCGTCTCAATAACGCTACCGGTATCCGGGACATGAGTCTGAAAACGGACTTCACTTGGGTACCCACCAGTCAGCACATCATCAAAGCAGGTATGATCGCTACGGCTCACCAGTTTAATCCCAGTACGTCAACCGTTAGTAACGATTTCGCAACAATAGCTCCGGCTACTGAAACCTTACACAGCCTGGAAGGTGCCGTGTACGTCGAAGATACGTACAGCCCCATTCCTGCTCTGAAAATCAACGCGGGTCTTCGCCTGAGTGCATTCAAAGGCGAAACGAAAACGTACACTAACCCTGAGCCACGCTTAGCTCTGGCGTACACGTTACCTCGTCAGTGGGCGGTAAAAGCATCTTACTCGGTTATGAACCAGTACGTTCACCTGCTGTCTAACTCAGGAATTGGCCTGCCCACGGATTTATGGATTCCTTCGTCTGATCAAACGGCTCCTCAATACTCTCAACAGGCCGCTTTTGGTATCGCCAAGGACATGAGATCGGGCTGGAGTTTTACAGCGGAAGGCTTTTACAAGCGTATGAATAACATGGTAGCCTACAAAGAAGGAGCCAGTTCCTTCTCTTACGATGGCTCTGAAAACGTAAGCTGGGAAGACCAGATTACCTACGGAAAGGGCTGGAGTTACGGTGCAGAATTCTTACTGCAGAAAAAAGCAGGTCGTTTCACGGGTTGGGCTGGCTATACCTTATCCTGGACCCAGCAACAGTTTGATGCTCTGAATTTCGGTAAAAAATTCTGGGCTCGTTACGACCGTCGTCACGATGTATCGCTGGTAGGTTCGTACCACCTGAGCCCCCAGGTAACGTTCTCGGCTACTTACGTGTACGGCACGGGTCAGGCCATGACGCTGCCTCAGGGACAATACTGGATTCAGGGAAATGGGGCAATCAAAAACCTGGGAGATAAAGGCAATTACACGGGTCGCGTATTCCAGGAATATGGACAACGCAATAATTTCCGGGCTGCCGCTTACCAGCGTCTGGACGTGGGCGTACAGTTCCACAAAACCAAGAACGGTCACGAGCGTACCTGGGAACTGAGTGTATCCAATGCGACGAACCACCAGAACCCCTTCTTCTACTACTTCGAGGCTTCCAAAAGCAGCACGACCACCGCAACGAAGGCAACCACCAACACGCTCAAGCAGGTAACCTTATTCCCCATCCTGCCTAGTGTGTCTTACAACTTCAAGTTTTAATTAAAGCAGTTTCATAATAATAGAGCAGATTACTTAAAAGGAGAGGATATTCCTCTCCCTTTTTTTTTGCCTGAAGCCGAGTCCTATCGTTGATGATTCATCGGTAGAGTTGGGCTCTTTTTTTTTTACGCCTACCGACCGAAGACAGCAATCTTAATATATATCAATTTATTTATTTTCATACTTATAAAATCCCGAACCAATGGGATTATTCAGCTTTTCCAGCATTGCTTTTTCTGATTAATAAATTAGTTTTACTAATCTCCCGGGATTGATTTTCGAAGGGGCATTTTCCCTAAAAAAGGCCTTTTCTGACCATTTATAGAGGTTTTCTGCGGCTTACCTTTCGATAATATACCTTTCTCCGCCGAACGCCCCTTTTTTCCTACACTTGATCGAACTAACTCATATCAAGATCGTCAATCTGCCATCTTTGTAAAGTCAAAGGACAAACACCACACCTTTCTTAAACACCGCATCAAGTACCCCTTTTAAGTAAGTCATCACGCCTTCCAAACATACTTTTCTTTCGGGCTTCCCTTCGAAGTCAGACGGGATTCCTCATGCGTTACCGCTCTATCCATTCCATCATTGACTCTGTATTATGAAAATTTTATCTACGCTCGCTACATTGATTCTGACCGCCCTTTCATTGACTTCCTGCGTGAAAGAATCCGATGACATCCTCATCCAAAACGATCCTAAACTCGTTGTCGAGTGCTATTTGAATCCTACTGATACTGAAATTACGGCCATCGTGAACGAAAACCGTCCCATCGACGGCGAAGGCAGTGGCGACCGCGGCAAGGTTAATCCCGTCGTCAACGCTACGGTGCTGCTTTCTGATGGTAGCAACGAAGTGGCTCTTTCCAATACCAAAAACAATACTTATAAAATCGCGGCCGCCCGTTTCAAACTCGTAGCCGGACGTACCTACACTCTCAAAGTGTCGGCTCCCGGTCTGCCCGCTACCGAGGCTACCTGCACCATTCCCCAGGTGCTCAATGCCCTCTCGGCTAAAGACAACGACTTGAAATACGAACGCACTCAGGCCTCAACGTATAACGTCTACCGCCAAAGAAGTTTGTCCTGGTCAAATACGCAAAACAAGCCAGCAACCCATTACTACCTGGTGGGAAGCGGCGAGGGTTCCTCCTACCAGGTCAAAGCGACTGCCGGAGACTCCACCTGCATCAAGTTAAAGAACACTGAAGTAGTCGCTTTTTTAAATGATGCTCAGCCCTCAAGTGCTACGTATTCAACCCAGACCCTGAACTTTCTCGTAGGTCAGGCCAGCAGTGCTACGGATTCCAAAATTACCAGCACCGCTACGCGTTATTCGTTTGTGTACCACGTCGATAAAAACTACTACGAATTCTACCGCACCGTGAAACGTCAACGCGAAGTGGGTGACAATCCTTTCGCCGAGGCAATGCCCGTGTATAGCAATATCAAAAATGGACTGGGCGTGTTTGGAGCGTGCGTAATTCAGGTGAAGCCGCTTCAATAGCAGAGTCCACTCGCAGGATTTTCCCTTAATCAAAGTACCTATAAACAAGTACATGAAAAAGCCCGCCTCGAAAGCGGGCTTTTCGTGTATGGAATCATGCGGCACTTTAACGCACGGCGGTTTGAAGTGCCTCTTTGGGCGACTGAATCCGGTATTCTATTCGAAGGTCTTCGGCTTTACCCGCTTCCAGCCTTAGATGCCAGGTAACGAGTCCCGTTTCTTCGTTAACCTGAGCCTGGGGAGCTTTTTTATTCAGGATTTCAATGCTCTTTGCATTCGACAGTGGAAACTGATCGTATACGGTTAAGGCAATGGCCTGCTTTCGGGTATTACGCAGATTAATTTCGTAAGTAAAGTCCTGGATGCGGTTGTTACCCCAGAACGAAGTCTTACTAAATTCCCTGACGGCCTTCCGATTCACCTGAACGGAAGCATCCCGGCCAATGGTTAACCTCAGCGTATCGGAAGATACCGGCAGGCTTAGCTGCGTTTTCCCCACGAAGGTACCTTCTAGAAAAAGACTCATTTCTCCCTCCTGAAGCTGGTAGTTACTCCAGTCGGCAATCTCCGCCGTTAGCATGACATCCGGAGTGAGTTTCGGAACGGCGGTATAGACGTAACGAGCCGGAAGCTCTTCTTCCTTAATTTCTACGGCGTAGGATTTTCCGTCGCTGGCAATACTATAGGGCATTTCAATCTGATACGTGAGGCTGGTTGGGGCCTGCTTTTCCTGAATCTCCAGCGGCAAAGCGGCATTAACCCTTCCAGACAAAGCATTAGACATGGCTGCTGTTTCTCTGCGTTGAAGTCCATATCCTGCGACAACCACTTCATTCAGGCTCTGCTGATCGGTTTTGAGTACTACGTGTACTTCCGGCGTTAAAATGGAACGCAACTCAGTTTGATACCCTACCTGACTAAAACGAAGCTGAGCCCGGGAAGATACTCTGGGGGGAATGCTGAGGCGATACATTCCATTTTCATCGGTCATGCTCACCATTGACGTTTCGGTTAACCCAACGGATACTCCCGGCAGAGGCATACCCAGCTCATCGCTTACTTTTCCCATCACCTGAGTTACGGATGTATTCAACAGCGAAGCCAGTGGCGACCGTAGTTCGGGATAGTCATTGGGTGTACCGGCATACCAGGGCCGAAGCTCAGGCTGCCCATTTTTTCGACGCGGATCAGCCGTGGAAAGACTCAGCTTCACCTGATCCCAGTCTTCTCCCGAAAACTGAAATACCTGAGCTTTGTAACCCAGCTTCAGCGGTTTGGAAAGATCATAAGCCCGCAGATCATAACTGGGAATCCAACCCGCGTCACTCACAAAATAACTTAGCGTTAAAGGGGTAACAGCCACGGGCTTAGCGGCATTGATGGTTACCCAAACTTCCGTAACCTGCTGATCGGCACGGCTTAGCTGAACGGTTTGCTGCTGATTTAGCTCTTTTAATTCTTCGCTATACGCCTTTAATTTCCGATTAATTTCCAGTTGTCTGGTGTACACTTCCGTGAGTCGTTGCCGCTGAAAATCCGCAGCTTCCTTAATCTCACTGGCTTTTAGAGACTGTTCTCTTCCACCCAAAGCCTGATTTTTAAGGAGTAACGTTTCTTCCTGTTTGTAAACGTCGAGCAACTTCAGGTCCACCTGCTGTCTGGCTTCAATATCGGCTTTCCGCTTTTCGTATTCTTTATTTCTGGCCAGTCGGCTGGCTCCAGTTTCATAATACGACTGCTCGGTCTGAACCGAGACTACCGTAAAATCGCCCTGGGCTTTTAACTGAATGCTTTCTTTATCGAGTTTGGGAGATAAATTTTTGAAGTAAAAGACCGATTTACCCGCCGGGATAGCCGTTTGGGCTTTTCGGCTAACCTGAGCTCCGTTTAAAAAGACGGTTACTCTTTCAAGCTTGGAGTCCAGTCCTGTCGGTTCGGGTTCGGCCTGGCTTACCAAAGGGAGGATCAACAAAAGAAAAAGGTATCGCATGGCTGTTCAGGGTTTGTCTGCAGTTCATGGATGCAATGGCCTTTAGGATTCCATAAACGCAGGCTCATTTTTTTCATTTGTTGTAAAAGCCAGCAGTCGGACCTTAATTCGCAGGAAAATCCTCAATCTTCTTGTTTTCGTGTTTTTAAAAGTATTTCGCAAATCAGAATCCACACCCGACGAATCGGAACTGCTCCATCAGTACCGACAGAGCGGCGATTTGCAGGTACTGGGGAAACTCTACCAGCCGCACATGGAAATGCTTTATGCGGTTTGTTACAAGTATCTCAAGGACGAAGACGAAGCCAAGGATGCCGTCATGCAGGTCTTCGAAGAAGTCATTGCCAAAGCCCGGCAGCACGAAATCAGCAACTGGAAAAGCTGGCTGCACAGTGTGGTAAAAAACTACTGTCTGATGCGGCTGAGAAGCCAGAAATCAAAAGTTCAAGATTTTTTTGATCCCGAGCGTATGGAATCGGAGGCTCCTGAACATCTATGGATGGAAGAGCCCACCCAAGCCCTCGACGTACAGGCTCTGGAAAAATGCATGAGCAAGCTAAACCCTGACCAGCACCGAACGGTAAGTCTGTTTTTCCTGGAAGAGAAAAGCTACCGGCAAATCGTCGATGAAACGGGGTATGATTTTAATCAGGTCAAAAGTTTTATTCAGAACGGAAGAAGAAATTTAAAGCTCTGCATTGAACGCCTTAATGAGCGTCTGGCGTAACAACGATGGCCAAAAGCCGCATCCATATCACCCCGGAGTTACTTCGCCGCTACGTTGCTGGCGAAGCAACCGCTTCTGAGCAGCACGCTGTCGAACGGGCTGCCCTGGAGGATCCTTTCATTGCCGATGCACTGGAAGGAGTGGAAGCGATGGCGGAAAAAAAGCCGGATTTAAAAGCCCTGTACGATCAGTTAGACAATCGCGTCAGTCCTACGCCTATCCTTAAACTAGGCTGGAAAAAATGGGCCTTAGCAGCCAGTTTCGCCGGATTGGTAGTGACCGGGTATGTCCTCTGGACGCAACTGGATTCACCCGCTCAGATCAGTCAGGTTTCGGCTCCGCCAGCGGCAGCTCCTTCCCGGCTACCAGCGTCCGACTCCCTTTCTGCTCCCCAAACCAGTCAGCCGGAGATCAGTATGACTGAACAGCCACTGGCGAAAAAAGCCTTAGCTCCTGCGGATGCCGTTTCAGAAGATCAAATGCCTCAGGTAATGGCGATGAAAGCCCTGCCAGATAGTCCTTCACGGGGCGATGTGCCTGCACTGGCGGCCCGGAGTTTCAGTAAACCCGACTCGGCGATTCTTCGCTTCCAGCCTGAACCAGCCCAGATCCTTGCAGAGAAAGCTCCTGAAGCGAAGCTGGCCCTGAGTGCCCAAACAGCCCGTCTCAGGAAAGTTACTCCTGATACTTCCTACATTACTGTCGTTAATGAGCAGCATGAGCCCATTGCGGGAGCCACCATTCGACCGCAACGCACTCATAAAGGGGTGGTTACCAACCCGATGGGCCGGGCGATTCCGCCCCATGAGCTGGATTCGTCGGTCGTCATCTCTGCCATAGGTTACCAAAGCCAGACTTTACCTACACCTTTGCCTTCTGTGGTTACACTGGTAGCGGATGATCAGGCTCTGACGGAGACTGTAGTGGTAGGCTATGGCGAAAACAAAGGGAAATCCGAAGCTCAGCCTGGTGTGGGCTATGCAGCCTATCAAACGTATCTGAAAGAAAACCTGCATACCCCAAAACCAGCCCAGGAAAAGAGCATCTCCGGTACGGTGATTCTTTCCGTGCTAGTCAAGGCTGACGGTAGTGTGGGTGAAATCAAGGTAAAAAAAGGCTTAGGCTACGGCTGTGAAGAGGAGGCCATTCGGCTGGTAAAAAAGGGCCCAGGCTGGATTCCTGCCCGCAGAAAAGGCAAGGCCATTTCCAGTTGGGTAAAGATTGAAGTACCGTTTCCCTAAGGCTTCTTTTCAACAGGCTTAACCTCAACTTCCCGCTCCAGGTAAGGCCGCTTCTCTGGCAGCGGTTCAATACTTACTACCTTTCCATTTTCAAAGTGAAGAATGTGAGTAACCTCAAGCCAGCCGTCTAAGTATAAGCTTTCTTTGTAATACCAGTCTTCGTGAAGAATCTCTTTGTCGTCTTTAAAGTATCCTGATTTGTAAGGCGAGCCAAATTTGGTCATTACTTCACTTTTATCCGTACCCATCGGCACGCTTACTGAGCTGAATTTACTGACTCTGGCTTTACTTACCGAGCATGCCATGAACAGGCTCATGATACTAATGACAAGCAGGAAGGTTCGTTTCGTTTTCATAGTTTGAGCATCTAGGTTCTATCAAAGGCTTTCAAAACCTGACAGGCAAGGATACACGATTTTAGGTAAGCTTGGCTTCCTGGCTTCGGACTTTAACGTTTTTTAATAGCGCACAAAAAAATAGCTACTCTTCACAGAGTAGCTATTCATGTCCTTGCTAAGTCTTTATTTAGAAAGCTCCGTCGAACGCTTTTGAGCGGAGTGCAATCCGGCAATCAGTGATTCAGCCAGGTGATTTTCTTCAAAGGTTTTCAGAGCAGCTTCGGTGGTGCCGCCTTTGGAGGCTACGGCTTTGATTAACTCGTCCAGACTTTTATCCGAGGTCTGAATCAGATGATAGGAACCCAGCATGGTTTGCTTGACGAGTTGCGAAGACAGACTCTCGGAAAATCCCATTTGCTTACCCGCTTCGACCATGGCTTTGACCAGATAGAAAAAGTAAGCGGGTCCCGAGCCGCTCACGGCCGTTACCGCATCCAGAAGACTTTCATCTTCTAAAAACACACTGCGGCCCGTAGCATTAATCAGGTTTTCAACCCGGCGTAAATTCTGAATGTCTACTTCTTTAGCGGCGGCGAAAGCCGTCATGCCCATGCCCAGCATGGCGGGGGTATTAGGCATGGCCCGTACTACCAGAGGATGATCCAGTACGGTTTGGATTTTCTGGATCGAAACGCCCGCCATAATACTCAGGACCAGTTGGTTATATCGAATTACGGGCTTCAATTCGGCGTGAACGGCGGCAAAATCCTGGGGTTTCACGGCCAGAATAATCAGATCTACTTCACTGATTCTCGGGCCGATGGTATCCACAACTACGCCCGCCTTCTCTTTCCGGAGGGCTTCGCCGCGTTCGGCTGATTTTTCAATGAGAAAAAGATCTTCTTTGTTAACCAGATCGTACTGAATAAAGGATTTGGCAAAAGCCATTCCCATGTTCCCGCATCCAATAATGGCAAGCTTCATGATGTATAAGGTAGATAAGCAGAGGGAGTAATTCTTAAGGCAGTAATTCTTTGAGTTTGGCTTCGAGTGCTTCGCCCCGTAATTCTTTGGCCACAATGTTTCCTTTGGGATCCACTAAAACCGTAAAGGGAATGTACTGAATACCGTAAGCCATGGCGGCGGCCGAATCAAAATACTTCAGATCCGATACCTGCGTCCAGCTCAGGCCGTCTTTCTGAATGGCATCGAGCCACTGCTTGCGGTCCGAATCCAGCGATACCCCGTAGACTTCAAAGCCTTTACTTTTGTATTGATTATACAGACGAACCACATTCGGGTTTTCTTTCCGGCAGGGTCCGCACCATCCCGCCCAGAAATCAATCAGGACGTATTTTCCCTTCAAAGAAGACAGTGATACAATTTTATTATCCGGCGTGGGCAGGTTAATCTCGGGAGCGGGCGAACCAATGGCCAGTCCGTTTTTCTTGCTTTGCACCCGTCTTACCGTAGCCACAAAAGCCTGATAAATCCGGACGTTCGGTTTTTCTTTTTCAAAACGGTCGGCTAATTGCTCAAATACGTCAAAGTCCTGCTCCTGATTGAGAAAATTCGTGGCGTATAGCGTAGCCAGCGAAGAACCCATCTGGGGAATCAGATTTTTTACCTGAGTGACGATTTCGGTTTGTCCCTGCTCAAACTGCTGCTGAATTTTCTGCTGGGCAGCCTTGTCTTTATTCTGCGTCGCCTTTTCGTAGGACACATTAAGCCGCTCGACTTTCGCCTTAAAATTTTCATTCAGGGCATTCAGCTGGGCGTAATGCTCCATGTTTTTGGAGCCCGTTACTTTGGCCCGGCTACCGGGTTTGGTGTCGGCTTCCACTTCCAGCGTTTCTCCGCCTTCCAGCAGTAAGACTACCGGAGGTATGCCGCCCATCAGAAGCCGGTAGAAACCTCCCCCGTTGCTGATCTGGCCTTTCATTTCGAAGCCGCTGGCCGTAATCAGGGAAGAATCAATGGAAACGGGTAAGCCCCGGTCATTCATCAGCTGCAAATACGCTTTCTCATTGGCGTTCGGATTATTGACCCGTCCGCGAATGGTATAAGACGTATTATTTTGAGCCAGAGCAGTTAAACTGGTAAACCATACAATCAGGGAAACGACTGTTTTCATAAAGTAATGGCGTCTAGGGATTGAATCACGAGTTGGTTCGTGACTTTAGGATCGGCCTGACCTTTGGATCTCTTCATCACTTCGCCTACGAATAAACCCAAAAGGCCTTTTTTGCCCTTTTTGTATTCTTTGACTTTGTCAGGAAGATTCTTCAGCACCTCATCAATCAACGCCTGAAGTACCTCGCTATTGCCCTGCTGAATGAGTTGTAACTCTTCGGCTAAGGCCAGCGGCTCGGCCTGGGGTCTTTCCAAAAGAGCGGGAAACAGCTTCTGAGCGGCGGCTGAATTACTCACTTTATTTTCCTCCACCAGCCGGATCAACGCTGCTAGTTTAGAGGGAGTTAAACTAAAGCCGGTAATGTCATGTTTGTTCTCGTTCATCCAGCTCCGAACGGGGCCCATGAGCCAGTTAGCGATGGCTTTGGGACTCACTTTTTCAGCCATTGCCGCTTCAAAGTAAGCCACTAGTTCTTTGGACTCGGTGATGCTTAAGGCATCGGCCTGCTGAATGCCGAAATCCTGCGTATAGGTTTTTACGAGTTGCCGGGGCAGGGTAGGCATTTGCCGGCGAACTTCGTCGAGTTTCTCATCGGTAATCAGAATAGGAACTAAATCCGGCTCGGGGAAGTACCGGTAGTCGTTCATGGTTTCCTTCACCCGCATGCCGTAGGTGCGACCCGTCTCGGGGTCGAACATCCGCGTTTCCTGAATAATCGTCTCGCCTGCCTCAACCATGTCTACCTGACGATCGTATTCGTACTCGATGGCTTTTTGCAGAAACCGAACCGAGTTCATGTTTTTGATTTCCACCTTCGTTCCCAGGGGGTCGCCGTACTTCCGCACTGAAACATTGACGTCACAGCGAAGGCTGCCTTCTTCCATGTTTCCATCGCAGATGTCCAGATACCGAACCAGTTTGCGAATCTCACTTACGTAAGCCGCCGCCTCTTCTGCCGATCGCATGGAGGGATCCGAAACGATCTCAATCAGGGGGGTTCCGGCCCGGTTGTAGTCTAACTGCGTATCTGAAGAATGTTCATCGTGAATGGACTTTCCCGCATCTTCTTCCAGGTGCGTGTGGTGCATCTCAATGGCTTTCTCGGAACCGTCTTTCAGCGTAATCCATACCTGTCCGCCCCAGCAGATGGGAGCTTTGTCCTGGGAAATCTGGTAGCCTTTGGGAAGGTCAGGATAAAAGTAATTTTTGCGGTCAAATACCGTTCGCCGGGAAATGGTCGAATCCGTGGCCAGTCCAAAACGAATGGCCAGATCCACGGCTTTCTGATTCAGTTTAGGCAGGGTTCCGGGGTGGCCCAGTGTGATTACTGAGATATTACGGTTGGGCAACGAGCCAAACTGATTGGCATCGGATGCAAAGATTTTACTTTCGGTAAGCAGTTGGGCGTGGACTTCCAGGCCAATAACCAGCTCATACTGGGATTTTATCTCGTCAGATGGCACAGAAAACAAGGATGGATTATAGACTACAAAGGTAAGAGATTCTTTAGGGAAAGCTTTCCCTTTCTAAAATCAGGGTTTATTCGCCCCGGGCCATGTCGCGTTTGACGTCTTTTTCTTTGATATCCTGACGTTTGTCGTGCAGTTTCTTACCCTTGGCCAGAGCGATATTGATCTTGGCAAATCCGCGGTCTGAAATGAACAGTCGTGTGGGAACAATGGTCAGTCCCTGATCTTTGAGTTTATCTTCCAGCTTGCGGATTTCCCGCTTTTGCAGGAGTAACTTCCGGTCCCTCAGGGGCTCGTGGTTGTAATGCGTCCCTTCTTCGTACCGGGAAATGTTCATGTTGCGAACGAACAGTTCCTCATTGAGAATCAGGCAGTAGGCATCGGTAAGGTTGGCTTTCCCCTGACGAATGGATTTGATTTCCGTACCCGTCAGGATAAGCCCTGCCGTGAAGGTTTCTAAAAACTGATATTCAAAGGAAGCCCGGCGGTTTTTGATTTCGACGTTCTTCTGTATTTTTTCTTTCTGTGCCATAATGCGTCAGTCACCCGGTTTGAGGGTGGGTTGCTGGTAATAAGAGGGTTTCAAAGATACTATTTTCTAAAACGCTTAAAAAATCTATTCGCAGCCTGAATCAGG
Organism: uncultured Siphonobacter sp.; assembly: GCA_913775095.1. GTDB lineage: Bacteria > Bacteroidota > Bacteroidia > Cytophagales > Spirosomataceae > Siphonobacter. The sequence continues at coordinate 150,187 of CAJYIW010000023.1, read as the reverse complement.
TTCGTACCATCGCACTACTTCATTTCTAAATCAATTAGTTGATAACGCCAGGATCAATCTTCGTGCACAGGGCGAAATATCTTCACTAACTTGCTTACCTTCTTTACTGCTCAGTTACAACAGATGCATTCGACAACCATCCGGGTATTTTTTTCGTGTATGCGTAGAACGGCCTACCTTCTTCTGTTTCTGTCTGGTCTAAACTCTTTTTGCTCTGCCCAGACGCTCGACATTCAGGGCCACCGGGGTTGCCGGGGACTCATGCCCGAGAATACCATTCCGGCATTTCTGAAAGCTCTGGAGCTGGGCGTTTCTACGCTGGAGCTGGATGTGGTCATTTCTAAAGACAGTCAGGTCGTCGTCTCGCACGATGCCTACATGAATGACGCGTTTGCCTCGCATCCCGATGGCAGTCCCGTGACGAAAAGCGAAGCAGCTTCATTGAAAATCTATAAGATGGATTATGCGGCCATTCAACGGTACGACGTAGGGCAACGGCGAAATCCTGCTTTTCTGGATCAGGCCAGCCTTACAGCCGTAAAGCCTTTACTGGCTCAGGTTATCCAAATCTGTGATGAGTATGCTCAGCAACATCAGTTAACGTTACCTGACTACAGTATCGAAATCAAATCCGTTTCGAGCCAGTACGGGTTATATCAACCCTATCCCAAAGAATTCTGTCAGCTGGTTCATCAAACACTCAGGCCTTTACTCTCGCCCGATCGTTACACGATCCAGAGTTTTGACTTTGCTATTTTGAAATACTGGAAAAGCCAGCAGCTCGCGGGAGGCTTTGAAGGTAATGCATTATCCGCCCTGGTAAATCAGCAAAGTCTGGCCCGAACCGAAAAGCAATTAGGCTTCAGGCCCGATATTTTTAGCCCTTATTACTGGTTCGTTTCGCGACGGAAAGTGCGGAAAACCCACCAGAAAGGGGTCAAAATCATTCCATGGACCGTAAATTCTTTTAGAAAAATGCTTCGATTTAAAAAAATCGGCGTGGATGGATTTATTACAGATTTTCCGAATCGAGCGAAAAAGTTATAGCTTTGGCTGACGCTAAAGCGTACCTCCCCATCAATCGTGTCCAGTAGCTTAAGTAAACCTTCAGCATGCCTATGCTACCCGTTTTCAATGATTCACTCGTCTGGATTTTAAAGCGAAGAATGGCTCGTATTGACGCCTTTCGACGTGATCCCTGGCCCGTTCAGGAACGTCAGTTCCGGCGGTTAATCTCAGCAGGACGGTCTACGCTCTGGGGTAAGGAATTCGGGTATCGCGACATTCGCAGCCTGGCTGATTTCCAGCGACAGGTGCCCATTTCCAGTTATGAAAATCTGTTTCCTTACATCGAACGCGTGATGAAGGGAGAAGACCGTGTGCTCTGGCCATCGCCCATCCGTTTTTTCTCCAAGTCTTCCGGTACCACCAACGCCCGCAGCAAGTTCATTCCCGTCACCCGGGAAGCTCTGGATGAAGGTCATTTCCGGGCCGGAAAAGACATGATGGCCCTGTGGATTGACAATAAGCCGGATACCCGCGTTTTTGAAGGCAAAGGACTTTCTGTCGGCGGCAGCTTATCTCCAAATCAACTGAACGAACGTACCATCACGGGGGATATCTCGGCGGTAGTGATGAAAAACCTGCCCAGTTGGGCCCAGTATATTCGAACCCCTACCCTGAAAACGGCCCTGATGGATCGATGGGAGGAAAAAATCGAGGCTATGGCCCTGGAAGCCTCTCAGGTTAATGTCACAAGTGCTCTGGGCGTTCCTACCTGGACACTGGTTTTGATTCAAAAGGTACTGGAGATTACCGGCAAGAAAAATATTCTGGATGTATGGCCCAACTTCGAAGTGTTCATTCACGGAGCGGTAGCCTTCCATCCGTACCGGGATTTATTCCGCCGGGAAATTTTCAAGAGCGATCACGTTAACTATTTAGAGACTTATAATGCATCCGAAGGGTTCTTTGGATTGCAGGACGACCTGAGTCATATCGACGAATTACTGCTGATGCTGGATTACGGCATTTTCTATGAATTCGTTCCGCTGGAAGAAATCCATAAAGATCATCCCAAAGCCCTGACGCTGGGCGAGGTAGAACTCAACCGCAATTACGCCGTTGTCATTTCTACCAATGCCGGACTCTGGCGATACATGATTGGAGATACCGTTCGGTTCACCTCCAAAAATCCCTATCGCATCAAGATTTCAGGCAGAACCAAGCATTTTATTAATGCTTTTGGCGAAGAAGTAATCATCGAAAACGCCGAAACGGCTCTAACGACGGCCTGCGAGGCGACGGGTGCTACCATTTCTGATTATACGGCCGCTCCGATTTACATGGGCAGTACGGCCAGTCAGTCCGTGAAACGCGGTGGACACGAGTGGGTGATCGAGTTCTCCACTCCTCCCAGTGACCCGGATACATTCGTGGCCATTCTCGATGATACGCTCCGCAAGATTAACTCGGATTACGACGCCAAACGCAGCTTCGACATTGCTTTGATCCGTCCCATCGTTCACATGGTGCCTTCAGGCACCTTCTATGACTGGATGAAGCATAAAGGCAAGCTGGGCGGTCAGCATAAAGTCCCCCGTCTGTCCAATTCCAGGGAATACGTGGAAGAGATTTTGAGCATCAGTCCGGAACATCTGGCCATTTAACTACTATTTCTACATAAACAAAGCGGCATGAATCCTGAGATCCATGCCGCTTTCTTTATGTAGAAACTTAAGGGTGTTTTTCCTTAATAACTCAAAACTCTAGAACGTAACCCCTACCGATAACTGAGCGGAGGTATTCTTCGCATTACCCATTACCTGCTGAGCTACGAAAGAATCAGCCACTTTCTGAAGCCCCAGATTATAACGGGTACTGATCAGGAAATTGCCAAAATAAAGACTTAGTCCTGCTCCCACACCGTAATCAAACCGCTTGAAAGCGTCCGTGTTCAAAGTAGTTCTGGCACTTCCCAGGTTACTTTCATTTTCACCGGCTGCTTTCAATAAATAGGCTACGTAAGGTCCGGCGTGAATATCCACAAAGTTACCGATTTTAAATGTCGCCAATACGGGCACTTCGACGTAGTTAAGTTTGAAAGTATTGCTTCCTTCAAAACCAGCCACATTAAACTCGGCCCGGGTACCTTTGTTGGTATAACCGATCTCCGGTTGAATGTAGAAGAAGTCAGTTACCACGGGAATCTGCGTAAATAAACTGGCGTGAAAACCGTAACGGGGATTGCGATCATTGAACTCTTTAAGTCGCAGGTTACTGGCAGAAAAACCGCCGCGAATACCCGTGCGGGCCTTTGTTTCCTGAGCAAAAGCTCCCAGCGTGGTGAACACAAAAGCGATGATGAGCGTAAGTTGTTTCATGGTGATTGGTTGAAAAAAGCAGCAGTATCTCTCCTGCTACTTCAGGGTTATTGATTAGTTACCGTTTTGAGCTTCCTTCTGCATTTTTTCGTTCGCAGAAATGGCAATTTCTACCCGACGGTTCAGTCGACGGCCTTCGTCCGTGTCATTGCTGGCCACGGGCTGGTTAAAGCCGTATCCTTTAATGGTCATTCGGGAAGCCCCTACTCCCTGCGACCGCAGGTAACTTGATACGGAAGCCGCCCGGCGTTCGGATAAATCCTGGTTATACTCTGCCGTACCCCGGTTATCCGCGTGCCCTTCAATCAACAGGTTGGTATCGGGGTTTTTCTGGAGCGTCTCGGCCAGCTTGGCCAGGTTTTCCTGAGTCTGAGGGGTTAACTCGGTGGAATTATAGGCAAAGAGTAACTGCCCGTCCATCGTCACGCGAATCCCTTCACCCACGCGTTCCACTTTGGCGGCCTCGCCCATGTCTTTTTCAATCTGTTTGGCCTGCTTATCCATTTTGCGACCAATGATGGCTCCCGCGGCTCCACCTACGGTAGCTCCCAGAATGGCTCCAATGGCCGTGTTCTTCGAAGCACTTCCGATAGCACCTCCGATGACGGCTCCGGCCCCAACGCCAATTCCGGCTCCTTTCTGCGTCTTGTTTAATTTGGACTTTTTCTGTCCCTGGGCATTTTTATTACAGGAGAAAAAAGTCGAACTAAGCGTGGAAACTAACACGAGCATCCACATTCCTTTGACAAACTGGCGTTTCATGGCTTTACTATAGATTGATTACGGATTTACCTACGAAAAAAAGCTTGGCCTTAGATGCGTTTTGAGTACTAATCCGGCTTAAAACATGTTAATTCTTAAGTAATAAACTGAAATTCAAGCCTGTAATCCGCCGATAGTTCTAAATTCCCCAACTGTAGAATATGTAGAATTATGTACTCATTTTACTAAACGGACATAAAAAAAGCAGTTCATGTCTTTTCCACATGAACTGCTGCTATTTAGAAATAATCCCTATACAGCCAGTTTCAATCGTTCTACGGGCTGGTCATTCACCAGGTGACTTTCGATGATTTCCTCTACATCGGATAATTGGACATTTCCGTAAAAAACTCCTTCGGGATAAACCACCATTGAGGGACCAAACGCACACACATCCAGGCAGCCCGTTTTCTGGGCCCGGATTTCAACCTGCAAGCCTCTGCTTTTTAATCCTTCTTTAAAAGCATCAACTAAGGCCAGTCCGCGTTCTTCACCGCAGGAACGTTTGGGGGCGGGTTTCTGATTCGTACAGATGAATACGTGTTTTTTGTACTTCATGCTCGTGATTAGTAAAACACAAAAGTAACAACTGATCCGTAGTTTCACCGGCAGGAATCATTATTCAGACTGAGTTAAAACAATCGTCACTCCCGAACTACCATAATGGCGTCACCCACTTTGATTTCGCCTTCCTGAATGACCCGGGCCGTAATTCCACCGTGGCTTCGCATGGCATTATAGCCTCCCAGGCCCAGTACCTCTTCCATGCGACTACAGGGGTGACACTCTCCGGTATATTCCAGAATTACTTCCCCGATTTGAAACCGTTTGTCTTTCAGAGCGTGCAGGTTCACGCCCGTCACCAGCAGGTTTCTTCGTACATCGGCGGGGTCAATCTGCTCTTTTCCCAGGAAAGAAGCAACGGCCTGCAGGTGTTCCCAGGCAATCAGCGTTACCTGCCGTTTGCTTTCGGGTTGCCCTTTGTAACGATCCCCGTCCAGGCCCGTGCCAATGCGAACGTAAGCTTTGTCAGCTCCAACGACTGCTTTCCTTGGACCCGTTCGCAGGCCAATCCATTGCAGTTTTCCTGGCTGGGCAAAATGATTCATGAGTGCCTGCATGGGCTTTTCTTCTGCCATAATCTCTTTGCGTTTTTTACAAAACCCATAAAAAAAGTGTTCATTCCCCAAAGAATGAACACTTGCTTGAATGTACGTTAGAAAGGCAGCTGATTTAAAAAAATATACGCCTCATTCTAACTATTTTAGAGGAAAGCGGGATGAGGTTCGGGTAATCAATCGCCCGGTTTTATTCATCATGGAAGTTGAAGGAAAAGCGTTTGGGACGAATCCCAAACGCTTTCGACGCGTATTACTGAGCAGGATAACCCGGATTCTGTTTCAGGTTCGGGTTAGCCGCCAGCTGACGCTGGGGTAAGGGGTAAAGGTTCTTGTTAGCATCATTCGAGGGCGTATGATCCCACCAGGAAGCCGTAGTGAACTTACCAAAGCGAATCAGATCCGTCCGACGCTTGCCTTCGAAGATGAATTCGCGACCACGTTCAGCCAGCATTTCATCCAGCGTCAGGGTAGCCGTGGTATAAGGGACAAAGTCCGCCGCAGCGAAGGCCCGCTTGCGAACGGCGTTCACCAGCGTCAGGGCTTCACCCGTCGCCTGTCCACCGCTCTTTCGCATGAGAGCCTCGGCTTTGTTGTAATAAATTTCCGTTAAGCGGTAGAGTGACCAGTCGTTACTCCAGTATTTGGCTTCTGACTGACGGCCGGGGCGGTACTTGTTAAAGCGGGCCCCGCTGTTTTCTTCACCCGTGATCATGCTCGAAGCCGTTCCGTTTTCGCTGGCCCGACGGATTTCTTTTACGAAAGTCAATTGCTTGTCTTTGTATTCTTCCGTACCTAATACCGGACGAGTCGGGTCAGAGGCATAGAACTGAGGCCCAATCAGGAACCACTCTTTCCTGCGGAGATCCTTATCACTGTAGGCATCGTAAGCCGAAGGAATCACCACAACGCCGTTGTTACCATTCTGATCACCATCGTAGATGAAACGCTGGTTGAAGTGATAGAAGTCACTATTCCAGGCACAACGGGTAGAGGTTGACTGAGCATCGTACACCAGCTGAAAGAGAATTTCTTTCGAGTTGTTATTGGTGTTATTATACGTAGAAACCAGATCCGCATCCAGTACGGGAGCTCCGTTCAATCCACCCGTCTGACCGTTGATGATTTTATCACAAGCGGCGATGCAATCATCCCAGCGAGGCGTTCCGGACCATACTTCGGCGTTCAGGTATAACTCCGCCAGCATGGAATAACCCGCTGCTTTCGTAATGCGGCCAATGTATTTCTGCTCCAGGTTAGGCAGCAGGTCTACGCTTTCCTTGAGTTCTTTCTCAATGAAGGCAAACACTTCCGCCCGGGGACGCGTCTCAGGACTCGCTGGTGTTCCAACCGTAGTAACGATGGGAATATTACCGAACATGTCCATGAGCTTCATGTAGTGGTAGGCCCGGAATACGCGTAATTCGGAGATGAACGCGTTTTTGTCCGTTTCACTCACCCCCACTTTGGCAAAATCCACGCGGGAGAAATCTCCCAGAGCATTGTTACAAAATCCAACGCCGGTAAACATCAGGTTATAAGGATTCCAAACCGTGTTTTCGGTGTACGACCAGCTGTGACCGTGCAGACGAATCCACTGGGCATCATCGTAGCCGTGACGGCCTTTCTGCGGCCAGGCTAACTGGTCACCCGAAAGCTCCGTAATCCGCCAGTGCCCGTTTTGTCCTGTGGGAGCCGTCCAGGCATTAGCGTGCGTGTAGGGACGTAATACTGCCGCCAGAATTTCCTGACGGTTATTATAGAACTTAGAGGCGTCAATTTCATTATACAGCGTCTCATCCAGGTTAGTACAGGCATTCGTACCCGAGAGAATCGCCAGCAAGCCCGCAAAAGCAAGCCCTTTATAGTAACGTTTCATTGAATTTCGAGATTAGAATTGAACATTAAGACCAAGCGTGTACGACTGCGTACGTGGATAGAAGCCACGGCCATCAATACCCGGAGCCAGACCTGTATCTTCAATATCAGGATCTACCCCACGGTACTTGGTAATGGTCAACAGGTTACGACCTGTTGCGTAGAGACGAAGGCTTTTGATAACGGGAGAGTTGAATTTCCAGTTATAACCCAGCGTTACGTTGTCCAGCTTCACAAAGCCACCGGGTTCCAGGTAATAATCTGAATACTGGAGGGCATCGTTAATCTGGTTGTTACGACCTAAGGCGTCTTTCAGTACGTTCGTTGGTAAATAGACTTTGTTACCGAAGAAGGCCTGTTGCAGGTTCAGGATGTCGTACCCCAGTTTACCCCGGAAGAATACGGTCAGATCAAAGTTCTTATACCGCAGGTTGTTATTCCAGGATACCAGGAACTTGGGAATACCATTACCGATGTAGGTATAATCTTCGTTGGCCACAATCTTGTCTGAAGTAACGGCTTCACCCGAAGCTTTGTAGAACAGCCAGCGACCTTCAGGCGTGAAGCCCGCGAAACGCTTGCCGTAGAAGCTACCCAGTGAACCGCCTTCGATGGTACGAATGGCATCACCCAACGCACCCGTTCCTCCAATGCTTCCGAAGTTCAGGAAGGTAGCTTTGAAGACATCACTCGACAGCGAAACCAGACGGTTTTTCTGCGTGCTACCTACTAAGTCCACATTCCAGCTGAAGTCTTTCTTCTTGATCACTGAACCACTCAGGCTTAACTCAACCCCGTTGTTATCGATGGTACCCACGTTGGTAAACAGCGTAGCCTGGATGTATGGAGGTAACTGGGTGTTAAAGTCTCCTAACAGATCCGACGTCCGGCGACGATAGACATCCAGTGCCCCACTCAGACGACCTTTAAATAAGGCAAAGTCCAATCCAACGTTCAACTCAGCCTTACGTTCCCAGCGAAGGTTGGGGTTCGGGTTGTTCGTAGGTCCGTAGGTCTGACGCCACACGCCGTCATCGTTCAGATAGAAGTTACCCGTACCTAAACGCACGAGTGAGCGGTAGTTAGGAATTCCCTGGTTACCCGTGATACCGTAACCGGCCCGAAGTTTCAGATCATCAAACACGTGGATGGATTTGATGAAGTTTTCCTGAGCCAGGTTCCAGCCTACCGAAGCCGCCGGGAAGTTACCGAACTTGTTATTCGCACCGAAGCGGGAAGAACCCTCCCGACGTAAGATGAACTGAGCAATGTACTTGCCTTTGTAATCGTAGTTCAGACGGCCAAAGAAGGCAACCAGCGTATTATCCTCTTTGAAGGATCCTAAACTGGACTTACCCAGGGCAACGAAGTTACCCGCCCCCAGGTTGTTTTCCTGGAACTGATCGTTCAGGAAGCCAGAGTTTGCTCCTTCGAACCATGAATTCGTCTGGTATTGATAACTATAACCGGCTAATGCTTTGAACCCATGATGCTCAGCAAACTTGGTTTCATACTCCAAGGTAGACTCGAACGTACTTAAATTTTCAACGTAATTGTATTTACGGGCATACCCCGTACCGGCAATCGGTGTTCCGTTTAAGCTTTCCAGAATCGAACGACGGGAATTCCGGGGACGGTATTCATTATCGTTACGTACATCATGCTGAACAGCTCCGAAAGCACTGGCTTTGAATCCGGCAAAGGGCTCCAGGGTAAAACGAACATCGGCAGAGGTCGTTTGCTGATCGCGGGTGAGTTTTTCCTGAGCCAGACGACCAATGGGGTTCACCGTTGAGCCTTCTTCGTAATAGGTGCCTGTTTTCGGATCAATCAATGGTTGCGTTGGGTTACGACCCAGAGCATTTTCAAAGTCACCGGCCTGTCCACCTAATAAGTTCGCCTTATTGAAGTTGGTAGCCAGGTTTACCGACGTAGAAAGCAGGTTATTCAGCGATTTCTGGAATACACTCAAACGACCACCGTATTGACGACGCCAGTTTTGAATCGCAATCGGATTGGCTTCGTTATAATACATCGAAACGCGGTAGTTGCTATTCGCTCCGCTACCACCCGAGAGAGCCAGGTTGTGATACTGACTAATGTTTTGCTTGTCTACCAGTAAATCGTAGAAGTCCGTGCTGGCTCCTAAATCCTGCATCTGGCTGGCTTTAGGATTGCTTGGATCCTGTCTGGCAGCCCGCCAGTCGCTAGCCGACAAAAACTGAGGACGACGGGTAATGACTTCCCGCTGAGCATACGTTGAATACGTAAGCAGAGGAGCTCCGCCTTTGCCTTTTTTGGTAGTAATCAGGATTACCCCGGCGTTACCCCGCGTTCCGTAAATAGCCGCGGCGGAACCATCTTTCAATACGTCAAACGATTCGATATCATCCTGCTGAAGCAGATCCAGGTTACCTCCTGGAATACCATCAATAACGACCAAAGGAGTACGAGTACCGTTGATGGATACGATTCCACGCAACTGAATGGAAGCTCCTGAGTTCGGGTTATTACCCGCAGGACGCGTGATTTGCAGACCGGCTACTTTTCCCTGGATCAAATCCAGTGGGCTACGCGTACCACCCTGGTTGAAATCTTCCGTTTTGATGGTAGCTACGGAAGAAGTGACCTCCTGCCGACGCTGCGTACCGTAACCCACGACTACGACTTCATTTAAAGACTTGATGTCGGATTTTAACACCACATCAATCGTCGTGCGATTAGCCACCTGAATCTCCTGACTAACGTAACCGATCGAAGAAACTACGATCGTAGCGTTGCCATCGGGGATGTTCAGGGTATAACGACCATCGGCGTTCGTTACCGTTCCGACGTTAGGCGTACCTTTGAGCAAGATCGTGGCACTGGGCACTACCCCACCCGTTTCATCCGTCACTACACCCGTCACGGTAATCAGGGGATGACCGCTTTCGAGTTTGCTGGGCATAACCAGCGTAATGTAACGATCAATGAACGTAGGCTCCATGCGGTTGGCACGGGTCAGAATGAAGCGATTTCCTACCAGTTCAAATTTAATTTGAAGAGGCTGGAATAAGCGGCGAAGCACCAGATCCAGACGCTCGTTAGCGGCGTTCAGGGTCACCGAACGCTGCGACTGAATCAGATCAGGGCTATAAGAAAATTTGATGTCAGCAGCCTTTTCAATGCGGGAAAGGACTTCGCTCACACTTCTGTTGGAAAGCTCTACCGAAATCTTCTTATTTAATACTTCCTGTGCCCGGCTGTCTAAGGCCAGCGACACATTGGTAAACAAGGCTACGATAAAGAATTGGAGTACTGTTAATCGCATGATCTTCCACCCAATTTCTTTGGAAAATAACGGTTGTTTCATACATTTGAAATGGTTTTTTTTAAATCGAAAAACACAAATAAATCCCTGCATCCGTCAAGACGGATGGGCAGTAGGACAGCTTGATAAGGGATTGTCACGAAGTCAGTGGTGGTAGGACACCGCTGGCTTCTTTTTTGTAGCAAGAGGTATTAGGGCATTGGTCGGTTTAAGAGCTGTTGTTTAAAGTTTAGGATATAGAAATGATCATTAAGGACGACACCCGCGACCCGTGACGGCCACGTATTCTGCTTCTGTATTCCAGGTAGCTTCCAGGGTTTTACAAATGATATCCAGCTTCTGGGACAAGGTTCCTTCCTTTAAATCAGTGGTAATGCGGCAGTTTTGTAGCGTAGGATCCTTGAAAACCACCTTGATACCGTATGCTTTCTCAATTTCATTAAAGACATCTCCGGCCGGAACGGCATTGAACACCAGATTAAGCGGCCGAATCACCAGCGTTTTCCGCTCGGCCAGGGCATTCACCGGACTGCGGAACATCTTGGATTCCTTAATGGCAAAGACGACCTGCTCATTGGGGGTCAGAATCATATTTTCCCCGGCTTCCTTTTTCTCCTGTTCTGCCTTGCCAGAAGTTACGGCTACCTTACCCGTACGAACCGTGACGACCACATTGGCATCCTGATCGTAAGCTTTCACGTTGAAACTGGTTCCTAATACCTTGGCGACCAATCCGTTCGCATATACGGTAAAGGGTTTATGGGCATCTTTAACTACTTCAAAATAAGCCTCGCCCGAAAGAGTAACGGGGCGGGATTCTTTAGGGAAGGGATTTTCGTAACTGAGGTTGCTGCCTTTCTGAAGGATCACCGAACTTCCGTCGGGAAGAGAAACCAGCCGTGGCTTTTTCTCCAGGTTGTAGACCGTTACCGAGTCGCTCAAGGGAGCCAGGGGCTGTTGAGCAATCGTTTGTTCAAATTCATCCGAAACTGATCTGGCGTTCCACCAGAGCATTCCACCCACGAGGATAACTACGGCAGCGGCGGCGGACCAGCCCCATACCGAACGCTTCCGAATCACGGGTGTTACCAGTTGCTCGCTGACGCGTTGCCAGATTTCCTCTTCTTTTTCTGCCGTATGGGCCACTTCGGCCAGTTGCTGACTGGCCTGACTTAATCGTTTCACGGCTTCCGTCGCCTGACGGATCATTTCCTGCTGCTCGGGGTGCTCACGCACATAGTTTTCCCAATAAATCGAGCTTGATTCATCGGGAGCTTTCACCCATTTCCGGAAGGAGGCGTTATTAATAAAATCTTCCTGTGAGTCAAGCATTTGGTCCATGTACTACGAGCGTTTCTAGTAGAGATAGCGGCTTCTCCGCCTTCTCAACTCAGTTTTTTAAATTATTTTTTCTAATTATTGGACTTCTGGAGGTACAAGGGCCAGCCACCCCCTACAAACTAGTTCAGAAATAAAAAGGCCAGCAGGATGATGGAATCCGTTAGATGCTTGCGGAGCGAAGCATAGGCCCGGTTGAGGTGGTTATTGACCGACTGCTGATTAATCCCCATGATTCCGGCGATTTCGTCGGTACTGAAGTCATCGTAAAAAGCCAGCAATACGGCTTCGCGTTGCCGGGCTGGTAACTCACCAATGGCCTGCTTCAGGCGGGCATTCTGGAGCGACGTAGATTCTTCCTCGATCAGATTAGCTTCAATGGCCGGGCTAAAATAATCGGAAAGACGATCCTCAGGGAAGTCCACGTCTTCCTGGGTTACCAGCAGGTCCGACTGGCGAAGATTGTACAATCGATTGCGAAGCACCCGAAAGAGATAAAATTTAATGGTATGCAGGCTTTTCAGATTTTCCCTCCGCTTCCAAAGCTCTACGTAGACATCCTGAATAGCATCCTCCACCATTTCCACGTCACTGGAAATGCGTTTTCCATAAGAAAGCAACATGGAAAAATGATTCCGGTAAATTTGCTCAAAGGCCTGCAGTTCTCCCCGTTTAAAGGCAAGCCAAAGTTCCGTATCGTCCGTGTATGTCAAGGGTTTACTCAATGCCTGGTATTTCTATCCTTCGAATATACTGCCGAAAAAGGCTTACAAAAAATTATCATTTAGTTCATACTCGCCCCGGCCTTCTTCCGGGCCTCTCTGCCTGGAATATTTTTTAAGTTCTTTTTCCGGACCATAACTCGTTTAAGCAATGCCCTGGACAAAAACCGATTATCCCGACTCCCTTAAGAATTTCATGGCCCCCGTGCGTAACAAAGCCATCGAAATTGCCAACGCTTTGCTGGCTGAAGGACGGCCTGAAGACGCCGCTCTTGCTATTGCAACGCAAAAAGCGAAGGAATGGGGCGAAAATCGCGGTAAAAAAATCAGAAAATCGCGATAAAACCCCGCAAAATGAGACTTCCTGAGAGAGTAAAGCGGCCAAAGCGGCCGCTTTACTCATCAAAACCCAGGACTTATCTATGGGATCAAGGGCGGGGCAACTCCGGGGAAGCTTTTTCAGGAACTTAACGACCTGGATTCGGCCCTTACCGAAATCCATATACGTTTCCCCCTTGCTTACTGAACTCGTTGGGGCTCCCGTCATCCATCTAGCGTAAGCCCTCCACACTAATTCTTTTTATATTCCCGTTTTTGAGTAAATCTTTGAAATTTTTCGCAGCAGTTTACCTATGAAATTAAGAACTTTTTTAGTCGGAAGTCTGTGTCTGATCACCCTTACCCTGCAAGCTCAGGATGCTAAAAGTCTGTTGGATGAGGGATTAAAAAAAGCCCAGCAGGGAAACGTTAGCCAGGCCATTACCCTATTCAACGAATCCATGGCTCTGAATGACGATTATCCCGTTCGTCAGAGCCGGGGAATGGCTTATTCGCTGCTTCGCCAGTACGAGAATGCGGTGACCGATTTTACAAAAGCAATCTCTTTCAAAACTGATGCTAAAAAGTCGATGCTGGGCCGGGGCGTAGCCCGCAAAAAACTCACCGATTATCAGGGAGCCATCAGCGATTTTTCGGCCGCTCTCAAGGTAGATCCCAAGATGGCGGAAGCCTACTATAACCGGGCCCTGGTTTATGAGCTGCTGGGGAATACGGAAAAAGCCTGTACTGATTACAAAGCTGCGTTAAGTAACGGTCTGAAACCCGCCGAACTAAAAGTAGAAAGCTGTGCTAATCCGCTGCCCGTACCCGCCAACCGTAAACCCCTGTTGCAGCTAAGCGGCGTTGCTACGGATCCTAAGTACGGAACGACTAAAACAAATCCCATTAAAGTAGGAACCAGTCCGGCCGGCGAATACGAGAACCTGTCTACCTATATGGATTTACTCCGCGACGGACAGAATAAACTCGTGGAGTATAAAAAGACGGGCAGCCTTCCGTATGCTTCCAGCTATGCTCCCAACGGAAAGGGCACCATCGAAGTACTGGAGGTTACCTACCGGGATTCGAAAAACGTGGCTAAGAAAACTACCCTTTATGTCACCATTTTCGATTTTGAATCTCCCAAAGCTCCCGTAGGCTTTTCAACCATCAAAGCCCAGAAGTAAAAAAAGGAAGGATCAGTGCCGGGGCACTGATCCTTCCTTTTTTTACGGTTATTTTTTAGATTTTTTCTTCTATTTTCTTCACTCCCAGTTCTTCAAAAAAGGTTTTCCAATATTCACTTACATTGGGGTTATTCACCTTGGAAGAAGTAGTGGGCTCAAAGGGAAGGACCACATACACCTGTACCGAGCTTAAGTTCGGATACTTTCCTTTCAGAGCCGACGCGTCCGTTTTAGCCCAGGCATCGGCCTCATTCGTGGATTTGGGAGGCATTTTATGAAAATCCCGGCGTCCCTGGCCTTTCATGCTTTCCACCATATCCGAGAAGTAATACACACTCACGTCATAGCCTTCTTTGACACGGTCGTTAATGGCCGCTAAACTGGCCTGAATGTCGGTCTGCTCGCTGCTCTTGCTGACATTAGGAGTAGCCAGCTCGGCCAGTACCTGTTTGGCAAAGTTCAGTCGTTCCCGCTGAAGCGAAAGGTCGTAACTGGCTTCGGCAGCCTCTACGTCCGTTTGACTCATGCCTTCCGTGGTTTCCAGGGTTGTCTGGCTGGTTAAGTCCAGGGCCTTGCTGCGGGCGGTATTTTCATGAATCAGCCAGACCTGGAGGTTATCCCCCGCCCGTCGGATGTCTTCCTGCACCAGCGAGTTGAGCACTTTCGTATATTTTTTCTCTACAAACGCCTTGTCCTCATTAACGCTGCGGGACTTATCCAGAAAAATAAGGGTACTTTTCTTAGTACTGCTGGCGGCCGTTTCGGTCGGTGGCGATTCCAGCGTTTCTTTATTTTCCTGAGACTCATTATTTCCGCAAGCGGATAACAGGGCCATCAGCCCCATCAGCAACCAGTGTTTTTTCATAGATATAGTTTCTTAAGTAATCGAATTGTGTGGCTTTTTCGAAATACCTACGAAAAAACCACGGGCTAAGGCCGAAACCAGGTTACGATCAGTCCCAGCAGAGCGGGTAAGCCCTGCACGAAAAAGATGGAGCGGGAAGCCGTCGCAGCTCCGTAAGCTCCCGCAATGAACACACAGCCCAGAAAAAATAAGGCCACGTTTTTCGACCATTCCGGATCTGAAATACCCAGGGACCAGAACAGGCCCGCCGCCAGAAAACCGTTATAAAGGCCCTGATTAGCAGCCAAGCCTTTGGTTGGTTCAAAAAGATGATCGGGCAAACTTTTAAATGTTGCCTTCCCGCGGGTAGTCCACGCAAACATCTCCATCCATAAAATATAGACGTGTTCCAGAGCTACCAGAGCGATCAAAACCATTGATAAAGTCATCATAATCAGGATATTTGATAGATAGGAATGAATTTTTAATGAAAAAAAATAAGCAATTCAGGACGTACAATCAGCCTTTTTATACGCCGCGTCAGTCAGATTTTCAGTTTCATTACTCCGATAAAACGATCGGTATACGCAACATTATGACCGGAATTTGCGTAAGTATTGTCGAGGTCCCCGATTTTTACGCTGAATTAATTATAAAAACAGTTCCCTTTGTTTTTTAGTTAATTGCCTGATTACCTTTTTTTTCAGTGCCTTAGTAACGTATAATCAGGGCTTTACAACCTAAGATTTTCGGAAATCCTGATCGAATTAACTACCTATTCCAACCTTTTAACATGAGGCCGGGTCTATTTAGTAATTTTTAGTGATACCAGTACTAGGAAAGAAACTATTTCTGCTCTACCCATGAACCAATCCCTTAAAAAAGCAGACGTTATTTTTGATTGCGAGCGAATGAGACACACCCATACCGGGCTTTATCATTTCTGTCTCCAATTGGGAAATGCATTGATGCTTAATAAACATCATTCAACGCATCGTCTGGGCTTTTATTTACCTTCGAAAGAAGCTACTTTATTTGGGGAAAATCCCTATAATAAAAGCCATAATCCACTCCATAAATACGCCATGCCTTTTGCCAGTAAGTATTCGGTATGGCATGGCACTTATCAGGATTCCAACTACTTTCCCCTGAGAAGTTCGGCGAAAAAGGTCCTGACCATTCATGATTTGAATTTCCTTCATGAAAATAAACCCGCTGATAAAATTGCGAAGTACATTCGGAATCTACAGGCTAAAATTGACCGTACTGACCGCATTGTAACCATTTCCAATTTCGTCAAGAAAGAGATCGAAGAAACCATGGATTTGCGGGGCAAGGAGATTCAGGTCATCTACAACGGCTGTAATATCAATGAACACATCCGGCCCATTAAGCCCCAGTTTTCCGTAGAGAACCCTTTCCTGTTCAGCATCGGAACCGTTGCTCCCAAGAAAAACTTTCACGTGCTTCCCGCCATGCTCTTAGACAACGATCTGGATTTGATCATTGCCGGAACCATGTATCATAAAGATTATCATCAGAAAGTACTCGATGAGTCCAAACGCCTGGGTGTGCAGAACCGGGTGCATCTGACGGGCCCGATCACGGAAGCGGAAAAGTACTGGTTACTAAAAAATTGCGACTTATTCTGTTTTCCATCTCTGGCGGAAGGCTTTGGATTGCCCGTTATCGAAGCCATGCATTTTGGCAAGAATGTGGTTCTTTCCGACGCCACTTCCCTACCCGAAATCGGAGGTCCTCACGCCCATTACTTTGACGGATTCGATCCCGACCAGGTCAGCATGCTGACCACCCGCATTCTGGAAAGCATTGACACACAGGCCGAAAGCGAGCAGATTAAGGCCTGGGCTCAGCAGTTCAACTGGAAGAACACGGCCGCAGAATACTGGCAGATTTACCAGGAACTCCTTCAAAATTAACCTTCTCTAAAGCATTGAACTAAAAAGCGTTACCTCCACAGGAAGTAACGCTTTTTTAGTTACCCTTTAAAACGACAAAGGGTACGGCCCTGATGAGCCGTACCCTTTATCACTGAATATCCTGTTCTTATTAAGGATTAGCACTCACGGGAGCATTCTTGAGGGAATTAATCCAGGCCGCAATTTTCAGGGCATCCCCTTTGGGAACCTGAGGCATGGGTGGCATTTCGGTAGCATACCCGGGCCAGTTCTGAGGCTTGGGATTGTAAATCAGGTCCACGATTTTCTCATTGGAATAATTCCGCTTGGCTACTTCCTTATAAGCGGGTCCTACCTGGCGTTTGTCCGCGTTGTGACAGGCCAGACA
This sequence comes from uncultured Siphonobacter sp., assembly GCA_913775095.1. Classification (GTDB taxonomy): domain Bacteria; phylum Bacteroidota; class Bacteroidia; order Cytophagales; family Spirosomataceae; genus Siphonobacter. The sequence continues at coordinate 133,020 of CAJYIW010000023.1, read as the reverse complement.
GGTATGCTTGGAAAGCAGGGGCTTCACTTCTTCGTACGTAGGCACTTTCGCTTTTGCACCGGCTTTTGTTACGTCCGTTTTCGCATTCTTGGCGGGCGTTGTTTTCGTCGTTGCTGATTTGGCAGGAGTAGCAGCCGAGTTTTTCGTGCTGGTCTGCGAAAGAGCTAACTTCTCACCCGTTGGAATGTTATTCAGCGTATAATAGGCGTTAGGGTGAACCAGGCTAAACTTACTGTTTTTCTCCCGAATTCCATCCAGCGTTAACTGGTGCACGTAATACTGACGAAGGTTATCCACAATGATGCGGGCCTTGAGTCCATCAGCGGATACTTTCACGCCTTTGATGGGGTTCTCCTCTTCGTTAATCGTGGGACTTCCGTAGGTCGAGTGGTACTTATAGATGAAGCTTTTTACTTTATAGCTCGCTAAATCTTCCGCACTGGCGGCGTCAATGGGTTGCGTAAATTCTACTTCAAAACCGTCTGGCATGGCCCGAACCGCCTTCATTTCGAAGGGTGTTTTACCCGTCCACACCAACCGTTGTAAACCTTCGTTGGCCTCTCCGGCAGATCCCCAGCCCCGGTTGGTTTCTCCCACGAACAGGGAGTTGTCTTTACCAAACGCCATGCGAAGCACGCCGGACTGGAAACCGGAACGGAAATCAAAGGCTGCTCCCTGGAATTCTCCGTTTACTTTCTCCATGAACACCCGCATGATCTTCGACTGGCCCTGATCGCCTACCAGCATTTGACCTGTGAAAGGACCGAAGGCTCCTTTGGTATCGTCGGTAATAATCTCTGAGTTAGAAATACCCAGCACACCGTGAGGTAACCAAACGACGGGTAACTGAATTTCCGGGAATTTCTTTTTGGCTTCAAACAAGAGCAGAGGATTCTTCTCGGAAGCATCGTTCTCGGGTTTGATGGCCCGGCCGTTGGCATCCCGACGACGACGCTCATCGTAGGTTTTATAAAATTCTTCCTGCGAAAGCTTCACGGGAGATCCGGGCAGGTTACTCCAGCGTAAACCCGCGGGGTGACCCACGAACGCTCCTTTTTTCACGTGCCAAACGCCTCCTGAACCCATCCAGTCACCCTGGTTGTCGGTGTAGAAGAGTTCACCGTCAATCATGCCCAGTCCGCACGGAGAACGCATCCCGGTAGCCCAGGGCTCCATTTTGCCGTCGGGAGAAATCTTCATAACCCAGCCACGGTAAGGTACCTTACTTTCCCCTCTCCACCACTCTTCGTTACCAAAGGCTACGTTGGCACTCACAAAGAAGCTGCCATCGGGAGCAATTTTAGGACCGAAGCTGTATTCATGGTAGTGACCCGAGATAGGCCAGGCATATACCGTATGGTACTGATCGGCTTTGCCGTCACCATTGGTATCCGTCAGGCGGGTTAACTCGCCACGCTGGGCACAATAGAAAGAACCATCTTTGTAAACCAGACCCAGAATTTCGTGCAGACCGCTGGCAAATTTGCGGAAGTGCGGCCGGGGACTGCTGGGGTTTTCAATCACCCATACATCGCCCCGACGGGTTGAAACAGCCACATCACCGTTAGGCAGCGAGGTTACCCCGCCAATTTCAAGTACGATTCCCTCGGGCGTACTTACTTTAACAATTTTATAGAGATCGCTTTCAGCGGGGGAGCTGTCCTGAGCCAGAGCAGCCGTGGCCATTCCCAGACTCAAAAGCGTCGCTTGAAGAATACGTTTCATTGATAATGCTTTATGAGGTAGGTGATACATTGCTTCGAAAAGCCTCACCTGCCTTATTAGAATAAGATTTCGTAGTTGATTTTATTAGCCGATACGGGCATGATCAATTCCTGACGATCACCGGATTTACGAAGCGTAGCTCCTTTGACACGTACGTAATACGATTTGTCGTTGATCGCGTAAAGACCGGGCTGTACTTCGCTGATGTTTTCACCCGTAGCTACGAGGTGATACATATTTGAGGCCGGATTTTTCACCGTAATTTCCCGGCTCAGGGCCTTATTTCCGTCGGCCAGGCGAATGGCATCGCTTACTTCCGTCGAACCGTACGCATAGAGGAAGGTAGGGTATCCTGCTTCATCCACGTCGTAACCCATAGGCTTGTAATTCTCTTTCCCCGAAAGCGTATCACTCCAGGCGGCAGAAGAAGAACCCAGTACAGCAAAATCAGGGAAGTCGTTGAACGATACCAATACGCCCCGGGGACGGGAAGATCCGTCACCCCGGTTGTGCCACATCGGTGTAGCATCCAGGAAATCACCTTTCCAGGCCTGTACCAGAGCTCCGTTATCCAGATCAAACGTGTAGTGCAGGCCCTGAGGAGAACCGACCTGAACGGAATGAACGACACGCTTACCGCGGCGACCTTCTTTGGTGTATAAATCCATGAAGCTCCGGGTAATGGTTGCTTCACGGGCGTCAATCAGAATAGGGTCCGTAGCAGGATTGGTCAACAGGGAAGAGGCAGCCGTTAAGGTCGCATGACGCAGACCAGGACCTTCTACTTCAACGGCCAGACCGGGACGTACCCACTCATCGCGTTTCACGTATTCTACCTCAACCGTCGCTTCACCGGGCGAAAGTTTCACCTTACCCGTACGGAACTGTCCGGGCTGTCCGAAACCTTCTGAGATAACGACTTTGTTATTGACTTTCAAGCGAGCGGTACCCCCCGCAGATAAGAAGAACTGGTACTCGCCTTCGGTTGGAATTTTTACTTTCGACACCGAAACCACGCCGAAATTATTCGTCAGATTGGCTACATCCCAGGTTAATTCCGGGCTGTTACCCGTGCTGGTAGACTTCAGCTTCGAGAAATCAGGAATTTTAGCGAAGGTATCGTCATTGCTGGGCTGGTACACTTTATAACTATTGCCCGTCAGCTGTAAAGGCTGAGCATTGAAGTTGCGATACTTGAAGTTTTTAAAAGCTACGGCACCGTGATCGCCCTGAATCATGACCGGACCTTTGGCCGCTTCTTCTTCGGAAATCGGGCCGCCCGTTGGACCGGAAAGTTCTACGTTTTCCTGAACCGTAACGCCGTTGAGAACAATTTTCAATACTCTGGCATTTTCTACTTTCTTGCCACTGGCATCGAAGCGGGGAGCCTGAAAGGAAATTTCCATGTGTTGCCAAAGGCCCGGAGCTTTACCCGCATTGACGCGGGGAGCGTGACCTTCGTACAAACGACCTGAGGGTAATTCGCGACGTTTATAAATTCCTCCTACATCACCGTACGTAGGAACGGCTACGCCCCAGCTATCGAGCAACTGAATTTCGTAACGGCCCTGCAGGTAAAAACCTGAATTGGAATGAGAGGCCATCATGAAATCGAATTCAAAGTCGGCATCTCCGTGTTCGAAGGCCGTCAGTAAGTTCGCCCGGTTTTTATCGTTGGGCTGATTTACCAATACGCCCGATCCGGTTTTGGTGGTTAATACTTCTTTCTGCTGAAGATCTGCGGCTGCGTCCCCGACAATTTTCCAATTGCCAGCATTGGTGGAACGAAACGCACTCATGTCGGTTAGGGTAACAGGTTGAGCAGGGGTACCGAACTGAGCCGAGGCTACGCTGCTCAATCCAGCCACAAGCCATCCGGCAGCCCATAGCCCAAGAAGAGGTTTTTTCATGTTAACGTTGAAATGTGAGACTTAAACAACTACAAATCAAAGTAGCTAAAGCTGTATTTCAACTCATGCACAGGCCAAAAAATTAAATTTAATCTACCCTAATCACAATTTCACTGGTTTCGGCCAGTGCCGTGCAGGTTAGAATCTCACCCTCAGCGAGTTCACGTTCGGTTAACACGTCATTAATTGTCATTTTTACACGTCCGCTTTCGCAGCGAGCCACGCAGGTGCTGCAACGGCCACCCCGGCAACTGTAAGGCAAGGGTAGACCTGCCTTCAGAGCTGCTGTAAGAATATACATTCCAGCTTCTACGGCTAATTCATGCCTTTGATCGCGGTACTGAAGGGTTACCCGGGAGGCCACGCCAAAGCCTTCGGGAGCGGGAGGAGCAGAAACCGGAATAACGAAATTTTCTTTTTTGATCGAGTCTCCTTCAAAACCCATAAAGATGAGAACGATGCGAATCAGCCGCATGTAATCTTCAGGACCACAGACGTAGAATTCAGGAGCTCCCCAACGGGCCTGATGATACTGATTGACGAGCTTTTCCAGTAAGGTGTTATTGAGCCTGCGGCCTACGGTGTCTCCCCCGGGGTTACTCCAGAGGTATTCAATCATCAAACGGTCCGGGTATTGCCGCTGCCAGTGCTCAAGTTCCGTCTGGAAAATGGTTGCTGGCCGATTGGGATTGCTATAAATCAGTATAACCCGGCGATCCGGATGTCGGGTTAATACGGCTTTCAACAGGGAAAAAACGGGGGTAATTCCACTGCCGGCGGCCAGCAGAAAAACATCGGATCTTTCGGATACCGCTGCCCCAAGCGTAAAGCGGCCCGAAGCAGGCAAACTCTCCAGAATCGACCCGACTTCCAGGGTTCGCAGGAGCCAGCGGGAGATTTCTCCATTAACGACCCGCTTGATGGTCAGCTTAGGGTCCGGGTCTACTCCGGGGGTAGAACTTAGTGAATACGAACGTCTGACTTCATGCCCCTCATACTTCAGTACCAGCGTTAAAAACTGACCGGCTTCGTAAGGTAAGGGCTGGTGATCCGTTCGTTCAAGAACGTAGGTTTTACTTTCCGGGGTTTCCTCCACAATCGCTTTTACCCGCAGTTGAATCCAATCCGCCATGTTCCTGTCTTATTATAATTCATACATTCATAATCACTGCTGACATAGGGCTGTCAGTCCGGGCTTTTACCTTTGAGTCCGTAAGCCATTCTGAGTAAATTTAACACTCAAACTTATCCTAGAGCTGTTTACTTTCGGGTAAGGATATTCAGGTCGCTTAATAAAGCTACATTTTAAATAAATAATCCAGCCTAACCCATTGATTTTTAAGAATAATCACGAACTTTCGAACCGATTCAGCCAACTATTCTAACGCCTCAACTCTATGTATACGTCGATCTTCTGTTGTGCTCTTGTTCACCTGCGAACCTAGGCCTTTCAGACCGTACTATTCTTCGGAGTCCATCCCGAAAAATCCCCGTTCCACCCAAAGCGGTAGTGTGCGAAATTTTTCCGGGAGATGTTTGTATCATCCCTGCTTGACTACCTGCCATCCCTTAGACTGGCCCCCCGGCCTGATAAGACCTTAAGGTTGATTACTTGTCTCACTAAACCGTTGCTTGTTGACTATTACCAGGAGTTCTACACACCTATTACGTCTACTCCTCAGGTAAGCCAACGTACCCCGTGGCCAGATCGCTTCTCAGGCGAAAAGCCGTATTCCTTTACCATCGTTCACCTTTTATGAGGCAACACTTTAGTGATTCTTCTAAAGTATGCAAGACCACCATTCCCAATGAAAAAACTCTATCTCTACCGATGGGGCTTCCTGCTGTGTATCCTTTGGGGGAGTTACGGCAGTTATGCCCAGTCCAGCTTTTCGCTCCAGCAAGCCCTGCAATACGGCCTTAAAAACAACCGTAATGTAACCAGTGCCCAGCTGGATCTCGAAATTGCCAAAGCCCGCATTGGCGAAACCAAGGCCATGGGCCTCCCTCAGGCGAATGTAGCACTGGGCCTTTCGCATACCATTAAACCCCAGCCTTTTTTCATGCCTCCGGGCATGAGCTTCATTCCCGGAGAACCCGCTCCGCCGGGTGATGAAGAGCTGGCTCTGGCCTTTGGCGGGGTGCGCTACAATTCCAGTGCCGTAGCGAACCTGAACTGGCTTTTGTTCAGTAACTCGTATTTGCTGGGGCTCAAAGCGGCTAAAGTCTATACGGACCTGGCTAACAAAAACATTACGGCTAGTAAGATTACCGTCGCAGAAAACATCACGAAGGCTTATTACGCCGTGCTGGTTAACGAAGAGCGGCTGAACCTGCTGGACGTAAACGTGCACCGGCTCGATACTCTGCTTCGGGATACGAAGGCTTCGAATCTGGAAGGGCTCGTCGAGAAAATCGATGTACAACGCATTGAAGTGCAGCGAAACAACCTGGTGACGGAACAGCAAAATGTGCAGCGGCTTCAGGATCTGGCCTATATTCTGCTGAAGTATCAGATGGGTTATCCCCTGGATCAACCCCTGCAACTGAGCGAAAAACTAGCCAAACTTCCTTTTTCCGAAGAAATGATTCAGGCCGTGAAGCGACCTTTCCAGTACGGAGACCGCATCGAATACGCTACGCTGGAAACCCAGCGGGCTTTGCAGGCCATTGACGTCAAAAACGTTCAGAAAAGCCTCTGGCCTACGCTTTCTTTACAGGGCAATTACGGGTACTTCAACGGCAGACAGAGCATTGCCCGTTTCATTACCCGTCCCTGGCTGGATGCTGGCTCGATTGGCTTTGCCATAAACGTACCCATTTTTGATGGATTTACGCGTCGGTATAAACTCTCGCAATCCCGCAGTAATCTGCTGAAAGTGGAGAATAACATGGAGCTTTTAAAGCAGAGTATCGACCTGCAACTCAGCCAGTCCGAAATTCAGCTTCGCAACTACTGGTTTACGCTTCAGGAGCAGCAGAAAAACCTGGATCTGGCTCAGGAAGTGCTGCGGGTAACGCAGATCAAATACCGCGAAGGCGTAGGCTCCAACATCGAAGTCATCAATGCCGAAGCCAGTTTCCGCGAAGCTCAGACCAATTATTACACGGCCCTTTACAATGCCATCGTCGCGAAAGTGGATCTGGATAAAGCCGCCGGAAAACTCTACGCCGAATAACCCTTATCTCCTGTCATCCCAAGAAACTATTGATTATGAAAGTCACGTACCTATACATTCTTACGGCCCTTTTGGTAGCCTGCTCACCCAAAAAAGAAGGCCTGGAAGGCAAAAAGGAAGAATTAGCCGAGTTAAAAACGCAACAGGCGGATCTCAACAGTAAGATCAAAACGCTGGAAAGCGAAATTGCCAAGCTGGATCCTAAAAAAGCCGAGGAAGCGAAAATCAAAGCCGTATCGGTTCAGCCGCTGCAACCCAGCACGTTTGAACACATGATTGAAGTGCAGGGCAGCGTAGATGCCAAAAACAACGTGCAGGTCAGTCCTCAGGCCTCCGGAGTCATCAAGGCCATTAATGTCAAGGAAGGCGATGCCGTCAGCGTAGGAACAACGCTGGCCCGCATTGATGATACCATCCTGCGGGAATCCATTGAAGAAACCAAAAACCAGCTTTCCCTGGCTCAAACGCTTTATGACAAACAAAAGCGACTATGGGACCAGCAGATCGGCACGGAAATCCAGTATTTACAGGCGAAAAATAACAAAGAAGCCCTTGAGAAACGCATTGCTACGCTTCAGGCTCAGCTCAACCAGTCCCGCGTCTCGGCTCCCATTGCCGGAACGGTGGATCAGGTAGACGGCAAAGTCGGCATGATGGCGACACCCGGCGTGCCTTTGATGCGAATTGTCAACCTGAGTAGTCTGAAAGTAGTCGGTAAAGTAGCCGATACCTACGTAGCCAACATCCGCCGCGGCGATGCCGTAACGATCAAACTTCCCGATGTTAACAAGGAAATCAAGGCGAAGATCACCTTCGTTTCCAATACCGTTGACCCGCTTTCGAGAACCTTTGCCATTGAAGCCACGCTGCCTTCGGGTAAAGATTTCAAACCTAATATGCTGGCTCAGATGCTTATCAACGACGTTACCAAGCCGCAGGCTCTGGTCATCGAGCAAAATCTGATTCAGAATACTGAAAACGGGCAGGTCGTTTACGTGGCCGTTGAGGAAGGTGGCAAGAAAATCGCCAAGGCCCGACCCGTCAAAACGGGGCTGAGCTATAACGGCAAAATTGAAATCACGGAAGGTCTGTCGGCGGGTGATGAACTGATTACCGTTGGGTATCAGGAGTTGACCGATGGACAGCCTATTAGTTACTAATTGGCTCTTTAACCTGGATTCGAAATGAAATTTGAGGAATATAAAACCCTCGGTTTTACCAACTGGTGCGTGGAAAACCGAACCACCGTTTACATCTTCACGGTGATCATCACCCTGACGGGATGGCTGGTGTACAGCAACCTGCCCAAGGAACAGTTCCCGGACATTAAAGTGCCCCAGGTTTACATCAACACCGTTTACTTCGGCACGGCTCCGGCGGACATCGAAAACCTGATTAATAAACCCATCGAAAAGCAGTTAAAATCGCTGAACGGGGTGAAGTCGGTGAAATCCAATGCCCTCAATGACGTGTCGGTCATTCTGGTGGAGTTCTTGCCGGAAGTTAACTCCGAAGTAGCCCTGCAACGGGTGCGGGATGCCATTGATAAATCCAAGCAGGATTTGCCCGTCAAGCTCGATGCGGGTCCGACGGCCCAGAACGTGGAATTTTCCGAGTTTCCGATTATGAACGTCAACCTGGCGGGTAATTTCCCCCTGCAAAAGCTCAAGGATTACGCCGAAGATTTACAGGACGCCTTTGAAGGATTACCGGAAATCAGTCGTGTGGATATTGTCGGAGCCCTGGAGCGGGAAATTCAGATCAACGTGGATCTGGCCCGGATGCAGTCTTCGGGCCTGACCTTCTACGACATTCAGCAGGCCGTTCAGGGGGAGAACATCAATATTTCCGGTGGCGAACTGAACGTCAGTAACGTACGAAGAACCCTCCGCGTGAAGGGCGAATTCACCGACGTAGCCCAAATGCGGGAACTTCAGATCCGTACCTCTACAGGAGCTACCGTTCGCTTAGGCGACGTGGCTCAGGTGGAAGACAGCTACGAAGAACGGCAGGATTTTGCCCGTCTCAACAACAAATCCGTGGTTACGCTGAACGTGATCAAACGGGCCGGTACCAACCTGATTTCCGCCTCGGAAGGCATCGAAAAAATCATTGAGGATTACAAAGCCAATCAGTTACCGGCGGGCCTCAGCGTCATTATCACCGCCGATCAGTCCGAGCGGACCAAGGCCGATATTCACGATCTGATTAATACTGTAATCCTCGGTTTTATCTTCGTGGTATTGGTATTGATGTTCTTCATGGGCGTTCGGGACGCCATTTTCGTGGGACTTTCCGTGCCTCTTTCCACGCTCGTGGCCTTTGTCTGTTTTCCGCTGGTGGGACCGCTGATCGGTTCGGTTTTTACGCTGAATACGCTGGTATTATTTGCCTTCCTGCTGGGTCTGGGTATTGTGGTTGATGACGCGATTGTGGTGATCGAAAACACCCACCGCCTTTTCAATCAGCACAAAGACTGGGACATTAAGCAAGCCGTGAAAGCCGCTGCTGGGGAAGTATTCGTGCCGGTTCTTTCGGGAACGCTCACCACGATTGCCCCCTTCTTCCCGCTTCTGTTTTGGCCGGGCATTGTGGGTGAATTCATGAAGTTTTTACCCATTACCCTGATTATCACGCTGTTCGCGTCGCTGTTTGTGGCTTACGTGATGAACCCGGTTTTCGCGGTAAGTTTCATGCAACGCCACGACGATCAGCACGGAGCCCACGTAGAAGTCAATCACCGCAAGGAGTTATTTAAACCCACCATTAGCCTGCTGGTCGTGGCTTTGGCCGGTTATTTCATTCACCGGGGGGTAGGTAACTTCTTTATTTTCCTGTTGCTGCTTTATTACTTCAATCATTTCATCCTTACGCCCCGGATTCTAGTGCCTTTTCAGGAAAAAATGCTTCCTAAACTTCAGCATGGGTACCGAAACCTTATTAGCTGGGTGATTACGGGGTATCGTCCGGTGTTTGCTGTTTTGGCAGCCGTGGTTTTGCTCATTATTTCTTTCATCGCCGTAGCGATTCGTCAGCCAGCAGTCGTGTTTTTCCCCAGCGGCGAGCCCGATTACGTGTACATTTACAACGTTATGCCCGTAGGGACGGACGCTCTGGTAACGGATAAAACCACCAAGGAGATTGAGCGAAGGGTTTTCAAGGTTCTTCAGGATAATAAAGCGATGGGAGCCGTGAACTCGGTTATTTCCAACGTAGGCAAAAACGCGGGCGACCCCTTCAACCCCGACCGCTCGGACACGCCGCACAAGTCGAAAGTGACCGTTGCCTTTGTTAAAAGTGTCGATCGAAACGGCGTATCCTCACAGGCTATGCTGGAGAAAATCCGGACGGCGGTGCAGGGCATTCCCGGAACGGAAATCTCGGTGGAACGCGAACAGAACGGCCCGGCTACGGGTAAGCCCATCCAGATTGAAATCTCGGGCGATGACTTTGAACCTTTAATGCAAATCGAAAAAGATTTCCGGCAGAAAATTAAGGAAGCCGGCATTGAAGGAATTGATCAGTTAAAGTCCGATCTGATTACTAATAAGCCCGAAATCATCGTTCAGATTGACCGCATCAAAGCCGAGCGGGAAGGCATCAGCTCCCAGCAGATTGCGGGTTCCATCCGGACGGCCTTGTTCGGTCTGGAGATCAGTAAGTTCCGTGATTCCAAGGATGAGTATCCCATTATGCTCCGCCTGAAACCCGATGATCGTTCCCAGATTGAGCGATTACTGAGTCAGGAAATCGTCTACCGGGACATGAACATGGGCGGTCAGCTTCGTAAGGTTCCCTTATCGGCCGTAGCCAATATCAGTTACTCCACCACGTACAGCCAGATTAACCGCAAGAATCAGCAACGGGTCATTACCCTGAGTTCGGATGTCGTGCCCGGAGCCAATGCCAACGCCATTAACCTGCAAATCACGCAGGTCATGAATCAGATGGAACTGCCCAATGGCTACCACATCCAGCTGGGCGGTGAGCAGGAAGCTCAGGCCGAAACTACGGACTTTCTGGGCGTTGCCTTTCTGGGGGCCATCATGCTGATTTATCTGGTACTGGCCACGCAGTTTAACTCGGCCGTGAAGCCCGTTATTATTTTCAGTACCATTCTGCTTTCGCTGATTGGGGTATTGCTGGGCTTCTCCATTTTCAATCAGAGCTTCTCGGTGATTATGTCGGGCGTGGGTATTTTCGCTCTGGCCGGAATTGTGATTAAAAACGGGATTCTTCTGATTGAATTTACCGAAGAACTTCGGCAGCGGGGCTTCCCCCTGCGAAGGGCTATCATTGAAGCCGGAGGCATTCGCATGACGCCCGTGTTATTGACGGCTTCGGCCGTTATTCTGGGACTGATTCCGCTGGCCGTAGGCTTAACGGTTGATTTCGCTGGTTTCTTTTCCGATTTCAATCCTCATATTGTCGTCGGCGGAGATAGTGCCGTCTTCTGGAATATTCTGGCCTGGACGATCATTTACGGGGTTATTTTCTCGACGGTCTTAACGCTGATCATTGTTCCCTGTCTGTATTACATCAATGAAAAAATTCGGATGAAATGGTTTGGGAAAGTCGATCCCGCGGAAGGCATGACGGTTCCTGAATCGGCCGAAGCGGCTATTTAAGTTCGATCTATGGAGTGGCGGGTTTGGGCAATGAATCCGCCACTCCATAACCTTCCTTCGTTCTTGCACTTGTGTAGTTGTCGGGGACGCTTCTCTAAATACTAACAACGGCTGGAAAACACATCCTCCTAGCCTGTCTGTCCAGAGCGAAGCGAGGGACCTTACGTAGGGCTCAGGTAATTCTCCAGCAGGAAAGTAGAACCCAACCCCCTAGAAGTTCTCTCCCTTCAGTCGAGATGACAGGTTGGGGGGCGATTTGTCTTCTTTCTACCGTTGTTGGTGTTTAGCCTCCCTGTTTCAAGTGTTAAGCTTGCAGAGCGTCACTTGGAACGAACGATGAAAAGCAGTTTGTAACTGCTTTCACTCATAGATTGACCTACATCCAACATTCCAAGTGACCCCTACCTTCAACAGAGCGGACTCTATCGTTATTGGTTATACTTCGCTAAACACCAACAACGGCAGGAAAAACAATAACCTGCCTCCGGCCCTGGAGCCAGAAACAGGTTAGATGGGTGTATTTAACTCCCCTCCTAAGCCAGAAAGAATTTCCAGCCAAGAGCTCTTTATCAGAAGCTGCCGATTTTATACCACACCAAAAGGCTGTACAATCGCCAGAACGGCTTCTTTGGTTAGTGGTTCGTCGAAGGCTTCGGTCACCACGATGTCCGAGAAGCCCGGGCCCAGCGTGCGAACGTCTACTTTCTGCACCGTATTTTCCTCACCCGCATACACGGCGGCGGGAGCTCCATCGCTCTCATTTTTGGTTACCCAGACCCGGCCTTCCCGCAGGCGGCGAACTTCCGCGGCGTGGCGGGCTTCCACGGCGTGAATTTGCAGAGCCGTCGTCAGTTCCGGTAACTTGTAGAGTTTGGGAGCCTGGCCTTTGTAAGCCCGAACGCCCGTATCTTCAAAGGCCTGAGCTACGATTAAAAACGTCTGGTAATTACTGAATACGTCCGGGAAAGCGTCGTATTTCAGGGCAGGCTTCGGAGCCGCTGCCGCTCCCAGAGCCGTTTGCAGGAGTTTTACGTGCGAGGCTTCGTGTTTGTGAATCTGCTCGAAAACCGGACGATCCGCCCCGAAATCAAACGTAGCCTGAGACAGAGCCCGCTGGTAGAAGTCTTCCTCCAGGTATTCCAGTTTCAGAGCAAAGTTGAGTACTTCCTGTACCTCCGTCGATTGGGCAAAAGCCTCCTGCGTAATGGAAGCCAGAGCAACGGGCAAGGCCACCGCCGTGGCAGCTTTCGTGCCTTTTCGCAGGAAATAGCGACGGGAGTAATACGAAAGTTTATCAGAAGCGTCGGCATCGACGTTTTCTATATCAGAAAAAAGTTGAAAAATATTCATGGACTGATTCGTTCAGAGAATGCAAGAGTATAAAGAAACACCCGGGCTAACGGCCCGCTAATCCCGAGCCTTACGCCTTGGGCAGACGTTCAGCAGAGATTTTTTGCTGAATAAAGGGCTGAGCCATCATCACTACCTGAGGCGGGAGAAAGGCCCGGTCCAGACCCGTATCCGTCGTGATGATATCATCACCGGCAAAACCCAGGGCCGGAGATTTGGGATGCAGTAAATCACGCAGTAGGGCCGCATGGCGAGCTTCTACCGAAACGATTTTTCCGGACAGAGCCAGTAATTCCATATCCGTCACCAATCTTCCAGCTCCGTTCAAAGCCGCTACGCCCAGATCCTCGAAGGTGTGCCCCGTCTTGAGCACGCTTTCGCGACTACTGAAATTCACCGAAGAGAAGTTAGGCGTCAGCATCGGAATGGCCTTGTCGCCCAGCAGGTATTTAAACAACTCCAGGTGCGTACGTTCGCGGTCCCGCAGGTCGGTGAAAAACGCAAGTTCCTCGGGTGTGATCCCACTGTAGGGCGTTTGAACTACCTGCGAATAAAACGCCACTTCCAACTGTTCCTGAGAGTAGGCTAAATTCATGATGCCTACGTCTCCGGCTCCTAAATCTACGGCCCCATTCAGGGGAGCAGGTCTGTGATCGTCACAGGCCAGAGTGGCCAAGGTAAGGGCTGATACGGAAGATATTCCCGCAAAACGAAGAAAAGTACGACGGCCCAGAGAGGCACGCAGGCCCGTCTCCGAAGCGTCTGGAAAAAGCTTTGACATAAATGGGTTTATAAAAGGTGAATAATTCTGTCTTCATAACCCAGTATCATTAGCTTATTTAAGTAGAGATACCTTATACCATCTCTACTTAAATAAGCTAATAAAAGAAATACTTCGCTTGCACTGCTGGATTGTTAATTAACAATAAAATCCAATTCACAATTGAGTATTTTTTTACTTATTAATCTTATGAAAGCAGATAACCTCACGCTTTATATAAAAGCTCATACCAAGTAAATCAACCATTAAATCTTTAATTATGAGCAACTTATTACTGATTATTCCCAGCAACTCTAAGCTTTAAAGTGTTTTACATGAGATCATATTTTCTCGATAAAGTACAATATACCAACATTTAGGGGGTATTTTTTAATGATTGAATTATCGCGATTAAAATCGGTGATTGTTCAGTATTTATTAATTATAAATATTTTATTTAAGTAAATATTTTTGATTTTAAAAAGGATTTTAAATACCAGATCACTTTCTAATAAAAATAATTCTGTAGAACTCATCTAAGTCAGTACAGCAATCTGATTATGGGTAGCTGAAGGGATGCCAGGAGTCGAATGATCCTAAGCAAAGCTGGGCAACCGTTTGGCTAACCACCGTTCTATGTCCAACAGCATCAATGCCTGGTTCTGGTTAGCTGATCGCCTGTAATCGGCCCTAAGCTCAATGCAAGGAAAGCTCCTTCAAAAACACCGCTGGTAAGGAGAATCAGGGTGAGATCGCTGGATGAATGCCTTTTGAAGGCTTTGGTGAGTAAATAATTCTACCCCCCATTAAGCCGGGGTATGGTTTTTTAGTCTTACTGATGTAACAAGTAAACCTTTACGACCATGAATAGTAATGAAGAACGGAGTAAAGTTACTCCCAAGCCCCAGCCTCAACTCAACAATGAAGGTAATCAGGAAGAACCTTCCAGCGTAGAAACCAGAGAAGATTCAGATTTTCCCAATGCCGATGCGACACTGCTGGAAAAGATAATTGAGAATATCGAAAAAGGTTCTAAAAAATAATTACTTCCACCTAGTAAAAAGCCGCCCGCTGTCTACGGACAGGGACGGCTTTTTGCTTTTCTGGCTATTCTGATTATTTACCCGCTAACCAACCTTCCGGATTGAGTTTACCGTTTCCTTTCCAGATCTGGAAGTTGATCTCGGCTCCTCCGTCCGGGTCCGCTTTGGCAGTTCCAATCACCTGCCGGGCGTTGACCCGCTGTCCCTGCGAGACCGAGGCACTGGCCAGTTTTGAATACGTGGTGAAATAATCCCCGTGCTGAATGATGACGACGTACCCTACCCCACTCATGGACGTTACGTTAAGTACGACTCCGTCGTAGACCGCACGAACGGGTTCGCCTATGTTTGTAGCAATATCTACCCCCAGATTTCGCATGGAAATACCGGGCATGGGTGAGTGCACACCAAAGTGTCCGGAGATATAGCCCGAACGTACGGGCCAGGGCAGCCGTCCCCGCGAGGAGCCAAAGGTTGCTCCCACTTCCGCTTCAGGAGCCGCGGCAATGGCTTTCGCTTCGGCTTTACTCTTGACTACTTCTTCAGCCGAAGGAGCCTTGGCCAGAGCTTCGTCAGCCTTTTCAATAATTTCCTTCGCTTTTTCGGGCGTTGGAGCAGCCGCGGCCTTAGCGGCGGCCTCAGCCCGGGCACGGGCAGCGGCCTCGCGTTCTTCGGCCTGCTGACGGGCAATTCGTTCGCGTCTGAGGCGTTCTTCACGTTCGCGGGCGGCCCGCTGAATTTCGCGTTCAATGACCACCCGAATCGTATTATCCAGCCGCTCAATGGTTCGCATGCGTTCGGTTAACTCTGACTTGAGCGTACTTTCCTGCTTGCTTAGCTCCGTAACGACTACGGCCTGCCGCTGTTTGGTAGCTTCCAGGGATTCGTTTTCTTTCACCTGAGCCTGTAATACGTCTTTCTGGCGAACCTGCTTGTACTTAATGGTTTGCTGTTTGGTATTCAGTTCACCCCGAACCTGCTCAATGTGCCGGGCCTGGGTCTGGCGGGCTTCCGTGTACTGCCGCAGGTATTGATAGCGCATGACCAGCGAATTAAAGCTATTGGCCGAGAATAAAAAGCTGAGCTTGTTGTACGTATTGGCCGTTTTAGAGGCCGCAAAAACCATCGCAGCGTATTCTTTTTTGAGGCTTTTCAGGTCTCTGGACAATTTAGACGACTGCACAGCCAGCCCCTTCATTTCCGTTCCTAACAGCGATAAATCCTGCGAGAGCAGATCAATCTGTTTGGTTTTGGTTTCAATCTTGCTGTTGAGGGCTTTCAGCTCCGTCAGCGTAGCCGTTTTCTTGGTAGCCGTCTGATCCAGCACCCGGTTAATTTCCGAGATGCGCTCCTGATTGCGACGCTTTTCAGCCTCCAGTTGCTGACGGCTCTGCTTGATAACGACTTCGTCGTCACCGCTCTGGGTGGATTTCCGGCTGACCGGACGACGATTAGCAGCCGGTTTACCAACCGGCGTTTGCTGCCTGGTTTTCGCCGGAGCTTTCTGAGCCTTTTTCGCCGGAGCCTTCGAAGCCGTTTTTTTAGCTGGCTGCTGACGCTGCGTTGTTTTTTTCTTTGCCTTTTGGGCCAATGCCTCCGGCACTGCCGACAAAAACAGGAAAAGTCCTACTCCGATACACACCAGAGAGGACAGCCGATACCAAATAGAGTGACGCTTGGGGGTACGCAAAATAGTAAAATGCAAATAGGTTAAAACCACTTGATCGTCCGGAAGTTTCCGGGTTTACTTGCGGGTATATTTAGAAGGAATACTAAAGGGAAAGCTTTGCTTCTCCTGGGTTAGCTCCACTTTTTTATGCCGAAGGTCCACCCGGGTCTGAGCCGTTTTTCCACCGGGCATCTGGGCCTCGAGCTGTAATTGACTCGTAAAGGGAAACAAAAACGTCTGCAGAGCACTGAAATCAGAAAAAGCCAGCTCCAGACTTCGACTACCCTGCACGGCTTTCACCTCCATCAGCTTACCCGTTTCCGCATTAATTCGGTTAGTGATCCCCAAATCCTGCTGCTGCTGACGCACCAGATACACTTGATTTTCTTTAGTGACGGCCACCGGCTCTGCTTGCCAGGGCATGGTTCCGGTGATTATGGCCTGCAAAAGATCAAAGGTAAGCTCAATTCCGAACCGGGCACTCAACTGTCTAAAACTCATTTGCGTATAACTCCGGTCCAGTACATTGACGATGGTAACGCTGTCCCGCGTGATCAGCCCCCGGGCTCCGGTGATTCCGAATTGTCCCGCCGTAAACCAGATGATACTGTCTTTCTTCATGCGAAGCGACAAATCTGCGTTGTCAATGCCGCTACCTCCCGCTTTGAAACCTACTTTGGAACGCGTCGTCAGGTAAGAAAAATCAACGTCTTTTATCGTAAAACTGAGCTTTTCCGACTCCTTTCCTTCGGGAGCCAGAACCGCTATTTCTCCTTTTTTCAGCGTGTCCACGACGATTGCCGTAGCTGATTTCTGCATTTTATGCCGCTTGCAGCTGCTCAACAAACAGGTAATGGCTAACGCACTAAGGATCCAGTATTTCATTGCTTCAACCGTTCTTCTTTTCCGGAGATCTTTAAATGGATCCCGTAGATATTTTTTTCTCCAGTCGATCTGAAGCCGGGCCCAGCGATTTTGCTTTTTTCCACTGTTCAAGGGCTTTTTCCTTTTCGTTCAACTGAAAAAGTACGTCTCCGTAATGCTCCCAGATGGTGGCATTGGACGCATCGAGCTGGGTAGCTTTCTCGAGTAACTTACGCGAAGCAGCCACCTCTCCTTTGACGAACAATACCCAGGCATACGTATCCAGGTAGGTTGCATTGGCCGGAAACAGCTTCACCAGTCGGCTCGTCATTTCAGCCGCCTTATCGAGTTTGGCTTTCCGAAGAGACAAAAAATAACCGTAATTGTTTAAGACATGCTCATTATTCGCATCCAGCTTCAGGGCTTCTTCGTAAGAAGCATCCGAAGCTTCAAATTTTCCCATGGCATTGTAAGCATCGCCCAGCTGAGCGTGAATAAAACCCAGTAACTGAGGATCGCTCGTCAGACGACGGGCTTCTTCCATGGATTCGCTTGACTTCTTATACTGCTTTTTAGCCAGATAGGCCGAACCATTGGCGTACCAGAAAATGCCCTGATTGGGAAAAACCTCCAGAGCCTCTTCCGAGTGAGTGATTACGCTGTCCATCTGGTTTAAATCTCCGTCGAGCTGAATCACCCGTTGCCAGACTGCATTCAGCGATTTATCCAGCCGGGCCGCTTTGATGTAACTATCCCGGGCGGCAGCCTTGTCATTGCGCTGCGATAAAAGATCCCCCAGAATGACGTGTCCCTGAACCTGCTCGGGGTGACTTTCCACCAGAGCCTTAGCAAACTTGAGCACCTCTTCGTTCTGCGTCTCCTGAGGCAGCATGGCAATATAGCTGGTCAGCACCCGGGCCTTGGTGGTGGCATCCAGAGAAGGATCAGAAAACGCCTTGGCAAGCTCTTCATTGCAGCGTTTCAGATCACCTTTCTTGCGGTAAAGCTCGGCCAGCATGATATGAGCCTGAGCATTATTGGACTGTAACTGAAGAATCTTTTCCAGGACCGGAATGGCGTCGTTTGAACGGTCGTGGGTCATTAACAGCTCGGCCTGTTCGACCAGATACTCTACCTCGCCCGGATCCGAATTGATCAGACGCTGACCCTCACTGACGGCTTCATTGATTTTTCCCTGTTTCAGAAGTACCAGCTGCTTTTGCCGGGTGATTTCCTCGGTAATTCCCAAAGCCTTTTCTAATCGCTCATAGGCTTTTAACGCTTCCGGGTACTGATCCTGCTGCATGTGCAGCGAGGCGAGTTCCAGGGCGTATTCCGCGTTGTCGGGGTAACGCGTACTGAGAAGCTGATAAAGCTTGGCAGCCTCGGCAAACTTGTTTTTCTTTTCGTATAAATCAGCCAGCAACAGGGCCGTATAACGATTTTCAGGTGTGCTCAAAAAGGCCTTTTCGGCCAAAGGAAGGGCTTTATCGGTGTTTCCTTTCTTTTCGTAGGATTTAGCCAGGGAAAACTGAATGCCCGAATTTTCCGGGGACATTTCCAGAGCCTTTTCAAAAATGGGAATAGCCTGATCAAACTCATCCTGCACAAAAAATTTCATCCCTTCGGTAAACACGCGTTCCGCTTCGGCTACCTGTTCCGTGGAGGGGGCTTCCTTCTTTTTCTTCTGGGCGGAAACCGGTACACTAAGTACCGCCATCAATACCCCTAACGCGATTGCTTTCATAGGCAGCTGTGCGGGCTTTAACTTCTCACTCTCCCTGTAGGGTAACTTCTCAGCAGAACTAACGCTGGAGTATAAACTTCGAAAGATCTACTTTGGTTAGAATCCCTTGCGAATGAATTTATAAAAAAATTACCGCCTGACCTCCGTCTCATCTCTCTCATTATCAACGAATGGCCTCATAAAAGTAATACTCTCGCCAGTGAAGATAATTTTCAACAGCGAAAGTATTCATACTTAACCCGGCTCTGTCTCAGGATCAGGCGTTATGTAAAGATTCCGGAAAGGGCTTAAACCGTAATGGAATTGTAATCCCCTACGCTCAGATCCGCCGCTTTGCTCGTCAGATGTACGAAATTGCCTACCATCGAATTTTCCAGATTCACGCTTTCAATGACGGTGTTTTCCTGCACGATGGAATTACGAATAACTGAATCCTTCACGCTGGTTTTCTTACCCACCGACACGTGAGGGCCCAGTACGGTATTCTCAATGACGGCGTTTTCACCCACGAATACCGGCGGAATCACCACTGAATTGATCAGTTTTACCGATTCATGAATCAGGTTCTGGTCACTGACAAATTCCAGATACCGGCGGTTGGTTTCAACCGTAGCCTGCTTATTGCCGCAATCCAGCCACTCCTGTACCTGTCCGGGAATGAATTTCA
The DNA here is from genome assembly GCA_913775095.1 of uncultured Siphonobacter sp. Lineage (GTDB taxonomy): Bacteria > Bacteroidota > Bacteroidia > Cytophagales > Spirosomataceae > Siphonobacter. The sequence goes on along the minus strand of CAJYIW010000023.1, from coordinate 113,478 downwards.
TTCCTTTGCGACGCATGTTTTCAATGGCATCGGTTAACTGGTACTCACCCGATACTTTAATATTCTGGTCAATCAGGTACTGTAATTCCCCTTTGAGGTTTTCTCCGTCCTTGAAGTAATAAATCCCGATAATGGCCAGGTCCGAAACGAAGGTTTGAGGTTTTTCCACGAAACCTGTGATCTCACCCGCCTCATTAACCTGGGCGACGCCAAAAGCACTCGGATCTTCCACGGCCTGTACCCAGATGATGGCATCCTGATCGGTTTCCAGACGGAAATCAGCCCGAAAAAGAGTATCTGCATAGGCGACAATCACGTTCCCTTTCAGGCTTTCGGCTCCGCATAAAATGGCGTGGGCCGTTCCCAGCGGTTCATGCTGATAGCAAATGCGGCCTTTGGCTCCAACCGATTCGGCAATGGCCAGTAAGCGTTGTTCCACTTCCTGCCCAAAATCGCCAATAACGAAGGCAATTTCGTCAATGGGTGTAGCACAAACTTTGGCGATATCTTCAACCAATCGTTGTACGATGGGTTTTCCGGCAATAGGAATCAGTGGTTTAGGGATGCTCAGCGTGTGAGGCCGCATCCGCTTGCCCATCCCCGCCATAGGAATAATGATATTCATGACTTAACTAATACGCTTCTTTTGTGAATAATGATAAGATCAGTGATCGTTTTTCACCGGAGGTGATCCAAGTAGATGTATCCCAGAATGCCTGCAAACATACGGGGATAGTTCTGCTCTAGCAACTTTTCTATATCTACTGGTTTTTAGATTTTTTTTAAAATTTTATTCGCTGATTGTCAGGAGATAATAACTTTTTTGAAAAATATTTTTGTCCAAGTATTGCATTCGCCTGTTTCAGTCACTACTTTTGCAGTCCCAAATCACACGAGAGGCGGGAACAAAAAATAAGGTGAAGTAGCTCAGTTGGTAGAGCAACGGACTGAAAATCCGTGTGTCGGCGGTTCGAACCCGCCCTTTACCACCTTGTTTAAAACGGCATTGACTAAGTCAATGCCGTTTTTTTTGTGCCTTACTGAAGCCCCATGTTCTTTCCGGAGGTGTATAGGTTTTGAACATCCGGCCTGTTCATCCAGCTCCCCGCAGTCGGCTTGTCTTCCTTTTTTTAATACGCTTCTAATCTCCTGCTGTTGCGTATCGAATGTAAATCTGCTCTCTTTACCGACGCTAATTGCCCCCCAAACGTATTTATTGCTTTTCCTCCGGATTTCATCACCCGTCAAGCTTATGCAAAGACCACCTTTTACTTCTGAAAACGATGCTGCACGAACATTTGACTTTAACGACCCCTTAACGTCTTAGCCTTGCAGTCAGATTTTTTCGCTACGTTTCCAGGAGCGAATGGCTTTGACTTTTTACCCCAAAAACTTGATACGTACATGAGAATACCGGCACTGACCCTTGGGTTAGTATGGCTCGTTGTGAGCTCCAGTTGGGGCCAGACGCTGTACTCGTTTCGCAAAACCCTCGAACAGGTTCGTCAAAGTAACCCTACCCTCCGGTTACAAAGTCAGGACATTGCAGCTACTCAGTCGGACGAGATTACGGCCGGACTGAAGAGCAATCCTTTCCTGAACAACCAAACGCTTGTTCAGCTCTCACCTCAGCACCTACCCACGGACAGAACATTCCTGAGTCGCCAGAATCGGCAGTTCTGGCTTCAGCTTACCAAAGAATTTGATATTTACGGTAAACGCAGCCGACGAGTAAGTCTGGCTCAGGGGCTTACGCAATTGTCCGCTAATAATGTCAAGGAAACCTCCAGAAACGTGCTTCGCGATGCGGCTCTTTTGTGGCTGGATGCCTGGTATGCCTCTACGAAGGTTACCCTTCTGGAACAAACCCAGATTAATCTGGATAGCCTGGTCTATCTCAACCGGGTGCGGCTCCGCAATCAGGTAGTTAGTACGACGGACCTGACCCGGACGAAAGTGCTTTCTACGCAGAACGCCCTGCAACTGCGTACGGCACGGCAACTGTATCGGAATGAACTGGCCGAGCTTACCATTCAGATGGGACAGCCCGATAGCATTCAGCTTGACATTAACGATCCCGTGCTTTCCCCTTTCAGCGTAGATAGCTTATTAACGTATTCCCAGAACCAGCGATCGGACGTACTGGCCGCCCGCAGTGGTCTGGAAGCCGCTAATCGGAATATTGAGCTTCAACGCGTTCTGGCGAAGCCCGCCAATGAAATGGGGGCCATCTGGAATCCTCAAAACTCCATTCCCTACGCGGGGGTATTTCTTACGTTTGAACTGCCGGTATTCAGCCGCAATCAGGGAGAAATTCAGAAGTCTAAAATTCTTCATCAACAGGCTCAGGATCAGGTTACTTTTCTTCAGAAACGCATCAGTATCGAGTTAAGAACCGCTCTGTCTTCCTTCCAGAATCATCAGCAAACCCTTCAGCGGTACGAGCAGCTTTTGCAGCAATCGGATCAAGTCCTGGCTTCGGTTCGCTATGCGTACCTAAAGGGAGCGACCACCCTGGTGGATTACCTCGAAGCCCAGCGTACCTGGTACGACACCCGTCAGACCTATTACGATGCTCTGTTTGAATACCGAAAAAGTTTTGTTGACGTCCTCTATAGCTCCGGACTAATCTCCCAATGGTAATGAATCAATCGATCGCAGCTCTGGCCTTACTCCTGAGCGTAATGGCCTGCCAGAAAACAGAAAAGAAAGCCCCACCCGAACTTCTACGACCGACCGTTGAGCAAGACGGCAAAGTCATGACTTTACCCACGAAGGAAATGGCCTCGGCTTTTAAAACCATCACCGCCAGCACGAGTAACCTGGTAGCTCACTTTGAAGCACCGGCTCAGGTAGCGGCTACTGTACTGGCCTCTCAGGAAAATCCCAGTCAGAATCTGGTTCTTTTTAACGATGCTGAACTGGCTTCCCATTATACGCAGCTGCTTCAGCACCGCATCAACATCCGAACGCTGAAGGTCAATGTCAGCCGGGCCAAAGACCTGGCCACCAACGGAGCCGGAACGGGTCGGGATGTACTCGAAGCCGAAACCCAGCTGGAAAACGAGCAGGCGGCTGTCATTGAACACGAAGCCCGGCTGCAAATGGGCGGGTTTCCCCCGGAATTATTAATGAAAGCCCGCCCTCAAACGGCCTGGGTGGTTTGCGAAGTGCCCGAAAGTCAGCTCACCCGGGTCAGGAAAGGCCAATCCTGTCAACTGACGTTTACGGCCTATCCCAACGAAGAATTCTCGGGTACTCTGCAAGCCATCAACGAAATCGCTGACGTTCAGACCCGCATGATCAAGCTTCGTATTCTGGTCAATAATGCGGGTGGAAAACTCAAGGCGGGCATGTTTGCTACGGTTCGTTTTGGTCTGGCCGAAGGGAATTATCTGTCGGTTCCGCAGTCTGCCGTGGTGACCATTCAGGGTAAGGATTACCTCTTCGTGGAAACCAGGCCCCTGACTTACGAACGACGTTCGGTTACCACGGGTCAGCAAACGGGCAATGCTCTGATCATTTTCTCAGGTCTGAAAGCCGGCGAACAGGTAGTGACGGAAAACGCCATGCAGCTCAAAGGCATCAGCTTTGGATTTTAAGGCGTCAATGGTGAAGGATAGAATGAGTGAAAATCAAGTGTTCCTACCCTCTGGTTTTTACTGATTCAAAAACTGAAAACCCTAAACAGAAAACTGAAAACTACCATGATGCTTCAGGCTCAGATTCTGCTTAATAAAGATGAAATGGATGCCCAGGGCCACCCCCTATACCTCACGCTTTTGCAATGGCTGGTCGCTCAGGGAATTGCCCAGGCTTCCGTCTTTGAAGGCATCAGCGGCATTGGTAATCACCGCATCATTCAGCCCGGAGCTCTGTTTTCCTTTGACGAGCCCCCCGTCGTGATTCTTTTCGAAGAAGAAGCCGAAAGAGTAAGAGCCACCCTTCGGGAGATCCGCCACTTTTCGCCCCGCATTCAGATCATTGCTTACCCCATAGAAATTTTCTAACCGACCCTTGGCCCTGGGCCAATCGTCTTTGCTAAGATTCCCGATGATTCGCAGTTTATTATTGTTTTCCCTCAAGAATCGGTGGGTGGTTATTGCCCTGGCAACAGCCATGATGGGCCTGGGCTACTGGTGCTTTCGAATGCTTAAGATCGAAGCCTATCCCGACATTGCCGATACCAACGTGATCGTCATTGCCAAGTACGACGGGCGGGCGGCTGAGGAAGTCGAACAGCAGGTGACCATTCCCATTGAGCGGGCCCTGAATAACACGCCCCACGTTACCGATCGTCGGTCGCGTACGATTTTCGGACTCTCGGTGGTTCAGCTTAATTTCGACGAAACCGTCACGGATTACTTTGCCCGTCAGCAGGTTCTGGAACGCATTGCCGCTGCCGAGCTACCCGATGGAGTGACAACGGAGCTGGCTCCTCTGACGACTGCCGTGGGTGAAATTTTCCGCTACGTCGTGGAGGCTCCGCCGACCTATACCCCCATGCAGCTAAGGGATCTACAGGACTGGCGAATCGTACCCCAGCTTCTGCAGGTGCCCGGTATTGCCGATGTAGTCACCTTTGGCGGACCCTTAAAGGAGTTTCACATTCTGACCGATCCCGTCAAGCTTCGCAAGTACAACCTCCGGCTGACCGACGTCATGGAAGCCGTCGGTAAAAACAATCAGAATACGGGTGGTAACCTCATTGATCGCGGCGGGCAGGGCTTTGCCGTGCGGGGTTTAGGGGTGTTGAAAAACCCTAAGGATATTGAAACCATCGTGCTAACGGCCATTGACGGCGTCCCCGTTTTCCTGTCAGACGTGGCCCGGGTGGAAATCTCCCCCCCGGCTCCTTCGGGTATTCTGGGGTATAACGTCCGGGAAGCCAAGGTGGACATTACCGGATCTACCGAAGGCATCGTGGTGCTTCGCCGGGGCGAAAACCCCAGCGAAGCTCTGGAAGCCCTGAAAGCTAAAATGGATGAATTACAGGCTCGTGATTTACCCAAAGGCGTCAAACTACGGGTCCTCTACGACCGGAGTTTTTTAATTGACCATTCCCTGGAAACGGTAGCTCATACCCTTTTTGAAGGAATTTCGATTGTCATCGTACTGCTGGTTCTGTTTCTGGGAAGTTTCCGGGCGGCTCTGGTGGTTACCATCACCATTCCATTCTCCCTGCTCTTTGCGTTCATGCTCATGAAAATTGCGGGCATTCCGGCCAACCTTCTTTCCCTGGGAGCCATTGACTTCGGCATCATTGTCGACGGAGCCTGCGTCATGGTGGAGCATTTGATCCGAAGGTATCGTTCAGCAACGGAAGAAGAAAAACGGCGGGGCATTGTGCCGCTTACCCTGTCGGCCGCTCAGGAAGTAGGCCGGGAAATTTTCTTTTCCGTAACCATCATCATTCTGGCCTACCTGCCCATTCTGCTCATGCAACGGGTGGAAGGAAAACTGTTTCGGCCGATGGCTCTAACCCTGGCTTTTGCCGTGGTGGGGTCGATGCTGGCGGCTCTTACCTTTATTCCGGTGCTCGTTTCCTTTGCTTTTAAAAAATCGCTGGACCCATCGGCTAAGCCCGCGAAAGAACATAAAAACTTCCTGCTGGATCCCTTCGAAAAAGGCTACGCCCGACTACTGAAGCATTTACTTGGCGGACCTAAACTGGTGCTTACCCTCGGGTTTGCGGTTGTCTTTGTGATGATCGGAATGAGCGTTAAACTAGGAACGGAGTTCCTTCCAGAGCTCGATGAAGGTTCTATTTTCCTGCGTTCCTTTATGCCTTCGGGAGTTACCATTCAGGAAAACGCTAAAATTGCTCCCAAAATCCGGCAGATCATTGCCAGGAATTACCCCGTGGATTTTGTCATTACCCAAACGGGCCGCAACGATACGGGTACGGACCCCTTCCCACCCAACCGAACTGAAATTCTGGTGGGCCTGAAAGATTACTCCACCTGGACGGACAGCCTGCGAAAGAAGGACCTCGTGGCCCGAATCCAGACGGAACTCCAGAATACCTTTCCCGGCTCGTTCTTTTCCTCCGGCCAACCCATCATTGATCAGGTGATGGAAATCGTAACGGGATCGGCGGCTGATTTGGCTATTTCCGTGGTGGGTAATGATCTGGATTTACTACGAACCAAGGCTGACAGCATCGCTGCCATTGTCAAGCAAACCAAAGGAGCCGTAGCCGTTAATATCGAACAGGAAGGCCCGCAGGATCAGCTTTCGATTCAGGTAAACCGGCAGGCAGCGGCCCGCTATGGCGTCAATGTTTCTGACGTGGAAACCATGGTTGAAGCGGCCATTGGCGGGAAAGATGTCGGCACGATTTACGATGAGGACCGTCGCTACGATCTGGTCATTCGCTTTACGCCCGAAAGCCGTAACTCCATTGACGTCATTCGGGAATTACAGGTTCCGGCTGCTTCAGGGGCTTTGATTCCCATGAGCGAGCTGGCCGACATCAAGTACGTGCAGGGACAAACCAACATTTACCGCATCAACTCCAAACGCATGGTGACGGTTCGCACCAACATTCGCGGCCGGGATCAGGGCGGCTTTGTGGAAGAAGTGCAGAGCAAGATTCAGACGAAGGTTCACGTTCCCGAAGGGTACGAAGTAATTTACGGCGGCCAGTACGAAAACCTGGAAAGGGCCGGCAAGCAGCTCTTACTAACCATTCCGCTGACGGTTATCGTGGTGAGTCTGTTTTTATATCTGCTCTTTAAAAATTTCCAGGATACCTTCCTGACCCTAACCTGTATCCTGTTTGCTCTCGGCGGAGGGATTACGGCTTTGCTGATGAGAGGGTATAACTTTAACGTTTCGGCTGGAGTAGGCTTTGTATCTATTTTTGGGATCTCCGTTATGGCGGGCGTTCTGCTGGTGTCGGCCCTGAATCGGGCTAAAACGGCAGGCAGTGATCTTTACGAAACCGTTTACGAAGTATCCAAAGAGCAACTTCGGGCGATTATGGCCATTATGATCGTGGCGATCATTGGTCTGGTTCCGGCGGCTACTTCTTCGGGCATTGGCTCGGATGTCCAGCGACCGCTGGCTACCGTGATCATCGGCGGACTGACTTCCACGCTTCTTTTTGCCCCCCTACTGATCCCGCCTTTGTTCCTGGTACTGGAACGTCGGGCCAGACGCCAGCCGGCCGTACTTTCCCCCAAATCAGAACTGGAATGAAAAAAGAACGACCGCTACTCATAACCTTTTACGGGGGGTAGCGGTTGTTTGGGTTAACGCAGCATCGTAGTAGTTTTAAGCATTCATGGTGAGAAAACGCCCTGAATGCTCTTATTTTGTTGTTCAATCCGATCTTTCTCTGGTTTAAATGAGCGTACGCCTACTTTTCTTTTTCTGGTTATGTGTGTGGGGGCAGGTTGTTGCTCAACCCATTTCGCCCAAACGTGAACTGCGGGCCGTGTGGATTGCGACGGTTAATAACATCGACTGGCCGCGTCCGGGAGATTACAATCCCGACTCCCAGCAACAGTCGTTCCGGCAGATCATTGATCAGCACCAGAAATCGGGCATGAATGCCCTTTTCGTGCAGGTACGCGATGCCGCTGACTCCTATTATGCCAAAGGGTCCATTGAACCCTGGTCGAAGTGGCTGACGGGACAACAGGGGAAAGCTCCCGAGCCTTTTTACGATCCTCTGGAATTTATGATTGCCGAATCCCATAACCGGGGACTGGAGTTTCACGCCTGGCTGAATCTGAACCGGGCTGTTTTTAAAGGCCATTCCAACGTTACGCCTGACCACATCAGCCGACTGCATCCCGACTGGATGCTGACTTATGACGGCATGAAACTCTTTAACGTCGGGATTCCCGAAGTCCGCAATTACATTACCCAGATCGTCATTAATCTGGTGAAGAACTACGACCTCGACGGCATTCACTTTGACGATTATTTTTACCCCTATCGCGTGGTAGGCCAGGTTTTAAACGATCAGGTGAGTTACTACAAATACGGAGCAGGCTTTGCCAGCATTCACGACTGGCGGCGGGATAACATTGACCAGCTTATTCACCAGATATCCGATTCCATTCAGGTCCATAAGCCCCATGTCAAATTTGGCATCAGTCCCTTTGCCATCTGGCGAAACCGCAGCTCCCTGGTGCCCGACGGTTCGGAAACCCGGGGACTTAGCTCCTATGATGACCTTTACGCGGATACCCGTAAGTGGCTCAAAATGGGCTGGATTGATTACATCGCTCCGCAGGTGTATTTTCACCGGAATCATAAGCTCGTACCTTACCAGCCCCTGGTTGAATGGTGGCGTAAAAACTGTTTTGGCCGGCACCTCTATATTGGTCAGGGAGCATACCGCATGAACGGCGAAAATGGCTGGGAAAAGGCCGATGAAATGCCCATCCAGATCCGGTTTAATCGCCAGCATTCGGAGATTCAGGGCAGCATCTACTTTAGTTCCCGATCTTTGATCAGTAATTATCAGGGTTTTCAGGATACCCTTCGGCAGGACCTTTATCGCCTGCCCGCTTTAGTACCCACGATGCCCTGGAAAGATAAAATCCCACCCCTGCCCCCGCAGGAGTTCGAGGTCAAACGGCAGGATAATCAGATTCTCCTGAGCTGGCAAATGCCCCCGGCAGCCGTAGACGGTGAGCGTCCCCGGCAATTTGTGATTTACCGCTTTAAGGAAAACGAACCCATTGCGTTAAGTAACCCCTCCCGCATTATTTCCATTGTAAAGGCTTCTCAGCTCTCGTATGCCGATCTGCCTCCCGCTCGTGGTAACTACCGCTACGTGGTGACTTCACTGGACCGTTTGCAAAACGAAAGCTTCGGCGTCATGACGGACGTAGACTTGCAATAATTTCGAAGGGAATGAGAGCTAATACGGACCACCCCCGCCTGTCATCTTGACTGCAGGCAGAGACCTTGCTTAGTGTTGAGACATAATCCTTTGGAAGGTTAAATGAATCTCCAGCCAGAAAATGATTTCCATTCTCAGGTAAGGTTCTTCGCTTCGCTCTGAATGACAGACTTGTAAGTAGTTACTAATCCTTCTTCTGTCATCTCGACCGCAGGAAGAGACCCTGCTTAGTCTTGGGACAAATACTTTGGAAGGCTAAATAAATCTTCAGCCAGAAAATGATTTCCATTCTCAAGTAAGGTCCTTCGCTTCGCTCTGGATGACAGTGGATGAGCACATCAGGCAGGTGTCTCAAAATTCTTCCTTGCTTACTCACCCATTCAATCCTTCACTCCTTCAAAGCTGAACTAACCCGTAATATTTAAATAGATGGTGTCGAGAATGCGAACCAGATCGTCAAAGTCCTGATCGGAAAGATTGGCCCAGCCGATTTTCCGTACTTCGGCTACGACCGGAAAGGCGGCGTGAAATTTGTCGGTTCCTGCCGATGTTAAATGCAGATTGAATTTGCGGCGGTCCTCTTCGGCCATTCGGCGTTCAATGAGTCCTTTTTTAACCAGAATATCCAGAATTCGGGTAACGGTAGGATTATCCTTCGCCGTTTTTTCCGCTAACGCATTTTGGCTAATCCCCGGAAAATGCTGGATATGATCGAGTAATACCCACTGGTCCACCGTCAGGCCCATTCCGGCTTCATCCAGTCGCTTCTGAAAAACGTAACGGACTTTTTTAATAGTCGTATCAATCTTAAAAAAGTAGGCTCGCTGATCGGAAGCAGTCATGGGATTCTTTCGTTGATGAAGCAGCTGGGGGAATCTGCCGGATGATTGAACTTCAAATGTAGGAGTTGAAAACTAAAAATAGACCATTTACCCGGCTTCATGCCAGCAAAATCAGCCAGTAAAGCTCTTTTATGAACGTAATCCAGGAAAGTACGGAGAAAGGTCAGTCCTACAAGCCCTGTGCCTAAACGAATAAAAAGGCTCAGGCAAAGGGATTTGTAGAACCAGTGCTGATGAAGTATAAACAAATAATTAGCAAAGCAACTATTCGTATGCAAAGAGAATACCAGAAAATGACAAAGTCAATACGTGGCTTCATATTTTATGTGAAACCCGCTTAAAAACCCCTTTGCTGGTTAGCAAAAGCCTTTACATTTGTGTGTTCATTTTAGATTTACGTATGCAAAATCCCGAAGATTTGGTGTTGGCAAGTGTTGGAAACCGTTTCCTGGCTTACGCAATTGACTTTATTCTTGTTTTTATCGTTACCTACATCGTTGCCTATTTCGCAGGTCTCCCCTTGTTCGATCCCGAAAGCGTAGCTAAACTCTATGAAAATCAGGAGATGCTCTCTGAGGTTTCCAGTACGTTAATGCTGATCATTACGCCGATTCGTTTTCTGTACCGTTTTCTGCTGGAAAGTTCCTCCTGGCAGGCTACCCTGGGTAAGAAAATCATGAAGCTTCGCGTGGTTAAAACCAACGGTGATTCTCTGCGTTTGAAGGATTCTTTTATTCGCAATGCGGCTAAGGAACTCAGTGATTCCTTTCTCATGGTGTTCTCCTTTGGTCTTTTCAACCCACAGCACCAGTGTCTGCACGATCTGGTGGCCAAAACGTACGTAGTCGACGCCGTCTAGCCTTCTGTTTCCATGCGGTTAATGAAAGCAGTATGGATTTTCCTGAGTTCAGCAGGACTAATGTTGCTGCTGGACCTTTTGTTCCCCTTTCGGGTGGAACCCCACTATTCCACCCTGGTGGAAGCCGCGGATGGCTCTGTACTGCATGCCTTTCTGAATCAGGAAGATAAGTGGCGGCTGTATACCGAACTATCCGAAATTAGTCCCACGCTTCGCACCACGCTTATTCAGAAGGAAGACCGCTGGTTTTATTATCATCCGGGCGTCAATCCCCTGGCCCTGGGTCGGGCATTTTTCACGAATCTGAGTCGTCATCAACGAAGTTCCGGAGCTTCTACCATTACCATGCAGGTCGTGCGGTTACTCGAACCCCGGCCCCGCACTTACCTCAGCAAAGGCATCGAGATCTTACGGGCTTTTCAACTGGAAGCTCATTACAGCAAAGATGAAATTCTTCAGCTATACGTCAATTTAGTGCCTTACGGTTCCAACATTGAAGGCATAAAGGCCGCCTCTCTGCTGTATTTTCAAAAGCCACCCGAAGTGTTAAGTCTGGCCGAAGTGATGGCTTTAACCATTATTCCCAACCGCCCTAACAGCCTTCGGCCCGGTAAAAGCAATGCGTATCTCCAGCAGGAAAGAAACCGCTGGCTGCAACGTTTCAAAGAGAAGAAACTATTTGATAGCCAGACCATTACCGATGCCATGGCCGAACCCCTGACGGCCAAACGCGTGGCGGCTCCGCGATCAGCTCCGCATCTGTCCCTGAGACTGAAGAAAGAATTTCCTGATACGCCCATTCTTAAAACTACCCTTCAGCGGTCCCGGCAGGCTACGCTTGAAAAATTAACCTACAACTACGCCAGCCGCCTGAAGGCGATGAATATCCACAACGCGGCGGTGCTGGTCATTAACAACCGGACCATGGCTGTAGAGGCCTACGTAGGCTCCTCGGATTTCAACGATAACTCGGACGGTGGTCAGGTGGATGGCATCCGGGCCGTTCGTTCCCCGGGCAGCACCCTCAAGCCCCTGTTATACGCCACGGCTTTTGATGCGGGACTGCTTACCCCAAAATCAGTTCTTTATGATGTACCTACCAATTTTCAGGGCTTTGAACCCGAGAATTTTGATCAGCAGTTTCACGGCAAGGTAAGCGTAGAGTTTGCTCTGGCGAATTCACTGAATGTACCCGCCGTTCAGGTATTAAGTGAATTAGGTCCGGCCGCTCTGATTGAAAAGCTCAGGAAAGCCGAATTCAGGACCATCCGGAAGCAGTCTTCCAAACTCGGACTTTCGATGATTCTGGGGGGCTGTGGAGTTACCCTGGAAGAGCTGACAACGCTGTTTGCGAGTTTTGCCAATCAGGGTCAGTTCAGTAAGGCATATTACCTGCAGCAACCGGAATTTCATAATCCCGTTTCGCTCCTGAGTGAAGAAGCTACTTTTCTGATCAACCAGATTCTTACCCAGCCCATCCGGCCAGATTTGCCTAACAATTACGCGTACACTTACCGACTGCCCCGAATCGCCTGGAAAACGGGTACTTCTTTCGGTAAAAAGGATGCCTGGAGCATCGGCTACAATGCTCACTATACGGTTGGCGTCTGGATCGGTAACTTTTCCGGAGAAGGCGTCCCGGAGCTTAATGGAGCGAATATAGCCACCCCCCTTCTCTTCGAAATTTTCAACAGCATTGATTACAACTCCACGGCTCAGTGGTTTGCCCAGCCGCCGGGACTTTCGCACCGGAAAGTCTGCGTAGAAACGGGCCGTGTTCCCAGTGCGTTCTGTACCCATTCCGTAGAGGATTATTACATTCCCGGCGTGTCATCGGCCCGCTCCTGCGAGCATAAAAAACGCGTGTGGGTGGATATCCGACGCCGTCTGAGCTATTGCCCGTACTGCCTGCCTGAGACGGGTGCTGAACAGGTGTTCCTGCCGAATGATCCCCCGCAGCTGACCCAGTATTACGAAAATCGGCATATCGCCTACGAGAAAATTCCACCGCATAATCCGGCCTGCACCCGGGTACTGAGAAATGCGTCTGCCTTAAAAATTACGTATCCGGTAGAAGGCTCCACATATCGCTTAAGCCGGAAAGATCAGACCCGACTGGCCTTAACGGCTCAGGCCACCAGTGACACCAAAACGCTTTACTGGTACGTCAACGATGCCTTAGTGAGTTCAACGACGCCCCAGCAATCCGTCTTTTGCCAGCCCGCAGCGGGTAAGGTAAAGATTTCCTGCGTCGATGATCAGGGCCGGGTACAAACGGTTGGGGTTCAGGTGAGTTATGAGTAAGTAAAGATTAAACGGGCTTTTCTGTCATAGAAAGCATCCTTAAATCAGAGGATGAACAAGAAAAGTAAATTCAAATTGAACTATAAATCACAAGCGATAGTTACCATTTTGGTAATTATATGTAACTTTACCATTTAAAAGTTTCTGCCTTTGCTACTTCTGATCTAGTTCGGAATATTTTCTTCCCCTCTAAGCAGTTTTCGCTTCCTCAGTTGTCCCTTTTATAAAATCAAATTTATTTAAACCCTGGGTATATTTAGACTGCAATCAAGACTAGTCATTTATTTGCATTTGTGCACGAAGAGATTAATCATTCAGTCCCGTATCAAAGCAAGCCTGGTTTAGGTATATAGTTCATTATTACTGGTGTATTTTGTTGATTATCAAGGATAATAGTAAAAAAGCAAGTTACCTCCACACCATTAAAATTGAACCAATCGTTTATCCATTAGTCAGAATATTCAAATGGTACGATCCATCAAATGATAGTTTTTGGAGGTGATTTTATTACTATTCAATGGGCTTTTTGGCCCGCTAATCCATCAAAATAACAAACCGATAGTTCGGTACATACATTAATGAACTTTCAGGAATTCAACCTCATATCTCCTATTTATAAAGCCCTTAGTGAGATAGGATATACCCAGGCCACGGAAATACAAGCCCAGGCCATTCCCACCATCTTAAAAGGCAGTGATATTATTGGCTGTGCTCAGACGGGAACCGGAAAAACGGCAGCATTTGCTATCCCTATTTTACAATTACTTCATTCGAATTCGAGTCCTAAAGCCGGTATTCAGGCCCTGATCCTAACACCGACCCGGGAGCTAGCTATTCAGATTGATGATAATTTTAAAATGTACGGTAAGTATTTGCCCTTAAAACACCTGGCTATTTTTGGCGGAGTCCCTCAGGGTAAGCAAGTGGCTGCTCTTAAAAAAGGGGTACATATTCTCATTGCTACGCCGGGCCGCCTGCTGGATTTGCTGCAACAGGGATTGATTAGTCTCTCTTATATAAAGATACTAGTATTAGACGAAGCCGACCGAATGCTGGATATGGGGTTTGTGAATGACGTGAAGAAAGTACTTACCAAAGTACCAGTCAAAAAACAGACGCTGTTTTTCTCAGCAACAATGCCCACCAGTATTCGAAAATTTGCCAATACCATCGTAAGGCAACCCGCTGAAATCAATGTAACACCCGTTTCCTCTACGGCAAAAACAGTGAAACAGGGGGTTTACTTTGTCAACAAAAACGAGAAAACCCGTTTACTTGTTGATTTACTCAAGGACGTGAACATTTTCCGTAGTTTGGTCTTTACCCGTACGAAACATGGTGCGGACAAATTGGTCAAGCAGTTAAGCAAAATGGGAATCCACGCGGCAGCCATTCACGGTAATAAATCGCAAAACGCCCGGCAGCGTGCCTTGAGTGATTTTCGCGATAGCCGTATTCGGGTGTTGGTGGCTACCGATGTGGCTGCCCGGGGTATTGATATTGAAGAACTCCCACACGTAGTAAATTACGAAATTCCCAACGTGCCTGAAACCTATGTTCACCGCATTGGCAGAACAGGCCGGGCGGGCATGAACGGCGTTGCCATCTCCTTCTGTGATCAGGAAGAAAAGGCAGATTTTACTAACATTCAAAAACTCATTGGTTCCCGCATCCGGGTTTTACAATAAACCAGGTATGAAAATACCAGCGTATGTGCTCTGCTTGTGCTTTCCGAGTACTAGACTCAAAACGCTAACACCGGAATCGTATCAAAAAATATCAATCAATTTTTCATTTAATTAAACATTACCATGCAAGAAGGAACAGTAAAATTCTTTAACCAATCGAAAGGCTTTGGCTTCATTACTCCTGCCGAAGGTGGCGAAGATATTTTCGTACACATCACCGGTCTCAATGATGATATTCGTGAGAATGACCAGGTAACTTTTAACGTTCAGGAAGGCAAAAAAGGCCTTAACGCCGTTGATGTTAAGTTAGCCTAGCTTTTTAGGGTTGCCATCTGTTAGGATGCGTTGACCTGCTCGCTTGCCAGTATTTCTTATCCTTTATGAACTGGCCTTATTGGCTTTTTACAGGATAGACTTATACGTACAGCAAAAAACCTCTTGAAACTGGGAAATGATTTCCGTTTCAGGAGGTTTTTCTTTGGTTACTTATCTGGAAGCAACTAATCTTCTGCCGCTGCTCCCAGAGCACTGGAAACCAGCGAGACTATAAAACTAAAGATGAGGGCAATGAGCCAGTTATCTACGTGAAAGCCGTCTACCAAAGCGGCCGCCAGTTTGATAATAATAACATTGATCACCAGTAGAAACAGACCCAGTGTCAGGATGGTAATCGGCAGACTGAGGATTTGTAAAACCGGTTTAACGAAGGTATTCAACAAGGCTAAGACAATAGCAACAATCAGTGCGGTACCGAAACCCGCTACGGATACGCCGGGCAGAAAACTTGCCACCAGGTAAACTACCACGGCATTGATTAATAGTCGAACAATGAGGCCCATAAGCAGAAGGATTAAAGTTTAGGCAATACTAAAAAATCTCATACCAAAATCCTTCCCTATCGCTCAGAATCACTGATTTTACTTCCGCTGCTGGTGACGTTCCTGCAAAACGGCAATGATTTCATCGAGGTCGATATTGCGGTCTTCCAGCAGAATCAGGTAATGGAAAAGTAAATCCGCCGCTTCGTTTTTAAAGAGTTCGTCGTTATCCGACATCGCTTCAATGACTAATTCCACGGCTTCTTCGCCGACTTTCTGGGCAATTTTATGGGTACCCCTGGCGAAAAGACTAGCCGTATAGGACTGTTCCGAAGGGGATGATTTCCGCTCGCGGATGATCGTTTTCAGGGTATTCAGGAACTCAACTGACATAGGAAATTTTATTAATACGGGTGATGTATGTTAACGAGGGTTTTCTTCCGAGAAACAGGTGTCCGCTCCCGTGTGGCAAACCGGACCGACGGGTTCTACTTTAATCAGCAGGGTGTCCTGATCACAATCCACGCGGATTTCTCTCACGTGCAGAAAGTTACCCGACGTTTCTCCTTTCGTCCAGAGTCGGTTTTTAGTGCGGCTGAAAAACGTAACCACCTGTTCGGCCTGCGTTTTTTCGTAGGCAGCCTCATTCATAAAGCCCAGCATCAGGACTTTATGAGTGAGCACATCCTGAATGATGGCGGGAATAAGCCCCCCGGCCTTGGCAAAATCCAGTGTTTCCATGATTTATATACGAATGGGAAGACCCTGCTCTCTCAGATAATTTTTTAAGACTGGAATACCGATTTCCCGGAAGTGAAAAATGCTGGCGGCCAGTCCGGCGTCAGCTTTGCCCCTGGTAAATACCTGCTGAAAATGCTCCATGGATCCCGCTCCGCCCGAAGCAATCACGGGAATACTCAACTGACTGGAAACCAGGGATGTCAACTCCAGAGCAAAGCCGGCTTTTGTCCCGTCTGCGTCCATGGAGGTTAAGAGGATTTCCCCGGCTCCCCGCTCCTGAGCTTCCCTGGCCCAGGCCAGCGTCCGGAGTTCGGTGGGTTTTCTTCCGCCGTGGGTATGCACGATGTGCTCAATCAGGAGCTTTTGATCGTGCGTGCTGATTCGCTCGGTGCCAAAGCGGCCCGTTACGTTTTCCTGATGACTGATCGTCCCGACCGGAACCGAAATTTCGCGGGTATCGATGGCGACGATAATGCACTGCGAGCCAAAGTTCAAGGCCAGCTCATCAATGAGTTCCGGACGACGAACGGCCGAGGAGTTAATCGAAATCTTGTCGGCTCCGGCATTGAGTAAAGCCGAAACGTCTTCAATCGAGCTGATTCCTCCCCCCACCGTAAACGGAATATTCACGTGCTGGGCCACCTTCCGTACCAGATCCACGAGCGTTTTGCGGTTATCTACCGTGGCGGTAATGTCCAGAAAGACGAGCTCATCGGCTCCTTGCTCCGCGTACAAAGCTCCCAGCTCCACGGGATCGCCCGCATCGCGAAGATTAACAAAGTTGGTGCCCTTTACCGTGCGGCCATCCTTGATATCTAAACAGGGGATAATGCGTTTGGTTAACATACCTGATTTTCTTTAAACGAAGCTGCGTAAATCACTGAGGGATACTCTACCTTCGTAAATGGCCTTGCCTACGATAACTCCGTACACGTTCATGTCAGCCAGTTGGGTTAAATCGTCCATATTACTCACGCCGCCGGAGGCAATGACGTTAAGCTCGGGAGACTGCTCCTGAAGTTTTTTATAGAGATCAAAACTTGGTCCCTGTAAAAGTCCATCTTTGGCTACATCGGTGGAAATGATATACTTCACGCCTTTTTCTTCCCATTTTTTCACAAAATCATAGACCCAAAGCTCGGTGCCTTCCTCCCAGCCACTCACGGCAATGCGTTCGTTTTTGGCATCGGCTCCCAGAATCATTTTTTCGCCCCCGAAACGGCCCAGCCAGCTTTCAAACAGCTCCGGATTTTTAACGGCAATGCTACCGCCGGTTACCTGCCGAGCTCCGCTTTCAAAAACGATTTTCAGATCTTCGTCGGATTGGACTCCGCCACCAAAATCCACGTGCAGGGAAGTCTGGCTGGTGATGCGTTCGAGTACTTTATAGTTAATTACCTTTTTTGCCTTGGCTCCGTCGAGATCCACCAGATGCAGACGCGTGAGTCCGGCTCCTTCAAACTCTTTGGCTACTTCCAGCGGATTGGCATTATAAATGGTTTTCTGGGAATAATCGCCCTGAGTTAATCGCACGGCCTTGCCTTCGATCAAATCAATTGCGGGAATAATATGCATTACTTTAGGGTTTTCTTACGTAAGTAAAGACGGGAAGTATCGCGTCCAGGTTGATTATAAAGCCAGAAAGTTTTCCAGAATCGTCTGGCCTTCTTTCCCACTGATTTCGGCGTGAAACTGGGCGGCGTAGAAATTATCTTTATGCAGCATAGCCGAGAAAGGCACCACGTATTCACAACTGGCCACGGTGTATTCATTCACGGGAGCGGCGTAGCTGTGCACGAAATACACGAATGGATTCTCCGTCAACCCATTCGTTAAGGGCGATTTCAGATCGTAGAGGTTGTTCCAGCCCACGTGCGGAACTTTCAAAGATCCACTGGGAAAGCGTTTGACATCGACGGGGAAAATGCCCAGTGCCTGCGTATTATTTTCTTCCGAAAAACGGCACATCAGCTGCATCCCTACGCAGGTGCCCAGCACGGGCTGCGTTAAGGTTGGAATCACTCGATCGAGTCCCTTTTCCCGTAAGTACGCCATGGCCGTAGATGCTTCACCCACACCCGGAAAAATGACTTTATCCGCCGTTCTGATTTCGGCCTCGTCATCGGTCCAGAGATAGGACGCTCCAATTCGCTCCAGAGCGTAACGGACGCTTTGCACGTTACCGGCGTTGTATTTGATAATGACGGTTTTCATTTCGTTTGCTAGGGAATGAATAAAAAAACGCCCGATTCGTTGAATCAGGCGTTTATATCTGTTATTCGGTAGTGTCAGTACAGGTAAAACCGGAATCACATCAGCCTGTTGGAGCGAAGTAATGCATGAGGGTGATGATGAAATACGGTGCCATTCATAGGGCAAAAGTAGAATATTTTTTCAGAAGTCCTGTACCCATCCAGATAATTCTACTCATTAGCCAAAACACGTAAGCTTGTTACGGTCGAATGGTGTTCCAGAGCCAGACTTTTACATTTGACCTGGGTGGTGATGAGGTCATCCCTTCATAACTCATCAAGATACCCGAATTTACGAAGGTGATTCTGTTTGCTACTTAATTGTTGTTAACATACACTCATGCAGCGGCCCTTTCAACCCATAGATAGCTATTCATCCATTACTAATTAGCTTTTTAAAACAGCTCCATCTGATCCACCCTGGGCAAAAACCGGGGAGCTTTCAGTTGCGTATGCAGATGGGTATTTAACTGCTCGACCCAATAGGAAGCCAGCTCCGGAGCACACTCGCTCTGGCCGCAGTGAATAAAGGCGTATAACTCTTCAAGGCCTCGTTCCTGCCAGGCTTTCAGTCGCTGAATCCAGGCATCGCTGCGGGTATAATCGCTGGGGTGTAATTCATTCCCTACAAAGCGTAGCACCGCTTTGGGAATCGTTAAACTCTGGTGTAATACGTCCCGTCTTCCAGCTACGTCAGTAATGACCAGTGCGTGTCCGGCTTCGGCGATTACCTCACAGGTGCGGGCCCAGATTCGGGGCTGGTTGTACCAGTCGGGATGGCGGAGTTCAACGGCAATGGAAAGATTTTGGGGCAGGTATTTGAAAAATTCAACCAGACCCTTTCCTTTTTGCGGCGTATAACCCGGTCCCATTTGAAGAAAAGGTATGCCTAAGTATTCATCAAGTTTCAGAATCTGCTGGCAGAAGTAAGCCGTTGACTCTTCCGCATTCAAAAGTTCTTTATCGTGACTGATCACCTGCGGGAATTTGGGGCAAAAGGTAAAGCCCGGCGTAGCGGCGGCTTTCCACCGCTCAATGGTCTCATCACTGGGAATCTGGTAGTGCGTGGTATTTAATTCAATGGTATTGAATTGCTGGGTATAATGGGCTAACGCCTCTTTTTCCTTGATACCGAAGGGGTATATTTTACCAAACCAGCTTTTTTCATGCCATACCGGGCATCCCACATACGCTTTAAAATCAGGAGCCGGAGCGCCGGATAACACCTGCCGGGTCATGTCCGCATCGGCTGGCAGATGAAAGTCAATCTGGTTAATTTTTTCGGGTGCTACTTTTCCAAAATCCATCTTCAACGTACGTTTGGTGGGCAAAGTCATTAAAACTCCGAGCCACTTATTCCCAGTCTTCTCCGAGTATTTTCCAGACCAGGCCGGACTCATATCCTTTCCCCAGAGCATACCGAACCAGCTTCTGCTTTCGCAGGCGGGGATCCGTATCTTTCAGGGAAGCCGATTTTTTAGCCAGGAGGCTTTTCAGTGATTCCAGGTACTGGCTTTCGTCAATTTGCTCAAGCCCCGTTTTTCGATCCTCGCTATCCAGCCCCTTTCGACGCATTTCCTGTTCGATCTTCAAACGTCCCCACTGCCGGGTTCTGAACTTCCCCCGGGCAAAGGACTGAGCGTAGCGTTCCTGATCCAGATACCCATCCTCCACGAGCTGTTTAATAATTTCTTCGGAGTCCTCCTCGGAGACGTCCCAGGACTTCAGCTTCTTTTTAACCTCCTGTACCGTACGTTCCTGATACGCACAAAAGTGAGCGGCCTCCAGCAAAGCATTTTTGTTCATAGACTTCTTCCATTAAGACTTTCCAAAATTAATCCACTCCGTCGGATTGATTACCTTTAAGAGCATTTCCCCCTTTCAGCGTATGATTATTCAACTTTACCGTACTGCTTACAGCGGGCTTTCCCGTTCGATCTGGCTGCTGGCCGTGGTTATGTTTATTAACCGTTGCGGCACCATGGTAATTCCCTTTCTGGGCGTTTATTTAACCGAATCACTCCACCTGAGTATTGACAAATCCGGAATCGTCATGGCTTTGTTCGGCGTGGGTTCCATTGTGGGTACCTTGCTGGGAGGCCGCTTTACGGATCAGTGGGGGGCTTACCGGGTCATGTGGATCAGTCTGGGCCTGGGTGGCATCATGTTCATCATCGTAGGTCAGCTTCATACCTTCCCTTCCCTTTGTGTGGGCACTTTCCTGCTGGGTAGCGTAGCGGAAGCTTTTCGGCCCGCCGTGACTGCCGCAGTAGCCCTGTACAGTTCCCCGGAAAACCGAACCCGCTCCTATTCGCTCAACCGGCTGGCCCTGAATCTGGGCTGGTCCATAGGTCCGGCCATTGGCGGCTGGCTGGCTTCCGTCGATTATTCACTCCTGTTCTGGGCCGACGGCTTCAGCTGTCTGGCGGCAGCCGTCATGTTATGGCTGATTCTTCCGAAAGCCAGTGCTTCACCTGACGAAAAAAAGGCATCCGTGCACACCTCCGATTCGGCCTACCGCGATTATCAATACCTGCTGTTTATGATTTTCGTTACGCTTTTTGCCATCAGTTTTTTCCAGCTTTTTTCTACCGTTCCTCTGTACTACAAACAGGTATATCACCTTCCCGAAAGTCAGATCGGTTCACTGATGGCCTTGAATGGGGTTATGATCGTACTCATTGAAATGGTTTTGGTTCATAAGCTCGAAAACCGCTTCTCACCACTGCGACTCATGGCTCTGGGGAGTGTGCTGGTGGCCACTTCCTACTTTATTTTCAATGTGTCTTTTGGTGTGTTGTATCTGGTCATGGCCATGATAACGGCTACGTTCGCTGAAATGCTGGCGATGCCCTTTATGAATACGTACGCCATTCAAAGATCCAAGCCTCACAACCGGGGCCAATACACGGCCGTTTATACCGCATCCTGGTCCATTGCTCAAATTACGGCTCCTTTGATGGGTACTCAGTTCATCAGCCGCTTTGGATTCTCTTCGGTCTGGTGGATGATGGTAGCGTTTTGTCTGACGGCTGCCCTCGGCTTTTTGCTTATTCATCGCAAAGAGCAAAAGTTTCTAAAACTTTCCGGAAAATAGTCGGTCTATTTTTCAAGGCTGAAACTTTTGCCATAGGCTCACCGTTTTACTATCAACTTCCACAAAAAGCCATGCTTCTCTCTGCTGAGGCGTGGCTTTTGCTTTGTTATTACTTTTTTCTAAAGGTTAATATTCTCGGTTTCTTCTTTAGTAGCCAGGAGCGTTAACCGATTCACGGCCTGCGTCAATACGGTGTGTTGCTGTTGAATAAGCTTCTGCACCTCTTCGTCATTGTACTGACTGTTCTGACATTCCTGATGGTACTTCTTTAAATTGGCCTCTTCCGCACACAGCAAGGCTTCTACAATCGCCTTATTATCATGACCGGAAATCTTCGAGCGAAAATCAATCCAGAGGTTGTGTAAATCTCCGGAGAGCGTGCTTTGCTCCTCCCAGGCAATGCCCAAATCCCCGAGCAACTGATGGATCTGAGCCATCATTTCGGCACTCTCCTGCTCGCTCTGACGGAAAAGTTCTTTCAACTGAACATCCTTGATTTCATCCTGTGCATTTCGGTATTGTTCAAGCCGGTCGCTACAAACGGCGTATAAAAAATTAAGTATCTGTCCCTGTTCGTTTGAATCCATTAGTGTGCTGGTCTTAAATCGGTAAAAGAGCTTAATAAAGCCCTAGAAACCGAAAATTTAGTGCCATCAATCCCTTATCTTTACCAAAGGCCGGGTTCCGGATTTCCGGCTCCTCACTTTCATCACTCACGTAGTACTTACGCCGCCGTACCTTTTTCTGTATGCTTATCGAAGCCAGTTGTAAAATTGAATTAGAAACTCAGTTTCTGGTTCCCGCTGTTTTTATGCTCCGTCCCAGAAGCGGAGTCAGTCAGTTTGTGCTCAAGGAAGAATACATTGTTGAGCCCCTCGTTCCGATTACTGAATACACTGATACGTATGGTAACCTGTGTCAGCGATTGATTATTCCCCCGGGAGTCTTTCACCTGGAGTCCAGAGTAACGGCCGACTGCGCGGATCAGATTGACATTCACATGAACGCGGACTGGGTTCCGGTGTCGGCTGTGCCCGACGAAGTCATGCAATTTCTGTTACAAAGTCGCTATTGTGAAGCGGATAAGCTCGGAGCCATGGCCGCCGACATTACCCGGGGATACACCCTGGGGTATGCTCAGGTGGAGGCCATTCGTCAGTGGATTCATCAGAACATCCGTTATGAATACGGCGTTACGAATGCCTCTACTTCCGCTCTGGATATTACAAAAAATCACGTAGGCGTTTGCCGGGACTTTGCTCACCTGGGCATTGCTCTCTGCCGGAGTCTGAACATCCCGGCCCGCATGGTAGTTGGCTATTTACACGAGCTTGAGCCCATGGATTTACACGCCTGGTTTGAGGCCTATGTCGGTGATCGCTGGTACACGTTCGATGCCACCCAATCGCAACCCAAAGGCAACCGAATCGCCGTGGCTTACGGTCGGGACGCGGCCGATGTAGCGTTTGCCTCCTATTTTGGAGCCGTCACTTTCCGAAGTTTAACGGTAGAAGTACAGGCCGTTCAGCCTTCCTCTTTATCTCATTGAGCTTCTTTACAAAAAACGTAGAATTTATTACCCATTCTTTTGTTCTGTTTTAGTACTGTTTCGCTATAAACACCATTTGATCATATTTTCCCCGGCTGTATGCTTTTTTAAGTTAGAAAGTAAAGCATTCTTTTACTTCAACTAATCCTATGAAAAAGCACTGGATGTACATCGCTCTGCTGGCAGGAACCCTGGCGGCGTGTAACTCAGAAGATAAACACAAAGTAGCTGAAGACGCCCAAAAGGCTCAGGACAAGATCGAAAATGCGGCAGACAAAGCAGCGGCCAAAACCAAAGAGGCTTATGATGACATTGCTTCTGACGTTCGGGAAGAAACCAGTGAGAGCAAAGCCGACCTGGAAGAGGAACGTTCAGAAATGAAAGTCAAGCTGGAAGATCAGAAAGTGGCCCTGCAAAACGAGATTGATCGGGTCAACGAAAAAATAAAGCTGGCCCGGGATAAAGAAAAAATCCGCTGGCAGGAACGCAAAGCTAAACTGGAAGTGGAGCGGGATAAGCTCGACGTTTCCCTAAAAGAATTAAAACTAAAAGTAAAAGACGACTGGCGGGATTTCAAACGTGATGCGAATCGCACCATTGAAGATACCAAGAGAAGTCTGAATAATGAGTAATTATACTGTATGAAGTACAACTCCCCAGTTTGTCCAAAATTGGGGAGTTTTTTGAGCAAAAGTAACGTACATAACTATACGTATCTTAAGTAAACCTATTTAATGAGTGATGCATTCGGGTACATCATCCGCTTACTTCATGAAAGAAAAGGTAAAAAAAAAGCCTGGAACTCTATCCAGGCCTCAGTATCATTTTATGCAGACAGGCTTTATTACTATTATTAATCCAGTACCGATTCCACCAGTCTAAAGCTCAATGGCTTCTCAAGGAACGCATCTGCTCCGGAAGCCAGTGCTTTTTCACGAAGGTTACTCATGGCACTGATCATCACTATTCTACTGCTGGGATATAAGCGTCGCCAGTTAGGCAGAGCGTCCAGTCCGGTACCATCAGGAAGATTGTTATCTAAAAACACAACGTCAGGATGAACATTCGATAGCTGTTCAAATCCGGTTCGAAGGTTGTTTGCATAACTTACATCAGCTTTTTTTCTTTGCAGAAAGCTGCCTAACAGCATACACAAGTCTTCCTCATCATCGACAATCAAAACCTTCATATTGTCACCATATATACTCTGAAGATACGTGGGCATATCTTTGTCTTTTTATCAATAGGGCATTCCTATCTCATCCGTTATACTCGTTATGATCTTTAGAAGTGATGGGTTAAAAAAGATTGGGCAAATCCGGTGGACTTGCCCAATGCCGATCTTCCACCTAACCTAAAACACCTGTACGGTGCGGTATCCGGGAATCATTATTAAAATAATATACCAAAGCGATTTTGTGTGAAAAATTCCCCAGTTTGGTTAAAATTCTTCAGATAGACTTCCGAAATGTCCCAATTCATTCAGGCCCCATTTCCGGTAATAACATAATCAAAAGTTAATATATTCTTAAATAGACCTAATTTTAGAAAAGTTACCGGGATTTAGCCTTTAGGTGGCACAGCTGTTTTTTTAGTAAACAACGAAATAAAAGTTTCACTAAATAAACAGGAGGATATCATGTCAAATAATGGAAAAATCTTTTTGGGAATCGTAACTGCCGCTGCTGCAGGTGCTGTCATTGGTTTATTATTCGCACCAGACAAAGGAACCGATACCCGTGGTAAAGTAAAAAAACAAGTAAACGATATTGCCGATGAAATTCTGAAAGCGATTCAGAAAGGCAAACTTTCAATCGATGACCTGAAAGATCAGGCTGTAACGAAAGCCGGAGATCTTAAAGATAAAGCCCGCTCTAAATTCGATGAGTTACAGGGCCAGGCTGAAGACGTTGCTGACACAGCAAAGAAAAAAGTAAACGAACAATTGAGCTAATTCCCAATCAGTTCGTCTAATGCAAACGGGGAACTCAGCTTTGGGTTCCCCGTTTGTGGTTTTAAACCAGATTTCACGGTTTTTCCAGATTTAATCCCAGAGGACACTTTGACACAAAATGTATCTACTTCACCTGTTTTAATTTTATGAGCTCAATAAAAGACCTACGCGACTCCGCCGAAGATTTATTTCAACAAATTACTGAATATTTTGAAGCCCGCTGGAATATGGCCGTGCTTCAGACGGCTGACAAGACCGCTGACATCGTTTCTTCAGTGGTAGCTTCTCTGATTGTGGCCGTATTCGGTGGCATGGTTCTCCTGTTTGGAAGTATTGCTTTAGCCTGGTGGATTGGGGAAAGCACTGGCAGCGTAGCGGCGGGCTTTGGCTATGTAGCCCTGGGTTATGCCCTATTAACGGTGATTTTAATCAGCATTCGTAATAAATTCATCAAGTTGCCCATCCTCAATACCTTTATTAAACGCTTTTACTACAAGCCCGAAGATAAATAGATCAATTATCCATACCCCGATAGCTATTCCATTCGTATGAAAACAAAAATTGAAAACCAATCGGACTTGCAGGCGGAAAGAGCCCGGCTTAGAAACCAGCTGGAAGTGTCCAAGGTGAAAATCAGACGTCAGTTTGATGGCATCAAGGAGGATATCAGTCCCGCCCGACAAGTAATGCAGACCGTGTCCAGCCTGATGGCCAAACCGAAGAGCAACCTGCTTAGTACGGGAATTGGTCGTAGTGTGGACCTGGCTCTTCAGTTGACCCCCCTGGGACGTGCGGCCTGGCCCATTCGCTTTCTGATTCCTTTCGCAGCCAAACGAATCACGACTAATTTCCTGAATTCCAACGGTCCGCAGGTTCTGGAAAAATCGCTAACCTGGGTTAAAAACGTAACCTCAGACGAGCCTACATTTCCCAGCCGTCTGGAAATTAAAACTCAGAAGGGTGTAAAGGAAAAATTCTTCAGCTGGTTGAAACAAGTTACTGAAGATTCAGAAACAGACATCCGCGAAGCGGAGGTAATAGAAACCTTACCACTGCTGGAGCCACCTTATACTACCAGCCGTACCCCTTTATAAAAAAGAGCCAATTCAGCAGATGAATTGGCTCTTTTTATTTTCCGGGAACGGAAGCAATGTTTAGCCAGAACTGCCCGAAGCTTTTCACGATCTGTAAAAGCTGATCAAAAGAAATAGGCTTGGTAATGTAGCAGTTGGCCCCTGATTCGTAGGTTTTTAAAATATCACGTTCGGAATTAGAAGTCGTCAGTACTACGACTGGTATCGACTTCAGATCTGGATTTTGTTTAATTTCAGAAAGAGCTTCCCAGCCATCTTTTCGTGGCATGTTCAGATCCAGGAAAATGATTCCGGGACGGGGAAACTGCAACTGATCTTCGTAGGCTCCTTCGTGATGCAGAAATTGCATCAGCTCTACTCCATCGGCCACGAAAAAAATATCATTGCTGAGCTGACTATCCCGAAACGCCGTTCTAATTAAAAAGCGATCGTCTTCGTCATCATCGGCTACTAATATGGAAATTTGTGTATTCATACCTTAACAAAAGCCTTCGTCCAGGCTGGACTTTTCAGATTAGCTGACTAGTATTACTGGAAGGTTCCGACTAATTCCTGATTAATCGTCTCAAGTGGAAAATAGACAGTAAAGATAGCACCTTCGCCGGGTTTTCCTTCTGCAAAGATATAGCCTTCGTGGTTGCTTACCACCCGCCGACAGATGGCGAGCCCAATTCCTGTGCCTCCGTAGGAAGTTTTAGCGTGAAGTCGCTGGAAAATTACAAATATCTTTTCAGCGTATTCGGGTTCAAAGCCAATGCCATTATCGGCCACCTGAATGCGATGATACGATTGTTCCTTTTTTAAATCCGTATCCAGGTGAGGTATATCTGCTCCCGTTACCTGCCTGTAGGAGACCTTTACTTTCGGATACACATCGAGTCGTTGAAACTTCAGGGCATTACTCAGTAAGTTTAAAAATAACTGACGGATCTGCGTAGGATACACCATCAGCGTGGGCAATTCATCCGAGATGATCTCCGCGTTTTTCTCAGTGATGAGAAGCGACAAATCCCCCTTTACCTCCTCCAGTAATCCCCCCAGATTGACCGCCTGAACCGTATCATTCTTGCTTACCATGCGGGAGTACGTGAGCAGATCATTGATCAGGCCCTGCATGCGTTCGGCGGACTTGGCAATTTTGTCGAGCATGTTCTGCCCGTCTTCGGACAGGCTTTCCCGCTGCCGCATGACCAGGCGATCGGCAAATGCTCTGATTTTGCGAAGTGGTTCCTGTAAATCGTGCGAAGCTACGTAAGCAAACTGTTCCAGTTCAGCATTCGACCGATTGAGTGCTTCTATTTTCTTTTCAAGATCTTTCTGAGTTCTCCGGCGGCGTCTTAATTCAACATTGAGCATCACCGCCGAGATTACTAGTAAGAGCACGGCCAGCAAAGCCAGGATAAGCAGGTAAGCCGGAGCTAAACCAAACTCCCGCTGCCGGGCTTTGAGGCGACTGTTGAGCAACTTACTTTCCTCCTGCTGCATCTCCAGAATCACCTTTTGCATGGCATCCATGATGGCTTTGCCCTTGAGCACATTCGCATCCAGGTTCTGCTTTTTAAGAGTGGGCTGCAGGCGAATGTTTTCATCCATCGTCGTCCACTTGTCCCGACCCAGGTTTTCAAAAATAGCCAGCCGACGCGTTTGGTGTATATTATCCGCAAGTAGAAACCTTAACTGAATCAGGGACGTATCGTACTTCATACGAGCTCGTTCATACGTTTTCAGAAAAGTTTCATTCGAAGTAATCATGAAGCCCCGATTACTGGATTCTGCCTCTTTGACATGAGCCAGTAGCTGTTCACTTTCATTAATGGCACGAAATGTATGTTCGACCCGTTCACTGAACCAGGCTGTTGATTTTACCTGATCAAGTCCCAAATAGGTCAATAGAATTAATATAGCAATTGCCGAGGCAGCAGCAATGTTAAGTAGCCAGATACTGGATGACTTCATCTACTAAAAATACAAAATCTAGTGGTGAATTTTCTACAACTTGGGGAAATCAGAGGAGGCATGGATAGCATGCTGGAGATAATCTTAAACTTCACATGTGGAAAGCTTAAATAAAGTTAAAGTCGAATCCTTTAACGAATGGCTTGATTATCAACAAAAAAATTATGCTAAGACCCCTAATTCCATTTTGAAGATGCAATATAAGTTTTAATTTGGAGCACATGGCTTGACTTTATCATACATCTAGGTACTTCAGTTACCGCCTTAATGATCCAAGCCACGATATGAGCACTTCAGTTAATCTATCGCAGACCCAGAAACAAACGTTACGAGTTGCCCCTCAGCAAATTCAATTTCTGAACTTTCTTCAGCTTTCTACGCTGGAACTCGAACAGCACCTTCGGAATGAGCTGGAAGAAAACCCGCTTTTGGAAGAAGGAGCCAATGAAAACGATACGACGGAAGACATGGAAACGGCCGACAGCCGTGACGATGCCTCCATGGATTATGAAACACCCGCCAATGTGGAAGATTACCGGGATTGGGATGAGTTTTCCAATGACGATATTCCGGAATATAAAACCCGCTTGAGTCAGGACCCCAACGCCGAAGATGACCTTTACTCCTCTCCCGTGGTAGAGCAGGAAACCTGGCGGGAATCGGTAAAAGAGCAGATTCGCTGGATGAACCTGAAACCACGTCAACGTGAAATTGCCGACTTTATCATTGATTCGCTCGATGATGACGGTTTTTTACGCAGCGACTCGGATTCTCTGGCCGATGACTATTCATTTGGGCATGGAATTTTTGTGGATGGATCGGAAGTGGAAGAAGTTCTGCATGCCATTCACGACGAGCTGGAACCGGCTGGTTTGGCAGCCCGGGATCTGCGGGAATGTCTGCTTTTACAACTGGAAAGCCGCCGGGCAACGGAAGCCTCCCTTCGGGCTATGGATATCATCTCCAATTGCTTTACGGAGCTTTCTAACCGCAACTTCGAGAAAATCTGTAAGAGTCTGGAAATTGACGAAGATCAGCTGAGATCAGCTCTGACCGAAATCGGCAAGCTGAATCCTAAGCCCATCGTTGGTGGCAACACGGATTCCATGGTTATTAAAAGAGGAATTATTCCTGATTATATCCTTCATTATGACGACTACGGTCGCATTGAAGTAGCACTTAACCGTGGCAACTGGCCGGATTTACGCGTGAACAGTTCTATTATCGGTCTGGTAGATACCAGCCGGGAACGCGGAGCAGCCACGTATTTGAAAAATAAATTACAATCGGCTCAGTGGCTGGTAGATGCCATTCGCCAACGCGAGAATACCATGCACCGGGCCATGCGGGTACTGGTACAATTGCAGAGAGCCTATTTCGAAACGGGAGATATCCGGGTCTTGAAGCCCATGATTCTTAAAGATGTAGCGGATGTCATTGGTATGGACATTTCGACAATTTCACGGGTTACTTCGGGCAAATACGCTCAGACTCCTTTTGGTTTGATTCACCTAAAGGATCTCTTTACCGAAGGCATTCGTACCGACGACGGAATGGAAGTTTCCAATAAAGCAATTCAGCAGGCTCTGGTCGAACACATTTCCTGCGAAGACAAACGCAATCCGTTCAATGACTTTGATCTCATGCGATTGCTGGCTACCCAGGGGTATAAAATCTCCCGCCGGACTGTGGCAAAATACCGTGATCAATTAGGTATTCAGTCCGCTCAGTTCAGACGCGGCGTGTAAGGCGATTACGAATTTATAAGGACAAGGCTTTATTATTGATCAACAACAAAAGTCCTTTACTAGCATGAAAAGGACTTCTTTTTAAGTGAGGGCAATGGCAGGTTTTTATGCAGAGAATATTAGTAATTGACGACGATACGGACATTTGTCTGCTTCTACGGCGATTCTTGGGGCGTAACGGCTTCGAGGTCGCCATTGCTCATAATGGTACCTCCGGTCTGGAAACACTCATCGACTTTAAGCCCGATCTGGTAATGACCGATTTCCGGCTTGGAGATATGGACGGAG
The DNA here is from genome assembly GCA_913775095.1 of uncultured Siphonobacter sp. Lineage (GTDB taxonomy): Bacteria > Bacteroidota > Bacteroidia > Cytophagales > Spirosomataceae > Siphonobacter. Next base: position 83,425 of record CAJYIW010000023.1, on the reverse strand, counting down.
GCGAGTTGCTGGTTCGGATTAAGGAGCAGTTTCCGCGGGTACCTGTAATTGTAATTACGGGCTACTCCGACATCAAAATTGCCGTTAATGTCATGAAACAGGGTGCCTACGATTACGTAACCAAGCCCCTGTTTCCCGATGAAATTCTGGTTACCATTAAAAAAGCCCTGGAACAGAGTGCCGCCGGTACGCTGGCTTCTGCTCCTGCGGGTGCCAGTGGTGAGGCAGCTCCAACCCAATCCGCTCCCAAGCGACCTACGGGTTCAGAGCAATATATCTTCGGTAATGGTCCTGAATCTAAATATCTCTACCGCCAGGTAGATTTAGTAGCTCCAACCAATTACAGCGTAATTATCTACGGAGAAAGCGGCTCGGGTAAGGAAGCAGTAGCTCAGGAAATTCATAAACGCAGCAAACGTGCGGCAGGCCCCTTTGTCGCCATGGACTGCGGAGCCATCTCGAAGGAGCTGGCTGGTTCTGAACTGTTTGGGCACGAAAAAGGAGCCTTTACAGGAGCTTTGAACCAGAAAATCGGTCACTTTGAACAAGCTCACGGAGGTACCCTGTTTCTGGATGAAGTAGGTAACCTCCCTTACGACGTTCAGGTTTCCCTGCTTCGGGTAGTTCAGGAGCGTAAGCTTCGGCGGCTGGGCGGTACCAAAGAGACCCCCATTGACGTTCGAATTATTGTTGCCTCGAATGAACGCCTGATTGAATCCGCCAAAAAAGGAAAATTCCGTGAGGATCTTTACTACCGCTTTAATGAATTCAGTATCGACGTGCCGCCGCTTCGGGAACGCACGAACGACATCATGACGTTTGCGGATTATTTTCTTCAGGCTACCAACGGTGAACTTGGCAAACAGGTGCGGGGTCTGGCTGACGATGTCATTGATCTTTTCATGCGGTACGAATGGCCGGGTAACCTTCGCGAAATGCGAAACGTTATTAAACGGGCAACGTTATTAACCGACAGTGACCTGATTCAGGCCCGGGATTTACCTTTCGAAATAGTCCATTTCAATAAGTTACAATCCATGGAGAACTCGGCTCCCATGCCGAGTTACGTACCAGAGCCAGCTCCGGTGATTCCTGTCATTCCTGCTCAGCCGTATTATACGGAACCTCCCGTAGCCATTGCTACGCCGAATGCCAACGTGGGTGAAAAACCCAATTTACGTTCGGCAGCCCTGGAGGCGGAATACGACATGATTTTAAAGACACTTAAACAGGTAAACTTCAATAAAAGTAAGGCGGCTCAACTGCTGGGTATTGACCGGAAGACGCTTTACAACAAAATGAAGAATTATCACTTATCTTAAGTATTACGGCCCATTATATCCTGATTTTATGGGTATAATGGGCCGTAATGCTATTTTTAAACTTCTGCCCTTATTCGATTTATGTCTCAGCTTTATGATAGTACAACTTACCTTCGGGAAGCTGAATCGTTATTACAATTTGGTACGTTTGATTATGAAATAGGCCAGCCATTTATTCATTGGTCCCAGGGGCTCTACCAGGTCTTCAGTATTCCCGAACACGCCAGACAGATTCTAACGTTTGATTGGTACATCCAGCAGATCCTGGAACCGGATCGCCAGCAGGCTACTGATGTCATTACCGAAGCAATCAGTCATCGTTCTTCTTTTCGGGTACAATACCGTGTTACTGACTACAATGGCAGAGAACTGGTACTTCTTTCACAGGGTAAAGCAGAACTGAACCCTGAAACTGAGAAACTTCATTTGGTAGGCCTCACCGCCGACCTGACTGCCAAGGTACAGTTTCAACAGGAGTTAGAAAACAAAATGCAGGCTCTGGACCAGTCGAATTTTGAACTGGAACAGTTTGCGTACATTGCCTCCCACGATTTACAGGAGCCTCTTCGAAAGATTACTTCTTTCGGCGAACGCATTCATTCCAAGTACCGGGAAAATCTGGGCGAGGAAGGCAACCATTACCTGACTCGCATGCTGGGAGCCACCCAACGCATGAAGCTCCTCATTGACAGTCTTCTGAGTTACTCAAGAGCTTCACGTCCGGAAGAACCTTTTACGCCGGTTTCCCTCTCGGAAGTAGTGAAAAATGTACTGAGTGATTTTGAACTTCGCATTGCTGAATCAAAAGCCGAAGTGAAAGTGGAACCCTTACCTACCATTCTTGCCTTGCCAACGCAAATGCATCAGCTGTTTCAGAACCTGATTGGCAATGCTCTGAAATTTAATAGTCCTGATCGGGTACTGACCATTCACATGGCCGCTTCGCAGGCCAGCCGGCAGGAAATCTCCGAGGGATGGCTACCGACGGGGCAAAATTTCCACAAAATCACGATTATGGATAACGGTATAGGCTTTGAAGCCAGGTATTCGGAACAGATTTTTACTTTGTTCAAGCGATTACATGGTCGATCAGAGTATGAAGGTGCTGGTATGGGTCTGGCCATTTGTAAACGAATAGTGGAAAATCATAGTGGGGCTATTTATGCTAGCAGTCAGGCCGGCCAGGGTACTACGTTTACGTTACTACTTCCTGAGCAACAGAAAGATCTCAATTAACCAGGAAGGCATTCGTGTAGACCAGCGACACATATTCTTCTGTAGAATAAGCGTGTTATGAACAATTTAGTCAGCAAAAAGCCCATCGTTTTACTCATTGCCGATGATGACGAAGATGACAGAGAAATGACTCTGGAGGCTTTAAAGGAAAATTTTATACTCAATGACGTCCGTTTCGTAGGAGACGGGGTGGAATTGCTGGACTACCTCTTTCGACGTGGCTCTTATCGGGATCCTTCATCCAGTCCCAAACCGGGTTTAATTCTTCTGGATTTAAATATGCCCCGCATGGACGGACGTGAAGCTCTTCAACAAATCAAGACCCATCCGGAACTCCGAAAAATTCCAGTCATTATCCTTACTACTTCACAGGCCGAAGAAGACATCCTGCGGAGTTATGATTTAGGGGTTAACTGTTTCATCACCAAACCGGTTACATTCAGGGACTTTATTGAAGTCACAAAATCTCTGGGTAACTATTGGTTTGAAATCGTGCAGATTCCCACCATTTCCGACTAATCTATTCACCTTTAAATGCTCTCTGGCGAGCAGGGAGGACTTATGAATCACTTTACCAATATCTTGATCGTAGATGACGATGAAGACGATTATCTGCTCACCAGCGATTCCCTTCGGGATATTCCCAACAATCAGTTTACTCTGGACTGGGCCAACGGTTATACGACGGCTCTGGAAAAACTAAAGACTCAAAAACCTGACATTGCCTTTGTTGATTTCTTTCTGGGAGCCAAAACGGGTCTGGATCTGATCGAAGAAGCTCAGGCCATCGGCTTGCGGATACCCATGGTGTTGCTCACGGGCCGGGGCGACCGCAAAGTAGACGAGGAAGCAACGCGGCGGGGAGCCGTGGATTATCTGGTTAAAAGCGATCTGAACGCCGAAAAACTGGAACGATGCATTCGATATACGCTGGAACGAACGGCAACGCTCAACAAACTCCTGGACAGTGAACGCCAGTACCGTAACTTATTCAATCAGTTACGGGAAATGATTTTTCTGTCTACCACCAGTGGAGAATTTCTCTACGTCAACCCCAATGGCGGAGAACTTTTAGGGTACACTCCCGAAGAATTTACGCAAAAACGCCTCGCTGAAATCTTTGAAAGCACCGAACGCTACGCTCTGTTCATGTCCATGCTGGAGCAGTTTGGAGAAATTGAAGACTTTGAAGTAGCTCTTCAGACCAGCTACGGAGATAAGCGTTACTGCACCATTTACGCCAGTCTGCAAACCGATGGCTTTGGTAATAAACAAATTCAGGGCATCGTGCATGACATTACCGCCCGTAAAAAAGCCGAGCGGGATACCCTTTTAACCGAGAAGCTGGCCGCCACCGCCCGGCTCGTTCGCACGCTGGCCCACGAAGTCCGCAACCCGCTGACGAACATTAACCTTTCGGCTGATGAGTTAATCTCAGGAATGCAGGAGGAAGATTTACAGATGTATCCGCAGATTATCAAGCGTAATTCCCAGCGAATCAACGATTTGATTTCTGAATTACTCAACTCCTCGCGTCAGGCTGAGATTAACCTGACGGAGGTGTCCGTTCACGAATTACTCGACGAAACGCTCTCTCTGGCTTTAGATCGCATTCAGCTTAAAAATATTCACCTCCAGAAAGATTACGGAGAAGACTGCTTTATTAAGGTAGATAAAGAGAAGGTCAAAATTGCCCTTCTTAATATCATCGTCAACGCCATCGAAGCCATGCAGCCCGAAATGGGCGAGCTTCACGTGCAGAATCACGTAGCGGGTGAGTACTGTTATATTTCGGTAGAAGACAATGGTTCAGGCATTCCTGCCGAAAACCTGGGCCGTTTGTTTGAGCCTTACTTCACTTCCAAGAACAATGGGATTGGCCTGGGTCTGGCGGCAACGTTAAGCATCATCCAGTCTCATAAAGCCCGCATCGACGTGGAGTCGGAAGTAGGTCACGGCACGACCTTCACCATTACCATTCCACTGGCTGGAACGGAAGTGGAAGCTTTCTAAACTAAATGTTCATTACTAAAAAGCCCCCGTTGCCAGCAGCGAGGGCTTTTTAGTTTACAGTTCAGTACGAATCTTTCGCTGGTGCATTTCTCCCCAGCGGCTCAGGGCCTCCAGCACTTCCTGCAGGGTTGAGCTATATTCGGTTAACTCATACTCAATCACTACGGACCTTTCGGCACAGACCTTCCGCTGGACGAAACCGTTGATTTCCAGCTCTTTCAGCTCGTGCGATAATACCCGGGCTGAAATGCCCGTGACCGCCCGCTGAATTTCATTGAACCGTTTATGCCCCTGATCCAACGCAAGAACGATCCGAAGTTTCCACTTGCCGCCAATGACATAGAGAGCGTCGCTAACGGCCCCCAGCTTCCCCCGGCATTGTTGTTCCGAAAGGTGACTCGTTGCTAATTCAGCCATCATTTTACCCCGTTATGGATTGGTAACTATACCAAAGGTTAGCACTAACCTTTGGTATAGTACTAACCTTCGGCAAGCAAACCTAGCTAGGTTTGTCAAAAAAAGAAACAATGAAAACCACAAACCTTATTTATTGGCTTAGCACCACGTTGGTTGCGTTCATGATGGCATTCTCAGCTTATTCGTACCTTACCAGCCCCGACATGGCTCAGGCCTTTCATCACCTGGGTTTTCCCGATTACTTCCGCATAGAGCTGGCTATTGCCAAGATCATTGGCGGGTTTCTACTGATCATTCCTTTTACAGGGCGGCTTAAAGAATGGGTCTACGCGGGCTTTACGATCAACTTCATTTCTGCCAGTATCGCTCACCTGGCTTCGGGCGATCCGGTTTCGGCGGGGATGACGCCACTGATCGTTCTGGCCGTATTACTTACCTCTTACGTGACGTATCACCGACGACAAAAAGAAACAGCCCCACTGGCGACGACTCCTTTAAGTGTTTAAAAACAAAAAGTCCGTATAGGTTCTCTATACGGACTTTTTGTTAATCCATAAGCGATCATCACACGGGGATCTCGGTTTTTTTATCCCGGAAAACGACGACGAACAACAGTAAGATTACGGCCGCAATCGCAGCGGGCACCATCCAGTAGCCGCTCCAGTTCATACCAGCTGAGGTCGTAAAGGTATCTTTCAGCACGCCGGCAATGTACGAGCCAATACCCATGCCCACGCCATAGGTGGCAAAACTGATCAGACTCTGAGCCTGGGTTTTAATGCGTTCACCCGCTTTGTTATCCGTATAAATCTGACCCGTCACAAAGAAGAAATCATAACACACGCCGTGCAGGATAATGGCCAGGTACAGGATCCATTCACCCGAACCGGCATCGCCAAAACCGAAGCAAAGGAACCGGATAATCCAGGCAATCAAAGCCACGATGAAGGTCCATTTCACGCCCAGGCGGCTGTAGGACAAGGGTAACAAAAGCATAAAAATTACTTCCGAAGCCTGCCCTAAGGACATCTTATTTTCCACATTAGCCATCCCGGAATCCGTCAGCGAAGGATTCGCCATGGCGTAATAAAACGAAAGCGGAATACAGATGAGAATGGAAGACAAAAAGAAAATAGCAAAGGATCGGTCTTTAAACAGTACGAAAGCATCCGTTCCCAGAATCTGAGAGAACTTGGCTGGCCCTGCTGCTTTGGGAGGAGTATCGGGTAAAAAGAACGAGAAAATCCCTAATAACAAAGAAGTAACGGCGGCAAACTGGAAGATAGTCACCTGATCTCCCACGCCCAGATACCCAATGATGTTTACTACCACAATCCAGGCTACCGTACCGGCCACCCGGATGTTGGGAAATTCTTTTTCGGGACTCGCCATCTGATTCATGGCGATGGTTGTGGCCAGAGCCATCGTGGGTGTGAAGGTTAAGCAATAGGCCAGAATCAGCCAGAAAAAGGTATCCGGGTTATCAGCCTGAGTAAGAAAATACAAAACCCCTGCCCCCAGTATATTCAGCACCCCCATTACTTTCTGAGCCGAGAAGTAGCGGTCGGCAATCATTCCCACAAAAAAGGGAGCAATGAGCATGGCAATGGAAAACGTTGAAAAAGCGGCCCCCTGCTGCTCTCCCGTTGCCCCGAGCGTCGTTCCCAGGTACTTGGTTACCTGACCATACCAGGATCCCCAGGTAAAAAACTGGAGAAACATCATGATCATTAATTGAATCCGTACAGAAGACTTCATTTTTGAACTGTTTAATTTAAAGTATAAGCGAAGAGGAGACCCGTCAGGTAACGCAATCAGAAGCGGTTCATTTTAACCCACTGCGAGTTTAGCAGTTTTTAAGCAGAATATTTTACTCCGTAGACGAGTTTGGGAATCAAATCGGCAAAAGTTGCTCCTGGCTTTCGTAAAGCCGGAACGGAGTTCTTCGAGTTGTCTGAAATTCAATTGTATCTTTGGGCAGATCGAAAGCTGGTTACTGAATGAAAAATAAAGCCACTACACCTTCTTCTACTCCCAACCCCACCCCTGCGGCTGCTCCGGGGCTTTCTTCGGAAAAACTATTACTTTTTATTTATGCCTTTCTGTTAATCGTCATTGGCTGGTTCGTCTTTCAGTACATCTTTGACAAAAAAATATCGCTTACCGGTGATGCTACGGACTACTACATTCTGGGCAAAGCCATCGCTCAGGGGGACGGATACGTGGGCATTACGGGCCCCGAGAAAGTTCCGGCCAATCACTTTCCGCCGGGGTATCCCTTCGTAATCGGCATGATTATGAAGTTTTTTTCGAGCAAAACCACCACTATTCAGGGATTCAACGGCGTTTTTCTGATCGCCTCGTCTTTAATGCTGTTTGATTTATTTCGACGCATGAGCCGCAACATCCATCTGGCTTTTGTGGGGGCCCTGTTCGTGTTGCTGAACTTTCACATCCTGCAATATTCCACCATGATGATGAGCGAGCTGACGTACTTTTTTGTCTCACTGCTTTCCATCTGGTTTTTTATACGAGCTGATTTAAGTCGTCCCGCCTGGAAAGATCCTTACTTCTGGGGATTCATGATCGGCGTGGTGGCCTCGTATTACGTACGGCAGACGGGTCTGATGATTCTGGCGGGAGCGGGCCTTTACTTGCTCGTACGCCGCCAGTGGCTTCACATCGGATTGATGGCAGTCGTGTTTTTTCTGGGCATACTACCCTGGCAAATCCGGGCTTCGCGGCTCGGTGGCGACAGTCACCTGCGTGACATGCAAATGATCAATCCCCTGCGGCCCGAAGAAGGGGTTGTGCAGGGTTTGGGGGGCTGGGTTGAACGGTTCGCTCATAATACCGAGCGTTACCTGACCCGCGAGATTCCTACCGCTACGCTCAGCACGAACGTAGACGATTACTCGCTACCCGTTTCTTCGTCCGAGTGGATCGGTAGTCTGCTGCTGCTGGCTCTGATGACTCTGGGCTGGTATCACCTGCGGCAGTATCGCTTGTTGATAGCGGGGTACGGGCTGGCTACGTTTGCCCTCCTGCTCATTTATCCGGAAGTCTGGACGGGTAACCGACTCATGATCCACATTGTCCCGTTTTTCATTTTCTGCGGACTGTACGGGATGTATTACCTCATCGTTTGGGGACTTACCCGGGTGAAGGTTACCAATCGTCTGGTTACCCAAACTCTGGTTCCCCTGCTCTTTTTACTGCTGGTTCCCAGTTTTGTGGGACAAACGGCTACGGAAACCCGGGAAGGGGCTGGCCTGAAATACCTGCGTCAGTTCGCACGGATTCCCAATTATGATCCGGCTCACGATAACTACTTTCAGGCCGCCGCCTGGATTCGGGAGTATGCTCCGGCCCATTCCATGGTCATCTGCCGAAAACCGAGTTTGTTCATCGTCTTTTCCAATAGCTACGTCACGAATTATCCGTTCACGGAAAATCAGAAAGATTTTCATGAGTATCTTCTCAAGCGTAAGGCTGATTTTGTAGTGATTGATGCTCTGGGTTATTCTTCTACGCCGCGTTACCTGGTGCCCTACGTACAGGCCAATCCCGACCAGTTTGAAATCGTCCTGCAACTCCAGAATCCGGATACCTTCCTCTGCCGATTCCATCCGGAATTTGGCTGGCATGGACCTTACAACGAAAAGGGGCTTCCAGCGGGCAAAGGTGAATATCGATTTGGAGACGGGCGAAAGTTCGTAGGAACCTTCACCGATGGACGTATGATGAGCCTGACGGGAGCAGGAGAATTCTTTGATGCCAAAGGTAATAAGCTGGGAGCCGCCCGTTTTGAAAATGGCCAGCAGAAGAATTGATGAGGTTTTTTTATCGCTACGATGGCTGGTGAGGACACCAGCCATGGGGAGAATTCTTCGATGCTAAAGGTAATAAGCTGGAAACTGCCCGTTTTGAAAACGGCCAGCAGAAGAATTGATGAAGTTATTTTGTCGCGTCTGGCTGGAAGCTGGAAACAATTTAAAGGTAACAAAGCCTCCTTCCCTCTCCCATGGCTGGTGTCCTCACCAGCCATTAATTTCAGTATAGTGGCTGGTGAGGACACCAGCCATAGGAGCGATACCCTATCGCGTCGTCCGGGCTAAAAGATGTAACTACCCGACCATCGGGGGATTCGCTACGCCAGACCGCTACCGAACAGTACCCGTCGCACCAATCATGATTCCGCCATGGCGTGAACACAAGTCACTATTCTCTTTGCAAAGAGAAGTCAGAAGCGGCAAATCGCATCGATACCTAACAAAAAAGGACGCTTACCCTGGGCAAGCGTCCTTTTTTACGGAAAACCTTAATGACTATTGTTTGTGACGTTTTTCGTCAGAAACGGTCAATTTCCAGCGACCACGGGCACGGCGTGCTGCCAGTACGCGACGACCATTGGGAGTGCTCATCCGCTCGCGGAAGCCATGCTTGTTGCGACGCTTGCGATTTGATGGTTGGAAAGTTCTTTTCATTGCCTTATTTATTTATTTGGTTACCTGTTATCCGTCCGAGCCGTTGTTACGAAACAGACAACGGATAACTCATTTTTTCAGAATCGAGCGGCAAAATTAGCCAGAAATTTCTGTTTCCCAAGGCGTCGACCCAAAAAAAGGATTTTTTTCTTTCAAAATACCGTTATTCTTTTCCATTACTCTACCAGAATCTTCAGTTTGTATAAAATAAATTGATGAAACAAGAGTTCAGAAAGGTAAAATGCTTGCTTTGAACAGAAAGGTATTTAATAAGAATTATACAATTTCATCGACCGGCAAAGCCTTTCTATCCTACGGAAATGATAGATATGGTAAACTTTTTGTAGATTCAAACCAAAATTGACAAAGAACCGCTTTTAAGGTTACTTCATCATTATGATTTCTAAAAAAGCCAAATATGCTCTTAAAGCCCTGAAAGTGCTGGGTCAGGAGTTTGGAAACCAGAAGCCCGTTTTGATTTCCTACATCGCCGAGCAGGAAAGAATTCCCAAGAAATTCCTGGAGGCCATCCTACTTGACCTGCGTAATCACGGTATACTCCAAAGTCAGAAAGGCAAAGGAGGAGGATACATGCTTCGAATTCCACCCGAGGAGGTGAGTTTTGCCAAGGTCCTACGGATCATTGACGGCCCGATTTCTCCTACGCTTTGCGTATCGCTTTACTTTTACGGCAAATGCGACGACTGTGCCGATGAGCATACCTGTACGCTGCGAAACGTCATGCGAAACTGGCGGGATGCTAACCTGCACGTATTGGAGCAAAATACGGTAGCTGATTTACTCGAAAACAAGGTAACCCTGGAACCCACGCAAACCACTCCCAATCTTTCTTAATAAAAAAAGGCTGTTGAATGATCAACAGCCTTTTTTTATTAAGACTTACCCTGATGGTACAGGGTTAAACCCGCAATGGGTGTTTCCATGATCACCCCAATCGTAACTCCTTTTTCCCGGGCTACCCGCCGAATGATATCCGAATAATAAAAAGCCACGGAGCCCGTCAGACTAACCCGCTGGGTTTGGTAATCCGGGTATTTCTGTACGTATTTTTCAAAGAATACGCTAAACGCATTCGCCGCGATCTGATAGGCCGCTCCATCGGTTCGGTTATCGAAGAGGAACTTGGAAAACCCCGCAAAATAGCGGTTGGGGAAGGGTTTTTGATAGGCATTTTCCAGCACCACGTCCCGGTTCAGGTTGGGGTAACGTTTTTCAAATTTTTCGCGTAAGACTTCGGGTAACTCCCGGTGCAGATAGGCCTGCACGAGCGTTTTTCCCAGATATCCACCGCTTCCTTCGTCGCCCAGCCAGAAGCCCAGCGTGTCTACCTTATGCGTAATTTCTCCGTTGTCCACCTGACAGGTATTGGAACCCGTTCCCAGGATACAGGCAATGCCCTTCTCCCGGCCGCATAAGGCCCGGGCCGCTCCCAGCATATCCGAATGGGCTTCGATGTGTTCCGCTTCCGGGAAAACGTTTTTTAAGCCATCGATAATCACCCGGGCCTTCTCAGCTCCTGTTACGCCCGCTCCGTAGAAATAAATGGCCGTTACCGGCTCGTTTACTTTCGATTTTAAACTCAGCTTCAACTCCTGAGCGATTTGCTCGGAGCTTTGGTAAAAAGGATTAAATCCAACCGTCCGGGCCTGTCCCACACTTCCGTCGTTGGACAGCATTCGCCAGTCGGTTTTCGTGGAACCACTATCAGCAATGAGTTGCATGTCTTTTGTCTTTCGTAATTATCCTTTCAGAGCAATGTCCCGATCGCCCGCCCACTGCTTTAAATCCTGTTTGTTAATAGCCGCTGCCATTACTTCAGGAAAAAGATCGGGGGTGCAGGCAAAAACCGGAACGCCCAAATCTCCTAAAAACTTCGCATTCCTCGCATCATAATACGGAGCTCCTTCGTCGTTCAAAGCCAGCAGACAGATCAATTGAACACCGGAAGCTACGATTTCCTGCATGCGTTGCCGCATTTGCTGCTGATTGCCTCCTTCGTATAAATCGGTAATCAATACCAGAATCGTATCGTTAGGCTTTTGAATAACCGTCTGACAATACCCCAGAGCCCGGTCAATATCTGTTCCGCCTCCCAACTGTACCCCGAAGAGTAAATCGACCGGATCTTTCAGGTCTTCCGATAAATCCACGACTTCGGTATCAAAAACAACCATTCGCGTTTTCACGGCAGGAATGGAAGCCATCACGGAGCCAAAAATACCCGAGTACACCACCGAACTTCCCATCGATCCGGATTGATCGAGACACAAAACGACATCTTTTAAACTGCGACGGGTTTGGCGACCAAAACCAATGAGCTCTTCGGGAATAATGGTTTTATAATCGGCCTGATAATGGCGAAGGTTCTTGCGGATCGTCGCAGGCCAGTCCATTTCATTGAGCCGGGGGCGACGGTTCCGTACGCCCCGATTCAGGGCTCCGGTAATCGCCTGAATGGTATGCTGGGAAAGCTTTTCCAGCAATTCGTCCACTACTTTCTGTACGACCCGCCGGGCCGTATCTTTCGTTTTGGAAGGAATGAGTTTCCCCAGTTCCATCAGGGTAGCGACCAGATGCACATCGGGCGTGGCCTGCTCCAGAATCTCCGGTTCGAACAACAGTTTTTTCTGCAATTCCGGCTTCTGGAGAGCATCCTGCTGCATGACCTGCACCACGGAAGCAGGAAAATAGTTTCTGATGTCGCCGAGCCAGCGGGCTACGTTAGGCTGGGAAGCTCCCGAGCCTCCTTTCTGGTTAGGTCCGTATTCAAATTTGCCCCGCTGTTCAAAATCGTAGAGAGCCGATAAAGCTTCGTCAATCTGCTTCTCCTGTTCGTTCAGACTCACTCCGGTCCCATCCGCCTGCTGGCCTCCGAGTAGGAGCCGCCAGCGTTTGAGCGTTTTTTCCTGCTTTTCCATACTTATGAAATTCCTAATAAAGCCGCCATTACGGGCAGACTGGCCTCGGCTCGTTCAAAGTCAAATTCATCCGTTGTCGGGCTTACCGACGGCCTGGGTAAGGCAGGTACCTGTTTGGCCTTTTCCCCGAGTTTCCGGCGGTCAGCAGCTTCAAATTCGGCAAAGGTTCGCCGTAGAACGGGAAGCTGCTCCGTGAACACCTCAGGGTCCAGGTCGGCCACCCAGGTATAAAGTAATTTCCAGAGAACGGCATCGTACAGCAAAATGAGCCCACTGCCTTTGAGAAATCCCTCCAGCCAGGCCGCCGAATACGCGGGTGCATACCCTACCGAAAGAGCCTGCTCAAAGAGCTGAGTCATGATCTCTTCCGAAAGCAGGCGGCGATCAAAGAGCAGGCGGGTACTGCCTCCTTTCAGTAACGGCGGAATGTGTTCTTTGTGAGCGATTCCTTTCAGCGTATTCTCCCACTCCCGCACCAGGGGTTCGATTTCCAGGAGCCTCACGGATTCATCCACCTGACGAATCAGCGTAAACATTTTTCGGGCATTGTCATCATCCAGCCCGTAACAGGCCGTCGGCAGGCCGATACAGATGCGGGTTAATAAACTTTCAACGACCTGCATTAAAGCCGAAAAGTCCGTTTTACGAACATTTCCGTACCGACTTACGCTCACCAGCGGCGTTAAGGCCGCCATCAGCTCCTGCATATCCGCCGAAACTGTAGCCAGATCGCTGATGCGGGTAATCAGTCCGTCCAGAACTCCGAATAACTCGGCCGGTATGGCCGCTTCCAGTTTGGCCGCCAGTTCGGTAACAGACGTGCTTTTCTTGCTTTGATCCAGGAGAAATTGCGTGGCAGCGTCTTCGATCCGGTTGCCCCAAATGGCTTTTTCAACCAATTCGAGAATCGACTCGGGCCGCCAGCTCAGTTGCCAGCCTTCCTTAAAGGTTCCCTTGCTGGACGTTCGCACCAGATCTGCCCAGGTGATGTCTAATACCCGCAAACGGTGCAGGAAAATACTCCGACTCAGATCCAGTTCCTTACGCAGGTCCAGCTCCAGGTATTTGCGATCCTCCCGGATTTCGAGTCGAAGCTTCTTTGCTTTCGTTTCAAAATCGTTCTGAATGGGCAGTTTAGGCAACTCCTGAGGCACGCTTCCCATGCGGTGAGCCATGATGAGCTCATCCTGCACCAGCTTCATCAGGATGCCTTCCCCCATGCACATCACCGACTGCGTGGCTTCGTTTAACTCCCGAAGTCCCGCCCTGGGTAAGTTGCGAAGAAGGGCCAGTGACTCCGCCAGTCGGTAGGCTTCAATCACGTGAGCCGTAGAAACGTCTACTTTTTGCTTTCGCAGCAAACGGGCCACTTGGGTTAGCCACCACTCGCCGAGGTCCTCGGGGTTTTGCCAGCGGTGTTCATACCATCCCGGCGAGTGAATGCCCGCTCCGTAGCCGCTCCACCAGCTCATGCGGGAATTGGTCCAGGGAATCCAGGTTAGCCGGACTTTGGTTTTTGCCAGACCTTTGATTTTCTGAACATCTTCTTTTTTCGTCGTCTTCAGATCGCCCAAGGCGGGGACGTGCCAGGCCCCGCAGATTACGGCTACGTTTACAAAGCCTTCTTTCTCAGCCTCACGAAGCGACTGTCGCATGAAGGCTTCCCGAACTTCATCGTTCGTTCGGTCGATGCCTTCTTCCGCTTCGCGGCTGGCCTGCATCGTTAACGCTACGGCCTGGAAATACGCTTCACTCTCGCCCTGGCTCGTGTCCTGCTCAAAGCGTTCTTCCCACCAGTCGTGATAATTATCATAGCCCGCAATACGGGCGATCTCTTCCAGAGGAAACACCCGCCGCTGAAGTTCTTCGGCGTTTTCGAGTTTGTCAAGCTTTTCTACTTCTTTAGTAGCCAGGGAGTGCATCAGCGGCATATCCGTCATGCGAACGGGAATGGATTGCTCCTGAGCATAACGAACCGCGACCCATTCGGGGGAAAATTCGGCAAAGGGATAAAAAACGGCTTTCTGCGGATCGTCCGCATCGTACGCCAGGATGGCCACGGGAGGCCTTAGCTCTTTGTGAGCCATCCAGTGTAAAAGTTCGGTCAGTTCCGGTGGACCTTCCACCAGAATCAGATCGGGCTGTACTTCGGACAGCCGCTGCTGCACCTGCCGGGCCGAACCCACCCCGTGGTGGCGAATGCCGAGCAAATGAATTCTCATAGGCTTAATTCCTTACAGGCCCGGTAAAGGTCACGGTAATTTTCGCGGGTTTTGAGTACCGTTTCCAGGTATTCGTTCCAGACGACTTTATCCTGAACGGGATCTTTCACGACGGCTCCAATCAAACCCGCCGCCAAATCCTCGGCCGTTACCCGGCCATCGCCAAAGTGGGCCGCCAGAGCCATGCCGTTGTTCATGACTGAAATGGCTTCGGCGGTACTCATCGTCCCCGACGGACTTTTCAATTTGGTTTTTCCGTCTTCACTCACCCCCGACCGTAACTCGCGGAAGATGGTAACCAATCGCTGCACTTCGGCTAATTTGGGCAGTTCTGCGGGTAACTCTAAAGTTTTTGAAAGACTACTCACCCGGCGTTGCACGATGTCCACTTCCTCATTGATACTCTCTGGAACGGGTAAAATCACGGTATTAAAACGGCGTTTTAAGGCACTCGATAACTCATTCACCCCTTTATCCCGGTTGTTGGCCGTGGCAATGACGTTAAAGCCCCTGGTGGCCTGGACTTCGGTATTTAACTCGGGAACGGGAAGCGTTTTTTCGGATAAAATAGTAATCAGCGTATCCTGAACATCGGCAGAAATACGGGTTAACTCTTCAATCCGGGCAATTTTCCCATCTTTCATCGCCCGCATCATGGGCGTAACTACCAAGGCATTTTCGGAAGGTCCTTCGGCCAGTAATCGGGCGTAGTTCCAGCCGTAGCGAATGGCCTCTTCGCCCGTCCCGGCAGTTCCCTGGATTAGTAAGGTTGAGTTACCCGAAACGGCAGCGGCCAAATGTTCAGCTACCCAGGACTTGGCCGTTCCCGGTAACCCGTAGAGTAATAAAGCCCGGTCGGTAGTCAGGGTTGCCACGGCAATTTCCATCAAACGACGACTGCCAATGTATTTAGGACTTACCTCAAATCCATTTTTCAGCGTACCTCCCATTAAGTAAGTAACTACCGCTTGCGGCGTAAGAATCCAGTTGGGAGGACGCTGACCATTATCCTGCTTTTGAAGCTCTTCTAATTCCTGGGCAAATTGCTCTTCGGCGTGTTGGCGTAAAGCGTTCATGGTAAAGTATTAGTAGGTTAGAATAAATGACGTTCCTGTAACTAGTCAATGATCCATTATTGATTCATAAAGTGCTTACTATCAATCAACAACTAAAAACCATCAACTCCTTATAAAGCCCGAATCCGGCGGCGAAAGCTCAGGATTTCCTTGAGTTGAGCAGCTAGTTTTTCTTCACCGGAACGGTAATACGAAGGCGTGTTTTCGGGTAATAAGGCATCTATCTCAGCGTCCGAAAACTCATACCAGTACTCACTGGCCTGCCGGGCAAACTCCAGATACGCGTGTGAGCTTTTGATGAGTTCAAGCAGTTCCTGAAAAATATGGCGACTCAGTTCCGCCGACCAGGGCCCCTGCAAGAGCTCGTTCTTCTGGGGGTATAACTGCCGGAAAGGAATACGCTGCAAAATGAACTGGTAATCCTGAAGTGAGAACGTGGTCAGGCCCGTAAAGGAAACGCCTTTTTGAGACGCTTCCACAAATAATTCAGGTACATTAAAGCGAACCGAGGCGAGTAACAAAGCCTTATGGCGAGCCGCCGAGCGGTCAGCTTTGGCGTTTTCGATGGTAAAGAATTTCACCACGCCGGCCCAGTCTGTTTTCAGGGCCTCCCGCCAGATTTGGGGATTGGTTAAGGCAACAGCCTCCCAGAACCAGTACTCACTTAAACTCTGGTATTGGTAGGCATCTGGATTCTGACCATGAAAACCCCAATCCTGAGCAAAGCGGGGCAGTGAGAAAAAGGCGTCTTCGCTTTCGGGCAACACCAGTTTAGGCGTGGAAAGCAATCCTAATAGTTTCTTTTCCCGAATGATGTACGCAGGAAGATTTTGCTGCAAAAAAAGCTGTTCGGCTCCGGCGGGCACCAAGGATAACAAGCGAAAAATAAGCTGTCGAATTTCCTGCGTTAAAGGTTTGTTTCCCTTTAGTTCCTGCTGAGCAGCTCTTAAAAACGCTTCGTCGTCTTTGGAAAGGTTCAGGGATAATACTTCCAGTAATTCTTTTCTTTCGCGGGCTGCCAGTTCGTTCCAGCTTTCTTCCAGTCGCTGGCGAGCCAACGCGGGATTTTGTTCCCGAAAAACAGACAAAGCTTTCTTTCGCCCGGCTGTTTTTCCTTCCTGCCAGACGGTTTCCCAATCGGTTTCTGCGGTTTGCCAGACAGGATTCAACGATCGTAACCACTCGCCCCGCTTCCCTAAAACGGGCCCAAGCGAGGATTGAACCTCCGCGTCGTCAATGTTCAGTAGTCGTACTAGATAAGCCGCGGGAATTACCCAGCCTCTCTCCTGAAGCTTTTGCAGATACAAACGCAGCAGGTGAGCGTTAAACGGTTGTTGGTCTAACAGGTTTTTTAACAGATCAACGGCCGGTTGCGGAGCTTCAGGATGGCTCTCGGCTTCTGCCGGAGGAATGGCCGGGGACTCAATGACCGTAAGTTTTTTACCCGACCGCTCGTATTGATGCGTCAGGGCGGCAGCCATCAGGAAAAAACCTTCCCGATCCTGTCGGTCGGCCCTGGCCAGCAATGCCTGAACGGGCTGAGGTAAGCTTTCGGGAGAAAAGTTACTTTTTTCCGTTCCCAGCAAAGCTACTTGCACTAATTCATTCCAGGTATTCATCGTTTAAACGGATAACAGGTAATACTGGGCTTCCCACTGAAGACCCAAAGGATATACGTAACCTTCGCTGTACAGGATGGATAAACGCATGGGCTGTCCGCCACTGAGGACCAGTAACTGAAAGATGTTCATTTCATCCAAAGCCGGATCCAGGGGGAGAACCTGATTTTTACAGTCCCGGAGAAGCCACTGGTTTCCCTCCTTTAGTAAGGTAAGTCCATCCACCCACAAAGGAATTTCATCGGCCCAGGGCTGAACCTGCCAGATGCGATTGACCAGCGTTTCAGCCTGAGAAAAATCTTCACATGCCCTGACTTCCGGGATGGCATCTGCGTACCCCCGGTGCTCTGACACGAGAGCCCGAAAAGGAAAAGCGGAGGGATAAAACTGGAGGGTAGCCCGGGAAATTCGTCCCGGCACGAGTGGGGTTTCGACACCCGCATTCTGGTAAGAAAAATGGAGTACTAAAGCCACCCGGCCAGAGTGGTAGCCATACAGCCAGTTTTGCTGGACGGTAATGCGGTCTTCTTCCCAGCTTCGGCGGCCCATGACCAGCCAGTCATCGCTCATACGCTCGGCCTCTTCGCTGAGATCTTTCGCTGACCGCCCCCAGCCCATGGCATTTTTTACGTCTTCCTGCAATGCCGGGGGTAAGGCCGTCAGATTTTTAAAGGCTTCCGTCCACAGGTATAACTGACTGCATTGTTTGAGCACCTGACTTTGCCAGTCGGAACCCGAGTAAGCAATGGTATTGAACGCTTTTACACCATTCGCTAGTCCTGAGGCCTGAGCATCAATCATACGGGCGGCGGTTTGCTCAAAATGACGATACCCTTTTTCCGGTACATGCAGCGTCCCTGCCCGCACTAGATCACGCAGCCACTGGCCCAGCTCTGCTACGCCTGCTTCTACCTTTTGATGCCGCTGCTGCTGGCGTTTAAGGCGTTCTTTCTCTTTTTGTTCGGGATTACTTTCTTTGGCAGGCTCATCGATTTTTTCAGCTTTGGGCTGGCGTTTATCCATCCATTCGCTCACCCAGGCGGGTTCGTCGGCTGAGCTTTGAAAACCGGAAGCCGACTTGGCAAAGAGGAGTAAAAGACCCAGTCCGTGTTTGCAGGGAAATTTCCGACTCGGACAGCTGCACTTGAAAGCCGTTTGCTGTAAATCGACCTGCGTCCGATACGGGTCCTTGCCACTTCCCTGTACTTCTCCCCATAAAACCCGGGAGTTATAGGCTCGCGTAACCCATTTATTTTCGACGGCTAAAGCCCTCCCCGCTTTTAGCGAGGCGGCATCCGGAGCCAGTGGTAAGACCTGCTCTTCTGTCATAAATTTTCACGTAGGCTTAGCTTCAGACATGCGTTTGAAGGGCCGTAAAGAAAGGAAAAGATGAAGAAAAAACGCTTATAAAAATCACAAAATCGTGATCTATTCCGTACAAATACTTATTAATCAATTAGTTACAAAAGCTGCCTATTACCGATGCCGCCAACCTTTTCAAGGGGTTTCATTTTGTGTTTTTCCCATCAGTCCAGCCAGCCAGGAATGCATAAAAATTGCATCTAGACAACTGATTATAAAGCAGTGGATTCCAAAGGCTATGACCCTACGCAGATCCAAGAGTCTGGCAGAACGGCGAACTTAGTAAGGGGCTTTTAATGAATATTAACGAATCAGATTCGCTGGTCTGATGGTATCTCTTTTCTTTTGGCACCAGAACGCTTACTTACTGACCTTCTTTAACCTGAAAGCTCTTATGAAACTTACGGTCTTATTTTTGCTCTGCTTCGTGGCGGGTATTTCCCTGACCATGGGGCAAAGTCGAGCCAGCACTAAAATCTATTTTTACTGTTGGCCTTCCACTTCTCTAACCATTACTCAAGCACCTGACCAGCCCATCAAAATCGGCAGATGCACCTTACTGGAAAGTTCGGTGGATAGTATCGGTATTCCACTTACCCGAAAAAAGAACATCTATCTTCATTTTGAGCCGGGAAAGACGTATTACTTCCAGCGAACGCTGACTGATGACATGAGCCTGGATGCTACGGGTGTTCTCACGCCCATGACCGAGGAGGCATTCTGGCTCAATGCTGCTTTATCCAGAATGGGAACGTACCGTCATTACCGTTTAGATACGACTGGCCTGCAGCTCCTTGAAGAAGAGCGTTAATTTCACCAGCCGTCGCTGATGACGACCCGAAGCCTTATAAACAGCAATGATCCACCCGAATTCGGGTGGATCATTGCTGTTTATAAAACGTTTTACGCCTGGCTCAACTGCCCTACCTTCGTTTGCAGAGGTTCTTCGCTGGATTGAGAACGGTTTTTCTGTACTATTTTCCAGAAAATAATTCCGCTAATGATGGCCAGGATGAGGAACAAGACATCAATGAAAAGAATATCGTAAGCCTTACGCTGGAACGTATTCCAAAACCAGTTTCCCCGAATCATACCGTCCAGCAGCGGCAGCAGTCCACAGGTCACTGCTGATAAAAAGGTGGATTGGCGATTAACCAGATCCAGATCTTTTCGCACCAGGAAATACACACTTAACCCTAACCAGGGATAAAAATACCAGTGATAGATATCGCTTTGACCGGGTTTATCCAGAAAGAGCAGAGCAATCATGGCAAAAGCCGTTACGGGAAGCATACTCAGACTCGAAGAGAGGTACACATTAGCCGTCCAGAAATTGAATTTCCGTTTCCGGGCGGGAATAGTTTTCTTATCCCGGGCCACCAGCCAGATCATCACGCCTGAGTTAATGACTAAGCAACCCATAATGCCCAGTACAAAGTAGATCACCCGCAGGGGCCGGCCCCCAAAATCGCCAAAGTGAAGGTGATAGATCAATTCCCTGACGGTCTCAATGTAAGAAGGCGTTTCGAGCGGCGAACGCTCCGAGATAACCTTCTGATCCCGGACCCGGTACGTAAGCTCTCCCTGTCCGTTTAACTGAGCATCCGTATGGGCCTTGGCCTGCATGACCACGTGCATGTTCTCATCCCCGTAATTGCGGATCGATACGGCACTGATGTCACTTCTCTGCCACTTCTGCTCCACCTGACTCACCAGACTGTTGATATCAACAGAAGCCCGTAAAGGCTTGCCCGCATACGCATATTCTGCCTTGATGCCATAGCCCAAATCCTGATAGATTTTCTCTTCTTTTCCCTGGTAAAACAGTTTGGTATAAGGAATAATCAGAAACGAATTAAAGATCAGGATAACTCCCGTCAGGGCAAAAACCAGCTGGTAAGGAAATCCGATGACCCCCAGCACCGTGTGCAGGTCTGTCCAGACGGTCTTCCATTTACTCCAGGGACGAAAGGTAAAGAAGTTTGACCTCAGCTTGTCCCAGTGCAGCAGTAAACCCGTAATCAGGGCAAAGAGAAAAATAAAAGACACGATCCCCGCCAGCAGATACCCAAAAGGTACGCCGATACGGAAAGGAAACACCTGGTTGAGCTGGGCCAGAAAGTGCAGACGGTATAAGAACTCGCCCATGGTGTAAGAAGAGGCATAGTCGGCTTCTTTCTTCTTGCCAAAATCATACGTAAAAAAGGCCGAATCGTCGTCGCCCCGCCGTCCCCGACCGCCGCGTTTGGCTTCCGGTTTTTTCTTTGGTTTGGGCTTTTGTAAAGCCGGGTTGTGCGAGGCACTCATGGCTACGTAAGCCCCCATGGCGTGCCGCTGAATGGTAAAATCCACGTCACGTCCCCGGAGGTTATGATGTCTGGCCAGCGAATCGAGGATGAAATTAAAATCCTTTTTTACGGGTCCATCGTGGCTCAGGTACGAATCGTTTTTCTGCCAGGCCGCCAGATCATCCTTGAAAAAGGAAAACGAACCCGCAAAAAACATCACATACAAAACGGCACAGATGATGATGCCACTAATGGTATGGGTGTTGAAATAAATGTTGTATTTCCGATTATCCATGGCCTTGCTAGAGGAGATAAAGTCCTGAAAATAAACCCACCAAAAGGGTATAGATCGCCCAGGTTTTCCAGGCCTTTGGAATCAGAAAAGCCACCAGTAACAACGTTGCCCAGAGCAGATAACCCGTCAGGAAGGATGTTACCATGACTACGTCCCGGGGAAATACCCGAGTCAGAGCGGCGTGAAAGCTGATGGTCACGGCATACCCCCCCACCGAGCCGGCTACTACTTTAGATAGCCTGATCCAGGGGGACTGAGTCAGATACTTTTTATTAGCTGGCATAATTCAGATCGTCATTTCAAGTAAGACACAACACCCATAAATCGCCGCAACGCTCTGCCTGCGGAGGTAGTTGAACGGATCTATCACTACCGACAGGCAACCCACACCCATCAGGCCCACTACAAAGCCAATGATGCCGCTGGCAATCCCCCAGTGGGTAATGAAACCTGCCAGAGCTGCCCCCAGCAAAAGTCCCCCGACGAGGCGGGTACGGGCTTTGTTCCTGTTTGCATAAGCGGCAAAACCAGTCACGACGGATCGCTTATGGGAGGTTGAAGTAACCTGCCAGAGATAGAAAGCGATTAACTGAATGAAATAGAGAGTACTGACCATACGCAGGAAAAGATGATTTGTCAGTGATAATTACAATTGCCGGAACCGGAAGGGCTTCCGGTTCCGGCAATTTCTAGGCTGGTGATTTAATCCAGGTGTTGTACTGCCGTCAGCGTACCGCCTTCTACCCGCAGACCCCGCGTAGCTTTTTGCGTACTGGCGTCGATCTTGTAAACGTAGCTCGTGCCGTCTTTCAGGTTTACGCCAATGTAACCCGTTTTGCCATCCTTCGATGTGTAGTTATTAGTGGTCAGGCTGGAAATCGTTGTTAATTCAGGCATGCCCGTTACCGCTTTGTAAGTCTTATCCACCACGTTTACAATTCCTACCCGTATACTCGAAGATCCCTCGAGTTTTTCAGCCTTAGTTGAGGCATTAACGATGTAGGTATTGTTCCCTAAATACATCCATGAGGTAATGCTCAGGCCACTGCTGGCGGCCTCTACATCAAAGAAATAGCTTTGATCAAACTCGGTCGTGCCCGACTTGATTTTCACAATGGCGGAAGGCTTGGCCGTAGAAACTTTTCCATCCGTTGTAGCCGCGGCTGGTGAAAATCCGTATACATCTCCATTTTCCTGCACCGAAAGACCATCCTGGAAATACTGACCAATGAAACTGATACGCGTATCCGTAATTATTTTCTCAAGTTTCATATCGGCATAATTAAAAATGGCGATAGAAGCCTGATTAGGATATTTGGTATTGAAACTACGATCAATAATGGTTTGGTACGGAGCAAATACTTTCGTACCTACCTGTTTGATCCAGGTAAAGTGAGCCAGCTCTCCGAGGCCCGTCATTTCCAGGGTATTGACGGTTCCTTCGGCAGTAATGGTCAGACTGTTGGTATTCACTTTATACCAGCTTGAATTAGGTGTATTCTTGTTTCTTGAAATCTTGAAGAGTAACAGATCATCATTCACCGGAGCAAAAGCCTGTACGGTTTCCGTCTGGAAGTTGGTCAGCTTATTGAGCTTACCATTCTGGATGTTATAAGCCGTCACGGCTCCGGGGTTACCCTGACCATACAGCATGCTGAAAAATTTGCCGTTGTGCGTGACGTAATAGCGATAGGACCCGTCCTGCTCTACCCCATTGCCTTTCGTCGAAATGGTGTCGGAGTCCAGCGTTTGCGAGGTCAGCAGGTAATCGGCTACACCCGTCGTTGCCGCCGGAGTAACGGTTAATATAAAATTGCCTGATTTGGGATTTCCTGATTCAGATTCCGTTTTGGCACACGAGGCCAGCATTCCAGCGGCCAAAGCCAGAGCAAGCGTTGATCTTAATTTCATGGAAAGTTAGATTTTAAAAGAATTAAAGAAATAGCGTAAGTTCAGGTAGAAGCCACGTCCGGGCTTTTGTAAGCTGAAGTTGTCGTAGAGGCGTCGGTCGGTGATGTTTCTTACCTCAAGACCGATGTTATAGCGTCCGTTTTTAACGCTGTATACCGCATTGACATCATGCGTCAACTGCATGGGAACGCCGTATTTATCTCCACCTCCACTACCGCCCAGGCTAGGCCAGTACAGCCAGAAAGCGTGGACATACAGCATATTATAGCCTATGTTGAGTACGTTGCCCTTCTGGCCCAGGTCTCTCAGAATAACCGAGGCATCTGCGTTTCCGAACAGGTAGGGAATATTCGGCATCTGATCTTTATAGACCGGGCTCAGGACCTTATTGCCGTTGGTATCGTAGACGTATTCCTGCTGGTTCTGAAGGTATTGGTAAGTAAGGGTTGCTCCGACCGAGAGGAATTTTTTGTACGAATACCGAAGCTCTCCCTCGCCACCCAGGGTAAATACGCCGTCCAGGTTATCCAATACCAGAGCCGATTGGTTCTGATTGAATCGGGAATAGATGTAGTTATCAGAATACCGGTAAATCGCATTCGCATTAATCAGGAAATGGTGATCTTCCTGAGCCGCAAAACCGTAGCTGAATCCAGCATTGATATTCTGGCTTTCCTCAGGTTTCAGGGCAAGATTACCCTGCACTAATTCCACATCGCCGAAAAGTTCGTTGGCTTCAGGTAAGCGATTTGCCCGTTCGTAGGAAGCTTTTAGCTGAAGACTGGGTATGACGAAGTAGCTTACTGCCGCACCAAAACCCATTTTATTAAATGTGGCCTGTCCGGGAGTACTTTGATGTAAATACTTACCAAAAACAGACGTGCTCCATTGGTCTTTCTCATCGTAGGTGTACCCCAGCCCTAATACGTTTTTATTGAGTCGGGGCCGTACCTGTCCTTGCGTAAAGTTTTCATTATAAACATCCGAGCCCTTCCGGTTGAAGGTACTGAAGGCGTTGCTTAGGGCGATGGTCTGCCGGTCTGAGAGTTTGTAGTTAACCGTAGCCGTCATTAATCCGTTGTTATTCCCATATTTGGAAAGACTTCGGCCCCGGCCCTCTCCATTGGGATTCGGCTTGGAGTTACCGTACCAGTCAAACCGGGCCGACAGCGTGTCGATGTTCTGTTCTTTCCCCAGGTTATAGTTGGCATTTACGGTGACATCCAACCCTTTGATAAGGTCTGTCTTACGGTACTTTAAAGTGGGCATTACAAGGTTACCCCGTCGATTCCAGCCTCCGTATACCGCTACCATCCGGGCTCCCGTTTGAAGCTCCTTGTAATTTTTTCCCAGCGTAATCCCTACCAGTAACTGATCAGCAAATTTTTTACCCACCACACCCACATTCGCTACTATCGTCTCGTTGTGGTACGTGTCATGAAAGCGTCGGACTACGGCATCACGGGTGTAGGCACCTGTATAGATGTCTGCCGCATCGACCGTGACTTTATAGTTGTTGTCGGAATAATTCTGGAAAGCGTTCAGCCGGAAAGTAAATCCACTTTTGCTGGTGAAAGCGGCGTTGACTACACTGCGGTGGGTGTTGAAAGAACCGAAAGAATAAGAGGCATCTACGTAATTTCGGTAACGATCCCCGGTGACAATGTTAATGGCTCCGCCCAGAGCATCCGAACCCAGCCAGATCGGCACTACGCCTTTGTACACCTCAACCCGGTCGGCGATATTGATGGGAATGTTATTGATCTGAAACGAAGAACCGAAGTTATCCATCGGTACGCCATCAATGAAGTAGCGAATCCGGTTTCCCGAAAAGCCGTTCAGGGACAGGTTGAAACTGGAACCGACGCCACCGGACTCCCGAACCCGCACGCCGGATACCCGGTCCAGGGCACTGCTCAAATCAAGCGTGGAGTTATACAATTGCTTGGCATCCACGGCAGTCACGTTAAAAGCCTGGCGGTTCACTTCCTGAACCTCCGTTCGGCCCACGACGGTAACCGTGTTCAGATCGACCGTATGGTCCTGCAAGGTAACTTCCAGGAAGGTCTCTTCTCCGGCTTTCACCTCGGCCTTCTTTTCGATGGTCCGTAAACCTACTCCACTAAAAATCAGCGTATAATAACCAGAAGCCAGATTCGTAAACCGGTATTCTCCTCCCTGATTGGAAGTGGTGATTTTACGAAGCTCCGGAATTTTAATGGTGATCGCCTGAAGTGGGTTACCGGAAGGGTTGCGAATCACTCCTCGAATAATACCCGGTTGCTGAGCTTGGGAAGATAGAGCAAGCATGCCTAAACACACCAGCAAAAAAAGTCTGGAATACATCTATAAAGTCACATTTAAAAGCTTTTCATCCGTCGTAAAGCATTCGAAGACGAGTCCTTTTCGCTGTTTAGCTTTTTGATGGCTCAAATATAGTTTATTTAGACTTAGTCCAAATATACATATGGATATAATTTTAAAATTACTCAGGAAGGAAAGGTTCGTATGCCAAAAGCCCAGTACTTCATGAAACTCGTTGAAGACCCTTTTCAGAGCTCGCTGATGCGATATCCTTTTCCCTTAAAAATTGGGCTTCTGCTGCTTTTGGAGTATCTTAGGCCAATCTGATAGCAATTCACATGGCCGATTTTCATTTTCATAAAGTAACCTTTGTGCTTTGTCCGACCAAGCTTCGGCGGTCGGCAACGGCGGGAGCTTTGTACGGTCATTTCTGTAAACTTCACCGCATCCGCAGCTCTTCTGATCAGCTCCTCTACGTTATTGCCACCTCGAGTGAAATACCGGTTTACCAGTAATTCAAAGCTTTTTTCTATTGTTTTTACTAGTTAACCTACAGGATGTTCATGAAAACAGCCACGCAACGAGCTATGGCTCTGGAAGAGCAATACGGTGCTCACAATTATCATCCCCTGCCCGTGGTCCTGAGTCGGGGCCAGGGCGTTCATGTGTACGATGTTGAAGGCCAGGAATATCTGGATTTTCTCTCGGCGTATTCCGCCGTTAATCAGGGCCATTGCCACCCCCGCATCATTGAAGCCCTAACCCGGCAGGCCCAAACCCTGACGCTCACGTCACGGGCCTTTTACTCGGATCAGCTGGGTGAATGCGAAAAATACCTGTGTGACTATTTTGGCTACGATAAAGTCCTGATGATGAATTCGGGCGTGGAAGGCGGAGAAACTGCTCTGAAGCTTACCCGGAAATGGGCTTATAAAGTCAAAGGCATTCCGGCTAACCAGGCTAAAACGGTGTATGCAGCGGGTAACTTCTGGGGCCGGACCCTGGCCGCCATTTCGGCTTCTACGGATCCGGACAGTACCAATGATTACGGTCCTTTTCTGCCGGGTTATGTCATTATTCCTTATAACGATCTCCAGGCTCTCGAGCAAACTCTGGCTTCTGACCCCACCATTGCGGGCTTTATGGTCGAACCCATTCAGGGAGAGGCTGGCGTAGTGGTGCCCGACGAAGGTTATTTGAAAGGGGTTCGGGAATTATGTACCCGATACAACGTCCTTTTCATTGCCGATGAAGTACAAACAGGACTGGGTCGGACCGGCCAGCGACTAGCCTGCGACCACGAAGGGGTACGGCCCGATGTTCTTATTTTAGGTAAGGCTCTTTCCGGGGGCGTGTATCCGGTTTCCTGCGTTTTAGCAGACGACGAAATCATGCTCACCATCCGCCCCGGCGAGCACGGCAGTACGTATGGCGGTAACCCCCTGGCCTGTGCCGTTACCGTAGCTGCTCTGGATGTATTACGCCAGGAAAAACTAGCCGATAATGCTCAGCAAATGGGTGAACTTTTCCGGAGCCGGATGAATGCCCTGATTCAGAAGTCGGATCTTATTACGCTGGTCCGGGGCAGAGGGCTTCTCAATGCCGTGGTCATCAACGATACTGAAGAAAGTAGCACGGCCTGGGAGCTTTGTATGCAATTCAGGGAAAACGGTTTGCTGGCCAAGCCCACGCACGGGAATAAAATTCGTTTTGCCCCGCCCCTGGTCATTACAGAGGCCCAAATGCAGAAGGCCTGCGATATCATTGAACGAGTCGTCCTTTCTTTCCAAAACGCACAGGTTGAGAATTAAAACGTAGCAGATGCAGAAGGCTGGTTCATTCCAGCCTTCTGCTTTTACGAGAAAAGTCAGATTAAAAACGAGGAAATAGTCGAGAGAAGAAAACCTTCCTGACCATTCGGCTGTATTTTTGAAGTTCTTTTGCCTGAGACTCTTACGTATCAACCCTTTCGAATGAAGTACATTTTACCCCAGACCGTCTGTTTACTTTTTATTTTGCTGAATCTAATTGGTGTCGTTCGCAGTACGGCTCAGTCTCAGCACGTGGGTCCAATCGTTTTTGATCAGCTTCCCAGAAATTATCAGCTCTACGCCCGCAATGATGATAATTCGGCTCAGGTTCCCATTACCGGACGAACCTCCGACTCGAAAACCTGGAACTATATCTCGGTGACTACTTACCGCAATGGAAAGTATGTTTCTTACCATCGATCGAGCTTCAAGCCCCTGAATGGGACTCAGTCCTCCTTTGCGTTATACCCCACCATCAAAGCTGAAAAGGCTGACTATTCGTTTCGGGTGTACTGCTGTAATGCCACCGATTCCATTCAGGTAGCTTCGTGTACGGATATTGTAGCGGGCGACATCTATGCCATTTACGGACAGTCCAATGCCAATGCCATCATGAGCTCGCCCGTCAATGACAAATACATTCGTACGTTTTCCGCCCTTCCTACATCGGATAATACGCCGGTAACCTTCGCGGATACGTCCTGGATCAATGCCAGCTGGGCGGTTTCGGGGATCGGATACTGGGGGCTGGAATTACAAAATCAAATCCTGCAAAAATACGGGATTCCTACCTGCGTCATCAACGGAGCCTTTCCCGGTACTTCTATCCAGGAGTTATCCTATTTTCAGGGACAGCCTTCCAATTATTATAATCACTTAAAACTTCGCGTTTCCAAGTCACACGCGAGTCGAATCAGGGCTTTTTTCTTCTACCATGGCGAAAACGATGCCTTCACCCAAACCCCTAATTATCCGGAACTGTTTGACAAGCTCCAGAAACTCTGGGAGAAAGATTATTACCCCATCGTCGATGAGTTCGTCATCATGCAAATGGACATCCCTCGTCTTCTTTCAAATCCGGGTAATACGATTCGGGAATTCCAGCGAAAGACGTCCACCCTTTATCCGAAAATGAATTCTTTTGCCACCGTGGGCCAGCCCGGTTACGATGGCGTGCATTACAACCGCCAGGGCTACGCAACGCTGGCTACCCGTCTGGTCAATTACCTTTCGCCCCGGCATTACGGCACACCACTGGCTGAAGGCCTGCGGGCCCCTGATATTCGGAAAGTTTATTTTGAAGACCCCGCCGCTTCCCAGCTCGTGCTTCAGTTTGATCAGCCCGTTACCTGGCCCGCTGATTCAGTAATTGGATTCTATTTACTGAGTCTGAAAAACTTTTTCTACATCAACGGAAATCAATCCAGTGTACTGCCCATCAGTTCAGCTACGGCACAGGGTAATGAAATTCATTTGAAGCTTAGCCGGTCGGTTTCGCTCAATTCGCTAACGTATTTACCCTCCGACTCGTATGCTCTGCCGATCTCTCCTTTCATTGGCCCTTACATTAAAAACCCGCAGGGACTCGCGGCCTTTACTTTTCATCAATTTCCGGTAGGTCAGGCTCTGGCTACGCCTACGCTGCAAGCCCGCCTGCAAAACGGCGTCGTGACTCTTTCCTGGCCCGAGGTGACGGGAGCCGAGCAGTACGTAGTGGAACGAAAAGTAGATTCCCTCAATCGTTTTGAGTACCTGACTACGGTTGATCGAATGCAATACCGGGATTTAAATGCGGAACCCAATACGGCCTATACCTATCGGCTAAAAGCCATTAACTCCCTCTCGGAATCGGCCTACGCCCAGGCATCCGTCCAGGCGTCCTCCCTAAGTGAGGAGTACCTGAGCCAAAGCTGGCAAATCACGCCTAACCCCGCTACCGATCTGGTTACTCTGAGCTACGGTCCTTCCATTTCCGGGACAGTTCGCCTGTACTCGCTTCAG
Organism: uncultured Siphonobacter sp.; assembly: GCA_913775095.1. Classification (GTDB taxonomy): domain Bacteria; phylum Bacteroidota; class Bacteroidia; order Cytophagales; family Spirosomataceae; genus Siphonobacter. The sequence goes on along the minus strand of CAJYIW010000023.1, from coordinate 54,122 downwards.
GGGATTTTGCTTTACGAACAATCGCTTTCGGAGGAAAAGCGAAGCGAAATTCAAATTGCTCATTTACTGCCGGGAATGTATATTCTTTCCATTACCACTCGCGAAGGAATTAAGGTTAGTAAGCGATTCATGAAGTATTAATAAAACACAAAGGAGAAGTTCAGCACTGAACTTCTCCTTTGTAATATCTAATCCAATTTCCGGCTATTTGGATTTCATGCAGTTATCGGGCTTCAGGTTTACTATTTTCTTTTTGCCCGTGGATTCCGTTACTTCCGTCATTTCAATCCGGTCGGTTAAAAAACTGGTTTTGATATCACATTGTACGTAATACACCTTGCCTTTTTCAAGCGTAAGTTCCAGCACTTCCTTATCCGGAATGTTCAGGCCACCCATGACCGACGTAAACTTTACCGTGTTAGGTAAGGTCGTGTACACAAAGTAGCGTTTGTTACTGATGCGGCACTGTTCTTCACCATTAGCCCGAATGGTAAAGTTCATAGCCGCCCGGTACATCTGACTACCCCGGTAAAACACTACTTTGGCCGAATCGGCCGAAGCCGTAATGGTTTGGGCCTGAGCAACAAAGCCCAGCAATAAGAAGCCCGTCAGGAAAGATAATTTTGAGAGCATACAGGTTAATTAATGGAGGTGAATATTTCAGCGAAATATACTCCCTATTCCTGATCCTGCCCATAAACGTACCCGAAATTAATGTTCCGGTTCAGTGTTCAGTTTACTGCGTTTTCTGCCGTAGAAAAAATAGATTACAAAGCCAATCAGCAGCCATACAATCAGACGAATCCAGGTATCCAGCGGTAGCGAAACCATCATGAGCAGACAGGTCAGAATGCCCAGAATGGGAACTACCGGAACCCAGGGCGTCCGGAAAGGACGCGGAGCATCCGGCAGCTTCTTCCGCATGACAATTATGCCCAGACATACCATTACGAAAGCCAGCAAGGTACCGATACTTACCATTTCTCCTACAATATGAATGGGCATAAATCCGGCAAAAAGACTGATGAACGTGCACAGCAAAAGATTGGATTTATAAGGCGTCTGAAAACGTGGATGCAGGCTTGAAAAAACTTTCGGCAGTAACCCATCCTTACTCATGGTATAAAACACGCGGGACTGCCCCAGTAAGTCTACCATGATGACGGAGGTGTAACCGATCATAATACCGACCAGAATTAACTTCTGAAGCCATTGGTAAGGCGTTTTGGCGATGGCTACGGCAATGGGTGCCGCACTGTTTTTAAATTCGGTATAATGAGCCATGCCCGTTAGCACAAATCCGAAGGCAATGAATAATACCGTACAGATTCCCAAGGATCCCATGATGCCAATGGGCATGGTTTTCTGCGGATTGCGGGCTTCCTGAGCCATGGCCGCGACGATGTCAAAGCCGATGAAAACAAAAAAGATAACCCCGGCTCCGCGAAGAATGCCGCTGTAGCCAAACTCTCCAAAAGTGCCCGTATTTTCGGGGATAAAGGGGTGATAGTTAGCTACGTCAATGTACTGGAGACCCAAGATAATAAAGACAATGACTACGGCGATTTTAATGGCGACAATCACGCCATTGATCCAGGCGGAACCCTGAATGCCTCGAATGATAATAGCCGTTATGATCCAGAGAATGAGCAGTGAAGGAAGGTTAACAATCCCGTGCACGGTTTCACCACTGGCCAGGGTTACTTCCTCAAAGGGACCCATGACCAGCTCAGCGGGCAGATGGATCCCGTAGGAAGACAGAAACTTCACCAGATACTGTGACCAGCTGATCGAAACGGTTGCAGCTCCGACGGAATACTCCAAGATTAAATCCCAGCCAATAATCCAGGCAAACAACTCCCCCATGGTGGCATAGGCGTAGGTGTATGCACTGCCCGCCACGGGTACCATGGAGGCAAACTCGGCGTAGCAAAGGGCACTGAAGGTACAGCCTACCGCCGCCAGCAAAAACGAAAGTACTACCGCTGGCCCCGTGTTATTCGCGGCGGCAATACCCGTTAACGAAAACAGTCCGGCACCAATGATGACTCCAATACCGATGGCAATGAGATTCCAGGAACCCAGGCTGCGTTTTAACGTGTGACTGCCCTGCTCGGCAGCTTCCGCCTGTAGGGAAGTAATGGATTTAATCCGGCTCATTAGTCTACAATTTTAATGGGGAATGTAAAGATAAAGCACATGACTCATCTAACCAGAGTTACGGAGTAAAAACAGGACCAACCCGCTTCAAACGGCGGCACGACTGCCCATTGATTCTTCTAAACAGACAAAGGCCGGAATGCTCCGGCCTTTGTCTGACAGTGTTCGCTGTTACGCTATCTTATAACCCGCTGAAGTCAAAATCATTCAGGTACTGGGTGGTAAAGTTTCCGGACTGGAATCCAGCATCATCCATCAGACGCAGGTGGAAAGGAATCGTCGTTTTCACTCCTTCAATTACGAATTCGGATAACGCCCGTTTCATGCGGGTGATGACTTCTTCCCGGCTTTGTCCCGTCACAATCAGCTTAGCGATCATGGAGTCGTAGTTGGGAGGAATGGTATAACCCGTATACACGTGACTGTCTACCCGCACGCCAATCCCACCGGGGATATGTAACGTGGTAATTTTGCCGGGTGAAGGACGGAAGCCATTTCCGGAGTCTTCGGCGTTAATCCGGCACTCCATGGAGTACAGCTGAGGCGTATAGTTCTGTCCCGAGATGGGTACGCCGGCGGCTACTTTGATTTGCTCTTTAATCAAATCAAAATTAGTTACCTGCTCCGTAATCGGGTGTTCGACCTGAATACGGGTGTTCATCTCCATGAAGTAGAACTTGCCGTGCTTATCCACCAGGAATTCAATCGTACCGGCTCCCTCATACCCAATGGCAGCGGCACCCTTAATGGCTGCTTCACCCATTTGAGCCCGGAGTTCGGGCGTAATGATCGGTGAAGGCGTTTCTTCCACCAGTTTCTGGTGACGACGCTGGATGGAGCAATCACGTTCCGAGAGGTGACATACTTTACCGAACTGATCGCCTACGATCTGGATTTCGATGTGACGGGGATCTTCAACGAATTTCTCCATGTACATCCCATCGTTACCAAACGCGGCCAGGGACTCGTTACGAGCATCATTCCAGGCTTTCTCGAATTCAGCTTCTTCGCGAATCACCCGCATACCACGGCCACCACCACCGGCAGTAGCTTTGATAATCACGGGATAAATGTCACGGGCCAGTTCAATTCCCTGCTCCAGTGAGTCAAGCAGACCATCCGAACCAGGAATGACGGGAACTCCCGCCGCCTTCATGGTTGCTTTGGCCGTAGCCTTATCGCCCATGGAGTTAATCTGCTCGGGCGTTGCTCCGATGAATTTGATTCCGTATTCGCGGCAGATCTGAGAGAACTCAGCATTTTCTGACAAAAAGCCGTAACCGGGGTGGATAGCATCCGCTCCCGTTACTTCAGCGGCAGAAATCAGGCTGGGAATATTCAGGTAAGACTGGCGGCTGGTTGGAGGTCCAATGCATACCGCTTCGTCAGCAAAGCGAACGTGTAAGCTTTCACGATCCGCTGTTGAATACACAGCTACCGTTTTGATTCCCATTTCCCGGCAGGTGCGGATAATGCGAAGGGCAATTTCGCCACGGTTCGCGATCAATATCTTTTTAAACATACAGTTAAGGTAATGTTTAGGTTAATACTCAGGTCTTTTACGTACGCAGGGAATTGTCCCTGAACCTACCTAAACGGGCTCAACCAGAAATAAAGGCTGATCAAATTCTACAGGTGTAGCATTTTCCACCAGTACCTTCACGATACGACCCGATACTTCCGATTCGATCTCGTTGAACAGTTTCATGGCTTCGATGATGCAAACCACTTTTCCTGGTTTGATTTCAGTACCTACTTCCACGAATGAAGGAGCGTCAGGGCTACCGGAACGGTAGAACGTACCAATCATGGGAGATTTAACCGTAATCAGGTTAGAAGCGGGAGCTTCGGCGGCTACGGGAGCCTGGGCTGCTGCTGCGGGAGCTGCCGCTACGGGAGCCGGAGCCGCTGCTACGGGGGCTGCCACCGGAGCTGGAGCGGCTACATGAGCAACCGTTCCGTACCGTTTCACGCTGATCTTCAGGTCATTGGTTTCAATGTTCACTTCGTCAAGATTCGACTGAGCAATGAAATCAAGTAGGTGCTGTATGTCTTTAGTTTCCATTTCGGATGTTTTTGAAGAACTTTTGAATCGTTAAATAAAACTCAGTTGAATGGTAAAACCGCAATTCCCCGGAGGGATGACTAAACAACTGTTACTTTACGCGTTCCACGTAATCGTAAGTACGGGTATCAATTTTGATTTTCTGTCCCTGTTCGATGAAGAGAGGAACCATGATTTTAGCTCCAGTTTCTACTTCAACGGGTTTCTTGGGAGAGTTAGCCGTATCGCCACGGATGCCAGGTTCGGCATAGGTTACTTCCAGCTCCACAAACGGAGGCATCTCCATCGTCAGGGGAGCTTCGGTTTCCGTATTGATCAGGATTTCTACGTTCTGACCTTCTTTCATCAAATCAGCACCCGTAACGATTTTTCCGTCGAGCGTAATCTGATCAAACGTTTCCGTATCCATGAAGTTGAATCCGGTTTCATCCTGATACAGGTACTGGAACGTACGACGTTCCACCCGAACGGGATAGATCGCCACGCCCGAGTTGAACGTGTTATCAATGACGCGTCCCGTAGTTAAGTTCCGAAGTTTCGTACGAACGAAAGCAGGGCCTTTACCGGGCTTTACGTGCAAAAATTCAACAATTTGGAACAGGTCGTTATTGTAATTGATGACCAGGCCATTCTTAATGTCTGCGGTCGTTGCCATGAAAAAGAGTTATCAGTTATAATCGTGAAATGCCCCATCTGCCTGATAAGGCATTTTTCTGCCTTCGGCTGAAAGGTGCCTCAACAGTTTATGTAAATATCAGAAAATGAATCCCGTCCCTGCGGAGCGTAGGCTGTAAAACCTATTTCCCCCACTTCAGATAAACCGAGCCCCAGGTAAAACCACCACCGAAGGCAGCCAGAACCAGATTATCGCCGGGATTCAACTGACTTTCGTAATCCCATAAACACAAGGGAATGGTAGCGGCGGTCGTGTTTCCGTACCGATGGATGTTCAGCATCACTTTTTCAGGGCCAATGCCCATTCGCTGAGCCGTCGCATCAATAATTCGCTTGTTGGCCTGATGCGGTACCAGCCAGGCGACGTCATCGCCTTTCAGGTTATTCCGCTCCATGATTTCAGCCGCCGCCTCAGCCATCCGAACAACGGCAAATTTAAAGACGGCCTGTCCTTCCTGGCGGGCATAATGCTCGCGATTCTGAATCGTCTCCAGCGAGGGTGGGTATTTACTGCCCCCGGCTTTCTGGAATAAATGAGAAACGCCACTACCGTCTGAATAGATCTGGGAATCAATGATGCCATTACCAGACGTGCTGGGTTCGAGCATCACGGCTCCGGCTCCGTCTCCGAAAAGAACGCAGGTGGTCCGATCCGTATAATCAACGATGGATGACATTTTATCGGCTCCTACCACGATGACCTTGCGGTACTTACCCGTTTCGATGAATTGAGACCCAACCGTTAAGGCATAGAGAAAACCAGAGCAGGCCGCTCCTAAATCAAAACTGGGAATATGACCTAACCCACTTCCTGCGGCAATCAGATTGGCCGTAGAAGGAAACACATAATCCGGTGTAACGGTTGCACAAAGGAGTAAATCTACTTCTTCGGGGGTAGTTTGGGTCTTAGCCAGCAAGCCTTTCACTGCTTCAATGGCCATTACGGAAGTTCCCTGCCCTTCGCCCTTTAAGATTCGGCGTTCTTTGATTCCCGTTCGACTGGTAATCCATTCGTCCGATGTGTCAACCAGGGTAGAAAGCTCTTCGTTCGTCAGTACGTAATCAGGCACGTAACCCTGAACGCCCGTGATCGCTGCAGTGATTTTCATAGTATCTATTAAAGCAAAAAAGCATGAGTCATTCGTTTAGAGACGTGACTCATGCCTTCTGGCTAACTTAAAGCTTGCTTAATCTTAGTAGAGACCTCAGAGTCGATTTGACGTTTGGCCAGATGAATCATGTTTTTAATGGCTAACGGAGAAGAGATTCCGTGAGCAATAATAACGTTCCCGTTCACGCCCAGAATGGGGCTTCCACCCGCTGCTTCATAATTCATGTGGTTGACAAACTCATCATCCACCTGCCGACTACTTAAAATATCGTAAATCGATTCCCCCATCTTCAGAATTACGTTCCCCGTAAATCCGTCACAGACGATGACATCGGCTTTATCCGTAAAGAGATCTTTTCCTTCAATATTTCCAATGAAGTTGTATTTCTTGCTGGCTTTCATGAGCTGATAAGCCGCCTGAGCCACGAGAGATCCCTTTTGTTCTTCTTCGCCAATGTTAACCAGGGCAACCCGGGGCTTCTCTACACCATGAGCGTATTGAGCGTACAGGGAACCAATCTCACCAAACTGTTCCAGGGTTTCTGGTTTACAGTCGGCATTGGCTCCAATATCAAGCAATACGGCCATTTTTCCGGAAACCTGCGGAGCAAAACCGACGATAGCCGGACGAACCAGCCCTTCTACGGCTTTTACGCTGAACAGGGCTCCTACGTGCATAGCTCCCGTATTTCCCGCGGAACAGAACGCATCCACCACGCGTTCCTTCAAAAGTTTGAACCCAACGCTTATGCTGGAGTTAGGCTTTTGGGAAAGAGCTTTGGTGGGGTGTTCTCCCATGGAGATCACTTCCGTGGTGTGTACAATTTCAATCGAAGCAGGCAAAGTGCGATCACCCAGAATGTCCTGGATAGCCGTCTGATCACCGATAAGTACGATCCGAACCGATTCGGGTAATTCCGATGCAGCCAATAAGGCTCCTTCAACAACTGCTTTTGGGGCGAAGTCGCCCCCCATAGCGTCTACTGCAATCTTCATCCAGGTAACCAATATTTGGTGGCGGGCAAAAATAAGCGTTTCGCCAAAAAAATAAATGGTTAATTGCTGATTGTTCCCAACTAGAACCCGCCTTTACTCACGAATTCATAATTAGTTAATCAACAATTAACCATTTTAAACGCCACAAATTAGGCGTTTGCTTTGTAGTTCTCAACTACCACTTTACCGCGGTAGTACAGGTTTCCTTCGTGTACGTGTGCACGGTGGTACAGGTGAACTTCGCCCGTAGTAGCATCCGTTGCTAACTGCATAGGGGTCAGGTTATCGTGTGTACGACGTTTATCGCGACGGGTGCTGGAGTGACGGCGTTTAGGGTGTGCCATGTTGTTCTCAATTTATGAGCCTTCCGCCAGAGCGTCGGGCCGTTGTTATCTATTGATCGATTTTGAATACTCTTTATTTAATACTGCCTATTTAGAGCCGTTTTTCAGCTTTTTCAGTGCTTCCCAACGGGGATCTACTTCGGGTTCCTGTTCTTCCTGCCCTTCCAGCGAGGTATAAACCAGGGTTTCATTACTTTCATCCTCCTCTTCGTCTTCACTGGTCTGTGAACGAAAACGCGGATGAAGTTTCTTCATGGGAACGGTTAATCCGATAAAATCGAAAATAAACCGGGCCAGGTTAACCGTAGCCGTATCCCAGGGAATGAGCTCAATTTCATCAGAAAGCTGCTCAGCTTTGTCTCCAAACTTGAGAATCTGCTTTTCTTTCGAGTGAAATGGTTCATTAAAGGTATCCAGGCTTCTGTCGCAGATCAACTCATACGTTCCCTGAATATCAAAGTTTAGCTGAAGCATGGTGGAGGATTTATCCAGACCTACTTTCGCTTTAAACTGCCCTTTGGTGATTAGATCCTGCTCCAGAGCTTTGAAAAACTCCTCTCCTCCCTCAAACTCAAAGTCATAATGCTTATTCTCTAACTGGAGAATATCCACATCATACTTACGGATTTCCTTCGAATTAGTCATTGCTGTCAAAAAGGCTCGCAAAGTTAGGCCAATCTGCTGATTTTTACAACGGTAGAAAAATCATTTTTTGCAGAAGGCGTCACTTTTATGAATATTTTTAGTTGAAAACCTAATTTTCGGAGGCCTCCCCCTAGTGTTTTTAACCTGAACCAGATCAAAAACGCTCCGAGGTTTGCTCTTCTTCCTTCTTAGGCTTGTTTTTATTTTCGTAAAGAAGCTTGCCGCGGTTGTCGTATTCCCGCAGGACAAAGGGTTCTGTTTGTTCGTATTTATCTATTCCGTACTGCACATCGCGTTTGGTGCGGCCGCCCGAACCGAACTGATGGTATTCCCGCCAGAGCTTCACCCGCACGGAATCGTCCATGTTGCCTTCTTCCTTCAACTGTCCCCCTTCGTAAAAAGAACGGTAAAGGCCCGTGTAATGCCCGTGCATTTTAGGAATTACTTCTTTGATCTTGGTCTTAGCCGCATCATAATAGGTAATCTCTGATTCATGGGGGAAGCCCTTGTCGTAAATCTGCTTGTCCATCAAGCCCTCATCGCCGTCCACATCCCGGCCGTAGCGTTCCCAGCGGCCGTGCTTGCTTCCCATGTAATAGTACCCTTCTTCTTCCAGATGATCTCCTTTAAAGCGTCGGTAGGGCCCGTGTAAAATCTGAGCGTATGCTTTGTCTTTAATGGGAGTCGTTAAAATACGATGGGCTTTGTAATCGAACCAGTGAATATCCCGTACGTAAACGCTGGGAGCCTCGTAGGTTTTCAGTACAAAAAATTCCTCTACGGTTACTTTGTCTCCCGAGCCCAGACGGTTTGTAATGTGGGTAATGCTCACGCCTTCGTACGAATCCCGCGAAAACTTATTAGCGGTCTTCTTGTTCTTTTTACGAGACTTACCGGAAACTTTAAGTCCCAGATCAGCCGGCAGCCCATCTGTATTCAGCTCACCCAGCGGAGAAGATACGCCCGCTCCGGCCGATACGCCCTCCAGAGCAGCTTTTTTAAAATTTTCTTTACTGGTAAAGGCCTGCCGGATCTTATTCTTTTTTTCGTTGAGTTCGTCCAGAACCGTCTTGCGTCCACTTTTTTCAATCAGTGGAGCTTTGGAACTCGTCAGCAGCGAATCGGTTTGAGCCTGAAGGCTTTGCCAGCCTAGTGTCAGCAGGCAGCCCCCCAGAATAAGAAAAGTTTTTCTCATGGGTATTGATTAAGGTACTCGCGGGTGGAACGGTGAAAAACTCTAATTATTTTTTCTATTCTTTTATTTTGACGTGCAAAATTGCGAAGAGTTTACGGATAACTGCTTAGCTAAGTCCTTATATTTAAACCGATTTAACGAATACAATCGTTCATAGACGTGGAAAAAAACGCTAAAATTTATATTGCGGGTCACCGGGGTATGGTAGGCTCGGCCATCTATCGCAAACTTCAGCAGGAAGGTTATAACAATTTTGCTCTTCGCACCTCTAAAGAACTGGATCTGCGGGATCAGGTGCAGGTGCAGGCTTTTTTTGAAGAAGAACGCCCCGACTATGTATTCCTGGCAGCGGCCAAAGTAGGCGGTATTGTAGCCAATAATACGTACCGGGCCGATTTTCTCTACGAAAATCTGATGATTCAGAACAACGTGATTCACTCCGCTCATTTGACGGATGTGAAGAAACTGATGTTCCTGGGTTCTTCCTGCATTTATCCTAAAATGGCTCCTCAGCCTCTGAAAGAAGAATACCTGCTTACGGGGTTTCTGGAGCCTACGAATGAACCCTACGCCATCGCTAAAATTGCGGGTATAAAAATGTGTGAGTCCTACCGTCGTCAGTACGGCCGGAATTTTATTTCGGTGATGCCCACGAACCTGTACGGCCCCAACGATAATTACGATTTACAGAATTCACACGTGTTGCCGGCCCTGATTCGTAAATTTCACGAAGCCAAAGTTAATGGGTCGCCTTCCGTTGAGGTGTGGGGCACGGGCTCTCCCCTGCGTGAATTCCTGCACGCAGACGATTTAGCCGAAGCCTGTTACTTCCTCATGGAAAACTATGACGGCGAAGAGTTTGTCAACGTTGGTACGGGTGAGGATTTATCCATTAAGGAACTGGCCGAACTGGTACAGAAAACGGTGGGGTACGAAGGTGAGCTGGTCTGGAATACGGACAAACCCGACGGCACCCCCCGCAAGCTTATGGATGTAAGCAAACTACACGGATTAGGCTGGCGTCATACCATTGAACTACCCCAGGGAATTCAGCAGGTGTACGAAAAGTTTGTGGAAAGAGAAGAAATCCGGGTACTGTAAGGTCCGATTTTTTAAAAAGCGAAGGTCTGAATTCATAAACTGGATTCAGACCTTCGCTTTTTTTCGCCCGGTCCACTCTGATTTTACCTTTTGGAAAGGTCTGATTATCAATTTTATGATTGGATTTTAACTTTTTTTGAGAATTACCTTAACACTCATTAACGCTATAAATTCTTCAGATAATCAAAATAACAGCACTTTTGAATCAACAAACAGAACATTACTTATCGACTCAATCGGGTTTTCCCTATAAGCCATGAAAAAATTATTCTTCACTTCAGCCTTTGTTTTTTCTATCATTTTTGCCCACGCTCAGGCCCATCGGTATCGGCCCAGCAAACAGTATTATTCCAGTACGGACCCCAGCGGCGTTCGGGTGGGTCTTAAAGCCGGGGTTAACCTGGCCAATGTGATTGTATCGCCCCGCCCGGGTAACCTGGTTAGTGGCCGTACCGATTTTCACGCCGGGTTATTCGTTGAGGTTCCCGTATCGGAAAAAGTAAGTTTCCAGCCTGAGTTACTCTATTCCCGTCAGGGTTTCCGCGTCATTAATGGCCTGGGCAGCGTTACCCTCAATACCATCAGTATGCCCTTACTGGCTAAGCTGAATGTAACCCCCAACGTAGCTATTGTAGTCGGTCCTCAGATTAGTTACCTGGCCAACGCCCGCATTGGACTTAACAACTGGTTTGCCTTCAATTATGACAATGCCTTCCAGAAAGTTGGCGTGGATGGCGTAGCAGGACTTGAGTTTTCGGCGGGTGACTTCGTAGTAGGCGGTCGGTATAACTATGGATTTAATAACATCAATAAGGACTTCCGTTTCTCGGATCAGTTCTCGCTCAATAATCTTTTACAGATTCGTAACTCGACCGTGCAGCTCTCGGTAGGGTATAAATTCTAAAGCTATCCTTCCCCCATTCATTTCATTACCCAATTTTAACATTAAGGTGAAACAAAAAACCCTCCTGACTCTGTCGGGAGGGTTTTTATTGATTATTGGTTTCTCCTATTTTAAAGAGCTTTTCACTGGCCCCAGAATGACCCCCGGTAAACTTATATCTGAATTTAAACGCTGATTATAGCTATTGAAATTAGCAATACGGGTGCTTGTCGCCGGGAATTGCCCAGTTGTCAGGTAGGTTACGGCATCCCTGATGCAACGCTCCTGAGGGTCACCCCAGTTACGGCTCACATCGTCGGCCTGCTCGCGATCCACCGGTAAGCCGTCGTAGTAATCTCCGTAATTGCTGGCATTCACCTGCTTGACCGCCAGTGGGAACGAGTAATAATCCATGGCTGAAAAACCATAATAGCCCGCTGGTTTTCCGTACGTAGTCGAACCTACCAGCTTAACGGTCAAATAAGGTTTCAGCACGTTAATGAGTAATTCGCTGGCGGAAGCCGTACTGCCCGAAGTAATGAAGACTACTTTACTTAAATTCAGGTTAGAGGCGGGCAGCGAAGACTGAAAGTTTACCGTTTTGTTCCAGCTGGTGTACTTGGCATTGTGGGTGTCCTTGTACATCAGCTTTCCGGCCGCCGAACTGGGAACCATCAGGTTTGCAATTTTTTCCGCCAGATTGACGTAGCCTCCCCCATTGTAGCGTTCATCAAAAACGAGCTCCGTTACCTGTTTGCTTTTTAAGTAAGCAAAGGCCTCATCCAGATCCGCCGAAGCCGTCGAGCCCAGGAAGCTATTGAAGGCGATGTACCCTATTTTCTTTCCGTTCTGCTCAATGACGCTTCTGCTTAACACCGGATTGGTCTGGTAACTTCCGCGACTAATTGTAAGCGTTGTAGCGGTTCCATCCAGAGTTTTGAAAACTACACTGATGGAGTTACTGGATAAGGCGGCATTGAGGGCGTCTATATTAGCTGTAGTGGCCGCAATCGTATTGATGGAGCTCACCTGCCATCCCCGCTGAACACCCTGTTTTCCGGCACTGGACTGGTTGTACACGTAAGAGATACGAAGATCATTGGCAGCAGCGAATCGAAAGCCCAGGCCAAAATCACCGCTGTTGCCTGAGGCTACATTATCCCATTCTTTCTTTAATACAGCAAAACTCCAGCGATCCAGATTGGTATTCTTACTTCCCAGCGGACTATACGTGCGAACTTTAGTCATCACGTCCTGGGGGGTGGCGTAACTGGTGGGATTAAAACTGCTCAGCGAAGGCAGCTTGTCCGACCATAGGTACACTTCCTGAGCGTAGTAATAGACGCTATCCCGAACATCCGCTTTCTGAACGGTAGGGGTTGGCGTGGGGGTAGTGCCGGAAATCTCGTCCTTTTTGCAGGAAAAAATCAACCCTGCCATTGCCAAATAAAGCAGAGTGTAAGAATAGATTTTCATGAAAATATTTTGTTTGGGGTAAGGATTTTATCGAATTCGATTGATAACCCAAAATATTGCAAAATATTTTATAAGTGATATTATTTTTAATAAATAAAATAAAAGCCAGACTCTTGTGGAGTCTGGCTTTTTATAGGCCTTGAGATTAGTTACCGTCTATAAAACAGTTTCCAAATCCCGTTTAAATTCAACCAGCAGCATTTCCTTTACGGCTACTTTACGTTTCTGCGTATTCACCTTCTGGAATAAAGCTTTATCAGCGGCAACATAAGCCCGGATCCGGCCATCGAATTCCAGATATTGCTCGAGGTCTCCTTTTTCTTTTCTGACCAGGTATTCCATCTGGTAGATCTGAATTTTCAACTGATCCCGTTTGGGTTTATCGTCAAAATCCGGATAACGGTAACCAATAACCCGACGCAGATAATTAAGCTCAAACACTTTATCGCAGGCCAGACGGAATTTCTCGGCTACGTTACGATCCAGCGTTTTTACTTTGGGAGCTAAATCTTTCCACTTCACCAGCAGTTCCTTGGCCCGGTCAGCAGCTTTGCCGATCACATCCTGATGAACTGATGCGGTAAGGGTTTCCGCTTCGGCGGCAATGGATTGAAGCTCCTGCAGGCGGGGATCCACCCGGGGTCGGGGCGTGATTCCTTTAATAGCATTATAACGGTCAAAGAAAATAGTGGTGGCTTTCTTAAAGCGTTTCCACAGTTTACTCTGACGCTTGGGAGGCACGGGGCCTACAGTTTTCCATTCATTCTGAAGCTGACGAACCCGACCAAAGGCTTCATCAAACTCCGTACTTCGCATAAGTTTTTCTGATTCGGCTACGATGGCTTCGAGTTTATCAAAACGCTCATCGATGATGCGGTTCTGCTCCGCATAGTATTCGCGGCGACGCTGGAAGAAATCATCCGAAATCCGGTCAAAGCCCCCTTCGATTTCATCCAGGTATTCTTTGTCCACCGGACCCGTTTTGAGCCATTTGGTTTTAATTTCCTGAATTTTATCAGTAGCTTCATTCCAGTCCGGAATAGCCGTTGCTGCCTGGTGTACTTCGTCCAGCAGAGCTCTTTTAATCTCCAGGTTTTTAACCTGATTTGAAATAATTAATTCCCGAAGATAGCCTTCCAGCTTTTCCAGCATGGATAACAAAGGAGGGAAATCACCGAGGCCATCAAACTCAATCAGATTTTTTCTCAATTGCAGCAGCTTGGTCAGGTAAGAGCCCTTGTTCTGGGCTTCCTGAACGTCCTGATGTAATTGGATTACTTTCTGCTGAGCCAGCTGAAATCGATTTCTGAAATACGCTAAAGCTTCTTCTTCCGTATTACGCACATAACCGATTTCCCGATCCGGGTAAACATCATAGCCTTTGAGATAAACTTTTCCTTCTTTTGTGTAACCGTGGGTATCTTCGACGTAGCGGTTGGGTGTGATCGTGGTCTCCATGGGTTTTTGAGGGCTGAGACTGGACAAATGGTTCTGAACGCCTACTTTTGCCAGTGCTGGTATTCAAGCAACAAATAAAACAAAAAATGAGTAACGAAACTATAATCTTTTCGATGTCTCGGGTGAGTAAGGTGATTCCACCTAGTCGAACGATCATCAAAAACATCTCACTTTCCTTTTTCTACGGGGCAAAAATCGGAATTTTGGGCTTAAATGGTTCGGGTAAATCTACTTTAATGCGAATCATTGCCGGAATCGATAAGAGCTATCAGGGAGATGTCGTGTTCTCTCCCGGCTATTCCGTTGGTATGCTCGAGCAGGAGCCTCAGCTTGATCCCGAAAAAACCGTTCGTCAGGTAGTGGAAGAAGGCGTATCGGAGGTAGTGAACCTGCTAAAGGAATTTGAAGAAATCAACGAAGCCTTTGGTGAACCCGACGCAGATTTTGATAAGCTTCTGGCCCGCCAGGGAGAAGTACAGGAAAAACTGGATGCTCTGGATGCCTGGGAACTGGATACCCGTCTGGAGCGGGCTATGGATGCCCTGCGTTGCCCGCCTGAAGACGCCAAAATCGGCACCCTGTCCGGAGGAGAACGTCGCCGGGTAGCTTTATGTCGCTTGTTATTGCAACAACCTGACGTTCTGTTACTTGACGAACCTACCAACCACCTGGATGCGGAGTCCGTACTCTGGCTGGAAGAACACCTTCGTCAGTATAAAGGAACCGTCATTGCCGTTACCCACGACCGGTACTTCCTGGATAACGTAGCGGGCTGGATTCTGGAACTGGACCGCGGCGAAGGCATCCCCTGGAAGGGCAACTATACCTCCTGGCTGGAGCAAAAGCAGAAACGTCTGTCTCAGGAAGAGAAACAGGAATCCAAGCGTCAGAAAACGCTGCAACGCGAGCTGGACTGGGTACGCATGGCCCCCAAAGCCCGTCAGGCTAAATCTAAAGCCCGTCTGGGAGCTTACGAACGTCTGTTGAATGAGGACGTTAAAGAGCGGGAAGAAAAACTGGAGATCTTCATTCCGGCAGGCCCGCGACTGGGAAGTAAGGTTATTGAGATTGAAAATGTCTCGAAAGCCTACGGTGATAAAATTCTTTTCGAAAATCTAACTTTTTCTTTACCCCCGGCCGGAATTGTCGGTGTCATTGGACCTAACGGTGCGGGTAAATCCACGCTTTTCAAGTTGTTAACTCACCAGGAAACTCCTGATTCGGGAACAGTTGAAGTAGGCGATACCGTACAACTGGCCTACGTAGATCAGTTACACGATAACCTCAAAGCTGATAAATCAGTGTATGAAACCATTTCGGGCGGTAATGACCCCATGCTCATTGGGGGCAAAATGGTGAACGCCAGAGCTTACGTAAGCCGCTTTAACTTTGGAGGTTCGGATCAGGAGAAGAAAATCTCGAACCTTTCGGGGGGCGAGCGTAACCGCGTGCACCTGGCCATGATGCTCAAGGAAGGTTCGAACTTACTGCTGTTGGATGAGCCTACCAACGACCTGGACATTAACACGCTCCGGGCCCTGGAAGAAGGTCTGGAAAACTTTGCGGGTTGTGCCGTGATTATTTCCCACGACCGCTGGTTCCTTGACCGGATCGCCACGCACATTCTGGCCTTCGAAGGCGATTCACAGGTGTACTGGTTTGAAGGAAACTTTACGGAGTACGAAGAAAACCGCCGCAAACGTCTGGGTACGGATGCTACGCCTAAGCGGATTAAGTATAAAAAGCTTCAGTAAGTGAAAAGGTCGGCTGTAGAGCCGACCTTTTATTTTTTATTGACCCTTAGCGGCTGCCAGCATTTCCTGAGCCATTCCGACCAGATTACTCGAAGGATAATTTTGAATAAATACCGTCAGGGCATTTCGGTAAGCCTCGGCATTCTGCGTTTTGGCCCGGAGCATGGCCTGAAGCAGGGCAAACTTATCTTCCAGGGTGCTGCCTGCATACTGTTTCAGACCCTCGTCGGCCTGAGTCTGAGCATTGGCGTAATCGCCCTGGCGGTATAGTTCATACGTTCGGGCGTAGAGATTCTGAGCCTCTGCTTCGGCTCCAGCCGTTAAGGGGATAAGACTGCTGCGATTGACTAACCGCACATAATATGAGTTAGGGAATTTCTGAAACAGGCGATTTTTAAATTCCTCCTGCCGGGGTTTTCCTTCACTGGCCAGATACATCAGATACAACGCTTCTGCTTCGTAGTGGGTTTGGGGAAACTGGGTAAGCAGCTTTTCGAACGTAGCAATGGCTTTATCGTCTTCTCCCAAACTCAGACGGTACAGTTTTCCCAATTCGTAATACGCGTTTTCCTGTTTTTGTTTAGACTCAGCCAGAGCTTCCGGTCCGAATGGAATCGTTTTTTTCAGGGTTTCTACTTCCTGCTGGGCAGGTGAAAGCCGGGATTGAGCACTGGTATTGGCATCGGCAATACTGCCATCGGGATTTCTAACGGCAGTCTGGGCGGCGTCAGGTCCCAGTGACGTTTCTTTCGTAGACCTTCGCCAGTTGTCTTCCAGTTTACGGGTGCCCCATTTTTCCTGAAACTCCTGCCGCCCCCGTTGCACGGAGGACGGATTATAGAAATACCAGGCGTTCGTAGCCTGCACATTGTCCGGCTGAATTCCGGAGGAAGCCAGCATCTGTTCCTGCTGAGCCCGGGCGGCTTTTTCGGCGGCCCGCTGTTGTTCGAGGGCTTCCTTTTCTTTCTTCTGATTTACATACGTTTCCAGGTACTTGTCCAGCTGCGTAGGATTCATAGCGGCCAGCCGTTGCAGACTATCTTCCGTTTTAAGAATATTGAGATGCCGCACAAATTCATCAAGTACCTGTTTTTTCTTCGTAATCTGAGCCAGATTGGTAATACTTCTGGGGTTCAACAGGATGGTACTGTCGTAGTACATTTTGGCCGATTCATATTCCTGCAAGGGCTCATAACTCAGATCCGCAATCCGAAGGTAAATGGAAGCCAGCTGCTCGGGACGCTGAGCGGCCATGGTCGAAGCCTGCTTGTAATAAGGTAAAGCTTCGCGAATACGCCCCCGCCGTTCTTCGTAGGAGCCCATGGCAAAATAGATCTGATCCTTTAAGTCCTCATTTTTTCGATCTTTCAGCATTTTAGAAAAACTAACCTTGGGATCTAAATTGGGCTGATTTAATAACCCGTTGATGCGGGCGTAAAAAGATAAATCGTAATCTGGCTGACTTTTTAATACTGACGTGTACTGGGCAATGGCCTTATCAGGCTTATCGGTCAATTCGTATAACTGGCCCAGAGCATAATAGACCCGGGCTTTTTTGATGTTCTTTTTCATCAGGGGCAGGCTCTCTTCCAGAATGGCAGCCGCCACCGCATATTCCCGACTTCGCTGATGCAGATAGGCCTTGGTCAGGTAATACGTCAGCGTTTGTTCTTTCGTCAAAGCCAGGTTCCGCACTACTTCAGCTACCCGAAGAGCGGATCGGTATTCGTCCTGTTCCACATAAGCCCGCATCAGGCCGATCAGAGCATCGGGCCGGGCATCGGATTCGGCATAATTCGTATTGACGTATTTGAAGGTTTCAATGGCATTTTTAAAGTCGCCCTCCAGTAAGCGAGCCCGTCCCAGTAATACGTAAGCATCGGGCAGGAATTTA
The DNA here is from genome assembly GCA_913775095.1 of uncultured Siphonobacter sp. Classification (GTDB taxonomy): domain Bacteria; phylum Bacteroidota; class Bacteroidia; order Cytophagales; family Spirosomataceae; genus Siphonobacter. The sequence continues at coordinate 36,365 of CAJYIW010000023.1, read as the reverse complement.
GCGTTCTGGTGCTTTTCGGCGACCAGAGATGCTTTCTTGATAACAGCGGTTAAATCTTTTTCGACCTGCCTGGACTCCAGAGAATCGATGGGCATTAAAACCGGAAGCAGCAGAGCGTAGTTATCCTGACGATTGGCGAATAAGGTTTTTTCAGCCTCTCCCATTACTTCCCGAGCCTGTAGCAAGGCATTGTACTTGGAAGTCATGTTATGAAAAGCGACATTGGCTGGAGCCGTTGAATGCTGGGTACAGCCCCAGAGACCCATCAGAAAAAAAAGAAAACCGCTATAACGAAACAAGGGAGTTGGCATGAATAAGATAATGTCGATGCTAAAACGCAGGGGCCGGCCTGTTTTTTATGCCAAGTTCGTAAATTCTTATCAAAAATGAATTTTAACCTTTTCCTGATTCACTCTATGGACGGCCAGGATCCTAAATCCAATCCTTACATACGCTATACGGGCATGGCCATGCAAATGCTGGTTACCATCGGCGTAGGCGTATTTCTGGGTATCAAACTCGACGAATGGCTCGAAACCAAAACGCCCTGGTTTACCATTGGCTGCTCGCTGTTTTTTATTATGGCAGCCCTGGTTTCTCTCATCAAGAGTTTACCAAAAAACTAAAACTCAGGGAGGCTTTCGGGAATCGACGTCCTTATTTCGTTCCTACCTTTACGCCGGATCTATAAGCTGGCCTTGCTATGTGGCGATTAATCGTACCCATTTTTGTGGTAGGAATTGTATTTTTTCTAGCTCCCTTTCTGGGGCTCCAATCCTGGATTCACCCGCAAAGCTGGGAGATGCTGGCCTTTTTTGGCGGGATTGGATTTTTAAATCACAGACTCGTCGAACGCGGAATGGCCGATAATGGGGACAAGTTCGTCACCTTTTACATGACCACCATGGTTTTACGGCTCTTGTTGAGTTTTGTATTCCTGATAGTCTACTTTTTACTGGGTACCCTTGCTATCAAGCACTTCATAATTCAATTTTTTGTACTCTATTTATTTTTCGCAGGTTTTGAAATTGCCGGAGTGTATAGTAACTTGCGGCACTTTTCGGAGAAAAAGCCCTGAAATCCCGACGTAATGAACCGCAATCGTTCGTATAAAGCACTTGCTATCAGTATTCTAACTCTTGTTTTTTCTGTTTTAGGCTCACCCGCTACTTTTGCTCAGCATGAGCACGAGGCTCACGCGGAAGCTACCCATGCTCATGGAGAGGCAGAAGAATTTAATCCTGGTGAAACCATTCTTCATCACGTATCGGATGAACACCAGTGGCATTTTGCTACGGTAGGCGAATCGCACTTTGCTATTCCGCTCCCCGTTATTCTTTACACGCCAACCCGGGGTCTTAACGTATATTCCTCTACTCATTTTTACCATGGTTCTGGTGAGCACGACGGATTTACCCTGCACCATGAACACTTTACGTCAGAAGACGGAGCAACGGTTTATGATTTTTCCATTACCAAGAACGTAGCTTCTCTGATGATTAGTGTAGTTCTTCTGATTGCGATTTTCTTTACGGTTCGTAATGCCTACGCCAAACGCCAGGGCAAAGCTCCTAAAGGTATTCAGTCAGCCATGGAGCCCTTCGTGATCTTTATTCGCGATGAAGTAGCTAAAAATTACATTGGAGAAAAGCATTACCGCCGTTTCCTTCCTTACCTGTTAACGGTATTTTTCTTCATCTGGATCAATAATATGCTTGGTCTGCTGCCCGGAGCAGCGAACGTAACGGGTAACATTGCCGTGACCTTGACGCTGGCCGTACTGACGTTCATCATCGTGAACTTCAATGGCCGCAAGACGTACTGGACGCACATTTTTGCCATGCCCGGCGTACCCAAGTGGATGCTGATTGTCATGACTCCCGTAGAGATTGTGGGTATGATGATGAAACCTTTCTCCCTGATGGTCCGGCTTTTTGCCAACGTTACGGCGGGTCACATCATCCTGCTAAGCTTATTAAGTTTGATTTTCATTTTCAAGTCTGCGGCCCTGAGTGTCATTGTAGGTCCTTTCACCGTATTCATGACGATGATTGAGCTGCTGGTTGCCGTATTACAGGCGTACATTTTCACCGTATTGACGGCCAGTTACATCGGAGCCGCCGTGGAAGAGCATCACCACGACGATCACCACTAAGAATTTTTGTACCCGAGGACTGATTTGGTCCGAGGCTTTTTATACATTTTTTGTTTCACTCTTATAATTATCAAACAGTCATGTTGACTATTCTCTTACAAGCTGCTCAAGAAGGTGGACTTTCATTAGCTTACTTAGGTGCTGCTATCGGTGCTGGTCTGGTTGCAATCGGAGCAGGTCTGGGTATCGGTCGTATCGGTGGTACAGCCATGGAAGCCATTGCTCGCCAGCCTGAAGCATCAGGTAAAGTTCAGGGTGCGATGTTGATCGTAGCTGCCTTCGTTGAGGCCGTTGCCCTGTTCGGTGCAGTAATCTGTCTGCTGGTTGCCGTTAAAGCTTAATTTAACGCTTTCAGTTGAAGTAGTAAAGTTATCCGATATTGGGCCCGGCTTGCATTAGGTGACCGGGCCCGATATTCATCTCTAGTGAAACAAAAAGAGAACATTAAAGCCTGGGTTTTCTCCCGGTTTTCATTTTCCAAACCCAAATAGTTCCCACTATCATGGACTTAATTACCCCAAGTCTTGGTCTGATTGTATGGCAGTTAGTTTTCTTTCTGCTGTTAGTGTTTGTACTGGGTAAATTCGCCTGGAAACCCATTCTGTCCAGCTTGAGCGAACGTGAAAAGTCGATTGAAGATGCCATTGAACTGGCCAAGAAGACTCGTAACGAAATGGCTCAGCTGAAAGCTGATAACGATAAAGCCAAAGCTGAAGCTCTTTTTGAGCGTGATGCCATCCTCAAGCAGGCTCGCCAAACGGCCGAGAAGATGATTGCTACGGCGAAAAACGAAGCTGCTCAGGAAGCCAAAGCTGAGATAGAAAAAGCTCGTAAAGCTTTCCGTGAAGAGCAGGCTGCTGCGGTAGCTAAACTGAAGGGTGAAACGGCGAAAATTGCCGTTGAGATTGCTGAGAAAGTCCTTCGTCGTGAACTTTCCGACAAAAACTCTCAGGAAGCTCTGGTAAACGATTGGCTGAAAGACGCAAAACTGAACTAATTCCGCACGGCGAAGCTCTGGTTTATCCGGAAAACTCGCCCATATGCATTCCACTATGTCTGAACAAAGCGTAGCGTTTCGATATGCAAAGTCATTGATCGGGCTTGCTCAGGAAAAAGGTGTACTCGATACGGTATACAATGACATGCAGTTATTTGCTAGTACCTGCCAAGAAAACCGTTCGCTGGCTCTGACGCTGAAAAGCCCCATCGTCAAACATTGGAAGAAATTGGAAATCCTGAAGGCTCTTTTCGAGACCCGGGTCAATCCAATTACCTTCAGCATTTTTGAAATCATTACTCAGAAAAACCGCGAAGCCCTGCTTCCTGCTGTTGCTACGGAATTCAACCGTCAGTATCAGCGACTGAAGGGCATTGAGGTAGCCCATATTACGACGGCATCTCCCTTGACGGAGACACAACGCAGTCAGTTTAAAACTGTGATTGCTCAGCAGACGGGTAAAACCATCGAGCTGTCGGAGACCGTAGACCCTCAACTCATCGGGGGTTATTTATTGCGGGTAGGAGATAATCAGATTGATAATTCCATTAAGAGTCGCCTGAACGATTTGAAAGTTCAGTTTGCTCAAGATTAGTTTCGTTTAGTATCCATTTTATTTCTGATTTTTTACCTGTTTGCATACAGTTAGAAAAAACCCACCAGATTGGCGGGTTTTTTTTGTTTTTATTCAATCCCGGTGATCACGCTGGTCTTTCGGTTGAAAAGAAACGAATCGCCTGTCTTCTTCCCTAATAACTGGCCTCCGATGGGGGAAGCCGGCGAAATGACGAATACTTTTCCGGATTCGATTTCTATGGTTCCCAGGCTGATGGCAATAAAAAAGGTAGCCTCTTGCGTCTGTATTAAGGCTCCCAGCTCCCCTTTATGGCAGGGGCTTGATAACTCTTTTCGCTCGAGCTGCAAACGTTCCTGGCGGAGTACTTCGTACTGCTGGGCATAGCGATCCCGTTCGTTTTGAGCCATGGCCCGCCCCGTTTCATACTTATCCCCGGCGGAGCTTTTGCTTTCTTCATTCGCCGAAGCCTGAGCCGCCTGCATGGCATTCCAGGCGATGCTTAGCTTTTCATCCAGAAGAGCTTTCAGATGATCTAGTAAGAGTTGTTTATTCATCACATTCCTTTTCTAAAAACAAGGGCTGATGAATTACTCATCAGCCCTTGATCATGACCAGGTTAGTTGCTGGCTATTACTTTAAACCCAAATCCTGCTGAATCTGCTTGACTTTGGCTTTCAGGGCTTCATACGTGGCATTGAAGTCTTCAGCCTTTTCCAAAGGAGCATTTACTGATACATAAAATTTGATTTTAGGTTCCGTACCGGAAGGACGAGCGGATACTTTCGAACCATCGGCTAAAATAAGCTGAATCACATTCGATTTTTCAATTCCCATTTCAGCGGGAATGCTCGTTTGCTGACCCGTAGCCACGTCCTTAGAAACCAGATTCTGGTAATCCAGAATGGTAACGGGTTTAGAACCGGCTACCTCAGCGGGTGGGTTGTTCCGCATGTCGCTCATCATTCGCTGAATTTCTTCCGCTCCTTCCTTGCCTTTTTTCGTCAGTGAGATCAGGCCTTCGTAATAAAAACCGTTTTCCTGATACATTTCCGTTAGCAGGTCAAACAGGCTCAGCCCTTTGTCTTTGGCGTAAGCCGTCAGCTCGGCAATCATGGCACAGGAAGCAATGGCATCTTTATCCCGAACGGCATCTCCGATCAGATAACCGTAGCTTTCTTCGCCTCCACCAATAAACTGTTCTTTTCCTTCGAGATCACGAATAACGCCGGCAATGTACTTGAAGCCCGTTAAGGTATTGTAGCACTGCACACCATAACGATCACACATTTTGTCGATCAGATCCGTCGTTACAATGGTTTTGGCGACGAATTCCTTACCCGTCAATTTACCCGCTTCTTTCCAGGCTCTCAGCAGATAGAAGATAATCAGACTGGCCATCTGATTACCGTTCAGAAGCTGCCACTCTCCGTCGGCGTTTTTAACGGCAGTTCCTACGCGGTCGGCGTCAGGATCGGTAGCCATTACCAAATCAGCATCCATAGCTTTGGCCTGATTCATGGCCAGGGTCATAGCTTCGGTTTCTTCGGGGTTAGGATAAACAACCGTCGGGAAATTACCGTCGGGCGTAGCCTGCTCCTCTACGATGGAAACGTTGGTAAAGCCAATTTTAGCCAGAGCTTTCGGAACCAGGGTGATTCCCGTTCCGTGGATGGGCGTGAAGACAATTTTCAGGTCTTTCTGACGCTCAATAACCGATGGGTTTACCACGTTTTTCGTGATTACCTGCTCAAGGTATTTTTCATCTACCTCTTCACCAATCATTTCAATCAGATCAGGGTTACCCTTGAAGTTGATGTCATCAATGGACTGAATGGCGTTGACTTCGGCAATAATATTCTTATCGTGCGGGGCTACTACCTGAGCTCCGTCGTTCCAGTAAGCTTTGTAGCCGTTGTATTCCTTGGGGTTGTGTGAGGCCGTTACCACTACTCCACTCTGGCAACCCAGCAGACGAATCGTAAACGATAACTCGGGCGTAGGACGCAGTTCTTTAAAGAGGTACACCTTAATGCCGTTCGCCGAGAAGATATCAGCCGTCACTTTGGCAAACTCGGGTGACATGTTCCGGCTGTCGTGAGCAATGGCTACTTTGATTTCCTGATCCGGGAAACTTTTCTTTAAGTAATTAGCCAGGCCCTGGGTAGCCGCTCCCACGGTATACTGATTCATTCGGTTGGATCCTACGCCAATCAGGCCGCGGAGTCCACCCGTTCCAAATTCCAGTTCTTTATAAAACGCATCGGTAAGCTCCGTGTCGTTTTCTTCGTCCAGCAGTTTCTGAACGGCTGACTTCGTCGTTTCATCATAGTTTCCTGAAACCCAATTCTGTACTTTCTGGCGGATAATTGCGTCGAGACCGGTTGACATATATATGTTATGAATAGTTGGTAAAACTTGATTGAAGTAATGATCTGGAAAATGTGTACAATTATAAGAGGTGGATTTAAAACAGAAAGGATTGCCCGCTTTTTATTGTGATTTTCTATCGATTGAAAAGAGGACTTTTAACAGCTCTAACGCCTAAATCTGACTATTTTATCTAAAAAATTTAAAATTCATAAATCCAGACATCCTTAAAATCTCGTTAATATGAATCGAGAATCAGTTACAAATCAACCCCTTACAATAACCATTAAAAAGGCTAAAATGTTAAACTGAAATCGAAACCTCATTTTAGTCTGAAGAATAACCGGATCACTAACTGCTTCTAACTTCATTACTTCGAAGTAATTCATTCTCTCAGTGTAACCCTTTATCCAGTTAATAATTTATATTATGGAAACTACGAATCAGAACAAACAATCCAGTGGAATTTGGGGAGCTGCGTTTGCAGTCATGCTAGCTATTTCTGGCGTTTTAGGCTTCCTGCTTTTTCAGGAAAAATCAGAAACGGACAAACAGTCAACTGAAATTAGTGTAAAGGCCCGTGATCTGGCCATCACTCACAGCCGACTCGACTCCATCTCCCGCGAACTTGATGCTAAAATTGCCCAGGTTCAGCAGTTAGGTGGGAACATCGAGGAGCTTCAGAAACTCAAAGTTCAGTTAGAAGCGGATAAATCTTCCCTGCTGAAGTCTAAAAACGTATCCATTGCCAAGTATACCAAGAAAATTAAAGAATACGAGGCTATCTTAACGCAGAAAGATGAAGAAATCGCTCGTCTGCAGGAAGAAAATGGTCAGTTAACCAACCAGAATCAGCAGTTAACTCAGGAAAACACAACGATTCGTACGGATTTAGACAATACGCGTCGTACCTATTCTGATTCCGTAAGCACGCTGCGTACTTCTAATCAGGAGCTGGCGGATAAAGTAACCATTGGTTCTGCTCTGCGGGCCGAAGGTGTACGGGTACTGGCCGTGAATAAAAAAGGCAAAACTCGTGAGAATGATGAAAACGAATATAAAGGAAGAAGAGTAGATAAAATTAAAGTAGCCTTTACTCTGGCTCCCAACCCGCTGACTAAAGAAGAATCGAAAGACATCATGCTTCGCGTAGTAGATCCCGAAGGTGCCGTTCTTTCTGATACCGAAACGGGTTCAGGTATCTTCTCCTTCCAGGGCCGCGACATGCAGTACACTTACAAACAGTCGGTTCAGTATAGCAACAACCGCCCTCAGGTAGAAATGCTGTATACGCGTGGTCAGCAGTACAAAAAAGGTAAATACAACGTAGAACTGTACGCCGAAGGATTCAAAATTGGTCAGGGCGAGTTCGTTGTACGCTAGAGTAATTCATTAATATATAATCATAGCTGTAAGCAAAAAGCACCGCTCTTCATAGGGCGGTGCTTTTTTTGATTAATAAGGTATCACGGCCGGAACAGGCTCGCCCGTAATAAACCGGGTTACTGCCAAAGCGTTTTCCCGACACGAGCTGATCAGCGGGTGCAATGGTTCACTCAGGGCCAGATTAAGGTCAGCTATAGTGGGCTTAGCCATTAATGACGCATTAATCACTAAAGAACCAAGCTCCGGATGCTTATAGACCAAAACGGGCCGAAATTCAGCCGAGGCGGACAGTATATGGTATAACTTTTTCGAAAGTTCATACGACTCTTCCGTAGCTTCGATTTCAAGCGTCTGTTCCGGACGAGCCAGTAAACCAGCCGTTCGCTCATGAATGCTGGCATCCAGCTGAGCTAATTGTTCGCGTAACTGGGCGGTGAACTTACCCGTTCGAATGCGTTCCCGCAGTGAAAAGCGAATGAAATAGGTAATCGAATCCGTAACGTTCAACCCGATTTCGGCCATTTGCTTAAAAATGAACGAAGAAGGAGACATTCCTGGCAGGGTATTGGGATCGTGCAGAATTACGTCCCCTTCCGGGCTTAAAAAACCATCAATGCGGGCACAGGCTCCGAAGGCAAACAGACGGAAGGTCTCTTTTACGTAAGCATGTACTTTTTCATTATTTTCCAGACTCGTACGAATAGGAATACCCTTGCGAACTACGGATGTCAGATACTTGGTTTTAAAGTCGAAGACAATGTCTTCATCATCCTTAATGACTTCGGAGGGCGGAAGGGCCAGCGGACTTCCATCGAAATCCTGAATGACTCCGCAACTGAATTCCTGTCCTTTGACAAAACTTTCGAATAAGACGGCATCTTCTCCGTGAATCGAACTCAGCAGGACGGGTTCATACTTTTCAGCAAAGCGGGCATCTAACTCTTTCCAGAGCTCAGTGGGATGCTTGCAGATTTTTTCCTCGTTGATCGTTAGTGGGAAGGCAATTCCTTCATCCAGATTAGTGATTCGCTGCAATAAGTCTGCTTTTTCTTCGGAGGAAAGACATACCCAGTCGTCAGGATTCAATTTCTTTTGAAAGAAACTTTGCAACACCCCTGCTTCAAAAGCCTCAATATCGTCCGTTTTGATGAACGAAACACCAATGGATGATCCCTGATGAGGAGCTTTACAAACAAAAGGCAGACCTACTTGCTGCTTGACCTGTTCAAATAAAACCTCCCGGCCAAACTGATCCCAGTCGTCTTTACTGAAAGAAAAGAGTCGTTTATTCAGGCCAACGGTTCGCTGAATGAGTATATTCTGGGTGATTTTATCAATGCCGATGCCAGAGCCCATTAAACCGGAACCGTAATAAGGAATATTGTACCATTCCAATAGTCCCTGAATGGCTCCGTCTTCCAGCTGCGGGCCGTGAACAGCCAGAAAGGCAAAGTCAAAATGCTGTTTGAATTCATGCGGGAACAGGCGTTTTCCCACGCTGGCAATCATGGCTTCTTCCTGCCCAGCACTCAGGGTAAGGGATTCTTCATACACCCGGAAGGGATGGGAATCCGACGAAAGAAACGCCTGGGGAGGATAAAAATCCCGAATGGAAGCCGACTCCATATACGATTCTTCCAAAAGGATGAAGTTACCCCGTCCGTCTATGAAAACGGGAATGGGCTCGAAAAGGTAGCGATCCAGACCCGTAAAGGTTGTTTTGCCGCCTAAGAATGAAATTTCCCGTTCGCGAGCCGGGCCACCGAAGAAAATACCAACTTTAAACAAGAGCTTAATCTTTTTATTAGAACAAAAATCAAAACCTTACTTAGGATTTCGAATTTACAGAGCAAGACATAGATTGACGCTACGTCCGGAAGGATATTCTAAGAAATACTAAAAAATAGAGCATACATAAAAAATCCCGAAGCAGGCTCGTCAGCTCCGCTTCGGGATTTAGGCGTACAAGTAATTTCTATTGATGACGTACAAGCAGCTTCTTCGTAATGAGGGTTTTGCCCTCCAGCGAAAGCTGATAGAAGTAAATATTATTGGGTAAGTGAGCCGTGGCAATTCGTTGTCTACGCTCACCGGGCTCCAGCACCACGCCTCCCATTTGCATACCCAATGGGCTATAGAGGGTTATTTTAGCTTCGCCAGCATTAGGGGCTACGGCATATTCCACCTCAATGTGATCGTTGGCAGGGTTCGGATATAAGTTTGAAACGCTGAGTTTATCGTTTACAAAAAGTTTCTCCGACGCTGAAGATTCGTCATAATCGCGATTGCTTTCAGAAGCTACAACCGCCAGCGGGGCCAGGGGTTGATCCGTTTTGGAAGAACCTGAGCTTTTAGGTCGATTCCGTAAGAGCGTACGATAGTACTCATTTACGGCGGTAGATCGATTCAGCTTCACTTCACGAGCCACTTCCGTTCTCGGATAAAAATACGGATGAATGGCAGTACTCGTGGATTTAGCTTTAGGCTTAATATCTAATCGACTGCGTTTAGGCTCCCCCTGGGCATAAGCATCAATTGTATTTCCCAACAGGAAAACAATTAATAGTCCGTACAGAAAGAGTAAAGTGTGTTTCATAAAATCGTCTAAACTACCATCGCTACTATAAGCCGAAGCAAATGTAGCTATATTATACTGATAACCAAGTTTTTAACAAGTATTAACAGAACTAACTCATTTCTATTAATGCTTATTCAGGAGTAAAAAACAAAAACACATACCAACTATTTACCGCTGAGTTATTCCCCAAATTTTCTCATTTCTTTACGGAAGCGGTAGTACTTACAGGTTTGGTAGTCACGGGTTTAGCAGGTGATATTTTCTTAACCCGCTTCACCCTTTCACGCGTGGGCCGCTCTTTCTCCCGCCAGTTGAAATTGTCCAGTTCCCGGTTTTCACTGGTTACTTCTTTAGGCGGGTGTAAAACCCCGTCGGGAGTCCCCAAAAACGCAATGCGTTTAACCTGGCTGTCCCTAAAATGAATTCGCATCCTGCCTGCTTGGACATAATTCATTCCAATAGGTTTATTGTCATCTTTTTTGGCGAAATAAATACTCTCGCCATTCCCCTCTACCAGTGTGTTATCCAGCTCCGACTTTAGGTTAAAATAAGCCGTGATTCGCCTGCCTTTTACCTGATTGAACTGCATCAATGTATCTCTGGCGATGATGAATGCCCTTCTATTGAGGTACATCGTTCGCATTTTATTATTAACCAGTCGAACCAGAATCGTATCCGCCTCGGATTGGTTCTGCCCGTTCCAGAGAATCGGCTTTTTAAAGAAGCTAATCAGGGAATCAGCCATGTTATACACCAGCGAGTCACACTTCGCCTGAAGATCCTGCCTGAATACCAGTACGTTTCGATCCGCGATGAGTCGGCGGGTGGTATCTTTCACGCCCCTGATTTCCTGAGATATCAAAGTATCGGCCGAGAGCAAAAGGGTATCCTTCGAAAAGAACTTATGCAGTAAGGCTTCTCCGTACACGCGGGATAGGCCCGTTTTTCCAAAATAACGGCCAATCTGCCCCGTCAGAATCGCACTATCCTTTTTAGCCACCATGACCACATTTCCCCGGGCAATGCCAATTTGAGTAATGGGGTCGTAGAACAGACTGTCGCCCGTGAGTTCATTGTTGGGCATCCGCACCGTAGAACGGCCCCTGAAATTAGAAATCCGGGTGTTGAGGTTATACGAACCTGAACTCGTAAAAAGCGTATCGTTTTCCGCCGCAGATTTTTTCTTTTTCGAGATAATCTTCGTAGGAGCAATGAAATAAGCATCTTTGGAAAGCGTACTGTACCTCAGGGAATCCGCAAACAGGTCCGTCTCCGGACTCACCATTTTCACATTTTTCCTGAAGAGCGACAGCTTCGTCAAGGTATTGTAATAGCCCTCTTTACTGGTCAGGGTGCTGGTTTTATCGACCAGGGTTCCGCCCGTGTTGTAACTGGCAATACGCGTATTCATGTCGTAGTCCAGCTTGCGGGTTTTCAGCGTAGCCGTTTTATCATTAAGCGTAACCACGCGTCCGAGCATTTTAGATTGCCGGGTATTGCCAAAATACATGGCCGTATCGCCCGTCAGCGTCAGGCTATCGCCCTGAATAATCCTTACATTGCCGTAGGCTTCTACGACATTGATGAGATCATTCTTTTTAGCCAGATTACAGAGGAGAACCACGTTACCCTGACGCATCCGGACGTTGCCGCGGAGGAAGGTATTCCCTGCCGTCTGATCCACCCAGAGTGTATCCGAATAATCGACATCAACAATTTTTCCTGCCGGAGCAGGCGTTTGGGCAGCTCCCCAAAAAGGAAGACCGAGTAATAACCCCAGAATATATATTTGCCAGTATTTCATTGCTTCGGCAAAATTAACTATTCCCGACCGTGCTGACTGATTTTTTAGCATTCATTAACGAGAGAAAACTTTTTTCATCTACCGACCGCCTGCTGGTGGCCGTAAGTGGGGGACTCGATTCGGTGGTGCTAACAAAACTGCTCCAGCAATCGGGTTTTTCCTTCGCCATCGCCCACGTTAATTTTCAGCTGCGGGGCGAGGAGTCTTTTCGCGATGAAGTTTTCGTACGAACGCTGGCTGAGGGCTATCAGGTTCCCCTGTTTATCGAACGATTTGATACCAAAGTCATCGCCCGCCAGCGTGGACTTTCCACGCAGCTGGCCGCCCGAAATCTTCGTTACGAGTGGTTTGAGAAAATTCGTGTCAAGGAACGTTTCGACTGGATTCTCACGGCTCATCACATCAATGATTCGCTCGAAACCCTACTGATCAATCTGGTTCGCGGAACGGGTTTGGCCGGACTCCGGGGCATTCCCGAGAAAAACGGTTTTGTTACCCGCCCGCTTCTGCCTTTCAGTCGTAGTCAGCTTCAGCAGTTTGCCCTCGAACAGGGTCTTTGCTGGGTTGAGGATTCCAGCAATCAAAAAGATGATTACCAGCGAAATCAGCTTCGTCATCACGTGGTTCCTCTTCTCGAAAAGCTTAACCCTCAGCTAACCCATACCCTTCGAGCCACGCTGGAACGTTTGCAGGCGGCGGAACGCCTCATTGAAACGCAACTGATGGCTTTCCAACAAGAGGTTCATCAAAGCTCGAGTATTCCTTTTGCCTCACTCGCCCGCTTTACCGAACCGGTATTCGTCTTAAGCGAAACGCTCAAAGCCTACGGATTTTCCTACCAGCAAAGCAAAGCCATTTACGCCGGGCAAGGGGCTCAATCCGGCAAACGCTATTACTCCGAGTCGCACGTACTGGTATTGGATCGCCAGCGATGGATACTTCAGGCTCATTCAGACAAAGCTTTGCACAACTACGAAATCCATGAAATAGATTTTTCCCTAAATACCCCATTTTTCACGCTGACGTTGCAATGGGTTAAAAATTTTTCTTTGTCAACAGATGCTCAGGTGGCGTTCCTGGATGCATCCCTACTCGATTTTCCATTAAAATTGCGTCGCTGGCAGCCAGGAGACTGGTTTTGCCCCTTGGGAATGAAAGGTAAAACCCAGAAAGTCAGCGACTTTCTGATTAACCAGAAGGTATCTTTACTTGAAAAAGAAAATCTTTTCTTACTCGAATCTTCCGGGAATGTGGTGTGGGTACTGGGTAAACGGCTCGATGATCGCTTTAAAATTACTGAAAACACCAGCCGTATTTTACGGGTTGAATTACAGTTGGCTTCCTCAATTCAGAAACCTTCCTCACTCTGAGTAGTGGACATTTCTATCAAGTTCCTAGATTTGCCGGTGCGAATGCTTTGAGAGCCTCGCTTATACTTTAAACCTTACGTACATGTCCTTATCCTTACTCAAAACCGGAGGCCTCGCCCTGGCTCTCGGCTTAGCTCTGGCCTCGTGCCAGTCTTCGGGCGAAAAATCTGCTCAATCTCAAGAAGATTCCACCATGACCTCAAGCATTTCCAAATCTCCCTTCGGAACCCTCGATGGCCAGGCCGTTGACTTATACACGCTCACCAACGACAAGGGTATGATCGTAAAGATTACCAATTACGGTGGTATCATTACGGAACTACACGTTCCCGATAAAGATGGTCAGATGGACGATATCGTACTGGGGTTTGATTCACTGGCGGGCTATCGTCAGGATGTTCCCTATTTCGGAGCCCTGATTGGCCGTTATGGCAACCGCATCGCCAAGGGTACCTTCAGCCTGGAAGGAAAAACCTATACCCTGCCCGTTAACAACGGCCCTAATTCATTGCACGGCGGTAAGGTAGGTTTTGATAAGAAGGTATGGACGGCTCAGGAAGTAAAAACGGATTCGACTGTTGGCTTGAAGCTTAACCTGGTGAGTCCCGACGGCGATCAGGGCTATCCCGGAACCCTGAATGTGACCGTTACCTATACGCTAACGAACCATAATGCTCTGCGTCTGGATTACGAAGCCACGACCGACAAACCAACCGTAGTTAACCTGACAAACCATACGTACTTTAACCTGACGGGTGGTAAGCGGGACATTCTTGACCACGAAATTGAGTTAAACGCCAGTAACATTGTTCCGGTGGATGCCAACCTCATTCCTACGGGTAAGTTACAGGAAGTCAAAGGAACTCCGTTTGATTTTACCACCTCAACCGTCATTGGCAAACGCATCAACGATACCAAAGACGAGCAAATCAAAAACGGCGGTGGTTATGATCACTGCTGGGTGTTTGATAAAGCTGGTGACGGACTTATCGCCCAGGGTTCTGCCTACGAACCTACCACAGGCCGTACCGTGGAGCTGTTGACCACGGAGCCCGCTGTACAATTTTACAGTGGTAACTTCCTGGACGGCAAACTGACGGGTAAAAATGGTGTTAACTACAAGAAACGCTGGGGCTTCTGTCTGGAAACGGAACATTACCCTGATTCTCCGAACCAGCCTACGTTCCCTTCTACGGTACTGAAGCCCGGTCAGACGTATAAATCGACGACTGAATACCGATTCTCGGTCAAAAAATAAATCAGTCTATCAGGTAAGAGCCGGTCCGAAAAGGTAATCTTTTTCGGGCCGGCTCTTCTGTTTGGTGTAGAATTTTTAGCAGTCAGAACTGCATACTAAATCAGAAAATATCCATGAAGGTATACGTACAAACGCCCTTAGGTCCCTCCGAAAAAGAATACTTCACCAGCAAGCTGCCCGCATCTGTTCAGGCCGTTTTTGAATCAGATCTCTCGGAGTCTACCCGGCAGGAGAACGTCGAAAACGCCGACGTAATCTTCGGAAACGTGCCCGCCGAATGGATCGAATCCGCTTCAAACCTTCGCTGGATTCAGCTCCACTCCGTAGGCTTCGATAAGTATCAGGATTTGAATAGTAAAGCTACGTTAACCAACATGAAGGGATTTTACGCTCAGCCTTGTGCCGAAACGGCGGTGGGGGGCGTATTGGCTTTTTATCGCAAAATGGACGTTTTTGGCATCCTTCGTAGTCAGAATAAGTGGGTGGGCCAGTCCATGCGTTGTGAAATGAGTTTACTTAGAAAGAAAAAAGTACTCATCATTGGAACGGGTAGTATTGGTCAGGCGTGCAGGAAGATTCTCAGCGGTTTCGACTGCCCCACTGATTTTTTTGGCCGCAGTAACCCGGAAGCCCGTTTTCGAACGCCTGAAGACCTCCAGCAAAGTATACATGAGTATGAGGTCATCATCAATACTTTACCCGGTACCGAAGAAACCCGAAAATTTGTATCGGCTGAAATGATTTCCCGCTTTCATTCCAATGCGGTCTTTGCAAACGTGGGTCGCGGTACGACGGTTGACGAAGAAGCTCTTACCCATGCCCTGCTGAACGGAGACATCGCCGGAGCTGTCCTGGACGTTACGGAAGAAGAGCCTTTGCCGGAAAAGCACCCCCTCTGGGACTGTCCCAACGTTATTCTCTCGCAGCACTCCGGAGGCGGATACCGCGAAGAATTCCGGGATCTGACGGATATTTTTATGGAAAATCTGAATCGTTTTCTAGCCGATGAACCCCTGGAGAACGTGATTGATCCTCAGAAGGGGTATTAGAAGGTCTGAAGCGTTTGACGTTGGTTGAAACGTTTGATGAGCTGTAAATGCCATGATTAGACTAACCCTAATCCCATACTTCTGTCATTCAGGGCGAAGCGAAGGACCTTATTAGCTTAACGAACTTATTCGTCACGGCCGAACGGGGGATTTTCGTTCAGACCTCAATCATTCGCAGCAAGAGCCAACCATTGTAAACGTTACCCAGCATCTGAGAGGTTTGATTTCACTTCGTGAGTGATAAAATTTCTCCGGCCATTTCAATGATCAAACTCTTTACAAACCACTACAAACGCGATTTAAAACCTTTCATAACGAGACTCTTAGAACCTGTTTTCAGGAAAATCCGAGAATAAAGCAACCTCGACTGAATAGTTTTGCATCTTTTTACGTTAACAGGGCTGTCCTCTTACTTAAAAAGCCTACGGAACCATTGTTAACTCTAAAAGGAAAGACGTATCTTTGCGGACTTATGCAGACTATTCGGTATTTTGTTCTATTTCTGGGCCTTACTGCCCTTTTAACTTCCTGCGGAAGTTTCGAAAAACTTCGCAAGAAAGGTACAGACGAGCAGAAGTATCAGGCTGCTCTGACGTATTACAAAAAAGGCGATTACGACAAGGCCGTTTTACTCTTTGAAGAGCTTAAACCCATTCTGAAAGGTTCGGACCAGCAGGAACTGGCTACCTTTTACGAAGCGTACTGTAATTATCACCTTTCGCAGTTTGAAGTAGCCTCTTTCCAGTTTAAGCGTTTTTATGAAACGTTCGGTCGGAGTGACTACGCTGAAGAGGCTCTTTACATGAGTTCTTTTGCTTCCTACCGGGCTTCGATGCCTTATTACCTGGATCAGGCCAGTACCCTGACAGCCATGGATAATATGCAGAGCTTTATTAATACTTATCCACAGAGTAAATTCGTGGATGAAGCGTCCAGAATCATCAAGGAATCACGGAAAAAGCTCGAAAAGAAAGCGTATGAGCGGGCTCGGCTGTATTACAAAACCAGCCCTACGAATTTGCAGAATTTTCGCTCGGCGGTGTATGCCGTTAATAACTTCAGAAAAGAATTTCCCGATTCTGACTACAACGAAGAACTAGCTTTTTTACAGGTCCAGGCTCAGTATGAGTTTGCTCAGAATAGTATTTACAACAAACAAAAGGAACGCTACGACGAAGTAGTAAAGTATTACCAGGAGTTTGTGGATGCCTATCCTGATGGAAAATTCACGAAAAAAGCCGAGCGATTTTACGAAGATTCCGTGAAGCAATCCGGTAAACTTGCTGAAGAAGAACGCCTGGCCAAGCTAGCCGCTGAAAAGGAGAAAGAAAAAGACAAGGCTTCTCAACCCGCCTCTACGGGCCGCGTGGGAGGCTCCAATTAAGTAAGCTCACCCTGAAGGGTGAGTATTAGTCCAAACTGTAAACAATAAAGACCCAAGATATGCCTGCCAATCCTTCTATCGTTACCCGCGATACCGACAAACTGGCCGCTAAAACGGACGGCAACATTTACGAAGCCGTTGCAGTAATGGCTGCCCGTGCCAAACAACTTTCGGTTAAACAAAAGGAAGAGCTTAACCAGAAACTTTCGGAGTTTGCTTCTACGGTAGACAACCTGGAAGAAATTTTCGAAAACCGGGAGCAAATCGAAATTTCCAAGCATTACGAGCGTCAACCCAAGCCTTCTTCGCTGTCTATTGAAGAATACATCGAAGAAAAAGTAACCTGGCGTTACCGCACGGATGCGGCTGGCGAAGAATAATCACTAGCCCATGTTTGAAAACCTCCGTATCTTCGTCGGTACGGAGGTTTTTTCATTTAACACCTAGATTATGCTTGCAGGAAAACGGGTGCTACTGGGCGTATCCGGTAGCATCGCTGCCTATAAAATTGCCACGCTGGTTCGCTTACTCATCAAGGCCGGAGCCGAAGTACAGGTCGTTATGACGCAGGCGGCCACGGAATTTATTACGCCCCTCACGCTTGCGACGCTTTCCAAACGCCCGGTTTATACGGAGTTTGTCAGTAACCCGGCAACGGGCACTTGGACGAATCACGTCGAGCTGGGACTCTGGGCCGATGTCATGCTCGTGGCTCCGGCTACGGCCCATACCCTGGCCAGGGCGGCCCACGCTCAGGCGGATGACCTGCTTTCTGCGGTTTACTTATCGGCCCGCTGCCCCATTTACTGGGCTCCGGCAATGGATCTGGACATGTACCAGCATCCGGCTACGAAGGAAAACCTCCGGCGTTTACAGAGCTTCGGTAATCACCTCATTCAGGCGGGATACGGAGAACTGGCCAGCGGACTAACCGGCGAAGGACGTATGGCGGAACCCGAAGAGTTACTATCCATTTTAGAAACGCACTTTAAGCAGGATAGCCGCTGGAAAGATAAAAAAGTCTTACTGACCGCCGGCCCCACGCAGGAAGCCATTGACCCGGTTCGCTACATCTCCAATCATTCCACCGGAAAAATGGGATACGCTCTGGCGGAGGCTCTGGCTCTGGCAGGAGCTCAGGTAACACTCATCAGCGGTCCGACGCAGTTGCAAACCAAACATCCGGCCATTCAGCTTATCCAGGTCCTTTCTGCTCAGCAGATGTTTGAGGCCACTCAGGCCATTTTTGACCAGCAGGACGTCACTATTCTGGCCGCTGCTGTAGCTGATTATACCCCAAGCGTAGTAGCTCAGGAAAAAATCAAGAAGAAAGAGTCCACGTTCAATATTGAACTCCGCAAAACCGTTGATATTGCAGCCACGCTTGGTTCCCGGAAAAAAGCCGGACAGTTACTGATTGGCTTTGCCCTGGAAACTCATAATGAGCTTGAAAATGCAATGCAGAAACTAATCAGGAAAAACCTGGACCTCATCGTTTTAAATTCGCTACAAAACGCTGGAGCTGGCTTTGGGCACGATACCAATCAGGTTACTATCATTGACCGGAATCAGCAGCCGAAAGCCTATGCTTTAAAATCAAAAGCCGAAGTAGCCAGCGACATTCTGGGGGCCATTGCGGATTATTTATAGGTATCCATTCTTTGCCATGTATTCTATGAAACGCTTTATACTCGCTTGCTTCCTTCTTTTTTCGGGAATCGCCCGGGCTCAGGAAATCAATTGCAGCATTACCCTGCGAACGGATCAGATTCGGGTGAATCAGCAGTCGAATAATGGTCAGCAGGTGTTTGGGGAAATGCAGCGGGTCATGACGGATTTCGTCAACGGTCGCCGCTGGACGAATGACCAGTTTCGGGAAGAAGAAAAAATCCGGATGGATATTTCCCTGACTTTTCAGAAAGCGACGGCCCAAGGCGATTACGATGCTCAGGCTACCATTCAGATTTACCGACCCATTTTCAACTCCAGCTACGAAAGCGTCCTGCTACGCTACGTAGACCGGGCGTTTACTTTTCGGTACCTGCCGGAGAACCCGCTCAATTTCAATGAAAACGTTTTCTCGGATAACCTGACTTCGCTTCTGGCGTACTATAGCTACATTGCTCTGGCTCTGGACTATGATTCGTTCGGAAAACGGGGTGGCGATCAGTGGATTCAGCGGGCGTACAACGTGGCCAACCTGACGACCAACAGCGGCTATCGCGGCTGGGATCAGAGTGGCGATCAGCGAAGTCGATACTGGCTCATCGAAAATCTTCAGGACCAGCAACTTCTTCCTTTTCGCGAAGGGCTATACACCTATCACCGAATGGCTCTGGATAGCTTCGCCGATCAGCCCGACCAGGCCCGAAAAAACATTCTGGGCGTCTTGAACGACATTCGCGGCGTTGTCCAGCTCAAGCCTTCCGCCCTGGTCATCAACAGCTTTTTTGATGCTAAATCGGGCGAGCTCATCCAGATTTTTTCCAAAGGCAATGCGGCTGAGAAAAACCAGGCGTATCAGGTGCTTTCCCAGCTTGACCCTACTAAGGCCGATTCCTATCGACAGCTGGTCAGGTAAGAGCTGGAACGAAGCTTTTACCTTCAGCGAAAATGATTACGCTACGACCCGCCACTGCTCAGGACCGCGACTGGGCTTATTACGTCAAAAAGAAAACGCTGGGCTCTTATGTCGTAGAGACCTGGGGGGCCTGGTATGAACAACTCCAGCGGAGCTTCTTTGATCAAACCTTCGCCGAGTCCTGCGTCCAAATCATTGATTACCAGGAACAGCCCGCGGGAATCCTGCGGGTAGAACGGCGAAAAGACGAGATTTTTCTGTCGGAAATTTATATTTTGCCTACCTTTCAAAATCGCGGCATTGGTTCTTTATTATTGGAAGAATTAAAGGCCGAAGCCCGAAGTCAGCACTTACCTTTGCAACTGACGGTTCTGCAGGTTAATCAGGCCGCCCGCCGATTTTACGAACGGCACGGATTGAGCTGCTCGGGAGAGATCAAGCACCATTACGTTATGACTTATCATGGGGAAACGAATCATTAGGGTTCCGGCGACGGCCGAAGCCCTGGCTCAACTGAATGGCATCCAGCTCAACGTGGTCTTACGCAATGGCGTTACGTATTTTGGCCGCCTCGTCAAGCAACAGAATCAGGAACTCATTTTAGAAGACGGTCTGCTCCGCCAACACCGCTATCCACTCGATCAGATTGCGGAAATTATTTACGATCTGAAGGCTGCCTTTTAACTTTGGAATTAAATGATCGGGTATGCCTTTGTAGCTTTCCTGGTGACTCTTACTGCGACTCATGCTTTCAAATCTGCTTATACAGAATTACGCACTTATTGAAACCCTTGAACTTTCGCCCAGCGGAGGTTTGAATATCATTACGGGTGAAACCGGGGCGGGTAAATCCATTTTACTGGGAGCCATCGGTATGCTTCGGGGAAACCGGGCGGATACTAAAGTCCTCTGGGACCCTACCAAGAAATGCATCATTGAAGGCCAGTTTGATATTTCGGGTTATTTCATCAGGTCCGTTTTCGAAGAAGAAGAAATCGATTACGACACCACCTGCATCATTCGCCGGGAAATTAGTCCTTCGGGAAAATCACGGGCTTTTGTCAATGATACCCCCGTCAATCTGGAAACCCTCCGCCGCATTGGATCCGAATTAATGGACGTCCATTCGCAGCACGATTCCATTTTGCTGGGTTCGCAGGAGTATCAGTTACAGCTCGTTGATACCTATGCTCAGAATGGTTCTCTGCTGGATGCTTACAAGGAACAATTTCGTGACTTCCGTAAGAAACAGGAAGCTTACGACCGCCTGCAGGCCGAAGCCCGGGACATTCGCAAGGAATTCGATTACAATTCTTTTCTTTTAGAGGAACTCGCTCAGGCCCGTTTTCAGGAAAATGAGCAGAGCGATATGGAGAAAGAGTTAACCACGCTGGAGAATGCCGAAGAAATCAAGCAACGGCTCGTGGCCGCCGTGGGTTACCTCAATGATCCGGAACAGAGCATTTTAAACTGGATGCAGAGCGTCGTTGGAAATCTCAATGGCATCAGTGGCTACGGCAGTACGTATACGTCCCTGAGGGATCGGGTGCAGAGCTGCCTTATTGAGCTCAAGGATGTAGTCAGTGAACTGGAGTCAGAAGAAGATGCCGTTGAGCTTGATGATGAAAAAATAGCTTTGCTTCAGGAACGGCTTAGTCTGCTTTATAATTTACAGAAAAAGCATAATGTCACCACGGTGGCTGAACTGCTGGGCATTCAGGCGGACCTTGAAAGGAAAGTATCTAAAGTCCTTAACCTGGACGATGAACTGACCGCTGCCCAGCAGGCGGCTCACCAGGCCTGGGAAAAACTTGAGCAGGTAGCCCGTCAGCTTTCCGACTCCCGTAAGGTAATCCTCCCCGAAATTGAAGACCTCGTTACGGGGCTTCTCAACGATCTGGGAATTCCTAACGGCCGGCTGGTCGTAGACCTTCAGATGGGAAAACCCAGTAGTCAGGGTATTGATACGGTGAATTTTCTGTTTTCAGCCAATAAAGGTATCAAGCCCCGCCAGCTTCGGGAAGTAGCCTCAGGCGGAGAGTTCAGCCGTTTGATGCTGGCCGTTAAATACATTCTGGCCAATAAGCGATCCCTGCCCACCATAGTTTTTGACGAAATTGATACGGGTATTTCGGGCGAAATTGCCATCAAAGTGGGCAACATGATGAAAGACATGGCTCAGGGCCACCAGCTCATTGCCATCACGCACCTTCACCAGATTGCCGCGAAAGGAGACGCCCATTACTTTGTTTATAAGGATCATTCCTCTGACCGCACCGTTTCCCGCATCCGGCAGCTCTCTACCGAAGAACGAGTGCTGGAAATTGCCCAGATGATTGGAGGAGCTAAGCCCTCCCCCGCCGTCATTGAGAATGCCCGTGAGTTACTCAGTCCATTCTAACGTTTATTTCTTTTCATTAAACCCCAATTGTTATGAAAACTGGTTTCTTATCCCTTTTATGTATCGGTATCCTGCTAGCCTGCCAAAATCCTCCTAAAGAAGATTTAACGGAATTTCAGAAAGAAGTGGAAGGCATGCATGATAAAATCATGGGACCTTACATGCAGATTGCGGACCTGCAGGAAGGCATCCGTCAGGAAATTGCCAAAGACTCTACCCAGCGAGCGAAGGGTGATAGCCTGATTATGGCTCTGGGCCAGGCCGAAAAAGGGATGGATGACTGGATGAGTAATTATAACGGCGATACTCTTCTGGATCTATCGGCGGAAAAGGGCCGGGCTTACCTCGAAGCCGAAAAAGCCAAAGTAACGAAAGTGGAAGAGCAAACCAGCAGCAGTGTAGCGGCGGCCAAAGCCTTCCTCAAGAAATAATCCTGATTGACGTACCATGAAAATAATTAAATTATCTCTTCTGCTGGTTTCGCTGGCCGGACTTTCCAGTTGTGAATCCGAATCCTCCCGGTTACCTATTCTGGGACCCCGCCAGGGCGTTACGACGAAAGTGGTGGATGGCAAAGAAGTAACCGATACCCTTTATCATCAGATTCCGGATTTTGCTTTTGCCAGTCAGTACGGGGATACCATCACCCAGAAGAATCTTGATGGGAAAATCTATGTTGCTGATTTTTTCTTTACGAGCTGTCCTACCATCTGCCCCAAGATGACGATGGAAATGCGGAAGCTGTACGAAAAATTTAAGGACGATCCCCAGGTTATGTTTCTCTCCCATTCGATTGACCCCAAACGCGACAGCGTAGGCCGGCTGAAACAGTACGCGACGGATTTAGGCGTGTACGGGCAGAAAAGCTGGTACTTTGTAACGGGCGACCGAAAGGAGATTTTTGATATTGGCCAGAACGCCTATTTTGTTTCGGCAAAGGAAGACAGCGACGAACCCGGGGGCATTCTCCACAGTGGAGCGTTCATCGTTGTCGATCCTCAGAAACGCATTCGTGGCATTTACGATGGTACGCGGGATGAAGTCGTGGGCGAAGTAAGCGAAGCCATTACCTTACTAAAAAAGGAAACCGATACTACCTCTAAGTAAGGGCCACTTTACGTTTCGACCATCCTTATTTATAGTAGAAAATCCTTCCGTTTTCCCAGTGAAAACAGAAAACCTAACAACTGTAAACGAATCATGTCTCAACGTCAAACCATTCTCTCGGGCTCTCCCTGGGAAGATAAAGTAGGGTATTGTCGGGCCGTACGCCTCGGTAATCTGATTGAAGTCGCTGGTACGGTCGCTATCGTAGATGGTGAAAAAGTGAAGGCCGATGATGGCTACGCCCAAACCAGAAACATCATTGAACGCATTGAAAAAGTTCTGGAAGAAGCCGGAGCAAGCTTGAAGGATGTCGTTCGTACGCGAATGTTCACCACCGACATGGCGAAGTTTGACGAGATTGGCCGGGCTCACGGTGAGTTTTTCAGGGACATCAAGCCCGTTACTGCCATTTACGAAATCAGCAAACTGGCCGGTCCGGATTACCTTATTGAAATTGAATTCACTGCCGTTCTGGCCTAGATGAATTGACTATTTATAAAAAAAGGTCTCGCTGTTCATAACCAGCGGGACCTTTTTTTATGAGTTATCGTGAGAGTCTGTTACCCTTTGTGTTCATCGCGGAGTAAGTCATTGACCGTTTTTACCGGATTAAAGGTAATCAGGGGAACCTCTACGAATAAAGTATTCCAATCCGACATCGAGCCATTCCAGAGACCGGGCAATTCCTGAGCTTTCAGGTCTTTTCCATCTTTAGATTTCTGAGTAATGAAGCCCGTCTGAGGATCGCGGAATTTCAGCAGATCAAAGGCTTTACCCGTGTAATCAGTCCAGGAACACACCAGATCTACGGGATTAAAGTGCGTAGCCTTGAGGAACTTATCCTTTTGTGCTTCGTCATCCATATCAACCTGGGCGGATTCAACTACCTGTAACTGGCTCGAGCCATCCGGGCTTTTGGCCCAGAAAGGACCGCCGCCGGGTTCGCCTACGTTCTTCACCATGCCACATACCCGAATCGGACGATTGAGTTTGTTACGGAAGTACGTAACTACCTCTTCTACCGATCCTTCGTAGAACCCATTGAGAGGTTCTACGCAGAGAACCCGGCGTAAAAACTCATCAATTTCTGCCATCAATTCCTGACTTGTATCTCCGCTATCGAGACGTTTCAGGTAATCAAACACCCGCTCCCGCGTTTGCAGCAAGGTTCCGGCAATGGCTCGTTTATAAATGGTAGTCGTATTCTTCAGCCGATCAGGAACGACGTTATCGATGTTTTTAATGAAAACCAGATCCGCTTCCACGTCATTCAAATTCGCCAGTAAAGCTCCGTGACCGGCAGGGCGGAATAACAAGGCACCACTTTTGTCCGTAAATGGCGTATTATCCATATTCACGGCAATGGTATCAGTGGATGATTTTTGCTCCGAGAAGTCAATGCCAAAGCCCAGGTTATGACGCTCTGCGTATTCCGAAGCTTTTTCTTCAATCAGCTCGCGGAACTTGGCTTTGTGTTCAGGAGACACCGTAAAGTGAATGGCCACTTCGCCTTTCGAGCGGGCGTACGTAGCTCCTTCCACCAGATGCTCTTCCACGGGCGTACGATTTTCGTTCTCGTACCGGTGAAATTTCAGTAAGCCTTTGGGTAATGAGCCATAATCCAGACCTTTGCTGGTCAGGAAATATTCGGCAATGGTCAGGCGGTCGGCCGTTTCAATCTCCAGACCATCTTTAGCCAGAGCGGCTTTAAGATCATCGTAAAAAGCAAACTCGCTGATTCGTTCGAAAAACTCCTCAACGGATTTGTCCGATTTTCCTGCTTCTAGGAAAGCAAACAAGGATTTAAACATCCGGGTAGCCGCTCCCGAAGCCGGAACAAACTTGACAATCCGTAGGGTAGGCACGTATTCTTCGTACGTATCGAGAGCCTGTTGAATCTGTTCATCGGTTAACTGAAGAATGCCGTCTCCCGGAGTAGCCGCACGAGTCAGGCTCATCCAGGGAAACCCATCAATAAAGTACTGAATCTGGCTTTCTACCGTTTTTATCTCAATACCTTTGGTTTCAATTTGCTCTAAATCCTTTTGAGAAAACATAATAAATAGTAATGTTGAGGCTGAAAAATTCCGCGTTAGTTAAAAGAGATAGCTAATCTTTAAAGTCTGTTAAAAGTAGATTTTTTACTCAACATATAACTTCAATCCTTTGTTAAAGTTTAGAAAAAGCCATGAACGTTGTGACTTCTTATCGATTGATTATTTTTTTAGGAATTCTGGTGGGGACTTCCTCCTGCGATGCCCTGTTTCCGGAAAAGCCCGAGACCGCTTCTTTTGGTTCGGCTCAGAGCCGCGGTTCCCTTGACAATCCCGCCATAACCGAAGCTTCCGGGCTGGCCGTCAGCCGTCATAACCCGAATTTTATCTGGACGCACAACGACTCAGGCCATCCCAACGAAATTTTTCTGCTGGACGCCACCAATGCCAAATGGAAAGCCACGGTTGTCGTGGAAGGAGCTACAAACAATGACTGGGAAGAAATATCAGCCTCCATCCGCAATGGCGTTCCTACGCTATACGTAGGGGACACGGGTGATAATCTGAATCAATACGCAACCCATACCATTTACCGATTTGCTGAACCTGACCCAACGACTTTATCCGGTAAAAGTTCGGTTTCCAATGTGGAAAAAATCACGTATCGCTACCCCGATGGCCAGTGGGATTCCGAAGGATTCTTCGTCGATCATCAGACTCAGGATATTTATATCATCTCCAAGGTAAGCTCAGGAACCAAGCTTTACCGACTGCCTTACCCCCAGTCTACGCAGCAAGTCACCACGGCGGAAGTCGTTGAGGACCTGCCCCAGACGATCATCACGGCCGCTGATTTATCACCCGACGGACAGGAACTACTCATCAAAGATTACATGACGGTGTATTACTGGAAGCGGAACAGCGGGGAAAGTATCGCCGAAATGATGAAGCGGTCACCGCGGGTGATGCCCTATTTTCCCGAACCCCAGGGGGAAGCCATTGCCTTTGCAACGGATCATTCGGGTTATTATACTTTAAGTGAAGATCGTTCGGGTATTCGCGGACATTTGTATTTTTACCCCCGCAGATAACCCCAACACGAGTGACTTTAAGTGATGAATACTTCATGTCAGTAGCCTTTGACCTGGCCCGGCAGGCCGCTGAAACAGGCGAAATTCCCGTAGGAGCCGTTGTGGTGTCCCAAAACCGCATCATTGGCAAAGGCCGCAATCAGACCGAAGAACTTCGGGATGTTACGGCCCACGCTGAGATCATTGCTCTGACAGCGGCCAGTCACTACCTGGGTTCCAAATTCCTTCGCGACTGTACACTGTACGTTACGCTTGAACCCTGCGTCATGTGTGCGGGAGCCTTGTACTGGGCTCAGCTGGGAAGACTGGTGTACGGAGCCAGTGATGCCAAACGCGGTTTTTCTCAGGCAGGCCCTTTATTACACCCCAAAACCCGCGTTACGGCGGGAATCATGGGTGCTGAAACCGAGCAGCAGTTGCTTGATTTTTTCAGAAAATTACGCCGCAATTAAGGCTTTCTTTAATATTGCAGGCGTTTCCAGGAACCTTTGCTGCTTGGAACACCTTTTTAAAACCGAGTACTTACTCATTTCCTAATTTCTAAATTCTATAATATTCAACCAGCTATGGCTTTTGAACTTGCTCCTCTCCCCTACGCGGCAGATGCATTAGAGCCTCACTTCGATGCTCAGACTATGACGATTCACCACGACCGTCATCACCAGACCTACGTAACGAATTTGAACAATGCCGTTGCCGGTACCGAACTCGAAGGAAAGACACTGGAAGATCTTCTTAAGAATGTAGGTCAGTTACCCGTAGCCGTTCGCAACAACGGTGGCGGCCACTGGAACCATACTTTTTTCTGGAATATCCTTTCTCCCAGCGGAGGCGGTGCTCCTAAAGGCGAATTAGCCACAGCAATTGATGCTAAATTTGGCTCATTCGATGCTTTCAAAGACGAATTCAAGAAAGCGGCAGCTGCTCGTTTCGGTTCAGGCTGGGCCTGGTTAATCGTGGGTGAAGATGGCGAACTGGCTATTTCTTCTACGCCTAATCAAGACAATCCTTTAATGGACGTAGCCGAGAAAAAAGGCAAGGCTATCCTTGGTCTGGACGTGTGGGAACACGCCTATTACCTGAAGTATCAAAATAAACGCCCTGATTACGTAGACGCTTTCTGGAATGTAGTAAGCTGGGACGTGGCTGAAACCAACTATCAATCAGCCAAATAAGCGTAAAATGCGGAAGAAGAAAAGGCATTTTTATACTTTTCTTCTTCCCTTCTTTCAAAAGCACTTGCTTTTTGCTTTTGGATTGCAGTATATTTGTAGCTCGAAACGGAGGATGTAGCTCAGCTGGTTAGAGCACCAGATTGTGGTTCTGGGGGTCGCGGGTTCGAACCCCGTCTTTCTCCCTCCTGTCAGACCTGATAAGCTTTGCTTGTCAGGTTTTTTTATGCTTTCTCTGCTTTCCCAGCGTCTTCTTTTCTTGTGAATGCCCGTCTGCCGTTCCCGAATTATTTAAACAAATTTCAAATAGCTACAGTTTAATACATCAGCCTGACAGGATGAATCAGGTCTGCGTAACAGTATTTCAACCCTATACCGCATTGATTTGCTCCGACGTGAGAACATTGGTGTTCGTTATATATGATGCTTTATGCCTGCTCCAGCCCTCTGTGATCTATAACCATGAGTACATATTCTATTAAAGACCTTGAACTTTTATCGGGAATCAAAGCACATACGCTCAGAATCTGGGAGCAACGGTATTCTATTCTTAGTCCCCAACGCACGTTTAGCAATATTCGAAATTACGACGAACAGGATTTAAAGCTGGTACTCAATATTGCATTACTGAAAGATCACGGTTATAAGATTTCAGAAATCGCCAAAATGAGGACTGAGGAAATTCACCAGCGAGTCCTGGCTATTTCTGAAAGTCAGATTAGTTACCCCGAGCAGATTCACGCCCTGACCCTGTCGATGCTGGATCTGGATGAAGACCAGTTTGAGAAAATTGTCAATACCAATATCATAAAACTGGGCTTTGAGTCCCTGATTATCAATATCATTTATCCCTTTCTGAATCGAATCAGCACGCTCTGGATGACCAGCAGTATTGGCCCCGCCCAGCAGCATTTCATCGCTAATCTCATTCGTCAGAAAATTATTGTTGCCATTGATGGCCAGCTTAACAAGCAACGCGAAGGAGCTCATAAATTCTTACTGTTTCTGCCCGAAGGAGAACTTCAGGAATTAATTCTGCTCTTTGCCGATTACCTGATTCGCTCCCGGCAAAATAAAGTCGTTTACCTGGGTCAGAGTTTACCCTTTGAAGAACTCAGCTTCGCTTACAACGTCCATAAACCCAATTATCTGCTGACGATCTTTAAATCGATTCCCGTGTACTCGGAATTTCAGGAGTATTTATATCGTCTTTCTGCCAATTTTCCTCAGGCAAGAATTCTGATTCTTTGCAGTCATGGTTCGCCTACGCTCATTCAGGTACCCGAGAACATTCAGTTCGTAAACCAGATTCAGGATCTCATTCATATTGCGGAATACTAAAAACCGGGCGTTCCTTGAAGGGAACGCCCGGTTCGATTTTTACACTACTAGTTCGAGTTGAACGGTCTTTGGTATTTTTAGTGTAATAATTCGTCAAAACTAAGACCTGCGTAATACATCCCCCCAATCTGTGGGTTGGCCCAGGCCGTAGTATAAGCCTGATTCAGGAGATTATTTGCTCCTATTTTTAAAATGGACTTCAGAGCTTTTACCTTCAGACTTACCTGAGCATCGAGCGTTCCGTAGGCCGGAATCACAATCTGCTGACTATTGGTCAGTGTCCGGGCCTGAGCGGGTAAAATCAGATCATTCCAGTAAAATCTGGTTTGGTACCGATACGTTACATTAAAACCCCAGCGGCTCTGGGCTGAAATGCGACGAGCCACAGAAACGTTATAACGATATTTGGGTGTGTTAAACCCTACCTGAAACCCATCGTCAAGTACGTTACGATTAGGAGCTTTATTCCATAAGTTGACGCCTGTTACCGGCAAGGTGGTGTTAGAAACATTAGCACTCAGCACCAATCTTGACGTCAGCAAATAATCCAAGCCTACTCCAAAACCCTGGTAACCAATAGCTTTATTATAATTCGTAGTCGTTGAAACCGTCTTGGTCCCCAGGAGTGGATTCTCAGGACTCACAAAGACCATACCACCAATGTAGTTTTGCAGCTGACTTTGATAATAATAGGCATCAATAATCAAACGGTTACTGATGACACCCTTATAGCCCAGTTCGTAGCTTATTACCCGTTCGGGTTGCAGGGGATTTAGCGTCAGCGGAGTCCATTGGGAAGCATCGGTGGGGTTGCTGACGTATTTCTCGTCGTAGGTGTATAAAGGATAGGAATCCAGGTTATAGCGATTTCTGGTAACGGGCAATCCGCCGACGAGCAAAGAAACGGGCGTTTCTAAATTAATGTATTGATGCTGAGCCGTGGGTATACGAAAACCCGTCTGATAACTCGCCCGCAAGTTATGATTCTTGGCCAGAGTAACCACGCCGGAGACCCGGGGACTCCACTGGCCTTTGAAATTTTCATTTTTATCATACCGTACCGAAGCCGTCAGCTTCAGTACTTCGGCGATATGTTTAGAGCCCTGTACGTATCCTCCCCACTCCTGAATGCTATACTCCTCATTGGAATTGGGTTTCTTGAGAAAAATAGTTCCTTGTGAATTCAGATCATACACCCGGTAATTTCCTCCCATGACTACTTCAACGATTTTCGGATCAATCCACTTTCGAAGGTTATACATTCCTTCCGCGTGATACAGATTCGTGCGATCCATGAACTTGGCTCCTCCGGGAATGGGCGTCGATTTAATCTGCCGGGCCGCCGCCTCGTATTCGGGCGTTCCGGGAAGCAACCGTCCCTGATCGGCGGCGTTGCGGGCAACGTTATGCAGAAACCCGGTATTTACCTGAACGGCCGCCATCGCCGCTGCGTACGCATTTTGCGGATTTTGCCCCGCGGAAAGGGCTGACTGAAAAGCCTGATTAAAAAACGACAAAGCACCGCCTCCGTAGGTAAATGCATACTGAGGATACCACGAAGCCGCCAGATTAGCCGCATTCAAACTAGGCTTACCCGTCTCGTTGAGGTAACTCGCCAGCACGCCTGCGGCATAGGCATCGCCCGAACGCTCCTGAGTGGTATAGGCCCGTATAAAAAAGTCATTGCCTTTCAGTTCGAGCTTATATTGCCCCAGCATAAAATCTTTGATATAATACCGATCCGTGGAAGTATAGACGGTGGTGCCCAAGCCCCAGTTTCCCTGTACGATAGCTTCGAGTTTTTCAGTAATCCGGTAATGAAAAGCTCCGCCAATTTTTAAACTTCGGGTGTTATAGCCCACTAAGTCCCGTTCGGCGTAACCCGTTCGGGCCACAAACTGATTCGGTAATATCAAATCATTGATAATGTTCGAGACCGGAACATTCGTAGCCGCAGACACACTTCTCACGCCCCTCACTACATCAACCAAACGGGGATCAATGGCTCGTAGTTGCTCTTCGGGTAACTGCATGAACGTCTGGAAATAGGGCCTGAAACTGGCCATATTTACATTCGACGAATTTTCATCCCCATACACGTTTACCCCGTTGTAGTTGGGATTATTGACAGCCGTTCGATTGAAACCCGGATATAAATCATTTCCGGTTGCAAGCCCAAAACTCTGATCCCGGGCGTCAGTCGCCTGCCAGTCTTTAGCCGTCAGGTAGCTGAGATTAACCTTAAAAGCCGCTTTCGAAGAAAAGGCTTTGGCATACCGAACGGAGACATCATAAAATGGCGTGGTAGCAGTGCTGCGGTTACGGGCCTGCATTACTCCCGACTTAACTGAAGCACTTAACCCCGGAGCGTTAAAGGGACTTTTACTGTTCATCAGCAGCAGTCCATTGGTCGCATTAGGACCGTACAAGGCCGAAGCGGCTCCGGGCAGTAGCTCCACACTTTCCACATCCAGCTCGGATAACCCCACCATATTACCGACCGCGAAACTTAAGCCCGGAGCCTGATTATCCATGCCGTCCACCATCTGGACCAAACGGGTATTCCCATTGCCGGCAAAACCGCGGGTATTGATGGAACTGAAGGTTAAAGACTGCGTCGAAACGTCTACACCTTTCAAATTTCGCAGAGCATCGTAAAAACTAGCCGCCGGACTAGACTGAATAGATCGAAAATCCAGTTTCTCTACGGTTACGGGAGACTTCAGCATACTCTCCTCCATCCGGGATGCTGACACGACGATTTCTTCTCCCAGCTGAGCCTGTTCTTTCAGAGAAATGGTAATCTGGGTTTGACTGGAAGTTACTTCTATTACCTGAGGAGCATACCCTACACTGGAAATTCGGAGCTGAAAAGGAGGGTTTTGCTGAGTAATTAACTTAAATTCTCCTTTTTCATCAGAAATAGTTCCACCAATGTGACCTAGTACCCGAATGCTGGCCCCTGCGATAGCCTCCTGCGTGGCAGCATCTATAACCTTGCCCGAAAGCTGAGCCTGAACCAATCCTGACATCAACCAGAAGGCAAGAAAAGCAGGAAAAAAACAGGTAAAGAGTTGCTTCATAATAAAAGGGAGGAATGTGGCTTGAAAACGGATAGTAATTAGGGAGAATATCTTACAAAATAGCTGATATTCTGACGTTTTTTCAGGCTTTGTCCGGAAAAGATTCACGGGTTATTTTTTCAATTTAAAGGCCTGAAAAACACTTTCCATTTTTAATTAGTTAATCCCTCATGTACGCTCTGATTCGGGTCCTGTATCTTCTCTGCTTGGCAGGCATCTTCAACGGATGTTACCGACCGAAGCATTACCTGATCGAATCAGCCTATTCTATGGATCAGCAACCTCCAGCTCCTGACTACGCCAACCCGGCTCATTGGGCAACACTCCCCGACCGGAAAGATGCAGCCGACCTAACTCCGGCTCATTCTTCGTTTGTAGATGAGCAGGCTACTGCTAAGGTTGACGTATTCTTCGTGCACCCGACGATGTATGCATCCCAACCGCAGGGGTCTCAGTCCTGGAATGCGGATGTTAATGATGCCCGCCTGAACGCCCGCGTTGACAGCAGTGCCATTACCAATCAGGCTACCGTTTTCAACGGCTCCGGCCGAATTTATAGCCCCCGTTACCGACAAGCCCATTATTCCGTTTTCCTGACCAAGGATTCCCTGGCTCACGATCAGGCCCTGGCCTTAGCTTATTCGGATGTGAAACGGGCTTTTGAATATTACCTGAGTCATTATAATCATAATCGTCCCATCATTATTGCCTCCCATAGCCAGGGAACGATTCATGCCATTCGGCTCATGCAGGATTTTTTTGATGGAAAGCCCCTGCAATCCAGACTGGTGGCCGCTTATCTCATCGGCCGTCCGATTTCAAAAGGAACTTTTAAGCATATTTTACCCATTGAGAAGCCAGGTGAGGCCGGGACCTTTGCCAGCTGGTGTACGTTCCTGAAAAATTATCATCCCGAAAAAGGCTTTTTTCAGGAGGGTCCTTCGATCCTGTCGACGAATCCTTTACTCTGGAATACGTCAGATACCTATGCTCCCCGGTCCCTTCACAAAGGCGGCGTGGGAAGAAAGTTTACTTTCGTGAAAAAACTCACTGATGCTCAGAATCATCAGGGTTTATTATGGATATCCAAACCTCACGTTCCCGGCGGCTTTTTACTCCAGATCAAAAACTGGCATGTTGCCGATATTAATCTGTTTTACGGAAATATAAGAGAAAATGTAGCTTTGCAGGTGAACAACTACTTTCATACCTATTCCGCCAAGTAGTATAAAGCTGCTGCTTTAGCTGCCATCCAATAACGATCTATTTATCTGTCAATGAACTTCCAACACACGTATGTAGTCATTATGGCCGGGGGTGTAGGCACCCGATTCTGGCCTTTTTCGCGTCAAAGTTATCCCAAGCAATTTCACGATGTTCTGGGCATAGGCCGTACCATGCTGCAAATGACTTTTGACCGCTTAGCTGAAATCTGTCCCCCTGAAAACGTCTATATCGTAACCTCTCAGGAATACTACGATTTAACCAAACAGCAGTTACCTGAACTTTCGGATCATCAGATTTTGCTGGAGCCTTCCCGCAGAAATACGGCTCCCTGTATCGGATACGCCTGTTACAAAATTGCCGCCCGCGATCCCGAAGCCAACATTGTAGTTACGCCCGCCGATCACCTCATTCTGAAAGAAAAGGAATTTGTGGATCGCATCAAAATCGCTCTGGATGCAACGGAAAAGTCAGATCTGCTGGTTACCTTAGGGATTACGCCCACTCGTCCAGACACCGGCTACGGATACATTCAATTCGATCATCAAACTAACAGTGAAGTAAAGCGGGTAAAAACCTTTACCGAAAAACCTCACTTGCCCCTGGCTGAAGCCTTCCTGGAAAGCGGTGACTACGTTTGGAATGCCGGTATTTTTGTTTGGAATGCCAATTCCATCCGTAAAGCTTTTGAAGCGTATCTACCCGAAATGGATGAAGCGTTCCGGGACATGGTTACTCATTTTTATTCCGACAACGAAGCTCACGAACTGCTTAGAGCCTATCCGCAGTGCCGCAGTATTTCCATTGATAATGGGGTCATGGAAAAAGCTCAGAACGTACACGTCGTATTGAGTGACATTGGCTGGTCTGATTTAGGTACCTGGAAATCACTTTACGAGGTCAGTGAAAAAGATGAGAATGGGAACGTAATTGACGGCCACGTAGCAACGCATAATACGACCGGTTCCATCATCAAAACGCCCAAAGATCGTCTGGTAGTGGTGGAAGGCCTTCAAAATTACATCGTAGCCGAGTTTGATAACGTACTTTTGATTTGTCCCAAGGATCAGGAGCAGAAAGTTAAAGAATTTGTAACGGATGCCTCTAAACGGGGTAGTCAGTACGTATAGATTTGATTTCTATCAAAAAAGGCCTTTGAGCAGAACGCTCAAAGGCCTTTTTTATGATAAGACTAAGCGTCTTCCGATTTTTCCCAGCCCTGGGCAGTCAAAGGAATGGCTTCATTTTGTTTGGTGATCAGAAAAGCTTCAGAAGGATCAGCCGACATAAACCCGATGAAGCTAATATCGGTGGTATGATCCATAATCTTCTGATAATCCTCCTGACGGATTGTAAACAGTAATTCGTAGTCCTCGCCCCCATTCAGGGCCGCCGTGAAAGGCCCTAGTTTCAATTCTGTAGCCGCCAGATAGGTTTTCTGATGGATAGGTATTTGTTCCTCAAATATCCGTACGCCCAGTCCTGATTCAGCAGCCAGATGACGAAGCTCTGAAGCCAGGCCGTCCGATACATCAATCATGGAAGTAGGAGCAATATTAAGGTCGCTCAATTGCTTGATAATGTCAAGCCGAGCCTCGGGTTTCAGTTGACGCTGTAAAACGTATTCATGGCCTGCTAATAGGGGCTGAGCTTCTGGAGCATCCAGAAAAACCTGTTTCTCCCGTTCCAAAATCTGCAGGCCCAGATACGCAGCTCCTAAATCTCCGGTTACACAGATGATGTCATTGAGCTTAGCACCTTTACGGTAGGCTATTTTTTCTTTCTCAACCGTACCAATGGCAGATACCGATAGAATCAATCCAGAACGGGAACTGGTAGTATCACCTCCTACCAACTCAATTCCATAATCCTCGCAGGCGGCAAAAATACCACTATACAGTTCATCCACTGCTTCAACGGAAAATCGGTTACTCAAACCAATACTTACGGTTATTTGCTTAGGAATCCCGTTCATGGCCAGAACATCAGAAATACCAACCACTACTACTTTGTAACCTAAGTGTTTCAAAGGCACGTAGCTCAAATCAAAGTGAATACCTTCAATCAATAATTCGGTTGACAAAAGTTGGTATCCCTGATCTGCGACTACGACAGCGGCATCATCGCCAATGCCTTTTATGGTTGTCGAATTATGCACCTGACTTTGCGAAGCAATACGTTCAATAAGGCCAAATTCTCCCAGTATATTCAATTCCGTGCGTTCCATTATTTGCTAACCTTTACAGCAAGGGTTTAGTTTCTAAGCATGAAAAAAGCCTCCTTTCGGGGAGGCCTTGCAAAAATAATAGATGATGAGCTATTATTAGTATAAGTAACTATGGATTAACTAGTTGGTATACATTCGTTGTATTACCCGTTTTAGCATCCGGCGAAGTTCTGGTCAGATTTAACTGCGTTTCCGTAGGACTGCCGTCAAAGGTAAATTCAATAGTACCATTCGTTCCCGTAGGCACTGGTTGTAAATTAGTTAAAGTTAGTTTTGAATTGTCCGTAGAAATTGTCCAGTTTCCTACAAATGTAGTCTGGTCAATCGTAGTAAGCCGAACCGTTTGCTGGGAAGCATTACTCAGATCAAGCTTGAAGAACGAATAACTATCTTTAATATTTCCAGTAGCTCCTTTCGTGTAAACAGTGGTTGTATTTTCTTTAACGACGTTAGCAGTCCATACTTTACGTATCACTTCAGAAACAGGTTTTGAATTAGATTTCCCACAACCATATAACCCCATGCCCACAATCATGATACAGCTAAGAAGTAAATACTTTCTCATTAGATTCTATATTTTTTCACTAAAATACTAGAATTTCAAAATATACGCACACCCCTTTTCATTAGATTATAAATTACAGCATGATACCCAACAGCCAGTTACCTACGTATACTAAATCACAACTTGCCCTAAGAAACGGTCAGGATCGGGAAGAGATCTGGATTGCGTTCCAAGGCATTATATATGATGTAACTCATTCCAGGTTATGGAAAAACGGAAAACATTACGAACACTGGGCAGGTCAGGACCTAACCGAAGAACTAAAGGATGCTCCTCATAGCCACTCGGTATTTGAAAAATTCAAAGCTATAGCTACTCTAAAAGTCTAATAGAATATCTAATGATGGTGAGAAGGGAGTGAAGGGTATAATGTGAAAGAGGTATAAGATGTATAGGAAACGTTTAGCAAAAAAAAACAAAGGGAGCTTGAGGTAGTAAGGGATGGAGGTAAGTGAAGTAAGGGATGAAGATGGAGGGTGGTAAGGTGGAGGTAAGTGAAGTAAGGTAAAGAGGAGAGGTAGGAAGGTAGGAAGGGTATACAAAAGAGAAGACTCCTGCATCCCGGCAGGAGTCTTCGAATTGTAAAGGGGAGGCGATTACCTACTTTCCCGGGGGTAAACCCAGTATCATCGGCGGAGCGGGGCTTAACGGCCC
>CAJYIW010000022.1 GCA_913775095.1 uncultured Siphonobacter sp. | reverse complement strand
TCTCTCTTTTCTTTTTCAAATCCCGCTGTATTTTCTCTTCCAGAGCCTGCATGATGTAAGCATGTCGGGAGGGTCGTTGTCGCTTAGGAATACTGGTCAGAATTTCTTCAATTTCCATTAGCTGACTTTGATACAACCGCAGTAAGACCGTTTTCATGGCATCTTCGTCCGGCTTATCAACGGGCACAGGAGTAGATTTGGTGGACGATCCGCCTTTGTTAATTAAATCTTCAATCTGCTTTTCGTCCAGGACTGGTTCAGTCGGTGCTTTATTGATGGAAGGTTTTCTAGCAATAGCCATCTAATTAGGTAGTTAAGCGTATCAATTTATATATAATATGTATATTAATCATACCATACATTATATCATTTTGATACTAAAATTAATATATCATGAATTAATTACTGAACGCATTGCTTCGTACAAAGCCAGGAACTCAGCGGAAGCCTTGTCATCGGCAGGTTTCAGTTCCAGAATACCCAGGCCGAAGGAAATCGCATTGGCAAAGGCCTTCCGGTTAATGAGCGGCGTATCCAGGTAATGCAAGACCGATGACTCTTTGAGCATTTCTCCTACTTCGCGATTGTCAATGCCTTTAGGGTCGGCTCGATTGACGAAAGACATGGCCTTTAACTTCGGGTTTACAATCTGCATTTCAGAGACAAGATTTTCTACTTTCTCCAGAGTCCAGATGTCCAGCGATCGCGGGTAAAAAGGAACCAGGTAGACGTCAGTAATGGATAAAGCAGCCCGCTGACTGGCCGTATCACGACCCCCGGTGTCAATGACTACATCGTCGAACTTACCGGAGAGTTTCAAAACTTCCGAACGCACTTCCTTGTCCTTTTGGCGAACCGCCGTGTATCCTTTGTTTCCCTGCAGAGCAGAATCTCGCTGGACTGAAAATTCATGAGCGGATTCCTGATCATCGGCATCCACAAACAGGACGTCCCGGCCCTGGCTTGACAAATAAACGGCTAGGTTCGTCGCAAGTGTCGTTTTACCACTACCTCCTTTAATTCCACCAGTAGTGAAGATCATAGCTTTTCATGATTATAATTTCGCAGTGAAGGTAATATAAAATCTTATATAAAAATACTATCAATACTTTATATAAAAGATATTTTAATTATATTAATAATGATATAATTAATTATGATAAGTTTCTTATTTTCAGAACGTTAAATAGATGGTTACTATAGAATATAGTATCTATGTAAGATACAGTTCAATACTCAATTTTTTTGAATTACCACCCAAATTTCTAACGTGTTGGTTCCCTATAACCATCCATAGAGAACGTCCAGCTCTTTCGAAACGGCTCAGGGGAATTCACTCCTGGCTGGGGAACTATTGTTTCGTCTTGTAATAAATGTACAGAAACCGAGCCCTTACCAGAAAAAGGATCGGCTTGGAATGTTAGCATCAAAAGCAGGACGTTGCCGGCAGAAGTAGGTTTTAATAAATGGCAAGGCCAGTTGATGAAGGATCCATTGACAATCTTCCAGCCATAAGTAGAAGTAATAATGAATCATTTATAATGATATCATTTTAGATATTAAATGAATATCTTATTTATATAATTTGAGAAAATGTATGAATATCAGAGCATTGGTTATGCACCAAATAATTACGAATCATAGTTATACTCTGGTAAGTCAGAAGACTGACAAATACCTCATCAGCAGTGCTTTCACTGAGTATGTACATGCGGAGGTCCAGATCAGGTGGCAGCAATGGAAGCAGAGAGATCGGACCAGAAAAGCAAGTGTAGATATACGGGTGTGCTATCAGCTCAAATGAATCACTTGCCTTATGTATTGCTTTATGCCTGTAAAGTAATCACAGAAGGGTTCGGTGTGCAGTCCTATTCATTGATTGGAGCCAAGCTCTTCTTTAACTGAGGGAAAATGATTTAAAAGTCACTCGATTCATTGGCTCATTGATATGATTGATGATATATTTAATACTATAACAGTAATATATATTTATATATCAAACATTTATATAAACTTATGTTTATAAGGTAATTATCAAAATAGTATCATTTATGAACCCCTATCAAGTAAAACAATGATACTTTCCAATTGCATCAAATTGCATAATCTTTCCTTTTAAATCAATTTATAGATTTAACTAATTGATTATCAGTACTTTAAATATGCAGATTTACCACAATAACGGGCCAATTGCATCAAATTGCATAAACCTCATTCTGAGTGACTTATGCGATTATACAAAGACAAAAGCAGTATCAGGGTTTGTCGGATAACTTCCAATTGCATCAAATTGCATAAAGTAGTTAAATTTAAATATCTGATTATCAGAGATATAGTATTGAATTGATGCCAATAAGTGTGATGCACTAGCGTATGTATTGTATAACTAATTATTTAGTTCACGGCGGAACTTTTAGTATTTTTTGATTTTACAACTTTTCCTTTCAAAAATGAGCGTGCGGCGTAGCCGACGCAGGCCGAAAAAGTGCGTGGGCAATTAATTGATAAAATGTTGTATTAATTAATTGATTGATTGCCAGAGTGTGGATAAGTGACTTAAGTCATTGATTATCAGATAAATTTTAGCCGCTATTGCATCAAATTGCATAAGGTATTGCATCAAATTGCATAAGGTATTGCATCAAATTGCATAAACTAAACGGCCGCTATTGCATCAAATTGCATAAGGTATTGCATCAAATTGCATAAACTAGGTCTTCCAATTGCATCAAATTGCATAAAGTGTATTGACCCGCTATTGCCTAAAATACCTGTTAAATAAATCAAGGAAAAAGATCGTGATGCAATAAGGTAATGTATATTTACCCGTGATGATACCAGGTGCTTCGTGCTATGAAAGAAAAGAGTCTCGTTCGAATTAGTAATACGATGAATTTCACACGTCAGGAATTTCTGGCGGTTGAGAAGCATATTGTATTACTTACTTTGCTGAGCCTCAAGGGAAAGCAGGGAATGAAGGCGGACTTTGGCGGTAAAAACGAGGCTCTTGAAATTACATTCAATGCCTCGGAATTAAAAGAAACGAACCGCGAGCGAATCAAGGAATCGCTCGAGCGACTGACAACCCGCAAAATCCACTTTGATTATTCCAAACCAGGTCACGATTACTTTGGGTTCATTGTTCCCATTATTTCGGCCAAATACGAGGGTAGGAGAGGCGTTCAGTCAGAGATTACGGTATTGATTAACCCCGATGCTAAAAAGTTGTTTCTGGAGCTTTCTAACGGATACTCTACCTTGGATCTGCAAGCCATCCTGAGCCTGAAGAGCAATTATTCCATTCGGCTGTATGAGTTGTTGAGTATGAAAGCCCGGAATGAATCCTGGAGTATAGAAGTGGACGCCCTCAAAAACCTGCTGGATATAGAGCCGGGAGCATACAAGAACTTTAACCTGTTCGAGACTCGTATTCTAAAATACGCTCAAAACGAATTAGCCGAGCACTGCGGCGTTTTCTTTGACTGGGAGGTAGCAGCCAAAGACCGCAAGAAAATCACGGCCCTGATGTTCACTATTCGGGATCGGGAGAAACTGAACCGCGAGTTCTTGGCCGAAGAGACTACCAAGACCATTGATTATGTGTCCTCATTGGGGGATGTTCAGGTGGCCAGCAAGGTACGGGCGGCCTGTCAGAAATATACTTTGACGGAAAAGCAAATTCAGTGGATTCTCGAAAGCCAGGAACGGATTAACGAACTGATTCGGATTGATCTGATCATTGAAGACAAAACGGTCCAGGGAAAAGGGCCCAAGAACCGGACCAAGTATCTGGCGAAGAGTTTGGGACTGGATAAATTAAGCTAAAAGAGCAAAATAGATTTCAGATTAATTCTGCAGTGGTGAGAAGAGAAAAAAATATCAGGGATTCATAAAGATAAAATTCGTAAATGTGTTTAAAACGTTTTTATTACGTTATTAAACTTGTTTATAAATATAGAATGCTATTACTCTTTCAGGAACCAGATAAACTGAATACTAATGATCCTGGTCCTTTTTAATCAGTTACCTTCGGTAAGAAAAATCACTGTCATCGGAGTACAATTCTACAGTATTTCACGTAAACTTGAACGCCAATGCATACGCTGTTGCTAACTTATGCTTTTGTTTTTACCGTGTTTACAATTCACGGATCTAAAATAATCTTTGGCTAGGTTTTAATTCTTTCAAACAGGCTTCCCCTTTTTACTGCAGTTAAAGTAATATCAGATATGGATCTGGAATTTAATTTTAAAAATAAGATATTAATCAAAGGATTTTCTTAATCATTGTATTAAAACTTTACTAAACTTAACATTAATTGGCAGGAAATTACACCCGTAAACGCATTACTATTAAGTCGTACTATTAATAAAACTGTACATTAAAAGCGTATTAAATTTTACCTCATGAAAAATTGGTATCTGCTCTGTTTATTTTTTTTAGGTTTCACATCGGTAACGGCTCAAATAATACCTCAGGAACGCGTAGCAAAAACGGTCTATGTAGAAGCGTTAGGAAGCGGGCTGGGCTTATCTCTAAATTACGATACCCGATTTAAACCGGGCCTGACCGGACTGGGTTTACGAGCGGGTATCGGAGGCATTGGTGGCTTCAGCGGTCAAAGTCGGGTCTCACTCGTTAGCTTACCAATTTTAGTGAATTATGTGCTGGGCAACAGCCGTGCTTCACTGGAAAGTGGCTTAGGGGTG
This sequence comes from uncultured Siphonobacter sp., assembly GCA_913775095.1. Lineage (GTDB taxonomy): Bacteria > Bacteroidota > Bacteroidia > Cytophagales > Spirosomataceae > Siphonobacter. Next base: position 61,483 of record CAJYIW010000022.1, on the reverse strand, counting down.
ACGGGTGTGTACGTCACTGCTGCCGGTAATGATGCGATTAGCGGTGATCACGTGACGGCCAGAGGGCTGGGGTTTAATGTAGCGGGCAATTTCGGTTTACGCTTGCAACCGAAGAAAAATGGTGTTCATTTCCGGCTGTACTGGTCACCTTTTATTACCAGTTACGGATTCCAACCCAACTGGCTTGGTTTATCCTTAGGGTATGGGTTTCGATGATTCGCTATTTACCCTTTATACTTGCATTAAAAACCCTGTTTTTTTGAAAGAAAACAGGGTTTTTAATGCAAGTTATCCATAAGGTTTTATGAACGGTGACCGTTCTGAGAATGAAAATCATCCGCAGGAATTTTGTATGCAAAAACAGCTTTCTACGTTCTCTAACATTCGATTAATTATGGGAACTAGCACTGCCGATCGGTTTAATTTCAGTTTACTAATCCTTTACTCCAGCGTATGAGTTGTGCCGGGAGGGCCTGGGATTAATCAACACCTGTTGCCAGCTGTCGTTTTATCGTAAAGAAAAATAAGCTAGCTGAGTCTGTGTGAATCTTCTAGCCATATTCAGATTCGATCAGAACCTTTACTCTACAACTAAAATGGCCGGGCCAAATTCTTCGAAGTGAATAGATTCAGAATTTACTCCCTGCAGGCGTAAATAATCAAAGTGTTTTTTAATGAATAAATCGGGCCCACAGATGTAATAGTCGGCCTCAGCGGAAATAGTGTCTCTGAGCTTGCTTAGATCGACAAATCCTTCATAACAATTTCCTGAATCCTGGCGATCCAGCTGATCATAAAACGTGTGAATCTGCATACCCGGATGGTGGCTGCTGAATTCACGAACCTGGTCTTTGAAGGCATGTACCTCAGACCCCCGGCAGCCGTGTATCCAGGTAATGGCTCGCGAGCTCTTCGTCTGAACCAGGTATTCCAGCATACTGATGAAGGGCGTTACGCCAACGCCTCCACTAATAAACACAAGGGGAGTGGTTTTACGTAAATCCAGCGTAAAGTCACCACTCGGTGGGGCCACTTCCAGTACATCACCTTGCTGAATTTGATCGTGCAGCAACGTACTAACAAAACCAGCGGGCTGAAGGGCAGTACCCTTTTCTCTTTTAACTGAAATTCGATAATAGATTCCATTCGGAGCACAGGAAATACTGTATTGCCGGGGTTGGAGCACTTTTAATTCGGGTACGTACAAGCGAAGGGTCAGGTATTGTCCCGGTAAAAAGTCCGCTACTTTACCACCATCCCCAGGGTATAGGTAAAACGACGTGATTTCTTGAGACTCCTGTACCTTTCGTTGCACAATAAAAGGTCGCCAGCCGCTCCAGCCCCCTTCTTTCATGACTGTTTCGCTGTACAAAACAGCTTCGGCGTTACTCATGATCTGTGCCAGCTGATGATAAGCCACCGACCAGGCCTCGAGTAATTCGGGACTTGCGGCCGATCCGAGTACTTCACTGATGGAAGCAAGCAGATGTTTTCCAACAATGGCATACTGTTCCGGACGAATATTCAGACTGACGTGCTTACTCGCAATTCGACTCACGGCGTGAGCCAGCACCCCGGGGTTATCAATGTGTTCTGCGTACGCCAGTACAGATAAAGCTAAAGCGGTAGGCTGAGCTCCCGTTCGTTGGTTAGCACTGTTGAATACATTTTTTAGTTCCGGATTTTGCGTCAGCATCCGGTTGTAGAAGTACGTCGTTAAGGCTACTCCATGCTCTTTGAGCACGGGAACGGTCGCTCGTACCAGGTCTTTTTGTTCAGTTGTCATCATATAATTGATATTAATACCTTTTTATCTTTATTTCTCCACAAACATAAATTAGATCTATTTAAAGGACAAGAATATCTTTTATTTATTTTTGTACTTTGATCCTCTCAACCATGGCTATTTTTTCCAGAACCTGTGAATACGCAATCCGGGCGGTACTCTATATCGCTCATCAATCGACGCCAAGTCAGAAGATCGGTATAAAAGAGATTGCGGCGGGTATCGATTCGCCGGAACTCTACCTAGCCAAGATTTTACAGAATTTAAGTAAGAAAGGGATTATCAACTCAACCAAAGGGCCTCATGGGGGCTTCTACATTCAGGAAGATTCCCTGCGTAAACCTTTGAGCGAAATCGTAGAAGCCATTGATGGAGAGGGGCTTTTCCGGGGCTGTGCCTTAGGACTCAGCCAGTGTTCGGAGCTCAATCCCTGCCCCCTTCATGATCAATTTAAGTCCATCAGAACTCAGATACACCAGGTTCTGAGTCAGACCACCATCGGTGAGTTTAATCAGGAGTTGGTAGAAGGCATTCTTTCTTTAAGAAAATAGGGCCTGGATTCAGTAAACAGGCCTCTTTCCATGGCCTGGAATTGCGTAGTACATCAGTTCTACGAACGTGTGAGTTACTTCCGTAAATAGTGTAAATAGCTACCGGCACTCGTCCCAGTTTGAGGCTTACGTTTGTGGGCAGTTTGAAAATAACCCAGGCGGGCCCCGCTGAGCTGCGTTGCTGGATTCGATTTTCTGCTTTGGAACTTAACACTGGCTATCTTCCGGTCCCCAAAGCGAAGGCCCTTTCATACTCTCCATTACTGCTCAAATCCGAAAGATTAATCCCCTGCCAAGGAAGGTTTATTACCTGGTTTGAAAGGACGGAAGGGCGTTAGGTTGAGGATCCCTTCTCTCATTCCTTCAAAAAAGACAACACCACCTGGTTGAGTTCCTGAGGCTGCTCAAAAGGTAAGTAATGGGAGGCGTTCGGAAAAATCGTCAAGCGGGCATTTTTGATCAGTTTCTGGATGTGCCTGGTATGAGCTTCCAGAATAACGTCGTGTTGACCCGCAATGACCAGCACAGGACTATGGATCTTTTCCAGATCGTCCGCGGTTAAATGAGGATGCGTCAGCATTAACCGAACCAGGCGGTTATCCCGACCCACGGAATCCTGCTTTAATTGACTCTTAAATGTAGTCAATACCTCTTCCTGGACTCCTTCAGGCGAAAGATTTGCCCCGATAATGATGAGTTTAGTAACCTTATCAGGATGATTCCGGGCGTAGGTTAATCCTGTATTGCCCCCGTCACTCCAGCCCAAAATAGTTACTTTAGACAAATTCAGATGAGTAATCAGTGTAGCCAGATCACTGGCGAAGGTGTCGTAGCTGTAATCGGCAGTTGAGCGGTCCACACTTTTTCCCTGCCCTCGTGTATCGACAGCAATCACCCGATAATTTTTTGAAAAAGCTGGGATCTGCTCGTAAAAATCGGCGATGCTGCCACCATTCCCGTGCAATAACACTAAGGGTTCGCCCTGTCCGTATTCTTCGTAATACAGCCTGGCATTCTCAGTGTCCAGGTAACGTCCCTGTGCACTTCTGCCGTACGAGGTATTTTTTGCCTTCTCCCGACTTAGGTAAACCTGAGTCAGCGTACGGGTTGTTAAATCCGTTTCTTCCGGCGTTTCTGTGGGATCGGCACCGGAGTCTCCGGCTTTATCTTTCGTGTAACTGACGGCAAGGTTTGCAATAAAAGTTCCCGAATGTTTTTCCCAGTTCGCCTGGCTCTGATAGCGAAAAAGCAACTGCGTTGCCAGGGATTTTTTAGCCGAAAGGCCAAAGATGAAATCCCCCTGGGCTGGGCCAGTCAGATCAATGAGCTGAAGCGTCACGGCCACTTTCCCGGACTGGCCTGCTCTTAAGTGATGGGAAGAAAGGTCAATGGCCTGCCAGCCCGTTGTGGTTGTTTTGTAGAGAATAACGTCCTTTTGCAGAGGTCTGCCTGGTAAGCCACCTGAGGCCTCGTAGACATTCACCTTCAGCGTAATCTGACTGTACCTTGAACTCGGCATGATGTAAAAATTAAAGGTGTTCAGCCAGGCCGACGCCGGAACCCTTACTATCGTTCCCTGCTCAATGGCAGATACCTTATGATCAAACATCCTCGAAAAAGTAAGGAGGGGACGTGATTTTTCACCCACTACTTTTTGGCTGGTTTTCCTGGCCGACACCACTACCTCCCGAAGATTCCGACTATCGGACTCCAAAACAACGGTGGCTTCACGGCCCGCGGGTAAATCGGATACGCTTTTATCCTGATAACCTACGGCACTAAAAACCAGGGTCTCCTGGCTTAAGGTGTCGCCAAGCATTAGTTTAAAACGTCCCTGCTCATCGGCTAATGTTCCAATCTGCGTGTGCCGAATACCAATCGCACAATAGGGAATGCCTTCACCGGCCCGATTGACGACTTTGCCCGCCATACTTCGCTGGGCATAAGCACTACCGAGACCCATACTGAGGCAGATGATCCAAAAGAATGTTTTCATAAGAGATTCGACGAACGGCCCATTCGTTTCTAAAAGTCCTCAAAAGACTGACGTACAGAAAGCTACTGGGGTAACACTGATTTTTATTGGTTTGACGATGCAAACCGAACATCCATAGCACCCGAAGCCTGTTTACCTTCCAGTGTCACCCTGTAAGTCGTCCCTGCCTGATTCACCAGGTGAATTCGTTTTTCTTCCAAAGATTTGATTGTATCGTTGAATACAACTCCTGAGACCGATTGGACCGAAGCTCGTAACGTACCCGTTGTCGCGATGAATCGGTACGATAGATACGTATCGTTAGTGGGGACACGAAGGGTGAACTGCTGGGTACCATTTAACTCTTTAAACTCAGCCTGGGTAGACTCATCCGTTGAATTACCCTGCCAGTTTTTAGTAGAAGAACACGCCGTAAACAACAGGATGATCGCGAGGTAGAAGACAAAACGGTTCATGGACATAGCTTTAAAAGTGAACAAAACAGAAACTTGGTTTTATAGCTGAGAGATGACTAATGACCAGGACAGGCTGCATCAGCTACTAAGTATTGTAATGCGTTTTACTTCGTGCATTTCGATTTCCTTCACAGGTATGCGTGCGTCATCACTCTAGTTTAGTGTTAGTCAGCATCAATTAATTATATATTTTTATATATTAAAATAGATATCATTTATATATAAAAAATAATTTCACATAACAAACAGCAGGGACTTATGCTTTGAAGCGGAAAGAATGCATCGCTCTGCGTTTGAAGCTTACCCTATACCCCTGGGCTGCATCTCCTTTTTACGATAACGCTTCACCTGGACCCGACGGCCCGATCTTTTAGAACTATTCAGGTTACCCCCGCTTGACCTCGCTCCTGTGAGGCGAAATCCGATCGTCGTGGATGGGGCTTTGGGGCCGAATCATCTTTAAAAATACTTAACGCGTAATTTGTTCATGGAAACAGCAGTGCCTGGTTTATTCGTTTACCCTGACTTCATTGATGAAGCCCGGGAAACTCAGCTTTTGGAAGAGATCGATCATCAGATCTGGATCGTAGATTATCAAAGAAGACTCCAATATTACGGTTATCGCAATGAGCTTGAGAAGCCCTATGATCTGATTCCCTTTCCTATTGAAATGCCCCCGCTCATCCACGGGTTATCGCTGGAACTTCTGGAGCAGCAAATCGTGCATCAACAGCCCGATCAGGTCATCATCAACGAATATTCCCCCGGTGAGGGCATCAAACCCCACAAAGACCGTAATTACTATGATAATCAGATCTGCGGCGTGAATCTGGGCAGTGGATGCATCATGCGGTTCATTCGGGGCAGGAATCTGGAAGTAATTGATGTGGAGATTCCCCGCCGTTCGCTATACGTCATGCAAGACGAAGCCCGGCTCAAATGGAAACATGCGATTCCTCCTCGGAAAAAAGATGTGGTAGACGGAGAAGTCAGGCACCGGGAGCGGAGGGTATCCATTACCTATCGAAAAGTAAAACCGACCAAAGTGAAAGCCATGAATCCCGAAGGAAAGGTAGCTCAGCTGTTAAAAGAGCAGTATGGTCTGAAATGAAACCGATCTACGCATGGCTGGTAAACTGCCGATCAGCACCAGACTTCACTTTAGCATCATAAAGCACTGATAAACAAAAGATTAATAAAAAATCCATTACGATTCCGGCTCCTCCTTGCACTGATAAGGATGGACTGATACGTGGCGAGTAAAGAAAACTTCCTGAAAGAGAGCGAAAAACGGCAGATATTAGTTTAATAATTCATTGATAAAACTAGATTATATGAATAAGTTTGCATGATCTATTTAAATGTAAATACTTATCTAATGCCGTGCCAGATCCGCTCTCCCTTTCATGGCTATCATAAGAATACTTAGGTAGAAGGCAGGAGGCCCAAGCGATGCCTATAGTATTTTAAATTACTTGTTAATGATTCATTAAGTCATTTCCGCGATGCGTATGATCAGCACTGATTCTGATTTATGGCAAGCGTATCTTGCTGGCAATGAAGCGGCACTAGGCACTATTGCCGAAAGATATTACGCCACATTAAAGCATTACGGTCAGAAATTTTCCGTCAGCGAGTTTGTGGTCAAAGACTGCATACAGGATCTTTTTTTGCAGTTGTGGCAGAACCGGGCCCAGATCAATGATACTGCATCGGTGAAACATTATCTGCTCAAGGGCCTCCGGAATCACATTTTCATTCACATTCGTTTTTCCAAGCGAATGATCTCTCACGACCCGGAGTGGGAGCTGGGAACTCCGGAAAACATCAGCGGAGAATCAATTCTGATTGACAATGAAGCCTTTTCCAGCCGCGTTCAGCAATTGCAACTGCTGATGAATCAGCTTTCTTCCCGCGAAAGAGAAGCCATCTATCTTCACTATTACGAAAACATGAGTATTGGAGAAGTGGCTGAAGTCATGCAGGTGACCCGGCAATCAGTATCCAATTTTCTGACCCGGGCCATGTCGAAAATGAGAAGCCACGGTCAGCTTCAGCACTTTTTTCTTTTTTTGTATTTATTTTTAAAATTTTAGCATTAAACAGAGTATGACCGGTAGGGTTGTGACATATGATCAGTAAATCATGTCCACGAAGCCGGATCATCCATGACTTCTTTCGATACCTTAGAGGACTTTCTGGCTAATGATGCCTTCCGGGAGTGGGTCACGGGTCGCCGACCCCAGGATTACACCCATTGGCAGGAATGGCTCCGGCAGCATCCCCACAAACGGGACTTGTACGAACAGGCCGCTGCCCTCTGCCTGGTTCTGCATAGTAAAGCCCAGCCCGAAGCTCAGTACACGGGTGAGATCGAGCAGATCAAGCAAGCCATTCGCGAAGCCAGCGAACGGCACGTTCCTGCCCCCAGGATTCGTATGCTCCGGCCTGGATTTCAATGGCTGGCAGGCCTGGCGGCTCTGGTCATCCTTGGTTTTTTCCTGAAAGATTTTATCTGGAATTCGACCATGGGTTCGGGTACTCCCCCCGTTGAAGAGAAAATTATTGCTACGAAGAACAGCTGGAAGAAAGTGATGAATACGACCCAGTCCGCCCAGCTGATCAGCCTGGCCGATGGCTCCTCGGTATTACTGTCTCCGGCCGGGCAGCTCTGGTACAACATGCAGGCGGATCAACGGGAGATTTACTTAATCGGCGAAGGTTTTTTTGAAGTAGTCAAAGATAAAAATCGCCCCTTCTGGGTCTATACACCGTTTCTTACCACGCGGGTAGTGGGCACCAGTTTCCAGGTTCAGGCTTCTCAGGATCAGAAGATTGCCTTTGTTAAAGTCAAAACGGGCAAGGTTACGGTAAATTCCATGAAGGATCCCGACCACTACTTAGTTTTAGAAAAGAATGAGCAGGTTAAACTTGATATTGTCACCAATCAGTTAACCAAGCAAACTCTGGCTCCTGCCCTTCATAAACCAAACCTTACTTCAGTCCTTAGCGATAACCAAAACTTTGAATTTACTCCCGTGACTGAGGTACTTAGCCGACTTCAGCACACGTATCACATCAAAATCGAATTTAATCCGCACACGTTACAGGGCTGCACTTTTACGGGTGATTTAAACGGGGTACCCTTTGCTGAAAAAATGAGGCTGATCTGCTCGGCAGTTGAAGCTTCTTATGAAACGCAGGGAGATACGATTTACGTTACCGGCCATAGCTGTACTCCCTGATCGAGTGGAGTGACCTGACGTCCTATCCTTAAAACTAGTCTATTGCTGTTGTTCACGCTTTCTCTATTCGATGGAGAACAAGACCTCTATTGCTCATTTTTTCTATAAACTCCAAAACCTCTATCTACATGCCTCTACCCTTACGTGTCCTGAAAGGCTATCCGCGGATCGTGTTGCCGATGGTGTGCTGGCTGTTCAGTCTGCTAATTTTTCTGCCCGCCCAGGTCCATGCTCAGAATGATATGGACCGCCGTATTTCTATCGTAGTCAAAGACCAGAACGTCGAAGATGTTCTCAAAAAAATAGAAAAACTCGTCGGTGTCAAATTCATCTACAGCCGGGAAATCATTCAGTCCAAGCAAAAAATCAGTTATCAGGCACAGAATCAACCCATTCAGACGGTGTTGAATGAAATTCTGAACCCGATTCAGATCACGTATGAATCCGCCGGTAATCAGATCCTGCTGAAGCGGATTACGCCGCCCGCCTCGACATTAAAAAAAGAAACCGTTCTGGGAGCTGAGATTCCGGTCACCGGAACCGTAACCGACGAAAAAGGAAGCCCGGTTGCCGGGGTAAACATCCTGATTAAAGGAACTACCCGGGGAACGGTTACCACCAGCGATGGAACCTTTAGACTTTTAGTGAACAGTGAGGACGATGAGTTGCTTTTCAGTTTTCTGGGCTACAAAACCCAGGAAGTACGCGTAGGCAAACAAAGCTCCATCAACCTGACGCTTCGGGATGATAACAAAGTGCTCGACGAGGTCGTAGTGGTCGGGTTCGGCCTGAAGAATAAGAAAGAAACCGTGTCCGGGGCGATTTCTACGGTTAATGCCGAAGAGCTGTCCCACGCCAGTACCGTAACGGCGGCCGGAGCTCTGGTCGGTAAAATTCCGGGCATTGCCTTTCGTCAAAGCTCGGGTCGTCCGGGAAGTGCTCCAAGCATTGAGATTCGTAACTACGGACAGCCCCTGGTCATTATTGATGGGATTCAGAAAGACTACGGCAGTTTTGCCCAGCTGGACTTCAATGACATCGAGAACATTTCCATTCTCAAGGATGCCTCTGCTTCCATTTACGGCATGCAGGCAGCCAATGGCGTGTTGGTGGTAACCACGAAAAAAGGAAAGCGTAACCAGAAACCAACCATTACACTTCAAAGTTACTATGGCCTTCAAATTCCTGCCGGCTACAATAAACCCGCCGATGCCGCTACGTACATGAAAGCCATTGTCCAGGACGAAACCTATAATAACGTTCCTGACGGATCCCGAACCATCAATCGGGAACAGTATGATAAATGGGTCAGAGGCACCGAGCCGGGTTTTCAGTCTTTCGACTGGTACAACTACATCTGGCAAACCAGACCGCAGATTTACGGAAGCCTGAACGTCTCCGGCGGCAGTGACAATGCGGATTATTACATCAGTTTGAACCGCATTGAGCAGAAGAGTATGCTGCGAAATTTTCACGGATTTGACCGCACTAACTTTCAAAGCAATGTCAACTTCAATGTTACTAAAAAGCTTAAACTAGGCGTATTGATGAACGGACGTCTGGAACGGAACCGGCAACCGGGTCTTCCAGGAGACGATTACGATTTTGCCCTCCAGGCCGCCTTCCGGAATTTACCGACCAAACGGCCTTTCGTCAATGATGATCCCCGTTATCCGGGAATCTCGTCTATTGATCCTCAATTCAGTTACGGATGGATCAACGAAGAACTGTCCGGCAAGTACGAGTCACAGATCCGGATCATGCAAATCAACGGTACCGCTGAATACAGCATTTTTGATGGCCTCAAAGCCCGGGCACTGGTGAGTTACTGGTACCGAAATATTCGAAACGACTTACGGGAAAAATCGCCTTTGTTGTACCGCTTTGACCAACCCACCAACGCGTACACCATTGCCTATCAGGGCAATGCCCGTTATCTGGAACGTAATGTAGAGAACGCGGAGGAAATGACGAGTAACGTACAGCTCGACTACGAAAAAACATTCGCCAAACATCACGTGCATCTGGTTACGGGGATGGAAACGAAATTAGCGAACTATTCAAGGGTGTACATCTGGGGAAATCCGGAAGCGAACGGAATTCCATTCCTTACGACCAAATCCACTGCCAACGTCATAGACGCCATTCCTTTTAATCAGAGTCGCCTGGGTGTGCTGGGTCGTTTCAACTACGACTACGATAACAAATACATTCTGGAGTTATCCGGGCGGTACGATGGATCCTATTTTTACAAAAAAGGCAAGCGTTTTGGCTTCTTTCCCTCGGGGTCGCTGGCGTATCGAATTTCTCAGGAGGGATTCTGGAAGAACAATCCGTTCCTGAGTCAGAAAATTGATGAAGTAAAACTTCGCGGCTCATACGGCGTACTGGGGAAAGAACTCGGAAATGCTCTGACCTACATCACGGGCTATAACTTTAATCAGGGCTCGGCTATTCTGGATGGCCGGGATGTGGTTTCCAGCCGGATTACGGGACTGGCTACGGATAACATTACCTGGGGCCGGGTCTATGTTCTGGATTTAGGGATAGACGTGGGCCTGCTGGGCAATCGGCTAACGGCGGGTTTCGATTGGTTTGACCGTCACCAGACGGGAGAATTAGCCAGTCGCTATGATGTATTGTTACCCAACGAAATTGGCTTCAGCTTACCCGCTGAAAACCTGAACAGCGATCATACCAAGGGCATTGAAATGCACATGGGCTGGAAAGACAACGTGCGGGACTTCAGTTATTTCCTGGGTGGTAATTTTACGTTTTCCCGCTGGATTACGGGCACGCGTTACAAACCCAGATGGGCTAACTCCTACGATCGTTATCGCGATCTTGGGAATACCGAAGGCCGTTTCCGGGATGGCAGCTTTCAGCTCGTTTCCGTGGGACAGTTTCAAAGCTGGGAGCAGATTGCCAATCACCCCATCGATCAGGATCACTACGGTAACACCACGATTCGCCCCGGCGATTACATTTACCAGGATACCAATAACGACGGCTACATTACCGATCTGGATATGAATAACGTGACCTACCGGGTAAACAATGGAACGCCCTGGCTAAACTTCGCCTTCCAGGCCGGAGCCAGCTGGAAAGGCTTTGATTTCAGAGCCGAATTTGCCGGAGGTTCCAAGTTTACCTACGAACAGCAATGGGTGATGCGATACTTTGATGGTAACACCAATGTCTCGCAATACCTGGCCGATCACTCCACCTGGTACAAAGACATCTGGGACAAAAACAGCGGATTCAATATCGGCAAATACCCCCTGCTGACCAAGGGCGTCAATAACTGGATGAACACCCACTGGCCCAACAGCAACTGGCAGACGAACGTTACGTATATGAAGTTACGTAACCTTGAATTCGGCTATACCCTGCCAGACCGAATGATTAAAAAAGCCAGGCTCTCGGGCTTACGCGTGTACGTCTCTGCTCAGAATATTCTGACCCTGACGAATATGCCCGGTGGACTGGACCCGGAGATGACGGCTAACTCAGGTATAGCCTATCCTAACCCCCGCTTAGTCAATGCCGGCTTTAATCTGAAACTGTAATACTTTTATTTCGAAAGATCATGAAAATATCTCTTGGTTTTCTAACCCTGGCATTTCTGTTTTGCCTGGCAGGATGTACAACCGAACTGGATACAGAGCCCACCAACATTTTACCCGAAAGTGAGGTTTTTACCGACAAAGCCTTGGCTCAGTCGGTGCTGGCTAACTTTTATGCTTCGGTGAATTATGGACAGACCAACAGCAATCACGGCAATTATCACTTGCTGGACGAAGCGAACCTGTCGTACGGACCTACGACTACGACGGATGCTGAGAAAATAATCCCCCGTGACTTTTTCCAGACCTACGACTACGGCCTGGTTCGACGCATGAATCAATTCCTGGCGGGCATTCGCTCCAGTGCAGCCCGTTCATCCCTGCTGGAAGCGGATCGCAGCAATCTGGAAGCTCAGTGTATCTTCTTAAGAGCCTGGTATCATTTCTGCATGGCCCGCAGTTTTGGAGGCATGCCGATTCTGGGCGACACCGTCTATACCTATCAGTCGGGTATTGATCCGGTGCAGTTTCAGGTACCACGCTCGACCGAAGCAGGCATCTATGATTACGTGATTGCCCAGTGCGATCTGGCCGCTCCCCAATTAACGGCTTCTAAAACTACCAATGGCGGTATAGCCAATAAATGGGCGGCCCTGATGCTTAAAGCACGAGCCGCAGTATACGCAGCATCCATCGCCAACTACGGGAACAAAATTACCCCCAGCGTCAGAACGCAAAACTGGGAGGCCGGTATTCCCGCTGATCAGGCCGGCAAGTATTACAAAATAGCCCTTGAAACGGCCGAACAGGTGATTCAGCAGGGACCTTATGTATTGCAAATCGATCCTACAAATCTGGGCGACTCGTTTTATAAAGCGACGAGTGTAAAAGCGGGTAACACGGAAGTAATCTGGGCGATGGACCGCTTACGCCCGAACGTAGTGACGCAGTTTACGAATTTTACCATGCCGTATTCCCAGCGGGATTTTACGGAGGGTAATGCCCTGGGCGTAGTTTTGAATCTGGTGGAAGCCTTTGAAAACAAAGACGGCAGTGCTCCGCAAATTAAAACCCGGAACGACGACGGCAGCTACGTATTCTACAATTCCGTCGAAGACCCTTTCACCCGAAAAGATGCCCGGCTCTGGGGAACCGTTATCTACCCCAACGCCCCGTACCGTCAAGTTCCCGTTAGTCTTCAGGCGGGTCAGCTGAACAAATCGGGTAATGAGTACGTACTGCGGACTTCCGCCGCTGGAGGTCGGGATACGCAGGGGAATCTGATTACGTCGATTAACGGTCCGGTTGCCAATTCCGACAACTTTGTTAACAAAACCGGATTCCTGGTTCGGAAATTTCTGGATGAAACTCCTAATGCAGGCTTAAATCCGGGTTTTAGCGAAATGTGGTGGCCCCGGTTCCGTATCGCCGAAGCTTACCTCATTGCCGCCGAAGCCGCATTAGAGCTGGGCGACAAAGCCAAAGCCGTTACGAACCTGAACGTTACCCGCCGCCGGGGCGGTATTACGCCCGTAACCGAGTCAACGATAACGTTCAACCATATTGTGAATGAATACCGGGTTGAATTTGCTTTTGAAGATCACCGGTACTGGGATTTAAAACGCTGGCGGTTGGCTCACACCACCTGGAATGGAACGCCGAATGATCCGACGGCCCAGATGTATTCGCTTTTCCCGTACAAAGTAGTAGCTCCGGGCGATGCGAACGATGGGAAGTGGGTGTTTACCCGACAGGTTTCCTACAAAATGGCTCCAAACCCCCGCAACTTTCCTTTGATGAATTATTACGCGGCCATTCAGCCCTCCTGGCGAGCCAACAACCCCAAACTGGTGTACAATCCTTTACAATAAGCCTTGATCTCATGACTATACCATCCTTTTTTTATCGTCTGTTACTCTTTCTACCGCTGTCTCTGCTGATGAGTTGTAGCATGGAAATTGATAACTGGGATTATCCGACGTCCCGGGTTTCGGGGCAGTTTTTGTACAAAGGTCAACCCATGCAACTGATGGGAACGGCTTCGGATGCCACCGGGTCCAACATGCTTCAGCTTCACCAGACGGGCGAAGGCTGGATACAGGGATTTATCAAAGTATTCTCCAGAGAAGACGGCACTTATACTGTCAATGCGTTCGATGGCGATTATTACCTCAACCTGACGCCGGGGCGGGGCCCCTGGGTACCCAACACGGACACCCTGCGGTTTACGCTGAGAGAAGAAGAGAAAAACGTAAACTTTGAAGTAACGCCTTATTTCTGGCTGAGTAACTACACGAGCACCTACAAGGACTCGGTATTTACCGCCACCTTCAACGTCGAACAGGTAGTGAGCACTGCTGTCATGGAAAGAACGGTAATTCAACTGACTCCTACTGCGATCGTCGATAACACGTCCAAGGCCGTTGAAAAGGCATTTACTAACGTCGTACCGGGCAGCAATACCCTTACCTTAAATTTGAAAACGCTGTCCAGCAGCGAAAAAGCAAATCTCAGGAAAACGGGCTTTCTTTTTGCCCGGGTCGGCATTAAAACCAGGAATGTATCTGATTTGATTTATTCCAAAACCGTACCGCTTACGCCCTGATGAGGGGCAGAACCCTGAACAACTCAGTTCTGCGGGCTACCCCTTTTCCTGGTAGTAAAGGTGAAGTAACCGACCCGCTGAATTCGCTTAACCCAGGGGGTTTAAAGTGAAGTGAGTTATACCCAGGAGACAAATGTTGAGTATTAATTTGAGCGAAAGTTAAAAAATCCCGGCACTTTCCAGCTGCCGGGATTTTTGCGTATGCTCATTCTGAAGAATCTGAACTAACGATTAATCCCGGCCAGAGCTATCCACTGATTCACCTGGATCCGGCGACCGATGCAATCTGGCGTATTCCAATGGGGACATGCCGTAGATTTGATGAAAGGCTTTCCGAAAATATTTCGGACTTTCGAATCCTACCTCGGTCATGACTTCTCCCACTCGCATATCGTTACCCTGCAGCAGCTGAGCGGCTTTCTTTAGCCGAATATCCCGAACAAATTCAACGGCAGTTTTTCCCGTGATCGTCTTGATCTGACGGTAAAATGAGGACTGACTCATCCCCATCTGGCGAACCAGAACCGGAATTGTAAAATCCATCTCGGTCAGGTGGGCTTCAACAATGGCAATTGCTTTCTCCAGCAGACATTTCTGTTCATTAGGGATGATCAGATCGGCTGGCTTCAGTAATAAGTGGCGGTGATAATATTCTTTTAACAGAAAACGATTCCGCAAGAGAGCCGCTACTTTGCTACGCAGTAAAGTCAGGTTAAAGGGTTTCGTCATGTATTCATCCGCTCCGGTTTCCAGCCCTTCCAGCTGATGCAGGGCCGTGGCCCGGGCGGTCAGCAGAAATACGGGTATGTGCAGCGTTTTAGGGTGTTTCTTGATTTGTTGACACAAATCAAGTCCACTGCTCTGGGGCATCATTACATCGCTAATCACCAGGTCGGGAAGTAACTCCAGGGTTTTTGCCCAGCCTTCCACGCCATCCGTTGCGGTACTTACCTGATAAGTTTGGGCAAAAGAATCGTACAGATACTGCCGTAATTCGTCGTTGTCTTCAACAATCAGCACATGAGCGGAGTCCGGGAGAGAAGCCTCTACAGAGCCCTTTTCCGGGTCGGCAGTTGGGGCGGAGAGCGTCGTCACCACGGGTACGGGTTCTTCCCCTGCAGTCATTCGACGGAGCGTATCCGCATCGAGGTGTGCCGTGCCGAACGGTAATCGCAGCAGGAAGGTGGTGCCAGCTCCCGGCTGGGTGGCCACGAGCACTTCTCCCTGGTGGGCGTCCACGTAGGTTTTAACCAGCGACAGGCCAATACCCGTTCCCATCACCTGCATGGAGTCAGTATGCGTGGCCTGATAGTAGGGATCAAAAATGCGATTCATCTCCGTCGTATCCATGCCCACGCCCTGGTCCTGTATGGCAATCTGGAGGTAATGATTCGTCAAATGCTGCTGTTCATACACGGCTGGAGAATCGGGTGAACCGACAACAGTAACTTTAATCTGAACGGAACCGCCTTCCGAAGAATAGTTAAACGCATTCGAAAGTAAATTAACCACCACGGATTCCAGCTTGGCCCGGTCGATGTAGAGGAAAACCTCCTGCTGGGGAACATCAATGGTATATTCCAGCTGCAAAGCTTCCGCCTTCAGCTTGAAAATCAAAAACAATTCTGTTAAAAACGGTGTGATGTTCGTCGGTGTAATTTTCAGCTGAATCGGACCCGTTTCCGCTTTTCTGAAATTCAAAAGTTCGTTTACCAGATCCAGCAGCTTATGGGTTTGCTGTTTCATAAGTACAATTTTGTCCTTAACCTGATGAATGGGCTCATGATTCATGGCGGCCAGCTCTTCAACCGGCCCAAGAATCAGGGTGAGGGGAGTACGCAGCTCATGAGAAACGTTCGTAAAGAACTGTAACTTACTATCGGTGAGTTCTTTCTCTTTTTCAACCTTGTAATGTTCCAGGCTTAATTCAGTTTTCAGCCGCTGCTGAATCTGGCTATTGCGGTGATACCACAGCAAGGCTACGCCGACACCAGTCAGGTAAAGCACGTACGCCCACCAGGTTTTCCACCAGGGCGGCAAAATGGTCACATGCAGGGTCAGGGGTCGCTCCGACCAGACGCCATCGTCGTTGCTGGCTTTAACCAGAAAGGTATAGGACCCGGCAGGAAGATTAGAAAACGTGGCGGTTCGCTGCTGGGCGTTTACCCGTACCCAGTCCTCATTATATCCGACTAACTGATAGGCATACTGCTGTTTGGGAGGATTAGCGTAATGCAGTCCCACGAATTCGATGGAAAAATCATTTTCGCTGGCCTGCAGTTCGATCGAGGACTGATTGGTAAGGGGAGCCGGAAGCAGCAGCCGACCATTGACCGTATCTCCCACTGCAATAGGCTGATTATGAATACGAAGTTCCGTAATCTGAACTTTCGGCAGGGACGTATTAACCTGAATGGATTCCGGGCGGAAATACGTAATTCCGTTGGTGCCGCCGAAAAAGAGGGTATGATCCGCGGCCCGGTACGCAGCCCCAATTTTGAAGGAGTTGCTTTGCAGCCCGTCCGTCACGTCATAGTGCAGAAACTTCCGGGTTTGCGGATTCAGCTGATAAATACCGGAGCCACCAATCCAGAGATTACCGGATTCATCCAGCAACAGACTTTCCACGTCGGTTTCCGGAATCCATGAAATCCAGCGTTCCAGGCGTTCCGCTCCGTTGGAGTCGGTATACAGGCGATGCAGCCCCCCACCAATGGTACCAATCCAGAGTTGACCCTGACGATCCTGTAGTAAGGGCCAGGTATAGTTAGTGCTGAGGCTGTTTGGATTATGGGCTTCGTGTTTAAACTGTTTCACCAGACGCATGGAGCAGGGCGTAACGGCGATTTTCAATACCCCGGCATTGCGGGTACTGGCCCACAGGATGGAACGCCGGGCATCATAGTGCAGATACGTGAAATCGCTGGTAGGCAGCGTACGCTTTATATGGGAATACACAACGCTGTTCTTGCCCCTGCGGTCCAGCCGGTACAGGCCGCCCGTAAACGTAGCCAGCCAGAGGTAGCCATACTGATCTTCGGCAATACTTTCAATACTCAGATTATACCAGTCGAGTTCTCCCGTTATACTGGGAACGGACTGAATTTTATTAGTTTGAAGATTGAGCGTAAACAAGCCCCCGTAACGGGTTCCAATCCACAACGTACCGTCGGCAGTCTGATGCAGGGCGGATACATCCGTACTGTTGAAACTGCCGTAATGGGAATGCTCCAGGAAGTTTACGTACGTCTTTGTTTGTAAATCATAACTCGCCAGGCCATTGCGTGTACCAATCCACACCCGATTGCGGAATTCATCTTTGGAGATGGCATTGATGTAGTTAGTAGCGGGATTGGTTTGGCCTGCTACCTGTCGGCGAATGAGTCCGAAAGGTTTGGTATAGGGTTTCAGGATGTTCAGTCCACCCGCCGAACTAGCCATCCAGATGTTATGGAAAGAGTCCTCCATAATGTCATGTACCCGAAAGGAGTTGATGCTGAACGGATCGGTGTCGGAGGGGAGAAAACTCTGAATCTCTTCGTCCCGAATGGGAAGAACGGGGCCTGGAGTCTTCAGATTCAGGAGTAATAATCCTGATTTGGTACTGATCCACAGACGTTTGGAAGAATCACGAAACAGATACTCGATCTCGGCAAACCCCCGCCCCAGCGATTGGAAGGAAAGCGAAGCGGGTTGCGTGACGTTCCGGTAATTGCCCCAGTAAATCTGACCGTCCGTACCAACCCATAAATTCCCCTGCTGATCGGCGTGCAGGGCCCGGATATTCACCTCCTCCATCGAAGGTACGGCCTGAACCTGACGGCTTTGCGGGTCAAGTACCCATAACCCGCTTCCCAGCGTTCCAATCCAAACCCGGCTATACGGATCTGCCGCAAGCTTACTAATTATGGGCTGGAAGCCGGTGGTGGGTTTTATTTTGAAGTGAGCCGCCCGATGGATGGTATTCTGCTGATCAAACTGAAGCATAAATAAACCCTGCTGACTCGTACCGATCCAGAGTTTTCCGGCAGCATCGGACGTAAATACGGAAACATCTGAATCAGCAATTTTCTGAACCAGGGATTGACACAAGGCCGCGACAGGACGTTCCAGAATGCTTTCAAAACGATCCCGGTTCGGGTTATACCAGAACAGACCGGCTCCATCAACCCCTACCCATAGCGTACCGTGAGCGTCTACGTGCAGAGCCCGAATCCGATTACTGATCATGCCATCCCGGTTCCTGATAGGCAGATCGTACGTTTTTAGTCGATAGCCATCGTAGCGATTCACCCCCTTGTGGGTACCGATCCAGATGAACCCCCGGCGATCCTGGGCAAGGCAAAGAGCATCGCTGTGTGACAAGCCATCATTAACCGTGATGTGATCAAATCTCAATTGCGTAGGTTCTCGCTGGGCATGACTGATTCCCGGTAAAAGCAACGCCAGCAACAGGTATAGAAAAACCCAAATGGATCGAGTTAGCGAAAGCATCAGGATACGTTTAAGTCAAGCGGTGACAAAAGGGAGGGATTCCCCGGGAAACCGATTAAAGTTTCAATCAGATAAGAGATTGACTAAGATAAAATACTCACGAACCTTCAAGTTTTTCTAATTCAATTATACTAGTCAATCACAGGATTATGAAATAAGAAGAGTAATTGAAAGTTACAAGAATACTTCAGTCGAAAAAAGAAAGGGTACTGAGCTACTACTGCAAGGCATGACCAAATTGAGCCTTCATTTTGCCGAAAAAAGGCATCTCTGCTCTGAAATCGCCCTTTTACTTTTGTACTATTCTAATTTTTTATATTCTCCCTAGGCCGTTCACTCAAGAACTAAGGTCCGAAACGATGAGAATTATGTTTCAAAAACGTTTACCATTAAAAGGGCTACTTTTCACCGGAGTAACGCTTTTGTCAGGTGCATTGTCTGAAAACCGGCAGGTTTTGGCAATGCACCTGCCGTTGCATGCCTATGAAAATCCCGCTCCACTCCTGTCACCCTCGCAGGTCATCACCATCATCTCCGGTACGGTACAAGACGAAAAAGGGAGCGTATTGGCCGGGGCAACCGTCTCCGTAAAAGGGGTAGCGAATCTAGGCACGACAACTGACGGCAACGGTCGGTTTAGTTTACGTATACCAGATAACGTTAAAGATCCGGTTCTGGTCATTTCCTACATTGGTTTTCAATCGCAAGCGGTAGCCATTGGTAACAAGACCAATCTTATGATTCAATTGGAGTCTGATAATAAAGCACTGAATGAAGTCGTCGTTGTTGGTTTCGGTCAGCAGAAACTTCCGACCGTGACGGGCGAAATCAGCGTTGTCGATAGCAAAGCCCTGCTGCAAACTCCAGTAGCCAACATTACCAACATGTTGATTGGACGTGCGGCTGGTATTAGCGGTATCCAGAACAGTGGTGAGCCTGGACAAAATGCCACGACCATACGGATTCGGGGGATATCTACGCTAAATGGCTCCGATCCACTCATCGTAATCGACGGGATTCAACAGCCTACCGAACAACCGTATACCGTACTGAACGCCATGGATCCCAACGAAATTGATAACATCAGTGTGCTTAAGGATGCTTCTGCTACGGCGGTATTCGGGATTCGTGGGGCAAACGGAGTAATCATCGTTACCACCAAACGCGGTCGAGCCAATCGCCCTCAGTTTAGTTTCTCAACGAACCAGGCCTTTACCAGAGCTTCTTCGATATTCGAAACGCTCAATTCCTATCAGTTTGGATTGCTTCGCAACGAAGCCGTTCGAAATGCTCAGGCTTCGGGTGATAACAGTTACAACCAGCTTCTGTTCTCAAACGACGAATTATGGAAGTTTCAGAACAACCGGGACTATACCCCCGCCGAGGTCGATGCCATGAACCTTACGGCTGACCAGAAACAAGCTTTACTGAATAGCCCGGCTCTATACTACACGAGCAATAACTATTACAAGGAACAATTTGGCGGCGTAGGTCGGCAGCAACAGTATAACCTAAACGTATCGGGCGGCACCAACCGGATAAAGTACTTCGTATCGCTGGGAAATTTCCAACAGGCAGGGATTCTGAATAATACAAAATACGGAGGATCAAATACCAACCCTTATTTCAATCGGTACAACTTTCGGTCTAATGTCGATATAGACGTCTTCAGGAATTTCCAGGTATCGTTCAACCTGGCTGGTCAGACGTCCATCGCCAGAGTACCCGGAGCAGGTAACTCTTCTGGAGACTTCGGAAACCGCTATCAGAACATTATTCAGAGTATTCTGGAAAACAGCCCCTTTTCTGGCCCTGGTATCGTAGATGGGCATTTGGTAACGGGTTTTGTAGGAGTACCCGGCGATCCAACCAATCCCCTTGGAAGTCGGGGTGGAGGGGGATACACTCCTCTCACTCAACTTCTTACGGCCGGTACACGTACCATGTACACCACTACCCTGACGAGTAACTTCGTGGTAAAGCATACGATGGGTTATATCACGCCGGGTCTGAGCTCGCGGGTATCGGTTGCGTACGATGATAGCTACACGAAAGGATTTGCCAAGACGGTTAGCATTCCACAGTTCAGTGCCATGCGAAACCCATCGGATCCAGCCAACTTGATCTTTATTGGTGGACAGATCAGTCCTACTTCTACGGCTGATAACGTCGGTAATGGTTCCTGGAATAAACTGTATCTGGAAGCAGCGATTGATTACAATCACAGTTTTGGAGATCATACAGTTACGGGTCTGATCCTTGGAAACGCCCAGCGGTTTACCGCTAACGGACAGGGTTACAATACCCCTTCTGGTCTGATGGGTCTGGTTGGACGGGTTACGTATAATTTCAAAGAACGTTACCTGTTCGAGTTCAACATGGGCTTTAACGGTAGTGAGCAGTTTGCTCCGGGTAGACGATTCGGTTACTTCCCCTCGGTTTCGCCCGGCTGGATTCTGTCCAACGAATCATTTTTCCCTAAAAACGATTGGGTTACCTGGGTAAAATTCCGTGGTTCGTATGGAGAAGTAGGAAACGACCAGTTAGGTGGCCGTCGTTACTTATACCTGCCTAACACCTGGGCTTACAACGGTCGGGGTTATTACTTCGGCAGAAGCGATGGTTCCAGTGCCAACCCCTACTTTAGCGGGGCTCAGGAAACGGCTCTTGGAAATCCGGCCATCACCTGGGAACGTGCCCGGAAAACGAACCTGGCTGCGGAATTCCGGTTCCTGAAGGATCGTCTGACGGTAAACACGGCCTTATTCTGGGAAAATCGGAACAACATTCTGGTATCCCTGGGAACGATTCCCGGTACCTATGGTGTGCCCGACTGGAACGTACCTCCGGCCAACGTAGGACGGGTTAGTAACCGCGGCTATGAACTCTTCGGCGAATGGAACGATAAACTAGGAGCCGTCCAGTACTTTGTCAGAGGAACCTTCTCCTATGCTCGTAACCGAATTGACTACCGGGCGGAAGCTCCCTACCCCTATCCCTGGATGAATTCGACCGGGTATTCCATCGGGCAGTATAAAGGGTTGCGGACGGATGGCTTCTACAATACGCAGGAGGAACTCAGCAATCGCCCCTACAATACGTTTGGCGGTAATCAGGCGAAACTCGGAGATCTCAAATTCCGTGACATTAACGGCGATGGTATTCTCAACAATCAGGATCTGGTTCCCATCGGTTATTCTAACCTGCCCCGGGTAGCTTATAACTTTTCCGTAGGCCTTTCCTACAAAGGTTTTGATATTAACGCTCTGTTCATTGGTACAAAACAGGGGTCTTTCCCTCAGTATGGATATATCCTCAGCACGCCTTTCGCCAAAAACGTAGGTGCTGTGATGCAATATGCCTATGACGGACGCTGGACTCCTGAAAAATATGCCGCAGGACAGCCCATTTCTTACCCTACCATCTCTTTCAGTGGCGGTCAGTCTAATAACAATCAGTTGAGTGATTTCTGGCTCAAGTCAAATGATTTCACCCGCTTGAAAAACCTTGAAGTCGGCTATACATTCCAACAGAATAACTCTTTTCTGAAAGCCACGCATTTGCAGGGGGTACGCTTGTACGTAAATGGCAACAACCTCTTTACGTGGGGTTCCCACCTCATCAACGGCATTGATCCCGAACAGGCTGATACGGGTAAAAACGCCATGGGATACCTCTACCCGTTGACTCGCACTTTCAATATCGGAGCAAGTATCCAATTCTAAGTTCATTTCAGAAGCATATGAAACTCAATATCATCGTATTAGCCCTGTTTGGCTTGCTTTTTAGTGCCTGTCAGGACGACTTTCTGCAGCTACCTATTTCAAGTGCTACCACGGTTGACTCCGTATTTTCCACGACCGTTAAGGCACAGTCGGCTATTGCGGAAGCCTACCAGAAAAATCTTTCTCAGGGCTTACCGTATCAGGGTTTCTGGAATTCCATGATCCACGAAAACCTCACGGGAGGACTTAACTACGGGTTTGCCTGGACCATTTCACAGGGAATCATCATCACCGGGATGAATGCCAATGGCAGCAGTCAGGATATGGATGGCTTTAACTACAACTACACGACCATCCGCCAGGCCTGTCTCGTCAAGGAAAACATCGATAAGGTTCGGGATATGTCTGCTGCTGACAAGGCAGTGGTAAAAGCCGAAATGAAAGCCCTGCTGGCGTACCGCTACGGTCAGATGTTAACCATCTGGGGTGGTGTACCGTTAGTTTCCAGAAGTTTCCAGGCAGCTGAAGATCTGTCCGTTACCCGGAGTTCTGTTAAAGCCGTGCTCGATTCCGTTGTGTCCTGGTGTGATCAGGCAGCAGCAGTATTACCCGCCAAATGGCCAGACACCTTTTCGGGTCGAATGACAAAAGCGGCGGCCCTGTCGATCAAAGCCAAAGCCTTGATGTATGCAGCAAGACCTCTGTTCAATACCGGAACGCCTTATCTGGATTTCGGTGTAAACAACGAATTGATTTGCCTGGGCAATAATGATCCCTCTCGCTGGACCACCGCTGCTCAGGCTGCCGAAGCTGCACTGGCGGAGGCTGAAACCAACGGCGGCTTTCGTCTCATCAATACTGGTAATCCTCTGGATGATTATGGTACCGCTACTTCCACCCCTGGTAATGCTGAAGTAATTCTGGCCTACAAGTCGAACGAAAGCTGGCAAATGAACATGTTCTATAATCTGCACAACTGGCAGGCTTATGGTAACGTATTGTTGACCACTCAACTGGAAGCCTATTACAAGCAAGACGGAACTGACCAGAACTGGCCGACGATAAGCAGCGACCCCTTACCTTTCTCGGACTACCTGAGCAAAATGAAGGAGATGGAAGCCCGGTTTAAAGCCTGTTTTCAACCCTGGCAAATGGATGCCTGGAATAATCCCGGCGATAACTCCTGGAGCAATCAGAATACGTTCCAGTGGGAAATGACAGGTTGTGCCCGGTCAACCAAGTTTTATTATAAAGCTGGTTCCAGAGGCTGGTTTGAATTCCCTATTTTCCGGGTCGCCTCCCTGTATTTAAGTGCGGCTGAAGCCTACAACGAGTCAGGTCAGACGGTAAAAGCCCTGGAACGACTCAATAAGGTTCACCAGCGTGCCGGTTTACCCGCCGTTACGGTAACTAATCAGGCCGCTTTGCGTAAGATCATTCAACGCGAATGGGCGGCAGAATTCTTCGCGGAAAATTACCGTCTTCAGGATATCAAACACTGGAAACTCGAAAACATCGGATCAGGGATCATTGGTGGCTCCATCCGAACCTTTGCTTACAATAATGGAAACGGTGCCAAGATGACGGGCAACACCAATTATCAGAGCAAAATCGAATACCAGGGTTTTTGGTCTCCCCGCCAGTATCTGAATCCCTTCCCTCAAACGGAGGTTAACAAAGCCATCATTGTTCAAAATCCAGGGTACTAAGGCCTGATTAACGCATTTACTTTCGATGAAAAACCACCTAAACGTCAATAAACGGACCGTCTGGCTATTGGCATTACTGCTTGGGAGTACGTGTCTAAACGCCCACTCACAGCAAGTAGATAGCCTCAAGGCAATACCGCTCTTTGCTCCGGGTATGAGCCAGTCGAATCCATTTCTTGCCTCATCCACGGGGTCGTTAATCTCTTCTTCCGTTTCTGGAACAACGATTGCCAAGACTCCCGTGCCTAATGTGACCAATGCCCTTTACGGTCGTTTACAGGGTTTAATTGTAGGCCAGAATTCTGGGGAGCCCGGGTATGATGCTGCTACTCTTAACATTCGCGGACTGGGTACCTACGATAATTCCAATCTGGTTGTCTGCGTAGACGGATTTATTACTACCTCGTCTTATTTCCAGTACCTCTCTCCCAGTGAAATTGAAAGCATCACGGTGTTGAAAGACCCCGCTTCGCTGGCTGCCTTTGGCATGAAAGGAGCCAATGGTGTTTTGTGGATCACGACCAAGCGGGGAACTGTTAGCAAACCCCAGATTCAGTTCAATCTCGTTACTGGATTACAACAGGCCCTGCGGATCAACAAGCCCTACGGGTCCTACAATTACGCTCGTCTTTATAATCAGGCCATAAGCAACGATAACTATGCCCTGAACAACAATAAGTTAGTGTGGTCACCCAAGTATACAGATGCTCAGCTCCAGGCTTATCAGAACGACACAGCCCCTTCCGTGGACTGGTATGCCGAGACATTGAAGAAATACGGACGGTATCAAAATGCCAATCTGTCGTTTACCGGCGGGGATCAGGTTTCTAAGTATGCCGTCATTCTGGATTACATGAAACAAACGGGTCTGTACAATGTCCCTACGTCGGCGACTACTTCTAATGCTCAGATTCAACGGTTCAATCTTCGAACCAATCTTGATTTTAAATTCTTCAAGATTTTCGAAGCAAGAGTCGATCTGGGTGGACGTATCGAAGATCGTCAGTATCCCAACTACAATGGTCCGAAATTGTGGAGAAATCTGGAAACCTATCCTTCCAACATTTATCAGGTGAGGGATGGTAACACCCAAAACTGGTCAGGAACGGCTCTGTATCCCGATAACCCGGTAGCCTCGCTGTTGGCCCTGGGTCGCACGGCAACGCACGATCGTACGTTACAGGCCAACTTTACCCTGAAGGAAAACCTGGATTTCATTACCCAAGGTTTATCCATTAGTCAGGCCATTTCTTTTAATACCTGGACGCGGAATAGCCTCGGTCGAACCGCTTCTTATGCCCGGTTTAACAATGGCGTGAACACTACTACCGATAAGGCTACGGATATTGCTTCGCTCGGATCATCTCCCACGAACCAATATAACTGGCAACAGATCACGTTGAATGCCGCTTACAAGCGTTCCGTAGGAAAACACGCCTTGTCGGCAGACGTTAATTATTTCCTCAGTGATTATATGCTGGATTGGAATATTAACTCAAGTGGACTAAATACCGGTAATAACATTTTCTACCATTACCAAAACCTGGGCGGTCAGTTCCAGTATTCGTATGATGATAAGTATTTTCTTGCGTTATCGGCCGGATACAGTGGTTCAGATAATTATGCTCCGGGCAATCGCTGGGCGTTCTATCCCGCCCTTTCATTAGGCTGGGTCGTATCTAGAGAAGACTTTCTGGCTAAGAACAAGGCCATTACCTTTTTTAAGGTTCGGGCTTCTGCAGGCCAATCGGGCTTCGATCAGTCTAACCAGGGCCGGTATTTGTACCAGCAGTATTTCACTACTTATGGCACGTACTACACAGGTAATAACGGTCTGAACAGCAATAGCGGAATTGTTCCATCCTATGCGGCCAATCCTGAGATCCGTGCGGAACGTAATACGGGTTATAATGTAGGGGTAGACCTTCAGTTGTGGAATAAGCTTTCACTTACGGCAGATGGCTTCTTCAATAAGCGAACAGGTATTGTTACGTCAGATTATACCCTGCCAGGTTTGTTTGGAGCCACTCCTCCCTATCGTAATCTGGGAATCGTTTCCAATAAAGGCTTTGAGTTCGCCCTGAACTTTACGGATAAGGTAGGTGATGTAAAGTATCATTTGAATGCCATGACCCTGTATGCTCGTAACCAGGTCAAGCAAATGGGCGAAGTTGCTCCGGTGAATGCATTCAGCCGACTGACGGGTCAGCGAATTGGGACGACGCTGGGACTACAAGCCGTTGGATTTTACGACATAACTGATTTCAATGCAGATGGAACCCTTAAATCGGGGATTGCCCAGCCAACTTTTGGTAGTGTACAACCCGGTGATATACGGTATAAGGACACCGATGGCAACGGAAAAGTAGATCAAAACGATGTTACATCGATGGGTTATACTTCCCTACCCGAATGGACTTACGCATTCGACGCTGGAACTTCATACAAGAATTTCGACTTCTCGATCTTGTTGCAGGGAGCCGCTAACCGGAGTATAAATCTGTTGAATTCCAGTCAGGCTGTTGCATTTGTTGACAATACCAATGTATATCCTACTGCTGGCCAGGCCTGGGCTTATTACCCCGATCAGGGCATCGATACCAGAGCTACGGCTACCTATCCCAGATTTACGACCAAAGCCAATATGAATAACTACCAAAGCTCCACTTTCTGGATCAAAAACGGTAGTTTCCTGCGGGTGAGAAATATCGAAATCGGCTATACACTGCCCAGTGAGTTGTTGCATAAAATTCATCTGGAAAACGTGCGGATCTATGTCAATGCCACGAATCCTTTTACGTGGTCTTACGTAAGCAAGCATTATAACCTCGACCCAGAAACCATCTCTGGCTACGCAGGTCTGAAAACATACAACACTGGCATCACTTTAAGTTTCTAAGGAACGCATGAAAACCTTATCTATCCTTTTCTCCATAGGGGTACTGGGGCTACTCGTCGGTTGCCAGAAAGAATTTCTGGATACCCGAATCGACACGGCCCAAACTCAGGAGACACTTTCGTCTAATTATTCGACACTGTTCTCCTACGCCAACGCTCCGTATACTTATTTGCGGAATGAGTTTACCATTCTCGATAACAATTTGTTTGCTCCGGTTTCTGATGAGGCCGTACAAACCTCTCCGGGAAGTTCGCTTGCTTTACTCTTTAATAATGGTAGCTGGAATGCCATCTATAGTCCGGATAATTACTATTCCAATTATTACTCCGGTATTCGGGCCGCAAACTTTTTCCTGGAAAATTCCGCAGACTACAAAGCTCGTCTAGCCGTAAACCGCGATACCATTTCGGTAAATGGCAAAACCAACTACCGGAACGACGTCCTGAACATGGGCTGGTACCGGGCTGAAGCACGGGTACTCAGAGCCTGGTATTACGCCGAGCTAATCAAACGCTATGGAGGTGTTCCTCTGGTGACGCGAACGCTGGGTTTACAGGATAACATGAATCTGCCCAGAGCTAGTTATGATGAAGTAGTTTCATTCATCGTCAATGACTTAGATCGTTACAAAGACAGCTTGCAGGTCAACTGGAAAACGTCTTCTTTCACCAACAATGACGGACGCGTTAGCAAAGGCATGGCCCTGGCTCTCAAAGCCCGTACGTTACTGTACGCGGCAAGTCCGCTGAACAATTCATCGGGTGACGTATCTAAATGGAAAGCAGCAGCAGCAGCGGCTAACGATGTGTTGGTTTTTGCCGCCGGAGCGGGTCAGTATGGTCTGGATAATAGCTATCGGGATTACTTCCTGAGAAACAATACCCTGACTAGTAAAGAAACGATCTGGGCGATTCGTTACCCTGCAAACAGCGATCTGGAACGGAAAAATTATCCGATTGCTACTGCCGGAGGTGCCAGTGGTATTACACCCACCCAGGATCTGGTGAACGCCTATGAATACAAAGGTAAGCCCGACTCCCTCGATCCCTATGCCAATCGCGATCCCCGTCTGGCACTTACCGTTGTTACGAACAACAGTAACTGGAATGGCCGAACCATTGACCAGTCAGCCGGGGGAACCGATGATATGCGAAAAACCAACGCAAGTCGTACGGGTTACTACCTCAAAAAGTTTCTGGCCGATGGTCTGAATCTGGTACAAGGCCAGACCGTTGTTCACAACTGGCCTGTCTTCAGATATGCTGATGTGCTACTCATGTACGCAGAAGCCATGAATGAAGCTCACGGCCCGGACAATGCCAACGGATATGCCTTAACGGCCCGCCAGGCTCTCAATCAGGTGCGGAGTCGTTCAGGGGTTGGCATGCCTGAGGTAACGGTGACCAGCACATCAGATTTTCGTGCCGCTGTTCGCCGGGAACGTCGGGTGGAATTAGCCTTTGAAAACCACCGCTACTGGGACTTGCTTCGCTGGAAACAGGCCGCTACGGAGCTTAATAGTTCCGTTAAAGGAATATCGGTAAGTAAAACGAGCGGAACCTTTATCTACAATACGATCGTCGTTGAAAATCGGGTATTTGATGCCAGCAAAATGTATCTGTATCCCATTCCTCAAGTCGAGATCAATAAATCCAGTGGTGTCTTGAAACAAAATCCGGGCTGGTAATACACCTGAAGCCATTCATCGAATACGTATGAAACTACTATCCTTCATTCGCCTCGGGTTACTTTTATTTCTGGTGGGCATGATCAGCTCCTGTGAAAAAGAGAACCTCTATGACTATGGGATTTCGAAGATTTACATGCCTCAGGCAGTAAATCAATCCGGCGGAGTCAACGTCAATTACCTAGTTCCGGCTGGAACGGATTCCTCTACCTTCAATTATACCCTGAATACGGAGCAGCAAAAACTCAATGTTATTCTTGGTGTCAGTCTTTCGGGAATAGCCCGTACGGGCTATTCAGTTGATTTACAGGTAGACACTGATACCATCCAGCGACTCATTACCAATAAAACGCTGGATGCGAATACAATTCTTATGCCTGCCTCCATGTACACCTTGCCCAAGAGCCTTCGGGTGGCTGGGGACAGTATTTCCAAGACTTTTTACCTGACGCTGAACATCAATGATTTGAAAAAGGCAGATTATACGGGTAAAAAGCTGGCTCTGGCCGTTGGTCTGGCGAATCCTTCAACGTACGGACTGAGTGCAACGGCCCGTAAAACTATTGTGCTTGTGGACGTAGATGCTCTGGTGATTGGGCCAGCAATAGAAGTGACCAGCAAGTATATTAAAAACTCGGGTAATCCGTTTGTTGCTTCCGCCATGGACCCGGGAGGACGCTGGGGTACCCTAGCTGATTGGGTAGCCAGCAGCGGAGCCCTGAGCCACAACGGCGTAGGCGGCTTTGCTAAGGATGGTGATGGAGCGACCATGGATATGGAATCAGGCTGGGGTTCTCCGCTGATCAAAAATGGAAAACTCTACCAGACCATCACCTTACCCGCCGGGACCTATGCTTTTGACCCCTCCCCCTGGGTTTGGCAGGGAACGAAAGATGTATCGTACGTAGTCGTGGCTCCTAATGCCAGCACTTTGCCGGACTATGCTGACATCACCAGCAGTACATCCGTCTTATTTGCCACATTCGATAAACCAAGGGTTACATTCAAATTAACCGCCACTACTAAAGTAACAGTTGGCGTGGTTGTTAACTATGTACAGGATCAGCAGGGCTTCAAAACCAAAGCCGTGCACCTTTACTCCTATCCTAAACACTTGTAATTTCTATGGTACACAATAGATTGCTCGCACTAACGGTGATGCTTGGAATTGCCCTTCTGGGAAGAACTCAGGCTCAAACCACGCAGTCGGTGATCAAACCGGGTGAGCGTTGGCTTGATAATCACGGAGAAGTCATAAACGCTCACGGCGGTGGCCTTCTGTTTGCCAATGATACGTACTACTGGTTCGGTGAAAAACGCGGGAGAGTTGCGTCGGAGGGAGTGAATGTCTATGCATCAAAAGACCTCATTCACTGGAAAAACGAAGGACTAGCCCTGGCTCAGTCCCAGGAACCTGCCAGCGACATCACAATAGGTTGCCTCATGGAAAGGCCCAAGGTCATTTATAACCCCCAAACGAAGCAGTACGTCATGTGGTTTCACCTGGAATTGGCAGGAAAAGGTTACGATGCCGCCCGGGCGGGCGTGGCCGTCAGTGCGACGCCTACAGGACCGTACCAATTTGTATCCAGCTTTCGGCCAAACGGAAACATGTCACGGGATATGACGCTCTTTGTGGATGAGGATGGCTCGGCGTATCAAATGTATTCTTCGCGTGACAATTACGATTTGCGGGTGGTGAAACTGACCGACGATTACCTCACTGCCACGACGCAGGATTCCCTGTTATTTAGTTCACACCGGGAAGCTCCGGCTCTTTTCAAGCGAAATAATCGGTACTATCTGATCACCAGTGGCTGTACCGGGTGGGATCCGAATGAAGCAAGCGTTCACGAAGCTTCTTCCATCTTTGGCCCCTGGAAGTTGCTGGGCGATCCCATGCAGGGACCTTCCGCCAAGACCACGTTCGGTGGACAGTCCACGTACGTGCAGCCGATCCATGGAAAACCCGATGCTTTTCTGTTTATGGCGGATCGATGGAATCCGAAAGATCTGAAAGACAGTAGATACCTATGGTTGCCTGTCTTCTTCGAAAAGGATCAGCCCATCATCCGGTGGACGGACCAGTGGAATTTAAACGCTGGCATTAAAGGCAAGTAATTGAATGATCTGAATTTATAATTATTGCACCCAAACCTTACAAATTAGAGAAAGGCTACATCCTTAACAGGGGGTAGCCTTCTTTTATGATACAAGTAAGTCTTAGGAAAGTGTAGATTCAATAGTATTGAACTGGTCCTGCCATGAATCGTTCGCGTACAGCACTTGCCTAATAAAAAATTTACGTATATATATAATCGTTATTTCAAAACTGTTTGATTTTACTTTTGATTCATCCCTTTAGTATAATGAACTGCTGAACCATTACTTTTCTACTCACTTTATTGACATTTACGGGTCGCTGCCCTTGTGGTTCTCAGCAAAAAGCCCTTTTTGGCTGTATCTAACGGCTTTTTCCCAAAATGGGCCCCTCTTTTGACCGAAATGGAGCCCCTGTTTCTATTCTAAAACTCTTTGTTTTGTACAATAGGAAGTAATTCTTTAATCATTTCAATACCCTTTACCAAACCTCTATTTTTTATGAGACTAATCCCTGACGGTTAATCCTGCTTGCCCCATTTACAGATACCCGTACGGATGTTCTTCGTACGTACGCTGCGTTTTTTCACAAACCTCTTTGTTATGATACAATCTAGACCTCTATTTTTCTTTCTCTTTACCTGGCTCATCGGCTTTTGCAGCTTTCAGGCCACAGCCCAGGCACCACAGTACGAACCGAACACGCGGCCGTTCGGAAGAAGCTTTCCCGGGATTACTTCCCTAAGCAAGACCAGTACCAATCAGGTAACTAAGAGTTCTTCGCGAGCAAAAACCATTTCAGCAGCTAAACTGGCGGATGCTTCGGACACCAGTCCACTTGACGTCACGCAGCAGATCGTTAACCCCAGTTTTGAGTCGGGTTTTACAGGCTGGGCTAATAAGGATATGTACACGCAGTCCAATGACGGTCTGGATCCCTACAGACAGGGAAATACCTATGTGGAACGTTGGCAAGGCCTGCCTCCCCTGCCGAACGTAAGCGTATCCCAGACCATAACGGGTTTACCAAACGGCAAATACACCCTGACCGTTGGTGCACAGAATCTTTCCCAGAATCCAGAGGTTGGACAACCCGGTGCCTTTATCTTCGGCAATGACAACCAGAAGGAAGTAACCGGCAGGGGAGATTATTCGGTTGACATTCTGGTCGTAGACAGTACGTTAACCCTCGGCTTCAAAACTCAGAACTCTCAAGGGAACTGGGCGGGCTGCGATAACTTCCGGCTCCAGTACAAGGGCATTGCTCAGCAGGAAGTGAAAAATAAGCTGCAGGCCCTGGTGGATTCGGCGACGATTTTGCTGGGTAAAAAAATGCAGAATACCAGTCGGACCAGCCTTGAAAGTGCCGTTGCCGCTGCCAATCAAAGTTTATCCGACAGTAATGCCGGAAATGAATTATATGATCGCATCAAGCAGATGCAGGCGGGCCTAAAGGTAGCTAAGGTATCCATTGATGCGTATAACAACCTCCAGACGGCTATTGCCACTGCCGAGACTGAATATGGCACCGGCAGTGGTAAGGAAGCCGCTGCGTTTCGGGCGGTCATTGATCAAAAGAAAGCATTATTCGCTAACCTTGATGCTTCACTGACTGACTTACAGAAGGCTCCCGGCGAAATCCAGGCGGCCATTTTAGCGTACCGCTATGCGAACGCCTCGAATGCTACGCCGCTGGATCTGACGCAACGGATCGTTAACCCCAGTTTTGAGTCGGGTTTTACGGGCTGGATCAATAATGGATTAGCCACGCAGGGCAATAATGATTTCAGTCCTCAGAAAGCGGGTAATACCTATGTCGAACGGTGGGTAAGCCGTCCACCCCTGCCAAACGTAAGTGTTTCTCAGCGACTGACGGACCTTCCTAACGGAAAATATACGTTAACCATTGGTGCTCAGAATATTTCCCAGAATCCTACGACGGGGCAGCCCGGCGGTTTTGTATTTGGTAACAATGCCCAGTCAGAAGTAAAAGCGAAAGGAGAGTACTCGGTTGACTTTCTGGTCGTGGACGGCACCGCTGTGGTGGGTTTCAAAACGGAAAACTCCCAGGGCAACTGGATGGCCTGCGATAACTTCCGGCTTTACTACAAAGGTGCAGCAACGGATGCTCTCAGAGAACGGCTGCAAAGTGTAATCGATTCCGCGACAATTGTACTGGGTAACAAGATGCGGAACAGCAATCGCTCGGCCCTCGAAACGGCCGTGGCCGCCGGTAAAGCAACGCTGGATCAGAATGGAACGGATGTAGCGGAGCGAATTGCTCAACTGGAAATGGATCTGAAAACGGCCCGGATATCGGTTGACGCGTATGGGAAGTTAAAAATCGCCCTGGATTCTGCCCTCGGCGTATTCGGCAATGGTACGGGTACTGGAGCTGCTGCGTTTAAAGCGGTGATTGACCAGAATACGGCTCTGTCCAATAACCTTGACGCCGAATTGAGCAATGTGCAGAAAGCTCCCCGTGAGCTCTATGAAGCCATGCTCATGTATAGAGTTGCCAACGCAACCGGCTCTGCTCCGGTAGTGGTTACGGATCCACGCTTTGCTCGCGGAGCTACGATGGCCTTCGGACGGAGCACCATTTCCGGCGTTGCTGCAAACCAAATTGTCGAGAAAGGTTTCTGTTGGAGTACCAGCCCTGATCCGAAAATTTTTGATAACCGAACGACCAAAACTTTCTCAAGCAACGGAGCCATTTACCGACTCGAGAACCTGCAACCCTCAACCATTTATTACATGCGTGCCTACGCCATAGGACCAAATTTTGCGGTGGGTTACGGTAAGGTAGTGAAAGTGATCACGATTCCAATGGGTACGGTCACGTACCAATTGCAGTCCAGTGTGATAAATGGGGGGGCGGATAACCGTGATCGCATCGATCAGGCGGTGAAATCAGGCGTGTATTACTACAATAACCTGACCAGTGTCAAGAACCATCATTTGTCGGTAAACTACAATGCAGGTACGCCTACCGCAGAAGCCAGTTACGGGGGATACATGCAGTTTGGTGCCAACCCGAGCTATCAGCGAACGGGAACGGCCCTGCACGAAATGAATCACACCATTGGGGTTGGCCAGCACTGGATCTGGTACGGCGGGAACTCGCCCCTGCGGGCCGAAGGAAGCCGGGGCAAATGGCTGGGCGAACGTGCCAATAAATTAGTACAGTTCCTGCAAAACAATACGGACGGATACATGACGGGCGATGCCGTACACATGTGGCCCTTCGGAATCAACGGTGCTCACGAAGACAGCGGCGACGAGTTCCTGTATACGGCCCACGCCCTGGTTACCCAGGCCCTGGGTGAAGATGGTCTGGCGAATCCTTCACGGGGCTTCACAACTCCTTCGTACACCTTCGATTATACGCCTTCCCAAAAATATTACCTCAAGGTAGAAGGCAATAAAGTAGGACTCAGCACCTCGTTCCTGGCCGAAAACGAATCCGGACAACTCGTCAACAAGAAAGCCTCCGGGGCCAGTGTTCTGACCGACGACCGGGCAGCCTGGTACGTTGAGTTTGATCCTGCCACGGCGTTTTATAAACTCCGCAATGCTGCTACGGGTAAGTATTTTACGTATCAGAACAACAGTATTGGCCTCTCCGCCACGGGAGCAGAATCATTGCAGTTCCAGGGAGCCCGTTATGACACGAAAGTAGGGACGGACGAAAAGAATTTCATGGCAAAAGCATACTGGATCACGGTGATCAACGATAGTTATTCCTCGCCTACGCTGGCCGCCAGTTCCCCTGAATCGATCAGTACGGTACCTTTCGACTTTACGGATGCCGCTACCGCTCAACGCTGGTTGATCTTTACGCAGAACCAGGTAAAATCATTTGACTCCCTGGTGGTAGCTCCGACAGCAGTGAAAAATATGTACGTCGCTTCGGGTGATAATAAGACTACGATCACCTGGGATCCGGCTTTCAGTACAGCTTATGAATTGTTGCGTTCAGAGTCGGAAAATGGTACGTACACCAGTGTGGCTAAAGACCTGTCTTCGGGTCGTTATGAAGACCTGACCGCGTCCAACGGGAAGCAGTATTACTACAAGATCGTTGCTTACAATGATCTGGGAAACAGTCCGGCCTCTGCCAGCCTGGGTGGTAAACCAGTAAAAGGACAGCACCTGCACCTGGCCTTCGATGAGACGAGCGGAACGATTGCCCACGATGACTGGGGTGGCTACCACGCTCAGTTGAAAAATGGTGCAGCCTGGACGGCGGGTATGAATAACGCTACTAATGACATAGCGGTCATGTCCGAAACGGCTACTCAGGCCACGACTGCGGTAAACGACGGGGCCGTCGTCCTTTCCAGGTCAGCATCCTCTTACCTGGAACTGCCGCCGGGCGTAGTCAGCACCTTGTCTGATTTTACGCTGGCCACCTGGGTCAAGATTCCGCAGGGCGTCAGTGATAATACGCGTATATTCGATTTTGCCAGCAGTACGGACACGTACATGGCTCTGTCACCCAAAGCTGGTCAGAATCTGTACTACGAGATTACCCGCCCCGGATTGAATTATCGCGTTACTATTCCTTATACCCTGCCAACCGATCAGTGGATTCACGTGGCTATTTCACAAAAAGATACCACGTTCAAGTTCTTTGTGAATGGTCAGTTGATTGCTACGGATACTAAGGCTACCCTGAAACCTTCGGATATGGGCGTAACCACGCAGAACTTCCTGGGTCGTTCCATCTGGTCTAATGACCCCTATATTGACTTGACCTTGGGTGATTTCCGCCTCTACAACTACGCTCTGTCCGATCAGAATGTAACTACGCTGGCCAATGCCAGTGCCTTACCGGTGCAGCTGGTTTCCTTTGAAGGTAAAGCGACCAGCGAGGGTAACCTTTTGACCTGGAAAACGGCTCAGGAGTTAAACAACGATCATTTCGTTGTGGAGCGGGCCCTGAATACGACCGCCAGCTTTAAAGCCATTGCGGAGGTCAAAGGAAACGGGACGACCCGACTGCCGAATACGTATCACTTCATCGATCCGCAGGCGAGAGGACGCCTGGCGTATTATCGACTGGTACAGGTAGACACGGATGGCAAAACGGAGCCGAGCCGAATTATCTCCGTTGATAATCGCACGTTACGACCCCTGAATGCCTTTCCTAACCCGGTATCCTCACAGCTGACCATTGAGTTGCCCGACCGTGATCTTTCATCGGTGCAGGTGAGTGTACTGAATGTCAGCGGACAGGTAGTGTTTGAGGATAAAGACTATCGTACGGTGAACGGTACGGTACAACTCCAGATGAGTGGCCTTTCCTTAGGAGTCTATCGGGTAGTTATTACCCATGAAATCGAACGCTATGGATTGACGGTCATTAAAAAGTAAGGTTTCCATTCAGTAAAAAACTCTACGCGTTTTCTTAATCAGAGAAAATGCGTAGAGTTTTTTTACGTTAAGCCATATTCGTTTTTCAGCGGAAGGATCTCTTTTGTCTTATTGCGAAAAGCCGCTGCGAAGGCCTGGCCGCCGACTCGCTTAAGTTATAACCTGAAGAGTCAGACCACGCACGCGGGTTACCTACAAAGCTAGCGTAGGGCTGTGGGAGACATACCGAACTTTTTTTTGAAGGACGACGAAAAGTGAGCCATACTTTCAAAACCCAGGTCCAGGTAAATGGTCGAGGGTTTTTTATGCTTGGTTTCAATGAGGTACCGGGCTTCTTTCAGGCGTTTGTCCTGCAACCAGTGGCGGGGCGGAGCACCAAAAGTTTTTAGAAAATCACGTTTGAAAGTAGCCAGACTGCGACCCGTCAGTTGAGCGAATTTTTCAACGGGAACGTTAAACTGAAAATTACCAAGCATGAACTTCTCCAGATCCATTCGGTAAGGAGCAGAAAAATCGAACAGCAGATTGCGGAGTTCCGGCAGCGTATGCAGCAACAACTTAATGCCCTCTTTCACTTTCAGAATTCCCATCTCATCGGTCATCTCCGTCCCCGAGCTTCGGGCATAAGGTACAATCGATTGAAAATAACCCCGGAGAAAGGCATTGGCAGGAATCAGCACATTGGGTAACCCTGAATACTTCCGGTCAGCTTCAAGCTTCTCTTCCAGGGCCACTCTGCGTAAGAGGTCCTCCTGCAGAGAGATGACAATGGTCTCATACCTATCTCCCGGCGGCGGTAGTTTCGTGAGCGTACCTAACTGGTTTTTACCGATCAACAGTAATTCCCCATCCGCCATCGAGATCGTCTGACCGGAGGTTTCCAGGGTCAGCTGACCGGAAACCTGCAGAATCAGCGTATGGTGATTCCATACGCATACTTTCTCTTTCCGTTCCGTTGAGGGATAGGAATAGAAAATAACACCGGGAAGGATTTCGGCAGGGCTCTCCATTTAGCGTTCCAAATACGTGCCACCACGGATGGCACCAGCCGCAAAAGTAGTGTTTAAGGTATGCATTTCTTCCGGGGTGAACGTAATATTCAGAGCCCTCGTGTTCTCGGGCAGGCGGGACCGACGGCTCATGCTCACCAGCGTCATGATCGAATCTCCCTGTTCTTTCACCCAGGCAATGGCTAATTGCGAAGGCGTACAACCTTTGTCGCTCGCCATCTGCTTTAAAACGTCAACTTTTTTCAGATTATGGACCAAGTTTTCACCCTGAAAACGGGAGAAATGAGTCCGGTAATCCGTTTCGGGAAGCGGTGCATTCAACGCTCCCGTCAATAATCCTTCTGCCGTGTTAGCGAAGGCTACTACTGCGATGCCTAATTCCTGAGCCGTTGGCAATAGCTCCTTTTCGATTTGACGGTCAGCCAGCGAGTACCCGATCTCCAGGGCCGTGATGGGATGTACCTGCTGGGCTTTACGCAACTGCTCAGCCGTAACTTCCGAGACCCCAATGCTTCGTACCTTTCCTTCAGTAATCAGGTCAGCGATCGTTCCGATGATATCTTCTACGGGTACACTGGTGTCCATTCGACTGGGCTGATAAAGGTCAATGGTTTCAATGCCTAAACGGGTTAACGAATAATTAACGAAGTTTTTAATGGACAGGGGACGTAAATCCATTCCCAGCCACCGCCCCTTGTGAAAAATGGCTCCGAATTTTACGCTAATGAAGGCATCGTCCCGTCTGCCCCTGATGGCTTTACCGATCAGCAGTTCATTATGGCCCGCCCCGTAGAAATCGCCTGTGTTTAAAAAACGGATACCGCTGTCCAAGGCTTCACGAATGGTGGCGATGCTTTCGGTTTCGTCAGGCGTAGCTCCACCCCAGATCGAAGACATTCGCATGCAACCCAGACCCAGTTTGGAGACGAGGGGCCCCTGAGGACCCAGTTGAATTTTTGTGCTGTTTTCCATACCCCAAAGATCCGTCCCCTGAGCAGCAGCGGGTTTCTTCTACGGCTCAACTATTTTGTCTGTACGGCTCATGTGATTAGGGAATCACGCTGGAGAATCACGTACTCACCCTGGGTCCCCACTATTGTAAAATGACTTTATGCATTTCCATTTACCGTTCGGCAGGTTACTTCGAAACAAAGCCTTTACTGGTCTGAGCAAATTACAGGGCTGGCATTAATCCCTCTGCTGAGCCGTTACTTTTACATCAGAAAAATAGCCTTCTGTTCTTGTATCTACCATGGAGGGCCAAATAATTCGCATACTATCACATTAAATAACGTTTTTTTACAACATGCTTCACGAGAAATTATTGCCGCTACTATTTATCATGAACTTTTACATATTATCATTTCTAGCACTCAATTTGCTAATGGAGAACATCAAACAATGGCTCAATAGTATGTAACTCCTATGGCTACTGCTTTAAAACAAGCTTTCCCAAATATGAGCTTTGGGGATGCCTTCGCCCCAGCATGGGGTGGATTAAAGTCAACTCATGCTTATGATTTACATACACAAAATTGGAAAGATAACGTAGATTTTATAAACTATCATCATACAAGCCCTAGTGGTAGAAATAACGATTCCAGAGGATCAGTTGGTAACTAAATATATACAGGACAATCATGAAACAATTAATAACTACTATACTCTGCCTAGTTCTACTCGATTCTAGCTTAGTTCTGGCACAAAACAAAGAATGGATTCCTAAATTTATGACTAACAATTCGGTAAGAGAGCAAATGATGGCATCAAAGCCAAAATCCCTTACTGCATTTCTTGGATATGCAATTCAGAGTGAAAAATACATTATTCCAGGATGTGAAACACAATTAGGTGAATTCAAGTTTAGAGTAAATAGTAAAGGCGAGGTCGATACCATTACCTTTACAGGTAATCTACAAAAAGATCTGGTTTTAAAAATCACTAATAATATAAAAGATACTAAAAACTATTGGCAAATACCTGAACATAGTCGTTCCGGAGATCATTGCTGGTTTATTTTTCCTTTTTTCGCTTTTTTAGAGGAAAAGTCATCAGCTTGTCAAGCTAAAGGTAATGAATCTCAAAAAAACCATTGGTCTATTTTTAGTTTGTTAAATAGCTTAATGTATAACCAAGAGGGAATACTTAAAACATCTCAAGGCTATCTAATTCGTCCATCCGTTTCTGGACCTCCTGTTAAAAAATAAAATTGAAACATTTTATAACCACTCCTTTAAAACGTATAAATTCAATATTTTACTAATTGAGATAATGTATATCTCCAATTTTTTCGCTGGCGTTTAGCGAGGCGTCAACGGTAAGAAAGTAGTAGAATAAGACCCCATACGAAAGCAATAGAGAGAACTGAATAGAGGGCTGAACATTATCTTACTGCTTACCAAACCTTACCTGAACATGTTATTTACCAGCCTATTAATTGCGGATGAAGGTTACTCTTCTATATTTATGTTTAGATAAATACTGAATATAAAGGACTTATCTACATAATCCTACAGATTTTAAATGGTTGATAATTGTTTTATAGAAATACATTGGACTTCTGATTCTTTAATGCTTACAGCGTTTTACAAACAACCATCTAACCAGTAAAAAATCCTTTGATTAGCTTATCACAGGTCAATCTTCCGGCCATATCATAAGATTAAGCGAGTAGAAACTCAGCGTAAACATTGGGTATTTCACTTTTATATATCTCCTGAGCCACGAAATCCTTCGCAGTAGAAAGACCGGGAATCATTAGTTAATGAACCAGTCATAAAACTACCTGTTCTTTTTTAAGAGTATCCCAACGAATCGAATGCCTACCACTGAATCACGGGTAAGTACCATTCGCCTTTATTTTCATGGCCTACTTTTGCTCTGATACAGGCATACGCCTGAACGTAATCCCATGATCTCCCTGCCATGTCCGTGAATGCAGAAAAGCCCCGCTCTAACCACTCGGGAACCCAGTCTCTTTTTAAAAATCCAATACTGGAGGCTCTCTCCCGTACTCACATCGCCGTACCGATTTCAATTTATTTAATAAGTTCGGCTGGCCTGGGCTGGTATGCCTTTACCCATACTGCTTTGCAGAAGGGAATGATTGGGGGATTGCTTGTTTCAGGCCTGATTGTATTTACCCTCGTGGAATACGCTACGCACCGGGGTATTTTCCACATGGAACCCACGACGACCCTGAAGTCCCGGCTGCAATATATTTTTCATGGCATCCATCATGATTTCCCAAAAGATCAAACCCGCCTGGCCATGCCACCAGCGTTAGCCATACTGATTGGCTTGGCTTTATTCAGTATTACCTTTATGGGGTTAGGAGAAGCGGCTTATGCTTTTTTTCCGGGCTTCCTGTCAGGCTATGCCGGTTACCTGTTTGTTCACTTTATTGTGCATGCCTATAAGCCTCCCAGGAACGTGTTTAAATGGTTGTGGATCAATCACGCCATTCATCACTATAAAAATGATACGCTTAACTACGGGGTCTCTTCTCCGTTGTGGGACTATATTTTCAAAACGTATTCTTCCAAAGGATAGCAAGCAAAAGGCACTCCATCTCAATGGAGTGCCTTTTATCTTTTCAAGTGGAACTAGCTTAAACTTCTTTCTCCCGGGGAATAATACGAGGATTCTCTTCGTATCCAATTCCAGAAAATAAATAGATATAGATGACTCTGGAAATTCTGAAATTAAAGGGCATTAACGCTAACATCAGACCAATGGATACGCCAATGTACGCGAAAGCGGATGGGTCACCAAAGAAGTTAAACAGGACAATAGCGGTGGCCAGTACAATCCCGACTGACAGGGCATAGCTCACGTAGGTAGCTCCAATAAAAAAGCCTGGTTCGCTTTCATACCTTTGTCCGCAGTGGGGGCAAAAGGTGTACATCTGATCGAACTTTCTTAATTTCCAAAAGGGATACTTAAACATATTACCCTGCCGGCAGTGGGGACACTTAGCCAGTATCATCCCTTGTAATTGACTTCTTTTCATATCCTCTGGATAAATCGATGAGCGTTTTAGAGTCAGGTGTTCCGCTTCCGAAACTCTTCGGGAGTGGTTTTCGTGTACTTTTTGAAGAACTTCGTGAAGTAAGAATTATCACTGAAATTTAAAGCATAGGAGATCTCTGAAATATTCATTCCAAAGTTAATAAGCAGGCGTTTAGCCTCTAATAAAATCCGATTGCGAATCAGCTCTCCTGCCTGCATTCCTAAATGTTCCTTACAAAGGGCATTTAAATGATTGGGCGTTACAAAAAGGAGTTTGGCGTATTCCATGGGAAGACGCATGGTCAGGAAATTTTTATCAATGAGCTTTTGATAATTCTTTAAGATGATGTAGTTGTAATTGGTCAGGGAAAGCGTAGCCTTAGTCACCGCATACGATTCAACTGAGAAAAAGAGGTCCAGCAGTAGTACTTTCAACTGATCGATCCGTAGCAGCGACGCATCCCGATGCTTTGAAAGCAGCTGCTCAAACTGATTGACCAGGAGTTCATGGATGGCCTCGGGCAAATTAATGACACTATCGCGGGCAATGCCGTTAAAAAATGAGAACGTTTCCAGGTAATCCGGCCGTAAAAGAAAGGATTGAAAAAAGTCACTGGAAAAATTTACCACGTAGCCTTCTACTTCACCCATAAAATCCCAGGAATGAACCTGGCCCGGTATCATAAAATATATTTGGAAGGGCTGGACAGAAAAGGCTTCAAAATCAATGGCATGGCTACCCGATCCCTTCGTAAAAAGAATAAGATGGTAAAAGTCATGCCGATGCAGGAGCCGTAAATTCTCGTGTTCCTGAAGGTATTCATCGAACCGCTGAATCAAAAAATCCTCCGGTCGGTATTCAGCCAGAGAATGAATATTAATCATCGGGATCGTAGCAGACGCGGAGGAATGTTTCATAAATCAGCTTTGGGAAAATTCGTAAGTCGGGCTTGACCGGTCGATAAACAACCCTGATGGCGTGAATAAATTTCCGCCGTGGCTGGCTCATCAATCGCGTCTGCATTCCACGACAAGCCGATAAACGTATGTCCTCATCATTAGGTAAAGCTACAAACCACGTGCAGGCGTTCTGTTAGGGCTTGAGTCAGCCTCAGGGTTTTCTCAGGTGCAAAACAAACGCAGGAAATTCCCTGCAGTACTCTTCTGTTTATACGAGTGAAGATGAAAAGGCCTTGCTACCTATCTTCTCACGTAGGTATCAAAAGTCCAAAGGTATAGGGCATTTGTATGGATATGAAGTATAGATCCACGGTTTTATGGTACTAATTACCGATTCTCTTCCAGTATCATAAGTTTTTATACCTCAGGCAAAGCCAGCTTTATAAACCGTCTTTACGGACTCAGGCTTTGACTATCAAAAACGACTACCCTTTTCCTGATTTGGTGAATAGTATCCGTTTGAATCTTCTTTACGTCTGGGCTGATCAGAGATAAATCCCTTTGTTCAATAAAATAGCCTGACGGTATGCTACAGATTCAGGAATCGCTCACAGGTGACGGTCTTTACTTCCGCTTCATTTGCCTGTCTTTTTTAGACTACTATTCAGGAAAGTGTACCTACTCACAGGAGCCAGGTATCTGGTTGTAATAAACCATCGCTCTTATGCCTATTTCAAAGCTTTTCTGCGGCTGTCTTTGCGGCTTCTTTCATGAACCAGGGCTACTTTTGGATTAAGATCGTCACTGGAGTAAGTCATAAAGTTTGGGTAGACATCCTATAGCCTGCCCAGACAGAAGGGAT
Organism: uncultured Siphonobacter sp.; assembly: GCA_913775095.1. Lineage (GTDB taxonomy): Bacteria > Bacteroidota > Bacteroidia > Cytophagales > Spirosomataceae > Siphonobacter. The sequence continues at coordinate 18,503 of CAJYIW010000022.1, read as the reverse complement.
CACTCCCAGCAGTAACAGAATCCAAAAGCCAATGGGATGTACGGTGTGGAACCAAAGCCAGCCAATCATCAGGGAGGTGATGACTCCAACCAGAAGACTCGCTTTCCGGGTACCGCCCAGACGGGTAGATACGATGCCCCCCAGGCTACAACTCAGAAAAAGCCCTGAAAGCTTGAGGGCCACGAAAGGGATGGCTGAACGATGAATGACGGCCTGCCCCAGCCAGTCATTCGCTGAGGGTCCAAACGCCCCCTGAATACGGGCAAAAACGGAGCTTAACAAGGCAATAGTAAAAAATCCTCCGACCACAGGAATAATCTTTCTGAGCTTCATGGCGTACCTAGTTAAGGGTAAAAGAGAGTTGCTGCGGGGTAAGTATGATTTGATCGGTCAACCTTCGGTGAGCCTCGGATTCGGAAGCATTTCTGAAAGAAGCAGCGAATGCCTGAAGACTGGATTCATCTTTAGGCAGAAAGGAAGCGGCATTCGCCCGGGCATTACCCTGAAATTTTTTGGCGATGGGTTGCATGACCGCGTTGTACCGGAAAAGAGCCTGGGAGAGATCATCAGGGGAGTCGGCGATGAAGTGAGCCAAAGCCTTTGCCCCATAAATCGACAACGATGCTCCCATACCTGATAAGGCCGTAGGACAGTAACCTGCATCACCCAGCAACAGGACTCTGCCCTGAACCAAACAGGGGGCCTGGACCATGCCCATTTTATCCGCAAAGACTAATCCGCTTTCAATCAGATCAACCATCAGCGTCTGCACGTCTGCGGAATAGTTTTGGAACGTTTGCTCTAAAAGCTGACGGGCCTTTTGCCGTAGACTGGAAACCTCCTGGGTTTGGTAGAGATAGCATTGAACCGCCAGTTCATCCCCGCTGATCGGGTAGATCGAAAGCATCTGATTAACACCGATGTAGGTTTTAAACGAACCAACCGAATACGGATGCTCTTTCTTTAACCGTCCTCCGACGTAAAAAACGTTGAAATCTTCGAGCTGACTGTCTGCGAAGCATAACGGGCGGGTAGTGGATCGGAGCCCCTCCGCAATGATGAGCAGATCTGCTTCCAGGGTTTCAGTAGTCGTTAACGTCACGCTTACCTGATGAGCCTCCTGCCGGACGGAGTCAATACTCGTGGCCATCCGAATCGTGATTTTATCCGCTACGGCCTGATGAAGGTTGTGGTGAAGCTCCCCGCGGGTAAGCGTGATGGAGGAATCCATGCCTTCGTTCATCTTCCGGTAACTGATCCGCCGGATGAGGTTCCCCTGAACATCCACAAAGTCCATGTATTCGGAAGGCGTTGCCGCCTGATGTAAGGAGCCAGCCAAATGCAGTTCTTCCATAATGCTCACTCCAAAATTCTTGAGTGAGAGCAGATAACCCGCCCGGGTAAAGGCCTGGGCCCGCTCCAGAACAGTTACGTCGTGACCCTGTTTTTGAAGAAGCAGGGCAGCCGTAAGACCGGCGATTCCCCCGCCTGAGATAATGATTCGTTTTTTCATGACTGCTAAGCCTTTTGTTCATTGACTTAGCAAAAGTATGGGTAGGTTTACGATCAAAATAGCGGTAAACCGAGTAAAAATAGTCCATAAAATGATGCCATTGAATGAGAATCAACAGATGCTTGAGTTGGCCGATAAACTGGGAGTGGCCGCTTCCAGCGAATTAAGCGGACTGACCTCACTGGAGTTTGAGGAGATCAAAATCGTTGACTTTTTGCCGGAAATGATGATGATGATCCGTTCGTTAATTTCTAAAGAAGGGTTCAACTATAAAAGACAGCCGATTACCGTCATCGAGAAAGGCTTACTCATTTCCTTTCAGAATATTTTTAAGGGTGGACAAGAAGCGAACGCCGATACGGGCCAGCCCTTACGCCAGGAAAGGCCGCATGTGCGAATGACGCCTTCCCGTTTAGCCAGTGAAGTGAGTTTTCCCAGCCACTCCTCTATCAAGCAAATCACGATACTCATCGAGATGAGTTACCTGCAACAGTTTCTGGGCAAGGATGAATCCCAGTTTAGCCATCTGTTTGAAGTGGAAAACACCTTCTGGATCGAGGAATTCATGTCACCCGAGATGGCCGTACTGGTGGATGAACTGGTCATGGCCACTCCTGAGGGCTTACTTTCGGACGCTTTTTACAAACTAAAAGCCTTGAATCTGATTTATGAACTATTCAAAAATCTGGTGCACCGCAAGATCAGCCCTTACCGGTCCATGAACCCGGCAGAAATGGAAGCCATCTATCGCGTCAGAAATGCGATGAGTGCCTCACTGGATCGGGCGTTAACAAGTGCCGAACTCGTTAAACTGAGTGGAATGAACGAATTGAAGCTGCGGAAATTTTTTAAGCAGGTGTTTGGAAAAGGAATCTATGACTATTTTCAGCATCTGCGAATGCAGGAAGCGGCCCGGTTGCTGAAAGAAGAGCGTCTTTCAGTATCGGAAGCGGGTTATCGGCTGGGATTCACCAACCTGAGTCATTTTGGGCGACTTTTTGAAACCTGCATGGGAATGAAACCGAAGAAATGGGCCAGCCTCAACTAACCCTGATGGGTTTATACTTTTTAAAGGGGTAGGTAACACACCTCATCTTCGGTGATTCCTCCGGGCAACCGTTGCTACTCGACGAACGTTTGAACAGTGGCTAACCGCTCTCCCCTCTTTTTTTCATCAGCTCTCGGACTCGAAGCTCAGAAAAGGTTTCGACTGCCTTTGTCGACGATTAATCAAGCCGGAAAAGAAACAGCCCTGATTTCAGACGCCCATCGCTTACGGAATTGCAACGAACAGCCTTGCCCAGGCAATAAACTGAATTCATTGACAATCGGAAAAACCAGCTATATTCCTGCTTCCTACCGCTGACCATCTAACGGAAGGATACGTTTGAGAACCACTTCCACCATTTTCCGAATGTCTGTGAAAACGATTTTAACCATAGCCTTCCTGCTAATTCTGGGGGTTTCCTGCAAGCCTTTGACAGACTATGGATACGAGGACCACTATGTGTTTACAAACCAGACGGGTCATGCCTTTACTCTGTCAAACTATACCATTCACGAATGGAATGAAGGAACCACCCGGTTAAACCCTGGTCAGGATACGACCCTTGTGGAAGCATTTGAAAACTCTGGTAAAAGACCCCGGGACTTTACCCCCTACAGCATATTACCCATGGCTTCTGATTCGGTAGTTATACAATTTGAGGACGGGAAACGTCTGGTCTATAAAAGAGACTATACTACCGGTAGTGGCCTTGAGGATAGAAGCGTGTATAACGTCAAAAATTACCAAAGCACTGTAAAGGCGGGTATCTATAAGTGGCAGTATACCTTTGACCAGCAGGATTATCAGCGAGCTAAGTAGCAGGAAACCCCTCAGATGTTACTAAACAGTTAGGGCAAACCGCAGGTATGAGCGTTCATACCATCGATAAAACGAGTATCTGTTTAAAAAACATGAATGATTTTGCTGTGGTCAACGAAGCCCGGGGGAACTTTCTCTTCCAGTGATTTTCCGCCCGGGAAACCATTCAGATGGCCAGATTACCTAAAGATGTTTCGGTAGAGATTTCAGTTCTTGCCTGCCTGGGATAGCGGTTCACTACGGTTTATAGGGCAAATGATGATGAATACTTTTTAGGTTTTATACCCAGATGCTCTTCAAATACGCGGGAAAAATGGCTCAAATTAGTAAAGCCCAGCTGATGACCCACTTCAGATACGGACCGATTCCCTGTACTCAACTGTCGGGCCGCCTCCTGTATTCTAAACCGCTGATAATAACTGAATATACTAGTTCCAAAAATCTGTTTAAACAACCGTTTCAGCTTGGTAGGACTCATGGAAGCCTGAAGAGCTAAGTCACTGATCGTGGGAGGTATATCTAACCGCTCAAGCATTTGTTCTTTTAGCTGGTAGATGATTTGAATATCTCTGTTTTCGAGCGTGTAGAATTGACTGTCATTTCTTCTTACCAGGGCCATCAGTAAACAGCATATCAATTCCTCTGCTTTTACCCGAAGAAAAAATAACTCCAGAGCATGGTCACTGGAATGATTGAACAGCTGGTTAACAATGGGTTGTAAGGAGGCAAAGAAAGGTTCTTCAAACAGCAGGGACTGCGTATTGGATAATAATTTTTGCAAAACAGGTGACTGCTCCGGCGAGCCAATTAAGCCGGTTAAATAGTCCACATCGATTTCAATCGAGATACTGGAGTTATAAAGATGGATTGGAATAATAGCGTTAGTATTTACCCGACTGGTAGCTATCAAAACCGAAGGGGCTCGCTCAAGAGCCTTGTCAACAGAGGCAGATTTCAAACGAGGAGTAACGTTTTGAACCTTAAAAAGAAGCATCTTTTTGGAAAGAAGCGGCTCTGGATTTTCTATCTGCATGCCCTCTTTAAGCTCGTAATTGAGAATCAGCATGCGTATGTTTTCGTTAAAAACATACCCGGCACAATAGCCCTCACCGAAGGATTCAGGAATTAATAACCGTTGGTTATGCACCTCGGTGCCCATGAGCTGAGCCAACCTATGTAGTACCACGGGCCCGGTTGATGACGTTCGTTGCCTCATAAAGTCTTTTATGACTATTTTTAGGCCTAATCTAGCTATTTTGTTTCTAGAATAACTTCCATACTTGCAGGATCATTATCCATACATGTCATTTATGTTACTGGCAAACAAAAAAGTAGCCATCATTGGGGCTGGCCCCGTTGGCCTGATGATGGCCCGGCTGTTACAGCAACACGGTAGTAAGGTAACCGTCTACGAAAGAGACCTTAACCCTCAGTCCAGAATCTGGGGAGGTACTCTTGATTTGCATGAAGATTCAGGTCAAAAGGCCGCTCAAACCGCTGGACTTCTGGCAGAATACTTCGCGATGGCAAAACCCATGGGAAGAACCTTAGCCGACGATCAGGGTCAGGTATATCTGATCACCGCCCCCAACTCAAACAGCCCTGAAATCAATCGAAACGATTTAAGAACGATTTTGCTGAACAGTCTAACGAAGGAAACAGTCGTTTGGGATAGGAAATTCAGTGCCCTTGGGGTAGAAAAGGGACGATGGGTAATTCATTTTGAGAACGCCCCCGATGAAGTTGCTGATTTTGTCATTGGAGCGAATGGAGGGCTTTCCAGGCTGCGGGATTATGTATCAGACGCAGGGGTAGAAGATACGGGTTCATACATTATTCAGGGCGAGGTTCTTCACCCTCAAAACGGATGTCCAGGGATCTATGAGTTGTGTCAGGGGAATATTTTGATGGCAACTGGCCAGGGACAGACTTTAGTCATTAATCCAGATAACGCAGGAGTCATGAGCTATAATGTAAGTTTCACCAGACCCCAAAACGGGACCCCAAACAGTCTACCGGATTTTAATGATTTGAACCGTGTTCAGGCTTTTCTCGGGGAGAAATTTTCATCGTGGGGGGAACCATACAAATCATTATTCCGTGCTTCCAGCTCGTTCTGGGGATTGCCAACGCGTAAATTCCCCCTGAATCAACCCTGGAAACGCCATCGTCCCCTGCCCCTAACCCTGATTGGTGATGCGGTCCACCTGATGCCCCCTTTTGCCGGACAGGGAGTCAATACCGGGCTCCGGGACGCCCTGGTTTTATTTACCAGCCTCACCAGCGGCCAACACCCTACAATAGCCGCTGCCATTGATGACTACGAGCAACAAATGTTTAGTTATGCCACTGAAGCTCAGACCGAAACAAGTATCAATGAAGTAGTTATGCACCAGCCTGATTTTTCATTTAAAAAACGCTTTGGCTTGTAAGATTGCGTTTTTACTAACCCTCTTTCTGAAGAGGCTTGCAGGGCATGCAAAAACCTTCCCCATTCTAACAGGAATACCAGCTCCCTCCCCCGCGTTTAGCCTGCTCCGCTGAATTAGCCTGAAAGTCCCGTTTCTTTTCAGCTCCCGCCGAGCCAGCGTATGGTTAATGCATCGGCCCCGGTACCCCCTACAAAACTGACCCTCGCGTTTCAAAGCCTAAAGACAGAAGCAACCATTTGGGTCAATCCATCCGATTTCCCCCTGAACAGGGAGTTCTGACTCGGCCATGACCTGGCCAGGCAGCCTTGGTTATAGAATATGATAAGCAAAAAAAAATATTATGCAACAATAGACAGACTTGTCTGTCTATTGTTATCTTTGTGCAACCAAAGCAAAGCCTATGAATTCACCCAAGCAAAGAATACTTGACATCGCCTCCGGCTTATTTCATCGACAGGGTTACAATAGCACCGGCATTAACCAAATCATTAGTGAAGCCAACGTTGCCAAGGCAAGTTTTTACAGTCATTTTAAATCAAAGGATGATCTCTGCCTGGCATTCCTCCAGGCCAGACATGACTATTGGTTTTCCCAACTGCTCGCCTATTGTTCAAAGGCAAAAGGCCCGAAGGAAAGAGTATTGACGGCTTTTGATTTCATTATTTACATGAATGGAAAAGAAGATTTCAGGGGGTGTAGTTTCCTGAACATTTTATCTGAACTATCGAAAGATCAGGGTGCTATTCTTTCGCTGATCCAGTCTCACAAAAACGATCTGAGAAACTTCTTTAGAAAAGAACTTGAAGAAGCGTCTTTATCCGATCATATGTATTTATTATTTGAAAGTTCGCTTGTAGAAAGTCAGCTGTTTAGATCCAACGACCTGGTCAATCGATCCAAAGAAATTATCAATGTCTTACTATAAATCCTTACTTACCATGGAACAGAAACTTCCCTTGCCTCCGTTCAGTTTAGAAACGGCAAAACAGAAAATTCAACTGGCAGAAGATGCCTGGAACAGCCAAAACCCGGAGAAGGTATCCTTGGCTTATACCATGAACAGCGAATGGCGAAATAGAGACGTATTTGTTAATGGTAGAGAAGAAATTATACAGTTCCTGGCTAAAAAATGGGAGAAAGAGTTAGACTACAAACTCAAAAAAGAGTATTGGGCACACACGGACAACAGAATTGCGGTCAGATTTGAATACGAGTATCGGAACCAGGCAGGTCAGTGGTTCAGAGCCTATGGTAACGAAAACTGGGAGTTTGACGAAAACGGACTCATGGCCAAACGGTATGCCAGCATTAACGATTTCGAAATTACTGAAGCGGATCGACATTTGTAATGAAGCATCATTTAGTCCAAAGAGCTATTGCTTTCCTTCATCAATGGAAGCAATAGCTCCCTAAGCAGATGCTCAATCATTTTCTCAGGCATTTCTCAGAAGCTAGGTAGCCATCCTGTTCTCAGGAGAAGGATTAGCTCCTGAGTAGTCTTCCTTATTCTATCATCAATGGTATGGCAATGGAATTAAGTCAGAAATAAAGGAAATCCTGGTTTTGCCTTACCTTCAGCATGGGTACTTAGACTAGTTCAATATCCATTTTCTGTAACAAGTCGTCCTGTAGCGTGTAAATATGCTTTACGGTTCCGTCGAAGATCGGTTTACCCTGCAGGTCCTTTACCAGCTGGTGAACCGTCACTTCTATTTTTCCGTCCGCTCTTTGGTTAAATCCGATTGGTTGAACCGTGGGATTGATTTCCAGCCATTGCCGGGTCCAATACTCCCGTATCTGATCATGCCCCCTGACGTAACCACCCTCAAAGGCTTTGGGCCATTGCACATCGGCGTGCATGTGGGCTAAGACGGCATCCACCTGCCGGGCGTTAAAATCCTGGTAAAGCTGGCGAAGGAGGGGTTGGTAGTTCATCACTCACGAAACGTTTGGATCAATTTAGGAAATGAATCAAAAGTAGGCCAGAGTTGATGCGTGTGAGCGTCGGCAGCGATTGAGAATTTAACGGATTTACTTGAGAAGGCTACCATCAGGCGGCTGTATAATTGCCTTTTAAAACTCCTACAGTGCTAGTTCAAATATAAGTTGATGCTTACACTGAATGTTGTTCTCCCAGATTGGAAGCGGATAAGCCTCAAGAAAGTAATTATAGTGAACATCAACTAAATCAAAGCCTTGCTGCTGATATAGACTAATTTGACCAATACCAGAGTTGCCGGTCTTAATTAGTAGACGTTGCAGCCCTTTCGCCTTTCCTACTTCCCTAGCATGAGCCAATAAAGCTTTACCCAATCCCTTACCTTGATAGAGGGGGTCAACGGCAATGTTCATGATCTCTCCCATCAGATTATCGACTCGCAGCAGATAAACGCCCCGCACTTGTTGACCGATAAACAGCAGATATACTTCACTAACAGGTAAGTACGCTTCAATGAGCTGCGGATTTTCGTCCGCTAATGCAAGCAGATGATGGGGTATCTGATCGCTGGACTTTTTTTTAGTAATCAGGTATTGCACTTTGTTGTATGATTAATCCTTACGTTCTATCCATCTGCATGGATAGCTAGTTATTAATAAGCAATTGTGAAAAGCAACGATTGTTCCATGGCACGATTTGGGTACCCTCACTCCTGAAAAATTCAATAGCTTTCAGCTAGCTTCCCCTTCCCTAATTGAGCCGCTTTATTTCCCGGCCATTACGGGGACAATGACCGCATCCCCTTTTACACTAAACTGATACACACCGGCTTTTTTATCCCATTGTTTGACGACGGGTACGATCCGCGTCCGGCGGGGACTTACTTTATCGGATGAGTTATGAATGTGGTAAACGTAATACAATTGCTTGTCGACTCCTTCAAACAGGTCCCCATGACCGGAACCATTTTCGCCAACGATTGAACGATGAATAATCGGGTTATTTTTATACTTCACCCAGGGCCCGTAAGGCGAATCAGCCACCGCATAGCCAATCGCATAATCGACGTTCTGAAAATGGTTGGCCGAATAAAACAGGTAGTATTTACGGTTCAGTCTGATCACCGTAGGACCTTCCATGATGGGTGCCGATTGATACGCAGGCGTTGCCTCCCAGGGCTCAGTCTGATCAAAACATCGTTTCAGGGTTTCGGATCTGATGGTTCCGGTTTTCAGGTCAAACTCGGCGACATACAGGTAATTCCCCTGATCAAAGCGTACACTATAGAGATAGTATTTCCCATCGGTATCCTTGAAAATATAGGAATCGATATTTTTCTCAGAGCCATCAATCGGGCCCACTTTTTTTTGTCGATAAGGGCCCAATAACGATATAGACTGGGCTAGGACGGTTTGCTCATCGGCGGTATAGGTCAGATAATAGATGCCTTTATCGCTGAATATCTGGGGTGCCCAGAAACCCTTGGTGCCGAACGTGTGGTCGCCTTTAGTCAGGATCATACCCAGCGAATCCGTTGCCCTTGCGGGTATGCTCCAGGTTTTCAGGTCCTTTGATTCCAGCAAGGCAAACCCCTGCGGCCCTGCGTTCCCCCCTTGTGAACCGGTGAGGTAATACTTGCCTTTCTCCACATGGATGGTAACATCGGCAAAAAAAATCTCCTTCTTTTCCTGGGCGGTTGTCTCCAGAGCAGCCAGTAAAAGCATCGAATAGATTAGAGTAGCTTTCATTCTTTGGATTACAGCCTATATACGTTTGACTATCCGGATTTTAGATAGGTAATACACGTCATTGGGACGACATAACGATTGGTTAGATAACAGCCTTCTACGAATTAAAAAGATAGCAGGATGCCCTGAACTTTTCTTACGCCTATAACCTGTGCAACATTAATGATTATTCTGCGTCCTTAGGTCATTACGGACTGCCAGGCAGCTCGAGCGTACTAATTCAATGTAAAAAACTCCTCCTGTCACTAGCTTGCTATGGCTCGATTTTCAGCCTGAGCAACTAAAGACGTTCACCCGCTTCAGCGAGTAGAAATGACAGATTTAGCCCGTCAATAAAATAATTGAACTTAATTTGAAAGTAATTCAAAATTACGAACATCTTTTCCATAGCTTAAGTGAAGGGTATTCATCACTTAAGCTATAAAATGATGCTATTGAACCAATGAATCTTAAAATCTGTCACCTATTGTCCAGTAACCAACACTCCCCCATGAAACTTATCCTTATAGTCGTTTTCTTTCTTTTTTCAATAAACGGATTTGCTCAAAAAATCGATGAAAAGACTCCGTTCATTAACAGACAAATCGATTCTTTACTGGAAAAATCTTATGAAAGAGGTTTGTTTAATGGGAATGTTCTCGTCGCTAAAAACAATAAAATCATCTATCAAAAATCGTTTGGATTTACCGATCGAACGCAGCAAACGGCCTTACAGGATAAGTCCATATTTAACATTGGATCTATTGCCAAGGAATTCAATGCGGTGGCCATTATGATATTAGCGGAATGGGGTCTTCTTACGCTTGATGACAAGATATCCAGGTTTAACTTAGGTTTACCAAAATGGGAGGATAAAGTTTCGATACGTCATCTAATTAACTATGCCAGTGGTATACCACCAATCGAACGGTTAAAACCCGAAAATGATGCACAGGCCTGGGCTATTTTAAGAAGTACTGATTCACTGCTTTTTGAACCCGGTACTGGTTATAGGTATGATAATGGTAATGTGTTTTTGCAAAGAAGAATCATTGAGAAGGTAACCGGTCTATCCTTTGAGAAGTTTGTTCTTGAAAATATCATCCAACCATTGAAAATGACAAATTCGGTATTTGAACCAACCTTAGGTTATAAAAATCGAACCTCCTGCTATGATATGGAGTATAACCAATGCCCGGAACTTAAATTCATTAGCGGATGGCTTTGGGTAGATATCAATGATCTCTACAAATGGATTGAAGGCATGAACTCCAATCGTTTGATATCCAGAGCCTCTTTTCAAACTTTACTGAGAAACCCCTATGCCGTTGACGAAGGGGGATCCCTGGGTAGATACTTCGAAAAAGAAGAATTACAAAGACACAATGGGATCTCTTATAAATTTGAGTCTATTTTTCTAAACGATTTTAAAAATCATATTACGATTATACTGTTGTCAAATAACCTAAACAGAGTTTGGGAGTTAGGCCACATCCTTCACAATTTAATGTTAGGAAAAGATTACGAGATTCCTAAAAAATCGGTTTATCAGGCTCTCAGAAAGGAATCATTCACTGACATAGATAAAGCGATAGAAACGTACTATTCCCTGAAACAAAAGTCTGAAAAAGAATACAGCTTTAAAAACCCGAGTGAGCTTAATAAATTAGGCTATGAATTATTAAGAAGTGGAAATGTAGATTCAGCTATTAAAATTTTCAGCCTTAATATCTCTGCATTTCCCGAATCAGGCAACACGTATGATAGTCGCGGCGAAGTCTACTTTAACAAAAAAGAATATCAACTATCCAAAGTAGATTATCAAAAATCGTTAGAATTAGATCCTTCTAATCAAAATGCGAAGGAAATGCTTTTGAAAATTAACCAGATTGTATCTTCAGAAAATAATTAACATGAATAGCTATCTTTTGTACCCTTTATTTTCTTTCAAGACCAGGATACGCTTGTAGACTATGTAGTGAAATCTTAGTGAAGTACCTTTTAATAAGGGTACTTTTTTTGATCGGTTACGCAACGGATAGCCTGTACTTAGCCACCCCCAGAGCTATAAAAGCCTGGGGGATTATTTCTATTTTTCCCTTATGTATTCAACGCAAGTGCTGATTGGGTTTGGTCTCTGCTTCTAATAACTTCACCACCCGTTGGACCTGTTTGATGGAGAATGCTTTTCCCCGGCGGGTCAAAAAGCCGTTGGCATTGAAAATACGCATGATCTCAGCCCAGCTGTGCCCCCCCTTGCGAAGCGATTGGGCCAGAAGTCCGGCTTTACGGTTATTTTCATTCGTTCGGGCATTGGCCTGTTGCACGTTTCGCCCCTTCCGTCTGCTTTCATCCGTTAAATTCAACGGATTTCCCAGCGTTTCCCCCCGCTTCTTTTTTTCAGCCAGAGCGAGGCGGGTCCGCTCGGCAATGATCTCCCGTTCATACTGAGCCATGGTAGCCATTAGGCCGATAGTCAGGGTGTTGGCCTCGGGCATATCCACGCAGATAAATTCTACGCCCGCATCCCGAAGGGTAAACACGAAGGAAACATTACGCGTGAGTCGGTCGAGCTTGGCAATGAGCAGGACGGCTCCGTGAGCTTTGCAATAGGCGATAGCGGCCTGAAGCTCGGGACGGTCATTCTTTTTACCCGACTCCATATCGGTAAACCGCCGGATCTCTTCTCCCCTATTTTTTAGGAACGCATCGACGGCCGCCTTCTGAGCTTCAAGTCCCAAACCCGACCGGCCCTGGCGTTGGGTGGAAACGCGGAAGTAGGTAACATAGGCCTGGAGCATGGCAGAGTGACAAAAGAGGAAAAGGAGTAGAAAGGGGGTGTTCCACGGGTAAAGATACGTGAAAGTAACAAAAGTGACATTCTATCAACGCTCGTTTGTAAAATGTTATAAAGACCAAAACATCATTATAAATTATGTTCTTAATACCTTTATCATGTTTCATTATTAAACACATGATCAACTCAGGCTATCTGCCCCGGTTGAATAGGTTTTGACAAATTCATTAAACTCTTTTCTATAAAACCTTCCTACGGGAATGGAATAGGATCCCAGTATAATTTCAGAAGAGCTATACGCGGTAACGTAAGCAGGATTAAAAAGAAAGGAACGATGGATTCGTACAAAACCCTGGGTAGAGAGACGTTCGGTGAAATCAGCCATCGTGCTTTTCGTAAGGTATACGCCAGTGGTCAGAAAAATTTTCAGGTCATTTCCCTGGCTTTCGATAAACAGGAGGTCATCTATTCTGATTTTTCTGCTTAATCCTTCGGACTTGATCATCATCGTACTGTCAGATTTTCCAGGGCCGGGATCTTTCAGGACTCGAGTGACGGCTTTAAAAAAACGCTCAAACGTGATGGGTTTCAGTATATAATCGACGGCTTCCAGCTCAAATCCCTCTATGGCAAATTCCCGAAAGGCCGTAGTAAAAATCACCTTGGGTTTTACAGCCAGAGACCTCATGAGCTCGATTCCACTCAAATGAGGCATTTGAATATCTAAAAACAGCAAATCAACCGATTGTTGTTGCAGGAGCTTATAGGCCTCCATCGCATGGGTGGCCGTACCCACGAGTTGAAGTCCTTCTATTTTCTTTAAATGGCTTTCTAGTAGCTCAATGGCCAGGGGTTCGTCATCGACGATCATGCATTGGATCATACTGGGCAGGAGTAATGATTTCTACGCTAAACCAGTCTTCATCGGAGCGGACCCGGAATTCAAACTTGTCTTTGTAGTATAGCTTTAACTGTTCTTCAATATTGGTCAGGCCGATTCCTTTGTCAAGGACTGCCTTTCTTCGGGAATCACTATTTCCAATTTTAAATACGGATTGTACCTCATTGGTTTGCAATGCAATCGTGATCCGCAGGTTTCCGGGAATGCTGCTGCCTCCATGTTTGAACGCATTTTCAACCAGTGAAAGATACAGCAGAGGAGGAATGGAGTTTTCGGATGGGGTCTCTATTTTTCTCACGATCTCCAGGGCATGACCATACCGCAATTCTTCCAGTTCCAGATAGCGATTGATGACGGTGATCTCGTCTGAAACCCGGACTGTCTTTTGAGGAGCTTTATAAATGATATAATCCAGGATGTCCGCCAGTCCCGCGATGGATTGGGGCGTTTTGCCGGGATGATTCACCGAAAGGGAATAAATATTATTAAGCGTATTAAATAAAAAATGAGGATTCAGGTGGGATTTCAACACCTGTAATTCAAGTTCTGCTTTTTCCTTTTGCAATCGAATCCGATCCTGTTTCTCATTCTTATACCGAAGAATATGCATGAAGCAGATAAAAATAAAGGATGCCGTCAGGATGGGCAGGGCATAATACACCACGAGATAATCCAGATCGGTTATAATGGTGATAAGACTATCCTGTGATTCGCTGGTAAACCAGGGTTCTGCCGCATAAACAATAAAAATCCGATTGACAACGGCAGAGACATACAGGCAAGCAGTTACCCCTATAAAGAACCGTCCGTAACGCTTCCGCTCAAAAAGAGGAATGACCAGGTAATAATAAATCAGGTTGGCCGTGATAATCTGGAAGAGCAGGTGACACAAGTTATAGATGATGATATCCTTCAAGCTTAGGTGATCAGTGCTGCTGTAAGCCTGTTCAAGTCCAAACAGAAAAAGGGCAGTCCAGAAAACCGCCTGATAGCTGATGGTCGAAAGTAAGCTCTTTTTTAGGTTTTCCTTCATTGCTGTAAAGCTAGCACCTGTACGGTACAAACGGAATGGAGCGTTGCAGACAACGGAATTCAGGGATATACAGCAGGGGTTTTAATGCAGGCCGCCTCTTTTGTAGTCTGTCATGGATCAGCCTGTTTCTAACCTATGCCGTAGGATTCAAGTTTTGATGGATGGAGTTTTGCCTGAAAAATGAAACAGAACAGATTTCACGGCCTGGATCTCCTGAGGACCATTGCCATTTTAGAGGTGTGGATGTACCATTACCGGGCTTTTCAGCATCCGCAGTGGCTGGATACCTTCGGCAGCCTGGGCTGGACAGGGGTGGATCTCTTTTTCGTACTGAGCGGCTTTTTGATCTCTCATCAGCTCTTCCAAGAGATTCAGTCGGTCCACACGCTTCACCTGAAAACTTTTTTCATCAAAAGGTTTTTCAGGATTATTCCGCCTTATGCGTGTACGTTACTGCTTTACATCTATTTACCCTGGTTCAGGGAAAGAGAAGCCTTACCTTCCCTGGTTAAGTTTCTAACGTTCACTCAAAACTATGGACTTGATGTAATTCAGACGGGTACCTTTTCTCACGCCTGGTCTTTGTGCATCGAAGAACAGTTTTACCTGGTCTTTCCATTTCTCCTTCTTTTATTATTTAAAACGGGCTTGCTTGCTGATCTTAAGTACCTACTCCCGGTTTTAATACTTCTTTCTATTCTCCTGCGATACCTCTCCTGGACTCAGTTCATAATTCCGGCCCTGGCATCGGAACGTTTTTGGAAATTATGGTATATGCACCTCTATTATCCGACTCATACCCGGCTGGATGCTCTGGCTTTAGGTGTATGGATCGGTTTTCTGTACGAATATTCAATAACCTTCAGGCAGTGGATTCATTCGAATGGATCACTACTTTTCTATTCAGCACTAGCTACCCTAGCACTGGCCTTTGGGATTTGTCAGGATCAGTACTCGCAACGGGCTTCTGTGTTCGGCTTTACCGCGGTGGCCCTGGCCTATGCATTGCTGGTAAGTGCGGCGGTTTCTGAATCCTGTTTTCTCAGCAAAACATCTTTTAAATGGACCCGACAAATGGCTGATTTGTCTTTTGCCATTTACCTATCTCATAAAGGGGTCATCCATATCATACAAACGGCCACTCATTCCATGCAACTTTCTGAAAAACAGTTAATGATCCTTTGCCTGATGGGATGTCTGGCGGCTGGAATAGTTTATCGATACCTCATAGAGTGGCCTTCAGGCTGGCTAAAAAATCGAGTATTACATCAACCGGCGAAATCAGAAAACCAGATCTGCTGAAAACAGGCTTACTTCAGAAGGCATCCGACAAGTGTATCAGGCTTTGGAAAAAGCCTGACAAAGCTATAGGGCGACTTTTCGGAATGTGGTCAAAGAAAATGTACATACTACGGACATTGAGGTAGTGACTATAACCCGATCAGAAAAGTATTTTCCAGGAAAGACTTCCCGGCGGCAACCTGGATTCAGGTATCAGGACTGTACCTGAATGAAGCAAAACTGGAAATTGAATTGATTGCACACCTACCCCAATAAGAACGCACCGTTCACGAATCCACTGCCTTTCAGGGGATTTGTAAACCTTCATAAGGGAATGATGACCCGTGGCAGAACGGCATCCACGCAACTTTTCGCGTTGACTTGACATCTAAATTCCCATGAGAAATGGATGGATCTTGTTTGGGATGAGTTTACTGCTGGCCCCCCTGCTGGGCATGGGTCAGGTGGTCCTCTCCGGTGCAATCGTTGACGCCGAACAGGCGAAGCCGCTGCCCCACGTCCATGTGGTAGCGTCCGGGCGAGGCACTTATTCCCTCAGGGATGGTAGCTTTACCCTTTCGTTACCTTCCAGTGCCCGCCTGGATTCCCTAAGTTTTTCTCTGGTTGGCTACCATACCCGGCGGGTATCGGTTCAGCAACTCAGGCAGGCAACTCCGATTCTCATCACGCTTACGGAACAAACCACGCTGCTGCCCTCGCTGGTAGTCAAAAGACCGAAGCTAGTGGAAAAGAAGTTCGGTATTCATCACCGGAGTCCTTTGATTCATTTCACGGATGGGATGTTTGCCAAGGCGAGTACTTTTGAAATTGGTCAGCTCATCCATTTGGGTAAGTCACCGGCTCAACTGACGTCTCTTCAGTTATACCTGGCAGAGTCCCGCCCGGAACCGGCCCGCTTCCGCATTCGTATGTATCGCCTTGAGCAGGGGCAGCCCACCACTCCCCTCTGGGAATCCCCCGTGTTTGAGCAAGTGCCCATCCATCAGGGCTGGTTAAGGTTTGATTTAGAGGATAACAATCTGTTTCTGAAAGGTTCATTTCTGGCTACGCTGGAGTTCCTCTCCGACGCTACAGTAACTCGTCCCATTGCCTATGAAATTAAACTCGGGGGTCGTTCCAAAAGCTTTTACCGACGAAAAGGCTCTTCAACCTGGAACACGCCGCCCCATCACTATTGCCTGTTTGTGACGGCACGAATGGATCCTTCCCGGCCAGAAGAGGAAGACCCGGAAACACTTCCCAGCTTTTCTATGGTCTCCCGAGCCGTTTCGGATACCTTTCAACTTTTCATTCGATTACCCGAAGAGTATCATTCAAACCCCCACCGCTTCTATCCGGTACGTTACGTGCTTGATGCCAATGCGTATCTAGATCAGGTTGGTGACATGAGTTCCTCCAAAAAGAACCCCTGCCAGTGCATCATTGCAGGCATTGGCTACAAAGACGCCTATGTCATGGATTCCTTACGCGTACGTGATTATACGTTTCCCGCTGCTCCTGCGGCTGACTCCTTAGCCATCAGCGGAGGCGGGGAGCGTTTCTATTCCTTTATTACCACCGAGCTGATTCCCGAGATAGACCGTCGGTATCGAACCGACACAACCCAGCGTACGCTCCTGGGCCATTCTTTCGGTGGGTATTTTACCCTGTATGCCTTGCTCAGGCAACACGCTCTCCCTCCAGTATTCCATACCTTTATTGCAGCCAGTCCTTCCATCTCTTACGCCCGTGGGGACCTGACTCAGCAATTTCAGCGGATTCATCCGACTTCAAAAGCCTGGGTGTACATCACCTGGGGAGAAGCGGAAGGCTCCATTCGGGAATGGGATGACTTTACTCAGCTGCTGAAAATCAACCCTTCGTATCAGGTGCATTCTAAACTTTACAAAGATTTGGATCACCTGGGAACGGCTGTTCCTTCTTTTCAGGAGGGTCTTCAACGCATGCCAAAGAAGTAAAACCATGGGTTGCTATCCCATTGATTACTCTACTTACCTGGAACCTAAAGGCTTTCCTTGGTGTATCTTTACAAAAAAGACCCAAACCATGACGGAAGAAATCACACTTAAAGTGGGCGAAATGGTCAAACGTCCGAGTTCCATGAATGAGCAGGAACGCGACGCCTGGCATCAGCAGATCGCCCAACAGGCTAAGGATTATTTGTTTTCCATTGGCCAGCCCCTAGTCTACGAGCGTGAGGGACATATTGTAGCCGAACATCAGGACGGTCGAATCCTGATCATCCGATGATCATTTATTTGATTGCCGGACCTCCCGGTATTGGCAAGAGTACCCACAGCAAAGCTTTTATCCCGGCGGGTGTTCCCATCATCGATCACGATCTTGCCGCTTATCAGTATAAAAAGCGGGGGTTTACGGATTATCAGGATGCCGCCTCCCTGGCCAGTAATCAGCGGATTCAATCGTTCCTGGCTGATAGACAGGATTTTGCTCTGGAATTGAATCTGGGGTTTCCCTCGCATTACACTTTCCTGCAATCCCTGGCTCGTTACCACCCGGCCAACCGTATTCATCTGGTATTATTTTTCACCGATGACATCAACTTGTGTCTCGACCGTGCGGCAATCCGTTTTTTGAACGGGGGTCACGAAGTAAAAGCCGAGGTTATCAAAGAAATGTATCAGCATACACTACCCCTCTTGCAGGAGCATAGAAGCTTATTCCAGGAAATAAGATTAATCGACGTTACCTATAACGCCGTCACCGAATTAACCTTGCCTCAAAAACACCTGCCTCCATGGATAAGGGATATACATTTTTGATCACGGAGACCCTCTCCCCTACCCTTCCCTTCGGAGTTACCTTTTTCCGGGTACTTCCTACTTCCGGCCTGTGATGTCTATTTCTCTCTTTTCTTTTTCAAATCCCGCTGTATTTTCTCTTCCAGAGCCTGCATGATGTAAGCATGTCGGGAGGGTCGTTGTCGCTTAGGAATACTGGTCAGAATTTCTTCAATTTCCATTAGCTGACT
>CAJYIW010000021.1 GCA_913775095.1 uncultured Siphonobacter sp. | reverse complement strand
AAGGGCCGTCGCTCAAAGGATAAAAGGTACTCCGGGGATAACAGGCTGATCTCCCCCAAGAGCTCACATCGACGGGGAGGTTTGGCACCTCGATGTCGGCTCGTCACATCCTGGGGCTGGAGAAGGTCCCAAGGGTTCGGCTGTTCGCCGATTAAAGTGGCACGCGAGCTGGGTTCAGAACGTCGTGAGACAGTTCGGTCCCTATCTGTGGTGGGCGTTGGAATTTTGAGAGGGCTTGACCTTAGTACGAGAGGACCGGGTTGAACCGACCGCTGGTAGACCAGTTGTTCCGCCAGGAGCACCGCTGGGTAGCCACGTCGGGTGAAGATAAGCGCTGAAAGCATCTAAGTGCGAAACTTGCCTCAAGATGAGAATTCCTATGAGAGCCGTCAGAGACGATGACGTTGATAGGCTACAGGTCTAACGCTGGTGACAGCAAAGCCGAGTAGTACTAATGCCTCCAAGACTTCTTTTTATACTTTACTACAGCCAGCTTAGTATACTTTTCTGTTTTTCACATCACGTTCAAAAGAGGGAACACCTCGATAGGCACTGGAAACTGACTACGGTCACACTCCAAAAGAGCCAATGGCGACCATAGGGCGGGTGTTCACCCCTTCCCATCCCGAACAGGGCCGTTAAGCCCCGCTCCGCCGATGATACTGGGTTTACCCCCGGGAAAGTAGGTAATCGCCTCCCCTTTACAATTCGAAGACTCCTGCCGGGATGCAGGAGTCTTCTCTTTTATATACCCTTCCTTCCTTCCTTCCCCCTCCACCATTCTCCATCCCCACACTTCAATCAAAAGCCTGACCTAATCGGTTATTACTCTTCATCTATACTGAATACACCCTTTACCAGCTATGAATTAGCTCTCTTTCATCAGTAGTCATCTGACCTTGTGCTTTATTCAACATTCAATGTTATCGCCGACTATGGATAGTTGATCTTTGGTAGCTCATTCCTTTCCCTTCTATTCTTATCATTACCAGACTTATCACATATAGTATTCTTTTATTGATGCTGCTTTAGGAAGGATTGTTAGAAATTCATAATCTTGCCTAAAATGCACTGTTATGAATTTAGATCTTACTGATAAAAATGCTCTGGTTGGCGGTAGCACTCAGGGGCTGGGTTGGGCCACTGCCTTTGAATTAGCTTTGCTCGGAGCTAATGTTACGCTAATTGCCCGTAGTGAGGAAAGCTTGCAGAGTAGGGTTTTACAATTACCTAATTCAGGCAAACAGGTTCATAATTATCTGGTGGCTGATTTTTCTGATTACACACAGGTTGAAGGCGTAGTAAGCACATACCTTCAATCGTCTTCTCCATTTCACATTCTCATCAATAATACCGGCGGACCCGCTGGAGGACCTTTGTTAGCTGCTTCCGTAGAAGCTCTTCAAAACGCTTTTTCTTCCCACGTCGTTTGCAACCAGCTATTGGCCCAATTGTTGGTTCCAGGCATGAAGGCAGCGGGCTATGGACGTATCGTAAACATCATTTCCACATCAGTCAAAAGTCCTCTCGAAGGCTTGGGGGTTTCCAATACCATTCGAGCAGCCGTAGCCAATTGGTCCAAGACATTAGCTACTGAACTGGGCCCTTTCGGTATTACGGTTAATAATGTTCTGCCGGGTTCAACCGATACGGCTCGGCTGGATTCTATCATTCAGAACAAAGCTCAGGCTTCCGGTAATTCCGAAAAAGAAATCAGAGACCAGATGGCCAGTGAAATTCCGGCTCGTCGCATTGGTAAGCCTGAAGAGTTTGGAGCAGCGGCGGCTTTTTTATGCACTCCGGCAGCAACTTACATCAATGGAATCAATCTGCCTGTTGACGGCGGTCGTTTAGGCTGTTTATAGCATATGTCTCAATCGTTCATTCAACCTGCTTTCCTGAAAACAGGAGATAAGGTTGCCATTACTGGATTAGCTAGTAAAATAGACTACGATATTTACGTCCAGCCGGCCATAGCAGTGCTTCAGCAATGGGGGCTGGAAGTAGTAATGGGAGAGTCGCTTCACCAGGAATGGTTTACTTTTGCCGGACCTGATTCTGTCCGTCAACATGATTTTCAGACTTTTCTGGATGATCACTCAGTCAAAGCGATTTTCTCTGCTCGCGGGGGGTATGGTTCTTCCCGTTACCTGGATGATATCAACTTTACGGAATTCAAAACTCACCCTAAATGGATTATTGGGTTTTCAGATATTACCGCGGTGCTGTCACAGGTCTCAGTCTTTGGTATTCAAAGCATTCATGGCCCCATGCCTAAAACGTTTTTCCAGGATGAGACGGGCTTGTCTTTGGAGTCCGTTCGTAAACTTTTATTCGGAGAAACTATCTCCTATCCGTTCGAGCCTAATGCACTGAATCGCTTAGGTACTGGCGAGGGTATCCTGTTTGGCGGTAATCTATGCATGCTGGCTCACCTGATTGGTTCGGGAGCGGACGTGGATACGCACGGTAAGATACTTTTTCTGGAAGATGTTGATGAGTATCACTACTCGATAGATCGATTGATGGTTCAACTCAAACGAGCCGGAAAACTGGCTCACTTGAAGGGATTATTAATTGGCAGTTTTTCAGACCTCAAAGATCAGGCGGAAGATTTTGGTATGAACGTTTACGAAATTATTCAGCACTGGACCCGGGAGTATGATTACCCTATCGCCTTTGGTTTGGGAATTGGACATGAAGCCAGAAACCTGGCTATGCCCGTTGGTAGAAAAACAAATCTGATTATTTCTGAAGACTCGGTTCAGTTAAGGTTTTAAACGAGTAGCATCGTTAAGACCCCTGCCATCATAATATACTTACAAAGCGAGCTTAAAAAGGAGAAGTCCTGCTTGGTATCGGCGTAAAAAAGTCGATAGGCTACAAAGAAAATTGGAATAGAAATAACCATGAAGATGTAAGCCAGTGTAGGGGCGTGTAAGGGCTTGGTCATGGCAAAGAGAGTTACAAGAAACACCGCAATCAGGCCTAATAGAAAATACTTGGTTCGCACCAGTCCCCAACGGATAGGTAAGGTCTGACAGCCGAAGCTCGCGTCTCCTTTTACGTCTTCCATATCCTTAATGATTTCCCGAATCAGTGAAATCGTGAAGGCGAATAGGGCATAAATGTACACTTCGCGTTCATTAATTTGATAATGGACCGCCAGAATAATCAGCGAAAGGGCCGTAAGAAAAGCTACCATGAGATTACCCCAAAAGGGTAACCGCTTCAGATGATTCGAATAGATCCAGAGAAAGAAAAATGCACAGGTATTGATCACAAAAACCTTTTTATCCACCAATCCTCCCGCTGCAATGCCCAGAAAATTGAGAAAAAGGTTAATGCCCATCGCTACCCGTCTTTTCAGGTAACGGCCAATAATTACCTGATCGGGCTTGTTGATGAGATCAATCTTAATGTCATAATAATCATTAATAATATAACCTGCCGCTGCAATACAGGTCGTCGAGAAAATCAGCCAGAATAAATGTTGGTCACAAAAGCCTTCGTACCAGGCCATTTCGGGATGAATCAGACAAGCATAGACCAGATATTGAGTACTGGCCAGAATGAGTAAATTCGGCCAGCGAATCAGACGCAGGAAGCCACTAATGATCTGGTTATTAGTAGGTTTGGGTTTATGACGCATGCCAGGGGTTGCTTGTAACAATTCAGAATAACCTTTTAATACGGAGACGGGTCGTTTGAAAATGAGCCCGACGTGAGTTCAAAATTAATAGACGAGAGTTTGCTAATAAGAAACCAACCTTGAAATCATTCTGTTGTACCTCTGACTAAATGTTATCACTATGAATATCGGCATTGTGTGCTATCCAACGTTTGGTGGAAGCGGAGTAGTAGCCACTGAGTTAGGAAAAGCACTCGCCAAAAATGGGCATCGCGTTCACTTCATCACCTACAGCCAGCCCCCGAGGTTAGATTTCTTCAATGAAAATGTATTTTATCACGAAGTTTTCATTCCGTCTTATCCTCTTTTTCAACATCCCCCGTATGAATTGGCCCTTTCCAGTAAAATGGTTGAAGTTGTCAAAAATCATAACCTGGACCTGCTGCATGTGCATTATGCCATTCCCCACGCGTCTGCGGCGTATATGGCCAAGCAGATTTTGAAAACGCAGGGCATTCATATTCCCATCATTACGACACTGCATGGAACAGACATTACTTTAGTCGGTAAGGATCCTTCCTTCGAACCCGTGGTTACGTTTAGTATCAATGCTTCTGACGGAGTGACGACAGTTTCCGAGAGCTTAAAACAGGATACGTACGATCAGTTTCCTATTGAGCGGGATATCGAAGTCATTCCTAACTTCATTGATCTGGAGCGGTTTCGGAAACAGAAAAAAGATCATTTCAAAACGGCGATTGCTCCGAACGGTGAAAAAATACTGGTTCACACGTCTAATTTCCGGAAAGTAAAACGCATTGAAGATATTCTTCAAATGTTTGCCATTCTGCGAAAACAGATTTGCGTAAAGTTATTACTCATTGGTGACGGACCCGAGCGGGTAGGTTTGGAAAAGTTATCCCGTGAGCTGGGCATTAGTGCCGATGTTCGTTTTCTAGGAAAACTGGATGCCATCGAAGAAGTGCTTTCCATTGCCGATGTGTTTGTGATGCCTTCCGAAAAAGAAAGCTTTGGTCTGGCTGCTCTGGAGGCGATGGCCTGCGAAGTTCCTGTCATCTCTTCCAATGCCGGAGGCATTCCGGAAGTCAACATTCCGGGAAAAACGGGCTTTATTTCAGCCATTGGTGATTACGAAGATATGGCCGAAAAAACAGCAATTATTCTTCAGGATGATCAGTTACCCGTCTTTCGGGCGAATGCTCTGGCCAGAGCGAAGGAATTTGATATCAATATCATCCTTCCGCGGTATGAATTTTTCTACGAAAAGATTCTTAAACAAACCAGGGTATCGGGGTATGAAGTAGCCGAGTAGTGGGATAACCCCTGATGGCCAGTGGTCTTTTTCAACCTATAAGCGTATGAATTATTCAGGTATTCCCAAGACGTCCCAAAAACGGGTAGTGATCATCGGTGCTGGCTTTGGCGGCTTAGCCCTGGCTCGTAAGCTGGCCAGACAAACCGATATACAAACCGTTATACTCGATAAAAATAACTTTCACCAGTTTCAACCGCTGTTTTACCAGGTAGCGATGGCCGGACTGGAGCCCAGCTCCATTGCGTTTCCGCTGCGGAAAGTATTTCAGAGTCTGGCAAACGTTCATATTCGGGTTACGCAGGTAGAACACATTGATACGGATCAGCGGCTGGTACATACCTCAACGATGGGGGACCTCAGTTACGATTATCTCGTCATTGCGGCCGGAGCGGAAACGAATTTCTTTGGCATGAAGAACATCATCGAGCGGGCTTTACCCATGAAATCCGTGGGAGAAGCTCTGGCTTTGAGAAACCGGATGCTGGAAAACTTCGAACGAGCCCTGATTTCGGATGACATGGACGAGCGGCAGGGTCTGATGAATGTCGTTGTGGTTGGCGGCGGACCTACCGGGGTGGAATTATCCGGGACGCTGGCCGAAATGAAAATGCATATTCTTCCGAAAGATTACCCTGAACTGGATTTTCGACAAATGCAGATTTATCTCGTGGAATCGGGAGCTGAGTTACTCGGACCCATGTCGCGGGAGTCGCAGGTAAAATCAGAACAGTATCTGAGAAAATTAGGCATTAACGTAATGCTGAATAACCGGGTTACTGATTTTGACGGAAAATTCGTTTACCTTCTCGACGGTAATAAACTCCGGACGGATAATCTGGTCTGGACTGCTGGGGTTAAGGCAAGGGCTTTTGAGGGTATTCCCAACGAAGTATTAGGCCGGGGCGGGCGAATGAAAACCAATGAATTTTGTCAGGTAGAAGGTTACGATAATGTATTCGCGATTGGTGATATTGCTCTGGTTGCCGGCGATGATAAGTTTCCTGGCGGTCACCCGCAGTTGGCTCAGCCAGCCATTCAGCAGGGGAAATTATTGGGAGATAACCTGGTAAGGATCCTGAAAAAGGAGACGCTGAAACCATACGAGTATAAAGATTTGGGCTCGATGGCGACGGTGGGTAGAAATCTGGCCGTGGTAGACTTACCCTTCTGGAAATTCCAGGGATTTTTTGCGTGGTTAACCTGGATGTTCGTTCACCTGATGTCTATTGTAGGCGTGAAGAACCGGGTGATGATTCTGATTAACTGGGTCTGGAACTACATTACTTACGATCAGTCCCTGCGATTAATTATCCGATCGAAAGAACCGGACGTGAAGTCGCAACCGCAGGAAGCCGAGCCTACTCCGATCAATCCCTCCTAATTCGAAATTTACGATACGAAAAATTGCTTTCGGCCGTACCTTTGCGGAATTAGTCTTACATCTTTCTACACCATTCCAGTTTTGTGTAGCCATGGAACCACAGAAAATTAAGCCGAAAAATAACGGCAGCAAGCAACTCTTCGACAATCCGATTCTGGAAGCTCTGTCCAGAACTCACATTTCCATTCCAGTCTCCATGTTCTTTATTCTCGGAGGCGTTCTGGGCTGGTATGCGTTCACCCATACGGATTTATCCAACTGGGCAATTGGTACTTTATTCTTTACGGGAGTAATTGCCTTTACGTTCGTTGAATACTGGATGCACCGCAGCGTGTACCACATTGAACCGACGACACCCGCACGGGCCAAGTTTCAGTACACGACGCACGGCGTTCACCACGAATACCCCAAAGATAAAAGCCGGCTGGCGATGCCTCCCATTCTGGCGGCTATCATTGCCGGAACGCTGTTTCTGATTTTCTTCCTGATTATGGGCGAAGCGGCGTATGCCTTCTTCCCTGGTTTCATCTGGGGGTATGCGGGATATCTGCTGGTGCATTATTGCGTCCACGCGTATGCTCCCCCCAAGAATTTCCTGAAACACCTCTGGATTAACCACGCCGTTCACCATTACAAAGATGGGAACGTGGTGTTTGGCGTTTCTTCGCCATTATGGGATTATGTATTTAATACCATGGATGACAAGCACCAGAAAAAAGATACCAGTAAGGCGATGGAAACGCTTTAAGCGTATCCTGAACTTTTCATAAGCCGCGAGTCGTTCTGTTCCAGAGCGACTCGTTTTGTTCGTTATAGGCGGCTTAAAATTTCTAAACGGGCCTTTTAACCGCCCGGTTTCTTTGTTATTTTGTACGTATGGTTGAGAAGCGTTGGTCCTATCAGAAACTTCCGGTAACTTCTGAAGACAAACAGGCGGTGGAAACACTGGCTCAGAAGATTAATGTAAATCCATTTCTGGCTACGTTGCTCTGGCAACGGAACATTCGGGAATTTGATAGTGCCCGATCCTTTTTCAGGCCTCAATTACACGAACTCCACGACCCAATGTTGATGAAAGACATGGATCGGGCTGTAGAACGATTAACGAGGGCTCTGGATCGTGGCGAAAAAATTCTAATCTATGGCGATTATGATGTAGATGGCACTACCTCCGTGGCTTTGTTTTACGGGTATTTAAAAACTTTCTACAACGAGATTGAATTCTATATTCCGGATCGTTATAAGGAGGGGTACGGGGTTCAGAAGCCTGGGATTACTTACGCCGCTGAGAATGGTTTTTCACTCATTGTAACGCTGGACTGCGGGATAAAATCGGTAGAACTGGTAGCCGAAGCCAAGAGCCTGGGCATTGATTTCATCATTTGCGATCACCACCGGCCGGGCGATGTCATTCCTGATGCGGTGGCCGTACTGGATCCGAAGCGGATCGACTGTCCTTATCCATTCAAAGAATTGACGGGTTGCGGCGTTGGATTCAAGCTATTACAGGCTTACAATCAGTATCACCAGATCCCGGCGGATGCCCTGTTTGAATACCTGGATCTATTAGCGATCAGCATTGCGGCTGATATCGTACCCATTACCGGAGAAAACCGTATTCTCGCTCATTACGGATTGAAACAGCTCAACGCGGCTCCCCGAACGGGCCTGCGAACGCTGATCAAATCGGCTTCACTGAAGTTACCCCTCGACATTACCAATGTAGTATTTGGCATCAGTCCACGGATTAACGCTGCCGGACGTATCAAACACGCCTATGATGCGGTCAATCTTTTGCTCTGTGAGGATGAAAATGAGGCTGAAGAGTTTGCCCGAATCATCAACACTCATAATACTGACCGTCGACAGTTCGACACACGCATCACGCAGGAAGCTTTAAGCATGATTGAAACCAATGAACGGTTAAAATCGGCAAAGTCGACGGTATTATTTAAGAATGACTGGAACAAAGGGGTTGTCGGAATTGTGGCAAGCCGTTGCATTGAACAGTATTACCGTCCGACGATTATATTAACGGAATCCAACGAAAAAGCCGCTGGTTCGGCTCGTTCGGTACCGGGTTTCGATGTTTACGAAGCCATTGAAGCCTGTTCGGATTTACTGGAACAATACGGTGGCCACATGTATGCGGCAGGTTTAACGCTGAAGGTAGAGAATGTGCCCGCTTTTCAGCAGCGTTTCGAAGAAGTAGTTTCGCGGAAAATTCAGGAAGAGCATCTCAGTCCATTGGTTGATGTAGATATGAAATTACCTCTTTCTGCGATTAACGATAAATTTCACGGTATTATCAGTCAGATGGGCCCATTCGGACCTGAGAACATGACGCCGATATTTGTAGCCGAGCAGGTTCAGTTGTACGGAACCCCACGCATTCTGAAAGAGAAGCACTTGAAAATGGATGTTCGGCAGAGCGGCTCCCAAGTGTTTTCCTGCATTGGATTTGGGATGGCACACTTTTACGAGCAATTGCTCACCGGTCGTCCCTTTGATTTGTGCTATCAGGTAGAAATCAACGAATTTCAGGGAAAGCGAACCCTGCAGTTGCAGATTAAGGATATTAAATTCAGCTAGAGGCTTAGAAATAAAAAAATGATTCTTCGTACAGAAAATCTGATCAAGAAATACGGACAGCGGCTGGTCAATGATAATGTAAGTTATCAGGTGGCCCAGGGGGAAATCGTTGGCTTGTTAGGCCCTAACGGAGCGGGCAAGACGACCTCTTTCTACATGGCTACGGGCCTGGTAAAACCCAATAGTGGAAAAGTATACCTGGATAATCTGGATGTAACCAATCTCCCGATGTACAAACGGGCTCGCTTAGGCGTAGGTTACCTGGCTCAGGAAGCTTCCGTTTTTCGCAGTCTGACGGTCGAAGAAAACATTCTGGCCGTGCTGGAACTTCGGGGAGGGATGAACAAAGCCGAGCGGCACGAGAAAATGGAGTCGTTGCTGGAAGAGTTAAGTTTAACCCACGTTCGGAAAAACAAAGGTCAGGTATTATCCGGTGGCGAGCGTCGCCGAACCGAAATTGCCCGGAGTCTGGCCGTGGATCCCAAGTTCATTCTGCTGGATGAACCTTTTGCCGGGGTGGACCCCATTGCTGTAGAAGAAATTCAGGGTATTGTCGCCAAGTTAAAATACCGCAACATCGGGATATTAATCACGGATCACAACGTAGACGAAACCTTATCCATTACCGATCGGGCTTACCTGTTATTCGAAGGTAAGATCCTGCGTTCAGGCACGCCGGAAGAGCTGGCGGCTGACCCCGTCGTTCGTCGGGTGTATCTGGGAAAACACTTCGAATTGAAGCGTAAGATTTAGGAGCATAAATAACACCTACACCGATGCTAGCAGAAAAGCTGGCATCGGCCATGAATTGATTAACTTTAGAATCCATACCCATTTACCAAATTAGCTGGAATTAACTTCCTGAAGTGGTAATCCGATTCAATCCGTTTGTGAAGAAAAGATTTAGGATACAGTATTATTCCCAACGTTACTGCCAGCCCAAAAGCTGGCAGCGTCTGTTTAAAGCCTGTCGATTTCATTACCCTTCAGCATTACTAAAGAAGCGATAGAAGGTAATATGGTTCAATTAATCTGCTTTGATCGTTTGCTCCTTAGAAAACTCCAAACTCAAAACCCGAAACGCTAGGCACAATTCACAAAATCGCCCTACCTTTGCAGCATGCAAGATCGCTATGCACAGCGGGGCGTTTCGGCCTCCAAAGAAGACGTTCATCAGGCCATTGCCGCTCTCGACAAAGGCCTTTTTCCTAAAGCTTTTTGTAAGATCGTTCCCGATACACTCACGGGCGATCCCGAGTATTGTACCATCATGCACGCCGATGGTGCAGGTACAAAAACTTCCCTGGCTTATCTATACTGGAAAGAAACCGGAGACCTTTCGGTATGGAAAGGCATCGCTCAGGACTCCATCGTCATGAATACCGATGACCTGCTTTGCGTGGGCTGCACCGGGCCTATTCTGCTTTCCAGCTCCATTGACCGGAATAAAAACCGAATCCCCGGAGAGGTAATTTCCCAGATTATTAATGGGACGGAAGAAGTATTAGCTATGCTGCGTGAAAATGGCGTTGAGATTTATTCAACGGGCGGAGAAACGGCTGACGTAGGCGATCTGGTCCGCACTATTACCGTCAACAGTACGGTGGTAGCCCGGATGAAGCGTTCCGATGTGATTTCAAATGATACTATTCAGGCGGGTGATGTGGTTGTAGGCCTGGCTTCTTTTGGACAAGCCAACTACGAAGATCAGTATAACGGTGGGATGGGTTCTAACGGACTTACTTCAGCTCGTCACGACGTACTGGGTAACTATCTGGCCGCTCTATATCCCGAAAGCTTTGATCCCGAAGTTCCTTCGGATCTGATTTATAGCGGTTCGAAAAAATTAACGGAACCCGTGGAAGGTACGCCTTTGAATGTGGGGCAGTTGATTCTTTCACCTACGCGTACGTATGCACCCTTTGTCAAGGCTTTACTGGCCGAGATTCGTCCGAATGGGATGGTGCATTGCTCCGGTGGAGCCCAGACGAAAGTGCTGCATTTCGTTGATAATGTTCATATCATCAAGGATAACCTTTTCCCCATTCCTCCGCTGTTTAAACTAATTCAGCAGGAGAGCGGAACGGCCTGGTCAGAGATGTATAAAGTCTTCAACATGGGTCATCGTCTGGAAGTGTACCTGCCCAAAGCCCAGGCTCAGCGAGTCATTGAAATTGCCAATTCTTTCGGCATCGAAGCTCAGGTCATTGGCCGGGTGGAAGCATTTGAAGGAAAGCGAGTAACGGTAAAGAGTGAATTTGGCGAGTTTGTTTACTAATGAGGTCAACAATCGGGCCAGCGGGAAGAATGCGTAAAGTACCACAGCACCAATGCAAGCAGAAGAAATTCAATCCATAGAGCCTGCTCTGGACATGGGAATTTATACCGTGCCGGATGTCGCTCAGATTCTGAGATTACCGCTTACCCGCGTGCGTCGCTGGCTGGATGAATTCTGGAATGGACGATTATCCGCCACGACCAGAGTTTCTTACTCCTGGGGTAAGGGCCGGGAACGGGTGGTCAACTTTCAGACGCTGATTGAGTTTTACGTATTTTTTAAATTGCGGGAGCTGGGCATCTCAACGGCCAGAATTCTACAAGCTCATGAGGTCAGTTCCCGACTGTTACAAACGCCTTTTCCGTTTGCTTCTTCGTTTTTATTAACTGACAGCAAGACCTTATTCGTTGAAATAGGTAATGAGATACTCATTACGGCAGATGCCCGTCTCCAGTACGAGATCAAAGAAGTAATGGAAGGCTTCTGCCGTAAGATTGAATTTGATACGGATAAAGTGGCTGCGAAATTCTGGCCGCTTGGAAAAGATCGTTCAGTCGTCATTGACCCTCAGAAGCAGTTTGGACAACCCATCATTCAGGGAACCAACATTCTGGCTGAAACCTTACACCGGATTCACCTGGGCGGTGAAGAAACGAATAGCATTGCCAGCCTTTATCGGATTTCGCCTCAACAGGTAGAGGAAGCCTTGTATTTTATTAACCGTCCTATTCAATGAAGGTCTATCTTGATGAGAATTTAGTCCCATTCTTTCCCGTCCATTTTATAGAAGAACAGAAACTAGGTATTCTTCGCGGTGAAGATTCTCTGGGTAAAGTGAAGGGACTGATCATTTATCCCGAATTAAACACCCACCGGACGCCCTCACTGAAAGCGGTTTTCGCTGGATTAGGTCTGAATGTTGTGTTTGTCTCGCTTCCCGTAGAAGGAGTCTGGTATCTGGACGAACCCGAAATCCGTCAGCGAAAATGGGCTGAAGTAATGAAGAAATGCCGTCAGCAAACGGAAGCTTTTGCGTATCGTTGTGATTTGAACGCCAGCCGGTTGCGTAAGATTCCGGCTTAATTGACGGGCAGATTCTTAAAAGTCCCTTTCAATTGAACCGTACTTTTTCTTTTGGAACGGTACGGATTCTGAGGATCCGAAATGTCCCGTAACCATACTTCAAAGAAACCATCGACTTCCTGGGTGGTTAAGCGGTGAATTTGAAAGAAGCCATCAATGTTCGCATTAAGCGAGTGATAGACGAAAGCTGACGTGTCCGTTTGAAAGTGTGTATATTGACTTGCTACCTCCCGGTTTTGGTTGGACAGCGTTTTCAGGGTAAACAATCCTGCTACGTTAGACTGTAATGCCTTCTTTTCAATAAAAAATGACACGTTGTCTGCTCCCTTTTTTCTCGGGCTGCCTAGCCAGATAAACAGATTACCTACACTGTCTAATTTCGCTGAAGCCTCGATTATTTCGGGCTGATAGCTCACACTGGCATTGGTGGTATCTGCGTATTGCATGACCCGGGAGAACGTATAGGCAGGAGCATTAGAAACCGCTACTTCTTCTGCAGGAGAGCACCGGGTAAATAAGACAACAATGAATAGTAAATAAAAAAGACGCATAGATTAAAAGAGAAGAATAGATAAAAAAAGATTCAAATATGACTATAACCACTGCTTCAGCTCCAGTAATGAGCTAAGTTGATAAGTGGCTTCACGGGGCGGGTAAAGCGATTGCTGGGGACGGAAATAGGCCGCGTGCATGCCAACTCCTAATGCTCCGGCTACGTCAGCTTCGGGATTATCGCCAATCATCAGGGCGTCGCAGGCTACGCAACCCGCTTTTTCCATCGCAAAGTGAAACATTTCGGGTTCGGGCTTTTTGGCGTTAGCCGTTTTGCTGGTTACTACTTCTTTGAAATAACCCGTCAAACCACTGCTATCCATTTTAGTGTATTGGACGTCACCAAAACCGTTGGTAATGATGTGCATGTCGTACCGGGGAGCCAGATAGTCGAGTAACTCCAGAGCTCCGGGTAACAAATGAGGTTTATAAGGGCAGTGGGATAAATACCATTCACTCCATTCGTCGCAACTGTCGTCGTCTTCGCAACCCAACTGACTGATGACCTGCCGAAAGCGACGGTAACGCAGCTCGTCCTGCGAAATCTGGCGACTGTCGTGTAAATGCCATAGCTCCGCATTGACGCGATGAAACATGTCCTGAAAAGCCTGAGCGGTGGGAATACCGCGTTTAGGAAGATCAAATTCTTCGAATAACTCTACCAGCGTTTCGTTTGTATTTCGCTCAAAGTCCCAAAGGGTATGGTCGAGGTCAAAAAAGAGATGTTTGTAAGCCGTTCTGGGCATTGTTAAATATTTTCTTATCCGTAATCTGCTTACGGTGTTGTTCTAAAAACTCAGTGAATAACTCCAGTTCATCCAGCAAGGGTTGAAAATCGTAGGAATCGTAATGGTAACTTTCGGTGTACACGTTCTGAAAATCAGTAATCAGATAATCCAGTTGCTTGATATTCCAGCTCTTTAATCCGAAGAGGTATAAATTCTGAAAATGATGAGCAAACTTGGGAGCCTGGTATCGGGCCGTGGTTTTAATATCAATGGCCCGGTCACCGCCGACGACATCCACCATGCCGTAAAACTCTACATCTTTAATGGCCGTGCGAACGAAAAACTGGGTTTTATACCGCATGGGTAACTGCTTTCGCATGGTCTGAATGATCTCGGCCGGAAACTGTTCTTCACCGCGACCAGAAATCAGAGCCGTTTCAAAACTAACTCCCCGTTGCTGGGCGGGCGTGGGCGGCTGCGGAACCCGGTTGATGCGATTCAGCAATTCCTGCTCTGATACGTATAACTCGCCATGGGCGTTCCGTGTTTCGTGGTGAAACAACGAAAAGGTCTGAATGAGGGTAGGATATAGCCGGTATTTAATCATTCACGAATAGACTAGGGGTTTAACCACAACTTATCCTATAAAAGTAATGCCGTGGTGTATTGATTAAAGGTTATTGGTTGTGGGAGATGAAAAACAAAACATCCCGGAAGGGTAACCTTCCGGGATGCAAAATCTGAATACTAATAACCATTAACTCATTACTCCGAAAGATTCGCCAGTGCTTCCCGGAGAGCGACGATTTTCAACTCCGCATCGGCTTTTTTCTGGCGTTCTTTTTCGACGATTTCCGGTTTGGCATTCGCCACGAAACGTTCGTTGGAAAGTTTGGCGTCCACCGATTTCATGAAACCTTCGTTGTATTCGATTTCTTTTGTTAATCGCTCCCGTTCGGCTTCCACGTCAATCTTTTCACCTAACGCGATGAAGATTTTATCGGTTTTAATTAGGAAGGGTGAAACGCCGGCTACGTCTTCGCTTACGAATTCAACGGGTGTGGTATTTGCCAGTTTCTGAATGATCGGGTCGATCTTCTGGTAGCGATCCACGTACTCCGTACGAACAGCCAGCGGTAAGGTTTCCTTCGGCGAAAGACCTTTCGAGTTACGGGTTTCCCGAACTTTGGTTACTACCTCGAAAAGCGTATCAAAATCAGCTACGATAGCCGCGTCGATGGTACCTACGGTGGGGTAATCCGTTCGGCAGAGGCTTTCTCCTTCGGCCCGTTCCCGCAGGCTTTGCCAGATTTCTTCGGTAATGAAGGGCATGAAGGGGTGCATCAAGGCCATCAGTTTTTCGAAGAAAGCAACCGTCGTTTCATAAGTTTCGGCGTCAATGGGCTTACCGAACTCGGGCTTGATGATCTCGAGATAGTTCGAGCAGAATTCATCCCAGATCAGTTTATAAGCCGCATGCAGAGCGTCTGAAATCCGGAATTTGCTGAAATGATCCAGAATTTCGGCCAGGGTCGCATTCAGTTTCGACTCAAACCAGGCAAAAGCCTGCTGATTCGATGCAGGAGCGGATTCCGTAGAAATTTCCCAGCCTTTAATCAGACGGAAGGCATTCCATACTTTATTACAGAAATTCCGGCCCTGTTCGCAAAGCTTTTCATCGAATAACAAATCGTTACCCGCCGGAGCTGAGAATAACAGACCCGTCCGAACGCCGTCCGCACCGAATTTGGCGATCAGATCCAGCGGATCGGGGGAGTTCCCCAGTGATTTGGACATCTTCCGACCTTTGCCATCGCGGACGATACCCGTCAGATATACGTTCTTAAAGGGACGTTCGCCCATGAATTCATATCCTGCCATGATCATCCGGGCTACCCAGAAAAACAGAATGTCGGGCCCCGTCACCAGATCACTGGTAGGGTAATAGAATTTAATATCCTCGTTATCGGGGTTTGATAAGGCATCAAAGACACCAAAAGGCCACAGCCAGGACGAAAACCAGGTATCCAGTACGTCGGGGTCCTGCTCTAAATCCTGCTCAGTCAAAGCAAACAGCTGCATCTCGTGCTGGGCTTTCCGCAGAGCTTCGCGTTTATTCTTGGCAACAATGATGGTGCCGTCCTGTAAATAAAAGGCCGGAATCTGCTGACCCCACCAAAGCTGACGAGAAATACACCAGTCGCGGATGTTTTCCATCCACACCCGGTAGGTATTCTTGAACTTGGCCGGAATCAGTGCAACCTCGTCGTTCATCACGGAATCCAGGGCTGGTTTAGCCATGTCTTCCATCTTCAGCCACCACTGCATGGACAGTTTAGGCTCGATGACGGCACCCGTTCGCTCGGACGTTCCTACGTTGGATTTATACTCTTCGATTTTCTCCAGGTAGCCTTTTTCTTCGAGTTCCCTGATGATGGCTTTGCGGGCGGCAAAACGATCCATTCCCACGAAAAGCTGAGCTTTTTCGTTGAGCGTTCCGTCGTCACTGAGAATATCAATCACGGGCAGACGGTGTTTCTGACCGAGTTCGTAGTCATTTAAATCGTGGGCGGGGGTTACTTTCAACGCTCCCGTTCCAAAATCCATCGTGACGTATTCATCCAGAATAATCGGAATTTCGCGATCAATCAGGGGAATGCGAACTTTCTTACCGTGCAGGTGTGTGTACCGCTCATCATCGGGGTGAACGCAGATGGCCGCATCGGCCATGATCGTTTCGGGGCGAACGGTAGCAATCGTCACAAACGCACCCTCTTCACCGACTACGGGATACTGAATGTGAACAAACTTCGATTGAACTTCCTTGAAGATTACCTCTTCATCGGATAGGGCTGTTTTGCCCTGAGGGTCCCAGTTGACCATCCGAACGCCGCGGTAAATCAGACCTTTATTGTATAAACGAACGAAAACGTCAATGACCGACTCGTAGTACTTCTCGTCCATGGTGAATCGCGTACGATCCCAATCGCAGGAAGCTCCGAGTTTTTTCAATTGTTCGAGAATGATTCCGCCGTATTTGTCCTTCCATT
The DNA here is from genome assembly GCA_913775095.1 of uncultured Siphonobacter sp. Taxonomy (GTDB): domain Bacteria; phylum Bacteroidota; class Bacteroidia; order Cytophagales; family Spirosomataceae; genus Siphonobacter. Next base: position 114,621 of record CAJYIW010000021.1, on the reverse strand, counting down.
CAAAAGCGTAGGAAAGGAATTCATCGCGGCTGAGATCCGTTTTGGCAATTCCCCGTTCCCTGAGCATCGCAACGACTTTGGCTTCCGTAGCAATGGAAGCGTGGTCGGTACCGGGTACCCACACGGCTTCTTTGCCCTCCATACGGGCTTTACGGACCAGAATATCCTGAATGGTATTGTTCAGCATGTGACCCATGTGCAAAACGCCGGTGACGTTTGGTGGAGGAATCACGACCGTATAAGGCTCTTTTTCAGGATTAGGCTGGGACGCAAAAAGCTTGTGCTGGAGCCAGTAGGCATACCACTTGTCTTCAACCTCGCTGGGTGAATACGTTTTAGAAATCGTGCTCATGGTAGTCATCTTTCGGGGAAAATCGCCCTAAACAGAAATTGGAATGCAAAGATAGGTAATAGAAAGCCGTGGCGGTAATAGCTGACGTATTTGACCCGCTGTACTACGTGATGCCGCTAACTTTTTAATTGATAGCTAACCTCGGGAATTACTTTCCGTCGTATCCGCTGGCAGCGGCCAACCCACTTCCTCATCAATCGAAAGTGTACTTCAGCGATTCTGTTTACGATAAAATTCGTAGTAATGCTACCCGCGAAAAGCGGCAAATCTCCGGTCTATACAATTAAAAGTATCTTTCAGGGCTTTAGCATTAAAATGATAACACATTTTATACAATCACTGGTTCAGAAAAACGTGATTTGAAGGCAGATGCATTATTTTTGCGAGCTAGCCCGTGGCTGAACCCCAGCCATTCGTGCCCCTAACCATTCATTTACCTAGTTCCAGCACCACATGAGTCGTTTTTTAGTGAATGTATATTCCATTTGGGCGGCCTTCTGGTTTGTGTTTACGTTCCTGCTGATCTTTCCATTTCAATTCATTTTTTTACAGAAAGAAGCCTGGAAACCCCTGGCTCACCGCTGTAATCGGGTCTGGGCTCATTTATTTTTTCCGCTCGTCGGAATGCCCATTCGGGTACGATACGAAGCCGGAAAGCCTGATCGAAATCAGGCCTACGTTTTTGCGGCGAATCACTTTTCGTATCTCGATGTAGCTTCCATGATGCTGATCGTGGACACGTATTTCGCCTTTCTGGGCAAGGATGTCCTGAAGAAAGCCCCACTATTTGGCTATATGTTTTCGAAACTCCACATTCAGGTGGATCGGAATGACCCGAAAAGCCGGTCCAAATCTTTGCAGCGATCGTACCGGGCTCTGGAGTCGGGCCGAAGCATGGTGATTTACCCCGAAGGTGGTATTCGAACGAGTAATCCCCCGCAAATGCACCCTTCCTTTAAAGACGGAGCTTTTCGGATGGCCATTCGCGAGCAAGTACCTTTAATACCCATTTCGTTACTGAACAATTATCAGTTATTACCCGATAAGAAAAAGATGCGTCTGCATCCCGGAGCGGTGAAAGCGGTGATTCATAAACCCATCGAAACCAAGGGAATGACGGAGGCCGATGTGGAAAACTTACGGCAACGGGTATTTGATATCATTCAGAAAACACTGGACGAATACACCGCTAATCCGAAACTATACGATAAAGAATTCAGGACACTTACTGTAATTTAGTAGTTGGTGGTTTGTTGACGGTTATTAGTTTAACTCTGAGGTTAACTGAACCAGCAACGAACAACCAGCAACGAACAACCAGCAACGAACAACCAAAAATACATGCAGGTAGAAAAAGATACCCTTCAAAAAATGGCCAAACTGGCCCGGTTAAGCATTCTTCCCGAAGAGGAGGAAAAGCTGACGAATACCCTGAGCAGTGTATTAACCTGGATGGAACAGCTGAATGAACTGGACACGTCCAGCGTAGAGCCTCTGACGCACATGACGCTGGAAGTAAATGCGTTACGGGAAGATAAAGCGTTGCAGACCATCACCCACGAGCAGGCATTACTGAATGCTCCCAAGCGGGATGAGAATTATTTCCGGGTACCGAAAGTATTGGAATAACCTAAGAATTATAGAGAAGGAACTTCTCCCGCCATGGCTGGTGTCTTCACCAGCCATTCATAAAGCATAATGGTTGGTGTCCTCACCAACCATAGCGGCAAGGCACGTTTCTGGATTAAAGAATCTGAAACTTGTCACCATCGAGCGAAACCGGAAACTTTCCCCGAAATGTGGATAACTCCTCATGGTCTAAGGTATAGCTGTGGATAAAGGCTTTGGATTGTGGATAACTTATCCACTCCCCACGGGAATTAATCAATCCAGATGCTCCTGAATGAACCAAACCATTGCCATCTTCACCAATGCGGTTAACTCCGACTACATAACACTGATTCTCAATGGCTCGGGCCATTAACAGCGTTTTCCACACGGGTTCGCGAACGGCGGGCCAGTTGGCCGTGTAAATCAGTACATCATACTGGTTATCCACATTTCGGCTCCAGACCGGAAAACGCAGATCATAGCAAATCAGCGGACAGATGTTCCAGCCTTTCCAGTTTTTAATGATCCGGCGAGTTCCAGCGGTGTAGAGTTCATGTTCGTTGCCCATGCGGAACAGATGCCTTTTGTCGTAAAAATCGTAAGTACCATCGGGCTCCATCCAGACCAGACGGTTGTAATACTTCCCGTTTTCCTGCACGACAAAACTTCCCGTCACTACGGCCTGATACTGAGCCGCCATTTGCTTCATCCAGCGGGTAGTTGTCAGATTCATTACTTCCGCTACCGGAGCCGGGTTCATCGTGAAACCCGTGGTAAACATTTCAGGTAGCACAATCAGATCCGTAGGTTCAGTAAGCTCGGCCAGCATTTCTTCAAACATGGCCCGGTTAGCCGTCGGGTTTTCCCAGTGTAAATCCGCCTGAACGAGCGTAACAGTAAGAGGAGCAGTCATAAAACGTAGATTAATAGACGATCGTCAGCGAGCCACTAATCGGAGGGCGACCATTATTGGGCTTAATGACGTAATAATAAGTGGCCACGGGCAATTTTTTACCCTGATAGGTTCCATCAAAAGCCGTCTGATACCCCCTGGAAAAAAACAATTCCGTACCCCAGCGATTAAAAATCCGCACGTCAGCGTCGGGATAATATTCAATGCCGGGCATTTCCCAGATATCGTTCTTCCCATCCCCATTGGGCGTAATACCGTTAGGAATGGTAATGGGTTCCCAAATCGTCACCAGAATCTCGTCCTGCACTTCGCAGCCGGTATCCGTCGTGACTTTCAGCGTATAACGTGTCGTTTGCGTAGGGGAGGCTACGGGATTTTTAATAGTAGAAGAACTTAGGCCGCTGGGTGGGGTCCACGCATAACTCAGGTTATCTGCGGTTTGGGGTTTCAGGACTACAGAAGTGCCCCGAAGCATACCTACCTCGGCGGGTAAAGATAAAGCAGGAGCTTCCGATACCACGGCGGTTTGTCGGGCCGAGGCTTTACAACCATATGAGTTCGTTACCGTGTAGGTAATCGGAAAAGATCCCACGCCCGACCGGGAGGGATCAAATTCATTACCAACCACCCCACGCCCCGAAAACACGCCCCCGGCCGGACTACCTGACAGAGGCAATTTGGTTACATTACTCTGGCAAATGGGAGGAATAGGCTGCATACGGGCTATAACCTCAGGGTATAAATTAGCAGTAAAGGAAGCGGAAGTTGCCGAGCACGAACCAATTCGTACTTCGAAGGTGTAGGTTCCGGAAGCCGTAATGAGGTAACGATTTTGGGTAGCTCCTGCGATGGGCTGGCCGTTTAAGAACCATTGATAGGTATAACCCGCTCCCGTAGCGGCAAAGAGGGCTACGGAGTCAGAGGCACAAAACTGACCGGAACCGGGCTGAGGATTGAATTCAGCTTTGGGAGTCGGATAGATTTCAACCTGCCTGGAAGGCGTATAATAACAGAAGTCATCCAGATTCTGGACCCGCACCGCGTATAACCCGGATTGAGTAACGGGAAGTGAGGCATTCGTTTGCGAAAGGGCCTGACCGTCTTTTGACCAGGCATAACTATAATTTCCGGTAACGGTTGAAAGAACAATGGGCTGCGTTTCGCAGGAAGGCAGGGGAACATTGGAGCTAATGTCTGGTCCGGGGCCGGTTTTCAAAACCAGCGTTACGGACTCCGAAGATTTGGAGGCCGCACAAACCGAGGTAGAACTAACCACTAGTTTATAGACGCCCGGCGAACTCGCCTGATACGTATACGTCGTTGCTCCGGGAATGTTAATACCGTCTTTCTGCCATTGATACGAAGCATTCGCCATTTGCTGAGCGGTTAAATCCAGAAACCCATTTTCGCAGATTTCCAGATTTTTCACGGGCTGGCTGGGCTTGTCCTTTAACGTAATCACGGGATCAGGCAGGGCGTTATCCGGACAGTCCACGACCAGGAGTTGGAAATCCCGTCGAACGGAGCCAATTTTCTGTCCATTTCGGTATTCATCTACCTGAACGCTGAAGACAAAAAGTCCCCGCTGGGTAGCCGTTACGCTCAAAACCCCGGTGGCTGAATTGATGCTAAGGGCTGGGTTACCCGGAATGGCCGCCGTTTCACTAAAACCCGCCGACCATTGTAAGGGCGGGTAAGGACTCGATTGAGGTAAAGATGGACTGGGCTGAAGCTGCGTCGAATAACCCATGTAGGGAGTCACCATGGAATAGCGTAAGACATCACCATCGGCGTCGGTAGCTCCGAAATTCAGCGTAAAAGGCTTGTTGGTGCAGATGTATTCCCCGTTAGGAGAAGTAAAAGAAGGAGAGGAATTCAGAAAGTTCTGTCCATTTCGCATTAAGGCCGGAAACTCTAGATAGAAAACAATACCTGAACTACCCGGCCTGAGGATATTATCAATCGCAGTATTGCGGCAACACCGTTCCCAGGCTATGTAATAGCCCTGATCGTCGGCATAACTGGCCGGGGATAACTCCAGGGGAGCGGCATAACGAACAATAGATGTTTCCAGACTACGGGCTTCCGCACAACTCGGATTGGTATACTGCAAAGGCGTGGTCGATTCGAGATTCATTCGAATGTTAATCATTCGAAAGTTGTCACTTTTTCGGAAGATGGAAACCACAATCGAAGGTTCTTTACGCGTATTGGCCCCACCCACTTCGTCAAAGAAAAGGTTGAGATAAAGATTGTATTTGCCCGGTACGGATTCTGTAGCAATCATTTCGAAGTTACCGCCCACAATGTGATTGGCCCAGGCCTGCGAAGAAATCACCAGCAACAAACTTATCAGAAGAAGGGTACATAAGTGTTTCATAGGTCCGGAGTCTGTCAACGCCTTGGAAAAACGTCACCTGGTTCGCCTTCATTTTATCTGGAAACAGATTTCCACGGAAGGTAGATTACGAAGTTACTATTCCAAAGTATCTAAATTACACTATTCAAAGTTCGTATTTATGCCGAACTGGCCTTTACTCGTGCAATTATCGAAGGAGAATAGCTATTTTGAGACCAAAAGCATTCCCTGAACTGTATTTTTGTGAAAGGAATTCAGGATGAAAGGCTGAGGCGGGAGCCTCCCAGCCCGGGCGATAGAGAAGATGATGATACTATGGAGCGAACAACGAATTTTTTTGATACCAAGATCGAATTTCTAAAAGGCGTAGGTCCGCAGAAAGGAGCCCTGCTAAATACAGAACTGAATATTTTTACCTTCGGCGATCTCTTGCAGCATTATCCCTTTCGCTACGAAGACCGCACCCGTTTTTACCGGATTGCCGAATTGCGGGAGGACTTGCCCGGTGCCCAGATCAAAGGTCGGCTTCGGAACTGGGAAGTAATCGGCGAAGGACATAAAGCCCGGCTGGTGGCACAGTTCAGCGATGGTTCAGGTACGATGGAGCTGGCCTGGTTTCAGGGCATTTCTTTTATGGAAAAATCCCTGCACCGCGATGGGCAGTACGTCATTTACGGAAAACCCACGAGCTTCAACGGGAAATTTCAGATGGTTCACCCCGAAATGGAAATCCTGACCGCTGAAAACGAAAAAGGGGGCCATTGGCAACCGGTATATAACCTGACGGAAAAACTTCGCAAACGTTACGTCGATGCGAAAGCCATTGCCAAATGGCAGCGGCAGATTCTGGAACTGGCCGGACCCAACATCCGCGAGACGTTACCGCCCTTTCTCATTGAAAAATACCGGCTGGCTTCTAAAATTCAGGCCTTATGGGGAATCCATGTGCCGGGTAATGAACAACACATTCATCAGGCGAAACGCCGGCTGAAGTTTGAAGAGTTATTTTACAATCAGTTACGGTTAATCAAACAGAAAATCCTTCGTCGGACGGAATATCCCGGACAGGTTTTTGCGGGAACGCAGCTCATTCGGGACTTTTATGATGCTCATTTACCCTTCGATCTGACGGGAGCCCAGAAGCGGGTAATTCGGGAGATTTTTGAAGACATGCGTTCGGGCAAGCAGATGAACCGGCTCTTGCAGGGAGACGTAGGTTCCGGCAAAACGATCGTTGCTTTTATCTGTATGCTACTGGCCATCGAAAATGGGGCTCAGGCCTGTTTAATGGCTCCCACGGAAATTCTGGCGGACCAGCATTTTAAGGGATTATTACCCTTTGCAGAGGCTATGGGACTGGGAATGGGTAAATTAACCGGATCGACTCCCAAAAAAGAACGCAGAGTATTACACGAAGGCCTGCTCGATGGCTCAATCCAGATTGTGGTGGGAACCCACGCTTTGCTCGAAGACATCGTTCAGTTCAAGAATCTGGGGCTGGTCGTGATTGATGAACAGCACCGATTTGGCGTAGCTCAGCGGGCCAAACTCTGGCAGAAAAACGAAGTGGTCTATCCGCACATTCTGGTGATGACGGCCACGCCCATTCCCCGAACGCTGGCCATGACTTTATACGGCGATCTGGACCTTTCCCAAATTGACGAATTACCCCCCGGAAGAAAGCCGATTGTAACCCGCTGGAAATCAGATCAGCACCGGCTGGAAGTCTTTGGATTTGTGCGAAACGAATTACTGAAAGGACGACAGGTATATATCGTTTATCCCTTGATCGAAGAGTCCGAAAAGCTGGATTTCAAGGATTTGATGGATGGTTTTGAAAGCGTCAGCCGGGCCTTTCCCGATTACCAGATCAGCATTGTTCACGGCAAAATGCCCGCCAAGGACAAAGATTTTGAAATGCAGCGATTCATTGCCCGCGAAACGATGATCATGGTGGCCACGACCGTCATCGAAGTAGGGGTTAACGTGCCGAATGCTTCCGTAATGATCATCGAAAGTGCCGAACGTTTTGGTCTTTCGCAGTTACATCAGTTGCGGGGACGCGTGGGACGGGGGGCCGATCAGAGTTACTGTATTCTGATGACGGGCCTGAAACTCAGCACCGAGACCCGCACGCGAATGAAGGTCATGACCGAAACCAATGATGGCTTCGTCATTGCCGATACCGATTTACGCCTTCGCGGCCCCGGCGACATGGCCGGAACCCAGCAAAGTGGCGTAGTGGATTTGTTACTGGCTGATTTATCCAAAGACGGTGAAATCCTGAAGGCCGCCCGGGAATCGGCCCAGGAAATTCTGAATGAAGATCCCGAACTGGTATTACCCCAGAATCAGGCCATACGCGGGCAGTTGAATCACCTGCGGGAAAATGAAAGTAACTGGGCGAGAATTAGTTAACGGAACTGTTTATAAATTAAAAAAGGTTTGTTGGGGTAAAGAGTTGTAATTCTTAAACCTTACGAATGTTAGGGGGGAGAAAATCAACATATTACCACTGGAAGTTTTAAAAGTCTATTCGTTTCAGCCGTCAGAAAAAGACTTGAGAGCCGTTCAGAAAATGCTTTCAACCTATTTTCTAACAAAATGATAAGCTCGATCTGTGTGTATCAACAGAAATACTGCTGGAATAGGAAGAAATCGTAGCTATTAGATACGCACTAAAGCGTACAGAAGTAATACTCCGATACTTGTTATTACTACCTAACGCCCTAAATGAACCTGGTTTCGTATGAAAATTGATCGAGATTGATCCAGATGATAATGAATTTATTGATTGTTATATCGCAGGGTCAGCGAATGCCTTAGCGGGTAATGATAAGCATTTTGACATCTTAGGTCAGATTAACTTTCCAATGGTGGCGGTACTGAAATACGAAGCATATGAAAGTCTTTATAAAGATGAATTTTCTGCTTGGATGTCAGGTCTTCCCCATGTCTGCATTGCTATTATTTCCACGGGAATACACAATCCTGAAAGCCACTAAAGCTCATCCGTATCTTTTCTCGGCTGAATCGCCTATTTTTGTGAATCTATAGTCTTCTCAATAAAGATGGGAACGAAGTAATCAGCTGAGAATGTTGATTCTTTGCACTTGTCTTTTGTTTCCATACCATTATGAATTTCCCCGAATACAAAAACCTCGATTATGCCGCTGTTGCCGACGAAATCCGGCAGTTCTGGAAAGAGAACCGGATTTTCGAGCAATCCATTGAACTGCGGGAAGGAAAGCCCAGCTTTACATTTTACGAAGGACCCCCGTCGGCCAATGGTACGCCGGGTATCCACCACGTGATGGCCCGTTCCATCAAAGATATTTTCTGCCGGTATCAGACGCTGAAAGGCCGTCAGGTCAAGCGAAAGGGAGGCTGGGACACGCACGGTCTGCCCATCGAATTACAGGTGGAAAAAGAGCTGGGCATTACCAAAGAAGACATTGGTAAAAAAATCAGCGTGGAGGAATACAACCGCAAATGCCGGGAAACCGTCATGCGGTACACGGATCAATGGAATGACCTGACTGAAAAGATGGGTTATTGGGTGGATCTGGAGAGTCCATACGTAACCTACCACAACGAATACATTGAAAGCGTCTGGCATTTGCTCAAGCGTTTGCATGAGCAGGGTCTGCTTTATAAAGGCTATACCATTCAGCCGTACTCGCCCGCGGCGGGCACGGGACTGAGTTCGCACGAGCTGAATCAGCCGGGTACGTATAAGGAAATCAAGGACGTATCCATCGTAGCTCAGTTCAAGGTAAAACTGACGGGTAAGTCGGGTTATTTGTTCGATGCCGCCGACAGCGACGATATCTACATCCTGGCCTGGACGACTACCCCCTGGACCCTGCCTTCCAACTCGGCCCTGACCGTTGGTAAAAACATTACCTATCAGCTCATCCAGACCTATAACCCGTATACCCACGAACCTGTTAATGTGGTTTGTGCAAAAGACCGGGTAGGAGCTTATTTTCCCGAAAAAGGAAAGGATGGCGATTTAATGGCCTATCAGGCCGGCGATAAGGTAATTCCCTGGAAAGTCCTGATGGACCTCAAAGGTGAACATCTGGAAGGTATTGAGTACGAACAATTGATGCCTTATGTGCAACCGGATGCTCCGGCATTTCGGGTCATTCTGGGTGATTTCGTAACCACGGAAGACGGTACGGGCGTCGTTCATACGGCTCCTACCTTTGGGGCGGACGATTTCCGGGTGGCTCAGCAGAATGGCATTCCAGCCATCCTGGTGAAAGATGAGACGGGTAAGGACGTTCCACTGGTGGATAAACGCGGACGTTTTGTCAAGGAAGTAAGCGATTTTGCCGAAGAGTTTGTCAAGGAACAGTACTTGTCGGACGAGCAGAAGGAGACTGAACGCGAAAAGCAGGGCCGGGATAAATACCTTTCTGTAGACGAACGCATTGGAATCCTGCTGAAAACCGAGAATAAAGCCTTTAACGTTCAGAAGTTCGACCACAGTTATCCACACTGCTGGCGAACCGACAAGCCCGTATTGTATTATCCACTCGATAGCTGGTTTATCCGTACTACGGCTAAAAAGGACGAACTGGTTGCTCTCAATAAGACGATTAACTGGAAACCCGAAAGCACAGGAACCGGTCGTTTCGGAAACTGGCTGGAAAATCTGGTGGACTGGAACTTAAGCCGGAGTCGGTATTGGGGAACGCCCCTGCCGATCTGGCGGAGTGAAGACGGCGAAGAAGTGTGCATTGGCTCCATTGAAGAGCTGAAAGCGGCTTTAACGAATGCTCTGTCGAGTCCGGCTCTAACCGCCGAGCAGAAAGCTTCCAATGAAAGTTACCTGGCGAAAGTCGGCACGGGAGAGTTTGACCTGCACCGTCCTTACGTGGATGATATTTACTTCGTTTCGGCTTCTGGTAAAGTAATGAAACGGGAATTGGATCTGATTGACGTGTGGTTCGATTCAGGGGCCATGCCCTACGCTCAGTGGCATTACCCCTTTGAGAATCAGGATATTTTTGAAAAGAGCTATCCCGCTGATTTTATCTCCGAAGGAGTCGATCAGACCCGGGGCTGGTTCTTTACGCTGCACGCCATTTCGGGGATGCTGAATAACTCAGTCGCCTTCAAAAACGTCGTTTCGACGGGTCTGGTGCTGGATAAGGATGGCGAGAAAATGTCCAAGCGGAAAGGCAATGTCATCAATCCGTTCGAGGCTCTGGGTAAATACGGTACCGACCCGATTCGCTGGTACATGATCACCAACTCAAACCCTTGGGATAACCTGCGGTTTAATCTGGAAGGTGGCGTAACGGAAGTACGGAATAAGTTTTTCGGTACACTGACGAATACGTATAACTTCTTCGCTCTGTACGCGAATCTGGATGGATATACCTCGGATGAGGCGAATCGCGTGCCTTACGAGCAGTTAGGCGAAATGGATCGCTGGATTCTTTCCAAGCTTAATTCGCTTATTAAGGATGTCGATGGTTTCTACGCCGATTATGAACCCACCAAAGCCGGACGGGCGATTCAGGATTTCGTGTCTGATCATCTCTCGAACTGGTACGTTCGTCTGTCACGCCGACGTTTCTGGAAAGGCGAATTAACCACCGACAAACGGGCCGCGTTCGAAACCTTGCAGGAATGTCTGCTGAAAGTAGCTCAGCTGATGTCGCCGATTGCTCCGTTCTATTCCGACTGGTTATACCGAAATCTGACGGTTGGTAATCGTGATGCTGTAGTAGCATCCGTACACCTGACGGACTTACAGGCAGCTAATCAGAACTACATTGATCCTGAACTGGAAGCTTCCATGGAGCTGGCTCAGCGGGTTTCTTCGCTGGTTCACTCGATTCGGAAGATTAATAAAATCAAAGTACGTCAGCCGCTCTCGCGGGTACTGGTGCCCGTGCTCAACGAGTACACCAAACAGCGTCTGGCCCGCGTGGAAGAGTTGATTAAGGCCGAGGTAAACGTCAAAGCGGTAGAACTGCTGGATGATGCTTCGGGCGTACTGAACAAAAAAGTGAAGCCTAACTTTAAAGCCCTGGGTCCTAAATTTGGACCGAAGATGAAGGAAGTAGCGGCGGGCATTCAGGCCATGAGTACGGCGGATATCGCCGAACTGGAAAAAGCCGGAACGCTGACCGTAGGCGGAGCTCACGAAATCACCGTAGCCGACGTAGAAATCCTGACGGAAGATCTGCCCGGCTTCCTGACGGCTCAGGAAAATGGCCTGACGGTAGCTCTGGACGTGAGTATTTCGGAAGAATTACGTCACGAAGGGATCGCCCGCGAGTTTGTCAACCGGATTCAGAATCTGCGGAAAGACAGCGGTTTTGAAGTAGCGGATAAAATCTCCATCTCCGTGGCTACGACGGAAGAATTGGTGAAAACGGCTCTGGAAGCTAATCGTGAGTACATCTGTACGGAGGTTCAGGCTCTGAGTCTGAATGTACTGGATACCTTAGTGGATGCCGTTGCCGTTGATCTGGACGAAGTAGAATTGAATGTGAAGGTGGAAGTGGTAGGATAATAGAAGTTATTGGTAGCAGAGTTATTAGTTGTTAGCAAAAAAGGCTAGTAAGGATCAAACCTTATCAGCCTTTTTGTTTATAAAATAATTTGACAAAATATTTTTCCATTAAGTAAAGTTTATTTTACATTTGGTAAAAATAACTTTCCTCTGTTATCAACTATTTACTGCAATGAAAACCCGTTTTCTTTTTCCACACTGGTGCAAACTACTAGGCTGGTGGTTAGCCGTCCCATTCCTGATCTTCGGTATCATGTATCTGAGTCGGGAGAATTTTATAGAACAGTTTGAACCTTACACGAAGTATTTTGAAGTCAGAATTCCCAAATGGCTGGTAATAGACGATGAAAGCCTCAACAAACAGAGCTTTGTAACCACTAATATTCTGGACGAAATCATTACCATCGTCCTGACACTGGGATTAATTCTGGTGGCTTTTTCGAAAGAAAAAGTCGAAGATGAATGGGTCGCTCAGGTACGGCTCGAATCCTTGCAGTGGGGTGTATTACTAAACACGGTTTTTATTATTCTGGCAACCCTGATGGTCTACGATCTTAAATACTTTAATGTGTTGATCTACAATGTCTTTACGACGCTGATTATTTTCATCGTCCGCTTTAACTGGGTTTTATACATTCAACCCTCTCTTTTAAAGAGAAAACGAGTAATGCCCATGATTTGAGACAAAAGAGGAAACACGCATGAAAAATACCATTCGCGTAGAGCGAGCGATTAAAGACATTACTCAGGCCACGCTGGCGGAAGCCGTGCAGGTGTCCCGCCAGACGATTAATGCTATTGAAGCCAACAAATACGTACCTTCTACCGTGCTGGCTCTCAAAATTGCCCAGTATTTCGGTAAACCGCTGGAGAGCATCTTTGAACTGGAAGAGGGAGATTAACAACAAAGGCCCGGCAGAATTTGCCGGGCCTTTGTTGTTGATTATTTCTTCGTTACCGCCACCAGAGCCGTCTCCTGTAACTCTGCCGGACGGGTTTTTGTGTTGATGAACTTCATGGTTAACTTACTGATGTGGTAATGCGGGAAGCGTTTCAGCACTTTGACTTCGTAGCCGCGTTCACGTAACTGATCCAGATAGGGGGTTTCAATAAACAGCGGGGTTTCGGCGGGAATGGAAGGTAACTCTTCCAGCAAAGTTGCCGTGTGAGGTACGTTGGCGTAAAACTCCAGAGCAAAATTGATGGGGTTATTACGAATGACTGTTACGCCTCTGATTTCCGGATGTTCATTGACATAATCTGCCGCCGTATTTCCGGATTGGTAACGGATGATATCGGGGTACAATACGGCACTGTAAATACCATTCATCAGCACGGAAGCCATGAAACACAACACAATGACGTTGGTAATACTTTTGGCCGGAAAGAAATACAACAGCCCCCCGGCAATCAGAGCCACCACGATTCCCACTACGAGGGCATTATTAATATTGATGAGATAAATGCCCAGTAAAGTGCTTAAAAACAGAATGATAGCAACGAAATACTGAAAGTAAATAACTCGTTTCGTCGTTGACTCGTGGGTGATTTGAGCCAGATAAAAGGCAGTCAGGATGCTGAAGAAGGGGAACAGGATGTTCAGGTAATGGGGTAACTGGAATTTGGACGCCGAAAAGATAAGAAAGGAAAATACCGACGTACCCACCACCACGTATTCCCGATCTTTCCAGCCGTTTTTATTGAATAACCGCGTGAAAATAGCCACGTATAATAAGGCCGACCAGGGCAGAAAGGCCCAGAGCAGGGTATGCGTATAAAACAGCGGATCGCCACTGCCCTTAATAGGGCCGGTATTCATAAACCGTCCGAACTGACTTTCCCAGAAAAAGAAATAAAGGCCCGAAACGCCCGTTTTTCCGAATACCACTTTTTCGGGATGTAAATCGAACTGAACGTATAAGGTATAAAGCTCGGGTACTGAAAAGAGAGCCGTGAGAACAATCGCCAGATACCATTTCGGCGAAATGAACTGTTTCCAGTCGCCCTTCACGACCCATTCAATCACGAAGCCCGCACCGATGATGATGATGACGAAAAGCCCTTTGGTCATAATGGCGGCGGCCGTCCAGACTGATCCCCAGAAAATATTCCAGAGTTTGTCATTGCGGTAGGCTCGGTAAAAGAAGTAGACGCTGGCAATGCCCATGCCCGTCAGGTAAGGTTCTGCCCGCACATCAACGTTCGAGATCAGCAGGTGCTCGGCCGTCAGGTAGAACAGAACGGCGAGTCGGGCAACGGTCGTCGAGTAAAGCAAATGGGCCAGCTGATAGGTGTAATAAGCTCCCGCCAGCCAGAAGAGGAAGGGTGGTAGCTTGTAGGCAAACGAAGTGTATCCAAAAATTTTATAACTAATCGCTGTGACCCAGAACGGAAAGTGGGGTTTGTCCAGCCAGTCGTCCCCTTCGAGGGTCAGATTAACGAAATCGTTAGCCTGAGCCATATTCTTGGCAATGGCGGCGTACAGCGTGCCGTCGGTTTCCAGAATAGGCGAGAAGAGTCCCAAAGCGTTCAGAATAATTCCGAGCACTAGTAACCAGTTGAAATGGCGTTGGAGACCAGACTCCAGGGGCGAACGAAGACCAGCGGTCATACGACTGAAAAGAAAAATCTAAGAAAAACGGATGAGCTTCAAAAGTAAGTCTCAGAGTCGGGTTTCAGGGTAAAAAGGGGTTGAAAACTTATAAAATGCAGAGTGCCCCGCCTGGGTTTGCCTTTCCTGGCACAGTATCTTTCGGAATTTTTTCGTTTGTTTTACCCCTCATTTACCGCCTTCGAAGGCTGATTTTTTCCCATGTTTAAGTCGGGAGTCTCAGCTCTTTTGACTTCAAGAATGACACAAGACTTATGATTAATCTGGATTTCCTGCAAAAAGTTTATTGGCGAAATACGGTTCAGGATTACGTCATCACGCTGGGCATCATCCTGCTGGGGCTGGTGCTGGTGCGTCTTTTCAAAAAGTACATATTAACCCGCCTGAAAGTTCTGACCAGTCGTACCAAGAGTTACTTCGACGATTACCTCGTTGACAGTATGGATCGTTTCGGCATACCTGCTCTGAACTTCGCGGTCGTCTACTTTGCCCTGGATTTTCTGCGTCTTTCCCGCAAGGTGGATAAAATCGTTACGACGGCCACCACGATTATCATCACCATCCTCGTCATTCGCATTCTTTCGTCGGCCATCCTGCTGGTATTACAGGCCAATTTGCGAAGACAGGCTCAGGGCGAAGAGAAAGTAAAACAAATGGGTGGGCTGATGCTCATCATTAACAGCATCATCTGGATCCTGGGCATTGTCTTTCTGATTGATAATCTGGGTTATAATGTATCCACCATCATTGCCGGTCTGGGTATTGGGGGTATCGCCATTGCTCTGGCGGCCCAGAATATTTTAGGTGACGTATTTAACTACTTCGTTATCTTCTTTGACCGTCCGTTTGAAGTGGGCGACTTCATCATCATTGATCAGAAAATGGGGGTGGTGGATTACATCGGTTTAAAAACCACCCGCATTAAAAGCCTTTCCGGTGAAATGCTGGTATTTGCCAACAGTGACCTGACGGGCTCGCGTATTCACAATTACAAGAATATGCAGCAGCGGCGGGTGGTGTTCAAGATTCAGCTTGATTATAAAACGCCGGTGAACCGCCTGGCCGAAGTATCCGCCATGCTGAAGCAGGTAGTGGAGGAGCAGAGTCCCGTTCGTTTTGATCGGGCTCATTTCATGAATTATGGAAGCTATGGTCTTGAATATGAGATTGTTTACTTTGTACTGGATTCGGATTATACCGTTTACATGAACGTGCATCAGCGGGTAAACATTCGTATTTACGAAGAGCTTCAGCAACGAGGCATTGCCTTTGCCCTGCCTACGCAGTATCTGTATGTTTCGGGTCTGGAGAAAGGCACGGATTTCTCCGCCCGGATGCAATAAGAAAAAAAGTAAGGGATATTTGCTGATTTTACCGGAAATATCAAGCCTGTATTTGGCTGATTCCCAAGAAAAAACTATCTTTGCGACTCGTTTTACAGAACTGCTTGAATAAAGCTGATTCTCAAGAAATTAAGCCGGGTTTTCCGGTTCATCGATAACTTATAAATTGTATTACTATGGCACGGGTTTGTCAAATCACGGGCAAGAAAACGCAGACGGGTTTCAACGTCTCGCATGCCAACAACAAAACGAAACGTAAGTTCTATCCGAACCTTCAGACGAAGAAATTCTTCATCCCTTCTACGGGTGAGTGGGTTCAGATCAAACTTTCTACGCAGGCGATCCGTACGATCAACAAGAAAGGTATTGAAGCCGTTCTGAAAGAAGTAGGAGCTCAATTCTAATTTTTATTAGAAGTAGAAAAAGGCCTTGGCAATTTCCTGTCAAGGCCTTTTTTTCGTTTGCGAATGACAAATCCCATGCGAAAACTGGTTACCTACCTGACTGATTTTATCCGGGCCGACTTCAATTCTTCACTTTACGGAGTAACCTTTCTGTATTTGGCTGGCTGGATAACGCTGAATTATACCCTTGATCTCGAGGATAGTATCATTGACAGTTACCGGGGAAGCTGGATTCGTCTGGTTTTGTTTTTTCTGCTGGACGCAACCGTCTATTTCAGTGTAGCTGCCTTCTGGCTTTTTTCGCACGGAAAGCAGTCCATTCTCAAAAGCAGCCGGTTCTGGCTTTTCGGGGTGTTCGGAATGATCGTCATGGCCTGGTGGCAGGATTTCAGCGGCTATCAGCGACTTACTGCCTTACCAGCGTTCGTTCCCGTTTACAGTTTCGCTCATTACTGTTTTTCCAACCTGAGTTCCGTTCTTACCGTCTGGGTACCGCTCGGGATCTTTTACCGCTGGATCGACCGGCAGTCGTCGTACTTCTACGGCTTTCGCTCCGATGGAGCCAGTCTGAAGATGTACGGACTGATGTTGCTTGGCATGATCCCCCTGATTGGCTGGGCCTCGTTTCAGCCCAGTTTTCTGGAAACCTATCCCATCTATAAAGGTTGGGGGGCCGCTGAAACGCTGAAGGTTCCGAAGTGGGTAACGGCTTTGATCTTTGAAGGTTGTTATGGCTTTGATTTTATCTCTACCGAGTTACTCATCCGGGGTTTTCTGGTTATTGGAATGGCCCGGATTCTGGGTCGGGGGGCCGTATTACCCATGGTGGCGGTGTACGCCTGTATTCATTTTGGCAAACCGCTGGGAGAAACCATAGGGTCGGTTCTGGGAGGATATATTCTGGGAGTACTGGCTTATGAAAGCCGAACCATCTGGGGAGGCATCGCTCTGCACCTGGGGGTAGCCTGGCTGATGGAGCTGGGGGCTTTTCTCCAGAACCTGCGACCCGAACCTTGAGTCCAGAAAAGATCTTTTGATCAGATCGTGAGTAAAAGCATCCTCTTTATAAGGGAAAAATGATGTAATTACGAAAGATCTTTAAACTTTAGTGAGTTTTATTGTCTGATTGTCAACTTATAGTAGAAGAGCTCCTAACGATATACTTCAACGAGGTTATATGTTGAAAAAAAGTACACTGATCATAGCCGGAACCCTGATGCTGAGCTGGGCATTCTACGTTATCTGGGCGAATAGAAACCGACATATTGCGATACCTCCGGCGGATGTGCAATATCGATCCTTCGTTGAAGTCGGCCGGGATTCCGGTCGGGGCAATCTGATTGGCATTCAGCCCTACATGTTGTCGGTTGATTACTCCAGCGAAGAAGCTTTTTTTCAGAAACTCAATGGGTATTTTGTCGAGGCTCGTCGCAAAGGCTGGCTGAATCGGAAAAGCGTGGTCGTTTTACCCGAAAACATTGGGTTATGGCTTCTGGTGGCCGGTGAAAAAAAGGAAGTCTATTCCACCAAGCGTCTGGACGAAGCGATGAAAACACTGAAATACAGTAACTATTTCTCGTTTCTGTCGTCCCGGATGCAGGCTCCCGAAGATATTAAAGACCAGGCCAGTTATGCTCTGGTATCCATGAAGGCCATGGACATGGCCAACATCTATCAGCAGACCTTTTCTCACCTGGCCAGTACCTATGACGTAACCATTGTGGCCGGGACCATCACCTTACCGAACCCCTCCATTCGTGAGCAGAAGCTAATGTTTGAAGAACAGGGACCACTATACAGCGTCTCGGGTGTATTCCTTCCCGACGGTTCCCTGGGTGGACTGGTTCGCAAAACTCACCTGAGCGAGATGGAGCGGAAGTTTATTACGCCCGGAAAAATCAGTGAGCTGCCCGTAACCGAAACCCCCGCGGGTAATTTGACGGTCTTAATCAATCAGGATTCCTGGTTTTCCGAAGCCTACTCGGCCATTCGTGACAAGAATCCGTCCCTGATTGCCGTGCCTTCGATCATCACCTTAAACAACTTCTTCCAGGTTTCCTGGTCGGGCTACAAAGAATACCTGACCCCGGCGGATGCCCGCGAAGACATTTCAAAGATCACCGAAGAAGAAGCCTGGGAGAAATACAGCTTTGTGGGAAGGGCCCGTAAGGAAGCCAACATCAAGCGGGGCATGGGTGTCTTTCTGCGGGGTGAGCTCTGGAATCTGGGTTCTGATGGGCGAACATTAATGGTACAGGACACCACTTTTTACGAAGGAAAAGATACGCAGGGAGCCAGTTTATCGTGCTTATGGCTGTAGAGCTTTAAATAAGCCCTTCGTATTCAGGAAAACTCCCCCCGGAAGCATACTTTTGCGGTTTGATCAGCGTATTTGCAAACAGGTATTAAACTCTGAAAGGCCACAAGCTACCCTGAATCGGGGTAACCTTCCGTATGAATCGCTTCACTACTTCTCTAGTCATTGCCCTCGTGGCAGGCGTGTTTTTTATTCCATTTTTAGGAAACGTTCACCTGTTCGACTGGGATGAGATCAATTTCGCCGAAGCCGCCCGGGAAATGATCGTTCTCAAGGATTACTTACGCGTTCACATCGATTTCCAGCCTTTCTGGGAAAAACCACCTTTTTTCTTCTGGCTTCAGGCCTTAGCCATGCAAATTTTTGGGGTGGGTGAGTTTGCGGCCCGTTTCCCGAATGCCATTTGTGGAATCATTACGCTGATCCTGCTCTATCACCTGGGAGAAAAGCTTTTTAATCGTCGGTTTGGTCTTACCTGGGTAGCTTGTTACCTGGGCTCTATTCTGCCGCATTTATACTTCCGCTCCGGTATCATTGACCCCTGGTTTAACCTCTGGATTTTCCTGGGACTGAATGGCGTCATTTTCTTTCGCTGGAAAAAAGATCGTTTTACCATTCGATTGCCCCGGGGACAGTGGTTTTACTTATTGCTGGGTGGATTTTTGCTTGGAATGGGTATGCTGACCAAAGGCCCGGTGGCTTTTATCATCGTTTCCCTGACGCTGGGCGTGTATTTCGTTCTGAACGGGTTCAAATTCTATATCAGTCCGTTGCAGTTCATCATTTTTGCCTTGATGACTTCGCTGGTAACGGCCATCTGGTACGGAATCGAGACGTATAAAAATGGCTTCTGGTACCTTCAGGAGTTTATCAAATACAGTTACCGATTATTCTCGACTCCCGATGCCGGACACGGCGGGTTCCCGGGATATCATTTCGTTATTCTCTTCTTCGGCTGTTTTCCGGCGAGTACGTTTGCCCTGCGGGCACTGACCTTCCGGAGTCAGTCGGGCGAGACGGATTACCAGCGGGATTATCAGAAGTGGATGGTGATTTTGTTCTGGGTCGTTCTGATTCTCTTTACCATCGTAAAATCGAAGATTGTTCATTACTCTTCGATGTGTTACTTCCCGCTGACCTATCTGGCGGCTCTGACGCTGCAATGGATGTGGGAAGGACGGGTGAAATTTACTACCTGGATGAAAGTAAGTCTGATGGTTTCGGGGGGGATTTTTGTTCTCCTGACGATTGCCGCCCCCATCTTATCTAACCACATCGACTGGATTCAGGTTCAGATTGCGAATGATAAGTTTGCCGTTGCCAACCTCAACGCCAGAATTAACTGGACGGGCTGGGAGGCCACGCCCGGAGTTGTATTGGCCCTCGTCCTGGCCTTCGGTTTATACTTCTTCAATCGGCAGGAATACACGAAAGGCGTCAGTACCCTGTTTTTGGGAACGGCCGTTTTTGTAACCTTAACCCTCGGCTTTTTCATTAACCGCATCGAAGGAATTTCGCAGGCCGCCGCGATTCGCTTTCTGGAAGCCCGGCAGGGCGAAGACTGTTACATTGTCACGTACCGATACCGCAGTTATGCTCCGTTCTTCTACGCCCGTCAGCAGCCCGGTCGTCACCTGAGCAGCTGGCAGGATGACTGGGCCTTACGCAGTCCTGAAGTAGATAAGCCCGTCTATGTCATCACTAAGAATTACTTCGAAGCGGAAACCGATACCATGCCGCAACTCCGGAAAATAGGCTCCGAAAATGGCTTTGTCTTTTATAAAAGGAAATAGAGTTGTTGGTTATTAGTTGTTTGTGGATAACAGTACCAAAAAGAAAAGACCGGAGATGATTCATCTCCGGTCTTTTCTTTTATAATTCATCAGTGGAATTGAAAACTGTAACCAGACCACCGCAGCGGCGGCCGCTGAAAACTTACCGACTTACTGAGGTAGTTTTAGCTGATTTTTTCTTCATGAAATCGCCACGGGAAAAGAATTTTTCAATCATGCAATACAGCAGAATGAAGAAATAACGGCTACCCATTTCCTTGATTTTCAGCTTGGATTCACCGTATTTCCGGTTCGTCCAGGAGTTAGGAACGATTTCGAACGAATATCCCCGTACGTAGGCTTTGAGAGGTAATTCTACCGTTAAATTGAAGTGAGGAGACAGAAAAGGCTTGATGCCTTCAATCGTTTCGCGTTTGTACAATTTGAACGCGTTGGTGGTATCGTTGTACTTAATGCCGATCATCATCCGGATGATCATGTTGGCTACGCGGTTGATGGTTTTTTTCAGGGCGGGATAGTCAATAACCTTGCCACCCTTCATCCAGCGGGATCCAAAAACGGCATCCGCATCCGTTTCCCGCATTTTGTAATAGTACTTAACCAGATCTTCCGGATCATCTGATAAATCGGCCATCATCACGGCTACGCAATCCCCCGAAAAACGCTCCAGACCATAACGCACGGCATACCCAAAGCCATTAGGGCCCAGGTTGGTTTCGTAATGAAGTGTGGGAATTTGGAGGGATAACTGCTGTAACACCTGTAAGGTATTGTCTTTGGAGTTATCGTTGGTAACAAAAATTTCGTGTTCAATTCCCTCCCGGGCTAACGTTTTGTATAACGAAAGCAAAGTCTCGGAAATAGAATCCTGCTCATTATAGGCGGGAATGACGACGCTAAGTTTCATAAAAGGGGAAGGATGATCCTGAGTGACAGTAGTATAAAGATAAAAATCGGTAATAATGTTTTGGCAAATATAAGGATTGAAGCAATTTTATTCATGCACAAAAAAACGCTGGCTTCTCAGGCCAGCGTTTTCTGTAATCGTAAAGATAATTCTTAGGCGTGACGCAGACGTTCAGCAATACCGTCGTGAATCTCCGAAAGCGTAGACTTGATGTCGTAAGTCCAGTTCCAGCCGGGATAATGAGCCTTGAATTTCGATAAATCGGAAACATACCAGATGTGATCACCGATCCGGTTGGTATCCGAATACGTGTAATTCATGGTGTTACCAGTGATTTCTTCACAAACCTTAATGGCTTCCAGCATGGAAACGTTGGCAAAGCGACCACCACCGGCGTTGTAGACTTCCCCGGCCCGTGGGTTCTGGTAAAAATGCCAGAACATGTTCACTAAATCGTGAGCGTGGATATTGTCCCGAACCTGCTTGCCTTTGTAACCAAAGATCGTATAGGAATTACCGGTAATCGCACATTTCATCAGGTACGAAAGGAAGCCATGCAATTGAGCTCCGGAGTGGTTGGGGCCGGTCAGACAGCCGCCACGGAAGACGCCCGTTTTCAAACCGAAATAACGGCCGTACTCCTGCACCAGTACGTCAGCCGCTACTTTAGAAGCACCGAACAGGGAGTGTTTGGTGTGGTCAATGCTCAGGTGTTCGTCAATTCCGTTTTCGTAATACGCATGATCTTCGGCAATTTCCCAGCGGGTTTCGGTCTCCACTAAAGGAAGGAAGTTAGGGTTATCACCGTAGACTTTATTCGTAGAAGTGAAAATGAAAACGGCTTCAGGGCAATGAAGACGAGTCATTTCCAGCAGGTTCAGTGTACCGGTGGCGTTTACGGAGAAATCCGTGAAAGGCTCGCGGGCGGCCCAGTCGTGGCTAGGCTGAGCAGCAGTATGAACAATCAGCTTAATGTCAGCACCAAACTCCTTGAAGATCACTTCGAGTTCTTCAACCGAACGAATGTCTGCCGTGCGGTGCAGGTAATTGGGGTATTTTTCCTGAATACGGTTGCGGTTCCAGTCCGTATTACCATCTGTACCGAAGAAGTATTGACGCATGTTGTTATCAACGCCAACGACCTGATCAAATTTATCTGCGAAGAAAGAAACGGATTCACTACCAATCAGACCAGCAGAGCCTGTTACTAACGCGATATTCATTGTTAAAGGTTTTTTTATGTTTTGTAATAACAATCAGAGCAGCGAAAAGTTACGAAATTACGCACAATCTCCTGAATGCAAAAAAAGCGGTACTGCCGAGTAGAGAGTACCGCTTTTCATGTATAACTGTTCCGAAAAAGGATTAATTGTGAGTAGAACCCTTTTCAGACAATAATTTAAGACGAATATCTTCGGCACGTTGAGCTACACCTTCTTTATCAGGCCAGTTTTGCTTCAACTGTGCAGCAGCACTATCAGGAGAAACGCCATAAACAGTTTTGTTGTTCTTACGAACGTCAGGTTGTTCGATGGTGTTCGCGTTTTGATAGGAACAGGAAGCCAGCAGGCTACCCAGCATAAGAACGGATAAAATCGTTTGTACTCGCTTCATAAGGAGAATGATGTCAGGGACTGGCTGCAAAAATAGGTAGCAATTGATTCAGTACAAACACATTATTTCATTTTCCTGTTCTAGAAAAGATTAAAAGTCCGTTGAAGGTTAAAAAATCGCTATAATTCAGCTCTAAACGTATACCATAAAAAAGTCTCAAGTATCTTTACCCATTCGCAGTTTGTCCGCCAACGCTTATGCAACTCTTTCTGGAAAGCCTGTTCTGGCTTTTGATTTTTCTCGTTTTTTATACCTATCTGGGTTATGGTATTTTCCTGTGGCTTTTAGTCAAAGTAAAAGGAAAGAAAAAAAGCCGTTTTCAAGCGGACTATCAGCCCTCTGTGACGCTGGTCATTCCGGCATACAATGAAATGAACTGCCTTTCGGAGAAGGTACAGAATTCCCTTCAGCTCAACTACCCCGCAGATCGCCTCCGGATTCTTTTCGTCACGGAAGGGTCAACCGATGGCAGTACCGAATGGCTGCAACAGCAATACGGTTCCAGTCCGAGGATCAGCGTGATGGGTGGAACGGAGCGTCGTGGAAAAATTGAAGCCATTAACCTGGCCATGCAGCAGGTCCATACGCCGCTGGTGATTTACACCGATGCCAATACCAATCTCAATCCGGATGCGGTTGCCAATATTGTTCGGCATTTTGCCGATCCGATAGTGGGGGCCGTCTCGGGAGAAAAACGAATTCAGACCTTTGATAACGAAGCAGCGGCCGGGGCCGGGGAAGGCTTATACTGGAAGTACGAATCTTTTCTGAAGAAACTGGATACGGATCTGAACAGCGTCGTGGGAGCGGCGGGAGAGTTGTTTGCCATCCGCACGGAGCTGTATGAACACGTTGAAAAAGACACCCTGCTCGACGACTTTATGATTTCCCTGCGAATCGCCAGTCGTGGTTTTCGCGTGGTGTATGACCCCGAAGCCTATGCTCTGGAGCGACCTTCGTTTTCAATCGGTGACGAGAAAAAACGTAAGGTTCGCATTGCTTCGGGTGGCTTTCAGTCCATTGCCCGTTTGCCCCACCTTCTGAATGTGTTCCGCTACGGATGGCTGTCTTTTCAGTACATTTCCCACCGGGTCATGCGTTGGGCAGTGGCTCCCTTTGCCTTACCGCTCATTTTTCTGATTAATCTGCTGCTGGCTTTTGTAGCGGATGGCTGGTTTTATAAAGCCATGCTAGTGGCTCAGGTGGGTTTTTATGGAGCGGCTCTGTTGGGCTATTACTTCGAAAACCGGAAGCTTCGCATCAAAGCCCTGTTCGTTCCCTATTACTTCTCCTTTATGAACTGGTGTGCCATTCTGGGTTATTTCCGGTATAAAAGCGGGGTTTCTTCGGGCATATGGGAAAAAGCCCGCCGGGCTCAGTAAGATTGATTCGAGGGATTTATAAAAAAAGCAAAGGCTCCGAATTTCGGAGCCTTTGCTTTTTTATTACATCTTGATGAACTTCTTCATCACACGTTCCTGGCCCTGGCGAATTTCAAGTAGATACACGCCCTTATTAAGCGAAGAGACATCCAGTTTCTGCCGGAAAGTATAACCGTCTTTTTTATGGAGCTGCTGTTTAATGCTACGGCCCAATCCCGAATCATAGAGGTAAAGCTCAACGGGAATGGTGGTGTCATTTTCCAGCGAAATCTCAACGAAATCAATGGCGGGTACCGGGAATAGCTTCAAACTGCTCAGCGAAGGATTTAAAATCGGTGCTGAAGCTTCAGCGGCCACCCGGCCACCCGTTGAAGCCGCCGGACCCGGTACCACGAACACCGGCGTTTCGGTAACGGGAATCGTTACTTTACCCGCCGTAGCCGTCAGCGTCGTCACCTGCATGGCATCGCTGCCGATGACGGGTTTATACAATTGGGCCGTAGTGGCTCCGTTCAGATTCAGAACGTAACTAGCCGTCCGGCCTTTTTCATCAGGCACAACCAGCATATACATGGACTGATTCTGATACTTGTAGAGATCCACGATGGGGTCATTCTGAAGCGTAGACTGGTAACTGAACTCACCAAATTTTGCATGAACCTGATGAATGTAATCGGCCGCTGGTTTACGCGTCTGGTCGGTATTGATCAGACCCATGGAACCAAACTGCGTGGGCGAAAGGAAGTTATCGTCGTACATCTGATACAGGAACACTTTCTCAATACCGGCACGGGCGTAGAGTAAGGAGGTCCGTAAAATCCAGTCGGCCTGCGTTTGAATGGCTGTTTTATTACCAATCGCAATTGCTTTCAGGGGGCTGCCCTGATTGAGGTCGTAGCCCGTCTCGGTTACCCAGACCGGCATACCCTGCGACTGCTGATGAGCCAGAGTGTTAAATTCACTGGCAATCTGACCCACGCGGGTGATTTCAGGAGCCGCTCCGCGGGAAGACATGCCATTCTGCATCATGGCACCGTCGTCCGAGTAGAGGTGATAGTTAATGATGTCCCAGCAAAGGTTTACGCTGCCATCGGCCTTATACCCCCGGTGCTCTTTGCACCAGTCGATCATTCCCTTGATGTAATCCACGGAAGCAGCCGCCAGACCCGCTACGACCACCTTCATGTTAGGATCGGCATTCTTGATTCCTACACCGGAACCCATCGTGTTCTTGTGGCCATCGTAGAAAGCCGACAGGTTTGCCGCGTATTCGCGGCTGGTCTGATAGGCTTTGCGGCCTTTCCACCACTTGTCGCGTTCGTTTTCGCACTCAATGTACTTGATGAGGTTCAAACCAATTTTTACGGTATTGATCCCATCATTTGTCCACCGCTGACTGCTGTTTACGCTGAGCAGGGAAGGATCCACGTTGGTATTGCTTCCATAACGGGCCGCATACTGGAAACCAACTTTAGCCTGTTCAATGTAAGAAGCGGGATCGTTCAGATCTTTTCCGTAGCGGAGGGGAATGTTTTCTGAGTCACGCTCATTTTCGGGGTAGGTCGCCTGCATCCAGTTCGGAATGGTTTTCAGACACGCCAGCACCTCAATACCTTCCGCTTTACAACGTTCATAGATGAGGTCGTAATTCCAGCCGCCGCTGTGAACCGGGTTAAAGGTATAGCCTCCTTCGGTTGACTCTAATTTTTCCCAGTCCATGTAATGACGGATACCCGAGAAGTTCTTAACCGCTTTGAGCTTGGTCTCATTAATAACCGTCGGATTTTGTCCATCTTCAAAATCCCATTCAAAGGCGTTAATGCCAAACATATCTTTCAGCTTTACGGATTTCTGCGGGGCTGACGCTAGCCGGGTCGCTGCTGCCTGATGAGTTCCGTAGAGTTCCATTTCGTTCGGATACTGATACCAGGCATTCAAAACCAGATATCGGGCATTGGCAATAGGGGCGTCCAGTGTGAACGTGGCGTAACGATCCGGGTAAGGACCCACCCAGTCATTGTATCGTTCACCCGTGAAGGTAGCGATGGGGATACGATTCCAGTTTTCATCAATAATGGATAAGGTAACAGGATTCGCTTTCATGGAACCCTCGCCATCGTAAAACCGAATGCTTTGAATCGTCAGGCTTTCTCCGTCCTGTAAAGGATAATAGGCATCAAAATTGTTCAGAATTTTACCCCAGCCCGTATTCACGGCAACGTCCGTGATGCCATCGAACAGACCTTCCAGTCCATTGCTGACATTATTGATCTGATACCAGCGTTTGGGATCAAGGGTAATCTTCGTGCCTGCTACCTCGGAAGAGGTAGGTGTAGCGGGAGGGGTAACTACTACCGGAGGCGTAACCGGAGCCGTCTGACTGGCCTTTACAGTCACACCAACCGATACATCTCCTGCGGCCGCGTAATGCGTACTGGCCGCCTGTGATGCTGTGAGAACAGCAGTTCCGGCAGTCAGGGCACTCGCTTTCCAGGTTCCCGTTGCGTTCGAAACCGAAAGGACAGCGGGATTCGACGAGGTATAAGTAATGGGGGATTCGTTGTGGTTACTGGTGGCATTGAGTCCAAAAGGCTGATCACCTGCGGTTTTATCCGCAATAGCAGGAAACGTAAGAAGAGCCTGCGAAAGAGCCGGACTGGTAGTGGCGGTAGTAATTTCAAACCAGTTGAAATTCCAGTCACCCTGTTTGATAAACAGACGTAACTTCTGGCTGCCAGCGGGCAGCGTTACGGTGGTGCTGATGGTAGACCAGACCTGCCAGCCGCCCGTTTGGGGAACACTTACGGTTTTCAGGACGGTACCATTGCCATTTTGTACTTCAATACGACCATCGGCGTAACTATTCGCTACCCGAAAGTTCAGGGTGTAGGTACCCGCCGCCGCAACCAGAATGTTGTAATCCAGCCAGTCGCCCGTATCGATTCGGCCTACATTAAGTCCTCCGCCTGCGTCGCTGGTGGTTTCGGTCTGCACGCCCAGCATGGCATCGTAATCTTCAGCTTCAATTTTGGCCGGAACTGGTTTAGAGGCTTTGACTTCGAACCAGTTAAAATTAAAGGCTCCCTGTTTGGCAAATACGCGAAGCGTCTGCTGGCCAGCGGGCAGGTTTACGGTGGTGCTGATGGTGGTCCATCCCTGCCAGCCGCCCGTTTGGGGAACACTGAGGGAGGCTAGTACGCTTCCTGAGGAAGTCTGTAACTGAATTTGTCCGTTCCCATAACTATTGGCCACCCGAAAACTGAATGTATAGACCCCGGCAGCAGGAACACTAACCTGGTAATCCAGCCAGTCGTTGTCATCAATCCAGCTGACATTCAAACCGCCCCCCACATCGCTGGTGGACTCGGTCTGAATACCGCTCATGGCATCATAGTTTTCAGCCTCAATCTTAGCGGGTAAAGGCTTATAAAGGTGGGGTGAGGGAGCTGGAGAAGCTCCATAGGAAAGGCTTAGTGCTCCACAAAGCACTGCTGCTACAAGTAATGGTGATTTCATCTCAACTTTGCTGGCGGACATAGTCGCTCGAAAACCCTTTTAGAGGATTCTACGTTTCAGCCATTTTTTTTGACATAGTGAAATAATTTGGGATGTTACAAATAGAGCAGAGGTAATCATTAACAAATGAAAGGCAATTTAATATTAATCATGCAATAAATTGTGTACTATTTTCTCTTTTTTTCACTCATTTATTTAATATTTGTGTATGCATCTACTTCCCGCCTGGTTGTTGCAGCACCGTTTTAGCTACTCCGCCGAAAATCCCGATCCTTCACTTCTTAATGATCTGAAAACCAGACTCTCTAAGTTTCAGGTTGACGATCCCGAGGTAACCATTGCGATCCCCGCCTACAACGAGGAACGAACCATTCTGAACACGCTGTCTTCGCTGGCCAATCAGAAAACCCGGTTTCGAACGGAACTCATCATCGCTAACAATAACTCCAAAGACCGTACGCAGGTTTTGCTGGATGCCTGCGGAGTGAAATCCGTGCTGGTAACGCAGCAGGGTATAGGTCACGCCCGGCAGGCCGGTCTGGAGGCTGCCCGGGGGAAATACCTGCTCAACGCCGATTGTGACTGCATTTATCCTCCCACCTGGATTGACAGTCTGGTAGAACCCCTGACCACCCCTGAATTTTCCTGTACCTATGGGACCTATTCCTTTTTACCCAGTGCGGTTAATTCAAGAGCGGCCCTGATGTTACACGAAACCGTTTCTCATGCCGGATTCAAACTTCGTCGCTGGAAAGGTTTTGAGTACATCAATGTGCTGGGGTTCAATTTTGCCTTTCGTCGCAGTGATGGACTGGACGTAGGGGGATTTCGGGTGGACGCAGGACATCAGGGAACGGTAGCCGCTCAGGGCGTCTGCGAAGACGGCTGGATGGCCATGACCCTGCTGGATAAAGGCAAGCTTAAACACGTTACGAAAGGAGCTCACGTCTGGACGGACGACCGGGTGCTGAACCGGGACGGAGGCGTTCTGAAAGCTTTCAAAAAGCGTATGGCTGTAGAATTCAGACGATTGTCTCAGAAGTAACTGCTGAATTACCCGTCGAAGTCACCCATACATTCCGCCAATTTTTATCAAACCGTCCGTTCGTTATGAGTTCAAGTCTGCCTAAGGTTTCGATTGTAACCATCAATTACAATCAGGCTGAGGTTACCCGTCAGTTTCTGGAGTCCAGCCGTTTCCTGACGTATCCCAATTATGAAATTATTATTGTAGATAATGCTTCCCGGCAAACGCTCCAATCCGTTCTGGATGTGCAGGAGTATCCCGGAACCCGCATCGTGCGGAGTGAGGAAAACCTGGGATTCACGGGAGGCAACAACCTGGGTATGACGGCGGCGAATGGGGATTATTTCTTCATCGTCAACAACGATACCGAAATGCCTCCCTCCTTGCTGGACGATTTGCTTAAGCCTTTTGCAACCGATCCACGCATTGGCGTTACCTGTCCTAAAATCAAGTTTTTTGATCACCCGGACGTGGTTCAATATGCGGGCTATAACCCCATGAACCCCTATACGGGAACGGCTACGCCCATTGGACTGAACGAAAAAGACGAAGCTAAATTCGACCAGTCGGGCGTTACTAATTTTGCTCACGGCTGTGCCATGCTGGTCAAGCGGGAGGTAATTGAAAAGGTCGGTCGCTTTGCCGAACGGTTCTTCCTATACTACGAAGAACTGGACTGGTCTCAACGCATCAAAGACGGGGGCTTTCTGATTTATTACGTGGGCACGACGCACATCCTTCATAAGGAGTCGGTTTCCGTAGGGCCGGCCAATCCTTTAAAAACGTATTATCTGACCCGAAACCGCATCCTATATATACGTCGGCACGGAAGCTGGTTTCAGCGAATGGTGTTTTACGGCTTCTTTGCCGGTGCCGTTCTGCCGAAGCACTTGCTGACCTATCTGGTCCAGGGAAAGATGGCTCACGCGAAAGCTTTTCTGAAAGGGGTTTCCTGGAATTTAAGCTCACCCAGTACTTCGGCCGTTTAAGCCAAAGCTTTCTCTTTTTTCTGTTCTTCCTGATCCAGTCGCCGGGTAACGTCGATCAGAGCGGCCATCAGGTAAATGTAAATGCTGGAAGGAAACTGCACAATGGCCTCCTGCGGGTAATTGCCAATGTTGAGCACAAAGACCGAAAGTGTCATGGCCAGGCAGTACATTTTCAGCTCCGGATTTCGAATGGCGTAGTAATTGATAATACCCGTTCGGATGATCTGAAACATTAGCAGGCAGAACAGGAACAAACCCACCCAGCCCATTTCTACCGCTACGCGAACATAACCACTGTCCGGTGGGAAATTCGCCAGGTATGAATTGGGAGCAAAGCGTTGTCCCCATACGCCGGTAGCTCCTAAACCGCCCCCAATGGGATGGGAAAGAATGTACGGCTGAATTCGTTTCTGGTTCGCTTTCCGTAAATTGAAAGAGGCATCTTCGGAAGGTTTGAAGGCCGACTGAAAGCGATAGAGTGTTGAATTGGAGGTGGGAATAAAAATCAGAATGACCATGATGACGGCCGCAACGATGCTGAATTGCAAAACCCGTCGGCTGTAATTCAGGATTCCAAACATAGCCAGCCCGGCGGGCACTAACACGTAAGCCCCCCGCGTGCCTGAAAACAGCATGGCTGCCAGGTAAATGACAATCATAACTCCCAGCACGTATTTCTTCCAGACTTTCAGATTTCCCGAAATCAGAGCGATGCAGATCAGCGACGCCACCACCATGTTATACGAAAAAGCTACGGGGTCGGACAGAATGGAATACTTACGCCAGTGTCCTCCAATGAACAAAAGGTTGGCAATGTTCGGATCGGAGTGTAACCATTCTTCCTCGGCGGCAGAAAAGCCAATGTATTCCTGTTTGAAGGCATAACCGGCGGCGTAGAGGGCCAGTAACAGCCAAAGTTTAAGAATCGTACGGACGAGCTGTACCGTTCGAATCTGATACTTGAAAACGAAGTACATCAGCATCACGAAGGCCACCGACCGGACGGTGTACACCCAGGCCAGACGGGACTCCGCCGCTGGATTTACAATCTCAAGGAAATTAAAACCAATCCAGACCCAGATCATGGTACTGATGGGTCCTTTGAATACACTCCAGTCGGGTTTGGAACGCTGGTAAATGAAAAAGCCCAGAATCAGCATGAGCTGAATGCCGTCCATTAAAGTGCCCAGGGGAAAATTGAGCCCGAACCGCATCAGATAGAAAAGCAGGTAAGCAAAAGCCAGCAGGACCAGTATGCCAAAAGAGGGTTTGGCCACAATTGCATAAACGCAGGGAAGACCAATGAGCGTGGCAATGATGCCCGCTCCTGCCACCATTCCATACGTAACCGTCAGCCAGGCCATGCCCAGTGACAGAATCAGCAGAATCGAAATGCCCGGAACATTATAAAACCTCTCGACCCAGAGCTTTTGTCGAAGCCAGGAACGAAGCGTGGGGCGATTGCTTTCGGAAGACGATATGGGATAGGGAACGTCGCTCACCTAAAAGAACAGAAGTTTAAAGAAAAAGACAAATACACTGGCCAGGGCTACCCAGATGGCAACCCGGCGGGTGATGAGCTGAACGGGAGTGAGGTGTTCCGTTGAGTCAAACTCCTCCTCCTCAGGGATTCGATTGGGATATATTTTCATACCTACGCATTAGGTTTCCGAGCCTTCGTGTTTGGTGGCTACCGAATACTTATTGGCTTTCCGGGCTTTCAATAAAGCCATGATCTGATACATCATAAAACTGGGAATGTTCACCAGCGAACGATAAATCCGGGGATCCGTCTCGGAGCTAACCAGGGCCAGCAGGAAGCCGATTACGAATAAAAGCAGGCTGATCAGCCAGCCCAGAGCGGCCAGCGGAGCAAACAGCAGATTAACCAGCATGAAGAAAACCGACAGCACCAGAAATATAAACAGCGGTGGCCGGAGCAGAATAAATCCGAACACAAACTGATTCCAGTTCAGGGAACGAATGCCTTTGCCAATGAGCTTGAAACCGTAGGAGAAATACTTGAACCAGGTATTAATCCAGCGGGCCCGTTGCTTGACGAGCTGATCCGATTTCGCGGTTTTTTCATCGTACACAATGGCTTTGTCCGTGAACGCAATCCGGTACCCCCGGCTGATGATGGCGTATTGCAGTACTTTGTCAAACCCGGCTCCGCTCACGTCGAGGTGTTCCAGACACTCCCGGTATAAACGCACGGTGAAAGCCATGCCTGAACCCGCCAGCGTAGCCGATGAACCCACGCCAAAGAGCACTTTTCCGTCGTAGAAGTGGTAGTAAATATCCCGCCCGGCATCCAGACAGGCCAGCGTCGTATTCATGTTTTTCGCTTCACGAATCCCCTGAACGGCCTGAAAACCCTGATCGAAATAAACGTTTAATTCATTCAGATACTGAGGGTCTACGAGGTTATCGCTATCAATAATGGTGAGTCGTTCGTGCGGTCTTCTGAAATGGCGAATGGCATAAAAGTGAGACCGGGTATTGCCGGCCAGCACCTGCTCCGGACGAAGTAAAACCACCCGCGGATCGGAAAAATGCAGGGTACTGATGTCACAATTGTCTGCAACGATATAAATCAAATAGTTGGAATACTGGAGAGCCAGTAACGAATCCACTACTTTGGGTAACAGGGTTGTTTGCTCGTAAGCCGTTACAATGATGGCGTAGTCGGCTTCAGCGGTCGTAGACCGTCTGGCCGGGGTAGGTTTCCCTTTGATCAGGTAGATCAGCCAGAGTAGCAGCGGAAACACCAGGTTATACCCAATGCAAATCTGTACGATGGCCCATAGATAATACAACACAGTCATCGGTTTAGGCGGTTAAGCGATGGTTGTTTTATTAAGAATCCATCCCGTGAACGAGTTTTTCAGGCTCGTAAGGTACGTAACGGCAGGAGCCTTTTTCGGAGTAATGGTTTCACCCGACTTATAGACAGCGACGACCTTATCGGAAACGGCAATCCATTCTTTGGCTTTATTGAGACTTTCCAGCGAGGCCGTTTCAATGAGAATGACATCAAAATTCCGGCGGAGCTCCTCCATCTTCTGCTGAACGGCGGCTTCGCTGGCAATCTCCAGTAATGAATAGTCCAAGCCCTTATTACTCAGAAACTGAATGGAGTGGGAGCCCGTGGCGACCGGCACGGCCACTTTTCCCGTCAGGTAATCTTCCAGAAACAGGCTGGAACCGGAGCTTTGGCTGATGGCAGGATTCAGAAAGTTACCGTCGATTACCAGTACTTTTTTTCCAATCATGGAGAACGCCTGGGACAAACTCAGGGTAATGAGCGTTTTTCCTTCGCCCTGCGTAAGGCTGGTAATAGCCAGAATATGCTTATCCTTTAATTCATTATCCAGTTCAAAACGAACGGACCGAAGCAGGTCTTTGTATTGCTGGACGTTTTTGTTATCTGACTGATTCTGCCAGGACTGATTCAGGGAGGCCGGGTCGTTGAGGACATTCAGCCGTCCCAGCACCGGGCTATTCGTGGCGTTGGCCAGCGACAAAGGATCCCGAATCGATTTGTCAAGGTAGTAAATAATGAAGAAAACAAATACGCAGAGTACGAAACTGACAATCCCCGATAACGCAACCAGGATAATTTTCTTGGACGGGGCCGCTGCTCCCGGTAAGGCTTTCTCCAGCACCCGTAGCTGAAGCATGTACTGCGAAAGCATCTTGGCTTCATTATACCGCTGGAGAGCTTCGATATATTCCTTGCTGGCTACATCAATACTGGTTTCGTATTCCTGAACCCGGGCTTCATTCGGAACCATGGTATCCAGACGGCGATTGAGTTTGTCGAGCTGATCCTGTAAGGACTTGATGCTGTTCTGGGCAATTTCCCGCTGAATTTCCAAACTCAGTTTCTGAGTAACCAAATCACCTTTAGCGACCAGCGGATTGTAAACGTACGTATCCGTGGCGGCACTGATCTGTTCACTTAACTGGGTCTGCAGGGAATCAACCCGACGCTTGAATTTAGGGTCAAAATTGCTCGAATAATACACATCATTAGCCGCCCGTAACTGTTGCTTCACCGCAATGACTTTCTGGTTGACAGCGGTCATGGCGTCTTCCAGGTATCGGCGGTCGGCGGGGTTAAACTTGCTGTCAATGTTTTTCAAAGCGGCCGAATACGCCACTACGTCTTTGACGGCTACTTCCTTTTTCGTCTCAAAATCAGTGATTTCGCCGTATAAATTCCGGGCCTGTTCGTTCAGGTTTAATACCCGGTTCTGAATTTTGAAGTTCTTCAGTTCATTCATACGCCGACTCAGATTCGACATTTTTTCGTTCATGAACGCTTCCAGAAACTCGATGGAACGGGTGTTGCTGCTCTGAAGACGATTCGAGAAAGAAGTAATGAACTCATTGCATAAGGCATTGACGGCAAACTCGGTCAGGTACGGATTTTCGCCTTCAAATTCTACCTTGATGTAATCGCTGTCACCGATGCGATAGACATTGAATTTTTTCGTCAGTGATTCATTATCATACTTCATGGACTCCAGCAATTCCTGAAGCTCAAGGTCCTCTTTTTTCTGGGGCGAAAGTTCTTCCTTCGTCGCCAGTTTCTGGCTGAAAACAGCGATGGCCCGGCTGCGTTGCTGAGGACTCAGGTCTTTCAGCAGGGAGCTGGGCTTGCGGTAGGATTCTTCCGCTGACTTGGCTTTCAGATCGTGTAGAATAAGCTGGTAACCAATGGGATCCAGCGTCTTCTTTAACAACATGCTTTGAATGATGTTATTAAATTTCTGGCTGATTTCCGATTGCTGCTCGTTGGTACGCAGGGAAAAGCCCTGATCAGTTTTATCGACCAGTCCCGTTGAAATTCGGGCTTCTGATTTATACTGATCGGGTAATCTTTTGACTAGGAAATAGCTGGCAATCGTAGTAACGAGAGGGACTAGTATTAAAATTAGCTTCTTGCTATACAAAAACTTTAAAAACTGTACGAATTCAGTCATGGATTCATGGATCGTTAAGGAACCTTTAACACCTGCAAAAAACTCAGGCCGGGTTTAGGGGGCTGAGTGGAGGGGTTAAAGTTTTATGTTCTCAAGTTTGTCTCCTACTAACTCTTCAAGGCGACTTTTAGCCACCAGCATTTCGCTTTCAGCCGTCATTTTACCCTGGGTATGATCCGAAATCATCAACAGCATTTTGTTATAGCTTTCCAGAGTCTCCTGTCCCTTTTCATACTTGTATTTCACATCCTTAAGCATACTTTCTACGTCCAGTAAGGCCTGAATTTTCAACTTCAGAATCGCTTTTCGCTGAATGTAAATGTAGTATCGCTGCTCTACATCAGCCTTAAGAGTTAGATCAAACGCGTCTTTTTCGTACACGACGACCTGCTGCTCGGCTTTGGCCTGCTTGACCATGGCTGGTTTCTGAAGAAGGGCTCCGGCATTGACCACCAAACCCACCTGATACCCATTGAGCAGGTTGCGAGTGCTGCCGCCGGGCTGAGTTGGGTTCTGGTTGATGAGCGTTACGCTGTTATTGGGGCTATAGAGATAAGTAAAAGACACCGCATCAAAATACGAGAGGCGGTTTTTCTTAATGACTGCATTGGCCGCATCGATCCTGGAATTATACATTTTGCTTTTGGGATAATTCTCCCGGGCAACGGCAATCAGCTTTTCCAGATACGGATAGGATATATCCTGCATCATGGAACCCTGAGATTCTTGTGCTCGCGTTTGCTGGAAAACGGAAAGAAAGATGGCGAGAACAAAGAAGAACTTTTGTACCATAAATGGATGATCTGTGCATTTGCTGCTCTCGCCGTGGGTAATGAAAAGGGAATCAGTAACGAGTGGGCAGTAGAAATAGGATTATACATTCTCGGACTGGAATAAGGCCGGAAATGTTTTGAAAATAATTTTCATATCCATGGCAAACGAGAAATTGCGGGCGTATTCAATGTCCAGTTGCATGCGTTCTTCTTCGGACATGTCCTGTTTGCCTTTTCCCCGTTTGGTAACCTGCCAGAGACCAGTCAGACCAGCCGGGCCAGCGAAACGAAGGATGTAATCATCGGAGGTGAGCTTTTCGGCTTCGTACAGCGGTAAAGGCCGATTTCCCACCAGCGACATATCACCCCGGAAAATATTAACCAGCTGGGGTAACTCGTCAATGCTCGTGTTGCGTAAAAATCCTCCAATGCGGGTAATACGGGGGTCATTGCCAAACTTCATGAAGGCGGCCTTGTTGTGTTTACGCTGCAGGTAGACTTTTTCGCAGACGTGTTCATTATCAAGGTATAACATCTGTGGACAAGTGGTATACCCCGAAGCTTTACATTCGGCACACAGGCTTTGATTCTGGGTCGGAGCGGTCGTTTCAACCTCCTTGTTGTACATGTTAAAGGCAGCCATATCCTTCACCATTTTATCGGCATCCGTTCGCATGGTTCGGAACTTCAGCAGGTTGAAGACCCGGTAACCCGTCCCGACACGTTTGGATTTATAGATGATAGGGCCTTTGGAGTCCAGCCTGATCAACAGAATAATCACCAGCAATAGCGGTGACAGCAGGATCAGGGCCGTACCCGTGGCGGTAACGTCAATGAGCCGTTTCCACCAGGGAATCTTTACATTAAAACGGGGCGTCTCGCTGGGCTGTAAAGCCTTGAGCTGATTTTTACGCAGAAAGTAATGCAGACGTAACAATAGATCTCCCTGACTGAAATCCGCCGGGAAGATGTCATTAGCACCAGCCATCTGAGCCTCCTGGGCCAGTTCGGGCGTGAGCTTAGGTACAGTCACCACTACGGGCAGTGACTGAAGCCACGGCGTCGAACGAATCTCTTTCAGGAAGGCACGGGCCTCGGGCGAATAGTTAAGGATCACGGCATCGGCCGGGTAGTGATCCTTGAGAGCTTTCAGGGCCTCATGAGTTTCTTCTAAAGGATTGATGTTGAGATCCTGTCCGAACTTTTTAATGAAATTCAGACTAGCTTCAGAATCTTGCTCGACGTACAAAATACGCAGAGGAACAGAGGAGACAACAGACATGGCGGCGTCGTTACAATGACTTTATGCTTCGGCTTGACCGGGAGTTTTCAGCTCCCTGAGAATTATCGGTAAACGCGACGAAGGACAGCTTTTACTTTGGCAGTAATTTCCATGGGATTAAAGGGCTTGGTCATGAAATCATCAGCCCCTAATTCCAGACACTGGATACGGTCATTACTTTCTTCACTACCGGAAAGGATAATCACGGGAAGGTGCCCATACATATTGCTGGAGCGGAGTACTTTTAAAAATTCCTTTCCGTTTAAGTGCGGCATATTAAGATCGGCCACAACCAGATCAACGGGAGCTCCCGTTTCGATCCACGACATGCCTGCCATGCCATCGTCTTTAATAACCGTATTAAAATCTTTGTTCAGGGCAAGCTGAAGTACTTTCCGGGTCATGGGTTCATCATCCAGAATAAGTACAGTTGGGTTTTCAACTGAATTCATAAACTTGGCGGTTTTATAAAAATGGTAATGAAAAAAATACTAAAAATTTACACTGAATCATCCTGTTCATACGCCGGTCAAAGGTTTGCACCTTGATAAACCCCTTAAAATGACTTCAGTAGACCTGATCAATCAGGTTCAGTAAAGGACGGCGGTTCGTATCTTTTCTTGACAAAGTATATGTTTAAGCAAAGAACAGTTAAAGGTAAATTATAATGCCAGACGTACATAATTATACGTTAAAAGAATTTTTACTCTAAATTGGGTGATTTATATTATTTATTTGAAAAGTTTAATAAATAGCCGATTTTCTGATAAAAATGCTTATCATAGCTCAGTATTGGTGTTGCCTATTCCCTGCTTACTCAGGATAAGTGGGTCTGAGCTAAGCATTTAAGTATTTATAATCAGTTTTGCCTGGACGTATGAACTCATCCGTCATTGTTAAATAGTATTGATTAAAATAAAAAAGCTTTGTATGTAAATGCTTACTATTTGCGTACTTTCCAGTACTTTTGGGTTCGGTCTGTAAAGCTCTAAAACTACAGTAATGGTTCAGTAAATGAGAGTTTTAAGCAGTTCATCGAAAACGACTCTGAAATCTTATCTATTTTTGATAACTAGTAAAACTTTTATTCTCGCCGCCCTCTGGAATAAACGTTGTTCTTATCCTGAAATTCCTAAAAGGTTTTTTGATAACATTAGGAAATAATCTCCTTATGAAGGTGGGAATATTCCATCTTATGCATATCAATGAAAGCGTTGGATAGTATCATTTGTATTGGACAAACTCCCTGGCAGGGTGAATTTCAGAATTCAGCCGTTCAGCTGTTAACGGAGTTATCAAACCATTACCGGGTTCTTTATGTCGATTATCAGTATACGCTTAAAGACATGATGATGGGAGTAACGGGCCGAAGGAAGGTTCCTATGCAAAAGCTGGTCAATCGCAGGGGTGTATTAACGAAAGTAGAAGAAGGGCGTGATCTGTACGTATGGCTGCCCCCGGTAATGGTTCCGGTGAACTGGATGAGTGAGTCGTATCATGATACTTTTCAACAGATTAATACCAAACGTCTGGTTCATGGCCTCCGGGAAGTGATGAAAGAGCTGGGCATGAAGTCCCCCCTGATGATCAACGCGTTCAATCCGGTACAGGGCCTACCCCTCTTACACCAGTTAGGGGAGGTGGCCACCATTTATTACTGCTTTGACGAAATTTCGGCGGAAGCCTGGATGGGAAAACATGGAGCCCGGTTTGAAAAAAAATATTTAAAAGCGGTGGATGCCGTAGTAACGACTTCCGAAGCACTTCAGCAGTTCAAATCAATCGATCAGCCCCGAACCTTTTGCGTAAAAAATGGAGCAAATTTCGATCTGTTTCACCAGGCTCATCTGCTGAAAAAGCAACGGCCGAACGCTGAGCAGAAAACGATTGGCTACCTCGGAACGGCTGATAACCGGATTGACCTGGCTCTGGTGGAACGTTGTGTGCAGGATATGCCCCAGCATCGCTTTGAGTTTCTGGGTCCGGTGAACGATGATACTTTGAAAGAGCGGCTGTCCCTGTATTCCAATGTCGTATTTACTCCGTCGAAGCGGCCGGAAGAGTTACCGCAGGCTTTATCCGAATGGGATGCTGCCATGATTCCCTTCGTTTGCAACGAACATACGTACACGATTTATCCCCTGAAAATCAACGAGTATCTGGCCGCTGGCTTACCCGTAGTAACCACTCCTTTCTCGATTTTAGAGGATTTCAGAAGCATTGTTTCCATTGAAGCCAGTGCTGAAGCTTTTAGCAGGAGCCTGCAAAAAGCTCTGACCAATGACGACCCCTGGGAGGTGCAGCAGCGGATTAAAATGGCCAGCGGAAATTCCTGGGCTCACCGGGCCGAAGAATTTCGCTCCATCATTGAGCAGATTGTGGACTGGAAGCTGGTTTCGTAACCCTTTGCCATTCTCCACT
Source organism: uncultured Siphonobacter sp. (assembly GCA_913775095.1). Taxonomy (GTDB): domain Bacteria; phylum Bacteroidota; class Bacteroidia; order Cytophagales; family Spirosomataceae; genus Siphonobacter. The sequence goes on along the minus strand of CAJYIW010000021.1, from coordinate 75,478 downwards.
GACGGCATCGTATTGCTTTAATACTTTTGCCGGATTTCCTCCTACGACGGAATACGGGGGAACATTTTTTGTGACCACGCTGCCGCCCGCGACTACTGAATTTTTACCAATGGTAACGCCCGCCGTAATGACCGCGTTGGCTCCAATCCAGCAGCCCTCTTCCACGACAATGGGTTGAACCGTAACCGGCTGACGATGAATCGGTTGGTTGACATCTTCGTAGGTATGATTCAGGCCTGACAAAACCACGTGCTGAGCCAGGATTACATCCGAGTGGAGGTGGACCGGTCCAATCACCACTGAAGAAATTCCTACGGTGCAGTGATCGCCAATCAGAACATCTCCTACGCCATTGTTAACCACGCAGAAGTCTTCAATGGTGCTGTACGCTCCTAAATGAAAGGCTTTGAAAGGTAACACATCCATCCGGGCCGATGACCTTACCTTGGCATGCCGGTGTTTTTTATGAATAAAAGGATTCAGAAACCAGCTTACCCACCGGCGGGGACGGGCTTCGTGCTTGGGAATCAGTAACCAGTGTACCCATTGTTTAAGAGCCGGGTTGTTATCCAGGTAAGCTTTTATATCCATGAGAAGGCTATCGGGCGGAAGTGGTTTTGAATTGATGAATGGCGTCAATCATTAACTGAAGCGAATTTTCCCAGGTATGATCCAGAGCAAAGGCAATCCGTTCGGCAGCCGTTGACAGATGCTGACCCGATAACGCCTGTTCAATGCAGTGAATAAACGACTGAGGAGAATCCGCCAGAAAGACGTGGTCGCGGAAGAGCTCCATGGTTTCTGTTTTCACCGCTACCACGGGTTTACCCATTGCCAGGTATTCATCGATTTTACGGGGATAATTACCGATCGTAACTTCATTGAAAACCTGAGGGTTAATCAGCACATCCATGTGAGCCAGGTAGGCCGGAATTTCGTGCGGAGGCTTCGATCCTAAAAAAGTAACGTTGTTGAGGGCTTCCAGCTGGGCCCGCGGAAACGAATCATCGGGCGATCCGATCAAAACAATCTGCCAGTCGGGACGCTCCCGGGCAATGGTCTCAATGAGTGCTCCGTCCAGGCGAAGGCTGGTCAGAGCTCCGGCATAGCCAATGCGAGGCTGGGGAATCCGGTTCAGATCTTCCGGAATGGCAGAGACTTCATTCGGATTAAACAGTTCCAGATCGCAACCCTGACCAATGTAGACCGATCGGGGATTGTACCGGGATGCCTGATTCGCCAGATAGCCCGAGTTACTGGCCACTACGTCAACCTTACTCATCAGAGCTGGCTCGAGCCGTTGACCGTGCTTTTTCCAGTAGTTCACAGCCAGAAAATTATCCCGCAGGTAATACACGTAAGATTCGGGCTTCAGGAGCTCTTTCAGATAAAAGCCCTGAATCATATCGTTGTCATTGAGCAGAACGAACGAATCCCATTTCAGCTCAGCAAGAACCCGGCGGATGCCAGTAGCTAATTTCTGACCATTCCAGCGATTGAAATAATCGTAAATGGCATTGTCAGGTAACCAGTTGAAGGAACCCAGCACGCAGGTGGGGGACCAGACCCAAAGGTTCGGTTCTGCTTCCGTAAGGGCCTGACCTGCATTTTGCTCAATAAATTGTTTACGTTCCTGATGGCGACCATCCCTGCGATACAGGGCGGCCCAGTCGAGAGGCTGATTTACAAAAAGCACACGGTGCTCAGGAGCCAGGGCCCTGGCCATATCCCGAATGTTACTTCCCATATTTTTCTCCTCCCAGGGCTGCCGGGCAATGATCACGAAGTTCATAGCTAACTCAAAAATAAGTGGGTCGCTAATATTAAATTAGGTGGACAATAACCAATAATACTACCGAAGGTAAATATCATAGTTATACTTTAACTGCCGATACAAATCACGAACCAGACTAATGACCGGATTTTCGCTTTGGCTGATGGAGCTTCGCGTCATGGTACTGGGCTCAGCTTCTGAATTTTTCTGGGTAAACAACGACTGAAAATCATTGTAAAACAGACCTTTACCCTTATTTTTCAGGAACGAAATACACATTTCATATTCCGTTTTATCTCCTTTCATGCCTTCCGGGTAACGGCCAAACTTTTCGAAAAAATTACTACGCCGCAAATGCGGATGATCGCTGTAGTAATAAATCTTCTTATAGTTGGTGGCCCAGGCCGGAAAAATCATTTCCGAAAAACCCTGACCCTTGGGTCGCATGTAGGGGTAAGGAATGTACGCGTAAAATCGAACGATATCCAGGGAGGCGTCCTGATTCATAAAGCCGAGGGCATCCACAAAACGATCCGGGAATGCACGCGTGGGTTCGAAATCTTCTTGGACATACAGGGTATAGGGCGTTTGAACGGCATCCTGTCCCTTATTGATGTTATTACCTAAGCCTTTGTTTTTTTCCGTAGTAATGAGGTCGAATGTGAATTCTTTTTGCAGCTGACGAAGCTTGGAAAGGTGTTCAGGCTTACTGCCATCATCGGAAACGACGACCCCTCCAAAGCTGACGCCCAGCTTTTGAAACGAGTGCAATAAGTGTTCCAAAGAACTACTCCGATTGTAATGCGTTACCAGTAAAGTAACCTCTGAAAAAGAATATTCCATGACCTCCCGAGGAAAAGTAGTGCTTATTTAAACCTCCTTAACTGAAGCGTATTTTTTAGAAACCGATACTTTAAATATCCCCAGCGTAAGGCTAAGGTCAATGGATTCTGGCGTTGTTTCCAGTCCGACCGAAACGTAGCTGTACTGGGTTCCGAAGAAGTATTGACCTGATCAAAGATGCTGGTGAAATCGTTGAAAAATAATCCTTTTGCCTGATGTTTTAAAAAGGACAAACACATCGAGAATTCAGCCGCATCACTATTCGTTCCTTCCTGATAACGACCAAATTTTTCGAAAAAATTACTTCGTCTAAGGTGAGGATGATCGCTGTAAAAATAAAACTTCAAATGATCGTCGTGCCAAAGCTCGGGTCTGAAAATCATTTTTGAAAAACCCTTTTTAAAGGGCACCATGTGCGAATAGGGAAAATACGCGTACAGACGAACAATGTCCAGTTCCGGGTCTTCCCGCATCAGCTCCAGAGCATCGGGAAAATGGTCCGGGAAACCAGGTTTGGGAACAAAGTCCTCCTGAACGTACAGGGTAAAAGGCGTTTTCACGGCGTCCTGCCCTTTGTTAATATTGTTAGCTAAGCCCCTGTTTTTAGGGGTAGTAATGAGTCGAAAGGAATATTGCTGGCTTAATTCCCGTAGCACGTCCTGATGTTCGGGCTTGCTGCCATCATCCGAAACGACAATATCACCAAAGCTACAGTTAAGATCCTGAAAACCTTGTAAAAGATTGGCAAGCGATCGGCTTCGGTTATAGTGCGTCACTAATAAAGTAACGTCCTTAAATTGTCGTGGTGATGCGTCTTTCATCTAATGACGATTTAAACTCGTATTATAAATTAGATTTAGCGGTTTTAAAACTATAAAATCCGTCCTTGAATTTGAGCTCAATGTTTTTGTAAGTCCATTGAGCACAATAATAAATGAGAATAAAATTAAGAATAAAAAGATAACTGTAATCCTCCGGTGAAAACTTAAGAATCCGGATGAATACGATATTGAAGATACTCAGAAGTACCGCATGGGTTAAATAAATGGAATAACTGTAGGTACCGATGCGGTGTAATAAGGCTGAAGAATTCAATAGACTGGATACTTTCCCTTTTTCAAAAGAAAAAATATAAATAGCCAGCAGGAAGATGATTTCGTAAACAAAACCATAATATTTTAAAACTTCTCCCCAATAAATACTGACAAAAATAGCTCCGACAATGACTACTTCAGCACACGTAAATAATATCGGATTGGCGTGTGATAAAGTTGATACCGTTTTACTGAACAGCATATAGCAGAAGGCTCCCGTGAAAAAGCCAATCATTCCTCTTAGAAAGCCATAATCAAAGGAGTAATTCGTTTGAAAACTTCCGGTCATGGAAGCCAGGATACCCAGGGCCAATAAAGCGGTGAACAGGTAAATAATGGACTTGTACTGCTGGAGACGAAGCCTGGCCATCCCTAGCATGACAAGACCAAAGACGAGGTATGAAACCACTTCCGCACTGATGGACCAACTGGGAATGTTCCAGCTTACGTCACTGATCGTGGGGAACTTAATGGAGTTTACCAGAAATAAGGAAGTAAAAAAGGTAAGCAGGTTGTTATTAGGATTATTCAGCTGATTGACCTGAATATAATGGGACATATATCCTTTAGCCAGTTCAATGAATAGGGTAACAAAAAGCATAACGAAATGCAGAGGGTAAATTCTGAAAAAACGCTTTTTCATAAACGTACCTAACTCATCGGCGGTTGACATCAACTGATACCGATAAGTAATAACAAACCCGCTTAACACAAAAAAGAAATCAACAAATACGTCAGAGTTTTCAACGATGGGATTGTTGATAAGTGGCGTATTGGTAAAAAATGCCATGTGGAACAAGACCACAAAACTGGCAAATAATCCTCTGAAAATATCAAGAACTGAAAATCTGTACTTCATAACATCTCAATAAAAGTGGCGGACAAATACGGACTACTTATGCAGATTTTCGATACGCAAGTATCTCTCGAAGCGACATTTTATATTTGAAAGTAAGTAACAGGTAAATACCCCCTCCAATGATGATTTCAATAATCGTGTGGATAACGCCTTCAGAGCCAACAAAATATTTATAGAGGCTAATGGCTCCCACCATGAGTAATCCAAAAGTCAAAGGTTTGGCAATATTTTTAAGGAAACTCCCGAAGAAATTACCGATCAGGTAATGCACCACGTAGAAGTTAATAATGAGATTAATAATGGTACTGATCAGGAAGGCAATGGCGATGCCCGTAACCTGCCATTTATTACCCAGTAAGTACAAAAGGGGAATTTTAACAACCAGCGTAGCCAGGTTAATGTAAAATAAAAGATTGGGTTTCCCTTTGGTAAAGGCCAGGGTAAATAAAGGGTGAGATAAGCAGAAAAAGATACTGACAAAGACAAAAATCCGAATGAGCGGAATGGTTTCTTCCCAGCCAGAGCCGTACAGCAGAGGAACTACGCTATCGGCTGTGATGTATAAACCCACCAGTAATGGAATGTTGAAATAACTAACCATATCCAGAATCTGAAGGTAGGATTTCTTCAGCTCTTCGGCATCGTCTTTCATTTTAGCCAGAATAGGGTAGGCTACCTGAAGAATAATGGGATTCAGTTTAGTAATAGGAAAGACGGCCAGCTGATAGGCAATGGTATAAAAGCCCAGTGCTTTCACGCCCAGCAGGCCTCCCACGATGATGTTATCGGAATTGCCCTGAACAAAACCCAGGAGACCGTCGCCGACGTTGTAAATACCAAATTTCAGGTGATCTTTAATGGCTGAAAAACTCAGGTATAACTGGGGTCTGAAGAGATTCATTCCATAGATAATCTGGAGAGCGGTTCGCAGGATGTGCATGGCCAGCTGACCATAAATTAAGGACAGCTCTTCAAAACCATTGTAGGCCAGCGTAATGGCTACGGTGGTACCGGTTAAGGCTCCCACAATCTCCATAATAGCAATGGAGCGGAACTTTAATTCTTTCTGTAGCAGGAATAAATAGATCTGACCAAAGTAGATAATCAGAAAGTATAAAGATGCGAGTTTAATGACCCGATCAAGCTTGGGTTCATTGTAATACGCAACAATTAGGGGCGAACTGAAATAGACAATGAGAAAGATAACAAACCCCAAAATCAGCCCTACAAAGTAAAGACTGGATAATACTTTCCGGTCTGATTCCTGTTTGTAAATAATGGAATTAGAGAAACCCAGATTACTGAAAATATAAAAAAGGTTGATAATTAACGTGCTGACACTAACCACGCCAAAGACAGCCGGATCTAAAACCCGGGCCAGAATGGTTACCTGCAGGAATTGAAAAACGGTAGAGACTACGGTTGAAATGGTAATCCATTTTCCACCTTCAATTGCACTCTTCTTATTACTCATTTAACTGCTGGTAATGGTTGTTTAATGTTCTAACTTAAGTTAATTACCTGAAGGAAGGTAGGTATGAATAAATAGAGCAATGAAGGGAATAGGGAGTAACCGACGGCTAGTGATCGAACCTGATAAAACAATACGCCACTGCCTATACGTAAATAAACCATTATTGAACGGATCCAACCCCATGGAGAGTCTTCGCTTTCATTACAGAATGAAAGCCGTTCACAGAAATAATCTGCCCCAGATGATGCGTGAGTTCGAAAATAGTCCGGTAAGGATGGACTAAACAGATGTTAATCATGATGGCGGTCAGATTAAGTATTTTTACAGTTAATAGCTGTCCAAAAGTAATAGAATGTCAGAAGGCCAGCAAACGTTGAGCCGTATTAATTCGGATTGAAAACGATGAAAAGACCGTCTGACGGTCAAACTGGTCAAGAATCGAATTCTGTTTGCGATAAATCTGTCGGAAATCCAGAAAAACATTGTGGCGAAGCTGGTAGCTCGCCACGAGCTCGCCGTACAGCAGATTGGTTCCCACGCCCTGACCAATAAAGTTGTTAAATTCCCGGTCCAGCGGACGATTGTTATAGCTCAGTAAAGGATTGCCTCCGTAATTTCGGCCCTGAAGATCCAGGCCATAGTGAGCCCCTACGAAAATGCCGGTCAGGTTCAGTCGGGGGAAGGGTTGATACCGAATGATCCCCACAAATTCCCGGAAATTTCCGCCAAAGGGATGAGCCAGCGACTGATTGGAGCTCACGAAGTTCGTTCCATCGGATACGTGCTGATACGTATAAGGCCGGGCTCCGTTCATTTCAATCTGTAAATCCAGGTTGTCAATGTCAAAGGCATCAATATACTTGGCTCCGAGCTGATACCCGATTTTATTGCCCCACCAGCCTTTGGCTTCCCGAAGTTTCTGAAGATTAAACTCGTCGAGGTTGAGCTGTCCGTAGATCTGAAACTGTTTGAGGAAATTATAGCGGGCGTCTATGCCCAGCAGGGAATTGTCCGCACTGTATTTCTGAGCTTCAATGGCCCGGTAAAAAATGACGGGATTCAGATAACCCAGATCAAAATACCCCTGGGTTTTATCCCGGCTGTGAACAATGGTTTCAAACAGACCAATGTTCAGGTGCTTGCCAATGTTCAGGCTCAGGTGATGCATGGCCATGAATTTCTTGGCCGGAAGCGTTCCGTACGTCAGCAGCGTATCCTGCTGATTATTGAGTTCACTGAAGAGATTGACATACTGGAAGGGGCCGATCTTGGTAGTAAGCTTCAGAAACAGGTAAGGTCCGCTGTTGTCCGACAGGATCATGGAGCGAAAGCCGTTGCCCACAAATACTTTATCATGACCGAATTGCAGGTTAATCTGCTTGATGGGGTCAAAGGTGATGTACCCTCGGGCGGTAAAGAAATCGCTGCCCGTTTCGTAAGGAAACCGGGCGGTATTGTTACTGCGGAAAATCTTCCAGGCTGCTTCGCTGGGAACGGAATTAAACTTCTGGATCCGTTCCTGAAAATACCCCGGCAGCCGCATCTGGTTTTCCGTAAAGTAAGTATAGAACCCCAGCTTTCGTCCAATAGAGCCCCGAATCTCGATGCCCCGGGTGTTGATGTAGGAAGACTGGTAAGCATCCTCGCCACCGCCCACCATGCCGTAAAAAACCGGGTTAACGTGAAGCTCAACATCATCGTTGACAATACTGTACATATCGTTTTTCTTACGATAGAGGTATTTAAGTACCGGCTTTTCGCTGTCTCCCAGGTGGGCGGATTTAGACCATTCCCAACTGTCTTCCCGCAGGTACTGAATGTTGAATTTGTCGGCTTCGGAAAGCAGACGATACTGGTCGGCACTGAGGCTGTCGAGCAGTTGAATAATATTTTTGCGGAGGTAGGGCTTTACGATACTTTGATAACCCGGAGCATTCTTGCCACTTTTAATCTCGTACCGGTCAATCAGGTGATAATAGTCGGAATTAAGCGGAGCAAATACGCTTTGGGCAAGCGTAACTGCGGCTTGAAACCAGAAAAGAACTAAGAATAAGATAAATCTTGGCATAGGCGAAAGACGCGGACCCTGTGGGTTTAACGTTTTATTGCTTACTTTGTAAAGGGCCAAAAGGCCGTGCAAAATACGAAGAGATTCTGAAATTCATTTTTACATGTTTGTCCTGACCGAGCAATCTTCCATCGCGAATCATTTCATTGCTGAACTCCGTGATGTCCATATTCAAAAAGATCCCTTACGTTTTCGGCGGAATCTCGAACGTTTGGGGGAGTTACTGGCGTATGAAATTTCGAAGACGCTCACCTACTCCAAAACCACCGTACAGACGCCACTGGGACAAACGAAAACCTTTTTGTTAACGCAGCAACCCGTTCTGGCGGCTGTGTTACGGGCCAGTTTACCTTTTCATCAGGGGTTTTTAAATACCTTCGACCGGGCTGAAAATGCGTTTATTGGAGCCTACAGGGGGAATCATACGGAGGGGGAAGATTTTACGGTGGAGCTGGAATATATTTCCTGCCCTGATCTTACGGGCAAAACGCTTATTCTGGTGGATCCGATGCTGGCTACGGGTAAGTCCCTGGAAACGTCGTATCGATCTTTGTTACGGTATGGCATTCCCGCCCGTACGCACATTGCCGCCGTCATTGCTTCTCCGGAAGGAATCAAGTACGTGCAGTCCCGCATGCCCGAGTGCCGCTTATGGGTGGGTGAGGTTGACGAACGACTGAACCATAATTATTTCATCATTCCCGGTCTGGGCGATGCCGGCGATCTGGCTTTTGGAGAGAAGCTGTAAACCATCATGGAGAGTTTTAGTACCTATATTCCCGTTATTCTGGCCTCTATGCTGAAATTCGTCGGCGGGCCACTGGCGGGGCTGGCTTTAAATTTATCGCTTACCGAAACGATAGCCTGCACCGTGATCGGCATGATGCTTAGCGTCATTATTTTTACATTCCTGGGACGAATCATCCGATTCGGTTGGGAACAAATCAGGAAGACGCCCCGGAAGCGTTTCTCGAAATCATCCCGGCGGGCCGTGACGATTTACCGCAAATTTGGTATTGCGGGCATTGCCTGCCTGACGCCTCTACTATTTACGCCCATCGGAGGAACGTTGCTGGCCGTATCCTTCAAAGCTTCGCCCCTTCGAATCATGAGCTGGATGCTGGTATTCGCCGTATTCTGGGCCGTCGTCTTTAGCTGGGCTATTTATAATCTCGCAGACTTACGGAAGTTGGTTTTAGGGTAATATCCTTCCTGGATTTTTTATGTAGAGACGTCGATTGATCGCGTCTCCGCCGATGGATGAAAGTTATAGAACGGTAATCCAAAACCGCCTCTCTCCTCTGGCTGGTGTCCTCACCAGCCAGAGGAGAGAGGCGGTTTTAGGTTTTCACTTTCCAACGCTAAACTCTAAACACAAAACGCTGAACCATTGAAAACGGAAAACTAATAATTCGTTCGGGATAGCTTTTCAATAATTCGCATCAGTTTTTCCAAACCTTCGCGGTCGTCTTCGTGGAAGTCGTCGAGCTGATCACTGTCTACATCCAGAACCAGAAAAACCTCTTTATTCACGTCAAAAGCGGGCAAGACAATCTCCGAACGTGATTCTGATGCACAGGCAATGTGACCGGGAAACGCATCAACGTCAGGAACCAGAACCGTTTGCTGGGTGGTATAGGCATGGCCGCAAACGCCTTTATCAAAATCAATGCGGGTACAGGCAATGGGTCCCTGGAAAGGGCCGAGCACTAACTGGTTGTTTTTTCGCAGGTAAAAACCCACCCAGAAAAAGTGGAACGTTTGCTTAAGAGCGGCGGCAATGTTGGAAAGGTTCGCAATGAAATCGTCCTCTCCGCTCACCAGAGCTTCAATCTGTGGAATCAGACTGTCATAAATCTCTTTTCGGGAAGAGTTTTCGGGAATAACTAAGCTTTCAGCCATGATGAATGTAAGTAGATAAGAAACAGAACCACGAAACTAACGGACGATTGGTTCCTAAAGGAATGAGTAATCGTTTCAAACCAATGGAACGTCGTTAAACTCTAAAATTAAACGCCAGGCTCCCGGATGACCAGCTTCGTTTCCACCCAAACTTCCTGATACGGGGTCTCGTCAGAAGCAGGATTCTGGATGAGCTGAAGTAATAACTCCGCGGCCTGCTGGCCCATCGTGTAGGCAAACTGCTCGACGGAGGCAATGGGTGGAAAGTGGGCGTATTCCATCATGGGTAAATTGGCAAAACTGGCAAAATAAATTTCCTGGTTGGGTATAACTCCTTCGGACCGGGCCTTTTCGATGGCGTGGAGGGAAACGTAATCGTTGAACGTAATAATGGCCTGTGGTTTCGGCTCACGACTGAGCAGGTAATGAACTTTCGCCTGCGTGTCTTCTCTGGATAAGTCCGACGAACAGATAAGCTGGGGCAGAATGGGCAGGTTTCGTTCGTTCATGGCCTGTAAGTAACCCCTCTGTCGTTCTTCGGCTACTTCCAGCTGAGGGGGGCCGTTCAGCAGGGCAATGCGTTCGAGACCCTTGCCGGCCAGAAAATCCACCAGCTCCTTGGCGGCCTGGGTGATGTTACTCCGAATTTTATGGGCCGGAACATTGCGGGGCACCCGGTCAAAGAAAACGACGGGGATGCCGAAGTTTTCCAGCTCCCTGAAGTGTAGGTAATGGTGGGTCTCGGCTGAGATCGAAGCAATAACGCCGTCCACCCGGCTGCTTAAAAAAGTGGTAAGGGCTCCCTTTTCCCGCTCCAGATTATCTCTGGACTGAGAAATGACCACATTATAACCCAGCAGGGCATCTTCGATCGCGGTGATGGCCGTCGAGAAAAATTCCTCTTTCAGAAAAGGCAATACGACGCCAATGGTGTGGGTCTGCTTTTTCTTAAGAACCAGAGCCGCCGGGTTGGGGCGGTAGTGGAGCTGCTTGGCCAGCTCCCAGACCCGCTCCCGGGTGCGTAACCCAATCCGGGGATTGTTTTGCAGAGCCCGGGAAACCGTTGAGATGGATACACCTAACTGCTGGGCAATTTCCTTGATGGTGGCTTGGTGTTTAAGCATCTTTTCCGCTGTCAGTTCACAAAATAAAATACTTGTGCAATCCTTTGCAATGGCTGATGCTGGGTGAACTACGCTTCAGCCGTAAAGAATTAAGCACAGGCATGCCATCAAATCTCCTAAAAACCCCGTTCTTTTGAAACTGGTAATCTGCAAAATCTAATCACAAACGATCCGCATGAACTCTCTTCTGACGGCGATAACTGACACTTTCAAGAATTCTTTTGGTTCTGAACCTGCTTTATTAGTACGTTCTCCGGGACGCATTAACCTCATTGGCGAACACACGGACTACAACATGGGCTTTGTATTACCCGCCGCCATTGACCGGGAAATGATTTTTGCCATCAGCCCCCGAACGGATCAGACCTGCCGGACGATTGCCTATAACCTCGATCGTCAGGAAACCTTCACGACGGATAACCTGACCAGGTCCGAGGAGAAATGGACTTATTACCTCAAGGGAGTAATTGATCAGATTCAGAAACTGGGCTATCAGATAAATGGCTTTGACCTGGTGTTTGGCGGGAATATTCCGGTAGGAGCGGGGGTATCCTCTTCCGCCGCTCTGGAAGCCGGATTAGCTTTTGCCCTGAATGAGATTTTTAAACTGAATATTCCTAAAATGGCACTCGTGCAATTATGCCAGCGGGCTGAAAATCAGTTCGTAGGCTTGCAGTGTGGCATCATGGATATGTTCGCTTCCTTAATGGGTGAAACCGACTCCGTGATTCGTCTGGATTGTCGTTCGCTGGAATACGAACATTTTCCTTTTACGCAGGAAGAACACGTGCTGGTTTTATGCGATACGGGTGTGAAGCACTCCCTCGGCACGTCGGAGTATAATACCCGTCGGCAGGAATGCGAGCGGGGGGTCGCTATTTTGCAGGCTCATAAGCCCGGCATTCAGAGCCTGCGGGACGTAGACATGGCGTTTTTACTGGAACACGAAGCGGAATTTGACCCCATTACCTTCAAACGCTGTAAATACATCGTCGGTGAAATTGAGCGGGTGGTTGAAGCCTGTAAAGATTTGCAGAAGAACGATCTGGAAGCCTTCGGTCAGAAAATGTACGAAACCCATGATGGTCTCCAGCATGATTACGCGGTGAGCTGCGAAGAGCTGGATTTTCTGGTGGACCAAACCCGAAATAATCCATCCGTATTAGGAGCCCGCATGATGGGGGGCGGCTTTGGAGGCTGTACCATTAACCTCGTCAAGAAAGAAGACGCCGATCGGTTTATCGCCGAGATGACTCAGGCTTACAAAGAAGGCCTGAATCTGGAGCTGGTTACGCACAAGGTAATCATCAAAAAAGGAACGTCCCGCATCGAGTTAACGAATGAATTGGTTTAGAAACCAACCTAACTCTAAACGCTAAACCCCAAACTCAATCATGAGTGATTTTCAGTTTGATGAACATCCGCATCGTCGCTATAATCCATTAACCGATAGCTGGGTACTGGTGTCTCCGCACCGCACCAAGCGTCCCTGGCAGGGGCAGGTGGAAAAATCGGCCGAAGACAAACGTCCGGCCTACGATTCGACCTGTTACCTGTGTGCAACCAATACACGTTCGAATGGCGAGAAAAATCCTGATTATAAGAATGTGTACGTCTTTACGAACGATTTCTCAGCCCTGATTCAGGATACACCCTACGGGAAAGTTTCGGACGGGGAATTATTCCAGGCTCGCAGTGAATCAGGCCTTTGTAAAGTCATCTGCTTCTCACCCCGCCATGATCTGACCATTCCTGAAATGCCCGCTGAGGACATTCGTCTGGTGGTGGATGCCTGGTGTGAGGAATACCGGGAGCTGGGAGCCAGACCAGAGATTAACCACGTTCAGATTTTTGAGAACAAAGGGTTTGTCATGGGCTGTTCCAATCCGCATCCGCACGGACAAATCTGGGCTCAGTATAGCATTCCGGATGAACCTTATCGAAAGCAGGTCAATCAGAAAAAATACTTTGAAAAACACGGCCGAACCCTGTTGAGTGATTACCTGGAAAAAGAACTGGTAAAAAAGGAGCGGATTCTTTTCGAGAATGAGCACTTCGTGGCCCTGATTCCCTTTTGGGCCGTCTGGCCGTATGAAGCCATGATTATTCCCCGGCGGGCCATGGCTTCAATCCTGGACATGAATGAGGCCGAACGTCATGGTCTGGCTGAGGCTTATCGAGAGCTGACCATTCTGTACGATAATTTGTTTGAAGTCTCATTTCCGTATTCGGCAGGTATTCACCAGGCCCCCACCGACGGAGAAGACCACCCGGAATGGCACTGGCATTTTGTATTTCTTCCCCCCCTGTTACGCTCGGCCACGGTGAAGAAATTCATGGTGGGTTACGAAATGCTGGCAAATCCCCAGCGAGACATTACCCCCGAGCAGAGTGCCAAACGACTGCGTGAGTTACCAAAAACGCATTATAAAGGTGGCGTTGTGGGTTGATCGTTGTTAATTTATCAGGAAGGCCCGAAGAATGTTCATTCTTCGGGCCTTCCTGATAAACTCAATCTGATAGCTGCCAGCAAAAAAGCTGGCAGCGGATGAGCGTAGTAACGTATCTATGCACTCCCAATAAATAGCTTTGTTGGTATATGAGGGGTAAAGAAAAAGCCATCTAAAGCGTGAAGATTTAGATGGCTTTTATTGGTATCTCTGCTTATTCCATTTAACCCAGCTGGGGACTACCAGCGAAAAAGCTGGTAGTGAATAAGTAACCGTCCTATCAACTCAAAACAAATAACCCATCAACTACTCACGCCCACAAAGAATCGTTTCATCCAGCTTTCGGCGGCGGGTAACTCCCAACTGCTCCGAAACTCGCCTACGGTTTTGATCTGATTGTTGAAGATAGTCGTATCGGGCTGAATGGTTCCGGCTTTCACGGCTGATTTCCCCTTTAAGCCATCGACGGAATCAATACCATTTTCAGTTTTGAAAACAATCGAACGATCAAAGAAATCAACGCCTGCCTGCTGACCAATCTGACTGATGATTCGCGTGGAGGCATCAATCGAGCAACCGCTGGCAGCGTAAGCTTTTTCATCGACGGCTAATAATACAAATCGTCCTTCAAGCACCGTAACGGCATTCGTCAAAGGCTGACCGTGAGCCGCCCATTCTTCAAAAGAAGCCTGCAACTGGCTTTCGATATGCTGCTGTTCGGTAGCCGTAAGCGTACGGCTGGCCTGATACACCCAGAGCCGGGCATGGTCAGGCATCTGATCAAAATCGATTCGCATACTTTTTAGTTATTGGTTGGTTGTTGATAGTTGTTGAAAAGAAAAACCAAACAACTAACAACCAGCAACAATTACCTATTTTCCGATAAATTCCGAAACCAGACGATTCGTTTCCGTAGTCGAGGTTTCGAGATCGTCATTGATTAAAATAACGTCGAACTGATCCTGAAAAGACATTTCGAAACGGACTTTATAAAGACGTTTGGAAATGCTGTCTTCGGTTTCAGTACCACGGGACCGCAGGCGTTGTTCAAGCACTTCCATGGAAGGTACTTTCACAAAAATCGACAGAGCTCTGTCGCCGAAATATTGCTTCAGCTTCAGGCCGCCTCTAACGTCTACGTCAAATAAAATAACTTTTCCTTCGGCCCAGACGCGTTCAACTTCTGATTTCAGGGTGCCGTAGTAACCGCCGGGATATACTTCTTCCCACTCGGCGAAGGCATCTTCGTCAATCTTGTTTTTGAATTCGTCGATGCTCAGGAAGTAATAATCTTTTCCGTGTTCTTCCGCCCGCCCGCGTTTGTCACGGGTACAGGCCGAGATAGAAAAGCCGAATTGATCGGGCTGGGAGGCCAGCAAATGTTTGACAAGTGTCGTCTTTCCGGAACCGGAAGGAGCACAGAATATAATGGCTTTACCGTTCAAACCAGTGAATTAGTTAAGGTCTGTTAATGAATAACCCCGGAGCATACCCCGAGGTCATTTGTAACCTCAAAAATAAATCAGATGATTTAAAATCAGGTATAAAAAACGTAACTTCTTAAAGGTGAGAGAGGTAATCTATCCGTGAAGTATCTATTTTTCCAGGTTTTGAATTTTGCTCTTAATGCAGTCAGCCAGGTTCTGTGGAACGGGTTTATGTTCTACGCGAAACTGTAACGCCTCTTTAATTGCCTTCTGGAGATTGTAACCATTGGTGCAGGGTAAGCATTTGCCCAAATTCTGGCGAACGTGTTCAATTTCCTCGGAACCGGCTTCGCCGTCCAAAACCATCTGAATGAGTTTCATGCATTCGGCATGATTCTCACATTGCTCTTTCTTAACCACCTTCTCTGCTTCAGCAGATGAACTGGATTCGGGTGTCATGGGAGTCATGATAACATCTAATAATTAGCGGGTGTTCTTGTTGGCTTCAACACCACAATAAAACGTGGAAAACTTAGGCCAGAATCAACACCGTACTATTTTGGTTCCTGATTTACAGATAATTCTTTTAAAAATCTATTTCTTTTCTTAATAAACTGAAGGGAAGTAATCTAAACGATGATTCTTTGGCAGACAGAAAAATAGGACTGCTTGGTGGCAGTCCATGCTATAGCAGATTAATCCGCTAAAAAGTTTCCGACTTATAAGGAATCTTCATCTTCCGACTCTTCACTCGTATCATAACCCATCGAAGAAGCATATGTTTTCAGCTTTTCCTTGAGTAACATCCGAGCCCGGTGCAGTCGTGACCGCACGGTACCGATGGGGATATCCAGAATTTTTGCCATCTCCTCGTACGTGAATCCTTCTACGTCACAGAGGATCAGGACGGTACGAAAATCAATGGGAAGAGCATTCAACGCATTGGTTACCTCGTCTCCCAGTAACTCCTGAACGGTTTCGGCCCGTAAGTCAGTAGTTTGGCTGGTACCAGCCATTTCCTCGGAGTCGTAGTAGGTTTCTACTTCCTGATAATCGACCTTGCTGGGCTCTTTCGACTTGCGGCGATAGTCATTAATGAAACTATTTTTCAGGATCCGGAAAAGCCAGGCTTTGGCGTTGGTTCCCCGCTCGAAAGAGTTGATAAACCGGAACGCTTTCAGATAGGTATCCTGAACCAGATCATTGGCATCGTCCTCATCTTGAGTTAACCGAAAGGCAAAGTTATACATCGACTGGATATGCGGCATAAGCTCTCCGTCGAAGATGTTGTACTTTTCGGTCTCTGTATATTGCCGGACGGCGATATATTCGTCGGCTGTCATGGCTGTGCTTATTTTTCGGGCTAAAGCTAAAATATTATTACGATACAAAAGCCTGCCACCTGGATTGTGCTGACAAAATGGCTGATAATAAAAGTTAATATACTAGAAAACTATGCCTGACCCCTCAAGTAACGGAATCAGACCGGTTTTACACGGTAATTTGGATTGAATTTGGGGAAGCTCAGGATACATTCTTTCCCATCGGAATCCGTAGAAAAGCCGTACCTTCGCAAATATATTGAATTATTTGACTGAAGAAACGGTTGGTTAACTTAGTGTAGATCAGACTCGTTAAACCGTCATTTGTTAAACGATACTTACCAAATAAACTTCATCATAAATCCTTATGTCCAACGGAATTTATAACGTCCCGATTCCCAAAAACGAACCCATTTACGGCTATGCTCCCGGCTCACCCGAGCGTCAGAAGCTGAAAGCAGCTCTGGCTGAATTGCGGTCCAGGCAGATTGATATGCCCCTTTACATTGGGAATCAGGAAATTCGTACGGATAAAAAAGTAGCCATGACGCCTCCACACGATCATCAGCACGTGTTGGGTCATTTCTACGAATGTGGTCCTCAGCACGTAACCGAGGCCATTGAAACGGCTCTGGAAGCTCGTCACGCCTGGTCGGTGTTGCCCTGGGAGCACCGTCTTTCCATTTTTCTGAAAGCAGCTGAACTTTCCGCTACCAAGTATCGGTACCTGCTCAACGCCTCTACCATGCTGGGGCAGTCGAAAAATGCTTTTCAGGCTGAAATTGACGCCGCCTGTGAGTGGGTTGATTTCCTGCGTTTTAACGTGTCTTTCGCTATGGAAATTTACCGCAATCAGCCCATTTCGCCCGATGCAACGATCTGGAATAAAGCAGAATACCGTCCGCTGGAAGGTTTCGTTTACGCCCTGACCCCCTTCAACTTTACTGCCATTTCGGGTAACCTGCCCGTTTCGGCTGCCATGATGGGGAATGTAGTGGTGTGGAAACCTGCCCCCACGCAAATGTATTCCGCTTACGTGCTGATGCAGATCCTGAAGGAAGCTGGTGTACCGGCGGGTGTAATTAACCTGATTCAGGGCGATGGCCCCATGATCGGAGATCTGGTATTTAGCCATCCTGAGTTTGCAGGTATTCACTTTACGGGTAGCACCGCCGTATTCAAGAGCATCTGGAAGAACATTGGTTCCAATATGGATAACTACCGCTATTATCCCCGTATTGTGGGTGAAACGGGCGGTAAGGATTTCATGATTGCTCACGAATCAGCTGATGTGAAAGCTTATGCGGCTAACCTGTTGCGGGCTGCGTTTGAATTTCAGGGACAGAAGTGTTCAGCCGCTTCTCGGGCGTATATTCCCCTAACCCTTTGGGATTCCGTATGGGCAGAAATGAAAGCCATGCTCGAAACCATGAAAGTAGGGGCTACGGAAGATTTTTCCAACTTCGTGAATGCGGTGATTGACCAGCGGGCTTTCCAGAAAATTACGGGCTTTATTGACCGGGCCAAGGAAAACCCCGCCAATGAAATCATCTGGGGCGGAACCTACGATGATTCGAAAGGCTGGTTCGTTAACCCAACGATCATTCTGACGAGCGATCCTCACTCGGAAACCATGGAGCAGGAGATTTTTGGTCCCGTTCTGACGGTGTATCTGTACGAAGCGACTCAGTTTGAGGAAACCCTGGCACTCATTGACCGTACGTCACCGTACGCCCTGACCGGAGCCGTATTTGCTCAGGATCGGTACGCCGTTGATCTGGCGACCCGGAAGCTGGTGAACTCGGCGGGTAACTTCTACATTAACGACAAGTGTACCGGAGCCGTCGTAGGTCAACAGCCCTTCGGCGGAGCCCGTGGATCAGGAACAAATGATAAAGCCGGTTCCATGCAAAACCTTTTGCGTTGGGTATCCGCTCGTACCATTAAAGAAAGCTTCATCCCTGCTACGGATTACCGTTATCCATTTCTGGCAGAATAAGGTATAGAGTTTGGGGTTTTGAGTTTAGTGTTAGTTTAGAGGTTTTCGAAAACTCTATTCGCATGAACTCAAAACCTTAAACCCCAAACTCAATACTCAAAACAATAGTGCTTCATGCAAAAAGAACTTCACGCTTCGCAGAAGCCCCGGGTTTTTGAAGAGTTATCGAGTCGTCGTAAGCAGCAACTCATGGCTTTTGATCGGGTACTAACGATCATGGATGAACTCCGGGAGAATTGTCCCTGGGATCGGAAGCAGACCATGGATACCCTTCGACACCTGACTATTGAGGAAACCTACGAGCTTTCGGATGCCATTCTGGAAAAGGATCTGCCCGAAATCAGGAAAGAGCTCGGGGATGTGTTACTACATCTGGTGTTTTACGCTAAAATTGCCTCAGAAACGGGAGATTTTGATATCACTGACGTGATGAATAGCCTGTGCGATAAGCTCGTGCATCGCCATCCGCACATTTACGGGGATACCCAGGCCGAAACCGAAGAGCAGGTCAAACAAAACTGGGAGCAGTTGAAAATCAAGGAAGGTAATAAATCCGTATTGGGTGGAGTGCCCGCGTCACTGCCCGCTCTGGTGAAAGCCATGCGGATTCAGGAAAAAGCCCGTGGTGCGGGCTTCGACTGGGAGGAAAAAGAACAGGTTTGGGAAAAAGTGCGGGAAGAAATGGAGGAGTTTCAGGATGAATTCAAAGCAGGAACTACCCATGATTGCGTAAAGGCCGAAAGCGAATTTGGCGACGTGCTGTTCTCGCTGGTGAATTATGCCCGCTTCATTGATATCAACCCGGAAACGGCTTTGGAACGAACCAATAAAAAGTTTATTTCCCGATTCCAGTACCTGGAAGAAAAAGCGAAAGCGGACGGTAAAGTGTTGAAAGACATGACGCTGGCCGAAATGGACGTATACTGGAACGAGGCCAAGAGCCTGGCTACCGCCGTTCGATAACTTTCAGCAGGTAATTGAGTATAAATACTTGTTATTCATGAATTTGGGTTTGATTTTTAAGTATAAAAAATCAAACCCAAATCCTATGAAATACTTCTACCTTGCGGTTCTGGCCTGTTTACTAACGAAACTTCAGGCCCAGACTACTACTTATTTCGAGCAGAATTTCAACAGTTCTTCTGAGGCTGCTGACTACAAAGGCGGGGGCTTGAATAAATTCACGGAACTTTTAGCCAACAGCCCTTCTACTCTTGATCTTTCCTCGCAAAATTTAACGTTTACGAAAGCGGCGGGCAGTCAGGTTCGTTTCGCTAAAACGGATGATCTGTTTACGGCTACCCCAACCGTTTTGTACGTACAGTTTACCATTTCAGCAAACATCACGGAGGTTTCCAGTGCGACTACTCCCTACAACTACCTTTATTTCGGCAATTTGAACGATAATGGCAGCCTGCCTGCCAACGCTTCGGTATTTGCCCGACTGGGGTTTCATTTCAATACCGTCGGGGATTCTTTCCAGTTGCACCTGCAGGAGGGCGGTTCTGTCAATAAAGGACCTTACAGTGGTACCAAAACCATAACCTGGGTGATGAATGTCTCCGGTGCTCCGACTACCTATACGGATGGATCTGGTCACTCAGGATCGCTGGAAGGTAATAAAATGGACATTTGGGTAGACGATTCGCTGGAGTTTGACGAAGCCAGTGAATTGTCCACGGGCGTCGTTCCCAATGACTTTAAGTTCATCTGGAATAACAGCAATGGAACGGTCACGTTTGATGACCTGAAAATTATGGGTAGCATCGGACCCATGCCCGTGGAGTTAGTGTACTTCAGGGCGAGCCCCTTCGGTACTAAAGTACGAATGAACTGGGCTACGAGTCAGGAGAAAAATGCCAGATCCTTTGTGGTGGAGCGGAGTAAAGATGCCGAGTTATTCGAAGCAATCGGTACGTATGCGGCTTCCGGTACCACCACTCAGCGAAAGGAATATGCTGCGACCGACGAAGCTCCGTTGAGCGGAATCAGTTATTACCGACTTCGGCAAGTGGATGAAGATGGCACCCAATACATTTGCCGAACGATTTCTGTTGTACGAGACGAAGCGGATGCCCAGTGGAAGATTCTGGGGAATCCTGCGGTTTCTTCCAGAAACATTACGGTACAGGCTTCTCAGAAAATGACGTACGAATTAGTTTCGAAAACCGGCCGGGTGATTTCCCTGCAAACGCAGGAGCTATCCAGCAGGCAAACGCTCCTTTCTCCGTCCGAACCTCTGGAGAGCGGCGTATATATTTTGAGAGCTACTGCCGGGGGAGGCTCCTCCAGCCAGCGAGTCATCATTCCCTAATAAAAAGCGGTTAGAGTCAATAACTCTAACCGCTTTTTATTGATGTAAAAGAGAACTATTGAGCCGTAACACTGCGACTGGCCTTACCCGAGGCATCAAAACATTTAAGCTTCACGGTTCCTTTCACCGCTACCGGAGCAGCATACAGGCTTGACTGGGCCGTGGGCTCAGAGCCGTCTGTCGTATAACGGATCTGTAGACCGGGGTATTCAGCATTGGCTTTCAGCATTCCTTTTTCCAGAACGGCTCCGGGCGTAGGCACGCGGTAGTTATAGCCCCCGTTGAGGTAATGCAGACGTGGTAACTCCCGTTGAGCCAGATTATTGGCGAAGACATTCCAGCCTTCCGAAATAGCCTGTTCGCGAAGGGCTTTATTCTCGATGGTTTCCCAGTTGCGTTCTGCTGACCAGGCTGATTCAGCGAAACCCATGAGTTTCGGGAGCATGTAATACTCCATCATGTCGCGACCCCGAACGGTTTCGGTCCAGAGCTGAGCTTCCAGACCCAGAATATTCTGGCGTTTCTGAAGCTTCTCTTTTCCGGAAAAATCCAGTGGCTTACCCAGTGAATTAACGTACGTGGTTTTAAAGTAGTCGTAGGGAGCAAAGGTCCAGGCATTGCGTGGACCTACAAAACCACCCCAGTATAAACCGGGCTCGGCGGGATCGTTATTATAGGCCAGATCCATGTACAGATTCGTTACATTACAAAGCACGATGGGGTAACCTCCATTGGCCATGCGATACCCTAAATCCAGGTCAAATACGTTGTTCCAGATGTAGGGAATGACGCCTTTTCCGGCAAAGGCAGGATTGGCTACGTACTGGCCGTTGGCATCCACGTTCAAACCTACTTCTTCCCAACCGTGTACTTCCAGGTTATGCTTTTTCAGTTTGGGTAGCATCTGACCGAAGAAATAACTCTGTAAGTACCGGGGGCCTTTAATTTCAGGATGTTGTTTCAGGAAGGCATCTACCATTGGAGATTTCGTCCAGACCCCCATCGGCACTTCATCGCCGCCCACATGTAAGGCGGTGAGTTTCAATCCTGCTTCGTCGTATATTTTAACGATATCATTCACTACCGTCTCAAAGAAATGAGCGGCCGATGGACGGACTACGCAAATCACGTTATCCGAATACGCCTGAGCCGAACGATACACGGATTGATCCTCCGGATCAATCAGGCGAAATTCTTCCGCCGCTTCTTTCTTCCCTTCTTTCATCAAACGTTCGTACCGAGCTTCCATGGACTTGATCGCCGCCCGCGAGTGTCCGGGAAATCCGATTTCGGGAATGATACGAATGTGCCGATCGTTGGCGTACTGAAGAATTTCGATGAAATCTTTTCGGGTGTAATACCCGCTTCCGTAGGTGTCTTTCGCGTCTGCCCTGGGTCCGGAACCATACGCAGGAGGTAAGGCATTATCCTTGATGCTCTTCACGTGTTGGCGGTGCGAGCCAACTTCGGTTAATTCAGGTAATCCGTTAATCTCCAAACGCCACCCTTCATCTTCCGTAATGTAAAACAGCAGATTGTTGATTTTGTAGAAGGCCAGTAAATCCAGTACGCGGAGAACGCTTTCCTTGGTCTGGAAATTACGCGAAACGTCTAAATGTACGCTGCGGAAGCCAAAACGCGGAGCATCCTGAATTTGTAAAGCGGGCAGGACCAGTGAAGTAGCAGGTTTCCCATACGCCGCAACGGGAGCCAGAGCCAGTAAACTCTGAACGCCATAAAATACCCCGGCGGCATCATTACCCGTGATGGTAATGCCTTCGTTACTCACATCAAGTTGATAAGCTTCCTTCGAAATACCATTGACGGTAAGGGGATCCATTTTTAACAAAATTCCTTTGCTGGCTGCCGTTGCTGCTTCTTTCAGCGGAAAGGAAGTGCCCGTTAAGGATTGCAGCCGGTTGTTAAGGAACGTTGCTTCCTTCTGTAATTCTTTAGCGTAATAAATGGGCCACTGGCTACTCAGGCTTACCGTTCCCTGACCTTTCGTTACCTGAACGGGCCTGGGCGTCAGAGCGGGTAATTGTTCGGGGGCAAGTAAAGATAAGGCCGAGTTTTGCTGGTAATGATACGCCGCTGTGGGCAAAGGCATCTGGTCGTTCGGGCCGCGGAGGATCTGTTCTTTCTCCGTCATCGGTTCCGGCGTGTACGCCGTTACTGTTTCAATGCGTTCGCTTTCGCCTTCGCCAAAAACAAAATAAAGTCCTACCGGAGCATCAACCATTTTATTGATGGGAATGGATCCTGAATAGGGAATGGTTACGGAAGCTCCGGGTTTTAACTCAAAGCTTTCAGTGGGCGTGAGTTTGTACCAGTCGCCATTGATGTGCTCAACGGTGCCGGGCACGGGCGAGGCAGAGGCCAGAATGGTGCGGGGGGACATGCTGAAATACAGCGTCCATCCCTTATTCGTCAGCGTTTCTTTGCCTGTATTGGTAAAGACAAACTGAGCCTGAAAGCCCGTGGTATCTTTCGGAAAATTGGTCAGAAGTTTCCAGGAAATAGCCACGCTGGAGCCTTCTGAGGTTTTTTCGGAGGACTTACAGCTCAGAAATACCCAGACGCTCAACAGCAGGAAAGCGGCAAGTAAGCTACGACGCATAGAGTAAATAGGATTATGGATGTTTACGAGTAAGCAAGTGGATAAAGATACTAGACTTGTCACGGATAACGGAAGAATCCGGGTCTTCCTGCTGGGTAATGTGGTAAAATAGTGGGTAGATGAGTTAAGAAACGAAAAAAGCCTGGATTGGTGTCCAGGCTTTTTCAGAAGTACTAGCGATAACCTAAGCGGGTTTTACCCAAATCATGTTGAGTAAAGTACTCAGGCGATCTTTCAGTTCTTTACGATCCACAATAAAATCCAGGAAGCCGTGTTCCTGAACAAATTCTGCACTCTGGAATCCTTTGGGCAGATCCTTACCGATGGTTTCGCGGATTACCCGTGGACCGGCAAAACCAATCAGGGCACCGGGCTCAGAGATGTTGAAATCCCCCAGCATGGCAAACGAGGCCGTTACGCCACCCGTGGTTGGGTCCGTTAATAAAGAAATATAAGGAATTTTCGCTTCGTCGAGCAGGGCAATCTTGGCCGAAGTTTTGGCCATCTGCATCAACGAGAAACCCGCTTCCATCATCCGGGCACCCCCTGATTTGGAAATCATCAGGAAAGGAATCCGGTTTTTGAGCGAGTAATCCATCGCCCGGGCAATTTTTTCACCGACAACCGAACCCATCGAACCACCGATGAAACTAAAGTCCATACAGGCAACGACCAGATCAACCCCGTTGATTTTTCCGTGACCCGTGCGAACCGCATCTTTCAGACCCGTTTTAGTTTCCGTGGCTTTAATACGATCCGGGTACGCTTTGGTGTCCTTAAAGTGAAGCGGATCACCCGAGCTCATCTTCGCGTCGAGTTCAGTATAAAGGGTATCGTCGAAGAGTAGTTCGAAGTATTCCTGAGAACCTACTTTTTCGTGGTAATTACATTTCGAGCAGGTGTAGGCCTGCATTTTGTGCTCGCGGGTATGCATGATGTTACCGCACTCGGGGCACTTGTACCAGAGCCCGTCGGGGGCTTCCCGTTTGGCTTCAGTGGGCGTTTGAATACCCTTGTCTTTCCGGGTGAACCAAGACATATTTCTGCTTCTTGTTTTGAAGTCTGAAAGCTTGGGGCAGGAGGGTATCCTCAGGTCAGGCCATTCAGAACTTGATTTAGGACATCAAAGATAGATCATTCCTGACTTCTACGAACGGGATCAACTGAGAATTTGTACTTTTCAAGGCTTCGCTTCTTCGTTTTTTACGAAAGATTGGATTTTTTAGCTCTAAAATTGAACCGATTGCCTGATAATCGGGCTTATTTAATAGGACGTACTGCGGATAACTGGAAAAATGCCTAAGTTTGCAGGCGTTGATTTTCAATTCTTCAGAATCGGAAAGCAGCACATCTTCTTCATCAGCATGAGACGTTAAGAGTCAGTAATGGAAGAGTCCTGTGCTCTACACCCAGCGATTCAAGACTTCCTTTGATACGAGTAAAAATTATATCATCATCTCTCATTTCAACGATTGGTATGGCCAATGCAACTAAAATTGCTCCAGGTGTTCTTTCTGGAGACGCTGTGCAGGAGTTATTCGAACTCGCCAAAAAACATCAATTTGCACTTCCAGCCGTAAACGTAATTTCAAGCAGCACCGTCAATGCGGTTCTGGAGACGGCTCGTGACCTGAATTCTCCCGTTATTATTCAGTTCTCACACGGTGGATCGCAATTCTACGCGGGCAAAGGTCTGAAAAACGAAAACGAACAGGCAGCGATCGCTGGTGCGATTTCTGGTGCCCAGCACATCCACTTGCTCGCTGAAAAATATGGAGTAGCCGTAGTGTTACACACCGACCACTGTGCCAAGAAAATCCTTCCCTGGATTGACGGCGTTCTGGAAGCGGGTGAGAAGTTCTACGAGCAAAACGGAAAGCCTCTGTTCTCTTCTCACATGCTCGACTTATCAGAAGAGCCTCTGGAAGAAAACATCGAAATTTCTTCAAAATACCACGAGCGTATGTCAAAAATTGGCATGACTCTGGAAATTGAATTAGGCGTAACGGGTGGCGAAGAAGACGGCGTGGATAACTCTGACGTGGATTCTTCCCGTCTGTACACCCAGCCTGAGGAAGTAGCTTACTCTTACGAGAAACTGAACGCGATTTCTCCCCGTTTCACAGTAGCGGCGGCTTTCGGTAACGTTCACGGTGTGTACAAACCCGGTAACGTGAAGCTGCAACCCGTTATTCTGAATAACTCACAACAATACATTCGTGAGAAATTCAATCTGGAAGCTGAGAAACCCGTAAACTTCGTATTCCACGGTGGTTCAGGTTCTTCCCGCGAAGAAATCCGCGAAGCGATCAGCTACGGTGCCATCAAAATGAACATCGATACGGACTTACAGTGGGCTTATTGGGATGGTATCTTAGGTTTCTACAAATCGAAAGAAGATTACCTGCAGGCTCAGATCGGTAACCCAACGGGTGAAGATTCTCCGAACAAGAAATTCTACGATCCCCGCGTATGGTTACGTGAAGGCGAGAAGTCTTTCATTGCTCGTCTGAAATCAGCATTCGAAGATTTGAACGCGGTTAACGTCAACCAATACTTATAAGAGTTTTGGGTTTGGCGTTTTGAGTTACTGAACCTGAGATTTTTAAATAAAAACGCTGGCAGAGCTAAATCTGCCAGCGTTTTTTGTTGGTATCCATCCTGTGTATAGACGTCGATTGGTCTTATTTTAGATGGAGATGGGAGGAATAGAAAGGTAAGCTCCCTTTCGACGGTTATCTCAATAGCCAGTGGTAAGTGGTTGGTGAGGACACCAACCACGGTGGAAGAGAAAAATCCCTTGTAGAGACGTCCATTTATGGCGTCTGGGTAAGAGGCAGTTTTTAGTTACCTTTCAACTGATTTTTCATCTTCCGACTGAGATGTCATAATTGGACGCATCTACTTTACTGCGGTAGCTTCCAGTTCTACGGACAGCGTTTCAAATAAGGTTTTCACTTCAAAAAAAGTACTGGCCTGCTGGATCCCGTGCCGGGTGATCCATTCCTGAAAAATATCGAAGTGAGCAAAGAGTTCTTCCTGAGAAGTCGTGTAGACATTTAGCCGGACAATGTTCTTACACTCGTATCCCGCCTGACTGATAACTAACTCCAGATTTTCGATGGCCTGTAACAGCTGGGTTTTCATATCGGCATTACTGGAAGTTCCATCGGCTAATACCGCCGCCTGTCCGGCACAGTAGAGGGTAGACGTGACGTTTTTTACTTCGACACCCTGAACGTAGTTACGGGCATCCTGCCACTGCCAGGGATTAATGATTCGCTTTTGCATTTGTTTTCCTGTCTTTACATGAACAGTACAAAGGTCCGGCAAATGCAGGTGCCGGGCGGTGAGCTACCGCACAGCTTTCGGGTGATATAGGTCACACTCGGGCAGAAAATCGGCTGAGCGTCTCGCGGGATACGCCGAGGTAAGAGGCCAGCAATGTTTTAGGAACCCGTTGAATCAGATCCGGATATTGCTGGAGTAACTGCTCATAGCGTTCCCTGGCCTGCGTAGTCATCAGCAGGAGCAGACGCCGCTGCAGGGCCATGTAACCCCGGTTCGCCTTTTCAAGGAAAAAATGCTCCATCTTGGGCATACCCAAACAGAGCGTTTGATAACTTTCGAGCGAAAGGCAAAGTACGGTGCTGTCTTCGATGCAGTCCAGCGAGAAGGTCGCTTCTGTTTGCGTATAAAAGGCCTGATAGTCGCTTTCCCACCAGTCTTCCCAGGCAAAGGAGACAATCTGCTGTTTGCCCGACTCGTCGGTATGCACGAGTTTTAAAAGCCCCGAAACCACAAAGTAGACATACCGGACAGGCATGCCTTCCTGAATGAGGAACTGATGTTTTTTATACGTACGAAGAAGAAAATGCGGCTCAATGAAGGCAAATTCCTCGTCCGTGAGCGGAATGATTTTCTCCAGATGTTCTCTTAATACCTGCACATTACTTCAGTTTTAGATAATACTGCCGCTCGGATTCGGGTAGTTTTTCAATGGCGTAACGAAGCATGGTTCGGGGCATGGAAAGGGTATGTTCATTCAGAAATTCGCGTAATACCTCCGGATCCTGCTGACCTACTTCGCGGAGCATCCAGCCGCAGGCTTTATGAATCAGATCATGTTTATGAGTCAGCAGGGATTCGGCAATAGCCAGGGTATCCGCATACTCTTTCTTTTTAATGAAATAGAAAGTAGCGATGATGGCGACGCGAACCGTCCAGATTCGCTCGGAACGGGCCAAGTCATAGAGCAACTGCCGATCCTGCGTGTAAAGAAATGCCCCGACAATATCCCGGGCTGAAACATCCACCAGATCCCAGTTGTTCACATAATCCAGGTGAGCCAGGTAAGTTTCGAAAATCTCCAGTTTCTGACTTAAGTCTCCTTTTTTGAACTGATCAACCCAGATGAAGAGAGCCGCCGCCCGGCATTCATGATAAGGATTTTGCAGGAGTTGAGTCACTTCTTCCAAAGGCAGGGAGCGAAACTTTTTGGCAATGGCCCGAACATTACCGACGGACAGGCCCAGGAAAATATCGTTCTCTCCGTATTCAGCCGGTCCGGTTTTAAAGTAACGGGCCACGAAGACGGCTTTTTCGGGATTGGCCTGAGCCTGAAGCTGTTCAATAATAGAAGCCATGCCGTAAGGAATCTGATGAATCGGGAACTAAGCCCACGCGGGAAACGCTTGGTAATGGAATGCCGCTAAAGTTATTCATTTTTGAAGTATAGATAACGCCTTACACCTACATGATTACCATCGTTTCCTCAACCAATCAGAAAAATTCCCGCAGTCGGCAGGTAGCCGAGTATTACCGCCAGCAGGTACAGGCAGCCGGGGCGGATGCCCGCGTGGTCGACCTGGCCGACCTGCCCGTTGATTTCATTGAATCCGCTTTATACGGCAATTTCGGCAAGCACGATGCCTTCAATGCCGTGCGTGATCTGGTGGAGGGAGCCAGCAAACTGGTCTTTATCCTTCCTGAGTACAACGGCTCGTTTCCGGGCGTGTTAAAAGCCTTTATGGATGGCTTTCATTACCCCAGCAAGCTCAGTGGAAAGATGGTCGCTCTGGTCGGAATTTCGGATGGAGGAAGTGGGAATCCCCTGGGCATGAGTCACCTGACGGATATTCTGAGTTTTATGAATGCCACCGTGTTAGGTTTACGCATCAAGATTCCCTTCCTGAAAAAGAACTGGGCAGAAGGCGAGATTCAGGATGAGTTTGTCAGGAACCTGCTTCAGCAGCAAGTAGAAATGCTGATCAAACTTCCCTAATGAAAAAAGAGCAGGCCGGTCAGCCTGCTCTTTTTCGTTGAGACCATTACTTGCGTTTTCGAAGGTAAATATTACCCATCGAGGATTTCAGGGTAATGGAAACACCGGGAGCGTTAATGACGCCTTTGGTAGCGTGGCTGCTGGGATAACTATTACTGCTGGTGGATGATCCTGCACTGGCAAAGCTGAGAATCTGGTTATGGTCGGATTGAATGTTTACATCTTGGGTAGTAATGCTAACCGATGCATTGGAAGCAGCATTGGGTTTAGAGCCCGTGACTACTCTGGCCACATTCTCACTACTTTTACTGCGGGTACCATATCCGGTAACGGTAACGGCCTCGGAGCTTCGGGCTTCATTGGACCGGGCTTCTTTTTCGGGTAAAGGCAGTAAATCAAAATCCGTAAATGCATTTCCCTGGGATGCATCCAGGATTACCGAAGCTTTGGTTTCCGTAGGAAGACTCACGTCAATGGATTCATGGCCAGTGGACAGGGAAATGGGCTTACTCTGATTTACTTTACTGAACTGAGCATTGATCTTACCCATCGTTGAATACGCGATCACCGGACCGGTGATGTCTTTCAGGTTGATATTCGTGGAGGAGGTACGCACTTCAATTTCGCCCTCAATGCCCGCAATCGTTAAATCGTCACCATTGGAAAAGTAATTATTACCGGATTTCCAGAGTAAATCCGTGTTTTTAGGCAATCGGATTACGTAAGAGATATCATCCTGGCGAAGGGCCGTTTTGAAGAGGGTTACTCCATTTTCCGTTTGCGTGGAGAGATTAATACCCGTATTATCCGTCCCCCCGGCACCAACGGCCTTCAGTCCTTCCGCTTCTTTAGGTAAGGGTTTGATTCCCGTAGCTTCAATCATTACTTCCGTACCGTCGTATCCCTGAATGGAAACCTCGGCATTACTAATCTGGAAAGAAACTTTTTTGGTCTTGAGGGGTGTGCGATAGGTTTTGCTTTCACTTTTTTCCTGAGCAAACGTTGCAGATGCGGACAACAGCAGCGTAAATATAAAAATCTGTTTCATGACCTTAGATCGTTAATAGTTGAATACTTTGTTGGGCTTGTTTGCGAATAAGAGGGTCAGCGGCTTCGTCTTCCGCCAGTTGTTTGAGTCGGGGCAGGGCCTCCGTTTCTTTATTGATGACGAGCGTTTCCATAATGCTGATCTGCTCAGGTAACTCCGAAGCGACATTCAGCCGGGCCAGTAATGCTTTGCGGACTGATGGATTTTTGCCGTAATTTTTCAGCGTTTCCAGCGTAGCCAGCCGAACGTTAATGTTTTCATCCTGCCGCAGCGTCTGAGCCAGCGTTTGCAACAAATCAGGCGGGATGGCAGGCATATTGCTGGCGTATTGGAGTCCTTTCAACCGCTCGGCGGCTGATTCTTTTTTCAACAAGCCCAGAACTACTAATTCCTGAGTAACCTTTAATTCCTTCCGGAGGTTGGCTACTTCCTGCTGAACGGTCTTGATCGAAGCATCTTTGGTTTCGGCCTTAGTAGGGGGTTCCCGCTGGGCCACTTCTTCCGACTTCGGAGTCTCCAGCGGTCGGTACGAAGGTTTTTCAAGGGTTACCAGCTGCGTTTTCACTTCGGGGGTTACCGTCATTCGTCCCAGCCAGAACATGAGTCCGAAGGCAGCCAGAACGGCGGCATAGGGCCAGTAAAGCCGCTTTTCAGGAAGGGCAATAATCTTTGTTTCTTTCTGATGCTGACGTTCGAGCGTCTGATTCTCCTTCTCCCGATCCAGCAAAGCGTAGAAGGCCGTATCCAGGCCCGCATCGGGTTCTGCTTCGTGATGCTGAACGTCCCGCCATACCTTTTCGAGACTTTCAGCTTCCTGCTTCAGGGGTAAATCCTCCGCCAGTATTTCCTCGAAGAGAAGTCGATCCGTTTCGGACAATCTTCCCAGCAGGTAGTCTAGTAATAAAGTATCTTTTTCCATGATAGGAGAATGATTAGTCGCTGAGCTGGAAATACAATTCCCGTAATTTCTGAAGTCCCCGAAAGGCCCGCACTTTCACATTCGCAACGGAAAGGCCCAGCACCTGACCGATTTCTTCGTAACTCATATTCTGAAAACGACTCAGCAGTAATACGTCCCGGTATGAATCAGGTAATAACTCCAGAGCCTGATGTAACCGCTGGTGATAAGCTTCGCTTTCGTCTTCTTCCAGCAGAATATCCGGGAATTCGTTCGTTTGATGGCGAGTGGTCTTCAGATGATCATTATAGATGTTTCGAGCCAGTTCATACACCCAGGTCCGAAAGACCGCCCCTTCCCGGAAGGTATGCCGGTACCGCAACAGCCGCAGGAACACCTGCTGGGTGAGATCGCGGGCAAGGTCCCGGGAGGGTTGCCGGTAGAGAAAGAAATTCAGCAGCGACTTTTTGTAGCGTTCGTACAAAATGGCGGCTTTGTCGAGGTCTCCTTCACTTACGGCCCGCATGGCCTGTTCGTCGGTCATGGAAGCGGGATTTACAGATGGTTGATTTTGCAGAAGGGTACTTCGGGAAAAGCGAAAGGTTACAAGTTAGGGAAAGAAAATTTTTAAAAGGCTTGTGAGGAGTACCCTATCCTGAAATTAACCTCTAGATTTTGGCCTGAAAGTAAACTATAGAAGTTTATATTTTACTTTTAGGCCTGAAAGTAAAATATGGAATTTTGTTTTTTACTTTCGTCTCTATTTTGAAAGCCATATATATGGATATGCAATCAAGTAAAGTTGAGGAATTTGTTTCTGGACATAAAGAACGCGGCATAGGCTATTCTTTCTTTGTTCCAGAAAAAATAAATTGTCAATGGATTTGGTCGGACTCTAGTCTGAATATATTACTTGAAAAAGCGTCTTTACAATTGGGGCAACTTAATTCCTTCGCTCGTTTAGTTCCTAACATTGACTTGTTCATTCAGCTGCACGTTACTAAGGAAGCTGTAGATTCCAGCAGAATCGAAGGTACACAGACAAACGTTGAAGAAGCATTATTGCCTATAGAAGATATTGACCCCGAACGTCGGGATGACTGGTATGAAGTAAAAAATTACTCAGAAGCCATGAATGCGGCTTTGCTGGAGCTGGATCGCCTGCCTCTTTCCTCCCGATTGCTGCGAAATACCCATAGGATACTACTTCAAGGAGTGCGAGGCCAGCATAAGCTACCAGGAGAATTTAGGAGTAGTCAAAACTGGATTGGAGGAGCCTCTTTAGCAGATGCCGTATTCATTCCTCCTAGCCATACGTATTTGCATGAATTAATGGGCGATTTAGAAAATTTTCTTCATAATGAAGATATTCAGGTGCCAGCCTTGATACGGATTGGAATTGCTCATTATCAGTTTGAAACCATACATCCTTTTCTAGATGGAAATGGCCGGATTGGTCGATTGTTAATTACGCTATATCTCGTGTCAGCGGGTTACCTGGATAAGCCACTTTTGTATCTATCTTCCTTTTTTGAGGAAAATAAAGCCCTATACTACGATAACCTGACCAGGGTTAGAGATAAAAATGATCTGTTACAATGGTTGAAATATTTTCTCGTTGGA
The DNA here is from genome assembly GCA_913775095.1 of uncultured Siphonobacter sp. Classification (GTDB taxonomy): domain Bacteria; phylum Bacteroidota; class Bacteroidia; order Cytophagales; family Spirosomataceae; genus Siphonobacter. The sequence continues at coordinate 43,355 of CAJYIW010000021.1, read as the reverse complement.
ATAGAAAAGACCAGTAAAACGGCTTGCGATACGTTATGTAAAATCTTAGGGTTAAAAGAAAAATACGAAATTGAAATCCGAACTACGCTAGGCCGCAAAGTCACATCAGGGCTAACACTGATGTCAGCTTTATTTCAAAATCCGGTTATTCGGGTAAAAGACGTACAGATCATCTGTCGTTTGAGTCCTAAAGCGGCGGGAGAGTTAGTGGCTGATTTTGAGAAATTAGGCATATTGAAAGAATTAACCGGATTCTCAAGAAACCGGACCTTTGTTTTTAGTGACTATCTCAGCTTGTTCTGAGCCTGGAATATGATGAAATCCAAGTACCTGCGTCCCCTGTTTTTAGTGATTGGAGTGGTAGCCCTGAATGTGCTGGCCGGTTTGTTCTATTTCCGACTTGATCTGACGGAAGACCGCCGGTATAGCCTTTCGGATGCGACCCGAAATATACTCGACCAACTGGATGACGAGGTCTACGTGAAAGTGTACCTCGACGGCGATCTGAATCCCGGGTTCCGGCATTTGCGGGAATCCATCCGCGAAACGCTGGAAGAATTTAAAGCTCATTCGGGTGGGCATCTGGATTATCGCTTCATCGATCCTTCGGCGGAAAGCGATGCCAAAAAAAGAAATACGTTATACGATGCCCTGACGGAGAAAGGCCTCATTCCCACGAACGTCGTGGAAGGGGGAGAGGACAGCCGCTCGCAGAAACTGGTCTGGCCGGGAGCTTTGTTAACCTTTCAGAATAAAGAAACGTCGGTTCAGTTATTGAAAGGGAATATCTCGCAATCGGCTCAGGAAAACCTGAATCTTTCGGCGGAAAACGTCGAATATTCGCTGGCTACGGCTCTGCGGGAGTTAACCCAGAAAGAAAAAAAGCGGATTGGCTTATTATCTACCCTGTCGAAAAAACTGAATCCCGTGCGGATTTCGGATTTGATTGTGGCTCTGCAAAAGAATTACGACATTTTTCAGGTAAACCTGCAAACTTCGCCTAACCTGGATGGACTGGATGCGGTCCTGGTCATTAAACCCGATCAGGAGTTTTCGGAAGACGATCAGCTTAAGCTGGACCAGTTCATCGTTCACGGCGGTAAGGCTCTGTTCTTCATGGATGCCGTCCAGACGGATTCCGTAGGACGCGAAGGGGTATATGCTCAACCAGCCAATCTGAAACTGGATGAGTTATTATTCCGCTACGGACTTCGGGCCAATACGGTAGTGGTCAAGGATATGCTCTCGGCTCAAATTCCGCTGAATGTGGGAACCATGGGTGATAAAGCGAACATTCAGCTTATGCCCTGGCGGTTTTATCCCTTGCTGAATTCCTACGGCAGATCACCCATTACCCGTAATCTGGATGCTCTGTACGGCCGTTACGTAGGCTCACTCGACACCGTGGCGGCGGAAGGCATTCGCAAAACACCACTAGTCTTTACCTCAGAATACACGCAGACGTTACGGGCTCCGGCGGTGATTCCGTACAATGAAGCAGGCCGCAAACCTGACCCAACGCAGTATACTGGCGGACCCAAGGCAGTGGCTTATCTATTAGAAGGTAAATTTTCGTCCTTATTTCGAAACCGATTGTTACCCGACGATCCCCGCTCCAAAGGCTTTGCCGTGCAGGACAAGCCCTCCAAAATTGTAGTGGTAGCGGATGGCGATCTGGCTCTCAATGACTTCGATCCTAAACGGCAGGTACCCTTACCCCTGGGTTTTGACCGATTCAGTCCTGATCGGCACGTCTACGCCAATAAAGATTTTATCCTGAATGCCGTGGATTACCTGCTCGATGACAACGGAGTAATCACGGCCCGGACGAAAGAATTCAAGTTACGCCCGCTGGATAAAGTACAAGTAGAAGAAAACAAAACGGCCTGGCAGGTATTAAACCTCTTAGGCCCGCTGGTATTAATCGCACTGCTGGGCGGCGGCTGGTATTTCTGGCGGCAGAAGCAGTTTGGTTGATGGTTAATAGTTATTGGTTGACTGTTATTAGTTGTTAGGAGATACTTGTGAGAATCTGGCCTAATGAATAAAAAACCGTCCGAACAAGAAATTCGGACGGTTTTTTATTTGTATAACTAACAACTAACAACTGCAGCGGCGGCCGCTAACCACTAACAACTAAACCAAAACGTCGCCCGTCATGATTTCGGGTTTTTCGATGCCCATTAAGTGAAGAACCGTGGGAGCAATGTCACCCAATTTTCCATTCTTAACGGCCTTATAATCGTTATCAATCAGAATGCAGGGAACCAGGTTCAGGCTATGCTGCGTGTTTGGACTTCCGTCGTCGTTGATCATGTAATCCGCATTGCCGTGATCCGCGAGAATGATAACCGAATAGTCACTGTTACGAGCTGCCGTTACGACCGCATTCAGCGATACGTCAACGGATTCGCAAGCGGCTACTACGGCTTCAAAGCTACCCGTATGACCCACCATATCAGGGTTAGCAAAGTTCAGACATACGAAATCAGCTGAGGCTTTTTCGAGCTCAGGAACCAGCGTATTCCGAACATCGTACACTGACATTTCGGGCTTCAGATCGTACGTAGCTACTTTGGGAGAGGGACACAGCAGTCGGTTTTCTCCTTCAAAAGGTTCGTTACGCCCCCCCGAGAAGAAAAACGTTACGTGCGGATATTTCTCCGTTTCAGCGATACGAATCTGCGTCTTACCCGCTTTCGAGATAATTTCTCCGAGCGTAGAAGGCAGGTTGGAATCATCGAAAATGACATTTACTCCCGTGAACGACTTGTTATAATTCGTCATCGTCAGGTAACGGATATCCAGCTTACTCATGCCATATTCAGGGAAGTTTTCCTGAGTAAGGGCCTTCGTAATTTCCTGAGGGCGGTCGGTACGGTAATTGAAACAAATCACCACATCGCCTTCCTGAATTGTAGACACGGGCAGGTTGTTTTCGGTAATCACGATGGGTTGGATGAACTCATCGGTTACTCCCTGCAGATAGGAGTTTTCCAGCGTAGGAATCAACTGGCTGGCCTCAATGGGCTGACCAATTCCTTTCACCATCACGTCATAAGCCAGCTTGATTCGCTCCCAGCGGTTATCACGATCCATGGAATAATATCGCCCGGTAACGCTGGCAATTTTACCCACGGAAGCAGGAAGGAAAGACTGTAAATCAGACAGATATCTAACGCCGGATTTGGGGTCCGTATCGCGTCCATCGGTAAAGGCATGAATGAAGACGTTCTCCAGACCATTGTCTTTCGCTACGTTACAAAGGGCCTTGAGGTGATTGATGTGAGCGTGAACGCCACCATCCGAAACCAGTCCCAGGAAGTGAACGGGCTTATTATTCGCTTTCGCAAATTCCAGAGCTTCTACCAGCACGGGTTCGTGACGAAGGGTATCCTGTTCAATGGCGTCGTTGAGACGAACCAGACTTTGCTTAACAGTACGACCCGCTCCGAGGTTCATGTGACCCACTTCGGAGTTACCAAACTGGCCTTCGGGTAAACCCACTTCGGGACCGAAGGTAACTAAGGTAGAATGCGGATAATTCGCGAATAACGAATCGTAGAAAGGGGTCTGAGCGGCAATGATAGCCGAACGATCTTCTTCGCCTTGTTTGGCAATACCCCAACCGTCGAGGATAACTAACAGAACTTTTTTGCTCACGATATTTCGGGAATGAGAATGAATCAGGTACAATGTTGGTACAGACAAAGTTAAACCTAAGCCGTTAGAATCGAAGCAGAACTTGAGAAAAGCTGAAAAACGATAATCGATCAATAGGTAGGAATGCTACTGGATCGCGTCTGGATAAGAGGCGGTTTTATTATCTGCCATGGTTGGTGAGGACACTAACCACTATACCGCTGTTAATGGTTGGTGAGGACACCAGCCATGGTGCTAAGAGGCAATTTTATTACTATTTCAATTATTTTCATTCCCCGGCTAGACGTTATAAATGGACATCTTTGCGAGTATTCGAACAAAAAAAGACACCAACCATGGTGGTGAATGACAACGCGTAAAGACGCCATCAATGGACGTTTCTACAGTTATTCGAACAAAAAAAGACGCCGATTTTGGGGCGTCTCTAGTGTAGATGATGTTCCTTAACGATCCAGTCCAGCAAATTTTCGGTACTGCGTTTGGCGATTTGATACACCTCTTCGAAAGCCTCGTCTGCCTCGTAATACGGATCGGGCAGGGAAGGAATGCCGCGTGAAACGTCTACGAGGGGATCAAATTTTCGTAATAGAAACACCTGTTCATGCGAAGGATATGATCCACTAAAGCGGTGCGACATGGCGTGAATGTTATCAAAATTCGAATCATCCATGCCGATGATGTAATCAAACTCCGTAAAGTCAGACTTCCGCAACTGCTTGGCCCGATGGTCCAGCTTCAGGCCGTGGGATTCTGCATTTTTGCAGGTTCGTCGATCGGGACGATTGCCAATTTCATACGTACTCGTGGCGGCCGAATCGCAGTAAATCTGATCCGAAAGACCACGTTCTTCTACTGCTTTTTTAAACAAAGCCTCCGCCAGCGGAGACCGGCAAATATTACCTAAACAAACAAAAAGTACGTTAATCATAGGTTAGTTGTCAGTTTGTAGTTTTCTGTTGTCAGTTAGCTACTTACTGTATTTGATGTTATTGCACTGAGAAAATGATTTATCCTTAGTAGCAAAAATTGAAAACTGAAAACAGCAAACGGAAAACTTACTCCACGGGATTGCCCTGTTCGTCTACGAGTACGAAAACCTCTTCGTTTTCCTTTTTCATCATATACTTTTCACGAGCGAAAGTTTCCAGAGAACCTTCGGATTGCGTGATTTCCTTGCGTTCCTGCCGGACACGAACAATTTCTTTTTCCATGAATGCTTTCTGAGCTTCCAGCTCGGAAAGTTCGCGGCTCATCTGGATTTTTTTCAGTGGATTATAATCACTTATCGTAATCAGAACGACCCAGATTGTGATCGCAATGACGGGAAGTTTGGGAGGCCAGACGCGGAACATAGGCAACTCAGCAGATAAAGTATAAACAAAACGAAGATACCGTACTAACAAAAAAAAGGGCTATGGGTTTAAGCAGAGTGCTCAAATCCATAGCCCTTTTGGAGTAAACTAATTAAAACGCTTTGATACCGGGGAAGTAAGCTGAATCGCCTAATTCTTCCTCGATGCGGATTAATTGGTTGTATTTCGCCATACGGTCAGAACGGGAAGCTGAACCCGTTTTGATCTGACCCGTGTTCAGAGCAACCGCTAAGTCAGCGATGGTGGCATCTTCCGTTTCACCGGAACGGTGAGACATGATGTTGTTGTAGCTGTTACGCTTGCCTAAGTTAACGGTATCAATTGTTTCCGTTAATGAACCGATTTGGTTTACTTTCACCAGAACGGCGTTAGCAACACCCTGCTCGATACCCATTTCCAGACGCTTCACGTTCGTAACGAATAAATCGTCACCCACTAACTGCGTTTTAGAACCGATGCTATCGGTCAGAGCTTTCCAGCCTGCCCAATCGTCTTCGGCCATACCGTCTTCGATGGAGATGATGGGGTATTTGTTCACCCACTCCGTCCAGTAAGAAACCAGCTCAGAAGAAGTTAACTCTTCCTTAGTTGATTTTTTGAAGATATACTTACCCGTTTCGGCGTTGTAAAGTTCAGATACAGCCGCATCCATCGCGATGAATACGTCTTCTCCTGGACGGTAACCGGCCTTTTCGATGGCTTGTAATACCGTTTCCAGAGCTTCTACGTTCGACTGGATGTTGGGAGCAAAACCACCTTCATCACCTACGTTCGTAGAATAACCTTTTGATTTCAATACGCTTTTCAGGGCGTGGAATACTTCCGTTCCCATGCGAAGCGATTGCGAGAACGTTTCTGCTTTGGCAGGAACGACCATGAACTCCTGGAAGTCAATGGCGTTATCCGCGTGAGCACCACCGTTGATGATGTTCATCATCGGAACGGGCAGCGTGTTGGCATTTACGCCACCGATGTAACGGAACAAAGGCAGACCTGCTTCCTGAGCGGCTGCTTTAGCAATGGCTAAAGAAACACCTAAGATGGCGTTAGCTCCGAGTTTGCTTTTGTTCGGCGTACCGTCGAGTTCAATCATGATTTTGTCAATCATGTTTTGCTCGAATACAGAAATACCAAGGATTTCAGGGTAGATCAGTTCGTTAACATTCTCAACGGCTTTCAATACACCTTTACCCAGGTATACGGATTTGTCGTCATCGCGAAGTTCAACGGCCTCGTGTACGCCCGTAGAAGCTCCAGAGGGAACCGCCGCACGGCCTAAAAAGCCATTTTCAGTGCGAACGTCAACTTCAACGGTCGGATTTCCACGCGAATCCAGAATCTGGCGGGCGTGTACGTACTGAATCGTACTCATAAGAGAAAAGTTTATGGTTATTTCCTGTCTAAAAAAGGGACTAAAGAAAGGTAATGGGATGCTCTTTCTTTACTCCCGCAAAATGCGTTGCAAAGTAACGCATTTTGCTAATGGTCTGAAAGTCCTGAAAAATCAATTTTCCCAGGAAGCTTTATTAATGATCGGAATCCGAGGGAACTGCCGCCGAATTTGGACTGATCGGGTTCGAAATCAGCATCTTCAGATAGTGCACCAGCATATCGAGTCCTTTCTGGAAATGATCATTATTCGGGATAACCAGATCCGCCTGAGCCCGAAAAGGCTTGATGTATTTCTGATAGGTCGGCTTGACGTGATGTTCCCAGCGGTACAGGACATCGTTGATGTCGTAGCCCCGTTCTTCCGCATCCCGGCGAATGCGGCGATTAAGCTTGATTTTGTTTTTGGCATCAATAAACACCTTCAGATCAAGCATATTGGCAATTTCCTCGAAATAAAAGACGAAAATACCTTCCACGACAATAATCGGCGTAGACTTAAACGTCAGCACGGCCGGAATGAGGTCGGGATTATTGAAGGTATATTCCAGTTTTTCAACATCTCTGCCTTCGCGTAAATCGTGAATGTGCTGGGCATATTGCTGAAAGTCAATGGACTCGGGTAAGTCAAAATTGTGAACGCCGTGCCGGTCCAGCGGAATTTCGTGCCGGGGACGGTAGTAATTATCCTGAGAAATTAAGGTGATTTCTTCCTGAGGAAAAGCCGATAAAAGGCTCTTCAAAAACAACGTTTTACCTGACGCACTACCACCCGTAATGCCAACAATGAAAGGTTTTTGCGACTGCATGTATTGTGGATTTCCGCTGCAAAAGTACGGAACAATTGCGGAAGCCCCACGACCAGATTCGAAAAGCTGGATTTATACCGCTGATTTTCAGCTTACGTGCTCTTAGTATTTTTCCCGAACCTGAGTCAGAATTCGCTCCATATCGCGGCGAATCTCGCTGGTGGGGCGGTTGAAATTATTATTCATGAAACTGAATAGTAAGGTCTTTCCCCGTTTGGTGACCAGGTACCCACTCAGGTTATAAACCCCGGATAGCGAACCCGTTTTCGCGAAAATGAAGGGCTTGCCATCCACGGATTTATACGCATTCCTGATCGATCCGGACTGGCCGCCGATGGCCAGTAAAGGGAAAATCCGCTCGGCAGGGTATTCCGTGTATATCTTTTCCAGCAGACGAATGATGCTTCGCGGCGTGAAGAGATTATACCGCGAAAGCCCCGATCCATCGGCCCAGTTCGGGCGGTCCGGTAAGTCGCTCAGGTGGTTTTTCAGGAGGTAATCAATGGCGGTTTTACTTTGAAAGGGCTGCTGTAGCTTCGAACAAACCAGCATGAGAATCTGCTCGGCTACGAAGTTATCCGAAGGCTGAAGCATGTGCTTATACAGCGTATCGGCCGAAATGGAGGAAAGGCTTTGGTAGACTTTCGTGGAAAATAAAGGAAGTAGGGTTACTTCTTTGTGCAGGGTATCACTCAGCAATTGAGCAGTTAACGCGGGGGAGGTCTGAAAAGGAACGTGCTGCTCAAACGCATTCGTAACGGGGCCGGACGTTCCGGTAAAGGTATTACTCAGCCAGCTTCGATGGACCTGAAAGGCAGCGTGACTGGTATCTTTTTCGAGTGTAAAGAAGGGAGGTGCAATGTTGAGGGCAGGGGGCTGAGGAGCTGAAAAGCGAACGACGTTACCGTACACAGGCAGCGGGCTGATTTCAGGCTGGTAATAATCCTGATAGTCATTCCAGGCCCAGCCATTACCAAAGGGTTTTTGCTCGAAATGTCCCGGCCAGTAAAACAGGCGTTCGGAACGACCCTCTAAAAACTCCAGAGCTTTAGTACTGGGCACATTTACGTTCAGTAAAGTAGGATCACCCGTTCCCCAGAAGATCAGGGAGTCGTTTCGAACCAGATAGCGGAGGGCTTCCACCGAATCACCGAGGGTTTTCAATCCCGCATAAAAAGTAAACAACTTGGTATTGGAAGCCGGAACGAAGTAGCGTTCGGCGTTATGGGCATAAATCGTCTGTTTACTGGAGGGATCGTAGAGCACGAGTCCCGCGTGGTGATTGCCAAAAGCGGGCGAAGTCCAGAGCGAGTCCAGCTTTTGAAGAGAAGCCGTGGGTTTATGCACCGAACAGGAAACCAGCGAAAAGAGAAGGACTAGGGTACTACCAGCGAATAGAAATTTCATAGGGAAACAAGCAAGGGAACGTCTGCGATATTCCCGATTCATTTATTGAGTGATAACGAGGCGTCTGGTGATCACTTCCGTTTCCGAAACCAGGCGTAGCAGATAGGTTCCGGCGGGCAGCGAGGCCAGTTCCAGTCGTTCCTGCAAAGAATGGGGCCGTGGAATTGTTTTCTGATAAAGCGTTCGTCCCGTCAGGCTGGTAACGGAAAGATGAACCGACGGAGTGGAAGCCGGAAACTCGGCAGTAATCAGGAAATGCCCCGAAATGCTGGGGTTGGGAGATACCTGAACGAACGTTTGCGTGGGCGTTGGTTCGGTCGAAGTAACGATGGGTTTAGCTTTTTGAATATAGAGGTTATCAATGGCCCAGCCCCAGCCGTGTGAAAGCTGATCGGCAAAGAGCCGGAAACGAACCATGACCCGCTGACCGGGACTGAAATTACCCGAACCCGCCATGTTAATTTCCCGGGCTTTATACAGACTTGCAGTTCCGGCAAAAGTAGAATTTTCTACCGCTGCTCCATTCGCATTGACTGACTCTATTTTCGATTTATAGCTCGTTAACCACTGATGGTTAGCCCGGGCATCCCAGCCGTCCTGAAAGGGTAACCAGGTCTTTCCATGATCCACGGAACCTTCCACAACGACGTAATCGTAGAAACTACTGCTGCCAAAAACGGAACCTTCGTCACCGGGCTCTACCAGACAGATTTCATCAAAACGAATGAACGGATCCTGCTCGTTTATAATAATGGGTTTGAGCAGGGTATAGGTATAATTAGCTTCATAACCCTGGGATTCCGGTCCGTCCTTGTAAGGATGATCCGAGTGAATGGCTCCGTCGGTAAAGCCAGCGGGCGTAGTAATACTAAAATTCGTTCCGGTAAAATCGCTGCCGGAAGTAGTGGCATTGAAATCATTAACGTATTCACTCACGGCCGCTGATACGCCCGCTACAGTAATAGTATAATAACCGCTGGCAGGTGCGTAAGCTACGTTACGGGCTCGGGAACGATCACGGGCAACGATGCGGTATTCAATCCGGTCGCCTCCCTTCAGACTTTCTGCCGTAAAAGTCAGGGCTCCGGCAGCGTAGATATTATGAGTACGAAACCCATTTGTGACGTAATAGCCCCGCCGGGGCAGGGGTACGGAAGGACGGGCAACGCCGTTGATCCGATACTCCAGATACGTTGTATCAATACCGAAACTGAAGTCGTCGAATACGTCAGCCTCAACCATCAGAGAATCCGTCGAGGACAGAATACTGGATTGAGGAACGTGGGTAATGGTAGGGGGCGTGTGGTCAGTGCCAATCTTAAAGGTCCAGAAAGCCTGGGCAGGAGCTTCGGCGGGACTACTGAACGTTCGGTTGGGAGAACCCACTTCCGTTGTTGAAATCCAGTACCGAATGGTACGGGTCTGTGGGGAAGCCGGCAGGGTTGCCGTATATCGATTACCCGATGGGGTCATAAGTACCGTGGTAGCATTAGCCCGGGTCGTATCATTAATGGTGTAGGAAAGCCGTACCGGGCCAATCACGGAAGTATCGCTGATGACCTGGGCTACAACCGCAATGGGCAGACCGAGTAACTCTTCTGAATCCGTCAGACGATTGTGCAGGACGGAAGTAGACTTCCAGCCCATTTCCGTAAACATATTTCGGACGATAGGTCCGGGATTCTGAATGACTTCGCCCCGGGCCAGTGAAGGCGTCATCAAGGCATTGGCTGTACCAGTGGGGTAGGTGATTTCATCCAGATGCGAAATACTTGAACCAATACTGTAGGTGGTCGGAGCGTATAATTTAGGCTTGTTTCCGCCGTTTTGAGCGATGGCAATGGGGCTGTCAAAAAAGAGATTTCGCCCGGTTACCTGACTGTATAACTGGGTCGAAGGGTTACTAAAGATACCTGTATTGATGAGTTGCTGATTGGTCGCATTTTTGATGTAATGATCATACATCCGGGGATAACCATAATTCGAGTCATCGCCCCACATCGCCAGGTTGTTGTTGGCGAAGAAAGAGCTGGTGAAACCGAGGCCGTGGCCCAGTTCGTGCGTAACGACGGTAACAAAATCCTGTCGTCCCGCCGAACCGTTGGTTGCTCCGTCGGTTCCGAGGTACCAGTTGACGGCTTTGTTGCTGTTAAACTCACAGTAAATATCCGGCTGATTGCCATTCAGGTTTTGCCGGGCTAACTTTTCCGCCAGAGCCATAGGAAAAGCCGTGTTACTCTTTACAGCTCCCTGAAAGCCAGTGACGTAAGCGTACGGGCGGGCTCCGCCCAGAATAATAGATCCGTTCGAGCCACTCCCCAGATCAGACCAGATGGCGTAAACACGAATAGGAACCGGGGAAACCAGAATGGATTTCCAGATTTCAACGGCCTGTTCGAAAGCAGCCCGGGCACTGTCCGGAAAGGATACGTATTCAATGATGAACTCGGAAGTAGCGGCGGTGGTCCGCCCCCCGCGTTTTTTTAGAAACTCCGGCGGAGGGCCAATGCGACGGTCGGTTTGTCCGGTGGCGTAACACACCGTTGACTGAGCGGGTAAAAAGATCAGGTCGGAAGCAGACTGCGTACGAATGTGCCGGGTCTGAGGTAACTCTTTCTGAGCCCAGGTTAAGCCGTAAAGCAGAAGAAAAGGGATCAGTAAAAGTTTTTTCATAGCGTCGGGATCGTAATCAAGTAAAAATACAAAATCAGACAGGCAATAGATGGTCTTTGCGGAAATAAAGTCTGGCGAAGGTTGGCTGGTCTGAACGGTCCTGCCCTTTGCCAGTGTAAAACGAAAGGCAAAGGGGTTGATTCCGGAAAATTGAATGTATAGCAATTAGATGAGTGCTTCGTGAAACCCAACTATTGCTTTTGTTATTTTTGAGCGAAATATGGATTGAAACGCAGCCCGCGTAGATTTGACCCCGCGTATGACGATTGATGAGATATTAAAACAGGTTTGGGGATACGATGAATTCCGGCCTCTGCAGCGAGAGATTGTAACGTCCGTGCTGACGGGCCATGATGTGCTGGCCCTGATGCCCACGGGTGGCGGTAAATCCCTTTGCTTTCAGGTACCTGCTCTGGCTCAGGAAGGCTTGTGTCTGGTGATTTCTCCCCTGATTGCTCTGATGAAGGATCAGGTCGAGAATCTTCGCAAGCGGGGCATTAATGCTCAGGCCGTGTTTTCGGGCATGAGTTACCGGCAGATTGATCACACGCTGGATGCCTGCATTTACAGCGATGTTAAATTTCTTTACGTCTCGCCCGAACGTCTGCGTACGGAATTATTTCGGGTACGGGCTAAAATGATGAAAATCAACCTCATTGCCGTCGATGAAGCTCACTGTGTATCGGCCTGGGGGTATGATTTCCGTCCGCCTTATCTGCAAATCGCGGAGTTTCGCGAGATGTTTCCCAAGGTACCGCTGATGGCCCTGACTGCTACGGCAACCCGGGAAGTGAAAGCGGATATCGTTCAGAAACTGGCCTTAAAAAACGAGCAGATTTTCCAGCAGAGCTTTGCCCGCCCTAATTTATCGTATTCGGTCATTATGACGGAAGATAAGGAGGTTCGGATGAAGAAAATTCTTCATAATGTTCCCGGCAGTTCGGTCATTTACGTGCGAAGTCGCCGTCGTACGCAGCTGATTGCCCAGGAATTAATGCGGGAAGGTATTTCAGCAACATTTTACCACGCGGGCCTGAACTCGTCCGACCGCCACACCCGGCAGGATGCCTGGGTAAAAGGAAGGGTGCGAGTCATGGTAGCAACCAATGCGTTCGGCATGGGCATTGACAAGCCCGACGTTCGCACGGTGATTCACGTAGATTTACCCGATACGCTGGAGGCCTATTTTCAGGAAGCGGGCCGGGCCGGTCGTGATCAGGAGAAAGCCTACGCGGTAGCTCTGGTGGCTCCGGCGGATGGAAAGGAGTTAATCAGGCAGGTAGAGCAGCAGTATCCCGATCTGGATTTTGTCCGGCGGGTGTATCAGTGCCTGGCTAATTACTTCCGGCTGGCTATTGGCGTGGGCGAGGGAAGTAGCTACGACTTCGACCTGACCGATTTTCAGTCCACGTTCGGGCTGGCCACGACGGATACCTATTACGCCCTTAAACTGCTGGAAAGCGAAGGGTTCATTCAGATGAGCGAGTCCTACAATAATCCTTCACGCCTGCATTTTCTGATCAACAGTCGGGAGCTGTACGATTTTCAGGTTCGCAACGAGCGTTTCGATGCTTTTACCAAACTGCTGCTTCGGATGTACGGCGGCGGTATTTTCACGGATTACGTGATCATTTCAGAAACGGCCCTTGCCAAAGTATTTCTGGTCACGGAAGCTGAAGTACGAAACCTGCTCTACCGGCTGGAGGAAATGAATATTATTGAATACGATCCCCAGAAAACAAAACCTCAACTCACGTTTCTGACGGCTCGTTACGACGCGGCGGCTTTACCGCTTTCCAAAAAAGACATTGCGGCCCGAAAAGACCGGGATCTGGACAAAGTGCATGCCGTCATTAATTACGCCTATCACACCAACCGCTGTCGAACCCAGTTTTTGCTGGAATATTTCGATGAGAAAACGGAATACGAGTGCGGCATTTGCGATCAGTGTTTAGCCCGAAAAAAAGCCCGGCAATCCGTATCAGGGGTTTCGCCGGAAAAGCAGAAAATTCTTGAGTATTTATCCGGCGGAGCCATTACGATCCAACAATTAGTCAGCCATTTTGCTCCAAAAAATGAAAATGGATTTCTGTTAATGGTAAGGGAATTGGTAAATGATGAGTTAATTGGCTACGATGCATTAGGGAATTTATATTTAAAGTAAAAAAGCGGGATCGTCAGTAAACGATCCCGCTTTTTATGAATATGGAATAGACAGATTTTATAAATCTAAGGTATAAGCAAGGCCCAGATTTAGCTGAACGAATTTAGAACCGAACGTATCCGCTCCTAAGTCACGAGCCGCTTTTTTACTGAGTATAAGATTGTAATCTCCTTCCAGAAAAACGGCCAGATTCTGGGGTAATTTATACTGAACGCCTACTTTGGGAGCAAAACCAAAAGAAGATTCTGATTCAGATTTTCCCTCGACCGAAACATTGGCCAGGTATAACCCCGCTTTGAGTCCTGCGTAAGGACGGATAGGACCATCCAGAAAGAAGTATTCGACTTTCGGAGTAATGGGGATAGACCTTACCTTAACGGTATACTTACCCAGCCACCCGTAATCCTCGGAATATTTAGAGCTTAATAAACTGGCTTCCAGACCCGCCGCCAGATTAGGAGAAATGAAATAACGAGCCTGTATTCCACCACCAAAGCTGTTTTTTACTCCTTCTTCCTTAGGTGTCGGAATACCGTAGGCACCGTGTAGGCCTACCTGTAATTGGGCCTGTACGTTTTGAACACTCATTAAAATAAATACGAAAGCTACTACTCTGGTGAAGATCTTCATAAAGTGAATAAAGAATGGTTGACGGGAATATCTACGAAAAATCATTCTGCCGGGAAAATAGAAATTCAAAAAATTTTCACCTCTTCTTTCTATTGATTCATCCTTCCCGCTTATTAAACGAGGATTAACCCTGGATAATAAGATAAAATTTTCTTTCCATTCTATGCAACGTAAAGGACTTTTAGCCCATCTTTAACAGGTACCTGATGCAATGCTATAAAATTATTAACACATTTTAACGAATTTTTTAGTTTCAAAACTAATATATTCGTTTTCAATTGACGAGTACGCTGTCCTTCTTAACCTATCTTACTTACTGCATGCGACACCTTTTACTGAGTGCCTGCCTGATTCTTTGTGCCTGCGTGGTCGAAGCTCAAACCCGATTATCCATCAAGGGGAGAGCCGTAGACACCACCAGCACCGCCCTGCCTTTTACCACCGTCATGTTATTAACGCCCAAAGATTCAGCCCTGGTGAGTTATGCCCGGGCGGATGAAAACGGTCGCTTTGAACTGAAAAATGCCCGGCGTGGTACCTACCTGCTGAAGATGTCCTACACGGGTTACCTGCCCTTTCAGATGGAGGTAATGCCCGCCGAAGGAGCTCTGACCGACTTAGGCGATTTGAAAATGAAACCCATTTCCAAAGAACTTTTCGAAGTGGTCGTGAAAACGGCGAAAGCTCCGCTGAACATTCGGGGGGATACCATTGAGTATAACGCCAGCTCTTTTAAAGTGCCGCCGGGATCAACCGTGGAGGATTTGTTACGTCGATTGCCCGGTTTTCAGGTTGAGCAGGATGGAAGCATCCGGGCTCAGGGGCAGGAAGTGAAACGCATAACGGTCGATGGTAAAAATTTCTTCGGTGGGGATCCGAAAGCGGCAACGAAGAACCTGAACGCCGAGGCCATTGACAAAGTGCAGGTCTATACCAGCAAAACCGAGCAGGCCAAAGCCACGGGTATTGACGATGGCAAGAAGGAAAAAACAGTAAATCTGGCCTTAAAGGAAGAATTTAAAAAAGGGGGATTCGGAAAAATCAAAGCGGGTATAGGAACGGACGAACGTGTGGACGTGCGGGGGAACTACAACAAATTTGATGACAAACGCCAGTTTGCCGTCGTAGGGGTTGGAAATAATATTAACCAGTCGACAATGGCCTGGGATGATCGCCAGGATTTTTACGGAAGTTCCTCCTACCGCTGGGATGAGACTGATTTCGGCTTTGGGGGTGGTATTAGCAGTGGCGATGGCGGCAGTGATGGCGTGATCATACAGGGAGGCAATATCATTATTATGAACGGAGGCGGAGGGAGTGATCGTGGCTTTAACAATACGTATTCGGGTGGCGTAAACTATAATTTCGAAACCAAGAAGCGGAAATTCTCGTCGAACTATTTTTACAATCAGCGTCGTAACTGGACTAACCAGCTTATTAATCGACAGAGCATTCTGGCCGACAATGCCTTTGAAACGGACAGCCGTTCCAATGAACACAGCCAGAATGATAACCACAAAGTTCAGCTGCGTTACGAAGACAACCTGGATTCGCTCAACACGCTGATTGTTCTGGCCAATGGAACGATTAATAATTCATCCTATGGTCAGGATTTATCCCAGGAAAACCGCCGGTCGGCTACGCAGTTAACCAACCGTACTACGCAGGATAATGGAAGTTCTGCCCAAACTTTGAATTTTTCGGGATCGGCTCTGTATCGTCATAAGTTTAAAACCAAAGGCAAAAGCTTTGCCGCCAGTGTAACGTACATCCTGAATAATGGAGATTCAGACGCCGAACAGCGTTCTCTCAACCAGTTTTATGATCCTACTACCGGTGCACCGCTATTTTCCCGGCAACTGAGTTTACTGAATGCCAATCGCAACCGTCAGAATCAGATTCGCAGCAGTTTATCGTACGTACAGCCGATCAGTAAGCGGGTGTCTTGGGAGAACTTTTACAACTTTGGTATTCGTAATGATAAGGTTGATCGCGATGTCTTTAACCAGCTGGAAGGCAACGTGCGGAATGATTCGTTAAGTCGTTATTACACCAACCAGATTCTGCACCACCGGCTGGGCTCAGGATTTCGCTATAACTACAAAGGCACCAACATCGGTGTGGGATTCGCGGCCATTAACATGAACATCTCCGGTAAATTCTCGTCCGATCAGAACTCTCCGAATGTGATGGAAGTAAATCGGAGTTATACCATTGTTGTGCCGGGGGTAAGTTTCAATATGGACTTGAAAAACAATCGTTATGTGTACGCTGAATACGCGGGTGACGTACAGCAGCCTTCCATTCGGGACTTACAACCCATCATTGATTATTCCAATCCGCTCTACATCACGCAGGGTAACCCTAATCTGAAACCAACAGTGAACCACCGGGCGTATGCGGGGCTTCAATACTTCAATCCTTCTTCGTTTACGCGGTTTTTTGGAGGTATTAACTACAATTACGCCGTGAACCAGGTCGTCTACAACCAGACGATTGATTCGCTGCTGGTCACGCGAACCCGACCCGCTAACCTCTCGGGTGGACAGAACTTTGGCACGTATCTGAACGTGGGTTTTCCCCTCAAGAAAAATAAGGCCAATATCAGCTTTAGTACCAATGTTAATTTCAGCCGCGGGTACACCTTGATTAACGATATTGAAAACCGGACGAATAACAATAGCTACAACTGGGGCACCAATCTGGAGTTAACACCGAGCGAGAAGTTTACTTTCTACGGAAATGCCAACTGGAGTTACAGCGATGTAAATTATTCGATCAATACGACTCAAAATCAGAACATCTGGAACCAGAGTTACAGTGGCCAGATGAACGTAAAACTGCCCTGGGAGTCTTATTTTAATGCTACGTTTGATTACCGGATTTATAAGAATGATCGCTTTGGTCTGGATCAGAACATTCCGATTCTGAACCTGGCGGTGTATAAACTACTGGGCAAAGCCAAAAAATCCGAAGTGCGTTTGTCGGCCTATGATTTGTTCCGCCGGAACCTGGGCATTACCCAGGGAGCTTCGGGTAACTATTTTACGCAGACGCGGGTGGAAACCATTACCCGTTACTTCATGCTAAGTTATACGTATAACATGCGGGGCGTGAAAGCGAATATGCGTCGCAATGGTGGATTCTAATTCCAGTGCACATGAACCAAAATCTGTTGATGAAAAAGAGACTATTCGTATGGTTGGGCTGGCTGCTCACCATGGGTGCCCAGGCTCAGGACCTGGAAGGGACCGTAACCTATGAGCGAAATACAAGTTACACGAAAATGGTTGCTAAACTTCCGTATCTGAGTCAGGAAGAAAAAGACCGGGCAAAGATGATGTGGGGCAATGAAGAGGGCGACAAGCAGAAAATGAAGCTGACCTTTACGCCCGATCAAAGCCTTTACACGTACATCGGAGAACAGGGCGAAACGGATGATGGCCGCTGGTCCTGGCGGCAGTCAGAATACGTGATCCAACGGGATTTTGAGAAAGGAACCCTAACGGAATTGCAGGAGTTTGCGGGTAAAACCTACATCATTCAGGATTCCCTGAAAACGCCCAAGTGGAAAGTGCTCAATCAGCTCAAAGATATTGCGGGCCACATTTGTATGAAGGCAGAAACGGAAGATCCTGTAAATAACCAGAAAATTATTGCCTGGTTTGCCGATGATATTCCCGTTTCGACGGGACCGGAGCGAATGTATGGCTTACCCGGAGTGATTCTTGAACTGGATTATAACGATGGCGTTTCTGTCGTAACCGCTACCAAAGTCGAGATGAAAAAAGTAGACGCCAAAGAGCTGGCTTTACCGAAGCTGAAAGGCAGGAAGATTAAAATGGCCGATCATGACCGTATTATAAAGGAACACATTAAGGACAGCATTGAAGGCCGGCGAAATCCTTACTGGGGCATTAATCTCTGGAATTAAGACAGTAAATTCAGTTAAGGGGTATAAAAGAGCAAAGCCAGTTGACTTTGCTCTTTTTTGTTTTACTCAATTTCTACCACGACGCCATCGCTGAGGGGGTGAGCCACGCAGGTCAGTACAAAACCCGAGGCAATTTCCTGGGGCGTCAGACCATCTTCTTCGTCCATCATAACCTTGCCTGACTGGCACCGGCCCATGCAGGCCGTACACATCCCCGCCTGGCAGGAATAGGGAAGATCAATGTCCATCTCCAAACCTGCCTCCAGAATCGTCTGATGAGGTTTTACTTCTACTTTATATTCGGCTCCTTCGTAAATAATCGTTACTTCGCGAGCTTTGAGTTTGCTGTCGTCGTCCTCTTCTTCTACCACTTCTCCGTGCGTATCTTTGGATGGAGCGAAGCTTTCCTTATGAATCTGTTCTTTGGGTACTTTCAGAATGTTCAACGCGTTCTGAACTTCTTCCATCATCCCGTCGGGACCACATAAATAATACTCCGCCGCCGCAGCTTTAATACCCGTTTCATCGAGTAAACGAATAGCTGCCTGCTGATTGATCCGTCCCGTCCGTTCAGACCAGCTCTGGGGCTGACTTAAAATATGGAAAACCTCCAGGCGGTTTCCGTATTCTTCCTGCAACTGCGAAAGCTGGTCGCGGAAAATAATATTGGTTTCGGTGCGGCTGCCATAGAATAGGGTAATCCTGGCCTGCGGCTCGGCGGGCAAGGCCGTTTTCAGCATCGACATCAGGGGCGTTACGCCACTGCCTGCTCCGAAAAAGACCAGCTGGCGACCTTTGTCACCGCCACCAAACGAAAAGAGTGATTTACTTTTCGCGGGTTTGGGCTCGTAAACGAAATGGCCCATTGGCTCCATCACCTCAATAACATCACCCGCTTTAACGTGGTCGTTCAGGTAATTGGAAACCTGTCCGTTCGGCAGACGCTTCACCGTCACGGCAATGGAAGCATCTTTGGTGGGCGAACTGGACATGGAATAGGCCCGTCGAAGTTTCTTGCCTTCGACGGTTACAATCAAGGTCAGAAACTGACCGGCCTTGTAAGGAATGGTGGCATGCGGTGGGTGCCAGAAATGTATGGTAACGGTATCTTCCGTTTCACGAACGACTTCTTTAACCGTTAAATGAAAATACTTGCTCATTGTATCGGATCATAACCAGGACGATGTGGTGCTGGCTATTAGTATGGAAAAAAGACTGAATCAAAGGCCTTCCCGAAGAAAGGCTTACAAAGGTACGAGAGCCTACGAAAAAACCCGTCCTTGACGAACGGGTTTAGAAGTTTACAGTTCTTGGTTTACTGTTTTCAGTTGAAAAGTAAATTTTCTGTCGTTCTGAAGTTCTTGCTGTTTGGGATTATAAATCCTGCACAGATGACTTTCGGATTACAAATCCGAAAGAGCAAAGAGTTCATCAATCGTATAAAACTCCGTAACCCTAAGCTCAAAACCTAACAACTTTACTTATAGCTGGGGCAGCCGCAACCTTTGTCTTTCTTTTTGAACAATCCCCACATAAATCCTTTTTTCTTGCGATAGGATTTGCGTCGGCGGGCACTGGCCTGTTCCTTTTGAACCGTCGTGCCGGATGAAAGGGTAGATGCCGAGGCGTATTCGGGTAACACCATGGCTCCAATCATAAGGGTGAGAAGAAGCTTTTTCATCAGATTGTCTAGTTTACAAAATACTAACGCAAGTTACAGCAGTTTTATTCCCTATTGTCGTTTAGGGTTTAGGGCGGCCGCCGCTGCGGTTTAGGGTTTAGGGCGGCCGCCGCTGCGGTTTAGGGTTTAGGGTTTAGGGTTTAGGGTTTAGGGTTTAGGGTTTAGGGTTTAGGGTTTAGGGTTTGAAAAAGAAATCCATAAAGGTAGGGAAGATGTTTTGAAATGGAAGGTATACCCGGAGAGGGTGATCATGGATAGCCCCCGGCTGGATAGCCCCCGCTGTTAATCCGGGGTTTGTGTTTGATTACCCTCCGCCGTGGCTGGTGTCCTCACCAGCCACAACGACTTATACAAACCTATTTACTCTCCCGCCCTGGCTGGTGTCTTCACCAGCCAGTTTGCCAAAGAATAATGGTAGGTGAGGACACCAAACCACGGTAGCTGTATTTCGCTCAAAACATCAAACCTATTCACTCTCCCGCCCTGGCTGGTGTCCTCACCAGCCAGTTTGCCAAAGAATAACGGTTGGTGGGGGCACTAGCCACGGCAGCTATATTTGGCTTAAAACTTCAACCCTATTCACTTAAAAGCTTTTTCTTGAGGTAATCCGATGCTTTCTCAAAGGCATCTTTGGTAGCCTTTTCGTCGTAGATCGGATTGCTGGGATTCGCAAAGGCGTGATCAGCATCGTACATATTGATGTCGATTTTCTTGCCCGCCATTTTCATGTTTTTCTCAAACTGTTCGACCAGCGTAGGAGGAATGCCTTTGTCTTTTGATCCAAAGAAGCCAATGACGTCCGTTTTCAGCGTTCTTAGCTTTTCAATATCCTGCTCGGGACGGCCGTAATACATAACACAACCTACGGCCCTGGAGCCTTCCAGCATGGCCGATTTCAGAGACAGCATTCCGCCAAAGCACCAGCCAATGGACGCAAATTTGGCTTTGGCTCCGCCATAATTGATTCCGGCTTTCATGATGGACTCCAGACGTTCCGGTTTCGCCTGACTCATGTATTTTCCGGCATCTTCGCGGGCGGTGGCTACTTTACCATCGTACATATCCAGAGCCAGTACATTGACCTGACCTTCCAGTTCGTTGTAGAACTTTTCGGCTTCCTGTTTGATATAATCATTCAGGCCCCACCATTCCTGATACACCAGCAGGTATTTATCAGAGGGTTTTTGGGCTTTAATTAAAAACCCGCTGGCCGGCTGACCATCGGGAGCATCCATTTTAATCATTTCACCGCCTGCTTTACTGGTGAAAGTAAAAGGCCGGGGTTCCACGTGCATCGCCTGAAACTCTTTCGTCGAAGCCATCAACTGCATGTCATCGGGACGCATGGCTTCCTTTTTCGTATCATGACAGGCGGCATCGGCCTGTTCACAACAACTTTGAGCATAAGAGCTCAATCCAGTGGCAACCAAAGTAATGGCAAGGAGTAGCTTTTTCATACGTTTCTCTTTTAGGTAAGCCCTCGATCATGAGGGGTGTTACTAATATAAAACGGTTAACTAGAAAAGATGTTCTGTAAGCGTTTGGGGTTCGGTGTTTAGCGTTTTGCGTAAAAAAAAATAGCTGGCACAAAGCCAGCTATAAAATCAGAAAGCTCATGATACATTTCTGAATGAGGGTAGATATAATCAGTGATGGCTGACGTTCGATAAACGGAAGGCATACCGCGAGGGTAAGGGATAACTTTAAACCCCAAACGCAAAACCCTATTACCCTTTCTTCAATTCAAAAATGGTAATCTCGGGCGGCATACCTACCCGGCCCGGATAGCCGATATACCCGTAACCCCGGTTTACGTATAATTTCTGATCACCTTCTTCGTAAAGACCTGCCCACTGCTTGTAGCGATATTGAACCGGACTCCAGCGGAAGTACTTGGTTTCAACACCAAACTGCATGCCGTGGGTATGGCCCGCAAATTGGACGTCTACCTGCGGGAATTGCGTACGAACCTGAGCGTCCCAGTGACTGGGATCGTGGGAGAGTAACAGCTTCACGGGAGCTTCTTCCGTTCCGGCAATGGCTTTTTTCAAGTTACCGTATTGGGCAAAACCGCCCGTGCCCCAGTTTTGAATACCAATGATGGCCAGCTTTTCGCCATTCATTTCCAGAAACCGGTGTTCATCGAGTAATAAATCGTAACCCATTTCCTTATGTACCCGTTCGAGGTCTAAAAGGTTCTGGCGTTTCTCCTGGATACTATTCCACTGGGCATAATCCCCGTAATCGTGGTTACCCAGCGTTGAAAACACGCCGAGCGGAGCTTTTACTTTGTCAAAAACGTCTTTGTAGTCCTTTACTTCAATGGCCCGGTCGTTAACCAGATCACCCGTGAAGAACACCATATCGGGTTTTTCACCCATCAACATTTCAATGCCGCCTTTGACGGCCGTTTTATTGAAAAAGCTGCCCGAGTGAATGTCTGAGATCTGGGCAATACGCAGTCCGTCGAATTCGCGGGGCAGGTTTTTAAGCACTAAAGGAATACGCCGGATGCGATAATCGTGAGCACCCGAAACAATGCCATACGTAAAGCCAATGGCTGGAATGGCCGAAGCCGCCAGAGCCGCCTTACTTAAGAATTCCGTTCGGGTAATGGTCTCTTTTTGAGCCTGCGGTTCAGGAGCGATAACGGCCTGTTGCGTTTGGGAGCTGTCTACGGTTGAAGACGAATTGAAATGGGCCATAATCCAGCGAAAGCCACGACCCAGATCGTCCAGTAATAAGAAGGGAATCATGAAAATTTTTCCCAGATACCCAATGAGGATGTAACTAAAGATAAAGCCGCGTAAGAGTCTGAACTTACCCCAAAAATCACTTCCCAGCGTAAGGGAAGTAATCAGCATAAATAAGGCCATTACCGGAAAGCTCCAGTACAAAATCCGGGCGAAGCGTTGCCAGCCGGGCGAAGCGTCCTGCGTAGCCGTTTTGACGGCCTGAAAGCCGTACCAGTCGACTACCAGTAGGACGGTTAAAGTTATAATCAGTGTAAGGCTTCTGTTCATGGGAAGAGTTAACAATCAGTTCTGAAGAGTGAAACAAGCGTACCAGCGGGGATAGTTCAAAAGCTCAGGTTTTTAGGATGAGCGGCAGGAAATCGCAGGTCAAAATAGAAATTGTCAGATAAACTATTGGAAATCCCTCTATATTAGGCTCTTCAACCTAACTGGATCTGTATGCTGTTTACTAAGCTGTTTCAATGCCTTACCTTTTCGTTCCTTATTAGTATAGGATCGCTTCAAGCTCAGAGTAATTTCAAGGAAGGTGTGTTGACCTATCAGGTAGACACCCTGGGTCGAACCGAAACGGAACCGGCTCATTATGTAGTCAGGCAGATGAGCGTATATAAGAAGGATAGTAACATAAGAATTGAAATAGAACAGGTAAATAGATTTAATAGCAGGGATACCAAAAAACATATAGAGATATTTAATAATAAAGGCGTGTATTTGTATATGGAAGTATCAGATTCTCTTACGGCAGACTTTTTCAATTTCGCCATGTTTTCTTCTCCTGAAGACCATCAGAAAAAACAAGCGGAAAGGAAAATACTACTGAAAGACGAAGGGTATAAAATGATCAAAACTATACGCCCCATAAAAAAGCTGGGAGTAAAAGCGGAGGTAGTTGAATTAGCAGACCTGAAAACGAATAGTACCAGTGAGGCTATCTTAACGCAAAAAGTAGAACTACCACTTTCTTCCATTTTCAATTCCCTCATTCATCTATCGGGTACGCCCCTGAAGTTCATTGATCGAGAAATAGGCTGGATAAATCAGTATGTTGCTACCGAATGGAAATCCGTAAAATTGCCGGATCAACTTTTCGATATAGAACCTAAGTATAAAGTCATGACCTTCGATGAGCTTCTAGAGGGAATGTCTGATTTTAAGTAAAAGGGTAGTCTATCATTGGTTAGTAAGAATGCCAGCTTACCAACGAATTCCAAAAGATCAATCAGTGCTATTGTGGGAATTATCCTCATACCTTTTCTATCGTTCATAGCGATTATCGTCGCTTACTCAATTAGTGAAGCCTTCAAACTAATCAGAACGAACACCATACCTGAAAGGAATCTTGCCTGGTCGTTAGTAATATCTTTCGTGAGCTATCTACTAGTCATCATGAGTTATTGGTATGAAGATCAGGTATGGGTATTCAGTCCTTATTTCAGAGTTCCAACCTTTGTGATAATCATTCCTTTTGTTCTCTGGACCTTATTGAAAAGTGAGAAGTATACATCACTAAAATCTTATTCAGACGTAATGATTGTCAGTGTAGGTTTGAATGGTATCATAGGTATATTATTTAAAAGTATCAGTTTTGAAATTACTGACTTTCTAGGAATTGGAACGTATCATTGATTCGCCTTTCTAGTCATTCTTGATGTTTGATGAAATAATATTGACTTCATTTGCCCATAATCTTCTCCCGGTGAGCCAGTCCCCAGTAATGCAGTTCATCCATTAGTTTTTCCAGCGAAAGACCGTGCTCTGTAATTGAATATTCTACGGTTGGTGGAAAGGTATCTTTTACTTGCCGGTTAATTAACTGATTCAGTTCCAGTGCTTTCAATTCTTTGGAAAGGGTTTTGTCGGTAATGCCCTGTACTTCTCTGGATAACTCTTTAAACCGCCGGGGCCTTCCAGACAGGGCAAATAAAATCAGCAATTTCCAGCGACCTTCCAGTGCTTCCAGTGCATCCTTGATGGACAAGTAAGTTTTAGGGCAGGGACTTCCGTTAAGCATATCAAAAGGGTGAATGTACCGGGCTGTTGCTATCTCATTGGATAGTGCTATCCAGTGGGATAGTACTATCAAACGGAAAGCGACGATTCCTACTTTTGGTTTCTTCTAAAGGATGAAATCATGGAAAAAAAAACGAAAGTACTAGAGCTGAGCCTAACAGTCATTCAAATTTTACTAGCGATTACCCTCCTCTGGGCGGCGGGAATGAAATGGGTTAAACCCCTGAACGAGTTAGCCGCGATGTGGCCCTGGACGGGCGAGTTATCACCCGTATGGGTAAAATTAACCGGACTGGTTGACCTGTCAGGGGGCTTGGGCCTGATCTTGCCGGGTTTACTTCGCATGAAACCTCAGCTTACCGCTCTGGCGGCTCTGGGAGTCGTCGCTTTGATGAGTAGTGCGGTTATTTTTCATCTATCCAGAGGAGAGGGTTCTTCAATCGGCTTCAATATCGTCGTTGCCTTACTAGCTCTGTTTGTTGCCTGGGGACGTAGGTTCAGAAAACCAGTATAACAGTCGGAACATGGCGAGTCGAAAGCATTTTCTAAACGCTGTTGCGTCAAGATGAAAAATAAGAGCGGCTTAGGAATGTTCCTTTTGTTAAGGATTAAGGAGTCTCTGCGTTATTTCGCAGAATAATAAGAATCGAGTCGTGGAAAAGCTGATACATACACCGGAGCAAAAAGCCCTTTCTGAAGCCCAGGATACCTTTCAAAAGCACCTGCAACGCATTGAAAAGCTGCGGGAGGAGATCCGGAACTACGAAACCTGGGAGGCAATGGCCCGCGAGCGGGTCACAAAAGATATTCTCCCGCTGGAGCGGGAAATCATTGAGATGCACGTATTGCGGGTACACGGCTTCAATGATGCCTATCATTCCAAAGCGTTTCGAAAGGCCGAAAAAGCGGCTTTACAGGAATTTATCATTCAGGAATCGGAAGTACTGATTCGAAGGTTTGGCCGGGAGGATTTACGGGAAATCTATAATGAACACACGGGACAGAAAACGGTCTCCGCAAAAGATCGTCTGACTGAATTGAAAGAACTGTTTTCGGAACAGTTCGGGATCAGTTTTGAAGGCATTTCCATCCATTCAGAAGAAGAGCTTCGGGCTTACGTGGCCGAGGAGATCGGAAAACAACAGGCCCGACAGGAAGAAAAACGGCAGAAACGGGCGGAAAAGAAAGAAAAGAAGAAACAGAAAAAGGCGGTTCTCACGCCGGAATCCGTGCCCGTAGAGATGATACCCCTGCGAAAGTTATACATGGCCTTAGCTAAACTTTTTCACCCGGATCGGGAGCGGGACGAAGCCCGGCGGGAACACAAAACCAGGCTGATGCAGGAAGTAACCGAAGCCTATCAGCAGGGAAACTGGTTTGCGTTACTAAAACTTCAGAGCGAACATGCCGAAGCCCAGGAGTTAACCGATATGCCGGAGATGATTAGTTACAATCAGGCCTTGAAGAAGCAGGCGGATCAGTTACAAAGCCGGTTGAATGAAATCAGAAAGGATGATTTTCAAGCCCGATTTGTGGCCGAACCACAGCGGATGGAAGCCAAGTTTGGACAGGAGATCCGAAAGCTAAAAGCGACCATTAAACAACTCAGGGAAGAAGTGAATCGAAATCGGAATCCCGAACATTTAAAAAGTTTTCTCCGGGACTATTAAACAAAAGGTCCGGAAGCGGTTGCTTCCGGACCTCTGATCTTTATTTACTTATCCGTGAACCTCAATCGGCTCGCCGGATTTATTGTAAAAGTGGAATTCGGTTACACCCAGCGAGCTGTCCTGAACCAAATTAACCCAGGTGCGGTACTTCAGCCACCATTTCATTCGTCGAGACGGGAAACCGCTCATGAAGAATGAATACAGATAGGGGTGAAGCATGATTCGCAGCCCTTTCTCATTTTGTTTACTCAGCACGTAGTCCAGATTCTGTTCCACAATATCCGAAACTGCGATGCTCGCTGTAATCTTTCCCGTTCCGCCGCAGGTTGGACAAACCTCCTGGGTCTGAATGTTAAGCTCCGGTCTTACCCGCTGACGGGTAATTTGCATAAGACCAAATTTAGTCAGTGGCAGAATCGTGAATTTCGAACGATCGAGCTTCATTTCTTCCCGCATCACATCATAAATCTGCTTCTTATTTTCGGGCTTCTTCATGTCAATGAAATCAATGACAATAATGCCACCCATATCCCGAAGCCGTAACTGACGGGCAATTTCTTTGGCGGCCTCCATGTTGACATTGATGGCCGTGTCCTCCTGGCTTTCTTCCTGATTGGATTTATTGCCGGAGTTCACATCAATGACGTGTAAGGCTTCCGTATGATCGATGATCAGATACCCACCACCGGGCAAACTTACCGAGCGGCCAAAAAGCATTTTAAGCTGCTTCTCAATTCCGAAATGTTCGAATACTTTGTTTTTTCCCTGATGGAACTTGACAATATTCTGTTTTTCGGGGGCAATCTGGGTAACATACGAGCGTACTTCTTCGTACATCTCTTTGTTATCAAGCGTAATGCTGTCGAAGTTATCGTTCAGCATATCCCGCATGATCGACGTGGCCCGGCTCATTTCACCAATGACTTTATCCCGGGGCTTGGCATCGCGAAGGGCTTTCATCCCGGCTTCCCACTTGGCCAGCAAGCTTCGAAGGTCGAGTTCAATTTCTTCGGATTCTTTTCCTTCGGCTACAGTCCGAATAATAACTCCAAAATTGGGCGGTTTAATGCCCTGTACCAGGCGGTGGAGACGTTGCCGCTCCTGCTTGCTGGTAATTTTCTTGGAGATGTTAATCGAATGGCCAAAAGGCACTAGCACTAAAAAGCGGCCTGCAATCGAAATATCGCAGGAAAGTCGAGGACCTTTGGTAGAAATGGGTTCTTTGACAACCTGAACCAGAATAGGTGCATTTTTCGCTAAGACTTTGTCAATCTTACCGTGCTTGTCTATTTCCGGCTCCATTTCAAAGCCATTCAGCATTCCGTCACTCACTCGTTTGGCAATAACGTCCTTGGTAAACTTATTCAGGGAGTTAATATTATGGCCTAAATCGAGGTAATGAAGAAAGGCGTCTTTCTCGTATCCAATATCTATGAAAGCGGCATTAAGCCCGGTCACCAGTTTCTTTACGGTACCCAGGTAGATATCGCCCACAGAGAAGTGCTCTTCAGACTCTTCAAAGTGATATTCAACGATTCTTTTGTCCTGCAAAAGAGCGATTCTATCACCTTTGGGAGTCGAATTGATAATTAATTCATTGCTCACAGGTGATGCTCAGAGGGTTAGGGAGTAATCAGATTCAGCACAATCCGTTCAGAGTAAACGGCAATACTGAATCCTTCACTCCGATAGAACAGGAATGGGTGGATACACAAAAAGGCTGTAACTCCAACGAGCCAGCCCAGAGAGTGAAAAATGAAAAGCTAAAAAGTGAAAAGTGAAAAATCACTTTTCACCCTTCACCTTTCACTCAATGTTATTTCTTCTTGTGTCTGTTCTTTCTGAGACGCTTTTTGCGTTTGTGGGTAGCAATTTTGTGGCGTTTACGTTTCTTTCCGCAAGGCATAATTGAATGAGTTTAATGTTGCCAGTTATCTGTTGCTTTTACTAGAGAATCTATTAACAATCAACAAACAACCATCAACGACGTTAAAAAATTACTTTAACTGTTCCAGGTATTCCTGGACTCCCGCCAGAATGGAGGGATCAGTTTCTTTTTTCCGAACCTCTTCGAGAAGAGCTTTGGCTTTGTCTTTTTGGCCCGTCTCAGCGTAGCAGATGCCTAAATAGAACATCGAACGGGTGCTGTTCGGGTGAGTCCGCAGAATTCGTTCAAACCGTCCAACCGCTTTTTCATACTGGTTGGAACGCATCGACAAAATACCCAGATTAAACAAGGCAGGTTCAAAGTCAGGGTCCTGATCTAAGACTTCACGTAACATGGCGATACCCTGCATAGGATTCGCCGTAGAAACGTACGTCATAGCCATGTTGGCCTTGGCCTGCATCAGATTGGGATTCTTGTCCAATGCTTTTTGATACCAATCCCGGGTTTGTTGGCCCAGAGTTGCCGCTTTGTCTGAGTCAAGGGCAAACGTAAAGGCTTCGTAATACCGATCGCCCGCTTTTAACAAGTGGTCGATGGAGGGTTGTAATCCAGCAATTTCTCCGGCGAAATACGCTGCACTATCAAACCGGGTAACTTGAGTAAAGAGTTCCACCAATTGCTCAGCGGCCCGAATGCGTTCGTCCGTGGGTATGCTGGTCGTTTCAAACGTCTGACGAGCTTTGTCAAGAGCTTGTCGTTGTTGAGCTGAAACGGGTTGCAGATGAGTTTCAGCTGCCGGAGCTGAAGAAGCAGCCTTTGAAGATGCTTCCGACTGCGTTGGTACTTTCGTTTCTGTGGCAGCTCTTTTATCATCCTTCACTGCGATCTTGGGCAAACTGTAAAGTCCACCAATAGAAGCAACAGCAACAACGATAAGGGCGATAAATGATTTTTTCACAGGAGTAATGTTTACTAAAATTTGTGACTGATATACATCTTTCCAGATAGAGAAGTCGCAAATTCAACAACTACCAAAGCAAATCAATTCATTACTAAATACACTTGTTTAACAAAAAGGGTAGAAAGAAAGCAGAAAAGTACAGCTATTTTCTTCCTACCCTGCCTGTTCAGGTAACCGGGCTGCTTAAACCGCCTGGCTGGCTTTTTCAGAAGTCTTTACTGATTCCGTAAACTCCTTGGCTGGTTTGAAGCTAGGAATGTAGTGCTCAGGAATCTCCATCGTCGTGTTTTTAGAGATGTTCCGGGCTACTTTCTTCGCACGTTTTTTGTTTACGAAGCTGCCGAAACCGCGAACGTATACCGGCTCGCCATCCACGAGAGCCTCTTTCACTACGCCGAAGAATGTCTCCAGACTTTGAGCTACATCAGCTTTGTCAATGCCGGTCTTTTCGGCGATTTTTGCGATAACGTCTGCTTTGGTCACTGGGGTAAACTTTAAAGGTTTATTAATTATTTTATTGAGAAAGTGCCTAAGGCTCAAAATTTTAGAGGCACAAAAGTACGGGTTTGAATCCATTTGCAAAAGAATTCCTTATAAATCTCCACGATATTTTTTTTATAACCTCCTAGCAATAAGGTTTTTAGAATGTAATTTATGATAAAAACTAAATGAAAAGACTGGCAGAAAATGAGTCATTTTTCGTAAAATACGGTTCATACTGACACTCTGACGGGCGAAATTCGGTGGTCTGGTTATTTTACTTTTCCCCCTTTTAAGCCATGAAATGACCAACGATTTTTTTGCTCCTAAATTACTGGCCTGGTATGATCGCTACGGACGGGATCTGCCCTGGCGGCATACAACGGATCCCTATTGCATCTGGCTCTCTGAAATCATTCTGCAGCAAACCCGCGTGGTGCAGGGGATGCCGTATTACTACAAATTCATCGAAGCGTTCCCAACCGTGACGGATCTGGCTCGAGCCGATGAACGCGAAGTGTTACGACTCTGGCAGGGGCTGGGCTACTACTCGCGGGCTCGCAACCTGCATCGTACCGCTCAGATCATTGTAACCGAATACGGAGGAAAGTTCCCGCAAACCTACCATGAACTCTTGAAGCTGAAAGGCATTGGTCCTTACACCGCGGCCGCCATTGCTTCGTTTGCCTTTAATGAATCGGTGGCCGTATTAGACGGGAATGTCTACCGCGTTCTTTCAAGAATTTTTGGCATCGAAACCGACATTGCCAGCCACGCCGCCAAAGCAGAGTTCACGAGCCTGGCCAATCAATTGATTGACCCGGCCCAACCCGCCCGGTTTAATCACGCCATCATGGACTTTGGAGCGACCCAGTGCGTACCCGTGTCGCCGCAGTGTATGTTTTGTACCTTCAATACGGTATGCGAAGCCAACGCGACGGGGCGGCAGGCTCAGCTTCCGGTTAAATCGAAGAAGACCAAAGTGCGTGAACGGTATTTCCATTACCTTGTTATTGAGCACGAGGGTCGACTGGGCCTGCGGGAAAGGCCCGCCAAAGATGTCTGGACTTCCATGTTTGATTTCTGGCTGGTGGAAGATGACCGTTTACTGGATTGGGAAACCTTAAGTGAGCACCCGCTGCTTCAGACCCTGCAATCCCAGCTAACGCTCGAACAGGAATCGACTTCGTATACCCATGTACTCTCACACCAGCGGATACAGGCTAAATTCTGGCATCTGAAAACCTCGTCGGAAGAAGGTTTTCCGGCAGAGCTGCATTTTTATAGCCCGGATAAAATAGAAAAGCTTCCCAAACCCGTTCTCGTCGTTAATTATTTAAACCAGTTTTTTGAGTCCTAATACTGATTTTGCGGTAAGGTAAGTTAACGAAAATTCCCTTTGATTTAGGGTTAGAATTTCGTAAATTTACATACAATCTATTGATAATCAATATGGCACGTACGTTCAATAAAGTAACATTAATCGGTAACCTGGGTCGCGATCCCGAAACCCGTACTCTTCCCAGCGGCGTTAAGGTAACGGACTTCCCGGTGGCCACTTCGGAATCGTACACGACGAAGAATGGAGAAAAAGTTGAAATGACTACCTGGTTCCGGGCGGAAGCCTGGGAACGCCTGAGTGACATCGCTTCTCAATACCTTAAAAAAGGTGATCAGGTGTACCTGGAAGGACGCTTACGCATGGAGGAGTACACGGATAAAGACGGGAATCAACGATCAGCTTTGCGTTTGCGGGTGCTTGAAATGAATTTGTTGAGTAACAATCGTTCCGAAGAAGGAGGGTTTGCTCCCGCAGCCTCTTCAGCTCCGGCGGCTCAGCCTTCTCAACCCGCAGCCCCGGCGGCCGCCAAGCCCGCGACCAGTCCGGCACCCGCTACTTTTACGAATGCACCCGATGATGATCTGCCTTTCTAATTATTCAGAAAAGCATAAAGAATAATTAGTACATATCCGTTAATCCTGATTGTTTTGTAACTCAACCGGGATTAACGGATACTTTTTTGTTATCTTGGCTTACGTTAGACCAAACGCTTTCCATCTTGGAGCCACATTTGCTCACTGAAACTGTTCTAGGCGATCTCCTAGACCCATTCCCTCTTTGGGCACCTCTCGCCAGTGCGGTAGGTGCCGGATTCTACATCAGTAACGGCCTTATACTAATTCTGTTACTGGCTGCCTCCGCCCTTGCTTCGGGCTCTGAAGTAGGTTTTTTTTCCCTGTCGCTCGATGCCCGCAACGAAATTCGTGATAGCGATCATGCCTCTGAACGACGGATTGCCAAGTTGCTGGATCATCCTCAGTTACTGCTGGCTACGATTCTGATATTCAAAAATTTACTGGATATTACGCTGGTTACCCTTACGGCAGTGGCGACCAAGGAAGCTCTCGGTGAGGGAGTAGAAGCCTGGGTAAGCATTCTGATTCAGACGGTAGGCGTTACCTTTCTGATTGTCTTTTTTGGGGAATTGATTCCTAAGGTATGGGCCAATCAAAACCCGATTCGATTCTTGAAAATTACGTCACCCATTATTGAGGCGGCCCAGGTTGTTTTCAAGCCTATTTCTATTCCGCTGATGAGCATTTCAAACGTAATTGAAAAGCGGGTTCAGCGAAAAGGATATACCATAACGGCAGAGGAATTAAGTCACGCTCTGGAAATTACTACGGGCAAAGACACTTCACTGGAACAAAAGGAAATCCTTCGCGGAATTGTGAATTTCAGTAGCATTTCCGCTCGTCAGATTATGCGTTCACGGATGGATATTACGGCCTTTGATCTGGAGCTGGATTTCCATGAACTGATGGATAAAATCAATAAATCGGGTTATTCCCGAGTGCCCGTTTACCGCAGCAGCATTGACAAGATTGAAGGAATTCTGTACATAAAGGACCTGTTGCCTTACATTGATCAGAATGAAAATTTTAACTGGCAGCAAACCCTGAGACCCGTCTACTTTATTCCTGAAAGTAAAAAGATTGATGACCTGCTGCACGATTTTCAGGAAAAACGGGTGCATATGGCCATTATCGTGAACGAATACGGAGAAACGGAAGGCCTGATTACGCTGGAAGATATCATTGAAGAAATCGTGGGCGATATTCGCGACGAGTACGATGAAGAAGAAATTCAGTACACCAAAATTGATGACAATACGTACGTATTCGAAGGAAAAACCTCATTGAATGACGTAACCAAAGTACTGTCCATGGATTCCGAGACGTTTGACAGCGTTCGGGGGGACAGTGAATCGCTGGGAGGCTTACTACTGGAGCTTTTCGGCCGTTTGCCCAAAGTCAATGAAGAAGTCAGTCATCAGATCTTTACCTTTAGGGTAATCGCAGCTGATCAGAAAAGAATTAAAAAAGTACGTGTATCGGTTATGCGTCCCGCCAGGGAAGCGACCAAGAGTGCCTGAGGCAAAAGCTTTTTAAATCACTGTTTTACTAATTGATAACCTCAAACCATGAATCGCCGATCATTTGTGAAAAATGCTTCTGTAGCCGCGGCCGGAGCAGGGGTAATGCCCGAGGCCCGGGAAAAGTTAACCTTCATTCATCACGTGTTTTTCTGGCTGAAAAATCCGGATAACAAAGAAGAGTATAACCAGCTTCTGAATGCTCTGAAAAATCTGGGAAAACTATCCGTAATTCAGCACGCCCACATTGGTAAGCCCGTTGTGACGGAATTTGATAAATCCGTTACGGATGGATCGTATAGCTTCTCGGTGATGCTGGTCTTTGCTTCAGCCAAGGATGAGCAAACCTATCTGGTGCACCCCGAGCATAAAGCCTTCATTGATAAGAATAAAGATCTTTGGAGTAAGGTAGTTGTCTACGATTCTACCCAGATCGTTTAAGAACAAGAGCATAAAAAAAGGATTACGAAGCTATCGTAATCCTTTTTTTATGCTCTTGTCTTTATTAGCCGTTATCGGCGAACTCAGGATACAACATCATGCCTCCGTCAATGTATAGGGTTTCTCCCGTTACGTAATCGGATTCATCGGATGCCAGCCAGATGGTAGCTTTGGCCACATCTTCGGGCTTACCGATACGCTTGTAAGGAATCAGGTCCAGCAGACCGGGCAACTTCTCGGGATCACCCCAGACTTCTTTATTGATGGGAGTCTTAATAGCTCCGGGACTGATGGCATTCACCCGAATTTTCAAGGGAGCCAATTCTTGGGCGATGGATTTCATAAACATCAGTACGCCGCCCTTTGAAGCCGCGTAATTAACATGACCTGCCCAGGGAATCATGTCGTGCACGGAACTCATGCAAATGATCTTTCCAATGGACAGATCTTCATCTTTTGGATTTTCCTTAGCCTGTTTAACAAACTGATGAGCTGCTTCTTTTGAGCAGAGAAACTGACTCGTCAGGTTCGTAGAAATTACTCCATCCCATTGTTCCAGCGTCATTTCCAGAAACGGAGCATCCATTTGCCGCCCCGTGTTGTTGACGAGAATATCAAGTCGGCCAAAGGCTTCAATGGTGCGGGCAAAAAGATTCTTGACGTCTTCTTCTTTACTAACGTCTGCTTTAACGGTTATTCCTTTTCCGCCAAAGGCCTGAATTTGAGCCAGAGCATCGTCGGCTCCTTCTGAAGTTTTATGGAAGTTAATAACCACAGAGGCTCCTTCGCGGGCCATTTCGATGGCAATGGCTTTACCAATGCCCGAACTGGAACCGGTGATGATCGCAACAGAATTGGCAAGTCGTTGGTGTGAGGTCATGTGTTAACAGTTCATGAGGTTATACTTCAAGTAAAGTGGCCGGTTTCGCAGCCACGTTTCGCCAGGCCCAGCGGCGGGCCAGTTCAATAGCAATCTTCAGGGCTTCGTACTGATTACGAGCTCCCTTTTTCATTAATCTCTTAGCAATCAATAAGGCACGCTCCCGGGTAGTGGGAGAGAGGGTGTGGAGTAATTCATCTGTTTTCATGGCCTTGATTAGTAGTCTGACAGAGGAGAAGGAAAGTATTATGCCTAATTACGAAGTCCGGATTGTTTAGAATATATGTGTATGAATTTCCCCGGAAGCGTATGCTTTTTTTCATAAAATTCTGGCTTTCTAATATGTATGGGGGTGGAATAACATTTGATTCTCTGCCTAATACTAAAGTATTAATTGGTCTGTTTATCGTTGGATATTAATACTTAAAATATCCTAACAATTGGTAGACAACATAAATAATCGTCATGAAAAAAATTGTAATGTCTTTACTTCTTTTGAGCTGTACATCGCTCGCCCATGCTCAGCTCAGAGACTGGGCTCTGGGTGTACAGGTAGGCCAGCCCACCGGGGTTAACGTTCGTAAGTACGGAGACCGAAATGCGTTTGATCTGACCCTGGGAACCTACGGGGGCCTGTTGGGAGGTACAACGGATTACCGGCAGGGAAGATTAAAGGGGGTTGGCTTTGCCATCAACGCTTCTTACTTGTGGTATGCTCCGGTAATGAACGAACGCCTTTCCCTGTATGCCGGGGTTGGAGCTCAGGTAACTTCCCGTCGTTATTACCCCAGCAGATTTACTAATAATAATGATTACGTGAAAAACGTCGGCATTGGGCCCACCGCTAAGCTTGGCCTGGAGATCGTTCCTAAAACCACGCCGTATTCTATCTTTTTCG
Source organism: uncultured Siphonobacter sp. (assembly GCA_913775095.1). Lineage (GTDB taxonomy): Bacteria > Bacteroidota > Bacteroidia > Cytophagales > Spirosomataceae > Siphonobacter. The sequence goes on along the minus strand of CAJYIW010000021.1, from coordinate 8,211 downwards.
AAGGCGGAATTTACGCTGAATTATTACCAGCGTTCTTTCACTTCAGCCCTCAGTTGAGTGCGGGTATTCGCTATAATTTCTAGTATTTCTTAATGTATATATCATTCATCACCCCTTACTAAGTATAAACAGTATTTAATCAGTCATGAAACGTCAACTTATTTTAATCGGAGCCTTGGCCGGTGGACTATTTCTGAGTTCCTGTGCAGGCGTGGACAATTTCTCCAGCAGTTTAAAACGTGGTAGCTCTGCTCGTTACTCAAATTCAGATCGGAATCGTGAGGAAAGAAGAGAAGACCGTAAAGATGATCGGGACGAACGCCGGGATGATGATCGAAGGGACGAACAAAGAGCCGACGCACGTGACAGCCGTCGCGACGAGGATCGAAATGATCGATTCAGAGACGAAAGAGATACGCTGAGTTATCGCGAAAATGATCGTGACGACGAATGGAGACAAAGACGCCGGGATGACCGCGATGAACGCCGGAATGACGACGATCGCGACCGGGATGACAGAGACTATCGTCGGGATCGTGATGATAACCGCCGGGACAGCCGAAACGATCGTGACGAAGATCGGTATTACTTCCGCAGCCGTAATGATGACCGTTACCGGGATGAATACGAAAATCGTCCGAATCGCCGAGAGATGTCGAAAGAGGATGCCGATAAAATGGAGTTGAAAGAACGCATCACTGAGCAGATTGAAGACGTAAACGAAAGAATCGAGTGGCTGGATGACAAGCAGAAAGGGGAAACCCGCCGGGATCGTCGCAAACGGGAACAGCTGAAGACCGAACTGGAAGAAAAACGTATGCAATTGTTCCAGGTCTATTACGATGCTAATCAATCCTCGGGTCGTGACTGGCGGAAGGCCAAGCGGGAAAGCAATCGATTCCTGAACGACGTAGACAAAAAGATTGACGAAGCCAATGAGCTTTTAGATCGAGGAAAATAATCTACAACTTCACATACAAAAGAGACTCCGTTAACGGAGTCTCTTTTGTATGTAACTGACTATAAGATAGTTATGAATGATATTTCGAAAACGGGCATGACAATTTTAGTAGAGGTCTTACACAACTATTCAATCTAACTACTTGTAAAGGTATGGCTGAGCAACCAATAAATACACCGCAGAATGAAAACCCCAATATTCGCAAACTGCTCTTATTCATAGGGGCGGTGGTAGCCGCTTTTATACTATGGGCCATCTTTGGAAGTTTGCTTACCGGCAACAAACCGGATTCGCCTAAAGGAGCTGGAGCTGTAACGGCTGGGGACAGTGCTTATGTAACGGAAAGCGATACACTGAAAACACAATAACCGTTTCAGAAACGGTCAGTGTTTTACTAATCAGATAATAAGTATCTAATTAAATAAGACAAAAAAGAGCGGGCTCCCTAAGTAACTTAGTGAGCCCGCTCTTTTTTTATACAAAACTAAGTTTATGCACTCAACAAATAATGATTGGTAGTTTCCGGTTCCAGCTCTTCTAGACGAATCACAAACGATTTAAGTAATCTCAACTGGCTTGTAAGTAACTGACGAAGGCTGTCAGGCATATCTTCCCGTAAGGCACTCTTATACAGACTAAATAAATTATCGTCTACTTTGGATCTTACGTTTTTTTCGTAGTCATCGTGGTCTTCTGTGGAATACCATTCTGCCTGGGAAGCCCCATCGTAGGACATTCTTCCCCCAAAATTCCACAGTTGGTTGACTAATTGTGTTTTACAAAGATTGCTGCTGGTTATCCCACGCATTAAAAAAGGCTTGATTAGAAGACAATTTACGCGTAGAGCCAGGAGTTGATACACACGTGAACGACCTTCGTAAGCGTGGATAATTGCATTGAGCAAATCATTTAGGCGGTGGTTTTCAGATCTTTCCATAATTGGAATGATTTACAAGTATTAAAACGGGATGGAATATTCAGGTGATTTTAAGTCTTACGGTGGAAGGCAATCATAAGCTACTACGCAAAAAGGATACTAATACCGTTCCATCTGCGGGGCAATGCACTAAGACTGGTACGTTTTGTGCAGCGATTCAATCAGTAACAGGTCCTGTTTAATCACATTCTGCTGGCTGGCCAATAAGGCCTGAACCTCCGGCAAAGCCTGAACCTTTTCGTGATCAAGAACTGCGTTATAAGCTTCGATGGCCGTTTGATCGCCCGTTTGGCAGGAACTCAAAATGCTTTCGCTGGAATGACCGACGAATTTAGCCTTAATGTCCACCCAGGTTTGATGCAGCTTTCCTGCTGTGGTTCCTGATTCGGAAGGCGTTTCTCCGTAATGCTTCACGATTTGTCCTAATTGCTCAGCAAAATCTTCGCTTTCCTTCACGAATCCGCTAAAGAGATTTTTCAGACTGGGGTCTTCAATATCCTTAGCCGCTAACTCGTAACCTGTGGTCCGGTCAATATTGATTTTGACCAGGTTATTTAAATCATCAATTAACTTTTCTACTTCCGTTGCCATGGCTGCTGATTAAGTTTGGAGAAAATAGTTACTAAAACGCCGGATGAATCCGGTTTTGTTGATCGGCCTCGGAGATGGCCGTAGGTACCGGCATAGCATCTCCCTGTGAGGGAAGCGTATCTGGCGTTACCGGAGGCGTCTGTTCCGGAAAATCAGGCAGAGGAGGAGTCTCTGCGGGAGCTTCAGGAACAGAGTCTGGAATTTCCTCGGGAGCATGGGGCTGATCAGGGAAGGTTCCTGGAATATCTGGACTTACGGGATCAATCTCGGGAATCTCCGGCGTTGCGGGTACTTCCGGAACTGAACCTGGAAAAATAGCCTGAGGGCGGGTCGCCGCATCTTCTTCTTTCCGGGTTTCTTTGGGATAAGCTGATTCATCACCCAGGCCCAGATCACCTTCATTTTCTTCCATCGCTTCTTCAAGCTCTAAATCCTGAGCCGTTTCAGAGGGAGTATCAGGATGAATACCGGATGATTTTTCTCCGGGCATCGGACGAGTAAGTTGTTGCGTTTCCATGGTTATGAGGTATATTAGTGATACGATCAACTAGCGAAAAGGACATGCCATTGCAATTATTCCCACTTTGGGGAAAAGAAACTCCGGGCTAGTGCAGGGCATGAATGAAGGTATTATTCTTTTATTGAACCACTCAAAACCCTTGGAAACTATGGAAAATCAAACGTCTCAAAATCCCGAACCCACGGTAGAAAAGTTTTTGGAAGAAGTAGAAAAAAAAGAACCTGATACGAATACGACTCAGGAGAAAGATCAATTCAAAGAGAAAAGAGAAAACGATTCTGAATTCCAGGAATTAGCCGAGCAGGAAGAGCAAAAAGCCCGCGAAGCAGAAAAATTCGTTGGAAGCTGATCCTGAATATATCGCTGGTAGAATCTATTAAAACAGACCCGTTCCATGAGCGGGTCTGTTTTGTTTTCTTCGAAAAATCTAATTAGAGATCGCTGAAAAGAGGAATAGCCATTGAAAAAATATTTACCGGATACAAGACGATATTTTTACAAATAATGGTCTGATAATGAACAATGTAATGGTTTAATGAATGGCTGCCTGTCGGTAGTGACTGGCCGAAGATGAACTCAATTGCAGAGAAATTATTTATTTATTCTATCTGATTTATAGACATTGTCTAATTTTGTCAGATAGTTTCTTTAACGAGCGATACGGAGGGATGGAAAAATCAGTGGATGGTATGAACAATGAAGCATTAATTCAGGAGTTAATTCCCCGGGTAGAAGCCCTCAATCCGGCCGAAGCCATTGAACTCCTTACGCAGCAATTTCCCGGTAAAGTAGTTTTCTCAACTTCCTTAGGTCAGGAAGATCAGGTCATTACGGACATTATCTATCGCAATAGCTTACCCGTACGGGTTTTCACGCTTGATACGGGTCGTTTGTTTCAGCAGACCTACGATTTGCTTGACGCGACACGGGCTAAATACAATCGCTCCATCGATACCTATTTTCCCAATACCCAGCGGGTAGAAACCCTGGTTCAGGAAAAGGGTTTCAACAGCTTTTATTACTCCGTTGAAAACCGGAAGGAATGCTGTTTCATTCGGAAAATTGAACCCCTGAAACGGGCCCTGGCCGGAGCCGGGATCTGGATTACGGGTCTGCGGGCGGAACAGTCCGAGAACCGGGCAGATATGCCCATTCTGGAATGGGACCAGGGAAATCAGCTGATTAAGTACAACCCCCTGATTCACTGGACCTATGAAGAAGTCTTGGCGTATCTGGAAAAATACCGGGTTCCTGACAACCCCTTACATCGCCAGGGATTCATCAGCATTGGATGTGCCTGTTGTACCCGGGCCATCGAACCCGGCGAGCATCCCCGGGCTGGACGCTGGTGGTGGGAAGAGTCTAAAAAAGAGTGTGGATTGCATTCGGCGTAAGTCGCTTACTAAACTAGTAACGGATCTTACGGGATCTGTTTAATCTGAAATTATACCCTGATGAGTTCTTTTGGAGATAAGTCACTAATTCCGGCTTCGGCTCTTGAAAACCCGATTTTCCCCCGTGAGCTTGAAGACGAGGCCATTTACATCATGCGGGAGGTGGCCGCCCAGTTTGAGCGTCCTGCCATTCTTTTTTCGGGTGGTAAGGATTCCATTACCCTGGTTCGGCTGGCTCAGAAAGCATTCTACCCCGGCAAAATTCCTTTTCCTTTAGTCCACGTGGATACCGGTCACAACTTTCCTGAAACCATTGCCTATCGCGACTGGCTGGTCAAGGAAGTGGGAGCAGAACTGATTGTTCGTTACGTTCAGGATTCCATCAATCAGGGTAAAGCACAGGAAGAAACGGGTAAGTACGCTTCCCGTAATGCCCTTCAGACGGTAACCCTGCTGGATGCCATTGAAGAGTTCAAGTTTGATGCCTGTATCGGCGGAGCTCGCCGCGACGAAGAAAAAGCCAGAGCTAAAGAACGAATTTTCAGCGTTCGGGATGATTTCGGGCAGTGGGATGCCAAGCGTCAGCGTCCTGAATTATTCGATATGCTGAATGGTCGGATTTCAGTGGGTGAGAACGTCCGCGTATTCCCCATCTCCAACTGGACCGAATTAGACGTCTGGAATTATATTAAGGAAGAAGGGATTCCTTTACCTTCCATTTACTTCTCGCACCAGCGTCCCGTCTTTGAACGGGATGGAATGCTGTGGGCCGATTCGGAATTCATTAATAAGGATACAGACGAAATTCCTTACGAAGCAACGGTTCGTTTCCGCACGGTAGGGGATATGACCTGTACGGCAGCCGTTCTTTCAGAAGCGGTCGAACTGGATGATATCATCGGAGAAATTCTCTCGGCTGAAATCTCCGAACGCGGAGCCCGGATGGACGACAAACGTTCGGAAGCAGCTATGGAAAAACGTAAACAGCAGGGCTATTTTTAATCCCTTCCTATATATATAAGATATGGTTGCGTTTTCGGGTAATCTGAAGATGCCGGATTCAGCGGGAAAAATCAATTTCCGTATTTCTTAATCCTTACTATGGACATTTTACGAATAGCTACTGCGGGCTCGGTTGATGATGGAAAAAGCACATTGATTGGCCGCTTATTATACGAAACACAATCCATCACCCGCGACAAACTGGAAGCACTCGAAGCCGCCAGCAAACGCAAAGGGTTGGACTTTCTTGACTTATCCTTATTAACGGATGGTCTGATTGCCGAACGCGAGCAGGGAATTACCATCGACGTAGCCCATATTTACTTCAGCACACCTACCCGTAAGTACATCATCGCCGATACGCCGGGGCACTTTGAGTACACCCGTAACATGGTAACGGGTGCTTCGAATGCAAAAGTATCGCTGATTTTGGTCGATGCCCGTCACGGGGTAGTCGAACAAACGTTCCGTCACTTCTTTATTTCATCCATGCTGCGGATTCCCAAGGTAATCGTCTGCGTGAACAAAATGGATTTGGTGGGATACAGCGAAGAACGCTTCCAGCAAATCAAACAGGAGTTTCAGGATATCGCGGCTAAAGTGCAGTTCTCGGGTCAGGAGATCGAGTTCGTCCCGATCTCTTCCTTATATGGAGTAAACATTACCAAAAAATCCGACGAGATCAGCTGGTATTCGGGAGTATCTTTATTAGAGACGTTGGAAAAATTTGACGATCAGGTCAAAGCAGACTCCAGTCATGCCGCTCGTTTCCCGGTTCAGTACGTCGTTCGTCCTAAAACGGAAGAATACCACGATTATCGCGGATACGCCGGACGCGTCGCCAGCGGAACCTTCAGTGTGGGCGATGAAATCGTCGTATTACCCACCGGACAACGTTCCAGAATTTCAGCCATCGAGAAATTTGATCAATCCCTGGAGCAGGCTCATGCCCGCGAATCAGTAATCATCAGTCTGGAAACGGACGTAGACGTATCGCGTGGAAACATGCTGGTAAAGGCGGGCCAGGAACCGTCCCAGCTTCGTGAAGTTTCCGCTCAGGTTTGCTGGCTGGATTACCAGGCCTTAACGCCGGGAAAAACCCTGTTGCTCCAGCACGGCATTAATGATACCAAGGCAAAAGTGCTGGCTCTGGAAGAACTCATCAATGTACAAACGATGGAAAAAAGCGAGAACCCCACGCAACTCAAGCTTAATGAAATTGGCGGAATTCGTCTGAAGATGGCAAAGCCCATTTTTGCCGATGCCTATCAGGAAAATCCGGCCAATGGAGCCTTCATATTAATTGATGAATTCTCGCACGCCACCGTTGGTGTTGGATTTATGAATTAACTAAATGACCGTTCTGCACTCTAATCTTATGGTTGGTTACTATTAATTAGTGAGTACAGTGTTTAGTGAATACAGGAAACGCCCGGAACTTATGGTTTCGGGCATTTTTTATATAGCTTTCCAGACTCACCCACGATTTCGACAAGGCTTTCCGCGATTTCGCCATTCTTCTGCTCGTTTCAATCCCTGACATTTGTATCATCAATTTAATAGTACTCAAACACAATTGGATATGGAAACGCAAGTAATAGGACTGCATCACGTTACGGCCATTGCAGGAGACGCCAAACGGAATTATGATTTTTATACCAAAGTATTAGGAATGCGATTCGTGAAGAAAACGGTAAACTTCGACGATCCCCAAACCTATCACTTCTATTACGGGAATTACCAGGCAGAACCCGGAACGATCTGGACATTCTTCCCATGGGGTAAGTCCGTTCCCCAGGGAAGAAGAGGAACCGGCCAGGCTACCGAAGTTGGATTCTCGGTTCCTGAAGGAAGTTTGGATTACTGGCTCAAACGTCTCGATCAGCACGGCGTAATCTATAATAAGCCTGCAACCAAGTTTGGTGAAGAATACCTGACCGTATTAGACTCTGATGGACTGAAACTGGAATTAACGGTTACCTCTCAAAAAGACAACCGTGAAGCCAACACCACCGAGGACGTCAGGGCCGAACACGGCATCAAAGGATTCTCCGGAGTGACCTTAACCCTGAACTCCATTCAGGCAACGGCTGAAATCCTGACGGATTTGCTGGATTACAAACTAGAAATGGAACACGTCAACCGCTACCGCTTTGTAAATCCTAATAGCGATACTGCAAATGTGATTGATTTAGTCGAAGTTCCCGGTGAACGCCGGGGCCATGCAGCGGGTGGAAGTGTACACCACGTAGCTTTCCGGGTAAAGGATGACGCCGCCCAGATGGCTTTGAGAGAGAAAATCGAAAGCAAAGGTTTGAACATCACGCCTCAGATCGACCGGCAATACTTCCATAGCCTATATTTCCGCGAGCCAGGAGGGGTATTATTTGAAATTGCAACCGATAATCCAGGCTTCACCGTAGATGAACCCTTGGAAACACTGGGACAAAGTCTGAAGTTACCTCCCCAGTACGAACCCCATCGTTCTGAAATCGAATCAGTGTTAGTAAAGTTATAAGTAATGAATAGTAAGGAAAGAGGTTCCAGAGCATAGACTGGAGCCTCTTTCCTTATATATAGGAACTGAAGAGCGAACTATCCCAAATAAAAGACAGGTAACCATAAGAAATACGACAGTAAGGATAAGATAAGAAGGAAAAGGGCAGAAGTAAATAACCCGGAGAGATGGGAAAAGGTTTTGAGGGCGGGGCAGGGGGGATGGGTGGTGCAGGAAGAGGTGTGAAAAAAACTTTAGTTTCTTTTGGATTAATTATGAGGCAGTTAGGGTGGGCGAGTTAATTATTTT
>CAJYIW010000020.1 GCA_913775095.1 uncultured Siphonobacter sp. | reverse complement strand
GGCCTCCCACGCTTCGGTTGTGTACCCCCGGACCGGATCGTTCATTTTCATTTCCTGTTTCTTACCTGTTCACGGCAAAATGATTACCTTAAAACCGGAATTCATTGACTCTTATTCATTCCCTGCCTGTGAAACCTGTTCTTCTCCTGGTTACCTTTATTTTCCTTTCCTTACAACTACTCGTTGCTCAGACTGCTTCCCATTCGCCTGAAAAAGCCTTAGCGGACAGTATTTTCAAAGCAGGTACCCAGAAAATGAACACCGGGCTTTATGCCGAGGCCATCGTATTATTTGAAAAAACATTACCTCTCTTCCAGAAGCTGAACCTTTCCAACGAAATGGGTATCAGTTTACATCAAATCGCAACGGCTCATTATTACCAGAGTAACTACGCCAAGGCTCTCGATTTTTTCAATCAGAGCCGGGGATACTACCATAAAGCCTCTAACGCTTACGGCGAGGCGGTCATGCTGAATAATATGGGAGCGGTCTATTATTACCTGGGGAATAAGCTTAAGGCTCTTGATTTATACAAACAGTCGATGGCCGTCCAGAAAAAAGGAGGGGATAAGAAAATCTTCGCCGCCACGACTCAAAACATTGGGGGGATCTACGTGTCGATTAAAGATTACAAAAACGGGATGGCTTATTTCCAGCAAGCTTACCAGCTCCAGCTCGAATTAAAAGATTCGGTGTCCTTATCGCAGAGCCTCAATGGAATCGGTGAAATTTATGCCAAGCAGCAAAATTATTCTGAAGCCTTTACCTGCCTGAATCAATCCCTGGCCATTGCCAATAAGCTGCATAACAAACTCAAACAATCGGAAGTATTGTACAGCTTAGGGGAGTTATTCAACAAGCAGAAAAAGTACAGGGAAGCCCTTTCTTATTATCATTTGTGTTCAGAAATAGCTCAGCACATTAATAACCCCCAATATTTAAGCAATTCGAAAATTGGCACGGGCGACGTTCTCAATAAAATGGGGAACCCTTCCGCAGCGGTTCAATCCTGCGGGGAAGGTTTCCGCCTGGCCGAACAATTAGGCTCCATTACCCTCAAAAGTGAAGCCTGCGATTGTCTGTACCAATCGTATAAATCACTCGGAAATACCCCTCTGGCCTTACGGTTCTTCGAGAAATATACTTCGTATAAGGACAGTTTACAATCGCAGGAGATTGCCAGTCAGGCCCAGAACATGGAGTTTCAGAAGCAGCAATTAGCCGACAGCGTGGCTCATGCCCGGAAGGAATACCTCGTTCAGCAAACCCATAAGGAAGAAGTACGGAAAAAAGAGCAGCAACGCAACTACATCATCGGGTCACTGGGCTTTCTGGCGGTGATTGCGGTGGGGTTATGGAGTCGGTTAAACTTTGTCAGAAAGTCCAGAGAAGCCATTCAGAAGGAAAAGGATATTTCTGAAAATCTGTTACTGAATATTTTACCGAAAGACATTGCGGACGAATTAAAGGCGAAAGGCAGCGTAGAAGCCCAGCATTTCAATGCCGTCTCCATTCTTTTCAGCGACTTTAAATCCTTTACGCAAACGGCGGAAAAGATGTCGCCCCAACGTCTGGTTGAAGAGCTGAATGCCTGTTTCAAAGCGTTTGACCGGATAATGGAGACTTACCAGATAGAAAAAATCAAGACCATTGGGGACGCCTACATGGCCGCGGGCGGTTTGCCCAATGCTGATCAGCAGGCGGCCCGCAACACCGTGAGTGCCGCCCTGGAGATGCAGGACTTTATCCTTCACAGAGCCCGGGAAAATCATACCCTCGGTAAACCCTTCTTTGAGATGCGAATCGGGATTCACAGCGGCCCGGTGGTGGCGGGCATCGTGGGAATAAAAAAATTCCAGTACGACGTCTGGGGAGATACCGTAAACACGGCCAGCCGCATGGAAAGTAATGGCGAACCCGGCCGGGTAAACGTCAGCGAAACAATTTATACCTTGTTGCGGGAAGATCCCGGCCTGGTGTTCGAGCATCGGGGGGCCGTACATGCGAAAGGTAAGGGAGACATCCACATGTATTTTGTTACCAAAAACGATCGCTTCGTGTAGATTCCGGCGGGTCCGCCCTGCTAGTAAATTCTTCCGTTCACACCTCCGCTAAATACAGTGGGAAGTCCGTACCTTTCGGACCGTTTACGTAAGTACTGTATTTCTCCCCATTACCATGAAAACCAAAGGCTATGCCTTGAGCATCCTCTCAGCCGTATCTTACGGGCTGATTCCCCTGTTTATTCTCCCCCTGAAAGCAGGCCCTCTTTCGCTGGACAGCATTCTGTTTTACCGTTTTTTTATTGCCGCCCTCTTCATTTGGGCCGGACTGGTGTACCAGAAAGAAACGCTGAAAGTTACCACCTCCGAATGGTTTCATTTAATGACGCTGGGCCTGTTATTTTCCTTAGGAGCCGAGTTTTTATTCTGGAGTTATGACCTGCTTTCTCCGGGCATTGCTTCGACTATTTTCTTTGTGTATCCGGTGATGGTTTCCGTGATTATGGCTTTCTTTTTCAAAGAGAAAATTTCGAAGCTGAGCCTGATTTTATTGGGCATTACCATGATCGGCATTGGGATCATCAGCTCCAAGAATTCCTCTTTTGATATCAACATTTTGGGCGTGGCCGTTTCCATGGTGGGAGCCCTGTGCTATGCCATTTACATCGTGCTGGTCAATAAGGCCGACATCAAAGCCTCAGGACTCAAACTGACCTTTTATACTCTGTTCTTTGCTTCGGCTTATTACTTTTTGAAAGTTCTCCTTTTCGAAACATCGGTTCCGCTCCCCGACCCAAAAACGCTTCTGGACATCACACTTTTCGGCTTAATCACCTCGGTTGTATCCATCACGGCTCTGGTCTATGCGGTGAAACTGATTGGCTCCACGTTAACTTCCATCATGGGAGCACTCGAGCCCGTAGTCGCGGTTGGCGTAAGCGTAAGCTTGTTTCATGAAAAACTAACCTTCAACCTGATCCTCGGCATTGTATTCATTCTGGCAGGAGTTACCGCCAATATGATTTCGGGTGGCGGGCAGCACGAGGTAGCCGGGAATTAGGTTATTAACCAGACTGATAAGCGGGCATTGCCTGACCCAGTCTGGGTTCAGGTCAGGGTGCGTATATCGTCCCGCAACCAAAAGAATTTTAAATTAACTGAGCAATCAAAATCATTCGGATGTAGTTTAGAAGCTCATTTCTAAATCTATTAACTTACATGAATCCATTGCTTGCCTTTACGTCTTCCCCACCGAAAAAAAAGATTTTCTTCTTTTACTTCCTGTTTTTCAGTCACCTGGTCTTTAGTCAGGCTGGGAAAGATCGTCCTTTACGGCTGTTTATGATTGGCAATAGTTTTTCGCAGAATGCCTCTCAGTATCTGCCTCAGCTCAGTAAAGAAGGCGGACATCCGCTGGTGCTGGGCCGAGCCGTCATTGGGGGAAGTTCCCTGCAACAGCACTGGCAGCACGCCGAAGCGGCGGAGCGAAATCCGGAAGACCCCAAGGGCAAGCCTTACGCAGGCAAATCCCTGAGAATGCTTTTATCCGAAGGCGAATGGGACGTGATTACCATCCAGCAGGCATCCATTGTTTCCGGAAACGTCAATACCTACCGCCCCTATGCCCGTCAGCTTTACGATTACGTTAAAAAGCTACAGCCGAATGCTCAGGTAGTCATGCACCAGACCTGGGCGTATCGCATCGACTCTAAAGATTATACGCAAATCGGTAAAGGGGAATCGGCGAAAAGTGCCCGGGAAATGTATGAGTACTCCAGAGCCGCCTATCACACCATCGCCGGGGAATTAGGGATTCCGATTATTCCCACCGGCGACGCATTCTGGGCGATCAACTCCAGCAAAAAGTGGGGTTATCAGGCCGATTCAGCGGTTCATTACCAGCAGTCGCAGGACTCAGCTCTGCCCCTTCAAAAACACTCTTTACACGTAGGCTACTTCCGGAATCAGGATAAATCCGGCTTTGATTCTCACCATGCCAATGAAGCGGGCTGTTACCTGGGTGGACTGGTCTGGTATAGTTTCCTGTTCGGGGAATCTCCTAAAAAATTAACCTTTCATCCCGCCAGTGTTGACGATTCTTTCGCGAAACAACTCAGGAAAACAGCCTGGAAGGTAGTGAAGAAAGAGAAGCCGCTTCATCGGAAGTAACCCTACGTTCAGGCCTGGAATTACACGTTACTAGTTCTATACTAAAGTCGCTGATTGGTGAACCCTACTCACTTAGTCAGCGACTTTATCCGTATCTGCCTATTACTTACCTTCACCCCGTTGTTCCTTATAACTAAAAGTATCCAGCAGCATACCTAAGGCCACAAGAATAATACGCCTTTTAAAGCTCCGACCCGGTTGAAGTTATCGAAAGATGTGGTTTATGACTACGGTTAGTAATAAGTTTACCTATTAAATTTTATTTAACATTAGTGGTACAAAATTCTTAAATTGATAATCGAAAATATTCACCGATTCAAAACGAATACAATCTATTTGCGGCGGAATTAGAACGATGAGTATTCGCGTACCTACAAGTGGTAGTTATACCTTGTCCGGTTCAGGAACAGATGTAAATTGTTTCGTGAATCCGTGTGTACGTTTTCTTTCTCTGATGGTTTTTGATTCGCCGGGCCCGTTTTCCGCCAGTAATGGGTTCAAGGCTTCTACCTCTTCCCTAAGTACGCTGTTTGATTGTGCTTTGCCGGAACGGCATCCATCACTCCAGCCAACCCCTGTAATAGATTCAATGCAAGTAGATTACTCTTTCAACACTCAATGCTCTCCTACTTTTTTAACGCTCCTATGGAAAAAAACTATGTAAAAGTCCCCCTGGTCACTGTTCTGGGATGTATGCTGGGGTTAGGAAGTCTGGCGGCCGCACCCCGGACGGATTGGGCTCCGGCTCATCTGCGTCTGGTGAGAGATCGGCTGGAAAAAACCATTTTTCAGGCTCGCATTACTGGTCGGGTCACCGATCAGGAAACGGGTGAAGCTCTGGCCGGAGCTACCGTGGCCATTAAAGGTACGCCAACGGGGGTTACCACAGGTACCGATGGACGCTATACGCTCCAGATTCCCGATGGGGAAGTAACGCTGGTGGTTTCTTACGTGGGTTATACCAGCGTGGAAGTAGCGGTCAAATCACAAACCAGTCTGGATATTGCTCTGACGCCTTCGTCCAAACAACTGACCGAAATGGTCGTGGTGGGATACGGAGCCCAGCAGAAAAAAGAAGTACTCGGAGCGGTGGCTACCATTCCCACGAAAGAAATCAGCAGCCGGAATTACAACAATGCCTCTGAAGTTCTGCAGGGCACGGTAGCGGGTGTAACGGTGGTCAATGAAGGGGGCGATCCAACTGCTTCTCCGACGATTAAAATCCGGGGCATCGGTTCGTTAAATGACGAAAGTCCCCTGCTGGTGGTAGATGGCGTTATTTTTCCGGGCACCTTCAGCTCGATCAATCCTAATGATATTCAGTCGGTTAGTGTACTGAAAGATGCCTCGGCTGCGATTTACGGAGCACGGGCCTCCGCGGGAGTTATTCTGGTAACCACGAAAAAAGGAACCAGTGGTCAGGTCAAGGTAAACCTGAATTATCAGCAGGGTTTTCAGCAGGTGGCCCGCAAGTTGACGCCTCTTAATGCCGCCGACTTTGCCGATGCCATGAACACGGCTACCGATAACGCCGGACTGCCCCGCATTCCGGCCTTCAATGCTACGGTCAACCCGGATTCCCGCCTGACGAAGACCAACTGGATGGATGAACTCTTCCAGTCGGGTAAAATCTATAACATTGATGCCTCCGTTAGCGGTGGTACCGAGAAATCGAATTTCTTCTTTTCCGGGGGGTATCGTAAAAACGAAGGGATCCTGCTCAACACCTTTTCGGATCGGTACACCTTCCGACTGAACTCTTCGCATCAGATTGCCAAAGGGGTCAAGATCGGCGAGAACTTCGCTTACACGGTTAATAACGGCCAGACGGGTAATACCACCAGTGCCTACACCGGAGCCATCGTAACGGCTATCCTATACCCACCGAATGCGACCGTTTACCGTCCGGATGGGTCGGGTCGTTTCGGAGGTGTGCCGGAACAGTATGCCGGTTCTTACGGCGATCTGGTAAACCCGGTAGCTTACCTGAAGCGTCTGGACAACCGCAACCCGATCACCAACGTTTTCATTAATCCCTATCTGGAATGGGAAATTATCAAAGGCCTGAATTTCAGAAGTAACTGGGGTATTACGCAGATTAAAAACGATTACAAGCAGTTTACCGTCCGCGTTACGGAGCCCGGTAAAATCTTTGATTTCAACGAGTTATATCAAAGCAGCTATAGCTCCAGCGATTTCCTGAACGAACAGACGCTAAACTTCAACCGGACGTTTGGTGGGAAACATAACCTCGACCTGCTCGTCGGTCATACCTATCAGTACACTAAAGCCGAAGATTTCGGCGTGAAGGGAACGGGTTTTGACAACGAGGATCCTTCCCTGCGTTACCTGAAAAATGCCAAACTTATTCAGTATGACCGTTCTAACGTTTTCGAACGCGGACTGGAATCGTACGTGGGCCGGGCCAACTATAACTTTGATGAAAAGTACCTGTTCTCGGCTATCCTCCGTCGCGATGGTACTTCCAAACTGTTAGAGGCCAGTCGCTGGGAGTGGTATCCTTCGCTATCGGCGGGCTGGAATATTTCGGATGAATCATTCCTGAAAAACACCAGCTGGGTTAGCAACCTGAAACTCAGGGCTAGCTGGGGTAAGATTGGGAACCTGGCGGGTCTGGCGGATTATGCCTACAGTCTACCACTGGCTCAGACCATGGCCATGCTGGGATCTACGCCGATCATTAATTACGGGTACGCCGAACGAGCCTTGTCCAACGCCAGTCTGCGGTGGGAAACTTCCCAGCAAACCAACGTAGGTCTGGACTTTGGCTTCCTGCAAAATCGGCTGTTTGGTTCGATCGATGTCTTTACGAAGCGGAACCAGAACATGTTGTTTCAGGAGCAGTTACCCGGCGTTGCCGGAACACCCGATGGTCGTACCATTAACGCCGGAGAAACCGAAAACCGGGGGATCGAACTGGGCCTGACGTATCAGCAAAGCAAGGGCGATTTCAAGTACGATCTGTCGGCTAACGTATCCTTCCTGAAAAATGTAGTAAAATCGCTGCCTTCCGGTCAGGAATTATTGACCATAGGTTCTCGCGTGCGGAACCTGCCCAACTCCAACTTTCATAGGGTGGGTCAGCCTTTTGGAGCTTTTTATGGCTACCAGACTGCGGGCATTTTCCAGTCGGATGAAGAGGCTTCTGCCTATGTCAATGCCAGTCAGGGTCGTATTCAGCCCAATGCCAAAGCCGGAGATTTTCGTTTCGTTGATATCAACGGTGACGGCGTGCTGAACGACAAAGACCGGGTGGTGCTGGGCAGTGTATTGCCTACCAAGACGTTCAGCTTAAATGGGAACGCTTCCTTCCGGGGCTTTGACCTGAACCTGTTCTTCCAGGGATCGGCGGGGAATAAAGTGTTCAACTCCCTGCGGAATCTGGCCATGAACCCCGGTACCTATCCCGGATATAACATGCTGGAAGACGTGAAAGACGCCTGGAGCCCCACGAATCCCGGCGGAACCATTCCCCGCCTGAGAGCTGGTTCGGATCCCAACGGTAACTTCAGCCGCATTTCCGATTTCTACCTGGAAGACGGCAGTTACCTGCGTCTGAAGAGTTTAACCCTGGGATATACGGTACCTGCCACCCTAACCAAGGCCGTCAAAGCCCGCCTCTACCTCACCGGACAAAACCTGTTCACCCTCACCCAATACAGCGGCATGGACCCCGAAGTGGGCATCAGCAGCTTTGGTCAGGACGTGGGTAAATATCCGCTGTCACGCGTGTATATGTTTGGCGTTAACCTTTCTTTCTAATCAGATTCATGAAAAAATATATTCTTCTACTCGCTCTCGGCCTCACAGCTTGTGACCAAAACCTGGACATGACTCCCCAGGGAGCTCCCACGACGGCTAATTTCTGGAAAACCTCCAGCGATGCTCTGGCCGGAGTGAACAGCATTTACGAATTATACAGCGACGACGATATGTACGGTCGCGGCTTCTTCTGGCTCAACAATGCCAGTGATGACATCGGGACTAAACCCCGTGACAATGCCGAACGCATCAAGAATTTCCAGACGACGGGCGATGAGTCGGATACCCGAAACATCTGGGCGAAGCATTACATCGTCATGAAACGGGCGAACGACGTGCTACGTAACGTGCCTAAGATTACGATGGATGAAACGCTGAAAAACCGCTACCTCGGCGAAGCGTATTTCAACCACGCCGTGATGCACCTGGAACTGGCGTATCGCTACGGAGACAGCCGGGCGGGTATCCCAATTCAGGATCGTGAAAATCCGGAGAATATCTACGTTACCCGCCAGAAATCAGTAGCGGATAACTACGCCTACATTGCGTCTGATTTACTGAAAGCCGCGGACTTACTCCCTACTTTCGCCAGCTACGCCACGGCGGACTACGGCCGGGCCCATAAAACGGCCGCCTGGGCGTATCTAGCCCGCACGTATCTCTATGCGAAGGATTACGCTAATGCGGAGAAATACGCCGACCTGGTCATTGCCAGTGGCCAGCACGCCCTGCTGACCAACTTCGAAGACGTGTTTAAAACGTCGAATAACTGGTCGAAAGAATACATCTGGTCGGTTACGTCGAGTGCTACGGATACCCGTTTTGGCTGCATTTTCCCCGGAGTTTGTCTGGACGATAAAGGCTGGGGATTGTACAATGGCTGGGGTAATTTCTATCCGACCAAAGAACTCTACGATACCTATCAGGAAGGTGACAAACGCCGCGAAGCGACTATTCTGAAAACGGGCGACAAGTTCATGTATTTCGGTCAGGAACGTACGTACAACACGGGCACGTTCGTCGTCAGTTCCAGTAACCGCACCGGATACCAGTTCCGCAAGTACATGGAACCTTACGGATATAGCAATCCCATTGGAACCTACGTGAACCCTAACGGAGATAAGCCCTCTACGTCCCTGAACGTACCCTTACTGCGGTATGCCGATGTGATTCTGATGAAAGCCGAAGCCAAACTCATCCAGAATAAAAATGCGGATGCGGAAATCAATATGATTCGGAAGCGGGCGGGTTTAACGACCCTGACCAACGCTACCCTGACGGATCTGAAACGCGAACGCCGCTCGGAACTGGCGGGCGAATGGACGGATCGTCACTTTGACCTGGTTCGTTGGGGAGATGCCCAGGCTACGTACGCCAAGCCTCTGCACCACGCCGATGGCCGCGTGATTTACCCGGCCCGTATCTTCAACCCGGCCATTCACGGTGTATGGCCCATTCCTCCCATGGAGATTCAGAACAGCAAAGGTACCCTGACCCAGAACCAGGGCTGGTAATACACCCTATCAAACACCCCGAGCGATACTTGTTCGGGGTGTTTGGTTTAATACGAACCTTTTCACGATGAAGAAAATCCTGCTTTTCCCGCTAACCTTTCTGAGTATCTGTTGTCATAAGCCTGATTTTGAGATTAACTCCGAAACCGTCTACTCCCCAAGCGAATTGCGGAAGCAGGCCGAAGGTCCGTGTCGGAAAATCCTTAGCTGGGAAGGACTGTCCATCCAAGTAAAAGGACGGATTGATCAGCCTGACTTACTTGAAACGCAGCATGGAGGTAAATTTCAGCTTCGGGATGAAGGGGAATTTATTGAAGTATACGTGGAAGGAGCTTCGCCGGAAGAAACTTTAGCGATCCATCAGAAAGTAAAAAGGGGGTTATTCGTACGGGTCAGGGGAAAGGCCCGGGCCTGGGAACCATATACACAGGCCAAATGCACGAAACATTTGCTTGTGGTTATTGATGAGGCTGCCGATTTAACTAACTAGATTTGTGACCCGTTTAGCGAGTTACCTACCTCTATGAAACCCCTGTACTAATACTCCTCTTCTTTTTTCAGACGGCCTTTCAGAACCCTACCTTTCATGAACAAACCAAAGTAGGCCTGATGAACCCGGCCAAGCCATCCGGTAGTTTATGTTTAGGAGAATCCACTCGCAAGTGTCGGCTGGTCTTGGGAAGGCCTCAACGCATCAGTAAACTGTTTTTTGAGATGGATGACGACACGGCAACAGTTTATCACTACGGCAAAAACAGACTTTACTTTTTAAAAAATAAACTGGAAAGCTACGAAATCCGGGACCCCTCCATTCTGGTTGGCGAACCTCAGGGCCTGACGTTCAGAATTAATGATGTTATCCAGCCTAAATCTCCTCATCGCTTTCAGGGGTTTCCCATTCGTTATGAAAAAAGTAACTCTTATAATGTGAATCATTCTGCTCATGTGCATTTGGCATTGAAAAAGGGGACTATCCGAATGGATACCTTCTTTAAGGCTCTTTTTGACGAAAAGGGGAAACTCATCTTCATGGCAACCGGACAGCCCTGAACCTAGCCTTCTTCAGTGGCTTGGTTTCCTGAACCGATACAAATAAGGAGCAGTATTGGCGGCTCCCGTGTATTTCTTCTGTAGCCGTTCGAGTACCTCCAGGTCCAGAATCTTTTTCTGAAAATTATTAATCGGAAAGGGCCGGTCGTAGACGGCTTCGTACAGTTCCTGCACTTCCCGCATGGTAAAGGCTTCGGGCAGGAGATTGAACCCAATCAATTTCTGATCCAGATGCTGACGCAGGGAAATCAAGGCATAGTCCAGAATTTCCCGGTGGTCATGAATCAGCTCGGGAA
The DNA here is from genome assembly GCA_913775095.1 of uncultured Siphonobacter sp. Classification (GTDB taxonomy): domain Bacteria; phylum Bacteroidota; class Bacteroidia; order Cytophagales; family Spirosomataceae; genus Siphonobacter. Next base: position 68,075 of record CAJYIW010000020.1, on the reverse strand, counting down.
TGTCCTTGATGCTCCGCCATTCCAGATATTCGTCGAATTCCCCACACTGGAGAGTTACCCGGTTGATATCCACCAGAGCGTAGTAGCCGATACTGATGAAGCGACTGGTTAACCACTCCATCACCTCAGCATCAAAACGCTCCCGATCAAACGCACCTAGCTCAGACTTGAGGGTTTCTTTATAGGGACTATTCACGATTCGATTCTCATCGCCGAATACCCGAAACTGCTCCAGATAAATATGCTGCAATCCCGTTCGTTCAATCAGAATCCGGCTGGCCGCCTGATTGATCCCTTCCTCTTTAAAAATATAGCCACCCGGTAAAGAAAAAACGCCTTTCCCAAATTTGAATTTGGCAAGTAATACCTTCAGTGCTTGGGCTTCATACCCAAAAATCACACAGTCAATCGACAGATGTGAGATATAATCCTGCTCCCCAAATTTCTGCATCGTAGTCGCTGTTCTGGCTACAAAAGTACCATTTAATGAAATTTTCAAAAAAATATATTACTATTTCAATGATTTATAAAATATTAAATATCTATTATCTATTTTTTAGAAATTAAGATCCGATCTTATCTTTGATAGTATCCTCTACAATGATCTCACTATTTTATTATGAAAACCTCGACTCCCCGCCACTGGTCCCTGTTGGGATGCCTGCTCTTCATGAGTTTGCTCATTACTCACCGGGGCCATACCCAAGCCCGGTCGGACACCACCAGTTACATTCATACCCTCGACATTCGGACGGGTAAAATAGATACGGTTCTTACCATCGCCCGGCATATTGAAGCTCCCAACTGGCATCCGGATCAATACCTCATCGTCAATAGTTACGGAAGGTTATACAAGCTGGATTTAAAATCAGCCCGGCTGGCTCCAATTCTAACCGGATCCGTTCGCCTGGCCAATAATGATCACGGACTTTCACCGGATAACCAATGGCTGGCGATCAGCCATAACGATAAGAATGATCCTTCGCCCAAGGGCTACAAGTCTGCCATTTATGTCATGCCCATCGAAGGTGGCGAACCCCGGAAGGTGACGAAGGAAGTTCCTTCGTTCTGGCACGGCTGGAGCCCCGACGGCCGGACGCTGGCTTATTGCGGCGAACGAAATGGTAACTTCGATATCTACACCATCGGCACCGAGGGCGGTGAAGAGCAACGACTGACCACGTCGGAAGGCCTCGACGATGGCCCCGATTACTCTCCTGATGGAAGGTATATCTACTTTAATTCGTACCGTACGGGCCACATGCAGATCTGGCGAATGCGGTCGGATGGTTCTCAGCCTGAACAGTTAACCACGGACAAAAATTCGAACTGGTTTCCCCATCCGTCACCGGATAACCAATGGATTGTTTATATTGCTTACACGTCCGACGAGAAGCAGAACCACTGGTTTGGCAAGGAAGTAAAACTTCGGCTGATGAATCTGAAAACCAAAGCGATCCGGGATCTTACGCCCGTTTTCTATGGAGGGCAGGGTACCCTTAATGTTCCGTCCTGGAGTCCGGACAGCCAGAGAATTGCTTTTATTAGCTATTCTGTACAGTAATTAAACTCTATTACCTGATGAAAAATAATTCCTCTAAATCAAGAAGACAATTTCTGCACCAGATTGCGGCCACGAGTCTGGCGGCGGCCTCTACCCCACTGACCACCCTGGCCGCACAAGCCAAAGCCGAAGAACGGATCCTTCAGTTCGAGAAGAAAGTAACTGCCAACGATACCATTCGTCTGGGCGTCATTGGGTACGGTGTGCAGGGACATTTTGACCTGGCTACGGCCCTGAAAGTGCCGGGCGTAGAACTGGCGGGGATCTGCGACTTATATACCGGAAGAATCCAGAACGCCAAGGAACAGTTTGGCAAAGAGCTGTTCACGACCCGTAATTACAAAGAGCTGCTAGACCGAAAGGATATCGACGCAGTAATCATTGCCACGCATGACGTCTGGCACGCCCGCATGACCTTGGATGCTCTGGCCAAGGGCAAACACGTCTACTGCGAAAAACCCATGGTTTATAAAATCAGCGAGGGACCTTCAGTAATGGCGGCCGCCAAGAAAGCGGGCAAGGTTTTGCAGGTGGGCAGTCAGCGGGTAAGTAGCATTGGCTATGCCAAAGCGAAGGAGTTACTGGCGGCGGGTGAAATCGGAAAACTGAACATGGTAAATGCAGTGTACGATCGCCAAAGCTCCATCGGAGCTTGGGAATATACCATTCCCAAAGATGCCGACGCCAGCACCACCGATTGGGAACGTTTCATTGAAGTGACGGATAAAATGCCCTTTGATGCCAAGAAGTTTTTCTGGTGGCGGGCGTTCAAGGAAGTCGGCACGGGCGTGGCGGGTGATTTGTTCATTCACCTGCTCAGCGGTACGCACCTGATTACCAACTCTAAAGGACCGGAAAGTATCTACAGCACCGGCCAGTTCAGTTACTGGAAAGACGGCCGGAACATGCCGGATGTGATGTCTGGCGTGATGCAATACCCGGATACCCCGGAACATAATGCGTTTCAGTTAACTCTCCAGGTTAATTTCATCAGCGGAACGGGTGGGCAGGAAGTCATTCGCCTCATCGGTTCGGAAGGCGTGATTGACGTCGTGGGGAATAGCATTACGGTTAAACACAGCCTCCTGCCCGAAGCTCCGGGTTTTGGGGGATACGATTCGGTGTTCACTTTCCCGAAAAGTATGCAGGAAGAAATGCAGAAAGAATACGATGCCAAATGGAAACCGGAACAGCGGAAACGCAAAGTAAAAGAAGACCTCGTTTTCAAAGCTCCGCAGGGATATAGTGATCACCTCGACCATTTCACAAATTTTTTTGAGTCCATTCGCTCCAGCAAACCCGTCGTGGAGGATGCTGAATTCGGTTTCCGGGCCGCAGCCCCGGCTCTGGCCTGTAACGAAAGTTACTTCAGCAAGAAGATCATTCACTGGGATCCGGTGAAAATGAAACTTAAGTAAGCAAAGCCCTGAGCCTTATGCTCAGGGCTTTTTTATTGATAAATGCCGTCGAGACCGGACATCAGGGAGAAACGAAGAAAACTTACCTTAAACTTATTTAGACTAATTCTTTTCCTGAAGTATATTGCAGCCCTTATTCCCACTAATTATCTACTCTTGATCCTGATGCGAAAAATCTGTTTACTAACCCTGGCCCTGCTGGGACTGTATGGGTATGCGTTTGCAACCAACCCCCTTTTTAGTGACACCACTAAAACCTATGGTCTGCCCTTGTTAACCAAATCGCCCAAAGGTCAGGTAGTTCTGTCCTGGACGGAAAAAGATCCGCAAAGCGTAGTCGGCTATTATTTCGCGACTTCGAAAGATCAGGGTAAAACTTTTTCCGACAAAAAGCTCATTTTTTCGGCTCCTGGTTTGGGTTCCGGTCAACTGATGCGTCCCAAACTTCTTTTCAAAGGCGACGGAAGCTGGGTGGCCGTGTTTACTTATAATCCTACCACTAAACCCAGCACGCCTGCTCCGGCGGCCCATGCCGGGCACGAAGGTCATCAGACCCCCCAGGAGAATCGTCCGCCTCAGCAGGCTCAGGGCGGTCGACCCCGTGGTGGTGGTGGCGGCGGACGCCGTGACTTACAGGTCGTGTACACATTCTCCAAAGATGCCGGGAACTCCTGGTCTACTCCTAAACCCGTGTATCAGGATGTGGACGTCAAGGCCTTACGCGGCTTTTTTGATGCTACGGTGATGGCGAATGGTGAAGTAGCCGTTGCGTACCTGAAAGATGTGATTGGAAGTACGAAACACGAAGAGCGGGATCTCCGTCTGGTGGTTTCGAAAGGCGATACCTTCGAGCCCGAACAATTGCTGGATCCCACCCCCTGCGATTGCTGCCCCATTAGCCTGTTGACGGACGCCCAGGGAAATCTGAATGTATTTTACCGGGATAACCGGGATAACATCCGCGACATCGCCCGACTGGTTTCAAAGGACAACGGAAAAACGTTTTCCGAGTCTGAAATCCTGCACGCGGATAACTGGCAGATCAACGGATGTCCTCACTCCGGAGCGGTCTCCAGTCAAAGCGGAAAAACAGGCTTGATTACCTGGTTTTCCGCCGCTAAAACCGAACCCGGCATTCGTCTGGCTACGACGGGTGGCAAAAAGCTAACCGTCATCAATGACCCTTCGGCTAAAAATATGTACGTAACCAGTTCGAAAGAAACCGGAGCCCTGCTCTGGGATCAGAACAAACCCGGTACGACGAATAAAGCCGTGGCTTACCGCAAAGTAAAGGGAGATCAGGTATCCGAAACCCAATGGATTGAGGCTTCAGCGAATACCATGAATCCAAGTGCACTGGTTCTCGGAAATCAGTTACTGGTGGCCAGCGAGATAGCAACTGCCGCCGGCAAAAATTCCATTCAATTAAGCTGGGCTAAGCTGTAATAGCTCTTTTCTACTTCGTTGAAAGACCCGCTCCTGTAGCGGGTCTTTTTCATTACCGGGTGCACAGCTGATCAAGTAGCCCAAAAGCCTTTTCAAAATTTTAAACCTATTTTAATGTACATTAAACGAAGAAAGCCCTGGCGAATCTACTTTTCAGGCCTATCTGACTTTCGAAATTCATAGGTACACGTTTCAATGGAATTTCAGAATAACCCATTTAACCACTGCTTTTCATTCAGCATAGAGTCAGTCAATCTGAAAAAAATTAGCAGTTCCGTAGCTTTATAATGCAGGTATTCCAGAAATATCAATCCTATACTACTGTATATCAATAGCTTAATATACCATTCACTGTATTATTCAATCAGTAACCCCTTGAACGCTGCCTTTGCAGCGTTCTTCTCCATTCTTCCGTCAGGGTTGTGTTTTGTTTTCACGGGTAGGCCAACGGAGTTCAATAAAAAAATTTACGATTTTTAAAAACTGTGTTCGGAATTTTAATCTCGTTTTTATACTTTCGCAGGGCAATTTATTTAGTCTTGGTCTAAATAACATTTGGTTGAATTCCCTAACTCATGAAATACCTGTATCTGATTTCCTTTTTCTTTCTCAGCTGTCATGCTTCCGCTCAAACCAGTGCCGCCTTGCCGGTAGCGACGGTCAAAGGGAAAATTCACTTTGAGGGAGGCGACGGTGTGGAGCACGTAACGGTTCGCCTCAGGAATTCAAAAACAGCGACCATGTCGGATGCAAAGGGCAGCTTTGAACTAAGCAATGTTCCCTACGGTCCTCAGGAAATTCTGATTACTTCCGTAGAAATTCAACCCAGAACGGTGAAACTGCACGTGAGTAAATCTTCGCATCACCTGGCCGTTCTGGTGAATAAAGCCATTTTAGATTTATCGGAAGTTCAGGTTACGCACAGGACGGAAAAGAAAGAAATCGAAACGCAGGGGTTCGCGGTGAATGTCATTGAAACCAAAGACGTAGCGACCCGTAATTTCCAGACCAATGAAATGCTGGATCGTACCGTTGGGGTGCGGGTCCGGCAGAATGGTGGCCTGGGTTCAGCCGTAACGTATAACCTGAACGGAATGTCGGGAGAATCCGTACGTATATTCATAGACGGTATTCCGATTTCGACGTATGGAGCTTCCTTTAGCCTCAACAGCATTCCTCCCGCACTGATCGAGCGAATTGAGGTGTACAAAGGGGTGATTCCGGCTCATCTGTCGGACGATGCTCTGGGTGGAGCCATTAACGTGATTCTGAAAAAAGGCATGAGTAATAACCTGACGGGTTCCGTTTCTTACGGCTCATTCAACACGCTTCAGGCCAACGTAAGCGGCACGCACCGCTCGGCAAAAAGTGGGTTGACGGTGAAAGCTTCCGGCTTCTACAATTACTCGGATAATGATTACGAAGTCTGGGGAAAATTTGTGCGAAACATCCTGCCCAATGGTCGTTACGATTATGTCAGAGCCCGTCGCTTCAATGATGCGTATCGTTCCGCAGGAGGCCAGATTGAGCTGGGTTTTACCGACGTGAAATGGGCCGATCAGTTCTTCATTGGGTACAATGGTTCGAGTGATTATAAAGAGGTTCAGCACGGAACGTACATGTCTATTCCCTACAAAGGCCGTTTTACGGAATCCGAAGCCCACGTTTTCAGTCTGAATTACCGCAAGAAAAACTTTATGGTAAAAGGCCTCGAACTAACCATAAGCGGGATGTCCAGCATGCGGAAACAGGTGGTGGTTGATACCGTTAAATGGAACTATAACTGGTACGGTGAGCGGAGCGTTGGACTCGATGGCCGACCCATTTTACGGCCCACCGGAGCCCAGCAGGGTGCCCCGACCATTAACCACATTAACCGGAATGTGTCGACGTTTCGGGCGGGGGTTAACTATGACCTTCATAAAAATCACCGATTCGTGGTTAATCACATCTATTACAACATCGACCGGGATCAGCAGGATTTCATGCGGTCGGCCGTCGAACGGGAGTTCATTGGCACCCGGAATCTGGCGAAAAACATTACCTCCGTAGCTTACGAACTGAAAGCCCTGGATTCCAAATTAAGAGCAAACGTTTTCGGGAAATACTATCAGCAGAAAATTGACCGTATGGATCCCGTGCTGGTCGAAAACAACCGCCGGGAAAACCGGACGTCAAGTAATAAAACCACCACGGGTTACGGAGCGGCACTTTCGTACGCCATCATTCCTAACCTGTACCTGCTTACTTCAGCGGAACGGGCCGTTCGTCTGCCCTCCGAAAATGAAGTTTTTGGGAGTCCGGGCGAGAACATCGTCGAAAACTTCGGCATTCGTCCTGAAATCAGTGATAATCTCAATGTGGGTTTCCGGGCAGGCACTTACACCTCGGGTTTGCACAAATACAACTTTGCTCTGTCGGGCTTCATTCGGGACACGCGGGATAAGATTGTGCAACGGGTGAACCCCCGTCTGAACGATGCCGTGCAAACCGATCCGTTCGAAAACCTGGGCAAGACGAAATCCATTGGTTTTGAAGTGGAAGGTAACTACATCTATAATAATAACCTGACCATTGGACTGAGTGCCTCCAAGTTCAATTCGGTCTTCAACATGCAGTATGACCCCAATGGCCGGGAGTACGATTATTACGGTCGCCAGTTACCTAACGAACCTTTTTTTACCATCAACAGCACGATTCAGTATTCCTTCAAAAACGTCCTTACTCCCAACTCACGGCTGAATGTATACTACGGCTTCCGTTTTGTTGAGCGGTTTTACACGACCTGGATGATCATTGAAGATTTCCGCACGCCGCGTCAGTACATCCAGGATCTGGGAGCGAGTTACATGTTTCCCAATAAACGCTTCATCGTGAGTGTCGATGCCAAAAATATGTTCGACCGGCAGGCTTATGACAATTTCGCGGTTCAGAAGCCCGGACGAGCCTTTTATCTGAAGTTAAATTACACTATAAACAATTTTTAATCAATAGCTTAAATGAAAAAACAAGTTCTGAATTTTTCTCTGTTGGCCGGACTACTGATGACGGTTGCCCTCACGGGTTGTAACGATACGAATTCCACCGAACCCGACGATAATTCAAACGCAGACCGCTGGATTACCGTAGCCGGGGCTTTGATGGGAACCACGCCCGGGGATGGAAACGGCGGAACGATGGTATATTCCGTGAGTAAGGAAGACGCCAAAAACCCAAACGTTTCGATCAGTGTGTACGAAAACGGTTTTGGTGTAAAATCAACCCGCACGGCTCGTTTACAGGCTTCAGAAGACGGCAAGACTCTTTTCAACATTGCTTATAATGGGGATAACGGCGGTGAATTTGCCCGTTACAAAGTGGAAGGAGCCGGAAAATACACGCAGGAAGACGTAACCGTGAACATCTCGCAGTACGCCGGTACCACTCCTCGCTGGGTAAAGCTATTTGATGGGGACAAAACGGGTATTGCCGTAAACGTAACGACGCCAACGGCGAATAATGCGGCGGGTGGGCAAAACGCAAATGCTCCATTCGCTTATTTCCGCGGGACTTCTACGATTTTAGCTCTTGATTTACAAAATCCTAAAATTACGAGTTACAAACAATATCAGATTCCCCTGACCGCGGCGGAGGAATTACAGGGCCATACCATTTTCCGTCTGGATGCCCCCGTGCTGAACAAAGCTCAGAATAAACTTATTGTTGGTACCTGGATGCAGAAAAGAAACCCAGCTACGGGAACCACGGAATCAGGTTTTACCCGACTGGGTAGCAAAGCGGTTATCGTGGATTTTCCTTCTCTGGAAAACCCTAAAGTCATCACTTCGACGGTAGGTTTTGGAGATAACAGCGGTTACCGCAGTCATAACTCGTTCCTGGGTGACGATGGTAACATTTATCAGGCTACGCAACGTGATTCGAAAGGTTCACACATCCTGAAAATCAATCAGAACAATGAGTACGATAACTCGTATGTCTTCAGCCTGGATGCCGCTCTCGGCGTTAAGAATGTCTACGTGGATTGCTGGAAATACGCCGGAAATGGCATTGCTTACGCTCTGTACAGCCAGGCTGACTCCGATCAGGGCTACGTGGCCCGTCTGGATCTGAACGCGAAAACGGCTACCAAAGTAGATTTACCTTACGAAGAGGGTCTTGATTTCGGTCAGTATCAGGGTATCCTGGTGAGTGGCGAAGAAGTGTACATTGCTTTAACTCCCGTTGGAAAAGATGGGAACATCTACGTGATCAACCGTGCAACGGGTGCCGTGACCAAAGGAGCCAAACTGGTGAACAAAGCCGGTAACCATTACATTGGGATCTTCTAATTCTCCAATCAATAGATTTGATTCAAAATGGCCTTCCATTGCCATGGAAGGCCGTTTTTTTATTGTTACTTACTAAATACACGCACCAGCCAGAAGCCCATGCGTGTAAGTAACCTATACAAATTAAGCAGCACTACTGACAATCAAACCTACTTTTGAAGGATGGTCCTGCACCGACTGTAAGGGTGACAAATTTCGCATCATCCATAAAATTAATAAATCCCCAAAAGCGGTGATGATGAAGGCCATTCCGAAGGTCAGCAGCCAGCCATTTCCCGTCAGCAAGGCCAGACCATAAGGCAGTACCCCCATGATTACCAGCGGCATAAGCACTACTACCCGATATTTAGCAACCGAGATAGGAACTTTACTATGAAAATAGGGAGTCAGGGTTTTCCACTGAATCCCCAACTGTATCTGCTTCCATTCCAATCCAGCGTGATACACCGCCGTCAGGCCATGAATACCCTCGTGGATCCACGCCCCGATCAGCAGCACTCCCAGCCCGGCAACCCAAACGCTGGCGGGCACGGTTTCCACATCCAGCAGGGGTACTCCCCACCATTTCTGAAAGGGTAACCAGAGCACACCTACCGCAATTCCACTGGCAAGCGTGCCATACAGCTGAGCTTTTAAAGTCGAAATGGTTAAATCCTGATTCATGCGTTTTTCATTTAAGGTTTTGAGTTCACAGGATCATTCCCAGCCTGTCAGGTCCTGAACTTAAGGAGGGTCATGAGCACGGGAATTGCATTGGTAAGCATATGCAAAGCAATCCCCCAGAGAAAACCATGACGCAAAGACGTCCAGGTAAAAAATAAGCCGGAGATGAAAAGTGGAAAAAGGACAAGCAACACAGTCAGCGGGCCGGCAGCGGCAAATTCGTAGTTGTGATAGTGCCAGAAGGCAAAACTTGCGGCACTGAGCCACATCAGCCAGGTTTTACCGCGATCGATCACTTTTGCCAGCTGCGTTAACAGCCACCCATTGCCCTGAACTAATAAACTATACCCAAGGGCACTTCCCGCCATTACTCCCGCCGTCTTCATGGATAATGAATAAAATTCCAACCCCAGCGATTTGCAGACCAGTAAGTAAAACAGGGTGCAAAGGGACAAAGCCAGCCATACAGGTTCTTTCTGCAAAAACCCCCGGAACGCCGTTTCTTCCAAAAGGGGAGCCAGAATGAGTACTTGCCAGACAAAGGTGGACACGGATACCTCGGCTATCCATACGTCCAGGTTCCCGGCTCCCTTCGTTAGTGGAATGACTCCCTGTTTTTCCAGTTGAAACAGTATCAATCCCCAGATCAGCTTAAACAGAAAAAGGGTAACATATGCTTGAGTGATCCCCAGCATTTTATGTCGGATACTGACCCCTGTTTCCCTGGAGAAGAATTGGATATTCTTCATTAGAAAAAACGAAAACGCGATAACTGTTTCTTTCATGGTCTTCTGTTCAGGAATTTAAATACTGGCCTTTGATATACTAAACCAGTCTGATGGGTCAGGACCTTAATTAAACCCATAGCAAGGTTTCAGGCAGCTTTGAAAACAGATCGGAGACCCGTTGCAGAATGGGTTCAGCCATCTTCCAAAACCTGAGGAGGTCCGTACCAAGGCTTGAAATTTCTCTGATAACGGTTAACGTGTTGTTCATCGATAGATCCTTTAATGGCGTTCGGAGGTACGTTTCGTGCTTCGAAATTCAAACTGGAGACCCCGCTTCTCAAACTTTTTAGACCAGTGAAGACTTACGTTCGACCAATGAAGCGGCCTGACGCATCAATAAATTAGACGTATATTGCCCCAGCCTCAGATTCCGACTGTATGACCACCTCCGTACCACCCGTTCGCTGCTTTATTATTGACGATGAATTACCCGCTCGCCAGTTGCTCGAAAAATTTGTCAATCGGGTTCCTTTTCTGGAGCTGGCCGGCAGCTGTGATAATGCCGTCGATGCTCTCTTTCGGATTGAAGAGCTGCAACCGGACCTTATTTTTCTGGATGTTGAAATGCCGGAAATGACCGGGTTTGAGTTTCTTCGGGTATTACCCGTGCCCAGACCTGAGATTATCATGGTAACTGCCTTTCCGCATTACGCCGTAGAAGGCTTTGAGCATCAGGTAACGGACTACCTGCTGAAACCCGTGTCCTTTGAGCGGTTCATGCGGGCGGTTAACAAAGCTACCGCCCACCGAACGCTGTCCTCCCCTGTTGCCCTTCCGGAACCCAAACCGGAGCAAACAGACTTTATCCTGATCAAAGAAGATAAAAAACTGGTGCGGGTGGAACCCAGCGACATCGTATTTATTGAAGGCATGAAGGATTACCTGAAAATCTATCTTCCCAACCGTGTGCTGGTTACGCACCTGACCATGATTAAGCTCGAAGCCCTGTTACCGCCGACTTTGTTCCTGCGGGTAAATCGTTCGTACATCGTTCGGAAAGGAGCGATTCAGGAGATTGATGGCAATGTCATTACCACTATTGACGGCAAGAAAGTGCCCATTGGCGTTACCTTTCGGGAATCCGTCATGGATGTTTTACGTAAAAACCGGAGCTAAGTTTTGACTATTCATTCGTTCGCCAGTAAGCATCGCCGCCGCCTGCAAACGTTGCTCGTCCATCTGATTGGCTGGGTTCTGCTGTATTTCATGGACCTTTCGTATTTCATACCCCGGCTGGTCAAAGATAACTCCGAGGTAGTTCAACGCCTGGCCCTGATTTCCTGGCTGACTGAACTTGCCACTTTTTATGGCCTGGGTTATGTGGTCTTCCCAAGGTATCTGTACACCCGTCGCATCGGCCACCTGGTAGTATGTATAGGCCTTGCTTTCTTTATTCATTACCTGATTAATTACTTCAGCTTCCAGTGGATTCAGTCGTTTTCGGATGGATACAGGCAGCTTCTGGAATCGTACGTGGAACGCATCTGGCTTCAGTTTATTCAGCCGTACGGATTGCTGGGCTGTTTTACCAACCTTCCCACGGCCTTGTGGAATTACGCGTACAGCCTGTTCGTCCCTACCATTCTGTTGTTTTTTAAAGCCGTCAATGATATCGTTTCCTACCAGAACCGGGCTTCGCGACTCGAACGGGACAAGCTGGAGATGGATCGTAAACAATTATTGCTGGAGAAAAATAACCTCACCCTCGAGCTGGACTTCCTGCGATCCCAGATCAATCCTCATTTTCTTTTCAATACCCTTAACAGTCTGTACGTCAGAGTAATTGATCTGGATGATGAAGCCGCCGAGATTGTGCTGAAACTATCGGATCTGATGCGGTATAATCTGTACGAGTCGAACGTAGACCGCACGGAAATTACAAAAGAACTACACTTCATCGAAAGTTATCTGGCCCTGGAACGCGTCCGTCACGGCGAGCGGGTAGACATCCGTTTTGAAACCACGGGTAATTTCCAGCATCAGTTTATTGCCCCCCTGTTGTTAATTTCATTCGTCGAAAACGCTTTTAAGCACGGGGCTGGTAAAACCCGCGAGAAGGCTTTCGTTCGGGTGGAAGCTCATCTCCAGGGCTCCCGTTTTACATTTCGCGTGGTAAATAGCGTGCCGACCACGGGAGTCTCCCCCTCCCCTAATGGCGGTGTGGGACTGGCCAATACCCGCAAGCGACTGGATCTTTTATATCCCCAGCGTTATCAACTGAACCTGAGCTCGGGCGGCGGAGTTTTTACCGCTGAAGTAATTCTTGATTTATAACACACGTCCTGATTCAAATCTGAGGCAGGCAGGCCTTACCCGAACGGTTTGGAGCGTTGAAAAGAACTTCGATTACGCGGACTTTCTGTGGCTTCTACATTCGCAGGAAAGCCATATACCCTACAATCACCAGAAGGCCTTCGACTACCCAGATGATTACATTGTTTTTTAAACAGACGATTCGAATCAGAAAGTGCAGGATCAAAGGCCCGACCATGAAAGGCACACCGAAAAAGTATTGAAGAACGTTATTCTCACGACCTGTATTCACAATTCCAGTACCGATCATGATCAGACCCATCAATGAGGCAAGCGTTAGCGGAGTGACGATGCTGAATAGTTTGGAGATGTTCATAGGTTCAGAGCGTTAGTTGCCGATACTTACGTAAAAAGTTTTACCACGTCTTTATAATCATTCAACAATGATGGCAAGGTACTTTCTCTTGATTGGCCTTCACAAAGTACCTTCCCGCATCGACAATATCCATTTATATAAACTACTGAATTATATTACTTTTTAGTTATATTATATTAAATATTACTCATTAGACAGAACATAAACTATTAATAATAATTAAAAACAAAATTTATTGATACTAATCAATACTTATCACAGGCCTGTAGATCTTCCTTTTTCCGGTCAATTGGAGAACCCTCAACCAGGGTATAAAATTCCTTCAGACATCATCCTGGCTTCATACCTACACGCTTAGAAGTAGAAGGGTTCAGCAGCAGATTTTCTAATTCATACAATTCTGGCTCCCTGGCGACTTAGTCTAAACCTCACTTTTCAAAACGTGTTTTCTGGAATCTTAGGCTCCGTTCCGGGCGTTTGCCCTGGTTCGCTGGAAGCATTCGGGATTACGTCTGCATAATGACATTTTTTTACCCCTTAGCTTAGTCCAAAGCTCACCTTATCGCTAGAATCCGGACAAAATTTGAGAAGATGTTTGGTTTTGAAACCCCTTACGTTTTTAGTCCGAATCTCACTTTTCCTGTATTCCAAACCTCACTTTTACCGGGGCTGACCGAATGGTTTCGGGCTTGTTTGCTCATTATCAGCACCCTATTTTCTCAACTTTTGCTTAGTCTGAACCTCACCTTTCGCTTAGTCCGAAGCTCACTTTTGTCGGTTTCTGTTTAGTCTGAACCTCACTTTTGGCTTATTCCAAAGCTCACCTTATGAATTCTTAATTTATTCCAAACCTCACCTTACCTTAGTCCAAACCTCACTTTTCATACCCTTAAATCATTGTTTATCAGTGAGTTACAGACCTTCTAAATCAATCAAAATATTGATAAATAAAATAATAATCAAAGACTGATGTTTTTTTTCATTGAAAGCAAAGGTCATACCATTTTCGTTGTAGCAAAAAAACAAACACACCGTGAACTAATATTTTAGTTTCAATGCAATACCCTCGTCTTGTCAAAAAATGTCAAAGAATGCAGACGCCTTCAGGAAAATATCCTTAGTATTGTCTTTTAAAATTGACAAAACAGTTCGTACATGCTCACTCACGAAGAGGTTCTGCACTTTTTCAAAAAGAAGACGGCTCTTTCCATGTCCGTTATTGAGAAAGAATCTGGTCTTCCCCTTAGCACCCTGCCTAAGGCACTGGCGGGTCAGCGAACCCTGAATCAAAAACATCTCAAAGCCCTTGAACCCATTTTGCTTCAGTATGGTCTGGAAGAGTTCAGAAACCGGAAAGCCCGTGTGATTAGCATCGTCAATCACAAAGGTGGAGTGGGTAAAACAACGACGACCATTAACCTGGGCAGTGCTCTGGTGATGGAAGGGTTTAAAGTTCTCGTCATTGATATTGACTCCCAGGGAAATCTCTCCCAGAGTCTGGGACTGGATAATCCGGAATCACAATTGTACGAAGCCCTGCTGCATAACAAGCCGCTTCCGATTGTTTCAGTCATTCCTAATCTGGACCTGATTCCCAGTAACCTGGAACTGGCTAAATACGAACGCGAGCTCACCCACTCCCCTAGTGGTGCTTTGCGGCTGCGAACGGCTCTGCAGACCGTTGTGGGGCAGTATGATTACATCCTGATCGATTGCCCTCCCGCCCTAAACGTTTTTACTAATTCTGCCCTGATCGCCTCCAATTCTGCCCTGGTGGTACTGGAACCCGAAACCTCTGCTATCAAAGGCATCAATAACCTGTTCGAACTCATCAACGAAATCCGGCAGTTTTTCAACGAACACCTGAGTATTGAAGGGTTGTTATTCACCCGCGTAGACCGACGCCTCGTTCTGCACAAGGAACTCATTCAGACCATACGCAAAGATTTAAAGGATTTTCAGGTATTCAACACCGAAATTCGGCTGAACGCAGCCCTGAAAGAGTCTCAGTACGCTCAGGTTGATATCTTTCGTTATGGAGCTACCTCTCCCGGAGCCATTGATTACAAACAGCTGGCTCAGGAACTGCTGACCCGCCAGAACCGATAAGTTATCCATTCCTAATTGAATTTGTATGAAAAAAATTGTCAACCAGTTTGGTACGAAAGAGCTGATCAAGAAAGATAGTGGTTCGCTGGTGCAGCAGGAATTGATCAAAAATCAGCTCACCATCATTCCTGAACTCGAATCGCTCATTCCGCCCCTGCTCGACGATGAATTTAAGCAACTGGAGACCAACCTGATCCGGGAAGGTTGCCGGGAACCCCTGCTCGTTTGGGAAACGGCGGCTCATACGGTTCGGAATACGGACGACACGACTTCACTGTTCGTATTGATTGATGGCCACAACCGTTACCAGATCTGCACCAGTCATGGCATTCCTTATCGGATTTTGATGAAGGAATTTGCTTCCATTGAGGAGGTAAGGGCCTTTATGATTGATAACCAGTTAGGCCGCCGCAATCTAACGCCGGAACAAACTTCCTACCTGCGTGGACAGAAGTATTTATCAATGAAAAAAGGTTCCGGGCGTCCCACAGGAAGCAGCGGTGGTAAACGAACGGAAGAGGTCCTGGCGGAACAATTCAACGTTAGTCCGAAAACCATTCGTACGGACGCCGAATTTGCGAAAGGCCTCGATAAGACCTCTCCAGCCCTTAAAAAAGAAATTCTGAGTCGTAAATCGAAAGTTTCAAAAAAATCGATTGTAGAGCTTGCTCATGCGTCAGAGGGCCTTCCAGCCTTTGAAAGCGTTGAAGAAATCAATCAGGTACTGACGAAGTCAGGGAAAACCAGGAAATCGGTTCTGACGGAGGTCGATCGGCTGAAAACACTAGTTGATCAGTTGGAACGAGCCGGGGGTAACAGCCCCGAACTATGCAAAGAAATTATTGAGGTTGCCCAAACGCTACTGGAAAAGGGAGCGTAGTAATTGTTACCACATTACTACGCTCCCTTTTCCAGCTATCCTTAACCTTGACCAAACAAATTAATGTGGCAGAAGTTACCACATTACTAAAAACAACTCCTAAACAGACCATCTGCTCAGGACTTTGAAAAAACGTGGTAACAGTTACCACATTATCCCCTTCTCTACCCTGGCCCCCTAAGGCTGGTTATCAAAGCATGAGTTACCAATGTTCGGTATTCCGTTACGGGAAATAATAAAAGTGAGAAAATGAAAAGGAATCTCACTTTTATTCTGTACTTTTCCAACGGAAAGCCTTCAGCCTATGGATAATTCAATTGTTTTTCAGAAAAGACTTAACAATTTTCAGCCTAATTTCATCACCGAATCGAAACAACAGTTTTCTGAACTGGAGAAGCGAATTGTGGTCATGATCATCAATCAGATTCGGAATGTAAAGGATTACCAGGAAGGTCAAAACCTGCGTTTTACCATTCCCATTACTGAACTGGCCAAATCCAATAATTACCGTAAGCTGTATCTGGCCGCCAAATCCCTGACGGATAAAAAGATTCTTTACGAGGACTTTTCCAATCCCCGGAATCCCAGCTTTGCTTCGCTGGTTCCCTTTCCTCTGGTTCGTACCGTGAATGAAGACGGACGTAATTTCCTGGAAATTACCATGTTAGCGAACGTTGTTCCTCAGTTTATTGAGTTAGGTAGCCGATATACTAAGTACAGCATTGATGTCATGCTATCGCTGGAATCGGTGTATTCCCAACGACTCTATGAGCTGATGATGATGTATTATAATCGTGGGCAGCGGGTATTTACCTATTCCGTTGAGAAATTGAAATTCATGCTCAATTGCCCGGAGAGTTACAACTACAAGGAAATTCAACGCTGGGCTCTGAAAGTGGCTCAGGCAGAATTATTTGCCAAAGCCAACATTGTTTTTGAGTACGCCCCCAGTAAGAAAGAACGAAAAAAAATTCTGGAACTGGAGTTTACGATTAAGTCCTTCATGGACGTAGTAAACGATGCAGTGGAAGAAGAAATGGAAAGCTTTTACAGCACCACCGACACCAATCGATACCTGGTCGCCCGGAACCTGTTGGAAACGCAATACACCTTTTCGGCTCAGCAAATTGAAGAAATCTTACTGTCGAAGGAAAAACTGGAAAAATTCGTACAGGTAAATGCTGAAATCGAAAACGGAAAAATCACGGTTAAAACTTCAAAAACGCAGTACATGGCCACAGTCCTGGGCTTCAAAGCTCAAAAATCGGCAACTACCCGTAAAAAAGCTTAAGTATTCTAGTCCAAACCTCACCTTTCAATCACAGCCACATTGGCAGGCCACCTGAGCAGGTCCCGGATTTAATCGGTAGGACTGCTGTTTGCCCAGGCTTTGAAAATGAAGTGAAAGTACACCATCTCCTTCCAGATGCCCCTTGACCAGCACCGGATAAGGGATCATTTTTGCTCCATTGAACACATACTGAGTTCCCTCGATCTCGAAAGCTTTATGTTTCAATCTGACCGAAGCGGGAAACTCTACGTATTCGCAGCAAATGCCATCCAGTCGATACATCTCCTGTTGCTTCGTCAATGATGAACATCCTTTAGACCAGATTTCAGAGGGCAGCAATGCGTCCTCTTTTCGGCAGCTCCCCAGTAGCAAAAGGGCCACCCCAATCATGATTTTTTTCATAAATACTGGATTTATGAACAGGACCCGTTTCAGGGAGCTAAAGTTGCTGGCATACGGAAATAAAAAGTAGTATTTTCCCCTTTTCAATGACGCATGAGACGATTCATACTACCTCTAATCACCGCAACATCCGTATTAATAGCCCTGCAATTCACGAGTGAAACTTCTGACGAAGAATGGCCGGAATACCTGGGAGGTCCTGACCGAAACCATTACTCCAGTCTTCGCCAAATTACCCCCGAGAATGTTAATCAGCTGGAGGTGGCCTGGGAGTATCATTCGCGTGATACCGGGCAGGTGCAATGCAATCCCCTGATCGTTAACGGGATTCTGTACGGAGTGACGGCTTCCAATCAGGTATTCGCTCTGGATGCTTCCACGGGAAAAGAACGCTGGAGATTCGCCCAGCCCGGCGGGGGCAACTTGAATACGAATCGGGGACTGACCTACTGGCAGGACCGTAAGGAACGCCGGATTCTCTATGCGTCGGGTGCCTATCTCTATGCACTGGATGCAATCCACGGAAACGTTATCGCGGATTTTGGAGAGAATGGCCGGGTGAGTTTACGTTCGGGGCTGGGGCCGACGGCTGAAAACAAATTTGTCATTTCTAATACGCCGGGCACTCTTTTCGAAGACCTGATCATCATGCCCCTGCGTCTGTCGGAGGGGGCTGATGCCGCTCCGGGATACATCCAGGCTTTTGATGTACGGACGGGGAAACTAGCCTGGGTCTTTCATACCATTCCGAAGCCCGGTGAGTACGGCTACGAGACCTGGCCCAAAACCGCCCATACCCACCGGGACGTGGGAGCGGCCAACAACTGGGCCGGTATGGCGATTGACCGGAAACGGGGCATCGTATATGTACCAACGGGCTCCCCCGCGTTTGATTTCTACGGAGGTAATCGTAAGGGTAAAAATCTGTTCGCCAACTGTCTGCTGGCCCTGGATGCCCGGACCGGAAAGCGAATCTGGCATTACCAGATGGTGCATCATGACGTCTGGGATCGGGATCTGCCAGCCCCGCCGAATTTAATTACTTTAACGATTCAGGGGAAACGGGTGGATGCCGTCGCTCAGGTGACAAAGACGGGTTATGTGTACGTGTTTGACCGGGTGACCGGTAAGCCGTTATTCCCCATTGATGAAAAAGCAGCTCCTAAGTCCACGATACCCGGCGAAGTGGTCTGGCCTACGCAACCCATCCCACGAATGCCCGCTCCTTTCACCCGGCAAATGATTGCGGAAAGCGATTTGAATCCCTATGCCGCCAACCAGACCGAGTTACTGGAAACGTACCGAAAAGCTAAAAAAGGTTTTTTTCAGCCGCTTAGCGAAACCCCTACGCTGGTGTTTCCGGGGGCGGACGGAGGAGCCGAATGGGGTGGGGCCGCCGTTGATCCTGAAGGGATCATGTACGTGAATGCGAATGAAATGGCCTGGTTGTTTAGCCTGAGCCCGACGCCAAAAGAAGAAGAATTAGCTCACCTGAGTCCCGGTCAGCGGCTCTACACCAGAAATTGCGTAGCCTGTCATGGCACCGATCGAAAGGGAAATCCGAAGAGTGGTTATCCCTCACTGATCCATATTCAGGAACGGAGAGATCGGGAGTTTGTCTCTAAACTCATCACGAGCGGCAAAGGAATGATGCCCGGATTTTCCAGTCTGAGCCCCGCAGAAAAGCAGGCTCTGGTGGCGTTCCTGTTTGGGGATGAAAAAATAGAAGTCATGGCTAAAGAAGGAAAAGAATCTACTGCACCGTACGTTCCTTACCGGTTCAATGGGTATCACAAATTTCTCGATTCCAAAGGCTATCCGGGGATTGCTCCACCCTGGGGAACGCTAACCGCCATCAATCTGAACACGGGGAAACACGTGTGGCAAAAAACCTTGGGAGAGTTCAGGGAATTATCGGAACGGGGCATTGCTCCGACGGGTACTGAAAACTACGGTGGTCCCGTAGTAACCGGCAGTGGTTTAATTTTCATTGCCGCAACCAAAGACGGAAAATTTCGGGCGTTTGATAAAAAAACGGGTGCTATTCTCTGGGAACGGGAGTTACCCGCCGCCGGGTTTGCTACCCCCAGTACGTATCAGGTCAATGGAAAGCAATACGTAGTAATCGCCTGCGGAGGTACCAAACTCGGAACGAAGAAAGGAGATAGTTACGTAGCTTTTGCCTTACCTTAATCTTTTCTGATACAGCTTTTCAATTAGTCCAAAACTCACCTTTTGAATTGTTATAACCAGTATCCGAATTAAAAAAATATAAATTTTAACGGTTTTCTATTTGTTAAATCATTGATAAGCAAATAACTTACTTGAAGTTTAATTGTATTTTATTGACATGAATCCTTTGATGATTTTCATAAAATGGATACCAATAAATAAACTAAAATTAAAAGACATGAGTAGCTTTTTCACGCATCATCCGCACCGCTATGCTTGATATCATCATTGAGGCCCGGCAGGCCAATCTGGGCCCTCATTTTTCAGTTCGCCGCATATTGCCTTATCGGTTACGCCGAATGCTGGGGCCGTTTATTTTTATGGACCACGCTGGCCCCGTATCTTTTTCGGCCGATCAGATTCCCAACATGGATGTGTTACCGCATCCGCATATTGGTCTGTCAACGGTAAGTTATCTGTTCAATGGCATTGTTACTCATCGCGATAGTTTAGGAGTAGAACAAGTCATTCGTCCCGGAGAAGTAAACTGGATGACCGCCGGTAAGGGTATTGCCCATTCCGAGCGGTTTGAAGATCCGGCGGCTCTGGCTGGGGGGTCGCTGGAAATGATTCAGACCTGGGTGGCCCTGCCCACGGCAGCGGAAGAAGAAGACCCGTCGTTTACTAATTACCAGCCCCAGCAGCTGCCCGTTTACACGGATAAGGGAGTCTGGATGCGACTCATTGCGGGGGAAGCCTTCGGACTTAAAAATGAAGTCAAGACCCATTCACCGCTGTTTTATCTACACGTCGTACTACAGCCCGGTACGCGGTTTGGCTTGCCCCTGGGGTATGCCGAACGAGGCATTTACGTAGCCAGGGGAAGCGTGGAAGTCAACGGGCATCGCTATGGAATAGGGCAGTTACTGGTGTTTACGGCCGGGATTGATCCGGTGATCGTTGCTCAGGAAGCAACCACGGTAATGATGCTGGGCGGAGAGCATTTAGGGGAACGGTACATCTGGTGGAACTTCGTTTCTTCCAGTAAAGAGCGAATTGAACAGGCCAAAGCCGACTGGATTGCGGGCCGAATTCCCTTACCTCCCAATGATCATCTGGAGTTTATCCCATTACCTGAAGACCGTTCCAAACCCGCCGGATCGCCCCCGCCTCCCGCCTTGTCCTGAACCGATTTCAGGAAGTCAACAGGTATGAATGGGCCTCAGCCGTCTTAATGATTCATAGCCAGGCCGATTCATACCTGTTCATGCGGATTGAATGGATTAACGGCATGAAAGTTCCTTAACAAAAAGTACATGTTTCATACCAGTCGTCGCAGCTTTCTGCGGCAAACCAGTCAGGCAGCAGTTGCTTCCCTGTTCCCTTCTTCGTTGTGGGCTTCTTCCGAAAAAGTAAGTAAGGCTTCGGTCCATATTAACCTGAACCAATCCAGAGGAACCATTGAACCCGAAATTTACGGGCAGTTTATTGAATACCTCGGGCGGTCCATCACGGGTGGAATTGTGGACGCAAAAACGAATGCGGTTCGAACGGATGTGCTGGCAAAGATCAAGCGTCTGGCTCCGCCCGTACTCCGTTTTCCCGGCGGCACGGTCACAAAAATCTATCACTGGCAGGATGGAATCGGTCCGAAGGCCAACCGCCCGGTCCGGCCCAATCTGATCTGGGGAGGAGAGGAAACCAACCAGTTTGGTACCAATGAGTTCATTCAGTATTGCCGGCAATTAAAAACTGATCCTTTTCTCGTGGTGAACATGAACACCGGAACGCCCGAAGAGGCTTCTAACTGGGTGGAATACTGCAACGGACAGGGAAAAACTTCTTTCGCGGAGCTTCGCCGCAAGCACGGCTTTGCGAAGGCTCACAACGTCAAATACTGGGGGCTGGGGAATGAAGAAAACGCCGGACCCGATACGGGACGTTTACAGAATCCCGCCACCTATGCGGAAGTAGCCTGGCAATACGCCAAGCTGATGAAGTTACAGGACCCCGGCATTTCTTTAATCATGGCTGGGCACGATGAACACTGGAATGAAACGGTTCTGAGGGAACTGCATCCGATCACCGACTATCTATCGATGCACTTATACGCCAGTTCGAGAAAGGGCGAACCGGCTTCGCTCTTCACGCAGCTGGCTGGATTTGAGAAGCAGATCGAACAAACGCATCAGCAAATCAAACGATTAGCTCCTGAAAAAATAGAAAAGTTTGACCGCTGGTATCGTTTTCCGCCCCGGTCCAAAGGAGTGAAGTTAGCCATTGATGAATGGGGGATCTGGGAAAACGAAGGCAAAGGCCGCTACAATCTGGAAGTAACCTACCAATGGTTTCATGCCTTGGGAGTGGCCTCGTTTTTGAATATGTTCCAGCGTCAGGCCGAAATTGTAACCATGGCAACCTGGGCACAAACGGTTAATGTCCTGGCTCCGATTATGAGCAATGACCGCGAATCCATTTGCCAGACCGTCTTTTATCCCCTGGAATTATACCGTCGGTATTGCCAGGGCGTAAGTTTACACGCCGAGGTGAAAAGCGAAGAGTTACGGCAGCGGGGGGGAGAAAACCTGCCAATGCTGGATTCCAGTGTCAGTTTTGATGAAAAGACCGGAACCGCTACAGTGGCACTGGTCAATCGTCATCCTGCTGAGGGAATAGAAACTTCGGTCGAGTGGGAGGGAGGCACCGGGCTGAAGCTGTTCGAACGTCACGAATTGACAGCAAGTGGACTAATGGCCTGTAATTCGCTCGAAAATCCTAAGAAAGACGTAGTTACGTATCAACAAACGGTATTAACGCATCATCCAGCGACTATCACCGTACCTGCTGCATCCATTACTCTGCTGCGGTATAAAATGGTCTAAGTTAGTAAATGGGGATGAGAGGGGTTGAATGCATTCAACCCCTCTCATCCCCATTCAAACGTTATCGAACTACCTCAACCGTTATCAAACCAGCTTCGCCAATGATTCGCTGGTGTACCCTTCCAGTTCATTCAGCCGACCTTCACGCACTTTCTTTGCCCAGTCAGGATCAGACAGTAGGGAACGACCGATGGCTACCAGGTCAAAATCACCGCGATCCATTCGCCGCAACAAATCATCAATGGAGCGGGGTTCCGAGCTTTCGCCCATGAAGGCTCCCATGAAATCGCTGTTCAGGCCTACCGAACCTACGCTGATCGTAGCTTTTCCGGTTACTTTCTTGGCCCATCCGGCAAAATTCAGGTCAGAGCCTTCAAATTCATTTTGCCAGAAACGACGTTGCGAACAGTGGAAGATATCAACGCCGGCATCGGCCAGCGGATTCAGCCAGGCTTCGAGTTCCTGCGGCGTTTGAGCCAGTTTAGCGGTATAGTCCTGTTGTTTCCACTGGGAAAGGCGAAGGATGATTACGAAATCCTCCCCGGCGGCGGCCCGCATGGCCTTCACGACTTCAACCGCAAAACGGCTGCGTTCCGCCAGTGTTTTTCCGCCAAAAATATCCGTTCGCTGATTGAGTCCATCCCAGAAAAACTGATCCACCAGATACCCGTGGGCTCCGTGAATTTCGAGGGAATCAAAGCCTAAACGCCTGGCTTCTCCGGCTGCTTTACCAAAAGCGGCAATGGTATCCGCAATGTCCTGGTCAGTCATGGCAATGCCTCCCGTCTGGCCGGGCAAGACCAGTCCGGACGGACCTTCGAAAGGTTGGGAAGGTAACCAGCCCGAGCGGCTGGGCTGCATGACACCCATGTGCCAGAGCTGCGGAGCCATGGCCCCACCGGCCTCATGTACTTCGTCAATCACCTGTTTCCAGCCAGCCAGAGCTTTATCTCCGTAAAAATGAGGAATGCTGGGTTCATTAGAAGAAGCCGGACGATCAATAACCGTACCTTCCGAGATGATTAATCCTACTTCACCCTCGGCCCGGCGGCGGTAATAGGCGGCAACATCCTCCGTCGGAACGCCCTCCGGTGAAAAGGCCCGGGTCATGGGTGCCATGGCGATGCGATTGCGTAAACGCAGGGATTTTAATTCAAAGGGACGAAAAAGCGTCTCTAATTTTTCTATTTCTGTGATGGTATTCATGGGAAAACAATTACCTGGCTTTGATAAAAAGCTAATATTCAATGGCTTATTTGGATAAATCAGAATTTTTAAGAAATCTTTGCAGGTTCATTCTGACTACTACCGCAAAGCTGGACACGTAGGTTCAGTTTTGCAAGTATGGATAAATTTATCACATAGGGATAATTTTGTACCTATTAACCTTTTTACCCATGTACGAACGTAAAATTCCCCGACAATACACCTGCGGAACGGCCGTTACCCTCGAGATCATCGGCGGCAAGTGGAAGCCTGCTCTTATTTTCAGCATTAATAGTGGGAAACGGAGACCCAGCGAGTTACAGCGGATGGTCCCCGACGCCAGCCGTCGGGTGTTGAATCAGCAATTGAAGGAATTGGAAGAACACGGGATCATCACCAAAAAAATATATCCGGTGCTGCCACCCAAAGTGGAATATTACCTGACGGAATTCGGGGAATCCCTGCTGCCCATCACCAAAGCGATTGATGACTGGGGGATGAGATACCAGGAAAAGTTTGAGGCCCTGATGGAAGAACGAGCCAGGAAGTCAGGTATCTCGGAAGAATGACTTAGCTATAATTGATAATATTTTTTTCTAGTTTGATGTTATCTTTTTGCATGACTGTGCCATATACAAGTATAAAAGTAAACGCACACTCATGAAATTATTCTCTTTTCCCTCCCTGTCCGATCAACCCCAAGAAAGTATATCTACTGAAGTACAGGATGGCACTCCAGCCAAGCGTGTAAATCTTCATTCTTACGGTTATGAAAAAGCAGAACATCACCGAGGAAATGCATTAGCACTCGAAAACCTCTTTAACCAGATTCGCCATGGATTCATCATTGATGAAAATCTGAATGAAGACCGGAGAACCCAACAGCGAGCTGAAATAGAAACAAAAATTACAGACTTACAAAAAGAAATTGAAACTGCTCGAACAAAAATTCGTACAACGAATGATACGCAAATCCCAGCGTTAAACAGACAAATAGAGTCGCTTGAAGCTGAGATTCTTGATCTAAGAAAACAGAGAGATGCAGGTCCCAGGCAGGCGGATCATTTGGATCGTTTCAAATTTGGATTGTATTCTACTTTGTTCGTACTCATTAGCATTTTCGTTTTCTTTTTTTATGTATCCAGTTTCTATTCTGCCTTTTATCGAGATATTAATAATGAAGCTCAACTTGCTGAGGACTCTGGACAAAGTGTAACGGCTATAATAAGTGCAATTTTTGTTAATGAGTCTTTTAAACGTTTTGACTTTCACTGGCTTGGTCCTTTACTGTTATTCGCTTTTGGTGGATTTCTGCATATACTTTATGAAAAGAAAACTTTATTCGGTAGAATATTATTAGTAGGAATGCTCTCTATTATTCTCTTGACTGACGGGTTATTAGCTTATTTCATAGAAGAAAAAAGTTTCAATGCTAAAGTGATGATGGGTATGGCAGATATCAAAGACCACAAATGGATCGAAGAACCGGTTTTCTATCTAGTGATCATGATGGGCTTCGTAGCATGCTTGGTTTGGAGTGGCATCTTACACGCTCTCACTGAGGAGATTGGTAAGAAAAATGGAAATCGGATGCTGGGAATTGAGATAGCTGTTCTTAAAAAGAAAAAGGCAGAATTAGTAAGTCAAATAGCAGAATTCCAAATGCAATCGGCTGCTCTGGAGGGTAGTATCACTACTATGGAATTGGAAATCAAGCAGTTGAAGGAGAATCAAAAGATTCTTATTTTCAGCAAGTCCGAGCTGGAAAAATATATTACAGACTTTTACGACGGTTGGCTAGAGTACGTTAATAATCGATTGCATAATGATTCGTTGCGTGAAGAATGTGATGCCATTCGCAAAGCATTTTATAGCCAGTATATTAATGACACTCCTCTTACAATAGCCGCTTAATAAATCTAACGTAGTCTTATGAAATTTATATTAATGCTCCTGCTTTTCTGGCTGGGTGGATTCTCTACGCTCTTGGCTCAGACGGGCCAACCTACTAATTATATAGTTCTGTTGGATTTATCAGACCGGTTACTGCAGCAGGATCAGTCCTCACGAGACATTGCGTTAATTCAAAAGGTTTTTGACGCATTTGAAAAAAAAGTTCGTCGTAAAATGATTATCAATTCAAAAGATCGTTTTCGAATTGCTATTGCTCCTCAACTAGGTGTTTCTTACCGGACAGACACCTACATGAATGATCTCTATTTAGATATGTCGGCAGAAAAGATAGGAGATAAACGCACAAAATTAGAGCAGATGAAAGCAAATTTACCTACTCATCTGAAATCACTTTATGCGGATGCCTTACGTGGTAAAAAGAAGTCAGGAGACTTTGCAGGATGTGATCTGTGGCAATATGTAAATGAACACTTACCTACGGATTTAGATGACACTTACTCAAACGTACTGGTGGTGCTAAATGATGGATATTTTGATTTTCAGAAAAATACTCATCCTTTACGACAGGGTAATCGCTTTACTGACTCAAGCGTTCATGATCGGTTGAGAAAAGATCGGAATTGGCGACAAACGATAAAAAACCCTCAGGAAGGGCTTATTCCAGTCGCTAAAAAATTTCCTCATTTATCGGTATGCGTTAGTGAAATTCATCCCAAGTTTGATCAGTTAGAGGAAGCAGAATTGGTAATTGCGATTTGGCAGAAATGGTTAACGGAAATGAAAGTCTATCGGCAGGCTTGCCATCAGCAGGGAGCATTGGCCAAGTCCAAGAGCATGTTGGGTGACTTTTTAAAATAACAATTTTTAAATTATTTAAAAGCCAAATAATCCAGATTAATTATCAGTTTTTTGCCTTCATTTTTGAAGCTTATAGACAAATTCTGATACTGCTACTAGTAGATATTGAGGCCTCTTATCGTATCAAATTTTTACCATTTTCAGTATTTAATATAGTCTGAGTAACCGTTACCTAAATTAAAGCCATTAGTTGCTATACATCTGTACGAATTAAGTATAGCAACTAATGGCCTGTTACTTGTGAAGCCTATTTTAAGTATTTTACTACCACAAAGGCGTTTGGGCACTGCTACTGGTTAAGGATGCAGCCCCTTACCTTGAAGATAATTCAGTAACTCCTGGGGGCGGTCCGTCTGAAGGAGTCTGGCTCCGTGACTGATCAGCCAGCCCCAACCCGCTTCGGGGTCGTTTTCTTCTACGCTTTTCTCGTCGTCATGGCCCGCATTCAGGCTGGCCCAGAGGCTGTTAAACCAGATTTTAGAACCCGTTTGGGGAATGGTCTGGTAACCGGATTCTTCCAGTGCCTGATCGGTGTTGAAATTTAATTCATATGCAACGGGTTTTAACTGCTTCTCGTAAGTCGTAATGACTGATTTTGCCTGAGGATTCGCCAGATTGACAATGGGCATGAAGGCCAGTTTACCGCCCAGCAAATCCCCGTTTTCACGTTTTACCTCTTCATACGTTTTGTTCGACTTGATAATGGCGTGATCGACCGTTCCGGTTTTTTCCAGAATGGCATAGGCCTCCTGGTAATAGTCATACCCCTTGTCAATATTGATCATCACCTTCCCTTTGGCCCGCTGCATGCAGTCTTCAAACGTCATGATTTTCTGACGCGTAGGGCCGCCGTGTTCGTTCTTCAGGGTAAATTTCTGCAGTTCTTGCCAGGTATAGTCACCGGGCTTACCCTTGCCGCTTGTGGTCCGATCCAGCGTTTGATCGTGCAGCAGAATAAGCACGCCGTCTTTACTCTTTTTGAGGTCAATTTCTACAATATCGACGCCCATGGAAATGGAACGCTCCAGACTTAAAACGGAATTTTCCGGGGCATATCGCCAGTCTCCCCGATGAGCGACGACTAACACTTCTTTCGACTGAGGATCATGCAGGGCACGAATGATATCCTGCACCGGGCGGTGCTGGGCCTGAGCCAGACCCGTTATCCAGAAAGCAACACAGAAAATAGAAAAGCGGAACATGGGGGCAGGAGTTAGTAGTACCGCCTGCTAGGTAATGGCAGGCGGCAGTATAAGCAGACTTACATTTCTGCAAACTTACAGTCGGCCAAGGAATGGCGTAGTCCGGACCAGGTTATGAAATTGTAAATAATTGAAGCGAGCGATGTAGTGACGTACCCGATCACTTTCCATCCGATACCCACATCGAATCAGCTCCGTAAGTAGAAGGGTTATCGGTCGATTCAATCACTAAGGTTCCTCCGGCGGTGATTTCCTGATGCGTTAACCAGACGCGTTTCAGGTCTTTGCCGTTTAAGGTAACCCGGCGGATGTATCGATTTTTATCGGAAAAGTTAGGTACCGAAATGTCCAGTTTTCCTTTGGGCTGACGGATGCTGATTTTTTCGAATAATGGCACGTTGAGGTAATAAACCGGCTCGCCAACCAGCGGTTGCTGGAAACCCAGAGCCGTCAATACGAACCAGCCCGACATGGCTCCGGCATCGTCGTCCATGGTGCGTACCATAGCCTTGGGTTCATTCTTGTAAATCCGGTCGATGTGAGCACCAATGCCGCGACTGTTATCATTGAAATAATACTGAACCACCGTGTCTACGGCCAGCTGATGCACCAACTGCTGGTATTTCCAGGGCTTTTCGCTGGTATAGTATAAGGTCGGCGATTGCAAATCCGGTTCATTGGCCCGGTTGAAATAATAACCGTCGAAGAATTCATCGAGTTGTTCCGTGAAAGCCTTTTTTCCACCCGCCAGCGAAACCAGTCCCGTCATATCAAAAGGCACCGACCAGCGATACTGGCGAATGGTTCCCTGATACATGCGTCGGGCCGACATGCGGTCCACATCGTTCTTGTTGAGGTCTTTAAACTCGCGTTCCCAGACGGGTTGGTATGATCGGGAACGACTCAGAAAATGGCGGGCTTTCTCCTTTTCCCCAAAGCGGTCAAAAAGCTTCGCCATCGTCCACATATCAAAAGCGGCTTCGAGGTATTTATCCGGTTTACTGAAATCAAAACGGGCCGTATCGGCCAGTAACGAATCCCGAATGGCCTTGAAATGGATGTCATACCCCTTCTTTGCCGCGTCCAGTAACACCACCGCCGCGTGCTCGGTCCGAACCGAATTGGCGGGTTCGTGAGGTCCGGCAAAATCGAACTTCCCGTACTGATACAGGTTACTGATGGAGCTGGTAATGTCCTGATAAAACCTGGGATATAAGATGGAAAGCAGGGGTAACTGCGTTTTGTAGTTATCCCAGATGGCCCAACCGTGGTACCGTTTCCCGCTAGCCTGGTGAAGGTTTCCATCGGTTCCCCGGAAGCGACCGTCTTCTTCGGAGATGAGAAAAGGCGACTGCATGGTCCGATAAAGCAGCGAATAAAACAGGGACTTCCGATCGTTGGGCCCCTGCACCTGAATAGCTCCGATGTACTCGTTCCACAAAGCGTTTGACTCTTTCTTCACTTCGGGTAGCGATTGCTGCGGAAGGAGTCGCTGTTTCGCCGAATTCAGATCCACGGCCGAGAAAGCCACCCGTACCTGACACTGACGTAAGTTGGAGGGAAGTTGAGCTACCAGTACGTGATCACTTTCGGTTTTCCACTGAGCAGAATGGCCGAGGTCCATCGCAAAATAAATTTTGTAAACCCCGGCATGGCAGGTAGTATTTGCCTGAATCCAGCCCGTTACCAGGCTCCCTTCCACCGCATGTTCTTCGGCGACAAACGCCCGGTTGAAGGTATGCTCCAGATCCAGCCGGAAGCCCTTTTCCCCCTCGGGAAAATGATATTCAGTTATCCCAAAATTCTGGTGAACGGCGATGTCAGCACTGATCTGGTTACGGAAACGAATCGCGTAGGTACCAGGTCGGGCCTGGTCGGAAAGTTTCAGCAGGGGCTTTCCATCGTCCCTGTTACCCAGAAAGGGCTTGAGTAATAACAGGCCGCCGCTGCCCTGACAACCCACGCCTTCAAAGCGATTGTGAGTAAAACCCCATACTTCCTTCGCCAGGTATTCATAACCCGTGTGCGTACCAGGAGTCGTTTTGGGTAAAATGCTTAACTGGCTGAACGGGGAGGACGCCGCTGGTGAAAGCTGTCCGTGATCGCCCGAGGAACCTAAAAAGACATTGACCTGCTCGGTCTGGGCCAGAAGGGTTTGACTGATGATCAGGCTTAAAGAGGAGAGGAGAAATAGACTCGCACGGCGGAATAATTTCATTTCAAATGGAAGTTTCAGGCAAAACCCTGGTAGTAATGGATGGTTTAGGGAAAGAAGACCGATCCCTCTCAGGAAAAAGGGCGTTTCTCTCGGCTTCAACTCATCTGAAGAAAACAATACCCTCAAAACGGCTCGCAAACGCGTAAAACTACCCCTGAAAAGGGTAGGGGCGATGAAGTCAAGGGTATCTTTGTGTCAAAAAAAACGCTGAAGCAGGCCTAAGCCTGCTTCAGCGTAAAAGGGATTTTCCTGGATACCTGCCTCAGATCCGTATCACCGATCTGAATTACTGCCTGGCGTACTGATACAGCGGTCCGTTTTTGCTGGGTAGCTTGCGTAACTGCTGCTTATGGGTTAGGTTGTCGAGGGTTTTTTCGCTTTCTTCCAGAGATACATTGCTCAATTCGGCGAATTCCCGGATGGTTAATGTGGGATAATGATTGAATAAATTCTCCCAGGTGGTAATGTAGGGGGTTTTGGTTAACTCAGGGTTCAGGGCATGAAGGCCGGTTTCGTACTGGGCGTACGGTTTATACCCGTAGATAAACTCCCGTTTCCCCGAAGCATCCGTTATAAAGATCGAGGGAAACCCGCGAACGCCTAACTGACGGCCCAGAGCCAGATCTTCTTTAAATAGATCCCGGGCTTTTCCTTCGTAATCCTGCTTTAACTGGTCGGGGTTAAGTCCGCTGAGCGTAGCCGCTTTGGCAATATGTTCCCAACGGGTAATGTTCTTTTTCTCCATAAAAACCATTTCCCGCAACACTCTTAAAAAGGCGATGGCTTTCGTCTGATTCTGTAACTGAGCCGCTTTGAAGGCAATGGAAGGGGGGTAGGAGGAGTCAAGAGGGTCTTCCAGCCAGACGTCCCCGTCAATGGGCATCTTGTAGTAAGCACTGACTTCATCCCAGTGGTGAGCCACGTCCGAAGGCTTGCTGATCCCGCCGCTGTTATAACTCCAGTCGGGCAGCAGTCCGCCCATGTGATACTCTACGTCAACGGATTCCCCGTATTCCAGTTTCAGTTTACGTAACTGAGGTTCAATGCCCCAGCAGGTCGAACAGATGGGATCGGTGAAGTAAATAATTTTGATCGGTTTAGTTGCGGCTTTAATGGAAGCCTGGGGGGCCGTTTCCGGTGCGGCGGGCATTTCGCAAACGCCGGTTTCAGGATCGCATAAAAGTGGATTGGTGTTCATGGCTTTTGTATCTTGTGAATACCCTTTTAATAAAAGGCCTAGTAATAAAACAATAAGTGTGAACAAATTGGGTAACGTGGGTAGGTAGAAAATCTGGGCAGTCAAGGGCTGAGTTTCGGGTTTCATATATTTACCCTTTTTTTGTGCAAAGATTGGAAGCTATGCAAGACGAGTCAATTAGTCAGAAAAACCTGACCAGCGAAAAAGAGGAATCCACGATCTGCCCGGCCCAGAGTCTGCTGAAAATGCTTTCGGGAAAATTCAAACCCGAAGTCTTCCGGCTGGCCATGGAGTCGCCCCTGCGATTCGGTAGTTTGCAACGGCAGATTGAAGGCTCTAACAAGCAGACTTTATCCATTGCCCTGAGGGAGCTGGAAGAACTGGGCTTACTCGAAAAAGTTACCGTTCGCGAAAAACCCCTGCACATCGAGTATTACCTGACTGAAAAAGGAAAAGCCCTTGTTCCCGTGTTCCGGCAACTCGAAGGGCTGGTATAAATGAATCCAATAGGTAGTTGGGGGAACCGTATAACTTCAAACCTTACCCCGGCCTTATCCCCACTTTCACGAATGGGTCACTAACGGGCTACGTAACCCTTGAACTTGTAATAATGCCGGACGGTATCTGCTTTGGCCGAGTAATTTTCCATGAGTTCACTGGTGTATATTTCCCGGTTGGGGTGCGTTGAATTTCGGATGAGGTAGGACTTCAGGTACAGTGAAGCATACTTTTCCAGAACCGAAAACTCGCGGGTATTCTCCTGGGTACTGCCACGAACTAAACCGAGCCGCATGGATAGCGTATCGTTCCGATAGATGGCCAGGTAATTGTTCGTTTGATCATTGCCATACTCCAGGGTTTGCGTATAACCCGCCGTTTGCGGAGTAATCGTTCGACTGGGCGTTTCAGTCCGCGTCCATTCCCATTGTCCCATTAATTCAGAACTTATGGGCGGTGATACGCATCCACAGACTCTGCTACAGGATTGAATACATAAAGCCAGACTAATAGTGAAGAAGGTTAGGAGCAGTGATTTCATGAATTAGCGTTTTTTAATCAGGACTCTTCTAAATTAAAAAAGGTTGGAAGGACGCGAAATTTTATAGGCATCAGTAGATACCCGCTCTGGAAGGAAAGTGAAAGTATGATTTTATTTTTCTAATCAGAGTATTTAGACGACAGGAATCAGTAATATTAAAAACTTGTTTTTGCTGTATACCGGTTTACAAACCTCATCTAAACCCCTATGAACTTCTGGATTCATTCGTTTCGTCAGCTTACACTGGCGGCAGCGGCCTTCGCCTGTCTTCCCACTTCAGCAGCCTGGTCTCAGGACACTCCCAGTAAACCCGTCCGGATTCAGGTGGATCTGGCTCAGGAAAAAGGACCGCTGAAACCCATCTGGGCCTGGTTTGGCTACGACGAGCCCAATTATACGTACATGAAAGACGGGAAGAAGTTATTAACCGAGATTTCCAGACTTAGTAAAGTGCCGGTCTACGTTCGGGTGCACAGCCTGCTGGTAACGGGCGACGGCGAGGCGGCTCTAAAGTGGGGCTCTACCAACGCTTATACCGAAGATGCTCAGGGAAATCCGATTTATAACTGGACCATTGTTGACAAAATATTCGATACATTTCTGGAACGGGGTATGAAACCCATCGCCCAGATTGGATTCATGCCCGAAGCCCTCTCCACCAAGCCACAGCCGTATCGTCACCACTGGAAGCCCGGCGACAACTATAACGACATCTACCTCGGCTGGGCGTATCCTCCCAAAGATTACAACAAATGGGCTGAACTGGTATATCAGTGGGTTCGGCATTCCGTCGAAAAATACGGCCAGAAAGAAGTAGAGAGCTGGTATTGGGAATTATGGAATGAACCCAACATTCCCTACTGGAAAGGCACCACTGAAGAATACATTAAGTTATACGACTACACGGCCGATGCCGTCAAGCGGGCTTTACCCACGGCTCGCATCGGTGGCCCCGAAGTGACCGGACCCGGCGATAAGAATTCACAGAAATTCTTCAAAGCCTTTATGGATCACGTGGTGAATGGAAAAAATTACGTTACCGGAAAAACGGGCACGCCGATTGATTTCATTACCTACCATGCCAAAGGAGCACCGAAGCTGGTGGATGGTCACGTCCAGATGAACATGGGTACGCAGCTACGCGACATTGATAAGGGGTTTGAGATTGTAGCCTCGTATCCGACGCTGAAAAATCTGCCGATTATTATTGGCGAATCGGACCCTGAGGGTTGTGCGGCCTGTTCGGAGGACTACAGCCCGCAGAATGCTTACCGGAATGGCACCATGTATTCGAGCTATACCGCTGCTTCATTTGCCCGAAAGTATGACCTGGCTCAGGCCCGGGGGGTGAATCTGGCCGGGGCCGTTACCTGGGCTTTTGAATTTGAAGACCAGGCCTGGTTTCGGGGATTTCGGGATCTGGCCACCAATGGAGTAGACAAACCCGTGCTGAACGTATTTCGAATGTTCGGAATGATGCCTGGAACCAGGGTAGAAGTCAAAAACGGTCTGGCCTACGATTACGTACGGGTACGGGATCAGAGCGTTCGGGAAGAAGTGGATGTGAATGCTCTGGCTTCAAAAGACAAGAAATCGGCGGCGGTGATGGTCTGGCATTACCACGATGATAATGTGCCGGGTGCTGATGCTCCCGTCGAGGTGAAATTAACCGGATTAACCGGAAAAAACATCAAACTGACGCATTACCGCATTGATCAGAAGCACAGTAATTCCTACGAGGCCTGGAAACAGATGGGGTCGCCGCAATCACCCACCGCCGCCCAGATTGCTCAGCTTGAAAAAGCCGGACAGTTGCAGCTACTAGCCGCTCCGTCCCGACTGAAGATTACCAAAGGAGAAAGCCTGATCAGCTTTCCTCTGCCCCGTCAGGGAGTATCGCTCCTCCAGCTCAGCTGGGACTAAAAAAGAAAGGCCCGGTAAATTCTACCGGGCCTTTTTTCTTAGGAAAGCAACGGAGGATTTTACGCTTATAGAATTTCCAGACCGAAGGGACGGTAGGCGTTGAGTCGGGCATCGTTGCTGGGGAGGTCGGTGATGAGCGTATCCACGTCCGAAAGTCCGGTTACGTTAAAGAATTCAACGGTTTCCAGTTTTTCGTGGTTACTCAGTACCGCCGTTTGGGCCGCAGCTTTCATGAATACTTTCTTAAGTTCGCCGTCTTCGTGTACCGCCGCCGTCAGCCCTTTGCTGCTGTGGATGGCACAAGTGCCCATGAGGTATAAATCCGCCTGGTATTTCTGAGCTTCCAGAGCCGTCTGAATCCCCAGGTTGGTTTGAGTCACGCGATTGTACATTCCCCCCAGCACGATAATGTCTACCTGCTCGTGATGGGCCAGTATCGGAATCAGGGCCATATTATTGGTAATAATCCGAAGCTTGCTTTGAATCGGAATACTCGCCGCCACGGCCAGCAGGGTCGT
Organism: uncultured Siphonobacter sp.; assembly: GCA_913775095.1. Lineage (GTDB taxonomy): Bacteria > Bacteroidota > Bacteroidia > Cytophagales > Spirosomataceae > Siphonobacter. The sequence continues at coordinate 33,427 of CAJYIW010000020.1, read as the reverse complement.
GCCGCCATCCATGATGACCGTTTGCACGTCCCTGAGTAACTGCTGGGTCTTTAAGGCAATGACTTTTTTGGCATCCGAAAACAGACCCGTTCGATCCTGAAAAGACAGAGGATTCACGGAAGGACTCATGGCACCGCCCCGGACTTTTACGAGTAAGCCACTTTTGCTTAAGTGATCAATATCCCGGCGAATGGTGTCTTCCGAAACCCGTAGCTCTTTCGACAGGTTTTCAAAAAACACCTTATTGCTGGATTTCAGCTCCTTTAAAATGTGGTTAAAACGTTCTTCTTTCAACATATCAGAGTGGTCAAAAATCCTGGGCTTTTAATTACGGTTACGTGCGATTGCCTTTCAACGCATAGGCAATGGCTACGCCGAGCAACAGCAATCCCGTGAAACCGAAAGCGGCCGACAGAGATGTATGCTGAGCCAGAAAACCGAGAATGGCGGGCCCGGCCAGCTGGCCTGCGTACCCCATCGTGGTGATGGCCGGGATGGCCACCGAACTGGGCACTTCCCGCAACCGACCGCCTTCACTGAAAAAGACCGGGACGATATTGGCGGCCCCAATGCCTACCAGAACGAAGCCCATCAGCGTCAGAATCAGCCAGGGGGAGAAGATCAGAAGACCGAATCCAGCCACGCCGATCAGGCTGCCCCCAATCACGACCGTAGCCGACGAAATCCGGGAAACGATCCGATCACCCAGCAATCGCATGACTGCCATAGCTACCGAAAAAGCCGCGTAACCAATGCCCGACAGGGATTCGTCTACGCCTCGGGTGTCACGTAAAAAAATGGCACTCCAGTCGAGCATGGCTCCTTCGGAAAGAAAGGTAGCGAAGCAGAGAGCCCCTAAAAAAATTACCTGTCCGTGAAGCCACGATACCTTAGAACCCGAGGTTTCGCCGGGCGGGCTGGTGAAGCGAGCCATGACCTGTTGTTCCGTAACGGCATCGAGCAGAACTTTATACTGACTCAGCACCAGCACTACCAGGAGGCACGAAATAGCCACGGCCGCCCATAAGGGAGCCAGTCCCGACCGGATCAGGAATCCAAGACCCAGGGAGCCCAGCAAGCCTCCGACGCTGAACAGACCGTGCAGCGAGGACATAATAGGTTTATCAGAGAGGTTTTGTACCTGTACGCCGTGGGCGTTCATGGCTACGTCTATACTACCCACGCCAGAGCCAAAAATGAACAACATCAGGGCCATCGTGATCGGGGAATTCATGAGCAATAACAAGGGTAAGGCCGTTGCCATGACTACGGTCGATCCCAGTATGACCCGGCGTGAACCCAGTCTGGAAAGCAGCCAGCCGGTGAGGGGCATCATTAAAATGGCTCCGGCTCCGAGAAACAGCAGGAGCAGACCCATGCTGCTTTCATTGAGACCCAGCTGATCTTTTACATAGGGAACCATAGGTGCCCAGCTGGAAATGCCCAAACCGCAAACCAGAAAAATGGCCTGGGTAGCAAATCGGGCTTTTGTCGTATTGACAGGTAATGCATTCATCAGGAAAAAGACGTATTTATTTTTGCAATATTATGCAAAATTGTATAAAATCGCAAAAACTATTCTATCAATTGATTGTATGAAAATAGAACATCTTGCCGTTTGGGTGGAAAATCTGGAAGAAATGCGGCATTTCTATGAAACGTACTTCGAGGCGAAAGCGTCAGAAAAGTATCACAATCCCGAGAAAAACTTTGAGTCGTATTTTCTTGCCTTTGCAGGCGGCTGTCGGCTGGAATTGATGCGTAAACCTGAGATTGGTGACCGGCGAAACGAGTTCTCGGATCAGCAGAAAGGGCTGGTTCATTTTGCAATGGCAGCAGGCTCCCGAACGCGGGTGGATGAGCTGACCCTTCGCCTGGAACGGGACGGTTTTTCGGTGGTGGGCTTACCCCGCGTGACCGGAGATGGGTATTACGAGAGTGTCGTACTGGACCCCGAAGGAAATATTGTAGAAATTACAGCGTAAACCCATCCAGGCAGCCGTTCGGCTGCCTGGATGGGTTTACTTTAAACGGAAAGCTTGTTGATGTACGCAATGTCGTTTTTCAGACTTACCAGGGGCGATTCAGGATACTGCTCCTGTTCGACGATGTAATGCTTAATCCCGCTGTTCATGGCCAGTCGAAGCGTCTTTTTGAAATCTACGCTACCCTGTCCCAGATCGTTTTGAACGGGTTTACCATTCACTTTTTTATAATCTTTGATGTGACAAAGCTGGTAACGCTTCCCGTATTTTTTCAGGTGAGCTTCGGTATCTACACCCGCCACGTCAATCCAGCATAAATCCAGTTCGAAAGTCACATTCCTGGAATCCGTATTTTCGAGTAAAAATTCCTGCGGTAACTTGCCTTCCAGTGGTTTGAAGGAATAATCGTGGTTATGATAGCCAAACTGAATCCCCGCTTTCTTTACTTCTTCACCCACCCGATTGAAATCATCCGCGATTTTCTTCCAGTCATCCCAGCTTTTCTGGGCACCAATGGAAGGGCAGAGCAGATAACTCAGTCCAGCTCCCTGAGCCATTTCGATATTCTTTTTCAATACCTCCGAATCTTTGGCAGCCTTCCGGTAGTCGAAGTGCGTGGAAAGCATCTTTACGCCCAGATCGTCCAGAAACGACTTCATGTCCCGGGGTTCGTAGCCCCAGAGAAATCCTTTCGGACCGCTGAAACTTTCAAACTGCCTGTAGCCCATCTGAGCCAGCTCGGCCATCACGCCCTTAGGATCTTTGGGTAATAACTCCCGAACGCTGAAAAGCTGAACGCCGAGGGGTGAAATCTTTTTAGCCGGAGCACTGGCCAGTGCCTCGAGTGAGGATAAAGAAGCAATACCCGCCGTCAGCAGGCCCGATTGCTTCAAAAAAAGTCGTCTGTTCATAGGTTTGGGAATCAGTGAAAATAGAGGGTTCGTCAGGTTTCTGCCCGGATCTCGATAAGGTCTGTTTAGTAAAATGTACACTTCGCTGAATCCGCAGGGCCGGGTTAACACTTATAATTCTTTTACTTTGATATTGCGAAAAGCAATGCCTTTCATCCAGTCCTGAAGCCCGATGCGGCCTTTGGTCACTTTTCCGAAGGCGGGATAATTCCTGAAGTTTGAATTCTGAATCATCTGCTTCCACTGGGCAGAGGTAAGGTCCTGTTCGGCCGTCAATACGCCATTGAGGTAGAACTGAATTTTGCCATTCGTCTGTTTTATTTCCGAATGATTCCATTCCCCGACGGGTTTGGTGACGGCTTCATTTTTCTGAGGAGCGAAGCCATACAGACAGCCCGCCCGCTTTTTGGGGTCGGCCTTGTAATCGTAGTGCGAAGGTTCGAGTAACTGGTACTCGGGACCGGAAGTCCAGGCGGTAGGGTTTTCTTTTTTTTCAACCACGTTAATAAAAACGCCACTGTTGCCTTCTTTCGAAATCTTCCAGTCAAACTTCAGATCAAAATTTTTGTATTCCTGATCGGTCACCAGATCTCCGTGTTCCAGGGTAGATCCGGGGGCATTCGGCTGGCATTGCAGTTCACCGCTTTGTACCTTCCATACCGAAGCTTTTTGGCCCTGATTGTACAAATGCCAGCCTTTGGTGGTTTTGCCGTCGAAAAGTAATTGCCAGCCCTCTTTTTTCTCCTGAGCTGATAGCTGATTAACGGGCTGAGGATCAGTAGAAAAGGATGACATAGTAAGTAGGATGACGGCCCACGCAGAAATCGAAAAAATACACTTTTTCATGGTAAATGAGTTAGAAGCTGATCTCAGGAATGAGTATTAATTATGCAATACTATGCAAAATAGTATAAAATCGCATTATAATTTTTCTGTTTAACGATTTGCCAACCACTGCCCTAGTGGTTAGTGAGATACCAGACCGGACAGAAGGCAACCCCCATCAGTACCCCGGACTGACATCCGGGGCTATACCTATCGAACTCCTCTGGGGTTGTTACTGTCATTTTCAGGTTTTCGGCACTCTCCAGGGTCGGTTTCCTCACCACTCACTTTAGCGACCTATAACTTTACTTTCAGCTCTTTATTCAAGTTCTGCTGACTAGCCACCAGTTTCTGGTCTACCCAAACGCAAAGCCTGCTCTGATCGCCCGGCTGATTCGGATTCCAGTCTTTTTTCCAGATGATATCAATGTCGTGTTTATGGTAACGAAGATTACCCAGATAGAAATAGTCCCACTGATTTTCGGGCAGGAGGGGAGTAATGGAAAAAGCGTTTTCGTGCGAAGCCTGAAACCCGAGCAGATCTTCAATAATAATATCGGGAAAAGTGGAGTGGAAATAATCGGATTCACCGCCGAATGTTTGGCCATCGCTGGGGATGTACCATTCGCCAATATTCAGTTCGGCCGTGCCGTGCATCCGGGCGAGTTTGGCTACGTAATCGTACAACAATTGCTTTTCAGATTCCGTAACGTTCTTTTTATACGTCCGTAAGTAGTTGGCGTACCCTTTATAGACCACCGAATTTTCGAAAGGCCAGCCCCGTCCGTTCCAGGCGTAGGCCCGTTCGTTGTAATAGGGATGTTGCTGTTCAGCGGTGGTCATGCCGGAGTTGTGATAAAAGCCTTTTCGCGAAGAAAACAGCTCCCATGCCTGGTCGTAGTTCTGGTAGGACTGGGCCGGAATCATACGGAAATACCAGGGCGTGTACCCCACGGATTCGCGAACGCGAGCCTCGTAATCACCCGCTCCGAAGGTGTTATCTCCGGCACTGTAGGTATTAAAAAACTGATCTTCTTTATTCCATAAAACAGACAGTGTCTTCTGCTGTACTTCTGTGGCCCGTTTTCCGTAATGGGCTGCTTTATCGGCGGACCCTGGGTCCAGTTGGTAAAGATTCGCCAGAGCCTGCAAATTTCCGTACGCGTAACTATTTACCGACGGACGCACGAGGTAGTAATCCGGGTAGCCCTTCCGGAAAGCGGTGGGATACTCTCTGGCTTGTGGAGACCTCGCGGCATTACCCGTCGTTTCCCAGCCCAGGTAATACTTCCGCCAGTTGTCTTTGGTATAGAGGCTGTACGGACCGTCACTTTGAATCAAGCCCAGAACGGCCGAAAGGCTGAATTCCATGCCATCATACAGGTCCAGAATTTTATACATGCCATGGGTTTTTGCCGTAGGGTTCTTGACGGTAAAGAGGCTGTCCCAGACCTGCTGGTGTTTTTCCATCGAAGGCATAATCCCGCGGGTCCAGGTGCGGTCGGGGTGAATTTTCTGGAAAGCCTCCACGCCATTCACCATCCAGCTTGAAAAATGATGACTTTCGGGCCGGCTCAGATACGTCAGAAAATTGTCGTTTTCCCGCTGATTCAATCGCGAAGCCGAGCCCCGCATGAAATAATCGGCGTACGATTTCAGATAGGTATCATCCCGCAGCCAGCGAACGTCGTAAAACTGATGGCCCGCCGGACAGGTAATGGCTCCGCTCAGGGAGGCCCAGGGCTTTACGCCGAAGAACTCCGTCACCACCCAGTAATTTTTAGAGTCCTCGGGATCGTGGTATTCCTTGAGGTGCTTGCTAATCATCCACCAGCGATAGTTATATACCTTGCTAATAGCGGTATCCGAGCTAGCAAACAATGGAATAGTATTCAGTAAAAAACCTTTATTATTCCCGGCATGGAAAGGGCCATCGCTGGCAGGACGGTTCTTGTAACCGTTAAACTCATCGACATGCGTGGAAAGCGTACGCCGGGATTCGGCTTTCAGTTGCTGGAGTTCCCGAGTGTACACCTGAGTCTGTCGGGAACAGGCTCCTGACAGACCGGATAACAGGAGCAGGATAAGGGTAGGCTTCATAATGAATAGAGGATATGGAACAAACTTCGATTTAAAGAAAACAAAAACGAAGCAGGTTTTACGCTTCTTCCCGGCCGTGTGCCAAGGCGGAGGGTTCGTTGGGTGCTAACTAAAAAAGGGTTCGATGCCGAATCGAACCCTTTTGCGGATGAATTTATTTGTGGTTACCTGACTACCGTCGCCTCCAGTTCTACCCCTAAGCCCTGAAAGAGCCCTTTTACTTCGATCAACGTAGTGGCCTGCTGCACGCCGTGCCGGGTGATCCAGTCCTGATACAGATCCAGGCAGGTGCTGAAAAATTCGTTGGTAGAAGTGGTGAACACATTCAGACGGACGATTCCCCGGCATTCGTAGCCCGATTCGGTAATCAGTTGTTCCAGATTTTTAAAAGTCTGGATCAGCTGCATTCGCATATCGCCGTTCAGGGCTTGTCCATTTTCATCAATGGCGACCTGCCCCGAGCAGTAAAGCGTACCCGCGGGTTGTGTGATTTCTACGGCCTGAACTGAATTCGTGTACTTACCCCATGCCCAGGGATCAATCGTTCGCTTTTCCATGTTAAGTTGTTAAGATAGACCATCTTTCTGATGACTTAACAAAGGTCGGGGCCGCTGGTGACAGCCTTATGTCATACCTGCCGGGAAGGTCTGAAAATAAAACGGCTTTTTCCGAATCGTCGAAAAAAGTCGTCTTTGGCAGGGATGAATAGCTCTATTTTAAATGATCAGGCGTCAGTACAAAGATATAATCCGTGGTTCCGATGCCGTCTTTATCCCGGCTGATGATATTTTTGGTCCAGTAAGCCGTCTTTACGGGTTCCATGGTGTACACCAGTTTACGCCCGTTATTCTCCTGGGTATAAAACCGGATGAATTTAAGAGCCATTTCCGGATGTGGATTGGCACCCCAATAGCCCAGATCTTCATAAAATCGCAGCCGGGTATTCCGATACAGAGCAATGGTGCTGTCAATTTCCTTGACTTCTCCGCCTGCTCTATATACCTGAATTGGGAAAGTCATGCTTAAATCTTTCCCCGTCTGGTTGTCAATATAATAGGTGCTGTTTCCCGCGTTCCCATCCACCATTTGGGATGAAGTGCAGGACAGGAGCGTACTGAAACCAAGAAAAGAAGCCAAGCAGAAGAGTGATTTCATAGGTTGTTCGAAAGGTATAACTACCGGACACCACAGTTCAGGAAAGGGTTGCCGTCCGTTTTCCTAATTTTTGAATTCTCCCAGGTACAGGCAAATGTTCAAACCGGCATAAGAATAATGCGGGTTCAGGTTGGCGTATGCCGTTAATCCCAGCCGGGCATTCTGTTTACCCATGAGGTATCGAATTTCGGCGGGAATGCCCACGCCCGCAAAAGACCTGGAGTCGTGCATGCGGTTGGCGTAGGTAAGGGGGTCGGGATCGACACTTCGTAATGTTCCCCGTTTTACGCCCCATACGCCACTTAAACCGGCACCGACCCGAAATTTTTCTAAAAAGGAGTAGCCATACAGTACGCCCAGATCATTTATTTGTTCACGGGGCCAGTTATCCGTCATCAGTTCGAAGTTAAGGGCCAGACGGGTCATGATCAGGTGCGGCTTTTTCGGAGCTTCGTAGGCCAGAGCCACCGTAACATTGGGAAGTGTGCCTGAACCGGCTCCTACGGAAGCCCAGTAGCCGGATTGCTGCTGGGCAAAAGACTGAATGGAGAATAGAAATAAAATAACACAAAGGCAGGTGGGAGAACGGTACATCAGGTTAGGTTTAGAAAGTGGGGTTTTATCAGATCAATGGCCGCCGTGGCGTTTATGCCGGATTCGGCTTAACGTTTCTCTCGAAACGCCGAGGTAAGAGGCTACCAGGTGAAGGGGAATTCGTCGGAAAAGGTCGGGGTGATTTTGAATGAAATCTTCGTATTTTTCTTCAGCGGTATGACTGATATTAATAAAAATGCGTTGCTGGCTGTAGTTTAAACTTTTTTCCCGGAGACGTTCCGAAATGAGACGGAAGCTGGGGATGGTCTCAAACAACTCTTCCATGCACTCGCGGGTCCAGAGCAATACCTTCGTGCTTTCCAGGGCTTCAATGCGATAATGGGAGGGGGTCTGATCCACGTAGCTTTCCGGATCAATGGCCCAGCCCTTTTCGGCCGAAAACCGCATGGTGGATTCCAGGCCATCGGGCCTGACCCGAAAGGTTCTCAGAAGTCCCCTGGCAACGAAGATTTTATGGCGGCATACGTCGCCCTCCCGCAACAGCAGCTGCCGCCTGCGTAAGGATACGGGGAGAGAACAGCCCTGAATTTGTTTGATTTCCAGCTCGGTAAGCTGGGTAAACGATCGTAAATAATCTTCAAAAGTTTCCATGGACTATCATTCGTTGAGAAGGAGTGATCGGGCCGCACCGGCAGGTAGGGTTTTCAGGCCTCGAATTTGTGTCAAATGTCCTCGATTCTGCGTACCTCAATCGGACATTTTTGTGAAGTAACACAACACATCTCCATATTAACTACGAACTAAATCAATTATGAGAGTTTTTGTAACTGGAGCCACGGGTTTTATCGGTTCTGCGATTGTTGAGGAGTTGCTAGGGGCTGGTCATGAGGTAGTCGGACTGGTTCGTTCAGAAGAATCAGCCCGCAAACTGGAAGCGAGCGGAGCGAGGGCGTTCAAAGGAACGCTGGAAGACCTGGACCTTCTCAAAAAGGGAGTAGCCGAAGCGGAAGGCGTTATTCATACGGCGTTTATCCACGACTTTTCCAACTACCTGGCTGCCGCCGAAACGGACAAACGAGCCATTGAAGCCATGGGCTCGGTCCTGGCCGGATCAGATCGCCCATTCATCGTAACCGCTGGCATTTTGGGTCTGCGAACGGATGGAAACCTGGGTACGGAAAACGATCCTGCTCCGGGCTTTCCCCGGGCCTCTGAGGCAGCCGCTATGACATGGGCCGAGGCAGGCGTATACGCCTCCGTTATTCGGCTTCCTCCTTCCGTGCATGATGCGGGCGATCAGGGCTTTATTCCGTTTATCATTAACAAAGCCCGGGAGAAAGGAGTATCGGCCTACGTAGCTGAGGGCCAAAACCGCTGGCCTGCGGTGCACCGACGGGATGCCGCTTTGCTGTTCAGACTGGCTCTGGAAAAGGCAGCCCGGGGCAAACGCTATAATGCCATTGGTGATCAGGGAATTCCTCTGCGGGCGATTGCGGAAGTCATTGGCTCCCAGTTAAACCTGCCGGTTACTTCGATTCCGGCGGACGAAGCGGAAAGTCATTTCGAATGGATGGGCCGGTTCATTACCTTCGATAATCCAGCCTCGGCTACGTTAACCCAGCAGGAACTGGGATGGAAACCTACTCAGACAAGTCTGCTGGAAGACCTGCAACTGGGTCATTATTTTACCAACAGGTAGTAAAGGATTCTCCAGACTTATCAAAAAAGTACTTCTCCAATCCTTCGCGAAAGCCCGTAACCAGGAGTTACGGGCTTTCGCTGTTTTAGTGAGGAAAATTTGTATCGCAGGGGTTGACGGGCTACTCTTTCCTAACCGTTTACCGGGAAGGCGTTCACCGGAAGGAAATCCAGATCTATGCTAAGAAGCCGGAGATACTGATCAATACTGGAGCCAGCATAAGCAGGTACAATTCTTTAGTTACCTGATTTAAATCCACTATAAATGATCATTTATGAAACGTCACTATTCTTTACTAATGCTCGCGGCAGTACTCGCTCTGTCTTCCTGCCGAACCAATGAGCCCGACGAAACCGAACCTTCGGGAGAAGGCACTCCGGTAGAGACCGAACAACCCAATACTTCCTATAAACCCGCTTTTGAAGGCCAGACCCGGGTTGCGGGAGTCAGAACCTCGACCGCTTACGAGGGCCGGGTACTGACGCAATCGCTACAGGCACCCTGGGGAATCACGGCTATGCTTGACGGCCGTTTGCTCATCACCCAGAAAGCCGGAACCATGCGGATCGTGACTCCTGCCGGTCAGGTAAGTCAACCCATCACCGGCATTCCGGCGGTGAATCCCGCCGGACAGGGGGGCTTACTGGGCGTACGACTGGATCCTGATTTTGCAAGCAACCGCATGGTCTACTGGGTGTTTTCGGAAGCCGTCACGGGGGGTAATGTCACGTCAGTAGCCAAAGGCCGCCTGTCAACGGACGAAACTAAAATAGAAAACGCTGTAGTGATTTACCGGGCTCTGCCCGCTTACGCCGGAAATCTTCACTATGGAGGACGAATTTTATTTGACCAGTCGGGTCATCTGGTGGTGAGCACGGGCGAGCGTTCGGATATGGCTACGCGTCCCCAGGCTCAGTCTCTGAGTTCGGGTCTGGGTAAAATTGTCCGGATTACGAAAGAAGGACAGGCCGCTCCGGGAAATCCTTCGGTGGGGCAATCCGGTAATCGTCCCGAGATTTATTCCTACGGTCACCGAAATCCGCAGGGACTGGCCTGGCACCCCGTCACAAATGAACTATGGCAGGGGGAACACGGTCCACGGGGCGGCGATGAAATCAACCGGATTCAGCCCGGTGCCAACTACGGCTGGCCCATCATTACCTACGGAATTGAATACAGCGGAGCTACCATTGGGGCCGGTATCCAGCAACAGCAGGGAATGGAGCAACCCGTCTATTACTGGGATCCGGTGGTTTCACCCAGCGGGATGACGTTTTACACGGGTAACCGCGTGGCCGAATGGCAGAATAACCTTTTCGTGAGTTCCCTGAGTGCTCAGCACATCGTCCGGCTGGTTATTGAAAACAATCGAGTCGTGGGTGAAGAGCGGTTACTGGCGAATGAAGGTCAGCGTTTCCGAGACATCACCCAGGGAACCGACGGAGCTCTCTACGCCATCACCGATCAGGGCCGACTGTATCGGATGGATCGGAATTAAGGGATTGATTTTAATCAAAGAGGTCAGGTTCTGGTCAAATGATTCAGAGCCTGACCTCTTTGATTAACCGAAAGTTTACCTGTTTTGAAGGCCTAAGGACTCTTCCTTCTCCAATCCCCTGATCCAGATTCCTTTCTTCCGGATTCCTCTTTCTTCGTCAGTTAAGGTCCATAAACTCAGGCAGGCAGCCCCCGCCGGAATACGGGAGTCATCGGAGGAAAGTAACACCTCACTTTTACGGATGGCGGCTTTCGAAATCGGAAGATCTTCGGATACCAGACACCCGTTAAGCCAATAGACCCGAGCGTTAACTGATGCAGGAAATTTTTTTCGATTGCCGTATTCCTTCGGCGTGATTACATCAAATCGCTGATCGGTTGTCAGTACGATTTTTCCGTTTCGGGTCAGACAGGTTCGCTCGTGATCCGCTTTTGTGGGATGTTCCACGTGCAGGGATGAAACGAAGTCAGCATTTATTTCATGCATGGATACCACGATACCGTTTGCTGTATAAAGAGGAAGGCGGTTCACTGGAATTGAGTCCGGAAGGACCGGAGTTACCTGAGCCCCGGAGCTGTAACTGAGTCCAATGATGAATAAGCAGAAGATACCTTTCATGGCAAGGCTGATTAAGACCTCAACAAATTAGCCCATATCCTGCAAATGATTGTCTTTGTTCTCCAAAAGAATAGGCACTTTTGAAGAAAAATCAGCGGACGAGTACCTGGAAACGGGTATTAGGGAAAACCCTAGATTTTTCCGGCTTGAGGGTTTCCCCTAGTGATTATATATTTAATTAATCCTATTTTTGATGAACAATATTCTATTAATAGATTTAATAGAATCGGGGACACAGGCGTTGGCATCCAGTTGAGTATATGAACCAAAGTAATAACATGATACGGGTGCTGATTGCCGATGATCATAATGTTTTCGTAGAAGGAATTGATTCCCTGTTATCCGGGGCGGCCCACATTGAGGTGGTAGATCGGTGCTACTCCTGTGCTTCAGTTCTGAAAAGTCTGGGTACGCACCCTATTGATGTGATCTTACTGGATATTTCGTTTCCTCACATCGAGGATGGACTGGGTCTTTGTGAAATGATCGCCCGTCAGTATCCAGATTGTAAAATCATTGCCCTGACCATGCACGACGATGCCAGCTTAATCAAGCGGGTAGTCAAGAAAGGAGCACAGGGGTATCTACTGAAAAACACCACGAAACTGGAATTGCTCGAGGCCATTGGTAAAGTTCACGAGGGCAAACATTACTTTAATGAAGTAATCACCCAGATTCTGCTTACGCGAGGATCCCGGTCGAAAAAAGCGAACGGCAGTCGCCTGAACCTGACCCCCCGGGAGTCGGAAGTATTAGCACTCATTGCTCAGGGGCTCACTACGCAGCAAATGGCCAGCCAGCTTTTTGTGAGTATCAAGGCCATTGAGTTTCACCGGAGTAGTTTGTTACTCAAGTTTGATGTACCCAATACGGCGGTACTCATCAAAATGGCGATGGAAATGCAGTACATTGATTAACCTTTGATGGAATGGTACCCTAACCTCTATACGATTGATTGGCTGGAATGCTCAGAAATGTACGTTTGTTAATCGGTTGCCTTAGTTATCTGTTTTTGGGCATGTCGCAGGGCTGGTCCCAAACGGATTTGCCGGGTCTGGATACCCTGCAGGAAAAAATAAACCGATTCGTCAAATCCGAGAAGTACGGCGAAGCAGCCAAAGCCAGTGAACGGCTCGGACTCTATTACCACCAGCATTACGGTTATAACAAGTACACCATTGAGTCGTACTTGAACAGCATGAAGTATTACCACCTCAGGGGTGATTCCGTCGGGTACTATAATATACACATGCTCATCGGTGATTATTATACGCACGATTTTTTCATGCAGAATCATGCCGAGAAGTACCTGAATCAGGCTTTAGCGTACTTCAGGCGTACCCAGAATATTCCAAAAGTCATTGAGTGCCGGCTGTACCTCGGGAACATCCTCCAGAATAAAGAACCCATACCCAAATCGCTGTTCACCGAACTCCGGCAAACCGAACAATTAAGTGCCCAGTATAAACAGCCCTATTCTCAGGCCTATGCCCAGAATTTATTAGCCACGACCTATTCCCGAACCAAACAGCCGGATTCAGCCCGTTTTTTTGCCGAACGCAGTCTGGTCATTGCCCGTAAAGAGAAGATAGGCTGGCTGATTGCCCTGAACCTGTTTTACTTGGGTATCACCGAGCAGTTCAAAAGTCGGCATCAGGCTTCCATAGACTATTACGAGGAAAGCTATCACATTGCGGATTCGATTCGTAATCTGTCGATGTTGCGGGAAATAACCCGGCATTCGGCGGAATGTTACAGTTACATGGGTAAGTATCAGCTGGCCTACGAGTCGCTGTTAAAAACCCTGGAGTACACCCAGCAATTTTATAATTCTGAGCAAACCAAAAGCATCCGTTTGCAGGAGCTGGACAGTCAGATTAAAAACCTGTCGGTTGAAAAGCGGCTGGTTGAAGAACAAAACCGGAATCAGAATGTCATCAATACCATGCTGGTCATTGGATTACTGATTAGCGTCATTGGTGTCGGAACGCTGATTTACCTGCGTCGGCAACAGAAACTCATTGCCCGTCAGCAGGCTGTCATTGCCGGTCAGCAGATCCGGGAGCTGGAGCTTAAATCGCTCAAGGCCATGATTGAAGGACAGGAAGGCGAACGAAGCCGCATTGCCCGGGATTTGCACGATGGGCTGGGCATTCAGCTTTCCCGAATCAAGCTTTTCGTGGAAGCTCATCAGGAAGCTTTGCCCACCGAAGTCCGGGAACCGCTGAATCAGTTTCTGGATGAAGCCTGTACGGAAACCCGTTTGATATCCAATGACTTACGACCCTATGCTTTATCGACGTTTGGATTGATTTCGGCCCTGGAAGATCTGATTCAGAAGCTGGACATGGTCAACGAAACCAGCGTCGTTTTTGAATACTACGGCGAAATGCCGGAGCTTAATGATGAAAGTTCGGTGATGCTGTATCGGGTGATTCAGGAATTACTCAATAACGCACTCAAACACGCCGAGGCCGACACCATTACGCTTCAGGTGATGGTGACCGAGGCCAGTATCCTGATCAGTGTGGAAGACGATGGCAAAGGCTTTATTCCAGAGAATCATACCGGAAACGGACTCTCCAATATTCAGTCGCGTATAGACTACCTCGGTGGACAGGTCATCTGGAATAGCGTACTCACCAAAGGTACCTCCGTTTTAATTTCTTTACCTAAACAGGAATCCCTCTAAATCAATACCTTATGCAAAAATTATCTTCTGTTTCTGACCCCTGATTTCGGTAAAACCAGCCGTACGAACGTACTCGTTTCTTCCCGAAGTGAGCGGGTGCTGCTATGGCTTTTCCAACGCTTTTCTTACCAATTATGTTTTCCTAATACTTTTTCCAATGATAAGACAACTACTGCTCATCTTTCTGGGAATGAGCGTCTGCCTGAGCGTCTGGGCTCAGCAGCGAACCATCCGGGGCGTCGTTTCAGACAGCCGGGGTTCTCAATTGCCGGGAGCTTCGGTGTACGTCAAAGGCCTGCAACTGGGAGCCACTACCGATGTGAACGGCAAGTTTAGCCTGACGATTCCGGCCGATTCCAAAACACTGACGGTTTCCTACGTGGGGATGCAGAGTCAGGACGTAGAAATCGGTACCAAAACGGAACTGGCCATTACCCTTCTTGATAACGATAAAAACTTCGACGAGGTCGTCGTGATTGGGTATGGAACGGCCAAACGTTCGGATGTTACGTCGTCCATTACCACTCTGAAAGCTTCCGAACTCAAGGACATGCCGGCGGCGGGAATCGATCAGCTTTTGCAGGGCAAAGCGGCTGGGGTAACGGTCACCAGCAATGGCGGACAGCCCGGCGGAGGCGTTTCGGTGAAAGTACGCGGGGTTACGTCGATCAACAGTAATGATCCGTTATTTGTGATTGACGGGGTTCCTTTCGTCAATGGCAACACCTCGGCCAGCTCGGGTTACGCGGGTTTGGGCGGTAGCGATGGGCAGACCGGAAACAGCGTCATGGCCATGCTGAATCCCAACGATATTGAGTCGATTGACGTGCTGAAAGATGCTTCAGCCCAAGCGATTTATGGATCTCAGGCGGCCAATGGCGTGATCATGGTTACTACTAAAAAAGGCAAAGCTGGCGAAGGAAAGATTAACTACGACGTGTATTACGGCGTATCCGAAGTAGCCCGTAAAATCGATTTGATGGATTTACGAGATTTCGCCCGCTATCAAAATGAAGTATTACCCATCATTGGCAACCCCGTGGCGGATGAATTCAAGGATCCGTCCATTCTCGGACGAGGCACCGACTGGCAGGATGCCATGTTCCAGCGGGGTAACATTCAAAACCATCAGCTGAGTTTTTCGGGAGGAAAGGAACGGACGACGTATTACCTTTCTCTCAACTATTTCGATAATAAAGGAATCCTGCTGGGTTCGGACTTCAAGCGATATTCGACCCGACTGAGCCTGGATAATCAGTTGAAAAGCTGGGCCAAAGTGGGTTTAAGTGCGAACGTCTCGCGGACGGTGCAGAATGTAACCCTGGCCGATGCCGCTGAAAGTACCATCTGGTGGGGAGCCGTGACGAGCCCATTGATTCCGGTGAAGAATCTGGACGGTTCCTGGGGCGGTGGACAGACCATCGGCGGCGTGCAGTATAACAACGCCAACCTGGTGGGGAATGCCCAGTTTCGCGGAAATACCAAAACGACGAACACCGTTTTCGGAAATATGTATGCGGAGTTACAGTTTACCAAAGATCTGTCGCTGAGAAACGAACTTTCCTATTCGCTCGGTCAGGATAACAACGTAGCCTTTCAAAAGGCGGGTAACGTCGGTGGAACTTCCTTCCGCAGCCGATTGATTGACTCCCGTTCGGACAGTTACTATTACTCGTTGACGAATTACCTGAGCTATAATAAATACGTGGGCAAACACGGCATTCAGTTAACGCTCGGTCATCAGGCTCAGGCTTCCTATTACCAGTCCATTTCAGGTTCGAAAGTTGATTTACAGGCCAATATATTCGATTTAAATACCGGAAGCTCCGACCAGACTACCTGGGGATTAGGGGGCGGAAAAGGACAATGGGCCATGGAGTCTTACTTTGCCCGGGCCAATTATACCTACGGCGACCGCTATTCGGTGTCGGCCAGTTTTCGGGCGGATGGTTCTTCCAACTTTGGTCCCAACAACCGCTGGGGCAGCTTCCCCGGAGTTTCCGTGGGCTGGACCGTCTCCAACGAAAACTTTGCCAAAGGTAGTTTCTCTAATGTGGTCAATCATCTGAAACTCCGGGCCGGGTACGGTTCGGTGGGTAACCAGAACTTCCCCGGCGGAGCTCCCAACCCGGCTTACGTGGGGTCGGTACAGTTCTTCTCCGGTCCGGTTGGGTTTGGTACGTCGAACATGATCAACGGGATTCCCAATCCGGATTTGAAATGGGAGTCCGTGAAAACCACCAACATTGGCGTAGACATGGGATTCCTGAACGGAAGAATCGATGCCACGATTGATGTGTACCGCAAGGTGACTTCCGACATGATCATTTTCCTGACCGGACCTAACCTCATCGGCGTGGGCGATCAATGGGACGATCTGAAGGCTCCGCTGGGCAATGCCGGTCAGATGACGAACAAAGGAATTGATATTGGCATTACCTCTACCAACATCAAGACCAAAGACTTCAACTGGAAGACGAATGTAGTCTTTACCCAGTTTACCAACACCTACGACAAGGCCGCCAGTGCGGCTTCGGCCCTGGACGGGAAGGTGTATTACAACAACTACCTCGTGACCCATACCACGCCGGGCCGACCCGTGGGATCGTTCTGGGGACTGGTTACGGATGGACTCTATCGGAATCAATCGGATCTCGATAATAGTCTGCCTCAGTTTGGCTATAAAGTCAATCAGAACGAAACCTGGCTGGGCGATATCCGATTCAAGGATATTAATGGGGATAATAAAATCGATGCGTCGGACATGACCTTCATCGGAAGCCCCTTACCCAAATTTTCCTGGGGTCTGACGAACTCATTCAATTACAAAAATCTGGATTTCTCCGTCTTCTTCCAGGGTAGTCAGGGAGCCAAGGCGTTCAACTTCTTACGCTGGCAGCTCGAGGGTCTGAACAATGCCTGGTCTAACCAGCTGCGGACGGTTACGGATCGCTACACGGCTGATAATACGGACGGAAAATTGCCCCGTTTCACGGTGACTAATAAAAACAACACGGCCATGTCGGATCGCTACGTAGAAGATGCTTCTTTCTGGCGAATTCAGAATATCACGCTGGGCTATCGATTACCCCAAACCCTGCTGAGCCGCATTAAAATGAGTAACCTCCGCATTTATGGGACTATTCAGAACCTGAAGACCTTCACGAAGTATTCGGGCTATGATCCGGAAATCGGAGCTCTCAACAACAGCATCAAGCTCATGAATGTAGACACCGGGCATTACCCCAATCCACGGACGTTCACTTTGGGTGCCAACTTCCAGTTCTAGAGCATTTAAATGATTCAGCAATGACAATCAAATCCATATACGGTCTGGTAGCAGCGGGATTACTGCTTACCGCCTGCGGTAAAGAATTTATCGAGCGACCCTCTCTGTCGGGAACCACCACGGGGAACTACTATAACTCCGCCGAAGAAGTTCGGGCTGCCACGAGTACCTTATACAGTGGCTTACCCTGGCGGAATTACGAGAGCCGGGCTCAGGATGCCATCGGCGACGTGATGGGCGGAAACATGTTCACCTATACCGACGTCGAGTACCTGAACTTCACCATGTCGTCGGCTTCCGAACGCATCGGAGCCGCCTGGGGGGCTTTCTATAAAATCATTGGATACGCGAACGTGATGATTAAAACGTTCGAGGAAAAGAAAGCGTCGGGGGGCGGTGCTTCGTACCTCGATCCTGCCATTGCCGAGTGTCATTTTATTCGCGGAACGGTCTATTTTTACATTGCCCGCACCTGGGGAGCGGCTCCGATTATTACCGATCCGGGAGCAACGGCTTTGTCGGGTAACTTCAACATTCCGCGTTACCTGCAATCGGATGTGCTTCGCTTTGCTCTGGAAGAATTAAAGCTGGCCGAAGCCGGACTACCCGAATCGGACGTGGCCGGACGGTTGACGAAGTATTCCGCCAAGGGCATGATGGCTAAAGTGTACCTGTATCAGAAAGACTATGCGAATGCGAAAGCCAAGGCTCAGGAAGTAATCGACTCCGGCAAGTACCGACTGGTGACGGATTACAACGGGATGTTCACCAAAATGAGCCTGAATAATAACGAAGAAACGTTATTCAGCATTCAGCACCAGCTCTCGGGCGATCCCTGGGGAACGGGTAACATCAAAAACCCGGATCGGGGAGCCGGGGCCCTGCGAACGGCTGAAGCCGATGCCTGGGAAATGTACGTTCCTTCCCTGGATCTTTTGAAAGAATACGAGTTTGGGGATTTACGTCGCAAGTGGTCGGTGATGGAACACGGCTGGGCCAATACCGCCTGGAAGCCTCAACGTGTCAATGCTCCCAAGTATAATGCGTTCATGGCGAATGGGTTTAAGTACGATACCCTGCAACCCGTGGAAGACGGCGGCAGCCTGAGCCCGACCCGCTCTAATATTGCCAAATACTTCGCCGGACCGGGCAAAAGCTTTGGCGGTGATGCCGTGCTGGGTCAAAACTCGGGCAATAACGTCGTTCTGCTTCGCTATGCCGATGTATTGCTGATTTACGCCGAAGCGACCCTGGCCGGAGGGTCTTCTTCAAGCGATGCCAAGGCCTTACAGGCCCTGAATCTGGTTCGCTCGCGGGCGGGCCTGGCCCCGAGAACGTCGTTTACACTGGATCAGATTCTGCACGAACGCCGGGTGGAGTTTGCCTTCGAAGGGGATTACTGGTATGACATTCAGCGGCAGGGATACGCAAAAGCAAAGGCCATGATTGAAAAACAGAATCGTGGCACCGTAACCGGAGCGAATTACCTGACGAACTTCAGCGAAGACCGGATGTACTTACCCATTCCTGCGGGTGAAATCGTGCAGGATCCTGAACTGGCCAAAGACCCCGTTCCTTACTATAAATAAGACCTAATCAATGCATTCTATGAAAGCGTTATACATGGGACTGGCGGCTCTGAGCATGGGCTTCCTGATGAGTTCCTGCGAAAAAGATACCGACGGCAGGCCGCAGGTGAATCCCGGCACACCCGTAGCCACCACGATTGCCCCTGACTCTGCGGCGGGCGGAACCGTAGTTACCCTGCGGGGCACGGGTCTGGGAGATATGCGGAGTATCGTTCTGGAAAAAGACAACGTTCCGGCGGGCATTATGCCCACGCTGAACACGGCCGATGCTCTGATTTTCAGAATACCGGAAGAGGCCATTGGCGGAAGTCAGAACATTACCTTTACGAATAGCGAGGGAAAAGCCGTATCGGTTCCCTTTCGGGTGCTGGCGTATCCTACGGTGACGGACGTTTCGAACTATAACTTCACGAAGGGATCGCAGCTTACGCTGACGGGTAATAACCTGGACGATGTAACCTCCGTGAAACTCACGGGCACGACGGTAACAGCCAAAATTATTTCTAAAGCGAAAAAGCAGCTTACCATTGAGATGCCCGTAACGACCGCCGCCCGAACTACGCTGGATATCGTCAACTCGACGGGACCCATGAAAACCACGCAGGAATTCGTGAACCTCGAACAGGCCTATCCCCTTTTCCTGGATGCTTATGGAACGGGTATTACGGATGCCTCCTGGGGCGATGCCGGGGTAGTTTCTACGAAGGAATTCAAGTCAGGAACGGCTTCCGTCGGTAAGACGTATCAGAAAGGGAACTGGCACCTCATTGGTTTCTCCTTACCCGGACTCGCGTATGCGTCCAGTTACACCTATGTTTCGGGCTGGATCAAAGGAGCTTCCGCGGATTATTCACTCTACCTGACGACCGACGCCAGCAAAGAAGGCTTTGGTAACTACGTCAATGCTAATAAGATTGACGTAAAAGCGGGCACGTGGACGTATTTCAAAATCAAAATCGCTGATGCTGATTTCTGGTCAGCCGGAAAAACGTTGAAATCGCTGGGCTTCCGCATTCAGGGACCCGACAAACAGGATGAAACGTTTTACTTTGACGACATCATCCTGATTAAATAAATGAACGGCTTCACCTTACCGGATTCATTCCGGTAAGGTGATTTTTCTTACCAATTTGATGCAAACGTATCGCACGGCTTTTAGGGCTTTCATCCTAAGCCTGACTTTGTTGACTAACGGTTACGCTCAGTTGCCCGTTAAAAAAAATGGAGCCTTACGCGTGGAAGGGAACCAGGTAGTCAACCGTCAGGGCCTGCCTCCACAGCTTCGGGGCATTAGTTTATCCTGGAGTGTCTGGGGAGGCCGGAAGTATTACACTGCGGAGGTAGTAGACTGGCTATGCCGGGATTTTAACATTAATCTTTTGAGAGCATCGATGGCCATACAGCCCGATTCGGGTTACCTGCAAGATCCCGTGACTCAGAAGAACCTGATTACCGGAGTGATAGACCGGGCCATTAAACGGGGCATTTATGTACTCATTGACTGGCACGATCATAACGCTGAACAGCATCTGAAGGAGTCGAAGGCATTTTTTAAAGCCATGGCTCAACGCTATGCCGGAACGCCGAACGTCATCTATGAAATATGGAACGAACCGGAACGTCAGGACTGGCCCACGATTAAGGCGTATTCCGAAGAAGTCATCCGGGAAATTCGGGCACAGGACCCGGAGAACCTGATCATCGTAGGAAGTCCGCACTGGAACCAGGACGTGCACGTGGCCGCTCAGGATCCGATCAGAGGATATAAAAACATTGCGTATTCGTTCCACTTTTACGCCTCCGAATCCAGCCATGACCAGCGACTGAAAAAGAAAGCAGAAGAAGCGATGGCTAAGGGGCTGGCTTTGATGGTGACGGAGTGGGGCGTGGGCGAAGCCAGCGGAGACGGAAGGTTTGACCGCCAGCGTACCCAGGACTGGATGAACTGGATGGAAAAAAACAAACTCAGCTGGGTCAACTGGAACATCACCGATAAGCGGGAAACGACCGCCGTATTAAATCCCGGAGCTAGTGCCAAAGGAGGCTGGAAAGAGCAGGATTTAACACCAGCGGGCCAGTATATTCGTGCAGTATTACGGAGCCATTCTCCTCTTAAAAAATAAGGTGTACGTTAGACCCGAAGCGAACCTCGGAATGCCCGGGCGGCGTAATACGACTGGGCTCCGTTGTGATACACAAAGACGTGTCCATACCGGAAATCAGCGAATAAGGCTCCGCCGAGCTGGCGAATAGCGGCTGGGGTCTGAATCCAGCTGGAAGTTTTGGCATCGAAAGTTCCCAGCTTTTGTAGCTCCCGGTATTGCTCTTCCGTTAATAACTCAATGCCCATTTCCGCAGCCAGGTCCAGAGCGTTATATTCGGGCTGGTGTTCTTTTCGGGATAATTGCCCTTCCTCGTCATAGCAAACGCTCCGCCGACCTTTGGGACTTTCAGCCGAGCAGTCGAAAAAAATGTATTCATCGGTTGGTTTGTCGTAAGCCACAACATCGGGTTCGCCACCGCTTACCTCCATTGCGTTGAGCGACCAGAGTTTGGCTGGATTGGCTTCCAGTTTAGCCCGAACGTCTGCCCAGTCTATCGAAGGATGCCGACTTTTAAATTTCTCAAACCGCGACTGTAGGACCTGAAGTAGGTTTTCTTTTTCTTCAACGGAGAGGTTTCCAGACATTTGAATGAAGGTTAACGGGTTAGTAAAAGGCTTTGCGAAAATAGATAAAGTACCGGGTAGATAGTACCAGCAACCCAGACTAATTTACCGATACAGAGGGTATGCTACTATCCTGTTAATTTCCTTACCAAGGTCATCCAGAGCGAAGCGAATAGAGATAACTCGGCCCAGCCGCTACCAGCTTTTCCGCTGGTAGCATAACCAGAAGAGGACCGTACGTCAAAAGCTCGTCTTCACATCAGATAAATCCCTGCCTGCGTTTGAGAGGACAGACCTGGGAGCACTGCAACTGATCCAAGTGTTCGTCTGAAAGACGCCACTTGGATCGAATGATGTAAAAGCAGTTTGAAACTGCCTTTAGTCATCGAATGAGCTCTATCCACTACTCCAAGTGAGGCCCGGCATGGGATGCCCGGCATGGGATGCCCGGCATGGAATGCCCCGCATGGAATGACTAGTAGGCTTAATACCTGGGACTGCAAGGACAAGTGGCAATCAGGCAACTCAGTGAAAAAAGGAAAACGAAGGCAGCGGAGTTTTAAAGAAAATCATTCATCTTCTAGCTATGAAGTAGCCAGAAGATGAATGTCTGCCACTTATCTTCTTTGTTTTTTGTATTTTCTTTGTGAACTAACATACAGATATTTATACAACAGGTTTATGAATAGAATTGTACTTGCTCTAACTCTGCTTTTGTATTCATGCTCTTGTTTTGCCCAACTAGCTGATTCGGTATTAACCTCTTTGCGATCCAAAGAAATAGGTCAACTCATTCTGACTTCTAAAGGTTACCAAGTTTGGGTCCAGCAGGCCGGTGATAATAGCCAGCAACCAATCCTCATTCTACCAGGAGGACCGGGAGGGCATCATAATGGCTATGCCCCCATTGTTGCCACATTATCTAAGGCAGGCTATTGGGTCTCGGTACTGGACATGGTCGATTGCGGTTTTTCAGATCGTACCAGCAGACCCGAGTACTGGAACATCAAAAATTTTGTTTCTGACATTGAAGAAGTGAGAAGGCAATTAGGTTTTGAGAAGATCTATCTCTTGGGACATTCCTTCGGTGTCATACTAGCCTTGGAATATGCAGACGCTTATCCAAACCGTTTAAAAGGACTTATCCTTTCTAACATGAGCCATAGCAGTCAGGCCTGGATTGAGCGAAATGAATCGATTAGGGATAGTCTGGCTACAAAGGATCCTTACGTTCAATCCCTACTAAAGCAGGCATCTGCCCTTGATGCTAAGTCAACAGCATATGCAGGTATCATGCAGAAAGCAAGTAATGTGATTACTGATTTATTTAATAAAAGTGAGTTTAATTACATGGATCAGTGTCTGCCTGAATGGTTACCCTACCAAGCCGCCTGTTTAAATCCCTTAGTCATGGATCAATTTAAAGCCATCTCTGCAGAATTCATACGCTCAGGGGAATTAGGAAATTGGGATTTCACTACTCGGCTGGGGAAGCTAAACATGCCCACCCTGATCTTAACGGGAGATCGGGATTATGCAATTTCCCCTCAGAATGCTCGCTGGATGGCCCGGCAGATTCCCAATGCTGAAGTGACTATCTGTCCAAAGGGGCACCACAATTTGTTTTGGACTGATCAGCAGTGCTATTTCCCAAGCTTGATAACCTTTTTAGGAAAATCAAAAAAATAGAAAGTTGCCTCTATAACCTTTCACAAGCGACCGTCAAAAGAATGAAAGCGATCAGGCAGAAGGGCTTTTATACCTATTAAAGGGTTCTGAAGAGTCGTTTGTAAAAGGTTATAAAGCCATTACTAGCTTATAAAACCCAGCACTACCTTTTACATTATAGATTCAGCCCTATATTGAGACCCATTAGAAAGCTAGTCATTTTTCTTGAATGACTAGAGTAACCTACTCTAGCTCCCACTTTCCATTTTGTCGATAAGTCTTTCTCTATTTCTACTAGTAGTGAATATCCAATACTTAAATATTTTCTATCAATAACTTTATAGGGTGTAAAAATTATAGGTGTGCTAAATTCACCACCGACCGATCCATTAGGTATTAATGCAAACTCTAATTCATTGCTGCCAGAGGCAAATCGTGTGGAAGGTCCGCCTCCTAGTCTAAGCCTAAATGATTTTAATTTATCAGTGGAGACGAACACATTGAAATCAGTACCAATGGTAGCGTTATGATAGAAGTAATAGGGAAAACTATGTATGGTATGCCAGGAATATGAATAGGACAAAGTAGGAGAAAAGGTGAAGTATCGGTTAATATGCAAGTTATACTCATGGTATATCCCTAGGCCTCGAAACGAATGAGAGGGTGTATGCAAATATAAAGTACCTACACTGATACTGTTTTTCAACTGGGTTACCTGAGCAGACGCAAGCTGGAAATACAAAAGGGCAACAGTACATAAAACGATCTTCTTCATAACAGGTGGGTTTAGAGGGCAAGTGGTGAGTTGTATAAGTGTCTGTCTATTAAGTCAAAAATCATCAACAAACCTCACACAAATAAAATAACTAATCATATTATCTGAGCCATGTTTTAGTAGTAAAATATATAATTGAATAGTTACTAATCAACTATGATACCTGACCATTCAGAGGTTTTAATTAGTAAGGAAGCAAACTGGTTAAATGATCAATCAAAAGTTACTATTCGTCGGGCAGTTAAGCATTACAAACCTATCCGGTTTGTTAAAGCTACCGCTACTTCTAAATGAGAAGCCTATTGGGTACGTTACCCCTTTCTTAAAGGAGTCTATGAAACTTCAGAAAATGAGGGAGTCTGATCTGAAGGTTAGGTATAGCCTCTCCCGGCGTTCGCGATGAGTGCCTGAGATTTCTCTACCCTTTTATCCTGCTTCGCTGGGTGAAACCGGGGAAGTTGCGGAGACATGATCATATACCTGAAGAATACGTTTCTGGTATCCAGGGGTTTTGATATGAGTATCAGTCCAACAATACCAGTTTAAAATTCCATTACGCACTTCGTGTCAATCTGCACAAGGTGTGCGAATTCGCACGCTTTTCTTTCGTGTTAAAAATTGTAAATAGCTGATTAATAGTG
Organism: uncultured Siphonobacter sp.; assembly: GCA_913775095.1. Taxonomy (GTDB): domain Bacteria; phylum Bacteroidota; class Bacteroidia; order Cytophagales; family Spirosomataceae; genus Siphonobacter. Next base: position 8,759 of record CAJYIW010000020.1, on the reverse strand, counting down.
AGTTGATCTTTGGCACGGTTGTGGCATGTAGTAAGGTAGTCATAGCCTATCAAATTTCAATTGTTACATGGATCGGGAAGTACAAATCGAATACCGCAATCGGCAACGCAACCGGAGATGGCTCATTGCCTCGGGTCTGGTGCTGGTCATCATTGCGGGTATTTACGCCGTCAGAACTACCTTACAGAGTTCCATCGAAAGCTCAAAAATCCGTACGGCTACGGTAAGTACGGGGGATGTAGAAAACACACTCACTGCTTCGGGAGAAGTCATTCCGGCTTTCGAACAAATCATGACGAGTCCCATCCGGGCCAGTATCAAACGGGTATTACTAACTTCGGGAACACCCGTAGAGCCGGGTAAGGCCATTCTGGAACTGGACAAATCCCTGACTCAGATCGAGTACGAAAAAATGCAGGATCAGCTCGAACTAAAACGCAACAGCATTGAGCAACTGCGGATGAAGCTGAACAAAAATCTGTACGACGCGGAAATAAGCGATAAAATCAAATCCCTGAACATTAATAAACTGCGGGCCGATGTGGAAGATTACCGGCGTTTGCAGAAAGTAGGCGGTGCTACCCGCGAAGACATTACCCGGGCCGAAAACGCCTTGAGAATTGCCGAGCTGGAAAAACAGCAACTGGAAAATGACCTGACCTATAACCGCCAGTCGATGGGAGCGAGTTTGCGGGAAACCGAGTTAGGAGCCCAGATCGAAGGCAAAAACTTGAAAGAACTGGAGCATAAACTGAACAAAGCCGACATCGTTGCCGACCGCAAAGGCGTACTGACCTGGGTAAACGAAAACATTGGTTCTTCGGTCAGTGAAGGGGAAATGCTGGCCAAGGTGGCCGACCTGGGCAGTTTCCGGATCGACGGTTCCTGCTCTGACGTATACGCTGAAGAGGTAAAAGCCGGCTTACCCGTGATCGTTAAAATTGGCGAATCAAACCTGCGGGGGATGATCAGTCAGGTCAAACCTGCCATTACCAACGGCATTGTCAAGTTTGTCGTACAGCTCGATCAGGCCTCCACGGCCCAGCTCCGACCCAACCTGAAGGTAGAGGTATTCATCGTTACCAGTCGCAGTATACACACGTTGCGGGTAAAAAATGGCCCGGCTTTTACGGGTAAACGCAAACAGTTTGTGTACGTACTCAACGGAAATACGGCTTCGCGTCGGGAAGTGGAAATCGGACTTTCCAATTTTGATTTTGTAGAAATTAAAAGCGGCCTGAACGCGGGAGACCGGGTCATTCTCACGGATTTGAATCAATACGAGCATTTACAGGAAATTACGATCAAGCCATGAGAACAGTCCTTTACATACTCGTACTGCTGATTTCGTTTCAGTACTGCTGGTCTCAGGAACGTAAGCTGACGCTCGGTCAGGCGGTAGAACTGGCCCGGAACGAATCGCTGGCGGCGAAGCAGGCCTTAACCCAGAAAAAAACGGTCTACTGGCAGTATCGGTCCTTCCTTTCGGATTACAAACCCCAGCTGAGTCTGAACGGAACACTGCCGGGGTTTACGAGGTCCTTTATCGAAGTCGTTCAGCCCGACGGAACCATTGCTTTTCAGCCCGTATCCAATAATAATTCGCTGCTGAATCTCTCCCTTAGTCAGAGCATTGCACCCACGGGTGGAACACTTTACGTCCAGAATCAGCTTCAGCGGTTCGACGATTTTGCCCGGAATAATACCCGGTATAACGGAGTACCCTTTGAAATCGGCATTACGCAGCCCTTGTTCCGATACAATGCCATGAAGTGGGACCGTAAAATCCAGCCGCTGAAGTATCAGGAAGGCATGCAGGAGTTCATTTCTTCGATGGAAGAAGTAGCTCTGCGAACGTCGCAGTATTACTTTGAACTGCTGGTGGCTCAGGTAAACCTGCAAATTGCGGAGAAGAACCGTCGTAATAACGATACCCTTTATACGATTGCAAAGCATAAGCTCGATCTGGGCCGACTTTCCCAAAATGATCTGTTGCAGTTACAGATGGGGGTGTTAACGGCAGAGAAAGATCTGGCCTCGGCTCAGCAATCGGCAACGGTTACTTCTTTGCAATTGAATCGCTACATGGGTTTACGAACGGATCAAATGCCGGAACTGGAAATACCGACGGAACTGCGGGAGTTCAGGGTGGAATCTCAAAAGGCCATTCAGGAGGCCTTTATGAACCGGGCGGATGCCATTACCTTTCAGCGAAGACTGCTCGAAGCCGAACGCGACGTGCAACAGGCGGTAAAAGAAAACGGATTAAATGCTTCACTGAATGCCAATTTCGGACTTTCCAATCAGGGCATTCGACCAGCCGAGGTGTACCGAAAACCGCAGGACCGGGAGTTTGTGGAGTTGCAGTTTACCTTACCCATTCTGACCTGGGGCCGCAACAAAGCCCGAACGGAAGTGGCCCGGGCCAACCGGGAATTTGCTCAGCAGTCGGTCGAACAGGATAAGATTACCTTTGAACAGCAGATTTTTACGCAGGTAACCCTGTTGGAAATGCTCCAGAAACAGGTGAAACTCACCCGTCTGGCCGACGAAATTGCCGCGAATCGGTATCAGATTGCTCAGGAGCGGTTCATTTTAAGTAACCTCAGCGTGACGGATTTAGTCATCGCCACGCAGGAAAAAGACCGGGCCAAACGGGATTATATTCTGGCTTTGCGGGACTACTGGCAGTCGTACTACAGCCTGCGGTTATTAACCCTTTATGATTTTGAACGAAACGAAAAAATTGTTTATAACTAACTGAAAATCATTATGATCAAGCTTCAGAACGTCGAAAAAGTGTACCGCACCAGCTCGGTGGAAACGCTGGCTCTGAATAACATTAACCTGACGGTAAACAAGGGCGAATTTGTCTCCATCATGGGGCCGTCCGGATGCGGGAAAAGTACGCTGTTAAACATAATGGGTCTACTCGACGAGCCTTCGCAGGGCCATATCGAAATTGACGGACGGCGGGTGGAAAGTTACCAGGACCAGAAGCTGGCCCGCTTACGTAACGAAAAGCTGGGTTTCATTTTTCAAAGCTTTCACCTGATTAACGATTTGTCGGTGCTGGATAACGTCGAAATCCCTTTGTTATACCGCAACACTTCCGCCAAAGAACGCCGTGAACTGGCCCGCGAAGCCCTGGAAAAAGTGGGCCTGAGTAACCGTATGAAACACTTCCCGAAGCAGCTTTCCGGCGGACAGAAACAACGCGTCGCCATTGCCCGGGCCATTGTGGGCCGACCCGAAATCATTCTGGCCGATGAGCCCACGGGTAACCTCGACAGCGTGATGGGAAATGAAATCCTGGCAATCCTTCAGAAACTCAACGCCGACGGAGCCACGATCATCATGGTGACGCACGACGATTCCATGGCCCGTCAGACGCACCGCCTCATCCGCCTGTTTGACGGCACCCAGGTGCAGTAATCCGTCCATCGATTCACTGTTTTCAGCTTTTCTGCTATGATACTTAATTACATCAAAATTGCCTGGAAAGTCCTGCTGCGGCATCCTTTCTATACCTTCATTACCCTCTTCGGCATCAGCATCACCCTGACGGTGCTGATGGTCGTTACCTCCTTCATGGATCACCTGCTGGGGGTGCATTACCCCGAAGGCAACCGCGACCGTTCGCTTTTTGTAACCAGCGTGGTGCAGAAAGACACGACTCGAAGCAGTCGAAGCAGCAGCCCGATGAGCGTCCGGTTTATTCAGACGTACCTGAAAACCATGCAGACCCCCGAACGGGTGGGGATGACCTCGATGTTTACTTTCGCCAATGCGTACGTGAATGGGAAACGAATCAAACTTTTTACCAAATACACCGACGCTGATTTCTGGCGGGTCTGTACGTTTGAATTTCTGGACGGAAAGCCTTTCGCCGAGCAACAAATCAAAACGGGCGATCAGGTAGTCGTCATTACGGACGATTTTCAGAAACAGTATTTTGAGGACGACGGCAAGACCGTCATTGGCCGCGAAGTCGAAATCGAAGGGCTGCGGTACCGCGTGATTGGCGTGGTGAAAGGCAGCCCCGCAACCCGCCCGTATTCGTACGCGGATGTGTATTTTCCCTATACCGTACCCAAGAGTAACTACGAACGCGGAAATATGCGGGGCAATTTCATTGCGATCCTGATGGCGAAGGATAAATCCGAATTGACCACCATGCAGTCTGAATTTCAGCAGGCCATGAGCCGAATTCCGCAGTCGGGTACAGAATACGGATCGAAGTACACCAATTTTACCATCAAAGCCGAAGGCTACGCCGATCAGTACATGACTTCTTTTTTTGGGGATGACGACAGCCGAAGGGTATTTTTCTTCACCGCCGTCGCCATTATCCTGCTGATGTTTATGGGTTTACCGGCCCTGAATCTGGTCAATGTCAACGTGGGACGCATGATGGAACGGGCTTCGGAGATCGGCGTTCGAAAAGCGTTCGGAGCTCCGGCCAAAACCTTACTCTATCAGTTCATTGTCGAAAATATCTTCATTACCTTCATTGGCGGCAGCCTGGCTCTGGTGTTTTCGTTCGTCATTATTCAGCTCATTAATAACAGCGGCTGGATTGCTTACGCCGATCTCGCCATTAACCCAACCGTTTTTCTGGTGAGTCTGGCGGTCTGTTTTCTTTTCGGGTTACTGTCGGGCGTATTGCCCGCCTTCCGCATGTCGAAACTGAAAATCGTCGATGCTCTTAAGTCGTAATCGGTTCATCTAAAGCTATTGATCAGCTATAAAATCCAGCTTTATGCTTCGTCATTTTTTCACTCTCATCTGGAATAAGCGGAAAACGCACGCCCTGCTTATCGTTGAAATCTGGGCCTCTTTTCTGGTGCTCTTCGGCGTGCTGACGTTTTTGCTATCCAATCTGCGTAATTACCGCGAACCCATCGGTTTCTCCTACGAGCAGGTATGGAGTATGGAACTGACTAACAATCAGGATACCACCGACGTGCCCGCCAAAGTAGAAAGCATCTTGCGACGCATCCGGGCGTATCCCGAAGTGGAAAGTGCCAGTCGCATGAGCTCGAACACGCCCTTCACCATGAATAACATGAATAACAGCGTCAGCTATCAAAATGCCAGCACCCTGGCTGAGTTTTACCGAACGGATGAATCGCTGTACCGAACGCTGGATATCACCATGCAGAAGGGCCGCTGGTTTGGGCCGCAGGATCGCTCTGCCCGGTACACGCCGCTGGTCATTAATCAGAAATTACAGGAAAAACTCTTTCCGGGTGAAAATCCGATCGGAAAGACGATTAAAAAAGACGATACCCATTTCTGGAAGGTGGTAGGAGTAGTCGAAACGTTCAAAGGCAAGGGAGAGTACATGAATAATACGCCTGCCATCTTCGAACCGCTGACCGAAAAAGACTGGGACATGAGCATTCTCATCAAGACCAGGCCCGGAACGGATGCCACCTTTGAGGCTAATCTGGTGAAGGACGTTCTGGCAATGGTGCGTAACTGGGGAGCGGAGGTGACGTACCTGACCGAATCCCGGAAGACGCAGCATAACCTGACGCTGGTTCCCGTCATCATCTTCGGGATCATCAGTACTTTTCTGCTCATTAATGTAGGATTAGGCCTGTTTGGTGTTCTAAATTTGAACATTGCCCGCCGCCGGGGTGAAATTGGGTTACGACGGGCGATGGGAGCCACCGAAAGAAGTATATCCCTGCAATTTCTGGGTGAAATCTGGGTATTGGCAAGCTTTAGTATTCTGCTGGGCTTGTTGTTCGCCGTTCAGTTTCCCCTGCTTCACGTCTTTGATATGGACGCTGGTATTTACCTGCTGGCGATGGCCGTGGCGGTAGTGGTGATCTATTTAATCGTTACCCTTTGTGCCTGGTATCCCAGTCGTCAGGCTTCCCTGATTGCTCCGGCGGTGGCCCTGCACGAAGACTAGGCCGGACGGAGTTTTCCCTTCAGCCTTTGTTAATCCCTCATTTTCATGATTTTAATCGTTGACGACGATATAGCCATCCGTACTTCTTTATCCCTTCTCCTCAAAAAAGAAGGGTTTAAAGTGGCGGGTGCCGGTTCTGCCCCGGAGACGCTGGAGATTTTGAAGCAGCAAACGCCCGAGCTGGTTTTGCTGGATTTGAATTTTTCGATGGCAACCTCCGGCCGTGAAGGCATGCAGTTGCTGGATGAAATTCAGCAACTGAAACCAAATCTCCCGGTCATTCTGATTACGGGCTGGGGAAGTATTGATCTGGCCGTGGAGGGAATGAAAAAAGGAGCCCGGGATTTTATCACCAAACCCTGGCAGAATGAGCACCTGGTGCAGTCCATCCGAACCATTTTAAATCTCTCCCAAACCGCGGGTGTTTCGCTGGGAAGGCAGAAGTTACAGGAAAAGTATCAGTTTCAGCACATTGTGGGCCAGGATCCCAAATTGCTGGAAATCCTGGAAACCATTGGCCGGGTAGCTCCCACAGAAGCTTCCGTTTTAATTACGGGCGAAAGTGGTACGGGAAAAGAACTCATCGCCGAAGCCATTCACCTGAACAGTCGCCGCAGGAGCCGACCCTTCGTAAAAGTGAACCTGGGAGGAATCTCGGCGAGTTTGTTTGAAAGCGAACTTTTCGGTCACGTTCGCGGAGCCTTTACCGATGCTAAAACGGATCGGATCGGTCGTTTTGAACTGGCTAATCGGGGCTCTATTTTTCTGGATGAAATTGGCGAACTGGATTTGTCGAGTCAGGTGAAATTACTGCGGGTGTTACAGGAGCGAAGTTTTGAACCGCTCGGCAGTAGCAAAAGCCGCACGGCAGATGTGCGAATCATTTGTGCCACCAATCGCAATCTGGAAGAAATGGTCGCTCAGGGTACGTTCCGGGAGGATTTGTATTACCGCATTAACCTGATTTCGGTGAAGTTACCCGCCCTTCGCGAGCGACCAGAGGACATTCCGCTGCTGGCGGAATTTTTCATGAATAACCTCAAGGAAATCTATCATCGCCCGGCTCTGCAACTAAGTGCCGCCAGCGTACAGTGGCTTAAGACGCTGGCCTTGCCGGGTAACATCCGGCAACTGAAAAATCTGGTCGAACGAACGGTGTTACTTTCCCGGCATGATCGACTGGAGGTCAGGGATTTTCAGTCGAACCTGACGATGAGCCCGGCCTCGGCCCGCAGTCTGCCCGAAGTAGGAACCTTGACGCTGGAAGAAATGGAGTTCCACATGATTAAACGAGCCATGGATTTTCACCAGAACAAAGTAGCCAAAGTAGCCCGTTCTTTAGGAATAACCCGGTTTACGCTGTATCGCAGGCTCGAAAAATACGGTATCTATTACGATGCCGACGACGTATGAACGTATCCAACCGACTTCAGTATATTCTTTACATCACCGCCCTGCATTTGTTGTTGATGGGGCTGGTGTATCAGCTTTTGTTTCAGAATAAAGCCCTTTTTATTGCCACCGAAGTAATTCTGTTGATTTCTGTTGCGGTGGCAATTCATTTATACCGTAGTTTCCATCAGCCCATTGCCTTCATTCGCTCGGGTATCGAGGCCATTAAAGAGAAAGACTTTACGATCAAATTTGTGCCGACCGGAAGGGGGGAAGTAGATACGCTGATTGAGGTGTACAATCTGATGATTGACCAGCTGCGGGAGGAACGAACGCGTTTGCAGGAACAGCACTTTTTCCTGGATAAACTCATTGAGGCTTCGCCCGTATCCCTGCTTATTCTGGATTTTGATGAACGAATAGCCGTACTTAATCCCTCGGCTCGGGAAGCCTTTGGCCCGGCCGTACTGGGAAAAAAGCTGGAGGAATCGGAGAACGATTTGTTGGTACAGATGAGTCAGATGGCTGATGGCGAAGCCCGGATTCTGAAAACCGAAGGAATTCAAATGTACAAAGTGCAGCGTTCCTACCTGATGAATCAGGGTTTTCGGCGTTCATTTTTTATGCTGGAAGAACTTACTAATGAGATATACAGAACGGAGAAAGAGGCGTATGGGAAGGTCATCCGGATGATGGCTCATGAAGTGAACAATACCCTGGGGGCTACGGATTCCATTTTACAAACCACCCTTCATTCGTTACCCGAACCTGAGTATTCGGATTTTGTGGAAGCTCTTCGCGTCGCCAGTCACCGAAACGGTCGACTTTCGCAGTTCATGCGGAATTTTGCCGATGTCGTACGCTTACCCCATCCCCGAAAGGAAACCATGTCCCTGAATGCTCTGGCCGAACAAGTGAGCGTATTTATGCGGGCCTCAGCTACGGATCGGGCCGTTACCATTCACCCGCCCCAATCCATCGAACCTTGTTCTCTATACGCAGATGTTGCCCAGCTGGAACAGGTATTAGTCAACATTTACAAAAATGCCATTGAGGCGGATAGCAGTGACCTGCGAACGGAGATCCGTGCTCAGGAACTGTGCATTTTTAATAATGGCAAGCCCATTACAACCGAAGAGTCTTCGCAGTTATTCAATCCATTTTACAGTTCAAAAAGCAACGGGCAAGGTATCGGCTTAACCCTGATCCGGGAAATTCTGGTCAACCACGGGTACAACTTCACGCTAAAAACCCAAAGTGACGGCTGGACCGTTTTTCGAATTGAGTTTTAAGCGGTTTTGGGTTTTGAGTTTTGGGTTTTGAGTTTTGGGTTTTGGGTTTTGAGTTTTGGGTTTTGGGTTTTGGGTTTTGAGTTTTGAGTTTTGAGTTTTGAGTTTTGAGTTTTGAGTTTTGAGTTTTGAGTTTTGAGTTTTGAGTTTTG
>CAJYIW010000019.1 GCA_913775095.1 uncultured Siphonobacter sp. | reverse complement strand
ATTTTCTCAATGCCATTCAGCAAGATACGGATCTGACGGATCACTTGCAGGATGCCGTCAACAGTTTACGCATTGCCTTTGCCTGTGACGAATCCGTTCGCACGGGTGAGCCCGTGCGGTTATAGTTTAATTGAATGGATAGTTAACGACAAACGGCCCGCGAAAGTGGGCCGTTTGTCGTTAGATACTAGTGCGAGGCTTATAGAAACGTCTTTCGATCGTAAAATAGGCCCAGCGTGAAGTGTAATAAACCAGAACGACATTTAATATGAATAAATAAGAATAATCGACAGGAGAGAATTTTAGTATTCTAATGAATAATACATTAAAAAAGGTATTGATTAATCCATGGGTTAAATAAATGGAGTAACTGTACGTTCCCAAGTTTCGTAACAGCTGACTTTTATTGAAATATTGGGATAAATAGCCTTTTTGAAATGAAAAAATAAAAATAATAATAAAAAATATAATTTCATAAATGATGGTTATATCGACTAACACATCTTCTAAATAAATTGAAATTATTAAAATAATAATAATTATTAACTCAGCATAAGTAAAAAAATAATTGCTTAATTGAAGAAGACGAATTTGATATTTATTAAAGGTGTTAAAACATAGTACGCCTGTAAAAAAACCAATGAATCCTCTGAGGAATCCGTAATTATAGGTATAGATAATACTCGCTGACTGAGTTATAGAATATAACATAGTAAAAGAAAAACCAATGATGCCTAGATAAATACCGAATCTGAAGTTGTTTATTTTTTTTGAAGTAAAGTAATAAGTAATTAAACCATATAGAAGGTAAGATAATGCTTCTGCACTAATGGACCAGCTGGGATTGTTCCAACTTACATTAGTAATACCCGGCCACCTAATCGAGTTTAAGAGAAATAAATTTGTAGTGAAAGTTTTTAAATTATTATCAGGATTTATGGGTTGATGAATAGTAACACTAGCTGATATAAAGTATTTGAGTAACTCAAGAAATAAATAGACTATTAATAAACTAAAGTGTAATGGATAAATTCTATACAAACGCTTTTCTAAAAAACTGATAAAACTTTGAGTGTTAGAAAAGTATGAATAATTGTAACTAATAATGAATCCACTCAGGACAAAGAAGAAGTCAACAAATAAATCAGTACCCTTAACGAATGGATTATTAAGCACTGGCGTATCAGAGAAAAACGCCATGTGAAACAGTACAATAAACGACGCAAAAATTCCTCTGAAAATATCAAGGGTTATGAATCGGTGTTTCATTAAGAGAAATTTATGACTTTACACTTCTAAACTCCGCCGGACGGCGATTTACCATTTGCAAAAAGGTATTACTGAACGTAGCCAGGCTCGTATAGCCTACGTCGTACGCAATTTCAGTAATTGATTTATCCGTTTGCAACAAATCTTCAATGGCCCGAATGATGCGAAACATTTTCACGTATTGTAAAAACGACATATCCAGCTCCTGATGAAAAATTCGGGAGAGCGTTCGGGCACTTAAGCCGAATTCATGAGCTACTTCCGGCAAATGCAACGGCTGTGAAACGTTTCGTTGCAGATACTCAAGCACGGGTACCAGTCGCTCGTGATGCGTGGTGGGCAGGGCAATGGGGAGCGGATGCTGACTAATTTCCGGTAATAAGTGCTTTAAGGTCATCAGAAACTCATAATCGAATCCGCCGGGACGAATGGTCTGGCTCCAGCGTTCGGTGAAAATCAGCATTTCCAGCAACAGATCATTCACCGGATAGATGCCCATTTTACTGAAAAAGGGATGCGTCAGATCGTCTTCATTCGTAAAATAAATATTGGCTACCTTCAGGGTTGAAGACGTATGCAAGACAAAATGCTCCAGCTGCGGTGGAATCCAGATGTAATGGCGGGCGGGCAAAAAATAGGCTTTATCTCTGGTATTCAGATAGGAAATGCCTCCTTCGATGTACGTAAATTGTCCTTTTTGATGATGATGATAGGGGAATGTCTGTTCCTGCTTCTGGTTGATTAAGTAAATAGAATCTTGGAATAAATCAATGTTGTTCAGATATCCAGTAGTATAGCTATTCACAGAAAAAAAGGTTTGGCCGGAATGAATAAATAATTGGCAATTTATAGAAAACCGTTCATTTTGCATTATTCTAATTTTGCGTATCGGATGTAAACGAGAAAACGCAATGCAATCAGTACGTCGAGTCATCGTGATGTGGCTCCTAAGCCTGGTCACTATTCAGGCTCAAATCACCCCTCCTGAACAACCCTTATCGCTTTCGGAAGCCTGGCAAAAAGCGGAACAATTTAACAAAACCATTCAGGAGCAAAACCTTCGCGTCAAAATCAGTCATGAAAAACTTGAGCAAACCAAAAGCGAACGGCTGCCGGAGTTAGGAGCCAGTACGCAGTACGCCCGGGTCAGTAACCTGCCTATTTACGAACGGGGGATTCTGAATGCTCCATCCCAATATCCCGTTTTGCATAACTTCTTCCAGTTAAAAACCGAGGCTTACTTTAATGTGTACGAGGGTAAAAAGCTCCAGACCCGAATCAAAGCTGAAGAGACGGAACATACGCTGGTGGAGGAGGAAAAAAATCAGATTCAATCGGAAGTAAAACTCCGGGTAGCATCGGTGTATCTGGACTTACAGCGAAATCTGATTTATAAGGATCTGATGCTGAAAAACATCGAAGAAGCTGAAAAGCGACTGGCTGACATTCGGGAGTTACATACGAATGGAGTCGTGTTGAAAAGCGATTTGTTGCGGGCGGAGCTGCAGGTTTCCCGCCAGAAAATGACACTTCATGAAATTGAAAATTCCATCCTGATTACGAATCAGAAGCTGGATTTAATGATTGGCTTACCCGATGAGACTGTCCTGAAACCAACCCCGCTTCCGGCCAGTGATTCGCTGGCCAAAGGCTACGATTCCTTTCTGGACGAAGCCTTTGATCATGCCTACCAGCTGAAAATTGCCAGTAAACAAAAGCAAATCAGTGAGTTGCGTCTCAAAGAAGTCCAGGCGGATTATAAACCTAAAGTCGGACTTTTTGCGGAGTACACCTATGCCTATCCGCAGATCACTTTTTATCCCTACGCGGGAGCCCTCTACGGTTTTGGCATGGCGGGACTCAAAGCTTCGTATTCGCTTTCCTCTCTCTATCATAACAAGCACCGGGAGCAGGCGGCCAGGGTTGAAATTCAACGGCAGCAGATCATTGAATCCGATCAGGAAGATCGGGTCAAACAGGCCGTTAAGGAAGCGTATGTACGTTACGGAGAAGCGTTGCATCGCATTGACGTGTCGGAATTAAGCACGAAACAGGCCGCCGAGAATTACCGCATTGTGCATAACATGTACTTCAATCAACTGTCTTTATTAACCGATTTGCTGGACGCGGATACGCAGTTACTGCAAAGCCAGTACGACCTGGCTTCGGCTCGTCTGGCGGCCCGGCTTCAATACTATCACCTGTTAAATACCTTAGGAAAACTATAGTCATGAACACGTCAAAATATACCCGTACGGATCAGTTAATCACCCGCGTGACGGCCTGGGTGGCGGGAGTTATCATCGTTGCCTTAATCGCCTGGGGGGGCTTTACTGTCTGGGATTTGTATCATTTCGAAGCCACGAATGATGCCCAGATTGACGAGTACATTAACCCCGTCACCAGTCGGATCACGGGTTACGTTCGTAACGTCTATTACGAGGATGATCAGGAAGTTAAAAAAGGAGATACGCTCGTGGTCATTGATGACGATGAATACCGGATTCAGAAAGCCGAAGCGGAAGCAGCCTTAATGACGGCCAAAGCTCAAATCGGCGTGCTGAGTAGCAATACCATCACTTCGGATAAAAATGCGGTGGTGAACCAGTTGCAGATTGGAGCGGCTAAGGCTCGCCTGCTCAAGCAACAGCAGGATTTTGAGCGTTACGAGAAGTTGCTGGCTACGGAATCCATCACGCCGCAGCAGTTCGAAAATGTAAAAATGGCTCTGGATGTGGCAAAGTCAGAATACGAAGCCCTGCAGAAATCCTACGAAACGTCTTTATCGAAAACGGATGACATTACGGCTCAGAAAGCCGTAGCTCGGGCCGAAATCAAACGTCGGCAGGCGGTGCTGGATGAGATTAATCTGAAAATTTCTTACGCTGTCATTACCGCTCCTTACGATGGAAAAATGGGTAAGAAATCCATTCAGAAAGGGCAGCTGATTCAGGCCGGGCAAACGCTGGCGTTTATGGTAGATTCGGAAGAAGGGAAGTGGGTGGTAGCTAACTACAAAGAAACTCAGATACGACACATGCACCTGGGGCAGACCGTAGACATCGAAACCGATGCTTTTCCCGGGGAAGTTTTCCACGGAGAAATCGTTTCGCTGTCGGCCGCGACGGGCTCCCGGTTTTCCCTGTTACCGCCGGATAATGCAACGGGCAACTTCGTAAAAATCATTCAACGGGTGCCGGTTCGTATCAAATTAACCGATAATCTTAAGAAAACCCATGAGCTGCGGGCCGGAATGAATGCCGTGGTAACCATCAAGAAAGGAGCCTGAGATGAACGAGAAAATTCCCATTTTTAAGAACTGGGTACCGGAGTGGCTCATTCGCGGAACGATATTCATGGTCATCATGCCCGCCATGTTTCTGCTGGGTATTTTTGCAGGTAATATCAGCGAAACCGTTGGGTTTTACGGAATCGAACCCGCCGATGTACAGTTTTCGGTGCTGGTGTATTACGTAGCACTGGCCAGCTTTTTCTCACTGGAACAGCGGCTGGTGAGTTACTTTATGGCCAAACACTATTTTCTGATCGGCCTTTGTCTGACCATTGGACTGAATTTTCTGCTGTATTTCGTTCGCGAACCGGCGTATCTGTATGTACTGCGGTTTATGCAGGGAATCTGTATCAGCGGAGTCATTGCTACATCCATGAATCTGATCTTTTCCCGCATGACTTCGGAGCGGATTCGGGTGATGGGCTATACCGTTTTCTACGGCATGTTACTGGCCTCGGCTCCCCTGTCTACCGTTTTTGTGTCCTGGGCTTTGCAATATGTCGAGTTCAATGTGCTGTTTAAGCTGATGATTTACCTGCAGATTCCCGGTGCTTTACTGTTGCTGGGAATCATGAATAACGTCCGTCTCAAACGCCGCATTCCGTTGGTACAGGTGGAATGGATCAGCTTCGTTTTATTAGTTCCGGCTCTGGTTAGCTGGGGATATATGATGGTGTACGGTCAGCAGGAAAACTGGCTGGATTCACCCCGAATAGTCTTTTGTCTGCTTTTGAATGTCTGTTTACTGCTCCTGTTCATCCTTCGTCAGAGAGCGTTGAAACGGCCTTACATTAGTCTGGAGGTATTTAAAAGTACCTCGTTTCGGCTTGGGTTAGTGATTTTGCTGGTTTTCTACGTATGCCGGGGAGCTCTGAGTTTAACTTCGTCTTACTTCGGAACAGCCCTGAAAATGGATCCCATTCACGTAGCTGAACTGATGCTGGTGAATCTGGGGGGCATTGTAGTGGGGTCTTTTGTGGTGTCCCGTTTCGTGTTGCAGAAAAAAAGTCTGCGTCTGATTCTGCTGACGGGTTTTGCTTTTTTAGGCATCTTTCACATTTGGATGTACAGTCTTTTTTCCAATACCGCGGAGCCCTTGTATTATGTAATTCCCCTGTTTTTACAAGGTTTGGGATCGGCTACGCTGATGGTTCCGATTATCAATTATTACGTTTCGGCGGTTCCGGCTCCCATCAGCACTTCGGCCTCCGCCGTGGGTATTCTGGTACGGTACACGGGTTTCAGTCTCAGTATGGCTTTACTGAATTTTACCCGTCTGTTTTCTAAAAGCATTCATTACCATCGCCTGCAGGATTCGGTTACGGCAACCAATCCTCACGCGGTTCAGCGACTAACGCAGTATAAGGAAAGTCTGATTCATCAAGGGATTGCGTCCGATCAGGCGGGATTAATGGCTAATAAGTTACTTGGACAAACGGTGGATCTTCAGACGCAAACTCTTTTTTCAATGGATTATTACCTGGTGATTGCGGCTCTCATTGGTGTTACGATGCTGGCCATCGCTACGGTTCCTTACGTGCAGGCAAAAATGATCTTTACCCGACAGCCCGCAGCTCCGGTGTTGTAGTGATGGCAAAGAGTACTTTTGCTGTAGCAAGACTGTAGGGGATTATAAATCCTTTACAGATAGCTTTCGGATTGTAAATCCGAAAGAGCGTAAGTGACGGCCAGCGGCTCCTGTGTTATAGGTACCGCGAACGTTAAAGTCACAAGGTTGGCGTGATCAGGCTGGTTCGATTGCCTTCCAGGTTCATGCAGAGACGTCGATGTATCGCGTCTGGGTAGAGGCGGTTTTAATACCTTTCAATTATTTTCATTTCCCGGCTGAGCCACCATCAATAAACGTCTGTCTCTACGTTTGTAAGAAAATCCTTTGTAGAGACGCCGATTCATTGCGTCTGGGGTAGATTAGTTTTTATTGATTATCAATAAAATACTAATGAATTTTCAACGAAAAAGTGTGACCAGTACAGGTGAGTTTCTACGCACTAAACACTAGCCGAATTTTTTAAATACTATCATCACGTAAAAGCGGTTACCAGATCTGTCTGGTAACCGCTTTTACGTGATGATAAAAATCTCAGCAATCTAGACAACTGAGAACATAGACTTCGCTTTGGCTTCAAGTTTCGAAGTGCCACCGTTGAGGTAACAATCGGCCGCCCGAGCGGCTTCCCGACCTTCAGAAATGGCCCAAACTACCAGCGATTGTCCGCGACGCATATCTCCCGCGACGAATACTTTATCAATACCCGTCTGATAATCCTCGGAGAGAACGTTTCCGCGAGGATCGAACTCCAGACCATTTTCTGCCAGTTGAGCTAACAAACCTTCGCGTTGAGGGTGTAAGAATCCAGCCGCAATCAGAGCCAGGTCGCATTCAATGACGCGTTCGTTTTGCTCGACGTTCTGAGCTTTTCCGTCAACCACCGTTAGAACGATGTCGGCAATACGCAAATGCGTTAACTTCTCGCCGTCACCGATGAATTCCTTCACAGAGATGCTCCAGTGGCGGTCACAACCTTCGTCGTGAGACGTACTGGTGCGTTTCATATTGGGCCACAGCGGCCAGGGCGTACCGGGGTGGCGATCTTTCGGAGGTTCCGGCATCACTTCTACCTGGGTTACCTTTGCCGCACTGTGACGGTTAGAAGTTCCGATACAGTCAGAACCCGTATCACCGCCGCCGATGACGACTACTTTTTTACCCGTGGCCAGTAACTCGCCATTCTGGTATTTCGCTCCGCGGTGATCGTACACGCGGTCCAGGTTAGCCACCCGTTTGTTCTGCTGGCTCAGGAATTCCATCGCTGGATGAACGCCTTTGTTCAGGTACGTATCCCAACCAATGACATCTTTGCCATCCCAGGTTTTATTGATACCCCGAGCGACCGTTGATCCACCCGAGAGTAACACTAAATCGTATTGATCCAGCAACTCTGAACCGGAGATGTCTTCACCGACGTTAACACCCGTTTTGAAGGTGATGCCTTCGGCTTTCATGACTTCTACGCGGCGGTCAATCGTCCATTTTTCCAGTTTGAAATCGGGGATGCCGTAACGTAATAGTCCACCTACCTGATCGGCCCGTTCGTAAACGGTTACCCAGTGACCCGCTTTGTTCAACTGAGCCGCCGCCGCCAGACCCGCCGGGCCACCGCCGATGACCGCTACCGTTTTTCCTGAACGGTCTTTTTCGTCGATGATGACGGGTTTAACCAGATTGTTTAAGAACGCGTATTCGATGATCGATTTCTCGATGTATTCAATCGTAACGGCGGGTTTATTAATTCCCAGCACGCAAGCCGACTCGCAGGGAGCGGGGCAGATACGACCCGTAAATTCGGGGAAGTTATTCGTTGAACTCAGAATTTCGTACGCCAAAGCCCAGTTTCCTTCGTACACCGCGTCATTGAACTCAGGAATGATATTTCCCAGTGGACAGCCGTTGTGACAGAAAGGAATCCCGCAATCCATGCAGCGGGCGGCATTGTGCGTCTGCACCTGCTCAAAAGACAGATCAATATCAATTTCCTTGTAATCAAGTTTACGCTCAGCAACCGGACGCTTGGTGGGTACTTCACGCGTAAATTCCAGAAAACCAGTTGGTTTGCCCATTGTCTTATATTGTAATCACTGCCGGGGCAGTAAGGAATGATCAATTTGGAAAAGTAAATCAGGGGAGGAGAAGAGGGAATCCGTTGCCGGATCCCCTCCGTCCGAATTATTTAGCCAGCACGTCAGCTACGAAGTCACCGTACACAATTTCTTTATTCGCAATCTGATCACTGAGGGTAATACCCTTGTTGGCCAGAGCATTTTTGAAATCAGTAGGCATTACTTTCACGAACTGATCGGCAATAGTATCCCAGCTATCCAGGACCGTAGCCGCCACTTTGGACTGCGTAGAAGCGAGGTGCTTGTCTACGTACATCCGCAGGATGCTGTGGTCTTCGCTGGTCAAATGCTCCAGGGTAATCATCTCGGGGTTAACTTTCTCGGCGAAGTCTCCGTTTTTGTCCCAGACGTAAGCCACGCCACCGCTCATACCAGCACCAAAGTTCCGACCCGTATTACCCAGGATAATCACCAGACCACCCGTCATGTATTCACAACCGTGATCGCCGATTCCTTCCACGACTACTTTTGCACCGGAGTTACGAACGCAGAAACGCTCGCCGGCCATGCCGCGGATGTAAGCTTCCCCGGATGTAGCTCCGTAGAAACAAACGTTACCCACGATGCTGTTTTGCGAAGGAATGAAATCGGGGCGGATGTTGCGGTCGGGGTAAATGATAAGTTCCGTTCCGCAAAGACCTTTACCTACGTAGTCATTGGCATCTCCTTCGAGTTCCAGCTTCATGCCGTTCGTAGCGAACGCACCGAAGCTTTGTCCGGCCGTTCCACGGAATTTGTAATGGATCGTTCCGGCGGGTAACCCTTTGGCTTTGTATTTCTTCGTGATCTCGTTCGAGAGCATGGTGCCCACGGTACGGTTCACGTTAATGATATTGAATTCACCCGTTACTTTTTCCTGGTTCTCAAGAGCGGCTTTTGCAGACTCGATCATTGCCCAGTCCAGCTGAACGTCCAGTCCGTGATCCTGCTCCTCTACTTTCACCATAGGTTCGGTATCGTACATTGGATCGCGGTAAAGAATCGACTTCAGGTTAACGGTCTTGGCTTTCCAGCTCTGAACGCCTTCCCGCATTTTCAGTCGTTCCACGTGACCTACCATTTCAGGAATCGTGCGGAAACCAAGCTTACGCATGTACTCACGAAGCTCCGTTGCCAGGAATTGGAACAGATTCACTACGTGATCAGCGTCGCCCGTAAATAAGGCACGGAGTTCAGGGTTTTGCGTAGCTACCCCAACCGGACAGGTATTCAGGTGACACTTCCGCATCATGATGCAACCCATCGTTACCAGAGCAGCCGTGGCAACACCGAATTCTTCGGCTCCTAACAAGGCAGCAATCGCAATGTCACGACCCGTTTTCAGCTGACCATCCGTCTGAATCGTTACGCGGCCACGCAGGCGGTTCCGAACCAGCGTCTGGTGCGTTTCAGCTAACCCAAGTTCCCAGGGCAGACCCGCGTGACGAATCGACGACAGGGGAGAAGCTCCCGTACCGCCATCGTGTCCGGCGATCAGAATGTGATCCGCGTGAGCTTTCGCTACACCCGTGGCGACGGTACCAACTCCGGCTTCCGACACCAGTTTCACCGAGATACGAGCCTGACGGTTCGCATTTTTCAGGTCAAAAATCAGCTGAGCTAAATCTTCAATCGAGTAAATGTCGTGGTGAGGAGGAGGCGAAATCAGACCTACGCCGGGCGTGGAGTGACGCGTCTTACCGATCCAGGCATCTACTTTATGGCCGGGTAACTGTCCACCTTCACCAGGTTTCGCTCCCTGAGCCATTTTAATCTGTAATTCTTTGGCGTTCGTCAGGTATTCCATCGTTACTCCAAAACGGCCGGATGCCACCTGCTTAATGGCAGAGTTCATCGAATCACCGTTTTCGAATACCGTATAGAAACGTTTCGGATCTTCACCACCTTCACCCGTGTTGGACTTTCCGCCAATGCGGTTCATCGCAATGGCCAGCGTCGAGTGAGCTTCCCAGGAAATTGAACCGAAAGACATCGCACCCGAAGCGAAACGCGTCATGATGCTTTCGATGGGCTCTACTTCCTCGTCTTTCAGCCACTCCGTTTGAGGCAGGAATTTCAGATCGAGCAGACCGCGTAACGTAGCGGTTTTCTGCGTCTGATCGTCAATGGCCTTGGTGTATTTTTTGAATAACTCGAAATCGTTCTTTTTCGTCGACTGTTGCAGGGCGTGAACCGTCTCGGGATTAAACAAGTGGAATTCACCCCGGTGTTTCCACTGGTAGAAACCACCCACTTCCAGACGGGGATTACCCACGTGCACTTCGGGGAAGGCCTGGTGGTGACGAATCAGTACTTCCGTCTGGATACCTTCAATGTTCAGGCCGCCAATGCGGGTAACCGTGCCCGTGAAGTACTCATCCACTACATCTTTAGAAATACCCAGAGCTTCGAAAATCTGAGCACCCTGGTAACTCTGAAGCGTGGAGATTCCCATTTTAGAGAAAATCTTCAGCAGTTCACCGTTCACCGCCTTGGTGTAATTGGCACAGAGTTTATCGAAATCGTAAGGAACGGATACGAGATTTTTGTCCCGCATGTTCGAAATCGTCTCGAAAGCAATGTAAGGGTTCACCGCTGCCGCACCGAAACCAATCAGGGTAGCGAAGTGATGCGTTTCCCATACGTCTCCGGCTTCCACGATCAGACCAACCTTGGCCCGTAATCCTTTGCGAATCAGGTGCTGATGCACGGCTGACGTCGCCAGTAAGGATGGAATGGGAGCGTGGTTGGAATCGACGCCACGATCTGATAGCGTAATGATCTGGTAATCGTCATTCACGGCGTATTCTACGTCTTCGCAGATCCGTTTCAGGGCTTTTTTCAGAGCACC
Organism: uncultured Siphonobacter sp.; assembly: GCA_913775095.1. Taxonomy (GTDB): domain Bacteria; phylum Bacteroidota; class Bacteroidia; order Cytophagales; family Spirosomataceae; genus Siphonobacter. Next base: position 919,152 of record CAJYIW010000019.1, on the reverse strand, counting down.
TTCGCCGCCATTGGCCCGGAAGGTGATGTACACCGTTTTGTTCGTGAAGTGACGCGTATCAATGTTCCGAATCTTTTCGAGTTCGGTGTTATTTAGCACTGGCTGACGCAGTTCGAGCACTTTGCAGTGTTCGGGTGATTCCGTCAGAATGTTGCCATAACCCCCTACGTAACTCATCAGCGACATAATCGTACGCTCGCGGATGGGGTCAATGGGAGGGTTGGTTACCTGGGCAAACAATTGCTTGAAGTAATGGCTCAGGTGCTGACTCTGATCGGAAAGGATGGCCAGAGGCGTATCCACACCCATGGAGCCGAGGGCTTCCTTACCCGTCTCTACCATCTGGGTCAGAATGATCCGAACGTCTTCCGTCGTCATTCCGAACACCTGTTGTTTGGTAACCAGATCCTTATCGTATGGGGTATTCCACTCCGTTTTAGGCTCGGGCAGATCGTTCAGTGTGATTTTGTACTTATTCAGCCATTTCTGGTAAGGCTGAGACGCACAAATTTCTGATTTCAGTTCTTCGTCAGGAATAATGCGACCCTGCTCCATGTCCACGACGAACATACGACCGGGTTGCAGACGACCTTTGGAAACGACTTTGGACTGATCAATGTCCAGAACTCCGGCTTCCGAAGAAAGAATAACGGTATCGTCATCCAGCACCCAGAAGCGGCTCGGACGCAGACCGTTCCGATCCAGCGTCGCACCGATGAGCTTACCGTCCGTGAACGAGATTGAAGCCGGGCCATCCCAGGGCTCCATCAGGGCCGCGTGGTATTCGTAGAATGCTTTGCGTTGTTCGTCCATCTCCGTGTTGCCGTCCCAGGCTTCGGGAATCAGCATCATCATCACGTGAGGTAAGGAACGACCCGCGAGGTACAATAACTCAATGGCATTATCCAGGTTCGCCGAATCCGACTGACCCGCAGGACAGAGGGCTTCGCGAATGATCTTCAGTTCTTCATCCGAAAAAGCGTCTGACTTGAACAGGGCTGAAGTAGCCTTGAACCAGCTGACGTTACCTTTTACGGTATTAATCTCGCCATTGTGAGCAATGAAACGGAAGGGCTGAGCCAGCTTCCATTCGGGGAATGTATTGGTAGAGAAACGGCTGTGAACGATCGCAAAAGCGGACGTCACCGATTCATTCTGTAAATCAAGGAAATAAGGCAGGGTTTGCATCGTGGTGAGCATACCCTTATAAATGATCGTACGGCTGGAAAGTGACGAGAAATAAAACTTCTCATTCACGCCACGCACTGCTTCGTTAACCACGCGGGTCACTAACTGACGGAATACGTACAGTTTCCGTTCGAAATCCAGCTCTCCCGTGAGGTGAGCGGGTTTGCGAATGAATAACTGCTCCATCTGAGGCTCGGAATCACCTGAATCGGCACCCTGAATGTCCGTGTTATTGACGGGCACAATGCGGTAGCCCAGAATCTCAAGACCTAATTCAAGAGCCTGACGGTGAATGACTTCCTTGCATTCTCTGCGAACGGCGTCATCCTTCGGGAAGAAGGTCATACCCACGCCGTAATCGCCGGAAGCCGGAAGGCTAATGCCTTCTTTGGCACATACTTTCAGGAAAAATTCATGAGGAATCTGTAACAGGATACCCGCTCCGTCACCGGAGTTTGGATCACAGCCGCAGGCACCCCGGTGATCCATGCGTTCCAGAATCTGGATAGCATCGCGAACCGTGCGGTGCGATTTACGGCCTTTCATATTGGCAATGAAGCCAATGCCACAGGCATCGTGCTCAAATTCAGGGCGATAGAGGCCCAGTGGTTGCTGGTTAGGCTGGTTTGACATATCCCTAACGGTTTGCTCGGTAAAAATTCAAAAATCGGTAATGCAATCAGGAAAAAGGGCTCAGAAGAAAATCCGTATCATTAACTTTAAGAACAACAGATTTTAAACTGGTCTGCTAAGATAATGCAAAAAATAATTGGTAAAAAATCAACTTAGCCATATAATATTTGGACTATTTCTTAAGTGCAGAAATAATGAAATTTTCAGTTAGGATTATCATATTATTAATAAAACCGCAAAATCGTTAAAAATTTGATAATTACATTTAAAGGTTTTCAATTTAGCGAATATGAAATTGAAAATTTAAAAACGCTGATTTTGAAGTTGTGGATTTAGCTGAAATGGAAACTAAATTGCTGAAATTACTGATTTAAGGTTTTATTAAGCTTCTAAGTAAGTTTTTTGGAAAAAAATCTATCTTTTCTGTATAAAATCTTTCCGTATGCCTAACAAAAAGTAGGAAAATGAGTTCATTTCTGAAATTTTCGAGGTATTGACCAAAAAAAGACACGGCCCGGAAGGTCGTGTCTTTTGGGGTAACGCTAGCTGGAAGGCGGGATTACTTCAGCCGCTCTTCGTCTTCTTTGGCACCGTTGCCTTTGTCAGCCTGCTTTTTAGTGATCTGAAGGTTGAACTGGTTGAATTTCCAGTCAGCCGTATGTTCCAGAACTCCGATTTCACTGGCACTTACCTTCGAATCCGTAAACACGAAATTTTTTAAGAGCGATTGTTCCAGTCCTGTCGCTGCAAAAGCCGTTTTGGCATTCGTTACGGTCACGTTTTTTACGTAAATATCCTTGGCGTACGGGGTTCCTTTTTCAGCCGGAGTTACTTTCTGTAACATCGCTTTCCAGTGCGGAGGAATGGTTTCGTAGGTATAACCCGCGGGCAAAGTGGAGTAACTGTAGGCGGGGTACCAGTTTAGGTTAAACTGAAAGGCGGTGTTCAGCGAATCCATCTGAGAGTTTTCAAAATGAATATCTTCGATGGTGCCGCCCCGCGTGGTGGCCGATTTGATCCGCAGGCCATTATCGGTATGTTTCGCCACTAACTCTGTTGCCAATACGTGACGAATTCCGCCGGAGGTTTCGCTGCCTAGTGTAACTAAGCCCGCTCCGCGACGAGCGATACATTTGCGAATCACTACGTATTCGGTGGGTTTATTCACCCGAAGTCCGTCCCAGTCCCGACCGGATTTTAAACAGAAGTTATCATCATTGCAGTCGATATCGCAATTTTGTACTAAAACCCAGGTTGAAGAATCCACATCCACGCCGTCGGTGCTGGGGCCGCTTCCATCTTCGTTATTGCGAATGATGACTCCGTCTACGGTTAGCCGGGTTGAATAGAGCAACTGAACGGTCCAGAAGCCAGCATTTTTAAAAGTAATGCCTTTCAGCGTAATGTCACTGGAATTCTGTACCAGGAAGGTACGTACGCGTTTGACGTCGTAATCCACAATCCAGCGGAGGCCTTTTTCGTCGTACTCTTTCCGGGTTTTCCAGTATAAATCCCAGTTGAATTTACCGCGGGCATTCACCGTACCTTCGCCCGTAACGGCGGCATTTGTTACATTCATCACGTTAAACAAAGCCGCGGGCCACTTCATTTCGATGCCGGCCACCCGGGTATCGATGTCGGGATAATCCGCCAGGTTTTCACTCCCCAGCATAAGGACGTCTTTATCAATCCTGAGGTGCACACGGTCCTTGATGAATAAGGCTCCCGTCACGTAACTGCCAGGTTTGAAAGTGACGATTCCGCCCCCTTGCTGAGCACAGAGGTCAATGGCTTTCTGAATGGCTCGGGTGTTCAGCGTTTTTCCGTCGCCCTTAGCTCCGTAGGCGTTGACGCTGTATTCTTTCGAAGCGGAGGGAAATTGTTTCGCTCCAACCTGGTTGGCCCAGGAGAGGTCCTGTGCCTGACTCAACCAGCTGAAACTAATGAATAGGGCCGTGAGAAGTAATGATTTCATTCGGTTTGGAAATAAGAAAGTCAGGAGACGATTCATCAGCCTGTTTCTACCGAAGCGTACGTAGCTGACTTAGGGAAAACGACAAAAAAGAGCCGTTTCCCTTAAGTTCTACGAAAGATTTATGAAAGAGGAAGATTAAAAAATCTGATGATCGTTACTAACCGGATGCGTTCCGATTTCATAGGTTTTCCCTTCTTCCGCCAGAATGGATTGGGGAAATATTTCCTGGGCGTCCCGTAAGATCTGGGTTACTTCGCGGTATCGGGAAGAAAAGTGGCCTAAGAGTAACTGTCCCGCCTGAGCGTCCCTGGCAACCATAGCCGCCTGTCCCGCCGTCGAGTGATTCGTTCGCAACGCTCGTTCGTGGAGGTCATTGGCAAACGTGGCTTCGTGGTATAAAACATCTACGCCCTTCACCACTTCCGCCAGTTCGGGCAGGTATAAGGTGTCGGAGCAAAATGCGTAACTCCGTACGGGCGGGGGAGGCGTGGTTAAGGCCTCAAAACTGTATTTAACAGTACCGTCCGGATGATAAATGTTTTTACCTGACTTAAGCTGAACGAGTTCCTCGGGTACGGCTTTCTCCGGAACCAACCCTCTGATGAGGTTACGCCTTTTAGGTTTTTCGCGGAAAATGAAGCCCGTACACGCAATGCGATGCTTTAGGGGTATGGTTTCAACGGTCAGGTGTTCATTCTCGAAAATACGCTCCTGCTGATGGGGATTGGTCGGATGAAACTGCAGCGGATAGGTCAGCCGCGTATCGGAGTATTTGAAATGCGTGGTAATGATCTCGTCCAGACCGTGAGGGCCGTAAATGGCCAACGGTTCCTGCCGTTGAGCCAGGCTCATGCTGGTCAGCAACCCGAACAGACCAAAGTAATGATCCCCGTGTAAGTGCGAAATAAAAATCGTGTATAGCCGGCTCAGCCGCATTTTATGCTTAAGCAACTGAAGCTGCGTACCTTCTCCGCAATCCACCAGAAAATGTTCGCTTTCGTACGTAAGCCATTGAGCAGTGGGATTACGATGAAGCGTCGGTGTTGCGGAACCCGTTCCTAGAATAGTAACCTGAAATTGCAAAGCTTATTCCTTTCGTTTGTGTTGGAATGGGCAAGAAAAGAATTATTCCTGAATCAAAAAAGCCGACCCTGGGGCCGGCTTTTTTATTAATATTCTTCGTCCTTAGTGGTGGAACTGCCTTCTTCATCAGCACTCCCGCCGTAATCGTATTCATCGTCTTCTTCTTCGCGGAATTCGCCTTCCAGTTCATTCATAAAGACGGCATCTACGGCTTCTTCTACGGTGGGAAGAATCGTCAGGTCACGGATTTTGGCCTCGTCGAGTGCTTCCGTTAACTCCTCATCTTTCGTTACCAGAATAAAAATACCGCCGTCTCTAAGGCATAATTCATTGGCTTTTCGTAAAACCGAGAAACCATCCTGCTCGACGGATTGAACCTGATTGAGGTCAATGACAATGTTGGTATATCCTTCTTTCCAAAGAGAAGCGACGCTTTTGGAAAGAGCCTGAGAAGCGTCGGTATCAATGCTCGCCTGTGGGATGTCAATCAATACGTACTGCTGATTTTTTTCAATTTTTAAATCCATCGTTCTTTACGGTTTTTAGTTGATGGTTATTGGTTGTCAGGTGAAATCCTGCAAAAGTTAATTTTCTAACTACAAGCAACGAATTACTAACAACGACTTATGCGCGTGAGGCTAGTAACTGGTTCACATTTAGTTCGATACGGGCCAAGGGGTTCGGGTCGGGTGTCGGCGTAAACGTTTCTCCGGCTACTTTTTCGAATAACTCAATATAGCGTTGAGAAATCTGATTGATCCATTCTTCGGACATTTCGGGAACCGTTTGGCCCTCCTGTCCCTGAAATCCATTGGCAATCAGCCATTCGCGGACAAATTCTTTCGAAAGCTGTCGCTGAGCTTCGCCCGCTGCCTGCCGTTCGGCGTATCCTTCGGCGTAAAAATAACGGCTGGAGTCGGGCGTATGAATTTCGTCAATCAGGTAAATCTCCGTACCACGCTTGCCAAATTCGTACTTGGTATCCACCAGAATCAGTCCCTGATCGGCAGCCATCTGGGTGCCGCGTTCAAACAAAGCCAGTGTATATTGTTCCAGTTGGGAATATTCCTCTTCGGAAATCAGACCTTGACTCAGAATCTCCTCACGGGAAATATCCTCGTCATGTCCTTCGTGAGCTTTCGTGGTAGGTGTAATGATGGGCTCGGGCAGGCGATCATTTTCTTTCAGTCCTTCGGGTAAAGTAACCCCGCACAAGACCCGTTTCCCGGAACGATAGGTACGCCAGGCGTGCCCGGCCAGGTACCCGCGAACAACCATTTCAACGGGATAGGCTTCACAACGCCAGCCGAAACTTGCATTGGGGTCCGGAACTTCCAGTAACCAGTTGGGAACGATATCTGCCGTAGCCCGCAGGAAGTGAGCCGCCAACTGGTTCAGTACCTGTCCTTTATAAGGAATCGGGTGAGGCAGAATGACGTCAAATGCCGAGATGCGGTCAGAGGCAATGGCGAGCAGGTAATCCTCGAAAAAATATACGTCACGAACCTTGCCATGGTACAGGCCGGTTTGACCTGGAAATTGAAAATCAGTACGGGAGATAGGCATGAACCTGAAAATAAGTTACAGGTCGCGAAATTAACCAGTAGAGCGTCAAATGCCAACTGGTAAGACCGAAACCCGGTTTATTACTAATGCGTCGTTTTCAATAAAATCCGAAAACTACCATTTTTCTTTGGTTTCCACGGAGTTTTCGGGCTTGTGCGGATGCTGCTGAATGTACTGAATTTCCTGATTTCGGGAAGCTTCCAGCAGTCGGGTGGCCTGTTCTTCCGTCAGGTTGTATTGATTCAGCGACTTTAAAATCTGTTCCTTTCGGGTGGATACTTTCACTTCGGCGGACTGACTCGGCGGCGGTGGCGTTTCGGAAGAGCGGGGGGGCTCGGGGGGCGGGCTTCCGGCCGGGGGTGTTTTATGGTGCCGCCGGACCAGCTCGTAATTGAAACGAGCCTGATCATTATCCGGATTACGGACTAAAGCCTCCTGAAACTGGCTCTCCGCCTGAAGGGTGTCTCCCGAAAAACATAACAAAACCCCCAGCTGATTCAAAGCAGTGGAAGCAATGCCCGCATCGGACACCCGGGCCAGCCGACGATACTGGCTAATGGCCAGGGCGGTATCCTTTTTTGCAAAAGCCGCATGAGCCAGATTGAGAATAACATCCGGCTCAGGAACCAGCTGCGTGCGTTCCAGGTACTCATAATACGCTACCGCCTGATCGTAATCCTGCTGACGGTAAGCCGTCTCCGCAATAGTTTTGGCCTGGTTACGCTGGATAATCTGATTGGGCCAGCCCAGAGTGGTCAGCCAGATGGCAATTTTCAGCCAGAATATATTCATAACTCGTAGGTCTTATAACCGGAACGTTCGAACGGTAATCATTACATCGAAGCTTAGCAAAATTAAGGCCAGAATCACAAAGTAGTAGTAACGATTGGACGTAATGGCCACTTTCCGCTGGTCAATGAGCCGTCCGGCAATCTGCTGAATGCTTTGAGTAAGTTGTGGGAAATCATTTCGAACGGAAGTAATTTCAAAGTAAGACCCGGCGGTTTCGCTGGCTATTTTCTCCAGCGGTTCCGACTGAAGCATCGTCCGAACGAAATTGCCGTCTTCGTCTTTCACATAACTGCTGCCCGAGGGAATGCGGCTGCCTTCCCGGGTGCCGATGCCCAGACAAAGCACGTGAATGCCCTGGCGGCGAATGGATCGGAGCGTTTTCGCATCCACCCCGCTGAAGTCTTCCCCATCACTGATGAGCAGCAGTACTCTGGACGCATTGGAACGCGTATCGGTGGATTGTTTGTCAAGGGCCATCTGGAGAGCGGGCTGAAAAGCGGTTCCCTGATCGGACAGCATCTGGGTTGTCAGCGACTCAATAAAAATGGTCAAGGCATTACGATCGAACGTCAGGGGACATTGCAGGTAGGCCCCTGAGGAAAAGACAATCATTCCGAAGCGATCACTGGGGTAGGTTGTAATGAGCCGATTCAACTCAAACTTGATGCGTTGCAGGCGGGAGGGCTGTACATCCGTGGCGTCCATACTTTTCGAAACATCTACGACCAGAAAAATATCCTTACCGACGGCCTGTAGTTCGCGTTCGGGATCGCCAAACGAAGGTTCCAGTAAACCAATGACGAGAGCCCCCATGGCAGTCGATCGAAGGAAAAACTTGAGAGCCAGCGAGCGGGCCGACGTTTTTAATTGATGAGCATACCAAAAGGTTCTACCTAAATAGATGAAGTAAAAAAGAGCAAATAAAACGATGAAAATCAGTTCAGTGGTACTCCAGTCGCGGTTAAAAATCATAGAGTGGGAAGCGGTAAGAAATGCAAAAAACGGATTTTTTTTCAAGAAAAGCTTGCGTTCGGCGATTTTATAACCCTATATTTGCAGACCGAAACGGAACAGGAGAGGTGCCTGAGTGGCCGAAAGGAGCAGTTTGCTAAACTGTCGTACGCCTAAAGCGTACCGCGGGTTCGAATCCCGCCCTCTCCGCAGTCTTCTGTCAGTTGATTAAGTAAAGAGTTTTCGGGGTGTAGCGTAGCCCGGTATCGCGTCTGCTTTGGGAGCAGAAGGTCGTCAGTTCGAATCTGGCCACCCCGACACGAAAACATTGACCAGTACCAGTTCCAGAATTCTGTGAACCATTGCTGAAACCGGCTGAGTCTGGTCCCATAGCTCAACCGGATAGAGCAACTGCCTTCTAAGCAGTAGGTTGCAGGTTCGAGTCCTGCTGGGATCACGAAGTGAAAAAAATACCCTCTGAAAGGGCTCCAAACGAAGGTTTGGAGCCCTTTCGTGCTTTAAAATCACTTCAAAATTTTTCTCGCGTATAGGGTACTTCAAAATCACTTCAAAATGAAAACGTTCGTCGGGCTGCGGTTCAACCACCAATTCACCAAGAAGAATGGTTGCTCAGCTTTGCATCTGCTGATAGGCATAGGAACTGAATTCAAGAAGCTACCAATCAATCTGGAGTGGCCACCCGAACTGGTGGACGAAGCCCAGGGAAGACTTTTGAAACGATCAAAGGAAGATCCGGATGTCAATGACTTTAATCTCATCATCAAAACCGAAATGGGGAAGTTCAACGAAATATTCAAAGTATTTCGGCTCACTGACCGGGTGCTCACCATGGAAGCGGCCATGCAAGAATTCCAGAATTTTGATCATAAGACTGATTTTCTGGAATACTATGAGCAAAAGATCAAAATGAGGGATCGCCAGGGCATCCTGACTGGAGGCACGCCACGTACTCAACGGACCGCGTTAGGTTCCTTAAAAGAATTCATGAATGGGCAGCTCTTGCCTGTGGCCCTGTTGACTCCTGATTTTATCCGTCGGTACGAAGTATTCCTAAAGGGCAAGAAAAAGCCGGATGGTAAGAAGCTTTCCGGTAATACCATTGTACGATACCTCCGGACGCTGAAAACTTATATTTCCCTGGCCATGGAAGATGGGATCGCACACGGGAACCCGTTTTTGCAAGGTCGAAAGTCGGAGCGGGTAAAGCTCAAAGAATCGGGTGGGAAAGTCATTTCCCTTACTCCGGAGGAATATCAAGCTATTGAGAAATTCTACCGTACCACGCCCGGCTTATCGATACGGCAGCGGGTCTGGCTCCTTCGATTTTTACTGGCATGCGAAACGGATCTGCGGATATCGGACATCAAAACCATTGGGGACAGCCCGCAACTATCACAATTTTTCGTAGCTCAGGGAAAAATTGAGATCCAACCTCAAAAAACGAAGTCTGTCTCTAAAGTTTGGGTATCGATCCCCATCTCAAGGTTAGCTGGAGAGCATATTCTGGAGCTGGCCAGGTTGACGGCGATCATGAAGTTTAATAGAAAGACGGCCAGTGATCAGAAAGGAAATAAGTATCTCAAAGTAGTGGCCACGGCTTTGGGTATCGATAAGAACCTGCACTATCATATCGGACGGCATACCTTTGCTACCAATTATCTGCGTGCCGGCGGGCAGGTTCAGAACCTTCAGAACCTGCTGGGACACTCCAGCATCAGCTCAACGATGAAGTACGTGCACGTCAATGAAGAAGACAAAAAATCCGAAGTTGACCAGCTCATGAATTTTATGCAGAATAAAATGAAGCCAGCAACTCCGGAAAAAACTGTAATTCTGTAAATATGTAATCAGACTTTTTGCCAGGTGATGTTGGCAACTGGGCTCATGCCACTCAGCGTAAAGCTTACTTCCAGCTGTGCCGGCAGATACTTCAGACCTTTGAACAACTTAATTTCATACCACTCCCAACTGGCCAAGTCATTTTCAGACAGGGCGGTTGGGAGTTTTACTGAAAAGGTATGCTGTAAATACTGAAAGTATCGATACCAGAATTTCTGATAAAGTCCCTGATACCCATTCCACTCCAGTTTATAATTTCCCTGTTGGCTATCCAGCGTATAGGCCAGCTGCAATGTGTTTTGCTGTTCATAATTGGTCATCAGCAGCTTTAAAGACTTGAATCCAATGCGAGCACTGTCTTTAGTCTTCTTTTCGTCTGAATACAACAAACTGATACCGGCCTGATCAATCATCGCTTCCATTCGCCGGTTGGGAGGAGTAGACCCCGTAACAATTCTATGAAATTGATCCATGGGCGAAATCTTCGTTTGAAGAAGCTCGGGATCTGTTTCTTCATCTACTTCAAGGGGATACCTGGTAAACAGGGTTTTATAATCTTTTACCTTCAAATCCGGCTCTTTTGCAAAGGCGTCGGAACTGTCAAGCTGAAAGGCCAACTGCTGCGGCTTCTTTTCTACCAGCTCGATATCAATATCTTCAAAGATGCGATCGTCATAATTGGCCACCATGATTTGACCCAGCACCTGCTCCATGCTCACCAGGCGGGCAATCCGGGTATTCGGATCAAAGTATAGTCTGGTAGCAAACAGACTAAAAAGCTGGTCTGAGAATTCCTCCAGTGTCCAGTCAGGGAGCTGGCCAGCGATCTTCCATTCTTTTTGGTACACGTTGATTTTCGGGATAGGAATATTCGGAGCTGCCCGGTCGATGGTTTGATTCGTCCAGATCATGAGCTGAGATAGATCTTCATCAAAAAAGTCATCAAAGAAGCGATAACCCACCTTACTGCAGATTTCTTTAATGAGCCACTTCAGGTAAATGGCAGGAGCCAGGCTATTGGAATTGAAGTCGGTATCTGAATTAAAGCGAATCCCATCTCCATACGTATTATTCACATATCCCTTCCAGTCCGGGTTCTGATCTTTCGAATACCAGGACGGACTTTTAATAACCGGAAAATAATAGCGTTCGTCCTGATCGAGTGGAAATTCACCTTCGATGGCATTCCGATAAAACTTGAAGGATTCAAGGGTGCGTTTGGTGAGTTTTACTTCGACAGCTCCCTGGCCAACGAAATCACCAATCTTTTCAATGTATAGTTTCCAGTCTCCGGAGGTTTGAGTATAGATCGAAAAATTCGTCTTATCCCCGTACGCTTTTATCCCAGCAAGTTCGGCCGTATTGATTTGAGAGGCAAAATCCGCCCAAAATGGTGAACTGACGGGATTATAAAACTCATAGTCCGGCGTTCCCCAGTTGTAGGTAGCAGCCTTCAACGTGCGGTTCCCATTGCGAAGACTGACCATCAAATCATACTTATAAAGCGATAGATCCTCCAGATCATTGGCCGCGTAGAAATTAGTAGGCAGCGTCTCGGTTGGATAGACAACCGTACCCAAATCAAAAGCCGATAATTTCTTATCCCACAAAGAAGCCGGGATGTTCCCGGGTGGAATGGCCAGGCTACATTCAATCTGTTTAGTGGATACCCGCGTGATCCGGAGAATTCCTTCAAAGCGAGCCGGGCCAATTTCCAAAACCGCTGCCGTTTCAAAAACTCGGCTCAGGGAGCCCAGCAGTTGTGGAAAACCTAAGATTTCCTGATTCACCGGCTCCAGAGCTGAAATGGTAAAGGGAAAAGAAAGACTCCCTTCCTGCTGACGATACAGGAGGGGAGATTTTAGTATCAGCGTACCACGCAGATCAGGCGGCAGTACCAGGTACTGGCCACCCACAGACAAGCGGACCATCAGGGGTGAATTTTGGTTTGGGATTCAATGAATTTGAGTTCTGCCGTATCCAGGGGATTAGACCGGCTCCGGAGCGTGATTTCTTCCGTATCAATTTGAATGGGCAGGTATTCATTCTTATCGATCACGTAGATATCGGTACTGTGCAGCAGCTCCCGGAACGCGTAGCTCCAGCCCTCCGGATAGTGACCCGTACGGAAAGTGAATTTGCGTCGGGATTCCACCCGGAGATCAATTCCCTGCCGGCCACGGTAATTGATGGGACGGGCGGCTTTTTCGACTTGGTAGCTTTCATACCTATCATCATTTCCGAAAAAATAGAGCGATTCATAACAACCCAGGGAGTTACGGAAGAATACCACTTCAAAGGAATCATAGTCGTAATCATCAACCAGGTATTCACGCACTTCCGTGAGCCTGCGGTCCTGATCATTCACCAAGCAAACTTCGTATCGATCGACATTACCAAACCGGCCATAGATACCCAGATTAGCCGGCCCGATCGGAAAGCAGTAGACCTGGTAAGGCTCTGATTCCTGGATGTCATATTGATCTTCAGTCAGATCAGTGCCGTCGGTAAAAAAGTAGTTAATCCGGAGGCGAACTCGCCCTGGTCTTTCATCGAGGTTATCTGCCCAGTAGAGAAAGTCATGCTGTTTATAATGCACTGGCTTTGGGCCTAAATCGTAGAAATTCGACAGGAAGGCTCCATTGAAGCGATCAGCCAGATCATTTTTAGAAAAGTCAGAAGATCCGCCTTTGATGACCATCAGCGGTCCCAGAGGGAAACTAATGCTCTGATCTTCGTCCACGTCCGCTTCCTGATAGGGAAGAATCCACAAAATATGGCCTTCGCTCTTTTGGTAGACATTGAAATTATAGGCAGGAATTTTGATATCAAACTGACGAAGATTCCGCACTACTTCATCCAGATTGTACGTCATCACGCCGGCCACTGGGTCACTGCGGAGCGTAACGATTTTCTTTTTATTGGCCTTTGTCGTATCGTCAGGCGTGGTGACGTAAATGGCCAGGCGGTAAACCGCTCCCTCAAAAGCAGATAGAATCTCCGATTGATAGGGGATCGGGTTGTCAGAAAGCAATACCGGCGTATGGGTTACATACGCCGGCGGAAGTGCATTTAAACTCATCTGTTAATAAGTACAAGAGTGGTGATTGTTGAAACAGTTGAGACTACTGCCCCCCAAAGAATCCCTTTCCAAAAGCCTTGCTTTTTGCCTAGCTTATTGGCTGCTTTTTCTTTGATAGGTTGCTCAGCTCGCATCACCTGGAGAGCAGCAGTCGTATCAGCGAGCATCGATGCATTCATGTCCCGCTCCATTCGGGTGACCAGGTAGATCCGCGACCAGGTAGCGTCGTTTTGCTCGCAGCCGGCGGGAACTTGCCTAATTGGTAATTTTTGAGAAGTAATCCCAGAGGCCTTGGAATTCAGCGTCGTTTGCGAGTGTGCTGTCCACGCGAGACTGAGGCTGAGTAGCAACGTCAGTTTTAGCTTTTTCATGATTTTTTGAAGTTTTTACCTTCACCTGGTCGCGGGCTTGCTGCTCAATAGAAGGCTTTTTGGGGTTACAGGAAAGGGAAATCAATACCAGGCAAAAAAGGCCAAAGGACAAAAGGATGTCAGCCAGTCCAGCAAAGGCCACTAGTTTGAAAAAGTCATCTACTTCGATCACTCCGAAGCAGAGTAAGACAACGGCGGTTACGAAAACCACCAGGGCAATCCACTGCTTCCAGGTGAGTTTGGAGAGTTTTTCCTGAAGGATTAAAAACAGAGCTTTCATAATAGTGTAGGGGTGGGGGATTAGGTCCAACGGGCTATAGCGGCCACTTTGGCAATGGAGCGTTTACGGCGACAGACGGCATATCCTTCGCGGCTGCCATCTGCATTCGTGTTTCCTTCAATCGTATACAGGATACCGTTTTCGACTCTCTCGATAATACCGACGTGAGCAATTCTTCCGAGCCTGGCATTATAAATGCCGAATACGTCTCCTGGCTGGATATCCTTTTTGTCGGTAATGAGCTTAGTAGAGTCCTTGAACCAGTTGCGAGCGGCGGCTAGTAGCCAGATTTTATCCAGCTTGTAACCCGCTTCGGTGAAGCACCAGGCGGTAAAGCATCCGCACCAGGCAGCCGGCGGAATAGTGCCGGTGGCTTTCATATATTCTTCTACTTTTTCGCCGCGATTCGAGCCACGGGGGATTTCTTCGACACCAGCCTGGGACAAAGCAATCTCAATGAGTTTGGTTAATTTTTCCATGGCCAACGGACGTTTAAACGGCCATCCGGAAAGCGACGCTTGAGATAGCTGGTGAAGAAATAAACCGCAGCCGCTGAAGCCACCGCAGTGAGGACCCCGACCACGATGTGGAACAGGGCCGAGAAGAGAGCACCCCAGCCAAAAAAGGTAAATAGGCTCAGGGATATCTCCAGTTGATGATCTTTCATTAATTAGGTAGTGGGGGATTGTTTCTGCGAAAATCAGGTCAATCCCCCAGCCTAAAAAGGACGTTAGACATCGCCCCAGGCGGCGGCATCGTGCTGACAGGGAGGCAGGATAAAGAAGAAAGCAAACTCTAAACGGGCTCCTACAACCGAGTTTTCTTTGTCATGCAGAAAGACCGTGCGGAAAGAATCTCTGGCAAATCCTAAGGGAAGTTTTCTATTCTCATGCTGCCAGCGGATGCGGGCTTCAATCGGAGCGAGCAGATTTAACGCCTCATTTTGCTGGGCAGAGATCAGGGCTGGAGAAGCAGACTCTCGCTTGATGATCAGCTCGATACCCCCTTGCATATTGGTGTGAAATTGTCGGGCCTGATTAGAGCTGGTGGAAAGTTCCGGCTTATCTACTAACAGACAGAACTTAGTTGTATTGAGCCTGGCTTTCAATTCTTTATAGATTTCTTCAGGCTCAGCTACTGTAAAAAACTCCGTTTTTCTGGCATCTCCAGTGATATGGGGCAATCCGGGATGCTTACTGGCCACGTCCGCGAAGTAGTTTTCGTAAGTCGTAAGTATATTCTGCATTAGCTTTTCTTTCTAGATTTTTCAATTTCCTCTTTCATGCGTTTGGCTTCCTCGATGCTGTACTGGAGGTGATCAAGTACGTTGTAAAGCATTCCCTGATCGACGTGATGCAGGTTGACGTATTCCTTAGCGATTGCGGCCCGGATGTGTACCCGCCAGTTGTCGCGTATCTCTCTGGGATTAGGCTTTTTAGATGTGGTTTGATTGGTCGAAGGCTTCGGAAATATCTTGGGATACTTGGTATGTAGATAGGAATGACAGCCATCGTAGAAGATGAAAATGTATAGGAGCTGCCAGGCTTTGAGCTTTGAGCATAACTTTACCCGTTCATCGAAAGTGGGATCGTCTTCTTTAGTCCAAGTCTCACCATGCGGCAGATATAGCACCGCTGCCAGGTGCGTGAGCCACTTGAAATCCTTCGTCCGGGTGTAGAGAAAGAAGAAGGTTTCGGCATTATAGAACTGAGCGAAGGTCAGGCTCCGGAGCTGAGCCGTGGGGCCGTATAGCTTTCTCAGGCCAATTCGGATGGTTGGAAATTTCTGATCCGTCAACTGAAGCTCATTTGTGAAGACGAATTCAGTCAGATAGAGTAGTTCTTCCCGGTCAGGCTCATTGACGATTTCTGGCCAGAAGATGCGGGATAAGAAGCGAGCGGGGCGAGTATTGGGCCGCTGACTCGGACCCAGCAGCATCCAGAGCAGACAAAGCCGATCCCATTTACCAGTGGTTAGAATAATCAGGATTACGTACCGGGTGATCTGCACCGGCATTTTCTCAATACCGATAAGCCAGAAGACCATGCCTAGCTGCCAGGCACTCATTTCCTGATAATTCTGGGCTACCTGATACTGCCGCTCATTAAAGTAAAAGCCGTTCATATTCGTTTTTTATGCGAACATGAACGGCTTTTGGGTTTTACAAAAAGACAAAGTTACTTCGACAATGTTTTATAATACATCTCAATATCTTCAATCAAATCGATAAGTTTATCAGCATAAGAATCTCCAAAATTGTCTAATAATTCTGAATAACTTTTTTTTATAGATTCATTTTCTTCCTCAATGCTTTTAAATGTAGTGATAGCCTCAATTGGAATTTGTAATTCACCAGTTTCAGTCCATTTTCTGTATTCAATTAAAATGGGCGATCGTAAAAATCTCATTTTTTCTATTCCTTCGAAAATTTTTATGCTTATGGGATTATTAGAATCGAACACTATTAATTTAGTTTTTAGGTAAAACTTTAATAATTCATCATTCTTATCTAAGCAGTTCTTCAAAAAATGTTTATAGGTATTAAGTGTTAGTGTATTCATCTCAAGTGAATTCAACTCTGCTATTGAGTGTAGTAACTCAGAAGTTAAATAATATAACGTCTTTAGTGCTTCAGATGTCTCCTTATGAAAAGCAGTTAGTTTGATTTCTTTAGTTTTATTTCTATAAGCCAAATAATTGGAAATCAGGTTGATACCGGTAGTAATAAGTCCAGTAATAAGTATTTTTCCAAAATCCGTTAATTCTAGAGAGTATTCATTAACTATAAGCCAAGATATATCTATTAGAAATATAAAAGTGAACCCAATAATTGAGAGTTGACTCACTTGCCTGATTGAAAGTGCACTTATTTGACGCCAGAATTTCATTTTGAATATAGACTTTAGGTTAATTTCATACTGTATAGATAATAAAAAATCCTCTGACTTTCTAGCCAGAGGATTCTATTAGCATTCTTTCACTTTAGCGAAGGCATCCCTTAAGGTATAGAGTTGATAAAATGTATTTGAAATGTCGTTGGGATCAGCGTTTTCGAAGCGGCAGTCTATGGCTATAAAACGGATGGCTGTTTCTAGGACATTAGAAATCTGATCGATGGATGGTGGCGTAGGGCTGGACTGTTTGTGTAAGTACTCGAATAGGGGGGCGACGTTGATGTGCTGATTGGTATACGGGTTTTTAACCAGAATGGGTTCTAGGCTCTGTGATTTTTGCATAACTTTGTGCCTCTCTCGCAAGAGGCGTTAAAATTTTAGGATTTTGACGTTAGGCCCCGATGTTCGAGCATCGGGGCTTTTTTTTGTTGTAATTGTAGTTGTTGTTGTAAATGTAGTAGAAAATAATTTATAACAACAAATATTGTAAATTATTTTCTACTACATTTGTTGCAACTAAAACATATGCTATGGCTAAGATAACATTAGATGTTCCAGATGAACTTCATCTCAAAATGAAGCGAAAACAGCTTGAATTAGAAGAAAATGGGGTTAAGTCAAATTTGAAAGACCTTTATTATGAAGTCATTAAGAAAGGCTTAGAAGCAGAAGAAAAAGCAAAAAAATAACACCCTGTTATTAGGAAAAATTAGAGTACAAAACTCAAAAGCCGTTCAGGTTCGTTTTTTATGCGAACCTGAACGGCTTTTGAACCTTTTAAAAGACAACTTTATCTATACGATTCCCTACACTCATTTAAAAACCAAAAAATAGTCGGCTCCAAGTTTCTATGTACTTTCACAGGATCATGATCTGGAGTTTCTGGACCAGAATAAGTTGTAAAGGAAATTGATCCGCTTAATATTTTCTGATCTATATTAAAACTGTTTGAACTTCCATTGTAATGAGTAGCAGATAAAGTATAGGGGTATCCATTCCAATTTAATGTGCCTTTTAAATCTGAATTATTGCGATATTCACTTTGTCTAAACATTGGAAATCTTTTCAGATAACAATAGTTACCAATTATATATCCCAATGTCTCTCTGTGTATATTTACATAGTTAAGTCCTTTAAATTTAAATAATCTGTCAGCAATCAAAAGCATATTTTCTATCTCTTCATCGCTGCTATAAATTAACCTTAAAAAATCAATCACTATAACAGCAAATTGATCAATCTTTAATACTGGTACGTCATCAGACCTCTTAGTTGAAGGAAATGTCATATACTTATCAGACAATTTGTTGATATCCCTAATGCTGATTAAATCATACTCGATCAAGGTTACTAAGAGATAGTCAAAACTTTCATAGTACGAATCTTGAATAGCATCAGCTAACGGCAATTCTTTAAATGGGTTTCCGTCAGGTTTTTTACCTATATTTTTAGCTTTTATATTAGTTAACAATCTCCTGCTTACTTCTTCAGCATATGGGGCCAAACTGAAATTAAAAATTTGAACTGAATAGAATTTATCAATATATCCAGAGAAATGAGTATGCTGACCATATCTAGCAGAAAATATATTTCTTATATTTTTGATATCACATGATAGAATGATTTTATCAAAATTAAACTTATTCTTAAAGTTTGACTGAGTGTTTTTTGAAAATCTTTCATCAACGTGTGCCGAAAATATATTTAGTAATCTAAATATATGCTCAGGGTCAATTCTGTCTAGATCATCAATTATAAGTACAATTTGTTTTTTCTTCTCTTCCGTTTCTCTAATAGGAATCTGTTTTAATTGTGAAATAAATTTTATAATTATTTGAGTAATTATGTCTTTCTCGTAGATATTCCCCCTAGACTCTCTAATTTTATTTTTAAAGTCTTCAATTTTATCTCCATCATCCTCTGTTATTTTAGTATGATAATTATTATGTGCAGATCTTATTTTTTTAAATAAATCCCAACCTATATCTGTAAAATCAACTATACTTTTTCCGACAACCGGTATGTTTTCTATCAATTTTTTAGCTGCTTCTTTACCTGCTTCTTCTAAAGCTTCTTTTATTTCAGAGTTTCCTGACAGAATCATTGACTGAAATGTGAGCATTTCAGAAAAATCTAATGATTCTAATTCAATTTGATATTTTTCATTTGATAATATTTCTATTAGTATGTCATATTTGATTAATTCAAAAATATCCTCATTACTAGCTACGCTATAATTTACTGGATATAAAAATATTGGTATATAATCTGCATTTTCTTCGAAAAATGTATTTAAAAACGAGGTTTTACCCGATCCAAATCTGCCAGAAAATATAATTCTATCATTTTTGTCAATTTTTAAGTGATCTTGGAATGATTCGTATATTTCACTTATTGGAATGATATTTGATTGCGTAGGAACTGGAGGATTCTCAGAAGGTTCTAAGCTTGACATTGCAGTAGTAATTAGTGATGGGTTTGTAAGATTAAAGGGCACTGCCAAATATAGCAATGCCCTTTAATTTTATTTAAATTTATATCTAAACGTACATTATTCGCTAAATAGGTAGTATGTATCTAATAGAAGCCTATGACCGCTTGTGAGGGGTCATTATCAACGGCTCCTCCAGCAGTAGTAGGTAAGTGATACGAAGGATATTGACTGGCGTTAGCATTCAGAAAGCTTACCATCATTCCCAGATACGTTTCTCCCAGCTTGCCCATGTTAGATTTAAGAGTATCTACGGCCTGTTGCTGAGCAGCCAAGTACGTCCGCATCTTTCCACTGGAGGTGTTATTGAACTGAAGAATGCCTCGATCATCCAGCGTTAGGGCCATTTCATCCAGGCCGTAAAAAATGCCATAGTGGGCCAGAGCCGGACGGACGTATTCTTCATTAAGATGTTTGATGGCTGCACTGGTTGAAGTAAGCAGCTCCTCATACAGATCATTTCCCAGGGCTGGTTTTAAATGAAAAGAAATGACCCGCCGCATCGCCGGACCTAAAGCCAGGAAAGTCTGGCGAGAACCTTTGATGTTTGCGTATTTCTGAAACTGCATCGCCGTCCGGATAGGTAGCTCGGAGTAGATGGTATAACTGGATGACTCTTTCCACTCGGGAAAATCAGCTTCGTACATTTCCAGATATTCCAGGATCTTCTCGATCGCCCGGCCCGCCGTAGTCATGCACCACAGACGTATACTGTCTAGCGTATCAATGCGAGCTGCATTTTCTTTCTCCGAGACACCTCCATCTTCAATCCGGACCGTAGCCCAGGGAGCGTAGTTGAGATATCCCAGATTAGCCACCGCCCGCTTTACATTCATGATCAGGCGTTCGTGCTCTTCACCGTATTCTCCAGCCACGATTTTATCGTAGACCTGCTGAGTGATCAGGGGAATGATCACGTCTTCTGCTGCCGTTTCGAGGTGGTCTTTGATCAAGTCGAATGTAAAGGCCACATCGACCGGCAGCAGGGGAACCAGTTCGTCCGTGCTAGTTAGTAAAGACATGTTTCAGAATGGCTAAACCTTGTTTTTTGAATTGTTTAACGGCATTCTCTTGATTAAGAGCAGTCGTGTAGGAGTGGCCCTTGACCATGCGGATGCAGTAACGGTTATTGCCACGATGCTGAAGCTGATTAGAATCGAAGGGAATTTCCGAGATGGCTCCCTGACTGTCTAACTGAAAGATGCGGTGGCCGCCATGTACGTAGAAAGGCTTTGTCCAGGTAGGCAGGGCAACTACTTTGGTTTCTTTACGAGAAAATAAGCGGGCGATTCTTGTAATAAGGCTCATTGGGGTTCGGTGCTTTCGCGTTTATTGGGGGAAAATTGATCTTTCGTTTGCATCTCCGCTCGCTTCACCCGCCACTTAATAGGCTGACCAGTTGGGCTTTTCCAGCCATTGTAGCGGGAAACAAAGTCGTACACCCGGAGAATGAGGCTGGCCTGAGGTGTGGAAGTCAGATTACCGATGTTATAGGCCTCCCGTTTGTCAGAACCATTGCTGCCACCCGTACCGGCTTTCTTGCCCTGGATGGATTCATCGATACCGATGGCCGTATAGATCATGGTGTGGGCATCGCGGGCATCTTCCAAGTAGCCGTCTTCACCGAGCTTTGATTTTTCGAGTACCTTAATCGTCCAGGCTGAAATCTCAGTGGGGGCTCCCGTGCCAGAGTACACCAACTTCTTATCGATGAGCATCGAGCGGCCTGCGTCATCCAGGTTGCCAAAGAAGGTATTGAACTTCTGAAGCTCTTTGGTTTTAATAGCCTTCAGCTTTTCCTGGCTTTGAGCATTGTTCTGAGTAATCAGCGTATTCCATTCCGGATACGCCGAAGGCCAGTACCAATCAGCTACTTCGATGATATAGTTGATGGCCACCTTATTTTTAAGGGAAGCCGCCTTGAATTGTGGGATGAAGTTGGAAACATCCAGCCACTTCGAATCAATAATTGAAATGTGATCCGGGTGCGTGTAATACGTCTCCAAAAGAGAAGGAAGTCCTACCGGCATCATGTATTGATAGCCGTCTTTGCGGTTTCGCATTTCTGCAGCTGGATCATACCCGCGAGAAATCACCGGGCGGCGAAGAGTCGTGCCATCCTGAAAACTGCCTCCTTTGCCCCAATTGGCTGAGATAAAGCAATCCCGGATCAGGCCTACGTACTGGCCTTCAATCTCCTGAAGGGCCAGCCGGCACTGAGCCGCCGGGCGGTGGTGGAGAGCAAAGATTTTGCTACGATCCACAGTCAGGTGAAACTCCGGAAAGATCATTCCAAAGTAAGCCAGGTCTTTGGTTTGCAGGCCAAACACATCGCCTCCGGAGACGCTTTCGGAGTAATAGATAAAGTCATCAATTTGAGGATCATAGTGAGGAATGAATACCCGCTGATCGTCAATGATCGACTCGTAACCGTACTCCAGTCCTAATCCGTAAATCTGCTCGGCTTTCAAAGCCAGACCACGGGTATAGGAAATGTTCTTTCGGATGACTTCCGTAAGCTTTTGAGGGAACAGGTTATCTGCTCCCCAGTAAGCAATGTTATTGACTCGAGTCAAATTACTTTCTACCGGCGTTTCAGGCTTTTTTGCCATCATGCTGGTTGCCGATTGAAGAATGACCAAGGCTCCAAATTCTGCAATGTATCCGGACTCACCAGTGGGGGATATGGTGATACCATTGTACTCCGTTGTCATAGTACTTCCTGTCCGTTAAAGTGGGTAATTAGCCAGGTATGTACTTTCCGGATTTCGCGGTTTCCTAAGATGTGAATGTTAATGGTTCCATTGACATCGTGGGACGGGTTCTTTTGAAATTCCCGGTGCTCATCGCGGTTTACTTCCTGACGGATTTCTTTAGGTAGCAAACGGTCATGTTTGGAAAGGATAGCGTTCTCCAGTTCGATCACTCGGCCCGCATCCTCAGGACGCTGTTTATCGCAAGTGACGAAGGTGAGAACAAAGCCCTGCTTGCGAGAAGAGAGCTGCTCCATCAAGTTAATGACCTGTTTTAAGCTTAGCATGAAACGAAGGTCGACACACAAATAAGCCAGCAAAAGGACAGAGCGAATGCCATTACGTCCTAGCTTTGCAGCGTTATATTTTAATTTAGGATATCGTCAAAGCCGGGTAGCAATGCTGCCCGGCTTTTTTGTTTTCGCCTTTGTGAGCCAAACGCCCATAAGTATCTGAATAACAGATATATAATGTCGTTTTGCTCATAAAATTGAAAACCATCCTGAAAACGTTTTGCAAAATATTTTAATGCAATCAATTGACCGTCAGGCACTTATGGCAAAAACGGGCTTTTGCCTCGAAAAAATCTCGCTTCCCTAGCCGTTGCACGCCCTATGAAGGCAAGGCGTTCGCCCGGCGGGGGGTCACTGTATATGAGGGTGTTTTTTGTAAAATATTGAGTATAAATCATAGATTTTTAGTAGTTTAAATAAAAATGCCTGATACGTTTTGTACCAGGCATCTATTCGCCCATGCATAGGGCATCATATCAAGGCGAATTAGGCGAATGGCCTATTCTACCCCGCAATCACACCGCCGCCACCCGTGAAGGCGAAAGGCGAATGCAGGAGCTGGGATACAAACAATCCATCGCCCGCCTCAGTGATGTGGGTGGCTTCCCACTTGGGAATGTTGTATTTCGGGTCTTCACTATCCTTATTCTTACCAAACGGCTGACCCTTCTCCGTGGTACGGATCTTCGTAGGCGTTTGATGGCAGGCATAGAGCCACCATCCGCAGTTATCAATGTTAAAGCGAACCTTGAAGGGCTGGCCATCTGCTTCATTAAAAAGCTTAACAAACATCTCATGGCGGCTCACGTGGCTAGTAGCCTGTCCCATATACACATGGTTCACTACCCAGCCATTCTTTCTGAATTGATCAATCACATCGTCTGATAGATACTTAGCACGGCGAGCATCCCCACGTCTGGAGGTGTTGTCATAATAGTAGTTTACCACTTTGGTAGGGTGATAACGGTAGTAGTGGCAGAACTTATCCACCAGGTCCATAGCCATATCAGGCTCCAGTACGTACATGGCATTCAGCATGCGGTAATACTGCTCCTGGCGTTGGCCTACCACAATACAGTTAATCGCCTTATTGTGATCGAAAAATACGTCGAGTCCCTGCCCTGGGCGAACGTCCAGATCAAAGCGGCAATCCCGCTCTCTAACGGTGGGGTTGGCATCGATGAATTTATAATTGGTCGCATTATACCCGTGGCGTTCTTCGGAAATGTAGGAGTAAAAGCAGTCTTCAACCAGCAGGATATCTTTGTTCAAAACCGACAAATCCCAGTCAAAATCCGATAAGTCACGTCGTAGATCCTTCAGGGCTTTAATGCCCAGGGCGTGGATATTATCCAGGGTAGAAGCCAGGGAAACGTAAACCGTGCCTTCCCGGTCCCCGTCTTCGAGCTCTCGGCCTTTTCTTAGCTCATTGAGTTCTTCTTCGAGCAGCTTGATTTCACTCTCCAGCTTTTTAGCCTTTGATTCGCTAACGTCAGAAAGCAGCTCGATCTGCCGGAGCTGTATTTGATACTGACACTCGATAATGGCATCTAAAAGCTCCGGATCAGTCTCGATTTTCTTATAATCGAGCACCCAGCGACCTTTCGCATCGCGGGGCCGGTCGGTGACAATCAATTTAGCTCCATGGCAAGACAAATGCCCAAAATGCCGGCGATTACCCCGAACCGTTTTGAAGGCTTCCTGCACGGCTTGATAATCGAGCAGTTTAGCTTCTTCGACCATCATAAAATCCACGGAATCCCCGTTACTGGGTGAGTTTTTATCCAGGGAAAAGAGTTTGAACATCGTACCATTCCACCAGGTTATCGAGCGGGTATAGTCCTGGGTGTGGTGAAAGTCCTTGGGAACGTTCGCCCACTCCGGGGGCTGCTTCTTTACCCAGAAATGCAGGTCTTCTTTATAGCCCAGCTCCGTCCATCCTTCGACGATTTCCTGAAGCACTTTCGTGTTCATGTGGGCATAGGACTTGCAGAGAATGGCTCCGGTGCTGCGGGGCATCGTTTCCGCGTGGTGAGCCAGCCAGGGCGAGGTAGCTCCGTACGTTTTCCCGGTCGCACGGCCCCAGATCAGCACCATCAAACTGGCCATAACGATATTGACCAGCAGCTGGGGGATGTTGCGATGCCGGCGTTGAACTTCGCGGGTTTCTTCAGCTTCTATTCTCATGGTTTTACATCCTCCCAGGTGATGTCTTCTACGACGGGTTTATCATTCACTTTTTTGCGAATAGTCTTGAATTTGTTTATCAGCTTATCGAGCTTTTCCTTCTCTACAGGTACATCAGAATTAATCAGAGCTGGATCAAAGGTGAAGATCATCGGAGTCCGCTTAATCAGGCTCCAGTCGATCTTATCAGTTTCACCAAAGAATTTCTCGTTGATCTTAATCAGGTTGGCGTCACAGGCGGCCATTGCCCTGGTATCAGGAACTTCCAGCTTTTCGGCCTGGCGCTTGGTCTTCATCACTTCTCCGATAATCAGATCGACGTTGTACCGGCGGATATCGTGCCGGTAGCCTGAGTTAAATAGCTCCTGCGTTTCCTGAAAGTCGTTATAAGCCGTTCGTTTACTGTAGCTCTCATCTTTACTTTTATAATACTCGATGAGCATTTCCACTACTTGAGCACGAACGCCATACGCACGAATTAGGCCGTCACAACGCTCTAATCGCTCCAGCTTACTTTCCAAGGCAGGGGAGAGCTGTACCTCTTTCTTTGTAAACAGATAGTCGTGGAGTTTATCCACGTCCGTCTGCTGAGTAATAAGTCTCATGTGGGTTAGAATTCAAGGGTTTTACTTTCTTTTCGCTCCTTCAGGATCTGCTCGATCTGAGGCTGCTGAGCCAGCCGGCGTTGATACTCGGCTTCGACGGTTTGGGACCGGTCCCGCTTGGCGTATTTGGATAGGTATTTCTGATTATTCTGAAAGGTGGTTTTCAGCGTCAGATCATCCAGCTTTGAAAGTTCAGCATCGAGCGGTTCATCTTTCTCAACCTCAGGTAGCTGGCCGGTGCGGTCGAAGTGATCAGTCTGTTGCCAAATTCGGTTGATGAGCGTTCGCAGGTGAAGAATACGAAAGGCGGCTTGCCCACGTTCGCTTTGGCTTTGAGAAGTGCGGAGCAGTTTTTTTAGGTTGATGACTTCTGCCCAATAAGCCTTTCGCTGAGTGATTAAAACCTGCACCGCCTCCGGAGCATCTTCGGACTCAGAAGGTTTTACGGGCGGTTTTACGTCTGGCCGCTTGCTTTCTACAACCTCTGAAGGAAGGTTATCTTTCAGCTCCTGAAGGGCAGAAATAAGAACTTGGAAGGCTCCCTGATCATCACGCCTGGCAAAGAGCCGTTTATAACTTTCATTGGAGCCGTAACGGAAATAAAGCTCACGTCCAGTGGCGAACACGGGACGGCTTAGCCAGGCATCGATGACGGGTAATAAATCCATAGTAAAATAACAAAGGCGGGCGGCTTGTGCCGTCCGCCTTTGCTTAGTATAAGTTAGGTAAAACTACTTTTTCGCAACTGGTTTCAAATACGGAAAGCCAGCTACGAACAGATCATTAGCCTGTTTAAGATTAATAGAATCTAAACTGGTTTCTCCAGTCAAATGGTGATGAAAATCGCCAGCTTCTTTTAGGCCGGTTACTTCGAATTTTTCGGCTACTTCAGACTTCAAGGACTTTGCCATTTTTTTGATAGTAATTAGAGATGGATGAAAATAACCCCTGACTTAGCAGGGGTTACCAGGTTAAACCGCAGCGGTCAGGGGAATCGTGCCGGTGTAGTTGTAGGCAGGTTTTCCAGTAGAGTTGATTTCGAATTCAGTCATTCGCTCATCATCCGCTTTGGCTCCGGAGGACATCTTTCCAGAGCTTACCATGGCCGGCTTATCTTTCCAGCCAATGACTTCCTGCTCACCATTCAATCCGATCAGGATAAAGATCAAATTACCATTTTTGGTAGCATCCAGGAAACCTTTCACCTGGGCTGAAGTGGAACGAACGCCGCCCTTGAGCGTATTAGACCAGGATTTTCCTTTGGCCGGTCCAACCAGTTCAGATTCAACGGAGGGCAGATCAGAAGTAAACTGAAATTTGTTAAACTTCTTACCCGTGTTCATGATAAAGCTATCCGTCAGCGTTACTCGTTGCTCAAAGGTGGTAGTCGCGTCTTTAGAGGGTAGGGTAGGCCAGGTTTTGATGTCGGATTCGAAGCAGTAGTATCCCGTTCGCTCCAAACCTGCGACACCCGTATCGCCATTTTGACACTCTAATACATCTTCGAGTTTTGCGTCAATGCAAGAAGACATCTCTTTTGTGGGTTAGGTGATTGATAAACAGAAAAACCCTATTGGTATACAGGGTTTTTCTATGATTAAGTAAGGGGTGTTAGAACTTGCTGGCCTTCGATTTTGAGAAGGATTTCGCCTAAGCCATTCTCTTGTAAATCTTCAGCGGAATAGATCGTACCGTTCAGGTTGAACTTAGGAGCCAGTACACGGTACTTTTTCTTGCTGATTGTAACTACGATTTCTTTCGTTTTGGATTCAGCTTCTGCATCAGCCAGTTTGTCCGTAAGCGAGTCGTTTTCTGTCTGTTGAGTTTGGATAGTTTGGGATTGCTCCAAAATCTTAGCTTTCAGCTGCTCCGGGGTAAGATTTTCTAAGTCTTTTAATTCCATGAGAGTATGGATGTAATAGCAAATTTCAGTGGGGCCGCCCTTGTAAGGCTAAACCCCTACTGATTCA
The DNA here is from genome assembly GCA_913775095.1 of uncultured Siphonobacter sp. Classification (GTDB taxonomy): domain Bacteria; phylum Bacteroidota; class Bacteroidia; order Cytophagales; family Spirosomataceae; genus Siphonobacter. The sequence goes on along the minus strand of CAJYIW010000019.1, from coordinate 892,178 downwards.
AGCTAGGTGGATTGGATTGATTAGACCTGATCGTTAACGGCCAGGGCTTCCAGGTCCGCAATCTGCGTACCTAAAATGAGTTTGGTGGAAAGCTCAACGGTGTAATGCTCATCCTTCATTTTGAATGGAGACAAAGGATTGGTTCCGTCTGTACCCAGATACAGGTTTTTACCTGCAGAAGCAACGATCCGCTGAGAGTTACCCATCCAAAGGCAAGGGCGAATGCTCCAGTTAGCTGCGTAGAAGAATTTAATTTCTTTCTCACGTAGCTCATTACCAGTAAAAATGGGTGAGTTCTTATACTCTGAGCGGTAATTTTCGAAGTACTTCCAGTACACATCTTCAGAAACGTAGAACACACCACCCCGTCCACGAACAGCAGCAGGTAAGCTTTTGAATACCTGCTCGAATTTGCTGATAGCATTTGAAGACGTGATTGCACCTGTAACCACAGGAACCAGTTTGCCAGCCGTGATTTCACGAGCAATGATTGTTCCCAAGCCATCAGTAATTTTCTTCACTTTTTGAGCAGGTGTATCATTGGCAGCAACTGCGGCTTTTTCGCCAAAATAGACAATGTGCTCATCGATCGAGTGAGCTGCACGTTCAGCTAATTGATCGAAAATAAATTGTTCTTCAGGAATGTTACGGCCACCGGGTTTCAACTGTTGACCTAAGAATTCGCGGCGGTAAGCTTCAGGTTCAAAAACTAAATCGCCTTGCCCTACGTCTACTCGAAGCTTGCGGTCAGATAAACCAACGGCGTTGGTTTTCTCAAAAACCCCCGTATAGGGCTTTAAAAAGTCTGAAGTCGATACTTTAGGTAAATTGACTTCATTGGTAATGCCCGGAAGAATGGTCAGATCCTGAGCGGCGGTAAAGCCGGTGATGATCTGAGCCATAATCCCCAGCCAATTCGCATTGAGGTACGCACTTAATTGTGCGAAGGAAACACTGCCCATTGTGTGTAATAAAAGTTAGGTGTGGGATGGATTAGGGTACGCGTACTATTAGGATTGAATAGACTATTTTACTGTTTTAAAAAATTCTTCTGAGCTGCTCCTATAAAAGCAGAAACCTGATTCATTGCCGTATTCCCTACCGCAGGGGAATCACCTTCAACGGTGATCGGATCAGTAGTAGGAGTGGGGGCTTGAGCTACCGGAGCACCAGGTACGCTGGCTTCTAATTCAGCGATACGAGCATTCAAACCAGCCGTTGCCGTTTGATGAGCCGTGTTGTTAGCGGCGATTTGATCATTGAGGCCTTGAATCGTTGAATCGCGTTCAGCGATCGTTGATACGTGAGTAGCAATCGTCGTATCACGCTCAGAAACCTGAGTATTGAGACTATCGATTTGACCCATAACCTCAGTTTCAGCCTGAGTAGCATCAGGCTGCTCGGTTGACAAACCAAACTTCGCCCGGACTTTGTTAATGAAACTCATATTCGTGTATTGTTTGGGGGTGATTTTGCGGGGGGATTTACTAAGGGCAAAAGCCAAGGCTTCGTCGAAGGTGCAGATGCCATCGATAAGGAAATTTTCTTGAGCCTCCTGAGTAAGCATTGTTTTACCCTGGAGGGCTAATTCGCTGACATTCGGACGGGTCGCCTTCACGAAGTTCATGAAGTTCTGATCGAGCTTATAAAGGATTCCTTCCGTATACTGACTGTAATCTCCTTCTTTCGCGGCCCGGTGTTCAGCATTCTTCAGGGGTGAATCGACAGAGTACAAATCGATCATCTTGATACCCAGATTCTCGTAGTAGGCCGTGTAATCGCGGTAAGAGATCATCACGCCAATCGATCCAAACATACAGTTGAGACTCGAAGCGAACGTATAATCAGAAGCGGAAGAAATGTACTGGCCACCGGAGCAGCTCATACCTTCGCAAAACGTTACAATTGTTTTGGTGCAGGCCAATTTGGAAAGAGCTACTTCAGCTGTACCGAGAACCGATCCACCTGGTGTATTTTGGATTTCCAGGAATGCTTTAACCTGAGGGTCAGCTTCACCTTTCTGATACCACTTGGCTAGGGTGCTCGTGCCAGGCACGCCGCAATAGTCGTACTGCATCAACGTTTCCATGACTGGGATCACAAGAACACCAGTGTCCGTCAAGACAGGGTAGTAATCAAGCCAATATTGTTCTTCTTCGCTGACGTAGGGAGTAGCAGAAAAGGTGAAGCGTGCCTCAAAGCCCACTTTGGGAGCTGCGTCGTCACTTCCCATCATCGAGCGTGGATTCTCCTGTCCGTTACGAAAGGCTAAGAAGACCGGCATACACATGCCCACGCCTTCCGGACCGAGAAAAAACGCCTGATTGAATACACTGGATAAGAGACGACGGGAATCTTTCATAAGTGACTATTTCATACGAGTTTCGAATTAGTACAGGTATACTGTTCGGGATACGAAATTCAGGGGAAGTGGGCAAGCTGAAAAGGACACCAAACGCAAGAAAGCCAGGCAATGCCCGGCTTTCTTTGCTGGTAATCATTTCACTTATACCTCTGAATTATTGCTTCAAAAGAGGACAAAACGAAAGCTAGTTTAGTAATCCTTTGATGGATTTGAGCTTGAGCGTTTTCCCGGCTCCTTTGGATGAGTGAGAGTTGAAGTACATCCGGCTGATCACGCCGTACCATTCCGGATTCGCAGTCAGATCAATCACATAAGTCCTGAACTGACCATCATTGACGATCGGGAAACTGTAGCTGAAATCATCAAAGGCTTTATCGTAGCCATCCCGGTTATACTGAAGCGGGTTGTTCCGACGGCGATGCACCGAGAAACTAGCCGTAGCATCACTTCCCGTCGTGGCCATCACCACCTCCAGCTTTTTGTATTTGGAAGCCTCCCAGGAAGCCGACGGCGAAATCAAAGGGGTTTGGTTGTTTGAAAAATCAATGCCCCAGTAACCAGGGAACGGATACTCCGTGGCCGCCGTGCCGTAGTCGTGATACGTACTCCAGTGCTGACGATCGAGGGAGAAATCAAAGTTGAGATCAAAGGCCTCCGATTTTCGCGTCGCTGCATACGCCCTGACGTCGTTGACGTTATCGGTCACCAGGAAGGCGTACTTGTACTTCATCACCGCCTTTCGATCCGTTAATTCACCTTCCGACACCGCTCCCATGTAGTTGAAGCTGGACGAATGTTCACCAGAGCCCGCTTCATCGCGGCCACCCCCATTAAAGTAGGTAATGTGAGGAGCCTGAGACCAAAGGCCCACGCCCTGTCCGGGGCGGCTCGGAGCATAGACATACGTCCAGTTTTCGGGCAGATAGGTCGTATACTGACCATCGCCGTTAATGGGAGCTCCAGAGGGAGCTTCCGTGATATCCTTATCCGTTAAAGCGGCTCCCGTCCAGGGCTGATTACCCCAATACGATTTCACGCGGTAAAAGGGCGAATTCAGATACCCGGCAATGATCTCACTCCCTCTGGGAAGCAGTTGGTACTGATCCGTCCGGTTGTTGTGCAGGACCGTGGTCACTTCGACGGCTTTCCCGTTTAGCTTATTAAACACATCGACGTAGCACTCACAAGGCACATTGGCATACGCCCATTGCTTGGGCACGTAGCGATAGTAGAGCGTATTGGCATCCATCTGCTTCCACTGGGTTACCTGAGAAGGTGATCCGGCCACGTCCCCCGTTTGAATCGGGTTATAGCCAATGCCTGCCCAGCGGGGGTGCGGCTCCTGTCCGTTGGGGCGGAAGTTTTCGACCGGGAAAGCGTAATACGCATTTTGGAACTGACGGCCTAAATCGGCATTATTGACGTAGTTCAGCTCACCCGGACGCGATAGATAGGTCACGGCTCCTCCAGCAGTGAAGTTAAAGCCGACTTTCACCTGGCTATTCTCCAGGTACACAGTCGTCTGAGGTACGGTCGTACTGGCATCGCCTGGCACCACTTCATCGCCCGCCACCGGAGCCGAATACCCGATGGCTACTTTGTAGGCTTCAAACATCGTGTTAGCAATCTCCTGATGACCTTTATCACCGGGGTGATTGCCGACCGCCGGATCGGGGAAGGCATTACCACTGGCCCAGCCGGAGTTTTCATAGGTATTCTTTCCGTTCAGGTTGGCTTCAATCAAGGGGCTATTCACCTGATTAAAATCAGCAATCACCGCCCGAACCGCTTCATCGTACTTCGGACGCTCCCAGTAGGAAGTCGAAAGAATGAATTTCATGTTGGGATTGGCGACCCGGCAGGCCTTGATGAATTCCCCCAGGTAGAACTTGAGATTCCGGGACACGACGGCTCCATCGTCAATGTTATCACCCAAACGAATCGAGACCACATCGGCAAATTCCTGCTGACAGGTAGCCGTAATGGCTCCATAATCATAGTTCGCTCCGTAGGTCGTCTCAAAGTAATTGGCATCCCGGATCTTAATCGTCGAATTGTAATTGATGCCCTTGATCATAGATTCCCAGAGGTGAATATAATCCTTGGCTTTGGCCGTAGCCGCCATCCCCCAGCTGTCACCCTTCGTATCAAAACCACCCGCCGCGTAATCACCGTGAGTTGTAATGGAGTTTCCAAAAGCCACGACCCGGTTGATGTTATTGGAGTTATCCGTCGCCTGACGAACGAATTCTACGTAAGCCGCCCTAGTCTGCTTTTCGATGGCGGGTTCGCCATTGGCCTGAGAAGCGTACGCCCGGTATTTGGTTCCCGGTACCAGGTTTGCTTTCGAAAGATCCAGCACCAGCGTTGATCCACCGGGGATAAAGAAACGATTGTCGATGAGATCACCCGGATCATTGGGATCATTGTTACGGGGGCGGTAAATGCTCCAGTGGTAAATACCCGTGCTGGAGGGGTTAGCTACGTTCAGCGTCAGCTGCGTGTTAGTCTGAGATCCTACACTTAAGCGGAGCGGGCCGTCCGTATTGGAAGAGCCACCCGTGGGGGTCTGGTCGGCGGGTTCTTTACTGAACGAAAAATCCGTGTTATTGCCGTTAACCCGGTACGAAGGTCCCAGCACGACTTTGAGAACATCAGAATACAGACTGTAGTGCTCTGGACGATTGTTATCATAATCCCAAAAACGCAATCGGTAACGAATCGTAGTTCCGGCCTGAAAACGAGTGGTTTCAAAAAAGTTACCCCCCCAGCCAGGCGAATTCGTGGTGCCTTCTGAAAGCGGATTGTAGTCTTTGCTTCCAAACGTCCAGGGGCCATCATTAATCCGGTAATCATATTGCCCCATGTGACCCGTATTCATGACTCCACCCGTTCCCGTAAAGCGGACCACGTCCACCGCAGGTTTTTCGTAATAAGAGCCGTGGTAGTAATCCAGCATCACGGGTGGTGGAATCACATCCGCTGCCGCCAGGTTCACGGTCGCATTGGCCGAGAAGGGCGAATTCTTGCCGCCTTTGGTGATAAACATCCGGTAGGTGTAAATCTTTCCGGCAGTCACTGAAGCATCCACGTAATCCAGCTGCTGGTTCGGGTTTGCTAGGTTGATCGTGGTCGGGAAACTAGCTCCGTTATCTTCCGACCTCTGAAGGGTAGCACTTTCAACGCCAGAATTGTTGACGTTGTATTGCAGCCTGATTTGATTCTGACCCGATACCTGGGAAGCCACCAGCGTAGGCGTGTTCAGGGTCTCTCCGACCGCCGACAGCGAAGCCGGACCAAATTTCTGCCAGGCTGAAGGGGTCTTGCTTCCACCCGAACGGCGAATCCGAAACACGCGGGCCTGGGTGTCATTAACGCCTGAAACCGAGATGGTATAGGTTCCCGCCGCATTGATCGTAAGATCCGAAACGGTAGTCCAGTCGGCATCGTTAGTGACCGAAGCATTCACATTCCGCGAGATCTGAAGGGAAGCGATGCCGCCCGCATCCGCCGTCTGGAACGTGAAGTTGAACGCATTCGAGCTATTGAGTGGCGTAATGGCTACGTTGGTGACCGGCTGATAAGCCGATACGGGAGGCGATACCGTAACGGTTGCCGTCTCTGAAAAGGGAGTCAGCTGATTGTTGGCCCGTCGGCCCCGAATCTGCAATTTATACGTACCCGTAGCGGGCGAAGCAAAGGAATAGGTTCTACTGCCCGCAGCCAGGCTGGCGGGCAGATACTCGTAGCCGTTGCCGTAGCCCAGATCAATGAAGAGATCCCAACTGGCCACATCGGTTCCCGTGTAGGTCCAGTCGGTAATGATCTGGTTACTCTCCGAGCTGTAGCGGGCCGCCAGCTGGGGCGTAATACCGGGATTGATAATTGAGAAATTCCAGGTAGAATCCGTGAGCATTCGCCGCCAGCGTTGCACCGAGGGCGATACGTTTAGGTACTTGTAAAAGTAGCCTTCTTTGTAGGAGTACTCCCCGATTTTGCCCGGAGCCAGCTCATTGGCGGGAACGGAAACAAAGGTTTCTGAAGTCCCCGACCCGCCTCCGGAGCCGTAGAGATTCGAAAAATAGCTTTTCAAGTCCCCAAACCTCATACGAACGGTGGTCGTACCGAGCTGCATGAGAAAATACCCATTGGATAAATCCATGCTCTCAGCCGTCACGATCGGTAGTTGGCCACTCCAATTCAGCGACTCCAGCCCGACATTACCCAAGGTTCCGTTCGGCCACTGGGTTACACCCATGGCAGAAACGACGTCCGCATAGGGCATGCCGTCGAGCTTTCCACTGGTGGGATTATACAGCATGAAGGTATGCTGCATGGGGTTTGAGGGCTTTACGGGAGCATAGGCTAGACTCAGATAATCCGCCTGGATATCCCCGATGGAATTCGGGTACTGCTTGAGATTAACGGTGTTTCCGGTTTTAGAGAAGGCGGGGCCGAAAGTTAATTCGGCTGACTTTCCGCCGTATTCGATCCAACGGTTGCCGTTGAAAATGGCAAACTGACGCTGGGTAGTATCCGCCGTTAAACTCGGTCCCATGGCCTGATCGCCCAAAACGGGGTTTGTGATGAGATACGCGGGCCAGGTCAGAAATAAGCGGGGATCACGGGTAGCCCGCCCAGAAGTATAGGTGCCGTCCGCTTTCCGAAAGAGAATACCCGTACCCGGGCGAAATAAAGGGCGAACGAAGCCGGAGCCGGGAGCGACGACGTCTTCTTTTTCAGGGATGTCTCCCTGGGCAAAGCTCCAAAGCGAGAGTACGCTCAGGAGCCCCGCCAGTAAGAATCTTTTCATGGGGGTGTTTTAGGGTGTGGGTGGATAATTAGGTACGCTTACTTAATCCAGAAGGGACGACCGAAAAGCCGCACCATCCGATACATGAGTCGGGCCTGCGAAGGCTTCATGCCTTCCGCCAGCAGGTCCCTCAGGAAGGCCTGATCTACTTCAAACCGGGCTCTGACTCTGCCGATCTTTTTCTCGCCGATCTGGTAATCGTACAGGTAATCGTGTTTGATTGAGGGGATCGTCGCTAAACCGTGGGGCGGGATCAGTGGCCAGATCGCTCGCGGAACGCTGGAGAAATCCGTTTTAAAGCCTGCGGGGATCATGTGCATCTCTCCCAGGTGTTCAAACAAACAATCGGTAAGTACTCGAAACCGGGTCGATTTCTCGCCCGGCTCCGGATCTACCTTCTCCAGATGAATTTCAGGATACTCGGTGTACATCATTTTCAGGTGTGGGGTGGAAAAAGTACTCTTTTAAAGGGCAAAGGGATACATGAGATAATTGTAATTACTATAGCCCAGCCACTTGTTACCAGTCGCGGTTTGGTGGTGATCGGAGTTTACCACTTCCGCAGGCACGTTATCCAGATTGAACTGCACCCGTTGTTGAGTGGTGTTAATCAGGCCGTACACCCGGTCAAATCCCATGTGGCAGGGGTTTAAAAAGATGCCTTCAGCTTCCCGGCCCTGAAACTTAGCCAGGTAGCTAATGTTCTGCGTTAAGCGGCCCAGCTGACGAGTAATCGAATCGAAATTGTAGCGTTTCTTTTCTGCTCCCGGAACCATGTTCACGACAATCTTGCAGGAAGGTGCAGCGGCCTTTATCGAGGTAATCATCTGGTTGATCCGCGTTCCTTCGCCTCCATTCATCCCCAAAAAGATCATTACGATATCCGGAGTCGCTACGTTATAGGTAGTGAGATATTGAGAGAAGCTGAAGACGGCGTTTGCTGGAGTATCGTCGGGCGAAAACATAAACCGACTGTGCATGAAAGGGCTATTGGAGTCCCCATTCACGTCGATTCGTTGAGCCGTGGAGACGTAACGGGTGGTGAAGGTATTTTCACTCCAACCCGCGTAAGCTTCCGCCAGAAATCCGTACTTGGTAGTTCTGGTACCAATAAATTCCAGCGTGTTACCGTCTGCCAAGGCGAAATCGGAAATGTACTTCAGCATGCCGTCCCCGTACTTGTTATCGACATACGAGTCACCGATCACCAACACTTTCTTCGTAATTCCGGTCGGGCGGGTTTTCGTGGTGACGTTGACGACTTTCGTAGACTTTGCCAGGGGTGCAGACAGCGAATCAACCTTGCTATAGTCCATCACCCGCATGGTCAGCGAGTAGTTGACATCCGCTTTGATCTGGCCGTAGCCTTCGACGTAGGAATAAGGGGTCGTAATGACTGCGTTATCGCTGGATCTTCTGGCCTCCAGAATAATTCGTAAAGGCTCTTTTTCGTAGATGTGAGAGTTTCGAACAATCGCATCGTCGTAATACCAAAACTGATTACCACTTAATAAATAGAGGTTATTCGGTAGAATGATTGAGTACGGGTTCGGATCAGCGGGAGCGGCGGCGGATACTTCCTGAGGAGCGTAGACGACCTTGCTTGCGTTCAGAAGTTTGTAAGGCGCGCTTTTCCAGTTGGGGTTTCCTGCATTCGACGTGCTGGCCGTGATGGCCCCGCCGGGCTGGATGTATTTGATCACGCTTCCGGTGATGGTCGAATCCGCGACGTTTGCCGCGAGGCCGATGGCCGTTCCGATACTGACTGTGTTAAGCGAAGCATTACAGTAGCCAAAGGAGATGGTTACCGACTCAGATAAATTCCGCTCGTTATTCAGGTAAAAGACGTAATCGGAAGTCCTCGAATCAAAGGGCAGTAAGCGGGTTTCTTCGTAGCCTGATGCGGTTTTCAGGTAGCAAAAGGCATACTTTACGCTCTGATGCGTAAAGTTGTGTCCCGGGAATGCAAAGGAGTTAAACGAGAGGTTCTTCGTAGCCAGCACCAGCTGCATGCCGGTGATAGTCGTATTCGTCTGATCCCGACTCTGGGTATTCTGCTGAGCAGTGGAAAGCGTAGATGACACTACTTTCCCGGCATCGGCACTATTGCGGGTCGGGTATGGATTCAGGCCTGTACGAATGGAGGCTTCCAGATTATTCGTTTTAACCTGTCCATCCGATAATTCGCCCGGCGTTCCGTACACTAATTTTGAAGCATTGAGAAGCTTATAGGGCGTGCTTTTCCAGGCCGCATTACCCGCTGGAGACGAAGCCGAATAGATGCCTGAACCAGCTACTAAATAGCGAATGACCGTCCCCGTTTGATTAGGATCCGCTACGTTCGCCGCTAGGCCGATAGCAGTCCCTGGACTCACGGTCTGAAGGCTTGCATTACAGTAACCAAACGTGACGGTTACCCCTTCCGAAAGATTCCGCTCGTTATTCAGGTAAAAGACGTAATCACCCGTTCTGGAATCGAAAGGCAACAGGTGCGTTTCCTCGTAGCCCGCACTGGTGCGAACGATACTGAAGGCGTACTTCAGGTTCGCATTCGATACGTTGTGGCCAGGAAAAGCGAACGTGTTAAACGAAAGATTCTGAGCGTTAAAAACGACCTGTAGGCCTGTAATCGAGCTATTGTTCTGATCCCGAACGTTCGTGTTCTCAAGGGCGGTGGTGACACTCGAAAACGCTACTTTCGCGGCATCGGAAACGTTCCGGCCCGGATACGAGACCAGGGCGTTACTGACTTCAGAAGCGAGTTTGGCTTTCGTAACCGAGGCATCTGCCGGAGCCGCCAAAGCAAGCCGGGCCAGAATGCCGGTGCTTTGAATGAGCTTGTAAGGCGTAGACTTCCAAGTGGACCCACCCGTCAGGCGGTTGCCTGTGAAGATGTTGGTTCCACCGCCCAGATAGCCAATGCTCGTCGTTGAAAGGTTTGCATCCACAACGTCCACGCTCCAGGCCTGAGCATTAATCGCAAACGTATTATACGAAGCGTTACAGTAGCCAAAAGTGATTACTACACCGTCTGTCAGGCTGTAGTTTTTGTTTAAAAGGAACTTGTAATCCGAGGTCCGGGCGTCAAAGGGCAAAAGGTGCGTTTCTTCTCCTCCGGAGGCGGTGCGAACCAGGCAGAACGCATACACCGCATTGGCATTACTGAAGTTGTGCCCTGGGAACGCGAAAGAATTAAACGTCTTATTTTGCGAAGCCAGGTTAATCACCAGAGCCGAAAGCGTATTGTTCGTATTGACGCGGGTATTCGTATTCGATACCTGTACAGAGTCCGCACTACGAAGGATTGTGTAACTATCTAAAGTGTTTACTGCCGTGGGTGCGTTCGCCGTAATCTTGCCCGCTACGTAGTTATCGTAGTCCGACTGGTTCCGGTACGTGAGTGGCGAGATACCAGAAACAGGAAATTGCCGGGAACTAAGATTGGTCCCATCTGGTACCTGATTCCAGTCAATCAATAATACGGCCAATTGTCCCGCCGCATTGGTAATTTTCAGCTCCTGCTTACCCGCAGGGAAGACGTAGTTTTGCCGGGTCCAGTCAAAGACCAGACTTCCGAAAGCCCCGTTTAACCATTCGTAGATTCGGATCTGAGAATTGTTGTTTACGGCTTTAGAAAAAACAGCAATACAGTATTGTTTAGCCGGATCAACGTTGTAAAGCTTAATCTCCTGTACGGCCGCTTTTAAAAGGGGCTCGACGTTAACAATCGAAGCGTCAAAGGGAAGATTTCGGGCTTTTACATCGCTGGCCAGCTTGGTGGCTGTGATGGCGGCATCAGCAATTTTTGTGGTGGTAACGGCACTAATCGCCAGCTTTCCTTCGCTGACGCTGCCGTCGACTAAACTACTGCGAATGCGGAACCAGCCCACCCCGTTAGAGATGATCTGATCGCCCGGTTCGTAGCTTTCTGGAGTTCCCGTAATCGACTGCGTGCCAGCCTGAGATACCAGGTAATAGGATCCGTTATCAGCTGGAGTAGATGTGAGAGCTGGGGAATTGCTGGAGGCGTTCCAGGTGCCCTTGAATTGGGAGCCCTGGGGAATGCTTACCGAAGAAAAGAACCGTTTAATCCGGGTTCCTGAGCCGTTGACCAGTACGGTTGAATTGTTATCCGGCGTCGAGATATCGCTGGCATCTACCCGCCAAAATTCGAATCGATCGGGCAGATCCACGCGGTAGAAATACAGGCTTTGCGGGCTTTCAATCGAGCGTAGTTCAATGTACGAGCGGAAGATCTGCACGCCCAAGGCGTAGGCATCGCCCGTGTAGCCCTTGCCAAAAAGAACGCCATTGACGACCGAAGGAACGGTACGGCTGGGACTGGAGGCGGGGGTAACGTTGTTTTTCGTCAGCTCAATTCCCTGAGCAAAGGATAAAGAGCTAACCAAATACGAAAGTAAAAACAGAAATTTTCTCATGGGGGTGAGTTAGGCGGTTAGTAAAAAAAGAAATCCGGAGAAAGGGGGATCACCAGCCGGGACGTTGACCCGGATCTGATTCAGGCCAGACGAAGAAGCCGTGATGTTGTAATCAATCTGATTCGTCAATGAATTGATGAAGAAGGCCAGAAACAGGCTTGTATTCTTGTTATGGGTGACAAGCGTGCCGTTCACCGCTCCGGCAATCGCATAGGTAGACTGCCGACTATCGATGCGAGTAATAATGGTGGATAAGGCCGCTCCCTGATGTAAAATATCGTTAGTAAGGTAAGGCGAAGGAGCTGCTCCGAAAGGCCGATAAGCTGCATCCGTTTCATTGGAAAGCTTCCAGGATATCTGCTTTACTCCGTTTACTTCTGAGTAACCAAACGTGGGAGTAATGAAATCAATCTTCTCTCCAACCCCGTACTCTTCAAAGCATAGTTTTTCATCACCCAGGAAGTCGTCAAAATAGGGGTCGATGATCGCCAGAGTCCGATCTTTCCCAGCTCCAGTCACGGTGAAGTGAACATCCTGAAAAAGAATCCGCCGGCTTTTGCTGGTAATGGCAAACGTCGATATAAAACTTTGAGCTGAATTAACCGATAGGGGCCAGGAACGCTGTCCAGGGCTAAGAACGGTGATGAACCTACGTTTACCTGAAGGAATCTTATACTGAAGCATGAGCTCGAAGCTATCCATCAGCTCCCCAAAGGCATCACGCACATCCTTGGGCTGAATAAGTCCCTGGGTGTTGTCTCGAATTTTAGTTACTAACCAGGCCTTTAACTGGTCCCATCTTGTGTTCATTAGTTAAATCCTTCATCAAACCCTTCAGAGAAAGCATTACTGATGGGTGGGTTAGTAGTTGAATCATCTGAGATATTGCCAGGCATGCCTCCTTTCCAGGCGTAAAGCTGCTCGGAGAGGGGTTTTAATACCAGGCGGCTGCCGGTGAATTGAGCGGGTTCATCGCCAGAGTCGTTTTCTTCCTCCAGTCGCATTTTCCGAAAAGCCCTGGCGTGGCCGCTGGCCTGAAGTTTCACGAGGACGAATAGGTCAATGCCGATCCAGGCCGATAGGAAATCATCCAGTGCAGCAGACTGACCCGTAATGGTTAAAGTGATTTCAGGGGCGATGATCCGTCCCTGTTCGGCTCGCTTGCGGGAAAACACAAGCTTAGCCGTATCCAAAACGAAGGGAAGTTTGACCAGGCCGTAGGGGGCAATCAGCTCCGGAGGCAGAACATTCCAGCGGCCTGGTAAACAAATCGGTAGGGATACGTCAGCAGCTTTCGCTATACCTATATAGCTAAGCCCGGCAAAGTTGTCGTGAGTGCTGCACAACGCCCCGACTGATTGATACATGCTTCGTTTTTCGCTTCCAGACTCCCCGACGTTGGAGATTCTTTTTCAAAGTTTCATCGGCGATGTCTTCCTCGAAAAGACCATATTGATCCCTGAAAGCGTCGATAGCTTGCACAATTTTGAAGCCCTGAGCCAATTTCTCCCGTACAAACAGAATGAATTCAGCTTTGAATTCTTTATCTAAAAACTGATTAATGTTCACGGTCGTGAACGGAGTGATGTGATACGCACCGTATCCATGGAAGAAATGAGCCGATACCTCTAAGACAAGTTTGTCATTGTAGCGGTCTGATTTATCGACGGAGCGGGCGTAATCTGAGCGATGTCTTCCTAAAATCAGGTACATCATGCACAGATGTGAAAATGAATTGTTCCTGTTGACAGCAACCGAGGAACCATACCGTACCTGGGCAAATTTGACCAGGTACGATCGGGCGGGGACATATAATTTCATGCGTTCTGGGGGATGCACGAAATTCACATTTTCTGAGGCGTAAAAAAAGGACAAACCGAACGGTAATTTTAGGTGAAAAATGCCGAAAATTGTATCGTTAGGTAAGTGGTTATACAAGTAGCAAAGGCCGGCGAGTGGGGACTACCGGCCTTTTGCTTTTAATAGGTCCGCTTGACTCTGGAAGCGTTCTTCAAGTTATCCATGGTATCCATCTGGCGTTCGTACTTTTGCCAGCTAAAGCCCAGGCCTGACTGAATCTCATCTCGAAGCTCCGAGAGTACCTGAAGCATCAACGCATCTCGTTCCGAATTTTGATTATTGATGATCACCGGAGCGGCGGCTCCGCCTCCAGCTGGTCCAGCCACCGCCTGCGGCGTGTACCCGCTGGAGGCGGTTCCGCGAGTGCGGTAGCTTTCCATAATCCCGACCATATCCTGCACGTGTGGATTTTTGAGCATGGTATTGTTAACGACGTATTCTCTTCCGGATTCACCCATAATGGAAAGCATGCCTTTTCGAATCGGAGTATAGCCTGAAGGATTCTTTTTCGCTTCTAGTTCCGTATACCCACCACCAGCAAATTCAGGAATCGGAGTGGCCGCAATTTTAGCGACCTGAACGGCTCCGGTAGCCGCGGCAATGCCGGCCATGATCGGACCAATCACCGGCCCCATACTATTGGCTTTGGAAACGGCCATTATCGTATTCAGCGTAGCCTGGAAGATGGCGTTTACTTTATCCTGGATGGCCTGTTTACGCTGGAGCTCTTTCCGCTTCTGATCCATTTCCTTATCCATGGATTCTTTCTGGGAATTGTACTGCTCCTGGGTGATTAGGCCGCGAGCCAGCTGATCTTCGAGGATCTTGCTTTTGCGGTCTTTGTCCCGTTCAATCTGGTTCATCTCCCGCTGGCGGTAAGCCGCTGAGATGTCAAAGAAGGCTCCGGCAATTTGGCTGCCTAATTGAGCATACGCATCCTGAACCTGAAGTTTCTCCTGCTCCGTAAGGCGGGTACGCTTGACTCCTTCTTTTTGAGCTTTGCCGACGGATTCGAAGAACTTGTTTTCAAGGGCTAACTGCTTATTTAAGAAATCCTTTTTGATGAGTACTTTTTCTTCCTCGGTAGCCCGTATCAGGGCAAGATCACGTTCTGCTTCCAATACGCCCAGCTCAGCCATATACAGGGCATCTTCAGCGGACACTTTCTGCTCGACTCCGGAGGCGGCCAGGACTGCGGCTTTGGCCGATTCTACCTTTCCTTCAGCGTAGGTCTTCGCTTCCCGTAAGACCATTTCTGCAGTATGCTTGGCAGCTTCTTTGGCCCGATCGTCAATGATACGATTAGAGGCTACTTCGATATCGAGTAGATCCTGCTGAAGTTTATAACCCGATGCTTTCTTCCAGGCGTCAAAATCGCTTTGTCGGAGCTTCTTTTCCTGAAGTAGTTTCTTCTGATCTTCTACTTCATTGGCATGATCTGTGATTAACTGGGTCGCTTTTCGATCGGATTCCGTCCGGATTTGATCGATCTCCATCTGCACGATCTTCCGCTGGGTTTCAATTGCGTTTTTTACCCGTTCTTCGGAAAGTTTTTCAGCGTCCGATTTACCTTTTTTAGAGTTATTCAGACTCTCGGGATCAAGTGGATCAATAGTAGGAGTGTCCGGAGTTTTGATACCACTGGAGAGTGCCTTCATGTTCGCCCCATTGTATTCGCCCAGACGAATTTTAGCATCCATGAACTCTTTCTGAGTTTGAGCAAACCGGGCCTTCACTTCAGCTATTTCTTCCATGGTAGCTTTTCGCAGAATAGTCTTGGTTCCATTCATTCCCATGGCCATGGTAGTGGCATATACCATCAGATTCCCCTGGGCATCCTTACGGTTCATATCCCGATTAGCCTTCAGGAATTCAGCTCTGGCTTTAACAATTACCTCGTTTTCCGCTTTGATCTTGTCGGCATTCATCGCCTGGAGAACCTTTACCTGGTTCTCTATGAATTGACGGGCAATGGTTGAATTCAACGCCATGGCCTGGCCGTACCGATTGATTTCTTCACCGGCTACAGGTATAGCTTTGGCCACCTGGTCAACGATCCGTTTCAATTCCGCCTGCTCATCTTTATTGAGGGTTGTTTTACCCTTTAACTGATCATACCTGGTTAACAAGGGTAAAATATCTTTTTCAAGACCACTAACCTTTTTAGACTGATCGCTGATCTGAGCATTCAGGTTCTCTAAACTCGGATTCGCTTTGTCAATTTTGAGGATCAGATCAGCAAAGCCACCCGCAATCTTTTCCAGCGTAGTTCCCAGGAGTGAGTTATTAAACCACTTTGAAATAGTGTTTCCAGCTCGCTCGACCCGTCCCGCCAGGTTGTCATTCTTTTGAGCAAAAATCTCCGTTAATCGGGAAGCATTATCAAACGCTGCGGCTCCTGCATCTACTTTCGTTTTTACCTTTTCAATATCCAACCCTAATGCACCAATGGACTTGAGAGCTTCGTCTGAGTCAATCTTCAGGGCATGCAGAGTTTGATTGGCTTGAGTCCCCTTCATTTTGGAAATCCGCTCGGCAAACTGGAGTAAGAATTCATTAGGCTTAGTATCCAGAAATTCTTCAAATGACTTTTTCGACATTCCGAAAAGTTTGGCAAACCCAGTTGAATTATTGCCAGCAACGGTTAAAACCTTCGTCATGCCAGAGGACGCAATGTCGGCGGTCAAACCACTTTCCTCTAAAGCAGCAGCCATCCCCATCAATTCCCGGATACCGGGTCTGATTTTCTCGGGAACCTGACCCATCCGTTTTAGAAAATCCACTTGAAAGTCAGCCGTGGCCGTACCTGAATCCGCCAGGGCTTTCATAGCGGAGCCAATTTTATACACGGAATCCGCATACTCCAGCTCTCTGGTATCTGAGTACAGGCCTTTAATTTTCGTAAACTCCTGAGTCAAGACTCCAGCTCCCTGCGGGAAGTCATCCTGCATGGCCAGCGTAGCCTGGCCCACGGCTTCGGTGTACGCATTCACCTGGTCGATTGGTACATCTAACTTACCAGCTTCCGTGGCGATCTCCCGCATGGTTTTTGCTCCCAGGCGGTTGTCAATTTCACCCACCTGGCGATCCAAGGCCTGGGCTTCGCGGGTGGTCATACCAAAGGCCTGAGCCAGTGATGTGATGGCATCTGATTTCTCGCCAATCTTTTCGATTTTATCATCGATGGTAGAGAACAAATCGCCGGCCATTTGGGAAGCAGCACCCACCAGAGCTCCACCAATCCCGCCGGCAATCGCCGAAGGGATTTGCTTGGAGATGTTTTTCATCGAAAACAGGCTTTCCGGCTTTGGTAAAGCCTTCATGTTTTGCTTTCGAGTCGCCAGCTGCTCATCGACTTTGTGCAGGTTCTCAAGGGCTTCCGCGTATTCCTTCGTATTGGGAATCAACTCTTTATCGAGTTGACGGGCCAGCATCGATCGGTAATTGCGAAGCTGCCCGGTCGTCTGTACGGCCATCCCTTCCCGCTTGATGATCTCGTCGTATTTGGCCGCGTTTTGATCAATACTGCGGGAATTCGCCTTCATCTGAGTAGTCAGGCCTGCCATGGCATCCGACAACTGCTTGGCCTTATCCGTATTCCCCTTAGCGTTGGCCGTCGCCAGCTTCTTATTCAGGCGATCGTATTCTTTTTGAAGGGCTTTATTGGTAACTACGAGGGATTGAGACTCGTTTTTTAGCTTCCCCAGCTCATTGATAGCCTGCTTGGCATCCACGCTGAGCCGGGCTTGCACTTCATCGGTGCGAACGTTCCTTGACATACATTTTTAAGGTGTGGAAATTGTGATATCTTGCTGCTCATGCACGATGGCGGCAATGGATTCTTCAATGAGCTTCAGGGAAAGCACTTCGTTAAGTTGACGAACCCTGGCAAAGTAGGTTCGACTGTACCAGGGGCGGGGATGCCGTTCTTTTTTCTTTTGGAACCTAGTACGATATTTCTCCTGGGTGAGCCGTGCCTGGGAGCGGCCACGACCTACACCCATATCGACGAAACGACCGTAAGTAGGGAAATGAAGGGAAACGCCGATCACGCCTTCCGCCTGCTTGATGACGTGCATGCGAACGGCCTGGTATAAGGCATCAGAATGACGGGCTTTCCAGCTACTAAGTTTCTGCTGGAGTAATTCTTCCGTTCGGGCGGCCCACTGCTCGACGTATTCTGCAACTTCCTGACGAAGACTCATACTACGAATCTCCGGAGAATTGGCAAGGGGTAAAAAGACTGATTCTATTTACAATCAGTATACCTTGAAACTTGCATTTTCCCAAGGGTCTTGCAGACGACAGTACGTTAAAATCGCAACCACTCGCTGTCTCGTTTTCTGAGCAGTGGTTACAGAAAAGTCGTAAATTTTTGTAAATTCTGTAAATAGAGTATAAATATCTGTACATCAGATATTTATACTCTTTATTTTTTGTAAATAGGATTGTAAACGGCCCGAAATATTTTGTAAATTCTGTAAATCTGTAAAATTGGCATTTGGTCTCTCTAATTCTATTTACACTTTTTTTCTAATTCTGTAAATCAATTTACAAAAAATAAAAAAAGTGTAAACTCTGATTTACAGACTTTTAAATACTCTTTGAAGCTCTGTTTACAGAATTACAAAAATTTCCGAGAAATTTTTGGGAGAGGGTCAAGGGAGGTCGGCGGACTGGGCAAAGGCATGAAAAAAGCCCGGAATGACCGGGCTTAGTTTTGTATTCTGTAAAGATGTAAGCGGAATTTCATAAAGGGTTTATCAGATACTCGATCACCTGGCCAGCCTCCCACAATTCACACAGCTCTTTCATAGGGCGTAGATGCGGCTTAAATGGATCGTACATTACACCGACTTCCTGAAGCTCCCTGATGTCAGGATTTCCTTCTTTATCAAAGCCAATGCCGACGATGTAGTAGATCTTTCCGGTACTTAAATCCTTCCACCAGCTTCTTAGGGGAAAGTTTCGAGGATATCTTGCTTTTGCCATGCTGATAATCAGCGATATATGAAACTAAGTTTTTAGTTATTTATTCAGCCGGATCGTTTTCCCCGTCCCCCGGAAAGCCAGGTATTTCCGCCCGCTCTATTTCTCCCTTCACGGGTATGAGTCTGAAGACGACAATACTTTCGTTACTCTTGGCCGGCTTGACAGTGAAATACGGATTAGTAGGAGAGGTGCTGTACTTTCCGTGATCCTGCGGTTTCAGCTCCAGTGGACTGCATTTAGGAAACTCAGCAGCAAAGCGGCAATTGACCAGGTTCATGAGTTGAAAGAAGGAGTGCTTGTCTTTGCAGGTAAAACCCTCAAAGCTTTTGTAGCACTCCAGAGCCGTCCGCTGAAGGTTATTTTTCGTTGCGGAAGTGTATTCAATGTGGATTAAAAAAGGCATGATATGAAAGGTTTAATTCAAGTGGTTTGACCGTCGGATTTCTTCCGAAAGTGATTTGAAAAAGTATTTTAAAAACAAGCGAATAGCTGACCATACTCCGCTGAGTATGAGGATAAGGAACTCCATGAAATTGAATTGATAAGGAAGAATAAGCCCGACCGGACAGACCGGGCTATTTGATTGAACGATTAAGCACTTACATTAACAGCCACCCCAGCAGTCTGCACGTAGATCATTTCTTTGACGATCTCGTAATTCAGAGGCTTGCGAACGATACGGCCATCTTTATTCTTTAATTCCTCTGGATTAAGCGTATGGCCTCGATAAGCAGCCCAGGCTTTCAATCGGTTCATAAAGGCCTGAGAGGTCATTTTATTGAAATTACTACTCTTCTGGAAGTCTTCTCGGGCTTCATCTTTGATCACCAGTTGGTTCACTTTGCCTTCTTTTTCATCGAAGAACACATCCGCCCAGGCTAAGAAGTTTTCGCCCATTTCCGTCAGCAGATTTCGCTTGGTGATGTTGCTGGTCGGTGGCTCGATTTTCTGATCGCCGGTGGTCAAAAAGAACTGCACGCACTGAGCGGCCAGGTTGTAGAAAGTCATCCATTCTTCCTGATTCCAATCCTCGAAAAGCTGTTTTTTAAAGTCATTCTCCGGCGTTCGACGCTCCCGGTAAAAGCCGTGCGGGTTATCGTGGTAATAGTCCGAGTAAGCGGTAACCAGTTTCCTCCGGGTGTCAGATCCTTCCGTGAATTTGTCCCCGTAGTTGCTATTGAACCAGACCTTGGGAGAGTCGCTATACATCAGCGTTTCATAGCCCCGGTTCCGGCGGTTAATCTTCCAGTCAGAGGTCAGTGGCTCGTAGAACACTTTGAAATCCATCGATGGGGAAACATCATCGATCAGGACCATATCCGTTTTGGTAGTAATGCCCTCAAACACGAAGTCATAGGTATTGATGGTGTCCGACCGGCCTTTGATCATTTCAATGTGACGTTCCTTGGCGATCTTATTGGCCAGCACCAGCTGGAGGGCATCCGTTACGATCGACTTACCAGCTCCACCGTTGGCCACGCCGTCTTCTGAGAGCCGGTTATCCATGGCGAATACGGCCCAGGGCTTGGATTTGAATTTGTGACGGTGCAGGATGTACCCAATGCAAAACAGGCGGTTGATCAGGAAAAGCTTCTGCTCCCGGATTTCGGAAGTTTTCAAGAGCGGCCCGTCGATACTGAATAGGTGCTGCTTCTTATATTCCGACTGGTTTTCTGCTTTTTGATAGCTGTTCATCAGCTTCAGCATATCGACGCTCAGCTCATGCCTCTCGGCGTAATCCTGCCGTTTGCGGTCGTTGTCGAAGCTATTGAAGAAGTCCAGGCGATACTCCAGTTCTTCTCTCCAGTGTACGCGGGAGGTCTGGATCAGGAAGTTCAGGAATGGGATATTCTTGTTAAGAATATCAATATCCCAGCCGTCTTCCTTCTTAACGATCTTGAAATAAGGTTCGTCGATGCGGATTTTTGGCGTACCAGGTATCTGTAAAACCTTCGATTCCCAGACATTCTTCCCGGAGGTTTCCTGCTTTACTTCCTCGATTTTATCCGCGGTGATTTTCCAGGTCGCGTTCTCAAAAAACAGGTATTGCCGGTCAGCAGCG
Organism: uncultured Siphonobacter sp.; assembly: GCA_913775095.1. GTDB lineage: Bacteria > Bacteroidota > Bacteroidia > Cytophagales > Spirosomataceae > Siphonobacter. The sequence goes on along the minus strand of CAJYIW010000019.1, from coordinate 871,647 downwards.
TGACCCTTGAATTCCAGCTTCAAAAGGGGCAGGTTTGAAAAAGAGCCTTCCGATAAGTGGGGGGATCGGTAGAAGGTGTTTCGGAGATCTTCTACTGCCGCCCGGCTTTCTAAAAACTCGTTGACAAAATCCTTAATGGCCGATGGTTCGATCGATTTGACGATATTCTTATCCACCCGGATGTATGTGTATTTCGTCTTTTCCGCTTTGTCTTCGAGCCTTCCAAACCCGCACCGATGCAGGAAGTTGTACAGACGAAGGTTATTCACCGCGTACTTCATGATCGGACGGCCAAACTTGAACTTGGGGTTTCCGTCTGAATCCGTCTCCTGGTGCTCATCCCAGAATTGATAGGGAAGGGCCGTTTTTACCAGCTGATCGAAATCGTACTTGTTGTGCGTGCGGCCAGGTTCTTCCTGGGAGTGCAGTCTGAGAAAATCCCGGAGGTCTTTGTGGCGGGGTTTTCCTTCAGAGTCCCGCTGATCGAGCATACGCTCAGGGAGCCAGATCGTTTTCATATCCAGAAACTGAAGGGCCAGTTTATGACCGGCCAGCTTACCCGTTTCATCGATATCCGGAAGGTTATAAAGGGTATTACAAACCTCCATGATCTTCTTATGCTCCGGGTAATTCAGCTCTTCAGTCTCGGAGTTTCTCCAAAGCACCCAGTAGCCCATGGCCGCCGTATTCAAGGCATCCGATCCACCGCTGCACATGATCAGCTCCGGCAGTTTCTTCGCGGATTCATCATCCATGATTTCTACCATCAATGATTTGTGCTCAGCCTGGGTAACAGTACCAGAGGCCAGTTTTTCATTGAGCTGATTCTTTTTGTCGGTGAGATCCTTTCCTACGCAGAAGGCCTGAGCTGCCTCCAGCCCGTGAATGAAGCGGGCCGGCTTTTTGCCCAGATACCGGAATCTCCATTTCTTTTCGGCTTTGGGTTGATAGATCTTCCCCCAGTCGCCTTCATCAAAGAAAAAGATGGGAAACTCGTCGGTAGACTTCCATTCCTTGTACTTTCCTTCCTTGATCACCCAGTAGGTGTCCACCAGCTTCAGGTGATAGCGGGAGCAGATTTCGATAGCCTTCTTCATTCGGGTTTCCGTCTTCGAGGCCAGCGATTGCCAGGCTGACGTAACGAATACCGTTTTCAGGGCTTCTTCGGTTAGCTCCTTCGGAATCACTTTCCAGGTTCCGTCCTGCTCTTCTTTGCTGGCGGGCCGCTCATTGTATTCAGCTCTGGGCCCAGACGTTGCACTCGCCGCTGATACATTATAAAAAGCAGATACCGTATGCAAAGCCGTGACGAAATCACACCGATCCAGCTCCATGGTTAAAGCCACCGCGTGCATTCCTTTGGAATCGCCACCAAAATCCGTGACGATCCAGTAGCCCTTTTCGGTTACCAGCTTCAGCGAAGCCGAAGCGGTTTTTTCGCCTTCCCGGAATTTAAATTTTTTACCTGTCCCTTTTGCTGATTCAGTGCCGCGAGCCTGGGGCAGTCTATCCAGGATGAAGGCTAAACCTCCATCCTGGGCCATTACTTCAGAAAATTCTATTTGTGCCATAAGAAGGGGCGAACTAGGGATAATACAATCAGGAATTTGAGGACACCGGCTGCACCAGGGCTTGAGCCAGTTTTCGGGCTTTTTCAGCCTTATCGACAAATTCTTTTATCCCTTCTTCCGTAAGCAAACCTCCCTGAATGGCTTCTGATATAATGACTTGATGGGCTACCAGCAGCGTTCGTAAGGCACAAACTTGACGCTCCGATACAATGAACAGAACTTTAAAGCAGGGCAGGGGGAAAGGCATTTTATTGATGGTTGCCTCCAGCGTATTATGAATGATACTTTGGGCGGCGGTAGCATCGGCAATGACTTGGGGAGCAATGTCGGGCTCGTTCATAGTCATTAGAAGGGTATCGAAAATGAGTTCTCGTTCGCATTCACACATTTTCACGGCAAGATGCTTGGAATCATCAAACTGAAGGGCGGTCAAATTGGACATGGTATTTAGGCTTTAGGTGCTCGTGAGCGGTTAATCAATGCATCGAATTCGTTACTCAACTGGTCTGCTATTTCATTGCCTATTTGGGTATCCTCCGGATTTTCCAAAACGTGAGAATGTACCACTCGCTGAGCTACACAGATCTTGTTATACGTGATCTGATTTTCAGCTTCAGGCGTTACCAGCGTTTGTTTTTTAGTGAAGCGGTCGAGAAGCGTTAGAAAGGAGTACATAGGTGGCGAAAAAGGTTTGTTGGGATAGTTACTTTTCAGTTCCGATGACTGATGCGTACCAGAGAATGAGTGTGGTCAGAAGAGCAGTGGTCAGACAAATACCGCCAGCAATCAGACAAGGCCCACTCAGGTAATACACTGCCATGCAGATCATTGCGGCTCCGAGCAGAAAGCTAAAAGCCAGGACAAACGATACTTCAAAACCCTTCATCAGGTCCGATTCAGACTGGTAATCCCCCTTCACGAATGTGAATAGACATCGCCAGCAGGAAGCCAGGTATGTAGTAGAAGGATGTGCTGCCACCATTGCCGCAAGCCGGAGCTGAGCAGGTGACTTTTTTACGGAAAGAGCAGACGGGTCACTCCCGATGCCATGGAGGGCATCAGCGGTTTCATAAAGCTTCATGTGTTATATTATTTTAGGATGTGTTTACTTTGAGGTTCTCACACTAATGAATCGATAATGAAAGAAGCTCTATTCACGGACATTGCGATGGATAAAAGAGTCCCAGAGATCAGACTAAGAATTAGCAGACAGGATCATGATTGGTATGGAAACTTTGTTGGTCTGAATCTCAAAAAGTCTAGTCCTCAAGTTGCTAAGTTTGACGCTTGGACCGAAGATGATTTTAAAATCATGAAACGGTTTCCCAAGGGTAGTGCAGAGTATCAGGCTGCGGTTTATCGAGGAATTGAGTTAGAAGTTTTTTCGAGTGCCGTGGACGATATTGAAATAATAGGCTTCGTCAATCCAGAACCAGCAAAAAGAGCCAAAGGCCAACGTAAACCTGTCATCACCAAAAAATTAGAGTGGGCGTATCCTCCTTGTAGATATGAACTTGATACCCTCAAGAACTGGAATTTGGTTGAGTGGAATATTATCCGAAGTGATGCAGTTTTAGCCCTATTTAAAAGTCTTTGACTTTTCATCGAGCCGGTTCCTTTCGTGAATGTGATCTGTTCTAAAGTCCACAGGTTCCGGCTCGATTTGCTCTTCTCCTTCTGGGCCTGCCGTATTATCTACATTAGTCAGCAACAGGTTTCGATAATCGGAGTAATTGTAAGCCCAATGCGTCAGCCGCTTAACTTCGAAGACTTCGGCTACCATTTTTTCTCGATAGCCCATATCGAGAACGGATATTTTCGTTTGCAGACCCATACTAATGCCTTTACGAATCAGAGCATCCAGAGCATTTGTAGCGGATTCAATTTGCTCTGCAAGTTCCTTTTTTGCCAGAGCTTCTACTTCGGGTGTTAGAGTGTTTTCCATGATGCGAATAATTAAAGTGGTTTACGATAGTTGTCTTTGTCACCCGGCCTAATGATAAAAGGGAGGGCAATGGCCAGAGCGAGACAGAACACGCTCATGATGGTGATGAAGTTGCTCATGGAGAGATTGATTTGAATTTTTCCAGCTCACTCGGAGTAGGAGCGACTCTGCCCAAAGCCATTCTGTTAATTCGATCAATTACGCTGCTTGCTTCTAATGGGGTCATCATGGGATAAGTCGATAGTATCTTCTTCTTCCAATCACTTCCCAAGCTTTCCTTGATCTCCTTAAAACTGCTTTTTAGCTCGTTCGATGCCTTCATTGTGCCGTTTAAGAAAAAGTGTATGAATAAGTCAGAGCAGTGTTTAAATTAGCACTGCAGTAATTGACAGTGCTAAAGTATTATCAAATTGATAAATATTCAAATCAATTTGATAAATAAATTTTATCAAATTAATAAAATGACTGAAAGTCAGCGACTTATTTCATTGAGAGAACACCTTAACTTATCAATTGTAGCTTTCGCTAAGTCAATTGGGATACCTCAGGCAACCTATTATCGAATCGAACAGGGAAGTGCAAAGCTTACTGCAGAAGCAGCAGCTGAAATTGTGAAAGTCTATAATGTTGATACAGAATGGCTACTTATGGGAGCTGGCGGAGATGGTCCTGTATTTAAAAGCCAAGAGACTGAAGAGCTAGTCCCTAAAAAACAACTTACTGAGATTGAAAAAAAGGTAATAATGCTTCAGGAGCAGGTTATCCAGTTGCAAAACGATAAGATCGTTAGACAGCAACAGATGATCGATGAGCAAAAACATAAATGACCTTCTCAATCAATTTCTCCGTCATTGCTATTTGAAGCCTAACTGATCCCCAGAATTTATAGAAGTACGAGTAAATAACCTTTACACTGGCATCGCGATGAGTTGAGCGGGTCAATGGAGATTAATAATATTAATATGAAAATAAAGTTATATTCAAATGGAAAAATAATACAAGATTCTCCGTTAATACAATTACCTGATTTTGTTGTATTGACAGGAAAAAATGGATCTGGTAAAACACAGTTGTTAAGAGCAATAGGATTTCAAGAAAGCAAAAGAGAAATACTTTTTGATGATGATACTAATATCGCTAGTATTATTTTTTCTGAGCCTGGATTATATATGTCAGAAAGTAGTCAGGCTCAGTTTTTAATGACTAAAATATTAGAAGATTGGAGGTCCTTGCATCCAATAATTGTTGCATTAGGTACTGTGATAAATGATCATAATTTTGAAGTTAATAATGATTTTGTAGATGAAACTAACAAAAAAATAAATACTTTAATTCACAGTTTATCGTCATTAATGAATTCTAATGGTTCAATTATTTTTGGAATGGATCGTAGAATTGAAGCTTACGAATTTCATAAAGTATCGCATTTGTGTAGGAGTTCTAAAAAGAGGCCATCAGATATTACATTTTCTGATTTTATTATTTTTTCTTATATACATGCAGGATTATTCTCAAATTATATTGATTTGATTTTTCATCAATATTCTTTGAAACAAACCAATTATCCTCATTTAGTCGAAAATATAGAAGCCCCTTGGCTGATTTTTAACAAGATTTTAGAAAATGCTAATTTCAAATACAATATTGAATATATTAAAAGTCAACATGAATATGAACTTCCTCAAGCTACTTTAATAGATAGAGACAATAGTAATAGAGTTAATGTAAATCAACTTTCATCTGGTGAAAAGACTATATTGTCATTAGTAATAACACTATACAATTCACAAAACGGTGTCAATTTTCCACAATTACTAGTTCTTGATGAGCCTGATGCGTTTTTGCATCCATCCATGGCTAAGCAATTTTTGAATGTAATTAATGAAGTTCTTGTAAAAGAAAAAGGGGTTAAAGTTATCTTAAGTACTCATTCCCCTTCGACTGTTGCGTTAGCTCCAGAAGAATCTATCTTTTTAATGAATAGAGAGTTAGGATACCTAATTAAAGGGGATAAGAATGAAGCAATTCGCACATTAACTGCTGGGTTAGCTACATTTAATGTTACGTATGAGCATAGGAAGCAAGTATTTACTGAAGATAAAATAGATGAATTTTTTTATCAAAATTTGTATCAAAAACTAGTTTATGAAGATTTAATAGATAAGGATTTGTTATTACAATTTATTTCTATTGGTTTCGGTAAATCTGATGATGAAGAAGGAGCTAGTGGTAACGGAGGATGTACACTTGTTAAAAAGTTTACTAAACAGTTAAATGAAAATGGTAATCCTAGTGTTTTTGGTTTGATTGATTGGGATAAAAAGAATAAAGAAGAAGGAAAAATACTTGTTTTAGGGGGAGGCAAAAGATATTGCCTAGAAAATTATATCTATGATCCTTTGTTTATCTTGTGTAGTGCTTCAATAATTAGTTGTGAACGCTTAGAGGAATTAGGTCTTGAGAAGTTTGATGAGACTCATCATATAAAAGAATTTCATCAAGAGAAGCTACAGAATCTTGTTGATAAGATATTTTTAAAAATTAAACCTCATGTAGATTTTAAAGATATTGATTCTCGATCTGATGATTTACTTACAATTGAATTATTTAATGGTTTATTGCTTCAATATCCAAGCTGGTTCCTATTGTCAGGAGGACACAGAATCAAAGATGCCTGTTTTAAAGAGTATCCATTTTTATACCGCTTAGGTAAGGATCATGAGTATGTATCTAGGGTAATAATCAAAAACTATTGGTTCCTTGCAAAAGAGGTAATAGATACTATTGAAAGACTTCAAAAAAGGAATATTGAATAACACTACTTCAAAATCGCTTCAAAATCTATATTTAATAATCACAGTATCAGTATGCGTAGAGAATCCTGCTGGGATCACCTTGAAAATCAAAGCCTTACGATTTAAATCGTAAGGCTTTTTTGTTTTTACTCACCTATAAACTCACCTGCATTACAATCATTTTCACTTTCGCATCATTCGAAATAAGAAATTCCTTTTATATCGACCTTTTGTGTTATTACTTGAGAGTAGTAGTCGGTTAATAGGTATATTTACTTACTTAAATAATACTTAGAAAAATATATTATATAGTATAAAATACTAATATATAATTATATATTGCAGTTAAATCACTAACCTTTAACTGTATGAATGCCAATCCAAAGTCAGAGGCTGAACGCTTGGAAATATTAAACCAAGTAGTGCTCTCTTACGCGTCCAGAGGATACGCGTTAAGCTATAAGGATGAACAGGCTGTAACAGCCGTAATCAAAAAGAAAGCTTCAATCAATAACACTCTTCATATTATTTTGTCTCTTGTTACCTGCGGTTTTTGGCTAATGATTTGGCTAATCATGGCATTACTTAACATGAATAAAGAAAAAGTAATTACTATTAATGTGGGTACCGATGGTCGAGTGAAGGAATATAGAAATTAGTGAGTAATGGAAGCAGAGGAATCATGGCCATGTAATCATTCTTGTTTAATAAGATCAGATATAGCCTAAGTTTCACAGATTTAAGGTAATATGCTTATTATATCCTATAATGATTAGCATACTTCAATAAATAACTAACCTAAAAACTTAAAATTATTTTTTCCAAAATATTGACAAATGCATTTCAAGAGCGTACTTTTGCATCCCGTTTGAACGAGTACTGGTTGCTCTTTCGAACAAAGAAAGGCCTCCTTAGCTCAGCTGGTAGAGCAACTGACTTGTAATCAGTAGGTCATTGGTTCGATCCCGATAGGAGGCTCTTTTGTGAAAGGCTACGAAGAAATTCGTGGCCTTTTTTGTTTTATGCCCTTCTCTACCAACTCAAGGTCCAAGCCAATACTCTCAAGCCTCAGATGATTCATCCATTTCTAATACTCATAGATGAGTGCATGGAAATTACAGATTCCTTCTGGTGAGAAAGCATGCAGATTGTACCTGTGGCTTGGTTTAAATAACAGCTCAATTCAGTATCAGATGGAATGAGTGAATGGAAGAGCCAGCTCTCCTGTTTTCTTTTTGTAAAGCCATATAGATAGTAAATCGATTTATAGGATCAGATAATAGATCATCTGATGCTTATTGAATATTTTGTTGATAAAATTTCACTTATTGGCCAATAAGGTCAGAAAAAGTCCGCACAATTTTCATTGCACGATAATTTCCGATTAGCAGAGCATCAGTGAATCAATGGATTAGCCCAGCGAGTCTTCTGAAGTTAAGATGTAATGCTTGCCTTGTATATATAATCCTGCTTCGTTTCCAATCCATAGACGAATGCTGCGGTGATTTCTCTTCACTGAAAGTTGTTTCTTATCACTCACTAAACCTTAGCATGATGGAACATAATATCGATGGTATAAAAATTGACGTTCAGACGATTGGTTTTAATGAAAGTCAGGAATTAATTAACCACATAGAGAACGAACTTCGACGCTTGCTACGCTTTCGAAAAGATGTAGTAGCCGCTGATTTCTACCTGAGCGAAGACGGCTCTAATCCTGAAACCAACAAGATCGTACGCTGGCGATTAGGCGTACCCGGCAATGATTTATTTGCGGAAGCCAAGAGCGGATCGTTTCCTGCCAGTTTACGCGAGGCCGGAGAAAAACTTCGCCGACAGTTTGTGGACTAAATTCCTAAAATGTGGGTTTCTGAACTCGCGTTTTCAGCTCATAACCAAATTTATCTTACCACTATAACTATATAAATGCAGATCATATGACACTATTTGATAGAGATCAATTCAACGAACTTGCTCAGAAAGAAGCAAATATTTACGTATCTATTTATACTCCTTCAGAACGACAGTCAACGGATGGTTATCAGTCCAGTCGAATCCATTTTAAAAATGCCTTAACCGAAGCCAAGTCTAAGTTGATAACGGATTTCGAGCTTACGGAAAGTCAGGCGGAGGAATTTCTGGTCGATGGATTTAATGTGCTGGATGACCTGGAATTCTGGAAATACAGTTCTGATATGGTGGCCTTTCTGGTTTACGACGGACAGGCTACTTTTCTAAAACTACCCCTGACGATTGAAAACACCATTTGTCAGGTAGGTATCCGGCCCTATCTCCTGCCGCTTATTCCGGAGCTTAACGACGACGGCCATTTTTATCTGCTGGCTTTGAATCTCAAGGAAGTGCAGCTTTTTGAAGTTACCCGATCTACCATTCAGCAGATTACCCTGTCGGATGATATAGCTACTTCCTACACCGAAGAAATTGAGGATGCGGATCGTCAGAAAGCTCTGCAACACCGCAGTGGCCTTGGTCAGGCCGGAGCGATGTTCCACGGACAGGGAAGTGGTTCGGATGAAGATCGTAAAGTGGAGATTTTACAATATTATCATCGGTTGAGTGCTGGATTGGACCCCTTGCTGCATAAAAATCCCTTGCCTTTGTTACTGGCCGGAGTGGAATACCTGATTCCGCTGTATCGGGAGGCCAGCAAGTATCCTTACATCGTTGAATCGTACCTCACCGGAAGTTATACGGAAGATGATATGCTCACCCTTTCGGCAGAAGCCTGGGAGCTCATGGAGCCTTATTTCCTGCAGGAACGCAAAGCCCGAAAAGAAGAATACGGCTTGTTTATGTCCAGAGCTCAGGGAGACAGCGATACTGAGTCGGTATTATTAACGGCATTAAGTGGGGGAGTAGATACCCTGTTTATTCAGAATGGACAGGAAGTCTGGGGAACGTATGAGGCAGAAAGCTTCCGCATCAGAATCGACGAGGCCCCTAACACCGATAATTACTCGTTATTGAATGAAGCGGCCAAGAAGACCAAAGAATTTGGTGGGAAAGTGTACCTGCTGGATGCGGAGTCCATGCCCGCAGAAGGGGCGATAATGGCCGGGATTTTCCGTTATCCGATTGCGGAAGTAGTCCCGAATGAAGAAGCCTCCGTTCAATAAATAAACGGGTCGTTACGGAAAAGGATCGAAGACGGTTTACTGGTTTTCGATCCTTTTTGTATGTAGCCTGATTCTGTCTACTTTTAACGGGATACTAAGAATTTTGAGTCCTGAGAGCATCCCGATTACATACGTTTATCAAATCCGCTAGTAACCGTTAAATTATGAAAAAAGAGCAAAAGCTTTGGACCCGGGAAGAATTGATTTTGGCTATTGCACTATATTTTAAATTGCCTTTTGGACGCTTGCACCGTCGGAATCCTGAAATAATGGATCTGGCTAAACTCATTAACCGAACGCCCGATGCGGTAGCGTATAAGCTCGTCAATTTGGCTAGTCTGGATCCAGGTTTACGGGTAAGAGGAATCAAAGGAGCAGTCAATACCAGTAAACTGGATCAGGAACTATGGAATGAATTCTTTGGTAATTGGGAACTCTTACCTTTAGAAAACGAAAGAATTTTATCCCTGTTTCAGGGGAAGTCTACTGAAGCATTAGCGTCTATATGTGATGAGCCTCTGCCGGGTGTAGGAGAAGTAAGAGAGCAGTTAGTAAACGTCAGAGTTAATCAAACCTTTTTCAGAAACGTTATTTTATCTTCTTACAATGATACGTGTTGCATTACCGGAATCAATCAGCGTGAATTATTAATTGCAGGACATATTCGTCCCTGGGGAATCGACGCAGAAAACAGATTAAATCCAAGAAACGGAATTGCTTTGAATGCCTTACACGACAAGGCTTTTGAAAACGGATTGATTACCATTACTACCGACTATAAAGTTGAAGTTTCCCCCCATCTTTTAAAAAATAAGGATCCTCAAACGATGGAGTATTTCAGCAGGTATCACCGCCAGTCCATCGTATTACCTTCACGATTTTTGCCGGACACCGAGTTTTTGAAGTACCACAATCAGGAACGATTCAGGAGTTAAGGCCCCCGGACGACGTTGCTTTGATCAGGCAGTACACAAGTAGTTCTTCGCAGTCAGCCGTACAGGAATGTGTCTGGAGGGCTCAATTTTCTTGCCTCATCGCTGAAAATCCCCCTTTTTGTCTCGGGTGTCCGTCAGGATGAGGGGGATTATCACTACTTTTAGAACATCACTTCTGTAAAATACTCTTCCCCGTATGAAGCACGTTTTCCTTGGTTTGCTGGGTGCTCTGCAATTGGCGACGGCAGCCTACGCTCAAAATCCTCAACGTTCGGCGGCTTCCGCAGCGTCGTCCGAAAAACCGGCCCCAAAAGTAGATAAACCGTCCGCTCACCAGCTGAGCCTGGATCTCGATTCGCAGGTAATCACGAAGGGTGAAGTAACCATTAAGGGCCATAAGGTACCCTATAAGGCTACCGCCGGAACCATCCCGGTCTGGGACGACGAAGGCAAACCCGCCGCGGGTGTTTTCTTTACTTATTTCGAACGTTCGGATGTGAGCGACCGCTCGTCACGGCCCCTGATGATTTCCTTCAACGGTGGTCCCGGCACGGCTTCGGTCTGGATGATGATCGGCTACACGGGTCCCCGGATTCTGAAAGTGGACGACGAAGGGTATCCCGTACAGCCCTACGGAATGAAGGATAATCCGAACTCCATTCTGGATGTAGCCGATATCGTGTACGTTGATCCCGTAAATACCGGTTTTTCCCGCCCGGCAAATAAAGACGTACCGGCAGCAAAGATGTTTTTTGGCGTGAACGCCGATGTAAAGTATCTGGCCGACTGGATTAATACCTTTGTGAGCCGTTATAACCGCTGGGCTTCGCCGAAGTATCTGATTGGCGAAAGTTACGGCACCACTCGGGTATCCGGGCTGGCTCTGGAATTGCAAAGTCGTCACTGGATGTATCTGAACGGCGTTATTCTGGTGTCACCTACCGATCTGGGTATCAAACGCGAAGGTCCGACGAGTGGGGCTCTGACCTTACCTTACATGGCGGCAACGGCCTGGTATCACAAAGCACTGGCAACGGACTTACAGAAAAAAGACCTCACGGAAGTGCTGCCCGAGGTAGAAAACTTCACCATTAATGAATACTTGCCCGCTCTGGCGATGGGAGGGTCCATTTCTGACCAGAAGAAAAAGGAAATGGCGGCAAAAGTCGCCCGTTACTCCGGCTTATCGGAGAAAGCAGTAATGCAACAGAATCTGGATATTCCGGCCAATTTTTTCTGGAAAGAACTCTTACGTGACAAAGGGTATACGGTAGGCCGTCTGGATTCCCGTTACCTGGGTGTTGATGTGAAAGATGCCGGAACCAGCCCCGATTATAATGCCGAGCTTACTTCCTGGCTGCATTCCTTTACTCCGGCCATTAACCAGTATCTCCGCGAAGAGCTGAACTATAAGACCGATCTGAAGTATTACATGTTCGGTCCTACGTTTCCCTGGGACCGTTCCAACGACCATACCGGCGAAAATTTGCAGGCGGCGATGGCTCAGAATCCGTATCTGCACTTGCTGGTTCAGTCCGGGTATTACGACGGAGCCTGCGATTACTTCAACGCCAAGTATAACATGTGGCAGATCAACGCCAACGGCAAGCTGAAAGACCGGATGAGTTGGGAAGGGTATCGGAGCGGTCATATGATGTACCTGCGGAAAGAAGACCTGGCTACGAGTAATGAGCATTTACGCGAATTCATTAAGAAAAGCACTCCCAAAGCCGGGCAGCCTGCGAAGTATTAATAAACATACGTTACAGCAAAATCGGCCACCAGAATTGTTCTGGTGGCCGATTTTGCGTATAAGATAATTTCTGTAGCTGGTCATGACTTGTTTCTACTGGTCTAACCTTCGTACACTTCGCTTAGGATGACAGGGTTAGGCTAGCCGTCAACTTCCTGGCTGTCATCTCGACCTAAGGGAGAGACCTTACCTGAGGATGGGGACAACATCCTGACTTTGCACTTGCTATCATCTCTCAGTAAGGTCCTTCGTTTCACTCAGGATGACAGCGTTGGGTTATATGCTCAAGTTCTCCCTACTGTCATCTTGACCAACGGGAGAGACCTTACTTGAAGATGAGGACCACTTCCCGACTTTGAACGCACTTCTATCTCTCAGTAAGTTCCTTCGCTTCGCTCTGGATGATAACCTTGGGTTATTGTTCAACTTCTCCCTGCGGTCATTTTCTATGAATCAGCAGACAGGGCTTTCGGCTCCTGATCGGGTTTGGCGTATGCCAGGCGTTGCAGGGGCTGGGTCAGGTAGTACGAATCCAGTCCGGCTACGGTTACGGTGCCCGCCTGATGATGATCAATGAAGCCATCTTCCTTAATGAGGGGTTTGGCCACCAGCAGGGCTACTACTTCACCAATCACCAGCGTAGTGCCATTCAGCTCAATGTCAATCATCTCCCGCAACTGAAGCCCCATTTTTATGGATGATTGCTTCACAAAAGGAGCCTTTAAGTCATCGAGGTATTCGGGTTCAAAACCGCACTTTTCAAATTCCGATACGCCGCTGGGATACGTGGCACTGGTCTGATGAGCTTTTTCGTACCAGTCGGGCAGAACATTATTAAGCGTGTATTGACCAGTGGCTTTGATATTATTGAGAGTATCGTTTTCGGGTCGCTGAGGTCGCATGATCAATCCGATCAGCGGCGGATTGGAACCCAGATGAAAAGCGGAGCTGACCAGAGCCAGATTGGTTACGCCTTCGGGACTCACGCTACCCAGCATGTTGAGCGATTTATAACCCGGTAAACTGTTGATGAGATTAATACGGAAATACTTTTCCAGTGCTTCTATATCGCGGTCTCTAAAAATGGTCATGTCTGTTAGTTTTTTAAATGGCCCAGGCCTCCGTCAATGCCGATTACCTGTCCGGTTATCCAGGAACTCTGCTCAGAAAGCAGAAAAGTGATCAGATTACCGATGTCTTCCGGCTGTCCGATTCTTCCCAGCGGATGGCGTTTCGCGGAGGCTTCCTGTTTCTCCGGTGTATTCAGTAAAGATTGGGCCAGTTGGGTATCCGTCAGGGAAGGAGCGACGGTATTCACTCGGATTTTCTGGGCCACGAATTCCGCCGCCAGTGATACCGCTAATCCTTCAACGGCGGCCTTGGCCGAGGCAATGCTGGCATGAAAAGGTAACCCGACTTTAGCCGCTACGGAACTAATCAGTACAATGGAGGCTCCCTTGGCGTCCTTGAGGGGTTTCAGGCACTGCTGAATTAAGGAGACCGCTCCTAGGACATTCAACTGATAATCCTGTAAAAAGTCGTCCGTCGTCAGTCGGTGGAAGGGTTTCAGGTTGATACTTCCTACGGAATAAACCAGTCCGTGCAATACGTCAGGCAGAAAGCCATTCAGGGATGCGGTAGCCTCTGTTACATCCAGGGCCAGATGATGCACCTCCGCAGGCCATTGCTCGTGAGCAGTTCTGGAAAGAATATATACGCTGGCTCCCTGTTCAAGGAGTAAGCTAACGGTCGAAAGACCAATGCCCGAGCTTCCGCCCGCGACCAGTATGTTTTTTCCATTCATGTGAGTTATCAATCAGAGTGCCTGAAATCAAAGCATTAACCCGCTGGTAAGGGCATTGTTTAGGTAATTCGGGAAGTACGGTTGCTTTGTTAAGCGTTACAAACGCTGGGCTCATGAATCCGCGTTGGAAACGCGGACTAACGGAGGTAACGACCCAACCCTGTCATCCTGAGCGAAGCGAAGGAACTTACCGGGGAGGAGAGTATTTTCAAAGTCAGCAAGTTGTTCCCATCTCCCAGTAAGGTCTCTCCCTCTGGTCGAGATGACAGTGGTGCTGGGCTGGGCTAACCGCCATCTGTCATCCTGAGCGAAGCGAGGGAACTTACCGGGAGATGAGCATACGTTCAAAGTCAAAGAGTTAATTCATCCATACGAAGGTGCAACGACGCTCACTTCCTAAGCATTAGAAACGTGTACCCACAAAAAAAGCGACCTTCAGCCCCGCTGAAAGTCGCTTGTCCTAATCTAACCCAAAGAGTTACTTCATGCCAATCAATTCCTTATTTTTCAGATACTTCTGAATGGTGGCTTTGATTTCGGCTTTGTTGGCTGCCGTAGCTTTGGGTGCTTTCAGGTAGGCAATGGCCAGAGCATCGAGGGATTGGTTCAGGCTTTTGCCGTCTACTTTTTTCTCCAGTTCAATGCCTTTTTTCTGAGCGATCAGATCCCCCCAGACGTTACGAACGTCCACCCAGAAGGTCCGGTTGCTTTTCCACCATTCTTTGGCGGAATGACAGGCGGCTTCTTTCACGCGGTGGTAATCGTTGATGCCTTTTTCGTAGGCAATGACTTTCTCGCCTTCGGACGTGCGTAAGACCTTCGCATTGTCCTGATCGTGCAGGTAACCGTAATTAGTGACGACGATCTGGTTGCCGCGACGCATGACGTTGTAATCATTACGCGTGGTGTATTCGCGGCGGGGCAGGGGAGCGTCGGTGGTGTTTTCCCACACATGACGACCGTCGGCGTGAAACCACGTGGCCGAACCTTCATAACGCGGGCTGTCGTCTACTTCAAAAACCTGTTGCGACCACTGGCCTTTGGCTTCTGAAGACGGCAATGATTTGTATTTCCAGCTGGCTTCCTTGTCATACGCCAGCAGATCCGTATTCTGAAATTTCCAGTCTTCCCGCCAGTGCTTGATGATCGTGCTGTCGTTAATCACCAGCAAGTGCATCAGCACCAGTTTGGTAGGGGTTTCTTCGTCCACGAAAACATATTCAAGAGCTCCCATTTCTTTCCGGTCCTTATACTTGTATTCAGGATTGGGAGAGAACGTCTCCGCGTATTTGAAGGTAATGGCATGACAGCCACACTGGCCTTTGATGGCCTGAATATCGGCTGATTTCTGAGCAAAAGCTGAGGTGAATAATCCACCCAGGGTTAAGGTAAGTAAGACTCTTTTCATGAATAAGCGATTTTTGGGGATTGCCCGGATGCAGGCACTGAATCGGGAGATTTCATCCATTTCCAGGATTCGAGGGTTAATAGAAAGCTCATGAGCATCACAAACGTGAGCAGCAAAAGTTGCGAAGGGTCCCCTTCTTTGAGCTCGCCCACTACGTGGCTGATATGAGCCAGGGTGAATGGTACGCTCAGAAAGAAGTTGACCCTCCGCCACGGGATCGATTGAAGATAAAGCAGACTTACCGTCCAGATGAGCGGAAAAATTTCGAAGATGAAGCGAATAATCACCAGCGAACCAGGTTTCTGGCCGTTCGCTCCTTCCCGAACGATGTTGATGCCATAAAAAAGGTCCCCGACGTGAAAATTGAAGTGCAGAATCATGCAAACGGTCGTCAGAACCCAGAAAAATAGAATACGCAAACGGGTAATCGCGATCATTGGGGATGGGTGTTTAAGATACGCTGAGCTTCCACAATCAGGCTGACTTCCTCCATCATCTCTATGAGCTCTTCCAGCTCTGTTTCGGATAGGATAATACTTAAGTTCAAAACCGGCGAACGCATCAGCAGCTCTTTCCCGTGGCTGGTGGGAAACGACATCAGACTGGACCGTTCGTGCAGCATTTCCAGAAAGTACTGATAATCGTCACCGTTGAAAATCAGCAGAATATTGTTGTAGGCAATGTTATACGTCAGGCAACCTTCACAATAACCAACGTATCCATGCGGATGCTGCGTGAGGGTTCGGAAGCAGTGGTTTTGGTGCATAAAGGCCGGTTTGAAACGTGATGATGAACAATTGGGAGGACTTATTTCACGGCGAGTAACTGACAGTGAATATCCAGTTTCTTCAATGCTTCGGCGATACGTTCGGGAGCGATCCATTCACTAAATACTTCGAGCGAATGGTTGATGAAATCCACACTGAAACGGGTAATGCCCAGTTGCTCCAGCGTTTGTTTTAGTCGTTGAATGCCCAGCGGCGAATTCAGATTGGTTTGAAAGCTGATTTGTTTCATTGTAGTAGAGTTGGGTAAACGAGTGTTCAGCGTAAGCAGGACTACACTTCCAAAATCGAATCTTTTATTTAGACTAAATATAATTAGTGCAAATGTGCATGATACTTTTTTTACTGGCAAGCTCTTTTAATTAAATATTTGGAAAATGTACGTCAGAAACGTCTGACAGAAGTATCACTTCATCTAAACAATTAATTACCAGGTAAGTAACCATAGTAATAGGGGAGTGTTCGATGAAATGGGCAGTATGAAAAGGAAAAGAAAGTTATTTTATTTAGAATTATTACAAATAATATAATTCCATTACCTTTGCTGTCGGGGAAATAATCCCACATTTCAGACACAACCTAATAAGCCTTATGAAAACATTATTATTCCGGACAAACATTGATTGTCCATCCCGATTGGCGAAGGCTTCGTATGGCCTGGACGACTTACGGGGGCGTTATAACCGATACAGCGTAGATTTACTGGAAGCGGATCACCTGCTTACCATTCATACGGAAAGCTTACAGTCACAGGACATTATTCAGGCCATGCAGAAAAAAGGAATTACCTGCAAAGAGTTCAGGCCCGTCAAGAATATGAATCAGTATGCAAACGTTTAAATAAATGAAAAAACGCCCTCAGCTGAGGGCGTTTTTTGTTGGTATTAAATCGTATCGTGAAGAGTAATGAAGAGGTTTACCTGTCCAAAACGCTCCACGGCTTTTTGTTTATAGTGAGAGGGGTCGGCCGAGTTGGAACCCACTTCGTAAGCCAGATCATCGCCGCTGCCTACGCCCAGTCGGTGCATGGCGGTTTGTAATGCCTCTTTATCTTCATCCACCAGCAGGATTTTCGCTCCCTGCTCGCGGAGAATTTCAGCCAGCGTAGTGGCTATGCTTCCGGTTCCGCCCGTAATAACGGCTACCTGATTTTCCAGTCTCTTCATACGTACAGATTCGTTTGGGTTGTAGTTACTTTTCTTTCTTTACTTCTTCGTTAATCACTTTCTTCATTTCCCGAAGACCGACGTCCGGTACGGCGAGCCATTTCAGGCTTGCGATCATGCCTTCAATGTTGGTATGATTCGTGTGGCGGGCTTTCCAGGCACTCCAGGTTTGAACGAAATCACGGTCTTTCTCTTCAAAATGACCGCGATGGACAATCTCTTTCAGGGTATCATAACTGTCGTTTCCCTGAATGTTGCCGCCTTTTTTCCAGACTTCAGGATGATTCCGGCGAATATCTTCGGCGTAATCCAGCAACTTTTTCATCGTCTGGGTTACTTTGGGAAGTCTTGTATTCGTAGTAGCCATGGCTTGCTTTTTAAAACTTTAGCTTTAAAAAACCCGTACCTATTTGACATTAGAAAGACTTAACTCTTTTTAACAGTCAGATAATTAAGCCATTAAACCTTAGGCACGAATTTTAAGTCATAGGAATAAAATAGCTAAAGCCATGAAGAAATTTCTGATGATAGGAATACTAGCTCTGGGCAGCCTGCTCATGGGCTGTTCAGCCCGAGTCTATTCGGACGGATATGGGTATAATAGAGGATACGGATATAACGGAGGGTACTACGGCCCGTATTATGGCCCTTCCTACGGATACCGGCCTTACTACCGCCCCCGGGTGTACAGAGCTCCCGCCCCACGGGTCTATCGCAAAAGCTGGAACCGGCATAATAGCTACCGCCCCGCCCCCGGTAATGGCGGGCGTAGGAATGATTCCTTCCGGGGTAATCGGGGCGGTGGCCCCAGATCAAGAGGACCGAGGTAATCAACAGAAAAGGGCAGGAATCGAATTCCTGCCCTTTTCTTTTTGTACCAGAAGGGTAGCCTAAAGAGCCGCCACTTTTTCCAGAGCCTGTTTGAAATCAGCCACCAGATCATCGATCGCTTCCAGACCTACCGCTACCCGAACCAGTCCGTCCGTAATTCCGACTTCGGCCCGTTCTTCCTTACTTAACTTGGAGTGTGTGGTGCTGGCGGGGTGGGTAAGGATGGTGCGGGTATCGCCCAGGTTGGGCGAAATGGAGGCAATCTCCAGGTGTTGCGTCAGGGCGTTTACCGCCGCAAAACCACCTTTTACTTCCAGCGTTAGGATGGCTCCGCCGTACTTCATTTGTTGCCTAGCCAGTTCAAATTGCGGGTGACTTTCCAGAAACGGGTAATGCACGGCAGCCAAGGCTGCGTTGCCTTCCAGAGCACGGGCTAAGGTCAGAGCATTTTCGCTGTGAGCCCGCATCCGGACAAAAAGAGTTTCCAGACTTTTCGATAATACCCAGGCATTGAACGGCGACATAGCCGGGCCGGTGTGACGGGCAAAAAAGCGAATCGGCTCAATCAGGTCTTTGCGACCGACCAGAATACCCCCCAGAACGCGACCCTGTCCGTCCATGTATTTCGTAGCCGAGTGCATCACCAGATCCGCTCCCAGCTCAATCGGGTTCTGAATCACGGGCGTTGCAAAGCAGTTATCAACCGCCAGAGCCACGTTATGTTTTTTGGCAATGGCCGAAAGGGCCCGTAAATCCGTCAGCTCCAGACCGGGGTTGGAAGGACTTTCGCAGAAATAAAATTTGGTGGAATCCTGCGTGGCTGCTTCCCATTGCTCCAAGTCGTGACCGTCAACAAAAGTGGTCGTTACTCCCCATTTGGGCATAATCTTGTTCAGAATCTGGATTGCCGAACCAAACAGGGCTTTCGAGGCCACCACGTGATCGCCCGCCTGCAAACTGCCGGCAAACGTAGCGAAAATGGCCGCCATACCAGAGGCAAACGCAATACCTTCTTCCGCTCCTTCAAGCAGACAAACTTTCGTAATGAATTCGTCGACGTTCGGGTTGGAATAACGGGAATAGACGTTACCCGCAATTTCATCGGCAAACATCGCCCGGCCCATTTCGGCGTCTTCGAACGTAAAGCTGGACGTTAGGTAAAGAGGAACGGAGTGTTCGCGATTTTGAGAGCGTTCGGCCTGAGCCCGAATCGCCAGGGTTTCTTTAGATGCCATGTATAAACTGGAATTCGTTAGATTCAATTTCTTACCGCAAAGTTCGTGATTTAGTGTATAAAACGGGTTATTATCTTTTATTTTGGAAAACAAATCTATCAATTAGCCTATAGGCAGTAGAAATAGTTGGAGATGATTCGATTTTTGATTCGTTACCAGAAAAATAATCTATGGAAAATCTGGATGATATTGATCGCCAACTGCTGGCTATTCTTCAGAAGGACGCTTTTGTCTCCAATAAAGAGCTTTCCCAGCAGGTGGGCTTATCCCTGACACCCGTGCACGAACGGGTGAAACGACTGGAGCGGGAGGGGTACCTGAAAAATTACGTAGCCCTGGTGGATCGTAAGAAAATAGGCCGGGAGCTGGTGGCTTTCTGTCAGGTATCGCTGAAAGAACATACGCAGGCATTTATTCAGGAATTTGAAGCAAAGATTGGCAGCTTGCCGGAAGTGATGGAATGTTACAACATCGCTGGCCCCTATGATTATTTGCTAAAGGTAGTGGTGAAAGACATGGACGATTATCGACGGTTTGTGGTGGAGCAGTTAGCGGCCCTGGCTCATATTGGGGGGCCTCAAAGCGTTTTTGTCATGGCAGAAATCAAGGTTACCACGGCCTACGAACTCTAGAGCATGAACAGGTATATTATCTAATTGTTAAGATTGATTTTCTGAAGAAAACAATTTAATAACCTGCCTTACTTTTGCGGCGGTTTAACATTCCCGCTTCGTGAACAAGGTACTAGTAAGTATAGGGCTGACGATCAGCCTTTTATTTGGCATGCAAACGACCTCGCGTGCCCAGACGTCGCTCACCTCTCCGGCCCCCTGGGGTTCCTGGTTTATCGGAACGGTTGTTCTGCCCGGAGGTGAGAAAAAATGGGGTGGTTTTGCGGAAATTCAGTTCCGTAGCAATGCTCTCTTTCGGCAGGTTTTCTATAACGAATTGAAAGGAGGGGTGACTTACGACATTAATAAAAACTTCACTGCCGCCATTGCCGGAGGTCGTTACGCTACTTACGATTACAAAGAGTTATCCGACGGCCCCCTGAATATTGAAGGTCGTTTGTGGGAGCAGTTTACCATCAATCAGTATCTGTCCCGACTGCGTTTTGAGCATCGGTATCGGGTCGAGCAACGGTGGTTCAGTTTCCGGGACGGTACCCATCCGTATCGCAATCGGATTCGTTACCGGCTTAATATGTTTATCCCGCTCAATAACAGCAGCCTGAAAGAGAAGACCTATTTCATTTCCATCTTTGATGAAATTTTCCTTAATCCCACGGGGCCTACTTTTGAGCGGAATCGTTTATTCGCGGGCATCGGTTATCAGATGAACAAACACGTAACCGTGCAGCTCGGCTGGGTCAATCAGACCAACTATAGCCCGGCTACCTTCGATCAGGGCATCTTCAAGCCCATTGCTCATTCCGGCAAGAGTAACATCTTTATTTCGCTGAATTATCGTCTGAATAGCATGGGAGCCGAGAAACTTCCTTCGCACGTCGATTAATTTGATAAAGTCCATAAAAAATCCCGGCTCGCGAACATCGCGAGCCGGGATTTTTTATGGGAGTACATTCGGGGATCAATGATCGCCAAAGCGTTTCTCTCCCGCCGGAATCTTAACGGTTAACTTATTCTGCTTCAGCGGCAGGGGGCAGGTGGCGTAAGGGGTAAAGGCACAGGGTGGGTTAATCGCCTGATTGAAATCCAGCACCGTATTTCCTTCTGCATCAGGTTCATCGGCGTAGAGGAATCGACCCGACCCGTACGTTTCTGTTTTGTTGGTTCCATCTCCAAAGACTACGAAGAGTTTGTCTTCCCCCGTGGCATCCAGGCGGTACGTTTTTCCGTCGAGTTGAAACACCAGCGTTCCGGCTAAAGGCTGATCCGAAGACTGACCCAGAACGTTTACGATCGAAACGGTGGTTGGGGTCGCTGGTTTTTCCAGGTGAGCTTTGACCCGATATTTTTCGTTGACGGGGTAACGTTCAATGCCATGAAAGTTTTTCAGCTGTTCGCTTTCCAGATCACGCAGGCGAATGCCGTATTTGTCACCCCGTTTAATGACTACCCAACGCAGCGATTGATGTTGAAGCGTAGGAGCCTTCTTCGAATTTTCAGAGAAAATCGTTTGTGGGGCCGTAATTTTCTCACCGTTGGCCAGTACTTCAGCCTTGGCATCCGGTATAAACGTAACCTCGCCGTTTTTCAGTTGAAACGTGCCGATGTGAGCATTACCAGCCGGAAAGACTACCTTATTATCAGAAATGCTGCCGGCGGTATTGTCCCCTTCTTTCAGCCAGAAAAGCCCGGCCAGATTCAGCCAGCCGTTTTCGTCTTTCAATGAATTCACCCGTTTCTGGTGCCAGCTTTCAATGTGGGCTTTGTAGGCAGGGTCTTCCGAAGCAGGCGTAAAGGAGGCCAGCGACCAGGCCGTTAACGCAACTAAGATAGATCGATAGGTCATGATTTTCTGAGTTTTGATGAGAAGAACACTCCCGTGCGGGCAACAAAGGTATATATTTTATAGTAAATCTAGTGATTAAGTAGGATTATGTCTCGTGGAGACAGAGATAAGCGAAAGGCAAGAGCAGAAGTTAGGTTTTGCGTTTCTTTTTACGGGCTGATGGGAACAAAACATTGTTCAGAATCAGCCGGTATCCCGGAGAATTCGGGTGCAGGTTTAAATCCGTGGGCATCCGATGAAACCCACGCTGGCCTTCCGGGTCGTGGCCACTGTAGAAGGTGAACTGTCCTTTTCCTAATTCTCCATACACGTACCGATAGGTGGAACGGCTCTGACCCAAAACCAGCACACCGGGCTTCAATGTTTTCCTGTTAAAGGCACTCGTCTGGCCAAAAAACTCCCGGATGGTAGATTCATGATTCTGAACGAGAAGGGAAGGGATGATGTCCCATTTGGCCGAAAAATCAAAAAGTGAAAAGTAGGTCTCGTCACCCCAGCCGTAACCGGATGAGGCATTGATACTGGAGAATGACATGCCCGGATAGTCATCTTCGGCCATTTCGAGTTCAAAATCCTGAAAAGCAATGGTTTTGCTAAAATCCAGTTTTTGCTGGGCTTTAGGGTCTATCCCGTCGCCGTCAAACACACTCGGAACAATATCCAGACCTTCGGCCGCCAGGGCTACATCCAAGGATTCCGTACCCGAGCACATGGCGAAAAGGTAACCACCCCCCGCACAGAATTCCTTGATGTTGCGGGCGACTTCCAACTTCAGTTGCGAAACTTTCCGGAAGTTATATTTTTCAGCAATGGCTTTCTGAGCTTCCAGATCGGCCGCACTCATGCGACGGCGATTCCGGCCAAACTGCCCCGTAAAGTCTTCGTGGTGCAGGTGAAGCCAGTCATACAAATGCAGATCGCCCTTGAGAATTTCCTCGTCGTAGACTACTTCGTAAGGAATTTCGGCGTAATTCAGCACGAGCAATACCGCATCGGTATCTTCAAAACTGGCCTTACTTACCTTAATCGGACTATAAACCACTATTTTTGCAGCTTTGTATAACTTAACCACGTCCATATTTACATTCGGATTGGTTATGGACTGGATCATCGATTGCTCCACCGATTCCGTGAGGATTTCATACGATACACTGCGAAGCTTGCATTCCAGTTCCAGCTCGGTAGTATGATTCATCAGAAAGCTACCGCCCCGGTAGTTCACCAGCCAGTCGACTTCGCGGTCGGCTTTTAGTTCCCGATACGCCAGCCCGTAGGCCTTCAGGTGGTTCGTTTGCTGTCCGTCCATCGGAATCAGAATGGAATTAGCCAGAAGCGTCTGGCTAACCAGCACCAGCCAGAGAAAGAGAGTCCACGTTTTACCCATAATCGTAGTCGTTTCGAATGGATATAGAGCTGGATCAGGATAGGTAAGCAAAAGAGTATCTGTAAGTTACGGATTTATAAGGTAATACAAACCTTTCCGTAGGTTTTAATAACATTTAAAAAAAACCGGATGAACTCAAAAATTTCATGAACGGTTTTAAACATTCCTTTTACGTGTACTTCTTTAGGGTTATATACTTAAAGTTAGTCTGATTTTCTATTGCATGGAACAACTCAATCCCCTGGAGTTAGCCAACGAGTTTATACATTTTACGAATAAAAACGTTTTTCTGACGGGAAAGGCCGGAACCGGGAAAACGACTTTTCTGCATACCCTCAAGAAGAATTTGCTGAAGCGGATGGTCGTGGTGGCACCCACGGGTGTGGCGGCGATTAACGCGGGTGGCGTTACCATTCACTCTTTCTTTCAGTTGCCTTTTACGCCTTACATTCCCGACGGAAAACACCAGCGGCAAACGGGGTTTACCAAAGAGCGGATCAATCTCATTAAAAGTCTGGATGTACTGGTCATCGATGAAATCAGTATGGTACGGGCCGACGTGCTGGATGGTATTGATGAAGTATTGCGGAAGTATAAAAACCGGAATCTTCCCTTCGGCGGAACGCAACTGGTGATGATCGGCGATTTGCACCAGTTATCTCCCGTGATTAGTGATGAAGAATGGGAGTTACTGCGACCCCATTACCAGACGATTTATTTTTTCGGGAGTAAAGCCTTACAGAAGACGCATCCCGTTCGGATTGAGTTAACGCACATCTACCGGCAGTCGGAACCCCTTTTTGTGGACTTATTGAATCAGGTGCGGGAAAACCGGCTGGACCGTAAAAGCCTGGAGCTGTTAAACCAGCGATACATTCCGGATTTCAGGCCTGCGGATGAAGAAGGATACGTTACGTTGTCAACGCATAATGCTTCGGCTCAAAAGATTAACCAAACGAAACTGGATGAGTTAAAGGGAACCTTGAAAATTTTCCAGGCCGAAATTAAGGACGAATTTCCCAGTGCGTATCCAACCGAATTAAAACTGGGTCTGAAGGTCAATGCTCAGGTGATGTTTGTGAAAAATGATTCTTCACGGGAGAAACTGTATTTCAATGGGAAAATCGGTAAAATCACCCGAATTGCTGACAAAGTAATTTACGTGAAAGGCAAAGATGATTACGCTGAAATTGCCGTGGAGCCCGTGGAATGGACGAATGTGAAATACGTGCTGAACGAAAAAACCAAGGAAATTGAAGAGCAGATCATTGGGACGTTTACGCAGTATCCACTAAAGCTGGCCTGGGCCATTACCATCCACAAAAGTCAGGGACTAACCTTCGAAAAGGCCATTATTGATGCGAACTTATCCTTCGCTCATGGGCAGGTATATGTGGCCTTGAGTCGCTGTAAAAGTCTGGAAGGGATGGTACTAAGCAGTCCCATCGGTAGCCGAAGCGTGCGAACGGATGGCGTGGTTTCGGCCTACAGTCGGCAGGCGGAAAAGGATAAACCCACGGCTCAGCAGTTACTGGCGGAGAAGATTAGTTTTCAGGAAAAAGTGATTAAAGATCTGTTTACGCTCCATGAATTCATCTACGCGTATCAGTCTTTAAAAGCCTTAACCACTGAAATCTGGTTTGATGCGGCAGTCGTTCAGAACATGGGCCAGACGATGATGGAAATACAGGATGTTTCCGAAAAGTTCATTCGTCAGCTCACGGTATTGTTTCATCAAAAAACCAATCTTCCCGAAGAAGATCCCGCCGTTATGGAACGGGTTCAGAAAGCCTCTTCCTATTTCTTCGATAAGCTCGAAACGGGGTTGTTTCTGGAGAGTCAGAAGCTGGAAGTAAAAACGGATAATCAGGTTATTAAAAAGACGTTTCATGAAGCTTTGGAAAAGTTTCAACGCCTCTTGTTCATCAGGAAAAAGATGCTGGAGTCGAGCATGGGCCAGCTTCAGATCAATGAGCTGCTGAAGATTAAAGCCAATGCCGATATTGAATTCAAAGGAATGATTCAGTTACCGAAAGGGAAAGAGCCCGTGAAAGGCTATACGAATCAGGCCTTATACCTTCAGCTTAAAGAATGGAGAGACCGCAAAGCGTACGAAAAAGATGCTATGGAGTTTCAGATTCTGGCTCATAAATCGCTGGCCGATATCACCGAACAACTGCCCGTAACGCTGGAGGAACTTGGGAAGATCAAAGGCATTGGAAAGGCGAAAATAAAGGAATTCGGAGAAGAGATTCTTACCCTCATTCAGGAATACTGTACTAGAAATGCTATTACCCGAGAGGTTCCTGTCGCTGGTCAGGCAAATCCGAAGGAGGAAGTGTTACGACAGTATCAGGAGGGTCGGAGTACAGAAGATATAGCTGCTGATCTAAGCCTTGATCTGGAAACCGTTGAAGATTACCTCATCGAATACATCGGCACAGGTAAGATTGATATTTACGACGTGTTTAGTCGCCGAAACATTAGTCTCATTGTCACGTACGTAACCGAAACGAATCAGCGATCCTTGAAGAAGATTCAGAAGGCCCTGGGCAATGCCGTCACGATGGCAGAAATCAAAGGAGTATTAACCCATCTGGAGCATACCGTTGCCTGAAATTCAGCCTGCACTTCGGGGAATCCTTTATCGTCGAGTTAAGATTCACAGAGTGGACACGGTTCTACCCTTAAAAATGCCTACTTTTGCGGCTTGAAAACCGGTATCTCTTTCCGGGGAGATAGCCGTCAACTGATAACTGAACAAATGGAGTACGCTTTTCGCGATATCGAGAAAAAATGGCAGGAATTCTGGGAGAAAAACCAGACTTACCGCGTTGAAGATCAAACGGACAAACCCAAGTATTACGTCCTGGATATGTTTCCGTATCCTTCCGGAGCGGGTCTGCACGTAGGTCACCCCCTGGGATACATCGCCAGTGATATTTTCAGCCGTTACAAGCGGATGAAAGGCTATAACGTGCTACATCCGATGGGATTTGACAGCTTTGGCCTTCCCGCCGAGCAGTACGCCATTCAGACCGGACAACATCCGGCGATTACGACGGAACAGAATATCAATCGATACATCGAGCAATTGAAAAACGTCGGATTCAGCTTTGACTGGAGTCGGGAAGTTCGCACGTCCAATGCGGATTATTACAAATGGACGCAGTGGATCTTCATGCAGTTATTCAATCATTATTACGATAAAGACGCCGATAAAGCTTTACCGGTTTCGTCCCTGACAAAGGCGTTTGCTGAAGGCGGTTCGAAAGCGATACATGCCGTTTGTGACGAAGACGTACCAACGTTTACGGCGGAAGAATGGAACGCCAAAAGCGAAACGGAACAGTACGAAATCACGCTGAAATACCGTCTGACGTATCTGGCGGATGCTGTGGTGAACTGGTGTCCGGCTTTAGGAACCGTTCTGGCCAATGATGAAGTAAAAGACGGCGTGTCGGAACGGGGCGGTTATCCCGTCGAGAAAAAGCTGATGCGTCAGTGGATGATGCGGATTACGGCCTATGCCAATCGTCTGATTGATGGTCTGGAAACCATCGACTGGTCGGAGTCCATTAAAGAGCAGCAACGGAACTGGATTGGTCGTTCGTACGGAGCCAGCGTGAAGTTTCAGGTAGAAGGTAAAGCCCGGACTATTGAAGTATTCACCACCCGCGTCGATACGATTTATGGCGTAAGCTTCATGGTCATCGCTCCCGAGCATGAATTAGTGCCCGAACTGACGACACCTGAACAGAAAGAAGCCGTTGAGGAATACGTGAACGCCACCAAACGCCGCTCGGATCTCGACCGGATGATGGAGGTGAAGAAGGTATCGGGTGTGTTTACGGGTAGTTACGTCATTAACCCATTCAATGAAGAGAAAGTCCCCATTTATCTGGCCGATTACGTACTGGCGGGTTATGGGACGGGGGCCGTCATGGGCGTTCCTTCGGGCGATCAGCGGGACTGGAATTTTGCGACACACTTTGGGTTACCGATTGTACCCATTCTGGATGCTCAGAAAGGCATTGAAGAGCAGGCCGATGCGACGAAAGAAGGGACTTATATTAACTCAGGTATCATCAATGGCATGGGGTATAAGGAAGCTACGGCAACCTTAACGGCCTGGCTGGAAGAACGTGGCTTAGGTAAGGGCAAGATTAACTACCGGATGCGTGATGCCGTGTTCAGTCGTCAGCGGTATTGGGGAGAACCCGTTCCCGTTTATTTCAAAAATGGGCTGCCTTATTTGTTAGACGAAAACGATCTGCCGCTGGAGTTACCCGCGGTTGATAAATACCTGCCAACCGAAACGGGTGAGCCGCCGCTGGGTCGTGCCGCCGACTGGAAATACAAAGGCGAATACGAGTACGAATTAAGCACCATGCCCGGCTGGGCGGGTTCGTCGTGGTATTGGTTCCGGTACATGGACCCGAAAAACGAAAATGAACTGGCATCCAAAGAGGCCATTCAGTACTGGAAAGGCGTTGATTTATACGTAGGCGGTTCGGAGCACGCGACGGGCCACTTGTTATACTCTCGTTTCTGGAACAAATTTCTGAAAGATATCGGCGTAGCTGAGCAGGAAGAATTTGCGAAGAAACTCGTGAATCAGGGCATGATTCAGGGTCGCTCGAATTTTGTGTATCGGGTGAAGGAATCGAGCCCGGTGACCTTTGTAAGTGCGGGTCTGAGAAATCAGTATGAAGTAACGCCTCTGCACGTAGACGTGAACATCGTCGATCAGGACGTGCTGGATATTGAGAAATTCAGGTCTTCGCGTAATGACGTTCCGGCCGATGCCGTGTTTATTCTCGAAGATGGGAAATACGTGTGCGGCTGGGAAGTGGAGAAGATGTCAAAGTCGAAGTTCAACGTAGTGAATCCTGACGACATTGTTGAGAAGTACGGAGCGGATACCTTACGTCTGTACGAAATGTTCCTGGGTCCGCTGACCGATTCCAAGCCCTGGAATACCAATGGAATCAGTGGAACGTTCAACTTCCTGCGTAAACTCTGGCGTCTGTTCTACGAAGATCAGACGGGTAACTACCTGGTAACGGAAGATCAGCCCACGCCGGAAGAACTGAAGGTATTGCATAAAGCGATCAAAAAAGTAGGAGAGGATATTGAAGTACTTTCATTTAATACATCCGTTCCGGCCTTCATGGTACTGGCGAATGAATTAACGACACTGAAATGCCACAAAAAAGCGATTCTGTCTGACTTTGTACGCATTCTGGCTCCGTTTGCTCCGCACATCAGCGAAGAACTATGGACCGCTTTAGGTAACGAAGCTGGCACCGTAACCACGCAAAGTTTCCCTGAATTCAACGCTTCGTATCTGGTAGAGAATTCCTTTGAATATCCCATTCAGATCAACGGTAAGGTTAGAACAACGCTGACGTTCCCCGCTGACGCCAATCCGAAAGAGATTGAAGCCGAGGTATTAGCGAACGAAACGGTCATCAAATGGCTCGAAGGCAAGACCCCGAAAAAGGTCGTAGTCGTGCCGAAACGAATCGTAAACGTCGTGATCTAGTATCCTGTACTATCCTGAAATCGGAAGTATTTTCATTTCAGCACTAAGAGTAACACCCGAGCCGGATCGTCTCTTCAACAGCAAGAGGCCTTCCGGCTTTAGTGTTTAAGTTGAAATGTTTAATGGTTAGGCAGAAAGACCTCGGTGTTGCCGAGGTTTTTTGTTTGTATGAGTTTGGAGCGGCCGCCGCTGCGGTTTGGAGTTTGGAGTTTGGAGTTTGGAGTTTGGAGTTGAAAAGGGAAAACCCATAAAGATAGGGGAGACGTTTTGAAATGGGAATAACCCCGGAGGGGTTAAACCTGAGTAGCCCCGGGTGATGACTCGGGGTTATTGGTAGAGAAATAGTCTCCTGCCTTGGCCAATGTCTCTTCAGCTAATTATGAACTGGTTAGCAAGAACACTTCAGGGATTATAAATCCGAAAGAGCGTAGTTTGATTAGTCCAGATTTACTGACAATTTATAATATTAATTAAGCACTATTTCATTACCATCGTAATCAATATTATAACTTCTATCACCAAAATCGATTATGCTAATGTGATTTTCATGTAATTGAAAGTTATATTCATTTTCAAGATTTAGAAAAATATCTTCACCTGAAAAGCTCCACATTATTTTTCCATACTTACTAATTCTTGAAATGCTTAACTCTCCATGGGTTATGTATGAATCATTATAGCTAAAAACAGAGAAACAGGTTATTGGATCTACCGTTGCGAACCAATTTATAGTTAGTTCCGGTAGTGCCAAGTTAAATACCTTATTACTGCAACGTATAATTAAGTCCATATTATTTAATAAAGCAGTGCCGTTGTACACCCCAGTTTTACCATTACTAGCCAGAATAATAGCAGATTGTATTAGTTTCTCATCTTTAAAAACCTTAATAGCGTGTTGAGAAGTTGACGAATATTCTTGATCTTCATCCATTTGAATCACTTTATCATAGGTAGATGGGCTATCAATACTTAAATTGAAAGATGAATCATCAACTATTTGAATGCTGAATATTAGGTTTTTCAAATGAATCATTATATAAGTCTTTAGAATACCGCTAAAGTAAATATTATTAAACGACATTAAATGAACTCCCGCCCTGGCTGGTGTCCTCACCAGCCATAAATAAAAAGCATAGTGTTTGGGGAGCACACTAACCAGGGCGGATGACTGCCAATCCGAAACAATAGCTAATCAAGCAGTTCAAGTAGAGACGCAACTTTATCGCGTCTGAGTAAGAGGCGGTCAGCGTTACTTCAGGGATTATAAATCCCTTACAGAGGGCTTTCGGATTATAAATCCGAAAGTGCGTATGCAAATCCGCCCGCGTATTCAACTTGGACGAAATAACCTTTTGAATACCCTTAACATGAAAAGAGAAGCCGTTTCCTGAATCATTCAGGAAACGGCTTCTCTTTTTAACTCAAAACCCTAAACTCACGATGCTTACGCACTAAGTTGAGATTCCCGGTGAATAATGGCTTCACGGTCAGGGCCTGTAGAGATAAAGCTGATGGGTAATTTTAAATCCTCTTCCAGGAAGTTGATGTACGCTGAAAGTTCGGCGGGTAACTCGTCGTAGCAGTGGTAGCTGCTCAGATCCGTTTGCCAGCCTTTAAAGGTTTTGTAAACCGGCGTGATTTCAATGTCGTTCAGATCGTGAGGAATCTGTTCCGTTACCGTGCCATCGGGCAATTGGTAATGCGTACAAACTTTGATTTCATCAAAGATATTCAGCACGTCCACTTTCATCATGATCAGTTGTGTCACGCCGTTGATCATCATGGCGTATTTCAGAGCGGGTAAATCCAGCCAGCCCGTCCGACGCGAGCGACCGGTCGTAGCTCCAAACTCACGGCCTTCCTGACGGATGCGTTCGCCTACTTCGTCGTTCAGTTCCGTTGGGAAAGGACCGCTTCCTACGCGAGTACAGTAAGCCTTGAAGATACCATAAACTTCACCTACATTTTTGGGAGCAACGCCCAGGCCGGTACAAACCCCAGCCGCAGTAGTAGTAGAACTGGTTACGAAAGGATACGAACCAAAATCAATATCTAATAAAGAACCCTGAGCACCTTCCGCCAGAATGGTTTTTCCTTCAGAGATGGCCTGGTTAATGACATATTCCGTTTCTTCCAGTTTGAATTGCTTCAGGAATTCGATAGAGTCGAAGAACTGCTGTTCGGCTTCGGCAAGATCGTATTCGAAATTGTAGAAGCCCAGAATCATCTTATGTGTGTCTACCAGACGATTGTATTTTTCCTGGAAGTTAGGCGAAAGCACATCACCCACGCGTAAGCCCTGACGCGAAACTTTATCGGTGTAAGTAGGACCAATCCCGCGAAGCGTTGATCCAATCTTGGAGTCACCCTTTGCTTTTTCGTAAGCCGCGTCCAACAGGCGGTGTGAAGGAAGAATAATGGCGGTTTTCTTAGAAATCAGCAGGTTCTTAGTCAGATCCATACCGAATTTTTCGCTCAGGCCTTCAATTTCTTTCTTGAATACGATAGGATCCAGTACCAGACCATTTCCAATGATATTCAAAACTTCGGAACGGAACACACCCGAAGGAATCTGGTGCAATACGTGCTTTTTTCCTTCGAATTCCAGCGTGTGCCCGGCATTGGGGCCTCCCTGAAAACGGGCTACAACCTGATATTGTGGAGCCAATACGTCCACAATTTTCCCTTTGCCTTCGTCGCCCCATTGAAGGCCCAGCAATACGTCAACTTTCATTGTACAATTTAAAATTTAGGGAGTAAACACAAAAATCCGGCTTCGGGTATGAAGCCGGATGTCGTGTTGACCCGTATTATTCGTTCGTCAGAGCGTAAGGTTGCCCTGTGAGCATTGATTTACGATTCTCGCAATTCGGTTTGGTACAAGACCCGTAAAAGATCAGGCTGTGGTGCATGATATTCGATTGCATCATGTCGCCAACCATGCTTTGAATGTTCTGTACCCGGGGGTCGCAGAATTCAGTAACGTGATGGCAGTCGGTGCAGATCAGGTGATCGTGCTGGCGACGGCCGTATGATTTTTCGTACTGAGCCTGATTTTTACCAAACTGGTGTTTGGTTACGAGGTTACACTCTACCAGCACATCCAGGGTGTTGTAGACCGTAGCTCTGGAAACCTGGTACTTTTTGTTCTTCATGGAAACGTAGAGTTCTTCTACGTCAAAATGGTCATCACGAGAATAAATCTCCTCCAGAATCGCAAAACGTTCGGGGGTTTTACGAAGACCTTTATTTTCCAGAAACGCGGTGAAGATCTGCCTCACCGTCGTAAAACTCGATTCGTTAAGAGGCATTTTTTTCAGAATAAAGTGCAAAGAAAGGGCATTTTGGGACTTTATCTTAGAGAATTGTCAACTCCTTAAGAATTTAGATTCATTATAGCCCTGTCCGTAGTAGTTTGGATGAATAATTCGATGATGAGGAGGCAGAATACGGACTTAGTTTTCCGAATATTCAAAACGCAATACCTCAAATACGCCTTTCACTTTTTTCAGTTTGCTAATGAGCGTATTAAGATGCTCGGTGTCGTGAACGTATAACTTAATTTTGCCGTCAAAAATTCCCCCTTCATTCGTATCAACGATAATCGACCGCATATTCACCTTATGCTCTTTAGAGATGACTTTGGTGACGTCATTAACCAGACCCACCCGATCCGTCCCTTTGATGCGGATGCCGGCCAGAAAGGCGACCAGCTGACTGGACCATTTGGCCTTGATCACCCGATTGCCGTGCGTGGATAACAGCTCCCGGGCATTCTTGCAGGTCGTTTTATGAATCTTGATTCCTTCGTTAACGGTAACAAAGCCAAACACCTCATCCCCGGGAATGGGATTACAGCAGGCGGCAAGGGTATAGTCAAATTTGTCCATATCCTCCCCAATGAGCAGCATATCAGAATCCGGGCGGTCGCCGTGTACCCGCTTCAATTCCTTGACAATTGACTTACTGTCTTCCGGATTTCCATTCAGCATGGACTTGGCTTCCTGGGCTCGTTTGTGAGCATCACGGGCAGCTTTCCAACGCTTGATATCGTCTACATTCAGAAATCCCCGGCCAAAGCGGTAGAACAGGTCATTCGGGTCACGGGCGTTGAAATAGGCTCTTAGCTGGTTAGTAATGTCGAAGGACAATTCCAGCCCGAGGTTTTTCAGTTTTTTCCCAACAATCTCCCGGCCTTCGGTTACGTGCTGACGATTAATCTCTTTGAGGGCTTCCTTGATATTAGCCCGGGCTTTGGTCGTAATGACAAATTTCAGCCAGTCTTCGCGGGGCGATTGCTTGGTCGAAGTCAGAATTTCTACCTGATCGCCATTTTTTAGCACATGGCTGATCTCCACGAGCTTCCCGTTGACTTTTGCTCCCAGACAGCGGGAACCAATCTGCGAGTGAATGGAATAGGCAAAATCCAGAGCCGTCGAACCGGCCTGTAATACCTTCAGATCCCCTTTAGGCGTAAAGACAAAAACTTCATCCTGAAACAGATGGCCGCGAAAGTCATTGATGAATTCGATGGCCGAGCTGTCATTGTGTTCAAGTACTTCCCGAACCTGATTCAGCCAGGCGTCGATACCCTCGTTAACGTTGGTATTGTTACCCTTGTATTTCCAGTGAGCCGCATAGCCCTTTTCAGCGATTTCATCCATCCGGCGGGAGCGAACCTGTACCTCAACCCACTGACCAGAGCTGCTCATCACCGTCGTATGCAGAGACTCATAGCCATTAGCCCGGGGGTTTGAAATCCAGTCGCGGAGCCGTTCGGGGTTGGGACGGTAATGATCCGTTACGATGGAATACGCCCGCCAGCAGAGGGATTTTTCCTGGTCAGGTGTCGATTCGATGATAACCCGAATGGCAAAAAGGTCGTAGATTTCCTCAAAGCTTTTGCCCTGATTTTTAATTTTATTCCAGATCGAGTGAATCGATTTAGGACGGCCTTTGATGACAAAATGAATGCCTTCGCTGCGAAGGTCTTTCTCGATGGGACGAATAAATTCTCGAATGAACTGCTGCCGCCGGGTTTTGGTAGACTTGAGTTTCGCCGCAATCTCTTTGTAGATCTTGGGTTCGGCGTATTTCAGGTATAAATCCTCCAGTTCCGTTTTGATGGTGTACAAACCCAGCCGGTGGGCCAGGGGAGCGTACAGATACGTCGTCTCTGAAGCAATTTTTAACTGCTTATCCCGGCTCATCGAACTGAGCGTTCGCATGTTATGCAGACGGTCCGCGAGTTTGATGAGAATAACCCGGACGTCTTCTGACAGCGTCAGTAGCAACTTTCGGAAGTTTTCCGCCTGAGCCGACGCCCCCTGTTCAAAGATCCCGGCGATTTTGGTAAGCCCATCGATGATCTTGGACACTTTGTTCCCAAACATGGCTTCGATGTCGTCCAGGGTGATATCAGTATCTTCCACCACATCGTGCATCAGGGCACAGATAATGGCAGTAGTTCCTAGACCAATCTCCTCGACGCAAATCTGGGCAACGGCGATGGGGTGATAGATGTAAGGTTCTCCCGTTTTGCGTCGCATGTCCTTATGGGCATCGGCTGCAAGGGTAAATGCCTTCTTGATTAATTTGGCATCGTTATCCTTTAAAAAGGGTTTGGCCGTACGCAATAACTTGCGGTACCGCTTCAATATTTCCTGGCGTTCTGCCTCTAGGTCAATCGTAAGTTCTACTGTACTCATCAGCACCCTGATATCAAATGGGATTGAAGAAGGGTTAAGTCTTTCAATAAGAAGAAAACTCTTCAGCTTTGGGGAAAAGGAATCCGCTGGATCATTCCTGAAACATCGTAGAAACTAATATACATAACAGAAAGATAACATGAGTCAAAGGGAAGAAAAATTATAAGAAAGTTTGAAAGGGTATTGACAAACGAAAAATAAGAACATACCTTTGCGTTCCGAAATCGAAGAAAGGTCTGTTGAAGATTTTACTTTGAATTGGAAAATCCCAGGTTACACGGACGTGGCGGAATTGGTAGACGTGCTAGACTTAGGATCTAGTGTCGCAAGGCGTGGGGGTTCGAGTCCCCCCGTCCGTACGTAAAAAACCGATGTTGAGTGCAGCAGGTGATTTAGCCCTCAGAGTCCCTGATTCTGAGGGTTTTTTTAATTTTTAGTCCATTTGTATTCTTTAATTTCCGTATTCCTCTCATATCTGAACTTACGTTTAAGAGCAAATAGACTCAGGTACGGATTTCGATTCTAGATCAACATGAACATTACGCTCGACAAAAGCAGCACTACCGAAGCTTCTCTGAAAATCGCGTTAACACCCGAAGACTATCAGCCTCAGGTAGATAAGAAAATCAAAGAATACAGCAAGCAGGCTAACATCAAAGGATTCCGTCCTGGCAAGGTTCCTACTTCTGTGATTCAGCGTTTATACGGTAAAAGCATCCTGGTGGATGAAGTAAACGAGACGCTTTCCAAAGCAGTGAATGATTACCTGCGTGAATCTAAGTTATTAGTAGTAGGTGATCCCATGCCTGACCGTGAAAAGGCTAACGAAATCAACTGGGATACTCAGAAAGAATTCGAATTCGTTTACAACTTAGGTCTGGCTTCTGATTTTGACGTTGACTTCACGAAACTTCCTGAAGTGAACGCGTTCGAAATTCAGGCAGGAGACAAAGAATACGAAGATACCCTGGCTGATCTGAAGAAACGTACGGGCGAACATGCTCACGTGGAAGAAGTAGCCGCTGGTGATCTGGTATACGGAACATTCAAGCAAGGCGAGTACACCGAAAAATCAGCGATCCCTACGGACAAAGTAACGGAAGAAGCTCTGGGCTGGTTCTTAGGCAAGAAAAAAGACGAAGTCCTGACGTTTGATATTCAGAAATTATTCGCTGATGCCAACGGCCTGAAACTGGCGACGAGCCGTGAAGATCTTTCCGGTGAATTTGAATTCACCATCGAAGACATCACCCGCAACCAGGAAGCTGAGCTGAATCAGGAATTTTTCGACAAAGTATTAGGTCCCGGAAAAGTTTCTTCTGAAGAAGAATTCAAAACGGAACTGACGAATGTGATTCAGGAAAATTACAAGCGTGAAGCTGAATTCCTGCTGCGTGACGACGTTCAGAAAATGTTACTGGAAAACATCCAGATCGAACTGCCGAACGAATTCCTGAAGCAGTGGTTACTGGAAACGAATCAGGGTGAAATCACGGAAGAAGAAGTTGAGAAAGATTTCGACAAATTCGCCAGTGATCTTCGCTGGACGCTGATCCGTAACAAAGTTGCTGAAGCGGCTGATATCAAAGTAGAAGCGGAAGACGTCAATACCTACGCGGAAGCCATGGTTCGTCAGCAGTTTGGTATCTATGGGGATGACAATGGTATGGGCGACGTTATCAAGAAAGTAGCTCAGAACTATCTTCAGGAAAATAAAGGACAGAATTACATGAACGTGTTCAACCGCGTGTACGGTGGCAAAACCATGGATTTCATCCTGACGCAGGTAAAAACCAACGCTCAACCCATTGACGTAGAAAGCTTCAAAGCGAAGTCTGGTCTGGCTGAGTAAGCAATAGAAAATTTGAGTATTGTTTGAAAAGGTTTGAAGTGAGAGCGTTAAAATACGCTTTGGCTTCAAACCTTTTTTTGTTATAGGTTTTGTGAGTTGTTTGATTAGTTGATACTAGTTTGAGAGTATGAATGTTTGATGCTAGTTTGAGGGTTTGAATAAATCGTTTGAGTAGTAGAGAAGGTCCTGTCATCCTATCTCTCTGGTATCAGAACGTTCAAACATCCAATGGCCTCAAACTGTCTCAAACCTCGTCAAACTTATTTCAAACGTTCTCAAACTCACTTAAACCCAATGGGTTCGCGGCGGGTAGCGGCCCCAATCCGGTATAATTCTGACAGCACGCGTTCGTCAAATTTTTCCTTCAGATACCGATTTTCCAGCTTCAGTTTTTCGTTTTCGATCCGTAGTTTTTCATTTTCCAGATGAATCGTATCCCTGGAAAGCGGGTTGAAAAATAGTTCAATGGGCGTGCCTAATACGCCGAGCACCTGTTCCAGTCGGATTAGCGTTAATTCGGTCTTCCCGCGTTCCATGTCTCCGTACGCAGTAGTTGAAATCCGCAATTCTTCGGCCATTACTTCCTGCGAATACCCCCTTTCTAAACGGAGCTGACGGATCTTTTCGTGAACTTTCATGGTTTTCTCAAGTTATTCCGATGAATTGCCGGATATTCCAATGATACTTGTCTCCGGCAGGAAGCAACTTTGTGCCAGTCGAAAGATCGGACAGAATGTCAGAAATTGGAAATCAAAAGAGCCGGTTTTTTCATTGGATTTGTTTTTTTAACTTCCAGTTTACAGATTCGTGCATTCCTGTTTCGGTCATAAAAGAATCAGAACCCAAATTAATACAAACGCTAATTACATGTTGAACGCTGAAGAATTCCGTAAATACGCCGTACACCACCGTGGTCTGAATGGCCTGTCTGTAGATCGTTACCTTCAACAGGTAGGGGGATCCGCTGGCCATTACGTAGAAAACATGACCCGTGCCGTGATCGAAGAGCGTCCCATGCCTTTCCGTGAAGTAGACGTATTTTCCCGCCTGATGGCCGATCGCATCATCTTCTTCGGAACGCCCGTGGATGATAGCATTGCTAACATTGTTGTAGCTCAGATGTTGTTCCTGGAGTCTGCCGACTCCAAGCGGGATATCATGATGTATATTAATTCCCCCGGTGGTTCCGTGTACGCAGGTTTAGGGATCTACGACACCATGCAGTACATCCGTCCGGACGTGGCTACCATTTGTACCAGTCTGGCGGCTTCCATGGGAGCGGTGTTACTGGCCGGTGGTGCCGCTGGCAAACGATCGGCTCTGCCTCACGCCCGTGTGATGATTCACCAGCCCAGCGGTGGAGCCCAGGGACAGTCCGTAGACATCGAAATCACCGCTCGTGAAATCGTTAAACTGCGGGATGAGTTATATACCATTCTGGCTAACCATACCGGACAAACCAAGGAGCAGATCGAAATTGACTCCGATCGTGACAAATGGTTCCGGGCTGATGAAGCAAAAGTTTACGGTTTAATCGATGAAGTATTAACCCGCGAAAAATAGAAAGCGGATCCTTCGATAAGCAATCCCCCCGACCTTTCCTGAAAGGTCGGGGGATTTTTGTTTATCTTTGCTAATTAACGTGTTAACGTGCCTACTAGACATAGTGAAATTTATTTAAGAACGTCATTGATAACTATTCCTGACAAAAAGTTATTTCATTATAAAAACAAATGAGTTCACTTTCCATTTCACCTTCAACCGTGACTGGTGCCGTTGTTCGTTATAATTCTATTCAGATGTTACGGGGGGTAGCTGCTATTGTCGTCACCCTCTATCATATTTCAGAAAACATCAGTCGCACGTATCATCAGACGTTTCTTTTCGACTGGTTCAATATCGGGTACGCCGGAGTCGATCTGTTTTTTGTCATTAGCGGATTTATCATTGCTCACACCAGTGCCAAGTACATTGACAACCCCAAAGAACTGGGGCCTTACCTGGAAAAACGTTTTTTTCGGGTGTATCCCGTTTACTGGCTCTTCGTAATTCCTTTATTGCTGGCCGTCTGGCTGATTCAGCAAACCCAGCCTGGGTTAGTGGAGGATGCTTACTCGTTTGACTGGCTGACCGTGCTTAAAACCCTAACCTTATTTCCCGAGCATATTGCCATTGATGCCGTAACCTGGACCTTATCTCATGAGTTATACTTTTACCTGCTGTTTGCCCTCTTACTTATTTCCAGACATACGGTATGGTTACTCGTACTTTTAAGCCTTGCAACGGTCGTTAATTGCGTTTATATCTTCTCTCAGGGCTGGCTTTTTGGGAGTGGATTAGTGAAATTTTTTCTCCTGAGTCCGATCAATCTGGAATTTCTTTTTGGGATTTTGGTTTATTATCTCCACAAAAGATTCCGGTTGAATCACTTTTGGTTAGTAATTTTGATTGCAAGTTTGGTTGCTTACTATTTAGCCCCGCGAACGGGAGGCGACATTACCCGGGTCTGGAACCTGGGAATTCCTTCCTTATTCATTGTCTGGGGATTTGTGGAAGCAGATCGGTCGCACGCCTATCGTGTCCCGAATCTCCTGATCCACCTGGGCGATGCTTCGTACGTGATTTACCTCATGCACTTTCCCGTCATTGTTTTGGCCAACAAATTACTTTTCAAAGCAGGATTTACTTCGGTATGGGCATTGGGAATGGCAGATATGGGACTGATGTTACTGATTTTGTGGGTAAGCTGGAAGATACACCGAGGAATCGAACAGCCCATTATTAAATGGTCTAAGAGAAGTTGAGCAACCGACTGAAAATAGATAGTATCACACTGAGAAAGACATGCGAATGGATGCAAGTACATGCTCGTTTTGTGGGCGAAAAAAGAAAGACGTAGATTTATTATTATCGGGGATGGATGCCCTGATCTGTAACTTTTGCATTGAGCAGGGTTTTGAATTAGTGCAGGAAGAGCTGGGCGTGAAACAGCCCACTAAAAAGAAAGAACCACAGCAGTCTTTTCAGATTTTAAAAGTACCCAAGCCTCAGGAAATCAAGAAGTTCATGGACCAGTACGTGATTGGTCAGGACGATGCCAAGAAAGTACTGAGTGTGGCTGTATATAACCACTACAAGCGTCTACAGCAGCAAAAAACCAACGATGACATTTACATTGAGAAGTCCAATGTCATCATGGTGGGTGAAACAGGAACGGGCAAAACCTATCTGGCCCGCACGATCGCCAAAATTCTTCAGGTGCCTTTCGCCGTAGCAGATGCAACGGTCATCACGGAAGCGGGTTATGTAGGGGAGGATGTGGAAAGCATTCTGAGTCGTCTGCTTCAGGCGGCTGATTATGACGTAGAAGCTGCCGAGCGTGGGATTGTGTACATTGATGAGATTGATAAAATTGCCCGTAAATCCGATAATCCAAGCATCACCCGTGATGTTTCCGGCGAGGGTGTTCAGCAGGCCTTACTCAAGTTACTGGAAGGATCCATCGTAAATGTACCACCACAGGGTGGTCGCAAGCACCCGGAACAAAAACTGGTTCCGATCAATACCGAACACATTCTGTTTATCTGCGGCGGAGCCTTTGACGGCGTTCAGCGTCATATTTCGAAGCGTCTGAATACCCGTCCGATTGGTTTCTCGAAGGATGACAGTACGTCGCGTTTACTGGAATCTCAGCAATTGTTACGGATGGTCAACCACCAGGATTTGAAGTCCTACGGTCTGATTCCTGAATTACTGGGTCGTTTACCCGTGATCACTTCTCTGGATCCGCTGGATAAATTTACCCTGCGTAAAATCCTGACGGAACCTAAGAATGCGTTGACCAAGCAGTATGAGAAACTCTTCAACATGGAGGGTATTCAACTTCTGTTTGATGATGAAGTGCTGGAATACATCGTGGACCAGGCCAATGAGTACAAGCTTGGGGCCCGGGGGCTACGTTCCATTTGCGAAGCCATCATGACGGATGCCATGTTTGAATTGCCCTCGGAAGAAGGAATTCATGAGTTTACGATTTCCCTGAGCTACGCCCGGGAAAAATTCGAACGATCGGCCTTTTTCATGATGAAGAAAGTCGCGTAAACGCTTCCATAGTGCTTTAAATACTATATACGTTTAGAGTAAATATTTCCTCAGATTGGGAAAGCTTGTAAGCAACAGGTAAGCAACCCTAAATTCTAATGCTCTGGTTTATACCGGGGCATTTGTTTTTAATGAGCGATTCTGAATTAAATCAACTTTCCCTATGCGTAAAATCCTACTGTTATCGACTGTCGGGTCGATGTTATGGTTGACTGCCTGTAATCGTAATGCTACGGTTGGCTTTCAAAAGTCTACAACCCCTGCTTATGACCATCAGGTAGCAGCAAAGCCGGTTTCTTCAGCTAGTACTGAAACGGCCGCTGCCGAAGTAACAACTCCCGTTCAAACTCCTGAAACGAAGGCTCCCGTATCGATTGCTCAGACTACCGATCAGCCTGCTGCTTCAGAAAAGCCCGTTACGCTTCCTAAGGTTACTCCCGAAATGATTGCCAGTGCTTCAGAAAGACTGGTCGCTCAGACGAAGGGTACTGCTTACGAGAAACAGGCTCTCCAAATCCAGAAAAAACTGGCCAAAATTCAGAAAAAAGCTTCTGCTGAAAACCTGAATGCTGCTCAGAAAAGCGTAGTTGCGAACAAAATGATGACTAAACTGGTCACTAAAAAGGTTCAGAAACAGATCGCTAAAGCCAAGAAAGCTAACAAAACCAATGCGTTAAGCCAGAACGTTAAGATCGGTTTAATCCTGCTGGTAGTTGGGGTTATCTTCCTGATTATCCCAGTCGGAGCCGTACAGATCATCGGTTTGATCATGATGGTTATTGGTGCCGTTATCCTGCTGATCGGATTACTGGACAGCGTATAGAAGCTTAAGTTCAATTGACAGAAATACACCCGGATAAGGTTCAAAACTTGTCCGGGTGTATTTTTTTTAGACCCTGAAGAAAATACATTACGAACCTGTTAACGAAAAATGCTATGGTTACGCCACTCATCTTATTACACGGATACGGAGAAGACGCCAAAATCTGGGATACGATCAAGGCGGCTTTCTGGCCTGACATGAACGTGATCACTCCAAGCTATGCCTCCCGTTCTGATCTGAAGTCCATTGACGAATATGCTGAATTCGTTTATCAGGATTTACAATCGCAGAACATCAGGAAAGGAGTGGTGGTTGGGCATTCGATGGGCGGGTACATTGCTCTGGCTCTGGCAGAAAAATACCCTGATTTTGTGCAAGGCCTGGGGTTGTTTCACTCTACGGCTTACGCGGATACGGAAGAGAAAAAGACCAGCCGGGATAAAAATGTTACGGCAATTGAGGAAAAGGGAGCCGCTGGGTTCCTGCGAACGTTTGTCCCGAACATGTACAGTGATGATTTCGCCGCTTCTAATCCGGATCGGCTGGAGCAACATATCACGCATGTTTCCCAATTGCCTCCAGCGGCCCTGATCGCTGGTATGAAAGCCATGAAAGACCGCCCCGACCGTCGTCATGTCCTGCAACAGGCTTCTTATCCGGTCCTGTTCATTATCGGAATGAAGGATAAAGCCGTGAAACCGGAAGAAGCGTTGGAGCAGGTGCATCTGCCTGCCCATACCAGTCAGTTAATTCTGGAAAATGCCGGGCACATGGGCATGGTGGAAGAACCAGACGATTGCCTGGAGATCATTCAGTCCTTCTGGCAGCGGCTTGAACGCGAAGAAGCAACGTCAGAATAACAGGGTTAAGAAATTTGATATAGTTTGATAAAAGTTTGAACGTGTAATAAATAATATGATTATCAAACTATATCAAACTATATCAAACTATATCAAACTATATCAAACTATATATAGTCTCATCAATCAGGAAGAACCTTCAGGATAACCAGTTGGGACTTTTGCCGATTTTCAGGCGTTTTGTTTCGATCGAATTTATTGAAATTGTTATCCGAAACCAGCACCAGCGTCCGGTTGCCATTCACGACGGGCCCCCATGACATTCCTTCGATGTTATCCAGGTGAACCCCGCCCCAGTTGATACTGACTTCCTGTTTTTCCAGCAAATAAGTAGTGTTAGGACTGCTAACGGCCTCTGCTTTGGGAATGTAGGCTGTGAAGAGTCGAATGGAATAATTACTCTGATCCCGTTCCCCGGTCCAGCATCGTTCCAGAAACAGCAACTGCCGATCACGGGCCAGTAGTAACTCGGCAATGCCATTATCGGGGTAACCACAGGCATTCCGCTCCAGTGGGTATAAGGCCTGAACGAGTGTATCCTTCTGCGTAAGTCGATAGCCCGTGACCAGGCAATAAGGGTTAGTAGGCGTTTGCGGCCATTCACTGGCTGCCCAGAGCACTCTTGTTGAGTCCAGAGCGAGGGCTTCATAGCCTTTATTATCCTCAAAGTCCTGGTATTGAGAAAGCGTCTGTACCGTAGAATCGGCGGTCAGTTTCAGAAAAGACCCATAAGTTTTTCCGGCTCCCAATTCTGTGGAGAAATAGAAAGAAGAATCGGCTTTATCGAAACGAATGGACTCCGCACTATGGATGCTATCGAGTTTCCAGCGTTTGTAAGTTTGGCTACTAAAGAGCGAATCAAACTCAAATAGGTAACTCTGGCGGGTAGAGTCCGCCCCATCGGTAACCAGGTACCATTTGCCCCGTTTAGGTACGTATTCAATACCGGAAAGTCCGCCAAAATAAGGATCCTGCTGAAGAGTAAGAGAATCACTCAGGTTATAAGCTTTTACTAACTCCAGGCGAAAATGCTGGGCCTCTGCCGAAAGCGAAGTAATGCCCAGAACGAGGAGCAATGCGATATATTTCATCACTAGAAGTAAGGTATGGTTACGGGGAAGATACGAAAAAAGCCCACCCAAGGGCAGGCTTTTAAAAATATTTAATGTGTCTTACAGTCGAACCACCCAGTTATGTTTGTCTTCCACCCGACCGTATTTAATGTCGTCCAGGTGAGCCTTCACGCGATTGGCGAAGCTGTCCGCTTTGATCTCGGGAAGATCAAAGTTTTTTCCTTCGTACCCAATCGTCGAGATGGGAGAAACAACAGCCGCAGTCCCTGCTCCAAACGCTTCTTCCAGCCGTCCGTTTTCCAGATTCTCGATCAGTTCGGCAATGGATACTTTACGCTCTTCCACTTCCATACCCCAGTCTTTCGCAATTTGTACGATGGATTTTCGGGTGATGCCATCCAGAATGCTGTCACTGACTGCGGGCGTTACCAGTTTGCCATCGATGATAAACATGAAGTTCATCGTTCCGGCTTCTTCCACGTATTTGTGTTCGGCTCCGTCCGTCCAGATTA
Source organism: uncultured Siphonobacter sp. (assembly GCA_913775095.1). Lineage (GTDB taxonomy): Bacteria > Bacteroidota > Bacteroidia > Cytophagales > Spirosomataceae > Siphonobacter. The sequence goes on along the minus strand of CAJYIW010000019.1, from coordinate 827,946 downwards.
ACTGGTCGTAACCTTCTTCCTGAGCCAGTTTGGCCGGATATAGCGAGGCGGCATAATTACCCGCACACTTGGCTGCACCCGTTCCTCCGGGAGCCGCCCGAACGTACTGGGTTTCCACTTTCACTTTCACGGGTTTGGAGTAATAGGCTCCTACCGGACAGTTGAAAATGATAAACCGGTATTTCTTGGAGGGAGATACGCCAATGTATTCATCCGTAGCAAACATGAAGGGACGTACGTACAGCGAATAATTTTCCCGCTGAGGTACCCACTGGGAGTCGAGTTTTAATAACTCATACAGACCGTTCAGGAAGATTTCTTCGGGAATCTCGGCCATGCAAAGGCGGTGAGCCGACTTATTCAGACGAGCGGCATTATCCTGAGGACGGAAGATCAATACTTCACCTTCGGCAGATTTATAGGCTTTCATTCCTTCAAAAATGGCCTGACCGTAATGCAAAGGCATCAGGGCAGGAGAGAAGGCCATGTCACCGTAAGGTACGATGCGTAAATCGGTCCATTCTTTTCCGTCAAAGTCCGCGACGAACATATGATCGGCAAAGGTGCGTCCAAACACCAGTTGATCAAGGTTTAACTCGCCGATCCGGCTTTGGGCGGTCTGTTGGATGTCTATGGGCAGTGTGTCAATCATGGGGCCAATGAATTTACAAATGAATGAAACTTATAGAGGCGTTATGCTTTGTTGCAGAATCAAGGTTCGAATTTATACTCTGGGAATCCATTTCACTTCTTCCGCCTGCAATTCCTGAGCCATTTTTCTGGAAAGTACAAAAAAGTAGTCGGAAAGACGGTTTAAATATTGAATGATGATGTCTTCCACCTGGGCAGTTTCACTCAGCAGAACCACTTGCCGTTCCGCTCTCCGGCATACCGTACGGGCCAGGTGAGCAAAAGAGACCGAAGGATGCCCACCGGGTAATACAAAATGACGCAAAGGAGGCAATTCCTGATCCATGGCATCCATCGCCAGTTCCAGCAGGGTGACATCCTGCTCCAGTAAATCGGGCAAAGGCTTGCGGGTATGCCGCTCCGGGTCGTCGGCCAGATGAGAACCAATCGTAAACAGCCGATCCTGAATTTCCTTCAGCAGGGATCGACGATGTTCGTTGACCGGCTGGTCGCGAACCATACCGACGTAGCTGTTTAACTCATCCACTGTGCCGTACACGTCAATTCGTAAATCAGCCTTCGAAATCCGGCGGCCACTGATCAGTGAAGTCGTACCCGTGTCTCCGGTTTTGGTGTAAATCTTCATGCCTAACCGTCTGCGTGAATGTTCATTGCAAATCTACAGGTTTTCAGCAAAGTGGGAAGGTACAATGTAAAATTAATTGTCTTGACAACTAATTTGAGGCTCAGCCTTAAACCAGCTGCTGATTGGGGCCCGTGTAGCTAACCTTTGCGAAAGTCAGTGAAAAACTAATTAATTAAAAGGTTTTCGCAGAGAAGGACGATCTCATCGGCGAGTTCGTCGTAACTTTGCGGCCCGAAACCACAGCCTGCCTCACGAGCAGCAGGTGAAGTGGTGAGGCCCATTGAGCAGATGACTATCGCATATTTCACTTCACAAATTACCAGATACGTATCCATACTTGGATTTATCGTTGCCCTTTTAATGGCTTATCAGAAACTTCCCACTGAAGTTCCTCTGACCTTCAGTCCTTCTGGCGAAGCTCCGGAAGTATTCTCAAAAGATGTAATCTTTTACGTCACCGGTGGAGTTATGTTGATCCTGAACATGATGTTTCTGTGGATGAGCCGCTTATTTCCCAAGTTGCCCGACGGATTTATTAAGTTACCCGGAGCCGTGAAGTGGATGTTCTACCGTAAACAGCTCAATACGATCATTACGGAATGGATGAACTTTGGGGCGACCATTACGAATGTATTACTGGGAGCTTCCGTATATATTCTGGCTCTCGTGAATGACCCGGAAGAAACCGTTCAGCTGCCTAATTTCGATTGGGTCATCAGTGTGGGCTCTTTCCTGCTGATTATGTGGGTGGTGTACATTCCGCTGCGTTTGCAGTTAACGGGTCCTGTAAAAGAGTAGTGGTGTATGCAGAATCTTCCCATTGCTGAGTTTGACTATGATTTGCCGGAGGACCGAATAGCCCGGTTCCCTCTGGCCGAACGCGACGCTTCCCGGTTACTGGTGTACCGAAGCGGCGTGATTACCCATCAGCGGTTTTCTTCCCTGGTGGATGAGTTACCCGAAGATACCTTACTCGTTTTCAATAATACCCGGGTCATTCCCGCCCGCCTGCACTTTCAGCGGGCCACGGGGGCTCAGATCGAGTTATTTCTGTTACAACCCGTTGAACCCAGCCCGGTTATTCCGGTGGTGATGGAGGAAACGCAGTCCTGCGTCTGGGAATGCATGATCGGGAATCGTAAACGCTGGAAAACCGGCGAAGTTCTACGGAAAGAACTGGAGATTGAAGGAACGCTGGTCACTCTTTCGGCCGAACTGATCGATGCAGAGACCTCGCAGGTCCGGTTAAGCTGGACGAATGCGTTTCGGTTTGTAGATGTCGTGCAGGCCATTGGAAAAATTCCGCTGCCGCCTTACCTCAAACGCGATGCCGAAGCCTCCGATCTGGAAACCTATCAAACGGTATATTCCGAAAAGCAGGGAGCTGTAGCCGCTCCAACGGCGGGCCTGCATTTTACAGATCGGGTTTTTAAGGCTCTGGATGCCAAAGGAATTCAGCGAGAATTTCTGACGCTCCACGTCGGGGCGGGCACGTTTCAGCCCGTGAAAACCGAAAATGCCCTGGAACATAAAATGCACGGGGAACAACTCGTCATTACTCAGGCAAATCTTGAACATTTAGTACAGTTCAGTCGTATTATACCCGTAGGGACTACGTCCATGCGTTCGTTAGAGTCGATGTACTGGTTAGGGGTTCAGGTAAAGAACGGTAAAAATCAATCTTTATCAACGGGTTTCTCTATTGATCAGTTTATTCATCAGCAATATGCTGACCCAGAGTTACCTTCAAGAGAAGAAGCGTTTGAGGCCATTCTCAAGCAGATGAAGCAGGAGAACCGGCGGGAAATTGTTGGTGAAACGCAGATCATGATTTTTCCCGGCTATCGGTTTCGGGTATGTCAGGGTTTAATAACCAACTTTCACCAGCCAGGATCGACATTATTACTGCTTATCGCCGCATTGATTGGTGACGATTGGAAACGAATGTATGGAGAAGCACTGTCCAGTGACTATCGCTTTTTAAGTTACGGCGATTCGTCCCTGCTGTTACCTTCAGACTTTACTAAATAGGATAAGAACGAGCCAGATGGAAAAAATAGATGTTGCTATCAGTTACTACGGTAAACCTTACCAGACTATGGTAACGCTGTTTAGTTTACTCGAAAAAAGTGCTAATTACATAGATAAAATATATCTCTGTATCGAAAAAAAACAGCCTTACGAGGATGCTTGGAATGGAGTACCTAAAATTAAAGAGCTATTTGAAAAACGAGGAGTAGTCATTGTTCATCCTGGAAAATTCGTGCCCTGGATGGCGGATGTCTCTCCTCAGGGCCTGGATGAAGAAACGCGGTTAAGTTTGAGGTACCAATTTGCACTGGAAAAAACGGATAAAAAATATCTGCTGATCTGTCACAACGATATGTTGTATCGTCAGGATTTGATACAGCCTATGTTACAGAGTTTTGAAGAAGATTCTTCTGATAAGTTAGTGGGGGTAGGAAGGATAGGGCAGTGCTGGAACTGTTCTGCATTTTATGCAAAGTTGTGTAGCCCGGAAAAATTTGATGAATATAAACCTGGACCGCAAGAGTTACTAAAGCAAATGGAGGATTATCCCAATCCGAGATACCAGAGGAATAAAAAATTAGTATCAGCAGGCTATTCTCATCCATTGCCAGAATGCCGTCTGAACGAATATGCCTGTTTAATTAATGTAGACCTATACCGTAAGACAACTATTCCAAATGGCCCGGCTCCTTATTTTGGGGGAGTGTGGAATGGAAGTGATACGGCCGCAGCTTGGTTTAGGGATTCCTACTTACATGGCTTAAGGTTTAAAAATTTCTATTATGAAGAGTATGCAGACCATGCCCCTTTTAGTGCAGTAAGCAATGGGAATGATGCTGATAGTAACCGGGCCATTTACGAAGATATTGAGCACCAGGCTCGTGAATATATGATCAAGCACTATCATGCGGATCAATATGCTGCTTCAACACAATTAAAAATAGCAAAAACGGTGGGAGAGCGAAAACTACGGAAGATATACAGTAAGATTTTGAATCGATTATAGGGAGAGCCTGGTCGAAATTATTGCGATAATTGACACTTATGAAAATCAATTTTATTGAAGAACTCCGCTGGCGGGGCATGTTGCAGGACATGATGCCCGGCACGGAAGAACAACTGGAAAAAGAACAGACCTCTGCTTACATTGGCTTTGATCCGACGGCTTCGTCCCTGCACATTGGGAACCTGGCCACCATCATGTTGCTGGTACACCTGCAACGGGCGGGGCATAAGCCTTACGCTCTCGTGGGCGGGGCCACGGGGATGATTGGTGATCCTTCCTTCAAAGCCGCGGAACGCAGCTTTTTGTCAGAAGAAACGCTGGAGATTAATCAGGCGGGCATCAGAAAACAGCTCGAGCAATTTCTGGATTTTACCGGAAGTAACGCCGCTGAAATTGTCAATAACTACGACTGGTTCAAGGATTTTTCATTCCTGGGATTCCTGCGGGAAGCGGGTAAGTTCCTGAGTGTGAATTACATGATGTCGAAAGATTCCGTAAAGAAACGTCTGGAAACGGGCATTTCTTTCACCGAGTTTTCGTACCAGTTATTACAGGGCTATGATTTCTACCATTTATACAAAACCCGCGGCGTAAAACTGCAAATGGGTGGTTCGGATCAATGGGGGAATATCACGACGGGTACCGAAATCATTCGCCGGAAAGAAGGGGGTAATGAAGAGGATGCCGAACGCCGTGCCTTCGCTTTAACGACGCCACTGGTAACGAAAGCAGACGGAACGAAATTCGGCAAGTCGGAGAGTGGAAACGTCTGGCTGGATGCCGAACGGACCAGCCCTTACCAGTTCTATCAGTTCTGGCTGAATGCCGCCGATGCGGACTGCCCCCGATTGATTCGGGTATTTACCTTACTCACGAAGGAAGAGATTGAGGCCCTCGAAGCCCAGCACGCGGAAGCTCCGCACTTACGCATTCTGCAAAAAGCCATTGCGAAAGACGTAACGACTCGTGTTCACTCGGCAGAGGCTTACGACATGGCCGTTCAGGCGAGTGAAGTGTTATTCGGAAAAGGTACGCTGGAAACCTTGCAGTCGCTCGACGAGCAGACCTTTGTACAGGTTTTCGAAGGCGTCCCCCAAACGGAAATTTCACTGGCTGACTACGAAGCCGCTCCGAACGTGACGGATTTACTGGCTACGGCTGAAGTATATCCATCAAAGGGCGAAATCAGACGTGCCATTCAGGGGAATGCCGTTTCAGTTAATAAAGCAAAAATCACCGACCCCAATCAGGCGGTTGATTTCCAGTTATTACAGGGTAAATACCTCCTGATTGCCAAAGGCAAGAAGAATCATTTAGTGAAAGTGATTTAATAAGGGTTGAGTCCGTTTGATAAAAAAGGTTTGAGGTTTGATTTAGAGCAGAATAGTACTCTAAGTCAAACCTCAAACCTTTTAAGTATCAAGCGAAAAGGTAGTCTCAAATCCATCAAACCTTCTCAAACAGAAGCATTCAGACTTCAACACGTCCCTCAAACACCCGCTCGGCGGGGCCGATCAGGTAAATGTTTTCAAAGGCATCTGCTCCGGTTTGCTCAAAGCTTACTTCCAGATTACCACCCAGTACCTTCACTTTCACCGGACTCGCTACGCCACGCTTGACGTGAGCCGTTAAGGCACAGGCCGTTACGCCCGTTCCGCAGGAATAGGTTTCGTCTTCCACTCCGCGTTCATACGTGCGAACAAAAAGCTGATCTTCCCCGAGTTGCTCGACGAAGTTAACGTTCGTACCGCCCCGTTTGACCCAGTCATCCGAATAGCGAATGGCGTACCCTTCGGTATAGACTTTATAGTTTTCCAGATCTTCCGTAAACGCCACGACGTGGGGAGAGCCCGTGTTCATAAAGCTATAATCGGAATGCTCTTCCATCCCCTGGACGTTACTCATTTTCAGGGAAATACGTTCCGGAGTAACCGAAGCTTCGTGCTCGCCGTCCACCGCTATGAAGCGGGTGTCATCACCAATCACTCCTAAATCATGGGCAAAGCGTACCGTCGCCCGGCCGCCGTTTCCGCACATGGAACCTTCGCCGCCGTCGGCGTTGAAGTATTTCATGCGAAAATCATAGGCCTCGTCATTCTGAAGTAAGATCAGTCCGTCGGCACCGATGCCAAAGCGGCGGTGGCAGAGCTGGGCGATTTTTTCTTTATCCACCGGAAAAAGGCCTTCGCGATCATCAATCATAATGAAGTCGTTGCCCGTGCCCTGGTATTTGTAAAAGGGAATAGTCATTCTGGTCAATGATAAAAGAGGGACGTGTCCGATCTGAACACGTCCCCGCAAAAATAGATTTTTATCCGCGAAAATTAATAGGCATCTTCCCAGGAAATCGCTACCTGACGTTGTTCGCCGAGGCCTTCAATACCCAGCTCCACGATGTCACCTGCTTTGAGGTAACGGGGAGGGTTAAAGCCCAGACCAACACCCGGAGGGGTTCCGGTTGAAATGACGTCACCGGGAAGCAGGGTCATGAACTGGCTGAGGTAACTGATGATTTGAGGAACGTTGAAAATCATCTGAGTGGTGGATGAATTTTGCAGCGTTTCGCCGTTTACTTTCAGCCACATGGGCAGGTTCGTCACGTCTCCGGCCTCGTCGGGAGTAACCAGATAAGGACCCAGCGGACCGAAGTTGTCGCAACCTTTGCCTTTGTCCCACTGACCGCCCCGTTCCAGCTGGAATTCGCGTTCGGAGTAATCGTTCATGACGGCATAACCGGCGATGTAGTCTTCCGCTTCTTCTTCGGAAACATAACGACATTCGGAGCTGATGACGACTGCCAATTCCACTTCCCAATCGGTTTTTACCGAGTTACGGGGAATAATTACGTCGTCGTTAGGGCCGCAGAGAGCCGTCGTGGCCTTGAAGAAAACGATGGGTTCGGCTGGAATAGGAGCGTTGGTTTCTTTCGCGTGATCGGCGTAGTTGAGGCCAATGCAAATGATTTTGGAAGGACGAGCCACGCAGGAAGCGTATTCGATGGGGCCCGTTAACTCTGGTAATTCAGAGGTTCCGTATTGATCCAGGTAATCTTCCAGAACGGCCAGACCTTCTTCTTCGAAAAAGATTTCGTCGAAGTCATAGGCTCCCGTTTCTTCGCCCAGAGCTTCGAAAAAGGGTTCCAGGCTGTAAGATTTCCCGTCGATCACAATGCCGGGAATGACATCTTCGTCAGTAACGTAGCGAAAGAGTTTCATTCGTTATATGCAAGTTTGATAATACTTCTTAAAATAGAATCGGCCGCAGGGCCATTGATACTCGTTCAAAGGTATGCTTTCTTCGGCAGGCTTGCCGCTTAAATCTGCGATTACTTCGTCTGAACTTCCAGAATGGTATCATTGGAATCCATCGTCACGCCATCGAGGTAAATAAAAAGGCCCTCCGGTTGCTGTTTGTATTTCAGCGTTTTGTGACCGTCAAACAGCTGAACGTTCGTTACTTTGGCTTTGAAATCAGGCACGAACAGATAGGAAGTTTTGGGGGCAGTAAGGAGGTGTAAGAAATGGCGGGAATCGCCTTTTCTCGTGCTGACGCCCCATTCCTGCGGTGGAACAATGCCACCCCGCGTTCCGTAAACGGTTTCGCCGTATTTTTTCAGCCACTGGCCCACCGTTTCGAGTCGGTCCACAAACTCTGGCTGGATTTCCCCGTTCGGCATAGGACCGACATTCAGGAGAAAGTTAGCATTGCGGCCTGCGGCTCCCACGAGGTAACGGATGATCTGTTGGGGCGTTTTATACCGCTGATCTTTCAGTTCGAAGCCCCAGCTGCCGTTCAGGGTTTCGCAGCTTTCGAGGGGTAACTCGCTGATCGTACTGGTACCGCTGAATCCGGCGTGATTCTGTCCGGGTAGATCCCGCTCGAACATCTGGAAATCTTCACCCTCAAAAGGAGCAACGTGGTGATTATTCCCAACTAAAGCCGCGGGCTGAAGTTTATGGATCAGATCATACGTTCGGCGTAACTGCCAGTCCACTACCGTTTTCTGAGGATTTTTCGGATCGTGTGCCGACTGATCCCACCAGCCGTCAAACCAGATTCCACCGATTTTACCGTAATGACCACTCAGCAATTCTGTTAACTGCGTATCCATGTAGTTCAGATACTTGCCAAAATCGCCGGACTCAGGGCGGCCCGTTTGCTTGCCCGTTCCCCCGCGAGGAAAATAATCGGGATGGTGCCAGTCGAGGTGAGAATGGTAGAGGAACAGCTTGATGCCTTCTTTTTCGCATTCATCCGCCAGCATTTTAATGACATCCTTTTGATAGGGCGTATCATCAACGATGTTATAAGGCGAAATTTTGGAATGCCACATGGCAAAACCGTCGTGGTGTTTGCTCGTGAACGTGATGTATTTCATGCCCGCATTCTTGGCAATCTGCACCCAGCGTTTGGCGTCGAAGGCGGTCGGATTAAAGAATTTTGGTAACTTTTCGTAGGCCTTAACCGGAATATTCTGGGTGTTCATCACCCATTCACCATCCCCCAGAATGCTATACACTCCCCAGTGGATGAACAGTCCATACCGGGCATCCTGAAACCACTTGCGGGCTTCCAGATTTTCCGGTGTCGGCTGGTAGGATTGTCCCTGAGCCAGCAAGGTGCCCAGGGCAAAGAAGAAAAGAAGGACTTTTTTCATAGAATTGAGGTACAAAAAAACTTCCCGAAAGTTCTAACACTTTCGGGAAGTGAAATAAGCTACATCTGTTGCAATACTTTGACCATCTGATCCGCCACAAACTGGTTACCTGCATCATTCAGGTGAACCCGATCCGTGGTGAGAATACCTTTTTCTTCGTTCTTGGGATTGTTTTTCTGACTATAATCCATAAAGGCTTTGCGAAGATCGATCAGCGGTAAGTTATTCTTTGAGGCTAGCTCACGAATAAACATACTGTATTTGTTAAGATCACCGTCTTGTTGGTTCGTGTTATCATAACGCTCGCCAATCGTCGAAGGCGTTGTTAATATCACCTTGATATTCTGGGCTTTCATTTTGTCGATCAGAGCCTGATAGAACTTGATGAACTTGTCAGGATCGGTACCGGTGCCGGAACTGGCTTTGTGCCAAACGTCATTCACACCAACCCAGATAACGACGACATCCGGTTTTTGAGCAAGTACGTCCTCTTCCAGTCGCAGGTAGAGATCATACACTTTGTTTCCGCCAATGCCCTTCCCGACTAACTCATATTTATTCTTGTCGAGTAAGGTGCCCAGTTTGGTAATGTATCCAGTAGGACTAACGCCGGCCTGTGTAATGGAATCGCCGAAGAAAATGATTTTTTTAGGCTTATCGGCCCGGAATGCGAAAAGTAATGTCGTTAAGCAGAAAAGAGCAAGTAACTTTTTCATTGGAGAGAGTTAGAGGTAATACAAAAGGGTTTGATGAACCTGGCAATGTCAGCCGCAAAATAAGCGATTTGCGGATAGCTCTACGTTCATCAACCCTTTCAGTTGTATTAATTATTTAAAGTCGTGAAGCCCCCGTCAATGGGATAATCCACGCCCGTGATGAATGCCGAAGCATCCGAGCAGAGGAACAGGGCCAGCCGGGCAATTTCTTCGGGTTTCGCCATGCGGCCAATGGGCTGCGTTGCTGATAACTTGGCGAACATTTCCTCTTCCTGACCGGGGTAATTTTTCGAGATGAAGCCATCCACAAAAGGCGTATGCACGCGGGCGGGGGAGATGCTGTTGCAGCGAATGTGATCCTTGATGTAATCCCTGGCTACGGATAACGTCATGGCATGAATGGCTCCCTTGCTCATGCTGTAGGCAAAACGATCGGGAATTCCCACCAGAGCTGCAATGGAAGCCATATTCAGAATTACGCCGCCGCCCTGAGCTTTCATCAGGGGAACCGCGGCTAAAAGACTATTATAGGCTCCTTTGATGTTGACATTATAAATACGATCCAGATCGGCTTCGGTGGTTTTTTCGAGGTTACCGACGTGAGCAATCCCGGCATTATTCACCAGAATGTCAACGGAACCAATGCCCGCAAAGACGGCCAGCATTTGTTCCTGATTGGCCACGTTTACCGCATGGACCTCCGCGATACCCCCCGCCTGAATAATTTCATCGGCTACGGTCTGGGCACCTTCCGCACTTAAATCAAGAATATGAACGTGGGCTCCCTGGCTACCAAACAAAAGACTGATGGCCCGACCAATGCCGCTGCCACCGCCCGTAATCACCGCCGTTTTCCCGGCAAGACTAAATACACTCATCCTTGTTAGCTTTTTATTACCTAAAGACCCTTACCTCCGGGATTATACCCTATAGATAATGGATTTTGGTCTGAATTTATGACTTTACAAGTTTCGCGTATTTCCGGGTAGAAGCAGAAAATCTATTCGGCTTTCTTTTTAAAGAGCGAGAAAAACCAGCCCACCGTGAAGGCAACCACGCAGCCCAGCATGACTTCGGAGGTTCGTAACAGAGCAATCTGAAGAGCATCCTGCCAGGAGGCTTGCTGGAAAATGGCCGGAGTCATCACCGCAATCACCGTCGATGGAGCGAGTTTCCAGCTCGAAGGGTATTTCTTGATAATGGTACTCATGAAGATCGCCACGGCAATAGCGAGGAAGAGGGAGTAGATATTAACACCCGTCAGAACAATAAAAACAATACCAATCAAACAACCGCTGATAGTATTAATAATCCTAGAAATGGTATTACGGCGAAGGTCACCAAAATCGGGTTCTGAAACGATGGCCACGGAGATCAGAGCCCATTCTTTTTTCTCGATATGAAGCAGGTCGAGTAATAACCAAGTGATGGCAGCTCCAATCAGAATCCGGGAGGCGTATAAAAAAGCAACCTTTTTCAGGTCAAATTGAGCAATAATAGCTTTTTCTATTTCAATAAGTCGGCGTTTAGGATTAATCAGTGTTCTTGACATCATAGTATTCATATAAAACTCTCGAAGGGAAGTGTATTTCGTGGCTTTCTATATTATTAACGCAAAAAAGGCCGTTTGAGTTTTGATTAAATTTGTATTATTCTAATAATCTACGCAATCATTTGAATAGATTTACGGAATCTTTCGACATCATTTTACGGACGAGCTTCCCGGCGTAAGTGCCCGCCGCTTATCTTTGGTGGCAATCTTCATGATCAAACCATGCCTTATTTAGTATTAGACCTTGAGATGACCGGCGGCGAGCCCGGCTGGAATGAAATCATTCAAATCGGAGCCGTTCTGTGCGATGATCAGTGGAATGAATTGGGAACGTATCTGACGAATGTGTATCCGGAAAATGAGGAAGCATTTTCGGAATATTCAGCCCGCATTCACGGCCTGAGTCTAAGTGACCTGGAAGATGCTCCGATGATTTACGATGTTATCCCGGAATTTGAAGAATGGATTCTGGAGAAATTAGGCCGCCTGCGGGGACGGACGCAAACGCTCGATAATTCACAATACCTGCGGAACGTGATCATCAGCGGCCAGTCGGTTATCAATGACATTAACTTTCTGCGTTTCGCCTACCGCGAAGAGAAGCTCAAATGGCCTTTTTCCAACAAGTTGCTCGATTTACATACCCTGGGGTACTTTACGTTTGAAGTACTCAAAGCCAACGGAAAGCCCACGCCCAAGTCGCTGAGCCTGAAAGCCATTGCGGGTTACTTTGGACTGGAACGCGAAGATGCCGAATTTCATAACGCTCTGGAAGATGCCGAGTTAACCACGCAATCGTTCAAGAACGTCTTTGCTTTAGCGAAGAAATTCAAGATCCAGGAATAATGAAAAAACCAGCCCTGAACACGCGGGGCTGGTTTTACTTCACGACCTATAAAACAAGCGTCTGACTCGTAGCCGGAATCGGAACGGTAAAGCTTTTCTGCTCCGCCGCTGTCGTTACGAGTATCTGATAATCACCGGACTGAGTTACTCCGGAGAGGATAAACTTCCCGTTGGCATCCGTCATGGCGGCCACTTCCGGAAACGTACCCGGCCCCGACTGAATCAAAACGGTTGCGTCCGGGACGGGTTGGTTTTGCTGATTGATCAGCTGTCCTTCAAGGGTCATGAACCTAAGGCTTTCCAGTTTTGAATGTTCGCGTACACGGCCTGTACCAGACGGGTGGCCGAGTTACCCGAGCTGTGCCCGTTCGTATGGATACCCACCGCAAACCGGCTTTCTCCTACTTTCACCCACACCGGGCAACCGCTTTGTCCGCCCGCCGTATCAATCTGATAGGTGATCACCCGAGCCGAAACCGAGGAGGCTTTCTGAGCCATCCACCAGAGCTGATTACCCCCTTTGTCACCGGGGTAACCACCCACATTTAAGGCATTCGACTTCAGATAATTATCATCCCGTACCGCAAAGCCGAAATACCCAACGGTATCACCCAGACGGGCGTTAGGAGGCAGAATGATCGCCCCGTAATCGTTGTTGCGGTTTTTACTTTGCGTCCAGCCCGTCACACTTCGAAACTCGGTAGCCATAACCGAGCCGTAGGGGCGGGACGAATCATTGAGGCCCGCGATGACTTCGATGCTTTTCGCCCAGCCGCCGTGTTCGTGCATAAAGACGCAGTGACCCGCCGTAATCACCGTTCGCGGGCCCACCAGAAACCCCGAGCCAATCCAGCGGCTGCCGTCCTGAGCGGTCATTCGTAAGGCCACAATGGCCCGCCAGGGGTACGTTGTCGTGGCCGTAATTCGTACGCGTTCATCCGGATAAATAACCACTTCCGAAAGCGGTTCTTCTTCGGGATAACTGGCGTAATAAGCATCTTTCAGGGAATCCTGTTGGCCCGTCAGGCTGCCGGATTCTTCCGTATTGAAAGCAGATTCTCTGGGGTTGCCGGGACTGGCGGTTTCGTCATCGTCCTGAGCCGAGCGGCCGGGTAAGTAGCCCTCTACTTTTTCGAGGGTATCTTCCGTAACTTGAGGAGCTTCCAGGGTAAGGGTTGTTTCGCCCTGAAAAGGATCACTGGTAAGAACGGAGGTGCCATTTTTAGTAGCCATTTTCTGAAATTGGTTTAGGTTGAACGAGCCTTTCTTTTGCGTGAAGGTGGTACAAATGTTCAGCTAAATCAGGTTTCATAAAATACCACAATTCAGTGACTGAGAGGTCTATTAGTTAGTTAATATCCATTAGTTTCTACTTTATAGTGATGAATATATAGAAACATAATTACTAATACTAAGATACATAACTATATGTAATACTATTGTTGTAATAGGTATACATAGAAGAGTAAATTTAATTAAATATAAATTGAATTATTAATACTAAAATATTAGATTTACTACTATGGATATTTTGTCTGCCTTTATTACACTTTTAATAGAAATACCCTATTGATGAATATTCCCAAAGGTAAAATGACTAATATGGATATTAGTAGATTTTTTGAGAAATCTATTGAATACCATCTTGAGGTTTTCAAGAAAGAATTGTCACAATATGAGCCTTATCAACTTTACAAAAATTTTAATTTATTAGTAAGATCTATAGATGAATTTATTAATATTCCTATGGAGCTTGACGATAAATTAGAGTTAAATACTTTTTTAAATTTACATTTTAATATATTTAATGCTAATAATAAGGGTAATTTTATTCGGACGATATCTATTTTAGGAAATCGTTTTGACGGAGGTGTAGCAGAGCGATTTAGTAAATTGGCGATGATGTGTTACTCTTTAGATAGTTCGTATGAAAGTAATGGAATGTTCGAAAAATTAGGTGATAGTTTTAGGTTATATAATACTAAGAATGCTATAGTATTTTTCCAGTCTAGAAGAGCATATTATGTGGTAATGCTAAATTTAATTCCCAAGTTATCAAAAGGAGAAAAAGTTATAAAATATTTAGATACTTTAAATTTTTTACAGCCTATTATAGATAGCTGTTTAATTAATATAACTACAGCTTATTATAATTTAATCTTAAATCATTGCATATTAGATTATGAAATTTATTCAAATGGTGTAGTTGTTAAAGGAAATTTTGAATATAATTATTTGGAAGGTTTTTTTTCTGAGCCCGAAAGACTTTCAATGTTAGATCAAATGGAATTACGCCCAGAAATTATTACTCCTAAAAAAATGATATCCAAATCGGATAGAAAGCTTTTTTCATTCAGTGAAATTGCAAATACTGTAGCTTTGTTTGAATGTGCATTTGATAGGTACGAAATTCAAAATGTCATTGAATATAAAGAATTATCCTTTTTTTTATATAAAATCTCTATCTATATACAGGAAGATTATACTGTAATTATTGAAGAAGACAAATTCAAGTCAATAGTATCTGGACTTAAATCAATAAATATGTATATCGAATCCGACGATTATTTTGAAAACATAAATAGTGCTAGTCCCTTTCAAAAAATCAATGATAGATATTACACTACAATAGTTTTATTAATAAGGTTTGCTTATAAAACTTTATCAAAGGCTCTTTTGAAAAATAAGACATTTCAAATCCATTCAGGATTTGTTTTTGAAGATAAAGTTTTAAAAATACTTGAAAAATATGGTTTTACTTCAACAGGAATAACTAGGATAAACCATAAAGAGTTTGATTTAGTTACTATTAAGGAAAAAAAAATATTTAATTTTCAATGTAAAAATAATTTTATTGATATATCAAGTATAAGTTACAACCATAAGAAGATTAGTAGATTTAATCAAAAATTATGTAGCTACTATGAAAAGGCATTAATTAAAGAAAAAGAAAGAGAAAATTTGATTATAATGGAAACCGGTATTCAAGATATTGAACATTTTGTTGTATCTAGATTTCCTGTTATAACTAAAAATAGTAAAATTATTAATTTAGTCGATCTTGAACTATGGTGCTCTAATATATAGAATTAGCCTATTATAAATAATAACATATAGTTTAACTTTAAATTTAGTAAGTATATGTTTTGACAAAAAAGCCGACTCCTTTTAACAGAGTCGGCTTTTTATATCAATTCAGGGAATTAAGCGTTCAGAGCAGCTACGCCGGGAAGGGTTTTGCCTTCCATGTATTCCAGCAGAGCACCGCCGCCCGTCGAAACATAACTCACGCGATCACCGTAACCGGCGTTGTTCACCGCAGCGGCAGAGTCACCGCCACCGATCAGTGAGAACGCACCGTTTTCTTCCGTGGCTTTCACTACGGCTTCCGCGATGGCGTTGGTTCCAATAGCGAAGTTCGAGAATTCAAACACACCCATAGGACCGTTCCAGAGAATCGTCTTAGAGTTTTCGATGGCTTCTTTAAATACCGCGATCGACTGGTGACCGATGTCCAGACCTTCCCAGCCTTCAGGAATCTGACCGGCAGGAACGGTGGTTTTGGAGGCATCGTTTGAGAATTTGTCGGCCATCACCGTATCCAGGGGCATAATCAGGTTGACCCCTTTTGCTTTTGCCTTCTCGATCAGTTCCAGAGCCAGCTCCATTTTGTCATCTTCGTGGATGGAGTTACCAATCTGACCACCCAGAGCTTTCGTGAACGTGTAGGTCATCCCACCACCCAGAATCAGGTTATCTACTTTATCGAGCAGTTTTTCGATTACCAGAATTTTATCGGAAATCTTCGCACCACCCATGATGGCCGTGTACGGACGCTCCACATTATCCAGAATGCGTTGAGCATTGTCCAGCTCTGCCTGCATCACATAACCGCTCACTTTGTCCGTGAAGAACTGACCGATCACCGCCGTAGACGCGTGAGCCCGGTGAGCCGTTCCGAAGGCATCATTCACCCAAACGTCACCCAGTTTAGATAATTTTTCAGCGAAAGCTACGTCACCTTTTTCTTCTTCTTTGTAGAAACGAAGGTTTTCGAGTAACAGAATTTCGCCGGGTTGCAGGGAAGCCGCCTGATCAATCGCCTGTGTTCCAATAGCGTCATCCGCAAACTTCACGGGACGATTAAAGATTACTGACAGAGCGTTTACTAAGTGCTTAAGTGAATACTTCTCGGTAGGTCCATCTTTCGGACGGCCCAGGTGAGACATCAGGATCACCGAACCGCCGTCGTTAAGGATTTTTTGAATCGTCGGAATGGTTGCCTTGATACGGGTATCATCGGTGATTTCGTAACGATCATTCAGGGGAACGTTGAAATCAACGCGGACAAGAGCCTTTTTTCCGGCGAAATTGTACTGGTTCAGCGTCTTCATCAGTAAGAATCAGAAGTTTAAATGAGTAATGATTTGACAACTCGTATAATATGTGTTGATGAGTCAGTCGAGAAAGGAACAAAATTATACATTCGGCTAAACTTCCCTAAACTTCACCCTTTTTTAGGTGTTAAGTGATATTTTAGACTTGATAAGTACTATTTTATCGGTTAAAATTTGCCTTTTGTGGAGCAAAACGATCTGACATTCGCTCATCTTTGTGAGAACGGCAGAACCGGAAACGGGTTTCATGCTCTATATTTGCCCCGTTCTTTGTAACGCCCGTCAATCGGATGGCTGGTTTCATTAGCAGATCTTCGCTGCTAAAGGAATGAAAAAGGAATCGTGTGAAAATCACGAGCAGACGTGCTACTGTAAGTATCCGTTTCGAGTGTCGGAACAAGTGCATCCCAAATTTCCCATTGTTCCCTGAGGAATGAGAAGGGGGGAGCCGCATGATACAAGCCAGGAGACTTGCCAGCTTTCTCAATGGTCATACCTTCACGCATAGGGTCTGATTCACGCATTGATTTTACTACTTTCTGATTACCCCACTCTGCCCACGACCAGTCCCGAAACTGGCCGGGTTGCGGCTGTGCCTGAATCGTTCTGATTTTGAGCTGATCAAAGTCGGACCAGGCATGCCATGACCTGATCGCAGAGGCATGAACTCCGTCATTCGCGTGAACGGATGAGGGCCCGTACGGGTATATGCAGGCTTCAGAAAGCAGTAACAATTCACCGTTTTTGGCGGGTTGGGTGTTTCGAAGGCGTTTTGATAAACCCTTTTTTAACACAAAAACACATGGTTACTCACAACTTGGGCTACCCCCGCGTGGGCAGCAAACGCGAACTGAAATGGGCCTGCGAACAATTCTGGGCCGGAAAGATTTCGAAAGACGAACTGCTGTGGGCGGGTCGGCAAATTCGCCGGCAGAACTGGCAAACCCAACGACAGGCCGGGGTGCAATGGATCCCCTCCAATGATTTTTCCTTTTACGATCAGGTGCTGGACACCGCATTAATGGTAGGAGCCGTGCCCGAAAGGTATCAGGCCGTTATTGATGGAAAAAATAATCGGGAGCTGGAGATTTACTTCGCCATGGCTCGCGGTATTCAGAAGGGTGATCTGGACATTAAAGCGATGGAAATGACGAAGTGGTTTGATACCAACTATCATTACATTGTTCCTGAGTTTCGGAAGGATCAGCAGTTCAAGCGGTATTCGGATAAGGTGATTCACGACTTCGAAGATGCCAAGCAAATGGGCATTCTGACGAAACCCGTCTTACTGGGCCCGGTTTCTTTTCTGTTACTGGGGAAGGAAAAAGAAGAAGGCTTCCACCGGATTGATCTGCTCAATCGCTTACTGCCCGTTTACGTGGACGTACTGCGGGAGTTGAGTTACCGGGGAGCTACCTGGGTACAGCTCGACGAACCCTGCCTCACGCTCGATTTGTCATCCAATGAAAAAATCGCTTTTCAGCAGGCGTATCAGGCCATTCAGAAAGCCTTACCCCAGGTGCAGCTTCTGGTAGCGACGTATTTTGAAAAGTTAGGCGATAATCAGTCTCTGGCCTTACATTTACCCGTCTCCGCCTTACACGTGGATCTGGTGCGTGGGCCGGGACAGTTGACCTCCATTCTGACGGACGATGCATTCATTCATTCCAAGAAAATCCTCTCGCTCGGCGTGGTGGACGGACGTAACGTCTGGAAGAATGATTTCAGCCAGTCGCTGGAGTTACTCCATGAAGCGATTGCCAAACTGGGGAAAGCCCGCGTCTGGGTGGCTCCGTCGTGCTCCCTGCTGCATACTCCTTACGATCTGGATTTAGAGAAAAATGAAGCGGTATTAACCTCGGAAATCAAAAACTGGATGGCTTTTGCCAAACAGAAAATTCAGGAAGTAACGACGCTGGGTCAGTTGATCGAAGGGGAAAATCTAGAGTTACTGGCACAGAATCAGCAAGCCATTGAAAGTCGTCGAAACAGCCCGTTAATTCATAAACCCGCCGTGAAAGCCCGCGTGCGAGCGGTTGTGCCGAAGGATTTCGAGCGAAATCAGGCGTTTCCGATTCGTCAGAAAATTCAGCAGGGAAGCCTTCAGTTACCGCTCTTCCCTACCACGACCATTGGCTCATTTCCCCAAACGGAAGAAGTGCGTCAATGGCGGGCGAAGCATAAAAAAGGCGAAGTTACGAAAGCCGCATACGAAGCTTTCGTCGAAGCAGAAATTGAAAAAGCCATTCGCTGGCAGGAAGAAGTGGGCCTGGACGTATTAGTGCACGGCGAATTCGAGCGGAATGACATGGTCGAATATTTCGGTGAACAGCTTTCGGGTTATGTCTTTACGCAGCTGGGCTGGGTGCAGAGTTACGGCAGTCGATGCGTGAAACCGCCGGTTATTTACGGCGATATTGAACGCCCCGAAACCATGACGGTTCGCTGGACGGAGTTTGCTCAATCCAAAACGAACCAGTTAATGAAAGGAATGCTAACGGGTCCGGTAACGATTCTGCAATGGTCCTTTGTGCGGGATGATCAGCCGCGTCGGGAGACGGCTTTTCAAATTGCTCTGGCTATTCGGGATGAAGTGCTGGATCTGGAAAAAGCAGGTATCAAAATCATTCAGATTGATGAACCCGCCATTCGCGAAGGCTTACCCTTACGCAAAGCCGACTGGGCAAGTTACCTGACCTGGGCCGTGGATGCGTTCCGGCTCAGTGCCGCCGGGGTTACCGACCAGACCCAGATACACACGCACATGTGTTACTCGGAATTCAATGACATGATCGAGGCCATTGCCCGCATGGATGCCGACGTGATTACCATCGAAACCTCACGGTCTCAGATGGAGTTACTCGATGCCTTTTCAACGTTCCAGTATCCGAATGAAATCGGGCCGGGGGTGTATGACATCCATTCGCCCCGTGTACCGAGCGTGGAAGAAATGGCACATTTGCTGGAAAAAGCACTTCGAACGATTCCAGCTCGTAACTTGTGGGTCAATCCCGATTGTGGCTTAAAAACCCGCCATTGGGCCGAAACTGATCAGGCTCTACGCCACATGGTCGCTGCCGCCAAACAACTGCAGCAAACCGTGAAAGCGTAGGAGTTTAGCGTTTGGAGTTTAGGGTTTTGAGTTAATGTTATACCAACTCAAAACTCAAAACTCCAAACTCAAAACCACTTTCCATGTCACTCGAAGAAAAAATTAAGGCGGCGGAGACCCGCGTCTTTAAAGCCGTTTTTCCGCACACCACCAACCACTACGATACCTTATACGGCGGAATGGCCATGCAATGGATGGACGAAATTGCGTTCATTACCGCCACGCGGTTATCCCGAAAACCAATGGTAACCGTCTCCAGCGACCGTATTGATTTCCGTCAGGCCATTCAGGCAGGAATGCTGGTGGAACTGATCGGAAACGTCGTACACGTGGGCAATACCAGTATGCGGGTGAGCGTGGAGATTTACGTAGAAAGCATGTACGCCGAAGGCCGGGAACTAGCTATCCACGGCACCTTCACCTTCGTAGCCATCGACGAGAATAAGAAACCCATTCGAATTTTGGATTGATGTTTGGAGTTTTGAGTTTAGGGTTAGGAAGTTGTTTTTGATGAGAAAAGTGTTTACATGGCAAGTATGAACTCAAAACCCTAAACCCCTAACGCTAAACCATTATGAGCAAACACGCCATGGAAGGCTGTCCGCGTTGTGGGCAGTTATTTACCTGTAAACTCAACGCCAGTCTGAAGTGCGATTGCAACCAGATTGTGTTAACCCCATCAGAGATGCAATACATCCGCGATATCTCAACGATGGATTACGACAGCGGCTGTTTATGTCTGAATTGTTTGCAGGACTTACAGCAGGAAGCAAGAGCATTCGCATAAGTTTCCAGAACAAAAATAAAGCTATGCCGCTGCCAGCGAAAAAGCTGGCAGCAATCCGTAAGAGTAACAGCAAGTCAGTCTGTAAAGCATCATTAAACAAATGAACATCAGCGAGAAGACAGCTGGACCACGCTAAAAGAAGTAAGGCCCTGCTGCTGCCCAAGTGGCCGCTGCCAGCTTTTTTGCTGGCAGCAACCAGTTAGAAGAATAAGTCAGTCTTCGGGGGCGGCTATCAAAAAGATGGCGGCCAGAAATAAAGAAAATGAATAGACCTGGTAATAATTAAAATGGTTAGATCACGAGGTATCAGTAAAGCCTTGCCGCTGGCAGCAACCAGTTATACCATGGCGGTAATGATATTCAGAAACTAATAGCAAATCAAACTTTTTTCTTAGAAAAAGACTTATTATAGCTCTAAGCCACGTAGCTATTTATGTCTGAACGTCTGGAACTTCCACCCAAATATTACCTCGAGTATTTTACGTATTTGCTTGCCTTTGTGCGTCGGTTTTACCTGGAATTATTGACCGACGATGAAAAAGAATTTCTACAGGAATTTGATGAGCTGAGCGAGAATGCCCAGTGTCTTTTCATCCGGTTTACGAATCGGCGGGTATCTTTTTTCCGGGTTCGAAAAATCAAGTATCCCGAAATTGACAACTGGGCCGAGGCTTTACGGGAGCTGGAAAGCAAAGGTTTTGTGGCCCGATTGTCCGACTACCATCAGAACCGGGCGGGAGAAATCCTGGATGTGTTCAGTAAGCCCGAAGTGCTGGCTTTTGCCAAACAGCTAACGCTGGATACCAAAGGCAAAGCCAGTCTCAAAAAAGACGAGGTAAACGAGTGGTTTCTGGAGTCGGTTTCGTTCCCGGATTTAGCCAGATATATTGATGAAAGTGAACCCGTAGTTAAGGTCAACTACGAAGCTCAGACGATGCTCTTCAAGTTTCTGTTTTTCGGAAACCGACACGCGGATATGAGCGAATTCGTGGTGCGTGACCTGGGTCATATTCGCTTTGAACGCTTCGATGAGGATCGGTTTGTGCCGCATTTTACTTCGCGGGAAGAAGTCGAAGATCGCCTGAAAGTATCCCTGGCGGCGGAAGATTTCCATCTTATGAAAACGGCCGAAACCGATCCGCTGGAGATTAATACCTGGTTTCTGGACTGGTATGAGAATAACGTTCCCCTCGCTGACATTGCCCAGCCTTCGCTGGATCGCCTGATTCTGAAGATTGCGGGGTTTATGGAACGTCAGAAAAAACTCGAAGAAGCCCTGGTCTTATTTCGGATGACGACGGCTCCGCCCTCGCGGGAGCGGCAGGTTCGGTTACTCGTGAAACTGAAAGACCCGGAAGCGGCAACGGCCCTGGCCGAAGAGATGCTCATCAATCCTCTGAATGCCGATGAACAGTTTTTTGCCATTGATTTTCAGAATCAGCAGGCCACTCAGGGGCAGAAAAAGCGGGCCCGCAAATCAACCACGGAATGGCTACTGAAATCAGAAAGCGTGACGATTGACGTCAGCTGGCGGTATCGGGTAGAGGAGGGCGTGGCGGAACATTTCCGGAAGCAGGGCAAACAGGCCGTACATACCGAAAATTTTCTCTTCGACGGTCTTTTCGGGTTGCTCTTCTGGGATATCATTTTTGACGCCGGGAGTTCGGCCATTCACCATCCGCTGCAACGATCTCCTTCGGATATCTATAAACCTACCTTCTTCGAAAAACGCCGTTCTGCTTTGCTGGATCGGCTGGATTTGCTGGAAAACCAGGCGGATACGTTCCATTTCCTGGAAGCTGTTTTTGAAGAGAAATACGGAATCAGCAATCCGCTGGTGGTCTGGTTTCCGGAACTAATCACGCTGGTGAAGATTGCGGTAGAAAAGATTCCGGCGGATCTAGTAAGGAAGTTACTCATCGAAATGGCTACCAACGTACGGGAGCATACGCGGGGCTTTCCTGACCTTTTTGTCTGGGATGAAACGGGTTATGAGTTCATCGAAGTAAAATCTCCCACCGATCACCTCTCGCCGCAACAGTTGTACTGGTTACGCTTTTTCGAAACCATTGGGATTCGTTCCAAAGTATTACGGGTGGTCTGGGGTACCAGTGATTGGGTTGTTAGTTAATGGTTGTTTTATACGTAGAGACGTCCAGTTATGGCGTCTGGTCGGGGAGTACAATCAATCCAAGGGGAATAAAAATTGCCTCTACCCAGACGCGATCAATCGACGTCTCTACCCTAAGAATGAACTACAGAAACTCCTTTAGCTCGGTCGCTACTTTCTCTGCCCAGCGGGCCTGTTCGGCGTGATTAATGCTGTGGCGGGTTTCCGCATCGTATAACTCCTGATAGCGATTCATTTCCCGGAACGATTCCAGAAAGATGTATTGAATGCGGCTGTCGTAATCTTCGAGGGGTAACTCTTCGGCCATCAAAGCTTTTTTGAATCGCTCCGTAATCAGATGAGTAATGTCAAAATGCAGCTGTTCGTGAGCCAGAGCGTAGGCATTCGTCGCCGGCTCGGACGTCCAGGATGAATTTTGCAGCATGAATGCCTTCACCGTCATGTCAATAAAAACGGTTCCCTTTTCTACGTGAGTCATGGCATCGTAGCCAAAACTGGTATAAATCATGGCTCCGGTTCTCGGATTAGCCCGTCGAATAGGCCCCCGGAAATCATTCCACGTTAATTTACGATTGGGGTTATAAAAAACGGTATCGCCCAGGCGGCCTTTGGGTTCATAGTCCCTGAAGCGAATCTGCACGCGGCGAGCCAGCTTTTCAGTTTTCTGTTCATTCGTTCTGACCCAGTTACCAAATTCCCGCAAGCAGCGTTCCAGGGTTTGCCGAAGCTGGATTTCATAGTTACCATCCATACCCATGGAGCGATTGTAGTCGGCTCCCGCCTGACACTCCGTCAGGAGAATGTAACGCCCTTCCACTTCCCGCTCAAAAGCCAGTTGAACCCGAAATGTACCCCGGATCATTCGACTGGATGCTTTTTCATCGAACCACAGTTGCTTCACTTTCACCCGAACCGGGTAATCCCGCTCCTGCCGGGAGTTTTGCCGGAGTAGTCTTTGAAACGTGACAGGCAGGCTGCCGGAAAACCGTAAAGTAGTCATTTGCCCCGAAGGAAGAATGATGGAACCAATGCCCGAACGGTTGGGTCGTTCGTCTACAATGTCCTGAATACTGTACAAATTGGGTAATTGCGGGATCGACTCCGATCGCAGCTCAAGAATTCGCTGGGCCTGAACAGAACTTAGTAATCCGGCAAGAAAAAATAGAAGTCCCCAGAGGGCTAGTTTTCGTCTCAAGTTCATGGGTTTATGCTCTGTTTAACGAAAAAGGCAGTTAAAAAGTGCAATGAAATAAATCACTTTATGCTTGACTTTATGGGTTGAGCTAACTAGGTTCACTCTCGCTAAGAACTATTCTGCTTTCTTTAATTAGGAAAGAATAGAATGGTTTTTTTACGCAAGCCAATATGGTCAAACCCTAAAAATGAGTGTGCGTATGAAACTGCAAGTGCAAACAGTTCATTTCGATGCAGATAGCAAACTGCTCGACTTTGTACAAGCCAAGTTCAATAAACTGGATCAGTTTTATGATCGGATTACGAGCGGCGAAGTATATCTGAAAGTGGATAAAGGCGAATCAAGCAAGATTCAAAATAAGATCGTCGAGCTGAAGCTCTATCTCCCCGGCGATTCCATATTTATTAAAGAAAACGGGACTACCTTCGAAGAAGCTACGGATCTGGTGCTCAATGCAGCCAAGACGACGGTGAAAAAATATAAAGAAAAGTTAAAGGACAAAACGGCTCCCAAAGCGGCGGAGCTGATTGTTGAAGAAGAAGAGGAAGAGTTCTAGACTCTAAATCAATCATACGTGAAAGAGGTCGTTCCAGCCCAGGAGCGACCTCTTTTCTTTCCTGGGAAGTCTGGTTTTGTAGCCGGATCATGGATATTTCCGGTATTTTAAGTAAATAGCCGAAAAGGATATTGACAATCAACCTGATACTTATGGAAAAACGTACCTTTCTTAAATTATCCTCCGTCTTCCTGACGGGTTCGCTTTTTTCACCTATGACGAGTTGCAACCAGAACACCAAGTCGGGCTCTGCCTCTACGGAAAGTCAGAGCCAGAAACAGTATAACTGGGCCCGTAACCTGGAATATAGCACGGAGAATTTCCAGTACCCGGAATACGCCCGCGACCTTCAGGGCATCATTAAAGGCAGCAGGAGTCTGAGAATTCTCGGAACCCGGCACTCGTTCAATCGGATTGCGGACAGCACTCAGGAGATCGTTTCCCTGGAGAAAATCAAGCCGCTTTACATGATCGACAAAAACCAGAAGACCGTTACGGTCGATGGTCACGTCAAATACGGCGAGCTGGCGGAATACCTGCAAGCGGAAGGTTATGCGTTGCATAACATGGCTTCATTGCCGCACATCTCCGTGGCGGGATCCTGTGCAACGGCTACGCACGGGTCGGGAGTAAAAAACAGTAATCTGTCTTCGGCTGTGGTGGGGCTGGAGATGATCAACGCAGCCGGGCAACTGGTGCGGGCTTCCCGTTCTGAAAGTCCCGAGACGTTTGCCGGAACGGTGGTATCACTGGGCTGTTTGGGAGCTATTACCAAAGTTACTCTGAACATTGTACCCACCTATAACATCCGGCAGGATGTGTATCAGAATATGCCCCTGGCCGAACTGAAAAAACACTTCGACGAAGTCATGTCCGCCGGGTATAGTGTGAGTTTATTTACCAATTACGCGAAGGAAAACATCAATCAGGTGTGGGTGAAGCGGAAGGTAGAAGGGAATATCAAAATGAAACTCGCTTCCGAATGGTTTGGCTCGACCATCGCCACGAAAAACCTGCATCCCATTGAAGAGATTTCGGCGGAAAACTGCACCGAGCAAATGGGCGTAGCCGGACCGTGGCACGAACGATTGCCGCATTTTAAAATGAACTTTACGCCCAGTAGTGGCGAGGAGTTACAGTCGGAATTTTTCGTTCCTTACAAAAATGGAGCTGATGCTCTGGCCGCGGTGTTTGAATTACACGAAAAAATTACGCCTCATTTACTGATTTCTGAAGTGCGTACCATCGCCGCCGATGACCTCTGGATGAGCCCCTGTTACCAGCAGGATTCCGTAGCCATTCACTTTACCTGGAAGCAGGACTGGGCAGCGGTGAAGCAGGTCTTACCGCTGATCGAAGAAAAACTGGCTCCCTTTAACGCTCGGCCGCACTGGGCCAAGCTTTTTACCATGTCACCGTCCAGACTTCAGGCTCAGTATAAAAAGCTGAACGATTTCAAAAAATTAGCAAAAGAGTACGATCCCGAAGGAAAGTTCAGAAATGAGTTTATTGATAAGAATTTATATGGGGTGTAAGGAAAAAGGTCTTTGTCTGACGGAGACCTCGCAGTCGCTCGACTCTGGCCGAGCGACTACCGGGCTCTGGGCCTCTGGCCGGTAGGTTGCGAACCAGTAAAGGATGAGGGAACATTTTCCAACCAAAACAGGCTTGCTAACATCGGCCAGAGGCCTACCAGACTACAGCGTCACTCGGCTGGAGCCGAGCGACCGAGAGAAAATAGGAACCAAAAGAAATAGAGTGGATCTTGATACGCTATATAATAAAATAATTTAAAAATTATCTCCGGCCTACTCGGTCCATTGCCCAATAATTCGTATCATTCGGGAATGAAACGCATGGTACGTACCCCCCTCATCGTGGCAGGTGCTTTTTTTGCACTGGTGTCTCTTTCTTCCCTTACGGATCCCAAACCTCTCTATAAGAACGCTTCCCTTCCGACCCATCGTCGGGTACAGGACTTGCTCAAACGCATGACCACTGAAGAAAAAGTGGGTCAGCTGGCTACGCCTCTGGGCTGGTTCATGTATGAGAAAAATGGATCGCAGATCACGGTTAGTGAGAAGTTCAGACAAGCGGTCAAAGAACAACAGATTGGCATGCTGTGGGCCACGCTCCGGGCCGATCCCTGGACGCAGAAAACCCTGAAAACGGGACTGAATCCCGAGCAGGCCGCTCAGGCCACCAACGCTTTACAGAAATACGTCATTGAAAATACCCGTCTGGGTATCCCGCTGTTGTTATCGGAAGAATGTCCTCACGGTCACATGGCCATTGGAACCACGGTATTCCCTACGGCTCTGGCTCAGGGAAGCACCTGGGACCCGGCTCTGATTCATCAGATGGCCCAGGCCATTGCTCAGGAAGCCCGGATGCAGGGGGCTCACATCGGGTATGGGCCCGTGCTGGATCTGGCCCGTGAACCCCGCTGGTCCCGCGTGGAGGAAACCTACGGCGAAGATCCCGTGCTGAATGGTCAGATGGGGATTGCCATGGTAACGGGTTTTCAGGGGAAAAATCTGAAAAGTGGATCAAATATTGTCTCGACCTTGAAGCACTTTACCGCATACGGCGTTCCCGATGGCGGGCATAACGGCGGTAGCGTATCGCCCGGAATCCGTGAGTTGCATCAGGCCTATCTGCCTCCTTTTCGGGATGCCGTTCAGGCCGGAGCTTTGTCGGTGATGACGGCCTACAATTCCATTGACGGTATTCCCTGTACGGCAAATCCGGTTTTGCTAAAGTCCATTTTACGGAAAGACTGGGGCTTTAAAGGATTTACCGTGTCGGATCTGAACAGTATTCAGGGATTGACTTTCAACCATAAAGTTGCCGCCAACAATACCGACGCGGCGGCTTTGGCCATCAATGCCGGGCTGGACGCTGATCTGAGTGGAACGGGCTTCGACAAATCGTTGCTACAGGCCCTTAAGCAGGGCAAGGTTTCGACGGCAGTGCTGGACTCGGCCGTTAGCCATGTGTTGCGGCTGAAGTTTGAGATGGGCCTTTTCGAAAATCCCTACGTCGATCCTCAGAAAGTAACCCCCGTGGTTCGCAGTGCCGAGCACCTTCAGTTAGCCCGTCAGGTCTCGCGGGAAGCCATTGTTCTTTTGAAGAACACCAGCCAGTTGTTGCCCCTGAAAAAAGACCTCAAGAGCATTGCCGTGATTGGTCCCAACGCGGATAACGTCTACAATCAGCTCGGTGATTATACCGCCCCACAAGCCGATGGGGCCGTGATTACGGTATTGAAAGGAATCCAGAATAAACTGGGTAACGCTACGCAGGTTACCTATGCCAAAGGTTGCAGCATCCGGGATACGTCCACGGCTCAGATTGGAGCGGCAGTGGAGGTAGCCCGGAAGTCGGACGTAGCCGTATTAGTCATCGGAGGGTCCAGTGCCCGTGATTTCAAAACGGAATATCAGGATACCGGAGCCGCCCACGTGAAAGCTTCGGAGACCTCCATCAGCGACATGGAAAGCGGCGAAGGCTACGACCGCGTCAGCCTGGATCTGATGGGTCGGCAGTTACAGTTGCTCGAAGCCGTACTTAAAACGGGTAAGCCCGTCGTGGTGGTGATGATCAAAGGCCGTCCGCTGAATATGAACTGGATTTCGGAGCATGCCCCAGCGGTAATCGATGCCTGGTATCCCGGTCAGGAAGGAGGAAATGCCATTGCGGATGTATTATTCGGGGATTATAACCCCGCCGGTCGCCTGCCCATTTCAATTCCCAAATCCATTGGCCAGATTCCCGTGTATTACAACCACAAGAACCCCGTCAAACACGATTACGTGGAAATGGATGCGAAGCCTCTGTACCCCTTCGGTTATGGGCTGAGTTATTCAACGTTTGAGTACAGTGGCCTGCAAACACAGGTAACTCCTGCTAAAGCGGACGTAACGGTAAACGTAAGTGTTCAGGTAAAAAATACCAGCGGACGGGACGGCGATGAAGTAGTTCAGCTGTACGTAACGGATAAGGTATCCTCCGTAGTAGGTCCGGTGAAGCAACTGAAAAAATTCCAGCGGGTTCATCTGAAAGCAGGAGAAACGAAGACGCTGACGTTTGAATTAAAGGCAAAAGATCTAATGCTGTATAATGCCGAAAATCAATGGGTAGCTGAAAAAGGCGATTTCACCTTACAAATCGGAGCCTCCTCGGATGACATCCGGGTGAAGAAAGATTTTCAGTTAGCGACGGATATTCGGAAATAGTTTTCAGTTTGCGGTTGTCAGTTTTCCATTTTAAATCACAGAGTAAAGCATTAGGGAATGCCTAAACTGCTAACTGACAACCGCGAACTGAAAACTCTAAAGCAACTTGTCCTTGAATTTCTGATACAAAAACGAAGTAACCAGTAGCAGCACGCCGACGCTGAGAAAGATGATGATTTTTCCACCCGTAGCGACGCGGCTCAGATCAAAAATCAGGAGTTTGATTAATACGATACCGAATAAAGCGATCCCGGCCAGCCGGTATCGCTTTATTTTTTTACTGAAACCCAGGGCAATAAGCACCAGCGAGTAAACACCCCACAGGACGCTAAAGCCCGCCTGCGTAGCCATCAGTCGCTGGCTGGCCGCTTCAGCTGGACTATTCAGGATGAAAAGGGTTACCAGTTCCTGACTTAACACCCACAGAATAATGCCGTGAATGGCGTAGAGGAATAAATTCCGGGTTTGTGTCCAGCTGGACGCATCGTCGGGAATCACGCGGTACAGGCCATAGGTGACGAGTCCAATGCCGAGGTAAAGCAGGTAACGGGTGTGAATCCAGGCGGTAGGGGTTTGGATGGTCAGTAAGGTGACGTCCTGAACCGGATTCTGGAAAAAAATGTAGAGGAAAATCAGAATACTCAATACCAGACTGGCGACCTGCCAGAAGTACAGCCTTCGCGGGGCAATGATGAGTAACGTGGCTCCGATGTACAGGGTGGAATAGATGCTCAGAATGAGGTTCTGAATGCTTGGCGGGAACATCAGATTTCCCTGAGCTTCGTAGTACCGATCCCATTCCATCGAAATGACAAAGTAACCCATCACAAAAAGTAACAGTCCCAGTAGCTTTCTGGAAAAACCAACTTTCTGAGCCTGAACGGACTGCCAGAGCATAAAGCCCAGAGCAGTCAGGAATAAGACATTGCTTACAAAGGTAAGATTCCAGTAAGGCAGGTAATCCGGCGAAGGCTTACGTAGATCGTACCAGTGAATGAGCAGAGCACAGGCCGCCAGGTTAATAAGAGCCGTCCCGAAATGAGTCAGAATTTTCGAAGATCGCTGAATGCCCAGCGTGTACAGAGCGGCCGCTCCACCCGCCCAGACCAGCGTAATCCAATCGCCTTCCAGTTGAATGGGTACCATCAGGATCAGGAATACGAGGGCCATGGAAAGCGAGGCCTCTGACAGGGAAACCAGACTTCGCTGACGCAAAAACCAGGCAATTCCGCCGTGTAATAGGCTATTAGACAGTGTAAAACCCGTAAGTATCCAGGCCGAATAATGCTGCTCTTTCAGAACGAAATACGTGGGTATATAGAAAAACAGAGCATTAAGAATAATCTGAAGAATGGTACGGTTGTGAGCGTAGGCTTTTCGGAATAAGGGATAAACCAGTGGACTGGCGTACATCAGCAAAAAGAAAATCGTACCGAAAACCAGGCTGATCCAAACGTATCCCGGACGATCAAAACCATTGATAATGAAAGCAATGAAGATCAGCCAGGTTACAAAAAAGGCCGAACTGTTCATCAGTTGCCAGTCGCGTTGATAGGCCAGACTCAGCACCCCGGCGTTCAGGATGGTCATGTACACAAAAAGCCCCCAGGCGGCTCCGTTGCCGCCGACCAGAAACGGCACGGCATAAGCTCCAACCAGACTAAACAAACCAATCCATTGCACTTCATAACGCGTGGCCTGCCAGACAGTAAACAGCGTGACCAGGACCAGTATGGCAAAGGACAAGGGGGAAGGCAAAAACTGGTAAAAGTAGTAAGCCGCGTACGTAGTAAGGTACACGGTGGCTACGCCGCCACTCAGCAATACAGCACTGTAAGTCAAGTATTTAGGTTTTAGCCAGAGGGCCAGCCCGACCAGTCCGGACCCGATGCCCCAACCCAGAGCCAGTCGTCCCCAGGGGCCGATGAGGTCATTATCGAACGCATATTTAACGAAAATAGCAATTCCGATAACCAGAGCCGCAATGCCTACTTTGCTCAACAGATTGCCTCCGATGTATTCCTCCGTCGGTGTTTTCGTGTAGGTGGATGCGGGTTTGGTAAGGGGTGGTGGTGGCGGGGTTACGGTTGCCGCCGGCGTCAGTGGAGGAGTGATGGGAGGGGGCACCACGGTTGTTACGGGAGTGGCACCCGTGCGTAATGAGGATAATTCCCGCTGAATCTGAAACAGGTTTTTCTGGGCAGTGGAAAGTTGTTCCGCCAGTCGCCGGATTTCAGCTTCTAATTCATCAATTCGATTACGTTCATTCATAGATAATAGAGTAGGTTGGAAGGTAATGAGTTTTCAGTTTTCCATTTTTGACTAACCACAGAGTTACTCAGAGTTTTGCACAGAGTAACACAGTATAAGATTTTGTGATCCCTGGTGTCTTCGGCCTTTGTGGCAAAAATGGAAAACTGAAAACAGACCACGGAAAACTAACTTATTGGATTACAAAATTAATCCGGTCGATTCCGGTATTTTTATTCACTCGATCATAGGCGTAAATCTGTACTTCATACAGTCCTTTCTCGTGAACGGATAGCATTCCTTCAAAAATATTATCCTGTGAAGTAAAG
Source organism: uncultured Siphonobacter sp. (assembly GCA_913775095.1). GTDB lineage: Bacteria > Bacteroidota > Bacteroidia > Cytophagales > Spirosomataceae > Siphonobacter. Next base: position 796,867 of record CAJYIW010000019.1, on the reverse strand, counting down.
CTTAAGGAAACTTCCCCAAACTTCATTCCATCTTTTTTGACCAGAGCTTTCACTTCAAGGTTATCGGATTTCCAGAACCCGTTTTTATTAATCACACAGCCACACATCATCACCAGATTAATCCGGAGTTTGAGCTGGTGATCTTTTAGCGTGGTTTGAGTAAATACCTGATGCGACTGAGGCTCCAGAATATCCACCATCATTCCGGGAATTTGCAAAATAATACCGTCTTCATCGATGGGTTTTCCGGGAATAAGCCAAAGTTGAGTAGACGCTTTGACCGCTGAACTTTTCCGATTGACGGGGGCAATAGCTTCGATGGTAACGAAAGTCGGAGTGTCGAGTGCCAGGTTCGCTTCGAATTTAGCCGTTTGATCGTCGCTGAGCCGGGTGTGGCGTTGATGCGGCTGTTTCATCAGGACATCGTTGTTTCCGGAATTGCCAGTGGTGAGGCCCTTAGCCAGAATTTCACCCGTCAGGTCATTGCGAATAATCACGTAAGCTCCGCCAATGCCCGTGCCAATAAACTTCGCATCTTTGGCCTGAGCCCGAACCACAACTTTGGTAGTTTGGGCAAAGATAAAAGCCGGAATCAGGAGTAAAATGATAGTGGTTAAGGTTTTCAATGGATGAGATTTAGGAATCTGAGAAGAAAGAATGGAAACCGAAGATAAGTGGAAAAAGGAATCTATAAACTTGGAAACGTCGATTTATCGCGTTTCAGCCGGGGAATGGTAGTCATTGTAAAGTAACAAAACCGCCTCTACCCCAGACGCGATAAATCGGCGTCTCTACTACATACAAAGGCCCGGATTGTCTGCACAATCCGGGCCTTTGAAACCATATAACTGATCAAATTACAGACCAAATTCAGCTTTTACCTGATCTACGTAATCCAGTTTTTCCCAGGTAAATAATTCTACTTCCTGTTCGATTACTTTGCCATCCGGAGATTTGAAGGTCTTGGTAACCACTTTCGACTCACGGCCCATGTGACCATACGCCGCCGTTTCCGAATAAATGGGGTTACGCAATTTCAGACGCTGCTCAATGAAGTAAGGACGCATGTCGAAGATCTGGCCCACTTTCACGGCAATTTCTCCGTCCGTTAACCCTACTTTCGAAGTACCATAGGTGTTGATATACAATCCACAAGGCTCCGCTACACCGATCGCATAAGACACCTGAACCAGTACTTCATCAGCCAGACCCGCTGCTACCAGGTTTTTGGCAATGTGACGAGTGGCGTAAGCTGCCGAGCGGTCTACCTTCGAAGGATCTTTACCCGAGAACGCACCGCCGCCGTGGGCACCTTTGCCCCCGTAGGTATCTACGATGATCTTACGACCCGTCAGACCCGTATCGCCGTGAGGACCACCGATGACGAATTTACCCGTTGGGTTGATGTGATAGGTAATTTCACCTTCAAACAACTGGCTTAATTCAGGCTTCAGAGCCGCTTTCACGCGGGGAATAACGATGTTGATGATGTCTTCGCGGATTTTCGCAAGCATCGTGTCGTCATCGCCGAAATCATCGTGCTGGGTTGAAACAACAATGGTGTCAATTCGCTGAGGCGTATTGTCATCGCTGTATTCAATCGTTACCTGAGACTTGGCATCGGGACGCAAGTAAGGCATCAGCGACAATTCGTGGTTACGGATGTCACTCATTTCCTTCAGGATCTTATGAGCCAGGTCCAGAGCCAAAGGCATGTAGTTATCCGTTTCGCGGGTGGCGTAACCGAACATCATACCCTGATCACCGGCACCCTGTTCTTCGGGGTTTGAACGGTCGACGCCCTGGTTAATGTCCGCCGACTGGTCGTGAATAGCTGAAAGAACACCGCAGGAATTGGCTTCAAACATGTATTCCGACTTGGTATATCCAATTTTACGGATCACTTCACGAGCAATGCTCTGAACGTCGAGGTAAGTCGTTGACTTTACTTCACCGGCCAAAACAACCTGTCCGGTAGTTACCAGCGTTTCACAGGCTACTTTAGATTGAGGGTCGAAGGCTAAAAAATGATCAATGAGGGCATCTGAAATTTGATCGGCAACTTTATCAGGGTGTCCTTCAGATACAGACTCAGAAGTGAACAAATAAGGCATGTTCTGTTAATTAATTGATTTGGGAGTACGAATCGATGAATGAGTAATATCTCGTAATCCTTGGCCAAAGGAAGGAATTGAACGTTTTTGACTTTTCCCCAAAGAGTGAATTTCTACTGAAAAAGTCCGTATCGTCAAACCACCGTAGCGTTCTAAACTCGGTTGGTGCCCTAACTGGAGCCTCTGGATACTTTTGCAAAATTGTACATTCCGTGGAAAACCACCAAATAAGATGGCCTAACGTTGTCGGATTTCCTGAATATTTCGTTTAAAAACATCAACGGCAGCCCTGGTAAAGGGAAGAATCGGTACGGAGACAATGACTTTCACGTCTTCGGTCAGGTTCGTTTCCTCGTCCAGAAACCGGAAAATTCGTTCCGCCGGATTTTTTCGGAATAGCCCCGTAAAGATAGCAGCCGTAGAAACCCGCTTTTTCAAAAAGACATTAAGAAATACCTGATCATAAAAGTAATTCAGAGCAGGAATGACTTTATCCGTTACGGGAGACTCCTCAAAAGACGTTTCCAGATTCTGCACCAGCTGCTGCAATCGTTTTTGGGTGCGGGTAAAGGTATAGCCCGTACTGGCCCGGGTGTACCCGCCGCCCGTACCGATGCGGATGATTCGGGGAGCGGGGTTCTCCGACGCGGGTTCGTCACTCATGGGAATGATGCCGAATTCTTCTTCCAGAATTTCGTAGTTCTGAATCGACGTGAATTGCTGAATGTAACTTCTCAAACCTTTGTTATAAGCCTCTTGTGAAAGCAGGGCAGGCGTGAAAAGCGTAAATTCAATCAGAGCTTCCGTTTCAGAAAAGGGCATCACGTACACAAATCGGCATTCGTCGTGTTGTTCGATGCGAAAATCCATCATCACCGGAACCTGAGGGTCAAAAGCTGGCTGATCGGTGCGGATTACCCAGCCTTTGAAATGTTGCAGTAAGTTCTGATAGATAAAACCCTGATCGGGTAAAGGCTTCATGGCCTGCAGCACATGGGTACTGTCAAAACACCAGCTGGCCCGAAATTCGCCCGCTTCGGTTTGAACAATAGCCTCATCATTGCTGGACTGAATGGACTGAATTGGACTGTACAGAAAAGTAATCTGCGGGTTGCGGGCCAGTTCCTGATGCACGAAGGTGTAGAAATCAATGCCGCGAAGCAGCTTGTATTGATGCTTGCCCAGGCTCAGTTTTCTGGAAAACCCATTGGAGCCGTGAAACCAGATGGAATCCCATTTCCGGTAAAGAATGGACTCAAAAGCACCTTCGCCTTCCTGCCAGAAGGCCCAGGTTCGGTCGTTCCGGGTTTTCTTTTGACGATCAATAATCAGGATTTTTTTATGGCGTAAGGAACTACGATGGAGGTAATACGCCAGACTAAGCCCCGCCATGCCTCCTCCCGTTATGATGATGTCGTACTTCAAGCAACAATAGAATCTCGTGAATGAACATAGAACCCTGAAAACCCGATTTTGTTTGCGAGGTGTGGCGTCTGGGTCAAAGGCGGTTGGTTTCTTTGACTAGTTAAGGTTATACCTACGAAACAGCAGGGTCTGGCTTCATTACGTCTGGCCGGGAGATGGAAATTAGAAAGGCGTAGTAAAAACCGCCTCTACCCAGACGCCAGGAATGAACGTCGCTACAGAAAAAAGGACTCGTTACCTTAGATAACGAGTCCTTTCAATCTCAAAAGAGAAGAATCTATACATTGACGTGACGTTCGGCGTGATAGCTGGAACGCACCAGCGGGCCGGACTCCACATATTTAATACCGCGTCTTTCGCCTTCTTCCTTATACATGGCGAACGTATCGGGATGAATCCACTCAATTACTTCGTGGTGCATCTTGGTGGGCTGAAGATACTGGCCGAGGGTCAGAACATCAAGACCGTGTTCCACCAGATCATCCATGGCTTTGAATACTTCGTCCTGTGTTTCCCCCAGACCCAGCATAATACCCGTTTTGGTACGTTTGCCAAAGTCCTTCGTCCGCTTGATCTGTTCCAGACTCCGCGAGTACTTCGCCTGAGGACGTACCGGACGATAGAGGCGTTCAACGGTTTCCATGTTATGGGAAACCACTTCCTGACCGGCCGCAATCATTCGTTCCAGAGCGGGCCAGTTTCCTTTGGTATCAGGAATCAGCGTTTCAATGGTCGTGCTGGGACTTAATTCTTTCGTCAGGCGAACCGTCTGGTACCAAATTTCAGCTCCCCGGTCTTTCAGTTCGTCCCGGTTTACGGAAGTCAGAACGGCGTGTTTCACGCCCATAATTTTAATGGCTTCGGCGACCCGACGGGGTTCGTCGGCATCATATTCGTTGGGGCGACCCGTCGCAACGGCACAAAAGGTGCAGGAACGCGTGCAGACGTTACCCAGAATCATGAAGGTAGCCGTTCCCGCTCCCCAGCACTCACCCATGTTCGGGCAGTTACCAGACTGACAAATGGTGTGGAGTTTATATTCGTCAACCACTTGACGCACGTTGCGGTATTCCGGACCCGTTGGGAGTTTCACTCGCAGCCAGTCGGGTTTGCGGGTAGAGGAACCGGGCTTGTTTTCGCCTCTGGTGCCAGTACCTGATTTCGTTATTACGGGTAGCTCAATCATCCCAATATCAATTGCTGGTTTGATAAACAAAGGGGTTTACCAAAAGATGTACAAAGGTAATCAGCTAACCTGTAAAGACGATAAAAAGTTGCGTTTGATAAAAGAATGCAAGCTTTCGTATTAATTGTGAGACAGATAGGGAGCCCTGAAAAGATGAATTTGAAAGAATAACTTACCTTTAACCGTATTTTTAATTAACCCGGGCCGGACCCTTTACGCTTCAGCCCCGTGGATTCAGCTAACCAATATTACTGATAACAAAAAAATGGCAACGGCTACCATCACGTATTTAGGACAACTTCGCACGCAGGCTACGCACGTCAAATCAGGTTCAGAAATCTTTACGGATGCTCCGGTAGATAATCATGGCAAGGGAGAGGCCTTCTCTCCAACCGATTTGGTTGCTACTGCTCTGGGATCCTGCATGTTAACCATCATGGGAATCGTAGCTCAGCGGGACAGCATCGACATCGTTGGAACGAACGTTGAGGTTACGAAAAGTATGACTGAAAATCCCCGCCGGATTAGCAGGATAGAGGTGAAACTGGTGGTAAAAACCGGTCAGCCCTTAACCGAAACCCGTCGTAAAAAACTGGAAAACGCGGCATTAACCTGCCCCGTCGCTCAAAGTTTGCATCCGGATCTGGTGAAGGCCGTTACGTTTGAGTTTGTGGTGTAGAGTTTGGAGTTCAGCGTTTGGAGTTTGTCATGTTGTGCCGCTGCCAGCTTTTTCGCAGGCAGCAATCCGCTGAGTTTAGAGTTTTAAGGTTTGGAGTTTAACTGTTGTAATGCTGCCACGGGGACAGTAGCACTCAGAAAGATTCTATCCTCTGTCATTATACTTAAAGATAAAAGCCGGAGTGAACAAAATCACTTCGGCTTTTATCTTGCCGCTGCCAGCGAAAAAGCTGGCAGCCCTACATGTAGGTCTAACCAAACGGAAGGTTTTGACAAACAAACACCAGCAGTTACTTCCGGCTTAACACCGATTCTCCCCACCAGGCCTGCTGGATTTTCTTGTTTACTTCTACATTAGGGAAAATGCCGCGGAATAACTCCGCTCCGGGACCGTAAGCAAAGACCGGAACAGGATTGGCCGTGTGGTTGGACCAGATGAATTTACCCTCTACTTTGCCATTTCTCCAGTCACCACCCGTCAGGCATAAACCGCCCGTTTCGTGGTCGGCCGTAACAATGACCAGCGTTTCACCGTCTTTCTCGGCAAAGTCCAGAGCGGCCCCTACGGCTTTGTCAAAATCAAGCGTTTCCGTGAGGAGATAATCCATATCGTTGGCGTGACCGGCCCAGTCAATCTGAGAGCCTTCGGCCATGAGAAAGAAACCGTTTTTGTTCGTCGAGAGAACGGATAAAGCTTTTTCTACTTCCTGACGAAGCATTTCACCGCGACCTTCTCTAACTTTTTTCGGATTTTCGCGAGCGGTGAACGCTACCAGTTTTTTACCTTCCAGTTTCGTAAAATCGCCAGAAGTATCGGCTACTGAATAGCCCTTGTCTTTGAAAGCCGCCAGTAAGTTTTTCTGGTCTTTACGTTCGGTAAAATACCGCATGCCTCCACCAATAACCACGTCAAGATCGGACGTAACCATGTCCTCGGCGATGGCTTCGTGCTTGGAACGCGACGACTGGTGGGCGTAAAAATCGGCAGGAGTGGCATCGGTAATGTCACAGGTCGTAACAATTCCCGTGGATAGTTTTTTCTTCTTGGCCAGTTCGGCTAAGGTTACCTGTGGACGGTTCGATGAGTCTACGGCAATGGCTCCGTTTTTTGTTTTCACACCCGTAGCCAGGGCTGAGCCGCCCGCTCCCGAATCCGTAATGAAATCCTTCACCGGGTGCGTGGTAGACATGCCCAGGTAAGGAAAACGATTCATATGAAGAGCACCTTTGTTGGCGATCTGAGCAGCATACACATGGTTGGCTCCCATACCGTCGCCAATCAGTAAAATTACATTTTTAGGACGTTTGGGTGCATTCTGAGCAAAACCCGACACGCAGGCGGTCATTAACCCTAAACAAAGCAGTGCGTAACGATTCATAGGTACTAAAGAGAAATGTTTCGAAGAACAAAATTCTGCTATTTATAGAAGGGAACGATCGCCTGAGCGGTGAACAAATTGTTAATAATGACCCGGCAGAAATTACAATATCATAAATTTATCACTTTTTCTTCAGGAACGCTGCTTGAAAAAGAAGAAGCTTAGGATGAGTAAATAACCCATAGTTTAGCTATACTTTAAAAATATAAAAACACAACTCTTAATCAGGAGTGATAAAGTTTTAAATCCTGGTTGATAAGTAATTTATTCAATCGCATTAGTAAGAAATATACGTTTGATTGATTTATTTTGTTAGCATTTACCTTCTGAAATTTTCTATCACCACCTTGAACTATGTAGCCATCACCGTTTGCGTTAAGAACCTCATCCTTACAAGGGTGTTCTGAAGGTTTAATCGTATCCTCCCTTCTCACTAGATAGCCTTGATTTAGAAGGCATTCATGCACGTACCTACTCTGAATTAATACCCTTATGAAACGGTTTTCTGTCTGGGCTACTGTACTTTTCTGTATGGTCAGCAGTGTTGCGTCTGCTCAACGCTTTAAAATTAGTAAAGTTAGTGTAGCCGATCTGGCTGCTCAGGCTTATCCTCTGGATTCATCCGCCGAGGCAGTAGTACTGGGCGACTATGGATCGGTCGAAATTACGGATAACGACATCAAGGGGTATTATGCCATTCACCGGCGTATTTGTCGTATTAAAATCCTGAAAAAATCAGCCTATGACCGGGCTACTATCGCCGTTCGGCAATACCGGCGAGGAGCTAATCACGAAGAGGTGATTCGCAGCATTAAAGGCACAACGTATTGGCTGGACAAAGGTGAAATAAAAACCGAAGACTTAAGCAGGTTAGCGATTTTTACGACTAAAACAGACAAAAATTTCTACGAAACTAAATTCACATTACCGCACGTACAGGAAGGATGTATTATAGAATATGAATACGATCTGCATTCTGACTTTATTTTTCAGTTACCCGACTGGCAGTTTCAATCAGACATTCCCATTAAATACAGCGAGTATTACGCCAGCTTCCCTCCTAAACTGGGATATCGGGCGGTTTTTCAAAACCCGGTCGAGTTAGTCATTAAAGATTACAATGAAACCGTAAATGCGGGTACAATCATGCGTTATGCGGTCAAAGACTTGCCCGCTTTACGGGCAGAACCGTATATAACGACCATGAGTGATTACATGACCCGGCTGCGTTTTGAACTGGTAGAAGCAGTGGTAGATGGGCGGGTAAAACGCTTTACCCAAAGTTGGCCCGATGTCGATAAAAGTCTGATCGACGATGATCAGGTAGGAAGTTATTTACGGAAGACTTCATTCCTGAAAGAAGCCGCTAAAACCATTAACAGCAAGTACAAAGATACCTTATCACGGGTTACGGAAGCTCATCGTTTCATTCGCACGAGTATGAACTGGAACGGAATGGCAACCTATTGGTCCAACAGTTCGCCTAAAACGATTTTTGAGCAAAAAACGGGTAACTCCGCCGAAATCAATATGTTGCTGGTGGGCCTGATTCGTGAAATGGGGCTGGAAGCTTACCCGGTAATCCTGAGTACCCGTTCCAACGGAGCCGTGTTTATGGAGATTCCCATGGTTTCTTATTTCAATGACATGGTCGGAGTAGCGATGATTGGGAATAAGGAAGTTTTACTGGATGCCACGGATTCTTACTTGCCCATGGGGCTTCTGCCGGAACGTTGTCTGACCCGGATCGGCCGGATCGTAGACGCCAGAAAAGCGAACTGGATTTACCTGAAACCTACCATCAATCGGCAGGTCAAAACGCTTGAATATGAGATGGAGGAGTCGGGTGCCATTAAGGGTACCCTTTCCTGGAACTGGACGGGAGAATTGGCGGCCAGCCACCGAAAAGGAATTCAGAAATCAGGGATTCAGAAATACGGTAAAGAACTGATTAAACAACCGGCTGCTGAAGCAGGAGAATCGAAGGTTGAATTTGCGGACGTCGTGGAAAAACCTTTGATCCTTACAACAAAAGTATATTATGAAGACGCTTTCAATAAAATAGGGGATCGCATTTACTTAAGTCCTGCCCTGGGAGAAGCTCTTTCCGTGAATCAGTTCAAGTATGAAAAGCGACTTTATCCAGTAGACTTTGGCAATCCAAGCGAAGAGGTATTTATGGCCAATATCAAAATACCCAAAGGATATGTGGTTGAAAATTCACCGGCTACTCAGGTGCTGCTTTTGCCCGATGATGGGGGACGGTTTACCTATCAGGCTCAGGTACAGGGCGATGACGTAATCAATATCGTAACCCGTTTACAACTCAAGAAACCTGTTTATTCTTCGGAAGAATATCCCTACCTCAAGAAGCTCATGGATATGGTTATTGCAAAAAATAGCGAGCAGATTATCCTGAAAAAAAAATAGTATAGAACCTACGTTTAAAATCATTGTATGAGAAGATTACTCTGCTGGCTAATTCTGTTACCTCTGGGGCTTTCTGCCCAGAATTATGCTGTCCAAACGATACCTTCTGAATTGAAAAACGAGGCATCCGCCGTGATTCGTCTGCAGGAAGAGAGCTTTGAGGTATTAACTGTGGGGGAAGCTGTTCACCGCATTCATACGGTAGTTACTATCCTAAATGAAGAAGGAGAAAAGTACGCTTCCGAGGAAGTGCATTATAGTAAACTAAGTCGCGTCAAAAATTTTGAAGGGAAGTTATACGATGCAAATGGCAGAGAGATTAAACGTCTGAAAAAACCGGATATTCTGGATATTTCATCCAATTCAGATTATTCCCTTTACGATGATCATAAAGTAAAACGGGCCGATTTTAAATACGCGAATTACCCCTTTACCGTAGAATTTGACTACGAGCTGGTAACCTACAATACACTTTTTTATCCTTACTGGATTCCCCAGAGCGATGAAGAACTGGCGATTGAAAATGCCGTATTTACGGTGAAGGTTCCGATCGCTCTGGGACTGCGTTATCGGGAAATGAATGGAGTAGGAGCGGTTCAGAAATCAGAACGTGAGGCAATCCAGACGTATCAGTGGCAGGTGAAAAACCTGAAAACCCGCGAAGAAGAACCTTATACGGATGTCTATGCCTCCTGCGGTCCTGCCGTATTGACAGCTCCCAATCAGTTTGATATGAAGGGAAACAAGGGCTCGGCGGCCAGCTGGAAAGAACTGGGTCAGTTTTTCTATGACCTGAATGTGAACCGCGACGAGTTACCCGAATCAGCCAGGGCCAACGTTCTAAAATTGGTTGCAACCGAGAAAGAACCGCTTCAGAAAGTGAAAAAACTTTATCAGTATCTTCAGCAGTCCACCCGTTACGTCAGCATCCAGCTGGGCGTTGGGGGTTGGCAGAGTATACCGGCCACCACCGTTGTTGAGAAAGGGTACGGCGATTGCAAGGCCCTTTCGAACTATATGAAGGCCATGCTGAAAGTAGCCGGCATTACTTCCTATACCGCTTCGGTTTCGGCTAATGCCAGAGACATCATTCCGGAATTTACTTCGGCCCGTTTCAATCACGAAATCTTGTGTGTCCCGTTGCTGAAGGATACGCTCTGGCTGGAGTGCACAAGTCAGCACGCCAGTCCGGGGTATATGGGAAGTTTCACGGGTAATCGTCATGCTCTGCTGGAAACGCCAATGGGTGGGGTTCTGGTGAAAACGCCCGCTTACCAGCAGGCAGAAAATGGACAGCATCGTATAATTGAAGTATTCCTGGATAAAGAAGGGAACGCAACCACGCACATGCTGACGAATTATTCCGGTATTCAGCAGGACGATTACCGGGCCGCCACCGAATCAATGGCGGGTGAAACTCTGAAACGCTGGAAGATCCGACAGATGCGATTAGCCAGTTTCGATCTGAACGATTTTACCTTCGAAGCTTCCCGCCCAGGGCAAACCATTCCTTCCATTGCGGAGAAACTAAAATTAACCGTTCGGAAAAGTGCTACCATGAGCGGCAATCGCATGTTCCTGACTGTCAATCAGTTCACTCCCTGGACTCATATTCCTAAGTCAAGTGCTGAGCGTCAGCATGAGGTAATCTGGCCCATTGGCTTCACGGACGCGGATACCGTTACGTACCACATCCCGGAATCCTACGCACTCGAAGCCCTGCCCGAACCAGTGAAGCTGGAAACGGAATTTGGTACGTATACGGCTCAGGCCATCAAAAAAGGGGAAACCATCGTTTATACTCGAAAGCTGGAAATGAGCAGTTTCCGGAAACCCGCGAAGGAGTACGCCCGATTTGTGGATTTTTGCAAGAAAATAGCCCGTGCGGATCGTTCACAGGCGGTATTTGTGAAACAATAATCCCTGATTCCCTTAAACAAAAGAGCCGAAGCTAAAGTATTAGTTTCGGCTCTTTTGATAATAGATAATTTGAACGCTGCTGGGTTCAAAACCTAGGCTGAATTACTCTGACCTATCAGGAAGGAAAGCGGCTGTGGGCGAAGAAAAGGAAATTGCAAACAGCCTATGAACTTTTTGAGAAACAGAAGCCGTTGTAAAGGGCCATTTCGGGCCTTAGGGCCATGAGATTAAGGAATTAATAAAATATTTATAATTATTTCAATGAATTATATAATCATTCGTTGAAATATTTGGTAAGTTCGCAAAGATAAGCATTCTTTGCATAGTACAAAATATCACGGCAAAGTACAAATACGAGCTGTTCCCCGCTTGACCCTTATGTATATCAACGCGATAAGTAGCTATCTGCCGGAGCAAGTTGTTACCAATGAACATTTTGCCCGACTGAATGGATTGTCTGACCAGTGGATCGTGGAGCGGACGGGCATCCGAGAACGTCGGAAAGCCGCCCCTCACGAAAACACGAATACGATGGCCGTAGAGGCCGTTCGTCAGGGCCTGGCCCTTTTACCTTACCCAGTACAGGAAATTGATTTGATTGTAGGGGCGACCTATACCCCTTATGATACGATTGTCTCACTGGCCCATGCTGTACAGCACGACCTGCAGATTCCGGATATTCCGGTGCTGTCCGTTTCTACGGCCTGTTCGTCTTTGTTGAATGCGATTGAAGTAGTGCAAGGCTATTTCTGCATGAAGAAGGCGACCAAAGCCTTAGTCGTAGTGTCGGATAACAATACGGCTTACAGTAACGAATCGGACAAAGTTGCCGGTCACTTATGGGGGGATGGAGCGGCTGCTCTGTTCATGTCCAGTGAACGCATTTCTGATTCTGATCTGAAAGTAGTAGACGTCCTCACGGGCGGTGCTGCCACGGTTGGCAAAGCGTTGGAAGGAGTTGTATTGCGACCCAACGATGATGGTTTCGTAATGCCGAATGGCCGCGATGTCTTCATCAATGCGGTTCAGTACATGCCCAAGGCCAGTCGTCAGATTTTAGGTCGTAATGGACTGACGCTCGAAGATGTGGACTGGGTATTACCGCACCAGGCCAATTTCCGAATCAGTAAGAAAGTAATGGAAGAACTGGAATTACCCATGGACAAACTTCTATCTAACATTCAGTACCTGGGCAATACCGGCTGTGCCGGTTGTGCCATCGGACTGAGCGAAAACAGATACCGTTTCCAGAAGGGGGATCACATCGTTGTTACCACATTCGGAGGCGGCTATTCCTACGGTGCCATGCTGGTAAGTGTAGAGTAAGGCCCCATCAACAGTCCTGCATACAAAAAGGCTGGTCATGCTGACCAGCCTTTTTGTGTATCTAACTCAAAAAAAGTTAATCGAACTTCAGGGTAAGCACCCGATCCCTCGAATTATCGTAGGCATCAACGTCCACGGATAAACTACCCGGAGCTTTGGTTAAAAAGTTATACGTATCAATCTGATCCCAGAATTCACTTTTTTCCTGACCGAAATCAATGGTCTTACTGGCTCCTTCGTAACCGATGACGAGGTAATAATGAGTGGACCGGGGCGTAACATCCGCGAATTTCTTGTACACTTTTGCGTGTTTCCACTCCATGGCCTGGATGGCTTTGGGCTCGTCTATCGTATTTTTCTTCTTTTTATTGAAAGCAGAGAAGGTGTCATACATGGCATAAGCCGCGAAAATAAGCACGATGAGCGGCATGAATTTCATCCAGATGTCTCCACGATCTTTTCGGTCTTCATTGGTACCCTTACCACCAAACATACTGCCTCCACCAAAGCCTGGTATGGACATTTTCTTACGCTCCCGACGGACCGGGCGGTAATAAGGATTATCTTGCTGGTTTTGACTCATAGTGAAATGAAATAGGGGTTAAACAGTCTGCCAGGAGAACGTTATCCTCAGAATTAACGTTTCAATCCAGACTTAATTTGAAAAACTGTGGTTAGTTGCGAATGAATAAGCTGAAATACGCTGGCAATTTACAACGAATTTTTTAGTTTGAAAGTTTCCGGGCCGGTACCGTCTGGAGTCTAAAAGCTGTCAATTTGTCGCTTCCTTCTAAACTTTTGACTGCTTTCGACTCTAAACTGTATTTAGGAACCGTTTTTTTGTTTTCGGGTCAAAAGAATGGCGTAAATTTGCATTCTACCTATTGTTGTACCCCAGTTGGGGTTTCATGTAAATCCGCTAAACCTGGCCGGATTATGAAAAGCAGTCTGGTAAAAGGGCTGCCTAACCACGAATAACGGTGCATTAGCACATAGCTATGTTTAAACTCATCACCAAAATTTTCGGCACCAAGTCCGATCGGGATTTAAAGGATTTATATCCCTACGTAGGAAAAATTAATGCCGAATTTGCTAAATTAAGAGAGTTAACGGATGATCAGCTTCGTCAGGAAACCGCTGATCTTAAGTCTATTATCAAGGATGGTCTGGCACCCATTACCAGTCAGATAGATAGCATTCGTCAGCGGATCGAATCCAATCCCGATCTGGACGTGAATGAAAAAGACACGCTCTTCAAGCAGATTGATGCCCTGGAGATTCAGTCGGATCAGAAACTGGAAGAAATTTTACTGGAAATTCTGCCCCGTGCTTTTGCCATTGTGAAAGAGACGGGTCGTCGCTATACTGAAAACGGTGAACTGGTGGTAACTGCCAATGTTCACGACCGTTTCGTTGCTTCCCGGAAGTCGAACGTCATCATTGAAGGTGATAAGGCTACCTGGAAAAACACCTGGAATGTCATGGGGCAACCCATCACCTGGAACATGGTTCACTACGATGTTCAGTTGATTGGTGGAGTCGTGCTGCATCAGGGTAAAATTTCAGAGATGGCAACCGGGGAAGGGAAGACGCTGGTGTCTACGCTCCCGGCTTTCCTGAATGCACTGGGAGGTAAAGGCGTTCACATTGTCACCGTCAACGACTACCTGGCAAAACGTGACTCCGAATGGAATGCTCCGCTTTTCGAATTCCATGGGATGAATGTCGATTGTATTGATCGTCACGAACCTAACACCCATAGCCGCCGCAGTGCTTACCTGGCGGATATTACCTACGGTACTAATAACGAATTCGGCTTCGATTACCTGCGTGACAATATGGCCCGCAGCCCGGAAGAACTCGTTCAGCGGAAACACCATTACGCCATGGTCGATGAGGTCGATTCCGTCCTGATTGATGATGCCCGTACGCCTCTGATCATCAGTGGACCGATGGTGAAAGACAACGATGTGCAGGAATTCGAAGTATTAAATCCCCGGATTTCCCGACTCGTGGAAGAACAGCAGAAGCTGGTACAGGGATTCCTTACGGAAGCTCGCCGACTCATTGCCGCGGGTAATACCAAAGAAGGGGGGCTGGCTCTGTTCCGGGCTCACCGGGGTTTACCCAAATACAAACCTCTGATCAAGTATCTAAGTGAACAGGGAAATCAGGCCGTGATGCGGGCTACAGAAAACGACTTCCTGCAGGAGCAGGGTAAGCGTATGCCGGAAGCCGATGCTCCCCTGTATTTCGTGATCGAAGAGAAAAATAATTCGGTTGAGTTAACGGAAAAGGGTATCGACGTCATGACGGCCAATAATGAAGATCCTAATTTCTTCATTCTGCCTGATTTGTCAGTAGCACTGAATCAGATCGATAAATCGGATCTTTCGGAAGTAGATAAAATTCACAAGAAAGACGAGATTATCCGCGATTACTCCATTAAAACGCAACGTATTCACACGGTTAACCAGTTACTGAAAGCTCACACGCTGTTCGAACTGGACGTAGAGTACGTGATCATGGACGGAAAGATCAAGATCGTCGATGAGCAAACGGGCCGGATTATGGAAGGTCGTCGTTACTCGGATGGTCTTCACCAGGCGATTGAAGCCAAAGAGCAGGTGAAGGTCGAAGACGCTACCCAGACCTATGCCACGGTGACGCTTCAGAATTACTTCCGGATGTACCACAAACTCTCAGGAATGACGGGTACGGCGGAAACGGAAGCGGGCGAGTTCTGGCAGATTTATAAACTCGACGTCGTTTCGATTCCTACGAACCTGAAAATTTCACGGAAAGATCAGGAAGACAAAGTATATAAAACGGTTCGCGAGAAATACAACGCGGTCGTTCAGGAGATTGACGAACTGGTAAAAGCAGGCCGTCCGGTGCTGGTGGGTACTACCTCCGTGGAAAACTCGGAAATTCTAAGTCGTCTGTTACGGATGCGTGGAATCAAACACCAGGTACTGAACGCCAAGCAACACCAACGCGAGGCTGAGATTGTTGCTTCAGCAGGTCATTCACAAAACGTTACGATTGCTACGAACATGGCCGGTCGGGGTACGGATATTAAGCTGACCCCCGAGTCGAAAGCCGCGGGTGGTCTGGCCATCATCGGTACCGAACGTCACGAATCCCGCCGGGTAGACCGTCAGTTACGGGGTCGTGCCGGTCGTCAGGGTGACCCCGGATCGTCTCAGTTCTTCGTTTCACTGGAAGATAACCTGATGCGTCTGTTCGGTTCGGAGCGGATTGCGAAGGTCATGGACCGGATGGGTATGGAAGAAGGAGAGGTCATTCAGCACTCCATGATTACTTCGTCCATTGAACGGGCCCAGAAAAAAGTTGAAGAAAACAACTTCGGCATCCGGAAGCGTCTGCTCGAATACGATGACGTCATGAACTACCAGCGGGAAGCTATTTACAAGCGTCGGAAAAACGCTCTGTTTGGTGACCGTCTGGCTCTGGATATTGCCAACATTACTTACGACGTGTGCGAAGAGCTGGTATCGAACAACCCCGGTTATGAAGAATTCGAACTTCGGGTGATTGAAACGCTGGCTATTCAGGTGCCCTTCAGCAAGGATGAATTTATTCGTCTGAAGCCTGAGCAACGCACCCAGCAGTTATACGCCGCGGCTGAAGCCCATTACCAGGCCAAAGGAGCGGACATTGCCCGCCGCATGCAACCGTTCTTCCAGGATCTGTTTGAAGCTAATCAGGGTAATGTCAACGATAACTCGGTGATTGGCCTGCCGTACACCGATGGTGAGCACGTGATGGGCTTCCAGGTTAATTTCCTGAAAGCTCTGAACAGCGAAGGTCGTGAGGTAACCCGCGAGATCGAGAAAAACATCGCTCTGACCGTCATTGATCAGGAGTGGAAGGAGCACCTTCGGGATATGGATGACCTGAAACAATCAGTGCAGAATGCCGTATTCGAACAGAAGGATCCTTTGCTGATTTACAAATTCGAGTCGATTGATCTGTTCAAGCAGTTCATCAATAAAGTAAACTTCGATGTCGTTCAGTTGCTGATGCGTTACGATGTGCCTGAACTTCATGTGGAGCAACCCCAGGTGCCTCAGCCTCCCCGTCGTCCTGAACCTCAGCCTCAGTTGCAGTTGAGTAAAGATGACGTAACGGGTCTTACGGGTGGAGAACCTGCGGTGGAAGAATACGAAGAAATCGAAATAGAACGCCCTCGTCAGCAACCCGTCCGCGTTAACAAGATTGAGCCTAACCAGCGGGTATCGGTTCAGTACAGCGATGGACGCATTGAACGTGACGTGAAATACAAAAAAGTGGAAGAGGACGTCAAACGCGGAGTTTGCGTTCTGATCGACTAATCGGTTTGGAGTTTAGGGCTTGGTGTGTAAAGTTACCGCACAAATCCACCTATTGCCAAAGGTCAGCCTGCTTAGCGGGCTGACCTTTTTGTTTGCTGGTAGAAACACGATTGATTGCGTTTGGGTAAAGGTGGTTACTCCCGCTTTGGCTCCCGCCCTGGCTGGTGTCTTCATCAGCTCCCACCTTGGCTGGTGTCCTCACCAGCCAAGGTGGGAGCCTGATGGTTGGTAAAGACACCAGCCAGGACGAATGAGGCTGTTCTTAGGACTATTGATTTGTTTACCTTTCACGGCCAGACGCGATTAAGCATACCTCTACATTAGTTTGAACACAGAAATCCTGCTGACATAGGGCTGTCATTGGGCTGTTTTAGTTTTGAAGCGAACGATAAAACAACACAGCCGATGGAACTGATTCCCCTGTTTTTAAAGGAAATGGAGCAGGAAGCTCTCACAACCCGCAAGTTTTTAGCCCTTGTTCCTGATGACAAACTCGATTGGGCTCCTCATCAGAAGAGTATGGTTATGGGCAGACTCGCTAAACATATTGCAGAGTTACCAACCTGGGTAACAATGACCTTAACCACTGATGAGCTGGATTTCGCCACAGTGCCTTATGAAGACAAAAAAATCCAGAGCAATGCCGAACTATTGGCTTTTTTCGAAGAAAGCCTGGCCGATGGACGAACGCAGTTAATCCCCGAAAACGAAACCCTTCTCAACGAACCCTGGACTTTGCGAAACGGCGAAATCATTTACAGTATTCGACCTAAGCACGAAGTAATCCGAATGGCTTTCTCACAGATCACGCATCATCGGGCTCAGTTAGGCGTTTATCTGCGATTGCTTAACATTCCCATTCCCGGCAGTTATGGTCCTAGTGCGGATGAAGCGATGTAATCTATTTTCTAAATAAATGCTAAAAGCCAGCCTTTGGGTTGGCTTTTTCTGTTGAATTCTGAATATTTGACTAATTCTTAGCACCTAACCGATCTTAATCCTCTTTCCTCTATGTCTGTTACGTATACACCGCCCTTGTCTTCATCTCATCGCTGGTCTTTTCCGCATCGTTTGGGTATCTGGTTTGTTGCCATTTATACGATCTGCTATGTATTACCCTTGCCCACACTTTTAGGACTGATTCCGCTTATTGAGCATATCGGTAATTCAGTATTAGGCATGGATAATATTAAAAAAATAACCAGAACGGGCAGCGGAGATACCTCTTTTGATTATGCGTATTTATTTACTTTAGTAACCTTTTCCCTTACTCTCTCCCTGGGTCTTTCCATTTTCCTCCGACAACGCTTCAATTATGGATTACTGTACGTATTAACCCAAACGTTTGTCCGGTATTACCTCGCCCAGATGATGTTGTCGTACGGGTTTGCCAAGGTGTTTGAAGCTCAATTCAGATACCCGAATTTTTACACTCTGGAACAAACCTACGGCGAGTCTTCGCCGATGGGGATCGTCTGGCGGCTGATGGGACTTTCCAGACCTTATTCCATTTTCGGTGGTTTAGGTGAAGTACTGGGAGGATTGCTGTTACTTTTCAGACGAACCAAAGCTCTGGGAGCCCTGGTGGTGATCGCCGTCATGGCTAATGTGGTTATGCTGAATTTCAGCTTTGACATTCCCGTAAAGTTGTTTTCCAGTTACCTGCTTCTGCTAGCCTTTTTCATATTGTCTCCTGACTTATCCGCCGTGTATCGTTTTTTCATTCTTCACAAACCTGCCTCGCTGAATCGTGACTCGGTGGTATTGTCGAAAAAATGGCATTGCATTACGCATCGGGTTGGTAAAACAATTGTAATTGTGTTTGTACTTTTTGTAACGCTTAATGGGCACTCCTGGACTCAAAAACCAGATCGTCCGCTGCGTGGGATTTACGAAGTGAAATCCTTTGTACTGGCAAATGATACCTTGCCGCCCCTGACTACGGATACCATTCGATGGAATAAGTTGATCATAGAAAATGATTTTGCTGAAGTACGGTTGATGAATAGAAACTCGGAGTCGTTTATGCTGAACATGGATGATAAAGAAAAAACCATTGCCTTGAAAAACTACTACGATTCAACTTTAGTCCATACGTTTTAGTATACGCTTCAAAAGGATAGTTTAATGATCCACGGAGAATGGAAGGGTAAAGCTCTGAAAGCTGGCTTGAAACGTAAAAAAATCAGCGATTATACCCTCACCGGCCGGGGATTTCACTGGATCAGCGAGTATCCCTACAACCGGTAATGGTACAGTTTATTTAAGGCAATCAAGCATCATTATTCGCCTGAACTATGCCGCATCGTAAACCATACCTCCCCACTAAAATCTGCCCGGTTTGCCAGTTGCCCTTTAGCTGGCGTAAGAAATGGGAGAAAAACTGGGAGGAAGTGGTGTATTGCAGCGATAAATGCCGAATGAATAAATCAAAAACCAAGTCAGAAACGATATGAAACCTTTGATTTTTTTAATGTTGATCGTCAGTCTGGTGGCCTGTCAGAGCAAAGACCAGGATTCAGTGATCGGAAAATGGACGATGAGCGGAGAAAATCACACGGGTGCCGGATTTGTCTTTGATAAAGAAGGCATGGCTTCGGCTTTCCCGGCGGGAGATGTGGAATACAAAACCTGGGAAATGCAGGGAGATAACCTGATTCTGCACGGAAGAAAAATGGAAAACGGTTCTTCCTCCGAGTTTGACCAAACGCTGAAAGTGCTATCGATCCAGGACAACACGCTCATCGTGGAAAACGAAGACGGCCAAACCCTGACGTACACGAAAACGCTGGATTCAGCTCAGGAAAACGAGGAAGAATGTTATTCCTACGTAACTCCCAGGGATACGGTCTATCTCCACATCTCCAGAAAGAACCGGAATATTACGGGTGATCTGACGTATAGGCTCTACGAAAAAGACAGGAATGTGGGTTCACTGGATGGCCGGATCAAAGGAGATACCCTGCTGGCTGAATACACTTTCAACTCGGAAGGACGTTCATCGGTTCGGGAAGTCGTTTTTCTGAAAAAAGGAGAAACTTATGTCGAAGGATTTGGTCCGGTGAATGAAAAAGAAGGAAAAACGATTTTTCAGGACCATAAAAACATCAACTTCATCAATGGAATAACCTTAACTAAAACCAACTGTACCAAATAAGGACAGAGGTTCGATAGTATTTTATCATTTAATGATGCAATTTCGAGGCAGCCGAACCAGGCTGCCTTTTTTATGCCTTCCGGAACAAGTTCCTGCTTTATTTTTGGCGATTCATTTCAACTCTACCCTATGCAAAACCGCTTATCTGCCCGGTGGATTCCCAGTTTTTTAGCTACGATCCTAACCACCTCTCTCGTATACGCTCAACAAACGGTTATTCCGATTGAAACCGAGCAAAACGCTCTGGTATTACAAACCGATGCCAGTAAACGCCTTGGTATCAGCTATTTCGGAACGCGTCTCCAGCAGCCGGGCGAATACGCTCTGGTGGGTCGGGAAAGTCGTCAGAAAGACGAAAATTCGGGTATTTCCAATTCAGCCTATACGCCCAGTGGGAGCTGGAATCTTTTTGAACCCGCTATACGAGTGACGCACGCCGACGGAAACACGTCTCTGGAACTACAATACCAGAGTCACCAGACGCAGAAAGTAGATGAGAATGTCACCCTGACGACCGTGTTACTGAAAGACCCCGCCTATGCCGTGGAGGTAAGCCTGTATTATAAAACCTACCGCCGGGAAAACGTAGTGGAGCAGTGGAGTACGATTCGTAATAAAGAGAAAGGCACGCTGACGCTCAACAAATATGCTTCGGCCAATCTGTACTTCACGGGCCAGTCGTTTCACCTGACGCATTACCACGGCGGCTGGGCTCACGAGATGAACCCCGAAACGACGGAACTGAAAGCGGGAATTCTGACGCTGGATTCCAAACTCGGTACGCGTGCCAACCTGTTTCAGCCACCCAGTTTTATGCTTTCCTTCGATGAAATAGCGACGGAGGAAACGGGTAAGGTACTGTTGGGAACGCTGGGGTGGTCTGGTAACTTCCGGATTGATTTTGAAAATGACACCTATAATAACCTGCGACTGATTGCAGGAATTAACCCGCACGCTTCGGAATACCCGCTGGCGAGTGGTCAGGAGTTTCAGACGCCTTCGTTCATCTATACGTTTTCGGATCATGGCAAGGGAGAAGCCAGCCGCAATCTGCACCGCTGGGCTCGTAAGTACCGGATTCTGGATGGTGAAGGCTCCCGACTGACCTTGCTCAATAACTGGGAGGCGACGTATTTCGATTTTGACGAACAGAAGTTAACCGGACTTTTTGCCGATGGTAAAAAATTAGGCGTGGATCTGTTTCTCCTGGATGACGGCTGGTTTGGTAATAAGTATCCCCGAAATGGCGATAATGCAGGTTTGGGCGACTGGAAAGAGAACGTAAAGAAATTACCGCACGGCATTGGCTATCTGGTTAAGGAAGCCCAGAAAGCTGGCGTAAAATTTGGTATCTGGATTGAACCGGAAATGGTGAATCCCAAAAGCGAATTGTACGAAAAACACCCGGACTGGGTCATTAAACAACCCGAACGCCCGGAGCATTACTTCCGCAATCAGCTGGTATTAGACCTTTCCAACCCCAAAGTACAGGATTTTGTATTTGGTGTTCTGGATGACTTATTCACGAAAAATCCTGACCTGGCTTTCATTAAATGGGATTGTAATGCCGTCATCTATAATGCTCATTCGGAATACCTGAAAAACAGCAAACAGGCCGATTCCAGGCTTTATGTCGATTACGTGAAGGGTTTATATAAAGTGCTGGAACGTGTGCGGGCGAAGTATCCGAAAGTACCCATGATGCTATGCTCGGGTGGCGGTGGCCGGGTGGATTACGAAGCTCTGAAGTATTTCACGGAGTTCTGGCCGAGTGATAACACGGATCCGCTGGAGCGGGTGTTCATGCAATGGGAGTATTCCTACTTTTTCCCAACGATTGCTCACTGCGACCACGTAACGGATTGGGGCAAACAGCCGCTGAAATTCCGGACTGACGTCGCGATGATGGGTAAGTTAGGATACGATATTGTGGTAAGCAAGCTGGATGAAAAAGAGCTGGAGTTTAGTAAGCAGTCCGTAGAAACCTACAAGAATATCAGTGATCTGGTCTGGCACGGCGACTTATACCGTCTGGCCAACCCCCGTGAAAACGACTATGCTTCCTTACAGTTCGTGAATGAAAATAAATCGCGGTCGGTTTGGTTTACCTACATGGTGAGCAGCCGGTATGGGGTAGGGACGGGTCGATCTGTGCTTTTGAAAGGACTGGATCCCCGGAAAAGATACACCTTGAAAGAACTCAATCTGTATCCCGGCACCAAGTCACGGATCACACCGGACGCCGTCTATACCGGAGATTTTCTGATGCGGGTAGGATTTAATCCCGCCGCCAATGTTAATCGCACCAGCGTTATCATTGAACTGACGGAAGTAAAGTAAGGACCGTATTAATTTTTAGCCCGGGCACTACTTCAGGAGTAGTGCCCTTTTTTATTGATTATCAACAAACTAAATAATACTTCAGAAAAAAAAATAAAAAAAGTCCTTAAGCCGAAAACTAATTGATCCTAAATAGCATTTGTATTATATGTACCGACATTTAATGTGAAAGTCAACATTTTTCCTTCATAAAAAACAACATCATGAGTCTTATTGAAAACCTGGAATGGCGTTACGCTACGAAAAAAATGAATGGCGTTCCCGTTCCTCAGGAAAAAGTAGATATTATTCTGGAAGCAGCCCGTCTTGCTCCAACCTCATCTGGATTACAACCCTTTGAAATTCTGGTCATTACGAATCCTGAACTGAAGCAGAAAATTCGGGCGATTGCCAACGATCAGAGTCAGATTACGGATGCTTCACACGTGCTGGTTTTTGCTGCCTGGGATGACCTGGACGCGAAACGCATCAACGATATGTTCCTCTATACTACCCGCGAGCGTGGTTTGCCCGATGACCGGATGGATAGTTATAAAAACTTCCTGTTGTCGATCTACGGATCAAAAACGGCGGAAGAAAACTTTCAGGCTACGGCTCGTCAGGCCTATATCGGTTTTGGTATTGCCATTGCCGCCGCCGCTGAGCAACGCGTAGATGCGACGCCCATGGAAGGTTTTGATGCCGCTGCTCTGGATCAATTACTTAATCTGAAAGAAAAAGGCCTTCGTAGCGTAACCTTATTGCCTCTGGGCTATCGTGATGCTGAAAATGACTGGCTGCACGGCATGAAGAAAGTTCGTAAGCCGAAAGAGCAGTTCATTACTGAATTAAACTAAGACGCTTTTTCCCTTTGAAAGCCATGAATAATGAGGACGGTTCAGTTTAACTGAATCGTCTTTTTTTGTTTAAGGTTTGATATGGATGTTTGAGTGTTTGAATTGAAGGGTTTGATTTAGGTTTGAATGTTTGAATTTAGGTTTGACGTTTGAATGGAGTATACCCAGCATTGATGTGATGTTACAGTCGTCTAAAGGTCAACTACTTACTCCAGCCCTGGCTGGTGTCTTCACCAGCCATTTGTAGATAATGTGTCTGGTGAGGATACCCACCACAGCAGAAGAAAGATGTAACTCCAGAATGGTTTCGTAGGAGTAGCCCCGGATGCTAAACCGGGATTACATCAGTCAATAGTCAGGCATTCGTGTGCATCCACAAGTCGTTTAAACATCAACTACTCACAAAATCTCTATAAAAGTAGAAAGGCTGGCATTGAGCCAACCTTTCAAACTTATATCAAACTATACATTCATCAAACCTCAAACTAGTTAAAGAAATCCTTCATTTTTTCGAAGAAGCTCTTGTCATTTTTGGTTGGACGTGGCTGGAAGTTAGGCGAGGTGCGGAGTCTTTCCAGAATACCCCTTTCTTCCGAGGATAGTACGCGTGGCGTCCAGACATTGACGTAAATCAGCTGATCACCTTTGCCGTAACTGTTCAGATGCGGAATACCTTTGCCCTTCATCCGAAGAATCTTCCCGCTTTGGGTGCCGGGTTCCAGGGTAATCTTAGCCCGTCCTTCAATGGTAGGCACTTCGAGGGAAGTACCCAGAGCCGCATCAACGAAGTTTACGTATAGCTCATGAACGACGTTATTGCCGTCGCGTTTCAGGAATTCGTTTTCTTCTTCTTCCACCACGATGAGGAGGTCACCGGCCACGCCGCCGCGGGGCGGAACGTTACCTTTGCCACTCATCGAAAGCTGCATTCCTTCGGCAACACCAGCCGGAATTTTAATCGAGATAACCTCTTCTGCCAGCGTACGGCCTTCGCCCACGCAAACGTCGCATTTGGCATCTACAATTTTACCTTCGCCGTTACAGGTAGGACAGGTGCTGGCCGTAACCATCTGACCCAGCATGGTCTGCTGAACACGACGAATCTGACCCTGACCGTTACAGGTATTACACGTGCGGAGTGAAGTACCGTTTTTAGAGCCGTTCCCTCCGCAGGCGTTACAGGTGACGTGCCGCTTGACCTTGATCTTTTTCTCAACGCCATTGGCTACTTCCTGTAAATCCAGCTTCAGTTTGATGCGTAAGTCAGAGCCTTTGCGAACGCGTTGCCGCTGGCCACCGCCGCCGCCAAAACCACCACCAAAGAAGCTTCCAAACGGACTGCCTTCGCCAAAAATGTCACCAAATTGAGAGAAGATATCCTCGGCATTCTGAGGGCCGGAATACCCGCCGCCCATACCCGCGTGGCCATACTGATCGTAACGGGCTTTCTTGTTCGGATCCGAGAGGACCTCGTAAGCTTCGGCGGCTTCTTTAAATTTATCTTCTGCTTCGGGGTTATCAGGATTCTTATCCGGGTGGTACTTAATGGCCAGTTTCCGGTACGCCTTCTTGATTTCGTCTTCCGTAGAAGATTTTGTTACCCCTAATATTTCGTAATAATCACGCTTCTGTGCCATCGTTTTCTATAAATATGGAGAGAAAGACCAAGGGAGAGGAAAACAGGCGTTCTCCTCTCCCGGAATTCAATTACGCTCCAACCACAACTTTGGCAAAGCGGATTACTTTGTCACCCAGGTAATATCCTTTTTCCACTTCTTCCACCACTTTACCTTTCAGGTCTTCAGAGGGAGCCGGGAACTGGGTAATACTTTCGTGCAGATCTGGATCAAAAGGCTGACCTTTGGATTCCATGGGTTTCAGACCCTTGGCGGCCACTGCTTTAACCAGTTTGTTGAAAATCAGGTCGATGCCTTCGGTTTCAACTTTTCCATCGGAACCATAATTCGCCTGAGCACGTTCAATATCGTCGAGCACGGGCAAAATGGCTTTAATGACCCCTTCCGAAGCCGTCTTCACCAGCTCTTCTTTTTCGCGTAACGTGCGTTTGCGGAAGTTGTCAAATTCAGCGGCGAGGCGGATGTATTTATCTTTTAATTCCGCAAGTTCAGTCTGAGCTTTATCGGCCTTCGTTTCAGAAGCTTGTTCTGATTTTTCAGTGCCTGTATTGTCGTCGGAGTTCTCCGTTACATGGTCAGCCTGAGGAGCTTTTTCGTTTTCTTCGGGTTGCGTAAATTCCGGATTCGTCATGTCTTTTCGTACCTTTTTACTGTTAGCGTAACTACAAAATTACTTTGCCATTCGGGTTTTCGCTGACAGAATGACATTTTAAATAAAGTTTTTCACGAAAAAGCCAGGTCAATTCGTCTCTAAAGTCGAGCGGACTCTTTTGCAGCGATGCATCATTTAT
This sequence comes from uncultured Siphonobacter sp., assembly GCA_913775095.1. Lineage (GTDB taxonomy): Bacteria > Bacteroidota > Bacteroidia > Cytophagales > Spirosomataceae > Siphonobacter. Next base: position 771,290 of record CAJYIW010000019.1, on the reverse strand, counting down.
GCCGTAACTTTGTGTTAAAAAGGGGGAAAGTTTTTCAGCAGGTATGACAGTATCAGAAATTATTCAGCAGCGTAATGCTTTAACAATCAAGGAAATTTCCCGGGATCTGGGCTTCGATTTCTGTGGTATTTCGCGGGCTGACTTTCTGGAAGAGGAAGCTCCCCGGCTGGAGAAATGGCTTCAGATGGGTAAGCATGGAAAGATGCAGTACATGGAAAACCATTTCGACAAACGGCTTGATCCCCGGCTGCTGGTAGAAGGGGCCAAATCGGTGGTCTCTTTGCTGTACAATTACTATCCCCCCGAAACCTTACCTGCCGGGGAATCCGACCTCAAGCTTTCCAAATATGCCTATGGCGTTGATTATCATTTTGTGGTCAAAGACAAACTGAAAACGTTTCTTCAGCGTATTCAGGATGAAATTGGCCTGGTGGAAGGACGGTGTTTTGTGGATTCGGCCCCGGTGATGGAAAAGGCCTGGGCTAAAAAATCCGGAATGGGTTGGGTTGGAAAAAACACGAACCTCATTACCCGTAAAAGCGGCAGCTTTTTCTTCATCGCTGAACTGATTATTGACCTGGAGCTACAGCCCGACGGTCCCATGGCCGATTATTGCGGAACCTGCACGCGTTGCATTGATGCCTGTCCCACGGATGCCATTTCCGAGCCTTATTCCGTGGATGGCAGTCGCTGCATCAGTTACCTGACCATTGAACTGAAAGAAGCCATCCCGAATGAATTCCGGGGAAAAATGGAAAACTGGTTTTTTGGCTGTGACATCTGTCAGGACGTCTGCCCCTGGAATCGCTTCTCGAAACCACATCAGGAATCCGCCTTCGATTTACCCGAAGCGTTAAAATCCTGGCAAAAGCGTGATTGGCAGGAACTTACCGAAGAAACTTTCAAAAAAGTATTTAAAACATCGCCGCTGAAGCGAACCAAATACGAAGGACTTCAGCGAAATGTACTATTTGTCGAAAGTGGGGAATAATCGGTTTGGGGAAATCCTTCAACAAGTTATAGCCGTAAATAGGGTGGAATGAGGTTTTTCGAGCAATCGTCCATAACATTTACCCCTACTACAATCATGAAAAAGTACAGTTTCTTCATCCTTCTCTTTGCATGCATTTTTGCCACAAAAGTACAAGCTCAGGACAATCTTTCCTGGGGACCTATGGGTGGTTTATCCGTCGCTACCTTCCGTGGGGGAGGAGCTGGTAATACTACCTGGAAAACGGGGGGAACGGCTGGTCTGTTCATCAACTACAGCGTGAACGAACGATTTGGAGTGGGTGGACAACTCCTCTATACTCAGCTGGGAGCCAAGAACCGTCTGGCTGATTCGCAAATCAGACTGAACTACCTTCAGATTCCTATCCTTGCTACTTTTTATCTGAACGATCGGGGAAATGCCTTCCGGCCCAAGCTCTTTGCAGGTCCCTACGTTGGTTTCCTGCTGGCCGCTCGTGATCAAAACGGAGCCAACCTCAATGAAAACAATCAGGCATGGACCAAAGCAGACGCCGGTTTGCACCTGGGTGGTGGTTTCAACTATCGCATTCAGGACCGGGTATGGCTGAACTTTGACGTGCGTTACGGACTGGGTCTGGTGGACGTAGCCAAGCCTATCTACGGCAGTGGCGACGTATATCACAGCAACTGGGGCGTAAACCTGGGTGTGAGTTTCCCCCTGGGTAAATACAACTCCAATACGGGCCGTATTCGCTAGTGACTTGAATTAAAGACCTTTTAACTTACCTTCAAACTCATGAATTATGCCGCTGGCCCTGGGTCAGCGGTTTTTTTATGCCGCTACTGGCCGGATTTTATTAAGCAGTGAAACTTCCACTATAGCGAATCTGAAACCCATGGTTATTCTTGAAAACTCTACGCTGGCTATTGTCTTTTGCCTGATTACCATGCTTTGCTGGGGCTCCTGGACGAGTGGACAGAAACTGGTTACGCAATCCGCCCCATTATCCATTTTCTACCGTGACTACGTCTACGGAATCATGATCACCGCTCTGCTCCTGGCGTTCACGCTGGGAAGTTTGGGACCAAACGAGCGACCTTTTCTGGAGGACTTTCAGCAGGCTGCCTGGCAGAATATAGCTCTGGCTGTGGCGGGAGGGATCATTTTTAACATTGGCAACACCTTATTAACCGTCGGTATCAACATTTCAGGCATTGCCGTAGCCATGCCCGTTGGAACGGGTTTGTCGCTGGCATTGGGCCTGATTGTCAATTATATAGCTAAACCCGAAGGCAATGTGACACTGCTAGCCCTTGGAGGGGGGCTGGTGCTGGCCTCCATTGCGGCCTGTGCTTTTGCTTATAAAGCTAAAAACGAAGAAGAAAGCGATTCCGACGAATCAAGTAACAAGGGCATTTGGATAGCCCTGGCCGGGGGAGCCTTTTCCGGTTTCTTTTTTCTGCTGGTCACGCAGTCTATTGTTGAAGATATTGCTTTACCCGAAGCCCGTAAGCTTACGCCCTACACGGGCTTTGTCTGTTTTGCTCTGGGAATTCTGCTGAGTAATCCACTCATGGAATGGATCATCAAGCGACTGAAGTTACTGGAAGGCGAAAATCATGCAAAATACGGAGATGCTTCTGCTAAAGAACATGCCTTGAGTCTGGGAAGTGGTTTTGTCTGGGGAGTGGGGATGATTACCCTGCTATTAGGCTCACAGGATGCCGGTGGAGCCGTTTCCTATGGATTAAGTCAGGGAGCTACGGTAGTATCGGTACTCTGGGGACTTTTGGCCTGGAAAGAATTCGAAGGAGCACCAGCGAAAGCGAATCGCTACCTGTGGATCATGGGTGGAACCTACGTTGTCGGACTGATCCTGATCGTGATGGCACGGGCCAGTGCAGGTTAAGGGGTTGAGTTTAGAGCGGCCGCTGTTGCGGTTTGGAGTTATGATGTTTACCCCTGGATGGTGTCTCACCAGCCAGGCTCAGCCCGGTATAACGAAAGTGGTTGGTGAGGACACCAACCACGGTGGGGAGTTTTGAGTTTTGAGTTTTGAGTTTTGAGTTTTCAGTTTTCAGTTTTGAGTTTTCAGTTTTCAGTTTTCAGTTTTCAGTTTTCAGTTTTCAGTTTTCAGTTTTCAGTTTTCAGTTTTCAGTTTTCAGTTGGAAAGAGAAAACTCGTAAAGGTAGGGAGAACCGTTTGGAACTGAACGGAAGAACCCCAGCGGGGTTTAATCTGGGTAGCCCCCGGCTGGATAGCCTCGGATGCCAATCCGGGGTTTTGAGTGGTTGGTGAGGACACCAACCACAGCGGCCTATAAGGCAGCGGAGAGAACTAGCAATGAAAGTGATAATCCCGGATAGCTCCCGGCTGGGTAGCTCCTGGTTACACCGAAGTGACATCTGCCTTCCCTTGCCCTGGCTGGTGTCTGCACCAGCCGGTTATAAGGGGTTGGTGAGGACACCAATACGGTAGGGGTTTCAAGTTTGAAAGAGAAACCAACCCATAAAGATAGGGGAGACGTTTGTACCTGAGCGTAAGAACCCCAGCGGGGTGAAATCTGAGTAGCTCCGGGTGAAAACCCGAAAGGGTGCCTGGGGAGTTATAGAAAAAGTGGCTGGTGAGGACACCAGCCACAGCGACAAAAATTCGTCTCTGACTTTGGAAGATTAGTAACTCATCTCTACGATTTTTCTGACATCGGCGGGTTTCAGGTCCCGGTGTTCACCAATGCCCATCCAGTTTCGCTGAGTAAATCGTTGCTCAATTTGTTCAGCCGTCTGGGCATACAGATCCGTGTATTCAGACAATTTGGTTTGGATACCCAGAGAATGGAAAAACTCCTCTGTTTTCACGATGGCCTGTTCCGCTTTCTCTTCAGTCGTTCCTGCCGTAATGTTCCAGACCCGCTCTGCGTACTGAGCCAGCTTCTCTTTTTTGCGTTCGAAATTGTATCGGTAATGGCTCGGAGCGATCACTGCCAGTGTGCGGGCGTGGTCAATATGGTAGAGAGCGGTTAGTTCGTGACCCATGGCGTGAACCGCCCAATCGGTAGGAACTCCCTTCTGAATCAGCCCATTCAGAGCCATCGTGCAACTCCACATGAAGTCAGCCGCTGCCGAATAATCCGACGGGTCTTTCATGATCACCGGAGCCACTTCAACCAGCGTTTGCAGAATGCTTTCCGCAAAACGATCCTGCAAACGAGCCTGGATTGGGTAGGTCATGTATTGTTCCAGCACGTGCGTGAATGCGTCGGTAATGCCGTTGGCAATCTGGCGGGGAGGAATGGAATGAATCACCTGCGGATCAAGAATGGAAAAGACCGGGAACATACCGGGGCCGCCAAAGGATAACTTTTCCTGAGTTTCAGCCCGGCTGATCACAGATCCGGAATTCATTTCGGAACCCGTGGCGGGTAAGGTCAGCACACTTCCAAAGGGCAGTCCCTTTTCAAAACGGATGCCTTTCGAGAGAATATCCCAGGGCTCGGTGCCTTCATACAAAGCCGCCGCCGACAGAAACTTGGCTCCGTCAATCACAGATCCACCGCCTACGGCCAGAATAAACGTAATGTGCTGGGTTTTGATCACGTCCAGAGCTTCCAGGAGAACGGCGTATTCGGGATTGGCCGGAACGCCACCAAATTCAACGACTTCAAACTTTTGAAGGGCCGCAAGCACCTGCTCGTAGACGCCATTTTTCTTGATACTTCCACCACCGTAGAGAAGGAGCACTTTAGCATCGGCAGGTAACTCGGTGGATAGTTTTTCGATTTGTCCTTTTCCAAAAAGGATTTTAGTCGGATTCTTAAATTCAAAATTTAGCATGGTCTCTGAAGAAAGTATTAGGGGTTTAGGGCTTGGAGTTGTGAGTTTGGGTTTTTGAGTTGATGCACATCAGACTCCCAAACACCTCAGGCTATGGAGTATCAACAACTATAAGCCGCCGCTCCAAACTCTGACTCAAAACGTTAAACTCTAAACCCAACCTTACCAACTGAGCCCATAAACAGAAAGTGCCCTCAGAAGGGCACTTTCTTGGTAATACTTTCAAAATCAGCGATTAAATTTTCCCTTTTAAGGCTTCCAGCCGGGCGTACATTTCCAGCATGGCCGACTGATCAATCAGGGATTTCCATTTTCGCGGACCGATCAGATGTTGCTGGTCCTTTTCTTCCTGCCAGATTCGCTCGGCATCCCGGGCAAACAAACGCAGGTATTGCGGGTCATGATCTACCGAAAAAAGCTCGGAGTATCCCCGCATCAGCACCACGTTGAACCAGTAATTCTCCGGAAATCTGTTCTTCCGGAAAAAATGTTTCTTTGCCGCTTCGGCCACGCGTTTCGCTTCTTTCAGGTAATGTTCTTCTTTCGTTAGCTTGTACAACAGGACACTGGACTGCAGCATAGTGCCAGTATTATAGGTATAGATCGCGGAGTCAATTTTCATGCTGGGTAACTTCACCGCGTCGTAATACACCCCCGACGGAGCCTGTAAGTGCTGATTTGTCCAGCGGTACAGTTCCAGTGCGGTTTGTAAGTTTTTGGGATTCTTCTTGAGTTTGTATAACTGCAGGGCAATCAAAACGCCGGGACCATTCGAGCAGGTGTTTTTCGTCGTCTTATCGTCCTCTTTCCAGTAAATACCTCCGCCGCCCTGCTGATCGTAACCCGTCAGCATGAATTTGTAGATCAGCTCAGCCGTATCGAGGTAAGACTTCTGTTTCGTCCGTTCGTACGCATCCAGACAGGCAATGGCAATCCACTGGTTATCGTCATAAAAACGCGTATCGGTCATTTCTTTCGTGACATACGCCTGATACCCCGGAGCGGGCGGGTTCGTGTTGTAATACTGCTGAATGGTTTGCAACACGGGCTTCAGGTAAGAAACCTTGGGCTCCAGTACTTCCATCTCGTTTGCTGCCTGCACCAATGCACAAAGCGGCCATAAATAGGAGTGAGGCTTCTCATTACGAGCGGCATCGTTGGTTTCCTTGTATAAGCCGGTTGCAGGTTCGTAAAAAACGTTTTTGATATTCTGGTGAATGTGATGCAGTCGCTCGGTTTGAGCCCGGCAGGTTACATTCAGGGACAGCAGAGCCGCGAGGAGCAGAGCAGGTTTTTTCATAAATGAAGGATAGAGGCTTTGATTCGGATTCTTCTATACATAGCGAATCCCCGTAGCCCTTAACTCACACGGCTGAAAAATTATTCGGCCGGCAGCTTTAGCGTTTCCGTTTCCAGAAATTCCTGAAATCGTTGCTGAAATTGGGAATAGAGCGTTACCCAGCGTTTGCCTTCTTCGGTAAGATGGGTTCCACCCCCTCGTTCTCCACCGGCCTGAGTACTGAGCACGGGCGTTTCGGACTGGCTATTCATCGACTGAACCAGATCCCAGGCCCGTTTGTAGGACATTCCCATTTTTTTCGCTGCCGCTGAGATCGAGCCCGTCTGTTCAATCTGCTCCAGTAACTGAAATCTGCCGATGCCCATAAAACGTTCTTCGCCTTCAATCCAGATGCGGCCGTTGAGTTTAAATTTCATACGATAGCTCATTTAAAGGCAAAAATACAAGGCAAATCAGAGATAGCGAAGCCATCAGAAATTAAGGAAAGTTCAGGCCCTGATACTAAACCACTAGATCCCCAACGGAAGCCAATCGGTTATAATTGCAGAAGATCGGAGTGGAGGTGAAAACGGGGGTAAATTCAACCCTGATTTTAAACAAGAGGGACAATTTTAAGTTACAACGTTGTTAAATAGTGCTCTATTACGTTGAAAAGCTTTCCTTAGATATGATCCTTATAGTGGATGACAGGCCTGAGAATATTCTCCCTCTGAAGATCATTCTTGAGCAACATCAGTTCTCTGTTGATACCGCAGAATCGGGAGAGGAGGCTTTAAAGAAAGTTCTGGCCCATAATTACTCAGTCATTATTCTGGACGTACAAATGCCAGGCATGGATGGATTTGAGGTGGCTAACTTTATTGCGGGTTACAGCAAGGCCAAGGATACTTCCATTATTTTCCTTTCAGCCGTTAGTAAAGAGAAAGAATTTATTACCAAGGGATATACTTCAGGTGGAATTGACTACCTGACCAAACCCGTTGATCCTGATATTTTACTGTTAAAAGTAAAAATTCTGCATCGCTTATACGAGCAGCAACAGGAGTTACGGGCTACGCAGGAATCATTACTCAAAGAAATAGAAGTTAGAAAAGCAGCCGAGGAAAAACTGGAGAAAGGGATGCAGGAATTACGTTCCATCGTTGAATCCCTGCCCCAGATGGCCTTCACCATCGCCGCTACCGGACGCATTGAATACGTCAACGAACACTGGTACCGCTACTCCCAAAGACTGGACCAATTCCCCGAAACGCATCCGGATGATCAGACCGACCTGGAATGGAAAGAGTACCTGAATCAGGACGTGGAATACAATAAAGAAGTTCGGATAAAGGAAGTAACTACGGGCCATTACCGACATCATTTACTACGGGTTACGCCCATTAAATTTCAGAATGTAACCGTGCGATGGGTGGGGACTTTCACGGATATTCACCAGCAGAAAACCAATGCCGAAGAGCTCGAACAAAAAGTAGAGCAACGTACCAAGGAGCTGCTGGACAAGAACGTGGAGCTGGAGCGAACCAATCACGAATTGCAACAATTTGCCTGGGTGGTTTCGCACGATTTAAAAGAACCTCTGCGGAAAATTCAGATTTTTAACGGGGTTATTAAGGAAAAATACCTGAAGGATAACGCCGAAGCTGTATCGTATCTGGATCGGTCCATTCATTCTTCCGCCCGCATGTCGAAGTTAATCACTGACGTGCTGGAGTATTCACGTTTATCCAATTACGCAGCCTTTCAGGACACCGATTTAAATGAAATCATTGATGAATTATTAGTTGATTTCGATGATCTGATTTCCCGTAAAGAAGCCCGTATCCAGGTGGATCCCTTACCCCGGATCTCTGCGATGCCCAGCCGAATTCGTCAGGTGTTTCAAAACCTCATTAGTAATGCACTGAAGTTTTCAAAGCCCCAGGAAGCTCCGGTTATAAGAATCAGTGGTGAACTGGTCGCGGACAAATCCATTGATAGTCCGGCTACTGATCAGGGACCTTACTGTCGGATCATTGTGCAGGATAATGGAATTGGGTTTGACGAAAAATTCCTGCATCGAATCTTCATTATTTTCCAGCGATTAAATGATCATAATAGTTACGAAGGTACGGGGATTGGGTTAGCCATTGCGAAGAAAAACATTGATACCCATCATGGAATTATTTCTGCCAGAAGTACAGTCGGCGAAGGAACGAGTTTCATCATTGTATTACCCGTTAATCAAACAAATAACCTATTGAATTAAAGATTTATATTACTCATGCCTAAAGCACATTATTCAGTAATTAAACAGTTACAGGTTGTCTTTTCAATCTCTGTCATTCTCTTGATTTTGAGTCTGGTTGCTTCTTTTTACAGCACCCAGCGACTGATTGCTAACTCACAACTGGTTAATCATACGAATGAAGTTTTACTGGAGTCAGAAAACATTATTTCGCATCTGAAAGATGCCGAAACCGGCCAGCGGGGATATCTGATTACCCTTGATTCTGATTTTCTTAATCCGTATAACGGGGCTTACGATAAAGCAAATCGTAGTTATAGTGCCCTCAAGAATCTTACCATTGATAACGATGTTCAACAGCGGAATCTGGATGAGGTGAAACGCCTGTTTGATGCGAAATTCAATCAGATGCAGCTCATCATAGATCTGGTCAGAAAGAGAGGACTTTCCGTGAGTCGTGACACCGGCCGTCAGAATGACGAGATGGTGAAAGGAAAGAAGATCATGGATAATATTCGGGTCCTGATTGAACAAATCAAAAAGGAAGAAAACAAGATCCTTCAGAGCCGACTGGAAAAGCAGAGTTTTTACATTACATATACACCCATCGTCTTGGCGATAGCTGCGATTGTTTCCATCCTGATTACCGGCTTCTCCTACACCCGGATAAAAAATGAACTGGATACTAAACTACGGCAGCAGATTGAGCGGGAAGAGGAGTATTTAGATGCCAGTCGCCGTATTTCAGTAATGGAAGGCATCACCAGGCGGATCGCCGGAGGGGATTATACGGCCCGTAGTAAAGATATAGAAGACGACGAGTTGGGGCGGATCGGGAAGGCTCTCAATCTAATGGTTGAATCTTTGGAAACCAGCTTCAATGACCTGGAACGAAGAAACTGGTTACAAACCGGTTCGGTGGAGTTAAGCAATGCCATTAATGGAGAGCGTAATGCCCGAAAACTGGCTTCCGGATTAATAGAAACCCTTACTCATTACCTCGAAATACCCGTTGGGACCGTCTATTTCATGGACTCAGATCTGAGCTACAGGCTGATTTCCAGTTACGCAGCCAGTAATGCTCCCGAAATGGTACACATTGAGAAGGGACTGATCGGGCAGGCTATTAAAGAAAAACAGGTAATGATCATCAATGATCTGCCTGAAAACTATCTGGTGGTAGAGTCCAGCTTAGGGCAGACCCCCATTGCTTCCCTGGTTATTATTCCTCTGGTGTACGCAAATATGTGCATTGGCGTAGTGGAACTTGGCTTTTTAAGGACGCCCACCGAGCTGGAAATGACATTCATTCGGGACAATAAAGATGACATGGCCATCAGCGTGAATGCGGCTCTTGACTACATTAAACTGCAGAATTTTCTGGAAGAAACGCAGTCGCAGGCGGAGGAATTACAGGCTCAGCACAACGAACTGGAGAACCTCAATGCAGAACTTGAAGCTCAGTCTCAGAAATTACAGGCTTCTGAAGAAGAATTAAGGGTGCAGCAGGAGGAATTATTGCAGTCCAATACTGAACTGGAAGAACGTAGTTTATTACTGGAAGAAAAAAACGAGGAAATTCAGCGAAAGGCCGAAGAGCTGGAAATTACGACCCGCTATAAATCGGAGTTTCTGGCCAACATGTCCCATGAATTAAGGACGCCTTTGAATTCTATTCTGTTGTTAAGTCGCTTATTAGCGGAGAACAATGAATCCCACCTTTCGAAAGATGAAGTAGAATACGCTCAGGTTATTAATAATTCAGGAAATGGATTGCTTGGGTTGATTGACGAGATCCTGGATCTTTCAAAAATCGAAGCTGGGCAAATGAAGCTCGAGTTCATGAATGTAGCCGTTAATGACATTACGGACGAATTAAAATCATTGTTTATTCCTTTAGCCAGGGATAAAAAACTTGATTTTAAAGTCCACATTTCGGAAAATACTACTCCCGTTATTGAAACCGATCGCCTGAGATTGGGACAGATCCTTAAAAACTTGCTTTCCAACGCCATTAAATTTACGTCAGAAGGAGAGGTTAGCCTGATTGTTCAGAAAGATAATAAGTACGAAAATTCCATCTGCTTTATCGTAAAAGATACGGGCATTGGCATACCTAAAGAGAAACAACATCTGATTTTTGAAGCCTTCCAGCAGGCCGATGGTTCTACGAAACGCAAGTACGGCGGAACGGGTTTAGGATTATCCATCAGTCGGGAGTTGGTGAAGTTATTAGGCGGGGAATTGGTAGTAAAAAGTGAAGTAAATCAGGGCAGTGAATTTACGCTTCATATACCCGTTTCTACGCTAAGTCGCATTGACACGTCCGAACCCGTAGTAACCGAGTCCGTTAAAGCAGAGGAAGTGAAACCTGAGGTTGTAACCCCGAAGGAACGGATTCCTGAATTCATCAGCACTACGATTCCCCCGAATATACCCGACGACCGGCAGTCTATTAACCCCGATGACAAAGTCATTCTGATCATTGAAGATGATACGGCCTTTGCCAAGTCGCTGCTTGAGTATTCCCGGAAGCAGGGCTACAAAGGTATCGTTTCCGTGCGGGGAGACGAAGGGTTGAAACTGGCGGGTATTTACAAGCCCGCGGGTATTTTGCTGGATATTCAGCTTCCGGTGATGAGTGGGTGGGAAGTAATGGATGCCCTGAAAGCCGATCCGCAAACCAGACCCATTCCCGTGCATATCATGTCTTCCCACAAGATGAAGAACGAAAGTATGCTGAAAGGGGCAATTGACTTTGTGAACAAACCCATGGCCTTCGAGCAGATGAAAGATGTGTTCGAGAAAATTGAATACGTCCTGAATCGGAACGCCAAAAAGGTGCTGATCATTGAAGACAACCCCAAGCACGCGAAAGCACTGGCTTACTTCCTGGAGAGTTTTAATATCAATTCAGAGTTAAGGAGTGACGTGTCAGAAGGCATCCTGGCCCTTCGCCGGGAAGACATTGACTGCGTTATTCTGGATATGGGCATCCCGGATTCCAAAGCTTACGACATGCTCGAACAGGCCCGGAAAGATCCCGATTTTGAAAGCCTGCCCATTATTATTTTCACCGGAAAAAGTCTTTCGCTGTCGGAGGAACTGAAGATCAAAAAATACGCCGACTCCATCATCGTGAAAACGGCTCATTCCTATCAGCGAATGCTGGACGAAGTATCGCTGTTTCTGCATCTGGTGGAGGATAACAAGCCAAGCGAGAAAAAAGAGGGCCGATACAAAAAACTGGGTGAGTTGAGTCAAATTCTTAAGGGGAAAAATGTCCTGGTGGCGGATGATGACATTCGAAATATTTTCTCCCTGTCTAAAGCTCTGGAAAACTACCAGATGAACGTGATTACGGCTCTGGATGGCAAAGAAGCTCTCGAAAAATTAAATGAAAATTCGACCATCGATATCGTTCTGCTGGACATGATGATGCCACAGATGGACGGTTACGATACGGCCCGGAAGATTCGTGAAAATTACCTCTGGAAAGACCTGCCCGTGATTGCCGTAACGGCCAAGGCCATGACCGGTGACCGGGAGAAATGTATTCAGGCGGGTGCGTCGGATTACATTACCAAGCCCGTTGACATTGATCAGCTGCTTTCGCTGCTACGTGTCTGGTTGTATGAACGTTCCTAAGCTTTGCCCACCTCATCCGAAAGAACCCGAATGGAAAAGAAACGAGTGCTCATCATTGACGATGATGCTAAAAATATTTTCGCTTTGAAAGCTACACTGCGTTCCAGAGGGTTTGAGTGCCTGTCCTGCACCAGTGCTCAGGAGGCTCTGGAACTATTGCAAACGGAAGAAAGCATTGATGTGATTCTGATGGACATGATGATGCCCGAAATGGATGGCTACGAGGCCATTCCACGGGTTAAGGCCCTGGAAAACCGGAAACATACCCCTGTCATTGCCGTAACGGCTCAGGCTATGGTGGGAGACCGGGAAAAGTGCCTGCGGGCAGGGGCTACGGAATACATTTCAAAACCCATTGATGTAGAGCGGTTACTGGAACTAATGGGACGTGACTACTAGAAGGCCATGATTGAAGAGGAAGAGATAGACCTGCTGCTGAATGACCTGTATGAACTATACGGGTACGACTTTAATAATTACTCCCGAGCTTCGTTAAAGCGTCGCATTCAGCGGATTTGTACGATTGATAAATTTCCCAGTTTTGCTGAATTACGATACCGCGTTAAATCCGATGCCGGGTATCTCAAACGCTTTGTGGAGGAACTGACCGTCAACGTGACCGAGATGTTTCGGGACCCGACGTTTTATCAGTATCTGCGAACGGAAGTACTGCCGACGCTGGCCGTAAAGCCCTTTATTCGTATCTGGCATGCGGGGTGTTCCACGGGGGAAGAAGTCTATTCCATGGCCATTCTTTTGCAGGAAGCGAATCTGCTGCATAAAGCTTTGCTGTACGCCACCGATTTAAATCCAACCGTTCTGGAGAAAGCCCGCCGGGGCATTTTTCCCATGAGCCACATGAAGCTGTATTCAGAGAATTACATTGAATCGGGGGGGAAGCACGATTTCTCCTCGTATTACATCGCTAATTATGGCCAGGTAAAATTCAGCGAGGGTCTGGGGGAAAAGATGATCTTTTCAACCCATAACCTTGTATCAGACCGCTCTTTCAATGAATTCGATCTGATTCTCTGTCGCAATGTGTTGATTTACTTCGATAAGGACTTACAGGAAAAAGTATTGAAACTGTTTGATGAAAGTCTGGGCACCCTGGGTTATCTGGCTCTGGGGTCTAAAGAGACCTTGAAGTTTTCAAGCGTTAACCCTCATTACAAACAATTGACCCGAGAAAAAATATGGCGAAAAATAAATTAATGGATGCTTCTGAAGTGGTCGTGATTGGTGGTTCGGCCGGAAGTATTGATGCATTAATGAAATTATTTCCCCTATTGAAAACCCCGATTTCTTATACGCTGATCATTGTTCTTCACCGAAAAAATTCCGTGGACTCCTCACTGGCCGATTTATTCGCCATGAAAACCCAAATTCCCGTTGCGGAAATAGAAGATAAAGATTCCATTCAGAGAGGAGCCATCTACGTAGCCCCGGCCGATTATCACCTGTTGATCGAAAATGAAACCATGTTTGCCCTCGATGCGTCCGAAAAGGTTAACTACAGCCGACCTTCGCTAGACGTAACCTTCGAGTCAGTTGCCGAGGTGTACGGCTCAAAGGCCATTGGTATCCTGCTGTCAGGAGCGAACGCCGACGGAACCCAGGGCCTGATCGCCATCAAAAAAGCCGGCGGGTTAACCATTGTGCAGGACCCTTCCACGGCTCAAACGCCCTTCATGCCTCATCATGCCATTCAGCATGCCTCCATCGATCTGATTCTGACCATGAATGAAATGGCTATGTTTTTAAATCGCCTGCCTCAGCCTTAATTTCAGGAAGTTTCGGATATTCGCGGCTGATTGTTTATTTACTAACCGCTTCCTGTTTTCCTAATGAAACGTTTTCGAATACTGCCCCTGATCGGGGCTTTCCTGCTTACCTTTACGTACAGTTTTGCTGCCAAAGTCGATACAGTTGATACGTACAGTGCTTCGATGAAAAAGAACATCAAGGCTGTTGTTATCAAACCGGATTCGTATGCGTCCGGAAAAGCCTTTCCGGTACTGTATCTGCTGCACGGCTACAGTGGCAATTACAGCGACTGGGCCAGGAAACACCTCTCCATCAACGAACTGGCTGATCAGCATCAGATGATGATTGTTTGTGCGGATGGTAACTTCTCCAGCTGGTATTTTGATAGTCCCGTCGACCCTGCCTATAAGTATGAGACGTACGTAGCCACGGAATTACCCGCCTGGATTGACAGTCATTACAAAACCGTAAAAGCCCGGGAAGGCCGTGGAATTACGGGCTTGAGCATGGGCGGGCACGGAGCCTTATATCTGGCTTTCAAACATCAGGACGTGTTCGGAGCGGCGGGAAGCATGAGCGGGGGCGTAGACTTTCGGCCTTTCCCCAATAACTGGGACATCGCCAAACGGTTAGGTACCTACGCTCAGTCGCCGGAAAACTGGGAGAAACACACGGTTATTAACCTGCTCCACCTCTTAACGCCCAACTCGCTGGCTCTGGTTATTGACTGCGGAACGGAAGACTTTTTCTACCGGGTAAATAATAACCTCCATGACAAATTGAGCGAACGTAACATTCCGCACGAGTACACCAGCCGTCCCGGTGCTCATAACTGGTCCTACTGGAATACGGCTCTGACGCATCAGGCTTTATTCATGAAGCAGTATTTCGACCGTAAGAAGTAAGAGCATTACCAAAAAAATCCCCACGCCTTCGCAGACGTGGGGATTTTTTTTATATCCTATGAAACTAGTTATCAAATACTTTTTTCAGCCGCTTGATATTTTTGAGGCGGGCTTTTGCTTCGCGTTTCTGCTGTTTTTTCTGCAACAGAGCCGCAAGCGATGGGTCCGTGTACTGCACGCGTTTGATGAGTCGGTAGCTCACGTAGTTATAAACTCCAAATAAGGCTACCAAAATCAGTAACCCTTCATTGGCGGTAACCGAATTACGAATAAGCAGGAAAAAGCAGGTCAGGAACAGCGTCAGACCGCAAAGCACGCAGGTAGCCTGAAAGTGCGATAAACCCTGAGCAATCAGAATGTGATGCGTGTGGTTTTTATCGGGAGTGAAAGGCGAACGGCCATTCATGATCCTTACGATGAAGACCCGAAGCGTATCAAAAATGGGGACAATCAGGACTACAATAGCCAGAATAGGAGCGTCCAGAATAGCATTGGCTCCGGTGTTGAGGTGAATGAACTTAACGGCGAAGAGCGTCAGAACAAATCCGAGAATCAGCGAGCCGGTATCTCCCATGAAGATTTTACTGGTCTTCGAGAAGTTAAATCGAATAAAACCCAGCAAAGAACCCGATAAGGAAGCGGCCATAATAGCCAGAGCATTCTGTCCATTCAGCAGAAACCAGGAACCAAAAATCATAGAAGCAATGAGCCCAATGCCGCCGGCCAGTCCGTCAATGCCATCAATCAGGTTAATGGCATTGGTGAGGGCAATGAAGATAAATACCGTAAGCAATATGCTGATCAGGTAAGGAATCTGATGAATGCCCAGGATTCCAAACAGGTCGTTTATTCTCAAATCAGCTCCTATAATTACCAGAGAGGAAGCGAAAATCTGGGCAAGCATCTTCTTCATGGGAGCAATGACGAGAATGTCATCTTTCACTCCCGTAAAAAAGAGAATGACGATACCCGCAATAGCCAGGTGGTGCAGATGCGTTTCTCCATCCGGAAGCCAGAGGAAATAACCGATCATGGTACCCGCGAAAATGGCAATACCTCCCAGCGTTGGGGTACGGTTGGAGTGGGCACTGCGGGCTTCGGGTTCTGCCATCAGATTACGAAGCCGCGAGATATTAATAATAACAGGAATTGCTTCAACCGTTAGCCAACACGCAGCAATGAGAGATATAATGACCTGAACGAATGATTCGTTGAGGAATTGACGTAAGGCTGTGATCATAAAAGTTGATTATCTGGTTCAATCAAGCAGCATAGAGGGGGGCTATACTTACTTTTCACTAAGACTTCACCAACATTAAGATATCAGAATGAGTACTGATAGTCAAAGCTACTAATCAAACTTTACTTTCCCCGGATTTTAAATGTAAAGTCTGCCAATTAATTAATCAATAATCCTAAGTAAGAGGCGAACGGGTAATTTGTCACTAAAAACGTTCCGCCCCTTTGATTACTTCTAGGATAAGTATTACTCAATAACTCGATTGCGAATTTTTGCGGCGGGATTTCCCCGATAAATCCCATACGCTTCAAGGTCACTCGTGGCGACGGAACCAACCACCAGCATGGAATGCGAGCGGCAGGTTACCCCCGGACAAACTATTGATTTGGCTCCAATCCAGACGCCTTCTTCAAGGGTAATGGGGGCCGTCATGAGATCAAATCGGGTGGATTTATAGTTATGATTCCCGCATAACAACATGGCTCCCTGCGAAAGGCAGGCATTTGATCCAATCCGAACCCGTACGAGATTATCGATCCATACTTCTTCACCAATCCAGACGTAATCTCCAATTTCCAGTAGCCACGGAAATTTGATATTAACGTTTGGTTTAATCATCACTCCCTGCCCCACATTAGCTCCGAATTTGCGTAGAAGCCAGAGTTTGAAACTGACAGGAACGGGTAGTTTCGTATAAAAAAACAGAATGTTTACAACAAACCAGATTCGGTTTCGCCAGCTCTTGGACGAATACTGCGGCTGGTGCTGGTAACGGGCCAGATCAACGCTTTTCAAGGACATCTTTTCCATATTCGGTTAAAAAGAACTGAGCAATGGCGTCTTTGGAAATTCCCGCCCGGTGGTACACTTCATAAA
Organism: uncultured Siphonobacter sp.; assembly: GCA_913775095.1. Lineage (GTDB taxonomy): Bacteria > Bacteroidota > Bacteroidia > Cytophagales > Spirosomataceae > Siphonobacter. The sequence goes on along the minus strand of CAJYIW010000019.1, from coordinate 754,521 downwards.
TCTTCGCATCGACGAGAAAACGATACCAGAAACCCTGAAGGAAATGCCAGATCAGGCCTCTTTTCCCATCCAGAAAGCCCATTTTGATGAAATAACGGAACAGAAAGTAGAGAAAAGGACGGGTAAAAAGCGGTAAACTGGCGTATTTAATCTTCAGATAGCGTTTTCGCTGCTCCTGCGTTCCAAACAAACGGGGAGTGACGATTTCGACGTTTCCAAAATCGTACTTAACGTTCAGCAGATCAATGGCTTCCCGGATGGCGTAATTGTTATGTTTCTGCGTCCACCAGGTGAGGTTGTTCAGGTTATGATCCACCAGATCATGCTCCATCCGGAGTAAGTCACCGTCTGAAATTTTGATGTGCTCGTCCATCCATAACTCTTCACAGTGTCCTTTGCCACTCCTCCAGATGCGTAACAGCCAGGTAGGGTAATAGCCTCCACGCCGAATCCACTGATCCATAAACATCACCCGCCGTTTGATGTAGTATCCTGAAACGCCCGCTTCGGCCCTGGGTAAGGTCTGAGCGATTTCGGCGGCCAGTTCCGGTAAAATATATTCATCCGCATCCATTCGCATGAGCCACCGGGTATCATACGGACAATTCTGGATGCCATAGTTGAACTGCATGGCGTAATTTACCCAAAGATTCTGAGCCACCCGGGCCCCCAGGCTACGGGCAATTTCCACGGTTCGATCTGTCGAACCGGAATCCACAATAAAGATTTTATCAGTAACGGGAAGTAAACTTTTTAAACAACGCTCAATGTGTTTTTCCTCATTGAAGGTCAATAGTATTACCGTTAAATCAGGATACGCAGGGGTCATTTTTCCAATGAAATAAGGACCTACTAACGAATCAACGCTTCGAAAGCCCGGTACAGTTTAGTCGCAACTTTATTAATATCGGCAACATCGCGGGCAAAAGCCTGGCCTTTGGCAGCAAGCTCCGTGCGGTAAGCCGAATCACTGATGAGTCGTCGCAATCCTCTTTCTACATCCTTCACTTCGTGCGTAACAAGCTCAGCGGCGTGATTTTGTTTAAGTAAATGACCAAAACCAATGCGATCGGTGGTCAATACAGCCGTACCGCAGACCATCGCTTCGAGAGCGGCCAGTGAAAAACTTTCGGAATAGGTGGGTAAGGCAAAAACATCGGCATCGACAATGGCCTTCAGTTTGTCTTCGCCCGTGAGCATACCCGTGAGTTTGATCTGTTCCGACAGGTGGTTCTTCTGAATGAACTCCGTTACGTAACTCAGGTAGCCATCATCGGGACCCGTGATGAACAAACGGGCTTTGGGGTATTCCCGGAGTATATGCTGAAAAGCAGGTAACAACAAATCAAGACCCTTTTTGATGTTAATCCGGCTGAGAAACAGAATAAGCGGCGTATCGGAATCCAGTCCGTATTGCTGTCTGAACTGACCTTTAGCGGGTAACTGGTCGTAATCAGACAACAACATGCCATTATTGATGGTAACTACGTGAGGATGAGGATGTCCGAGGTAACGAACCAGGTCTTCTTCTTCGTCGGGGTTATGAACCTGAATGAGGTCACACTGCTCGACGTATTTACGCTGAAAAAGGGCAGAAATGAGATTTTTCTTCCAGCCCGATTTTTTCATGGCCCAGCGATCCAGGGTTCCGTGGACGGTGAAAACTTTTTTCGCTTTCGAACGAGTCCAGAAGGGCACCCAGCCCGCAAAATGAAAAGGCCCGTGAATATGAACGATGTCGTATTCATGAGCGTGTTTGCGGTAATACTGCCAGAGTTCGGGCGAAAATTCGGGAATAAAGCGGGCCAGCCAGTGACGTTTGGTCGTAATAACTTTAGCTCCTTCCGGTACGATATACAGTCGCTCGCCCTCCGATAAAGGCGTCAGAATGGTTACTTCCGCACCCAGTCTGATTTGAACATTGGTATGGTCGTAAATGACTTTAGAGGGACCGCCAATTTCCCAGGAGTAACCACAGAGATTTAATATTTTCATGAACGAAGGGAGGCTTCAGCGGGGACCATGATTCGACGAAAACCCTGCCAGATTTCCTGAGCGACAACGTGCGTACTAAATGGAGCAATCATCTTGAGCGAATGCTGCCCCATCCGAGTCCGTTCTGCCTCCGATAAGTTAACAAATTTTTGTAAGGCCACGGCCAGCTCCAGTTCGTTTTCTGGTCTGAACACATACCCATTCTTTCCTTCCTCCACCAGATCATTCACGCAGCCACACTGGCTGGAAACAATGACGGGTAACCCACAAACCATCGCTTCGTTAACCACCAGTCCCCAGGGTTCAAACCGACTGGGAAGCACCAGCCCATCGGCCAGAGCCAGGTAGCGGGGAACTTCATTCCAGGGATGGCCGCCCATCCAGTGAACTCCCTGAGTGGCCTGAGATTCTACCAGCGAGCGAAGCGTTCCATCGCCCACGATGAGTAATCCCCAGTCCTGAGCATTGGGTTCGTGCGTTTTAAGCCAGTCAAAAGCCTTCAGTAATACGGGAAGGTTTTTTTCTTCGGCCAGCCGGCCTACGAAAACAAAATTATGAGTAGGTAGAGAGGAGTCCGCTTTTTCCTGCGTACGCGAAGAAAGGGCCGTCTGGTAAACCCGCTGAACAACCTGATTGTTCAGAACGGCCGCATGCTGACTGATGATTTGCGAGGGAAGGGCCCCTAACCCCAGCATGTATTGGGCCGAAGAAGAACCAAAGTTAATGAAGCCTTCAAACTGACGAATCAGCGTACGCTTCAATTTTTCTTTCCAGCCGTTTCTGTTGCCATCCTTCTCGCTGGATTCATTACTTAAAACGAGTTTGATACCACGAATCCGGGCATAAGTGATGATGAGCCAGTAAACGGGATCGTAATAACCGGAGAGGTTGATAATATCGGGTTTAAACCGATGGATTTCCCCAAGAAGACCCCTTAGTTTTTTGCCCGCAGGTAATGAATTCAACGAGTCCTTGTGCAGGAGCGTATACGGATAGCCGTGTTCAATGGAACCTCCTTTTCCCAGTTGCCTGTACTTATCCTCCGATTCTGCCAGTTGAACGACCAGCAATTCCGCGTCTGGAGGACACTGCTGAGCTAACTCCGTGAAAAGGGCTGCCTTGTAATGAGACCATAATATGTTGTGGACGATCAGAACTCTCATACGTTAAGCAACTGGAGCAAAAACTTTGGCTGTTTTCAGAGCCGCTTCCTTTATTCGTAAACGCACCAGTTCTTTGTCATAATCCATGAACCGGGCCATCATCAAAAAGGGGAAAAGGAAGGTAGTATCTGAAGGCTGCCCACCGGAGAATACGGATACTCCAATAGGAATAAAAATGAATCCCAGGAAGGCCGAAAAGGGGCTGATGATATCTTTAATGCAACGGTAACATTCTTTGACGATTTCAAAAACCGATCGACCGAAAAAGTAAATACCCGCAATCCCGTAGTTGTACATAGCTTCCAGGATGGGAAAATCCATGTACGTTGCTTTATAACCGTTGCCCAGGATCATGGAAATCGGGTTATACAGCAGGGCATTCTTGAATACATTGAAGGACATGACCCGCTGAATAGCCGAATAATCGGCAATTTCTTCGGCATCTTCTCCCTGAGCAGCCGTTTCGAATACGTCAAGGAATTTATTCCAGAAGCCCTCGGAGATACCCAGTAAAACGTTCGTGAAGTCTGATCTTTGAGAAAGCTTGTGAACGATAAACCCAACAACACCGATGGTGATCAGCAGGTTAACAGGTTTTGTTAAGGTACTGCCAATTTTTTTTATGGTACTGATTCTAAAGTGGAAAAACATCAGGACCCCAATCGATAAAAATACCGAAAGAAGGGTAGCCCGGCTTTGCGTCAGGATAACCGTTACAATGGAGGCTAAAAGGTTTACTAAGGCAATGAATTTGTAGAGAAGGTTCTCTTTGGTCATGAACAAAAGAATCACGGAACCAATAACTCCGGCAAAGCCATTGCGGGAGAACACGTGAGGATTGCCGCCGTATTCGTCATCGAAGTAGATCGAAGCCCGGGCTCCAAGCACGTAGTGGGGGTTGGTATACAGGGAATAAAAAAGCCCCAGATTACCGGCCAGAATGAACACGATGAAGACCGGGAGAGCGTGGTCTTTAACTTCGTCAGGAATGCTGATGAGCATGAAGAGAAAGGCTCCGGTCATGGCATAGTTAATCAGCTCCCGAACGCCTCCACCCGATGAATTAATGACGAAGAAATAAAACAGACAAACGCCAATCCAGCCGAATACAGGAAATGAAATTTTAGTATTCAGGGAGTAATACTTCTGGAAGAGAGTGCCGGGGATCATCAGGAATAATCCTAACACCAGACAGGCTGCCGTAAATACGGAAGACTGAGGGGCTAGCTTTAACCCATCCCGAAGAAAGAAAATAACCGGGTGCCCCATGGCGAAGATGGCAACGCCCAGGGCCATTCGTTTGTATTGAAAACCTTCAAATAGGCTTTTAAACATAAAAGTTATGCTTTAACCGTACGCTTGAAACCAAGTCTGTATTTAAAATAAGCCAGATCTCCGCTAAATAAAAATAAGGCCAGTTTCCGCAGTTTTATGACTTTGTAAAGTACACTTTCCGGAAAACTCGCAGGAACCTGTCTGGAGTAATGATTTTTGATTTTCTGGTGCTCCGATAAACCTACCGTAAAAATAGTAGAACTCTTGGCTAATTCGTGCTGGCGGAAGCATCCCCAGAAATCGTCCAGCAACTTGAATTTGATTCCGGGAATGCTGCCCCAGCGGGTACAGATTTCGTAATCAAACGCAAATTTATAGTTCTCGTCAAAGTAACCGTGCTGAAGTAATAAGTCCCGTTTGAAAATCATGCACTGATTAAAAACCTGCATGCCTTCGTAGACCTGAGCCTGATTCCAGAAAGGAATCTGTTTTTTGTGCTCAAAAACCAGGTCGTCTCCGTCAATCATTAATAAATGGCCGAAGAAAATATCCACGGCCGGGTCTTTTTTTATCCCTCTGGCTACATTTAGTAAGGCATTGGGAGCGAAAACATCGTCTGAATTCTGAAAGGTAACCCAGTCGCCAGTCGCTTTTTTAAAGCCTGAATTAATGGCTACGGTTTGACCCCCGTCTTTTTCACTGACCCAGTAATCAATGTATTTTTCGTACTTTTTAATCACTTCAACGCTGTGATCCGTTGAGCCCCCGTCCATGATGATAAACTCAAGATTGGGGTAATTCTGATTCAGGATGCTTAAGATGGTCTTTTCGAGAAAGTCAGCCTGGTTATACGAAGGAGTGATGACGCTTATTTTGGGATAACGCGTATCTTTATTTAGTAATACCTTTTCATCAAAGGTGGGCTTGGTGATGAACTTCTTTATATCGTCTTCTTTAAAAAACTCCATTGCTAACAGAATGACTAGTAAATGTTATAACCTGATTGTTGAAAAAAGGGCCGCCAGAAATTGAGATCGTATTTCTCCCAGGCATGACAGCCAAAAGGTAATGTATGCTGACTTAATTCATAACAATGCTCGGGAAACTGTTCGAATGCAAAGGACAAGGCTTCCTGAGGCTGGGGTAAATTCATGAACGGACGCAGAACGAAGAGCCGGGTAGCATGTAAAGAAAACAACATATCTTCATTACCCGGCCATTGTCCGTATAATCGCCGGTACAGATGGATTAACTTCAGGGATGAATCGATTTTACGCAGCGATAGTCCGCCATTCAGCAGAGGCTTTTTCAGGTCAGTGATGGAGGAGCCGCTGCTGTTCGGCTTCATTAGCGGAGCACCCACGTAATCGTATCCCTTTCGGCACCATTTCTCCAGTTCGTCCGTAAAGACAAAGGCATCCAGCTGATGGATGAGAATGTATTTATATCGCTCGAAAGACTGATAAAATTCCGGTTGAGTTAATAATAGATTATAGGCATCAATTCCCTTAAAAAAAGAATCGTCAAACGACTGAATGATAAATCCTGAATAAAAGGAATTTAAAAAAGAAACATCCAGCGATTGTGGCTTTACGATAATGATCGGATAATGGCCCAGTACCCGAACGCATTGTTGCAATGAAATTCGTTCATACTCATTCATTTCTGAACGATACACAGGAATGACCACGGCCGCCAAATCAGTGGAAGGCATACGTTAACTATTAAATATTACTCCAAAAGATCACCCAGTAAGGGCAACCACCAGTCTTTACTACTATACTTGTAACGGCCGTTGATCCATTCATTAACCACGGCAGGAATCCGTTTTAACCGCGAAGCAGGTAAGGTCGATCGTACCCTGAAATGTTTCTGTCGCTGGGTTAACTGCACCAGTTTTTCCGCTGGAATATCCTGACGGGCCCGTAATAACTTTTGCAGGGAATCAAGATTATCCGCCCGTTCCTGCAAGGGGTCCAGTTTCAGCCGCCGGTCGCGGTTGAACCGATCGTTCATCGTTACCTTTTCTTTTTTCTGCCCAAAGCCTACCTGTTGCGTGGAGTGTTTGCGGTACAAAAGCAGCTCTTCACTGATGAACCCGATTTTTCCCTGTAAGGATAAAACGATGGCAATCCAGGCATCGTGAATGAGTTCTTTGTAAGCCACCGGGAAGGGAGAAACCACCGGAAGAATGCGGCGGCGGATGGCCAGAGTAGCCCCGGTAACCACGTACCCACCGAAAAGTATTTCGTAAGCTTTGTTACTTTTCCAGCGTTCCTGAGCAGTAGCATCGAATTCTATTTCCTGCCAGATGGTTTTGCCCACCGGATTGGAATCATCGTCAATGACCTGGGCATCCGTAAAAACTGCCTCCATGTCCGGATTATCCTGTAGGTAGGCTACCTGCTTTTCTACTTTTTGAGCATGCCAGCGGTCGTCCTGATCACAGCAAAAAATGACATCTCCGGTACAGAGGGTCAGGCATTTTTCAAAATTCTTGGTAGATCCTAAATTACTGGGATTGACGTGAATGTGAACGGGAAAAGAAACCTGAGCGGCGAATTGTTCCAGAATCCGGATGGTATCGTCTTTGGAGCGATCATCGCAAACGACTAACTCATCGACTGGATGTGACTGACTTCGGATACTTTCCAACTGTTCCGGCAAATATCGGGAACCATTGTAAGTACACATCGCCACAGAAACTTTCATAGGGAAAAAGCTACTAAATAAACCGCGAAGGTTTCGTTTAGGGTTGAACAAGTAATGACTGCAAAGGTAGCCTATTCTAGGCGACTACGAAAGTCACTGAAAAGGAAGTTACCGGGGCTGTGAATCTTTAAAGAAAAAATCCGGCTGATACGTATTAATCTTTTTGATTAATTTTTTCAGGGATTCAGCCCATTTCTGCTTGGTTAAACTCACCGGTTCCGGCGGGTCAGGTAAACCATAGGCGGGAATGGTCTGAGCTGACTGAGAATATAACGGGTGAGCGGCTAGGATTGTTGAATATTTTTTGGACGCCTCCCGAAAATAGGCAGGCAGCGGGCGGTTGCTCAGGTAGGAGGGATACGTTCCGTCCGCTTTCAGGCCCTGAAAATGCAGACTGGCGGGATGTTCACCCGATCTCTCAAAAGCATTTCCGATGTGAATTCCGTAGGCGGGCTTTCGCAGGGCATACACCCCCTCGAACAGAGCCGGAGCCATGTCGAGCCAAAGCTGATCAGAACCCTGGCCCTCGCACAAGTTATATCCACCTCTGGACTCCAGATTATGACACCACCAGTTCAGAAAGTTCTCGCTGATGGTTCCGGGACGAATGCCCCAGATGCCGGAAAAGTAAGTGCCGTAGTTAAGGTGATGTTTACTGTCCGGGAATTGTCGGTCGGGATGGGGTTGCAGCCACTGAGAGAACAATACCGCAGGCTGGGTTTCCAGAGCCGTTACTAATTCACTAAGTGGACGAAGCACCTGCGTTTCCGGTTCCAGAAAAATCAGGGTTTCCGTTTGTAACAACTGCTTCGCCAGAAATACACGAGCGATGTGCAACAACTCGGTTTTCGTATATTTTTCAGCTACATCGCTAAGTTTTTCTATCTCCTGAAAGGGGATGACCCGGACGTTAGCCGGAAGCGTAACCTGAAGAGGAGCATCAACCCATCCTGCGTATAAAAGAGACTCCGGATGATGCTGAGCCAGCTGATCCGCCAGGATGTTTAGGTGAGATACGTGCTTGGTCCAGCAGGCAGTAAAAAAATGCATAGCTTATACAATTCGTTTGGCCATAAATTCGGTCATTCGTCGCCCCATCAGGTATTCCTGAATGGGTTGCCAAACTTCTTCAAAAGTTAATTCAGAGGCGGCACCTTTGCGTTTCCAGATGATGCGGGCGTTGGTTCCATCCCCGTAGCCTCCGGTGTATAAATTGAAATCTTCAAAAGGGCCCAGTTTTCCAATGAGCAGAAAGCCGTAGGTTCCCACCGCATTAGCCAGGTGAGCAGGGCCGCTGTCCACGCCCACAAAAAGGCCGGCCCGGCGAATCACTTCAGCCGTTTCAAGGATACTTAACTGACCGCAGAGGTCCCGAAACTGAGGGGAAGTGCTGGTAATCTGGCCTTTCAGACCTACTTCGATGACGGGTCCAAATTCGGTCAGGATGTGCTCCGTCAGCTGATTCCAGTACTGGGGTTGCCAGTCTTTAACCGGCTGGTTGGAGAAGGTATGAAAAACGGCAAATTTTTCGGGTAGTTTTAGAGCGTCCACCCGGGTTCGGACCTGATCGGGAATGTGAAGGGTGGGAGCCTTCGAGCGATCCGGGAGGGGTAACCCGGCCGAAGCCGCAAAAACCTCTCCTAAACGTCCAAAGTTCAGGTAGTTGTAAATCGTCAGGTTCTGCTGGTCGGCAATGGGGTTCACCAGTCGCTTTTGCAAAGGGAGGTAAACCCGGTTGGACAAGTGCAGGTTATAGAGCGTGTCAAAGGGCTTTTTCTCAGTGACTAGGATCGAAAACAGCACATTGGGCTCTTCAATGAGGTGATTCAGTCTCGGATTATACGCGACAAGGTCGCGAAAGGGCTTCTTCACGATCCAGAAAATCTGGGCATCGGGATGGCGTTCCCGGATGGTCTGGGAAATGGGTTCACAGGCTACGATGTCGCCCAGATGCTCGGCCATGAGAATACCAACCGCAGGCTTACCCGTACGGAAACGAATCCATTTGATGCGAAGAACCGTCTTCCAGAAAGCCCAGTAGGTCAGGAAGATTTCGGAATACTTTCGGTATCGATGTTGCCAGAGGGCGATAAATTTCTCCATGAAACTAAATTCCTGAACGATTCCTGTGTCAGGCGTTTGGGTTAAGCCAGTGAGCCAGTTTCTCAAAAGGCACACGTAAGGCCTTCCGAACGCGTTTGAGACGGATAACTTTGGTAGGTCGAACGTAAATGCAGGCAAACGAGCGGTAATACTCGTTAAAATTTGCTCCGAGCCGTTCCGCGTAATAATCAAACAGGGGCCTGACATCCGGACGCTGTTTGAAATCAAATCGATTCTGATACTTGGAAATAGAATCCGGCTGGGTAGGAGAATAGCCCGAAAAATGGAAAAATTGCAGGGGCCATTCGTTATTAATCAGCCATTCGCCGTCTCGGTTGGTAAACTGGCGTTCGTGCAGGTTCCAGTACGCTACATTATGGCCTGGATGGCGATTGATATGAACTTCATCGTAGTAATGAGGGACGTAATTGATCCATTTCTGGTCGGTAAAGAGACCGTTACAGATGTCGTTGTAAGCCTGATACGCCAGTTTATCGGCCCACCATTTCACGAAACCCTCCGTCTGAGCGGTCTTCCGCAGAGCGATAAAGCCCAGATTGAACGTACCCGAATTGAGCATGTCACACTCATTGGGCATGCAGGTATCCTGATAAGGGCTCAGAGTATGAGGGGTAACCACAATCTGATTTTTCCGTAACTTATCCAGTAAATAGCTTAATCGGGTAAATACGATGATATCGGGATCGAAATAAATAAAATTTTGATAATCAGCGTATTGTTTGTAAAAATGCTGGAAAAACAAAGGCTTTACCGCCGTGTTTAATTCCGTAATGTCGTAATTATCCTGCATCCACTGCATGTTCGGAATGTGAATCCGGTGCAGCTCCAGTAATTCGAAAGGAGGCGTTTTGTCCGCTTCAAAGGCTACGCCATCCAGACGATCTACTAACCCGATGACGTAGTGAATGTCTGGATTGGTAGCCGCTAAGGACTCTCCCAGGGTACGAGCCTGAGCGAGGTAATTAATGGAGCAAATGGTGAAGGCAAGGGTTTTCAAAGGTTGACGAATTTAGTAATAAAATCAGGAACAGCTTTGTTCAATCAGGTTCAGAAAAGCCTGCATGGCTCGCTCATCCTGATGACGGGCAAATACTTTTTCCCGGGCGGTATGCCCCATTTTCTGACGTAATTCAGGATTCTGGAGCAATTGCGAGATAGATTGACTCATGGCCGTAGAGTTGAGGTACTCGACCACAAAACCAGCGTCGGTTTCCACGAAATCCGGTGCTCCACCCGACTGGGCAAAACAGACAATGGGCCGGGCCAGTAAAGCGGCTTCCAGCACCACCAGCGGGTAGGGCTCTTCGCGGGAAGTCAACACGAAAACATCAAAAGCTGAAATGAAATCAAAGGGCCGGTCCGAGTGCGGAACCAGATGCACCCGGTCACTCAGGCCCAGTCGGCGTAAGTCTTCCGAAATCATGTGGTATTCCACCTGATGTTCGTGTCCGCCTACCCAGACAAAATGTACGTCTGGTTGGGACTGGCGGGCCAGTTGCACGAAGACGTCAATTCCTTTTCGCCAGTCGAAAGTACCGACCGCTCCCACTAGTAAAGCGTCCTGGGGTAACTCCAGTAATTTCCGGATCTGGGCAACGGCTTCTTCCGAGGGCTGCAATTGCCAGGCTCCATCGGGTAACAGGGAGGGCAGTACAGCAATGCGGCTGGGGTCGATCCCAAATCGCTCGATATAGATCAGACGCTGGGCTTCCGAACAGGCCCAGTAATAATCGGTATAACGAAGGGTTTGATTAAAGCTGGAAGGATCCGTGTACATCGCAATACCCATGGGCATTTCATGTGCATAGGTCACGATCGGACATTTTACCAGCGTTCGAAGCTGATGCAACAGCTCACCATTGGTGATGGTATTGGATACGATCAGATCGTAGCCTTCGTTTTTAATTTCCGAGAGAATCTGCTCCTGAAAAGACTTACGAGTCAGCAGACGGGCCACTTTCTGACGATTGCCGGTTTCGCGATGATACCAGTGATACACCGGAGCTACTTTCTCGAAATCCCGAAGTAAGGAACCGCCGTGCCGCAGCAATACTTTGAACTGGTAGCCTGGTAGGTTCTTAAGCTGCTTCAGAAACCGGAGTAATAAAATCTGTGCACCCGCACGGTTAGCATCGTGACTGATGAACAGAATTTTTTTCATGATCGGGAATCGTTACGTTAAAATTTAAATGAATCAGGGGGCAAAAATAAGACTGTTTACGTAAGGACCGCCCTTTCCTGACATCAAAGCTGAGCCATGAGCGTTTCCCAACGGGAAACAATGGCTGAAACATCAAATTGCTCGGCACGTTTTTTACTGACTTCAGGGTTCAAGTTCAGTTCCTTATGCATGACTTTCTTCATGGAAGCCACTACGTCCCGTACATTCCAGGAGTTCGTAACTTCGCCCATGCCTTCCTCTACGAATTCAGTAACACCACCCGAAGGAAAAGCCACGATAGGCTTGCCCAGGGTCGCCGCTTCAATCATTACCAGCGGAAAAGGATCCTCACGGGAAGTCAGAAGAAAGCCGTCAGCCAGCGAAAGATACGCGTAGTAATCTTCCCGCTGAATGCCCATTACATCAACCCGAATACCCGTATTATGTTTCAGTTTCTGCTGGGTATATTCCACCAGCCCATCGTCCAGTAACTGCCCCAGCCAGATGATGCGGGCGTGGGTACCCTGAAGTTCAGTGGCAAAGTCAGGAAGCAGATCAAAGCCTTTTCGATAGGTCGTTTGTCCCGACATAACCCACGTAAATTCACCGGGCTGAATCTGTAAGGCCGCCTTCAGTTCCTGCACACGGGCCGGATTTACCTGTACTCTGGATTGGTCAATGAGCGAGTGACAGAGTTCAATTCGCTGACCACCGGCTTCCCGGATTCGCTGGCAAACAATCTCCGAACAACCAATAATAAGATTACTCTGGGTAATGATAGTACGGAAGACGTCAGCTTTCAAAGCCAGGTATTCCATCGGCAATTCATGAAAATGAGTTACCACTTTCACGCCCAGTTGCTGAGCCAGCGGCAACAGAAACGAAGGAACCAGTGTATTCAGATACCATACATCAGCCCGGAATTCTTTCTGAACCTTTTTAAGATAGCTGAGGATTGGATTTTCTCCGAACTTATTCTGAAGCTTCTGGATCACAGAAAAATGGCTGGGAGCCGTGAACGTTGGTACATCCGTGGGAATGTCATTCAGCAGTTCGCCGGGCTGAAGCGTACAGAGAGCCATTTGAAAACGTTTCCGGTCATAACGATTGAGCAAATACCCAATCATCATTTCTGAACCCGTTCGTCCGGCATAGGGAGTAATAATCAGTATCTTCGGTATAGACATAACAGGTAATTCAAACGATATTTTCTTCCGGTTTGATTTTATAAAATCCTGGGCGATTCAGGACCGTAGGCCAAAAATACCGCAACAGCATTTGAAAACGGCGGGAAAAACGCCTCTGATTTTCCATTTCGCTGAAAATTGGACGGCGGCTGCGAAGGTTAACGAACGCTTTCCAGCCCGTAAAAATGGGAATGAGCAGGGCATAATTCAGCATCACCACCAGGTAAGCTCCCACACCGTATTGCTTGCGTAACCAAAGCAGATTGGATACCTGCATCTGAACGTTAAAACGATTAACGTACGAGACATCGGTACGCCGGAAAGGAGAGTCGCTGGTCAAATGTAGAAATCCTAAGTCTTTGAAATAGAGGAGTTTGCCGACTTTGCCCAAACGATACGACCACTCGACATCCTCTCCATACATGAAGAAACTTTCGTCCAGAGCCCCCACCTGATCCACCGCTTCCCGGCGAACCACCATGAATGCTCCAACCAGCCAGTCATGCTGACGCGGATCGTTGTACTGACGTTCAGGGATCAGTTTCTCCACCCATTTTTGCAGGCGGATGGGAACAATGTAGAAAATGCGGCGGAACTCAGCGAAACTCTGAAAATAAGGCTGAGGCGTGCCATTGCCGTACAACTGCATGGGAGCCGTCGCCACCACGTCAGGTTCGGCGTCCATGCGTTCGATGCACAGGTCAATGGCGGGCATGTTTTGTAAGGTGTCGGCATTGAGCAGCAGGTAATACCGCCCTTTTGCGGCCTGAATGGCCCGATTATTGGCCCGGGCAAAACCGGCATTATAACCCATGTCAATCCACTGAATGTCCGGATGTTGCTGAAGAACCTCCGTTTTGCTGGAATCCTGTGAATCGTTATCGACGACAATAATTTCGTAGCTTACTTTCTTGGTCCAGTCTTTCACCGACTGGATGGCATCGTTGGTAAGCCCGGCACATTTATAATTGATAATCAGAATCGAAACATCACACATCATACCTTGAGTTTCCGGGGTGGATCTAGAGTTTTCAGGACCTGTATCCTAAAGGGCTGTTGCTGAAAACCATACGTTACTCCAGCGTATATGTATTTAAAAGCTCATGAATCTGTTCGGGGGTATTGAACATCATAACATCTATAATGCTCAGCCAGGGAACGAATTCATTATTGAATTGAGGATAAGGAACCTCGTTAGCTCTGATGAAGTTGAGTTTGATACCATTTTCGGCAAAGAGCTCTTTGTTATAAAGTTCCCGTCCGCCAGTGGGATTAATGTAATGATCAGCTTTCTCCTTTAAACAGATATCCAGAATTCGCTCCTGAGCTTTCAGGTGGGCATTGTTATAAATTCGGGAAGTCTCGATAATAGGAGTATCAATGGAAAGGTATTCGCAGATCATTCGCAGACTCTGATAAACATAAGTGCTGACGCTACTTTCAGACTGTTGAAGTATCCTTTCTATCAACGGAAAAACCACCGCAAAGTGAGGAGCTTTTTTATAGTTCTGCTGGATGGTCTTGAGCAGCTTATCCCGCCATTTCTGGTCGGAGTCAATGGAGATTTCGTGGATTAGCTTATTCTGGCTGGCATCTTTCAGGGGCACTGTAAATAACTGCGATTTGCCATTATTCAGGATGCAGTTACGATTAATCCAGCCCCGGTTGATGTAGGCCACATCGTCATAAATCACGAACTTATCTACCGCATTCAGCAGCTGAAAGTACCCGATGTATGGGAAAAGATAAGGCTGCATAATGGCTAAGGTCATAAGATTTAAAACAATTAGGGTGAAGTCAAAATTAAAAGCTGTTTAGAGGGTAAGTAGCCGCAACCACAACATTCTAAACAGCTTGGGTATATGAACCGGCGTACGCGGCTTATTTCAGTTTACGTAACCAGTAATCTTCCGCCGGGACGATCATCTTTGCCCGCGTTGCCGCCGTGGTATCCGTGCCCAGTCGAATATCGCCGGGCTGTGGTTGAATGACGCTGGCCGCGAAGAAAAGGTAATCCGCTTCCTTGGGAATCGGTTGTAAGCCTCGCTCAAACGGGTTAATGGGGATGAGCTTACGGGTTAAGTTCTTACCAAAAAGTGGGTATTCGTAGTCATCGTTGATATCAGCCAGAGCGATGGTGGCGTGTTCAGGAACAATCCTTTCAAAATTCTCGTAAGCGGGCTGTAAATCTTCACGGGCATACGACATACGTTCGATCCGCCCCGCTTTAAATGCGGAAGGCTTGCCGTGATGAGGCACGGGTAAACAACGCTCATTCCAGAGAACGGCCAAAACCGCGGAAGAACAGGCGAGTAAAAGGATAACGAACGTATACGACTTAAGTAGAACGCTGCCAGCGGATAACAAACTATGACGTTTCACAAAGAGCAGCGTCAGAAAAGGAACCGCATAGATGGCCGTACTGATGAAGTAACGCCCTTTGAATGGATCATAAGGAGCCGAATAGGAGAGAGCAGCGGCGTGTAAAAGCGTAGCGGCTGCCAGAAACCAGAGCGGCTTGGAACGAATCACCCCAAACAAAACCAGAAAGACCAGCGGCCAGATCAGCAGAAAGCCCAACGCTCCCCAATAAGGTAAGCCGTTCGTGAAGACGTATTCCCGATTGTATTCAAAGGGTCGGATGGTAAAATCCGTTTCTTCTACCAGACGGGCGTGCGTTTTCTGCTCCAGCCAGACGAAAGGAGCTTTGAACCAGAGATTTATTTCGTCCTGAACGACGGGAAGGTTCGTTAGACCATCCAGACTGATGAAATCAAACCCGTAACGCAGGAAATTCCGGGTTCCCTGTTCGTACAGGTTAGGGCTGAAGATACCTCCGGCCCGTTCGACGGACTGGTGCCGCGTAGCCGTAGGAGGACCAATGGGGTGATTATAACGTTTGAGATTGGACAGGTATCCCGTCGGAAGCGTGAACAGAACTACCCCCACTACAGCCGAGGTAAGCAGGTGTTTTACCTTCAGCAGGGATGTTTTTACGTTCGGAACCTCCACCGCAAAGACGTACACAGCCACCATGAACAGCGAAGGGAATTGCAGAATCAGGGTGATCTTATGGCCGAGTGCGATGCCAAACGTCAAACCCGCTAAATACAAATACCGGCGACGCGAGGTCTGCTTGTAGGAGAACAGAAAGTAAACCAGACAACTGACGTAACCCATCAGGACAATGTCCGTATCGGTAGTAGTGGACTGAAGCAGTACGTTCGGTAATAAGCCCATGGCCAGTCCGCAGAAAACGCTGGCGGTAAAGTTTCGGCTGATGGATCTGGCAATGCCATACGCGGCGAGAACGGCAATCCAGTAACTCAGGTAGTTAATGAGTTTAAAGGCATTCTCGATCTTTCCGGTAATGAGGTAACTGTAAATCTGAATGTTACATACGCTGCGGGGATACGTATCGATATTCCAGTTGGTGCCATAGAACGGAGCCATGGTACCTCGCTGAATGAAATACATTACCCGCACCAGGTGGCCCGTCATACTGTCCCACTCATTGGGAACGGTAAATAACACCAGAGCCAGACTGATGACGGATACAAACATCAGTGACAGAATCATGATCCCGAACACCGCTTTGAGGTAGATGCTCAGGTCCTTGTACCAGGCCCAGATGTTTTGTAAGGAGCTGCCAATCAGACTAATGATGGAAAAATCCTCGTACTCTTTTATGAATATCTTTGAAAAGAGGAGATAAAAAATAAAAGGAGGAACAAAAACGATGCCCGCCCAGAAGCGAACATCGTCAGTTTTATGTAAGTACGAAAGTAGAAAACCGGAGACGATGATACTACCGGCAAAAACGGTGAAAGCCGTAATCAGGACGTCTACTAAAGACTTTCGGGATACCTGTGCAGCGACGCGAAAGCAGAAGCCCACAAACATCAGGAAGAGAATGCGGTAAAACCAATCCCACATGACGGATACTTATAAGTTTTCGTTGATGATAGTAATAATTCGCTCGACATCAGCATCCGCTAAATCGGGATATAAGGGAAGGGAAAGGGCCACTAAAGCCATCTTTTCCGATACCGGGCAGGATTGATCAGCGTGTAAAAACGTCAACGTGTTAAGAGAAGGATAAAAATAACGACGGGTAAAAATCTGCTGATTTTCCAGGGCTTTCTTCACGCGGAGTAAATCTTCTTCCGTTTCAAAGAAAACTGGGTAATAGGCATGATTCCATTCCACATTTTCGGGAATAACCGGCTTGCGAAGCTTCGCCCAGTTTAAGTCCTTGTCGTAAGTGGTGGTAACCCGACGGCGACCGGCAATGAGTTCGCCTACGCGGGGCAGATTGCAAAGCCCCATAGCCGCATGAAATTCCGAATTTTTGCCATTGATTCCAATGTCAAAATACTCGTCACCCACGTGCCCAAAGCTTCGGTACAGTTTGAGCTGATCGGAGAGTTCCCGATGAGGAGTCGTGATCATGCCGCCTTCCACGGTATGAAATACCTTGGTAGCATGGAAACTACACGTGGAAACATCCCCGAAGCTTAACAGCGATTTGCCATCTATTTTTACACCGAAAGTATGAGCCGCATCGTAAATGACATACAGATTATGCTTTTTAGCGATGGCTTCAATTTGCTCCAGCTGACAGGGAATTCCGTACACGTGAGTGGCCAGAATCGCCTGCGTTTTTGGGGTAATCAGGGCTTCAATGCAGGTAGGGTCAATGCAAAGATCCTCCTCGCGGATATCCGCGAAAATAGGAGTAGCATTTTCCCAGGCAATGGCATGCGAGGTAGCACAGTAGGAGAAAGGAGTCGTAATGACTTCACCCGTGATGTTCAGAGCCTTGAGGGCCATCTGAAGAACAATGGTGCCATTGGAAGTAAAATGCAGCTGATCTACTTCCAGATAATCCCGAAGCTTCTGCTCTAATTCTAAAACTAATGGCCCCTGGTTGGTGAGATGAGAACGCTCCCAGATCCCGTTTAAATAGCTGATATACTCTTCTTGAGGAGGAAGGTAGGATTTTGTAACAAATATTTTTTCACTCATACATTAACCTCCTCTGACTGCTCAATGGTAAAGGGGAAATAAGGACGAACGGAACCGGGCCATTTGCCGTACCATTCCACTCCGCCACGGTAATCGTCAATTTCAAACATAACGGATTCCTGAAGATGGTAAAGAACCGTAGCGGCATCTTTAACAATCATCATGGTAATGGTGTACGTTCCATCGTTCAGGAAATTCCCGGGAAGCTCTACTTCTCCCGTGATTAATCCGGGATTGGCATCGATTTGGGGAGAAGCCAGATTAAAGATCGTTTCACCCGTCATGGAATTGAAGTGCATGCTCAGGTTGAGCTTCGCATTTTTCACAAAATTCCAGAATTCAAAACGAAGCTTCACCGGCGTGCGAACGTCAATGCGGGTTTGACCCACTTCAAACTGAGGAACTAACTCAATCTTACGGATGCGTACCTGATCGTTGCCCGGAGCCTGTTCAGGGGTAAGCCATTCGCGAATCAGGCTGGTCTGATTAATCTTGGACATGTAATCCGTGATGATCTGACCCGTTTCACCTACCGCTACCATCTGGCCCCGGTTCATGAAAACGGCCCGATTACACAGACTCTGAACCGCGGTGAGGTTATGGCTGACGAATAAAATGGTTCGTCCGCTATCCGACACATCCTTCATCTTGCCCAGACACTTTCGCTGAAATTCCGCATCACCTACGGCTAATACTTCATCGATGATCAGAATTTCCGGTTCCAGGTGTGCCGCAATGGCAAAGCCCAGACGAACAAACATCCCCGAAGAGTAGCGTTTCACGGGCGTATCCAGAAACTTCTCAATACCCGCGAACGACACAATCTCATCGAAGTGTTGCTTGATCTCGGCCTGTTTCATGCCGAGGATGGCCCCATTCAGGAAGATGTTCTCCCGACCCGTTAGTTCCTGGTGAAAGCCCGTGCCTACTTCAAGCAGACTGGCAATACGGCCACGAACGGTAACGCGTCCGGTGGTAGGTTCGGTAATCCGGCTTAATACTTTAAGCATCGTAGATTTACCCGCCCCATTGTGACCCACAATTCCGATTCGGTCGCCCTGAGCTACATCAAAACTAACGTCTTTGAGAGCCCAGAACTCTTCTTTTTCGGAACGGGTCGATTCTTTGGGTTTGGAACCAAAGAGGGACTGAATTCCAGTGACCAGCGACTCTTTCAGTCCCGAAGGACCTCCATTCTTTTTCTGATGGTCAATGAAATAGCGTTTACTTATATTTTCAACCTGGATGGCATTCATAACAGGAAAGGTTAAAGAATTCGTTCAAATCCACTCAACCTGTTGATAGGGGTAGAAAGTTTTGATGATTAAATATAGTCAACAAAACTGTTTTCTCGTTTGCGGAAAAAAGCAACGGATGAGAAAACGACGATCAGAATGATGATGACACTGGGAATAAAACTTTCCCAGCGGAAAGGAGCATGACCTCCCATGAGCGTCCAGCGGAATCCATCAATAATCCCAACAATCGGATTAAGATTATACAAGGGGTACCAGGACTCGTTTTCAATGTTGATGGGTGAGTACGCTACCGGACAGGCATAAAACCCGAACTGAATGATGAAGGGAGTCAGCTGTGCAAAATCGCGGTATCTTACGTTCATCACTGATAACAACAATCCAAATCCGAAGGCAGCTAAATACGCCATTGCTAGGAAAACGGGGATAAAGATCAATTGCCAGGAGGGCAGAAATCCCTGCTTAAAAAAGTAATACAGGTACATAGGAATCACCAGCACGAACCCCACTAAAAAATCAACGAAGCCTACCATAACGGAACTCGTTGGTAAAATCAGGCGGGGAAAGTAAACTTTCGATACCAGATTGGAATTCCCAACGATGCTATGGCTTACCTGTGACAGGGAGTTGGCAAAAAATTGCCAGATCAGTACCCCGGCAAACGTTGCCAGTTTGGGCGGAACGCCTTCTTCAAAGGGAAGACCGGCTACCTTACCAAAGGCAAAAAACAGAATCGCCGAAGTAAGGATAGGGCGAACGACACTCCAGACTACCCCAAGGGCCGTTTGTTTGTAGCGAACGGTAATGTCCCGTTTAGCGAGAATCCAGAATAATTCAGTTGATTTCCAAAACTCAGCCCAGTAATTCTTCTGCGACCTACCGTGTTCAATAATCGTTTCCTGGGTCATGAATCTTGTAATTTTTTCATCATATTTTGATAGGTATTAATCAGGAACATCATTACCAACGAGAGTACAAGTCCTAAAGCAATCCCAATTTTAATAGCCTTGCCTTTAGGGTAAGGATCGGAGGAAAGTGGGAAGGTCGGTTCGTCAATAATGGTCACCAAGGGGCTTTCCCGGATGAGGGAGGTCTGCAGAGCGTCAATGTTGCGTAAAGCATCCATGTACAGCGTTTGCAGGTACGTTGTATTCTGAGTCATCCGTTGCTCGTTCACTCGTCCCGAAGGCATAATCATGTATTGACTAAAATCCTGCTGGGCGGCGAGTTTACGTTCAGCCCCTGACAGTACCGAAAGAACAGAATCCCGGCGGTGTTTGTGGAGCTTTAACAATTCCAGGGTTTTCTGACTTCTGGTTTCCGTATAGAACTCCGTCATTTTCTTTAGCCAGGTCTCCGCCATCATTTTCGAAAGTGTATCAGAATCCGTCGTTACCGTTAATTCCATGAAGCTCGACTTGCGATCCAGGTTACCAATTTCCAGATCCGCAGAAGCATACTCCCGAAACATGTTGAGGTATGACATTTGAGTACTGTTGTACTCTTTCAGAGGCTTATTGGGAAAGGTAAATTCCTTCTCCAGAAACTCGGGGTTTTTGGTTCTGCGTAAAGCTCCTGAGCGGTTTTTATAAAAATTGACTAACAGATCGGTTTTGTTGCCAATGGTAATGGGAGTCATCATCACGCGGTTACCAATCTTTTTGGAGCGGAATAATTCCGTAAAGTTGGCTCCCGAAAAGATGTTTCCGTTTGAGGTAGCTCCACTCATGCCCAGAGCACTGGCAAAACTGGAAAGCTCTGAGCCTCCGGAACCCGTTTCCAGGTTAAACACGAAGGAGGCTTCATAGCTGTCAGGTACTTCGTTGACCTGGTCGTAGATCCAGCCGCCGCCGGCACCCAGAACCACACATATGGCTAATAACCACCAGTACTTTAAAATTGTTACGAAAATCGCCTTCGCACTTTTTACCAGTTTTCTGGGATCAAAAGGGGGGGCAGGTTCAATAACGGCAACTTCTCCGTTGGGGGTCAGGACGGGTTTGGTTGATTCAGTTATCATTATTCTTTATCAATGAAGGTCTTCTCTTAATTATTAAATGTTCTTAACAAGGCTACGATACCAACGATACCACTAAGAGCACCGCCAATCTGAGCAATCGCACCAATCACCTGTTGAGAAGTAATGTCCGCCTGAGTTCTTTGAGGAACGATTACGCGGGCACCGGGTTTCACCTCAGGATAAGAGTTAAAGAACAGGAAATGTTTTGTCTTCTTGGCAAATCCGTTCGCGTAGACTACGTACGTACGCTTTTTCACGCTTTTCGACGTAAAACCGCCCGCTCTGGAAATGTATTCGCCTACGCCTACACCACGCGTAAACCGGCTGGTGGTTGGTAACTGAACTTCCCCTTCAATTTTAATCGTTGGGTTATACTTGGGAATGTTCAGTACGTCACCATCCTGCAGGATCAAGTCCATGTCAGAATGCGGTTTTTCCAGAATTTTCTTCAGGTCAATGCCAATCGCCTCTTCTTTGTTTTCAGCAACATAGTCGGCATTCAGGGAAGAGCGACGGCTGTCATTGCCAATTTGACCCAGCGTTTTTTGCTGCTGATCGATCTCAATTTTAGTAAGCTTGGTTTTCCGGATCAATGAGGCTCCTTCGATGTACGCATAAGCCGTTAACCCACCGGAACGTTTAACCAGATCCGAAATACGCTCATCACGATCAATCAGGCCGTAGTCGCCAGGCGTCAATACCTGGCCTTCAATGCGAGCTTCCTGATTGTTCTCGAAGTTGGGAGACGCCCGTACGTAAACCACATCAAAAGGTTTCAGCTGAAACTTGGAAGCGGCTTCGGTCAAACGCAAATCCTTACTGATGGCCAGCGTAAAGCTTTCGGAAAGGGAGGACGTGATCAATTTAGGATCATCCGAGTCCAGACGTTTGGGGCGAATGATTTCAATGTGGTTGGGAGAGGCTGCCGCTCTCAGGTTACCTGCCGCAATGATTAAATCTTCGACGGTCATGCCTTCAAACCAGGGGAAATAGCCTTTGCTGGAATCCCCTTTGGCAAGATTTACTTCGCCCAGGATACGAACCTGCATTCCTTCCCGTAATTGAGTTACACTCTCAACTTCTAGACGATCCAGGGGTTTCAGGACGATATTGCTGTCTTTGCCCGCAATGATCCGGGAAAGGTTAACCGGAATTAACTCTTCTGTAAGGTCATCTTTCTGACGGTATAAACCAGCACGGCCCAGAAAGGCATCCCGCTTGGTTCCTTCCGCCCGTTCGATGAGATCTTTTACCGTTGGGTTGCGGTCCAGAGGGTAGGAGCCGGGCAGGTACACCGCCCCGCTGATTACCACCATGTTCTCTTCCCGCTCGGGTACTTTACCAATACCAATCCGGTCACCATTCTGAATTTCGAAATTGTAGGCCTCGTCTTCTTTTACGTCAAGAAACTTACGACCATTTTTGGTAATACGCTGAACAACAATCGTGTTTTTGTACGCGTCTTCGATGAAACCACCCGCGTAATCAATAAGGTTGCCTAGTTTTTCGCCGGGTAATAATTCAAAGTAACCCGTCTTTTTTACGCCGGAAGTTAATTCAATCCGGGTTTTATAAGGAGGAATCTGGATGACGTCATCATCTTTCAGACTGATATCACTCATCCGTAAGCCCTTGGTCAGGTACTTGTAGAGGTCAATGGTTCGAATGATGGTATCCTGACCGAATTTATTTCTGCGAATCAGGTTGATGGTACGGAAAGAACCGGAAGCCGTCGGGCCACCGGAGAAATACAGGGCATTCATTACCGTAGCCAGCGAAGGCAGATTGTACGTACCGGGGTTAACTACCTCACCAATGAAGTTAATGCGGATTGTACGAATATTTCCGATGCGAACGTTCATGTCCATGCCCCGCCCGATGGGATAAATTCTGGAAAGCTTGGCCCGCAAACGAGACGTAGCGGCTTCAATGGATAAACCACTGACAAATACGGGTCCTACCTGTTCCAGTTGTAATACGCCTTCAGGAGTAACCGTTTTTTTGAAGTCAACATCTTTGTAAAGATCACCGTAAATGTTAACCACTACTTCATCTCCGGGGCCGAGGATGTATCCTTTAGGCGTTGGAATATTCGTAACGGGAGCAATGTCCAGGCTTTTGTTGGAGAAGATATCCGCTCCGAAGATCTTGATTTTCTGTTCCTTCGTACCGGGTTCCTGAGTATCTGCCCGAAGAATACGGACCGAATCCTCCCGGGCTTTGGTCCGGGCATCCTGAATCACCTGCCGCTGCTGAACGTTATCGCTCTGCATGGTAGGCGTGCCAGAAGGAGTAGCATTTGTGGGTACACCCTGAGGGAAACCACCCGGTATGTTAGTGGGGTAGGGAAGTTGGGGAATCTGGGCTCTGACCACTTGAGCCAGAAGAACCAGTGCAATAACGATGTAGGTTTTCAATGTGGAGAAGGCGAAGGGATTTTTTAAGCTTTTCAATACACAAGGCCGAAATAAAGGCAACATTTCGATTCTTTTTTGGTGATAATTGATTTTTTCCCGGATGGGCTGGTATATGAAACTCACTTGGTAAATAAATAGTTTTAAAAGATGACTTTAACGGAAATCCACTTTAACGCACAAAGTAAATCACTAAATTCCTAATATTTGATACCTCGGGTATAATTAACATTTAGCTAAAATACCTTTTTAGCTATGATAGAAATTGAACAAATCTTATTTTTGAAGAACGAACGGTTGGACGAAAAATTGACAATGGCAGAACAAAAATTAACGGATTACACCGAAGATAGTATCCGCTCGCTCGACTGGAAGGAACACATTCGTCTCAGACCCGGTATGTATATTGGTAAGCTCGGGGATGGATCTTCAGCAGACGATGGGATTTATGTGCTTGTAAAAGAAGTAATTGACAACTGCATTGATGAACACGTAATGGGTTTCGGCAAAACGGTCGAAGTCAAGATTACGGAACATCGGGTTGAAGTACGTGATTATGGTCGTGGCATCCCGCTGGGGAA
Organism: uncultured Siphonobacter sp.; assembly: GCA_913775095.1. Classification (GTDB taxonomy): domain Bacteria; phylum Bacteroidota; class Bacteroidia; order Cytophagales; family Spirosomataceae; genus Siphonobacter. The sequence continues at coordinate 730,605 of CAJYIW010000019.1, read as the reverse complement.
GGTTATTGATGTAGTTTCCAAGATTAATACCGGAGGAAAGTATGATTCCGGGGCTTTCCAGAAGTCCGTGGGTCTGAATGGCGTAGGTACGAAAGCGGTGAATGCTCTCTCGAGCTACTTTAGAGTTCAGGCCATTCGGGATGGGCAGGCCAAGTGGGCAGAGTTTTCGAAGGGTGAACTGGCCAAGCAGTCCAAAGGCACCATAGAAACCAAAGAACGCAATGGAACCCAGGTCATTTTTGAACCAGATAATACGGTTTTCAAAAATTACCATTTTATTCCTCAGTACCTCGAAAATCAGATCTGGAATTATGCCTATCTGAATGCCGGACTGACCATTGTCTTTAATGGACAGAAATACGTGGCTCAGCGAGGCCTGCTGGACTTGCTGGAGCGGAAAACGGACCCGGAGAGCATTCGCTACCCGATCATTCACCTGAAAGGAAATGACATTGAGATTGCCATGACGCACGGCAATCAGTATGGGGAAGAGTACTACTCGTTCGTCAATGGCCAGAATACTACGATGGGTGGGACGCACCTGGCGGCCTTTAAAGAGGCCGTGGTTAAAACCGTTCGCGAGTTCTTTAAAAAGGATTATGCTCCCGAGGATATTCGCTCGAGTATTTCGGCGGCGGTTTCAGTTCGGGTGCAGGAACCCGTCTTTGAATCTCAGACGAAGACGAAACTGGGTTCGACCAATATGTCGCCGGATCCCAGTTCGCCGACGGTTCGGGGTCACGTGGTCGATTTTATGAAAACGGAACTGGATAACTTCCTTCATAAAAACCCAGCCGTGGCAGAAGCCGTGAAAAAGCGGATTGAGCAATCGGAGCGGGAGCGGAAGGAAATTGCCGGAATCAAAAAACTGGCCAATGACCGGGCTCGTAAAGCCAGCGTTCACAATAAAAAACTACGCGATTGCCGGATTCACCTGCCGGATGCCAAGGCCGAAGACCGCCTAGAAACCACCTTGTTTATTACTGAGGGGGATTCGGCTTCGGGTTCCATCACCAAATCCAGAAATGTACAGACGCAGGCGGTGTTTAGCCTAAGAGGAAAACCCCTGAACTGTTTCGGGCTGACTAAAAAGATCGTTTACGAAAATGAAGAGTTCAACCTGCTCCAGCACGCTCTGGACATTGAAGCAGGCCTGGAAACGCTTCGGTTTAATCGAATCGTCATTGCTACCGATGCGGATGTTGATGGCATGCACATTCGGTTATTATTGATGACATTTTTCCTGCAGTTCTTCCCGGATATTGTTCGGAATGGGCACCTGTACATTCTGGAAACTCCTTTATTCCGGGTACGGAATCCAAAGAAGCACGAGGATACGACGTATTGTTACTCCGAAGAAGAAAAAAAGAAGGCTGTAGCGAAGCTGAGTGCCGGAGGTAAGAAAGTAGAAGTAACCCGGTTCAAAGGTCTGGGCGAAATTTCGCCGGATGAGTTTGGTAAATTCATTGGCGAAGACATGCGTCTGGAACCCGTGATTTTGCAGAAAGAATCGACCATTCCGAAGTTATTAAGTTATTACATGGGCAAGAATACGCCTGACCGCCAGCGTTTTATCATTGATAATCTGGTAGTCGAGAAGGATGAAGTCGAAGAGACCCTGGAGGTTGCCTAAGCTCTGAATTCCTTAAAACGCCTGATTCCTGTCCATGGAATCAGGCGTTTTTTGTATAACTTCAAACATTCTTTATTTGCGGCGGTTTTATGCAAGGATAGTTTAGAAGTTTTTAGTGAGACTATTCCAAAAAAAGCCTTGAGTAGCGACGGGCAAGACCATGGTTTATAGGAAAAATACATTTTAAGCAGTGTTTTGTGGTAGACTGCCGGAATGTTCATCCCAAAAAGTGATAATAATTTTATGATAGGGTGACTTTTCAGTACCCCTCTGGAAAGGGTTCCACTTTATCTTTGCAAAAACCAAATCCAATCTGTTATGGACAATGTAGTAACCAGCCCCCAATTAATGGATCTTGAGACGTTCAAGTCTGAGATGGATACCAAAGGTTGGGTAATTTTTAACGAAGTATTAGAAGATAGTTTCCGGGAAGAGCTCATCAAAGCTCAGGATATAGCTACTGAAGAGTGTCGCCAGATTCAGATTAAGAACGGGGTAGTAAACCGGACGGCCGGTACCTCCCACCACCTGGTTGTTTTTGAAGGACCTTTCATGAAATTCGTAGAGGAAATGCCCCTGCACGATTACATGACGGTTTACTTTGACAATGGTCCGTATATTCTGAATTCCTTTGGTGGAGTCATGAACTTCAAGGCAGAGACCTCCTCTTACGTAGGAAACGTGCACCGGGATATTCGTACCTGGAGCAGTGATCTGCCGCTGATGCTGAACATGCTGGTGATGCTGGATGACTTTACGCCCGAAAACGGAGCAACCTGGTTCATGAGCGGCTCACACAAATACGCGGAAAAGCCAACTGACGAGGAATTCTTCGCGGTTGCGGAGCAGGCCGTTGCCAAAAAAGGTAGCATCGTGCTCTTTAATTCAAACGTATGGCATGCCGCCGGTACGAACCAGACGGACCAGATTCGTCGCGGTCTGACACCTATGTTCACGAAGCCTTTCTTCAAGCCTCAGTTCGACTATTCCCGTTACTTTGGCTACGATCGCGTCGAGCATTTCTCTCCGATGGCCAAGCAACTTTTAGGCTATAACTCACGGGTTCCTGCCAATCTGGATGAGTGGTATCAGGTACCAGAAAAACGTCTGTATATTCCAGGTCAGGGTTAATATCCTTAACTTGCAGACGAATCGAATAAACAATGGCGTGGACTCCGCCTGCTTAGGTTAGCTAAGAGCCTGTTGATGAATAACTTATTCTGAAATTATATACCCTTCCCTTCCCGGCCTGAAAATCGGGAGGGGTTTATCATTTAAACAAATTCAACCAAGATTATGGATCAGACGCTTCAGGCTGAATATGACAACCTCAATAAAATCACTGCCGATTACGACGATTATGAATTCGACCGTCGTATGCGTCATTATATGATGCGGACGCTGGAACCGTTCATGCGGGAGGGCAAAGCACTGGAAATGGGTTGTATGTACGGTGAGTTTACGACGATTCTTTCCAAGCGTTTCGAGGACCTGACGGTTGTGGACGCAGCCGAAGAATTCCTGAGTATTACTCGGGGTCGGGTAGGCGATAAAGTGAAGTTTATTAACGGCTTGTTCGAAACCTTTGAGTCTGACGAGAAGTACGATGCCATCTTCATTATGCACGTACTCGAACACCTCATCAACCCCGTTGAAATCATGGCACGGGTTAAAAACTTCCTGACGCCAACGGGCCGTTTATACCTGATCGTACCCAATGCTAATGCAGGCTCACGCCAGATTGCCGTTAAAATGGGCTTTCTGACGCACAACGCCGCCCTGACTCCTGCGGACGTAAAACACGGTCACCGCATTACTTATTCGCTGGATACGCTGGAAAAAGACGTACTGGAAGCCGGTTTAAGCGTCGTTCACCGCGGTGGTATTTTCTTCAAAGGCCTGGCTAACTTTCAGTTGGACAAAGCTCTGGAAGCCGGTATCATTGACGATAAGTACATGGAAGGATGCTACCAGTTAGGTATGGTCTATCCTGATCTGTGCAGTAGTGTATACGTTGTTGCTGAAAATAAAGCATGATTCAAGTAAGAGAAATCATTGAAGAAGATGTTCCGTTCATTAACCAGTGGCGGAACGACCCGGAAGTGATGCAGTATTTAACAAACCAGTTTCGGTTCATTGGCCTGCAAGCCGACCGGAACTGGTTTGCTTATTATCAGCAGCACCGGAATGAAGCCGTCCGGCTGGCTATTCTGGACGAAGGTTCTCTGGTGGGAACCGTTCAGCTGACTCAGATTGACCGTATGAATCAGCAGGCGGAATACAGCATCATGATTGGTGAGAAAAATCATCAGTCGAAGGGCCTGGGGCGTCAGGCCACCAGGGCTATTCTGAATCACGCGTTTTTAGATTTAAACCTTCACCGCATTTACCTCACCGTGTTACCGGACAACGAACGGGCCATTCGCCTGTACGAATCCATCGGTTTTCAGCGGGAGGGCATCTACCGCAAGTCTCTTTTCAAAAACGGACAGTTTATCGATGTCCTGGGAATGAGTCTTCTCCGCGATGAATATCAGAACTCCTGATATTTATTACCTACTGATTATGAAGCCAAAGCTTAGCGTTTATTGCATTACTTATAACCACGGGCCTTACATTGCCGAGGCTCTGGAGAGTTTTCTGGCTCAGAAAACCAATTTTGAATTTGAGATTGTAGTAGGCGACGATGCTTCCAAAGACCATACGCAGGAAGTATTGAAAGAATACCAGCAGCGTTACCCGGATAAAATCCGATTATTGCTGAATCAGGTCAATCGCGGAGCTATCTATAATTTCATTGATACCTACGATGCCTGTCAGGGCGAATACCTGGCCCTTTGTGAAGGAGACGACTTCTGGATTGATCCCCTGAAGCTTCAGAAACAGGTGGATTTCATGGATCAGCACCCGGATTTTTCGATGTGTTTTCATAATGCGGAAGCCCGATACCAGGATAATAGTGCTCCACCGTATTTGATTAATGATCACACGCAGAAAAAAGTGGTGACGGTCGATGATCTGATTGGTAATAAGGAAACCTGGTTTATGGCTACCGCCAGTATCGTCCTGCGGAAAACCTTCCTGCCCAAATTACCAGCCTGGATGCCCCAGTCGAAAAGTGGCGATATTCCCCTGAATATTCTGATGACTCAGCGTGGACCGGCCGGTTACATGGACGAGGTCATGTCGGTGTACCGGAAACACGCGGGCGGACAAAGCAATACGGACCATCGCTGGCAGGCTCATTTTCTCCTGAACCGCATTAACATGTACGAGCATCTGGATCGGGAGACTAACCATCAGTTTTCGGATCGCTTCAAACGAACCATGGCCGAGTTTTACTGGCTATTACCCGATACCGTTGAATTTGAAGGGAAGTTCTGGGATCGGCTGAAGTACACCATGCGGGCCCGGAAATACGACCCTGAAAATTACAAAAGACCCTGGGGAACTTTGCTGAAAGAAAAGATACTCACGCAAAAACAACTTAATTTTACCCGAAAATTAAGAGGCCTGAAGTAACCAACGGCAGACCATCGCATTAAACTCCTCCCTGTTGTGACGTTAGATGAATTAAGAAATCAGATAGATTCCATTGACAATCAGTTACTTGCTCTGATGAATGCCCGGATGAACGTGGTTCAGCAGGTAGGAGAACTGAAACGCTCTTCGCAAGCACTGATCTATCGTCCTGAACGTGAAAAATCAATCGTTGATCGCCTGAGCGTTCAATCCGAAGGCTTATTGCAGAAAGATGCGATTGAGGCCATTTTTCAGGAAATTTTTGCCGTTGCCCGTAATATCGAATTGCCCGAACGCGTAGCCTATCTCGGGCCAGAAGGTAGTTTTACCCATCAGGCTGCGGAATCGCGTTTCGGTGCCATGAGTGAGTATGACGCTCTACCCACCATTCGTTCCGTGTTTGAATCGGTAGAAACGGGGCGAGCGAAGTTTGGTGTTGTTCCGATTGAGAACAATCAGGAAGGAATGGTTTTCGAAACGGTGGATAACCTCAATGAAAAAGACATCCGGATTGGAGCAGAAATCGTAACGCCCATTCATTTCGCTTTTGTAACCAAAGCAGAAAAGTTGAGCGAAATTCAGCGGATTTATTCGAAAGATATTGGTTTCCGACAATGTAAACGCTTTCTGGACGATTACTTTGGCGGTTATGATGTAGAGATTATACCCGTAGAATCCACTTCAAAAGCCGCAAAACTAGCCGCTGAAGATCCCAACGCTGCCGCTATCTGTTCGGCTATTGCGGGTAAGATCTTCGGGGTTCCTGTCTTGTTTAATAACATTCAGGATTCCATCGTGAACCGGACCCGATTCCTGATTTTAGCGAAAGAGTTTGAAACCGTTCCTTCCGGGAATGACAAAACGACGGTGGTTGTCCAGTTTCCGGATTCGGATAAACCCGGAACACTTTCACGCTGTCTGCGGGAGTTTGAGTTATACGATGTCAATTTGACGAAATTAGTGAGTCATCCCAGTCGTCAGGGAGATCGGTTTGGATTCTGGTTCTTAATGGAATTCGAAGGCCACGTGAAAGATGACAAAGTCCAGAAGATTTTCCGGCAGTTAAAGTCAGAAGTAAAATGGCTCGGAAGTTACGTCAAGCTGGTGGATTAATAGAAAAGAGAAAGGCCCGCTCAAGCGGGCCTTTCTCTTTTAGGATTTCAGGTACGTCAGCGAGTCAAGTTTATCCTGCCCGATTTGCTGGATTAACGGTTCGAGGCTATTGTATTTAATTTGCCCGCGAAGCCAGATGACCAATTCCAGGGTTAACTTTTCTCCGTAAATCTCCGTATCGAAATCAAAAATATTTACTTCTATGGTGCGAATGGTTCCTTCCACCGTTGGGTTCGTGCCAATGCTCAGCATCCCGCCGTACCAGTCCTTTTTCCAACGCACGCGAACGGCATATACGCCATCCGCCGGAACCAGCTTATACGATTCAGGTAATTCCAGATTCGCAGTCGGGTAACCCAACTGGCGGCCCAGTTGCCGACCCTTCACTACGGTTCCACTCAGGGTATAGGCCCGGCCCATGAAAGCCGCGGCTGTCGTCACATCTCCCGTAAGGAGGGACTGCCGGATGCGGGTAGAACTGACGGCCAGGTGTTCCACGTCCTGACGGGGAATTTCTTCAACTTCAAAGCCATACTCATGCGAATGAGACTGGAGGTAATCAAAACCACCTTCGCGATTGCGTCCAAATCGATGGTCATACCCAATGACCAATCGGGTAGTGCCAATGGTATCAATGAGGATTTTTCGAATGAATTCGTCAGAATTAAGTAACGAAAAATCACGGTTAAAGGGAATGACTAATAAATGATCAATGCCCGAAGCTTCCAGGTATTCAATCTTTTCATCGAGTGTATTGAGCAGCTTTAAATCCGCACTGTCCGCCGAAACCACGATGCGGGGATGGGGCCAAAAGGTAATAACCACAGACTCGCCATTGATTTGACGGGCCGATTCAATCAATCGATTCAGTATTTTCTGATGACCTAAGTGTACACCGTCGAAAGTTCCACTGGTGACAACTGCATTCGGAAGTTTCTGAAATTCCTCTATACCATGATATACTTTCATAAACTCAAAGGGGTCTGATTCGGGGCTCGTAGAGTACGCTACCGGGGCGGTGCTGTTCTACAAAATCTTCCAGCGAGATAGCCTGGTCTACCTGAAACTCGCCGATACGCGTTCGACGCAGGCTCTTCATATAGGCACCTGACTGGCACAGCAACCCGAAGTCACGGACTAAACTACGAATATAGGTGCCTTTGGAACAGACAATCCGGAAATCCAGTTCGGGAAAACGGCTTTGATCCAGTTCAAAAGAAGTAATGGTAATCTGTTTGGGTTTGATGGCCGCTTCCTGACCGCTGCGGGCCAATTCATAAGCCCGAACGCCTTCCACTTTAACCGCCGAAAAAATAGGAGGGGTCTGCATGATCACTCCGGTCAATTCAGCTAGTGCTTTTTCGATGATTTCGGGAGTAATGTGCTCCACCGGATATTCTCCGTCGAACGGGGTTTCCAGATCTACCGAAGGCGTGGTCTTTCCTAACACCAGGGTACCCGTATATTCTTTTTCAGCAGCCTGATACGTTTCAATTTGTTTGGTCATTTTGCCCGTACAGCAAATCAGCAGGCCCGTTGCCAGGGGATCCAGGGTGCCTGCGTGGCCAATTTTCTTATACTTCGCGGCCCACTTTAGTTTTTTCACTACCGCAAAAGAAGTCCAGCCCAGGGGCTTATCAATTAAAATGACTTCTCCGGGATCCGTTGCCGGGACTTTCTGTTCCTCACTCACCTGACTCTTGTTTTAAACTACTTCCATATGAACACCGCTCAATAACAAAGCGATGATGATGATACCCATCACAATTCGGTACCAGCCGAATACTTTAAATCCGTATTTCGTCAGGAAACTGATGAAAAAACGAATGGCAATCATGGCTACGATGAATGCCACGACGTTACCAATGACAAACAGCTGAATCTGCTCTCCCGTCAGGGTGTTCCCATCCATGAAGTAATCCAGCATTTTCTTTCCGGTTGCGGCAAACATGGTAGGTACGGCCAGGAAGAACGAAAACTCAGCGGCAGCCTTACGGCTAATGCCCTGACTCATCCCACCCACAATGGAAGCACCTGAACGCGAAACGCCCGGAATCATGGCAATGCACTGAAACATACCTATTTTGAAGGCATTCCAGTAATTGATGTCTTTTTCCTCCGTAATAACCGGGTTGGTGAACCATTTGTCTACGTACAGCAAAATGATACCTCCAAGTAACAAAGAAACAGCTACGCCCATGGCACTTTCCAGCAGACTATCGATGATATCGCTGAATAACAGTCCAAAAACGGCGGCAGGAATAAACGCTACGAATAACTTGATATAAAAGTCAAACGAACGGAAAAATCGCTTGAAGTACAGGACGACTACGGAAAGGATGGCCCCGAACTGAATGGCCACCGTGAAAAGTTTTACGAAAGGATCAGAGGCAATTCCGGCAAATGAAGAATACAAAATCATGTGGCCGGTGGACGAAATGGGAAGATACTCAGTAAGTCCTTCAATGATGGCCAGGATAATGGCGTGCAGAATTGACATGAAAAGGTTGATTAAACGGGAAGTAAATCTGGCGGAATAAACAAAGAAAGTACTAGAGGCCTGAAGCCCCTAGTACAAGCGAATCAAATCTGATCAAAACTTAAGCTTTAGGCTTTTGCAGAATGGCGTAAAACTCAATGATGTAACCAGCCACTACAATAATGGGGCCTAGGGTAAGACCCAGAAAGCCAAAACCAAATTCTTCTTTGTCCATACTCATAATCAGAAAGCCGACTAGTATGGTGACCACACCAATGATCATCCAGAGGTAGTTATTACGATGGAAGGGCATAGCCCTGGCATTTGCCTGCGGGTCGTTGGTGGGGGCCGCAAAGGGATTCGTTTTGAATTCTGTTGCCATAAAGATGAAATTTATGATCGATATCTGTTAAATCTATTCGGATGTCCTAGTAGAGTTTATCCACCGAGGAACGCAGGTGCCGTTCTACGGATTGCAGGGTACTGACAAAGCCAATGAACATACCAATCAGGGCTAAGGCCAGAGCCAGGATACCTAACTTTTCCCAATCGCCTACCAGTAGGCGGGTTTCAGGCAGATACTCGAAGCCCAGGTTGATAATCATAGCAATTAACCCGCAGGCAAATACCGCACTTAACAGGCCCTGAAAAAGTCCCCGATACAGGAAAGGCTTACGAATGAATCCATTCGTGGCTCCTACCAGCTGCATACTACGAATGGTAAAGCGTTGCGAATAAAGAGCAAGCTTAATCGTATTATTGATGAGTACGACAATGATGATGAGTAACAGCACCACAAAAACAGAAAGCACCAGGTAAATTTTAGTGATGTTTTTGTTCACGTCATCAACGAAATTTTCGACGTAAGTAGCTTCAAATACGCCGGGAATTTTCTGCAAATCCAGCTTGATTTGTTTCAGGCCGTTTTCGGAGAAAAAATCTTCCTGGATTTTGATGAATACCCCATCCCGGAGGGGATTTTCCCCCAGAAACTCCTTGAAATTTTCGCCGGTATCTTTAATGAACTTATCGGCGGCTTCTTCCTTGGAAACAAACGTCACCTGAGGTTTGCCCTCTTTCTGGGCTATGTAAGGCTTCGCCAGAATCTGACTGCGAACTTTTTCGGATTGCTCGGCAGTAAGGTCTTTGTTCAGGTAAACCTGTACTTCAATGTTTTGCTTGACGACCTCCGACAACTTCCGGCCCATGACCGTCAGTAAGCCGCACAATCCGATGAGAAACAGAGCAATGGTTAAACTAACCGTGACCGTAAGGTTCGGTAAATACTTTTTTCGTTGCTTTTCTGTGGCCATACGAGACAATCCTGACAAAAATAAATGTTTCTCAATGCAAGCAGGAGATTCCTGTTCTTTTTAAGGGTTTTTAACGAACGCTAGTTACGACGACTAATCTCGTCCCTGATCTGGGCGGCCTTTTCGTATTCCTCGTTGGTCAGAGCCTGATCGAGCATCTTGTGCAAATCTTCGGTTGAATTGTCTTTCAGTTGATCGGGAAAAGGCTTGGTTGCGGAAGCGGGCGTAGCAGGTTCCGATGACTTTTCGCCGGAAGAACCTTCATTGGCGACAATTCCCGCTTCAGACAACAGATTCTCGTACGTGTAGATCGGAACATTGAACCGAAGACCAATCGCAATGGCATCCGACGGGCGGGCATCCACCACGCGTTCTTTCAGTCCATCCGTACAGACAATCTGAGCGAAGAAGATCCCTTCCCGCAAATCAGAAATCACGATTTCAGTGACTTTATAATGAAACCCCTGGGCGAACGATTTAAATAAATCGTGCGTCATGGGACGATTCGGGGTTATCTTTTCAATTTCGATAGCAATTGCCTGGGCTTCGAACATTCCAATAATGATGGGTAATCGACGATTACCAAATTCTTCACCCAATATCAGAGCAAATGATCCGGTCTGTGATTGACTCGGAGAAAGACCTAAAATCTCTAACTTGATTTTTTCCACTGGTTACGACCTCTATTTAGAAAGGTAGGCAAAAGTAACAAGACCCGCCGAGTTTTGGAAACCAGACCCGTCTTATTCCGATTTATAATGCCTTTCAGGAGTTACAAAGGGTGTAACGAAAAGACTATACCAATTGTTCGTACGTCAATTTTGTCAGGAATACGGGCCGCCGTCGGGCAACTCAAGCTGACAGAGTCGCATTTCTTGGAGTCCTCTGGTTCATGACTATCTTCGCAACCCGTCCAGGAAAGAAGCCTGACTTAAAGTTTTCATGTCAATAGAGATACCATGAATCGTCTGGAATTATTAATAAATTTTTGTGAAGAAGAGCCCACCGATCCCTTCAACTGGTACGCCTTAACGCTGGAATATCAGAAAACGAGTCCTGAAAAGGCGGGCGAAGGCTTCGATAAGTTAATCCGGGATTTTCCGGATTACGTACCCACCTATTACCACGCCGCCCAGTTCTGGGCCGAGCAGGAGGAAGAAGAAAAAGCCCGAACGATTTACGAACAGGGCATCCGGAAAGCAGAAGCTGCCAAGGATTTTCACGCCCTGCGGGAGCTAAAGGGAGCATACCAACGCTGGGTCGATGAATGGGAGCTGTAGGGAATAGTGGCTGGCCGGGAGTTATTGGGCTGATCGAAGCAACACTTAAGTAATAAGGACCGAACTAGGTGCTGCCAGCAGAAAAGCTGGCAGCGACAGTTGTACGATGAATGGAGATCGGTTTCAGACCGGGTATTTCCATTCTCCGCGGTAGTTTCGTTTGAGAAGTTTAGTAGCTTCGTCGTCGTTTAGGATTTGTTCTTTGGTGCCATCCCAGTTGATACTTCGGCCCAGCTTATAGGAAAGCATTCCCAGCAGGGCCATATTCGTGGAACGCTGTCCGATTTCTATATCGCAAATGGGCTTCTTTCCACTTTCAATACAGTCCAGAAAATTACGCCAGAGTCCGGCAATGTTTTGCTGATCGGGCAAGTCCAGTTTGGGGTCCTGATGAAGGGTTGGCTTGTTTTTATTACTGGGGTAAAAGGTCCAGCCGTCGGTCCAGCCCATGTGGAAGGTACCTTCGGTTCCGTAGAAGTAACAACCTACATTGGCTTTTTCTGCTTCATTTCCTCCGAAAAGCCGATGTTCCCATTCAACGGTAAAATCGTCAAACTTCCAGGCTGCAATCTGATGATCGGGAGCGTCGGTATCATCGTTCCGAATGGCCCGTCCGCCCGTGGAATAAATCTGTTTGGGGTGCGGATCTTCGCTCCACCACAGAATCTGATCCAGCCAGTGAATGCCCCAGTCCCCGAGCTGACCATTGGCGTAATCCAGAAAGTGCCGGAATCCTTTGGGGTGAATACTGGGGTGATAGTCGGCGACGGGTGCGGGGCCACACCAGAAATTCCAGTCGAGTTCCTTCGGGGGTTCCTGGGCCGGTGTTTTTTCGCCGGTCCCACCGCCGTAATGTACGAAAGCCCGGATCATGCCAATCTTTCCGGCCTTCCCTGATTTCAGAAACTCCATCCCGGAAATGTTGTGCGGGGATACCCTGCGGTGCGTGCCCACCTGCACGGTACGGTTATGTTTTCGGGCCGCATTGACCATTGCCCGGCCTTCCAGAATGGTGTGGCTGATGGGTTTTTCCACGTACACATGAGCTCCTGACTCGATGGCGGCAATGCAGGAGAGTGGATGCCAGTGGTCGGGTGTGGCTACAATTACAATTTCGGGCTTTTCTTTCGCCAGCATTTCACGGTAATCCCGGTAGACTTTGGGCTGATCGCTGGTGAGCTTGCGGAGTTCTTCCTGAGCGGATTTGATCTGGCGGGTATCTACATCACAGAGGGCTACTACTTTCGACTGCCCCGCCTGAACGGCACAACGCAGAATATTCATACCCCACCAGCCCGAGCCAATCAGAGCCGTTTTATATTTTTCCGTCCGCACGAAAGAGGATAATAAAGGTACGGCCGAAAAGGCCAGAGAAGCTTTGGAGGTGCTTTCCAGAAAAGTTCTTCGGTTCATAGAGGTTTATGTCTGCCTTCGGGCGGTCAAACCCGAAGGCGTGTAGAGGAACCGAAAGATACAAAACCTCAGGAGATCTGCTGGATTAATCGAATAAAGAGTTGCGTCAGGTGGGGCTCTGCCTGAGCAGCGGCGGCCAGAATTTCTTCAAATGTAGCTTCTTTCAGGGCTTCCGGAAAACACAAATCCGTGATGACGGAACAGGCAAAAACTTTTATCCCGACCTGGTGAGCCACAATTACTTCAGGAACCGTACTCATGCCCACGGCATCGGTGCCGAGCTGACGAAGCAGACGGTATTCGGCTCTGGTTTCCAGCTGCGGCCCCTGAACGCTGGTGTACACTCCGGAATGAACCGGCACGCCCAGTTCGTTCAAAATGTTTTTGGCCAGAACAATCATCCCGGGATCATAAGGCTGGCTCATGTCCGGGAAGCGGGGACCAAACGACGACGGGTTTTTGCCCCGTAACGGACTTTCGGGTAGAAACAACGCAATATGATCTTCAATAATCATTAAATCACTGGTTCTGAAATCAGGACGTAGGCCACCCGCAGCGTTGGAAATTAACAGGTATCCAATGCCTAAGGCACGCAGAACGCGGATCGGAAAAGTGACCTCCTGCATGGAGTAACCTTCATAATAATGAAAGCGACCCTGCAGGCAGATGACCGATTTTCCACCCAGTTTTCCCAGCAATAACTTGCCCGAATGCGTTTCAACGGTAGATATGGGAAAATGTGGAAGACTCTGATAGGGAATTTCCAGGGAAATCTCAATTTCCTGAGCCAGATGCCCGAGTCCCGTTCCGAGAATGATGCCAACTTCTGCCTTGAAATCGGGTAATTGATTTTGTATGAACTCGCTGGTTTCGCGGATAGATTCGGGAGTCATAAGGGTATAGTTAGAAACACGAAGATCGGTAGGTAAGTAAGAAATTGGACTAAAAGGTAATAAACCTAACTAAAAACTGTAAACAGATCCTCGTAAACTAAACTGATTTGATAAAAACGGCTCATCTTTACACCCGTTTTAGAATCCGTTATTTTAGTTGAAATGGCACGTACGAGAGGGATGCGTAATAATCGCTTTGTTTTTATTTTGTTTTTAGTGGGTATTGGACTGATCCTCCGGTATTGTAATCAGCCGCATCCGTTTAAAGTGATCAAGGGAGACTTGTATGAACTGATGGGTAGGAAGCGTCCGCCGGAAACGCGTCCGGTTGATACTCGTCAGGAAACCGATTCGAAGCGGCAAAAGAACCGGAAAGAAGAGTACGACTCGGAAGCTTCGGATGTACAGGAGCAAAGCAGCACGCAGAGCGGAGCAGAAAACAGCAGTTCTACCCTGGAATCCATGGACGAGTATCTGCCTGCTTACAACAAGAATGATCAGATCATCCGAAGAAGAGGGTATATACTTGATTATCAGGAAGACTACGAGCAACCCTCCTGGGTGGTTCATTTGTTACTCAACAAAAAGGGTAATGCCAAGCGAGCTAATAACTTTCAGCCCGATCCCCTGGTGAAAACCAAAACGGCTTTACCCAATGATTATACCAATACGGGTTATGACCGGGGTCACCTGGCTCCGGCGGGCGATTTTAATTACGATCAGGAGCTGAAGGATGAGAGTTTTTACATGAGCAACATGTCGCCGCAGTTGCACGAACTCAATACCGGAATCTGGAATAATATCGAGCAAAAGGTGAGAAGCTGGAGCAAAAAACGCGGCGACCTGGTCATTGTGACCGGACCCGTACTTCGCAAAGGACTGCCTACGGTCGGAAAAAGTACGAAAATTGCGATTCCCGAATATTACTACAAGCTGATCTACGATCCGCACAAGCAGCAAGCCATTGCCTTTCTCATTGCGAATAAGGCTTTTGTAAATGTCGTTCTTCAGGATTTTACCACCTCGATTGATGAGGTTGAAAAGAAGACCGGTATCGACTTTTTTACGAAGTTACCCAAGTCTGTTCAGAATAACATCGAAGCTCAGCACGACGTAAAAGCCTGGTTTGGCCGGGGGCGTTGAGGGAAGTAATGAACTAAAAAATCCCAGTCAGTATTGACTGGGATTTTTTATTAGGTCTTCATTTTCTTCTTTTTAGCGGCCGGGAAAAGAATATTATTGAGAATTAAACGGTATCCCGGGGAAGTAGGATGCAGGTTCAAATCCGTAGGTTCTTCGCCCACTTCGTGGCGGTAGTCCTCGGGATCGTGACCGCCGTAGAAAGTCCAGAAACCTTTGCCGAAGGTTCCGTGGATGTAACGGGCCTCGCCAACGGAGCGGTTTTCCCCCAGAATAAGTACTTCGGGCTTGATGTATTCTTTCTTGAAGGCCGTCGTTTGTCCCATAAACCCTTTCACCGTAGTGGTATGATTCTGAGTTAACATGGTAGGAACGGCATCCCATTTCGCTGAAAACTGGAACAGCTGAAAGTAATCGTTGGATTCCATCAGCCGGCGTTCTTCGGGCTGACTGTCAACGGTTGAAAACTCAATCTGATACGGATCCAGAATGACTTTAAAATCCTTGAATGCAAAGGTTTTCGAGAAGTCAAGTTTCTGATTGATGTTCGGATCGGCGGGTGTTCCGTCATAAAAAGGATCGACGAAATCAACACCATTGGCGGCCAGGGCTACATCGTAGGTATCGGTGGCATTACACATGGCAAACATATAGCCACCACCGGAAACGAATTCCTGAATTTTTTTGGCTACGTTGAACTTCAGTTCCGGAATCGTCGAAAACCCGTATTTGGCCGCTGACTGTAAGCCCTGCCGTTTCTGAGCCTGGTAATAAGGGTAATTCCGGTGCTGCCAGAACTTGCCCATTTGTCCGGTAAAATCTTCATGGTGCAGGTGCAGCCAGTCATACGTAGGTAACTTGCCACTCATGACTTCATCATCATAAACGGTTTCGTAAGGGATTTCGGCGTACGTGAGAACCAGCGTAACGGCATCATCCCAGGGTTGGTTTACTTTGGGACTATAGACGGCGATTTTAGGAGCTTTCTGAAGCTTCACAACGTCCATGTTGACATCGGGCTGCTGCAATTCCTGGCGAATCTGCTGAGCCTGACCGTCCGAAATGACTTCATAACTGATGCCCCGAATGACCAGCTCATTCTGAAATTTCTGGTTTTCAGGTACCATGAAACTGCCGCCCCGATAATTAAGCAACCACTCCACTTCGGTTTCGTAGTTTTTTAAAACCCAATACGCCAGACCGTAAGCTTTAAGGTGGTTTTTCTGGGATTCATCCATCGGAATCAGTATTTGCGAGGCCCGAGCCGAACCGCAAATCATCCAGAAAAGGATGAACGGAACGATTAGTCGTTTCATTGGTGCAGTAGTTTTCAAATTCAGGAACGAATTTTGACCTTTAGATCATATACGATGGATAGATCAGGGTTCTTGAACTAATGAATTTAACCGAAATTAGAAATAATCAAGGGGCAATCTATGAATTTGCTTGAAAATACCCGAGAAGGTTTACGATCCATTCGGGCGAATTTGTTACGAACCATTCTTACTTCTCTGATCATCGCCGTGGGAATCAGTAGCCTGGTGGGTATCCTGACCGCCATTGATGGCATCCAGAGTAGTATTGATAACAGCTTTGCTGGCTTGGGAGCCAATACCTTTGATATCTCCGAGGGTGAACAAATGGGGATTCGCATCGGGGGACGTCGTCAGAAAGTGTTTGGCTCTATTCTGTACCGGGAAGCCCAGGAATACAAGCAACGCTTTGGCTTCGGAGCTACCGTATCGCTTTCCACGCTGGTAACGGGTGCCGCTCAGGTAAAGTTTGAAAGTAAAAAAAGTAATCCCAACGTCAGTGTCATGGGGATTGACGAGAATTTTTTTGCGGTCAAGAGTTATAAACTTCAGGAAGGCAGGAACTTGACGGCCAGCGATGTGTCCATGTCAACCCACGTAGCGATCATGGGGGCTGAAATTGCCACGAACCTTTTTGGAACGGCTAAGCCCATCGGCAAGGACATTACGGTATTAGGGACTAAATTCCGGGTCGTTGGTTTACTGGAACGAAAGGGGAACCTGACGGGTGGGGGAGATGACCGCCGGATTTATATTCCCATTGAAACCGCCCGGCAACTGGCGGGCAGCCGGGAATTATCCTTTGCCATTACTACGAGTGTTCCTGGGCTGAACCGCATTGAAGTACTGATGGGAGAGGCCCGGGGGCTAATGCGACAGATTCGTCGGGACCCCACCACGCAGGAGGATTCCTTTCAGGTGGAGCGGGCAGATGCCGTGGCTGAAAATTTCAAGGAAGCCAGTACGCAGCTTAAATACGGCGGTTTTGGTATTGGCATTATTACCCTGTTAGGGGCTAGTATTGCTTTGATGAACATCATGCTGGTTTCGGTAACTGAGCGAACTCAGGAAATCGGCATTCGCAAGGCATTGGGAGCTACCCCGAGCCGGATTCGTCAGCAGTTTTTAATCGAAGCCATTGTCATCTGCGTACTGGGTGGAATTGCCGGGCTTGTGCTGGCCATGGTGTTTGGCAACGTAGTCTCGCAATTGTTAAGTCAGGGTACGGCCAGTTTCATCGTTCCCTGGTTATGGCTCATGATTGGCATCAGTGTTTGCATCATGGTGGGTTTATTCTCGGGTTTTTATCCCGCCTGGAAAGCTTCCCGGCTGGATCCCATTGAAGCCCTGCGGTACGAGTAAGAGTCATTCGATTGATTTACAGGTGAAAGTGCCGAAAGGAAAAACTTTTTTACCAAAGAGCTTGCCAAGCCGTCAGGTAATGTTGTATACTTGCACTCCCAAACGCGACACGCAATGCCCAGATGGCGGAATCGGTAGACGCGATGGTCTCAAACACCATTGCCTTCACGGGCATGCCGGTTCGACTCCGGCTCTGGGTACTGGTCATCCCTCTTAATACTCTGCTCGTCAGAATGTTGAGAGGGATTTTTGCTTTCTTACTGAAACGTTATCGAACGTCTTCATAAACCTGCCAGACGATACGCTACCGTCTTCTTAATTCAGTCTGGGCAGGCTGACATGATTTCCCCAGAAAGAACAGATCGTATGCCAAAGCTCAATAATTGAGCTATACCCTTCGGGCTTGGGAATGAAGGCATTTGCCCCTCGCTGGTAGGCTTCTTTGATGAGCTCCGGCCGATTATGGATCGAAAACATCAGAACAGGAATGGCCATCCAGTCGGATTTTTTCAGTTCTTCCATCATTTCAAAGCCATTCATTCCCGGTAGATCATAATCCAGCAGAATGATATGAGGGGTAAGGTCATTGGCTTTCAGGAAATTTAACGCATTCTCAGCTGATTCAATGCAAACGTAGTGACAGGTGATGTTGCTACGCTTGTGACTCATTTCCAATAGTTCAATGTAATCTTTATCGTCCTCGACGACCAGAATTAAAGGAGTTGCTATCGATGGGTTCATGGCTGTTTCATGGTAAACCATTACCCCTGAAAGATGCGTTCCATAGAATGCCCGGGGGTATTAGTGTTCAGGGGCTGAATGCGGATAGAACTAATTCCACTACTCAAAACTCTTCCTGGGGCCCTGAGAATGAGTGGAGCAGGCGGAGGATCTTATGGTCTGTTTTACTGCTGGCAAGACTTTTGTTAGGTACTTGAGTAGTTAACCCTGGATTCTCTCTGCATGATGAAACTTGCTGTCTATCGTGGTTTAATTCTGCTCGCATTACTGGCTCCAGTAGTGACGGTTTGTCTGGGTATCCATCTGACTTCGTGGATTAGTCTCTATGCTTTGGTAGCGGGCAGCGTGGGTTTGATCGCCTACGCATTTGTTCTGTTTTTTAGTAAGGCATCTTTTCCCGGACGAAAGTGGATGGCTGTTCTATCGCTGCTCGCTGGATTTGGCTGGCTGGTGGTGCAGCTGTACATGCTCAGTGGCTGGAAAAATAGCTAGACTCAGGTCTGGATTTACCCATTTCTTACATCAGTCACTTCTCTGATTCATCACTGCTTAGCTCATTCGGGCTGACTTTTCTGGGTGTTTTAAAGGCTGCTTGTCAGCTACTTATCCCTAATATCAGGTAGCTGAATATGACCTGATTAGGCCATTGGACAGTTATGGACAACTCTCTACCTTTGTTAGGCTCACGTCAGAACATGGGATCATACGCCCCATGGTTCTACGCAGGAAGGCTGCTTTCCTTGTCGGGTTTGAGCCGCTCCGTCAGTTGAATAGAATCACAAGGGGGTACGCTTCTATTCGGCTGACGGAGTTCCTGTAAAAGTCATGAATTCATCCCACCTGTTTACCCGATAGAAGTGTCAACCTGATATGGCTTGTCTGTACGTAAAGCTTGTCGGCTGTTAGCGGGCAAGCTTTCGTTCTCATTTACTGAAGCGATAACCTTCCACGGTATTCTTTCACCAGCAGCAAAAAAAACAGCCCGGCAGTTCACCGGGCTGTTTTTTGCTGGAATGGATCGTCCCTATTATCGGACTTTCAGCTCATAGATGTATTCCTGAATAAGTAACGTATCTCCCTCCTGCATGTTGGAAACAAACGTTTCGTCAAATTCATTAAAAACTCCATTAACGGAGCTCACTTTACCTGAATAGGAAGAGCCATTCTTTGTTACTCGTTTGAAGATATGGCCCATTACCGGTAACTCCATCGAACTATTATCCCCATACGCGATACTTACGGGATAGGCACTATGGGTAAAGCCCGTAAGGATGGGCAACGAAGGCCCTTGTATTGGTTTATGTTTGCCGAAAGCGAAAGGGTCAATTTCGCCGGGGCTTCCATTGTAAGCGAGGCGGTTGATACTGGTAAACGTAAACGTACGGTTTTGTAAAACGGACGTATAGAGACTATTGCTAAGCCGCACCGTATCTGGATGGATAAAGGTGAGCAGGGTATCACCCGCTTTGTGCAGGGGAAAGGTAAGGTTAACAGCAAGGTCTTTGAAGCTTCTGCCCAATCGCGTGGAAGTATCACTCAACACCCGGTTTATCTCAGCCTGATCGGTGATTTCCTTTTTGTTGTAAAACAGCCGGATTTTTCCCTTGGCTTTAACGCCACTATAGACCAGGTGCCTGGGAAATGCCTCGGGTTCTTCTCTGACCCTGGTACACGAACAGAAAATCAGCAAAGCAAAAGCCACTAAACAAAATAATACGTTCTTCATAGAGAAGGTTAGTTACTGTTATTGATCTTTTCTGCCCGCATACTTCTGAATCAGGAAGTACAGTAGAAAAGGAGCCAGAAATACCAGCAAAACTATATCAAAATCTTCAATAGTAAAGGCCAGAATACTAAGGTTACTCATAAGGATTGGCCATACAGGGGGCGATAGAGGCGGTATCATGGCAGGCGTTAAAATCCGGTCTTCGAAATAGTGAGGGAACGTAGTTCGTTCATGAATGACTTACGGCACTAACCGTACGGGCAGATTGAAACCTCCGGATCGTGCCTTGCAACCGGGGGCGGGTGTACCGTTGCAGTAAGATAGGATAGATATTAAACAATACATTAAACAAAATCAGCCAGCGGGCTTCCGCCAGGGAATGGGTAAGGGCCACATATCCGGTAAGGACCAGCACCAGGAATCCGATCACCAGATGGCCCGTTTCGGCTACGCGGGAGGCCCGCTCGTACGCCTGAAGGCTGGAGAGATTTTTTTTGATGGGCGTCTGCTGTTGCCTCATTTTCTCCCAGCCAATTTTGGTTAAAACAGCCCGGTAGGCTTCTACTCCCAGCATTCGATAAAGATGTCCCTGCTTCTCAAAAGGGGCTGACTGGAAATACCTGGAATTCAGGCCGGGTTTAAGCTGCGACTCAAACAGGGTAAACCAGAACATGAGCACGAAATTGAGGGCGAAACTGCACGCTATCGAAGTTATATCCAGATAACGGATCATCAAAGCTACGCTTACCGCAGCCAAAAGAATAATCAGTACAACTTTCATCCATTGAAGTGACATACAGGAGCTGGATTTAAAAGTTAGGCAGGGAAGGTTAGCTATGAAGCATCAATATACGGGAAAATAAACGGTAAATACGGAACCCTGCCCGGGCTGACTTCGGGCAGTGATGGCTCCCCCATGATTATTGACTACATTCTGGCAAATAGCCAGACCGACGCCCGTTCCGGCAAACTCGTTTCTGCCGTGCAATCGCTGAAAAACCTGGAAAATCCGGTCCAGGTATTGTTCATCGAAACCAATCCCATTGTCTTCGAGATCAATCCGATGGTAATAGAAAGCCTGCACGAGGGGTTTAACACCCGAAGGTACTTCGATGGCTTTCAGCTTATGGTAGCGGATACGGATTTCGGGAATAGTGGGGTTGCCCAATAAATCACGCTTACTGAATTTCAGGGCATTGCTTAGTAAATTCTGGAATAACTGACGCAATTGAGAGGCATCGCCCTGAATGATGGGTAACGTATCCAGCTCAATGCGGGCTTTTGATTCCTCAATAACCACGGAGAGGTTTTCGCGGGCCTGATCTATGATTTCATTCAGAGAAGTAGTCCGAAGCGTAAGGGTATCACTGGAAATTCGTGAGAACGTCAGCAGATCATAAATGAGCATGGACATCCGGCTGGCGGCATCCTGCATCCGGTTGAGGTAGAGTAACTCCTGCTGGGCCGAAGACTGGAAATTTTTCTTGAGTAAATCACCGAACTGCTGAATTTTACGCAGGGGCTCCTGCAAATCGTGGCTGGCAATGTAGGCGAACTGTTCCAGACTTTCGTTTGAACGCATGAGATGCCCATTGGATTCCGCCAGTTTTGTATTGATATTCAGTAGTTCTTCGTTAGCGGCTGCCAATTCTTCGGTTCGTTCCTGCACCTGTAATTCCAGAGCCAGCTGGATCTTTCGTTGCTTAGTGACGTCACGGGTAGTACCGCTGATTTTGTAGGGTTTTTCTTCGGAATCATAGAAGATCTTACCCTGAGCGTGCAGGCTTCGTTCCACGCCGGTCCGGTCTGGCTTCAACGTAAACTCTACATCGTAAGAGCCGCCGGCGTAGAAGGCTGCTTCAAATGTTTGTTCCAGTCGGGGAGCATCTCCTTCTTTAACGGCAAAAAAAGTGGCTTCCGGCGTAAGGATTTCGTCTTCACTGAATCCATACCACTGGCGTAAGCGGCTGGAAAATGTAATTTGCTGCGTTCGAAAATCTATCTCCCAGGTGCCCAACTCGGCCAGTTCAACGGCCCCCAGTAAAGTCGCCTGGGCTTCAAGGGCATTCTGACGCTGAAGGATGACTTCGGTGACATCAATGGCCATGTACAGAACCGCATATATCTGATCATTTTCATCCTTCAGGGGGGCGTAACTGCTGTTGTAGTACTGATGCGTCATCACCCCATGCTTTACAGAACTTACCTGAGCCCCGAAGATTTGCTGCATGACTCCGGTTTCGTACACCAGTTCCAGACTTCGGAGCGTTGACGGATCACGACCTTCCGGTAACACGTCCAGAATTGGTTTTCCGGCAATATCCGGCCCCTGACCGATTCTGTCAATGAAGGCCTGATTAGGTAAGTCGATGAGGTATTCAGGACCCACGAACAGAGCCATCGCTGCCGGAGAAGTAGCCAGAATGGAACGGAGGCGGGCTTCGCTGGCTTCCACTATTTTGCGGGCTTTCACCTGCTCGGTTACGTGGGTGGCTACGATCAGAATTCCCGTTATCGTTTTCTGATGGGTATCCGGATGAAGTTCGTACTGAGGCTGGTACGTTAAATCTACGTAGATCGTGTCGAGAACCCCATTTCTTAATAGAGTAGCGGCCATCTCGTAGGCCACGAATGGAACGCCGCTGTGCATGACTTCCCGCAAAAGCTGATCGAAACCCTGACCAGCCAGCTCAGGTAAGGCTTCCAGCATGGGCTTGCCTATGATTTCTTCGGGGGCCCGCCCTACCAGTTCTCCATAAAAGGAATTGGCCATCTCTAACGTCAAATCTGGACCCTTTATAATGGCAATGGCAACTGGAGACTGCTCAAAATAGCTCAGTAACTGACGCTGACTGCTTTCCAGTTGCAGGCGATTCTGAACTTCTCTGGTGATATCAACGGCCACTACCAGGGTCGTTTTTTCATTCGTTTCCGTTCGAATGGGGGTGTAATGAAACTGGTAATACTGCTGATGAACCGAAATTTCGGGAGAAGTATAGGGCTGATGCGTCTGGTGAACTCTTTGTAAATCCTGAAGGAAAGGATGGTCCGTCCAGTCGGCAAGCGTAGTGAGACCGGGTTTTCCGATAATTTCACGGCCTTTCCCGAGTAGCTGAAACAGAGCCGCGTTAGCCGTCTCCACGATCATCTCTTCTCCTGAAATCAGACCCATGGCGATGGGAGAGGCCGTAATCAGAGTTTGAAACCGCTGATAGGTATCCGAAAAAGCACGCTCCAGCGAAGACTCCCGGATGCCAGTAGCAATAATGTTGAACTGTTCCGGTTTTCCGTCCGCATCGAAATGGCAGGTCGCGGTCACCCGGATGCGATGAATCGAGCCATCCTGCCAGACGACCCGGGGTTCATAAGAAAGTTGTCCCGTCTGGGTGACTGTTGAAAAAGCCGCCTGTCTGAGTAACTCATCTTCGGGATGAATGGATTCTACGAAGGCAAAACGCGTCAGTCGGGCTTCCGCATTACCCGTCATAATCCAGGCGTAGGAGGGAGAATAATCAATGGCATCCGTTTTAACATATACCGTGCAAAACCCAACCTCCTGGTTCTGAAAAGCCAGCCTGGAAAGCGAGTCTGTAGGCAGGAAAATGGTCGGGGACTCCTCAATAATGCCGGTACAAACGAAAGGAGCCGCCTGCGGAATGGCTTTTCCCTTTAATCGCCGCCTCTGATGGGTATGAAGTCTGAATTCAAGGTCAAGGCTGCGGGTATCACTCCCAAGGAGGGCTTCAGACAGTCGCTGCCGATCGTCTGCGTGAATGAGTTTCAGAAATTCAGCCAAAGCAATGGGGTCGTCATTGGAATAACCCATCAGCGACTGAGCAATGACACTAAGCCAGATTTTCTGGTTCTGGGAGTCATAACTCCAGGTGCCCATTCCGGCAGCCTCCAAAGCAAGCTGTAATTGCATTAGTTCAGGGGAAGAGTCTTGATTGGAAGGCCTATCACTGCCGGGCATTGGTTATTGGTTAAGTGTACGGGAAAGATAACATAAACATAGCTTATGTTAAGAGAACTCAGGTGTCTAAGGTAGAATGTTTACGCAACTCTTGATGAAGCACAGTGTACTAAAAACAATTTTTTTAGACCATCTGCCTCGGAATAGGGGCAGAACCCGATCAGGAACACAGTAATGGAATACTTGTTTTTTAATGATTTAAACGATTAATCCACCGTTCTAATCCACGAAATCCATGGGTACCCGACGAAACTTTTTATCTAATTTGGTCAAAGGGGCGGTTTGTTCCGCTACGGCTCCCTGGATGGCTCCACGCTGGACTAAAACTTCTTTTACAGATACGGACATGTCTGAAAATCCAAACAAAAAACACTATCGTCTGCCTTTCCATTCGGGATTGGGCGGAGTTGCCATTGGTAACGGTTTTAAACCTACTTCCGACGAAAATGCTCAGCTGGCTCTGGAATCCGCATGGGCCGAAGGGGTTCGTTATTTTGATACCTCACCCTGGTACGGCCTGGGTCTGAGTGAACGGCGTTTTGGGCATTGTCTTAAAAACCAGAAACGGGAAGAGTATGTACTTTCTACCAAGGTAGGTCGCTTACTGAAAGCCACTAAAACTCCCCCCAGGGCTCTCTGGCAAAATCCGTCGCCCTTTACGCATACCTATGATTACACGGCTTCGGGAGTTCGACGTTCGGTAGAAGACAGTTTGCAGCGGCTGGGCCTGGAGAGTATTGACGTAGTGTTTATTCACGATTTATCGCCCGATAATGGGGATTTGAAAGAACGCTGGACTGAGCAGTTCGAAATTGCCGCCAAAGGGGCCATGCCCGAGTTAACTAAAATGCGGGAAGAGGGCCTCATTAAAGGTTGGGGATTGGGAGTGAATACCATTGAACCCATTCTGAAAACGCTCGAAGTGGCTGACCCGGACATTTGCCTGTCGGCCACGCAGTATTCCCTCATGCACCACCAGGATGCTCTGGATCGTCTGTTTCCGGCCTGCGAGAAAAAAGACGTTTCGATTGTGGTAGGGGCCCCGCTGAATGCTGGTTTTCTGGCAGGAGTGGATCGGTACGATTACAGCGGGAAAATGCCCGAAGGCTATCAGGCAAAGCGGGAGAAAATTGCGGCAATCGCGAAAAAACACGGAACCGATTTACGGACGGTTGCTCTGCATTTTTCAGCGGCTCCGTCGGTAGTGGCAGCGGTGATTCCCGGAGCCCGGACGGCCCGGCAGGCGGCTGAAAATGCCATTTCAATGAAAACAAAAGTTCCGTCCGAGGTCTGGAAAGAACTAAAAGCAGAGAAACTGATCTCAGAGCAGGCTCCTGTTCCTCAATCCTAAAAAGAAACCCTGCTCGCAGCACAAGCAGGGTTTCGGGATTACTTACTTCAGTTACTAAGCTGAATCAGGCAGAAAAAGCAATACCAGAACCAGTGAAAGAGCTGGTTTCCTGATTGCTGAAAAGCCTTCTGTACCCAATGCAGGAGGCTTTTTTTGTAGATCATTCGTCTATGCTCAGAGGTTATTTGCGAAGTAACAGGAATAAAAAATGTTGCTCTTACAAGAGTTCTAAATACGTATTAAATGCTATAATTTGTAAGAAATCAGTTGGCTAACCCCAAGCCAGACGGATGGGGCAACAGACCTTTTGATGCATGTATAAGTCCCCGAAGCCGTGAATAATCCTCAAAAACTTTAATTTTTTAAGAAAAAACAGATGCGAATCATTTTTACGCTGGGATTACAGTTCGCGGCACTCGTTACGTTCGCTCAAAAGAACCTCGTGCCTTATGTGAAGCCTCTGATTGGCACGGAGAAAATGGGGCATACCTTTCCCGGGGCTACCGTGCCTTTTGGGTCCGTGCAGTTAAGCCCGGATTCGGACACGATCTCCTATGAGCTGAACGGCCGGTACAATGGCGACGTGTATAAATACTGTGCGGGGTATAAATACGAGGACAAAACTATTGTCGGCTTCAGTCATACCCACTTCAGCGGAACCGGACACTCGGATCTGGGGGACTTTCTCATCATGCCCACGCAGGGGAAACTGCAGTTGAACCCCGGCGTAGCGGCCGACCCGAAGACGGGTTATCGTTCGGCTTTCTCGCATAAAAATGAAGTGGCCGAGGCCGGTTACTACCAAGTCAAGCTGGATGATGATCATATTCTGGCGGAGTTAACGGCGTCTAAACGGGTCGGGTTTCACCGATACACCTTCCCGAAATCGAACGATTCCCACATTATTCTTGATCTGGCCTCCGGTATTTATAACTACGATGATAAAGTAGTCTGGACCTACGTTCGGGTTATTAATGATTCGCTCCTGACGGGGTATCGTCAGACCAATGGCTGGGCTCGCACCCGCACGGAATATTTCGCGTTATCCTTCTCGAAACCCTTCAAATCGTACGGACAGAAAAATCTGGACAAAAATCAGGTATATAAAGGTTTCTGGCGGAAGTTCGATCAGAATCACAACTTCCCGGAAATCGCCGGAAAACGCATTCGGATGCACTTCGATTTTGCCACCGCCGAAGGCGAGCAGGTGCAACTCAAGATGGCGATCTCGCCGGTAAGTCAGGAGAATGCACTGGCCAATCTGAAAGAAGAAATACCGCACTGGGACTTTAACCGCGTAAAAACCGAAGCTCAGACGGCCTGGAATAAAGAGCTGAATAAAATTCAGGTAGAAACGTCAAAGGATAATCTGATCAACTTCTATACATCCATGTACCACACCTGCATTAATCCGACGGAGTACATGGATGCCAATCGTCAATACAAGGGTCTGGATCAGGGGGTGCATACCGCGAAGGATTTTGTCAATTATACCACATTCTCGCTCTGGGATACTTACCGGGCCCTGCATCCCTACTTTAATATCATTCAGCCTTCGCGTAATAATGACATGGTGAAATCCATGATGGCACATTATGAGCAGAGTGCCCTGAAGATGTTGCCCGTCTGGTCGCATTATGCCAACGAGAACTGGTGCATGAGTGGTTACCACAGCGTTTCGGTCGTGGCCGACGCCATCATCAAAGGCGTCTATACCGGGGATGCGAACCAGGCTCTGGAGGCCTGCATAGCCACTTCTAACCACCGGGAGTATGAAGGCATCGGGGAATACATTGAAACCGGATACGTTCCGGCGGAGAAGAACGGGACGTCCGTTTCCAATACGCTTGAATACGCCTACGACGACTGGTGCATTGCTCAGATTGCGAAGAAGCTGAATCGTCAGGAGGTGTATGAAACGTACCTGAAACGTTCGCAGAACTGGAAAAACGTGTACGACAAGTCGATTGGTTTTATGCGACCCAGACTGGCGGATGGTACCTTCAAGAAAGAATTTGACGTATTAAGTACCCACGGTCAGGGGTTCATTGAAGGAAATACCTGGAATTACAGCTTCTTCGTTCCCCACGATCCCTCGGCGATGATGGAGCTAATGGGCGGAGCCAAAACATTCGGAACCCGTCTGGATACCTTGTTTTCCATGCACTTACCCGATAAGTTTTTTGCAGAAACGGAAGATATTTCCCGCGAAGGAATCATTGGGGGATACGTACACGGAAACGAACCGGCCCATCACGTCGCTTACCTGTACAACTGGGCGGGTCAACCCTGGAAAACGCAGGAACGCGTACGGATGATTCTGAACATGCAGTATAAACCCACTTCTGATGGGTTAGGGGGCAATGATGACTGCGGTCAGATGAGTGCCTGGTACATTTTCTCCTCCCTGGGTTTTTATCCCGTAGCTCCCGGCTCAGACGTGTACTCCCTGGGTAGTCCGGCCGTGAAAAACGCCGTGTTGCAGCTGGAAAATGGCAAAACCTTTACAGTAGAGGCCATTAATCAGGGCGATAAAAATGTCTATGTGCAGAAAGTGTTACTGAACGGCAAACCCGTAACGAATTATACGCTTTCGCACGCCGATATCATGAATGGCGGCAAGTTGACCTTCCATATGTCAGCAAAACCCGGCAAAAAGTAACTTTTTATCATCTGGGTTTCTATAACTTCCCGAAAGACTACGCGTCCCGGTTTTAAACTTTCGGGAAGTTGAAGTAAGAAAACGCTGGCTCATTCGAGCCAGCGTTTTCTTAGGTTAGTGTCTGATGCCGCATTTGCTTCAGGTGCACCGTTTCACGACCCTGAAGAATTTCGGCTGGAATGCCTTTCACTCCGAATACTTTATCCCAGGTGCGTTCATAACAGTGAGCGGCATCCGGAAACGTAATGGAAAGTTCCAGTGCGTGCTGGTAATAAGATTTCGGCTTTTGTTGAATTATTTCCCGATGGATGATGAATTGAGCACCCAATACGAACGTGTACCGTTCAGGTCCTTCCGTGCCCGTTAGGTGGCGGTGATAGCCAGCAATATCAAGTCCCCGGCCATCTTCATTTTTACTCCAGGATTTAAATAGTTTCTCGCCCGCCTGATCATCGGTATCAATGAGATGTCCAAGCCAGGTAAAGCCATGAATTTCCAGGGTACCCGCGGCCAGTTCCCGCAAAGTTTTGTGAAAGTCGTACGCGTGGTCAAAGGGCTTTCCCTGGCAAAAAACCGTGATTTCAGCCAGTGAATCGTATCTTTCAACGATGTGGTGAAGGTACGTATGAGCTTCCCGGCCCACGTTGGGTAAGGCAATGCCTGACTCCGTAGCGTGATCTGAATCTTTATGGTAAATGGTTTGATGAATGGTCTTCGGGACTTTGCGAAGCCAGTTGAGATTTTCGTTGTAATGAGCGACGACTAATTCGAGTTGCATCCGGTAAAAATACGCAATTCCCGGTTGGTGGTGGCACTGCTTTTTTATTTAGAGGAGCATATCCAAAACCACAAAATAGATAAGATCATGTTTAATCGTCATAAAGAAAAACACGCAGGTACCTCACTTGGATCCGCAACGGCCGATACCAATTTAGTTAATAATCAGGGCTCATCTTCAGAAGCGGGAGCGAACAGCACCATCACGCAGCCCATCGAAAAACCAATCGGTGGTCCGTATGATCCCGAAGAAGATATCGTAGAAAAACAGGAAGGATCCGATGCGGCGTATGGAGAAGACCCAACCCCCAAAGATCAGTTTCTGAACGATGCCAATGCTACGCACGAGCGTCGTTACAAAGACCTGGAGGAACGTTATCCGGAAGATGACGAACTCGCTGGCGATGAACCCCGCCCCGAGCGTGACATTCCTCTGGTATAAGTCACAGTCAGTAATAGATAGATAAACAAAAGCGGTGTTCGAACCTGGGTTCGAACACCGCTTTTGTTTGCTAAGAGGGGTAGTCGTTTCAATCCCCTGGGCCTTAGTCTATTAATGTATTTTAAGTTTTTGAGTAAATAAAATTTTACTCAAATAAGTAAGTAAAAACGAGCTTTTAGCGGTTTAAATACGTATTATTGCTGAAATCTTATACTTATGATCATATCCGTTACCAGTTTGAAAGGCGGGGTTGGGAAGTCCACCTTATCTCAGAATCTAGCCGTATGTTTTGCTCACGCAGGGTATAAAGTCTGCATCATTGACGTGGATACCAACCAGAGTACGATCCGCTGGTCAGGCCTGCGTCCGGAAGATAACCCGGCCATTCCGGTGTTTGGTCAACCCGATGGAATCGAGCTTTCCAAGAATGTAAAGATTCTGGCCAAAGATTATGAAGTAATTGTAATCGATGGAACCCCGTCCCTGAATAAAGTAACCAGTAAAATTATCCTTTTAGCCGACATCCTGCTCATTCCGATTTTACCGAGTGGACTGGACATGTGGGCAACCGAGCAATTCATGGAACGCTATCAGGATGCCGTACACGAAAAAGAAGCACCGATTCCGGCTTACTTCATTCTGAACCAGTTTCAGCAAAACATTAACCTGGCGAAAGAAGTTAGGGATGTGCTGGAAGATTCGGCCATTCCGGTTTTTCAGACTACCTTAGGTACAAGAACCGCGTATCGGGAAGCCGTGATCAAAGGGGTAGGCGTGGTAGAATATAAAGACCCGAAGGCTAAAGCCGAGCTGGTGAATCTTTTCAATGAGTTAATCAAGTACGTGGAAGTAGTAAATGCTTAATCAGATATGGCAAAGGAATCGGTTGGCTTAAAGGGGACGCTGGGTCTGGCTCCCAAAATTGCCGTTAAATCATCTACTATCGACGTTGATAAAACGGAGAAAGATGTTAAAAATATTCATTCGGGCAAAGTTGAACTTACCCGCATCAGCGTTGATATGCCCAAAGCTTTATTCAAGAAGATGAAGATCAGGGTAGCCGAAGATGAAATGACCGTTAGGGATTATGTACTAAAATTAATTGAAGAAGATTTAAATAAGTAATCTTCTTGGGTATAGATACTGAAAAGAGGGTTTAGAGCGAATGGCTCTAAACCCTCTTTTATTAAAAATACGGATGGGTTCAGAAGTAATATCATTTTAACAATTGAGGAATACTGAGTATTTCTGGTCAGATAAACGGGTGATTGGGGATATTTGTGTATGAAATGCAATAGTTAATGTTGGAAAAGTACAGTGGTATGGCTCTTTTCCATAGGATAGGGACGAATACTCGTCCCTATGCAACAAAACCTCAAATAGTTAAAACCATGAACAATCAATCGCAACAAGACGGCCGTCAACAAGGCCAGCAAAACGATCGGAATCAGGAAAATCGTCAATCTCAACAGTCAGGACAACAAGGTGGCCGTCAGCAGGGCATGGACCAAGGCCGCCAGCAACAACATCAGGAAGACAGCACCCGTCGTCAGGATCAAAACCAGGATCAGAATCGTGACCGCGAACAAAGCCGTCAGTCTGACCAGGTATAAAGCACTTGTATATTCAACAAAAAGAGGGTTATCGCTACGCGATAACCCTCTTTTTATTGAATAAAAATGAAGGAATTAACCTCTTACAAAATAAAACGGTTAATCAGATTCTCCAGATATTCCTGACGACCGGAACGAGTTTCGGGTTCGCCCATTTCTACGGCCAGATTACGTAAGTCCGTCAGGTTTAATTTGCCTTCTTCGTATTCTTTTCCTTTGCCCGAATCAAAACTCGAGTAACGATCCGTACGAATTTTCTTATAATCGGAAGAAGTCAGGATTTTGTCAGCAATGATGAATGATTTCGCGAAAATATCCATCGCTCCTACGTGAGCGTAGAATACATCCGCAGGATCGGTTGAGTTGCGACGACGTTTGGCATCGAAGTTCACACCACCGCCCTGTAGTCCACCTGATTCCAGCAGGATCAGAGCCGACTCCGTCAGTTCATAAATATCATTCGGGAACTGGTCGGTATCCCATCCGTTCTGGTAATCACCCCGGTTGGCATCAATGCTACCTAACATACCCGCGTCAGCCGCCACCTGTAACTCGTGCGAGAAGGTATGGCCCGCCAGCGTTGCGTGGTTGACTTCCAGGTTCAGTTTAAAATCGTTCAGTAAATCATACTGACGCAGGAAACCGATCACCGTCGCCGCGTCGTAATCATACTGATGCTTCGTGGGTTCCATCGGCTTGGGCTCGATGAAGAACGTACCTTTGAAGCCCTGGCTACGAGCGTAATCTTTCGCCGTGTGCAGAAACTTCGCCATGTGCTCCTGCTCGCGTTTCATGTCCGTGTTCAGTAAGGTCATGTACCCTTCACGACCACCCCAGAATACGTAGTTTTCACCACCCAGAGCAATCGTGGCGTCAATGGCTCCTTTTACCTGAGCACCGGCGTGAGCCAGCACTGCAAAATCAGGGTTCGTGGAAGCTCCGTTCATGTAACGGGGATTCGAGAATACGTTCGCCGTACCCCAAAGTAACTTCGTACCTGATTCGGCCATCTTACCTTTCGCGTAATCCACCCAGGTTTGCAGACGACCTTCGAATTCTACTACATTATTGGTATAATCAGCTACGTCAACGTCGTGAAAACAAAAATAGGGAAGGCCTAATTTCGTAGTAAACTCGAACGCCGCATCCGCTTTGTCTTTCAGACGCTGAATCGGATCAGAAGAGCGATCCCAGGGATAAACGTGCGTGCCGGGACCGAAGGGATCGGAACCATCGCCCACGAGGGTATGCCAGTAAGCCATGGCAAACTTGAAGTGCTCTTTCAGGGTTTTGCCTGCTACTACCCGGTTCTCATCGTACCAGCGGAACGCCAGTGGATTATCTGACTCGGGACCTTCGTAATTGATTTTCCCAATACCGGGAAAATATTCCTTTTCGCCTAATAAAACGGCCATGATTGAATCGTTTAAGGTTAAATTGACTAATGTGTGAAGACAAATAGTTCGGACTTGCCGGGTATCGTTTACTCCTGTAAAAACTTTTCCAGAACAGACTGCCAGTGAGCGTAATACTCCTGATACTGCTCCGCTTTAGAAGCGTCAGGTTCTACCGTAGCCAGTTTGTTCAGCTTCGTGAAGGCTTCTTTGGGGGCTTCGAAATAACCCAGACCAATACCGGCTCCCAGAGCGGCTCCTTTGGCTCCGTCGGTATCGTATAATTCCACTGGGGTTTGGGTCACATTCACGAACGATTCGGTGAATACGTCACTCAGGAACATATTCGCTTTGCCCGCCCGAACCACTTTCGCCGGACTGCCCATATCCGCCATGATATCCATGCCGTACCTGAGCGAAAACGCAATGCCTTCCTGAGCCGCCCGGAAAACGTGACTGCGGGTATGAAGATTGAAGTCCAGACCAGAAAATGTGCTTGAAACCGTGCGGTTTTCGAGCACCCGCTCGGCTCCGTTTCCAAAAGGCAATACCCGAACCCCTTCACTACCCGCGGGAACAGTGGCGGCCAGTTCATTCAACTGACTATACGTCAGACCCGAACCAAACTGATCCCGGACCCAGCGGTTAAGAATGCCGGTACCATTGATGCAAAGCAAGATACCCAGACGAGTCTGGTCATTCCGCTGGTGATTCACGTGAGCGAAGGTATTCACCCGGCTTTTGGGATCGTACGCCACCTGATCCGTGACGGCGTACACTACGCCGGAGGTTCCGGCCGTTGCCGCAAATTCGCCCGGCTCCAGCACATTCAGCGAAAGGGCATTATTGGGCTGATCTCCTGATTTATACGTAACAGGAATACCTGCTTTGAGTCCTAACAGATCCGCCACTGAACTGCGTAATTCCCCGTGATTGGAGAATAGCGGATTCAGTTTTGGTAATACGGACTTTGGGAAGCCAAAGGCATTCATTACCTCTTCTGAAACGGCATTCGTCTGGAAGTCCCAGAAAATTCCTTCTGACAGAGCTGAGTTGGAAGTGGTGATAGTTCCGGTCAGCATCATGGCGATGTAGTCGCCGGGTAACATAATCTGGTACACGCTGCCGTACACCTGCGGTTCGTTTTCCTTGACCCAGGCCAGCTTGGCGGCGGTGAAGTTACCGGGGGAATTCAGTAAATGGCTGAGAGCTTTCTCGGTACCAATTTTCTGAAAGGCCTTTTCTCCGTAGGAAACCGCCCGGCTGTCACACCAGATAATAGACGGGCGAAGGACCTGTTCATTCCGATCCACCAGCACTAAGCCGTGCATCTGATACGCAATGCCAATGGCGGCAATATCTTTTGGTTGATAGGATCCCGTAGCATTCGCCTTCAAAATGGCCTGTTGCACACAATGCCACCACATCGAAGGGTCCTGCTCAGCAAAACCGGGCTTTGGGGTTGAAATTGGATTTTCGAGATCAGGATAGGAGGCCGAAGCCACCACTTGCTGACTATCCGCGTCAACGATTGAAACCTTAATTGAAGACGTACCCACGTCAATTCCTAGAAGAAGCATGGCTTAAAGGTAAATTATACTGCAAGTAGTGTCAAATTGACAATAATAACAAGCGAAACGGTAAAAGCTTTTCTGTTTTTTAGAGAAAAGAAAGAATTTATGGTAATATTTTAAAACTTAGTGGCTCGCTAAGGCTGCTCATTCGCCGTATTTATCGCAGGAAAAGACAGGTTAATACGCTTGCGTAGCCGTTTATCTTTTAATAGTTTTGATGATGTGACGGATTCATTACATTCGTCCGTATCAATGAAGCTAACCTTCTAACGTACCACTATGGGTATTTTTGATTTCATTCGGAACGAATTTATCAATGTCATTGAATGGGTAGACGATACTCAGGATACGATCATCTGGAAGTTTCCCGACAAAGGAAACGATATTAAGTACGGAGCTCAGTTAACGGTTCGCGAAAGTCAGGTCGCCATTTTCATGAATGAGGGCCAGATTGCCGACGTTTTCCTGCCCGGACGGCACGAGCTTACCACGGCAAACATGCCGATTCTGACGACCTTACGTTCCTGGAAATACGGTTTCGAGTCTCCCTTCAAAGTAGACGTGTATTACGTCAACACGAAGCAGTTTACGAACCAGAAGTGGGGGACGGCGAACCCGATTATTGTTCGCGATCCGGAATTCAAACAGGTTCGTATTCGGGCGTTTGGTACCTATACGTTTCGGGTGAAAGAGCCGAAGAAATTCCTGAAGGAGTTTTCGGGAACGAATCCTCAGGTACGGGTAGGGGACCTGGAAGAACAGTTACGTTCAGCCATTTTCTCTAAATTCTCGGATGCCATTGCCGAAGCCAGCGTTTCGGTCCTGGATCTGGCCCGTAATTATACCGAGCTCGGCGGCAAACTCTTACCCATCCTGACGGAAGATTTTGATCAGTATGGTCTGGAAATTGTGAAGTTCTACATTGAGAACACATCCTTACCTCCCGAAGTAGAAGCCTTCTTCGACAAAACCACGCAAATGAATATGGTGGGCGATATGGCCCGGTTCCAACAGTTTCAGGCGGGCGTTTCCATCGAAAAAGCCGCTGAAAACTCGGGTGCGGCGGCCAGCATCGTTGGGATGAATCTGGGAGGAATGATGTCGGGAGCGGCGGCAGCAGCCCCTGCATCCTCGGGAGCGGCTCCTGCTCAGTCGAAGGAAGATATTATGGGTTTACTCAAGCAACTGGGGGAACTGAAAACAGCCGGAATCCTGACGGAGGAAGAGTTCTCAGCGAAGAAAGCGGAGTTACTGGCTAAGTTATAATGAAGTGGCTGGTGTCCCACCAACCACGGGGGTGGAGATATAATCCCATAAGAGTTCAACAGGCATAGCCCGGATGTTAATCCAGGATAACTATTCTGCCGGAACAATCCTTGCCCTGGCTGGTGTCTCACCAGACAGAAGTGGTTGTTGAGGACACCAACCACGGCGACTGAAAAAGTAAAAAGCCTCCGAGCAATCGGAGGCTTTTTCAGTTAAAACAGTTTGGTCCAGGCAAATCGGATTAGTAATAGTAGTAACACAAATCCGATAATCAAATAACTAAATGGAATATAGGTGACCGCGTAGAAATGCAGCCGGTCCAGTACAAAAAGTACCCCGATCAGGGCTGCGATTAAGGTCAGAAACCCGGAGAGTTTACCAAAACCCGGAATGTGTTCAAAAGGAATTTTTTGCCGGATAATCCAGAGCGTAGCTACCATGCTGAGGATGGGCAAAAACTGGGTAATGAGATTCAGGGACCAGACGCTTTGCCGCTCAAAAAGAAAAAGATACAGATTAAGTGTTACGGCAAAAATACCCGGAATAGCCGAAGCAAAAACCAGTATCATATACACGTATTTCCAGCGAAGAATTTCGGGGGCCGTCTGGCCGGACCACAGATTGGTAATCAAAGCCAATAGCGGTAAACAGCTCAGAAAAAGAGCGAAAGGTGCCGGATTTTGCGAAACGTAACGAAAGAATTCCTGAAGCGTCATCACGCGAAAATAAGGGGAATAACCTGTCGATTATC
Organism: uncultured Siphonobacter sp.; assembly: GCA_913775095.1. GTDB lineage: Bacteria > Bacteroidota > Bacteroidia > Cytophagales > Spirosomataceae > Siphonobacter. The sequence goes on along the minus strand of CAJYIW010000019.1, from coordinate 694,874 downwards.
CCCCAGAATCATTATTTGGGTAAGTCCAGCAGGAAGCCAATCGTAAAGTTGGCATCCCAGTCGAAGACAAACTGCTCGCAGCCCGTCGCATCCGCGATGGCTTTGTAGATGTTGATACCGGCTTTGGTCTTCGCGTTTTCCATTTTATAGGCAGTGGGAGCGTCCAGTACGGTGTATCGTTCCTTGCCTTTGCGAACGGCTTTGGCTAACTCAAAGGGTACGCCACCAATGATGAAACAGGTTTTCCGTTGTGCAGTCGGAATTTGTTTGGCTTTAGCTTTCACCTCGTCATACACCTGATTATCGCTCTTGCCTTCCTGAAAATATTTCGAACCGAAGCTTTCCAGAGCCGTTGTTTTGTTATCCGTTTTCCAGGAAATCTTCGTATTACCCGAGCCAATGTCTACAACGAAAGCGGAATTGTAAAAGTCGGCGGGTAATACGCTTCGAAGGGCCAGACGGCCTTCTTCTTCGGGGGTTACGGTATTGACAAAATAGTTCAGCGACTTCAGAACCCGAATGATTTTCTGGGTAACATCGGCCTTAACCGCACCCGAGCTCACCACGAAGTGAATGTCTTTGCTGCCTACACCGTAGTCAAGCATACCCGCAATGTATTTTTTGAGCCCAGCCCGAACGTCTTCGTCCATGGCCATATTTTCAATCACCAGGCTGTTGCCGAACTCCGATTTTTCGAGTTTCCAGTTTTTATTCGCATCCACCCGTACGATAAAAGAGTTAAATCCACTGGCTCCTAATTCTACCACTCCTTTAAGAGTACCGCCCTGGGGTTGAGGAGCTTCGTAATCAAAGCTGCGTCTGGAGGATACACTGGCGTCGGAATGGGAAGAGGCTGTATTTTCTTCAGAGTCCGTTCCTTCCGCGGACGCACTAGACGGGTCAGACTCCGCACGGCTCTCGGTCTGTTCGGTTTGATTTTTCTGAAGGGATTTCAGGAGGTCAACTCCCCCCACGTACTTAAATCCAAAGTAAATAGCTGCCAGAATCAGAGCAGTAATCAGCAGTCGCCCGGTTACGGTTAGTCGTTGCATAAATGAAGAGATAGAAAGGTATTAAAATTAGTTGGCAGGGTTTAAGTGAGTTTGATACCGTTAGAGTTGGTTTGAAAGTCATCGGAGTTTTGCAAACATCTTCAAACGGTATCAAACCTTTTCAAACAAACCATCAAACTCACTCAAACTCTATTCCAGCAGGCTTCGGTAACCCTGGTCTTTGGGAGGGTTAATCGGTTTGCTGGGTGAACTTGGTGAGGGGGAGTCCAGTTGAATGAGTTTAAAATCACCCTTATTATACGCTTCCAGCATGGCTTGCCCTTTGTCCGATAGTACGCCATTCTGCACGTCTACGGAATTGATGAAGTCCATCGAAAGGTCCATGGCCCGCTTCATTTCGCCGAGTTTTTTGCTCATATCGTCCTGAATGTATTCCATGGATTCATCAAAATAGAACTTCTTATCGGGGTTACCTTTAAAGATACTGATCGCCGTTCGTAAGGCATTTGAACTCTCCTTGACAATCTGGTATTCAGCCTCTTTCAATTTAACCTTAATTTCGGTTTCTTTGATGATGTAATCCGCACTGGTGTTTACCTTTTCCATAAAAGCTAAAACCGTCTGCACGTTACGCTGAAGCGGAAATAGTTTTTCGTTCATTTCCTGCAATCCGGCTCCTTCGATGGTGGCCAGAGAGGCCGTTTCTTTCATGCCGGGTTTATCGGCCATACTCTGAGCTTTATTGGCTTCGGCAAACTTCTGTTTAATGGCTTCGTTATTCTCGTTAATCTTACGATTTAGTTTGACTAACTGACCTGCCAGTAAATCAATTTGTCCCTGCATTTTACGTCGCTTGTCCTTCAGATCCTGAATGTAAATTTTCATAATCGCAATCGGATCTAACTGAATAACCAGTCCGGTTATTTTACGCATCAGGGTTTTGAAAAGAAAGAAAATGGCCGTGCGGACATCTTTACTCGTAAACAAGAAAATCAATACGCCCAGAGCCGCCAGCAACACACCCAGATAAAGCGTATTTTCAGCGACTTTAATCAAAAATTCTACCACGCGATTGAAATACACCAGTCCAACCCCGGCGAGACCGATCAGAAAGATAAAGCCTAATACACCCTCCGGTCGATTCCAGAAAGACTTGCGGGTCTGGTCGTCATTACCACCCCCCAATTGAGAAAAATCAGTTGACATTGTTTAATTGTTTAGGGTTTTGAGTTGAGAGTTTTAGTGTTAGGGTTTTTCATTATCTAATTAACTCAAAACCCTAAACTCAAAACTCATTTCAGATACTGTCCAATTTTTTGAATATCCTTCGTGATTTCCTGGGTGAATTGCAGGAACGTCGCTTCGTAATTAGCCCGGTTTTGCTGGAGTTTGCCGCTTTGTTCGTCTACTTCTCCCGTAATTTTAGACAGCCTTTCCTTATTCGCTGCCATTTTATTCTGAATCTCCACCATCTGTTTAGCGAGGTTTTCATTTTCCTGTTGCAAACTTTTCTGTTCGTTTTGCAGGCCCCCCACTTTTTCCTGAACGGCGAGATCCACACTTTTTAAAAAAGCCTCCCGGTCCGATTGTAAGGTAGTTAAATACTGATTAGCCGTCGAGGTTAGTAAGCCAGCATTCAGGTCTTTGTTCAAGGCTTTGAAACTGGCCCAGGCGGCCTGAAACTGTTGTTCTTCCGACAGGCCCATCGGAGCCAGGCTTTTGAGAGTCGTGCGGAATTCGAAGTAATCAGCACCGGGCAAATTATGCTTTTCAAGAACCGAAGCGAAGTGATCTATAAATTTAGTATCCGGTGAACCTGCGGGCGAGCGGGGTGCTGCCGGAACTTGAACTTCAGGAGTCGAGACCTGTTCCGGAGCGGTGCCTGCCGCCGCCGGAGCCTCTTCAAAAAATATATTTAATAACTTCCGACCGAAACTTTTAGATTCAGACATAATCGTTACTGTTCAGAGATGAATAGTTCGTAAACGAAAGAATAAGGGATTTAAAATAAGCCTTCCATGAAACCAGATCCGTACCTGTAATGGGGCTATTGAGTAAGTATGGACGGCATCTTTAGTAGAAGTTTGATTCAAATTTCGTCGTTTAAAGGGTAATGGCCTGTATCATTCATATAAACGGATGACAGACTTGACAGAAACCCAGAAAACTGGGTTGAATGTTGAAAAGGTAATGAAAATTTACGTTTTTTCGTGGCAAGTAAACCTAATCTATGGAACGCGAACTGGACGACGTCCTTCACTGCCCTTGCCCCAGCTGTGGAGCTCAGTTACAATACAATGCCGAGAAAGAGGCCATGGCCTGTAATCATTGCGGATATACGGAAAAATTAGTGCTGGGGAAAGACCGGGTAGAGGAGATTGACTGGGCTCAGGCCCGGACGGATTCGAAGCATACGGTCGAGCGGAGAATCTTTTCCTGCCAGCGGTGCGGAGCTAAAACGACGGTTAATTACGATACACCGACGATCACCTGCGGTTTCTGCGGCTCAACCAACGTAAACCCGGAGGCTACCAAAACCCGGCTTTTTGAACCCCAGGGCATCGTACCGTTCAAAATCTCACGAACTCAGGCGACCGAATCCTTTAAAAAGTGGGTCGGACAAAGCATCTGGGCTCCCAACGATCTGAAAAACCTGGCCCGTGTGGATACCTTACACGGGATGTACATTCCCTTCTGGACCTACGATGTACAGACCTACTCGGAATGGCAGGGGGAAGCCGGAACCTACTATTACGTCAATGAGCAATACCGGGATCAAAACGGAAATGTGCAGAGCCGTCAGGTTCGTCATACCCGCTGGACGTACCGGAACGGAACGCATGAACAATTTTTTGACGACGTCTTAATCCTGGCTTCCCGTCAGTTGCCGCAGCAGACCATTCAGAAAGTCTATCCTTATCTGCTGGAAAACGTGGTCAACTATGAGCCACGGGTGATGCTGGGCTGGGAGTCGGAAGTATATAAGATTGACCCTCAGGAGGGATTTTCGGTGGCAAAAAAAATGGTGGATGACCGCATTGAGTCGGCCTGTGCCGATCTGCTGTCGGACGATACCTATCGGAACCTCGATGTACAGACCGAATACCGGGATCAGACTTTCAAGCATCTTGTACTGCCGCTCTGGATTTGTGCGTATCAGTACAATGGTAAAACCTATCAATTCCTCATCAACGGCCAGACGGGCAGTATCTCGGGAAATCGCCCGGTATCCATCTGGAAAATTATACTGGCCGTATTAGCTTTTATTGGTCTGGTGATTCTGCTATCCAACCTGGGCGGAGGAAAGAAGAGTAAAGTTACCTTTAATACGCACTTCGAGGTAACGCAGAACGTTGCGAAGAAACAGCCGGAAAATAACAATATGACATCAGCTGCCCTGGCTTTCTTTAAAAGGAAGTAAGTGTAAAGAACCCACATTCAACCTATCACATCCACATGAATACGGTAATCTCCATCAGGCAGCTTCATTACACTTATTCGGGAGAACAGCCCGTATTGAAGGGTATTGACCTTGAAGTCAGGGCCGGTGAAATCATTGGCTATATCGGTCCAAACGGGGCGGGGAAGTCGACCACCATTAAAATTCTGCTGGGAATGATTTCCGATTTTTCGGGAGAGGTAGAGGTATTAAACCGAAACATCAGAACCGACGCTCTGGAGATTAAACGCAAAGTAGGGTATGTACCGGAAAATGCGGCCCTTTACGAAGTCCTGACGCCGCTGGAGTACCTCACGTTCATTGGTCGACTGTACAGTATGGAGGATAGCATCATTGAGCGAAAAGCCGAAGATTTGTTACATCTGGTGGGCTTGTCCGGTCATCTGAATCAGCGGATGAATACGTTTTCGAAAGGAATGAAGCAAAAAGTATTACTGATTTCGGGTATGATCCATAACCCGGAAATCATCTTTTTGGATGAACCCCTGTCGGGCCTGGATGCCAACGCGGTTATTCTGGTAAAAGAAATTCTTACTCAGCTACGATCAGCGGGAAAAACCATTTTCTATTCTTCCCACATCATGGACGTAGTGGAGAAAATTTCTGATCGGATCGTTATTCTCAATCAGGGTCAGATCATTGCCAACGACACCTTTGAAGAGCTGAAGGAACAGGCTCATTTGGGCTCGCTGGAGAGAATCTTCCAGGGATTGACGGGTGACGACACTACGCAGAGCAGAGCATCCGATTTCTTACAGGCCCTTCAATAGTTTTCCTTATGACAAGCTATATTCTGTGGATACTCGATTTTTTTCAACGCTTTTTTCGCTGGTTGGGAGTGGATTACCCCCTGATGAGGAATATTGTTGAGGTGAAGCTGATGATGGATAACCGCCGGAATTATGCCACGCTGGGCAAACGTTATCAAACCAGCGATGCCAACAATCGACTCCTGGCGGTGTACGGAATGAATGCCTTTCTCGGAGCCTTAATGTCCGTTTTCATCTTTCTGCTTCCTTCCGTTTTATTAAGTACGACGATTTTATTGGGGTATGTGATCGCCTGGGTAGCCCTGAACCTCATTTCCGATTATTCAGAGCTGTTACTGGATTCTACCGACAACACCATATTGCTGCCACGGCCAGTCAGTGACCGAACGATCTGGATGGCCCGGCTGGTCCATCTGCTTACGTACATTACCCTCCTGACGCTGAGCATCATTATAGTGCCGACGCTGGTCATTACCTATAAACTGGGAATCATTTACCTTCCTGTATTCCTGTTTCTGGCGTTGCAGGCTACGCTAATGGCCGTTTTTTTTACGAGCTTACTGTATATGGCCGTGATTCGTTTTTCCAGTAAGGAGCGGGTCAAAGACATGATTAGTTACGTTCAGATTGGCATGTCTTTATTCTTTACGGCAGGCTATCAGATTCTTCCCCGATTAATTCCCTACGACAAGCTTGCAGAGGTTCAGGATCAGATTCAAAGCTGGCATTTTCTGCTACCGTCAGCCTGGCTGGGTGGTATGATGGATATGCTCGTGCACCGAACGTATGACGCCAGCCATCTGATGCTGACTGTTCTGGGACTGGGCATTCCGCCGTTATTACTGATCATTAACACTTGTTATCTGGCTCCTTACTTTACCAGAAAGCTGGCCGCAATGGGATCAGCTGATGCAGGGACCCCGGCACCAGTAACCCTGGGCAAAGCATCTGGATATGTGCCACGACTGGCCGAATGGGTAACTTCCAGCCAAACTGAAAAAGCCGTTTTTGAGATGAGCTGGAAGATTACCACCCGCGACCGGAAATTCAAGATGCGAACATACCCGGCTTTAGGGGCTCTGGTTCCATTGCTTTTCATCATTTTACGGCCCCTCTGGCAGGGGAAAGTGTCAATGTCCGAATTTAAGGATGGCGTGAGTTACCTCGTAGGAATCTACCTTCTTCAGATCATTGCGGGAACTTTCTACGACAATACCTATCAGTCTGACGACTATAAAGCTTCCTGGCTTTATTCGGCCGTGCCCGTGCATCGTCCCGGAGACGTGATTCTGGGTAATTTCAAGGCCGGTTTTCTGAAATTCTTTACGCCTTTCTATCTGTTTACTTCCCTGGTCTTACTCACGATCTGGGGCTGGAAGATCATTGATGATCTGCTCGCGGGGTACTTTTTTGCGGCCTTTGTGACCAGTAGTGACGCCTGGTTTCGACCATCGGGCTGGCGAATGCCTTTCTCCCAGGAACCCAAAGTCAAAGGAGGTCGATCTACCCTGATGGTTGTCATGATGCTGGTCGTATTACCCGTTTTTGGTTTTGTGCACTACGGTGCTACCTTCGTAACGGGCGGTGGAGTCGTGATGATGTTACTTTACGCAGGGCTCGCCTGGGGAACCCTGAAAAGTTATCGAAGATTAAACTGGACACAATTTGAGTAATTTCTGCATTTTTGCAGGATGAATACACTTTTTCAGGCTTCCCATCTTCATAAATCCATTGAAGAACATACCATTATTACTGATTTTTCACTGGAGTTACCGGCGGGAGAAATTTTCGCACTGGTCGGCGAAAGTGGGGCTGGAAAAAGTACGCTCCTGAATATACTGGCCTGCCTGACTCCGGCGGATCAGGGAGAACTCTGGCTTGAGGGCAAAGAGATTTCGTCTTCCGCCCGTTACCTCATCCCCGGCCATGCCGATATCAAGCTTGTACCCCAGGAGTATCGTTTACTTCCCAATCATACCATCCGGGAAAACATTGCGTATGCCCTGCGGGAATACACGAAGGAATACCAGACGTATCGCATCGACCAGTTAATGGAATTAACGGGTCTGGGAGCCATTCAGCATAAACTACCCCGTGAAGTGTCGGGTGGAGAAAAACAACGCACGGCCATTGCCCGGGCTATTGCGGATGAACCGAAAGTATTACTGCTGGATGAGCCTTTTTCGAATCTCGATACCCTCAATCGGCAAAAACTGAAACAGGAGCTACGCCGGATTATCAAAGAAACGGACATTGCCTGCCTGTTCGTAACGCACGATCTGCTCGATGCTCTGACCGTAGCCGAGCGGATGGGGGTCATGCAACACGGCCGGATTGAGCAAATGGGATCTCCGGAAGAGTTATTCAATCAACCCGCTACACCTTACGTCAGAGACTTCATAGCCAGTGGGCTGAGCATTCTTCAGGAAGTTCGCGAACGATTGAAGTTATAGCGTGAAATACGCCGAAGCCTTTACGGCAAAACGGTTGATGGGAACGCCGTCAATCGTTCGGGGCTGTGCAATATAGGTTAACCGGTGAATGGCCTCAATCCGGAAGAACTTCAGAATGTTATCAATGCCGTAGCCAATCTCTACGTAAGGCTTCCTCGGATTGAGTGAACCAAAACCGGGAATGGCATTTCCCTGTAAATCATAATCCGGAATAATATCCTGATTGGATTGCCGGGCTCCGCCGTATAATACATTGACGTTCAGCAGGGTTCGCCATTTTAGCTTTTTAATCGCCGGAATCCGGTTGAAGAGCAATCCTTCAAAGTTGTGCTCGTACTTGAGGGAAGCATACCGATCCGACAGGAATTCGTAGTAATTCATCATGTTAAACGCATTGCCCACGTAAAACAGCGATTGGTTACCCAGGTGCGGAAAAAGCAGCGGATAGGGCAATGTAGAGGGCGTATAACCCGCTGAAAGGGTATAGTAACTTCGGCCCAGCACGCCCAGCCGGAAGTTATCCGCCATGGTGAGCGTAAAGCGATGGTAATTGAAATCTCCGCCTAAAGTATTTTGTAAGCCCAGCGAATACCGAAGCGTATAGATGGGAGACTGGGCGGTGCCGAGGCTGATGCGGTCGTTATCGTTGTAAATGAAAAGCTCGTTCTTCGCGATGCGTAACTCGGTGATTAATTCCGTATTGTGGTAACTTCTGGATAAACCCGAGGGCTCATTCTGAGTGATATACGCAAAGTTATACAGGGGCTCAAAACTCCGCTGACGAAGGCCAATCATGGGCGTCAGCCCCTTGATGATTTCGCCCCGAATGTAAGCCATGTGTTCGCGTTGGTAATAGCCCCGGCGGTAGCGGCCAAAGCGGGAGTAGGTAGCAAAAAGGCTGTTATTCCCCACGGCTTCCGAGGTTAACCCGATTTGTTCGAGATCATAACTGGCCCGGGCTCCGACTTCTGCCCAGGGTTTTCGGCTGATGATGTACTTGGCATTAGCCCCGTATTTAATCACGCCGTCCTTGAAGCCATAGGCCAGGTACCCATCCATTACCCAAACCTTACTGAATTCGGCGTTGGTGCGGAACCCGGCCCGGAGCCGTAAACCTTCAATGCTGTTGTAAGCTCCGGCACTCAGAAACGGACCCACTTCAATGCCCGGATACACCCGCTGATACCCGTTGGCCAGAACGGTCAGGATTTGGGTGTAGGAGCGAACAATGGGAATGTTTTTGACCGAGTCAATGAGTGAATAAGCCGTTTTTTCGTCCTCAGTCAGGGAATCGGGGCGGGCTTGCTGCCAGTAGCTGTCTTTGGAATCCCGGTACTGATCGGCCAGCTCGATGGCCGGGTTGTAAAAAGTTACTTCGTGGGGTTGATTGATCCGGAAATTGCGATTGGACACGTAGAATTTAGCCAGAAATCCAACCGAGTTTTTAGTGAATTCCTTCACGTCAATCAGTACCCGGGTTTGCTGGGGAAGCCAGGCTTTTTCCTGACTCAGGGAGTCCTCAACCGGCATCAGCTGTTGCTGAATTTTGATCCCTTCCACGTAGTTGATATTGGCATCGCCCGAAATTTGCAGATCCACCTGTCGGAGAGCATAAGTGGCCGTGTCAATCCAGATTTTTCCGGTAAAGGCCAGATCCTGAGCCCGTTTGGGCGTTACTTCAATTTCATAGCAGGGAGCAGCGTCAATCCGAACGGTATCGCCCAGAAAGTAATCGTAGCTGCCTTTCCAGCGATCCGCGATGGGAGAGATGAACTCTTTACGGAGAATGGAAAGCCAGTTTTCGTAAAAGTTATACTGCTGGAACGCACTGCCAATGAACTGGGAAAACGTACTTCCGTCGGTAATGCCCACACCCGTGATCTTTGTTTTACGGATGCGTTCCTTGGTTAATTCAGGGTTGCGTCGATGATAAAAATCCGACACACTTTCGGAAAGAAACACCGGGATTACGGGCTTGCCATCTTCGCCGGCAATTTTCTGTAGTTTTTCTAAGGGGCCAGTAATCTTACGACCAATGGCCCCTTTTCTGAATTGATCCGAAATCTTATTGACATCGAATTCATTCTTAACGTAACTCTCGAATTCATAGGATTTTAACTTACGCCAGTCGTGAGAAGATTTAGCCGCTACCGTTTTCCGGATGATCCGGAAAGCAGGATTTTCACCCTTGGCAAAAATCTTTACTTCCCGAAGCTGGGATGAACTGGCCTGAAGCTGGAAATCAATAATCTGTTCGGCAAGCTGAGGCTGCACGGCCTTGACGGCCCGCTGGTAACCAATGTAACTCACAAAGATGGAGTCACTGAGCTGACGGGCATTGAACGAGTAGTTTCCGTCGAAGTCCGTATTGGCCCCGGCTCCACCGCCTTTGAGTCCAACGGCGGCAAAAGGAATGGGGTCGCCCGTGGTGGCGTCGGTTATTTTTCCTTTAATAATATGCTGAGCCTGACTAAGAAAAGCACTTAGGCTGAGCGAAATAGCCAAAAGCCATTTAGTCATAACGGGTATACTTTCAGAAACTGCCTTCAAATGGGAATAAACTGGGGGAAGGGTATTATTGAAACGATAAAATACAAACTAGGTTTCATTCCGTTTCAATTAATCTACGATCAGTCCTGATTAAGTACAATAAATGGCTTTTTTCAGCGACGATTAGATTAGCGACATGGGTAGTGCCTTCAGGGCAAAATTCTGGTTACGTAGATACTCGAGCGTTTTAGGCAGGGCATAACTCATGTTTCGCCAGGCTTTTATGCTGTCATGAAAGACGACAATACTACCTGATTCACAGGCTTTAACGGTTCCTTTAAATACTTGTTCCGGGGAAAGATCAGGATTGTAATCACCCGTCAGAACATCCCACATGATCAGCGTATGACGGGTGGCCAGCTGAGCGGCCTGACGTTTACGGATGCGACCGTAGGGAGGCCGAAAGAGGCGGGTGTCGGGTAATAATTCCTGACATTGGGCTACGTTGTCGTAATAGGTCTGGTCTTCGGTCTTCCAGCCTTTCAGGTGATTATACGTATGGTTACCTACCGAATGGCCCTGATCTATAATCTGCTGAAAGATGGCCGGATGTTTGCGAATATTATCCCCGATGCAAAAGAAAGTACCCAGAGCATCGTATTGCTTTAACTGATCCAGCACAAATTCCGTTACTTCCGGAATGGGCCCGTCGTCAAAAGTGAGGTATACCGTGGGTTGTTCGGAGGAAATTTTCCACCGCATTTCCGGGTAAATGGATCGTAATAACGAAAATGATTTATGAAGGAAGAAGGCCATCGTCGGAAGGATTAGGTGTAATGAATCGGGTTACTGAAGTTTCCGGCCTTTCCATTCATAGCCTTTACCCTGAGCCGCCAAGCCAAAAAAGCAGACATAAAAGGGATAAAGCAGTTGCACCAGCGGAATGAAAAAAATACTTTTTTTCTGCCTGAGAAAACGCAGTACAAAAGCCAGAAAAACAAATTCAGCGGGAAATTTTAAAGCAAAAATACTGAGAACAACGGGGCCTGAGATCAAACCAGCAGCGTATAACGCAATACCCAGAATACAACTGAAATTAGCCATGAAAACAAAGACGGCCAGAGCCGATACTTTCCAGTCTTTGTAATGCTTCCACTTGCTGGCCCAGCGACGCCGCTGCTGATAGAAGGAGCGAAAGGTGTAGTGAGCTTCCGTTGACACCAGTGCTTTCGGGCTTTTCAGAAAATGAACTTCACCGGGAAACCGGGCCGCGACTTTGTGCATTAGAAACTCGTCATCGCCCGAAGCCAGGGTTTCGTTACCAGAAAAACCATCTACTTCCCAAAATGTTGCCCTGGCGTACGATAAATTGGCTCCGTTGCACATATTAGGCTTTCGCCAGAACATGGCTACCGCCGCAGAACCAATCAGACTGGCAAATTCAACAATCTGCATGCGGGAGCTAAACGTTTCTTCATCATGAAAAGTGACAGGTCCGGAAATCAGTCGGGCTCTGGTTTGCTGCTGGTAATTGGCAATGGTCTGGAGCCAGTGTGGACCCACGTGGCAGTCCCCGTCGGTCGTCACGATCCATTCAAAGCTACTGGTGGCGAGGGCCTGGGAGATTGCTCTTTTTTTAGGTGAGGTATGAGGCTCGTCGGATACATGAATAAGCTTTAATGAATACCGGCATTGCTGGCTAAACGCATGGACAAGCGAAGCGGTTGAATCGGTAGAATTATCATTCGCTACGATGACTTCAAACTGCTGGGCAGGAAAAGTCTGCTGCTCCAGATCCCGTAGTAAATTCAGGATGTTACTTTCTTCATTACGAACGGGTATGATGACACTGATTCGCAGGGGAGGGGGAACGGGCTCAGCTTTAAACAAATCCATTTCCAGCCAGCCCCGAATCAAAGCCGTATTAAACATAAACCAGAGAAATGGACCTGACAGCAGAAGGATCTCCAGAAGACTCATGCGACGTTCTCCTCCCGTTTTAAATACTTCAGCTGAGCTACGAAGAGAATGCCCACCAGCACGGGCAGGACAATATTGATCACCCAGATGGTCAGCGAAGCAGAGGTAACCAGAGCCGGATTGACCTGATAAAAACTGAAAAAATACAAGGTGCTAAAGGTGCGTATGCCCAAATCGCTCAGAAAGCTGAAGGCCGGAATGACGCTTTTGGTAAGGAATAGAAGCCAGACAACGGTTAACTGATCAATCAGGGGTAAGTCGACTCCGAAACCGTATAAAACCAGTAAAAACTGGATACTGTACGTGGAAAAGCGGAAAGCCGCCAGGGCCGTTACCTGAAGCACATCAGCGGAGGAATAACTTTCCAGTACCCGAAAGAAGCGGGCGGAACTGGCCAGCCATTTGATTTTTTCCAGCAGGGGGGCCGCCCGGTCTTTCAGACTCAATAAATAAAGCGTAGCAAGGTTACTGAGCCAAAGCAACGTCAGGGCAACCCAGTGTCCGGGTCCTGGCGTTTGCGGCATTCGGTACAGGAAGTAAGAGTAAGCCAGCGTACCCGCGAACAGGGTTACCAGAAACTGAACGGTACTGCCCAGTAAAAAAGCTCCAATGCTGTTTAGCCGGTTTTTGGCCTGAAGAAAGCCCATTTTTCCCGTCAGGTCGCCCACATTGGCCTGGGTAACAAAACCCAGTGACTGCCCGGCCAGTACGCCCCGCAGGGCCGTGTAAAAAGAAATGGTTTCCAGTTTTCGGGCCAGCACCTGCCACTTCCAGGCTTCAATGGACCAGTTCAGGACCGTCAGCAGAATCGTAAGAACAAGCCAGCCGCTGTTTTGCTGTGAAAAGGCCGCTTGAATGTACTGCCAGACCTCTCCCAGGTCCTGCTGTTTACTCTGTAACGTTCGTACCACCAGAGCAATGATGAGCAAAGGAGCAATCCAGCGGAGGAGAAAGATAATAATTCGGCGAAAAGCCGGGTAATTGGCGTTATTTTGCATACAAATGCGACTACAAAAGCGTTGTACTTTTGGTTCGTCGCTACAAAGCTATGGCAGAAAAGATTATTTTAGGCGTTGACCCGGGCACAAGGTACATGGGGTACGGATTGATTTTGGTGGAGAAGGGCCAGGTAACACTCCTGCAATACGGAGTAATCAACCTCACAAAGTACGATAACCACGAATTAAAACTAGGGAAGATTTTTGAGCGGATCACGGGTTTGATTGACGAGTTTTCACCGGATGAAATGGCTCTGGAGGCTCCTTTTTTCGGCAAAAATGTGCAGTCCATGCTGAAACTGGGCCGGGCTCAGGGAGTAGCGATGGCTGCCGCTCTGGCCCGCCAGATTCCGATCGTGGAGTATTCACCCAAAACCATCAAGCAGTCAGTGACCGGTAACGGAAATGCTTCCAAAGAACAGGTTTCCTACATGCTGGAGAGCATCCTGAAAACCCCGCTGCAAGGCGAAAAGCTTGATGCCACGGATGCCCTGGGCGTGGCTATTTGCCATCATTTCCACGAAAACTCCGTTACGACTACGAAGGGTAAGAAAGCACTAGGTGTTAAGCAGGCAAAAAAAGGTAGCTGGACGGCATTTTTGGCTGAAAATCAAGACCGTATCAAAGGCTAACATAGCTTTGGAATGAATTTGGAGAAGGCATCGGCAAGTTCGATGCTTTCTGTTTTTTTGGTAAACATTTGTCAAATAAGGCTGAATATCTACCGGCTTTATTGTATTTTTGCTCACATCATCAGGTTAGTTGGCTCTTGCCGATCACGTTTATCACTAGCCCCCTCCCTTTAGAAAAGTTTATGGATCACAAGGTTCGAAAGATATCCTTACGCAGGTTTATTTGGTTAGGAGTTCTACTATTAATTTCCTTCTCTTTTACGCTCATCATTTTTGTTGGCAAAACGAAATCTTCCCATATCAAACAAAATATTTCAGTACTGGGTAATGAAGATACTCATTATCAAAAGCTGGATACCTGTATAGCCATCTTATACATCGCTGAGAATAATATCAGGCTTTATACCGTTACTTCTGATTCCACCTATCTGACTAAGTTCAGACGCGACATAGAAACCGTCTCTTCCATTATTGAGGATTTTCGAACGAAAGATGATGAAAAACAAAAGCTGCTTCAGACGGATGTAACGCAGCTGATTAAAGAAAAGAAAAATAAAAACGCTCAGTATGCCTATCTTAAGAAATTAACGGATAGTCTGCTCACTGTTTCAATGAAATATGTGGATTCCGTTAAGCCCGTAATCGCGTTAAAATATCCTACCTTAAAAGTAACAGAAAAAATCAACCATACTGATACCATTAAGGTGACACAAAAACGGAAAGAGAAAAGACTTTTTGGTCGGCTGGCCGATGCTATTGCTAATAAAAACGAATTTATTGATCAAACGAATGCGAAATCCAGTTCTTCTAAACAGATTGAAAATTCAGTAAAAGATGAAGCAGGTATAGGTAATTATAGGGGGGTAGAAAATTACTATAAGCAGTTACTGTTAAATAATAAAAAACTTAAATCCACGGAAAGGGAATTATTATTTCTTAATGCCAGCATTTTTGCTGAGTTACAGCGTGCTCTGAGTTTGCTAAAAAGACAGGAGTACGAACTTCAGGAAACGTACAGAAATGCACTGGTAGACGGCACCCTGGAAAACATGGAAGAGCTGGATTATCTCTCCCTCCTGAGTGTTGCCATCATAGGTTTATTAACGGTCATTATACTTTATAATATTTACCGGATCTATCGGAATGATCTGGCTATCCTAAAACTGAGCATACAGGAAACGGAATATGCCCGAATGAAAGGCGAGTTTCTGGCTACCATGAGTCACGAGATCCGTACTCCCCTGAATTCAGTAATTGGCTTTGCTGAGCAGATGGATGAAAGAGCACTGCCTGACAGTCAGAAAGGAAATCTGGAAGCCATCCGGGCTTCTTCGGGCGTTTTGCTCGGTATTGTGAATGACATTCTTGATTTTTCAAAATTTGAAAGTGGTAAAGTTAAGCTGAGGGAAAAGCCTTTTAAACCTTATCAGATTAGCCAGGAAATGCTGCAAATGGTAAGTATTCCCGCCCGTAAAAAAGATATACAACTTCAGCATACCTGTACGTTCGACCCTAACTTAACCTTACTGGGGGATGCTTTTCGCATGAAGCAGGTGCTGATGAATCTGCTCAGTAATGCGATTAAATTTACCCCTGACAAAGGCGAGGTTACTCTATCTTCCGAGATTACAAAAAAAGACGAACATACGCTGATTTGGAATCTTCAGGTCAAGGATTCTGGTATCGGTATTTCTAAAGAAAATCAGGCCATTATTTTTAACGATTTTCAACAAATTGATACCAGTGAAGGTACGAATCAACCCAAGGGAACGGGGTTAGGACTTTCGATTTGTCGAAAAATTATTGAGCTGGCCGGAGGTAAAATAGCCGTTAGTAGTGAATTAGGTAAAGGTTCTGTCTTTAGTGTGAGCATTCCTTTTAAAGTTGTCGATCAGGTCTCATTTAAACAACAGAAGGAAGTCGTTACTGAGAAAACGATTAAAGACCTTCTTTCGGGTAAATCAGTATTGATTGTGGATGACAATAAAATGAATTTATTGTTATTAAGCCGAATTCTTACTAAGAACGAAATCCCTTTTCAGCAGGCTTCAAACGGAGAGGAAGCGTTTAAACTCCATTTATCGCATACCTTTGATTTAATCGTTACGGATATCCAAATGCCGGTAATGGATGGCGTGACACTGGCTCAAAAAGTGCGTAGCCTGAATGACCTGGAAAAGTCATCTGTACCCGTAATTGGATTTTCAGGTCTGGTATCAGCCGAAGAACAACAACGGTTCAAAGCCGCCGGAATGAATGGCTTATTGATGAAACCATTTATGGAGAAGGATCTCAAAGCCCTGCTTAATGAAGTATTGATTCAGGGATGAGAAATGGTTAAATAGTCCGAGTGCATAAGCTGCATTTGTTCATCAAAGTGATAAAAGCGGGGAGAGCCGGTTGGAATATTTACTTCTGAAATAGCGACTTTGCTGATGTTTTCCAGGTACATGACGAGCGAACGCAGGCTATTTCCGTGAGCAACGATCAGGACGTTTTTACCGGCTTTCAACTGCGGTTCAATGGAAGCGTGATAATAAGCCAGAACCCGCTTTTGCGTCATCTCCAGACTCTCGCCATGGGGAGGGGCAACGTCGTAACTTCGTCGCCACAAAGCGACCTGCTCGATGCCATACTTTTCGGCGATGTCTGTTTTGTTTAAACCCTGAAGGTCGCCGTAATTACGTTCATTCAGGGCGGCACTTTTTTCTACGGGAATTGACTCTTCGTGAAGCTCTTTCAGAATAATAGTCAGGGTATCCTGAGCCCGTTTCAATTCGGAAGTAAACGCGGAATCGAAAGAAATCTTTTTTAGCTTCCTGGCCGTAAGCAGGGCTTCCTCTTTACCGTGTTCAGTTAGTTCGACGTCTACGTCTCCCGTAAATTTATTTTCCAGATTCCATTGGGACTGACCATGTCTGACAAGTATTAAAATTCGATTCTGCATGCGAAATAGACTTAAAAGTGAAGGACTAGCAGGAATAGAGATCCCTGTTGATGTTGAATTAAGACTCGCTAAAGTAGGTTAAGTAAATACAAAGAGATAAAACGGCCCGGGTGGGTCGGGAGCTATATTGTATTTAAGTGAATTTCTAAACCTTTTAATTAGGGAAAGAGTATTATCAATTAAAGTATTATCCCAATTTTCTGAAAACTATGCAGCTGAGCTTGCTGATTGTTACATACTTGCTGGTGGTCTTTTCGCTCATTCCCCTGATTCGCCACGATTACTGGACGTTTCGCGTGTTTGAATATCCCAGAAATCAGAAGTTTTTGTTAAATCTTATTTTACTAGTCGCCTGGGCCTGGGTGGGCGATCCTGCTGATTCGCTTACCATGATTACCATCGGCGTTCTGATTCTAAACCTGGCTTACCTGTTTTATCAGTTGTATCCGTACACTTTTTTGTCCCGAAAACAACTGATGGACTGTCGGAGCCCGAATCCCGATAGATCCATTAGTCTGTTGATTTCCAACGTTTATCAGTATAACCGGGAGTCCGGAAAGTTACTGCATCACATTGAACAACTGAAGCCCGATCTGATTTTGCTGGCTGAGACGGATTACTGGTGGGCCGATCAGATGAAACCCATTCATGAGCATTATCCCCACCAGGTCCTGCAACCCATTGATAACACCTACGGAATGCTGCTTTATTCGAAGCTAAAGCTGAATGAGGCCTCCGTCAAATTTCTGGTGGAAGAGGGCATTCCTTCGATTCATGCGAAGGTAGCTCTGCCTTCGGGCGAGCAGATCCAGTTGTATTGCCTGCATCCCACGCCGCCGGTTCCTCAGGAAAACCCGCGTTCAACGGAGCGGGATAAGGAATTATTAATGGTAGGAACACAGGCGAAGCAATCGAAAATTCCCGTGATCGTTGCCGGAGATATGAATGACGTGGCCTGGAGCTACACTACGGAATTATTCCTGAAAACCAGTGGCTTACTCGATCCTCGCAGGGGTAGGGGCTTTTACAGCACTTTTCACGCGAAAATACCCATTTTAAGGTTTCCGCTGGATCACATTTTCTGTTCTTCGGATTTTAAATTAGTGGGAATGCAGCGGTTGAAAAGTATTAATTCCGACCATTTTCCGATGTACGTGAAGCTCGCATATGACCCGCAGGCAGAAGTCGAACAAAAAGACCGCGAATTAACGCTGGATGCGGAAGACCGGGAAGTAGTGGAGGAAAAAATCGAAGCCGATACGGATTCTGATGGCAAAGCAGAGCCGGAAAAGAATCCACTCAGAACCTAAAAAAAGCCGTTGATTTATTCAACGGCTTTTTTGTTAACTCATCCGATGAGTTCCCAGGCGGCGGCCACGGAATCAACGGGTAACTGACAGGCCCGGTTGTAACATACGTAAATCATCGTTCGCCCATCCGTGCCCCGGTGTTGCAGGAGAGGTAACTCGCTGGCGGTGAGTGTTCCCGTTATAACTTTGTTGGGTACGTATTTCGATTCCAGCTTTTGCCGGAATGCTTCCAGTTCTGGGCCAACGATGGCAATTTCAACGGTTGGTGCAGAACGGTACGAAGCCAGACAGGCCCAGTGGGAGAGGTAATCTGAATTCGTTAAGAGTAAGGGTTTTACTTTTTGCAGCATCTGACCCGAACGTTCCCCGAAATCGGGCCGATCCAGTAATAAACTGAGTCGGTACAGTACCGTCGCCATCAGGGCGTTGGAAGAGGGAATCACGTTATCGAAAAGTTCTTTTTTCCGGGCAATCAGCTCCTTTGAGTAACTAGCATCGGTAAAGAAGAACAGTCCGTCACTGGCATCCCAGAAATGCTGTCCTGCGTAGTCGATCAGTTGTTCCGCGAGTTGAAGCCAGCTTTCATCGAATGTAGCCTGATATACACTAATGAAGGCATCGGCAACGGCGGCGTAGTCTTCCAGAAATCCGGCAATTTTCGCCTGTCCGTCTTTGTAGGAATGGTATAGCTGACCGTCTTTTAATAAACGGTCTTTGATAAAATGAGCATTAGTTAAGGCCAGCGTCAGGAATGATTCATCGGCGAAAATGCGGTAAGCATCCACCAGACCCTTGAGCATCAGACCATTCCAGGAAGTCAGGATTTTGTCATCCAGGCCGGGATGAATGCGTTGTTCCCGGTAGGCAAGTAATTTATCAAACTGGGGCTGGAGCTGATGGGAGAGCAGTTCCCGTTCCAGTTCAAACGATTCCAGCGTTCGTTGTGGAAACAGAATGTTCTTCCCGGTGGCGTGGCCCGTGGCTTCTTCGTGGTAATTCCCTTCTTCCGTTACCTGAAAATACGCATTCACCATTTCAGCCCAAACCGGCCCCAGAATGCTTTCTATTTCCGCTTTAGTCCAGGTGTAATACTTGCCTTCTTCCCCCTCACTGTCCGCATCCAGGGCGGAATAAAACCCACCTTCCGGGTGCGTCATTTCCCGCCTGAGCCAGTCCACGGTCTGAGAGACGACGCGTTTGTAAAGCGGCTCTTTCGTTACCAGCCAGGCTTCGGAGTACAAACTCAGCAGCTGGGCATTGTCATACAGCATTTTCTCAAAATGCGGTAAAAACCATTCACCATCGGTTGAATACCGGGCAAAGCCCCCGCCAATCTGATCGTAAAGCCCCCCCAGAGCCATTCCGTTCAAAGTGGTTTTGATCGCCTGAAGAACGTCTGGATTGTAGGTTTGCTGATAATACCGCAGGGCAAACAACCAGATGGAGGGCATTGGAAATTTGGGAGCTCCGTTGGTTCCTCCCCGCTGCGTATCAAACGAAGCGGCTAATTTGTGATAAGCCGTTTGTAACTCTTCGGCTGAAAAAGTTACTGCCGAATCATCAATGCCGGGCAGGCCGTATTTCTCCGACTCCGTGAAGTGCATGTTGTTGGTAAACCCTTCGGCCGACTGTTGCAACGCTTCCCGCTGGTTCTGAAAAGCTTCGGCGATCTGGCTGCAAATGCCCATCCAGTTACGGGCGGGGAAGTACGTGCCACCGTAAAAAGGCTTGGCATCGGGCATCAGGAAAACGTTCAGGGGCCAGCCGCCACGTATGCCCATGGCCTGCACGGCATCCATGTAAATGGCGTCGACATCCGGGCGTTCTTCCCGATCTACTTTCACGCAGACGAAGTGCTCGTTCATTAACCGGGCTACGCTTTCATTTTCAAACGACTCCCGCTCCATGACGTGGCACCAGTGGCAGGCGGAGTAACCGATGGAGACCAGCAGAGGCTTGTCTTCCTCGCGGGCTTTTTTCAGGGCTTCTTCTCCCCAGGGGTGCCAGTCCACTGGATTATGAGCGTGTTGACGTAAATAAGGCGAGCTTTCATGGACGAGGCGATTCATTCCGTTTTCAGTTTAAGGTTTTCAGTTGGCAGTTTTTGCAACAACTACTGCTGCAACCCTAATGAGAGTTCAATAGCTATGGGGCCGGGCACAAACCCGGCATAGGTCAGATCGATTGAAAATTCTGGATCAGTATAAGACGTCCTTATTTGCGAATAAGAACGCGTTTGGTAACCGACTTGCTACCGTCCTGAACCTTTACTAAATACATGCCAGGCGTCAGGTTCTGGGTGGAGAGGTCAATCGAATGGGTTCCGGTAACAAGGGTCGCTGATTGTTGGTAAACTACCTGACCCGTCACGGAAAAAAGCTGTATCTGAACGGTACGGTTTTCGGAAGTAAAAACCTCCAGGGTCAGGTTCGTGGAAGCCGGGTTGGGTTTGGGTGTAACGTCCAGCAGGTGGATTTCTGACTCCGGCAGGCTGAACGTGCAGAGCAGAATTTCTCGACCTTTCAGGGTAATATCCTGTTGCCAGTTGCCATACCGAAGCATCATGGGGGTACTGGCATTTTCAGCGGCGTAGGGGTTGTGGGCGGCTATCAGAATCTGGTTACCCTTCACGACGCCCCGCCAGATCGGATCCTGGTCAGCAAAATGATCGCGGGCGGATTTCGGAATATGCAATAAGCCACCATTGAAAAAATCCTTGAACTGGGAAAGGCGGTATAAGCCCTGCGTAAAATGCTCGTAATTGGCCAGATTTTCGTTCGTTCCCGTATTTCCCGGACTTTCCCACAACCACAAGCCTTTCGCTCCCGAGAAGAACGGAAAAATAGCCGTAGCCTCGGCCATCCAGGGCTGAATGGGCTTGTTAATGTTGTTGCTGGTGTAACGTAACCACACGATCGGCACAATGTCCTTCGGGCTCCAGGCTCTATTGGCTTCTACCTGAAAGAGTAAGTAAGCTAAATAATTACCCGCGTAGGGGTTGGGGTAATCATAAATATAATAAGCCGAGGGCAGCAGAAAGTCCTGACGACGATAGAAAGAGCCTCCTGCGGTGGTACTGACCGAATCTTTCGTTAAAAAATGAACCCGGTCGGTATTAGTGATCCAGTCTCGCCAGGAGTTTCCGTCAATGTTAAGGAAGGTGTTACGAATGGGAGAATCGGAATAAGAGGTCAGCTTCGTAGAAGCAGGTAACCCATTTTCACGCATATAATTAAAGGGAGCCGCGTACAGATTCTGCATATCCCGGTGGTAACGGGTCAGAAAAGCCTCATCACTCAGCTGACTGTATGCCGCAGGAACCAGGTTTCTACGTTTCAGGCTCAGGATACTGTCGTTCGTATTGTAGTGTCGTTCAATATCCGCCATGAGAATGTCGACGTCCGGCATGGCTTTTCCCTGGGAATCAGGAAAAAGATTGGCGAAAGCCCGCATTTCATTCGCCCATTTGCTGCGGTAAGCACTCAGATTGTTCCCCCAGGGCGAACGAAGCACGTCCCAGGGCTGATTAATCCCCGTGGCGGTTCCGTACCAGAGAATGGCCCGGTTGGCCCGTGGCAGGTTGCCGTCGTACTGGTTGAAATTGGCTAAATGAGAAAACCCTCTTCGAAGCGGCATTTGCTGGGCATCATTCAGGCGGGGACCGCTGTAAATAATGGTAAAAGGTAGACTAAAGTCCGGGAATTTCTGCCAGTTGATGACCCCATTGGCCGTCGAAGCCTGAAATGCGGGTGTCTCGCAGGTTTGCGAAAACCCGGGATTAAAGGAGAATAAACAGAGAATCGCTACGAGTAGCGTCTGATAACGGAGTAGGGAAGAAGGTAATACGTTCAAACCGATAGATTTCATGCCTGTTGTTCAATGGAACAAAATAAAGCTGATTTTTGCAGATCGGAAAGGCAATTCCTACTTTTGACTACACGTTTGAAATGATGAACGAGGGGCTTCCCAACATACGAACATGACAAAGAAACTAATCTTCGGCCTTTTTAGCCTGATTTTATTGAGCTTCTCTTCCTGTAAAAAAGATCCGGAAGCGGAAACGAAAGGGAATCTTCTGATTGACAAATCCTGGAAACTCACCCGCGTAACAGATACCAACGGCACTACCATCGCTGAGTCTCGTCTGGGACTGGCTACGCAGGTCATTTTTGGAATGACCATTGGATTTTTAAATAATAACCGCGTTCGGGCGGTGGATTTACGAAGCGGTCAGGTGCTCAACGGAGGGACCTGGTACCTGAAAGAAAACGACACGCTGATGTCCATTGATGTCAATGGATTTACGGGTGATTTCAAGGTAATCCAATTGAGTGCTACCGCTTTAACACTTCAGCAGTCCAATGTTCCCGTGGATGGGAAGCAGCAGGCTGCCAATCTGGAGTTCGCCCGGGAATAACTCAGGACTTCTCGGAACCTATTAACGAAATACGAATGATGAATGAAAAGCCAGAGGACAACCCTTTGGCTTTTTCCTTGTAGTGACTATGCATTTTTTGCAGGATTAACCGCTGAAAATCCATTATTTTGCGGCATTCTCTTGATCTCTTACCTATGAAAGCAATTTTAGTTCCTTTAGTTTTTCTGGCCTCTCATTCGCTGATTGCCCAACCCACCAAACTTCAGACCGAGTATCTGATCAATCCACTCGGTATTGACACGCCCCATCCCCGCTTAACCTGGCAATCTGAAGATAACCGGAAAGGAGCCCGCCAAACGGCTTATCAGTTGTTTGTCAGCACGGATTCGGCTCAGGTTCAGAAAGGCGAAGTCTGGAAAACGGCTAAAGTTACCTTTCACAAAAATTTGATAACCTACGAAGGTTCAGTTCTCAAGCCCTATACGAAATACTACTGGGCCATTCAGACCTGGGATCAGGACGGAAAACCTTCCGGACTCAGCAAAGTAGCCAGTTTTGAAACGGGCCATATGGATCAGCTGAACTGGAAAGGCTCCTGGATTTCGGATTCCCGGGACATTACCCTCAAACCCGCCCCTTATTTTCGTAAAGGATTCCAGGCGGCTAAACGCATTCGCTCGGCCCGGGCTTACGTGGCAGCGGCAGGTTTGTACGAGCTTTACGTAAACGGCCAGAAAATCGGTAATCATCGACTGGATCCCATGTACACGCGTTTTGACCGGCGGACACTTTATGTAACGTACGATGTAACGAAACAGCTTCAGCAGGGAACGAATGCCATTGGTGTTTTACTGGGCAATGGCTGGTATAACCATCAGTCAACGGCGGTCTGGTATTTCCATCAGGCTCCCTGGCGAAGCCGCCCTTCCTTTTGCCTGGATGTGCGGGTAACGTATGACGACGGAACCACGGAGACCATTACCAGCGATGCATCCTGGAAAACGGATTTGAGTCCCGTTATCTTTAATAGCATTTATACCGCCGAGCATTACGATGCCCGGAAAGAACAGGTCGGCTGGAGTACCGCAGCTTTCGACGATTCCAAGTGGAAAAATGCGGTCAATCGTCCGGCTCCTTCCAAAAATATTGTAGCTCAGGCGTTGCACCCCATTCGAAACGTCGAAACACTCCGGCCTATGAGTATGGTTCGTCTGGACGATACCACCTGGGTGTATGATTTTGGCAGAAACATTTCCGGAGTAACCGAACTGAAACTGAAAGGCGATGCCGGAACCATGGTTCGGTTGAAACACGGAGAACGTTTACAGGAGAACGGGCGGGTAGACCTTTCAAACATCGACGCTCATTACCGGCCTACGGATAATACGGATCCCTTTCAGGTGGATGTGGTAACGCTGAGTGGGCGGGATGACGAGTTCATGCCTAAATTCAATTATAAAGGATTTCAGTTTGTAGAGGTAACTTCCAGAAACAGAGAACTGGAGTTAACCCCAGCGAACCTGACGGCCTATTTCATGCACAGTGATGTGCCGCCGGTAGGAAAGGTTAAATCCTCGAATCCCACGCTGGACAAACTCTGGTGGGCCACCAATAACTCCTATTTGTCTAACCTCTTCGGTTACCCGACGGATTGCCCGCAACGGGAAAAAAACGGCTGGACGGGCGACGGACAGATTGCGATTGAAACGGGTCTGTACAGCTACGACGCCATTACCATTTACGAAAAATGGCTGGCGGATCACCGCGACGAACAGCAACCCAATGGGGTATTACCCGCCATTGTTCCGACCAGTGGCTGGGGCTACGACTGGGCCAATGGTCCCGACTGGACCAGTACGATTGCCATCATACCCTGGAATCTGTATCTTTTCTATGGCGATAAAAAGCCACTGGCCGATAACTACGATAACATGAAACGTTACGTGGATCACATCACGGAAATGTCCCCGAATGGATTAACCAGCTGGGGCTTAGGCGACTGGATTCCCGTAAAATCCCAATCTCCCGTAGAATTAACCTCCAGTATCTATTATTTTGTCGATGCGACCATCGTCGCCAATGCGGCGGGCCTTCTTAATAAACCAGCCGAGCAGCAGTTATACGCGGCTTTAGCCAAAAAGATTCAGGAAGCCATTAATAACAAGTATCTAAACAAAGAAACGGGCGTTTACGGCTCAGGCTTACAAACCGAGCAGGCGGTGCCCTTGCAATGGGGTCTGGTGCCGGATCATTTGAAAAGTAAAGTCGCTACTGTGCTGGCGAAGCGGGTAGAGGCAGATGGAAACAGCCTGGACGTAGGATTGCTGGGTACGAAGGCGATACTGAACGCTCTGAGCGAAAACGGTTACGCGGATGTGGCCTACACGCTGGCCGCTAAAGAAACCTATCCTTCCTGGGGCTGGTGGATTAAAAACGGAGCTACGACGCTTTACGAAAACTGGGACATCCAGGCCAAGTCGGATATTTCGCTGAATCACATCATGTTCGGTGAAATTGGTGCCTGGATTTATAAAGGATTGGGAGGAATCAAACCAGACCCCGAGAATCCGGGCTTTCAGAACGTCTGGTTCCGACCTAATTTCGTGAAGAATCTGAATCAGTTTGAAGCCGAACACGAGGGCCCTTATGGAAAAATCGTTTCTTCCTGGAAACGATCCGGCAAGACGGTGGATTATCAAGTCACGGTTCCCGCCAATTCTACGGCCTCCGTTTTCATTAATTCCAAAAAAGTCAAGCTGGATGGAATGCCGATCGTCGGCACGGACAGCAAGCAGGGCTTCCGATTAATGGCTGGCACCTACACGTTTCAGATTGAAGAATAGCATACGTGCGTCAGGAACTAACTTCCCGAGAGTTTCAACTTTCGGGAAGTTTTTATGGCCGTCTAGTTTCGATAGATACCGTCCTCTTCCAGACGAATCACCCGTTCGCGGTACAAAGCTCCAATGGCTTTTTTGAACGCTTTCTTGCTCATTTCCAGCGTAGCGTAAATCAGGGCTGGATCGCTGTGATCCGTCAGGGCCAGAAATCCGTTCTGTTCTGCCAATTTCTGAAGGATTTTATCCGTATTAATGTCCACACTCTGATAATACCCCTGGGGCTGAAGCGACAAATCAATAGACTTGTCCACCCGAACCTGCTTGATGTACGCTTTTACTTTAGCACCAATGGTCAGAGGCTGAAATACCTCATTGTAATAGAAAAGGCCCCGGTAGTGGTTATCGATGATGGCATTATAGCCCAGGTCGCTGCGTTCATAAATCAGACACTCTACTTCGTCACCGGGAGCAAAGGGAATGCGATCGTACTCCAGGTACTGACCCACTTTGCAGGTCCCAATCAGACGGTCCGTTTCCACGTCAGGCACCAATCCTACCACCACTGACTCGCCTTCCTGAAGCGGGTGAGTTTGCTCACTGAAAGGAACCAGCAGATCTTTCTCCAGTCCCCAGTCCAGAAAGGCTCCGAACTTACTAACGGATGTTACCGTCAGCGAGCCAAACTCATACAGCTCCAGTTTGGGTTGCAGGGTCGTAGCAATCAGGCGATCCTCAGAATCGCGGTAAATGAAGACCTCCAGAGCATCTCCTTCTTCCAGACCTTCCGGAATGTATTTATTCGGTAACAGAATTTCGTCTTCACCATTGCCCATGAACATACCAACACTGGTCATTCGAAGGGCGGTAAGGGTATTTTTTTTTCCTACAGTAATCATGAAAATATATCAAATGGAAAGAAAACTTTCCGGCTCATGCTTTATTTGAATGCAACAAAGGTCTTAAACTTTAATGAGGTTATCAGCAGACCAGGAACTTTTAAGGTAATAATTACTAAAATATGTGTTACGTATATTGATAAGGGTTCGTTCAATGGATGATTTCTTCAATATTAAGCTTACTAAAAGTTCTGAGGTGTAAGTAGATTGTACCAGATAAAACCTGATGTATCAGAAAAATACGATCTTGTAGGCGTATCGTGTCATTTTAACGCATTCTCTCTTGAATTAAGACAAAAAAAATAATTCGTTTTATAATTAATTTATATACATAGATTCATAGAAAAAATTACTTTTGTTCAGTTCTTAACCGAAATAATACGGAATGTTTTCCTCAGAAAAATCATCATTGCATCTGGATCAGGAGCTGTGGAACCAATTCCGGGAGGGGGATGCTGATGCTTTTTCAAACCTGATGAGGCGATACGCCCGGCTGATGTTCCGCTACGGCAGTCGACTCACGTCCAATAGTGATCTCGTGAAAGACTGTATGCAGGACGTCTACTTTGACCTGTGGGAGCATCGTTCCTCGATCAGCCAGACCGCTTCAGTAAAGCCCTACCTATTTAAAGCCTTACGACTTCGGATTTTCCGGGAACAGGGGAAGTGGAGTCGGTTTGAGAATCTGGAAGAGGAAATGCCATTTTCAGTAGAATTTTCCATTGAAAATCAGCTCATTGATCAACAGCAGAGGGCTGAGAATAAAGAAAAACTGGAAAAAGTACTGAATACCCTTCCCAAACGTCAGAAAGAGATTCTGTACCTGAAATTCTACGAAGAACTCAATCACGATGATATTGCGAAAGTCATGAATATGAACCGCCAGTCGGTTTATAATCTGCTGCATGAAGCCATCCTGCGGCTACGTAAAAACTGGCATACTTCCTGCTCGTACACCGCACTTCTTCTTAGCCTCGGGGCTTTCATTGCCTCCATTTTTTAATACATTTTCTTTATTTGTAACGGTCTGATAATTAGACACTTACTTTTTGATGTTTATTTTTTGTAACTTTTTTTATATTTTTTTACATTTTGATCAGTAGATTTTTTGAAACGGTGCATAATACTGACAAAGACGGGTAAATAATTCTATTGAATCAATGAAAAATTATAATCATTACGAAATAGAAGATTTCCTGGCCGACGAATCTTTTGCAGATTGGATACGCGGCGTAGATAATGAGTCGTCAGAACAATGGGAAGAATGGCTTAGACAAAACCCTTTTAAACAAGAACTCGTCCATGAAGCACGCTTACTTTTTCAGTCCATTCAAATAAAGCCAGGAAAGCAGATCAAAGATCACGAAGTTGAAGATCTGATTTTTGATATGCAGCAACGCATGCAACCGCCGCGAAGCGTCCGCCGCTGGCCACTGTATCGAATAGCCGCGGGTATTTTTCTGCTCATGGGAGTTGGAGTGGTTGCAGGGGTTTACCTAAAAAAAAATGGCACGCGGAAGAGTGCCTACCAACAACTGATTTCCTGTAGCGAAAAGCCTCTCACGGAGCGGAAGAACGCAACGGATGGTTCCATTTTTATTCGCTTGCCTGACCATAGTTCGGTCGTTCTGAAGCCCGGTGCTAAAATCAGTTTTGACCCCCGGTTTGCCGCTCAGAAGCGGGTAGTATATCTGGAAGGGGAGGCCTTCTTCGAAGTGACTAAAAACCCGGATCGGCCTTTTTATGTATACGCCAATGATTTGGTAACGAAGGTCTTAGGAACCAGTTTTGTTGTGAATGCCCAGCCCGGAGGCGAAAAAGCCAGCGTGGCCGTTATGACGGGAAAAGTTTCCGTTTTTTCAAGAAACGGACCTGATACCAGAGAGACTAAAAATGCCGAGCAGTTAGCGGTAGTATTAACCCCCAACCAGCAGGTAGAGCATCGCCAGGGAGATTCCCGCTTATTAAAGGGAATTGTCACGAAACCCCGCTTGATTCAGAAAAACGCACAGGTGGCTACCTTCGATTTTTCGGAAGCCTCATTAATGGAGGTTTTCATGAAACTGGAAAAAGCCTACGGCGTGCGGATTATATACGACGAAGAAACGATGGCCCGGTGCCCCCTGACGGCATCGTTCAGCAATCGACCCCTGTTTGAAATGCTAACGATTATTTGTAAAGCCGTAGAGGCGAGGTACGAAGTGCTGGATGGACAAATCATCGTGTACGGCCGGGGATGCTGAAAGAATTACGACCAATTACCTAATACCATTAATTAACTCTATAACAAACCCTGCTTCTATTGCCTATGAAATAAAATTTGACTGCCCTAGTACAAAAAATCGGCAGTGTTACCAGCACCGCCGACTGTAATCTTCTCCACTTCTCACTGCCAGGTGAACAGCAACTTCCGAAGAGTTGCCCGTGGATTCTTTTTGTCGAATCGCATTTCAACAAAACAACTCAAAGGTATGAAAAAAAATAAACGGCTGATGTTAGCATTCATGAAGATTGGAGCCACGCAACTGGTTCTGACTACTTCGCTCATGGGGGCGAGTTATGCTCATCACACGATTGCTCAAGATGTCCTTAATAAAAAGGTAACCTTGAACATACAGGGGCAATCCATGAAGGAGGCTCTTAAAACCGTAGAACGTCTTGCCAATGTTAAATTTGTATATAGCTCACAGTTAATCCAGGCCAGTCGGAAAGTAACGATTTCCGTTACCAATGAATCGTTAAATCGGGTACTGGTGCAGTTATTACAGCCCTATAATCTGAATTATGAAGTATCGGGCGGTAACATCATTCTGAGTCGTACGATTACCAACATTCCCGTTCATAACTCTGCGGGAACGAGTGCTTCCCGGGTGATTCCGGCCGTAGTCATTACGGGTAGAGTAACCGATGAGGCAGGTGCGGGTATTCCGGGAGCAACGGTTCGTTTAAAAAACTCAACGGCAGGTACAAGCACGGATGCGGAAGGTAAGTTCTCATTGAATGTTCCGGAATTAACGGGAACGCTGGTGGTTTCTTCCGTGGGTTATAGCCCAAAAGAAATAGAAATCAGTAACCAAACCAGTATAACGGTTATTCTGGCTGCGAACTCTCAGGAATTAGGCGAGGTGGTAGTCGTAGGTTACGGTACGCAAAAGAAATCGGATTTAACGGGTGCCGTATCCGTTATTAATGTTTCACAACTAACGGAACAACCCTCGCCACAGGTAACCAGCCAGCTTCAGGGACGTGCTTCCGGGGTAACGGTACTGGGTTCGGGTCAGCCGGGTGAAGCCCCTCAAATCCGGATTCGGGGTATCAACAGTTTTGGTAACAACGCTCCTTTGTACGTAGTCGATGGCGTTCCGACTCAAAACATCAATGATATCAACCCGAACGACGTAGCGTCGATGCAGGTGTTGAAAGATGCCGGTTCGGCTTCGATTTACGGTTCACGTGCGGCTAACGGCGTGGTCATTCTGACTACGAAAAAGGGTAGTGGCAAAATAAAAATTGCGTATGACGGGTATTTTGGCGTACAAACGCCCAAAAGCGGTAACGTTTGGGATATCCTGTCTCCTCAGGACATGGCTAATTTGAAATTCCGTGCCTTACGTAATTCTTCACCAAATGCAATTGATGACGATTTATATGGTAATGGACAGAATCCTGTGCTTCCTGAGTACATACTACCTTTTGGAAAGAAAGTTCTTTCGGGAGAAACGCCAGTAGATGAGTCGACGTATTATGTAAATCCTAATTATACAAGCTCCGGGGATTACAATAATTTTAAAAGAATAACCAGAGCAAACAAAGCAGGTACTGACTGGTTTCATGAGATTTTTAACCCCGCAACCATCCAAAGTCATAACGTAGCAGTAAGTGGTGGCGGTGCCCAAGGTAACTACCTGTTTTCTCTGAACTATTTTAATCAGCAGGGAACGTTGTTAAATACGTATTTAAAACGATATACCCTTCGTTCGAATAGTACGTTTAACATCAGCGATAAAGTTCGAGTAGGCGAAAACCTGGCCTTTGCCGTGACGGACAACCGTCGGGTCAACTCGTCCACGGAAGGTAGTGCCATCGGTATGGCGTTTCGGATGCAGCCGATTATTCCGGTTTATGATATCCGGGGTAATTATGCAGGCTCGTTTGGCGGTCTGTTAGGTAATGCTAAAAATCCGGTAGCGATTCAGGAGCGTGCCCGTAATAACAAGGGCCTTCAAAATCGCCTCTTTGGGAATATGTACATTGAGGCAGATATCCTGAAAGATTTCGTAGCACGGAGTAGTTTCGGGGGTGAAATTTTCACGGGAGCATTTAATTCATTTGCTTATCCTGAATACGAGAATGCCGAAAACTTAACGATCAACTCCTATACGGAAAACACCTTTGCTGGATTCAACTGGACCTGGACCAATACCCTGACCTGGTCGCATAACTTTAATAATACCCATGATCTGAAAGTGTTGGTGGGTACGGAAGCTTATGCCAACCGTGGCCGCAACGTGGGAGGAACCACTACGGGATACTTCTCTTTCGATCCTAACTTCACTAACCTGACGACGGGCTCTGGTACTCCTACAAACTATAGTAGTCGGTATGCAGATGCTCTGTTCTCTTTGATCGGTCGTGTGGATTATAACCTTTTGGGTAAGTATCTGGTCAGTGCTACGGTTCGCCGGGATGGATCTTCGCGATTCCTGAATACCCAATATGGTGTGTTCCCTGCCGTCAGTGCAGGCTGGAGAATTTCTCAGGAAGAATTCATGAAAAATGTGGGCTGGATCACGGATCTGAAAATTCGTGGGGGCTATGGGGTCATGGGTAACCAGTTAAACGTGGATCCTGCCAACGCGTACACAACCTATGGTGGTATTCGCGGCCAATCTTACTATGACATCACGGGTAGTGGTACGACTAATGCCTTTGGTCTGCAGCGTTCACGTATCGGTAATGCGGATGCCAAATGGGAGCGTAACATTAACTCCAACATTGGTATCGACGCGACGCTGTTTAAAGGTGCTCTGGACGTAACCGTGGATTACTACCGTAAAGACGTGCGGGATCTGTTATACAATCCTGAATTGGCTGGTACTGTAGGTCAGGGTAGTGCTCCTTTCGTAAATATCGCGAACATGAAGAACTCGGGGATTGACTTAGCCATTACCTGGAATAAGAAAATCACCAGTGATCTGACGCTGAATTTAACGGGAACGCTGACGACCTATGATAACAAGATTCAGAAAGTGTCGAACGGAACCAGCTATTTTGATCAGGAAGGTCGCCGCTTTAATGGTAGCAGCATCGTTCGTAATGCCGTAGGTCATTCAATTGGTCAGTTCTTTGGCTACAAAATTGAAGGATTCTGGGATTCGCAAAGTGAAATCGACGAGGCCAATGCCCGGGCTCGTGAAACCAGCGGAAACTCTTCGGCAGTGTATCAGGACGCCATCAAAGTGGGTCGTTTCCGGTACGCTGACGTAAACGGGGATGGTCGGGTAACGGATGCGGATCGTACGTTCATCGGTAATCCTAACCCTAAATTCAGCTACGGTCTGAACATTGCCCTGAACTACAAAAACTTCGATTTCGGAATGTTCCTGTATGGCGTACAGGGTAATGACATCTGGAATAACGTAAGATGGTGGACCGATTTCTACCCAAGTTTTGCTGGGGCGAAAAGCCACACCGCCTACTACGATTCCTGGACGCCGGATCACACGAATGCGAAGGCTCCCATTCAGGAAAATACGGGTTCATTCAGTACCAACCAGGTACCTAACTCTTACTACATAGAAAAGGGTGCTTACCTGCGTGCGAAGAACGCTCAGATCGGCTACACCTTCCCGGCAGATGCTATGAAGAAAATTGGTGTACAGAAGCTGCGGGTGTATGTACAATCAGCCAACCTCTTCACGATTACCAAATACTCTGGTTTGGATCCTGAAATTGGAACGACGGTTAACACCAATAACAGTTCTGGTGGTAGTAACAACCAGTCATTCGCCACTACGACATCTTTCGGTATTGATGAAGGGGTTTATCCCAACCAACGCCAGTTCATTTTAGGTCTGAATTTGTCATTCTAAACAAAGCTGAAGAACTCGATGAAAGCACTTAGATATATTCAGGCAACTGCCATTTTAGCGACCTGCCTTGCGACATTCTCGTGTAACAATAGTTTTCTGGATCAACCCGTTCTGGGTGCTCTGGGAGATGCTCAGTTAGCAAATAAAGCTGGCGTTGACGCCCTGCTGATTGGAACGTATGGAGTACTGGATGGTAACGGTGCGGGTGCTGCCAATGCCTGGGACGCCGCTCCCGGTAACTGGATCTATGGTAGCGTAGCCGGTGGAGATGCTCACAAAGGCAGTGACGGAGCCGATCAGGGTAGCATGAATGACATCATGCAATACACCCAGAACGCCAGTAATGGTTTCTTCAACAGTAAATGGAAAGCTAGCTATGAAGGGGTAAACCGGTCCAATACAACCATTTTTTATCTTAAAAAGGCTCAGGACGTTACCGCTACTGAAGCGAAAGTATACGAAGCCGAGGCACGTTTTCTACGGGGGCATTACTACTTCGATCTGAAAAAGATGTTCAACAACGTCCCCTGGATTGATGAAACAACCACGGATTACGTAAGTCCGGTTCCTGCGGATTTCAATAAGTCTAACACGACGGATATCTGGCCTAACATCGAAGCAGATTTCAAGTTTGCGTTTGATAATCTGCCCACAACGCAGTCAAATGTAGGCCGGGCGAATAAATGGGCCGCTGGAGCATACCTGGCAAAAGCCTATCTGTATCAGAAGAAATACCAGGAAGCAAAGGCCATGTTTGATCAGGTAATTGCCAGCGGTGTGACTTCCAGTGGTACAAAATATGGTTTATCGAATCGGTACGAAGATAACTTTGATGCCGCAACGAAAAACAATCAGGAATCCGTTTTTGCGGTTCAGATGGTGGCTAAAGATGGAACTAACACGATCGATAATTCCAACATCGGTCAGATGTTGAACTTCCCTTACGGTGATAGTCCCTTCCGTTGCTGCGGTTTCTTTCAGCCCAGTCAGGATCTGGTGAACTCGTTCCGTACGGATGCTTCGGGTCTGCCTTATCTGGATGATTATAACAGTTCGCCCGTAAAGAATGACATGGGAATCAGCTCATCAACAGCATTCACGCCTGATAACCAGCAGCTGGATCCTCGTCTGGACTGGACGGTAGGACGTCGGGGTATTCCTTATCTGGATTGGGGTAAACACCCCGGTCAGAGATGGATTCGGAGCCAGCCTTACGCCGGACCTTACTCGCCTAAGAAAAATATCTACTGGCAGGCTACTCAGGACAAATACGCGGATCAAAGCTCCTGGGCTCCTGGAACCGCTATCAACGTGCTGATCATTCGTTACGCTGATGTATTACTCATGGCTGCCGAAGCAGAAGCTCAGTTAGGTAACCTGGCGAAGGCCCAGGACTACGTGAACCTGGTGCGGGCTCGTGCGGCAAAACCTGAATCGTTGGTATACGGCTATGTAAACGATGCGGCTCCCTTGTCAGGGTTTTCGTCTACGCCTGCAGCTAACTACAAAGTGGCTCAATATCCATCGGGTGCATTTGCTGGTTTTGGAAAAGATAAGGCCCTGCGTGCGATCTACTTCGAACGTAAGATCGAGTTAGCGATGGAAGGTCACCGTTTCTTTGACTTGTCCCGCTGGGGCATTGCTGAGCAGACGCTGAACGCCTACATTGCTTACGAAAGTAAAATCACCACGGACTTAACGGGTGGACGTTTCACGGCTCCTAAAAACAACTATTTCCCCATTCCTCAGCGTCAGATCGACTTATCGTCCATGAACGGTACGCCAACCCTGACGCAGAATCAAGGTTATTAATCATAAGGTTAATGTAATCGGACAGATAGGCAGCATTTTGCTGCCTATCTTCTTTTAGAGTTAGAGTGTTTTGGGTTTTGAGTTGCGTGTTAAATAGAACCCTAAACTACCTGAACTCAAAACTCTAAACACAAAACCCTAAACTCAATCTCATGAACACACGTCGCGGTTTTTTAAAGAGTGCTGGTCTGATGCTGGCTGGCAGCTCGCTTTATCCATTGCTGGCCAGGGCTGAGAAACAAGGAAATAATTTGTTAGCCAAACCCATCGGAATTCAATTGTTTACGGTGTTTGAACCCATGAATCAGGACCCGAAGGGAACCCTGAAGCAGATCGCGGATATTGGCTATAAAGAAATAGAATCAGCCTTCAGCAGCCGGGGTGGGTATTACGGATTCAAGCCCAAAGAGTTCAAGGCACTGGTAGAAGATCTGGGTATGAAATGGCGTTCGCATCATGCCATTGGAGCTCCCTTTAAACCCCGGCCCGGTATGAAAATGCCGGTGGGCAAGGATGGCAAACCGATGACGTTTCCGCCTTCGTTAAACCTCAGGGATAACTATCAGCAATTAGCCGACGAAGCGGCTGAGGCGGGCTTAAATTACCTGGTGTGTGCCAGCACGCCTGTGGCGACCATGGATGAAATCAAAAGCTCCATTGAGGTTTTCCAGAAGGCGGGCGAAGCCAGTAAGAAAGCAGGCGTGCAGTTTGCCTACCATAACCACGCCACCGAGTTTGATCCCGTAGAGGGCGGAAAGACCCCTTACGAAGTGATTCTTTCGCAGACAAGTCCTGATCTAGTAAAAATGGAACTGGACCTGGCCTGGGCTACGAAAGCGGGCAAAGATCCGGTCGCGATTTTCAAAGAACATCCCGGACGGTTCCCGATCTGGCACATCAAGGATATCAAGTCTGACCTGAAAACCATTACCGAAGTAGGCAATGGGGTAGTAGACTTCAAAAAGGCGTTCAGTGCCGCCGATGTGGCCGGATTGAAGTACTTTTTCGTAGAACAGGATTTAGCTCCTTCGATGGATAACGTGAAAACCAGCTTTGATCATTTGTCGAAGATTCTGGCTTAAGAAGAATCAGATGTAGAAAATCCCGTCTAACTTCCCTGCTGGACGGGATTTTTCGATGGTATAGATACGCATGATGAATAGAATGAATCGTTTTTGGGTGCTGGGGCTGAGTGTGTTGATCGGTTGCGGTCAATCGACTGAGTCCAAAAAAGAAAGGGATGGAGCCGAACTGGCAGAAACCTATTGTTCGGGCTGCCATTTGCCCGTCAAACCTGAGCTGCTGGATAAGGAAACCTGGCTGAAGCACGTGTTACCCGCCATGGCTCCTAAATTGGGCATCCCTACGACGGCAAGCGGCGAATATTATATTGTAGCCAACAGTCAGGAAAAGTCAGCTTTATCTTTTCAGGAATGGACCAAACTGGTTGCTTACTTTGAAAAAATGGCCCCTGATAGTCTGAAAAGTCCCGTCCGGGAACCGTTAAAGAAAGACTGGTCCATTTTTGAATTGCAGAAGCCTAAGGCCCTTCCTGAGCCTGCGTTAACCACGATGGTACACGTTCAGGGAAATAAAATCTATTCGGGCCACAACGGGCAGACCGCCCTGTACGCCTGGGATACTCATCTGAATCGTTCAGAGGTCGTGAGCCTGCAATCGCCGGTAGTGAATGCAGAATTTACCAGTCCAACCGAAGCAGCCGTTACCACCATCGGGACCCTGCTGGCCGTAGATCAGCCCATTGGCGACCTGGTTAAAGTAGATGTAGTCACTAAAAAAACGTCCCTGATTGCGAGTCAGTTACCACGTCCGGTTCAATCCCTTCCCGGCGATTTTAATAAAGATGGACGCACTGACTGGGTCATTTGTGGCTTTGGTCATGACAAGGGAGGCCTGTACCTCTCCACGCAACAGGCCGATGGTAGTTACCAGACCAGCCCCATTCGGCAGGAGGCAGGTGCTACCCAGGTAGTGGTGGACGATTTTAATCAGGACGGCTGGCCGGATTGCATCGCCTTGTTTGCTCACGGAGACGAAGGACTCTGGCTTTTTACGAATAACAAAAAAGGCAGATTTGAAGAAAAACGAATCCAGCGATTTCTCCCGCTGGCGGGTTCCACCAGTTTCCAACTCGTGGATTTAAACAAAGATGGCCAGCTGGACCTGATTTATACCAGTGGCGATAACAGTGATTATTCCAAAATTCTGAAGCCTTATCACGGCGTTTACACCTTTATCAATCAGGGAAATTTTACGTTCAAACAAAACTGGTTTTATCCCGTCAATGGCTGTACCAAAGTGATTGCGGCTGATTTTGATCAGGATGGAGACATCGACCTGGCAACGATTGCCTTCTTCGCCGATTTCAGGAATAATCCTGACGAAAGCTTTATTTATTTTGAGCAGGATGCTACCAGGAAATTTATACCTCACGCCGTGCCCGTCCACGCGAATGGCCGCTGGATTTGCATGGATGCCAAAGACTGGGACGGCGACGGCGATCTGGATATTGTGCTCGGCAATTACTCCCGGGGCTTCAATAATCAGGAAGATTATCAACCCAACTGGAATCAGAATCTGCCCTTAATCGTCCTGAAAAACCGAACGAAATAATCACAAAAAACCAACATCCCGAAAACTTCAGGCTTTCGGGATGTTGGTTTTTTGTGATTATTGAATGAAATGCTTTTTGGATATAAAACTTTGAATATCAATTTAATAACTAATAACTAACAACCAGCAACTACATATATAGCCAATTAGCCGCTATTTTTGCGGAAAATGACGCGTACAGAAAAATCCTGTCGCGACTTTCCCCGGCATGAAGTCACTTACCATCGTCAATCGTCATTACCCACCCAATCCAGGAATTACCGGTGAATCGGCCTGGGATCTTGCTCAGGTACTCATTGAAAAATACGGCGTTGACGTTCATATCGTTCATATTGACCGCAGCTACGACGGCGGCGGAGCCATTCGGCAACCCGTCGGTCAGACGCATGCAGTATCGACTATTTACGAAGGAAAAAATCCACTACTACGCTTCATTGCGGGTCCATTAGACGGTTTTCTATTAATCCGCAAAGCGATTAAATTAAACAAAGGGCCGTTGTTAGTGATGACCAGCCCGCCCCTGTTACCTTTTTGGGCTTCGCTGTTTTTGAAACGGAAAAACTGGATACTCTGGAGCATGGACCTGTTCCCGGAAGGCTTCGCCGCGGATGGAAAAATTAGGGAAACGAACCCCGTTTATCGCTGGATTATTAAAAAAACGTATCAGAACGCTCCCAAAGCTTTGATCGCTCTGGGGCCCAATCAGGCAGAATTGTTACGATGGAAGTATCAGCATTCCATTCCTACGGTTCTGTTACCCTGCGGCGTGCTGGTGGATCAGTCCAAAGATGAAACCCGGCCCGCGTGGCGAACGGATGACTCTAAAACCTATCTGGGCTACGCCGGGAACGTAGGCGAGGCTCATTCGGCGGAATTTCTGGAAAGCGTCATTCAGCAGATCAATCCCGATTACCAGCGACTGGTTCTGGCCTTATACGGGACCAAATCCGAGAGAATCCTCCAATTAGCGGAAGGAAAGCCCGGGGTTATTCTGCTTAAAAATATTCCACGGGCTCAATTGCACTGGCTTGATGTTCAGTTGGTCAGCCTCCTTGCCCAGTGGACGCACATTGCCGTTCCATCCAAAGCAGTAAGTGCGATTTGTTCGGGTTCTCCCATTATTTTTTGTGGCAGTAAAGAAGCCGATACCTGGGAACTTCTTCGGGATGCAGCCTGGTTAATCAACACAGACGAACCGCTGGAAGAGCAGGTCAAAGCATTACTACAGTCATTGACGGGGGCCGGGATCGAAGACAAAAAACGATCCGCCCGACTAGTCGCCAGAAGGCTGGATGAAATGGTAACCCAGGCCTACCAGCAAATTGAGAAGTTAATATAAGTATGTGGTTTTGGAGTTTTGGGTTTAGAGTTACAGTGAAAGTTTGTTATAACGCTAAACCCAAAACCCCAAACAAATAAACCCTTTAAGGTTAACTACCTTACAAACGCATGAAAAAAACAGTAACGTACGTTCTCGAACCCGAGATCGCTCTGGATGCTGACCGCTTCCGTCAGCACGTTTCCGAAGAATTGGCTTTACCACTGGCTTCACCCGACTGGCAGGTTCGTAAAACCCGGCAATCCGTTGATGCCCGTGGGCGGCAGGTGAAGGTTAACATCGAAGCCGAGGTCTTCATCAATGAAACTCCCCAGCCGCAGCGGCAGTATCAGTTTGAGTATGGAAATGTGAGTACAGCTCCTGCAGCAGTAATCGTTGGGGCAGGCCCCGCCGGGTTATTCGCCGCTCTTCGGCTCATCGAGCTGGGCATTAAACCCATCGTACTCGAACGAGGAAAAGACGTGCGGGCCCGCCGTCGCGATCTGGCAGCGATTAACAAAGAACACATCGTAAACCCTGACTCCAATTACTGCTTTGGGGAAGGAGGGGCCGGAACCTATTCGGATGGGAAGCTCTATACCCGTTCCAAAAAACGCGGAGACATTCGACGTATTCTGGAAATTCTGGTGAATCATGGAGCGGTAGAAGACATTCTCGTGGATGCTCACCCGCACATCGGCACCAACAAGCTGCCTTACGTCGTAGCCGCTCTGCGGGATCAGATTCTGGCTTCCGGCGGAGAGGTTAGATTCGATGCCAAAGTGACCGATTTCATCATTGAACAGGGACAGATGAAAGGCGTGGTTACGTCCGACGGTCAGGAACATACCGGACTCGGCGTCATTCTGGCTACGGGGCATTCGGCCCGGGATATCTTCGAGTTGTGCCAGAAACGGGACGTTTTCATGGAAGCGAAAGCCTTTGCCATGGGCGTTCGGATTGAACATCCGCAGGCTCTGATCGATCAGCTTCAGTACCATCGCCCGGACCGGGGTATATTACCCGCCGCGGCTTATAGTCTGGTCGCTCAGACCAAATACAAGGGTGTCGATCGGGGCGTATTTTCATTCTGCATGTGTCCCGGTGGTTTCATTGTGCCCGCCGCAACGGCACCGGGGGAACTGGTGGTGAACGGGATGTCGCCCTCCCGCCGGGACTCGTATTTTGCCAATTCAGGCATGGTCGTGGCGGTGAATGAACCCGACTGGAAAAAATATGCAAAATACGGAGCCCTGGCGGGACTGCATTACCAGCAGGAAGTGGAACAGAAAGCCTGTCAGTCGGCTAATTATACCCAGAAAGCTCCCACGCAGCGAGTACAGGACTTTATGCGTGGCAAAGTTTCTTCTGAATTAAACGAAACCTCGTACCAGCCCGGACTGCTTTCGCTGGATTTATCCGGCATTCTGCCCGAAACCATTGCCGAGCCATTAAAGTTAGGCTTACAGGAGTTTGGTAAACGCATGAAAGGTTATACGTCCAACGAAGGCCAGTTGATCGGCATCGAAAGCCGTACGTCCTCTCCCGTCAGAATTCCCCGGGATAAAGAGAGCTATGAGCACGTCGAAATCAGGCGGCTCTATCCCTGTGGCGAAGGAGCCGGGTACGCCGGAGGAATTGTGTCAGCCGCCGTGGATGGCGAACGGTGTGCGGAAGCCCTGGCCGGGCAGTATCGCCGTTAGAAGGGCCGTAAATTCTACAATTTTGATAAAAAAATGGACCTCGGGAATGAAAACATTTTCAGTAACTTAGGTTAATAGTCATCGAAAGACTTCCTGCCCGGATGACCAGATTCCGGGTAGGAAACCTTAACTTGCAGGCATTACCCCGTAATATTCCACCAATATGGATCTGTCAACCGCAACCTTTTCTGAATTCTCCGAATCACTGAGTCAACGCTTACAGGAACCCCTGCCGGGTGAACTGGCTCATCAGAAAATGGCTTCCGGAAACAGAACGAAGCTCAAAATGCAGCCGAATGAACGAACGCGTCAAAGTGCCGTACTCATTCTGTTTTACGAATATCTGGGAAATCTGTACCTGCCCCTGATTCTGCGACCCAAGTACGAAGGCGTACACGGCGGGCAGATGGCTTTTCCGGGGGGGCGAATGGAACGTACTGATAAAAGTCTGATTCATACGGCCTTACGCGAAGCTCAGGAAGAAATTGGTATCAAAGCCAGCGATGTTAAGGTCCTGGGATCTTTGTCTAAACTATACATTCCTCCCAGTAACTTCTGGGTCTTACCGGTAGTCGGCACGCTTTCGTACCGTCCGGATTTCTATCCTGATCCCGTGGAAGTAGATATGATTCTGGAAGTGGAGCTGGAAGAAATGATGAATGAAGGCGTACTGGGAACCGAAAAACGCGAATCCAAAGGGCTCGTTTTCGACGCTCCCTTTTATCTTTTGCAGGATCAGAAAGTGTGGGGAGCTACCGCCATGATGATCGCCGAACTACTGGTGGTGCTGAACGAAGCGAAATAGTTTTTTGGCTATTTTTTTTACCCAAATGTTGAATTACGTATCGAAATTAGCTGGGAATAGTTGATAAAATATAGTATCTTTACCCAACTGAGCCGTGGCTTGATCCCGTTTTTTAGTGTATTCTGTCAATTCTATTCAGTATTTCATTTATTTGGAAAGTAAGTGGTTGAATAGCATTACTCATAGTATTTACCCGTGTTTTATTAACGAAAATGGTCTTCCCCATTTCGTTTGAACCCCTTTTTTACTAATGTCCGAACCATTCGAACAGGAAGACTCCCTGCACGATCAGACAGCCGTTGATGGCCTGTATCAGCAGTGGTTTCTGGAATATGCCTCTTATGTGATTCTGGAGCGGGCCGTTCCCGCCATTGAAGACGGACTGAAACCCGTACAGCGTCGGATTCTACACGCTTTGCACGAACTCGACGATGGTCGTTTCAATAAAGTAGCGAACGTCGTTGGAGCGGCCATGCAGTACCACCCCCACGGGGACGCTTCCATTTATGACGCCATCGTGAATGTCGGTCAGAAAGGCCTTTTATTTGACTGCCAGGGTAACTGGGGCGACATCAATACCGGCGACAGTGCCGCCGCTGCCCGTTACATCGAGGTGCGACTCTCCGCTTTTGGCAAAGAAATACTTTTTAATGAAGATACGACGGAATGGCAACTGAGCTATGACGGTCGCAAACGCGAACCCGTTACGCTGCCGGTTAAATTTCCGCTGTTACTGGCTCAGGGCGTGGAAGGAATCGCCGTTGGTTTATCAACCAAAATGCTTCCGCATAACTTCATTGAGCTTTGCGAAGCTTCCATTGATGTACTCAAAGGAAATCCGGTTTCTTTATTACCCGACTTCCCGACCGGCGGTATGGTCGATGTGACTAACTACAACGACGGACAGCGGGGCGGCAAAGTTCGGGTGAGAGCCAAGATTAAGGAACTGGATAAAAAAACGCTGGTGATCACCGAAATTCCATACGGAGCTACGACCACCTCCGTGAAGGATTCGATCATCAAGGCTAATGATGAAGGTAAAATCAAGATCCGTAAAGTAGAAGATCTTACCTCGAAGAATGTAGAAATTCACGTGCATTTGGCTCCCGGCGTATCACCGGATATTACCATTGATGCTCTGTACGCCTTCACGGATTGTGAAGTTAGTATTTCGCCCAATGCCTGCGTCATTACGTCCGATAAGCCGATCTTCTCGAACGTAAGCGATATTCTGAGAATCAATACCGAGCAGACGAAAGAATTACTTCGTCGCGAGCTGGAGATTCGTAAACTGGAATTACAGGAAAAAATTCTGTTCTCTTCCCTGGAAAAAATCTTCATCGAAAATCGGATTTATCGTCAGATTGAAGAATGCGAAACCTTCGAAGCCGTCGTTCAGACGGTAGATAAGGGTCTGGATCCCTACAAGAAGGACTTTTACCGGGAAATTACGGAAGAAGATATTCTGCGATTACTGGAAATTCGCATCAAACGGATTTCCAAATACGATACGTTCAAGGCCGATGAAGCCATGAAGCGGCTTGAAAATGAGCTGGCGGAAGTAATGGATCACCTGGCTCATCTGACCCGTTTTGCCGTAGACTACTTCAAAAATCTGCTAAAAAAATTCGGCAAAGGCCGTGAACGTAAAACCGAAATCAAGAGCTTTAATACGGTATCCGTAGCGGTAGTAGCAGCCACGAATGCCAAATTGTACGTGAACCGGGAGGACGGATTCGTTGGTTTTGGACTCAAGAAAGACGAATACGTGTGCGACTGTTCCGATATTGACGATATCATCGTTTTTAGGCGGGACGGTAAGTGCCTGGTTACCAAGATTCAGGACAAGGTATTCGTGGGTAAGGATATTATGTATTGCGGCGTGTTCCGAAAAGGAGATGATCGCCGGGTGTATAACCTGATGTACCACGACGCCAAAACGGGGGTGAGTTACGCCAAACGTTTCTGCGTGACGGCCGTTACCCGTGACCGGGAGTATGATCTTACCGCTGGTAACCCTAAGTCGAAAGTGTTGTGGTTTACGGTGAACGACAACGGGGAGGCCGAGACCGTGGAGGTAAAATTAACCGCTTCCTGTACGGCTAAAGTCAAGCAGTTTGAATGGGATTTTGCGAAGTTATCCATCAAAAATCGCGAAGCCTTAGGCAATCAGGTGACGAAATACCCCATTCGTAAGGTAGAACTCAAGCGGTCGGGCGTATCTACGTTAGGCGGCGTGGAAATCTGGTATGATGCCACCATCAGTCGCCTGAACCGGGATAACCGGGGACAATACCTCGGAAATTTTGAAGCCAAAGATTTGATTCTGGTGGTATACAAAGACGGTAATTACGAACTAACCAGTTTCGAATTAACGAATCGTTACGAGCAGGATCAGATCGCAAGTATCTCCAAGTTTACACCTGAAACGGTGATTTCGGCCATTCACTACGATGGAGGACAGAAAAACTATTTTGTGAAACGTTTCCACATCGAGACAACCACCGTCGATAAGAAGTTTTACTTCATCGGTGAAGCAAAGGGATCTAAGCTCATCATGGCCAGTGTGGCCGAGTTCCCCCGCGTTGAGCTGAGCACGAAGGAAACCGACAAGGGCCCGGTTTCGAAGGAAGAACTGTCGGTGGATGAGCTGGTGGAAGTTCGGGGCTGGAAAGCTCTCGGAAACAAGTTATCGGTTCATAAAGTTGTAGAGGTGAAAGCCTTAGCTCCCAAAGTGGTGGAAAAAGCAGCGAAAGCCGAAGCAAAACCCGTTGAAATCCCCGCTGAAGTGACGGAAGAAGAGGGTGCGGAACCGGAGGATGATAATGCTTCAATTAATCAGCTGGATTTGTTTGGATAAAGAAGTCTTGCGAGATTTAGGTAACGAATAAGCTATTCCGTGTATCCTATGGCCGAAAAAACCCTACATTTCAGTGCGACTCGTCGAGTGAGTCACCGAACCAGCCTTCTGGTAAAAATAACCAAATGGCTGGCTAAGGTAGGGTTTGCGTTTTTCATGGTGATTCTGCTGTGTAATGTATGGGTAGTGCTGAGTACCCGGAACCAGAATCATTACTTTTTAAAGCAGCTGCCCGCCAATGACGTAGGCCTGGTACTGGGAACGAGCAAGTATATTTCGAATGGTCGGGAGAATCTGTTTTTCAAGTATCGAATGCAGGCTGCCGCGTTATTATACCACGAAGGAAAAGTAAAGGTGCTGATTCTAAGCGGGAATAACGATTCGGAATATTACAACGAACCCCGCGATATGGAAGCGGCTCTGGTGGCCCTGGGAGTTCCCTCCAATGTGATTCAGCACGATTTTGCCGGTCGCCGGACCTATGACAGCATTGTCCGTTGCCGCGAAGTGTTCAAACATAAACAGGTAACGGTCATTTCCCAGCCTTTTCACAACGCCCGGGCTTTGTTTCTGGCGGATCAGCTGGATGTGGAAGCCGTGGCCTTTGCCGCTCAGGATGTACCGAATGGGTATTCCCTGAAGACGCTGGTTCGGGAATACCTGGCTCGTCCGAAAGCCG
Source organism: uncultured Siphonobacter sp. (assembly GCA_913775095.1). GTDB lineage: Bacteria > Bacteroidota > Bacteroidia > Cytophagales > Spirosomataceae > Siphonobacter. The sequence goes on along the minus strand of CAJYIW010000019.1, from coordinate 650,804 downwards.
TCATGGACGTTTTCTTTCTGAACCCGACGTTTACCCGGCGGAACGTTCCCATTGAGAATGAACGTCGGAAACGGGTCGTAGACGATACCATATAAATGAAACTTACTTCAGCAAAACCCGGACGATCAGTCCGGGTTTTCTTAGTTTTGCAGGATTATTAAGTCCTTATGATTATAGAAACACACGCTCATTTGTACGATGAGCAATACGATACGGACCGCGAAGCCATGATTCAGCGGGCTACGGATGCCGGAGTCGGGCAATTCTGGTTGCCTAATTGTGACTCAGAAACGATTCCTGGGATGATGGAACTAGCGAAGAAGTATCCCGGAAAATGCCGTCCCATGATTGGCCTGCATCCGACTTACGTGAAAGAAAACGTAGAGCAGGAACTGACCGTCATGAAACAATGGCTGGAAAAAGACGCATCTGCATTCGTGGCCATCGGAGAAATCGGTCTGGATTTTTATTGGGATGTCACCTTTGCCGAGCCACAGAAAGCAGCCTTCCTGACGCAGTTACAGTGGGCTCAGGAATATCAGCTTCCCATTGCCATTCACTGCCGGAATGCCTTCTGGGAAACGGTAGAACTCATCGAAAAACACAACGATCCTAATCTAAGGGGTATTTTTCATTGTTTTTCGGGCGGAGTGGAAGAGGCCAGAAAGGCCATTGAGCTTAACTTCCTGCTCGGCATTGGTGGAGTAGTGACCTTTAAAAACGGTGGCCTGGATAAAGTGATTCCGGAAGTGGATTTAAAACACATCGTTCTGGAAACGGATGCTCCGTATCTGGCTCCGGTACCTTACCGGGGAAAACGCAACGAGTCCGCATACCTGCCCCTGATTGCTCAGAAAATCGCAGATCTGAAAGAGGTTTCGCTGGAAACAGTGCATGAGATTACTTCAGCGAATGCCTTACGTTTAATTCAGTAAGAGTACTCATTTCCTAAAACAACACTTCATTGAAACTCATTACGCTTGATACCGCGGCTTCGGCCCATTCTCCCGTTTCGGTGCTGGTTATTTACACCGGCGGCACCTTCGGAATGGTGTATGACCGTCGGCTGGAAACGCTCGTGCCCTTTAATTTTGAGCAGATTCTGGATCGTATTCCTGAATTGGCCCGCCTTCGTTTTTCTATATCAGTGCTGGTGCTTGACGAGTTACTGGACTCGTCCAACATGGAACCGGCCCATTGGCTACACCTGAGCCAGATCATTGCGGAACGGTACGATCAATACGATAGTTTCGTCATTGTTCACGGAACCGATACCATGGCCTATACGGCTTCGGCCCTGAGTTTCCTGTTTGAAAACCTGAGCAAGCCCGTGATTCTTACCGGAGCCCAGTTACCCATTGGAGCGGCCCGGACGGATGCCGTCGAGAACTTTATCACGGCTCTGGAAATTGCCGCCGCCCGCAATGAACAGAACCAGCCCATGGTGCCGGAAGTAGCCATTTACTTTCATTCGCTGTTACTCCGCGGCAATCGGGCCCGCAAGCAGGAAAGTAGCCAGTTTAATGCCTTTCAGTCGGAGAATTATCCCTTGCTGGCAGAAGCCGGGGTGACGATTGATTACAACCGGCCTTACATTCGGCCTTATGCTACCGATCAGCCCTTTCGGGTGCATCAGAAACTGGATTCGAACGTTGTAATCCTGAAGATTTTTCCGGGTATTTCTCCTTCCGTTCTGCATAGTATTTTATCCATTGAAAACCTGAAAGGGGTAGTTCTGGAGACCTACGGAGCCGGAAACGCTCCGACAGCCCCCTGGTTTCTGGATGCTTTACAAAAAGCAACCGAACGGGACGTAATTCTGCTCAACGTTTCCCAATGCATCGGTGGTCAGGTAATGCAGGGACGTTATCAAACCAGTAAGTACCTGAATGACATGGGTTTAGTAAGCGGAGCAGACCTGACTTCGGAAGCGGCCGTTACCAAGCTGATGTTCCTTTTGGGGCAGTACGGAGACGATACTGAACGCATCAGAAAAGAATTATCTGAATCTTTACGAGGAGAATTAAGCTAAATACTTGCTTTTGGGTATATGGATGTTGTATCTTGCAGACCCAAATCACAGAGGGGTGTCCGAGTGGTTGAAGGAGCACGCCTGGAAAGTGTGTATACCTCAAAAGGGTATCGAGGGTTCGAATCCCTTCCCCTCTGCAAAAGCCTGGTTATCGACTGATAATCAGGCTTTTTTCTTTTAGTAATAACCACAGATTACCTAACTTAATCGTATTTCCATGTCCGTTTGTGCTTTATGCAGTTCTTCAGAAAACGTAACGGTTTATGAAGTGTTACCTGCCCGCTCGTTCACGCGTGAAGTCACGCTTTGCCAGACCTGTCAGGATCAGATAACCCATACATCCGCCTTACAGCCTGAGTACTGGCATTTTCTGGCCGATGCCATGTGGAGCGAAGAACCCGCCGTGCAGGCTCTCGCCTGGCGAATGCTCAATCGCCTGAAAGCCGAAAGCTGGGCTGCCGATTTGCTGGATATGCTGTATCTGGATGACGAACTCCTGGCCTGGGCCAGGGCCGCTGGCGATGAAGACGAACCTTCTCCGGTGACTGTTCACAAAGACAGCCTGGGCAACGTTCTGAATCACGGAGATGCCGTGGTACTGACGAAGACACTGGATGTCAAAGGGAGTTCCATCAACGCCCGGATCGGTACAGTCGTGAAAAACATTCGATTGGTAGAAGATAATTCCGACCAGATTGAAGGAAAGATTGACGGTCAGCTGATTGTTATTTTAACCAAATATCTGAAGAAACAGAATGGACAATAAAAAAAGGACTACTGCTTAAAGTAGTCCTTTTTTAGTGTTATTGCTGGTCCGTTTTACCGAAAAACAGATTGAATCCCAGGTGTAAAGTGGCGTTCTTGTCCGTGTAACGACCGTTGTCTGTTACACTAACAGATGAGTTATAATTAATGATCGTGTTTACTGCTATAGTTTTAGTAATAAAATAAGCAACTCCAATTCCCGGCGACCAGGTATTCTTACGGGCAATCGTTTCGAAGTTTTCAAATCCCGGGTAATTAGTGTTACGATACGTACGCTCCCTGCTTAGTTTATATTGTAAAGACACGTAAGGTTTGAGTTTGCCGTTTCCGAAATAGTACTGAGCAAAAGGAGCAATACCAAACTCTCGTTCTTTGTAGACTAGATCAGTCGCACGGGTTGTAGACGTTATAACGGGAATACTGAGGCCTAACGCCAGATTTTTGCTAACAAAATAGCCCGCCGAAGGGGCTATATCCATGGTAAAAGAATGGCTGGTGGAGGTGCTATTTTTTCGGTAGGAAAAATCTCCAATTTGTGTTCCTACCATCCATTGACCTTTCTCGGTTTGAGCTTCGGTTTTAAGATGGAATAAGCAGAAAATAACGGAAAATAAAAGTAGTTTTTTCATAGTAATAGAGTTGAATTTTCAGCAAGTTTAGGGCACTAAATGGATGACACCTAATTTTTAACGTTCATTAACTCGCCAACGATTAGTGATTATCCTTAAGAAGAGATAAATTTTCATTGACATCAATGAACACGAATATTGAGCAACTTTATCAGATCGCTAACAAGCAAGTCCGCCGCATCATCGGCCTGATGTCAGGAACGTCCATGGATGGGCTTGATGTAGTCCTTTGTGAGTTTGAAGGAGAAGGTGGAGCGACGCAGGTAAAAGTGTTGGAATTCAGAACTGTAGCTTTTGATGAATCCGTCAAGGATGAAATTAGAAAGGTATTTGCGAAGCGGAAAATTGACTTTCAGCAACTGGTGGTACTAAATCCCTGGATTGGCAATCTGCACGGCCGCCTCGTTCTGGATTGTCTCCAGGAGTGGGGCATTCCTCCTTCAAAGGTAGACCTGATAGCCAGTCATGGGCAGACAGTTTTTCATGCTCCCCAAATCCTGCATGGACTGGAGAAATTCCCGAATGCTACCCTTCAGATTGGCGATGGGGATCACGTGGCCGTTACGACGGGGATCATCACGCTTTCGGATTTTCGTCAGAAACACTGTGCGGCGGGTGGTGAAGGGGCTCCACTGGCGGTCTACGGCGATTACCTGATTTTCTCAAAGCCGGGTGAAAACCGCATTCTGCTTAACATGGGAGGCATTGCCAACTTTACGTACTTACCCGCTACTCTGAATGCCAATGATGTGTTTGCGACGGATACCGGCACGGGTAATACCCTCATCGATGCCGTAACCCGTAACTATTTCAATTTGGCTTACGATGAAAACGCGGAATTAGCGAAGCGGGGAGTTATTAATGAAGCTTTGCTGAGAGAGTTAAAAAACGATCAGTTTTTTCAAAAGCCCTTCCCCAAAACTACGGGTCCTGAGTTATTTAATGTAGACTACCTGCGAAAGGCCCAGCAACGAAGTCAGACGGAAGCTTTATCACCCGAGGACCTGCTGGCAACGTTAACCCGCTTTTCGGCGGAGACGATTGCGGAGGCCGTTCTTCACGCCGTTGCTACTCACGACACCGCTCTGCCCTGGGCTATTTATGCAAGTGGGGGCGGGGTGCATAATCCATTATTACTAGCTCATATCCAGGAATTGTTACCCGGTTTTACCCTGGGCAAAACGGACGATCTGGGCATTTCCGGAGATGCCAAGGAGGCGATTCTGTTTGCCACGCTTGCCAACGAAGCTCTGGCCGGAGGGAAGACTCATTATGGCAATCGCCAGGGCGTTCCCAGTGTATCCATGGGTAAGATTTCTTTTCCAAACTAGATAAACTATACGGCTTTCCGTTACCCGAATGGAAGACAGCCGCTGCCTGGACCCACCTAACTAAATCCTGCATTTATTACTATACATTTCAGGCAAACCAGGATTAATCCCTTTCATTTGCATCCGCAATAACCAGTTAAACCTATGCGATTTAAAAGTCTTCTAATAGCCCTTACGATAGCAAGCTCCGCTTTTGCTCAGGAAAAATCACTGATTGCTCCGGGAGCAACCTTACAGAAAGTTTCCGGCCAGTTTACCTTCACCGAAGGCCCGGCCGTTAACAGGAAGGGAGATATTTACTTTACCGACCAGCCGAATGATAAAATCTGGAAGTACGATACTCAAGGGAAGCTGAGTTTGTGGATGAATAAAACGGGTCGTTCCAATGGCCTTTATTTCGACCAGAAAGGGAATCTGATTGCCTGTGCGGATGAAAAAAATGAGTTATGGTCGATTACGCCGGATAAAAAAGTAACCGTACTGATGACGGACCTGGAGGGTAAAAAACTGAACGGTCCCAATGACTTATGGATTGATCCCCAGGGCGGCATTTACTTCACCGACCCTTATTACCAGCGGGATTACTGGCAACGCCAGAAACCTGAAGTGGAAGGACAAAAACTGTATTACCTGCCCAAAGGGAAAAAGACACCTGTCGTGGCGGATGATCAGTTGGTAAAACCCAACGGTATTATTGGTTCAGCCGATGGAAAAACCTTATTTGTAGCGGATATTCAGGGAAATAAAACCTACCAATACCAGATCAACACCGACGGAAGTTTAAGTGATCGAAAGCTTTTTGTGAATCAGGGTTCTGATGGCATGACCCTGGATGCGGAAGGCAACTTATACATTACGGGCAAGGGCGTTTTCATCTATAATGCCAAAGGTGAAAAAATACAGCACATTCCCGTGGATGAGGAGTGGGTAGGGAACGTATGCTTCGGAGGAAAAGACCGGAATGTACTCTTCATTACGGCCTCAAAATCAGTTTATACCTTACCCATGCAAGTACGCGGGCAGTAAGGCTCTTGGGAGGTAATACAAAAGGCTCAATCCATCAGTAGATTGAGCCTTTTGTATTATTCGTGTCTTTGCAGAAGCTGACGGTTGATTTCTTTGAGCCATAAATCCCGGCTCTGGCAGGTCCAGTGACTGTCGCCTTTCTGATACCCGGATGCTCCCAGGGGTTGAACCAGAGCATAGGCATCAATCAGTTTTACTTTAAGCCGGGGGTCGGACTGAATGCGTTCAATCAGGTGATTATACGAGCCCATCCGGGGCGAAGTTACCGTCGTTTTATTGGGAATGATGCTCAGATAAATTTCATCGAAACCTAAGGAAGAATACGTATCGTAGGTGTGATTCAATTCATCCACCAGCTTCGTTAGTTCTTCTTCCGAAATCGGATTAAAATTCGAATTAATGACTGTCGAATCCGTGTCCAGTTTTAAAAACACGTGCTCCCGATCCGGAGAAAGGGAAGTCATGGAATGAACCCGGTCAAAGAAATGCAAATTGAACCAGGCTTTCATCTCTTTTAATCGCAAGAGCACAGGCCAGTTGAAGAGCATATTATCATACCTTTCCTCAGGGACTTTCAGGCGGGAATCGTGGGTGCCTTTCAGAAACTGAACGAAATCATTAGGCTGAGCCTCCTGGGTGGGCTTTACCGGAGATGGACTAATGGAAAGATTAGTAACCGGGCCTGCTAAATGTTCCCGAAAATGACGCTCCACGGATTCGAGCAAAAGCACATTGTGAAGAGAAGTATCCAAATGGACCTTACTCTGATTATTCCAGTGCGTATACGAATAGGTTTGGGCAACAAAGTCTTCCTTATCGACCGAACCGGGTTCCATGAAACTGTCTCCAATGGCATACAGGGCAATGGGTTCCTTAGGGGCACTGGTAGGGTATAATTTGGGACAGGTAACGTGAGCTTCTTTAAACTGGGCAAGATTCGTGAAACGGTATAGATCGCCAAACTTGTAATCATCGGGTAAATAACCCGCCATGCCTATCGAATGATAAAGCGACTTCGATAATCCGATCAGGAATATAGCAAAGAGAATAAGGATGAGTATAGATCGGGTTAATGTACGCATTACACTTGATTTTTCGAGGCTGGAGCATTCTTACGTACCCAGTCGTTTACTTGATGTAACCAGATTAATTTTCCTTTGTTATTCCAGTGTCCGTCCCCTTTATGGTACAGTTCAGGTTTGCCCTTCAATAACCGATGCATGTTCAGGTGGGGCATCTGAAGCTGGGGATGATCCTGAATTCGCTCAATAATCTGATTATAGGGCAAACGATTGGGCTCAAAAATCAGACTTTTATTAGGAATAATAGTTAACAGGACTTCATCAAAACCCAGGCTGAGGTAATGTTTTCGAATGTTGTTCAGGCTGGAAACAATGGTGTCAACCTGGGGATTGGTAACGGGATAATACGTAGAAAAAACATTGGTAGAGTCTACTTCAAAGTCGTAATACATATTTTTCCGGTCTTCCGTCAGGACGGCATCGCCCACGACCCGGTCAAACAGAAAGGCGTGCATTTCGGCTTTAAATTCTTTCCATTTCAATGCCCAGGGTTGATTGAACAATAAAAACTCAATCCGCTGATTGACGGATTGGGCGGGCAAAAATTCCAGATCCAGACCAGGAATGGCGGCCTTTCGGATGGAGCGAAGCTGAAAAGCCGTTTGAACGACCGGCTGCGTAGTTTTTATACCCCGGTCTTTGTAAATGTATTCCGTATGAGGATTGAGACGCTCAATCAGACTACGTTGCACAATCTCAAAAATGAGGACATTGTATTGAGCCGTATCCAGAGTAATGCTCAGATACGAATCGTCATTCAGCCATCGCCGGTAGTTGCGTTCGCCAGCCAGCAGGGAAGTATCGATGCCCATCCCCGTAAAACTGTCGCCCAGAATGGCGACGGTGGTATGAGGTACTTTTGCTGGCTTTTCGGACAGCGGAACGTAATCGTTGGGGTAAAAATCCAGTTCTTTTACCCGGGTCAAATTACTGGTATTGTATAAATCGCCAAAGCGGTACTGGTCAGGAATGATTCCTTTTTCCAGTAACTTCCGCTGCCAGGTCGGCGAATAAATAAGGATGGCAAAGAACGTCAGGGCTGCCAGAGTACCCGTTTTGAATAGCGTTCTCATTAAAACTGGAAGTAAATGAATTGATTGGCCGTGAATACGCCAAAGAGATAACAGCTTACCACGAGCACACTGAAAATGAACCAGAACTGAGCATTCCGCCGGGTTGGAATCTGGAAGAAACGATTTTCCTTCCAAAGCAATAGTCCAATCAGGAAGAGGCTAAAGATCATTTCTGCTCCATTGAGTGGGGTTTGCAGCGTGTCATGCACGGAAATGGAAGCAATGCCTTTGAAGACCCGTAACGCGTCCTTCAGAGTAACCGCCCGGAAAAAAATCCAGGTCAAGGTGACGAGTCCGAACGTTAGCAGGATCTGCACACCGCGATACCAGTTTGCATTAGGCGTTCGGATGCCCCGGTTATCCATAAAGCGATCCCGCAACTGGGCCAATGTTTGGTAAAGACCGTGTAAAACGCCCCAGATGATGAAATTCCAGCTCGCTCCGTGCCAGATACCGCTGACAAAAAAGACAATGAAACGGTTCAGGTACTGGCGGAATGGGGAAACGCGACTGCCGCCCAGGGGAATGTAAATGTAATCCCGGAACCAGGTAGAGAGCGAGATGTGCCAGCGTCGCCAGAACTCAGAAATGGAAGCGGCTTCGTAGGGCGATTTAAAGTTTTCCATGAGGGTAAAGCCCATCACCTTAGACGCTCCAATGGCAACGTCGGAGTAACCCGAGAAATCGCAGTAGATCTGGAAGGAGTAGAAGCAGGCGGCTACCAGAAGACTGGTTCCGTTATGGGCATCAATATTGCCAAAGGCCGGGTCTACGACCATGGCGAGCCGATCCGCAATCACGACTTTCTTAAACAAACCCCAGGCCATGCGGATGAGTCCTTCCTTCACATTTTCCCAGTCATACCGGAAGTATTCATGGTATTGCCAGAGTACGTTTTGGGGCCGTTCAATGGGCCCGGCAACGAGCTGCGGGTAAAACATGACGTACAGGGCATAAATCCCGAAATGGCGTTCGGCCTTCTGATTACCCCGGTACACTTCAATGGTATAACTCATGGCCTGGAAGGTATGGAACGACAGACCGATGGGCAGCAGAATGCCGGGCAGAAGGTCCGTTCCCAACCGGGGCACGTGAGAACTGGAGCCCAGCAGGTGGACTACGTGCTCAATATTTTCGGCAATGAAATTGAAATATTTAAAAAAGGCCAGAATGCCGACGTTAGCGATCAGACTGATGGTAAGCAGAGCCTTACGTTTGACCGGATTTTTCTGGTTTTCAATCCAGATTCCGGCCAGGTAATCGATAATGATCGTCGCAAAAAGAATGATGATGTACTCCGGTACAAACACCATGTAAAAGTAACAGCTGGCCAGCAGGAGCAGAATCCAGCGGCCATTCCACTTAAGGCTAAAATAACTTAACGTAACGATTCCGAAGAAAAGGAGGAATTGAAGGGAATTAAAAATCATTTGACTTTTGGTAAATGAGGCCCAAAATTATCAGGAATGTTTGAATCGATTCTTAAAAAATAACCTGATTTTACGAACAGATCATTATCGAATTTTAGAGGTCAGGATCTGAACTCCTTTCTCGCTGGTAGCGTAGATAAAAAGCTTCTGATACGACTCGGCAAACTCAATGGTGACCTGGTATAAACTGGGAATGGGTGCCTGAATCATGGCTTCCCCCTGAAGATTGTACAGCATGGTTCCGCGGGAATCGGTCACCGAAATAATCTTGGTTTCCGCTCCAAAATCGTAATAACGTAATTGGCTTTGTGGGGTAATCGGGAAAATGTTAAAGAGCGAATTGGCCTGCTTGTCGTACAGCGTTACGTTCTGGTTGGTCTGCTGAACGATGATCCAGTCCCTTCCTGATTCTTCCAGTAACATTCGGAAGCGGGTCTCGCGGGAGGGCTTAATGAGCTGCCGTCGGTTTACCACTTTGCCCTCCTGATTGATTTTCAGTACTTCGCCCGTGGCACTTACCAGTTGCAGGGAAAAGTCGGCGTCCCGGTCGGTGGTTTCCACAAAAGCCGGACCGTCGAAAGCCTGATTCAGCTGAACGGGAAAATGCGGGAGGCTACCTCCCTTGGCGTTGGACAGAGCCAGGCTTCCATTGGGTTGCAGTAACACCGCGTACGAATCTCCCTGCGTATAGGCGATGCTTACGGGAAGGTTGGCATGCCGGATGTCTGAGCGAAGGCCCGAAGACACGAGTGATAAATTCGACTTGGTGATCGTATATAAATGGCCGTCAGAATCCAGAGCGGAAAATTGTTTCTTGCGTTCGGGCGTCTGATCAAAAAGGGTCAACTGATAATCCAGCAATTTACTAAAAGGCTTGGAGGCGTAGAGCTGATAGCCTTTGGCAGTAGGGTTGAGGATGTACAAATGATGTTCCGTAAACAAAACCATCTGATCGCGACCTCGGCCGAAGTAGTCCATCAGCTGAACCGGAGCCACGAGTGGGCCCGACAAACGGAATTTGACCGTAGGCGTTGCCCCAACAGCCACGGGGATGAGGTAATGATCTTTGGTATTAAGAATCAGGTCGGTAGTGCCCGTAATGGCATTCCGGTAAATGTAGGGTTCCCGCTCCAGGGGCCTGCCCAGAGGATTCGGAATGAGTTTTTGTAAAAATACCTTCCTCAGCAAGTTGGGATCAGCGGTTACCCGGCCTTTGGTCCAGATTAACTGATGGTCTACTTTTCCTGGCAGGATGTTAACCTGCCAGGTTAAGAAATTCAGCCGTTTGATGGGCTCTTCCAGGTTGGTAATCGGGCCTTTCCATTCATTCTGAAGATTCTTGAGAATGGAAAACCAGGATTTCCCGGCATTGAACACCATACTGAACGGTCGGGGTTTCATGTTTCGAAGGACTTCCTGGCCCTGAGCCGAGTTCATCCAGACATTGCCCCGTTTATAGTCGTTGATGTAATTCCGCATGACCTGCATGTTACTGGCAAATACGGCGTATCCATCAATGACGGTATAATAGGTTTTGGGGAATCCCTGAAAAATAGAGCCAAACCAGATCGAGGGTAATTCAGGAAGCAGAATTTGCCGAATGACATGGCCCGCGATCATCTCCTCGAACTTCCGAACCTTTTCCTCCTGCCGCACACTGCCCGATTCGTATTGCATCCAGTTCAGAAAACTCCGGGGCTGGTTTAGTTTCATCAACAGCACATTACCGCCTTCGTTCAGCTCATCACTTTCCATGCGGCATAACACCAGCTCGCGATTGATGTGGTAATACACGGAATCGGGGCTAATGGCATATTTGCTCCGCCAGTCTGATTTGATGGTAGCCCGGGAAGATTCGTGTTTTCGTTGGTAACGTAAAAACCGGTTCGCCCAGCCAATGGGATCTGACAGACTGAACTGATAGAACGCCGCCACTGTATTCGGAATAAATCGCTGACTAATCAAAGCCGACGCCTGTTGTGAATCAAACGTCTGCCAGTAAGGATGAGCCTGTTTGGAAGCCGTGGTCGTCTCTACCAGCAAATCTTTGCGAACCTTGTTAACGGAAGCCTTGTAAGCGGTGTTGGTCGGTAATAAGGCTAGTAAGGATCCCGCTGCTGACTGCTGGCCCATCATGCGGCCCGCCAGAAAACTCAGGTTAGACCAGTTGAGCCAGAATTTGGTTTTTGCCGTGGCATACTCCGCCGGACTAGGGGGAGCATTATCCGGCACGTCCAGTAACTTACTGATTTTCATGGCCACATTTTCTACCAGTAAAGAAGACGGGCTTAAAATCAGATAGTTATCATACTGCATGAACGAAAACCGTCTGCGAGTGGCCGCAATGGTCACGTCAGTGATGCTTTGCTTGGCCGTCTGGTGCTTCAGGCCCCGTACTTCATTGGAATTCAAGCCATTGAGGTACGAAAGAAAAGACTGATCCCGTGGCTGGTAAGGAATGTAAATCAGGTAATTTATCAGACTATTGGTTTCTGCGTGAAGGGAATACGTAATGGTTTTTCCCTTGAGAAAAGACTGAAGTAAGGAGGTATCGGGTACGGATTGACGTAATACCTGAAGTGCATCCTGAGCCTCTTCCAGAATCGGCAGGTCCGTTAATTTGATTTGGTAAGAACGTGAAGGTTCAGCCGGATTTTGTAATTCGGTGCTTTCAACGGTCAATAAGTAATTATCAGGAATATAAGCCCAGACCGAACGTTCGTTGGTACTCCAGCGATAATAACCCCAGCAGGCCAGGGCAATTATAAAGACAATTCCCAGAAACCAGTAAAGACGCTTCACCCAGTAAAGAATTGATTAGCTAACAGATCGGGTTGTTGTTTAGACGCTACGCATCATTAAAATTCAGTTACCCGAAAATACGGAACATCCGATATAAAATTGCCAGTCGGGAACCCGGCTGGCAATTTTATTCAAACGAATGGATGATTCGCAATTATTTACCCCACATCGCGTTGGCGGTATCGGGGAAGAATAAAGAAAGTTCGGGTACATTCATGGCGACGCGGTTGGCCCATTCCACGCCCTGCATCAGGGAGTGATCCTGGTTGGAAACTTCGTATTTCCAGGCACCAAAACGGCCACGTGAATAGATATCGAAAGGTTCCAGAGCAGGCAGCACGGTTTTCAGGATGCCATCGCGTTCCACACTGGGCGTAGGATAGCCGTATTCGAAGCGAATGTGGAATTTCGAGATGATATCCTCTTCCGTTTCAATCAGCTGATCTTCCAGTAAAGCTTTGATAACCTCAGCCATCAACGTTTCCTGATTCACGGGTTTCTTGGGTGATTCACTCACTTCCACCATCAACGACCATTGTTCATCACTATTCGGAACGTTGTTAGGGGAGTAATTGGAGAATACCGTAATCCGGTAATAAGGACTATTGGATTCGGGGAAATACATCCAGCACTTCGTCGCAAGTTCGGCTTTGGGCTTGCCTTTCAGACCGATACCAATGACGTTCGTAGAGGAGTGTTTCAGTCCCTGAGCTTTTTCTGTAATGGCCGGGTCCAGTCCTTTCACTTTCTGAGTGAACAGGTCCAGCGGCATGGTGTTCAGCAGCGTTTCGTAACCAATGGTTTGTCCGTCTGCCAGGGTAATTTGCTTCGAGGCCGAGTCCACACTTTCGACGTTGGCGTTCAGCATAATATTTTCACGACCGACCAGATCACCTACGGCTTCCCAGATGCCACCCGTACCCCCGTGTTTGGGGAATTGGAAGGTAGCGTTAGGGCCCCAGGAGTAATCGTCGTTATTGAATAAAATGTTTTTGGTAATCCGGTGAAGATCAACGACTGAAACGCGTTCTCCAACCCAAACGGCATTCATGTCTTCCGTTGGATACGCCCATACTTTAAAGTTGTAAGGGAACATGAACACTTCGCCGAGGCCTTTGCCCTGCGTTGCCAGAATCCATTCGCGGAAGTTGGCTGGTTTACCCTGGAAAGGGTTTTTATACAGGTCAATCAGTCCGTCCAGACATTTCCACATCGTTTCCTGCGAGAGGTACTTGATGTTGTTCTGGAAAGGGTAGGGTACGAAGCGATCTTCAATCCACACCCAGCTTTCGCGTTGGTGCGTGAGCCAGCCGTCTGCTCCGAGAGCTTTCAGCATTAACTCGTCAAAGTACTTGTAATGCGAGAATTGTACGTGCCCGCCTACGTCCCAGGTAAAGCCCTGTTCATCGACGAAACTGGTGGCTAATCCACCGATATGGTTTTCTTTTTCAAGAATGACAAAATCAGTAATGCCGAGTTCTTTCAGACGATAAGCTGCCCCCAGACCGGTTGGACCTGAACCGATAATGACGTATTTATAATTCATAAGATTGATGTAAATGCAATGTCAGACGTGAAGGTATTAAGAAGCTTTGATCTGTTTTACTTTCGTATTGAGGTCGCGGCGGAACTGGAAAAGTTCTTTAAAACTCTGCCAGCATACTTTCAGCAGTTTCATTTTCTGAATGGAAACCTCGCCCGTTACCCGTTCCTTGTGCGTAATGGGGATATCGAAGGTTTTGTTGCCGGCCTTGCGAGCCATGATGGCCAGAAAAATATTGGGAGCAAAGGGAAGCGGCGTGGGTAACTGAGCCAGCAATCGCTTCAGCAGACTGCCTTTGATGAGGCGGAAAGGAATGTTGCTGTCGTTGATGAACGTACCGTACACCGTGAATAAAGAATACTTTAGAACACGGGTGACAAAGAGACGGAACGTTGCATCATGGCGAACCTGACGGAAGCCCATGATGAAATCCGATTCATTGCGTTTTTCCCATAATTTCAGTACATCTTCTGCTACAAACTGGTCGTCAGAGTCGGTCTGGAAAACCCATTCAGAGTTGATTTCAACGGCCTTGCGGTAGGCATGTACCACCGCATTCCCATGACCACCATTTTTCTGATGAACTACCATCAGAAGGGGGTATTTGGGAGCTATCTGGTCAAGTTTGGCTCCGGTAGAATCTTTGGAACCATCATTTACAACGATAAGGCGGGTTTCTCCGAGGGGCTGAAAATATTTTTCAAGGAATGCTGACCAGTTTTTAACGACGGTTTCAATAATTTCCTCCTCGTTATAGGCAGGCATTACAATAGATAGCAGGACAGACATGAAATAACTATTGGTTCTTACTGAAGAGACAACAATTTAGGTTGATTCAGCAAAGGTAGTGCATTATTTTGATGAAACGGGATTCTGGATAACAGCTAATTGCTCTCTTTTGTTAACTAACTGTGACACAATCCATGATAATGTGAGGACAGCCTAGAGTTTACATTGCCAGATTGCATTAGTTGAATAACAGAAAGTGTACTCTTTTGTTTTGTCAATCATCGAGAGCAGGTAAAGTTTAGTAAAACATAATGATTAATTAACCTAGGTTACCAGTTTTGCTTCAGCCTGGGAGTCTGGGACTGTTCGGGAATATGAATGATCTGACTGGTCTTATACAGCGTGGACTGTCCTTCCGCATGCGTTACCACTAAAAGGGAATACTCGCCGGGCAGGTATTGTGCCGGATTATGATCAATGTTCGTTACCGAAATGGGTTGAATGTAATTCGGGTTGGCCGGAGAAATGCCGGGTCGGTCGGAGGCCGTAAACATGAAAGGAATCAAATAGGATTTTCCGGGTTTGTGCAGCAGGTAATAGGACCGGACAAAGTTTTTGGCGGCCTCTCCCGGCTGAGTGGTTTCAATAAGGGTCTGAGTATTCCGGGTGGTAATCGTCAGCCCGGGATAAGTACGAAGCAGAGCCGTATCGGGCTGAACTAACTGATGGAATGACGCATCGTACCAGGTCCGGGCGGGTTCGTTGATCGGCTGGACAGGGGTTACTTCGACGGGGTTTGAAAAGTCAAACTGAATACCCGTCAACTGATTTTGTAACCGCTGGCTATCATCGAAGAAATACGAATAACTGGTCCAGGTTATTAACACACTGAACGCCAGGGCAGCCAACCCGATTCCTGTTCTGACCCATCCTTTGCTCTGAACAATCAACCAGCTGTAAACCAGCACGCAAATCAGAAGGGTATAGACTTTATAGCGGCTGGTAGTAAAGGTAGCTTCATCAAATCCTAATCGACCCAGAGCCACAATGGCGGTCGTTCCCAGCACAAAAGCCAGTCCTGAACCGATGAAATAGTCGGTGGAAGTTAACGTTCTTTTTCTGAAGAAAGTAAAGGTTAGCTTCAGCAGAATAAAAGCAGAAGTCAGGGTAAGAATAAATCCGGTACTTAGCACCAGCAAGGTAGCTTTTCGGGGCCAGAGTGGCTCGGCAACAGACCCTGCAATCAGTAAGACCGCCCGGACGTAAGCAACGATTTTATTAGGAACCGGATGCGTGGGTTGTTCGGTTTTTTCGTAGTGCAGGAAATAAAGTACCCAGATCAAGATACCCACTCCAAGCCAGATCAATGCCTTTTTTCGGGGAGATTGTAACCACAGAATCAGCAAGCCGATGGGCCAGACCAACAGGCCGTTCGTACTGGTGATGCTGGTTAAAATCGCCAGAGAAATGGACAATCCCAGGGGTAACTGATAGGCCAGGGCGTACAGGCAACACATCACCCAGGCGATAACTCCAAAATTTTGCAGAGCCGCCATGCCCCAGTACATATTTTCCCACTGGGAAAGATTGAAAATCAGAAAGGGGATGGGTAAGAGATACAGAAGACCAGCGGATTTCTGGAAAACTTTCCACCAGACCAGCACGATGAAGAGCAGGGAAAGATTCCCCACCCACATCAGATGAACAAAATTGAGGTGGCCCGTTAAGGTATAATCAACGATGGAAACGACGCGGTCATAGACAATGCGATGCTCGTTATGTTGCCGCCAGAAAGCGTCCACGTACTGAGGGATGGACTGAGCCTCCTGAAAACGCATGATGAACGCCCGCAGTCCGTGGTCATCCCATTTGGGAATGTTAATGGCCAGTAGATCAAGTAAGTAAAAATACCAGAGTATGGGTGCAAGACCAATACAAAAGACCAGTACAGCGATAGATCGATTGTTGGGCATGGGGAAGATATTGGAGTTTTAGGTTTGGAGTTTAGAGTTAATAGGATAGAAACAACATTACTAACCCGAGACTCCAAACCCAAAACTCAAAACATTAGACTGGTAATGCTTCCAGAATGGAAGCGGGGTCCAGATGAGATTGTTTTTGGTGGTAGGACTGGTCACCGTACAGGCCATCGGGATACCCTTCGGCCCGCAGACTTCTGAATGATTTTAACTGCACTCCTCTTTCCAGTAACTGCACCGAAAGCTGCTGAGCCAGACCGCCGATGCTTACGTGCTCTTCGGCAATCAATACGTGCCCTGCTGAAGCCAGCAATGCAACGATTTCGTCCGTAAGCTGAAGAGGTAGGGTTAAGGCCGTTAGCAGATTAATTTTACGCTCGTCGCCATCCAGGGCTGTCAGGACGTTTTGCGAAATGGGGCCTAAGGAAATAATGCTGGCTTCAGCATCGGGGAAACTCTTCAAAACTTTGAATGAACCGGAAGTGCGTTCCAGGGAAGGCGTGTTTTTGCCGTAGCCTAAACGTAAATAAGCCGGGCGACCCGTTTGTACCATCGACTCCACACAGGCACCTACTTCATCCGCAAAGGCGGGTACGTAGCAGGTAACATTTTGCAGGGGACTCAGGGCAGCCAGATCTTCAATGGCGTGGTGAGAGCTACCCATGATGCCGTAGCCATACCCGCCGCCATTACCTACCAGAAAAACGGGCAGATTGTGCAGACATACGTCATTACGGAATTGTTCCAGGCAACGATATACCACAAAAGGAGCAATGGAATAACAGATCACCTTGTAGCCGCGTGAAGCCATCCCCGCCGCCATGCCCACCATGTTTTGTTCGGCAACTCCCGCATTAATGAATCGTGGCCCCATAACTTTCTGTACGTTTTCCAGGGCACTATATCCTAAGTCGCCCGTGATGAAAATAAGCTTCTCATCCTCCAGAGCTAACTTTTCAATGGCTTCACTAAATTCTTTTCTCATGACAGTTGGGTTTAGAGTTTTGAGTTTAAGGTTTAGAGTTAGTAACGATACATTAACTCAAAACCCCAAACTCAAAACACACAACTCGCTTATTTTTTCTGCTGAGTAACCAGCGTTTTGATCTCTTCGGAGGTTTGGTATTTTTTACCGCCTTTTCTGACGATGGTACGGATGAATTTGGGTCGTTTTTTCGTCTCTTCGAAAATCTTGCTGATGTATTCACCCAGGAAGGAAAGGCCCAGCAGGGTCAATCCGCCAAAAAGGGTAATCAGAATAATGACCGTAGTTAATCCGCGTGGCGTATCCGGATCAATGACGTATTTCGCCAGAATCTGATAGAAAATACCCAGAACCGATAATCCGGTCAGGGTGAAACCGGCATAACTCATCAACTCCAGAGGAACAAAGCTGAAGGAGAAAATGGCTTTTCTGGCCCAGGCAATATTCTTCCGCCAGTTGTTGGTAGAAACCCCAAACATTCGCTCCGGACGGACGTAGGGGACTCCCGTTTGCTTGAAACCTACCCAGGCCCGCAGACCCCGCAGGAATTGTTCGGTTTCGGGCAAAGCTACCAGCTCTTTGACCACTTTCCGGTCAATCATCGAGAAATCACCCGCATCGCGTGGAATGGGGATGTAACTCAGATTCTGGAAAATGCGGTAAAACCCTTTATAGAAAATGTGCATATGGGGTTTCATTTCCCGCTGCACCCGTGTTCCGTAGACGACTTCAAAACCTTCCTGCCATTTTTCGTAGAAATCAGGAATGATTTCCGGCGGATCCTGTAAATCACCGTCCATTAAAACCACCGCATCGCCCGTTGAAATTTCCATCCCGCTAAGGAAGGCCGACTGGCTGCCAAAATTCCGCGAGTGCGTAATGCCAATGACATTCGGATCTTTCGCACACAATTCTTCCAGAACGGATTCGGTATTATCGGGAGAACGATCGTTCACAAAAATGATCTCGTACCGAACCTTCATGGCATTGAACGTCTTGACGAGCCGCTCGTACATGTAAGGCATGGCCTGAGCATCCTTATAACAGGCAATGATGGCCGAAATAACCGGATTCAGGTAAGGATTCTCGAAAGCCGGCACGATCCGTTCCTCATACTGATGTTTTTGCTGCCAGTCGTAGGTCCGCTGCAAACCTTCCGCCAGCGAAAAGGTCGTTTGCCACTTTAAATCCTGACGGGCGGCCGTGGGGTCTCCGTACCATTCGGCCAGATCCCATTTACGGTTTTGCATGGTGCCGTATACGGCATCCTGCCGGATTCCAAACTGCTGCTGAACGGTTTTGACCAGGTCAGCAATGGTGGTTTTGGTACCGGAGGCAATGTTATATGACTTTCCACCAATGACGCTGTAATCCGCCAGAGCGGCTTTCACGAAGGCGGAAATGCAATCGTCAACGTAGACAAAATCCCGGGAAATTTCGGGAGAAACCAGGGGGGGCAATTGTCCTTTACGCACGTTTTCAACCAGGCGAGGAATCAGACGATCGGGTTCTTCCCAGTCTCCAAAAATGGAATACAGACGAAGGTTAACCGCTTTTTTCTGCTGAACCTGATGATAGAACTGAACGAGATAGGCCGAGGAAACCTTGGAAACGGCGTAATGGCTATTGGGTTCAACCGGGTCGGTCTCGCTGGGAGCCGTACAGTTAAACCCGTATTCCGAGCTGCTTCCGGCATGGATATACACCGTTTCCAACGTACAGTTTTCCAGAATGTTAACCGTTCCAATGACGTTGGTTTCGTAGGTCAGCGTGATGTTCTGCTGCTTGGAGTAGGCTCCGTAGGCCGCCAGGTTAAAGACCGTCCGGGGCTTCAGTTCATCAAAAACACCTTTAACCGAAGTCGGAGAGACGATGTCGCAGTGAATGACATTCTCCGCCGGAACGTCCAGCAACTTCAAACGCCAGGCCTTGCGGGCATCGTGGGTAAGGGTATAGACATCCTTGCGGATGGCAAAGAGTTTTTCAAATAAGGCAGCTCCGATGAATCCACTGGCACCAAAAACAAAAATGGGTCCACGCAGCTGCAATATATCGTCACGTAATGATTCGGTCATCAGGGGAGGAGTTTAGAGTTTGGAGTTTTGGGTTTTGAGTTCATGCGAAACAACTCAAAACCTCAAACTCAAAACCCAAAACTTTAAACGTGTTCTACAGATAGTTGATAGGTCTCAATAACGTCTTTCTGAGCTTGCTCGTACAGATCAGCGGACATGGGCAGGTAATGCCACTCCATGCGGTTTTCCATGTAAGAAACCCCTTTTCCCTTGGTCGTATTCGCTACGACCACTTTGGGCTTCCCGTTGCGGTGGGAGCGGATTTCTTCAATGGTCTGTATAATGGCAGGAATGTCGTGGCCGTCGATTTCGTGCACTTCTGCACCAATGACTTCGTATTTGCGGGGATCAGCGGAATCGCCCAGAATATCCTGCGTCTGGCCGAATCCCTGCAAACGGTTGCGGTCAATCAATACCACCAGTTGATCCAGCTGATTACTAACCGCAAAGTGCAGAGCTTCCCAGGTGGTTCCTTCGTTGGTTTCCCCATCCGACATCAACACGAAGGTTAAGGAGTCTTCTGCGAGTAACTGGTTGGCCTTCGCAATACCCGTGGCAATGGGTAAGCCATGGCCCAGGGAACCCGTCGCAAAAGGAATACCGGCGTGCTTGTTGGGAGCCGGGTGGGCCGGAAGGGTGGTGTTATTCTTATAAAAGGTATCTAAAGTAGCGTCAGAAATTTCGCCCAGATGATTAAGGCAGGTGTACAGAGCAGCTGCCGCATGACCTTTGGAAAGAATGAAGGTTTCCTGCGTACGTTTCTGTTTGATTAAGGTACCAATCATCAGATCGAGGCAGCTCATGGAGCAGCCAATATGACCGGCATTGGCCATTTTGTAAAGACTCAGAGCTTTGAGTCGCAACTCTCCGGCTAGTTGTTTTAATTCAGTTTCCAACATGGAAAATAAGGCTGGCAGTTGAAATTGGTTACTGGTAACAGCAATGGATGGATTTGTAAATCAAACCGTTTTGAGGTCTGAATGTTCGGCAAATCCGGGTATTTGTCAATGAAATAAAATCCGGGTAAAGCTTTCAGGGAGATAACCCCTGTGATTAATAGCGATACCTGGGGCCTTCGAAATCAAAAATCAGCCGTTTTTTTCCGGTTGATTTTTGCCAAAGATACAACTTATCCGGCTCGGCCGGGTCGATCCGCTGCCAATAGGTCGCATCTTTAGGTAGATACACATTAGTGAACTGGGCGTCCATAACGGATACTTTAATGCCGTAGGTGTACTTATCGGCGGCTCCAAAAACATCTTTTACGCCGCTGGGGTACAGAATGGTATCGCCCGGCATGTACAGTTTTTTAATCATCTCGGCCGATTGAATGTATGGATTGGCGATTCGAGCTTCCGAACGGTAGGTATATTTCGGGGAACGATCTTCGTAAATTTCTTTCAGCATCTTTCCAATCCAGCCCAGCTGACTTACGCAGGCAGCCAGGATGATCAGCTTACTCCAGAAAGGAAGCCGGAAACTCTCCCGTAAAGCAATGGCAATCAGAATGATGGCGTAAGGGAAGGAGAACCCCCCGTACCGTTGCGTCATCCCGAAGGTATGCCCATTTTTCAGGGTCATGACCAGCAGGAATGCGGTAGGTACAAAGGTTAGCAGGGCGAAAAGCACCAGTAACGAACGTTCAGTAGCCGCTTTTTTCCGACTGCTGTAGTAGAGCAGTACACCCAGCAGAATAAAACCGCTTTGCAGGGCCAGAAAACCCCAGGGTTGCGAACGATACAGGAACAGGGAAACGACTGTGGCCAGGATGGCCAGCAGGGACCACCGGAACCGCTGGTAAAGCTGATACTGCCAGAGGGCCATCAGGGAAAGCAGTGTTGTAATTCCCCAGATGATAAAATTCGTTTTTCCCACCAGACGACTCCCCAGGCCGTTCGTGATCCAGAATTGATCGGCCAGGATCGGAGCCAGTTTCCCCCAGACGTTTTTAGGGGTTGCCAGCATCTCGGGCGACTGCGTCTCGGCTACCTGTTTGTAGAGTTCGCCCTGGTACTTCAAGGTATGCATGGTGTACTCGCCGCCTTTTCCGGGCGACATCCACCAGATCATGCCTGCAATCGGCAGGAGCAGAGACAAGCCGAGTCCCACCCAGATACGCAGCTTTCGTACGTACAGAAGCACGTACAGTCCGTGAATGGCGATGACAATAAAGGCCAGCAGGTGACAGAACCAGACGAGCCAGGCCAGTATTCCATACCACAGAAATTTGGTCCAGTGGACGGGCGTAGGGGACCGGACAATGTCCAGAAAAACGTCGGTTAGTAAGAGCGTAAAAAAGAATGTCATCGAGTAATTACGGGCCTGATGACTGTAGGCAATAAAGAAGGGTTCGAGGGCCAGGACCAGAGCTACGCTCAGGGCGAGCCGGTCGCTTTTCAGGTGTTTTTTCGTAAATCGAAACCCTAAAGCAACGGTTAACACGCTGAAAATGACGGAGAGGAAACGAATGCTGAAATCACCGGGGCCAAAAAGTTCTACCCAGCCATGAAATAACAGATAGTAAGCCGGGGAGTTGCCAATGTCGCTGCGGTTGATGGCCTCGTAATAATCGGCCATGCGTTTAGGCTTCCAGAAGTCCTGGGGTGTAAAGTATTTCTGATGGAGTTCGGGCTGATTGGCTCCTTCCAGGGGAACCCCCTGCGAGACCAACAGGGTTGATTTTTCATCAAAAAACAGGCTGTAATCCCCCAGTGTATAGACCCGAAGCCCAAGAGCCAGGATTAAAATGGCGGATAAAAGAATAATAAGTTGGGGTCGTGACATGGTACTAGTTCGGACCAAAGAAGGCTGATTCAGTCGCGAAAATGGTCAAAAAGGCTTTGGGAAGCAAATGTAAGACAGAATGTATCATTTGATCATAGAACCTTAATATACCAGGCAAGGGCCATCCTGCTTCCTGACCGAACGCATTACTTGGCTAGAATCGTGAATTCTACCCGTCGGTTTTTTCGTCGGTTTTCTTCACTGTAATTACTGGCAATGGGTCGGCTGGATCCATAGCCTTTACAGGTAATACGGTCCGCTGCGATGCCTTTAAAGACCAGGTAACTTTTCACGTGTTCAACCCGCTGCTGCGATAAGACAATGTTGGCATTAAAGTCCCCCTGGTTATCGGTATGACCTTCCATGAGAATTTTCATGGTAGGATGCTCTTTCATGACCTGAATCAGTCGGCGTAATTCCGCAAAAGAGGAGGAGTCTACTTCGGGTTGACTTTGCTCAAAGTAAACCGTATTCATTGTGATTTTCGCCCCCTCTTCAATGGGAGTCAGAAACAGGTTTTTCCGGATTTCCCGGTAACGCTTTTCATTTCGTAAGTCCAGTTCTTCCGCGACCGGATAGAAGCCCTCTTTGGCCGCATTTAGTCCGTACAGCTTTTTCGTGGGCAGGATGAATTTATACTCACCCGTTGCAGGGTTGAACTCGGTCTGAATACTGTCTTTTTCGCCCTGTAGTACCTGAGCAAATACCTTGGCATTGACTGGTTTTTTCGTGACGGAATGAAGCACGTTGCCGGACACAATGACCACGGGCTCGGGCTTATTGGCTTCGTTCAGACGAACCCGGAAAATGTCTTCTTTCCCGAAAGAGTTCTCACTCGAAGACAGGTACGCAAATTCGCCGGAGGCGGGCACCGAGAAAAAAACATCGTCGCTGGGCGTGTTAATGACTGGCCCCAGGTTTTCAGGCTCTGACCAGTGTTGCCAGGTATCGTCCAGGCGACGGCTGATAAAGATGTCATAATCGCCGTAACCGGGGCGACCTTTGCTGGAAAAATACAGCGTTTTGCCATCCGCAGCGAGAAAAGGCGAACCCTCTTCCTCAACGGTATTAATATCGGGACCCAGGTTCTTCGGAGTAGACCAGCGTCGGGGGCCTTTTAGAAAAGAAACGTACAGGTCCCGTCCTCCGCGAGAATCGGCCCGGTAGACGCTCATCAGTAAAATACGCTCATCGGCTGACAAGGTAAATTCAGTCGTGTACCGTCCATCCTGCCGAAGAATATCAAAATTATCGATCTTCATCGGACTGGGAAAAGACCAGCCTGTCGGCGTTTTGCGGGAATACGAAATACCCAGGTGCATGCCTCCGGTTTCGTCGTATTCGTTCATCAGGTAGGCCGTTCGGGAATCCGCCGAAATCGAAAAAAGAGAGTTGTGATCTTTATTATTCAGGGGAGCTCCCACATTCTGGGCCTTCTGCCAGACGCCGTTCAGCTGCTGGGAAACCCAGATGTCCTGCGGTTTTCGTTTGATATCGTCATCCCCTTCCTTAATGGCCTCGCCTTTATTCTCGGGATGATCCCACCGGGTAAAGTAAAGGGTTTTTCCATCGGCTGAAATGATCGGGGTGAGTTCGTTCACCTTTGAATTAATGACTTCCCCCAGGTTTTCTTTGACGAATTTCTGAGCATTATACTTTTTCGAAAGATGAATAGTAGGAATAAATGTAGTCGTATCCGGAGCAATACCAATGGCGTCAATCTGGGAATAACCGGGCCGGCGGGTGGTGTTCATCACGACCGTGAGAGCAGAGACGCGGTAGGCCGTTGGTGTTTTTAAATCAATGGACCACACTTTCCCCTGAGAGGCCGGAATAACGGCCGGGCTGGAGAAAACCAGCTTTTCATCGCCTTTTTCATCACTTAGCCACACCTGATGAACGCAGCCAGCTCCGTAATTCTCCACGATGGTAATCTGCCGGACGGGCATCAGCGTATCAAAGGCCACTTTTAGAAATTCTTCGCCCGAATCGGGCTGGGCGGGTTGCCAGGCGGCTTTGGAGTCGCCCATGGAAGGACCGGTATTGGGAGTTCCCAGGGCCTGAATGGCCCGGTAGGATAAGTCTTCTGTTTTGGTTTCGGAAGAGACCTGCAACACTTTCGAAGCCCAATGAATGCGTTGAGCCATCGCTCCAATTTCACTGCCAAGAATTAATAGAATGATAAGCCCAATCGCTCTTTTCATACACAATAAAGGGAACTGACAAATCAGCAGAAGTTAATGCCCCTGCCGCGGAGGCCCAACGGGGGATCCCTCCGGAATGAACTCTGTAAGATAAGGAAAACCTTCTTATCTCAGGATTTAGTTTTTTAGTCGAAATTTAAAACAAAATGCAAGTGAAGCGGAGGGTAAACTTCTATTTTTGTAAGGAACCGGCCAAAATTCTTCTGTTTTTTTCTGATTGATTCGCAGTTTACAGAATTTAACGTTTGAGTATCAATCGGATTTTACTTCAAATAAAATCAAATAACTCCTTATGAGAAAACGCTTCATCAGCACGTTTGGGCTTGCCCTCTTGCTGGGAGGTCGCTTGTGTGCCCAGTCGACGTACCCCGATCAGGCCGCTCTGACCAAACGACTCCAGCAGATCAACGCCCAGCACAAAAACCTAACCAGCCTCCAGTCCATCGGAAAAACGTCAACCGGAAAAGATCTCTGGGTATTAAGCGTTGGGCAGGGGGATGCCCGGAAAAAACCAGCCGTAGTGATCATTGCTAACGTAGAAGGCTGGCATCTGGCCGGAACGGAGCTAAGCCTGCAAACCGCCGAAAAACTATTGGCCCAGGCGTCAACGGATAGCGTATCGAAGCTGTTAGCCAGCAAGACGTTCTACTTTATTCCCAGCCTGAACCCGGATGCCGCGGCTCAGTTTTTCGCCAAACTCAAGTATGAACGCAGCGGCAACGCCCGCACGACGGATGACGACCGGGACGGGAGAGTCAACGAAGACGGTCCCGATGATCTGAACGGGGATGGCCTGATTACACAAATTCGCATCGAAGACCCTGCCGGAAATTACCGCGTGGCCAAAGGGGATAGTCGGGTATTGGTGAAGGCGGACGCTGCAAAAGGAGAGCAGGGACGTTACCTGGTATTCACGGAAGGAATTGATAATGATAAAGATGGAGAGTTTAATGAAGATGGCGAAGGAGGAATTCAGCTGAACAAAAACTTTACCTTCGAGTACGAACCTTTCAAACCCGGAGCGGGAGATTATCCGGTCTCTGAAGCCGAAAACCGGGCTCTGGTGGACTGGCTTTACGAAAACAAAAACGTTTACGCGATTATTACGTTTGGCCTGTCCAACAACCTGACGGAACCTCACAAGTTCGACGCATCAAAAGCGAACCAGCGGGTAATCAAAGGCTGGCAAGCTAAAGATGTAGCGATTAATGAGTACGTCAGTCAGTTATACAAAGGGGCGGGCCTGACGGATGCTCCCTCATTTTCTGCCGTTAAGGGCGATTTACCCACCTGGGCGTATTACCACTTTGGAAAATTCAGCTTTTCGACGCCCGGCTGGTGGATGCCGAAAGATACTACGAAGGCCGCAACGCCGGGTCCGCGTGCCGGTGCGATGCCGGGTCGGGGTGTAGCTCCCGCAGCCGGTGGTTCAGACGATGAGGTGAATGTGCTGAAATGGGCCGCAGCGAACAACATTCCGGCTTTTGTCGAATGGAAGGAAATCAAACACCCCGACTTCCCGAACCAGAAAGTGGAAGTAGGAGGACTGATGCCATTCGTGAAGTGGAACCCTCCCGTGGCGATGATCACCCCGGCCGCCGACAAACACGCCAGTTTCCTGGTTGCCTTCGCCAAGGCCATGCCCGAAATTGAAATTGTGCACGTGAAAACGGAAAATCTGTCCGCAGGTCTCAACCGGATTACGATTGATGTCCACAATAAAGGGTTGTTACCTACGCATTCGGACATTGGGAACCGGGTGAAATACGAAGATCGGCTGAAGGTAATGGCCAAACCGGCCAGGAATCAGAAAATCATTTCGGGTCGCACGCATCAATTGGTTCGCACGGCGATTGCCGGCAATGGTGTCGAGCAAATGACCTGGCTGGTTTCCGGCACCGGGACTTTTGAAATTGAGGCCTCTGCTGGTCCTACGGGTTCGGCAAAAGTGAACGTCACCCTGAAATAATGACTCTGCCGTCTTCTCCCTGAGGACGCTCATCCTATTCATCACATGAAAAAAACATTAACGCTGGCCCTGCTGCTCTCCGGAGCTTCGGTCATGGCTCAGCAAAAAGATCCGGTGGGCATTCGGGCCATTGGCACGCCCCCCAACCCCAAGGTGCAGGTTTCCTGGAACCGCTACTACGACTACAAAGGTTTGCTGGACATCATGCAGCGAATCGTCAAAGCTCACCCTGACCTGGCGAAACTCGAAACCATCGGAAAATCCCAGCAGGGCCGCGATCTGTACGTGCTTACCATCACGGATATGAAATCCGGTAAGCCGGACACGCAGAAACCAGCTTTCTGGACGGATGGTAACATTCACTCCAACGAGCTTCAGGGTTCCGAAATGGCTTTATACGCGGCCTGGTATCTGACGGAAAACCATGCGTCCAATACCTTCATCAGGGAACTTTTACGGGATAAGGCTTTTTACTTCGCTCCAACGATTAACCCCGATGCCCGAGAAGACTTTATTTATAATGCCAATACAGCTAATACCCCTCGCTCGGGCATGTTACCGATTGATGACGACGGCGATGGACTGGTAGACGAAGACAACTTTGACGATCTGGACGGCGACGGCGAGATCACCATGATGCGTCGAAAATCACCGTATGGTCGGCTGAAAACGAATCCGGAAGATCCCCGAATGCTGATTCCCGTGAAACCCGGAGAACAGGGCGAATACGAAATGCTGGGGTATGAAGGACTGGATAATGACGGCGATGGTCAGATTAACGAAGACCGCCCCGGAAGTTATGACCCCAACCGGGACTGGGCCTGGAACTGGCAGCCCGATTATATCCAGGGAGGAGCGTACAAATATCCATTCAGTTTGCCCGAACCACGGGCCATTATGGAATGGGTTATGAAACATCCCAATATCGCCGGAGCCCAGAGTTACCACAACTTCAGCGGGATGTTCTTACGCGGCCCCGGTGCGGCGGAGGATGATGTTCACTACGACCGTGAAGACGTGCAGGTGTACGATTACCTCGGGCAAACGGGCGAGAAAATGATTCCTTCCTATAAGTACGGAGCCATTCATAAGATTCTCTATACGGTGTACGGTGGTGAAATCGACTGGTTTGCCTTGGGTCGCGGCATTTTTATGTTCTCCAATGAGCTGTGGACGTCTTACCTCTACTTCAACAAAAAAGGAGAGTCGAACGAACTCCGGAATGCACCGAACACCGAGCCTTACGATTTTGATCGTTTGTTGTTGCATGGAGATGCCTTTGTGGAATGGAAACCCTTTAAACATCCGCAGTACGGGGATATCGAAATTGGTGGATTCAAGAAGAATTACATTCGCAATCACCCCGGATTTATCCTGGAAACTGACGGTCACCGAAATGCGGCTTTCACCATTTTCCACGCCAATCAGATGCCTAAAATCGAGGTAAAGGAAGTGGAAAAGCAGGAACTGGGTAACGGGTTAACGCAAATCACGGCAACCATTACCAACAGTCGGGTTATTCCTACACACTCGTCTTTTGACGTCAAGAACAAAATCAACCTGCCGGACTACATTACTCTGAAAGGGGCACAGGTAGTAAGTGGTTTACAGATGAGTAACCCCGACGGCGGAGGTTCTGGTTACGGAGGTCCATCCCCTGCTTTCGAGAGCTACAAGGAGCAGAAACTAAACCCTGATAAACTTGAAGTAGCCAATATTCCCGGTTTAGGATATGTGCGTTTACGCTGGATCGTGAAAGGAAATCCGAGCAACTGGAATATTGAGGTGAACAGCCAGAAGGGAGGGGTCGTGACCGCCAGCGGCAATTTCGACAAAAAGAAATAGCAGCAAAACAACGTCTTTTTGGGGTGGCCTGACAACCATCCCTGAATCTTAGTAAAAGACAGACGGCAGGTTTTCCGGCCGTCTGTCTTTTTTGTTTATAAGCCATTTGTTTTCCCAAACGTAGAGACGTCCATCGATGGCGTCTCAGTCGGGGAATGAAAATCATGAAAAGGTAACAAAAAATTGCCTTTGCTCAGATGCCATCATCCACTCTGGTTGGTGTCCTCACCAGCCACTGGTAATGCTCTTTCGGATTACAAATCCGAAAGCCCTCTGTAGGGGATTTATAATCACTAAACTAACACTGACCGCCTCTTACCCAGACACAAGAAATTCTTTGAGAAAACCGCTGTTCCTTTTCCGCAGTTAATAGATAAACCTGTCAACTGCTCAAATTGGATACGCTCACTCATATCACCATCGGGGCCTGCGTGGGAGAGGCCATGCTTTCCAGACGGATTGGTAAAAAGGCTCTGCTCATCGGAGCAATTGCCCAGAATCTGCCAGATATTGATGCCGTTGATGCCTTATTTCTGTCACCCGCCGAAAATCTGCTCGTGCATCGGGGACTTACGCATTCGCTGTTACTGGCTTTTCTGGCTCCTCTGGGCTTTTCGTGGGTACTGCAGAAGAAATTCCCGCAGGTAAGCTTTGGGCGTTTTTACCTGTTTTTTCTGCTTCAGTTCCTGCTGCATGATTTTCTGGATTTGTGTAATTCCTACGGTACGGGAATCTTCGAACCCTTTAGTCATCAACGGATTACCTTTAATTTGCTCTACGTCATTGATCCGGTCTTTATCCTGCCGCTGGTACTTTCCGCTCTGGCGTTGCTATACCTGAAAAGCCAGCATTCCACCCGAAAAATCTGGACTAATGTGGGACTTATGTACGGCATTTTGTATATCTCACTTGCCGCCTTTCACAAGCATAAGATCAACCAGTCGATTGAAGAATCACTGGCGAAGCAGGCTATTTCCAGTCCGGCCTACTTCACGACCCCTACGCCGTTCAATAGTTTATTATGGTACGCCGTGGCCGCCGTGCCGGGAGGCTATCAGGTAGGGTATCGTTCCGTTTTTGACCGGCGACAGACTGCTTTCCATTTCGTACCGCAACGGGAAGAGTTAGTACGGGACTTGCAGCAACGCCAGGAAGTAAAGGATCTGAAATACTTTGCCCGTGGCTTTTATACCCTTAGCATCGATGGAAATGGCTTGCAGTTTAATGTGCTCCGTTTCGGGCAGGTACTGGGCTGGGAAAATCCCGACGCTCCGTTCGCTTTTCACTTCTACCTGAATTCGGATCAGGACAACCGGATGGTGATGCAGCGGGGACGATTTTCGGGCTGGAATCGCGGAAGTATCCAACGGATGATTCAACGAATCAAGGGAGTAGACGTTGCTAAAACAGTAGAGTAATCATGCATTTTTTAGAAGAAATCGACTGGCTGTTAATCTGGGAAGTCGTTTATGGGTTAATCGTTTTTCTGGTTTGCGTTCGTATCATTTACGATACCCGGGCCAGCACCAAAACACTGGCGTATCTCTTATTAACGGTCTTTCTGCCCGTTGCCGGAATTTTCATTTACCTGTCTTTCGGGATTAATTACCGCAAGCGGAGTCTATACTCCAAGAAACTCATTACTAATGATCAGTTACTGAAGCAGTTACATACGCAGGTTACCGAGATTACCGAAAACAACCTGATGGTCGATGAGCAGGCCGTTCAGCAAAACCGGGAGCTGGCGTACTTGTTGCTGAACGATAACATGAGTCCGCTGACTTCCCGCAATCAGGTGAAATTATTGCTGAATGGCGAAGAGGCTTTTCCGGAGATTATTGAAGCGTTGAAAAAGGCCAGACATCACATCCACATTGAATATTACATCTACGAAAACGATGCGATCGGGAATGAAATCAAGGATATTCTGATTCAGAAAGCTCAGGAGGGCGTTCAGGTTCGTTTCATCTATGATGATTTCGGAAGTCGCTCCATTCGCCATTCTCTGGCCCCTGAACTGCGAAAGGCGGGGGTGCAGGCTCAGCCGTTTTATGAAGTCCTTTTCATCGCTCTGGCCAACCGCCTGAATTACCGGAACCACCGCAAGATCATCGTCATTGATGGCTGTACATCGTTTACGGGCGGAATTAATATCTCGGATCGTTACCGGAATCCCAATGAAAACGACTTATACTGGCGGGATACGCACATTCGCATCGACGGTCCGGGGTCTTATTACCTTCAGTACATCTTCATGTGCGACTGGAATTTTTGTGCGAAAGATACCCTGGAACCCAGTCGGCAGTATTACTGCGAACCCCAAACGTCCCCGTCAGATGCCCTGGTTCAGATTGCTGCCAGCGGGCCAGATTCCGTACAGCCAACCATCTTATTTGCTCTGCTACAAGTCATTAACCTCTCCCGAAAAGAAATTCTGATTACCACTCCTTATTTCATTCCGGGCGATAGCCTGCAGGACGCTCTGATTGTAGCCGCTCTGAGCGGTATTAAAGTTAAGTTGCTCGTGCCCGGCGTTTCGGATTCCTGGATCGTGAACACGGCGGCCAGTTCATATTATGGCGATCTGTTGCGGGTAGGGGTGGAGATTTATCGGTATCAGAAAGGATTTATTCACGCCAAAACCATCGTCTCCGATGGGCATTTGTCTGCCGTGGGAACTGCCAATATGGACCATCGCAGTTTTGAGCTGAATTTTGAAGTAAATGCATTCATTTATGACGTAGCTTTTTCCGAGAAACTCCGACAGGCCTTCTATGAAGATATCAAACACGCCGAAGCTATAGATCCGCTTGCCTGGGGCCGTCGCCCGAAATGGAAGCGTCTGGTAGAAAAGATGGCCCGAATGATTTCCCCGTTATTATAATGCTTACTGAATCAGATTATCAGAGAAATGAAAAAATAATTATTAAAACGTTTTAGTAACGTTAAAAAATAATATTTATGAATTGAAAACGGAAAACTGACCACAGAAAACTGAAAAAATCAATCTTTTTGGGAAATGCTTCGTATATGTCATTTTAAATCCAGCATCTTATGAACTCTATCATTTGTAGCCTGTTGCTGGCCTTGGGGACTTTTTCGGAAGAACCTCCGAAAGGGTGGACCAGCACACAAAATGGCCTGAATACCGACATGAGACCGAAAAACTTATCTTCAAAGCGGCTCTTTGTGTACACAATTTTCCCGGTGAAGGAAGCGAATCTAAGCTCGCTTGAACAATGGCTAAAGATAGAATCCAGAAAAGATGCCATTAATTACGGGTTTGTCGTGCAGAACTTTACCCCGGAAACCGTCGATCAGATCGAGACCGTAACCGGTAAAGTAGAGCGGGATGGGAAACAGAAGGTATTGATGTACATGGCCTTTTCGGCTAATAATCAGTACTATCTGGCCCGAATCGTAACCGAGCCCGATCAGCGAATGTACTCGCCTTACCTGTCGCAGGTCGCTTCTCATTTCCTGAGGCTGGCCAATGCCGAAGGCGTAAACGTTCCGCTCCTGCCGCAGGATCAGGTAAAGGAAACGCAGGAACTGAAGGAGGTACTGCGATCGTATTAGGGAATCGCATCCGTCGTTTGTTCAGGAATACGGGCTTTGGTGCGGGGCAGCCTGCGGGCAATTAGCACGCCTACCATCACCAGGACGCCCGAAATCATGAATACGTATTGAATCGCATAATGTTCGGCCAGCATGTCAGAAGCGTGCTGGCCGACGTAGTGTTGGTAGATCAGCTGCTGAAGTAAGGCACTGAAAGCAATCCCAATTGACCCACTTAACTGTTGAATAAGGGTGTAAACGGACGAGGCCGGGGTTACCTGATTGGGTAAGACTGCATTCATGGCCGTAGCCGTCAATGGTGAAACCAGCAGGCCCAGCCCAATGCCCCGCACCGTCATAGCGGCTAAGACAAAAGGGATACTCGGGGTATTGATCTGCGAAAACAGGAACATTGAAATTCCAACCAGGGCCAGTCCAGCCATGACAAAGCGTTTGGGGCCGTATTGATCCGACCATTTTCCGGCCAGAGGTGTAAAGAGGGCCATCATGGCCGAATTGGGCAGAATCATTAAACCCGAATCCAGTTCAGAAAATTTGAGGTAGCCCTGTAATAAGAAGGGTAACAGGAAAAGTCCGCTGAAGAGAGCAATGGAGCGAAGGGTGGTAATGAAAATGCAGAGTACGTAAAGCGGACGTTCAAAAATGCTGAGGTCAAATAAGGCTCCCGGGCGTTTATAGCTTCGTTTAATGAAAACCGTCAGGGCAGCCGCGGAGATCATCAGGGGCAGAATGACCTGAAGCGAGCCGAGCCCTTTGCTGGATAATTGAGCAATGGCGAATTGAAACAGCACAATGAAAGTCGTAAAGTAAACAAAGCCTATCCGGTCAAAATGAACACTG
Organism: uncultured Siphonobacter sp.; assembly: GCA_913775095.1. GTDB lineage: Bacteria > Bacteroidota > Bacteroidia > Cytophagales > Spirosomataceae > Siphonobacter. Next base: position 618,102 of record CAJYIW010000019.1, on the reverse strand, counting down.
GTATCACTCGAACGATCCAGGAATTTTAGCGAACGGGCTGCAATGGCGATGGCCAGCAGACCGATGGGAAGATTAATGTAGAAAATGGAAGGCCAGCCAAAAGCTTCGGTTAAAATACCGCCCAGTGTTGGTCCAATGGCCGGGCCCGTGATGCCCCCCAGAGACCACCAGCCCATGACTTTTCCCCGTTCATTGGCCGGAAAAACAGTGGTCAGAATAGCCATCGCGGTAGGAGACAAAGCTCCGCCACCGAAGGCCTGTAAGGCTCGGGCCGCAATCAGTTGTTCTAGATTTCCGGCTAAGGCACAACCCAGCGATCCGAGAATGAAAACGGACAAACTGCCAATGTATAGTTTATAGAAGCCCAGTCGCAGCCGCAACCAGTTGGTAAGCGGCATGAAGATGCAGAAACCCAGCATGTAAATGGTGATGACCCATTCGATGGCATCGACTTTCACGCCAAATTCACGGCTCATGGTGGGTAAAGACACATTCACAATGCTGCTGTCGATTCCGGCCATAAGGGTGCCCAGCATCAGAGGAACAAGAACGGAAGCAGGACTTTTCATCAAACAAAACGAGCTAATAAGTACGTAAGACCCGGAAATAAGTCCATTGTATAAGTCATTTGGTCTGCAAATTGTTATTTCTGGAAGCCATTTCGCCCTCAGACCAGGGTATGCCATGAAACAATGTCAAAACCTTTGTTATTTTTGTAACCAACCGATTTGAACCTTCCTTGTGACGCTGTCAACGCAACCTTCCTGGCGGAGCTTATACCGGCAACCGGCAGCCAGATTTTTTCTGGTGCTGTTTACGGCTATGTTCGTCAATGGAGTCGTGTTTCGGCATGGTCACCGACTGGCGGATGGGCGGATTATTTCCCACGCTCACCCCTTCAAATCCCAGAACAAAGGGCCCATTCAGCCTAACTCTCACACGTCGCTGGAGTTATTGCTGCTGGATGCGGTATCAAACCCTGTCCTGGAATTAACGGATTTCGAATCCATTGCTTTTCAGCTGATTACCCTGGCTGAAGTATCGGTTCTTCTGATTGCTTACCACGGAATTCGCCTGCGGCGACCCTTCCTGTATTACTCCCACCGCGGGCCTCCGGTTCGGGCTACATTTTCGGGTCAATAGGTGCTTTTACGGGTCTGCGGATGATGAATCCGTTTGATTGGTCGGTACCTGGTATCCCGTGTTTTATCGTCTCCCTTTCTTTCTTTAATACCCTAAACGGGCTTCCTGCCTGAGTAGGCGGTTGTTTATGTACGTGCCGACTATTCAGCATGCGTTCGTGTATGGTCCATTTTTTCCCGCATAAACTTCATGAAAAACGTATTTCTACTTTTCTGCTTCCTGATTTCGGGAAGTTTGCTGGCTCAGAATTCACTCTCCGGAAAAATTATCCATAAAGAAGACAACGAAACCGTAGTCGGAGCAACCATCTACATCCCTGAGCTTCGCATCGGAGCGAGTTCAGATGTCAATGGAACCTATCGGATTTCTAACTTACCCAAAGGCACATTCACGGTTCAGGTAAGTTACGTTTCGCACCGGACCGTCATTGAAAAAGTAACCATCGACGGAGCGACAACCAAGGATTTTACCATGGAAAATGCAGCTCAGTCGCTCGAAGAAGTGATCGTGTCAGGCTCTTCCACGAAAACCGTCATTAAAGAGAGTCCCATTCCGATTGCGGCGATTACCCAGCTGCGTTTGTTGCAACAATCATCCACCAATCTGATCGATGCCGTGGCTAAGCTGCCGGGGATGTCGCAGGTATCCACCGGAGCGGGTTTAAGTAAGCCTATTATCCGCGGGTTAGGTTTCAACCGGGTGATTACGATGCACGACGGCGTTCGTCAGGAGGATAACCAGTGGGGCGAAGAACACAGCATCCAGATTGACGAGTATTCCATTGACCGCTACGAAATTATCCGCGGAGCGGGTTCTCTGATGTACGGTTCCGATGGGCTGGGGGGCGTGATGTCGGTGTTATCACCTCGTCCGGTAGAAGAAGGTAAAATGGTGGGTCGCGTGTTGAGTAACTACCAGACGAACAACAACCTTTACGGGATTTCGGCTCAGCTGGCAGGTAATAAAAACGGGTTTGTCTGGCTGGTTCAGGCTTCGACCAAATCCACTAAAAATTACCGCAATGCCTACGATGGCCGGGTGTTTGCGTCCAACTTTACGGAGCCCATTAACTTCAACGGCTACTTCGGTCTGAACAAAAAATGGGGATATTCCCGCATTCACTTCCTGCGGACGTATCAGAAATACAACATCATCAACGGAACCCGTGATGCCTCCGGACGATTTACCACCGCCAGTGTTACGGCCAGCGGCGAAGAGGCTGACCGCCCGGTAACTGATTCGGAATTAAACAGCCGGGATTTCATTCCCTATAATTCACAAAAGCTGATTAACGAAAAAGTATCCTGGAATAACCTGCTGAATTTTGCCAATGGATCGTCTTTGTCGGGGGTGTTTAGTGTAGCTCGTAACCAACGGAGCGAATACGGCGATGTAACCCGTCCCTGGGAGTCGCAGCTGGATTTGTACCTGTACACTAATTACTATGACGTTCGCTACAACTTCGCGGCAAAAAATAACTGGGAAGTAAACGTCGGCACCAACGGGATGTTTCAGCGACTGGATAATCAGGGATTTCAGGTACTTTATCCCAACTATAATTTATTCGATAATGGCGTGTTCATGTTCGCCAAGAAGAGTTATGATCGACTGAAAGTATCCGGTGGGGTTCGTTACGATATTCGTCTGCTGGATATCGGTAAGCTGTACATTGATCCGGACGGTAATTTCCAGGTGACGCCGCAAGGCTCGGGCAGCGAGCGTTTTGCCGGTTTTGATAAAAATTACCAGAACGTTTCAGCTAGCCTGGGTGGGGTTTATAACCTGACAGATAAACTGGCGGTTCGGATCAACGGTTCCCGTGGGTTCCGGGCCCCTACGGTTCCTGAGCTTTCCTCGAACGGTATCCACGCCGGAACGTTCCGCTATGAAATTGGGAAACTTAATGCCGTTCCTGAAGTAGCGTATCAGGGGGATCTGGGTTTGACGTATGAAGACAAAAACTGGTACGTGGACGTAAGCGTCTTTCAGAATTCGATCAAAAACTATACGTACTCCGAACGCGTGCAGGGAGCAAACGGCCAGGATACGCTTTACAACGGGAACGTCCCGATTTACCGATACGCTCAGGGAAATGCCCGCCTGCGTGGGGCAGAGGGAACCGTAACGTTTAATCCGCAGGGAGCTCGCTGGTTCAGCATCACGCAGAGTTACTCAGCTGTATTTGGAGACAATTTATCGGCTCAGGAAGACAATGCCAAGTATTTACCCTTCATGCCCGCTCCCCGCTGGATTTCTCAGGTGAAACTAACCAGAGACCGGTATAAAGATTTCCTGCGGAACCTGTATCTGACCATCGATCTGGAAGTCACCCAAAAGCAGAATCGATTCCTGGCGGCCTACGGCACCGAAACGGCTACTCCGGGCTATCAGTTAGTTAACATTGGCCTTGGGACGGATATTGTGACGAAGAACAAGCGGACGCTGGCATCGTTTTATTTTTCGGCCAATAACGTATTTGACGTAGCGTACCAATCGCACCAGAGTCGTTTGAAATATCTGGAAGTAAATCAGCGAACGGGCCGGGTTGGTGTTTTTAACATGGGCCGTAACCTGAGTTTCAAGCTGGTGATTCCCTTTGAAGTTAAACTTTAATTCAGGGATTCTATAAAAAGAAACCCCGAACGAAACATCCGTTCGGGGTTTCTTTTTACTACCGTACTCAACAAAGGCTGAAGGCATTAAAAAGGAGGATCAATGAACATAGGACTTCATCCAGTGATCGACGGAAAATCTTCCCGAGCCAACGATTAGGAATAAAATCAGAAGAGCCACGGTCAGGATTGACAGCCATAACTCTGAATTGATGTAAGTAAAGCCCCGGGAAATATTAACAAAAAAGACAGCAACAACTAAAATAGGAATTTGAAAAGCAACCGCAATGCGGGTCAGGCAACCGAAGGCAATGAGTAAACCACCAAACAAATGGGCAAAGGCGACGTAATGAATAGCGGCCATCGACCAGATAAAACTAGACTGCGTCAGAAGCGGGCCGATACCATTGGTATCCATTAAAAAAGAAAGCCCTTTCGTTAGCAGAAAAACACCCAAAACAACTCGCAATGCGTCGAGCCAGACGGGGTGATGAGTATCGCCCCAATGTTCTATACGTTCAATCGTATCCATAACTTTCTGGGATTGATTGGATGAAAGCTAGGAATATTATTGGATAATGCAAAGTTTTTTATGGATTATTATTAAATAATTTACGGTAGAGAGTAAATCGCCCGCCCTGGCTGGTGAAGACACCAGCCAATGGTAAAAAATGGTTGGTAAAGACACCAGCCAGGGCGAAATATTGGGATAATCCCTCTCTACGGAAGAAATTACTTTCCACTTCGAACGACTACTTTTTCAATTCAGCAATCGTCTGTTCCGGGTTTTCGGATGAGAACACGAAATTTCCGGCTACGAGCACGTTGGCTCCGTGTTCCAGTAATTTCCGGGCATTCGAGGCGTTGACGCCACCATCCACTTCAATCAGTAAGTCTTTATTGAGGGTATCCCGCATTTCGCTCAGTTGATTTAATTTCTGGAACGTGCGGTTAATAAACTTCTGTCCACCAAAACCGGGGTTCACCGACATGATCAATACCATATCCAGGTCTTCCAGTACATTTTCCAGTAACTCAACGGGCGTATGCGGATTCAGGGCTACGCCGGCCTTGCAACCCGTATCTTTAATTTGCTGAATGGTTCGGTGTAAGTGCGGGCAGGCTTCGTAATGAACCGTAATCACATCCGCACCCGCTTTTTGAAATGTTTCAATGTAACGTTCGGGTTGCGTGATCATTAAATGCACGTCAATGGGTTTCTGAGCGTACTTTTTAACGGCTTCCAGGACGGGAATACCAAAAGAAATGTTCGGTACGAATACTCCATCCATGACATCAAAATGAATCCAGTCGGCTTCCGAACGGTTGAGCATTTCGATTTCCCGCTGCAAATTTGCAAAGTCAGAGGCCAGGACTGAAGGGGCAATTAAAGGCGTTTTCATGCTACAAAGGTAAATTTTTCCGTTAGAAAAGTACCTTTGTAAAAAATCAGTTCTCGGCGGGTGATTTTGGAAGCAGTCCCCGTACATTGCTGCGGTCGCCTGACTGATTTCTGAGAGACCGTCATCTCTAAAACCAAACGTCGAGACCTGTAAACCAGTAAAGAATGACTCCCCAGCAACGCATTGACGAGCTGACCCAACGGCTTCACTATCTCAATCAACGTTATTATCAGGAAGCCGTTTCGGAAATTTCCGATTATGATTTCGACCAGTTACTCCAGGAGCTGACGCAACTGGAGCTGCAATATCCTGATTTTAAGCACAAAGGTTCACCTACTCAACACGTAGGCGGCACAGTTTCCAAGGAATTCAAAACCGTTCAGCACCGGTACCCCATGCTTTCCCTGTCGAATACCTACAACGAAGCGGAAGTACTGGAATGGGAAGAACGGATTCGAAAGATCATTCCTGAGGAACCCGTAGAATTCATCTGCGAACAGAAATTCGACGGAATCTCGCTTTCGATTCGTTATGAAAATGGACTGCTGACGACGGGAGTAACCCGCGGGGACGGCACCCGGGGGGATGATATTACCAACAACGTCAAAACGCTCCGGACCTTACCGCATCACATCGAAGCGGAGGATTTGCCGCCTATTTTTGAGGTACGTGGCGAAGGCTATATGCCCCTGATTTCATTTAACAAGCTGAATCAGGAACGTCTTGATATTGGGGAAGAAGCCCTGATGAACCCCCGAAATGCCGCTGCCGGTACGTTCAAATTACAGGACTCGGGTGAAGTGTCCCGCCGCCGGCTGGACTGTTACCTGTATTCTTTCCTGGCGGATACCGAGATTTTTAATACCCACGAAGAAAGTTTGCTGGCTTTGCAGCGTTGGGGATTCAACGTATCGCAGACGTGGCGAAAGTGTTCGAGCATTCAGGAAGTAATGGATTACATTCACGAATGGGAAACCAAACGTTTCGACCTGCCCCTGAATACCGATGGGATTGTCGTGAAGGTGAATTCCTTTGCCCAGCAACGCGAGTTGGGCTATACCTCAAAATCGCCCCGCTGGGCTATTGCCTATAAGTTCAAGGCCGAGTCCGTGGAGACGACGCTGCATTCCATTAGCTATCAGGTCGGGCGGACGGGTGCCGTTACGCCTGTGGCTAATCTGAAGCCGGTTCTGCTGGCCGGGACCATTGTGAAACGGGCCAGCCTGCACAATGCTAACGAAATCGAGCGTCTGGGCTTACGTTTAGGCGATCACGTCTACGTAGAGAAGGGCGGGGAAATTATCCCGAAAATCACCGGAGTAAATCTGGAGAAACGGCCCGGGGCTTCAGAGGTCATCCATTACCCCACGGCCTGCCCCGTGTGTGGGACGCCCCTGATTCAGCGGGAAGGGGAAGTCGCTCGCCTGTGCCCCAACGAAAAAGGCTGTCCGCCGCAGATTCGGGCTCGTCTGGAGCACTTCATTCAGCGAAAAGCCATGAACATGGACAGCCTCGGTGAAGGAAAAATAGAATTATTGTACGAAAAAGGACTGGTACGAACGGCTGCCGATTTTTATACGTTATCTTACGAAACGCTTTTTGGTTTAGAGAAAGTCATCACTGATTCTGACACGGGTAAAAGTAAGAAGATTGGTTTCCGCGAAAAAACGACCCAATCCATTCTAAATGCCATTGATGCGTCGAAATCCGTGCCTTTTGAGCGAGTACTGTTTGCCATTGGGATCCGGTACGTAGGAGAGACGGTGGCTCAGAAACTGGCTCGGTACTTTAAAACGATGGAGGCCATCGAGCAGGCCTCGGCGGAGGCTCTGGCTCAGGTTCCTGAAATTGGAGGAAGAATCGCCCAGAGTGTCGTGGAGTTTTTTCAGGATCCGGACAACCGGGATTTGGTAAATCGACTCAAGGACGCCGGATTACAGATGTCGGTAGGACAGGAAGCGATTGTGGAGCAATTAAGTGATAAACTTTCAGGAAAAACGTTTCTATACACCGGAACTTTCCAGAACTTTGAACGGGAACAACTCGAACAGTTAATCGAGGCTCACGCCGGGAAAGTATTAAGTGGAGTTTCGGGCAAACTGAATTACCTGATCGTGGGTGAAAAACCCGGAGCTTCCAAAGTCGAAAAGGCGAAGAAACTCAGTGTACAGTTAATTACGATAGAAGAATTTTTGGATTTACTAGTCTAGCGGAGTGTAACAGGTAGTTGTGAGTTCTTAGTTGTTGGTAAGTTTCAAACTAATAACTAAGAACTAACAACGATCAACGATCTCCCAGCGGCAACACTTTTTATGAACAAATTTCACGGTGTTGGAGTCGCCTTAGTTACTCCCTTTACTGAAGACGGCTCCATCGACTGGACGGGTCTTGAACGAATGATCCAGCACGTGACTGACGGGGGCGTAGATTACCTCGTCATTCAGGGCACTACGGGCGAGTCCGCAACGACGACGGACGCTGAAAAAGCCGAAATCTTAGAGTTTGTTAAAGCTCATAACCCCGGTAAGTTACCCATCGTTTACGGCGTTGGAGGCAACGTAACGGCCAAGGTGGTGGATCAGCTCCAGAAGATAGATTTATCCGGAGTGGATGCCATCCTGTCGGTTTGTCCGTATTATAACAAGCCCGGCAAACGGGGCGTGATTGCTCATTACACGGCCGTAGCGGACGCTTCGCCCGTACCCGTGATTATGTATAACATTCCGGGCCGGACGGGTATTAACATGACCAGTGCCACGGTAGTAGAACTGGCTCAGCACCCCAACATCATTGGAATGAAAGAAGCCTCCTGCATCATTGAACAGTGCATGGAAATCTACCGGGATATGCCCGAAGGGTTCCTGCTGATTTCTGGTGATGATGTACAGGCCGTCCCCATCATCAGTATCGGTGGCGTAGGAGTAATGTCGGTAATTGCGAATGCCTTTCCGAAGGAATTCAGTACGGTGATTCATTCAGCGTTAGCGGGCGATTTTGCCACGGCTCGCAAAGGATTGGGTTCTTTCTTGGACATTGATCCTTTATTATACGAAGAAGGCAACCCGGTTGGGGTAAAAGGCATCTTGGAATCACTGGGTATCATTTCTTCGGACGTTCGTCTGCCATTGATGAAAACCTCTGAAGATCTGAAAGAACGTCAGTTGAAAGTTCTCCAGAAAGATCTTTTGAAGTAAGATTCTCATTATTAATTAGTTAAAGAACACTGGTAATGTTTGTACACCTAGTAAATTTCTGGTTGAAAGAAGGTATCTCGGCTGAAGACCGGGCGAAATTTGAAGAAGGCGTTTCTTCCCTGAAAGACGTTGAAGGCATTGAAGTTTTCAACGTGGGTAAACCCGCTGCCACGGATCGTCCCGTGATTGATCGCTCGTATGATTACTGTTTATTAACCGTTTTCAAAGACGAAGCCGCTCACGATGTATATCAGGTAGCCCCGATTCACCTCAAGTTTGTGGAAACGTGCAAACAGTACTGGGATCGCGTATTGATCTATGATTCAGAAAGCATTTAATCATCCCTTCGGCAAGCGAAGCTTCCAGGCTCTGGGTTCTCTACTGATTACCTGGAGCATGGTCAGTTGTTTCAGTCCTTCTGTTCCCATCAAACAGAAAGCCAAGTACGATCTGGATGTTTACTGGGAGAATGAGAAAAAGCCGGATCGTCCGTTTCAGGTCATTGATCAGGTGGTTATTCAGGAAGAAATGCCACTAACCGACGAGCAGCGACGGACTCGCGGGCCCATGGTGGGTCGCGGGAATGATGCTCGTCAGAAAAACCGTCTGACGGAAATGTTAGTGAAAAAGGCAGAAGACATCGGAGCGAATGCCGTTATGGACGTGAAGTATAAGTATTACACCACGGCTACGTCCAATGGATACATCATGGAAGGCACCGCCGTGTTGTACCGGGGGGACTAACGATTGTCAGCTGAAGGCCAGCGAAAAGCAGCTATTAAGCCAGAAAACAGCCAATGGGGTCAGCCGATGCCAGCAAAAAAGCTGGTATCGGCTTTACTAAGCGGGTGCGACCCTATTTCAACAGAAAGCCGAATTACGGATAAAGCCGTGCAGCCAGTCATAAACTACTGTTAAAAAGGCCGGATCAATATCGCCTTTGATGCTGGCGTATTCCTGAGGTAAGCCCGTTTTAGCCGGTAGCATCAGGTGATTTAATCCTTCCAGTTTTACGATTTTATACTGCTTATTGCCCGCTTTTTGAAGTGACTTTTCAATGCCCTGCAAATTTAAGTCAGCATTTACCTGCACGTCTTTTGTTCCGTTAATCGCCAGGGTAGGGACGGTTAATTGGGTCAGGTAAACACCCGGATCAAAATTGATGAATTGCTGAAACCATTTTCCCTGCGTGGACTGGTAGACCTGCCGGATGTAAGGGCCTTCTTTATCTTTCGCAGGTATCATAAAATTGAACAGTTGTTTCTCCGGTAATTTCTGACGCAGTACATCCAGTTTATTGCTGATGAGTTGTACCTGCCGGGTACTATCCAAGCCTTTTCCAAACCCAGAAAAAACGTCTTCATAATACTCATTGATGTACGTTTCAATGGCGGTAGAATCCAGTTTCATACCCCGGAATAAATCCCGGTTCTGCTGTTTCATCAAGTCCATGTGCCTAACTCCGGGAGCGGCCATCAAAACCACAAAAGCCACGTCCTTACGCTGAGTGGCCACCGCAGGAGCTACGCTTCCGCCTTCACTATGTCCCAGTAAACCAATCTTTTTAGGATTAACTTCTTTCCGGGTTTTCAGGAAATCTACCCCCGCATTGGCATCTTTGATGAAGTGATTAAGGGTTGCACTGGCAAAAATTTTATTCATTTTCCCACCGCCCCGGTCATCGTAACGCAGCACGGCGAAACCGCGTTCTCCCAAATAGTCAGCAATGGCTTTGAAGGGTTTGTGGCCCAGAATCGTTTCATCGCGGTCCTGCGGTCCGGAGCCGGTGATCAATAAGACAGCAGGGAAATTTTTACCGGAATTAGGAATCGTCAACGTGCCAGTTAACTGAATGGAATCTGTTTTATTTAGAAAGCTAACTTCTTCCTCATGGTAGTTTTTAACTTGCTGACTATAACTGATTCCAGAAAGAAACAATAAACTGGAAAAAATAAAGAAGCTCATTTAGCAGGTTGATTTAGGTTGATACAAGGGTTCATAAGAAGGACACGTCTTAAGGTACGCTTCTTATGGTTTAAATCATACGAACCAGCAATAAAAAAAGCCCGGTTTTTATTAACCGGGCTTTCCTTCATGAACCGTTAAAATACTAATTAACCATGAATACGGCGTTAGCAAATACCAGTTTTCCCTGATACCAGAAGCCACGGAAAAGTGGGTTATTCACCAGGTAAACTACCTGTCCACGTCCCATGTCCTGCGTACCGAACATTAGGGTATTTTCCAGTCTTTTCTTCGCGTCATTACCAACGAATCCCGCTACGGCAGGACCTTTTTTCAGGTAACCTACATTCCAGCCATCTTTCAGGAATTCGTACTCAGTGGTGGACAAAACCAGACCGTGGTAATACGAAGGCAGACCGTAAGCCAGGGGATGAGTGGGATCGATGGTGAATTTATAAATCGCACCGGGCGTATCCGTTGAAACCGATTCGCGTTCGCGGTTACCGTACTGCTTCAGGTTATTCTCGGCCGATTCTTTACCTTCTTTCTTACTTTCCTTTTTCGTCAGACTGAACCCTTCTTTACCCGCCAGAGCCGATACGGCTCCTTCCAGAGCGATGAGTTTACCGCCGGCCTGAATCCAGGTACGAACTTTGGTAAGAGCGGATTCATTCAGCACGCGGCCATAGTTACCATTCGCCAGAATCAGCACATCGAAGTCAGCCAGGTTTACACCCATGAAATCATTCGTACCGATCATGGTAGCCGGGTAGTGCAACTGCTGATCGAAGTAATGCCACACTTCGCCCACGGCATAAGGAGAGGTTCCTTCACCCGTCAGAATCGCTACTTTCGGTGCTTTCAACTGAGAAACGTAGTTAGAACCAAAGTCAGGACCATTGGTAACGTAACCCGTAGCAACGGGGATCAGGCTGATTTTCTGGTGTTCGGCTTCTTCTTTAATGATTGAATCGAACGAGTCACCCAGCTTGCTGTTTTCGCCGCGGGTAATGATTACGGTACCGGTTTCGTACTTCTGACCGTCTACTTCAAAAGGCTTCGTCGCCACCCGAGCCCGGATTTTCTTGCGGAATAAATGAGCCAGAACGTGAGCGTCTTCGTGCGAATGCCAGGGTAATAAATACGCGTAGGGCTTCGCAATAGCCGCCGCCTGTTTAGCTGCTGCCGCTGGTTTGGTTGTGGTAAAGGCCAGTTTATCTTTCGTGGCAAAGGCTTTCAGCCCATACGCATACGGCAGAGCCCAGGAAGTAATATCATAAGTAACGGAATCTTCCAGGGAAGTTTTAGGCTCCATCAGAATTTTCAGGAACGTAGAACGGGGCTGAGAGGTACTGATAATAATGTCGCCCGCTTCTACACCCGCACTGCCCGATTTATCGTCCACAAACGAATAAGCTCCCGACAGATTCGTTGATTTCTCCGCGTAACCATACTGGAAGCCCATCTTCGACAGGTAGTTCGTGAAAGCTTTTACTTTACCTTCATCACCCTTCGTCTTGATTACATAGCTCCTGTAGGTACCCGTAGGGTTATTTTTCGAATTGGTAAAGAACTTGATGAACTCCGAAGAAGCTTTATCCGCGTTGGCTGACAGAGCTTCCATCGTGGCTTTACTGGCCGCTACGTGGTGACTAATACGCTCTTTCAGCGTCAGGGTATCGCCGTCGGCTTTGATGATGGAAAGACCGGCCCGGCCATTACCCGCCTGCTCGAACGTCATACCAATGGCACCGTTAAACGTAGGGTAGGTATCGCCGTAGCTGGGGTAGAATAAATCGAAGTTTTCACGGGTGAAGTATAACCAGCCGTTTGTATCAAAGGTCTTGCGGTTATAATCCCCGATGATCGTCTGAAACTCCCGCTGCCAGCTCGTTACGTCCTGGTGAACGGGTTTGGCGGGTGGCGTAAAGAAATAAGGAGAGTTAATGCCTTGTTCGTGGAAATCCGCGAACACGTGTGGCATCCACTGCTGATACAGCGTGTTACGAGCCTGACTTTCTTTCTGCACCATCCAGGCCCAGTCGCGGTTCAGGTCAAACATGTAGTGGTTCATGCGTCCACCGGGCCAGGGCTCGGTGTGTTCCCAGGCACTGGCGTACGAGTTAGCCATAGAACCCAGCCGCTGGTTGTAGCCATTCACGTAACGATCGTACCCATCGGGGTTCACGCAGGGGTCGATCACTACAATCGTGTTTTTCAGCACGTCCTTGTTATCGCCTTTCAGCAGGTTGTAAGCCACGATCATGGCCGCTTCTGAGGAGACGTTTTCGTTCCCGTGGATGTTGTAACTCATCCAGGCGATGGGGACCGACTTGCCCGACGCAGAACCTTCGGCCAGACCAATCGACTTCAGGTGATTGGTACGGATGGTTTCCAGTTGCGGGAAGTTCTCTTCCGATGCCAGTACGGCCACCATCAGCGGACGGTTTTCGTAACTGGTGCCGTAGTTCTGAAGTTTAATCTGTTTAGGAAACTGCTGAGCGAGGTACTCGAAGTAAGCTAAAACTCGGTAATGGGGGGTACAGCGAGTGGTACCGGGTTCATATCCTAAAAACTCTTTGGGAGAAAGCTGTGCAAAACTTTGTAACGCAAAGATGGTTAGGAGTAAGGAAAGGGAAATTTTCTTCATGCCGATGAATAAATTGTTCGGAAAATTCAAAATTAGGAGAATTTTCTTCCAGAATAATCGATTCCTTCCAAAAGATCATTGGCAAAGCGACTAAATTGTATTAATCCGTGATGAAGTGGTAACCAATGCCTTTAATCGTCACTAACTGGAGCTTGGGGTCTTCCCGGATGTACTCGCGTAATCGGGTAATGTACACGTCGAGGTTTCTGGAATTGAAGAAAGAATCATCCCCCCAGACCCGCATCAGCATGTCTTTCCGGGAAATGGTCTGGTGACGATTTTCGGCGAGTATCTTCAGCAACTCATTTTCACGATGTGAGAGTTTCCGGGTCTGGTCATTCAATCGAAGCTCAAACTTCTGCGGCCAGAATTCATAGTTACCCAGGTAAATGGCCTGCGTATTCCGGACTGGTGCAAACGACTGATTTTTATTCATTCGCAACAGGTTATCAATCCGGACAATGAGTTCTTCCATGCTGAAGGGTTTACGGAGGTAATCATTTCCGCCCACGCCAAAGCCCTGAACGACATCTTCCACCTGCGTTTTAGCGGTTAGAAATAGAATGGGTAAGTGCGGGTAACGCTGCCGGATTTCTTTCGCTACGGAAAAGCCGTCCAGATTGGGCAACATCACGTCCAGCACGCAGAGGTCAGGGAGGAACTGCTCCAGTTCGGGTAGTACCGCCAGTCCGTCCATCACCATGTGAACATCCAGTTCCCGGCTTTCCAGGCTTTCCTTAACAATTCGCCCCAGAAAAGGCTCGTCTTCTACGTATAATATTTTGGTTTTCATCGAGTTAATTGCAAATCAAACGTGCTGCCCTGACCCGGTACGCTGTTCAGTTTAATCGTTCCGCCGTGGGCTTCCACGACCTGACGGACGTAACTGAGGCCTAATCCGTGGCCTTTCACATTATGAATATTCCCGGTAGGTACCCGGAAAAATTTCTCAAAAATCTGCTGCTGGTATTCGGCTGGTATTCCGATTCCTTCGTCCTGAATGGTTAAAACCAATGTTGTCCCCTGATCCTCCAGACGAATCGTAATCACGGGCTGGTGATTACTGTATTTTAAGGCATTGTCAATCAGATTGTAAATCACATTGGTCAGGTGAACGCGGTCGGCTTTCAGTCGAAAGCTGGACCCGGATGACTGGAAATGAACCTTCGCCTGATGTTTCTCAAACTGGAATTTCAGCGAATGCAGAATTCCTTCGATCATGCTGAAAAGATCAACCTCTTCAAACTGATACATCTGCTGCTTCTGATCAAACAAGGCCGTTCGTAAGACATTATCCACCAATAGATTAAGGCGGCTTAGTTCCATTTGGGAAATCGCCAGGTATTCTTTGGTACGATGAGGGTCTTTCAGGGCATCAAAATTACTCAGGGCTTCAATGGCAACGCTAACGGTCGAAAGGGGTGTTTTCAATTCGTGACTGACGTTACTGATGAAATCATTTTTGAGCTGAGTTAATTGCTGTTGCTGGTGCAGACTTCTAAAAACCAGCAGAAAAGCTCCTGAGGTTAAGGCCAGTAAGAATACGGAGAACAGTACTTGTGGAAGTAATCGTTTGAAAATCAATCCCTGGTAATCCGTTAAATAAGCCACGTAAAAATCTCTGGGCGGTAAGCCGGCCTGATAGGAAGCCGTGTGTAAGGAATCGAGCGATCGGTGAGCCGGGGCCGACAATCGTACGATTCGGGTTCCGATGGGTATATGGGAGGAGTCCAGTTCCTGCCGAAGTTGCCGCTGGAGGTCCTGAATTTTGATGGAATCCCGAAAGGTGGTGTTCAGGCTGGGCCTGCCTAACAGGCTGGGAATGACCCGGGCGAACATATGCGAAGGCATCGGCCGGTGTAATTCACCCGTTTCCTCATCCAGCGGATGATCCGAAAGCAAAGGTCGTCGGAAATCCGAATTTCGTGAGCCAATGAATACTCCCTTTTTACTGACCAGGCTGATGATGGTATCCGGACTTTTCATCACTCCTTGCTGGATGTAATGAATCTGTACTTTTTTATCGGCCTTTTTTCTCCGCATGGAATCTTCCAGCGGTCGAATGAACCGTTTCATCACGAGTGAATCCTGAAGAATATTCACTGACCGAAAGAAAGACTGACTGGTTTCTGCGGCCAACAGGCGTTTTTGCTCCTCGTAACTCCGATTCAGCCACCAGCCCAGAAAGATCGTCAGGACCAGCAGGCAGCTGGTGATCAACAGAATGAGCGTACGATTGGAGGGCAGCAACTTCAGGTTCCACATGCGTTCAAAGATAGGGCCTTTCGGGCCGAAACGCTGTTTCATTAACCTTGTTTAACCTTATTGCAAGATTCGTTAACAAGCCGATGCCCTAGCTTTGTCAGGTACATTAAATCCCCTTTGACATGAAGAAAACAGTCTGGCTTGCCCTGAGTATGATCAGTGTATCGACCTACGCCCAGAAAACCGAAGGCGTCCTGACGTATACTCAGAAACTGGATATGAAAAGTCGGTTTCAGAATATGGACCCGGCCATGCAGGCACGTATGCCAGAGAATGTTACCCGACAGTATCAGCTGGCTTTTACCCCTCAGGAAGCTCTCTACGAACCCGCCGCCGTTCTCGACGAGGGAAATGGATTCGGTGGTCCGATGGGTGGATCGATGCGTCTGGGTGGGGCTTCGGCAACGGTTTACACGCAGCTAACGGAAAAGAAAAGGGTAGAGTCCAGAGACATTTTTGGGGAGAAGTATCGGGTATTGGATACGCTCGTGAGCCAACGCTGGAAGCTGGGGAAAGAAACCAAAACGATCAAAGGGTTCGTCTGTCAGAAAGCTTCGTATACGGACACCATGCGGGTACAGCGAATCATGATGGGACCGGGTGGGCCGCCGCCGGGAGAGAATCAGCAACCCACGCTTCGAACGGTCGTGGCCTGGTACGCCCCCGAAATTCCGGTTCCGATCGGTCCTGAAAAGTACAGCGGCCTGCCCGGTCTGATTCTGGAGGTGGATGTCAATAATGGCGAAAACCAGTATACGGTCAGCGAAATGGAGTGGCGGAAACCGAAGGCTTCTGAATTAAAAGCTCCGAAAGCCGGAAAGGCAGTTACCGAAAAAGAAGTTCGGGAAATCATGATGAAGCGAATGGAAGAAATGCGAAAAAACGGCGGAGGAATGCGAATGCGTCCGGGTAACTAAGGCGAACAGGTATGGCTGGTGGAGACACCAGCCATGGCATACCCCTACTCTTACCCATGGCTGGTGTCTCCACCAGCCATGGGTAAGAGTAGGGGTCTCAACAGCTAGTTAGCAGAAAGAAAGTAAGTAATCGAATGAAGAAGGGGTAGAAAGTATGATGACTTTCTACCCCTTCTTTTTGAGTTACAACTAATTAAAACGAATCAGCTGTGGCCCGCCGCGACGGTTATTGCCTCCCATACCCGCCTTGTTTCGCAGGGAATAGGTAAAGGTCAGCAGGAAGTAACGAGCCAGCGAGGTGACCCGCTCTTCCTGGTAATAATTAACCTGAGCCGAGCGGTTAATGACTACGTTTCGGTTGAGTAAGTCGGTAGCACTGAGCTTAAGTTCACCGGCGTTGTTTTTGAGCATATACTTCGTCAGGGACGCGTTCCAGATCGGGATTTTCTGGTTGTAATTATTGCCCGTCAGGACCTGATAGTTAATGGAACTTCCAATCGACCAGGTTGGCGTGAGATTCCAGTTGGCGTCCAGGGTGTAGCGTTGCGTCAGGTAATTCTGATTCATGGCCGATTGCAGGGAGTACTGCGTCTGATTCAGCGAGAAGTTAGCCCCGGCATTTACATCAAATTGGGTATCGTTGCGGTAGTCCAGTCGGGTTCCGAGCGTAGTGACCACCGTGTTTGTACGATTTTCTGCGTTATTAATGATGCTGATTCCCCGGTTGTAATTCAGCCCAAGGTTCGCATTGACCCGCATACCCTTGATTCGCTGAATGGGGGAGCCAAACCCAACGAAGGTATTTCCCTGAATGGTATTAGGCACGTTCACCGATTGGGTCGTGGTTACTAACTGCTCATTCACCGACTGGGAACTGGATATCTTATTAGTCGTATACGTCAGGAAGGCATTCCCAAAAAAGTTACGGAACCGAGTGGTATTAAAGGAGAAGTAATTCAGCGAAAACGAATGGTTGTACTCGGGTCGCAGGTTGGGATTCCCGATGGTAATATTCAGCGGATCAGTGTTATCAATAATGGGCTGTAATTGCGTCAGACTGGGTTGATTAACACTGGTTTCGTAGTTGAAATTCAGGTTTCGGTTATTGGCCAGATCATACCGCATCCGAAGGTTGGGCAGGAGGTTGCTGAATGAACGGTTCAGACTCGTTTCTGTTCTCGGAAAGGTGCCGATCAGCGAAGCCTCCTGCACATTCAATCCCGTCGAAATATTCATTTGATTACCCACATATCGGTAACTCAAGCCGCCCCGATGGTAGTAATACTGATTATCGTAGAGGTTACTCAACTGATGATTAAGCGTCGAGCGTTCGCCCCTTAGGTCGTACACCTCCCGATTGGTACTATTCACGTTTTTCTGGTAAGAATAAGTTGCTTCCAGAAAGCTTCGCTTGCTCAGGGGTTCGGTGTAAAAAGCAGTTAGCCCATAATTGATTTTCCCGTTTTTCTGCGAATCGTTCTGAATCGTCGTATCCGCCGTGTTCGTATCGAAGTATTGATTCAGAGCATTAATAACACCCGTTCGCTGATCATTATTTAATCCAAAAATGAGGTTAGCCGTCAGCGTGCGACCTCTTTTGGCAAAGCGGTGACGAAGAGCAACATTGGAATTTAAGGAATAGGCATCGCCTTCATATTGATTGATCCGGTTGCCTTCGTTTCGAAGGTTCCCCCCCGTGCCGTAGGTTTGAGTAAGGCTGGAAGTCTGAAAATGAGTGTTGGTAATGGAAGCCGTGTTGGTCCATCGAATGGTATTCGCCGAATCCAGTTGATGTTCAAGGTTAAAATTAAGGCGATGATTCAGATTTTTGTTCGTGGTGTTGCTGTTTTGCAGACTTTGGTAGTTACCGCTTTCCAGGTAATTTTCTTTCTCCAGATTTTTGGTAACCGTACTGGTACTACTGTTGATGAGGTAGTTGCCATCAATTTTTGTCTTTTTATCCAACTGCTGATAGAAGTTCAAACCACCCGAACCAGAGGTAACAAAGCCCGCCGACGTTTGCCCGCCGATGTTAACGGGAACGCCGTTGATCGAACCACTCCCGCCGCCACCCTGAACGGTGAACTGTCGGCCTCCACCGGCCCCACCCCCCGACATTCCACCGCCACCGGAGCTGTTAATGGCCGAGAAGTTGAAGTAATCATTCATGGTAAATCCCTGCTGATTAATATTATTGAGCGTTCCAATGAGTGAAAATTGCTGGTCCTTCGAAAAGCGGTTCAGGTTTAAACGACCGGCGTAACGGTTTTCAGAACCGTAACCCGCCGAACCCGTACCGAAGATGCCTTTCTTGAAGTCTTCCTTTAACTCCAGATTAATTGTCTTTTCCCGCGTACCGTCATCCACGCCGGAAAATCGGGATTGTTCGGATTTACGATCAAACAACTGAACGGCTTTGATGGCTTCAGCGGCCAGGTTTTTCGTCGCCATTTTCGGGTCGGTTCCAAAGAATTCCTTTCCATCGACCAGAATTCGCTGGACTTCCTTGCCGTGAGCTTTGACGGTGCCGTCACTTTCGACTTCCACACCGGGTAATCGTTTGAGTAACTCCTCAACCGTCGCGTTAGGTCGGGTCTTGAAGCTGTCGGCGTTGAACTCAACCGTATCGTGACGCATCGTTACCGGAGCTTTTTCGCCCTTCACAATGACCTCGTTCAAATCTTTACCTTTGGTTTTCAGACGAATCGTGCCCAGATCAGGTTTGTTCACCAGAGCTTCGTACTCCGAAAAGCTGAGGTGTGTCACCCGAAGAAGATAGGAGGGGAGGGTGAGGTTTTTAAAGGAAAATTCACCCGTGGTCGTGCTGGTGAAGAATTCAATCAGGGTTGAATCTTTTGTATCCAGGAGCAACACGGATGCGTTAGGAATGGCTACACCGGAGGAGTCGGCGAGTTTGCCTTTCAGAGTCCATCGGGTCTGAGCAGCCGCCCAGCCCGAGTACATTAGAAGAAAAAAGAGGAGCAGGTATCGATTATTCATGGGGAAAGTCATTTCTCAGCACGAAAGTATCAGAACCGAAAAAAGGAGCGGGTTAACCAACCTTGCTTTAAAGTTAATTAAGGTTAATGAGAAGAAAAGTCTGGAGAGCCGTTTGGATCAGTCCACCAAACCTAAATCAAAACTCTACTCAGAAAACGCCAGATTTTCCCCGAAACCCACTAATTTTGCGGCGTTTTAAGTTGCAGGAATGATTCATTCGGGGAAGATTGTCGCGTTTTTAGGGATTCTGGGTTTGTTACTGGGCAGTTGTTCTTCAGAAGAGCAGGCGGGGGTGCGTATACCCCCTTTGCCTAACATGAATGAAGGGTTCTCTACGCCGAAGGCCCTCGATTTTTTGAGTGATGCCATTCAGCAATACCCCGATGTGGCCGAGAATTATCAGAAGCGGGCCGAGATTTACCTGCAACGCTCCGAATTGGACGCCGCCCTGGAAGATATCAATACCGCCATCAGCCTGAAGCGGAATACGGGACGTTATTACGTAACAAAGGCCAAGATTTTACGAGAGAAAAAGCAGATTAATCAGGCTTTGCAGGCGGCTCAGCGAGCCGAAATCCTGAACGAACGAAATCCGGACGTCTACGTATTACTGGCCGATTTATACCAGCGGGTCAATCAACTGGGGAAGTCCCGGCAGTATTTGGCCCGAACGTTACAGATTAATCCGTATTACGGCGAGGCCTATTTTTACCGGGGAATGATTGCTGCTAAACTCGGGGATACTACGGCGGCTCTGGTGTTATTCCTGCGAACGCGAACCTTGGTGCCGGGTTTTCTGGGAGCTTATCAGCAGCTTTCTTCCATTTACTACCAGCAGAAAGAGTATCCGAAAGCCTTATGGTTTGCCCGGGAAGGATTGAATTACTACCCCAAAGACGCCGATTTACATTACCGCCGCGGACTGGCCTTTACTCATATTGCTCAGCTGGACAGTGCGTACTCGGAGTTTAACAAAACCTTAAAGGTAGAACCTGAGCATCCGGGAGCGAATATGTACGCGGCATCTATTTTATTTGGGCTGGAAAAGCCGGTTCCGGCCCTCAAGCATTTGCGGATTGTGGAGAAAACCAGTCCCAATTATCCCGGATTGAACTTTCTCATGGCTCAGTGCCTTGAATATACGGGAGACGACGATAAGGCAATGGATTATTACCTGACAGAAGCCCGGGAAAATCCAGCGAACCGAAAAGCCGTCGGCGGATACTGGCGAACGCGAAGAAGCCAGTTAACCAGGTATCCCTATTTGCGTCAGGACGAACGATACCGTCCCGGCCTGGCGGTTCCTGATCGGACCAGCGGCACCGCCGAAGGCGACTCTATATAGTTTAGTTGTTGAGAGTTTTGAGTTTAGAGTTATTAAAATGAGGAATCGTAACTAACTCAAAACCCTTAACCCCAAACGCTAAACTAAAAAGGCACTCACGGACTTTGTATCTCCGTGATTTTTTAATTGTTCTATTTACTACATACGAATGGAAAACCAAATCCAAATTACCCTGCCGGACGGAAGCATCCGTACGTTTCCGAAGGGTGTCTCCGGCCTGGACATCGCCCGTAGCATCAGCGAAGGCCTTGCCCGTAATGTATTAGCCGCCGTGGTGGATGGCCAGGTGTGGGACGCCAGTCGACCCATTGAAGCCGATGCCCAGGTAAAGCTGTTGACCTGGAATGACACGGATGGAAAATCAACTTTCTGGCATTCGTCCGCTCACTTGCTGGCCGAAGCTCTGGAAGCGTTGTATCCTGGCGTAAAATTCGGGATTGGCCCCGCCATTGAAACCGGATTTTATTACGATGTAGATCTGGGCGATCATAATTTCTCGCAGGAAGACTTCAAGAAAGTCGAAGACAAAATGCTGGAACTGGCTCGTACCAAGGAAGTCTTTTCCCGTACCTCTGTTTCGAAGGCGGATGCCATTGCCTATTTTGAAGACAAAGGCGATGAGTACAAATTAGACCTGCTGAAAGATCTGGAAGACGGAAAAATCACCTTCTACAACCAGGGAAATTTCACGGATTTATGTCGTGGACCTCACATTCCGGATACGGGATTCATCAAAGCTGCGAAAATTCTGAACGTAGCCGGTGCGTACTGGAGAGGCAACGAAAACAATAAAATGCTGACCCGTATTTACGCGGTTACCTTCCCCAAACAGAAAGAACTCGAAGAGTATCTGCACGTGCTGGAAGAAGCCAAGAAACGGGATCACCGCAAGCTGGGTAAAGAACTCGAACTCTTCACTTTCTCCGAGCGGGTAGGACAGGGCTTACCCCTGTGGTTGCCGAAAGGTGCCGCTCTGCGGGAACGTCTGGAAAACTTCCTGCGTCGGGCTCAGGTTCGGGCGGGTTATTTACCCGTAGTAACGCCTCACATCGGGTCGAAGCAATTATACGTAACCTCCGGTCACTACGAAAAATACGGCAAGGATTCCTTTCAGCCCATTCATACGCCTGACGAAGACGAAGAATTTCTGCTGAAACCCATGAACTGTCCTCACCACTGTGAGATTTATCGTTCCAAGCCAAGAAGTTACCGGGATTTACCCGTTCGCTTTGCGGAATTCGGAACGGTATATCGGTATGAGCAGTCGGGCGAGTTACACGGTCTGACTCGCGTGCGGGGTTTCACGCAGGATGATGCTCACATTTTCTGCCGTCCCGACCAGGTAGAAGAGGAGTTCATGAAAGTAATCGATCTGGTCCAGTACGTGTTCAAAGCCTTAGGGTTTAGTGAATACAGTGCTCAGATTTCCCTGCGTGACCAGGAAGACCGGGCGAAGTACATCGGAACCGACGAAAACTGGGATCGTGCCGAACAGGCTATCATTCGCTCGGCTGAAGCCAAAGGCCTTAACACGGTTATTGAATACGGCGAAGCGGCCTTCTACGGTCCGAAGCTGGATTTTATGGTGAAGGATGCTCTGGGCCGGAAATGGCAGTTAGGAACCATTCAGGTGGACTACAACCTGCCCGAACGTTTTGATCTGGAATACACTGGTTCGGATAATAAGAAATACCGCCCCGTTATGATTCACCGGGCACCTTTTGGGTCGCTGGAACGTTTCGTAGCTATCCTGATTGAAAGTACGGCGGGTAATTTCCCCCTGTGGCTCTCTCCCGATCAGCTGGCCGTATTGCCGATTTCTGAAAAATATACGGACTACGCCAACGAAATTTTCCTGCTGTTACAGGAAGAAGACCTGCGGGGATATGTGGATCACCGGGATGAAAAAATCGGTAAGAAAATCCGCGACGCCGAAGTTTCTAAGACGCCGTTCATGCTCATCGTCGGTGAAAAAGAGCAGGCCGAAGGAACGGTTTCCATCCGTAAAAAGGGCGAAGGCGATCTGGGCAGTATGCCAATCGGTCAGTTTATTGCCCTGGCCAAAGAGGAAATCAATAAAAATTTGCTTAAATTTCAGAAATAGCTGATCTTAGGCACATAATTTTTGAAGCCGTTGAATGAGGAAGCTCGTTTAACGGCTTCTTCTCAGTTTTCAGTCAGGATAAGGAGGTTTTGGTATGATCTGCATCCCACTGAAAACTCGCTAACTGTAAAACTCAAAAACACCAAATTAAGTAGTATGGCATTACGCCCCGGCGGTATGAACCGCAGACCTCCTGTAAGGAAAGAAGAACCCTACCGCATTAATCAGTTGATTCGCGGAGTACAGCAAGTTCGATTAGTTGGAGAAAACGTTGAACAGGGCATCGTTGACATTCGTCAGGCTCTGGAAATGGCTCAACAGCAGGAACTGGATCTGGTTGAAATCTCACCCAACGCTGAGCCTCCCGTATGTCGGATTGTGGATTATTCCAAATTCAAGTACGAGCAGAAGAAAAAACAAAAAGAACTCAAGTCCAAGCAGATTAAGGTAGTCATCAAGGAAATCCGTTTTAGTCCTACTACGGATGATCACGATTACGACTTTAAACTGAAGCACGCGATCAACTTCCTGAAGGAAGGTTCGAAAGTGAAAGCGTATGTGCAGTTCTCCGGACGTGAGATTGTCTTCAAAGATCAGGGCTTCAACCTGCTGAAACGCTTCATGAGCGATCTGGAAGAGCACGGAAAAATTGAATCGGAAGCTCGCCTGGAGGGTCGCCGGATGAACATCATCATCGCACCCCGAGTGAAGAAATAAGATTTAGCTAATAGATCAGACCCTCCGCAGTTTTCTGCGGAGGGTTTTTGGCTATAGTGAGAATTGAGCTCATGCGTAAAGAGTTACTGCTTCGGTCATTCATCGCTCAGTCACTGAGCCTTGAGGACACCTATCGTTTACAGAAAATCTCTTAGCAAATTTGATCATCTACTAGCTATAGATTTATCAAAAATTCTTACCTTTGCGGTTCATTTCACAAATAGTACCTTTTTTATAACGTTAACAGGTTCAGTTTATGCCTAAGCAAAAATCAAATTCGGGAGCCAAAAAGCGTTTCAAGCTGACCGGCACCGGACAAATCAAGCGGAAGCATGCCTTCCACAGCCACATCTTAACGAAAAAGTCTAACAAGCGTAAGGCTAACCTCGTTAAAACCACGCTGGTTCATGAGTCAGATCACGCTCGCGTAATCGCTCTGCTTGCCAAGTAGTTCGTCTTCGGACCAATTACAGGTTTCCTTGTTTAACCCGACTCATGGCTTTCAAGTGAAATGAGTTTAGTGTTTAGAGTTGTTAGTTGTGAGTTCAACTCAAAACTCTCAACCCAAAACTCAAAACCCTTTTCCGCCAACGTCAAAAAACTAACACATTATGCCACGTAGTGTCAATCACGTAGCGTCTCGGGCACGTCGCAAAAAAGTGCTCAAACTGGCCAAAGGTTATTATGGCCGTCGTAAAAACGTTTGGACGGTAGCTAAAAATGCCGTTGAACGTGGTTTAAATTATGCTTACCGCGATCGTAAGCAGAAAAAACGGAATTTCCGTGCTTTATGGATTGCTCGTATCAACGCCGGTGTTCGTCAACACGGTCTGAGCTACTCTCAATTCATTGGCAAACTGCATAACTCAGGTATCGAACTGAACCGTAAAGTACTGGCCGACTTAGCCATGAACCATCCAGATGCGTTCAAAGCTGTAGTTGATCACGTGAAATGATTAGTAGAATAGATATTCTTTTCTACCTATAAAAAACACCCCCGGATTTTCCGGGGGTGTTTTGTTTTATACCAGTCAGATTGACATAGATTTGGTGCAGTCTTTCCGATGAAACTGACGAAAAGGCATACCCATTATTATTCGGTTTCAGTTGATTCCGTTTTTAAAGCTACCCATTGATTATCAACGGTTTTCCCGACAATATAGACCTGAATTTCAACTTCACCCACCCGATACACCTGCGTGTGAGTAAGCTGAGTAGTAACGTATTCGTTAAGTTTCTGATATCGTTCCAGGGTGGCCAGTTCTTCTTCCCCGTACCAGTCCTGCTTTTCAAGCAGGGGTTTAAAAAAGGTATCCAGTCGCTGGGTTTCAATGGGCGTATCTTCGTTCACAGCCAGTAGCTTCTTGAAATCTTCTTTTTCAGGCTGCTTCTCACCTTCCCATGGCAGCGGTGTCACCTCAAAGGGAGCATCAGACTCACTGGTATACAGAAGTCCCTCGACCTCTTTTTGCAGGTTTTCGATTAACTGGTTTGAATGCAGTCGGGTTGTCATCTGGAATTGAAAGGTTATAGGTATGTTCCTGAATAAGTGATTTTCCGGTATTGTTTTCCGGTAAATTTCTAATTAGATATGCAGAAGGCAAATTAAATTTTCTCAAATCAAACAGGGAGGCATCAATGTTTTACAGGCATTCGTGTACTACTCAAACTCAAAAATTATGCTAGACCAACTGCTGAATATTATTAAAAATAACTCACAGGAAGCGGTAGTGAATAACCCTGCCGTGCCCAATCAGGATAATGAAGCTGTGCAAAGCACGCTTTTAACGTCAATCGTACAGGGCTTTCAGGGCGAAGCGGCCAAGGGTAATATTGGCGGAATTATGGAATTACTTTCTGGTAAACAGGATGTTAATCAAAGCCCCGTTGTTTCCGGAATTTCCCAAAATGCCATAGGAAGTCTGATGGACAAGTTTGGCATCAGTGGTTCGACGGCTCAGAGTATCGTAGCCGCCGTGTTGCCGGTAGTGTTGAAAACGGTCATCAGTAAAATGAATAACTCGGGTGACAGTTCAATGAATGCCAATTCAGTGCTGGGGTCGCTGCTGGCCGGTTCGGGTGCTCAGACGGGGGGCTTTGATTTTAGTCAGGTCACCAGTGCAATGGCTGACGGAAAGTTAGATATGAATGATCTCAAAAATATTGGCGGAAGCTTATTTAATGGAAACAAAGGAGAAGCCAGAAAAGATGAGAACGAAGGAGGATTGGGTGGTTTACTGGGTGGCCTGTTCGGCGGAAAGTAAGGCTGAAGCTGGCCTGGACCCGTGCTAAGTCAGAAGGCGTCTGTTGATTCTGAATCGGCAGACGCTTTTTTTTCTGTCAATCTGTCATAAATCAGACGAAAAATAATCATAGGCACGGGGATTTAGATAACTCAGGCATATTTACCGATAACCGAGAAAATTAAAAACAATATATTATCATGGGAAAAATCATTGGCATTGACTTAGGTACAACGAACTCCTGCGTTGCAGTAATGGAAGGCAACGAGCCCGTTGTAATTCCAAACAGCGAAGGTCGTCGGACTACTCCTTCAGTCGTCGCCTTTATGGATAATGGTAATGGCGAGCGTAAAGTAGGAGATCCTGCCAAACGTCAGGCTATTACTAACCCTACGAACACGATTCAGTCTATCAAGCGTTTCATGGGTAAGAGCTTCTCTGAAGTACAAAATGAAATGAAAACCATTTCGTACAAAGTAGAGCAGGGCCCTAACAATACTCCACGCGTTCGCATTGGCGACCGTTTGTATACGCCACAGGAAATCTCAGCTCAGATTCTGACGAAAATGAAGCAGACGGCTGAAGACTATCTGGGACAAACCGTTACAGAAGCCGTTATCACCGTACCCGCTTACTTCAATGACGCCGAGCGTCAGGCTACGAAAGAAGCTGGACAAATTGCGGGTCTGGACGTAAAACGGATCATCAACGAGCCTACGGCTGCGGCCCTGGCCTTTGGCCTGGATAAAAAGCATGACATGAAAATTGCCGTGTTTGACTTAGGTGGTGGTACGTTCGATATCTCGATCCTTGAATTAGGTGATGGCGTTTTCGAGGTAAAATCAACCGATGGTGATACGCACCTGGGTGGGGACGACTTCGATCAGGTAATCATTGACTGGTTAGCAACCGAATTCAAAAATGATGAAGGCGTGGATCTGCGTCAGGATCCGATGGCTCTTCAGCGTTTGAAAGAAGCTGCTGAAAAAGCGAAAGTTGAGCTGTCTTCTTCCAGCCAGACCGAAATCAACCTGCCTTACATTTTCCCCGTGAACGGTATGCCTAAGCACTTGGTACGCTCACTGAGCCGGGCCAAATTCGAACAACTGGCAGACAGCCTGTTCGTTCGCATGATGGAACCCGTTCGTAAGGCAATGAAGAATGCAAACATCAGCACGTCTCAGATTGATGAAGTGATTCTGGTGGGTGGTTCAACCCGAATTCCTAAAGTTCAGGAAGAAGTAGAAAAATTCTTTGGTAAGAAACCTTCCAAAAACGTAAACCCTGATGAAGCCGTTGCAATTGGTGCAGCTGTACAGGGTGGCGTGTTAACGGGTGAAGTGAAAGACGTTCTTCTGCTGGACGTAATTCCTTTATCGCTGGGTATCGAAACGATGGGTAGTGTATTCACTAAACTGATCGAAGCGAACACCACGATTCCTACGAAAAAATCTGAAACGTTCTCTACGGCGTCGGATAACCAGCCTTCCGTGGAAATCCACGTATTACAGGGCGAGCGTCCTATGGCCAGTCAGAACCGTACGCTGGGTCGTTTCCACCTGAGTGACATTCCACCGGCTCCCCGTGGTATCCCCCAAATCGAAGTAACGTTCGACGTAGATGCCAACGGTATCCTGAACGTATCTGCGAAAGATAAAGCTACGGGCAAAGAGCAGAAGATTCGTATCGAAGCTTCCAGCGGTCTGAGTGATGCTGAAATCCAACGCATGCGTGACGAAGCGAAAGCTAACGAAGCTACGGATAAAGCAGAACGCGAAAAAATCGAAAAGCTAAACACGGCCGATTCGCTGATTTTCCAAACGGAACGTCAACTGAAAGAATACGGAGACAAGCTTTCCGAAGGTAACAAATCAGCCATTGAAACTGCTTTAGCTGGTTTACGTACGGCTCACCAGAGTCAGGATGTAGCTGCCATCGATGCCGCTTCCGAGCAATTGAACAATGCCTGGTCGGCTGCTTCTACCGAAATGTACAATGCTGCTAATGCGGGTGGTGCCGAAGGTCAGCCTACGGGTTACCCAGGAGGCGAAGCCGGTACTACTGCTGGTGGTGATGCCGCAAACGATAAAGATGTTCAGGATGTTAATTTCGAAGAAGTGAAGTAATCCTTTCGAATATACCTTATGTAAAAACCCGGCCTTGAGTTCAAGGTCGGGTTTTTTATTGGTTAGATTTGTCGGCTGAATAAGACAGACTCATGAACATTGAAAACTGTACATTAGAGGATTATTATACCATTATCGACGATCTGGTTGATTTCTGGGGAAGTACCCGGACGTTGTCCTTTCACCATCCCCTCTATATTCATGAGTTTGGACAGACGGCTTTTGTCATCCGGGATCAGGGTAAGCCCGTAGCGTACTTATTTGGGTTTATTTCTGACCAGTCGGCTGGATATGTGCATTTGGTAGGAATACGGGAGCATTACCAGAAGCAGGGACTCGGCTCTCTGCTTTACGAACATTTCATAACCTATCTGAAAAAGAAGGGATACACCCGTCTGAAAGCAATCACAACGCCCGAAAATGAAAAGTCAATTGCCTTTCATCATCGTAAAATGGGAATGAAAATGATTGGGGAAATCAACGGCTATGCCGTGCCGGTCGTGAAGAATTATGCCGGGAAGGGACAAGACCGCGTCGTTTTTATAAAAGATCTTTAGGTCGTAAAAAAAGGCCTCCGTTTTTCAATCGGAGGCCTTTTTAATGATCTGTACCAAAGCTTTACTTAGGCATGAGGACGGCAGATATTACATGAACAACGCCATTTTTCTGCTCCTGATCCGGCAGCACGATAACCCCCTGGTGGCCCTGATCATCCGAAACGACAAACTGACCATCCTTTTTGGAGATCGTAATGTTTTGAGCCGTCATGGTTTTCAGAACGGTCTTTCCTTTGCCTTTATTAATGGCATCCTCCAGATTTGAAGCTGTCCACTTCCCTGTGACTACGTGATGAAACAGGGTTTTACGAAGGGGATTCGTATTGTCAGCCGATAAGAACTGAGCGGCATTGGGAAGGGCCTCAAACGCCTTATTGGTAGGAGCAAACACCGTAAATGGTCCGGCGGATGATAAGGTATTTTTTACGCCCGTCTGCGTTAATGCCTTTGTAAAATCACTCAGGTCGGGCGATTGCACTGCATTTTCCGCGATACTTTTCTGAGCGGTCATCACGACAGCCAGTTTTTTGGGTTCGCCCTGATTCACGGAATCTTTATTCTCGAAAGAAGGAGCGTTTCTGATATTTTGGGCGGCCTTGGCAAATGAACCAACCTGAGCCTGAGCTCCCGAAACAGATGCCAGCAGAATAGCCGAAAGAAGGATCTTGTTCATGACAAAATGAATTTGGGGATAATCAATTATAGTAAATGAAATGATAGTCAGGTTAATATATATACGCAAAAATAAAAAAGCGGGTGCACGGCGGCGAGTTAAGTAATGTTAAAATCAATCCTTCAGTTAGGCATCATCACGTTATTGATGCTGTGTACCACTCCGTTGGTACGCTTCAGATTCGCATCCGTAATAGCGGCCCGGTTTCCTTTCATATCAGTAACGATCCAGAGGGTATCCTGACGGGTAATGGTCAAAACCTGAGCAGCCATGGTTTTCAATTCCAGACGGCTGATTCCTTTATCTTCCATCATTTGCTGGAAATTTTCAGTATACCACATGCCTGGAACAATGTGATAAGCCAGAATCTTCCTTAGCTTATTGACTTGCTGAGGCTCAGTCAGGGCCGGCATCTCGCCTGAGCGATAGAAAGCGGAATCAGTCGGAGCGAAGAAGGTGAAGGGCCCGGCCCCTTTCAGCGTATTAATGAATCCGGTTTCTTTCAGCGATTTGGCCAGAATCTTATGCGAAGATGACTGGTTCGTCTGTTCACCGATGTTGGTACGTCCTCCTGCGGCCACAACCGGAATATCGGTAGAAGCAGGCTTGGTACCCGTTGATTGAGTAGGGGTTTGCGTTGGAGCACAGGCACAGACGATCAGAGCCAATATCCAAATCTTTTTCATAGATGTTGAGGGTAAATATCTGTCGTTTAGAACGGGCGAGCCCACGAAAAGTTTAATTTCAGGGAGACTTAATAAAAAATACCCGATCATTAACTCACTTCAAGCAAGTAATGATCGGGTACATCAAAAGCGATGAAATTATTCGACGCCGGGTTCCGATTTTTCGAACGCCGTGATGGCTTCTTCCGAAGCCTCTTCCGCCTTCTGAGGAGCAGGCTCGCTTTCAAAAGCAGCCACGGCTTCCTGAAGGGGTTTGAACTGATCGAGTCGCTGATTATCGGCCTCGTAGGGTACCACTTCCAGAATAGGGGTTAACGAGACATCCGTAATTTCATAATCATCCACCCGGCCCAGGGCCTCTTCTACGCGGTCATAAGCCTGTTTAATGGAGTCCGCATTCACTAAAAAAGTAGCCGATGATTTCTTCTCTTTCTTTGCTTTTTCGTCGAAAGTAGTAATGATAATTTTGGCTTTAAACCACTTCAACTCAGGACCATCCACGTGAAAAACCTCCTGTACCTTCATCGGCGAAAGGCTCGATACCCGGAAGTCAGGGGCGTTGTCGCCTAATAAATCGTATAAACGAGCCTCTGCATCTGTAAACGAAACGGCATCCAGCAAATACGCTTCAGTGACGGTTTGAAACTTTCCTGCATCAATTTCCTTCGTAAATCGAATCTTACCTAAAAACCACGTAGCCATGAAAAAATGTTAAACTGTTGGATAAATACAAGGGGCAATTTACTAGATAGTGGACATAGAAAGAGGCCCGGTGTAAGAAAAATCTCACCGGGCCTCCGTAGTTCAACTTCTTATTATTTGGCCGTTCCAGCCGTTTCTACCACGTGGATGATACCATTTTCAGAATTCTGATCGGGCATGCTGACTTTTGAAGTATGCCCGGCCTCATCAGTCAGTAAGATGTTATCTTCTGACAGAGAGGCAACAACTGTGCCGCCGGAAAGCGTCTTGAATTCGGCTTTCCCCTTCCCCTGTTCAATGGCTTCTTTGATTGACTTAGCGGTGTACTTTCCGGTCAGGATGTGATTAGAAAGCATTTTAGTTAGCTGTTGTTTATTTTCAGACGTTCCCATCTCCTGCGAAGAAGCCATTTTTTCAAAAGTCTTGTCCGTAGGAGCGAAGATTGTGAAGGGTCCGCTGCTTTTGATAGTCTGTGACAGACCGGATACGTTCAGGGCGTTAGTAAACATGGAGTAGTCACCCGTACTGCTCAGATTGCTCACCAGATCCTTCCGGGAGTCGTTTACCGAAGTTTGGGCGTACGACATCGTCGCACTACACATTAATAGTATTAACAGCTTTTTCATGGTTTCGAAGATTGGTAAGTAAGAGATTCTAAAAAAATAAGGCCAGTTGAGAGCAGGAACCATTTGAATAGCTCCGGGTTTGTTAAACAGGTCCTCAAGCTTGTTTACTTACGCGTTTTTATATGTTAAAGATTGCTTACGCCCCGGAATACTGCTATTCATTGCCCGAAGGACATCGGTTCCCGATGGAGAAATATGAACTGATCCCGCAACAGTTACTTCGAGAGGGAACCGTAACCGAGGATTCATTTTTCGCTCCTTCGCCACTGAAAGAGGAGTGGATACTAACGACTCATACCCGGCAGTACTGGCATGATTTGCACACCCTTCAGTTGTCGGATAAGATGGTGCGGCGAATTGGGTTTCCGCTCACGAGAGCACTGGTTGATCGGGAAATCATCATCGCTCAGGGCACCATTGATTGCTGCCATTATGCCCAGAAATACGGCGTAGCCATGAACGTGGCCGGCGGGACTCATCATGCCTATGCGGATAAAGGCGAAGGGTTTTGTCTGTTAAACGATGTAGGCATTGCCGCTAATTATTTGCTGACTACGGGCGTAAGCAGAAAAATTCTGGTGATTGATCTGGACGTACACCAGGGAAACGGAACCGCCTGCATTTTTGAGAAAGAACCTCGGGTATTTACCTTTTCCATGCACGGAAAAGACAATTATCCCTTGCATAAAGAAAAATCGGATCTTGATGTTGAACTAGCGACTCACACCGAAGATGAAGCTTACCTGGCATCATTACAGCAACATCTTCCCGGTCTGATTGAACAGCAAAAGCCGGATTTCCTCTTTTTCATTGCGGGTGTGGATGTATTAGGAACGGATAAACTGGGGAAACTGGGCCTGAGCAGGGAAGGATGTAAGAGGCGTGACGAAATGGTTTTCAGCTGGGCTCAAAAGCATCAGCTGCCACTGGTGGTGGTGATGGGCGGAGGGTACTCGAAACGCCTGGCGGATATCGTAGAAGCTCACTGCAATACGTTTCGGCTGGCCGAGGCAATGTACTTCCGCTAAAGCTTTACCGCAAACCTCTGACCAGGGATCGGTTCGACCCGGATTCTTCAGAAATTTTATTCAGTTTTTGCTCGGCTTCGTGGCGGGCGGCCAGGGTAGAATCCGTACTAATGATGACATTATTCAACTGCACCTGCATGTGCTGTCTCGAAGTCCATTGCAGGACATTGGCTGCCACAGAAAGTCCCAGCAAAATCAGTATGAGCCAGGAATAAGAACGTCTGTTCTGACGAGGACGATAACGTAATCCGTTTAAATAGAAAGGCATATCGTGTCGTAATAAAAGAATCTTACCATGCTAATCCGGCTGCCGGATGACGTTAAAGCGGGGAAGAAAAATCCTGTTGAACTGAACCCATACGTTTCAATCAGAGCGGGCAGAATGCATTTGTAGCGTTAGAAAATTTCTTCTGAAAAGAGTTTACCTAACGGATAGCTTTTAAATACAGAATGGATTAGATAACTAGCATCAGTGGTATTAAAAGACTACGCCGGAGCCGACGATAAGGGCTCCGGCGTGTCTGCATTTCCCCCATTACAAACCATCTAACCGGATGAGAA
The DNA here is from genome assembly GCA_913775095.1 of uncultured Siphonobacter sp. Lineage (GTDB taxonomy): Bacteria > Bacteroidota > Bacteroidia > Cytophagales > Spirosomataceae > Siphonobacter. Next base: position 585,585 of record CAJYIW010000019.1, on the reverse strand, counting down.
AACTGGTTTGCTTTGCAACAACAAATGAAAGGGTCAATACTTAAGCTTATCTGAAGCAATCCTTAAAAACTACTGAAAATTTGACTTTTCGTGCGGGAAAGTTACGATAAACTGAACATTGCCTTCGCCTGACTGAACATCGATCGTACCGTTGTGTAATTTAACGATGCGATCGACGAGAGATAATCCAATTCCATACCCTGACGTACGTACGGATTTCTGGCTGCGATAAAAGGGTTGAAAAATCAATCCAATTTCTTCCTGTGCAATCGTAGATCGGTTATTAAAAATCAATTTCAACGCTGTTTCGGAAGGCTGAACGGTTACCTGAACAATGTGATCAACCGAAAATTTACAGCCGTTTTCCATTAGGTTAATGACAGCCACTTTAAGAAGGTAGGCGTTTCCGTTAAGCGTTAAAATAGATTCATCTTCAATATCAGCCGGAAATTCAACTTTGATGGTGTACGTTTCGTGAGTGGTTCTTAATAAGTCGCGGGCATCCCATACAATTTCGTCCATTCGCACGGCGGATGTCAGAAAGGGCTGGTTCTGATCCGATACCTTGGCCAGCTCAAGTAAGGTATTGGAAAGCTGACTCAAATCCCGGCTGTCGGCTAAAACCGAGGCCATGGTATGACGGTATTCTTCCGAAGAACGTTCCCGAAGGAGGGTGACTTCGAGTTGGGAAATAATCTTGGTAAGAGGGTTCTTTAGCTCATGTGAAACGTTGGAAATGAACATATTCTGCAATCGAAATGCCTGTTCAACCCGATCCAGCAAGGCATTGAATGTGAAGGTTAACCGGCCAATTTCATCTTTTTCATTCTGCGTATTCACCCGCCTGCTTAAATTTTGCGGATAGATTCGCTGCACCTCATCAATGACGGTAGAAATAGGAATTAAAGCCCGCCCCGCAAAAAACCAGCCTACCACGGCTACCAGACCCACGGACAGGAGAAACGCGTAAATCATCACGCGTAATAAAGCCCGCATGCTGAGCTGGTCGGCCACATCCACGGCTCCCGCCACGCTGACCATCCGTTCTCCTTCATTGGTATAATATAAGCCGTAAATTTTATATTCTCCTTTATCAATTTTAAGCTCTTTATTCAGGCGAATCTGATTTAGTATCGTTCGATCCAGATTAAAATTAATACTGTCATTGGATTGGTGATAAACCTCATTTCTATAGGTATATAACATTACATTTTCCTTATATAATAAATCTCTATTAGACTGGTCAATGAGCTTTAATGTCTCAGAATTTACTTCATTCTGATTCACGAGTAATTCGACCGTACTAAGAGCTTTCTGTCGGAGTCTGTAATAAAATTGCTCTTCCAGATTGTACTTTCTGAAATAATAAATGGCCGCAAAAGCCAACAAAACAATCACTGAAACCAGCAGCGTAAATTGGATGGTTAGCCGGGTTCTGATTTGCATATAGCGAAGAAAAGAGCTACAGAGTAATACAATGGAAAGGACAAAAAGAAGGTTTGAATCAGCCGAAACAAACCTTCTTTCTATGCTTTTTTAATCTTCAACTTTCAGGACGTAACCCATGCCGTATTGGGTGTGAATCAGGCGGGTAGTGAAGTCTTTATCTACTTTTTTTCGTAATAAATTAATGTACACTTCAATCACGTTGGTACCGGTATCAAAGTTAACATCCCAAACCTTTTCAGCGATTTCAGCCTTGGAAAGAACTTTGCCCTGATTGCGAAGCATGTATTCCAGTAAGGCAAATTCACGGGCGGTGAGATCAATTTTCTTTTCTCCCCGAATCACGGTTTTGGAATCCAGATTCATTTCCAGATCCGTGTAACGAAGAATATTAGAAGCAATAGGCATGGAGCCGTTCCAGCGGCGGGCCAACACGCGAATGCGGGCCAGCAACTCGGCAAACTCGAAAGGTTTGGTGAGGTAATCGTCAGCTCCGGCATCAAAACCCATCAGTTTTTCATCAATACCGCCCAGGGCCGTTAGTAACAGAATGGGCGTTTCAACCCCTTCGCTACGAAGCTCACGGGTGAGTTCCACCCCGTTGAGGCCGGGCATGATGATGTCTGAAACTATTAAATCATAAGGATTTTTCTTTGCCAAATGTTTGCCAATCAGTCCATCATAAGCAATGTCTACCTCGAACCCGTTTTCCTCCAAACCCTGACGGACGGATTGTACCGTTTTAGGTTCATCTTCAATGATTAATAGTTTCATAAATCCTATGGTTTTAAGCGGTTCGAAAGAAGTTTCGAATACAGCTATACTCAATCAACACAAATTCAGCGATTTAGTTATACGGTTGAAAACCGATAAAAAATGCCCAATGGTAACTTTTTATGAAACGAATCGGGGAGATACAATTCGCCAAATTCAGGTTGACTCGTTTTTTCAAAAATACGCAGAATCAAACTCTCCGCGATCAGGGCTGAAAAACTCAGGGAGTAGAGGTTGATCAGAAAAAAGTGGGCATCGGGTTCGAGTAATTCCTTACAAAGCTTGAGGAGTTCATTGATCTGTTCTTCCAGCACCCATTTCTCTCCATCGGGGCCACGACCGTAAGCCGGAGGATCCAGGATGATGCCGTGGTATTTATTGCCGCGACGCACCTCCCGCTTCACAAACTTCATGGCATCTTCCACCACCCAGCGAATATTATTTAATTCACTGAGTTCCATGTTCTCCCGCGACCAGCTAATGACCTGTTTGATCGAGTCTACGTGGGTCACATCGGCTCCCGCTGCTTTGGCCGCCAGCGAAGCAACGCCGGTATAGGCAAAGAGATTCAGCACTTTAGGGTTGGCCACCCCCAGAGCTTTGGTTTTCGCATAGATGAAATCCCAGTTAGCGGCCTGTTCTGGAAACAGACCTACGTGCTTAAAGGAAGATAAGGCCAGTTTATACGTCAATTTCTGGTTAGCTAACTGATACGTTCCCGTCCAGCGTTCGGGCATTCCTTTCTTGGTAAGCCATTCTCCTTTTTCCGTATTACCCTTTTCCCGTTTAAAATAGGCCTGAGCTTTTTCGTCCCACTCGGCATCTGAAAGGGTTTTGTCCCAGATGGCCTGGGGTTCCGGACGAGCCAGCGTATAGGCACCAAAGCGTTCCAGTTTCTCAAAATTGCCGCAATCGATAAGTTCGTAATCCGGCCAGGGGGTAGGGGTAAGTAATTTCATGATTCAATATAAAAGATAAAAAAGGACAGATGATTCATCATCACCTGCCCTTTTTTTACAAAAACTTGCGTTAGTAAGAGACTTTATTCAGATAAAACACATTCCGGCGACCTTCGGCATCGTTCGTGATGCGTTGAAAGCCCCAGGCCAGGAAGTAGTTATCGTACCAGTAATCAACGTTTTCGGTCGAGTTACGGCGTACGCGATCGCCCATACTCGTCGTGGCGATGGCCTGAGCCGTGCCGTCTTCCACCACCATGTTATTTTTAATGGTTTTCGAACGAAGACTGCCTTTGTCGCTATACACCAGCGTTACCTGATTGTTCTGAACATTGGCCTTCACCTTTTCTTTCAGTGACATCGTTTTCACTTTGTCAATTTCGAAGCTGTTATCCCAGATTAACGCTCCCTTTTCGGGATCGATTCCGGCGACTACCGCGTGCGTATACTGCCAGCCGTCAAACATTTGCGAGCCATTGTTATACAGACCACGATTTCCGAAATAGAAAGGATTCAGGCTGTACATACCCCAGCCCCAGCCGGGATAAAAACCGCCCATTGGGCTACCCCAGGGGCCGCCACCGTAACCCCAGGCATTGCCGTTGTTGCGGAACGTGGCCTGAAAGGCTTCGGCCACCAGAATGAGCTGCCCGTCTTTCTGAATGAGGTCGTGCAGTAATAACTGCGTATTGAGTTTCAGGTCACTGCCTTTTTCCTTTTTCCGCTGTACCTGACGTTCGCGGCGTTCCTGATCGCGGGGGCTCAGATACGAGAAGAAGTTCTTGAAGTCGGTGAAGCTGTAATACTTCAGGGGTAAAATTTCCTTATCCGTAACCTTACACAGGTAAATGCCCTGAACCATCCGTCCTTTCGTCTGCGACTGCATGTTCCGATAGCCGTACGTTCCGATCATGAGCTGCGTGCCATCGGGCAGGGGAGACAGACGTCCATCCAGCAAGGCATAATCCTCATCGGGCGTTACTACGATCTCTGAAAGCTGTTTTCCTTCGTCATCAAACGATTTGACCACAATGGAATATTCCCGGCTTTTCTGCTGAACGGCATACGTTACGTTCACGCGATTTGTGACCGAATCTACCTCAATGGCCTGAACCTCAGCTTTTCCTTTAAAGGAAGCATTTAGCAAACGATTCTGCCGGGTTTGCAGATTGGTGTAAGAAAGAATGGGCTGTTCCCGCACGACTCCGGCAATGTAAATGCCATCGTGAAAGGCTTTGAACTGGGAAATCTCCATTTTGTCCACCGAATGAATTTCAAATTTTTCGGTGAAACCGGGTCCTACGTACACTTTGATAATTTCGTAAACATTACTCTTGTTTCGGCTGAAGAGCAGGTAAATGTTTCTGCCATCGTACGAATACGTCACGTATTCCAGACCATCAGTTATGGTTCCATCCACCGACCAGCTTCGTTCCAGATTGGTGTCGAAACGGTCAATATGATACGAATTTCTTCCGGTTTGGGTTAAGAGCATCACACCTTCCTCTCCCACGGGGATGGTGAAGATGTTAGCGGTTGAGCTGGGAATGGGGATTTCCAGCCGCTTTTGCTGTGCAAATACATTCAGACTACCCAGCAGCAACAGGGTAATGCAAAGGAGGGGGTTACGAATGTTCATGGCCTAATCCAATGATGATATCAAATTCTTCGGGCCGGACGGGGGATACCGATAGCCGAGACTGGCGAATCAGAGCAATATTCTGCAGGCGTTCATCCGTTTTAATCGTTTCGAGCGTTACTGATTTGGGCAGTTTTTCAACGGGTTCCAAATCTACCACCACCCAGCGATCATCGTCGGTAGTGGGGTCAGGGTACGCTTCCCGAACTACCTTGGCAATGCCTACAATATCTTTTCCTTCGTTGGAATGATAAAATAATACTAAATCTCCGACCGCCATTGCTTTCAGGTTGTTACGAGCCTGAAAGTTTCTCACTCCGTCCCAGACGCCTCGCTTTTCTTTAACGAAATCATCCCAGGAATATTTAAAAGGTTCGGATTTGACGAGCCAAAAATTCATTGATTTTTTATAACTGTTTTAAAATGAGGACGTCGTTCGCCAGATTTAATACCTGATAACGTAAGACGGTCGGTACCCGCTGGCCGGTTTCGGTGTAATTGATGGTGATTTCCTTGACGGAGTTCTCATCCATAACGACCGTATAAATTCCCTTATAGGTCGTTAATCTATTGTTTTTAATCACAGAAACCTGAACATCGTTTTCGCTAAAGGTGAACGTCTGGCGAAGGTTCGCATTCGGATACCCATAATCGGCATTTCGGTACACGATTCGTTCGTCCGCTACGTCTTCTTCCGAAGAATGTTTCCAGGTCTGATAGAGGTAACTCAATTCATCGGCATCCTGTGGCGAATCTTTGGTACAACTCGAAAACAGACCAATCAGGGCCACAAAGGCTACCAGCGACTTGATGAAATACATAGAGATACATTTATTTGGTTGGCTAAATAATACGATGTTTACCAAGGCAGGGTTTTAAAAAATAAACCTGCCTGCACCCTTTTCTATCGAAATAAGGCTTCTGCCCGGTACGCGTGCCTACCGGGCAGAAAGGAAAATGCTTAAGGGAACTGAGGAAATTTACGGAAATCAGGTTTTCGTTTTTCCAGGAAGGAACGTTGTCCTTCCTTGGCCTCGTCGCTCAGGTAATAGAGCAGGGTGGCGTTACCTGCTAATTCCTGGATACCCGCCTGTCCATCCAGATCGGCATTGAACGAGGACTTCAGCATGCGAAGGGCAATCGGGCTGTTAGCCAGGATCTTACGGCACCAGCTTACGGTGGTTTCTTCCAGCTCTTCCAGCGGAACGACTTTATTCACCAGTCCCATGGATAAGGCCTCCTGGGCATCATACTGATCGCAGAGGTACCAGATTTCACGGGCTTTCTTCTGACCTACGATGCGAGCCAGGTAACTGGCTCCAAAACCGCCGTCAAAGCTGCCCACTTTAGGACCCGTCTGACCGAAGCGGGCATTTTCAGCTGCAATGCTCAAATCGCAGATGACGTGCAGAACGTGACCGCCCCCAATGGACCAGCCGGCTACCATGGCGATTACCGGTTTCGGAATGGAGCGAATCTGACGTTGCAGATCCAGGACGTTCAGACGGGGAACGGCGTCTTCACCGACGTAACCACCGTGACCACGAACGGACTGGTCGCCACCGGAGCAGAACGCCCGTCCGCCTTCACCCGTCAGGATGATTACACCGACGCGGGTATCCTGACGAGCCAGTTCCATGGCTTCAATCATTTCGCTAACCGTCAGCGGCGTGAAGGCATTGTGTACTTCAGGACGGTTGATGGAAATCATCGCGATTCCTTCGTAGTACAGGTAGCGGATTTCACGGTATTCTTTGATCGTTTCCCAGGGTAATTTCCAGGAAAGAATAGGGGCAGTTTTTGGATTTGCACTCATTACTTTCGGATTTTCAGTGGTTAAATCATCAGTCATCCGGCTGATGATTATAGATTAACTCGGTTTTCTTCGTCTTCCTCGTTATAGAAGAGAACATCCCAGGTGTGATCATACAGCATCGTTACCTGGGCCACGAAACGATTGTACTTGAACGAGCGGCCCCATTCGTGGGGAGCCACCAGGGAGAGCAGATCGCTACCGTCCGTTTTTTCGTACAGATACATCGTCTGACCGATAAAAGGTTCAAAATTGACAGCGGCGGTGTACACCCGCTCCGAAATCTCCACTCTTCGCTGGATTTCTTTGGCCTGATCAAGCAGGGTTTTCATTTGCCCGGCCAGCTGATCGTACTGTTTGCCCGTCTGCTGACGCATGGCCGTCAGTGCTTTGGCTTTAATTCTGCCCTCGTCTTCGGGACGAATGACGGCACTGCCTGCGTTGTGAGCGTAGGGGAGGAGGCCGGGATTTTCGGCCACCTGATCTGGTCTAATGGGGTTTTCGAACGCCCCTGCTTCCGTATTTTCCGGCATGGTACCGAGGTTTTGTTTGTTTGAAAAACGCCCAAAAATAGGGATTGTTTAGCAGGAAATGGGAAAGAATGGAAAGGAATCCGTTCGATTCAGGCAGGAGGGAAACGATTTTCTAAAAATAATTGAACCGGAATGGGGCTACCGAAAGGAAGCTCCGGTTAGAACGAAGAGGAAGAACGTTTGGCCCGGGTCAGATTTCGGGCTCGGACCACCCCGTTCTGTAACTGGCGATTATGCTCATAAAATTCCAGAGCCCGTTGCATGCTTCGCTGGTTGACGGCTACCAGATACGGTTGTTTCCCCGGCACCTGCACCAGTTTGGCGTCTAATTTATAGATCGTTCCTTCGGGAAACTGATGCAGCAGACGAGTCGGACAACTCACCGAAAGATCCCCCGGAACACGTTGATTACAAATGGTTTTCAGTCTGGGACGATTTCGCCGGGTATCAAAAATTACCTGGGCGAAAAGGTCCAGAAAGTAACGTTGTTCGTCGCTGGGGAGTAAAGAGAGTTGCATGAAGTACATCGGTAACAGAAAACGAAATTAATGCATAACCCTCCTGAAATCAAGCCCTTGACCGGGGTATGTGCATGCGGGCAAAAAGTTGGACCTGTAATTTTCCGAATGGAATATTCCCCCGGCAGGACCACCAGACCTTAGGAATACGTATCTTTGGGGCTGATTTTTGTTTTATCATTTTAGAGCAAGAGAGTATGCAATTAATTGACGGCAAGGCCGTTGCTGCCCGTTTTAAGGATCAGATCGCCGCGGAAGTGCAAGAATTGAAAGCCAGTAATGGCAAAACGCCTCACTTAGTGGCCATTCTGGTGGGTACCAATGGAGCATCAGAAACGTACGTGGCTCACAAGGTCAAAGCCTGTGGGGAACTGGGTTTCAAATCTACGCTGGTGCGTTTTGACGAAACCGTCACGGAAGCTGAATTGCTGGATAAAGTTCGGGAAATCAATGAAGATGACGACATGGACGGCTTAATCGTTCAGTTGCCATTACCGGCTCATATCAATCCCGATCGCGTGATGGAAACCATCCATCCGGCAAAAGACGTGGACGGTTTTCACCCCATCAACATTGGCCGGATGGCCAAAGGCTTACCTGCCTACATTTCAGCGACGCCGCAGGGCTGTCTGATGCTGCTCGAGCATTACGGCATTGAAACGGCCGGGAAGCATTGCGTAGTGGTGGGCCGTAGTCAGATCGTGGGCTTACCCATGAGCATCCTGATGCAGCGGAACACGTATCCCGGTAACTGTACGGTAACCATTACGCACTCCAAAACTAAAAATCTGGCCGAAATCTGTCGTCAGGCGGATATTCTGGTGGGAGCTTTGGGTCGGCCCGAATTTATCACGGCCGATATGGTAAAAGAAGGAGCGGTGGTGCTGGACGTAGGACTGGAACGCGTTCCGGATGCTACTAAAAAATCAGGATTTTCGCTGAAAGGGGACGTGAAATTTGATGAAGTCGCTCCCAAAACGAGTTTCATCACGCCGGTTCCCGGTGGAGTAGGGCAAATGACGATTATCTCTCTGATGCAGAATACGCTTTTAGCGGCCAAAGGCGAGATTTATCAAAAGTAATACGTTTTCATGGCCGGACTACGTAAAAAGTGGCGTATTCCGGCCATCCATGCTTTGCCAACCGACTCATCTATAATTATTGCTTTAGAATGGCCTCCAATTCTGTTCGGCAAGTGCCTTTACTGACGCTGTTGCTGGTGGCTTGTTTAGTGAGTTTTTCGTTCATTCCCGAAGCCTGGTGGAGTAGGTATGATCTGAAACCAATCCGACTTTTTTCTTCCATCGAGCAAAAAACAACGGTTGATTCGCTCGAAACACTCCCGTTGATTGCTGAGGAAAACGAAGTAAAAGAACCAGATTCGGTGGCGGTTACTCCCAGGGCCACGCCCCTCGATTCTGGCTTGGTAACTTCATTGCCCTGTCCGAAAGGTCAAACCTGCATTGAAGATTACGATACCACGGGGCAGGGACTAAAACGGATTATGAACGCTCTGGCCGAGGAGGCCCGGAACAAACCCGTTCGGATTGCTTTCTTCGGCGATTCTTTCATTGAAGGAGATCTGTTGTGCGGAGATTTCCGGGATACCCTGCAGGCCTTATTTGGCGGCAGTGGCGTGGGGTACGTGCCCGTTACTTCTCCCGTAGCCAATTTCCGCATGACGATTCGTCATCAATTCAAGAACTTTAAAACGTATTCCGTTCTGGAAAAAAGTCCGGGTGGTCCCCCGCTCGGCGTTTCCGGCTACAGTTTCGTTCCCGAAGGTAATAACGTGCTGAATTATACGACGGCCCGTCCGTATGGACCGAGCAAGTTTGATCGTGTTCGGCTATTTTACCGTTCCAGTCAAAACGGCCGGGTAACCTTTTCTTCCGGGTCTCATACCGAACAGTCTGATACACTGGCTGGTAAAGGATTTCTGACGGAACATGACCTGCACGCCTCGGGAAATCAGGTCCGTCTGTCATTTGGGGGGGATCTGGCTCTGTATGGACTGAGTTTTGAATCCGATCATGGCGTTTACGTCGATAACTTCAGCGTTCGGGGAAACTCGGGCTGGGGGCTGCTCGGAGTTTCAGAATCCATGTATCATCAGTTCAACAACCTGCAGCATTATAAACTCGTCATTTTGCAATACGGCTTAAATGTCATTGAGCCCAATACCACTCAGCTGGGCTGGTACGTTCCTAAAATGATGGCCGCCATTGAACGCATCAAACGGGGTTTCCCGGAAGCAAGCATTCTGGTCATCGGCGTTTCTGACCGGAGTATGAAGCAGGACGAAAGTTACGTTTCGTTCCCCAGTATTCCCTACCTGATTGCCGCCCAGCGTAAAATGTCGAAAAAGACGGGCGTTACCTTCTGGAATCTATGGGAGGCCATGGGCGGGGAGGGGTCGATGGTGAAATACGTCAATGCCGGTCTGGCCAACAAAGATTATACCCACCTGAAATACGCGGGCGGTCGCAAAATTGCCCGCCTGCTTACCAAAGCATTTTTATACGAAAAGAAAAAGTATGATCAGAATAGCACTGCTGGGTCTGCTGCTGGGTCTGTACGGAAACGTCCGGGCACAGACGGCTCCCGCAACGCAAATGCCAGCCTTACCGTACGAAACTCAGCAAACAAACGTGATTTCACAGGCCGAAAGCCTGAGTCCGTTTTTTGATAAACTGGCTGAACTCAAATCTAAAAATACGGGAGTCGTCAGTATCCTTCACATCGGTGACTCGCATCTGCAGGCCGACTTTCTGACGAATACGGTTCGCAAGCAGTTTCAGTACGAATTTGGCAATGCGGGCAGAGGCCTGGTGGTGCCCCTGCATGTGGCCCGAACGAATGAACCCTACACCTATAAAACCAGTAGTGAGGCGATCTGGGAGTCGCGTCGGTGTGTGATTCCAAACGATCAGATTCCCGTGGGTATTGGTGGCGTCACTGTACGAAATACCAGTCCCGGCAAACGGATTAACGTTGAAATTCGCTCAGATTCAGCACTGGGGTATCAGTTTGACCGATTAAAACTCTTTACGCTCCGCGATACCAATAGCTTTGATTACAACATTCTGGATGCCAGCGGAGCCATTATGGCGTCAGTTGAGCACGCTGACAGCATCAGTGGTCAACAGCCTTACACCGTTGATTTACACGAACTGAACGATTCCTTTACGCTGGAGCCCATTCGCAGTCAGGAGCGGCAGAACCATGCCACGCTGTTTGGCTTCAGTCTGGAAAATGGACAGCCCGGTGTATTGTATCATACCGTAGGAGTAAACGGAGCTCAGTACATGCACTACCAGCAAGCCCGGTATTTTTCGGAGCAGACCCAGGGACTGGAACCCCAGCTGATTATTGTTTCACTGGGTACCAACGAAGCCCACAATGGGCGTTTAACCATGCCGGAATTAACCCTTCACATGGATTCGCTCGTCCAGTCACTTCAGCAGCATAATCCCGGAGCGGTGGTGTTATTAACCACTCCGGCAGATTCGTATAAACGCCGGACGCAGCCCAATACGAAGATGAAAGAGGTACGGCAAACCATTCTGGATTACGCGAGCCAGCATCATCTGCCCTGCTGGGATTTGTATGGGATTACGGGAGCCGCTTCTTTCTGGAAGAAAAACCATTTGATTACCAGCGATGGAGTTCATTACAACCGCAAAGGCTATGAATTTCAGGGGAATTTACTTTACCAGGCCTTGATGAATGCCTTTCATGAATATGCTTCAGATCGACTTTAACCGATTAGCCGATTTAGTACAGTATCAGCCCCAGGCACCCATGTTGTTCAACAGCGGGTTGTTTTTGTGGTTGTTTCTGGGGTTTTCCTGTATTTACGTCATCCTTCAGCCCCATCATCGCTCCAAGGTGATTTTTGTGACCCTTTTTTCTTTATACTTCTATTACAAATCTTCAGGCTGGTATTTTCTGTTGCTGGTATTGGCTACGCTGGTGGATTATGTGCTGGGCTGGTTCATTTACGATGCGGAAAAAAGGGTTTACAAGCGGATGTGGATGATCATTAACCTGATTCTGAATCTGGGTCTGCTGGCGTATTTCAAGTACACCAATTTTTTTTACGAAGCCTGGGCTCAATGGGCTCAGCAACCTTTCGATCCATTACCTATCTTCCTGCCGGTAGGGGTGTCATTTTATACCTTTCAGTCGCTGAGTTATACCATTGATATTTATCGCGGGGAAATCAAACCAGTCAAAAGCGTGCTGGATTACGCCTTTTTTGTCTCCTTTTTTCCGCAGCTGGTTGCCGGGCCCATTGTGCGGGCCAAAGACTTCATTCCGCAGCTGTATCGGCCCGTAGTGGTTACTCCCGAACAGTTTGGCCGGGCAGTTTTTCTGATTGGCAGCGGAATGTTCAAGAAAGTAATCATCTCTGATTACATCAGTATCAACTTCGTTGACCGCATTTTTGATAACCCTACGCTGTACTCGGGCCTCGAAAACCTGTTTGGCGTTTACGGCTATGCCCTGCAGATTTACTGTGATTTTTCCGGGTATTCGGACATGGCCATCGGCATTGCTTTGTTGTTGGGTTTTCAATATCCCCTCAATTTCGATTCTCCGTACCAGTCCCGAAATGTGACCGAATTCTGGCGTCGCTGGCATATATCCCTGTCAAGCTGGCTACGGGATTACCTCTACATCTCATTGGGAGGAAATCGCAAGGGCACGTTCCGAACGTACCTGAATCTGTTCATGACGATGGTGCTGGGTGGTTTATGGCACGGGGCCGCCTGGCGTTTTATTCTCTGGGGAGCTCTGCACGGCGGGGCTCTGGTGGTTCATCGCTTTCTCCGCTCGTATTTTTCCGTTGGAAATTTTCCCATGCCGCGGCTGGTGGCTCAGCTGTTAACGTTTCATTTTGTCTGTTTCTGCTGGATTTTCTTTCGGGCCGACAGTATGGAAATAGCAGAGCAGGTAATCAATCAAATCACCACTCAGTTTAAACCCGGTATTTTTACGGAGTTTGTCCTGGGCTACCGAAATGTGCTGCTGGTCATGCTGATGGGTTATTTCCTGCATTTCATTCCCCGCTCGGTAGAAATCCAGGCGGAAGGGTTAATGGCCCGTTTACCGCTGGTGGGGAAACTGGCCTGGTTAGTAGCCATTATTATTTTAATGACCCAGGTGCAATCCTCACAGGTTCAGCCTTTTATATACTTTCAGTTCTAATGTTTTTTAGCGATTAAAAGCAAAAGCGAGGCCCGTTCGAACGGGCCTCGCTTTTGCTTGATACGGGATGCGTATTAGCGGGTACGGCTGATGATAACGGAAGAGATGCGGTCATTCCAGCCGATATTTCTCAGGCGATCAGAGCTGTTGGTAAGCGTGTGGGAAGGACCCGTGAACCGATCATTTTCAAACACCTGAATGCTGTATCCGGCAGGGATCTGAATGGAGGACGCCTGACGGTTCAACTGGCCTAAGGAAGAGGAACGGTGACGGCCCACGTTCAGGGTAGCTGAACTACCCCGGTAGTTATCATCGGCAAAAAATACTACCGAGCCATTGCGATCAGTATAACCGGGACGGTCATTGTAATTCGGACGATCGTTATAGCCCGGACGATCATTGTAACCGGGACGGCCGGAGTTGCCGGGGCGGCCGCCATTGGAATAATCAGGACGGCCATTGTTATAATCACGGGCGATGCGGAGTGAACGAATCTGATTACCCGACTGAGCGACATTGCCCATGAGTTTAACGGACTCGCCCCGGAAATTAGGCTCCGAAAAGGCTTCTACCACGTAGCCCTGTGGAATCTGAATGGAATTGATGGTCCAGTTGATGGTTCGGTAGGTTCCGGTATTCTGACGAACCACGTCCCCCCGGTAATTTGACCGGGAGTAAAACTGAACCGTCTGATCATTGTCATTCCGATTCCGGTTCGAGCGAAACTGGGCAAAAGACAGCGTGGTGCTGAACAGCAGAGCAACTACTAAAATGAAAGGTTTCATGGCTGAGAACTTAATCGTTTCACAAATTTGACGAGGGCAAGGTATCGCATGAAAACCGACAATAGCAACAGGCTTTCCGGTTTTTGCCCACGAAATCGACGTTTGGGCCGTTAAAAAATGTGAAAAAAGACCATTCCGCCCGCCCAGACGATCAGAAGCCAATATCGATGACCAGAAACTCGGGACGGTATCGGCCTTCCCGGGTCCAGAGTTGACGAAACCCGACTTCCAGCGGCTGACGGAAACGCAGCAGGTTGAAGTCAAAGCTAAGGTCCAGCCCGGCTGATCCGTACAGGCGAGTGCCTGAAGCTCCGTTCCGCGTGGCGACCAGGGCCTGACCCGCGTCAACGAAGGCATTCAGCTTGACCCGTTGCAGGTACAGTAGCGGCCCCAGGGCCCAATCCGGATAGAAAAGGGGTAGCTGGTATTGAATACTTCCCGTCGTTAACCGCCGACTCGACGGATACGCATACCCTCTCGGAAAAAACAGGGGGCTGCCAAAGGCATACGTATCGCCGGCTCCCTGAAACTGAATCCCGCCGAAAATCCGCAGGGAATGGTGCGGACCGATTCCGGGAAAATACAGCCGGGTTTGCAGGGCTAACAAATGCCCCTGCAAAGTTCCTCCGAAGGGCGTATTCCGGGCATAGGCAGAAAACGTTTGACCCCAGCGGGGCTGTACATCGCGTTTAGCCTGGCGTAATAAGCGATTATAGGCCAATGATACGGTAGTGGCCATCAGGGTATTCGAACCGGGTTCATTGCGGCTACGTACCCAAAGATCATACCCTTTGGTCTGAATCAGGTTAGCGTACACGGCCATCGATAGCCCTTCCCGGTATCGGGAATGCGTAAGGGTTAAAGGCAACCGAAGTCCCACGTTGAAGTCATTCTGCCGCCAGCGGTCAATACCCGTGCTATCCAGGGGAGCTTCCCGATCCAGTGCATAGCTCGTGGCCCGTGCCCCGCTGCTGATGCTTACATCCAGGACAGGATACCAGCCGTAATAGCTGAAGTTACCGTACCACTGCCCCTGCCGCTCGGCGGCGTTATAATTAAAGCCAGCGGAGGTAAAAGCCGTCGAAGTCAGATTCTGGGATTCCAGACCAAGATTCAGATTGGTCACGCTGGAACTAAAAGTCGGTCCCCAGTTATAAATATTAAACAAATGGGCTTTGGAGTAGGGGCGGGTTTGATAATCCCGCTGAGGGACGCGATCCAGAACATCCGCATTTTTTTCCTGCTGAACCAGGGGGGCAAACGCCCGATCGGGGGCCACTGGAATTTCCTGTATTTCCGTCCAGCGGGTTGTATCAAAGGGCATGGTAGCGATCCGGAAGCCTTTGGCATCAAAATCCTGAAAAGCCAGGCTCTGACGATCGGGGGAAAGAGCAGCGTGGTAAGCCCCAAAGGGACGGCTGGTCACCTGATAGGTTTTCTTGGATGAAAGATGATAGGCATAAATCTGGTCGGTCCCGGAATACGGGGCATTGTAAATTAACCAGTTTTCATGAAGTAAGGGTTGAGCAATGTTTTGAATCATCGGCTCAAATACCTCGAAAGACTTCCCGGTTGCTACGTCAATGATCTCAAATGTTTTCCGATTGCCCGACTGCTTGGTTACTACCACCTGACGGCCGTCCGTGGAAAATCGGGGTTGCTGATAAAACGCCTGCGTCGGATTGGCGTAGGTTCTTAAAATAGCACCTGTAGTGGCATCCAGTAATACCAGTTGACTCTTGCCCTGCGTATCAACTTCAACGCAGATTACCAGGGAATCGTCAGGAGAAATGCCGGGAGCGAAGTAACGAGTCCGGGAGCTTAATTTAGTAATCTTTCCGGTCTGCGTATGCAGCGTTTTCAGTACCGTGTAATCCCGCATGCCCCAGCGGGGATCAAAGTGCTGTTCCGCCCAGACCAGCGTATGAGAGCCCAGCGAAAGGGTTGCCGCATTATTCAGAAATCCCGTTTCAAAGAGCTTTTCTTCGTTCTGCTGATCCAGTTTTACGAATGTAGGAATATGGGCCAGACCCGATTTTAAAGCAATAATGTTGCCGTCCGGTAAGAACTGCGGGTATTGGTAATCGGTATAAACCGAAGGTACTGCTGACTGATACGCAGCGGGAGTCGTTATACCAGGCTGTTGCTCGGACCATTGTTTTTTGAAGTCCTGATTGGCCCGATCGTACAGTTTTTCTACCCCGGTCCCGGTGGTTTTGCGAAGCTTATCCGAAAAAGAAAAGGGATAGAAAGGAAATCGGTAATACCTGTTCAGGGTCTTGTCCCAAACATCGGGTCCGAAGGATCGGCGGGTGTAATTCGTTAGCTGATAGCCCAGTACATACCAGTCCGGAACATTATCCTTATAAGATCCGGCCACGGCTTTGAAGTAAGGGAAGGGTTTAGCTAAACTTAATAACTGAGTCCGTTGCAGCAGGTTGAACTCGGGGATCCGGCCGCGTCCCCCGGCCGTTAAAGCCGTTTCTGTGCAGACCGCATCTCCTTCGCTAAACCAGTCCGGAATTCCCAGGTTGATGAACGAAGTGGCGTTGTACCCAAAGGCATAAAAGAGAGCTTTACTAACGCCCGTCACGGCCTTTTCATTCTGTACAACATGGCGAAATTCGTGGACCGCCAGTAAGTCCAGCCAGCGGTTGTTACCCAGAAAATTAGCATCCTGCGGAGGAGTAATGAAAAACTCGGTGTGGCGGGGCATAAGCGTCACAAAGCCATTGGATACGGTATTCTGGGTTTGCAATACTAAAGAAATCCGCCGGGGCTGGCAGCCGAGTGTTTTCGAGACGGGCTCGTAGACTGCTTCCAGCGTATTCGCGAGCCGATTACTTAACGAATCATATCCCCTGGGATAGATTAGCTGAAAGTGAGGGGTGCGTTTCCGGGACCAGCGTAGGGAGGCGGGGTTCTGCGTCGTAGTTCCCAACTGAGCCCAGGATTGCAGTGCTAAAAAGCTGAGCGTTAATGTAATAACTACTAACCGTAACAGACTTGACATGCTGAAGTAAGGGTATAATCCGAGCTACTTGAATGGGGCTAGGCCTAATAAGTGTGGAAAGCTACTCACAATCTCTGAAAGTTAGCCCCGGAAGAGTTGTAGAAAATAGTGGTAAGTCGAGTAAAAATGGGTAAGAACAGCGAATACCTGCGTGGAATACTTGACTGACTTTTAATTTTAAATAGTTTTGCTAAAAATTTTGTCAAAACGCGAGGAGGTATGAGCATCATTAGTGAGAATATTCGGTATTTACGGAATCGTAACGATCTGACTCAGGAACAGTTAGCTCGTCGGTTAGGAACCAAACGACCTAATATTGGAGCCTACGAAGAAGCTCGGGCCAACCCGCCGCGAGAGACCTTAATTAAGCTTTCCCAACTTTTCGGCGTCACGCTGGATCAATTACTAACGGCTGATTTACGCCGCGTGCGGGATACGCCGAGCCTGAATCTGGGAACGTCGGCACCGCCTCCGCCCGTGTATAGGGCTGAGCCTTCGCGTCCGGCCCAACCCATTCAGAAAGTGGTGGATACGTATTTCCGGCAAAAGTCCCAGGTCAATCTGGTCGCTCAGCGGGTCACCCTGCGTAAGCTGAGCCGGCTCGACTTTCCGGCGGCTTTGCCTGCCACGGCTGAGAAACCCAAGTCCTTCGAAAGTGTGATACCGCCATCGGTAACCGCCCCATCGGTTCCTGCCTCAACCCCTGGTTTTAGTAATGATTCGGGCATTCGCCTGGTTAAGAAGGAGCAAACCAGTGAGTACCTCAATAAATCCAGACAGGGGGAGTTTATTCAGGGTTTACCACCCTTTCAGGGACCGCAAACGCAGTCGGGAGTAGTCCGGGCCTTTGAAGCGGGTGAGGACTTCTCCATTCCCGGTTCCATCATCATTGCCGAACAACTCACCGACTGGTATAAAATAGAAGATTCAACACATTACCTCATTGTCGCTCGTCCGCAGGGGATCATGTACCGACGGGTCTATAACCAGCTTAAAATCAAGAATACGCTATTGTTGAGTTCAGATAATCCGGGTATTCAAACGATTGAAGTTTCCTCGAAAGATGTATTGGAAGTTTGGGCCGTGCGGGGTTTTTACAGCACTCAGTTACCCGAACCGCCTTTATCACTGGACCGAATGAAAACGCTGGTGGAAGAATTAAAAATGGAACTGGATCGGGTTAAGTGAATAGATCAGTAGTCGGAAAGGTATAGGAATAACCAGTGAAGTGATTTGCTCTCAATAACTTCTGACAGCCAATAAAAAAGCCGGATTTCAATCCGGCTTTTTTATTTAATTATGAAAGTCCCGAAATCTCATCCAGCGACTTTTCGATGTCGTTCAGAAAGCGATTATTACCGCTGGGGTTAACCAGCGAAGTTCCGAATTCGTACCATAAGCCGTCGCCTACGTTGAGGTAATTGCCGGGGCGTTCGGGTTTCTTTTGCGTAGCCTTTTCGGCTAGAAATTCACCCGCATAGATCAGCTTTAACACGGGATTTAAGGTATCCCAGCGGACTTCATTGGACTTCTCCGTATTATCAATCTGAAGGTTCATTTTGACCGTCCGTTTGGAGAAAAAGACGTTCATTTCGACCTGAATAGACTTGTCCTTTAACTTTTTCAGGTAAATCAGTTTCAGCGGAGCTTCAAGCTTGGCTGTTTCATAGATGGCCTGAATTAATTCCTGCGAAAGATACTCCCAGGATTCGCGATTTTTGGGCTTACCCAGAGCCGGTTCCTGATCTTTATATTCCAGATTGAGCCAGAATTGATTCTCGGCTTCGTTGGCGAGCCGATTGCTTTTGTAAAATTCCGTTTGGGCCACCAGCGTACGAATCTCATTGGTCCAGACGGGCAGCAAGGTGCCTTCCCATTCGAAATCATCGCTTCCGGTAAATCCTTCGCCCCAGATTTCATCTTCCGTTAACTCTTCGCGATCAACGTATTCAATCCGAAAACTGACGTTTAATTCATCGGCCCGGTTAATCGTGGCCCGGATGAAATATTTGTGGGAGTAAGGAGCCGGAATCAGCTCGGCTGTTTGATAATTAATCTCGATGGATCGTAAAGCAGTTTCCATAAACGCGTTTCTAAGGGGGAAAAATAATGAATAGTTTCCAGTTTATACCTTTTGTGGCGTGTTTTAGCGAATAAACAGAGCATGGGAATCTTAAAAGGATGAACGGATTTAGCCGCTCTCCCGTCAAATGCCGGTTGGGAAAGATTATTCTACACGTACATACGTTTTCTGGTTTCGTTCGAAAGGAAGGCTGGAAGAGGCTACAATCAAACCTGCCGAACGACCACTTTTGATCCCGTCCGATTACGGAAGCAAATGCAGTGCAGCGACGCTGGCCTTTTTGTCAACTTTATTGCTCGGCGTGTGTTCAAAGTGAGCCAGAAAATGAATGCGTCGGGGATTTTTATAAGCAGGCAAGTCTTTCTTCAGCCGTTCCGGAAACACTGATGAAGACTCAGAAACCGAAGACGTATCCTCAATCACTAATTCTAGTTGCTGGCCCAGCGTTTCGTGCGGGAAGCCCCAGGAAAAGTAACGTTTGCCGGGAAAATAAATCTGCATCAGAGGCTCCAGCAGGCGATCTACTTCTTCCAGCTGAATTTTGACGCCGCCGGAGTTGATAATGTTGTCGGCCCGACCCAGGATACGGAAACGATTTTCACCCAGCATTTCCACCACATCATTCGTCTGAACCAGCTCATGATTAGAGGCCGCAGACGTAATCTGGAGGCAGCCCCGATCATCCTGTCCTAATGTGACGCCCGGTAAAGCCTGAAAATAATCCGTTCGTTCGCTTCCATTGAGTCGTTGAATGGCAATGTGCGAGACCGTTTCGGTCATGCCATACGTGGCATACACTGGAGCCGTGATGAGTTGAATCGATTCCATTAATAAACCAGAAATCGCGGCACCGCCAATGATCATGGCTTTCATGCGGTTGAGCCTGGGAAGGTACACGTCAGGCTGTTCCAGCATCTTCTGTAATTGAAGTGGAACAAAGGCTGCAAAATCAATATCGCCTACGTCAGACAGGGGGTCGGAAGAGGGCTCAGTCACTACGGTTTCCAGATGAGTTTCCAGGGTGCGAACCAGCATCATGATGCCAGCGATGTATCGGATGTTAAGGCAGCAAAGAGCCCTGTCTCTGGGTTGCAATCCGAACGTTTGAGCCGTTAACCGGGCCGAGGCCTGCATTTGGGCCCGGGTGAGTTCAATGGATTTGGGCGTGCCCGTTGAGCCGGAAGTATATAACTGAAACGTACGCTGCCCCGACAACCATTGCTGACAAAACCGAATGGCTTCCGCTTCATAATCGTTGCCCGGATCGGGGAGAGGCTGTTGGGGAGTAATGATTAGCATAGAGCAAAATCAGGAGTTTCTAGGCCGGGTGTGGAAAGAAAAAGCTGTGATCCAAAGGGTTTGAATCACAGCTTTTGGCCTGATATGACAAATCAGATTTCGGTTTCTTCAGAAGGGCTTACCTCCTCACTAACGGGAGCAGCAGCGGCTTCTACGGTCCGTTCTTCGCCATTGACCCAAACGTTGAGAGCTTCACCCTCACGGTTTTCAATGGTAACTCCCTCGGGTTTCACCTTCACGTCCAGTAAGTTATCCCGGAAACGAATCGTAAAGGAATAGCCCTGCCATTGCTGGGGGCAGGTGGGAGACAGGTGAAGCTGCCCCTCTTTGACTCGTAAGCCGCCAAAGCCTTTCACCACACTCATCCAGGTACCCGCCATGGAGGTGATGTGCAGGCCGTCTTCTGTGTCGTTGTTGTAATCGTCCAGATCGAGTCGACTGGTGCGAAGGTACATTTCGTACGCTTTTTCTGTCATATTCAGCTTTGAAGCCAGAATACCGTGCACGCAGGGAGATAAGGACGATTCGTGAACGGTGCGAGGTTCGTAATAGTCGTAATTCCGGCGAATGATGTCCTCGGAAAATTCTTCCTCGAAGAAATAAAGACCCTGCAATACGTCGGCCTGTTTGATGAAAGGCGAACGCAAAATCCGATCCCAGGACCATTTCTGGTTCAATGGCCGATCTTCGGGTCGTAAATCGCTTACGACGATATTTTCTTTGTCCAGGTAATTATCCTGCTGTAGAAAAATGCCCAGCTCTTCCGAGGAAGGATAGTGCATCTGATCGATGATCTGCTGGAAACGGGTAAATTCAGTCTCTTCAGAAAGATGAAGCTGTTCCGCCAGGGTCTGATAACGCTCCGCATGGGTGGATTTTAACTCTTCCGCCACTTCCAGTACGTACCGCAGACACCAGCAGGCTATGTAATTCGTGTACCAGTTGTTGTTAACGTTGTTCTCGTATTCGTTGGGCCCGGTAACGCCCAGCATCACAAACTTCTGCCGCTCTTCCGACCACGTAATGCGTTGCGACCAGAAACGGGCAATGCCCAGTAACACCTCAAAACCGTATTCGTTCAGGTAGGTCCGATCTCCCGTGTAACGCACGTAATCGTGAATGGCGTAGGCAATGGCTCCGTTGCGGTGAATTTCCTCGAAGGTGATTTCCCACTCGTTGTGACACTCTTCGCCATTCATGGTGACCATCGGATACAGGGCAGCCCCGTCGGTAAAGCCAAGTTTTTCAGCGTTTTCAATGGCTTTGCTGAGGTGTTTCCAGCGGTAAATCAACAGATTACGGGCCACTTTCGGCTCGGCTGTGGAGAGATAAAAGGGAATGCAGTAGGCTTCGGTATCCCAGTAGGTAACTCCGCCGTATTTTTCACCCGTAAAACCTTTGGGGCCAATGTTCAGCCGATCATCCTCGCCGGTATAGGTCTGGCTGAGCTGAAATAGATTGAAACGAATGGCCTGCTGAGCGGCCACGTCGCCTTCAATGACAATATCCATGTGTTGCCATTTCTGATCCCAGGCCTGAATCTGTTCGTTGAGCAGAGCATCGTAGCCTTTATCCGACATTTTTTGCAGATACTCCTTGGCAACGGCTAGTAACTCTTCGCGGCTGTGATTCTGATCGCTGATGTTACAGACGTACTTTACCAGAGCAATTTCCTCCCCGGCAATGACATCCAGCTGAATGCGACTGCTGACGTAGCGATCCTGTTTAACGGGTAAGGCCTTGAAATGGAAAGGGGCTCCGTCGCGGTATAGAGAAAACTTTTGTCCCGTTACGACTTCAAACTGGGGAACCTCGTAAGGGTTTGGGATGGTCGTTAAGTGCAGGTAACCTTCCGCAAAACCCGTTTCCCGGTGAATTTCCTGCCAGAATTTCTGATCATAATTCGAATCCCGATTGGAAATCGTCCCATCAATGAACGGGCTGATCGTGAGTTTGCCGTCAAAATTGAGTGGCTTGATGCAGTATCGCACCACGGCTCCCTCATCGTGAGTAAGCGAGCAGAATCGCCTGGCGGTTACACCCACCTGCTTTCCGGAAGGGAGCATGGCCACAAACGAGCGACTAAGCCAGCCTTCCTTCATGTTCAGGGTTCGCTGGAAATGATGGATATGACAACTCGCCAGATCCAGTTTTTCATCTTCCAGTTCAATCCGAACGCCGAGCCAGTTGGCGGCGTTAATTACTTTGGCGAAGTAATTCGGGTAGCCGTTTTTCCACCAGCCCACGCGGGTTTTATCGGGAAAATAGACGCCAGCTACGTAATTGCCCTGGAGCGTTTTGCCAGAGTAGCTCTCTTCGAAATTTCCCCGCTGGCCCATCCGCCCATTTCCAAGGGACATGATGGATTCGGTGATTTCATTGTATTCGGGATGAAAGCCCTCTTCAATGATGCACCATTCGTCGTGCGTTAAATAATTTTTCATCCAAGTTTTTTCGTGAATCAGTCCCTGGGGGCTGATGGCGTATGTTCAATGATCGTAAAGTCAGAAAAGCAAGAAGGACCGTAGTTATTGCCAGCCCGTTAGTTCATCACTAAGTTTGGATAAACTGGTTTCCGTAAAGGACGATATCACAATGTCCGCTTGGGTAAGAACCTCCGGGGACCCTACGCCAACGGCTTTCATTCCTCCGCGGTGAGCCGCTTCAATTCCGGCAACGGCATCTTCGAAAACGATGCAATCGGCGGGGGATAAGTTGAATGCCTTTGCTCCCAGCAGGAATACCTCCGGGTCGGGTTTGCTTTTCGTGATGTGTGTCCCGTCGATGATGACATCAAACGAATCAATCATTCCAATTTGCTCCAGAATGAGCCGGGCATTTTTACTGGCCGAACCCAGACCGATACCAATACCAGCTTTGCGAAGTGACTCCAGAAAGGTTTCTACGCCGGGTAAAATTTCGGCGGGGGTCATTTGATGAATGTATTCCAGATACCATTCATTTTTCCGGGTGGCCCAGGTCTGTTTTTCTTCGTCCGATAACGTAACACCACCCCAGCCCAGAATCAGATCCAGCGACTCCATGCGGGAGACGCCTTTGAGCTGTTCGTTTTGTTCTTCCGTAAAATCAAAGCCCAATTCATTGGCCATCCGTCGCCAGGCTTTGTAGTGATAAACAGCAGTATCGACAATCACTCCGTCGAGATCAAAAAGACAAGCTTTCAAGGTAGTAAAAGTTTTGGTTTTCAAATCAGTGTAATTCAAGCACCAGCGAAGACCAGGGTAATACTTGTATTTGTTTCAAAGAGGAAAGGGTAGCTCCCGTTAGTACATTTCTAGCGGTAGAGACCCCGTTCATGACTTCACTGAATCGATCCGTAGAAATGCTTTTGGTTTCTTTGGAAGAGTTCAGCAGAACCATCACTTTTCCTTGGGAATCGTGCCGAAAATACGCATAGATTCCGTCCTGTGGCAAAAAATGAGTCAATTTTCCAGTTTGTAGAGCGGTGGATTGCTGACGGTACCGGGCAAGGGTCCGAACGAAGTTAAACGCTTCGTTTTCAGCCGGAGTACGTCCATTCGCCGTGAATTTAGAGGAAGGGTCACCGGGAAAGCCCCCCGGAAAATCTTTACGAACTTCTGCATCAGTTGGATTTTTGAAATTCTTCATAAGAATCTCGGTGCCATAGTAAAGTTGTGGGATTCCTCGGGTGGTGAGCAAAAAAGTTATGCCCATTTTATACTTGTTGAAATCTTCCCCAATCACCGAGAAATATCGGTCTAAATCGTGGTTGTCCAGAAAGATGAGGTTGCGTGAAGCATCGGCATAGAGGATATCCTGCCCCAGTAGGTCATACCAACGGTTATTCGACTGATTCAGGGATTCGTTCGTGGCAAAATACAGCTGAAAATCAATGGCACCGGGCAGGTTACTTTTCCAGGGAACACTCAGGTTGTTTTTTACGAAATAAGCCTGATTCGGAACGTTGTTTACCCAATTCTCTCCGCAAATGTAGAGATTCGGGTGTTCCTCCAGCAGCCGCTGGTTCAGCGTATTCATGAACTCCAGATGGTTGTAGAAATAAGTATCTACCCGCCAGGCATCTATACCAAAGTATTCAACGGTCCATAACGCGTGCTGAATCAGGAAATTGGCAACAAAGGGGTTTTTATGGTTCCAGTCGGGCAAAAAAGACGTAAACCAGCCGTCCTGACTGATCTTTCGATCCTGCTTGGACGCATAGGGGTCTACCACGGGCTGATCTTTGTAACTGGTATTCTGATACTCGGGCCATTGGTTCAGCCAGTCTTTCGAAGGCAGGTCCCGAACAATCCAGTGACGATTGCCGACATGGTTATACACCGCATCCTGCATGATTTTCAGCCCTTTCTCGTGAGCCGTCTTAATTAGTTTCAGGTAGGCTTCATTGCCCCCCAGGCGTTTGTCCACGTTGTAATGATCCGTAAAGGCATACCCGTGATAGGCCGAACGTCTGGTGCCGCCTTCATCGGTCAGGGCCTGGTCGTTTTCAATAACCGGGTTGAGCCAGAGCGTGGTCACGCCCAGGTCTTTGAAGTAATCGAGGTTTCTAATAATCCCCTGCAGGTCGCCGCCGTGGCGTAAAAAGGGGTTATTCCGGTCCGATTGCGTATCCGCCAGATCCGAAAATTGATCGTTGGTGGGGTCCCCGTTCGCAAAACGGTCGGGAAGCAACAGGTAAACCAGATCTCTGGAACTGACGGTTTGGGGTTTTGCCGTCCGGGCTTTCAGCTCGTAAGGGACCGTAATGGTTACTTCCCGACCTCCACTAATGACCGTCGCATTTTGTCTTTTTTCAGTAATCGGAAAAATCTTCGTGCATTGCAGTTGAATCGTTCCCGCCTGGGCGGCGGAGGCAATGGTTAGGTCGACGATGATGTAATTAGGGTTCTCAACCGTTTGTACCCGCTCCACAAACACGCCGGGATAAGTTACTTTCACCTTCGTACCCTTGATGTTTGGCCCATGCATCAGCAATTGTACCTGCTGATTTTTCATGCCCACAAACCAGTTGGTAGGATTGATACGATCAATTTTAAGCCCCTGAGCTTCTGTAAAATAAGTTACGCACAGAAGAAAGAAGGTCAGGGCAAGCCGTAAAGGTAAAGGTAGGTGCATGGATAGGATTGGTAGGCTCTGGAATGACTATGAAATATACGTAAACTAATTCTTTAACGTAAGAATATTAATTTAATTAGATATAATATATTTTTAGGGTGAAAATTGGATGAATTACTTAGGTTTTGGAGAGTTGTACTCCCCGCAGATTTAGAAATTTACTCCGAAAGCAGGAATTAAACCCCGAAATTCGAAACACAGCGGATTCTGCGTAGTTAATGAATTTTACAAGTATCAAGTCATCCGTTGCCGGAAACAAACCAGTCCCGAAAGATTTACTTTATTTCCGGCATCAGTATCCTTTAAACTTCCCTGAGAATCATCATGTCTGTCAGTCCATCAACCCATAAATTACTCATCTATCAGCTCACCCTTCGCTTATTTGGTAATAAAACCAAGCAGGTAAAGCCCTGGGGTTCCCTGAAAGAAAACGGTACCGGAACCTTTAATGACGTCAACGAAACGGCGTTAAAGAGTCTGAAAAAATTCGGCGTTACGCACGTCTGGACTATGGGCGTTATCGAACACGCCACCATGGAGGATTTCTCCGAACTGGGCATTCCGAAAGATCATCCGGCAGTCATCAAAGGTCGGGCGGGTTCTCCTTATGCCATTAAAGATTATTACGACGTTAACCCTTTTCTGGCTCAAAATCCCGTGAATCGCATGGCCGAGTTCGAAGCTATGGTGGAACGAGTTCATAAACAGAAACTCAAGTTAATCATTGATTTCGTACCCAATCACGTGGCCCGTCAGTATCATTCTGACGTGAAGCCCACGGGCGTTCTGGATTTGGGAGAGGGCGATGTGTCGGGCGTAGCTTTTTCACCCGAAAATAATTTCTATTACCTGCCCGGCGAAGAGTTTATCATTCCCGAAGGCGTGCACGTACCCGTGGAATCGGTACAACCTTACCATGAATACCCCGCCAAAGCCACGGGAGATGATGTGTTTTCTTCGCAACCGGACCTCAACCACTGGTACGAAACTACGAAGCTGAACTACGGCGTGGATTACCTCAATAACCGGACTACGCATTTCGATCCCATTCCCAACACCTGGTTTAAGATGCGGGACATTCTGTTGTTCTGGGCCAGTAAGGGCGTGGATGGGTTCCGGTGTGATATGGCCGAAATGGTGCCGGTAGAATTCTGGGGCTGGTGTATTCCGCAGGTAAAAGCGAAGTATGCGGTCGATTTCATTGCCGAAATATATAATCCGGCTCAGTATCATAATTACATCTTCAACGGTAAATTCGATTACCTCTACGATAAGGTAGGTCTTTACGACACGTTACGGGCCTTAATGGAAGGTCGCGGAAATGCGGCAGATATCACCCGAATCTGGCAACAGGAATCGGGGGATATTGATCAGCACATGCTGCGTTTTCTGGAAAACCACGACGAGCAACGCATTGCCAGCGAGTTTTTTGCCGGAAACCCTAACTACGCCATTCCGGCCTGGGTCGTGAGTGCGACGATGGGGCGGGGGCCGCTGATGTTGTTTTTCGGTCAGGAAGCGGGGGAGCCGGCCGCGGATGCCGAAGGCTTTCAGACCAAAGACGGTCGAACTACCATTTTTGACTGGTGGGCCGTTCCCCAATGGCAGAAGCTGATGAATGAAGGCCAGTTTGATGGCGGCCAGTTAAACGCCGGAGAAAAACAGTTGTACGAATTCTACGCGGCCGTTAATAAGCTCTGTCTGAAATCAGAAGCCATTCAGACGGGTCAGTTTTACGATTTACAGTACGCCAACAACTGGGGGCAGTCGCCGGGGTATGATGACGTGCATATGTACAGCTACCTCCGGTATACGGAAAACCAGGTTCTCTTATTCGTAACGAATTTCCATCGGGAGGAGTCCCGGACGGCGGAAGTTCGCATTCCCCAACATTTCTGGGAGCTGACCGGGCGGAACCCCGAAGGAAATTATCAGTACAAAGACCTTCTGCTGGCTAAAAAAGTCAAAGGATCCTTCCGGGCAACGGAAGCGATTCCCGTACAGATTCCGGCCAGTGGCGTATTCGTTTTTGAAATTACACCCCGATAAAACCTTACGGTATGACTCATATTTCCTCCGTACACCGACCTCGCTTATCCTTCTGGCAAATCTGGAATATGAGCTTTGGATTTATGGGCATAC
This sequence comes from uncultured Siphonobacter sp., assembly GCA_913775095.1. Taxonomy (GTDB): domain Bacteria; phylum Bacteroidota; class Bacteroidia; order Cytophagales; family Spirosomataceae; genus Siphonobacter. The sequence continues at coordinate 558,249 of CAJYIW010000019.1, read as the reverse complement.
AGTTTGGCCTGGGTTTGCAAAACGCCAATACCAGCCGCATTTTCTCCACGCTGGGGGCTAATGCCGACGAAATTCCCATCCTCTGGATTGCGGCACCAGTCACGGGTATGCTTGTGCAGCCCGTGATTGGTTACCTGAGTGACCGCACCTGGCATCCGACCTGGGGGCGGCGGCGTCCTTTTTTCTTTCTGGGCTCAGTGCTGGCTTCACTGGCCCTGATCCTGATGCCTAACTCTTCGGAATTATGGATGGCGGGAATGGTGCTCTGGCTGATGGATGCTTCCATCAACATCTCTATGGAACCCTTTCGGGCCTTTGTGGGAGACTTACTGCCCGCCGAGCAGCGTACCTCGGGTTTTGCCATGCAGAGTTTCTTCATCGGGGTGGGGGCGGTCATAGCTTCGGCACTGCCGGCCATTCTTTCCGAATTCGGCGTAAGCAATACTGCCGATGCCGGTAAAATCCCGGATGCGGTAAGATGGTCTTATTACATCGGTGCAGCGGTCTTTTTCATTTGCGTTGTGTACACGGTTATAACCTCCCGGGAATACCCACCGGAAGATCTGGAAGCGTTTCGGCGGGAACACGCCCGCATGAAGTTCTCCGACGTTTTCAGAGAAGCGTACTCGGGCCTGTTTCAAATGCCGAAGGTGATGAAACAGCTGGCCCCCGTGCAGTTTTTTACCTGGTTTGGTCTGTTTTGCATGTGGATTTTCATGACGAATGCCGTTACCCAGCACATCTACGGAACGACGGATACTCAATCGAAGCTATACAATGAAGGAGCTGATTTTGTGGGGATTGCCATGGCCATGTACAACGGAGTGGCGGCTTTATTTGCTTTGTTTTTACCCTATCTGGCGAACCGACTGGGCCGAAAGGTAACCCATCTCATTTGCCTGACGGCGGGTGGAATCGGCCTGATTTCCATTTATTTCATCAAAGATCCTACGCTGGTTTTACTAGCCATGACGGGCGTTGGCATTGCCTGGACGAGTATTCTTTCCATTCCTTACGCCATGCTGGCAGGAAGTTTGCCCGCCGATCGGATGGGATTCTTCATGGGAGTTTTCAATTTTTTCATAGTGTTACCGCAGGTAGTGGCCAGCCTGGGTCTGGCCGCTCTGGCTCGTTTTCTGGGCTTACAACCCATTCAGGTAATCGTATTGGGAGGGGTGTTACTGATCCTAGCGGGCCTGCTATCGCTGAGAATTAGCGATGAAGAAAATCTGAAACCAAAACTTCCGTCGTAAGTTATTTACTAACGGAACTTTCATACCGGTTTCTACCTTCTTGAACGAGCTTACCTCCTTACTATGGCATGATTACATTCTGGAAAACCGCTGTTTTGGGCTTACTCCTGCTGACACTGAATTCTTTTTCAACCGATGAAGAACTCATTCTTCAGAAACTAGAAATTTCCAAAGCAGCGACCGCCGGAGAAACGGCCGGTCGAATAGCCCTGAGTTTTCGGAATACTCCGTACGTTGCCCGAACGCTGGAAAAGCCCGGTGAAGAAAAACTGGTCGTTAATCTTCGGGAACTGGATTGTACGACTTTTGTAGAAAACGTGCTGGCCCTGACCCGATCCGTTCAAACGGATCGCCTGACTACGGAGCAGTTCGAGAAAAACCTGGCTCACTACCGCTATTATCAGGGATTAGTGAATGGTTACGGAAGTCGCCTGCACTACTTTTCTTCGTTTTTACAGCAGCTTCAAACGTACGGCGAAGCGAAGCTAATGGCGGAACAATGGGGAGGAGTGGCCTACAATAAGCCTATCCACTTCATGACGCAGCATCGGAATTTGTATGCACAGCTGGCCGACGACGACGCTTTTAAACTCGTAGAAAAAATTGAAAATGAGCTGAATGAGGGCAACACCTATTATATTCCGAAAAATAAAATCGCTTCCATCGAGTCAGAAATGGAAACCGGTGATGTAATTGGTATTACCACGGCAAAGGCGGGGTTGGATGTGTCGCATGAAGGCTTTGCCTACCGAAAAAATGGTCGCATCCATTTATTACATGCCTCAACGGACCAGAAAAAAGTGGTTGTTTCTTCAGAACCACTGGCGGATTACCTCGCTCGTCACCGAGACCAGACCGGGATCATTGTTGCCCGGCTGAATTACTGATCTACGTAACCTCATCCTGCGGGTGTACCTATGCACCCAAGCGTATCTATGAATAAACAGTCGGGAAGACCCCTGGATAAACGAACGGCCATTCTGGAAGCCACGCTGGATCTGATTTCAAAGAACGGATTTCACGCTACCCCCATGAGCATGGTGGCGAAACACGCCAACGTAGCCGCCGGAACGATTTATCATTACTTCGAAAGTAAGGAACAGCTCATCGATGAACTTTTCGCGATGTACCGGGAGAAGATTGCTTTAGTAATCGCCGAGTCAGACGATGCTCAAAAACCGTATAAAGACCGTTTTCGAGGTGTTTTCTTAGGGTTGTACGAATATTACGTCAATAATCCCGATCAATTCTTATTCATTGAACATTACGCTAATTCGCCCAACATGACGAAAGATTCCAAGGAGGATGCGTTCAATTTTTACATGCCTCTCTGGGAGTTTTTGAGAAAAGGTATTCATACGGGCCAACTGAAGGATATTTCTTCCCGCCTCATGGCCTGGATGGTGTACGGAAACATCACCGCCGTGGTGAAAATGAAGCTCTCGGGGGATCTAACGGTTGATATGATGCTACTGAATACGGCTGTTACTACGGTTTGGGAGGGGTTGAAGAAATAGTTTTAAGTTGTTAGTTAGGGGTGATGGTTGTTGGGTAGAAACTTTTCTATCATTTAAAGTTGGTGGGAAAGTAAGTCCGGTTCTTCATTTTTTATAGATAACAGTTCGATGTATAGGATTGCCCGTTCGTCTGCGTTTGCGTCGCAGACGCTTTTCTCGTTAATCCGCGTTAAAAACGCGGACTAGCGGGGTTGCTGGAAAAATTAATAACTAAACTTGTCATCCTTAAAATGGATGCCAGGATAGGTAAGGTTCTTCGCTTCGCTCTGAATGACAGGATGTTACAGTAATAAGGCTTTTCTAAGACCAAACGTTGTTATCCATGTGGCATCTCGAAGGAAGTGAGAGAACTTTCGTAGAGTTAGGGTAAGCTTTTTTCGATGGAAAGTAGCAAAATACTATAAAGTACCTTCGCTTCTCATTACACATAGTATCGTCACCAACTCATAAACAAAGGAAGGGCTCGCCAGCTGGCGAGCCCTTCCTTTCGCTTTAACCCAATAAGATTACTTAATCTTACCTGCTTTTTCCCATTCCAGAGCCAGTTTAACGGCATTATAGGCATTGACTTCTCCACCAGAGTTAGACAGGTCTCCGAAAGGAACCTGACCTTCGCCGCCGGGTAAGTTCACCTGCTGGGTAGGGAACTTCGTAGTAGATTCTACCAGTAGTTGCTTCAGCTGAGCTGCCGTAAGTTTAGGGAAATACGATTTCACTAAAGCGGCTACGCCGGCGGCAACCGGAGAAGCCATGGAGGTACCGTCCAGCTCTTCGTATTTGGATCCGGGAACCGTCGAGTAAATCGCTACGCCGGGCGAGAAAAGATCTACGCCTTTTTTACCGTAGTTAGAGAAACTGGCTACTTTGTTCGCTTCGTGGCTGATGGCACCTACTTCCAGCCAGTTGGCCGGTTCGCCACCATCTTTGAGCTTGCGGTTCGGGAAATTAGGTTCTACGTCCGTATTCAGCGATTCGTTACCTGCCGCGTGAACTAACAGAACATTCTTTGATTCTGCGTACTTAACAGCTTCGTCAACGGCTTCTTTCTGGGGGGAATAGGCCTTACCGAAGGACATGTTAATGATCTGGGCACCGTTATCAACGGCGTAACGAATGGCATTGGCTACATCTTTGTCCCGTTCATCGCCATCGGGGACGGCTCGCACCACCAGAATCTTGACGTTATCAGCCACGCCTTTGATACCGAGGTTATTCGAGCGATCGGCTCCAATGATACCCGCTACGTGCGTACCATGACGAGCGTCAGGGCCGATTACGTCGTTGTTACCGTAGTTGCGATCTTTGGTATCTTCGGGATTATCGCCAATAATTGTCTGACGTTCGTTGAAGTCAGGATTAAGCTGAACATTAGCCTCGGTTTTGTAATGATCGTAGGCTTCCTGAAGATCTTTCTCACTGTAGCCCATCTGATAACCCCGTTCGTAGGCAGCAAGGGCCTTTTTTACAGCACTATCAACGGTCGATTTGTCGATTTTGGCCAGATCTTCAGCCGTGAAATTGTCTTTTTTGAGGTATCCTTTGAGAATACTGCCGGCATCTTTATAGGTTTTCAACAGATTCTCAATCATGGGAAGCATCATCCGGGACTCCTGGGCCTTTTCGTTATAGGCAATTTTCAGCTCCTGGTAATACGTAAAAGCTTCCTTCTGGTCGGCCGGAATTTCAGCTTCGGTTTTATCGCCGAACTTGTTTTTATACTTGGCATATTCCCGGGTTAACTCCAGACTTTCCTTGTCAATATTCTGTCCGTTTTTGTTACCCAGAAAACTCCAGCCGTGTACATCGTCAATATACCCGTTGTTATCGTCGTCCTTGCCGTTGCCCGCAATCTCCTTGGGGTTGGTCCAGATTTTGGATTTAAGATCTTCGTGGTTAATATCAATACCCGAGTCAATCACTCCCACGATCACGGGAGATGACTTTCTTTTCTTCAGTAATTCGTACGCTTTTTCCGTGCTGACACCGCGAACCTTATCCGTGTCATAATCTAAATTAAACCAGTTGGCAGGAGCTTTCAGTTGTACGGGTTCCGTCGCAGGAGCCTGCGATTGAGCCGTTGCCAGGTGAGCAGCCAGAACGGCTACCGGAATGAACCATTTACGCATATGTATTCGTGTTGATAAAATGATCAATAAGTATAACCCATGATAAGTACGTAAAAATCCGGGTCATACTTCCTAAAGATTGTTAAAACGTTAAGAAGCTGAATTGCTGGAACTTTCGGCAAGCAATTGATTTTTAAGTATCTCCATACCTACGCTTGCTTTTTCCTGAATGTAAGTAACGTTTTTTCGGCGAGAAACTTTTGGCAACTGCGGATCAATTACGTAAACGGGGACGCTCGAAAAGACGTAATCTACCAGTCCTGCTGCCGGATATACCTGTAAGGAGGTTCCTACTACTACGAAAATATCCGCTTCCTCACACAAAGGAATCGCTTCCGTCATGGCCGGAACTTCCTCGCCAAACCAGACAATATGGGGGCGGAGCTGACTCCCCTGCTCGCATACGTCACCTGACTTGAGCTCCCAGCCGTCCAGATCATACACTAACTCAGGATGGCTGGTTGAACGAACTTTGAAAAGCTCGCCATGCAGGTGTAGTACGTTTTTGCTTCCTGCCCGTTCATGCAGAGGATCGACGTTTTGAGTAATAATCCGGACGTCAAAATAATTCTGTAAATCAGCCAGAATTCGATGAGCCTCATTTGGCTTCGAGGTAAGGGCCTGCTTTCTTCGCTGGTTGTAAAACTCCAGCACCAGCTCCGGGTTTCGGGCCCAGGCTTCGGGCGTGGCTACATCCTCAACGCGATAGTTTTCCCAGAGACCGTCCGAATCCCGAAACGTTTTGATACCACTTTCTGCCGAAATGCCGGCTCCGCTAAGAACTACCAGTTTTTTCATAGGATCAGAGCTGATTGCTTATAACCACTGCTGCCAGCACGTAGGAGCTGGCAGCAGTGGTTATCAACAAACGATTACTTTTTGGCCGCTGGGGCTTTCTTGCGGGCCGCTGGCTTTTTTTCAGCCGCCGGGGCCGCGGTTTCACCACCCAGCTCCAGACATTGTTCCAGTGTCAGGGTAGCAGGATCCGTGCCTTTGGGTATTTTAACGTTGCGTTTGCCAATCTGGATATAGGGTCCGTACTGACCATTCAGAACTTTAACGGTGGTGTTTTCAGGAAATTCTTTGATTACCTTATTGGCATCCGCATTTCGCTTGTTCTGGATAATGGTAATGGCTTCTTCCAGCGAGACCGTCTCCAGGTTCATGCCCCGGGGCAACGAGTAGAATTTGCTGTTATGTTTGACGTAAGGACCAAAGCGGCCTTTTCCCTTCGTCACGGGCTGACCTTCAAATTCACCGATCGCATCGGAAGCCTCTGCCGCTTTTCTTTCCTGAATGACGGCAATGGCTCGTTCTTCGTCGATGGTGTAGGGATCGTCCCCTTCTCCGAGGTTATAATATTTTTCGTCGAACTTAATGTAAGGGCCAAGTTTACCGATGTTCACATAGAGTTCCTTGCCTTCCAGTTCGCCCACGACCCGGGGTAACTTGAATAACTCAATGGCTTCTTCCAGGGTAATGCTTTCCAGTAACTTATCCTTGGGAAGCGGAGCGTACTGAGGTTTCTGGTCTTCTTTGGAGTCTCCTAATTGAGCAAAAGGACCGTACTTACCCAGACGAACCGACACCATTTTGCCGGACTTGGGATCAATTCCGAGTTCACGGGCTGATTTGACGGAACTGCGTTCGGCACTGGAGCTTTGCTCAATCGTCTGATGAAAAGACTGATAGAAGTTATCAATCATATTCTGCCACTGCATCTGGCCGTCAGCAATTTTGTCAAACTCCCCTTCTACTTCGGCCGTAAACTTGAAGTCAACGACGTTATCGAAGTTATCGACCAGGAAGTCGTTCACGATCATACCGATGGTCGTCGGGAACAGCTTGGCCTTTTCAGTGCCGTAATTTTCTTTATTAGTCTTTACGGTGATGGTCTGATCCTTGAGCGTCAGCTCCTGGAAGTTACGCTCTTTACCGGGACGATCTTCTTTAACAACGTATTCGCGTTTGATGATCGTGGAAATGGTGGGAGCGTAAGTGGAAGGGCGTCCGATGCCGCGTTCTTCCAGTTCTTTCACCAAACTGGCTTCCGTGAAACGGGCGGGTGGCCGGGAGAACCGCTCGGTAGCTTTTAAAGTGTCTAAATTCAGGTTCTGGCCGATCGACAGTGGAGGAAGCATTCCTTTGTTCTCCTCATCTTCGTCGTCTTTTGATTCCAGATACACTTTCAGGAACCCGTCAAATTTGATAACCTCGCCCTGAGCGACTAATTCTTCTGAAGTAGTAGAAATCCCAATAGTTGCAGTGGTACGCTCTAATTGGGCATCGGCCATTTGCGAGGCGATTCCCCGTTTCCAGATTAATTCGTAAAGGCGTTGCTCCTGACGGGTTTCGCCCGCCGAGGGAACTGAGAAATCCGTCGGACGGATGGCTTCGTGAGCCTCCTGAGCGGAATCATTTTTAGTTTTATACCGACGCTGCTGGGAGTACTGCTCGCCAAACTGATCAGTAATGGATACTTTAGATTTCGCCAGAGCTTCTTCGCTCAAATTGGTTGAATCCGTACGCATGTAGCTGATCTTACCCGCTTCGTATAACTTCTGGGCGTACTGCATGGTCGAAGCCACGGAATACCCCAGCTTACGGCTGGCTTCCTGCTGAAGGGTAGACGTCGTAAACGGAGGGGCTGGAGATTTCTTCGCCGGTTTGGTTTCCAGATTACGGATAGTGAAGGTGGCTCCGTTGCATTTTTCAAGGAAAATACGGGCCTGCTCTTCCGTCTCAAAGTTTTTGGGTAACTCGGCATTCAGTACTTTCCCACCTTCCAGCAGGAACTGAGCCGTTACCTTAAAGCTTGACTTCGTCTGAAATTGCTCAATGCTGCGTTCGCGTTCCACGACCAGACGAACGGCTACGGACTGAACCCGTCCCGCCGAAAGGCCCCGTTTAACTTTTTCCCACAGAACCGGCGATAACTCAAACCCAATCAGACGGTCGAGCACCCGACGGGCCTGCTGGGCATTCACCAGATCCAGGTTAATGGTACGGGGACTCTGGATGGCTTTTTGAATGGCCGTTTTGGTAATCTCCCGGAACACGATGCGTTTGGTCGTGTCGGGCAACCCGAGGGTTTCTTTGAGGTGCCAGGAAATGGCTTCCCCTTCGCGGTCATCATCGGTTGCCAGCCAGACTTCTTGCGAAGATTTTGCCAGTTGACGCAGTTCGTTGACCACTTTTATTTTTTCGGGAGAGACTTCGTACGTTGGTAAAAAGCCATTTTTGATGTCAATTGCAAGGCCTTTATCAGGTAAATCGCGGACGTGTCCGAAACTTGATTTTACCTGAAAATCAGCCCCCAAGTAACCCTCAATGGTCTTTGCCTTCGCCGGAGACTCTACGATGACGAGGTTCTTCTTAGCCATATGTTTCGGTTATAGGTGTATGGGAAGCGTGTGCCAAAGTAAAGGACAAAATTTTAAAGAGATGCTATTAGATATTAAGGATTCCAAAACTTATTGTCCGTCATAATAGTTGAAAATATATAAAACTCATGCCAGGAAACGGTTAACAAATAGCAAAAAAAATGCAAAAAGTATAATATTTGACCAGGATTTTCATACTCTTTCATCAAAGAGAGGTTGGCCTGGTCCGTATTTTTGAGTCTGAAATCTGTTCCTTTTTTTATTTAAACGCTTAATATAACAACGATGGCTTTTGATATTGAAATGATTAAGGCCGTGTACGCCCGGATGCCAGAACGAGTGGCCGCCGCTCGGCAAGTACTTGGTCGCCCGCTGACGCTTTCGGAGAAAATTCTCTATAGCCACTTATGGGAAAACCCTCTGGAAAGAGAGTATCTGCGTGGGAAAGACTACGTTGATTTCGCTCCGGATCGGGTGGCTATGCAGGATGCAACGGCTCAGATGGCTCTGTTGCAGTTCATGCAGGCGGGTCGCCCTCAGGTGGCGGTTCCTTCAACGGTTCACTGCGATCACCTGATTCAGGCGAAAGTAGGAGCCAAAGAAGACCTTTCAAATGCAGTACAACAGTCGAAGGAAGTTTTTGATTTCCTTTCTTCGGTTTCAAATAAATACGGAGTAGGTTTCTGGAAACCCGGAGCCGGGATCATTCACCAGGTAGTGCTGGAAAACTACGCCTTCCCCGGCGGAATGATGATCGGGACGGATTCCCACACGCCGAATGCCGGCGGTTTGGGAATGGTGGCCATTGGCGTCGGTGGGGCTGACGCCTGCGACGTAATGGCAGGTCTGGCCTGGGAATTGAAACAACCCAAACTCATTGGCGTCAAACTGACGGGCAAGCTCAGTGGATGGGCATCGGCTAAAGATGTGATCCTTTGGGTAGCGGGTCAGTTAACCGTGAAAGGCGGTACGGGTGCCATCGTTGAATATTTTGGCGAAGGTGCCGAAAGTCTTTCCGCTACGGGTAAGGGTACCATTTGTAACATGGGTGCCGAGATTGGAGCAACCACTTCTATCTTCGCCTACGATGCTAAAATGTCCGAATACCTGAAAGGCACCAGCCGGGCGGATATCGCGGAACTGGCGGACGATGTAGCAGAATACCTGCGTTCAGATGACGAGGTGTATGCCGATCCTGCCAGGTATTATGATCAGTTACTGGAATTGAATCTGGATACGCTGGAACCACACATTAACGGGCCGTTTACGCCGGATTTAGCTTGGCCTCTTTCAAAATTCGCTCAGGCCGTAAAAGAAAACAACTGGCCTGCGGAACTGGAAGTGGGTCTGATTGGCTCCTGTACCAACTCTTCTTACGAAGATATCAGTCGGGCGGCTAGTGTGGCTCAACAGGCCGTTGATAAGAAGCTGAAAGCGAAGTCCGAATATACCATTACTCCCGGTTCAGAATTAGTTCGTTATACCATCGAACGGGATGGTTTCATCAGCACATTTGATACGATGGGTGCGGTGGTTATGGCGAATGCCTGCGGACCCTGTATCGGCCAGTGGGCTCGTCACACCCAGGATCCTACCCGGAAAAACTCGATCATCACGTCGTTCAACCGAAACTTTAAGGCCCGTAACGATGGTAACCCCAATACGCACGCGTTCGTGGCTTCGCCCGAAATCGTAACGGCCTTCGCCATTGCCGGTGATCTGACGTTTAACCCCATGACGGATACCTTAGTAAACGTAGACGGAGAGGCGGTCAAGTTTGATGAACCCAAAGGCATGGAACTGCCACCCCGTGGCTTTGACGTAGAAGACGCTGGCTATCAGGCACCGGCTGAAGACGGTTCCCAGGTTGAAGTACTGGTTTCACCCACGTCAGATCGTCTGCAGTTGCTGGAGCCTTTTGCTCCCTGGGAAGGCACGGACTTAACCGGTCTGAAACTATTGATCAAGGCGAAAGGCAAGTGTACAACGGATCATATTTCCATGGCGGGTCCCTGGCTGAAGTTCCGCGGTCACCTGGATAACATTTCCAATAACCTGCTGATTGGTGCAACGAACTTCTTCAATGACAAAGCGAACGAAGTCAAGAGTCAGTTAACGGGTGAAACGGGTACCGTTCCCGGAGTACAGCGTGGCTATAAAGCAGCCGGTATCGGATCCATCGTAGTGGGTGATGAAAACTACGGTGAAGGTTCTTCCCGTGAGCACGCGGCCATGGAGCCTCGTCACTTAGGCGTTCGTGCGATTCTGGTGAAATCGTTCGCCCGCATCCATGAAACCAACCTGAAGAAACAGGGTATGTTAGCCCTGACTTTCGCAGATCCTGCCGATTACGATAAAATCCTTGAAGACGACACCATCGATATCGTTGGATTAGGTGAGTTTGCACCGGACAAACAATTGACAATTGTTCTGAATCACGCCGATGGCTCTACGGAGGCCTTCCCCGTGAACCATACCTACAATGCCGCTCAAATCCAGTGGTTCAAGGCGGGTGGTGCTCTGAACATCATTCGTCGTGGCGTAGGAGTCTGATTTTCCTGACGTACGAATACTAGAAGACCCCGGCCCTGGTCGGGGTCTTTTTTGTGTGGTAACTCTGCTAATCTGCTTTTAACAGTATTCGGGTCTTTACCTGCTTTTTTAGCCTTGGGGTGGTTGCTACCCGCAGAAAAGCGGGTAGCGGTGGGTGAGTTAGTTGCTTGGGTTACCCTGGCAGGTTGATCCGCTGCCAGTGACAGGGCTTTAGTCAGGGGCATGCCCTACATAAAAAATCAACTAAAAAATGACATTTATTACCTGCCGACCCTTGCAAATCGCATTCGCATAATCAGGCTGATCCGGTTATTTTGAACCAGATATAAATGTCTGATGAGATGAAAACGATACTGGTTCCTACCGACTTTAGTCAGTTATCCCTGAAAGCTCTTGATCGGGCCATTGAGCTAGCCATACCCGCTCGGGCTTCTATCGTGGTGTTAGGCGTCGTCAAATACCCCGAACCTGTGTTAATGGATGCTCACACCGGCGAGAACTGGGATCGGGATATGGACGACGTTTTCGAGGAACGGGTAGAAGGCGTCGAAAATCGACTCCGCTGTTTACTGGATCAGCCTAAATATCATCGGGTGCCCGTATCAGCCATTGTCAATCGGCAAAAGAGCAGCGTGGGCGAAACTATTGCGGCGAGTCAGGCCGACCTGATTGTCATGGCTTCGGAAGGAGCAACGGGCTGGAAGGAAAAAACGACGGGTTCTAACGCCGAACGGGTCGTCCGATACGCCCAGTGTCCCGTGCTGATTATTAAAAATGAAGCACCTGTTCAGTATCAAAACATCTTGTTTCCCACGGATTTTACGAATACACAGGCCTTGCGGACCTTCTTTACCTTCAGGGACGTTCGGAAGGCCCATCCGCATTTTCTGACCGTTAATACGGGATATCTGGATCGCAGTTTTGATGATCTCAAGGAAGACATGGCTGAGCTGGCCATCGATCTGAAGCTTGAATCGTATTCCTATCAGATCATTGATGCCGTGAGTGAAGATGCTGGAATTATTCGCTATGCGGATGAAATGAATGCGGATCTGATTGCCTTATATACCCACGGCCGAACCGGACTTAGCCATTGGTTTCACGGAAGTATTGCTGAAAAAGTAGTCAACCATTCTGAGGTTCCGGTACTGACGATGGTACAGCATTAGTTCAATTGCTCGTGTATAACTAAAAAAGACGTGACTGGCTGGTCACGTCTTTTTTTTTCGGATGAGTTACTGGATTACTTACCCAAAGAAATAAGGTTAGCAAACAATCGGTACGCACCGGGAACCCCGGCGGGCAACTGCCGGAAGAAGGCATACCCCGTAAAGACGTACCAGCCTTTACCATACTGAGTAGCCAGCATTCCGCCGTTGAGAGGCTGCTCATTGGGGTCATTGCTGCTGAAAATGGTCTGGTATTCCGGAGCCCATTCATCGGCAAAGTACAGCCCGCGTTCCTGAATCCAGCCTTTAAAATCAGCAGCAGTAATTTTATTAGGCGTATTCACGATGGGGTGATTCGGCTGAAGCAGACGCATCTCCGCCTCTTCTACCGTTACCCGATCTCTGGATAAATGGAAAGGATAGGGACCCATGCCTTTTTCCAGCGGCTGAATGCCGGAATTTACCTGATACTGAACGATCATCGTACCGCCGTTTTTGACGTATTCCATCAAACGCGGCTGGTAATAATCCATGCGATTATTCACGTTATACGCCCGAACACCCACCACGATCGCATCGTAGGCGGCCAGGGATCCTGTGAGTTCTTTTTCGCCGAGAAGCGTTACCGAGCAACCCATCTGACGCAAAGCCGCCGGGATTTCATCGCCTGCTCCGGGAATATATCCAATCGTTTTTGCCTTATTCTGGATGGCCAGTCGAACCAGCTTGGTTTCTGATTCCGGAAAAACGGCCAGCGGCGGAATGTGCTCGTATCCAATTTCGTAGAGCCCCCGGGAAGAAACTTCATCCTTCGTTTTAACCAGCACCTTTACCCGGGCATCGGAAGCTTCTTTAGGGGGAGTCAGCTGGAAGGTAACCGTTTGCTCCTGAAACTTAGTGGCAAAATCAACTGGAATCTGAGCTGGTTCAGATTTCCAGCCTTTCGGTAACTCCAGACTCACCTGACCGGAGACGTTCGCTTTGGAAGATTTCAGCATCACGCTGTAACTCTTGGGCTGACCATCCGGAAAGACCAGCACTTTGTCGGAAGGTGTAGCGGTAACCACCGGACGAACCTCGAAGGGCCGGTACAGCTCTCCGCGAACCGCATCGGTGTATTTGTAAGTAACCGGAACCTGTAGCGTCAGAGGCAAGCCATTGACTTCCACCGTAAATTCCGTCTGAAAATCAGCCGGTTTTTCGGGCAGACCGTTAAGGGCCGTATCATCCACCCGGTACATGCCTTTACCCATTTTCGGTTGAAGTAACCAGTAAGGCTGTGTAATGGGCTGGTTCAGCGGAATAGTAAAGGTATTCGTGAGGCGTTGTAACTCGTTGTCAGGCAAGGAAAGGTTAAGCGTGGTATCTTTCTTAAAACCGATGAAACGAATCGATTTTAGCTGAACGGGCGTTTCTGATCGCTTGATGATGGAAGTCGTGAGCTGTACGGCTTCGCCCCCGGCTACGGCAAATTTGGAAGGATTGCTTTCGTAATAAAGACCAGCACAGGCTACAATCAGTTGCGATAACTCTTTCTTTTTCTGCTCTTTCCAGTAAGGATCATCGAGCTGGTCAGCCAACTGATACGCCTGAACCAGCAGGGGAACGCTGGCCGAAGGCTGGTCGGGTTTGAATTGCTCAATGGCGGTGGAAATCACTTTCTGAATGGCTTCGCCGCCTTTCACTCGCTTCCAGCTGGTTTCTACGCCGTCAAACAGGTCTTTGGTCGCTTGGTCCCCGTTTTTGTGAACGAGGTATTCAATCTTAAGGCCCCGGGATTTGGGAACACCGAAACCCTGCGATTTATGCTGGGAACGGCTCTCCGCTGCCAGTTCAGGATACGAAATACCCAGGAGGGGATTATACCCGCCAATTTCAACCGAAATCCAGCTCCCTTCCGCAGGCCGCTGGGCCGGATTGATGCCAAACGCAAAGGTATTCCACATAATACGTTTGGGCTGCCAGGGTTTAACGAATTTGAGCTGTTCCGGAAATTTGGCTGGATCACCCGCCATTTTGAAGGCTTCTTCCGCCAGATAAGCCGAAGCCGAGTGGTTGCCGTGACCCGCTCGTGGATCTGGTGGAAAACGACAGATCATCACATCCGGACGGAATTTACGAATTCGCCAGACCAAGTCTGACAGTACCGCATCTTTACCCCAGACGTCCAGCGTTTCTTCGGTATTCTTGGAAAAACCAAAGTCATTCGCCCGACTGAAGTATTGTTCAGGCCCGTCAATGGCACGAGCTCCCAAAAGCTCATACGTACGAATCAGGCCCATTAAATCAGCCTGTTCACTGCCGATCAGGTTTTGCCCCCCGTCCCCACGCGTGAGCGAGAGGTAACCCGTACGGGCCAGGCGTTCCTTGGCCAGCCAGGCCAGCATGACCGTATTTTCATCATCCGGGTGAGCGGCTACGTAAAGCACTGAACCAAGGACATTGAGTTTTTTCAGGTTCAGAAGAATTTCTCCCGGTGGAAGAGGTTTGGGCATTTGCGTGTGCCCAATGTGAGAAGCAAGCAGTAAGAGAGCGAAGAGAATAAAACGAAGCCTCATTGAAAATTGCTCAGGTTAATAGTAGACAATGGAGCTTAAATGTACCAAAGTCTGGGGAAACTAAATCCTTTGTTGCGACGAAAGCCGGCTACAAATTAATATCTGATAAGTCTTTCTGTATTTAACTAATATTAAATTGAATTATATCTTTGATTTATCTAAACTATTTTTAAATTTGGACAGACCAAAACGCTAACCATCTACTACGTATGATTTTCGTCTGTATAAGTATTCTGGGATTGCTGATTTATGCCGTATTTCACCAATCGGGTACCAGTGAAAACGTATCACCATTAAGGTTAGCGGCTTCGGTCATTATTGCTCTGAGTATACTGGGAGCCATGCATATTTTCATCCGTGAACGTAGAATTGCCCGAACTACGGCTTCTAAACTCATGCACCATCAAACGGGGGTTCAGCAACATGTAGCCATGGCCCTTCGAAAACGCCGATAAATCTGATAAGGTAATCTACTGAAGATACGCCTGCTCACTACACTCTACGACCCAAAGGAACGGCTTATGCCGTTCCTTTTTTTTTATGGGTTATGAATTAAATGATACTCGTTAAAACCAGATTGATAGCTTTATAAATACTGGAACGTAGTGCTTATCTTAAGTTAAATTACCGGGTTATTAGGATTGCATTGTAGATAAGTATCTGTTGATAAGATCGATACAAGGATAAAAATTGGATTAATCGTTTTTTAAGGTTTGTTTTCAAGAAGACACTTTTCGATAATTAAGGCTGGAATAATTTTTTTAAAATTCCATTACCTTTTAACTCTATCAGTGTTGTAACTGTTTTCTTTTCACGTGATCAATAAACCGAATCTCGGGAGATTGATTATGACCCGCACCCACTGTGTTTATTTTTAATAAGTAAGGTATCAGCCCGTTAAAAAGACTGATGAAAAACGTTACGGTGTTTGGATAAATCACTTGTACGTACGCTTATTAAATACATGAGTAAATATCCAGGCTCTATTATTTACCGCATGAAAAAACTTCAACCTTCATGGCTTACTCTGCGTGTCAACGGAGTGAGTTATTGCTGTACACGGATGAGCATGCTGGCTTTGGGAGTAATCTGTTCTACTCAGATGTACGCCCAGCAAACGCCGCCTGACCGTCTGCCTGAACCCCGGGTAGATACCACTTCCGTTCCCCTCATTCAGGCGGATACCGTGCCGGTGCCCGTTCGCCCCGTGGTAAAACCGGACACTTTACCTGGGCCCAAAGCTCCTTCTGTACCGATTAGTAAACCGGACTCAACGATTCCGTCGCCGGAGAAAACGAAAGTAAAACCGGATTCGATGCCTCCCCGGAAAAGCGTGCTCCAGCAGGATTCCGTGCCTGTACCACCCGTAAAGCAGGATACCGTTCCGAAACCTGCAGGTCGGCCCGAAAGGATGGATTCATTGGCCACGCCGCCGCCGTTACAGAATGCCGCCACGGATAGTTTGCCCGGTGGAAAGGTAGTACGGGGAAAAGTATCAGATGAGAAGTCAGGAGGCTTGCCCGGCGTTGGGATCACCGTTAAAAATACGAAAATTCAGACCATTACCGCCGCAGACGGCACCTATCAGGTAAAGGTGCCGTCTGCCCAATCCATTTTAATATTCAGCTTTACGGGCTATCAGCCGCAGGAGCAGCCCGTTCGGAACCTTAGCACGCTTAACGTATCTCTGAAACCCGACGTAAAAGCGTTGAAAGAAGTCGTCGTCGTGGGGTATGGTACGCAGAACAAACGTGATTTAGCCAGTGCCACCTCCCGCGTAGCGGCTACGGAAATTAAAACGGCGGTAGTGAATACCATCGATCAGGCCCTGCAGGGACGGACGACGGGGGTTCAGGTTACTGAAACATCCGGTGAACCGGGAGCTTCAACCGTCGTGCGGATTCGGGGAAATAACTCACTGAGCGGTAATAATGAGCCGCTGTACGTAGTCGACGGATTTCCGATGCCCCCGTATCGGGAAGCTTCGGCCAACTTCACCGGAGCGTACGCCCAGAATGGCTTATACGGGATTAATCCGAATGATATTGAAAGCATGGAAGTCCTCAAGGATGCGTCAGCAACCGCTATATACGGATCCAGGGGGGCCAATGGGGTTATTCTGATCACCACAAAAAGTGGCAAACGGGGCGAGGGGCGGGTAGAACTAACCAATCGCACCTCCTTCGGTCAGATTGCCAATCCGGTCCAAATGATGAATGGCCGTCAGTACGCCGAAATCATCAATGAGTCGTACGCTCTGACCGATCGCCCACCCGCGTTTACGGACCTCAATGCCAGTTTGCCCAGTACGGATTGGGTAAAAGCCATAACCCAGCCCAGTTTCCGTCAGGATCTTACGCTGGGAGTGTCCGGTGGCGGCCCTAAAACGTCGTTTTACCTTTCAGCCAATTATCTGCATGAACGGGGGACGCTCATTAACTCAGATAATAATCGGGGCAGTGTCCGGGCCAATATCAACAGTGACATTACCGACTGGTACACCGTTAAGGCTCAGCTCTCGCTGGTTCGTCAGCAATCCAACCGGGCAATCACGTCATCCAAAGCCTGGCCGAGTTCGGGAGGGCTACTGGATGGCTTGAAAGCCCCGCCAACGCTGGGCCTGGATTATCTGGGCTTCAATAGTGCGGGCATTCCTAATTATTCGGGGTATTATTTCGCTAATCCCTACAACGAATTAACCTCCAAAACGGACGTTTCACTCAACGATTATTCCATTCTGAATCTGGAGAACTGGTTTAAAATCGTCAAAGGCTTACAACTGGTGGTTAGCGTGGGGACGAATCAGAACCTGACGAGGCGGAAAACCTTTCTGCCCCCCAGTACGGCCGAGGGTTACGCCTCGAACGGCAGCGGTAGTAACACCATGGCTAATACCTACAGCTATAACCTGAATTCCTATTTTCTGTATGAGAACAACTTCGCCAACAAGCACTACCTGAATACCACCCTCGGCGTTGAGTACAACCAGCAGATTGTGGAGTTACTCAACACAAATTCTACCGGTTACGCCATTCCTGAGTTTGGGGTGGATAATATCGGAAGTGCTCAGAATCAGAACATCGGGTCGTTCAAGGAAAACCGAACCATCCAGTCGGCCTTTGCCCGGGTTAATTATACCTTTAACGGTAAGTATGTACTGAATACTTCCCTGCGTCTGGACGGAGCTTCACCTTTTGCTGCCAATAAGAAGTACGGATTTTTCCCGTCGGTTGGCGTGGCCTGGAATCTGAACGAAGAGAAGTTCATGAAGAATGTCCGCTTCGTTTCAAATGCCAAACTTCGGGGTTCGTTTGGGGAGACAGGAAGTCAGGCCATTGGAGCGTACTCCTCGCTGACGCAGTTCTACAGCGGGTTTTACCAGATGGGACAAGAGGGGAACATTGCCACGAGTTTGTATTCGACCACCATCGGGAACCCCAATCTCTCCTGGGAACGCACCCGGCAACTGAATGCCGGTCTGGATTTTAGTTCGGCTAATGAGCGATTGAATTTCAGCATTGATTATTACGAAAAACGCACCATCGGACTCCTGCAACCCCGAACGCTGCCTTCGCAGTCGGGCGTGAGTACCATTCTGGATAACTACGGTTCCATGCAAAATCGCGGGCTGGAAGTGAGCGTTCAGGCCCAGGTCATTCAGAAGAAAAACCTGACACTTTCTACCAGACTAAACGTGTCCCGGAATGTGACCACCCTGCTGAATCTGGGCGAGCGAACGACTCCTGATTACGTGAACATCAGCGGGAACCTGCTGGGAGGAACTTCCGGTATCCTGATTCCGGGCCGGGAGGTAGGGCTGTTTTTTGGCAACAAAATCATTGGTCTGGCTCAGCCCGGTGACTTTGATGCCGAAGGAAATCCGAACTACCCCTACGGCATTCTGAACGACCAGATTCCGGGAACCTGGAAGTATCAGGATCTGGATGGCGATGGAAAGATCACGGCTAATGACCGCCAGATTATTGGTAAGTCCAACCCTGATTTCACCTTTGGCTGGAACACGGACTTTACCTGGAAAAACTTTGGTCTGACGGCTTTCTTCACGGGTTACGTGGGTAACGATGTCTTGAACCTGACCCGGTTTTACGTCAATAACGGTCTGGTGGACTACGCCGGGGTCATTTTCAATCAGTCTCAGGATTGGTACACCCACCGCTGGACGCCTGCTAACCCTCATAATGATCCCCGGTATCCGGGCACGCAGCGGGGAATTAGTTCAAGCGACATTAATTCGGTTATGCTGGAAGATGGAAGCTTTGCCCGCCTGAAAATGCTGACGCTTTCGTACGGTTTTCCTACGCTGGGTCCGGTCAAAAACCTGCGTCTGTTCGTCACCGGAACGAACCTGCTCACCATTACCCGTTACTCAGGTTTTGATCCTGAAGTAAGCTCCTACAATCAGTCCTTACTGCAGCAGGGAATTGACTACGGAGCCTATCCGGCCCAACGTTCCTACACCTTCGGTCTTTCCTGCCACTTTTAATGAGTCGATTCATGAAAAAGATACTGCTTTTATTATTTACGCTGGCGACTGGACTTTCCTCGTGCCGGAATAGTCTGGACGAGGAACCCTTTTCATCCATTTCTAAAGACCAGGTTTTCAGTAATGAAGACGGACTGAATAAAGCCACGCTCGGCGTCTATCATATGTGGTCAGCCCCCAATTTCAATGACGTCTGGAGCCGCTTTTTGCTGAGCGAGTCCGGGCATCGTTATTCCACCGGGGGCATTCTTGGTCCCGGAGCGGATCCTTATTATCGGTTCGGACACTTACCCTCAGCCGGGGCTTTTGATGCCGTCTGGACGCGGATGTATCGGGTCATATACCGGGCAAACATCGTCATAGACAACGCCCGCTCCGCCGTGGATCAGGACTCGACGGCAGCTCCTTACATCGCCGAGGCCCGTTTTTTAAGGGGCTATGCTTATTTCAATCTGGTCCGGGATTTTGGCGGTGTGCCCCTGATTTTAAGGGAAATTACTTCTCTCAATGACCGGGATCTGATCTACGCACCCCGGGCTTCGGTGGAAGAAGTGTATACGGCCATTGTGGAAGACTTAACCTTTGCCGAAGCGAACTTGCCGAATCAGTGGACCGGCGAAAATCTCGGACGAGCATCCACCGGAACGGTGAAGGCGATGCTGGGGAAAGTTTACATGCAGATGGCCGGTCAGCCGCTGAACCGGCCGGAATATTACCAGCGGGCAGCGGCCAAATTGCAGGAAGTAGTAGGAACAGCGAATGAAGCCAGGTACAACTTTGGACTTCTGGACGACTTTGAATCCGTTTTCTCGCTGGAGAATGAACGCAGTAAAGAACTGGTGTTGTCGTTTGGGTATTTTATTAATTCTTCCAACCCCAACGGAAGCATCTTTCCATTCTATCTCTTCCCCCGGGGTCTGGTGAATGGCGATGAACAAACGAGTTACGGACTGACCTATGATTTATACCGACTCTACGAACGAACCGATACCCGCCGGGATTTCACGCTGGTGGATCGTTACGTATTCAAAGGCGTGGCCAATGGCGGAGCCCAGCCCGGAGACAGCATCGTTTATAACCCCGCCGAACGTCATTATTACGTGAAACGCACGGGAGAAATTTTCCTGCAAAGTAACTTCGAATGTGGTCTGGCCTACGGAAAACTGGCCCGGGTCGCCCGGCCCTCGGGAGCGGCTGCTCAGGGGTATAGTTCCGATTTAATTGAGTTACGCTTTTCGGATGTATTGCTTTTACTGGCTGAGGCTTTAACAGAAACCAATCAGACGGCTCAGGCTTTGCCCTTGCTGAATCGGGTCCGAACGCGGGCGAAAGCTGCGGCGGTACGGGCCAGCTCGGTAGCGGAGTTACGACAGGCCATTCGCCGGGAACGTCGGCTCGAATTGACTGGTGAGTTAACTACTGTGTACGACATTCGTCGCTGGGGAACGCTGAAAGAGGAAATTGCCGCCATCAAACCCGAGCAGATCATTAACAGTACCCTGCCGCCTTACGATGCCCGGTTCGAACTATATCCCGTCCCGCAGGCCCAGCGGGATGCCAATCCGAATCTGACGCAGAATAGTGGGTGGTGATGAGGGAAAATGAATCTCAGTCAACCCTACCAGGGTCATGGTAATCAAAAAGAGGAAGGCCAGAAAGTCTTCCTCTTTTTGATTACTCCGCTCTTTCGGATTTTTAATCCGAAAGCCATCTGTAAGGGATTTATAATCTCTGTACTGTTTCAAGTATCGTTATCAGGAACAGTCTAGTGGCGAATCAATTTCCAGCTTGTACCCCCTGCCGTGTATATTAACGATTCTTACCAAGGATGCGGGTTGCAGCTTTTTCCGGAGTCGGGAAACGAAGACGTCCAGACTTCGCCCCACAAAAACGCCCTCATCCTCCCAGACCTGTTTCATGAGTTGATCCCGATCGATGACTTCATTGGGAGAACTGGCGAATACCTTCAGTAATTTGGCCTCTTTGGCCGATAGCTCAATGCGTTCTTTGTCCGATCGTAGCGTCTGTTTTTCCAGACAAAACGTTAGTGAACCCAGTTGAACCAGACTAGCGGATGCCTGAGGTTCAACGGGAGCTAGGGCAGGAGTCTGGCGGTTCAGGAAACGCCAGCCGATGCCAATGAGCAGAAGGGGTAGCAGAATCCAGCCGAACCTTGCGTAACTACCCAGGGAAGCCGTTTGAACGGGCGGTTGGACGAACCGGATTTGAAGAAAATAGGCTCCCTCCGGTGGCGTTCTCGATACACACGCAACCTCCTTCTGGCTTAAGGGTGGATGAATTTCGTAACTGTAGATTACTGCATTCGATTTCTCCTGCCTGACTTCCACCAGATAATCCAGATTTCCGTACTCTTTCCGCAAGTGCCGGTTGATTACCTCGACCAGTGAGGCGGGTTTAAAAGCAAACGAGTGTTCGAAACGGATTAGGAACGTGCGGTCATCCACCTCTTCAATGGGCATAATCCAGGAAGTAGAATCTCCCGAGGCCAGTAATACCTCATGACCGATTTTTCGCATGGTGACCAGGATCTTTCCTGCCTCACAATAGCCCGGCAGTTGAAGGAGTAGCAGGAGCCATGCGGTAAGGATTACGTTTCGCATCAGCCAAAAATAGACGTTGTCCGGTGATAAATTTCAGCTTTTACATTCCGTTAACACTTTTTTACAGGCTATTAATCCTTTTGACATCTTCCCCCTATAGGTTTGAGTCGGCTTTGCGATGGACCGATTCAGCTTCGTCCCAGCCTTCTTCATTCTCCTCATCTATGCTGGTTAAAAATGAAAATCATGAACTATTACCGTGGGTGTACTTTGTTAATACTAGCTGTTATGCTCACCTCCTGTGAATCCAGACAAAAAGAAAGCCTCAGGTCTGATTCCCTACTCACGTCCCGCGTTCCCAGTACTGTATCCTTACATATTGGGAATGAAAAATATGTTAGAGTAGATACGAAGCAAAGTGTGATAACCTGGAAAGGGGCCAGTCTGAATGGATTAAATAGTCAAACAGGCTATGTCTATCCATCAAAAGGAGAACTGATGATTGAAAATGGGCAACTCACGGGTGGGATCGTTGAAGTGGATATGAATACCATAGAAGATAAAAACCACAGGCGTGATACTAAACTCGTTGATCATTTAAAAGATCCTGACTTTTTTGAAGTTGAAAAATTTCCGTTTTCTATCCTCTCTATTACTAAGATCAAATCCACAACGAATGAGGGCAGGCAAATTACAGGGAACCTGACTATCAAAGGGATCACCCATCCCGTTACTTTTCCGGCTAAACTGGAAATAAAGAATGGAATGGTCAAAGCTAATGGCAAACTCGTCATTGATCGAACCCAATGGGATGTCCGCTATAAATCAGCAAAGTTCTACACTCTTTTAGCTAATCAAACCATGTCGGATTCCATTGAATTCTATATTCATATCGTAGCAAGAAATCAATAGATGACTCCAAATAATAGGTTAATTAACAATACCGCTCTTTCGGATTTACAATCCGAAAGTAAACGGTGAGGGATTTATAATCCCAAATTACTATTCATTTCAAATTCGACAGGATTATAGATTCTCCTCTCTTTCGGATTTGTAATCCGAAAGCCCTCTGTAGAGGATTTATAATCCCAGATCGCGAGTTCTCTTAAATTCGACAGAATTATACATTCGCATCAAAATCAAAAGGCAGCCCATTAGGACTGCCTTTTGAGTAATTATCACCAGAAGTACATTACTTCTTCAACACGGGTAACAAAATCTTACTGGCGGCTGAGGCATGATGGAATACTTTGATCGTCGCTTTCTGGAAATCAGAATCTTTGGCCTGATAAATATCTACGAATTTCTGCGGGTTACGATCCACCAGCGGGAACCAGCTGCTTTGAATCTGCACCATGATTTTGTGACCTTTTTTGAAAGTATGAGCCACATCAGGCAGATCATACTTCACCTGCGTTACCTGATTGGGAACAAAAGCTTCGGGTTTCTCGAAACTCTTGCGGAAACGTCCCCGCATGATCTCGCCCCGTACCAGCATCTGATAGCCATTCATGATGTACTTATCGGACTGGCTGTATTCGAAATCGTCGGGGAAAACGTCAATCAGTTTCACCACAAAATCGGCATCGGTAGAACTCAGGCTTACCTGCAAATCGGCCTTCAGGGTTCCGGATAGTGTCACATCGTCAGTCAGTACTTCGGTTTCAAAAACCAGAACGTCGGGACGAATGGCCGCAAACCGCTGATCGTCCGTCATATACTCCCGCGTGCGAGCCGTTTTTACGCCTTCGGCATAAGGAACGGGCTTGGACGGATCGCTTATGTATTCCGTAAATTCTTTCGTACCCTGAGGTTTACTAAAGCTTAAGCCGCCCTTCGCCTGTAAGTAAATGGGGGTTTCCGTAACCGCTTTGGGAGGCCAGGTTTCGAAAGTTTTCCACTGATTTTCACCCGTGAAGAAGATCGTCGCTTCTTTCAGCTGATCGACGGAACCTTTGCCTTTCAGGTAATAATTAAAGAAAGGAATTTCGACGTTTTCCGCGTAATACGTGCTCGTGGAACTGCCGAACTGGACATTCCCCAGTGAGGAACCATCGCTACCCCGACCGGCCCATTGCCCGTGGAACCAAGGTCCCATGATGATTTTATTATTGTTTTTAGCTTTGCTTTCAATGGCACTGTACGTGGTCCAGGCACCGAAGCAGTCTTCCGCATCAAATAAACCACCCACAACCAGCGTCGCGATGTTGGGAGAAATATTACCCACAAAATTCCGCACGTTCCGATCCGTCCACCATTTGGTCATGTTGGGGTGCGTCATCAGATCATTCCAGAAACGAATGCTGTCGCCCGCCATTTTTGTGAAGTTGGGCAGGGCTCCCGTTCTCAGGAAAAAGTCATAGCTGTCTTTCGTGGGTAAGTCTAAGCCTCTGGGACCCACGGTGGTAGGTTTTGGATGCGGAGCTCCGAATCCACGGGCTACGTAGAAATTAAAGGCATCCATCAGCATGAAGGCCCCGTTATGGTGAAAATCATCGCCCAGAAACCAGTCCGTAACCGGAGCCTGCGGGCTGGCGGCTTTCAGGGCCGGGTGGTTACTCAATGCCGCCATGGTCGAATAGAAACCAGGGTAGGAGATGCCAAAGACGCCGACTTTACCGTTGTTATCGGGCAAATTTTTCACCATCCAGTCGATGGTGTCATACGTATCGCTGGCTTCGTCAATCGCTGATTTTCCCTTTTTCGAAGGATTATAGGGACGAATATCCTCGAATACCCCTTCGCTCATCCATCGACCCCGAACGTCCTGAATGACCATGATGTAGCCTTCCTTCAGGTAAGTCTTGTAGTGATTACTGTAAAAAGGACGATAGACATCCGAGCCATAAGGAGCACAGGAATAAGGCGTCCGGGTCATCAGAATGGGATGCTTCTCGGATTGGTCTTTCGGTAAATAAATGGAGGTAAATAGCCTCGTTCCATCCCGCATTGGAATGTATTGTTCCAGCTTGGTATAATTCTGACGGAACCAGGTGGAATCAGCATTCTGTGCCTGGGCAAAAAGAGGCAGGAAAAAAAGCAGTAAGTAACGAAGGTGTTTCATGATTGATGGAGGTTTATGGGAAAAACAGAAGATTCGTAAAGGTACACCGAAATCCGGCATTGAGGTATAGGCATAAAAAAAGCC
Organism: uncultured Siphonobacter sp.; assembly: GCA_913775095.1. Lineage (GTDB taxonomy): Bacteria > Bacteroidota > Bacteroidia > Cytophagales > Spirosomataceae > Siphonobacter. The sequence continues at coordinate 533,477 of CAJYIW010000019.1, read as the reverse complement.
TGACCGGAAGGTCAGGCTTTCCAAGATACTAGCAAGAACTATTTGCCACGAAGTGAACGTGGGATGTCAATCGTTCCAACAGGTAAGCTAAGAGCGTTTAGGATTTCAACGTTCTCTACTTTGATGTCGCTAACCCGAACGGATTTACCCAGATCCAGACCTTCGATGCTAACTTCTACGAAATCAGGAATGTTTTCAGCTAAACCACGTAACGTAACTTTACGTAATTTCTGAACCAGTTTACCCCCTTTGATAACCCCTGGAGAGTTACCTACGAATTTCACAGGAACGTTCACTTTAATAGGCTTATCCGTGATTTCCAGGAAGTCAGCGTGTAATAATGAATCGTTTACCGGGTGAAATTGAGTATCCTGAAGAATAGCTTTACGGATCTCGCCTTCGATGTTTAACGTTACTTCGTACGCTTCTGGAGTGAACAGAAGATCACGGAATAAAATGGTAGGAGCATAGAAATGTACCTGCTCGCCGCCTCCGTAAACTACCGAAGGAATGTAACCCTCGGCACGAAGATCTTTCGATCCTTTCTTGCCGAGATTCGCTCTTTTAAACCCTACAATCTCGAGTTTTTTCATTTGATTTGGTAATAAGCGTCTCAAGTCAGTGACTTGAAACATGATTAGTAATTAATAAAAAGGGAACTGATTGATTCGTAATCACGAATGCGACCAATAGCTTTTGCAAATAGCTCGGCTACCGACAAGACCGTTACTTTGGGATTTTCCTGTTTCTGAGGAATGGTATCAGAAACGATCAGCTCTTCCAGTGCGGAATTGAGAATATTATCATGAGCTTTTCCGGACATCACAGGGTGAGAACAGATGGCTCGAACGGATTTTGCTCCTTTATCCAGCAATAGCTGGGCTGCTTTACAAATAGTGCCACCCGTATCCAGTAAGTCATCGACCAGGATTACGTTGGCATCGGTTACGTCTCCAATCAATTGCATGGAGGCGATTTCGTTTGCTTTCTTGCGGAATTTATCCACGATTACCAGATTGGAACCGGGGAAGAAACTCGCGAATTTCCGCGTCCGGGCTACGCCTCCAACGTCGGGAGAAGCAAAGACCAGGTTATCCAGATTTTTCGAGCGGATGTAAGGAACGAAGATAGAAGCTCCTTCCAGGTGGTCCACTGGAAAATCAAAGAATCCCTGAATCTGACCGGCGTGTAAATCCATCGTGATCAAACGGTCAGCACCGGCTGCCGTTAACAGATTGGCTACCAGTTTGGAACCGATAGACACGCGGGGTTTATCTTTACGATCCTGACGGGAATACCCGAAGTAAGGAATCACAACCGTCACGTAGTGAGCCGAAGCCCGACGAGCGGCGTCAATCATCAATAACAACTCCATCAGGTTTTCGGCGGGAGTAAACGTGCTCTGAATAAGAAACACGTCACAGCCCCGGATGGACTCATCAAAGCTGGGTGACATTTCACCGTCGGCAAAACGCTGTACGGTGACGGTTCCCAAATCTTTGCCGTAAAAACGAGCAATTTTTTGGGCTAAATACTGACTGGAACTGCCTGAGAAAATTTTTACCGGATTGGAAGCCATCGGTCTCCTTGTAAATTGAGCCGCAAAGGTATGAAAAAATACCTGCAAAAACGCTCAAGGTTTTTAAAAAAGCTTAGAAATAACGGTTGATCTGCGGGTAATCAGGAGCTTACTTATTCGGCTCTGGTAAATTTGGAAGTGCGGCCCAGCATAGGCGTGCCGATGTACCCGCGAAGGGCCAGCTCCTGATCAGAAACTTTCGTAATCTTGCAGGAATAGGTCTTGCCATTACGGGGATCGTAAATTTTACCGTCTGCCCACACGTTGTCGTCCGACTGTTTGAAGTTGGAAAGAATAACCAGACCCATCAGCGGTTTGGACCGCAGCTTTTCATCGGGATTATTGACGTCCGTTCTGGGCTGATTGGGTTTGACTTCCTTCACCCAGACGATCTTTCCGTAATAGCGATCTCCCTGTTTGTAGATCTGGATTTTAGACGTTTTTTCTTCGTTGAACCAGATGCCCTGAATGTCGGCGGCCCAGGAAGAAAGCGTCGCGGCAAAAAGAAATACAAAGGTTACTAATGATTTCATACCTGATAGTTTAAGGGTAGTTTCCGGTATAAAAACGATACCAGAACCGCTCCCAGTATACCCACCAGCCCTCCGACGAGTACATCACCGGGATAATGGGCCCCTACATAAATGCGACTATAGGAAACAACCGCCGCCCAGAGGTACAGCCATTTCAGCCAGGGATGCTCTTTTCCCAGTAATAAAACCAGCACTGTCACGAAGCCAAAGGTATTGGCGGCGTGGCTGGATGCGAAGCCATACCTGCCGCCGCATTCCCAGACGACATGAACCATTTTTTCAATGGAGGGCTCGTGACAGGGGCGGGGCCGAGCCGCCCAGGGCTTCAGTAAGCCACTGGTAACCTGATCGCCAACGAGAATCGCCAGTACGCAGGCCAGAATAATACCCGCAGCCCGGACCCGGTAACGCCAGATCAGAAAGGCCAGAATCAGAGCGTAAAAAGGAAACCAGAAATTTCGGTCGGAAATCCAGAACATGGCCTGATCCAGCCAGCTGGCATGGGCTCCGTTGAGGGCAAGAAATAGCTCGGTATCGAGTTCATTAAGCATAACTGGAATATAAAAAACTTCCCGAAAGCTCTACTCTTCCGGGAAGCTCAAACGGATACTAACTAAAGCCGAGTACGTCCCGAACTCGTTTGATGGTTTGCTGAGCAACCACTTTCGCCTTTTCTTCACCGACGCTCAGGATTTTCTCCAGTTCCTGCGGATGTTCCATGTAATAATTGAAACGTTCGCGTTCGGTAGCAAAACGTTCGAGAATCAGCTCGTACAAGGCCTGTTTGGCGTGACCGTAGCCGTAGTTACCACCTTCGTAATTCGCTTTCATCTGAGCGATTTGATCGGGCGTAGCCAGTAAGGAGTATAAGGTAAACGTAATGTCACCTTCGGTGTTCTTGGGCTCTTCCAGCGGAGTAGAATCCGTCAGGATGCTCATCACGGCTTTGCGTAACTGCTTTTCGGGCAGGAAGATGTTGATGTAGTTATTGTACGACTTCGACATTTTACGACCGTCCGTTCCCGGAATGGTCATGACACTTTCGCTGATGCGGGCCTCGGGTAACACCAGCGTTTCGGGGTATTTGCTGTTGAATGCCGAAGCAATATCACGCGAGATTTCCAGGTGCTGTTTCTGGTCTTTGCCCACCGGCACCAGCTCGGCATCGTATAAAACGATATCCGCCGTTTGCAGAACGGGATAGACAAATAAACCCGAGTTCACGTCCTTGAGGTTCTCGGATTTATCCTTGAAGGAGTGAGCGTTCGCCAGCATCGGGTAGGGGGTGAAGCACTCCAGATACCAGGCCAGTTCGGTGTGTTCAGCAATGCGGGACTGACGGAAAAACACGTTTTTCTCCGTATCAAACCCACAGGCAATCCAGGCGGCCGCAATGGCATACGTGTACTGGCGACGGGCTTCGCCGTCTTTCAGGGACGTGAGTGAGTGCAGATCGGCAATGAAAAAGAATGAATCATTGGCGGGATCTTTTGATAACTCAATGGAGGGGAGAATTGCCCCCAGAATATTTCCCAGGTGAGGAAGGCCGGAACTTTGAATGCCGGTAAGAATACGAGCCATCGGAACTTAAAAAGTTAATTGGGTTTTTCGCTCGTGTGACCGGGCGATCTAATTTTACTGCAAAACTGCAATCTGCAAACCGTAATCAAAAATATACCGACGAGACTATGCCCCAAATTCCAGTATCAACCTTAAAGTTTTTGAAAGACTTAGCTCAAAACAATACCCGGGAATGGTTTCAGGGACACAAAAAAGAATGGGAAACGGTTAAATCCAATTTTGAAGAGACCGTTCAGGATTTAATCAATCGGATTGGGAAATTCGAAAACCTGGCCGGAATCCGGGTGCAGGACTGTAATTACCGCATTGCCCGTGACGTGCGTTTTTCGCCCAATAAATCGCCCTATAAAACCTGGCTGGCCGCGAGTTTCGGGGAAGGCGGCCGGAAGTCGCCGAAGATGGATTATTACCTGCACCTTACGCCGGGAGGTTCCTTTCTGGGCGGGGGTATGTGGGATACCAATCCGGTTCAACTCGCTAAATTCCGTCAGGAAGTGGACTATAACCCGCAGGAAATCAAGGATATTATTTACGCTCCGGCCTTCATAGAGCATTTTGGTAATCCCGAAGGTTCGTCCCTGAAAACAGCTCCGAAGGGCTATCCCAAAGATCATCCCGATATCGAACTGATTCGCCGGACGCAACTCTTTTTCTCTCATCCATTTACGGATAAAGAAGTAACTTCGCCCGATTTCACCGAAAACGTAGAGCAGAGTTGCCTGCTTCTGAAACCTTATCTGGATTTTCTGAATATGATTTTTGAGGAATCCGCCGACGAGGAAAACTAGTAATCGAAATGAATTAATTACTTCCGGGCTTTGTTCTCCCTACAGATAAACGGAAGCAAGATTCTGAAGCTAGTTTGAACTTTCACGAAGCGAATCCGTTTTACCTTCGAAATATCTACTCATTACAAATAGAACAAGACAATGGCACACAAAGCAATTGAAGCAACTGATTCCAATTTTGAAGAACTGATCAATTCTGATAAACCAGTACTCGTAGATTTCTGGGCTGAATGGTGTGGACCCTGTAAGATGATCGGACCCGTTGTGGAAGAACTGGCCGGCGAATACGAGGGTAAAGCCGTCGTAGCGAAAATGGACGTAGATGCCAACAGCACGACTCCTTCTAAATTTGGTATCCGTAGTATCCCTACGCTGATGATTTTCAAAAATGGAGAACTCGTTGATAAAGTAGTAGGTGCCGTACCTAAGCCTGTATTGGCTCAGAAACTGGCCGCTCAGTTATAGTTTATAGTTTGAGTGTTTGATACAACGAAAAGAGGTTTGAGAAACAATTCTCAAACCTCTTTTCGTTGCATCAGCTTTTTAAAAGAGCTGCTTTTAACTATCAGAAAACCGCTGGTAGTTTAACTTCTGGTAATTTAACTTCCCGAAAGTTCTAAAGCTTTCGGGAAGTTGTTTTAAGAATAGAAAACGACCATTAGGCCACCGCATCAATCGCCTGCAAAATTACCTCGCAGGCCTGACGGATTTCAGCTTCGGTAATGGTTAAGGGAGGGGCAATCCGCATGGAGTTGTCACAGAACAGGAACCAGTCGGTAATGACACCATTTTCAATGCCGTGGTCAATAATGGCTTTTAGCTGAGCAAAATCAGCAAATTCGACCGCCATGAATAAACCCTGGCCTCTCACTTCGCGAATAGCCGGGTGCACCAGTAACTGCCGGAATAACTGAGCTTTAGCGGGTACGGATTCACAGAGTTTTTCTTCCAGAATCGTTCGAACCGTCGCCAGCGAAGCCGCCGCACTGACGGGATGCCCGCCAAACGTAGTGATGTGACCCAGAATGGGATTGTTCTTGAACACCTGCATTAACTCCATCGGAGCCATGAAAGCCCCGATGGGCATGCCACCGCCCATGCCTTTCGCCGAAAGCAATACATCGGGAACGATGCCAAACTGTTCGAACGCCCAGAAGGAACCCGTCCGGCCAAACCCCGTCTGAATTTCATCGAAGATCAGTAAAGTACCCGTTTCCGTACACCGGTCCCGGAGAGCCTGCAAATATTCCGGCGAAGGAACCCGAATGCCGGATTCAGCCGAAATAACTTCAATAACCACGGCGGCAGTTCGGCTGGTAATGGATGCTAAATCAGAAATTAGTCCGTGATGGATATGGCGAATGTCGGGTAATAAGGGGCGAAAGGGTTGCTTGAAAAAATCGGCTCCGGCCAGACTCAGGGCTCCCTGGGTAGAACCATGATAGGCATTAATGCACGAAATAATTTCGGTCCGTCCCGTAAACCGCTTGGCCAGTTTCATGGCCCCTTCCACGGCTTCTGCTCCCGAGTTGGTCAGGTACACATTATCGATGGCGTATCCCATGGGCGTACGGTAAGTACTCAGGGTCTGCACCAACGCCTCGGCCAGCTGCACTTGCGGAGCCTGGACGTATTCGCCGTACACGAGCGTATGCAGGTAATGATCGACCTGGTGTTTGATGGCGTTCACCACATTTGGATGCCGATGGCCGACATTAGACACGCCAATGCCCGCAATCAGATCCATATAAGCCTTACCGTCAGGGCTGTAAAGCCAGACGCCTTCGGCTTTTTCAATCTCCAGAGCCAGGGGGAAATCAGAGGTTTGAGCGAGATAATTTAAAAAAAGCTGTCGTTGATGCATGGCAAAATGCAAGCCTGTACCAGACCTGCCGTTAATAAAAAGTCCGGCAAAGGTACGTTTTGTCTCGTTTGGTGAGGCAAAAATCCGGTAAGAAGCATCACGGTTTATAGCTCAGGACTCGAAGAAACAAGCCGTCCCACCAACCCAGGTAAAGTCCTGGTTAAAGCGAACCCCAATCATCTCGCCGCGACTCAAACGGCTCAGGCTGGTCAGTAACTGAGGACGGGCCGCCCCATCGGGCCAGACGTATAACATCCGTATTTCGCATTTCACTAACCCGTCGGGAGCCTGAATGACAGGCTGGTAATGGACTTTTTTCTGAAGAATATAATTTTCAGGATCCCTGATTTCGGCAAGTAACTCTCGGGTAGGGTAAAGGTTAACGCCCGTTCCAGCGAAGCTAAACAGCGGTTTCAGTACGTAATCCTCCAGACCTTCAGGAAAATTACCTCCGTACTCGCTGAGGTAATGCGTTTCCGGGACGTACGGGGATTGAAGCAGGGGCAGGGTGTATTTGGAAATCCGGAAAAACCAGTTGGGATGCCCCACCCAGATTACGTCCAGATCGTCCGTAAAGTTAAATGCTGTTTTTAGGTCGGGGTAACTCGCCAGTTCATCAAAAATCAGGCGATTATAGATCCGTTTAATGGGTGTTTTTACGCCATTAAAATCATAATACAGCGTTCGGCCTTCCTTTTTAATCTGGGTATAGCAAACCGACTGAATACCCAGAAAGGCTTCAGTAACCGCAAAATCCACCCGTGTTTTCTGTTTTTCGGGGAAGATTTCCAGCAAAATGCAGTGAGCCGGATCTTCATCGGCCAGAATGACTTCCCTGAGTTTTTGTTGGTAAGCTTCGAGCGAATAATTGCCGAAGTTCCAGATGAACGACTCCGGTATGGGAAACTGACTTTTAAACAACTCCGACACGTACCCCTGAAAAGCAAACAAAGAGGGAAATCCCTGTAATTCAATAAGCTGAGGAACATATTCGCCCGCTTCATCCTGGCAAACGGCAAAATCAATCGCCAGGAAATGCGAGTGGGCGTTTTCATTCGGCACTCGCTGATGCGGAGGAATAGCGGCATCCGTTTTCATCTTGAAATCGGGTGCCGCTATCGTATCGATGAATGATTCGCAGGCCGTTATTAATTTTTCACGCAGCGAAGCCGGAACGAAAACGGGCGTTTCGGCAATTCGAAATTCCAGCTGATTGGGCCAGTCCTGATGGATGGTATCCATAAAGTGCTGGTATTTTTCTTCGGTGAATGCGGCGTTATAACGGGCTCGAACGGCTGGAATCATACGTTCCTCTTGACTTTAGTTGGAAGACAATTTGTGGTAAGCATCCCGGAGGAAAGTCGGAATAATAACCGACTCGGTCAACAGAATTTTGTCGGGATCATTGAGGTGACTGACCATGCTCTGGTATTTGTCATAGCCGTGCTCATCAATGATCTGTTTCTGTTTTTCGGGCTGTTCAAAGTAACGCAGCATCCCTTCGGCATCGGCTTCGGGGTGAAATTGCGTACCGAATACTTCCTTGGAGAACCGGATCGACATGATGGCCCGCTCCAGCGGTACATGCGGACGAATCTTTTCCCGACTCAACACCTTCGCACCCATGGCATCAATCTGGGCCAGGTTGGCATTAATGATCTGGTAATCGCGGGAATCCACGGCCCAGAAAGGATCGGGTAACAATTCGAAGTAAGGTTCGTCGTAGCCATTTGCCGTTTTATGAATCGGGAAAGTACCAAAGCTGGTGGATTTCCGGCGATTGACCGTCGCAAGGCCCAAATGATGGCAAACCATCTGGAAGGAATGACAGATCAGTAAAAGGTATTTCTTAGGCGACTGCGATTGGTTATGTTCAAAAATTCCATCGATAACGGCAAAATAATCCGATCCCCAGCCGTCGGTCTCAAGCGGATTTCCGGGACCCCCGGTTGAAATGAAAATATCAAAATCGGCGACCTTAGGAAATTCAAACTTCTGACGGACGTCAAAATGAGCGATATCGCAACCTCCAATTTCCTGCGAAAACTCCTGGACGAGCTGGTTAATACAACGCATTCCTTCATTAGGAACGCCATTATATAAATCAAGAATGGCAATTCGAATTCTATTCATACTCCTCAAAAGTAATTAAGTAAATGTCCGGGCGGGGCAATGAAATACACCACTAGTAGAGGCAAAGATCGGCATCTTTATCGATACTCTTGATATTATCTTATTCCGTAACAGGTTTCAGCGACGATGTAGTCCACTACCTTTTTCAAATCCTGAGTTTCCTCCCAAACGGCCAGCTGGCGGTCGGCTCCGGTTCCCATTTGCAGAATCTGATGGATGTACTCCACTTCTTTCCGACTGCCCAGTTCATCCAGCACATCGTCAACAAAGTCCAGTAACTCCTGAGCCAGAATGTGGTATTCCACCTCCTCCTGACGTCCAAAATCAATCAGTTTCCCCGAAATTCCGTACCGGGCTGCCCGCCATTTATTTTCACTGATCAGGGCTTTTCGATACATCCGGAAATTCAGATTCTGCTTCATGAGCTTGTAAATCTTCACCACCAGAGCCTGCATCAACGCGGCCAGAGCGATGGTTTCGTCCACCCGCATCGGAATATCGCAGATCCGAAATTCCACCGTGTCGAAATGCGGATGCAGGCGAATGTCCCACCAGATTTTCTTGCCATCATCAATGCAATTCGTTTTGACGAGCAGATTGACGTATTCGTCGTACTCGTTAGCAGAATTGAAGTACTCAGGAATTCCGGTTCGGGGGAATTTATCAAAAACCTTGGAACGGTAACTCTTGAAACCCGTATCCCGACCGCACCAGAACGGAGAATTGGTACTCAGGGCATAAATGTGCGGCAGGAAATAACGCACGGCATTCATGATCTCCAGTCCTTCATTCCGGCTCGGAATACCGACGTGCACGTGCAAACCGAAAATAAGATTGGAACGAGCCACATCCCGCATTTCGCTGATGAGCTGATCGTACCGGGGGTTAGGAGTAATTAACTGATCCACCCAATCAGAAATGGGGTGCGTTCCGGCCGCGGCAATTCTTAAATTTTGCTTATCGGCCAGCTCCATGATTTCCCGGCGAAGGAAGGTAACTTCCTCCCGGGCTTCCTGAATATTGGTACAGATATTCGTCCCTACCTCCACCACCGCCTGGTGCATTTCAGCTTTTACGCGTTCCTGCAAGATAATCTTTCCACCGTCCACGATTTTACTCATGTGAGAGCGGAGTTCCCGGGTGTCGGGGTCTATGGTTTGAAATTCTTCTTCAATGCCAAGGGTAAATACGGGCATATGATTGATGTTCAGTTACTTCTTCTTTAATTTCTTAGTCGACTTAGTGGGAGCGTAGGGCTCCAGTAATTCGCCGATGTGGCCGTGTAAGGTAGCCGTTTTAGCGAAGTCTCCCCAGGTCAGGTTGAGTTTGCCGGGTTCAAATTCCCGGGCTTTCTCAATGGCGAAGTTGGCGGCGGTTTCTACGACCCACTCGAAGTTTTCGGCTCCAACGGAATTGTAATCCGCATCGGGAGCGGGGTTACCAAAATCAATCGCCAGAGGAATACCATCCCGGACGGCAAATTCTACCGTATTGAAATCATAACCCAGAGCTTTATTCAGTCGCAGGACGTAATCCTCCATGAGTTTGATTAACTCGGGGCTGTCATTAAAACTCGCGGCATACCGTAAATGATGCGGATTGCGTGGCTCGTAAGGCATCACCCGAACGTGCTTGCCCCCAATGCAGTAACAGCGGTAATAGGATTGAAAATCAACCGCCTCCTGAAGCAGCATGACCAGCTGGCCCGTTTCCTCATAAGCCCTGAACAATTCTTCTTTTGTATCAACTTTATACACGCTCTTCCAGCCACCGCCCGAATGAGGTTTCATGAAGGCAGGAAACCCAATGTATCCGTAGATTTCATCCCAGGGCATCAGGGCCAGGTTGCGGAACGAGCTTTCCTGGGTATCATCGGGGCGGGCTTTGGAGGGTAATAAAACCGTATTGGGAACCGGAACGCCTACTTTAAGAGCCACCGCGTTATTGAAAAACTTCTCATCCGCACTCCACCAGAAGGGGTTATTGATGACAATGGTCCCATTAATAGCGGCGTTTTTGAGGTAAGCCCGGTAAAAAGGAACGTCCTGGGATATGCGGTCAATAATTACGGCGTATTCCGTTGCTTCGCCCTGCACCACCTTACCAATGCTGAGGGCTTCGGCTATGATGCCTTCGGGGGCTTTCTGATTAATGCGTTCGATAAAAGCGGCCGGGAACGTGTTTTCCATGCCGTGAAGGATACCAATTTTTTTCATCGGGTTATTATTTGCTGATGTTAGATTCGGGAGAGGTATTGAGGAAACATTTCCCGCCAGATGGGCCAGTCGTGCGTGCCGTGCCAGCGGATATCCAGCCAGTGTCGGATGTGTTTACCTGAAAGAATATGAGACAGTTGTTCATTGGCCGGGCGGCAGAAATCCGCCTGACAGGTACCGAGAACAATGTCCATATTCCACAAATTTGAATCATTGGATTGAGGTAAGTAATCGGGTGGATTGTTAAAATACACGTTGTTATCGTAATAGCCCTCCATAAACATCCAAATGTCAAAGGCAGCCCCCATCGTAAACAGGTGAGAAACCTTATAAGGAAATCGAAAGGCAAAATTAGCCGCATGGTAACCGCCGAAACTGCATCCTGAAACCGCTACCCGTGCCGCATGACACTGCTGCTGAACCCAGGGAATAAACTCCTCATGCAGAAAAAGATAATACTGATTGGCATTATAAACGCGAACCGAGGGATGCAGATGTTTGCCGTACCAGGAGTCCGCATCAATGGTATCGACGCAGTAAAGCTTTATTTTTCCCTGTTCAATCAGGGGCCGGGCGGCCTCTACCAGCTGATGATCTTTGGCCTGGTAATAACGCCCCAGGGTAGTAGGGAAAACCAGAACCGGGTATCCCCAGTGCCCATAAATCAACACATCAATGTTTCGGCCCAGGTGATGGGAGTAATAAGTCAGATACTGTTCGTTCACGTGATGAAGAGATTTCTTTACCCAAGATTCATTTCATTTTTTATTTATCCAAAATAAATTAAATGCTTTTTGTTAAAAATTAATATTTATTATCCTTTAAATAAGTTTTACAAAAATTTAATTTGGATCAGAGTAAGTGTAACGTTTGCTGAGAAATATCCTGCTTAATTTGTAAGTTTATTTCATCCCCTGCAGGGGTTTCTCATCAGTCAGTACCAAATTAAATACAATATGCAGAACCGGACGGTATCCCTTCATTCGCGGTTTCTGGAACGTCAGGTGGAATTAACCTTTTTGTTACCATCGCATTACGACGAATCGAACGAAGCTTTTCGCTTGTTAATCCTGAATGACGGACAAGACTTTGAACGTCTCCAATTGGCCGAACGAGTGGAATATCTTTACCGTCAGCAGGAAATCTCGGACCTGATCATTGTGGGGATTCATGCCAATGAGTTACGTTTATGGGAATACGGCACGGCCCACCAGCCGGATTACAAAGGACGGGGTAGTAAGGCCGAAGCTCATAATCAGTTCATTCTACAGGAGTTGTTACCCTATCTCAACGAGCGTTTCCGCCTCCGGGATCATGCCGAATCGAGGGCCATTGCGGGTTTTTCCCTGGGGGGCTTGTCGGCGTTGGATACGGCCTGGAATCATTCCGGCGTGTTTTCAAAAGTGGGTGTTTTTTCAGGATCACTCTGGTGGCGAAGCCGGGCCTACGAGGAAGGATACGATGATGAAAATGACCGCATTATGCACGTGCAAATTCGTCAGTCAACTCATAAACCAGCGTTGAAATTCTGGTTACAGGCGGGTACGGACGATGAACGGGATGACCGGAATAACAACGGAATTATTGATGCCATCGACGATACGCTCGATTTAATGAAAGAGCTGGAAGCGAAAGGTTATAGTGCTGAAACAGATTTCACCTACGTGGAGGTACCCGGAGGGCAGCATAACCCCGAGACCTGGGGAGCCGTGATGCCCCGGTTTCTGACCTGGGCTTTCGGAAAACGAAGCTAAATAAAATTTAAAAAGAAAAGGCCGGTGCAACTTCGCCGGTCTTTTCTGCATATACTAGGGAAACTAATCGAAGTATCTGTGAATCTACGTTTCCTTCTTTGCTGGATTATACTTATTTGTGAGTCTCCGTCTTTTGCTCAGGGCGTGAAAGGAATGGTTAAAAACAAAAGCGGAGAAGTGCTGCCTTTCGCCTCCATTCAGGTCAAAGGAACCCAGACCGGAACCATGGCCAATGAGGAAGGACGCTACGAAATCAGGTTACAACCCGGAACGTACGAACTTCAGTTTCAATACCTGAACCACCAGACCGAAGTTCGGAAGGCCGAAGTGAAGGACGATTACCTAACGCTGGACATTGCTCTGGAACAGGTAGCCGTACGTCTGGCTGAAATCCGGGTGGGCAAAAGCAGGGAAGATCCCGCGTACACCATTATGCGGAAGGCCATCGCTACGGCTCGTTTCCATCAGCTGGAGGTGGATCAGTGGTCCGCCCGAACCTACGTAAAGGGGAATTTTAGAATTGAAAAAGTACCTTTCCTGTTTCAGGATGCCCTGAAGAAAGCAAACCTTCAGGTAGGAACTACTTATGTGCTGGAATCAATTAATGACATCGATTTTCGCCAACCCAATCAGGTCACGGAAAAAGTACGATCCATTCGTTCCAATCTGCCGCCGGGGGCCAACCCTTCCATCAACTTCGCCCGACTGAGTTTTTATAATCCCAAACTGGGGGACATCGTCTCGCCTTTATCGCCTAAATCGTTCGGCTATTATACCTATGAATACCTCGGGTTTTTCACTGATCGGGGCATGACCGTGAATCGGATCAAGGTAACGCCGAGAAGTAAGGGAATCAACGTGCTGAATGGCACGATTAATCTTATCGAGAACACCTGGAGCATTCATAGCCTGTCCTTTACTTTTCAGGACGAAAACGGGATCGATTTCAGTATTCGACAGTTGTTTTCGCCCTTCGAAAATGTCTGGATGCCCGTTCAGCTGGAAACCAACGCCAAAATCAGTCTTTTCGGAGCCAGGGGGGAAACGCGTTACGTAACCTCTGTCCGGAATTACCAGATTAAGGTTAACCCCCGATACCAGCAGGTTCCGGAAGTAGTCGATGAAAAAATTGACAAAGAACTGGCCGCTTCCCTTCGCAAACCCGGAGCTATCAAAACCCTGCCGCCTCAGGCCACTCGGAAGCAATTACGAAAAATGGTCGACCAGATGGAAAAGGAAGAGCGGAAGGAGCGTAAAAAACAGGGAGAGGACGTGGCCGTTATCCGGAACTGGAACTTCGAAGTGGACTCGCTGGCCCGCAAACAACCCAACACCTTCTGGGAAGGCGAGCGGCAGGTGCCTCTCACCACGATGGAAACTCAGGGATATCAGCGGGCAGATAGTTTGTATAAGGCAAACGAGGTCAAGATCCGGAAAGATTCCATCAGGAACCTTCCCGCCTTCAAACTGGGGCATCTCATTGGAGGGCATACGTATAATTATGGAACACGCCGGGAAGGAGAGTGGTATCGCCGCTCGCTGACGTTCGATTCGCCCGTAATGAACCTTACCAAATTTGATTTTTTTAATTCCGTGGAAGGGTACGTCTTCAAAACCCGGCTGGCTTATACCGAGCGTTTGTCCAAAACGGCCCGCTGGTACGTGGCTCTGGATGGACGGTATTCCGTGGCCCGTCATCGACTGAACGGCGGTTTGACTACGGGCTTTGCTAATGAACATACCAGTGTTATGCTTCAGGCCGGAAGAAATGTCTTTCAGTTCAATCTAGCCAACCCGATTCCGGAAACCTGGAATACGTACTATACCCTGTTTCGGGAACGGAACCTGATGAAACTATACGAGAAAACGTACGCAGAAGCATCGGTAACGCAGCAGCTGGGGAACCGTCTGAAAGCATCGTTCACGGCCAGGGTAGAAGACCGTTATTCGCTGGAAAATAACGTAAGCAAAGGATGGGTTGATCGGCGGGAGGTTGAATTTACGCCCAATAGTCCGATTGACCTTGAATATCCGAATCAGGCCAGTTTCAGTTCAAACCGGGCGGCTATTGCCACGGTGGGGGTATCGTATCGACCCTTTGCCAAAGCAGTCATTATGAATGGCAGACGCTATGTAGTCAACAATCGCTCACCGGAATTAACCGGAAATTATACGCTGGGCGTTGCTGGTAGCCGAACCCTGGGCCGGCTGGGACTGGGCATTCGGGATGAAGTGACGCTCTTCCGGAACGCATTCAGTTACGCGGTCAAAGCGGGTGGATTTACGCACAAGCCTTACTATTTCATGGATTTCAAGCACTTCAATGGGAATGAAATTCTCTTCCAAAGTCCGGGTCTGACGAACTTCAGAATGTTGAATTATTATCGATACAGTACTTCGTCGAGTTACTTACAGGCTCATGGCAGTTACCAGTTCCGGAAGTTTCTGCTAACCCAGATTACCCCGGTCAGGCTGTATGGCATACGGGAAAATCTGTTCGCCAATTACCTGAAAACGAATAACCTGGGCTATCTGGAAATAGGGTATGGATTCGACGGAATTTTGAAAATATTCGGAGCCGAGGTCATCGGAACTTTTCAGAAAAACCACTACCAAAGTATCGGATTCCGAATTCGTTCGGCCTTCTAATATAAAAATGTTTAAATCTCATTATCAAAGGCTTATTACAGGTAATAAGCCTTTTTTTATAATTTATTTTTTAATAAGTAAACATTTATTTACTTTTGACTATCATTTTAAGCTAAGGCATGAGACCAAAGAATATCGAGAAAGAAGAAGCCATCCGTGCCACGGCTCTGCGAATCATCGCGGAGGAGGGCCTGGAGAATCTGAGTATGCAGAAACTGGCAAAAGAGGCTAACATTTCACCACGTACGATTTACCTCAAGTATGAAAATAAAGATGATCTGCTGGTGAAGCTCTTCATTGAAGAAGTATTAGGCTCTTACGAGGCAGCCGTCATTCAGGATTTTGACGAGGACATGCCTTTTTCCGAGGGAGTACAGAAAATCTGGCAGAATACCTTTCAATATTTTATTGAGAACCGGGCGGCCTTTGTCCTGATGCAGTACGGTAAATCATCGCCACTGCTGAATCAGTCCTTTCAGGAAAAGAACATCACGCAAGGTCAGTTTTTTGCCCCCGTGCATCGCTTCCTGAATCGTCATACCTCTAAGGGAACTCTCATTAAAGTGCCACTGGAAGTTCAGCGAGCGTTGTTGTTTGCCCCGGTGCTGGAACTGATCCATGAATATTTTGAGCACATGAACCGGCCTCAGCAGATCATTACAAAAGAACTCATTGCTCAAAGTTGCCAGGCGGTCATGAAAGGCCTGATGACCAATACGCTTTAATACAATTTTAGTAAAAGCCATGAATCCATTATTCAATCAACACATTGCCATCGTCGGCGGAGGCCCCGGCGGATTAACCCTGGCCCGGCTGCTCCAGCTCAAAGGTCTGAACGTGAAGGTGTATGAAAGAGATGAAAACGAACACGTTCGCGTTCAGGGGGCCACGCTGGATTTACACGAAGAATCTGGCTTAAAAGCCCTGGAGGCTGCCGGATTGACCGAAGCCTTCAAAGCCAGTTACCGTCCCGGTGCCGATCATATGCGGATTGTCGACAAAAAGGCAACCATTCTGATGGACGATATTGGTACGAACGGCGAAGAACTTTTTCGTCCTGAAATTGACCGGGGACCCTTGCGTACGCTGTTACTGGACTCGCTGCAACCGGGAACCGTCGTCTGGAATAGCCGTTTTCAAACCATGAATCCCGAAGGCAAAGGCTGGAGGCTGGAATTTACCAGCGGTCAGTCAGCCTATGCTGATCTGGTTATAGGGGCGGATGGGGCCCATTCCAAAATCCGTCCGTTTCTGACGCCCATCCGTCCTTTTTACGTGGGAATTACCATTGTGGAAGGAACCGTGAAGCATTCCGAAACGGCGGTTCCGGCGATTCATGCCTTACTCCACGGTGGTAAAATCTTCGCTCTGAGCGATTCTAAGACACTGATTGTAAGTTCTAAAGGAGATGGCAGTGTCGTGTTTTACACGGGTTGCCAAACGGATGAATGCTGGGCTAAAAATAGTGGCATTGATTTCACGGATACCTCCGCCGTAACCCAATGGTTTACAACTGAATTTTTCGACTGGGATCCGCTGTGGGCAACGTTGTTTGAAAATGCCGAACCGGCCTTCATACCGCGACCTCAGTATTGCATGCCGCCTGACCAGCAGTGGGGAGCCTTACCTAATCTGACGATGATCGGAGATGCGGCTCACCTGATGCCGCCTTACGCGGGCGAAGGCGTAAATATGGCGATGCTCGACGCCCTGGAATTGGCCAGTGCCCTACATGAATTTCAGGAACCGTTGTCAGCCATTGCCTGCTATGAAAAAAATATGTGCAGACGAGCGGGAGCAATTGCTCAAATGACCCTCAATCAAACGCAGGCCATGCATTCGCCAGACGGGTTGGACCAAATGCTGGCCCTGTTTAATCCGGAATGAAAAGATAAAGGCCGGGTTATTACCCGGCCCTTGCTGTTAAGAAATCTCAGTTAAAAACTGTAAAGTATCCACGCCGTCTGCATAATCCCAGAGTTGAGGCGACTGCGTCGTTCCGAAGGGAATACTGCCCGGAAAATCCCGACTAACCACGCACTGAATTTTTTCTTCCAGGGACTGAAGTTCGCCTTTCAGGGTTTCCAGACTTTCGTAGCGTTCGTAAAACAGAACGGAAAGGGGTGAAACCAGAGACGCACTCTCGGTGACGGAAAGAAAACCATTATCCAGAAAAGGCGTGCGGTTTACCAGGTAAATCGAGCGGTTATAATCGTAGTTATGAACGTATTTATGATTATTGGTGACCGACTCCAGCGAAGCAATGGCTTCGAAAAAAGGCGTGAAGTCATAATCACTGGGTACATATACCTTGGAAATATTCCGACAGCCCAGTCCATAATACATTAGAATATCCTGCCCCAGTTTGAAGAGCTCCTCGCTGGTTTCTGTACCCGTCAAAATGGCTACTGAAGTGCGATTCTTACGAATGATGTGTGGTTTTTTTGCAAAATAATAATGGAAATAGCGGGCGGAATTATCCGAACCCGTCGCAATCATGGCGTCTACTTCCTTCATTAACTCCGTAAACGTAATCTGTTCTGCGAAAGCGGGCTCGAGCTCCACCAGTTTTTTCAGCAAGGCCCGAATCAGCACTTCATCCTGTGAGCTGGGCTTGATGTAGGCGTGATGACCCGAAATTAATACGCATAACACATCGTGAAACCCAACGGCGGGCAGGTTCCCGGCCAGTACTAGCCCGATTTTTTTAGGAGTAACGGATGCGTGCAGGGCGGGATAGCGTTGAGTCCATTCCTCCAGAGCGTTGGTCGTGAGAAAATGACGAGCTATTTCCCTTAGACTTAGCTGAACTAATTCTGGCGTGAACCAGCCGTTCTTACGGTTTGCAAATTCAGACCATTCCTGTATTTGTGCCGCATTTTGTTCATCGGTAAGCCAGTTTCCCAGCTGGGAAAGAGCCTGTATTCTATGGTTTACTAACATGAGTTTCCTTTAATAAATAATACGTCGGGGGGATAATTCAGATTTTTTTGAGCCCCAAACTTTATTTAATTACATTTGTTATCCGATTGGATTAATAGGCTACGAAATTACTAAACGCGACTGACATGGCCATCATGATTACCGACGAGTGCATCAATTGCGGTGCCTGCGAACCCGAATGCCCAAACACAGCCATCTACGAAGGCGGCGTATCCTGGACTTTTGCGGGCGGGACTGCTCTGGTGGACGTCGAATTGGGCGACGGGACCGTGGTGAGTGCTAAAGAAGCTCAGACTCCCTTCTCTGAAGAATTTTATTACATTGTTACGGATAAATGTACGGAGTGCATTGGATTCCACGAAGAACCTCAGTGTGCAGCCGTATGTCCAGTAGATTGTTGTGTACCGGATCCGGAGAATGAAGAGGATGAAGATACACTGATGTCTAAGAAAGCCTGGTTGCACGACGAGTAATAAAGAACAGATACTTTGAGGGAAATGAATTCCTTCAAAGACAGGGTAAGTCGATAAATCGACGTCAATGATTTTTAAAGGACGAGCAAGGCTCGTCCTTTTTTTTTTGCACTTATCCTAGTATGACTACCATACGTTAATTTATAAAAAATTTTGCAAACTAACGTATAATCGGAATATTATGCAAGCTTATTATAAGTGTAGTTTAAATACATTTAACTTATAAAAAATATTTATATTTAAAGAATTTACAATTTTTATTCTGTAAAACCAACATTTTGAAACCTATAATTTGCATTTATTTCATTTTGACATAATATTTGATCAATATTTAAACCTCCATTATTATTAATGTAAACAAAATTATATAATGAAAAAGGTCGCTATTTCAATCTTTTCTTTGTTTTGTATGTATCCAGCATTTGCTGAAATTTATCCAGAATCGAAGCAAACATTAAAACCTAAAAAATCAACGCAGGCCGCAGCCAGGGATACAACCAAGCAAGCCCCTGCCGGAGTAGAGGGTAAGGAAACAAAGGAAGAGGGAAAGCTGACCTTCTCGGGTTACATTGATACCTATTACATGGCTAACCTGAATAATCCGGCTTCTGGCATGAATCTGGGTAACTCCGGGTTTAACGAAGATGGATCACCCAAAGTAGGAAACGCCCGTGCCTTCGATCAGCGTTCAGGCCAGTTTTCGCTGGGACTCATTCAGACAAAGGTCGCTTACACCAGTGATAAACTGGATGCCGTAGCCGATCTGACGTTCGGTCCGAACTCGGATATCGCCAACTACGGAAATTTCTTAAGCCCGCTCGGGTCAAATGGTTCTACTGCATTAGCGATTAAGCAGGCGTATCTGACGTATAAGTTTAATGGTAAATTTTCAATAACGGCCGGACAATTTGGTACGCACATCGGGTATGAAGTGATTGATGCTCCGGTAAACTACAACTACTCGCTATCAAATCTGTTCAATAATGGTCCTTTTTATCACGTAGGTGCGAAAGCACAGTACTCTTTCAGTGAAAAAGCGTATTTGATGGCTGGCGTGGTTAATAATATTGACAATATCAATGATAATAATAAAGCTAAGGGAATTATATCTCAATTTTTCTTCTCGCCCGTAACCAATTTTAATGTATATTTGAACTGGATTGGCAGTAATGAATATTCGAAAATGGGCACTCCAGCCAAAGGAAATTTCTATTCTTTGTTCGATTTGGCAACAACCTATCAAATTACGGACCGTTTCTTTTTAGGGTTAAATGCGGCCTATGGCACTAATAAAACCACAGAACCGGGTGATAATGCAACTTCAACTCCCAAATGGGGTGGAGTAGCGGCGTACAGTAACTTCGCCTTTACCGAAAAATTTGGCTTAGGCGTTCGTTATGAGTACTTTGACAATAAAAAAGGTGATCGTGCCGTAAGAAATGCCGATGAGTTAGGTACCTCCGTTAATTCATTCACGGTAACGGCCAATTTCACCTTAGCTGATGGACACTTGTTACTGAAACCAGAATTCCGGATGGATACCTATCCTAAAATCGCCGGCACTCTGCAGAAATTCGAAGACAGCAACGGTGCCTACACCAAGAATAGTCAGTCCACCATTGGCATGCATGCGATTGTTAAATTCTAAACTTTTCTCTCATCGTTAATATCGTTACTCATCAAACATTAATTATCTGACTTCTATGCAAAAACCATCGTACGTTCCACTGATTATACTGGCCGCAGTCAGTTTATTGGGAGCTTTTATGCCGAATCTGCCGACCCAGATTCACACGGAAGGGCTCGATACGGGAGATATAGCCTGGATGATTGTTGCTTCTGCATTTGTATTACTGATGACGCCCGGTCTGGCGTATTTCTACGGCGGAATGGTAAACGCCAAGAACGTGATCTCAACCATGTTCCAGAGCTTCATCGGCATGGGCGTGATTTCCTTACTCTGGGTTGTGATTGGCTTTAGTATTGCCTTCGGGGATTCCGTAAAAATTGGTGATTACGGAATATTTGGTAATCCTGCCACCTTCTTCATGTGGAGAGGGGTACTGGACGGTAAGCCTTGGGCTCTGGCACCCACCATTCCTCTGGCCTTGTTTGCTTTATTCCAGTTGAAGTTTGCGGTGATTGCTCCAGCCTTGGTAACGGGTTCGATGGCCGAGCGGATTAACTTCCGCAGCTATGTACTGTTCATGGTTCTGTTCAGCGTTTTCGTGTACAGTCCCCTGGCACACATGACCTGGCATCCCGAAGGTTTCCTGGCGAAACTGGGTGTACTTGATTTTGCTGGTGGTACGGTGGTTCACATGTCTGCGGGCTGGGCTGCTTTAGCGGGAGCCATGTACCTCAAACGCCGGAAGTCACACATGGAAGCTAACTTCCTGCCTCCGGCTAACATTCCCTTCGTATTGTTAGGTACGGCTCTGTTATGGGTAGGCTGGTTCGGTTTCAACGCAGGTTCAGCGGTAGGTGCTTCACCCTTAGCGGTTTCAGCGTTCGCTACTACGAACTTCGCTGCTGCCACTGCCGGATTAGCCTGGGTATTATTCGATGCTGCGAAAGGTAAGAAAGTGTCTTCGTTAGGATTCTGTATTGGGGCAGTAGTTGGTCTGGTTGCCATCACGCCAGCGGCTGGTTTCGTAACGGTTCCTGTTGCCTTATTCATTGGCACCGTAGCCGGTATCGTTTCCAACTATTTTGCTCACCTGAAAGCCAAAGGTGCTCTGGATGATACGCTTGACGTATTCCCCTGTCACGGTATCGGTGGTATGGTAGGTATGATCATGACGGGTATCTTCGCTACAAAATCGGTTAACTCGGCCGTAGCCGTGGATGGTCTGGCTTACGGTGCGTTCGACACGTTCAAGGCTCACATGATCGCTCTGGTTATCGTGTCAGTATTCGCTTTTGGAGCTTCTTACTTCCTGTTATGGTTAACGGATAAAATCCTTCCCCTTCGTGTGACCGAAGACGACGAGAAAATGGGTCTGGATGTAAGTCAACACGACGAATTTTTAATCGAGGCATAAGTCTCAATCCCGACAGAGCCACCGGTTTTCCGGTGGTTTTGTTGCATAGAATACGAAGGGAGCCCTGCATTGCGGGGCTCCCTTTTCATATAAATGGTATGGATGTAATGTTAATAATGAGCTTCGATCCATTGCGGTTCTTCCACTTCTACCAGTCCATTTTCGGCAATCGTTGTTAACTGAACGGTTTTGATTTCGTTGATCAGCAAAGGATCATACTGAGCCGTAATGCGAACGTAATTTTCCGTCCAGCCCTGCATCTGACCATTTTCAATTTCTTCCTCAAAAAGAACCTGTAAGGTATTGCCGAGCTGCGTTTCATAAAATGCCCGGCGTTTTTTATCGGACAGAATATGTAACATCTTCGAACGCTCGGCCCGTTGGGAGCCAGGTACGGATGGTTTAATCTCCAGGGCTGACGTATTAGGACGCTCGGAATAAGTAAAGACGTGTAAATACGAAATAGGTAACTCCTGCAAAAACTGATACGTTTCCAGGAATAAGTCCTGAGTTTCACCGGGGTGACCGACAATCACATCTACTCCAATGCAGGCCTGAGGCATCAGCTCTTTAATTTTGGTAACCCGCTCTGCGTATAGTTCGCGGCGGTACCGGCGTTTCATGTGTGCAAGCACCCGGTTACTACCCGATTGCAGCGGCACGTGGAAATGAGGAACAAAACGTTTGGACGTACTGATGAATTCCAGAATTTCGTCGGTCAGTAGATTGGGCTCGATGGATGAAATCCGGAAACGGTCGATGCCATCCACCTCGTCCAGAGCTTTCACCAGATCCGCGAAACGCTCATTCCGAATTCCATTCTGAATGCCAAAGTCACCGATGTTAACCCCCGTTAACACAATTTCTTTGACGCCACGTTCCGCGATTTCACGGGCGGCTTTCAGCACATTTTCAATCGTATCGCTGCGGCTGGCACCACGGGCCAGGGGAATGGTGCAGTAGGAGCAGGGATAATCACAACCGTCCTGAACTTTCAGAAAAGTTCGGGTGCGATCATTCAGGCTATAGCTGGCATGATAATCGACAACCTCCTCAATATTAGAATTATACACGCGGGCTTCACCGGTGGGTTCTTTCTGAAATTCATCCAGTAACTCCACCAGCCGGAATTTTTCGGCAGCCCCCAGAACAGCATCCACACCGGGGATGGTAGCAATCTCCTGCGGTTTCAACTGGGCATAGCAGCCCACAATCGCCACGTAACCGTCGGGATTAATCCGCTGAGCTTCACGAACGATTTTCTTGCACTTCTTGTCCGCGTTATCCGTTACGGAGCAGGTATTAATAATGAAGATATCTGGAGTCTGATTGAACTCGACGCGTTGGTAACCCTTCTCTTCGAAATTCCGGGCAATGGTCGACGTTTCAGAAAAGTTAAGTTTACAACCCAGGGTATAAAATGCTACTTTTTTCATGGAATCATCCCGCTTTTGGGAAGAATAAAAGGCGTAAAACTCCGGCTGAGTTCCGCAGTTGCTCATATAAGTTGCAAAAATACCTAATTTGTTCAGTTTGAGCTAATAAAAAAGCCTCCGACTTGCATCGGAGGCTTCAGTAATCTATATCAAAGCAGATTATTCTGCACCTTTAACCGTTTTGATGATACGGGCAGCTACTTTATAAGGATCAGCAGCGGAGTTGGGACGACGATCTTCTAACCAGCCTTTCCAGCCACGTTCAACCGTAGCGATGGGGACACGGATCGAGGAACCACGGTCAGAGATACCCCAGGAGAATTTGTTGATGGCAGCCGTTTCGTGCTTACCCGTCAAACGCAGGTGGTTATCAGGACCGTATACCGCTACGTGTTCTTTTACCACGGGGCGGAATGCTTCGAGTACGGTTTCGTACGCTTCGCGGCTTCCAGCCGTACGCAGCAGGGTATTGGAGAAGTTCGCGTGCATGCCTGAGCCGTTCCAGTCCAGAGCTCCCAGGGGCTTGCAGTGCCAGTTGATAACTACGTTATATTTTTCACCGATGCGTTCCAGCAGGTAACGGGCCACCCAGGTTTCATCGCCTGCTTGCTGAGCACCTTTAGCGAATACCTGGAATTCCCACTGACCTAAGGCTACTTCAGCGTTGATTCCTTCGACGTTCAGACCCGCCTGAAGGCAAACCTCCAGGTGTTCTTCAATAATTTCGCGTCCGACAGCCTTACCTGCCCCTACGCTGCAATAGTAAGGTCCCTGGGGAGCTGGGTATCCACCCGCTGGGAAGCCCAGAGGTTTATTCGTTTCGGGATCCCACAGGAAGTATTCCTGCTCGAAACCAAACCAGAAATCATTATCATCGTCATCGATCGTTGCACGACCGTTAGACTCGTGTGGCGTACCATTTGCATTCAACACCTCACACATAACCAACCAGCCATTGCCACCTAAACGGGCAGGATCTTTGCAAACAAATACGGGCTTGAGCAAGCAATCGGAAGCACGACCTGGGGCCTGTTCGGTAGAGCTACCATCAAAAGACCACATGTCCAGGTCTTCTAATTTTCCTGAGAAATCATCAACAATTTTAGTCTTGCTGCGGAGGCTTTGCATGGGCTTGTATCCGTCGAGCCAGATATACTCCAATTTAGCTTTTGCCATGGTTTTGTTATATGAGAAATATGAAACGATTCGTTCGATTGACGGGTCAAATCTAAGTCGACATTAAGTACTTTTCCAAATCATTATTTGGTGAATTATTCGTTTTTATGTTAAAATGTTCTGAATTATTTAAAATGTACAACTATATCTTTATTTTGTTAATATAAATTTTTGTTTGAGCTAAAATTTTTTCTGGAAAACCATCAAATCCATAATTTTTCAGGGAAAACCAGTTGAATTTAAGCTCATTTTAACAAAAATGTCTCCTTTTTAAGGGTTGATCATAAAAATGCACTCTTCCTTTTTCATAATATTCATTTATGGGATGAGGTAATTTTTATACATTTGGAATTGTATTTTACCAAGAGCATAGGTAGGGAAGAATTAATTTTTTGCAGATTTGCATTTCGACCGAAGTCCATCTTTCGTACGTATGACCAAGTTGAGACCTCTTTAAACTCTAATACCCCGACACTAATTACCATTCTATGGCATTAGCACGTTTTAAGGCATTAAGCCTGGCTCAGTCCCGGCAGTTGCCCACGGTCAAAGTTCCCTCTGAAAAAGTTACGGAGTACTTTGGCAGCCTAACCTTCAATGAAGAAGCCATGCGGTCTCTGCTGAGTCCGGATACGTTTCAACGGATTACCAAGTCGATTAAAGAAGGCCACAAAATAGACCGCGATACTGCTGATGAAGTGGCTGCTGCCATGAAGTCATGGGCCTTATCCAAGGGAGCTTCCCACTATACGCATTGGTTTCAGCCCCTGACGGGAACGACCGCCGAAAAGCACGATGCGTTCTTTGATATTGTTCCGGGTACGGGTAAAGCCATTGAAAAATTCAAAGGCTCGGCTCTGGTTCAGCAGGAACCGGACGCCAGTTCGTTTCCCAACGGAGGCATTCGCAGTACCTTCGAAGCTCGGGGCTATTCGGCCTGGGATTCTTCGTCGCCGGCCTTTATTCTTGAAAACCCCGCTGGAACGTCAACCCTTTGTATTCCCAGTGTATTCGTAGCGTACACGGGCGAAGCTCTGGATTACAAAACGCCTTTATTGAAGTCGATTGAACTCATTGACAAAGCGGCAACGAAAGTCATGAGTGAGTATTTCGATCGGAATACCGAAAAGACAATCCCAACGCTGGGAGCGGAGCAGGAATATTTTCTGGTAGATGAAGCTTTGTTTAACGCTCGCCCTGACTTATTAATGGCGGGTCGTACCGTTTTCGGACATTCGCCCGCGAAAGGTCAGCAACTGGAAGATCATTACTTCGGCTCGATTCCCCCACGCGTGAACGCCTTCATGGTAGATTTCGAGGTAGAGGCTCAGCGTTTGGGTATTCCCGTACGCACGCGTCACAACGAAGTAGCTCCCGCTCAGTTTGAGGTAGCTCCCACGTTTGAAGAAGTAAATCTGGCTTGCGATCATAATGCCTTACTGATGGACCTGATGCAGAAAATTGCCTCTCGCCATAAGTTCAAGGTATTATTCCACGAAAAGCCTTTCGCAGGAATTAACGGCTCCGGGAAACACAACAACTGGTCTTTAGCGACGGATACGGGTATTAACGTACTGGGCCCAAGTACCAAACCGAAGGAAAGCTTGCGTTTTGTAAGCTTCCTGGTTTGCGTAGTGAAGGCCGTTCATGATCACGCCGACCTGTTACGGGCAACCATCGCTACGGCAGGTAACGAACACCGGCTGGGAGCCAATGAAGCTCCGCCAGCGATCATGTCCGTTTTCCTGGGTTCTGAGCTGAGCCGCGTCATTGATACCATCGAAAACATGCCCCCCATGACTGAGTTCAAGCTCGAAAAAGGGGATAACGTGTATCTGAAACTGGGGATCAATAAAGTACCTTCGCTGTTGCTGGATAACACGGATCGGAATCGTACCTCACCATTCGCCTTTACGGGGAATAAATTCGAGTTCAGAGCCGTCGGATCTTCGGCGAACTCGGCCTCAGCAATGACGATCCTGAATACGATCGTGGCCGATCAGCTGATGCAGTTCCGCAAGGATGTGGATGAGCTAATCAATACGGATCTAAAGAAAGAGCTGGCGATCGTTGAAGTGCTGAAAAAATACATCACCGCTTCCAAACGCATCATTTTCGAAGGAAATGGCTACTCGGATGACTGGGTAGAAGAAGCCGAACGCCGTGGCTTATCCAACATCCGTTCCGCTCCGGAAGCCCTGGCCGTGTATACCCGTAAGGAAGTCGTGAATCTTTTTGAGAAATACGGCATCTTCACGGAAAAAGAACTCCATGCCCGCTACGAAATCGAACTGGAAAATTACATCAAGAAAATCCAGATTGAGTCCCGCGTGATTGGTGATCTGGCGATGAATCACATCATCTCTACGGCTTTGAAATACCAAACCAAGCTGGTAGAAAACGTGAAAGGTCAGAAAGACATTGGCATCGATGAGAAATACTACGCTCCGACGGTAGAAACCATCAAACGGATTGCCGAACACACGGCTCAGATTCAGATTCTGGTGGACGAGATGACGGAAGCCCGTAAAAAGGCCAATGCCATTACCGACAGCGAAGAACAGGCCAGACTCTATGGAACCGAAGTGAAGGACTACTTCGATAAAGTACGTTACAACGTCGATAAGCTGGAGCTCATCGTGGATGACGATGAATGGCCTTTAGTGAAATACCGGGAGCTGTTAATGCTTCGTTAAATCACTTTTCAGTTAAAAAAATAGGAAAAAGCCCGCAGACATTGCGGGCTTTTTTTTCGTACTTTGGCTCTCAAACCAATGCAAAACTATATGCCGACTGCAGAAAACTCCGGCTACGACTCCTCAGCTATTCAGCAATTGAAAGAAGAAATCCGCCAGGGCGGCCATTCTTTTGTTTACACCGAAGACCCTGATCTGGACGAACCAACGGGAGATGAATATGCTCACTTTCAATTTGTTGGCAACCATGAAGGTAAGGAAGTAATTTTCGACGCGGTGTTGTATACGCTCCGTCTGCACCACAGTAGTCTGGTGTACGAAGAAGCCGAACGCCGGGCCACGCAGGAGCATCCTCTGTATGTTCCCATCGATCAGCGTGATGAAGCCTACCAGGCGAATGACGAGATTGATGAGGAAGTAGAATTACTGATTACGGAAATCATCGAAGAAATCGAGGAAAACGAAGAAATTAAAGTAACGGAACACCTCGAAACGGAAGTGAATCCCGAAGAAGGTACGGTAGAACTGGACATTTGCCTGAATGTGGAAGCATTGAGCGACCAGGTCATCGAAAAATTTGTTACGGACTTCACCGCTGGTCAGCTGGAACTGGACCCCACGCTCTATTCTTTCCACAGTATGGATGAGGAAGAATAATCTTTCATTACCGATCAGTGAATGGTGACACTGATCATCATTCACTGATTTAGTGCTATGCATTTATTTTTTGAACCAGACCTTCAGGAACGTCTGTCTCTGTCGGAAGAAGAATCCCGTCACGCCGTGAAAGTCATGCGGCTGGGGACGGGTGATGCTATAAAAATTGTGGACGGGAAGGGCAGTCTTTACGAAGCTGAAATAGTAAACCCTGATCCTAAACACTGTACGGTCCGCATCCGATCGGAACAAAAGCATGAAACGCTTCCGTACTCCATTCACCTGGCGATTACGCCGACCAAAGATCTGGACCGGATTGAATGGATGCTGGAAAAATGCGTGGAAGTAGGCGTAAGCCGCGTAAGTTTTATTCTGACCAAACGCACCGATGAACGGTATTGGAAAGGAAAATCCATTCATCTGGAACGCCTGCAGAAAATCGCAGTCTCCGCGATGAAACAATCCCTGAGCTGGACCTTACCTGGCCTGGAAGGACTTATTTCCTGGAAAGATTTTCTGAAAGAAGTCAATCCGGACTCGCAGAAATTCATTGCTCATCTGGAAGATGACGACCGAAAACTATTGAAGTCGGAAATCATTCCAGGCAAAGATTACGTTATCTTGATCGGACCGGAAGGAGACTTCATTGCTTCCGAAATTGAAGACGCCAAACAGGCGGGCTTTCAGCCGGTTAGTCTGGGTAACAGTCGATTACGGACCGAAACGGCGGGTCTTGTCGCCGTTCACACGCTTGATCTGATGAATCAGTAAGCTTATGAAGCTGAAACGGATTGCTGCAACGATACTGATAATGGTTTGCCTGGTTAGCCTGAATACCTGGGCTCAGCAGACTTCCCTTCGCATGGCCCGTCTCAAATACGGCGGTGGGGGCGACTGGTACGGCAATAAAACCTCCTTACCCAACCTGATTAAATTCTGTAATCAGAACCTGAAGACGAATCTGGCAGCCGAAGAGGATATTGTCGAGCCGGGTAGCCCCGAGCTGTTCAATTACCCCTTCGTACACATGACCGGGCACGGAAATGTGGTGTTTACCGAATCCGAAGCCCAGAATATACGTAAGTATCTCATCGCTGGTGGATTTCTACACATTGATGATAATTATGGGCTTGAGAAATTCGTCCGGCGTGAAATGAAGAAAGTCTTTCCGGAGTTGAATTTCATTGAGTTACCTTTTAATCACCCGCTGTACAAAGCTAAATTTCCCTTTCCGAACGGACTTCCCAAAGTTCATGAGCACGACGGAAAATCGCCGCAGGGCTGGGGGCTGATCTGGCAGGGAAAACTGGTTTGTTTCTTTAGTTACGAGTGCGATCTGGGCAACGGCTGGGAAGATCAGAGTGTATACAATGACCCGGAGGCGGTTCGTCAGCAGGCCCTGAAAATGGGAGCCAATTTGGTTTATTACGCCATGACTACTTTATAATATCGGGAATTAGTGGTAAAGAAAATTTTTTGAATATTTTATAAACATTTGCAACTATCCTGCCAAAGCTGGAGTTTGATTACTAACTTTGTCACTGGTACAATTTTAATTCTGCCGAAATGCAACTAATTATTCCAACATTTATTATTCACTGGTACCTGTCGCTGTTTAGCCAGACCTTCTTTTTGCATCGTTACTCTGCTCACAAGATGTTTACGATGAACAAGTTCTGGGAGCGGTTCTTCTACCTGCTTACCTACATTTCTCAGGGGTCGAGTTACCTGAGTCCTAAAGGGTACGCCATCCTTCACCGGATGCACCATGCCTTTAGCGATGGCCCGAGAGATCCTCACTCACCTCACAACTCAAGCAACGCTTTCACGATGATGTGGAAGACGAAAGACATTTATAACGCGATTCTTTTTGGTAGAACTAAAATTGAACCGCAGTTTGACCGTAATTATCCGTACTGGAATACCATCGAGAAAATTGGTGATTCCTGGTTTTCACGCATTTTCTGGGGTACGGCTTATTCTTTGATTTACATTGCTGCTTTCATCTGGTTTGATATGCACTGGGCGTTTTTCTTCCTGTTGCCTATCCACTTCCTGATGGGTCCCGTTCACGGAGCAATCGTAAACTGGAGTGGTCACAAATACGGTTATCAGAACTACGACAACAACGATAAATCTCGTAACTCGCTGATTCTGGACTTTTTGATGATGGGAGAATTATTCCAGAACAACCACCACAAGTTACCTAACCAGGTAAACTTCGCGTCAAAATGGTTTGAATTTGATCCTACTTACCCGGTCATCAAAACGCTTCACTGGATGCACATCATTCGCCTGAAGCCCGTTAAGACGAAGGAACTAGAGGCAATGGAAGCTTAACAGAAGCTTTTCCGGAACTAACAAAAAAGGACGATTCGCAAGAATCGTCCTTTTTGTTAGTTACAGATCTGAATTAAATCAGCTTACGATCAGCATCGAAGTTCTCCAGATAATCGGAAACGCGTTTCACGAATTGTCCTCCCAGCGAGCCATCGACGATGCGGTGATCATAGGAATGAGAAATAAACATTTTCTGACGAATGGCGATGACGTCACCTTCGGGCGTTTCAAGGACGGCTGGTTTCTTCTGAATTACGCCAAAAGCCATGATTGCTACCTGCGGTTGCAGGATAATGGGAGTTCCCATAAGATTACCGAAAGAACCAATGTTCGAGACCGTATAGGTACCATCGGCTAAATCATCCGCTTTCAACTTGTTTTCCCGAGCCCGTTTCGTCAAATCATTAATCTTTTTGGTTAATCCTACCAGATTATACTGATCCGCGTTATGAATCACGGGAACGATCAGGTTACCGTTAGGCAAGGCAACGGCCATGCCAATATTAACGGCCTTCTTAACTAGAATTTTATCGCCTTCTACAGAGCTGTTAATCATCGGAAAATCTTTGATGGCTTTCACCACCGCCTCAATTAGCAGGGGAGTATAAGTCAGATTTTCGCCATATTCCTTCTGAAACTGAACCTTCATTCGGTCTCTCCAGCGGGAAAGGGTAGTCATATCCGTTTCAACGAAGCTGCTGACGTGCGGAGCAATGCGTTTGGAATCTACCATTCGCTCGGCAATGATTTTCCGCATGCGATCCATCTCAATAATCTCTACGTTACCACTGCTGACCGTCGCGGGTTTTGGAGCCGTGACAGGAGCGGACTGCGGAGCGGGAGTGGTAGGAGGAGCTTTTGGAGTTAGGGGGTGAGTAGATCGGTTTGCGACGTAATCGAGAATGTCATTCTTCGTGACCCGACCGTCAGCTCCCGTACCCGGTAGAGCATTAAGCTCTTCCATCGAAATGCCTTCCTTCTCGCAAATGGTCAGCACCAGAGGCGAGTAATAACGGCTTTGACTCGCAGGAGTTTCGAAGCGTGGGCCCAGTGAAGCCGCCGCCGCGTGGACATTACTTTCCAGAAAGCTGGCCACTTCTTCGGGACTGCTGTTTTCATCGGGGGCAGGCGTTTCCGTGGCGGGCTTTGCCTCAGCCACCGGGGCTTCCGCACTTTCCACGCGGCAGATGGGCTTTCCTATCACGGCCACTTGTCCTTCCTGAATCAGAATTTCCTTCAGTATTCCGGTGTGAGTGGAGGGAATCTCCGTATCCACTTTATCCGTCGCTACTTCCAGCAGAGGTTCATCTATTTCCACGTGATCACCGGGTTTTTTAAGCCAGGTTAATACGGTTGCTTCGTGGATGCTTTCGCCCATGGCAGGCATGAGAATCTCAGTCATAAGAAAACTGTGTTTATAAAACGCCGCTGAAATCGAAATTCAGGGTCATTTCAGCAATTAATCCAAAGGAATATTGAGCAGAACTTTTCGTAACACATTCAGCAGCGTAATCGCTGCCTGATGAATGTTTTGTTCGCGGGTTCCTCCCAGAGTAAGCTTTTTGGTGATCGTTTGTTGATCCGTAGCCAGTGCGATCCAGACCGTTCCCACGGGTTTGTCGGGGGTGCCCCCGTCGGGACCGGCAATTCCACTGGTTGCCAGGCCAAAGGTAGTCTGAAAACGCTTACGAACGCCTTCGGCCATTTCGCGAATGGTTGCTTCCGAAACGGCTCCGTGGGCCAGTAGCGTTTGCTCCTGAACATCCAGCGTGTGCATTTTAGCTTCGTTGGAGTAACTGACCACTGCACCTTCGAAGTAGGCTGAACTTCCCGGAACCTTGGTAATCAGGTGAGAAACATAACCCCCGGTACAGCTTTCCGCCGCGGAGAGAGTATGCCCTGACTTTTTCAATAGCTCCGCGACGACTTCTTCGAATTCATCCGAATCATAACCAAAAACGAAGGACGAAAGTAAAGGTAAAACTTTTATTACCTGCTCCTGTACTTCTTTTTCGAGGATGTGCACGTTCGTTCCGGTGGCCGTCAGTCGCAGCTTTACCATCCCCATAGAGGGCAGGTAGGCCAGTTTGATATGCGATGGAAGGGCATCTTCCCAGTCTTCAATCCGCTCCGCCAGATAGGATTCACCGATCCCAATCGTCTTGATCATCTTGTGGTAAATGACGGGAAGCTCAAACGACGCTTTAATGCGGGGAATGATTTCATCCGTCATCAGGCCCCGCATTTCGTGAGGAACCCCGGGCAGGGAAACGAAAATGGTATTACGCTCCTGAAACCACATCCCCGGAGCAGTGCCACGGGTATTAGGAACGTACGTTGCATTCAAGGGCAACGCGGCCTGACCTTTATTGATGTCCGTGATCTCACGACCTCTTTTTCGGAAAAATTCAGTCACAAAAACCAGAGCTTCTTCGTTAATAGCCAGCGTGGTATTGAAATACTCACAAAGCGTCGTTTTCGTGATGTCGTCTTTGGTCGGGCCCAGTCCCCCCGTCATGATCACAATATCCGCCCGCTGTTCGGCTTCGGCCAGAATACGCAGGATGTCGAACTTGTTATCACCCACGGAACTTTTGCGAATCGTCCGAACGCCAATGGCCGATAATTCGGCTCCGATCCACTGGGTATTGGTATCGGTGATTTGTCCGAACAGAATTTCATCCCCAATCGTAATAATCTCGGCAGTAATGGTATTCATTTTTTTACGTAAGGAGTCAGTATCAGTAATTTGATTGATGATAAGCTATAGATGAGCTTACCGCTTTGTAAACACAATCGCAATAACTGGCAGGATGTTTCGATTTTGCTCTACTTTTGCAGCTCAAAACTACACAAAAAGTCTTGACCCAATTTAAAACATCAACCACACGAATCTTTATGAAACGAGTAAAAACATGGGTTGGTAGTCTGTTAGTACTAGGATTGACTACTCAAATGGCTCAGGCCCAGAACGATACTACGCAGGCAGCTCCCCGAAAAAGTGGCCTGGGCGGGATTCTTCAGAAGGCAGGAACCATTTTAAACCAAAGCTCCTCTTCCACGGGTATAGGCTCGGATGAAATTGCCAAAGGTCTTAAAGAAGCTTTAACCCTGGGCATTCGCAAGGGATCTGATCAGGCTTCCCAAACCGATGGATTCTTTAAAAATTCTTTAATTAAAATTCTGTTACCGCCTGAGGTTCAGAAAGCTGAAAGCACTTTACGGAAGATTGGTTTAGGAAAACAAGTGGATCAGTTTGTGTTAACCCTGAATCGGGGGGCCGAAGATGCTTCGAAAAAAGCATTTCCCATTTTCGTAGATGCCATTACGAAAATGACTATTCCAGATGCCATTACGATTCTGAAAGGAGATAAAAATGCCGCAACGGAATACCTGAAGCGTACGTCTTTTGATGCTCTTTACAAGGAATTTTCGCCGATCATTCAGACTTCGATTGAAAAGACGCAGGCCACCAGATATTACGGTACCATTGTAACGAGCTATAATAAATTGCCAATTGTACCTCAGAAACTGAACCCTGACCTGAATGACTACGCCACTCGTAAAGCGATTGACGGGTTATTTAAACTGGTGGAGCAGGAAGAAGCGAAAATTCGTGAGAACCCACAGGCCCGGGTAACTGATTTGTTGAAAAAGGTTTTTGGACAGCAGTAAGTTTAGATTATTGTCTGAATATTTCCGCTACCAGCTTTTTCGCTGGTAGCCCCTTTCCTCATACTGGACTGGTTGCTGCCAGCGAAAAAGCTGGCAGCGGAATATCAACTAATTTCTACGAAGAAAACCAACCCATAACTATCAACTCACAACAAACAACGATAAAGAAGGAACTTATCGGAAGGTTTCCCCCTTTACTAACCTGATTAATTTTTTGAAACGGGCAAGCATGCCATTCTTTTATGAAAAAAGCAGAAATCCATTTTGACGTTGAGTTAGACGAAAATAACGTTCCCAATAAAATTTACTGGGATGCATCTGATAACCCAAA
This sequence comes from uncultured Siphonobacter sp., assembly GCA_913775095.1. GTDB lineage: Bacteria > Bacteroidota > Bacteroidia > Cytophagales > Spirosomataceae > Siphonobacter. Next base: position 499,609 of record CAJYIW010000019.1, on the reverse strand, counting down.
CGAAGGTTTGAATGATACTCAGGCCGTTTCTATTGCAACCTGGGATCGTTACCACCGGGCAACGATGAAACTGGATTTGTGGACGAAAGACATGGAAGTGGGAGACATGAAACAGTTCTATATTGAGATCATGTCTGGCGTAGCTGATTCGGTGGTGTCTGCTACGGGCGATAAGAAAATGGCGGAGCAAATCCATGACGTTTGTAAAATCCTGAGCCGTAATCTGAAAGCTGAACTGGAAGAGTTGCAACGCAACGGTACCAAATAATAGATTATTCGTTAGTTTGGTCGTTTGAAAAGGTTAACTCCGCCTGATGGAAGGAAGCTTCCCAGACTTCAAACGATCAAATTCTAACGCTTCATGCGTACACTCAGTCGCCTTTTAGGTTTATTACTTATCACTACTTCCGCCTTCGGTCAGGGCGTGAACTTCATTCAGGGAAACCTCCGCAACCCTTTCACGCAGGCCAAAGCTCAGGGAAAGCTGGTTTTTCTGGAAGTGTATTCGCCCACCTGCCACGTCTGCGAGAGTTTTATTCCGACATTTAAAAACGCTTCGGTCGGAAAAGCATTCAACGAACGGTTTGTAAGCTACAAGCTGGACGTGAATTCACCCGAGGCTCAGGCTTTTCTTGCCAAACAGAATCTGTTTGTTCCTTCCTTACCCCTGTTTTTGTTTTTTGATCCGAATGTGAAGCTGATTCACGCCCAGAGTACGGAAAACGCTACGCAGGCCCTGACTGATCTGGCAGGGAAAGTGGCAGATCCGAAACAAAGGGCTCAGAATTATCAAAACCGTTTTCGGCAGGGTGACAGAAATACCAGTTTCCTGATGGATTACGGGTATTTCACCCGAATAACTAAAGATACGGTCAGCAACATTCAGGCCATGCGGGCGTACACGCAGGCTCTGAAACCCGCTGAGTACACCTCGAAAGCCGCTTTTACGGCTATTCAAAAAGTATTGCTGGATGCCGAGAATCCCTTGTTTGATTACTTCATGACGCATCTGGCCTTATATAAGTCCAAATTCCCGGCGGAAGATCTCAAGAAGACGGGGGAATACATCATCATGACGACTTTATATTCCAGTCGTGCCGCGATGATGAGCCCTGCTCGTATTCAGAAGTTAGGAGCGTACCTGAATACCCTGGGGTTCGATAAAAAATCAATTGAAAACCGAACACTGATTCCGGAACTCAATGCCTTAATTAAAACTCAGCAATGGGCCCAGGTAGTGGACCGGGTGAATCGATACGAACGGCTGGGAAGCCCCGGCCCCGATGAGTGCAGGTATCTGGGGAGTTACCTGAAAAGTAAAAGTCAAAACCCTCAGGTGCTTCAGAAGGCAAACCTGCTGCTGAGCCGAGGGAAGCGATAACTAAAAACGGCCCGTCACAGCGGGCCGTTTTTTATACACTTGACTTTCTTTCGTTAAAACTTGAAGTACTCTTTCGCGTTGGTGTAGCAAATGTTCTGAACCATTTGTCCCAGCCATTCCATATCGGCGGGTAGCTCGCCATTTTCTACATCATTACCAATCATATTGCAAAGAATACGACGGAAATATTCGTGACGGGGATAGGACAGGAAACTGCGGGAATCCGTCAGCATACCCAGGAATCGACTCAGCAGTCCCATGTTGGAAAGAGCGTTGATTTGCTTTTCCATGCCGTCTTTCTGATCGAGGAACCACCAGCCGGAACCCCACTGGATTTTACCCGGCGTGCTGCCATCGTTGAAATTACCAATCATCGTGGCAAATACTTCGTTGTCGGCAGGGTTGAGGTTATACAGAATGGTTTTGGCGAGTTTATCGTCGTTATCCAGCATCCCCAGGAAGGTGCTCAGGGGACGAGCCTGCCCAAAGTCTCCGATGGAATCCCAGCCGGTGTCAGGGCCGAGCTGACGCAGCAAACGGGTGTTGTTATTGCGTAAAGCACCCAGGTGATATTGTTGTGTCCATCCTTTCTCCCAATCCATGATGGCAAATTCAAGGAGCATGGCCGACTTGAACTTCAGACGATCTTCTGCCGAGGGTAATTGACCACTACGGGCTTTGGCAAAAATCGTACGAATTTCAGATTCCGTATATTCCGCCGTGTACATATGCTCCAGGCCATGGTCAGACAGGCGGCCGCCCAGCGAAGCAAAGAAATCGTGACGCTGACGCAGAGCAGCTACGTAATCGTCGTACGTACTAATGGAAATGTTAGAGACCGATTCGATTTTATCCACATAAGCATTGAAGTCCGAGGGGTCGTCAATCGAAAGCATGGCTTTATCGGGGCGGAAGGTAGGTAACACCTTGATGTCTAGTCCTTCCTGAGCCATTTGCTGGTGGAATCTCAGGTCATCCGAGGGATCATCCGTCGTACAGACGGTTTCCACGTTCATGCGGCGAAGTAAGTTCCGCACCGTGTACTCCGGTGTATTCAGTAAAGCCGTAGCTTCCTCATAAATACCTTTAGCCGATTGGCCATTCAGAACGCGATCAATGCCAAAATACCGCTGCAATTCTAAATGAGTCCAGTGGTAAAGAGGATTTCGCATCGTATAAGGAACCGTTTCGGCCCATTTCTGGAACTTCTCGAAATCGGTTGCGTCCCCCGTGCAATAGCGTTCCGCCACTCCATTAGTCCGCATCGCACGCCACTTGTAATGATCGCCATAAAGCCAGCTCTGGGTCAAATTTGCAAAGCTTTTATCCGCAGCAATCTGATCGGGAGGAAGATGGCAATGGTAATCAATTATGGGCATTTCTCGTGCATAATCATGATACAGGACACGAGCGGTTTCAGTTTGGAGGAGGAAATCTTCGCTCAGGAACGGCTTAACAGAAAGTAATGTGGCGTTCATACGAATAGCGTTCTTTTCTGTCAAGACCTGACAAATTCACTCTATCCCTCAAAAAAGTTTGAAAATAAATGAAGATCGGTCCAAATTACCTTATTTCTTCAGTCGGGTTGGCGAACCAAAGTGCATTTGAAGGTAATGAGCCGCATTTTCATCGCCCAGCTGAGCGGCCTGTTCCCAGTCCCGGCGGGCGGCATCCATCTGGCGGAGCCGATACCGGGCTTCTCCTCTGAAGCGAAGCACATTTGGATTCTCGGAACGGGAATGCCAGACCGCTTTATCCAGCTCCAGAAAAGCCTGATCGGTTTCACCCAGTTCCAAATGCGAAAGTCCTTTATACAGAAAACATTCCCATTCGGTGTTGTCAAATGAGGCAGAATGAGTAAAATCGTACAGGGCCGAATAATGATTGCCAAGATAGTAATTGGAAACCCCCCGGTAAAGGTACGCAATGGCAGATTTGGGGTAACGATTGATCAGCAGAGAAAAATAGGCGTGAGCCTCTTCGTATTGCTTGTTTTTGACCAGTTCAATACCTTCCCTGAAACGCTTACGATCTTTGTCAGCGGGCGTGTCGTGATCTTCCGTGAAATACCGGATCACCAGATAAGGAATGAATAACAGGATCAGGGCAATCGTTTCCATAGCTTTCAATTGGGAAGCTGAGCTAATTCAGCCTGTAATTTTTTGGGTAAACTGCTTTTAACCAGATCGTAGGAATGGTCCGTTAATTCTCTAATCAGGGCATCCGAACTTCCCGCCGGACTATTAACCGTATTCCAGTGTTTTTTATTCATGTGAAAACCCGGAACAATCCAGTCGTATTGTTCCCGTAACTCCAGAGCCCGCTCGGGATCGCATTTCAGATTGCAGGAAAATGATTCAGCGTCCAGTGAGGTCAAAGCAAATACCTTTCCCATCACTTTATACACCAGTGTATCCGGGCCAAAAGGCGTTTCCTCCGTAACCCCTGATTTACTCAGGCAGTGCTCACGAAACAATTCTACATTCACGACGACGAATGGGATTAACGGGTAAACGCCCGCACGATCATGACGATTAAGCAAAACAAAAACATCACAATGCTGATCTTGTTAATGCCGTGCATGAGCCGCAGGTTGAAGCTATCCGGGCGAGAGGGGTCCTTTTTTCTGAAAACGCGAAAAAAATAGCTAAAGGCTTCGCCCAGCTGAAATTGTTTTTTGATTCGATTTTCCATGAAATTCGTTTAGTGTTTTGAGTTTAAAGTTTCGGGTTAACTCTCCAAATGGTTGAGTAGCGGTTTCTTTAAACTTACTTCTTATTTTATTCCAAAACGGCTTCGGGTTCTTTCCATACGCCGTCTTCACGCATGAGTTCAATGAGTTCGTCGAGGGCCCGATCGGAGGGAACCGAACGTTTAACTACTTCCTGACCGCGATACAGGGCAATCTTATTAACTCCCATGCCTACGTACCCATAGTCGGCATCCGCCATTTCACCGGGGCCGTTCACTATACAACCCATAATTCCGATTTTAATTCCCTTCAGGTGATCCGTTCGCTGACGAATTTGGGCCGTGGTATCCTGTAAATCAAATAATGTACGTCCGCAGGAAGGGCAGGAGATGTACTCCGTTTTACTCATCCGCGTGCGGGCCGCCTGTAAAATTCCAAACGCCAGTGAGTTTAGAAATTTAGCATTATTTTTCTGATTATCAACGGTATAAGCCTGCTTTAGTAATAAGCCATCACCCAGGCCATCGACCAGTAACCCACCGCAGTCCGTTGCCGCGTAAAGGGTCGTCTGGTTTACCGAATCATTGGGTTGGGTCCACTGGGTTACTACCGGTAAATGAATGCGATGCTGGGCTAGTTTAAAGAACAAGCGACGAAGTTCAGCCATCGCGTGGGTGTTCCCGGTTTCAATGACCAGAATGGCATAGGGGTCTTCCTGTAAATAGTTCAGCAGCTCGCCCTGGCAGTCAGCGATTTTTAATTTAATGAAGTGTGTAGTCCGTAACACGCTGCCGTTCAGGATGGTAAGGAGGTATTCCTCTGAAGTTAATAGAGGATAACTCCGGCTTTGATCGTTGAGCGTAAGCCAGGTTTTGTAATTACTGATTTCTTTCAGTCCATTCGGCAGCATGAAAGGAACGGGGCGATCACCGGAATAGATGTAATCGGCTCCCAAATCGTTCATGGCCCATTTATCCGTGGCCGGTAAGTAGAAATGTCCGATGGGCTGTAAATCGGCGGGCTCGCTGACGTCAATCCGGGAGTAATCCGCAATGACGCGTGGCACATTCTTGCCCCCGAAATTCTCCACTTCTGCCGTAATCCGCCGGGAATAACTGTAGGGATCAATGGGTAATACGTCAATCGGTTCAATGAAAGAGGCCGTTTCGGTCCGGTTTTGGTAACGATCTACCAGCGTGCGGGCTACGGGAATTTCAAATTCAGGGTCTTCGGTCAGGCTTACCCGAACCGTATCACCTAAGCCATCTTCCAGCAGTGTACCAATGCCCATGGCTGATTTCGTGCGACCATCTTCTCCTTCACCCGCTTCAGTTACGCCCAGGTGCAGGGGATAAGGATTGAGCCTTTCTTCCTGTAATTTCCTGGATAACAGTCGGTAGGCTTCAACCATTACTTGAGGATTAGAGGACTTCATGGAAACAACGATATTCGTAAAGTTCTCGTCTTCACAAATCCGCAGGAATTCCAGAGCCGATTCCACCATTCCGACCGGCGTATCGCCGTATCGACTCATGATCCGGTCGGATAACGAACCGTGATTGGTGCCAATCCGCAGGGCGGTGCCGTATTCCTTACAAATCCGAACCAAAGGGATGAATTTATCGCGAATCCGCTGAATCTCATCCTGATACGCCTGTTCGGTATAATCAATGATCTCAAATCGTTTCCGGTCGGCGTAGTTACCGGGATTAATCCGAACTTTTTCTACCAGACGGGCGGCTAATTCAGCCGCGTTGGGCGTAAAGTGAATATCGGCACAAATCGGCGTATGGTATCCGCGACGATTCAGTTCTTTTCGAATATGATCTAAATTCTGAGCTTCTTTGACACTGGGAGCCGTGATCCGAACGAGTTCGCAGCCGGCTTCAATCATCCGGATGGACTGTTCAACGGAACCCAGCGTATCCATCGTGTCTACGGTCGTCATGGACTGTACACGAATGGGATAATCCGAGCCCATCCAGAGGTCACCCACGCGAACCTGCGTCGTGGGACGTCGGGTATAGGCCGTTAATGATGGACTATATAAAGGGCCAGTTGCCATGGAATCAGGCATTTGAAATTCCGGTTTTACTTGCATGTACTTGTATAAAAGCTCGTCCTGCAAAGGTAGTGGGGGGCAGGCGTATCCGCGAGTGATTTACTAAAAATATACCTTAATTTTAACGATCAGGAGGGTAGAAATGTTCTGTCAAGACTTTGCTAATAGTATCCTGATTGACCAGGACTATGCTATGAATATAGTAGAATGAATATTCGGCCATAATTCATAAACCTTATCCTGGATAATGAAAAAGGCCATCTGATCCTGTTCAGATGGCCTTTGCTTATATTAACCCGCTGCTCTTACCAGGATTGTTTTTTATGACCGACCAGAGCATAGAACAGGATGTAGGCATACAGAGGAATCAAAAGCCCATACGCTAATTGAGGACTTACCGTATCGGTAAGGTATCCGTGCACCAGTGGAAGTAAGGCTCCGCCCGTAATACCCATGATCAGTAAAGCGGAAGCCAGTTTGGTAAACTTACCCAGTTTATTCAGAGCCAGTGGCCAGATGGCAGGCCAGATAGGGGCATTGGCAAATCCAATCAGAGCTACGCATAATACCGAAGTAAAGCCAGAAGTCAGTAAGGCAGCTATGGAAAGAACGATCCCCAGGATCGCACCAATTCGCATGGCTAGCTGCTGAGAAAGCACTTTCGGAATTAACACGATGCCAAGAATGTAACCCGCCAGCATGCCATATAACGTGTAAGCGGTGAAATATTTAGCTTCATCACTGGAAAAACCAATCGTTAACCCATAGTTAATGATGGTATCGCCGGAAATTACTTCTGCTCCAACGTAGCAGAATAAGGCCAGAATCCCCAGAACCAGGTTAGGGAATTGCCAGACACTCGTCCGAGTCGTGGCGGAGTGTTCAGTAGTCTCTTCATCGTCTTCTTCGGATACTTCAGGAAGATTGGAAAAACGGATCCAGATGGCCAGAACGATCAGAACGCCCGTTAAAATCATGTACGGAGTCACTACCTTTTCCAAAGTAGCCGAGCTATCAGTAGTGGCATTCGATAACAAAAGACTTCCAAAAATAAGCTGACTGGTAATACCCGCCAGTTTATTTGCGACACCCATGAAACTGATCCGCTGAGCCGCACTTTCGCGGGGGCCCAGAATCGTTACGTAGGGGTTCGAAGCCGTTTGCAGGATCGTTAACCCGATTCCAATCAGAAAGAGGCCCACCAGGAACAGAGGGTAGGAAAGTGTTTTTGCCGCCGGAACGAAAATCAATGTACCGACCGCCATTGTTACCAGACCAAAAGACATTCCCATTTTAAATCCCGTCTTTTTCAGCAACCAGGAAGAGGGGATGGCCATTAAGGCATAGGAGATGAAAAAAGAAGTAGCAACGAGGTTAGAGGAGAACGTACTGAGTTGAAACGCATTTTTGAAAAATACAATCAATACACTGTTTACCCACGTCACGAAGCCGAAAATGAAAAACAGCACACCAATAATGATCAGTGGGCCGAGGTACGACTGCGGTTTAGCTGTTTGAGACATAGAAAGTTAGATATAAAAGAGGGGATGTTAGGGTGTTAAGCTGTTGATAAAAGTTCGTGAATTTATAAATAATTTTAATAATTACGTTCTTTTGGGAAAACGATCTACCAAAGATGGTTTGGATTTTTCTATAAAAAAGAGTCTACGCCAGTCGTTTTCAGGGATAACAACAAATTTTCCTCTGAAATGGGAAGTTCAGACTGTGGGAAGTGAAAGCTTTCCGGCACGAATTTTATTGGAAGCAAGGAACATTTGTTGAAAGAGTTGAGTTTATTTGGGGCAAGAATTATTCTTTCCTCGAATGGCCGGGTGTTGCTGACAGACTTTCAGACGGCCTACCATTCAAAGAAACACAATAGACAGAAGCCTGTACCTTATGGAAGAAAAAAGAGTTGCCGTGTTCCGGAAGGAACATTTTAACGCTGCTCATCGCCTGCATAATCCAGCCTGGTCCGATGAAAAAAACAAAGCAGTGTTTGGCCTCTGCAATAATCCGAATTATCACGGGCACAACTATGAACTTATTGTGCAGGTGACGGGCTCCGTTGACCCGGAAACCGGATACGTTGTTGATTTAAAATACCTGTCCGATCTAATTAAAACGCACGTCAGTGATCGTTTTGACCATCAAAACCTGAATCTGGACACGGAAGAATTTGCTCATCTCAACCCAACGGCCGAGAATATCGTCCTAGTTATTTACGACAAGCTTCGGGCCGAGCTCGATTCCAAGCTTGACTTAAAAATTCGTCTGTATGAAACCGAACGAAATTTCGTTGAATACCCTGTTGTCGGATAATAAAATCGCATTTTCTGATGAAGAACTGGGGGAAGACCACATCGCTACCTCCATTGATACGCCGCTGCGGGCCGACGCTTTTGAATTGTCCGACGATGAAAAAATCGAGAAGATTCAGGAACATTTTCGCGAAATCATGCTGACGTTAGGGCTGGATCTGAACGATGATAGCCTGAAAGGCACGCCCCGGCGAGTGGCTAAAATGTACGTGAAGGAAATTTTTAGCGGATTAAACCCCGAAAATTACCCTTCTGCCACGCTTTTCGATAATAAATACCGTTACCAGGAAATGCTCGTGGAGCGGGACATTCAGTTTTATTCCAACTGTGAGCACCATTTCGTACCCATCATGGGCAAAGCTCATGTCGCTTATATCTCCAGTGGTAAAGTAATCGGCCTTTCCAAACTGAATCGTCTGGTACAGCACTTTGCCAAGCGTCCACAGGTGCAGGAACGGATGACCGTGCAGATTGCCCGTGAATTGCAACGGGTATTAGGTACGGAAGACGTAGCCATAGTGGTTGACGCCCGGCACCTCTGCGTTTCCATGCGGGGGATTGAAGATCCTACTTCCTCGACGGTTACTTCTTTTTACGGCGGTAAGTTCGAAGAAGAAAGTAAAAAACAGGAATTCCTGAAATACTTACAGCTTTAGGAAATAGACTTTAAAATGGAAAAGGCCACCCTCAGGGTGGCCTTTTCCATTTTAAAACGATAGATGTTACCTGGCTGACTTATGGAGAATCAGGCTCCTGATTGCCGTCCAGTGCCAGCAGGAAATGCTTCTGATTTAAGACCAGATTCTCCCGGTTCCATTTGATCTTCTTCATGTTGGGATACTGACGAACGGGGCAGTTTTTTAACTGACAGTGATGACAGCAGGCGGGGAGACAGGGATCAACGTGAATGAAGACCTCCACCCGGGAGTTGAACTCCAGGTCAATAATGGCTTCTACTTCATGGACGGCGGTGTGCACTTTCTCCAGATCCCAGTAATAAGGTAAGGTAAGGTGACAGTCGATGTGTAAATCCGATCCGTAGTGCTGGATTCTCAGATTATGAATGTCAATCCAGTATTCTTTCCGGTGATTTTTGAGAATCTCTACTACTTGCTTCACTGTAGCGTCGTCCGCTTCATCCATCAAACCGGCTGCCGATTTCCGGGCAATCTGAAATCCATTGAAAATCAGAATTACCCCAAATACGATTGAAATGAGTCGATCAAGCCAGAGAAATCCGGATAACAGCACCAGTCCAATTCCGAAAAGAAGAATCAGAGTCGAAAAGGCATCGAGCTGCAAATGTTTGCCGTCCGCAATCAGAGAAGGCGAAGACTGCTTGATGCCTTCTTTCTCCACGAAATAACCCACCGCGTAATTCACGACCATGGTAATGGCCACGAGTAACATCCCCGTATCCAGTTTTTGAATCGGTTCGGGGTAAATCCACTGTCGGACGGCCTGAATGATGATGAAAATACCGGCAAGCAGGATCAGAACTCCTTCAAGGCCCGCGGAGAAGAATTCAATTTTCCCGTGACCGTAGGGGTGGTTTAAGTCACTGGGCTGGGAGGCCAGGTAGACGCTGTAGGTAGCAAATCCGCTGGCCAGTACATTTACGATGGATTCCAGAGCATCCGATAAAATGGCACTGGAACCCGTCAACCACCAGGCTACAAACTTGAGCAGCATCAATACAACGCTTACCCCAAACGATAACCAGATGAGTTGCTGTTTTTTACTTAAGGACATGGCTTTTAAAAAAAATAACCCTCGTGCGAAAACTTGGGCGTGCAAAATTAAGGATTTAAATGCCGGAACCACGGTCATGTCCTATTTTTGCACCATGCAAACTGAACCATCTCCCTGGAAAACCGTCTCTTCAAAGGAAGTGTACGATAACCCCTGGATTAGCCTTCGCCACGAAGAAGTAATTACGCCTGCCGGAACACCGGGCATTTATGGAGTAGCCCATTTCAAAAACAAAGCCATCGGCATCATTCCCATTGACCAGGAAGGTAACACCTGGCTGGTAGGCCAGTATCGGTATCCGCTGGAGGAATATTCCTGGGAAATTCCGATGGGCGGTGGTAATATTGACGTGGATACCCTGCTTTCCGCTCAGCGTGAATTGAAAGAAGAAACCGGACTTACCGCCCAGAAATGGGAAATGATCGGCCGAATTCATACCTCTAACTCCGTAACGGACGAAGAAGGTTTCATTTTTGTGGCTGAAAATCTGGAGCAGGGAGAAACCGAATTCGATGAAACGGAAGTTCTGCAACTCTGGAAATTGCCGCTAGCGGAAGCCATTGACATGGTCATGAGCAATCAAATAACGGATTCCCTGAGCGTTTACGGCTTATTGAAAGTAGCTCGTCTGAGAGGCGTTTAATCAGGTTTGATGTTTAGCGTGTTTGACACGTTTGATGAAATAAGGTTGAAGAGGTTTGAAAGTTAAATAACGATTGATCGTAATTACTCAAACGTCATCTGACTTTCAAACAACCTCAAATTTTTCAAACTTGCTCAAACCATTTATAAGCTTACGATTTATAGAATTTATCCATTAGTAGATGACTTTACAGTTTTGGGAAGCTCTCTTTCTCGGATTCTCGTCCGGATTTGTGATGTGTATCACCCTGGGAGCCGTGTTTTTTTCATTGATCCGTAACAGCCTTGATTATGGATGGAAAAGTGGATTACGAATTTCTACGGGAGTCATCTTTTGTGATTCGATTTTCATCTTTGTTGCCTTAACCGGGACGTCCTTCATTCCTAATTTTCCCCATTTCGATACCTTTCTGCGAATTGCCGGTTCTATTTTCCTCATCGCGATGGGGACCAGCACCATTCGGCGGGCCGGGGCTCAGATTCCCGTTACTCAGCCTAAGACGCGATTTTTCCAGTTTCTGAAATTCTTTGGCATCGGCTTTACCCTCAATGCCACAAATCCGGCCAACTTCATTATCTGGGTGTCGGTTTCGGCCTATGTCAAAGGCGTTCTGAAATACGAACTGGATTTAAGAATTGCCTACTTCGTGGCTTGTCTGCTGGCCATTTTCCTAACGCAGGTAGCCATTGCCTTTTTTGCCCAGCGAATCAAACGCTTTCTCAACCCGACGGTCATTACCTGGGTAAACCGCGTCAGCGGGGCTGTTTTTGTGGGAACGGGCCTTTACTTATTTTATCGGCAGGTAGAAATCTGGATTGCCGGGAGCTGATCATCCATCAGGTTTCTCCCCTGCAATCCCTATTAGTAGCATACCCCTATGAAAGATATCAATCCAGATGCCCAACCGTTTCCGGTAATGCCCTATACCAGAAAAGGGGAGCGGTTATTGCGAAATCTCATCCGAGCGTATAAGCCCTTATACTGGCTGAAAAAAAATGCCTGGCGGAAGCCGCTGACTGATTTTGAAGAAAATCCACGCCTGTCTCCTTACAAAGGGGCGGCTTACCTGGGCTATAAGTATTACATCGCTCCGCCCCTGGAGGCTCAGGGAGATCTGGAAGAACATTTTCGTTCCCAGACACTGGATTTTACTCCTTCGGAATCGTTTGTAGCTGAGTCCAGCATTACCCTTTCTGCCGGGGGAGATTTAATGCCCTATGAGCGAGTTAATCCCGAGGCTACCCGGCATTTGTGGAAGGAAGTAGGCGAGTGGTTCTTCAGTGCTGATCTGGTAGTGGCCAATCTCGAGACCCCCATCGTAGAGGAGAGGCCCGCTTCGGCCGTACCCGAGATTATGCTGAATGATATGCATTTCAACGGTTCCGATGAAATGTTTACCATCTTTTCGGGAAACGGCTCCTACAAAGGGTATGATTTACTCAGTACGGCCAATAATCACAGTCTGGATCAGGGAAAAGAGGGAGTTTTAAAAACCATTGAATTCTTAAAGAAGAAAAAGGTAGCCCACGTAGGAACGGCTACGGATGCTAAAGAGGCCGAAGAACCGCCGATTTTGGAGCGGAACGGCATTCGGGTCGCTTTTCTTTCCTGGACGTCCAATCTGAATAAATTCGAAACCGAGCCGGGTCAGGAATGGCTGGCCAATTACCAACGCCTGAACCGGCCTGGGGCCGACCTTTCTTCCATTGCTGCTCAGGTTACCAGTGTAAGGCAAAGGGGAGCTGATTTCGTGGTGTTTTTATTCCATACCGGAAATGCGTATCAGGCCTACCCCTCGGCTCATACCGTGGAGATGTATCACCGCGTTTTCCGGGAATGCGGCGTAGATGTGATTCTGGGCAGCCACCCTCACAACCCGCAACCCATGGAACGCGTTGAGTTTACCGATCCGCATTCGGGGGAAAAGAAAGCCGGTTTTGCGATTTACTCGCTGGCAGATTTCGTGGCCTACGATATTTTCGTCTGGGATCGGCTGGTACCCTTACTGAAACTGACGATTCAAAAAGGTTCGGAAAAAGGTATGACAAAAACACGGTTGACCCAGGTTCAGGTGTTACCCGTGTACAACTGGGGGGCCAAACCCGGCCAGCCGGATGAGATGCGTTTTCTGGATTTAAAAAAAACAGTCCGCCTGGTGAAAGACGGACTGGTTCCTGAATTTATGAGTCCCTTGTGTCTCAAAGAACTTCGACACCTGGACTGGTTATGTGACCGGCACTTTCTGCCCCGGCAGGCTCATCATTTGTTAGCCGTAACCGAAGCTTCGTATCCTTTGGTGGATAAAAACTCCTCCCATTCCTGAATCATCATTTTGCGTAGAACCCGGGGGAATTTGTGCTGACCGCCCATTTTCCCCTTCGATGCCATCCAGTCGTAAAAAGCCTGAACGGGCAAAACGGTTACCAGCACATCTTTCAGAGCATGGCGACGCTCGACGGCATAATCGTCGTTGAGGTCTTTGATCTTCTCATCAATCAGATTCCGCAGCTTTTTTACGTCTACGGCATCGTCCGTACCGATGTACCAGTGGTGAGCAAACAGGGAATGGTAAGGAACACCCGCCACCGTGAATTCCGGGACGGAGATCTTCAGTTCGTGACAGGCCAATTCCAGGGCACGGTTCATATTATCCACCGAAAGGTGCTCCCCGCACATGCTCAGGTAATGTTTGGTCCGTCCGGTAATGGTGATCTCGTAGCGTTTTTTATCGGTAAAACGAACGGTGTCGCCGATCAGGTAACGCCAGGCTCCGGAACAGGTCGAGATGAGAAGAGCGTATTCCACGCCTTCCTGAACATCATCAATCATCAGGGTTTTGGCGTTCGGCTTTACTTCACCGTCGGCGTTAAAATTCTCGTCGTTAAAGGGAATGAATTCAAAGAAAATACCCTGATTGAGGGCTAACTGCATCCCTTTGGCCTCCGGACGAGCCTGATAAGCCATGAAGCCTTCAGAAGCCAGGTAGGTCTCAATGTACGTAATGGGTTTACCCAGTAACTTCTCAAACCCAACCCGGTAGGGTTCGAAAGAAACCCCGCCCCAGCCGAATACTTCCAGATTCGGCCAGATTTCGTGGATGTGTTTGAGGTTATAATGCCTGATGATTCGCTCCAGCAACAGCTGAATCCAGGCCGGAACACCGACAACGTACCCAATATCCCAGTCTTTGGCCTGTTTGGTAATCTCTTCCAGCTTCTGTTCCCAGTCGCGAATCCGGGCAATTTCTTTACCCGGTTTATAAAAACGTTCGAACCAGAACGGAATCTGAGAAGCATTGATGCCGCTCAGGTCACCTTCGAAGTAACGGCCACTGAATTTCAGGTCCGTACTTCCCCCGAGCATCAGATACCCTTTTTCAAAAAGCTCGTTGGAGAGGTTTTTGAATTCAGAAAGGGCAATGATCTGCCGGATGCTGGTACGTTGCATGGCTTTCACCATGTCTTTCGTAACCGGAATGTACTTGGAGGCCGATTCTGAGGTTCCGGAGCTCAACGCAAAAAACTTCACCCGGCCCGGCCAGGAAACGTTCTTTTCGCCCTCTTTCGTCAGATACCACCATTCACTGTACATTTTATTGTAGTCGTGAATGGGCACCAGCTTTCTGTATTCCTCGTAAAACTGATCGTCTTTACGGAACAGAGCCGAGGAAAGTATTTTTTCAAACTGATATTTTTCACCGAAAGCAGTGTAGCGAGCCTTGTTGAGTAACTTGATGAAGGCTTTACGCTGCGATTTCAATCCATTGACGCGGCGGCGGCGGATGACAGTTCCTGTCAACCCAATGCCTCTTTTCAACAGACTCCCGAGTACGGCCATAACTTAACTGGATAAAATTCTATAAACTTTTACGGATTAATCTTATTGGTTTGATAAAACGTAGTTAAAGAGTTTGAGAAAGATGTTTGATTGGGTTTGAGGTCAGACTATACGTCTTCTTACGTTTCAAACCAGTTTAAACGTCATCAAACAGCTGCTAACCAGCTCAAACGCTTATAAATCCCAGGATTTCAGGACTTCCATCGTGGCGTAGGCCGTCAGGTCACATTTGCAGGGAACTACGGATGCGTAATTATTAGCCAAGGCCCATTCGTCCGTATCGTTACCCTCGTCGAAGTTAACAAAGTCGCCATCCAGCCAGTAGTAGGGGCGTCCGTAGGGGTCTTCGCGTTGCTGAAAACTTTCCAGGTAACGGGCATCCGCCTGACGACACACCTTGATTCCTTTTAAGGGTTCTTCAGACTTTGCGGGAAAGTTTACATTCAGGGCTACGTGCTTGGGCAGGCCTTTTTCCAGCACTTGACGGGCAATCGTTTGAATGGCTTCGACGGTGTGTGAAAAATCGGCTTCCGGGTGATAGTTGGCCAGGGAAAAGCCAATCGCCGGAATGCCTTCAATGGCGGCTTCCATGGCTGCCGACATCGTTCCTGAATACAGAATACTGATGGCGGTGTTACTGCCGTGATTGATCCCACTAACAACCAGATCGGGTTTACGATCCTTCAGGATGAGGTGTTTTCCCATTTTTACGCAGTCGGCGGGGGTACCGGTGGTTTCGTAAGCCACTTCTGCGTTTTCAAAAAAGCGGGCTTTTTTGATGCGAACGGGATGATTGATGGTAATGGCATGACCCTGGCCCGATTGCGGACGGTCGGGAGCAATGACAATGACTTCTCCCAAAGCCTGCATGGCTTCTGCCAGTACACTAATGCCTTTGGCTGTAATATCGTCGTCGTTGGTAACGAGAATGATTGGTTTCTTATCAGACATAATGCGAATGAATCCGGGTAAATCCTCCTTGGGATAACCCATTTCAATAGGTATTTTTGAGGTAAAAACAAGTCAAGCTACCTCACAATGTTTCAAATTTCACTGGCCCAGCCTTCAGATATCCCCGTTATTCAGAATATTGCGTACACCGTCTGGAAACCCACGTACGGAGAGATCCTCTCCGAAGAGCAGTCCAGATTCATGCTGGACTGGATGTACAGTGCCACAACCCTGAGGCAGAGTATGGAAGGGAATACGGTGTTTCTGTTGGGGAAAGCGGAACAAACCACGATGGGATTTGCCGCTTTTGAACCCCTGCAGGGAGGCATCGTAAAACTCCATAAACTTTACTTATTACCCATCAGCCAGGGCCGGGGGTATGGTCGGCTATTACTGGATGAAGTTGCCGCAAGGGCCGTTCAGGTGGGTGGTCACTACCTGGAACTAAACGTAAACCGAAGCAATTCTGCCCGTCAGTTCTACGAAAAACTGGGTTTTGAAATGGCTAGGGAAGAGGATAATTACATTGGTAACGGGTACTGGATGAACGATTACGTCATGCGTAAAAAACTTCAGTAGTAACAGGGATCCGGAGAGTTAGTTCTCTCCGGATCCCTGCTACTACACTTGTTCTTTCTTAAAGCTCCCCAGGGCACTCTTGAAGCCCATGGTAGGGGTATAATCCTCGGTCTTTTTGGGGTAATAGCCTACGCCATTGTAAGGACGTTTGCGGGGGTGTGACTGACAGGCATCCGAACAGGCTCCTTCCATTTCCCAGCCGCATTTTTCGCAAATGGGCAAATGTTCGTTACACTCCGGATTCGCACAGTTCACCATCCGGCTCGTGACGGTTCCGCAGACGTGGCAGGTTGAAATAACGTTGGGGTTTACGCTGTTGACAGGGGTCGTGACCCGACCGTCGAAGACGTAGCATTCGCCGTCAAAGTTTTCGCCGCCTTCTTCCAGACCATAGCGGATGATTCCCCCGTGTAACTGATATACGTTCTCAAAACCTCGGTGTAACAGGTACGCCGACGCCTTTTCACACTTGATACCTCCGGTACAATACGTGACAATCTTTTTACCGGAACCTTTCAGATGTTCGATTTCTGCAATATGATCGGGCAGTTCGCGGAGATTTTCCATGTCGAAGGTAATGGCTCCCTTGAATTTGCCGACGTTATGCTCATAATTCGAACGCATGTCAACCAGTACTACGTCGGGGTCATTCAAAAGTCCCTTGAAGGCTTCCGGTTCTAGGTGAATGCCGGTTTGTTTCAATGGATCGACGGGTAAATCGGAATTGACGATCTCTTCCTTTACCCGCACGTGAAGCTTGTGAAAAGCATGCTGTTCGTGACTTTCGATTTTGAACTGAATCCCCTGAAAACGCGGATCGGCGTGTAGCCAGTCCATATACTTCTGGCAATCTTCCACGAGGCCGGAAACGGTTCCGTTCAGCCCTTCGGGAGCGACAATAACCCGCCCCAGCAGATGGTTTTCCAGACAAAAACGGTGGTGTTCTTCACGATACGCCAGAGGGTCTTCAATGGGCGTATAAATGTAATAAAGAAGGATTTGGTACGATTTCATAATGCATTGAGAAGCCACCTGTAACGTGGATCATTCGACTGCAAAGGTAATCTATTTTGAGCAAGGGAAGATTAGAAGCTCCTTAAAGACGCGGCTTCCCCATAAAAAAATCCGCTTTTTTTTGCCGATTTTTGAACCACCCGGGGGCCTTAATGGTTGCTAACAACCTTTAAGTAAAATTACCTGATGATCTAATTATATACTTTTTTCCCTATGCATATTGCCGTTACCGGAAACATTGGAGCCGGAAAAACAACGCTTGCCCGGATGTTAGCTGAACATTTCGGGTGGGATGTCTTCTACGAAGCCGTGGAGAATAACCCGTATCTGGCCGATTTTTATGCCGATATGGAACGCTGGGCCTTTCATTTACAAATCTATTTTCTGAGGAGTCGATTTGATCAGGCCCGCCGGATTATGCAGTCGACGAAACGCATCATTCAGGATCGAACGATTTATGAAGATGCCCATATTTTTGCCCGTAATCTCTATCATTCGGGCTACATGAGTCAGGTAGATTACGAGACGTATTTCTCGCTGTTTCAAACCATGATGGATGTAGTCAAACCACCGGATCTCATGATTTACCTGAAGGCTGACCTGCCAAAATTACTGGGGCAGATTCAGAAAAGGGGTCGTGATTTTGAGCTGAACATGAGTGTAGATTACCTCACGGATCTGAATAATCATTACGAAACATTTGTCAGCAGTTATACTGACGGGAAACTTCTGGTGCTCGACGTTAATCATCTGGATTACCTGAATCGGAAAGAAGATTTCGAGTTTATTGTGAAAGAAGTAGATCGGGCATTGCTGTACGCATAGGGATGATATTCACCAGGCTGACTCTCTACAATCTCTCCAGAGGCGAGTTGGAAGAGCTTCAGCAGAGAGAACCGTAGCGAATCTGATCAGGTTGCCGTACCCGCCCGCATTACCGGGTGGGTATTGTTTTTTTTAGCTTTGTTTGAAATACTCGACATATTCAATGATAGCTCTGACGGCACCTTATGGATGGGAAGTGATTCATCAGCAGGCACACGGAATGCTGGCCCTGCAATTAGCCCTTCAGTGGGAAGTGGAAAAGCGTCCGGTGCGGTGGGTAGAGACGCTGGTTGCCTTAACCGAGCATGATGACGGTCAGGAACCCTGGCAGGGTCGCAATCACCTCACGGAAGCGGGAGCTCCGCTGAATTTTGAAATGATTCAGTATTCCGTTCCGCAGTGCTCAAACGTCATTCGGATTGGTCTGGAGAAGAGCCGCTGGAATGCCCTGATGATTTCCATGCACATTTCGTATCTCTACGAATCCAAACGCGGGCAATCCCAGGAGTTGGATCATCTGCTGGAAGAACAGGCTAAGCTTCAGAAAAAATGGAGAAACCATTACAAAGTCAGGCAGGCCGAAGCCCAGTACGCGTACGACTTTCTGCAATGGTGTGACGCATTATCGCTCATTCTCTGTCAGGATCAGATTCCGGTGGAGGAGCGTCGACTGGAAATAAGTAAAGGTCCGGATGGCGTTACGTATTTTATTTTTCAACGCAAAAATGGCAGCATTGGCGTCGACCCCTGGCCTTTTGGGCCATCTGAATTCACCGTTGAAGTAGAAAGCTACCACGTTGAACAAATGACCTTCAAAAACGATGATGAGTTATTCAACGTGATGCAGACTTCTGCGGTTACCGACAAACGCTGGATTTTCGAGAAGTAAAGCTACTCAATGAGTCGCAGAAATTCCTCTTCATTCAACAAGGTGAGGGGAACGCCCCGGCCAATGAAATCTTCGGCTCTTCTCATCTTGGAAGACGTCAGGTTTTCACCTACCAGCATAACATCCTGTTTGCCCACGACCATGTAATGCGTCTGGGGCGAAAGGTTCTTCGCCGCAATTCCGCCCCTCTGCAGGACCATATGTTGGGCCTCTTCACGGCTGAGCGTAGCCAGATCCCCTGTGAATACCACAATTTTCCCAAAAAGGGGATGGCCGGGATCCGCAGTCTGGTGGAGATTGGGAATCTGACTGACTGATACTTTCCGACGGGGGCGGGGGAGTAGCCGGGCGAAACTCCCGTCAATGTTGCGTTTACTGGTTTTGGTTTTATAAATCAAGTCATCCAGGTCTTCCGCTTCGTGTAATTCAGCCATCTTCAGAGCCAGCAGGGCACAAACCCGGGCATCATCGTCAGCCCGATGGTGCACAAACCTGATTTGATTGTAATAGGCCAGATAACCCAGGGAGTGCTTTGGTTCATTAGGCCAGGTATTTTTGGCCATATCCACCGTACAGGCGTATTGCAAATTGCTCATGCTTAGTCCGTAATGATCCATTAATCCGCGTAAGAGATTGAGATCATAGGAAGCATTGTGAGCAAGAATCGTCTGGCCCTCGAGAAAGGGACGAACTTCGCTCCATAACTCATCGAAGGTCAATTCATTTTCCAGCGTAGCCAGTTCAATTTTATGAACCCTTTGCTGAAAATACCCCATTTCAAAAGGATAGGGTTTAATGAGCCAGTATTTCGTGTCTTCTATCCGTCCGTTTTTGACAATCGTGATTCCTAAAGAACAGGCACTTGAACGGGCGTTATTGGCATTCTCAAAATCTATGGCAACAAAATCTAGCATAAAGTACTAAGCAAAATAACCTAAGTATACAGTCAGGGAAGACTATAAAAGCCATCGCTGTTATTTTAAATATAATTCGTAAATCAGGAAAATGGTTTGTCTGCACGGGAATATATTCCATTGAAGAAAATATCCAATGTTAGTTGTTTCGTGCGGCTTAACATCTGATTAACAAAAAACCCCACCAGCAGAACCGATGAGGTTTGTACTAATCCTTTTTCAATTAAGCCGCAAAATAAGGATTAATGCCCAGAAGGACAGAATTTTATGGGTATAATTATGCTAAATATTAAATTTATTACAATATGAACGAGAGCAGTTTACCTGAACTATAATGAATTTTACAGGATGATCGGAAGAGGAGCCCCTAACTCTGTAAATAAGCGAGGCTAGTGAGACTGAAATCAGGCCTGGAAAGAAATAGTGACGGTAATTGAAATAAACCCTGTCCGGAAGCCAGACAGGGTTTCATAAAATACAAGTGTTTACAAGGTCTAAAGTTACGTATAGTCTCACAAAATCAAATGTATCTGTTGATTTTAATTAAGTTTATGTACGTAGGCTACCTAAATTTAATCGGGTAGCATGAATAGATATATTTAATTCCGCCTGACGAAAATCTACCGATCAGAATAGGTGCGGGCAGGTGACTGGCAAGAGATAAAAAAAACCTTCCGGCTTTAGCGGGAAGGTTTTGGGAAATTAATCGTTCAAGGCGGGCTTTTTCTGTTTATTTTTCCAGTTGGCCAGGTCCCGTTTCAGACGGGCTCTCAGGCTCTGGTTATAGGCCTCAACCTGAAAATTTATATGAAGTATGTTTTTGAAAGCATCCATGAAGTAGTCATTGATCTGCGATTTGGCCAGTGACTCATCGTCGGTTTCCAGGGGGATTACAAAACCCAGGTAACGACTTTTAGGATTCAGAAAGACAGCATCGGGGTTCAAATCCGTAGCGGAGGGAATCGATACCAGCAATTCGGGATCACCCGAACAGGAATACGTAATTTTATAGTGAGGAACTTCAAATTCCTGAACTGTACCGTACGAACTCCGTACTTTCATAGTCGTAGTATGAGCGGGTTCGATAGTGGGGTTTTGAGTTACATCAACGGGTTTAAGCGAGTGCCGTACAATGGTTTCATCCAAATGCTGATCCAGATCGCTGGCCAACGCGTGACGGTTCAGGAGATCATTGAAGGCCTGATTGTACTTTTCTTCGAAGTAAAGGGGTAACTGGTTAGTTGGCGATGTCATCATATATAGGCAGGTTAACCTTGAAGTAAAAATATATGTTTAGTGCCTGTAAAAAATCGGGCCAGCCAATCCATTTCCCCAGTACTTTACTCCTGTTACTTACCTTAAACGCTGAATCAACAGATTGATACCCTGGGATTGATTCGAAAAGAGAAGATTAGGTCCATAGACAAAATCACCAAGACACACGTGCAGAGTCAGGTAATCATTTGCTTTCAGATAAATGATTGACGTTGCCTTTAAGTTGTAGTTTTCTTCACTGGAATACACTCTGGAATCAGATCTAATTTCATTACTTATCATGAAATAGGCATCGTAGGTCAACTTAGGCTTTTGGGTTGGACTAACTGAAAAGGATATTAAATAGTAGCCGTCTTTAGTAACCTTTACTGAGGATCCTGCACCATTATAAGATACTAGAATGTCAGGAGAAGATGTTGAATGAGTAAAAGGTACGGGCGGGTAAGCGGCATTTCCCTTAACGGCAGCTTTGTCTACCGCTACCGAATTGCTACCACTTGACCAAGTATACCATCCGCTTTTACTATAATGAGCATACAGGTAAGAGTTATTAGGATTATCACTCGCTTTTACCATCCGTTCCCAGGCATTTTGCTGATAGACGTACAGGCCGGACTCGCCATCCGTCTGATAGATCATTAATCCGTCGGTGGGGGAAGCGGGGCGGTTTGCCTGCGTCACCCGCGGAATAAGCAAGCCTTTGTCATCGGAGGAAATTTCCAGCTGGGCACTGGGGTGTGGACTTGACGTGCCGATACCAATCTGGGCTGAAACAGTTAATGAAAAGATACTTAAAAGAATAGTAGAAAAAAACTTCATAAAGGGGGATTGATTACGTACGAATGAGCTGCAAAAATATAGGATTAACTCTTCCTTGGTACGGAATATATCAAACAAAACCGCCTTCCCGGTACGAAGGCGGTTTTACAATACCACTATTCAGTAAATCCGGTTAATGAATCGGCTGATGATAGAAGGATTAATCAGAGAGCGTTAAATTGAAAAAATGAAGAGCCTGGACGGTCGGTATTGCTTTGTCAGCAGATGTTTCCTCGATCAGGATAAAGAAAGCCTGGTGTTGTGAGATATGTCGGTGAACAGTAACGAAAAAAGCCGTTCAGATTCTGAACGGCTTTTCGAGGGGGAAGTAAGTAGCGGGAACAGGACTCGAACCTGTGACCTTTGGGTTATGAGCCCAACGAGCTGCCAACTGCTCCATCCCGCGATATAGTAACCAAACGCCGTGGAGCCGAAAAAGTTCACCGGGCAGAATAATATTTTGAGTTACTGGGTAGTCATCACCGACATTAGTCAGTATAGGCCAAATAATATTTTATACCGAATCAGGTTCTTTTCCCTGAATACTTCAAAATCCAGCAGGGGCCTTAAACGCCGAAAACCCGATCAACCAGCTTTTTAAGCCGATTGATCGGGTTTATCCTGGGTTTTACCCCTCACGAGAGTGACGTTGGGGAGACTCGAACTCCCATGCCGGAACCGGCACTACCCCCTCAAAGTAGCGTGTCTACCAATTCCACCACAACGCCCTTTGTTTAATGTGGTGCAAAAGTATAGTTTTTTTGAAGCGAATGCAAGCCCTGTGTCGTATTTTTGCACCATCAGTGGCACTGCCCATCGGCTAGGTGCTGATAATCAAATCCTCTTATTGAAAAATAAATGGCATTAGAAATTGAAGGTATCCTGCAACAGGTGTTACCTGAAGTAAATGGAACCAGTAAAACTGGAAATCCCTGGGTTAAACAGGACTTTGTAATCGAGACTTCGGAAGATCAGTATCCCAAAAAAGTGAACTTCTCTCTCTGGGGAGATAAGGTAGCCGATTTTAAGCAGTACACCACCGGCGATAAAATCAAAGTTTCCTTTAACCTGGAGTCCAGGGAGTATAACGGACGCTGGTACACCGAAGCAAGAGCCTGGCGGGTGGATCTGGTTGATAACAACGGATTCATCGGTGGAAATGAACCCTCTGACATTCCATCATCGCCCTTGTTGCCTTCGGACAACGGTACGGATGATTTACCTTTCTAAGTAACCTGACCAAGCGGTAGAGCATAGACTCTACCGCTTTTGTTTTTACAGGATCTCCAGTAACTTCTGTACCGCCAGTTGGGTACTTCGGCGAATGCCCAAAATATCGGTTTCCATCATGTAGCACGGAGCGGTGACAATCTTCAATTGCTCATCAACGATCACTTCTTCAATGGTGGCTGCGGCATGCTGAGCCCCTAAACTCTCAATGCCCGAAGCAAACCCAGCAATGTCATACGGCGAAGCTTCCTGAGCCGTGCCGAGTGTCAGCAGGGGGTGGTATTCCGATCCTTCCAGAGCTTTGGCAATCACGACCGGACTTACGCACAGGGACGCGATGGCTACTTTAGCCTGAATGGCCTTTAAAAGGAGTTCTTTTACTTCGGGCAGTACTTCACCAGCCGGACCATCAAAGGCCCAGCTGGAGAGGTTCTTGGCCGCTCCGAAGCCACCCGGAATCAGAAGGGCGTCGACTTCCTTTAGCTGTAACTCTTTGAGATCCTTCACCGCTCCCCGGGCAATGCGGGCCGATTCAACCAGAACATTGCGGGACTCGGGCATCTCTTCACCCGTGAGATGGTTAATGACGTGATGCTGGGTAACATCAGGGGCAAAGCACTGATACTCGGCTCCGGCTTCTTTGATCGCCAGTAGGGCTAATGTTGCTTCGTGAATTTCTGTACCGTCGTACACTCCCTAGCCGTGGAGAATAACACCTATTTTTTTCATACTTGAGCTTACTTGTGATCCGCAAAGAAAGAAGCAAATTGTCAAAGCTGAAACAGCGAACGCATCAATGCTGGTACAAAAAAGCTCCCGAGGTTCGAACGTCGTAACAGGGAATGCGGAGTTGCCGACAGGTTTCAGTCCAGCGTTTAATCACCATTTTACTGTTCGTAGCATCCAGAACTACCTGTTTAACAGGTAGTTGTCCAAGCCAGTCGCCGGGATAGCGAATGGCATTATTGGTGATGAGTAAAAGGTCGAGGGGCTGATGCACGGAAAGGCTGGTGTACTTTGGGAGGCTTTCATGAATCCAGAGTATACTTCTGGACTGCCAGCGGATGAATGTTCCGAAGGTAACGGAGCGGCACTGGGAGAGAGGTAATTCTGATACTTTGGAACGTATATCCTGGGTCGTCCAGAAGGGAACCAGGTGAAGGGATTGGGTTCTGCGATCGCTGTACAGGCTTGAATCCGCCACCAGGAGCATTTCTCGGCCTTTAATCAGGCTAATCGCCGTGTGCTTCTTCAGGTGATGGATGCAAATGATCTGTTGCTGTCGATGCTGGGTAAACGCATATAGCTTGCTGCCGGAAAACAAGGTAACGAGACTAAGACTAAGCCAGACGTATATTTTTTGCCGCTGACTGAAAAGCAGAATCATTAATACTAAAATTCCATATAGGAAAATAAGCTGGACGGGCGTAAGCAGCAGGTCATTCCACAGTGCTCCCGGTAAACTTTCGGTTTTTTTGACCAGCACATTCAGGCCACCGAAGGATAGCTTCAGGACGTAAACCAGGAAGTCGCTCAGCAGAGGAACGCTGGCGAATATCAGGTAAGCCAGTCCAACGATCAGTCCCAGACTTGAAAAGGCCATGACGAGGGGGTTAACCACTAAAAAATACGTCGGAAACTGATGGAAGTAGTACACCGCGAGGGGATAGGTAACCAGCTGGGCTGCAATGGCTCCGCAGGATAAACTCCAGAGCTCGGCCCAGAGAGGGGTATCTGATTTCCATAGCCAGTGCAGTTTGGGATACAGGTAAATCAAGCCCGCGACGGATAGGTACGAAAGCTGAAATCCGATCTGAAATAAGCTGTAAGGGTTGAATAGCAGAATGAGGAAAGCTGAAAACGCCAGGGTATTGAAGGCATTCCGACTCAGCCGGAAGGTATCACTCCAGACGAAGACACTCAGCATAATCGCTGATCGCAGAACCGGGCCGGATAAGCCCGTCAGAAGGGCATATCCCCAGAGGAACGCGGTAACCAGACTCACGAAAAGCCACTTTTGATAAATGCTGCCTTTGCGTAAAGAGCTTAGCAGCCAGCTTAAGACCAGAAACAGAATACCCACGTGCATGCCTGAGACGGATAGGGCATGAACGGCTCCGGCGGCAGAATAGGCCTGAAGCAGAGCGTTGTCCAGCTCATCACGTACGCCCAGTAGCATGGCCGCCGCTACGGCATATTCCGCCCGGGTGGGCAGCTTTTGAGCAAGTACCGAAGCCGCTTGTTCATTTAAGGTCACGGCTGCCTGAATCAGCCCAGAGGGAGGTTGGTGGGAGAGCTGGGCGAAATCATACATATGCAAATATTGCTGATGGTAGATTCCCTGATGAGAGAGGTACGCTCTGTAATCAAACTCGTCCGGGTTATAGGGAGGTTCCACCCGTTCAGGGCTTTTGCGGATAAGTAAGACATCCCCATAGGTCGGTTTAAAGGTGACGTCCCGGTCAACGAAGAGCAGAATCTTACCCCTGCCTGAAATCCATCCCTTCGGTACTTTTACCGCCTTTATTTCGGCTATCACCCGGTAGGTGCCGGGCTTTTTCTCCACGGCGGAAGATAATACCGCCTGATAGGCAAGAATGGGTTCTTGCTGGTGAATAACATGCTGAAGGTCCTGTGTTTCGTCGGCTCGCCAGGTAAACAGACCACCCAGGCCAACTAAGACTCCTAAGCCCGCGAAGCCACTGTACCACCTGATTTTCGCTGGAACAAATGGAAAGCCTACCAGCAGGGCTCCTGCAAGTGCAGTCATTCCCAACAATGATTTCCACGACAGAATTTGATAATGATACAGCAAAATACCACCGGTCAGAGCGATGAGATACCGCAGAAAAGGAAATTGATTCCAACGCATGAAGTCTGCTTTTAGGCTCCAAAGTTGAAATCTATTTTTGTCCCTGAGTCGATAATGGAGGTATACTTATCCAATGGTCAGGGGATGATGATCCGCCGACTCGTTTGTTCGGAATCCGTGCTAAAAGTTAGAAGGTAAGAGCCTGCGGGTAGCTGGTTCAGGGGAATGAAGTAACTGCCACTGGGTTGGTTACTGGCCTGTGAACTAAACAGAACATGCCCCTGGACATTCGTTAACTGATAAGCCACGGAATGCAGACCTTGATACGTAGCATCAAAATAAAGCGTTCGGCTCTGAACGGGATTCGAGTAAATTTTCAGTTGTAACGTTTCCGTTTCTTCCAGCAAATTCGTGTTAGTCACCAGTAATCTTCGGCGGGGGCTAAGTTCTAAAATGGCTCTTACCCGATTTTTCTGATCCTGCGTAAAAACGTTCATGCAGGCATCCGGTGAATAATCAAGGAAGTTCTCGATCATGTTTCGGGTAGTCTTTCCAGAAATGCAGGTAGAATATTTCTCTTTACAAATCGCTTCATTGTTAGCCGATTCCGTGGGCGGAGTATCGGCACAGTAATCCGTGCCGCAATAGTCATCCCCCCAGGTATGAATCAGACCCAGCCAGTGGCCCACTTCGTGGGTGATGGTACGTCCCAGAGCATAGGTTTGGTCGGCAATATTGCCCGTCGTTCCCACGTATTGGCAGGCGACAAAAACACCGTCGGTATGCGGGAAATCCTGAAAATAAGAACTAAGGCCCGGAACGGATGCCGAGGCCGGAAACTGTCCATACCCCAGATACGAAGAAATATCCGGTAATACCCAGATGTTCAGGTAGCGGTCGGATGGCCAGTAACTGATGGCACTGATGTCTTCCAGATCGACATCGGTAATCGAGTAAATCGCTTTGTTTCGGTACCGCCGGATAATTCCAGTCGTGGCATTGCCCTGAGGATCCCGGTTGGCGAGGTAAAACTCAATTTCCATGTCGGCTCCCACGGGGTTGTTATTGTAACCGTTGGTGCCTTCCTTTCGGCGGTAATCTTCGTTGAGTACCCGAATCTGGGATTCAATCTGTTCCACCGAAAGGTTGGAATTTCCCCGGCCGCCAATCCGGAGGGAGTCCGCATTATTGTGAATGACGTGAACCACCACCGGAATGCGAATAATAGCGGAGCCCGTTCGACCCCCCCGATTCGGGTTCTGCCGCAGGTAAGCCTGAATGGTATCTTCGAAAGCCTGCCGGGATGTAGCCGCGTTTTTAAGCTTCAGGACCTGTTGCTGATAGAGTGGAGCAAAGGCACAGTCCCGGATTCGCTGGCCCAGGCTGACGGATTGGCATAAAATCCAAAGCAAAAAGCCGCTCAGGAGCGGCTTCGTGCGAAGGAAAGGATACGATTTATCTTTTCGGTTCATGGGTAGCTTCGGCCTTTTCATAGGCTTCAATGATCAGACGTACGAGTTTGTGTCGAACCACGTCACGGCCATCCAATTGAACAAACCCAATTTCAGGAATATCTTTCAGAATATGCAGTGCCTCCGCTAAACCGGATTTCATCTTCGTGGGTAAATCCACCTGCGTGCGGTCGCCCGTAATGATGGTTTTAGAATTGGGCCCCATCCGGGTCAGAAACATTTTCAGCTGCATGGGCGTCGTGTTCTGGGCCTCATCGAGCAGAATGAATGCGTTATTCAGCGTTCTTCCCCGCATGTAAGCCAGAGGAGCAATTTCGATGGTTCGGTTCTCAATGTATAATTTCAGCTTTTCGGCCGGAATCATGTCATCGAGAGCATCGTAAATAGGACGCAGATACGGATCAATCTTCTCCTTCAGGTCTCCGGGTAAGAAACCCAGGTTTTCTCCGGCTTCAACGGCGGGACGCGTGATGATGATCTTGCGTACTTCCTTGTTTTTCAGGGCTTTTACCGCAATGGCGACTGCCGTGTACGTTTTTCCGGTTCCGGCTGGTCCTACGGCAAAGACAATGTCATGCTTGGCTACCGCTTCAACCATGGCCATCTGATTGGCCGTTTTCATCCGAATGACAATCCCTTTGTTTCCGTAAAGGAAAGCGTCATCATCCGAGGGAGCCTGGGGAGCCGACGCTTCTTCCTCGGTCTGGCCCAGATAATTTTTTACGTTATCAGAAGTGATTTTACCAAAGCGTAAATAATGCTCTTGAAGAGAGGCTAATATTTCTGTGATTCGTGTGATTTCAGCGGAGGTTCCCCGAATGGTGATTTCGTTCCCTCTTGAAATGATCTTACTCATCGGGAAGGCCGCAGAAAGCTCCCGGATATTCGTATTCTCGACGCCCAAAAAGTCAACCAGTGAGATTTCGTCGAGTGTAATGGTTTTTTCTATCAAACTCTACAGAGGTTTTGTTACGTATTCACTGACCAAAGTAATAAAGTTATGCCACCATTCCGAGCGGTAGACTTATTTTTTTTCGCGAAGGGATGCAAACCCAAATCTTCATTTTCAGTATCAGCGAATTAACAGTTTTTTGAAAAATATTGAACGAAAAACCTATTAAAACGCCCCCTTTTTTGCGTATCATTGTAACTATGGATGACAAACGACGCAACATAACGGCAAGAAAACCAGCAACTTCAGTAGGAGGGCTCGCCAACAGTAATCGCTGGCTCGATACGGGATTGGGAAAGATTCCTCCCCAATCGGTTGATCTGGAAGAAGCGGTATTGGGTGCAGTGATGCTCGAGCGGGATGCGTTGACCAACGTAGTAGATATTCTGAAACCCGAAAGTTTTTATCGGGAGGCTCACCAGAAAATTTTTTCAGCGGTTCTGACGCTGTTTAACAATTCAGAACCGGTTGATTTATTAACGGTTACTCAGCGTTTACGCAACGACGGAACGCTGGAGTTCTCCGGAGGGTCGGCCTACCTGGCTGAATTAACCAGCCGCATCAGTTCAGCGGCCAACGTTGAATCGTATGCCCGGAAAATTGCCGAAAATTCCATCAAACGCGATCTTATTACTTCGTCTAATGAGGTTCTGAAGATGGCCTATGAAGACACCACGGACGTTTTTAATCTCCTGGATAAGGCCGAGCAGGATTTGTTCCGGATATCGGAATCCAACATCCGCAAGAACTTCTCGGACATGAATGCGGTCGTGAAACAGGCTCTGGAAGAACTGGAAGCCAAGAAACACCTGCGGGATGGTCTGACGGGCGTTGCTTCGGGTTTTACGGCCCTGGACCGCGTCACGGGTGGCTGGCAGAAATCCGAACTCGTCATTATTGCGGCCCGCCCGGCCATGGGTAAAACGGCCTTTATTCTTTCGGCCTGCCGCAATGCTGCCGTTGACTGGAATCAGGCCGTCGCCGTATTCTCGCTGGAAATGTCTTCGGTTCAGCTTGTGAACCGTCTGATTTCAGCCGAGGCCGAAATTGAAAGTGAAAAAATCAAGAAGGGAAGTCTGGCTAACCACGAATGGGCCCAGCTGCACGCCCGGATTGGCAAGTTAAATTCCGCTCCGATCTTTATTGACGATACGCCGGCTCTTTCCATCCTGGAACTCCGGGCCAAGTGTCGCCGCTTAAAGCAGCAGCACGACATTCAGTTGATTGTGATCGACTACCTCCAGCTGATGCAGGGCGATAGTACGAAAGGCGGCGGAAACCGGGAGCAGGAAATTGCGTCGATTTCACGGGCCTTGAAAAACCTGGCTAAGGAGCTGAACGTTCCGGTCATTGCCCTGTCTCAGTTAAGCCGGGCCGTGGAAACGCGGGGTGGTGAGAAAAAACCACAACTTTCGGATTTACGGGAATCGGGTTCGATCGAGCAGGATGCCGATATGGTTATGTTCCTTTACCGTCCGGAATACTACGGTATTACTCAGGACGAAAACGGTCAGCCTACGACGGGAGTTGGAGAGGTCATTATTGCGAAAAACCGTTCCGGTGCTACGGAAACAGTACCCTTACGCTTCATCAATAAATTTACCAAGTTTGCGGACCTGGGGGGTGGTGATTTCTCCATGATGGATTCACCGCGTTTTGCTCCGGCAGATAATGGGGATACCATCGGATCATTTGAAAATCAGGCCCCAGCCAAGACGTTCGGCAGTAAGGTCAATCAGCAGAGCCAGACGCCACCACCGGGTGAATTTGGCAGCTTTAGCAACGGAATGGGGGACGTACCCTTTTAAGTAGGGATAGCATTCATAAAAAAAGGGTATCGACACGTCGATACCCTTTTTTTATGAATGCTACGCATGCCAGCTAACCTCTTCTTTTAATACCCGAACCGGGTTGCCGCCAAAAATGGCTTCTTTGCCTTCGAGTGGCTTACTGAGGATGCTGCCGGCCGCAATAATGGCGTGAGGAGGAATGTGAGTGCTTTTCAAAACGGTAGTTCGGCAGCCAATCCACACGTTGGGGCCGATGATAATGGGTTTGGGAGCATTAATGATATTTCCGGCTTTGTTCTTAATGGTGTGCAGGTCGGTATCCATCAGCAGCACGTCCCAGGATAACATGCAATCAGCCCCAATCTCTATTTTTCGCTGGCAGATCAGGGAGGTTTCGGCAGAAATATTAAAGTTTTCGCCGAGGATAAGTGTGCCTTCCTCACTTACCGAAATTTTTGACCCGTGGCCAATATCGGAATGTCCTTTAAAAATAACTTTTCCCGAAACCTGCCAGATGGATCGGGATTGTTTACGGTCAAATATCCCTACTTCGCCATAGCCAATTTTCACTTTCCCGGGCCACAAACGCCCTTCAATGCTTACTGTGCCGGAGAGTTGATTTAATTGAACCTGAGATGCGACAAAAACGGGAAAACGAATGGCTTGTTTAAACGGGAAATATTTAAAATTAAATCGGAGCGTCTGGAGGTTAAGATGAGTAAGTATCGTAATGAATTTCTTCATAAATTTTTGTTACAGAAAGCGGGTCAGAAAGAATCAGACATAAGTATACATTACAAAGTTAGTACAGACTTCTTAAAAGTATAGTCTCATCAATCAGCGTAAGTAAATCCGCTGATTTTTCCTCATCAAATTTTCGGGCAAACAGGGCATGAGGATGGCTGTTCTGCAAAGCATCAAGATCCGAAGCGTCGAGCGTTTTTGGTAATACTACGTGAGGCGTATGCCAGTCGGTATAAAACAAACCGAGCCAGTTTAAGCCTTCGGTATTCTGTTCAAAATCGAAGTATAAGTCTTTTTCAAAAGGAGAATTTTTTACTAACGAAGGCAGAAACATTTCATCGGGACAGTACATGTGGCGATAAAAATTGACGAGCCGCCTGGTATCCACTTCCCGGAATAAATAATCGACAAAAGCCTGCGTTAACCCTACCCACGTGGGCCCCTGATAGAGCCGGGTTTGTGTCGGTATACTTCTGGAAATCGGATGTTTAGTCAGATACGTTCGGATGTGATGAAAGGGGAATCGATTGCTGCGAAGACCTCGGGGGTTGAGGTAGTCATTGTTAAGAAAATGGTAGCGATCGTAGCGATTTCGGAAACGCTCATCCGCGGTAGGATAAATACATCCGTGGACCGGAATGAAAATTCTTTTTTCGTTCAGTAAAAAGGAGCGGATATACGGTAAAGGTTTAATAGGGTAATCAGAACCACTAAGCAATACGTACTGACTAAACGCTCCGAATTGATAGGCTTCTTTGAGTAACTCCAATTCCGCCTGAACCGTACCTATCCCCACCCAGTGAATAGACTTTCTGCGTAGGATCCAGTGGCAATTTTCCTGATTAATTACCGCCGCCTGAAATTTTTGTAAGTCCTGCCTCTGATCAATGTATATAAAAAAATGATCGTTAGAATGCTGGAGTCGCTGAATTAAACGATTCAGGTGACCGGGCTGGTGATGAGCAATAATCAGGTAAGCAATACGGGAAGGAGACATTTATATATAAGATTATATAGGTGATGGGAAAACAAAAAAGGCTCAAAAAACTGAGCCTTTTATACAATCACCAATAAATCTTTCCTAGGCCTTCTTTTCAAGCCACATGACATTTTCCACGTGATGGGTATGAGGAAACATATCTACGGGCTGAACGGCCTTTACTTCATACGCATCGGCCAGCATCGCTACGTCGCGGGCCTGCGTGGCCGGATTACAGCTTACGTAGACAATGCGTTGCGGAGCTGCCTCCAGAATCGCTTCTACCACGTCGGCATCCATCCCGGCCCGCGGGGGGTCGGTAATGATGACATCGGGTTTTCCGTGTTCAGCGAAAAAATCAGTTCGCAGGAGTTTTTTCATATCTCCTGCGAAGAAACTGGTATTCGAAACGCCATTGATTTCCGAGTTAACCCTGGCGTCTTCCACGGCGGAAGGAACGTATTCGATACCCACGACGAAAGCCGCCTGACGAGCCACGAAATTGGCAATGGTACCCGTTCCGGTGTATAAGTCATAGACTAGTTCATGGCCGGTTAACTGAGCAAAATCACGGGTGATTTTATACAGCGTATACGCCTGATCTGAATTGGTCTGATAAAAGGATTTCGGACCCACGCGGTAGGTAAGGCCTTCCATTTGCTCTTCAATGTAAGGCGTCCCCGAAACGTGAATGACGTCCTGATCCTGGAAGGTATCGTTTACTTTCTCGTTCACGACGACGTGAAGAGAAGAAATTACCGGGAAGGTTTCCTGTAAATAGCGAGTCAGCTCATTAATGGCCTCCCACTGAGGCTCGCCAAACTGAACCACTACCATGACCTGACCCGTGCTGGCTGTACGAATAACCACGTTCCGAACGAAACCCTGGTGCTTGATCAGGTCGTAGAATGACCAGTCCCGTTCTTCGGCGTAAGCTTTGATCGCCAGGCGTATGGCATTGGATGGCTCGGGTTGCAGGTGACACTGTTCAATGTCCAGAATCCGGTCAAAACGTTTGGGAATGTGGAAACCCGCGGCCCGCCGCTCGAGGGTATCGCCTGAAGCGATTTCCGCGTCGGTGTACCAGCGATTGGTTGAGAACGTGAATTCCAGCTTGTTCCGGTAGCCGTACTCCTGAGCGGAACCAATGATCGGACTAATGCCCGGATGGGGGATTTTAGCCAGTCGCTCGAGCGAATCACGAACCTGACGCGTTTTGAAGTCAAGCTGCGTTTCGTACTGAATATGTTGCCATTTGCAGCCTCCACACGTGCCGAAATGCTGACAGCGAGGCTCCTGCCTTACATTAGAAAATTCATGCACGGCAATGGCCCGACCTTCTCTGAAACTATTTTTGGTTTTGAAAATGCGGACGTCTACCAAATCACCGGGGGCCACTTCACCCTCGATAAAAATAACCTGACCATCGTTTCGGGCCAGGCACTTACCTTCTGCGGCAAAATCTTCAACCCGTAAATTTTCCAGAATTACGGGTGTTTTCTGTTTGTTCTTTCTCATTGACTTTACAAAATTAAATAATTTCTAGAGGTCAATCGCTATTTAATACGCACTCGTCGGGGATTCTTTGTTAACTCATTCATATAGAGCACTTTCAGAGGATAATCGATTCCCCCGAGGTTGCTTTTTAATGGAGTTTGCCGGGGTAAGCCGGCGAAGGATCAGGAATCCGGCATCAGGGAGGACTGAAGTCAGTTTGGGGGATGGGACGAAAACAAGACCTTCCCGGTAGTCATCATTCAGGGCGGCCAGTCAAAGCCATCGTGAATCTGCTTCGGTGAGCCAATGCAAAAAATTAACGTACTTTGTTGGTGCAATGAATAATCATCACC
This sequence comes from uncultured Siphonobacter sp., assembly GCA_913775095.1. Lineage (GTDB taxonomy): Bacteria > Bacteroidota > Bacteroidia > Cytophagales > Spirosomataceae > Siphonobacter. The sequence goes on along the minus strand of CAJYIW010000019.1, from coordinate 465,826 downwards.
ATGAAAGATAAAGTAGTGCTCATTACGGGTGGTTCGTCGGGAATTGGGAAAGCCCTGGCCCTCGAATTTGGCCGTAATGGAAGTAAAGTAGTAATTACCGGACGGGACGAGAATAAACTGACGGAAGTAAATCAACTGCTCAACAAGGCCGGTATTGATTACCTCAGCCTGGTAGCCGATGTGAGTGTGGCGGCTGATAACGACCGAATGATTGAGGCGATCATCCAGAAATACGGTCGCCTCGATGTGCTCATTAACAACGCCGGAATTTCGATGAGGGCCATGTTTGAAGATATGGACCCCGAGGTGATCCGAAAGGTGATGGATATTAACTTCTTCGGTAGTGTCTATGCGACCAAAGCGGCTTTACCTTACCTCAAGGCGGCCAAAGGCAGTATTGTGGGAATCTCCTCCATTGCCGGATACCGGGGCTTACCCGTCCGCTGCGGATACTCAGCTTCTAAATTTGCTTTAAATGGTTTTCTGGAAGCTCTCCGGACGGAATTGCTGCACACCGGCGTACACGTTCTGACGGCTTCGCCCGGTTTTACGGCCTCTAATATTCGGGTAGCCTCGCTGGGTAAAGATGGGCAGAGTATGGGAGAAACCATGCGGGACGAAGAAAAAATGATGTCAGCGGAGGAGGTAGCCTCGCATATCTACAAAGCAGTTGTTAACCGCAAGCGGGAACTCATCCTGACCACTCAGGGGAAGCTGACGGTATTCCTGAATAAGTTGTTTCCTAAATTCATGGATAAAATGGTGTATAATACCCTGGCCAAAGAAGAAAACTCTCCCCTGCGGAACCGCTCCTGAATCCTTACCGGACAATCCAGACGTCGGCGGACTTCACATACACCAGCTGATTACCCCAGAGGACCTGATACCAGATGTCCGATTTACCTACCACTTTAAGCCGGTGGCCCTCTTTTACGATTTCAGTAGGAGAGGCTGCCGCGGAAGGGTCCGACCGAAGAATGGAATTCTGTTTCCGGATGATGACCTGCCGGTAACGGCCGGGAAGGTTAACCAGTAAGGTAACACCGAGCCAGTACAGAAAAAAAAGAGCTTTATGTCGGAAAGGAATGTATTGATGCTTGAAACGCTTGACGATCAAAATCAGGAAAACATAAAGCCCCAGCATCAGCAGTAAGCCAATCAGGTATCCCGAATACTGTTTAAAAAGCAGGACGAGTAAATTAAAATCATCCAGTTCGTATCCTCTCCATCCCTGGTCCCGGGCGATTTCATTCATTTTTCTCAGGACACGCTCGTCGGGAATCTGCTCGTAATAGAGGTTGAGGTAATACTGAACGTGGAGCCAGTCTTTCTTTTGTTCATAAAGGTAGGCCAGCTTCAGAAAAATTGCGGGAGAGGTGCGGTGGGAAAGTTGTAAAGCTTCCTCGTAAGCGGTGGTTGCCCTGGGATAATTATGAATTTTAAACAAAGAATCGGCTTGCTGAATCTTTGCCGTGACGTTCTGAGCTACAGCGATTCCGGAGCCCAGAACGAAAAAAAGATAAAGAAATTGTAAAATTTTAACTCTCAACACTTGCGTTCGGCTTCTGATAATACTACTTTTGCACTCGCAAAAACGGAAAGGGTTTCTGTCAAGCAAAGATAACGATTCTGTAGCTCAGCTGGTAGAGCAATACACTTTTAATGTATGGGTCCTGGGTTCGAATCCCAGCGGAATCACCAAGTAAATGAGAAGTAGAAGTAGAGTTTTAAGTTCCCACCAGACTTGCCTTAACTCAAAGTTTCCGCTTAATTTACCGCATCATCAGCAAATTAGTACGATTCTGTAGCTCAGCTGGTAGAGCAATACACTTTTAATGTATGGGTCCTGGGTTCGAATCCCAGCGGAATCACCAACAGTACGGCGATTGATCGCTTTTTACCACCAGAAATTACGAGTACCGATTCTGTAGCTCAGCTGGTAGAGCAATACACTTTTAATGTATGGGTCCTGGGTTCGAATCCCAGCGGAATCACCAAACAGTACGGCGATTGATCGCTTTTACCACCAGAAATTACGAGTACCGATTCTGTAGCTCAGCTGGTAGAGCAATACACTTTTAATGTATGGGTCCTGGGTTCGAATCCCAGCGGAATCACTTCAAAGGACATCCTGACAACGGGATGTCCTTTTTTTATGCCCTTTAGACCCGATTGGTGTGCTGATTATTATTTCTGGTTAGGGTTACTCTTCGTTAATCCAGTTATTTGCACGAATTACGACTATACGTCTTTCTCTCTGAACCTGATTTTTACCCATGAGTAGTACAACCAAACCGCATTACCTGATCCTGGACGGCTTACGCGGGGTCGCCGCTATAATCGTCGTCACGTTTCATCTGACCGAACCCCTGGGGACCGGGCACCTGGATATTCTGGTAAACCACGGTTACCTGGCCGTTGACTTCTTTTTCCTCCTCTCAGGCTTCGTGATTGGCTATGCTTACGATGATCGCTGGTCTGCCATGACGGTGGGTACTTTCTTTAAAAACCGGCTCATTCGGCTGCAACCGATGGTGGTCTTGGGAATGACCCTGGGAGCCCTCGGGTTTTACTTCACGGATTCGACGATCTGGCCGCTTATTCATACAGTTCCCGTCTGGAAAATGCTGCTGGTGCTGGGCATTGGCTATACCATCTTGCCCGTTCCTTTGTCCCTGGATATCCGGGGCTGGCAGGAAATGCATCCGCTGAACAGTGTAGGCTGGTCTTTATTCTTCGAATACATCGCCAATTTTCTCTACGCCATCGGGATCCGGAAATTATCCAATACCGCACTGGGCATCTTTGTTCTGATCGCTGCGGCTGCGTTGGCACATTTGGCGATTACCAGCCCTAACGGGGATGTAAGCGGGGGCTGGACGCTGAATGCGGAGCAGGTACGGGTGGGAATAACCCGAACCATGTATCCCTTTTTTGCGGGGCTACTGCTTTCACGCATCACCAAACCCACCCGAATCAAGCAGGCCTTTCGGTGGTGCAGCTTGCTGGTCGCACTCGTCTTATACATGCCACGGATCGGCGGAGCAGAGCACCTCTGGATGAACGGGATTTACGAATCCATAGCAATCATCATCATTTTTCCGCTGATCGTCTACCTCGGAGCCAGCGGGGTTATACAATCAGACGTGGAGCAACGCATTTGTAAATTTCTGGGAGCTATTTCTTATCCCCTGTATCTGGTCCATTACCCCATCGTCTATTTTTATGTCGCCTGGATCAGCAATCATAAAGGAATAACCCTGGCAGAGGCGTGGCCGTACGCACTGGGAATCCTGATCGGTAGCATCGTGCTGGCCCATGTCAGTCTGAAATGGTACGATGAACCCGTTCGTAAATGGTTACAAAGAAAACTGTCGTAGTCAGGAAAAATCAGTAAAGCACGCGAAAGCGTGCTTTTTTAGTTCACACCTTTGCCGTTCATCCTTCTAGGGTTTTGCTCCTGGGGGTTGATTTGTTAATTGCTGGAAAATAAACTGCTTCATCTGCTGATGATTCTCTGAAAATTGAGAACTACCGGCAGTCTTTTCACGTTTGATAAGTCAGATATCTTTCCCCGTAACATATGGCAGCTTCATTAACCAAGATTAAAGATTCGTACATCGAATACCTTCTCGAGCATGGTCAGCAACCTCCGACCATTTTTGCGTTTGCCAAGAAACTCAAGATGAAGGAAGCGGATTTCTACGAGCATTATAATTCTTTCGAGCAAATTGAAAGCAGCGTCTGGCTGGGCTTTTTTGAAGATACCCTGTCTCGACTCCGTGAGGATGAAGTCTATGAGACGTATTCGGTTCGGGAGAAGTTACTGGCCTTTTATTATACCTGGATTGAAACGCTGACGAGTAATCGCAGTTTTGTGATCCGCAGTGTGGAAGAATCCCGGAAGCACCGATCCCTTCGTACGCCTTCGGCTCTGACGGAATTCAAGTATCAGTTCGAAAAATTCGTCAAAGACCTGATGGCCGAAGGGCGGGAGAGCCGGGAAGTGCAGTCCCGTCGCCTCATTGAAAATAAATATCCGGACGCGTTCTGGCTCCAGACGCTCTGGTTACTGGATTTCTGGAGCAAGGACACTTCCAAAGGATTCGAAAAAACGGATACGGCCATTGAAAAAGCCGTGAACATGGCTTTCGATCTGTTAGGGGCTTCGGCTCTGGACTCCGCTCTGGATCTGGCCAAATTTGTGTATCAAAATCGCTAAGCTGCACTCGTCCTGATCGTATGAAATCACAACAATCCATTCCCACGTCCAAAGTAGCCCGGGCCACGCAGTTTGTGAAAACGGGAGTAAAAATTGGCGGGAATTATTTAAAACATAACGTCAAGAAGCTCGTCAACCCGGATTTGAGCCGGGATGAGCTTCACGAAGACAACGCGGTTGACATTTACGAATCCCTGAGTCAGCTGAAAGGCTCGGCTCTGAAAGTCGCTCAGATGCTTTCGATGGACCGCAATTTATTACCCAAGCAATACTCTGAACGTTTCCAGTTATCGCAGTATTCGGCTCCGCCGCTGTCGGCTCCTTTGGTAACCAAGACCTTTCAGAAGTTTTTCGGAAAGTCGCCCAGCCAGATGTACGATACCTTTGAAATGGAAGCCACCGCGGCGGCCTCCATCGGTCAGGTACACCAGGCGACGAAAGACGGAAAGCATCTGGCCGTGAAAGTACAGTACCCGGGAGTAGCCGATAGCATCAGTTCGGACCTGAAGATGGTGAAACCCATGGCGAAAACCCTCTTTGGACTGAATGAAAAAGATGTAGATCGCTATACAGCGGAGGTGGAGCTTCGTTTGCTGGAAGAGACCGACTATGAGCTGGAGTTACGGCGGGGCAATGAAATTACCCAGGCCTGTGCTCACATTGACGGACTGATTTTTCCGAGCTATTACCCTGAGCTTTCCTCCCGACGCATTTTAACGATGGATTGGCTCGAGGGCAAGCACATGAGTGAGTTTCTGGCAACCAATCCCAGTCAAGCGGTGCGGGATCGCATCGGGCAGACCTTATGGGATTTTTATAACTTCCAGATTCATACCCTCAAGCAGGTGCATGCCGATCCCCATCCGGGGAACTTCTTGTTGCGTCCCGACGGAACGACGGGAGTCATTGATTTTGGTTGCATCAAGGATATTCCTGAGTTTTATTACGAAAATTACTTTGCCCTGATTAACCCGGATACCGTGGCCGATCAGGAAAAGACGCAGACGATTTTCTATAATCTGGAATTCCTGTATCCTACGGACTCCAACCACGAAAAAGAATTATTCTCGGGCCTCTTCATCCAGATGATTCATTTATTGGGTCGTCCCTTCAAGGATGAGACATTTGACTTTGGAGATGATGCTTATTTTGAGGAGGTATACGCTTTTGCCGATAAGCTGCAACGCATTGAGGAAATTCGTAATTCGAAAGTGGCCCGGGGAAGTCAGCATGGGTTGTACGTCAATCGAACCTATTTCGGGTTGTATTCCATTCTGAATGAATTAAAGGCGAACGTTACGACCAACCGGCCCGACTGGTTACGTCCCAAACGCAGCTAATGAAAAAGACCTTTCCGCCGAAAGGTCTTTTTCATTCAATCACTTCACAAAGGCCATGGGGATTTGTACTTTGACATCATCCCACATCAGGTTAAGGGTAGCTCCCTCGTTCGTTTCTTCGAATTTGAACGTAAGGGCTTCGTACACCTGCGTATTCTTACCGGCTGGAACGTCTACCCGAACGTAATCGTGTTCAGGCTTATAATTGAATGCTCCCCATTGACCGAGATCGGTATTCAGAATGATGGTCCAGGAATTCTCGTTGGGAATGCTGAATAAGGTATAGGTGCCGGACCGGACGGGCCTTCCGGCAATTTTCACATCTTTGGTAAAGGTAAGCTCAGTGGCTTCATTCGCTCCGGTACGCCAGAGTTTTCCGTAGGGTTCCAGTTTCCCGAAGATCACCCGACCTTTCCGCATGGGTTGCCCATAGGTTAGTTTAAGGTAACAATTCTCCGTTTTATGCTGAGCCATAGCCATGGGGCTGGGGCGTAGTTGCGGTTGTACCAGCTCGGTCGAGGGAGCCGTCTGCGTAGAGTCAGTCTGAGCCTGGGCTTTGCACATACCGAGACCCAGCAGGACTACAAGGTGAAATAATTTCATAGTTTAAGTAAGCGTACGTCGTTTTATTGTCGGAACTTTCGGCAAAAGTAAACGAACAAAAACAATGAAATGAGGTAAGAGTCGAGAGAATATCTCACTTTCCCGCTCATTTGATCTGATTGTCAGCGTATTTCATGAAACCCCATTTTGACGATATTTTTATGGATCTGGCCGTTAACCTGGCCAAGCGATCGCATTGTATTAAAGCTCAGGTTGGTGCTGTCCTAACCAAAGACACCCGCATTATTTCCATCGGATACAATGGTCCGCCGGCCGGAACGCATAACTGCGATGATGAATTTCCCGAAGTCGGTTGTCCGCGGGATTCGAAAGGAAGTTGTTCGCTAGCCCTGCATGCCGAGCAAAATGCGATTCTTTACGCCGCAAAACTCGGAGCCAGTATTGAGGGAGCTACCATTTATGTCACCTTGTCGCCCTGTATCGCCTGTGCCCGGATTATTTATTCGATGGGTATTACGAGGGTTCTTTTCAAAGATTCCTACGCGAAATACAAAGGCATCGGCGTAGATGAGGGTGTGGAATTTTTACGAAAGTTTGGCGTTACCGTAGAAGAATACGTGCCGACGATGGGATCCTGATACCGAAAAAGCCAGCAACGTCCGTAGGCATTGCTGGCTTTTCTGATCTTGTGTCGCAGGCTTAGTGATGAACGCCGCCATCCCCGTGAACGTGGCCGTGGCTTAGTTCGGTGGGAGTGGCTTCACGAACGTCCAGGATTTTACCCGTGAAGTGTAACTGCATTTCAGCCAGTGGGTGATTGAAATCCATCCATACGGCGTCATTGCTGACTTCAACGATACGACCGTTCATTTGCTGGCCGTCTTCATTGGTCATTGGTAAAACGTTACCAACCTGAAGCAATTCCTGATCTAACTCGCCGTTTACCCGGAAGACATCAAGGGGAAGGTCCACCACCGCCTCGGGATCACGCTGGCCGTAGCCTTCGTCAGGAGAAATGGAAAAATCGAAGGTATCTCCTGGTTTTAAACCCTCCAGGCTTTGCTCAAATCGCTCCGGATAGCCACTCATACCGTGAATGTAACCCATGGGTTCTTCTTCGCTAATGGCTTCTACCAGTTCGAAGTCTTCTTCATCGGGGCCTTTGATTGATAAGTCGTACGTTAGGAGCACAACCTTGTTTTTTGTAATTTCCATAAGCTTTGTTTTTTGCAAACGTACCTTCATACGCTGGCTTGTGAAAGAAGACAGTTGAAAATTTTACGGCTGAAGTTTAAACTGACCTTCTGGGTTAAATAACCATTCCAATCGATAGTAAATCGGACTAAATTACTGTTTGTTCATGAATTTTCTGGCACATACCGTACTTTCGGGCAGCAATCAAGACGTGCAGGTTGGGAATTTGCTGGGCGAATTCGTGAAGGGACGACTGGAAAAATACCACCCCGAAGGCATATCCAGGGAGATGCTGGTGGGCGTGCGGCTTCACCGGATCATTGACGACTTCACGGATCATCATCCCGTTACCCGCCGGAGTAAAGACCGACTGGTCGATGAGTTCGGGTTGTTGTCAGGCGTACTGGTCGATATGTTCTACGATTACGTACTGGCCCGCGAGTGGTCCACTTACAGTACGGTTCCTTTGCCCATCTACGCCCGGGAGTTCTACCAGGTGGTACTGAAGCACCAGCCCATCCTGCCTGAGGTCATGCAAAGCACCATTCGTTCCATGACCAGCCGGGACTGGTTCAGTGGCTATGCCACGCTGGCCGGGATTGAATGGTCATTGAAAGGAATTGGCGTTCGGTTTCCGCCCGCCGCGGGCATCGAACGCAGCATCGGACAGTTGTCGGATGAATACGAATTTTTTAAAACCGATTTCGAAGAGTTCTGGCCCGATTTACAGAATCGCTGTCAGCAATTTCTTCAGGAGTCCTTCTAAATTGAGTTAAGATATGCCCCAGACGTTCGAAGCGGTTTGGAAAGAGTTAAAAAAAAATCAGTTTGCTCCCCTCTATCTGCTGGCCGGAGACGAGCCTTTTTATATTGACAAGATAGCAGCTTACCTGGAAGAAAATGCTTTGTCGCCTTCCGCCCGCGATTTCAACCAGTTTGTACTCTACGGAAAAGACATCAATGTCGCTACGCTGTTAGGGAACGCCAAACGCTACCCCATGCTGTCGGATCGGCAATTGGTGATGGTGAAGGAAGCTCAGGATATGCAGGGGCTGGAGGCAAAGGATACCGTACGGTTTCTGGAAGATTACATTGTTAATCCACTCGATTCAACGATCCTGGTGCTGTGTTTCAAGTCTCCCGTGGATGAACGGAAAGCCTGGGTGAAAGCAGCTGATAAAAAAGGGATCTATTTTTCTTCTAAAAAGCTGTATGACAATAAGATACCCGATTGGATTGCTGCGTACTGTCATGAGAAGGGAGTAAAGATCAGTCCCAAGGCATTACAAATGTTAACTGAGTTTATTGGCAATGATCTCAAAAGGATTGCGAACGAACTCGAGAAGATTATTCTGAACTTAAAAGCAGACGAAGCCATTCAGGCCGAAACGGTGGAACGCTTCGTGGGCATCAGCCGGGATTACAACAACTTCGAATTGCAGAAAGCCCTGATCCAGCGTAACACCGAACGAGCCAATCGCATTGCTTATCACTTTGCGAAAAACCCGAAGGATAACCCCATTCAGCCCACCTTAATTATCCTTTATAACTTTTTTAGCAAGCTGTTACTGGTGCATTCCATTGCCGACAAAAGCGAGCGGAATCTGGCTTCCGAGTTGGGTGTCAATCCCTTTTTTGTAAAAGATTATCTGACGGGTGTGCGAAACTACAGCCTTGACAAAACAGCTCAGGTGATTAAATATCTGAGACAGGCCGATGCCTATTCAAAAGGGGTAGACGGAGGAACACTGACCGAGGAAATGATACTCAAAGATTTAATTTTCAAGATTTTACATTAACAATCCTAAATACTAGCTTAAAATGGCATAAAAGCATTTATTTGCCCGGGTAAAGGCAGTTTTGACAAACGGTCAATATGGCAGAATAGGTTTCTTAGTTTTTGTTCTGATTTATGAATCAGCCATTTTCAGCGAGATAAGTGGATAAACGACGGAAATGGGATAACAGTTGATTAAAAAGGCGTGCCGCGAATCGGTTGAGGAAAAGTGGGAAAGGCGGCCAAACCGACGGCTTTTTGCCGGCAGAAAGAAAGACTTTAGCAGAGTTTTAGCAAGGGTATGAAACACCCGAATCGATGAAGTATGTGCCTACCAAAGGCCCATAACGCAAAAACGCAGGCGAATGCCTGCGTTTTCTGTTGGTAGCGGGGACGAGAATCGAACTCGTGACCTCCGGGTTATGAATCCGACGCTCTAACCATCTGAGCTACCCCGCCGTTATTTTGTGGTGCAAAAGTATATGTTTTTCGAGCGAAAAGCTATACCTTGTGAAAAAAAAATCGAGAATTCTTTCAATGACCCATTTGTGTAATTGAATATTTTGTTGATTTTGAGTAATTTAACTGGAGGCGTCATTGACGAAAAAAATTATGACTAAGTACAAATTTGTTACCGAATACGAGCTTCGGGCCTCTCCCAAGATGCTCTTTTCCTATATCAGCACGGCTTCGGGGCTTCAGCAATGGTTTGCTAACAAAGTCAATGTAGGCTCAAACCAGTCGATGATTTTTGAGTGGGACGGAGAAAATCACCCCGCAAAAATTACTTCCTTACGTCAGAACAAAAGTATCAAATACGAATTTTTACCCGAAAATGGCGAAACGGAGCATAACTACATGGAGTTTCGTCTGGAGCAGAGTGATCTGACCAATTCTACGTTTCTAAAGATCACCGATTACTCGGATAACAATGATGAAGAAGATCTGAAAGCACTCTGGGATGGTTTGATGGATAGCCTGCGGGAAGTCGTAGGTGGGTAACAGTTAGGAAATGTTAAATCGGGCGGGTGAAGGATAGGTTTCACCGTTTTCGTAGTTATACCGGAGTCCGATTGACAGGATCTGCCATGAAGAAATTAGATAAATTAGTTTTGAAGGCCTTTTGGGGGCCTTTCGTTGTAACTTTTGCCGTTACCGAGTTTATATTCCTTACTCGTTTTATTCTCCTGTATTTCGACGAGATCGCGGGACGTGACGTAGGCCTGGATGTCTACGGGCGACTGTTTTTCTACTTCAGTCTGATGGTTGTGCCCGTGTCCATGCCTTTGGCCGTCCTGCTATCTTCGCTCATGTGCTTTGGGAACCTGGGGGAGTTTTCGGAGCTGACGGCCGTTAAAAGTGCCGGAATTTCCCTGGGCCGCGTCATTCGGCCCGTTTCCGTAGTGATGGTCTTCATTACCGGATTTATTCTCTGGTTCAATAACACCGTTCAGCCCTGGGCTAACCTCAAAGGCTACAGCATGCTCTGGGACATCAAAACGACCAAGGCTACGCTGAGCTTCAAGGAAGGGGTATTTAATAACGACCTGCCGGGGTACAGCATCAAAATTTCCCAGAAGTACGCGGATGGCTCGATGAAGAACGTTCTGATCTACGACCACGCGGAAAGTAACGGCAATCGTCACGTAACGGTAGCCGATTCAGCCCGGACCTCCACGATCCTGGGGGGGAGTTATCTGGTTTTCGAGCTTTTCAACGGAACTGATTACGTCGAGGACGTGGATAAATCATCCGGGGACGGTAACACCACGGACTTTGCCAAGAATACCTTCACGCATACCAAAAAGTACATCAGTATGCGGGCCTTTCAAAAATCGGAGACGGAAGAAGATCAGTTCAAGAATCACGCCATTATGAAATCCATCACTCAGCTGTCGCAGGATGGAGATTCGCTGAAGAACAATTACCAGCTGGCCGTGAAGGGACTTGTATCCATGGCCCGTCAGTATTATTCCTACCATTTGCAGCCCATGAGCGAAACGGCGGCTCACATGCCTAATCGATGGGTGGATTCACTAATCACGGCCCGCGAAAAACTGCCTGCGGTGCAACAGACCGATGTCACGTCCAGTGCCCTGAGTTCGGCCAAATCAAGATTGACCTCTATTGAAACCGATGATCTGCTGATGTACGATCGCCGGAAGAACATTTATAAAAATGAGCTGGAGTGGAATCATAAATTCACCACGGCTATTTCGTGTCTGGTGATGTTCCTGATCGGAGCTCCGCTGGGATCGATCATCAAAAAAGGAGGTTTCGGTCTGCCGGTACTCGTCGCCATTGTCTTTTTCATTCTGATGTACGTCCTGACCATTCAGGGAGACAAGTATGCCAAAGAGGGAAGCATGTGGGTACCGCTGGCGGCCTGGATGTCGAACCTTGTATTGTTTGGCTTTGGGGTGTACTTTCTCATCAAAGCCCTGAATGACTCACGTTTGTTTGAAGCAGACGTATATCGTATCGCTTTCAGCCGTCTGAAAGAAAAAGTAGTTCGCTGGAAAACGCAGGCTTCGTCGTTCAGGAAAAAAAGCGAGGCGGTTTAGTGTTTTTTATCTAAAATTTGCGTACTTTTGCGATTCACAATTAAATTAGCTGCATCACATGTATCTGACTGCCGACAAGAAAAAAGAAATTTTTGAATCGCAGGGGCATGCCAAGTCAGCAACCGACACAGGTTCGGCTGAATCGCAAATTGCTCTGTTTACGTACCGGATTAGTTCTTTAACAGGACACTTGAAAGTACACAAAAAAGATTACGCTACTCAGGCAGGTCTTTTGAAATTAGTAGGTAAACGTCGTCGTCTGCTTGACTATCTACACAAGAAAGATATTAATCGTTACCGTGCAATCATTGCAGAATTAGGTCTCCGTAAATAATCGGTTGATTATCAAGTCAGGGAATTCCTTTTTGTGAATTCCCTGACTTGTTTTGCGTTTGTCCTGAAAATTTTTCTTCGACGAGCAGGTTACTTCTTCCCCTTTTTTTACTCTTACATAATAGAAAGCGGAAAACGAAGTTAAACAATACTAAACCAGATTAACCGTCTGGTTAACCTCTTGAAAGCGGTTCCTCCATTCAGATGAGCTACACAGCGGTCCCTCGCTTAGTGGAGAGCGGTCTCAAAAGCGGTCTAAACGAAAACATATGAACGTTGTAACTAAAAAACTCAGCCTTCCGGATGGTCGTATCGTCACCATCGAAACAGGCAAACTGGCTAAACAGGCGGATGGTTCTGTCGTAGTTCGCATGGGCGACACGATGTTACTGGCCACTGCCGTAGCTGCTCCGGAAGCACGTCCTGGCACTGATTTCTTACCTTTATCAGTAGATTACCAGGAGAAATTTGCCTCTGCCGGTAAAATCCCAGGAAGCTTTCAGCGTCGGGAAGGTCGTCTTTCTGATTACGAAATTCTGGTGAGTCGTCTGGTAGACCGGGCCTTGCGTCCTACTTTTCCGGGAGACTTTCACGCGGATGTTCAGGTAAACATCATGATGATTTCCGCAGATCCTGAAGTATTACCCGATGCCCTGGCTGGTCTGGCGGCTTCTGCGGCACTGATGGTATCTGATATTCCTTTCAATGGTCCTATTTCTGAAGTTCGCGTAGCAAAAATTGACGGTTTGTATCTGATCAATCCGCCCACTTCCATGCTTGAGCGTGCGGAGCTGGATCTGATCGTAGCAGGTAACAATACCGACATTCTGATGGTGGAAGGGGAGTGCAACGAGGTATCTGAAGAGGATATGTTAACGGCACTCAAAACTGCACACGAAGCTATTAAACTGCAGTGTGTAGCTCAGAAAGAACTGGAAGCTGAAGTAGGTAAAACGGTGAAGCGTGAATACAACCACGAGACTCACGATCCCGAACTGAAAAAGTATCTATATACAAATTATTACGATAAAGTGTACGCAGTCGCTGCTCAGGGTAACCCCAACAAAGCGATTCGTAAAGAAGGGTTCAAAGCCGTACGTCAGGAATACCTGTCGACTTTGCCCGAAGATCATACCGTAGATCTGAGTCTGGTAGGAACGTATTTCCATGATATCGAGAAAGACGCTTCCCGTAACCTGGTTCTGAATGAGCGTCGTCGTCTGGACGGACGTCAGCTGGATGAGATTCGTCCCATCTGGTGCGAAGTGGATTACCTTCCCCGGGCTCACGGTTCATCCGTGTTCACTCGCGGAGAAACCCAGTCGATCACTACGGCAACCTTAGGTACGAGACTCGATGAGCAGATTGTTGATCAGCCCCTGGTTTCGGGTTACAACAAATTCATGCTGCACTATAACTTCCCCGGATTCTCAACGGGCGAAGTAAAGCCAAACCGCGGACCTGGACGTCGTGAAGTCGGCCATGGTAACCTGGCGATGCGTGCCATTAGAAAGGTATTACCTCCAGAATCAGAAAACCCCTATACGATTCGTATCGTTTCGGACATTCTGGAATCCAACGGCTCTTCTTCGATGGCAACGGTGTGTGCCGGAACGCTGGCTCTGATGGATGCCGGAGTAAAAATTAAAGCCCCTGTTTCCGGAATCGCGATGGGATTAATCTCTGACCCTGAGACGGGTAAGTACGCGGTTCTTTCGGATATCCTGGGTGATGAAGATCACTTAGGCGATATGGATTTCAAAGTAACGGGTACTGAAAAAGGAATCACGGCCTGTCAGATGGACATGAAGATCGATGGTCTGTCCTACGAGGTAGTAGCCGAAGCTCTGTCTCAGGCGAAAGCGGGTCGTCTTCATATCCTCGGAGAAATGAAGAAAGCCCTTGCCGAAGTACGTCCGGATCTGAAGCCTCATGCTCCCCGTGCCGTGGTTATCGAAATTCCTCAGGAATTTATCGGTGCCGTAATCGGGCCTGGTGGCAAGGTAGTTCAGGAAATCCAGAAGACTACGGGTGCCACGATTACCATTGAAGAAAAAGACAGCCGCGGCTACGTCAGCATTTTCGCGACGAACAAAGAAGCGATGGATGCAGCAGTGGGTCGTGTAAAAGGTATTGTCACGGTGCCCGAAGTAGGTGAAGTATATACCGGTAAAGTGAAAACGGTTACTGACTTCGGTGCTTTCGTAGAATTTTTACCTGGCCGTGATGGTCTGTTACACATCTCTGAAATTTCATGGGATCGTCTCCCCGCCATGAAGGGTGTGCTGGAAGTAGGTGAGGAAGTTCAGGTAAAACTGATTGAAGTAGATCAGAAAACCGGAAAATTCCGTTTATCCCGTCGGGTACTTTTGCCAAAACCTGAAGGGTATCAGGAACGTCCTGAAAGACCTGAACGTAGCGAACGTCCTGAACGCGGAGAACGCGGAAGTTCTGAGAATCGTCGCCCCCGCAATTAATTTTTGCAGGATACGCGTCCATTCCTGAATTTTTTATTCACGATTTCATGTTACATAATCATCAGCAACCCATAAGCAAATTCTGATGCCAGATGAGACAGCTAAAAATTTCTAAGCAGATCACTAACCGGGAAAGCCAATCTCTTGATAAATACCTTCAGGAAATTGGTAAAGTGGATTTGCTCACCCCGGACGAGGAGGTAGAACTGGCTCGAAGAATTCGTGAAGGTGACCAATTAGCGTTAGAGCGACTGACAAAAGCGAACTTACGTTTCGTAGTTTCGGTAGCTAAACAATATCAGAATCAAGGTCTGTCTCTGGGGGACTTAATCAACGAAGGTAACTTAGGTTTGATCAAAGCCGCCCAGCGTTTCGACGAAACCCGTGGTTTTAAATTCATTTCATACGCCGTATGGTGGATTCGCCAATCTATTCTTCAGGCCCTGGCCGAACAATCCCGTATTGTTCGTCTGCCCCTGAACCGGGTAGGTTCCCTGAATAAAATTTCTAAAACGTTCTCGGAACTTGAGCAACGGTTTGAGCGGGAACCTTCTCCAGAAGAATTAGCCGAAGTGCTGGAGATTTCCGCCGGAGAAGTGGTAGATACCCTGAAGATTTCAGGTCGTCACGTTTCGATGGATGCTCCTTTCGTACAGGGAGAGGAAAACTCCTTACTGGATGTTCTTGAAAATGACGGCGAAGATAAGCCCGATTCAGGACTGGTCAATGAGTCACTCCGGAAAGAAGTACAACGGGCATTGTCTACCCTGACCCAACGGGAGGCGGATGTCATCACGCTGTACTTTGGCCTGGATGGAAATCATGCCATGACGCTGGAAGAGATTGGAGAAAAATTCAATCTGACTCGCGAACGGGTACGTCAAATCAAGGAAAAAGCCATTCGCCGGTTACGTCATACTTCCCGCAGCAAAGCGTTGAAGACGTATTTAGGATAAGTATCTTTCAAGCAGTGAAAAAAAAAAGCCTCCATCAGGAGGCTTTTTTTATGAAGATTTTGTTGACCTGATTAAGTAGCTAATGTAATAGTCATGATTTTACAGCCTATTTTAGACATAGCGGAATTATGCGTTCGTCGGGGAATCGTGCATGCGGTTATTGCTCCGGGTTCCCGATCCGCCGCTTTAACTTTGGCTTTCGCCCGGCACCCTGCCATTCAGACCAAGGTAATTCCCGATGAACGGGCCGCCGCTTATGTAGCCCTGGGTATGGCCCAGCAACTGAACAAGCCCGTCGTGTTAATCTGCACTTCCGGAACGGCTGCCCTGAATTTTGCACCCGCGATTGCGGAAGCCTATTTCCTGGAAGTTCCATTACTGGTATTAACGGCAGACCGCCCCCCCGAATGGATTCATCAGCAGGATGGGCAGATGATTCATCAGAATTCGGTGTATGGGAAGCACGTAAAAGAGGCCGGCACTTTACCCGCTGATTATGGACATGCCGACAGCCTATGGTTCATCGAGCGAACCATGAATCAATTGATTGCTATAGCTGAAGAAAATCCCAAAGGTCCGGTTCATCTGAACGTACCCATTCGCGAACCTTTTTATCCCGGACCCGGTGAGGTTTTCGCGTACGGTTCTCCTAAGGTTATTCCCCGCTCCAGCGGAAAGAGCCAGTTACCCCTGGACGTATGGGAAGAATTGCTGGGACACCTGGAATCTACAGACCGGGTGATCGTGCTGGCCGGCCAGCAGGTGATTTCAGCGAAACTGCTGACTACTCTGAAGCAGATCAAAGATGAATTAGGAATTCCCGTAGTAGGGGAGATCCTTTCTAATCTTCACGGAAATTTCATTACGCATCCAGATTTTTTCCTGGCTACTGCCGATACTAAGTTGCTGGAAGACCTTCAGCCGGAACTAGTGATTTCGTTCGGGGACGCCTTCGTTTCCAAGAATCTGAAACTATTTCTGCGGAAATATAAGCCCAGGTATCACTATCACCTGACGGCCCGTCGGGAATTAATCGATCCCTTCCAGACCTTAACCCATCAGCTCAGCCTGGAGGCGGACTCGTTTTTTCGGGACTTACTCGAAACGTTAGACTGGCGATCCTTTAAACATGGAGATGACGATCCCGAAACCGATTATTTAAGGCAGTGGGAGAATGCCGAACAAAAATCATTGCAAAGGATTCGTTCGTATTTTCAATCCACGCAGACCTTTACCGAGTTCAAGGCCATTGACGAAGTCATGTCCGTTCTACCCGAACCCGCACAACTGCATTTGGCCAACAGCATGTCGGTTCGTTATGCCAACTTCGTAGGTACTCAAAAAAACATTCAGGTTTTTTCCAACCGTGGGACCAGTGGCATTGACGGATGCTTGAGTACGGCGGTCGGGGCTGCTCTCACCACGGACCAACTGGTGTTTGTGTTGATCGGCGATGTCGCTTTCTTTTACGATCGAAATGCCTTATGGCATCCGCACGTACCTGCCAACCTTCGGATTGTGCTCATCAACAACTCCGGAGGAAGTATTTTTCGCATGATTGAAGGACCACGTCAACAACCCGAGTTGGAAACTTTTTTTGAAACGCGTCATCAAACCTCCGCCCGGCACACGGCTCAGGATGCAGGACTGGAGTATTGGCACGTGGATTCCTACGAAGCTCTCGAAAAGAGCCTCCCTGCCTTCATTTTAGACGATAAAAAAGCTAAACTACTGGAAATCAGCAGTGATGCTTCGGTGAATCAGCAGCACTTCGACCAATTTAAAAGCCTCATGAAAGGCATCTAAAGGTGTTCGTAAGTCGTTTATTTTGAGTAAATTACGGAGAGTATTACGTCAGAATTTTGAGTAAAGTGAGCCTCTGAGAATTGGATAGAATGGCAGCGTACGGTATTCCGTACGGCTGGTGCAATTCTCAGAGGCTACGACTGGCAGGCTTTCAAAGCCTCTACTGCTTTCTTTTCTTTTAGCGAAGCTCCCTTTTGCCAGGCTTTGCATTTTTCGGCTGACTTCCCCAGTAATTCGTAGGATTTACCGAGGTAATAGTTCAGTTCGTCCACGGACGGGTCCATTTGTTCCGCTTTTTCCAGGACTTCGAGAGCTTTTTGAGGCTCTGCTTTTTTCAGGTAATACATGCCCAGGTTGCGATAAGCCCAGGCATTGTGTTCATCCAAACGAAGGGAGCGGTCTAATTCAGCCTTGGCTTCATCCAGACGATTGAGTTCCAGCAAAGCAAAAGCCCGATTGTTTACGGAGTAGGCGAGGAGTTTGCCTTCCGTAATTTTAACGGCCAGATCGGCCCACTTCAATCCTTCCTGCGGATTACCCAGCATCGTACTCACCATAGCCAGGTTATTGACCGAACTTGGTTCATTAGTTTTATACTGCAATACCTTTTTAAAATCTTCCTGTGCTTGGGCATATTCCTTGCGTAGGACATAAATCCAGCCCCGAAAGGCATAGGTGGTATAGTCGGCGGCTCGCAACTGGGTGGCTTTATCAAAAGAAGTAAAAGCCAGATCTTCCTGACCCGTCATGTATTGAGCATTGCCAAGTAAGGCCCAGGCCGAAGAGGAATCCGGAATGAGTTTGACGGCTTCTTCCAGGTCTCGACGGGCGGGAGCGTACTGTCCCTGCAAAGAAAAAAGATTTCCCCGGTTTTGGTACGTACTCCCAAGCTTGGGATTGATTTTCAGAGAGTTATTTAAATCCGTCAGTGCTTTTTCGGCATCTCCCTGCTGGAGATAGGAGAGGCCCCGGTTGGTTAATGCTTCAGAAAAATCTTCTTTTTTCTTGAGGGCTTCCGAGTAAAAACGAATGGCCTGCGGATAATCCTGTTTTAATAACTGATCATTGCCACGTAGAAAAAACTGATACGCTTCCTGATCCCGCTGATTTCCGCAGCTCAGCATAAATAATACTAGGAAAAATAAAGGGACTAGTCGCATATTCGCGGTAGAAATGGCTCGTTGCCATGGAGTATTCTTATTAATAATCATTATGAAAGTCATTGGAGAAGTACCACATCCTTCCTGTAAAATCACGTTGTACGCCTGGAATAATCGCTACATCGTAAAAGTGGAAGCAGGCTTGTTTGAACAGACCTATAAAATCAATGAGTTTGACATTACAAGCGAGGATGATTTAAAAGAAATGTTGAACGGTCCCTTTCTGGACAAAGTCATGCGTCGATTTGAAGAAATGGCCAAAGACTGGGGAGATGCCATTGATGAGCTGGATGATTAAAAAACGTAGACAAATGTCGTCAATAGCTAGATTGCACCTTTAGTATTTGCTAACTAAATAATACTAAGGCTTATTTTAGCATAGTAATCACTTGTCAATCATTGATTTATGCAATCACTCAGTCGTCAGGATTTTTGCAGCCAGGGCTTCAAGCCCATACCCATTTATCAAACAGTTGTTGCTGTTCTTCGCTGACGGTTTCATTCCGAACGATGACGTATTTTTTGAGAGGAGTGGTGCTTAGTTTGACATCAAATGTCCGGATTAAGCCCGCTCTTCTTACTTCCACTAACAGTTCGTCGTTCGGCTTATGAGTCAGGATAAATCGGTTCAGGTCGGTTACGGGCTGTCCATTCACCGTGATCACTTCGTCCTGAGCATTCAGGCCTGCCCGGTAGGCGGGAGAATCTTTAAGGATGGAAGTAATCGTGTTCTTGTTAGGGGCGATGTTTGCTCCGAGAAAAGCCAGTGTCGCTGGCAGTTCGTTCACCAGGTGACAACCCACGTAAGCCAGGTAGGAATCAAAATCGATAGTAGTGACGCCCCAGATGTAGTCCCTGAAAAATGCATCAAAAGACTCGCCTGCCACGTGCTCAATAGCGGATTGAATCTCCTGCTCCGTAAAGCCGCGATTTTGTTTCTGATAATACTCGGCGTATAGATACCGCATAACATCGTCAAGCGAACGAGTGCCCTGCGTGGCCTGTAAAATTTTCAGATTCAGAACAGTCGTCACGGCCGCCCCTTTGACATAATAGGAACACTGAGTGTTGATCGAATTTTCGTTGGGCCGGTAGTATTTGATCCAGGCGTCCCAGCTGGCATCCGCCAGTGATTGAACCCGGGTGCCCGGAGTGTTCACCACGTAGTTAATATCCGAAGCCACATCCGTCAGGTACTTGTTTACGGAACTCAGGCGAGCCCGGCGAAGGATGTGGTTGTCGTACATACTCGTAAAGCCTTCGGCCATCCAGAGCAGGTGCGTGTAATTTTCATTCTCGTAGTCGAAGGGTCCTAGCTCAACGGGACGAATCCGTTTGACATTCCAGAGGTGGAAATATTCGTGAGCCACCAGTCCCAGAAAATTGGCGTAAGCATTATCCTGACTGTAGGTATTCCGATTCGTTTGCAGCGTGGTGCAGTGCAGGTGTTCGAGCCCGCCGTTGCCCCCGTTGGTATGCTGAACGATGAACAGGTAATGCTCACAGGGGTGTTGTCCTACCACCGTCAGAGCGGCTTCACAAATGCGTTGGTAATCCCGGAGTAACTGGTCTTCATCCACGGGAGCATACGAGCCCACCATGGCAATCTGATGCGGAATACCGCAGGCTTCAAAGTGCAGAGTTTTGTGCGAACCAATCTGAAACGGAGAATCCACGAGCAGATCAAATGTATCAGCCCGGTAGGTATGGTAATCCCAGCCTACGGCCGGTAAGGCGGTAGATACTGATTTCCAGTCGGAATAAGGTTTTATTTTAACGTAGTGGGGGAGGTGAACGTAGGGTTCAGCAAATAAAAAGGTAGCGGCCCCGGTCAGATAGGCCTGCTGATCATCAATAAAATTGGTTCGAACGGTTAACTCGTTGGCGTATAACTGGTACTGAACTTTTACATTTCGGGTATGTGAAGGCAGCGGAATCCGCCAGACATTTTTTCTAATCTTTCGGGCCTCCGTCGGGAGGTCATCCGTCCATGCTTCTAAGCGGTCAACGTTTTTGGAATATTCACGAATCAGATACGAACCAGGCGTCCAGACGGGCATTTTTAAATCAATATAGCCCTGGTGATGGAGGTCTGAATGGTTTACCTCTGAAATCTGCATTTCAACCTGAACGCAATGCGTGGCGGGTTCAGGCATTGAAATGATGTACTGTATATGGGTTTGACTCATGGAATCAGGCACAAAAACGAAGCCGCAGAGAAAGAACACGATAAAAACGAAAACGACGAGTCGTTGAATCATATCGGTTTTGTATTTCTTTGCGTTTAAACCGTGAAAATAGTCTATGGAAATGAAGAGTCCGCCCTTTTATTTGTCTTTTTTTGTAAAACCCTCACAAAACGTCCTCGTTTGGAGTTATGTAAGCTGATCGCCGTTCCCCGGATCGTCTTTTTACGTATGTGTTTTTATATTCAATAGTTCTGAATGATCTTTAATCAGCCTCTCTCTATGCGTACACGCCGCTTGTCCCTCGTGGGGTCGTGCCTGCTTTCGCTGTATTCCGGGCAAGCCCTGTTGGCTCAGAATACATTAAATTATACCTCGGCGGATACGTATTACCGTTCAGGGATTGAGTTTATCGAAAAGAAAAACTATGCTTCGGCCCGGCAGGAATTCCAGCGTTATCTGGATACCAATAAAGGATTACTGGCCAGTAATGATCTGAATGCCGTCAACGCGGAGTATTACATTGCGATGTCTGCTCTCTACCTGAATCAGCCCGAGGCTGAAATCCTTTCCGAGCGTTTCGTCAAAAACCACGGCGATCACCCGGCGGCCAAACAGTTGTACGCCGATCTGGGAAACTACTATTATAACAATGGAGATTACGCCCGGGCGATTCCTTACCTGGAGAAAGCCAGTGGCACCGAAGCCACCTTCAAACTCGGGATGGCCCAGTATTATGCCCAGAATTTCCCCGCCGCTCTGAAATCGCTGGATGTGGTCAAGCTGGGCAACAGTGAATTTGCCACCGCCGCCAGTTATTACGCCGGAGTGATTCGGTTCAGAAACGAAGACTATGCGGGAGCCGTCCTGGATTTTCGCCGGATTGAAAACTCCAAAGAATTCGGTAACGAAGCTCCCGGCTGGATTGCCCATTCGTATTACCGGCAGGGACAATACGACCCCTTGCTTTCGTACGCCGAACCAATTCTGCGAAAAGGAAATAAATCAGGAAAGAAACTGGATGACCTGTCGCTGTTAACGGCGGATGTCTATTTCCAGAAAGGGAATTATCCCAAAGCGGCTGAGTATTATAAAATGCACACCAATTTCCGGGGTGGAAAATTACCAGCCGCGGCCGCGTATCGGTACGGCTATTCCCAGTATCGGCAGAATGACTTTAACGGAGCTATCAATACGTTCAAGCCGCTGGCGGCGAATAAAGATACCCTGGGTCAGTATTCTTCCTATTACATGGGAATCAGCTACTTAAATACGGATAATTTACAGTATTCATTAGCGGCTCTGGATCAGGCCCGTCGGCTGAGCTATAATAAGTCAGTGCAGGAAGATGCGGCTTTTAATCATGCCAAAGTTCAGCTGGATCTGGGTAATGGGAATCAATCCGTTAAGGAATTTGATCAGTTCATCCAAACGTATCCCAACAGTGCGTACCTGAGTGAAAGTAAAGAACTACGTGGGGAAGGTCTGTTGCTTTCGAATAATTACGCCCTGATTCTGGATTATCTGGACAAGGAGCGTAACCTGACGGCCAAACAACGCAATCAGTATCAGCAGGCGGCGTATAACATTGGCATCAACGCATTCAATGCCGAGAAATTTGATCAGGCCATTGTCGCCTTTGATAAATCACTCAAGTACACCGACAATCGGGACCTGAGCGTAGCGGCCCGTTTCTGGAAAGCCGAAGCGACTTCGGCCCAGCAGAAATACGCTGAGGTAATTCCTCAGTACACGCAGTTGATTGCCAGTAATGAACAGTCCCGGATTGTGCCGGACTTTAAAATCCGGAGTCGGTACGGCTTAGGGTATGCCTATTACAATACCCGGGAGTACGATAAAGCTTCGACGCAGTTTAAGGCCTATACCGATGCCGTTCGGGGCTTACCTTCGGCGGATCGCAGTAATTACGAAGATGCCATGATTCGTCTGGCGGATACCTATCTGGTCGCCAAGCGTTACGACGAGGCCACGAAGATTTACGATCAGGTAGCGGTTACGGGGAAATCTGACAAAGACAACGCCCTTTATAACAAAGGAATTTCGCTGTTATATACCGATAAATACGCAGAGGCCAGAACTACCCTCAACCAGTTACTGAATCAGTATCCCAATTCTCCCTACGTGGACGATGCCATTTTTCAGTTAGGAATGGTGGAACTGAATCAGCAGAATTACCAGGGAGCCGTTACCCAGTTCACCCGCCTCATCAAGCAACAAACGCAGAGTCCCATTCTTCACGCGGGTTATCTGCAACGGGCCATCGCTTACAGCAACATGAAGCGTTACGACGAAGCCATTGCCGATTATCAGGTCATTCTGAGTAAGTACGCGGCTTCTAAAAGTGCCGAGTCAGCCCTGATTGGGGTACAGGATGCTCTGAACTCCGCCGGCCGGCCGGAAGAATTCTCGACGATTATCAAAGGATACGAGCAAAGTAACCCCAACGGAGAATCGCTGGAGAAAGTAAAATACGAAGCGGCCAAGAATTTATACTTCGGAGAAAAATACCCCCAGGCCATTGAAGCCTTCCAGAGTTACATTCAGAAATACCCTGCCAGTGCTTCCACACCGGAAGGCGTTTATTACCTGGCCGACTCGTACTTCCGCACGGAAGACCGTACCAATGCCCTGAAGTATTACTACCAGGTGATTCGGGAAAACAAAACTCAGTTTGTGAACCGGGCTGCCCAGCGGGCCGCCGAACTGGAATATCAGAACGAAAACTACCGGGCCGCGGCCAATAACTACCAGACTTTGCTGCGTACTTCCAGTAACAAGAAAGATCAGGTGGCGGGTCAGTTAGGATTGATGGAAACCTACTTCAAGGGGAATAAGCTGGATTCTTCACTGGTGCACGCCAAAGAGGTGATCAATGGCGGAAATGCCGTATTAGGAGCTCAGAACCGGGCTCAGTTGTTTGCGGGTAAAATCGCTCTGGCCAAGGGAGATTCGAAGAAAGCCATCGAGGAATTCGAAAAAACGGCTAAACTGGCCAAGGATTCGTACGGAGCCGAAGCCATCTATAACGTAGCTCAAATCCTTTACAAAGAGAAAAAATGCAAAGAATCAAGGGATAAGATCATCAATGAACTCAAGGAGCAATTTAGCGACCAGCAGTGGATTGACCGGGGTTTCCTGCTTCTATCGGACGTGTACGTGTGTCTGAATGAGGCATTCCAGGCTAAAGCCCTGCTGAACACCATTATTGAGGGAGCAGAAGACAAGGCCATTGTCGAGGAAGCCCGTAAAAAGTTAGCCGCTCTGGGAAAATAAGTAATCCATTCAACGAAGATCTGTCCAAACATGAGTCATCATTCAACTATTCGAATAATCCTTCAATCCCTGGGTTTTGTGGGTTTACTGGGCACCAGCCTGAGCGGCTTTGCCCAGAACCGGAATCCCAGCGAAGGAGAAATCCAGTCCGGAGAAATTGACATTATCCGGGAGCGGAAAATCAACCTGACCACCCAGAACCGTAATCTGGAGAAAATACCGGCGAGTCAGTCGGCTCGCCCCGATCGTCAGCCGTTAAGGTATCAGTTCACCGATCAGAAGCTCCTGATTGCTCCTCCGCAGTTTAACCCGGCCGTTACGGAAATGCCCAAACCTCAGAATGACGGCTCGCTGTTTAATTCCGAGGTAAAAATCGGTGCGGGTAACTACGGGCGTTTTTACGCGGAAGGGAATCTGAATTCACGGAATGACTTGCCCTACGGGTTAAGCATTAAAGGATTGCATAGCTCCACGGCCACGGGTCCCGTGGATGGGCGTAATTCCGGCACCAGCCATCAGCTCATTCAGGTGGATGGCCGGTACAGTGGAGGGAGCGTCAAACTGACCGGAAATTTGGGGTATGATCGGAATCAGTATTACTTCTACGGCTACAGCCGGGCCATCGAAACCCCCAAACGGGAAGACATCAAGCAGGTGCTGAATAACTTCAATGTGGGTATTGGCATCGAGAACACCCGTAAAGATGCGGTCATTGATTACTCCATCAAAACGAAACTCCGCTCCCTGAGCACCTTTACACAGGCCAGCGAGTACGACTGGGGAACGAACCTGAAAGCCACCTTCCCGATTTCAAAAAACTTCTTTGCTCACCTGGCGGGGGATGCCTATATCACGCAGCGGAATGATTCGCTGGTGAATAACCGGAACCTGTTCCGCATCAAACCTACGTTCCAGTACCGCACCGACCGCTTTAGTGTACTGGCGGGAATCAACGTAGTGAATGAAACGGATAACCTCAATACGCTCTCGAAACCTACGCACGCGTATCCGGTGGTTGAACTGGACCTGATGCCGGTGGAGGATATTCACGTATTTGCGGGGTATCAGGGCGATGTTCACCGGAATACCCTGGCTAGTCTGACGGACGAAAACCAGTTCCTGGCTCCGAATGTACGGTTGCTGAATACGGAGAAAGTACATGACTTTTACGTAGGAACTAAAGGTCTGATTCAGGGCGGCTTCAGTTACGAGGCTAAAGTATCGTTTGGCCGGTATCGGAACCTGTACCTCTTCAATAACTCCGGTATGGATTCCACCCGTTTCTCGGTCCTGTACGACCAGCCTCAGGACAATGGATTTTCCAACGTCGTGAACGTATCCGGTCAGCTGAATTATCAGTATGAAGAACTCTGGCGTTCGTTCCTGAAATTTGATGTGTACGGGTATGACCTCAAGCAAATTGATTTTGCCTATCACCGTCCGACGTTTACCGCTACCTGGAGTAACACCCTGACGTTCCAGAAAAAACTAATTCTGAGTACGGACTTTTATGTGATGTCAGGATTGAAAGGTCGTAACCTGGCTTCGGGGATTGTTAGAACCCTGCCACCGATCATTGACCTCAACCTGCGGACGACGTATCTGATTACCGATCGGATCTCGGCTTTTGTAGGGGTGAACAACATCATTGGCAAGAATTTTGAACGGTTCCAGTATTACCGACAGCAGGGCATTAACTTCCTGGCCGGGGTGTCGTACCAGTTCTAAAATAAAAACACGCGAAAGCATGGGCCCGCCATATTGGCGGGCTTTTTCTTTTAATCCGTTGAAAACAAACCGGGTTAGCCCCTCTATGCTTCAGCAGTAGACCAGATTCTCCGCTACATTTCCTTAAAATCGTCAAACACGGGTTGACTTTTCACTGTTGATCCTCTACCTTTAAACTTTGAAATGATCTGAGTGGTATCAGGTCTTTCATTGTTAGGCATTAACGATTTCAACCTCACTTGATCTCATGGCTACCATTCCCGAACACGTACGAACGCTGCTTTTTGAACAGGATTGTGTGGTAATCCCCGAATTCGGCGGATTCATCGGCAATTTTGATTCCGCATCGTTTTTGTCCAATGGTTCTGTTCTGCCACCTCGTACGCGTCTGGTGTTTAATGAGATGTTACAGTTTGATGACGGTCTGTTATCGAACCACGTGTCCAAATCCGAGAATATTTCCCGGGAAGAGACCCGAACGCGTCTCAAGCAGTTTGTCGATCAGGTAAAGCTGGAAATTCGCAACCAGCAGCAGTACCGCTTCGAGCATCTGGGTACCTTTACCCAGAACGGCGAAGGAAAGCTGGTCTTTGCTCCCCAGGAGAAGGTGAATTTCTACGGTGAGGGCTACGGACTCAGTGCTTTCATTCCGGCGTATAATCGTCAGAAGGCTGCCCTGCATCTGGAAACGCTAAGTCCGGTTGTAGAGGAAGTCATGGCTGAAGAACTAACGGAATCCAGCCTGAAAGTGGTTCATACCTCTAAAGGCATGAACCGTTGGATTGCCGCTGCGGTATTAGTGGTAGTGACGGTTGCCGGAGCCTGGTACACGGGTCAGAAAACCAACCTGAGTAGCATGAACCCCATGACTGCCCTGGATTTTTCCTGGATGAAGTCAAAGAAAGCAGTTCAGCCGGTTAGTGTAGTTAACGATCCCATTCACGCAGAAGTAGCGGTGAAACCTAAAGTAGCGGTTGAGGCACCGAAACCAGTGATCGTGAACACCCCTGAAGTAAGTCCTGAACCCGTTGAGGAAGAAGCGGTTAAGAACACCCGGAAATTCCTGGTCGTACCCTCCCGCGTACAAAGCGTGGAAGGCACGGAGGTGGCGAAAGGGTATTACCTGGTAGCGGGAAGTTTTGGAGGCGTGAAGCGGGCTACTACCATGAAAGATCAGTTAACCGCAAAAGGATATAAAGTACAGCTGATGCGTCCCCGGAAGGGTTTAGTGAAGGTAGTCATCGGAGAACGTCTGCCTACGGCGGCGGCGGCTCAAAGCATGGCTCAGAAACTGGGACCTGACTTTCATAATAATTTATGGATTCTCAAGTCACTGGCTGACTAAGTTCCAATGAATTTGTAAGTACCAAACCAAACCCGAAACAGGTTTGGTTTTTTGTTAGCCCCCGGTACGTAACAATTTTGCATTTCCGTCGTTGTATAATCAATCATCACGTAGTATATGAATAACAGTTTGCAACTGGAACAGGAAGAACGCAAAAACCGATCGATGGCCCTGATGGTCACGACTGGAGTCTACGTTCTTTTGTTTTTGCTGTTATGGCTGGTGGGGATGTGGAAGTTAACGCCACCGCCCGAGCCGATGGTAGGGATTGAGCTGGCCAATATTGGCTCGGGAGCTCTGGGCAGCGGGGATATACAGACCCGAAATAAACCCAGTAAACTGACCAGCCGGGAAGAGTCCAAGCCTGCAAAAGAAGAAGTAAAGGAAGAGCGGGTACGGAAACCGGAAGTAAAGGAAATAGTGCCCGTTAAAAAGGTACCTACCCCTAAAGCGGTGGAAGCCCCTCTGAAAACCTCCAAAGTAGAAAGTCCCGTCAAGGTGCCTCCCAGGCCCGAACCTAAAGAGGTGAAGCCGGTGGAGACGAAAGCACCCTCAACGCCCACCAAGACGGTTTCTAAACCCGTAGAGCAGCCTAAAGTCGATACCAAAGGTTTGTATGGAAAGGCAAAATCTAACGGTACCAGCGGCGGCACCAGTGATAACCCCGGCGGCAACAATAATGGCCCCGCCGGAAATAAAGGTGTGGGTGATTATGGAGCTCCGGACGGCAAAGTAGACGGACGGGGCCTGTATGGTAAAGGTTCTGGCGGTGGGGGTGGAACCGGCGGCGGCTCGTCGCTGAGTATGACGGGCTGGACCTGGAGCCGTAAGCCCAGTCCTCAGGGACTGAACTCCGATGGCAAAGTAGTCTTTCGAATCAAGATTGACGAAAATGGTAACCTGATTTCAAAATCAGTCGTCGAAAGCACCTTAAGTCCCGCTGACGTTCGTAAGTGTGAACGCGAAATTGAACGACTGGATTTTGTTCCTACCAATGCTGCGGGTAGCCGGGCGGCCCAGTCCTCCGGTACCATTACGTTTGTCGTTCGTTCTCAATAGATACTTTATCCGTATACGATATACTGGAAATGCGTACTTTTGAAGTACGCATTTTTTTATCACCATGACTTATCAAGAAACCATCGATTACCTGTATCAGCAGCTTCCCGTTTTTCATCTGTCAGGTAAGAAAGCCTACAAACCGGGCTTTGCCAATACGGATGCCTTGCTTGAGCATCTGGAGAATCCGCATCGACATTTTAAAAGCATTCATATTGCCGGTACCAATGGGAAGGGCAGCTCTTCTCATATGCTGGCGGCGATTTTCCAGCAAGCGGGCTATAGAACGGGCCTGTATACCTCCCCACATTTGAAAGATTATCGCGAAAGGATCAAGATCAATGGGCAGCCTGTTGAGGAACAAAAAGTAATCGATTTCGTGGAAAAAAACCGAATGTTTATTCAATCGGTAAGTCCTTCTTTTTTCGAATTAACCGTAGCCCTGGCTTTTCAGGTTTTTGCCGAAGAGAAGGTCGATATCGCCATCATTGAAGTAGGGATGGGGGGACGTCTGGATTCAACTAATGTTATTACTCCCGAATTATCACTGATCACGAATATTGGCTGGGATCACGCGGATGTGCTCGGAGACACCCTCCCTAAGATTGCAGCAGAAAAAGCCGGGATTATCAAACCGGGGGTACCCGTGGTCGTCAGCGAGCGTCAGCCCGAAGTAATGGACGTATTTCAGTCGAAAGCTAATGAAACCCATAGCCCTATTGAGTTTGCCAGCGACTCTTTACGGGTTACCGATGAACAGATAGCAGAAGGCCATAAACAGATGCGTATTGATTCTGATGTTTCGGAGCCGATGGAATATACGCTTGATCTAACGGGTAGTTACCAGTCTAAAAATGTTCTCGGCGTGCTGAAATCCATTGAGGTATTACGGAAACGGGGTTACGTGATTCCACCCAATAGTGTGCAGGAAGCCCTGGCGAATGTCACGGGTAGTACGGGTTTGAAAGGTCGATGGCAATGCATCCAGTACAATCCCCGGATGTATTGCGATACGGGCCATAATGAAGCCGGCATTCGGGAAGTTCTGAAAACAGTCCGCTCTTATAGCTATAATCAATTGTGGTTTATTCTGGGGTTTGTGGCCGATAAAGACCTTTCGAAAATACTGCCTTTGTATCCGGCAGAAGCCCGGTATGTTTTCTGCCAATCGGCAACCCCGCGAGCGTTGCCCGTAGAAAAATTACAGGAGATAGCTTCGGGCTACGGCATTCAGGGGACTACCATCCCAGACGTTAATTCAGCCATTGAATACGTCCGGTTGCAGGCAAAAGAGGAGGATCTGGTGGTAATCGGCGGTAGTACCTTTGTTGTGGCGGAAGTAAAGGAACTCTAATTTCTACTCTAGAAATGCAAAAGGGACTCCTGAAAATTCAGGAGTCCCTTTTGCATTGAAGCGTGATCCGAATTACAGATTTGCTACTTTAGCTACCAGATCAGCAACGCGGCTTGAGTAACCCGCTTCGTTATCATACCAGCCAACGATTTTCACTAAGTTACCCTGGCTAGAAGTTAATTCTGAGTCGAAGATACAAGAGTGTGAATCGCCTACGATATCGGCAGAAACGATAGGATCCGTAGCATAGAATAAGTAACCCTTCATCGGTCCATCAGCAGCAGCTTTGATAGCAGCGTTGATTTCTTCAGCAGTAGCTTCTTTCTTCAATACCAGTGTAAGATCCGTTACGGAACCGGTTGGGGTAGGAACGCGTAAAGCAGAACCATCTAATTTACCCTTCAGGCTAGGCAATACCAGACCGATGGCCTTGGCAGCACCTGTCGTACTGGGAATAATAGACAGAGCTGCTGCACGAGCACGACGGAGATCGCTGTGAGGAGCATCCTGCAGATTCTGATCAGCCGTGTAGGCGTGAACAGTTGTCATGTATCCTTTCTCAATACCAAATGTATCTTCAATTACTTTAGCCATAGGAGCTAAGCAGTTGGTAGTACAGGAAGCATTAGAGATGATTTTGTCGTCAGCAGTTAAGATGTCATCATTTACCCCTAATACGACTGTTTTAACATTACCCTTGGCAGGAGCAGAGATAATTACCTTCTTAGCTCCGGCAGTTAAGTGTTGTCCGGCACCCGCTTCATCAACAAAACGGCCTGTAGACTCGATAACTACGTCAATATTTAAATCACCCCAGGGAAGTAATTTAGGATCACGCTCAGCGTAAGCATGAATTTTGCTACCATTTACAGTGAGACTTTCTGAGTCAGATTCTACTGTACCTGCAAACTTACCGTGAATTGAATCGTATTTAAGGAGGTGAGCTAAGGTTGCATTATCTGTTAAATCATTGATAGCTACAATCTCAACGTTTTCTTTCTCTAATAGACGACGGAAGGAGAGTCGTCCAATACGACCGAACCCGTTGATTGCGACACGAACTTTTGCCATGTGAAAATAGATTAATGGTTTTCGGTGCAATATTAAGTAATATAATATGATTTCCCTATAAAAAAAGGGGAGTAATATTTTAGTAATTAGCTAGCTATTAGTATTAGTATTAAGACATTAGCCTAATTTTAGTAATTAGTTAGTATTTTATAAATATTGCTAATAATATTATCTATTGACTATGTTTTACTAAATATCCTTATCCGTGGATACGCCGTGCTCTGTTGATAAAATACGGTGTATTGTATAGCCTCTTAAAGTATATGGAATAGATGACGCTTGATCAATAGTATACGTGATAAACAGAACATACCTGGTAGATAAAGGTAATGGAAAATGGGGTAGGAGGATACCTACACAGCTTTGCAAGCGAATGATTTTCCTGTTTGCTTTCACTTCCTAGTTAACAGGAAAGTACATCCCAATTACAAGTAAATTCTCTCCCTGCGGTCTGGGATGACAGGTATAGAAGACATCTTTCCTGTCATCCCAGGCGAAGCGAGGGAACTTACCGGTTGCTTTCAATATTTAAGACGATAGGAAATGATCAGCGGTACCTTAAACAACTACATGTATATACTGAAGGAATTAGGTAATATATAAAGTTTACTTACCCTAATCTGATTGTACATATTAGCTAAGAGTCCTGTAGAGAGACATACTGATATTGTTTGATTTGTTAATTGCTGGTATTAGATTTTTATGAATTGATTGAGGATAGCAGATTCATCACATCACTTCCGTAATCTTTTGCCATACAAAGGCATTAATGCACACCATAGAATATTTTAAATTGCACTATACTCAATACATAAGGATTAATTATAACTAAGTTAATTAATTTAATATCAATAACTTAACCTCTAGTTTCTTAATGTATTTCCGAAGTTAATTTTCCATACTTGTTGTATTATTCAAAGTGACAAACTGTCGTATTCATTAAAGAGAGATTCTACTTAAATTTGTAGAAACCATTTTTTGAATATGACCGAGTTACAATCAACGATTGAACAGATCTGGGAAGATCGCCAGTTGCTAAGCACTGATTCTGCTAAAGAGGCCATTCGCTCTGTGGTGGAATTAGTTGATAAGGGAACCCTCCGTGTAGCCGAACCTCTTGCTAACGGAGAGTGGCAAGTTAATGAATGGGTAAAAAAGGCAATCGTTCTTTATTTCCCCTTACAAACCATGCAGGTGCAGGAAGTCGGAATTTTTGAGTACCACGATAAGATGAAACTCAAGTCCGGCTATGATCAGTTAGGCGTTCGCGTCGTTCCTCCAGCCGTTGCCCGTTACGGAGCCTACATTTCTAAAGGTGTAATTCTAATGCCTTCTTATGTTAATATAGGTGCCTATATAGACAGTGGAACGATGGTCGATACCTGGGCCACGGTAGGTAGCTGTGCTCAGATTGGGAAGGATGTTCACCTGAGCGGTGGCGTTGGTATTGGCGGCGTACTGGAGCCCCCTCAGGCAGCACCCGTTATTATAGAAGATGGAGCATTCATTGGTTCTCGCTGTATTGTAGTAGAAGGGGCCCGAGTAGGTAAAAAGGCCGTTTTAGGGGCTGGCGTGGTGATTACAGGTAGCTCGAAGATCATCGATGTAACCGGTGAAACACCCGTCGAATACACGGGTTTTGTCCCTGAAAATTCAGTGGTCATTCCCGGTAGTTACACCAAGCATTTCCCCGCAGGCGACTACCAGGTTCCCTGTTCCCTGATCATTGGAAAACGTAAGGAAAGCACCGATCTCAAAACTTCCCTGAATCAGGCTCTACGCGAAAATAACGTAGCTGTTTAAGCCATTCCATATACAAACCAGTAGTAAAAAAGAGTAGGGGATGTATTTCTCCTGCTCTTTTTTATTGATATACATTATTTAATCGTGTCTGGTGATGAATATACAATTGTGATTTACATTTTTAAATTACATTGATCATCAATCGAATAGCTTCGGCAGATTCGTTAATTATGTAAATTTACTTTTGTGCAGATGGTTTTACATTAATGAATTTATAAATGTTTCAGGTTCCTGTTGATTGATTAACAAAAGTAAAATACATTTGTAACAAGCTATAGTTTACAATACTATATCAACCACTATGACCGATAAAGAAAAAGTCCTTCATCTTCTGGAATCGAATAATTTAACGGCAGCCCAGTTTGCTGATAGCATTGGCATCCCCAGATCCAGTATTTCTCATATTCTTTCGGGGAGAAACCGCTTAAGCATGGACATCGCCCGGAAAGTGGTTAAGCAATTCCCGGGTATTACGTATGAATGGCTTTGCGATGAAAATCCAAGTCTCCATAATTCTTTACTCCATTCCACGGCTAAGCCTATTTATAATCAGCCTTTTGCGAACGAAATACCGCACCAGCCTAAGTCTCCAGATTTGGCCAGAAAGAATGTCTCTGCACCACAGCCTGATCTGGCTTATTCTCAGGCCCATGAAAAAGCCCTGTTTGAGAATAAACACGTAGTAAAAATGATTGTCTTTTATTCCGATCATACCTGGCAGGAAATTCTTTAAAGTAACAGCAGACTATTAACTCAACCGAAGGGTTAATACGTTTTATAAATAGATTGAATAATCATTCGAGTACATCCCTGGATTGAGCCTAAGGCAGTCCTTTCTTGGGTAGATCCCTGATTGAAATCTGGAACTCCTGCAAGTTGATTAATTCACCCGATGTCTTTGACATGACCTAAGAAATGTGAGACCTTGCATTCTCTTATGTAAGGATTACGATTTACAATTTTACGTAATCCTTATCTTGTTGCAGAATGGACGAAAGCAGATAAGGCCGGCAATCAGAGTTACCCTAAAGGGCTTCGCGTTTACGTTTCCCTGGTTCAGGTGCCTATATCCGGAAATGACCATCGCCGACCTTTACAGAAGCATGCATACTCCTGAAAAAGTCGGCGGATGACACACCGACCTACGTAACAAGTGAACGGTTCGCGGCTATCAATCGAAATCTTACTGAGCTTAGTCAATGAGCTAAGATCCGCCAAATGAGTCAGTTATTGAAGACTCAACCCATAGTTACAGATTCTGAGCCAATTATTGAGCGGGAGATACGTAAAGAGCTATTTTTCAAGTCTTTATTAAAATCCAAAAACCTGACGTTCCACGTGGATATTAATTTGTTCATTGTTAATTAGTTAGCTACCGGAGAGGTGTGGAACATGGTTACAAGGCCCATAAATTCGTAAAAGGGCGGGAGTGAAGCCGTATATTTGTTCCAGGTTTCTTTCTGCCTGAAGGCGTTTAAGGCCAGGTATTCCCTTCTATTCAACATAAAGTAGGTTATTATACAAACATGAATCAACTTAATTCTCTTCAACAAGTAGCTGAATTTCATCATACTTTTCATGCTCCTGTCTTAACAGATCCACAAATACCCAGTGAAAACCGCTCGAAACTCCGTTACGCTTTACTGGCCGAAGAACTCCGGGAATTTCAGGAAGCCATTGAAGCCAATGACCTGGTTGGCGTAGCCGATGCCCTCTGTGATCTGCAATATGTCCTTTCCGGAGCGGTACTGGAATTTGGCCTGGGAGAGAAGTTTGTAGACCTCTTCAATGAAGTCCACCGCTCTAATATGAGCAAAGCCTGCTCTACTGAAGCGGAAGCCCAGGCCACCGTTGCCTTCTATTTAGCGAAAGATGGCACGGAAGCCGATTATCATGAAGACCATGGCAAATGGCTCGTATATCGCAAATCTGACCATAAAACGCTTAAATCTGTGAACTATTCACCCGCCGATTTAGAGTCGATTTTACAACAATCCTAAGTATAAGGCTTCGCAGGTATATGCGAAGCCTTATTTCTATCAGTAAACCGGTTCATACTTCGCATATATCAGCCTTGACTGAAACGTTTGAGCTTCCAGTAATTTCAATTCGAACGTACCTTCAGAAAATAAGGGTTTTCCTTTCCCCAGGATGATCGGGCAGATTCGCAACTGGATTTCATCGACCAGTCTGGCTTTCAACAACGATTGAGCCAGCGACAGACTTCCCCAGAGCACCATATCCAGACCGGCTTTTTTCTTCAGTTCCGTAACCTCATCCACCGCATCCCGGTTCACAATTCGGGCATCTTCCCATTTTCCCCAGGGAGCATGGTCTACCATCCGTGAGAATACTATTTTAGGAGTTTCATTCAATTTATCAGCGACTACCTCAACCTCGTTGCTTACCGTAGGCCAGAATTCCACGAACATTCGGTACGTCCGGGAGCCTAAGAGAATTGCGTCAATGGTGCCCATGAAATCCAGCAGGTCTTCATCAGATTCGTGATTGTATTCCGTTTTGTTAAAGAAATCCGTCTGGCCATTTTCATCCGCTGCAAAACCGTCCAGTGAAATCCATTCCTGAAGAATTAACTTTCTCATTTTGACTGATTGGTTGATGTATTTCCTTAGGAACAAATTATTGATCCAGCGGATGGAAACTTAAGAAACCAAGGTTCTTACTACTGTAAATCAACAACTTATATATGTTATATAATTTATATTATGTTAAGTAATGAAATGCGGATACTGCCCCACGTTGCTTTCAGAAATCATTTATTACAACCGTACACATCAAAAAAGTCCCTGCGAGAATCTCGCAGGGACTTTTTAAAAACTAAATTTTCACTTTATACTATTGTAACGCAGCAAGTTTTGAATCGTATGCGTCGGTTTTCTCAAGCGTTTTAAGAATGGTATACGTTTGAGACAAGTTGTTTTTCAGAGCGTCTTCCTGCTTCAGTGACCATGCTTTTTCGAAGTATGGTAATGACTGCTTGAATTTCGCTACGGTTTCCTGCTCAACGGCTTTACCTTCCTTATTATAGGTATTCATGTCCATCGCGTCTACTTTGCTTTTCACCATAACACCTTCGTTGAAATAATACACGCCCATGTTATAGTTGGCATCGTAATTGTTGGGCTCGATCTGAAGAACTTTCTCGTAACCTGCTTTAGCCAGACCTTTTTGCTCTTCCAGCTTTTTCGTCAGTTCCGCTACCTTCGCCTGAGCTTCGGCTGCTTTACCGGAATTCTGCTGGTCAGCGGCTGCCTTAGCCTGAGTAGCTGAAGCTACGGATGACTTGGCACCTTCCAGTTTGGACTTCACTTCCGCTAACTGACGTTTCAATTCTTTGTCCGTCGGTTTTTTCTTCAGTGCTGCCGTCAAACGGGTCGTCTCATCCTGATACAGTTTCACGTCTGCTTCTGCGGTTTTAACGGCTTTGTCAGCGTCTCCACCTTTTTTAGCTTCAGCGGCGTACTTTTTCAGTTCGTCCTGCGTGTTCTGTGCGGCATTGTCATACAGAATGGCCAGGTTAACGATGTTCTGGGTGTTGTTGGGATCTTTCTCAACCAGCGACTTCAGATCGTTAATGGCTTTATCCGTATTACCGGACTGCAGATAAATGTTGATCTTTTCGTTTTTAAGATCTTTGCTTTCAGGGTTTGCGGCGATTCCTTTATCTAAAACCTTGATGGCCTCATCATCGTTTTTCTCAGTCCGATAGATGTTGGATAAGGTATAGAAAATGACGGGATCCTTGCCACCCAGTTCCAGGTATTTGCCGAAGCCTTCTTTAGCCGTGGCGTTATCGCCCGTTTGCTGAGCTACAATTCCGGTAAACATCGCGGCTGTACTATCCTTAGGATCGACAACCATGGCTGTTTTAAGGAGTTTTAGAGCGTCAGGGAAGTTTTTATTCTGGTATTTAGCATTACCCTGACCAATCAGTCCGTAATAAATACGTACTTTCTCCTTGGCATCAGGAGCCTGAGCAATGGCCTTCTGAGCATCTTTTGCCGTACTCCCCTGCTTGCCATCTTTCGTATCCAGCTCAATTGCTTTCTTGTAAGCTTCATAAGCCGCCAAAGAAGACATTGAATCGAGGCCCGCTAACTTCTGATCGGTTGAAAGAGCTTCGTACACTTGTCCTTTCACTAACCAGGTTTTGGGTTTAGCTCCTGACTTTGCGTCCTGAGTTGCCTTATCTATCTCCTCCTTTGCCTTGTCGAGCTTACCGCTTTCTAACGCGGCCAACGCACTGTTCTGGCCATAAGCGGATGCTGATAACAGGCCTAATAAGGCCGGAAGAATGAGTTTATTCATTGTACTACTATTTTGGTTTAGTTACTATGCGAAGTAAGTAATTTTCCTGATATACGGAAAACGTACTTTTAACTGATTTGTTTGACAAGACTTTATTTAAACAAATTTTGCCTTATCAATAAAAAAGCCCTGGAGACTTAAAATCCCCAAGGCTTAAAAAATCATGCCTCAGCTGATGCTTCCGGCGGTGTAGTGGGCTGTTCACCCTCCTGCTCTACCCCCTCGACCAGCTCTTCATTTTCGATTTTGGTAATGGATGAAATTTCATCTCCATTTCGCAGACTGATCAGTCGAACGCCCTGGGTATTTCGGCCCATCACCCGCAGATCAGCCACGGCAAAACGGATGGCAATACCCGAACGGTTGATGATCATTAAATCGTCATTATCAGAGACTTGTTTAATAGCGACCAGCTTGCCCGTTTTCTCGGTTACCTTCAGCGTGGTTACGCCTTTGGCACCCCGATTGGTCAGTCGATAGTCTTCAATGTCGGAACGCTTGCCATACCCCTGAGACGACACGGTGAGTAACTGAGCCGTGAGCGGATCAACGACACAAACCATTCCGATTACTTTTTCGTCGTCTGCCAATTCGACACCTTTCACACCCGTGGCAGTCCGTCCCATCGGACGAACCTTCGCTTCATTGAAACGCACGGCACGGCCTGCATCTACGGCAATGATGATGTCATTATTACCATTGGTCAGGGCAACGTCCAGCAGTCGATCGCCTTCGTTGATGTTGACGGCAATGATACCATTCTGACGGGGACGAGAGTAAGCCTCCAGAGAGGTTTTCTTCACCGTTCCCTGTTCCGTACACATCACAATGAAGTTATTGTTAACGTAATCCGGATCGGTCAGGGTTTTCACGTTAATAACGGCCCGGATCCGGTCACCCGATTCGATATTCAGCAGGTTCTGGATCGGACGGCCCTTCGCGGTCTTGTTTCCTTCCGGTACATTGAATACCCGTAACCAGAAGCATTTACCCGTATCCGTAAAGAACAGCAGGTAATTGTGCATAGTAGCGGTAAAGAGGTGTTCCGTGAAATCATCATCTTTGGTTTTCACGCCTCTGGCTCCAACTCCACCCCGGCTTTGCGTACGGTATTCCACCAACGGAGTCCGTTTAATATAGCCCTGCGAAGAAACGGTAATGAGCATTTCTTCATCGGCAATCATATCTTCGATGGATAACTCGTCGTCCGCGTGTGAAATCTGCGTGCGACGATCATCCCCGTAACGGGCTCTCAGATCCGCCAGGTCGTCTTTGATAATCTGATACTGACGTTCGGTGCGGGCCAGAATATCTTCCAGATCAGCAATCAGGGTCATGAGTTCATTAAACTCTTCCATGATCTTGTCCCGCTCCAGACCCGTCAGACGCTGCAGACGCATGTCCAGAATCGCTTTGGCCTGAGCTTCGCTCAGCACCAGTGCAGAAGCTTCCTCGTTTTTGAAGGTATCCACAATCTGCAAACTACGATTGGGATTCTCCAGGAATTTCTTGCGTTGCTCCGGCGACATGAATGAACCATTCATCAGACCGGCCTTCGCTACTTCCGGATCGCGTGAACTACGAATCAGGGCAATCACGGCGTCCAGGTGATCCAGAGCCACCAGCAGACCTTCCAGAATGTGGGCCCGCTTGCGGGCTTCGCGTAAGTCATAACGCGTCCGACGTACGATAACATCCAGACGGTGCTCGACGTAATAGCGAATCATGTCCTTCAGATTCAGCGTCATCGGGCGACCTTTCACCAGGGCCACGTTGTTTACGCTGAATGCCGTCTGAAGAGGCGTGTGTTTGTACAGGTTATTCAGTACTACGTTGGGAACGGCATCGCGTTTGAGCTCGATGACCAGACGAATGCCTTCACGGTTGGAACTTTCATCCCGAATCGCTGAAATTCCTTCCAGTTTCTTGTCCTCAACCAGTTCGGCAATTTTTTCCTGTAACGTAGCCTTGTTGACCTGGTAAGGCATATCCGTCACTACGATCTGATCCTTACCCGTCTTGGTTTGTTCGAAGGTAGCGTTCGCCCGGACGACCACCCGACCACGACCCGTTTCGAAGGCATTCTTGATACCCGTCAGACCGTAAATCGTACCGCCGGTTGGGAAATCAGGTCCTTTGATGTACTGCATCAATTCGGCTACCGTGATTTCCGTATTGTCCAGGTAAGCCGCAATACCGTCTACGACCTCCGTCAGGTTGTGAGGAGCCATGTTCGTGGCCATCCCCACGGCAATACCCGCCGAACCGTTCAGTAATAAGTTAGGCAGTTTCGCCGGCATTACCGTTGGTTCTTTCAGTGAATCATCGAAGTTATTCTGAAAGTCAACGGTTTCTTTGCCTAAATCAGCCAGTAATTCTTCAGCGATACGCTTGAGACGGGCCTCCGTGTAACGCATGGCGGCCGGAGAATCGCCGTCGATCGAACCGAAGTTACCCTGACCGTCCACTAAGGGGTAACGCAGGGACCAGTCCTGGGCCATACGTACCATGGTATCATAAACGGAGGAGTCCCCGTGAGGGTGATATTTCCCTAACACTTCTCCAACAATACGGGCTGACTTCTTATATCCGCGGTTGTAGTTCACGCCCAACTCGTCCATTCCAAACAAAACCCGGCGGTGAACGGGTTTCAGACCGTCACGTACGTCAGGCAGAGCACGCGAGACGATAACCGACATCGAGTAGTCGATGTAGGCTCCACGCATCTCGTCCTCAATGTTAATGGGAATGATGTTTCCAGAGTTACTATTGTTTTCGGGCAGATGGTCTTCTGTAGTTTCAGCCATTTTAAATCAATTGCAGAATTTCCCGATTTACGAGGGAATCATTATTATTAGAAGTACCAAAAATACTGATTTTTTACCGTTTTTTCAAAGATTTTGCCAAGAAAAGGGCACTGATCTGAGCCATCGGAATATTGTATTTTGCGACTACGGGAGTTCATTCCACCGAAAAGCACTCCTGGTCCGCCAGACGGGTATTTCTTCCCTCTCTGAGCTACACAGGAGTGCTTTCAAGGAGCGAACCCGGGTGGTTCAGACTTTCTCCCAGGGTAATAGCTTTTTGAATTTTTTCTTCGTTTTGGGATCTTTGTTATCCCGGTACAGTGATTTTTCTTCCGCCTCTCCCCGGCGATTTTTCATTTTCCAGGCAAAACCATGCGTGGGACTCGAAAAGATGGAGCTTCCCCGGTAAATTCTTCCTTCGTGACGGTGCTCCATTTTAACGTGGCAGCTTTTCATCGGACATTTGGGTGCCCAGCAGGATGACATCAGTAAAGTAAAGATCAGGCACAAAGCCAGCGTAAGCGTTGATTTCATAAGCTAAACAAACGGTTATATTACTGAAACGATCCAGCGGGCCGCTTCAGTACCTCTTCATTTTTTTGTGGCGAATTTACTATTGATTCCCTGTTGCATGACTCACCCGCCTACTTTTGAACCCAAATCAAGTCTTTAGCAACGTTCAACTCATCAGCCATGGATCACCCTCATCACGAGCATGCTCACGCCCCTACCGAGATCAATCGGGCATTCCTCATCGGAATTACGCTCAATACGGCATTTGTCATCATTGAAGCCATCGCTGGTTTCTATACGGAATCCCTGGCTTTGCTGACCGATGCCGGTCATAACCTCAGTGATGTGGCCAGTTTGTTACTGGCCATGTTTGCCTTCCGGCTGTCGAAATCCAAACCTACCTCGCGATTCACCTATGGCTATCAGAAAAGTACTATCCTGGTTTCACTGGCCAATGCCGTATTATTGCTGGTCGTAATGGGCGGTATTGGCTACGAAGCCATCCAGCGATTATCCACTACCCAGGTCGTTGCCGGAGATACGATTGCTTTAGTGGCAGGTGCAGGAATCGTAATTAACGCAATTACAGCGTTATTATTCTTCCGGCAGAAAGATCATGACCTGAACGTGAAAGGAGCCTGCCTGCACTTGATGGCCGATGCTCTGGTTTCAGCAGCCGTCGTGGCAGCGGGCATTACCATGCCCCTGACCGGCTGGTACTGGCTGGATCCCGTTTTGGGAATTGTCGTGGCTCTGGTTGTAATCTGGAGCACCTGGTCTTTGCTCAGGGACAGCATAATCCTGTCCCTGGATGGGGTTCCGTCCTCCCTGTCTACGGAAACCATCCGGGAAAAGATTCTGCAATACCCTTCCGTTCTCGACGTTCATCACCTCCACATCTGGGCGATGAGTACGACCGAAAATGCATTGACAGCTCACCTGGTGATCCCTTCGCACCTGAATTCGGGCGAAGTCTTTAACCTGAAACATGAGATCCGCCATACGCTCGAACACCTGTCCATTCAGCATGCTACCCTGGAAACCGAGACGCCGGACGATCCCTGTCTGGACACCCATCATCACTGAGCCAGCGGGAATCGGATTTCAAAGTAGAATCGCGTTCCTTTTCCGGACTGACTTTCTACGCTGATTTCACTTCCGTATTGCTCCAGAATCAAGCGGACAATGGATAAACCCAGGCCGGAGCCCTGATACAGTCGACTGGTTTCGGGGCTGGCCTGGGTAAATTCC
Source organism: uncultured Siphonobacter sp. (assembly GCA_913775095.1). GTDB lineage: Bacteria > Bacteroidota > Bacteroidia > Cytophagales > Spirosomataceae > Siphonobacter. Next base: position 424,693 of record CAJYIW010000019.1, on the reverse strand, counting down.
TCGAACAGATGCTCCAGGAACTCCGCCGGCATGCCAATTCCGGTATCCGCCACTTCAAACTCTACCCTGACCATTTCTTCTTCCAGTCCCTGATTACAAACGCGTAAGGAAACCTCCCCGGTTTCTGTGAACTTGATGGCGTTTGAAATGAGGTTATTCAGCACCTGAACGAGACGGCTGGGATCACCCAGGATTCGTTCGGGCATGGATCCATCCACCTCCAGATTCAGGAGAATGTTTTTTCCCCTGGCCAGTGGCTGATACCCATCCACGACCCGGCTAACGACTTTCTGAAGGTCCATGGGAATTTTCTCCAGTATTACCTTTCCGGCTTCCAGTTTACTATACGCCAGGATGTCGTCGAGTAAGGTATGCAGCGTCTGGGACGAAAACTGCAGGATATCGACCAGCTCCTTTGATTCCTCATTCAACTCTTCCATCAACAGTAAATCACAGGCTCCAATGATTGGATTCAGGGAGTTGCGGATTTCGTGACTCATGGTTGACAGAAAACGGGCTTTATCTTCCCGGGCCAGCTCCGCCTGGCTTTTGGCCAGTTGCAGACTTTTATTGAGCTCCGCCAGTTCATTTCTGGCCTTCAGATTTTCGAGGTTGGACCGGCGAAGTTCAAAAAGCCACACGACCTGGGCCGCCAGATCCTGCAGGGCGGTGATCTGAAAATCGCTGAGTTGTTTGGGCTTCTGATCGAACACACACAGGGTTCCGATGGGATGGCCTTTCTGAGTGACCAGAGGCACGCCGGCGTAGAACCTGACGTGGGGATCTCCGGTAACGAAAGGACTATCAAAAAAGCGTTCATCCAGTTTGGAATCCTCCACAATCATGGGTTGAGACGGCTCCCGAATGGTATAATTACAAAAGGCCAGCTCCCTGGGGATTTCGTCCAGATCAACTCCAATTTTAGACTTCAGCCATTGACGGTTCTGGTCAATTAACGTAACCAGACTAATGGGTGTATCGCAGATGACTGAAGCCAGTCGGGTGATGGCATCGTAGGCTATTTCGGGCGGAGTATCCAGAACCTTATAGAGATCCAGTTCTTCCAAACGCTCTGTTTCGTTGATAACCATAGCATTACAAATGATCAAATACTTAAGTAAGGATATACTTATAATAATTCACTTAAGTATTTACTTAAATTATTCTTTACTTATTTAATAAATAGTCCCTTAGAGGACACTTCAATATGCCATGAATGCTGATTCATACTACTAACTTAAATAAGTATACGCTCAAATACGTATATACTTATTTATGCAGATAGATTAAAAAGCGGGTACCTTTTCCAGGAAAACTGCGAGCGGTGATGAAACCCTGATGGTTTTCCACCACCTTTTTACAAAGGGCCAAACCCACCCCCGTTCCCGCAAAATCCTGCCTGTCGTGCAAACGCTGAAACATTTGAAAAATACGATCCAGATAGCGTTCATCAAACCCTATCCCCTCGTCCCGAATCTCCAGGCAAACGTACGTCCGCTCATTGAAATGTTCCAGCTCAGCGGGTAACTCAGCCGCAGGAACTTGCGAAGCCTGAACGTAGATACGTGGAGGTTCTCCTGCTTTATGAAACTTGATGGCATTGCTCATGAGGTTTTGCAGGAGCTGAGTCAGCTGTCGTTCGTTACCTTTTATAAGGGGTAGCTCGCTGACCTGAATCTCCGCTTTCTGCTCTTCAATGACCATCTCAAGGTCTGATACTACTTCTCTGATCACCCGATTTAAATCAACCTCCACGTAGGAAATCTCTTCCGACGTCAGCCGGGAGAACATGAGCAGGTCCTTGACCAATCCTGACATTCGCTCGGCCGCCATCTGCATACGTGCCAGTAAACTGAGTCCGTCCGGGGGGAGTGATTGCGAATAGCGGCTAATCAATAGTGAACTGAATGACTGCAATTTTCGCAGAGGTTCCTGTAAATCATGGCTCGCAGCATAGGCAAATTGCTGAAGGCTGTCATTCGTCTGCTGTAACTCTTTATTTGCTTTACTCAGGTCACGGGTACGTTCAGCCACCAGTTTCTCAAGTCTTATTTCGCTATCTTTTATACGTTTATGTGCCTCTACCTGGGTAGTCACGTCATAACCCGTGATTAAAATACCAATTACCTCCCCGGTCGCATCGTGCAGGAGCTTATAAATAAAATGAATGTACATGGATTTCCGCTCTCCCTGGGCCGGTAAAAAAGCCACGATTTCTTTCCCGTGGGTTGCCATTCCCGTTCGGAAATCTTCCTGAAGACCCGTCAACTGTGAAGTGCCTTTCAACTCAGGCAATACTTCTTCGATGGGTAAACCCAGTACTTCCGGGCCTTTTCCCCACAATCGCAGGGCAGCGTCGTTCACAATATCCAGTCGCAGGCTTTCCCCCAGGAGCACGGCCGTTGGAATGGGAGCCTCCATGATCAGGTTTCGAAAGCGGGTTTTACTCTCTTCAATTTCCTGTTTCAGCTGGATGTCCCGGCGTAAATCCCGGGCCTGATAACCCCTCCCGGTGATTTCACCCGTCACGGGGTCCGTAATGAGAATGGCGTACAACTGAACGGGAATTTCCTCCTGGGTTTGAAAATGCCGGAGATTAAACTGTCCCGACCAGCTTTTACTCTCCAATAATTCAGAACGGTATTCTTCCTGAACGATGGGTTCATAGGCATCGCTGTAAAAGTCACGCAATTTCAGAGTCGTATAATCCCCTTCGATCCCCAGCATGCTTTTCCCTGAATCATTCATGTAAACCAGTGAGAAATCGGTACTGAAAACCGCCAGCAAATCCGTACTGGCCTCAACCAGGCTAAGTAATTTCTGCTGGGTAATTTTCAGGTTCATCTCTTCGGTAATATCCTGAGCGGTCCCGGAAAACCGATAGGCAACGCCCTGATCGTTAAAAAAGGCTTTTCCACGACAGCGTAGCCATCGGAGCGTCTGATTCTTCAGACCAATGGTGCGGAATTCAACCTCGTAAGGCCGGGTATTTCCGGGGTCCAGGGCCTCCTCCACTGCTTTCTGTACCTTGGCCTGATCCGCAGGATGGGTAGATTTAATAACTTCGTCGTACGAGACCCGTGCATCATCAGGAAAACCATACAGTTCCCGGCAACGATCGTCCCAGCTTACGATCCTGCGAACAGGGTCGAGATCCCAGGTACCCAGATCAGCTCCATGCAGGGCAATTTGCAGACGTTCTTCGTTAATCTTTTCATGAACGGGAAGTTCAGGCTCAAACGTGAGAACGGTATACTCCTTTCCTTCATCCGTAATACGCTGAAGCGTAAGAGTCCCCATTAGACCCGTTCCGGCATTCCGGGAGGGGTATAGGCTGACAGGGGTGAAAGTGGCTTTCCCACCGGCCTTACGCGTCAGATCCATTTTCCTTTGGACGTCAGGATCAAAACTAAAAAACTGGTCTGCCGACTGAGGCACGGGTATCCCTACGGGAAAAGACAGGTATTCCCGAAACCGTTCATTGAGGTAGACGACATCGTATTCCGGTTCTTTCAGTAAGACAAGGCCTATCGGTAATGACCGGAGTATGCTCAGCAACCCCTGGCCTGAGAATTCTGACCATCCACTGGCCTCTCTCCGATCACTTTTCATTCGTTTCAGGAATTATCTGATCCATGCTCTTTTCCACTCCATTTTGCGGGAAAGAGTATTCTTATGTTTAAAGCGGGCTCATTTCGTTCAAATGTACTACGTATAGTGCATATAGTTATATGATTATTTATATAACTATATGCACCAGCATTTAAAAAATCAAAGGGTTTGCTTTTCTGGAATTTATTCTAAACTTTTGGTAAGATATTTTTAAGCCGTATCACCTGTACTCATCTGAAATCTTTCAGGTAACTAGTAATTCCAACGGATCTCCGCCTGTTTTTAAAATTTTATGAACTATTCACTTGTAACCGCAGCCGCCCTGTGGTTCATCAGTCTGAGTAACATTCAGGCTCAGAGTACGACACAGAAACACTATAATAACTCGATTGCGTTGACCATCGAACGAAGCGTCAAGAGCGGTTATAAAGTCAATCAGGACTATAGTTACGTCGCCACCGTCCACCAGCTGGAATTTGAACAATCCATTGTCAGAAATAGTGAAGAACAGGTTTCCCTGCATCTCCTGGTGGTTCCTCAGGTTAACACCGCTGAATTTAAGGATTGGAAGATCAAAACGTTACAACGCACCTGGGAAGCCGGTATCAATGCCGGTATGAAGATTCACGCGTATCTGAGTAAGCATTCCCACCAGACGTTCCTGTTTGCTTCGTTTACCACGGGTCCTCATTACATCCAGCGAACACCAGTAAGGCAAAATGAAGGGTTTATCTTCAATAACAACATGCGGCTGGGCTTTCACTTTCCCATTGCCGGAGCCGTCGGCATGGAGATCAAAGCCGGATTAAGGCATATGTCGAATTTAGGTTTTTTTCCACCCAACCACGGCCTTGACAATGTCATGATCGGAGCAAACCTGAACTATTCGTTTTAAACCAATTGACTTTTCACCAGAGAACCCCTGATTTATAGAATCAGGGCTCCTCTGGTGCGGAAGACCTATAAAAAAAGCACTTAACCGGGTGGATTAAGTGCTTTAAAGAGCCTCCTATCGGGATCGAACCAATGACCTACTGATTACAAGTCAGTTGCTCTACCAGCTGAGCTAAGGAGGCTTATTCTAGCCTGCGGGTGATTTATTTCCCTCAAACGTTCCGCAAAATTATGTTTTTCAAACGGGCTTGTCAAGACTTCGTTTCATTTTTTTACAAGCATTTTTTTAACCCACTGATTATCAAAAAATAAAAAAACACTCACTACTACGGTGAGTGTTTTTTTATTTTTTGATATCCTTGTTTTATTAGTCCTCAGCCTCGCGTACCACCCGTAGCTGATGCTGAAGCTGTTCGAGGTCTTTGCGGGAACGTTCAATCCGTTTCTCGAAATCCAGGCGAATTTTCTCGGCATTTTTTGAATTAGCGAAAAAGGCCAGGTTGTTTTCCATCTGGGCAATTTCGTCTTCCATCGTGCGAATCTTGCGGCGAATGTCATTTTCTTTCCCCCGAAGATCTACCTGACCGCCACGTCCGCGTTCCTGTTTCACCAGTTCCACTTCGCTTTCCAGCACCAGTTGCTCTTTCTCGTGGGCACTCAGTTTACCCATGGCAGCTACGTAGCTATTGATAGCTTTGATGTAACGCTGTTGAATGGGCTGGATCTCTTTACGCGGGACGAAACCAATGCCCGCCCACTGAGCTTTGAAGGCATTCAGGCGTTCTACATTCGTTTCTCCGGATTTGGCCTCCTGCTCAATCTGATCGCACAGGGCTTTTTTCTCAGCTAAATTTGCTTCGAATTCTTTTTCAACTCCTGCATTCTTGTCGCGTTTGCGTTCGAAGAACGTATCGCAGGCCTTCTTGAACCGATCAAAAATCTTATCCCGCATTTTTTCGGGAACATGACCAATGGATTTCCAGCGACGTTGCAGTTCAATAACGGTCTGCGTGGCTTCGGCAGAGTCCTGGCCGCTTTCCAGCAAGGCCTCTACCTGCTCGCACAGAGCCGTCTTCTGACGCAGATTCTCATCGCGTTTGGCTTCCAGCTGACGGAAAAATTCGCCTTTATTACGGAAAAACGTTTTAATGTCACCCCAGAATTTCTGGCTCATCTCACGTCCCTTATCCCTCGGCATGGGTCCTTTGACGGCATTCCACTGATCCTGAATGGCCAGAATAGCTTTGGTCTTGTCATTCCATTCATTAATGGAATTGGACTGGAAAGTCGTGAACGTAGCCACTAACGAAGCGATGTCTTCCTTCAGCCTGAAGATTTCTTCTGACTGCGTTTTTAACGATTCATTCTGTTCCCGCTTTTTGCTGTAAAGGGTATCCAGAGCGGCTTTGAAACGACGCCAGAGTTCTTCATTAACCTCTTTGGGAGCCGGACCAATGTGCTTGAATTCCTCGAATAGTTCATTCGCGTCGTCCAGCATCTTACCCGTTACTTCTTCTCCGGTCTGAACGGCTGCTGACGTTTTTTCAACCCGTTCGATGAGCTCGATTTTGGACTGCATATTCCGCTTGCGATCCAGTTCCTTCAGTTCGAAATAGATATTCCGGTTGTTGAAATAACGGTCTACCAGGGCGTGATACGTCTGCCACAGGGTATTGTTATGAGCCGAAGAAACGTTACCAGCCGATTTCCAGTCGGACTGAATTTGTTTGAACGTATCCCAGCTTTTTTCGCCAGCTCCGCTTTTCTCCTCGTTTTCAACCAGTTCACGCAGTTTGTTGAGCAATTCCGTCTTTTTCGTGAAGTTATCTTCCCGGGCTTTCTCCGCCTGCTGGAAATGCCGAACGCGTTCGCCGCGAATCTGTCCGTATAACTGATCGAACTTCTGAGTTAAGGCATCAGCCTTATAAGCAAAGCCTTCTTCCTCACCGCCCTCTTCAACAAAATGGTTCAGGGCTTCCTGACGCTCCGTGCTTTTAATGTGCTCGAACACCGGTTTGGTTTCTTTCAGAATGGCATCCGTTGCTTTCAGATCCGCCGTTCCTTCCTTTACCGCTACCAGGGTAGTTTCCAGTAAAGTAACCAGTTCCTGCTTTGACCAATGTGTATAGTCCGTGTGAGAATGATCACTGGCTTCCACTTCATCGGCCGACGAATCAACCACTGATTCATCGGAGGCGGAAGTAGGCAGTGTGGGATCGGCCACTTCAGGAGCAGCCTCAGCGACTACTTCTGGCGTTGATTCCAATTCGGTCGTCACCGATGGTTGTGCCGGTGCTTCCTCTTCCGACACGGGCGTTACCTCCGCAGAAGTCTCTGCGGATTCAGCCGGTGTCGTTGGTTGATCTTCAGTGCCAGCGTGTGATGTCGTTTCCTGTGTAGGCAGCCCTTGCGGTGCGTTCTGTCCTGCTGTTGAATCCGTCGATTGCTCTTCAGGGGTCAGTTGGTTGTCGTCAATCATCTTAAAATCCTTTACCCATTGATTGGAATGGCAAAAATAGAATAATTTCGGCACGCACTGTGCCTGTTCTCATTTTCACCTGCGTTAGAATCTATTTTTTGGATGAAATTAAAAAAAACATGCTCGTAATCACGACTTAGTGTTTTCTTTTGTCCGTATTAATTTTGTACGAAAGCCATGCCATCACCTATGCTTGATTTATCTGCTCTCCGGGAAAACTATACCAAAGGCACGCTCGATCCATTTTCAGTGGAGTCGAGTCCCATCCATCAGTTTCAGATTTGGTTCCAGGAAGCCCGTTCAGCTCAGCTTCCCGAGCCCAATGCCATGCACCTGTCTACGGTATCCGCCACGGGTCAGCCTTCGGGTCGTATTGTGTTACTTAAAACCGTAGATGAACAGGGCTTTGTCTGGTTCACCAACTATGAAAGCAAGAAAGGTCAGGAACTGGCTTCCCATCCGCAGGCGGCCCTGACTTTTTTCTGGCCAGAGCTGGAGCGGCAGGTTCGGATCGAAGGACGGGTTGAAAAAGTATCCGGTGAAGAATCAGACGCTTATTTTGCCGTTCGCCCCCGGGGCAGTCAGATTGGAGCCTGGTCTTCCCCGCAAAGCCAGGTCATTGCCGGCCGTGAAACCCTGGAACAAAACGAGAAAAACGTGGAAGATCGGTTTGCCGATCAGCCCGTTTCCCGACCGCCTCACTGGGGTGGATACCGATTGGTTCCGACTTACGCTGAATTCTGGCAGGGCCGTCCTTCCCGGTTACACGATCGCGTGGCTTATACCCGGCAACCCGATCACGCCTGGAACATTGAGCGTTTGGCTCCCTGAGATTCCGTTACCAGGCAAACAGAAGTTTGATTAAGGCATTCTTTTTCAGACTTCTGCCTTTCATTTAAAGGACTCGTAAATCTGAATCATTTGCCGGGCGGTTCGCTCCCAGGTAAACCCCTGAACCATCTGTTGAGCTTCTTCCGCCAGCTGCCTGCTTCGAACCGGATCCAGGTAAAGCGACAGAATGGATTCGGTTAATAAGTTGACGTCCGTCGGTTCCACGCAGATTACGGACTGTCCCGCCATTTCGTGCATGACGGGTAAGTCCGAGGTAATGATGGGAACGCCAACCGTCATAGCCTCCAGCAAGGGATTAATGAAACTTTCCCGCGTGGATGGGTAAAGAAAGATACGGGCTCCGAAGTAAAGTCCCGGCAAATCCTCCTGCCGGACCGATTCCAGTACGGTAATTCTGGAACGCAGCTCCGACTGATGATTCATGTGAAGGATGCTATCCACGTAAGCCCCCGATACATTCGTTACGACCAGGGAAAGATCCGGAATTCGGGCCGCAACCGTGATGAATGATTCAATGACCCGAGACGTGTTCTTCCGGGCTTCCGTACTGCCAAAATGGAGCAGGTATGGCTCAGTAAGCTTGTAACGTTTACGGATTTCCGTCCATAGATTCGCATCAGCCTGACGATACGCTTCGCTTACGCCGTTGTACACTACCTGAACCCGGTTGGCCTGCACCTTTGGAAAACGATTCAGAATCCGCTGTTTTTCTTCTTCTGATACCGTGATTATTAAATCTGCCTGATCGACGACCCGTGGTACGATCCAGCGACGGTACCGATTGCTGAGCTGCTGATACCGGGTTTCCGCCTTCGTCCGGTCATGCGTGTCCATGAAATTGATGTGGTGCAGGTTTAACACCAAGGGAACTTCCCTCCGCACCGGAGCGGTATTGGCGGTACTGTGCATGACGTGAATGCTGAAACGACGCATGTACCGCGGTAACTGCACCTGCTCCCAGTGCAGATAATTGTAACCCGGAATCTCGATGACATGAAAATTGGAAGCTTCCCGCAGACTACTCCGATCATCGCCCGGGCGGGCAAAGATGAAATACTCATTCCGCTGATCCAGCGTTTGCAGGGCTCGAATCAGATTAATGGCAACGTAGTCAGAACTGTGTCGTTGGGGATCAAAAATGCGTTGGGCTTCAATTCCAATTTTCATAGGATGGTTACTGACTCGACAGCAACAGCATTAAACGGTTCCGGTTGAATGAACTTCAAAACTAATGATTCCAGAGAGGAATTAATTATTAATTTTGTATGTTAATACATATAATGTTTAAACATTATAATAAATAGCTATCACATCAGAAGTTTTATTTCTGATTAACCTATACTACCATGGATTTACAGGCCCTTAAGAAACTGACCGATACCTACCAGCAGACGCACGAAATGCCCGTGCTGTTCGTAGGACACGGCTCACCCATGAATGGGATTGAAGATAACGTCTACAGCCGTTCCTGGCGGGAGTTGGGCAAACAGCTGCCGCAACCCCTTGCCGTGCTGGTCATTTCGGCCCACTGGCTCACCCGCGGTACTCACGTCACGGCCATGGAGCAACCCCGCACTATTCACGACTTTGGTGGGTTTCCTCAGGAGCTATTTGAGGTGGAGTATCCCGTTCCGGGGAGTTTACCCATAGCTTTGGAAACGAAGCAGATCATTACCTCTACCCACGTGGGTCTGGATCACGACTGGGGGCTCGATCACGGTTCCTGGACGGTGGTTCGGCATATGTATCCCGATGCTCAGATTCCGGTTCTGCAACTGAGCATTGACTATAACAAACCCGCCGCGTATCACTATGAACTGGCCCGAGAATTGTCCGCTCTTCGCAAGAAAGGGGTGCTGATTATGGGAAGCGGGAATATGGTTCATAACCTGCGGATGATTGCCTGGGAACACATGCACAAGCCCGAATATGGGTACGACTGGGCTCTGAGCATGAACGAAGCCTTTAAGAAAAACATGCTGGAGCGTACCCATCAGAACCTGATTCAGTACGAACGGCTGGGCTCGGCCGCAGCTCTGGCCATTCCTACGCCTGATCACTATTATCCTCTGCTGTACACCCTGGGGCTACAAAGTGAGAAAGACCAAGTACAGTTTTTCAACGATAAAGCCGTAGGTGGCTCCCTGACCATGACCTCGGCAATATTCTCAAAATAATGAATTACTAAAATACGTATTTCATTATTTCAGTAATTCATTAAATAAATAGTCCTCATTTTCAGAATCATAGAACATGAGGACTATTTATTTATAGCAATGAGAAGATATCTTTGGTTCCGATTTGCCGGTAGTTGGTGAAGCCTTCTCCAAACTCCGCTCCGATCTGGTGACCGGCTTCCCGCCAGCGGGAAACCAGAAAATCAAAGAATTCCTTACTGGAAATATAAGAGGCGGGTTCCGTGTTTTCAGGGTCGTAAAACTGGCTGCGGTAGGCTTTCACACTTTCCAGTTTAGTCTGCCAGAAATCCGAAATATCAACCACCACGTCCGGCTTGATGTACCGATCCTGGATGTAATGGAACACCTGTTTAGCCCGCCAGGGTAATTGAGGGGTACCATCCGGCTCGAAGGTTTCAATGCGACGAAGTCCACTCAGGAAATGAGCGGTCTCGGCAACGGCCGCAGCTTTGCCATGATCCGGGTGACGATCTTCAATGGCATTGGCAATTAATAAATCAGGCTGATAACGACGAATGACTTCCACTACCTTCAACTGATGTTCTTCGTCGTTTACGAAAAAGCCATCCCGAAAGCCGAGGTTTTCCCGAGCGGTCAGTCCCAGAATTTTTCCGGCATTCGCGGCTTCCTGGAGCCGTAATTCCGGCGTTCCCCGGGTTCCTAATTCCCCCCGGGTAAAGTCAACGATTCCTACTTTTTTCCCCTGAGCAATGGCCGCAGCCATGGTGCCGCCGCAGGACATTTCCGCATCGTCGGGATGAGCGGCCAGCACCAGTATATCTAATTTCATTAGCGTATGCGTAATTTTTGTCCGATTTGTAGTCGGGTTGTGCGTAATCCATTTAATTGTTTGATGCGGTCAACGGATATACCCGAACGGCGGGAAATTTCACCGAGATTATCCCCCTTTCGTACGGTATACCAGTCCGTCTCGCGGTACTCTACCTCTTCTTCTTCGCCTTCCTCAGCATCGCCTTCCGGCTCCGGTTTAGTGGCTTCGAATTTCCTTCCCGTCACGTACGAAAATACCCGCGGGGTCAGAATGTACTGGCTGAAGCGAATCACGTTTTCCGGGAAAGCAAAGATTTCCAGCGGATTAAACGGGTGGCCTTCGTACCTTAATTCGAAATGCAGATGTGCTCCTGAACTTCGGCCCGTGCTGCCGCCCAGGCCAATCAGTTCACCGGCTTTCACCTGCTGCCGGGGCTTGACCAGCTGTTTGGAGAGGTGGCCATAAACCGTTTCCAGGCCATTGTAATGCCGGACCACGATGTAGCGACCAAATCCCCGGCCTTCGTAGCTTACCACGCGAACCTGGCCGTCAAAAGCGGCCTCCACGGGGTCACCTGTGTTCAGATTCAAATCAATGCCTTTATGCCAGCGAATTTTTCGCCACCCGAAAACGGACGTGGGCTGTCCCTTATCCAAAGGGGCCGACCAGTATTGCTGCCGGGTAGTATCATAGAGTTGAATGTTAATTGACTCGTCAAAGTTCCGGATGTCGTATCCATACGGGTTCACATGGTGTTCGTCCCAGACTCTGAAGTGCTCGCTTACCTTCGCCCATGTATCTGAATTGTAGGGGCGAATTTCCTGAAGCGTTTCTACAATGAACTGATCCGTTTCGAGCTGAGCGGCATTCATTGTATCCACGGCACTTCGCACAAAAGGATTAGGAACTTTCAGGGGTTCAAACTGCTCGTACGATCGTAATAAGAGGACCGGATCGTCTTCGGAAGCTAGTTTTTTGGGAGCAGGCCTGGGCGGCACTTTACCCTTGATCGTGGGCGTATTCTTAAAAACACCCCTCTCCTGAGCCCAGGCTGGCGTAATGCTGACATATAGTAAAAAAACGGCTATCCATCGGGAAAAAGAATAAAACATGAATGTAACGTAACGAGTGTGAGGCAGGTAAGCCCTGTCTCCAACGAATAAATTAAGTCAATCAGACTGGATTTAGGAAGGCTGGATTTCATGCATCGTACACGAACATAAACGATGAACCACCGCAGCACCGTAGTGCTGCGGTGGTTGTGGTCATACTCACCAATTATTTTACTCTGAGTTTCTTACCAATACTGAGATTACTGTTCCGTAATCCATTCAGACGCTTCAACTGCGTAATGGTCAAGCCGGAACGATGGGCAATTTCGGAAAGCGTATCTCCCTTGCGAACCCGATACCAGCGAATCTGTCGGTGTTGCTTGGATTTTTCACCCGTATTGTATTCATACTGAACCCGGTTACCTCCACCACCCCGGAGGTGATCCCATACTTTGGAAGTCAGCAGGTAATGATCGGATTTAATGACATTCTCAGGAAATTTGTACACTTCCAGCGGGTTAAAGGGATTTCCTTCATAACGCAGTTCGTAGTGCAGGTGAGGCCCGGTGCTTCGCCCCGTGCTGCCCCCCAGTCCAATCTTTTCGCCCGCCTTGACAAATTGTCCTGATTGAACCAATTGAGCCGACAAGTGGCCATATAACGTTTCTAAACCGTTATAATGTCGGATTACGATATATCTACCGTATCCCCCCCCGTCGAAATTAACCACCCGGACCTGTCCATCGAAGGCCGCAAATACATCATCTCCGGTATCCAGATCGAGATCAGCTCCCGTATGCCAGCGGCCCCAGCGACGGCCAAACTGCGAGGTTAAAACTCCTTTCTGTAAAGGAGCCGCCCACAGCTGACTCTTGGACTCATCATACAGGAGTAGATCGATAGGTTCGTCAAAATCCAGCGGATTGATGTTGTAAGGATCAATGGTATTGGGATCCCAGATGGAAAAGTAGCGGTGTGTGGTAACCCAGACGCCGGAGGAATCATCGTAGACCTGATCTTCCGTTTCCGTCGGAATTTTTTCCGTCTTGTCGTCAACCCGCGTGGTATCCATGTTACTGGCTACGGGATTCACCGGTTTCTTAGGTTCGAATTGTTCGGAAAAGCGTAGACTTGGCGTAGCTTCGGACTGAAGCTCAAACTCGTTCGCTTTCTTCTTATCCGTCGACTTCGGCTTGATACTGGGAGCCTTTTTAAACAGACCTTTTTCCTGCTGGGCAAAGCTGTCCGTGGAAGCGAACACGCCAAGGCTACAGAAAAAAAGAGCGGTTACTAATTTCATCATGTGTTTAATACACCTATAGGGAAGCCCTCCGGACGTATGCGAAGGGCTTCTTATGGATATCCCAAAAAGAAGCGGAGCTTTTCAGGAGAGTTTAGCTCTGAAAGCTCCGCTAGTTCTACCGTTCAGGACGGTAAGGGAGTTATGTTCAAATTAATTTTCCAGAACCTCCGGAGTAATCACCACCGGGGCTTCCATTTCGGCCAGCCAGCGTTCGGCATCCAGGGCAGCCATACAACCCGTACCCGCAGCCGTGATGGCCTGACGGTAGACATTGTCCTGAGCATCGCCGCAGGCAAATACTCCGGCTACATTCGTTCGGCTACTACCGGGAACGGTTTTAATGTATCCTGTAGTATCCATGGTGATGTAATCCTTGAAAATATCGGTATTAGGCTTGTGACCAATGGCTACGAAGAAGCCCGTCACGCACAGATCCTGCGTTTCGCCCGTAACCAGGTTTTTCACCCGTGCTCCGGTTAAACCCGTTTCATCCCCTAATAACTCTTCGGTTTCAGTATTCCAGAGAATTTCGAGGTTAGGTAATGACTTCACCCGGGTTTGCATGATCTGGGAGGCCCGCAATTCATCCCGACGAACCAGTAAGTATACTTTCTTACAGAGTTTGGCCAGGTAACTGGCCTCTTCAGCGGCGGTATCACCACCCCCTACTACCACAACTTCCTGTCCCCGGTAGAAGAATCCGTCACAAACGGCACAGGCCGAAACGCCGCGACCGTTGTAAATGTCTTCGCCGGGTAAGCCCAGCCACTTGGCCGAAGCTCCCGTGGAGATGATGATGGCATCCGCACAGATTTCGTGGGTGTCGTCGATCCATACTTTTTTGGAAGTAGGATCCGAGAAGTCCACTTTAGTAGCCAGCCCGTAGCGAACTTCGGTACCGAAACGACGAGCCTGTTTTTCCAGGTCCTGCATCATTTCCGGGCCCGTTACTCCTCCCGGGTAACCGGGAAAGTTATCCACTTCCGTAGTAGTCGTTAGCTGACCACCGGGTTGAGGACCTGTATATAAAACGGGATTCAGTCCCGCACGTGAGGCGTAGATAGCGGCCGTGTACCCCGCAGGGCCCGAACCGATAATTAGGCAATGGATATGTTCTGCTGACATAAATAATGGGAAATGATACCTCCTTGCAACAACGTTGCTATCACAAAAATTGCCAATTCATGCCGGAAAGGCAAGATTTTTTTGAGACTTACTGAAAATCAGGGTGTAAGGTTGGGAGTTTTGAGTTTGGGCAGAAATCTCTTCCACCTAACTACCTTTATCTGAGCAGGGGCCTTATTGGAATAATTCATTAATTACTGACTAGTCCGAAGAAAATCCTGAACCAGTATTAACTCAAAACCCTCAACTCCAAACTCTAAAGTATTTTCACCTCAATCCGGCGATTCTGGGCCCGACTTTCTTCGTTGGTGTTGGGAACTACCGGCTGAGTTTCTCCGTATCCCACGGCTTTGATTCTGGAAGCAGCAATGCCGTTACTGATGAGGTAATCCGTGACCGAGCGGGCTCGTTTCAGGGATAACTCTTTGTTATTTTTGTCTTCGCCGACGTCATCCGTGTGGCCTGAGATTTCGATAGAGACGGCTGGATTTTCATTCAGCAGTTTGACGAGCTTCTCAAGCTCCGCCTGCGACTTTTCCTTCAGGTCCCATTGACCCGAGTCGAAGAAGACATTTTTCAGGATCTCGTGCTGGTCTTTTCGGATGGCTTCCAGAGCTATGTTCAAAACTTTATCGGCACTGTTCCCCGAAAAATCAAAGGAAAGACTTTTATAGAGATACCCGGGACGGTTCACGAACACGGCGTATTCATTCCCGGAGGTTAATATGACGGCGTATTCTCCCGTGCGGTTATCACTGCGAAGCACGGCTTCCTTTTCTTTCGTTTTCAGGTTAATCACTTCCAGAGCCGCTACCAGCGGCTTACGGGTTGCGGCATCCACGATGGTTCCTTTCAGGACGTTGGCCCGTTTGAAGCGGGCCGCCAGGGCTTCGGGAACATCCAGTTCCCACAAACGCGACTGATGATGATCCGCCCCTACGCGATCTTCCTGGGAATAGTATCCCTTTCGCCCATCCGCCGTAATGTAAAGGGCCACCTGATCTTCATGATTATTAAGTGGATAACCCAGGTTCTCGGGTTTTGAAAAGGTTTTTCCATCAAACTCGGTCAACCACAGATCAAAGCCCCCCAGTCCTGTGTATCCGTCAGAAGCGAAAAACAGGGATTTTCCGTTGGCGTGCAGGAAGGGAGAAACCTCGTCTTCGGTAGTATTAAGGGCAGGCCCGGCGTTAACTGACGGCATCCAGTGGCCCAGGGAATCCTTCCTACTCATCCAGATGTCCCGCTTTCCCAGCCCTCCCGGACGATCGGAGACGAAGAAGATGATTCGTCCGTCGGGGGATAAGGTAGGCTGCGACTCCCAGGCGGCGGAGTTAATCTGAGGCCCCAGGTTTTCGGGTTCCGTCCATTGATCGCCGTTTCGATAGGTAATGTAGAGATCACAGTTTCCATACCCGCGACGCAGGCGACTCTGGCAAACGGTGAACACCAGCGTACGGCCGTCGGCTGAGATGCTCGACGTCCCTTCGTTTTCATCCGTATTGATCACGCCGGAAACCGCCTTAGGCCTGGTCCATTCTCCCTCTTCGGTATACGAGGAAATGTACAGATTTTCATCGCCATTGGGCTGCTCGATTCCGGTGAAGAACAGGTGCTGACGATCGGCCGTTAATACCGGGAAATACTGGGAATCAAACGAATTAATCACGTCGGGAAGCTTTTGTACCTGCACTTTAAGGGGATGCTTTACGGCTTCCTGCGAAAAACGGCACACGTCCAACATTCGCTGGGCCCGCTTGAGACTGATCTTGAGAATCGGACTCGGTTTGGTAATGGATTTCTGCACCTCCAGGTATTTTTCCAGCAAGGGAGCCGCCTGGGCGTAATTGCCAGTTTTCAGGTAATGAGCTCCCAACCATAAGAAGGCAGGCTGTACTTCCGGAGCATCTGGACTGAGAGTCACCGCTTTCTGGTAATACTTCGCCGACTCTTCCAGATTCCGGTCGTATTCCAGGAGTTGAGCCAGCCTGAAATAAGCCTCGCCGTACGTTTCATCCCGCTCTGCTGCTTTCTGAAATTCCCGGCGGGCGGTGGGCATGTCCCGGTTAGCTAACGCTTTCTGACCTTTTTCGTAGGCATCCCGGGCTTTTTTATCCTGAGCAAATGAAGGTTGGTACCCCAGCGTGAACAGGGTCAGCACCAAGGCTGTTTTGAAACATCTCCGGGCCGGACTGGGCTCCGTAGACAAATTCCGAACTCGGGTACCTCTTTCAAACATAGGGCTTAGGGTATATTCATGTATTTGTGAGTTTGTAACGAAACCCGCCACTTCGGATTGTTCTTTACGTACTCAATGATTTGCGGAAGCATCTGTTCGTGTCGGCTCCATTCCGGCTGCAACAGAAGCTGACAATCGGTCTGTACCTTTGCCGCATGCTCTTCCGCAAACTCAAAATCGGACTTGTTATAGACAATTACCTTCAGTTCATTCGCTTTCGAGTAAATGTCTAAATGCGGCTCTTTGAATTTTTTGGGCGAAAAACAAACCCAGTCCCAGCTTCCCGATACCGCATACACGCCGGAGGTTTCGATATTCGTCTGAAAGCCGGCCTGCTGTAATGCCGTTGTCAAGTCCGTTAAATCATGCATCAGGGGCTCTCCACCCGTAATCACCGCCAAACGACCGGGATGCTGCAAAGCCCCCTTCACGATGGCTTCAACCGAATGATGCGGATGCAGGCTGGCATCCCAGCTTTCTTTTACATCGCACCAGTGACACCCCACTTCACAACCACCCAAACGGATAAAATAGGCGGCTTTTCCGTTGTGATACCCTTCGCCCTGAAGCGTGTAAAAGGATTCCATGACGGGCAATTGAACAAGTTGGGGGGCAGTAAGCACTTCTGACATATTTCGTTAAAATCTTTTCGCAAAGATAATTCAACGGCGATTGCATCCGGTAAAGTTCCGGGGCTTTAGTTGGTAGTTTGTTGTTTTTTCCGATTCCAGAACAAGACAAACGAACTTAAAAACACCAGTAATCCCCCCACCAGGGTAAACAACGTTCGCTCTACGCCTACCTGAAACGTGTTGGTGGACTGTCGACCAATCAATAGAATGATGTAAATCGTCAGGAAAATACAGGCGATGGGATAATTGTGTTTGACAATCAGCAAAAAGGTGAACATGCAGAGGATGAGCAAAGGCATACCCAGTAAGGGATCCGGGTGAAGGGCCAGTAGAAAACTACCGATGATGCTGCCGATAAACGTACCCAGCACTCTTCCCCCCACCCGCTTGAGGGTATCCAGGTGATTGTCCTGCAATACAATGACGACCGTCAGCGGAATCCAGTACGCGTGCAGCGAATGCGTATAGTTGACAATCCAGACGCTTAGCACCAGCAGAAACATGAGCCGAAAGGTATAACGCCAGAGATCGGGTTTTACCGTAGAAATGAGCGTCAGATCAATCGGATTAGCCTGGGGTCGTTTTCGGGCCCGTCGGCTTTTCAATCGCATGACCGGAGACTTCTGCTCGAAAGCCTTCGGATACACCCGCCATAAAAATGCCTGCAGGGCAATGCCTGCAATACCGCTCAGCAACACGGCCAGCAGAGCTTTCTCATCCGCCTTTGTTGCCAGACTCACAAAATACAAAGCGGCAGCAGGAGCGTTAATGCTTCGCCAGTCCTCCGGGAAAAAGTGTCTCCAATAGGTTAAGGCTACCGACAGGAGCAGCACGCCGAAGATCACATTGATGGTATGAAAAGAACTGAAAATTCCCCAGGCCGTGGTGCCAATCAGAATCAGCAGAACGTACGTCAGCATTTCCAGACGCTCCCGGTACGAACCTTTCGCCCGTACATTCATGAGGCATTGCATCACCATAACCATGAATCCGGCGAAGGGACCGAAGTAGGAAATCTGAGCCAGTACCAGCCCTACAAATACGCCGAGCGTGGGCAGGGCAGCCCCTTCCCAATCACTTCGGCTAAACTTTTTTATTAACTTCAGTTGAGGCTTATGCAGTAAATTCATTCCGTCTGTATTCTTTTAATTCATTCATAATCAGAACATAATAAATCCTCAATTACTTATATACTCATTACTTTAAATAATTATTTACTGTTCTAAGTATTTACTCATCACCTACTTTTCCTGAAAACGCATAAACTTGTGGAAGTTATAATCTTTCTTTTTCTTACATGCGTAAATTCTTATTCCCAGTCTTCTTTTTAGCGAGCCTGATCTGCTCGGCCCAGAAGCAGGTCTATCTGTTTTCCTACTTTACGGATAATGGTCAGGACGGTTTGCATTATGCTTCCAGCACGGATGGTCTCCAGTGGTCGGCCCTGCGTCAGGGAGCCTCTTACCTGACGCCCGAAGTGGGCAAAGACAAACTCATGCGGGACCCCTGCATCATCCGGGGAGCGGATGGACAATTCCACATGGTCTGGACGTCCGGCTGGAATGATCAGATCATTGGATACAGTTCTTCTAAAGATTTAAAAAACTGGGCTCCCCAGCAAGCCATTCCGGTGATGGAGCACGAACCTACGGCCAAGAATAGCTGGGCTCCTGAAGTGTTCTACGATGATCAGCAAAAGCAGTACCTGATTTTCTGGGCCACGACTATTCCGGGTCGGCATTCGGACGTAGCTGATTCGGAACGGGAAAAAGGGCTCAATCATCGGATCTATTACGTTACGACGAAGGATTTTAAAAAATTCAGCGGGACGAAGCTCTTCTTTAACCCCAGTTTCAGTGCCATTGACGCAAGCTTACTGAAAAAAGGAAAATGGTATTACATGTTCGTGAAAAACGAAAATCCGAAACCCGCCGAAAAGAACATACGGATTACGAAGTCAAGGAAAGCGGCCGGCCCGTATCTGGTTGAGGTTTCCGCTCCCATCACGGGCAACTACTGGGCCGAAGGCCCAACAGCGGTAGAAATCGGCGAGTATGTGTACGTTTATTTCGACAAGTACATCGATCATCAGTATGGTGCGGTCCGTTCCAGGGACATGGAACACTGGGAAGACGTATCTGATCAGGTGAAGTTTCCGAAAGGCATTCGTCACGGGACGGTACTTACCATTACGGAAGCGGAATTCAATGCGATTAAGTAGGGAACGATAGGCGTAACCTGTTTCGCTGCTTTACAGACTTACTTCATCACCTGCGTTGGTGATGAACCATTGTGTCAGTAATGAGCCTTGTCAAAAGCAATCGAAGCTTGTCTACAATCACTCCTCACCTGCCGCTGCCAGCTTTTTCGCTGGCAGCAATGACTTAACCCCTTCCAGCTTGTGCTGCCAGCGGTGGAGAGCGGAGAAATAAATCCTACAGATCTTAACTCTTAGGACAAGAGTCAACCTTTATAAGCTCCAGACATGTTCTTAGAAAAATACAAAATCCCCGAAGCTGCTTCGGGGATTTTTTGCTGGACCAGAGATGCCTGTTACCGAAGAAATGATCAACCTTTGGACTATAGATTATTTACCCCAATCCGCAGAAAAACCGGGAAGATTACCTCCTGCCGGGTATCCACGTCCCAGAGCGGACTGATTTGCTCGATTAACTCAGGAACGGGATCTTCTCCTTCATTGGCATCCTTGTACCCCTGCACACTTGACCACGAGCTGAAGTAGCCCGCCAGATCTTCCAGGGTCCAGTCTTTGACCATCTCAAAATCCGGCGACTGAATCTCCCGATAGGGGAAAGGAATCCGGCTGTACTTTTCCTTGATGTGATGCCGTTCCGGAGCCCAGTAAGGTCCGACTACGTTTTCATAAAACTCCAGAATCAGGGGATCAATTTCAGGTGAGATCTCTAACAGCTCGTATCCCCACACCGCAATCACGCCTTCGGGTTTGAGCACCCGCTTGGCTTCCTGATGAAAGGTTTCAAAATCGAACCAGTGAAAGGCCTGCCCCACCGTTATTAAATCAAAATACTGATCCGGGAAGGGCGTATCCTCAGCCCGGCTAACGCCATAGTGAACTTTCTGAGCCGGAGTAGCCTGACTCAACTGTTTGTCACTAATGTCGGTAGCGTTAACCTGCTCGAAATATTCCGCCAGTTTCACCGCTACCTGCCCATTACCCGTGGCACAATCCCAGGCCTTCTCCCGGCTGGCTACTTGCTTCAAAATAAAGTCGTACAGCTCCTGTGGATACGTTGGCCGGTACTTGGCATAGGCTTCTGACTGCTGGGAAAACAAATCTTTCATAACATCATGGTGGTTAAAGTACTGATTAACTGATGATTAAATTAACTTATTTACTTAAAAAATGATTAACTTAAATTATTAAATAAGCTTTTACTTAAATCATTATTTCATAATAAACACGTTTACTTGAATACGTATTTACTCTTCTAAGTAAAAGATTATTTAAGCAAGTACTCATTTAATCAAATGAGTATAAGTACTAACGAGTCTGATTAGTATGCATAAAAAATTCCCGCCACGGAAGACCGGACGGGAATTTTCAGCTTAGATTTTTTATCGGATTTCCTGAGCCTGAGTCACGGCGATAGCTACCATGTTTACAATCTCACGAACCGAACTACCCAGCTGCAGAACGTGCACGGGTTTCTTTAATCCTAAAAGCACAGGGCCAATGTACTCCAGATCCCCTACTTCTTTCAGCAGGTTGTAGGCAATGTTCGCCGCTGACAGGTTGGGGAAAATCAACACGTTGGCTCCCTCTTCCGCTAAATCGGAGAAGGGATACTGCTGCTTCACCAGATCCGTATTAAAGGCCAGGTGAGCCTGCATTTCGCCTTCCACTACCCAGCCCGGATGCTTCTCACGCAGGATGGCCGTCGCATTTCGCATCTTTTCAGCGTCTTCCCCATCGGCCGTACCAAAGTTGGAGTACGTCAGCAGGGCGATGCGTGGTTTCACTCCCATACCTTCCACCGCATTAGCCGTCAGCTCCGTAATTTCAACGAGGTCTTCCACCGTTGGGTTGAAGTTAACGGTGGTATCCGAAAGGAATAACGGGCCTTTTTTCGTCAGCAGAATGTACATCCCGCATACTTTGCTGATGCCTTCCCGGCGACCAATGATTTGCAGCGAAGGACGAATGGTATCGGGATAGTTACGCGTCAGACCCGAAATCAGGCAGTCGGCCTTACCCGTTTCCACCATCATGGCACCAAAATACGTCCGGCGAAGCATGAATTGCTCGGCATCGGCAGGGCTAATGCCCCGACGCTTCCGCTTTTCGTAAAAAGCAGAAGCGAATTCATCCGCCAGCGGTTTAGCTTCTTCCGAGTTAGGATCAATGATCTGAATGCCTTCCAGTTCCAGACGGTCTTCTTGAATGAGCTGACGAATTTTGGTCTGGTTACCCAATAAAATAGGTTCGCAGATGCCCTCATCCCATACCTGCTGAACGGCTTTCAATACGGCCTGACTTTCCGCATCGGCAAAAACCACTTTTTTCGGATCTTTCTTCGCCTTATTGACAATCGCCCGGGTCAGTTGATTATCCTGCCCCAGTCGTTTGGCCAGGACCTGCTCGTAAGCGTCCCAGTCTTCAATGGGCCGGGTGGCCAGACCGGATTCCATCGCGGCTTTCGCCACGGCGGGAGCCACTTTGGTTAACAGACGAGGGTCCATCGGCTTGGGAATGATGTAATTCCGGCCAAAAGACAGGTTTCTCTCGTTGTAGGCAATGGTAACAATATCGGGAACGGGTTCTTTCGTGAGTTCGGCCAGAGCATAGGTGGCGGCCATTTTCATGGCCTCGTTGATACCCGTAGCCCGTACATCCAGAGCTCCCCGGAAGATATAGGGGAATCCTAAGACGTTATTAACCTGATTGGGATAATCACTACGCCCCGTTGCCATAATAATGTCAGGACGAGCCGCGGTGGCGTCTTCGTAAGTGATTTCGGGCGAAGGATTCGCCATCGCAAAAACGATAGGGTTATCGGCCATGCTCCGGACCATATCCTGCGAAAGCACGTTAGCGGCACTGAGTCCGATAAATACATCGGCACCGGCAATCGCATCTGCCATCGAAATGGATTTCTCGACGGCAAACTCACGCTGAATGTCAAAGATGTTGTCGCGTTCCAGACAGATGGTACCGTCTTTATCGAACATCGTGATGTTTTCTTTACGGGCCCCCAGATTCACGTACATTTTCGTACAGGAAATGGCTGCTGCTCCGGCTCCACTGATCACGAATCTCACTTCGTCGATTTTCTTTCCTACGATTTCCAGAGCGTTCAGGAGAGCGGCACCGGAAATAATGGCTGTTCCGTGCTGATCATCGTGCATGACGGGAATCTTCAGTTCTTTCCGCAGACGATCTTCAATTTCGAAGCACTCGGGAGCTTTAATGTCTTCGAGGTTGACCCCTCCGAAGGTAGGTTCAAGGATTTTGACCGTCCGGACAAACTCATCGACGTTCTTCGTATTCAGCTCAATATCAAAGACATCGATGTCTGAATAAATCTTGAACAGGACGCCTTTACCTTCCATGACGGGCTTACCCGCTTCTGGTCCAATATCTCCCAGTCCCAGTACAGCCGTACCGTTGGAGATCACCGCCACGAGGTTCCCCTTGGCGGTGTATGTATATACCTCTTCAGGATTCTGAGCAATCGCCAGACAAGGTTCCGCAACGCCGGGCGAATAAGCCAGGGAGAGGTCGCGTTGCGTGGCTGTTTCTTTCGTAGTAACAACTTCAATCTTTCCAGGACGGCCTTTGGAATGATAATCCAGAGCATCCTGCCGGCGAAGATTTTTTTTCTCTTCCATGCATGCGTTAGTTTGTAGGAGTACGTTTCCCAGTCCCTGAAAAACGCCTCAGAAGTATGATAAGGGCCACTAAGGTAGTGCATTTAGGCCGAGGCTGGTATCAAAAATTAGCATTCTTTGTAAGCGTTATCCCTCTCAAACCAGACCCTTCATTCTCCTCACTGCACAGATTCTACGCATTCAATTTACCATTTTCACCCAATGCCAAACATCCTTCGGCCAGGCTTTAAAGAAACATTCTAATATTTTGAATCGACCAGCAATCTTTTGCTGGCGTTCCACAAAGAAGGCTTCCCCGAGTCGGAGAAGCCTTGCCCATAAAAGCCATGAAAAAGTAAAGACAAAAAAAATGTGGGCTTCAGGCCCACATTTGGAGTGTTGATTGAGTGCCTATCGGTTTTCGATGGAAACGAATTCGCGAAGCGTAGCACCCGTATAAATCTGGCGGGGACGACCGATCGGTTCTTTCGTCGCACGCATCTCTTTCCACTGGGCAATCCAGCCGGGCAGACGTCCGATGGCGAACATCACCGTAAACATATTGGTCGGAATGCCCAAAGCCCGGTAAATGATGCCTGAATAAAAGTCTACGTTGGGATAAAGCTTGCGAGCAATGAAGTATTCATCATTGAGGGCCGCTTCTTCCAGTCCTTTCGCAATTTCCAGAACGGGATCATTCACGCCCAGTTTCGCTAATACTTCGTCGGCTGCTTTTTTGATGATTTTTGCCCGGGGATCGAAGTTTTTGTACACCCGGTGGCCAAATCCAAACAGACGGAATCCGGTTGTTTTGGCATTTTTAGCCATCTCAATGTACTTGCTCACGTCTCCGCCGTCGGCTTTGATCGCTTCGAGCATTTCAATTACTTCCTGGTTGGCACCCCCGTGCAGTGGTCCCCAGAGGGCACTGATACCCGCCGAAATCGACGAATACAGGTTGGCCTGAGATGAACCAACCAGACGTACCGTTGAAGTCGAACAGTTTTGTTCGTGATCGGCGTGGAGGATCAACAGCGTGTTCAGGGCTGAAGCAACCACAGGATCTACTTCGTATTTTTCAACGGGCAGCGAGAACATCATGTGTAAAAAGTTTGAACAGTAGTCCAAATCATTTTTAGGATAGTTCATCGGGTGGCCCATCGCCCGTTTGTAGCTCCAGCTGGCAATCGTTGGCAATTTGGCCAGCAGGCGGATGATATGACGATCAGAATTGTCTTTTCCTTCGTACGAGTCCGGATAAAAAGCACTCAGGGAGCTTACCAGTGAGGAAAGCGTCGCCATGGGGTGCGAATTCACGGGAAATCCTTCGAAGATGGTCCGTACTCCTTCGTTTACGATGGTATGGCGACGGATGGCTCCTTCGAATTCAGCGTATTGCTCAGTGGTTGGAAGCTCTCCATAAATAAGCAAATAAGCGACTTCAAGGAAAGTCGCTTTCGCTGCTAAATCTTCGATACTGTAGCCACGGTAGTTCAGAATACCCTTCTCACCGTCCAGAAAAGTGATTGCACTTTTCGTAGCACCGGTGTTCTTGTACCCGGAATCAATCGTGATGTATCCCGATTCATCGCGAAGTTTGTTAATATCGATGGCTTTTTCAGCCTCCGTTCCTTCCACGATGGGGAGTTGATACTTTTTACCTTCAACGGACAGTTCTGCAAAATCAGACATAAAGCAAAAATTTATTTGGCAATGGCCATGCTAAGGAGAGGCATCGTTTTGATGACAGCGAAAATACACAAAAACCCTTCACACGGCACAAAAATAAATTTGAATGACGTAAAAAAGCGACCTCCATTCCGCAAAAAAACTTGCTAATTTGCTATATAATTTTGTACAAATCCCTTATTCTATTGACTATCAATGATTTCAGCAAATTATAATTTTACCGTCACTGACCGCTTTTTACGCTACGTTCAGGTAGATACGCAGTCCGATCCGCATTCGAAAACGTCTCCTTCTACTGAAAAACAGAAAGATTTAAGCCGTATTCTCGTTCAGGAGCTTCAGGAAATGGGTATTACCGATGCGGAACTGGATGCATACGGGTACGTCTATGCGACCTTACCAGCTACCTCCACCAAGCCGAATATTCCCGTGATCTGTTTCTGTTCGCACGTGGATACCTCGCCCGACTGTTCTGGTGCGGGAGTCCGGCCGCTTATTCACCGGAATTATGACGGTTCCGACGTGATTCTGCCCGATGACCCCACGCAGGTGATTCGTCAGAAAGATCACCCTGACCTGGCCGCTCAGATTGGTAATGATTTGATTACAGCGTCTGGAACAACCCTGCTGGGGGCTGATAACAAAGCGGGTGTGGCCGAGATCATGGATGCCGTTCATTACCTCATCACGCATCCCGACATTGAACACGGGGTTATCAAAATCCTCTTCACGCCGGATGAAGAAGTAGGCCGTGGTACGGAGCATGTCAATCTGGAAAAATTAGGAGCGGATTTCGGCTATACCATTGATGGGGAAACGCTGGGTTCGCTGGAAGACGAGACCTTCTCTGCCGACGCCGTTCACCTTCGCATTCAGGGCGTTAGCCAGCACCCCGGTTTTGCCAAAGGACGCCTGGAAAGTGCTATTAAGATTGCCGGAGACATTCTGGCTGCGTTGCCCAAGGATCACCTGTCGCCCGAAACGACGGAGGCGATGGAAGGTTTTGTTCATCCGACCTTTATGAATGGAACGGTTGAAGAAGCCGAACTGGAGTTCATCATCCGTGATTTTTCGGAAGCGGGTCTGCACGAAAAGGAAGCTTTTCTGAAAGAAATGACTGATCAGGTCTTGACACATTATCCAAATTCCACGATTGACTTCAAGGTTATGGAGCAATACCGGAATATGAAAGAAGTGCTCGATCAGCACCCGCAGGTGACTCAGTATGCTCTGGAAGCCATTGAACGCAGCGGTATTGTGGCGAAACAGATGAGTATCCGCGGCGGTACCGATGGTTCGCGACTTTCCTTTATGGGTTTGCCCTGCCCCAACATTTTTGCGGGAGAACACGCCTTTCACTCCCGCCAGGAATGGGTCACGCGTCAGGACATGGAAAAAGCCGTGGAAGTCATCGTGAATCTGGCTCAAATCTGGGCCGAAAAATCATAATTAGCCGTTTGGGAAGGGTGATTCAGAAGTTCTGATTACTTTCACGCCTAACCGAAGGTAAAGCGGTAGTTAACCTTCACTTTGGAATTACCCAGCCCAAACGTACAGAATTGTCTCCGTCTGAAAGCCATTTCCCGAATCATCTTCGGTAACTACCTTTCAGGTAACCCACTTCGTTGAACGCAAATAACCCCAAACGTAACTAGCACCCTTTTTTTGATCATCCTTCTGGCCCTTGAAGGCGTTCTCAGTCCCATTTATGAACAGTATGAACAAAGTAACCCTCCTATTCCCCGCCTTATTACTACTGGCATCCTGTGAGTCCAAGCAATCCGAACAGTCCTCTGCCAAAGGTTCGGATGCCCCCACGTATGAAATCAAGGGCGATTCCGTTCGAAGTCAGTTATGCATCCGCCCGGACTCGTTATGTGCGAGAGCCAGCTTTACTTATCCGGTTTTTGAAGGAAATCAGGCCCTGACGGACAGCGTCATCCGGGCGAGTGTTGCCGCTTCCGGTTATCTGGATGGAGACAGCAGCACCGAAGAGATGAGAAAAGCTAGTCCGAATACCGTGGTTAAAGATTTTGTGGCGGGCTTTGACGATTTTATCGGCGACCAGCGGAAACGCTTTCCGAATGAGCCGATCCTGGGCGGAGCCTGGTCGAATGAAGTGAAGACCGAGGTTATTAGACAAACCTCTGCATTCACTGCCATTTCAATTTTCAGCTATAATTATTCCGGCGGTGCCCATCCCGTTACGTTCACGCAATATGCTAATTTCACTCCGAACGGACATCGGATTACTCTTTCCGAATTATTTAACCCCGGTTACGAGAAGACTCTTTCAACAATAGCCGAGAAAATTTTCCGTAAACAGGAAGGATTAAAAGACGGCGATGCCTATGAAGATCGCTACTTTTTTACGGGAAATGCCTTCGCTTTAAATGACAATTTCAGCATTCAGAAAGAAGGTTTATTATTCCGTTATAATGCGATGGAAATCAAGTCGTACGCAGAAGGCCCAACGGAAATTCTGATCCCTTATTCAGAACTAAAAAGTATAATTAAAAGCGATGGATTATTGAGTAAGCCGGTTCAATAATTCGATACTATTACCTTTATAGAAATGGCGAATGAATTCAAGTTCATTCGCCATTTTCTTTGATAAGCTGCCGAGCTGCTTTTTCGTTTTCGTCGGCCGAACCCTCCAACCAATGAATGACTAGACCATCCCGTTCCATCTTCCGGAAGAAGGTCATCTGGCGTTTGGCATACTGATGAATCGCTACATTCAATCGTTCAAAAAGTAATTCGTAGGTCCATTTTCCTTCCAGGTATTCGGTGATGAATTTATATTCCAGTCCGTAATACACCAGCCGTTCTGCCGGTATTCCCCGGTTTAACAGGCCCTGCACTTCTTCAATCATTCCCTGCTCTAAACGCTCTCGTAAACGTTTAGTAATGCGATTTCTACGGATTTCAAGGGGTGGATTTAAGCCAATAACCAGAGGATTTAACTCCAGTTCGGGCCGTGTCTCCAGAGGATGGTGCTGAAGGTATTCTGCGATTTCAATGGCTCGTAGGGTTCGCTTTCGCGTGGAAAGATCCGCAACCGCATGATACGCCGAATTCAGTTTAGAAAAACGAGTCCTCAGCTCCTCATCGCTCAGATTCTCCAACTGGCTTCGTAACTCAAAATCATTCGGAATGGTAGTAAACTGATGATTTTTAAGAATGGATTCCAGATACAAACCCGTTCCGCCACACAACACCGCTCTGTTTTGGCGAGCATTGATTTCTGTAAATTTTTCCCGAAAATCACGTTGGAATTCCGCTAAATTATACGCCGTTCCGGCCTCTACGATATTGATTAAATGGTAGGGAATCTGTTCATATTCAGCCAGGTCTTTTCCGGTTCCAATGTCCATATCCCGATAGACCTGCCGTGAATCAACGCTGATGATTTCGCCCCTGAATTTCCTGGCTATCTGCACGGCCAGTCGGGTTTTACCCGAAGCCGTTGGGCCCAGTATCACGAGAGGTCTTAAGGCCGGTAAGTCATTCATAGGGAATCAAAAAACTTAATGTATTTGTAATTACCTGAATTATATACTTTCTGATAGTCTTCCGAAAAATCCGCTTTCAACCGATGGGGATGGTGCCTGAGGTTCGTTTTTAAATCCAGCCAAAACTCCTGGGGGCCCGTGGTTTCCGTTCTTTTAAAGCCAAGCCTTTCGTAGCTTTTCCCCGTTGACCAGTCCCGATCCGCATAAGTCATTAAATCCTGTACGGGATGCTCCCGCAAAAAAGCTTGAATCAATTTATCCAATCCGCCAACAACGGTATGATTCAGCACATTGGAAAACCGGATTAATTCTCCCGAATAATAATGCTCCCCCCGACCCGGCATCAAACGCATCGGACCAAAGCCCGCCACAGCGACGCAATCGCTAATGATCGTCGCATCGTTTAGAAATGGCTGATTTTGGGGCATATTTTTTAAAAATAAGCCGTAGCGGTACACGCATTTAGCCGAATCCTGTAAGTGGTTCTTCTTTAAAAAATCTTTAAAGAAAGCCGCTTCCATGGGCTTTACCAACGTTAGCCGCCCCGGAATCCGGGCTGACATTCCGAGCAGAGACCTGAGTCGGCTTTTCACAATGGCAGGTTGCGTTTCCCACACATCCCGCCACAGGTGAATCACTTGCCAGCCCCGATTTTCGTAAAAGTCCAATTCTTGTAAAAGTTCAATTTTGTCCGTAGCCGTTTTCAGAGCAATGGCTAAGTGCCGGTCTGCATTTTCGTACGTTCCGTCGCCCGCTTTTATCCAGGCGTCTCCGTCCAATTCCTCCCGGAGGAATGGTTCAAACGTCTCCTGAAAGGTCGTGTGATTTAATGAAGTCATCTGGTAAAATAAAAGGGCGGAGCCATGCCCCACCCTTTCTCTTCTCTAGGGGTAATCTTATCTTCCAATCAGAATTTTGTTAGTCACTTCCTGATCAATGGTGATGTAACCCGGGTAGTTCACCTGAGCCCCACCCAGCGAAAGCGTAGGCTTAATCTTGATGGTTAGCTTACTGGCTTTGGTTGATTTGTTACCTGCCAGGTTCTGCACAAACTGAATGAACGAATCCCGCGTTTTAGCGTCGGAGAGCAACTGAAATGCATTGGTTGATACGCGGATAGGAACCTGCGTTTTAGAGCCTGGAGCCACCGAAATACGCTCATTTATGAACCCCGTGGCAATCTCCTGTCCCGTTAACAGTACTTTATACTCTAACTGATTGATTCCGGCAGGCTTTCCCGTCGGATTGTGGATATTGAGGTTTACGCGGGCATCTAAAGGCACGTTCTGACGCAACAGAGCGGCACTTAACTGCGGGTATTTCAGCGGATTAAGGGCTTCAAAACTTTTGAATTCCCGAACATCGACCCCGGCCAGATAAATGCTGTCGGCTGAAGCTACCTCATACCGACAATTGCCCAGAGCTTTTGCTTCAGCAATCTGTTTATTTACACCACAATGACTCAGCGTACCTGCTGCCAGCAGAAGCGAGCCCCATAAGAGCATCTTTTTCATGGATTAGGGAAATGCATTTTAGGTAACAAAAATATTCTAAAAAACTGAGCCTATACCTATACCATAACTATTTACCACCTTTCCACTAATCAACAACTAAAGTATTCAATATTTACTTACTATGTCTGATTACTCATGCAATTCTACATTTGTTGCATAGTCAATATCTACATAACAATGGGGTTTAGGTATAAGATCTACTCGACGGGATGGGCTCTTCAAAATCCTTACTCTGTCACTGCTCTATCTACGGCAACCTTTACCTGACCTTAGTAAACGAATATCCCCTGCCATGGATGCAACCGAACCGACATTCCTTGAGAATCTATTCTTCAATACAACCTTCTAACCCTCCTTTTACTACAGGAATAGCCTGGAAGCATTTCCAGTAATCACCTATTGGTTAGAATAACAGCAAGGCCTTGAATGGACAAATTACGTTAACAACAACCTTATCCATTGGTGAGCGTTACCCGTCGATCTGCTGCGGAGCCCAGGAATCTTATTTCTGCTGTCCAAGGGATTTTGTGGGCCGGAAAATGTTATTTCAGCATCCGCTAAGATCCCCTCCTGTATTTGAGTATAGCCACTGGTCAATGGCCGTTAGGCCGGTATCATCTACCATCGTTTGGAAAGGTCTCCATCCCTATTCGAATCGTTCCATTGGATCAAAAATGTTCGCTCTGGAATAACCTCCAAAGCTGATCTGAATTATATATTATTAGATAATAAACTTATATATTAATAATATTAGCTATTAATCTTATATTGGATAATAATAAGTATTTAATCTAATAAAATGAAAGTATTTGCAGTATTGACGGGTGATATATTAGATATGTCCAAGCTATCCATTCCCGAAAGGAAAGTTCTTATGAAGAACCTTGATTATCTGTTCACCCGACTGGAGGCTAAAAATGAATTGCAACTCAAGATTCCATTTGAGGTATTTAGAGGAGGGAGTTTTCAGGGCCTGCTGGACACGCCAGCCGAGGCCTTACGAGTAACCCTGCTCATCCGCTCCTATCTGAAAAGCGAGTTTTATTCCGGACAGAATCTGGATGTGCGAATCGGTATTGGACTTGGTACGGTAGCTTATAAATCGCCCAAATTGTCTGAGTCGGACGGGGAAGCTTTCCATTACTCCGGACGCGTGCTGGAAAGCATGAAGAAGCATCCCAGTCGTATAGAAATTCAGTCTTCCTGGTCAGAGCTGGACGCTGAACTGAATACAGGCCTCGTATTACTGGAAGTCATTACCAGTAAGTGGACCGCCGCCCAGGCTGACATCATGTATCTGAAGCTGCTGGGTTACACTGAAATGAATATTTCGGCAACGCTGGGCATTACGCAGTCGGCAGTCAATCAACGATCCAATGCCGCTTCCTGGAATGCCATCGAACGATTCGTAAAAAGATTTTATACAGTAGTTTCCCGGCAGATTAATTCAAAATAAATTTAACACAACAATTATTATACACCATCAACAGTATAATACATCTGTTGACTACAATAACTAATACATATCCTTACCAGCTATGCATTCATACTATAGTTATTATGTAAGCCTCTCTCGATAAAAGCATCTATTATAATCTGCCTACTCTCATAGATTCAAGACAGTAGTACCTTGTTGATCAACTTGGCAGGTTTATTTCGTTCTAAAGCCGCTGATTAAAACAGAGCCCTGGACCTTAGAATATTATTCTGATACTAGTTGCCCCCCTGACTCCTGGTAGGATTCAACTACCAGGAGTCAGGGTTAAAGCGTCGGTCTGAAATTTAGATCCGGTTACCAATCCATCAGAAAGCCACGCTCGAACAATTAGTGGAATCTGGCTTGATCTCATCGAAGGAGCCTGATCTGATTGAAAACAGGCAGATCCTAAACGGCCCCTTTACGGGAGAACCCTATTGCTCTCCTCTGTACCTGACTCCCCAGCTATTCGGAAGTACCCGAACCGCCTAAGTAAATTACAGCATGAATCTGGTGAGTACGGACAGGAGATTAGTCAGATAGGTAGTTCGCGAGCTTTAGGCGAATACCCACCGGTCTTCTGAAGAGACCGGATTGGAGTGAACCACTGAAACCTTACTTTGCTTCACTCCGAAATTTAAATCCCAGCGTGCGAAAAGCTAACCCAGCATTTATGGATTCGGTTGTACCCGCTGAGGTTTTGATAGAGCAGTTCTGTCTGACCCTTCACCCGTTCACACGATTCTCAGAGCGTTGTAATAAGATATGCATTAGCTCGTTTTTATAACTAATCCAGTTATATATATTACTATTTAAATCAAAATCTATAGAAAAGCTTTGTTATTCAACTTATGACTGCATTCTGGGCATGCGACAGGGACCAAATCTTGGTTTTATCCTATTTTAAAGGCTAGGTTTTACGACTGTTTGGGGTTCTAAACTCAGTCAACTGAGCAGATTTCAAACCCTGTTTACAAAGTCATTCATTGCCTGATTACAACAGTAAGCCTTAAACTGGTCATGAACTGAGCATACCTCATGAAGATATGATCAGGTATATTCATTCCGCTTTTAAAAAGCTATCCAGTTGTAACTATTTTTTTAGTTAATGTATGAAATAAAATCCGTTGAGAGTTTTAAGTCAGGCCATTCCTATCGGCTTAATTCAGACCGATCTAAATTCAGCGAGCTAGACTTTAGACTTTTCTATAGATGAGAAATGATGGCATTAATCAGGCGTTCAAAATTCTATACGCTTGCTACTCTCCCTTTACTGATTCCTTATTTAGTTATCAGCCAGACTCTGATTTCCACCTAACATCTCTCTTTAATATTCAAATTAAGTATTTAAGTATATCCTTATTTATCATCTTTAAAAGCTTTTCCTCTCCGGTTTACCTAAGTGTTGAAACGAGTGTTCATCTAAATATCCAGCGAAGATAAATGTTAGGAAAAGTTAAAAGTTTCCCTAATTCCGAATTATTCGGAATATTACGTTATATTTCGGATGAAGTTCTACTATCATTTATCTCACTTATACCTTACCCTTATGAAAAGAAATAATGTCATCATATTATCAGCCGTTTTGATTTCTTTTTTAGGAGCAAGTAGCTGTAGCAAGCGATCTGAAATTGTTCCGGCTTCACAGCCCAAAACCATTGTCATTAATGAAAATGTTAAAATGGCCATGGCAAATAATCGGGTGAAAATCAAAGGCACTGACGAGGAGGTGTTATACATCGTCAATGACAAAATCTGGGAACAGAACAAATTCGAGAAAGATCTGAATGCCAATGAAATTGCTTCAGTGTCTGTTTTTAAAAACTCCCAGGACGCTTCCCATTTTATTCAGAAAATGTTTGGTAATAATCCTGAGATTCTGGAAAAATCAAAAAATGGGTTAGTGCATGTGTACACAAAAGAGTATCAAAAATCGCACCTTAGTAAATCCGGCAAAGAACCCTATGTTATGGTGGATGGTAAAGAAATAACCAGTGAACAAATGAACGCTATTGATCCCAGCACCATCGAAAAAGTGGAAGTTTTAAAAGGGGCCAAAGCCATTGGTCAATACGGGGACAAAGCCAAAGATGGGGCTGTTCTCATTACTTTAAAAAAGTAATCGATCAGAAAAACTTATCTTCAGATACGGATTTTTGAAATCTATACAGGTAAGGGGCCTTGTGTGCTTTACCTGTATATTTTTTTTCGATGCGTTCCAGAATTTCCAGGCTTAATATTTTCCGTTGAAAGTTGGTACGCAGTAAGGTTTTACCCAAAATGGTTTCATATACTTTTTGCAATTCAGCAATGGTAAAGACCTCAGGTAATAAATTGAAAACGATCCATTTTTGATCCAGCTGTAATCGCAGGTTTTCCAGAGCTTTGCTAACCATCAAATGATGATCCATCATCAGTGAAGGTAAGGCATTAATATCCACCCAATCACAGGAATCTGAAAAATTATCCGCGGTTAACTGTAGTTTTGTAAAATCCACGAGAGCGTAAAAGCCCACGGAAATGAAACGTTTTTCCAGCCATTCGGGTACCTCCCTGTTATTTACTTCGGCCCACTTCCGCTGCACCCTTACTTCTCCCCTTTCCCGCTGACCAAACGTGTAGAACTGTTCCAGGTACACTTCCGTCAAACCCGTACGTTCTTCCAATACTCGCTGAGCCGCTTCGTTCAAATCTTCATCCTGCCGAATGAATCCTCCGGGTAAAGCGAAAAAGTCAGAATTTTTAAAACGCAAAACCAGGACTTTCAGCTGGCTGGCGTGAAAACCAAAAATGACGCAATCGAGTGATAACTGAGGAATGTACGGATTTTCTGTCTTCATAACTCAACTGGAACAACGCTTTTTTATACAATTATTTCAAGAATACGTCTAAAAAATTGGATAATGAAATTTCTACTCCGATTATTGTATCAGCAGGATACAATAAGTAATTTCTCTACGGATCATGGCTTATTTAGTATCAATTACCTCGTGAAAACGTCTAATTAAATCCGATAAACCTAAGTAAACATTTTCAACAAATCACACATGAAGCGAAATCGCATCTACCAGCGAATGGCCCTGCTGGGTCCACTGGCGATGGCCATTGGTCTGGCCTCATTCGTTTCGAGGGATCAAACTCCGAACGAGAAACCGGACGAAAGCCGTTTCACTCCGGTCGTTGTTGCCGAAGACCTCGATGAACCCATGTCTTTCGAAGTCTTGAAAGACGGCTCTGCGTATATAATAGAGCGTAAGGGGGCGGTCAAACGTTACAACGCCGCCACCAAGTCGGTCGATCTGCTCGGAACGCTGGATGTCAATACCAAATACACCAGTGCCGAAGGCAAAGTCTCCGAAGCGGAAGAAGGCCTGATGGGCATGACGCTGGATCCGAATTTCTCCAAAAATCACTGGATCTACCTGTTTTATGCCCACCCCACCGAGCATAAGCACTTACTGACCCGCTGGGTTGTGGAGGAGGATGCCTTGAAAGAAGGTTCAGAAAAAGTTATGCTGGAAATTCCCACGCAACGCGAAGTTTGCTGCCACACCGGCGGGGGTATGACCTGGGACAAAGCGGGTAACCTTTTTCTGACGGTAGGTAACAATACGGGAAATCAGAAAGCGGCCCAAACCGACGAGCGTCCGGGCCGGGCGAGCTGGGATGACCAGGGCCACGCCGGTAACACGAATGACCTTCGCGGAAAAATTCTTCGGATCCACCCGGAAGCGAATGGCACTTACACCATTCCCGAAGGTAATCTTTTCCCGAAAGGCACGGCCAAAACCCGTCCTGAAATTTATTCGATGGGTCACCGGAATCCCTGGAGAATTTCCATTGATAGCAAAACGGGTTATGTGTACTGGGGTGAAGTGGGGCCGGATGCAACGGAAGATTCTGAAATTGGTCCCCGTGGGTATGACGAATTGAACCAGGCCCGCAAGCCGGGTAACTTCGGATGGCCCTGGTTTGTGGGTGATAATCAGGCATTTCCAGTCTATGATTATGCCGCGAACAAACCCCTGGCTAAGAAGGACCCCAATCATCCGGTTAACAATTCTCCTAACAATACAGGACTTACGGAATTACCGCCGGTGGCTCCTAACTTCATCTATTACCCCTATGGCGTTTCTGAAAAATTCCCCATGGTAGGAACCGGATCCAGAAGTGCGACGGGTGGGCAAGTCTATCGGCAGGCTGACTTCAAAGGAGCCAAACGTCCCTGGCCTGCCTATTACGAAGGCAAGTGGATTGTTACTGATTTTTCCCGGGGATGGATTATGGCCATCACGATGAACGAAGCCGGAGATTACGAATCAATGGAACGGGTGCTTCCCAGCTACCCACCTATTGAACCCATCGACATGAAATTCGGACCCGACGGAGATTTATACGTTCTGGAGTACGGTAGTAACTGGTTCCGGAAAAGTGATAACTCCAAACTGGTTCGCATCGAATATAACAGCGGAAACCGGAAACCCATTGTTCAGGCATCCGCCAGTAAAAAAGGAGGAACCGTTCCTCTGAAGCTGACGCTTTTGGCTGACGGTACCAAAGACAACGACGGCGATGCTCTGAAATATCAGTGGAAGGTAACGGCTCCGGGAAGTACGCCCAAGGTTTTCAACACCGCGAATCCGAACTTAACTTTAGATAAGGCCGGTGTTTACACGGCCACTCTAACCGTAACCGACTCCAAAGGTGCTTCCAATACCAAGTCGGTAAAAATCATTGCGGGGAATGAACCTCCGGCCGTGAACATTGCTTTAACCGGAAACAAGACTTTCTTCTTTCCTAACAAAGCCATCGAATACGCCGTCAATGTCAATGATAAAGAAGACGGTAGCCTGGCTAACGGAACCATTCCGGCGGATCGGGTTGCTCTCAGTATTGATTATACTTCGGAAGGATTTGACTACGCGGAAGTGATTCAGGGTCAGAGTACGGTTGATGCCAATACTCAATATGCTGTGGCTCAGACCTTAATTAGCCAAAGTGACTGCAAAGTTTGCCATCAGGTTAACAGCAAGTCGGTCGGACCCAGCTTCACGGATATCGCGAACCGATACAAAGGTAACGGTGGTGTGAAAGCCCAGCTGGTTCAGAAAATCAGAAATGGTGGCGTTGGCGTTTGGGGCGAAGTAGCCATGCCCGGCCACCCCGCCATGTCGGTAGCCGATGCTAACTTACTGGTCGATTATATTCTGAATGTCACCACCAAGAAATTCAGCACCTTACCCACGCAGGGCAAAATCACTCCGAACATTCCCGAAGGCGATAATCAAAAAGGTTCAGTGCTGGTAAGAGCGGCCTACACAGATCGCGGTGCCAAAACGATTCCTTCGCAGACTTCGGAACAACTCATCATTTTGCGTAGTCCTGAAATGAATGCCTCGGCAGCGGATGTTATTAAAGGTGCCGAACTGAAAGCCCGGGGAATGGGTAAGGGAATTAATGTAATTCCGTATGCCAACGCCGTGGTGGGATATAAAAATATTGACCTCACCGGAGTAACCAAACTGGAACTGGCAGCAACCGTTCAGGATCGGGAAGGTAACGTGGGTGGTACGGTCGAAATTCACACCGATTCGCCAACCGGCCCAATCATTGGAGAAGCGAAATTGAAAAAAGACGCTCCGGTAGATATCGAAAAATACATGGCAGAACTGGAATCCGGAGACTCCACGAAAGTGGCCGCGGCCAAAAAACGAAATCCGTTTTATCGCCCCCCCGTTCGGGTGAAACTAAAAGAGACGAATGGAATCAAGGATTTATATTTTGTCTTTAAGAATGAGGAGGCCAAGTCCATTCAGCCACTTCTGACTTTCTCCAGTCTTAAGTTTTTGGATTAACAATCTGAATTTTCTCGTTTTAAAAAGCTCTGCTGTGTTTCATGGCAGAGCTTTTTAGCTTTTGCCTACTACTCTGCTTTTAAGTTATAAAACAGAAAGATCATGGAAATACTGGAAGCCATTACCCATTTTGTGCGTGAGGCTCACGACGGACAGCGACGAAAATTCGTAGACGAACCTTATGTGAATCACCTCATCCGGGTGAGTGAAATCACGAAGCAGTATCATGCGAAAGTACCGGTGGTGGCGGCGGCACTCCTACACGATGTGCTGGAAGATACCGAAGTAAGTGCCGGGGAATTAGCTACCTTTTTAAGTACTGTTATGGAAGCGTCAGACGCTCAGCAAACCCTGAAACTGGTTCATGAACTGACTGACGTTTTCACACACGCCGATTATCCGGAACTAAATCGGGATAAACGAAAATCAAGGGAAGCCGAACGTCTGGGCAAAATCAGTGCTACGGCCCAAACTATTAAATATGCTGATATTCTGGACAATAGCCTTGACATTGTAAAGTCTGGCTCAGGTTTTGCTCCGAAGTATCTGATCGAAGCAAAGCTGAATCTGGAAAAAATGAACCGCGGCCACAAAGATTTGCATAAGCAGGCGAAAGAAGCGGTTGCTCAGGGATTACGGAAGATTCGTGGTCGCTGAATTATAGCTCGATTACCTCGCCTACGGCGGGGAAAAGTACGTGATCTCTGCTTTTTTCGTCCAGTTGCTGTAGTACTTTCAAGGGGTCACCCAGGGGTTCATCGGCCAGATCAAACGTACCGAAGTGCATGGGAATCATGTGTTTAGCTCCGGTATCTTTTAATGCTTTGATGGAATCAGTTGGGGAAAGATGACTTTGTCCCATAAAAAATTCAGGTTTGTAGGCTCCTACTCCAATCAGGCTGTAATCAATACCAGGAAAGGCTTTGCCAATTTGTTCAAAGTGCCTGCCGTACCCCGAATCCCCGCCGAAATAGATCACTTTTCCGGCTCCCTCTATCACAAAGCCACCCCATAAGCGAACATTGGTATCATTCAGGTAACGTCTTCCCCAATGGCGGGAAGGTACATAAGTAATGCTTATGGCAGAAGGCGTATCATACTTCTGATACCAGCCAGCCGTCTGGACGTTCATGGTTTTTTTTACTAATTCCAGAATGACCTGATCCATTTTCAAACCCGACAGAAAAATCGCGTTGGGATTTTGCTTCACTAATAACTTCAGGCTTTTCTCATCGCAATGATCCCGGTGATCATGAGAGAGTAGAATATAATCAATATTCACTAACGATTCCGGAGGAATGGGTAACTCCGAATGACGCTTGATGAAGGAAACATTGAATAATACCGGATCAATCAGCATGGTGATTCCGGCCATTCGGAGGAAAAAAGAAGCATGTCCCAACCAGACGAGGCAATCCTGAGCAGTGGATAAAAAACCTTCATCCTTGATCACGGGTAATTTCCAGGGGTCGGTTTTCTTCTCGGCTTTTTGGGGATTAGAGCTCAGCTGCCACTTCAATAGATCCCTGAAAGAATTCACAAAGGGCTTATCTTCATAGACAAATCGACCCCGTCTGTCGACGGGTGTTCCTTTCCACTCAAAGGGCAGGGCCCGGGTAGGTAAATCTGGATTATGGACGTATTTAACAAACTCATTATCAGCTTTCATACTTAATTTCATTACGTAAGCAGGCAAATTATTCATTCGACCACGTATCATCATTACCCTTCATCAAAATTCAATAAAAAAGGAACCCCTGCAGGTTCCTTTTTATGGAGTGATGCTTTTTCTATGAGTTAGACCTGAATGGTGCCTTCGATGGAGTCATCCAAAGTTTTGCCCACCAGTGCTCCAGCCATCGTTTTAATGAAAGCTACGGCATTTCCGTGTTTGTTATCCCAATAGTATCCTTCGGTCGGCATTACTTTGATGACCGTAATTCTGGGGTCGTCCTCGCCTTCCGTGAACCAGGCTTTCAGAATGGGTTCCCATAATTCCTTGATTTTGGCTTTGTCCCTGGAAATACTGGCGTTTCCGTACAAACTTAAAAAGTCAGAA
Organism: uncultured Siphonobacter sp.; assembly: GCA_913775095.1. Classification (GTDB taxonomy): domain Bacteria; phylum Bacteroidota; class Bacteroidia; order Cytophagales; family Spirosomataceae; genus Siphonobacter. Next base: position 385,576 of record CAJYIW010000019.1, on the reverse strand, counting down.
TGAGCAGAGCCCTGAAATAGCAGCTGAACGTGTTGATCTACCTGAATCTCAGCATTTTTATGGCTGTCGTCCGAACTCAGAAACCATAAACTTCCATCCTCTTCCACCTTCTGCACGGCCATGGGTCGTACGTGTAGGGGCTGACTGTTTTGAATATCAGTAATGAAAAAACAGGTACTACTCTTGTCGACTAATTCCTTGATTTTTTCAGCGGCTTCTGCTCCGAGTAAATTTTCCCGGTTTTTTTCGGGTTGTTGCTGATTAATACTATCCATGTCTTTTGATCAGTTATAGAGATTTACTGACTTTTCTTACAAAGATTATTCCAGCCCTGTGATGCATCTAATCATTATTCCGCAAAAACCATTCGTTACAAATTTTTGATATCAATTTTAAAGTCTTAAATTCCTACAAATTGTTTCTATAAATCAATAACTAATAGTCATCTATAAACTTAAAATTGACGATCTATTACAAGTATTTATTAATTAACATTTCCTATTGCTAATCTATACTTTTATTTTGCATATTGCAGTTTAATTCCATCTATAAACTCCCCTTTATGTCCGTTTTACGTTCTTCAATCTTCTTTTTAGTTCTTTCAACCTCCTTTTTAATCAGCTGTTCCAAAGACAAAAATGAGCCGGATAATGCTGCAACAAGAGCTCAACTTATTAACAAATCCTGGATTACCACTTCGCTATTAGTAAAGCACAATGGTAAAGATTACTCGCTTAATGGTTCAACTGCTGAACAGGCCGGTGCCAGTATGGGAGCCGGAAAGTTCGTTTTCAATGAAAATGGAGAGTTCATTTCCAGTGATGAAGATGGACAGGAAACGAAAGGAAAGTGGGAGCTTAATGACAGTAATTTGAAAGTTACCAATGATGGTGAATCGATCTTGTTTACGATCTCCAGCATCAATGAGAAGTCACTTGTACTTGATATGGCGAAAAATTTAGATTTATCAAAAGATGATAGCAAGTGGACTGAACAGGAAATGGTTGCCTATTTGTTAGGTTCAATGGTATTAATGAAAAACCCCAGTGTTGATCTTAGCAAAGGTACCATGGATGTATCCTTAGGTCTAACCGCGAAGTAATCCTATTCCATTAAAAAAAACGGCTTATCCCTGATGAGTCGTTTTTTTGTGACTTAACCAATCGGCACGATCCTTTATCGCGTAGATATAAATCATTACATCAACTATCGGCGTATGAAATACTTCGTGTTAATGATCTTCTGTATGGCTGGCTTTTGCCGCCAGGTAAATGCTCAACAGGTAGCCAACTACTCCACCGGCACTCCAGGACAGGAAAACTATGAAGAATTTTCTTTCTGGGTTAGAGACCATCAGCGGTCCACGATTGACTATACCTACGGAATAAATCGCAAAAGTCTGCGATTAACCTATGCTGGTAAAAAAACCTCTTCCTTTCAGGTCAGGTTTCCCAATCGACTGGTATTAACGCTCACGCCTCGGGGAAATACGTTACTGGTTACCGATTCCAAAGGTACCTATCGTAAGGTATTCCTCTGGAAATACGAAGGGCCCGAGAATGGCGTTGGCACCTTCTGTACGCCCTGTGCAAAAGATGAAAAAGAAGCGATGAAGTTAATTCAATCGTATTATTTAAAGTAATAGAATTGGGTAAGCAGCTTAGTAATTAACGAGCACTTTACAAGCATACATTTATCGCTTTTCCAAAAGGATAAACTTACCATAAGAATCCATGTATTACTGAAAGTAATGATTTAGTAATACATGGATTCAATCGTTTTTAATTACGTTTAAGGATATCATCAACGATTTAGATCCATTCGTTCTTTTTTTATTTTGCTCAGTATCAGATCACTCTTATAATTACTTTAATGATAAACTCTAAAATTTGATCTGCTTTCATGTTGAAAAAATATAATTTCCGTCACGTGGACTTTTCAGAGGTAATGCTAATGTTCGAAGGGTAGATTAATTAGTCAAAAGAAGGTTAATAAAAATCAGGAGCAAGTCTTGCTCTTTCTTAAGGGTTTCGTTTCAAAAGCAGCGTTAAAGTCCGGGGAATGCCTGAATGATCGTTTGAGTCGAAAGATTCGTTCAGACTGACTATCGAAAATCCATGTTTCGCGGCAGCGTTGGTAAAGTCAGAAACATGGTGCGTAAAACAGGTTACTACCTGCGTTTCTTCGGACGTTTCGAACCGGGCTTTCGAGCCTGCGTACTGCTTGAACGGATGCAGTTCTCCCAGATAGACGTAACCGCCCCCGGCCACGCAGGAAGCCAGCTTTTCAAAAATCAAATCCAGATCTTCGATGTGTTCGAGCACCAGGCTGAACGTGACCAGCTCATAGGTCTGATCCACAAAGCTCCAGTCTTCCGTCAGATCCGCCTGGGGAAATTGAACCCGATCCGGGTTCACCTTAGCTTTCGCTTTCGCCAGCATTTCTTCCGAAAAATCGACGGAAGTCAGGTGCTGCGTTTTCGTCACCAGCCATTCCGTATTCTTTCCGGTACCGCAACCTAGCTCCAGGATGGACTCAAAGGAAAAATCAGCCAGGGTTTCCCGAAGAGAAATGGCTTCCAGATCCCGGGTTTTGTTTTCGTTAGTGTCGTACTGACCGGACCAGTGGTTGTAAGCTTCTTTAACATTCATGACTATTCAAATTTCAGTAATTCCAGATAGGGATTGCCCGTTAACCCCAGCAATTGGGCGAAGGCTGGCTCGGTTTTGATTCCCCGCTTTTTCAAAGCAATGATCTGCTGACGAAAGTCTTCTCCCCGCTCCTGAAGGAGGTTGTACTCAGCTCTCAGGTGACGGTATCCCATCTGCTGAACGGTGGGCAGGTTTTGTCCGAAGACTTCTACTTCGAAGGATTCCAGCTCAAACCGGGCTACCAGGGCTTCGGGGTCGAGTCGATTATTCGCCCAAATTTTGAAATCTTTTTCCGAATGAAAAAGTCGGGTAAGGGTGTCCCTGAACTCAGTTGGATCAGTGAAGGAACAGATGACATCCAGATCGCTCATTTCAATGTCAATGCCCAGCGGAATGGTACCCACCAGAATCGGATGGTAAGCCGACAATCTTTCCAGTACCCGGTGATCCGTTAAAACCTGATACACCCGTTGCTGTCGTTCATTGCCTTGTTTGAGGTAGTCAATAGTTCTGAAATCCATTTTCGAAAAGCGTTCAATCCTATTCGGCAAAGCTACGGGATTCCTGAAAACAAAAACAGGCTGCCCGTTACCGGACAACCTGTTTTGTATCTTTAAAATTAATAAATCTTACTGGGGGTTCTGAGTAACCACGCCATTCGAGTTATTGATCTCATCCTGAGGAATCAGGAACTGCCATCTGATATCATTGGCAGGTACGTTGAATACTCCGTTGTTATAGGAAGCATTGTGGTTACCGCCGTTACGATCCAGAGGAGAATTGGTACGTTTCAGATCGTAGAAACGGAACCCTTCGCCCCAGAGCTCAGCCCGACGCTGAATCATGATTTCATTGATCAGATCAGCACCCGTTTTCGTTGACTTCACGTACTGAGGATCCCGGTTTACGGCCAAGGGATACAGAGCATCCGCTGCACCGGCGTTGTTACCCGCACGAGCCAGAGCTTCTGCTTCAATCAGGTACATTTCGGCCGCCCGCATGTAAGGCACATCTCCGATACTCATCGAAGGATCTGCTACCCGGAACTTGCGGGAATGGTAAGCGAAACGCTGGAAGTTAGACGCAGGCAGTGGGAAATCCACGGTGTTTTTTCCGGTTGGATCCCATAACTGCTTGCGAATATCCGTGGTCGCAATCTTATTGTACAAGGCCGAGTTGATCAGCTTGGGAGCCGAACGAATGGCAGTCGAGTTATAGTTGATCGCCATGTACGCAAAGAACGAATAGAAGTAGTTCGTCTGATCAGAAATAATGCGTGATCCCCACATCCACTCCGGGTTTTCGTAGTTATTAAAACCGGAGAGATACTGGGCATTGCTCATCAGCGTGTACCCGGTTCTGGCTTCTTTCGCAAACTGGGCGGCAGTAGCGTAATCCTGCTGAGCCAGGGCGATCCGGGCTTTAATACCTTTGGCAACATTGATATTAAAGTGAGACTTGTTGGGTCGGCTGTAGCCGTCAAAAAGGCTGATCGCTTCGTTAATATCCGTATTGATCTGAGCATACACCTGAGCCACGGTACTACGGGGAGTCGCTTCTGATTTAGGCTCCAGCACCAGAGGAACGCTTAAACTACTGTTGGCGGCACCGGCCGCGTAACGCTCTCCAAACAGCTGAACCATCTGGAAATAAGCCCAGGCCCGGTACGTCAGAGCTTCTGCTTTGATTGCCTTTTTATCGGCATCAGATCCTTCCGTTTTATCTACGTTCGCAATGATCATGTTGGCATTGCGAATCAGTACGTAGTAAAACCCATAGTTATACTTATTATTATCACTGGAAGGATTCCGATGATCAATCCAGCGATACGTACCCAAGAACCAGCTGTTCGATGCCGTAGGGAAAACAAAGTCATCCCCCATAGCTTCCATGTACAGCATATTTCCCGACTGTCCACCCTGAGACTGGGTTTCAAAAATCTGGGAATACATCAGCCGGTGAATCCCGTTAACGGCAGCCCAGGCATTTTTAGTAGTAGTGAAAACGTCTGCCGTAGCGATCTGATCCGTAGGCGTTGTTTCCAGAAAATCCTTATCGCAAGAAGTCATGGAACCGGCTAACATCAGCCCCAGCACTCCTTTTTTCAGTATATTTTTCATTTTTGAATGCTAAATGTTTAGAACTGACTAGAACCCAAGTCTCGCACCAATAGAAATGACCCGGTTGAACGTGTAGGTGTTATCCACCGTACCGTTGAATGAGCCCGTTACGTTCATTCCTTTTCTGGCCGATAATAAACCCAGGTTTTCACCTGAAGCGTAGATACTGGCCGACTTGGCACCCATACCCGTTAACCAGGTAGCAGGGATTGCATAGCTCAGGGTTACGTTATTCAATTGCAGGAATGACGCATCCGTCAGGTAACGAGAACTGGTACCGTTTAAGTTGGTAATGTTTCCGTTATCAAAACGGGGAACGTTCGTCACATCACCCGCATTTTGCCAGCGTTTCAGAGCGTCTACGTGCATGGCCGTTCCGTACGTACCGCCGTGCATCAAGGACTGATAGCCCCCATCGTAGATTTTACCACCTACCTGATAGGTAAATACCAGACTCAGGGTTAATCCTTTGTAAGAAAGGTTGTGGTTCATGGATCCGTAGAACTTGGGAATCGATGAGTATCCTGTGTAGCGATAGTTGGCTTCAGAGATTACGGTCGTCAGGGTATCGTTTCCAACCACCTTGGCATTAGCCGTCATCATGTTGGTTTTGTAACGAGACTGACCCGTTTCTGAATCAACACCCGCAAATTCACGCATGTAGAAATCGTAGATCGAGTGGCCGACACTGTAACCCTTCGTTCCTGACTGAATCAGACTTTGCGTTTCAGGCATTTTCGTAATCTGGTTCTTGAACGTCGTAACGTTCAGCGTAGCCGAATATTTGAAGTTCTGATTTCTCACGATATCTCCCGTCAACTGGAACTCGAATCCACGGTTGTACAGGTTACCAATGTTCCGGTTTACCGAGAAAGGTCTAACGGATGTACCACCGTTGGATAAAGGCAGAGGCACACTGAAGATCAATCCATCCGTCACCCGATTAAAGAATTCAATGCTACCAGAAATCCGGTTTTTGAATAAGCTGAAGTCGATACCGGCGTCAAAGTTTTTACCCGTTTCCCAGGTTAACTGGTTATTGGCAATGGTGGCCTGATTGATACCAGGTTCTGCCGCATTGTTAGTACCCAGGTTATATAAAGCCTGGTAAGGATAATAACCAATAGTCGTTCCTAAGTTGTCATTACCAACCACCCCGTAAGAAGCTCTCAGCTTCAGCATTTCTACCCAGTTGGCACCTTTCAGGAAATCTTCTTTCTCCAGGTTGTAAGCTCCACCCACGGACCAGAAGTTAGCCCAGCGTACGCCAGAGGCGAATTTGGAGTTACCGTCCCGACGAATCGAGGCATTCAGAATGTACTTTTTGTCAAAGTCATAGCTGGCACGAGCGAAGTAACTTTCAATACCGTAGTTATCCTCGTAAGAAGTAGCATTCAATACCGTAGCGAAGTTAGGCAACTCGGTAATACCATTTACGATGATACCCGTACGAGCACTTTCCAGGTAGTTATACTTGTAGGAATAACTTTCGTGACCCGCCAGTACATTCAGGTTATTCTTACCAAATGACTTGTCGTATTCCAGTAACTGGTTAAACGTCGTTGCCGTGGTGCGGTACATATAATGGTACGCACGTCCGGCCGGAGCTCCATCCCCAATGATGGGGTTATCGAAGCGGCGACGGTGTCTGTCCTGTAAATCGAAGCTCAGGTTAGACGTAAATTTCAGGCCTGGGTACAGGTTCAGCGTGATGTACGTACGACCTCCTAAGACGCCTACTACGTCTCTGCGTTCGTTCAGCTGGTTTTCCCAGATGGCATGACGGCCACTGGCGTACGGACGGCTATCGCCCTGATCGTAGATCCGGTTACCGTTCGCATCCAGCGTATAATCACCCGTGGTAGCATCGTGACGATACACGGGATAGATAGGAGCAACGAAACGCGAGAACCAGAATGCATTGACGAAGCCAGTACCTCCATCAGGAGCGGCATCAATGTTGGCACGGCTATAGCTACCGTTCAGGTTAAAACCAGTTTTGAACCATTTGGTGGGTTGCGTATTGACACTGACACGACCCGTAAAACGCTCGAAATCGGATTTCAACAGATATCCTTCTTCTTTCGTATAACCGATCGAACCAAAGTAATCGGATTTGTCTCCACCACCATCGTAAGTGATGTTGTAGTTCTGACGGCTCTTACCACCCCGCTGGATTGCTTTTTCCCAGTTCAAATCTTCGGGATATAACAGTTGAGCATTAGGATTCAGGACACCGTTCGCATCCACAATAGCGTTGTTGGCTACGTTGAATGGATTGTATTTTAACAGATCATACACACCCGTATAGTTACGGTTCTGATACGTACTTAACTGGCCTGCTGCAATTTGTCCGGCAATTTCACGGGGAATAGCTAACGAACCGTACTGAAGCGTATTCCGCTGCACTTCCCACATTAAAGGATAGTACTGCTGAGCACTGACGCGTTCGTATTCAGGTAACCCGCGGGAAATGGCTCCTACGGAAGCGTTGAAGTTTAAGTTACTACGGTTGTTTTTCCCTTTTTTCGTAGTAATTAATACAACCCCGTTAGAACCTCTGGATCCATAAATAGCCGTTGTAGACGCATCTTTCAATACGCTGATCGACTCGATGTCATCAGGGTTAATATTGGACGTATTACCCGTATAAGGCACACCGTCCACCACATATAAAGGATCATTGGAAGCGGAGATAGACCCGAAACCACGAACCCGGATGGTTGGAGCTGCACCAGGAGCACCAGCTCCCTGAGTAGCCTGAATACCAGGAGCCGCACCCACGAGGGAGTTCAGGGCATTGGAAACCGGACGATTCTTGATCGCATCCGCATTGATCTGGGCTGAGGCACCGACGTGCGTCTCTTTACTTACCGTACCGTAACCCACAACCATTACTTCGTTCAGGACTTTTGAATCTTCCTGAAGCACTACGTTGATCGTCGTCTTGTTCGTTACGTCTACTTCTGATGTCAGGTAACCAATATAACTGATTACTAACGTTTTTGAACCTTGCGGAACGGCTACTGAAAACTGACCATCGGAGTTGGTCACCGTACCACGGGAGGTGCCTTTTACGGAAACGCTCACACCGGGAAGTGGCGTGTTGGAGTCCGAAGAAGTAACAACCCCCTTCACTGTAGTCTGAGCATACAGATAACTTCCCGCCAAGAAGAATAGCAGGAAACTCAATAGAGATTTACCCATGAATGAAGTGTGTTTAACAATGAACTTTGATTAAGGATAGGAAACAACTTTTAAAATTAATACGACCGTTTAATAAAAAAAAGTTGAATAAAGCATTCTAATAAAATTCTAACAATAATCCTATTTTAATCTAAAGCTAAGTTAAATTAATACAATATTAAAAAGGATGGCTCTTAGTGTATATTCTGCATATCCATTTCAGAGGCAAGGAATATTTTGTTGATCGCAAGTTTTGAGAAAAGAAAATAGTAGTTGTCCAGGGGTGAAGTTGGAATACAAATAGTCCAAAATACGGGCTGTTGTTACCAAAATGTTCTGAAATTGTAAGCCGCGAATACCACCGTCGTTACCTAAACTTTTGTTTGGAAAAGAAGTTACGCAGGCTCACTACTTGCAAAAAGGCATTATCATAGAATGATGTATCATTCCTATATTGATATACAGAATAATATTTGTCCGTCAATCACTATAACGATATTTATACACAATATTCAATATCCGACTGTAAGTTTTGTATACATCCATGCTACGTTTTTCAGGCAAACTTTACCAAGCCGCATTCTCTGTGCCTATATATAGGTAAAGAAATAGCTTGCTCAGACAGCGGTCGTTTCACCGACAGATATGGCCTTCTTGCCTCTTCCTTACCCGACTGTTTTCGGGGGACCCCAGGATAAAGCAGAACAAGAGGTGAGAAGGCCCGTTCCACACTCCGCTCCCCTACCCTTTCACAGGCACCTTCGATACAGCCAGGGCCGAGTGACGACCCGAACCTGAATTATCTCTTGGTTCGGGTCGTTACTCGGCCCTGGGAAGAACCGTCTTCTTTTTCGAGTAAGAAATAAGCAATCCGTGGATGGCAACCGCATACGCCCTCAACGGATTGCACGAACTAGTTTCCGGATGCCTGGATCAGCGGTGCCGCTCTTTGTCGCGGTACGCCCAGGCAGCCATGGCATTGATGACTTCCTGAAGTTCCTGCCCGGCATCGGTTAGCGTGTAGGTAACCACGGGCGGCACCACGGGCTGGGCTTCCCGAATCAATAGCTGGTCGGCTTCCAATTGCCTGAGGTGCTGAATCAGCATTTTCTCCGTGATGTGGGGCATGGCTTTTCTGATTTCACTGTAGCGTTTGCTTCCATTTAGTAAATGATACAGAATGATGGGTTTCCAGTGCCCGCCTATTTTCTGCATGACGTAGGTAACCGGGCATTCCTGCAAAACAATTTCACGGTTAGCATTATACGTCGATGCTTCTTTGAGCTGTGTCATGGCACATACTTTAGGGTAAGTACTTGTATAAAAGTAAGTACAAAGATACCTTTGTTCCAGACATAAACAAATCAGTAAATAATGAAATACTTAATTACGGGTTCTCTGGGACACATTAGTTCTCCCCTCACCCAAAAACTGGTTCAGGCCGGTCAAGACGTAACGGTAATCAGCAGCAATCCGGATAAAAAAGCAGCCATTGAACGTCTGGGAGCTACGGCCGCGATTGGCTCGGTAGCCGACGAAGCCTTTCTGACGGAAGCATTCCAGCAGGCGGATGCCGTTTATCTGATGATTCCGAATGATTTCTCACGGCCCGATTATCCGGTCTTCCAGCGGGAAATTGCGGACCTCTACGTGAAGGCTCTTTCGCATAGCTCTATTCAATACGTCGTTCTGCTGAGCAGCATTGGTGCTCATCTACGAAAAGGAGCAGGCCCGATCGACGGACTGGGATACCTTGAAGAAAAACTGGAAGCCCTGCCGAATCTTAACATCCAGGTTTTACGCCCTTCATATTTCTATTATAACCTGTTCAGTTTGGCCGGGTTAATCAGGGATGCCGGAATAGCTGGTAACAATTTTGGTAACACCGATGAGAAACTCGTGTTAACGCATACGTCGGACATCGCTGAGGTAGCGGCGGAAGAGTTACTCGCCCATGACTTCACGGGCTACAACATTCGTTACATTGCCAGTGACGAGCGTCATCCCAGCGAGATCGCGGCGGTACTGGGTCAGTCCGTGGGTAAAGAAAATACCCCGTGGGTACCCTTTACGGATGAAGAGTCCCGGCAAGGGATGCTGGCGGCCGGAGTCCCTCCCGTCTTCACCGAATTGTACGTGGAGATGGGCAAGGCCATCCGCGAAGGGCGGCTTCAGGAAGACTACTGGAAAAATCGCCCCGTTTTAGGAAAGGTAAAACTGGAGGCATTCTCCCAGGAATTTGCCGGAGCTTATCAACAGTCCTGATCATTAAAAAAGGCTTCGAAAGTTTCGAAGCCTTTTTTAACTACCACTTATTACTGACTATTTATACGAATCCATAGGCATTAGACTGGCCCCCGTCAATAGCGATGGTTTGTCCGTTTACGTACGCACAATCTTCACTCAGTAAGAACACCACCAGTTTCCCCACGTCCTGAGGCTGCCCCAGACGTTTGGTGGGGTTGAAAGCGGCGTATTCATCTTCCGCTTTTTTGGGATCTTCAGGGTTGATCTGATTAAATGCCTCCGCCACCATAGGCGTCAAAATAGCCCCGGGAGCGATGGCATTCGTTAAAATTCCGAAACGACCGTATTCCAGGGCGGCATTTTTGGTAATGCCACTCACGGCGTGCTTCGTGGCGACGTAAGGTGTCTGATTCATCACGCCGCGAATCCCACCCACGGAAGCTACGTTTACGATCCGGCCGTATTCCTGCTTTTGCATCACCGGAATGATGTATCGCAGTCCGTAATACGCCCCCATGAGGTTGATATCAATTACCTTCTGAAACACGTTAAGGTCATACTCCGTCAGCGAAGCCTGACGGCCTTCGATACCGGCATTATTATAAAAACCATCAATGCGACCATAGGCTTTGACGGTTTCTTCTACGTAACTTTTTACGGCCTCTTCGCTGGAAACATCCGCTACGACCGTCAGTACCTGAGCTTCGGGTTGAGCCGCCTTAATTTCTGCTTTCGCTTGTTCGAGAGCTTCTGCATTATAATCTACTAACGATAGAACAGCCCCTTCTTTGGCTGCTTCCAGGGCGGTCGCCAGGCCCAGGCCCATTCCCGCACCCGTAATGACGATTACTTTGTTTTCAAGCTTTTTCATAAGTTTTAGTAATTGTACTTATTATAATAAACTCAAATTGCCTGAAATAGTTTCTCTCCTTCCGGAAATAGTAGATCGGAGCTATGAATGATTATGGTTCCTTCGTTAGGTAAGGTTGGGAAACTAGTTCAGCATATTATTCTGATTACAAGCTGTTTACTGTTCAAAGTATAGACATCTCTAAACCCGCCTCTCCTGCTCTTTCGTTCTCTAGGCTGATTCGTAACGCGGTTGCCTCATCGATCACTTCGGATTGGCTCCGTCTAACTGGTTATTCGCTGCCTGATTTGTAATAGAATGGTCATCGATGAAGCAACCGGCCATTCAGATACTGTGGAAAACGAAAGATTGGTAACTATTCCGGACTTACCCGGAAAAATGGAGATTCCGAGGGATATTTAAGTTCTTACTCTTTGGGCCTAGATCAACCCAGGCAGAGGGACCTTGCCCGAACTACTCGGCGTGTACCCTTTACTCATTGATCGAGGGATTTCTCTTTCCCGTACAGGCGTCTCAGGTCTTTTTTCAGGTTACTGAACACGTAATCATGTTCCTGAGTAATGCCTATTTTTTCGAGGGGTTCCCAGTATACCCTTGGTGTCAGAACTGACGTATACGTTGTAATCCGCGTGAGTTTACAGGCCCTGGTTCCTACGGGTTCAAAGTAATAAATGGCCTCTTTAAATCCCAGCCACTTACGACCAATGAGGTTATAATCAATCACATCCATTTTCAGAACTTTACCCCTTTCCAGCCGGGTTATTTTTTCCACAATAGTTCCGCCTCCAAACTCGGCATTACTCAGTTTACCGGCTTTAAAATAGCAGGTTCGTAATCCGCCGACTTCTTCTTTCTCAAGTACGCATTTAACCGGAATGGGCAAATCAAAATTCATCAGAAAAGGCTTGTCGGCATCCAGCGTATCTACGGATTTAATGGCGTCATATACCTGCTCGGGAGTATAGGCAAAAACCTGTTCAGTCTTTACCTCGATCACGGCTTCCCGATTCGTTTGAAGGCTCTGTTCGGTGGGTGCAGCAATCAGGAAAGGAATCAGGGGCAATAACAGCACACTGAGCTGGTCGGTGCCTTTAATCTGGCGATACCGTCTGATCAGGTGCGTGAAGACATACCCGGCAAAAATCAGCGGAATGATCAGCGGCAGGGTCATGACAATACAGAGCAGTCCTGATAAGCCCGGAATGTACATAGCGGCTAACAAAATAATAGTCGTCACAGAAGCTCCCCGCAAGACGTATTTCTGGTTGGGCATCGCTCCAATGGAAATACCCAGAACGATTGGCAATAAAATAAATAATACCCAACTATAATTAACCCAGCCCAGAAAAAGAAAAGCAATACCCGTAGCCAGAAAAATGAAGGTAATACCAATGGATAAACGAAAACTTCGGTCGCTTAAAATCGATTTCATAAAGAGGTAATCAGATCCTTAATAAAGCATTAAAGCTAGTCAATAATTCCTGATTTATATTCTTTACTAAGGGAGCGATTAAAAACAAAATGAATTGAATCCAACGCTTTATCCTAACGCTGATCTTCCTGTCGATGCTGACTATACGCATCAGCCTCTTATTTACTGGATCTCATGGCTTTAACTTTTTTGACTGCCTCATCCTTCAACAGGCGTTCATAGTCTGGTGTTTCCATGCCGTAAATTGCTACTTTCCCATCCTGATCATGGTGGATGCCAAAGCCCTGCGTTTTGGCGAGCGGAGAAGCCCGGAAACAGGGCTGTCCTTTCGAAAAAAACTGGTGGCGGGCCGCCTCATATTCTGTTGACAGCAACTCATTTCTGTCGGCGTACACCTGAAACAAAACGTCGTCTGAAGTATAGGCATACGGATGACTGGTGATTAGACTAAACTGCCGCTCCGCTACCGTCTTCTGGTCACCTCTGGAAACGGGCACGGTGCCCTGAGTGACCCGGGTGTCTTCGGCCACCTCAATGAAGGTATTGTAGTAATTAGTCGTGTGCTTCTTCATGGATAAACGGTTTGTCGATTAGCTAAGATACGGAGTGGACACCCTACAAAAATCCCCGCAAATAAATATCTGCGGGGATTACGACTGAACTTATTCTATAAACTATTCAGGTACACTTCCAGCATGGTATACCCGCTGGCATGCACCTTGTTCCGGTCCCCGGGATTGGCCGGATCCAGGCCCTTCGCCGTTTCCCAGGCATCGGGCATTCCGTCGTGATCAGTATCGGTCGGGGCTGCGGCGGAGGCATAGACGGGCCAGCCGCCCACCGCACCGGGGTGATCGATGATTCCGGCTTTACCAAAGCTCCCCATGCCCGAGGCCGTACCGGCACGGGTTTCGTTCACGACGCGGGTATCCACCCCATCGCGTTTGGGCCGCGTCGCTCCTGATTGCATCAGGACGGATTCGAAGACCTGACTCGCCGTCTCCGTTTTAATATCACTCACCTTAAACGGACTGCTTACCCTGATCTGGGGACGGTCGGCTTCCGGAATGCTGGAAGCATCCAGTCCCAGCCAGTTATCACTGGTGAAATCAGCCCGGCCTTCCATCACGTTCCCGGCCAAATGCCACCTGCCCACGCCATACTGCCCGTTCATGTCGTAATCACACCGCATGAATTTTAACGTATTCGGGGCAGCCGGACCGGGCTTGTAATAGTTGTTCACCAGGTTGATCTCGGATTTGCCTCCGGGAATATTCACACTACCCCCGCCGCAGGCATTGTTGTTGCCCCAGTTGTAAATGACATTGTTGCGGTAGTCAATCACCGCCAGGGTATCGTGAGCCCGTGCACCGTTGAAACGAATGGTGCGGCTGTTCTGATGAGCAATCAGGTTGTGATGATAAGTAGCGTACTGTCCGCCCCAGACCCCGCCGTACGAACGTGTTCCTTTGGCGTGACCGGCGTTATAGAGGCCTTCGCTGACGATGCTCCACTGCACGGTGGTATTTTTCGTATCGTACATGGCGGCACATTCTTCATTGGCCCAGCTGAAGGAACAATGATCGACGATAACGTTGTGGCAATTTTCCATGTCAAAGCCGTAAATGCCCTTGGGATTGTCGCCGCCGGGCCGCGAACGCAGGTAACGAACAATGATGTTTCCGTGATTCCCTCCCCGACTGGCCAGCCGTGCTCCATTGATGATAAACGAATGGCCTTTCAGGCAGATCCCGTCACCGGGGGCAGTTTGCCCGGCAATGGTGAAGTTCGAACGATTGACCTTGATTTCCGAGAGTAATTCAATGGTTCCTCCCACCCGAAACACAATGGTAATGGGTTCATCAGGAAAAGTACGGAGGGCTTCCCGGAAACTTCCCTCACCGGCATCGTTAAGGTTGGTTACTTCGACAACCTTCCCTCCCCGGCCTCCGGTGGCATATTTTCCGAAACCCTCAGCTTCCGGGAAAGCCAGCAGGCGGGGCGAGTTTTCGGGACTGACGTGATCCGTACAGGCACTGTGAGCCCATGATAAAGCTAGAAGAGCAGCTAGTGGTAAAAATTTCATGAAATAGATTGTATCTGGTTCGGATACAAAAGTCCTACTCTAAATCACCTGTTTTATATACTATTTTTTCATCCTATAGTTAAATTTTATCAATCTCCGCTGGCAGGCCAATCGTTGCTAAACTATCCATCCAACTATCCCACTTTTGTTACTTCCCTGATGAAAACAATAATATTTCAATAACTAATGAATTAATAATCAATAGTTTATAAATAAATATAAAAAATAATTGTCTATCTGAAGGAAAATGTACTATCTTTGTATCAACAAACACCGCGGGATGGAGCAGTTGGCAGCTCGTTGGGCTCATAACCCAAAGGTCACAGGTTCGAGTCCTGTTCCCGCTACTAGAAAAAAAGCCGTTCAGAAATGAACGGCTTTTTTGTTTTCTTCTTCACTTATGAGGGTTATTAATCCACGTAACTTCCAACGTCATTTACTTTTCCGTCTTTATACTTAACCACCAAAACGGTAGGTCCAAAGGAAAAGCCTGGTTTGTGACCCGTATAATAGGACCATTCGTCAATGGCGTATCCACTACTTCCCTCCCCCAATAACTGCCTGACCTCTGCTTTCGACTTTCCCATAAGCTTTTTATGGGTGATCAGATCATCCATTAACTCATAACGTTTGTGAGGATCTGCCTCCCAGGCGGTTTTGTCAAATTCCCGCTGAGGATAATAGTTTATATACACGAAAAAGCTTACCACCATAGTCGCCAAAAGTATAGGCGTCGACACAATGGTTAAGGTCCAGAGAACCCAGACGTGTTTTCGTTCTTCCCAGTCGAACTTGTTCAGCAGGTAACGAAATCCGTAATACACTGGAATTCCCAGCAGCATCAGAAACAGCGAAACAATGGCAATAAGACCCATACTAGTGAAGGTTGGCGTTGGTAAATAAGGCTGGACAGAATCGGCAGATTAAGCGTTTATGCCCACCTGCCCTACCCGATTTAAGATTGACGGGTTAAAGATAAAGGCATTTACTTTGAAATTCAAAGTACTTTATTAAAAATAAATTCCTGTTTTGGGCAGGAATCCATTCAAACGTTTTGGGCAACAGAAGTTTAGTGGTCTTCTTTTCTGGCCTGAACACTGGTAAGCACCTTTTCAAAAGCCATGCGATTGGCTCCAATGAAGAATACTTCGCCACAATAGACATAGTTCAGCCGCTCCAGAATTTTAAGCATGGGCACGTTATCAAAGTTGGTATCGACCCTGATACTATATACGTCATGAGCGAGAGCCAGTTCTTCAATCATTCGGAACAATTGCGTAGCGACTCCCCGTCCCTTCACGGCGTTCGACGTGGCCACGCGATGAATAACAACGTATGTTCCGTCGGTTAACCATTTTCCCTGAATATTCTCGTAGGCAGGTTCGTTACCAACAATGATGGCGGCGTAGGCGATGACCTGAGCGTTTTCGATCAGCACATAACCCCAGCCGTTGGTGATGTCTTCTTCGATGGTTTGCTCGTTGGGATAGCCCTGTTGCCACTGCTCGCTGCCGTCCTGCCGCCGCTGCTCGATGGCCTGCTGAATGATTTCCCAGATGAATGGTAATTCGGGAAGGTCTGCTTTTCTAAGTTCCATTCATACAAGAAAGGAATTTGGGAAAATAAATGCAATACCAGGCTCGGCTTCGGGTGATGCCCGGCGAGCTTAATCCCTGAAAGAGATGATGATCCGGCTCAGGCTTTCCGCAAAATCTTTTCCATCGCCCGACCTTTCGCCAGCTCGTCTACGAGTTTATCCAGGTACCGAAGCTGCCGGGTCAGGGGGTTTTCAATGTCCTGAATCCGGTAACCACAAATGGTTCCGGTAATCTGATGAGCCTGGGGATTCAGGGTAGCCTGTTCGAAAAAGGATTCAAAGGATACCTTTTTACGAATCAGCTCCTGAAGTTTCTGCTCATCAAATCCCGTCAGCCATTCAATGGCCTGATGCAGTTCTTCCTGCGTACGGCCTTTCTTTTCCACTTTCGTTACGTAATGCGGATACACGGACGCGAACGTCATCGCAGCGATCCGCTGATCGTGCGTAGCTGAAGTATTCATGAGATCATGTTTGATGTTGCGTTTGAAAGACTTCCGGAAAGAAAGATACGAATACTGGTTGAATTAACCAGACAGTGTCCGGGTGCCGCCCTGCAAGCTAACTACTTGGAACAGCTAGTGATTATCAATGACAAAGATGTCTACTAGATACATTTAGCTGTATATAGGTTAATCATGAGTTGTTGGTGACGCTTCGCTAAACACCAACAACGGCAGAAAAGCTTATGCTACGGGTCTACTATCACTGAAAGTAGACCCGTAGCATAAGCTTTTCTATTGATGAAAAATGATATAATTATTGCTACTATCTTTTAACATAATTGCATTGTTAATTATATTAAAATTTGAATCCTCATGGGTGATATAGTTTTTACTATTCGGTATATAGAAATCGCCATCTTTTCTAGAATAATTTACATATGAAATTATTTCAGATTTCTTTGTAAACACAATTAAGTTCATATCATCCCTAGATTGGATACCTGTCTCATTCAAGCAAGAAATATCTAAGCCTGTCGATTTGTGAAAATGATCTAAAACTGTATAAGGAGGAAGTATATATATAGTATCCCACTCAAATTGAACAGTTGATGCAAAATTCAAAAAAGTATCACTTTTTCTAGCTTCGTATACTTTAGATACAAGTTTCTTTTTTAATGTTATATCTTCCTTGCAGTTACTACTTCCACATGATTGCAGGAATAGTAATCCAATAATGGCGAATAAGTACTTTTTCATAGACAATTAAAAATCTGTAACTATTCAGGAAATATTCCAACTTAATTACCAAGGCTGTTGCGAGTGTCAAGCTCATAGAACGTCACTCGGAACGGTAGATGAAGTCAGTCTGCGACTGACGGCAGTTACAAACTGCCTTTATCAGAAGCCCCAAGTGTTGCTGTGCGAGCTTAACACTTGGAACAGGGAGGGCTGAATTATCAAGGATTTTTCGAGTGATACTCTACGAATTTAACACTTGCAACCGTTAAGATGGTACGTTCAGTTTTTATGTAATGTCCAACTGATTGCCTTTTCTTTTGTGGCTCTGAAAATTGTATTGTGTTTTTCATTTGGCTCGGGTGAATAATTCCATTTTATAGTTACCGGATTTTCTTTCTTGAACATTTCTGCCAGGTCATCTGTATATTCTGAAATCCCTTCCGTGTTAGATCCTGCAAACCAAATCCTTTTCTCAGTTTTAGGAAAATGGGCTAAATATTTTTCTGAATTTTTCACTAAATAATGATCATTCCACCAAAGAGAAGGATCAAACGCAATGTAGTTATCGAACATATCGGGCGTAAGAAAGAAGGTCTCTACAACGAAAAGTCCTGATAAAGATTCGCCAATGATGCTTTTTTCAGATGTGGTTCTATATCGTTTATTTATTTCGGGGAACAATTCTTCTTTGATGAAAGCCCTGAATTTTTCTGAACCTCCAACCACTGGGGCAATTTCTTTGTCTTTGGCTACTTCGGTAGCCCCTGTCAAATCTCTTCGCCGTTGAGTATTTTCAATGCCTACCAGAATTAAAGGTTTTATTTTATTCTCCTGTATCAGTTTAGCCAAAGTATTCGCCACGTGAGGAAAATCTTCCTGTATTCCTCCGTCTGCCATGTACATTACTGGCAATGAGTTAGCATTTTTCTTATCATTTGCCGGAGTCCATACATTAATAGTTCTCTCTTCTCCAACGTGTTTAGAGTGAATTTTGAAAGTTTCGTGTTGGGGTATGGGATCGTTGGGCTGCGATGCGTTTGAAAAACCTGTCAGTACTACCAGTATAAATAACAAGTTATAATAAATGAATTTCATAATTTTCTGTATTGTCAATTAACATTTCCGTACTACCGTTTTAAGCTTATGCACCATAGTTTATGTATGGCAACGACGGTAACTGTCTTTATAGGTAATTCCAGGTGACGGTGCGAAAGTTTACCCTTTGGAACAAGTAGGAAAAGTCTAAACCATTACTTAAAATCAAACGCAATACTTCTTAACCAACGCTGCTTCTATCCCTTTCCTACGTCCCAAATAGGCAAGAACTTTAACCAATGGCGTAGTGAGGAGTCCGGCCAGACCCGTCAACCGCATATCGCTCATCACCGCACCTATTCCCATGTGGTATAGATTACTGGGAATGTTCGCTTTCGAATACTGTCCATCCTGAGCTAATCCGCAGAGAATTCTTAGTGTATTCTCCAAACCAGTGGAACCCGGAACTACCTTGTTAGTGAACGTAATGGGATGATCGTTCTGGTTAAAGAAACGGTGGTTTTCCCCTCTTTTTACTAAATACGATTCACCCGGTTTCAGATAGATCTTCTTTCCATTCTTCAGTTCCATGCCTAAGACGCCTTCCTGAGCAGTAAACAATTCCGTATAAGCTTTATGGTAATGCATGGGGTTACCGCCACCGGGCTCCAGAGAAATCTCAAGTTCAGAGTAAGCCCCCGAAGTTTCTTCAGAGGTAGTCACAAATACAATAGTTTCCTTCAGTGCGGGATTGTAAATTGTTTTTTTCATAGTCGGTTTATGCGTTACTTAAGCCTTTCCGATGAGATAATTAGTTCACTATTACTGCAATTCCAGAAACCTGTTCCGGGTGTTACGCCTGCAAGGCATCACTCGGAACGACAGATAAAAGTCAGTCTGCGACTGAGGGCAGTTACAAATTGCCTTTAATCAAAAGTTCCAAGTGTCGCTCTGCGAGCTTAACACCTGGAACAGAGGTATAATCCTTACTAAGTCATAGAAAGGTAACTTCTAATAATCCTTTCTGATTCGCCATATAATCACAGGCAGAAGAATAGTTATAGTGCCAGGGTTCATTCACATATCCCGCCCGAACAGGATTTAGATGCAAATAACTTAACCTGCTGGTTAGCTTCGAACGTGAATCCAATTCAACTGGATGATTATCCTGTTGCCAGAACTGTATAAATTTATTATTCGAGTTACGCTGGCCATTGGATTGAAAAATCCAGTTCATCCAGCGGTTTCTGCTTTCAAACTCCTGCTGGTCATTAATAGCAGATACGATCTGTTTGGAGGTAAATTTTTTCAAATCGCGAATAATATCTGATAAATCTGGCTTCGGGTATTTGGCAGAAATAATCAGATGCACGTGATTAGACATGATAACCCAGGCGTGCACCTGTAATCCTTTTTCCCGTTGACAATAGCGAATGCTATTCAATAAAATGTCAACGTAACGAGGTCTGGTAAAAACGTCGACCCATTCCACAACAGCAAACGTAATAAAGTATACGGCCTGAGGATTTCGAATTGCGTAAGCAAAGCCCATGGTGTTTGCAGGTTGGTATATTTCGCAACCTAAATCAGAAACCATAACTATTTCCTACCATTCAATCATTTTAAGAAACCTGTTAAAACCTGTTCCGAGTGTTAAGCTCGCAGAGCATCACTCGGAACGATAGATGAATGTCAGTCTGCGACTGACAGCAGTTACAAACTGCCTTCTATCAGAAGTTCCAAGTGTCGCTCTGTGAGCTTAACACTTGGAACAGGGAGGGGCTTACTCAAATTCTTTTATTTTATTTTGAATGAAAGTTGCACTATGTCTAAACATATCCATTTCTTCTTTACTTATTTCTTTAGCATGAGCATCTGATCTATACTTATTTATCTGTTTCATTTTAAAATCAAAATCTTCCTTATTTGATCCAAAAATATTTTTAAATAATTCGTAGTATTTAATTATAGATTTCCTAATATCCTCAAAATATACTTCACAAATATTTGGATCAAACAATTCATTAAAACTAATTCCATAATATTTACTCTTTCTAGGTTCACCTAAAATATTTAAATAATTTATTGTCGCATCCGATTTACCAAAATTAGCTTGCAATATAGTTCTAACAATTTTACGCAATTTTATTTCTATATCATTTCTTCTTTCAGATATTTCTATAAATCTCTCCTGAGGAGATTCAAGAGCTTTTTCGTATTTATGTTTTGCTAGCAGATAATCCTTAATAGCATCAATTTTAAAATAATAGTTATTATTGCTTTTATCTATAATTTTGTATCCTATCAAATGATTGGTAAATTCTGAAGAAAGCTCAGCCAACTGTCTAAAAGTTGTCATATCTTCAATAGCAATATATTTCAACATATCAAATTCATAAGGGTAAAAATCTTTTAATACTCCTAATATCATTTCTACATAGCTACTATTTTCTTCATGAAAATTTGATTTTGCCTTTTCATATAACATTTTATCTACTCTAACAGGTCTTGTTTGATCAGATATTTTGTTAATAAGACTACATACATGTCTTATCAAAAAAGGATGTCCACCAAAATCATCCGTAAGCTTTGAGTAAATAGATTCATCAAACTGTAATCCCATAATCCTTCCAAGTTTTCTCACCATTTCTCTAGTCTGTGGAACATCAAAATTAGGAATATACTCGAAATATATTTGATTAAAAATAGGATTAGGTTTACCTTGTATTTGTGAAGTTTCAATAGCATTAGGATTAGTACCTACTATACAATACGAAAAAATATTTTTATTTTTTTGAAAAATAGTTCTAAGAGACTGCCATAGAAATATAAAATCTAACCTTGTAGTCCAGTGTTCTGAAGGAGAAGTATTAAAGGTTATATTTTCAATTTCATCAAAGATCAAAAGTATACTCTTATTACCTAAGTATTTATATGTAATATTTAAATATTCTTCAAATAATAATGATGCATTTAGTTCTGTAAATAAATTTTCATTAGGAAGATTCAAATCACTATAAATCTGATTTTTTAATTCATGTAATATATACCATAGCACATTATTCCAATTTCTTTTATGCAAGGATGGATTTTGACAATCAATAAAAACTGAGTATTCTCCTAAGCTTTCTAAAACTCTTTTTATACCAAATATTACCGAGGTTTTTCCTGTTTTTCTAAGACCAAACAATGCAGTATTTTCATTGGATCTATGTCTATTTACCAGCTTTAATACTAAATCATTTCTTCCAAAAAAATATAAATCTTTTTTTAATGGAGATTCAAATGCAAATAAATCTCTAGAATAAAAATGGTTTTTAAATCTATTCCTAACAAAATAAGGATCCGCGTTACCTATTAGTTCACTGTATGAAAAAGGAACCACTATTTGCGACTCTTGATCTTGTTTTACTAATTCATTAATTCTATGTACTATATTATTATCATTACTAATCAAAACAAAACATAATTTTTCTAATCTAAGAGATTGATACTTTTTCTCTACAGCCGATACACTATCAAGTGTTCTTGTTTCAAACATACTATAATTACTAAATATAACAATTATCTCTAATTCTATGTTAAATAGCTCTTTGTAATTTTCAGTAGGTTTAACGAGAAAATATTTATAACGTGATGTCGTACTCAAAACTATCTCGCCTCCGCCATTCGTTACATACCATTCAGAAGATATTTTTCTAATTATTTCTTTTTCAGTTTCATCGAAATGAGCCAATGACACTTTTTGGTTAATACCTGGGTAAGTTTTATTAGTATTGTTCATAGGAAGTTAGGTTTAGTCGTATGAAATGAGTTTCAGCAATAAGTAAATTCTTGGTAAGTATAAACCTCAATGTGACCTTATAATAAAGCGACTTACCTATACATACTATAAAGATAGTATGTTTTTATTTTTGCTATTCATTTTGTTTATATAGTATTACCTTTTATTTAAATCAACCCACTATTCCAGCAAATTAAGTACTAATCAATTTTAATTGTAGCTAGCCTCTAGTCCATTATGTTTCTAAATGTTAAGATTGAAAGGCGTCACTCTGAACGGTAGATAAATGTTAGCCTATGACTGACAGCATTGAAAAACTACCTTTTATCAGAAGCTTCAAGTCAATCTCTGTGAGCTTCACTCTTAGAACCATTATAGCGTTTCTTGACTAATATGAGTACATCGTTATCAATTTATAACACTTTCCCTGAAAGGTTATCAAAAAAATGAATCTTTATTTATAAACAGAAACCCGGTTCTCTTTCCAGAGAACCGGGGCTTACTATATTTAGATAACTTACTTCACCTCACCCAACAACACCTCCACCGCCTTCTCCAGCTGCTGATCTTTCCCTTTACTCACCTGCTCGTAGTCGTTCCAGACTTTGATGTCGGGCTCGGTTTGCCAGTTTTCGAGGTATTTACCGTTCATGGCTTTTACGCCCAGCGGAGGTACGCCCCAGCGAATACTGTTATCCTGTAAAGATTCCCAACCGGCAAAGGTACAGGTGCCCGGTACGGGCTGCCCTACCAGCTTACCCAGCTTCATTTCCTGCACGGTAAAGGCGTAGCAGTGTCCGTCGGAATAGTTGGCTTCGTTGGCCAGCGAAATGCTTGGCTTCGTCCAGCGGAAGTTGGGCTCGTAGCCGTTGCTGCGGGTGTCCGTGGTGTAGTCCAGGAACTTCTTACCCGAGAGGAACATCGCCAGATCGGCCACGAGGTCACCGCCGCCATTGAAACGGGTGTCAATGACGATGGCTTTTTTGTCGGCAAACTTGCCCATCACTTCTTCGTAGGTCATGCGGTACGCTCCGTCGTTCATGCCCGGAATGTGTACGTAGCCCAGCTGGCCTTTGCTCAGTCGCTCGACTTCGTCCTGATTGCGTTTCACCCAGCGACGGTACAGCAATCCACTTTCCTCACCCGCTGAAACCGGCTTCACAATGATTTCGCGGCGTTCTTTACCGTCCAGAATCGTTAACAGCGTATTTTTGCCCGCTTTGCGGTTCAGGTAATACGGCAGATCCCGCTCGGGCGTAATGGTTTCACCGTCGATGGCCTCGATAATCATACCCGCTTTCACGTTCAGGCTGGCCTTCGCCAGCGGACCGTTCGCAATGACTTCATCAATCTTTACGCCCGTACCCGTAAAATTCGGATCGTAGAAAATTCCGAGCGAAGCCGTCTGATCGGCATTCGCGTTGAAGCTACCGTAGGACGAACCACTATGCGAGACGTTCAGCTCTCCTAATAGCTCACTCAGCATTTCCGAAAACTCGTAGTTGTTGCTGATGTGCGGCAGGTACTTTTCGTAATCGGGCTTGTAGCTGTCCCAGTTAATGCCATGGTAACCGCCCGTGTAAAACGTCTCTTTCGTGCGACGCCACACGTGCTCGAACATGAACAGACGCTCGGCTTTCGTGTCCAATAGCATTTCGCCGCCGACGTTAATGCCTTCCTGCTTAGCCGAAGCCGGATCAATTTTCACGAGGCGACCGTCGGTGTTCAGGAAGATGTTTTTCTGATCTTTATCCCACACCATCGAGCCGCCGCCGGAATTGAGCGGTACCAGCATCTTGGTTTCCTTCGTCCGCAGGTTCGTCGACCAGAGGTTGAAACCCTTCTCGAAACGGGCCAGGTAATACAGCGTTTCGCCGTCCTTGCTAATCAGAGCATCCGCCAGCGAAGACGAATGAAGGGTCAGTTTCGCTTTGCGGTCCGATAGTCCCTCCCACTCAATCAGCACGTTTTTCACGCTATCTTTCTTCGCTACTTTCGCGTCCTTCTTTTTATTCGTTGTATCAGCTTTGGCATTTTTCTCGTCGATTTCCTTCTGTAAAGCCGCTTCCTGCTTCGACAGTTTGAATTTCTCGAAGGCATCCTGCGTGAAGAACAGGGCGTAAACGTCGGAGGTGCTGCCGCCACTCATGGCCGCCGCCCGTAAGCCGTCCCGGTTACTGAACCAGAGCATGGCTTTGCCGTCCATGATCCACTTGGCCCGGTAATCCTGAAAGCCGCTTTCCGTGAGGTTACGTACCTTGCCCTTGCCGCTGGCTTCTACGATTCCCACTTCTCCGGCGGCAATGCCCGGCATGGCATAATCAAACAAAAACCATTTGCTGTCGGGACTCCACTGAAAATACTGGTCGTTATCCCGCATCGAGAATAACTCTTTATCCGTAAGAATGCTACGCGTTTGCTTCGAGGCGATATTGTACACCTTGAGCGTCATTCGATTCTCGATAAAGGCAATTTCCTTACCGTCGGGTGAATACTCCGGCTCGTAGTTTTCCCTGGTATTCTCGATAATCGGCGTTTCTTTGATCAGCGTCGAAGCGTAGAAATACGGTTCTTCTTTCCGGACGATACGTGTTTCGTAGATTTTCCAGCTGTTGCCGCGTTCCGACGCGTACAATAGGGATTTACCATCGGGCGAGAAGCTGACGTCGGTTTCCTGCTCGGGCGTGTTGGTGATGCGTTTGGTAATGCCGCCTTCCAGCGAACTGACAAACACTTCCCCCCGGAACAGGAAGGCTACCTCCTTGCCACTGGGAGAAACGGCCATGCCGCGAATACCACCGCTCACGGGCATTACTTTCTCGTTGTTGCTGCGGGAATCGGAAGCGATACTAATGCTCAGTTTCTGCGGCTTTCCGCCGGGAGCCATGGTATAGAGATCGCCGTCGTAACTAAAACTCAGCGTTCCGTTCTGAGCCTGACTCAGAAAACGCACGGGGTGTTTTTTGAACGAAGTAAGGGCCTGAGGCTGCGAAGGATGGTCTAACGACAATTTGTATACGTTAAATGAGCCATTGCCTTCACTCAGGTACACCAGACTTTTGTCACCGTCGGCAAAAATGGGATTCCGGTCTTCTCCGGCGAAGCTGGTGACCCTGGTGTGCTTGCCTGCTTTCGCATCATACACCCATACATCACGGGTAATTGAAGAGACGTGGTGTTTCCGCCAGGCGTTTTCACCGCCTTTTTTATCGTGGTAAACCAGCTTGCTGCCGTCTCTATTGAACTTGACGTCTTCGGCCGGTGTAGTGAAAATCTGCTCAACCCGGCCTCCCTGCGTCGAAACCTGATATAACTCAGGCTGCGAACCCGTGGGAAACTGGCGGTTACTGGCCAGATCCAGACGGGCAGAACCGAAGATGACTTTCCTGCCGTCGGGCGTGAAGTCGTAGGGATACTCAGCCGCCGAGTGGGACGTAATGCGGCGGGGTTCGCCCCCGTCCAGACTCATGACGAACACGTCGAAGTTTCCGTAGCGGTCGGAAGCAAAGGCAATGGACTTCCCATCACGTGACCAGACGGGCATGAAATCATGAGCTTCGTGGGATGTCAAAGGCGTCGCCACCCCACCCGTTGAGGCTACTTTCCAGAGGTCTCCTTTGTAGGTAAATACAATGGTTTTACCATCGGGCGAAATCGAAGGATAACGCAGCCACGATGGCGTTTGCTGAGCCTGGGCCATCAGAGCCAGACTACTCAGCAACAGGGTCGAAAATAATTTTTTCACAAGGGGTATCTTAGTTTGAGACAGTTGGCAAGATACGCACTTTTAAGAACGAAAGCTTGAATCTGGGCCAGAGTACCCCTTTTATGGGATAAAAGAGGCATTAAACCAAAAATCCCCAAACGATCTTTCGTTCGGGGATTTCCATACGCTCTTCTTTGTGTATTAGGCTCTTTCCTGCTTCAGCTCTGATCTGACGTTCCTTTCGGCGGCTTGCCGCTTCTTTTCCAGGTCGATGGCAATCGGACTACCGAAGATGTAAAAGAGTTTTTTCCGAAAGCCCCTGGCCTTTTTCACGTCCGCAATGATGTCGTTTACTTCGTGAAAGTTAATCATCAGGGGATTCGCCTTCTGGGTAATGTTGGTGGTGATTCCGTACACGGGCGGTTCATCTTCGTGCTGATACGTGCCGAAAATCCGATCCCAGAAAATAAAGGTTGCTCCAAAATTCTTATCAATATACTTGGGCTGCGATCCGTGGTGTACGCGGTGATTGGAGGGCGTGGCGAAAATGTATTCGACCCAGCGGGGCATTTTTCGGATATACTCCGTATGCACCCAGAACTGAAACAAAACGGCAATCTGGTTGGTGGTAAAGAAAATGATCGGGTGAAAGCCAAACAGGGCCACGGGCAGGAAGAAAATGGTCTTCAGGTTCTGAATCCAGCTCAGGCGGAAGGACACGCTCAGGTTATACCGTTCGCCGGAATGGTGCACCACGTGCGTGGCCCACCAGAAGCGTTGTTCGTGCGAAACGCGGTGAGCCCAGTAGCTGCACAGGTCAAAGATGACGTAACAGGGAATGAAGGTCCACCAGTTGAGAGCCATTCGCCAGGGTAACTGATTGTAAATCCATACAACGGCAAATAAAAGGCTGAATTTCAGAGCGGCTCCTACCACCAGTGAACCTAGTCCGGTCAGAACGGACCCAATCGTTTCACTTTTCTCGTAATAGGGTTTTTCCTGCACGTAGGAGATAATCATTTCCAGGGCAGTGAAAATAATCATCGCCGGAACTGCCCACAGAATCAGGTTGGGGGCGGCTTTTTCCAGTTCGGAAAGGTTGTCCAGCGGAATTTTCGGTACCCCAAACAGGGCGTTGGGAATAAGAAGGAGTTGATGGGCTGCAATCATCTGATAGTTTGGAATGGTGAGCAAAAATCCGATGACATGTACACGTACATTATACCATCATCGGCTGAGCCAAATGCCAGAATATACCAGAACTAACCGCATAAGGGCCGAGTTGTTCAGAAGCTAAGCCATTTTAGCCCAGAGCTTCCCGGGCCGGACAACCCCTCCCACAATTTCAGCAGGGCTTGTTCGTTAAAGAGTGAATAATTCATCTCAGGCTTCATTCGGACGAGTTGATTTTTCGAAAAACTGGCCTGAGTCCGTAATCATAAAGAAATTTTAAAAACGGATATAGTATAAGTACCTAACCCGTACTGATCTCCCAATTATGCTATATTTTGTATAAAATCATATCAAAATCATAGAAACATACAAAATAAGTTTAAGCAGTTTATTAAAAATAAACTATTGCTCTGTATACGAGGCTCTCAAAAAACGGACAACTAAGTACTAGTACTTAAAAATTCTTACCTGAAATTAGATAAGAATTTCGTAATCAGAGCTCGAATGATTAACTTTGAGATACAAATTTTATTTATTAGCGGATTAGCGAATTCCAGATGTACTTTACGTCTGGAATTTTTTTGTACTTCTGTAACCAAATATAGACGAAAAATTGAAAGTTATACTCGGTTCATAGACATTCTTTCAGAGTCAGTCAGAAGTCCCTATAGTTCATCTCTACTTTATACTTATCATCGTTAAAGCAGATGTACTTATTACTTGATTTCCAAACATAGTTGATTTCCTAAGCAGGTACTTTAGTTCTATCTCTTTCCTAATATTTAGGATTCAATGAATCGTTTCAATCGCCCTGTATTATTAGCCCTCCTGAATCTGAACCTTTTAAAATAAGCTTACTTATTGAAGTATTGGAATACGACTTGCCTGGGTTCCCCCCCTACCTGCCGTCTAATCATTTGTTATGAAAACGACTGATATTTCCTCAATTCAGTATTCGCATCATTTCTATACCCATGAAGGATACTTACTTCACCATTCTAAAACAAAAATCGCTGTTTTAAAAGATTATTTCCGGCTTAGTAACGGACTTAGTTCACTCGCACTAGTCATCATTCCCACCCTGGAATTTCCTTCTTATCGGTTGCTTACAGGCCCTTAATACTTCTTCCGCAAAACTCACGAAAACATAATTTTCCGCCTTCTAGCCATGATCAGGTCAGTTTTATACCCAAAGTTCTCCTTACTACTCTCCGTTACCCAGCCAATAACAGCGAGCCCTCAGGATTACTTCTGAAAAAGATACGCCGTATGTAATAAGGCATGAATTAAGCGGTTTTATTTTTTGAATTTTACCTGTCACCTGACTTTCATGCCTGCCGCGGTATTGACGGCAACGCAGGTATCTACGAAAGCAAACTATTATTAAAGAACCGGATCAACTGAACCTTAGGGAATGAGTATAAAGTGAAGCAATCCTCCGTTCAAGGCATATCGTTCAGGAATAGACTACTTAAGAAAAAGAAAGCATCCGTTTCTTTCCATTTACGAACGCTGAATTCTAAAATAGGAAAAGGCCTATCCTAACTGGGAACAGGCCTTTCTTTCCGTTCAGCAGTGAAGCCGCCACTTGCATCACTGAACGTGTAATTGATAAACGTCAACGTTAGATCAATTATTGTATTTGACTTTTGTTTATTCTAATTTCATTACGGATAAAGTCGCCAATCGACTGTAGTAATTCTTTCCTGAAAGAGTAGTTATATTCCAATTTCGTTAGAAAGATTACTGAATACATCTCTTCTCCAGGTTCTTTGATCTGGTCCCGGGAGTTACAAACGTGCATCCCTTGCGGTAAGAACCCTGCATACCGGATTCATCTTCTCCCAGGGCATTTCACTTCGTATAGACCCAATAGTTACCCTTCAGGCAGTAATTTTTTATACATAAATTCACCAGCATCCCCACATAACCTACCCCGAGTACTTAAATCCCGGCGAAATGAGGGTGGTTCACTTTTTTCTTCTTTGTTGCCGAAGGTTTGGTTATCAGAAGATAACACCGCATAATGCTTTGCGGGGGCTATTAAATACCACGCCCAAACCCATCTGCCACATAAATCTATTGAAACGTATGCTTGCCATGAACTACCGGGGTCCTTTCAGGGTCCGTGTGGACCACAAACCCTACCCCGAAATCCAGCATCCGAGTGATGCCATCGTCCGCGTTACGCGTTCGTGTATCTGCGGATCTGATTTACACCTGTACCACGGACTGGTCCCCGACACGCGGGTCGGAACAACGTTCGGTCACGAATTCATCGGAATTGTCGAAGAAGTCGGAGCTGACGTCCAGAACCTTAAGGTGGGAGATCACGTCCTGGTTCCTTTCAACATTGCCTGCGGGAGCTGCCCGTTCTGTCTACAGGAACTTTACGGTAATTGTCACGAATCCAATCCCGAGGCCACGGCCGTGGGGGGAATTTTTGGCTATTCTCATACCGCTGGAGGCTACGACGGCGGCCAGGCCGAGTACGTCCGGGTCCCTTACGCCGATGTAGGTCCCATGGTCATTCCGGCCGATTTACATCCGGATGATGCCGTACTGCTTACGGACGTAGTTCCAACGGGTTATCAGGCCGCTGAAATGGCCGGAATCAAACCCGGCGACACCGTTGTCGTCTTCGGAGCCGGGCCTGTAGGAATCATGGCCGCCAAATGTGCCTGGCTCTTCGGAGCAGGCCGGGTAATTGTGATTGACCATCTGGAATATCGACTTGACTTTGTGCGTACCTATGCTCAGTGCGAAGCCTACAACTTCAGATCCATGAACGATCCGGTGTTATTTCTCAAGAAAACAACCGATTACTTCGGAGCTGACGTATGCATTGATGCGGTAGGAAGTGATGCCGCAGGCAGTGCCCTTCAAACCATCACGGGCCGTAAACTGATGCTACAGGCGGGTTCAGCTACGGCTTTGCACTGGGCCATCAACTCTGTCAAAAAAGGAGGTATTGTTTCCATCGTTGGCGTCTATGGCCCCACCGATAACCTCATTCCCATTGGCAATGTAGTCAATAAGGGCATCACCATTCGGGCCAATCAGGCTTCGGTTAAGCGGTTACTGCCTAAACTCATTGAGCACGTGCGGGCGGGCCGGATTGACCCTAAAGCCATCATCACGCACCGGGTACCTCTGGAAGAAGTTTCGGATGCCTATCACATCTTCTCCGCTAAACTCGATAACTGTATCAAACCTATTCTTATTCCACCTTCGGCCAGGGTATAAATGCATGCTGTCATGGAAAATCTAGAAAGCCATTATTCACACATCAACGGATGGGGCATGGATGCGGATCCGAAAAATGAACCCACCTACCCCATGAAAAAGTACACGGGTGATGATTACCGGCGACTCAATTACCAGAAGCCGCCTCAGCAACCCGTAACGGTCGAAATCCTGCACTCCAATGAAAGACCCGGGGTCACCGCCGTCTTTGGCACCTCTAACCCGCCTTCGGGACTGAGCGGAGCCATCCGTCGGTATGCCTTCCGGTTCAGCGAGTCCGAATACGGTCATTGGTTACCCTTACTGCTGGCCGACCGGGTGAATGTCGTCGAAGGCATCATTGACGATTTGAAACGGGGCTACGTTCCTAATATTTTTGCCGAAAAAGGCTGGAATGCCGAGTGGAAATATAACCGTAAAGGACTGATTACGAAGCTTGCCGTTGGAGCCCTGGTTACTACCGCAGCGGTGGCCTTTTTATGCCGGCGAGGCTCTGGTAAGCAGCCAAAAGTACGCTAAACCGGATCTTATACTCAGGCGTACTGCCTGATGCACAAAAGCGATGAAGGGCTTTCAGACGGATCCGTCTGAAAGCCCTTCATCGCTTTTGGCGGGTATCGAACTAATGAATCACGGATACAGAATCTTCCGTACGGGGTCCATGACTACCCTGTTTTTCCAGGTGTCCAGGTTTTGAAGGATGATGATGGTTTTACGCGAATCCAGATGCCGGTCCAGGTAATGGATGTACCCCGCCCAGCTGCCGGAATGACTAACCAGCTGCCCATACGCCGGATCCTGTTTGAGCATCCATCCGAACCCATACGCCGTAATGCCTCCATACGTGGTTTTGACGCCCGTAAACAGGAGTTCCTTATCCTGATTATTGACCAGCTGATCGGTGTACAGGGCCTGATCCCACAGCAGTAAATCCCGGGCCGTTGAATTCACCATGCGGTCGCCCACAATGCCATCCAGGAAGTAGGTAAAAAAGGTTTTTCCGTACTGGTCCGGCGATACCTTCTGCCCTAAACTATCCAGCAAATACCCGGAAGCATAGTTTTCGATCTTCTGAGGCCTGAACTTACTTTGGTACACCCGGGTATGCTTCATCCCCAGGGGCTTGAATATCGCAGAAGAGAGGTAATCGGCGTAGGACTGTTTCGAGACCCGTTCAATGATGCTTCCCAGAAGAACGTAATTGGTATTGCTGTAGCTGAATTTTTCATTCGGCTGAAAAAGTACCGGAGGCTGAACCTGGCCAAAAGCCTGAATGACATCCGCGTTGGTAGCGAACTTGCTTTTATCCCAGTGTTCGATAAAATAGTCGGTGTAGTCGGGTAAACCGCTGGTATGGTGCAGCAGATGACGGATCGTAATCTTACCGTAATTTTTCAGCTCGGGAAGGTATTTTCCCACCGGATCATCATAGCCCAGCCGGCCCTGCTTCTGCAAAAGCACAATGCCCATGGCAGTAAACGCCTTGGATAAGGAAGCCAGCTCGAAAACGGACTCAGCATTCAGCCGTTGCCCGGTTTGCTCGTTTGCGTTACCATAGCTTTTTTCAAAAAGGATACTGCCCTTCTCGGCCACGAGAACGTTGCCGTTAAAGGACCCCTGTCGCTGTAAAGTAATAAACAGGCTGTCAAGCTGAGCTGATTTACTTTGCGTAAATCCGGGTACACTCCACATGGTGTACACCACCAGTACTACTAAAATTGTATGGATTCGGTTCATTGTTAGAAAGGTTAAAGCGTTTGTGGACAGCAATATACCTAAACAAACCATAATAACTAAATTTTTAGTTATTATGGTTTGCTGAACGCTCCGCCTGGGTAACTTCCGCCCGGCGTACGTCAGAATGCTCTGCCTTACTGCTTACTCAGGGAAAATCCGCTTTTCAGTCCTTAACCGTTACACCCGCCTGATTGGACCAGAATCGTTTCACCGGAAAAGTCTAAAACCAACCGTAACCCCATTCAGTTAATAGAAGGATCAGCGAATAGTCAGGGAAAACCCGATTCACGGACTCACCGATTCAATCTTAACGTATGGGCAAACAAAATTCAGGATATACCGATCAGGTAAATAAATTAACGGATTACCTGTTTTCCCGCCGGGAAACCATTCTTAACGTATGGAGAAACCGGTGTACCGAGGATCAGGAACTCTTCACGGGCGTGAGTTTTTCGCGGGAGGAGTTCAATGATGAGCTGTCGGTATTGCTCAATGTGCTGAGCCAGCGTCTGCTGGGAGAGGCCGAACAGGCCAATGCCATTGAACACTCAGGAACCCACGGCCTGCATCGCTGGCAGCGGGGCTATACGCTGGGCGAGCTGGTGCACGAGTTGAATTATTTCTACGAGGTTATTGAAGAGCAGTTTGTTTCATTCCTGGAACTCTATCCTGAAACGCAGGCCCAGGTCATGGCTCAGGCGTATAGCCAGCTTCTCAAACTATCCAAAGATATTAATCGAGGGAGCGTCATGTACTTTGACCAGCTTCGTCAGACGGCCGCTCTCAAACAGGTCCAGACGCTGGAAGAAGCTCTGAGTAACCTGGAAACGATTACGCAGCAACGCGGCGAGCATTTGCGGCAGGTATCTCATGATTTGCAGGGTAGCCTGGGTATGCTTTCCGGGGTAGCCAACCTGCTGAAGCTACCGGGTAAGAAAGCGGACCGGGAGAAATTCATGGAAATCCTGACGCGTAATCTACAGGCCGTTGAATCCATGCTGGGTCAATTGATGAATTATGCACGGATGGAAGCGGGTCAGGAGGTCGTGGAAAACCAGCCGTTTGATGCCAGTGAACTCTTACACCAACTGGTCAGGTCGGTAGAAGGGCTCGCTGCCCAGAAACAACTGGTTCTTCAGGCCGATGGTCCTGAACACCTGCCCGTTCGGGGGGATGCCCTGAAAGTGCAGCGAATTGTCCAGAATTTATTGCTTAACGCTCTGATGTATACGCAAAAAGGCTGGGTGAACGTAAGCTGGGGCGTGGAAAATCAGGATCGATGGGTCGTTGCCATTCAGGATACGGGCCCGGGTCTGTTGCAGGGTCCTGCTGCCCTGCTGGCTCATCAGCTCCAGCCCATGGTCGAGCCTTCTTCTTCTTACCAGCCCGAGGGTCCCCTGAATCATGGGGAAGGCCTTTCGCAAAAGCCCGATAAAAATGCTTACTTCCAGGCTCCAGGGGAAGGCATTGGACTGTTCATAGTCAAGCGAATGTGCGAATTACTCAAAGCCAGCATGGACATCGAAACCAGTGAAAAAGGCACTCTGATTCGAATCCGTTTCCTGATCAAACCCAAATCAAACGGCGTGTAAAAAGCCGGATATCTACAGGGCTTCAGGAAGCTCATTCGGGAATACTGGTCAACACCATTGGTCATTCCATTACCCGGCAAACGGGTTGAATGGTCCAGTTCCCACCCCTGGTTACGTATAGACCTGCGGAAGTTTGAGGAGCCTGGGTATCAGCCCCTCAGCGGGTACGGTTTTCTACCAGAAACGGGAAACAACCAACTTGCGATACATCATGAAAAAGAAGGTAAAACCCGTCTCGGAAAAAGATTCTCCAGCCCTTACGGAGCTGTTCGTAGACTCCCTGAAAGATATTTACTGGGCTGAAAAACATCTGGCGAAAGCCTTGCCCAAGCTTTCCAAAGCCGCCACCTCCGAAGAACTGAAAGCCGCTTTCGATTTGCATACAACTGAAACGCAGACGCACGTAGAACGACTGGAGCAGGTCTTCGAATTGATCGGCGAAAAAGCAGCGGCTAAAAAGTGCGAAGCCATGGAAGGGCTGCTGAAAGAAAGCGACAGCATTCGGGAAGAAACGGAAAAGGGAACGCTGGTGCGGGACTGCGGACTGATTCTGGCCGCTCAGAAAGTGGAGCACTATGAGATTGCCAGCTACGGAGGCCTGCGTACGCTGGCCCAGAAATTAGGGCTGACTGAAGTAGCCGATCTGCTCCAGACCACCCTCGACGAAGAAGGCACTACGGATCAGAAGCTGACGGAATTAGCGGAGGGTTACGTGAACGATGAAGCGGCTCAGGAAGCCTGAGGTATTCCGATCCAGGGGTGGTGGTTTTACTAACCATCACCTTTGATTTTTTATATCCTTTCTACCGGATAAACAGAGTCCCGGACCTGGTTTGCAAAAGCTGAAATCTTCAGGAATACAGGTCTGATCTGAGGTAGTCAGGTAAGGCCCCTATAAACAATGCCTCTGTTCTTGGGTTTACCTGTAGAGATCTTATTCAGGAGGATGGATAATACCCTACGCCTGGTAAGCCTCGAAAATGGACAGGCCTGTAGCAACGGATACACGGGCTGAAAAAGCTTCCTTTGAATACTTATGAAAAAAATGCCTCTGGTACTTGTGGTAGAAGACGACGAAGATGATCAATTACTGCTCAGCTTCGTCGCACGGCAGGGGTCCCAACCCTGTGAGTTGGTTTTTGCCAGGGATGGGGAATCCGCCCTGGATGTGCTTAACTCTCTGAAATTTTCTCCGGACTTCATCATTACTGATTTAAACATGCCCCGCATGGATGGCATGGAACTGCTGAGGGAAATCAAAGCCTCCCCTCAATGGCATGCGATTCCGGTGGTCATGCTTTCTACTACGGAGAATCAGCAAACCATTCACACGGCTTATTCAAGCGGCATCAGTAGTTTCATCTGCAAACCTCCCACCATCGAAGAATTATCGGTAGTCTGGAATCAGCTCTACATGCTTCAGATCAGACCCAGGTAACGCTCAGCATCTGCTTACCCCGGGAAATAAACGTGAAAGATGGATCCCTGACCCGGTACACTCTCCGCGGTGATGGCACCGGCGTGATTTTCCATGACCCGCTGGCAAATGGACAGCCCAATGCCGGTACCGCTAAACTCCTGTCTGGTATGCAACCGCTGGAAAACTTCAAAAATGCGATCCAGAAACTGCTCATCAAACCCAATTCCTTCGTCACGTACTGTTATCCGGTAAAAACGATCCGCCTTACTCATCAATTTTACGTGGGAAGGCAATTGCCACCGCCACTGTAGTTGAGAACTAATGTGTATGCGGGGATTTTCACCGGGTTTGGCAAACTTGATGGCATTGGAAAGCAGATTCTGAAAAAGTTGCCCCAACTGAAACTCGTCGCCCAGAATCGCGGGTAACGGATCGGTCTCAATGAGAGCTCCGGTTTGCCCGATGCTTACTTCCAGGGTATCCAGCACCTGAGCTGTCACTTCCTGCAGGGACACTACCTGAAACTGATGGGATCCACCGTTCATTCGGGAGTAGGTCAGCAGGTCCTGAATCAGGGTAGACATTTGCTCTCCGGCTTTACTGATCCGGTTCAGGAAGTAAAGCCCCTGTTCGCCAAGCTGGTCTCCGTACTTCTGAATCACCAGAGACCCAAACGTCTGAATTTTCCGGAGCGGCTCCTGCAAGTCATGACTGGCGACGTAGGCAAACCGTTGCAGGCGTTCGTTGGAAAGCGTCAGCTGATGATTGTATTCACTC
Source organism: uncultured Siphonobacter sp. (assembly GCA_913775095.1). Taxonomy (GTDB): domain Bacteria; phylum Bacteroidota; class Bacteroidia; order Cytophagales; family Spirosomataceae; genus Siphonobacter. Next base: position 349,732 of record CAJYIW010000019.1, on the reverse strand, counting down.
AACTCCTCACCGGTAGCCTGTAACTCTTCATTAATGGCTCCCAGCTCCTCACTGCGTTCCTGAAGAATGGCGTAACTTTCTTCGAGAAGCAGGCTTTTCTGACTCAGTTCATCACTCGTTGCCCGAATTTCTTCGTTGCTGGCAGCCAGTTCTTCATTGAGAGCCTGAAATTCTTCCAGAGTGGCCTGCAGCTCTTCCGTTCGTTCCTGTACCTGAGACTCCAGCTCCTGCTGTAACACTTTCTGCTCGTGAATATTGGTAGCCCGGCAAACCCAGCCCGAAAGTTGAAGCTCATCAAACAAAGGCACAAATTCAATCTCGTGCCAGCAATATTCCCCTTTATGACTACGCAGTTTCCCTTCGACAATAAAGCTACGCTGACGCTGAAAACCTTCGGTGATAACCGCAATCAGCTCATTGAAATCATCCGGATGCAACAGGTGCTGCCAGCCCTGCAACTGACTTTCCTCCAGCGTTTGTCCGGTATAGTCGCCATAACGCTGGTTCTGAAAAATGATGGTTCCGTTTGCATCCAGCAGAATTTTCAGCAGTAAGCTCCCTTCCATCAGGGCCCTGAACTGCTGTTGCTGCACTTCGAGTGCTTTTCGGGCGTGGACCTGATGCGTGATATCGGTAGCCGTATGAATGATGCCATAGATCTCGCCCGACGCCCGTTTCAGAGGCACGTAAGCGTACGTAAACCAGAATTCCTGAAGTACCCCGTTAACCCGCAGCGTAGCCGCACCTTCGGGCGTGTAATAAGCGACACCGCTATCGTACACCTGCTGCAACAGCCTGAGGAAGGGTTGATCGGCTACTTCGGGAATGGCTTCATCAAACGTTTTTCCACGCACTGAAGCATCCTTTCCCCAGATTCTGATCATGGCCTCATTAACAGCCTGAATCCGCATTTCTCTGCCCTGATAGATCGCCGTGGCCGTAGCCGAATGATCCACCAGGCTACGCCAGTGCAGTTCGCTGGACTCCAGCTGTCGCTGTGACTCCATTCCGGCCGAAATATCCTGGGCAACGCCTGAGAACCGGGTTACCTGTCCCCGCTCGTCAAAATAGGCTTTGCCTGTACTACGCAGCCAGCGTACCTTCTTTTCTTCGGCTCGACTGGATCTGAATTCCACCTCATAGGTTCCACCCGAAGCCGGATTCAGGGCAAAAGCAACGGCCTGCTCTACCCGCTCCTGATCCTGCGGATGAATCAGACTGATCAGCTCGCTATACATCAGAGTATAGCCGCCGGAGAACCCAAATAATTCTTTACAGCAGTCATCCCAGCTTACCCGCTGGTTTGTCACATCCAGACTCCAGGTCCCTACGCGGGCTGCCTGTAAAGCAATGGATAGTTCTTCTAAACTTGAAAAAGGATTTTGTTCCACGGAAGCGGACGAATCATTACGCATGACTAACGGCTTATAAACTAACCCGAAAGATACTAAATGGAGATAGAATTTCTTTATATACTTTGCTCGGACCAGACCCATTTTGCCAGAGACTTCAAAACCCAAACGGATCATCGTCCTGCAAATCTGGCGGGGAAGAATTCCCGTTTAGCCTGGAGACCTGGCTTAGTTCCAGTCCTTAAACAAGCGACGCAAAACCAGGATTTCTCCTACGTGATACGAAGTATGATCAATGATCAGCAGGGCTTCTTTGAAAAGGGTTTGCCCATCTCCATACGGAAAGGGCTGAAAAAGGCTATCCTGACGATCATTCAAAAGCTGAATGAATCGCTCCCGGTCCGTCCGGATGGCCTCCAGGGTTTTCTCCCAGATTTCATCGGAAACTTCGTCTACGGGTTCCGGCCAGTACTCGTCCGGCCACTGGGGCGACTGGTGATCCGGGGAAGTACTGAACTCCAGAATATCCCATTGGGCAATACGAATATGTTCGGCTAACTGCCAGAGGCTGTAGGGCAGGTTCTCGTATAGTTTAGAGCGAAGCTCGGGCTTCACATTCGCCAGGGCATCCTCCAGCGACACGTGAGCGTTGCCGGTGCGAAGATTCTGAGTCAACTCCCGGATGATGCTCTCGTTGGAAAAGCTTGTCATATTTTTTTGAAGGTTAGTAGTTCAGTAGCATACGGATGGCCCGCTAAAACTCCTGTTCCATCCCGGCGTAGTTTTCAAAGTAAGGCCGGACGGGAATAATTTTTTTAACAAATGACAACGCATACTTACTACTGTTTATGAAAGCTGTCTGGAATAATCAGGTCATTGCCGAGAGCGATCAGACCATTGTCATTGAAGGAAATCACTATTTCCCACCCGAGTCCGTGCACCGGCAGTGGCTCATGGATTCTCCCACCCATACGGTTTGCCCCTGGAAAGGCGTCGCCTCTTATTTTACCCTGCTCGTGGATGGTCAGGAAAACAAAGATGCCGCCTGGGTTTACCCGGATCCCAAACCAGCCGCCGCCGAAATCAAAGCCTACGTAGCTTTCTGGAAAGGCGTCCGGGTGGAAGCCTGAATTCTTCTCAAACACGGGCCGGGTACGGCCTCTTATACCTCTGATTGCCGAATTTTACATGAAAAAATACGATACCATCATCATCGGAGCCGGTCAGGCGGGTGTTCCTCTGGCCATGAAATACGCTCAGGCGGGTTATAAGACCGCCCTCATCGAAAAGGAACTCGTGGGAGGTTCCTGCGTCAATTACGGCTGTACGCCTACCAAGACCCTGATTGCCTCCGCTCAACTGGCCTATAAGGCAGCTCACGGAGCCGAGATGGGAATAGATATTCCCGAGTATCGGGTAAACATGAAAATGGTGCAGGACCGTAAGGCGAAGATCGTCGAGATGAAGCGTTCGGCTTCGGAAGAAAAACTCGAAGAACTGGAAAACCTGGATCTGATCTACGGCAAAGCCCGATTCAGGAGTAACAAAGAGCTGATCGTTGAGTCGGACGAGGAAATCGTCCTTACGGCAGAAACCATTTTTATCAATACCGGCACCCGCCCCGCCATTCCCGACGTTGAAGGGCTGTCGGAGGTCGATTACCTGACCAATAAAACCATTCTGGAACTTACCGACATTCCGGAGCACCTGCTCATCATCGGGAGCGGATACATTGGCTTTGAATTTGGTCAGATGTACCGACGATTCGGGAGTGCCGTGACGATTGTGGGAGATTCGGATCGCCTGCTTCCCAAAGAAGACGAGGACGTGGCCGAAGAAATGGAATCCATTCTCAGCGAAGAAGACATTACTTTTCTGAAGGGCCACACGCTGGACTCCGTCAAAAAAGACGGTTCAACCCTCATCGCTTCCTTTAAAACCGACTCGGGCCACAAAACAGTTAAGGCTTCTCACCTGTTAATAGCGGTAGGTCGCGAGCCCAACAGTCTGGATTCAGGTCTGGAAAACACGGACATCAACGTCGATAAAAAAGGGTATATCCAGGTCAATGATCAGCTGGAAACGTCGGTTGCCGGGATCTATGCTCTGGGCGAAGCCAACGGCGGCCCCGCTTTTACTCACATTGCCTATGACGATTACCGGATCGTTTCCGAAAATCTGCTGGAAAAAGGCAATCGCTCCCGGGATGACCGACCCCTTCCCTACTGCATGTTTACGGATCCCCAATTGGGCCGGGTGGGTCTATCCGAACAGGAAGCCCGGAAAAAAGGACTGGTCATTCAGGTGGCTAAAATGCCCGGAAAAAGCGTGGCCCGATCCCAGGAAGTGGGTGACACCCGGGGCTTCTGGAAGGTAGTTCTGGAGAAAGAAAGTGGTAAAATTCTGGGTGCTGCCATCCTCAGCCCCGAGGGCGGTGAGCTTATGTCGCTCTTGCAGGTAGCCATGATGGGTGATCTGACTTATAAGCAATTACAAAATGGCGTTTTTGCTCATCCCACTTACGCAGAGTCTTTGAACAATCTGTTTATGAAACTCGAAGAATGATCGTTGCCGAGCAGCTCACAAAAACGTTTAGAGGATTCAGGGCCGTTGAGGAGGTATCTTTTGAAGTAGGTGAAGGCCGGACTATGGTGTTGCTGGGTACCAGCGGCTGCGGGAAAACGACCACGCTGAAAATGCTCAACCGACTGATCGAGGCCACCTCCGGTCGGGTGTTTATTCAGGGAAAAGACATTACCTCCGGAACCCCCGAAAAGCTTCGGCGAACGATGGGCTACGTTTCCCAGAATAACGGGCTGTTTCCGCACCTGACCGTCGCCGAAAACATCGCCGTAGTGCCTAAACTGCTTCGGTGGGATCGGCCACAGATTCACCACCGGACGCAGCGTCTGCTGGAGCAGCTGAATTTACCTTTTGATTCGTATGGGCACGCTTACCCCGATGAGCTCAGCGGGGGTCAGAAACAACGGGTGGCTCTTGCCCGGGCTCTGGTGTTCAATCCGCCCATCCTGTTGATGGATGAGCCTTTTGGTGCCCTGGACCCCCTGACCCGTTCGACCATTCATCAGGACTTCAAACGCTTACCCGAGTTGCAGAACAAGACCATCGTCATGGTTACCCACGACATGGCGGAAGCTTTCGAACTGGGCGATCAGATTGGACTCATGCACCAGGGTAAGCTTCAGCAAATGGGTTCGGCCGAGGCATTAATCTTTAAACCCGACAATGCCTTTGTGAAGGATTTCTTCCAGCACCAGCGGTATCAGCTCGAACTGAAAGCCCTGAAGTTAAAGCAAATCTGGTCCCTGCTTCCGGACAGCTCCGACCCCAACCCGGTTCACCTGAACAGTCAGCAGAGCCTCTGGGAAGCCATGGAATGGCTATCCGAACAGAAGCCGGGAATCGTCCGGGCGGAAAATGGTCATTCAGCCAAAGCCCTTAGCCTTTCCTCGCTTCAGGTAGCCTATCAGCAGTATAAAACCCAGCACTAATGGAGCAGACCTTATGGCAATTCATGCAGCAGCAGGCTCCCAAACTCTGGCAGCAGACCCTGACCCACACGGGCCTTACCTGTATCTCGCTATTGTTATCCATTCTGGCGGGTATGCCGCTGGGCATTCTGATTGCCCGTACCCCGAAAGCGGCCGGAACGGTGCTGGGAATCGCCGGGGTCTTACAAACCATTCCGAGTATTGCCTTGCTGGGTTTTCTGATACCACTACTGGGCATTGGGGCCGTTCCGGCCATCGTTGCCTTGTTTCTGTATGCCCTGTTGCCCATCATTCGCAATACGTACACCGGAATTGCCGGAGTGGACCCCGCCATTACCGAATCGGCCCGGGGACTGGGCATGACTCCGGGACAGGTCTTAACGCAGGTTGAACTGCCCCTGGCCATGCCCGTTATTCTGGCCGGCGTGCGAACCGCGGCGGTGATCAATGTAGGCGTGGCTACACTGGCGGCTTACATCGCGGCGGGTGGACTGGGCGAATTTATTTTTGGCGGCATCTCGCTAAATAATACCAACATGATTCTGGCCGGGGCCATCCCGGCGGCCCTGCTGGCTCTAACCTTTGATCTGCTGCTGTCGTTCATCCAGAAATTTTCCAGCCGTCGCCTCCGAAAGGCCGTGTGGATCACGCCTGTTGTGCTGTTACTCATCAGTTCTGCCTACGTCATTCCCGGTTCCAGACAAGCCATGCTGGCGGGCTTTACGCCGGAATTCATGGGTCGGGAAGATGGCTACCTGGGGCTTACCTCCGTTTACAAGCTGGACGTACCCACCGTAGTCATCAGTGATGCGGTGATGTATAAGGCGGCCTTCGAGCAACAGATTGACGTCATCAGCGGCTACAGTACGGACGGACGGCTGAAGGCCTATGACCTGATTACGCTCGAAGATGACCGGCATATTTTCCCTCCCTATTACGCCGCTCCCGTCGTTCGCAACGAGGCCCTGAAGGCTTACCCGGAACTGGAACCCACGCTCAATTTACTGGCCGGTCGGATTAATGATTCGATCATGACTGAACTGAATTACCGCGTGGACTATCGCAAGCAATTACCCGAACAGGTCGCCCGCGAATACCTTCAGACGCTGAGCTTACTGAAAACGTCGAACGTAGCCCGAAAAGGACGTGTCCGCATTGGCTCCAAGATCTTCGGCGAACAATACATTCTGGTTCACCTGTACCGATTGTTACTGGAAGGCTATACGGCTCTGAATGTAGAATTAAAAACGGGTCTGGGCGGCACGAAAATCTGCTTTGATGCTCTGACCCATGGAGAAATAGACCTGTATCCCGAATACACGGGTACGGGTTTATTGACGATTTTAAAAGCATCGCCCGATCAGCAAAAACGGCTTGGAGCGGACCGTCAGCGGGTGTATGATTTTGTAAAAAAAGAGTTTCAGGACCAGTATCAGTTGCAATGGTTAACACCCATTGGTTTTAATAATGCCTACGCTCTGATGATGCGGCGTTCGCAGGCCCAGGCCCTGGGCATACACACCATATCAGACTTATCGACCTATGTTTCCAACCACCACTAATCGCCTCAGAGAAGCTTATCTGGAAGTACGGGATTATTCCAGAATGATTTGCGAACCGCTCGAAACCGAGGACTACGTGCCGCAGCCCGTCGCCTTCGTGAGTCCCCCGAAGTGGCACCTGGCTCATTCGACCTGGTTCTTTGAAACGTTTATTCTCCGGAATTACAAGTCTGACTATCAGGTGTACCACGAAGATTTCAGCTACCTCTTCAACAGTTATTACAACAACGTAGGGGATCGGGTATTACGAACCGATCGCGGGAACATGACCCGCCCGTCCGTGGAGAAAGTGTACGCCTATCGTCAGTACGTGGATGCTCACATGGAAGATCTGCTGGAAACGCTGGAAGATCCCGAGGCCCTGAAACTCATTGAACTGGGTCTCCATCACGAGCAGCAGCACCAGGAGCTGATGCTGACCGATATCAAATACATCCTCGGCCATAATCCTACCTTTCCCATCTATTCCTACGATCAACCCTTATCGGAGGTAATGAATCAGCATCAGGGCTGGACAGGCATTGAAGAGGGGGTTTATTCCATTGGGCACGAAGGAGATTCGTTCTGCTTTGATAACGAGCTGGGGCGTCATAAGGTGTACATTCATCCCTTTGAGATCAGCAGGGCACTGGTCACCAACGCCCAGTACCTGGAGTTCATGCAGGCAGGCGGATACGCGGACTTTAACCTCTGGCTGGACGAAGGATGGTCCTGGGTTCAGGAAAACGCGATCCAGTCTCCGATGTACTGGCACCAGATCAACGGCGTGTGGTACAATTATACGCTATCAGGCCTGCAAAAGCTTAATCCGGACGCGGTCCTGAGTCACGTGAGTTATTACGAAGCCGCTGCCTTTGCTCAATGGAAAGGCATGCGATTACCCACGGAATTTGAATGGGAAGTCGCAGCCGATCAGCTGGACTGGGGACAACGCTGGGAATGGACGAACAGTGCCTACCTGCCCTATCCGGGTTTCACCAAAGCCGAAGGAGCCGTTGGCGAATACAATGGCAAATTCATGGTCAATCAGATGGTGCTTCGCGGAGCTTCCGTGGCTACCTCGCCCCGGCACAGCCGCAAAACCTACCGTAACTTCTTTCACGCCCCGGAACGCTGGCAATATACCGGCATTCGACTCGTGAAATGACCGCCGATTAGCCGCCTTCTCCCGGATACCTTTACACGATTAAGGACAAATTATTAACAAACGCTCCAATGGTTCTTACTGCATTTCACCAGGCGATTGAGCAGGGTTTATCTGCTTCCAGTAAATATATTTCCTCCCAGTTTTTTTACGACGATCAGGGAAGCCGGATTTTTCAGGACATCATGCGAATGCCGGAGTATTATCCGACGGGTTGTGAATTTGAAATCCTTTCCTTCCAGTCGTTGCAAATCATTAATAAACTCGATTTCTCGGAGCCATTCAATATCGTTGAACTGGGAGCGGGCGATGGCATCAAAACGCTTCAGCTCCTGCGGAAATTAACGGAACTGGGAGCTTTTTTTCACTACGTTCCCATCGACATTTCGGCGGAGGCGATTCATGCTCTCGAAGAAAATATGTCGCGGGAACTGCCGGGGCTTTCGATTAAATCACTGGTGGGCGATTACTTCACGCAAATGGAAGTGCTGGCCCAGTCGGATATTCCCTGCCTGTTTCTATTTCTGGGGGGCAACATCGGGAATTACGAAGGTCCGCAGGTACATGATCTCCTGAAGCAGTTTTACGAGAACATGAAACCGGGCGACAAGCTGCTCACGGGTTTCGACCTTCAGAAAAACCCCATTACCATCCGCCGGGCCTACGATGATTCTCAGGGCATTACCAAAGCTTTCAACCTTAATTTACTGCATCGCATTAACCGCGAAATGGGTGGCACGTTCCTGCCGGATCAGTTTGATTTTTACTGTTACTACAATCCCGACAACGGCGAGGTAAGGAGTTACCTGGTTAGCCTCAAGGATCAGGACGTGTACATTGATGACCTGGAGCGAAGCTTCCATTTCGATCAGAATGAACTCATCTGGACCGAGTTATCCCGCAAATACACGTTCCAGGAAATCGAACAACTGGCTCAGCAAAATGGCTTCAGCGTAGTGAATCACTTTCTGGATTGCAAACATTACTTCACCGACAGTTTGTGGGTAAAATAAAGGTATTATCAAGATACCTGATGATAAAACGAAAGGCCGTGTTTCCCAACACGGCCTTTCGTTTTATCATCAGGCTGGAAGCGTCAGCTTTTCCAGGTCTTTTCGGGCGGGACCGGTGATGAGCTGGCCCTCGGGCGAAAACCGGGCTCCGTGGCAGGGACAGTCCCAGCTTTTCTCGGAGGCATTCCAGTTGACGTAGCAATGGGCATGCGGGCAAACGGGACTCAGGGTATGCACCTCTCCGGACGGACTTTTATACACCGCCACCTTTTTCCCGCCGATTTTAGCGATCATCCCGGTGTCTTCCGGAACGTCCCTGAGTGAATCCAGCTCTTCGGCCGATAGTCGATCCGCAATGAAATGATAGGCCACATCCGCGTTTTCTTTGATCAGTTCGGGATTAATCGCCAGTGGCTTTATTCTACCAGGATCGAACAGTTCGGCGTAGGGATTTTCCCGCTCACGGACGAGATCACTGAGGATTTTTCCGGCAATGGTCCCCAGGATCATCCCGTTTCCGTTGTAACCCGTGGCCGTATACAAACCGTTTGGACTGCCCGGCATTTTGCCGATGTAAGGCAGTCCGTCGGCGGGCACATAATACTGCGAAGACCAGCGATAAGCGATGTCCTTCACGTTAAAATGCTCTTTTGTGTACGTTTCTAATTCCTGAAAAGCCACCTCCGGATCGTCGTGGCCCGTTTTGTGGTCATTACCTCCGACAATCAGGTACTTCTGCCCGTCAATGACGTGCGACCGGAAGTAATGATACGGTTCCTGCATGTCGTACACCAGATCATCGGGGTAAGCGTCGTCGTTTAATGTGACCGCCAGTACGTAACTGCGGTAGGGAGCATTCAGAAAATGCAGGGCGTTGACCCCGCCGGGAGTGATGTGAGTTGCGTACACGACCGCTCTGGTCCGTAACTTCCGATCACCCGACCGGGCGATAAGCCCGTTTTCCTCCTGCTCCACGTCTTCTATCCGGGTATGTTCGAGAACGATTCCGCCCAGGGCTTCAAACACCTTTCGCAGGCCCGTGAGGTATTTCAGGGGATGAAACTGAGCCTGTCCCGGCAGCCGGATTACTTTCAGGGCAGGGATGGGCAGAGGTGACCCGGCAACCACATCCGCGTTCACTCCGGCCCGTAAGGCACTTTCCAAAAGGCTGTCCAGCTCCTTTTGCTGGGATTCGTCCTCAGCGTATACATACGCATCTTTGGTCTCCAGATCGCAGTCGATGCGGTACGTGGCCGCGTGCGTGTGAATGGTATCTACGGCCTCCTGAATAGCCCGGGCGAAGAGCTTTGCCGAATCGTACCCAAAATTCTGCTCGACCTCGGCATACGTCGTATCGGCAAAGGTATTGATGTGGGCACTGGTACCGCCAGTGGTTCCATACGCAACGGTATGGGCTTCGGCCAGGATGACGGATTTACCCTGCTCCTGCAAACGAACCGCCGCGGTAAAGCCCGTAATTCCTCCTCCCACGATGACCACATCGCAGGATTCCTCCGTATTCTCTGGTGAATTCGTTAGCTGATGCCGGAAGGTGCTTCCCTGCCAAATGCTTTCATTCGATCCATCCCGTGGCAGGATTGGTTTCTCCCGGAAGAAGGTGTTTTGTTTTTCTGGCTCGTTCATACCTGACTTGATAAAGGTTGGAGAATAGAAAAGGTGCAAATTTTCTGCTACATGGTCCTTACTCCCGGCGGCGATCCTGCGGTCTTGCAATCGTGGAACTTTACGACTGAGCCTGGTCTTCCAGGGAAACTAAATCCTCGCTGGAGGATTCGCTTTCCGCAGCAAGCAAATCCAAAGCCCGATCAAGCACGGTGTTGAGATTCACGGCCTCTTTTTCCCGAATGCGGTGGTACTTTGTCCCGGCGGGCAGGCGTTGCTCGTCCAGCAGCTGATTCGTTTCAATCCTGACGACAGGAACCTTTAGAGCGACCGCCCATTGAGCTATTTGGATATCGTTGCTGATGATCAGAGTGGCCTGACTAAGAAGCCAGGCCAGACTTTTCGAGTTCTTCCCGCAGAAAATGGAAGTGTTCCCGTGCGGAAGGTGAGCCTTGATTTCTTCCAGAGCTTCTCTTTCCGCAGCGGTTCCCATCCATATAATCGGATACCCTTTTCCGGCCAGTTTGCTGGCCACCCAGGCGTAATGCGAAGCGGGCCAGCTCCGGGCGGTTCGGGTAACCGGACACAGACCAACAAAAGACTTCGGGGGAACGAGTGACTCCTGTGCGGAAGCCTCGGCCAGGAAAGTCAGCGGCAGCGAGGGAACCGAAGAAGCAAAGCCGAGGTAATGCATCAGGTCCGGAAAACGATTCAGGACTGGCTTCTCCGGGGCATAGGCCATGAAAAACCGCTCATTTACCTCGGGACTTTCGCGATATGCCTCCGGAATCAAGCCCGCTAGTAAGGAGGCTCCCATTTGTTGCAGCAAGGGATTTAGAAAAGTGCCGTCGTCCTGCATTTGCAGCAGCAGATCCCAGTCCCGTTGTTGCATTTGCCGGCAGAAAACTAATAAAAGCTCCGGGTTAGCGGCGGCTTCCGCCAGCGGAATCGAGTCCGGAAAGGCGATGCATTCATCAACGAATTCGCGATACTGGTTTTGCTTCACCTCCCCTGATCCAATCAGGGCGATATGAGCGTTGGGAAAGGTGCTTCGGAGGATTTGCAGGGCGGGCAAAGCTACCCATAAGTCTTCTTCCCTTCCTACCCGAAACACGGCTATTTTTTCAGGAATAGGCCTGAGGTATTCCGGTAACTGATCCGTTTCCATACGTACTATTTTAGATTGGGAATGAAAGTCCCTGAGCGGAGCTTACCTCTCGCAGCGGGAGTATTACACAACTGACGCAGGGCATTAAACTCTTACTAACGAGCCGAAGCGAACCCTGCCTTTAGATTCGCAGGGCCACAAAAACGGCGTGCGTATGTTCCTTATCCTGAGCCGTTTCAAAGGCTTCATTAATGTCATCCAGAGAAAAATGGTGGGTAATCAGCTTTTGGGCATTGAGCTTGCCTTTCGCCAGCAAGTCCAGACACATCTGCATTTCCGGATAAATGCCCCAGTAGGAATAGCTGGCACTGGGGATAAGCTTGATTTCTGACATCTGAATGCGTTGCCACTCCAGATCAAGGGTCGTGGAACCAGCGTCGAAGCCGCCTACGATCACCACCTTTCCTCCGCTCCGGGCAAATTTAGTGGCCTGGTCGAGCGTGGTTTTCATCGAAGGTCCACCGGCACATTCAAAAGCTATATCCACGCCCCGGTTTTGGGTGAATTCCATGATTTTCTGCTGAGCGTCCTCCTTTGCACTGTTAATCACCAGATCAGCCCCCAACTCCCGGGCCAGAGCCAGCGAGGACTCTACCACGTCAGTAACCACCACGTCAGCCCCGCAGGCTTTGGCCAGTTGCAGTTGCCCGAGACCGATGGGTCCGGCTCCAATGATGGCCACTTTATCATTGATCTTCAAACCACTGAGCTGAATGGCATGCATGCACACAGAGAAGGTATCCAGTAAGGTCGCTTCTTCAAAGCTTACGTGATCCGGCAGTTTGTAGAACTTCTTGGCGGGTCCGACGAGGTAAGCGGCAAAGGCCCGGGAAACCGTTTCCATCCGGACTTCGTACAGGTGCGGACAAAGGTTATACTGCTGGATTCGGCAGTATTCACAGGTATCATCCCCGAGAACGGTTTCAATAACCACGCGGTCGCCCGGCTTCAGGTGAGTAACCTCACTGCCCACCTCCACTACCTCCCCGGCCAGTTCGTGCCCCATGATCTTATGAACCAGTTCCGGTTCTTCCTTTTTCCAGTGGCGAAGATCCGTCCCGCATATTCCCGCTACCCGTACCCGGGCTAAGACCCAGTCGGGTTTGGGAATCCTGGGGCGATCCACTTCCATTACTTCAAAATCTCCCTGAGCTGTCTTGAGAGCAGCCTTCATTTGATGAGCCATAGTAGAGTAAGCCTGAGTAGAGTGATGAGGATTCGATCTTCAACGGGAAACGGATCCGCTGGCAATCCAGCAGGTATCTGAGTTCAGACCAGCGGGTTAGCTTTCCTGCATCCGATGACTGATTTCTTTCTGATTTTTCAAGTGTATGTTTCTGAAACACCGAAGCAAGTTCAGAGCCTGAAGCGGCCCTGTTCCCTTATTTTATTCAAAAAATACATTCCATTTCAGGAAGTATAAATTTCCTGAAATGGAATTCATATTAAGGTAAGTCGCTCTGATTCAGATACTTGAAAGTTATACTTTAATTGCTCTTCCAACTATTAGTGAAGAAAACCCCCTATATACTGGGGGGCTTATCACCGCGGATCAGGTGCTTTGCCTTTACCCGCACAGAAACAAAGAACGAACCACCTTCGGGTAACTGGGCATATAAATCGGCATATTTTCCGTACTTCCGATAATCGTTTTTTCTTTCCTTGCTCATTAATCGTAACGAACGCACCTACTAACTATTAACCCTATACGTTATACATTAACATAAATCCGCTGCTTGTTAACGCCAGTTATTTAGGCGTATAGGTAAGCTGCACCACCAGCCCCTGACTGCCGTCCTGATTGGAACGCCGCCATCCTACGGCCAGGGGAAGATGGGGCGTCAGGTACACCTCGGCTCCCAGCACCAGCTGGCCATAATCGTGGGCATTACTGGCCCAGTCGCCCAGCAAATGAAACTTCTGATAGATAATTCCGGCGTCAAAGCCCATGTGGATCCCCACGTTGGGTCCTTCGCCCAGAAAACGGGCGTTACCCGTGTACGTCCCTGCTACCACCTGGTAATGATCGTCATGGAAATGTCCTTCCACATTGGCGTACAAGAAGCCTACCCAGGCCGCTTTTCCGTTTAGGTTCGTGCCCGCCTGAAAGCCGGTACCGATCTGCCAGTGGTTATTGATCTCAAAGATCTTCTGGGCATTCACCAGCACCAGCGGAGCATAGGGAATCCGGGTGGTCGTGTCATTATGAATCCAGTGGTGATCCTGATACATGAAATTGTACAGGTTAAAGCCCACCTCCCAGTGCTGGCCAAGCCCGTAATTTACCGTGGTCATGGATCGAAACTGCTCTCTGTTCACGTCAATTTGTTGCTGAGCCAGAATTTTACGCTGTGGGGTAATGTCCGAAGAAGGAACATTAAAAATGGTTTGCTGGGCAAACAGAGTCACGCTGCTCAGGCAGAGCAGCATTCCCGTCAGAAAAGGTTTCATGGATGATTAGTTACCAGTTTCGGAATGAGGAGCGTCCACGGGTTTAGACTCGGGCGAGCCCTTCTGGCGTAAGAAAATGGAAAGGACGACAATGGATAATACCGATAAAAACTCACTCTGCCAGTTTTGAAACGACTGAAACCAGAATTCACTGGTCCCCAGAAATTCCCCCAGATTCAATACCTCGTTTGAGCCTTTCATCTGTTCTTCGGTGTTATGCTGCTTGAGGCCGCCCAGAGCGTGCAGGATAAAGGACAGGGCGAAGAGCAGAAAAAAGGCCAGACTCAGGGAATGCTGGTACAAGGCCAGTACCCAGCCGCCCCTGCGTACGGCCCGGGGGGCGTCCTTCCGCTGCGGATTGGGCTGACGGTCTACTTCTTCGGAAGAATCCGGATCTTTGGATTCGGAGGAACCCCGCTGGTACAGAGAAACGGTTAATACTACATATAAACCCATTTGCAGGAATTCGCTTTCCCAGTTCTCAAAAACGGATTCAATGCAATGACCCGTCGGTAGATACTCCACAAAGGAAAGGGCGGCCAGATGATACTCCTGACGTTCCTGGTTGTAGTCATGCCAGCCCGTTAGTAAATGGGCCATCAGGGTTAGCAGCGTAATGGTAATCAGGACAATGGATAAGCCATTGTTCCGCCATAACTTTTTCGTATTCATCCGTACGTAAGGTATAAAAAGGGCCGAAGGTCAAAAAAGGATTCCCGTGGGAATCCTTTCCATTTTTCATAAAAAACGATACCAGTTTTTTATCACTACGGCTGAACGAGTGTACTGATACGTTTGGTTTCGACCCTGAGTCAGGGCAACAGAACGGCATTAACCACGTGAATGATGCCATTCTTCTGCGGCTGATCGGGTAAGTGAATCAGAGCCTGGGTGCCTTTCTTGTCCGTAAAGATGAGCTGATTGTTTTTTTCAACCACCATGACGACCTCATCGGAAATGGTTTTCAAGCGGGCCACGCCGTTTCCTTTCGCAATGGCCTGCCGAAGCTGAGCCGTCGTGAATTTTCCCGGGACGATGTGCAGGGACATGACTTTCTTTAATTCCACCGCCCGGTTCTCTTCCAGCAATTTGGGCACGTGCGTAGACCCGTAAAAGGCCGAATCCGAGGGAGCAAACACGGTGTAAGGGCCGGGGCCCTGTAAGGTCTGCACCAAACCTACGCCGCGAATGGCCGACATGAACATGTAGAACAGATGCGAATTATTAATATTCTGGACAATGTCTTTGCGGGGATCCATCGGCACGCGTTTGCGACCACCCATTTGCCCCGTGGTATCGTAGGTCGACTTCATGGACCGGGGCCCCGGCTTGGCCATCTGATTGGTTCGCTGGTCGTGCTGCTGGCCATACACCATTCCGGTAATACCCATTATTAAAACTATCGTTTTCATGCGAAGGAGTAAATAACTGACAAAGGATTTACGTTAAATGAGCTGTAGATGAGGTCGAATCTGCAAGCCTACGACATCACTACGCTGGGGCTGGGCAAGCACAAACTGTACGGCCTGAGCAATGTCATCGGCGTGTAACATTTCCAGATCGGCCTGCTGTTGCTCCTGCTCTTCCGGCGAAGCGGGCTGCATAGGAGTAGCCACGGCTCCCGGCTCGATCAGACTTACCTTGATCCCCAGGGGATTGACTTCTTTGCGAAGGCTTTCGGTGAATCCCTGAATGCCCGCTTTGGTCGCCACATACACCGAACTACCCTCCTCCCGGACATCCGCACTCATCGAGCCAATGTACACGAGATGGCCCGCTCCCGCTGGTTTCATTCGTTTCAGGGCTTCCCGGCTACAGGCCAGATAGCCCATCAAGTTGGTTTCAATCACGTATCGCCAGTTTTCTTCGTCCATGATCCCGCTGGCACCCAGAGCGGCATTGTTAATCAATACATCCAGCCCTCCCAGCTGACTATCCACTTTCTTGAAAATCAGCTCAATGTCCCGGGGCATACTTACGTCCGCCTGCAGTCCACAGGCCGAATAGCCCGCCTCCCTGATACCCTTCAGGGTTTCGTTTATGGCTTCCTGGTGGCGACCCACCAGCAGAATTTTTGCCCCCTGAGCGGCCAGTAACTGAGCAATGGCCCGGCCAATGCCAGTGGTCCCGCCGGTAATCAAGATACGTTTTCCCTCTAGAGAAATAAGTTCGATTGCATTCATGATGATGTAGATGTTAGTGCCAGTATGTAAGGGTTACTTCTGATCCACCGGGCAATTCAAATTCCCGGAAGGTATGAGCATGATCTTCGTTTTTGGCAGGCTTCTCCTGAGGCTCCTCTCCTACCAGGCACTGGGTATAGGGTAAGCTCCCTTTGGCGGATAAGAGACGAAGCTTGCAGGTGCCCAGGGCACTGCCGCCAATGGTTAGCGTCACCTTGCCCGCTTTCGCCGACTGATGTGAGAAATCAGCGTGAAAAACCGGGTATTCCACAAAAACCAGAAAGGGTACGCCGGGAAACTGAAAATAGGCATAGGAACTTAAAACAAAGGCCATGGCTGCCCCGTACACTTCCTGGCCGACCTGCCCGGACTGCTGCCAGCCACTTCGTAAATCTTCGATGGGAATGCTGAGGTTTCGTTGCGTGATCCCTTCGCGGGGCTGCATGGAAATCATGGCCGCGGGAGCCTGATCCGGATAAAAAAACTGACCGCGATGCAGCAGGTATTTGCCATACTCCGCCAGCAGGTAATTTAATTCTTTCGGAGCTACCTGATGCACCTCTTTGACGTAAGCCGTGATAGCGGCCAGCGATTCCGCCTCTTCGTAGGCAGAAATATATTCCGCATCCCTGAGCGGCGAAAGCCCCATAAAGGTCGAGTAATCTTTTCCGTAGCCAAAGTCACATTCCCAGATCCACATCTTCGCCAGTACGTTACTCATGCAGAGATAGCTCAGATCCAAATAGGTACGGTTGTTGGTAATCCGCCAGAGCCTGGCCAGAGCCACGCCACTCATCAGGGTATTGTTGGACTGGTAAAGCAGATCAAATTCGAATTTCAGTAAGCATTTGGCGGAATGCTCGGCTTCCTGAAGGTAGAGCTCGTCTTTCGTAAATTCGTAGGCCTGCAACATGACGTGAATGTACAGACCAGGGACGTCGTGTTCGCCCCCCGCTCCGGGTTCGGTTTCGGCTTTCATTACTGAAAAATCTTTCATGTAATAAAAAACCGGCCATTCGTAATTGAAATGCTGAGCGGCTTTGATCAGATACCCTACGGATTCCAGGAAAATAGCATGAGCCGTTTCGTTACCGAAGGCAGCCAGTCGACCCGCATTGAGTAGAATATGCAGCAGATACCAGGAATCAATGATGTCCGGATTTTCTTCCTCGCTCAGTTCTTCCTCGGTCTTTTTAAATTCTACGCCAGGGAGCCATCGGGTCAGCACCCCGAGTTTTTTGTTAAAAAAGCGGGGAAAACTCTGCTGTAATTCCTGCGATAACGCGTACGAGTTGCTCGACTTCCACTGCTCATACTCCAGCAGAGGAATCAGAATGGCCAGCTGAACCATGCATTCCGGTGGTTTCTGGTAAGAGTCTACGTAGGCATTCAGATATACGTGCTGATCAATCGTCTGCCGGCAGGCTTTGGATCGGTTTAAACTGACCAGCGTTCGCTGGGCCCGGCCCGGCCAGTCCACATATTTCGTTTCTGGCTTGGGTAACTGGGTATAAATAGAGGATAGAGCCCGTATAAATTCCAGCGGCTTCTCCAGCTGCGATGCGTCGGAGATTTGATTAACCACCAGATAAGCATCGGAGATGACGTAGCTCTGACTGGCTTTCAGCGGATGCTGACCGACGGGCAGGGCAAATCCCAGTTCGGGCCATTCTCCCCCCACGCAGGTGATGGGCTCGGTATGAGAGGACTCAAAATAATCATTTAGGGAAGTAAAGTTCTGAACATACAGAGCACTACCCGCATCCGGCATTTCAAGATAAAGCAAGCCTACCGCAGGGCCTTTTTGAGCTACCTTCACTTCCACCTGCCCCTGCGGATACACGTCCCGCGGAAGAGCATTGAGCAGTAAGCCGTGACGTGGCTTCAACTGATTCGTGTACCGAACCAGTCCCTTTTCGGGGTCTATGATGGAAAAGCTTACCTGAAAAAGTCCCAGGCTACCCTGGATGGTAAAACCGATCTGCTGAGTGGTGTACTCGGTAATCTGGCAGGATTCAAATCCCTGAGGATCAAAGCAGGACCGAATGGCCAGTTGTCGACCTTCCGGATAATGGTAAATAAACCAAAGCGAATTCGTATCCGACAGATAGGTCCATTTTCCCTTTACAACTGGAAAAGTCAGAACCTGCTGATTTTCGCTTTCGTATACCGTTTGCATACCGGCCGCCCATTGGGTGACTCCGGGAATAGAGGTGATGGTACTAGACATAAGTTTATTGGGTTTGGCAGAAATTTATAAGACTGAGTACTTTCGTCCAGGTTAGACTTCCTGACTATACGTCTGAATGGCTGACCAAAGCTCCGGAGCTTCCTCTTCGTTCACGGGCCGGTACTGAACTTCCGTGAAGTAGGGAGTTCCCTGACCGGAAGTCCAAACGGCGTAGTACTGTTGCCGCGAGTCCTGCATGATACCCGCCCAGGTATCTTTCGCCAGCGGCAGGGAGGGTGGCTGAAAATCTTCGGTTTCAGAAAGAAATTCGATCACTTTTTCGGAAAACTGTTCGGTTGATCCTACCATGGTTTTGTCGTTAAAAAAGGTAGATCCCGCTCGCTGGATGTGTTTCATAGAAAAGAACAGATAGGATTAAAAGGCTGGAACAGGAGGTGGATAATACCTGAATTCCTGAGGGCGTGAAAACGCCCATGGGCAATGATGTCTTTTTCGTAGTATAGGTCTTAGGGTTTTGCCCCTTCTGACACCCATCAGATGGGTAATGAGGTCGGGATTTTATTGACGAATTATCCGTACTCTCCCGGCATGGAAACCGTTCCACCCTTCCGGCAGGTTTTTTCTACGTTTTTCTTTCCGATATAATCATGATTAGTAGCCATATCTGAAGTCTTACAAACAGATGCAATGCCCGACAATCATTCATTTTAAGGAAGATTACACTTTGATAATTTTATCAATATTAAATCGCAAACATAAAGTTACATCCTGCGATCCACTGAAATCCTTCGAAGAAAATATTCGTGCCATATTACCCGGAAAAATTATTACCCAATTTTGATTTAATAAATAATAATATAAAGAACTATTTGTTTTTAAATTACTGATTATCAATTAATTAAAAATTATAAAATTTAGTTATTAAATCATTAACTGTACACTATTTAAACACTTATGTACTTAAAATTAGGGGTATATATTATAAAATCTTATACTCAAATAATGATCTATTTATAATAAAATATTTATAATTTTTACGAAAAACAACTGGGGATATAAGTCTTCATTTTTACCTGAAATTACGCTTCTGTAACTAATAATCAAATGGAATATTATTTGTTTCAAATATCCCGATTTGATTCCAAACCTGTTTATACACAATCAACTATTCGTATGTTTTATCACGACAAAAAACTCCAGTACACGGTTCGCGTGGATCGTCCCAACCCGGCTTTTGCCCGATTACTGCAACAGGCTATCGGCGGGATTGAAGGAGAAATCCGAGTTTGTTTACAGTATTTGTTCCAATCCTGGGGCAGCCGGGGTCCGCAGAAGTACAAGGATATGCTTCTGGAAACCGGAACGGAAGAAATGGCTCACATTGAAATGCTGGCTACGGCCGTAGCCCTTAACCTGGAAGGTGCCACGAATGAACTGAAGGATAGCATGGCCGCCGAAAGTCCCATTCTGGCAGGTATCATGGGTGGTATGGACCCCCGTCATTACCTGTCGTCGGGTTTGGCCGCCATGGCAGTGGATAGCAATGGCGTTCCCTTTAACGGCTCCTGGGTGGTAGGAAGCGGAAACATCGCCGCCGATATGTACGCCAACGTCATGGCTGAATCCACCGGACGCGTGCTGGCCACCCGTCTGTATGAGGCCACTGATGATAGCGGAATGAAAGACATGCTGTCCTTTCTCATTGCCCGTGATACCATGCACCAGAATCAGTGGTTAGCGGTACTGGAAGAGTTAGGGGGTGTTCAGAATGCATTACCCATTCCTAATTCGTTTCCGATGACCAGCCAGCCGAATGAATTTGCTTATGCCTTTATCTCGACGGACATTAACCGTCCTGACGCACCCGATGCCCGCTGGGCTTCCGGACCATCCATTGACGGAAAAGGCGAGTTTACGTATCAGCACGCTCAGCCGCATGGACAGGAACCCCAGCTGGCCCCCCCCGCTCCGGAAGGATATGCCCAGCAGGAACAAATGACCGGAGGAGCCGATGGCTTCATTGAAAAAGTAAAAGAAACATTGTTCTAGTTAATTGTACAACCGCCTGATGCTATTTTCCACCTGCTGAATCGATTCTCTACCCTTCGTGAGTTCTGACTCACGAAGGGTAGATTTAATACGTATAGGCAACACAGTCAGAATCATTCGGATGATAAAAAAGGAAGGCTTGCCCAGCTAAGCTGAACAAGCCTCTTCATAAAATTACAGGCGGTCATCGAATGGTACTGAAGCCTACCGCTTTCGCAGTGGGGCACTCCAACAGAGCTCTCGTCGGTGAGTTGTAGTATCCCCCCTCCAACCCCTTGAACGGAACGTTTCTTTCGAACGCACCCGTACATACGTTCAGAACGTTGTGGAGTGCGGCGTAAAAGTAGAACAACTATCGATCCCCATCAATCATCTGATTTAGCGGTATTCATCCCCCTACATTCAGGGGGTATCGCCCCAGCAACTGCCTGAATACGGACGAACTCCGAGCGGAAAGCGACAATGCTTCTGAATTCGAACTCTACCGTTCAATGCCTGATTTCCTACGTGTTTGTATGTATTCTCTTAGCCGTTCACTGCTCTTATGAAACATCACTTTAACATCCTCCTGAGTGCTTCGCTGCTTCTGGCCTGCGGCGGCAAAAACACCTCTTCCAACGTAGATTCGCCCGGACGGGAAAAAACGGACACCAGTAGGATTCTGGAAGCAGGAGCTGATCTTCTGCAGGCCAAAAGACCCCTGAAGTCCCTGAATATGTACCTGGATGGCTTTCACTTTTACAACGGCGATCTGAACGGTCAGATGGAAGCCCACCACTACTGTAGCCAGATCAACGAGGACTGCATTCAGTGCGTCATTTTTGATGGCAATAAAGCCGATGCGAAAATCATGGGGGTAGAATACATCGTCTCGGAGCAGATTTTTAAGTCCCTTCCCGCTGAAGAACGTAAACTCTGGCATAGTCACCGCCACAAAGTAAAATCCGGCAGTCTGATCGCACCGGGCATTCCCGAAGTCGCCGAACATGAATTAATGGAAAAACTCGTCAGTACCTACGGCAAAACTTTTCATACCTGGCACACCGACAAAGATCTGGTGCTGCCCATGGGGCATCCCATGGTGATGATGGGATTTACTCAGGAAGGTCAACTGGCGGATAGCCTGATTGCCAGCCGTGATGAGCGTTTTGGCATTTCAACGGCCGAGAAAAAGAAAAATCGAGCGGATATTCCGGTACCTTCCCCACAACCCGGAGCCGATGCCTGGCAACAGGGGGAAGTTCGCCAGTTAATAATCACTAATGATACCAAAGGAGTTTTGTCTCACCACCACCATTGAAAAGGCACGTTATGACTACATTCGGGTTCATACCGGCAATGGCTGGTATGAATCACTGATTGAAGCCGGATGGTGTTGCTAATTACTACCGGTCGGAAAGAGACCCCATTGGTTGATATACTTACTTAACTACCTTATATCAAAAGCGGATATTCACTGAATGGTTAAGGATATTTCCACTCGATCTTCTTCGTAAAATCACCTTTTTAAATGTAATAAAGTCCGTGTTTAATGGCAAAAACTATTAAATCACTGGTTCGGTTCACGTTAAACTTTCGCATGATGTTTTTATAGTGTTCCTGAGCGGTATGTACACTAATTTTCAAATGATAAGCCGTCTCTTTGATGGTCTGCCCACTGCAAACGAATTTCAGTACTTCTTTTTCCCGGGGCGTTAAATGGAACACCACTTTTTCATTCACAATAATCGAATCAATTAAACTATTGCGAATGCTGGTACTCAGGTATTGCTGATTGGCCATGACGCTGGTAATAGCCCTGGTAATTTCAGTGAGAGAATCCGTTTTGGAGACGTAAGCATCCACTCCAATCCGAAGGGCATAACGAATGGTATGATTGTCGGACAGTGCCGAAACGACAATACACTTGGCTTTCTCGAAGGTAGCCCGAAAGGTGTTAATAAACTCAAGACCAGAATCATTAGGCATGAGCAAGTCTATAATGATGATGTCCGTAGCGGTATGATCCGGATCTTTCAGAAAAGCTGCCGTGCTGTTGTAATAATGAACGGAAGCATCGGGATGGCTCAGTGACAGGACTACTTTCAAGGACTCCCCCGTTACTACGTGATCATCAATGATTGAAATGGTCATCCGTAAAGTGGTTTAGTAGCATTTATATTGATAAAAAAGCAAATATAAAGGTATTACCTGGTTTATATTTGCCTATATTCTACTTTAAGTTTAATCCTAAATATACCCCCTAAAAATAGGGGGTATATTTAGGATTAAACTAGTTATATTATCGCTAAAATAATCGCAGTACTTTTGTTAAAAGTCGATAGTATTAATTTAAATACGCTGGAGTCACTTGGCGGAACTTATGGTGTATTCATAATTAGTACTATCTTCTTTTAATATTTTATTTATTATAGTTTTATAATAATCTTTCAATCATTAGAACTTCAATCTATACAGCCTGTCAATTATCATTATATTTTAAATTTAAATTATCCATTAGATTACTATTCAATTAAATTTCATGGGCTTTATTTCTAAAGAAATAAATGACTTTTCTGACTATTTATCTCTACGGCGGGCCGGCATTGACTCGTCCTGGCAGCAGATGGATGGCGGCCAGTCAGGCGTCATGACTACCGAAGAAAAGAATGAACTCTGGACTTACCTTCGGCAAAGTCTTCCTTTCTTTGTAGCGTTGGACGGAGGGGCCGGTAGCGGGCCCGGGCCGAACATTCCGGTGTTCAGCCGCTCCAATACTTCTGCTGAGATCACTCCCCTGCTCGCTGAACTTCATTCCTTTTCTTTGCTTTTACTCCCGGAAATCCAGGGATACCGCCCCCTTCATCCGTCTGATTCATTTCTGACGCAGGTGAGTCAGGCAGTGTTAACAGCGGTGCACAAAGTAATTGAGACTAATGTAAAGGTATGGGAAGAACGACCACGGGCATTACTGGCTGAACAGCAGGCTGAACTGAACCGTACGAACCTGCATTTACAGGGGTTCATCCACGACCGGGCTTCGCTCATTAGACGTCTGATCCACGATGCCAGGGGTTCCCTGGGACTGGTAAGCGGAGCCGCCGCCCTGCTCAGTACGGAACAAAGCAGTGCCGAACACCGAAGTAAATTTCGCGATGTGCTGGAGCGTAACCTGACCAGTGTGGAAGAAAAGCTGACCGAAATTCTACAAAATTTCCGGATTAATCCTTCCGAAACGACGCCTGACCACCCTTGAATTCCCAATTCACCGTGCCGTTTCCTAGTACATGAGCTGTCGAAACTGCTGCATCATTCATCACTTAAGCCTTAACATGGTTTACTTCGACTCTTCAGGTTTCATAAACGTATTCGATTGTATTATTTCTAATACGTTAGGCTCGTATTAAAAATAATAGAGTCATGGTTCATTATTCTTTTCAAAATATAATCTAACCAATGACCGATCCTAACTAGCTATTGATCAAACTAATTTTTTAGTGATTTAAAGAATAGCTGATTTTCTTTTGTAGTTCTTTAGCTGATGACTGGGCCTGTTTCAGCGGTAATCCGGGTTTTATTCCGGGTCTGGTATGTCCGGTTTTAGTCAGCCAGGCCTCTTTCAGAATCTGTTGTTCCTGGCTGGTTAGTTGCAGGATTTTCTTCGCGTTGGGATGGCTGCGGAGAGCGTCCTCAATGCTGGTGGCTTCTTCTATTTCTTTACTGGGACCACACAGATGCCGCAGCATGGATTGAGCCATCAGCCAGTGCCCCAGCTCGCCGGGATGGATGCCGTCGGCAGCCAGATAAAACCCTGGATTCTGCTTTTTCTGGTTTCCCAGGTATTGTTTCATGGGGAAATGAAGATCGACTACCTGCCAGTTTTGCCGGCTCCGCTGCTCTGACAACCACTCGGAATACCGATCCAGCACTTCGGCATACCCCCTTACTCCGCCATTCTCCTCATCATAGACGGGCGGGGTAATGTGGATAATGGATGCCCCCCTTTTTTCCACTTCCCGGTGTAACCAATGCATGCCCTTTTGAAAAGCTTCAAACCGCGAAGAATCAAAAGGCATGTAAATCCCATCATTCATGCCATAACAGGCCAGTACGAGGTCGGGTTTGGTCTGGCCGAGCACCCGATGCAGTCGCTCGTGCAGGTCAGGTCGGGGAAATTTACCGTCGGCGTGATTGGGTTCTGAGAGTCCGGAGACGGTTTCACTGGGCAACCCCACATTGATGTACTGATAGGTGCGATCAGGGTAACGTACCCGAAGGTACGCAATTACATCATTGACGTATTGTCCATGGTAAGTGATGCTGTTACCCAGAAAAAGAACGCGACGGGTACGCTTGGGAAAAGGCTGGGCTAACGCACAAAAATGGGTGAAAATTAAGGTCAATACCAGGAGGAAAACGCAGGAGTTGCTGATTCTGACTATCTTCTGTACACTCATGGACCGCATCATTACTTCAAGGTTAGAGAAAAATTACCCGCAAACTTAAATTAGAACGTCGCGAAGCAACGCATGAACCTGCATAAATTAATTGAAGCTACCCTGACCGCTCATTCGTTTACTATCCTTATCAGGGTGTGAAATGCTATACTATTCGTATATTGGATAGGGTTACTCCATTCACCTATAAAATAGTCTTTGTTTATGGCATGGATCTTGTGTGCGGTTGGCCTTTTTCTTATCCTTTTGGGTATTACTATCTGGAAGTACAGGCTCATTCACCTGCTTAATAACGTTGATGCTACTGAGGTGATCAATCCTGAGAAATCCGTTCGCTGGGCTGGCATCTATCTGATCTCTTTGGGGATTGTATTTATAATTTTTGGCGGCATTGCTCCTTCTCTTTCAAAGGAACAGATTCTTATTTCTATCCTTATTTTTTTACCTGTGAATCTGGTCTTTACCGTCCTATATTTAGTCGCCCATAGAAAAAATACCCGCTGATTCTTTTTGCTACTACAGACCTCTTTGAAAAGGAGTACAACTCTAATCCTTTTCATGCGTATTACTTCTACTAGTAAAGACAGAACAAAGTCAATCTACTACAGAACACATGTGAACAGGCATTCAGATGTTGACAGAATACTCTTCTATCACTTGAGTGATCTTGTGTAAAATTCTATGATTAAAAAATAATTTACTAACCGAATTTAGCTTGTTGTCCACGAGCAAACCCTACCATTAAAATCAGCACGGGTACTTCAATCAGAGGTCCAATCACGGCAGCAAAGGCAGCTCCTGAATTGATCCCGAAAACAGCAATAGCGACCGCTATACCCAATTCAAAATTGTTGCCAGCGGCCGTGAATGCCAGTGATGTCGATTTTGAATAGCCAGCTCCCGCTCGTTTAGATAGGTAGAAGGCTGAAAAGAACATGATGGCAAAGTAGACCGTCAGCGGCATAGCAATACGTACCACGTCCAGAGGAATGCTCACCATCAACTGCCCTTTCAAACTAAACATGACTACAATCGTAAACAGTAACGCAATTAAAGTAAGCGGGCTGATGGCAGGCAGGAACCTGGTTTCGTACCATTCCTGACTAAACACCCGGCTTAATACTTCTCTGGAGAAAATACCCAAAAGGAAAGGAATACCCAGGTACACAAAGACGCTTTGAGCTACTTCACTAATCGTGATATCTACTTCAAAGCCTTGCAAACCGAATAAAGGGGGCAGCAGAGTTACAAATACATACGCATAGACCGAGTAAAAGAGTACCTGAAAAATACTGTTAAAAGCTACCAGCCCAGCGGCATACACCCGATCTCCTCCGGCCAGATCATTCCAAACGATGACCATCGCAATACAACGGGCAATGCCGATCATGATTAAGCCCGTCATGTATTCCGGTTTATCAGCTAGAAACGCGACTGCTAACCCAAACATTAATACCGGCCCAATAATCCAGTTTTGCACGAGCGATAAAAGCAGGATCCTAGTGTTGTCAAAAACCAGCGGCAGTTGCCGATAGCGAACTTTTGCCAGTGGCGGATACATCATTAGGATCAATCCAATGGCTAAGGGGATATTCGTTGAGCCTGAACTAAACTGATTCACGAAGGCAGGGGCATCCGGGAAAAAGTAACCCAGCGATACGCCTATGAGCATCGCCAGGAAAATCCAGAGCGTCAAATAACGATCCAGAAAAGAAAGCCGTTTTTCTTGCATTCCGAATTGCCTCTAAGCAGACACGTTTTGATTGATAAATTTCTGGCTGAATAGCTTGATTTCATCCCGTACCCGCCGAAAAGACGTTACCAAATCTTCCCCTTCTGTATGTCCCGGATCAGAAAAGCTTTGATGAATCATTTGCCCCGCGGATGGAAAATAGGGGCACTGCTCCCGGGCGTTATCACAGACGGTAATGACGTAGTCAAAGGCCATTCCGGTGTACTCATCGGCATGATTAGACGTGTGATGGGAAATATCAATTCCATCTTCAGCCATGACCTGGATAGCAACCGGGTTTACTCCTTTGGGATCTACTCCGGCACTGTAGACCTGAGCCCGATTTCCGGCAAAGTGTTGCAGATAGCCTTCGGCCAATTGGCTGCGGGCTGAATTGCCCGTACATAATACCAGAATCTTTTTCATAGGAAAGAATGGTTAACAACAGCCAGAACCGGGTGTACAGGTAGCTCCTTCGGCTATGATTTCTAACGCTGGCTTTTCCGCAGCAGGGGCACAGCACGCCGAATCCGATGCCGTTACGCCACAAGCTTCGTTACGGCTCAGGGCTTTGCATTGCGTATAGTCAGGTACAAGGTGAACAATAAAGTCGTCTGAGGTGGTGGAAAACTCACCGGGATATAGTTGGCGGGTGTCGAACCTGGCATTGCCAAACTCAATTTTCACTACGGCTAAAGGATTCAGGGGCAGGGATTTTTCAACGAGGTTAATAATCTCAAGGGCTTTGCTCACTCTCATGGAACGCTCTGCCTCCCTGACGGGTGGTTCCCAGAGCTGTACGATAACTTCCGTCCAGCTGTTCATCTGTCCCCCGCAATCAACCGATACAAGGGAAGCTTGCTTAATCTCGGTAATATGAAACGAAGCATCCGCGTATTGCCCGGGTTGATATTCAAAGGCCAGGTGTAAGTCTGGGTTGGCTTCCAGCGTGCTTTTAAACGCCTGCCAGGTCATAGGACTGATTTGATTGACCAAAATGTTCATTGGTTTATTGTAATATTACGATGAACGTATTAAAAAAAAGCTGCACTAGTTGCAGCAGGAAACCTCGGTAAAGGTTTCTAATAAGTTCCCAAAGACTTGCTTAGCCTCCTGCCAGACCACGGGGTTAATGCAATAGCAAACGCGGGGCGGGTTAATTTCTCCCTGAATGATGCCAATGCGTTTAAGTTCCTTGAGGTGCTGAGATACGGTTGCCTGAGCCAAGTTCAGTTCATCCACTAAATCCCCACAAACGCATGCTTTTTTAGCCGCCAGCATTTGCAGAATAGCCACGCGAGCGGGATGTGAAAAGGCTTTGGCCAGATCCGCAATCCGGTTTTGTTCGGCGGTAAAACTCTCCGTTTTCGTAACTCCCATGCCGCAAACTTATAATTTTAATTTATCAATCGCAATATTACGATAATTGTATTTTCATTGAAAGTAGAAATCTAGTAAAAGTGTATTTATCATTATAAAGCTGTTCTATCATCAATCCATAGGTTAACTCCATTGCTTTTACTGCCATGTCAATCTAGTATTACTTATTTTTATGAAGATAGTTACCTCTCGGCTCCAGCAGATCCCAGTGATTGCCGTAGAGGTCTTCAAACACGGCTACCGTACCATAGGCTTCTTCTTTGGGAGGCCTGACGAACCTGACGCCCGCCCGCTGATACGCCAGATAATCTCTTTCGAAGTCGTCGGTGTAAAGAAAGAGGAATACCCTGCCCCCCGTTTGATTGCCAATCCGGCTTTCCTGGGGTTCGCCATCCGCTTTGGCCAGCAATACAGCACAGGACCCCTCGCCTTTCGGAGCCACTAATACCCAGCGTTTGGTTTCACTAAGCTTAGTATCTTCTACCAAAGTAAAGCCTAGCTTCGTCGTATAAAAGTCAATCGCCTCGTCGTAATTCCGGACGACCAGGGTAAGGTGAGCAATGCGTTGATTCATATCGTAGGAGGCTAATCTACTACTTATAATGCTGCCAGCCTTATTTAAGTTAGCTATATAAGATGTTGCTAATAGCGATTATTGAGCATTATAGCGATGATCAATCACATGCTCTTTGCCATCGGGGAATAGCTCCCGGTCTGGTATTTCCATGTTCGAATGAATTTCTTCCTGGAGCCCAGGATAGCAGGCCTTCGCTAATGCCCAGATTAATGATTTAAATCGTTCAACTTGATAAAGCGTACCCTTGAGGATGTTTTGATGACTATCTACGAGCCAGAGTGTATCTGCCGATGAAAAATGACCAAGAAAAGAGAGAGCTGGGAGTTTCATAGACGGCTAAATCTACTGACTGGTTTTAAAATACCCCGGGCGGTAAATCAGATAGCTTTATGCCGGAAGCACCCGTGGTTATTTCTCAGCCGTTCATCCTATTTTCTTTTACAACCGGGTTTGAAAGCACCATCTTACAGCACCAGTTACCCTTAACCCTCTGACTATGGCTGCCTACCTAACGTTTATCAAATTCTTCCTCATTACCACTGCAGGAGTGTTCGCCTGTGTGTTTGCCCTTGAAGTCCTCTACCGGGTTATGAAAGGCTTACCGTTTGAAGAGGCCATGGCTCTCCATCAGCCAAATTATAGTCATGTAGCTGTGGCTTGTGCGATCGCTGTTGCTGTGACGTATGGAAAAAAGAAGCGTGTTGCCTAATAGAAGACGTGTTTATTTACGTAAGGACTTTCATTCTTCCTCAGGAGTGACCCGCTTTGTGAAGAAATGAACTACCCGCTTCCTATAAAAAAGTTAGACGTAGTGCCTGGGACATTCGTAATTTAAAAGTCTCAATGAATTTACCTTCGTTGTGATTGGTCTACTCTATGTATACCCCGTAAGTAGAAATACATTAAAAGTTAAGAGAAGTCTCAATTTAACGTATAGTAATTAGCGGCATCTGAACTATATTCGTTTTCGTAATTACCCTCTATCTTATCTACCGCCTAAGTGAAACCTCTTTTACTCTCTGCCGGCCTTATGCTGGCAACCGTATCCGCCCATGCTCAATTAGGTGTTGGCACTCCTACGCCTAAAGCTAAACTCGACGTCACGGCGAGTAATCCATCTACGCCGGCTAACACCGATGGTCTGCTTGTCCCCCGCGTTAGTGCCTTCCCAGCCACGAACCCAACGGCTGAACAAAACGGGATGATGGTGTTTTTAACCGTGGGATCTGGTAATAAACTACCCGGCTTCTATTATTGGAATGAAGGTAGTAAGAGCTGGAAATCGGTACACGGTGCTACTGAAACGATGAAGTTTTATCATCCCTTTTCAGCATTGGATATGGATGGCAACTACCCGATGCGATCCATTAATTTACCGTCAGCTCCTCCATCTACGAGGGTGTGGACTGGGTTAAACAACGTTAATCAGATTGTTCCCCAACCGGTTGGTAAAGGTACTTCCATTACCGGTGGCGTTCTATCTATAGTGAAAGCTCGGGTAAACAGTGAATCGGTTACGTATCCGTGCTACGCAGTAGTCGGCATCTATCGTGAAGATGTATCTCAACGGGAGTTGATTGGCTACATGGAGTTTGAGATCTCGGCCCCTACCTCCGGCAGCTTAGGGGTAAATACCCCTACCTCAACCACTCGAACGTTACTGAGCAATGGGATTCGAACTTCAGATGGTCTTTATCAGGCAACTGCGATCACGGGTCTGGTACTCACCACGGGCGAAAAGATTCCTCAACACATACCCGTACTCAGTGGCTCTTTTATTGGCGTTGAACTTATGAAACCAACGGATGAGAATGGTCTGGCCAGATACTATGCTCCAGGGGGCTTGAGCGGAACAGGTATTGCCCTGAACAGGCCTTACAATCAGGCCATTTCTGGCTATGAGAATGTCTCGCTTTCCTTAATTATCGAATAAATCATTCCCCAGGCTATTATACATGCGGCAAACGTTTTTTTCGTTTGCCGCATGTATTGTTTCACTCAGCCTCTTCTAAAAGGCCTAAAGCCCTCCATAAAACCATTTGATTACCAGGAGGTTTGGTTCTAACCGGAGGACTGTCTTTTGTACGAAAACTCCAATCCTAACACAGGACGATATAGAAAAAAGTAGCGAAAAAGGACTTCATCGAGGATCCCGGTTAAGGCAACGGTACCAGACCCTCCCCCATGTGTACCGAGGAAATCTCCTAACCCAAGCCATCTCTTCCCAGGTTTGGCAGCAATGCCATGCATGGGTTTTCATCGGTTCGCAATGATCTGAATAAGAGTCTGCATATGTACTGGTTTGGTAATGTGCTCATCGAATCCCGCTTCTCTGGCCTTTTGCTTGTCTGAGTCCTGTCCATATCCTGACACCGCAACGATGAAAGCTTTCGCTCCTGAAGCCTGGTTACGCATGAGCTGGCACGTTTCGTACCCATCCAGTTCCGGCATGCCAATGTCTAACAGGATGACCTCAGGCCGTAACTCTTCAGCGGCCTGTAAGCCAGCCTTTCCGCTGGTTCGGCTGTGTACCTCATAGCCGTTGAGCTCCAGGAGCATACTCAAGGTGAGGGTAGCATCGGGATTATCATCCACGATTAACAAACGCAGAGAATCCCGCCGTACCTCTTGTGCCAGGGTAGCGGTTGATTGACCTTCGGTTAATGTGGGCAAGCTAACCGTGAACGTACTGCCCCGGCCTGGTCCCTCACTCTGAGCTTCTACGGTTCCGCCGTGCAGTTCCACGACCTGTTTTACTAACGTAAGTCCCAAACCCAGCCCCCCTTCCGAGCGGGCCAGGGAGTTATCCCCCTGCACGAACAGGTCAAAGATTGAAGTCCGTTGATCCGGACTCAGTCCAATGCCCGTATCCTCCACCCGTAAGAAGGCCGTATGTCCCGGTGCTCCAGACTCAGGTGAATTTTGCCCTGAGCCGGGGTATAGCGAGATGCGTTCGTTAAGAGGTTCATGGTTAGCTGAACGAGCCGCGTGGCATCTCCTTCGAGTTCAACCGGCATAGCAGGCAAACGGAAGGTCAGCTGTTGCTGCTTTTGCTGCACTACCATTTGTATGGATTCCCTGGCCTGTTTCAGGAGTTCTACCAGGTTGATTCTTGTTTTTCGGAGTTCGATCTTCCCCTGACTAATGCGGCTGATATCCAGAAGGTCATCGACCATCCGTACCAGATGCTCAGTTTGCCGGGTCATCATCTCCAGGACTGGTTTTGCCTGGGCATTCGCAGCAACCGTTATGGAGAGGATTTGTAACCCGTTGCGAAGAGTTGCCATCGGATTGCGGAGCTCATGAGCCAGCATGGCCAGAAACTCATTTTTCCGCTGATCATTCTCCTTTAAAACCCGCTCGGCTCTCTTTAACTCATTGATATTAGAAATAACAACCATTGGTCCCGAGATCACTCCTTCGCTCGTGCGAATGGGCACGGCCGAGACGTGCGTCCAGATTTGATTTCCCACGGCTGGCGTGTACAGCATCTCGATGGGAGGCAGTACCCGTTCCCCCCTTAAGGCCCGGGCTCCGGGAAAGTTTTCGGGCGGGATGGGACGGCCCTGTTCGTCATGTGCCTGCCAGCGGTTTCTTTGATTTTCATCCATCGAAGGCATCAGGCCAGTGGGCACAAAATATTCCATCTCTTTATTACAGTGCGTAATCCGGCCCTGTTTATTCACTACGCCGATGCCGACGGGTAAACTCTCAAAGATGGCTGATAAGCGAGTTTCACTTTCCTCTAAAGCCCGCTGAGCTTCTTTTCGCTCCGTAATATCGAACATAATGCCACTGGCCTGTAGGGGATGTCCGTTGCCTTCGACCGTTACCCGGCCATAGCCGCTCATCCAGCGAATCATGCCATCTTCTCTGATCACGCGAAATTCGGCATCGTATAACGAACGTTCGTCAATAGCTTTCTGAAGCTGAGCTTTGATGGAGTCGGCATCGTCCGGGTGCAGGTGATTCATAAACACCTCGGCGGGCAAAGGGTTAGGCCGGATATTCATACCCAGCAACTCAAAATGCTGCTTATTCCAATGGACCTCATTCGTAATTAAGTCCCATTCCCAGGTGGCCAGATTTGCCGCTTCAATCGCCAGCCTTGTTCGTTCTTCGGTCTTTTGCAGCGTTTCTTCGATTCGTACTTTTTCTAACGCGGACCAGGTTCGTTCGGCCACTTCTTCTACTAATTTGATCTCGCTTGGGGTCCAGCGACGCGGACGTGAAGAAATAGCCATCAGGGAGCTGAGAGGTCGGCTTTGACCCATGCGTACGGTAGAGGCCAACATAGCCCGCATGCCCAGTTTCTTACTATTTTGCTGTTCAGTCTCCGTCAATCCCTGCCTTTCGTAGTCATCTTCGATGATGAACGTCTGACCATGGACAGCCTTGAACGCTTCCGGATAGTCCGACAAAACAAAGTAGTCGGGCAAAGGAGGAACCGTATCATTGCCGATTTGATAATCAAGGGTAGCCCGATTCTCATCTAAATGATACGTCGTAATGTAACTGCGATCGAGCTGCAACTGCTCTATGAGTAGCCTGAGGGCCTGGTTTGCCACCTCATCCGCCGTTGCATGAGTTCTGAGAGCGTCAGAGAATCTAAGCAGGAAGGCCTGTTTTTCCAGCCGCTGTTTACGCTCGGTGATATCTTCGAAAACCACGGCAATGTCATGGCTCCCCGACCCACCGATGCGTGAGGCGTACGCCTTATACCAGCGTTTGGAGTGATCATTATAATTTTCAAGAAAAACAGGCTCTCCGGTAGCAATCACTTGTTGGTACGCCTCCAGCCAATAATCCTCCGTACCCGGAATAACTTCGCTGCCCAGCTTCCCCGTCGGATCCGCCTGCCCCGTCTGAGAGACATAGGCCTGATTGACTTCGATGAACCGATAGTCTACGGCTTGACCGGTCTCTTCGAAGATCAGTTCAATGATGCTGAAGCCCTCGGCGATGGAGTTAAACAAGGTACGGTAGCGGTCCTGAGCAAGTGTGGCTATTTCGTCTTTCAATCGCAGGTTTTCCTGCTCCTGCGTTCTTCGCTGGGTAATATCAACCGCCGTTGCTACCAGTCCATCGTTCAGTTTAGCAGCCATCACATGAAACCAGCGGTCCACGCCTTTGAGGGTAATCTGAACTTCGGTGTTCAATTCCGTACCCGTCTCTACTACGTCCTTGTAGAGTTTGAATACGAGAGTATCTTTGATACCTGGATAGGCCTCTGAATACCGCTGTCCTCTTCGGTTCTTAAGGGCATACTTGCGGGCTTGCTGGTTTTCCAACTGAAACTCAAAATCAACGATTATCCCATTTTCGTCCCGTACCGCTTTATGATACGCTATTGGATTCAAAGAAACATCAAAGACCGTCTGTACTAAATCCTTGCTTGCTTTGAGCTCCTGTTCCGCTCGTTTCCTCTCCGAGATATCTTCGGTAGTCATCACGAAGCCATCCCCCATTTTTATCAGGGTCTGATGAAACCACTGGCCCTTAAACTGTTCATGAGAGTAATACTGCTCGTGCTCGATGGCGAGGCCCGTCTCCGTTACCTGCACGAATTTTTCAAACAAGCCGGTTTCCACTACCCCCGGGTTTCGGCTCAGCAGGCTTTGGCCCATGACTTCACCATTCTGTCTGACACCCCGCTCATTGTTCATGATCCAGGCAAAGTCCACGATGCGACCCGCCCCATCCCTTAGGGCGTGAAAGGCCTGAATGATGAAGGGGGTACTGTCCAAAACTGTCTGCAACAGTTCTTTGGTAGACTCCAGTTCGGCTTCTGCCTGCTTACGGGCGGTAATGTTCGTAGTAGTGGTTGCGACGCCATCCCCCAGCTTCACCGTGGACTGATCAAACCAGCCTTTGAACTGCTCGTGGATGTAGTGCCGTTCGGATTGATCGGCTACGCCCGTTTCGCATACCCGCTTAAACGTATCAAAGATGCCGGCCTGCTTTACGCCGGGGTTTAACGTGAGCAGGCTCTTCCCGATCACATCCCCGTACTGTCGCTCGCTGCTTTGATTGTTAAGGGTCCAGATGAAATCAATGATTTCTCCTGATTCATTGCGTACGGCCCTGAACACCTGAATCATTTCCAGCGTACTGTCCAGGGTGGCCCTGAGTAAGGCCTGGTTTTCCTGTAACTGCCTGGTTTGCTCGGCTAGCTGCTGCTCAAGTTTTTGCTGGTACGCGTGCTGAGCCTGCTGTAAAGCGGCTTCGGCTTCCTTTTTTTCCTGAATGTCAATATTGATGCCCAGCCATTTTTTGACGCTTCCGTCCGCATGAAGAATGGGGGTAGCCCGCACGTTGGTCCACCGCCACCCGCCGCCGGGTCGTTGCAGTCGAAATTCTGCATTTACGGGCCACAGCTGTCCAGCTGCTTCCTGCCACTGCGAAAGGGCATACGCCTGGTCATCGGGATGAACTGCGGAGGCCCAGCCTTCACCCAGCCATTCTTGCAGACTTTGACCCGTATACGCCCGCCAGCTGGGGGAATCCGTTACCACCATGCCCCTGGCATCCGTTTCCCAGAAGGCCTGGGCAAAGGAGGAAATCAATGTCTGGTATTCTTCCGATGAGGTCTCATGGGAGTTGACTGACTCATTCATAAAGGCTGGAATTAACGTGAGGCTGGAAGGGTTTTGTCTTGTAAGGAACCAGGATGAGACGAAGTAACTCAAAAGTCAGACCACTTTAGCTTCAGCAAATGATTTTTTGGCATTAGGTAATAATCAGTAAATCAGCTCAATGAGCAGAGTTGTCCTCGATACCATAAGCTCTTATCCCCTCGTTTTACTACTAGTACCCTTTCATAAAACTTTAATCAGTAACTATCCATACAGCCTCTTAACCGTACGAGTTTAAAGGCGTGATTCGAGTGTTTTAAAGATCCAGCTTTCGCTTCCCTGCCTGGCAGGACCGATTAGCAGGTTTGCATCGTTATCTTTCTCTTCCTAAGTTAAAATACTGCGAATTAACCTTTTATGATACGCTATCGTGATCCCGTCGTTTGCCCACAATGTTCATGTTAACTTTTCGACGGTGAGATACTTTTTACGTTCCGCGGCTCTTTTGGGAGCCGCCTTTTCCTCGCATGTTCGGGCACGACCACACCTAAAGATTTTTTAAACGCAGCTGTCGGTAGAACCGTTTATTCGAAAAGATACTTTGGGCAGTGGTACGAAGCTATTCTGGAAGGCCCTCAACGGGCCTTTCCAGCTGGAAACGACTCCTGAACCAGTGCTTCGGGAGAGCAGTCCTTTACCGTAGTCAGAGCAGCTACTGGTCCTGGATCCAGGGTGATGCGTCCTAGTGAAGCGAATGCACTCTATGCAGTAGCCATTGAGTATAGAAACAGAGCTAATGGCGATTGTAGCATGGCCACCGGAAGCTCTGTTAACGAATAAGTCAGAGCAGGCTAATGCAAAAGAGCCCATCAGCCGCTTGGATAAATAATGGTTTATAGTAACTGGAATGAAAAAGCCTACCCATGACGATGAGTAGGCTTTTTTGTAAATACGTCTTCAAAGCCGCCACTATTCAGGCCGATTCAGTGAGCCGAAGATACGCTGCACTAGATAGCTAAGCCCTCGAACACTGATGAAAGGCCGGACATGCTTTACTAATCTTCATGTTTTATAAAATCGTATCGGCCCCCGGTATTCGTAAGGCCAGCCTCCCCACAGTGAAAGACAGAAGAAGGGCTAGCGGGGCTACGATGAGCAGTTTTACCACAGGCTCGATGGAAACTTCGGCCAGTAAAAGTGACAAGCCAATCACCACCAAAGGGTGCAGAATATACGTACTATAGGTGCTGCGGGCTACCTTACTGAAAAAGGCACTTTTCACGTTCCAATGCTGTCTGCTGTAGCTCAACAGGGCAATGCTGATGGAAACGCCGGTGATCTGCTCCCAAAAGCATAACACCAATGATTGTCCATTCCAGCCACCGTTAAAGTCAGCCATCGCTAGTGATAGTTTCGTAGTCACGATGAACAGCAAGGGGAATACCACGAAAATGGCTACCAGAGCTATTTTGAAAAACTTTTTCCCGGTTTGACTGGACAGCTGGTCCAACCAGTGGTTTTGTTGAGCTAGCAGGCCCACCATAAAGAAAGCCGCATACTGCGGAAAGTAACAAAGCTGAAAGCCGACGGGCTGCCACACCCAGCCGACCGGGAAGACCAGTCGCACCAGAAAGCTAATCAACCCAACGGCAATCGCAAACCCGAGAATGCCGGCAAAAGAAGGGAGCTTAATGGGGTGTTGTTGCAGTAATGAACCCGGCCGAAGCAAGACGTAAAGTAAGTTAAACAGTAATAAAGCGGCGACAAACCACAGTACGCCCGGATCGATCCAATGATCATAGCCCGTAATGAATGCAGGAAACGTGACCTGCTGATGATGTCCATAGCGATAGACCAGAAAATTCATGATCGGCGAAAGAACCAGGGAATAAAAAACCAGTGGAATCCCTAACCGCTTCAACCGATCCAGCACAAAGGTTTTCGCTCCTTTGCGGCGATACGATGGTTCAATAAAATAGGACGACAGCAGAAAGAACAGCCCCATGAAAAAGGACTGATTCGTAGCCACCACCAGCGTTAGGCCAACCTTAGCCACGGCGTCCGTCGTGGGTTGCCGGAAATACCATCCGCCGGGAGCCCCATAGGTGATGAAAACGTGATGCAGAATGACCAGAGCGGTCAGAAGTATCCTGTCGTAATCCAGGTAATATATTTTTGACTGGACTTTCCATGCGGGGGGATGGGGTGACATACAGGGGGATGAATTAGGGAATAACATGGTTCTGTACCGGTCAGCTTACGGCTACAGTAATCGAAGATCAATCGAGTCCTTTACCACCCCAAACGTTCAGAGGGGTTCCGGGTTCCGGTCTGCCCTCCAGAAGTGGCATGGCCCGGGCAATCAGTTCCCGCACGCCGGGCAGATTCAGGGATTCATCGTGCTCCTGCCTGCTGTCCCACACCTCCTGTATCCAGATTAAGGTTTCATCCCCGGCGTCCTGACTAACGACATACAGGTGGCACCCCGCAGCGGCAGAAAGTACCTGCGATGCTTCCAGTAAAATGGAGGCCAGCTCTTTTCCCTGGCCCGCAACGGCTCTGAGTTTGCCAATCAGCCCGTACCTGTTTTTTTTCTCCAAGATCATGTTTCAAAGTCTTTCGTGTACTTATTAATCTACTACGTTCCTGTTTAATTAGCCCGACTACGGCTTTGTACTTCTGTCAGAAGGGCCTTACGTTTGTGGCTATACTCTATCAAAGCCGGAATGATAGCCCAACTGGTAGCGGCCACCAGGTACGACTCCAGCATAAATGCAGAGCCGACAATGACCGCCAGGAGGCCCAGCATCAAAAGTCCTATTCGCTGTAGTGTAGCTTTTCCCCTGAGCAGTTGATCGTCAGAAAGCTCCTGAAGAGTGGAGGGATGGTAAGCACAGAAAGTACGTAGTGTAGTCATCGTTTGGTTCGTTTGAACCTTAAACTAACTACACAGGCTCTCTTCCGGTGTTCTAAAAGGATGAGAGGTGTTTCTACGGAGCTAATCGGAGACTCAGGATAAATGAGTATCGTTTTGAGTACTCTGTAAAAGATTCTATACTGACGCCGGTACCGGTGTTCAGCCGATTGCAAAAGACGGAATCATCCTACGTCATAAACTTAGCCGCCATTAATGTATTACCGAAATGAATACCCAAGGCTGTGAGCGGCGGTTTCCCGTTCTTCAAAAAAGTTTTTATGTATCCTTTCACCCGGCATAGCTCCGCCGCCTTCTACCGACAAGGTTGCCAGGAGGCTGATTCGCCGACGATGAGTGGACCAGGACCTATGTTAGCCGGACAGAAGATGTAGGGAGCTTCCGCATTTTCTTGTTTCTCCCGGCGTTCATCGTAATGAAAAGTCAGATAGAAGACGGTGTCTTTTTTCTTGAACTCTTCCGGAAGATTCAGCACCGCTGCCTGCGAGGTATAAATCGTACTGGAATACACCGGAACAGGAATATCTGAGCGGGGCTCCAGAAAGGTCACCAATGAAGCTTTAACCGGACAGTAGTCCATACTATAGCGAACCGCAGCACAGGCAGTCTTCGTACGCACGGCAGCTTCGTCTTTTGAGCAGGATAAAAGCCCTAACGAAAGTAGGGTTACAGGTAGTAAATAGTATTTCATTGATTTAGATTTTGTTAGTAACGCATAGACACTAAAGGCGGTTCACAGGTTGTAAAACCGTTCATCACTGCTCATAAAAGCATGACCCTGGACTACTTGACGTATATCCTTAACCGCCTGGATCTGCTTGTCAGCATTAATCAAAGCCTGCCTGTTTATCTTTGCAGGCCTGGTTGCCTATGCTTTGATCGGGCTCGTAGCGTAGATACTCATCTGGCCACTACTCACCAAACTCATGAGCGAGTGGTGGCCAGCCAGACCCGTGAGTTGTTAGAGCAGATGATCTCATCACGTGGGAAACTATTCACTTCGGGATCAGACATCGACTTACGGTTCGGATGCTTGAGGTAACTCCTCTTTGCTTTTTCAGTGATCGAATGATAAAGGGAGCCTTACTTTATGCCCTTACCTATCAGATTTATTTAGATTTTTAATGCAGAAAAAACCCACCATTGATTAGCAGATCATTACTCATAAAAATACAGCCCTTACATTTTAATTAAGAAATCGTTCAACCCTTCTCTACGCTTCCCCCCGGCTCTAGCATGAAAAAAACGATAAGCTAAACGATTAAGTACCAGATAAGATCATGGACGAAGCCCTTTAAAATTTGTTAACGTATAGAGCAGGAGTTAGATAGGAAAAGTAGTTAAATTACGCTACCACTAATCCGCCACACTCTGATGAATTCATGCCGCCTGCCTCTAACCATTGCCTATCATCTGCCTGCGTTCAAAGCGGAACAGCTTTCCATCGTTCATTCATTATCTGATGATTACCTCCTGATCAACCTGGAAAACCACGAAGCACCCATCCACCAGGCCGTTCACTTTTTAGCTCCTGACTTCTTCCTGGTTCAGCCGCCCCAGCTTTCGCTTTACCAGGGCACGTTTGGTTTGCTTCAAAAGATCCGGGCTACCCCAAAGCTGGCCACCAAGTGCATTGTATTTCTATCTCTGGAAGGCAACCATCAACTATTCAACTCTTTGGATTTAAGTGGTCTTTTACCCACCAGCTTTTCAGTCCAGGACCTGCGTTTCTGTTTGCAACAGTTGCAGCAGGGACTTCGCTATGCGTCAACCCCATCAATAACCGGGGACAACGGTCCGGAGGCGTTGAATTACCTGGCTAAACTTACCTCCCGCGAACGCGAGGTAATCGGGCTCATTGGTTGGGGTGAATCCAACCTGGAAATAGCCAGCAAACTCTCGATCAGTGTGAAAACGGTCGAGAACCACAAGCTTCGAATCGTTCAAAAGCTATCTCTTAAATCAGCGACCAAACTACGCCAGATCGCTATCAAACTACTCGATCGCCTGGGGTAGCGTATTCCCCTATCTTATTCAAAAAAATCATGTTTTCCCCCTATTGTAACTGATAGGGTTTGCGGTCACCTTTGTTAAGCAGATCGATCTGGTCACTGGTCCCGCCGAGCCTGGCCACTTGTACGGGTATTTCTAAATCTACTCAATGCAATCAAACATGTACACCAATCAACCTTTGCGAAAAGTACTTTACGCGGTTCTGGCAGGTCTGCTCTTTATTCCTGTCAGTTGTCACAGGCAGGAGATTGAATCTCCTGCTCCTGCTGCCAACAAGCAAGCGGGTGCCAAACTAAGCGATGCCCCATGTGTTGCTCTTACCTTCGGGAAAGAGCTGGGAACCTGGAGCACTGTACCTAATAGTCGTTTTCAAGTCATTATTGCCGCTGATGGAAATCGACAATTGGTAGGACAAATCTTACCTGAAGCTAACTTTGGTTCTCGCTTTCTGATCCGGGGTGGTCAATTTATCGCCCGGCCTGACTTTACTCCTAAGCCTGAAGCAGCGGGAAAAAAGGATTGTTTTGTACAGGGTTCGGATGGAAACGGCTGGTCTGTCCCCGGTTTCAGCGTTGCCGATCTTGGGTCTAACTTCGAACAGGTACCCGCGGCTGACGGATCTCCCGCCTTTCGCGTGAAGGATCGCTTTCAGGGGGTTACCGATGTATATTCCAGCAAGACTACCCTGGGAACCTGGACTGCCAATAACACCATTCTGGAAGCCCGTAGAATCGCTGGAGTCGGACTGGTGGTTGCTCAGAATATTACGCTGGTTGATCCGCGTGCCCAGGGCCGTGATATGTTTATTATACGAGGCAGAAACATCCTTCAACGGGAAGACGTCAGCCTGCCCAATCCTTTGGACCGGGGACGGACCGAGGCTTTTGCAGGACCTCAAACCGGACTGAATGGATTACTCCCGCCTTTTGCCAGTTTTACCATACCAGGCTATGACCTTCTGCCAGCCAGTGCCGGTTTAGACCAGGCCTACAGACGGTCACTTTAACTTTTCAGGTACTTACTTACAATCAACAAAGCCGTCCTGACAGGACGGCTTTGTTGATTGTATTCTACCACACTTTTACCTCTATAGTAACCTTTGCCTCAATCGCTTCAGTCACTTCTAAACTTATCCGCATTAGTAGTTACTATGAACTGCTCGCCTGGACTTTACTGGCGGAGGATTCAACTTCATCTTTTGAGCGAACCGATGGGTAACTAAGTGTCTTTCCCGATGTATATTCGCTTTCTCATTGTCCATTTACCTGATCTATCTACACTAGTGAAACACCTTCTACTTACTGCTGGACTTCTGGTCGCAGCTTTTTCTTCACATGCTCAGGTGGGGATTGGCACTTCAACTCCCAAGGCTTTTTTAAACGTAGCTCCTGGTAAAACCGTGTTGTTTGGGGAAGACACTACGGGCCTGGGTACCAGATTTGTTTGGCACGCTTCCCTGGGAGCACTCAGAGCAAACACTGTGACACCTTATTTACTATTGCATTATCCACTTCCTGATGTTGTTGGGAAATACTCATTCGCCAGTGGATTAGATACTAAAGCATCAGGGTTGGCTTCTACCGCTCTTGGATATGATAATAAGTCTATTGGTTCTTATACGACTACCATTGGTGCAGCCAATATAGCGGATCAATGGGGAGCTACTGCGATAGGAGTTCTAGCAGAGGCTAGAGGAGGGAATTCTTTAGCACTTGGGTATCGAGTAAAAGCAACTGGACATCGATCTTCTGCTTTAGGAACACACGTATCTACTAATAACCAGGAAGGTTCCTTTATTATTGGTGACGGATTGTTTTCAATGGTAAATAATTTGGTCAATAATACTGCTCCCGATCAAATGAAAATGAAATTTAATGGTGGATATGAGTTCTATACTTCGAATTCTTTAGAAATAGGCATGAGTCTTCCATCTGGTGGAAACTCCTGGTCTGTTATCTCCGACTCTACCCGTAAGGAGAATTTCCGTTCAGCGGACGGTGCTTCCTTTCTGCGTAAAATCAGTCAGATGCGTTTAGGTTCCTGGAACTACAAAGGTCAGAATTCAAAGCAACACCGCCACTACGGCCCGATGGCTCAGGATTTCTACGCCGCCTTTGGCAAGGATGAATTAGGCACGATTGGGGAAGAGAAGTCGATCAATCAGGCGGATTTTGACGGCGTGAACCTGATCGCCATTAAAGCTCTCATTGAAAAGGTGGAGAAGCTTGAAGCTGAAAATAGCAAGCTACGCGGCGAGAACGCTGATTTGCACAAAGAAACTGCTTCTCTAAAGTCGGACATCGACTGGATCAAGAAGCAACTCGGCGGACTGGCTCAGAAGTAAGCTTCTGCGGATTATACTTATAAAAAAAGCCTACTCATCGTCATGGGTAGGCTTTTTAGTGAACCCGTTTTCAAGGCAGCTACTCCTCCAACCGATTCAGTGAGCTAAAGATAAGTAAGTCACATACTTAATTACAGAAAACACAAAGAGGATAGGTACTGGAGAGCCCTCTTTTAGCTATTTCATAACTTGTACAGAACTGTTTTCTTTAACGCTCCACTGCCTTCTTTTTTCTTTTTCCCTGAATTCCTGATTGCCATTTCTCCGCTGGTCCAAGTGTCAAGCCTGATGAGTGTAATTAGAAAAGTGGATAGAGGGCAGTTAACTGCTTTTCATCGTTCGTTCCAAATGGCGTCCTTTGGACGAACACCTGGAACAGTTGAAGTATGGTTACTTTCCAATACAGAACTTGGAAAAAATATTCTCCAAAAGATCATCCGTCGTGATTTGACCCGTAATTTCTCCCAGATGCATCAATGATTGCCGGATGTCCATAGCCAGCCAGTCCTGCGTAATGCCTTTATCCAGGCCACTCAAAGCTCTTTCCAGAGCCAGATCCGTGGCGGTCAGATGCTCGAAGTGCCGCAAATTAGTAACCACAGTATCATTGGTCCGCTGCTGAGTTACTCGCTCCAGTAAGATCTGTTTTAACGCCTCAATTCCCTGTCCGGTAGCAGCGGAAATGGCTAAATCCGAGCGATTGTCAGCGGATAAGTCCGACTTGGTGTGAATGCTGATGACCCGGCTCTGATCGCCTACCCGACTGGCAAACAGCTCTTCAAATTCAGCACTGGCCACGTCCGGACTGCTTAGTTTGAGTATAATCTCGGCCCGGGTCAGAGCCTCCAGCGAGCGTTCTACGCCAATGGCTTCTACGCGATCCTGGGTGGTGCGAATCCCGGCCGTGTCCAGAATTCGGAACTTGATGCCGCTGATGATCAGGGTGTCTTCAATGACATCCCGGGTGGTTCCCGCGATATCGGTGACAATCGCCTTTTCTTCGTTCAGCAGGGCGTTTAACAGCGTAGACTTACCCGCGTTAGGCGGTCCCACAATGGCTACCGGCACCCCTTCTTTGAGGGCGTTACCCAGACTGAAGGAATCAATCAAGGGCTTCAGCGTCTGGCGGATGGCATTAATTAAGCGGCGTAACTGATCGCGGTCGGCGAATTCGACGTCTTCCTCGCCAAAGTCCAGTTCTAATTCAATCAGTGAAGCAAAGTGAATGAGCTGCTCCCGGAGCTGGGCGATATCTTTGGAAAACCCACCCCTGATCTGGTGAATGGCCGCCCGGTGACTGGCATCATTATCTGACGCAATTAAGTCAGCCACGGCTTCGGCCTGAGCTAAGTCCAGCTGCCCGTTCAGAAAAGCCCGTTGGGTAAATTCCCCGGGCTGGGCCATCTGACAGCCGTTACGGATCAGTAACCGAAGAATTTTCTGGATGATAAACGCCGAGCCGTGGCAGGAGATTTCAACGGTATCCTCCCGCGTGTAGGAATGGGGTGTTCTGAATAAACTGAGTAATACCTCATCTACGATACTACCTTCTTCGTCCCGAATCGTCCCGAAAAGTATCGTGTGACTGGCCTGTTCCGAGAGGTTTTTCCCCCGAAAAAGCTTCTGGACAATGGGAAATGTATCGGAACCTGACACGCGAATCACGGCAATGGCACCAATGCCTACCGGAGTCGCCAGTGCACAGATCGTAGATTGAGCAATAATGGACATGGTTTCGTTTTCTGTTTACGGTTTACTGTTTGGGGCCTTGAGGTATACTTATCGCTTCTTCTGTGATGTACTCTCAATTCTTCATTTGGTGAATTATATCTAGTCTTACTTCTTCACCTCGTGTATAAAATAATGCAACAATCATTCTATCATTCACGCCTTCATTCATTCAACATTATAAATAGCAAACCCTGATGAAATGGTTCATCAGGGTTTGCCGGACTCATGGATTTCGTGGATCGCCTAGAAAAGATCTTTCAGTTTCATGGCCAGTGACATATCACCGCTGATGTTAATTTTGCCGAACATCAGAGCCG
Organism: uncultured Siphonobacter sp.; assembly: GCA_913775095.1. Taxonomy (GTDB): domain Bacteria; phylum Bacteroidota; class Bacteroidia; order Cytophagales; family Spirosomataceae; genus Siphonobacter. The sequence goes on along the minus strand of CAJYIW010000019.1, from coordinate 305,444 downwards.
TCATGGGATTCAGGTCGCCCGTCATCAGTTTGCTGAGGTCTTTGGCACTGATACCAATGGTTACGTCGCTTTCACGGTCGTCGTTATGGACGGTACCATCTCGGTCAATGACGATGTTTCCCTCGTCGGTTTGAAACTTTATAACGTCACCCGTTCCGCCCTTCTGGGCAGCCAGTTGCTTAATTTTGGCGTCTACTTCTTGAAATGTCATAGATGTCTGTTGAATAAAAAGGTTCAGCGATTATGTACTCAACCCCTAAAAGGGCCGCAAGTTGCTCAGTTCTGCCGAAATAATCAAATGGGTCTTTTGAAAAATAAGCCTGTGGGAATCCACTGCACCAGCTTTTTTTCCAGCCGGACCGAAGGTAACCCCAGCTGATCGGCCCATTCATCGCCCAAGAGGTAACGCATCTGAGCCGTCGGGAGCGTTTTCAGGGGTTCCGGTACATCTTCTTCCATGGTTGTGATCAGAGCTTTCGCCAGTAACTGTCCTTCCGCTGAAGGCCGGAAGGATCGGCGGGCGATGGCCTGATTCAGGACATACGCTTCCCTCAGATTTACCGGCAAGACCTCCTCGTCTACTCCGCTCATCCAGCCCACTACCCGCCAGAAATGCAGGTACGCTTCTTCCTGGTCTTCGCTCAAGGAAACCTTCATCTTTCGCAAGCCCTGAATAATCTGGTAACTGAAGGACAAATTCGTACCGGCCATGTCTTCCTGATTAACCGGCATGCCCCAGGCTGCATTCCATTTACCCGAATGCAGAGAAAACCACCGCACGGCCGCGTGAATCAGCCTCACGTTCAGAATGCGTTCGATGGCCTCCGGAAACGGACCTTTCCAGGCTTCTGCTTCGGTTATTCCGAATACAAACTCTCCCGTTTCCTCCAGACGCTTCCGGGTATCTTTCTGCATGCGTTGCGAAAGCATTAACACCTGAACTCCGTCGGCTCCAAGATAGGTGTAAGGCAGCGATAAACAGCCCAGCAACACCGTAATAAGATCTTTATGTTCCTGAAACAACGCCATTCCCCGTTCCATCGCTCCGCGATTCGTCCAGGTTGGTAATGTTGCGTTATGCTCATAAAAGTCTCTACACCAGGCATTATCCCGGAGCGGAATTTTCCCGGCAGTTCGTTCCAGTAGTAAGTTCCGGACCTCGGTAACGCCGCCGCCGGCCACGGAAGCTATTACCGCATCCGCCGCCGGATCCATCTGCTGGCGAAACTGCGTCAGGCGTTCATTCGAAAAAAAACGGGTATTTTTAATGCCTCGGCTGCTCATGGCTCAGTTCATGCGGTGTTCCTGGTAATTAGCGGCGGAAAGTACCTGACCCAGTTCGGTATATTCTTCCGGACTCAGGCTCGCCTCTCCGGCCTGTAAGGCCTCTGCCAGCTGTTCCTGGGTACGAATACCTACCACTGCCGAGGCTACTGCTTTCGGAAACAGGGCGTACCGAATGGCGGTTGCCGCCCGGTTGCGTTCCCTGGAACTTAAGGCAGCAACGGCTTCGGCGGCCTCCTGCACTTCCTGTTCATGGTAATTCAGGTAGGGTTCGGGCGTTTTTCCGGCCAGTAATCCCCGGGCTACGCTCCCCCGGGCCAGTACGCTGATGTTATGCTCAGCCAGTAAATCCAGGCAATGTTCCTCCGGACGGCGATCCAGTAAACTGTACTGCATCATGACACTGGCGATGTTCGAGCGGTTAACGTATTGCTGAATGACATTGGGGCGAATGGAAGAAATGCCATAGGCCCGGATTTTGCCCTGCTCTTTCAGTAACTCGAAGGCTTCGATGGTTTCGTCCATCGGATCGTCCATCGTACCTCCGTGCAACTGGTATAAGTCAATGTAGTCGGTTTGCAGGCGTTTCAGGCTCTTCTCCACGGACTCCAGAATATAGGCTTTGGAAGGATTCCAGTCCCAGCCCGGCCCGCTGGCCTTTTCCTGATTGCCTACTTTGGTGGCCAGAATCACTTCTTTGCGATGGGAACGCAGGGCCTCGCCCATCATTCGCTCGTTTTCACCTTTGTTGTAAATATCGGCCGTATCAAAAAACGTAATTCCTTTGTCAAAAGCCTCCTGAATCAGTGCCGTGGCGGTTGTCGGTTCCAGCGACATGCCACCAAAAGCAATTTCACTGACGATTAACTCAGAAGATCCCAGGCGAGTATATTTCATATGCTTTCTAAAGAAGTATTCTGAACATTCCTAAAAAAACACCGCCAGCCGATTGCTAAACGCCGCGACCGCAGATTCGGGAGTAGTCGCAGTATTCGCAGTTCTTGAGATTCAGGGTTTGCTCGAACGGGGTATCTTCGTTGAGTAACTCATCCAGAAACTGCGTCAGCATCTGCTCACTATCTTCAATGAAGGTTTCGGGCGTTTCATCCGTACGGAAACGCAATTGCTCCTGAGCCATAAATCCCGCCGAAAGGTTTCGGAAGGAAATCATACCTGGCTGCACGACCTGCGAAGCCGATAACTCTACTCCGCCCACCCGTTTCTGATTTTGCTTCAGCACCAGATATTTATAGAGCCAGAGCTGTCGTAATACTTCCCAGTCTTCATTGGTCAGGAAGTGTTCGTGCAGTTCTTCCAGATCCTGACTGGCCTTGACGTCCAGGTTCCGGGCTTCGACCTTACCCGTTTTGTAATCCACAATCCGGATTTGATCATGGACCCGTTCGAGTCGGTCAATTTTACCGGAAATGAGCACCTGATGGCCTTTGTAGTCAAAACTGGCCGTCAGTTTCTGTTCAGGGGCCAGCATTTCGACCTGATGGCCCGCCTTTAATTCTTCGATCCGCATCTGAAAGTAATTTTTCAGATTCCGGCGGGCAATGTTATAGAGCAGCAGATTCTGTCCTTCGTCCATCACCTGTCCTTTGAATTTATCCTGGAAAACCGCTTCCAGCCGAGCCGGGATTTGCCGAATGAATTGCTCGTAATCCAGCTCCTGATACTGCCGGACGTGGCGTTCCATCATTTCCCGGTCAATTCGCTCCAGAACTTCGTGTACCCAAACCCCAAAATCGTTCGCTTCGAGTTTTTCCGACACTTCCTCCTCCTCGGCCACCCCCGCAATCCGTTTGAAGTAATACTGGAGGGAGCACTTGTAATACATATTCAGGTGCGTAGCGTACACGCCTCGCTGGGTAAGGTTTTGCAGAATTTCTTCCTGAATCCGGGGGGTCTTGTAAATAACTAACTGGGTGTCTTCCGTAGTTTCGGTCTGCGAAGTTTTGAATTCAACGATCTGACTTTTCAGGGTCGACTCCGTCTTGTTACTTTCTTCCCATTCGTGTTTGAGTTGCAGTAGAAAACGGCTTTTTTCCGATTTCGGGCCTTCGCCTCCCGGTTGGGTGTACAGGAAAATCACTTCCTTTGCCCGCTGGATCAGTCGGAAAAAATGGTAACTCATCACCGCATCAGCGTCCATGTACGTAGGCAAACCAAACTCCTGAGCCGCGTCAAAAGGGATAAGCGAATTCTGTTTCTTTCCCGTCGGCAGCGTTCCTTCATTAACCGAAAGGATGATGACCCGATCAAAATCCAGGCAACGCGTTTCCAGCATCCCCATGATTTGCAGGGGAGCGGCGGGTTCCCCGGAGAAAGGAATCTTCGTCTGACGCAGTAACTCCAGCAGAAACCGTCGGTACGATTTAATCGAGACGGGTTCCTTTCGTTCGGCCAGTAGCTGTTCCAGTCGTTTCAGAATAGTATAAAACTCGTAGAGGTATTCCGTTTCAATGGCCTCTTTTCCGAGGTAAAGCGGCCGTAAAAGATCAATCAGATCGTATAAAGATTGCGTGGCCTTTTTAGAGTCATTTCCCCAGCGGGTGAACAGTACCCGGATTAAAGGCTCGTTATTCGCCAGCTCCCGCAGTTCTTTTTCGTCCACGAACAGCCGGTTTTCATTTTTCAGCGTTCGCAGTAAGGGTCGAAACGACTCTTCCTGCTCCATCCAGTAATTCTGAATGAAGGGATGATGCAGAATCTTGGTAATGTGCTTGTAACTGAATTTCGGTACGGTTATGGTTCCCGCTCCGTCCTTTTTCCGAAACTCTACTACGTTTCGCTGCAATTCAAAGAGGCTTTCCACCAGCGAATACAACAGACTACTCCGCAGCGAAACCCCCATGGTTACGTTAAAATCCTTATGTTCTTCTGGAATGGAAGCCAGCATGGGCATCAGCAGGTTTTCATCGCCCAGCACCACCGCCGTTTGCGGCTGGTAGTCAGGCTGGTCCGTTTCTTCCAGCCATTGCTTCAGCACGTGAGCCGCTACTTTGGGCTGCATCGTCGCATTGGTCAGACCTATCTCCCTGAATGATTTGGGCTTAGTCAATAAATCCGAGGGAACTTCCGGATCCATCGGGAAAGACTTGTAATGCCGGAACCGTTTGTTCCATTCGCCGCGACTCAACTCGGCATCGTTCAGGTATTTACGCACGAAACGCCCGGCCTCGTGGTTCCCTTTCAGGTAATAGGCATCGGCATCCCACAGCATCTCAGCCCGGTTAAGCGAACTCAGCTTTCGCAGGATTTGCTCTTCTGAGGCACTCAGGGCATTGAATCCCAGAAAATAATAGAAATCATGACTGGGCTGATCAATGAAAATCGCTTCGATGTTATCGGCTACCTTGCGATACGCCATGCCGCGATAGGCCCGATCCTGAGCTTCAAGTCTGACCCTAAGCTGGTTATACACGCTTAGCAGGTTATCGAAGAGACGAAAGTAATTCTGCGAGTACACCTGATCGGTAAGACCTTTATCCTTCAGTCCCCAGCGTTCAATGGCTTTTTCGGCTTCTACCCAGCTAAAAACTTCGCGGGCACTGGAGCCGTATAAATCAATCTGATCAAAATCCCGCAGTACGACCGGAGCCCAGCTGGTAAAGCGATCAAAATCCAGTTGTGGATCGATTCCCTTAAAGGTATCGTATAACTCAAAAAGTAAGGCTACCGGGTCGATTTCCTGCACCTGAGCCCGTTCCAGGATGAAATCGTCCATGGCGATGATTTCCGGCGACAGAAAAGGCCGATCCGATAAAGCCGCCAGTTCCTGCTTGAAGAAATACACGGCCCGTCGGCTGGGTACGATCACACTGATTTTTGAAATCGTTTCGGGTGAATATCTTTCCCAGATATAAGCAGCCGATTCGGAAAGGAAAGACATCTTGATTAATCCATTTTGAGTGAGTGAATGATAGAATCAATGACTTCTCGCATTCCTCAGGCTCGTGTTCAGTTCTCAATAAGTAAATCAGGGAAGGAGTGCGTTTCCCGTATTCACTCATTGCTCCTCCATTCGGGACACATCTCTCCCTATTTCAGAACAATGAAAAGTCTTTAGAATTCCAGTAGTGACGAAATCTATGAACATGAATCTTATACGCTCCTGTTTGCCAATACTTTACATACTCATTTTTTAGTACCGATCCCCTGATTTTCTTTTTAATCGAGCATTCATTCCTTCAGTTATTCTCTATTAATTAAACAGCGGCCAGCACACCCCGAAGCCGAATGCCCGTTTCATTCCCGGATAGAAAGGTGTAGGCATGAAGTTACGCGGAATGATGCCATCAGCGACGTTTTTCATCTGCACGAATACCCGAACGCGGTTGATGCGAACATCGGCAAAAACATCGAGCTGCACATAGCCGTTGACTTTGAATTTATTATTCAGATAAAACTGATTGGAAAGGGGCTGATACAGGTCTGCGTAATACGCCGAACGGTAATGAGCATCGAGGCCAATCTGTACGTACATCACTTTTGAATAGATAAATTCAAATCCAACTTTGGACAGGGTCTGTACTTTCGGCATCCGAATCAGATCCGGCCCGGAGGTAGTCGTTAGATAAGCCAGGTGTGAGGTACTGAATTTACCCCTTCGCCAGGACAGATTTACCCCGGCCCGGTACACGCTGATGGGACTATTCTCCTGCTGCACCACTGAACTGGAATCGAAATAAATGTGGTTCTTGGTCAGGCTGTAATGGAGGCTGGGTTCAATCAGTAAGTCCCGGATTTTGATCGGAGCCGAAGCCTGAATCTGGTTGGTAAATACATTGGACAGGTTCTTGTTCCAGCTCAGAATCGGACTATAAAACTGCTCCTGCAATAAGGTAGGCGAATTCAGCGTACTGGTGAACGTGGCCTTGAACCATTTTCCGTAATAATTGCCATGAATCCGGTAGTCGGCTCCGACCAGGTATTCCCCTTCGGCTTCGACCCTGGTACTGTCTTTGAAGTAATACGCCAGCCACGCACCCAGGAAGTTTTCATTCCGGCGGCGGTTTACGTTATCAATCAGGGTCAGGTTAGCCACGGTAAAGCTCTTGGTGGGGTTGTAGGTAACGCCATCAATCACGACGGGATGCGTCGTGACGTAAACGGAATCAGACCCGTTGACCGTTGTTCTGGAACGCTGGTTAACGCCATAATCCCGCCGCCGGAGGTGAACGCGGTAATTGAATCCCTTGTACGCTCCTTTCAGACCAAACTTGTTTTCCAGTAACCAGTAATTGGCCTGAGCCAGCAGCGTATCGGCCGAAGACCGGTGATCGATGATGTTATTGTAAAAACCCGTCCGGGTGGCATTCTGGAAGTTGTTATCCCGGAAGCGATTGAAACGCGTAGTATAGTCTCCCACGTGATACACCTGAAAACCTTTAACGGGTACGTATTCCTGATAGACATGAAACGAATTCCGGCGGTCCCGGCTGGAGGCGGAGGTTAACATTTCAAGGGCTTCCCGGGGACTTTCCAGAATGGTATTCCAATTAGCTTTAAGCGGATCGGTTTCCGGATAAATCCCCCCCGTTTCCCGGATGGTATGTTCGAAAATATTGGTGTGAGCCAGAATGGCGTACTTGTCGTCTTTGGTATGGTAATTCGTGTGAACCACAAAATTCCAGAAGCCTCCCAGATCACGCTGACTGCGGGTTTGGGCCGCTCCCAGATTGATCTGTCGTCTACTGATGTTACGTTCCACGTGCAGGCCCAGGTTCCACTGTGAATTGATGTTACGCGACAAATCGAACTGAAGCACACTCTGACCGTTCCCACCCTGCACATAATACGCCTGGGTAAAAGGAGATTTCGTATCGTAATACTTTACCTGATAAGGTTTGATTGTGTAGGGCGTGTAGGAATCATAGCCCAGCTGAGCCCCAATCTGCTGCGGGGCTTCAAAGAACAGCGGACGCAGGGCGGTGTTCATCACGCCCAGATCCGTATACCATTTATTATTCCTGAATTCGTAGCTAAACCGGTGAAAGTCAATATAATTCGTATCGATCGTATACAGCGTTTTACGATTGTTGAAGACGTCTTCTTCCAGAAAATAACGCGAGGTCGTTGGACCATAAATCTGCTTGGTGGAGTCATCCAGAATTTTTCCGCGGGCGGCGGGGTTATCCCCCGGCTTGATCGTTACTTCACCGGGAGCGTTGGGTAAAGGAGCGGGTGTCGTTTGGGCCATGGAGGTCAGCGACCACACCGTCAGAACAACTGAGAATAGGAATTGATATAGTTTCACGATTTCAAAAATACGAGCAAATTTCCGATGGCAGGGGACTTAAGCTTTTTTAACGATAAAACCTGATGATTTCAGTAACCACGGGTCAAAATGTAACGGATTATTTTCCAGAAAATACACTTCAATCGGCAGTATATAAATTACTGAAGGACTGTCACTTACGGCTTTTAATTTTACCGCATCCTTCTCAGTGGTCAGAACCCAGGCTTCGGCATGAGCCGTTTGGTTCAGGGCTGCTTTTATCTTTTGCCAGTCGCCCGAAGTGTACGCGTGATGATCCCCAAAGGCCAGGTGATGGTCCACCCGGAAGCGGGATTTCGCGTAGGTTTCCAAAAGCTCAGGTCGGGCCAGACCCGACACCACTACTGCCGGAGCCTGCGGGGGGTGCTGTCCGGCATCGTTCAGAGGTGTACCGTACCGAATGCCCGAAAAAAACACGGGAGCTTTCGAATACGCCGAAATTTTTTTTTCGATTTTTTTCTCCTCTTCGCGGCTTAGGTTTTCCGGACATTTGGTCACGATAATGGCATCGGCCCGGGCAGCTCCGTGCCGACGTTCCCGCAGGTTTCCGGCGGGAAAAGGGTAATCCTGATAAAAAGGGTGATGATAATCGGTTAGCAGCAGGTTCACTCCGGGCTGGATGGCCCGGTGCTGATAGGCATCATCCAGTAAAATCAAACCGGTTTCGGGGTGGAGCGAAAGTAACTTTTCGACGGCTTCGGCTCGCTTCTCTCCCACCGTCACGCGAATATCTTTACCAAATTTTTGGTATACTTGCATAGGCTCATCGCCCAGCGTTGCCGCCGAGTCCTGCGGCGAAGCCATCCGAAACCCCTGGGTGCTCCGGCCGTATCCCCGACTCAGCGTTGCCATCGGGGCATAAGGCTTACATAAGCGGATCAGGTATTCCAGATGAGGCGTTTTTCCGGTTCCACCCACCGTAAGATTTCCCACACTGATGATCGGAATCTCAAACGACGCAGACGGGGACATACCCCGGTCATACAGGCTATTTCTCCAGTCGGTAATAAAGCCGTAAAGCCAGGAAAAAGGGAATAAAATTCGTCGTAATAAAAGTATCAGGTGACCCATAGCTGGGTAAGTGTAAATGAGTGATTTTTGCGGCTCCGAATGGATTTAATGCGGCAAAGAACGACAAAACGCGGCTAAATGTGTAGTTTTGCCCCCTTTTAAACTAATTACCTCCCTTCAGTATGTCTCTTAAAGTGCTGGTTCACAAGCATATTCTTGACTTCCGGTTTGCCGCCGGCACGTCCAGGGGTACCCTTACCCAGCACACAGCGTATTACCTGAAGATTTTCGACGAAGAAAATCCTTACGTTTTTGGCCTGGGTGAAGCCAGTCCACTGGTAGGGCTGAGTCCTGATTACGTTAATTTCGAACATACCCTGCAAAAAGTTTGTCAGGCTTTTAATCGTTACGAGCTGGAAGTGTTCAGCTGGAATCTGGATCTGATTCTGAGTCAGATCATCGACCAGCGATACCCCGCCATTCGTTTTGGCTTCGAAACCGCCCTTCGCGACTTGCTGAATGATGGGAAACGTCAGGTATTTAAAAATACGTTTAGCGAGGGCGACCGTCAGATTCCCATCAACGGGCTGATCTGGATGGGTTCCCAGGACTGGATGCAGGAGCAAATCCGGCAAAAACTGGAAGCGGGCTTCAAAACCATCAAGATGAAAGTTGGAGCTCTGGATTTTCAGCAGGAGCTGGAATGCCTTCAGTTTATTCGGGCCCGCTATTCCCCGGAAGAGATAACCCTTCGCATTGATGCCAACGGAGCCTGGAAAGCCGAAGAAGCCAGCGAAAAGTTACGGCAGCTGGCCAAACTCGGTATTCATTCCATTGAGCAGCCCATTCAGCCCCGGCAGCCCGAAGCCATGGCCGCTCTGTGTGAATACTCCCCCATTCCCATTGCTCTGGATGAAGAGTTGATTGGGGTCTACGATTATATGGATAAAATGCGGTTGCTCAAGAAGTTACAACCCCCATATATCATACTTAAACCTACGTTACTGGGCGGATTTACCGCCTGCAAGGAATGGATTGAAATTGCGAACCGATTGAAAATCAAGTGGTGGCTCACTTCGGCCCTGGAGTCTAATATTGGGCTTAATGCCATCGCTCAGTTCGCCGGAGAGTTTCAGAATTCCCTGCCTCAGGGGCTGGGAACGGGCAGTTTATATTTTAATAATATTCCCTCTCCACTCGCCATTCAGAACGGGCACCTCCTTTCGGATGCTCAGCAATTCTGGGATTACAGCATTTTTGAAAACTCCTTCATCACTCAATGAAACAAGACGATGCGGTAATGTTAGTTTTTTCGTGATTTGCCTCTATTTTTGCCGCGTCTCTCTATATTTCTATACACGACCTTATGAACACTCAGGCCTTAAATGATACTTTATTAAATCTGTTATCCAAACGCTTTGCCCTGCGGGAGATGGGATACGACCATCCCGGTTACGACGATGCAGAAGAAACGCTGGAAGCTCTGGAAGATGATTTTGTAGACGAATACGGTGACGAATTTGAAGAAATCCTTCAGCGGGTACACGCCAACTTCTGCCCCGACACGGACGTATTGCTGCCTACGGCGTATTTGCCCCGGACTCAGTACGAAAAGGTAGTCAATGAAGAAACCGGACTCGAAGAATTTGAGATTGGCCCCGGTGATGGGGTTTGGGTAACGTTGAAAGACTTCCCCAACCTGGATGCCAAGATGGTGTTGTTACCTTCCCCCCCACGCCTGGAAATCCTGTCCATGGGCGGTAGTCAGGAAGTTTGGCGGGCTGAGTAATTCGATCATATTATCCTAAGTTACACCGATATTAACTCTGTAAGTAGTCTTATTTTCTTAGACTATTTACAGAGTTTTTTGATTTATAAGAGGAGATTCGTATACTTTTTTTGATATAGAGCTGATCCTTAGTTCTTTTGTAGTGATGAGAAAAGTACCGCCGATAAAGATGAGTACGCTCCGTGTCATTGTATTAGGGTTGATGGTTACAGGCTTGACACGTTCTCAACCAGAGCCGCCCCCCTATATTTTTGAGTACGAGCAGTCCCATAGTATTCCCGCTGGAACTATAGACGAAGCTTCAGGCATGGCCGACAGCCGTTCAATGCCCGGGCATTTGTGGGTGCAGGAAGATGGCAATAACCCCAACCGTCTTTCATTAATCAACTACCGGGGTCAGCTAAAAGGCCGGGTTGATTTGCCGTTCCCCAACCGAGATTGGGAGGATATGGATTTATTCTTCGACAAAAAAGACAGCACCAATTACATTTATCTGGCGGATACGGGCGATAACCTTCAGCAATACCCTGAGTATTACATTTATCGCTTCAAAGAACCCCAGTCCGTGGATTCGAAGGTAGAGCAATACGATCGGATTGTATTTTATTACCCGGAAGGCAGTCGCGATACGGAAGCCATTCTGATTGAACCCATCACGCAGGACATTTACGTCATTACCAAAAGTCCGGGCCTTTCCAAGCTGTATAAACTGGCTTATCCGCAGGATTTTGACAAGCCCATGCCAGCCATGTACGTCTGTGATTTACCCATGTACATGATTACCAGTGGTGATTTTTCATCGGACGGCAAGCAGATCATCCTGAGAAACTACACGACCATGTACCTCTGGAATCGGGATGATGTAAACGAACCCATTGAGGACGTTATTTACTCCAGCTACAAACTCATGCTGCCGTACGTCTTTGAGCCTCAGGGAGAAGCCGTCTGCTTTGAGAAAAATGGTAAAGGGTATTTTACCCTGAGTGAAAAACTGAAGTACTTACCGTCGCAGCTTTTTTACTTCGCCCGAAAGAAATAGTTCTTAACGAAAAATCCCGAAGCCTGCTTCGGGATTTTTTTATTGCCTGTTAGTTATCTATGCATCAGTAAGAATAACTACGATCACTCTTCAGGGCCGACGCCCGCATTGATATTAATGCGGCATCAATACAACTTCTGCCAAATTGGCCCCACGAATGAGCTAGAAAAGCCTCTTCAAACCAGATCTAGCTTCGTCAAACCTTTTCAAACGCCCTTTATACGTCAATTTCAACCTGATTTCTCAGAATATCTTCCATCGTTTCGCGTTGGCGAATCAGATGAGCTTCCCCGTTTACTATCAATACTTCCGCGGGCCGGAAACGGCTGTTATACTGGCTGCTCATGGCAAATCCATAGGCCCCGGCGTTTAGTAAAACCAGAATATCTCCCGCGGTTACTTGGTTCAGCGTACGACCCAGGGCAAAATTGTCAGTTTCGCAGATGTAACCTACCACATCGTACGTTTCCTGAACGCTATCGTCTGGATTGGACGCATTGACAATGTGATGGTACGCATCGTACATCATGGGACGAATCAGGTGATTCAGACCCGAATCCACGCCTACGAAGGTCCGGCCGGGAGCCTGCTTCACCACGTTGGCCTGTACCAGCAAATACCCGCACTCGCTCACCAGATACTTACCGGGCTCAAACCAGAGCTGAAGTTTACGCCCGTACCGTTCGCAGAATTGAAGGAAAAAAGCGGATAGCTCTTTGCCGAAGCTTTCCATGTCGGTGGTATAATCGCCTTCTTTGTAAGCTACTTTAAACCCTCCTCCGAGGTCAATGCACTGAAGATCGGGGAAGGCCATGGCAAATTCAAAAATCCGGCTGGCGGCTTCAATAAAGGCCGATGCTTCTTTCACATCCGAACCCGTATGCTGATGCAGGCCTACGATTTTCAGATCGTATTTCTCCACCAAAGCCAGAATTTCTGCCTGCTGGCGAATGTCAATTCCGAACTTGGAACCTTCGTGAGCCGTCATGATTTTCGCGTTCCCCCCCGCCGCAACGTTGGGTTTGATGCGAATCATGCAGGGCTTGGAAGAGCCGTATTTCTGGCCAAATTTTTCCAGAACATCGAGGTTGTCGAGGTTGACAAAGGCTCCGTTTTCTACCGCAAATTCGATTTCCTCAAAATTAACCCCGCTCGGAGTGAAATTGATCTGACTACCGGTATAGCCCGCACGTAAGCCAATCTGCAATTCCTGGGGTGAGACTACGTCCAGTTCAACGCCGTGCTTACGCATCAGCTTAAGTACGGAAATAGACGTCAGGGCTTTACAGGCATACTTGATTTTCAGGTCAATACCCGCAAATGCCTCCTGTAGTTGTTGAATTTGTCTGATGATTTTTTCGCCGTCGTACACGTAGAGTGGCGTGCCGAACCGGGCGGCCAGATCAGTAACTTTCTGATTTTGTATGTAATAAGACCCTTCTTTAACTTGCATGGAGAAGCATTAAATAAAGTTGCAAATTGGCAGAAAACCACGGATTTATCAAATCTATTCGGCGGGTTTGATAGCGTTTGAGTTGGTTTGAAAAGTTTGAGGTTTTAACGGCGTTGCTGCCAGCTTTTCCGCTGGCAGCAGAAAAGTGGGGTTTGATAGGATATGATACAGTTTGAGCTGTTTGAAAAGTTTGAGGTTTTAGCGGCGTCGCTGCCAGCTTTTCCGCTGGCAGCAGAAAAGTAGGGTTTGATAGGATATGATATAGTTTGAGTCCGTTTGAAAAGTTTGAGCTGTATTCATTGACGGAAAACCAGTACCTACCCGGTGTCAAACAAAATTCAAACCCTCAAACACTCTCAAACCTTTCAAACTTCTCCTGTATAATCTAGCATAACCCCTAATTTTGTAGTCAGCAAGTCAACGAGCTATTCTTCATTAAAATTTAATACTTCCCCATGCAGAAATCCATACGATTCTGGTTACTGAGTTTTCTTTCCTGTCTACTTCTCTCCGCTCAGGCCCAACTCAAGAGCGGCCCCATGCTGGGTTATTCCGACTTCATGGAAGTCATGCTCTGGGCTCAAACGCAGAAGGTGGCCAAGGTAAAAATTGTGTATTGGGAGGCAGGCCAACCCGGTAACAAGCGTTCCACGGACGAGGTAACTACGGAAAAAACCACCGCCTTCGTTGCCCGGATGTACGCGGATCAGGTAGAACCCGGCAAAACCTATGAGTATGAAATCTGGGTGGATGGCAAGAAAGTAGCCCGCCCCTACGCTCTTCAGTTCCAGACGCAGAAGCTCTGGCAGTACCGTACCGATCCACCCGCCTTCAGCTTTGCCTTTGGCAGTTGTGCGTATTTCAGCGAACCCGAATTCGACCGACCCGGTACGCCGTATGGGCAGCAATACGAGATTTTTACCAAAATTGACAGCCTCAAACCTGACTTCATGGTATGGGGAGGGGATAATAATTACTACCGGGAAGTAGACTGGAACACCCGCACCGGCATGCTCCGCCGCATGACTCACGGCCGGGCTTTCCCCCAGTTACAGTCCCTGATGGCTCATACGCACCACTACGCCATCTGGGATGACCACGATTACGGTCCGAACGACGCAGATCGTAGTTTCTGGATGAAGCGTGACGCTCTGGATATCTTCAAGCTTTTCTGGGGCAATCCTAATTACACCTTTGAGAAAGAGGGCATTACCAGTACATTCCAGTGGGGCGATTGCCAGTTTTTCATGCTGGATGATCGCTGGTGGCGGGCTCCGAACGACCTGGAAGCCAAGAATAAGGATTATCTGGGCAAGAAACAGCTGGACTGGCTGATCGACGCCCTTCGCTTCAGTCAGGCTACGTTTAAATTCGTGGTTTGTGGAGGTCAGGTGATTAATCCGGCGGCTCAGTTTGAAAATTATTCCGTATACGCCGAAGAGCGGGAAGAACTCTTGAAACGCATTACCGAACAGAAAATTCCCGGCGTGGTTTTCCTTTCCGGTGACCGTCACCATACGGCCGTGCATAAACTGGATCGTTTCAACGCTTACCCGTTTTACGACTTCACGATTTCTCCTTTTACTTCCGGTCCGGCCCGTCAGAGCAAGGAAGAAGCCGGCGTTAGCACCCTGTTGCCCGAAACGGTTTTGCAGGAACGCAATTTCGCCGTGATGTCCCTGTCGGGTTCCCGTATGGACCGGGTTTTAACCGTCAAAACCTACAACGCCCGCGGAGAACTGAAATGGACGAAAGAAATTAAAGCCAGTGAATTAAAGTAGTTTTCTGTTTACAGTTATGTAGCGACCCGAAAGTGTATAGCTTTCGGGTCGTTTGTTTATATGTATTTTAATTCAGAAGTGTTAAACCTGGCTACCTTCACCAGTGCAGGATTCCTATCTTGTGCCTATAATTCAGCAGATTGATACCTGCCGAATTTCTCGAGAGGTATTACACAGAAATCCCGCACCAGATTACGTCACTCCATTTCCTAAACTGATTAAACCTTATGCAATACCTCGATATCATTGGGCGATCTCTAGCCGTTTATCTTTTTATTATTGCGGCCATTCGTTTGTTTGGCAAGAAAGAACTGGCTCAGTTATCGATTGTCGATCTGGTATTTATATTACTGATTTCCAATTCCGTACAAAACGCCATGGTTGGTTCTGACACGAGCCTGCCCGGCGGTATCATTGCGGCCAGTGCCTTGTTTCTGGGTAACCTGATTCTAAAAAAGATTATTTACAGGAATGAGCGTTTCAGCCATTTTCTACAGGGTGAACCCATTCTGCTGATTTATAAGGGCAAAGTGAAAGATCGTAACCTGGCCCGGGCCGGAATCAGCGTTAATGAACTCGAAGCGGCGGTCCGTGAACATGGCGTTCAGAACATGCAAGATGTGGACCTGGCCGTGCTGGAAATAGATGGTAACATCAGCGTCATGTCGAACGATTTTCAGAAGAAAACCTTCAGAAAGCACAAAAGCCGACATTCGCTGGGGAATTCGGTTTCCTAACAAAAATGGCTTATTCTCTCGAATAAGCCATTTTGTGGCAATAAAAGCAATAACTAATCCCGCTTCAGAATCATGGCGGATGCCTGAGCCGTGGGGAAAATCAGAATATCCGCCAGCACCACGTGCGGAGGACGGGTGACTACAAAGCTGATGGTATCGGCAATATCTTCGGCGTTTAAGGGCGTGAATCCCTGATAGACGGAATCCGCTCTCTTTTCGTCTCCTTTGAAACGTACCATCGAAAATTCTGTCTCTACCGCTCCGGGGGCAATGTTGGTTACTTTGATACCGTAAGGATTAAGATCCTGCCGCATGCCCTGACTAATGCTTTCCACGGCAGATTTCGAAGCACAATACACCGCTCCATTGGGATACGTTTGCTTTCCGGCGACGGAGCTGATGTTAATGATATGTCCACTCTTCCGCTCAATCATTCCAGGCATAACCAGCTTCGAAACGTACAGAATTCCCTTCACATTGCCGTCAATCATGGCATCCCAATCATCGGGATCGTTGTCCTGAATGGGGCCTAATCCATGAGCGTTTCCGGCATTATTCAACAGAATATCAATCGTTTTCCAATCATCCGGAATCTGGGCGTATGCTTCTTCCACGTCTTCGCGGTAACGCACATCGAAATTCGTAGTATAGACTTCGACTTTCGACGACAGCAACTCCCGCAGTTCATCCAGTCGTTCCTGACGACGCCCGTGTAATAACAGACGATATCCTAATTCAGCAAAAGCCAGGGCGGTGGCCCGGCCAATTCCAGAAGTTGCTCCGGTAATAAAAGCAGTACGAGACATTAATTCAGTGGTCAGTTTACGGTTATTCGTTGTCAGTTATGGTTATTTCCGGGTAAGCCGCAACACTAATTTGCTTAACCACTACATTACTTTTTCGGTAATACTACCAACAATCCCTAACCAACAACTTTAATTTAAAGAATGATACAGCAGAAAGCTCAGTAATCTTTCGAAGGTTTGCTGCTCATCAATGCTGGCTCCCAGTTTGGCCACCTGAAGTCGATAGAGATCAATGAGTCGTAAGAAACGCTCATTATTGGTAAATCGAGCCGCAATGACGCCCTTAAAACAACGATGGGTCTGATTATAGAGGTATTTACTGGGCTTGGATGGTTCTTTGTTGAACAGTTGATCCAACGCTTCCAGGCTCTCATATTTTTGCATGAAGGCAAAGCCACTCTGCGTCAGGAACTCTTTGATCTGTTCACACACATCGTCCAGATCATTCGTTCCGTTCAATTTGTAACGAAAGTATTTATCGTCATTAAATTTACCGACTGAAATGACGAGGGTATTGGCATCTTCCCGGTACTCTTCAGAGATATCCAGAAACTGCTGAGCCAGAAACTCAATTTCCTGATGCCGTAACCCGATGCTTACATCCAGCCAGATTTCATGAGCATGGTAGGAAGTCGAAAACACGACATTGTGAAAACCCGTTGAAGTCTGTTTTCTGAATTGCTTCCGATCCGACAGCAATTCAAAGCCGTGCTGAGCGAAAAAAACGCTAAGTTTCTGATAAAGCTCGGTTTCAAAAGGAGTGATGATCATAAGCAATTAATTAAATATTCGCCTCTTCGGATGCCGACCGCTGGTTCTGAATCAATGATTCGGGAAGATTTCTCTTCATTTTGGAAAGCACCCGGACGCTGACGAATCATGAACGAATGTATTTCAACTGTCGATCAGTGAAACTGCTGATGGGCAGCAAGGTAAAAGGATACTTTAGAAATGAAAAAGATTTTATTATTTTCTGATACCCACGGCTGGTTTGATGAGGCGTTAGACACCCATTGTCAATGGGCAGACGAAATCTGGCACGCAGGCGATTGGGGCACGGGTGTTTACGAACGCCTCCAAAAATATGCCAGACCCATTCGGGGCGTGTATGGAAACATCGACGGTCCGCCCATTCGGGGCCAGTTTCCCCTTATAACGCATTTTACCTGCGAGGGAGTTCAGGTGGGGATGACCCACATCGCCGGAACGCCGGGACGCTACAAACCCGATGCCCGGCAGTTACTGGCCGAAGGTCGGCCCGATGTCCTCATTTGTGGGCACTCGCACATCCTGCGGGTGGAGCGTGACCCGAAATTTCAGAATATGTTGTTCATGAACCCGGGAGCGGCGGGGAAGGAAGGGTTTCACCGGATCATGACAGCTCTGCGTTTTAAGGTGGCTGAAGGCCGGATTTTCGATGTGGAAGTCCTGGAACTAGGCAAAAGAGGTAAGATTCCTGACAATTTTACCGCCTGATTTCAGAAGGAATATTCTTTTTTGACTGAGCCGCCTATACCAGCATATGTAAAAAGATGAGTACGCTCGATGGTGTTAACACCCTTAGAAAGATAGTCATGTCGGGGGATAAGGTCCTGGTTCGCCCGACGAGTGATCAACACAAAACCCGCTCAGGTTTATACCTGCCTCCCACCGTGACTGAAAAAGAAGATATTCAGCAGGGCGTGGTAGTGAAGGTCGGGCCCGGTTTTCCGATTCCGGTGGCTAACGACGAAGACGAGCCCTGGAAAGAAAAAAAGGAGGCTTTGAAGTACATTCCTCTTCAGGTGCAGGAAAAAGATCAGGTACTTTTTTTACGTCGAAATGGGTATGATGTGGAAATTGATGGCGAGAAATACCTCATAATTCCTCATTCTGCCATACTATTGATGGTTCGGGAAGATGAACTGAGTGAACTGGGTTTGTAAGTCTGCCCAGACAAATGAACATTTTTTCGTAAAATTAAGTTATCTTTGTGCCCCGAAATTAATCAGGATGTCTTCAGGTAACTCAGACGTAATGATTAATCAGGACGCATCATCATCCGGGGACGACGGGTATTGACAGCGGGCTGAGGTTGCGGGTGTAAGCATGTCGGAAGTTGGAAGAACCTTCCGTATAAAACTCTTCTAAAACAATAGCTGGCAACAATAGCTACGCTATGGCTGCTTAATCCGGAGGATTAACCATTAGCCATCGTTCCGCCGAACCATCACACTACTGGGTCGGAGTTCGGGACGTCGAAAGGTAGTGTCGGAGGAGCCGATTTCGCTGAGCTCTATCTGTACCAGCGAATACGGGATTAATTCGGTTCGTTGTCGACCTGATTAGTTCCCGACAATTTAAGGACAACTAAGCATGTAGAAGACGCGTGGCGTCCCTGTTCTGGACGAGGGTTCGAATCCCTCCGTCTCCACAGTAAGACCGTAAATCTATTCGTTAGTAGATTTACACCCATTGAAAAAGGGAATCTCGGTATGAGATTCCCTTTTTTGTTCTCCGGCTCTCCTATTGGCTTACCCATCTATTTTATTAAAATATACCGAAGGGGTGCTGACAAAAGTCGTTTCCCGAAGTTGGCAAACGGATCTTGCCTTTTGGCTTGACTCCAGTCCATACAAAATATTTAGGAAAAGCCTCCGGTGCTTGTTCTATTTCCTTTTTACAAGAACATAGCCCGATAAAATAAACGCTAGTAGCAGAAAGGATACTTTCTGCATAAAGGAAGGTTAGGCTATAAATAGATATTCATTAATTCTCAATCTTGTCCTGCACGGCTCTGGGAAGCTCCGAGAAGAAATCCAGGCCCGTGGCTTTTTCCAGTTCCCGCACGGATACTGTCCATCTTTTCCAGCCCGTACCGGCTACGTCCTGCGAGTTGGGCATGTTGACGGCAATGACTTCGACCTTCTCCGTTGCGACCCGGGCCAGGTCGTTATCGCCTTCGGGCAGAATCAGGATGACTTTCCAGCAGCGGCCGGGTACTTTCACTTTCCCGCTGGCAATGGTAGTGGCGGAGCCGTTTGATCCCTTGCCCCCTTCTCCGTACCCACCCGCGTAGATGTAGGCCTCAGAGCCGAGTTTCACCTTCGTGCGGCAATATTCTTCCAGGTCGCTCCAGACTCCACGATTTAAGCTGGGAGCCTGCGGAATCATGTTCGTCATCACAAACGTCGCGGAGTTACCACTGGCAGTCGCGGTACGATCACCTGAAGGGCAGAGGTGTCCGCGGTCAAAGCCACTGTTGGTATAATCGGCGGGCCTGATCATCGTGAATTGTCGTGGCAGGTCCCCATCGGGTCTGAAATCATCCTGACGGTTCGCTGAACCCAGATCACTGCTCTGTACATGCCAGCCTACCCAGCGGGCAATGCCCATCAGGGGTTGATAGGAAAGCACGTACTGGGGCTTGACTAACAGGTACTCCGAATCCTCGGTGGATGGGTTTGCCGTGGCGGCTGAAGGATAGCCCAGAATCGCCTGCGTAGAGAGATTAGCAGATGATCTGGAAGGCGTAACTACCGTTTTGCGTCCGCAGGAAGCAACCAGAAGCGTCAGGACCATCGTGACGGTGAACGAGGTCCTGCTCAGTGTTTTTAAAGGCGGTAACATAAAATGATCTATCGAGCGGAATTAGGGTACTGAATCCATCTTTACCATGCCGAGTCCGTTCTACAGGAGAACGTTTTGTCCGAAGCGGCGTTTGAAAGACCCGCAAAACTAGGTCAAAAACTTCAATTATGAAGGATGCCCTCAAACAAGACCTAACCTGAAAACCATTGCCATGGGTGGTGCTCTCTCCTATGTCAAGTTGATTTTCATTTTTTCGTCGATCATTACCACTTGGTTAACTTAATAGTATCTGAAGTAAGGAGCCTAATCTACCTTTTTTTCTGGTGACAGGACCGCTCCCTGCATCTCCTGACTACCCTTCCTATCTGAACACCATAAACCGGAATCCGGATACTTCCGTTATGTTTCTGTTCCTGATCTTTGCAGGGTATTCCAGGGAACAGAAACGAATGAAACAAATCCGATCCGTCCAGTCTTTAGGAGAATTGCACCGCCTGCTGAATTTACCGAAACCTCAGCATCCACTCATCAGTGTGCTCCATTTGAATCAGATTACGCAAACGCCCCAGCCTGACCCTGAGAAGGTTATGTATCCCTTTTATCAGATCTGCCTGAAGCGGAATTACAACGGAAAGCTACGCTACGGTCAGAATTATTATGACTTTGATGAGGGGGTGCTTTCTTTTATTTCTCCGAATCAGGTATTAAGTACCGAAGGCGTGGCGACGGACGGCTGGGTCTTGGTAATCCATCCTGATTTTCTGCATGGATATCCGCTGGCCAAATCTCTGCGGAAATACGGATTCTTCTCGTATGAATTAAGCGAAGCCCTGTTTGTCTCTGAGAAGGAACAGACCATCATTGAAAGCATTCTGAACAACATCGAGGTGGAATATCAGTCGTCTATTGATGCTCACAGCCAGAATATTATCGTTAGCCAGCTGGAACTGCTGTTACAGTATGCCGACCGGTTTTACCAGCGACAGTTCATCACCCGAAAAAAAGTAAATACTGATCTGCTTACGAAACTGGAAGATATTCTAAATCGCCATTTTATGGATGATCAGTCCCTAAAAGAGGGCATTCCAACCGTTGAATGGCTGGCGACCCAGCTGAATCTGTCTTAGCATTACCTCAGCGATCTGCTTCGCAACGCTACCGGCCTGAACGCTCAGCAACACATTCAGCTAAAGGTCATCGAAATGGCCAAGGTTCTGCTAAGCACCACGAATCTGTCGGTGGCGGAAGTCGCCTACCAGCTTGGATTTCGGTACCCCCAGTCTTTTCATAAATTATTCAAAAGTAAAACCAGTGTCTCTCCTTTACAATTCAGAGAGTCGTTCCAGTAAAAGCCATGAAAAACGTCAACAAGACCTTCCGACTGGGAGGCGATCTCGAAGTCAACCGCATCGGATACGGAGCCATGCGGATCACGGGTCCTGCCATCTGGGGCATGCCCGAAAACCCTCAAAATTCCATTGATGTACTGCGAAGAGCCGTGGAACTGGGGGTTAATTTTATCGACACGGCCGATCAGTACGGTCCTTTCACTTCCGAACAGCTCATAACCGAAGCTCTTCACCCCTACGCATCAGATCTCGTGATTGGCACCAAAGGAGGCCTCGTTCGCTTCGGTCCATGGGCGGATATTCATAACGACGCCTCACCTCAGCATTTGCACGAAGCACTGAATGGCAGTTTACAGCGGCTCAAACGCGAACAAATTGATCTTTATCAGTTACACCGGATTGACCCGGGAATTCCGGCTGAGATTACCTTTGAGTTTTTGAAAAAAGCTCAGGCTGAGGGAAAAATCCGTCACCTGGGCTTATCCGAAGTGTCAGTGGAGGAGATTAAAAAAGCTCAGGATTTTTTTGAAGTCGTATCGGTTCAGAATCGGTACAGCGTATTCAATCGGGAATGGGAATCTGTGTTGGACTATTGCGAGCAACAGAATATTGCCTTTATCCCCTGGTTTCCCATCGGCGGTGGCATGGATTCCAAAAAAGAAGAAGTCATCCAGCAGATTGCTGAGGCCAAAGGCGTAAGCATCCATCAGATTGCTTTAAGCTGGCTACTGCACCGCTCTAACCATATCCTGCTCATTCCCGGCACCTCCAGCCTTCAGCATCTGGAAGAAAACATGGCGGCCGGAACCATTTCACTGAGCAAATATGACATGGAAATTCTGAATAAAATTGCTAATTAAAGATTTCCATAAAAAAACAGGAGACCTCTGTTCGGAGGTCTCCTGTTTTTTTATGGAAGGCTGTCACGATATGTCTTAAACTTTCTTTACCCGAACAGCCGAAGGGCCTTTAGCAGTATTTTCAATCGAGAATTCTACCCGATCTTCCTGCTGAACCGTTCCTTTTATTTGCAGAATGTGCACGAAAATACTTTCCTGCGTCTGCTCATCTTTAATGAAACCGTATCCTTTGGCCTCATTGAAAAACGAAACAACGCCGAAGTGGGTGTCCTGATCCGAATCAGTAACGGGTCCTTTCGCTACAAATTCGCGGGGAGTTTTCACTTTACGCAATTCAGGTGGCACACTGGTAAGATTGCCGTTCTCATCGACGTAAACAAATAATTCCTCAACGGATTTACCCTTGCTGGAATTTTCCTTACGCTGCTCTTTACGGAGCTCTTTCTCCTGCTTCTTCTGAATTTTTTTCTTGGTGGTTTCTTTCTTACCAAATGTCTCCTTGGCTCTACCCATTAATATGAATTTAAATTGAGATGATGGAATATTAAAGCACCGACTGTTGACACACGTAATAAAAGGCTGATGCGGAAGAGAAAAATAGCCTAAAATGAAGATCTAAGGGGGTGCACTACTAAATGTAGTATAAACAAAACTACAGTTTTTTTATGATAGTTCCTACAAATTACTTAAAAGCATAAGTCTTACGGAAGATAATTTTCAAATTAAAACCATCACTAAGGTGAATTTACCGATTTGTAGACGTAACTTCACGTTTCAATAATATACAATGCAAGAAGGAACCATTAAGTTTTTCAATGAAACCAAGGGATTTGGTTTCATTACTCCTAAAGATGGAGGTGAAGACGTTTTCGTACATACAACTGGTCTGCGTGATCAGGTTCGTGAAAACGACGTTGTTACTTATGAAGTAACAATGGGTAAAAAAGGACTGAACGCCATCAACGTACAGGTGATCTAATACCATTACCAGTAGTAGAAAAGAGGTCCGAATGTCAGGCATTCGGACCTCTTTTGCTTTTCAGCACTATCCATCAATAATACAATTTAACAGGTTCTTTTTCGATTCCCGTGCTCCGTGCGTAGTTCGTCTTTATTTGGCCAGGCCTTTTTTTCGCTAGTATTACGAAGCGATCCCTGTCCAGTCAGCTGAAGATCCCTCAGGAAGATTCGTCTTCTTTCGGTTCTTCCGACTTTGATGGATCACCTTCCACGCCTCTTCTCTTCCCTGCCTTCCCAGCATTCCTGACCATCGGAATTACTAAGCTTCTCTCTGGGGGGGTAACCGTCGGAACGCAGTTCGGGTCGGCATTTACTAACCTTTTCATTTTTAATAACTTATCACCTTTCTAAACCTATAATCAAATGAATATAAAAGTGATTATTTCATTTAATGGTTAAATCCTACCAACTAACGTATAAAGTTAACAGTTCATAGAAAAGCTAACTCCATGTCAGGGCTCTGGTGTACTTTTGAATCATCAAACGGTTTAGACACATAGGTTTAGAGGTTAAGCAGGAAACTCCTTCGTGATTCATGAAGGAGTTTTTTATGTTCCTGCCTACGCACCTAACTTCTCTTCAAACCAAATATTCATCGGTTTTGGCGTTATAAGGCCCAGACTGCCCTATTCTTAGAAAGTTTCTATTTTACTCTTCCCATTTTGGAAAAGGATCCCGGAAGTTCATCCCGGATGCCATCTGACGAATCTCCGTTGCCGTGCAAAGACAGGTTTCCAGTTCCCGCAGGATTTGCTGTTTGAGTAAGTCCTGTCCGATAATCACTAATTCATTCATCCGATCCCCAAACTCCGGGTGCCAGCGTTGACGGATGCGTAACTCGTTTTCCAGGTAAGCCGGGTAATACAATCGCTCTTTCTCGGGAATGGCCGCCCACCAAGTTCCGGCGGGTTCCGCCCGAAGCGATCCTCCCGCCTGTCCCCAGCTCAGGGCTTTAGACGGTCGCGAGGCCAGCCAGAATAATCCTTTCGAGCGGATCACTCCCGCAGGCCATTCCTCGGAAATATAATCCCAGAATCGCTGGGGATGCAGCGGTCTCGAATCCCTGAAAACAAAGGAGCTAATGCCGTACTCTTCCGTTTCGGGCGTGTGATGACCCTTTTCGAGTTCGGCAATCCAGTTTTCAGATTCCGCTGATTCTTCGAAATTAAACAGGCCCGTATGAAGGATGTGCTGAGGTTCCACCTGACCGAAGCTCGATTCAACGAGCCGGGCCTGAGGATTGAGTTTGTTCAGGATCGCTTTTAATTCACCCAGCCGCTCGGGCGTTACCAAATCAGTTTTATTGAGCACAATCACATTGGCAAATTCAATCTGATCGGTTAACAGATTGACAATCGTTCGCGTATCGGCCGGGTCTTCCCGATTCAGTCTTCGGCTGCGAACGGTATCAATAGAACCAAAATCCCGGGCAAAATTGAAGGCATCCACCACCGTTACCAGCGTGTCCAGCTGACTGTACTTCGACAAATCAATCCCCATCTGCTCATCGACATAACTGAAGGTTTGAGCTACGGGTAAGGGCTCTGATATACCCGTCGATTCAATGAGGAGGTAATCAAAACGCCCGTCGCGGGCCAGTTTCTCGACTTCAATCATCAGATCCTCGCGAAGCGTACAGCAAATGCAGCCGTTGGACATTTCTACCAGCTTCTCTTCGGTTCGGGAAAGTACGTTCTGGGAAGCTACCGTCTGAGCATCGACGTTCACTTCACTCATGTCATTAACGATCACCGCTACCTTCAGGCCGTGTTTATGGTGAAGGATGTAATTCAGCAAACTGGTTTTACCGGCTCCCAAAAAGCCACTAAGCACCGTCACGGGAAGTTTTTTCATCGGATCAAAACGTTTTACTCGATTATTAAATGCAACAATGTTGCAAATATAATCCATAATGCAACATTGTTGCATTAATTAGAAAATATAGCGTTTTGATTTCTTTTCCTTTCTTCGATCCTCCGCTTCTCAGTCGCATTGGGAACGGTTGCACCTGTTCCCGGAAAGTCTGTTTTGAAACAGCGAGCGAGATCCTTTAAATGAAAATAAAAAAGTCGGTGATCCGAAAGGAACGCCGACTTTACCCCTATCTACTTCTATTTAATTACAAACGGTATTATTAAAATCTTCCAGAGTCTGTCTGCTAAGGCCGCTGTAGTAGTTCGGGCAATTCTTCAGGGCATCATTGATGGTCTTTTTGTAAGCCTCACAATTAGCCTTGGTGGGACTGGCGACGTAGGCATTGGCCGCGTTTGACACTTTCCGGGCTTCGTTGTCACAATTGTTCGCGATGATACTTTCTTTTTTTGAGCATCCGGTTAAAAGTAATCCCAGTACTACTCCTGCACTCAAGAGCTTTTTCATAGTAAAGGCTGATCATAGATTGGTGAATAAGTCATTGGTTTTCCCGGCTGCATTCGGTTCACAAAAGTCTTTCAAAAACCTTCCCTGATCAATCCCCAATTCAGGGGACGCACTGGTTTTCCATCCCTGAAAAAGGGTAACGGTTAGCTTCCTGTTAACTGATCCTGCTTAGGGGTACTGATGTACAAAAACGGGCTCAGCAAAGCCGATAGAATTTACTGATATTCCTATAAATAATACCTATTAATAGCGGAATATGAAAATTTTTACCGCTAAATTCTAAAAAACCGATCGAATGAGCCATTGGACGTACGAAGTTTACAGTTCATAGAAATCTCTTTTGTAAGTCTATACGTCATGCTATATTTGTAACAGATAGGTTGAAGGTTGAACAGATAATCTTTGCACAGGATTGCCTGTTTGGATTTTAAAAGCTCCCGTGATTCATGGGGGCTTTTTTTATAAGACCGCAAAGACGGCTTTCCGGTCTTCCATCAGCTTTTTCTCAATGAATCCGGCCTCTACCAGCCAGTTCAACGAAAGGTAAACCGCTCCAATACTCATCGTAAACTGTTCTTCTTTCATATGAAGCCAAATCTGCTCGGCATCCATGGCCCGCTGCGTTCGTTCCAAGACTAAAGCGACCTGATTTCGTTTGTCTGAGTATCGAACGCCGTGGCTGAAACAATACGCATTGATTCGATCAATAATGTTCATGCAATTGTAAGGTTTGGCTGAGCTATTGGCCCTTCACCCGATTCTGTACATCGTCGGCTCCACTCTTCCGGGTTGAGCCCATCTTTACATTCTGATTGCCCAGGCGATAACTGAACGACAGCGTGATCACCCGGCTATCAAAACGAATATTGGTATTCAGATCCAGGTTCTCGTAACGGGCCGTCTGCACCCGCTTACGCCCCTGAAAAATATCATTAGCCATCAGCTTCAGGGTTCCCTGGCTGTTAAATACCTGCTTCTGAATGCCCGCAGAGATCATGCCATACGCCCGGGTGCGGAAGACTCCGTAAACTGACCTGGAATTATATACGCCGCTTACTTCCATCGACGTTCCGTTCCCCAGCTGGATGGAATTCTGGGAATTGACCGTGAAGCTGGTGATGCTATTAGTAAGATCACCACCTTTCTGATCACCCTTGTATTCGTTCCGGAAGACGTTGAAGAAATTATTCGTTGTCCACCAGGGCATTGGGTTTTGGGAAGCCGAGAAACTGATTCCGTAATTCATCAGACTTCTCAGGTTTTGAGGTCCCTGGAAAGTCGTATTGGTGGAATCAATCTGGCCCATCATCCAGTTAATGACGTCCGACGTATAACTATAGTTAATCGTAGTGGTCAGGAAGTTTCGGAACGTATGCCCTACCTCCAGCGAGTGCGTTAACTGCGGTTTCAGGAAGGGATTTCCCTCGTAGTACAGAAAAGGATCCCGAAAGAAACGGAAGGGATTTAAATCCTCATAGTCAGGACGTTCGATGCGTCGGCTGTAGGAAAACTGAAGCCGGTGTTTCTCACTTAAGGTCTGACTCAGGAACACGCTGGGAAACAGCTGAAAATACTTTCGCTCTACCGTCGAATCCGAAGTAATCTGCTGTCCTAGCGTGTGGGTGTACTCCCCGCGTAAGCCCGCCTGTAAGCTGAATTTTCCAAACTCCCGATTGAAGTTCAGGTAACCCGCGTGAATCGTCTCCTGATACATGAAATGGTTCGAGGCCGAAAGATTTTTTACCCAGTTAGCTCCGGCAATGGTATCGTATTTCACTTCATTATCAACCGTAACGTAGCTGCTTTTCCAGCCCGTTTCCAGTTTGGCTTTGTCGCTCAGCGGATGCGTATAATCGGCTTTCCCTACGTACACGTACGTCGAAGAAGGAATGTCCCCGCGACGGGTCGAACGGCGGCCCGTAAACGCACCGGCTTCATTGAGGTAACGCGTATCCAGTAACTGATGGGACTGAAACCCGTTGCCTGAATAATCCAGATCGGTCGTGAATTCCTGACCTTCTTTCCTGAACCGGCGGGTATAATTCAGGTTGTAAGAAATGTTTGACCAGCGACTATCATCTGTATTCGTACTGCGGGCGTCCGAAATGGTTTGGCTGCTGATGCTCTGCAAAAGGTTACTGGTGTTGCCGTTATTAGCGTACGTTCCCAGGTTCCCTTTGACCACCAGGCCAAGGGTGTTTTGCGGATTCAGAACATAATCAATTCCGGCTTTGAAGTTATGGGTGTGTAAAGGTTCATCGGTAACGGTGTTCTGATACGAGATCCGGCTGGGACTCACTTCGCCAGGATCACGAAAACGGCGGGTATAGGACAGTAACTCCTTCTCTCCCCGGTATGCCTGATCGTAACTGCCAAATACATTCAACCGGGCACTGCGGTAATTCAGGTTCAGGCCAGCTCCGTAACGATTTTTCCGGCTGCGAGCGGCATTGACATAGACGTTTCCGTTGAAACCCACCCTTTCGTTTTTCTTCAACTGGATATTAATAATCCCCGAGTTACCCGCCGCATCGTATTTCGCCGATGGGTTGGTAATGATCTCAATTTTGGCTAGTGAACTCGAAGACGTCCCCCGCAAAAGAGTAGCTAATTCTTTCTGAGACAGATACGTAAGTTTTCCATTGATCATGATGGTGGCCCCCTGCTTTCCTTTCAGGGTAATGTTTCCGTCATCATCAACCGTCACACCGGGAGCTTTTTCTAATACCTCCAGTGCAGTGTTTCCTTCCGAGAGAATACTGTTTTCAATATTCATAACGGTACGATCTATACGCTGTTCAACGAGCGGTTTTTTGGCCGTTACCGTCAGCGTTTTCAGGAATTGTTCGGTGGAGACCAGCATCAGCGGAGCCAGTTCATGGCGGGAATGCGGTAAGCTTAAGGTAAAGCGTTGGCTTCGCTGCGGGCGGTATCCTACAAAGCTGGCTTCCACGTAATACTCACCCAAGGCTACCCGCTGAAACACAAAACGACCGAGGGAATCGGAAACGGTTCCTTTCACCAGCGTAGAATCTGCGGCTGTATACAGGGCAACGGTGGCAAATTCTACGGGTTTACCGGAAGCTTCGGTCAGCGACCCTCTCACTTCCGTCTGGGCGTAAACGCTAACGCTCAGCATACTTAAGAAGACACTCCAGAGATTTTTTTTCCAATGTACAGGGATGAAGGACATTCCTTTCAGGTCATAACAATTCATACAAAAGCGGCTGAAGAGGCAGTGGGCAAGGT
Organism: uncultured Siphonobacter sp.; assembly: GCA_913775095.1. Classification (GTDB taxonomy): domain Bacteria; phylum Bacteroidota; class Bacteroidia; order Cytophagales; family Spirosomataceae; genus Siphonobacter. The sequence continues at coordinate 276,831 of CAJYIW010000019.1, read as the reverse complement.
TTTCCAACAGGAGGAAGGGAATACGCTCCCGGAAGACTTACCTCCGGGAACGGCAATTCGTTACCTCGTTACTTCAAACGTCAGCGTAGCACAACGCCATACCGATTTGTACTCTTTTCCCTGGTGCTGTCCTTCTTCTTTTTCAGATTTGGAAGCTTCTACCCGATACGTTCCGGGCCAGAGTGGGGTAAATTCAGCTTCACCGGAGGCATTGGTGATTACTTCGCGATTCCAGCCACTGGGTGAGAAAACCGATACGTGCAGTTGGTCCGAAGCTTTCTCCTTGAAAAGACCTTTCAGATGAATGGGCTGACCTACTTTGTACGCTTGACCCGACTCCAGCGAAACGTTCAGTTCATTGGGCGTAGCGGAAGGTGCTGTCGTTTTACCAACCCTTACTACCGCCGTGGAATTAAACTGGTACTTGGTAGCCCCGCCTAACTCTTTCGCCGTATGACCGACGGCCAGCGTATATACCCCATCCTGCCCGGGCGTGAACTCAGCCGTGTAGTGATCTTCACCGGGTTTCAGGGGTAACTGCATTTTTTTCTGGTCAGGACCGATCAGCCAGAGCGAAAATTCTTTCACGTCCGAATACCAGTCTGCCAGTTTTTCGGGCGTTTCTCCGGGTTCCGAATAGATAATTTTAACCGTCTGCTTTTGTCCTTTTTTACCTACGGGGCTGGTTTCAATCCATAGAGCGTGAGCAAATAAGCGGCTGGCCGAGAGCATCAGCATGAGAGAAAGTACTGCGGCTTTTAACTTCATGAGGTACGTGTTTACTAATGGGAAATTGGTTTGATAAAGGTTTAGAATGGACTTATAGTTTATTCGGATCATCGATTCCCACCCTTGAGACGCTGATCTCTGCCGGAAAGGATTTAGCAGGCAGTCCTGACATTCCCACTACCGACTGGCTTCATAAGTGCAAATATAAATATTATTTAGACTAATTAAATATAGTGTCATTTAATATTTCTGTCTCCTTTACCGAGCGATCCCTCGGTAATCCTTTTTACATTTGGATATGACAGATCTACCTATGTCCGAAAAATTAAAGAAAGCTTTTGCTCTTTTTGATGCTTACAATGCTCAGTCACCGGACACCGTCACGCACGAAGGTGAGGTCATTCCGGCGGAGCTGTTTTACGCTCATAAACTCTACGAATGGGTAATCCGGCTTGAGCCTCAGGCTAGTGAACCCCTGTTATTGGCGTCTCGCTGTCAGCACATTGGCCGATGGGTTATTCCGCGTTCTGATTACCCGGACGGACGCGTGGGTTACCTGAAATGGCGGAGCGATCTGGCCAGGTTTCACGCCGAAAAATCCGCTGAACTACTGGCGGAGGCAGGGTATGATGAGGCCACCATTGAACGCGTACGGACGATCAATCTGAAGCAACGCATCAAAACGGATCCGGAGGTAAGTACCATCGAAAATGCCCTTTGTCTGGTCTTTCTGACCTACCAGTATGACGATCTCATTGAAAAAATGGGTGACGAAAAAATGATTCCCATTCTTCAGAAAACCTGGCATAAAATGACCGGGCCGGGCCATGAAGCAGCCCTGAAACTCTCGTACAGCGAAAAAGGGAAAGCTCTGATTGAACAGGCTCTGGCATAACTAAAAAGGCCGGATTCCTGTAGATCCGGCCTTTTTAACAAGAACATTGAACTTAATCAGCCAAGCCTGCCTCCGCCAGCAGAATCAGCAATGATTGCTGGATTCCCAGATAGCCTTTATCATTCAGCCACCATTCGTTCAGCGAGTGAGCATTCCCCCCTACGCCACCAATGCCAATGGTGGCCGCAGGTACATTCTTTGAAAAAGGAATGTTGGCATTCGTAGAACTACTGTTCAGCGAGGGCTTTGCTTTCAGAAAATGAGTAATCGCAATCATCCGCTGGATCAGGGGATTAGTCAACGGATTCAGGCCCGACGGACGATCGCCCACTTGCTTGACCTCAACCGTCAGGTCAGGGCCTTTCCGCTTGACTGCGTTTTCTTCTTTCAAACCTTTGTCAATGGCTGAAAGGAACAATTGATTGATCCCTTCCAGTTTCTCCTGATTTTCCGAACGCATATCTACCTCCATCCAGGACTCATAAGGAATGGCGTTCACCGAGGTTCCTCCCCCGATTACACTAACGCTGTACGTCGTTTTAGGTCCGGTTTTTGTGAATGCATCTGCCTGTTTTCTGAAATGGTAGATAGCATTACCCAGGGCATTATGAGGATTGACCAGACCGAAAGCTCCGTACGAATGCCCACCCGGACCTTTGAAGGTAACGCGGTAACGCACGGAACCCACCCCACCATTGGTAATCGCCCCCAGCCCGGCTCCGTCTACCGCCAGGTAAGCGTCAATTTTAGGACCTTTGCCGGAAAACAGATGTTTGACTCCGCGTAAATCGCCCAGACCCTCCTCTCCTACGGCTCCGACCAGTAACACATCACCCTCCGTTTGAATGTGGTTTATTTTCAGCGTTTTCAGGACCGTTAACAATACGGCCAGACCTCGGGTATCATCTCCAATGCCCGGAGCATATAGGGTATCTCCCCGAAACTTTACCTTAACGTCCGTTCCTTCTGGAAATACCGTATCCAGATGAGCCTCGAGAACAACCGTCTTTCGGCCGGTCTTGCCTTTGACCTTCCCCAATACATTACCCACTTCGTCCATCCAGACGGAATCCGCTCCGGCTGCTTTCATCAATTCGGCGTATTTCCTGGCTCGCACCTGTTCTTTGAAAGGAGGCGAAGGAATCTCGGTGAGTAACAGATGTTCCTTTTTCGTTTCAGGCTCTAACTCCAGGATCGTCCGAAAGGCTTGTTTAACGACAGGCTTGTTTGCCAGCGTACGGATTTCGCTATCATACTTCTTTTCAGCCCTTAATTCAGGTTCTGATTGCTGGCCCCAGGAAGGAGAATAGGTAAGTCCAGCCAGCAGCAGTACGGGTAAAATGGTCTTCATAAGCTTAGTTAGTTCACAAAAGGGATGAATGCTTCAACTATACTATTGAGATCTGCAAACTAGCCATAAAACTCAATAATTAGGTACACTTATCTGTTTATTTATCGGCCAGAGTCCAACTAATATTCGGCCTATAGGTATAAAATCAGAATTTTCACTCGGCGAATAGCCGATAAACAAAAAAACTCCTGTTGCAAAAGCACAACAGGAGTTAAAGTAGCTACTTTCCTTAATTATTGTTCCGCCAAACGAATAATAAAGGTCAGACCAAAGTACAACAATTTTCACATAAGGAAAAATATTTTTCGATTTTTTTTTATCCTTTATCCGGTTTTAATAAAGAATCTTAAACCGTTATTGCTATACGTTTATTACGTATAGCAATAACGGTTTAAGCTTTACAGAATTTTTACGGAGGCTTCCTTAAATCGTATCATCAGTTGCTGTAATAACTGGCTCTTGCAGGATGCTTCGGTATAGATGCTGGTAACCCAGACAATGATTTTTAATTCCATAAAATCAGCTCCAATGGCATTGACGTAAATTTCAGGCTGACCATTTTTAACGGTATCTTTAATCTTCTTTATTTCGTCTTTAATAATCTTTTTAACCGATTCGAGCTCAACATCCGAACCAATTTTGATAATAATTTCGCTTTTTAAATACGGGTTATCTCCCGTCCAGTTCACTAATCTTCCCGATAATAAATCACCGTTTGGAATGATAACTTCGGAGCCCTGGGGCGTTAACATCACACTTGAACGAATGCCAATGTCTTTTACTTTTCCTTTCTTATCAGCCAGCTCTACGTAATCACCAATGGTGAAAGGCTTTTCAAAAATCAATATAATACCGGAGACAAAGTTATTGACGATATTCTGCATCCCCAGACCAATCCCCACACTTAAAGCTCCGAGTACTACGGTGAGTTTGTCCATCGGCACTCCGGAAGCTGTAAATGCCATCAGTATGCCTATAATGATGATAACCAATCGAACCAACACCAGCTTGGAACTTTTCCGCTGATTCTGGTTATCAAAGGTAATGTTACTTTCCCCGAATAAAATGCCAATGTGCTTTTGTAATAAATTAGCCAGATAGATAATGATAACAAAGAACAACACATTTCCAAGCGTGAACGTAACACTTCCAAACGTCCGTGATTTTCCGAGTATCTGATCCAGAAAGGCAAAGGTTTGGTTGGAAATATTAAGGTTAATTACAAACACAAGTAACCATAATAGAACCGCCACAAACGAGAGAACCCGCTTAGCCGTTGCCCGAACTTTAGAAATATTTACCCTTGAAAACAATCCTTCCGAACAGGAGCTTAATTTAATCTGAAGCTCCAGACCTTCGGTCAATACCTGCACAAAATAGGCCAGTCCAATCATCTGGGTTAATCCAATAATAGCCGTAATGCTGAAGAGTTTGGCAAGGCTGATTCGGCCAAAAACGTTCGTGATCACAGCCAGAATATTGAGACCTATGTACAGAAAAGCAACGGGACGAATGAAGTTTTCGCCAAACTGGGCTTCTCTAAGTTTTTTGTAAGAAGTGAATCCCTGGTAGAGAAAACCTATGTTTAAAGCCATCAGGGCCAGCCGGAGAAAGATGCCATCCCGTACCAGGATGTTAACGACCACCAGCACCAGGTATAAGCCTACGATCGTTAACCAGTGGGTCAAATCTGATTTGGATATTTTTTTCCAGATGTGGAGGGTAATGACAATTAATAAGATAAACTGGGTTAACTCAATGTATAAAGAAGGCGAGTCGGATTCAAACAAAGGAACCAGATTTAGCATGACAATAAGCGTCGCTACAATCGGAATCGGTCGCAGGGTATCGAAAGTTGATTTTTCCAGTTCCTGCTTTAATTCCAGCTGACGAACTTTTTTAAACGTCCGGTAGATCCATATAAAGAAAGCAATACCCACCAGAATCAGAACCACCCGGTTATCCCAGGAAGACCCAATGAAATAACTTAAAATTTTTCGTTGCCCAACGTACGATGTTTTGAAAAAAGACTGAATCCCATCCTGATCGGAAAAGGTGGGAGCTGCCCAGATAAAGGGAGATTCTTTTGTAAATACGCTACCTACGGAGCTGTTTAATCGTTCGTCGATGGACGTCTGAAGATCATTTACCAACAGTCCATACGATGAAACTGTTGCCAATAACTGACTCACTGAATCAAGATTAGTCGTTGCTGTTTTTCCGGATTTCTGTAATCTTTCTTTTAACTCGTTAACCTGATTCGTATAGAGTTTTCGAGCAGTCGTATCACGATCATTTACCGATAATAGTGAATCATTACTTAACGCAACTACCCCTTCGGTGTTTTTTTGTAATTCATTACTGGACCTGGTCAACGTTTTTTGCCAGTTCATTAATTTACTCTGAGCATCTTTTAAAATCAGACGATAACTCAGTAAATCTTTACTGTCAACAATCTTTTTGGATTCGCTTAAATCTTCTTTAATGGGATCAACACTATTCTTAATTTCTTCCAGTCCACTTTTAATTCGACTAATACCATAGCCTTTTTTATTCGCAGCGTTTATTTCAGTAATAGCTGCCTGGGCTTTTTGTAACTTGAATAAGAGTGTATCAGGAATGGAATAAGCAGAATCCGTCTGAAATTTGGTAGTGACCTGTGCTGTGGTCTCTCCTGCGGCCAGGAATGATAGGAAAAATGTGAGAATCCCAATCGTATAATATATCACGGGAATTCGTTTGCCGGTTACTGTCATGCCTCTTTCAGAAAATAGCATACGCATCATGTAATAGTTAAGTATGTACTCGAATATCATTAACTGCACCTTGCCAAAAAAAGTGTACAACCGATCACCCCTTGTTCATGAAGTCACGTTATCTCCTCCAAATCATTAAAAATCAAACTTTTATAGTATTTTCAAGACTACATTATAACGTATTTGGGTAAGAATGGAGAGAGAAAATTGGACTTAAAGTTGATTATATTGAGTACTATTAATTATAATTACCAATTGGTATCAAAAAAAGGGAATCCTGGCAGATTCCCCAATGGTAATACCGTATACGTAACTGAGTAAACTAGAAGTCAGAAAGTGAATTCTCATTGACCTTTTCTGAACTATAACCCATTATCGATAAAACTTCTGGTGACTTTAGCTCTGACTATCTCCGTACAAAACAGTAGTAACGCATCTTCATCGAGGATTTGCCAGAGTTTATATTCCGAGTTTTGCTTAATGTGGTAAGCCACTGAATATGAGATAGCACTAGTTAAATCACCAATCAATTTAATTCGCTCGGTCATTCCATCCATCCCTTTGGCGACCACCAGGGTTTTAGCCCAGAATTTTCCTGATTCTATATCGGCAACCGTTTCAATTCCGCGTTTTAATTCTTCAATTTTTTCATTTGTCCAGACATCTGCACTGTAGGTTCCTTCACTTTTAGTCTGTATATGTTGGGTATCTATGGCAGCGTAAACCTCGGCCAGTTTTTGTCTTTGATCTGCGTTTAACATAGGTGGATTAATTTAGATGCACAATCATATAAAAAAAACATACGTTCATCAAACAATACGAAAGATTCTTATCATATTCAGCAATAGTTCCCTGCTGTGTTTTGGTCCGGTATTCAGTTATTTAAAAAATCATTAATAATCTATAAGTACAAAATCTTATTTAATTATCGATTTGTATTTTTGTCTGACGACAAAAGGTTAAGTCAAGTATTAATTAACCTTTTTTCATTGAAAATTCCAAAACTTGATTTCTTCAATTAGTTCCTTTTTACCTCCGTATTACTTCCCCTGTTATTAGACCTAATCAAGATGAGCACCCTTTCTGACCTTTCGGGTTCAACTCACGAATCTTCCACTCGGAGTGTAGTTCAACGGTATCAGCTTGCTCTGGAAGCCGCCGGAATGGGTATGGTCGAACTGGACTTTCAGGCCTCTCAGGCTTTTCTGGATCCTGCTGCTCAGCAACAGCTACGCTTAACTCAGGCATCGAATTTTTCATTGCCTGATTTTTACGAATCAATTTTCGAGGAAGACCGGGATGCTGTTCGGGTGGCCCTGCAACAGACTTCTTCGTCAAAGCCGTCCTTGTCGATTGCCTTTCGTGTTCGTCAGCAACCCTTGTCCTGGGTGAAACTTACCGGGAAAATCCATTTTGACGAAGCCGAAAGTCCGCAGGTTTTCACAGGGATTATTCAGGAAAGCACGGATGAACTATTGCAGCGAAAGGCACTCGAAGAAAAAGCGGCTCTTTTTGACGGAATTAGTCAGGATTCAGCCATTGGCATCTGGATTGCCGATGCCCGGCCTTTCACGACCTACATCAGCAATCGATGGCTCGAATGGACCGGAAAACCCTATGAAGAACACCTGGGTATTGGCTGGCTCAACTGCGTCGTTGAAGAAGATCGTGACCAAGCCAAAGAGAAATTTCTGGAAGACTTTCAAAATCAGCGTCCCCATAAAAGTGAATTCACCATCCGACACGTAGATGGCCAGGTGCGGGCCATTGATTGCAGCGGAGTACCTCAGTATCATCCCGATGGAACGTTCAGAGGCTATCTGGGAACCATCATTGATATCACGGAACGGGTAAATGCCCAGCGACAGCTGACCTTACGTCAGCAAGAATTCAATGACCTGATTCGTCAGGCTCCGTTTGCGATTGGCCTGTATCGTACGGAAGCGATCATCATTGATATTGCCAACGACGCTTTACTACAAATGTGGAGTAAAGATGAATCGATTATTGGACAGAGCATTCACGATGCTCTGCCCGAGTTACAGGGACAGCCCTTTGAATCGATTCTTAAACAGGTCTATCAGACGGGCATTGCCTACGAGACGAGTGAACAACGGGCTGAACTATTCGACGGCCCTACCCTTCGGCCCTACTGGTTTCAGTTTACCTACAAACCTTTGTTTAATACGGAAGGAGAAGTCTGGAGCATTCTTCACATGGCCGTTGACATTACCGAGCGAGTTCTTTCCCGCAATCAGATGGCTGAAGCGGAAGCAAACCTCCGCCTGGCCATTGATACGGCAGAACTGGCGACCTGGCAATACAATCCCGTAACCCATAAGTTCTACGCTTCCGAACGTTTCATGCGTTGGTTTGGGTTACAAAACCCGGTTGTTGACCTCCCTACGATTCTTGACTGTATCGTTGAAGAGGACCGGATTCGGATTGCCCATTCTTTGCAGGAAGCTATTTTTTCCCAGATTTACGATCAGGAATGCACCATCATGGATGTTCAAACGGGACGTGAACGCATCATCCATGCTCAGGCCCGGTCCTTAACCAATGATGCAGGTGAAACCTACCTGCTGATGGGAGTTGCCCAGAATATTACCAATCAGAAAATGGTAAAGAACGAGCTGGAGCGACTCGTCAGAGAGCGAACCGAAGCTCTGCGGCTGAAAAACATCGAGCTGGAACAGATGAATGAAAGCCTGAAGCAGTTTGCCTTCATTGCCAGTCACGATTTGCAGGAACCCCTTCGTAAGATTCATTCCTTTATCAGTCTGCTGTATCATTCAGACGTGGAAAGGCTCAGCGTAAAAGGAGCAGGCACGCTTTCTAAAATTCACGCTTCCGCCAGTCGAATGTCTTCCCTGATCAATGACTTATTAACCTTCTCCGGGCTGACCATCAAGGACGTACCTATGGCCCCCGTCTCACTGGAAGATTTAATGAAAGACATTGTCGATGACCAGGAAGAGTCCATGAGCTCTGTGAAAGCCTCGGTTCAGGTGCAATCGTTGCCCATCGTCTGGGGTAACGCATCTCAGCTTTCGCAGCTATTTCAGAATTTGCTCTCCAATGCCATTAAATTCAGCAAGCCCGATGTCGTTAATCACATTCGGATCACCAGCGGGAAGGTTTCGAACGAAGAAGTACTGGCACTCAATGGACTAAATCCTCAGCGTTCCTATAGCTGGATTGACGTCCAGGATGAAGGCATCGGTTTTGAATCGGAATACAGTGACCGGATTTTTCAAATGTTTCAGCGACTGCACAGCAAAGACCAATATCGGGGGACGGGCATCGGCCTGGCGATCTGCCGCAAAGTGGCCGAAAATCATCAGGGCATTATTACGGCTACCGGCACGCCAAACGTGGGGACTACGTTCCGAATCTACCTTCCTACGGTACCCCCGCCCCGGACCTCCTGAAGCTATCTTTAATTATTTATGAGAGGAATTATTCAAATTGTGGGCAATAAATCCGGCGGATCGCTTTTTTTTGCATAAAATTTACAGAATCCCTTTTGATCCTATAACGATGGCTTACTCAGAAGATCCCGCTTACAATGAGAGCAGCCACCGCACCGCGGTAGGTGTTGTGGTTATTTTTCTAATCCTGCTCTGCATCATTATTCTGCCCGTTTTCGATTTCAGCGAAACGCCTCCAACGCCTCGCACCACGACGGGTGATGTAGCAATCGAAGCAAAAACGGCCGATCAGCCTGCTGCCGATAAACACGAGTAATTAGAACTCCCGGAAACGAACGAGCCGGACTTTTCAGAAAAGTCCGGCTCGTTCGTTTTATACGCTTACGTAATCCGATCTGAATTACAGCAACGTAAGGAAGCTTTTGAAAATAGCTGCCAGACGAATGGCGTCGAACACACGAGCCTGAGAAGCTCCGTGCTGACGCACACTCGCTTCGTGGGAGGTCACGCACATTTCGCAGCCGTTGATGGCTGAAATCGCCAGACTTAACAGCTCAAAGTATTCCTTGCCTAACACCGGGTTCATCATGATGCTCATCTTGATCCCCGCTGGCATGGTGTTGTACGTTTCTGAGTCCATGAAGTGGCGGAAACGATAGAAAATGTTGTTGGCGTTCATCAGGGAAACGCAGGCCGCTACTTCCTGAATCTCTTTATCTTCGGCCTCTTCAGCTTTAGCCGCTGATTCAATGGCCTCAATGATGGTGGGAGCACTTTTCTCGTTAATGGCTACGCCTAAAGCCATCAGGTACGCTTCTTTTTTAGTAATGTTCTGTGATTTCAGAACGTTCTGAACATTGATCCGAAGATCTTTCAAGTACCGGTGATCCGTCGAATTTAAGCGGTCAATCCAGAAACTTTCGAACGTTTCTGGAAGCTTGATTTCGGAAAGTAAATTCTTTTTGGTTTCTGAAGCAGTGCCAAACATGAGATGATCTGTTTTGGGAAGGATGATTGAAATAGACAGCAAAAGAGCCTGGCGGACTCGATTCACTTTTTAGAAAATAACCCTGACGATCACTCATCAGGGTTATGGCTTCAATGGGAATGTGTGATCTGCTTATACATTCAGCGTTTCTTCGCCTTTTACCCAGTTACAGGGGCAAAGTTCGTCCGTCTGAAGAGCGTCCAGTACACGCAATACTTCATCTACGTTACGACCTACACTTAAATCGTTGGCTGCTACCCAGCGAACAATACCCTGAGGATCAACAATGTACGTTACACGGTACGCTACTTTTTCGTCGGCAGTTAAAATACCTAGCTCTTCAGCCAAGGACTTGGAAGTATCCGCCAGCATAGGGAATTTCAGGTCACGAAGATCATCGTGGTTACGACGCCAGGCCGCGTGAACGAATTCGCTATCCGTAGAAGCACCGATCAGGATGGCATCACGGTCGGAGAAATCAGCGAATTTCTGGTTGAACGCAGCGATTTCCGTAGGGCATACAAACGTAAAGTCTTTAGGCCACCAGAACATCACCATCCATTTGCCAGCGTTTTTATGATCTTCGTTCGTGATGTCGTAGAATTCGTTTCCTTTTTCAAGAGATACTACAGAAGCTTTCTTGAATTCGGGGAATTGGGCCCCTAAGCCCAGCATACCATTTGCCATGAGAAGAAGATGTTTATGATGATAAGTTCTAGAATCATTAAAAACCAAATAAATATTTAAATAATCCTATTATTAATTTCATTTCAGGAAGCTGATAAGCCTTTACCTTTGAAATGTTTTATTTGGTTTACGTTGCAAAACAAGCCAACTTTACTTCATTGAACAAATCAATTATTCTTAAGAAAGAATAAGTTTTACTAATGACCATCACTCAGCTTGAATATTTAGTGGCCATAACTGACTATGGTCATTTCGGAAGGGCCGCCGAAGCCTGTTCGGTTACGCAGCCCTCCTTGAGTATGCAGATTCAGAAACTAGAAGATGAACTGGAAGTTCAGTTACTAGACCGCAAGAAACAGCCCACGCAACCGACGGAAATTGGTCTGTTGATTGTTCAGCAGGCCCGTCAGGTGTTACAATCCTGCGAGAAGCTGAAGGCCATTGTCGATGAACGTAAAAACGAACTTTCGGGAGAAGTCCGCCTTGGCGTTATTCCCACGCTGGCTCCTTATCTGGTGCCTTTATTTCTGAAAAACTTTCTGGATACGTATAAAGAGATCCGTCTAAAAATTACGGAACAGACTACGGAAAGTATCATTGAAAAACTAAAAAATGGACAACTGGACATTGGCTTGATGGCCATGCCTTCGCAGGATGATTTACTGAAGGAGTTTCCTCTTTTTTACGAAGAGTTATTGGTGTACGTTTCTCCGGCCAATGCCCTTTTTCGGAAAAAGTATGCCCTGCCCGAAGAGCTTGATCCCAATGAACTGTGGTTACTGGAAGAAGGCCACTGCCTGAGGTCGCAAATTGAAAACCTGTGTCAGTTAACCCGGCAGGCGGCTCAGTTGCATCAGTTTGAGTACAAAGCCGGAAGTCTGGAAACCCTCAAGAAAATGGTAAACACCTCCGGAGGACTTACCATTTTACCGGAACTGGCCACTCAGGATTTCGTTGAAGATGAAGTCGAACTGATCCGTTATTTCCAGAGCCCCGCTCCCGTTCGGGAAATCGGGCTGGTGACGAATCGGAATTACCTGAAAGAAAAAATCGTGGCGGCCCTGTCGGAAGAAATTCAGAAAGTAGTACCCCCAAAAATGCTGCAAATGGAAGAACGGGAAGTCGTTAGCCATTAAGAAAAGAACCCCGCAACTCACGCTGCGGGGTTCTTTATTATTGATGATTTTTAGCTTTTTCTTCCCGGATAATGTCCGCCTCTTCGTCACTTGCCGTGTAAGAGACATTAGGATCGCTGGGGATCACTTCCAGCCCACCGAGTGGTTCCTTTTTGGGACGTTCTCCTTCCTGTTCTACTTCAACCTGCTTTTCATCGTGGTTATAAACCGAAGAATCGTTTGACAGGGAAGGATTTTGCTGATGCTGATTCGAGTTTTTATTTTCTGTACTTTCCATAGTTTATAGCGTTTTACACTAGTGATTAAAAACCAGTGCCAGCCTGAGAACTCATCCCATTAAACTTAATCAGAACTAAAAGTTAAGTAACTGTTTTTCAGGAAGAATTACGTGAAATATAGAGCCACTTCCTTCGGTGGATTCAGCCCATAATACGCCCCCGTGGTTCATAGCAATTTTTCTACACAAGGCCAGTCCCACCCCCGAACCGGGATAGGCTTCCCGGGTGTGCAAACGCCTGAATACTTCGAAAATCTGATCTTTGTACTGCTCTTTGAAACCAATTCCATTATCCTGCACGGTAATGTCATAGTACCGCTCCGATTTAAAAATCAGATCGTAACCCTGGGTTTCCGTGGGCGACAGCAACCGGCACTGGATGCTTATTATCGGGTTTCTTCCGGGTTCGGCGAACTTCAGAGCATTGCTGATGAGGTTATAAAACAGCTGATTCATCTGAAGAGGAATGGCCTCGATCTGCGGCAGTGAATCAATCTGAATCCGGGCCTCTTTTTCCTGAATGGATAATTCAAAATCAGTGATTACGTTCTGAATAACCGCATTTAAATTCGTTGGCGAAAATATCCGGTCGGATTTCAGCAACCGTGAGAATTCCAGCAAATCCTTGATTAACAGCGTCATGCGTTCGGAAGAACTAATGACTTTTGACAGCGGGCTGCGGGCCGCCTCCGGCAAGCCTTTCAGGTCCTGAATAATCCCCGAAAACATCCGGATTTTACGTAAAGGCTCCTGTAAATCGTGAGAAGCAACGTACGCATATTGCTCCAGTTCCTGATTTGAAGCCTGAAGCAGATCATTGGCCTTCTGTAATTCCATGGTCCGACTGTCCACCAATCGCTCCAGCTCCTGTTCGTTTCTTTTTTCAGCCGTTACGTCCCGAACCGTCCCTCCCAGCAAAATTGCTTTTCCGTCCTGATTATAGGAAACCTTGCCCTGAGCCTGGACAATCCGTTCTTCTCCGGTTTTGAGATGAATGATCCGGAATTCCATCGAATAAAAGTCTGGATTGCCGGGCGAAAGAGCCTTCGAAACAGTGAACTGCACCCGGCTCCGATCATCGGGGTGAACGGCCTGCATAAACCGGTCAAACCCCTTTTCTTCCTTCTCAAATCCGAACCAGTCCAGCACCCGGTCAGAAAACCGCAACTCTGCCGTCGCCAGGTCGCGGCTCCAGGTTCCCAGTTCGGCCAGCGTAATAGCGGAGCGGAGGTTTTGCTCCACTTCCTGCAATTGCTGCTGGATTGTGACCAGCGTGGTTACGTCCGTAGCCGTATTGATGATCCCGTAAATAGTCCCATTAGCATCACGCAGGGCTTTATAACTGAAATTGAAGTAAAAGGTCTGGAGTTTACCGTTTATGTTCAGATCCACCCGATCCTGGGTAGCCGTATAGGGTTCTCCGGTTGCGTACACGTGATCCAGTAACTTATAAAACTCCTGGGGATCTAACTCGGGCAGCACCTCCCGGAATGTTTTTCCAATGACGGAAGCATCCCTGCCCCAGGTGTCCAGCACGGCCTGGTTTGCCATCCTGATTCGCATTTCCGGTCCTTCGTAAATGGCAATGGGTGTGGGGGAATTGGCAATGAAACTCCGAAAACGCTCTTCACTGAATTGCAGATTTTTCTTCGACTGAATCTGATCCGTGATTTCGGTGGCTACTACACTCACTCCGTTAATGAGTCCGTTGGCATCCCTGACCGGGGCGTAAACGAAATTGAAATAGCAGGCCTCTTTTCTACCATTCCGAATGATCTGAGCCAGAATTTCATTTCCGTAAAAGGGTTTCCCGGAGTAATACACATCCCGCAAAAGCTCGATAAAGCCCTGACCTTCAAACTCTGGCATGGCTTCCAGCAGCGGTTTCCCAAGAATGGCCTCCGTTTTCCCCCAAAGATTCAGGATGGCCTCATTCGCTGTTTCAATGACCATCTGCTGGCCTCTGAGCAAGCCAATGGCAATCGGGGCCTGCAAAACCAGATTCCGGAAACGGCTTTCGCTTTCTTTCAGCACCTTCTGCGTGAGTTGTTCATTCCGCAAATCACGAAGCATGAAGCCCCGGGCGATCGGTTTGCCTGTTCGCTCCTCCTTAATTAAGGTACCGCTGGCATATACCGGAATTACTTCTCTCGTCTGCCGATGCCGAATGTAAATTTCGCCCGACCAGTTGTCCTTTGCATCGCTTTCTACAGGGGTATTTAGTGCTGCATACGGGTAGTGCTCAGAAACATAAAAATCAGTAACAGTGAGCTTCTCACTGGCGTTTTCCGGATCAATTCCGGTAAGTTTCTTACCAGCCTGGTTGATGTATAACAACTCGCCTTCAAGCGATGCCACCGCCATACACTCCGTGCTGTGTTCAACCAGGGCCAGAAGCCGCTTTTGTTCCTCCCGCGACGCTATTTCTTCGGTAATGTCCTGAATGATGGAAAAGAAATGGGGCGGGTTGCCCGCCTCTACCAGCGTGGTATGAATACTAACCCAAATGGTGTGACCATCTTTGTGAATGTATCGCTTCTGCTGCGTAAAGAAGGCTTGGTCCCGGTTTTTCAGAGCTTCCATTCCCAGCTCGCTCCGGGAAAAATCCTCGGGGTGCGTAAGCAACTGGAAACTTCCCCCATATAACTCCCCGGGGCTGTACCCCGTTAACTGCGAGAACGCCTGATTGATTAACAGAAATTTTCCCGTCGTGTCCACCATGACGATGCCTAATGAGGCATGATCGAATGCTATCTGAAATTTCCTTTCGATGTTGAATAAGGCTTCTTCCTTTCGTTTTTCTTCGGTAATATCCCGAACGGTCCCGATGAAGTGATCTATCTGGCCCCCGGCATCAAAGTAAGTTTTTCCGGCTAAACGAAAACAAATGGTCTTATGATCAACAAGGTAACGAAATTCAAAGACGGAGGTATCGTTGTTACCTTCGGTTCTCAACTGCTGTATTTCGCTGACCATCATCGGAAGGTCTTCCGGATGCATGCGTTCCAGAAACTGGGCAAGCGGCATGGTATCTTCAGGCCAGTCAAACAATTCCTGGCATTGTTCATCCCAGGTAATGACCTTTGTGAGGAACGTCATGCTCCATACGCCGACGCCGGCCGCCTTTAAAGCCAGACTGGTCTGTTCTTTATACTGTCTATATTGGTATGAATCAGCGAGTTCTTCCAGTGTTCCAACCAGCCGAACGATACGCCCGTTTTGTCTGACCACGCAGGCCTTCGCACGGACGTACGTCCAGTTGCCCCCGGCCAGAGTCAGATAAAACTCAGAAGCCCATGTTTCGGAGGCATGATCAGCTAAGGTCTCCAGTTTCCTTTGCACTTCACTTCTATTCTGAGGATGAATTCTGGCTTGCCAGTACTGCACGACATCCCCATCCTCCGGGATCTGAACCGGGCCAAACTGCTTCTCAAATGCTTCGTTATTCCACCATTGATTAAGCTCCAGATCATATTCCCAATTGGATTCAGGAGCTAGTTTAGCCAGGTAATGAGCTCGCTCATTTACTGAATTCCAATCACTATTTACTTTTTCTTCTGACATTACCCGGGCGGTATAGGAGGCCTACTAAGAATGAATAATCAATTACTGGATTAACCCATGAATACGAATCTGATTCGCAACTTACTATACTTTACTCATTTGAATAAAAAATGTTACGTCTATTAATCATTTCATTATGAAGCCAGTACGGTAATTTGACGTACAAATACTAGTAAATAATTTGATAGTCGATCCAGTATTTTATACTAAAAATTTTTAATAAGGTTTCTTCCAGCTTATTTATAATCATTATAAAATCCTCAAAATCAGACCTTAAATAAACGCTGCCCGAACGGTTTACCTTCAATAATTCTAGAATAAACTAAATAAATGTATTACCTTTGAGCCGCCCACTACATCAGCTCATCGATCTAGTATTTCTTTCGGTTTCATTTTCTTCACGATTCTATTTTCCTGATCGACACATTTAATTTCAATCTATGCCAGTCAAACCCGTATTTTTAGTAGTGGAAGATGATGAGGACGACCGGGATTTACTACAATTGGCGTATCAGGAAGGCGAATATAATTGTGAACTGATCTTTGCTGAAGATGGCCATCAGGCCATTGAATTACTTCAGAAACTTTCAATCCAGCCCAGCATTGTTTTACTGGATATCAATATGCCCCGAATGGGCGGGCTAGCCTTGCTCCAAAAGCTTAAATCCTCCTCCGACTGGAGAAAAATGCCGGTGGTCATGCTGAGTACCACCGACCATAACGAGACTATTTCACAGGCTTATTCCATGGGAGCCAATTCATATATTGTTAAGCCGTCTAATTTCCATGACCTGCATCAGGTATGGGATTCGGTTTATCATTTCTGGACTCGTACGGTTCGACTGCCCTCACAGGCCGGTTGAGGGAGGGATTGTTTCCATCTAGGCAAAGGGCTGATTCAAGATGAATCGGCCCTTTATCGTTATTCATACAATATTCTGATTTACAGCACGGTATAAATAAAAATACCTTTCACTACCTTGAGCCTGAGTATAAAAAAAGCCATCCGATTGGATGGCTTTTGTGGAACATGAGGGATTCGAACCCACGACCCCTACCCTGTCAAGGTAATACTCTAAACCAACTGAGCTAATGTTCCAGCAGCATTGGTTGGCAAAAGTAATAACATTTTACACGGAAGCAAGGCTTCGGGGCTGCTTTTGTAAACGAATAATTTGCATTAGCATAATCAAACCAATGACAAAGACCGCCGCAATGACCAGAACGCTGTACCGCATGGAGCCGGTTAACTGAATGACCACGCCAAATGCGAACGTACCCAGAACGGTCGAAATCTTGTCACAGACATCATAAAAACTAAAGAAAGAAGCGGTATCGGGCGTGTTCAGGGGTAAGAGCTTGGCGTACGTGGAACGGGATAAAGCCTGAATTCCACCCATCACCAGTCCAACCACAAAGGCCAGAACGTAAAACTGATTACCCGTCTGTACGAAATAAGCGGCAATGCAAATGACAATCCAGACGCTGACGGCAATGGTCAACGCCCTGAAGTTGCCAAATTTTGCTGAACATCTGGCAAACAGCCAGGCCCCTAAAATGGCTACCAGCTGAATGACCAGCAGAACGGAAATCAAAGCCCCGGAATCCAGATGTAATTCCTTATCTCCGAACAGAGTGGCCAGATACATGACCGTCTGAACGCCCATGTTGTAACAGAAATAAGCCATCAAAAAGCGTTTCAGAATGGGTAAGGTCTTCAGTTGGGCCATTACCTGCTGCAACTGACGGAAGCCATTGAACAGCCAGTTCCCCTCCACCTTTTTTTCGGAAGCAATCTCCGGCAAATAGGCAAACGTATATTGAGCAAAGCCCACCCACCAGATGCCGACGGAAAGAAACGCAATTCGAGGCGGTAGCGTATCATCCGTAATGCCGTACCATTCGGGTTTTAAGACCATGGTGAGATTGAAAATCAGCAACAGAACGCTACCGATGTATCCCAGCGAAAACCCACGGGCACTAACGGCGTCATAGCGGTCTTCGGTAACAATTTCGGGTAAAAATGAATTATAAAAAACGATACTCCCGGCCCAGCCGACCAGCGAAAAGACAAAATAAATCGTGGAGCTAACGTAGGTCTCCTTCGTAAAAAAGAAAAGCAGGGCACAATTGATCGCTCCGAAATAACAGAAGAACTTCATGAAGAGCTTCTTGCGACCCGAGAAGTCAGCAATGGCCGAAAACAGAGGACTGGTCAGAGCAATGATCAGGAAAGCAGCCGACACGGCATAGGAGAAAACAACGGAGTTCTGAAACTCAAAACCCCAGAAATTAACCACATCTGGCTCTCGGGTGATGGCAGTTGCTCCGAAATAGATGGGGAAAATAGCGGTTACAATCACTAAAGCATGGACTGAATTAGCCCAGTCATAAAAGCACCAGGCTCTGATTACTTTAGGGTGATTTTTAATAAGCATGAGAAAACAATTTTGGGGAAGATACTAAAGAAAAAGCTTTTGCTGTCACGTGCCCGCATTTTACGATCAGATTGCTGCCCGGTTCCTGAACTGGCATCAGAAGCCTATTTATTAGTAAATCTTCGGAAAGATTATGAACTTTTTGCAAAATTTAACTATTAATACCTAGTAATCACACTGCATTATCGGTTGCTAATACCAATGATTCCGCTTGCCTTCAATTCCCTGATGCTCCGATAAGTTTTTATAAATCAATAAATTAATTAGGGTAGTTCATAGGTAATTATTACCTTTCGCTACTTCTAAGTATCGATTAATCGATATTATACGCTTCTGCCGAAGTTCAGGTCAGGTTGTTGTGCATGATGTCTGAGTAACTCAACGAATCAAGTACAAACCCGTGAAATTAGCACCTGAAAGCTTTTTCCACGCATCGGTAGCTCTATTATGATGACAAAACCTCTTTTTCTGGTAGTAGATGATGATCCGGATGATCGCGATCTGTTGAATCTGGCTTACAGTGAAGGATCGTATGATTGCGATATTGTCTTTGCTGAAAGTGGTCAGCAGGCCCTGGATGTTCTGGAAAAGTCCATGGTTTCTCCAGCCCTTATGCTGGTCGATATCAATATGCCGGGCATGAACGGACTGGAACTTTTACAAAAGTTAAAAGCATCTGAACGATGGAAGGTATTACCCGTCATCATGCTGACAACGGCTAATAGTTCAAAAGTAATTGATGCCGCCTACCACATGGGGGCTAATTCGTACCTCGTTAAACCCGATAATTACCACAAGCTGTCCAAAATCTGGGATTCACTGTATCGATTCTGGACCAGTACGGCCAAATTACCTTATTCCACGAGTCAATATAGTGTAAGCTAACTATTTCTGGCTTACCTTTCGGGCTTGAATGAAACCCCAATACGGATGGGCCACCGTAGCCCGTAACCTTTAAAATAATCAGTCATGAAGCCCAAACCGCTTTTTCTGGTTGTAGAAGATAACGCAGATCACCGATTTCTTTTAGAGTGGAGTTATCAGAAAAGTAATCAGAGTTGTAATATTCTCTTTGCGGAGGACGGATTGAAAGCCATTGAAATCCTGGAGAACTCCCCCGTGAAGCCCGCTTTAATGTTGCTGGACTATGAACTTCCTCATCTGAACGGTCTGGAAGTGACCTCCCGTCTGAAAAGTTCGGCTCAGTGGAAGCACCTGCCCATCGTTATGATGTCAGCCAATGACGATCCTCATCTGGTCAATAAAGCTTACGGGGCGGGGGCTAATTCTTTTTTAGGAAAGCCTCAGAATTACGAAGAATTTAAAAAGATATGGAGCTTAGTATTCGAATTCTGGTCCTTAACCGCCAGACTGCCCTAGACTTCTTTACTTCATAAGTTAAAATCATTTCTGTACTCAGGAATGATTTTTTTTGTGCTTTATGAAAAGATAGAGGTCATGATGTACGTAATCTTCCTTTTATCAACCCTGGTGTTGGTATCGCTGATTAACTCCCTGTTAATCGTCAATCGGGAAAACCCTTCCGATTACCAGATCTTGCACCTACGCCCCTGATTCTTTTCCTGGCTGGGGTAATAATTACCATAAAAGAGAAATTACCAGTTGGAACATGGTTTTTGACGGCCGGGATAATCATTATCCAACGAAACCTTAAAGCTATGTCCCTAGTCATTGAAACGGAAACCCGACCTGGAGTTTCGTCGGCGAGCCCGATTACCCTAAAAATTAACGGCACCGAAAAACGCATCTCTCTCGCACCCTGGACAACCTTACTCGACGCCTTACGCGAACACCTGGACATGACCGGTACAAAAAAAGGTTGTGATCACGGGCAATGCGGAGCCTGTACGGTTCTGGTCAACGGGAAACGCATTAACTCATGCCTTACTCTGGCCGTCATGCAGGAAGGAAATGATATTCAGACCATTGAAGGTCTCTCCAAAGGCGACGAACTTCATCCCCTACAGGAGGCTTTTATCGAACATGATGCATTTCAGTGTGGCTATTGCACCCCCGGACAAATCTGTTCGGCGGTAGGTTTGATCAACGAAGGCAAAGCTCATAACCCCAGTGAAATACGGGAATTAATGAGCGGCAATCTCTGTCGCTGCGGTGCCTACACCAATATTGTAGATGCCATTGAAGAGGTCATGACTAAAGAAGGGAGGAACGCCTGATGAATCCTTTTTCCTACACCAGAGCTGATGGCGTTGATACCGCCCTTGAGGAGAAAACCGAAGGTACTAACTACATCGGCGGAGGAACCAATCTGATCGACCTGATGAAAGAGAGTGTAATGCATTCACAGCTTTTAATTGACGTGAATCATCTTCCCTTTCATACCATTGAAGAAACAGAATCGGGCGGCGTGCGGCTGGGTGCCATGATGACCAATGCCGAAACGGCTTATCATCCCCTCATTGAGGAGCGGTATCCCCTGCTGGCGAAAGCCATTCTTTCCGGAGCTTCTCCGCAATTACGCAACATGGCCACCAACGGTGGTAACCTGATGCAACGAACCCGTTGTTACTACTTCTACGATACAGCCACTCCCTGCAATAAACGGGAACCCGGTTCGGGCTGTTCAGCCATTAATGGCTACAACCGAATTCACGCCATTCTGGGTACCAGCTTTGAATGCATTGCTACCCATCCTTCGGATATGTGCGTAGCTCTGGCGGCTCTGGATGCTACGGTTCATGTGAGTGGTAAAGGCGGAGATCGAAGCATTGCTTTCACGGACTTTCATCGGTTACCGGAGATGAATCCTGAAAAAGACAATACGCTTCAGCCCGATGAATTAATTACTGAAATTGAATTGCCCTCCCAAGGATTTTCAGACCACTTCACGTACATCAAAATCAGGGATCGCCAATCCTACGCTTTTGCACTGGTATCGGTTGCCGCTGCTCTGGACCTGGAAGGTGATACCGTTACGGATGTTCGCGTGGCCCTGGGAGGCGTGGCTCACAAACCCTGGCGGGATCGGGGAGCAGAATCCTTATTGAAAGGCCGGAAAGCAACGCCGGAAAATTTCGAGCAACTGGCGGAAACCATTCTGGCTAATGCTCAGGGGTATGGACATAATACGTTCAAGATTGAACTGGCGAAACGAGCCATCATTCGGGCTCTTTCGGAAGCTCTGGTAAACGATCATCACGCATGAGTAATAAATACATCGGCCAAGCAACCCGTCGGGTAGACGGGCGGGCCAAAGTAACCGGACAAGCCAAATACGCCGGTGAATTTCAGACGGAAGATTTAGCGTACGGCGTGGTGGTATCCAGCACCATTGCCAAAGGAAAAATCACATCCATCGATTCTTCAGAGGCTCTGGCTTTAAAGGGTGTAATTCAGGTATTTACGCACGAAAACGTCTCGGGTTTAGCCTGGTTTGACAAGAGTTACAAAGATCAGGATTCGCCGCCGGGTTCGCCCTTCCGTCCTTTGAACAATGCGGAAATCAAGTTCAGTCAGCAGCCCGTAGCCTTAGTGGTTGCCGAAACCTTTGAACTGGCCCGGTACGCGGCTACACTGGTTAAGATTGATTATGAAACAGAAGGCCCGGTCGAAGTAGAAATCCGGGATCATCTGGACCAGGCCTTTGATCCCGGCAAGGGCAAACAGGGTTATAAAAAACCCAAAAATCGTGGCAATTTCGTTAAGGAGTTCGTAGCCTCTGACGTTCGGCTGGAAACCAGTTATTACCACGGAGCCCAGCACCATAACCCCATGGAAATGCACGCGTCGACGGTCATTTACGAAGCTGATGATCATCTCACTATTTATGATAAGACGCAGGGCGTTTTCAACAGTCAAAGTTATGTGACCGGCATTTTCGGTTTATCCAAAAAACGGGTACGCATCCTTTCTCCGTTTGTAGGAGGGGCTTTTGGCTCGGGCCTGCGGCCTCAGTATCAGCTTTTCATGGCGACTCTGGCCGCTCTGGAATTGAAACGTTCGGTTCGGGTGACGCTTACCCGTCAGCAGATGTTCTCCTTTGGACATCGTCCGGCCACGCTTCAGAAGCTTTCGCTGGGGGCCTCTCAGGATGGTACGCTGAAAGCCATTAACCACGCGGCCTATTGCGAGACTTCCCGTTTTGAGAACTACACCGAAACCGTCGTAGACTGGTCGGGGGCCATGTACAAGTGTGAAAACGTCTCTTACGATTACAAGCTGATTCCGGGCGATTTATACACGCCGCTGGACATGCGGGCTCCCGGAGCAGTGACGGGCGTATATGCCATTGAATGTGCCATGGATGAGCTGGCGTATAAGCTCAAAATGGACCCGATTGCGTTACGACTGAAAAACTATACGGAAGAAGACGCCAACAAAGGCAAACCTTATTCCAGCAAAGAACTCAAAGCCTGTTTCCAGCAGGGAGCTGAGAAATTTGGCTGGTCCAAACGAAGCCCCGAGCCGCGATCCATGCGGGAGGGAAAAACCTTAATTGGCTGGGGTATGGCAACCGGCATGTGGGATGCCATGTTCGTTCCATCCCGAGCCAAAGCCTTTTTATCCGCCGATGGAAAACTGACGGTCAGCAGTGGTACCTCCGATATTGGAACGGGTACCTATACCATCATGACCCAGATCGCGGCGGAAACCCTGGGCCTTGCCATGGAGAACGTTACCTTCAAGTTGGGCGATACGTCTCTCCCCCTGGCTTACCTGGAAGGAGGTTCGGCTACGGCCGCGTCCGTAGGAAATGCCGTTCGGATTACCTGTGAAAACATCCGGGAGCGGTTGCTGAAGCTGCTTTCCCGAACCAGTTACGCTCCACTGGCCGATCGCCCGGAGGAGGATCTGGAATTTGCTGACGGCAGCATTCGCCTCAAAGCCGATCCCGAAATCTGCATTTCTTTCTCGGATATTCTGAAACAATCGGGAGAGAATTACCTGGAAGATACCTCTACGGCCGTTCCAAATATGATCAAGCAAATGCCTTATGCCCGTAATACGCATTCGGCCGTGTTTGTGGAAGTTCGCGTGGATGAAGATTTCGGAACGGTTCGGGTCAGTCGCATGGTCAGTGCCATTGCCGGGGGCAAAATTCTGAATCCTAAAACGGCTCGCAGTCAGATTCTGGGTGGCATGGTATGGGGTATCAGTAAAGCTCTGGAGGAAGAAAGCGAAGTTGACTCGAACTTTGGCCGCTTTATGAACCATAACTACGCCGAGTATCACATTCCTGTCAATGCCGATATTCCAGCTGAACTGGACGTCATTTTCGTGGAAGAAAACGACGATGTCGTCAATCCCATGGGCATTAAAGGGCTGGGTGAGATCGGTATTGTAGGGGTTGCTCCGGCCATTGTGAATGCCATTTTCCACGCTACCGGAAAGCGGATTCATGAATTACCCGTTACGCTGGATAAGATCATTATGGAAGATCTGGTAATTGAGTAAGCCACTAATTCCAATAATTAAAAGCCCGTCCTGAAACGTTTCAGGACGGGCTTTTGTATAATTGATTAGATATAACGTTTCCAAATCTTCTCCGAACGGAATCGAAATTCCTGCGTACCAAACCTGCTATTAGTAATGATTACCCTGCGATACAGCCATTTTTCTCCGGAAGACCTCGATAAAATCCGACTTATTTTCAATCAGTATGCTAAGGGCCTGGGCCTTGATCTTTCCTTCCAGAATTTCGACCACGAATTACAAACGTTGCCGGAGTTATACGGGGCACCCCGGGGCTGCGTCATTCTGGCGGAAGATGAAACCGGTCAGGCCGTTGGCTGCGTCGCTCTGAAACCACTGAAAGAACCCGGCGTGTGTGAAATGAAACGTCTGTTTGTGGATTCTACCCAACGCGGGACAGGCCTGGGCCGAACCTTGGCCAGCGAAGTCATCCATTTTGCCCGGCAGGCCGGATACCATACCATGAAACTGGACAGCCTCGAACGACTTACCTCCGCCGTTCGCCTGTATCAGTCGCTGGGTTTTGTTTCTACTGAACCTTATGTCTTCAATCCCACTTCGGAAGTGGTATATATGAAACTGGACCTTACGTCAAACTGATTTCGTTACTTCGTATAGTTTCATAAACCGTCGGCACACGTCCTGATAGACGGCTGTTTTCTCAGTATCGGGTTCGAAAGTGCGGCTTACTTTCAGGTCCTTCAGTTTTTCCTGAAAATCCTGAATGGATCCCGTCGACTTCATTCCCATCAGGGCCGCTCCCCAGGCTCCGGCTTCTACACTTTCGGGCAGGCAAACCCTTTTTCCGCAAACGTCCGCCAGCAGTTGTAACCAGCGTTCGCTTTTGGCAAAACCTCCCGAAGCGTAGATTTCATGAATCGACTCGCGTTCTTCCAGAATCCGGACAATGGAATACGTATGCAGACAGATGCCTTCCAGCACAGCTTTGGCAAAATGAGCGGCCGTGTGCTGAAGGGTTAAGCCGTAGAAACTGCCCTTGGCGTGTACGTTCCAGATGGGAGCCCGTTCCCCCAGCAAATAAGGTAAAAAGAGCAAACCTTCCGCTCCGGTGGGAATGCGGTCGGCCAGTTCGGTTAACTCATCTTCGGATTTGTCCGGGAAGAAGCCATCCTTAAACCACTGAAACACCACCCCACCCGAGTTGGTGCCACCGCCAATAATGAATATATCTTCATCCAGCAGGTAACAGAAGGTTCGTTTGTGTCCATCCAGAATGGGTTTGTTCGCACTAACCCGAACGGCTCCGCTGGTGCCGATGGTAATGGCCACCCGGCCGGGCGTTACGGCTCCCGTACCTAAGTTGGCCAGACATCCATCCGAAGCTCCGATTACCCACCGGGTCGAGCTGATTTTTGATTGTGCGGATTCGTCCAATTGCAGCGAATCGGGCTGAATGGCCTCGACGGAGTAATATGGAGAAACGGGCCTGGGAAGCTTTTCAGTAATAACACCGGCCGTTTCCAGAGCCAGCTCATTCCAGACCAGCTCATGAATATCAAACATGGCCGTAGCCGAAGCCAGCGAATAGTCAATGACCCATTCGCGGGTAAGTTTATACCAGATAAATTCCTTGATTCCTACAAACTTATATGCCTCGTCAATCAGATCGGGCTGGTGCTTTTGCCACCACATGAACTTGCAAAGCGGAATCATGGGATGCAGGGGCGTGCCGCAGGCTTCATAAATTTGCCGGCCCAAATCACTGGAAGTTAACTTATCAGCTTCTTCCGTCGCCCGGTTATCCGCCCAGATCACCAGATTAGTCGTAGGTTTTCCTGCCGAATCAACGGCCATCACACTGTGCATGGCCGCACAGAAGGTAACAGCTTTTACGGGGCCGTCCAGCTCGGCCAGTACTTCTTCCAGACAATATTTCACCGCACTCCAGATGATTTCAGCATCCATTTCGCTGAAATCTGGCTCCGGGTGAATCATTTCATAGCCCTGGTTATAATGACTTACCACCTCACCAGCATCCGTGAAGGCTACGGCTTTTGTATTTGTAGTACCTATGTCTACGCCAATCCAGTATTCCAACGTTTTGATCTGATTAATGTATACCTTCCGCCTGAAGACAGGATTTGGTATAATTCTGTTTAGTTTAGACGGCAGGAGATCCCTCCGACTTTCTTAATATTTCTCAAACATAGCAGTTTCATTGATTTGTAAAAGCCATGCCCTATCCAGCTTCTGAATTAATTCTTAATCCTGACGGTAGTATTTATCATTTGAGATTACTACCTGAGGATCTTGCCGATACCGTTATTGTGGTAGGTGACCCCGATCGGGTCAATATGATCTCTCAGTTCTTCGATCGAATAGAGGTAAAAAAACAGCACCGGGAATTTGTTACCCACACGGGATCCATTGGCCGAAAACGATTGACCGTCATTTCCTCGGGTATCGGTTCGGATAACGTCGAGATTGTCATGACCGAGCTTGATGCCGTCCGTAACATTGACCTGAAACGCCGGGAACCCGCCGCCGCTCTGAACCCTTTAAAAATCATTCGAATCGGTACGTCGGGCAGCTTACAGTACGATATTCCGGTAGGCTCGGTGGTGGCTTCCAGCTCAGGCGTAGGTCTGGACGGACTGCTTGATTTTTACGATACCGATGAATCGTTGTGGTACCCTGAGTTTTGCGAGGAATTGAAGAACACCCTGCAATTGCGTTTACAGCCTTATGCCGTAGATAGCTCTCAATCCTTACTGGATGGCTTTACGACCCGACTGATTCCCAATGTATTCTCGGGCATTACCCTCACCTGCCCGGGCTTTTACGCTCCTCAGGGCCGGAGTCTGCGGTTAGCACCGAAAATTCTGAATAGCATTGATATACTCCAGCAATTCAACTGGAACGGAAACCGCATTACCAATTTTGAGATGGAAACCGCGGCTTATTACCTTTTTGGGAAATTGCTGGGTCATGACATGCTTTCCCTGAGTGCCATTGTGGCCAACCGGGTTAGCAATGAGTTTTCACCGAATCCGGAACAGGTAGTGCAGAAACTCATCCGTGATACGCTGGACTGGCTTAGCTGATCAGAAATCCTATTATCCATTTTAAGCAGAGCTGCCATTCCAAAGCTGACAGCTCTGTTTATTTATCATTCCATCAGAATTCAGCACTGGTCGTCTTTAACTGATGTGCTATCTGTATTAATTTCCCAGAGTTTCGATTCATAAAACAGGGATCAGGAAAGCTCTTGGGGTAGCTTACTGATAATCAAGTCTCTAATTGAGCTTCCTCCTGAACTGTTTTCAGCGTATCAAAAATTTAAAAAATTTATTACTCTACTAATTCTATAGATAATATATTTTCATATATATTTGCATCATCCAACGAAGACACGGGCTGTGTGGTCGAGTGGTGAGGCAGAAGCCTGCAAAGCTTCCGACGCGGGTTCGAGTCCCGCCACAGCCACCGATCGCATCCTCCTAACGTAAATTCATTGAAGCCATGTTATACGAAATCGAAGATGAAGCGGGGCAACTCAATACGGTAAAAATTAAGCCTCTGATTCATAAACGTCCGGAACGGGTGAGTCCTTTCAAGGGAGGCCAGATGGTTCCTTCGTTCTCATTAAAAGTAAATTCCGGTGTTTGGAATGCTTCACTGGCCGATCAGTTTCAGAGTCAGTCTGAGCTTAGTCTGGCCGAACTGGTGCAACAAAAGCCTTTGGTACTGAGCTTCTATTGCCCCTGCTGGAACGCCTATGCACCGAAGCATTTACGTTTCCTGCAAGGCTTGAATCAAAGCATCAAAGGATTGGGAGGTGAATTACTGGTCTTATCCAATGAGCCAGCTCCTTTATTACAGCAACTGGCTGATTCTGAAGATCTGGACTTTAACCTGGCCTATGATCGCCATAACCAGATTGCCCGAAGCTTCGGGGTATATTCTGATTTTCATCCCCTTTGGGAACGCATTTCCGGTATTTCGGAAGACGCCTATATCCCAGCCGTGTATGTCATTAACCGTCAGCGAAAAATTGTCTATGATTTTGTTGATGATAACCTCGAATTAACGCCTGATGCCCGAGCTCTGCTTGCGGCTCTGTATGCGAATCGTTAAGTCGAACCTAAGATTTTACTTAACCAAAACAATGTTCTGTCTACCTACAGAAATTGACTTTAAGTAAGTGTGTATGCAATCAAGGTAAAAAATGCCACTGGATCTTCCGGCGGCATTTTTAGTTTTTATCTGATTATGAATCATTTACCATTGGATTTTCAGCAATCGTTCGGCGGCCTGCTCCAGAATATCCCGGTCTTTGGCGAAGCAGAAACGTAGTAACTTCTGATCGTTCCTGTTCTGGTAAAACACCGAAGTTGGAATGGAGGCAATGCCGTAGTCACGGGTCAGGCGAATGGCCAGTTCTGCGTCTCCTTCTTCGCTTAACCCCTGGTAGGAAAGACTCTGAAAGAACGTACCCTGCGAGGGCTTCCACCGAAAGGCCGAG
This sequence comes from uncultured Siphonobacter sp., assembly GCA_913775095.1. Taxonomy (GTDB): domain Bacteria; phylum Bacteroidota; class Bacteroidia; order Cytophagales; family Spirosomataceae; genus Siphonobacter. Next base: position 248,636 of record CAJYIW010000019.1, on the reverse strand, counting down.
CCTTCCAGATTATTCAGAAAGAAATCTCTTTTTTCTTCGTAAAACCGGGTAACGGAAAGGTAATGATCGGGTTGCTTCAGGTATTCTGCCAGAGCATACTGAATGGGCGTAACGGTACTAAAGGTCAGGTACTGATGAATTTTCCGGAATTCGGCACTCAAAGCTGCCGGAGCCAGGCAATAGCCCACTTTCCAGCCGGTTACGTGAAAGGTTTTTCCAAACGAACTACAGACAAAGGTCCGATCAAACAAGTCCGGGTGCCGGGCTACGGAAACATGAGCAATGCCATCAAAGGTAATGTGCTCGTACACTTCATCGGCGATCAGATAGATTTCGCGGTCTTTAACCAGCGTTGCTAGCTGATCCAGATCCTGTCTGGTCCATACCTGCCCCGTCGGGTTATGCGGCGTATTAATGATCATCAGCCGGGTACGATCCGTTATTTTTTCGGACACTTCCGACCAGTTTACCTCAAAGTCAGGAGCTTGCAGGCTTACGAAGACCGGAATTCCACCGTTGAGTTCAATGGCGGGCACATAACTGTCGTAAGCCGGCTCAAAGACGATGACCTCGTCCCCTGCCCTTACCACCGCCGAGATAGCAGCAAAAAGAGCCTCGGTCGCTCCGGAAGTAATGGTAATTTCCCGTTCGGGGTGATAGCTGAGGCCCGAAATCTGTTCGGTTTTTTCCGCCAGTATCTCACGCAGAGGACTTACGCCCGTCATGGGAGCATATTGATTGAATCCCCGGCGAAGGTAGACATCTACCAGATTTATCAACTCCGGAGCCGCGTCGAAACTGGGAAAGCCCTGTGATAAATTCAAAGCCCCGTACTGCTGGGCGAGTTGGGACATCGTGGTGAAGATGGTCGTACCAACGTTAGGTAATTTCGTTTTCAAGGGAAGAAAAACCAATAAGAGTGGAGTAACTTAAAATCAGACTTCCCGCTTGACGGTCAGTTTAGCCGCCAGCTCGGCAGAGGTGGTGTCTTCGGCATAAACACCGTAGGGAGAAAGCAACGTCCCTTTTTGTCCATCTTTGGACTCAATGGCGTAGACAATCAGGTTGTCATCGGGATCGGACATGCCTTCCAGACGTACGGTCTTTACGATTTCAAACTCTTCGGGAGTCAGCCGCAGATTTTCCGGGCCGCAGCGAATGCAGTCGGATTCAAGGTTAAAATCCAGCGTAAACCCTTAGTTTTTCAATCGTTCCAGAACCTGAACCAGGGTTTCTTCGGTAGGTTGTGCCATCGTTTTAGGGATTAAAAAGTCAGGAACTACGAGCAAGATACTAGTTTTGCCCGTAGTTCCTGACTTTCATAAGCAGATTGCGGAACCGCTCTATTCATACACCCAGTGTACGTACTGACGACGCAGAAAACCAGACGTAAACACCAGCACTACGCTGATGAGATTCAACCCCACCAGTAGCCAGACGTTTCCGGTAAAGGCGTAGAACATCAGGATCAGAGCACATATCCGGGCGTATTCCAGATACAGAACCCAGGTTTTTTTCTCTAAAATCGCTCCGATGTTAATCAGGCTCAAGAGTATAAACACTCCCCCCCCTACGCGAATACTGGCGGGCCAGTACTGATCCAGCAAAATCAGAAAGAATAGAAAAACGGAAATCACGAACAGCTGAGCAATCACGTAAATTCGCATGCGATAGCTAACGACGACTTCCGGATGCTGGGAAATAAAAATGGCTTCCAGTTCGCCCCGAACGTCCGGGTCAAAATTCGCCGGACGGCCGAAGATCACGCCAAGCTTGTTAAGAAAACCGGGCGTCTTTTTTACCGAAAGAGCAATCTCCATCAGAAAGTGAAAGTGTTGCCATAGAAAACTGTAACTTTTCAAAGGCTTGGTCAGTCCATAAACGGGTTTCTCGCTTTCTTCCACGTAAGTGCCAAAGATTTTATCCCAGATAATCAGCACGTCGCCATAATTTTTGTCCAGGTAGATTTCGTTACTGGCGTGATGAACGCGGTGGTGCGAAGGCGTTACGAAGATGTATTCCAGCCAGCCAAGCTTGCCTACTAATTGCGTATGAGTGAAGAAAGGGTAAGCTCCGTGAATGAGTAACAGAACCGTAATCATTTCGGCGGAGAACCCAATCAGCGGTAGAACACACCAGAACGCTCCGCGAACGAGAGCCTGAAAAACCGTAATCCGGGCGGCCACGGTGTAATTGAATTCTTCGCTTTGATGGTGCACCACGTGGACACCCCAGAACAGATTAATCTCGTGAGCAAAGCGGTGATACCAGTACCAAACCAGGTCAGTCGCCAGAAAAAGCAGAATGAACGTCCAGGCGTTTTCCCGGATGTCAAAAAGGGCAAAATGCTGGTGAATGAAATCGAAAACGTAATAGAACAGACTACTGACGTACAAGTCACTGAGCCGCTCGGCAATGCCTACGCCCACATTCGTTGCCGAGTCGGCAAACTGATGAACTTTCTTCTGTTGCCGTAGCGACAGATAATATTCTAACCCGATAAAAAAGACAAATAGTGGGATGGCGAAGGCGAGAATGTTGAAGTCCAGACCTTTCATAAGATGAAGAGTTATGCAGGCAGAAGTTGGAAACCTACGCCGTTATGGAATACACTTTAGATACGCCGGATACGGACAAAATGCGACGAATCAACACCTGCTCCGGCTCATGAAGTTCCACTTTAATTACTCCGCGTTGGGTGTATTCCAGGTAATTAAAGTCCATTTGACGAACGCGGTTTCCTTTTCTTCGGTGTACGGCGTTCAAAACTTCGTAGACCAGCAGGCGATTGGAATTCCCCTGAATTTTAAGATCAATAATGTGATGATTCATGGCTGTGTCGGTTGAGGTAGCAAATTAAAACTATTTATCCTATAAAATAAGTAGATTATTTAAAATTAATCAACAACGATAAATCACGTTTGGATCTGTCAACTTACTTACTGCTCTAACCGAAGGAAATTCCATTTTGTTTCCCAGCACCTGTCTCTATTTGAACATTTCCCGCTCAGGCAATCACTACCGTTAACTAAGAATCATTAGTTAAAATCAATATCCTAAGCAATAGTCCTTAATATTACTCCCCTTATTCCACCTTTCGTACCTCCTAACTCAACATGGATTTCGAGAATGTTAAAAACCTGGTCATTCTGACCATTTCCCAGTATGGCGGAAAAGTCTTACTTGCTCTGGCAGCTTTCCTCGTTGGTAGATTTATCATGAGTAAACTCATGCGGTTTTTATCCAGCCGCATGAATCACAGCAAGATTGATCGGGACGTCCAGCCTTTTCTTTCTTCGCTGGTGAATGTGCTTCTGAATGTCATGCTTCTGTTAAGTTGTGCGGGCATTCTTGGCATAGAAACCACTTCCTTCGTAGCCATTCTTGGAGCCGCTGGTTTAGCCGTGGGCTTAGCCCTCCAGGGGAGTCTGGCTAATTTTGCCGGCGGTGTACTTATTCTGATTTTCAAACCTTTCCGGATCGGTGATTTAATCGAAGCTCAGGGGTTCACTGGTGTTGTAGAAGCCATCCAGATCTTTAGTACTATTCTGGTTACCCCCGATAACAAGACCATCATCATCCCTAACGGGCCGCTTTCCACCAGCCCGATGACCAATATTTCCGGCAAAGGTACCATTCGGGTGGATATGGTTTTCGGAGTGGGAAGCCAGAACACGCTGGATGCGACTAAACAGGCTATTCAATCAGCCGTGGAGGCCTGCCCCTATTCGCTCAAAGATCGGAATCATGACGTTCTACTGACCAAACTTCAGCCCGATTCTGCCAGCTATGATGTACGGGTCTGGACGACCCCCGATCATTACTGGGATACCTATTACTTCATGCAGGAACAAATCAAACGTCAGTTCGATCAGGACGGCATTCAGGCTCCTCAGAAAGTGGTTTATATCAAACAATAGTGGTAGTTTAAAGTAGGAAGTAAAAGAGGATTCAATTGAATCCTCTTTTCTATTTATAGAGGTTTGCGGTTCTTTTCAAAAATTCAGTTTCACCCTGGCATAGCAATCCAGCAACATAAGTCTTTGTTGATCAGACTACTAACTTTAAATATTTATTAAATAGCCAATATATTATTCTACTAATTTGGTGGAGTAAAATATAGTCTACTATTTTTGTAGATAAACATTTTTGCATGGGATCAACGCCGGACATCATTCAATCAGTGGAAGCCAAGCCTCACCAGGCTAAAAAGAGCAAAAAAAATCCATTTGAAGAAGCCATTATTACCCTTTGGAAAAGAGAGCGGAAACCCGCTGAAGTCTTCATCCACGTAGTAAATGCCCTGGCACTGATGATCGTCGGTCATTTGATTTTTAAATTCCTTACCGTCGAAAACATCCTTACGGCCTTTAATTCCATTACGGTTGATATTCTCTGGTATGTGCTCGGTGGCTTTCTGGCTCAGATGGTAGATGGGGCCCTGGGCATGGCGTACGGCGTTTCTGCGGCTACCTTCCTGGCGGGCGTCGGCGTTTCACCCGCCGTTATTTCCATGAGTGTGCATACTTCTGAAATTTTTACGAGTGGCGTATCCGGGTATATGCACCTGAAATACGGAAACGTCAACGCGAAGCTTTTCAAGGTCATTCTGATTCCCGGTGTTATTGGAGCCGTCCTTGGGGCCTACCTGCTTTCGTCCGTTCTGGAACAATACATGGACTACGTGAAACCGGCCGTTTCGCTATACACCCTTATTCTCGGTATCGTTATTATTCGTAAAGCCCTGATCAAGCGTCAGAAAAAAAATCCAATCAAATTAATTGGGCCGCTGGCCTGGTTCGGTGGATTTATGGATTCGGTGGGCGGTGGCGGCTGGGGACCTATCGTTTCCTCCACGCTGATCGCTTCCGGTCGTCATCCCCGGTACACGGTTGGTTCGGTGAATCTCGCCGAGTTTTTCATTTCCTTCTCTTCTTCCCTGACTTTTCTGCTGGTTATCGGTCTTTCGCAATGGCAGGTTATTCTGGGACTGATTCTGGGCGGTGTCGTAGCCGCTCCCATTGCCGCTCGTCTGGCCAGTAAGTTACCGCTCAAGGCCATGATGATTATGGTAGGTATTGTGGTAATCCTGGCGAGTCTGAAACGCCTGATTGGGTAAGGCGTTCTGCGTTTTTTTGTTTTGAGTTTTGGGTTTAGAGTTATAGCTACATGAAAAAAGGGATCGGATTTCTTGATTGAAATCCGATCCCTTTTTTCATGTAAAGACGCGATTCATCGCGGCTGTGCCGCCCGGATAACCAGGCTATTTTATACGAAGACTCGTTTGTTCTGGTCTGTTACTGCTGAGCAGCCAACAGATACAATACGGCCATCCGCGTAGCTACGCCGTTTTCTACCTGATTGAGAATAATGGAATGCTCGGGGGAATCCGCTGCATCGGAACTTAACTCCACGCCCCGGTTAATCGGGCCTGGGTGCATAAGCACAATGGGCTTATCCAGTTCATCCAGCATGGCCTTGGTAATTCCGTAATACAATGAATATTCCCGTAAGCTGGGGAAATACTTTACCTGAAGACGCTCCAGCTGAATTCGTAGCACGTTGGCCACATCACACCAGCGGAGAGCTTCACGCACGTCATGGGAAACGATCACTCCCAGGTCACGGATATACCGGGGAATCAGGGTGCTGGGTCCGCAGACCATCACTTCCGCACCCAGCTTTTTCAGACAGAAAATATTGGACAGAGCAACGCGGGAATGCAGAATATCTCCGATGATCGCCACTTTCTTACCGGCTACATCTCCCAGTTTTTCCCGAATGGAAAAAGCGTCCAGCAGGGCCTGCGTCGGGTGTTCGTGCGTACCGTCTCCGGCATTGACTACACTGGCTGGAATCCGGCTGGACAGGTAATGCGGGGCTCCGGGAGAGCTGTGACGCATCACAATCAGGTCCACTTTCATGGACAGAATGTTATTCACCGTATCCAGGAGGGTCTCCCCTTTCTTGACCGAACTTCCCGAAGAAGAAAAATTCACTACATCGGCAGAAAGACGTTTTTCAGCCAGCTCAAACGACAGACGGGTACGCGTTGAGTTTTCGAAAAAGACGTTGGCAATGGTTACATCACGCAGGGAAGGCACCTTTTTAATGGGTCGGTTGAGCACCTCCTTAAATTCGTCGGCCGTCTGGAAGATGAGCTGAATATCCTCTTCCGTTAGATCTTTGATGCCTAGTAAATGTCTTGTACTTAGCACGTTCGTATAAATTAAGTTTCCGTTGATGAGCGAAAACACATGGTGTATTCAAAAAAAGCCCCCTCAAAAAGATCGGAGGGGGAAACATCTATTCCATTAATCACTAAGCCAGATCCCGTCTTTCTCGTGACCCTGTTCTTTCCATTCCACAATAACCCGTTGCGTATCCAGGGTGTTGACTCTTAAACCTACGTAATCCGGAGCTAAAGGAATATCCCGATTGTAGCGACGGTCAATTAAGACCGCCAGTTCAATGCGTTCCGGACGGCCAAAGAAGGTCATGGCATCCAGAGCGGCCCGTACCATCCGGCCCGTTGCAATGACGTCATCCACCAGAATAACTTTTTTTCCTTCAATGGTAAACGGAATTTTAGTCTGATTGGGACGGACAATGGATTCACGGCGACGGAAGTCGTCCCGGTGAAAAGTAGCATCTAACCAGCCGAACGGAATCGTGTTTCCGGTGGTCTGCTGAAGTTCCTGATGAATTCGCTGGGCCAGATGAATACCCCTGGGTTGCAGACCCAGAATGACGGTGTCCGCAAATAATTGATGATTTTCAATAAGTTGTTGACACAATCGGCTAATCGTGATTTCCAACAAAGGGCTGGCAAGAAGCAATCGTCGCTGCATAGGATGGCAAAATTAGGCAAACGAAATTAGGATTTAGGAATCCTAAGGGGCGAAATTCGCTTTTCAATTGCGAAATAATGGCGGATGCGTTGATCTTCTGCACAATGTGACAAAGAAATTTATCCGCTTAATCTAAAATAACATGAAGTATCTCATCGCGGGTCTTGGAAATATTGGCCCGGAATATGCCCTGACCCGTCACAACATCGGTTTCATGGTGCTCGACCGGCTGGCCGCTCAGGAAGGATTAAAATTTGACATTGGACGGCTGGCTTACGGGGCCGAACTCAAATATAAAGGTCGTACTATATACCTGATCAAGCCAACCACCTACATGAACCTGAGTGGAAAGGCGATCAATTACTGGATGAAGGAATTAAAAATTCCCGTAGAAAACACCTTAACCATTACCGATGATATTGCGTTACCCTTTGGAAAACTGCGGATTCGCTCCAAAGGATCTCACGGCGGGCATAACGGTCTACGCAACATTCAGGAAGTGCTAGGCTCCGATCAATACGCCCGATTACGCTTTGGTGTGGGAGGAGATTTCCCAAAAGGACGTCAGGCCGATTACGTTTTAGGCGAATTTCCAAAAGATGAAATCGAGCTAATTCCCGAACGTCTGGACAAGTGCATCGACGTACTCCTGTCTTTTTGCACTTTGGGTATCGACAAGACGATGAATAATTTTAACGAATGATTGTACTTATTAAAGAACTTTTCATTTTAGAAAAGTAATATTTTCAGGAACTTTATCTCTGATTTATCCATATAATATTTTAGATAATGGCTATTTAGCATCAAAATTTTCGTAATGCAAGCCGTAAAATAGGATATTATTCCGAATAAAATTTTGAAATTGTAATTTTCTAAGTTTGGACTTTTAAATTAGTGTATCTACATTTGTAATGTCAAACGAGGACAAGCAAATTGTAAAATACCAGGAAGTGTCAAAAATGATTTGTAACTTTGTGGTAGAGATGCAGAGCAAGCTGCTTATTTCAAATTCGCACTAAAATAAGTTTTCAGTAATTGAAGTAATTTCGAAAGCTTTAGCGAACTTGCAAAATTCCAAAACCAGGTTTTTCTTCCCTTTGGAATACATTTTTTAGGAACTATCTTTAAAATAACATAGTTCCACAGTCGACACCAGTAAAGGTACAGTGAACGAGAAGGTGTCATTTTCAAAAGAGGTTAGCGTTTTTTCATAGTAAAATAGGTTTAGAGGTTAAGTGGGATAAGGTTGAGCGTTTCGCTCGGCCTTATTTTGTTTTAGGGCTATTTCAACCTTGGTAGCCTTTCTTCGGGATTTTCCATCCTAATTTCACCCAGCTATCTATTCTCCTGTTTTAATCCCTTCAGAAGTAGTATTTTGCCTCATCACTGACCAATACTTTCGAAATCCTATGTTAAAACGGCACCTGCTCACCGGAGCTCTTTTCTTCCCCCTGTTTACGCAGGCTCAGGTAATAGTGCATCGCGATCCTGAAATCGAACGTTACGTGAAAGCCCTGTCAGCCGACTCCATGAAAGCCAGCGTTGAGAAACTGGTTTCATTTGGATCCCGGCACACCATGAGTTCGGTCACTGATTCCAATAAAAGTATTGGAGCGGCCCGAAAATGGACACTCTCCAAATTCCAGTCTTACGCCCGAAACTCCGGAGGCAGACTCACCGCTGAACTCCAGAACTGGACGCTGAAGCCCGACGGACGTCGCATTGATAAAGCCCACGAGATTGCTAACGTGGTGGCCACCCTGAAAGGAACCGACCCGGCTGATGACCGCGTATTTGTACTTTCGGCTCACATTGACTCCCGTGCGTTTGATATCATGAACCGGGATATTGATTCGCCCGGTGCCAACGATGATGCTTCGGGAGTAGCCACCGCTCTGGAACTGGCCCGGGTGATGGCTCAGGCTAAGTTTCCCGCCACTATTGTCTTTTTAATTGTGAGTGGGGAAGAGCAGGGTTTATACGGAGCAGAATATTACGCTCAGCAGGCCGTCGATAAAAAGTGGAATCTGGAAGCTATTCTGAATAACGATACCATGGGTTCATCCGCGGGGAGTGAAACCAGTATCATCGATAATACGCGACTACGCGTATTCAGTGAAGGGTTACCCGCGTATCAGTCGGCTGAACAGGCCGCTAAAATCCGGGCCATTGGAGCGGAAAATGACGGCAAAACGCGTCAGCTGGCTCGCTATATGAAGGAAGTAGGCGAGCGTTACGTAGAGAATCTGGAGGTGGTACTCATTTATCGCAATGACCGTTTTCAACGCGGAGGCGATCATACGCCTTTTGTCAACCGTGGCTTTGCGGCCGTTCGGATTACGGAAATGAACGAAAATTTTGACCACCAGCATCAGGACATTCACACCGATCAGGGAAAAGAATACGGCGATCTGATCAAATTCATGGATTTTGAATACCTGCGAAAAAATGCCGGGGTGAACCTGGCTACGATAGCCAATCTGGCTAAAGCTCCTCAGATGCCGCTGGATCCACAAATTGATGTCAAAGGCTCAGCCAATTACGCCAAAATCAGCTGGAAAGCTCCAAAGAGCGGAAAGGTAAAAGGGTATTACGTATTAATGCGGGAAACGTATCAGCCTTTCTGGCAGAAGAAGTTTTTCGTTACCGATACTTCGCTTACGCTCCCCTACTCGCGTGACTCCTATTTCTTTGCCGTTCAGTCCGTTACGGAAGGGGGCAATGAGAGCTTACCGGTTATTCCTTTGCCCGCAGGGCGTTAACAGGATTCCAACTTCCCGAAAGTTTTTAAACTTTCGGGAAGGTATGGACAGTTCCTACTCGGCTTTCACCTCTCCACCCAGATTGGAGCTTACATTTTTCTTGGAAGGTTTTCCTTTATAACGAACCGCTCCGCCCGTATTAGCGGAAGCATCCAGCCGCTGGGTAACCGTAACCCAGGCGACTCCGCCCGTATTAGCCTTCACAAAAGCATCTTCACTCGTAAGGCCGTACGCGTGTATTTCCCCGCCCGTATTTACGGTCGTTTGTTGTTCAGACGCCTTCCCAGACAATTCCAGAACTGCTCCCTGAGCCGCTTTTGCTTTCAGATTGCGTACGTCGGCTTCGAGGGTGATCTGGCTTCCGGTAGCGGCCTGTAAATCCAGGTCCCGGGTCTGCACCATCTGTAATACTTTTACATCTGCTCCGACTCCGGTGTATAACGATTCAAGATTGGCGTAGGCCAGGCTGACGTGAATGTCACTGGCCCGGCAATCGCCTTTTTTGAAGACTTCCTTTTCCCATTTCTGACGGATGATTAATTCGTCGTTCTTGGTTTCAACGGTTATTTTAGAATCATCCAGCGATTTGGGAGTAGTAATGACAAGCGAGGGACTATCATTTTTCAGTAACTCCGCCGTTACACATCCCAGGATTCGAACTTTACTAAAGGACTTGATATCAATCGTTTTGGTTTGCTGAGCGTATCCGGACAGGGAGGCTAACAGCCCGAAGGCTAGTAATTTGTAAGGTTTCATGGAATTCATAGATCATATATTTCACAACAAAGATGCAGTTGTTTTGTCGTGCGTTGCAGGTAAAACGAGTAATTTGAGCCATTCTTACGCGATTAACGAAAATATGATGGGCGACTACGCACAATCCACCAAGTTCAGACTCTGGCAAAAAAATCTCCAACGCAACGGAGTCGTTATTCACGGCACCGAAGAATTATTTACAAAATATCGTTCCGATGGTGATTTACTCTTCGGACTATTTAATCTGGACGCCACCGTTCCGGAGGGTCACAAAATCCTGCCACTTTGTTTTATTAAGGGCGAAGTTATTTCCATGCTTACCTGCCTGATTGATAAGGATACCAAAGAAAAATACCTGCTCCTGGTTCAGCAACGTCGTATTTGCGACGGCAGTTACATGTACGAGCACCCCGCCGGAATGGTTGATGGCTCCGATCTGCCCCTGGACGTAGCCGTGCGGGAAATTCAGGAAGAAACAGGACTGGTCGTTACACCCGATCAGGTGCATCAGCTCAATGAGCAACCCTTTTTTCCGAGCAGCGGTACGAGCGACGAAGCCATGTATTTTTTCTACGTGGAACTTGAGTTAAGCCGCGAGGAAATTTTCAGCTACGATGCCCAAACCACGGGAGCTGACCACGGTGAGTTTATTCTTACGAAAGTGGTCCCCCTGAAAGAAGCTATGGGCCTGATGCGTAACGCCTGTGCTTTACTGAATATTCATTTATATCTGGCAGCAAAAGCTTAATTCAATACGTTTGCCAGCTACTAATCAGACCTTTGCATTACCTCTACGTATTGAAATCCTAAAATGAAACCGGCCCTAGTCATAGCCCTGTGCTTTGGATTAATTAGTGTTTCTTCCAAGGCTCAGGATAATTTCGGATTAAAGTTTTTCGGTTTGTCTATTCACCCCAAAGGAGAAAGAGAAAATGCATTTTTAATGCCCCGCCGATTCGATAGCAAGGGTTACCTGGTATTAAACATTGGAGGGGTTTTATCTTACGAGAAATTCATCCTGAAGGATATTCTTTCTGTAAAGATAGCGAGTGCTTTGTACGCTGACTGTGCCGCTCAGCTAGGTGGATTTGAACACGTGGGTATACGAGCTAAAATTTTTAAAACAGAAAAACATAGCTTATACGGCGGGATTGGTCCAACTTTAGTTTTTCGTAAAAACTGGCTTCGGCTCAAGGGTTACAAGAACTTGAATCGATTTCAGGGAGACATTGATGACCCCTGGCAACACCTTTTTCTTTGGTATGGCGGTGAGTTCGAGTACAAGTATACACTAACCCGGAAATGCGACTTTGCACTCTCTTTTGTTCCAGGTTATCCTGATTTAATGAGTATCTCGTTTGGCTTGCATTACAAGCCAGGCTTATAATGCCTTATTGAGAAGGGATTCAGAAAGAATATATCTATACTGGACAGGCTTAAAACAAAAAAACCATGACTGAATCAGTCATGGTTTTTGAACTGCTGTTGAAGTGTAATCTATGAAAACCAAAAAATCTGTTCGCTGAGGAACCGTACGCCTCGACGAACAGTCGATAGCTAATGAATGACGCCGAGTTCTCTGCCTACTTTGGTAAACGCCGCTACCGCTTTTTGCAGATGCTCGCGTTCGTGGCCTGCTGAGATTTGTACGCGAATCCGGGCTTTACCCTGGGGTACCACCGGATAGAAGAAACCAATGACATAAATGCCTTCTTCCAGCAGTTTCGCGGCAAATTCCTGAGCTAAGGGTGCATCGTATAACATGACGGGAATGATGGGGTGCTCGCCGGGTAATAAATCAAATCCAGCGGCAGTCATTTCCTGACGGAAGTAACGGGCATTCTCTTCCAGTTTATCGCGTAAGGCGGTTGAAGATTTTAATATATCAAGCACTTTTAGCGAAGCTCCCACAATGGCCGGAGCCAGTGTATTCGAGAACAGATAAGGACGAGACCGCTGACGCAGCAGGTCCACGATTTCTTTCCGGGCCGCCGTAAATCCGCCGGAAGCCCCGCCTAACGCTTTTCCGTACGTTCCGGTAATGATATCGATCCGACCGAAGACGTTCTTGTACTCAGGCGTTCCCCGACCCGTCTTACCGATAAAACCGCTGGCGTGGCACTCATCCACCATCACCATGGCCTGATACTGATCGGCCAGATCACAGATTTTGTCTAACTGAGCAATGGTGCCATCCATGGAAAACACCCCATCGGTGACAATCAGAATGCGACGAGAGCCGGTGGCAGCCTTCAACTGAGCTTCCAGATCGGTCATATCGTTGTTCCTGTACCGGAAACGTTTAGCCTTACACAAACGAATCCCATCAATGATGGATGCGTGGTTTAATTCATCCGAAATGATGGCATCCTGTTCGTTCAGCAAAGGCTCAAACACCCCACCATTGGCATCAAAAGCCGCCGCGTACAGGATACAGTCTTCCGCTCCGACAAACTCGGCTGTCGCTTTTTCAAGTTCTTTGTGAATGTCCTGCGTTCCGCAAATGAAACGAACCGAAGACATACCAAACCCGTGCGAATCAATCGTTTCGTGAGCGGCCTGAATCACATCGGGATGGGAGGAAAGCCCCAGGTAATTGTTCGCACAGAAGTTTAACACTTCCGTTCCGTTTACAATTCCAATCACAGCCGATTGCGGCGTAACGATGATTCGCTCCTTTTTATATAAGCCCGCTGCCTCAATCGCGGCTAATTCCTGCTGAAGTTCTTCTTTGATAGATCCGTACATACGTCGATAGATTTAGACCTGCGTTAAATTAGCGTGATACTGATGATCCAACTGATGAATCATGTCTTCCGTCATTCGGGGTAAATCGTAGGCCGGTTTCCAGCCCCAGTCGCGTTGAGCGGCGGAATCATCAATGCTTTGAGGCCACGAATTTGCAATCTGCTGACGGAAATCCGGTTTATAAGTGGTCCGGAACGTTGGAAAAAAGTGCTGAATGGCCTGAGTTACTTCCGCGGGTGTAAAACTAAGGCCCGCCAGGTTATAGGAATTTCGCACCGTGATCTTCTCCGCATCTGCGTCCATCAGCTCCAGCGTTGCCCGGATGGCATCGTCCATGTAGATCATGGGAAGGCGGGTATTTTCCGAAAGAAAGCACTCGTAATCCTGACCCTGAACGGCTTTGTGATAAATGTCTACCGCATAATCTGTGGTTCCGCCGCCGGGCATGGACTGATAACTAATCACGCCGGGGTAACGAATGGAACGGACATCCAGATTGTACTTCGTATGGTAATATTGCATCCAGTTCTCCGCGGCTACCTTACTGATTCCATAAACGGTCGCAGGATCCAGAAAAGACTGCTGTGGTGTATGGACCGGATCGGCCGAAGGCCCAAAAACGGCAATCGAACTAGGGATAAACACCTTATCTACCTCTTCCTGACGAGCGACTTCCAGTACGTTTAATACCGTCTGCATATTCAGCTCCCAGGTGCGGATCGGATTCGCTTCTCCACTCGCGGACAAGATCGCGGCCAGGTGGTAAATCTGCTTTACCTCATAGCGACGTACCAGAGCGGTAATATCCTCGGCTTTCGTCGCATCAAGAGCTTCAAAAATTCCTGAAAAGGTTTGTGGCATTCGAAGATCAGAAGCGATGACCCGATTCAGGCCAAACTTCTGTTGGAGAGCCTGCACCAGAACGGTACCAATTTGCCCTCCGGCTCCAATCACTAAAATAGTATCCATAGGTCAGAAAAAAGATTAAGTGTGAACCGACCATTTATTGAAATCCTGCCCGGTTACGAACAGAACTTATTCCGATGCAAATCTATATTTAAAGCAATATTTATTGAAGCAAGGCCCATTAATTAGAAAATATTCTCAACTTTAGCCACATACACCATTATTTTCACTAAAACTATATTCAGAAGTATACGTAAAAGAGAAAATTTTTTGGCTCTGAATAAACTGCTCATGGAAAACCTTGACGAACTCGACCGTACCCTGCTCCGACTGCTTCAGCAGGATGCCAAAATGACGACCAAAGAACTGGCCGCCGAACTCAATCTGACCATATCCCCTGTCTATGAACGCATCAAACGGCTGGAAACGCTGGGCTACATCAAACAGTACGTAGCAGTACTGGATAAAACCATGCTAGGGCAACCGATCACCATTTTTTGCCAGGTGTCCATGCGGTACCACAATGAAGCGTTTATTGAAAAATTTGAACAGAATATTCAGGAACTGGAAGAAGTGCAGGAGTGCTACCACATGGCGGGACAAGTGGATTTTCTATTAAAAATCAATTTAAAATCGTTAAATGATTACCACGATTTTGTAAAATACAAACTTTCCAAACTTGAAAACATCGGCACTTTAAACAGCACCTTTGTTTTGAAGGAAATCAAACATACGATTGGATATAGTATATAAAAAGAAAGGCTGGCTTGTAAAAGCCAGCCTTTCTTTTTATATACTTTCTACCTGTTTTAAAGAATATTTAATTTCTCCAGTAATTCAGGTTTATTAGCCCGGCTGATCGGAATAACTTTATCTGCAATAACCAGATTACTTTCTTCGATATCTACAATTTTAGAAAGGTTAATAATGAAACTTCGGTGAACCCGAAAGAAATACTTGGTATTCAGCTTTTCTTCCAGATTTTTCATCGTAGCGTACACGATATGCGATCCGGTCAAAGTACGAATTTTGACGTAATCCCCTACGTTTTCAATGTATAAGATATTATCATACACAATTCGAATGTAACGACCTTCGGTTTTTACATAGATTTCATTGACGTCATTTTCTTTCGCGGGAGCTACCGAAACTGCAGGTTTGAAATTACCTCTTTTTTCGACTACTTTATCCACGGCCTGCATGAAACGAGGTAACGAAATCGGTTTTTTAATATAGTCCGTTACCTGGTACTGATAAGCATCATATGCATATTCCGTTTTAGAGGTCGTAAGAATCACAGAAGGCATATAGGAAAGCTGATCGAGCAACTCCAGCCCGTTTAATCCAGGCATTTCAACATCTAAAAAAAGCAGGTCAATTGCGTGCTGTCTTAAGAAGTTCAAACATTCAGTGGGTTGGTCAAATATTCCTAAAATTTCTAACTCTTCTCGCTTTTCACACAAGCGTTCCAGTGAAAGCCGAGCCATCAATTCGTCATCTACAATAACGCATTTCAATTTCATGGAGCAGCGGTTTTTTGGGCAAGTCTGTTAACTTCCTGTGCTAAGATAACAGCCAAGCGGGTTAATTCTGTTTCTAAATAGTTAATTTTTTCCGTTATCCCCTCCACACTACCTCCCTGAGTAAGCTGGGTTTCTACACTTTTAAGAAGCTTTTGCAAAGCGGTTAGCCCAACCATTGCCAAGGGTGGATTTAATTTATGAGCTTCACTCGCCAGGGCTGACCAATTCTGATCTTTACCCAAGGATTGTAACTTCTGATATTCCGGTAATACCTCCTCCATGAAAACCTGAAACATTTCATACGCATAGGACCAATCCTCGCCGTACAACTCCTGAAGGTATTTCTGGTCTAATTCTGGATGGTAATTCCACTGATCGTTCGACATCTGACTACTGGGGTTTGAAGAAAGATGAACGGCTATCTTCTCCGTAAACTGTTTGGGTGTAAATGGTTTGGTCAGGAAATCATTCATGCCTACTTCCAGGGAATGATCGGTTTGTTCCTTCGTAGCCGAAGCCGTCAGGGCTACAATTGGAACATCTTTATTAACATTTTCGGTAGACCGAATGACGATGGTGGCTTCGTAACCATCCAGATAAGGCATCTGAATATCCATCAGAATAAGGTCATACCTGGTCTGGTGTATCATTTCTACGGCCATACGACCATCAATGGCCATTTCATAATCAATATTGAGTTTGTCCAGTAAGCCACAGACGTACTTCCGGTTCATCAGATTGTCATCCACGACGAGCACCTTATACTTCCGGTCGGCAATCTCCTGCTCTACATTCAACTGCGTTTTTTCTACTTTCCTGAATGCAATGTGTATTAAAAAAGTAGTTCCTACTCCTTTCTGGGTCGAAAGAGAGATCGTGCCGCCGAGCAGATCTACCCATTGCTTCACTAAGGCCAGCCCAAGTCCTACGCCCTGAAACTTGTGCCCCGTTTCGTTGGGTATCTGTTTGAATTTTTCAAAAATCTGTTCTAGCTTGTTCCCTTCGATACCAACCCCGGAATCTTTAATTTCAAATGCTACTAAAACAGTATCGACGGTACTGCTCAGCTTTCTGACATTAATTTCAATAGTTCCTTTCTCAGTGAATTTATAAGCGTTACTAATAACCTTGGATAAAATCTGATAAATAATACGATCATTCCCTAAAACTGTTTTATCAATTGCATCGTCGTATTGTAATTTAAATGACAATTCATTTTTAGTATTTCTTAATTCATTGATTTTATAAATGGAATAAACCAGGCCCTGTAAATCCAATTTATGATACGTTAATTCAACGGACTGGCTTTCAATGGATGAAATATCCAGAATGTCCGTCAGAATATTTTGCAGAACATTAGCTGATGATTTTAATAAGTCAATGTATTCTTTCTGCTCGTCGGTAATCGTGGTATCATATAACAAATGGCTCATGCCAATAATCGCATTCAGGGGCGTTCTGATTTCGTGGCTTATGTTAGCTAAAAACTGCTTCTCTGCATACTGAGCATCTTCGGCTATTTTTTTAGCTTTAGCCAGGTCATCCATTAATACTCGTCGCTCCGTATTATCGTAGTGAATACCAATAGAGCCCATGACCTGCCCTGCCGTATCGTAAAGGGGAGCTCCATTCACAATAGCCCATAACACGCTGCCATTTTTCCGGCGTAAGGGTAATTCATAACTACCCGTTTTCCCTTCCGTTCGGGCCTTATTCTGATCCACAATAAAACCGTGCAAATCTTCAGGAACCAGTACTTTAGAAGCCGTTTTACCGACCAGTTCATGCGAGGCATATCCCAGCATCTGGCAAAAGCGTGGATAGGCCCGAATAATTGTGTCATCGTTATTAACTTCTAAAACACCGAGTTCCATTGTATCGATCATCTCCCAATAATTATCATTTTGCTCTTCAATGGCCCGTTGTATGGGAGTCCGATCTGCTTTATTTTGCAATTTCCAAATGTACCATCCCCGCTTTTCTTCCGTTAAAAGGGGTATAAAATCGATGGACAATACCAGAACCTTATCCAGTTCAACTACTCTGTTTTCTACCACCTTCTGTTCATCAATCATGGACTGAAAAAGCTGGTGATGGCTTTCATTAAACGTAAAATTCCTGCTTAACTCTTGGGCAATAATTGAACTCGGAAGCCCGATTAGCTCCTGCGGAGATTTGCTGATCCCGAGTAACTCACAGTAGCTCTGATTTACATAACTTATAATTCTCTCTTCATTCTCAATCAATAAGGCCATAGACCATTGCTCAATCATGTTCCATAATTGAGGCGACATCATGGCCTTTTGAATTTCATTCAATTTTTCATTTAAAGCTTTCATTCATTAGGCATAAATAAAAAATTAATAGATACCAGCGGTACAGGTTTGAGTTTGAAGACGGTTGAAGCAGAAACCTCCTCGGTCTGAGCACATTAACTTTCCTTACCCAGAAATCCTTTTTTCCACACAACTGTTGAACTGTAACTAACAAATATTAATAATTTCATTTAAACGGCAACTTTAAAAGTTGATAATTTTTGAACTTAAAGTTCAATTTTTTATTTTAACTATCAATTCTCTATTTTATTATAAAAAGACTCATTTCGATTGGTTGAATACCTAATAAACTACCAGTTTAATTGCGTATTTATCCTCATATTCCTTTCAGAAATAGCATCTGGAAGAATCTTACCAGTTATACATAGGAGAACTCTGAAAAAGGTTATCATTTTACCATTAAGCCATTGTTTTTTGCTGTTGGTCGAAACGTATAACCGACAGAGTTTAAAATGCTTCACTTTTGTCTCAGAAATCACCCCAAAACTGATTGATATTATAGCATTAACCCCCATCTTTTAATTAACCCTCATTTTCCCCCGATACGTAAGTATTTATTAGTGAGAGCAGATCAGTGAATCAGGAATAAATCGCTTACGCTTTAAAGGCAGCCTTTGGGTTGCCTTTATTGTTTTACATCTCTGCTTAGATTGTATATATTGCAGGAATCCTAAATATTCCAGCCATGACTGCCTATTTTCTGCAACACATCAAATATGAAAAACGACTTAGCGAACATACCCTGACGGCTTACCGGTCAGATCTGGAACAACTGTCGTCTTACCTGCTGGAAAATTATGAACTTGACGCTCCTGACAAGGCCGACTTTCAGATGATTCGTTCTTGGATTGCCAGCCTTGCGGAACGAAAGCTGGACAATCGTTCGATCAATCGGAAAATCGCTACGCTTCGGGCTTTTTACGGATTTTTATTACGCAAACGGGTTATTCTCAATGACCCCATGCTATCCATCAAAGCCCTTAAAACGGACCGCTCGTTACCCACCTTTGTCCGGGAACAGGAAATGACTACCCTACTGGATGATATTACATTTCCCGATGATTTTTCCGGGGTACGCGATAAGCTGGTGATGGAATTACTATACGGCACCGGCATGCGTTTGTCTGAACTCGTGGAGCTGAAAGATGCCGACCTGGATGCCTACGAACGGACGCTTACAGTTCTCGGGAAACGCAATAAATACCGCATCATTCCCCTGTCAGCTTCCTTATATAAACTCATTCGTCAGTACCAGCAGTTTAAAAGCGAAACCTTCAACGGAGTTTGTGAAAGCGTACTGATTGTTTCTGACACGGGGAATAAAGCTTACGCCGTAATGATCCAGCGGATTGTCAAGCGTTATTTATCCATGGTTTCATCGCTGGAGAAACGGAGTCCTCACGTGCTGAGACATAGCTTTGCCACCCACTTATTAAACCGGGGAGCAGACCTGAACGCGATTAAGGATTTACTGGGACATAGTTCACTGGCCGCTACGCAGGTTTATACCCACAACTCCATTGAAAAACTGAAAGAAGCCTATGCCCAGGCTCACCCCAAGGCTTGAGGTAATCCGTCCCGGAATTTATGGATTCCGGGATATTTCTTCCATTTTTCTGATACTCCGGTTTACCCGCTCTTCAATCGTTGTATCCCCTTCAATACGTAGCAAGTGACATTCGAGGCCTTCTAACCAGCGTTCCTGACTTACTTTACTACGTCCTGAAAAATCCTCCCGGTCATAGCCCGCCGCCCAGGTCATAAATTCCTCATACTGCCTGTTTCGCTCAGGATTGGTATGGATAACTGCTCCGTAACGCTCCAGTTCTCTGCGTCTTAAACGCTCCAGCCTGATTTCGGGCGGAACGTGCAGAAAGATAACCAGATCAAATTCTGATTTGAGGGCATCGCCCCACTGGATCACCGAGCCCGTCAGCAGGTAGCTTTTCAAACCCGTTAAATCCTTCCGGAGCAGTGCCAGACGCTCCGCCGGGTCCCGTTTTTCGAGAAACGGAGGACTCGTCGGTAACCAGTAGTAGTAATCCGAGTCAAAATGCGGAATACCCGTTCGTTCGTATAAATGCTGTCCCAGTGTAGTGGTGCCGGAACCAGATGCTCCCAAAATATGAATCCGCATAAAAACTTGCTTTATTCGTGCGACGAAAGCCCTTCACAGGGTCGGGCGTAAATTTGAACGTCTTATGTTCGTTATTCTCTAATTCTAAACCTATGAAATTACTCTCCTTTGCTACGGGACTATTGGCTACCTGCCTGCTGAGTACCACTTCCTTTGCCGACCGTCAACCACCCAAAGATGATGTTTTTTCAAAAAATTACATCAAACAAACAATGGTCAAAGTGACCGACTGGCAGTTGAGTAACCCCAAACATAAGGCAACTGACTGGACGAACGGGGCCTTTTACGCCGGAGTGATGGCGGCCTACGAGACTACAAAAAATTCCCGCATTCTGGACTCCCTGATGGCCATGGGCGAACGTAATCGATGGTTACCGGGAGACCGTTATGATCACGCCGACGACATTGCCATTTGCCAGACGTACATTGACCTGTACCGAATCAAAAAAGATCGCCGAATGATTCAGGCGACCATTGATACGGTGATGAAGATACGTAAGGTTCCGGGTATTGAGCTGAAGCGGCACGGCATTACCTGGTGGTGGTGCGATGCCCTGTTTATGGCTCCTCCCGTCCTGGCCAAACTGAGTAAAACCCTCAACGATCCCTCCTACCTTACCCAGAATGACACCCTTTTCCAGCAAACGTATGACCTGCTTTACAATAAGGAAGAGGATTTATACGCCCGCGATGCGTCCTATCTGATTGATGCCAGGGGCGAAGGGAAGAAAGAAGCCAACGGCAAGAAAGTGTTCTGGTCCCGGGGGAATGGCTGGGTCATGGGTGGACTCGTTCGGGTGCTGGAGGAATTACCCAAAAACCATCCGCAACGCGATTTCTACCTGACTCAGTTCAAAGAGTTAAGTAATCGGTTAGCCGCCCTGCAACAATCGGACGGATTATGGCGAGCCAGCTTACTGGATCCGGAATCTTTTCCGGGTGGGGAAGGCAGCGGTTCAGGCTTTAACTGTTACGCGATGGCCTGGGGCATAAACGAGGGCATTCTGGATAAGGCAACCTTCAAACCCGTCGTTCAGAAAGCCTGGGCGGGACTCAATACGTTAGTAACTCCTACCGGGAAAGTAGGCTGGGTTCAACCCATCGGAGCGGATCCCCGCCGCAATTTCAACGCTGAAAGCTGGGAAGTGTACGGAGCCGGGGCTTATTTGCTGGCGGGTTCGGAAGTCATCAAGATAAAATGGTAAAAGAAAATCCCCAGCCGATTGACTGGGGATTTTCTGTGTTTGATTCGGAGTAAGGATTTAGTTCGGGAATTTCTCGAACAACTTCGCAACGGCCCGGTCAATGTTTTCCGGCTGACGGCTTTTTTTGTTAACAACGGTTGATCCCGTGGCCTGCCAGATCAACTTATTTACCCTGGAATCCACTACATCCAGCGTCAGGGTGCCTTCTTTGTAGCGGCCCACTTCAACGGTTTCGCTTTTCCAGGAATACCGACGCTGCCCGATGTAACGGGGAGCTTCCCGAATGTCCGTTTCACGGGTCTGGGCTTTTTCCTGAACCACCAGCCCCACGTTAATCATCAGATCAGGTTTGCCGTAGAGCTTATACCCCCGGTTGTTCATTTCCCGGGAAACAGCTCTTTTGATTTCACTCATAACCATCGAACTGGACGAATCGGAAACGACCCCTTCCAGCTCAACATCCATAAAGTTATACGTTTTGTAAGACTGAAAATCAGCCTCCTGATCCCGTTTCGTTTTTACATTCCGGTAAGGAGAACAGGCTCCCAGGGCTAAGGAAACGACGAGGAGAAAAATGAGTGGTTTCATGGGTATTTTTGATCCGATGTGAGAAGGTAAAACGATCCTGCTAAAAATTAAAGACCACTCTCCATCCTTCGCATAGACGGGAACCCCCGATCAGAAACGATTCCTTTATTCAGTGGCGTGTTCATAAATCCGGAAAGGTCTTGAGGCTGTTTTTGCCCAAAGGGACGAGCTATCACCTCATGCCTTTCCCTATTTCTGGCGGACGTCTCTATCTGGAATGGTTTCTTTCCCTACGATGACTCTTCTGATAAACACATTGCTATGAAAACAACGCAACAAACAGCCCTTATTACGGGAGCTTCCAGCGGCATTGGCTACGAATTGGCTAAAATTTTCGCGAAAAATGGCTACAGCCTGGTTTTGGTCGCCCGCAATGCGGATCGACTTAACGAAATAGCTACTGATTTACGCAACCAGCACGATCTGGAGCATGTCGTTGTGATTGGCAAAGACTTAACCGAGCCTAACGCAGCTCAGGAAGTATATAATGAAGTCCAGGGATTTGGCCTTGATGTAAACATCCTCGTTAACGACGCGGGTATGGGTGAATACGGAGCATTTGCTACGGAAACTGATCTGGATAAAGAGCTCGCCATCATTCAGCTAAACGTGGTTTCGCTGGTGCATCTTACCAAATTGTTTCTGAAGGATATGGTTTTAAGCAACGAAGGAAAAATCCTGAATCTGGCCTCCATCGTTTCCGTTATGCCGAATCCTTACATGGCAGTTTACGGGGCTACCAAGGCATTTGTCCTTTCCTTTACTGAAGCCCTGCGTAACGAATGCAAGGATACAAATGTTACCATAACGGCACTTCTGCCCGGTGCTACCAATACTGACTTTTTCAATAAAGCGGGAGCGGAAGGTACCCGTGCCCATCAGCAGGCCCAGTCCGCCGATCCCGCCAAAGTGGCTCAGGATGGATTTAACGCCCTCATGAAAGGGAAAGACAAAATAGTATCCGGTCTGATGAACAAATCTCAGGCGGCGGCTTCCAACCTGTTACCTGATACGTTTTTATCACAAGTCGTGCGTAAGCTCATGGAACGCCCTTCGGAAGATGATAAGTCTGACTCGTCCAAAGTTCCTTCGACGGCCTCTACCCTGGTTTCGCTGGCCGTCATTGCCGGAGCTATTTTCTGGGGATATAAAAAATACAGCAAGCGAACCTTACCGAATTGATTCTGCCCGGCACCTGTACAAGACAGCTTTCACAAGAAGCTGTCTTTTTTTCTGGTTTTCAGGTCATATTGGCAATTTTTTCTAAACCCTGATTGCGTTTTTGAGTCAAAACGGCATGATTTTAAGTTTGGAAAGATGTTTTAAAATACCCTGATTAGTAGTTCGAGTTGGTCGGATGCCGTTCATTACCTATCTGAAAATCTTTGCTGACTCGAAACCAAAACTCTAGACTAAAAACAGGTATTGCCATGAATTTCAACCAATATACCATTAAAGCACAGGAGGTGATTCAACAGGCCGTGCAGATTGCTCAGGGCAATCAGCAGCAGGCGGTTGAAGCCGGTCATGTCATCAAGGCCCTCCTCGAAGAAGACCCTAATACCATGGGTTTTCTGATCAAGAAATTATCCGTTAATACGGCTCTGATGATGAGTCGTCTGGAAAATATTGTGAGTGGGTATCCCGTCGTTTCGGGAGGTCAGCCGTACATTGGCAATGACCTTCAGGCGGCTCTGAATAAAGCTCAGTCGTATCTGAAAGAATTTGGCGACGAATTCGTCAGTGTGGAACTGCTCCTGCTGGGTTTGGCGAGCGGAAAAGATGCCGTTGGTTCCATGCTCAGGGAAGCCGGTTTTCAGGAAAAAGAATTAGTATCCGCCATCAAAGAACTTAGAGGAAAAGATCACTCTGTGAAAGATCCAAATGCTGAAGCGAAGTATCGTTCGCTCGAACGGTATTCCAAAAATCTGAATGAACTCGCCCGCCAGGGTAAAATTGACCCGGTTATTGGTCGGGACGAAGAAATTCGCCGGGTGCTGCAAATTCTTTCCCGCCGGACGAAAAACAACCCGATTCTTTTAGGAGAACCAGGGGTTGGTAAAACGGCCATTGTGGAAGGACTGGCCCAGCGGATTGTGCAGGGCGATGTTCCCGAAAACCTGAAAGATAAGATCATTGTATCGCTGGACATGGGTCTGCTCATTGCCGGAGCGAAGTATAAAGGTGAATTTGAAGAACGTCTGAAGACGGTCATCAAGGAAGTGACGGACTCGGATGGAGAGCTGATTCTGTTCATTGACGAGATCCACACGCTGATCGGTGCGGGTGCCGGTGGTGAGGGTGCGATGGATGCGGCGAACCTGCTGAAACCCGCCCTGGCTCGCGGAGAGTTACACGCCATTGGGGCCACGACGCTGAAAGAATACCAGAAATACATTGAGAAAGATAAAGCTCTGGAACGCCGTTTCCAGTCGGTCATGGTGGACGAACCTACGGAGCCCGATGCCATTTCCATTCTCCGGGGTATTAAAGACAAGTACGAGTTACACCACGGCGTTCGGATTCAGGATGACGCCGTCATTGCGGCCGTAGAACTTTCGAGCCGGTATATCTCCGACCGTTTCCTGCCCGATAAAGCCATTGACCTGATGGACGAGGCTTCGGCCAAATTACGGCTGGAAATGGATTCGGTTCCTGAGGAACTCGACGAACTGAACCGCCGGGTGATGCAGCTCGAAATTGAGCGGGAAGCCATCCGCCGGGAAAATAACAAGGATAAGGAAACTTCGCTCAGCAAGGAAATTGCCGACTTAAGTGAAGCTCGAAATGAGTTAAAGGCCCGCTGGGAGTCTGAAAAACAGGCGGTTAATGAAGTCAGAACGCTGAACGAGCAACTCGACCAGTTGAAACTGGAAGCGGAACAGGCGGAACGGGGTGGCGATTACGGTAAAGTAGCCGAAATACGTTACGGCCGGATTCCGGAAGTTCAGCAGCGACTGGAAGAATTGCAGCACGAGGAAACCTCCAGCGAAGGCACCATGATGAAAGAGGAAGTAACCGCCGAAGACATTGCCGAAGTAGTGGCGAAGTGGACGGGCATTCCCCTTTCGAAAATGCTTCAGTCCGAACGTGAAAAGCTGCTGGGCCTCGAAAAAGAGTTACACAAACGCGTGGCCGGTCAGGATGAAGCCATCGAAGCCGTAGCGGATGCCGTTCGCCGCAGCCGGGCTGGTATGCAGGACCCCAAACGTCCGATTGGTAGTTTCCTCTTCCTGGGTCCTACTGGCGTAGGTAAAACGGAGTTAGCGAAGACACTCGCTGACTACCTTTTCAACGACGAGAACGCTTTGTTGCGGATTGACATGAGTGAGTACCAGGAACGCCATACGGTAAGCCGTCTGGTGGGAGCTCCTCCGGGATACGTGGGTTATGACGAAGGCGGTCAGCTGACCGAAGCCGTTCGCCGGAAGCCCTATTCTGTAGTGTTGCTCGACGAGATCGAAAAGGCTCACCCCGATGTCTGGAACATCATGCTTCAGGTGCTGGATGATGGTCGGTTGACGGATAACAAAGGTCGGGTGGCCAACTTTAAGAATACCATTATCATCATGACTTCCAACATTGGCAGTCAGATCATCATGGACAAATTCAATGAAGACGAAGGATGGAATCACTCGCTCATTGTGGAGGAAACCAAAACCTCTGTGATGGAATTACTGAAAGCCAGTGTGCGTCCGGAGTTCCTTAATCGGATTGATGAGATTGTGCTGTTTGAACCACTGAATACCAAAAACTTACGTAAGATTGTGGGCATTCAGTTCCGTCAGATTCAGCGTCGATTGCAGGAACAGGGCATTACCCTCGAAGCCACGGACGAAGCTCTGGAAAAGATTGCCGACGAAGGCTACGAACCCAGCTTTGGAGCCCGTCCCCTGAAAAGAGTTCTTCAGAAACGAATTCTGAATGCACTCTCCAAGGACATCCTTGGCGGCACGGTGGGTAAGGATTCCGTCATTCTCATGAATCTGGATGATTCGGGTGAAATCAGCTTTGAAAATGTAGACGGTACCCTGGAAGTATAAACTCACGGAACCGTTTACTGAAAATATGAAACCGGCGGGTAGAATCCGCCGGTTTTTTCTTTACTTGAGTCAATTTCTCCGTATGAAGGAATCCGCATAGTTTATCAGTCAGTAGTCCGCGTATCTTTTTTTTATCGCTGTATCCAGACCGGGTACTTTCGCACATTTTAACATTGAAAAGTGAATTTTTCTTCTATTTTTGTAAGAACTGAATGAGATTTTCACTTTTCCTTACAGCGAGAGGTTCTACCTGATCTAGTATCTGTATCCATTGTGTTAAGTTTCAAAACCTCAATCTGTTAACTGTTAACGACTTATACCTTGCATTTCTACGAATTTAATCTTCACGACGACACCCTGGACGCCGTGGATTCCATGAGTTTTTCGCAGGCCACTCCTATTCAGGAAATGGCCATTCCTAAAATACTTTCCGGCTCGGATTTATTAGCCTGTGCTCAGACGGGGACTGGAAAAACAGCGGCTTACCTCATTCCGGTTATTGACCGTGTTCCCAGTTATCCCAAAGGTCAAACCAGCACCCTCATTCTTGTGCCTACCCGTGAACTGGCTCAGCAAATTGATGAACAGGTTCAGGGTTTGGGTTATTACGTGGACGCCACCAGCATTGCTATTTACGGCGGCAACAAAGGTCCCGAATGGGAACAGCAGAAAAAGGCCCTGACCCAGGGTGCGGACATCATCATTGCCACTCCCGGACGGTTAATTGCCCACTTACAACTGGGTTACGTCAAGTTTGATCAGCTGAAAACGCTGATTCTGGACGAAGCCGACCGTATGCTGGATATGGGTTTCATTGGGGATATCATGAATATTCTCAAGCACATTCCCACCGAACGACAAACCTTATTGTTTTCGGCGACGATGCCCGCCAAAATTCGGGAGCTATCCAAGCGTATCCTGAACAAACCCGAAGAAATTAACCTGGCCGTATCCAAACCAGCCGAAGGAATTGATCAGCAGTTTTACCTGTCTGCCGACGAGCAGAAAGTACCGCTTCTGATTCACCTGATGAAATCCATGGAATCGCCCAGTATGGTTCTGTTTACCTCCCGCAAATCGGAGGTCAACACCATCGTCCGGGCTTTGAAAAAGATGAAGTGGGACGCTCGCGGCATTTCGTCCGACTCAGAACAGACCGATCGGGAGACGATTTTACGCGATTTCAAAAACCGCCAGTTTCCGATTCTTGTCGCCACCGACGTACTTTCCCGGGGCATTGACATTGACAACCTGAGTCACGTGGTTAACTTCGACGTTCCCCGCGATCCAGAAGATTACGTACACCGCATCGGTCGTACGGCCCGGGCCGCGAATAAAGGCACGGCCATTACTTTCATTAATAAACAGGACCAGCCCCGCGTGCTCCGCATTGAAAAGTTACTGGAGAAACAACTGGATAAACGGGCCATCACCGAAGAAATTGGCCTGGGTCCTGCTCCCGAGTTTCAATCAAAGCCCGACCGTACGTTCAAAAGCAAACGGCCCCAGTCTTCGGCTCCTCAGAACCCCTCGCAGAAGCCCTTCCGGAAAAAGAAGAAAGGCCCATTCACGCCCAAGCCGGATAATTCCAATCAGGCGTCCTGATGAAATCCAAGAGCCGTTCGTGAGGCTGGAATTGCTTTTTTACCAAAAAAACAATTCTCGCTCATCTGCGGTTCTCCATTTCATGCACTTCATTCTTCGTTTGGGCAACAACGAAAATGTCCGACTTCCTTTTTTCAACTTCTTTCTGCTGTTCGTCATGGGATGGCTGATCGTCCCGGCTGTTGAGGCTCAACAGCAGCCCTCCTGGATACGGCGGACGGTTAACCGCATGCTCATCGACAGTACGGCTCCGGGGAAACCCAGTTTTCGGGTGTATCCTACCCTCGGTTACTCCCCTGAAACCAGCGTTGAAATCGGGTTGTCATCCATGCTGCTGTTCCAGGCTAAAAATGATACCCTGAATCGACTGAGTGAGGTCACGGCTTTTACCTTTTTTACCTTAGAGTCTCAGTACGGCATCTGGCTGGATAACTTTATTTACGGAGACCAGGACCGATGGGCCTTACTGGGCCGAACGAGATTCCAGCGTTTTCCTCTGCTCTACTATGGTTCCGGTCCGGGGACTTCAGGGGATAATCCGGCCGTAGTGGATGCCATGTATATTCAGGCCCGTCAGCGATTACTGCGGAAATTGGTTAAAAACTTCTTCGTTGGACCACAGGTCGATTTTCAGAACTTATACAACACTCGTTTTACCCAGCCTAAGGAAGGACAGCCCTTCGAGCGGCCACTGGGGTATAAAGGCTCTACCAGTCTGGGATTGGGGCTTAGCGTAGTGTACGATAACCGGCATAACGTCCTCAACGTCAGAAAGGGTTTATTCAGCGAATTATCGTTTCTGTCTTACCGCAAAAGCTGGGCCAGCCACTATAATTTTGACGGCATCACGGTGGATCATCGCATGTATCATCCGGTCAATCGCCGGGATGTACTCGCCTGGCAGGTCTACGGAA
This sequence comes from uncultured Siphonobacter sp., assembly GCA_913775095.1. GTDB lineage: Bacteria > Bacteroidota > Bacteroidia > Cytophagales > Spirosomataceae > Siphonobacter. The sequence goes on along the minus strand of CAJYIW010000019.1, from coordinate 220,262 downwards.
GCTTTATGTGGGGTGATGTGCCTTTCAACATGAAATCATTACTGGGAGGTGATATGATGCTGCGGGGCTTCTATCAGGGTCGCTATCGGGATAACAATCTGGTTTCCACCCAGATTGAGTACCGTTTATTACCCTTTGGCTTTAGCAAACGCATTGGCGGAACGGTCTTTGCCGCCGCCGGAGCCGTAGCTCCCAGGCTGGGCGAACTGAACGTACGGCAATTCGTTCTGGCGGGAGGGGTAGGGTTGCGTTACCTGATGTTCCCTAAAAAAGACATTTACATTCGCGGAGACATGGGGCTTACCTCCGAAGGACCCGGATTTTACATTGTAACAGGCGAAGCATTTTAGTCCTGGCAACTTTCTCAGGCTGAAAACAAAAAAAGCAGGCGAAAGCCTGCCTTTTTTGTTAGCGGGAGGGTTCCTTGATCGGTACGCCGTCAGCCATGGGTTTACCAAAATCGGGAGTGCCGTCGGCTCTCCACCTGATCTTCTGGGCCCGGGGAGCCCGCTTTCCTCCGCAACCCTCATCGGGGCCGGAGTTGGCGTGATATAAAAACCAGTCTTCTTTCCCATCGGGAGATTTAAAGAACGAATTATGACCCGTGCCATAGACTTTGTTCTCCGGTGACTGTTCAAACACCGGCTTCTGACTTTTCTTCCAGCTTTTGGGGTCGAGTAAATCGGCTCCGTTTTTCGCGGTTAACAGGCCCAGGGCATAGGTGTTGGTCCAGCAGCCACTCGCCGAATAGACAATGAATACTTTATTTCCGTGTTTCAGAAACTGGGGACCTTCATTGACGTACACGGGCCGGCCGGGCTTTCCCGCCGTGGTGTTATCCCAGTACCGCTCCCAGGGCAGTTCAGGCGTTGAAATCAATACACGTTTACTGCCTACCGTCCAGGGGTTTTCGAGGGAGGCCATGTAAATATTCTGGATTTCGTCCGTTTTACTGACGTGATTCCAGCCCGACCAGATCAGGTATAACTTACCCTGATACTCAAAGACTGACCCATCAATGGCCCACTGATCGCTCTCGTCACTGAGTTTGCCTTTCATGACCCACTCACCCTGCATGGGGTCAGGCGAACTATTTTCAAGGACGTAAATCCGGCGATTGTCACCACTTTTTCCGTCGTTACCCGTGAAGTAAACGTACCATTTCCCCTGAATGAAATGAATTTCCGGGGCCCAGATGTCTTTCGAATAAGGCCCGGAGACGGGGGGCTTCCAGATGGTTTTCGGAGCCGCTGATTTCAGATCGGTGATGGATTGGGTACTGCGAAGTTGCAGGGAATTACCGGTGGTGTGCATGTAGTAATAGTTACCGTCATGATACACACTCCAGGGATCTGCTCCCGAGGGTAACAGTGGGTTAGTAAAGGTCTGAGCCTGAGCCCCGAGGGCCAGTAGACAGAAAAATACCAGTTTTTTCATAGAATTTAAAGCGTAAGTATTTTCAATACTAAATATAATGGGCTCCCCCTTACCTGTCATACGGAGCAACCTGAAGGATCTTACCTGACTGGCGAGCTCTTTTCTGATCGGGGAAACTTTTACACCTCTGGCAAGGTCTCTCCCTGCGGTCGAGATGACAGGGAGGGAGGATAGCTGGTTCTCCAGCCCTGTCTTCCTGAACGAAGCGAGGGACCTTACCTGCCTCTCTGACCACTCCCCGGCAGGCGAGTATCTTCCAGATTTAAGTAAGCTCTCTCCCTGCGGTCGGGATGACAGGCAGCGAGGGTAGCGGGTTCTCCAGCCCTGTCCTCCAGAGCGAAGGGAAGGACCTTACTGGCCTTGCAAACTACTAAAATAAGGAATGCCAGCTGTTTAGACTGGCATTCCTTATTTTATACTTACCGTAATTACTTCATCTTCTGCTCCAGTAATTTCATAAAATACCCCCCTACTACGCTGCGGGCCTGGAAACCCACTTTCTGTCCATCGGTTGTTTCATACCAGTCGCTCATGGGCACGCGGGAAGTTGTCTCGCCTGCGTATTTCATCACGGGTTCAATCAGAGCATTAAAATCTTTCTGATTATCCGCTAACGTGGCGGTCCATACGATCCAGTCGGATTTGGTGTACGACTTGCGGCTGTCGAGTGGTAAACCGTAGGGTTTCTGCTTGGTCAGGTAATATTTAATTTCTTTATCATAAACCGATTTGGGAAATAACTTAAGGCCTAAGACCTTATCCCAAACCAGGTTATACTTCTGACTCCAGGTTCCTTTTTTATCGAAAGTCAGGGCATAATGATCGCCATCATCGGCGATTTCCATCCATTTCTGCACCATTTCTTCCGTGCTTTTACGGAATTTCTCAGCCGTTGCTTTTTCGCCTAACTGTTCAGCCAGCATGGCATAGCAACCCAGACCGACAATGGCTTTGACAGAAAGGTTGGCGTTCCGGGCCAGGTGTCCGGCAAAATCGTCCGTACACAACTGATTAGCCGGATCGAAACCGTCTTTAAGCAGGTATTCCGCCCAGGTGGTCAGTGTTTTCCAGTGTTTCCGGGCATATTCTGCGTTTCCTTCGGCTTTGGCAATCGCACCCGTCAGAATCAGCATATTACCCGATTCCTCAACGGGCATGTCCTCGCCGTAGACCTGATCGTTGGCCAGGGGGTACGTTCCCAGATCGTGAGCGGCAAATGGTTTTTTCCACTTTCCGCTTTCGCTATACTGGAAAATTCCGTTCATCATTCCCTTCAGTAACTCAGGCTTGTAAATCAGAAACAAGGGAGCCGAAGGATAGGTTACGTCCACGGTGTTAATGCACCCGTTACTGAAATTTTCCTTGGAGAGGTACAGCGTTTCGCCCTGAGGGCTTTTCACCAGTTTATGAGCCGCAGCGGACTGACGATACCCCAGTACGCAGAGTTTGGCATACTCTTCACCTCCCGCTTTTTTCGCATCCGCGAACATCTGTTTGTCAAAAGACTCGCATTTTTCAAGGACTGACTGATACTCCGTAACGGCCTTGGATAACTCTTTCTCAATTGTCGATCCGCTTTCTTTCCACCAGGGTTTTAAATTTTGCCCGAAGTATTGAATGGACTCGATATCATCGTAAGCCACCATCAGGTATTGCTCCCTGGGCGTGGCATTGACCGAACCCAGATTAACCGTCGTGTTCAGGAATAAAGATTTTCCCTCACTGACTGACGACTTCTGACCCTTCAGCGAGGGCATCGCACTGATGGTTTGCACGGCCTGACTGCTCTTCGGAGCCGCTACGTAGAAGTAACCCCAGTCAATGCGGAGATCATCGCCGCGTTTTTTCAGGATGGGTTGCTCTTTCGTTCCGGTTTTCAGAGCGGTGTATTCATTCGTGGAAGCCGTCGTGGCGGTGACTGCCTGCGTGGGCACATTCGTGGCCAGATTACTCGAGGCTCCAAAATAGAAATTTACCTGATGGGAAGCTCCATCGTTCGCTTTTACGCGGTAGACTATGTACGTAACCGGACGGGCGTAAAGATCTAAATCGCTGATTAATAACGGGGAAGCAAACGTTACATCCAGATCTACTTTACCGCAGGTAAAGCTGTATTTGGTTTGTGTAGCGGTGAACTCCACCTTTTTCTGCTGAGCGGTTTGCAGACTTACCTGCTCTTTCGAAACCTTTTCTTTCACTAACCCGGCATCCAGAAACGCTCCGCCTGCCGTGTTAGCCACGTGAATAGCCAGGACGTTTTTGCCCGCTTTCAGCTTCGATTTCAGAGAAATGTATTCAAATTTATGAATCCAGCCTTTGTGCGAATAAATCTGCTCGCCGTTCAGATAAACCTCGACATTATCATCGTGCTGCAATTTCAGGAACACCGGCTCGGAGGGTACCTGCTTGAGATCAAACGTCCGCCGCGTCCAGAGATTCTTACTGTCCCAGTGCGTAGCTGCCTGATTTTTGTCATCACTGAAAGGAGCTTTCCCGCTTTTCCAGTCGTTGTCCGAAAAATTCAGCGTGTTCCAGCCCGATTTAGGCTCGCTTTCGCTGTATTTAACGGAGTACCCCTCTTCATCCGCCGTGGGAAGAATGGTTTCATATCCTTTGGTTTCCTGACCCAGAAAACGATAGTTTACGCCATCTACGGTTAATACACCAAACAATGGCTGATCGGTCCCGGTCCAGTGCCGGGTGGGCGAAGAAGTCAGCTGATCCGTCGTGGACCAGACGCTGAAATACGGATCATGCGTAATGAGAGGATACGCCGGAGCCCGGTTCACCTGAGCCTGTGCCCATCCGTGCGTAGCCAGAGCGGCCAGCAGCAGAAATCGTTTTTTCATAAAAGTCAGAGGTTTGAAATGGTTTGAGAAAGTTTGAAGGTTAATCGAATTGGGTGAGGTTTGAGATCGTTTGAAAGGTTTGAAAATGGCCTGAGCATTGGAAGGAACTTTAACCAGCCGTTCGTCAGTCAAATTCCGTCAAATACTCAAACCCTTTTCAGACTTCCTCAAACCCTTTCACCAAACGTTGTCAAAGACTACCTGACGGTTTGTTTGGGAACGCCTTCGAACGTGATTTTCACGGGTTTAATCATGCCGTTCTCATCAAAGTACATGCGTTCGATGCAGGTCTCGCGGTGGTTGGCATCCGTTTCGCTGAGGGGGCGGCGGTGGTAAATGATGTACCATTCATCCGTTCCGGGCCGCTGGATCACCGAATGGTGACCGGCTCCCCGGGCTACTTTGGGATCTTGCTGAAGAATTTTATCCACCCGCTTGAACGGTCCGAAGGGCGAGTCGGCCACGGCATAAGCTACCGAGTAATTGGGTCCCGTCCAGCCGCCTTCCGACCACATGAAGTAATACTTCCCGTTGCGAATGAACATCAGGGGGCCTTCTACGTAATTATCGGGTGTAATTTCTTTGAACGTTTGTCCGTCTTCGAAAGGAATAAATCCTTTAAAATCCTGGGTCAGGTGGGCGATGTTGCAGTGTTTCCAGCCTCCGTAAATGAGGTAATATTCGCCGTCTTTATCCTTGAAAACGTACTGATCAATGGGCTGGGCACCGTTATGGAATTTATCCACCAGTGGCTTACCCAGCAAATCCCTGAAGGGGCCTTCCGGTTTATTTGCTACGGCTACGCCAATACCGCCTTTCTCCTGATCATTCTGAATATCGTTCGCCCCGAAGAAGAGGTAATACTTGCCTTTTTTCTCAATAATCGAAGGGGCCCACAGAGCCCGTTTGGCCCACTTTACTGCACTGGTATCAATGATGTTGGGATGCTTTTTCCAGTTGACTAAATCGGTCGAAGAGAACGCGTCCATGAACACCTGCTTGTTGTAGGGAGCCGAATACGTAGGATAAATCCAGTAAGTTTTACCAAATATAATTCCTTCAGGATCGGCGTACCAGCCCGGGAAAACGGGGTTACCAGAGGTCTTTTTCTGAGCTTCGGCTCCGAATGTCGCCCCGGCCAGGGCCAGGATTAAGAGACTTTTACGTTGGAGGGATTGAGTTAACTTCCGCATGAACGAGACTAAATAGTGTTTAAGAGGAATGTAAAACGGCTTTTATTTTTCCAGCACTGCCTTGGAATACGAGTTGAAAATAAAGTAAAAGCCGGGCTTCATTTGCTTTTACAAGATACTAACTCCTTCATATTCTGACGATTTCTGAAAGGGTAATTATAAAAGCACGATTGGTCTTGTTTTAACTCATTCGGAAGTAAATAGTAATGCGTAACAAGCGAGGGTGAATGAACCTTTCCCAAAAACTTCCCGAAAGTTTTGAACTCTCGGGAAGCTGGAAATTCTTAATACGTTACCTTCTGAATAGCCGAGAAAATCGGATCTTCTACCCCACTCACTTTTAACTTAATCCGGGCGAAAACGAAATTCTGGGCGGGTGTCATGGTGGGTACCGTTACCTGCATTTGCAGGCCATTCATGGTCTTCAGATCCGCTCCTTTGATCACCTGGGAAGCAATGTTGGTTCGCACATCAACAAAGGCGGTTTTACTGATGTAAAGAGCCACTTCCTCAATGTTTCTTGCCGAGGCATCGGTAATGATTTTTTCAATGGAAAACTGAGCCGAAACCTTCTTCTCTCCGCCGGTAAAGGTGGCATTGCGAATCATGTAATAAGGCAGCACTTCCAGGTCCAGGGTACGACTGCCCCGAAGCGGAATCTGAACAGTATCCGACTGGGTTTCGGCGTTCCGAATGGATTTGAAAGGCCCCTGATACGAAGGAATAATGAGTTTGTAATCGCCATCAAAAAGGATAGCGGCGTACGAACCGTTCTGATCCACGTTGACCGTAATGGGCCCTTTTTTACCCCAGCCGGGTTCCCATAATTCGAACGTGACGTTATTATACTCCACGCCAATGGGTTCACCTTTATAGACGATCCGGCCGCTTAACTCCGAGGCAGGAGGCTCGTAGTTATCTAATTTACAGGAAGTTATCAAACCTCCCATCAACAACAAAAAGAGATATTTTTTCATCAGTTCAGGTACATTTACTGATTCGGATTCTTGACAATTTTGGGGTTATTACTCCGGATTTCTTCGTTGATGAACGAATAGTAATTTCCCAGCCGGAAACGGTGCGGATTGGTTACATTGGAAGGAATGATCTTCTTGAAAATCCACTTGCCGTTCTGTTCCATGCCGGGAGCATAGACTTTGTAAGGCCAGAGACCGAAAATCCGGGTACTGGTTTCCGTCGCCACGCCGGGTTGAGTAGTCAGGTCCGTTGCGTTTCCATTCCAGACTACGTGGGCCAGCCGCCAGCGTTTCATGTCCCACAGGATGTGGTTTTCAAAGGCTAACTCTACTTTCCGCTCGTGCACCAGACGATCAAACGTTACCTCAGCCGCGAGGAGGTCTTTGGTAAAACCCGCCCGTTTACGAACCTGATTCAGATATCCTGCCGCTTTGGCGTTCTGGCCCAGTTCGAAGGCCGCTTCGGCGGCATTGAGAAGTACTTCCGCATAGCGGTACCGAATCCACCAGACTTCGCTCCTGGTACCTAACTGGCCCGAGCCTACCGTGGGATCCTGGTATTTCCGCACGTAAAAGCCCGTCTGGGCACTGAACTCCAGTCCGTCGATGGGGCCATCGAAACCAACGACTTGTTCTTCCGTGGTCTTGCCGGGCAATACCTTCCGGGCTCCGAAGTTATCACCGGAGATCACCGTGTTATTGGCCAGCTGATACCCCGCCCAGATGTCAACCGTTTTGCTCTTAAACTGGCTTCCGGGCAAAATCACCGTTCCGGCCAGCCGGGCATCGCGACCCGCGAATAATTCGAGCGGATTGGAAAAGTAGCGGTTTCCGCCGCCTGCTTCCGTATAACTGTAGGGAGCAAAGGTATTATCCAGCTTTTCGAAGGATTGCACCAGATTGAGCGAAGGATTCAGACGACCGCCCTGCTGTTCTTCGGCGATCGAACGGGGTTGGTTAATGATGGTCCAGTCGGTCGTTTTTCCGCTTTTGAGCTTGAAATCCTTCACGAAGATGGCTTCCGCATTATTCGATTTGTCGGTAAACAGACTGGCGAAATTATCGGCTAAATCCGTCGGTTTTTTCAGGTATAACGAATACTGACCCAAGGCGATCAGTTCTTCCGAAGCTTTCAGGGATCGCTGAAAATAAGCCGCGGCTTTGCCCGCCTCAATGCCCACTTCCCCACCGGGCAGGCTCACCTGCGGCGTGTTAACACCGTACCTGGCAATCGAACCTGCATATAAAGCGGCCCGTGCTTCGGTGGCCAACGCCAGTCCTTTGGTAGCCCTTGATTTGATATTCGGATCGCTCGGCAGGTCATTTTTAATGGCCTCCATTTCCGATAGCACGAAGTCGTAAATCTCCGATTCTTTCGCCCGGGCGTATTGCAGATAGGCAGGATCGCCGCTGAAATCGTATTGCAAAGGTTCCAGAATCAGCGGCACGCCGCCCATTCGCTTTACTTCCTCAAAATAAAACGACGCTCTCAGGTAACGGGCCTCCGCCAGGAAACGCTTTTTGCTGGCTTCATCCAATTGCGTGGCCTCTGAACATTTCTGAATGAAGAGGTTCATTTCCCGCAGATAGCCATAATCCCAGTAATTCCACCAGTCGTAGTTGTATTCCTGATTTTTGTGTCGGTAATATTCTCCCGCACTCGAGGCAAAGGCCTCATCAAAGTTGGCGTATTCCACCCATTTTTCGGTACTCTGTACTTCGGGATAACGGTCATACAAATCCACCAGAACGGTCAACACCAGATTCGGACTTTGCCAGACTTTATCGTTGGTCAGGATGTTTGTGGGATCTTTATCGAGAAACTGCTGATCATTGCAGGACCAGCCCACGCACATCAGCACCAGAAAACTCACGTAATGTATCTTTTTCATAGTCAGCAAATTAAAGTGAGAGGTTCACTCCGACGTTGACGAATTTGTTTTGAGGATAAGCCAGCCCATTTTCTTCCGTGATTTCAGGATCGATTCCCACTTTTCTCAAATTATCAATCGAGAAAAGGTTATAGGTATTGAAGTAGACCCGGGCTCGTTTTACCTTGATTTTTTCGAGCATCCGCTGGGGAATGGAATACCCCAGCTCCAGGGTACGCATCCGCAGATAGGTTACGTTGGTGAGCCAGAAGTCAGAAGCCCGGTTATTGCTGTGTCCGCCATCGTTGAAGCGTAAAGCCGGATACTTGCCCGCAACCCAGGGGCTGTTGAGATCAAACGGATTTTCGCGGTGCCAGCGATCTTCGTAAAAATCTTTGAGTAAGGCTCCGCCGTTTTGGAAAGCCGTCCGTAACTCGTAATTCCGCACGACCGAATACCCCGACCCACCCGAAAAATCAGCGGTAAAGTCAAAGCCTTTCCAGGCCAGCTGAAGGTTCAGACCGAAATTGACCGTCGGGTTCGCTCCAACGCCGTTTCCAATCGGCCGCATATCGTAGTCGTTAATCATGCCATCGCCGTTCGTATCCTGATAAATCAAGTCGCCGGGCAACAGCGTTTTATTTCCCTGACCGTCAATGTTTACGCCATACTCGGCAATCTGGCTCATGGACTCAAACTGGCCAATGACGTGATGTCCCCAGTACAGGTCGTTGTAGCGTCGTTCACTGGAATTCCGGTAATAATCCCAGGAGTTATTCCAGCGGGGCTTGTAGGATTCCAGGAATTTCCGGCGGGAATACGAAAGGTTACCGCCAACGGTGAAATTCACCTGATTGATTTTGGTGGAATAAAACAGAGAGCCCTCTCCCCCCATCTGCGTATCACTGTTTACGTTTTCGTCGGGTAAGCCGTAGCCTAATTCCGAAGGCACGAGCACATCGTATTTCCGACCCCGTAACCCCGAACGCTTCCGGTTGAAAAAGTCGAGTGAGCCGCTGAATTTTCCGCTCAGCAGGGTGTAATCCAGACCTATATCCAGAATTTTGGAAGTAAACCAGGAAATATTGGTAATGGGAACGCCCCGATCCCGCGAGCCTTTGATGACTTGCCCGTCAATAATGACCGTCGAGGAGCCGTAGTTATAGCCCGATACATAATCAAAATCACCGATTCCTACATCGTCATCCCCGAGAGCTCCGTACGAACCTCTGAGTTTCAGGTTGGTCAACACCCGGTCTCCGCCCGTGAGCTCTTTGAAGAAAGGTTCTTCCGTGATTCTCCAGCCACCGGAGATGGAAGGGAAGAAACCCCAGCGTTTGGACGGAGCGAATTTGTAAGAAGCATCCCGACGACCCGCCAGTTCCAGAAAAATCTTGTTCTGATAGTTATAATTTACCCGACCAATGTAACCCGCCCGGGCCGTCTGAATATCACTATCGTTGTAGGTATCCATATCGGCAAATTGCAGCAGCGGTAATTCATTGGTTTGCGGGACGGAATGGACCCAAACGTCAATCTCCCGGCGTGCGATGCGTTCGGCCACGAAGGTGGCTGCCAGGTTATGTTTGCCGAAACTGTTCTGGTAGTTAATCTGGCCCTGGGTTACGTTTTCCAATATTTTCCGCGTGCCCCGCTCCCGCCAGGGATTGGTGCTGCCGCCCGTTCGAACGTACTTATCAGTGTCTTTGTAATAGGTATAGGCATCGTAGGTGTACTCGTGACCATTCATCAGGCGATCCGCCAGGTAATAGGAATACGTGGCTTTAGCCGTCAGGCCTTTGATGGGTGAGCGATACTCGCCCACGAAGTTGGTTTGCAGCACTCGCCAGTCTTCCCGCCAGTAACCCGATTTTTCTTTATTCAGCAAGCCCCAGTTAGTATCATTGTGACCAATGTCGTTGAGATACGCTGGATTATCGTTGGCAAAAGGACGCTCGGTAGGACGGTTGCGGAACAGAGCAAACCGGGGAGCCCAGTAATCATCCCCACCGGGAACGCCGGGGTTATCCCGCGTTTCCACCCGACCGTTAATCTGCACGCCAACCTTCAGCGAATTAGTAATCTGGGCGTCCACATTACTTTGTATATTGGTTCGTCTGAATGTAAACTCCCGTCCTAACACTGAATTCTGAAAGAGGTGCGTCGCCGAGAGGTAATAATTGATCTTGTCCGAACCACCCGTTGCGTTGATGTTCAGGTTATACTGAGGGGCATTTTTTTTGAGAATGAACTTCCGCCAGTCAAACGTTTTGTATCCTACCTCGGTCCCCTGCTGCCACTTGTTGAGTTCTTCCTGAGTGATGTCCGTCCGACCGTTCTGGTTCATTTCTGCGTCGGCTTTTCCCAGCATCCACTGATAGGCATTAGTCGTTTCGGGAAAACGCGACCAGTTCTGAAAACCCGTGTAGGCATCGACATTGATGGTATTTGAACTACCCATCTTGCCGCGTTTGGTCGTTACCACAATAACCCCATTGGCGGCCCGAACGCCGTAAATGGCAGCGGAGGCATCTTTCAGCACCGTAATACTTTCGATGTCGTTCGGTGAAATGTTATTAAACTGACCGGCATCTTTCTGAATGCCATCAATGACGTACAGGGGGTTACCCATGTTCCGAATCTGAATATTGGCACTCGAGCCGGGCCGACCGTCATTCATCCGAAACGTGACCCCGGGAATTTTTCCCGCCAGACCGCTACTGACGGTCGATCCTCCGTGTACTTTTTCGAGGTCTTTGCTGGTAATGGTCGAGATCGCTCCGGTAATGGATTCTTTCTTTTGTTCCCCATATCCAACCACTACCACCTCATTCAGAGCCTGATCGCTGTTTTTCAGGGAAACGTTCAGGATCGTCTGGGTTCCTACGGCCAGCTCCTGGGGCTGATAACCAATGGAAGAAAAAATGAGGATGGCATTTCCATCCGGAACATCCAGCCGGAAGGCTCCGGTTGCGTCCGTAGTAGCTCCTCTGGAAGTGCCTTTGACGATCACGTTTACGCCGGGTAAGCCTTCGCCCGTTGCTTCATCCCGCACCGTTCCCCGTACCGGAATATCCGCCGATGGACGGGTATTCAGCAGGGACAGCAGAGGCATAACGCCCTGAACGGAGGGCATGAGCAGCGAAGATTTGGGGGGAGTGGTCGAAACCGATTTCTCTTCCCGAACAATGATGTAGGATTTCTCCTTCATTTTCTGGTAAGTTAGGCCCAGTGGCGTCAGGATGGCGTGGAGAGCCTGTTCGGCCGAAGAGTGTCCTTTGAGACGTTCCGCCGGAATGGAGAGATGATCCACAACCCGGTTTTCGAACAGAATGTCAACCTTGTAGTTGGTCCTGATGTCCTGTAATGATCTCCGTAAAGTGCGGTAAGCCGGTAGTTTGCTTCGGGTTTCCTGCCGCAGCGTTTCAGCCCGGGCAAAGGTTTGCGAGCTGCCCAGTCCCGGAAGCATCGCCAAACCCGCCCAAAGGCATAGAGGTAGTGTTTTGTTCATAGAAAATAAGGCAAGAGGTATAGTTAGTTTTTCTCGGTCAGGGTAATGGTTTTGCCGACGCGTTCGATACGCAGGCGAAGCATGGCCTTGAGGGCGTTCAGAAGGTCGTCGCCATTTTTAGCTTCGAAATCACCCGTCACCAGTCGTTTCGCCAGATTCTGGTCAGGAATTTTCACGTTGTAGCCATAGTTTTCTTTCATCAATTCCGCAATTTCGGAGAGAGACGTATCCGTAAACACGTAGCGGCGGTGCGTCCAGGCGGCGGCTTCTTCGGGCTTCGGTTTCTTTTTCAGTTCAAAGGCTCCCACGGGCGTCATGGTTACCTGATCGCCGGGTTTCATGGTTAGTTTACGACCCTGCTTCTGGAAATTCAGCTGCACTTTCCCTTTCATCAGCACGACGCGGGTGCCCCGATTGCGGTTAAAAACCACGAACTCCGTCCCTAATACTTCCACGTCCAGATTGCGATTGGTTTTTACTACGAACGTCCGATCGTCCCGGGTGTGAATGACCGAAAAACGGGCCTCACCGTTCAGAATGACGTTTCGGGGACCGCTTCCAACATCGAAACGCGGATACTTTAAGGTAGAGTTGGCATTGAGGGTTACTGTACTTCCGTCGGGTAATGCCACGGACTTGACCTCGCTATAGGCCGTCTCATAGGTTTTATACTGAATTGCATCACGAAAAAACCATCCGGAACAAACGACCAGCACAGCCGCAGCGGCCAGCCAGGGTTTCCAGGACCAGAAGCGGAGGTTTTCCGGTTCGGCGGCCATAGGTGGAGTACCCTGCTCCATGAATTTCTTATACTGAAGAAAAGCCCGTTCGGTATCCGGCTGATACTGAGGCTGTCCACTCTCCCATTCGTGGAGCGTTTCGTAAAACAGGTTTCTATTTTCAGGCTGCTGAAGCCATTCTTCTATCTGACGGACCTGCAGGGGCGTAGCCCTTCCGGCATGATAGTCCATCAATTGAACTCGGGTAATCGGTTGCATAAGCTGAAGCGAATGATAGAGATGGGATAAGAACCTTACTGGCTGAGAAGGGCGAGCAGGAAGCACAACATCCACTCATCTTTGAGGACAAGACGCAGGGTGGACAGAGCCTTACTGATGTGCGATTCGACGGTTTTAATACTAATCTGAAGCTCCTCCGCGATTTCCTGATACTTCCGATTCTCGAAGCGGCTCAGGAGAAAGACCCGTTTGCACTGGGAAGGAAGTTGTTCAATCGTTTGCTCAACTTTGCGTTGCAGCTCGTCAAACTGCACCATTTCGGCGGGCGAAGGTTCGTAAGCAATCATGGCTAAGTCCTGAGAGTCGGTGCTCTGGCGGGCCTTCTGAAGCTCCCAGCGTAAGTAGTTATAGGAACGATTGCGAACGGCCTGATACAAATAAGCCACGTAGGAGGTAGTCACCGATTCATACACCCGATCACTCCAGAATTTGCAGAACACTTCCGATACAATGTCTTCGGCTACTTCCTTCGAATAAACCAGCCGAACCGAATGGCTGCACAGAGCCGCATAATATTGCCTGAATAGCTGTTCACAGCCCTTTTGGGGATTCTCTCTGAATAGTAATTGCAGTGCTTCTTCCGTATCTTTTCCCATCTGATTACGTGGATTGAATTCCACCAATCGGGCGGCGGGGATGGATCGGATTACCGGAGTAGATACAGGTAATGACATGGGTGGCTGGAGTCAGAGAATACATGGGGATTACTGAGCTTATTGACAAGTGGAGAAGACTACACCCTGAGTCGTTTTTATAATTTTTTTAATTTTTTTTTCAACCCTAATAAGAATAACTTTTTCACCTGAAAAAACAAAGTCTATTAATCCTGTGAATTATTCAATTAAACCGTTTTCTGACTCAGGGGAAATGGTTCTGTACTTGTCCTGTGATTAGCTCGCCTGATTCGAATACATTTGTAAGCATTCTTTGATGGAAGGCTTTCCTCTAAACCTTATTTTACCATACCTTATCCATTTAACCTCCAAGAGCGGATGGCTCGTTTTAACTCCATACTCAGTACATGCGATTCCATCCACCTCAGCCTGCTGTTTGATTTTCTAAGCGGCCATTCATACGTAAACCTCAAACCACTCATGATTCGTAGTTTCCTTACCCTGCTGACCTTAACCCTGCTCCTGGGAACCGCTCAGGCACAGACCACTACCGGCGAACCCGTAAAAGTGATTCCGGGGCGTTGGTCAGCCCAAAAAGCCAACGACTGGTACGCTAAACAACCCTGGCCCGTTGGGGCAAATTTTAACCCCAGCACGGCTATTAATCAGCTGGAATTCTGGCAGGAAGATACCTGGGACCCAAAAACAATTGATAAGGAACTGGGCTGGGCTCAGGGCATTGGCATGAACATCATGCGGGTCTTTTTGCATAACCTTTTGTGGGAGAAAGATCCCGAGGGACTCAAGAAACGCATGAATGAGTTCCTGACCATTGCGGATAAACACCAGATCAAGATTCTCTTTGTCTTGTTTGATTCCTGCTGGAATGATGATCCGAAGCCCGGAAAGCAACCCGAACCCAAACCCGGCGTGCATAACTCAGGTTGGCTGCGGGCCCCCGGCACCAAGCGGATGTTTGATTCCCGCACCTGGGGAAGTCTGGAAGCGTACACCAAAGGGGTTATTACCGCGTTTGGAAAAGACGAGCGGGTCTGGGGATGGGATTTATTTAACGAACCCACTAACAACGGCTATAACGATGCCGTAATGCCCTTACTCATCAAATCTTTCGAATGGGCCAGAGCGGCCAACCCTACGCAGCCCCTTACTTCGGGCCAGTGGACGGATCATCCCCTTTCGAATGAGTTTATGTTCGCGAACTCGGATATCATCTCCTTCCACAACTACAAGCCTGCCGACAATCTGGAAAAACAGATTCTGGAACTTCAGAAGATGGGCCGCCCCCTGATCTGTACCGAATACATGGCCCGCAAGCACAACAGCTTGTTCGAAACCTGTCTGCCCATCTTTAAGAAATATAAGGTCGGAGCCATCAACTGGGGACTGGTTCAGGGTAAAACCAACACGTATTACGCCTGGGATGAGCCCATTCCCAGTGGGGAAGAACCTAAACTCTGGTTTCACGAGGTGTTCCGGAAAGACGGCACGCCTTACAAAGCCGAAGAGGTCAAAGTAATTAAAGAGCTGACGAAGAAATAAATTCCGTTTTTTTCGTAGAAATGACAAAGCCCGGCTGGTAGTCGGGCTTTGTCATTTCTACGGATTCGTTTAAATCAAAAAGAACTTTCAGGAATATCCCGGACCTATCCTAAGGGTTTAATAGTCAGCCTACTTACTTTCTTCGCCCCCCTTTACCATGGTTCAGATAGAGCGATGTTCCTTTCTGAATAACCCTGAAAAAGAGAAGGCTTTACCCGTTTCAGGATTGTTCCTCCGCAGCAGGGATGGGGTACCTTACCACTTAGTCAATTATCAAAGAAGCTTTTCTTTTTCTGGCTTTAAATAGTAGTTTCGCCGCTGAACAACAGTAGCGAGGTACTTTCCAAAGGTCTAATCCAGGTCAGAATTTAGCTTGGGTGCTACGACAACCTTATAAATCCTCGTCCTTTGGATGAGGATTTTTTTAGCTTTATTTCTTCTTCTCATGGCAACGCATCTCCACACCAACCGACTGATTTTAAGAGACATAGAAAGCACGGATGCCCCGGCTCTTTTTGCTATGGACTCAAACGCAGAAGTCATGAAGTTTCTGGGGAAGCCCGTGCAGAGCCTGGAAGAGAGTGAGCAGATGATTCAGTACATCCAGGCTCAATACGTTCGGAACGGCATAGGTCGCTGGGCCGTAGAACACCAGGAAACGGGAGAATTCATGGGCTGGTGCGGAATAAAATACGTCGACGACCGAATATTTAATGAGCAAACGAATTTCCACGATCTGGGCTACCGCTTTTTACCCGCCTACTGGCAGCAGGGATACGCCTTCGAAGCGGCAGAAGCCTGCTGCACGTACGCTTTCGAGGTGATGAAGCTGTCCACACTCGTTGGGATGGCTGACGTCGCGAATACAGGCTCCTGCCGGATCATGGAAAAGCTGGGGTTTCGTCTCATGGAAGATTTCTATTTCGAAGGACAGAAACACCACTGGTTCGAAAAAAGCTTATAGATCTTTCAGCATCCAGATCGTGCAACTGTAGTGTCCGGAGTTACCCAGGGTCTGCGGAATGAAATAAAAACCCATGTGCTCGTACATCCCCACGGCGGCGGCCATTTCAGGGAAGGTTTCCAGGTAAAGCTGACGATAGCCCAGGTCTACGGCGGCTTCAAAGCATTTCATCATCAATAATTTACCAATCCCTTTCCCACGCGATTCGGGGCTCAGGAAAAAACGAACCAGCTCGGCACAGCCCTCGGGCAGACCTTCGGTGGGCGACACACCACAGCCGCCAAGAATTTCACCGTCCAGTTCGGCCACCCAGTAAACGGAGCCATTTTTCTGAAATAAATGGTACAGGTCGTCGGTGGTCGGATCGGTGTGGGCGGTTCCTTCCAGTGGAACATTAAATTCTTCAATCCCCTGACGGATGATGGCGGCCAGACGCGGATTATCCTGAGGCTCAATAAGACGAAATTTCATAGGCGTTGCTGAAATGGGAAAAGTTAAACATACAAAGGCTTTTCAAAAACAACAAAAAACGGTTCGCGTTTCCACGAACCGTCAGGTAATCTTCCGGAACCAGAGCTTATTTTTTAGGTATCATCTTCAGACAAACGGGCATGGACAGAGATATTTCCTTCCCCGTGGAGGTCAGTTTTCCCGTTTGGGCATCCCGTTTAAAAATGACGATGTTATCCGTATCCCGATTGGCCACCAGCAGTAACTGACCGGAAGGATCTATCATGAAGTTACGTGGATGCTTACCGCCCGAAGGTACAATCTCTACCAGCGTCAGCTTCCCCGTTTGGGGGTCGATGGCGTAACTGGCAATGCTGTCGTGCCCACGATTGGATCCGTACAGGAATTTCCCATCCGGAGAAATATGGATGTCCGCACAAATGTTTGTTCCCTTGAAGTCCGCCGGCACCGTCGAGATGGTCTGAATATCGGACAGCGAGCCGTCTTTGTTGTAATTATAAGCCGTTACGGTCATATCCAGCTCGTTGATGACGTAAGCAAATTTATGATTGGGATGGAACGTAAAGTGACGTGGTCCCGCTCCGGGAGACGTGCGGGTTGGCTTAGCCTCCGTTAGCGTCCCCTTTTGGGTATCCAGCTGGTAATGGCTAATCTCATCCATGCCGAGATCCGGAACGTACACATCCCGGTTGTTATCGGCAATGTTGATGGAATGAACGTGAGCTTTTTCCTGACGTTGCTTATTGGGCCCGGAACCTTCGTGCTGAATGGTTTTCAGCGGTGCTCCCACCCCACCCGTGGGTAAAACGGGAAGAATACTGAGGCTACCCCCGCCGTAGTTACCCACCATCACCCATTTGCCGGTTTGATCAATGGCGATGTGGCAGGGCCCGGCTCCGCCCGAAGATTCCGTGCTTAACTGCTTTAGATGACCCGTCGCGTTATCGAACGAAAAGGCGTAGACGGCTCCTCCGCTATCCATTTCTCCGACGGAATACACCTTTTTCTGATCGGCAGAAATGGCCAGGAAGGATGGATTTTTCAGTCCTTTAGCCACGCTTTCCGGGCTAAACTCCCCGGTTTTCGTATTAAAATTATACACATAAATGCCCTCACTTCCTTTCTGAGTGTAGGTACCCACCAGCAGGTGGAAATCGTCGTTTTTCTGAGCGTTGACCATATGAACCAAGCTTAAAAGAGCGATACTGAACCCAAGTTTAGAAAACATTGTACTGCTGCGGTTTAGAGTGCTGGGCCTGACGAACCCGTTTGAGAATCGAAATTCAAATCTACATAAAGTCTTAACTTCCGAGCAGTTTACGTTTCTTTTCGGCCAGATCGCGAAGTTTTTTTCCGGGTGGGAATCGACGTGTGTAGGTAAACCGATAGTTACCCGTTCGAATCAGGTATTCCGTACTTGAAATGCCCGTTACGCTTACGTCCGACTGCACCAGCGAAAGTTTAACCATCCATTTTTCGGAATTGTAGCCCACTGAAGCCCGATAATTCAGGTTGGGACGTACATTGAATTTCACTTTTCCCGACTCATTACCGACGTATTCTGAACTGATGGAAGCATTCAGGTTAGCGGTTAAGGATCCTGTTGCAAAAAAATGCCGACCCAGCACCCAGGTGTACGCATACCCCCCGCCGGGTCCGAATTTGAAAAGCCGTATTTTCCTTACTTCATAATCATCGATGTAATTCGTCGGGGCCAGTGTACTGTCTCCTCCCATGACTCCGTAAAAAGCCTCGCCACCGTAGAGCCAGGTTCCTGCGGATTTTTTCTGCCACTCGTTCTGAACCATGGAAGCCCGGTACGAAAACCGACTCCCATTGCTGAGCCGGTAATACGACAGCCCCCCCATTCGGACGTACATGTCCGGGCGTTGGTAATAGGTTTCGGGAATGTTGGCAGCCAGGTCTTTCGAAGTCAGGTAATATCCTTTGTAAAACTGTCCGTAAAAATCAGCGACCCAGTTCCGATTGTAGATGTGGGACTGTAAGTCCAGGTATTTGGTTTCGCCCTGCCCGTGGTCCGGATTCAGAAAAGAGAAGCCATAGGCCAGGTTCAGTGTCAGCGATTCATAGGTGGCCCCAATACCCAGATTAAGGCTGGTATTGGGGTGAAAAGCTATTTTTCGTTGCGGCGTTTTAATTAATAAACGGCTGTATTTTCTGGAAAGGTACGCTCGGGTAGTTAACTGATTTTCGTAAGAGCTGATATAAGCCGTATCAATGTCTTTGGTGGATTCTTTGGTTTGCACGAACACATCATCCAGTTCCTGAGCCCAGGTAAACGTAGAACATCCCCCTAAAAACATGAGTAAACAAACACAACGGAACATCAGCGGCTTTGGATTAAATCAATCCATAACCCTTAAAAAAATAAAGCCAAAGCAGCATTGCCAGCGGGTTCTACCGGATTTTGGAACTAGATGGTCTTTGAAAATAACGACTTTGTCAGGGATGTCTGGTTGAGTTTTTCATCCAGAGCCATGCAGATATTACGAATAAACGGTCGGCCCAGCTCCGTGATTACCATACGCGTATTGGTATACGTTAATAATCCATCCCTGCTGAAATCGTCAATAATTTCCAGGGAATGGGGGGTCCAGTCCGTTTCAAATCGGCACATCAGATTCAGAATCTGCTGGCGAACCCCTAGATCCCGTTCCGTTAAAGCGTGCCCTTTGAGAATCGGTAACGCTCCCTGACTAACCTGATCCATGTAGGCATCAATGTCTTTTTCATTTTGAGCAAAGGCCGTCCAGCAGTCCGAAATGGAAGAAGCCCCCAGTCCAATCAGTACATCCGAACGAGTGGTGGTGTACCCCATAAAATTTCGGTGCAGGCGGCCCTCGTTCATGGCCTGGTAGAGTGAATCATGGGGCAAGGCGAAATGGTCCATGCCAATTTCGGTATAACCAGCTTCGTGTAACAACGCTCGTCCCCGCTCATACAAGGCTCGTTTTTCGGCCCCCTTCGGAATATCTTCGTCATGAAAGCCCCGCTGACCCGTTCCTTTTATCCAGGGGACGTGAGCGTAAGAATAATAGGAAATCCGGTCCGGCTGCAACTGAATGGTTTTACGAATCGTGTCTTCCACGGTTTCGATGGTCTGAAAAGGTAAACCGTACACCAGATCGTGACTAACGGACGTGTAACCTATTTCCCGGGACTGCCGCGTTACCTGTTCAACGTTAGCGAAGGGCTGAATCCGGTGGATGGCCCGCTGAACCCGTGGGTCATAGTCCTGAACGCCAAAGCTTACCCGCCGAAAACCCAGGGCGTGCAACACCGACAGATGCTCCGCCGTGGTATTGTTGGGATGGCCTTCAAAACCGAAGTCAAGGTGTTCGGCCCGCTGCCCCCCTGCCAGTAACTGCTCCAGAAACCAGCGTAAGTTTTCAGCTGCAAAGAAGGTGGGCGTTCCTCCGCCCAGGTGAATTTCAGCGATTCGGGGACGTTCGGGTAACAGATCCTGATACAGTTGCCATTCCTTCAGCACCGCTTCCAGATAACTTTTCTCCACGCTGTGATTTTTTGTAATGCGTTTGTGGCAACCACAAAAGGTGCACAAACTTTCACAGTAGGGCAAATGAATATACAGACTTACCTGCCCGCCAGAGAGCTGAACCTGCTGATGCAATCGCTGTTTCCAGAGATCCGTGGAAAAAGCATCGGTTTCCCAGTAAGGAACCGTCGGATAACTCGTGTACCGGGGACCGGGTACGTCGTATTTCTGAATTAATTCAGACTCATTCATGGCCATAGGACTTTCGTATTCACAAACGTTACCCTGCAAAGCTCCCCCAGTCCTCCAGGCATTCCAATGACTTTTGTCACTTCCCCCGAAGCCAGATATTTAAAATTTCGCAGCTAATGCCCGTCGGGCAGAGGTATATTTGCAGCGGCTCCGGCCATTCGGTTTTCTTCATCATTTTCTTATGCCTTTTCCATACGAATATCTCAAATCACTGCACATCATCTTCGTAGTTAGCTGGTTTGCAGGATTGTTTTACTTACCCCGACTGCTGGTTTACCATACCGAAGCGAATAGCAAGCCCGAACCGGCCCGCGAAATTTTAACCACTGAATACAAACGCAACGAAAAATTACTCTTCAATGCGATTATGGTTCCGGCGATGTGGTTGACCATTCTGTCGGCCAGCTGGATGGTGTATCTTTTCCCCTTCTGGCTTCAGCAACCGTGGATGCACCTGAAGTTAACCTTCGTTGCAGGTGTCATTGCATATCATTTCTACTGCCGTAAACTGATTATTGAACTGCGGAAAGATCAGTATCGTCACACCTCCATTCAGCTGCGACTCTGGAACGAAGTCGCTACCATTCTGCTCTTCGCCATTGTCTTTCTAGTGGTATTGAAGAATGCCCTTGACTGGATCTACGGCGTTGCTGGCCTGATCATTTTTGCCGTGCTCATCATGACTGCCGTACGTCTGGTGAAACGCCGCCGCGAACAAAAGCAGCAAAACCCGTAAAAAGTACTTGGCAGTTTAGACCTCAGCTTCTATTTTTGTGCCAGATCTAAAAAGAATTCCATTATGTCATCAAATAGCGAATCAACCTCTTCTGTTAAGGCTCCTCAACTAGGTGGTTTCTTATTAATAGCTGCTGTTCTCTGGATTTTCGGAGATACCTTAACAGCCATCGTAGGCACGCTGCTGGTTGGAGCTGCTTTTGCTGCTTACAACTCACCTCGTCACTATTAAGATCCCGGCCGTGTTTCGGCTCCGGATTTTTACGATCATACCCCAAAAGTCTGACCTCGGTCAGACTTTTTTTGTGGCTTTTAGCGAGTGGGTGAATAATATTTCAAATTATTTTTCACCAAATTTTATTTTAACAAAAGACTGAAGCAGTAAAAAATCAATTGGCTTTTTTATCAAAATAGATCAGACACCGACTCAAGTTCACCTATAACAAAACATTATCAAAGAATAGTACAATAAAAAAGGTCAAAATATTTTATTTTTTTTATACACTCCTTTTAAAACCAGTTTTCAGTAAAATCAGTCAATATTTTGTTTGGCCTCCCTTTTATGAAACCTGTTTTTATAAAAAAGTCTGTTTTCTTTCTTAAAAGTCTATTTTCTTCAAGATTGGTTCATCAACCTAAGAAATCCTAACTATTTGATTATCTGTAAGTAATACCTGATTTTTGTTCAATGTAAGGCACAGCTCTTCCTCATGTGTCCGCCAGAACTTGAAGCCATTATCTTGTATAAAGCCATGAATTTGTTTTCCAGTACTATACTTACGATGTCATTACCGCGTACCCCAGGGATGTCTCAACCCGGTGCGGAGTTCATGTTACCTTTCATTGGAATTGCCCTGCTTTGCCTCATGGTTGGTTTTTACTTCGCCAACCGTCGCCAGCAGTGGCTGCAACAATCCGCCATGGTGGAAGGGATCATCGTTGACGTATTTAAGAAATACAACCGGGATGATAAGATGGGCAATTACCCGCTGCATTTCCCACAAGTGAAGTTTAACGTAGGTAATCATCAGTTTTTAGCCCTTGGCGAAGAAGGCACGAACAGCCCTTTGCAGGTAGGTTCTAAAATTCCCGTTCGCTATAATGTAGGCAATCCCGAAGAAGCAACCCTGGGAACTGAAGACGCTCCCGGCATTCAGCCTAAGGTATTTTACATCGGTGCCGCCCTGTTTTTTATGATTGGCGTACTGTTTGCCTTATAAGCAGTCACTTCCATTCCTGAGCCCCATGCTTTCCAGAGCGTGGGGCTTTTTTTGTGCCCATGACCGCCGAGGTCTTTTAAGGAAGGAAAAGGAAAGGCGTGTACGGGTCTGCTCCTTCGTCTCGCCGAAATTCTGACGCAGAGGTTTGGTAAAATTTCGTTCTGCTCTTATCGGGACTGGCACAGGTTCTTACGTCTTTTCAGTCACTTACTCTCCTGGCGAACTGGGCAAAAAAATTCCATTGTAAATAACCAAGCGATCTTGTGAATTTTTTAAGAGTTTCCAAATTTCATTTAGAAATTCTTAAAGAATACGGCATTTCTTTTGGCAAGTTTGCATATTTGCAGTCACGAGGTTTTTAGTATGAAAATTCTGTGAACCGTAGTTCGCCTCAAAACGTAATCGATTATTTTGTTTAACCTCATTACTGCATGACTCCTGAATACGTCCGTAAAATCAAACGTCTGCTGGTAGCTAACCGCGGCGAAATTGCCATTCGCATCATGCGGGCCGCTACGGAATTGGGAATACAGACCGTTGCTGTTTATACCTACGAAGATCGTTACTCGCTTCACCGATATAAGGCTGACGAAGCGTACCAGATTGGGCGGGATGAAGATCCGCTGAAACCTTACCTGGATGTAGAAGGGCTGATTGCTTTGGCGAAACGTAAGAAAATTGACGCCATTCATCCCGGCTACGGTTTCCTGAGTGAGAACACGTACCTGGCAACTCGTTGTCGGGAAGAAAACATCATTTTCGTAGGCCCTTCACCCGAAGCCATGCAGGCCCTGGGGGATAAGGTAATCGCGAAAGAGACGGCCATTAAAGCCGGACTCCCCGTCATTCAGGATGCCAAAATCAAAGGCGAACCTGCGGAGAAAGTGCTGTCTGAAGCGGAACGCATTGGTTATCCGCTGATGCTGAAAGCCGCCGCTGGCGGCGGTGGCCGGGGCATGCGGGTCGTGCGGGACGCGGAGTCGCTGGAGCGTTCCTATAATGAAGCCCGTAACGAAGCTAAAAATGCCTTTGGTGACGATACTATTTTCATTGAGAAATTCATTGAAAACCCCAAGCACATTGAGGTTCAGTTACTCGGCGACCAACACGGAAATCTGTACCACCTCTTTGAGCGGGATTGTTCCGTTCAGCGTCGTTTCCAGAAAGTAGTAGAGATTGCTCCTTCGGTAAACCTGAAACAGGAAACCCGGGAGAAACTTTACGAATACGCCGTAAATATTGGTAAGGCCGTGAATTACTCCTGTGCGGGTACGGTTGAGTTCCTCGTTGACAAAGAAGAGAACATCTACTTCATTGAGGTAAACCCCCGGATTCAGGTAGAGCATACCATTACCGAGGAAATTACGGGTATTGATCTGGTCCGCAGTCAGTTACTGGTGGCGATGAACTATAAATTGTCCGATAACGGCATTTATCTGCACAGCCAGGACGACATTGAAATGAGTGGCTTTGCCATTCAGTGCCGCATTACGACGGAAGATCCCGCCAACGGATTTAAACCCGACTTCGGTACGATCATTGCCTATCGCAACGCCGCTGGTTTCGGGATTCGTCTGGACGAAGGTTCGACCTATCCCGGTATGAAGATTTCTCCCTACTTCGATTCGATGCTGGTGAAGGTTTCCTCTTCCGGCCGGACGTTCAAGGGAGCCATTCAGCGTCTGGAGCGGGCCCTGGTTGAATTCCGGATTCGTGGGGTAAAAACCAATATTCCTTTCCTTCAGAATGTACTCGCCCACCCCACGTTCCAGTCGGGTGCGTGTACGGTACAGTTCATCGATAACTCGCCTGAGCTGTTCAATTTCCGGAAATCGCAGGATCGCTCGACGAAGCTGCTGCGTTACCTCGGTGAAGTCATTGTGAATGGTAACCCGGATGTGAAGATCAAAAACGAAAAAACGTTCCGCACGCCTATCGTACCTCCGGTAGATCCTTTCGGCGAGTTTCCGCTCGGCAACAAGGACCGTCTGAACCGGATGGGTCCCGCTAAGTTTGCGGAATGGGTGAAAGAACACAATACGATTCTTTACACTGACACGACCTTCCGAGATAGTCATCAGTCTCTGTTAGCCACGCGGGTTCGTACGGACGACATGCTGGAAGTGGCTTCGGGTTTTGCCAAGTCATTCCCGCAGTTATTCTCGATGGAAGTATGGGGAGGAGCCACGTTCGATGTATCCATGCGTTTCCTGCACGAAAACCCCTGGACCCGTCTGCGTCAGTTCCGGGAGGCCATGCCAAATATGCTGCTCCAGATGTTATTCCGGGGAAGCAATGCCGTAGGGTATTCCGCCTATCCAGATAATCTGATTGAAACCTTCGTTGAAAAATCCTGGGAATCGGGCGTGGATGTCTTCCGCATTTTTGATTCGCTGAACTGGATTGATGCGATGAAAGTATCCATCAAAGCCGTTCAGGAACGGACGGGCGGTATTGCGGAAGCCGCGATCTGTTACACCGGTGATTTCCTGCAACATAAGAATAACCCCGATTACAAATATTCGCTTCAGTATTACCTGGATCTGGCTCGTCAGCTGGAGGATTTGGGAGCCCATATGCTGTGTATCAAAGACATGGCCGGCTTACTGAAACCACAGCAGGCCTCCATTCTCGTCGGTGAACTGAAGAAAGTACTTAGTATTCCCGTGCATTTGCACACGCACGATACTTCCTCCATTCAACCCGCTACGTATCTGAAAGCGATTGAAGCCGGTGTAGACATCGTAGACTGCTCCATTGCAGCCATGTCGGGATTAACTTCCCAGCCTAACTTCAACTCCGTTGTAGCGATGATGGAAGGACACGAGCGGGAGCATCCGATTGACCTTTCATTACTAAACCAGTACTCAACGTATTGGGAAGATGTTCGGGAGTATTACTACCCCTTCGAAAGTGGCATGCGTTCGGGTTCGGCCGAAGTGTACCAAAACGAAGTTCCCGGCGGTCAGTTCTCTAACCTTCGTCAGCAGGCCATCTCCCTGGGCGTGGGTGACAAATTTGAAACGCTCAAGAAAAATTACATCACAGCAAACCAGCTGTTTGGTGATATCGTGAAGGTGACGCCGTCATCCAAAGTGGTGGGTGATATGGCCATTTTCATGACCTCCAACAACCTGACCTCGGAAGAAGTATTCACCCGTGGCGACGCTCTGAGCTTCCCCGAATCCGTCAAAGGATTTCTGAAAGGTGAGCTGGGCCAGCCCGTGGGTGGTTTTCCCGAAGAGCTTCAGAAAATCGTTTTACGGGACGAAGAACCCATTACGGGCCGTCCCAACGACAGCTTGCCACCGCTGAATCTGGAGGAGGACTTTGCCGCGTTCAAGAAGAAATTCCCGAATGCTGAAGTGTACATGGGTAATGACGGAGCTTTCCTGGACTACCTGAGTTACAAGATGTATCCGAAGGTTTACGAAGACTTCTACGTAGCCTCTGATCGCTACGGTGACGTGAGCAAGTTACCGACGCCAGCCTTCTTCTACGGTTTGAAACTGGACGAGGAAATTCTGGTGACGATTCAGGAAGGAAAAACCATCATGATCAAATTGTCTTACGTGTCAGAACCGGACGAAACCGGCCACCGCACGGTAACGTTTGATCTGAACGGTCAGGCCCGCCGGATTTCCATCAAGGACAATACCTTCAAGGCTACCAAATCGCAAAACCAGAAGGTGACGAAAGCCGGACAGGTGGGAGCTCCGCTTCAGGGCCGCCTGAGCCGTATTCAGGTGAAAGAAGGCGAAGAGGTGAAGAAAAACCAGCCACTTTTCGTGATTGAAGCCATGAAAATGGAAAGTATCGTAGCCGCACCGATAGCGGGTAAAGTAACTTCCATTGTGCTGACTGAAGGGACGGTAGTTGAACAGGACGACTGGGTAATAACCATCGAATAAGAACTCCAGGTTCATAAGCGAAGGCCCACATTTGGGGATCAGCCCATCGATCCTTAAATTGGGCCTTCGCTCTTTTTACAGGCGTAACCTCTTAAACATTTTACATTTAAACCTCTCGTGTGCATGCGTACGTCACCTATTTTAATTCTTGCCCTGTTTTGTCTGAGTTTTATTGCCTCGGCGGAACGTCCCCTGAAAGAAAAATGGAAGTCTCTTTTTAACGGAAAAGACCTCACGGGCTGGAAGGTCTACGGTACCGAAAAATGGTACGTCAAAAACGGCGAACTCATTTGTGAAAGTGGCCCGGATAAACAGTATGGCTATCTGGCTACCGAAGAACAATTCAAGGATTTTGAGGTGGAAGCCCAGTTTCTGCAGGAGGCTGACGGCAACAGTGGCATTTTCTTCCACTCGTCCATCGAAGGAACCAAAGTATCCGGCTGGCAGGTGGAAGTGGCTCCCCCGAATCATGCCACGGGTGGAATTTATGAATCGTACGGCCGTGGCTGGCTGATCAAACCCGATCCGGCGAAAGATAAAGCTCTGAAAATGGGCGAATGGAATACCATGAAAATCAAGGTTCAGGGAAATACGGTAACCTCCTGGCTGAATGGCCAGGAAATGGTAACCATGACTGACGATGCGTTTGGTTCCCGGGCGGGCAGCATCGCCCTGCAAATTCACGATGGCGGAGGTATCCGGGTTCGCTGGAAGAATATCAAAGTTCGGACTCTGTAAGTCATTCCCCCTGATTTTACCAAAAAACGCCACCCGGTCTGGGGTGGCGTTTTTTGTAAATGCTGAGCGTCACAAACGCCATTTTCAGGAATCCGCGTTAGAAACGCGGACTAACCCAGACTAACGAATATAATCCTAAAACCCCAGCGGGGTTAACTATGAATAGCCCCGGATGCAAATCCGGGGAATGCTTCTGGCTAATGTCCCACCAGCCAGAAGTGGTTGGTGAGGACACCAACCACGGTGGAAGTTCCCCTGTTCATCCGCGACTGCGTCGCGGATGTCTGAGAAGAGCGTTTCAAACGCTCAACGCCGCCAGAATTGGTTATGACTCAGAAGATAAATACCACGCTGTCGGCAGAAATAAGCCATTCCTCCTTTCTCGCGTGCAACGACTGCGTACTCTTTTGTATCTTTCCGACAAACACTTCAATACCCCCTTGACATGAAGAAACTTGTATGTTCGGCGATTCTGGCCGTGGCGGGGCTTTCTCAGCTACAGGCTCAGGACGTTTACTTTACCTCCTATCCTACCATCAGTCCGGATGCCAAAACCCTGGTTTTTACCTACGAAAACGACCTCTGGAAAACCGATCTGGCCACGGGTATCAGTACCCGCCTGACGGCCATGCAGGGCATCGAAACGCGGGCCCGTTTCTCTCCCGACGGCAAGTGGCTGGCTTTTTCTGGGACGCAGTACGGAAACAATGACATTTACCTCATGCCCGCCGAAGGAGGCGAAATCCGCCAGTTAACCTTCCACGATGGCAATGACGTAATGGATAGCTGGGGCTGGGATTCAAAAACCATTTACTTTGAATCTACCGCATTTAACGGCGGCACGGCCTATACCCTTTCCACGGACGGCGGTACGCCCAAACGCATCTTCGGCCATTACTTCAACCGTATTCACAGCGTTTCGGAGCATCCTTCTTCGGGAGAATTATTCTTTAACGATACTTGGGAAAGTGATAACCAGGCCTATCGCAAGGGCTATAAAGGCGAATTCAATCCTGATATTCAGTCGTATAACCGTAAAACGAAAGCTTATAAACGCTATACGGATTATAACGGAAAGGATATGTGGGCCACCATTGACAAAGCGGGCAACGTATACTTCGTATCGGATGAAGCTAATGGAGAGTATAACCTCTATACCTTCGTAAACGGTAAAAAAACCGCTCTGACTTCTTTCAAAGAATCGGTGAAGCGTCCGCAGGTGAGTGCGAATGGACAGAAAATCATTTTCGAGAAAGATTACCAGCTCTGGTCGTATGACATTGCCAGTAAAAAATCCGAAAAAGTAAAGCTGAACATTTCCCGAAACTTTACCTTACCCAAAGCTCAGGACTTTGTCGTTCAGGGTAACATTAACTTTTTCGACGTATCGCCCGATGGGAAGAAAATGGCGTTCTCCTCCCGTGGGAAGCTGTTTGTTTCGGATCTGGAAGGAAAATACGTGAAGCAACTCGACACCCGGGCCGACGGTCGGGTACTGGAAGTAAAATGGCTTTCCGATAACCGCACGCTGGTTTTTAACCAGACCGTGAATGGTTACCAGAATTACTTCAGCATTCCCGCGGATGGGAATGGCAATGAAAAAGCGTTAACCAGTGACCTCCGCAGCAACCGCAACCTGTCCATTAATAAGGACCGGACCAAAGCCGTTTACCTGAGCGGACGCGACGAGGTTCGCCTGCTGGATCTGAAGACATTTACCTCGAAAACGCTGGTTTCCAAAGAAGAAATCTGGGCTTTTCAGGATTCCTCGCCCATGTTTTCGCCTAATGACGAATACGTGGTTTTCACCTCCCACCGGAATTTCGAGCAGGACATTTTCATCTACAAATTCGCGGATAACAAAACGTATAACCTGACGAATACCGGCGTTACGGAGGCGTCCCCTTACTGGTCACCCGACGGGAAATACATCTATTTTGCCAGTAACCGCCTGAAGCCTTCCTATCCCTTCGGTATGGAAGATGCTCATATTTACCGGATGGCTTTGAGCAAAATAGAGGCTCCTTACCGTTCCGATAAGTTTGACGAGCTTTTCAAAAAGGACGATAAAAAAGAAACGAAAACGGATTCTTCGAAGACGACGGATAAGAAAACGACAGAGAAGAAAAGTAAAGAGGAGACCAAAGCGAAGGAAGAGCCTAAGAAAAAGGAAGAACCCAAGAAGACCGAGCCCATTGTTATTGATTTTGAAGGAGTAATGGATCGTCTGGAGCAGATCAGCCCGAATTTCGGTACGGCTTCCGATCCGATTGTCATTCAGAAAGACTCGAAAACCTTCGTTCTATACAGTTCCAACCACGATCAGGGCCGCCCGAGCTGGTGGAAGACCACTATTGAGCCGTTCGTTCCAAACAAAACCGAGAAAATTGAAGGCACCATGCGGGCGTCTGATTTTCTGGAAGCTTCCGGTAAGTATTACCTGATTGTCAGCGGTAACATTCACAAACTCAACCTGGACGCTAATAAGGTCGAGAAGATTGACATGCAGTACACCTTCCGGAAAAACTTTGCGGATGAATTCAAGCAAATGTTCGAGGAAACCTGGGCCAACGTGGAAGAGAATTTCTATAATGAGACGTTCCATGGTGTCGACTGGAAAAAGATCCGTCCCCAATACGAAGCCTTTGTGCCGAGAGCCAATAACCGTACGGATTTCCGGATGCTCATGAACGATATGCTCGGCGAGCTGAATTCTTCGCATACGGGCTTCAGTAGCTTTGGACCCGAGGAAACGAACTTCTACTCTACCCGCACGCTAACGAGCGGTTTGATTTTTGAGGATGAAAATCCGTATAAGGTTAAAGCTATTGTGAAGGATTCTCCCCTGGACAAACAGGGTAAGGATATCAAACCGGGTGATGTTCTGGTGAAAGTCAATGGCGAGAAAGTGGACCCGAAACAAAACCGGGATTTCTACTTCCAGCAACCTTCCATGGATCAGGAAATGACGCTGACCCTGGATCGCAACGGAAAAAGTATGGACGTCAAAGTGCATCCCGAGAGTTCGGGTGCCCTGGTGGGTCAGCTCTACGATGAGTGGCTTGATCAGAATCAGAAATACGTGGACGCCAAATCGAAAAACCGCATTGCCTACGTTCACATGAAGAACATGGGTATGGATGAGTACGAAAAGTTTGTGATCGACATGAGCCGCGACTGGAATCAGAAAGACGCCCTGATTGTCGATCTTCGTTACAATACGGGTGGCAATGTCCACGATCTGGTCCTGAACTTTCTGAGTCAGCGGCCTTACCTCCAATGGCAGTACCGGGGCGGGGCCCGTTCCCCGCAGCCGAACTTCAGTCCTTCGGGTAAGCCCATCGTCATGCTGATTAACGAGCAGTCGCTGAGCGATGCAGAGATGACCTCCGCCGGATTTAAAGCCCTCAAACTGGGCAAACTGATTGGCACGGAAACCTACCGCTGGATCATCTTCACCTCGGGTAAGGGCCTCGTCGATGGTTCTTTCTATCGCCTGCCCTCCTGGGGTTGTTATACGCTCGATGGTAAAAACCTCGAACGCGAAGGCGTTCAGCCGGATATTACCGTCAAGCAAACCTTTACGGATCGTCTGGACGGCAAGGAGCCTCAACTGGACAAAGCCATTGAGGAAATCATGAAAGAGTTGAAATAGGGTTTAGAGTTGTGAGTTTGGGGTTGTGTGTTTAGAGTTTAGGTTGGCCGGTTATGCGTTTGGGGGTTTTGAGAGTTACGCATTTATGGAACCTTCTTTAGTTCAGATGTATTAGTTTTTCCATCTACCAAACTCACAACCCTAAACTAAAAACACTAAACACACAACCCCTAAACTCAAAACCCTAAACTCCAAACAGTACTTATGCAATCATTACAAGGAAAAAAGGCTCTGGTGACCGGAGCCGGAAAAGGAATCGGGAAAGCCATCGCTCTGGCTCTGGCCGCTGAAGGCGTCGATGTTGCTTTACTCGGAAGAAATACGGCTAATCTGGAAGAAGTAGCCGCTCAGGTAAAAGCTCAGGGCGTACAGGCCGCCGTAGTTTCAGCGGACATCAGCGACCGTACGTCGGTAGAAATGGCCATCGACCAGGTTCAAAGCAATTTTGGATCGATTGATATTCTGATTAACAACTCTGGTATTGCAGCCTTTGGCAAGTTCCTGGAACTGGAGCCCGAAACCTGGGAAAACATCATTCAGGTGAACCTGATGGGCGTTTATTACGCCACTCGGGCCGTATTACCCGGTATGATCGAACGTCAGGCGGGAGACATCATCAATATTTCTTCCACCGCAGGTCAACGCGGAGCCGCTGCCACGAGTGCCTACAGTGCTTCGAAATTTGCCGTTCTGGGTTTGACGGAATCGTTAATGCAGGAAGTTCGCAAGCATAACATCCGGGTAACGGCTCTGACGCCCAGCACCATTGCTACGGATATGGCCATCGAGCTGAAGCTAACGGACGGTAACCCTGAGAAGGTCATGCAGGCCGAGGATCTGGCCGAGCTGGTGATTGCTCACCTGAAACTGAACCGCCGCACGTTCGTGAAAGAAGCGGGGCTGTGGTCGACGAATCCTTAAAAAGGTTTCCTTATTAAAAATGCCTTCGTTTTGTAGAAAACGAAGGCATTTTTATTGGTTACCGTCACTGGATATGGCAAGCTCCTTTATTTAAAACTGAACTCCTTCAAATATTGCCAGGGCCCCTGATGATATTCCCACAAGATCAAACCCTGGGCAGTGATCGAAAAAGGCTCAAAGGTCTCTTTCAACTGATCAGCCAGCTGCCGGGCCTCCTGAGGACTTACCTTATTCTGTATCGTCACGTGCGGCCATAAGCCCTGCAGATCCTGAGGAATCAGATACGCTTTCCAGGCTTTCTGGAGTTGCTTATTGAGCGTAATCAGGGCCGGGCTTTCCACCCGAAAAGCCACTCCCCGACCAATCACTTTTATATCGGTCACCTCCATGTCAAATTTTTCCTTTTGAGTAATCTCCTCTAAGGTCTGATCAATCAGCGGCTCGTTGGCGGGTAATTGATGGAACAGGGACAAATGAGCATCCAGATAATTTTTTTCGGGTGGGAAATGGGTTTTCCTTAACTCATTAAAGTAGGACTGAGAACTGGGATCCAGTTTTACGGTTAATATCAAAGGGATGGGTTCTTCATTCATGATCATCTGTTTACTGGAATGATTTATTACTGGAGTTTATAAACAAATAATAAGACCAATGAAAAAAGGAGATAAAGTAACCTGGAAATGGGGAAACGGGAAAGCCCACGGAACCATTGATTCCGTTCACAAAGAAACCTATGAAAAAACGATTAAGGGCGAAAAAATAACCCGCCACGGAACGGAAGACAATCCGGCTCTGGTCATCAAACAGGAAGACGGCGATCTGGTGCTGAAACTGTCCTCAGAGGTAGAAAAAGGGTCATAAGCCCTTTGTCCCCGCCAAGGGATCTTCAAAAACTGGAATGCCTTTTTTAGGTACACCTTTAACTAATTGCTTGTTCACATATCCCTTTACCCTTATGAAAACGTTACAAAACTCTCGCCTGTCTATCTATGTTATTCTCGCAACCTTAATGGTGAGTTTAACCAGCTGTGAAGCCATTAAAGGTATTTTTAAAGCCGGTGTCTGGAGCGGTATTATCATGGTCGTACTGGGCGTTGCCCTGGTGATCTGGGTCGTTTCCAAACTCTTTGGCGGTGGCCGATAATCTCCTTTTTATACCATAAGTCAAAAGCCCTGAATATCAATTATTCAGGGCTTTTGTTTGTACTACTTTATAATTTCAGTTTATACATTCGAAACGGATAATCCACTTTATTTTGCCCTTCATTAAATTTCCCCAATCGCTGATACTGAGCCGCCGTTACGTATAAATACCCATCCGGACTGATGGCATAACTATCAGGCCACAACAGCCGGTTATCCTGAACGAGCGTTTCGAACTTCTTGAGTCGGGCATTGTATCGGTATAACGTCTTCTTCTCTGAATCGCCCATGTAAACATTTCCCGCTTTGTCCGCAAACATACCGTGGGAAATTCCTGCCACACCTACCGTCTCTACCCTGGCCTTTAATTGGTCCGCCGAAAGGGACGCATCGGCTAAAGCAGCCGTTGGAATTCGGAATAATTTGGTTTGCGTAATGGGACGGTAATAAAAATATTCTCCCGCCAGGGCGATCCCATTCACATTACTGCTAAACGGCTTTCCGGACTGATCTTTAACTTCTTTCCCATCGATGTGCAGGTGATAATCGGGATCAGCGGTAGTAGAGGCATCTTTTTGCAACACGGTTCGGCTCTTACCCGACTGCAGATCCAGCACCACCAGAGCCGCCCGGCCGGGATCCGACAAATAGGCCAGGTTGCGTTTCGTATCTACATTCACGTCATTGAGTCCGGTCTGGCTGCGGGGCAAATCTTCGAAGCGGTAAATGCGTTCAATCTGATTGGTTTTAAGATTGATTTTCAACAACTTAATTCCATCTGGTATCGATTTACCGAAATTGGGATTAGCCGGATCCAGAGCCCAGAGGGTATTGTTGTCGTCAATGAAAACAGCCTGCAGGCTCACGAAACGGTCCTTTAGATGAGTAGTATCCCAGGTGTTCCATTCCTGAGTGGGGTAAGGTACTTCGGAGCCGTCTGCCCTGATTTCGATCAGGGCGTTTGTATAGTCATCCGACCATTTGGGAAAGGTTACAAACGTTCGCCCTTCTTTGGATATAGCCAGCCCTACCGGTTGGTATTTCCCAAACTGGTGGGCTTCTTCCAGGGTATGTTTAGCCGATTGTGCCTGGGCCGTACTGGCCAGCAACAGGCCCGCTCCCCACAAAAGCAATTGTTTTTTCATAGAAAATGATAGACTTTTAGCCGATATGTTTCAGTAATAAGCCATTGGTTGTGAAGCAGTAACCTTAATCAGAATTTCTGAATCACTCACTGTTCGTCAACCTGCCATCCAATTGCTGACTCCTGAAACTAACCAGTGGAATTGATTTTATGTTTGAATGATTAACCGCCAGGTTTATCTACGACTTAACTTAAAAGATCATGTCAGAAAAACGTGAAGTGTGGTTACGCGGTCCCTTACCGGATGTGCCTGATTTGTTGCAGCCCGTGGCTCATGCCCTGCTTCAGGCCCGGGAAGAACTTCAGGAACTGATGCACGACTTTCCATCGGTTCGACTCTGGGAGCGGCCTTCGGAGGTAGCTTCCCCCGGTTTTCATCTCCAACATTTGACGGGCGTACTGGATCGACTGTGTACGTACGCCCGCGGGGAGTCCCTTACCGAAACGCAGCTCGATTCCCTCAAAGCCGAGGGACTGGCTACTGACGTAAGCACTCAGGAGCTGGTGCAGCATTTTAGTCAACAGGTAGAAAAAGCTCTGCATCAATTACGACACACGAATCCCGGCCAGCTAAGCGAAATACGCGGCGTGGGCCGGGCCCGGATTCCCTCCACGATGTTCGGTCTCTACGTCCATGCCGCGGAGCATACCATGCGACACCTGGGTCAGTTACTGGTCACGGTTCGTGTGTTGTCCTAAACCTCGACACCCATGAAAGCAATTGTCGTCACTCAACCCGGCGGGCCGGAAGTTCTTCAGCTGGCCGAGCGGCCTTCGCCCCAGCCCGCCGAAAATCAGGTCGTCATTAAAGTAGAGGCCGCAGGTCTCAATCGGGCCGATTTACTGATGCGGCAGGGCACCTACGGAAAACCCGAAGACCTGCCCGAGATTCTGGGCCTGGAAGTGGCCGGGACGATCTGCTCCTGCGGCCCCAAGGTGACCCAGTGGAAAAAAGGAGACCGCGTCTGTGCCTTGATCCGGGGCGGTGGGTACGCCGAATACGCTCTGGCCGATTTTCGTCACTGCCTGCCCATTCCCGATACTATTTCCATGGTCGAAGCGGCGGGCCTTCCCGAAACCGTATTAACCGTGTGGAGTAACGTTTTTCAGCGGATGCGGGTACAAACGGGAGAAACCCTGCTCATTCAGGGCGGTACCAGCGGTATCGGACTCACGGCCATTCAGCTGGCCCGGGCCTTTGGCATTCGGGTATTTGCCACGGCGGGTTCCGACGAAAAATGTGCCTTTGCTCAAAACTGGGGGGCCGAACGCTGCATTAATTACAAAACGCAGGACTTTGAAGCGGAGCTGGCTCCCATAGGCGTGGACGCCATCCTGGATTACATCGGCGGTGATTATACGGCGAAACACCTGCGGATTCTCAAACCGGAAGGACGCCTCTGCTGGCTGGCGGGAATGGACGGCGTGAAGTCTACCATTAACATCATGGATATCATGACGAAGCGACTGAGTCTGACGGGAAGCACCCTTTCCCCCCGAACTGACGATTTCAAGGCTCAGCTGACGGCCGATGTTGAACTGCGAGCCTGGCCGCTGGTGGCTCAGGGAAAAGTAAAAACGCACGTTTCGAAAACCTTCCCTCTGGAGCAGGCAGCCGAGGCTCATACGTATATGCAAGCAGGTGGGCACATCGGAAAGATCATTCTGACCCTTTGATAAAGCACCATCCCTTTCAAAAATCCCGTTAGAATAATCGCTAACGGGATTTTTTGTGACTTATCTTTGAGTTCATTCATTCATAACCTCTACGTAATTCATGAATCGTCGAACGTTTGTCTCGTCTGCACTACTGGCGAGCACTGCTGCCGTGGCAGAACCTTTTTCCCTTCCCGCCGAAACCAGCACTTATTTCGAATTAAGAGTATACGAACTCAGGGGTAATGCTCAGGAAGAATACCTGAAGTCAGCCCTGGTCCCGGCTCTTAATCGTCAGGGAATCAAAAATGTAGGCGTATTTCGGGAGATGGGAAAAAGCGAACCACCGCTTTTGTATGTACTGATTCCGTATGCATCGATTACAGAATTCACGGAGGTAAACACTCGGTTAGCCAAAGACCCGGAGTATCAGAAAGCCAGTGAAACCTACCGGAATTTATTGCCCGATAAAGCTTCGTACGCCCGGTATAAGTCTTCTTTCATGCAGGCATTTACAGGATTTCCCCAGATCGCCATTCCCAAAAAAGAAACCCGGATTTTTGAATTACGGACTTATGAAGGATTTAGCGAAGACGCCGTTCGCCGGAAAATTGCCATGTTTAACGAGGCCGAAATTCAGGTATTCAATAAGGTAGGTTTGACTCCGGTATTTTTTGGTGAAGTAAAAATCGGGGATTCCTTACCCTGCCTGACGTATTTGTTAACGTTTCCTTCGATGGAAACCAGAGATGCCAACTGGAAGAAATTCGGTAGCGATGCTGACTGGAAGCGAATTTCCGGATTGCCTGAATACGCCAATACTGTTTCCCGGATTCAGCGGGTATTTCTAGAACCCGTTGCTTTTTCGCAGATTTAAAGAATTAAACTTTCGTTTAAAATACTTCCGATGGTGTTAAAACTATCGGAAGTATTTTTACCTTTGATTATACGTTTTACCACCTGGCTATTCTCCCTAATTCGCTCAATTAATATGACTAAACTTTACCCCAGTCATAACTCCAATAATTTTCATTTTCTGAGATTTCTGGCTGCTTCTTCGGTAATGATTGGCCACGGTTATAATTTAAATGGCCTTCCTGATCTGATTGAACAAAAAAGCTTTGGGCTGTATCCAACCGGACTTATTGCTGTTTATATTTTCTTCATTATCAGTGGCTATTGCATTGTCCAGAGCAGAGTTAACAGCGATTCCACTACCTCATACCTGATCAAAAGAATACTGAGAATTTTTCCGGGCCTGGCGGCTGCTTTGTTCTTTTCCGTCTTTATTATTGGAGCTTTTACTACGGAATATTCACTGAGTCAGTACCTTACTACGCGGGAAACCTATTCATTTTTTAAACACCTCAAACTATATCCTTTTGCTCCGGCTACGCTACCGGGGGTATTCACGCATAATCCACACGTGGAAGTAAACGGTTCTTTGTGGACCTTAGCGTATGAATTTACCATGTATCTGTTCGTCATTGTCGCCGTAGCTCTGTTCCGCTCCCGATGGAATTTATTCACGACTTTGTTCGCTCTATTTCTGGTTGTTTACGGTTTCAATACTGACTTTTTTTCCGCCCATATCATCCTTCCTGTACTACACTTATCCTTAAACCCCCTTGTCAATTTTGGCATCTATTTCGTTTTGGGAATGCTGTTTTACATTTACAGAGATTTCATTCCATTGAATGCCCGGGGGGCTGTTCTGGCTCTGGTTTTCTGGCTGGGAATGTACCCCCTGTCCTCCACGCTGGGATACTTGCCACTTATTGCTATTAACTGTGCCCGCTTCTTCAGTCTTACGTACCTGGTGATGTATCTGTCTTCCATCAAAGGCCCGCTGAATTCCTTTGGCAAGAACGGAGACTATTCTTACGGAATCTACATTTATTCCTTTCCTATACAACAGGTTGTTTTCCAATATTTAGGTTCTTCACTGGAGGTTTACCAGCAGATACTATTGTCTTTTCTGCTGGTTCTTCCTCTGGCCTGGTTCTCTTGGCATTACATCGAAAAACCCGCACTCAGGTATAAACCCGGGACTAAAAAACAGCCTGCTTCGGCCGAAACTCCTATACAACCCAGTGTTTAAAAAAAGCGGGGCCGAAACAACTGTTTCGACCCCGCTCTTTTTACATCTGTTTTTTCTTCTTCTTTTTGACCTTCGATAACCGTTCTTCTTCTTCCTGAAGTAAACTTCGCCAGTCCGTATTTTTCTCCGACTCCACGCTCAGATCAATCGTGGCCTCGTAATCGTTTGCTTCAATGTTTAATACCTTGATGGGCTTCGTTAAATACGTTTCAATTTCCTGCAGCGTGGGTCGTTCTTCGGTACTGCAAAACGAAACCGCATTTCCCCGACTGGTCCCACGGCCCGTTCTCCCCACGCGGTGAACGTAATTTTCAGCCTGTTCCGGAAGGTCGTAATTAACGACGTAATCTACATTGGCAATGTCAATTCCCCGGGCACTCACGTCCGTAGCAATGAGAATCTTCACGTCCCCTTTTCTAAACTGATTTAATACACTCAGCCGATCCGTTTGTTCTTTTCCTCCGTGGATGGTTTCACTCTTGATATTCACGCGTTCCAGGGCTTTACTGACCCGCTCGGCCCGTACTTTAGTTCGGACGAAAACCAGCATTTTCTTTTCTGGATTTTCATTAATCAAACGTTCCAGAAAAAACCGTTTGTCATCCATTTCCACAAAGGCCACGGAGTGATCAATGTTCTTGGAAACGGGATCTTTCGGTGAAATCTGGATCCGAATGGCATTCGTTACCAGCGAATAGGCCAGTTCCTTAATGGTTTCATTAATGGTCGCCGAAAAGAATAAAGTCTGGCGTTTCTTAGGCAAATATTTAATTAAATCCTGAATGTCTTTAATGAAGCCTAAATCCAGCATATGATCCGCTTCGTCCAGAATAAGGTACTCAACGGAATTCATTTTGATATACCCCTGGCTGGCCAGGTCAAACATCCGACCCGGTGTAGTAACCAATATGTCAATACCTTCCTGTAGCTTTTCAATTTGTGGTCCCTGTTCAACGCCGCCAAACGTGCAAAATGACTTGACTTTGGAGTGATGACCAATCTGCTGAAACACTTCAGTAATCTGTAAGGCCAGCTCCCGCGTGGGCACCATAACGATGCACTTAATACCCGTACTTTTTTTGGTGTATTTATGATCGTGAATTTTACTGATCACCGGAATGGCAAACGCCGCCGTCTTCCCCGTTCCGGTCTGGGCAATGGCCAGTACATCCTCTCCTTTTAGAATCGGAGGAATGGATTTAAACTGAATGTCCGTCGGTCGTTTAAAGCCTAATTTGGTCAGACTTTTTTTGATTTCGGGAGCTATGTGATAATCGTCAAATTTCATGTGTAGTTTTCAGTTGTCTGTTTGCAGTTTTCAATGATTCCTGAGCGTACCCTTGACTGTTCGTTTACAAGTGGCAAGTATCTTCAACGGTTATTTCCTGATACACCAGTAAAAGCTGCTCTAACCAGTGGAAGCCAACTTCTAGTACCGATGCCAGCCTTTTGCTGGCATCAACCAGCCAGAACCATCCTCCGTTTCCAGACGGATATTAATTTTAAAAGTATTTCGATGTAAAGGATCAATCCAGGGTTTCTAAATATAACTCTTCCACCTTTTTACGAGCCCAGGGGGTCTTTCTTAAAAACACCAGGCTTGATTTAATACTTGGATTGTGCGTAAAACACTTGATTCGGATTCGCAATCCCAGCTGATCCCAGCCGTAATAATCAACCAGATGAAATAAAATCATCTGCAAAGTCTTGCCATGTAAGGGATCCTGCATTGAGTTATGTGTTTGGGGTTTAGAGTTTTGGGTTTAGGGTTTGAGTGAGACTATAACTCAAAACAGCTTTTGATGAACAAATGGTATTGATATGATTCAAATCTTTCGCTAGGCAAGCCTCCAGAATCTCTTTAACGAAGCCACTCAAAACCCTAAACCCAAAACTCTAGACAATTAATAGTCCATTTTCGCGGAGTTTGGCTCCGGTTGCGGAGTGCAGGAAGCGGTCGAAATTGCCCATTCCCCTGCTCTCATACTCCTGTCTTATTTTTTCCAGGGCTACGGGCTCCTGCTTCTTTACCTGTATCAGTGGCAATACCTCCTGCAACCATTGTCCTTCCGCGGCTCTGGTTTCCAGTCCCCATTCCTGTTTCCGGTCGTAGAAAACGATTTCGGCCCGTTGGACTACCCGATTTCGCTGCCGTTCTTCGTAGAAAGTTACCGAAGGCTCCTTTCCTAACCAAATGGCCCAGGCATTCGGACGAAATTCATCGGCGGCTTCTTCCAGACTACACTGAATAAAATCCGGGGCGATGGTCGTTTCGGGAACCTCAAAGTCAAACCAGTCCTGCAAAGGAAACTCAAAACAAACCCCGTGCATATAATTGAACAGCGATTTGCGTAAGCCTTCCGCAAAAATATCGTGGTCCGCTCCGCTGGGGTCGGCGTGATCGAGATCGTTATCCGCAAATCCCCCAAAATCGGGGCCAATGCGTTGCACATCAAAAGCCAGGGGTTGCAGACCTACGGGGCTGTGAGCGGTCATGGCAAAGCGATGCCAGAACCCGGACTGCAC
This sequence comes from uncultured Siphonobacter sp., assembly GCA_913775095.1. Taxonomy (GTDB): domain Bacteria; phylum Bacteroidota; class Bacteroidia; order Cytophagales; family Spirosomataceae; genus Siphonobacter. The sequence goes on along the minus strand of CAJYIW010000019.1, from coordinate 180,277 downwards.
CACGCCCGACTCGAATAGCTGCCTCACCATTTCCAGGGAGTCAATGGTCTCCTGGGTCGTTTGCGTAGGGAACCCGTACATCAGGTACGCATGCACCATGATTCCTGCCTGCGTGAAATGATCGGCTACCCGGGCTACCTGAGCCACCGTAACGCCTTTTTTCATGCGTTCAAGTAAGCGGTCCGAAGCCACTTCCAGTCCGCCCGAAACGGCAATGCAGCCCGAGGCTTTCAGCAGCTGACACAAATCGGCAGTGAAACTTTTCTCAAAGCGGATATTCGTCCACCAGACCACCGTCAGTTTCCGGCGAATGATCTCCAGAGCCAGATCCCGCATCAGGGCCGGAGGAGCGGCTTCGTCCACAAAGTGGAATCCATTCTGTCCCGTCTGTTCAATGATTTCCTCGATCCGGTCGCACAACAGGGAAGCCGTCAGCGGTTCGTAGCGTTTGATGTAATCGAGGGTGACGTCGCAAAACGAACATTTCCCCCAGTAACACCCATGAGCCAGCGTCAGCTTGTTCCAGCGGCCATCGCTCCAGAGCCGGTGCATGGGGTTCACCACTTCAATTACCGACAGGTAGTCATTCAGCGGTAACTCGCGGTAATCGGGTGTTCCGGTGTCCCGCTGGGCTACGTCACGTTCGCGGGTGCCGTTCAGGTAATGGACCTTTCCCTCCACGAGCGTAAACACCCGCTTCAACTGGTCAATGGACCGGATACCGTCCAGGTATTCCAGCAAATGCCAGAGCGGAGCTTCGCCGTCATCGAGGGCGACAAAGTCCAGGTATTCGAACACGCGGGTTTCTTTCAGCGAGCGTAACTCCGTGTTTGCATAGCCGCCACCCATCACGACTTTGATATCCGGGTAATGGGTTTTCAGATATTTTCCGCACTTCAGAGCCCCGTACAGATTTCCAGGAAACGGAACCGTCAGACAAACCACCGTGGGCTGCCATTGCTGAATTTTTTCTTCCAGCAAATCCGTCAGAATCTTTGAAATCTGGGTATCCGGAGCTTGCAGAGCTTCGTGTAACTCATCAAAATGCGTGGCCGAACGCCCCAGCCGTTCGGCATAGCGACTGAAACCAAAATGCGGATCGACGGCTTCGGTAATCAAATCGGCCAGATCTTCGAGGTATAACGTCGCAAAGTGCCGGGCTTTGTCATGGGTGCCCATCGTTCCGAAAGCCCAGTCCAGATCGTCCAGTTGACCAAACCGGGAGGCTTCGGGCAGATAATTCCGGTCACAAATGGCATGAGCCAGCGTCGGATTCTTGTTCTGAAGAAAGCGGATGACCGGGTCAATGGTCTGAATATACTCGTCCCGCAGGGAATAAATCCGGTAACTATTATCCGAAAGCTCTATATCGTCGGAAGCCACCAGAGCCTCAAACAGGGTCCGTAACCCGCGAGTCGAGAAAAGCCGGAGAATCACTTCAATGCCTAAATCGGCCTGATGTGATTCCATAGATTTGGTATTCAAAAAGCCTTTCAGATACGCCGTTGCTGGGTACGGCGTGTTCAATTGAGTGAAAGGCGGGGTGATGAAGAGAACTCGTTGTGTCAAGGTGCTGCTACGTTGGCCCTGCAAAGGTACGTTTTTCAGAGCTAACGAAACAGCAGGAAATTGATTCCAATTAATTACTATCTTTAAGCTACCCATGGTAAACCTGCTCTCTTTTCAACGTATGTCACTTCTTTCCCGCCTTCGAACTGGCCTGGTACTGGCCGGATTTTTCATTCTCAACCCCTGGGTTTGCTCAGCTCAGCAGTTTAGCCTGGAAGCGGTCAAAGCCTACCCGTTCCCCAGCGACCTTACCGCCTCTGCCCGGGGTTCCCGAATTGCCTGGGCGGTTAATGAACAGGGCCGACGCAATGTGTACGTGGCGGAAGGTCCGGCATATTCGCCCCGCAAACTCACCAATTACACCAGTGACGACGGGCAGGAGCTCAGTAGTTTATCAATTTCAGCCGATGGCAAATGGGTCGTTTACGTCCGGGGTGGCGATCACGGTTCTAATTGGGATCCCGGTGTGGGGGTTAACGTTGATAACCTCCCTTTTGCTCCCCGCGTTGAAATCTGGGCCGTCCCCTTTGCGGGTGGCCTACCTAAAAAGCTAAGTGAGGGCGATTTCCCCCTTATTTCCCCCCAAAGTGATGCAGTAGCTTTCACTAAAAACAACCAGGCCTGGCGGGTACCCATCAACGGCTCTGCTCCGGCTACCAATCTATTTACGGTGAGGGGCGGGGCCTATGCCATGGAATGGTCTCCTGACGGTTCCCGAATTGTTTTCGTAACGGATCGTGGCGATCACTCCCTCATTGGCGTTTATACCGATGCTCAGACCCCTCTCCGCTGGGTGGCTCCTTCGTTTGCCCGTGACCGCAGCCCGCGGTGGTCGCCCGATGGCGGAAAGATCGTTTTCATCCGTATGCCCGGCACGGGGGGCGTTCCTGATTCCATTCTGGCCCGGAAACACCAGCCCTGGTCTATTATGGTGGCCGATGTAACGTCGGGACAGGCTACGCAGCTCTGGAAAGCTCCGCAGACTCTGGCCGGTTCGATCCCTACAACCAACGGCGGATTTAATTTGCACTGGGCGGCTAACCAGCGAATTGTCTATATGTCCTCCGAAGACGGCTGGCCTCATCTGTATTCAATTCCGGACACGGGGGGCACTCCCCTTTTACTCACGCCGGGAAATTTTATGGTAGAACACGTAAATCTTAGTCCGAACGGTCAGGTACTCACCTTCAGTGCCAATACCGGCCCGGATACCCGCGATATTGATCGTCGGCACGCGGCTCAGGTATCCGTCGATCAGGCTAACATGAACCTACTAACACCCGGAACGGGACTGGAATGGACTCCCATCATTACCGGCGATCATTCGTCAGTAGCCCTGATCAGTGCCAGCCCGCAGCGGCCTCCCCTTCCGGCGATCCTGTTCCTTTCCGGGCAGGAAATTCGATTAATCGGTTCATCTCTGATTCCGTCCTCTTTTCCGCAGTCTCTGGTAACGCCCCAACCCGTCGTCTTTACTACTGCGGATGGTTTCCAGGTGCATGGCCAGCTATTTATGCCTTCGGATAGTTCTGCTACGAAAAAACCAGCCATTGTCTACGTCCACGGGGGGCCCTCCCGGCAGATGCTGCTCGGCTGGCATTATTCGGATTACTATGCGAATGCCTACGCTTCCAATCAGTACCTGGCCAGCCTGGGCTTTGTGGTTTTATCGGTCAACTATCGGCTCGGCATTGGATACGGATTTGATTTTCACCAGCCCGAGAGGGCCGGCACGAGTGGAGCTTCGGAATATACCGACATCAGGGCAGCGGGTGAATGGCTGGCTGCTCAGTCTTTTGTGGATGACCGTCGCATCGGAATTTATGGCGGTTCGTACGGGGGATATTTAACCGCCCTAGCTCTGGCCAGAGACTCCCGGCTCTTTGCGGCCGGAGTGGATGTACACGGTGTTCATGACTGGACGACCGACCGGATTTTGTCGTGGACCACTCCCGGACGTTACGAAAAAGCTCCCGATGCCGAACAAGCCGTCAAAACCGCCTGGAATTCTTCTCCAGTGGCGTATCTGGACACCTGGACTTCTCCCGTATTCATCATTCACGGAGATGACGATCGTAATGTTCCAGTCAGTCAGAGTACGGCCCTGATTCAACGGCTGGAAGCCAAAGGAGTGAAACTGGAAACGATGATTATCGTCAACGATACCCATCACTGGATGAAGCACGCCAATTCCCTGAAAGCAGGAAACGCCACTGCTGACTATTTTCAGCGAAAACTGTTGCCCAGGAAACCCTAAGTAGGTACGTATACCCGTCTACATAAAAATGCCTCTCCTGAACGGATGAGGCATTTTTATGTAAGCCCTCAGTATTAAAATCAGATTCGTACAACATTCCATTTCACGCCGGGTTATTAGATAGGCCTTTCAGGATAAGGCCCCGATTACCTTTCCAAAACTATCTACTAACTCTGAAGTAAACGTATGTTTGTGCAACGTAATTTAAAGTGGAGCATTATCGTCCACTATACCTGGAAGAGCATGATTTATTACTTTGCTCTGTCCTTAACCGTTTATCTTCTCCATGATTACTACGATCTCTTTCACCTTCACCTGCCCTTCAGCACCATTACCGCGTTAAGCACAGCATTATCCATCTTCCTCGGATTCAAAAACAACAATGCGTATGATCGCTGGTGGGAGGCCCGGCAAATCTGGGGATTACTGGTCAATTACAGCCGGGCCTGGACGCGTGAACTATTCACGATGATTCTTCCCGCTAGCGAACCAGAACGGGAAGAAGTTCGCCAGTTTCAACGGCAGATGGCCCATCGCCACATGGCTTTTGTCCACGCCCTGCGGGTGTTTCTCCGCAAACAGAACAAATACATTTCCAAAGATGTTGAGGAGATTTACGAAGAAAGTAATGAATATTCCGATACCGTATCGTTTTTAAGTCCTCAGGAATACCGCACCTTTACCAAAACCAATAACCCGCCCAATTACCTTATTAATCAACAGGGAGAAGACTTGCAGTACGCCTACAAAAGAGGCTGGTTAACGGACTATCGATTTACTAAACTCAGCGAAACCCTGACCGAATTCAACAACATTCAGGGACGAAGTGAACGCATTAAGAACACACCCTTTCCCCGCCAGTATAGTTTCTTTTCCAGGATTTTTGTTTTCATTCACGCTTCTTTATTACCCTTCGTTTTTGTGGATGAAATTGGCTGGACCAGCGTCCCCATCTCCATCATTATTTCCTTCGTCTTTTTATGTCTGGATCAACTCGGCGAACGCATTGAAGATCCCTTCGAAAACCGGGCGGAAGGCACGCCTTTAACGTCCATTAGTCTAGGAATTGAAACGCTGGTAAAAGAACATTTAGGGGACACGAATTTCCCGGCACCGAAAGTACCGGAAGATGGGGTCGTACTTTAATTAAAAAAGGTTCCGTTTATGAATGAACGGAACCTTTTTAATTATAACTGAAGTACTTCTTTGTATAAACTCAGGTATTCGAAAGCGGCTTTCTTCCAGGAGAATAACTCTACCCTCTCCCGTGCTTTTTCGGCCTTATCCGATTGTCCAAAATCACGTAATCCGTTCCTGACCGTTTCGGCCATTTCTTCAGGATCAAAGCTGGGGAAGTACCAGGCCGCGTCGCCGCCAATTTCGGGTAAGGCCGTATGCGTGGAAAGAAAGGTAGGCTTCTGGTAATAAAACGCTTCCAGAACAGGTAAGCCAAAGCCTTCGGCAATGGAGGGAAAAACGAAGCCTGAGCAATGCTTGTAATACCAATGCTTGTCCAGCTCCGTGATTTCCCCCACCAGGTGCACCCGGTCAGGGTTGAGTCCAAATCGCCGGCATTCCGTTCGAATCAACTCGTAATATTCCCGGTTATCCGTGCGACCGGCAATGATCAGATCCTGATCCAGATGATGCATCATTCCCGGTAATACGTGAAAATTCTTTTTGGAAATCACCGTCCCAATGGTAAACAGAAAAGGCCGGTCCGGTCGAAATTTAGGGGTATGATTTTCTATTTCTTGCTGCGGAATCTGAGGAATATTCACACCATTGTAAATGACTTTAATATCCTCAATCGGGTAATTTAAATGCCGGGCAATGTCATTAGCTGCGTACTGGGAGATAGCCGTAATATGATCGGCTGCTCCTACCCACTTTGAAATATGATATTTAAAATTATTGTACTCCGTTGAATGTTCCGGATACTCGTACATGTAATTTAAATCGTGGATGGTCAGTATTTTTTTACCTCTGATTTTGGTGGGTTTAATTAACGTTGGGTGCTGCTGGGTAAAATGAATTAAATCAAATTCAGGGATTAATTTCCAGAGCATTTTATTAAAAATACTTCTGGTTCGATACGTACCTTTACCAAATAGATTTTCATTTTTCAGGCGACTCGGTACCAGGAAATTCAAATCATAATTCTCTGAATTCTGGGCTACTATTTCTTTCAGTAATTCCAAAGTAAAATGATATAAACCCGTACTGGAAGTGGCCATCTGGTCAGCCGTAAGTAAAATCTTGCTGGACATGCGGGAAAATTAACCTAAGATAAAAGAATGCTCGTACGACACTTACCATGTTCTGGCATTTAGCCGGAATAGTAATCGAATTGGGCGGTAAGTTATAAAAGTCTGCCCAGAGTAGAAGAAGTCACCGGGTAAATAAACCTTCGTTCCCGCAGAAGCGAAAACAAAAAGAGCCTTACAGAAATTTCTGTAAGGCTCTTTTTAACACGTGGAGAAGATCGGGCTCGAACCGACGACCTCTTGCATGCCATGCAAGCGCTCTAGCCAACTGAGCTACATCCCCGTCTGAAATGTGGGTGCAAATATGCACTTTCCTTTAGCCCTTGTCAAGGACTTGACAGAAATAACTTTTTATTTTTTTCCCGACTTGCCTTCTGGAGTGGTCCGGTTTTTACAATAAGCTTCTCACTCAGACGATTATTTTGATTCTTTTATTAGTCTTGCAAACTAATAGACTTTTATTCTTGTTTATCTCATTCGAACCCTCAACCTTTGTGAGCGTTCATTTCAATGTAACCTTAAACTGATTTCAATTATGTCATTACGACTTGGAGACATTGCTCCTGACTTCGAAGCAGATACTACTCAGGGCCCTATCAAATTTCATGAATGGCTTGGCAATAGCTGGGGTTTGTTCTTTTCTCACCCGGCCGATTTTACTCCCGTTTGTACGACCGAATTAGGCCGAACGGCCCTTTTAAAAGGTGATTTTGAAAAACGTGGCGTGAAGGTTATCGCCATCTCCGTGGATGATCTGGAATCCCACAACCGCTGGACGCCGGATATCAAGGACGTTACCGGCACGGAAGTAAACTTTCCCATTGTAGCCGATCCGGATCGGAAAGTGGCCGAATTATACGATATGATTCATCCCAATGCCAGTGAAAAAGCTACCGTTCGTTCGGTATTTGTGATTGGGCCGGATAAAAAAATCAAGTTAACCCTTACCTACCCCGCTTCGACGGGTCGTAATTTCCAGGAACTACTGCGGGTCATTGATTCACTTCAATTAACTGCTCAATATCAGGTAGCTACCCCCGCAGACTGGAAAGATGGCGAGGATGTCATTGTCACGCCTGCCGTTTCCAACGATGCTCTGGAAGAGAAATTCCCTAAAGGGGTAACGCACGTGAAGCCTTACCTGCGGATTACTCCTCAGCCCAATAAGTAGTCATTCATGGCCGGTTAAAGTGGATAGCCGTTTTCGCAGAAAACTGAAAACTCTCCACTGAAAACTGAAAACTCTAAAAATTGCCGGGTACTTTTGTCCGGCAATTTTTATGTCAATGCCCACTCAAAAGAAATCCCGCTTTTCTTCAAATTTCATTTTTCTCACCCTGGGGAGCCTGCTTCTGGTGGTTCTCATGGGTGTTTTTCTATACTTTAAATACCGGGGACCTTCTCAGCTGGAGTGGGAGTTTTCCCGATCGGCCCAGATTCGCATTCCCAGTGAATATCCGGTTCATGGCATTGACGTATCCAAACACCAGGGGAAGATTGACTGGACGGTAATTCATGAATCGCCACTGGCAGCAAATGTCCGGCTGGAGTTTGTCTTCATTAAAGCTACCGAAGGCATCACCATTCAGGATAAACGTTTCAAGGCGAATTATGCCGCCGCTCACGCGACGCATTTGCGGGTTGGGGCGTATCACTTTTTCATTCCCTGGCGGGATCCCGTGCAGCAGGCGGATAATTTTGTCAATACGGTGAAGCTGAAATCCGGTGATTTACCTCCCGTACTCGATGTGGAGTCCTCGCACCCCCTGAAATCCGACGAACAGACCATTCGGGATATTGACACCTGGCTTCAGCTCGTCAAAAAGGAATACGGCGTGATGCCCATTATTTATACCAATCGCCGTTTTTATCAACGCTTCATTCGCGGGCATTTTGACGAATATCCGCTTTGGCTGGCTCATTATTCTTCAGAACAGTTGTCTGGTGATATTACCGGAAAATTATGGTTCTGGCAGTATTCCGAGCTGGGGAAACTCAATGGAATCAAAGGAAAAGTCGATTATAACGTTTTTCTGGGCGAGCTGAGCGAGCTGGAGCAAATCTGCATTCCGTAGAAGTCCTGGCTCAGAACCGAGGTCATCCGGATTTCTGTCTGACTAGCTTCTCCAGGCTGAAAATATCCTGTGCCTTGTAAACTCTCGACTTTCTTATTGCATTTATTAGTGTGAATGTACATTTTTGGACTCTCTTTTTTAGTAATCAACGTTACCTATGAGGTGGGTCCGAAAATCATTCGTTTGATTCACCTGTTGATTCTCTTTATACCATTCAGAGCCGTATCTTATGTTAAAATCTATTCCGTTTACCCAGAATCCTGCTTTCGCCAAGCTCTCTTCTCATTTTGAATCTGTCCAGTCTTTACAAATTAAGGATTTATTCAAGCAGGATCCCGAACGTTTCAAGCGTTTCTCGACTCAGTTTGAAGATATTCTTTTTGATTATTCCAAAAACAGAATCACCGAAGAAACGAAAGCTCTCTTACTCGATCTGGCTACTCAGGCTGAGTTGAAAGATGCCATCGAGCAGATGTTTACGGGCCAGAAGATTAACGCGACGGAAGACCGGGCGGTATTACACATCGCCCTGCGGAACCGTTCCAACACGCCTATCGAAGTGGACGGCAAAGACGTGATGCCCGAGGTGAATGAGGTGCTGGAAAAAATGAAATCGTTCTCGGAAAAAGTAATTTCCGGCGAATGGAAAGGATATACGGGCCAGGCCATTACTGACGTAGTAAACATTGGAATCGGGGGTTCAGACCTGGGTCCGGTGATGGTCACGGAAGCTCTCAAGTCGTATAAAAATCACCTCAATCTGCATTTTGTATCCAACGTAGATGGTACCCATATCGCGGAAACGCTGAAAACCGTTAATCCCGAAACAACGCTGTTTCTCATTGCATCGAAAACGTTTACCACCCAGGAAACCATGACGAATGCCCTCTCGGCTCGTCAATGGTTGCTGGAGGCCGCTGGCGATGACACTGCCGTTGCGAAACACTTCGTGGCCATTTCTACGAACGAAAAGGAAGTATCAAAATTCGGAATCGATACAGCCAATATGTTCGGCTTCTGGGACTGGGTAGGTGGACGTTACTCGCTGTGGTCGGCCATTGGCCTTTCCATCATTCTGAGCATTGGCTACGAAAACTTCATCGAGTTACTGGAAGGTGCTCACGCCATGGACACGCATTTCCGGGAAACGGCGTTTGAAGAGAATGTACCCGTGATCATGGCTTTGTTAGGCATCTGGTACAACAACTTCTTCGGAGCCGAAACGCAGGTCATTCTTCCCTACGATCAATATTTGCACCGTTTCGCCGCTTATTTCCAGCAGGGCGATATGGAGTCGAACGGGAAATACGTGGGTCGCAATGGCGAAAGCGTGGATTATCAAACGGGTCCCATTATCTGGGGTGAACCCGGCACGAACGGCCAGCACGCCTTTTATCAGCTCATTCACCAGGGAACGAAGTTGATTCCGGCGGATTTCATTGCTCCGGCCATCAGCCATAATCCGCTGGGTGAACATCATAAAATTCTGCTTTCCAACTTCTTTGCTCAGACCGAAGCCCTGATGAACGGCAAAACGGCGGAGGAAGTCATTGCGGAATTCCAGTCGAAAAAGGTAAGCCCTGAGGTGTACGAGCCGCTCGTTGCGTTTAAAGTATTTGAAGGCAATCGCCCGACTAATTCCTTTTTAGTAAAGCAAGTGACGCCCCGTACGCTCGGCAGTCTGATTGCGGCCTACGAACACAAAATTTTCGTTCAGGGGGTCATCTGGAACATTTACAGCTTCGATCAGTGGGGTGTGGAGTTAGGCAAACAACTGGCCAGCAAAATCTATCCTGAGTTACAGAATGATGAAACCATCGAAGCTCACGATGCTTCTACCAATGGTCTGATCAATGCGTATAAAGCCTGGCGATAAATTTTTGTTGCTGGTTTGGGTACCAACTGTAACGTTTTAAGAAAAACCTGCGTAACCTTAGGCAAAGTCTTCTTTGTTTATGATACGCAGGTTTTTCTATATACTGTTTATACTAAGTTCGGGTATCGCCACTGCTCAGGATCTTCCTGCCTATTATGAGCTTCCGCACCAGCGGGTCAATCCTGTCGGGTACCCCATGCAACATCGCTGGTACGTTGGACTGGAAGGCTTTCTGCGTTCCGATCAGGGCGTTTTAACCAGCTCGCTGGGTGGACTGATTACGTCGCGACCTTCCGTTACCAAAGCAAGCTGGACTGCCCTTGTTGGGTATTCGTTTCAGGATAGATTCCATGCAGAAGCAGGGTATTCCCACGCTGCGATTCACAACCAGCTCTCTCTTGTGGTGGCTCCCCAGCCCTACGATTTTACGTTTAAGAATGAGTCCAATGCCGCAGTCATTCGCCTGAAGGCCAGGCTTTTTTCTACTACTAAACCCAAAGAAAAGGCGGGTTTCTGGATTACCGGGGGAGCCTGGCTAGTTCCCAATTCCGGAAAATACGTCGACGGATTCATTATGGAAGGGTATCGATTCTCACGATTTCATACCGATACCATTTCGCTGGTCAGCCAAACCCAAACGGCAACCCGGCTCACGCCTTTGCTGGAAGTAGGAATTGAATATAACGTAAGACTTTCCAACCGATTTGACCTGGGCTTTTACGGAAGAAAACTATGGGGATTCCGTCCGTCGATTTATACCGACCTGACTTATTCTGAAAACAATGTCCAGACTGAAACTTCGAAATTAACTGCCAACGGCACCGGCTGGAGCTTCGGGCTGGCTCTTCGCTATACCTATTCCTTCAAGCGGCATCTGCAAAGCGTATATGCCCTGCAGGGAAGGCATTAAAAAAGCGGAGTGGAATTTCTTCCGCTCCGCTTTCAAATTTAATTCTGGTTATTTTAATTGCTCCAGTAACTGCCCGGCGGTTACTTTCTGCTGTTCGCCGGTGATCATATTTTTCAGGGTTAACTCTCCCGTTTCCATTTCCGTCGAACCAATTAATACCACAAAGGGAATTTTCTTACGGTCGGCATAATCCAGCTGCTTTTTAAGCTTGGCAGCGTCCGGATATAACTCCGCATTAATACCCGCCTGACGAGCTTTCTGTAAGAGCGGTAATGAATACAGTTCCGCCTGGGCATCGAAATTGGTGAAAAGCAACTTCGTCGTTACGCTTTGATTTTCAGGAAAAAGCTTCAACTCTTCCATCACATCGTAAATCCGGTCTACGCCCAGTGAGATGCCTACGCCCGACAGATTCGGTACGCCAAAGGCGGCTGTGAGGTTATCGTAACGGCCACCGCCGGAGATACTGCCGATCTGAACGCCGTTGGCTTTTACTTCAAAAATGGCACCGGTGTAATAACTCAGCCCACGGGCCAGGGTAATATCCAGCTGGATCTGTTCTTCGGAAAGGCCCATGGTCTGGACCATTTGCCAGACGGTCTCCAGCTCCTGTACCCCTTTCATTCCAACCTCCGAGGGCTGTAACCAAATTTTCAGGCTATCAAACGTTTCCTGATTGGAAGTCAGGTCCGCAAATAAGGGTTGCAGTTTTTGAATGGAATCTTCTGAAATACCTTTCTCCCGAAGCTCCTCTTCTACCTTTTCCCTGCCGATTTTATCCAGCTTGTCAATCGCCACAAACAGAACAGATTCCTGGCCAGCAACGCCAATTACTTCGGCAATGCCACTCAGAATTTTCCGGTTGTTGATCTTGATCGTAAAGTTTTCGATGGAAAGTCCCTGGAAAATTTCGTGTAACATCGCCACGATTTCCGCTTCACACAGCAGCGAATCCGTTCCTACGATGTCGGCGTCGCACTGATAAAACTCACGGTAACGGCCTTTCTGAGGGCGGTCGGCCCGCCATACGGGCTGTAACTGATAGCGTTTGAAGGGAAAGGTTAACTCGCCCCGATTCATGACCACGTAACGGGCAAAAGGCACCGTCAGATCATAACGCAGCCCTTTCTCGGCAATTTTCGGAGTTAATTTTTTATAGCCCTCTTCCAGATCGGAAGACTGAATTTTTTCCGAGAAGTTTCCGGAGTTCAATACTTTAAACAGAAGCTGATCGCCCTCTTCGCCGTACTTACCCATCAGTACGGACAGGTTTTCCAGCGTAGGCGTTTCTAAAGGCTGAAAACCGTATTTCTGAAACGTGCGGCGAATGGTATCAAAAATAAAATTCCGCTTGACCATTTGTTCCGGGCCAAAATCGCGGGTACCTCGGGGGAGACTGGGTTTCTGTATACTCATGGTTCTATACGTACGGGAAGCAGGGGAACACTTCCCGGTCCATTCAATTTTACACAATGAAGCTGCAAAAATAGCAGGGAAAGGTTCATGAGCTGGTTTTTATCTCAATTTCCTTGATTTTTCCCCGGCTAAGGATTTGACTTTTACCAAAAAACCAGTATTTTTGCGGCTCATTTTAGGTTCTGAGTATGAGAATCAGGTATTCCTGGATTGCTCGAACCGGTAACCAGTAATACCAAACTTCCAAAATCATGGGTGTATCACAACTGAAACGCAAGGATCGCAGAAATAAGGCCATCGCGAATAACAAAGTAACGACGATCAAACGCCTTACGCTGAAACCTACTATCAAGAAAGTAGACGTTGAAGCCATCAAAGCTTCTTTCGAAAACAAATAAGTACTCTGGCAGGCAAAACCTGTCAAACACTATTTGGTTATTCAGGAAAACCCTGCCGAGCTTACTTGGCAGGGTTTTCTTTTAGGGCTTCGCGGGGTTTCTCCTTCCCTTCAGCCGTTTGCTTGGCCCGGTGGGTTTTCTTCTTTTGAATCAGGGCTTTAGGTTTGGCAAAAAGCCGGCGGTTTTTCCGGATAAAGCGACGCATCTCCCGACGGGTGTCCATCCGTGTCCGGATCCGCAGGGCATTACCGTACATGATAAAGCCGGTAATCATCAGAACCAGGGCGTAGATGCCTAGTAAAAACCAGCGGGTAAAGATCTCTCCGGCCGCCTGTAACCAGGCCGCCCGCACCAGCACCATGATTCCATAACTGGAAAGCATCATGCTAAAAACGGATAGCAAAATCCATTTGGTCCGCAGGCTCATGTGCTTGACGAGTTGCCTGCCGGGTGCTTTTTTATTTTCAACAATTTTCATAGGCTTATCAAGGGGTTTAACGGTATACAGGCTTACGGACTACCTACGCTCAGAGCCGGTTATGCTTTCTCTTTCCAGTACAAAAAACTTTTGACTCAGGTACTTAGCCGCCGCGAAGTTCTCCTGGTATATAACCAAATTTTTATATTTTTATACCAGAAATGTGCCATAAAATCCTTTTTTTTTCAAAAAGTAGCCATATACCAATCTCTTCGTGTAATTTTCAGCCGCAATCTTACTTTCAAATTTTGTATTGACCAATGCAGATCGCTCAAAAGCTAACACTCTCGCTGTGTTTATCTCTAACTGCCCTGGGTTTTGCCTCTGCCCAGGACCAACGAGCTGTCAAGAAAAACTACCTCGTTAAACCTGAAGAAACGGAATTTTGGGACCCCGAAATCCCAATGGTAACCCCTGGAAAAACCTACGGTACTCCCCCTTCGGATGCGATTATTCTTTTTGATGGAAAAAACCTGGATAACTGGGTTTCGGTAAAAGACGGCAGTCCCGCGAAGTGGGAAGTGAAAGACGGAGCCTTCAGTGTGGTAAAAGGAGCCGGCAACATTTCCACCAAACAGGATTTTCAGGATTATCAGCTCCACATTGAATGGCGTTCGCCCAACGAACCCGAAACGCTGAAAAGCCAGGGTAAGGGCAACAGTGGTATCTTCATGCAGGGTATGTACGAAGTTCAGGTACTGAACAGTTATCAGAACCGTTCCTATCGTAACGGCCAGGCGGGATCCATCTACAAGCAAACGCCTCCGATGATCAATCCGATCCGTCCGATGGGCGAATGGAATACCTACGATATCATCTATACGGCTCCCCGTTTCAATCAGAACGGTGGCGTAGAGACCCCTCCCTACGTGACGGTCATTTTCAATGGCGTGATCGTACAGAACCACACGAAAATTCAGGGTTCAACGGAATACATCGGAGCTCCGAAAAACGTTCCTCACGGCAAAGGTCCAATCAGCCTGCAGGATCACGGCAATGCGGTAAGCTTTCGCAACGTCTGGATTCGGGAGTTATAATCCATTACCTTTCATTACGTAAAGGGCAGAGCGGGTCTCTGCCCTTTTTTATTTGCTCCGGAATCAAGTATCGGGAGATGACGCAGATCTCTTATCTTTGCCGACTATCACCCTTAGCATCATTTAAGTGAAGCGATTAATCTCCTTTATTCTTCGTACGGTACCCCGGCCCGTTTTGCAGCGGGTTAGTTATATTCCCCTGAAAATCACCGCTTTTTTCTTACGTGGTAACGAGAAGGAATGTCCCGTTTGCGGGAACACCTTCCGCCGTTTTTTACCCTACGGACGTTTACAGTCGCGGGCCAATGCTCTGTGTCCCAACTGCCTGGCCCTGGAACGGCACCGGCTCATGTATCTGTTTCTGAAAGAACGAACGGACTTTTTTCAGGGCAAAAAAAAGGTACTTCACGTCGCACCTGAGCATTGCTTTATGGAACGTTTTGAGAAAGTTCACGGCGATGGCTACATCACGGCGGACATTGAAAGCCCGCTGGCGAAGGTAAAGATGGATATCCATCAGATTCCCTTTCCGGATAATACCTTCGATGTGGCTTTCTGTAACCACGTTCTTGAACACGTAGATGATTATCATCAGGCTACCCGCGAGTTACATCGGGTACTGAAACCCGGCGGCTGGGCTATTATTCAGTCTCCTCAGGACTGGTCCAAGCCGCATACCTTCGAAGATCCGACGATTACTGATCCCAAAGAACGCGAGCGGATTTTCTGGCAAAACGATCACCTCCGCCTCTTCGGTCAGGATTACGGTCAGGAATTGGCCAAAGGAGGTTTCAAGGTACGGGAAGACCGTTTCGTACTGGAAATGCCGCGTGAGAAAGTCGAACGCTATGCCCTGCCAAGCAAGGAGATTATTTACTACTGCCAAAAATAGTGTCTAATTCATCAGCTGGTTCTGACCGACCTTCGCGAAGAAAGCCGTGACTATATCCTGATACAGCTTTCTTGACCAGGTCCTGTTGCGTCAGAACGCGAAAACAATTGAACGTATGAAATACCTTCCTATTCCGAACAGTCTTTTCTCCCGAAATCGTCATCGGTTGAGCAACCTGCTCAAACCCAAGTCCATTGCTATTCTTCATTCGAATGATGTCTTGCCAACCAATGCCGATGGCACGCTGCGTTTTCGTCAGAATAACGACCTTTTTTATTTGTCAGGCATTGATCAGGAAGAAAGCATTGTGGTTTTATTCCCGGATGCTCCCGACGAAAAACACCGCGAGATTCTCTTTTTGAGAGAAACCAATGAGCACATTGCCGTTTGGGAAGGCTACAAATACACGAAAGAACACGCCCGGGAAGTATCAGGTATCCAGACGATCTACTGGACTCACCAGTTCAATACGATTATTCGTACGCTGATTTTCGAAGCGGAACATATTTACCTCAATACGAACGAGCACACGCGTGCGGACATTATCACCGAAACCCGCGACGCCCGTTTTATTAAAACGTATCAGTCCCTCTACCCTCTTCACAAATTTGAGCGTCTGGCTCCGCTGATGCATAACCTGCGGGCCATCAAGCAGGAAGAAGAAGTTCCTTTGCTTCAGGAAGCCATGCGAATCACGGAAGACGGGTTCCGTCGTCTGCTTTCGTTTGTGAAACCCGGCGTGTGGGAATTTGAAATTGAGGCGGAGTTACTGCACGAATTCGTTCGTCAGCGGTCAAAAGGATTTGCTTACGAGCCTATCATTGCCTCCGGAGCCAACGCCTGCGTGCTGCATTACCTGGCTAATGATCAGCAGTGTAAAGCAGGAGACGTCATCCTGCTGGATGTAGCCGCTGAATACGCGAATTACAACGCGGACTTAACCCGTTCGATTCCCGTTTCGGGCCGTTACACCCCCCGCCAGCGTCAGGTATACGAAGCCGTTCACCGCGTGATGAACGAGTCGATTGCCATGCTCGTTCCGGGCAATCTCTGGGATGAATACCACCGCGAAGTGGGTAAACTCATGGAAAGTGAGCTGAAAGGGCTGGGACTGATCAGTCAGCATGACATTGATCATCAGGATCCCGACTGGCCTGCCTATAAGAAATACTTCATGCACGGCACGTCGCACTTCCTCGGACTGGACGTGCATGACGTAGGTAACAAATACCGTCGTTTTGAACCCGGTATGGTCTTTACCTGCGAGCCGGGCATTTACATCCCCGAAGAAGGCCTGGGCATTCGTCTGGAAAACAACATTCTGATCACCGAAGGAGGCAATATCGACATGATGGCTTCCATCCCGGTGGATGCCGATGAGATTGAAACGCTGATGAACGCGTAAGTTTTCCGTTTTTGTTTCACTAAAAAGGCCCTGATCAAATGGATCAGGGCCTTTTTCATTAAAAGTATTTACCACAGTTTGTTGGCGACTGAGTCACGAGGCGTGCGTTTGTAACGATGAGCGTCGCAGACGCTTCTCTCAGGAATCCGCGTTGGAAACGCGGACTAGCCTGGAGATAATTAGTGAAATAATATTTTGTAGTAGTGTTAACAGAATAACCCGTTGAGTGCTCAGTATTAGCACCTCCACTTTTAATCTATTGATAAAGAAAAAGTGCTGATGTCGTTTCTTCATCCAAAGATGAGTCGAGTAAGCATCAGGTGTTTTACAGAAGTATACATTGAAGACAATTCAAGGTTTTCAAAACGACCAATTTAGGTTTGCCGCCTTGGTTGGCTATTTTCAGTTTTCGATTCTTAGATCAATACAAAGCCCAGGTTCCTTAGATGAACCTGGGCTTTGTATTGAAGCAGCGTTCGTCCGCGACATAGTCGCGGATGCCTGAGAATTGCGTTTATAACGCTGAGCGTCGCAGACGCTCTTATCCCGAATCCGCGTTGAAAACGCGGACTAACTATTCCTAACTATTCTCTACTTGCCCGCTCTTTCGGATTTACAATCCGAAAGCCCTCTGTCCGGGATTTGTAATCCCCTTTCACTGCCCCAACTTCGCCTTCATCTCGGCAATCTCATCCAGCAGAAAATTCATTTTATCGTGTAAGCACTGAATTTCAATTTCGGCTTTCAGATTTGTGGCGTAATCATTTCGGGCCCGCTGCCGGTCTTTGGCTTCCTGCCGGTTCTGACTCATCATGATGATCGGAGCCTGAATGGCCGCTACGCAGGAAAGGATGAGGTTCAGCAGGATAAAAGGATAGGGATCAAAGGGTTTCTGCATGATGAAATAGAAGCTGTTAATCAGAATCCAGATGATCAGAAAGGCCATAAAGCTCAGGATGAACTTCCAGCTTCCCCCAAATTCGGCTACTTTATCGGCCATGCGGTTCCCCAGCGTGGATTCCTGATCAACTTCCGTTTCAGTAATTTTCTGCGTGATCAGAGTCTCATCCACAATGGTTTCTCTGACCCAGGAATGTACCTGTTGAAGCGACGGACTGGAGTCTTTCCACTTCTCCTCCACTTTTTTGAGATGTTCCAGTTTTCCAAACTTATGATGATCTTTCATTGCTTTTTAACGTTACTAAATCGTTATAATAATCTTTTCATAAATTAACCATGAGCACCATCAGCTTTTCCAGTTCCCGGGTAGAACTCCCGAAATTGGAATCATACTGCTGAATGTTAAAGGCAAAGGAATATTGTTCTCCATTTTTTCCGGTAAAGTAACCTGCATAGGCCCGGGCCCCGCCGATACTCCCACTTTTAGCCCGGACGTTACCCTCAGCCCGGGTTCCTTTGCCCATGTTTTTAACCGTCCCGTTTTTTCCCAGAACGGCAATGGTCGAGTAAAACGTGGGAAAATAGGGTTCACGAGCGGCCACGACCAGAATATCCGTCATGTTATCCGTCGTCAGTACGCTTTGGGGAGATAAGCCACTGCCATCCTTAATTCGGAATCCTGCCAGATTTACGCCTTTGGAAGTCCATATTTTTTCCAACGCTTTGATCCCATCCGAAGTGGTGTTCCCATCATTTAACGCGACCCCGATGGTTTTCAAAAAAGCTTCGGCGTATAAATTGATACTCTGGAAGTTACATTCGGTTACGAGGTCTTTCAAGGGAGGTGATACGGTTCGAGCTAACGTATCCCGGAACGTTACAGTCTGACTGGTTCTGAGAAAATCGAAGGATGTTTGCGAGGTATCCCCCACCGTGATGCCATTTTCCAGTAATACTTCCTGCAGAGACGTAGCCGCAAATAAGCTGGGGTTGGTCAGACTGCCCTGAACGCCAAACTCGGCTGGTCCTTTGGGAACCGAGCCTTCCAGAAAATATTGCGACCCCAGCGGTGTGGAGTAGATATTCACCTGATCCCCGCTTCGGGGTTCTTCCGTTCGGACCCGATTGATGAGGGTATAGCCGGGCAGGGCGGGTTCGGTTCGAATCAGACCGGCAGGCTCGCCTACGACACTGGAGGTTTTAAAAACGGCACGAAACTTATTTTCGTTGATGTTCAGTCCGCTAACCCCCGCTCCGTAATAGTTACCTAAATCGTCCCAGGGCCAGCCCCCGGGGATACTGTTTTCATCAAAGATACCCCCATCGCCAATCACCCGGCCCGTGATGTGCCTGATTTTTCTCTCCTGCAAAGCCGTTGCCCAGCTCTTCAGAAGAACGGGTAAGGTGGGCGTACTTTTGAACCGGCCACCGCCGAGCGAAGGGTCTCCCGACCCTCGTATCCACAGGTTTCCAAACAGCGTATCGTTTCGTACGGCTCCATCCGTTTCCAGGGTCGTGATATAGGTGAAGTTTTGATTCAGCACTGCCAGGGCCGTTGCCGTGGTAATCAGCTTCATAGTAGAAGCCGGAGGAACTGATTTACGGTGGTAATAAGCCAGCACTGTTTGTCCCGTTTTCACGGATTTGATGCAGGCTGACACACTTCCATGCTGCATGAAAAAACTGGTTTGCAGGGAATCCAGCCGGCGAATGAGAGCCTGCTGAGCCAGCGAATCTATGTTTTGGGCAAACAGAGGAGAAGAAAGAAAGACGGAAATAAGGGTAAAATAGATGCGATTCATTCGGGTTTGGGTATGCTTAAGATGCTCAAGTTCGGTTTTCTTTTGGTAGATTTGCCTGATTTGCTAGTCACTAACTATTAGCCAGAGGTATAGCCCGACGCGAATGTACACCGCTTTTCCGCCTGAAGACAGGTCATCTCAACGAATCGACTCCGTTCATGATCAGGTAGCAAAGCGGGAAACCCTCTTCTCAAACAACCGCCCGCCGTGTTTGGTTAACGGCATTGGGAGGAGCGTGCGTAGGCCTTACTGGCTTTGAAGATATAAGATGAAAATAACTTTTTGGGGTGCTGCCCGGCAGGTAACGGGCAGTATGTATTTGCTGGAACTGGCGAATAACTACCGGATTCTGGTGGATTGCGGAACCAATATGCGGCGTGATCTGGAAGAGGAAGAGGAACAAAAAACGTTTTTCCCGTTTGATCCCAGTACCTTGAATCTGGTTTTATTAACCCACGCTCACATTGATCATTCCGGCAGTATTCCCATTCTTTACCGCGATGGGTATGAAGGGCAAGTACTGTGCACCTCTCCTACCTATGACCTTACCCGGCTCCTGTTACTCGATGCTGCCCACCTGAATCAGAAGCGATTAACCCGTGCTACCGGCGATTCTAATAAGAAAAAGAAACGCATGGCCCGCATTGAGAAAAAAGGAGATATCTATCTGGATAAACAGGTGGATGATTCCCTGGAAAACTTTGTTCCGATCTCCTTCAATCAGAAATTTCAGCTTCAGGAAGGCATTTGGGTCACCTTTATTCCCGCCGGTCACTTGCTGGGGGCCGCTCACATCATTCTCGAAATCACCGAAAACGGAGAGACCAAAACCATTGGCTTTTCCGGGGATCTTGGTCGCAAAAATTACCCACTCCACAGTGAGCCGTTTCCGGTTCCTCAGGTAGATTATCTGGTGTGTGAGAGTACCTACGGGGCTCGTCTTCATGAAGACACCCGTTCGCCCGAAGAAGCCCTGGCCGACGTGATTCGCCGAACCTGCATCAATATTCCCGGTCGACTGATTATTCCTGCCTTCTCCGTGGGAAGAACGCAGGCCTTGTTGTTCACGCTCAATCGACTGTATTCTGAGCAGGGTTTCAAACCCATTCGGGTATTCAGCGATAGTCCACTGGCTCATTCGACTACCAAAGTCTACGAACGGAACATCCGGTTTCTGAATCAGGAAGCCCGCGATTTTAAAGAAAAACACGGTCGCCTGTTTGATTTCAAGAACTTAACCTTCGTGGAAAGCGAAAAAGCCAGCCGGGCTATTTCCAATCACAATGAACCCTGCATCATCATTTCCGCTTCCGGAATGGTGTCAGGCGGACGCGTCGAACAGCACGTGGCTGCTAATATCGGGAACCCTTACTGCACGATTCTGCTCGTTGGGTATGCGGCGGAAGATACCCTGGGCTGGCGGTTACTGAATGGTCAGAGTACGCTGCGGATTAAAGATGAAGAACACGCCGTTCAGGCCAAGATTGAAAAAATTGACGTTTTCAGCGGTCATGGGGATCAGAATGACCTGCTGAACTTTGTTAAAATGCAGTCCTCACAAAAGCTGAAACGGATCTTCCTGATTCACGGAGAAGAAAAATCCATGCAGACTTTCTCGAATCTGTTAAACGAAGAAGGCTATGCAAACGTGGAAATTCCGCTGAAAGGACAGAGTTACGACTTATAAAACACCGTAGTCAGGACTCGAATGAGCACTTACTCACGTTAAAACTCCATAGCCAAACGGCAAAAGAACTGCGATCACCCGCTTTTCTTATTACTTTTGTGCTGCCCTAACCATTTTTGGTACGTAGCCAATGGCTGACGAATAGGAACCCAGAAACTTGTTTATGCGAACTTTACTCGACTTTGAACGGCCTATAGCCGAACTGGAATCCCGGATTGAGGATATGAAACGGCTGGCCGCCGACAAAAATCTAGACGTTTCCTCGGCCACTTCAGTATTAGAAAACCAATTAGTAGATCTTAAAAAAGAGACGTTCCGTAACCTGACTCGCTGGCAGCGGGTTCAAGTTTCCCGTCATCCGGATCGCCCTTATACCCAGGATTATATCCATCGCATCTGTACCGATTTCATTGAAATTCACGGAGATCGCCAGGTAGGCGACGACAAGGCCATTATTGGTGGTTTTGCCACGATCGATGGACAGCCCGTCATGGTAATTGGTCAGCAGAAAGGACGTAACACCAAAGAACGCCAGTTCCGTAACTTCGGAATGCCGAACCCGGAGGGGTATCGCAAAGCCCTTCGCCTGATGAAAATGGCGGAGAAATTCAACGTTCCTGTAGTTACGCTGATCGATACGCCCGGTGCCTTCCCCGGTCTGGAAGCCGAAGAACGCGGTCAGGGGGAAGCCATTGCCCGTAACTTGCGGGAAATGTTCATGCTGAAAGTTCCCGTGATCTGCGTAGTCATCGGCGAAGGTGCCTCGGGTGGAGCCTTGGGCATTGCCATTGGTGATCAGGTGCTGATGCTGGAAAATACCTGGTATTCCGTTATCTCTCCTGAATCCTGCTCTTCCATTCTCTGGAGAAGCTGGGATTACAAAGAACAGGCGGCGGAAGCCCTTAAATTAACGGCAACGGACATGAGTAACAACGGTCTGATTGACGGGATCATCCCCGAACCACTCGGCGGTGCTCACCTGGATCATGACCGGATGGCTGACATTCTGAAGAGCGAACTCCTGACCCGAATCGAAAAATTAAAAGCTTTATCGCCCGAAGAACGAATCGATCAGCGGATTGAGAAGTTCTCTCAAATGGGCGTTTTTTCGGAATAACGCATCCACAGTAAATGGTTTCGGGCGAAGGCTCGAAACCATTTTTCCTTCATAACCTATTGCATGATTAAGAATATTATCTTCGATATGGGGAATGTCATTATTGATATTGACGTTCCGCTGACGTACCGGGCTTTTGCCCGGATGGCTAACCTCTCCGAGGAAGAAGCCACCCGCCTTTTTCACGAAAAAGCTTTTTTTCACCAGTTTGAAATTGGTAAGGTGAATGAAGCTGATTTCAGAAATTCACTTCGTCAGGAGTTTAACTCCCACTGGACGGACGAAGAAATCGATCAGGCCTGGTGTGCCCTGTTGCTGGAAATGCCCGTCGAACGGCTGGCTCGTATTGGGGAACTGGCGAACAACTACCGCGTTTTCCTGCTTAGCAATACCAACTCCATTCACGTCAGGGAAATTTTAAAGCGAGCTGAAACGCTCGGGTATGATTTCATGAGTCTGTTTGAGAAACCGTTTCTATCGTATGAAATGGGTTTCATGAAACCAGATCCCGAATTTTACCGTCAGTCATTGCGGGAAGGCGGCGGCCTGTTACCCGAAGAAACCCTCTTCATTGATGACAACGCCGATAATATAGCAGCCGCTGCCACCGTTGGCATACAAACCATCTGGTTAAATCCGATTGGCAGCGTACTGGATAAACTGGCCGAATACTAGCCAAATCCGGCAAACCCACCGTTAGAAACGTAGAAATATGAGCCGAACCCGGCGTCGATTAATCCTTCAGATTACCCTATTCATCGTAACTCTTGTTACCACTACCATTGCCGGAGCCGAGTGGATGCATGGCACTTCCCTGTTTTATGCCAATCCTCCCCTTACGTTTGATCAGGTTCTGGAAGGTCTTCATTTCTCCATACCCTTTTTGCTGGTCTTGACCGTTCATGAGTTTGGGCATTACTTCACGGCCCGCTATAATCGAGTAAAGGTTACGCTTCCTTTTTATGTACCGCTCTGGCTGGGTACGCTTACCACCATGGGCACCATGGGGGCGTTTATCCAACTCAGAAGTCGGGTCAAAACCAATAAACAGTATTTTGACATTGGTATTGCCGGGCCTCTGGCGGGTTTTGTGGTGGCCCTCGGGTTACTTTGGTACGGCTTCACTCACCTGCCGCCCGCTGATTATATTTTCACGATTCATCCCGAATGGAAAGTATTGGGGGATCAGTACGCCAAACACGTCTACACGGCCAAGGCTCTGGAAGGACGCGGGGCGGTAAAACTGGGCGATAACCTGTTATTCTGGTTTTTCGAGAAATACGTAGCCACCGGCCCTCTTCCGTCTCCCTATGACATGGCGAATTACCCCTACCTTTTTGCGGGGTATCTGTCCCTGTTTTTTACGGCTTTGAATCTGTTCCCCATCGGTCAGCTGGATGGCGGTCATATTCTGTACGGACTGGTCGGTCGCCGCTGGCATCGAATCATCTCTCCTCTTATTTTTACAGGTTTCCTGTTCTATGCCGGATTGGGCTGGTTCAGAATCCAGGACTTTACAGTCTCGGATACCACCGAATGGCTCACTCAGGCGGCTTATCTGGCGGTATATGTGGGCCTGAATTTTATGGCCCTGAGTCGTCTCCATCCCAATCGATGGACCGTAGCGTCCATGGCTCTGGGTATGGTGCTGATTCAGTTAACGATCAGCTATTTTTTCCCGGAAGCGGAAGGATACAACGGATTTCTGTTGTTTGCCGTGATGCTGGGCCGTTTCCTGGGCATTCATCACCCGCCCGCTGAAGTGGAAGTTCCCATCGGCTGGAAACGTCAATTGCTGGGCTGGTTCTCACTGCTGGTATTTGTTCTTTGCTTTAGTCCCAAACCATTTATTATGTTTGGGTAATTCAATTACTGTCTTTCTATCCTTGAAAACAGTAAACTCTAAACTGAAAACGAAAGATGTTTCGCTGGCTTGCTGTTTTTCTGTTTCGCTTATCTGGCTGGAAGCTTCAGGGTCCCTACCCCACCAGCTTACCTAAATACGTCCTGATGGTAGCTCCCCACGCGACTTCCAAAGATTTTTTCGTGGGTGTAGGTGCCCGGGCGGCCCTGGATCAGTGGATTTATTACCTCGGTAAAAAAGAGTTGTTCAGACCCGCTCCGGTAGCCTGGTTTATGAAGATTATGGGTGGTTATCCCGTTGATCGCAGTAAAAGCAAAAACTTTGTGGATAGTGTAGTAGACCTGTTTAATACCCACCAGGAATTTCGCATCTGCATTACTCCTGAAGGTACCCGGGGCGACGTTACGGAACTGAAAACCGGATTTTATTACATGGCTCTCGGGGCCAAAGTTCCGATTGTTTTCTGTGCTTTTGACTACGGCCGGAAACTGGTTTACTTCGGCGACCCCTTCTATCCCACGGGTAACTGGGATCGGGATAAAGTAGAGATGGCTCGCTTTTTCAATACGGTGAAAGGTACCCGTAAGTCCTGGATTCGGAATTATTTGGGTGAGATTTAGTTGTTTGTTGTTTGTTGTTTGTTGTTTGTTGTTTATATACACAACTAATAACTAACAACTAACAACGAAGTATTCAGATAACAGCATGAGTTTACTCTCTCAGAGCTTTGACCATTAATCCGCCGGTACGCTCGGAGGCTCCGGGTTGACCAATTAATTCCTGAAGACGTTTGTATTCATTCAACATCGTCTGACGGGAAGGACCAGCCAGCGTCAGCTTTAATTCCCGGGAGATTCGTTCCGTATTAAATTCCTCCTGAATCAGTTCCTTTACCACTTCCTTTTCCGCAATCAGGTTCACCAGAGAAATGAAAGGCACCTTGACGAGCTGTTTAGCGATGGCATAAGTCAATCCTCCCGCTTCGTAACAAACCACTTCCGGAACACTGAACAAAGCCGTTTCCAGCGTTGCTGTTCCGGATGTAACTAGAGCGGAATAGGCCACGGATAGTAAATCATACGAAGCATCGGTTACAAAGGATACGTCAGCTACCTCCGTTGCGTATAACTCCTCCGACAGATTGGAAACTTTCGCCACCACAAACTGATAGTCCGGAAACTGATTTCGAACGGACAACATTTTGGGTAACATCCGTTTCACTTCCTGCACCCGACTACCGGGTAATATCGCCACGATGGGACGCTCGTCGAGACCGTGTTCAGCATTAAAATCGGGCTTTGGCTGAAAAGAGGCAATGGCGTCCAGCAAGGGGTTACCTACGTAATCCACCTTGTAATCGAATTTCCGGTAGAAATCAACCTCGAAGGGAAAGATGCAGAACATCCGATCCACCACCCGCTTGATTTTCAGGGCTCGTTTCTGATTCCAGGCCCAGACTTTGGGAGAGATGTAATAGAAGGTACGAATCTGGTGTTGCCTGGCAAAGGCCGCCATCCGAAGATTAAAGCCCGCGTAATCAATCAGAATCAATACGTCAGGACGAAAAGCCAGAATCTGCTGTCGGCATTCCTGCATCTGCCGACGGATGGTTCCGTAGTTTTTCACTACTTCCCAAAATCCCATGAAGGCGGAATCGCGGTAGTGGTGTAATAACCTGGCTCCGGCTTCTTCCATCAACTCCCCACCCCAGCACTGAATGTTAGCCGAAGGGTCATGTTCAAGAATACCCTTAATCAGGTTAGAACCATGCAAGTCCCCCGAACGCTCGCCAACAATGAGAAAGTATTTCATAAGAGTTTGGAGTTGTACGGTTTTGCGTTTGGAGTTAATTGTGATTCACTTTAACTCAAAACCCTAAACTCTATCCATAATACTCCACAAAATTCTTGGGAGTTTCGATTAATTTCAGGCTGTGTAGCTGGCTGCGGCCTTCGGTAGATTCAGTTACCTGAACAGCCAGAATCTTCCAGATTTCCATCACGAATACTTCGCAGGTGGGAATTTTATCTTTCAGGAAATCAACCTCATGGTTCAGATTCCGGTGATCAACTTTCTCAACGATGTGTTCTTTCACCAGTTTCCCCAGTTGCTTCATGTCCATCACGAAACCCGTGTCAGGGTGCGGCAGACCTTTCACCGTTACGATCAGCTCGAAATTGTGACCGTGGAAATACGGATTGGCACAATTGCCAAATACTTCGTAATTCTGTTCATCGCTCCAACTCGGATTATAAACCCGGTGAGCGGCATTAAAGTGCTCTACTCTTGATACGTATACCATCGTTCAGTCCTTGCTAAAGTCCACCAATTGCTATCCTGATCCAGTGGGAACGACCTAGCACCGATCAGAAATAGACCGCAAAGGTACGCTTTTCTTCGGCTATTTCTGATCTTCCCTATCCAGTAAACCCAGATTTTTACATTCAGCCAGTAATCCCTTATCGCAGGCTTTCATCTGTGGCCCGTTTATAAAATACGTACTATTTAACCTTTCATAAATTCTAAACTTATAAAGGATATTATTGGATAAATACAATTTATTCCTAAAATCATGACTAGGTTTTCCCTGGGGTTGCCCCTACCTTTGTTTTCTATTTAAGAAATTTCTATTTGAACGAAACTCTCCATATTCTGCGGGAATCTATGATTATCGTTACCGGAGCCGCTGGCTTTATAGGAAGTAATCTTATTCAACGGTTAAATCAGGATAAATTCAACTTTATCATTGCCGTTGATGATTTTTCTAACGTTGAAAAACAGAAAAATCTAGAAGATAAAAACATTCAGGAATACGTTGATCGGGAGCATTTTTTTGAGTGGCTCGATCAGAATTACCATGAAGTAGAATTTATTTTCCACATTGGAGCCCGTACCGATACCACGGAATTTAATTACGAGATCTTAGATCACTTAAACGTTAATTATTCCAAGCAAATCTGGCGGAAATGCGTAGCTTATCAGATCCCTCTGGTCTATGCTTCATCGGCCGCAACGTATGGTCTGGGCGAGTTAGGCTATGAGGATAATGAAAGCCTGATTCCGGAACTTAAGCCGCTGAATCCCTACGGAGAATCCAAGAATCAGTTTGACATCTGGGCCTTGCAGCAGGAAGAAAAACCCTTCTTCTGGGCGGGTCTGAAGTTCTTCAATGTCTACGGTCCCAACGAATATCACAAAGGACGCATGGCTTCGGTCATTATGCATGCCCACCGCCAGATTAAGGCCACGGGTCGCATGAAACTGTTCCGCTCGCACAATCCTGAATTCAAGGATGGCGAACAGATGCGTGATTTCGTTTACGTACGCGACGTGGTGGAAGTATGTATGTTCCTGATGTACAGCCGCAAAAATTCGGGTATTTATAACCTGGGTAGCGGAAAGGCCCGTACCTTCCTGGATCTGGTGAAGAGCACGTTCAAAGCCATGAACCTGGAGCCCGATATTGATTTCATCGACACGCCCATCGACATTCGGGATAAGTATCAATACTTTACCGAGGCATCCATGAGCAAGTTACGTTCCATCGGCTACGACAAACCGTTCCATACGCTGGAAGAAGGCGTAACGGAATACGTCACAAAATACCTGAGCGAAGAAAAATACGTATAACTACGATTCACTCTTTCGCAACTATAGTTCTGACGCCTGAAGACATTATTCTTCAGGCGTTATTTTTTAGGGAGCCTTTCTTTCAAAAGAAATCAAACATTTTTAATCCCGATCGAACTCATTTTCTGAGTTAACAATTTGATTGTATGGATTTTTGATGAATGCAGATTGCCATAGCTATTTTTGCCTTATGAACTATAACCTTATTCCTTCTCCGTGTTTTGTCCTCGAAGAAGCTAAATTGAAGCGTAATCTTTCTTTGCTCCAATACGTTCAGGAGCAGGCGGGTGTTCAGATTATTTGTGCCCTGAAGGGGTACTCCATGTTCAGTACGTTTCCGCTGTTGCGGGAGTACCTGGCGGGTGCCACGGCCAGCAGTATCAACGAGGCCCGACTGATTAATGAAGAATGGGGAACGAAAGCTCACAGTTACGTTCCGGTGATTCGTGAAGATGAAATTACCGAGCTGATCGAACGCTCTTCACACCTTACCTTCAATTCCTGGCGGCAGTTTGAGAAATTTGGCAAGCAAGCCGCCTCTGCCGGAGTGTCGGTAGGGATTCGTATCAACCCTCAGTATTCGGAGGTTACTACTGATTTATATAATCCCTGCGTTCCGGGTTCCCGTCTGGGAGTAACCCGATCCATGTTGCCCGAGCAGTTACCCGCCGAAATTGAAGGCCTGCACTTCCACACCCTTTGCGAAAACGATTCACACACGCTGGAACGAACGCTGATTCACGTGGAAGAACGCTTTGCTGATTTATTACAGCAGGTCAAATGGCTGAACATGGGCGGCGGTCACCTGATTACCCGGGCGGATTATGATCCCGAACATTTGATTCAGGTATTAAAGAATTTCAAAGCCAAATTCCCGCACCTGAAAATCATCATGGAACCCGGTTCAGCCGTGGGCTGGCAGACGGGTGTGCTGGTATCAACCGTTCTGGACGTGGTAGATGCTCAGGGAATTAACGTAGCCATGCTGGATGTTTCGTTCTCGGCTCACATGCCCGATACCCTGGAGATGCCTTACAAACCCCGCATTCTGGGAGCGTATCAGGATCCCGTAGCCGGCAAACCTACCTACCGCATGGGAGGAACAACCTGTCTGGCCGGTGATTACATGGGTGATTATAGTTTTGATAAAGAACTGGAAGAGGGCGATAAAATCGTATTGGATGACATGATTCACTACACCATGGTGAAGACGACGACCTTTAACGGCGTTAAACTACCCAGCATTGGTATCTGGAAAGAAGACGACACGTTCCAGCTCGTTCGGAGTTATGGGTATGAGAGTTATAAAGATCGACTTTCGTAGAAATTGTAATTGATATAAGTAGTGTTGATGCCAGCAAAAAGCTGGCATCTTTCATTTTAGAGATAGTTTGATTGGCCTAAAAGCTCATGATGACAGCAAAAAAGCTGGCATCGGCATCTACAAGTTGGGGATGCCAAGGCCAGCTTTGGGAATCGTAGTGAGCAGATCACTATCCTACTTTCTCCACCACCAGGTTATGGTTGGTATAGATACAGATATCGGCTGCGATGTGAAGACTCTCGCGAACCATTTCTTCCGCTGTCAGATTCGTCGCGTGTTTTTTCAGAGCAATGGCGGCAGCCTGAGCGAAGTTCGAACCGGAACCAATGGCGGCAATGCCGTTTTCGGGTTCCAGAACGTCGCCCGTTCCTGAGATAATCAATACTTCCTCCGCATTGGCTACAATCAGCATGGCTTCCAGTTTACGCAGGTAACGGTCCGTCCGCCAGTCTTTGGCTAACTCAATGGCCGCCCGTTTCATGTTCTGACCATAGGCATTGAGTTTCTCCTCAAAACGCTCAATCAGCGTGAACGCATCGGCCGTACTTCCCGCGAAACCGGCCACGATTTTACCACCGGCCAGCTTACGGATCTTCTTTACATTAGATTTAGCGACCGTATTACCCATGGTGGCCTGTCCATCGGCACCAACGACTACTTCTCCATTATGCACGATTCCTAATACGGTAGTGGAGTGAATTTCTACGGGTTTCATACAATTGGTTTTCATGGTTATAAAAACGGCTCCGAATAACATTCCGGAGCCGCTTTTTAGTTGTTGGTTGACTGTTATCGGTTGATAGTTTAACCATACCTAACAGTCAGCCCTTTTATTTTAAGAATGAGTTAGTTATTAATTGTAATTGGTCGTAACAACCATCAACTAAAAACTAACAACAAACTATTTAAACCAGCATACGCATGGGATCTTCGATGAGTTGCTTGAACGTTTGCAGGAAGGCTGCACCCGTGGCACCATCGACGGCCCGGTGATCACACGCTAAGGTTACTTTCATAATGTTGGTTACAAAGAATTCCCCGGCGTCATTTACCCCTACCGTCTTCTTGATTCCGCCAACGGCCAGAATACAGGAGTCAGGAGAGTTAATGATCGGGTTAAATTCTTCTACGCCGAACATACCCAGGTTAGAAATGCTGAAGGTAGAACCTTCCATTTCTTTGGGCTGAAGTTTCTTGCCTTTCGCTTTACCAGCGTAATCTTTCACTTCCGTTGAAATCGTAGAAAGCGTTTTCTGATCGGCATTCCGTACGACAGGAACCACCAGACCATCTTCTACCGCTACGGCAACACCAATGTTGATGTATTTGTAACGACGAATTTTATCACCTAACCACGAAGCATTCACGGCTGGATGTTGTTTCAGAGCCAGAGCCGCTGCTTTAATCGCGAAGTCATTGAATGAAATTTTCGCGGGAGAAACCTCGTTGATCTGACCCCGGAATTTCATAGCGTTGTCCATCGTGATTTCCATCGTCAGATAGAAATGCGGAGCCGTGTAGAGCGACTCAGACAGACGACGAGCAATCGTCTTACGCATCGACGTAACGGGCAGATCTTCGAACTCACCGGCTGGTTCAGGAACGGCCGCTGGTTTCGGTGCCGGAGCTGCCGCAGGCTGTGCAGCCGGAGCCGCTGCCGCAGGAGCTTCTTTCGCCGCTGGGGTAAAGGTATCCAGATCTTTCTTAACGATGCGACCATTTTCGCCGGAACCCGTCACATCAGACAGGTTAATACCTTTGTCTTTCGCAATTGATTTAGCCAGGGGAGACGCCTTGATACGACCTTCGGCATCGCTGGACTGAGTAGCTTCCGCTGCAGAGCCGTTGGATGAAGCCGCAGGAGCTTCTTCTTTCGCTTCAGCAGGAGCCGATTCAGTGCCGTTTTCAGCATCCAGAATGGCCTGGTAGTTGGCACCCTCTTCTCCTACAATCGCAATGATTTGATTAACCTGAGCGGCTTTACCAGCTTCTACGCCGATGTACAGCAGAACGCCGTCGTCGTAGTTTTCGAGTTCCATGGTGGCTTTGTCGGTTTCGACTTCCGCCAGAATGTCACCACTTTTCACTTTATCGCCTACGTTCACTACCCAGTTGGCAATGACACCTTCAGTCATGGTATCACTCAACAGAGGCATGCGAACCGCCGTAGCTTTGATGCTAGATAAATCAACCGCCGCTTTGGGTGCTTCAGCTTTTTTAGGCTCTTCAGCAGCTTTAGGTTGTTCCGCCGGAGCGGGTTCTGCTTTAGCTTCAGGGGCAGCACCAGTCGATGATCCACCTTCGCCATCCAGAAGAGATTGATAATCTTCGCCTGGTTTACCTACCACAGCCAGCACTCCATTTACTTCAATAGCCTGACCTTTTTCAGCGGCTACGTATAAAAGGGTACCATCTGCGTAGTTTTCCAGCTCCATCGTGGCTTTGTCGGTTTCAACTTCAGCCAGGATATCCCCGGATTTAACGGTATCGCCCACTTTTTTGAGCCACTCAGCGATGACCCCTTCAGTCATCGTGTCGCTCAGGAGGGGCATACGAATTACTTCTGCCATGTGTAAACTAACGGAAAGGGTTTAGAACAGAATTGCGGGTCAAAAATACGTCTGATTCTCAGATTTCGGCACTGGAACCTGTTAAGTTTTCCAACGCTCTTGATTATCAGTCCGTTTAAACCTGTTTATATACAACCATTTAAGATTACCTTTTGATTCAGCTCTTGGGTCTGATTCGGAAAGAATCCTGAATAATCCCTCAAAATAAAGCAAAAAGAGAGAAACCAGCAGGTGTTTTCTCTCTTTTCTCATTTCATTATTGCAATTACCCGATCACCGTTCCTGATAATCAAAGGCTAACGATTTCTTCGTGCCTCCGAAATCTTAGGCCCGAACGGCCATCGGCTCCAGTTCTTCGACGGGTTGTAGGGTAAACTCTTCCTTACCGTATTTTCTCAACACGCGGTAATGCGATTGAAGAGCCGTCCAGAAGGT
Source organism: uncultured Siphonobacter sp. (assembly GCA_913775095.1). GTDB lineage: Bacteria > Bacteroidota > Bacteroidia > Cytophagales > Spirosomataceae > Siphonobacter. The sequence goes on along the minus strand of CAJYIW010000019.1, from coordinate 148,368 downwards.
TTTGTTTTCGATGTAATGAATCCCGTGGTCAGCCGCCGTAGCTTTCACAATCTTGGAAATTTCAGGATAGTGTATGTGGCAGATTTTGGGAAACAAATGGTGTTCAATCTGGAAGTTCAACCCTCCACACAGAAAGGTAGCTACCGGACTGTTGCAGGAAAAGTTTGCCGTGGTTTGCATCTGATGAACGGCCCATGATTCCTCAATGTTGCCGTCCTCGTTAGGCTCAGGAAATTCAGCGTGCTCCACAATGTGGGCCAACTGAAACACCAGTCCCAGCACCAGTCCTTCGAAATAATGCATCACCAGAAAGCCAATCACAAACTGCCACCACGTGATGGAAAGTACACATAAAGGCAGTACGATGAACAGGGCGTAATAAACGGCTTTGTAGAAAAACAGGTTAAAATACTCCTTCCGGGGGTGTTTACCGCTGGTAGTCTTTCCAATGTCTTTTTGAAAAAACTTTACGTAATCCTTTCGCAGAACCCAGCTTAATGAAGCTAAGCCGTACAGCAAAAACGCGTAATAGTGCTGAAAATGGTAAATTTTCTTGGTAGGCTCTTCGTGGTGAATGCGTACCAGACCGGGAGCAATTTCCAGATCTTCATCGTGACCAGGAATGTTGGTGTACGTATGGTGCACCACATTATGGGAAAGACTCCAGACGTAAGGGTTTCCACCAATCAGGTGAAAGCACAAACTTAAAGCTTTATTCGTTTTTGAATCTGCGGAAAAAGAACCGTGTACGGCATCGTGGCAGATATTAAAACCAATAAAAGCACAAGTCATACCTAAAGCAATGGCCAGCACTAACATCACCCACGCGTTGAACTGATTGGATATGATCAGTCCATAAAGAACCCAGAAAACGACCATGTAAATCACGGTCTTGTTCCACATCGCACGGTTTCCGGTTTTAGGAATGTTGTTTTCGGTGAAGTACGCATCAACTCGGTGGCGGGCATCGGCAAAAAAAGTAGATCGCCGTTTGTCAACAAATCGGAGTTTCGACATTCAGAGTAAAGTAGGATTATGATGAACGTGTGTAAGAAACTTGGGTTAGGCTTTTAGTTAAGCAGAGGTAGTTCCTCAAACTTACGAGAATAAAAACGAAGTAGGTTCGAAAAGTATATAAAAAACACGAGTCTTTTTCAAACCCGTGTTCTTACGTCTTCCCTACGAAACGCTACGGATGTTATGAAACGGCTGAACGGTTACCTGAGCATTCCAGCCGTAGTAAACTGAGCCTGTTGCCTAGCTCTCGAGCTTCAGAACGGCCATAAATGCTTCCTGCGGGATTTCTACGTTCCCCACCTGACGCATGCGTTTTTTACCTTTTTTCTGTTTTTCCAGCAGTTTACGCTTCCGGCTGATGTCACCACCGTAACATTTGGCCAATACGTCTTTCCGAAGGGCTTTTACCGTTTCGCGGGCAATGATTTTTTGCCCGATAGCCGCCTGAATGGCAATTTCGAATTGCTGACGGGGTAATAACTCGCGAAGCTTTTCGCACAGGCGTTTGCCCCACTCGTAAGCTTTATCCCGGTGCACAATGGCCGACAGGGCATCTACTTTCTCACTGTTCAGCATGATATCCAGCTTTACCATGTCGCCTTCCTTGAAACCCAGGTATTGGTAATCCAGCGAAGCGTACCCCCGGGAAATGGTTTTCAGACGATCGAAAAAGTCGAAAACTACTTCCGAAAGTGGCATTTCAAATTGTAGTTCAATCCGGTCTGAGGTCAGGTAAACCTGATTTTTCAGAATGCCACGTTTGTCCATACAAAGCTTCATGATTACACCAACGTATTCACTTTTGGTGATAATCTGAGCGGCAATGAAGGGTTCTTCGATGTTATCAATATGGTTCGGTTCGGGCATTTCCGAAGGAGCCGACACTTTCAGGTGTTCCCCTTTCGTGGTCTCCACGTTGAACTGCACCGAAGGAACCGTCGTGATCACCGTCATGTCGAATTCACGTTCCAGACGTTCCTGCACGATTTCCATGTGCAGCATTCCCAGGAAGCCACAACGGAACCCAAAGCCCAGAGCCGCCGACGTTTCAGGTTCCCAGATCAAAGCGGCATCATTCAATTGCAGCTTTTCCATGGCTTCGCGGAGTTCTTCGAATTCGCTGGTATCTACGGGGTAAATCCCGGCGAATACCATCGGTTTTACATCCTCGAATCCTTTGATGGCTTCCGTAGCCTTGTTATCCATTCGGGTGACGGTATCGCCTACTTTCACCTCTTTGGCCGTTTTGATACCTGAAATCAGATACCCTACATCGCCCGTTTTAATCACATCACGGGGTTCTTTTTCCAGACGAAGGACGCCAATTTCATCGGCGAAATACTCACGCCCCGTCGCCATGAATTTGATCTTATCGCCTTTACGGATTTCACCGTTGTACACCCGGAAGATTACTTCAATGCCGCGATACGAGTTAAATACCGAATCAAAGATCAGTCCCTGAAATCCGGCTGCCGGATCACCTTTAGGGGCAGGAATGCGGTGAATAATGGCCGCCAGAATTTCGGCAATACCAATGCCTTCTTTCGCGGATGCATGAATAATATCCGAACGATCACAACCAATCAGATCCACAATCTGGTCAGAAACTTCGTCCGGCATTGCTCCGGGTAAATCAATTTTATTTAATACCGGAATAATTTCCAGATCGTGGCCCAGGGCCAGGTATAAGTTACTGATCGTCTGAGCTTCAATACCCTGAGATGCATCTACTACGAGCAGGGCTCCTTCGCAGGCCGCGATGGAACGACTCACTTCATAGCTAAAATCGACGTGACCCGGCGTGTCAATCAAATTCAGGACATACTTCTGACCTTCAAAGGTATAATCCATCTGAATGGCGTGCGACTTGATGGTAATGCCCCGCTCGCGTTCGAGATCCATATCGTCCAGCAACTGGTTTTGCATTTGACGCTGGGATACGGTTTGGGTTTGCTCAATCAGTCGGTCTGCCAAAGTACTCTTGCCGTGGTCAATGTGGGCAATGATGCAGAAATTGCGAATGTTATTCACGTGTTATGTTTAGTTGAACAGCCAAGGCTGCTGGCTTTTAGCTTACAGGCTATCTGATACTGGCATGGAATCGAATCGCGTGCGTACCCGACTTTACTTCCAATCTACAAAAATACACTCAATCTATTGAAAAGTCGCAACACTCCCACGAAAAGGCCATAAATGAATGCAGGAAATCGCATTCCTGCGAAAAAATCAACTCTTCGTCCGATATTGCAACGTAGTAGTAAACCCTCTTTCATGAAGCAATTACTAGTGGCCGCACTTCTTCTGGCCGGACTGCATTCGGCCCGGGCCCAGACCCCTCAGGACTTCCGCCGGGACAGTCTTCGACGAGCGTATGACCGTGAAACGATTTTTGTGTTTGCCAATGGTACCCGCTTTGCCAAGGGCGGCAAAGCCTACCTGTCAGGCCTGGGTCAGCGTAATCTCCAGAAAGAATTTGAGTTTTCGCCTTATGGCATGGCCGAATACCGGGGCTATCGCAAGCTTAAAAACATCTCTTCGATCCTGACGGTAGCCTCCCTCGGCACGACCATCGTAGGCCTGACTCAGGTGGGTAACCGGGGTCGCTCCTACTGGGCCTGGTGGGGAGCTGGCATTGCCATTGGCCTGGGCAATGGCGTCGTAAGCGGCATGGCTAACAATCGTCTGCAACAGGCCATCTGGCTTCGCAACCGCGATGCCCTGACGACCCCTGCCCCCTAGTTCGTTTCGTCTTCCTTGCATTCACACAACCATTTGACATGAAACACCTTTTCAAAACCATGGTCACGGTAGTAGCGAGCATCTTACTGGCTACTAGCGTGACGGATTCTTTTGCCCAGGTTCCGGCTAATGTTCGGGAAGATTCGCTGTACATCCGGCAGAATTATACCAAAATCGAACGGATGATTCCGATGCGGGACGGCGTAAAGCTGTTCACTTCGATTTATATACCGAAAGACGAATCAAAAAAATACCCCATCATGCTGGACCGCACGCCCTACAGCGTGGCTCCGTACGGGGAAGATAAATATAAATTAAGCCTGGGGCCTTCAATGCTTTTTGCCAAAGAAGGCTATATTATTGTTTATCAGGATGTTCGGGGTAAATATATGTCCGAAGGGAAATTTATAGCCGTGAAACCTTTCATCCCTAACAAAACCAAAAAAACGGATGTGGACGACAGCTCGGATACCTACGATACCATCGAATGGTTACTCAAGAATCTGCCGACCAATAACGGGAAAGTAGGTACCTGGGGAATCTCCGCTCCTGGTTTTTATACCACCATGACGGCCATTGAAGCTCACCCGGCTCTGAAAGCGGCCTCGCCCCAGGCTCCGGTAACGGACTGGTTTATGGGAGACGATCGTCACCACAATGGAGCTTTCTTTTTGATGGGTACGTTCTCGTTTCTGTCTTCCTACGGTGCCCCCCGCCCCGAGCCTACGACCAAGACGGTTCCGCAGTTCAGCGATTTCGGAACGCCGGATTCTTACGAGTTTTACAAGAACATAGGGCCAATTAAAAACATTAACGAGAAAATTTTCAAGGGTAAAAACGTCATCTGGAATCAGATGATGGAAAATGAAACCTATAACGAATTCTGGCAGGCTCGTACGCCCGTTCCGCACCTGAAAAACATCACTCCGGCCATTCTCACCGTGGGTGGCTGGTTTGATCAGGAGGATTTATACGGTCCATTGAAGACCTTTGCCGGAATCGAGAAAAACAGCCCCAAGACGACGAATTTTCTGGTCATGGGCCCCTGGATTCACGGCGGCTGGTCGCGGGTAAAGGGCGATGTGCTGGGTAATATCCGCTTTGATTCGGATACCGGGCCGTTCTACCGCGAAAATATCGAGCTGGCCTTTTTCAATCATTACCTGAAAGACCAGAAAGATCCGAACCTGCCGAAAGCTTACATTTTTGAAACCGGATCAAACGTCTGGAAAAAGTACGATGCCTGGCCGCCGAAGCAGTCACAGGAAAAAAATCTCTACTTCCACTCCAACGGCAAGTTATCTTTCGAAGCTCCCAAAGCCACTCCCACCAGCTTCATGGAATACGTGAGCGATCCTAACAAACCCGTGCCTTTCACCAGCGAAATTCGTAATGTCCGGGGAGCGGACTTCATGTACGAGGATCAGCGTTTTGCAGCCACCCGCCCCGACGTACTGGTGTATGAATCAGACGTACTGAAGGAAGACGTAACGATTTCAGGCAATGTAATGGCCGACTTATTCGTCTCCACTACCGGAACTGACGCAGATTTTGTGGTGAAACTTATCGACGTATACCCCGGCGACGCCCCCAACAACAGCCCGATTCCGGGGACAAAAATGGGTGGTTTCCAGTTAATGGTACGCGGGGAAGTCATGCGTTCCAAATTCCGTAAAAGCTTCTCCAAACCCGAAGCCATGGTTCCTAACAAGGTAGAAGAAGTAAAATTCGACATGCAGGATGCGGCTCACTGTTTCAAGAAAGGCCACAAAATCATGGTGCAGGTGCAAAGTTCCTGGTTCCCGCTGGTGGACCGTAACCCACAGAAATTCGTCAACATCTACCAGGCCAGCGAATCCGATTTTCAGAAGGCTACGCATAAAGTGTACGCTACGCCCAGCCAGCCTTCCCACGTGAAGGTAAGGGTGGTGAAGTAATCGTAATTAAGTTACGGTTACTCAAGAAAAAGGGCGAAGAGTTTCTTCGCCCTTTTTCTTGATCCTGTGATAACTTTCTATATCATTAATTTATATAGTTAGTACATCCCCTTTTCACTTACGTTAATCGCTTCATGGAAAAAGCCCTGTCCTCTACCATTAATACTAAACTTAAGGATTTGTATGAATCCTATATTTTTCAGTTAAAGGAAGTTACCCGCTCCAATGGCGAGCTTTTCTCCTACCCTTTATTAATGCAGGCTTTTCCTGATTACGATCAAGTCAAGTATAAAATTTTATACGTCGGCAAAGAAACGTTCGGATGGCTGGGAACGATGAATGAACAGGAAAATCTGAATGTAGATTACATCACTGAATCCTACCAGGACTTTAAATTTGGTGAAGAGTATCACGGTAGAAATAGTCCTTTCTGGCGTTTTATCAGGGCCTGCCATTTAAAATTGAATGGCGAAGCCTATCCTTCAGGGTATTTATGGACTAACTTTTCAAAATGTGACTCCAATAAAACCACGCCAACCAAAGAGTTACAACAAGCTAATAATATAGGCTTTGATTTGCTAGTTGATGAGATTAATATCATAAAACCAGACGCTGTTATTTTCTTAACTGGATGGGATTATGAAAATCAATTTCAACGGGTATTTCAGGGATTACAATACAACACGATTGAGGAGAATTATTTATACCAGTGCATTCATCCCAACTTACCCGTCCATAGTTATATGACCATGCATCCTAAAGGTCTCCAGTTAAGAAACAAATTTCAGGTAATGCTGGAGTCTATTGTAAATCAGATTACTCAGTAATCGGTCCTCTTCTAGGCTATTAACAACGTTTCACTTAAACACTACTAATGGAAACGTATTCCTCAACTGTTCCAAGTGTTCGTCCAAAGGACGCCACTTGGAACGAATGATGAAAAGGCAGTTTATAACTGCCTACCCTTAAAAGACTTCCGGGCCTTTCTGCCGTTGTTGGTTTTAGCCAAGCGTCACTAACAACCAATCAATCAGCTATCGAAGTAGGAAGCAAGCCCACGAGCGGCAACCCAAATCAAGCTGCGGTCAGTCACAGACTGACCGATATCAGTCGTTCCAAGTGCCGCCCCGCATGGAATGCTCTTCAGGCTTAACCCTTGGAACAGGGGTCACCAAAACTCACCCGTTTTCCCTTACCCCTGCTTCTATCAGAGAATGCCATTTTACTTCCTAAGTATCGACGACGTTCCATTGATCTGGGCGAAAATAACCGTTGAGGCTACCTCTATTTTTATTTCATCCTTTTTCCGTTACTTCGCAACGTTCTCTAAACCTCTCTAACTTCTATGAAACTTGCTTTGGGTGCCTTATCGCTCCTTTTCTTCACCGCCTGCCAATCCAAGAATGAACTAAAGGGAAGCTGGCAGCTTGTCGCTGCCCAGAAAATTGAAGCCGGGAAAACTACGTCCGATGATCTTTTCGGTCGGAAGATGATCAAGATTTTGAATGATACCCATTTTTCATTCCTCAATCACGATCTGAATGCCGGGAAGGACTCGGCCACCGCCTTTTTTGCCGGTGGCGGCGGTACGTATACATTGAAGGGAGATCAGTACACCGAACAGGTGGAGTATTGCAGCTACCGACCTTACGAAGGAAAAAGCTTTCAGTTCACCGTAGAATTTCATCAGGATACCCTCATCCAGACCGGTAAGGAGGAAATCAAAGAATTAGGGATCAACCATACCATCGTTGAAAAGTACGTTCGGGTGAAGTAAGAACCCCTCCGGTTCCAGGAATCAGCTTTCGAAGAATTTTATTTAGAATATTTCTTAATAAAATTCTTCGAAAGCTGATATTATTCATTTTTTGTACGAAGTTGGAGGTTCAATTTTACCCTTTCTTTCGACAACAGATGACCATGAAACCTTACAGCTACGTATCGCCCGCCGAGGCGGTTCGCCACATTGAAAGTCACGAACGCGTTTTTATACAGGCGGCCGCCGCTACACCCATGCCGCTGATTGAAGCTCTCGCCCAGCGGGCTTCCGAACTGGAGGATGTACACACCATTCACATGCACCTGGAGGGCAAAACATTCCCGCTGGTCGAACCCGAAGCTCGTCATGCGTTTTTCCCGAATGCCATTTTTATAGGCTCAAGTCTGAGAAAAGCCGTGGCAGAGGGATATGCTCAATACCTGCCTATTTTTCTGAGTGAGGTCCCGAGTTTGTTTCGCAACCGAATCTGGCCGCTGGATACCGCTATCGTTCAGGTGTCACCGCCCGATCCGCACGGCTACTGCTCGCTGGGTACGTCAGTGGATGTGAGCCGAGCTGCCGTTGAATCAGCAAAGAAAGTGATTGCTCTCGTGAACCCTCAGGTTCCCCGCTCCCATGGCGACGGCATTGTTCACGTTCAGCAGTTTACGGCTATGGCTTACGAAGACCGGCCCCTGTACGAACATGAACTGAGCCTGCCCACGGACCTCGAATCGGCGATTGGCCGGAATGTAGCCGGACTGGTGGACGACGGAGCCTGCATTCAGATGGGCATCGGGGGGATTCCTAATGCAGTTTTACTCTACCTGGAAAACCACCGCGACCTCGGCGTTCATACTGAAATGTTCTCTGACGGCTTATTACCCCTGGTGAATAAGGGCATCATTACCGGAAAACATAAGAAAGTGCATCCCGGAAAAATAGTATCCAGTTTCGCCGTGGGCAGTCGCAACCTTTATGATTTCATTGACGATAATCCCGGCGTAGCCATGCTGGACATTGGGTACGTCAATGATACGTCTGTAATCCGGCAAAACGCCAAGGTTACCGCGATTAACAGTGCCATTGAGGTAGATCTTACCGGTCAGATTTGTGCGGATTCCATCGGAACCCGGATGTACTCGGGTGTGGGAGGACAAATGGATTTTATTCGCGGAGCTACCCTGTCTCAAAACGGGAAGGCCATTATCGCCATTCCTTCCGTAACCAGCCGGGGAGAATCCAAAATTGTTCCCTTACTCAAACCGGGAGCGGGCGTAGTAACTACGCGTGCTCATACGCGTTATGTCGTAACCGAATACGGCGTGGCCGATTTATACGGCAAAAACCTGGCTCAGCGGGCCAGGGCTCTGATTCACATCGCTCACCCCGATCACCGGGAAGCTCTGGACCGGGCCGCCTTTGATCGTTTACAGCAGATGCGTTATTGATTTTCCCTACTGATTCTTGCTGTTTCTTGTCCTATGCTGAAGGACGAGGCCAGGAGTTATGTATCGTCCAAAACCCTTTCTCCTGTCATCCCGAGCGAAGCGAAGAACCTTAGGTTCCTGATCAATTATACTTCCTATGAGTACAAGATGATCTCCATCCCTGCCTAAGTTCTCTCACTGCGTTCGAGATGACAGGCTAAGGCTGTAAGCTCTGAACCCTTGTTCCGGCATCTCGAAGGAGTCTGCGTGTTTTATCACAGGAGTTAACCTGATACAATACGCCAAAAGTAATGACCGGAAGTCAGAAGCCAGGTTCTAACGTTGCCTTCTAAATTTTTTCTATGCCTTGTTTCCTGAAGGAGTCGCTCCAGCGACTAAGGTTGAAAAGTATCTCTCAACCTTTATCCTTCATTTCTCATGAAAAAAAATGTTATCGTTGAGCTGGCTTACACTGAAGCCTTTTCTTCTGATTCCGCAAAGCGTACGATGGGTTTGTCGCCCGCCCCTGTGCTGACGATTCCGGGAGTCACGCTGGACCCCACGTTCTCGCCCGTCCCCTTATCAGGAATCCGGCCTTCTTCCGGCTTTCACTCGATTTTTAATGCCCAGGCTTTCACGTATGATGATTCCGAGCGAGGCTCTACCTATCTGGTCAGGGGTGAAATGGACGAATCGCAATACGAAAAAGCACGACAAGCCGATGCCGTAGTGGGTATCTATTCCGATCCGGTGATTGAACCGTTTGCGGTTTGCCCCGGCAAAAATCCCGTAGGTACGGATACCGACGTGGAGAAACTGCTCTGCGTTTCCAAACTGAAAAGTAAAAAAATGGATGGTTCGGGCGTGTTGGTAGCCATTGTTGATACTGGAGTAAATATTAACCACCTGATTTCAAAAGGCAAAAAACCGGTATTCGATGCCAGCCGCAGCTGGGCTCCCCAGGCAAACCTAACCCCGGGAAGTATGCCCGTCGATCACGGAACGATGTGTGCGTATGATGTGCTGATTGCGGCTCCGAAAGCCACCTTACTGGATATTGCCCTGCTCAGCTCAACTGCTGGCGGTCCAACCGTCATGAGCGGGCTGTTATCCGATGCCATCAAGGCGTATAATCATTTAATCAAAGTCAAAAAGGCCACCCAGCAGTCGCTCGTGGTTAATAATAGCTGGGGCATGTTTCACTCCAGCTGGGATTTTCCGGTGGGTCATGCCGGAAATTACAGCCATAATCCCAACCACCCCTTCAACAAAATCGTGGGCGAACTCGAAAAATCGGGAGCCGATATCCTGTTTGCCGCCGGCAACTGCGGCTCAGACTGTCCTGATTCGCGTTGTACCCGCAACGGGGTTACGGAAACCAAGGCCATTTACGGAGCCAACAGTCATCCTTCGGTATTAACCATTGCGGGAGTAACAAAAGATAAAGTCCGGATTGGCTATTCTACGCAGGGCCCCGGCTGCATCACTAAAAACAAGCCTGACTTATCAGCCTATACGCACTTCAAAGGTTCGGGAGTATATGCGTATGACGGAGGCACATCCGCGGCCTGCCCGGTTGCGACGGGGGTGATTGCGGCCGTTCGCACGGTTCGGGGTTACGATCCAGCCAACCCGGTAACCTCTCCGGCAGCCATTCGGAGCTTGGTGACGACACTGGCGGAAGACCTGACCCCAACGGGGTATGATCTGGAAACGGGTTTTGGGATCATTGATACCTGCCAGATTATAACGAAGCTGTTCCCGGTTCTGGGTCCTCTGCCTAATTTCTGCAAACGCTACCCCAAAATCTGCGAGCAGTTACGGAAGAATAATCGTTTCCCTAAAATTCCGCTGAATGATCCGATGCGGGATTTGCACAAACCCGTCATGGACGAAGAAGCCATCGAAGAGTTATTTTTAAAGGAAATAGAAAATCAGCTCCTGGAAAGCACTCCGTTCCTATCGGAAGGAGCCGTGGCTACGAAAAAAAAGGTGGCGGCCAAAGAGGGTGATTGCGGTTGTTAATACATTGATCAGACTGAATTATGAAAGATGGATAAAACTATTTTGTTTCAATTTCAAAGCAAAGAAGCTCGACCCAACCTGAAAGGTATTGCTGATAAATATACCTTTTCCGTTGATTCCATTGATTTGGATTATGGGATTATTGAAACCGATTCTGGCGAGGGTCTATACACCGTTTTAGTGGATGCTCAGGCAGCTAAACAGATTGAAGTTTACTTGGCCCATCACCCGCATCATCCGGCAGAAGCGATTTTCAGTAATCCAGGCATCGAGCCGATTTAGCGTACAAAGGTCCGCAAGTATGCGGACCTTTGTCTTTTTCTGGCATGGTAATTCCTTCATACCCAGTAACTGTCTCCTTGACACTGCCCTCAACGCTAGGATTAACCAGATTTGTTTTCATGATTTGGCTTTTCTTCGTCTTTTCCATTCGTATTCCAGATTTCTCGTTCTTCATTAATCGAGATATCGCTTTGCTTTATGTTCAATAAAATTACGCTGATCGACCCTTGCCGGCTAACGGATGAAACACTCGAAACACTGGCTTTACTTTCCCGAAATCCGATTTCCATTTACAATGATATACCCGCTAGTGAAGCAGAAAGTATCAAACGAATCAAGAATAGCGACTGCGTGCTGGTAAGCTGGCGAACACCCCTCACGGCCACCATTCTGGAAGCCTCGCCTCAGCTTAAATACATTGCCATGTGTTGCAGCCTGTATACGGAGCAAGCCGCCAACGTTGACATTGCGAAAGCCCGGGAATTGGGTATTGCCGTGAAAGGGGTTCGGGACTATGGAGATGAGGGAGTCGTAGAGTTCATATTCGCTCAGTTGATTAACCTTTTCAAAGGCTTTGGTCCCTACCAATGGCGGAACGAACCCACGGAGCTAACCAACAAAAGCATTGGAATCATTGGTTTGGGAACGCTCGGAACCATGGTCGCTCAAACGGCCCGCCATTTCGGGATGCAGCCCTATTATTACAGTCGCACCAAAAAGGAAACGGATATCCCCTATTTATCGCTGGAGGAAATGGTTAATGCCTGTGACGTCATTACCACCCATGTACCCAAGAACACCCTGGTACTGACTAGAGATTTACTGGAAATCAGAAAGAGAAATTCCATATTGATTAATACTTCACTCGGCTTAACCTTTGACCAGGAGGCTTTTACGGATTGGTTAAGTAATGATCCCAGCTCGTACGCCATTTTCGATGCAGACGGAGCGGGCGTGGCTCTGGAAGAATTTTTGAAGAGGGATCGAATCATTTTATACAACCGAACCTCCGGTATCACTACGGAAGCCCGGCAGCGGTTGTCCCGAAAAGTACTGGAAAATCTGAATTCTTTTTTGGGGAGGTAATGTTCTAGTTCTTACAAAAGTACTTCCCAAACGTTTGAAGTTTCGGGAAGTACTTTTGTAAGGCCGCTAATTACTTTCTACACGCTTTACAGGTTTCGATTCCTGCAACTGTTTTATAAAAGCTCCGGCGACGGTAACGGCCAGCGTGGCAGCACAAATGGCTACCTCTTTCCGTTCTTCCTTTTGTTTGGCCGCAATGCCCGCCAAAGCAGCCATGAAGGGAATCAGGTAATAGGGATCGTTGAGTTTACGGGCAATACCAATCCCCGCCGTTACCACAAGCGACAGAGCTCCGCAGGTCAACTGGCCTTTCAGGGCTTCCGGCACTTTTACTCCCGCCTGTAACAACAGATTTCCGCCACTAATCACGGAAGCCACCGTTAACCAGCCAGCGTACAAACTAATGGATTTCTGAAAGGTACGCTCGGGCTGTGGCACTTCCGTCTGACCAATCTCCAGTGCTTTGTGTAACATCAGAGCATTGGGCAGCAAAGCAATGGTGGTTAAGGCTGAAGCCCGCCGACTTACCAAATCATCCTTGGCAAAGAAATACGTAAAGGCATTGTTGAGCACGTAACTGCTCAAGAGCCAGGGTACGGCCTTCTGGTAACGGGGATTGTCGAGCTGATCGGGTAACGCTTGATGAACAGCCAGAGCCGTGGTTCCGGTATAGATGGCTGGCCACATGAGGCCAAACGTTTCGTTGGAAGGGGTTAGCAAATTTTCATCGATTTCCTGCCGCTGCTTACTAAACGAACGTTTACGCTGGGTTCGCGAGCGGGTAAAAAAATAAGTACCGACAATGCTGCCCACGACAGCAATGGCGGTACCAATTCGTTGAATGGAAGTCGTATTCATAAGAAATAATGGTTTTGTTCAGTATTAACACGTTCCACTATTTCTTAAAAACCTAATGCCAAATCATCAGTAGCGAGCCCCTATTCCCCTTAATAACCGTGTAAGTCAATGTGATTACTTTCCAGAATCTCTACCTGCTTTTTCATCTTTTTCTGGATGATTTTGAAGTGATGCTCATCTTCGGGAGTGATCAGCGAAATCGCTTCCCCGGAAGCTTCCGCCCGACCGGTCCGGCCAATGCGGTGTACATAATCCTTGGGTGAACGGGGTAACTCGAAATTAATCACATGGGGTAAAAACTGGATATCAATCCCCCGAGAAATCAGATCAGTAGCCACCAACACCTGAATTTCCCCCGATTTAAAGCGGTTGAGAGCCAGCATCCGGGCTCCCTGACTTTTCTGTCCGTGCATGGCGTAGGCCTGAATGCCATTTTTATTCAGCTTCACCACCAGATTGTCGGCCGTCCGGGTGGAGGAAACGAAAACCAGAACCTGCTTCATCTGTTCGGATTTGATGAGATACCGCAGAAATGGACCTTTCCGCTCGGGAGTTACCGCAAATGCAATCTGATGGATTTGTTCGAGGTCCACCTCCGGTTCTTCAATTTCAATCTTAACCGGCTGGGTTAATAATTTCTTTTGAACCAGGTCTACCGAATCCGCGAGGGTCGCCGAGAATAATAAATTCTGACGCTTTTTGGGTAATAAGGCAAAGATTTTGTTCATCTCCTCCTCAAAGCCCAGGTTGAGCATTTTATCCGCTTCATCCAGTACCAGCGTACTGACCTGAGCTAACGAGAGAGCGTTATTATCCAGCAAATCAATCAGCCGTCCGGGTGTGGCAATTAAGACATCCGTTCCGGGTAAATGCTGCATTTGTGGATTAATGGAAACCCCGCCGTATACGGCCAGCGTTCGGACTTTGCGGGGCAATTTTTTACTGAATTCCTGAAAGACTTCCGCAATCTGAACGGCCAGCTCCCGCGTGGGAACCAGGATTAATACCTTGATGAACCGGTTACGGGCGGGCGACGTTTTCTGAAGTAACTCCAGAATGGGCAGGGCAAAGCTGGCGGTTTTACCCGAGCCGGTTTTGGCAATGCCCAGTACGTCCTTCCCGTTCAGAATAACCGGAATGGCTTCCTTCTGAATGGGATAAGGCGTTGCATAAGACTGTTCAGCAATGGCTTTTAATAAAGCTTCGGATAAACCCAGAGATTGGAATGACATAAGAATTGGTAACAATACCCTGCAAAGATACTATCGTTACAGACTATTTCATTTTTGCGTGAGTATTAGCACTTATTACCGCCAAAATTGGAACGTTTCTTTGCTGGCTTGGGCAAACCAAACCGCCCATCCATGAACGTAATGCACCTTTTTATCGCCAGCCTGGCGGGAACCTCCGCCATGACTTTATTCATGTATCTGCTCAGTTTTATCACGGGTTACCGAACTCAGGTCATTAATGTCTTAGGCACCCTGATCACCTTTCAGGCGGGTCCTGACGAAGAGTTATCCAAAAGCCTGCTGGCCGTCAGTGTGGGAACCATCACGCACTATGCCATCGGATTTGGTTTTGCTCTGGTCTACGGCTGGCTCTGGGCGGAGGACGTTTTACAGCCCGACTGGTGGTCCATACTTATTCTGGGCACCCTCAGTGGAATTCTCGCCGTGGGCTTCTGGGGAACCGTCCTTACCATTCATCCCCGGGCTCCCCGCGTCAAACGGTCTGCTTACCTCATCGCCATCTTTTTTGCTCATTATGTTTTTGTGTGGGGAGTCGTGTCTGGCTTTAATTTTTTGTGAACCTGCGGGAATAGTCGCCCCTTTTTCGCGGGAACTACTATTTTTGCGGCCGAAGAACAAAACCCTGATGGCATTTCTTCTCGCTGACGCGGGTCAGTACAGAAATAATGCGGTTACAAATTTAAGTTCAGAATTTTTCAAACACTCGTTCATACACAACTGAAAATGGGCAAGAAAGTCTTAATTATTGGTGCCGGTGGAGTTGGTAACGTAGTGGCCAAGAAAGTGGCCATGAATCCCGACTCCTTCAGCGAAATTCTGCTGGCGTCACGTACCAAATCCAAATGCGATAAAATTGCGGCGGAAGCAGCCGCACACGGGTTGCCTACGCCTATCCAGACGGCGGCGGTTGACGCCGATAATGTTCCTGAACTCGTGGCGTTAATCAACGAATTCAAGCCTTACATGGTCATCAACGTGGCTCTTCCATACCAGGATCTGACCATCATGGATGCCTGTCTGGAAACAGGAACCCATTACCTCGACACGGCCAACTACGAGCCTAAAGATGTAGCCAAATTTGAATATTCCTGGCAGTGGGCCTATCAGGAACGCTTCAAGGAAGCGGGCCTCATGGCCTTGCTGGGTTGTGGATTCGACCCCGGCGTGACGCAGGTATTTACCTCGTATGCCAACAAGCACCAATTCTCGGAAATGCATTACCTGGACATCGTGGACTGCAACGCAGGCGATCACGGTAAGGCTTTCGCTACGAACTTCAACCCGGAGATCAACATCCGCGAAATCACCCAGCCCGGACGTTACTGGGAAAACGGGGAGTGGGTAGAAATCCCCGCCATGAGCATTCATAAGCCGATTGAGTATCCGAATGTAGGAGAAAAAGAGAGTTATGTCCTGTACCACGAGGAGCTCGAATCGCTGGTGAAAAACTTCCCTACGCTGAAGCGGGCCCGTTTCTGGATGACGTTTGGTCAGCAGTACATCACTCACCTTCAGGTGCTTGAGAACGTAGGTATGACCAGCATTCAGCCCATCAAATTCCAGGGTCAGGACATCGTTCCGCTGGAATTTCTGAAAGCCCTGTTACCCGAACCCGGTACCCTGGGCGAAAACTACACGGGCGAAACGTCCATCGGTTGCCAGATTCGTGGAATCGGCAAAGACGGTGAAGAAAAAACCTATTTCGTCTGGAATAACTGTAAACACCAGGACGCATACAAAGATACGCAGGCTCAGGGCGTGAGTTATACCACGGGCGTTCCGGCGATGATTGGAGCCAAGCTGATGTGCGACGGCGTCTGGATGCAACCCGGCGTCTGGAACTGCGAGGAAATGGATCCGGATCCATTCATGGCATTACTGAATCAACATGGTTTACCCTGGCATGAAGCGGTTAACCAGCCTCTGTCCGTAGAAGCATAATACCAAAAGAAGGCCGATTCTGATGTAGAATCGGCCTTCTTTTTCATTTCAACTTTCAGGATAATTCTGCTTTAAAGCCTGCTTTTTCAACGGTCCTGATAATCTCCTCCGAATCCAGTTCCTCTCCTTCCACACTCAGAATTTTGTCAGGATTACTGGTATCTACTTTCCAGTTATCAATGGAATTTTCCTGATTGAGAAAAGGAGAAACTTTAGCCACGCAGTTACTGCAATTGATATTGGTTTTGAATTGAAGCGTTTCCATTTTTTAGTTTTCAGTTTATAGTTGTCTGTTTTCAGTTGTTGTCGTTAGATTTTGAAATAGTGAGGATACCCCTTAAGTATGAGCGTCCTAAAATTTACTCATTCTGTCGTTCATTCATTCAAAATTAAACCCTACGGTAGTTCAGGAATAAGCTATTCGTTACCACTGATACCGAACTCAATGCCATCGCAGCCCCGGCGATCATTGGGTTTAATAAAAATCCATTTATCGGGTATAACACGCCCGCCGCAATGGGAATTCCAATCAGGTTATAGATAAAAGCCCAGAACAGATTCTGACGGATGGCCTGAACCGTTAACCGGGACAGGTTCAACGCTTTAGGTACCTGCTGTAAATCACTCGAAATGAGTGTCATTTTTGCCACGTCCATCGCCACATCCGAGCCTGTTCCCATTGCGACGCTCAGGTCGGCCTGAGCCAGGGCCTGCGAGTCGTTAATGCCGTCTCCCACCATCGCCACTACTTTTCCCTGGTCCTGTAATTCTTTTACGAGATTGGCTTTCTCACCGGGCAGCACTTCCGCCCGGTAATGCCCCAGGTTCACTTCACGGGCGACGGCGTCGGCAGTCTGCGGGTTGTCTCCCGTCAGCATCAGCACTTCGAGGCCGTTCTCCTGCAGTTGACGAATGGCCTCACGAGACGTTTTTTTCACCGGATCCGTAATGGCCAGCAGTCCGAGTACTTCCCGCTGATTGGCAAAAACGATGACCGTTCGGGCTTCCGACTGCCACTGAGCAATGGGCCATCCTTCCAGCGAAA
This sequence comes from uncultured Siphonobacter sp., assembly GCA_913775095.1. Taxonomy (GTDB): domain Bacteria; phylum Bacteroidota; class Bacteroidia; order Cytophagales; family Spirosomataceae; genus Siphonobacter. Next base: position 130,996 of record CAJYIW010000019.1, on the reverse strand, counting down.
ACCCCTGTTCCTGCATCCATTTCGGATTTCCCGCCTGAAATAGCTCATGATTGGTAAGGCCCTGAATGCCTTTCCCGGGTACATTTTCCAACGTACTGAAGGAAACCGGTTTGATTTTTTCAGCTTTCAAATATTCTACCACCGCCTGAGCCAGCGGGTGAGTTGACTGCATTTCCAGGCCCATCAGCATGGGCTTATGCAATTCATTTTTCCAGAGCGTTTGAGTAACCGTTGGTTTGCCTTCGGTGATGGTTCCGGTTTTGTCCAGAATGACCGTCGTAACCCGATGGGCCCGCTCCAGACTTTCGGCATCTTTGATCAGGATTCCTAACCCGGCACCTTTGCCTACTCCTACCATAATGGCCGTAGGCGTGGCCAGCCCCAGAGCACAGGGACAGGCAATTACTAAAACGGTAATAGCATTGAGCAGAGCATACGTCAGGGCATTCTCCCCCCCAAAGATCATCCAGACGACGAACGTCAGCAGGGCAACACCCACTACAACCGGCACAAAGATTCCGGCTATTTCATCCACCAGTCGCTGCACGGGGGCCTTACTTCCCTGAGCTTCCTGGACCCGCTGGATAATCTGAGCCAGCAGGCTTTCCGAACCTACTTTCTGAGCGATGATATGAAAACTTCCCTGCTGATTTACCGTTCCGGCAAAGACTTTTTTCCCCTTGATTTTTTCTACAGGAACGGGTTCTCCGGAAATCATGCTCTCATCGACGTACGATTGTCCGGATTTTACCTGACCATCTACCGGAATTTTATCGCCCGGTCGCACAACCAGCCGATCTCCCACGCCTACGTCGGCTAAGGCTACGGCTACCTCTTCTCCGTTTTCAATCCGGATGACCGTCTGCGGCTGCAGGCCCATCAGCTTTTTTATGGCCGACGATGTATTGGATTTGGCCCGTTCTTCCAGCCATTTACCCACCAGGATGAAGGTAACCACCACCGCCGCCGCTTCGAAGTAGACGTGCGGATGTACCCCCCGGCGATGCCAGAAGTTGGGATATACGGTATTGAAAACGCTGAATGCATACGCAATTCCCGTACTCATGGCCACGAGAGTGTCCATGGACGTTTGCCCATACCGGGCCTGTTTGAAGGCGTTCACAAAAAACTTGCGGCCAAACCAGAAAAGAACGGGTGTACTCAAGGCCCACATGAGGTAATTGGCAGGCGGCCAGTCCATGAAGAACATGCCGAGTATAAACACCGGAAAGGTGAATATCGCCGACCAGACGAGGCTCTGCTGGAGACTTTTCAGTCGGTTTTCTTTATACTCCGCCTGTTTTTCCTGGGCATTTTCAGCGTCCAGAATCAGTCCGTAGCCTACTTTCTGAACTGCCTTTTGTAACAGGTCCAGCGAAGTTTCTTCAGGATTCAGCGTAATCCGAGCCGACTCATCCGCAAAATTAACGGCTACTTCTGAAACGCCCGGCTGTTTGGAAAGCACGGTTTCAACGCTACGGGCACAGGCCGCACAGCTCATACCTGTCACGGGTATACGTACGTTACTGACGGGTGCTTTTGTTGTTTCCATATCCGTTTTCATTATTCTACAAATTTCGCTATTCCGGACTGGTTTTGCCTTACAGAGTTCCAGAAGATCGTTGCAGGATTTTGGGTGGAGGGTTTAGGAGGTTGAGCTGGAAAAAAAAACTCTTCCGCCATGGTTGGTGAGGACACCAGCCATGGCGAAGTACCTTGCAAAACAACTCTCCGAACTGTCACCCTGGATTAATATCCGGGGCTATTGAAGTTGAACCCCTATGGGGTTATTAGTGCTTTATAAAACAACGCCCTTGTCTTTTTAGCCTTGATTAGTGAGCACTTTCCCGTGGTTGGAGTCCTCACCAACCACCATGCTTTTAGTAATGGCTGGTGAAGACACCAGCCATGGCGAAGTATCCTGTAAAACAACTCTCTTACCTTTACAGATTTTGACTTTCCAACTAACAACTAACAACTAACAACTAACAACTAACAACTAACAACTAACAACTGCAGCGGCGGCCGCTAACAACTAACAACCCATTTACCGTTTTCTAGGATAATCTTCCATTTCTACGGTTGGCAATACAGGGTTTAGTAGCTGTTTGGAAATCGTGACCCGGAAGAATTTTACTCCACTGACTTCGTAATCCTGCCAGAATTTATCCCGGATTTGTAAGTTTCTATAAATGGTGGAATAGCTCAGCTGAGCGTCCCAGCCGTGAATCTGTAACGTGGTTAATAAAAACTCTACCGTTTTGGTAAGATTAGAGAAATAGACTACTGAGGGTGGGCGTCTGCGTTGCTCAGCCAGAGCGGGATAGGGCTGAATGCTTAGTTCATAGATCGGTTGCTGCTGCATGACGGGTTAATTTCATGAAAAACTATAGGCTTATTTTTCATGAACACAACAATTCGACAATAAGTGCCGTTTTAATAACATATCTGCATAAAAAGAGCCTGGACTTGAAAAATCCAGGCTCTTTTTGCTCTTTTTTGGTTCATGCCTTAGTCTTTCCTTATGTACCCGTAGATGGGCCAGTCGGCAGGCGACCCCTGATCAATAGTCAGACTTTGCTCACAAACCCGTAGCTGGCCCGTCAGATAAGCAGTTCCGCCGTACTGATCTTTACCGGAGGAATCCGTCAGAAACAGGGCTTGGTTTGATTCTCTGATTCCGTATGGCCCCTTATAGACTACCTGGTTGTTTTTAGTAACGGTTACCTGCCTGTCTGACTCGAACGTCAACAGGACCAATGGAACATCTTCGGAATAGGTCCATCCCTTACTGGACTTCAGTTGCCAGGTACCCAAAATCAGTTTTCCGGCAGTTTTCACACGTGTGGCTCCCGCTTCTATACAATCTTCCGCCTGAATGTTCTCTTTCTTTTTACAGGAGGTGGTCAGAGCAGCAGCTGCCAGGACAAATAAAAGTATCTTTTTCATAGTAGGTACGTTTTTGAAACAGACCCCAGATGCAGGTTTCAGGTTGGAAACCCGACTATTTTTAAACATTTTTTGGGCCACTCAACCCGCTGACGACCAAAATCTTACCTCCTGCTTTGAAAAAAACTGTCCAGTCCATACCTTCAAATCTACTTTTTTGCTATTATCTTTGTATCCCGTACACAAACATCACGTCGTTTCATGTCCACGGTCAAACCGACGAAATATATCTTTGTTACGGGCGGGGTTGCATCTTCTCTCGGCAAAGGCATTGTCGCCTCCTCGTTAGCTAAACTTCTGCAAGCCAGGGGCCTTTCAGTAACCATTCAAAAAATTGATCCCTACATCAACGTAGATCCCGGAACGCTCAATCCTTATGAACATGGTGAATGCTATGTTACTGATGATGGAGCAGAAACGGACCTTGATTTAGGTCACTACGAGCGTTTTCTGAACGTTCCAACTTCTCAGGATAACAACGTTACCACGGGTCGTATCTATTACAACGTCATCATGGCCGAACGCGAGGGTAAATACCTTGGCAAGACGGTTCAGGTGGTTCCTCACATCACGGATGAGATCAAACGCTGCATTACGGCTTTAGGTAATACCGGCGAATTTGATATCGTGATTACGGAAATCGGCGGCTGCGTGGGTGACATTGAATCGTTACCGATCATTGAAGCGGCCCGTCAGCTGAAGTATGAACTGGGCGAGCACAACACGCTGTTCATTCACCTGACGCTGGTACCTTACCTGAGTTCGGCTGGCGAGTTAAAAACCAAGCCTACCCAGCATTCGGTGCGTACGCTTTCGGAATCGGGTATTCAGGCGGACATTCTGGTGTGTCGGACGGAACATCCGATTCCAACGGATATGCGTCGGAAAATCGCTTTGTTCTGTAACGTACAGCCCAATGACGTGATCGAATCCATCGATGCGGAAACGATCTATGACGTCCCCTTACTGATGAAGAAAGAGAAACTCGATCAGCGGGCTCTCTACAAACTCAATCTGTACAACGATCAGGAACCCGATCTGGAATCCTGGAAGGACTTCTTAGGTAAATTCAAAAATCCAACGGAAGAAATTACCGTGGGTCTGGTCGGAAAATACGTTGAGCTGAAAGATGCGTATAAATCCATCGCGGAAGCCTTCAACCATGCTGGTGCAGAAAACGAGTGCCGGGTGAAAGTGGAATGGATCTCCTCCGAAACGCTGGAACAACAGGATACGATTGACCTGCTGCTCAGTCTGGATGGCATCCTGGTCGCTCCCGGCTTTGGCGAACGCGGACTGGAAGGTAAAATCCGTGCGGTTCAGCTGGCTCGTGAGAACAAGATTCCATTCTTTGGAATCTGTTTAGGAATGCAGATGGCCGTTATCGAGTACGCTCGTAACGTAGCCGGTATCGCGAATGCGTCTTCGTCCGAGTTAGAACCTGAAACGCCAAACCCTGTCATTGACCTGATGGCCGAGCAAAAAGGCATCAAGGCCAAAGGTGGCACGATGCGTCTGGGAGCCTGGCCCTGCGATCTGAAAAAGGATTCACTGGCTCACTCGATCTACGGAAAAACAAAGATTTCCGAGCGTCACCGTCACCGCTATGAGTTCAACAATGCGTACCTGAAGCAACTCAACAACGCAGGTCTGGTTACTTCCGGCATTAATCCTGAAAGCAAACTGGTAGAGATTATCGAGCTGAAATCAGACGTACACCCCTTCTTTATCGGGGTTCAGTTTCACCCTGAGTACAAAAGTACGGTGTTAAGCCCAGCTCCGCTTTTTGTGAAGTTCGTCAAAGCTGCCCTGGACTACTCATTGGCTAAACGCGAGTCTATCAGCATCGTGGCTAGCTAAGCTTATGCTTATAACCTACTAGCCAATAAATCATTACCCGGTTAGTGCTAAAGTAATTTTTAGCTCTAACCGGGTAATTTTCACTTTAACAGGCTTCGCCTCGAAGGCATCAGGCTTTACCGCTCAAACTTAATTTCCACTCTTTACTGGAAAAATTGACTGCACAGGCCGGGCTTTCGTGATTGTTTACGAACTTTGCGTGCTTATTTTTTAATTGTCTCATTTCATTACCAGCCGGAGAAGAATACTCTCCCCACTTAAAACATCCTTATGGATCGTAATACCATCATTGGGTTGCTTTTGATTGTTGGCATGTTGCTGGGGTATCAGCTTCTGATGCCCGAGGAAAAGCCGCAACCCCAGAAACCCCAACAAGCAGGAGTACCTCAGAAAAACGTTTCTCCTACGGCTACGCTTGATACTGCCGCACTGGGAACCTTCGCATCAGCCGCTAAAGGAACCGCGACCGATGTCATCCTTGAGAACAAAGACGTACGCGTCAAATTCAGCACCAGGGGTGGTCAGATTAAAGAAGTTTTACTGAAAAACTACAAAACTTACGATCAGAAACCGCTGTACCTGTTCGACGAAAAAGGCTCTAAACTCGGTCTTGAGTTACCCAATGGTCCCGGCAAAGTGGACGTTAGTCAGTTATTTTTTGCCACTACCAGCCAAAGTCAGGTCATCAGCGAATCCGGTTCTGGCAGTGTTGTATTTACGCTGGCTCTGGCGGGCGGTCAGACCATCGAGCAACGATACACCTTAGGGGGTAGCGGCTTTTCGATAGCTTATGACGTAAACGCCAAGAATTTTGGTGGTAATGCCCGTTTGTTCTGGTCGCACAAGATAGATCGGACGGAAAAGGACGTAAATAAACTTCGCAACGAAAGTACCATCAACTATTTCACGGCCGACGAATCGTTCGATCACCTGAGCCCTAACAGTTCAGGAACGGAAGAAAAAACGCTGGAAGAATCGGCCAAATGGTTATCCTTCAAGCAAATGTATTTCGTTTCAGGATTAGTAGGCGAAGGCACCAACCTGTCCGGTGTGAAGCTGAAATCGACGGCTTTCCCCGATAACAACCAGGAAAACCTGAAAACGCTCGAAGCGGAAGTTCAAATTCCAGCGGCTGATCTGGCCGCCGGTAAGGGCAAGTTCAAGTTATACTTTGGTCCCAACGACTACCAGCTGACATCGCAGGTCGCTCCCGAATTCAACGAAAACGTATATCTGGGTTACGCGTTCCTGAAACCAGTGAACCGTTTTGTTTTCGTTCCTTTGTTCAATCTTCTCGGTGGCTTTATCTCCAATTACGGCGTACTGATTCTGGTTCTGGTATTCATTATCAAGCTGATTTTAACCCCATTGACCTATAAGAGTTACATCTCCATGGCCAAGATGCGGGTATTACAACCGGAGCTGAACGAACTGAAAGAGAAGATTGGCGATGACGCTCAGAAGATGCAGCAGGAACAGATGAAACTGTATCAGCAGGTGGGTGTGAATCCGCTTTCGGGCTGTATTCCGCAGTTGTTGACACTGCCCATTCTGATGTCGGTGTTCTTCCTCTTCCCGAACCTGATTGAATTACGGCAACAGCCTTTCCTGTGGTCCAATGACCTTTCGGCGTATGACGATTTAATTCATTTCAGTTTTTCATTGCCCGTCATTGGTAATCACATCAGCTTATTTACGCTGATGATGACGGCATCCAGCATTCTGTTCGCGTATTACAACAACCAGACTACGCCCGCTGCGGCTGGTCCGGTGGACTACCGTACACTGGGATATATCATGCCGCTGGTGTTCTTCTTTATTATGAACTCCTTCCCGGCGGGTCTGGCCTGGTATTACCTGGTTTCCAACCTGATTACCGTCGGACAGCAGCAGATCATCAAGCGATTTGTGGACGAAGACAAAATCAAAGCTATTCTGAACGAGAACCGTCGGAAAATTGCTACGGGCGAGAAGAAACGTTCGAAGTTTTCGGAAATGCTTGATAAGCAACTGAAAGCTGCGGAAGAAGCTAAAAAGCAGGCGGAAGCTCAGGCTAAGAAGAAAAAATAATTTCAGCTATTACAGCCGCAAAAAGCCCCTACTGCACTGGTCAGGGGCTTTTTGCACGTTAATGGCACCTTCTTTTTACGAATCACGTGAGAGTAGTTCCTGGAAACGGGGACTATTTCTATTTTTGCTTAACGACTTATTCATGCTTAGAATCATCTGCCTTTTTCTCGGAGTTATCTTTTCTCTGACTACCCTTGCCCAAACGGCTTCTGAAGAATATCAGCAAGCGTATCAGAAAGGCGAACGGGCTCTTCGGGATAAAAAATACGATCTGGCCCGTGAATATTTTGCTCCCCTGACCAACGTTCGTTACCAGAACGACCTGGTTCCTTACAGCCATTATTTCATGGCTCTGGCGAGTCTGAAAAGTAACAGATTAACCGAAAGCCGCTCCTACCTTCGTCAACTGGAATCGCGTTATCCTAAGTGGAATAAACTTGAGGATGCCCGTTACCTTTACGCCAACATTCTTTTTGAAGAAAAGCAGTACATCGCGGCGGTAGACGCTTTGAAACGTCTGCCTGATTCCAGAATCACGGAAGATGCCCGGATGATGCAGAATTATTATCTGTCGCAATGCACCGAGCTTTCTACCCTGAAGCAGCTGAATAATAAATATTCAACGGACCCGGTTATTGCTGAAAATCTGGTTTACCTCATTCGGAAACGTTCTTCCAGCAAGGCTGATCTGGACCTGGCTGATAAACTCACCAACCGTTTTTCTATAAAGCCCAAAGACATTGAAAAGGCCGTTACTGAGAAGAAAGCCAATGTCAACATTCCGCCTAAAGGTAAAAAGCAGTCGTATAACGTGGCAGTACTGTTCCCGTTCCGACTGAATGAACTCGGCACTTCGGCTAGTTCCAATCAGTTCATTGTTGATCTGTACGACGGAATGAAAGTTGCAGTAAAGAAACTGCAAAGCGAGTCGGTAACGATTAATCTGCTGGCTTACGAGGTTGATAATTCCGAAGCCAGCATGAAACGCTTGCTTACCAACGAGCAATTTCAGCAAAGCGACCTGCTGGTGGGCCCGCTGTATCCCCTGAGCTATGAAATCGCTTCCAGCTGGGCCGCAGACCGGAATATTCCCATCGTGAACCCGATTTCAACCAATAGCTCCTTACTGAAAGACCTGACATACCTGACGCAGCCTTCCGTAGAAACGCAGGCCAAAGCTCTCCTGCAATTCGCCAGTCGCTTTACTCCTAAAACGGCTTACATCACCTACGGAGCTTCGCGTCAGGATTCACTCCTGGCCGCTACCTATGCGAGTCTGGCCAAATCGCAGGGGTACAAAATACTGGGATTTAAACGCGGATTAAGTGAATCGGCAACCACGGATCTGAAAGGACAGAAACCCGGTCATGTGCTGAGTGCCTATCAGAGTTCTGGCTCTAACGTCATGACGTGGTATAACCGCAGCTCTTTATCTTCGCCCCTGCTGATCCCCTATCAATCCTTTAATCTGGCTACTTCTTCCGCTTCTTCTTTTAGAGGCTCTCAAGTGTATTTCTTTGATTCAATGTATCCCAGCGACACGGAATCGTCCACGCTGGAGTTCCGTCAGCAATACCTGAATCTGTATAATCTTTTGCCTTCTTCGTATGCTTACCTGGGGTATGATACGATGTTATTTTTTGGGCGAATGTTAGGTAAATACGGATCAGATTTTACCAGAGGAGCCCGAACTCAGGCTTACAAAGACGGCTATACCATGGGTGGATTTGATTACCGTCAATCCAATGACAATCAGAATTTTACCATCCTTAAGTTCAGTAACTATCAATTTTTGCCGGTTAAATAATCAGGTAAGGTTTATAACGTTGACCTTACTTCTTCGACATAATTCCTATGACAAATTCAGAACAACTTTTTCAACAGGCCAAAGAAGTGATTCCCGGCGGAGTCAACTCTCCCGTACGGGCATTCCGGGCCGTGGGTGGTAATCCCATTTTCATCAAATCCGCCAAAGGTCCTTACCTCGTCGATGAAGACGACAATACCTACGTTGACTTGATTAACTCCTGGGGACCGATGATTCTGGGTCACGCCAACGAGATGATTCAGAAGGCCGTTTCTGATGCCGTTCAGCATTCCTTTTCGTTTGGGGCTCCGACCCGTCGTGAGGTTGAAATCGCCGAATTGATCATCTCTATGGTTCCCTCGATTGAAAAAGTACGGATGGTTAATTCCGGTACCGAAGCAACGATGTCAGCCATTCGGGTGGCTCGTGGGTTCACGGGCCGTGAGAAAATGATCAAGTTTGAAGGTTGTTACCACGGTCACGGTGACAGCTTCCTCATTGCCGCGGGTAGCGGTGCCGTGACGATGGGCGTTCCTGACAGTCCCGGTGTCACGAAAGGCGTTGCTAATGATACCTTAACGGCTCCGTTCAATGACCTTGACGCCGTTAAAGCTCTGGTTGAGGCCAATAAAAACCAGATTGCCGCCCTCATTCTGGAACCCGTGGTGGGTAATATGGGACTGGTTTTACCAGAACCGGGCTTTCTGGAAGGACTCCGCGAAATCTGCGATCAGGAAGGTATTTTGTTGATTTTTGACGAAGTTATGACGGGCTTCCGCCTCTCGGCTTCCGGTTTTCAGGGGATCACATCCGTTCGTCCGGACCTGACGACTCTGGGAAAAATCATCGGTGGTGGCATGCCCGTAGGTGCCTACGGTGGACGTAAGGAGATCATGGACTTCGTTTCACCCGCCGGTCCGGTATATCAGGCCGGAACCCTTTCGGGTAACCCGATTGCCATGGCAGCGGGAAAAGCCATGTTAACGTACCTGAACGAAAACCCCGGCGTTTATACGGAGCTGGACCGCATCGGGGCCAAGCTGGAAAATGGCTTAAGAGCCGGAAATAAAAAAGCCGGAAAAAATTACACGATTAATCGCATTGGTTCCATGTACACCTTATTCTTCAACGAAGAAAAGGTAACGGATTTTAACTCGGCCAAGGCCTCTGATCTGTCGCTTTTTGGTGCCTACTTCCAGGCCATGCTGAAACGCGGCATTTATCTGGCTCCTTCGCAGTTTGAAAGCCTCTTTCTGTCCTATGCATTAACGGACGAAATTGTCGATCAAATCATTGCGGCTCACGAAGTATCGCTGATTGAAGTATTGGGCGGAGCGTAAAATCGTTCCGAATTTCATATACAAAGAAGGACAAAGCTTTATAGTTTTGTCCTTCTTTCGTTTTCTATGCGTCGTTTTTCCATCATCATTCCCGTCTTTAACCGTCCAGACGAACTGGCGGAGTTACTCGAAACCCTGTCCCGACAAACGTACTCCCATTTTGAGGTAGTGGTGGTAGAGGATGGCTCCCGTGTTCGGGCGGAATCGGTAGTGACGCAGTTTCAGTCTCAACTGGCGATTCACTATTATGAAAAACCCAACAGCGGACAGGGCTTTGCCCGTAACTACGGCATGCAGCGGGCGACCGGAGACTGGTTCATTATTCTGGATTCCGACGCTCTGGTAGAACCAGATTACCTGGAAATCGTGAATCGGAAAATTGATCGGCAACAGCTGGATTTATTCGGAGGGCCGGATCGGGATCATCCGAGTTTCAGTCCCATTCAGAAAGCCATTAGTTATTCAATGACCTCGTTATTTACGACGGGCGGCATTCGCGGGAAAGCTAAAAATGCGGGGGGTACTTTTCATCCCCGAAGCTTTAATATGGGGCTAAGCCGGGAAGTCTGGGAAGAGACGGGCGGCTTTCGCATTACCCGCATGGGAGAAGACATTATTTTCAGCATCAAAGCTTTATCGCTGGGCTTTAAAAGTGCTCTGATTCCGGATGCGTTCATTTACCATAAACGCCGCAGTACATTTCCTGCATTCTTTCGGCAGCTGAAGTTTTTTGGACGGGCCCGGATTAATATTACCCGATTTTTCCCGGATACGCTGAAGCTGGTACACTTTTTCCCGGCGGTTTTCACGGTCTGGATTTTTAGTTTTCCTCTACAGTTCCTGGTGTTCAGACCTGTGTTTCAGCTTTCGTTACTGGTATTACTCGCCTACTGCCTGATGATCTTTTTTGATTCCTGGAAACAAAATAAAAGCATGACCGTAGCCAGCTTAAGTATTCAGGCTGTTTTCGTTCAAATGATCGGATACGGAACGGGATTCATCAGCGAGGGCTGGAAATATTTGAAGGAGCCGAAAGGTACGGTTCACACGGGCGAACAAATCGATTATCCCTCAGCTTAATAAAAAAGCACCCGCAAAAGTGCGGATGCTTCCAACGTTATTACTTTAGCATTAAAAACATATCTCCATGGAAATCAAGAAGATAGAGCTTCGCCATAATGAGGCTGACCAGCAGTTTGAGTTACCCCTTGAAAACGATATGGCCATTGTGGCCTACCGCTGGCTGGATGAAAAAACGCTGGCCCTGGATCATACCGAAGTGCCGGAAAACTACGAAGGCCAGGGCGTGGGTTCAGCCATCGTTGAGAAGGTTTTCCAGTATCTGGAAGAAAACGAGCTGAAAATGGTGCCTTACTGCCCCTTCGTCAAAGTTTATCTTCAGAGACATTCCGACTGGGAAAAACTCCGGGCTTAATCCAGTAAGCGGGTAGCTTTAATGAATCCTCGCTGCCAGTAGTCCGCGTACAGGTTGTCTTCAATCACGCCGCGGCTGCTGGAAGCGTGAATGAACATGATGCCCTCCTCGCCCTTGACGTGAGTAACGATTCCGGTATGGTTGATTTTGGAAATTGATTTTCCTTTGAAATCAGTGTTAAAAAAAACCAGATCGCCGGGGCGTAGCTCTTCAACGGCAATCGTCTGACCCACTACTGCCTGTTCGGCAGCGGTCCGGGGTAACTTGAGTCCAATCTGCTTGAAACTGACCTGCACCAGACCCGAACAGTCGAGTCCCACACTCGTACCTCCACCCGTGCGATAGCCCGTTCCACCGTAACTCTTCGCGGTATTAATCAAATCATTCACCACCTGATTCTGGTAACGTACGGCTTTTGGATTATACTCCGCTTTTTTGGTCATCGGAATATACGGTTTCGAAGCCGTACTGGCAGAAGCAGCTCCACCCGAGGAACGCGTTACATGACCAGAGTTACCCGATGGCCGGTGAGCCGGGCGGCTGGCCGTTTGCCTACTAGCCGGAGCTGACCGGGTGGTAGTACGAAACAATTCACAGGAACTAAGTAAAATACTCAGCATACAAAGGAGCGGAAAGATCCGAAAACTCATAGGCCGGAGTTTAAGTAAGTGATGAAAGAGACTACCAGAACAAGTCTGATAGTCAGCTTATTAAAAGAGGTTGACTGATAAAAAACTTTGTATAAAAAAGCCTCTTATCGGCTTGAAGGTAGCATTTCAGCTTTAATAACGACAATAGTTCAGGCATATTTTTCAATGAACCGAATCCGATTGAAGCCCGGCAGAAACCTAGAATTTCATGCTCAGAGCAATGCGTTTGCGAGCTAAATCAATTTCGACCACCTTTACCTGAACCTGTTGCTGTAGCTTTACTACTTCGTTAGGGTCCCGAACGAAACGATTCGACAATTGTGAAACGTGAACAAGGCCGTCTTGTTTTACACCAATGTCCACAAAAGCTCCAAAAGCCGTAATATTGGTGACAATTCCGGGCAAAATCATCCCTTCTCTCAAATCTTCCGGCTTGCGAACGGAAGCGTCAAACTCAAAAGCAGCCAATGGCTGACGGGGATCACGCCCGGGTTTTTCCAGTTCCGTAATGATATCCTGAAGCGTAGGTAAGCCGGTCTTTTCCGTTACGTATCGGGTCAACTGTACTTTTTTCCGCTGATCGGGTTGCTCGATTAACTGCTGTACTGTAATGCCCAAATCTTTTGCCATCCGTTCGACGACCGTGTAGCTTTCGGGATGAACGGCGGAATTATCCAGCGGATTACTGGCTTCCGGAATCCGGAGAAAGCCCGCACTTTGCTCGAAAGCTTTACCGCCCAGACGTGGCACCTTCATCAACTCTTTCCGGGACTTGAATGCTCCGTTTTCTTTTCGATACGTCACGATGTTCTGAGCCAAGGAAGGTCCCAGTCCGGAAACGTAGCTCAACAGGTGCTTACTGGCCGTATTCAGGTTCACTCCGACGGCATTGACACAGCTCTCCACCACCGTATCCAGGCTTTTCTTCAGGTCGCCCTGATCGACATCGTGCTGATACTGTCCTACGCCAATGGACTTGGGATCAATTTTCACCAGCTCAGCCAGTGGGTCCATCAACCGACGGCCAATTGACACCGCTCCCCGAACGGTAATGTCTTTATCCGGAAATTCTTCGCGGGCGACTTCCGAAGCTGAGTAAATCGAAGCTCCCTGTTCAGAGACCATAAAAATGGGCAGATCAAGGTTCAGGCTTTTCAGGAAATCTTCCGTTTCCCGCCCCGCTGTTCCGTTACCCACCGCCAGAGCTTCCATTTGATAACTCGTTACCAATTGACGGATTTTAGCTTCAGCTTCCGGTTTTTTATCAAATGGATAGATAACCGTGTCCGCGATCAGGTTACCCTGTGCATCCAGACAAGTCGTTTTACAGCCCGTCCGGTAGCCGGGATCAATGGCTAATACCCGCTTCTGGCCCAAAGGTGAAGATAGTAGCAATTGCCGGAGGTTACCCGTGAAAATAGTAATGGCTTCGGCATCCGCTTTTTCTTTGGAAAGTCGGGCAAATTCGTTTTCAATGCTGGGCTTGAGTAACCGTTTGTAGCTATCGGTGATAGCGTCCTCCAGAAAAGGTTTGGCAGGCGACTGTCCCCGAACGAACAATCGGTCTAGCTGAGTAAGAGCACTTTCTTCTTCCGGAGTAATACTGATGGATAAAATTCCTTCTTCCTCTCCCCGACGCATGGCCAGCAGGCGGTGCGAGGGAATTTTACGAAGTTCTTCTGAGAAATCGAAGTAATCCCGGTACTTGGCTCCCTCCGATTCTTTGTTCTTTTTTACCTTTGAGTACACCATCGCCTGACGTTCAAACACCCGGCGAATGGCCGTACGGGCATCGGCGTTTTCGGCAATCCATTCGGCCATGATATCACTGGCTCCCTGATAGGCATCCTCCAGCGTGGGAACCTGATCCGTAACGAATGACTGAGCCTTTCTTTCAATGTCCCGCTCGCGTTGTTCGAAGATTAATTTTGCCAGCGGTTCCAGGCCCTTTTCAATGGCCATGCTGGCTCTGGTTTTACGCTTGGGCTTATAAGGCAGGTATATATCTTCGAGCTGAGTCAGAGTGATGGCCTGCTCGAGTTGCTTTCGTAAATCAGCCGTAAGTTTTCCCTGCTCAGTAATGGACTGAATTATGCTTTCCCGGCGTTTTTCAACTTCCCTGAATTTCTCGTACTGTTCTTTGATCTGCTGAATCTGGACTTCGTCCAGGCTGCCTGTTGCTTCCTTGCGATAACGGGCAATGAAGGGAACCGTTCCGCCTTCATCCAGTAACTGAATGGTTTGCTCAACCGAACGAGCCGAAATGGATAACTGACCTGAGACAAATGTTACTGCGGTATTCATTTTAAAATATTTAAGACCGATTGGTTTACGGTTTTCAGTTAGTTAATCATCCGCCGGGGTTGGTGTCCTCACCAATCGCTTGCCTTACAGCTGGCTGGTGAGAGACCAGCCAGGGCGGGAAGGTAACCCGGTTATCACCCGGATTAGCATCCGGGACTATCCAGCCGGGACTATCCAGATTTAATCCCGCCGGGGTTATGTCTTTCTTCTGCCATGGTCTCCGCCGGGGTTGGTGTCCTCACCAACCCCTTACTTTACAGCTGGCTGGTAAGACACCAGCCAGGGCAGGAAGATAACCCGGTTATCACCCCGGATTAGCATCCGGGGCTATCCAGCCGGGGGCTATCCAGATTTAACCCCGCTGGGGTTGTGTCTTTCTTCTGCCATGGTCTCCGCCGGGGTTGGTGTCCTCACCAATCGCTTGCTTTACAGCTGGCTGGTGAGACACCAGCCAGGGCAGGAAGATAACCCGGCTGGGGTTATAACTTTCAGTTCCAAACGGCTCGCCTTACCTTTACTAGTTTTACTTTCCAACTGAAAACTGAAAACTGAAAACTGAAAACTGAAAACTCAAAACTCAAAACTCAAAACTCAAAACCGCAGCGGCGGCCGTTCAAAACTAACTAACCTGAACCAGTTCGCCGGATTCCAGATAGACAACCCAGGCCTCAATATGTTCATATCCCATTTCGCGATAACGACGGGCGTATTGTTTGATTTGATCTTTGTGACTATCCCGGGGCTGGCCGGTTTTATAATCCAGAATGGCAATCGTGCGATCGGGGC
Source organism: uncultured Siphonobacter sp. (assembly GCA_913775095.1). Lineage (GTDB taxonomy): Bacteria > Bacteroidota > Bacteroidia > Cytophagales > Spirosomataceae > Siphonobacter. Next base: position 115,795 of record CAJYIW010000019.1, on the reverse strand, counting down.
GAATGACCACCCGGTCGGGACGGATTACCTTTCCGTCAGGCATCAGGATTTCCCGCTCGGACAGAAACTCAGCCGGCATTTCGAAATACGGCTTCATTTCTTCCCGGCTCAGAATCCGGTCAATGGCTTCCTGCATACGCGTTACCTGGGCTTTATCCAGCAGGCCCCGTTTCTGCATCCGGTCAATCACTACCGGAACATCCTCTGGCGTATTGATTTCCCGCATAACGATGTGAGCTTTGTTGCCCCAGTCCTTTTGTAAAGCAAATGAGTCCAGAGCACTCAGGCTGTCGGTCTGTCGCCGAAGTCGCATTCCTCCTACTTTCGGTCGGGTAATGATTTTCGTAATCACCATCTTATCCTGCTCTGCCTTCTGCTCCTTTCGGGTGCGTTCTACGCCCTGAGCAAGGATATGCGTACCTTCACAGGCATTTACAAAGTCAGAAAAGAAAACGCCGACCGTATCCTTCAGTCCCGTCACCTCGCCCTTTTTTGAAAGCTTGGTTTCCATCGAAATGTAGACCCGCTCAATGGGTCGGGTCAGGGCAACGTATAATAAATTGAGATTATCCAAGAAGGTTTGTTCCGTTTCCCGCTCATAGGCCTCTTTCAAGTGCGTGCCTGCCAGTTTCTGCGAAACCGAAAACGGAGCCACAGCCAGTCGACGAGATGGTTTTTCCTCTGCGGCCGAAAGCGTTAACTCCTCGGCCTCCAGACTTTCCAGATCACCCCAGATTTCATCCCAGAGATTGTTTTTAAAACTCCAGTTGGCATAAGGCAGTAACACAACCGGGAATTCCAGCCCTTTCGATTTATGGATGGTTTGAATACACACGGCGTCCGCTCCCTTGGGCGAACTGACGCAGAGTTTGTTCTTTTGCTGTTCCCAATCCAGTAAAAAATCATTCAGATGGCCGCTTTTACGAGTGGAAAAATCCTGCACGTAATCCAGAAAGCGGAACAGGTAATCAGACTGATCGGGTTTATCGAATAGCTGAAACCGAGTAATTAACTCTTCGCAGGTTTCAAATAAACTGGCTCGCTGCATTCGATACGAGTTGAGCTTATTCTCTTCCTTTTCGGGATTCTGAAGAACCTCCGCTGGCTTCTTCTCCGCTTCCTTTTCCTGGATCCAGTTCCAGAAGGCTTTCATGTCCGGAGCTTCGACCATCTGCCGGATCCGGGTATTTACTTTTTCTTCGGGAACCTGACCCTGAATTTCTTTCAAGAACAAATAGGCGGCCTCATATTTCACCAGCGACTGATCGGGCGTATTTAATACCCGCAGGAAGGCGATAATCAGGTTAACCACCGGAGAGGCACTCACCAGTAACGAATCCGCCGAGATGACCTGAATGCCCCGGGCCGTTAAAGTGTCAGCCAGTTGACGGGCGTGTTTGTTCTTCCGGCACAAAATGGCAATGTCTTTATACGAGTAACCATCGGCCAGACACGCGGCAATCTGTTCCAGCACAAATTCAGGGGTTGCCGGTCTGGAGCTGTCGAGGAAGTCAATCTGGACGTGCCCTCCACATTTCGGGTTATCGGGACTTTTCTGAACGTAAGAACTGTAGATGCGGGGAGTAGCTTCCCATTCGGCCGAAACCTGATTCGCCAGAATATGCTTCAGGATCGAGTTATTAAACTCAACAATTTCCCGGCAACTCCGACGATTGAAATCCAGCACTTCCGGGTGTAACTTTCCTTTGATGGTCAGTAAGCGATCGCCTACGTTCCAGTTCACCTCGTTTCCGGCGGGTAACATGGGAGTCAGGTCGCGACCTTCGTGCAGGTGCACGAGCTGCTCCATTTCTCCGCCCCGGAAACGGTAGATACTCTGTTTGGCATCACCCACTACCAGATTGTAATGATCAGACGATAAGCTATTGTCAATCAGAGGCATAAAGTTGAGCCACTGAAGTTGTGAAGTATCCTGAAATTCGTCGATGAGGATGTGATGAAACTTTTCTCCAAGGCGTTCGTAAAGGAAGGGAATCGGCTCGGAGAGCACAATATTCAGAATGGACTGATTAAACCGTGAGATATGAATTTGCCCCGAATGATCCTCAATGGCCTTTACTTCGTCGGACAATTGCTTAAGCAAAGCCAGCTTATGCAGATGTTTGTCGATTTCCAGACAAAGCGTGTATTTCTGAATCTGTGATTCGTATAACTGGATTAATTCACGACCAATGACTTCCAGCTCCGATTCAATGGATTCAAAGCTGGAAAGAATGGGTAAGGCTACTTTAGCTTTCAGCCAGTTTTGCTCCCGACGCACCACGGCGTACAATCGGTTAGCGATTCCTTCCGAGAAGGTTTTTTCTCCGTCACGAACTTTCTGTAAAAATCCGGCGGCTCCGGCAGAGCCATAACTAAAATCCGCAATGGTCAGAGCGGCCTTTTCTTCGATTAACTCCACGGCGATTTTTCCAAGCCGACGGTATTCTGCATCCTGACAGCCGCAATAATCCCGGATTTTCTTCCGGATTTCCCAGAAATCAGCGGTACTTAAGTCTTCGAGTTTTTTTAGAGCATCGCGGTGCTTATCATCCAGAATTTTCTTTCCGACGGATAGTAACTCCGTTTGCAGCGATTTCCAGCTTTTCCCCTGATCGGCCAGCTCGGCCACCAGTTCTTCCAGAACGACGGTTAACTGAGTGAATTCCGCCTGCCCTACTTTCGACAGCAACTGTTCGACTCCCGCCGCCACCAGCACATCCGATTCCAGACTTACTTCAAAATTGTAGGGAATGCCCAGCTCTTCGGTAAAAGCCGATACGACGCGTTGGGTAAAACTATCAATCGTTGATACCGAAAGTCGACCGTACTGGTGCAATAGTACCTGAAAGGTCTGAGCCGCCCGGTTTTGCAGTTCAGCTTCAGTAATACTTTTTTTCGTAACCGGATCGGTAATGCCTGCCAGTAGCTGATCAACAAAAGGTTTCAGGTTTTTCTTTTCCTGCTCCGTAAGCTGGTCATACTTCCTGAGTTCGAGAAGTCGATTCATGATCCGCTCTTTCATCTCGTGAGCGGCATCATTGGTAAAGGTTACCGCCAGAATATGCTGAAAGTAATACGGACTGAATTTCAGCTGCCCATCCGGGTCCGGATTGTTCCCCAGGGCCAGTTGTAAAAATTCTCTCGTTAGCGTAAAGGTCTTTCCAGAACCCGCAGAGGCTGCATAGATGGTAAACATTACAGAAGAAAAAAGCAGGCAGAGCCTGCTTCGGTTAATGAAGTATGAAGTTACTCGCCTTTCGTCTAATTCTGAATCTTTCTTCCAGAAATCTTAACGTTCTTTGGAGCTATCTATCAACTAACCTCTGAAAATGAAAATCTTAGAAGTTAAATCGGGTTCCGATACCGCCCTGTACGTGCATGAACATCGGGACGGGTAAGACTTCCAGATATAAACCGGCATCTACAAATAAAGACAGAGGAGACTGAGGCAAAAAGTATTCTACACCAGCCAGACCACTGGCTCCCAGTCCGGTACGATTTTCGTAAGCGTTGTAGGGTGCCAGACGATCGGGATAACTGCGGCGGCTGGTAATCTGCCCACCAAACCCATAATAGGCCTGGAAGTTTTTCTCCTCGCGATTCGTCAGAAACAGGTAATTGGCATTTATCGCCCAGCCAGTATTTTTAAATCTTCCGTGGGGACCGTACTTACGATTAGATCCCCAGAGCATTCCGTAGGTACCGAAACTTACGTCCAGAGCCCGGTTACTTTTGGTATACAATCGGGCGTTAAGACCTAACGGTTCCCCTACCTTAAACCCGACGGCAAATTTTCTTTCGGGGATGGGAGTCAATTTCTGAGCCTGTGCAAACGGAATGGAGGCCGCAAAGGCCAGAGCTACTAAACTGGTTTTAAAAACTGATTTCATGGACCAATGAGATAGGTGATATGGCTGGAGGAACCTTTACTTACAGTGAAGGAGATCCGAGACAGATCTCCTTCACGACACACAAGCAAAACTACAGATACTAACTATTGACGAGCATTCGGGCAAACTGATGCAATGAATCCAGCAAAACATCATCCTCCTGCTGTGTACCCACCGAAATGCGGAGGCAGTTATCGCAGTGTTTCACCTTAGAACGATCTCTAACGATGATTTTGTGTTCGAGCAGGTATGAAAAAACGGCGGCTGAATCCTGAAATCTGACTAACAGCTGGTTAGAGTCCGTAGGAAAGACGTGCTCCACATTCGGTAATTCTTCCAGCCGCTGACGTAACCGCTCCCGGTTAATGGCGATTACCTGCACCATTTCGTCTTTCTTGCCCACATGATCCAGAGCTTCGAGTAACAACCGCTGAGTTATACTGCTGATGTTATAGGGCGATTTGATTTTGTTCAGCAAGGCAATGATGGCTTCGCTGGCAAAACACATTCCCACGCGTAGTCCGGCCAGGCCCCAGGCCTTGGAGAACGTCTGCAGAACCACCAGATTGGGGTATTGATCCAGGAAAGGAATCATCGTGGCATCGGCGGCGAAATCAATATACGCTTCATCCACCACTACCATGCAGGACATTCCTTCGATGATCCGTAATAGATCCTCCCGGCGTAACAGATTTCCCGAAGGGTTATTGGGGGAGCATAACCAAATGATCTTGGTGTGTTCATCCACAGCCGCCAGAACGGCATCTACGTCGATCTGAAAATCCGGAGTCAGGGCTACTTTTTTGACGGCTACATTCTGAATATTTGCGGACACTTCGTACATGCCGTACGTAGGCGGCAAAATCAGAATGTGATCTTCTTTAGGTTCAGCAAAGGCCCGCACCAGCAGATCGATAGGTTCATCCGAACCATTTCCGAGCAAAATCTGGCTGGTCCGAACGCCTTTGATGGGAGCCAGTTTCTCCTTCACCGCCCACTGATACGGATCGGGATAGCGGTTAAAATTTTCGTCAGTCGAAGAACCCAGGGGGTTTTCGTTGGCATCCAGAAACACGCCTTCTTTGCCGCTGTATTCATCGCGAGCGGATGAATAAGGGGTCAAAGCAAGCAGGTGCGGACGTATTAATCTTTCTAAAATAAACATGGTTAGTGTTTGGGGTTTTGAGTTTGGGGTTTTGAGTTAGAAACTCAGCCAAACTATTCCCATATAATACTTTTCAACACAAAACTCAAAACCCTAAACTCCCAACTCGCTTAGTCGGATTTCTACGGCTCTTTTGTGGGCATCGAGCGATTCGGCGGCGGCCATTTCCATAATCGTCGAACCGATGTTTTTCAGTCCTTCCTCTGAAATGGACTGCACGGTAATTTTCTTCACGAAACTATCCAGCGAAACCCCTGAGTACGCCCGGGCGTAGCCATTCGTGGGTAAGGTGTGGTTGGTTCCCGAAGCATAATCTCCCGCCGATTCAGGCGTGTAATGGCCCAGAAAAATGGAACCGGCATTGGTTATTTCTTCCGATAAGGCCTCGGCGTTTTCTACCGCCAGAATTAAATGTTCCGCGGCATACGCATTCAGCAGATCCAGAGCTTCCCGTTCATCCCTGACCAGAATGGCTTTGGAGTTATCAAGAGCCTGGGTAGCAAAATCTTCGCGGGGTAACTCCCGTACCTGCTTTTCCACTTCCTGCATGCTGCGGATGAGCACTTCTTCCGAGGTCGAAACCAGTAATACCTGACTGTCTTTGCCGTGTTCAGCCTGGGATAATAAATCGGCCGCCACAAAAGCAGGATTGGCGGAGTCATCCGCAAACACGGCTACTTCGCTGGGGCCGGCGGGCATATCAATGGCAATACCTTCCTTCGCGACCAGCATTTTTGCTGCCGTTACGAACTGGTTACCCGGTCCGAATATCTTATACACTTGTGGAATACTCTCGGTCCCGTAGGCCATGGCCGCAATGGCCTGAGCTCCCCCAATTTTATATACCTTCGTCACCCCCACCAGCTTGGCCGCGTAAAGAATGGCCGGGTGCTGGCTGGGTGAGCATAACACGATTTCTTTGCAACCCGCCAGTTTGGCCGGGATTCCTAGCATCAGAACCGTACTGAACAAGGGAGCCGTTCCCCCCGGAATATAAATCCCGACTTTATCAATACCCACTGATTTTCGCCAGCAGGTAACGCCCGGCATGGTTTCAATCTTTTCGGGTAACTGACGCTGAGCCGAGTGAAACGTCACAATATTGGAAGCCGCCTGCTGAATGGCTTCTTTCAGTTCCGGTGAAAGCTGACGTTCGGCCACTTCCACCACTTCCAGAGGCACCTGCAGACCGTCCAGCTGAACGTTATCAAATTTTAAGGCGAACTCGCGGAGAGCCGCATCACCATGATCCCGTACCTGCTGCAAAATGGGTTGAACCAATTGCTCAATCTGAGCCATTTGCTGCACCGGACGGGCCAGGATAGCATCCCAGGTTTCCGGTTCGGGATAACGAATAAGTTGCATGAGTCTATGCGTTCGAAACTAGTAAATCATCTTTTCAATCGGTACGACCAGAATTCCTTCGGCTCCGGCCAGACGCAGGGCATCAATTTTATCCCAGAAGTCTTCTTCGCTTAATACCGAATGAACGGCAGACCAGCCTTCTGTTCCCAGGGGAACAATCGTGGGAGCTTTCATCCCCGGAAGCAGGGCGGTAATGGCCTCCAGTTTGTCATTCGGAGCGTTCAGAACAACGTATTTGTTATTTTTCGCGGTCTGAACGGCCTGAATACGGAACAGTAACTTCGATAGAATCGCTTTTTTCTCGTCGCTTAGGGAAGAGTTAGCAATCATGACGGCTTCCGAACGGAAGATTACTTCTACTTCGGAAAGACCATTCGCCAGCAGCGTACTTCCTGAAGAAACGATGTCACACACGGCGTGGGTTAACCCAATGCTGGGGGCGATTTCCACCGAACCACTGATTTCGTGGATTTCGGCTTCGATTTCATTTTCTTTCAGGAAATTACCCAGAATAACCGGATAACTGGTGGCAATGCTTTTGCCGTGCAGGTCTTTCACGCCCTCGTAACTATCGCCGCGGGGAAGGGCAATGGATAAACGGCACTTGGAAAAACCTAATTTCTTGGCGATATCGACTTTACGGCCGGTTTCTACCTGCACGTTTTCTCCCACAATACCGATATCGGCCACGCCATCTTCTACGTAGCCCGGAATATCATCGTCCCGAAGGAATAAGAATTCAGCGGGGAAATTGCTGGCAGTAGTTTTGAGTTTTCCGGCTTTGGAATCAAATTTAATTCCACATTCCTTGAATAATGAAAGAGAGTCTTCGCTGAGGCGACCGGACTTTTGAACGGCTATACGGAGGAAATCCTGGCTCATGAGTAAAAACTAAAGCTCCGGGCATCAGCTCGGAATACATACGATTTAGGTCCCAAAATTAGCTATTCATACGGAATAAGACTCATCGAAAGAGGATTGTTTGGGATGATTTATTGCGAGCTGCCGATTTCAGGGTTCAGGTCCTTGCTTTTATACCCGCCTTGACCCCATTCCATAAATTTTCTTTTACTTCGCTACCAACAGCAACATTTGCTCTCTTTCTTAATCCCTCCGTGAAATGATTACGCTATTGCGAACCCATTCCGAAAATCCAGATTTCCGTTTTTTAGTTCAGGAACTGGATGCCTACCTCTCCAGCATTGATGGAGAAGACCACGCCTTTTATTCCCAATACAACCAGGTAGACGCGATTAAAGAAGTAGTCGTGGCCTATGATCAAGATCAACCCGTGGGTTGTGGAGCCATCAAGGCTTTCGATGAACACGCTATGGAAGTGAAACGGATGTACGTTCAGGCGGAGCGGCGGGGCCAGCGAATAGCCCAACTGGTGTTAAGCGAACTGGAAAGCTGGGCCCGGGAATTGGGTTATACGGCCTGCGTGCTGGAAACGGGCCGGAGGCAACAACCTGCCATTGCTTTATATACCCGAAGTGGTTACCAGCCTATCCCGAATTACGGACAATACGTAGGAGTGGAAAACAGCGTTTGTATGAAAAAGGAGCTTTAGACAGCGATTGAGTCCCATTAAAAAGTCCCCGGTCGTATGACCGGGGACTTTTTAATGGGACTCAATCGCTGTCATGTTAATAGGAATGAACCACTAAGCGTTTGGTGGTGTGGAAACCGTCTGCATCTACGACCATGATCAGCATTCCTGAACTTTCATTGACCAGAATCGTCTCCGTATCGTCCAGAGAAGCCATTTTATGTTCGTAGATCTGCTTACCCGCCATTGTGAAAAGACGAATGGTCACATTTTTGAGTCCTTTCAGCGTCTCAATTGTTACCCGACCCTTCACCACAGGAATGGGATATACGCTCAGCTCCTGATTGTTAGGATCAAGTGTAAACCTTAAGCTAGCGACATCTTTAGACAAGCAGGAAAGCGTTTTACCCGCAGCAACCCGGTACACTAACTCAGACTGCACCGTGTACATGCCGCTGGCTCCGGCCTTGATGACAGATTCCTGGAAAGCCAGGATTTGGTTATCCCGTTTCCAGTGGAAAATTTCTCCATTACCGCCCGCCTGCAATTTATAGGTACCCACCTGCGTAATAGTTGGGGTAGTCGGAAGTGGATCAGCTTTGACCTGAATGGCATTGGAAACTACCGACGTACAGCCAATTTCATCCATTACCCGAGCCGTATACGTACCCGTTTGAGAAACCGAGATGCTGTTTTTCGTATCAGTATTGCCAATCCAGCTGTGCTTCAGATCGCTGTTATCAGAAACCAGCGTAACCGCACCTCCTTCGCAAAATTCAACATCTCCTACCGCACGAATGACGGGAGCCTGGGGTAAGGCCCGCACGGAAGTTGTTACGGCATCCGAAGCAACCGACAGACAGTTGTAAATATTCATGGCCTGTACACTGTACGTACCCGGCTTGGAGACGACAATGGCAGAACTCGTTTCGCCCGAACTCCAGACGAAAGACGTTTCCGTGGAGCCCGCCTGAAGCGTTACATTTTTATCGGCACAAAAAGTCGTTGACCCCTGTACCTGAATGACAGGTTTGGCCGGACGAGGATTCACGACTACCGTTACTACGTCCGATTCCGCTGATCCGCAACCAAAGGCGTCCGTAACCTTTACTTTATACGCCCCTCCGGTACTGACACTAATGGTTTGATTGTTCGCTCCGTTGCTCCAGGCATAGGAATACCCAGCTCCGGGAGAGCTCGTTAGATTAACCGAGCCACCCGTACACAGGGAGGTAGAGCCACTGGCCGAGATTTGCGGCTTGGCAGGGAGCGGATGTACGGTTACGGTAACCTTATTAGACTGATCGGAACGACAGCCATTGTTACTCACCGTCACCAGCGAAAATTCACCCGATTGGGTTACGGTAATCTCTTTCGTCTGCTGATTTCCTGACCAGCTGTAACTATCGCCCGAAGTGGAAACCAGCGTGACGCTTTCGCCTTCGCAGAAGGATGGGTTACGGGAGGCCGTTACCACTGGAGTAGCCGGTTTAGGAAAAGGTTTTACCTGTACGGCCGCTGAGGTTAAGGATGTACAGCCAAATTCATCGGTTACCTTGAGTGTAAAGGTTCCTTCCTGATTGACTGAAATCGACTGGTTACTGGATCCATTACTCCAGGTATATTTTTGAGCCGATGGAGAGCTTAACGTCACTGGATTTTCGGGGCAGAAATTGGCTACCGGGCCACTGGCGGCAATCGTTGGCGTGGCTGGTAAAGGCCGAACGGCTACGGTCAATGCATCCGATACCGGAGACGTACAACCGTACTGATCTTTTACCGTAACTGAATAATTCCCCGCCTTGGTGGTAGTAATGGAAGGACCAGAATCTCCGCTGCTCCAGACGTACGTAGCTCCCTGAACGGATGAATTCAGCGTTACCGCATTGCCATCACAAACCGTTGAAGTTCCCTGAGCGGCCAGGACCGTTGGTTTGGCCGGCAGGCTATGAACGGTTACCCGAATGGTATTGGACAAATCGGATTTACAACCACTGGCGTTTGTGGTGAATACGTTGTACTCGCCCGATTTATTTACCGTGATTTCCTGCGTAGAGTTATTATCTGACCAGGTATAATTATCTGATTTAGTGGCTGAAAGCTTGATGTCTTCTCCCTGACAGATGTCCAGCTTACCAGAAGCGGTAATGACAGGCGTATTAGGCTTGGACGTATAGGTAACTTCAATGGGTGAAGAAGCAGGCGATACGCATCCGTTGGCATCAATAACCTGGGCCGTGTAACGTCCGGGCTGGGAGACCTCCAGCGTTTGTCCCGTCGCATTGTTACTCCATTTGTACCCATTTCCGGCGGTTGAACTCAGGGTTACCTGCGTTCCGGGGCATAGATTCGTGAATGACCCGGAAGCCGACAGCTTGGGTGCTGCGGGAAGCGGTGCCGTCGTCAACTTGTATTCCCTGGAAAGGCCCGATTCGCAACCCGCGGCATCTTTTACTTTTACCGTGTAACTTCCGGCCGTGCTAACCGTGATGGATTGCGTTTTTTCTCCGTTACTCCACTCATAACTACTACTGGTGGGAACACTCAGAATTACTGAACTGCCTTCGCAAACCACATTCGCCGAAGCAGTAATTTCAGGTGCGGTAATGGCGGACGTTAACTTGACCTCCACCGGAGCCGAATCGCCGGACTCACAACCACCGGTATCCTTGATTTTTACCGTGTAGTTACCCGCCTGTCTTACCGTGATACTTCTGCCGGTCTGTCCATTGCTCCATACAAAATTAGAACCGGCCCCATTGGCCGTTAAAACCGTGCTTCCTCCGGGACAAAATGTTAAACTGGAAGCCGTAATACTTGGCGTTCCTACGCCGTTAGGAACGGTGAATGGAGGAGCAAATGCAGAATTTCCGCTGCCGTCTTTGCTACGGACATAATACGTTACTCCCGATTGTCCAGTGATGCTCTGACCGCTCTGGGTGGAGCCGTTTGACCCATTAATCCAGAAATTCTGTCCTCTTCCATTTTGCACACTCAGGGCAAACTGATTGGATCCCGCACAGGTATACGCCAGTTGCAGCATGGACGAGGCGGACTGAGGCTGTGACGCACTCAGGAAGCTGGAATTGGTAATATTATCGAACCAGGCCTGGGCGTGCTTTTTGATCGCGTCCGCACCGTAGAAATGCCAGGGGTCAGCCGGATTCCGGGGATTCTGAATGTTATCCGTTTCAGGTCCTGCGAAGCAGTTACTCACATTCTGAATGGCCCGGTTCTGACCTTCGATTACACTGGGTCTGGTATTGTTATCGGGATACAGGGAAACCCGGGCAATCATCCAGGATACGTTTTTACTGAAATCCGAGCGAGACTTCTCAATTACCGTTCTCAACTCATTGTAGTACTTATCCGCAGACGTTCCGGCCAGACCGTCCCATTCACCCTGATGCCATAAAACGGAACGAACGCCGGTCAGATTTCCATAATACTGAAGAGCAATTCTCAGGTTGGCATAAGGCATCCCGGCAGGCATGGTAACATCGGCAGCGAAGGGAAAAACCGTTGGCTTTCCCTGAGCACTTTCAGCCCAGTTGTAAACGCCGGTTGCTGAATAGGCCGCATTAATGAATAAGACCGGAACATTCAGACGAGCTGTCAGCAGATCCCCCAGATGCCCCCAGTGCCAGGCATTGATCCCGTAAGGAGCATAATTCATGACCTGAGCCATCTTCTCAAATACTGGAAAAGGCGAGCCCGGATCCTGGCTGTTGGAATCGTTATTACTAAAGTTGGTGATTACGTTAATCCGGTCATCCTGAGGAGCAGGATTATCCGTCTGATCAGGACGCCCCTGTCCGTTCGACTGTCCGGCAATGACAAAAACCTCTCCTACCCCTACTCGTTCCAGCCGACTCGTAGAAAGGACATTTCCACCCGCGGAAGAACGAACCTCCACATCATACCATCCCCCGGCCACTTGAATAGCCCCCTGAAAGGCACCACTACCCGCGGCTATTGGAGTCCAGTTAGTGGTGGTTCCCTGCCCGTTACGGGCCACGAAACGAGCTTCCACTTTATCGGCATTCTGGGCATAATTTCCCGCCACGGTAACACTGGCACTGTTGCCGGTATTGCGTTGAAAGACCATCCGCTTCACCGGAAAGGTAATGGTAACCTGACTGTATGCCCAGGAAGAAAGCAGGAATGAACACAGAAAGGTTAAGAAGGTAAATTTTATTTTCATACGTTGATTATTAATCATTCATGGTACGTTGGGAAAGCAGAAAATCCCACAAAAGTAAAGGGAAAAACAAAGATTAAAACTTCACTTACCGATATTAAGATTTTTTCACATTTAGAATCTTCTGGAAATAAACCGATCCATTTACCCAGGTTTCGAAATTTATTGTAAGTCAAAAAGAACGTATTAACTGAGCATTAATACTGTTCTTTATTTTTTCAGAAATACCAACTTTACTAATGCTCCGCTGATTACTCCTGCTGCATACGCCACCAGATCAGACCATAAGAAACCCTGGCCCAGAATCAATCGGCCGGGTAAGGTTTTTCGGATACTGTTAATCCATTCTGCCTGATACAGCTGAGTAGTTTCTACCGCATAGCAAACCAGTATACTAACTATTGTTAAGGAAATAAGTTTTAGCCGGGGAAAAAGCATGGCTATTCCCCAAAAGATCATCAAGGCCCATAACGCATCTCCAATCCACAAAGGAATCTCGCTAATTTCGCGGGAAATCAAGCCAGCAATGATGGTAAGTAAGACTAAACAGGCATAGAGGAGTCGGGAATGGGAAGTCATCGGAAGCGTTCTTTTTTAACTCCTTCCAGTAAATACTCCAGTCCGTTGAGTTTAATTTCGTACATCGTCTGGAGGAGCATGCCCAATTTTCCATCGGGGAATCCCTCGCGGGCAAACCATTCCAGGTAGGATACAGGTAAGTTTGTAATCAGGGAATCTTTGTGTTTTCCAAAGGGCATTTTATAGGTAACTAATTCAAGTAATAGAGCCGTATTACCCTGGGGTTGTTCCGTATTCATACAACAAAGGTAGTGCTTTCCTTTACCAATACCTTTATTTAAAGATAGGTTATCATTTTTATGATATCAACCGTAAAAATTACGATATCAACTTTTTTTCTCCTTTAATACGGGAGTTTTCTATGAACTATTTTCCGGAGTTATTCTCATGAATAAAACGTCTCAGCATCGCTATTTTCTGGTTAATAAACCTTTTAATATGCTTTCCCAATTTATAGGAACCGAAGGTTTACCCATGTTAAGTGATCTTTCATTTCATTTTCCGGAAGGCACGCATTGCATCGGACGACTGGATAATAAATCGGAAGGTTTACTACTATTAACTACCAACAAGAAAGTTACCAAACTCCTGTTTCAGGGAGAGATTCCTCACGAGCGAAAGTATTTGGTTCAGGTCTATAAAGTCGTAAGCCCGGAATCACTCCAGGCCCTTCGAACGGGTGTTGCCATTCCGGTGACGGGAGATTTGCACTACATCACCGCTCCCTGCCAGGTTGATATCGTTCAGAAACCCGAACATTTGTTTCAAAGTGGCTGGGAATACCCCGATGACCGTCCCCACACGTGGTTACTGATTTCACTGACCGAAGGAAAATTTCGACAGATCCGGAAGATGATGAAAGCCATTCACCATCATTGTCAGCGATTGATCCGGGTATCCATTGAAGATTTAACCCTGGAGAATTTACAACCCGGTGAAGTGAGAGAAATTCAGGAAGAAGAGTTTTTCAGCAAACTTCGCATCACCAACTGGCAATAAAAAAAGAGCGGCTTTCACCGCTCTTTTCTTCTACTCTACTAAAATCTATTCTTCCGTAATGGTTTCTGGCTTTTTAGCCGTGATCGACAGCGTTTCGCTGGTTCCATCGTGATCGGCTAACAGAATGTCTCCTTCAGCCAGATCTCCTTTCAGGATTTCTTCCGCTACGGGATCTTCCAGGTAACGCTGGATGGCCCGGTTCAGCGGACGAGCTCCGTACTGAGGATCGTATCCTTTCTTAGCAAGGAAGTCTTTCGCGGCTTCCGTCAGCTCTACACGGTAACCCAGCGTAGTGATGCGGGCGAAGAGTTTTCCAAGCATCAGTTCGATGATCCGGTGCAGGTGTTCACGTTCGAGGGAGTTGAAGATGATGACATCATCCAGACGGTTCAGGAATTCGGGCGAGAACGCCTTACGCAACGCATTCTGAATGGTTGTTTTCACCGCTTCATCCTGTCCTTCCACCCGAGTCTTGGTCGCAAAACCGATACCCGTTCCGAAATCTTTCAGGTCACGAGCTCCGATGTTCGAAGTCATGATGATGATAGTGTTCCGGAAATCGACCCGACGGCCCAGTCCATCCGTTAAAATACCGTCATCCAGTACCTGTAACAGAATGTTGAATACATCCGGGTGAGCTTTTTCAATCTCATCGAGTAATACAACGGAGTAAGGCTTGCGACGGATTTTCTCAGTCAGCTGACCACCTTCTTCGTAACCCACGTATCCCGGAGGAGCCCCCACGAGACGGCTTACGCTGAATTTCTCCATGTATTCCGACATATCGATCCGAACCAGCGAATCTTCTTTGTCGAATAAGTGAGAAGCCAGCACTTTCGCTAACTCCGTTTTGCCTACGCCCGTTGGGCCTAAGAAGATGAACGAACCAATCGGTTTTTTCGGATCTTTCAAGCCAACCCGCGTCCGCTGAATGGCTTTTGAAAGCTTGGCAATGGCCGATTCCTGACCAATTACTTTTCCTTTCAAATCTTCCGCCAGGGTCAGTAACTTCTTACCCTCATCGCTCGATACGCTACGCACGGGGATGCCCGTCATCATCGCTACTACTTCAGCAACGTTATCTTCCGTTACCGTGTAACGACGGGTTTTGGTATCTTCTTCCCAGCGTTGTTTAGCTTTATCGAGTTGCTCCAGTAATTTTTTCTCCCGATCCCGCAGTTGAGCCGCTTCTTCGTATTTCTGCGATTTTACGACCTGGTTTTTCTGCTTTTTGACTTCTTCAACGGCTTCCTCCAGTTGAATGATGTCTTCGGGCACTGAGATGTTATTGATGTGTACGCGAGCCCCTACTTCATCCAATACGTCGATGGCTTTGTCAGGCAGGAAGCGATCAGAAATGTAACGTTCTGACAGTTTCACCGCTGCTTCCAGAGCTTCGGGTGTATAGTTAACGTGGTGGTGTTCTTCGTATTTATCTTTGATGTTATTGAGGATCTCAATGGTTTCCTCGATGCTGGTGGCATCTACCATCACCATCTGGAATCGACGGGCCAAAGCTCCATCTTTCTCAATGTACTGCCGGTATTCATCCAGCGTCGTCGCTCCAATGCATTGAATATCGCCACGAGCCAGTGCAGGTTTGAACATGTTGGAAGCATCCAGCGAGCCAGAAGCTCCACCTGCTCCAACGATGGTGTGAATTTCGTCAATGAAAAGGATCACCTCGGGAGATTTTTCCAGTTCATTCATGACGGCCTTCATCCGCTCTTCAAACTGACCACGGTATTTGGTCCCCGCTACCAGCGATGCCAGATCCAGTGTAACGACGCGTTTGCCAAAAAGCACGCGACTCACTTTCTTCTGAACAATACGCAGGGCCAGGCCTTCAGCGATGGCAGTTTTACCCACACCGGGTTCACCGATGAGAATTGGGTTGTTTTTCTTACGGCGAGATAAAATCTGAGCGACCCGCTCAATTTCCTTCTCACGACCCACGATAGGGTCCAGCTTACTCAGTTCGGCTAACTTGGTGAGGTCACGTCCGAAGTTGTCCAATACGGGCGTACGGGACTTTTCGGCACCTGGCTTACCAGATTCACTACGAGGGCTGGAACCAAACATGCGGCTGTCTTCATCATTGTCGTCCGTATCCGGACCGGCGTTGATGTTGGGGTTTGATTGATATTCCAGCATTTCCTTAACAATTTCGTAGTTCACATTGAACTTATGAAGAATCTGAGTCGCAATGTTGTCTTCATCCCGAAGGATGGCCAGCAATACGTGTTCAGTGCCAATCAACTGGGTCTTGAAGACTTTCGCCTCCAGATGAGTCATTTTAAGTACCTTTTCCGATTGACGAGTCAAAGGAATATTGGCCATGTTCCGAACGCTGTGCGTTGCTGTTCCCTTCGTAGCTTGCTCGATGGTCATTCGCAACTCATCGAGGTTGATACTTAATTTCTTTAACAGGGCAACAGCCACGCCTTCGCCTTCACGGATCATACCCAAAAGCAAATGCTCTGTCCCGATGTAGTCATGTCCTAATCGCAGAGCTTCTTCCCGGCTCAGTGAGATGACTTCTTTCACGCGGTTTGAAAATTTCGCTTCCATACTTGAGGTTTAGCGTGCTTTATTTAACCGACTAACGCCGGACGAACAGCTATTGTTCATTTATTATCCAGAATCTATATAATCTGCTGGTATTATACGGTCAACGTATTTTCCGTTGCTGTATTTTTCAAAGAAGCCTTCAAAATAGTTCGGGCTTTATTTCCCTGACAGAACAATAAATCAAGAATACTAAGATTAGGAAAAAATTGTTCCCCGAAATTTTGCCGATACGATACGGGCTGGTAAAACTCCCGCTCTTCCGGCCCATGCTTGGGTGAAATCCGGTCTCTGAGGTCTAAAATCGGGCTTTCATAGCTTCGCTGATAGTTTTCAGTATCCCGGCACTTGTCTGGCATTCGCAGCAACTCTTGACAAACTGTCAGCATCTGTAGGTTCAGATCGTACAAAAAGTCAGGTTTACCCTCGTACACCTTCCTGAATTTCTCTTCAAAATATTCGAAAAACGGCGTTTTTCGATAAGCGGCCTCAATTGCCCCCCAATGTCGCTTTACCCAGGGTTGATGGTAATCGATCTTCACATCCTGAATTAACGTTTTGTGCTTACTCCTTCCATCCAGTACCGGAACGATCAATGTATCCAGGCCTTGAGCCGTTAGGATCTGACAGCGGTTTCTGAACGTCTGCTTTTGAAAATGTTCGTGTTTTTCCAGGACGATGGTCTCAAACTTTTCATAACACGTCCAGAATTCCAAGCCCGGGAGATACTGAACTTCTACAACTATGGTATTATTTTCCGACATTTGCAACTAAATCACTTTTTTAAAGAAAGCCAAAATTTCCCATGTGTCAAATTATTTTTTAACTTTTGTAGTTAATAAGTATCTACCATGAGATTTTGAATTTATTTGATTACATAAATGGTATTATTCCGAGTTTTATCCCGCATACCCTTTAAGATACTTTATCTTTTTTCGGATGTACTTTTCTTTCTGATTTACTACATTTTTGGCTACCGCAAGCAGGTAGTTATGAATAATCTTGCGGCTGCGTTTCCCGACAAATCAGATCAGGAGCGTGAAAAAATTGCTAAAGAGTTCTTTCAGAATTTTTGCGACTTTATCGTAGAAACCGTTAAAACGCTGACGATTTCCCAGGAAGAAATCCAGCGACGGATGAAATTAGAAAATTCCGAGATTCTCCATCGGCTGGTAAATCAGGAAAAAAAGACGGTTTTTACGATGCTGGGCCACCAAATGAACTGGGAATGGGTATCTCTGAGCATCGCCAGCGATGGCATACCAGCGGATGTCATTTATAAACCTCTGTCGAATAATTTTTTCGAAAAGTTTATGCTCGCCATTCGGTCCCGTTTGGGTATTAAGCCGGTCTCCATGTACAACATTCTGCGAGATATGGTAAGTCGTAAAAAAGAACCCCGGGTCATAGGAACCCTGGCTGACCAGGCTCCCCATCATCCGGATTCTGCTTATTGGTCTATCTTTTTCCAGCAGGAAACCGATTTTTTTAACGGAACCGAAAAACTAGCCAGAAAATTTAACACTCCTATCGTTTTTGGAAAGGTTACAAAGATCCGCCGGGGTTATTATTCTTTTCACCTGGAATTAGTGGCCGAACCTTCTTACGCGGATATTTCTACAGGGGCCTTAACTGAAGTGTACGTTCGCTGGCTGGAAAATACCCTACGCCAGCAACCCGCCCTGTGGCTCTGGTCGCATAAACGCTGGAAACACAAGCGGGAGACGTATCCCAGGGAAGACGAAATGGTATTAGCCTAATCAAAAAGCGGACTGCTTTCCATGGAAAGCAGTCCGCTTTTTTTACTCTTCCCACTCCCCTAACCCTTCCCGAATGGTGGTTACGTCATCGTTCGTGGCATCCAGAATGGTGGAGGGGATCAGTCCCCCCGGCCCGCCGTCAATAATCAAATCGACTTTATGCTGGAAGAGGTGAAAAATTTCTTCGGGGTCCGTTGGATATTCCATGAAATCATCGTCTGATTTAATGGAAGTCGTGATGATCGGATTGCCCAGCTGACTAACGATCTCCCGCGTAATTGCGTGATCCGGAATGCGGATCCCAATCGTTTTCTTTCTGGGATTCAACGATCGCGGCAGTTTATTACTGGCCGGTAACACAAAAGTATAAGGACCCGGCAGAATCTTCTTCATGGTTTTGAACGCAACATCCGAAACCTTCGCGTAGTCAGTAATGTGACTCAGGTCATTACAAATAATGGAGAAATCACTCTTCTCGGCTTTGATGCCTTTCACCTGAGCGATTCGCTCCACGGTCCGGGCATTGTGAATGTCTCCACCCATTCCGTAAACGGTATCGGTTGGGTAAATGACAATTCCTCCTTGCTTTAATACCTCGAGCACACGAGCAATTTTACGAGGCTCCGGATTTAAGGGGTGAATACTTATGAATTCAGCAGGCATGGCTTTAAAATGCTAGGATCGACGGATTCTCTGATATCCGCGATAAATTTGATAAAAAGGGACTCGAAGCTGACAGGCCCAGAGAATGGCCCGGTATGTCGAACTCAGGGGTCTTATGCTCTGATGCAAAGCGGCGTATTTCCTGACCAGCGAATAATGCTCCAGGTAGAAGCACTGCCTGATGCCATCCCGTACTCTGGACAGAAAGGCTTTTTGTTCTTCTACGCTTTTCAGTAAGGGTAGAGCTTTTTCGCATACTTTATAGGTAGTCTCCAGATGCCGGGTTCGCCTGGTGAGTTGCTGTTTCGAGTAAGATCCTTTCACCTGCCGGTATTTGATCCAGTACTGATCCCGAAAAGCGTACTTCCAGCGGCGACTGGCCCTTACCAGAAAGTCAAAGTCTTCGTACAAAAGAGACTCATCATACCCATTCAACGCATCATACACCTCTTTCCGTGTCATGGCCGTAACCGTCAAAATGGGCGTGCCAGCCAGCACTGCGGCGAACACATCGCCCTGGGGAACGGACTGCATTAACGTTCCCTGGGAATTTCTTTTGTACCAGGTTCCCAGCGGATTACCCGCCTCATCAATCAGGACGGCCTCGCCAAAAACGGCTCCGTATTCGTCAGGTAATGTTTCGAAATACGCAAC
Source organism: uncultured Siphonobacter sp. (assembly GCA_913775095.1). Taxonomy (GTDB): domain Bacteria; phylum Bacteroidota; class Bacteroidia; order Cytophagales; family Spirosomataceae; genus Siphonobacter. The sequence continues at coordinate 96,399 of CAJYIW010000019.1, read as the reverse complement.
CTGCTGAGCAATAGTGTCAGGAAACAGACAATCGTCCGCCGCAAGGTCAACGATGTATTTTCCCTTTGCCAAAGCCAGGGCCTTGTTGAAGCTCGCACAGACACCCTGATTTTTACCATTGACCAAGAACCGATCCTGAGGACGGAGTAACTGCCGGATCGTGGTAACGCTGTCGTCCTTACTGCAATCATCTACGATAATCAGCTCAATGGCTGGATAGGTCTGCGAAAAAACGGACTTCAGGCATTCCGCTACAAACCGGCTGTGATTGTAGCACAGGCAAATGACCGATACCAGGGGCTGCTCTTTCATTACATTTCCTATTCCTTCTGTTCTTCCTCTTTTTGCTCGGTAGCGTCATCGAGGCTCTGGTTAATTTCGAAACCCAGGATTAATCCCAGGGCCACCAGGTATAGCCAGATCATCAGGGCCACTAAGGTTCCGACGGCACCGTAGAGCCGGTTATAACTGGCAAAGTTTGAAAGATAATAAGAAAATCCCTGGGTGATCAGAATAATCAGAATCGAGGCAATAATGGAACCGGGGTTAAAGAAACGCCAGCGTCGATGTAAAGCCGGGGCTATGTAATAAATAACCGATACCGCCACAAATAGCAGTACAAATACGGTCAGATAACTCAGACCTTCGGCATACATATACGTCGAGTCTACATTAATGATTCGTTTATCAACCAGCTCGTCTACCACCAGTCGGCCAACAATGAGAACACCGATAGCTACCAGCAATACCAATACCAGCAGAAACGTGAGCAGAATAGAAACCAGACGGGTTTTGATAAACCCCCGTTCATCGTGCGTCCGCTGCGTAATGTTGAAAGACCGCATTAAAGCGATCATTCCGTTAGTGGCGGAGAACAGAGCAAAAATAAAACCGAAGGACAGCACGCCACTTCGTCGTCTGCTCACGATGTCGCGGATAGTCGGTTCCACTTCGCGGTAAATGCCCCGGGGCATGGCCTCCGAAAGAACGGTCATGATCTGATCGTCCAGGTTGGCGATTGGGACGTAAGGAATGAGGGTGAAGAGAAAGATAATGGCAGGAAAAATAGCCAGTGTAAAACTGTAAGCTACTGCCGTGGCCCGCTGGTCAATATCAAATTGTAAGACATTTGCTATCAACACCTGCAACAAGTGATACAGTGAAAAATTCCGTTTACGAACCCTCACTCCTCTAAGCCAGGTCTTTACACGCCTTTTAAAATTTCGGTGTTTTACGTAAGTTTTAGCCATCAGTTCCCTTTATGCATAAAAACTTAAAGCCCTTATTGATCGAATGAAGCCTGTAGTTTTCCCAGTAATTCAGCGGGGGCCAATACCGGACGGTTGGTCTGCCTGTTTACAAAAACCAGCGTTACCTCTCCCGTATTGAGCAGGGCTCCTTCTTCATTCAGGAGTTCAAAGAAAAAAACGATCCTGGCTGCCGGACGTTGTTTGATAATGGTTCGAATGGTAATGACCTCATCGTAACGGGCGGGCTTCAGATAGCGGGTTTTCATCTCGTAAACCGGCATCATTATTCCTGAATCTTCCAGTTTTTTATACGGAAAACCCAGACTTCTCAACGCTTCAACGCGACCAATTTCATACAGTCGGGCATAGTTCCCGTAATACATATATCCCATCTGATCGGTGTCGGCATAACAAACCCGATAGGTATGCTCGTGTTGAAAAAAACGCATCATAAGAAAACAAAGAGCACCAATTCCGTACGACAGACCTGATGCTCTCCTGATTATTTTTTAATACCTAACTTGTTCAATGCTTCCTGATAATCCTTCGCGTTCTTCAGGTGCTCCTGATAGGTAACCGCAAAGATGTGGTAGCCATTCAGTTTCGGACTTGCACAGAAATACATATAATCGTGTTTTTCCCGATTCAGAACGGCATCAATGGAAGACTGTTCCGGAATATTGATGGGTCCGGGGGGCAATCCCGTGTTGATGTACGTGTTATAAGGTGACTTATAAAGTAACTGATTGTGTAACAGTCGTTTGATACCAAAATCACCAATGGCGTAAATAACCGTCGGGTCGGCCCGGAGGGGTTCGTTGGCGGCTAAGTGGTTTAAATACACTCCGGCTACGCGGGGCTTTTCATCCTTCTTCTTGGTTTCAGCCTCGACAATACTTGCCAGGGTAATGACTTCGGTTGGAGTCAGGTTCAGGGCCTTTGCTTTGGCTTTCCGATCCTCCGTCCAGAATTTATCATATTCGGATTTCATACGTCCCATCAGTTTCTGAGGGGTAGTGTTCCAATAGACCTCGTAAGTATTCGGCAGAAACATGGAGATAATCGTCTCCGGCGTAAATCCGTAAAACTGGGCTACGGCCGGATCGTTCAGCATCGTTTTAAATTCGGTGGAATCGAACTCGAATCTGGTTCCGATTTTTTCCACTAACTCCTGCTTGAGGCGAATGTTATTAAAGGTAAGCTTCACGGGAGCCTGATTGCCCGAACGCAGAGCTTTGATTACTTCATAATTCCCGGCGTTGGGTTTGATTTTATACCGACCCGGTTTTACATGGTCATCGTACTTCAGAAACTTCGCCAGAAACCGGAAATACATGACATCGTGGACCATCTTATTGGCTTCCAGGGAGTCTGTCACCGTTTTAATGTTGGCAGATTTGGTCGGTATCAGTAAGTAAAAATCCCGTTTGCCCTGTACGTTCAGGTTAGAAGTGTACAGAATCTGCCAGACATAAAAGCTGACAATGGGAATCAGAATGGAAAAACCAATGATGGCGTATTTCAGAAATCTATTTTGTACCATAAAACGGCTATGTATCGTTGGAGGATCAGTAATAAAAGCGGGACATCAGGCGGGAAAGTTAATACCAAAACGCTCTCCCAGAGCTTTAAGATCGGCTACGACGGGAGGCAATACGGGAATTCCCTCCTCTTTACGCAAGGCTTCCATGGCCCGCTCGGGATCGCCGGGAATGACGACCTGATTTCCATCAAGTCCTTCCGCTGCCCGGAATCGCCGAATCCATTGATCCAGGTGCGTTTTGAATTCACTGGCGGGACGGAAGGCATCGACTCGCATGGCTCCCAGAAAATGCCCGGTACCCAGGCCCACCCCTTCTTCAGCAGCCATAAATCCGGCCGTTGCAAACGGCGGCACCCACGGACCATAATTAGCCCCGGACAGCACTCCCGAGAACAAATCTACCATGGCTCCCAGGCCGTATCCTTTGTGACTTCCGTGTTCGCGGTCGCCTCCCAGAGGTAACAAAGCTCCCCCTTTCCGAACGGCATTGGCATCCGTGGTCGGGTTTCCTTCGGCATCCTGTACCCAGCCCGTAGGCGTTTCCTGATTTTTACGCTGAAGTATTTCCAGCTTGCCGTAGGCAGCCGTGGTGGTAGCCATGTCGAGCAAAAACGGCGGCTCTTCCTGAGCGGGCATCGCTACGCAAATGGGGTTGGTTCCCAGCAATCGTTCTTTGGAAAAGGTAGGCGTAACCAGCGGACCGGCGTGCGTCATGGACCAGCCAATCATATCCTTTTTCAGAGCCAGCGAAGCATGGTATCCCGCAATGCCAAAGTGATTGGAGTTACGTACGGCAACCCAGCCCGTTCCTACCTTGTCCGCTTTTTCCATCGCAATTTCCATGGCTTTCGGAGCCACGACCAGCCCCAGCCCGGCGTCTCCGTCGAGTACGGCAGTAGAGGGCGTTTCGTGGACGATTCGAATGTTAGGCCTGGGATTCAGACGATGATGATCCATTAAACGAACGTACCCCGACAAACGGGCGACTCCGTGCGAATCTATGCCCCGTAAATCCGCTGAAACCAGAACGTCAGCGGCCAGGCTAGCTTCATTTTCGGGACATCCCATGGCAATAAAAATGTCCCTGACAAACGTATAGAGAACTTGATGTTCGATCATTACTTGAAACCCGTTTGAACTATACCCGATCCAGTCAGGCTACGCAGGCCTGCTTTCCAGTCGGTTTTTGAACTACAAAACTAACAGATGGTAGGCATATACAACCCTAATAAATCCGATTCAGCAGGAAACTACTGTAGCCTTTGTAATAATGCCCTGATTAAGGTCGCTGAATTACGAGCCGCTACCGGACCAAACTTATGCATATCCACCGATGCCGAATGGTTCGCATTATCTGACAGACTGCGAATGACCAGAAAAGGCACCCGCTGCTGGTAACAGACCTGGCTTACGGCAGCTCCCTCCATTTCGATCGCATCCGCATTCATTTTTTTACGGATTCCGAGACTGGCTGAATCCGAAGCCATAAATACATCGCCCGTGACCACAATTCCCGTATAGATCCGGGGTTTGTATTCACCGATGGGTTCAAGCTTTACCTTCGGTACAACCAGACCGGTGATGAGTAATAAGGTGGAATCCGACTGGAAATAAACCGGATTTTCCCGAAAATTATACGGATTGCGGGTAGGCCGCTGCTGCATTCCCTCCGTTAGAAAACGTCCGTAATCGTGGTGGGCGACCTGCGTGGCAATGACGATATCCCCGGGGTGATAGTCAGGGTTTAAACCACCCGCAATGCCCGTAAATAATACTTCACGGGGACGAAAGTGTTCCAGTAAAAGCGTAGTCGTTACGGCCGCATTGACCTTACCAATCCCGCCCTGTACGAGTACTATTTTTTTTCCTTCCAGTTGCCCGGTATAGAAAGTCAATCCTTCGATTTTTCGCTCTTTGCGGTTTTTGATTTCTTTCTTCAGAACCTCTACCTCATCCGCGAATGCTCCAATGATGGCGGTGTAGTTACTGCTTTTTCGGGGAAAACCACTCAACTGATCGGGATTGGTGGCGTAAGTCAGCTGAGCCGAAGCGGTCAGAGAGAGCCCCCACAGGAGAACGATCAGGCTGTATACTTTTTTCATTGTTTCCTTATTCTATCACTAAGGCGGCCAGACACAAACTAATAATCAGCCAAAAAGTCAAAGGTAATTGACGAAATTTGCCCGAAGCTAGTTTTAATACGGCATAACTTAAAAATCCCCAAATGATTCCCTGGGTAATGCTATAACTAAAGGGAATCAACACCATTGCCAGAAAGGCCGGTACGGCTTCTTCCCATTCGTCCCAGGGAATTCGAATGACGGTTTTCATCATGAATACGCCTACCACTACCAGTGCCGGAGCCGTTGCCATGGCGGGCACCATACTTAATAAAGGAGAGAGAAACAGACAGGGTAAAAAGCAAAATGCCGCGACTATTGCCGTTAATCCCGTTCGTCCACCCGCCTCAATGCCTACGGCCGATTCAATGTAGGCCGTTCCGGGACTGCTCCCTACCAGGCCAGCTAAAGTGGTCGCAACCGCATCCGTCAATAAAGATTCTTTGATGGCCAGGGGTTCGCCCTCGGCATCAAGCCGTCCCGTTGCTTCGGCCAGACCGATGAACGTGCTCAGGCTGTCGAATAAATCCGTAAAGACAAACGCGAAGATGACGGGAGCCATCGACCAGCTTAACGATCCCCATAAGTCAAGTTTCAACAAAAGGCTGAAATCGGGAGCGGCGAAAACTCCCTTCCATTGCAAAAGCTTCTCTCCATCCGTCAATCTTCCGGGAATCAGAGCGATCAGCGTGGTGAGCACAATTCCCCAGAGAATGCCCCCGTTTACTTTTTTCTGAATGAAAATTACGGTACTGGCCAAACCAGCTATGAAGATCAATACGGCGGGTTTAAGTTCTCCCATACTGACCAGCGTGGCCGGATTGGCCACGATAAACTGAGCATTAGCCAGACCGATAAGGGTGATGAAAAGACCGATTCCTGCGGCAATTCCGTAGCGTAAGGACTTGGGAATGGCCTGAACCAATAATACCCTCACGTTAAAAATAGAAAGAATCAGAAAAAATACGCCCGCCCAGAATACGGCTCCGAGGGCCGTGGGGTAAGGAACATTCATTCCCTGTACGACGGTATAGGTAAAGAAGGCATTGAGCCCCATACCCGGTGCGACAACGTAGGGACTTTTGGCGTACAAACCCATCATGAGGCTGCTAAAAAAGCAAACCAGTACGGTAGACGTTAAAACCCCGGAGAAGGGCATTCCGGAAAGAGAAAGAACCGAAGGGTTAACAACGATGATGTAGGCCGTAGCCAGAAAACTGGTAATTCCAGCCAGAATTTCGGTAGAAAAAGAATTAGGGACATGGCCCTCTGCGATAGGCTTCATGTCCCTAATTTCTATAGAAAATGTTCGATAACGAACCCTGCACTAAAGATATTTCCGCAGACGGCTTAACGATTCCGGGGTTACACCCAGGTAAGAAGCCAGGTGATACTGGGGCACTCGTTGAATCAGAGATGGATGATCCTGAAGCAAACGCAGGTAACGGTTGGCTGCGTTATCAGCAATTTGCGAATCAATACGACCTTCCATGTCCTGCACTGTACGTTCCAGCATCATCATAGAAAAACGCTGGTAAGCCTGGCACTCTTCAAAAAGAGTGGCCCGGTCTTCGCTGCTCATGACCAACAGAGTAGAATCTTCCAGGGCCTGAACGGAATAAGGGCTCAGACGATGGGTAGAGTAACCCGTCACACTCGTTACAAAAGAATTCTCATCCCGCAGGAAAAGCGTTACTTCTTTTCCTTTATCGGTTCGGTACACACGCATCACCCCCTCGATAACAAACGCTACTTCATCGATGTGATCTCCCTGAGTAATGAAAAAATCACCTTTCTTGAACTCACGCGTCCGATAAGCGGAATTGATTGCATCAACATCCTCTGGTGACAGCTCTACGTATCGCCGGATGTAAGACAATAGTGGCTGAGTAATGTTTTCTGAAAGCATAATTTTTAAAAGAAGATGGAATGGCGGTATTACTATCAGCTAAAATAACACAATTTGACGAGAGTTATCATAACTCAAGTCATTCAATTTGCATTTTTTTTACTTGTGTTCCACCCAGTTGACAAAAATACTCACGAATTCTAACTTACGAATGATCATTTATTGAAAAAAATCAATTTACTGAAATTACACATCCCTGCTCAGCAGGAATAAGTATAACTAGAGTAAAAATTGTATTTATCTAAGAAATTTTACCAGCTTCTGACTTGATACTTTTTCAGCATCGGTTTCTGTCTTTCGCCAATTCAGGTTTCCCCTTATCATTAACGAAAATCGATGCCTCCTCCATATGATTTCATTTCAAAAAATCCCTAAGCAGGCACTCAGGCTTTTTAAAATTCTATTTTAGATAAAAGTCAACTCTTTGCTTCTTCATTCCCCATGGGTAAGGACAGATCTCGGAAGTATAAGTTTTTTTTCTGGTGTCCTCCTTCTAATACTATACGTAAAATCGTTCGCTACAGATGTCCGGCGTATTTACGTGCCCATAGTATTTTTGAATTCATTGATCATAATCAACCTAATTCAAGGAATATAAACCTACCTAAATGAAGGGGGGAACTGAACTAATTAGTTCAGCTCCCCGCCCTTCTATAAATGCTCAAAGCATTATGAAATTTCAATGATTTTGGAAAGGTCCTCCCAGAATCGGGGATACGATTTAGCGACTACCGAGGCATCATCAATAATCAGATCGGTTTGCATGGCAATTGGAGCAAAAGCCATGGCCATCCGGTGATCTTCGTAGGTATGAATGATCGTTTCGGGTTTATTCCAATTGGTTTGTTCGCCTGTCCGAATCTGATAGGTTTCGTTCGGTACAACCTCGACCAGATCGGCCCCGAATTTCTGGAGCTCCTGCTGAATGGCCAGCACCCGATCGGTTTCTTTTACCTTGAGACTTTCAATGCCGGTAAACACGGCCGGAACGGCCTTCATGGCCGCCACAACGGCGATGGTTTGTGCCAGATCAGGACAATGGGTGAAATCCCACTCAAAATTCGGCTGAGCAGAGATTTGAGTCAGCCTGAAACCACGTCCTGTGTACGTACTCTCCACTCCTAACTGACGCATGATCTCCACAATGGCCGAATCGCCCTGCAAGGAGTTTTCTTTTAGTCCCAGCAATTCTACCTCTGATCCTTCTGGCCCGAGGGCTACCAGACTGTACCAGTAACTGGCTCCGGACCAGTCCGATTCAACCGCGTAATCGCAGCTTTGGTACGCCTGAGCTTCCACCCTGATCTGACGCTTTTCCCAGTCAGCCTTAACGTCAGCTCCAAACTGCCGCATTTGCTGAATGGTCATTTCAATGTAAGGAATGGACCCCAGAGTACCCGTCAAATGAATGGTTAGCCCTTCGGGTAAGGTTGGAGCCACCATAAGAATGGCAGAAATAAACTGGCTACTGACATCTCCACGCATGGTCAATTCCGTAGCACCGGAAAAAGAAAATCCGTTCAGTTCCAGTGGCGGGTATCCTTCATTTTTCTGGTAGGAAATATCCGCACCCAATTCCCGCAGAGCATCCACCAGAATGCCAATCGGACGTTCCTGCATACGAGCCGTTCCGGTCATGATCTTCCTGCGTCCCAGCACGGCATAATAAGCCGTTAAAAACCGCATGGTCGTTCCCGCATCCAGCACATCCGCAACAGGCCCGTCAAGGGTTAACAACCGTTGCATGGTTTGGGTATCGCGGGCTTCGGAAAGATTCGTGAGCAAACCCTTTCCTCCCGCCAGAGCGTTCAGAATTTGGGCACGGTTCGACTCAGATTTGGAAGCAGGCAAAAGGATTTCAACCTGAAAGGGTCCGGTAACTTTATGGAGGAGGAGCTTTTTCAAAACAGTACGAAAGAATAATATAGCACGCAATAGATTCCGCCGCAAAATTATCCTTTTTTCGGGGTTTCACTTACTATATGTTTTGAGTTTTGACGGAATTTTGAATTTCCATCGCTTATTAAAATCAGGTTTCTTCTAGTATCTACATGGTTTTCAGGATCCTCAAGCGATTCCGATTACCAATTTTCAGAGCCTTGTGAGTTGATTTGTAGCAGAGGGCACCCAGACCCAGTAGTCCGCCCGAAACGATGGCCGTGGATGGTTTTACTGTTAACGGAGCTCCTTTGAATTCCTGATTCCAGACCGGACTGAAAAAGTCCATGACAAAATAAAGTGCTCCCGCAACGGGCAGTAGATATCCCGCCTGAACCGCCAGCCCTCCCCCGTTCATGAAGTACACTTTCCGAATCTGGTCCAGCCGGTATTCTATAAATTCGTTTTGATTGGTAATCTCGCTGAAATCGGCAAAAACTACCGTTGAATCCGTAACGGCAAAGATATTATCCCGAATCTTTCCACTCTGACCTTTGGCTTTGAACACAATTTCATCCCCCGCAAAAAAACGTTTTCTCCCGCCGGGATAATCCACAGCCATGTATTTGACGGATTGATTAGAGGTCAGGGCCCGGCCCATGGAGGGGTTTGACTTCCTCAGCAGCTCTTCCGTAGTGGGGGTTTGAGCCAAAAGAGTCGTGGCAGACAGGCAGGACAGAAGGAATAAAATCCATTTCATAGCTTTCAAAACTAACATATGCAATCAGAAAAACGGCCCGGATCGCGGAAAAGTATATCAGGCCCCGGAGCCTCTTCATCAATCAACAAAATCATTCCTACGGTTGACGCACAAACGCGGGGAAAGATTAATGCAAAGTAACTCCGCCCGAAACAATAAATTTCATTACTTCGGTAGCGTTTGCATTGACGGGTTTAATATTTTCTTTCGGCACAATGAACAAGTGCCCGGAAAAAGCATAGGACTGCGGAAAATACACGGCAACGGAACCCGGTAGTTCCCAGTCGGTTAAATCGGACTGCGTCAGAAAACCCAGTCGGTATAATTCCGAATGCGTATCCATTTTTACCAGCACGGGCTGATTAAATTTTTTCTTGTCTCCCACAAAAGCAGACGTCAGGTCTTTCAGGGAAGAATAGATAATGCGAACCAGCGGCAAACGGTTGATGACCTCCTCAAAAACATTGAATAGAGGAATCATCAGAAAGGTAGAGCCCAGAAATCCAACCAGAAAAACGAACGCCAGTATAATGATAACCCCTACTCCCCAGAGGCGAATCTGGTCTTCACCCGTACCAATACCCACTGGAATCAGCCCGTCCAGATAGATGAATACCTGGTACAGAATATAGCCCGTAAAAAACAGGGGAGCGATTAATAAAAGCCCACGGATGAAGTAATTAATGAATCGATTCAGTATTCTCTTTTTCATGAGTCAATGGGAATGAAGGGGAATCTATTCTACAATCGGGAATGTCCCGGCAAAGTTCATTTTCTATGCTTATTTAGCATACTTACGCAAAAAGGTCGCAAGCATTTCTACTTACGACCCTTTTCCCACGCAGTGCGTTGCTTCTGCTAGCTTAAATATCTGAAATCCTGACCGCTTTGCAGCTTTAATAAGGTTTCGTACATCAGGTTGATAACCGCCTGAACATCCTGCTTACTGACCGTTTCGACGGTAGTGTGCATGTACTTCAGGGGCAGCGAAATTAAAGCCGAAGCTGTTCCTTCTGCCGCGTAAGCAAAGGAATCAGTGTCCGTGCCCGTAGAGCGGCTAACGGCCTGACGCTGGAAGGCAATTTCTTTTTCTTCCGCTACTCCAATCAGGAAGTCCAGCAGATTGTTCTGTACCGCCGGACCGTAACATAGTACCGGACCGCCGCCACAGCGTAAGTCCCCCTGCTCCTTCTTATCGTACCGGGGTGAAGTGGTATCATGGGTGACATCGGTACAGATGGCTACGTCCGCCTTCAGACGGCGGGCAATCATTTCGGCCCCACGTAACCCAATTTCTTCCTGAACCGCATTCACGATGTAAAGCGTATACGGAAGTTTAATGTCGTTTTCTTTTAACAAGCGAGCCACTTCCGCAATCATGAAGCCGCCAATGCGATTGTCCAGAGCCCGACCTACGTAATAGCGATCGTTTAGTTCCGCTAATTCATCCTCGAACGTGATTACACAACCCACGTGAACCCCTTTCTCTTCGAGTTCTTTTTTGGTTGCTCCACAGTCAATCGTCAGATCCGTTACCTTGGGAGCTGTATCTTTAGCCAGGTCACGTACGTGAATGGCAGGCCAGCCGAAAATACCCTTAACAATTCCCTTTTTCGTGTGAATGTTCACCCGCTTGGAGGGAGCAATCACTGCATCCGAACCGCCATTGCGGCGAACGTAGATATAACCGTCATCCGAGATATAATTGACAAACCAGGAAATTTCGTCGGAGTGAGCTTCAATAACCACTTTATAGGGCTGGCCGGGATTAATAACCCCTACCACAGTTCCGTAGGTATCGACGATGTATTCATCAATGTAAGGCTTCAGATACTCCAGCCAAATGCGTTGACCTGCCGCTTCAAAACCCGTAGGAGACGGATTATTAAGGTATTGGTAAAGAAAGGTTTTACTACTTTCAGTCATAACAGTAATAGAAAATATGTAACAATGATTCGGACCGTATGATTAACTCCGCTGGCCCCGACTTAATTCATCCTGCCATTCTTTTAATTCCACCCAGCGGCCTTCTGAAGCCAGTTGAGCCTGCTCGGGCCAGGTGGAAGGATCCCGGGTTTCGTACCTCGGTCCGGCGGTTTTCAGTAACTCCCGCAAGTGTTCGATGGAAGCCGTTGCCAGACCATTGAAACTTTTGATTCCATCGTTATTCAGAATCTGTTCAATTTTAGGTCCGATTCCCTCAATCACTTTCAGATCATCGGGTTCATCCAGAATCACCGGAGCGGCAATGGACGCATTTAAGCCCGGGATTCCGCCAAAAGTTGAAATATCGATGGGAATTTCGATGGTTGGCTCCGCAGGATTAGCCGCGGCAAGAACCGGCTCCTCTCGGGGTACCAGTAAAGGCTCTACCGACAATGGCCTGGAAGAAGACCCCTTTTTAAAGGGCTTAGGCGTTCCCTGCCGGCACATCTCCAGTTCAACCTGTCGGGTAGCAATTTCCATTTGAACCGAATCAATCTGGCGATTCATCGAACGACGGCCCAGAATCCAGCCGATGGCTGCTACCAGCGTCATTAAAGCGACAGCTTCCAGTACCGCGATGGGTATATTCTGACTTAAGGATTGTAAAACGATCATGAATAATCTTTTCTAAAGCGTAAGTGAATCCAGCGTTCAGGCCCGAACCAGTACTGGTTATTTGCCCTGATTCATTTCCTGTTGCCAGGCCCTGAGTTGCTCCCATTTACCTTCCTGAGCCAGCCTGGCCTGTTTGGCCCAGCTACTGGAATCGTGCGTCTGATACCGGGAACCCGAAGCTCGTAAAATCGACATCACGTGCGAAGGTTCGGCTACGGCCAGCTGAGCAAAGGTTCTGATTCCGGCTTCGTGCAGGAGCTTTTCAACTTTGGGTCCAATTCCTTCTATTTGTTTCAAGTCATCTTCCGGCAAGGGCATCGCGGATACCGCAACGGGCTGAGATGCTTCCTCGGCGGGCGGAGCCACAATGGGTTCTGCCAAAGGGGTCGCCGGATGAATGGCTTTGGGCTGCGGCGGTACGTATAACCCTTTTTCACACTGATCCAGATGAAATTCCAGGTTACTGAGACTGGTCTTTAACTTATCAAGCGTAGTTTTTCCGTTCAGATACCCAATGACATACCCTAAGATACCGGCCCCTCCAAGAAAGATCAGGTGTTGTAACCAGGCACTTTCCAGATGATGGGGATTAAAATGTTCGTACATATGACAGGTCTTTCAGAGAATCTGTTTACATCTTACCTTCTTCAACGACTATACTTACCCTGCGATTGGCTTTTCTTCCGGCGGGTAAGGCATTGTCCGCCAGGGGTTGGCTTTCGCCCTTACCCTCGGTGACAATCTGCTCACTTCTGATTCCTTTTTTTACCAGTTGTCGCTTCACCGCTTCTGCCCGACTTTTGGAAAGCCGCTGATTGGCGTCGTCCGGGCCTTCACTGTCCGTGTGACCCGTCAGCGAGAGACGTTTGGAAGGATTGGCTTTCAGGTATTTGCGGGCTTCTTCAAAAAATGTATCGTTATCCTTCGTCCGGATGAACTGGTTACTGCTCAAAGGAAAGTACAACTCCATGGGGCGAAAGATACTTTCGAATTTGGCAGCCCTGGCCAGTTCCTGCTCATTCTGCCCCTTGGGTGCCTCGAAAGTTCCGGTAGAGGTAGACGCGGCGGGCGTAGAGGCTTCGGAAAGATTTTCCGCCGTTACCGTTACGGCTTCTTCGGTCGTTCCGGAAAAAACAAAACCGGCTCCAAAGGTAGAATCCGCCGCATTGAAGGTTAATTGACGTTGTTCGCCTTCAATCGCCAGCTGCTTTTCAGAAACTCCTGATCGCAGAAAATATTGCCTGATGGCATCCGCCCGGGCTAGCCCCAGCGATGGAAATGACGTCAGGTTTTCCTCGCCTTCCGCAAAGTACCCGATACACTTCATCAGTTTCTTCGGATTGGCTTTCAGATACGACGCCAGAGACTGCAATTGTGGCTGTACGGCATCGGTGGAGACGGCTCTCTGGGAACGGGCAAAACCCAGGTTGTGAACAGAGGTTACGTGGAAAGAATTTCCATCCTGAATATCGAGGGCCTGGGTGGAAACAGGGGTAGACTGAACTTCGGTTTCAACCACTGGCGTAGGGGTCCCATCACACAATTGTTTGATCTGACAAACGTGCCAGTAAGCTCCTCCTGCCATCCAGCCGATAAGTACAAACCAGGTCAGCGTTTTGACGGTTGACATAACTAATTGTTAGATAAATTGAAAAATTCTGAGCAGACGTACTGGAAGAATATTCGAAAACAACAAGAAACCGTTGACAATTGCAAATTTACTTCCGATTGTTTACGAGTGAAGAACTTTTTGAAAAGGGGTATCTAAAAGTTAACTCTGCATTTTTAAAAAGGTTATAAAAAAAGAGCCTCGCCCGCAAGCGAAGCTCTTTTCAAAGGAGATATTGTTTGAGTTCGTTATCTGATTGGAGGAAATGCGATTCAGTGCGTAGGTCACACTTTCGAACCTTACCTCACCCAATCAAACTTTCAAACTCTTGATTATCGATTCATTGAAAGTAAAAACTCTTCGTTGGATCGGGTGCCACGCATTTTCTCGAGCAGGAATTCCATGGATTCCACGGAGTTCATGTCGGACATATACTTGCGTAAAATCCATACCCGCTTGAGCGTTTCGGGATCCATCAGCAGATCCTCGCGGCGAGTACCCGAAGCCGGAACGTCGATGGCAGGGAAAATCCGGCGATTCGACAGTTTCCGGTCAAGCTGGAGTTCCATGTTACCCGTACCTTTGAATTCTTCGAAGATCACCTCATCCATCCGGCTACCCGTTTCGATCAGGGCCGTTGCGATAATCGTCAGCGAACCACCGTTTTCGACGTTACGGGCGGCTCCGAAAAACCGCTTGGGTTTATGCAGGGCGTTCGCGTCTACCCCACCCGACAGGATTTTACCCGACGAAGGAACGACCGTGTTATAGGCCCGAGCCAGACGCGTAATCGAATCCAGCAGAATGACCACGTCGTGACCGCACTCTACCATTCGTTTTGCTTTCTCCAGAACCATGCTGGAAACCTTCACGTGGCGGTCGGCCTGCTCGTCGAAAGTGGAGGAGATTACTTCAGCCTTCACACTACGCTGCATATCTGTTACCTCTTCCGGGCGTTCGTCAATCAGCAGGATTAACAGAAACACCTCCGGGTGATTACGGGCAATGGCGTTAGCGATTTCTTTCAGTAATACGGTTTTACCCGTTTTAGGCTGAGCCACAATCATTCCCCGCTGGCCTTTACCGATCGGAGCAAAAAGATCCAGAATCCGCGTGGAATTTTCCCGGCCGGAAGTGAACAGGTTCAGCTTTTCAGTCGGGAACAGAGGCGTTAAATATTCAAAAGGAATCCGGTCACGAATTTCTTCGGTAGTCTTACCATTGACGGATTCTACCCGCAATAAGGCAAAGTACTTCTCTCCTTCTTTGGGAGGGCGAATGGCTCCGCGAACGGTATCACCAGTTTTCAGTCCAAATAATTTAATCTGAGAAGGCGATACGTAAATGTCGTCAGGAGAAGCCAGGTAATTGTAATCCGCCGAACGAAGGAATCCATACCCTCCATCTGACATGATTTCCAGCACTCCTTCATTTTCAATCAGGCCGTCAAATTCACGGATGTGCTGATTATAGTTACGCTTCACCTGCTGCTGCATTTGCTGTGAGCGAGGATTCGGTTGTAAAGGCTGACCGTTTTCGTCGGTACGGCCTTCCCGATCGCGGGTTTCGCGATTGTTCGAACGCTGAGCAGGTTCCGCATTCGCTTGCTGCGTGGCACCGGCCTGAGACTCGGGCATTACTTCCATCGTAGCCTGGTATGCTTCATCCAGCGAGAAATCATTGGCCAATTCAGCCGGGATTTCCATTTCGTCGATCGGTTCGAAGCCCGACTCTTCATTCATATTTTCTTCAGCCGGAGCGGCTGAAGTGGTCGAGGTTGTGGCAGCAGGTCTTTTATCATCCCCGCTACCGCCCCGACGAATACGGGTACGTTTATGGCGGTTATCCTGATTTTCGGCGGACGCAGGCTCAGCCACTTCTTGGGTTGGAGGAGTTGAGACGGTCGCCGCTGGCGTTTCAACTACGGGTTGTGAGGCAATGACGGGTTCGACGGCTGAATCTGTAACTGGTTCTTCAGCTACTTTTCGGGTCCGGCGAGCTCGTGGTTTATCAGACGCTGCTGGCATAGGGGTAGTACTGGCAGACTTTTGAAGATCAGTCTGTCTTTCTAAAATTTTAGCAATGAGATCGGATTTGGACAATTGGGTGGGATTGGATATACTCAACTCCCTTGCGATTGCTCTCAGTTCGGACAGCAGCCGCAAACTCAGCTCTTCTGATGTATACATGAAAATAACGTATCAATCGCGGCCGTGCCGGAATAGAAAATTAGGATAGCCAGGAGAAATAATAAAATACTTGAGTTGTTTTTGATTCATTCACAGAAGGGTAAATGCTACTACTGTTGGGAAGGAGAGCGTACCGGCGTCTAGAGATGCGTCGCATTGGTGAATGAGTCACAAATGTAAAACGGACAAGAGCATTTTGTCAATATCTCTACCTAAACTTTTTTATTACAGCGAGTTACCGCCAGAGTAATTTGTAAAATCGTTTTTTAAATGAACTGTACTGATTGGACTGGCAAACCGGACTCCATGGGTTAATACGATTTGCATGATCTTGAAATTAACTTCTTCTTTAATGCGGTTGAACGTTCGAATATCCCTGGTTTCTACGAAGTAAATCACCAGTACATCGAAGGATTGATCTCCGAAGGCATCAAAACGTATGACACCGGGTTTATTTTTTGTAAATTCATGAACGTCGATTACGTCCTGAATATCTTTAATTACTTCACTTAATTGCTCCGAAGTCGTCCCTACATCCAGACGAATGGTGTATTTGGCCCGGCGAAATTCCCGTTGAGTCAGATTCTCCAGCACCTGTGATACAATCAGCCGGTTCGGAACCGTGACCAGACTTCCGTCTACCGTGCGTATACGCGTGCTTCGAAAGCCGATTTTCTCAACGTCACCCGTCATCGTACCAATTTGTATGGCGTCCCCTACCACGAACGAACCATCCACAAAAATGGTAAAAGAAGCCAGGAGGTTTTCGAGCGTTTCTCGGGCAGCCAGGGCAATGGCGATACCGCCAATCCCCAGACCAGTAATCAACGTAGCGACGTCAATATTAAAGACTTTGCCCGTGATAATGAGTCCCGAAACGATCACGATGAACACAATCAGAAGGTCCTTTACAAAAGGCACCAGCTGGTCGTCCATCTTTGATTCGGTGCGTTCGGACCGCCGCGTAAACACAATGGCCAGAAACTTAACAAAACGTACCAGAGCCCACGTTAGAGCCAGAATGAGTAAGCTTTTATATCCTCTGAGAAAAATCAGACGCAGGCCAAACTCGGTTGGATGAGCCAGTTCCCACTGGCTGGGGATATGAACAAGATCAAAGGCAAAAAACGCCATGATCAGCCAGAATACGTATTCCAGAGGTCGCCCCAGCAGGGCCACAAACTCCTGAACCGTTACCTCATTTTCCCGGGAAAAGCTTCGAACGATTCCGAAGATCAACTGACTTATTTTTTTCCCGATCACACGCCTGAACAGCGTTCCAATCGTGAGGATACCTAAGAATCCTAAAAAATTGAGCCAGTTATTTCCTGGAAGGTACTTATTTAAAAAATCCTGAAACTGTTCCAATGGTAATCTTCGGAATTGTAATCCTTAGCGGGGGGACTCTGAAGGGAAAGCTTATGGCTTTTTCCAGTATCGATAAGCTTCGGGGGTATCTACACTGATTAACTCTGAGGGCTGTGGTGGACTCAGGAAGGCAACGTCTGAGGCCGCTAGAAACTTTTGCAAGCTTAACTCTTTTTTTTCAAATAATACGCGAATCGCTGAAAAACTCGAAGGTTCGTAGACAGTTACCAAGGGTTCTATCTGATTCTCAGCAAGCCTGTAAGCCGTTGCTCTGCTCTGAGGATTTCGATTCCCGGCCAGATGACGAATGGTTTCCTTCGTGAGAAAAGGCATATCAACCGCTATGGTTAACCACGCTACTTCAGAATTCGTTCCCAGGGCTGAGATGAGTCCGCCCATGGGACCAAGTTCGGCGTACTGATCCATCACTACTGACGGGCTATCTATGAAACGCTGGGTCGGATTCCTGGAAATATAGACGCATTCACAAACGTCCTGCAATAAGTGTTGCACGTGTTGCCACTGGGGCATATCGTGGTAATTTAACCAGGCTTTATCCTGCCCCATACGGGAACTTTGCCCCCCAGCCAGAACTAATCCCCAAAGCGGCGGTATTGGCTTCATGCGTCGTCTGCGGTTGAATGGTGGTGAAATAAATGGCCGGTAAGGTTGGGTTGCTCCCCTCTGATCCGGGCGGATTGAAATCGCAGAAAGACTCTGCGATTTCAATCCCTTCCCTAGCGAGCCTGAAAATCCGACTTGCCTCCCGTCTTAGTCAGGAGCCTGGTTTCCTGAATAACGATATCGTGCGATAAGGCCTTGCACATGTCATAAATCGTCAGAGCAGCAATGGAGGCTCCGGTAAGGGCTTCCATTTCTACTCCGGTTTTAGCTTCCAGAGCACAGGTACAATCGATTTGTACCTGATTGCCAATCACCTCAATTTTAAATTTACAGGAATCCAGCCCGAGTGGGTGACAGAACGGAATTAACTCCGAAGTCTTCTTGGCACCCATGGTGCCGGCAATGATGGCGGTATGAAAGACCGGACCTTTCTTGGTCTTGATTTCACCATCCTGCAAAGCCTCCAGAACGGCTGGGGGTAATAAAACCAGACTCCGGGCCGTAGCCGTCCGGCGGGTGATGGACTTATCCCCTACATCTACCATAGTAGGGTTTGCATTTTCGTCCAGGTGCGTGAGAGACATATGAGTTTTCAGTTGATGGTTTTCAGTTGATGGTTGTTAGTCAGTTTTAAGTTCTCATGAATGCCACTACTAATGTTCACTAGTAACTCGATCATTAACTGACAACAGTCAACCGAAAACTGACAACTAAACTTACTTTTTCACCCCAATCATAATCCCCGTCGCCCAGTCCAGTTGGGTGATCCAGAGCTGGGGTTCTGACAGGAGGCGTTCCTTTAATAACTTAGCTTTGACGTCGTGCCCTTCAGGCCAGTTCGGCTGAGGTAACAGATCATCAATAATGTATAAGCCGCCGGGCTTCAGCATGGCCAGCGTTTCATCGAGCAGCAGGTACTTCCCGTGCCAGGTATCGGCAAAGATATAATCGAATGTTTCGGAAGTGTGCGTTTCAAGCCATTCACCCGCGTCAGCCCGCACCAGTTGCAGTCGTTCATCACTATGCAGGTGACGCTCGGCAATGTCCAGAAAACGGGAATCGTTATCGACGGAAACGAGCGTGGATGCAGCATCCATTCCCGCCAGAATCCAGGATGTAGACAGCCCCGTTCCGGTTCCCAATTCCAGAAATCTTCCGGCCGGTTTAGTGGCAGCCAGCGTACGAAGCAAAGAACCCGTCAACGGTTCGGAAGCCATGGTAAAACCAGAATCCTGGGTATCTTTCAGAATGGCTTCATAAGCAAAAGGTTCACTTGTACTCATCGATTTGCGGCTTAAGAAGGTAAGAAAATAAAAATGGCAACGCCGAAGCGTTGCCAAATCTAAAGGATTCTCGCTGAATCACAAGAGCATTACTTCGCTCCCGGAGGGCAGTTCTTCAGCAAAAAGTCCGTATATGTTTTGGACAGGTGCTGAGAAGTTCCCTGACCTTCGGAGATGCTATGGCTCCGATTGGGGTAAATCATCAGACTGAATAACTTTCCGGCCTTAATCAAATGATTGATCAGCACTTCGGCATTCTGGTAATGTACGTTATCGTCTCCCGTTCCGTGAATGTAGAGCAGGTTACCTTTCAGGTTCTGTACGTGGCTGATGGGTGAACCTTTGGCGTAATCGGCCTGTGCCTCCGAAGGAATGCCCATGTACCGTTCTTCGTATACGTTATCGTACAGGTGCAAATCAGAGATGGCCGCAATGGCGATGCCGGTCTGATACACCTCGGGATACTGCATCAGGGCGTTCAGCGTAGACATACCGCCGCCGCTCCAGCCCCAGATCGCTACGCGGTCTTTGTCAATGAACGGCCACTTAATGATTTCCTGCGTAGCCAGTCCCTGATCTTTCGTATTTACGATTCCGTTATTCCGGTAAATGGCTTTCCGCCAGGCCCGGCCTTTGGGAGCGGGCGTTCCCCGGTTATCGAGCGAAATGTACACGTACCCTTTGTCAGCCATACTTCCCTGAAACAGTCGGTTATAACCCGTTCCGAAGCGGTCTACTACCGTCGCTGAGGCCGGTTCTCCGTACACGTAGAATACGACCGGATATTTCTTTGTTGAGTCGAAGTTGGTGGGTTTAACCATCCAGCCGTCCATGACCGTTCCTTCGGAAGTTTTCACCTGGAAAAACTCCACGTTCATCCGCCCGGCTTTCAACTCCGGCTCGGGTTTTCCGGCCACGGGTTTATGCGTGTGCAAGGTAATAAGTCCACTCACGGGCTGGAAGTTAGCCGAAGAAAACGAATGACTGGCCCATAACCCGTTTGGAGAAATTTCGTAGTCGTTTGTACCGGCGTATTTGGCGGGAGTTAATCGTTCAGCAGTCCCTTTTCCGTTCAGTTTCAAACGGTATAAATACTGTTGCGTAGCATTTGTGGGGGAAGCTGCGAAATACACGTAACCATTTTTTTCATCAACGGTATAAATATTGATGATGTCAAAAGGCTCTTTCGAAAGCAGCGTCTCTTTACCTTCTTTGGTAACCTTGTAAAGTTGACGCCAGCCGCCTTTTTCGCTCATGTAAAGGAACTCCTTATTACCCGATAGCCAGTACCAGTTGGTTACTTCGCTTTCGGACCAGTTACTACGCACATCCACCCAGGCCTCATCGGTTTCCTTGTTGATTACCTTCGCCGTACCCGTCGCTCCATCCGCTACGTACAGGGTACTCTCCTGCTGACGGCGGTTCAGTTGCTGAATCAGCAGCTCCGAACTGCCGGGAATCCATTCCATTCGGGGCAACAGGTTGTTATCCGGCTCGCCGGGAATCTGGATGGGCGTAATTTTTCCCGTGGCTACCTCAACGGTCTTCACAAAAGTTGGTGAAGGCTTTTCTCCTGCTTTGGGATACTCTACGGGAACATTGAAGGAATACGTTGAATCCGTATTATTGATCATCAGAAAGTTACGAATCTTGCGGGCATCTACCGTCCAGAAGGCAATTCGCTTGCTATCCGGCGACCAGCGAAAACCGTCGCGGCAGTCGAGTTCTTCTTCGTACACCCAGTCAAACGTTCCGTTAATCAGGCGGTCCGTTCCATCAGTGGTCAAAGGCTTGATCGCTCCTGATTTCAGGTCTTCGGTATAAAGATTATGTTTGGAAACATAGGCTGCCTGGGAACCATCGGGCGATACTTTCGCAAACATCAGGGAGCTTTCCGGTAAGGATTGTCCCAGCTTTTTGAGGGAGTTATTATTCAGGTCCAGCAGGTAATAATCCCCACGCGTGGCATAACGCCAGACTCGCTTCGCGTTTGTATAAATCAATACTTTCTTCTGGGCGGGCAAGTAATCGAAGGCCAGCACCCGCAGGGGCTCACTGGCTCCGGCAGGCGTAATTTGCTGCTTAGTAACCAGCGTGGTTGTCTGGCCGGTTTTAACTTCGGTCTGGATCAACTCGCCTCCCTGAAAATTCAGGTAGGCATTCCCATCCGGCGTCCAGTGAAACTTGCGGGCGTCCAGAATGGTCAGGGCCTGCGGACCATAGGGCTCAGCCGCGGGCTGAGCGATAGCACACACTGTACTTATGAAAACGAATAGAGGAATGAGAAAAAGCGGTTTTCGCATAAAAATGGTTTAGGCTTGTTGAGATGGGAGTAACGGATTTTAGTAACCTACGGCTGAATTTAAGCCTTTCGGTCTAAAGTCAACTTACAAATAGAGCCAAGAAAATCAATATTTAAAAGCATTCCGACCGGAAGCATTGATTGAATACGCGGTCTCTGCCATCTTTGGTACTCTGTTATACGTCCTTGCTTATGATTTCTGTTGAAGAAGCCTGCCAAATCATCACCGCCCATCGAATCAACTGGGGCCTTGAGACCATTCCTCTCTCCTTCGCCAGTCGCCGAATCCTGGCGGAGCCGATCGTAGCTGATCGGGATTTTCCTCCTTTTGATCGCGTAACCATGGATGGCATTGCCCTCTATACCGATACCCCCCTTACCGAAGGCTTGTTTCGCATAGAGGGTACCCAGTACGCCGGTGAATCGCCCCAAACGTTGACCTCCAGAGGTTCCGCCATTGAAGTCATGACGGGTGCGGTGTTACCCCTGCATACCAATACCGTCGTGCGTTACGAGGATATCAACGTTTCTGAGTATAGTGACAAGCGTTTTGCTGCCCTGAAGGCTCCCGTCAGTCCGCAGCAGAATGTCCATCATCAGGGCAGCGACCGCCAGACGGGCGAGCTATTGCTACCGCCAGGCCTTCGGCTGGGTTCTTCTGAAATGGGTATTCTGGCTTCCGTTGGAAAAGCGGAAGTACTGGTCGAAAAGAAACCCCGCATTGCCCTTATCTCCACGGGAGACGAATTGGTAGATGTTTCTGCAATACCTTTGCCCCACCAGATCCGTAAGTCGAGCGGGTATCAACTGGCGGCGGCCCTGCAGGAAATGGGCTATGCCAGTGATTTATTCCACCTGCCCGACCAACCCGAATCGCTGGAAAGTAAGCTGGGTGACCTGTTGCAAAATTTTGAAATCCTGATTTTAACGGGTGGTGTTTCTGCGGGTAAAAAGGATTTTGTGCCGGCAACGCTGGAAAAATTAGGCGTTCAAAAGCAGTTTCATAAAGTAGCCCAACGACCCGGCAAGCCCCTGTGGTTTGGTGTGAAACCCGGTAAAAACGCCGTTTTCGCCCTCCCCGGTAATCCGGTTTCCACGTTCGCCTGTTTCCTGAAATACGTCAGGCCTTACCTGCTGCGGGAGACGCTTACCCCGATGAAAGCCGTACTTTCAGAAAACATCGTTTTCAAACCGGAATTAACGTATTTTCTGACGGTTGCCGCTGCCTTTAATGAAGAAGGCCGACTACTGGCCACGCCCCTCAAAGGCTCCGGATCAGGCGATTTTGCCAATTTATTAGCATGCACCGGATTTCTGGAACTTCCTTCGGACCGTTCCGTTTTTGAAGCAGGCGAAGTGTACCCTTACTTCTCTTTTCGTTAATTCTACCTCTAACTGCACGGGAGTCATGCTTACCTTACCAGCCTTGCAACAGGAAGTCTATCAGGAGTTTTTACGCATCTTTCAATACTGGGAAACGCATACGGTCGATCCCAGAGGTGGATTTTATGGTCGCGTGGATGCGAATAACCAGCCTGACCCCAAAGCAGATAAGGCGATTGTACTCAACGCCCGTATTCTGTGGTCTTTTTCGCTGGCTTATCGGGTTACCCGCAATCCGGAGTACCGCACGCTGGCCTACCGGGCGTACCGATTCATTAAAACCTATTTCTGGGATTCGAAACACGGCGGCGTGTACTGGTCGGTCAAAGCAGACGGCAGCCCTTCCGTGACGAAAAAACAGTTGTATGGCCAGGGTTTTACGCTCTACGGTCTGAGTGAATATTACCGGGCGACGGAAGATCACGAAGTACTGGAAGACGCCAAACAGTTGTTCCGGGTTATGGTCGAGAAAGCCTATGATTCCCGACATGGTGGCTTCATTGAGGCCTTTAACGAGGACTGGTCGCAGACGGACGATTACATCCTGAGTACAGGTGACAAGCGGAAATCCATGAACACGCATCTTCACCTGATTGAACCTTTCACCAATCTATACCGGGTCTGGCCCGACCCGGACCTGAAAAAACAGGTTCGTTCCATGCTGGAAAATGATTTTCTGGGTCACATCATCGATCCGAAAAATTACCACATGCGACTGTTTTTCACGGAAGACTGGCAGGTCAAATCCAGCGAAGTTTCTTACGGTCACGACATTGAAGCCTCCTGGCTTTTATACGAAACGGCCGAGGTATTAAAAGACAAAGACTTACTGGCAAAAACGAAAGAGGTAAGCCTTCAAATGGCTACCGCTACGCTGGAAGGCCTCAATCCAGACGGGGCATTAACGTACGAACTGGATCCCCGAACGGGTCACAAAAATGAAGATCGCAGCTGGTGGGTGCTGAGCGAACAACTGGTGGGTTACTTCAATGCCTACCAACTCTCGGGCAAACAGCATTTTCTGGACAAAGCTCAGCAAAGCTGGGCTTTCATTAAAGCCTATTTGATTGACACTGAAAAGGGCGAATGGTTCGAGAAGACCGATGCCCGTCATCAGCCCTCCCTGTCATCCGATAAGGTAAACGCCTGGAAGTGTCCCTATCACAACAGCCGGGCCTGTTATGAAATCTGGCATCGGATGCAGACCAGGAAATAACTTAGCATTTTTACAAATGATTACGCATTGATTTTCAATAGCTTACTTTATCAATACTTAAGAGGACCGCTCGTCGTTACAACTTTTGAGTGGAAAGCCGGGTCATGGATTCAGAAAGCTTTCTCAGACCTTTTTCGTCTGCCACTGGTTCAGTGTGAAACAGAACTCATTTGATTTAAACAATAAACCATGAAACGACTGTCCAAATGGATTGGCCTGATGCTCCTGCTAACCGGAGCCATCAGTTGCAACAAAGAATTTTCAGAACCCTTTTTTCTGACCGCCACCGATTTTAGTATGGGAGGAAGCCAAAGCTGGACTGCCGGTTTCTCGGATTATTCCACCGCGACGGATACTTCCCTTTTTGAATTCAGGAAAGGCCTGTCCACACTACCCGCTCCTCTGGATACGAAGCTTCAGGGTTTCCGTCTTCAGGGGCATAACCGCAGTGACGATTTATTCATGTACCTCACTCAAAAGGTAACGGGCTTTGCTCCTAATACGAAATTCAACGTAGAATTTGTGGTAGAACTAGCCTCCAATGCTCCCGAAGGCAGCGTAGGCATCGGTGGTTCCCCCGCCAACTCCGTTTATCTGAAAGCCGGAGCCTCGGGCATTGCCCCGGCGGTGAGCCTGGTCAATGACTTCTATACCTTCAATCTGGATAAAGGCAACCAGTCGCAGGGCGGTAAGCATATGCTTGTGCTGGGAGATATCTCCAACGGTAGTTCTGACTCTTCCTATAAATTCATTACCCGCAGCAGCGAAGGACAAGTGCTCCAGGCCACGTCCAATACTGAAGGAGAAATTTTCGTGGTAGTAGGAACTGATTCGGGGTATGAAGGACTGACGAACCTGTATTACAAACGCATTCAGATTCGGTTCACGCCCGCCAATAAGTAATCTTTTCGCTTTACCTACGAGTATCCAGGCCCTGAAAGTCAGGGCTTTTTTATTGAAACTGTAGATCAGCTACAATGGCTTTATGATCCGATCCCTCGATATCCGTGGTATAAAAACCTACGGTTCGAAAACCCTCGTTGGTAAATAGGTGATCAATCGGAATCATCAGTGGGCCGTATCCATTGCGGTAAGTAGGAAAAATTCCCCGTCCTTTCCGGGCGGCTTTTAACCCCGTTTTTTCTACCAGCGATTCGTAAACGGGAGAAAAGACGCTGATATTAAAATCCCCCGCCAGAATGGCCGGAACTTTCTCCTGAGCCGCCAGATCGAATGCTTTGGAAATCCGTTCGTTGCGAAGTTTAAACCAGACCGGATTCAGGGGCGTTTTCGGGTGCACGGACACCAGTCCTACTTTCCGGCCTTTGACGGTTGTGTACACGTGCAGCATCCGGTTAGCCGTAACGGCGGTGTGATCCACCTCCAGTGGAAACCGGCTTCCGATTACGTTGTAGCAGTGCGATTTGGTATACACCATGTACTGGTAGGGGTATTCCGCTCCCAGACCCTTCCTGAAATTTTGAAAAATCATCGGCGTTGCTTCGGCAATGAGAACGATGTCCGCTTTTTCCTTTTGAATACCTTTCACTATCGCCCCAAAGTTCTCGTTCGTGAAAAGAACATTGGTGTGCATGACCCGCAGATCTGCTTTTCCCTGTACTTCGTCTCTGGATAACCAGGGAAACACCAGCCACGCGTTCAGAATGACACTAAACAGAGCAACGACGTACAATCGATTTCGGAAAAGCATCCAGTACAGGAGCAGCAACAGCGATACCCCCAGGCATTGAACGGCAAAGTGGCTGAAGAGCTCAAAGAAGAAAAAGTAGCTTCCGAACCTGCCCAGAATGCTTACCAGCAATAAGGCATACGTCGAGAAAGCTACGGTGGACTGCCAGAACCTGAAATTCCGTTCAGCTTTATGGTCTTTTACAGGGGCGGAGAATACTTCAGTTTTCACAGGGACTGGGAAGAATTTGTTTCGTTACCAAACCATTTAACGGCAGTTAAATTTAAAACAGGAATTGGAAGTAACCTCACCGGATGCCTTTTCTGGCAGAGCCATGCCCTCCTCAGGCAAATTCCTGTATTTTATCTACTCCGGTGACACATCCAAAGAAAGGGAGCCTCTCTCCAAATAATCACAAAATAAATACGGCTTCTTTCGCAAAAATACACAATTTTGTCACTTAGGTTTTCGTGATTCGATTGGTCAAAAAAACATCGAATGTTGACGTAAAAACTGTTTTTCCTGATTAACTGATCTTTAGCTCTGTAGCCTTTGAATCTTCATCTTCACTCCCATACGCTCCGGTTGCGGCACACCTTTACCATCACCCACGAGTCCCGCGATGAGCAACCTACCCTGATTGTCGAACTCCAGGAGGGTGATTTTTCCGGGTATGGCGAAGCCACGGAAACCACGTATTACGGTGTGTATATGCACACGATGACGGCTCAGCTGGAAGGCGTTCGCTCGCTCATTGAAAATTACCCAGGAGGCACGCCCGAAGAATTTTATGCCTTCATCGAGCCCCATTTGCGTGACGAGCACCCCTTCGCTCTTTGTGCTCTGGACGTGGCCTATAATGACCTGTACGCTAAAAAAGCGGGCAAAAAATTGTACGAGCTCTGGGGCCTTGACCCTTCTACCAATCCAATCACGGATTATACCATTGGCATGGATACCCTTGAAAAGATGGTATCAAAAATGACCGAAATGCCTTTCCCGCTGTACAAGATCAAATTAGGCACCCCGCAAGACATTCAGATTATCCGGGAACTACGCAAACACACCGACGCCGTTTTCCGGGTGGATGCCAATACGGCCTGGAACGTGGAAGAAACCATTCAGAATTCGATGGCCCTGAAAGAACTCGGCGTGGAGTTCATCGAACAACCCCTGAAGGCAACGAACTGGGGAGGTATGAAGAAAGTCTATGCGGAATCGGCTTTACCCCTGATTGCCGATGAAAGCTGTCTGGTGGAAGCCGACGTGGCCCGTTGTTATGGCTTCTTTCACGGCATCAACATCAAATTGATGAAATGCGGCGGCTTAACTCCCGCTCGTCGCATGATTGCTCAGGCCCGCCAGCTGGGACTGAAGGTGATGGTCGGTTGCATGACCGAGTCAAACATTGGCTGCTCAGCCATTGCCCAGCTGTTACCCCTGCTCGATTACGTGGATATGGACGGTATTCTGCTTGTCGAGGATCACGTCTCCAGTGGGGTTTCCATTGAGTATGGTAAGGTGATTTACGCCGATGAAAACGGAACAGGAGCCCGATTACTAGTCTAAATGTCTACATTCTACACCTCCTCCATACCAGACCGTACCGTCGTTATTGACCAGACCGAATACCTCTGGTGCAGCGGTACTTCGTACCTCGGCATGAGCCGGAATCCCGTCTTTATTCAGCGGGTCATGGAAGGGATGCAGCGGGTCGGTATCAACTGGGGCAGTTCACGAAGCAATACGCTCCGGTTGTCCGTGTACGAGGAAACCGAAGCCGCTCTGGCTCGGTGGTTCGGTGTGGAAGATACACTTACCGTTTCTTCGGGAATGCTGGCCGGGCAACTAGTGATGAAGTGGCTGGCTTTCCGAAATCCGCAGGTTCCCGTTTTTTACGCTCCAAATGTTCATCCGGCCCTCCGACTGGAAGACTTCTCTCCCGCCACTGAAGACTATGCAAACTGGTTTGCGGACCTTCCTCACCGAATCAACACTACCGCTTCCGAAGAACTGGTGATTGTCACCGATTCCGTGGGTTCGCCGCATACCGCTGCGATTCCATTCGACTGGCTGCATCACTTACCCGACTCCAGGAAGATTACGGTAGTAATTGACGATTCTCACGGTCTGGGCGTTTTAGGAGCCTCTGGAAAGGGGATTATTGAATCCCTACACGTTCCGGCGAATCTGGAAGTACTCATTACTGCTTCCCTGAACAAAGCCCTGAGTATTCCGGCGGGGGTAATCGTCGGCTCCCGGAAAACGCTACAGGCCATGCGTCAGTTTTCCATGTTTAGCGGAGCCAGTCCGGCTAATCCGGCTTACCTCTGGGCCCTGGCCCATTCATTGCCTGATTACCAAACGGCTCACCAGCAATTACTTAGTCTGACAAAAGAGTTTGTAACACAACTCGGTCAGGCTATTCGTCTTTTTCACTGGATTGAAAAGTATCCGGCCTTTACAACCGATCGTCCCGGCTTGCATGAGTTCCTGCTGGAATGGGGGATTTTAACGGCCTGCTTTCCCTATCCCGGACCCAGCGACCCGGCCATTACCCGACTGGTCATCAATCCCCTACACACCTCAGAAGACATCAAACGGATGGCTCAGGCCTGCCGGGATTTTTTTCAGAGCCTGTCGGTTTGATTTATCTTTACTTTCATGTACATCCATTTCTAATCGAACCGTTTCGAATGAAATCATTACTAACGCTGAGTTTCTGCCTGCTGGTGAGTTCGGTAATGGCTCAGCACATTCCCATGCAAGAAATCATCCATCAGGTTCAGAAAACCTACGCTCCCGATAAACGCACCGTCATTTTTGAAGCGGAGGTATCCGAAGACGGAAAATTAACCGGCAAAACCAGCCAGGCCGCCGCCCACCAGGCTTTAGTGGAGAAGCTAAAAGCCCGGCAACCCAATCTCATCGACGAAATGCAGGTGTTACCGCTGGCGGATCTCGGCGAACAAACGCAGGCTATTGTGAACGTTTCTGTCTGTAATATCCGCTCCGCACCCAAACATTCCGCAGAACTGGCTACGCAGGCCCTGTTGGGAACTCCGCTGAAGGTGTACGAAAAAGAAGGCACCTGGCTACGGGTCCAAACACCCGACGACTACATTTCGTGGGTCGATCAGGGAGCCGTTACGCTGGCCAGCCCTGCCGAGGCGGAACACTGGCATAAAGCCCGCAAACTCATCTATCTGACGCCCTACGGATTTTCATACGCTCAGGCCCGTGCCGAAGGACCCACCACTTCAGATCTTGTGGCAGGCGATTTGCTGGCCTATAAAGCTGAAAAGGGAGGTTTTTATGAGGTAGCCTATCCCGACGGACGAACGGCCTACATCCGCAAAACCGACGCCCGTTTTTACGAAGACTGGCTGGCAACCGTCCAGATTTCGGAGTCGTCACTGGTAAGTACTTCTAAAACACTCATGGGATTGCCCTACCTCTGGGGCGGCACGTCCTTCAAAGGGGTGGATTGCAGCGGTTTTACCAAAACGGTGTATTTCCTCAACGGCGTGCAGTTACCACGCGATGCCTCGCAACAGGTACATTCCGGCGAACTGGTGGATACCACGAAAGACTGGTCGAAGCTTCGGCCCGGTGATTTATTGTTTTTCGGGAAAGTAAACGAAGATGGTACGGAAAAAGTCGTTCATGTCGCCATGTGGCTGGGTAATAATCAGTTTATTCATTCCTCCAATTTTGTGATGGTGAACAGTGTGGATCCCGCCGCTGAAAATTTTGATGAATTCAACGTCGGACGTTACCTGCGAACCAAACGCATTATTAATCATTACACCAACGCCCTGAAATTCAGCAGAAAGTAAAATATTTTCAAAAACCTTTGAACAGAAACTTGACAAAGGGGGCTTCTGTTGCTACTTTTGCACTCCCAATCACGCCACTGGCAGAAAGGGAAATAGGTTGCGTAGCTCAATTGGATAGAGCATCTGACTACGGATCAGAAGGTTTGGGGTTCGAATCCCTACGCGACCACCACCTGAGTTTCAGGAATGATTACAAGACATAAGTACCGGTTGCGTAGCTCAATTGGATAGAGCATCTGACTACGGATCAGAAGGTTTGGGGTTCGAATCCCTACGCGACCACTACCGGAAAATTTCCTGGAAATTTGAAGGTTACTGAGTACGGTCCGTTCGTCTAGGGGTTAGGACGTATCCCTTTCACGGATAAAACACGGGTTCGATTCCCGTACGGACTACTGGCAAGCCTGATACTGCAACGTATCAGGCTTTTTTCTTTAGCAGACCACACAAAAAATCCCCGGCGTTTAAACCGGGGATTTTTTTATTCCTAGCCGCGACGACGATTGCCGTCCCAACGCTCCCGTTCCTGACGGGAATCCCGACGATTGTCCTTGCGGTCATTCCAGCGATTGCCGGATTCTTTATGATCACGAATAGCTACCTGATCGTGACGACCTTTGAAATAGGCATATTGCTTGCGGTATTTCGAGTGATTCAGATACGGTCTGGCTTCATTAATCACGACCTTATGTCCGCTGTATAAATCGTAATTACGGTAACGAGCGGGAAGTGTACTTGCCGTTACCCAACGGTTACCCTGCTGATACATCCACTGCTTTTGAGGAATGTTATAATACGCATCAATATCAGGTAAGTAATAATTCTGAGCGTAAGTATACCCCGCAGGTCCCCAGGCGGGCTGACTGCCCACATTCACACTGATGTTTACCTGAGCGGAACTATCCTGAGCAACGAAGGCTCCCGCAAAGAGTCCGAATACTAAAATGAATTTTTTCATGGCTGTATAAAGTTTAAAAGCGTACGAATAGGGTTACTTCCAGTGATGGCGGCGATCATAGTGATTATCGTGATAATGCCGGTGTCGCCGCTCCTTGTAGTAACGCCTTTCTTTAGGCGTGACCCTTCTCTCCTGAGGCAGGTTAACGCAACTACCCAGCGTCAGGGTCAGAGCGGTACATAGAAGCAGGATATTTTTCATGGCTTTGAAGTTTTCGGCTGGTTCCTAAAGAGTGCCCCTGCCGTTTAGTTCGTAACAAAGGTGTGGAATTACCCCCTGCTGCGAAAAAAGAACTTACTCAAAACCCGCTTTTCAACGCTGAATGGGCTATTTTTGCTGCTGAAGCCTGAGTCGTGAGGATACTTACAACCTCTGCTCCTCTCAGGTCCATTGCACAGATTACCTCTATTCTTATGGCGATGAAACTGGAAGTGATTAAGATTTCTCAAACTGAAATGGTTGAAGTTATTTCGGATGATCTGGTGATCCAGAGTGCGGCGGATGGTCTGGATTTACTGGGGAATATCTATTACCAGGGTTATGATCAGGTCATCGTTCATGCCCGAAACATTAGCCCTGATTTTTTTGATCTGACGACTAAAATGGCCGGAGAAATCTTACAAAAATTCGCAACCTATCGGGTTCGGCTGATGATCGTTGGAGACTTCAGCATCTATGCCAGTAAGAGTTTGAAGGACTTTATTTTTGAAAGTAATAGAGGCAAACACGTTAATTTCCTTGAATCGAAAGCAGAGGCCTTACGGGCTATTCAGGAAAATCCATAAACAACAAAGCCGCCAGGGATGCTCATCCCTGGCGGCTTTGTTATTCAATCAGTATTACTTAATCTTTCCCCCCCGAATGCGTCTGGCAACCGCCTCCAGATAATTGGCAGGTACTCTGCCGCCTGAACTAAGGGGCAGATACGCGGCCACCCGACCCACATTTGGCACCTCAGTGACACCCACGCCAACGGTATTGGAAATGGCAAACACGTTGAAAGTCAAACCGCTGATTTGTTGATTTCCCAAATATGTATAACGCTCATAATAATAGGTCTGAGCCTGAGCTAAGGTAACGCTTGAGGTATAAAACAAATCGCCTTCGATATAGGCTCCTCTTTCAAAAAAATACCTGATTCCTGTAATGTTGTTATTCTCTCCTCTGTAATCCAGTGTAGTATCTGTCTCGGCCACCAGCGTACGCTTTTCGTAATTCTTTACCACTGTTTTACTTCCTCCCAAACTGAAGGAAGGCTCCGTTCCAAAACTATAATAAGGCACTACCGTCACCTTACTTTCCAGGGTACCACCGCCGTTTTTAGCCGTAGCCGTTACCGTTGTTTCTCCGATGGAACTGGCCGTAAATTTGCCCTGACCATCTACCTCACCTACGTTCTCGTTACTCGAGGCCCAGGTGTACTCTGATGCATTGACGGCACTCCCGCCCCGGCTCAGGCTAAACTGGTGTTCTTCGTCATAATTCAGTTCCAGCGTTGCCGCATCGATGTTGACGGGAGGCTCTTCTTTTTTCGAGCAGGCCATTGAAACCCATACCAGGGCTATCAGTAAAATAAAGTGTTTCATAGTAGTAAGAATTAAGTGATTCTGGAAGGCTATTACTGAAACTTCAATAAGGTACTAATGTTTCCGGACGATCATAAAGAAACGCTTTGATTAGTCAGGACGAGCGATGCTGGAAACGTTTGTTTTCCCTGAAGCGTAAACGTGGCCAGATCCATCACATTGAACACGTGTGAACCCAGTATAATATCCAGATCTCCGTCGTGGTCGTAATCGGCTACCTCCATCGTTAACCATTTCCCCTGGGCAGCTTCGGGCGTGGTGAAGGCTTTCACCTGCATGTTTCCTTTGTTTTCCAGGTAAATAAAGCCTTTTTCCGGGTTATTCATCAAATCCGGAAAAAAAGAAATCGCGGCCATATCCAGATCTCCGTCGCCGTCGAAATCCGCAGCAATGGCCTGCGTTGCTCCGTAAAACGGATAGAACAAGGCTTCTCTAAAGTTATTCTGACCGTCGTTCAGGTAGATCCGAATGCCGTGGTAAGCTTTCAGGATAGGAGTATAATCCCAGTTATCGCCACTGGTCAGTACAAGGTCGTCATAGCCATCCTGATTGTAATCGACGACTTGCATGGAACTGGTTCCGTAGACGGGTGGAAAACGTATTTTTTCCCGCTCCAGAAACGCACCGTTTCCCTGATTTTCGTACAAGAACACGCCTTCCTGAGCCTGTTCCATCAAAACCATGAGGTCGGGCCGACCGTCCTGATTGAAATCTTTCACGACGACTGTTCTGGCTCCGGGCAAAGCCCTCAGGATATGCTCTTTCGAATCTTTTTCCTGATAACTTTCTACCCACACCAACTTACCCAGGTTATGCCCAAACCCGCAGATCACCACGTCTTTCTTTCCATCCTGATTTAGATCACACACTACAAAATCGACGGGACGAGGTAAGGAATGCAATTGCACCTCAATGGTACGATCTTTGATTTTCAGTAAATTACCCAGGCTTAGGTCTGTGGGATTGAGCGTTCCCGTAGTCAGTACCTGTAGGCCCTCTTCCGGGCTAACCCGCATTGCCGAGGCCGGGCTGTCCAGCGATAAGACCTGCTCTACTTTAAAATCGGTGGTAAGTACAGTCAGCTGTTTTTGCCGGTCGCCTACGTAGAGCCGGGAGGTAAGGGTGTCAAAGTGAACAAGCGTGGTTTGGGGCAAACGCTCGGTTTGCCAGCTGATTTCTCTGGCCTGAAAAAGCGGAAGGGCAGGCTGAGCCTCGGGCATTTGGAGGGGCCTCGGGGAACGCTCCGGGGCCGCCGTGACGTAATACTTAACAAGGGCCCGCCATTCCGCTTTCGTTAGTAGGGGCTTAGTGGGATAAATGCCAGCCGCCTGAAGTCGCTGCTTTTCCTCCGCAAATAATCCGGCGTAGGGATCTGCCTGGGTTCTGATTCCCATTCGTAAGCCCATCTGGGGCAAAACGCCCTTGACCCAGGTGGTTTTATCCAGCAACTCAGGCTCGGGAAAAAGGTGGCACCCCTGACAGTATTTTTCTGCCAGGTATCGGCCACTGGTATCAGCCCCTACTTGTTCGGTCCTTACTTTTTCAGCAATAATCAACTGATTACCAGTAAAAAATAGAGCAAAAAAAGTAAGGATAACGGGGTAGATAGAAGCGGCGGGCATACAGGTATCGAGTTTATTAGCTCAATAAATGTATGACACGACCCGCACTCAGCTGACAGAGATAGGACGGCCTCCCGCTTTTTCACTACCAGACCTAGTCAATTGACGACCAGTTGTTAATGGTTTGAGTCAGACGTGTCCTGCGTATCGGGAAGGATCAGAGAATCCGATTCATTGTAGGTAGGACTGGTAGGCTCACCCGTGGCTCCTGAGGTTGGCAAAGCCGTTTCAGGATTAGCAATCCTAGGTTCTTCCTGGTTTTTTACTTCTTCCGTTTCGTGAGGGGTGAAATCGCAGGCATTCAATAGAAGCAACAGTCCGGCCAAAGCTAGCGTTCTGGTTTTCATGTCTGATAAGTTTAAAAACATCCGGGGTGATTTACTGAAAATTAATGCCTCAACTATCAAAAAAAATATTCCAGATCCTGCCCTGCTTTTGTCTCTTTCCGTCTTTAAACAATGCTTCAGATAGCCGGGTTATAAACATAGTTATATAAAATAGGACAAGTTCCATGCCAACGTATACGTTACCCCGGTTGCCATCAAGTTCGTATCCGCTGGTGTTGTCTGAAAAAAGATGGCTCCGATACGTTACCTTTTTTTACCTCTATGTCATGCAGGGCATTCCGGCGGGCTTCGCTCTGTACGCCCTGGCAAATTACCTCACTGCCCACGGTCTAAGCCCCGCGGTGGTTGGTAGTTTCGCTGCCATCGTTGGATTACCCTGGTCTTTTCAGTTCATCTGGGGTCCTTTGATTGACAAGTACCAGAATTCCGCCATGGGTCGTCGCAAACCCTGGGTTCTCTTTTCTCAGCTTCTGGCTTTTCTGGCTTCACTGGGCTTACTGAGCGTGGAAAACCCGGTTAGGCAGTTACCCCTCCTGCAACTTACCTTCTTTATACACAGCATCTTCGCTTCCGTTCAGGATGCCAGCGTGGATGCTCTGGCGATTTCCGTTATTCCCGAACACGAGCGGGGAAGAATTACTGCCGTCATGCGGGGCGGATTTCTGGGAGGAATTGCCCTGGGTTCGGCCTTGCTGTCTCTTACGCTACATACCTACGGTTTTCTAACGGCCGTATCCCTTCAATCGCTCTTGTTGCTATCACTAACTATCGTCACGTTCTTTATCAAGGAAGAACCTATTCATCAACTGGTCTCCTTTCAAACCCTTCAGGCAGATGCAGACCTAGCCACACAACCGTCCTTCCGGTGGTTATTCCGGGAGCTCTGGGCCGGTATTTTCGCTCGTAAAAGTCTGCTGCTGTTTATTCCGATTCTGCTGTATTACAGTTGCCAGTCCATCTTCACCCGTGCCTATTCCGTTCACCTGATTCAGGTGCTACACTGGCCGGATACCGACGTTACGGTTTTACAGGGAACCGTCGGTACCTTAGTGGTCATACTGATTGTTCTGATCGGGGGAATCATAGCCGACCGGGTAGGTCCACCCAAGCTGATGCTACTGGTCATGATTTTCAGTGCCTTAAGCTTTTTGATCTTCAATGCCCTGCATACCTACTGGCAAACTCCCGGCGTAGCCAAATCAGGATTGATTCTCTGGTCGGTGATGGATCCGGCTTTTAGTGTGGCTTCCATGCCCGTTTTGATGACCTTATGCCGCACTCACGTCGAAGGTTCTCAGTTTACTGCTTACATGGCATTGGTTAATTTAAGCGACATTGCCGGTGCTTATCTGTCCGGACAGGCTCAGACGTATACTTCTGCCCCGGTCATTGGATTAAGTTGTGGATTTGTTCTTTTACTCAGTATAGCCATAATAGCCTACGGCCAGTACAAAACAAGAATGAGTATAGAAATCAGGCCTTCCTAACATCCGTTTCAATTAGAGCCAGGAAAGACCGGCTTCTGATTCATTACATTCCTAATAAACATTGATTAATATCATTAAACGCAGGATCACTAGTAATTAAACCAGAAATTCAGTGAGTACCCTGTAAGTTGAAGTAATTATTCCACAAACCGAGGATTGTTAGACTCATTAAGTATTTATTTAAAGATTGGCCCGATATTTTTAAAGAAATTTATTAGTACAAGTAGAAAATAAGTATTGAAAAATACTTTCGAAAACTTGTTACCCTCAAACATTGGCGGATGTTTGGGGGTTTATTTTTTCAGTCTATTTCTGCTATTCATCTTGACCTTTCGCAAGATACTTATCCGTTCCGGACGTCTCCATTACTCTTGTGGTCTGATATTTTATTAAGTCAAAAGTATCTCAACCGTTACTTTTTTCTCTTTATCTTTACGCTCATTATACCGTTATTCAGCCCAATACCCACCCTTGACATAAAGAGAAACGTATATATTCAATCAATCAAGGTTTCCGCCTTTATACCAAGATGAAACGAATTTACTCTTTCCCTTCTCTGCTAAGCATTGCGATGTTAATGCTTATTTACGCCTGTGCCAATCCCTTCGAAGACATTGATTTTCAGTTTCGGGACCCCTTAACGCAGGCAACGGTTCTGCTGCAGTACGCCAACGCCAATACGGGATCCAAGGAAAGGATTCCGGTGAATCTCAGCACGGCTGTCGTCGGTGACTACGCGGAACGAGTGAAAAACCTCACGGGTGGTGTCGTGATCAAACCAAGTTCCGAAGGTGTACTGGGACTGGCTATTGATCCAGATCAATTACCTACGGCTTCTGATCCGGTCAGGCTATCCGTACTGGCTGAAGCCAAGGGTTACCTTAGCAAACTGACCCGGATCAACATGTCCGATAATACCAACATTCGGCAGACGGTCCAGCTCATTAACATTAATGAACCGCCCGCTGGCGTTTCGGCTACTCAACAAACGTACGAGGGACGGGCCATCACGCTTCAAACGGCTGAACTGGCTGGCTCAGGAACCAAAGCAGAGTGGGCATTGCCGGCTAATCTGGAGTTAAAAACACTGACGGGAAATAGCCTGACCGGAGAAGTTCGCACCGCTCTCTATTACATCAACCCTCAATCGGCCAATACATACCTGCCCGGTCGCACCCAGACGATCTTTAACGCCGTGGATGAAAGTGACCGCAAGCTTCCGGCTTTCCTGTTTCAGAGCCTGGCTTATTTTCAGCTCGATGCCTTCACTACGGGTGGCAGAATCATTCAGGGAGCCACGGGGAACACTGACGTGACGGTTGAACTGATACCTAACCAGCGATTGCAGAATGGTCAACTCGTCAAAGAGGGCGATGTTATTCCTTTCTGGCGGTATGACCTGAACCGGGCCATCTGGGTTCGCCAGAATACCCTTCGCATTCAGCGGAATGCTGCCACAAACAAACTTTTCATCAAAACTCCGCTCTCCAATTTCACCTATTACGCACTGGCTGAAACGCAGGCCGTTTGTGAAGTAGGTCCGACGTTCCAGTTTCAGACCAACCTGAATGAAGTGGATATTCGTTATTATGCGAAGCTGGTGGACGTCGCTACCAATCAGCCCATTCTGGAAACGTACGTTAACCTAAACAACGGATCGACCCGTACCTTCTCGGGGCTGGTTCAGAAAACGGTTCGCCTGCAGATTTTCCGGGCCAATAACCATTACGGCGGAGATATGACGACTCCGATTTACACCTCTGCTCCGATTGATCTCTGCGACACCCGGACGGTCGTTGCTCCGGTCACCTTTGCTACCCCTCCCACCACATTATCGGTAGAGTTAAACGTGAAATGTTCGTCGGGCCGCGAAGTAGACGAGTCCAAGCTTCCTGCTAACCTGTACATTCAATATCAGGTGGTAGGAACGGACGTCTGGAGAGATTTGATTACCATGACGCGAAGTGTTCGGGAAGTGGCCTCTAACAAACTGGAAATCGGGAAACGGTACCGCTTCCGGGCGACACCCAACCCCGCCATCGGCTGGCCCTTAACGCAGCGGGATACTTTGTTGAAAACAACCGTCTATCGTCTGGACATTGAATCTGACAATTTCTGTAAGTAATACCCTGCCCTTGAAAAGGCCTCGACTCAAGAATCTGAGTCGAGGCCTTTTTGTTACTGATTGAATCTATTTCTGAAGGGTTTGTCCATCCCGAATTTCTTCGGAGGCTTTTTTCACCAATACATCACCCGCCTTCACTTCGCCGAAGACTTCAATCAGACTGTCCAAGGTGTTTCCCGTATCCACGGTTACCCACTGAGCTTTATCACCGTTTAAGCGAATCACAAATACTTTTTCGGACGAAGTTACCACCGAAGTTTTAGGCACGAATAAAGTCGCCTGCGAACGCTCGACGGGTAATTTCACCTGAGCGTACATGCCGGATTTAAGTTCACCTTTCGCATTGGGAATGTCAAACTCAGCCATCATGGAACGTTTATCCTGTTGCAGGCTTTCGGCACTGCGGGCCAGTGAGCCTTTAAACACTCGTTCCGGAATGGCATTGACCATGAATTCAACCTGGCTTTTCTTGTGCAACTGATTGGCGTAGGCTTCGGGAATGGCTACGGTCAGACGTAGCGTCCGGGTATCTTCCAGTACCAGCAGAGGTTTCCCGGCTTCGCCCGCTCCTACCAGTGCTCCCGGACTGATGTTTCGTTCGATAATCACGCCGTCAAACGGAGCCGTGATCGTCAGATAGTGCTTCAGATCCTGTTTGCTGCGAAGGTTGGCTCTGGCGGCCTGAACACCCTCCTGAGCTACCATTACCAGGGCACTGTCGGCGTCCATTCTGGACTGGGCCTGATCAATTTCATTGAGCGAAACGGCCCCTTCCATTCGATTGGTTTCAACCAGACGCCGATAGGTCAGGCGGCTGGCCCGGTATTTCGATTGCTGCTGAATAAGGTTGGCCTGTTGAGCCTGCACCTGGGCCTGAGCCTGATTCACTTCTGACACTACTTCCGGAGCATCCAGCTGAACCAGCACCTGCCCTTTTCGAACCCAGGTGCCCCGATCTACTTTTACCTGACTGGCAAAGCCTTTCACTTTCGCGTAAAGATTTACGCGGTTCCAGGGTAATAGTTCAGCTGGCAGGGTTACGTTTTTGCTCGGCTGCATTTCCCGAACTTCGGTCATTTCCAGTCGGGCGGGTGCTGCCGCTTTCGTTTCCGTTTTTTTGTTTTCGCTGCCTGCGGACGTGCAGGCATAGAAGCTGGCCATGGCGGGAAGGATTAGCCAATAGTTGATGCGTTTCATGCGATTTCTTCCTGAGCTTGAAGTTTATAATATTTGCTTTCGGGATCTTCGGGATCCAGCGATACCGATTGTACAGAGGCTTTGGCCTGAACCTGCGTGAACACACAGGGAAGAATTAATAAGGCGGCCAGCGTCGAGGCTACCAATCCACCAATCACGGCCTGACCGAGTGGGGCAATCTGATCGCCGCCTTCGCCCAGACCCGAGGCCATGGGTAACATACCCGCTACCATGGCAATACTGGTCATCAGAATGGGGCGAATCCGGCTACCCGCTGCCAGAATGACGGCCCGACGGGCATTACCCAGGGATATCCGCAGATTTTCTGCATTGGTAACCATCAGAATGGCGTTTGCCACGGATACACCGACGGACATGATCAAGCCCATGTATGACTGTAAATTGAGCGTTGCTCCGCAGGCCAGCAGCATGATCAGGGCCCCGGCTACTACGGCCGGAACTGCCGAGAGAATTACCAGGGATAATTTCATCGACTGGTAATTCGCACTGAGTAACAGGAAGATGATAACAATCGCTACCATCAAACCCGTTTGCAGCCCCGACAGCGTATCGGTTAATAACTGCGTCTGGCCTTTCATTTCCACGATGACTCCCCGAGGTAGCTCGCCCGCGTCTTTGATGGCCTGTTGCACGGCCTTTTGAGCCGTTCCTAAATCAATGTTCTGAAGATTGGCATTGATGGTGACCAATCGGTTCGGCCCCGCCCGGTCGTATTCCCCCGGAGCCGTTTCTTCGGTAAACCGAGCCACGTCCGACAAAACCGGATGCATTTCTCCGGATCGCAGGGGGATGTTTCCAATCTCATCCGCCGAGGTCATCAGGTATTCCGGAATCTGTACCTGTACCTGATAAGCCAAACCTTTTGAATCATCGAGCCAGAGGTTTTTATCCGTAAACCGGCTCGAAGACGTAGCCGCGACCATTGAACGGGCTACCTGTGAAGAGGTTACACCCAATTGTCCGGCCCGCTCGCGATCCATCGTTACTTTCAGCACCGGATATTCCAGCGGCTGGGCAATCTGCACGTCCCGCAGGAAATCAATCTTCTGCATATTGGCCTTGATCCGGTTCGCGAACCGTCCGGCTTCTTTCAGGTCTTTTGCCGCCACACTTACTTCAATGGGTGTAGCCGACCCCTGGCTCATCATTTTATCCGTCAGCTCAATCGGTTCGAAAGAGATTCGGGCGTTGGGTAACTCTTTGGCAATTCTTCGACGCAGCTCTTCCTTCAGGTTATCCATTTTTACGTGATACTCCTCTTTCAGAGAAACCTGCATTACGGCTTCGTGGGGGCCACTATTAAAGACGAAAATGTTGGAAGTACCATAACTCGAGGGTACCGTTCCGACGTAAGCCGATGAAATTTCGAGGTTTTCAGGGCCAACGGCTTCCTTAATAATATCCAGCACTTTCAATGTTGCGGTCTCGGTCCGTTCCACCCGGGTTCCATCCGGCACCCGCAGACGCATCTGAAACTGATGACTATTGCCGTGCGGCAGAATGTCCGTTCCTAACCATTGAAAACAAGCGACAATCATGGCGATGCTTCCAATCAGATACAGGGGAACGACCAGTTTGCGGCGTTGCACCAGTTTTTCCAGAAAATCAGTGTAGCGATGCTTAAAACGATCAAACCCACTTTCGGGAACGGGCGGATGCTGGTTCTCTTCTACCATCGAATGGATTTCCCGGCGATCCAGAGCCAGCGTTGGAGCTTCGTGTTCCGGGTGCGATTTGAGTAACCAGTTGGAAAGCACGGGCACCAGCGTTTGCGACAGGATAAAGGAAGCAATCATGGCAAACCCTACCGAAAGCGACAAGGGCAGGAACATGGATTTCGGCACCCCGGTCATCACAAAGGCAGGAGCGAATACCGCCAGAATGGCCAGCAAAATCAGGAATTCCGGGAAAATGATTTCTTTACACGCATCCCAGATCGCCTCGGCTTTGGGTTTCCCCATTTCCAGATGCTGGTGAATATTTTCAATGGTAACGGTGGCCTGATCGACCAGAATCCCTACAGCCAGAGCCAGCCCGGAAAGCGTCATGGTGTTGATCGACTGTCCGAAGAGGTTCAGCATCATTACGGCAATCATGACCGAGATGGGAATGGTTAATACCACAATAATCACACTTCGCCAGTCCCGCAGGAAGAGTAAGACCATCAAACCCGTTAACAAAGCTCCCAGTACGCCTTCCGTAACCAGACTTTTCAGGGCATTGGTTACGTAAACGGACTGATCGAATTCATAAGAAATCTTTACGTCCTCGGGTACGGATTTCTGAATTTCGGGTAAAGCATTTTTCAGATTGGTTACGACCTGAAGCGTCGAGGCATCCGATTTTTTAACGACCGGAATATACACCGCCCGGCGACCATTGACGAGGGCATAACTCACCGTTACGTCCGCTCCGTCTTCTACGGTGCCAATGTCCCGCACAAAAACCGTAGGGCCGGAACCCGTGCGAATGGGAATATTGAGAAAGTCTTCGGGCTTCTGCACCAGTGAATTCACGGGCGTCATTACGGCCTTATCTCCTACCCGGATGTTACCCGCGGGCGAAGGCTGGTTATTACTCACGATGGATTTAATAACCTCTTCGGGCGTTAACTGATAACTCTGAATTTTCTTGGGATCGACCCGAACGACGATGGTACGCTGGTTACCCCCAAATGGCGGCGGACTGGATACGCCTTCAATCCGCGAGAACATCGGACGTACCCGTGAAGAAGCGTAATCCTGAATTTCGTTCAGCGAGCGGGTTTCGCTTTCAAAGACCAGTTGCCCCACCGGAACGGAACTGGCATCAAAACGAACGACCTGTGGCGGAACCGTTCCTTCGGGCATATACGCTTTCGCCCTCGACACGTTGTTAGCCACCTCCGCCGCTGCCTGGGCCATGTCCGTGCCGGGATAAAACTGAAGCTTGATGAGCGATAACCCCTGAATGGTTTTTACGTCCACATCCTTAATACCGGATACGTAGAGAAAGTGATCCTGGTAACGGGTCGCGATGAAGCCATCCATCTGGTCGGGAGCCATCCCGCCGTAGGGTTGCACCACGTAGATAGTCGGCAGATCCAGGTCAGGAAAAATATCGACCGGGATGGTTCGCAGCGAGAGCACTGAAAAAAACAGTAAGCCCACTACCGCCACTACGATGGCCACAGGCTTTCGTAAAGCTGATCTGATGAGTTGATGCATAGTTCGTTTCGTGTTTTGAGTTTTGAGTTCAGGGTTTTGAGTTATTACTTAACTGATTTTCAACTCAAAACTCTGAACTCAAAACATTCAAACTCATTTGACTTGATTAAGGAATAGCGAGAGGTCACCTTCGGCGGCGGAAATGCGTAATAGCGAACGCCAGGCGTTGCTGTTGGCTACGTAAGCGTCGACTTCGGCCCGATTGAGCGTCAGGAAACTCTGGAGAACCGTAGGTAAATCAGCAAGACCATTTTGGTAACGGGCCTGAGCCTGTTTATAGGCCTGACGAGCGGCCTGTAGCTGCACCGGAGCCTGACGGGCCTGTTCCATCGCGACGTTAAACTGCGTCTCCGATTCCCGCGTTAGCCGCTGGAGTTGGTTGTTTTGTTCCTGGTACAAATGCTGAAACCGTTCGGTTTGGGCTACCTCGCTTCGGTACTCCCGCTTGATTCGCAGGGCACTGGTCAGATTCCAGCGGGCCGAAACGCCCAGGAGGTAGTTTCCCACCTGGTATTTAATCCCATTCGATAGATCCGTCCGGTAGACATCGCCGTCGTTCTGAACGCCTGACCCTCTGGCCCAGCCTGCTCCCACCAGCGAGATGGTGGGCCACAAAGAACGCTGGGTTGCCAGGCTCCGGGCCGTGGCCCAGTCCACCTGACTTCGCTGAAAACGTAAGGCCGGGTGATTCAGAAACAGGCTGTCACTGGCGGAAGGTGAAGCGGGTAAGCTGGTATAAAAACGAAGGCTGTCTACCTGAAGATGATCTTCGACCAGCCCCGTCAGTTCGGAAAGCTGAAGGCGTTGCACCTGTTCCCGCTGCTGACTTTCAAGTAGTAAGATCCGGGCCCGGGAAGCCTCGGCTGTTGCCAGGGAGCTATCCACGCCCGGACGCATGCCGGAACGGACGCCGGAATCTACAATTTGCTTGAAGGTCAGGGCCCGATCCAGGTTACGCCGCTGAATTTCAACGAGTTTCTGATTAATCAGCAAAGCCAGGTAGGCATCCGATACGCGAATCTGATGCTGGAAGATTTCGTTTTGATAATCTTCCTGAGCACGGGTTACTTCAGCATCGGCGGCCTGAATGCTGGCCTTTACCCGCCCGAAGTTAATGATCCGCCATTCGGCTACGGCGGTAGTAAAACTGCCGAACACGCCTTCATAAGTGTTCTCGGGCCGCACGCCACCGGAAATCGCTACGTTGGTTCCTTCGGTATTGAAAACCGACCCGGTAATGCTGTTATTGGTGGCGTAATTGTACTGATGCTGAACGGTCAGGATGGGTAAACGCTCGGTTAAGGTCGCTGATTTTCGCTGCTGGGCACTCTCCATTTCTGACTGTTTGGATTTCAGAAAAGGAAACTGCTTCACACTGCGGTCCAGAACCTGTGACAGCGTTTGTACCTGAGCCGAAACGGGCAACGTACTTATCAGTGCATACAGGAGAAACCGATGCTTTCGTCTGGATAAAAAGCTTAGGGCACGGAATAAATGGAGAGGAAGAGCATTCATACGCATACATCGACGTTTTAATTGCTCGGTCGATGTCTACAAAGCAAATGGCCAATTCTGGAAACATTTTGGAATGAGTTAAGGGCTGTATTCCAAATGTTAAAATAGTTCTTTGGAGATTGAATTTACTTAAATGCCGTACGCACCTTCCGTAGTTGTTGGATAGACTTCGCTAAACTCCATCATCGGTACAATAGGTGCCAACTGGAATGGTTGATGCATGTCTATCTATGCTAAAGGCAGTTCAAAACTGCTTTTCATCCTTCGTTCCAAGTGGCGTCCTTTGGACGAACACTTGGAACAGTTGGGGTATTGATTTTAAATCATAGCTATGTTAATAACACTCTGTTTCCTCTTTGCCTTATTTTTCAGTGGTCTTTTCTAGTTATGTTAAAGTTCCTATAGCATAGTGTTTCGTAAATAGTATACCAGAGTACCATTAAATAATTTTTTTAATAGGAATCATGATTATCTATTTAAAGTATAAAAATAGTCAACTATTTTACAGAGAAAATTAACAACCCTTAACCCGTCTATTATATGTTAAATTCGTGCCGTTATTTGATTGCAATACTTCTAGTATTTCTAGTATTTGCTTGTAGTAAGGATTTAAGAGATAAAGTATTTGAAAATTCTTCACAAAACATTTCTATTGAAGATGTAAAAAGACATTTTTCCAACGTACAGGAAAAGAACACAAGTGTTGAGAAATCTGTTCGCTCAAGTAAGCGAAACAAAAAATTCATCCGCAAAGCCCTGTGGGAACATGCTCATGCTTATACTTCTATTTCTGGGCATGAAGTAGTAGCCGTTCCTATTTTTTTTGATAACGATTTGAACAAGCCTGGCAAATATGCCTATCGTAAGTTGATCTATTATAAGAATATTAAATCTAATCAGCTGGAAGGCTTTGTGGCAGAATATTTCCCTGACGGAGAGTATTTTCAGAACAATCTAGGAAATATTAGCGATTTGAACTTCACAGGGCAAATTATATATTATGATGATCAGGGTAATTATATTAATGGGATATCTGCTGTAAACGGGATGGTTTCAAGTCGGGTCGTTGTAGGACTCGATGGGCAA
The DNA here is from genome assembly GCA_913775095.1 of uncultured Siphonobacter sp. GTDB lineage: Bacteria > Bacteroidota > Bacteroidia > Cytophagales > Spirosomataceae > Siphonobacter. The sequence goes on along the minus strand of CAJYIW010000019.1, from coordinate 51,685 downwards.
ATTATGGAGCCTGTAGTTAATAAAGGTGGAAAATTACCTGTTTATGATAATTGCGATGTTACCAGGGCCTATGCAAACTGTTTAATTCCTGAAGGCAATCCGACCCATCTTTCTCATGGAGCATATAGTTATGCATATACTTTTTCTGGTAGTTCAGATAATTCAGCTGAAATATTAGCAAATATTTTATCCGCTTGTGGTAGTGTCAATCTAACTTTGCAATGTTCTGCGGGAGGGGGCTCTGATTCCAATGGCGGTAGTACTAATGGTGGATATATATATAATTATACGCCTATGGGGGGGGGAAGTTATACTCCAATGGGCCCCACTGGCGGAGGTTCAGGCTCCAACAACGGGCCAGGAACTCCAGGTTATATTGGCCCCGTATTATCAGATGAACAATGGATGGCCATTGAATTTGCAGGAAGCGATGATCGTTTCACAGCCGATGAAAAAAATTACCTTCTTTATAATTTATGGGTAGCTTTTGCTTTAAATGAGAATCCTTCAATTAAAGAATGTTTGTTTAAGAATTCAACCTTTCAGAATAAAGCTGAACTTATTAGCTGTTTAGGTGCAGTAATGCAAGGTGTATCTGGAAGTGGATTAACTCCACAAGAACAGGCCATTATGGTAAACCAAATGAACAGTTTTCAAATAGCCATATACGTTTATAATTTAGTAAATGTGTATACATTTATAGAAACGAAAGATTGGCAAGGGTCTTACAACTACAACAGAGGGGGAGCTGGAGATAGTGACCATCCCAATGCTATTAAACATGCAATGCTAGCCTGTATGAATAAAGCACATCTGGGGCCTAGTCTAGCCAGAAGTTTAGCCAATGCTCATGAAAATAACCAAACCCTTTCTACAGTAAATCAAAATCCTACAAACTATGAAGGGAAAAATATTTTAATGGATCTTCATAACAATGAAATAGGGCTAACTCAGACACTCCCACATTTTCCATCATACGGCAATTACGCTTCAACTTTTTTATTCAATGTATTTTTTCCAAAAGCTCAAAATGGAGAATTGTATGTTTGGATAGTAAAAGGACAAGAACGTACAACAGTTGCCAAACGAACCTTTAATCAATAATGCGATGAATCTGAAATGGATAGTGCTCATTTTAGTGTCATGCAGTGGATTGACTTTCTGTAGATATGATTGTTCCTACACTGTAGAAGTAAGTATCGATGCCTCAAAAGATACGATACTGGCCATTTGCCCTTGTAGTAATGGAAAAGGATTTTATCAGGCTGCTTTAACAGTGAAAGGTTACCAGGATGATTCCTCGGGCTTCATTATTCATACGGGTAGACCACTTAACAAATCAGCCATACAAATGTATACCCATGAAAAAGTTCATTATAAGCTTTCTCCGGATTCAGTTTGGTTGAAACAAGACTGGTTTGACTCCTATTATGATACTTTATTTATAATATATCGTCATAAGCTGGTCACCAGAGGAAAGCTGGATTTTACAATCTATTATCCAACTCCTCAAAACCAGAAGTTACTTTCCTCACTTTATAAGTAGAGGTAATCATACGAAGTTTAATGCCGCTGTTGGTGATGCTTCACAGCAATGATAAAAGCGGTATAAAAAGAAGCCCTCCCAACAATGGCTGTAGGGAGGGCTTCTTTTCAGGATCTTATCTATAAGCTAGCTCACTTTTTCAACGCCCATGATCACCGATAGTTTCTCAACGACGGTATCAATTTCTTCTTTCGTCGTGTATTTAGAAAAAGAGAAACGGGCAGAGGGGCGTGAGGGATCGGCTTTCAGGGCTCTCAATACGTGAGATCCCACATCCGAACCACTGCTACAGGCGGAGCCGCCGGAAGCTGAGATGCCTTCAATGTCGAGATTAAATAACAACATCTCGCTATCGGCGGTCGGCGGAAAGCTTACGTTCAGAACGGTATATAAACTTTGCTCCGAAGTTTCAGGGTTCCCGTTGAAACCAATTTCGGGAATGGCTTCTTTCAGGCGGGCGATCATGTGGGTTTTCAGGCCCTGAATGTGCTGCTGATGCTCGGCCATTTCGGCATAGGCGATTTCCAGAGCTTTCGCCAGACCGACAATTCCGTACACGTTTTCGGTGCCACCCCGCATGTTACGTTCCTGAGCACCACCGTGAATGAAGGGAGGAATTTTCGTTCCTGCCTGCATATAAAGGAATCCTACCCCTTTAGGACCGTGGAATTTATGAGCCGCTCCAACAATGAAATTAGTTTTCAACTGCTGAAGATCGTGTTTGTAATGGCCCATCGTCTGGACGGTGTCCGAATGAAACAGAGCCTTATACTCCGTTGCCAGTTGCCCTACCCGATCCAGATCCAGCAGGTTACCAATTTCATTATTGCCATGCATTAAGGAAATCAGGCTGGGTTCATTCGTTCTGAGTAACTCTTCCAGATGAGCGTAATCTACGTAGCCCTTTGAGTCAAGTTCTACTAAGGATACTTTGGCCAGTCCTTCTTTTTCCAGATGTTCAGCCGTGTGAAGTACCGCGTGGTGCTCGAGGGGAGAGGTAATGATATGCTTGATTCCTTTCGCCAGTACCGTATTGCGAATGGCCGTATTATCAGCTTCGGTACCGCCTGAAGTAAAGAAAATCTCCGACGGAGACGTATTCAGTAATTCCGCTACTTTCTTACGGGCTTTCTCAATTGCTGAACGAACCACCCGCCCGTGACCGTGAATAGACGAGGGATTACCAAACTGTTCCCGCATCAGGGGTAACATTTCTTCCAGAACCACCGGATCCAGCGGAGTGGTGGCTGCGTTATCAAGATAAATTCTTTTCATAAATGGGGATGCCTGCTAGAGCACAATACAACCGACCTGCTGAGGTTGGCCGATGGAATGACAAATATAATATGAGCCGTGAGTAAAGTCTCGATTTTATTAGAAGTCCAGGGTAATGGAAACCTTGCCGTCCGGGGAAGCACAGGGACTATAAATAGTCTATCTATTCAGTCGTATAGAATAATCCGTCAGGCAATCACCATATAAAATTTGGAAAATATGATTATAGCCAAATACTTTAACAGTTATCTATTCTTCTCTTCGTATAATTGTTAAAGAATGTTTTATCTTGAGTTTGGCAATCCCTCCTCCCGGCATGTGCTTCCAAACAGAAGATTCACCATTTAGATTCGATGAAAATTTAAATTTATCGATTAGGCACTCAACTATTTATAAAAAAAATACAACACCTTACGATAAGTAAACTTAACGATTATTTAACATTCACTAAATTGTTCTATTTCAATACAAAAGTGGCTAATTGTTACAAATCAGAAGTTTATTAAAATTATTTAAAGTGTACATATCAAATTAGTACTTGAAAAAAGCCAAATTCCTACGTTACTTTGTACTGAATTTTTCTTTCCACATACTGCAAAAAGTTCAATTTAAACTAAATTCCAAATTTCATGATGAGGAAGTTTTTACCTTTCAAACAAATCTTCGGGTTCGTAGCATTTTTCATGCTTATGCTCTTAGGAAAAGGGACTTTTGCTCAGGTTACTACATCATCAATTGTAGGTCGGGTAAATGATCCTAAAGGTGAAGTGGTTCCTGGGGCTACCGTTCAGGCTATCCATGAACCTACGGGTACGAATTACGGAACAGTGACCAAGAACAATGGTGAGTACACTCTTCCCAACTTACGCGTCGGTGGTCCTTACACTTTAACCGTTTCTGCGGTTGGGTTTGCTACCAAAAAATTTGAAAATATCAGTGTTGCCCTGGGGACTCCTTTATCTGTAAATATTATTATGGAGGAGTCAAGCTCGACGCTCAATGAAGTGACGGTAACAGCTGGTAAAGGTGATGTAATCAGTTCAGTCCGTAACGGATCCTCTACCTTTATTCCCCTTCGCCAAATGCAGAGCCTGCCTACGATTAACCGTAGTGTACAGGATTTTACGCGTTTAACCCCTCAGGCCAATACTGCCGGATCTGGCGTGTCTTTTGGTGGTCAGAACAACCGTTTCAACCAGTTTACGATTGATGGAGCGAATGCTACGGATGCTTTTGGTCTTACTTCCAGTGGAACAAACGGAGGGCAGGCTAACCTGAATCCTATTTCTATTGAGACCATTCAGGAAATGCAGGTTGTACTTTCTCCTTACGATGTAACGTATGGTGGTTTTACAGGTGGAGGCATTAACGCCGTAACTAAAAGTGGTGCTAATGATTTCCATGGCTCTGTATATGGTCAATATCAGAACGAGAAATTCGTTGGAAAAAGCCAGTCTTATAATGAAACCATTACCCGTAATCCTTATCCAGAGTTCAAAAATCAGACATTTGGAGCAAGTTTAAGTGGTCCGATTGTTAAGAATAAACTGTTTTTCTATTTAAATGGAGAGCGGTTTGTTAAATCTACTCCTTTAGCATTCGACCCTACGGTGGCAGGTTCTGGTTCCAGAGCAAATAAAGACTCTCTGGAAGTACTGCGTCAGTTTATGATCAATAATTATAACTATGATCCAGGTTCATACGGAGCAATAAATAACGAGAACAAGTCTACTTCGCTCTTCGGTCGCTTAGACTGGAATATCAATTCTAAGCATACGCTTACGTTGCGTCATAATTATATCAACGGAAGTAATGATATTCTTTCCCGAACAGCTACTTCTGTACCTTTCTCTAATACAGGATATAAGTTTTTCAGCAAAAGCAACTCGACAGTACTGGAGTTAAACAGCAATTTCTCTCCCAACGCTTCAAACGTACTACGTTTGACGTACAATACGGTACGTGACCGTCGGGCCAGTAACTTCTTTCCTGGTTTGACCATTAACTCTTATGATTTGTCTCAACGTGCGACCATTACCTATAACTTAGGTTCTGAGAACTCATCGCAAGCCAATAGTCTGGATCAAGACGTATTTACGATTACAGATAACTTTACGCTGTATAAGGGAAAACATACCATCACGTTTGGTACCAATAACGAGTTTTTCAGCAGCAAGAACGTTTTCCTTCAGGGTTTCTATGGAAACTATACGTATGGGGTGAGTGGCACGACAGATCCTTCGAGTATCTCTAAGTTCATGAAGAATACTGGACTGACGTCATACAACGTAGGTTTCTCTACTAATCCAGACCGTTCAGACCGTGCTTCAGCCAACCTGCGTGCAGCTCAGCTAAGCGTGTATGCTCAGGACATCTGGAGCATGACGGATCGTTTTAAGCTTACCTACGGTCTGAGAATTGACATGCCGTTATTCTTTAATGATCCAACCGAGAACCCAGCTGTTGAAGCTGCTTTCCCTGGTTACAAAACCAGCCAGATGCCAAAAGCAAATCCGTTATTCTCTCCCCGGGTTGGCTTTAACTGGGACGTTAAAGGTGATGCTTCTACACAGGTACGAGGCGGTGCCGGCTTATTCACAGGCCGCTTACCATTCGTTTGGATCTCCAACCAGTTCTCTAATACTGGTGTAACGCAGATTAACTACTCTGTCTCTAATACGAACGCAGCCAATATTGCAACTTTAGCTGGAATTAAGTACAATTTCAATCCGAATGATCCCCACGCCGGAGCCTATATTCCTGCTTCTGTGACGGCAGCTCCTCCGGTTATCAATGTAATTGACCGGAATTTTAAATTCCCTCAGGTATTCAGAGCTAACCTGGCGGTTGATCAGAAACTGGGCTTCTGGGGTTTAATTGGAACGTTAGAAGGTATCTATACCAAAACGCTGAATAACGCCAATTACGAAAACCTGAACTTAAGCGAGAATGGAGAAGGTAGCGTAACCTTAGGCAGCACGACTCGTCCGCTGTGGACCAAGCGAGTAACGACGGCCTTTACGGACGTAATCAAGCTGAAAAACACCAACCAGGGGTATAGCTATAGCTTAACTGCCCAAGTTCAGAAGCCTTATGATCGTGGCTGGTCTGGTTCGATTGCGTATACGTATGGCCGAACCAAATCCCTTACGGATCTGACCAGTTCAGTAGCTTATTCTAACTGGCGTTTTGCTTATGCAACCAATGGTCTGAACCGTCTGGATCTGGCTAACTCAAACTTTGATATGGGTTCACGTATTATCGGATCCTTGAGCAAAGAGTTTAAATACGCTAAAAACTTTGCTACGACGATCACCCTGATCTACACAGGCCAGTCAGGCTTGAGAGCATCATATCTGTACAACCGTACAATTACGGGTGACGATATTACGGGTTCTACAAATAACACCCTGGTTTATGTTCCAGCCAGTGCCGCTGAAGCAAACTTCGCTGATTTAAGAGGTGGAGCTACTGCTGCGGAGCAATGGACTAACTTCCAGAAATTTGCCTCTGAAAATAAGTTCCTAGGCGATAATATGGGCAAAAACGCTGCCAGAAATGGTGATCGGTTACCTTTCGAACATCACTTCGACGTCCGTATTGCTCAAGATTTCATTTATGGCAAACACAAGCTACAGGTATTCTTTGACGTATTGAACGTAGGTAACATGTTACAGTCTAAATGGGGTAGAGCTTATTCTTTATCGAATCAGTCTTCTACACTGTTCACTGTGTTAACTTCTGGATCACAGACTCAGAACGGTACGGCTTTTACGCCTACTGCTGCGAAACCTGCTTTGCAATTTAATGTCAATAACATGAACAATATCGAAGGTACGTACCGTCCGTATATTGTAAGTGACTTTTCATCCCGCTGGAATGCACAGATCGGTGCTCGTTACTCATTCTAAAGGCTGATCAATAAATCTCCTGTCTGAAGAAGGCGGGAGATAGTACCATAGCCTTCCAGGCTATGGTACTATCAATCTTTACATAATGGTCACGAAAGCAGGAAACAGAAGTTGTAAAGACTTTATCTGGAGCATGCCATTTGGTTTGCGTTATCTCTTTTAGTAGATTTACAGAATCATTCGATTACCTCTAAAAAAGACCTGACAGTTATGAATAGTTTTATTCTGTCAGGTCTTTTTATGTTTACTAGTGAACCCACTTCAGTACCCTTACATACTTCAAAACAAAAAACTCCTTAAATCAAACCAAACCAACTGTGAAAGCACTTTTAGTGAAATCCAGGCAAACGCTTTCTTTCCTTGGCATTTGTTTAGCCGTCCTCTTCGGCATGAACCAGGCCAAAGCTCAGGTGACGTCATCCACCGTAACCGGGCTTGTCGTGGATAACAAAGGCGAAGCTCTCCCCGGAGCCACCGTCGTTGCCATCCACGAACCCTCCGGTAGCCGCTACGGAACTACCACCAACGCTTCCGGTCGTTATACCCTCATTGGCGTGCGGGTAGGCGGTCCTTTCAAAATTACTGCGACGTTCGTCGGTTTTCAGGATCAGGTGAAAGATGGTATCTACACTAACTTGGGTACTTCTTCGGACGTTAATTTCCAGTTAACAGACGCTTCTTCCCAATTGTCTGAAGTCGTAATTACGGGTAACCAGAATGGCGTGTTTAGTTCGAACCGGACGGGTGCGGCAGCCTCCTACGGCCGCGAAACCATCAACACGATTCCTACACTGGGCCGTACCATTAATGACATTACCAAATACAACGCCTACGGAAACGGTCAATCGTTCGGTGGACAGGATGCCCGTTTCAACAACATTACCATTGACGGATCCGTATTCAACAACGGTTTCGGTTTAGGTTCTTCGGCTTCGGCGGGTGGACGTACGGGTACGACAGCCGTTTCACTGGACGCTTTGGATGAAGTTCAGCTGAATGTGGCTCCCTTTGATGTTCGCCAGACGGGTTTCTCGGGAGCAAGCATCAATGCCGTGACCCGTTCCGGTACCAATGAAGTTTCGGGTTCGGTCTATTATTTGTTCCGCAACTCTGATTTAGCGGGAAAAAAAGCCAACGGTAAGGAGTTACCTCCGGTAACGATCAATAATAATACCTTAGGTTTCCGGATCGGTGGCCCTATTATCAAGAATAAACTGTTCTTCTTCGCCAACGTAGAACGGTATAAAAGCAGCACGCCTGCCCTGGATTGGGTAGCCAACCGCCCCGGAGCTACGGGTAACGTTTCCCGAACCACCGCAGCGGACCTGGAAGATCTGAAGAGTTTCATGGCTACCAATTTCAGCTTTGATTTGGGTGCCATTGATAACTTCAATAATCAGGTGAACAGTACCAAAGGCTTACTTCGTCTGGATTACAACATCAACGACAACCATAAGCTGTCCGTACGTTACTCGCATCACAACTCTGAATCCGAGCAGGCCATTAGCAACAGTAACAGCAGTACCACGGCAGGTTTTGGTAACCGTACGGGTTATGCTACGGGTAGCTATAACGGAGGACTGGCTCTTTCGGCTCAGAATACGGGCTATAAAATTGCCGATAACACGCGTTCCATCGCGGCTGAGTTAAACTCTACCTTCAATGGTAAGTTTGCCAACCGTTTGATTGCTACGTACAACAAGCAGATCGAAGACCGGACGTATCGCACGGGCCTTTTCCCTAGTATTGACATCCTGAAAGATGGCTCTACGTATACCTCTGTAGGTTTCGATCCTTTTACGCCTAATAACAAACTGAATTATTCGACCTTAAACCTGACGAACAACTTCAGTTATTTTGCCGGCAAGCATACGCTGACGTTTGGTCTGTCCTACGAGCACTTTACTTCTAATAACGTGTTCTTCCCGGCCTCAAACGGGGTGTATGTCTATAACTCCATTGATGATTTCAAGACCGCAGCTCTGGCTTATTTAGCTAATCCCAACGCAGAGACTTCACCCGTATCAGTAAGACGGTTTAACTACCGCTATTCTTTATTACCCGGCGGTGGAGAGCCTTTACAAACCCTGAAAAGAGCTACCTACAGTGCGTATGTGCAGGATGAATTCCAGATCAATCCTAACTTCAAGCTGACGGCGGGGGTTCGGGCCGATATCTTTGCTTACGACAAGAAAACAGCCGTAGGATTCTATAACCCCGTTCTTACGGAAGATCTGGCGGGCAAATTCCACGATGAGAACAACAACCCTTACACGGTTAACACGGGCGTTTTCCCTAAACCCCGTCTGCTGGTTTCTCCCCGTATCGGTTTCAACTGGGACGTGAATGGTGACAAAATGACGCAGATTCGTGGTGGTAGTGGTTTCTTCGTTTCTCGTATTCCTGAAGTATTGGTATCCAACCAGTTAGGAAACAATGGTATTAATACGGCTCTGATTACGGAAGAGAATACAACTAAAATTCCTTTCACTTTAAACCCAAGCCGGTTTATTCCCAGTAGTACGCAGATTAGAGATTTGAAACCTTACGCCGTCAACGCTACTGATCCTAACCTGAAGTACCCGCTGGTATGGAAATCTAACCTGGCGGTCGATCAGCGTTTACCCGGTGGCTTTATCGGAACGCTGGAAGTGATCTACAATAGAACGCTTCAGGGCTTACGGTACATCGACGCAAACCTGAAACAGGCGGACCGTAACTTCACGGGTGCTGATACCCGCGATCGTTACCCTTCGTCACGCTTTGCTAACGCAGCCGTAACCAATACGTTCGTCATCAGAAACACCAACAAAGGACAGGCTTATACCCTGACTGCTAAACTGGAAAAACCCGTATCGAAAGGTCTGGGAGGAATGCTGGCGTATACGTTCGGTCAGGCTCGTGACTTACAGTCGGTAGGAAGCACGGTTCAGGCGAATATCCCAACGGTGTATGGTCAGAATTACCTGGACGTTTCCTATGCGGACAATGACCTGCGTCATCGCATCATTGGTTACGTCAACTACCGTCTGAACTACGGTGGTAAATTCGGTGGTTCTACTACTTTCACGCTGGGTATGACTTCTGCCAGCGGTAGCAAAATCTCCTACACTTATAACGGTGACCTCAACGGAGACGGACAAAATGGTAACGACTTAATTTACGTACCTAACTCCGCTTCTGACATGACGTTTGTTCCCCTGACGGTTGGATCAGGCTCTAGTGCACGCGTATACACCGCAGCAGAGCAGCAAGCAGCTTATGAAGCCTATATCAATGGTAACAGCTACCTGAAAACCCGTCGCGGTTCTTACGCCGAGCGTAACGGTGGACAATTCCCCTGGCTGACTCGTTTTGACTTTACCATCATTCAGGACTTCTACGTGAAAGTGGGTGAAAAAGGTAAGAAGAACACGATTCAATTACGGGCGGATATCCTGAACGTAGGTAACCTTCTGAATAATAAATGGGGTGTAGGTTACGTATCCACTTCAGCTAATCCGCTGTCTTACGTTGCTACCAGCTCTGAAGGTGTTCCTTCCTACCGTTTAGGCACTCAGAACATTGACGGTCAAACCGTTCTGTTGAAAGATTCTTTCGTAAAATCAGTAACGCTTGACAACGTTTGGCAGGCACAAATTGGCTTACGTTATATCTTCAACTAAACAAGTGTATTTAACAAAAACCCCCGGCTGGTTTCAGCCGGGGGTTTTTGTTTTTAGTTTGAATGGTTTGAGGTTTGAATCGTTTGAAGTTTTATTAACTTGCCCTGTTTCAAACCATATCAAACCATATCAAACCATATCAAACCATATCAAACTATATCAAACTATATCTAACTCAAATATACCTGATAGGTCGTCTGATAGACCTCGCCGGGTTTGAGTATGAATAACCCTTCGCCATTATTAAAGGCATCGACATTGGCCGTTAAAGGCTCCATCGCTACCCGCTGCCGGTCCGGGAAGGTATAAACGACCTGATAGTTGACTTTCCCCTCCCCTCTTTGATATTCCAGATTTAGCGTCACGCCCTGTTTGGCCGAAACCAGCTGCGTCAGATAACCGCCCTCGTTGAGTTCATAAATCGCATCCAGCGAGCGTCCTTTGAGCTTATACCCTTCACTGGCCTCAAAAGGCTCGGTTCCGGCCGGCATCATGTATGCTTCATCGAGGTGAATCTGGTTCTGGGCGGGAAAGTAAATCGTCCAGTCGTCTACCGTACTGCCGGGTAACTGAAAGTACGGGTGCCAGCCCAGAGCCACGGGCATGGCTTCGGTTCCGGTGTTAGTGGCTATCGGACTAATATCCAGCTTTCCGGTACTTAGTAAGTCATACCGGACTTCAAACTGAAACGGAAAAGGATAGCCTTCATACGATCCATCCTGCACGGTCCGAAGGCGAATTCCCGCCGAAGCGACGGTTGACCATTCTTCCACTACCTCAAATGATTCGTGGTGTACGATGCCGTGAATGGCCGCCTGTTTCTCGGGTTCATTAATGGGTAACTGATAGGTTTTTCCTTCGTAGGAATACTTTCCGTCCTTAATCCGGCTGGGCCAGGGGAAAAGAAAAGCACTCGCGTATTTAGGGTTTTCGCCAAAAACGGCCGGGTCCTCGGGGGTGTCGATTACGGCGAACGACTGGTTTTCCTTGCTCAGTTTCAGCTGGCGAATGATGCCGCCCAACGCAGGCAGGATATGCACTTCATCACCCGTAACCGGATTCTGAAGGATGTACGACTCATGCGAGCCGTACGTTGACTTGATAATATTCATGAATCAAACGGGTCGACCAAACGCCCTGTTAATACATAGAGAAGAGTAATGAACCTGCAAGGCCGTTTATAAACTTAGTAATTCCTTGAAGCGAATGGCCTGACGACGGGAAATTTCAATTTTCTCGGGCTTGTCATTAGGACTGCGTAAGGTAGCCAGTAAACCTCCCGAAAACCAGGGCTCGATTTTATCGATGTAGTTCAGGTTAATGATGTGCTTACGGTTCGCCCGGAAATAAATTTTACTGTCGAGACGGTCTTCCAGAGCATTCAGCGACTTCAGCACCAGTGGTTTCTGGTCGTCGAAGTGCAGTCGAACGTAGTTACCCATGCTTTCAAACAAACGCACCTTGCCCAGTTTCACGAACCAGCATTTCTCGCCGTCCTTGATAAAAATCTGGTCGTTTTCGGATAAAGCTTTGGTCGTGCCATCCACCTTTCCCTGGTGTTCCAGTTCCTGATGGTGAATTTCTTCTTCGGCCCGCTGAACGGCTTCAGTTAAACGCGAAAGTTCGACGGGTTTCAGCAGATAATCCAGAGCATTCTGCTCGAATGCTTTGATAGCATATTCGTCATAGGCCGTTGTGAAGATTACCTCGGGAACATCGCCTTCGAGGCTTTGCAGTAACTCAAATCCGTTTTTTCCCGGCATCTGAATGTCCAGAAATAACAGATCGGGTTTTAATTCATCGATGAGTTGAATGGCCTCGTCGGCGTTGGCTGCTTCACCTACAATATGAACCCTGGGAAAATTATCCAGTAATCGTTTTAATTCATTACGGGCCAGACGTTCATCATCAACAATTAAGGCTTTCATCCTTTATGAGTTTAGCGTTTTGGGTTTAGGAGTTTATGAGTAGATAGACGCGGGAAAATCAGTTACTTATTGAACATTCACGACCAGAGGAGCCTCCTTGGGTTTAGGGTTTTGGGTCGGAATTAATACCTCGGCACAAACCACATCTTTAGCCGATTGATAGATCTTGAATTCAGCGTCTTCCCCGAATAATAATTTCAGCCGGCGTTCGGTGTTTTTCAGACCAAAACCACCCGAATCGGTATCCTGTAAAACCCCCGTGTTTGAAATCCGGATTTCCAGTCGATTCTGGTTCAGCTTGGATTCAATGCTCACAAAACCGCCTTTAATGGGCTTGGAAACGCCGTGCTTGATGGCATTTTCCACCAGCGTTTGCAGCATCATGGGTGGTACCAGACAGTTGGTCGTTTCGGGATAGACATTCCGCCGCACTTCCAGCCGTTCTTCGTAACGTATTTTTTCCAGAGCCAGGTAATCATCTACCGTCCGCATTTCCTCGCCCAGCGTTACCGTTTGCCGACGGTCCGCTAACAGGCTGCTTCTGAGAATATTAGACATCTGGGTAATGCCCTTCTGAGCCCGGTCGGGGTCTTCCAGAATCAAAGCCCGGATGCTGTTCAGGGCATTAAACATGAAGTGCGGGTTGAGCTGGGCCCGTAATACTTTGGCCTCGGTTTCCTTCGCCAGGGATTCCAGCTTTACCTTTTCTACGGCAATTTCCCGGGTAGTTTCCAGATACTGGAACATGTGATACAGGATCAGCCAGATCAGCATGGGCTTACCCCAGAAAAACAGAAAACTGAATAAGTGTCCACCGGGATATTCCATTTCAGTAGTAAACACATCGAAAGGAATATTCAGGGCAGTCATGACACAAGCCAGAATACAGGCGGTCAGTAATACCTGCGGAACGACTTTTCGATAATCAGAAACATCACGGTTGAATTTTTTAACGTAACGCCGATACTGGTGCGTCAGAAAAATACTCAAAACAATGTTGATGAAATAGTTAAGAAGGAGAACCCAATTTTCGGTTTCCTTAAACTCCAGCGAATAGGTTAACAAATCATTGGACAACCAGAGCGGCCACGCGACCAGTTGACATATCCAATACACCTTCTCTTTATTATTCATAAATACGGACGACTAGTCGTAAGCTCGAAGATCCATTCAGGGGCCGTGACGTGTAGGAAAGATAGTCTGATCCGCAGAGAGCCTCCCGGTTTTTAGGATTAACGGGAAAATACGTAGATGAAACCGGACATTTGGAGGGCGAAGTTTAATTCTGCGTGATGAACGGAACGCAGATCAGACCAGTGGTAATTCAGCAGATAAGCTGATTATGAATCATTACCATTAGCCTTTACCCAGACGCCATCAATCGACGTCTCTACGGGAAATTTTCTTCAAACGTAGAGATGTCCATTGATGGCGTCTCAGCCGGGGAATGAAAAGCATTGAAAGGTAACACAAAGCCTCCTCCTACTACGGTTAGTCCGCGTTTCCAACGCGAATTTGTGAGAAGTGCGTCTGCGACGCTGGAGCGTTATAAACGCTCTTCTCCAGTATCCGCGACACAGTCGCGGACAAACAGAGAGGTTTTTTTTCGATTACTATTCGAAGACTACGGTTAGTCCGGGTTTCCAACTCGGATTTGTAAGAAGTGCGTCTGAGACGTTGAAGCGTTATAAACGCTCTTCTCCAGTATCCGCGACACAGTCGCGGACAAACAGAGAGGTTTTTTTTCGATTACTATTCGAAGACTACGGTTAGTCCGCGTTTCCAACGCGGATTTGTGGGAAGTGCGTCTGCGACGCTGGAGCGTTATAAACACCCTTATCCAGTATCCGCAACACAGTCGCGGACAAACAGAGTCGGTTTTTTTCGATTACTATTCGAAGACTTTCAGAAAGGTAACAATGAACGGAGCGGACAGTAACAAGCCATCAAACCGATCCAGAAAGCCCCCGTGACCGGGTATCATGGAACCCGAATCCTTGATTTGAATACTGCGTTTGAAGAGTGATTCAACCAGATCACCGTAGGTTCCGGCCACGACGATAACCGCCGCAATCCAGTACCATTGCCAGGGATTCAGGTCTTCGTACGTTTGTGAGAGAATATACGCAACGATCATCGCGGTAACGGCACCGCCGAAGCTGCCTTCCCATGATTTTTTGGGAGAGACCCGCTCAAAAAGCTTAGTCCGGCCGAATTTGGTTCCGGCAAAGTAAGCTCCTGAATCACTGGCCCACAACAGAAAAAGACAACCCAGAACCCGTTCGTAACTGTAGGTTCCTCCCAGCAAAGCAATGACCGTAATGAGAGCAAAAGGAATGGCTACGTAGATGATTCCCAGGAACGTATAGGCAATGTTGGTAAAGGGCTTGGTTTCGTTCTTCTTGTATAGCTTAATGAAGAAAATCAGCGTGAAGAGTGGAGAAAGCAGGAAGTATAATTCAAAATGGAGGTAATGCTTTTCAATGAGGAAGGTCAGAATGTTCATCAACACCCCCACGCCCGTGCCATAATACTTCAGCGGAGCAATGTCATCCAGACCCACCAGTCGATAAAACTCCAGCTGGCTCAGCCCACCGATCAGCACAAACAGAACCAGGTAGGACCACTCGTTCCAGTAAATGCCAAAAATCATCAGAGCAGCTCCGATGATGGCGGTAATAACCCGTTGTCCCAGGTTTGAGTAACTACTCAGTCGCGTCTGTATTTTTTTCCTCATGCTTAATGATAAATTCGGCAAACGCCGCATCCTTAACCGGAACGTGAAGCTCACAATGCCCCCATAAGTAGGAACTATCCTGCTTGCTCAGTACTACTCCGTCAATCTCATATTCGTCCAGTAACCAGCCTTTTACGAGTTCCACTCGCCAGGGCATAAAGGACTCATAAATTTTAACCCAGCCTTCCAAATCATCAAAGTTTACAGGTACAACAGACGAGTAATCAGCTTTGTTTATCGGGATGCATCTCTCCAGATTCCGGCAAAAATAATGCAGTTCCTACGCCTTTCGTGGTTTGGCCGGGAAATAGTTTCTCAGATCCTGGTCGCACGGCCCTGGGTTCGAAGGTAAATAATCCGCATCAGGGACGCGGCCACTACGGCCGAAACCAGAGCCGAAGCCAACGGAACCGACTCCGCGTTTTCCACATCAATGTTTACCAGTTTTTGCCCTCTGAGGTAAATCATCAACACGACAAATCCGTTATTAACAAAGTGAGCGAAAATGGATACCCAGAGGTTTCCTGACCAGAGATACAGATACCCGAACATGGCTCCGAGAATCATGCGGGGAAAAAAGCCCATGAACTGCATGTGATAGGCACTAAAAACAGCCGCTGCCAGCCAAACGGCCAGATGAGGCCGCCCCCACCAGCGTTCGAATAATTTCTGAAGGGTTCCCCGAAAGAGTAACTCTTCTCCCAGAGCCGGCAGGACCGCTATGACGAAAAGACCAAACAGAAAGTGTAGAAACGTGGGAAACTGCGTCAGGAATTTCGTCAGGGTTTCGAGTTGTTTTTCACTTCTGACCATCCATTCGGGCAAGGGTAATTTCTGGTTATATTCAAAAATCAGTCCGTTGAAGGGAATGTAACTAATCACCAGCACCAGAACGGCTGCCCAGATCAGGGGGTCAGGCGAACCTTTTTCTACAAAAATGATGTTGCGTTTCTCAACCAGATACCAGTAAATGAGAGCAGTCAGGGTAAAGCTAAACAGCGAGTTAATGGCCTGCAACAACATCGTGGCGAGCCAGCTATGCGGATAAGCCGACGGGTTGGTGAAGAGTCCATTCCCTGCTTCGAGCATGTCCACTCCGGTTAAAGCTTTCACCAGCGGATAGATAATAGCCACCTGAGAAAAGGCACTTAAGACAACCATTAACCCAAAAATGATTAATAAACTGGCTAGTGGCGAAAATCGTCGGGTCCGACGATCAGGGGTTTCAAGCATTTCCATGTAATTTTGTAAAATCAAGACGCATCTATAGAGACGGAGCCACCACGAAGTACGGACTTTTCTTTCAATTCTTACTTCCTGAACGGTAGCTCTCCTTATTTCCTCCACTCGAATGGTAAAGATCAAAGATATTGAATTAGGCGAATTTCCAATCCTGTTAGCTCCCATGGAAGACGTAAGCGACCCTCCGTTCCGGGCGGTATGCAAGGCGGGCGGTGCCGATCTGATGTATACGGAATTCGTTTCCAGTGAAGGGCTCATTCGCGATGCCGCCAAGAGCCGTCAGAAACTGGATATTTTCGAATACGAACGTCCCATTGGAATTCAATTGTTCGGCTCGGATGTGGACACCATGGCCGAATGTGCCAGAATCACTACCGAAGTTTCGCCTGATCTCATCGACATTAACTACGGTTGCCCGGTGAAGCAGGTAGCCTGCCGAGGAGCCGGAGCGGCTTTATTACAGGATATTCCCAAAATGGTTCGCATGACGGAAGCCGTAGTCAAGGCCACGCACCTACCCGTGACGGTAAAAACCCGTCTGGGCTGGGATGATTCCACGAAAAATATTGAGGAAGTCGCCGAACGCCTCCAGGACATTGGCATTCAGGCCCTGACCATTCACGGTCGTACCCGCGTGCAGATGTATAAGGGCGACGCAGACTGGACGCTGATCGGAAAGATCAAGGATAATTCCCGCATCCGGATTCCTATTTTCGGAAATGGGGACATTTCCAGTCCGGAAAAGGCTCTGGAGTACAAAAACCGCTACGGGGTGGATGGCATCATGGTGGGTCGGGCGAGTATTGGGTATCCGTGGATTTTCAACGAAATCAAACATTACCTGAAAACGGGTGAAATGCTCGCTCCTCCAACGATTGCCGACCGCGTAGCCGTGTGTCGTCAGCACGTAGAATTCTCGGTTCGCTGGAAAGGCGAGCGTCTGGGCATTCTGGAAATGCGAAGACATTACGCCAGTTATTTTAAAGGCATCGAAGGAGCCAAATCATTCCGCAGCCGACTGGTACTGGTAGAAACGTTTGCGGAAGTGGACGAGATTTTACAGGAAATCTCCGCCGCTCACGCCGTTGAGGTTAGTTATTAGTCGATGGTTGTTAGGTAATGAGTTGTCAGGGAGAGGTTGTTACTTTTACTATCAACCTCTTACCAACAACTATCAATCCCATTTCTTCCTATGCAAAAATCTACTCCACCCATGGCCTGGGTTATTTTGATGGGGCTGGCTCTGACCTGGGGCAGTTCCTTCATTTTGATGAAACAGGCCCTTCATACCTTTTCAGGAATTCAGATTGCTTCGTTTCGCCTATTGGCCGCCGGAGCTTTTTTTGTGCCTATTCTCCTTACCCAGGTGAATAACCTGCCTACGGCCCGCCAGTGGTTCTGGGGGTTTGTCTGCGGCATGGTGGGCAGCTTCATTCCGGCGTATCTGTTTTCCTTTGCCGTCATGCACATGAATAGTTCACTGGTGGGTATTCTGAATGCTTTTACGCCGCTGTTCGTACTCATCATTGGATTTCTGGTTTTTAAACAGAAGATGACCTCCCGACAGGTGATTGGTCTTGTCCTGGGTTTACTCGGCTGTATTCTCATCACGCTGAGCGGTAATCAGGGGGTCATTACTTTCAACTATTATTCTCTACTGGTTATCCTGGCTACGGTGCTTTACGGGATTAATCCCCACTTGCTTAAGACGTATCTCTCGGATTTGAAGCCTTTTGTCTTAACGGGTGTTACCTTCGTTACGATTGCTCCCTTAGCGGCGGCCTTTCTCTTTCAGACCGATTTTATTCAGCGTTTTCAGGAAGCTAATGCGGGCTGGTCTTTTGCGGCGGCAGTCACGCTGGGCCTCGTCGGTTCGGGTATCGCCATGATCTTTTATAATCAGCTGCTTCAGATGACCGGACCCGTCTTTGTGAGTTCGGTAACATACCTGATGCCCATCATTGCCGTGGCCTGGGGGGTGCTGGATCATGAACAGGTTCAGTCTCAGCATTTTGTGGGTATGGCTATCATTCTGCTGGGAGTGTATCTGGTCAACGCAACGCCTAAACCGAGAAGTACCTAGTTTGGGATACGATCCCCCTTTCAATCACCTGATTTTCAACTAAACTACGGGAAGCCTTTACGTATATTCGTAAAGAAAAATGAGTAGAGCTTTGCCTTTCTGGCGGCCTGCGTCTTAACTTAGCGACCCAAAAACTGCCTTTATGGAAACGCCGAAGTACAAGCGAATTTTACTCAAACTAAGTGGAGAAGCCCTCAGCGGCGAAAAGAAGTCGGATAAAATCATTGATTCGTCCATTCTTGAACAATACGCCCAGGAAGTAAAACGCATTGCTGATCTCGGTGTTCAAGTAGCTATTGTTGTAGGTGGAGGAAACATCTTCCGCGGAAAAGAACTCGAAGCCACTGGTCTGGATCGCGTGCAGGGGGATTACATGGGAATGTTAGCCACGGTAATCAACGGAATGGCCGTTCAGGCTGCTCTTGAAAAAGAAGGTTTGTTCACCCGGCTGATGTCAGCCGTTAAAATGGAACAGATCTGCGAACCTCTCATTCGCCGCCGGGCCATGCGTCACCTCGAGAAAGGTCGTATCGTCATTTTTGGTGCCGGAACGGGTAACCCCTACTTCACTACGGATTCAGCCGCCAGTCTACGGGCCATCGAAATCAAGGCTG
Source organism: uncultured Siphonobacter sp. (assembly GCA_913775095.1). GTDB lineage: Bacteria > Bacteroidota > Bacteroidia > Cytophagales > Spirosomataceae > Siphonobacter. Next base: position 32,684 of record CAJYIW010000019.1, on the reverse strand, counting down.
ACGTCGTTCTGAAAGGAACCCGCGTCGATGGCGTTTACACGGCTGACCCCGAAAAAGATGCAACTGCCACGCGTTATTCGGCCGTAAGTTTCGACGAAGTAATCGCGAAAGATCTGAAAGTAATGGACTTAGCGGCCTTTGCTTTATGCCGCGAAAACAAACTCCCCATCGTAGTTTTTGATATGAATAAGCCCGGTAACCTGCTGAACCTCGTCATGGGTCAGGAAGTAGGAACACTTATTTCGTAATTGATTTCAACGTTTGTTGAGAACATTTCCTCGTAAAACTGTCTTATACGTAACATCATACTATCTCCGCAATGGACGAAATAGAGTTTTATATCGAAGCTGCGACAGAAACAATGGAAGGGGCCATGAAGCACCTGAACATTGAATTAAGTAAAATACGGGCAGGAAAAGCCTCCCCGGCTATGCTCGAAGGCGTTATGGTGGAATACTACGGTGTTCCCAGCCCGCTGCACAATGTGGCTTCTATTACCACCCCCGATGCCCGGACTATCTCAGTGAAGCCTTTCGAAAAGAAGATTGTGAATGACATCGATCGGGCTATTCGGAATGCAAACCTTGGTTTTTCTCCGGCCAATGACGGAGAAGTGCTTCGCATCAGCATCCCACCCGTTACGGAAGAACGTCGCCGGGATCTGGTGAAACGCGTAAAAGCGGAAATCGAAACGGCGAAGGTAAACATTCGGAACGCCCGTCAGGATGCCAATAACAGCATCAAAAAACTAACGAAAGACGGCGTTGCTGAAGATGCCGTGAAAGAAGGCGAAGACCGCATCCAGAAATTGACGGATAAATACGTTGCTAAAATTGATCAGGTATTCCTGGCCAAGGAGGCGGATATTATGTCGGTATAGGCAACGGCTCATGAATGAAAACCGGTCTCTTCCCAGAGACCGGTTTTTTTGTTTTCCACTCATCAAAAAAGTAAAAAAACATTAGGTGAAACCAAAACAAAGGGCCACTTTTAGACCGTAAAACGTTTTTAGTCGAAATGACGACAGCCCTTGTCAAAGATGAGCAAACCAGAGCTTCCATCATGGAAGCGGCTCAGAAAATCTTTCAGCAATACGGTTTGAGTAAATCCACGATGGAAGACATTGCCAGGGCAATGGGTAAGGGGAAAAGTACGCTGTATTATTACTTTGCCAGTAAAGAAGAAATCTTCGAAGCTGTCTTGTCTAAAGAAATGAGTGATGTCTTTCTTCTGATGGAAAAAGCCTGCCAGCAGGCCACTACCAGTCAGGAAAAATTCAAAGCCGTTACCAAAACCAAGATTCTGGCCCTTCACCAGAAGATGAACCTGTACCGAACGCTTTCGGCGGAAGTGCAGTGCAATCGTTCGGTGATTGATACCTGCCGAAACGTATTCAGCAGCCGGGAGATTAGGTTATTTGAAGGAATCATCACTTATGGTATCGACCGGCAGGAAATACACGAGCGTCACCGTACCGATTTAAGCTTGTTATCCCACGTCATTCTCACGGCCTTACGGGGCATAGAGATTGATATTCTGATGTTTGATGAAAATCCTGATCTGGATACGAAACTGGATTTAATGATTTCCATTATCGGAAAAGGCCTGGAATAACATTCTTTTTTATCTCATTTCGAACCTGCTAGCAGGTTAGTCGAGACATCTAAACGTTTATTGATGCAACCCCGAGCTATGCGTATGCACCTTATGAATTAGATCAGTATCTGTAGTACCTTAATGATGCCCCACAGGGCCACGCCATGAAAACGATTATTGACCCCCTACAGGGACAGATTATTTCTGCCCTACGTGCCTTATTCCGCAAAAGTTTTTACGTCTACGCCCCCCGCACCATCCGTCTGCAACATTCATTTCAGCAGGATTTTGGACTGACCGACGCGGAATTACGGGAACTAACCAACGAAGTTGAACAGGCGGTAGGTCTGGAATTAGCTACTTCTTCCATTCGTAACATCAACACCGTTGGAGACCTGGTCCGTGAGTTTCGGAGCAGTCAGCCAATCACCGCATTTTCATCGGTTGGTTCTTCGTATTCAGCTTTCGTAGGATAACCGGGGTTTTGATCCCATTGTCCTGAAAACCTTTACGCTATTAAAATCCCTGGGATTTCCGGGGATTTTTCCGTTTCCGGTGGCTTTCTCCGGTAAACGATCACACCCCTGTTCTGCCTGGTTGCCAGGGTTCTTCCTGCTGAATATATCCGCAGAACGCTTGAGACCATTAACGGGACCGTCCCAGGCTTTACAGTGTGGTAACCCTTTCGTTGACCGGTGTAGCTGGCCTGTGGCCAATACCCGCCTAAGCTTCCGCTCCTTTGGGCTTGAACGGCTTGCTTTCTGGTAACGGCACTACTGTTTTTCAATCGACTTACCCGAAAATCGACCGGGAAAATCTGGTGAGTCAGGCGATGGGCCTGATTGTTCCTGAAGAAAAAGTCATTGCGTATAAACAATTTAGTCCGGCGTATGTAGTTTATCTGAGTCATTCCATAGAAGTCGTCAAACGTCGGAAGTTTTGCAGAATCCTCTGCTGACCCAATGCCGATTACGGCTATTTTCCGAACGGAATTTCTTTCCGACCCGATGATCCGGATCAGTTCCGGAAAGGGAGTCGTGACCCTGGAAACCCCACCACCCCTTTATTCCGTACTTCCAGAACGTATCAGGAACCGGCTCCTTCCTCGAAATGGGAATATCCGGTTTTGAAGTTTGAATTAATCGATAAACTCTTTTGGATGATCTCAATTGTCCGCAGAAAAGACTAAAAACGACGTAAAGAATTGTAACTTACCACCTCTTTAGCCTTCCATGCGGAAACGAACCGATTTGATTGGTCTCAAATCCCAGAAAACCATGAAACATTTTCTGATTACGGGAGGAGCAGGATTTATAGGTAGTCACCTCGCCGAGCGACTGCTGTCTATGCCGGATACCGCCGTTACCGTTATTGATAATTTCGACGATTTTTATAGCTCCTCGCAAAAACATGCTAATCTTCAAACCATTAGTGAGCATCCTCATTTCAGTTTAATTGAAGCCCCCATCACTCACCAGAACTACCTGACAAAAATTCTCCGGAATCAGCATTTCGAAGCCATTATTCATCTGGCCGCCAAAGCGGGCGTTCGAAACAGCATTGATTCGACGAAAGAATACTACGATACGAACGTCATGGGTACGCTGGCCCTGCTGGAAGTCACCCGTTCCCTGTCGATCAGGAAATTCATCTACGCTTCTTCTTCCAGCGTTTACGGAGAAAATCCAAATGTACCCTGGCGAGAAACGGATACGGATTTACAACCGATTAGCCCTTACGCTTCGTCTAAAATTTCGGGAGAAATGCTGGGCCGTACGTATGCTCACCTGCACGGAATCCAGTTTTTAGCTCTGCGTTTTTTTACCGTATATGGCTCCCGTCAGCGACCGGATCTGGCCATCCATAAATTTGCCGATCTGATTCTCAATGGACAGCCGATTGTACTCTACGGCGATGGCAGCACTCGCCGGGATTATACGCACATCAGCGATATCATTACCGGCATTGAACAGGCTCTTCAGTACCAGGGTGCTGGCTTCGAAGCCTTTAATATCGCCTCCGGGAAACCCGTGACTCTTCAGAAGCTCGTGTCTTCGCTGGAAGTGGCCCTGGGCCGGGAGGCCATTTTTGTACACCGCGAAGAGCAACCCGGCGATGTTTTCCAAACGTACGCGGACCTGAGCAAGTCTCAGCAATTGCTAGGGTATCAACCCACGGTAAGTCTGGAGGAAGGGCTTCGGGAATTTGTCCAGTGGAAAACGGCGTTACCCCATTTAACCCTGTAAGCGTTTGGAGTTTAGGGTTCGTGAGCGGTTTATTTCCTTACCCTTATCCCGAAGAAGGCACACTAATACCAAAAGTTACTAATGCCTTATTTAGCGTATTCACTCCTTCTATCATTCATTCACTGAAAACTAACCAACCCAAAACTCAAAACTTTCAACTCTACATGTCCAGTCCTTTACTTTCGCTGGTGATTACCTTATTGAACGAAGAAGATAATATCCAGCCCCTGCTGAACCGCGTTCGCGAGGCGATGAAGGGCCTTTCCTACGAATTGATTCTGGTGGATGATGGCTCTGCTGACGCTACCGTTTCCCGCATCAAAGATTACGCCGACGAGCAGGTAAAACTGGTCATTTTGAATAAAAACTACGGTCAGACCACTGCCATGGCGGCGGGCATCGCTCAGGCTCAGGCTCCGTACGTGGTTACGCTCGACGGCGATTTGCAAAACGACCCGGCTGATATTCCCATCATGCTGGAAAAACTGCAAAAAGAAGACCTCGACGTCGTGGCTGGCTTGCGGGCCAACCGGCAGGACGGAATGGTACTTCGAAAAATTCCCAGCAAAATCGCCAATGCCCTCATCCGCCGCCTGACGGGTGTGTACCTGCACGATTATGGCTGTACGCTGAAAATTTACAAGCGGCAGATTGCCCAGAACCTCGGACTTTACGGCGAGTTACACCGCTTTATTCCCGTGCTGGCGGCCATGCAGGGAGCCCGCATGCAGGAAATGCCCGTCCGTCACCACGCCCGTCAGTTTGGAAAATCCAAGTACGGCCTGGGTCGTACGTTCAAGGTGATGTCGGACTTATTGCTCATGGTATTTTTCCAGAAGTATTTCCGTAAACCTATGCACCTCTTCGGACCTGCTGGGATCCTGACGTTCTTTACCGGAGCTTTGATCAGTCTGTATCTGCTGGGCGTAAAAATCAGTGGTGAAGCCATTGGCAACCGTCCCTTGCTAACCGTTGCCGTTGTTATGCTGCTGGGAGGGTTACAGATCATTACGTTCGGTTTCATGGCCGAAATGATGATGCGTACCTATTATGAGACGGGAAATAAGTCAACGTATCTCGTCCGCGAAATCTATTCCCGATCTTCAGAAGTGGTTTCCCTTTGAAAAAATCGACCTTAACCAAGCTCCTGAAGCTCGTCCTCACCACCGCCGCTTTAGGATGGCTCTATTACCAGATCGACTGGGAGAAAACCCTGCCGCTTTTACAGCGGGCCCACTGGGGCTGGATTCTGCTGGCTTTTCTGGTTTATAATGCGTCTCAGTTTACGAGCACTTTTCGCATGGGAACCCACCTGAAGGCCGTATCCATTCGGGAGTCTTTCCCCTTTCTGACTCAGCTTTATTACCGCTCCATGTTCTTCAACCTGTTTCTGCCCGGAGGAATCGGCGGGGACGGGTATAAAGTCTGGTTACTACGCAAACGCCATCAGTCAGAGTATCGCTTACTGCTTTCCGCTTTGTTGCTTGACCGGGGCAGCGGGCTGGTCGCCATTACTTTTCTGATTTTTGTATTCGCCGGCTTCAATTCCCGGGCTCTGACCCTTCTGCCTTTTTCCTCTTACGGGTTCTGGGCCCTGGCTCTGGCCGTTCTGGTGGGTGGCGGATTGATCTATGGGCTGTTCTTCCCAACTTTCAAAAGGGTCTACGCCCGGACTTTTCTATTATCCCTGCTGCTTCAGTCTTTACAGATCATGGTTCTGCTCTTGCTGTTACAATCCATTGGCAGTCAGCATTCACGCGTAGAATACACCTTGATTTTCCTCGGCTCTTCGCTGGCGTCCTTGTTGCCTTTAACCGTCGGCGGAATTGGCGTTCGGGAATTCATCTTTTTAAAAGCGGCCGATTATCTGCCCATTGAATCCGACCAGGCCGTACTGGCGAGTCTGCTCTTTTTTTTAATCAATGCCCTGAGTTCGCTCGTCGGAGCTTTCGTCTCTTTACCCGACCGGCCTGTCGCATCAGACCTTGAAAAATAGAGTTCCTGACCTATTTTTGGACTTTCGGACTTTTTTTTTCCGCTGATTTCATTCGCTATGAATACCGATCGCCTGCTTTCAGGACCCATTTACGGCATCATGTGGCTGGCCATTGCGGCGGTCTATATCATTGGCCTCTTCGTTCCCATCTATGACGCTGATCCCGCCCACCATGCCCTGATTGCCCTGCACATGCTCGAAACGGACGACTTCATTAGTCTTATCGACCGAGGTAAGGATTATCTGGACAAACCTCATTTATTATTCTGGCTGTCAGCTCTTTCCTTTAAGATTTTTGGGGTAACTACCTTTGCTTATAAGTTTCCGTCACTGCTCGCCTCCATTCTCGGGTTTTACGCTACCTATCGTCTCGGAAAGTTGCTGTACAGCGAAAACGTGGGGAAACTGGCGGCTTTGATTTACGCGACCTGCTTCGCTCAGTTTCTGGCGAATCAGGATGTCCGGATGGACGCGATGCTGACGGCCTACATCGTCTTTTCGGTCTGGATGCTGATGGCGTTTATCCGAACGCAGCAGATAGCCTTTGCCCTGGGAGCCGCCTTCGGCATGGCTCTGGGGTTTTCTACCAAAGGGGGTATCGGCGTAGCCATGCCTTTGATGGCCGCAGTAATTCAACTGCTTTTTGAACGAAACTGGAAAGCCCTCTTTCAGTGGAAATGGCTGGTGGTCGGGGTTGCTTTCGTCCTCTTTATTAGTCCCGTCCTGTATGCCTATTACCAGCAATTTGACCTGCACCCCGAAAAAGTTATTCGGGGCATGACAGACATTTCGGGTATTAAATTCATCCTGCTGGGACAGAGTGTGGAACGTTTTCAGGGAGAGGCCTGGGGCGGCACCGGCAGCAATGATCCCTTCTTTTTTCTCCATACCCTGCTCTGGGCAGGGTTACCCTGGTCATTCCTTAACTACTGGAGTCTGTTTCGAAGTCTGATCCGTTACAAACACCTCAGAGAAGCTTTAACGCCGGGAATCATCGTGATCATGATGGTCATTATGTCCCTGGCTCAATACAAGCTTCCCCATTACCTGAACCTGATTTTCCCCTACCTGGCCCTGCAACTGAGCGGGCAGCTTTTCGAACTCTCGTCCAAAGAGATTCGCTGGGTTTTCTACTTCCAGTGCTTAATTATAGTGTTAATGCTGGGGATGGTTACCTACATCAATACCTATTACTTCCCCATTCCGGGTTTAGTCAATCAGCTGGTGGCCGCGACCGTGGCGGGGGTTATTCTTTTCCTGAGTCTCAGGCAATCGCCCCTGTTTCTGCGGCTCGTTACCGTTTGTGTAGCCGGAGCTAGCATTTGCTTCATGGCCCTGAATGCCAACGGCTACCCGCAGTTGTTCAATTACGATTCGGGGTATCAGTTTGCTCAGTCTACCCGCAAAGAACCCGCCATTCTGGATTCTTTTGACTTTTATAACATCTATAGTTATACCTTCGATTTCTATACGCAGCAAATTCATCCGCCGCTTCCCGAAGGTCAGATTCCCGCCAGCCGCTGGATTCTGACGGATGCCGAGGGACTGGCTCAGCTCAGAAAGGCTGGTATAAAAATTGCTCAGATTCGCACGAATCAGCATTATCATCTGTCCAGATTCTCAGGAAAATTTCTCGACCCCAAAACGAGGTTTCAGGTCTGCGAACGCCGATATTTGATTGAACGATATTAAAAAAGGTTGGATAAGCTTTAGCGTTTGCTTAGGTTTGAATGAAGGGTATCTTTCTTTGAATCAAAACACTTGACTAATTACCCGGGTTAACCTTTTCATTCCTATCACTGAAACCGATTACGCATGAAAATAGCAGCCATTGACATTGGCTCGAACGCCGCTCGCCTCCAGATTTCCAAAGTTCTTGATAATGAAGGCGTCCTGACTTTCAAGAAGGTAGAATACGTTCGTTTTCCCTTACGCCTGGGAATGGATGTATTCAACACGGGCTCCATCAGTGCCGAAGGTGAAGTGCGTCTGTATAAAATGTTGCATTCGTTCAAGCTCCTGATGGAACTTCATGAATGCAAGGATTACCTGATTTGTGCCACCTCCGCCATGCGGGAAGCCAGCAATTCCCTGGATATTGTTACGCGGATTGAAGGTCAGCTGGACATGAAAATCCAGATTATTGACGGAACCAAAGAAGCGGAACTCATCAATAATGTAGTGGTTCAGTCGCTGGCCTCGGATAAAAACTACCTCCACGTGGACGTGGGCGGTGGTTCCAGCGAATTAAACTTATACGTAAACCGGGCAAAAGTGGCCAGCCGTTCGTTCAAGATTGGTTCGGTTCGGTTGCTGGAAGGTAAAGAACAGAAATCCGACTGGGACAAGATGAAACGATGGATCATGGATCACATCGATCCTAACCAGAGTGAATTGATTGCCATTGGCACCGGGGGAAACATTAATAAGCTCTTTAATCTGTCCGAAAACCGGCTTTCTCCGGTGAGTATGGGCATTCAGGAACTCGAACGCATCAGGACACATATTGCCTCCTATACCCTGGAAGACCGGATTAACAAACTCCAGCTTAATCCTGACCGGGCGGACGTTATCGTTCCCGCTTCGGAAATCTACCTTTCGGCGATGCGTTGGTCAGGAGCGAATGAAATCATGGTTCCGGATCTGGGACTGAAAGATGGGATCATTCAGTATGTCTATGATCGCTATCTGCACCGGAAACGCAAAAAAGAGACGGATCTTTAACTCACTTCCATACGCTTCGGTAACCCTAACTGCCGGGCATAAGTTGCCGGAGCGTATGTATGGACCCGTTCGAGTAAGGCGTTCGCATGCTCCATAAACTCGAACTGAATATCTTCGTGAAGTTTCGGAATTTTCTTTAGGACTGCTTCGGTTCGCTTGGCAATGTATTCTGCAATTCCATCCGTTTTGGAAGTATACTTCTGAACATAAGGCAACTGTTTTTCAAAACACTGATTCAGCAGATACAATACCAGTTCAATTTCTCCGTATTTATCCTTCGTAATCTTTACGTGATAGGTAATCAGGGAATGTATTTTCCGCATATCCATCATTAACCAGCCTGATGAATCCGGTTCGAGTTTATAAAGCCGGTCAATGGTATTCTGGATGGCATCCCGACGCTCCTGTAAAGTCTCGCCCCCTTCAATCAGCTGAAACTGAAGCTGTTCCTGCAAGTCTTTATGCTTGTTTAGTAAGCGTACCAGTAACTTGTCTTTTTCTTCACGGGTCAGACTTAATACAGCCGCTTTCAATTCCTTACTAATTGCCATTTGATTAGTTTACTGTTTTTAGTTTGCAGTCTTCCGTGAGGCACCCGAACCCGTTGCCCCATCTTTCCGGGCCACGCGGGTAATGTAGCATATGAAGCTTTCTTTGATTAATCGATATTATGTGGTTCCCGCTTTTTTCGCTGGCTGCACCCGCTACATCCATTCCTTTCAGTCGGTTACTAGTTTGGCTGCCAGCGAAAAAGCTGCCAGCAGCTCTCTCAATCGTCGGATTAGTAATTCTGACCTGGTCTGCCGTTGCCAGCTTTTCCACTGGTAACTATTACTCCTGGTTATCCCCTTGCTCTTTCGGATTTGCAATCCGAAAGCGATCTGATCAGGATTTATAATCCGCCCTACTTACAAAAATACTAATAAAAAATGCGGAATAATGATTCTGAACACAGAACCATTATTCCGCATCTGATGCAGGCTAATTTAACTTACGCCAGCGTTGCTTCCAGAGAAATGGAAGCGTTCAGTAATTTGGAAATAGGACAGTTCGCCTTCGCTCCGGCGGCGATTTCCTGGAATTGCTCTTCGCTGATCTCAGGAATTTTAGCCGTCAGGACAATGTTACTTTCGGTTACTTCACCCTTGGAAGGATCCAGAACAACCGTTGCTTTCGCGTTGATTTCGTCGGCGGTAAAACCCGCTGCATTCAGGTCGAAGCTCAGTTTCATGGCGAAACAGCCCGCATGAGCCGCGGCGATGAGTTCTTCAGGGTTGGTTCCCGTACCGTTTTCAAAACGGGTATTGAATGAATACTGAGTTTCATTTAAAACAGTACTGGCGGTAGACAGTACTCCTGAACCTTCTTTTCCGGTGCCTTTCCAGACAGCGGTCGCGTTACGTTTGATCATGATTTTTAATAAATAGGTAGTTGATTAACACCGGAAAATTAAGTGAAAAGAATTATTCCTGAAACGCCCGATCGCTGAAATGTGGTATTTTCTATGGATTCCGAAACGATGAACTTTATGACTCTCAATCATAAAACCTTTATCGTCTGATGAAAACTATAGCTCAATCATTATTCCTGCTGTCCCTGCTTTGCCTGGCTGGCTGTCAGAAAAAAGAAGAAGTCAAACCTTCGGAAAACCCTGTATCCACGTTCACCGCGTCGGGGTTGGTCAGTAATAACCCCATCAACAATGGCCGTTATGAAATAGGGTATTATTTCAGTGCCTCCGTCGCCGGCAAGGTAACGCAGCTGGGCGGAAAGATGCCCGAGGCAGGCACCTACACCATTACCCTCTGGGACGTGGCCACGAAAGCCGTTCTCCGACAAAAAACGCTGGAACTGGGTACGCCCGATAAAGTAGTATTTGAAGCCATTGACCCGGTTGAAATCACAGATAATACTAAAAAGTACGCCGTTACGATTAATAACATTGCCTCTGGCGTAACCAAAAAATATGATTTGTGGAAAAAAACGGCGGGGGGCAGTTTTATGCCGTTTGTGCAGGGCAATATTCTGGTGCATGGTTGTTACGCCAGTACGATTCCGGCCAACACGACGGCTTCCGTTTTTCCCCTCACGTTTGCCTATACTGATGTTCTGATTGGTAGTGTGGATATAACTTTTGTTCCCAACTGAAATTCACGTAAAAAGGCTTCCCAACTAGTTGGGAAGCCTTTTTACGTGAATTTGATTTCTGGTATTATTTCACCCGCTCAATGGTGTACTGAACCAGGCTTTGCAAAGAATTACGATAGGCGTTATCCGGAAACTCCGACAGAATCGTCAGGGCTTCATCTACGTAGCTTTTCATGACCTGAGTGGCGTATTCAATCCCCCCTGATTTCTTCACAAAATCAATCACTTCAGCCACTTTCTTCGGATTTTCAGAATCATTTTTAATGGTATTGATGATGCGACGCTTCGTAAACCAGTCTGCCTGATGTAAAGCAAAGATCAGCGGCAGGGTCATTTTCTTTTCCTTGATATCAATGCCTACGGGCTTGCCAATTTCAGCATCCCCGTAATCGAACAGATCATCCTTGATCTGAAAAGCAATTCCTACTTTCTCTCCGAAAAGACGCATGCGGTTCACCAGCTCCATCGTCATGCCCACGGAACGGGCTCCCACGGCACAGCAGGAGGCAATCAGCGTCGCCGTTTTCTGGCGAATAATTTCAAAATAAATGTCTTCCGAAATGTCCAGTCGGCGGGCCTTCTCAATCTGCATCAGCTCTCCTTCGGCCATTTCCTTCACCGTCTGATTAATGAGTTTGAGAAAATCAAAATCTTCGTGATCCACGGCCAGCATCAGGCTTCGGGACAGCAGATAGTCCCCCACCAGAACAGCAATCTTGTTTTTCCAGAGTGCTTTTACGGAAAAGAATCCCCGGCGGTAGTTCGAATCATCCACCACATCGTCGTGTACGAGTGTGGCAGTATGCACCAGCTCAATCAGAGCGGCTCCCCGGTAACTTGAATCGTTGATAGTTCCGCAAACGCCCGCCGCCAGAAACACGAACATGGGTCTGATCTGCTTCCCCTTCCGACGGACGATGTAATTCATGATTTGATCCAGCAACATGACGTCGCTTTTCATAAAATCACGAAATTTTCCCTCAAACGCCTTCATTTCGGCATCAATCGGGGCTTGTATTTGTTGAATGGAAAGACTCATGTGTGGTGATCAGTATCCAGAGAAGACCGTTCTTCACTCGCTAAGACCTCGATTTTTTCTCAATGAATACGGTAATCCTCGGCAAGTTTACGAAGGATTGGCTTCGCGTGGATAACTTTGTCCGCAAAAGTTGTATAGTTAACCCGGAATTTTTCCATAAAATTCCAGAAAAAGACTTAAATACCTATGAAATTGTTCTTTCGGCAAGCGGGCGAAACGGGCCCGGCTATTGTGATATTACACGGCGTATTCGGCTCGGCCGATAACTGGCTGACCGTAGGTAAACAAATCGCCGACCTGGGGTTTCGGGTCTTTATGCTCGATCAGCGAAATCACGGACGATCGCCCTGGAGTGATGATTTTGGCTACCATGAAATGGCGGAGGATTTACAGGAATTTCTGAACGATCAGCAAATTACGGACCCCATTCTGATCGGACACTCGATGGGAGGCAAGACCGTCATGCAGTACGCCATGAACCATCCCGACACCTGGCAGAAAATGGTGGTAGTAGACATTGCTCCCCGCTTCTACCCCGTCCATCATACCAGCATCCTGAAAGGCATGAACCTGATGCCGCTCGCCGCGATGAGAAGTCGCCAGGAGGCCGAAAACTTCTTTACGCAGTACGAAGATCATCCCGGCACGCGGAATTTTATTCTGAAAAACCTGGCTCGCGGGGATAATGGGTTTACCTGGCGTTTGAATCTGCCGGTATTAACCCGTGAAATTGAGACCGTGGGCAGTGAACTCAGCGGTATCCGTACGGTTACCCGCCCCGTCCTGTTCCTGAGGGGTGAACTTTCCTCGTACATTGCCGACGAAGATGAAAAAGAAATCCGTCGCCTGTTTACGGATGTTCGCATTGAAACGATCGCCGGGGCGGGTCACTGGATCCAGGCCGAACAACCCCAGGCATTTATTGAAGCAGTGATGAAATTTATCCGGGAGTAATGATGGCCGCAGCAACACAAGCAACTTTATTTTTAGTACCTACCGTGCTGGCTCCCGAAACGGCAGGCTCGGTCCTGAGTCCACAGATTCGCGAAGTCATCAGCCGTACGGATGTATTTTTCGTTGAAAACCTCCGCACTGCCCGCCGGTTTATCTCGGAACTGAAGACAGGACGGGTCATTGATGATCTGACTTTTTTTGAATTACACAAAGACACCCCCCGGGCAGAAACGCAGCAACAGATTCGGGAATTACTCAAATCGGGGAAAGATGCGGGCATTTTGTCGGAGGCCGGTTGTCCCGGCATTGCCGATCCGGGGGCGGTAGCCGTTCGGCTGGCTCATGAACTGGGCCTTCGGGTTGTGCCACTGACGGGCCCCTCGTCTATTTTGCTGACGCTGATGAGTTCAGGGTTTAGCGGTCAGTCGTTTGCATTCAACGGCTATCTGCCCATCGACAAAGCCGAACGGATCCGGCGGATACAGGCTCTTGAAAAGCAGGCCCAAACCGGACAAACGCAGTTATTCATGGAAACCCCGTATCGCAATAATGCCCTGCTGGAAGATATCCTGCGGGTGGGTAATCCGCGTACGTTACTCTGTATCGGCTCGAATCTTACGGCTCCCGACGAGTTGATCCGAACGCTTTCTATTCAGCAGTGGCGGGAACAACAGCCCGATTTACATAAAAAACCCACCATTTTTGCCTTCGGTATTTAATCACTCCTTCATGTTTCGCGTACTCACTTTAGTCTTTTTCCTGCTGGGGAGTTTCTCCGGATTTGCTCAAAAATTATACACGGCGGCTTACGGTGATCGTAAAAATCCCCCGATTATTTTCATTCACGGCGGCCCCAGCGGTAATTCCGTATTGTTTGAAGGAACCACCGCCCAAACGCTGGCCGATCGAGGCTTTTTTGTGATTGTATATGACCGCCGCGGCGAAGGCCGGTCGGCAGACCCGCAGGCCCGGTTTACGTATCAGGAAGCCCTGGCGGATTTGAATCAGTTATACGCTCAATACGGCATTCAGAAGGCTACGATTCTGGGCCATAGTTTCGGTGGACTCGTTTCCACGCTTTTTACCGAAGCACATCCTGAAAAAGTAACCTCGCTTATTCTGGCCGGAGCCCTGGTCGATCAGCAGGGCACGTACACCCACATTCTGGATACGGTACGACGAAAATACGCCGCTGACCCGGCAATGCTGGAGAGAATAGCAATCCTGGAAAAACTGGATAAAAATTCAGCGGCCTATCGAAAACAATGCTTCGAACTGGCCTCAGAAAACGGATTTTTCAAGGTGGCCCAGCCCGATGCCGAAACCCGGCAAACGTACGAAGCTTACGAGAAAAGCGATCTCTCGAAACAGAGCATACGAAATCACGAAGCTCCGATTCGGTTTTATCAGAATGAGCCATTGAAACGCCTCAACGTATTTCCGCGACTGAAAAACATTCAGCAGAAAAAAGTCCGGATCTATGCCATTTATGGAAAACAGGACGGCATTTTCCCTGACTCCCAGCTTTCGCAGCTGAGATCATTGGTTGGAAAAAAATACTTTACCCACGTAGACCACTGTTCGCATTACCTCTTTGCCGATCAGCGAACTATTTTTGTCGATACGGTAACGGGCTGGCTTCGTCCGCACTAGCCGTATCCTTTCATGCGATGGTTCTTTTATTTTAACACCATCTTTCCGTATGCTTCTAATCGAATTGGTATGATATATCTACAGGTTTTTACATTTAATGCTCTTCAGGAGAATACCTACGTGCTCTGGGATGACACCAAAGAGGCCGTCATCATTGATCCGGGTTGTTATGACAGAGAAGAACAGGACGAGCTCAGGGATTTTATTGAGGCTCAGGGACTAACCGTCGTAAAACTATTGAATACCCACGCCCACGTGGACCACGTGCTGGGGAATGCCTTCGTGAAGCGTACCTACAACGTTCCGTATTACCTGCACGAGCTTGACGTACCCATTTTAAAATCCGTGGTGGTGCGGGCCCCTTCCTATCGCTTTTTCAATTACGAAGAAGCCGAACCCGACGCCTGGCTGGCAGAAGGAACGGACGTAACCTTTGGTGATACGACGCTGGAAGTCCTGCATGTGCCGGGTCATGCCCCCGGTCACGTGGCCTTCGTCAATCGGGAGTATCATCTCTGCATCAGTGGGGATGTCCTGTTTCAGGGAAGCATTGGCCGCTGGGATTTTCCCGGCTGTAACTTCGACGACCTGATCAGCAGTATTAAGCACAAGCTTTTTACGCTCAAAGACGACGTTCAGGTATTTCCCGGACACGGCCCTTCGACCACCATTGGTCGCGAAAAGCAGTCTAATCCATTCGTAGGGGCGAATGGGCAATATGCCTGATCCCCACCTTTATCTCTCTGAAGTCTATGCTTAAGCACCTTCCCAATGCCATGACCTGCGGTAACCTGCTTTGCGGGTGCGTCGGTATTGTTGCGGCTTTTAATAACGACCTCCTGCTATGTTCGTACCTGATTGTCATAGCCGGAGTTCTCGATTTCCTGGATGGCTTCGTGGCCCGGCTGGTTAAAGCCCAGTCGGCCATCGGAAAAGAACTGGACTCCCTGGCCGACATGGTGACGTTTGGGGTGCTGCCTTCCATTATTGTTTATCACCTCATCCTGGAAAGCGTTCCTGATCTGGTCAGCACCTGGAAATGTTATTTTGCTTTCGTCATTGCGGTTTTCTCGGCCTTACGACTGGCCAAATTCAACATCGACGAACGGCAGACCTCCGGTTTCATTGGCCTGCCCACCCCGGCTAATGCCTTTCTGATTGCGTCGATTCCGGTTATTCTCCGGCAACACGAGGACTGGAGCCCCCTCATTCTGAATGCTAACTACCTGATTGTCTTTAGCTTCATTATGTCTTTCCTGCTGGTGATGGAAGTGCCTTTATTTGCGTTGAAGTTTAAGGGCTTTGGCTGGAAGGGCAACGAAATCAAATTCATTTTCCTGATTATTTCGGCCTTACTCGTCGCCCTGTTAAACTTCACGGCCGTTCCTTTCATTATTGCTTTGTATATTTTATTATCCCTCTTCAATAACCGCAGAAACACTTCTTACGGTGAATAAAAATAGCCCGGTTACTCCGGGCTATTTTTTTAAATGTCTGACTCAAATTACCAGCACTTTTGGTTCATCTGCCCTCAGTAGGGCTGGCCGGATTGTTCAGTAAAACTGAATCCATTTACAGATTAAAACGGGTTATTATGTCTTTATATTCGTTAATTTTGATACTAAATTACCCAATTTTAACAACTTGTTCTTATTTATTTATACTCAATACTGTCTAGTACTTAACATGACCAGTGTACACCCTTCGATAGCTTCAATGCCCTGATTTTCTGCCATTCTTTCAAATTCCGGATTCTCCGTACCCGGATTAAAGATGATTCGGCGGGGTTTTAAATTGAGTAGATAATCGTATAATTCAGGCTGACGCGTGGGGTTGATGTATAGAGTAATGGTATCAACATCATTCAGCTCCGGTTGTCCCTGTAGAATCTGATTTCCAGCGACTTGCCCTTTTTCTTTGCCTAACAATACGATTTCATGACCGTGTCCCAGGAGACTGTTAGCCGCCAGATATGAGTACCGGCTTGGATAAGTAGAAGCTCCAACAATTAAAGTTTTCATATTTTTTTTATTTAATGTTATAAATCATGTGAATCGTAAAAAATTTCTTACGATATTCGGCACTGGTTTTGTCGTGATGAATAAAAAAGTTTACCATCTGCTCTGAAAAACATATCTTCTTTCATCTCCGCCCGCCCAAAACCAATTCTACTGTCCAAGAAAGTTAACCCGTCAACCTGACTTGAACGGATGTTAATTAATTAACCATGAGCGAGAAGAAATCTAGTAGTTTTTGGAATGAGAAATGGATAAAGATCCCGTTTGAAGGCATCGAGAATCCCCCCCATTACGAAGTATCGAACTATGGAAGGCTTCGTAGTTTCCAGAATGATCCTGATGGTGAAATCATCAAAGGATCTATTATTCAGGGATACCGATCTCTGAATATCCGTATCCGAGGCGGTAAAGTTATTAATCGTTACCTGCATCGGCTGGTTGCTGATTTTTTTGTGGACCGTCCAGACACGGATCGCAAATTTATCATCCACCGTGACCACGACAAGTTGAATAATCACTGGGAAAACCTGAAGTGGGTTACTCGCGATGAAATGACCGAGCACCACCGCACGAATCCCCAGGAAAAGCCTCGCCCCAAACGCACGAAAAACTACAAACTGACTGAAAGTAAGGTGCTGATGATCAAAAAAATGCTGAAGAGCGACAAAAATCGTCTGAAGATGATTGCGAAGCAGTTCGGCATCACTCACACGCAGCTCAATCGCATTCGCTCCGGTGAAAACTGGGGTCACGTCAAAGTAGAGGACGAGATCGAAGGCGTCAAATAAACCGACTCTTTCTTTTCGTAACAAAGCCCGATAGCTTCCTATCGGGCTTTCTCTATTGGCGTTCTGTCAGGCTCTGGGCTGGAAAACAAACCCTTCTCCATCTTCATCAAAATCAATGGTAAGGCCAATCACGTACATCAGGTGCCGGCGGTCTACGTAGATCGTTATTCCTTCCAAAGTATATTCATCATCGTCAGACGTTTTCGTATCAAAACCGAGCAGAAACGAAGCTCCGCACGCTGCCCCTTTCAGCCCTACCCGCAATCCATAAAACTCGGGCAGACTCTTGCTGTCAATGATGGCACGTACCTGTTCCTGAGCCTCCGACGTGAGCGTAATGGGTATTATTTTTTGCGTAACCATTTTTTCGTTTCGAGTGTAGTGTTTTGAGTGAGGCCTTAAATCCATTCAAACATTATCCTCTATATTTACCGATTTACTATTCCTGCAAACTGCAAACTGCAAACTGCAAACTGCAAACTGCAAACTGCAAACTGCAAACTGCAAACTGCAAACTCAACTCCTATGCAAGACCTGATCAGTGATCTTATTAAAGTGGCTTTACCCGCCGGATTCGTCTTATATGCCTTTTACTTAACGATAAAGGCTTTCCTGAATAAGCAACTGATTGAACAACAGCAACACACCAGGGGTGAGGCCCTGCAACAGATTCTCCCCTTACGTTTGCAAGCCTACGAACGCCTCACGCTTCTACTCGAACGCATCAGCCCCAACAGTCTGCTCATTCGCAATGCCGGGCAGGCCATTACTGCCATTGAATTGCAGCAGATCTTACTGGCCGAGATTCGACAGGAATTTCAGCACAACGTAGCCCAGCAGATTTACATCAGCAACGAAAACTGGGAACGCTTACGCCTAACCGTTCAGGAAATTACTTCATTAATCAATCGTTCGGCCTCAGAAGTTCCCGCCGAAAGTCAGGCCCTGGATCTGGCCCGTAAAATTAGTGAACTTTCCGTAGGCAGGCCCACGGAAGTATGGCAGGAAACGCTAAATGCTCTCAAGCAGGAAGCCCAGAAAATCTGGGAATAAGTGGATATGTCTGGAGTTTAGGGTTTTGAGTTAAAAAGTTCAGTAACTAGTTAACTCAAAACCCTAAACTCCAAACACTACCCTAAAATACGGCCTGAGCGATTCGCTTGACGGAATCGGACTTGCCCATGGTATAGAAGTGCAGTACGGGTACGCCAAAGTCCAGCAACTCCTTGCACTGTTTGATGCCGAATTCTACGCCCACTTCCCGCACCTGCTGATCGTTCTTACAGTCTTCCACGGCTTTCACCAGTTCTTCGGGAAAATCGAGGTGGAAAATGCGGGGTAAGACCGTCAGTTGTTTCTTGGTGGAAATAGGCTTCAGGCCCGGAATAATGGGAACATTGATGCCTTCAGCCCGGCAGCGGTTGACGAAATCAAAGTATTTCTGATTATCGAAAAACATCTGGGTCACGATATAATCGGCTCCCAGCTCTACCTTGCGTTTCAGGTAACGAAGGTCATTGGCGTGATTGGGAGCTTCAAAATGCTTTTCAGGATACCCCGCCACCCCAATGCAGAAATTCGTAGGCTGAGCCTCCGTTTCTTCGTGCAGCAGGCGACCGTGGTTCATGTCCACGACCTGAGAAATCAGATCCGTAGCGTAGGCGTGGCCGCCCTCTTTGGGTTTGAACACACCCGCCGACTTTTCCGGATCTCCTCGCAGCACGAGCGTGTTGTCAATGCCGAGGTAATGCAAGTCATACAGAAAATCCTCGGTTTCGTCTTTGGTAAAGCCTCCGCAAATCACGTGCGGTACGGGATCTACCTTGAAACGCTCCATTAACTTCGCACAAATGCCCACCGTTCCGGGACGACGACGAACGGGCACCTTCTGAATAAGTCCGCTGGGGTGCTTTTTCTCGATGAGTTCTTCGCGGTGATAGGTAACGTCTACGAAAGGGGGCTTGAATTCCATCAGAGGTTCAATGGAATCGAATAATTCGGCAATATTCTGTCCTTTGATGGGAGGAATAATTTCGATGGAGAAAAGCGACTTTCCGTTCGCCTGCTGTATATGTTCGGTAACTTTCATGGGATACTACAATAAGTCTGGCAAAATACGGAAAAAGTTCAGGCTTTGGGCGGAAGCGGCCCGATAGTTTTCCTTTGTTAAGCGTCAATTTCAGGGAACAGTTCAGCTTTTTCTGGATTTTTAATTATTTTTGCACTGATTTTGAACCCAATACCGAGGTTCTGCTGTTGCCTTATCGACCAACCATTTCTACGTTTCTGCCATCATGTGGATTAATTTTTTCTTCTAAGTACTATCGTGATTCGTTCCTGAATCATTTCCTTCTATTATTCACAAGTAGTGGTGATGGGGCCAGGCGGCCGTCCTGCGGTATATACCTGATTTTGCAACCTGATTACCCTGTCTTGCTACCTTAAAAGACCTTATATAGTTTTGTTTAGCACCGAAAAAGATATAGAAACGGCGGTTCTGATCGCCATGATTACGCCTAAACAATCCGAAGAACAGACGCAGGAATATCTGGCTGAGCTGGAGTTCCTCGCTGAAACGGCGGGCGTAAAAACTGTTAAAACCTTCGTACAACGCCTCGAACGCCCCGACCTGAATACCTTTCTGGGCAAAGGACGTTTCGAAGATGTCGTGGCTTATGTCATCGACAACGCGGTAGACCTCATCATCTGTGACGATGACCTGAGTGGCCGGCAAATCCGTAACATGGAAACGGCGTTTCAGGAGCGGAATAAAGAGGTGAAGATCATCGACCGAAGCCTGCTCATTCTGAACATCTTCGCCATGCGTGCCCAGAGCGTACAGTCCCGCACGCAGGTAGAGCTGGCCCAGCAACAGTACGTACTGCCCCGCCTGACCCGCATGTGGACGCACTTGTCCCGGCAACGTGGTGGTGTGGGGATGCGTGGACCCGGGGAGAAAGAGCTGGAAACGGATAAACGGATTGCCAACGACCGGATTTCCTTCCTGAAGGACAAACTGGCCAAAATTGACCGTCAGGCCGTGAACCAGCGAAAAAACCGCGAACAGATGGTTCGGGTGGCTCTGGTGGGGTATACCAACGTTGGGAAATCTACCCTGATGCGGCGTCTGGCTAAAGCGGAGGTTTTCGCTGAGAACAAACTTTTCGCTACGGTAGATTCTACGGTGCGAAAGGTAACCATCGAGAACATTCCCTTCCTGCTGACGGATACGGTTGGGTTCATCCGTAAACTACCCACCATGCTGATTGAGTCCTTCAAGTCTACGCTGGACGAGGTTCGGGAAGCGGACATTCTGCTGCACGTGGTGGACGTTTCGCATCCCAGTTACGAAGAGCACATTGAAGTAGTGAATCAGATTCTGGCGGAAATCGGAGCCGCTGACAAACCCATTATTCTGGTTTTCAACAAAATTGATTTGTACAAACCCAGTCCGGAAATGGAGTTTGAGGCTCAGGAAGGAAACTTCTCGCCCATCGAGTTCCTCAAAAACAGTTATTTGGATACCGAGAAGCCCAAGGCGATTTTCATTTCAGCCGAGAAAAAAGAAAATATCGACGAGCTTCGGCAGTCGCTGTTAAATCTGGTGAAAGACAAGCACTTCCAGATTTTTCCAAACTGGCTTGATCTGCCCAATTCATATTAAATGAATTCGGAGTTGGTTTTTGTGAAGATTCCTTAGATTTTTGCAAAAACCAACACTCCTGGCACTGTAGTTCAACGGATAGAATAGGCGTTTCCTAAACGCTAGATGCGGGTTCGATTCCCGCCGGAGCCACTTCTTGACAATAAAGCCCTTAATCAGTTAGCAACTGGTAAGGGCTTTTCTTTAGGTCTTTAGCTGGCCAGTCACAGACTGGATTCATTCCTCATTCCAAGTGTCGCCTTTCGGCTTAACACTTGGAATAGTTGATTCTTCGGCTGGAGTACCCAGTACCCCTGTCATCCCGAGCGAAGCGAAGGAACTTACCTGCCTTCCCGTAGTTCTTTCCGGCGATTAGATGACCTGCTTACCTTTCACCCACATTCATTCCCGGTAAGTTCTCTCGCAGTGCTTAAGAGGTCAGTACGTTTTCTCAGCCAGTAGTTTTGTTTTTGAATAAAACGGTTAGTACGGGCCAGATTACGGTAATAAGACGCTGGCAGCATCCCCCTGCTCATCCAGATAATACGAATCGTTCATGTCACTATTCGGCAGGAATTTACCGTAATCGATGTTCGTTAAACCTTCTTTGGTTAATTCATTTCCTAACTTTTCGCTCAGGCTGTTGATGATGCTGCATTCTTCTTCGGTCAGGTAGAACGAATGATCCCGGAAGTAATTCATCAGCTTGTTATAGTTGTGCCGTCTGCCGCCGCGAATGGATTCAATGGCTTTGAGTTTATTAATCGCTTCCTCAATATCGCGGTGATGAATCCGGGGCATGAGATTCGGAATTAAATCAATCATGCCGTCTTCCGAAACGATGACAATGACGGTCGGGATTTCTTTCGCTACGTAGTCATAATACCGAATGGCCGAGTTGAATCGGGCCCCTCGCGAGGAGTCGCCATTTTTGGTAGCCATCCCATCCAGAATGACGCCAATCGCGTAACAAATGGAATCTTTATTCAGCAAAACCGAGCCGTCAATGGCCGTGATCTGCCGCATTAGCGAGGCTTCCAGCTTGCGGGGCTGAATGCAGAAGCACTGGTTACTGAGTCGTTTGGCTTCGCTCTCGGCCTGATCCGAGATCACCAGCATGGTGCCGTGTTTCTGTTCGGAAGCTACGGTACAGATTTCCCAGAGGGAGTTCAGGTCACCTTCGGAAATATCCCTGAAAATGCGACTGATGCGGCCATGAAAATCTTCGCGGTCTATTCGCTCTTTGGGTAAGCTGGGCACCTGGTAATCGACAATCATCATGACCTTATTGTCGTGCAGTACTTCCCAGACGTAATGACTTTTAAAGTTGATGACAAACAGCGACTCCTGATTGGCGTTGTACGTTCCGGCAATTTTTCCCAGACCGTAAATCCGGTAGGAATCCGAGACAATCAGGGTTTCGTCGTTACATAACTCCAGAAACTTCCTTACTTTTCGGTAATCATAAATGCTGATGGGTTCTTCCAGCTCCAGCACCAGACTCACGTTCATGTGATGCTGCTTGGCAATGACCATTTTTCCGATGCTCTCGCTGCCTTCGTATTTCAGGGAAGAAATGGAGTTACACACTTCGTAAAGATCCACCAGAGCTTCGTGGGTTTCAACGGACATGGCCACCGAATGCATGAAGTCTTTCGCGGCAATGATCAGCAACTCTTTTTCGGCCCGGATGATGGAATGCGGACTGTTTACTTTAGAGCTGTTAATGGTGTGAATGCACTCTTTCAGGAAGAGCGTCACCACGCTATGGATAAACGATTTGGACTTGACTACGTAATCCAGGTACGTCTCCTTTTTTAAACAGTAGAATTTATCCAGTGTGTTCTTATTCAACTCCAGCACCACAAATACCTGATAACCTTTTACGAAGGACGCATCCGATATGAATCGCTCGATCGTGCTGTCGTACTTTTCTTTATGTAAGATTTTGTAGACCGCCTCACCCAGCGACTTACTCTTCATGTATTCTTTGTGGGTCTTGGCGTAGGTTTTATTCGAATAGTTTAACCGGCTTTCCACATCTACTTTTTCCAGTGCGGCAGCCAGCTGCCTGACGTCATCAAACGCTTCCGGTTTTACCTTTTCTCCCGACGTAATGATGGACACGGATTTTCCGTCTTTGTCGTCGACGGGAATACAGAGGATGGAAAGCTGCGGATCGAATTGCAGATCCAGCAGAGCAAACAATCTTTTGGCGTAGAGTTCGAATAAAACCTGAAAGGTTTCTTCAGCGGCAGGTATCATAAACAAGGGCTCTTTTCAAGTAAGTTTTGGGGAATAAGGGTAATTCAAGCCAACCAGAAACGACGGCTTTTATCTACTAATCCGTTTAAAGTTAACACGATGAAGTATTTTCGTTGGATTACCTATGCTATCATTGACTTACTGACTTCTTCGTTGAATGATCGCTTCGATCAATGCTTCCGTCAGGGGCTGACCCTGTTTGTGAATTTCTTCCAGCTCCTGAGCCGTTAGCTGTTCCTGAGCCCGTTTCATCAGGGATTCCTGATCTGAGGGCAGGGGTTGTTGCTTTTCCATGGTTTTCCAAGTTAAGGTTTTGCCTGATTTCCGATACTGCTAAAAAAGTTCTTCCAGCTCCGTGCCTTCCCTTTCGGGCCGAACCTACGGACCTTGCCCGGTTTTGTTCCTTTGCACTGGTACTCAATTTTAAGTGAATCAGACTCTAAACCGTAGCCCTTAACTTCATGCCTATGCTTCGATCTTTCATTATCCTGGGACTGGGCTGTTGCCTGAGCGGTGGACCCGTGGCCTGTCAGACCACCGACGCAGCTCTGACCGAGAAAGCCCTCCCGGTGCATATCCAGCTTATTTCCGATCAGCTCCTCTACCCTACGGCTTTCGCCGTACCCGGAGATGGATCAGGACGTTTATTCATCACCGAGCAGGTGGGTCGCATTCGGGTGATTGAGAAAAATAAGCTCAATCCTACTCCTTTTCTGGACATCAGCTCTATGGTCGTCAAACGCGATGGATACGACGAACGCGGACTGCTGGGGCTGGCGTTTCATCCGCAGTTTGCGAAGAATGGAAAGTTCTACGTGTACTACAGTGCGAAAACCAGCGGACGGGGTAATCACAAAAGCGTCATTCAGGAATTCACCAGCGGTCGCAAGACCGTTGATCCTAAAAGCGGAAGAGTCGTACTGGAGTTTGACGAACCCGAATCCAATCACAACGGCGGTGATCTGAAGTTTGGCCCCGATGGGATGCTTTACGTGGCCGTGGGTGACGGCGGCGGTGCCGGAGACAAACACGGCGAGCACGGCAATGGACAAAATATGAATACCTTACTCGGTAAGATTCTGAGAATAGACGTTAATCAAACACCCTATGGTATTCCCAGGGATAACCCCTTCCTCAACAAAGCGGACGTTCGGCCCGAGATATATGCCTATGGCCTGCGTAACCCCTGGCGAATGAGTTTCGATCAGGGCACGGGAAAACTCTTTGCGGGCGACGTGGGTCAGAACCAGTACGAAGAAGTGGATATCATTACCAAAGGCGGCAACTACGGCTGGCGGGTTCGGGAGGGCTATCATGCGTACAATGAAAAAGATCCTGATCCCAAAAATTACATCGATCCTATCAGCGAATATTCGCACGGCGAAGGCATCAGCATCACGGGTGGTTTTGTCTATCGGGGTACTAAAATTGCGGGTTTGACGGGCAAGTATGTGTTCGCCGACTGGTCCGGTCCTACCTGGTATCTATCAGAATCTCAGGGCAAAACCTGGCCCCGCGGTTCCTTACAGTTGCGGAATCGTCCGGCCAACTGGCAGATCTACAGCTTCGGGGAAGATGAAGAAAAAGAGTTATACATCCTGGGGGTAAACACGGAGAGTAACAAGGGATTCGTGTATAAACTAACGCCCTAACGCATAAATATCGTGGTAGCACTTGACAAATAGCGATTCTCGTCTATATCTTTGTGCCACCAAAAGCCTCCTTAGCTCAGTTGGTAGAGCGACGCATTCGTAATGCGTAGGTCGCAAGTTCAAGTCTTGTAGGAGGCTCAACTCAAAGCGGAAAGCTCTGAAAATCAGTTGATTTTCAGAGCTTTCCGCTTTTTTGTACTTAAACAAGTACCTTTAAACGTATATTATTCTTTTTTTTTATTTGAAGAAGTCAATTTTTTAACAATTTTAGTGCTTGAGTTTAATAATTAACAATAACCCAAAAAGCACTTTTAACAATGGTTGACTTCAGTAAAAATCTCAGAAAACGTGATGTTGAAAAAAAGCTCAGTCCTCTAGATATTTATAATAATTTAGATAGGATAAGTGAGACAGGACCAATGAGACCAGCTCAACAATTAGTAGTAAATGACTGGTTTACAAATAAGCAGGAAGATAGAGATTTGATTATAAAACTCCATACCGGCGAAGGAAAAACATTAATAGGTCTATTGATACTTCAATCAATCATTAATCAAAATAAAGGTTCTGCTTTATATGTATGCCCAAATATTCACTTAGTCAATCAAGCACGTGCTGAAGCAGAGAAATTTGGAATTAAATACTGTAAGATAAGTGAAGATAATGATTTACCAAACGAATTTTTAAGTGGAAAAGAAATACTCATTACACACGTACAAAAAGTATTTAATGGGAAATCAATATTTGGAACTGGATCAAACTATACTTCATTAGGATGCGTAGTTTTAGATGATTCACATGCATGTATCGATTCAATTAAGCAATCCTTTACAATCAAAGTAAAACGAAGTCATGAAATATATCGTGAAATTATAAATCTTTTCGAAAGCGAGTTATCCTACCAAGGTGAAGGCACCTACAAAGACATTTTATCTGGTGATTATGATGCTCTTACACAAATTCCTTATTGGAGTTGGATTGATAAAGGATCGCAAGTATTAAATATATTATCAAATCATAAAGAGGATGAAGCTATAAAATTTGTTTGGCCCTTATTAAAGGATCAAATAAATAAATGCCATGCATTTATATCAGGGGATAGTCTTGAAATAGTTCCTATTAATATGCCAATAAAGAGCTTCGGAACATTTGAAAATGCAGATCAAAGAATTCTTATGTCTGCAACAACTCAAGACGATTCCTTTTTTATTAAGGGATTAAACTTCACAATTAATTCAGTAAAATCACCTATAATAAATAAAGAAAGAAAATGGTCGGGAGAAAAAATGATTCTTATACCATCTATGATAGATGATACATTAGTTAGAGACACTATAGTATCTAGATTAGCACCTCCAAGTTTTAATAAATATGGAACAGTTGCATTAGTACCTAGTAAGAAAAGATCAGAACATTACCACATATTAAAAAGTAATATAGCAAATAAATCAGATATTGATAGTCGTATAGAATCGTTAAAAAAAGGCAGCACAGATAAAACCTTAGTTTTAATAAATCGATATGATGGGATTGATTTACCAGATAAAACTTGCAGAGTCCTTATCATGGATTCTTTACCTCATTTTGATTCCTTATCTGATTCATACGAACATAATTGTAGAAATGAAAGTGACACTATAAATATACGTTTAGCTCAAAAAATAGAACAAGGATTAGGTCGTAGTGTGAGGGGGGAAAAAGATTATAGCGTAATAGTTATTATAGGAGCGGATCTAGTAAAGTTCATAAATAGTAGCAAAACAAATAAATATTTCTCTGCTCAAACTCGAAAACAAATAGATATTGGTCTTTATATTGCTCATGAAGCGGTACAAGATGTAAAAGCTGACGAATCTGCATTTAATGTGATATTTGACTTAATTTCGCAAAGTATAAATAGAGATGAAGGATGGAAAGATTTTTATAAAGAAGAAATGGATAGCATTTTAGCGAATGAATCTAAATCAGATTTATATAATATTTTGAAACTTGAAAAAGATGCTGAAGAAGCTTGCTACATAGGCGATTATACTACTGCTTGTGATAAAATTCAACAAATTCTAGACAATAATTTAAAATCAGAAAGTGAGAGTGGTTGGTATTTGCAAATATTAGCTCATTATAAGTATTTTATCAGCAAATCTGATGCTTTATCTTTGCAAATACATGCATTTAAGAAAAATAGGTCTTTACTAAAGCCACTTGATGGTATTACTTACAAAAAAATTGGATATATAAATCAAAACAGAATTGAAAGAATAAAACAATATTTATCTAAATTTCAAGATTTTAATGATCTATTATTATCTATTAAAGAGTTAAATGAAAATCTAACTTTCGGAAGTAATGCTGATAAATTTGAAGCTTCTATTAAAGAAATAGGTGAATTATTAGGATTTGTAAGCCAAAGGCCGGATAAAGAATTTAGAAAAGGACCAGATAATCTATGGTGTGGTGTCGATAATAAGTATATTTTATTTGAATGTAAAAATCAAGTATCCGAGAACAGATCATTTATTAGTAAAGATGAAGCAGGCCAAATGAATAACCATTGTGGATGGTTTAATGAAGAATACAATGAATATAATAAAAATAAATCTAAAAAAATATTAATAATACCTACTAAAATTCTTGCTAATGATGCCAATTTCACGGAACACGTTGAAGTAATGAGAAAAAACAAATTAACATTACTGAAGAACAATATTAACTCTTTTATAAAAGAATTTCAATTTATTAATATACATGAAATAACTGATGAAAGATTACAATATTTTTTAAAAATACACAAACTAGAATTAGAGAACTTATTTACTGATTATTCAGAAATATATACAAGAGGTAAATAAAAACTATATCACATTTGTTTTGTTGCTTTCAAATAACATAGTAAATGATTATTAATAAAAAATTAAACACTATGGGATATTTATTATCTTAACAATACCATATTGAATATCTCAATCTAATTTTAAAATACGTATAGAATCCAGAAATCAGTTGATTTTCTGGATTCTATACGTATTTTAAAATATTTTTCATATCATCGATAAACTTTACATCATTGATACATCTATATCAATGGTACATATCACACCACATTTACTCCGTAATAAACAAATATGGAAATTTTAGTACAACTTAGTCAATTGCCAATATTTGAGAAAATTGATGGTTTAAAAGCAGAAATCTCAAAACTCCTTCCTTTACCTAAAGATTTAGAGGGGAAAATCATGCAAAAATTCCGACTAGACTGGAATTTCAATTCAAATGCTATTGAAGGAAATACTTTAAACTATGGTGAAACTGTAGCTTTTTTGATGCATGGAATAACTGCTAAAGGCAAGCCTTTTAAAGATTATCTTGACATTAAGGGTCATAATGAATCAATTGATTATTTATTAGACATTATTAGAAAAAAAGATGAACTTACTGAAAAAGATATTAGATCAATTCATAAATTATTATTAGGTGATCCATATACAGTAAAGGCTCAAACAGAATCAGGTTTTCCTACAACTAAAGTTATAACCCCAGGTCAATATAAAACCACTCCTAATCATGTCGAAACATCGACTGGCCAGATTCATTACTATGTAAATCCAGAAGACACGCCTATTCGTATGCAAGAGCTAATGGATTCTTATAGATCTAATAAAGAAAATCCAGAAATTCATCCAATCGTATTGGCTGCTTATTTTCATCATCAATTCGTAGCTATTCATCCATTTGATGACGGAAACGGTCGTATGACTAGATTATTAATGAATTTAATTATAATGCAAGAACATTACCCTCCTGTAGTCGTAAAAAATGATGAACGTAACGAATATTATCTTGCATTAAGTCAAGCAGATACTGGAGAATACGAAACATTTGTAGATTTCATTGCCACAAAAACTATTGCCTCCCTTGAACTTTACTTAAAAGGAGCACGAGGAGAAAGCCTTGAAGAACCCACAGATCTCGATAAAGAAATAGCTTTATTTAAGAAAGAAATTGAAAGTCGGAAGGATAAGGTAGAATATAAAAGAAATTTGCAGAACCAAAGTGATTTATATGAAAAGTCTATAACTCCTCTAATTGAAGAAACTAGAAATATTCTTGGCAAATTTTCAGATCTATTTATGTCATATGAAGAGTCTATTATACAATTAAATAGCAAATGGGAATACAATACAGCTCCTGAATTAGGATTTGATAATATAGAGGATTATATAAAGTCAGAGTTTAATAAAAATGACTCATTTGACATAATGACAATTAATTTTTTGCTTTCTGAATTCAAAGTTGAAAATTATTTATTTGGATTAGAATCTAAAATTGTTATACAACTTTCTGATTACAAGTATGAAATATATTTTATAATATCAGAAGACTACGAATTATTAAATTATAATAACTCTCAAATAAGAATAAATTTATACGAGCCTCTTTTTTCAAATTATTATCATCAAAATATTTCAGCAGATGAAATTCTGAGATTATTACAAATTGAAGGAAAAAAAATATTTCAACTTATTCAGGATAGATATAAAAATCCTGAGAAATATGTAGTTGATATAGATACACAAACTCTATCAACTAAATGGATAGAGTTCTTGGAAATATCAATCCATGATAATATAAAGAATGACTATACAAAAATCCCTAATTTCGAGATCGTTAATTCGAAAAAATTATTATGCGATGCTAATGAAATGTCTGTTAATGAATCAAAATTTTTCGATGTTTTAAGAGAATTTTCAGATTATTTACATTACAATCTTAAGTTACCTTTTAGGTTAGCTGTAGATTCTTATAATTATATTGACACTAGCGATAATCTACCATTTTGATTTGAATTTTGATATTTTAAGTAGTATTAGCAAATAGAGAGCAAACAAATTTCACTATCTATTACTAATACTATTTTTCACTAGATATATCCAGCTATTTTAAGATTATTTATGGATTGTTTCATTTTAATCAGGGATGTAGATCTATCTACCAAATAAATTCTTTTCTCTATATCATAACATATTTCTTTAAGAGACGTAGGTTGTAAATACATGAAGCTAGATTCACTAAGCAACTCAT
Source organism: uncultured Siphonobacter sp. (assembly GCA_913775095.1). Classification (GTDB taxonomy): domain Bacteria; phylum Bacteroidota; class Bacteroidia; order Cytophagales; family Spirosomataceae; genus Siphonobacter. The sequence goes on along the minus strand of CAJYIW010000019.1, from coordinate 2,883 downwards.
GTATTTTTTTAAGCTGATTAGTATTGACAAGCCCTCCTTCAGGAATGGAATCTTCTATAGCTTGTAATTGAGCAAATATTTCAGTTGTCATTTAAAAGTTGATATTTTATATGAATGCTACAGGTAGTTTACTTGTAGCATTCACAATTAACTAGCGAATGAAAAAACTATAGGTATCAATTCATTAATACGTAATGATTGCCACGTTCTTAAATTAAAAAGCCCATCGCTCTTTTTTTTTGATCTCTTTCATAGATACCGTAGAATAAGGCCTCATTAACAGTTAGCCGTTCTCCAGCAGTAATTTTTAACTGACCACTGATTATATATTCTTTGGCTCGTTCAGGATAATCAAATCCCGTAAAATCTAAACTACCGATTGCTGTAGCTGACTGAATAGTAGACGCAGATGCTTTTTCTACAACAGGTGGCGTAGCACTTGAAGGATTGGGTGATTTTCCAAGTTTAGATTCAATCAAGTCTAAAAGATCTTCATGGTGGTTATGCCCGGTTACTGAAATGATTTTTTCACTAGGATTACCGTTTGCCTCTATAAATAATGCATTACCTTCCTTGTCTCTAACAAAATCAACTCTGGCAAATTCAAGACCACAAGCTTAAGCAGCTTTTACACAAAACTCCTTTTCTTTTTCAGTTAGCTCATTGAGAACATTACGACTTGCACCAACCTGAGAAAGATTAGCTCTAAAGTCCTTTTTCCCTGTACGTTCCATTGCAGAAACGACTTTATCACCTACTACGATAGCTCATATATCTTTTGCCCCAGATTCTATAAACTCTTGAAGAATGACTGAGAAATTTGAGCTATACAACATTTGAAGAGTTGTATTAGCTGCTTGGGGAATTTCTAATATAAAGACCTGTTTTCTTTGCGAGCCACGTGTGAATTTACCAAGTACGGCAAGCACTCCTGCCTGATCAATTAAAAACATAAGTGTCGAGGAGTATTCAAGAAGATAGTCTAATGGGTTTCTGCTTCATAAGAATGTTTACCGAAATCAGAACCTAAACCACCCCAATACAAATTACTGATAATCAATATATTATCAGCTTACATTGTGTTTTACATACTATATTATTCTCTCAACCAACCTCTCCATCAAACCACCGAATTCCTTTACCTATAGCACTTTAAAAATATTTTTATTTATTTCTCAGGTATTTAAAAGTACACGTGAATCCTGTGCGTATATTGCTCCCTATTTAGCCGTTGATCGTCTCAATCAGCCTCTGTTCAATACTTTAATACTCTTTATGAAGCACTGTTACCTGTATGCTTTACTGGCAAGTGGTCTGTTTCTGTCCCCTGTGGCACAGGCACAACTTGTAGTAGAAGGTACGAATTTCACCAATCAGGGAACGATGAGTAATCGGGATTCGTACACGATTATTTCGCCCACTGCCAACTCCAGCTACGCTGCTTCCGGCGGGGCTATTTTCAATCACAATTCGACGGATGCTAATTCTTTGCGGGTAAATAACCCCTATAACGCCAATGGTACGGGCGGAAGTACCGATAACTTTAACGGTCCCAACGGCAGTGCCGGAGTACAGGGGATCTCGGGAAGTGTAGCCCCCAACTTTTCGAAACTGGTCCTCAAAAACGGTTCAACCAGTCTTTTCAACATTGCCAACACGGCCGGAATTAATATCTTCAGCAGTCTGGACTTCCAGAACGGCATCACGACTACCACTCAATCCCTGCACCAGGCTGGAGCCATTCGTTTTCAGTCGGGTGCCAGCTATACGGGCGGAGCTACCGACGCTCAGCACGTGAATGGGTATGTTTCCAAGATTGGGAATACGGCCTTTACGTTCCCCATTGGTTCGGAGAATGATCTTCGCACCCTGGCCATTGGAGCCACCAGTAATGCCAGCAACCACATCAGTGCCGCCTGGATCACTGGGAATCCCTCCAACACTTCAGATCCTTCGGGTGGCGGAACGCACGCTACCACCAGCGTTACGGGTCCGATTACTTCGGTTGCTACCGTAGGTTTCTGGGATTTTATCCGGGTGGCCGGTTCGGGTTCCATCCCCGTTACGGTTTCTATCCCCAATCTTAGCAGCTTTGCCCCGGCTAACGAGTTACGTCTGGTCGGCTGGAACGGTACTTCCTGGATTGACCTGACCGGACAGGGTACGCCTGCCAGTGGTAATACGGAAAACAGTACGCTTTCCGGAGTTATTCCAGAGAATGGTACCATCACGGCTCTGGCCGTTGGCCGGGCCCTGGCAGCTCCGGATTTAACGCCGACGCTGGACATTGGTTCACTGACCTTCCTGACGGGAAGCCCCGCCCGTGACTTCGTCATCCGGGTTTACGAGATTGCCAACGTACCTACCACCGGAACGGTTACCCTGCTGATCAACAAGCTCCCCGGCTTCACCATCGGCTTCCCGACCACCAGCGGCACCTCCAATACTTCCTCACCCGTCAGCAACCAGAATAGCAACTGGACATTCACGGAAAGCGAGTTCTTCATTCGCGTGACTTCCAAACCCGGCGTGAGTATCACCAAGGCTCAGTCTGCCACCATCGGCTTTACCGTTACGCGTAACCCCGGTACCACCAGCCGTACCCGCCAGAATATTTCCGTTTCCGTTGTAACGGATGCTGGCTATCAGGGATCGCTTGATAATAAAAGTATTGTTACCGCTGTCACCGCTAATTAATCAATCATTGGCCGGGTCTCCTACGGGCAGACCCGGTCTTATTCCTACCGTCTCCGATTATGAAAAAAGTCTATCTCTCTTTTGTTTTCATGGGGAGTTGCCTTCTGGGCCAGGCTCAAAACATCAATATTAACCTGCAGTCCAACCAGGGCTCCGTCAACGCTGGCAGCGAAGGCACGCTCAACC
>CAJYIW010000018.1 GCA_913775095.1 uncultured Siphonobacter sp. | reverse complement strand
TCCGGGAGCTGCTCTCGGCGGGAGCTCACATCAAGGCCTACGATCCTGAGGCGATGGAGAACGTGGCCAATCTGGAGGATCTGGGCTCGAAGGTAACCTTCACCAAGGATGCCTATTCGGCGTTAGTGGACGCCGATGCGTTGATGATCATGACGGAGTGGCCGCAGTTCAGAACGCCGGACTTCGAGAAGATCGAGTCGCGGCTGAAGAACAAGGTGATCTTCGACGGACGCAACGTCTACGAGCTCGAGGACATGCAGGAAAGAGGCTACACCTATTATTCCATCGGTCGTCAGAAAATTAATTAATACCTACCTGGAAGCGGAAAGAACCCTGTATCTTTCCGCTTCCATTTTTTCTTTTCGAAACTCATGAAACGTGTGTTAATCACCGGAGCTGCCGGTTTTTTGGGCTCTCACTTAAGCGATCGCTTCATTAAAGAAGGATACTACGTTATCGGGATGGATAATCTCGTTACGGGTGATCTCAAAAATATTGAACACCTCCGTTCGCTGCCTCAATTTGAATTCATTCACCACGACGTCTCAAACTACATTGATATCTCGGGTGAACTGGATTGCATCCTGCACTTTGCCAGTCCGGCAAGTCCGATTGACTACCTCAAAATTCCTATTCAGACGCTGAAAGTAGGATCGCTCGGCACGCACAACTGCCTGGGACTGGCCAAAGCGAAAGGAGCCCGGATTCTGGTAGCCTCTACGTCGGAAGTGTACGGCGATCCGCTGGTGCACCCCCAAACGGAAGATTACTGGGGTCACGTGAATCCCATCGGTCCGCGTGGGGTGTACGATGAAGCCAAACGTTTTCAGGAAGCGATCACCATGGCCTACCACCGCTATCACGGGGTAGAAACGCGTATCGTTCGTATCTTCAATACCTACGGTCCCCGGATGCGTCTAAACGACGGTCGCGTATTGCCCGCCTTCATTGGTCAGGCTCTGCGGGGTGAAGATTTAACGGTCTTCGGCGATGGTTCGCAAACGCGTTCGTTCTGCTACGTCGATGATCTGGTGGAAGGTATTTACCGATTATTAAATAGTGATTACGCCGAGCCCGTCAACATTGGGAACCCCGGCGAAATCACCATCAAGCAATTTGGTGAAGAAATCATCAAACTGACGGGAACCAAGCAGCAACTCATTCTCAAGCCCCTGCCTCAGGATGATCCCAAGCAACGTCGCCCGGACATTACCCGTGCTCAGCAAATTCTGGGCTGGGAGCCTCAGATTAGTCGCGAAGAAGGTCTGAAACGTACCTACGAATACTTCAAGACTTTGCCCGAAGAGGAATTATACAAAGCCGCGAACTATCGTTTCGGAACTCCTTACGAACAGGGAAGCCATACGATCAGCAAATAATCATATTCAGTTCTAATACAGGAAAAGGCCAGCAAACGCTGGCCTTTTCCTGTATTAATTAGTTAACTTAATAACCAGCAACAAACAACCAGATTGACTAATGGTGCCCATTCATGCCACCACCGTTTACGCTGGTTTGACGGTCAATGGAAGAAGGCAGTACATGGCCCTGTTCTGCAAACCGGGGTTCCGGTTTTGCTGGTTCCGGATGGTTACGACTGGACGTACCATTGGCCAGGCCGTCTTTGAAAGAAGCCACCCGGCGACCGATTTCTGCCTGTTTCTGATCCTCTTCCAGCTGGAGAATATGAGTCCGAAGGTCCTGACGACGCTCATTTAATTCAGTCATCGGCGTCAGATAATTCAGTTTATTTTCGAGCGTACCCTTCTGGATCAAATGTTCGGCTAAACCCTGCTCGATTGTAGCCAGAACACTCTGCTTTTGAAGACGAAGCTTCCGCAACCGCTTCAGTCGCGGCCCGGCCTGTAGCCATCGGAACCAGAAGCCCTGAAGAATCGGGAAGGATACCCCCAGACAAACGGCCCCGGCCACGGCGAATAATACTCCCGAAAGCACAAAGGAAGCTAAAGCGAACGGACTAGTGACTAAGCCCTGATTCAGTACATCGACCTGCTGCATCTGTTTTTCCACCTGTAAAATGGCAGAAGCAGAGTTAGGATCAGCCTGTTGAATCTGAAGGTTTTTAATATTCTGGGTAATGGCCTGCTTCATCTTATCGGTCCGGTACGCTTCGTAACGGAACCAGCCCAAAATAAATAAAGTAAGCACCGAAAAGACCGCCAGGGTAACTTTGAAGGCCGCGTATAACTTCTGGCTTTTCTCCTGATTCTGTAAGTAAGGCCCTTCAATCAGACGATCATAAACGGGCTTTAATAATACCGAAACCATAGCCAGACCCACGGCGAAGAACCAGGCCTCGGTCTGATTACGAATGTTAAGGGCATAGGCAACGATTTCGTGCGAGATGATTAAGTCACCCGCCACGAATGAAAGTCCGGCTACGAAATACAGAATTCCGGCAAAGAGCGAATACTTCGGAGCTGCTTTCTGGTAACGTTCTTCCAGGGAGGCAATCTCCTGTTCGGTTTCGGCAATACTTTTATTCTGTCTATCTGCTTCCTTGTTAATGCCGTCAATCTTTACCAGATGTTGTTGCAGGGAGGCAAAGGCCTGTTGCTGATCCTGACGCGTCTGCCGGATTTCGCCGTCTACTTCGCGTAGCTCCTGCTGGTAAGAAACAATCTGGTTCTGTAACCGGTCTGCACTGACGGCATTGGTTACGTACTCTGCGTAAGCATCCGGATTTACCTGCTCTAAGCCACTGTTATAGCCACGATGAAAATCCTGATTTTGCGAATCATCGGGGTTGTTCAGGGGTGGTTGTGTCATGTTTTCTACGTTTTAAAGGGGTCAATTGATTCTTCCATCCAATCCGGTTAGGGTAGGGAAAAGGCAAATGATCAGCACAGAAGAATGTAGAATTGTCTCGTAGAAATGAAAGCAGGTTAATGAAACATGAGTGACACTGGATATATAAACGAAAAAAAAGCCTTTCCCGTTGAGTAAGGTTCAAAAAAAAGCAAGGAAAAAGAAAGAGGAGTAGGGGAGACTATACACCAAACAGCTGTTTCAAAACCATCCATAAGGCCTTTTTCTTAGCCTTATCTTCGTGAAAGTCTTTCAGATAATCGACCATGACAAAGTTGATCTCGTGTACGTTCCGAACCTGATAGGGCATCAGGAAAATCTGTAAGCCAATTTTCTTCAGTGGTACGCCGAACGTTAATACGTGATGGACCATTTTTCCGCTCAACAGATTCTGATGTTCAGAAACGGAGACCTGGGACAGGTCCAGTAGGTCAACCGTATCCAGTGAAAGATTGACAGATTTAAGAATATTCTGAAGCAAGTCCAGGTCCTGTAACGAAGGGTTTTCCGTCAATAATAATACCTGATGATGCAGGGTAACCGAACTGGGTTCAGCAGGAACCGCATCGGGTTTTTCCGGTAAGCTTATTACGGGAGGCGTTGCCGCTGGTGGAGCAACCATGGGTTCGGGCGTTTCAGCTACGGTCGGTTTTTCAGGAACTTCCTCCACAAACGGTACGGTGGGGGGAACGTCCTGCACCGGACTACGCTCTTCCTGCGTGGTTTCCTGAACCGAAAGGTCTGAAGAAACCAGAAAAAGCTGCTCCTGCGAAAAGAGTTGTTGTAAAAAAGCCGTATCACCCGAACCGTTCATCATGCCGCAAAAATACGGAGAGATTGGTAAGAAGCCTTCATGAGAACCAGGTTTAAGCCTGAAAATTGAATTTGGAGTGAGGTTAACTCAAAACACTAAACCGAAAACTCCAAACTCCCGTATCTTTGCCGCCTGATTCTGGTACCGGGCTGCCATCAAACTTCCCACAGCAATCGTAACACTAATGACACCCAAAGAACAAGGATTTTTCTTCCCTGCCGAGTGGCACCCGCATCGGGCCACCTGGCTGACTTTTCCGCATAACGACCATTCCTGGCAGGGTGATAAACTCGCCGGTATGCGTCCGCAGTACATTCAGTTTATTAAAGCGATTTCCCAGGGCGAAAAAGTATGCATCAACGCCAACAGCGAAACGCTGAAAGCCCAGATCATCGGCTGGTTGACCGAGGCAGGAGTGAATCTGAATCAGATTGAGTTTCTGATTAACCCTACCAATGATGCCTGGTGCCGGGACCACGGTCCGGCGTTTCTGATTAACCCCGAAACCAAGCAACGTCAGGTGGTGAACTGGGGCTATAATGCCTGGGGAGGCAAGTATCCGCCGTATTCGGATGACGACGCTCTTCCCGTCAAAATTGCGAATTACCTGGGCTTACCTTACGTAACACCGGGCATTATCATGGAAGGCGGTTCGGTAGATTTCAACGGAGCCGGAACGGTGTTGACTTCCAAATCCTGTTTACTAAATCCCAATCGAAACCCTAATTTAAATCAGGGACAGATCGAGCAGTATCTCTACGATTACTACGGGATGGAGCAGGTATTATGGGTGGAAGACGGCATCGTCGGAGATGATACCGACGGACACATTGATGATACTACTCGTTTCGTGAACGAAGATACCGTTGTGGCTTGCGTGGAAGCAGATCGGAATGATGAAAACTTTGAAGTATTGAATACCAATCTTCAATTATTGAAGGAAATGCGTCTGCTCAACGGCAAACAACTCAATATCATTGAGTTACCCATGCCGAAGCCCGTATATATCAACGATTTCCGCACGCCCGGCAGTTACGCCAACTTCCTGATCTGCAACGCTGGCGTAATCGTTCCGGTTTTCGACAATCCGAATGATCAGGTAGCCATTGATATTCTGGAACAGGCATTCCCCACGCAGAAGGTAATTCCTTTGCTGGCGAATGAAATCATCTGGGGGCAGGGAAGTTTCCACTGCCTGAGCCAGCAGGAGCCTTTAGTATAGGAAAAAGGAATTGATGCCAGCGAAAAAGCTGGCATCTTTTTACTGTAAGTTATTATTATTCAAATGATTAACTACAATGGAAGGTGTTTCCGAACAGCCGTTAATACCGAAAATGGGGAAATTAGTAACGAAACCATTTTTAACTATTACCAGCAGAATAGTGAGGTCTGGGCCGATTATTCAGGTGGCTCGGTTATTCGGGGTTCCATCATTGGCAGGGTAAATGAGCAAGGAGCCATTGATATGGTATATCAGCATTTAAGCGAAACCGGCGAACTGCGGGCGGGTAAATGCCACTCCGTGCCTGAAATCATGAATGACGGAAAAATCCGCCTGCATGAGACCTGGCAGTGGACTTCCGGTGATGCTTCATCGGGGCAGTCTATTATTGAAGAGTTTTAATCCCGTACACTGTGTTGTTTCGATTGATCTGCTTTCTGTTTCTGGTGCTGGGTGTGGTGGCCTGCAAAAATCAAAGCCGTCGCTCGCCGGTTTGGGTAAAATTTCAGCCGGCTTCCTTAAAGGCCGTTTCGATTCAGGAGAAAGTTACCCGCCAGGATGAGCTGATGCTGGCTTATTCCCTGAGTGTGCTGAATGAAAACAATCAGTTGATTAATACGCAAAACGGAGCCTGGGGCGTCCAGCGGACAAAAAAAGGCGATCAGTTTAATGCCTTTCAGGGTCTGAGTATCGAAGTGCCGCCCCGGTGCAGGGTCGTGGCAACGACGGTATTGATGGAAATCGACGATTATTCCAAAGCTCAGAAACTGGTAAACGATATTCGAAAATACACGGGTTATGCCGGGGCCGCAGCCAGTTTATTACAGGTAACCGAGCTTACCAATCCGGTGGGTTATTTCCTGGTGTCACTACAGGCGGCGGGTCTGGTGCTGAATAATTCCAACCGAATCGATCCGGACGATTTGCTGGGTTCCTTCAGTCGAACGTATACCTATGAAGAAGTACAGAACATGAAGCTTGTTCAGACTATTCCATTGAAATTCAGTGCCGATGGTCGGTTCGACAATTATGAATATGAGGTAAACTTTCAGATTTCCGGAGCCTCCCGCTAAGATCTTACGGCAACCTCTGAGGGGTCTGGCCATCAGAAAAATAGGTCACTACGCGGAGTTTCGCTATCTTTGAGCAATAATTCGGTCCGAAATTCGGTTATGCTCGGATGAACCCCAATTGCTCAGGTATGTATAAATCACTTCGGTGGATCGCTTTGTTTTTTTGCTTTCAGGATTTTACTGCTTTCGCTCAACAATCCAATGATCCGGTCTTGATTACCATCGGCCCTAAAAAGGTTACGGTGAGTGAATTCATGTATCACTACAAGAAAAATCCGGTCGGAGCTGACAGTCTTACTGAGTCTGCTGGCATTCGGGAATACCTCCCCCTGTTTATCAATTACAAACTTAAAGTGCTGGCCGGCGAAAGTCGCGGCATTGATACTACAGCTGACTTTAAAGAAGAGCTGGCGGGTTATCGCAAAGTGTCGGCTCAGTCGTTCATTACCGATAAGAAAGTAACCGAGGCCCTGGTAAAAGAGGCTTATGAAAGGTTGAAAGAGGAAATCAATGCCTCTCATATTCTGCTCGAAGTCACGCCCAGTGCCTCGCCCGAAGATACCTTACGTATCTATAATCAGGCCCTGTCCATTCGGGAGCGGATTATAAAAGGGGAATCATTCGAAGAGTTGGCCCGGCAGTTTTCCAAAGATCCCTACGCGGCTAAAAACGGGGGAACGCTGGGCTGGTTCACGGGCTTGCAAATGGTCTACCCTTTCGAAAACGCAGCATACACGACGAAAAAGGGCGAAATTTCAATGCCGGTTCGTACCAAATTCGGGTACCATCTGATCCGGGTAAATGATCGTCGGGACAGTCAGGGTAATATTCAGGTCGCTCATTTATTCGTTCGTGTACCGGGCAATGCCACGGACGCCGAAAAAATGACGGCCAAGACTAAAATTGAGGAAGCCTACGGGGAATTGCAGCGGGGCGTCGCTTTTGAAGCCGTCGTTAAACAGTTTTCGGAAGACGCCAGCACCAAAAGTGCAGGTGGGGTGATGCAGCCTTTTGGCACGGGAAAAATGCTTCCTCCCTTTGAAGAAGCTGCTTTTGCTCTGAAGAAAGAAGGAGCGTATTCAGCCCCTTTCCAGACTCCCTACGGATGGCATATCCTGAAATTAGTAAAGCGAATTCCATTGCTTGATTATGAAGAAATGGTGGGTTATCTGCGAACCAAAGTCCAGTCGGACGAGCGTTCAAACGTAAGTAAATCAGCCGTGCTTCGTCGGGTCAAGCAGGAAAATAAATTCGAAGAAAATAAGTCAGCCCTGATGGCCGCCCTGGACAAGGCTACGCCTTTGTTAGCCGATGGCAAATGGCAGGCTCCCAATGATCAGAATCTGAACGGTCAGCTGCTGTTCCGCATTGGTTCGGAGGTGTACCGGGTCAGTGATTTCTTCGATTACGTACAGAAAAATCAAAAACCCCAGGCCGGAGCCAACCCTCAGGCCTTATTGCAAACGCTCTACAATGCCTACGTAGAAGATAAAAATCTGGCCTACGAAGAAGATCATCTGGAGGCTAAAAATCAGGATTTTAAAGACCTGATTCAGGAGTATCACGATGGGATGTTATTATTCCAGATGCTGGAGGAAAATGTGCAGGGAAGATCACTGACGGATACGACGGGTCAACGCCAGTTTTACGAGCAAAACCGGAGCAAGTATCAGTTGAATCCCCGGGTGCAGGCTTCCGTATTGAGTGCGGCCAGTCGCCCGATTCTGGAACAGTCCCTGAAAGCTCTCGCGAAGAAACCTTACCCCATTACCCGTAAAATTGAAGATCTGACGTTTGCCAGGGGGCAGACTCAACTGACGGCGGCTCAGCGGGAAAAGCTCTTTGATCTGATCGTGATCTTATCGAAAAACTACGACTACCAAATTGCCATTAGCGGCCATGCGGACGCTGCTGAAGCAGATTCCTGCTCGGCGGGCCGGTTGCGTAGCGTCGTGAACGAGCTGGTTAAACGTGGTAATATTTCAGCTACCCGGATTGTAGAGGTAGACGAAAGCAAATTTAAACCCGCTTCCACAACCAACCGCGATAAAAACCGCCGGGTTACGTTTAGTCTCACGACTAATTCAAAACAGGACGTGGTTCAGCAGTTTAATAGTCAGAAACCCAATAATCTGACGCTGGAAGAAGGGTATTTTCAGAAAGGTGATAATAAATTCATTGACGCGGTGAGCTGGAAAGTTGGGAAGCAAACGGTAGATAAAAACGGTCGGTTTGTGTCCATTGATATTACTAAAGTGGACAATGCCCGTACTAAAACGCTTGCCGAAGCCCGTGGCCAGGTAATCAATGATTATCAGGCTTATCTGGAAAAGAACTGGGTAGAATCACTGAAAAAACAATTTCCGGTTCAAGTGAATGAAAACGAGCTGAAAAAGCTTAAGTAATAAAAAACGATTGCAACGTAAGGGAATCGTGCAACGTAACGTTAGTAATTAGCATCAACCCAAGAAGACACCCGTTTCCTAACATTATCACCAATTTATTCAAATGAAGAAATTATTCGGGCTGTTACTCCTCTTTTTACCCGTGCTCAGCTTTGCTCAGCTAACCAAGGGAAAATCCATTGACGGAGTAATCAGTAAAGTGGATAACCATTATATTCTGCGATCGGATTTAGATCAGATGTATTATCAGTATCAGGCCGAGAATCAGAAGAATGCTCCCTCGAAATGCCAGTGTCTGAATAGCTTGATTATCAATAAGGTAATGTTGGCGAAAGCAGAGATTGACTCCGTAACTGTAGAAGATCGTCAGGTCGAAGGGGAGCTGGAAGGCCGGATGGATCAGATGGTTCAGATGTATGGTTCACAAAAAAACATTGTTGAACAGTTCGGTAAAAGCGTGGAACAGCTGAAAGCCGAACTTCGGAACGATGTGAAGAATAATCTGCTCGTGCAGGAAATGCAACGCAAAATCACGAGCGATGTGAAAATCACCCCCAGTGAGGTACGAAAGTTCTTTAATTCCATTCCCAAGGACAGTCTGCCTTACTTCCCATCCGAAGTGCAGGTAGGGAGCATCATTCGTTTCGCGGAAGTAACAAAAGAGGAGAAAGATGCTCTTAAACAGCGATTGCTGGAGTATAGAAAACGGGCCTTAGCCGGTGAGGATTTCGCTCAGTTAGCTACTTCCTATTCGGAAGATTTGGGAAGTGCTCAGAATGGTGGATTATACCTGAACGTTAAACGTGGAACGATGGTGTCCGAGTTCGAAGGAGCAGTATATCGTCTGAAACCCGGTGAATATTCCGATCCCGTAGAAACAGAATACGGAGTTCACCTGATTAAACTGGAAGACATGAAAGGCGAAGTATATACGGCTCGCCACATTCTGCTGCGTCCCGATTATAATCGTCTGGATGTCACTAAAGCAACTAATATGCTGGATTCCGTTCGGACGCTGCTGGTGGATAATAAACTCACCTTTGAAAAGGCAGCTAAAGATTTTTCTGAAGACAAGGCTACGTCTGACGTCGGAGGATGGATTCAGGATTCCGAATCGCGGAGTATTCGTCTGGCTCTCGATGAGACGATGGATCACAGTTTATACTTTACTTTGGATTCTATGCAGGTAGGCACGTATTCATCCGTTCTGCCTTATCGTTCGGGTGATGGCAAGATCGGAGTCCGTATTATTTACTACAAAGCCAAGTATCCTCCGCATTACGCTAACCTGGAGGAAGATTATCAAAAACTCCAGAAAATCGCGTTAAGCCGCAAGCGAAACACTGCGGTAGAGAAGTGGTTTAAAAAGACAAAATCCGAAGTGTTCATTCAGGTTCGTGACGAAGATCTGAAATCTGAATGCAGCGATGTCGTAGCGGCTTACGGGCAACAATAGAAAAGCTCATTCGTTCTGCTTGAGGAAAGGGTTTGAATACGTTTGAGAGGATAAATGTTTGTAATGATGATAAATCTTGCATTACTTATCCTTGCAAATCGATTCAAACCCTTTTTCGTTTACTAAAAACCAAATAAACCGGTCCTAACCCTATTTTATTTATGGCGTATTCTTCCGATGTAGAGGGCGTAAAGGCTCTGAATGAAGCTTACCAAAAGTTACATGCTGAAATTACCAAGGTAGTGATCGGTCAGGACGAGGTGGTGCGGCTCTTGCTAACGGCTATCTTTTGTCAGGGGCACTGTTTGCTGGTGGGGGTTCCGGGATTGGCGAAGACGCTGTTGATTCAAACCATGGCCGGGGCTCTGGATCTGAATTTCAACCGGATCCAGTTTACACCGGATCTGATGCCTTCGGATATTACGGGTTCTGAAACCCTGGATAATGACCGGAATTTCCGATTCATCAAAGGGCCTATTTTTTCAAATATTATTCTCGCCGATGAAATCAACCGGACACCGCCTAAAACGCAGTCAGCTTTGCTGGAGTCCATGCAGGAGTATGCAGTGACCATTGCTGGTCAGAAATACCCGCTAAGTAAGCCCTTTTTCGTGCTGGCGACTCAAAACCCGATTGAGCAGGAAGGAACCTATCCATTGCCCGAAGCTCAGCTGGATCGTTTCATGTTCATGATTCAGCTGGATTACCCCAGATTTGAGGCGGAGCTGGCCATTGTCAAAGCAACGACTTCCGATATACGTTACGAAGTACAGCATCAGGTAACCGGCGAAGAAATTCTATATTTCCAACAGTTGGTACGCCGGGTTCCCATTGCCGATAATGTTGTGGAGTATGCCGTCCGGCTTGTGCACAAAACACGGCCCAGAACGGAGCTGGCTTCTAAAGAAGCCAATGAGTTTCTGGAGTGGGGAGCGGGTCCGCGAGCCTCCCAGAACCTGATTCTGGCCGCGAAGTGTAATGCATTATTCAACGGGAAGTTTTCGCCGGATATTGAAGATGTTAAAGCCGTAGCTCTGGCCATCTTACGTCACCGGATCGTTCGAAATTTCAAGGCCGAAGCAGAAGGCGTAAGCGTGGAGGATATTGTTAAACGAATTGTATAAAGCACCTGAGTTCAATAATAAAAAGCCCGGTTAGGTGATCCTAACCGGGCTTTTCATTATTGTATATAGAAACTAAAATTCAAGTTTTAAAGGATCTTCTTCGCTCTCGGCCACTACTTCTTCTCCGTTTGAAGATTCGGCGGCGGCGGCCCCTTCCTCATCCCACAACAGCCGTACGTTCTTGGCAATGTAATCGCCCCGGTCATTGAGTGAGAGCACAAATTCTACTTCGTCGCCTTCCTGAAGTTCGTTAAAGTCCGTATCAATCAGGCTGGTGTAATGGAAGAACAGGTTATTGGGCGGATATTTGATAAAACCATATCCGTTTTTGAGTGAATAAATGGTGCTGGTCATTAACTCGCCCGCGTGTTCAGCCAGATTGTTTTCGGTGCCTTCTGCGTCCGTACTGGTACGTTCAACTCGAGGAGTCGATTGAGGAGGAGTCGGCGGAACGACAAACATATTATTGATTAGCGGATCATTCCGACGGACGCGATCTTCAATAATTTTCTCCATGTCGGCGTGGAAGGTAACTTCTTCCAGCAAATCCTGTGAGGTACGGGTAACCATTTTCTGGCCATCTTCCGTAGTATATTCAAAATCCCAGCTAAGGACCATGACTTTGGTTCCCAGGGAATTTAATTTACGAACCAGAGGAACGTAATCGCCATCCGAAGCAATGAGGATAATCACGTCGAACTTCTTGGTCAAAGCCATTTCGTAGGCTTCCAGAGCCAGCCATACGTCGATTCCTTTTTCGTAACGATTCCCAAAAGAACTACGAACCGGCAAATAATGCGTCGTAACGCCTTCTGCCATTAACAGGTCGTCAAACACCCGGTCGTAAAAGAGCATATTGCCCCGTTGACTGGCTTCCTGAGCACTGAGACGGCCCCGAAAATAATGAGAGTCAACAATCTGACAGAAACGGATATCCGAGCTAAGTTCGTCCGCGACCTGATTCTTTATAAAATTGTGTAAACCTGAAACGCTAATGCGGCTTTTGCGGGTATGAAAATAGTTGTAATAATTACTGACGTGTAAGAAATAATTTCCGTCATAAAAAACTCCAATTCTTGTAAGAGCTAATGGATCGTTGGCCATTTGATAGAATATGTTTTATAGTTACTATAGTGTATTCAATAGAAATAATTCCTTAAGAAAGGTAAGTTATCGTTAGGGTAGGATATCGTAATAAATCTATCGGTGCAGGTGTATGTACTCAGTTTTAAGAAGAGTTAACTAACTCCGAACTAACTAATCTAAAAGTAGTGCTTATTTCCAGTGAACTCACAAATTTAAGCACTCATTGCCTTTCTTGCAAATCCCTGAGGTCTTGTTCGGTATCAATATCAATAAGACCTTTTAAAAATTTCACTTTTTTGATCGGTAACTGATGTTGCTGAACGTAACGTTTGACGCCTCGATCTCCCGTTAAGGTCAACAGTCCCGCATAATGAGTAGAATCAATGATGAGCGGAACGCCCCAGTCCGTACCATAATCAGAAACAATCACGTGGCCGGGATGCTCTTTATACGTTTGAATCAGGTTCTGTAACAGTTCCGCATCAACGTAAGGCTGGTCAGTTAACAAAAACAATTGAGCGTCTGCCTGTTGTTCCATCGCATATTCAGTAGCGATCCGAACGGATGAAGCCATGCCTTCCGACCAGTTTGCATTATGAATGACGTGCTGGCTCCGGACGGGTTCGGTAACCGGCTCCGCGTAAGCTCCGGTAATCAGGACCAGATCCAGTTTCGTTTCTGACACGGAGGTGCGGAGAGCCTGTTCCGCTACGTACTGAATGAGCGGTTTGCCCTGCCAGGAAACTAATTGCTTTGGCTGACCTAATCGACTGGAACTACCTGCGGCGAGAATAACCACCTGAATTTTCATAATTCTATGGCTACGGTTTCCTGCGGAGGGTCAAAAGCGTTGATAGGATAGGTTACTTCCACCAGAAACAGCCCGTCGGGAGGAACGGCCCGCCCAGCTTTTTTTCGATCCCTGGCCAGGATAATTTCCTGAAAATCGGTCACGCTGATACGTTCCCGGCCAACATCCATTAATGTTCCCACGAGTGCCCTAACCATGCCCCGTAAAAAACGGTCGGCCCGAACGTGAAAAATCAATTCGTGCCCGCGTTCTTCCCAGTAGGCTTCGCTTATATCGCACCGGAAGGTTTTAACCTGGGTATTGACCAGACTAAAGCTCTGAAAATCGCTATGACTTAGCAGGAGCTGAGCGGCCTGGTTCATCTCTTCTACGTTCAGCGGGAAACTGAAAGGATAGACCATGAAAGGGCGGAAGGGATTTTTGACCCTTGAAATCCGATACTCGTATTTACGGGAAGTAGCCGTAAAACGGGCATGAACGTCGGAACGAATGGGAAAGATCCGGTAGATAACAATGCCCGCGGGCATCATCCGGTTGGATTTGAAGGCCAGGAAATCCAGATCTTCGGTAAGCTTTTCCGGCCAGTCGAAATGAGCGTATTGCTGTTCGGCATGAACGCCCGTATCTGTGCGACCGGAACCAATGAGATTAACGGGATTCCTGAGTAAAACGGAAAGCGATTTTTCAATAGCTGCCTGCACCGAAACGGCGTTAGGCTGCTTCTGCCAGCCATTAAATGCGGAGCCATTGTAGGCAAACCAAATCATGTACCTCATGCAGCAAAGGTACAGCCGGAAGAACCGAATCGAAAGGTGAGCTTCGGATTACTTTTTCCCCACCCGGGCTTTATACTTATTGAAGTTAGCTTTAATTACCTGAATAATGTCGTATTCCGAAGACTGTAATACGAAGTCATCATCAATCGGGAAAAGCCGCATGAATTCTTCCAGTTCTTCTCCTTCAAGCTTGGTAACCTGATTGGCCAGATGCTCGTTATACTTGAACTCGGCCAGTTTATGCTTGCGGTCCTGCTGCTGATACACCGCCAGCTTGCGTTTGTTTTTGGCTTCTTTGCTAAATAACTCGTAGAGGAGAGAGATAGGAGAGGTGGCCATGCCCAGAACCTGATCCGTACTCATGTTTTTTCGGGCCAGGGGTTCTTTCAGGGCTTTTTCAATTTCGTATTTAATCTCAGCCTCTGATTTTGCCGTTACCCGAACCTCGTTGAGGGTAGTACCATCTCCCTGAAAGACGTACTGTTTCACCCGAATGGTAAAATCATCGTGCGTGGAATCAACCGTGATGGTAGCATCGTCGCAGCCATTACAGGTAAGCCGAAGGTTATCGCCGGGTCGGGCCATGATGAGGAACGCCCCGGTCTTATTCGTGCGGGTAAGATCCTGCGTCCTCATGTTGCGTACGGAGGCCAGGTTAATCGGTTTATCGGTGGAATCACTCAGGGCAATGCCCGTAATGTAACGATCCTGAGCGGTCGTGTCAAAACTTAGACCCCAGAAAATGAATATAAATGCAGTGAGTTTATAGATCATTGGAAAACAATTCTTTTGTAAAACTAAGGTTTTCCAGGAAAATTGTATAGCAATTTATGACTTAAGGTATATTAACAGATCAGGTGGCAGACTGAAAGCCGCCACCTGATTTAAACGAATTAATTTATTCACCAGCCTTTTCTTCCGGAACCTTATCAACAATTCTGCTGACTTCACGTTCCAGCTGTCTGGAAATCTGGGTTGGATTGTCTACGGCTTTTTCTACCGAGCCCCGCCAGACAAGTTTTTGTGTTTTCGCATCTACGATGTCAACCACTACGGTTCCAGCATCGTACTTTTCCTGACGGTACCGCGAGCCGCCCCATCCGTACCAGGCAGGACCCCATCCTTGCCATCCCCAGCGTCCCCAGCCCATATACGGGCCGTACATGGGATTAGGGTCCGATACGGTACGTTCCCGCTGTTCTACAAAGAAGTGATAGCCAATCAGCATATCCGGATTTTTGTTGTTTTCCTGATAGCCTTTTTCATTCAGCGTGTTGACTACGGCTGCTTCCAGATTTTGGGTTGCTATTTCATTATAGTAAACCGGGTTTTTCCCTGCTTTTACATCAGAATCCATCCAGGCAAAAGTTTTGTAACGACTAAAGTCCGCTTTGCGACTTTTATCAACGTTCACTGAAGAACAGGCGGTTCCAATCCAGACCAGTCCGAACAGGGCTATAAGATTCATTAATGGAGTTTTCATGGCTTCTATGGTAGTGGTACGCCTGATCCATTAAAAAACGGTGCCATCGGACTGAAAAAAGGAAAAGCCCTGCCTCCTTTCGGGAGCAGGGCTTTTCCTGAGCACGCTCAGAAAATTAGATTTTCTTTACGTTTACGGCGTTCAAGCCACGTTTGCCTTCGATGGTATCGAAAGACACACGGTCATCCTGACGAATGGTAGCTGAACTCAGACCCGTCGCGTGCACGAAGATATCTTGCCCGGAAGCGTCATCAAGAATAAAGCCAAAACCTTTCGTTTCGTTAAAAAATTTTACAGTGCCTGTTTGCATTGTGAACAAAAAATAAATAAAACAAAAATCTCCTGTACGTCAGGATTCAACAAAGGTAATCGGATTCTTTATAGTTTTTCTATATAAACTACGCATATCGAAAAAAAAATGTGTAAAATATAGCCTTCGTTAAATTTATGGTAGTTTTTAAGGGTGTATTTGGACTGATTTTAGTTTTTTGAATAAATTTTAATAATTACGCCTATCATTTTTATGGGTTTTTAATGTTATCCAGCCGATGGTCTCCCTTAAAGCGAGCGAAGAGGGGATTAATGGATAAAGCCCGATGAGTAACACCGGGCTTTATCCGTTATTAACTAATTTATTACCGTGGACGGCTTCCGGAGGTTCCGCCACTGGCTGGAGCTCCTCCCTGCATGCCGTCTACACCACTCTTCACGTCGTCGTTGTTAACGGACTTGCCTTTCTTACGCGGAGCCTGAGCCGTCATCTTTCCAATCTTGTAAGAGAAAGTCAGACGAACCCCCCGCATGAACAAACGCAGATCAGACACCTGAGTGAACTGCGTGGTGGACAAGTTGGTGCGGATGTTAAAGCTTTTCGTCAGGAAGTTTTCTCCGGCCAGACCAATGCTGCCCTTTTTATTTTTGAAGTCTTTCTTCACCCCGGCGGAATAGAAGGCAAATCCGCCCCGGCGGCCCTGTAACTGTACCTGAGACCCCTGCACAAAGGCGAAGCCCTGAGCACCCCAGCCATTCTTGAACTGGATCTGGGAATTGAAGCCTCCACCGATGTTGAAACCGGAGTTTTCAACGAATTCGGACGTACTTCCGCTAACCGGCATCATGCCCCGCAGACTGTTATAAATGATATTGGAGAAAATCCCGATGTTCCATTTAGAAGTGATGGCGAGGTTACCGAAAAGGTTCGTTCCTACGGCCCGCTCGCTGCCAATGTTCTGGTAGGTGGTCAAGACCCCGCCCGCCAGCGTATCGTTCGTCTGAACAACTTGGGTAATGGTGTTATTGGTAACGCGGCCGAAGAAAGCAGCATTCAGATAAAACTTCTTGAAATTCCGACTGAATCCGAGTTCTGCATTATCCGTTAATTCCGGACGAAGCGAAGGGTCTCCAATCATGATGTTCTGCGGATTGGCAAAGTTAATGTTGGGGTTCAGCTGCTGAATACCAGGTCTCTGAATACGGCGATTGTACCCCAGTTTCCACATTGTTCCTTTGATACTCTTGGAAATGTTAACACTGGGAACCAGATTCCCGTAGTTAGGAATGCGAATGTCGCCCCCTTCACGCGTGCTGGCCTCAATGGTAGTGTATTCGTAACGGGCCCCTGCTTTAAGGGTGTATTTGTTTTTGGTAGTGACCGTGTAGGAAGTGTACGCTCCTGCTACATTCTGGTTGTAATCCAAAGCCCCCGAAGGCTGCTTGGGACTTTGCGAGAGGGGATCATTCGCATTGCCATATAAGTACTGGTAATCACTGTTTACCATCCGCATGATTCCTTTGGCTCCAAATTCAAGCATCTGATTTTTCTTGATGGGCGTCTGGTAATCCGTCTGGATGGTAAGTTCCTGATTCAGGTTGTGGTTAATGTTTTTCTCCCGGAACAACAGTTCCTGAGTGCCGGTCCGATCGTTGGAATTGAAATTGTTCGTTAAATCGTTGCGGCTGTATTGCGTGGAAATACTCCATTCCTGCTGTGGTTTTTTATAGGTATGCAGGTAATCTACGTTCACGTCAATCGTCCCGGAAAGATTTTTCGTATCTACGTCCCGATAAATCGTTGACGTCATAAGGTTATCGATGTACGAATCGGTTTTGTAATCAATGGTATTCAGCATATTACGGGCCCCATAGCGAACGCTTGAAGTAATGGACTGATTTTGGGCTAAATCATAATCGAACCCAAGGTTATAGTTACCGAAAAGGCCAGTGTTCACCCCTGAGAAATCCTGATAGGTGCGAGTGGTAGAACCGTTTTCCAGAAAATTGGTCTGGTCCGTGAACCCTTTCAGTTTGACGTTATAGTTGGCCCGGCCAAAACCGCCCAAAGTCAGACCCATTTTGCCTTTGCGGTAACTACCGTTCAGGGCCAGGTTTGATCCCCGGTTACCGACCCCAGCGTCCACGTTCAGGTTCAATCCCTGAAGGGTATTCTTTTTCGTGATGATGTTAATGATCCCACCGGAACCTTCGGCATCGTATTTAGCGGAGGGTGAAGTAATCACCTCTACCGTTTTAATCATATCCGCTGGAATCTGTTTGAGGGCGTCGGCTACGCTGCTGGCTACGATTGTACTGGGTTTGTTGTTGATCAATACCCGCACGTTCTGATTCCCGCGTAAGGAGAGGTTGCCCTGTAAGTCCACACTCAGCATGGGAACCTTCCGTAATACATCGGTGGCGTCACCGCCTTTGGCCATGATGTCTTTTTCAGCGTTATAGACCAGGCGGTCTACTTTCTCTTCAATCAGCTCTTTCTGACCCGTTACGGTAACTTCGTCGAGCGTTTTGGTTTTGGAAGTTACTTTGATCACACCCAGATCAATATCCTGACCTTTTTCAACTTTTATGTTATCGATGGTCTTATTTTCGAAGCCAATGAATGAGACCAGAATCCGGTATTCACCCGCCGCAACGCGACTTAACGTGAACTTTCCCTTGTCATCCGCGACGGTACCGTCTACGGGTTTGTTGGTAGCTTTGTTATACAGGGCTACGTTGGCAAATTCCACCGCTTTGGTTACCGAAGAGTCTACAACGAAGCCCGTTATTTTGGAATTACCCTTGGGAGTAGTATCGTCTGCCGTTCCGGGAAGGGCTTTCCGCTGGGGAGCAACTCCGCCCATGGGAAACTGAGCCTGAGCGGTTTGGATGACCAGAAAGCAGCTGAAAAGAAGTAGAAAATTTTTCATGAAGTAGTGTGTTCAATAGCTCGTATTCGTTGGTTAAGTATAGGTGGGTTGAAGACAAAAGGCAGAGGTGCCGTTATTGATGCTTCAAAATTAAGGAGCTACCGAGGGCTTCAGCTTCACAAATCGGAACAGAGGTAACAGGAATAGATGTATGGCAATTTTAGCCGTGATGAATGGAAAGCCATTCCGGTCTGCTCTGGCTTCTGAAGCCAGAGCAGACCGGAATGAATTAATGGGAAACCACTTTCAACCCGACAATGGACATGACCAGCGTGGCGATGAAAAACAGTCGCCAGAAGTGAGCCGGTTCATTGAAAACCAGAATGCCCAGCAGTACTGTCCCGGCGGCTCCGATTCCCGTCCAGACGGCATAAGCCGTACCCATGGGAAGGGTCTGGGTGGCTTTCAGTAACAAGGCCATGCTGATCGCCAGACAGGAAATAAACCCACCCAGCCAGAGTAGGGAAGTCGTACCCGATGTTTCCCGAACTTTCCCTAAACAAAACGTAAATCCAACCTCAACCAGACCGGCGAGGATTACCAGTAACCAATTCATAACATTCGTTGTATTAATGGATTAAGCCGGAAGAAAGCCGTAGCGTCATCCCTCTATGATCTGCTGCAAAGTTCGGCAGGAAGGGGAGGAAAGATTTTTACAAATGTTAAAAAGAGAAAACAGGTGGGCTGCCTATCCACGTAATTGCTGAACAATCCTACAGGCTAAAGCGTGTAAGAATCTGGAAAAACCGGGCTTACAAAGGCAACGTAATGAATATTTTACAGGGTATCACATCAGGTACTGACAATAAAAAAAACACTGTTTCCAACGGATGGGTTGAAAACAGTGAGGAAGGTAATAGCAGACTTTATTCAGAACTAAACGTGATGGACATCCCTATTTTAATCTTAAAATAGTCATGGAAGCTGCCTGGGTTGTGTTAGAGAAATTAATTAATTTAAGCTGAGAGTCAGACGAAGAAATTCCAACTCTAATCATAGTATTTGTCCCCACCGTTAACATGCATTCTCCCTGTAGAGTAGGATGATTAGCGTACGTATTTATTGATTTAGTCTGCTCAATTTCAATTACGTCATTCAGTGCAACGACTGCTCTGATACCTGGCACAGCCATGTAATCTGGAGATAGTGAATATCTGATCTGGTAAGTTCCTGCTTCTTTGATAATGAAAGTTTTCCCATCAGTCGGATCAATAACTCCTTCCGATCTTTCAACACCATTAAATGTTACGTAGGTTAAGCTATTAATCGTATTATCATTAGCCGGGAGCATAAGACTCTCAGCTATGTGTTTAAATGCTCTTACATAAGGAATGGCTGGTGCCTCAGAACTTTTGATAAGCCGATCCCACTTGTACCCATCATAGACATAAAAACCTGGAATGTCATCCGTTTGATAAATCATTAAACCAGGCGTAGCCGCGACCATTCCAGGGCCGCCGGGGCGGTTAGCCTGCGTAACGCGTGGGATTAGTAACCCCTTATTACTCGAGCTAATATCTAATTGTGCACTAGGATCTGGGGAAGAAGTTCCGATCCCGATCTGTCCAAATGAAGCAAAACTGAAAAGGGAAAAAGCAAAGGTGTAAATGAGTTTCATATAGTGAATTATTAATAGGGGAAAGGCTCCAGTCCAAAGAAAGGAGAGGGAGAATAACCAGAACTTAATTTTTATAAATCAGGTAGTAAATATGCGGAAATTAGATGAGTAATAGTGAAAGAATAAATCAATTTTATTTTTGTAAAAAAGGTAAATAATTTCAGGTATAGAGCTTATTGTATTAGATAATGAACAATTGTTAATAGTAAAAATCAAGATAGTAATAATAATCGATCTTTTATTAACTCAATAAATTGAAGAACAGGGAAGGATAGTTATCAGCAAGTAAAACGTTTCATACGAATAACTTATGAATATTTTAAAGCAGGTATTAATGTCACCAATACTAGTATCAATGAATGAGTATTAAACGAGTAGATACTGGCCTTGCTCTGATATCTGTTCGATTGGAATAGAGAGTAGGTTTATGCTTGATGAACACTGGAATTCTATCAATAGCTACTCATTCATAAGCGAATGTCAGACCGAATTCGGCTTAAGGTAACCTGCGTAACGTCAAGGTAAGAAGCCAGGTAACCCAGCTGAATGCGTTGAACCCAGTCGGGATGCTGATCCAGTAATTCCTGATAACGTTCAGCCGCAGATTTACCCTGGCGGGAAATATAGATCTGGTCTAGTTTGACCATTTCGCGTTCCGCCAGTTTCCGGCCCCAGTTGGCCCAGTCCAGATTGGTTTCGTAGAGTCGGTGTAAATCAGGGATAGTGATCTGATGCAGAACAGAAGGCTCCAGTAACTGAATGGATTCATAGGCGGCCTCGCGACGGGTATAACTGTTGAAGGGAAGAACGATTTCTCCCTCCATGCCGAACCAGAAGGTTAACTGATTTTCACCCTGATACGCCCGCACTAAACCTTTTTCCAGAAAATAAACCAGATTTTCAACGCGTCCGGCTCGATACAGGTGCTTGCCTTTGGGGTAAGTTACCTGAGTGATGAAAGGCTGAATCAGCTCCAGACTTTCGTCGGGGAGGGGAGATACGGAGCGGAGAATGGAAACGAAGTCGGGCAAGGTGAGCGAGTGGAAGTTAGGTTCTGCGGCAAATGAATTCACCGTTACCAATGGGAACGGTCAGGCAATCGAAACGTTCATCGGCCAAAGCCGCGTCGATCATGGGTTTGATACCTTCGTACTGATCAATGGCGTTGTCGGCCACCAGTAATCCACTGGTAACTAATTTAGGAGCAACGAGCTGGAAACAGGGTTCGTAGAGTTCCTTTTCTGCATCCAGGAAACAGAAGGAGATGGGAGCCAGGCTGACTCCGCTTTGCAGGAAATTACCGGAAATGATTTCGATGTATTCTTCCAGTCCGGCCAGATGAAAGGTTTCCTGAGCCAGAGCTATCTTTTCGGGATCAATCTCGAAGGTCTTTACTTTTTGCTGACGTTCGCGGGCCGCCAGAGCCAGCCACAGGGTAGAATAACCCGCACTGGTGCCAATTTCGATGAGTTCTCCCGTCGGAGCATTCACAGCCAGAATAGATAAAAACTCACCCGTGGCCCGATTAATCTGCCGCAGTCGTCTGGAACGGGGAGTGCCATCGGTACGGTCCTGCTGATCGAGTTCTTCCAGATAGGCCATTCGTTTCAAGGCCTGCGAACTTAGCTTTCGAAACATATCATAGATTGTCAAAAAATGGTATGCTGAATAAATGCCTATTGCCCCTATCTCTCTGTCATCCTGAGCGGAGCAAAGGACTTTACGTGGAGTTCAGGTCATTCTCCAGAAGGAGAGTATAACTCAACCCAGGTAAGGTCTCTTCCTGTGGTCGAGAGGACAGGGCGGGGGTAATCAGCTTTATTTCTTATACCTGTCATCCTGAGCGGGGCGAAGGACCTTTAAAAAAAACTTCCCGAAAGTTTTTAAATTTTCGGGAAGTTAAAAAGACTTTATAAAGCTCCGTTTTTAATCTCATCTACAACAGCGGGGTCGAGTAGCGTAGAGGTATCCCCTAAATTAGAAGTATCGCCTTCGGCAATCTTCCGCAGAATCCGACGCATGATTTTACCCGAACGCGTTTTGGGTAATCCGCTGACAAACTGGATTTTATCCGGTTTGGCAATGGGTCCAATCACGCGGGAAACCGTGGCCAGAATGTCCCGACGCGTCAGGTCCATGTCGTCCAGCGGTTCTTCCGTAATGATATAGGCGTAAATGCCCTGCCCTTTGATGTCGTGCGGATACCCTACGACGGCACTTTCCACCACGCCCAGGTGCATATTAATGGCATTTTCCACTTCGGCCGTTCCAATCCGGTGGCCGGAAACGTTCAGAACGTCATCGACCCGACCCGTAATGCGGTAGTATCCTTCTTCGTCACGAAGACAGCCGTCGCCGGTGAAGTATAAATTGGGATATGTGCTGAAATAGGTTTGCTTGCAGCGTTCGTGATCGCCGTACGTCGTCCGCAGAATGCCGGGCCAGGGGAACTTAATGCAAAGGTTCCCTGAAACACCATTACCTTCAATTTCCTTCCCGTTTTCGTCCACCAGCATCGGCTGCACACCGGGCAAAGGCAGGGTGGCGTAGGTGGGTTTTTCGGGAGTAATACCCGCCAGCGGCGAAATCATAATACCGCCCGTCTCGGTTTGCCACCAGGTATCGGCGATGGGCGTTTTTCCTTTGCCGATGTGGTCGTGGAACCAGTGCCAGGCTTCTTCGTTGATGGGTTCACCCACCGAACCCAGCTTCGTTAAGCTTGAGAGGTCTTTGCCCTCAACATATTGCAAGCCAAAGCCCATGAGCGAACGAATGGCCGTGGGGGCTGTATAAAGAATATTAACTTTATGCTTATCGACAATATCCCAGAAACGTCCGGCATCGGGGTAGGTGGGCACACCTTCGAACATCAGACTCGTAGCCCCGCAGCAAAGGGGACCATAGACGATGTAGCTATGTCCCGTGATCCAGCCGATGTCAGCCGTACAGAAATGAATTTCACCGGGTTGATACTGAAAAACGTTGGCAAAGGTATAGGCCGCGTAAATCATATACCCCCCGCAGGTATGCACGACCCCTTTAGGCTTACCCGTCGAGCCCGACGTATAAAGAATGAACAGCGTGTCTTCAGCGTCCATTTCTTCGGCGGGGCAGTCGTTGGTTACGTATTTTTCTTCCTGTTCCCACCAGCGATCCCGTCCTTTGAGCATGAATACCGGCGTACGGGTACGGGTCATGACCAATACCGTTTCTACGGAGGGGCAGGTCACCAGGGCGTCATCGACGGTGGCTTTCATGGCAATTTCCTTCGAACCACGGTACGCTCCATCCGAAGTAACCACCACTTTACACTCCGCATCATTAATACGATCGGCAATGGATTGAGCCGAGAAACCACCAAAAACGACGGAATGGATGGCTCCAATGCGGGCACAGGCCAGAACGGCGACGGCCAGCTCGGGCACCATGGGTAAGTAAATGCAAACGCGGTCGCCTTTCTGCACGCCCTGTTTTTTCAGAACGTTGGCAAAACGACAGACTCGCTGATGCAGTTGTTTATAGGATATCTTGACGGATTCTTCCTGAGGATCATTGGGTTCCCAGAGAATGGCGGTCTGATCGCCGCGTTCGACCAGGTGGCGATCCAGAGCATTCTCGGTAATATTTAATTTACCACCCGCAAACCATTTAACATCCGGATCGGAAAAATTCCATTGAAGCGTTTTGATCCAGGGCTTTCGCCAGTAAAAATTAGAAGCAATTTCAGCCCAGAAACCTTCTGGATCCTCAACTGACTGCTTATACGTTCGTTGATAATCTTCAAAGCTTTTCAGTTGAAATGGGATGTGACTCATGGTACTAGCTCGTTTTAGAGGACTTGAAAAATACGTACTTAGTCCGGCTAAAGTACAAGCAATCGCGGATGTGATCAAAAAAACGCGATTTTTCTAGCTAATTTAATATAGATAAAAGAGTACTATTCCAGTGGTTTTTTGACCGGAACGAAGGGAAAGGAAATCTTTAGCAGGCGGTAAGTTCCTGAACTTTGGCCATTAAGTTACGGGTAGAAAAGGGCTTGGTCAGGTAAAGATCGGCACCGAAAGACAGGCCCTTTTCAATGTCACTTTCTTTACTCTTGGCACTCAGGAAAATGATCTTGGTTTCCTGAAGCGACTCGGATTCTTTAACCTGGCGGCACACTTCATAGCCATCCACGCTGGGCATCATAATGTCCAGCAGAACCAAATGGGGAGTTTCCTGGCGAATGATGTCCAGAGCCTCAGCTCCGTCACGGGCAATGTACACCTGGTAGCCTTCCTTTTTCATCAGAAATTCCAGGGACATGACTATACCCGGTTCATCGTCAACAATCAGAATTTTCATAGTACGCATGAACCGAAACCTCCGTGGTTGGGCTGAGCTTCGGTTCGTTTTATCAATTCAGGAGTTACGGATAGAATTCAAATATACGCAATTAGTAACTAATGAGGAGTTTTCCTGCCCATCCGCGTAGAGTTAGAACAGGAAAATCTGCACTTGGTTCCTTTGCTCAGGGAGTAATTCAGTCCGGTTCCCTTGCCGCTAAGCCCGGAAGGATGGGTAACTGCACGACAAACAAAGCTCCCTGGCCGGGCTCGCTGTGGACGGAAATCGTTCCCTGATGCAATTCAATGATCTTCTTGGTAATGGCCAGTCCTAGTCCACTGCCCTTGGGCTTGCGAATGGTTTGATTTTCAGCCTGGTAGAACTTATCAAAAATGAGTTTCTGGTAATTCAGGGCGATGCCGGGGCCGTTATCCTGCACTTCGATCCTGATTCTGTTTTCAGAAACGTAGGAGCGAAGCTGGATTCTTCCCCGCTGCACTTCCGTGTATTTAATGGCATTGGAAAGCAGATTAATAAGCACCTGCATGATTTTATCGCGATCGGCCAGCGTGGTGGGAAGGTCCTGAGCAAGGGTCACTTCCAGAGCCACCGACTTATCCAGAGCGAGCTGCCCGACCGTCTCCACGGCTTCCTGAATCACTTCCCGAATCTGAACGTGTTCCATGCGAAGGGATTGCTTGCCGGATTCATATTTTTCCAGATCCAGTACCTGACTGATCAGGCGGGTGAGTCGATCCGATTCCCGGATAATCGTATTCAGAAAATGATCCCGCTGATCGGTCTCCAGCTCAGGGTTATCCTGCAGAATTTCACTCAGAGCCTTAATCGAAGTAATGGGCGTTCGTAATTCGTGGGTAACGGTGGTGAGGAAATCATCTTTCAGCCGATCCGTTTTCACCATTTGCTCATTCGCTTCACGCAGTTGCGTAGTGGCTCGTTCCAGTTCGGTCTGATGCTGGCGAAGCTGGCGGTTGGTGAGAATTAACTCCTGGGATTCTTTCAGGATTTCCACCACTTCATCCACCGAAATTTTCTCCTCGAGTGTTACCGAAGCCACCATTAATCGAGCCGAAGCCGAACCGACCACTCCAGCCAGCAGGTTTTCCGCGTAGTTCACCAATTGGGGAGAAGCCCGTTGCCAGTTCAGGTCAATTTCGTTTTCGCTGGCGAAGCGTTCCAGTAACTGAGCCGTTCGTTCTTTACCAAAAAACTGACTCAGTAAGCTCTGTAAATCGGGGATATAGGCAGTGCCCCGCCAGATGGTAGAACTCTCGATGACCTCGGAGTACTTGAAAATATCAACGAATAAAATGGCCTGATTGTGTTCCATGGACGTCTGAGGTAAACGGATGGAAAGCAGGACATACGCCAGGACGTTGACCGACAGACTCCAGAAAATGGCGTGCGAAATCCGGTCGAATCCTTCCAGGCCAAAAAGGGCCGAGGGCTTCAATAATTCGAGGCCCCAGGGCCCATACGTATTAATGGAAATGGGGAAGAAACCAGCCTCGGCCAGCATAGGAATCACGAGCGTATAGAACCAGACGGTAAAGCCCAGAATGAGACCAGCAGTAGCTCCGTATCGGTTGCCCTGTTTCCAGAAAATGCCTCCCAACACGGCGGGGGCCAGCTGAGCAACGGCCGTGAACGATACCTGACCGATGGATACCAGCGGATACCGCCCCGCGAGCTTGGAGTAATAGAGGTAGGCCGCCACGAGCAGCAGCAGAATGCTGATTCGGCGGGAACGGGTCAGGAAGCTGCCCAGATTCGGCCCGATGCGGCGGCGAAGCTTGGGCTGCGTCAGGACATAAGGCATGAATACGCTGTTGCTGAGCATGGTACTCAAGGCAATGGTCTCCACGATAACCATCCCCGTAGCCGCCGAAAAACCGCCCAGGTAGGTAACCAGAGCGAGCCATTCTTTATCGAAATACAGCGGGATGGCTAAGACATAATTATCGGCATTAATCGATTGATTTTGAAATAAAATAGCTCCGCCGAAGGCAATGGGTAACACGAACAGGTTGATAATCAGCATGTAGAGCGGAAAGGACCAGATTGCCCGGTTCAGGTGGCGTTCGTCGGTGTTTTCAACCACGGCTACCTGAAATTGTCGGGGTAAGAGCAGAATGCTGAGGGTAGAAAGCAACAAATGCCAGAACCAGGAGCCATACCCCCCCTGCGGGTCAACGGTGAAAAGTTTTCGGAGTTCGGGTTTTTCGGCCGCCTGCGTAAAAATGTCACCGAAGCCGTTAAAAACGCCGAAAGTCACGTAACTGCCCACCAGGAGAAAGGCCAGCATTTTCACCAGCGACTCGGCGGCAATGGCCGTTACCATGCCTTCGTGCTGTTCAGTAGCTTCAATCTTACGCGTTCCGAAAAGAATCACGAATAATCCTAGTCCGACGGCCAGGTATAACGTTAAATCACTGGTAAGTTCTTCTTTTTGAGGAAGCTGGGCCAATACCGCGAAGCTCGTCGAAATGGCTTTGAGCTGAAGGGATATGTAAGGTACAATACCGACCAGACAGCAAAGGGCCACCAAAGCTCCCAGATTGGCGGATTTACCGTAGCGTGAAGCCACAAAATCGGCCAGGGTCGCGATGCGTTGCACCTTACAGATGCGGATGATTTTACGAAGAATGATCCACCACAGCGGAGCCGTCAACGTGGGGCCCAGGTACGTTGAGAGAAATTCTACGCCGTTGGTAATCACTCGCCCTACGGAGCCATAATAGGCCCAGGCCGAGCAATAGACGCTGAGCGACAACGAGTAAATCCAGGGATTAGAGACCCAGCGACGGGCGGGCTGGGAGCGTTCCGCCCAATACGCAATGCCAAAAAGCAGTCCCAGATACATGACCGAGACAATAACCACCCAGCCACTATTCATGATTTCTGCGAGTCCAGTACCAATACATCAGAATTACCAGCCCCAGCCATACGATAAACAGATACCAGTAGAGCAGGGGAATGCCGAACCATAAAATGGGCCGGTTGAAAAGCGAGAGTAAAGGAAAATTGAGAATGAGGGCAAAGAGTATACTCACGATAATCAGGTACTGACCCCGCAATCTTTCGTTCATAATCGGCAATTTAGAACACAAAGGTAGGGCAGGAATCGCCAAAGGGCCTTAATCCTTGAAGCGTTCCCAGCGAATGAGCATGAATTTATCACCGAGCTCGGTAACCAGTACGCCGGAACTTCGGAGGTTTTCGCGATTGGCGAAGTAATCCGCTAATTCCTTATGATTGAGAATTTTATAGGTAGGTTTATACTCCGAATTCTTGGGGATTTTGATCTGGTATTTCTTCACCCAGTTCATCACCGAAACGTGACTCACGCCCAGTAAACGCTCGATTTCCCGGTAGCTCACTCCTTCAATGTAAAGTTGCAGAGCCTTAATGACGTAATAGGTACTAATTCCTTTTCCCAGCTTGTCTACGGTGAAGTGATACTGACAAGCTTTACAAAAAAAACGTTGCCGATCTTTGATAACTCCCGATTTAGTCACGTCCGTTGAATCGCAACGGGGACAATTAGGATGTTGCGTTGAATCCATTCGCTTACAATTGAGCCGCAAACATATAGTTATTTAGCAGAGAATGGAGAAATAAAATGACATTTTTTGGGAATACTCAAAAGCAGATCAGAGTAGTATAGGGAGCTTATGGGTTCGTTTGTAGAAATGAAAAGAAAGCAGGAGGTAAGTTTTGCCAAATAAAACAAATACTATTGAATCATTTACCTGGTTTCAGATGAAGCATTCTTCTTCAGGCGAACGCTACTGAAGTCAGCGAACGCACCTGGTGTATAGCCCATAGGTAGAGCTGATTCTGTCTACCTGCCCCTCCTGCATGAAGGCACTTTACTACCCAGACACCATTCGCTAAAAAAGACCAGTTGGAGAAAGCTCCCCAACCGATTCGGTTACTTGAAACGGCAGATCACTGCTTTAGACAGGTGTCCCAGGGGATGCTTTGCTTAACCTCTTAGCGAAGACAGCTTACTTCATGCCAGTCTTCCCACCCGCGTTATCAAATAATTGCAAAGTATTGTTCCGTTGTATAATTTCAGGATCCTGGCCTTTGAAATCAAACATGATACCCTTGCGTTTCTGAGCTGTCACCTGTTTGATGGTATCACTGGCAGCTCCCCAGTAAAACTTATTGTTCTCCACAACCAGCCCTTTCAGGACAGGGGTAGCTACCCAGAAAGAAATAAAGGAACGCCCGCCTTTGGGTAAGTTAAACCGATTGGTCTCGTCCGAAAAGGTAAAAGAATTATTACGAACGATGGATTTGGAATACTTCCCGTAGTCGGCGGGTTGCTGGCCACAATCCAGTGAAAAGACAACGCCATTGTCACACTGCAGAGCTACGTTTTTTTCGATTAAGTGCCCGCCGTAATCACATTCCAGGTGAATCGTCCGCATAAAGCCCGTCAGGCGATTATTTCTGATGATTGATTTTTCGCAGTAATGTTCCACCACAATGGCTCCCCGGCCAAACATTTTATCCTTCGTTAAATCATTCGTAATCAAGCAGTTTTCAACGCGGGGTTTGTTACAACTTAGGAAAACAATGCCATCTCCGGTGTCATCGGCTATGTTATGGGCCCAGGTATTGGTGATGGTGGTATGAAGAACGACCGGAGACTCACAACGGTATAACTTCTTTTTGTTATCAAGCCAGTTAGTAATAGCGATTCCATTTCCATAAACGCGGTCAATACTACAATGGGTAACCCGGGCGGTTCTAGAATTAAGAATGCTAATGGCGGAGGAATAAGACTTTTTCGGGTTATTAAAAAAGGGGTGGGTAGGCGAGTAAGGAATATTATTACCCCTGAAGGCCAGATTAGAGATCTGGACCGACAGGTTCAAATGCTCAATGTGAGAGACAAAAGCCAGGAAGCTATGAGGATCACGTTTGACGTCGGTATCGATCAGCTCGGGGCGTTTGCCCTGGCGACTGAGCATGCCAACAACCGCCAGCGAAGCAGGTTTGGACTGGAAATCAACTACGGCGGCTGATAATACAGGATAGCTGCCCGGCCGAATGTACAGCGTACCACCGCCCTGCTCGGCGAGTTTCAGTAATTTGGACTGAATCAGGGGACCGTAGTCCGTAACCCCGGCAGTAACCTTCAGCGTGTCGCTAAGAGCAGAAGCCGCCTGCCCCGAAACCAACCATAGGGCCAGCCATAGCCCCAAAAAATACCGATTCATAGATGTGATAAGTTGAGTTGGAAACTAATTACCTAAGAAACGCGAAGGTACGGAGGGGTTCTAAACTTTTGGTAGTTTACTGGGGGATTTTGACTGGGGATGAAGTCTATATACGATTTATTAGCAATGAACTTATAGACCTACTGCTGGGAGATGGTGAGATTCACCCTTGAATCATAATTAGGAAGCATTACGACCAGTATTTGTTTATTCACCTAATGCTACAAGATGCACCCGCAATGCTTTAAAAGAGCAATGGTCTCAATGATGTTCACGCCCATAAAGGCGGACTACACTAAGGACAAGAGCAGCGAGAAGAAGGGCGGGGTCGAGCAGGAGAACGCCACCCACATAGGCGATACCGTGGACTACTATGTGATATGGAAGAGCCTGGGCGGGGTAGCCTACAATGAATCAGGCTTCGACATCGACTTCTTATAATTTGTAACCCGACCGACGACCGGCCAGCCGATGGCCCGGCGATCCGCGACCGACCCGACGACAACGACCGAGGGCGGCAGGACGCCGGGCCATTTTCATTTTCAGCTATTCGAAAAAATCAAAAATGGAAATTTCCAAAATGTGATAGGGCGGGCGGAGATTAGGGATATTTTGGATATTTAATTTTTTTTTTTGATGTAATAACTTGATTACTAGGTTTTTAATTCATTTTTTAACTCTAAAAGGGTGCAGCTTTTTTAACAATCTGATAATGAGGCATATATTTAAGGACAGTACCCTCCACACAAATAATTTTATGTCATTAAAAGATTTATTTACTAATCCAGCACCATGGATTCTGATGGGAGCTTCGATAGGAGCTATTGTTTACTTTATCCTATATAGAAGGTTACCTGCGAATTTTCTTACTAACCCAGCTACTTGGGTATTTATAGGAGCATTAATTGGAGCAATAGGATCCATGTCTGCTTCTATTCAACAAGATATAGATTCAGATAATCAGAAGAAGTCTTTAGTTGACATGAGAGATGATATTATAAAAAGACAAAAAGATTTAAATAATAAAAACGAAGAAATAAAATTAAATTTAGAAAAAGTTAATTCTTCTGCTTTGACGCAAGTTGAATACCAAAAGAAGATAAGTAGTAAAAGTGATGAAATATCTCAATTGCAAAAGGAGCTAAGAGCTAAAAGTGAAGAAATAGCTCAAAGTATAACTGGAGGCAATAGTTATTGTTTTGCTTTAATTTTTGGGAATAATAGTAGTGAATCGGTAGATATAGTTGCCGTGCATAAAGGAGAATTTCCATTATATAGTCTTAATGTTTCTGTTATAGATGATGATATTAAAACAGTGTCCTATAAAGAAGGGATGTCCGTTTCTGATTTTGTAAGACAACAAGATAAATTACAGGTCAACTTTAATATTGGTGATATGGCTAAAGGTAGTGGAAGGCGAATAGGAGCTTTAGATGCTGATAAATATAAAGAAAAAACTTATAAATTATATTTTAGTGCATTAAATGGTAGTTGGGTTCAAAAAATAAAATTAGCCTTTGATAAAAATGGATATGTAGCTTTTGCTACTATAATTTATAAATCAGTTGTAATAAATGGTAAAATTAAGTATTTAATGATTGATGAAATGCAGCAAAAAGAATACCCCAAAAGTAAAAATGACTTAAAGTGGAAATTTGATTAATTTAATGGAAGAGAATAATAAAGGATTAAGTAAGATAATTAAATATTTTCTTACTATGTCATTGGTTTTATCTATCATTTCATTAGGAATGCCTTTTCTTTTAACTAGAGAAACATGGATTCCTGGAATGGATTTTATGGAGACAGGCCAAATTGGAGATACTATTGGAGGAACAACTGCACCTTTTGTAGGTTTATTAACAGCATGTTTAACATTTGCTGCTTTTTGGATTCAATATGAGTTTAATAAACAACAAAATAAAAGAATTGATGACCAAGAAAGAGATAGTAAGACAGATAGGTTTGAAGCTAGGTTTTACGAATTACTAAAAATCCATCGAGAAATTGTATCTGAAATATTAATTAATGATGGCCTCTATGGTAGAAGAGCATTTATTTCTATGTTTAAAGAGTTTAGATTTTGCTACTTAGAACTTTATACCTATTGTAAAGCAAATAATAATTATTTTGAATCATTAGATATAAAAATGAATGATAAGGATATTTTAAATATATCTTATGTGGCTTTTTTTTATGGTATTGGCGAGTCTGCTAACAATATTTTTAATAGTGTTTCATATGTGAAAACATTCGAAGAATTAATTAATAATTATTATATTAATTTGCATATGAAGCGAATAGATTGGGAGGGGGGTATGAATAAAAAAAGTCTTGAAACTAATGAAAAACCTAATTCATTCTCTATAAGAACTAGTTTTATGAATAGTGATAAATCATACAATTTTACTACATTAGAGTATTTGCCATTTGAAGGTCATGCTACTAGAATAAATCATTACTTTAATAATTTATTAAATTTAGTTGAATATGTAGATGGACAAAATAATTATATACTTAATAATGAAGAAAAACAAAAATATTTAAAAATAATTAGATCTCAATTGTCCATACATGAGCAACTTTTATTGCATTATCATTCAATGACTGTAATAGGAGACTCATGGATAGTTAATCGGAATAATGAAAACTATATAAAAAAATTTGGTCTTATTAGGGACATTCCCCTCCCTTTAGCCGACTTTGGCCCAGATATAGAGAGTATTTACGATGATGCTAATTTCTTTGAATGGAAGCCAATAAACGCTAAGTTTATTAAGATGAAGGATTAGTAACTCTGAGAAAGTGCGAAAGGTTGGCAAACGCCAACCTTTCGCACTTTCTCAGAGTTACTAAAATACGTATAAAGATACGTTCACCTTCAGCCGGAAGGCGACCGCAAATTTAGTAAATTTCTGGTCGCCTTTTACCGGCCTTTCCGGGTCTTAGTTATAGTGGGAGATAGTTATTTTTTAGTGGTGTAACTTTTCGGCTGAATACGGCCTAATTCCAACGCTACGCGGCGTTCGTCTGGCTTTCCATATACTTCTAAGCCCCGTGTCGTTTTACGGCCTAGCATGACCGCAATGGCGTCTTTGGTCATGCCTAGCTCATTCATCGCCCAATCCGTAAACGTTTTCCTTCCAATCTTTACCGAAATGCGACTGGCTAACGGCTCTGGAAACTTCATTTCTGCTGCCATGATCTTGAGCCAGTCATTCATCGTTTTATTTGATTTGATAGGCAGGTTCTCCCAGCCGCCATATTTCGCCAGGATCGGGCGTACTTCGTCGAAAATAGGCAGCTTAGCCTTGAATCCTGTTTTGATGCGAGGGTGCGTGATCCAGTCGGTTTTATCGACTCCAGTATGCACTCTAGACTCAGCCAGGCGGGCCATATCTTTTAAATCCTGATAGTGAAAGCCAGTGCGGCAATACACTATAAAAACATCGACTACCTGCTGGAGTGCTTCGTTTTGGAAGTTGTGGGTTTTGATGGCTTCGAACTGGTCTGAAGTCAGGTGCAGCGGATCTTCGGTTTCCTCATTTTTCACCCGGAAACCGGCTAGTAAATCGCCTTCAGAAAGTCCAGCTCCAACGGCCCAGCGGCTGACCTGTTTAATTACCTGGGAATGCTTGCGTACGTAGCTATCCTTATGCTTTCTAACCCGCTCCATCCAGTTCCGGTATTTCTTCAGCATAGGCACGTCGAAAAGCTCCAGAGGGAGCTGTAACTGCTTTTCACTAATCAAAAAATCCACTAGCTTCTTACGTACCTTATCATACGTCTCAAGGGTTGACTTTTTAATCTTTGGATTTTGACCCATTTCATCCTTTAGCCAGATGTCAAAAGCAGACAGGAATGTGTAGGACTTTTTCGGATTCTTGAAAAGGTGCTTAATGTGCTGGACATTAAAGGGCTTATCCTGCCGGTATAAATCGTTAAAAATGGCGGTGAGCTTCGTTCTGAAGAGCAGAAGCTTCTCGTTTTTAAATTGTGACAGTGGGTCTTCTTTGCTAACGGTCTGGCCGTTCCAGTGATGGGAAAGAATTTTTACGCCAGTTGTCCCAATTTCGAGGGTGTGGTTATCCATAGAAATTTGGCAATAAAGGGTTGAATAACCGGGAGTTTTTGAAGTGTGGCGGAAAAAGGAAATTTCCATGCGTGTATACTTCATACTTGTGAACGCCCGGCGAGGCCGCTCACAATGTAATGACGTTTGATAAGAAGAAAGGATTAGAAAGTGCTTAAGAAGGTGCCAGTGGAACCCAGAAGGGGGTGCCAGTGAGCCTTTTTAGGTGCCAGTAGGATGTCCAGTAAATTCGTTAAAAGCTGGGTTTCAAACAGGTAAGGACATAAAAAAACCAGCTTTGGGAGGCTGGTTATGATCTTATTCAGATGCTTAATTAAGCGTTGCAGAGGGTGAGGGATTCGAACCCCCGGACCTGTTACAGTCAACAGTTTTCAAGACTGCCGCGATCGACCACTCCGCCAACCCTCTGTTTGTGTCACAAAAGTAGTGGTATTTGGGGGCTTTGTCAAGTCCTGTTTTTAAAAAATTACAATTCTATCAAGTCCTGAATCACTACTTTTATTCTAGGTGCCTCACCCTCAGGCACTATCACAATTAAATTTTCTAAAGAAATTTCTCCATTTTTTAAGATATGGCCTACCTGAATGTTCGTTGTGGTGGTGATCATCTTGCCTTCGGCATTCTTTACCGTCTGTTTATAGGGAATTACAAAAGGCCCGGCATGAACCTGAGCATCTTTTGACGTTAGGCGTTTACCCGTGGCGTTTACGCAGAGGAAGGCGGCCAGTAAATTCTGGTTCTGCTCGCCGAAGGTGGTTTGGCGGGGAAACAGGATTTTCGAACAGCCGCTGTTGTTCCGAACGTACACCCGCAATTCAAAACGGTTGTAATTTTCGTTCTTGATTTCCGTCTTTCGCTCATTCGTAATGTCGAAGCCGTATTCAATCCCGTTGAACTCGGTCGCGTGTTCCGTGGTCAGATCAATGCTCTGCTGGGCGTAGCTCGCCAGGGGAGACAGCAGAAGAAAAAATAGAAGTTTTTTCATGTGGGGGGTAAGGTGAGAAAATCGTCCCCAAATGAAAGCCATATTCAGCAAAAAAGGAAGGCCCGCAAGCCTTCCTTTCGTAATTCATGTCTTAGTAATCGTTAATTCGTCATTGCCAGTAATAAATCGGCCTGGGTGATGATGTGAACGCGGTCCGCTTCGTCGCGAACGAGCAGAGCTTTGTTATCCTTATCAATGAGCGAAGCCAGTACATCAATGGTGTCGTGAAAACCTACGAACCGGAAGGGCTGCTCCATAATTTCCTGAATGGGGAGCTCCTTGATGTCCGGCGACTGGATGAGTAAAGACAAAATGGTTGATTCCGAAATACTGCCCACGAAGTTCCCCGTCTCATCCACGACCGGAATCTGGCTGATGCCGTCGCGATTCAGCAGGCGAATGGCCTCACTCACCCGAGCCTGCTGGGGCAGCGTAATGAGTGGGGTATTACGGTGCCGAATGCGGATGAGGTCGCG
The DNA here is from genome assembly GCA_913775095.1 of uncultured Siphonobacter sp. GTDB lineage: Bacteria > Bacteroidota > Bacteroidia > Cytophagales > Spirosomataceae > Siphonobacter. Next base: position 193,613 of record CAJYIW010000018.1, on the reverse strand, counting down.
GGCGGTGGCAAACGAACGGCTTTCCAGAAAACCGTGATCTTTCATCCAGTTATCATTGTAAATCTTGTTGAGGTAACGGGTGCCGTGGTCGGGGAGGAGAATCACCATCACGTCGTCTTCTTTCAAATGCTCCCGGGCGTATTCCAGGGCTCCGTACACGGCCGTTCCGCAACTCCAGCCCACAAATAACCCTTCTTCGCGGGCCAGTCGGCGAGCCATGATCGCCGCGTCTTTATCCGTCACCTTAATGACCTGATCGATCAGATCGAAATTTACATTTTTGGGTAAAATGTCTTCGCCGATGCCTTCGGTGAGGTAGGGATAAATTTCGTGGGAATCAAACTCACCCGTTTCCTTGTACTTCTTGAAAACGGAACCGTAGGTATCCAGACCTACGGTGGTTACCACTGGATTTTTCTCTTTCAGAAATTTAGCCGTTCCGCAGATCGTTCCTCCGGTACCCACGCCCGCCGCAAAATGCGTGATTTCTCCGCCCGTCTGCGACCAGATTTCGGGGCCGGTGGTATCGTAATGAGCCGCCGAATTGGAGAGGTTGTCGTATTGATTGGGATAAAACGAGTTAGGAATGTCCTGATTTAGTTTTTTCGCCACGGAGTAATAACTTCTCGGATCGTCGGGTTCCACATTCGTGGGACAAACCACCACTTCAGCCCCTACGGCTCGCAGAATGTCAATCTTTTCCTGAGACTGCTTGTCGGCCATGGTGAAAATACACTTGTATCCTTTGGCCACGGCGGCCAGAGCCAGACCCATGCCCGTGTTGCCGGAAGTACCTTCAATGATGGTTCCACCGGGTTTCAGAATGCCAGCGGCTTCTGCATCCTCGATCATCCGGAGAGCAATCCGGTCTTTGACGGAATTACCCGGATTAAAGTATTCTACTTTGACAAGAATCGTCCCCGGAATACCTTTGGTCACTTTATTCAGTTTCACCAGTGGCGTATTTCCGATGGTTTCAATAATATGGTTATAGTAGTGCATGGCTGACAGCGTATGGAATGGGTAAGCGTAGGCGTTAATGGTTTAGCAGGGAACTCATAAAATTCCGTACTCAGGAAACCTATTCCCGTCTATGACTGTTCGGATTTCAGGAGTAAATTTGTCATAAGAAATCAACAATAGAAGTTTTAACCTTCTTATTTATCAATAAATATGGTAACGGTATCTCAGGAAGCAGCTGATAAAATCATCGAATTACGTAAGAATGACGGCCTTACGGAAGACTTTAGCGTACGTGTAGCGGTGAAAGGTGGTGGATGTTCAGGATTAATGTACGACCTGAATTTTTCTTCTGCACCCGAAGCAGGCGATATGGTTTTTGAAGATAAAGGGGTGAAAGTAATGGTAGACCGCAAGTCGATTCTTTACCTGGCAGGCACCGAATTACAATATTCCGGCGGGCTTAACGGAAAGGGCTTCGTGTTCTTTAATCCTAATGCTTCCCGCACCTGCGGCTGCGGCGAAAGCTTCGCCGTTTAGTAGCGGGTTAGCTACAAACACAACATCCCGAAAGCTTAAAACTTTCGGGATGTTGTGTTTATAGAGGTTTCTGGTTACCTGACTACCTAAAAACAGGAACCATTAACTACAATAACTCGTCTTTCGGGATCCAGTAGCGATTCTTGAAATCCTGGATCTGGTCGTTTTTTACTTCGACTCCTTCGGCCTCCAGCAATTCCTGCATCCGGTTACCGCCAAAATGATGCTTCCCCGTTAATACTCCGTTTCGATTGACCACCCGATGGGCCGGAATGTCAGGCTGGCTGTGGCAGGCATTCATGGCCCAGCCGACCAATCGGGCACCGCCTTTCGAACCCAGGTACTCGGCAATGGCTCCGTAGCTGCTTACTCTTCCGGGGGGAATGAGCTTTACTACTTCATAAATATCCTGAAAAGCATCTGAAGAGGGCATCGCGTAAACCAGGAAAAGTGACTAACTACCGATAGAGTGAAAGAATACATTAATGCTGCTGATTCGCATCCAGTCGTTCCTGAATCTCCCGGCATAATTCTGCATACCAGGCTTCGCCGTACGCACTAATCAGGGGGTCTTTCAGAAACTTGTAGATGGGAACTTTCAGGGCTGCCCCGTGTTCGCAGGCGGGGGAACAAATGTGCCAGCGATCGTAATTCAGGGCGTCATATTGTTCGTATTTCGTTACCCGAATAGGGTAGAGGTGGCAGGAAATCGGTTTTTTCCAGTTGATTTTCCCATCCAGATAGGCCTGCTCAATTCCGCATTTCAGAATGCCTTTCTGGTCGTAAATGGCATAGGCACATTCCCGCCCTTCAATGACCGGCGTAGAATAGTCGCCCTCCCAATCTTCTACGTACACGCCCTGTTCTTCGATGGTCTTGATGCCTATTTCCGAGAGGTAAGGTTTCACTTGTTCGTAAACTTCTGCCAGTTTTGGTAATTCATCCGTCGAAAGCGGAGCTCCCAGGTCACCCTCTACGCAACAGGCTCCCTTGCATTTGAGAAGGTCGCACACGAAATATTGGTCTGCGATGTCGTCCGAAATGACGGTATTATCAATCAGTATCATGCTCGTTTGATGTGGATGGTCCACTAAAAAAGAATAGCGGGAACGAATTCCCGCTATCAAAATTAACACATGTGGCTTTGTCTGCGTTCAGGCCGACTTACAATTATTTGTTTTTGATTTTCATACGTTGTCCTGCTTTGATGACATCCGAACTTTGCAGGTTGTTCCATTCCCGAAGCTGCTTCACGGTTACGTCGTACTGACGGGCAATGCTAAACATGGTTTCGCCCTGCTGTACCGTGTGGTAACGCCATTCGCCTTCGGATTTGGCCGCAGACACGCTACTGCTGGCACTCGGACGGGCTACCCCGGCACGCACCACAAAACGATCTCCTACGTTCACGCGTGGCATTTCCGTCAGGCTATTCAGATCGCGGAGTTCCTCCGGCGTGAGGTTATACTGACGGGCAATGGAGTAGAACGTTTCGCCCGATTTCACAACGTGATACCCGGAGGTGCCGGCCGCTGGAGCAGGTTTGCGTACTGGAGCAACGGTCGTTTCTTCTTCGACAACCGGGGCTGGCCGACTGCCAGGCGTACCTTTCACTACAATCCGTTCTCCGGCTTTCAGTACCGGGTAACTTTTCAAGCCGTTGATTTCCAGTAATTCGCTGGGTTTTACATTATATTTTCGGGCAATGCCGTAGAACGTTTCTCCATTTTCAACCGTATGGTAGGTGCCGGTTCCTTCCGGACGAAGAGCGGGCTGACGAACGGGTTGGGTGGGAGCATCTGGCTCACCCGGAGTAACGGGATAGCGTGAGGGATTGGTCACCGCAGGACGACTAGCCACTTCGGGCTTCGGTGCAGTCGTTGCGGGAGTCGGTTGAGCAGGTCTGGTCGTCGCCGGATTTCCCGACACTACCTGACCATTTTCATCCACCAATACTACGCGTCCTGAATTTCGCTGCGGCTGGCTCGGCGTCGGAGTCACCGGAACGGTAACCACTACATCCGTAACCGGAGTGGTTTTGGTGGTGGTATCGGGCGTATTGGCCAGGAGTGGTTTTTCTTCTTTAAGCGGCTCGGGTTCGGGCAGAGGAACGACTTCGATGGCCGTTTTACAGGGCCGACGTTTTTTCATCCAAAGAACCCGGCCGGGTTGCAGAGGTTCGGTAGCTGAGGCAATGCGGTTTTTTCGCAGCAGAAATGATAAGCGAATGCCGTACATCTGGGAAACATCCCAGGCGGTCTGGCCGTGCTGGAGGGTATGGTATTCCACAGCCGCACTTTTTGCTTTTTTCTGGATGTAATAGACTTTTCCGCCTTCGATTTTGTCGGTTTCTTCCATGTCGTTCAGCGACAGGAAACGGCCCGCCCGAATGTCGGCCCGTTTAGCAATGGTTTGATACGTATCTCCCGCCTGAGCCATAATTCCATCCCTTCCGTTAATCTGATAATAAACGGGCTCGTTCGTAGAACGCGGATTAGGGGAGCTGATGCGTTTCAATACCGGAAACTGAGGTTGCTTGGCGTTGGGCTTCCGGCCTGCGGAGGCTACCGTGGTAGCAGGACGATTCGCCGGGGCGGATGGGGTAACCGAGGTGGCAGAAGCCGTGGGTGCATTCGTCTGAAGGGAAGCAGTAGAGACACCCGACTGATTATTATCCACGACAACCAGCATGACATAGGCCCGATCCTGAGGAACTTTTGAACCACCTACCCAGCGGTTGTACCGACGTAATTCCACTTCATCCACGCCTAACTGATCGGCAATCTGAGTGAACGATTTACCTGCACTGGCCTTGTATTCATAGAAAGGCGTTTGTCCGGTTTTGTAGCTTTTCAGCTCCCCTTCGTACACCAGCTTATGAGCCAGACACCGCAGAATGTAACGGTCGGTCTTTTCTGTAAGGGTAATCTCTTTGGCACCCACCCATTCGGCAGGGACCAGGGTGCGAATGCCGCCTAAGCCCAGGTAATAAGAATAAAGGGTTGAAATCCAGTTGTTTAAGAAAGTATTATTCTTCTTCAGGTAACGGGCCGCGGCTCGGGTTGAAGAATGGATATTTTTTCGCTCATCAATTTCGTCATCCACCCGCAGTCCAAAATCAGTAGCCGTTTCCTTCTTGAATTGCCAGAAACCCACGGCGTTGGACGTAGAAACTGCATCGGGAGCCAGTCCGCTTTCCTGCAACACCAGGTATTTGAAATCATTGGGGACGTTCTCTTCCGAGAGAATACTTTCGACAATCGGAAAATAAAGCGTAGCCCGATCCAGACGAGTATTGAGCGTCGCCCGGTTGGAAAGCAGAGCGTACACATCGGTCTGAACAATATCGCGGGCCCCTGCATCCAGGTTTACGTTTACATTGGCAAAAGTCAGCCGCGAAGGGGTCTGGAAAAGTTGGGCAGAGGCGTATAGATGGATACAGATACTAAACGCAAAAGTAATAAGACCTCTAATCATGGTTGATATGGTTAAGCGATGTCCCCTACACTCGAAGACTCAGAATCCTAACGATTCAAAAGATTAATACGGGAAAGTAAAAATGGAAAATTATTTTTTGCGAACTACCATCAATCCGTCCCGAATCGGTAATAATATATTTTCAACGCGGTCATCGTTGTGAATTTTGGCATTGAAATCCAGCAAATGCTGAGTGTCTTTATCAATCTTTCCCCCCGTCTGAGCCACTTTCCCGCTCCAGAGCACATTATCCGCAATGATCCAGCCGCCGGGGCGAACGCGATCAATCGTCAGGTCGTAATAAGTTTCGTAGCTGGGTTTGTCGGCATCAATGAAAACCAGATCATAGGTTTCATCGAGTTCAGGAATTAGGTCGCGGGCATTGCCCAATCGATACTCAATCTGATTTTTATAGGCCGACTGCTCCAGAAATTCCCGAACGAAAGGCTCCAGCTCAGCTTTAATATCGATGGTAATTACTTTGCCTCCTTCCGCGAGACCTTCCGCAAAGCACAGAGCCGAATACCCAGTGTACGTACCAATTTCGAGTACCACTTTAGGCCTGACCATCCATGAAATCATGGAGAGCATTCTCCCCTGAAAATGCCCGGAGAGCATGCGGGGATGAAGGATTTTTACGTGAGTCTGTCGGTTGAGACGCTTGAGAAGATCACTTTCCGGACTGGTATGAGCTTCCGCATACGCTTCTATTTCCTGATTAATAAAATGCATTACTGTCATTAAAATGAGGGTAAACGTTCGACAAGTTAACAAGACTTGCCGGGTTCAGGGTACCGTTTACTCAACGTTGGCTACTGTTCGGGTAAAAAAGTAAGGCTACAGAACTGATCTTCAAGAAACATCTCATTCGCCAAATCCTGTAATTCCTGGGCCGTAATTGCTTTGATATGACCGAAGAGATTTTCAAGGGATTCAATGCGGTTGGTGTCCAGCAGACTTTTGGCCATCATCAGCATATAACTCATGTTTCCTTCTTCGGACATGGCCAGCTGCCCCATCAGCTGCTGCTTGGTGACGTGTAATTGATTGGCCGTTAGTGGTTTTTCCCGTAAGGTTTTTAATTCCTTCTGAATGAGGGCGTGCGTTTTATTGAGTTGACGAGCCTCCGTGCCGAAGTAAATGCCAAAGTATCCCGTATCGGTGAAAGGCGTGTACTGGGCGTCGATTCCATAGACCAGGCCGTATTTTTCACGAATGGAAAGATTCAGCCTTGAGTTCATTCCCGGTCCTCCCAATAAGTTCACCAGAAAGAAAAAGGGTAAACGCTTTGCATCAGGCAGGGCGTAGGACTGACGACCCATAGCGACCTGAGCCTGGGTAATGTTTCGCCGGACCGTCTGGGTTTGAGGGGTATACATCGTTGGTGCCTGACGGACCCGCTGGGTCTTCCGGGCCGGAATGTCTTTCAGCAGCCGTTCCGCCAGAGCCACCACTTTCTTGAATGGTAACTTGCTGACGGAGGAAACAATGATTTTCTCCGTATCGATGTTTTGAGCAATAAACTCCTGAAAATCTTCGCGTTTATACCGCTTCAAACTTTCAGCATCCCCCAGAATGTTAGCTCCCAGCTGGTGCTGAGCAAAAACAAGGCCGTCGAAATCATCCTGAATGGCATCTTCCGGAGAATCGTAGTACATGGAAATTTCTTCCAGAATTACGTTTCGCTCGCGGTCAATTTGCTTTTCAGGAAACGTGGACCGAAAACTGATGTCAGTAATCAGATCCAGGGCTTTGTCAAAATGCTCGGTCAGGACAGAGGCGTGAAAACAGATCTTTTCTTTTGTAGTGTAGGCATTTAACTCACCACCCACATTTTCCAACCGATTGATAATCTGTAAATTACTGCGACGTTCCGTGCCTTTGAAAGCCATATGCTCCCAGAAGTGAGCCAGCCCCTGCTGATGGGGTTGTTCATCGCGGGATCCAATATCAAGCATGATGCCTACGTGGGCAATCTGCGTATGAGTAAGTTGTTTGTGTACGACTCTTATCCCGTTGGGTAAGGTGTGTAATTGGTATTCTTCCATTGATAATCAGTGCACATTTCGCCGTGAAAAGAATCCTTTTCACCTCTTTCATGAGAGAATACTTGGTTCGCTAAAGAAGAGTCAAGCGTATTTCTACATTCAAAGTTAACGCACTAGTTCGCAAAATGTTGACACATTTAATGTATTTATGGGTACGATGGGTGGATGAATAAAAAAAATAGATCTCAGGAATCACAAGAATGAATTCATACACTCTCCCGGAAAAAATAACGGGGAGTGCAAATATAATATATGTATAAATAAGTGATTGGAAATCAATTAATAAACCTTTCCAATTCCATCATAACTATTGCTGATTACCGCGGAAGCGTAAAATCGTCGACAAGATTGTATTTTTCTTAACGAAATTTGCCGTATGAAAATTCTGGTTATCCAAACAGCTTTTATTGGTGATGTAATTTTAGCAACGTCCTTGCTGGAGAAACTTCATCATCATTACCCCGAAGCTGAAATTGATTTTCTGGTTCGAAAGGGGAACGAAAGCCTGATGAAAAACCACCCTTACGTACACGAAACGCTGGTCTGGGATAAAAAACAGGGGAAATACGCCAGTCTGTGGCAACTCCTGAAAACCATACGATCGCGGAGGTATCAATACGTCATTAATGTCCAGCGGTTTGCAACGACCGGGTTTCTCACGGCTCTTTCGGGGGCTGAGGTTACCGTTGGTTTTGACAAAAATCCGCTTAGTCTTTTCTTCACGAAAAAGATAGTACACCGTTTCGATGGTCCCCATGAAATTGAGCGTAATACCGATTTGATTTCCTGGTTTACGGACAGCCAGGTATTTCCGCCACAGCTGTATCCCTTTGAGTTAACAATAAAGCCCGAACCGCCATACGTGTGTCTGGCTCCTTCCTCGGTCTGGTTCACCAAGCAATATCCTGAAGAAAAATGGATTGATCTGATCCGGGCCTTACCGACTCAGGTACGTGTGTATTTGTTGGGAGGCCCCGGTGATCAGGAACTAGTAGAGCGAATCCAGCAAACTGCGGCCCGGGCAAACGTAGCGTCATTGGCCGGAAAATTAAGCCTGCTGGAATCCGCAGCCCTCATGAAAGGAGCTTTGATGAACTATGTGAACGATTCCGGACCTATGCACCTGTGCTCGGCGGTGAACGCTCCCACAACGGCCATTTTCTGTTCTACCGTGCCTACATTCGGTTTTGGTCCTTTATCCGTACGATCTCACATCGTAGAAATTCAGGAAGCCTTATCTTGCCGTCCCTGCGGTATTCATGGGTATAAAGAATGCCCCGAAGGGCATTTTAAATGCGGCAGAGAAATTAAAACGGAACAGTTACTGAATACGTTAGCTGCCGGATCAGAAGGAGCTAAAAGGTGATCGTCCCCTCACTTTTTGGATTGAGTTTACCTAGTTCTTTCTTGAAATAAAACTGATGTAACTGATACGTACCTTTCGGAAAATCGTGCTTCTTTAAAATTACACTTACCTGATGCCCACGCCGAATAGGGTTTCCGGTTAATAAAAACTGTTTCACCGAATTTCTGAAGAACGTAGACTGTAAAAAGAAAGTATCTTGTCTGGAAGCCATCAGCAGGGTATATCCTTCATCCTTTTGATAGATGGAGGGCGTATTTCCGTTATAAGCATTGACCATGGTGTAAATATCTCCGGAAATTTCCTGCTTATAGATGATTTCATACGGATGAAATCCCTGGGTAGTTATTTTTTTATTCTGAAACGCCGTTAGAATTTTTCGATGCGGCAGTTCAACGGTGGGATTTGATTCATTAACCGTAAAAAAATCATTATAATACCGTTCGAAAAAATAGGTAGGCTGGTAGAAAATCCACTGTTTATTTAACTTGAAATTAAGATACCCGGTATCCAGCAGATTTCGCTGATTCAGAACATTAGCGTAGGTGCCAAACTGCCAGATTCCCCAGAAGATTAAACTCCCTCCAGCAAAAATATAGGTAAGTAATTGACGGTAACGAAAATGATTCATTACATAGCCAATTCCAAATAATAGATTAGCTATAGCAATAATAGAATACGGATAATATCGACTTTTAAAGATTACAAATAGCTCAGCTTCTGACGATCGGCCAAAGGCGATAAAGCCGAACGTTATGAAAATAAATACAGAAACAGCGGTAACCGCTATCACCGACCGATTGGCCGTCTGAAAGGCTTTGACAAGTAAAATAATAAAGAAAATAATGATTAGTAACCCAATATAGGTAGAGGGGTAAGTGAAGGAGATAGGTGGTTCAGAGTCAGAGAGATCCATGACTCCCCTGTCAAAATAGAAAGCTCCGGCCAGGCCCGTGATGTAATTAATGATCTTAATCGGCAGGTGATCAAAGACATTGGAAATTCTGCTTCCTGAAGGAGTGCCCTGTAAGGCTACACTTTGCAGGTACAGGCTAATAGCTATAATGGTATTCACCGTCCATACCAGCGATAACTTATAATTTTTTCTAAGCAACAAGGCCAATAATCCGGCGGGCCAGATAGCCATACCGTTTCCGGAAGAAAAAGTGCAAAATAGACCAGCAAGGCTGGCTCCTATAAACGTGTAAATCGTTATTTTATCGGATTTACACAGAAAATAAATGGTAACAAAACAAAGAAAAGTAACGGTGAAATGCTGGAGACCCGCCATGGTCCAATAGATGGTCTGGTAGGGGGCGGCAGATACTAAGATGAAGGTAATGATTAATAACCAGCTGGCAGAAATAGTTTTTCCCCAGCTGCGATAAAAGAAAAAAATAGAAACCCAGGTTATGCCGGCAATCAAGGCAATTAAGGGCAAATATATTTTACCGGTAATACTGAAAATAGTGGAAATAATAAATGTGAAGAATAATAATTTATGTTCTACAAACTTGTTGTTAAGAATAAGATCTATTTTCTCCAGGTAAGAATCAGTACTATTTAATTTTAAAAGGAACTGATAGATGGAGGGAAGATCATCTCCAAAAGGAAGCGGTGAAATAAAGTAATACTGGAAAATTAAATAGTTTACTAATAAAACAGAACAAACAATATATATTATTCTTTTTTTTACTGATTTAGATTGAAGATTTAAATTCAACGACATTTTTTAGTAAATCTAAGGTTTCGAAGGGAAAACAATAAGGATCAACTAGTATGACGGCCTATGCATCAAATGCATATGAACTAATCAGAAATGGTCAATAAAAGCTCAATTCTTATTGGTTCAGCAAGATACGAAGTAAATGAATAGATGAGCTTGTTAACCTTAGAAATGAAAGAATGACCTCAGCACTACAACCAATAGTTTGTTAAGAATCACTTGAAATGGGGTAACAAATCTACCTTATTAACTAGTTGTGAATACTATTTGTTGTAGGTTCTTATGTTTTTAACAAAATAGTGGAGGCCACGTAAAGAGCTGGAGCTACCGGATTAAGTAACCTGCATTTAGGGAGAAAACCTCAAGAAAAGTGGGTTAGATTTGCTTTTCTGTCAAATATCGCCAGAACCGGCGGGGCATGCTGCGAACCTGTAATTTGATATTACGACGGGATTCGATATTGGTACTCTTGAAATAATCTTTCCACAGGAACTGATACATTTCTTCGTGGGTCTCTTCAGAAATGGAAACGGGAAGAGTAGTGGAGTTATTCTTCTGAAAATCAATATTGATCAAATCCAGCTTCTGCAAATCGTAGTATAAGCCGTACCGGCGGAGATGGTCATAAATGACCCAGGGCTGATCTGCGTAACGATCTTTGAAGTGCCTGGCAATGAGCGGTAAGACGTTGTATTTAGGCTCTACGGGAGCGTAATACATGCCATCGCGGGTGTGTTGAAACCGAATGAAAGCTTCCAGATGGTGTTTCTCCCGCTCTACTTTTCGGGCCATCTGTGATACATACAGTACCGAATCATGCCCGTAATTATCTTCCGGATTTTCTACCCCACTAAAAACATACACAGCAAACTGAAAAAGATGCTGAAAAGCTTCGGGTTGTTCGGATAAAAAGGTGCAGTAAAAATTTCGCCAGCCCGCCTGAGTTAATTTCTGCTGTAATCCCCTGGCCACGCGGCTGGCTTTTTCTGCCTCCGTAACTACTTCAAAGGCCGGATGAAAGGCACTAGGGTGATGGTGCTTTTCAGAATGAACCAGAATAGGTCCTGGCTTCCGATGATACCAATCGAAAATCAACGTCAACAGCCCTTCCAGGGTATCGTCAAATACGTAAATTTCCATTTAAAACAGGGTTAACTGCTGGGTAGCGGCTTTTTGAAACTTTCCATGACTACTTCCCAGAATGAAATTTCTGATTTGCTGGGGCTGCCAGTCTTTGGACAGGAAAGGCGTATCAGCACAACGGATGAAATATTTAGCCCGGTTATAGGCAATGCCAAGCTTTTGTAGCTGATACGTCCGAAGTTTTCCGAAGCGGCGAGCCGCAATGATTTTCTGAGCCGAACCCACGCCAATGCCTGGTACACGAAGAATCATGTCATACTCCGCCGTATTGATGTCAATGGGAAATTCGTGCAGATTCCGTAGTGCCCAGCTTAATTTGGGATCAATTTCAGGATCCAGATTGGGGTGAGCCGCATTTAAAATCTCGTTTACCTGGAATCGGTAAAAACGGAGTAACCAGTCGGTTTGGTACAGGCGATTTTCGCGTAACAAGGGCGGCTGACTACCGATGGAAGGTAACAGGCTGTCGTCATTGCGAATGGGAACATATCCTGAGTAATACACCCGTTTCAGTGAATAGTCCTTATAGAAGCGATCAGCGGTATACATCACTTCCATGTCTGATTCGGGCGTAGCTCCGACTACCATTTGTGTACTTTGACCCGCCGGAACGAATTTCGGCGTATTCTTGATGAGTTTGGTATCTGCCTTATAAAGCTGAATTTGCTGATTGACGAAGTGTAGCGGCTTTTTTACGTCTTCATGGCTCTTTTCGGGAGCCACCATCTTTAATCCTGCTTCCGTAGGCATTTCCAGGTTGATGCTCATGCGGTCCGCGTAAAGGCCCGCTTCCTTAATCAGCTCTTCACTGGCTCCGGGGATGGTTTTCAGGTGAATGTATCCATTAAAGCGTTCTTCAATCCTGAGTTTTTTCACGATTCGAAGCAGGCGTTCCATGGTGTAATCCGCGTTTTTAAATATACCCGAACTCAAAAACAGTCCTTCGATGTAATTCCGGCGATAAAAATTGATCGTTAAATCGACGACTTCTTCTACGGTAAAAGCCGCCCGCTGCACATCGTTACTTTTCCGGGAAACGCAAAAGGCACAATCATAAATGCAATGGTTGGTTAACAGAATCTTAAGCAGAGACACACAACGGCCGTCCTCCGTGAAGGAATGACAAATACCATTGGCTTTGCTATCGCCCAATCCCTTATTTTCGTTCTTGCGATTACCTCCGCTGGAAGCACAGGATACGTCATATTTAGCCGCATCGGCAAGGATTTGTAATTTTTCGCTGGCTCTGCTTAAATTCATTATCTGAAATTTTGGGTAAATATATTAACTTAAAATTAGCTAAAAGAGTTTGTATAGATATAAATATTGGCTATTGAGTAAATAAATTACCTAAAAGATCCTGCCAGTTACAGGAGAAGACAGACTAATCTTCAAAATACTCCTTGGCAATCAGGGCAGCAACCACGTTGAACCCTGCCTGCCTTCGCGAGCGAAATGAAGAAAGTACGCCCGGAAATAGAGAGCGATATCCAATCCCAGGTAAGATCTCTCCCTATGGTCGAGATGACAGGGGTAGGACATTGTTTCCTATACCATCTGTCCTCCTAAGCGAAGCGAAGGACCTTACTGGGGTAAGAAAGTACGTTCGGAAATGGGAGGGGTTACCAATCCCAAGTAAGATCTCTCCCTGCGGTCGAGATGACAGGGGTAAGATGGTCAACTCTATATCCTTTACCTGTCATTCTGAGCGAAGCAAAGGACCTTACTTAGAGATGAAAATAACTTTAGGGATAGGAAAGATTATTGTAGTTAGTCCGCGGCATAGTCACAGACGAGCAGTGAGATCAGCTCTTTCTCCACGGTCGAGGTTAGGCAAAGCATTGGTAACGATTAACATTGCAGACGATTTGCTCAGGTATTCACGACTGGATGGGATATAAAGCAAAAAAAGACCCGGACTACAGTCCGGGTCTTTTAGAGGTAATGAACGCGTTATTCTTCTTTTTTATACTGTTCAATGATTTTGTAAAGAGCTTTTTGAGTCTCTAAACTGGTAAAGTATTCAAACAGCATCACGTGCATGTCGTAATTGAGCGTCAGAGCGGTTTCCAGGTATAGAAAAGCTTCCCGGAATTTGCCATTATGAATGAGATAAACCGTTAACTGATAATACAGTTCTGCCTCATCCGGGCATTCATCCAGAGCCTGGTTAATAACATCGATGGCCTGATCAAAATCACCCTGCTCGTAATACAACAGGGACCATTTAACCCAGATTTCAACGTCTTCCGGAGCAATTTCAACGCCCGCTTTATACGCTTCTTCCGAAGAAAGAGCATTGCCAATCCGTTGTTCCGTTTCGGCTACGGCGAGCCAGTAATCGGCGTTTTTCTTATTTAGGTTCAGGGCTTTCCGCAGGTAATGCAGAGCCTGAAACCACTTGTTCATCTCATACAGACAAACGCCTACGCCGTACCAGCCTTCATCCCATAACTGATCGAGAGCAATGGCATCTTTATACTGCTTGATGGCCTCCTCGTACTTCATTTGCTTTTCCAGGCTGGCGGCCAGGCAGCAGATGGTTTCGGGCGTGGGCTCTTCAGATTTCAGCGTCTTTTCGTAAGCTTCTTCCGCTTCCTGATAACGCTCCAGGTTCATGTACGTATTGCCCAGGTTATAATACGCCGAGGCAAAATCCTTTTTCAGATACGTGGCATACTCATAGGCTTCGGCAGCTTCATCGTAACGTTCCAGTTTCGAGTAGGCGATACCGAGATTGTACCAGGCATTATACGAAGCGGGATCACGATCCGTGAATTCCAGGTAGTAGGGAAGGCTTTCTTCCAGCTTTCCGAGTTGGTCCAGGCAATTGGCCAGCTCGTATAAGGCATTTTCATTGCTCAGATCACCGTGAATGGCTTCGCGGTAATGTTGAATGGCTTCTTCAAATTTACCCCATTGCTGGTAAGCCAGACCAATGTGGTAATGTACTTCATCTTTTTCTTCGGCATAATCAAGCACTTCCTTGAGCATCTCGATGGCATGCTCATAGTCGCCGATCAGGCCATAAACCGTACTGCGGAGGTAAAAGATATCTAAATCGTGGGGGTTGAAAAGGGCCGCCCGTTCCAGCAGATCGAGAGCTTCGTCATAGCGTTGGAAGTTGGCCATAATCTGAGCCTGATTTAGCATCAGTTCCAAAGAATAAGGATACTGGGATAACCCGTATTCGCAGGCTTTGAGAGCGTCCTCTAACTTGCCTTCTTCCAGATAATGTTCAACGATTTGTTCGTAAGTGTCCAGATCAAAGAATGAATCTTCCCGATTATTCAGCATCTTCTCAAATCGTCTCACAGAATCCTGGGTTGTTTCCGGGCGTTCGTCGAATTCAGGTTGTTCCATCATAAGGCAACGGGTATAATGACAAACGTGAATAAACTAAGGCGGTTGTAACTACTTGTTAAGCAACCTGCTAAGCACAATCACACTAATTCACGTTTTGGTTTTCATGTTAAGGAACATTCTAAGATATATAGAAAATTCCATTTTCCTAAGGTCGAAGCTAAAAACTTGGCCTGCTAAAACGAAGTTTTGAAAGCTTGCGGCAGGTAATGTCTATTCATGAAATATAGACGTATTTGGACATTTCAGGGTTCCGGATCCGTTGCCATTGCGTCGGCCCTTTCTTCCTGATCATAACATCAGTAGAAATCTAGTGAGCTAATATCCTGTTCAGAACCGGGTTAAAGGCAGGGCATCTCCACCGCAGAAGCATAAAAAGACCGGCATTGTTTACAAAAGGAAAGACTCGCCTGAGAGCGAGTCTTTCCTTTTGTAAGCGTAAACAGGAACGTCTTATTCTCCTCCGCTGCCATCATCCAGGCGGTTGCCTAAACGCTGGTACTGGCGGTTGAACATCTGTTCGTATTTATTGGCCTCATTTTCCAGCTTGGCATCGTGCAATTGCTGAACGACGAGGTTCATTTCGTAGAGATTAACCCGAATATCCTGACTATCGCCATTGGACTCAATGTAATAATTCAGGTTTTCGTCGCAACGTTTCATGATGGTCTGGGCCATTTGCAGAGCTTTCGCTTTTTCGCCCACCGAAATCAGCGGCCCGATGAAGCTTACCGAAATCTGGTCGTAAGGAATCGCCTTATCCGGAATCACGTCCAGACAGCGATTAATAGCGGCTTTCGCTTTATCCAGTTTATTCTCCTGAATCAGTTGCGTAGCCAGACGATAGAAGGCAATACGGGCCGAAACGACTGGAGCACCCCGGTAGGTTTCATCGTAGTAGACCTTCGGGTTATTCATTTCACGCCAGGCCATTTTGTTCATCATCTTGTCGTACATAACGTCTGAATTCACGAAACCATCGCGGGCACCGGGCACCTTAAAGGGCATCAGTCGATAGGCGTAACCTTCGAGTTGTAAAAACTCTTTCAGCCCCAGGAAGCTTTGTGAACCTAAGGTCGAAGCGAAGTAAATCGGACGCTCGAAGTTATTATGAGCGATGATATCCAGCTGAATCAATTCGGGCTTGGTGATATCGCTTTGTCCATAATTCCAGGTCAGGCGATCACTGTTCAGAAGTGGTTCGAATTCTTTCGAAACGATGCCCATCTGACGAATTTTCGTTGAATCCAGTTTCAGGGAGAATACCGACGAAGGCAAGACGTTCATCTGTCCCAGCGTAGTTTGTACCTGAATAGCCGGGTTATTCTGCTTCACCAGCTGAATGTACTCCTGCAGGTCGATGCCATCTTTCACATTCGGGTTTTCCGAGAAAGGAATCTGATCATTGATACCCGTCCGGAAGTTATCCATTTCCAGTGAAATCGGCAGCGGCTGCGACTCATACGTCTTCCGTTTCATCTGCTCAATATACCAGTCGGTGCCTAACAGCGAGAGGTTACACACCCGCACATCCGTACGGAAGCCTTCCACCTCCTGAACGTACCATAAGGGGAATGTATCATTATCACCACCCGTAAATAAGATGGCGTTTGGAGCACAGGAGCTTAATAAATTCTTCGCGAAATCAACGGAGTGCCAGCGGTTGGAACGGTCGTGGTTATCCCAGCTTTTGGCACCCATCATAATCGGTACACCAATGGTCAGAACAAAAGCTAAACCGCCCGTGGTGACCATGTTTTTAGAAACCCGGCTCAGCAACTGTTGCAGAGCAATGACGCCCAAACCAGCCCAGAGAGCAAAGAAGTAGAACGAACCTACGTAGATGTAATCCCGCTCGCGGGGTTCGGTCGGAGGAGAGTTCAGGAACACCACCAGAGCCAGACCCGTCATGATAAAGCTGATGGCAACGATGAGCCAGTCTTTATCCTTCCGCAAGAACTGCAACACAAATCCTAACAATCCGAGGATCAGGGGCAGCATGTAAAAGTTATCGTGGCCTTTGTTGGTAGCAATGCTTTCCGGCAGATTGGATTTACCGGGACGAGTCCAGTCCGCCCACTCGTAATCACTTTCACGACCGGCGAAATTCCACATGAAATAACGCATGTACATAAAGCCCATCTGACGGCTGAACATGTAACTGATATTCTGGCCGAAGGTCGGTTTCAGGTACCGCGACTGATCACTTGGATCTTTCGGTAAGCCTAAAATCGAAGCATACAACTGGGCATGACCGGGCTGTTGTGACCACAGACGGGGCAACAGCATTTGCTGATCTTTTTCCCACACGTATTCGGGTTTGTAATCGTAAATTTTGTATTGACCCCCTTCCATTTTGTACATCGGATCGCCACGTTTGATGTCCGTTACCCGGGCGGTGAAAAGAGGACCGTACGTTAACGAACGGCTGCCGTATTGTTCACGCTTCAGGTAACTCAGGTAGCTGATGGCATCGGAAGGATTGTTTTCGTTAATGGGAGGATTGAAGTTGGCACGAACCAGCACCTGCGTGTAGGAGATGTAACCAATCAGAATGAAAGCCAGTGACAGAACCGCCGTACTGATCGTAGGATTGTTTTTCTTCTGAGCATAGATAACTCCGTAAATAACAGCTCCAAAAAATAGAATGACGAAGAATAAAACGCCCGTATTATAAGGTAAACCTAAGGTATTAGCGAAGAATTTTTCAAAGAAAAAAGCCAGCCCGGGAATACCAGGGATGATACCGGCATTGATGATACCCAGAATAACAACACCAATTACTAAGGCAGCAATACCGCCGAAGAGCGAAGGTTTTTCCTTCTTTCTGAAGTAATACAGCAAAGCCAGTGAAGGAATAGTAACCAGGTTCAGCAAGTGGATACCAATGGAAAGACCCGTCAGGTAAGCAATCAGGATGATCCAGCGGTTGGCCGTGGCTTCATCCTCGATCAGTTCCCAGCGGTACATCGCCCAGAAAACCAGAGCGGTGAAGAACGACGACATGGCATATACCTCGGCCTCAACGGCTGAAAACCAGAAGGTATCGCTGAAAGTATAGATCAATGACCCAACAATGCCGGCTCCTAAAACCCCAATGCCTTCACCCAGGCTAAGCTGATCGGCTTTTTTATCGAAAATTTTACGGCCCAGCATGGTGAGCGTCCAGAACATGAACAGAATCGTAAAGGCACTGGCCATGACGGACATCATGTTGATCCAGAAAGCAACCCGGGTTAAATCGCTACCCGCAAACAAAGCAAAGACGCGGCCCAGCAGAAGGAAAATCGGGGCACCGGGCGGGTGAGGCACCTGTAACTTAAAAGAACAGGCAATAAATTCACCACAATCCCAGAAACTGGCGGTTTGCTCAACGGTTGAGGCATAGGTGAACAACGCAATGGCAAAGACACTCCAACCCAGAAGGTTATTGAGCCGCTGAAAATTTTTCATGAAGTAGTTTTATGCTAAATAATCTAATTACGGATGATGGTTGTAGGGATAGATCGGCCAAAAATAACAAAAAGCCCCCGACCAATAGGGCTAGGGGCGTTAAAATCTGTTAAGTAATCTATTCCTTCCTTACGGAAAGGTGATTTCTCGAAAATTTTAGTTATGAAAACTACACTTTATAAAAGAGCCATTTAGAGAGTTCTTTCAGCGTTACCTTCTTGCCGTACATCAGAATTCCTACGCGGTAAATCCGGGCGGCGAGCCAGGTAGTGCCGATGAAACCTACCACGAGTAAGGCCATGGACAACCCAATTTCCCACCATTCAACCCCAAACGGAATTCGGGCCATCATATTCACCGGAGATGTGAATGGAATGATGGAAGCCCAGAACGCAATTTTGCTGTCTGGTTCGTTAATGATGAAACTCATCAGCATAATACTGATAATGAGCGGCATCGTTACCGGGAAGATCAATTGCTGCCCTTCCTGCGGACTTTCTACGGCCGAACCAACAGCCGCAAACAGGGCACTGTAGAAGAGGTAACCCCCCAGGTAATAAAAGAGGAACAGGGTCAGAATCTTACCCCAGGGCAAATCACCGATGGTATCCATCACGCCCATGACTTTGGAACCAGGACCGGCTTCGCTCATTTGCTTGATGGCCGCATCGACCTGTTGCTGGCTGGCCTGACTACTCAGTTCGGTCTTGGCTTTTGCTTCGAGTTTGGCTTTCAGAAAATGCGTGGTCGCACTCGAGATGGCAATGGTTAAGCTAATCCAGAGCACAAACTGGGTTAAGCCGACGAGGCCGACGCCAATAATTTTTCCCATCATTAACTCAATGGGACGAACCGAGGAAACGATGACTTCAATGATGCGGTTACTCTTTTCTTCAATCACGCCGTTCATGACCTGAGATCCCGAGAAGAACACGACGAAGTAGAGTAACAGAGCGATGGCGTACCCAAGGCCCATCGAAACGCCGGTATTACTCGACTTTTCCTGCCCTTCGGTTAAACTATAAGTCTCGGCATTGACATTAACCCGGTTATCTTCAATGATCTGGGTATCAATGCCTGCCCGCTTTAACCGCTGATTTCGAACCTCCGCCTGGACAATGTTTTCAATGTCATTCTGTAAATTGAGGCCTACGCTTTTCTCGGAAAAAATTTCCAGTCCGTTGGGGTTATCAATGATGTCAGCTGGAATATGTACCAGAGCCGTGACTTTATTTTTCTTCAAATCGGCTTTCGCCTGCGTTACGGAAGCTTTCTTGAACGTATACGCATAATCCTTTCCACTTTTGAATTTGTCCCGGAAGAGATTGGATTCGTCAATTACTTCAATGGTTTTCAGGTCGCCCCCGGCAAAAAACAGCAGGGCCGGAATGGCGTAGATGGCCGTAATTAATAGGGGGGTAATCAGCGTGGTAATCCAGAACGAACGTTTCCGCACCCGCGTCATGTATTCCCGCTGGAGAATGAGAATAATTTTATTCATGGTCAGTCAGGTTAAGGTAATAATGCCTGCGTAGCCGTTTCGCCGACTACACGAATGAAGATATCATTGAATGAAGGTACATTTTCACTGAACGACTTGAGTTCGACCTGGCTAATCACCAGAGCCAGCAGGGCATTCACACTTCCCTCGGAACCAATGCGAACGTTGGTGCGATACACATTCGGTTCGAGTTCGGTGCGGGAAATGACTTCGTATTCGTAGGGTAAAATCAGAGAACCCGCGTACTCCAGGGTATAGGTATTATCCATGAACTGGCGTTTGATGTCCCTTTTTTCTCCTTTCAGCACCACTTTGGAGCGGTTGATGAGAGCAATCGAGTCGCAGAGTTCTTCCACGGACTCCATCCGGTGCGTCGAAAAGATGATGGTGGATCCTTTTTGCTTTAACTCCAGAATTTCGTCCTTCAGCAGATTGGCATTAATGGGGTCGAAACCCGAGAAGGGTTCGTCCAGAATAACCAGCTTGGGTTCGTGAACGATGGTGGCAATGAACTGGCATTTCTGAGCCATGCCTTTGGAGAGATCCTCGACCTTTTTGTCCCACCAGTCTTTGATATCAAATTTGATGAACCAGCGTTTCAGACGTTCCGTCGCTTCGCGTTGGGAGAGTCCTTTCAGTCGGGCCAGGTAAATCAGCTGATCACCCACCTGCATTTTTTTATACAGACCGCGTTCTTCGGGCAGATAACCAATGTCGGCAATGTGCTTCGGCTGTAAACGTTCCCCATTCAGCAGAACTTCCCCTTCGTCGGGGGCGGTAATCTGGTTAATGATTCGAATGAGCGAGGTCTTACCGGCTCCATTAGGGCCAAGCAATCCGAAAATGCGGCCTTGCGGGATGTCCAGAGAAACGTCATCCAGAGCCGTATGACTGGAGTAACGCTTGACGACATGACGGGTTTCGAGTAAAGGATGGGACACGAGGTTAACGTTTATTGAATGATCAAAGCTAAACGATCTGCGGCGGAAGGTTTCTATTATTGCATTAATCTATTCAAAAACGGGATAAGCGGCCAAAAAAGCAAATCAGCTCCTCAGACACGATCCTGAAGAGCTGACGTTTAGATCCGGTGGGAAGGATAGCGTGCTGAATTAGTAACCAGCCCAGGGAAGATCCTTCTCTGGGCCAACGTTCAAACGTTGGCTAAGGGGATCGGATTTCCCAGGGCCTTGCGGTTATTCAGCTTACCAGTACCGTTCCCGGATGTTAAAAAGTACCCATAACTCAAACGCAGAAAAAAGAAGGGTAAACAAAATCTCTCCCAGGCCAAACGGAAAATCCAGCAGGCCGGATAACACGTTCAGAACGGTACTGATCAACACCGCATAGTACAGAAAATTCCAGCCGCGGCGGCGATTGGCCCGCAGGGGCTGAAAGGCTAATAACGAAAATATAACCGTAACGGCAGTAGCCAGCAGAGAGAAGGAAGCGTCTGTGGTTACACCGATGGAAATCGCATACGAGTCACTGAAAACTTTGAGCAGGCGGACTATGCCCAGCAGGCCATTGATCAGAGCAATCCAGGGCATGACCTGGACGAACCCATCTTTGACATTAAAGGGCATGGCGGGGAGGGTGCGAAGGAAAAAACGCTCCATTTCTGCCTCCAGAGGTAACTTTGATTTCATAAGATGTTTGGTTAATGAGATGGCAATGGCGGATGCAAACACGTCTCAATTCTACAAGAAAGGGCGTAACTTTCAAACGGATTCGTCTAAAAAGGGCGTTATATTGGGGCTTTTTTTAGTAATTTTTGCGAAAAATAGACGCAAGGGCTTGTGAAATGTGAGTTAGTGATGCACTATCTTTACCCGGAAGGGCCAACATACCATTGTTATTTTACCTGAATTTTCTTTATGAAACTTTCTATTACCTGGCGTATTTTTATTGGATTGGTGTTGGGCGTCGTCGTAGGATTTGTAGTCCATTCGGCTTATGATTCGGGCAGCCCTGCCGACCAGGAAACTCTGGCTTCGTGGAGTAAAAACCTGCAGATTTTAAGTAAGGTTTTTCTTCGAATGATTAAAATGATTATCGGACCACTGGTTTTCTCCATGCTGGTGGTGGGTATTGCCAAACTGGGAGACTTTAAACTGGTAGGTCGCATCGGGGGAAAAACCCTGGGATATTTCCTCTTCGCTACCGTTCTTTCGCTGTTGACTGGATTAATCACGGTAAACCTCCTGCAACCCGGCAAGGTCATGCAGTTACCGTTGCCCGCTTCGGGTACCGACATTGGCGTAGAGGCGAAGAAGTTCTCGGTTGAATCTTTCTTTTACCACATCTTCCCGCAAAGCATTGTAGAATCCATGGCGGCGAATGAGATTCTCCAGATTGTTGTGTTCTCTATTTTCTTCGGAATTGCCACGGCGGCCATTGGTGAGACGGGTAAAGTGGTGATTAAAGCTCTGGATGCGGTTTCGCACGTGATGTTCAAAATCGTTTCTTACGTCATGGGTTTTGCTCCCTTTGGCGTATTTGGAGCCATCGCAGCCGTAGTAGCGACGGAGGGTCTGGGCATTTTCGTGGGCTATGCGTACCTGATCTTCAGCTTTTTCGTGGGACTTTTCTTCTTTATCTTTATCGTACTCTGGGTCATCTGTCTGGTCAATAAAATCCCTTACTTCAAGTTACTGGGCTTAATTAAAGATCCGGCTTTGTTGTCCTTCAGTACGGCCAGCTCCGAAGCGTCCATGCCTCAAACCATTGAAGCCCTTCGCAAATTCGGCTGTTCCGAAAAGATCATCAGTTTCGTATTACCCCTGGGGTATTCCTTTAACCTCGACGGTTCCATGATGTACATGACCTTTGCCACGGCTTTTATTGCTCAGGCTTACGGTAAGGATTTGTCAACGACTCAGCAGATTACCATGCTGGCAACGCTCATGTTAAGCAGCAAAGGCATTGCGGGTGTGCCGCGAGCCTCGCTGGTAATCATTGCCGGTACGATGACGATGTTTGATTTACCCATCGAAGGACTGGCCCTGTTATTGGGAATTGACCAGATTCTGGATATGGGCCGTTCCTCTACTTCCGTTATTGGAAATGCAGTAGCTACGGCAGTAGTTTCAAAATGGGAAGGAGAGCTGGATATCGCGAAAATGAATTCCTCGGAATAAATTTCGGTTTAAACTAAGATAATCCACAAAACAGAAAAAGGAGCCCCATAAGGCTCCTTTTTCTATTCCTGACCTTTTGCGTCAGTAGAGCCCAGGGCTCCCTTTCGCATGTCCAGTTTTTGAATCAGCTCGGCTGACAGGGGTTCTGAGTAGGTTCCGTAGGCCATCACCAGCACTCCCTTGTGGCCATCTTTGGATTCAATGGCGTAAACCGCTGACATATCGCCGGGATCCGTGATTCCTTCAAATCGGTAGGCTTCTACCACTTCAAAATCCTCGGGGTGTAAAATCATTCCTAAAGACTGATAATTCAGGGCCCCATTTTCAATGCTAAAGCTTTCGGTGTAACCCCGGGATGCTAAATCATTAATAGCCTCGGTTTCGGTGGTGTATTCATCCATGATCGTTTGCGTTTAAAGGTTTACAGATGGTCTTGCAGAAGACAGTTGACGGTTGGCAAGCATCTTTAACATTCAGGCATGGTATAAAAAATTAGGCCACCTATACGCCTCAGGCAAAGGTTGAGCCTGTATGTTTGTCCTAAAATTGAATGTCACTCATGTGGAAAGAAACCGATCATAAGCTCCAGCGAACCTTTGAATTCAGTGATTTTTCGGAAGCCTTTGCGTTCATGACTCGGGTAGCCCTGGCAGCCGAAAAGCTCAATCATCATCCCGACTGGTCGAACTCCTACAACAAAGTAAGCATTGCCCTGACCTCGCACGATGCAGGTCATGTCGTGACAGAAAAAGACCGCAAGCTCGCGGAAATTATTGATACCTTCGCATAAGTAACCGGAATGTGGACCTGAGCCATCTGCTGATTTCAATGGGGCATGGTCCTGCCACTGAACATAACTGATGAAACTGTATTTAGTGCCTACACCGATTGGCAATCTGGATGATATCACGCTGCGGGCGTTGAAAGTATTACAATCAGCCGATGCCATTCTGGCTGAAGATACCCGCACGACGGGCCAGTTGCTCAAGCATCTGAACATTCAGAAGCCTCTGATGGCTCATCATTCCCACAATGAGCATGCGTCGGCGGGCGGAGTAATTAAAATGCTGCAATCCGGCAAGACCCTGGCTCTGGTATCAGATGCCGGAACGCCCGGAATTTCAGATCCTGGTTTTCTGCTGGTGCGTGAATGCCTCAAAAATGGCCTTGACGTGGAATGTCTACCCGGCCCAACGGCCTTCGTTCCGGCTTTGGTAAACTCAGGACTGCCTACTGATCGTTTCTGTTTTGAAGGATTCCTGCCTCAGAAGAAGGGCCGTCAAACCCGTCTGAAAGCCCTGGTAGAAGAGGAGCGAACCATGGTGTTCTACGAATCTCCGCATCGCATTGTAAAGCTACTGGAACAGCTGGTGGAAGTCTTAGGCCCGGAACGTCAGGCATCGGTTTCGCGGGAATTGACGAAAATGTTCGAAGAAACCGTTCGCGGAACCCTAACCGAATTAATTCAGCATTATACCGACCATGCCGACCGCGTCAAGGGAGAGTTCGTGCTGGTCGTAGCCGGATCGTAAAAGCGTTTCGGGTTTAGCGTTTTGAGTTAAGCTGTTTGGAGCTAGTCTGCCCAATAGCATACTCGCCGCCGCTGAACCCGAAACTCTAAACTTCAAACCCGAAACATGAATTTTCGTCGATTTATACTTTTCTTTTTATTGGCATTTCCGCTTTGGTCGGGGGCTCAGCAGTTGAGTCCGATGGCGAAGGTGAGTCTGATTACCGTCGGGCCAGGCGACGAGATTTATACCTTTTTCGGGCATACGGCCATCTGGATTTATGATCCGGGGTTGGGGATCGACAAAGTGTACAATTACGGTACGTTTGATTTCCGGGCCTCCGGCTTTTACTGGAATTTCCTGCGGGGCAACCTGCCTTATCAGCTGACAACGTCTCCCCTGGATTACCCGGATCCTCAGTATAGCTTGCTGGAATACTGGAAAAGTGAAAACCGGAGCGTAACCGAACAGGTGCTTAATTTTTCGCCCCAGCAAAAGCAGCGTCTTTTCGACCTGATGGAAACGAACGCCCGTCCCGAAAACAAGACGTATCAGTATCGACCTTATTACGATAACTGCTCGACGCGTCCACGCGACAAAGTCTTTGAAGCCGCCGGGGACAGCCTTCGTCTGGATGAAAAAGATACCTTCCTGATCGGAAAGTCGTACCGGGACTGGATGAATGATTACCTGCATGAAAGTTACTGGTCACGACTGGGATTGAACCTGGCCCTGGGTTACCCCATTGACCGAATCACGACCCCGAATCAGTCAGCGTACATTCCTAATAACTTACTCCGGATGCTGGATCGGGGAAGAATCGTGCGTGCGGATGGGAAATCTCAGAAGCTGGTTCTGCAAACCAACCGGATTTTCGAGGCAACGCCCGTCGAAACCAGCCTTCTGTGGAAAAGCCTTTTCTGGATAATAGCGGCTTCGCCCTTACTGATTCTGATCCTGAGAAGAAAGAACATTCGTCCCGGCGGTAGCTTTGATCGAACGCTGCTTTTCATTACCGGCGTTTTTGGCGTAATCCATACGCTGTTATGGTTTGGAACCAATCACGGCATTACCGACTGGAATTACAGCATGTTCATTACCAGCCCATTTAATGTCATTGCGTTCATCATGCTTTCCCGCCGTCCCAAATGGCTCATGTATTACTTCATCGTAGCAATGGTGTTCGTGATCGCCGGAACCATGTTACAGTTTCTGTTCTGGAAAGGAATGTATGGCCTGTTATTCCTGAATATTACCCTGTTCTTACGATACCGTCATCTGGCTTTATACTGTAAAAAATAAGGGATTATTAAAAATCAAAAGGCCGTCATCTGTTCGCAGATGACGGCCTTTTTCGTAGAGACGTCCATTGATGGGGTCTGGGGTAATTCCAGGTCTTTATGTGCTGGAAAATACTCCTGCCTTGGCTGGTGTCTTCACCAGCCGATGGTAAAGAAATGGACACCAAGGGATATTCGGGAGAATTAAGGGCTCTTAATTCTCCCGAATATCCATCAGAATCCGCCAGTCTTTGGGAAGGTAATTATTCACCCGATTGGGTAATACCTTCACCCAGCCCAGCGAATGCCCCTGGTAAGTAACCAGATGCCAGCCTTTTTTTGAAGACTTGTAATCAAAGTCTTCGCGTTTCAGGTAACGCAACGCATTTTCCCGGTTTAGTTCCAGTCGGGGGACGGACTTTTCGGAAACCAGCGTACTCAGGGCCAGCTCATGATCCGGGATGAGGTCTTTACCGGCCAGTTTGCCCAGTCGAATGCCCGCTTTACGAAGGTATAACTGCTGACTGATGATCTCGAAATCGACGCGATGATCGGGATTTAACAAAAAGAAATCACCGTTTTTCTCTACCCATTCATACGACTGAATGTGGTCAATCCAGTCGCCAAAAATGGCGGATTCCTGTTTTCTGGTTTTGCCTTTTCCGGAGTAATTCATCCGAAACTGAAGCTCGTCCTGATCTTCGGTTTTCTGAAAAGCGGCAATGAAGAAACCCTCGCCCTTCACCTGATCGGGCCAGAAGCGATAGCCGTAATTTTTATCTTCCGTGCAAACCTCTACAATGCCATCGGGCACCTCTGAAAGGGAGAGCGACGTGCAACCGAACGATTCCGAAAACCAGTCCAGAATGTCTTCGTTCTCGGAGCGGGAATAAGAGCAGGTGGAGTAAATCAGTACGCCACCTTCCTTCAGGCAGGGCCAGGCATCCGCCAGAATTCGTTGCTGACGCTGCGAGCAGAGAGCCACATTTTCTTCCGACCACTCCTGAATGGCTTCACTGTCTTTCCGAAACAAGCCCGAACCCGAACAGGGGGCATCAACCACCAGAACATCAAAAAAGCCGGGTAACCGCTGAAAGTCGCGGGGATCGTTATTGGTTACGAATGAATTGAGGCGTCCCCATTTCGTCAGGTTGTCAACCAACACCCCCGAACGTGCACGAATGACTTCATTAGACACCAGCAGGGAGTCTTCATCCAGCAGACTGGAAAGTAA
Organism: uncultured Siphonobacter sp.; assembly: GCA_913775095.1. Classification (GTDB taxonomy): domain Bacteria; phylum Bacteroidota; class Bacteroidia; order Cytophagales; family Spirosomataceae; genus Siphonobacter. The sequence continues at coordinate 166,874 of CAJYIW010000018.1, read as the reverse complement.
GGTGCTCTTGCCTCCGGGGGCGGCACACAGGTCCAGCACCCGCAAAGGCCCTTCGGGAGCCACCTGTTTGAAAAAGGTTTCCAGAAACATCGAACTGGCTTCCTGAACGTAATAGGTGCCGGCATGAAAGAGCGGGTCCAGCGTGAAAACGGGACGCTCGGGCAGGTAATATCCGTATTCCGACCACGGAACTGGTGTCGATCCGGCCGGTGGAGGAATAACCTTAAAAGGATTTAATCTGATGGAAACGGGAGCCGGCTGCTCGTGAGCCAGCCGGAACTCGTCTTTATGAAAACTGCTTTCGTTCTGTAAGGATTGAAGCAGGGAATCAGGAAGTTGCATAAAGAATACTGAAGTATTTTCTTCAAAAATCTAACAAATCTACGATTCAAAGATGTTGTCTTTCACTTAAGAATTATCTATTTTCATCACTTTATCAAAAAAAGGAGCATCTCTTTTTTGAACCTTTCAAAGAAAAAATGCTTTATTTTGCTTCAACGATTGTCTTAATCCGTGAAATGAACTATTCAATTAAACAAGAAGACGGCTACCAATTCATTGACGAAGGACAGGGCGAAATTGTCATGATGCTTCATGGCTTATTCGGAGCCCTTTCGAATTGGGATTCGGTCATTAATACGTTCAGAGACCAGTATCGGGTGATTATTCCCCTGATGCCAGTCTATGAAATGCCTCCCCGCGAAGCAGGGGTCGAAGGCTTAACCGCGTTCGTTGAAAAATTTGTCATTGATCGTAATCTGACGGACCTGACCCTGGTAGGGAACTCTTTAGGGGGCCACATTGCGTTATTGTATACGATTAAAAATCCATCGAATGTAAAACGTCTGGTATTGACGGGTAGTTCTGGGTTGTTTGAAAACGCCATGGGAGGTAGTTATCCCAAGCGGGGAAGTTACGAATACATCCGCGAGCGGGTATCTTACACTTTCTACGATCCTAACGTCGCTACCCCGGATCTGATTGAAGAATGCTTCGAAATCACGAACAGCATTCCGAAATGCATGAGCATCGTTCAGATTGCCAAGTCGGCTCAGCGTAACAACGTCGGCAAGGATCTGGATCAGATCAAAGTACCTACGCTGTTGATCTGGGGACTGAATGATACGATTACTCCTCCGGCGGTGGCCCATGAATTTAATCGGCTTATTCCGAATTCGGAACTCTTTTTTATTGATAAATGCTGTCATGCTCCAATGATGGAACACGCGGATGAATTCAATGTCATTCTGGCTAAATTCCTGAAAAGAACCACTCAGGAGGCTCTGATCGAAAATTAACCTGTCTTTTGCGTATTTCAACATTCTGTCTTACTTTAACAAAAGGTACTATCGAGAAAACCGGACAAGCATTCATATAACCCATAGCCTTATGCTCGCTGAAGAATTGATTGACCCCTTATTACCCACGTTGCGACCCACGGATACCGTTGGGAAGGCTCTGGACTGGATGCAGGAATTTCGAATGACTCAGTTAGTCCTGGCTGAAGAGGAACGCTACGCCGGAATTCTTTCAGAAGAGCGTCTGATGAATGCTGACGAGGAAGATTTTCTAACGGAAGTACAGCCCGAACACCCCACGGTTTCGGTGCAGCCCTATCAGCACGTGTATGATCTTCTGCGAACGACGCAGTTGTATCAGCTGGATGTGCTGCCCGTAGTGGATGAAGATCAGACTTTTGTGGGGAGTATCTCCGTAAATGAGCTGCTGAAGCGTTTTGCCACGGATTTAGGGACGCAGGAAGAAGGAGCCATACTGGTCCTCCAGATGGACGACCGGGACTACTCGATGAGCGAAGTGAGTCGTCTGGTAGAATCGAACGATGTGAAGATTATCAGCAGTTATTTCAATACGGGTAATTACGAAAATAATCAGCCCGGGCGGTTAACCCTGAAGCTAAACCGTCGGAACATCAAGGCGGTTATCGCTACGTTCGAGCGTTACAATTACATCATTGAATCCGTTTTTACGGCGGAAGCTCTGGATACCACTGATCAGGAACGACTGGACTTACTGCTTCGTTATCTGAATATGTAGATTAACTTTTGCTTAAAAAAAGGCCTTACTTGCTCAAGTGAGGCCTTTTTTATGGAATTGAGAATAGTTTTTTAGAAAGTATAGGGCAAGAACTTTACCTAAACAATTATGAAAAACACCCCTCATTCTGACGCAAGTACGCCCCCTAAACACAAACTTTTTGAAAGTTTTTCATCCTGGGTCACCCGGGCCACCGGAAGTCCGGCGGCATTTCTGACGGCTCTGGCGGTGGTACTGGTCTGGGCCATTTCCGGTCCCTTTTTTCATTACTCCGAAACCTGGCAGCTGGTGATCAACACCGGAACCACGATCATCACCTTCTTAATGGTATTCGTCATTCAGAAAGCTCAGAATAAGGATTCCGTTTCGATTCAGTTAAAACTGAACGAGTTAATTGCGGCTACCAAAGGAGCCAGTAACCGACTGGTAGGCGTAGAGACACTGGATCAGGATGAGCTGGATGTGCTTTGCCGGCACTACGAAACGTTGGCCGAACTAACCCGCAAGGCCAGCGATTTACGAAAATCACACTCTATTGAGGAGGCTTATAAAGACGCGAAAGATAAGCTCCAGGAAGAAGAGGGAGCCACCCCCGAAGCGATCTAATGGCAAATGTGGAGGATGAAATCAGAAGCGTTATTTCATTAAAAAGGGAGGGCTGGTAGCAACACCAGCCCTCCCTTTTTAATGAATATTTTCAGATAAGAAGATTACCAGCGAACCTGCCCGTTCCCCTGGATAACCCATTTCTCGGTAAGCAGTTTTTCCAGAGCAAAAGGCCCGCGAGCGTGTAATTTCTGCGTGCTGATGCCAATTTCGGCCCCTAGGCCAAATTCACCACCATCCGTAAAACGAGTCGAGGCATTGGCGTAAACGGCTGCCGCGTCCACTTCTTCCAGAAAACGCTGACATACCTGTGCGTTCTCAGAAACAATGGCTTCCGAATGCCGGGAAGAATACGTCCGGATGTGTTCCAGAGCTTCGTCGAGTCCGGTTACTACTTTAATAGTGATTTTATAATCCAGCCATTCTTTTCCGAAATCTTCGGTTTGAGCGTGGCGTAAGAAGGGATAACCCGTTTTTTCAAGCACGTAATACGCGGCAGAATCTGCGTACACTTCCACATTCCACTGTTCAAAATCCGCACAAAGCATGGGCAGGAACGCAGATGCGACGCCCTGATCGACCAGAATGCAATCGAGCGAGTTACAGACCGAAGGTCGGGACACCCGGGCATTCACTACAATGTCACGGGCCTTTTCCAGATCGGCTTCTTCCTGAACGTAGGTATGAACAACGCCCGCTCCGGTTTCGATGGTTGGAATCAGGGAATGTTGCCGGACAAACTGAATCAGGGCACTGGAACCCCGGGGAATGATGATGTCCACGTAACGCGTAGCGGTTAACAGCTCTTTCATCAATTCGCGGTTCGTAGGCAGAAGCGTGATCACGGCGGAAGGAACGCCGAACTCGGTCAATACCTGATGGATGAGCGAAACGAGGTACTGATTGGTAAACCAGGCGTCACTGCCGCCGCGTAAGACCACCGCGTTGCCCGACCGCAGGCAAAGGGCCGTGACATCAATTGTGACATTGGGCCGTGATTCGTAGATAACTCCCACCACACCCAGAGGCACCGCTATTTTTTTCAGCTGCAAGCCATTGGGTAACTCCCGTTCCAGCAGCATTTGCCCGCTGGGATCGGGTAACTGAGCAATGTCCCGAACACTCTGAGCTAAGCCCTGAATCCGTTCAGCGTTTAATAACAAGCGATCCCATTTAGGATCACTTTGTGGCATTCGCTCGAGGTCTTTCTGATTTTCAGTCTGAATCTGGGCCGAGCTTTCCTGCAACAGGTCCGCCAGTCGATTCAGAATGGCTGCTTTTTGTGCATCGCTCAGTCGCCGAACCGCCGGAGCTGCGGCGTGGGTAGCTTCGAGTTGGGGAAGAATACTCAAGGTTTCCTGCATGGGATGGATGAGTTTTCAGTTTTCAGTTTACGGTTTACAGTTTTGTACGAATGAGTACACCCGAAGCTAGCTCAATTAAAAACTGTAAACAGCAAACGGAAAACTACAATAAGACAATATCGTCGGCGTGAGCAACGGCGAAGTTTTGGGTTTTCAGATTTTGTGAAACGGTAATCGAAGATTCACGGGCTTTGGCTACGGCAATAATCTGGCCGTCTTCATCCGTGATTTCAATGACCTCGCCCCGGTCGAATTCTCCCATGACTTCTGCAATGCCCACGGCCAGTAAGCTGCGTCGGGACAATAAAGCTTTCACGGCTCCATCGTCCACTTTTAACTGGCCCGTAACCAGACTGGCCGTTCCGAGCCATTTCTGACGGGCTTTCAGTGAAACTTTGTCGGGTGTGAACACGGTTCCGGTTTCTTCTTTCAGGGCATTTAAAATGCCTTCCGGTGTATGAATTCCGAAGATGACAACCCGGATGCCCATCCGAACGGCTCGCTTGGCGAAGCTTAACTTCGAAACCATTCCACCCAAACCCACGGCTGACTTGGAAGTATCAGCCATACCAAGAATATTTTCATCAATCCGATCGACCCGAGGGACGATGCTATGTTCTTTATCCAGCAATCCGCCAACGGACGTACTGAATAATAACGTATCAGCTCCCAGGCCAGCGGCCAGCAGGGTGGCCAGTTCATCGTTATCAGAAAACTTCAGCTCCAGATCTGATACCACATCATTTTCGTTGGCAATCGGAATGACGCCGTTTTCCCAAAGCGTTTCGTAGGTTTCTTTCAATTGCAGAAACTGCGGTCGATTGGCGAAGTGACTACGCTCGCACAGGTTCTGAGCCACCGGAATTCCGAAGGCACCAAAGTACTTGGCGTACAAACCTAACAGGAGGGGATTGCCAATAGCAGCGGCGGCTTTGCGTTGCGTTAGTTCGCCGCGGTATTCTTTCAGATAAGCTTTACCAGCCCCGACGGCCCCCGATGATACGAGAACAATGCGGTACTGATCATGTAACTGAGCAGCCTGCCGGGCAATTTCAAGAATCGTTGCTTCATTGATCTCTCCATTGGCTTTGGTAATGCTGGCTGTGCCGAATTTAATAACAAGGATAGGCTTCATACTGCCACAAAGGTAAATAATTGGGCGGCAATCCAGATAGCTTAGGGAGATATTGAGAATTAGTTAATTACAGGTTTAAAAAATGATAATTTTTGTCTTGTAAAATGGTAAATGATAAAAAATAGGTTTGATAAAAGGCCATTATTGGACATATAATTGCAAAACATTAATAAATAGATGTGAATTCGTATTTGGTGGAAGACCAAATAATTCTTATTTTTATGCTCGGAAAGGAAAATATTTTTTAATTAAAAATTACTTATACTAAAATTTTCTACTTCCTCTTTCTTAAAGTCCCATTTTAGGTCGCACGCATACCACAAACCATCAAACTCTTACGAAAAGATGAATCGTCGTAATTGGCTTAAAAATTCAGCGGCTCTGACTGTAGGGGCGACCGCTCTGCCTGCTCTTCTGCAAAAAGCTTATGCAGACCCTACCGCTCGCCAGGAACTTTACCTGGATTTATCCCACGAGTTTCGGGCGGCCATGCTGGCAGATGCCATGCCTCCTGCAGCCGTTAAAGCCCGTTTAAGTGCGAATGAAAACCCCTGGGGACTTTCAGTAAAAACGAAAGAGGCTGTTCATAGCTCTCTGATGGAAGCCAACCGTTACGCGGGCCGTGCTTCTATGGATTTGTATAAAGTTATTTCGGAAAAAGATGGAATCCCGATGCCACAGAACCCTTCGGGGGGCGGCGGTTGGGGTGGTCCTTCCAAAAGTTACATCAAATTAGGTTGTGGCTCAACGGAGTTGCTGAACGCCAGCCTGATGCATTTTGCTACGAAAGGAACCATCATGGTAGGGGATCCCTGCTATATCTCGGGGAATGACGAGAAGTTTCCGATAGATAAGGTCAAACTGACGCCTGAGTATCAGTACGATCTGGATGCGATGGCCAGGAAAATAGATCCGGCTAAGCACAGTCTGATCTATATCTGTAACCCAAATAACCCTACGGGTAATCTGTTACCTGCCGATCAACTGCGGAAATTCATTGATGAAGTTTCGCCGAAGGTTCCGGTATTGGTAGACGAAGCCTATATTGACTACGCCAACGATCCTAAAACAGATTGCATGGTGGACAAAGTAAAAGAAGGCAAAAATGTGATTGTGCTTCGTACGATGTCTAAGCTGTACGCCTTCGCGGGCATGCGTCTGGGATATGCCATTGGTAAGCCTGAACTCTTACAGGATATTTCAAAATACACCATGAATGGTTTTGGTGTATCGCTCCCGACGATTATGGCGGCTCAGGCCGCTTTCGCGGATACGGAAAATTCTAAAATGGTATTAACCAAGACGACTGAATCGAGAAAATATACGGCTGATTTCCTGAAGAAAGCGGGTTATAAGGTTATCCCTTCGTACGCTAACTTTATGCTGTTTCCCGTGAACATGAAAGGCACGGAATTAACGGCTAAGCTAATGCAGGAAGGCGTTATGGTACGGAACTGGTTCTTCGATGGCCAACACTGGTGCCGGGTCTCCATTGGAACCATGGATGAAATGAAAGCCTTCACGGACGCTTTCACGAAGGTGGTTTCCTAATCCGGTTGGCTGGATAGCTTCGCCTGGTATGAAAGTAATCCTATGGATAATCAGCTGATTGGTTAACCGATGGGAACAGCATACCAGGCGAGCTTTATCGGAATGCTCTAACCATTTGCTTTCTTTCCCCATATGACCAGAAGAGATTTTATTGAAAAGTCGGGTAACAGTTACCTGGCCATGGTTGCTTTGGGCTTTCTTTCAGGTTCTCCTGCCCAGGCATTTAACTTACCCCGTAACGAAAAACCCAATGGCAAAAGGGTAATCATTCTCGGTGCCGGGCTGGCGGGTATGTCGGCGGCCTATGAGTTAGGCAAACTGGGGTATGAATGTGTGTTGCTGGAAGCCCGCGAACGGGCGGGTGGTCGGATCTGGACCATCCGGAAAGGGACGACAGAAACGGAGATCGGAGGAGAAAAACAGGTTTGCCAGTTTGACGAAGGAAATTACCTCAATGCCGGGGCGGCCCGGATTCCGCATCATCATCAGCTGACGGTTCAGTATTGCAGAGAATTAAAAGTGCCCGTTGAGATTTTTGGGAATCTCAATGAAGCGGGCTATCAATATTCAGAAAGTAACCGCGGAGCGTTGGCTAACAAGCGGGTAAGGGCTCGTGAAATCCACGCCGACATGCGGGGTTACCTGACCGAATTAGTCGCCAAAGCGATTGATCAGAATGCTCTCGATCTGGAAATGTCCAAAGAAGATATGGATCGGTACGTAGCCTGGTTACGCGAAGAGGGCGATTTGGATATTAATAAGAAATACAAGGGCTCCGAGCGTCATGGCTACGAAATGGCTCCGGGAGCGGGCCTGCAGAGTGGTAAAATTGCTCAGCCTTATGCCCTGAAAGACATCGTGGAATCAGGATTAACGCATCCGGCTTTCGCGAATGTGGGTGAGTACACCTTTAATCAGCAACCCGTGTTGCTACAGCCCGTGGGGGGCATGGACATGATTCCCAAAGCGTTTGAAAAGGTGCTGGGGGATAAGATTAAACGTTCCTGCGAAATTCTGGAGATCCGCAAAACCAATCCGGGGGTACGCATTGTGTATCAGGATAAAAAAAGTGGGCAGAAACTGGAAATGAAGGGCGATTACTGCATTTGCACCTTGCCTTTACCCATCCTCCGAAAAATTCCATCCGATCTTTCCGGCGAAGTGCAGCGGGTAGCCGACTTCGTACCCTACATGGAAACCTGCAAAATCGGCATGCAGTTCAAGCGTCGTTTCTGGGAGGAAGATGATAAAATTTTCGGGGGTATTACGAAAACCAATATGGACATTACCCAGATTTTCTATCCGGCTCATGGCATGCTGGGCGAAAAAGGTGTGCTGAAAGGAATGTATAACTTCCACGGTCTGGCTAAGAAAGTAGGAGAATTATCCATTGCCGAACGTCAGAAACTAGCCTTTGAACAGGGCTCAAAAATTCATCCGCAGTATAAAGAAGAATTTGAAAATGCCTTCTCCTTAGCCTGGCACAAAATCCCGTATTCGCAGGGCGGCTGGGGGATTTATTCCGAGGCTAATCGGCAGCGGTTGTACGCCACGATGACGAAAAACGACGACGATATTTATTTTGCCGGTGAACACGCCAGCAACCTGCCCGCCTGGATGGCCGGAGCGTTTGAATCAGCCCGTTTTGCGGTGGATTCCTTACATAAACGCGTCTCAGCGGGATGACCGATTGAGCATTACTCTTCTGATTTACTAAGGAGTAACGGATACATGACCTACTAACTAACTCTGCAACCGTAGTTTTATGAAGAAAATTTTCCTGACACTGGGAGTCGCTGCTTTGGTTTCACTGAACAGTTGGGCTCAAGATTCTGAAAAACGTCCCATCACTTCCGCTGAATTTGATGCGGCCAAGAAAATTGCCGTAAAAAATCTGGATAAAGATAGTTACGTAAAGGCCGGAAATTTCATTCTGGATCGCATAGGAGATCCTTTTGTATTCAAGTTTTCAGATGGTACGGAACGTCGGGTCTATCTATACAAGTTGTTTGAAACCGAGAAAATGGCCGAACTGGGGATGTATGCCATCTATACAACGCCCAAGGATGGCAAACTTCGACAGTTTCCTCTGCCCAGTCCAGACGCTCCCGGTGACGTTTGGGGCAAATACATCGACGAGTTAAAGTACGGTGAAGAAGCCATGAAAGGAATGTCTTCCTGTATGGCCTTTGTATTGACCAAATCGGGCGTTGGCGGAGCTCCGGCAGCCGCTGAGGAAGGCGAGAAAATCGAATATTGCTTTCCCGCTGATGCTCTGGTAACCTTGGCGGATGGCACGACCCGAATCATTTCGGAAATAGCCGCCGGAGATCAGATTCAGAGCTATCAGGCATTAACCCAGGTTTCAGAAATCGCAACCGTAGCAGGGCTGACGGTTCACGACGATCAAAGGTTTGATTTAACCCGAGTAACGCTGGTGGAAGCAGGCTCCAAGGTAACTGCCTCTGCAAAGCCCGGCTGGGAAAGCGTTACGCTGGAAGCCACCGCTAACCATCCCGTTTTAACGGAAAGTGGCGTGAAACCCATGAGTGAGGTGCGAGTAGGAGATGTCATGTATTACCGGGATTCCGAAACGAATACACTAAAAAAATACGACGTCTTTACAACGCAGTCTGCGGCTCGTTCGGTCAGTAAAGTGTATAACCTGAACACCGACAAAGCTACATACCTGGTGAACGGGACGGTCGTAATGGCCAAGTAATTCATTGCTGATTTTGTCCATCCAAACTAGTTTCATAAATTAAATTTCGGGAAGAACTCAGTAAGGATTTTACCCCTTCCCGAAACTTAAAAGTCAAGTAAGATTACTGCCAGAACTACTCTCTTTTAAGTTATTGCGGCTTTCTTTTAACCAAAACTCGAACATGCCCTCACTACCTGTAGTGGGGGCTATTTATTTCTTCCGTGCAACGTCTTGCCGCGGTAATCCATCTGTATCGTACCATGACATTCGTGACTGCCAACCATAACTGTCTTTACCATCATGAAATCAACCTTATTAACCCTTTCCGGAATCATCACTCTATCGCTCGCTGCTCAGGCCCAAAACTGGCAACAGGCTCGCTCGGTAGGGAATTTTACCGCAATTCAGGCCAATAGCGGCATTGACGTGTATCTGACTCAGGGTAACAGCAACTCGCTGAAACTGGAAGTAAAAGGATACGAAGAAAAAGAAGTAATTACTGAAATCAGGGACGGTACACTCATTCTGAAAATTGATCGAAACGGACCTTTCGGCAATTGGGGAGCCGGGCGTTCGGCGAAAGCTTATATTTCTTTTAAAACGCTGGAAAAACTCAGAGCTGGCGGCGGTTCTGATATTTATTCCCAGAACCAGTGGAACGTCAAAAATCTGACCATGGATTTGGGCGGTGGCTCTGACGCAAAAGTTGAACTGAAAGCCGAACATCTGGTATTAACTGCGGGAGGGGGTTCGGATGCGTATCTGAAAGGTAGTGCTGGCGTGTTTGATGCCGTAGCCAGTGGAGGTTCAGATATCAAGGCTTCCGGATTTAGAGCGGGCATCGTGCGGGTAAAAGCTTCGGGAGGTTCCGATGCTCATGTGTACGCAGAAGATGAGATTACAGCAGAAGCCAGCGGAGGCAGCGATATCAACTATTCCGGGAATGCCAAAGAAGTAGGGGGTCGGAAATCGGGTGGCAGTGATGTGAACCGACGGAATTAATTCAGGAATTCAAATGCATGCTGCCAGTGTGGTCCAGCGAGCTTTTCCGCTGGCAGCTTTTTTATTGAAAGGGATTTTCGCTCAGGTCTTAGGCTACCAGCGGCATTTTTGTTGTTTAATACGTGCTACCAGCTTTTTTGCTGGTAGCTTTTTATTGCCGCTGGCTTTTCATTGTTATTGAATTGCTGGATTGAGGAAGGGCTGCCAGCGAAAAAGCTGGTTTACGCTAGCTCTTGTGCTTAATAATAGCAGGAAAAGGATAAGGCAGTGGATGGGGGGAGGTATCCGCAAACTGGCACCGTTGCTGAAGGGCAATCCGTAGTCGGAACATGTATTCGGCCCTTGGAATTTCAATCGCCCCGTAGCGTTTCACATTATCGTTGATGAACTGCGTATCGAGCAGGTAATACTGACGTTCCCGTAACCTTTCGATTAAATAATGAAACGCCACTTTGGACGCATTGGGGATATTATAGAACATAGATTCCCCATAAAAGGCCCCGCCAATGGCCACGCCATACAGACCTCCGGCCAGGGTGTTGTTCACGTAAGCTTCTACGGAATGAGCATATCCCATTTCAAATAACTCCGTGTAAGCCGTAATAATTTCTTCGGAAATCCAGGTGCTGTCTTCACCCACCCGGATGCGGGCACAGCCCCGCATGACTCCCTCAAAGTCATGATTGATACGAATCTCAAACGTGTTCTTATTCAGGATGGGGCGTAAGGATTTGGCTGGTTTATAGGTATCAATGGGAATGATGGCCCGGGGTTCGGGAGAGTACCAGTACAGGGTACCATCCGAATCCGCCATGGGAAAAATCCCACTCATATAGCCATAGAGCAGATCGTCTGCTGTAAGATTAGTCATAAATTCGGAACAAAAAATTCACCAGGGTCGTTTATATAGATACAAGACCTCAGCGTCTGACAAGTAAAACTAATGTAAAGAAAAAAAACGTGCAATGTTTGCAAGAACGCTTTCGTTTTTCTAAACTTTGCGTCGTTTTCAAAAATATCTCCAAAAGAAAATGAATTCACGGGCCATTATCGAGCCTTTCTTTAGTATCCTGCCCCCGCGTAGGCCGCTCTTCAGGCCTGAACGACGGAGGCCGGTACGCCTGTGATTTCTGGCCATTCCGGCACACTATTTTCTTCCTTTTAGGGTTGTATGAGTCGTTAAGCAAGGCTACCTGACCATGAGCCAGTGTACTTTCATTCAACACAAGTTCCTGTTTTAAGTAATCAAATGAACGAATATAAAGTCCAGATTGCCTCGAAAGAGCATCTGTACCTTGCCGAAGAGATTTGCTGGCACATGGAAGAAAGTGCCAAGCAACGCGGCACAGGCATTGCCAAACGCTCGCCTGAATACCTCCGTCGTAAAATGGAAGAAGGAAAAGCCATTGTTGCGATGACTCGTCGAGGAGAATGGGTGGGCTTTTGTTACATCGAAACCTGGGATCACGGTAAATTCGTGGCCAACTCGGGTCTGATTGTCCATCCGGATCATCGTAAAAGTGGTCTGGCCAAGATGATCAAGGAAAAAGCTTTTGAACTTTCCCGTCATAAATATCCCAACGCCCGGATTATTGGTATTACCACGAGTCTGGCGGTGATGAAAATTAACTCCGAACTGGGGTATAAGCCTACCACGTTTAGTGAGTTGCCCGTGGATGATGCCTTCTGGAAAGGCTGTTCTTCCTGCGTAAACTTTGATGTTCTGAGCCGTACGGGTCGGAAGCATTGCCTTTGCACGGGAATGATGTTTGATCCTTCCTGGGAGAAGGAAAAGGAAAAAAAGCCGAAGTGGAATTTCCTGAAAAACGCCAAGATTTATGAGCGTTGGAACAAAATCAAGCAACGGCTTTTATTAAGGCATCACGAAAAAGAAGAAATCGAAGAACCCGTTCATTAGTTATTCACGAATCGTTAACTGTTGCATAGTTAATGGTTATACGTTTTCGTATAATTTTGGCGGGTGGGAGCGATTCCTTCCCGCTTTTTTATAAGTATTTATTGATTGAACATAACCAGGACCGGAAATTATAGGCATAACCTCCAGAAACCGCATTTCCGAATCCGCACTCAACCAAATTCCATGAGTAAACCCAAAGTTGTATTGGCGTACAGTGGTGGTCTTGACACCTCTTTTTGTGTGAAATACCTGTCGGACGATCAGGGCTATGAAGTTCATTCCGTATTAGTGGATACTGGCGGATTTACCCAGGCGGATTTACAGCAGGTAGAACGCAATGCCTATGAATTGGGGGTAGCCAGCCACGCCACGCTTGACGTCGTGAATGACTACTACGAAAACTGTCTGAAGTATCTCGTTTTTGGAAACGTACTGAAAAACAATACGTATCCGCTGTCGGTAAGTGCCGAACGGGTATTTCAGGCCCTGGCCGTAGCGGAGTATGCCAAACAAATTGGAGCAACGGCCGTCGCTCACGGCAGTACGGGTGCGGGTAACGATCAGGTTCGTTTCGATATGGTGTTCCGGATTGTGGTTCCTGAAGTAGAAATCATTACTCCGATTCGTGACTTACGTCTGAGCCGGGAAGCAGAAATTGAATACCTGAAAGGCAAAGGCGTGGTTCGTGACTGGACCAAGACTACGTATTCCATCAACAAAGGGTTATGGGGTACGTCAGTAGGCGGGAAAGAAACCTTAACCTCCGATGGATTTTTACCCGAAGAAGCCTGGCCTACGCAATTACAGCGTCAGGATACAGAAACCGTAACGCTTGATTTCGTGGCCGGTGAACTGAAAGGGGTAAATGGCGAAAGCTTCGAAAACCCCGTGGACGCGATCCGTAAATTACAGGACGTAGCGGCTCCGTTTGCCGTAGGTCGTGACATTCACGTGGGGGATACCATCATTGGGATTAAAGGACGGGTAGGTTTTGAAGCCGCCGCTCCGCTGATCATTATTAAAGCTCACCACTTACTCGAAAAACACGTATTAACCGAACAGCAGATTTTCTTCAAGGAACAACTGTCGGGTCAGTACGGTAGCCTGTTGCACAAAGGTCAGTTCCTGGAGCCCGCCATGCGGGATGTGGAGACGTTCCTCGAAAGCACGCAGCAACACGTAACGGGTCAGGTACAGGTGCAGTTACAGCCCTACCGTTTCTTTGTAACGGGTATTCACTCGCCGTTTGATCTGATGAGTAATGTCTTCGGCAGCTACGGTGAAATGAACAATGCCTGGTCGGGAGATGACGTTCGCGGCTTCTCGAAAATTGCTTCGAATCAGACCATGATTCACCGTAAAATCACTGAGTTGAACGACTAAAATGAGTTGTTGGTTGCTGGTTGTTAGTTGATGGGAATTGTTCTAACTACTAATAACTGACAACCAACAACCAACAACAATACAATGAAAGTTGGTATCATTGGAGCGGCGGGCTACACGGGTGGTGAGTTGCTTCGTATTTTAATCCATCACCCCGAAGCAGAAATCGTGTATGCTCACTCGAAGAGTCAGGCGGGCAAACCCGTCGCTTCGACGCACACAGACTTATTCGGAGATACGGACCTTACCTTTTCAGAGGAATTTCATACGGATATAGACGTGGTTTTCCTGTGTTCCGGACACGGCGAATCCAGGAAATTTCTGGCGGCCAATCCGGCTTTTGAAAATCTGAAAGTCATTGATTTGAGTACGGATTTTCGGGATGAGTCCAATGGGTTCGTATATGGATTGCCTGAATTACAGCGAGATGCCATCCGTCAGGCTCAGAAAATTGCTAATCCTGGATGTTTCGCTACGAGCATTGAGCTGGCTTTATTACCCCTCGCTCAGTCGGGTTTATTAACGAATGATGTTCATATTTCGGCCGTGACGGGTAGCACCGGGGCGGGGCAATCGCTGAGTGCCACGAGCCATTTTAGCTGGCGGAATAACAACATCAGCATTTATAAGGCTTTTAATCACCAGCACCTGACCGAAATCGGAATGGTACTGCGAAAAGGTCAACCGGATTTTTCACAGGCCATTAACTTCATTCCCTACCGGGGTAACTTCACGCGGGGCATTATGGCTAACGTGTACACACCTTACGCCGGAACGCTGGAAGACGCCAGGGAGCTTTACCGATCCTATTATGCCCCGCATCCCTTCACGCACGTAAGTGAGGCCAGCATTGATGTGAAGCAGGTGGTAAATACCAATAAAGGCATTGTGCATCTGGAAGTGGCAGAAGGTAATCTGTTGATCACCAGTATTATCGATAACCTCACGAAAGGAGCTTCCGGTCAGGCGGTTCAGAACATGAACTTATTATTCGGACTGGACGAGAAAACCGGTCTGAATCTGAAGTCAGTCGGTTTTTAAATGAAGCGTTTGATCAGGTTCAATAAAGTTTGATTCGGTTTGAGCGTTTGATTTAGTTTGAGGAAGATTCAAGGAACTCAAACTTTTCAAACCGCTCAAACTAAATCAACTCTCAAACCCGATCAACCCCCAAACATAGCATTCAATGAATCCATTCAACGTCTATCCGCTCTATGATATTGAGCCTGTGAAAGCTCAGGGGAGTTACCTCTGGGATAAGAAAGGCGATCAATACCTGGACTTATACGGTGGTCACGCGGTTATTTCCGTGGGCCATTCCCATCCTTATTACGTGGAAGCAATTACGCGTCAGCTTTCACAAATCGGGTTCTATTCAAACTCGGTTCAGATTCCCATTCAAAAAGAACTGGGTCAGAAACTAGGGGAGCTTTCAGGGTATTCCGATTACTCCGTTTTTCTGGTTAACTCAGGAGCCGAAGCCAATGAAAACGCCCTGAAACTGGCGTCTTTTCATAACGGACGTAAAAAAGTAATTGCCTTTAAAGGAGCTTTCCACGGACGTACGTCAGCGGCGGTAGCCGTTACGGACAACCCCTCTATTGTTGCTCCCATCAATGATAACTCACACGTTACCTTCATTCCTTTCAACGACGTAGACGCTTTGAAAGCGGCCATGAGCGAAGAAATCTGTGCGGTAATCGTGGAAGGCATTCAGGGCGTAGGAGGGATCAAAGTGACTTCGGCTGAATTCCTTCAGGCGGCTCGTCAGCTTTGCGATCAGTTTGGCTCGGTATTAATTCTGGATTCCGTTCAGTGTGGATACGGTCGCAGTGGTAAGTTTTTCTCGCACCAGTTCACGGGCGTTGAACCCGACCTGATTACGACGGCCAAAGGCATGGGTAACGGTTTCCCAATTGGCAGCGTTCTGATTTCTCCCAAGTTCCATGCAAAATTCGGCCTGTTAGGAACGACGTTTGGTGGAAACCATCTGGCCTGTGCAGCGGCAGTAGCGGTTCTGGATATTATGAAAAATGAGAACCTGATCGAAAATGCCGCCAAGCAGGGGGATTATCTGTTTGAGCAACTCAAAGGCATCAGCGGGATCAAGGAACTTCGTGGTCGCGGGCTCATGATTGGTATTGAGTTTGAACAGCCCGTCGACAAGATTCGCGATACCTTATTATTCGATCATAAAATTTTCTGCGGTTACGCGGGCAAACATACCTTACGTTTATTACCCAGTCTGGCCATCGGTCAGACCGAAAGCGACCGCTTCCTGGAAGCGTTAGAGCAGGTAATCGCGGTAACAGCGTAGCAAGTTTGGAGTTTAGGGTTTAGAGTTAGTGAGTTATGACTGGTACTGAATAACTCTAAACCCCAAACACAAAACTCTGAACTCTAAACACAAAACTCAACTAATGAAACAATTTCTTTCCGTACATGATGTTCCTGACCTGCCGGGATTGGTGCAGGAAGCTCTTCGTCTGAAACAAAATCCCTTTGCGGATGAACAGTTAGGGCACCACAAAACCATTGGATTACTGTTCTTTAATGCCAGTCTTCGCACCCGTCTTAGCACGCAGAAAGCGGCTGAGAACCTGGGCATGAAAGTGATGGTGATGAATGTGACGTCGGATTCCTGGGGGCTGGAGTTTGAGGATGGAGCCATCATGAACGGAAATAAAGCCGAACACATCAAAGAAGCAGCGGCCGTCGTGGCTCAGTATTGCGACATCATTGGGGTTCGGAGTTTCCCGTCTTTAACGGATCGGGCGAAGGATTACGGCGAAGAGGTCATTAAGCAGTTTGTGAAATATGCAGGAGTGCCTATCCTGAGTCTGGAGTCGGCCACGCGTCACCCGTTGCAGTCACTAACGGACCTGATTACCATTGAAGAATACAAGAAAGTAACTCGTCCGAAGGTGGTACTAACCTGGGCTCCGCACGTGAAAGCCTTGCCTCAGGCCGTTCCAAACTCTTTTGCAGAGTGGATGAACGCGGCGGATGTGGATTTTGTGATTACCCATCCCGAAGGTTACGCTCTGGCTCCTGAGTTTTCCGGCAATGCCCGGGTCACTCAGAACCAACGCGAAGCGTTTGAAGGGGCTGACTTTATTTATGCCAAAAACTGGTCTTCTTACGAAGATTACGGTAAAATCCTGAATAGTGATCCCGCCTGGAAGATCACGCAGGAGAAAATGGCTTTGACCAACGATGCCAAATTCATGCACTGTCTCCCCGTTCGCCGGAATATTGTGGTAGACGACGCTGTGCTGGATTCTCCCTCATCCATTGTGATTCACGAAGCGGGAAATCGGGTTTGGGCAGCTCAGGCGGTCATCAAGCAAATGTTGTTGAATCTGTAAGTTTGGAATCTCTGGAGATTTCCAGATTAAAGAACAAATAACATGCTTACTGTCATTAAAATAGGCGGGAATGTCGTCGATAATCCTACGTTACGGCAACAGTTCCTCAACGATTTCGCTGAATTATCCTTACCTAAAATTCTGGTTCATGGTGGGGGCAAAATTGCTACGCAGGTAGCCGTCAAGCTCGACGTAGAAACGGTCATGGTAGAAGGTCGCCGGGTAACCGATGCGGCCATGCTCGATGTCGTTACGATGGTGTACGGCGGACTGGTGAATAAACAACTCGTTGCTCAGTTACAATCGTTGGACTGTAATGCTCTTGGACTTACCGGAGCCGATGGAGGTATTATCCGTTCCAGAAAACGGACGGGCTGGAGCGTTGATTACGGGTTTGTCGGAGATATTGAATCCGTGAACGATGAGCAAATCAAGCGTTTTCTGGAAGTAGGACTGGTTCCCGTTTTCGCTCCCCTGACTTTCGACGCCTCCCTGGCTTCCATGCTGAATACCAATGCGGATACGCAGGCTCAGGCCATCTCGGTAGCGTTGGCGAAGCATTTTGAAGTAAATTTGGTATATTGTTTCGAAAAAAAGGGCGTACTGACTAATCCCGACGACGATTCCAGTGTCATTCCAGAACTGTTACCCGAAACGTACGCCGAACATAAAGCTTCCGGTGCCATTTACGCCGGAATGGTTCCCAAGCTGGATAATGCCTTCAAAGCCTTAGCGGATGGCGTAAAGCAGGTAACCATTTGCCACGCGGCTGATTTACGTCAGGCCGTTTCCGAAGGTTCTGCCGGTACTCGCATCCGGCTGAAGTAACCGACTCTATTATTATACGCAACACCTTATGAATCACCTCGACTCCCAAGTAAAAGGCTATCTTTTAGGCACTGCCATTGGAGATGCAATGGGCGTTCCGGTGGAATTTTCAAACCGTAAGTTTTTAAAGGAAAAACCCGTCAATGGCCTGAGAGCATTCGGGACGCATTATCAGCCCGCCGGTACCTGGTCGGATGATAGTGCTCTGACCTATCAGACCGTAGAAACGCTGATCCATGGCCTGAATTACCGGGACCTGGCCAATCGTTTTTTAAGCTGGTATCATCAGGGCGAATGGACGGCCAATGGCGTTGTTTTTGACATTGGTTTTGCCACCCGTAACTCGCTGGACCGGCTGGAGAACGGAGCAGAACCTACCGAAGCCGGTGAAGTAAGCGAACTGTGTAATGGCAATGGCTCACTCATGCGGATTCCTCCCTTAGCGTTTTACCTGCAGTACCGCAAGCCCCATCTGAGTATGGGAGAGCGTTTTGAACTGGTTCGGAAAACGTCGGCTATTACCCATGGACACATCCGTTCGGCTCATGCCTGCTTTCTGCTGGTGAGTTATATTCAGGAACTACTTTCCGGAAAAGATAAAATTGAGGCTTATTACAGCATCCAGCAAACCATGTGTCCGTTTTTTGAAGAAACCGGGCCCGCGGATGAATGCGAGCTGTTTGCCAGAATTCTCAAAGAAGACCTGACCCGGATTCCCGAATCCGAAATTTTCTCCTCCGGTTACGTCGTGCATTCGCTGGAAGCAGCTTTATGGTGTTTCCTTACGTCTCAGTCCTTTTCAGAAGCCGTCCTGAAAGCGGTCAACCTGGGTGATAATACCGATACTACGGGCTCCTTAACCGGTGGGTTATCTGGCGTATATTATGGATTTCAGGCCTTACCAGCGGAATGGCTTCAGGACATAGCCCGGAGGCAGGATATCGAAAATTTAGCGGAGCGATTTACTCAGTCACTCTCTGTTTAACACCCCAGAAATGGATCAGGTCTTCGGGTTTGATCCATTTTAACTTTTTACGTATGGCCATTGCAAACTTAATTGAAAGCCTAACCAGCGACTCCATTGAATTATTAAAACGACTCATTGCTACGCCTTCGTTTAGTCGAGAAGAAGACCAGACTGCGTATTTGATTGAAGAATTTTTTCGGGAACGGAACATTCCCTTCTCCCGTCTGCATAATAATCTCTGGTCGAAGAATAAATACTACAATTCAGAACTTCCAACGGTATTACTTAATTCGCACCACGATACCGTAAAGCCTAATCCCAAATGGACGTTAGATCCTTTTAACCCGCTGGTGGATGAGGAAGGAAAACTTTTTGGCCTGGGTTCGAATGATGCCGGAGGATGTCTGGTTTCCTTACTGGCAACGTTCTGTTACTTCTATCATCGTACTGATTTAAAATATAACGTCGTTTTTGCGGCTTCTTCCGAAGAAGAAATATCCGGTAAAAACGGCATGGAGTTACTCTGGAATTCCGGTAAACTGGGGGAAGTAGAGTTTGCCATTGTGGGTGAACCCACGCAAATGCACCTGGCTATTGCTGAAAAAGGATTACTGGTGCTGGATTGTATGGCTCAGGGTAAAGCCGGTCATGCCGCCCGGGAAGAAGGCGAAAATGCCCTTTATAAAGCCCTGGATGACATTGCCTGGGTTCGTTCGTTTCAGTTCCCTAAAGTATCTCCTACGCTGGGGAACATGAAAATGTCGGCGACGGTGATTCAGACCGAAAATAAGCAGCATAACGTCGTTCCGGCCAGCTGTCATTTTACGCTGGACGTTCGGGTAACCGATCAATATACGCTGGAAGAAACCTGTGACATCATTCAGGCTCACCTGAAGTCGGAAGTTCAGGCCCGTTCGGTGCGGTTGCATCCTTCCAGCATTCCAACGGAACACCCGATCGTACAGGCGGGTATTGCCTTAGGACGTAATACTTATGGTTCTCCCACCACTTCTGATCAGGCCGTGATTGGCTGTCATTCGCTCAAAATGGGACCGGGGGATTCGGCCCGCTCGCATCAGGCCGATGAGTTTATTTACCTGCATGAAATTGAAGAAGGGATTCAGTTATACATTGAAATGCTGAAATATGTCGTTTTAGCGAAGGACGTAGCCTGATAAATTTTCCGAATAGCTGGGAGAACCGAATCTTTTTTCCGAGTTTTGATTTCTGTAGAATCATTCTAAACATTATGGAACAAAAAGCACCAACTTCTGGCTGGAAAGGCTGGATTAAGCGGTTAGGCTGGGCGGGCTTTTTTTTCTTTCTGATTAAAGGCTTACTCTGGCTCGCCCTCGGTTATTTCGGACTAAAGATTTTCGAGTAATAATTTCAATGAAAAAGGCTAACCTGTGAAGGTTAGCCTTTTTCATTGAATGGGTTGATGTTAGTTATTGGATCTCTTTATATCAACTTTACGTGCAGCAATTCTTTCGTTTTTATCCAGATGAGTCCGACAATGACCAGGGTCAAACTTCCCCCAATGAGAACGGAGGGAACGGTGCCAAACGCTTTCGCTAACAGACCGGATTCAAAGGCTCCAATTTCATTGGAAGTACTGACAAAGATACTGTTAACGGACAGTACCCGCCCCCGAATTTCATCGGGTGGAACCAATTGTAAAATAGCCTGACGAATCACGACGCTGATGCTGTCAAAGGCACCCGTAAGGAACAACATCAGGACGGACAGCCAGAAGTGAGTGGAGAGGGCAAAGATGATGGTAGCGACGCCAAATCCGGCGACGGCGATCATCATGTTGAGCCAGGCTTTTCGCACGGGAGAATACACGGCAGTGCCAACAAGGGTAAGAACCGCTCCAACGGACGGTGCGGCCCGAAGGATACCGAGCCCTTCGGCTCCCACCTTCAGTACATCTTCCGCAAAAACAGGTAAGATGGCGACTACTCCTCCAAAAAGTACGGCTACCAAATCCAGCGAAATGGAGTACAGAAGAATTTTACTGCCAAAGACAAAACCAATTCCTTCTTTAATGCTCTGCCAGACACTGGTTTCCTCGTGCGTAGGTTCGGGAATGGGTTTCTTTTTAATAAAGGAAAAGAGTATAAAAACGATTCCAATACTGGCGATCACCAGCCACATGGTGCCTGACATGCCTACCCAGCTGTACAGGAAGCCTGCGATGCCCGGTCCAAGAATGGCTCCGGTTTGCCAGAAGGAACTGTACCAGGAGGCCGCATTCGCATACACTTCACGGGGCGTCAGAAAGGCTTTTAAAGAAGCCGTAGCGGGGCTGTAAAAGCCACGGGCAAAACCGATTAATGCTACCACTGAGTAAATAATCATCAACAGGAAGCCATCATCATGAACGGCCCGTGTTTCGGGTAAGGTAGCCCAATGCAAAATAAACGAGCCCGCAAGAATGACGGATAAACTTAAGAGAATGATCGTTTTCTTGTCGTATTTATCCGCTAAATGGCCGCCTAATAAAGCCAGAGAAATGTAAGGAATCGCTTCAGCGAGGCCCACCAAACCCAAGGCCAGCGGATCGCGAGTGATGCGGTAAATCTGGTACCCCAGCACGACCTCCTGAATCAGAATAGCGGTGGTGAAGAAGAAACTTCCGAGACCATAAAAGGTAAACTCTTTGTATCGCAGGGCCGCAAATGGATCGGTGGGAGGGGTTTTCATGGATGGAAATGACGTATATCAAATGAGGTCGTAAAAAAGCAAAAATGCCCGGTGCTTTACATGAAAATAGCCTTAAAATAAAAATGAGGTCACTGGATAGCGACCTCATTTTTTATAATCAATCTCAGATTAAGACTGAGAAACTGAATTCATTACTTCCGTTTGTTTGCGGATCGATGCTTCGTGGATCAGGCGATATAAATCTTCTACTAGATCAGAGTAGAGACCTAGTTTCTGAGCCATTTCTGCCCGTGATGCGTGCACTTGTTTCCAGCGATCGATCTGGAAAATGGTTACACCGTTGTCACGTTTGTATTCACCCATTTTCTCAACGATGGCCATCCGGGTAGCTAACACTTCCAGCAGTTCGCGGTCGATGTTATCTACTTTCGCCCGGAGTTCATCCATGTGGCTGTGGTACACGGAATCAGAAGAATCTGACTCACGCACCTGCATGCTGCGAAGCAGGTCGCCCAAAGCCGCAGGCGTTAATTGTTGAGAGGCATCAGACCAGGCCTCATCTGGATTACGGTGTGATTCAATGATCAGACCATCGTAATTCAGATCGAAGAAACGCTGAGTCAATTCACCCAGGTACTGACGTTTTCCAGCCATGTGGCTAGGATCACCGATGATGGGTAGGTTAGGTAACTGACGTTTCAGTTCAATCGCTACCTGCCACATGGGAGAGTTACGGTATTTCGTTTCCTGCATGTTCGAGAAACCGCGGTGAATAGCCGCCAATTTCTTCAGGCCGGAATTTTGAAGACGTTCCAGAGCTCCAATCCACAGAGCTAAATCAGGGTTAACAGGGTTTTTAACCAGTACCGGAATATCAACTCCTTTTAAAGCGTCAGCAATGTCCTGAACGTTAAAGGGGTTCACCGTTGTACGGGCCCCGATCCACAAGATATCAACGCCGTATTTAAGAGCCAGTTCAATATGATCAGGACTTGCTACTTCGATAGCCAGGGGAAGACCTGTTTCTTTTTTGGCAGCTGCTAACCAGGGTAAAGCTGCTTCTCCCATTCCTTCAAAACTTCCGGGACGGGTACGGGGTTTCCATACACCCGCACGAATCACGTGGGCATACCCCTCTTTTGCAATTTGGGTAACCGTATCCCAAACTTGTTCTTCAGTTTCTGCACTACAGGGACCCGCAATCATCAAGGGCTTACCGTTGGTGTTGATCCAATCCTGTAAAGGCACAATATCCAGCGTCGCACTCATCTTGTAAATCGTTAATTAGTAAGCGTTTATTTGTTCAAAAAGCCTGGGGGCAGTTTATTATGATGAAGTGTAACGTCTAAGCCAAATCTTTTATGGTTATCCTGATATTAACAAACTTAAAATCAGTTAATTAACCTTTCAAAGGTAGGCTTTTTTATTAAAAAAATCAGTACTGACTTGTAAAAATGCAGAGCGTTTCGTCTTACCTTTGTAATCGCTTTTCGGAAAATAAAAATTCTGAAAAGTTTTCGTCAAGAGTATTCATAGGACGCTCTAACCTGAACCTGACCGCTATATTCACTTTCACACTAACACGGTTCACTTCCCATGCCCAAAATGGACATTTTGAAAGCTCCGAGTCATCAACAACAGGAAAAAACTATTTCATTTGACGACACTTCGGTAGCTTTTGCTAACCAATCCGACTGGCAACTCAAGAAGACCTTTTTCATCTTCGCTGCCATGAATCGAAATTGGCTTGTAAAGATAGGCACCTTTTTCATCAAATTGTTTTTAATGCTCAAATTTCCTATCAAAGGAGCCATTAAAAACACCATTTTTGAGCATTTCTGCGGTGGTGAAACCATCGAAGGTTGCAATGATACCATCCGGCAACTGGACAATGCTCACATTGGCACCATCCTGGATTATTCGGTAGAAGGAGAGGAGTCGGAAGAAAGTTTTAACCATACCGTGGAAGAGATTCTTCTGACGATCAGAAAAGCGGCGGAATCGCCCGCCGTGCCTTTTTCCGTGTTCAAGGTAACGGGTATTGCTACGGTTGAGTTACTGGAAAAAGTACAATCTGGGAAAGATTTATCGACGGAAGAAAAAGCAGCTTTCAGTCGGGTAAAAGCCCGCATGAATACCTTATGCAAGGCCGCCCACGACCTCCACGTTCGGATCTTTATCGATGCTGAGGAAACCTGGATTCAGGATACCATTGATACTCTGACTTATGAAATGATGGATTTATATAACCATCAGGAATGCATCGTCTGGAATACGTATCAAATGTATCGTACGGAAAGTTATTCTAATCTGGTAAAAGCTACAGAGACGGCTCGTACCAAAGGGTATGAATTAGGCATTAAGCTGGTCCGTGGGGCGTATATGGAACGGGAACGTCAGCGAGCTCACGAAATGGAATATTCTGATCCTATTCATGAGACCAAAGAAGATACGGATCAGGCCTATAATAAGGCATTGCAATACTTCCTGGACAATCACGATATCCTGTCGATCTGTCTGGGTACGCACAATGAATATTCGTGTCTGCTGATGGTTCAGAAAATGAAAGAACTGGGTATCACGGCCAATGATCAACACTTCTGGTTTGCTCAGCTACTGGGCATGAGTGATAACATTAGTTTTAACCTGTCGCATGCGGGATACAACGTGGCCAAGTACGTTCCTTACGGACCAATCGAAGCTGTTATGCCTTACTTGTTCCGTCGGGCTGAAGAGAACACTTCGGTGGCCGGACAAGCCAGCCGGGAATTTACGTTACTGAAAAAAGAGGTTCGCCGTCGAAAAAGAGCCATTCGGCAAAATGCCTGCAAGAGTAGAAAAGCTGCTCAGCAAGCCTAACAGGAAACCCCGTTCGAGAGAATGGGGTTTTTTATTAATGTCGTCATTTAGCTTTTTTGCTCAGATCTTAACGATTTTTGTACTTTATTCAATGAGTTACTCGATTAACCTATTTATTTGTAGGTTGATAATTACAGATTAAATGAAGAAGAACCCTCTGAAGTTTTTTTTACTGACCCTTTTTGTCATCGTTGTTGATCAGGTAGTAAAATTGCTGGTTTTCAAGAATATGTATTTAGGGGAAGACATCCCCCTGATTGGCGATTGGCTAAGCATTCATTATGTATTAAATCCCGGAATGGCTTTTGGAATGCAACTGGACCATCCGTATGGAAAGCTGATCCTGACGTTGTTCCGGCTGGTAGCGATGGGCGTCATTGGCTGGTATCTTACCCGACTGGCTCGTAAAAATGCTCCTGACGGGTTACTGTGGTGCATCGCTGCCATTTTAGGAGGAGCCATTGGAAATGTCATCGACTCGACGTTCTACGGCGTTTTTCTGGGAAATGCTCCATACGATGCTCCTTCAGCCTGGTTTCACGGTCAGGTCATCGACATGGTTTTACTGAATCCCTGGGAAGGCTATATTCCCGAATGGGTTCCGGTTTGGGGCGGCTCTTATTACACCAGTCCTGTTTTTAACATTGCGGATTCGGCTATTTTTCTCGGAGTGGTTTTCATCCTGATTTTCCAGTCTTCTTTTTTCAATGAAGATGATAGACCGAAAGAAGAGTCTCCGGTGAAAGACAACACGACTCCCATCAGTGATTCTTCGGAGCAGTAAGTTAAAGACTCAGGAACCCTAAAAAAAATCCGGCAGACACCTCTGCCGGATTTTTTTATAGGGTTCTGCGAAGCTATCAGATGACGTCTATCGATTGCGAATAGCTAAATGAATGGTCATTCCTTATAGCTGCTTTATCCCGGGCTACAACACATCAGTGAGGACAAACAGAGGAAACAAAAAGGGCAGACTTTATAAGTCTGCCCTTCAGAAAAATCAAAAGTTAATGCTTACTTGTTGCCTGGTTTCTTGGCAGGAGTAGTAGCCGGTTTAGCACCGCCAGCCGCTGGAGTTGCAGCTGGTTGTTGAGCAGCGGCAGCCGCTTTCTTAACCGCTTCCGGATCAACACCCATTTTCTTAAAGATCAGATCCGTTACTTCCGTAGAAGGATCCGCGTACAGAACAACTGGATTCAACTGCGTGCTGATAGAGCTACTTAAGATAAACGTGTAATTGTTTTCTTTCGCAACTGCTTTAATCGCATTGTCAATATCCGTCAGCAGGGGTTGTAATAACTGCTGTTGTTTTTGACCCAACTCGGTTTGAGCATTTTGCTGAAGCGTTTGCAGACGCTCCTGAATGCCCTGTAATTCTTTTTGCTTATCAGCTTTGATGACGTCCGACATCGTAGGCTCTGCTTTCTGATAAGCGGTGTATTTATCCTGCAGGTCTTTCTGAAGACTCTGCATCTGGTTTTGGTATTGACTGCTACGGGTTTGCAATTCAGCTTCTACAGCTTTCGATTTGGGGTGGCCTGCTAATAATACATCGATATCCGTATAACCAATTTTGGGGGCCGACTGGGCGTTCGCGTTTAATCCTACGAAGGCAAGGGCAGCGGCGGTCAGAACGGCGAAAATTTGTTTTTTCATTGGATTTACTGCTTAGTCTTTGTGTTTTGCGTTGGTGTGTTTGTTTGATTGGGGTTCGCCTTAGGATCAATACCTAATTCTTCAAGAATGTAATCCGAATAGTCATCCCGCGGGTCCGTATAAATCATGGCGATCCCTTCCGAGGATTTATCCAGAATCATGCGAAGCTGTTTTTGACGGGCTACTTTCTCAACGGCCCGGCTTAATTCATCCATAACGGGTTTTAACACATCTTTACGTCTCTGATGGTATTGCCCGTTATAGCCAAATATCCTGTTATTTAATTCCTTGACTTCATTTTCCCGCTTCGTAATTTCCTGACGACGTTGCTGCTTCATGCCGTCGGTCAGCAGGGGTTCCTCCGCCTTGAGAGCCCGTTCGAGCTTTTCAATTTCGGCGTATTTGTCAGAAATTTCCTTGGTTCGAAGCTGAGTCCAGCGATCCATTTCGCCGTTCACTTTCTGAAATTCAGGCATTTTACTGACAATATACTCGGAGTCAATGTATCCAAATCGCTGGGCCATGGCAGGGCTTACCTGCGAAATGAACGCCAAAAATAGGAAAAATACGCTGTTTCTCACGAGTTAAAGGATCTTATAAAGATTATAGTTCGGGCTGTACCTATTAAAAAAACTTAATGAGACCTTATCGGATTTGCTGACCGATGGTAAAGTGGAACTGGCCTTTACCTGCCTGCTGCGTACCGTTAGGTCCAACGTTGCGGTCAAATCCGTAGCCGTAATCGATACCAATCATACCGAAAGCGGGCATAAAGATACGGGCACCAATACCAGCGGAGCGTTTTAATTCGAACGGATTGAAATATTTATAACTATCCCAGTTGTTACCCGCTTCCATAAAGCCTAAGACAAAGACCGTTGCGGAAGGGTTCAGAGAGATGGGATAACGAAGTTCCATCACGTATTTATTGTACACGACGCCACCATTTCCTACGTACTGACGCGTAGGGTCCGTCCGAACGTTACGATCATCGTACCCACGCAAACCAATGATGTCCTGAGCAATGGCAAACTGACCCTGTCCTGACAAACCGGAGCCTCCTAACACGAAGCGTTCCATGGGTATAATGCCCAGGCGTTTGTTATAGTTACCCAGGAAACCCATGTGAGCCCGGGTATGGAAGACCAGTTTTCCGGTGATGGGCACGAACCAGGACATATCAAACATCCACTTGTGGTACTCCAGGAATTTATACTTCTCCTGAGCTTCCGTAGGGTTCCAGTTATCGGGACGGAACAGCGAGTAGGGGGGAGTCAGCGTCGCTGAAATGGACAGGGAAGATCCCTTTCTCGTGTACTGAGGGTTATCCAGATCGTAACGGGTCAGAGTCGTAATGAGCGAAACGTTATTCGCATTACCCGAGCTGAAATCGCGAATCAGGATCGGATAATTTTTGAACTCATACCGCATGTACGAAAGTGCCATGTTCAAACCAAAACGGTTGTCCGGGCGGCGTAAACGCTTTCCTAAACTGATCGAAGCACCCGTAGTGTTAAAGTATCCTTTTTCAGTACCGAGCGAGGTAGGAACGCCACTTCCGTAGCCGCCGTACCCACCTCCATAGCCACCATAGCCATAGCCGCCGCCGTAACCCGCACCTCCGTACATGTTACCATTATAATCGAAAATCCGGTAAATCTGACGGTTGACGTTGAAGGAGAAGGCATTAGGTTTTTTACCGCCTAACCAGGGCTCCGTGAATGACAGCGAGTAGTTCTGGAACTGACGACCGTTAGCCTGGAAACGAACGGCCAGTTTCTGACCATCTCCAGCCGGAAGCGGACGCCAGGCTTTCAAATTAGTGATGTTACGAGCGGAGAAGTTATTGAATACCACCCCGAGTGTACCTACGAAGCCAATGTAACCACCCCAACCACCGGAAAGCTCGATCTGGTCAGAGGCTTTTTCTTCAACGGTGTATTCAATATCAACCGTGTAATCATTACGTGGAATGGGGTTAATACCAATTTTTTCCGCATCGAAGTATCCCAGACGACCCAATTCCTGTTGCGTGCTTACGACAGCCGTTTTAGAGAACTTCTGACCAGGCAGGGTAAGGATTTCGCGAAGAACTACGTGATCGGAAGTTTTCGTATTACCATTCAGAATAATCTTGTTAATGGTAAATTGCTTGCCTTCGAAAATGTTGAAATTAATATCGATCGAATCGCCTTCAATTGCTGTTTCTTCGGGGTTGGCACTGAAGTACAGGTAACCGGCATCCATGTAAAGCGAAGACACGTCATAACCCGGACTTCCCTGCAAGCGTTTCTGTAGTTCCTCAGGGTTATAAACATCCCCTTTCTTGATTCCTAACAGTTCCGTCAGGACAGAATCCGAGTGTAGATAGTTGCCCTGCCAGTTGATGTTGCGGAAGTAATATTTTTTACCCTCTTCAAGCCCTAAATAAACGTCAACGGTTTTATGATCGTGCGAGTAAACGGAGTCCGTCACGATGCGGGCATCGCGAAAACCTTTCTTATTGTAGAACTCAATGAGTTTACCCTTATCTTCTTCAAATTTCTTAGGAATGTATTTCGAAGGAGTAAATACACGACCAAAACGCATTTGTTTGGTTCCCTTCATTTTATTCCGTACAGTGGCTTCGGGCAATTGTTCCCGACCATCAAATTCAATGTCATGAATCTTGATCTTGGGACCTTTGTCAATAGCTACGGTTAAAGCCGCGTTATTGCCCAAGGTAGTATCCGATACCTGACGAACCTTTACATCTACGTTTAGAAAACCTTTTTCAACGTAATGTTTTTTGATGGTAGCCTGTGTGTTTTTAATCAGGGCTTCATTGATAATCTTCCCTTTAATGAGCTTCACTTTATCGTTGAGGGCATCTCTTTCCCCCTTACGAACGCCAGTGAAAGAGATCTTATACAGACGAGACCGTTCCCGCATGAATATATCCAGCCAGATGTTCTCACCTTCAATTTTAGTGGCGGTGACTTCTACGTCTTCCAGAATTCCCTGATCCATCAGTTTACGAATGGCTCCGGAAATGGAAATACCCGGAATCTGGACTTTGTCACCCACCCGAAGTCCGGAAATGGAAATCAGGGAGGAGGCGTCATAAAACTTGGTACCACTGGTGGTAATGCCTTTGATGACGTACTCTTTGGGTTGAGTAAAGTCAATGTCATTACTCGCCGGAGCCTGAGTAGAAGACGGTTGTTGCCCTCCCAGACCTACGCGGGCCTGGCTGAAAGAAAGAAAAGGCAGGAAAATTAGAAGGAGAGGGAAAACCTTTCTCATGGGTTAAGAATGCATTTCTGAGGATCGAAAGCCTGAAAACTCAGTTCGTTACTAGTCAATACTCGAACCTTCAGAAATTTCAATGATGGTAGTTAGGCTTTTAATTGTTCGCTGGTTTTACCGAAACGCCGTTCCCGATTCTGAAAATCAAGAATCGCTTCGTACAGATGCTCCCGACGAAAGTCAGGCCAAAAGGTTTCTGTAAAATGCAGCTCAGCATACGCAAGTTGCCATAGTAAAAAGTTACTGATGCGGTGCTCTCCACCCGTCCGGATCATTAAATCAACGTCTGGAATGTGCGAAGTGGCCAGGGCATTTGACAAATGCTGCTCTGTTAAAGCATCAGATGCTACTTCTCCCGTTTGGGTTGCATGGATTAATTTTTTTACCCCCTGCATGATGTCCCATTTCCCACTATAACTAAGAGCCAGAACCAGCGAAAGACCTGTATTGTGTTCGGTACGCTGCATGGCCTGCCACAGATCGGCCTGACAGCGGGGCGGCAGACTTTCCGTATCACCAATCGTTAACAAGCGAATATTATTTTTCAACAATTTGGGGGTTTGGTCGGCGATAGCCTGAACCAGCAATTCCATCAACGCATCCACTTCTTCCTGAGGACGATTCCAGTTCTCAGTAGAAAATGTATACAGGGTTAAGTAGTTGATGCCCAGTTCAGCACATCCTTCCACTGTATCCTCCACTGCTTTGATAGCATGACGATGTCCGAATATTCGGCTCAACATCCCTTTTTGCTTGGCCCAACGGCCATTTCCGTCCATAATAACGGCAATATGACGGGGTAGATTGCCTCGAATAATGGTTTCCTTCATCCTCTAATACAAAAAACCGACAGGCTCCAAACCTGCCGGCCCTGAACGATGCTGCAAAAGTAAGGATTTTGCGGCAGTTTTCGTCTTCATGGGTTTTATTAAGGGCAGATCACCCGAAGTATTGTGTAACTCACTGAAACAGACGTGTAATAATACATATCTTTTCGGGTCGGATCGGTTTGTTTATCTCTTGGATAACTAGGTACTTGTTCATTGTGTCCGTCCAGGTAATCCGACCAGGTTTTCCGGGTTCCGAACTCAAAACCCAGGCTCCAGGGGCCTTTGATCTGCCACTTGATCCCTGCTCCAAACGGAATGGCCAGACCCGATTTTCGGTAGGATTCAGTTGGTTCCTGATCGGGTTTGAAATTGTAAAAAGCCAATCCTGCAAAAACATAGGGAGACCAGTTACGGGGACGGCGTTTGGTATAATCAAAATCCAGAAAATTATACTCTACATCAGCCCCGGCTTCGAGCATCCTAGTGCCAAAGATATACCCTCTTTCCCGCTGCAAGGCATCCTTGCTACGAAAGTCACTCCCATAAAGTCGCCCAGCCCCAACAGAAAAGCGACCAGACAGGGCTTTAGAGGCATTGTAGCGAAAAAATAAATTTCCCGCCGGACGGCCTGATTTCAGTTGCAAGTTTGGGGTGATGTCACCTTTGTAATGCATGAACCCCAGTCCACCACCAAATTCAATCTTTTGGGCCTGAACCGTTAGACAGGTAAGGATGAAAAAGAAGCCAGGCAGTAATAGTTGTTTCTGCATATTATAAATAAGGTTCGTGTGTAAAGCACGAACCTGTTTCTAAAGCAATACCTGTGCTAATTAACGCAGAGGAGGACATTTAATTTTAGGAGCAATGATATAATTAACGTGAATGGCCGTCAATAGATAAATGTCTTTGTTTCCACCACCGCGGGGATAGCCTGGTCCAGAGCCTTCAATAGTGATGGTCCGATCAAAGGGATTGAAATTGGGGGGCAACCCTGCATTCTCCGGTTGAGAAGCAATAATTCTTCGCAGCTCCTGAGTACGATCGCCCCCCTTGCGGGCAGCAATTTGTTCACGGGAACGGTCACTCATCGCAACACCCAAACCGTCTGCTTGAGCAAAAGAGCTGGGCTCTGCATATCCGCCCCCTACATCGTCCAGGTAATCGGTTATAGCAAAGCGAATACCTGCCTCCGCAGAAATATCCCAATTACGTTTGTAACGAAAGCGGAAGCCAATACCAATGGGGATCGAAGCTGAAACCAGCGAATAAGGCTGAAGGCCACCGGGCTGTCCCTGACCTTCGGTGCCGAGGGGCTGCAAACTAACCCAGTTATTGCCAAAACTTTCAGGAGTTCTGGCTTTGGGATTATGAGCAAATACTGCCAAACCCCCAAAAATATAAGGCAGGAAGAAGGGGCGATCGAATGCATTACGACCTTCGGGTAAGATATTAAGGATAGCCACCGCAGAAAGCTCCTTTACATCATTCCTAAAATGAAGATTTCGAACAAAATTTCCGTCAAAATTCGTTCTTCCGTTCGAAAACGTGTAATCATCACCCGCCAGGCGAGCCCAGGTTAAGGCAGCCCTTCCGCTAAACCGGGGCGTGAAATGACGGGTATAATTGGCCGTTACATTCCATCGCATCATTTTAAAGGTGGCGTTGATGGGGTCATTTATGGGAGATAGCTCTCCGTAATAACTGGCCGTACCCAGCCCGAAGCCTACGCTTGAGTAAGGCTCAAATTTAGCTTTATAAGGCTTATTATAGTTTTTCTTGCTCGAAAAGAGCTGAGCCTGTGAATAACCTATGCCAAGCAAGTATAAGGTACTGATCAGTAAAATTCTTTTTCGCATTTGAGAGCGTAGATTTCAGTTCTAGACAGCAGTTGAATGTACTGTTACTAACGTTATAGCTTTCAAAATGGTATGGGTGACCACCAGAATCCTTTCTGAAAGGTAAACTAGTAATCTATAACTAAAAAAAAGTGAGAATGTTAATTTCTGATATCCAGACCCCAATTGAGTTTATGGCGTAAGGTTTCCAGAAACGTATCTCCCTTCACTTTTACCAGATGAGCACTGAAGCGTTCGCGTCGTACGCAAAAACGTACGGAATCTTCTACTACTTTCGATCTCGAATCCAGAGAAATTAAACAGTTTTTGCTTCGGCTTTCCACCGAAACCTCAATTCTGCTGCTGTCATTCACGACAATCGGTCGAACATTGAGGTTATGCGGGCTGATGGGAGCGACAATAAAATTGTTCGTTCTTGGTAAAACTACCGGCCCTCCCACACTAAGACAATAGCCGGTTGACCCCGTCGGGGTAGAGACAACAACCCCGTCTGCCCAGTAGGAATTAAGAAATTCGCCATCGAGCCAGGTATGAACGACAATCATGGAAGATCGATCCGTCTTGGTAACGACGAAATCATTCAGACCAAAGTTGGTGCCTTCAAAGACATCACGATCATTTTCAACGTGCAGCAGTACACGTTCGTCGATGGAATATTTGCCATGCTCCAGCCAGTCCAGCGTCTGCGTGATTTCATCGGGGTTAATCGTTGCCAGAAAACCGAGGCGACCCGTGTTCACCCCAACGATGGGCAAAGTACGCTCGCCTACGTGAGTAACTGTTTCCAGTAAAGTCCCGTCGCCACCAATGCTGAAGACGAAGTCAGCCTCAAATAAATCCTGACGCGAAGTATAGGTGGCTGTAAAAGGGTGATTAACGCCGTTTTCCTGGATGTTCTGGCGATAGTTTTCGTGAATCTGAACCTCTGCACCTCTCCGGGCCAATTCTCCCAGCAGGGCCTGAATGGCAGGTTTGGTTTGTTCAGTTAAGGGACGACCATTAAGGGCAATTTTCATGGAGTCTTGCTTTGGGCTGAAAGCCTTGGTACTGCTACCAGTAACCTTACCTTCGCACTAAAGTTTTGGACGATGATATTGTTCGATTTCGCTGTAGGCATCTTCGAAGTCATACCCGTCTCTGAGTTGTTGAACGATTCGAAGTAAACCATCCTGCCCGACTAGTCCTAACCAGCGGGAAACTTCTTTTCCACTGGTTACGTACGACTGAGCCGTTCGGGTAGGATCGGCCTGACCACGTTGCGTACCAAAAAAGCCGTTCAAGGTAACAATATCCTGAAGATGGGGAGCCGTTTTGCCGTGATTGGTGAGAATATCCCATTCCTGTACATACCCAATGTAGCGACGGGAAGGGTCCGGGTCGGAATAGCGGTAATCTACCATTAAGGCCATGCCTTCATCAAACCACTGGGGCAGCGAAGACTTGGCTTTCATCCAGCCTAAACGGGAAAACAATTCATCGTGGCACATCTCATGAGCGATGACGTCTACATTCAGACCGTCGGGATTCAGAACAATCCAGGAGCCCGTGGGTGTTCCCAGGCTGCAGCCAGCTCCTTCGTAAATGAGACAGAATTTCTGATATTCCTCGCGATTGGAGCAGAAAATAATTGTGGCTTCTCCCTGACGATTGCCCCAGAAAGAACGAATACGGTTATTGGCCTGAGTTACAAATTGTAACAGAGAATCCTGACGGGCTTTGCTGGTTTGGTCGCTAACCAGAACAGAAGGAGCAATTTTAGAGAATCCTCGAAAACGAACCGTCTGACAGGCCCAAATGGGCGGAAACCACAGGTAATAAGCTGCCAGTAAAAATAAACCAAATAATAAAATATTGACAATCAGTCGCTTACCGCTCCAACGTATCATAGTAGAACCTCGCCCTAAAGAAGGTAGCCGGGCTGGCGTTTTTTTCAAAAATAAAACGAGACACCCGGATTACCATCATGAATTAATCTTTTTGCTCAAAATTGACCGGACAAGTAACTGAAATCCAGTCCATGAAATGGATACCTACGAAAATTGTACTTCTTCGGTTAATCACCTTCAGAGCGTCATCAGATTTTTTAGTAAATGCTGAAGTTCAGCCTGTAACGTAAGCGTTTTGTCTTTCGCGTACCAGGTATGTAACTGCGTACTTAATTCTTCAAAAGGAATTTGAGCTTCTTTCAAAGACCCGTATAATTGCTGGGCAGGCTGGGGGCGGGGGCCCCATTCAGCTACTTCAGTCAGGGTTTCTTTTTCCAGAATAATCAGTTTGGGAATGGCCCGGCCTCCGTTCGTTAAGTGTGCGTCGATAAAATCAGGATTCGTATCCCGAAGAAAATAACGCGTCTGGATTTTACCCTCGGAAGCATCAGCAACTCGTTCCAGAACCGGCACAATCTGGGCCGCATCGCCGCACCAGCCTTCCGTAATGATGAGCCAGTAATAGGATTTGGGGTTTTCCTGAACGGCGGCCCGTAACTCCGGCATGAGAACGGTCGTTTTGTCCAGTCGCTGCATCCGTTGTACATTGAGCTGCGTGTATTGAGTCAGCATTTCAGACTGTTTCGGGCCGGTCGTTTTTCCGGAAGCTAACAGGTCGGTGATGAGCTGGCGATACGATTGATAGCTATACGCTGACTCAATACGGGCAGAAGAAAGAGAGAATGGGGTTTCCATGAACTTGAAAATTTGCTTAAAAGCTGACGAACCTGTTCCTTAACCGAATGATTGATTGGCAAGGCACAAATAAGACCAAAACAGATGATTCACTACAAGACGAAGCGAAAAATTACGCCAGAAGAATTCATAGATGTACTAAATCGTTCCACCCTGGGCGAACGAAGACCCGTGGAGGATGATGAACGTATGCAGCAAATGCTGGTTTCGGCAGATGTGTTAATCACCGCCTGGGACGGTGATACGTTAGTAGGCGTTTCCAGAGCCCTGAGTGATTTCAGTTTCTGTACCTATCTGGCAGATCTGGCCGTAGATGAGCGATATCAGCAACAGGGCATTGGAAAAACACTGCTGGAACTCACCCATGAAGTAGCTGGTCTGCATACGAATCTGATTCTGCTGGCAGCCCCTAAAGCGGTAGATTATTATCCGAAGATCGGAATGAAACGCAGCGAAGTTTGTTACCTAAAAGAGCGTAATCGCTAATCTGATCGCTTCCTTAAAATACCCTTTTCCAGTTATGAGAAGTCTCCTGCTTGCAATGGCCGCTCTGATCGGTTTAGCCTTTACCGACAAGCCCGCCTACCTCGTTTATAATCAACAGCTCAAGGCTTCGAGTTACGAAGAGGTATTGAAAAAGGCTTCGGAAGCTGACATTATTCTGTTTGGAGAAATTCATAATAACCCCGTAGATCATTGGCTGCAACTGGAATTGACCAAAGACCTGTTTCAACGCAAAAACGCGAGTCTGGTATTGGGAGCTGAAATGTTTGAATCTGACAATCAGATTGTTCTGGATGAATACCTTCAGAACCGGATTACCTCACAGCAACTCATTGCGGAAGCGAAAGTCTGGAACAATTACCAGACGGATTACAAGCCACTCGTTGATTTTGCCCAGGCTCACCAGATTCCTTTCATTGCTACTAACATTCCCC
Organism: uncultured Siphonobacter sp.; assembly: GCA_913775095.1. GTDB lineage: Bacteria > Bacteroidota > Bacteroidia > Cytophagales > Spirosomataceae > Siphonobacter. The sequence continues at coordinate 131,215 of CAJYIW010000018.1, read as the reverse complement.
GGCGATATGCGAGCCTGGTTGCTAAGAAAGGCGTGGAGGAGTTATCGCTGCTAAGTCCGGAGGCCCGGAAAAACATAGCTCCTTTACCCGTTGCGTTTGATTTAACGCTGCCGGGTTATGCGGAATTAACTAAAATGGGTGGCATGCACAGCAGTGGAAGCTCCATCAGTGCCGAAAATATGGCCAAAGCTCAGGCCATCAAGGATGCAACCATGAGTCACTTCATTCTGAAAAACTGGAAAAAAGGGCAAACCTTTTTACATATCAATGGCTCGTACCACAGTCAGAATTTCGAAGGCATTTACTGGTACCTGAAGAAAGCGAATCCAGCTTTAAAGATTGTGACGATTGCCACCACGGAAGAGGCCAATGTCCAGGAGCCTAAGGAAGCCAGGCCTGACCTGGCACATTTTATTATTACAGTTCCACAAAGCATGACGAAAACGCATTGAGCCATAAATGCCTAACAATAAATGATTTGAATTATGCAGGACATCGAGCCTTTTTACGGATGGGAGAAATATTACATAGCCTCTGAGGATCCGCAGTCGCCTTTTCATAACCGGGAGTACAACTACCAGCAATACGAAAACACCGTTTATGATTACTACATTCACCCCAATTGGGATGAAATCGGTTCAGAAACGCTTTATTGCAAGATTCTTTTCACCGATTATGAGTCAAACTTCACGGTGATTGAATTGCTTGGGGAGTGGAATGACACCCTGCATAATGACATCATGCATTTTAAGCGTAATGTCATTGATCCACAGCTTGCGGAAGGGATCAATAAATTCATTTTAATTGGTGAAAATGTCTTCAATTTTCACGGAAGTACGGACGATGATTATTACGCCGAATGGTTTGAAGACGTGGAAGATGGCTGGATAGTCGCCCTCAATTTCCGGGATTTTGTTCAGGAAGAATTCACCAAGTATCACCTGGATTATTACATCAATTACGGTGGAACGCTGGAAGAAATTCCTAACTGGAGAACCCTGAAGCCAAAGCTGTTTTTTGAAGGAGTAAATCGCCTGATTCAGCGACGAATAGGATCCTGACTACTTTCATAAAAAAGCCGTATAACGAACAGAATTATACGGCTTTTTTAGGGTATCGTCAAATCAGACGTTCTTTGGTAGCTTTTTCAATAGCCTCTGCTTTTGAATGTACTTCCAGCTTCCAGTAAATATTCTTAATGTGCGTACGAATGGTTTCTTTATCAACAAATAATTCGTCCGCAATGGTGGAATAACTCTTACCTTTTGCCAGTAATTCCAGCACTTCCGTTTCGCGGGAGGTTAGGGGAGAGTTACGATTTTTCTGGAAGGACTGAACCACCATGCGGGCCACATTGGTACTCATGGGAGCCCCGCCGTTCTGAATTTCCTGAATAGCTTCGAGTAAACGGCTTGGCGGCATGTTTTTCGTGAGGTAACCCCCCGCACCCGCACACAAAGCCTTGAAAACCAGATCGTCATTTTCGTAAACCGTAATAACGATGATATTGGTCTGAGGTCTGATTTTTTTAATCTTGGTAATGCCTTCAATCCCATTCATCCCCGGAAGTTCAATGTCCATGAGAATTACATCCGGATCATCATCCAGGAGGTGCTGAAGGGCTTCTTCGCAATTGGAATAGGTGTGGATGGTTCGGAAACCGGCGGTACTATTGATGAGCAGAGCAAATCCTTCACGTATGACGGAATCATCTTCAACAATGCATACATTAATGGTTCGAGGAGCAGATACGGTACTATTCATGGCTTTGTATAAGAATCCCTAAAGATAAAGAACACTTGGCAGGGATTTTACTATAAAATTGGATGATCGGAGAAATGACTTATTAAGCGGAAAAGAATTAACTTCTGGATGGCTTCGGAAGTTTCAGAGAAATAATAGTTCCTCCTTCGGGCTGAGTAATGATCTGGACCGTTCCACTGAATTTACGAGCCCTGCTTTCCATATTCAGCAGCCCGTTTCCCGTCATCCGTTTAGTAGATTCAAATCCTTTTCCATTGTCAATCCACTGAATTTCAGCTATGGATTTTTCGTGAATAAAAATCAGGCGGGTTTGCGTAGCCTGAGCGTGTTTAAGCGTATTACTGATGGCTTCTTTAAAAAGAAAAATGACGTGGCGACTAACTCCCATCGGTAAGGAAAAATCTTTCAGGGTTTCGGATAATCCTTCAATGTCAAACCGGATGTCCGTTTTATCGAGCACGTCGTCTCCGAAATCTTTTAAACGAATGGCGATTTCGTATAAGTTATCATGATCGGGGTTAATAGCCCAGATGAAATCCTTGGTTCCCTGATACATCCGGTTGGCGTTATCACTGATTTTCGTGAGCAGTGGTAAGACGGTGCCCGAATCTTCCGGAAGTTTGGTTTTGATGATTTCCGTTAGCATCGAGATGCGGGTAATGGTATTCCCGAATTCATCGTGGAGGTCCTGAGCGGCTAGTTTTCGTACGCGTTCGTTTTCAGCCAGTTTTACTTTTTCAATCTCCAGCAGGCGAGCCACCTGATTTCTCAGGCGGTAGGTATAAAACAGGCGGGCAATAATCGCCGCCAGAAGGGCACAGGACAGGTAAAACCACCAGCGTTGCCAGAAGGGCGGAATGATGGTAATCGGAATTTCCAGTAATTTCTGTTCATTCCAGATGCCATCCGCATTCGATGCCTTCACTTTCAGCACGTAATCACCGGGGCTTAAATTGGAAAAGCTCAGGTAACGTCGCTGGCCGCCGTAGTTCCAGTCGTCCTGAAACCCTTCCAGTTTATACGCGTACTGGTTCTTCTGAGGGTCCTTGAAATCCAGTGCGGTATAGACAAAGGAGATGAAGTTTTCGTTGTACTGGATGTTCAGCCGCTTCTCGGTGGCTAGCAGACTATCAAAGGCGAAGGACTTCTCAAATTTTCGGAAACTGGTAAGTACAATTGGAGGCAGAAACTGGCTCTCGGTTAATTGCCAGGGGTGAAAGCTGACCAGCGTACCGATGCCACCAAAGAAAAACTCTCCGTCCTGGCTTTGGTGAAAAGCCCCCACATTAAATTCATTAGACAACAGACCGTCAGAACCCGAATAATTTCGAAACGTTTTGGTCCGGGGATCAAAGCGGGAAATACCTTTATTGGTACTCATCCACAGACGGCCCTGCGGGTCTTCGAGTAATCCGTACACGACGTTATTGGGCAGCCCCTGCTCTTCGGTAAAGTGCTCAAAGCGGGCCCGGTCTCCTTCGAAATACAGCCGGCTGAGGCCCTTGCTGCTGGCAATCCAGAATTGCCCATTCCGGGACGTATGCAGGTCGTAAATCTCGTTACTCAGCAGCGAATGAGCATCGTCGGTCTGGTTATAAAACGAACTGACCGTTCCCCGGGGGTCAATTTTAAAGAGACCGCCCAGGGTGCCTACCCAGATCGAACCGTCGGGTTGTTCGTGGATGGACTCAACCGTTGAAACGGGTCCGTCGTAGTGGAAATGAAAACGATTGAGTACTCCATTGGCACTTCTCCTCAGGAGTCCTTTATCGGTTCCGATCCAGAGCTGATGCTGACGATCTTCAAAAAAACATTTAATCTGCAGATTTTCCTTATGCAGCGGTACGGCTTCGAAGCGGTCTGCTGAACGATTATACCGGAACAAACCTTCTTCACCTCCCACCCAAAGGTTACCCTGATGATCCTCATGGAACGCATTGACGGCCTCGCCCGCGGCGGCGTTGGGGTAATGCTTTACCTGTAGAGTATTGCGGTTAATCCGGTAAAGGCCGTGGTAACTGCCGATCCATAATTCCTGTTGTCGATTGGTATAGATGGAAAGGAACAACTGATTGGTGGAGGCAGGACCCATGAAGGACTCCCAGTGCTGGAAATTGTTTTTGGATTGGCTGAAGGCCTGTGCACCCGCATCCCGGGTGCCAATCCATACCACATCTTCTTTCGGATCCGCTCCTTCAAAAAGGCAGGTAACCCGGTTACTTTTAAGACCTTTGCGGGTCCGGTTATCCGCCACCCACTGCGACAGAATGGGGAACTGCCCGGGTTGATGCAGGTCAAAGCGATATACGCCATCATTCGCCACCGTTACCCAAAGCTGTTGCCGATGGCTGGCGAGCAGGGCCAATACGGGCTGGCTGGAAGCCCACTCCAGTGTGGTGCGATTCGGTAGATTACTATCGACCCGATTGAGGCCTTTTTCGGTACCAATCCAGAGTTGGTGGCGGTGGTCCTGAGCAATGGCGTAGACCTGACTTCCCAACGCTTTCCAGGGCGTGACGGTGCGTTTCCGATCCATTACCGGTGAGATGCGAAACAGTCCCTGATTCGTAGCCACCCAAATATAGCCGTTCGGGTCTACGTGCAGGGCCTGAATGGAACGGTCCGGTAGAAAATAATCAGATGTATGAATGAGCTGGCTAAAGTCAAACTCCTGACCAATCCCGGGAGAGACCCGAAAAAGCCCGTTGGTGGTACCTACCCAGATGAATCCCTGGGCATCAACCGTAAGAGCCTTCGCTGTAATTTTATAGGAATCCACGCTTTCCCCGATGCGGGTAAACAGTCCGGTAACCAGATCCAATCGGTTCAGTCCCTGCCGGGTGCCCACCCAGAGCTGGTGCCGACGGTCTTCCGCCAGAGAAAGAATGTAATCATTGGTGAGGCTATGAGCCTGAAAAGGCTGATGGTGGTAATGCAAGAACTGATGGCCGTCGAAGCGATTCAGGCCATTTTGAGTACCCATCCAGACGTAACCCCGGTGGTCTTTTAACAGGCAGGTTACCTCGCTCTGCGAAAGTCCATCATTCACCGAATATTGATCCAGCAAAACGGGTTTAGGCTGGGCAAGCCCGGTTCCGCAGAGCCAGAGTAAGCATAAGCATTGTAGTAATTTTTGCATGCACGGGAGGATCATTCACCCGCATTAATCAGGAGAAATGACCCATTTTTTACCAGATATCCCCCTAACTGTGGGATAGCACGGCTGAAAGAAATGGTTTAATTTTGGCCCGTAGAATTTTTACAAAGTTTTGGTTAAGGGAAAAAACAGTTCTGTCTTGCGGAGCTGTTTTTTAGTTTTTAAGCGACTATCAAAAGTAAGACTTAAAAGTCAGGAATGGTAGCCAAAATCTTCTCATTCGAAGTCTTCCCTTCTCATCTGATCTACGGACGCCCCGAAAGCCACTTTTCCTGCGTATGTTTAGCCATCAGGTTTATTCAGAAACCCATCAGGGACCTAACCTAACCCGTAAACTCTTCTTCTTTCCTATGAAGTTTAGATTTTTATTGATCCTTACGGTTCTGCCGTATCTGGGCTGGAGCCAGAATGAAAAAATTACTGTTACGGACCTTACCCGTCTGAAATCCGCTTCCGGGGTTTCGCTTTCGCCCAATGGTTCTCAGGCCATTTATGCCGTGCAGACTACTCAGCCGGATGACGAAAAAAAATGGGAATATACCTACCGCACGCATTTGTGGATTACAGATTTCAAAAACCCCGCCCGGCAGTTGACGCAGGGCGAAGAAAGCGTCAGCCGCGGAATCTGGAAGGATGAAAAAACACTGCTGTTCATGCGACCCGTGAAAGGCAAACTACAGTTGTTTCAATTATCCCTCGAAGGCGGCGAACCGAAACAGCTGACCAACTGGAAATACGGCATCGGAGCTGCGTACCTGTCGCCGGATCGGTCAAAAGTTGCCTTTTCCGTAGGGTTGGGGATGAACGAGCTATTGAAAGACAGCTTGTTTAATCCTGCCAAAGCGGTGCCTCAGTGGGCGTACGAAAAACCCGGTTTCAGGGATAACAACTTCCTGAAGACTGATCCAAAAGTAAAGCCGAACCCCGACGGGTCCATAGCCGAAATCCGGGCGTTTCTGGATCAGGATGTAACGGATAAAAAAGCGAAGGTGATCAACCGCCTGAATTTTCAGGGCGAAGCCACCACGCAACCCGAGTTAACGTTTAGCCACATTTGCGTGGTTGACCTGGCGGAAGGAGCCCAGCCCAAAGTACTAACCACGGGTTTTAAATCCGTACAGCCCGCGGGCTGGAGTACGGATGGGAAAATACTGTTTGCAACCACGGGTCAGCAATCGACGATTCACCCGGATCGCGAGCAGACCAGCAAGATTATTCAGATTTCAGCGGAAACGGGTGAGCAGAAAGATTTCTTCGTCCCCCAGAATCAGCGGGCCATGGCTTCGTCGATTTCAAAAGACGGAAAGAAGATGGTCGTTCTGACCTCGCCCGCTGAAGGCGTGAATATGGCTCAGGTGCACCTCATGAATACCACGGGAGAAGCCAAACCAACGCCCATTGCCTTTGATCGGGCTGCCTCGGGCTTCGTCTGGTCAGGGGATTCGAAATACGTGTATTTCACGGCCGCTTCGAACGGGGGAGAACCTCTGTACCGCATCAACGCCAGCAGTAATCAAGTGGAAACCTTATCAGATTTTAACTCCGGTATTCTGGATTTTGACCTGAAAGGCGATAAGCTCATCTTCGTGAAAACGCAGGTGACGGCACCTAACGAAGTCTACTGGACTTCAGTAGCCGGAACCGCTAAAAAAGGAAAGGCTGCGGAATTGTCAACAGCCGAGTTGAAGAAAGCCGTGCAATCCGCTCAGAAGTTAACGAATCTGAATGAATGGGTTTCAAAGAAGACCCTCAGTATTCCCGAAAAACGCACGTTTCAGAATGAAAAAGGTCAGACCGTAGAGTACTGGATCATGAAACCCGCCAATCTTCAGGCCGGAAAAAAATATCCTTTATTACTGAACATGCACGGGGGACCCACGGCCATGTGGGGTCCCGGCGAAGCCAGTATGTGGCACGAGTTTCAGTTCTTTTGCTCCCAAGGATACGGAGTCGTTTACGCCAATCCTCGGGGTTCGGGCGGTTACGGCATTGATTTCCAACGGGGAAACATCAAAGACTGGGGAACCGGACCGGCTTCTGACGTACTGCGGGCGGCCAGCGAAGCCGCGAAAGAGTCCTGGGCTGATACTTCGCGTCAGGTGATTACGGGCGGTAGTTATGCCGGTTACCTGACGGCCTGGATCGTGGGGCACGACCATCGGTTCAAGGCCGCTTTCTCCCAGCGTGGCGTCTATGATTTAACGACTTTTCTGGGTGAGGGAAATGCCTGGCGGCTCGTACCCAACTATTTTCAGTATCCCTGGCTGGATAAAACGGATCGGGTGCTGGAGGCCAACTCTCCTTATACCTTCGTCGAGCAGATTCGTACGCCTTTGTTAATCAAACACGGCGAAAATGATTTACGGACGGGAGTCATTCAATCCGAAATGATGTATAAATCCATGAAAATCATGGGTAAGGACGTGGAATACGTTCGAATGCCCGGAGCTACGCACGAGCTGAGCCGCACGGGTAACGTTCGTCAACGCATGGACCGGATATTACGGATTTACGAATTTTTCGAGCGATACATCGGAACGAAATAAGATTTCAGCCCAGCGGGCCGAACAAAAACAATCTCCCGGGGCTTATCTTCCGGGAGATTGTTTGGTTTAGTATGAATTCGTACTTTTTAGCGTCACTTATGAGGTCAATAGCTGGTACCGCCATGAAATGTATTTTTTTGCTGGTTTTGTCAGGAATTACCGGAATGGTCAGCTCGGTTTACGCCCAGCAATCCTTTTCGGCCGATTCTACGGCCTTACTCAAGGCTACCTGGAGTTTTCTGGATGTAGCTCCGGGAGTTACCTGGAAACACGCTCATCTGAAAAACAAAGAGCTGTTTCAATCGAACCAGAACATTAATATTCTGGACACCCGGCTGAGAAACCGACGCGTTAGGTTTGGTCTGGTCTCGGCAGATACACCGGGTGATTCGGTTCGAAAACTGATTCCGACGAGTGAGTTATTAACCAAGGCCGGAGCTCTGGCGGCGGTAAACGGTACTTTCTTTTTTGTGAAACAGAAAGGTTCGGAAGACCGAATCAAAATAGACGGAGTAGTGCTCGACAGTACTTTTTATACCACCGGGAAACCACTGATGGAACACAAGCAGGCGGCCCTTACCATTCGCAAACGGAAGGTAACGATTGAACGGGCTCCGACCTCCGAGCCGGGCATGCAATACGGCTGGGACAAAAAGCTGAGTGCTCCGAATGTGATGGTTACCGGACCTCTGCTGGTATGGAAGGGAGAAATCGTTCCCTTACAGAAAAGTGCATTCAATGACAACCGCCACCCGCGAACGGCGGCGTGTATTACGAAAGAGAAACACCTGATTCTGTTAACCGCGGATGGCCGCAACGCTCAGGCTGAAGGATTGTCTTTGCACGAACTGGCTTTTCTTCTGAAACAGTTACGCTGTGAAAATGCAGTTAATCTGGACGGCGGTGGCTCCACGACGATGGTTATTTCCGGACAGCCGTATAAAGGTGTGGTGAATATGCCCTCCGATAATAAACTGTTCGATCACCTCGGCGAGCGGCCTGTGAGCAATGCGATCATTATTCGGAAACGGTAAAAAGAGGCTATTCAATCCATCCGCTGCCCGCTTTTTTGCTGGCAGCAGCATAGCTGGCAATTATTGAGACCTAATATGTTAAAAGATTTCAGGGGTAAAAACCAAGTATTAACCTGCTGGTTTCAACTCATGAAAAAAGGCTTCCGAAATACTATCGGAAGCCTTTTTGATTCATTCAAACACTCAGACTATAAGTTCTTCTTTTTCATTTCCTGAACCGCATAATCCACCGCCCGGGCCGTTAAGGCCATGTACGTCAGGGAAGGATTCTGGGTGGAGGTAGACGTCATGGCAGCTCCGTCCGTGACGAATACGTTTTTACAGGCGTGTAACTGGTTCCACTTGTTAAGCATGGACGTTTTAGCGTCTTTGCCCATCCGGGCTCCGCCCATTTCGTGAATGTCCAGTCCGGGGGCCTGCTTGGAGTCCCTGGTTTTAATATTCTTGAAACCAGCCGCTTCGTACATCTCCGTAAACTGCTCGTAAAAATCCTTGATCATTTTCTCGTCATTATCATCATAGAACATGTTGATTTTGAGTTGAGGAATACCAAAAGGATCTTTCAGCGTACCATCCAGACTAACCGTACTGTTTTCTTTCGGAATGGTTTCGCCCATCATGTGAGAACCGACGTGCCAGCCACCCCAGGATGGATTAATCAGGTTTTTCTTCAGATCAGCACCGATGCCTTCGTTATTGGTGTAGGTGCTGCGACCTGCATTAAAACCAGCCGCATAACCCCGCAGGAAGTTGGTTTCCTGTTTATGTAAATTCCGGAAACGGGGAATGTAAGGACTATTGGGACGACGACCGGCCGTAGTGGAATCCAGGTCGCCATCGTACTGGGCCGAGATGGTCGCCCGGTAGTTATGGAAGGCTACGTATTTACCTAACACGCCGCTGTCGTTACCCAGGCCGTTCGGAAAACGGCTGGAAGTGGAATTCAGCAGAATCAGGTTGGTATTCATCGCGGCGGCATTTACGAAGATGATCCGGGCGTAATATTCCGTCATTTTTTTCGTGTTCGCATCCACCACCCGAACGCCCGTTGCTTTTCCTTTTTTTTCATCGTAAATGATGGAATGGACTACGGAATCAGGGCGAAGCGTCATTTTGCCGGTTTTCATGGCCCAGGGAATGGTCGAAGCATTACTACTGAAATACCCTCCAAACGGACAACCCCGCTCGCAAATCGTCCGGTGCTGACACTGGGCACGACCCTGCTGGAAGTGAATATCCTTGGGTTCGGTCAGGTGAGCACACCGACCCTGAATGACCTGACGATCTTTATATTTACTGGCAATGGCCTTCTGAAAGTGCGTTTCGGCACAGTTCATTTCGTGCGGCTTCTGAAATTCACCGTCAGGCAACTGGGCAAGTCCGTCTTTATTACCGGAAATTCCCGCAAATTTTTCAACGTAACTGTACCAGGGAGCCAGATCGGCGTAGCGAATGGGCCAGTCTACAGCGAAACCATCGCGGGCCGGGCCTTCAAAATCCAGGTCGCTCCAGCGTTGCGTCTGCCGGGCCCAGAGCAGGGATTTACCACCCACCTGATAGCCCCGGATCCAGTCGAAAGGTTTTTCCTGTACGTAAGGATGTTCCGCATCTTTTACAAAAAAGTGCGTAGTTCCTTCGTAGAAAGCATAACACTTACTCACCACCGGATTAGCCTGTTTTACGTCCAGTGGGAGCTGATTGCGGTGCTCAAATTCCCAGGGATTCATGACACCCGTGGGGTAATCGGTAACGTGCTTGACGTCGCGACCGCGTTCGAGCACCAGGGTTTTAAGTCCGTGTTTGGTTAATTCTTTGGCAGCCCAGCCTCCGCTGATCCCCGAACCAATAACGATGGCATCGAACTGGTTACCCGCTGCTGTTTCCTGAATATACATACTGTCGTTATTTGCTGGTTGAGATGGGGACGCATCCGTGGTAAAAACCCGGAACGAGTTGATAATGAGCTATATTGGTGAGGTAATACTCGGAGGTAGTGAAGCCCCGGATGGTCAGGTTTTTCACGAGGTTATAAAAGGTCTTCGTTTCCTCGTCGGCACCCTGCGTGAGTAATTCATTCAGGAACGCCGTCCGTTCCGTGGGGTTCATGGCTACAAAGTCTTTCCCCTTGCTTTTCTTGGAAATATCGCCAACGGTGTACAGTCCGTTTTCCAAAGCCTCCTGAGCCTGCGTATCCATGCAGTCTTTCACGATTTTCTGAATGTACGTATGAACGCCCAGGCTTTTGGCTCCCGGAATATCCGTCTCGGGAATGATGGTTTCCGCAATTTCAGCGAGCAGGGCATCGTCCGCAACGGAGAGAAAGCGGCTGGTAGTGGTGGGAGCAACGGACTCCGTCGTCCAGTTCTGAGCCCAGGAAGGCAGACTCAGCAGACCGCCAAAGGCGACGGCCATGTTTTTAAGGGCAATTCTTCGTTCCACAAGTACAGGAGTTAATGAGTATGTATAGCGTTTAGAGGAAGCGTTCAATTTTCGAATATACTTAGAAATGCTGGTCAGGAAGGTAATGCCCTGGCCAGAATTCCCTACACAAAGACCCGTGAGCCGGAATAGTTACTCCTGAACTCCCGGGGGGTACATCCATTTTTTTTCAGAAAAGTCCGGTTGAAATATGAAAGGTTATTGAATCCGCATTTATAGGATACTTCCGCAATCGTTTGAGAGGTATCAATCAGCATGCGGGAAGCGTGTCCCAGCCTGATTTCATTTAAACTATCAATAAACGTTTTACCCGTGCTTTTTTTGATAAATCGGCTGAAGGAAACTTCCGGCATATTGGCCACTTTGGCTACGTCGGCGAGGGTAATCTTCTTTTCGTAATTCCCCTGCATGTACTCAAAGGCCTTTTCAATCCGGCGGCTATTATAATGAATGGTATCGTTCGTAAACGAAGCATTCGACAAAGTCCGCATATTCCGCGAGATAGACAGATCGTGCAAAATGGACATGAGGTCCAGCACGGAGTCAAAACCACTTTTCTGCGACAGGGCTTCCAGCCGGGGACGAACCGCTTCAATGGTCTCGCGGGAAAACAAAACGCCTTTGGAAGCCCGTTCGAGTAAGACCCGAATGAAGCTTAACTGATTGCGACGTAACAATTTTTCGTCGAACAAATCCCGATGAAACTGAATCGTAATTTCCCGGATGGCCTTGTTCGGACACTGGTGATTAAACCACCCGTGGGGAAGATTACTGCCCACCAGCACCAGTTCCAGCTCTTCAATCACATCGGAATGATCCCCGATGATTCGCTTAATACCCTCACCCTTAGCGATAAAATTCAGCTCAAATTCATCGTGATAATGAAGCGGAAAGTCAAAATCTGATTTGACCCGGGCAAAGAGCGTGAAGCAATCGTGCTGAGTAAGCGGAGTGATCTCCCGGTAAATGTTACTCATAAAGCAAAGTTAAAATAGGTTTCGTACACTAACAAAAAATTATGATAACATAGTATCATAACAAAGATAGATTTAATAGCGGATTTGATTAGAATAATCAAAGAAAAATAGTGTCAAATCTACTCAATTTAGCAATTAATCAATATTATATGATAATTTATGATTGATAAAAGTATGGATCTGTTGTAAAAAATGATAAAATAGTATTGGTGTCCTGATAAGATTGAAACATAATTTTGCTGCGAAAAAATTGACCTTATGAGACTATTGAAGCTTTATTTATTTTTTACGATATGCCTGCTCATGGGGTGTGTCGGAAATCTGTACGCTCAGACCAGGAGCATCTCCGGAACGGTCGCCGATGAGAAGGGCGAACTCTTACCTGGAGTAAGTATATCCGTCAAAGGCACCACCGTTGGAACCAACACCAACGCGGAGGGCCGCTTTACGCTCAATGTTCCGGCCAATGCCAATACCCTGGTGGTATCATTCGTAGGCATGCAGTCTAAAGAAATCCCATTAACCTCTGCCTCTACCTATACCATCGCCCTGGAATCCGATTCCAAAGCCCTGGACGAGGTAGTCGTGATTGGGTACGGTTCAGCCCGGAAAAGTGACCTGACCGGGTCCGTGGCATCGGTGAAGTCCGAGCAGTTAACTCAAATTGCAACGCCCAACGTGACGCAGGCCTTGCAGGGCCGCGTAGCGGGGGTGGACGTAACGGCCAACTCGGGTGAGCCCGGCGGAGCCAGCCGGATTCGGATTCGGGGCGTGGGTACCATCAATAACTCGGATCCTCTGTACGTAGTAGACGGTTTCCAGACGGCGGATATCAGCTTCCTGGCTCCCACGGACATTTCTTCGATGGAAATCCTAAAAGATGCTTCCGCCACGGCGATTTATGGTTCACGCGGAGCCAACGGGGTAGTCTTAATCACGACCAAACGGGGTCGTTCCGGTCCGGCAAAATTCACGCTGGATGGATATGCCGGGGTTCAGAATGCCTGGAGAAAACAAAGTCTGCTGAATGCGTCTCAGTACGCCACCCTGCGTCTGGAAGCGTATCGCAATGACGGAACCGTACTGGACCAGACGGGTCAGGAATATCAGTTGCTGAACAATGCTGTTCAGTCGAATATGGTCGGTACCGACTGGCAGAAAGAAGTGATGCAATCCGGTTCGATTCAGAATTATACCCTGAATGTGATGGGTGGATCGGATAAATCGCGGTACAGCCTGACGGGAACGTACTTCGGTCAGGATGGTATTGTGAAGAACTCTTCGCTGCGTAAATACTTTCTGCGTTTCAACAACGATTATACCTTCACCAACTGGTTAACCGGGGGTGTTTCGGCCGCTTTCTCCCGCACCAACAAGACATTCACGAACAATGATTTATTCGCCGGGGTATTAACCACGGCCCTGCGGGCCGAACCCATTACTCCCGCCTGGAACAGCACAACGAATAACTGGGGCCGCACCATCGTTTCGCAGGAAAACAACCCGGCTCGGGCCGCCAGCGAAATGGCGGGTAACAAAGGCTACGAAAGTCTGCTGAACGCGAATGCCTACGCCGAAGCTTCCTTCCTGAAGCACTTCAAACTTCGTTCGCAGTTCGGGGTGAATTACAAGAACATTCACAACAAACAGTATTTACCCGAATTCTTCCTGGATATTAAGGAATTACGGGCGAACAGCCAGTTAACGGAATTACGGGGCGAACAAACGCAGTGGGTATCCTCTACGTATCTGACCTACGACAACGATTTCGGCAAGCACCACGTAGGCGGGATGATTGGTACGGAATCCCAACGCTTAACCTACGCTGATTTCGGAATTACGGCGTATGACGTTCCCGAAAATGCCGATTTACGTTACCTGTCTTCGAGTCGTAATGCCAATAACTACAACGTAACCAGTACGCAGTCGGACGAATCCATTCTGTCTTTCTTCGGTCGGGCGAATTATAGCTACAACGATCGCTATATGTTAACGGCTACGCTGCGTTACGATGGTTCTTCCCGGTTTCTGCCCAGTAATCGCTGGGGTCTGTTCCCTTCTTTTGCCGCGGGCTGGAACATTACCGACGAGCCTTTCATGGCGAACCTGAATACCATCAGCAACCTGAAATTACGGGCGGGCTGGGGTCAGGTTGGTAACCAGAACTCGGCTAATAACTATGGCTACGTCACGACGATTTCCGGTGGTAACCGTTACGTATTCGGCAACCAGATTGTGGAAGGCTTTGCTCCAACCATGGCGAGTAACCCTAACCTGAAGTGGGAAACCACGACGAGTTCCAACATCGGTATTGATGCGGATTTCTTTAATCACAGCTTAAGTCTGACGGCCGATTACTTCGTCAAGACGACGACTGATATGATCGTTCGGGTTCCCGTGCCGGTATTCGTAGGCGTAGGACCTCCGTACGTAAATGCGGGTAGTATGCGTAACAACGGGATTGAATTAGCCCTGAACTATCGCAATGAAGTCGGAGCTTTCCGGTATGATCTGGGTGTGAACTTCACCAAGATTAAAAACCAGGTAACCAGCTTGGGTGGTGGAACCGGTATCGAATCGGCCAACGTGATTGGGAACTGGGGGAACGTTACCCGTACCTCGGTAGGTCGGGAGATTGCTTACTTCTACGGCATGAAAACGGATGGTATTCTCAGAACGCAGGAGGAGGCCAATGCCTACAATGCTCAGTACAAACCCGAGAATGCCGCTCAGGCGGGTGATGTTCGTTTCGTGGATACGAATGGCGATGGAATCATCAGTAGTGACGACCGGGTATACCTGGGCAGTGCAACCCCTAACTTCAGCTACGGAATCAACGCCAACCTGGGTTACAAAAACTTCGATCTGAAGATTTTCTTCCAGGGCGTGCAGGGCGTCGAAGTAGTGAATGCTCTGGATTACTTTACCCAGAACTCTCAAGGAATCTGGAACTCCGTTCCGGATCGCATGAACCGCTGGACGCCAGAAAACACCAATACCAACCAGCCCCGCATGACGGCGAAAGATGCCAATGCCAACTACCGCTTCAGCGATCGGTTCGTACAAAACGGTGATTACCTCCGCCTGCGTAACGTAACGCTGGGTTATACGATTCCGAAAGCAGTAACGGAACGCTGGAAAATGTCAACCGTTCGGGCGTACGTATCGGTAGATAACTTACTGACGGTAACGGGTTACAAAGGGCTTGATCCTGAAATTGGTGAGTACGGTTACAACCGCAGTTATAACCCGCTGGCCGTTGGTGTGGACGTAGGAACGTACCCCCAACCCCAAACCTGGCGTGCCGGATTGACGCTTAATTTCTAAGAATGTTTAGGGTTTGGAGTTTGGGGTTTTGAGTTTAGAGTAGGGAGTAATTTTAAAGTGGGTCATTCCAACTCCAAACCCTAAACCCAAAACTCCAAAACTCCAAAACTCCAAACCCATTAACTCAAAAAAGATGAAATTCAAATATATCATTGTTGCATTGTTGCTGGCTACGAGCGGCACTATGCAGAGCTGTAGCGATTTTCTACAGAAAGATCCCCTCGGACAGGATACCGACGTGACCTATTATCAGGACGCCAACAACGCCATTCTGGCTGTTAACGCGGCCTATGACGTAATGGGCTATGATGAAGGAAACGATGGTTTAGGCAACTACGTCAATCACAACTACGAGTGGATGTTTGGCGATGTACTTTCGGAAGATTCCGAAAAAGGAAGTACGCCGGGCGATATGCCACCGCTTCAGGAGTTGAAAGAATGGCGGGCCAATGGTAGTAATACCATCGCTCAGGCCGTCTGGCAAAATATGTTTCAGGGCGTGTACCGGGCCAACCTGGTGATTCAGAATCTGGCCAATTCCAGCATTGATGAAACGCTGAAAAATCGTCTGTTAGGCGAAGCTCACTTCATCCGCGGCTATTGCTATTTCTACATGCTGCGTCTGTACGGGGGGCTGCCCCTGTTCGACAAGCCCGTAGAAACCTCTCAATATAGCAACAGCAAGCGGGCTACTCTGGGCGAAACGTATGCATTCATCGAGGCGGATTTCAAACGTGCTCTGGACCTGTTACCCGAGAAAAATGGGTACGAAGCCGCTGACGCCGGCCGGGCTACCAAAGGAGCTGCCCGGGGCTATCTGGCCCGTGCCATCATGTATCAGTTGGGAACGGATAACACCAATAACCACACCTGGCAACAAGTGTACGATTACGCGGACGCCATCGTAAAATCAGGCCAGTATAGCCTGACGACCAATTACGCAGCGATTCAGGAAGATGAAAGCGAAAACAACGCGGAGTCGGTCTTCGAAATTCAGTTTGCGGAATCGAACGTAGGCTGGGGCATCCAACGCGTAGGAACCGAGAATAACATCATCCAGAACAACCGGAATACCTGGGGCTGGGGCTTCAATAACCCGACGGTCAGTCTGGTGAATGCGTTTGAAGCGAATGATCCCCGCAGGGCCGCAACGGTTTACAAAACGGGCGATATCGTCACAGGTATTTTGCAGGTGATTAACTTCCCTTCCGAAAACTCCACGGGTTACCTGAACCGCAAAGCCGCCATTGTGAAGCCTACGACGCCTTCGCAGTCTCCTCAGAACATCCGCAAAATTCGTTATGCCGATGTACTGCTGATGAAAGCCGAAGCAGCCGCCCATCTGGGTATGGAAAACGAAGCCCGCACGATCCTGAATCAGATTCGGACGCGTGCCCGTCAGTCAACCTTACCGAAAGGATCTGCCTTGAACACGCTGACCTATGAACCCGCTAACACACCAGCCTCGGCTTTACCCGCCATTGGGGCTTCGGTAACGGGCACGGCTCTGCTGACGGCCATTTACCACGAGCGTCGCGTAGAGTTAGGGATGGAAGCCCTGCATTTCTGGGATCAGGTTCGTACCGGAACGTACATGAACACCTTACCCGCTGCCGTGCGTTCGTCAGCCATGTCACACAGCATCCAGGGGTCAGTTAACCCCATCCCCGTATTGCCCATTCCCCTGAACGAAGTACAGTCCTGGGGTCTGCAACAAAATCCGGGTTACAATTAACAGTTGTTGGTTATCGGTTGCTAGTTATCAGTAAAAACGAACAACGAATAACCATCAACCAACACCCAGACACACGGGCTTCTATTCCAGAGTTATCGGATAGAAGCCCGTTTTTTGTCTTTTTACTTCTTAGTTTTGACAATTAATCAACGTTTCATGCTACGAACCGCTCTTATTTTGCTGGGATTATTCACCGGACGTCTATCTGCTCAGACCAGTCCGGTTGATCATCAGGCAACGAAAGAAACGAAAAACCTCTACCGGAATCTCCGGAAATCCGCCCAGAAAGGAACGATGTTCGGACATCAGGATGACCTGGGTTATGGAGTAAACTGGAGAGCTGAAGCAGGTCGCTCCGATGTGAAAGACGTGGTGGGAGAATATCCTGCCGTTTTTGGCTGGGATTTAGGTCGCGTGGAGTTTGATAGCACGAACGAAATCGACGGTATTCCGTTTGCAAGTCAGCGAAAAATGATTCAGCAGGTATACGCTCAGGGTGGGGTAAATACGTTTAGCTGGCACCTGAACAATCCGGTGGACCCCACCAAAACCAGTTGGGATGCCATGGATTTCAGTATTCGCAAAATTTTCAGTGATAAAGAAATACAACATCGGTACGACTCCTGGCTGGACCGCGTGGCCACTTACTTTCTTAGTCTGAAAGGACCGAAGGGAGAATTGATCCCGGTCATTTTCCGGCCCTTTCACGAACATACCGGCAGTTGGTTCTGGTGGGGCAAAGACCACGCCACCGTCGAGGAGTACGTAAAATTATGGCGATACACCGTGGAATATCTGCGGGATAAAAAAGGGGTTCATAATCTCCTGTATGCCTATAGTACGGATCGTTTCAGCTCCCGTGAGGAGTATCTGGAACGTTACCCCGGTGACGATGTCATTGATCTGGTAGGTTTCGATATTTATCATCGTCCCCAAACCGCCAAGCCCGATCGTTTTCTGGAGGATACCCGAAACATGGTAAATATTCTTCAATCGATTGGTAAAGAAAAAAAGAAAGTATACGCCATTACCGAAACCGGACTGGAGAAGGTTCCCATGCCTGAGTGGTGGTCGGAGGTATTAACCCCGATTATCAAAGGTGCGGGATTATCCTACGTACTGGTGTGGCGAAATGGTAACCCCGGACACTTTTATGCTCCGTACCCCGGGCAGGCCAGTGCCGAAGATTTTAAGAAGTTTGCCCGGCGTTCCGATGTCTTCCTGCAAAAGAAAGCCGCTGCCCAGAAGCTGTATAAGTAGTTAGGGGTTGTTCGTTGTTGGTTGTTTGTAAAACAAGCGACTAACAACCAACAACTAAATCTGAGTGGCACGACGCCGGGCTGACGCAACGACGCTCTCATGAAGTTATCAGTGCTGGACATTTGCATCGTTTTTTGTTACCTGCTGGCCATTATTGTGCTGGGGCTGGTGCTCAAAAAACGGGCTTCTCAAAACAAGGAAGCGTATCTGCTGGGCGGAAAAACCTTACCCTGGTACATGCTCGGCCTCTCGAATGCTTCGGATATGTTCGACATTTCGGGAACCATGTGGATGGTATCGCTTGCCTTCGTGTACGGATTGAAAAGCCTCTGGATTCCCTGGCTCTGGCCCGTTTTCAATCAGGTTTTCATGATGATGTATCTGTCGGTATGGCTGCGAAGGTCTAATGTGACCACCGGAGCCGAATGGATCGGTACGCGGTTTGGCCAGGGGAAAGGCGTGAAGGCCTCGCACACCATCGTCGTGGTTTTTGCGTTGCTGAGTTGCCTGGGTTTTCTGGCCTACGGCTTTGTGGGGCTGGGTAAGTTTGTAGAAATTTTTATCCCTTTTCAGAGCCTTGCTCCCTACGTGCCGTTTTCCCTGGCACCGGCTTACGTAGCTCCCTTCTATGGAATTATCTTCACCGCTTTTGCCGTTTTCTATGCCATTCTTGGGGGCATGACCAGCATTGTCATTGGCGATGTGCTGAAGTATGTAATCATGACGATTTCGGCCCTGGTGATTGCTCTGATTGCCATGGACAATCTGTCGGGCCAGACCTTAAGCGTACCGGAAGGCTGGTACACTCCCTTTTTTAGCTGGCGTCTGGATGATCTGGACTGGACCGGAATGATGGAAGAGGTGAATGCCAAAATTGCATCGGACGGGTTTTCGCTGTTTGGGGTGTTTTTCATGATGATGCTGTTCAAGGGAGTGCTCGCCAGTCTGGCCGGGCCCGCCCCGAATTACGATATGCAGAAAATTCTTTCCACCAAATCCCCGCGGGAAGCCGCCCAGATGAGCGGCTTTGTTTCGATCGTTCTGCTACCCGTTCGATACGCCATGATTATGGGACTGACGGTGCTGGCTTTACTGAATTTCGATCAGCTTCATCTGCAAGGGACGCACGGAATTGATTTCGAGAAAATTCTTCCATCCGCCATTCTGCATTTCGTTCCCTCGGGTCTGATGGGCCTGCTACTGGCGGGTCTACTGTCCGCTTTCATGGGTACTTTTGCCGGAACACTCAATGCGGCTCAGGCTTACGTCGTCAATGACATTTATCTGAAATACCTGAATCCCGGAGCGTCCAATCACCGCATTTCCCGAATGAATTACCTCTCCGGAATCGCCGTTGCCCTGACGGGCATTCTGATGGGCTTGTTTGCCAAAGACATCAACAGCCTGCTTCAATGGATTGTCTCGGCTTTATACGGCGGCTACATCGCGGCCAACGTATTGAAATGGCACTGGTGGCGATTCAACGCCAGCGGATTTTTCTGGGGCATGGTCGCAGGCATTATTCCGGCGTTAGTTTTTCCGGTCGTTTTCCCGCATACGCTGAGTCTGTATTACTTTCCGCTGCTGTTTCTGATTTCACTGGCGGGTTGTGTCGTCGGATCACTGGTAACGCCGCCGACGGATCTATCTACTCTGAAAGCCTTCTACCGTACGGTTCGACCCTGGGGTCTCTGGAAACCCATTCAGCAGTTAGTACAGCAGGAAAGTCCTGATTTGCGGCCCAATCAGGATTTTAAAAAGGATGCGTTAAATGTGGTGATTGGTATTACTGCCCAGTGTACACTAACGCTGACGCCAATGTACTGGGTGCTGAAAATGAATCTGGAATTGTCGGTTACGCTGCTGGTATTAGGCGTATGTATGCTCATTTTAAAAAAAACCTGGTGGAATCATCTTCCTGATGAACTACCTCCAGTAATGGGAAATCAGTTAACCAAAACTCTGGAAGACCTGCCCAGGTAAATACCAGCTTCGTCAGGCCTTTGGATAACATCCGGGCTAACGTCTTTGCCCTTAGTAAATCCATTAAGAAATTAAAGAAGTCCGGAGGACTTCAATTACGAATAGCCCCGGATGTTAATCCGGGGAACAATGCCAGTTCTCCCCGGATTAACATCCGGGGCTATCCGTTTTCAACCCATCCGGGGTTATGTGTCTAGTGACTATGTATAAGAAAGCCCCACAAAACTTGTTTGTGGGGCTTTCTTAGTAGTACGCTGATTGCTATTAAACTGGCACGACCGGATTTTCTACCTTTCGTTCTACCATTTTATTCACCAGGTACATCATCGCAATCCCCGCAATCATTCCAGCGATCACGACGTAACTCAGGGTATCGTAATGTTCAATGTAACCCGTTGGCGTTTCGGAAACAATTAATCCGGCCATCACGGTGGCCAGGCCCCCTGCCATTTGCTGAACGGATGAGTTGATGCTCATGAAAGCTCCCCGGTCCTGAGGCGTAGGAATAGCCGTCATCAGAGCGGAAGAGGAGATGATTCGCGAGGTGATCCCCGTGAACATGATCACGTTAATGACAATAACCGTTGTGAGGGGTGTAGGGCCAAGATTTCCGTAGATTCCTGTCATAACCATGGCCAGGACGGAGCCGGCAAAAAACAGACGAAACTTTCCAATCCGGTCACTGTACTTTCCAATGAGCGGTCCGGCAATCATGGAACTGATGCCCGTGATGACGTACACGGTGGGTAAGTCAGCGAAGGGGATCTGGAGGTTATGCACACTGTAGGCACTGCCAAAGGGCATCAGCATGTAGCCCCCCATGGCCAGAAGCGTCGTCGTCGCAAAAGCCAGCAGGTAATTCGATTGACTTAAGGTTTTCTTCAAATGGATGAATGCATTTTGCTTCTGCGTGTTTTTCAGGTGAGCGTCAATGGGTTTGAGGTACACCACAATCAGAATACCAATCAGTATACAGAAGCCTACGATCATGGTAAACGGCGAATGCCAGCCAAAATGATTGGCTAAATACAAGCCAATGGGAATACCCAAAACCTGACTCGTGGCGAAAGCCATTTGCACAAATCCCATGACCCGACCGCGTACTTCCAGAGCAAACAAATCGGTAATGATGGCGGCACAAATCGATCCAATCACGCCTCCAAACAGCCCGGTGAAAATGCGGGCAAAGAGCAGGAAATGAAAGTCAGAGGCAATGCTGCACAAAAAGGTGCCGATGGTAAACCCAACGTAGAAAAATAGCAGCAGCTTCTTCCGGTCGAATTTATCCGCAAAACCAGCCGCTAACAGACCCGAAGCTCCGGCACTGAACGCGTACGCCGAAACAACCCAGCCAAACTGAGCGGGCGAAATATGCATGGTAGGCATCAGGATGGCTCCGAGTGGCGACAATACCATGAAATCCAGAATGATGGTAAACTGAAGAATAGCCAGAATGGCAATAACAAAGGCTTCGTACTTGGAAAACTTTTGGGAAGAATCCATTGGATGAGTAAAAATAAAATAAATAGTTGGTGACCGATCAGACGACGGATCACCTTGAACCAATGGCCAGGGCCAGGTAATCTTCACTGAAAACCGGATTATTTGGACTGTAAACTATTGATCCACCAGACGTTGCCGAACGGATCAATAACCCCACCACTACGTCCGTAGGACTGGTCACTTACTTCCATAAGAATCGTGCTTCCCTGTTCCACCGCTTTTCGAACGGCTTCATCTGCATTATCTACGTAAACAAACAAACTACAGCTCTGAGGCCGCCATTGTTCGGTGCTGTCACAAAGCATGAGGTTACTTCGACCGATCTGATACTCAGCATGCATGACGGTCGTGTCATCCCGTTTTGCCAGGTAAACTTCTTTGGCCTGAAATACATATTTGATGAAGTCAATGAACTGAAATGCACCTTCCAGAATAAAGAACGGCATGACCGTCTGGTGATGATGGGGAAATAGTTTCATTCGTGAGGACGTATTTAGGCACGGAATTACCTCAAATGTAAAAAAAAAGCGTGAGTGATGATGGGTTTAATGAGGCATAGTTACCGCAAAGGTGCGGAGGCATTTCTATAAAAAAACAATTAGTAAACTATCAGAAAGGTAAAGGTGGTAGGTAAGTAAGCAGAAAGAAAATAGACTGACGATCAGAAGATTATTGATCAGTAAGCTGCCACACCTCAGTTTTGAAACTGAAAAATTGACCAGGTCTGGGTATATGTTTTTCTACTTAAAGAGCATAACACAAGTTAAACTTATCTTAAGTCATGGAACAGAAACTGCAGGGAAAAAAAGTAGCCATTTTAGTTACCGATGGATTTGAACAAGTAGAATTAACCGAACCACAACAGGCTTTGATTGATGCCGGAGCAGAAACGAAGATCGTTTCTCCCAAAGACGGACAGGTAAAAGGATGGGACCACACGGATTGGGGTGACTCATTCGCCGTAGACGTACCATTAGACGAAGCAAACCCCGAAGACTTTGATGCCCTGTTATTGCCCGGTGGTGTCATGAATCCCGATAAATTACGGACGGAGCAGAAAGCAGTTGCTTTTGTAGAACATTTTTTCGAAGCGGGTAAACCCGTAGCCGCCATTTGTCACGCACCGGCCCTGCTGATTGAAGCCGATGTAGTAGAAGGACGTAAATTAACTTCCTATCCATCCTTACAGACAGACCTGAAAAATGCGGGTGCAGAATGGGTGGATGAAGAAGTCGTGACCGATAATGGTTTGGTGACCAGCCGTAAGCCAGACGACATTCCAGCCTTCAATAAAAAGATGATTGAAGAAATTGCTGAGGGTCAGCATACCCCCAGCTAGTAATCAATAACTCAGCACATCAATGGATAAAATAGTATAATAAGACCCTCCGGTTGTTTTGTAGTTAAAATTCTATAAAATAATGTTGGAATACTATTTTATGGTGAATACATTAGATTATTCAGTTAATGGACTGAACCACATAAAACCTGATTAAACTATGGAAAATAACCAGCAACAAGCTAATCAGCAGCAAGGCTCTGATCAGCAGAACCAGGACCAGCGTAATCAGAATCAAGGTAATCAGCAGGCTCAGCAGGCAGGCCAGCAAGGTCAGCAACAGGGAGCCGAGCCCAATCGGGGAGGTGGTAACCAGAACAGCCCCGGTAACGGCGGCGAAGGCATTGGTACCGGTCGCTACGAAAACGAAGATCAGAATAACGAAACGCCACAACAGGATCAATACCTGAAAGAAGAGCGTACCAGTCGATTATAGAATGAAGATTGGCATTAAAAAAGCCCACCCGTTACTAAACGAGTGGGCTTTTTTGGTAGGCGAACGATTGATAATAACGAAAAACAGCCTGTTAACTCTGCTTAGGTCGAAAGGCCTTGATGACTGCTTCGTTCGTTTCCAGGTAAGGGCCGCCGATTAAGTCAATGCAATACGGAATGGCCGGAAAAACCGCATCCAGGCACTGGCGAATGGCCGAAGGTTTGCCGGGCAGATTTACAATCAGGCACTTGCTACGAATACCCGCCGTTTGCCGGGAAAGAATGGCAGTCGGTACATATTCCAGACTTACTTTTCGCATCAGCTCTCCAAAACCGGGCATCATTTTCTGACACACAGCTTCCGTAGCTTCAGGGGTAACATCCCGGGGAGCGGGGCCGGTACCGCCGGAAGTGACGACCAGGCAGCACCCTTCATGATCAGCCAGATCAATCAGCGTTTGAGAAATGAGATCCTGCTCGTCAGGAATAACCCGATAAACCGGCTCCCACTGATTGACCAGGTACTCGTTGAGCGTAGAAACGATGGCTTTGCCCGGAATATCTTCATAAATACCCGCACTGGCCCGATCCGATACGTTAATGATTCCAATTTTTACGCGGTTCATGAGGTGAATGTGGAAGGAGTGAATGATCGCATGAGTGAATGTCCGTACATGCATAACTCACAGAAAAGGCTGATGTTTCCACCAGCCTTTCCAGACAAACGTAGTGAATGATCAGGAAACCGTACCGCCGTTCCAGATCGCTTCACCGGGACGAATGAACTGTAGCCTGCCGTCGCGGTCTTCGGCCATCAGGATCATTCCCTGCGACTCGATTCCCATCATTTTCCGGGGAGCCAGGTTGGCCAGTAATGAAACCTGCTGACCAATGATTGCTTCAGGAGAAAAATGTTCGGCAATGCCGCTCACGACCGTTCGCGTATCAATACCCGTGTCGAGGGTGAGTTTCAGCAGTTTCTTGGATTTCGGAACCGCCTCCGCTGCGGTAATCGTTGCAATACGGATGTCCAGTTTACTGAAATCATCGTAGGTAATGGCTTCTTTCTGAGGAGCTGGTGTCTTAGAGGCCAGTTCGTTCATCTTTTTCGTATCCAGTAATTTCTGCACCTGAGCATCGATTACGGCATCTTCGATTTTTTCAAATAATAAGCCCTGATTCTGAATGGGATGACCTTCGGGTAATAAAGAAGGTAATCCGGCTGTATTCCAGCTGGCATCGGTCAGGCTCAGCATGTCACGCAGTTTCGCCGCCGTGAAAGGCAGGAAAGGTTCCGCCAGAATAGACAGCGTAGCAGTAATTTGTAAGCTCAGATTCAGGATGGTAGCGGCCCGTTCCGGGTTTTCCTTCAGCACCTTCCAGGGTTCGGTAGAAGCCAGATACTGATTCCCCAGGCGAGCGACTTCCATGAATAAACTCAGGCCTTCCCGGAAACGGAAGGTATCAAGCGACTCGGCAATTTTGGCGGGATACTGGGCTAACTCATCCAGCATCTTCTGATCGGCATCCGTCAATTCTCCGCGAGCCGGAACGGCCGGCCCGAAATTCTTCTCAGTTAACACCACCGCCCGATTGACAAAATTACCCAGAATACCCACCAGCTCCGAGTTGTTACGGGTCTGGTAATCTTTCCAGGTAAACTCGGAATCCTTGGTTTCGGGGGCATTGGCAATCAGCGTATACCGAAGCACGTCCTGTTTGCCGGGCATGTCTTCCAGGTACTCGTGTAACCAGACGGCCCAGTTACGGGACGTTGAAATTTTATCGCCTTCCAGATTCATGAATTCATTGGCCGGAACATTATCCGCCCCGCCAATAAATCGACCATCGGCCATCAGCATAGCCGGGAAAATCAGGCAGTGGAAAACGATGTTATCCTTACCAATGAAGTGAACCAGACGGGTATCTTCGGCTTTCCACCATTTTTCCCAGTCGTCGCCTTTCAGTTCTTTCGTAAACGTAATGTAACCAATCGGTGCGTCAAACCACACGTACATGACCTTACCTTCGGCATTGGGTAGGGGCACCTTGATGCCCCAGTCGAGGTCGCGGGTCATGGCCCGTGGTTTCAGTCCTTCGTTCAGCCAGGAACGAACCTGACCGGCTACGTTCGTTTTCCATTCGGGATGGCTGGCGACGTACTGCTCCAGTTCGGGCTGCATCGCATCGAGCGGCAGGTTCCAGTTTTTGGTTTCCTTCAGAATCGGCGTTCCTCCCGACAGCATCGAGCGGGGACTGATCAGCTCACGCGGGCTCAGCGTGCTTCCGCAACGCTCGCACTGATCGCCGTACGCATTTTCGTTGCCACACACCGGACAGGTTCCCACGATGTAACGATCCGCCAGAAACTGACCCGCTTTTTCGTCGTAATACTGTTCGGTTACTTCTTCCACAAATTTTCCCTGGTTGTATAACTGAAGGAAAATCTCCTGAGACATTTCGTGGTGAACGGGCTTGGACGTCCGCGAGTAGATGTCGAATTTAATCCCGAAATCAGCAAAAGACTGGTTGATCTGGGTGTAATACTTATCAACGACTTCCTGCGGCGTGATGCCTTCTTTCTGGGCACGAATGGTAATGGGAACGCCGTGTTCATCGGTTCCGGAAATAAAAGCGACGTCTTCTCCTTTCGCCCGGAGGTAACGCACATATACGTCGGCCGGAACGTAACATCCTGCCAGGTGACCGATGTGAATCGGACCGTTGGCATAAATGAGGGCTGCGGTGACGGTAGTTCGGTTGAAATTCTTCTCAGACATGAAAATTCGGTAATTGGAACCGCAAAAGTAAGCATTTTTAGAGGACGGAGGGAAGAGAATGAAGGAACGTTCGATCCGTCAAAAAATCCTTACTTTTGAAGGGGTAATGTGAAACGGAAAACGAAACCCGGAAGGTCAGCACTAAATAATCCGGAAGAGAAAAGAGCTGGATTGACCCGAGAGCTTTTATCTTTCCGAATTCAATAGCAATTAAGCGTAAAGGGATGGTTTTTCTCACCGGGGCTAATGGCCTGATTGGTAGTTTTATAGCGAGGGAATTTCTTTCAGAGGGCGTGCCGGTTCGGGCCGTTCGCCGGGCCAATAGTGACCTCCGCCTGATCAGGGATATTGAAGATCGTATCGAATGGGTGGAGGGAGATGTGCTGGATGTGCCCTTTCTCGAATCGGCCATTCGGGGCTGTACCTACGTCGTACACGCGGCTGCGGTAGTGTCTTTTTCTCCGAAGGAACGGGAAAAGTTGTATAAAATTAATGTAGAAGGTACGGCCAATGTGGTCAATGTCTGTCTCAGTGAGGGAATTCAGAAGCTGGCCTACATCAGTTCTGTCGCGGCTCTGGGCAGACCTTCCCAGCAGAGTAAGGATCCGCAACACCCTACCGTGGTAGATGAAAACCAGAAATGGGAAGAGTCACCCCTGAATTCCCATTACGCCATTTCTAAATATCAGGCGGAACTTGAAGTATGGCGGGGCGTGTCGGAAGGCCTGAACAGTGTGATCGTGAACCCCTCCGTCGTTATCGGCGAAGGCGACTGGGATAAAAGCAGCACGGCACTTTTCAAATACGTGTATAATGAAAAGTCGTTTTACACGGAAGGTACGTTTAATTACGTCGATGTAGAAGACGTAGCCGAAGCCGTTTATCGGCTGGTGTACAGTGATATTAAAAACGAACGATTCATTCTGAACGCGGGAAGAACGACGTATCGTGAGTTTTTTGAGTTAATTGCCAGGCACATGGGCAAGAAAGCTCCTTCTTACCGCGTTACCCCATTGATTGCAGAAATAGCCTGGCGTTGGGAGGCATTGAAAGCCGTGTTTACGGGTAAGCCGCCTCTGGTCACCCGCGAAACGGCACAGAGCTCTCAACAACACTTTACCTACCCGGCCACGAAACTGGAGAAAACGCTTTCGTTTCAGTTTCGTACCTTAGACGAAAGTACCCGGCGAATCGTTTGTCGTTTGATAAATGTTCAGGAAAAAGGGAAAAGTGTGTAGGGAAAGCTTTTTACTCCGCTAAAAAAGATATTTTTTTGTCATTCATTCCAGCTTACTCCAAGCAACAGAAACATGAAAAAGGTATTACCTATTCTCTCGCTCGTAGTGGCCAGCTTTACAGCGGCACAGGCTCAAAGCGAAGACGCTGCTATTAAAGAAACTCTTCAAAACTATATTGACGGCGGAGCCACGGGAGATACCGCAAGTTTGAACCGGGCTTTTTACCCGACGGCTAACCTCAGAAGTCTGGCCAATGGCCGGGTCACCAGCACCCCCGTAAAGGAGTTTATCGGCCGTACTCCCAAGGGTGGAGCCAACTGGACGGGCCGCATTGTATCCTACAGTTACCTCGGTACAGCGGGTTCCGCAGTGCTCGAAATGCAACTGGATGCATTTAAATTTGTTGACTTTTTATCGTTGATGAAAATCGGAAACGATTGGAAAATCGTAAGTAGAGTATTCACTCGGGCTGATAAAGATCAACCCATTACCTCAGTTGGAGGAGGAAAAGCCGCTGTAACGCAGAAAAAAGCCGTTGCGAAGCCCAAGCCAAAGTCGGATGACGGTTGGTGATTGAGAACCTAACCTCCTAAGCACTAACTAATGAATATTTTTTCGTATTTAAAAGACTACCTCTCTGCCGATCTGGTAGAGGCTATTTCTTCTTTTGTAAACGAAGACGTGGGGAAAGTAAAGCAGGCTGCCGACGTGGCCGCTTTGTCCGTGGTAGCAGGTTTGCTCAAAAGATCGTCCAGCGAAAGTGGGGCAAAAGCATTATATAAAGCGATCGAACGTGAGAATCTGTTCGGCGATAAACTGGCCCAGATTTCCCAGCTGGTTAAAGATCGTGAACAGCTTTCGCAAATCGCTCAGAAGGGCAGTAACCTCTTCAGCCATTTATTGCCGGATAAACGCAGCGTAGTGATCGCCATGATTACCAATCATGCAAAAATCCGAAATTCTTCGGCTACCAATGTTCTGGGCATCCTGTCTTACCTGGGGCTCGAAACCCTGGGCAAGCAGGCCAAAGATCAGAATCTGGATGCAGTTGGACTGGCGATGTTGCTTCGTAATCAGAAAGATTCCTTAGTGAAAGATGCCGATCCGGAATTACTGAACCGGGTAGCTGTTACGCTTTCGATCGAAGAATTTGAGCGATTGGGCTACGTCACGCCGATGGAAGAAGAAGCCATCGAAGTACAGGAACGTCCCCGTTCCCGTGGTCATGACAATCCGTACGCCGATTTAACGGAAAGTTCTACTTTTCCCTGGAAAAGCGTAGTGGCGGGTCTGGGTATTCTGGCTGTTGTCGGGGGCGGTTATTACGCCTGGCAGCAGTACGGTGATTCCATCAAGGCAACGGCCGGTCAGGATTCTACTAATCTGGAAGAGGTAGCGGTCCCCGCGGATTCTACGGCTTTATACCCGGATACCACGGCAGCCGTTAACACGGCCGTAGCGGGTAACGGAGTTGCGGCAGTGCCAGCGGGCGGTCTGGCTGATAAGCTTTCCAAACATCTGGCTAGCCCGGCGGCCCAACCGGGAGCCTATTTTACGTTTGATGAAGTCACCTTCGATCCGGTTACAAATCAACCGACGGCTCAGTCATTGCCCGCGTTGAATGCCCTGGCGGAGGTGATGAAAAAAAATCCTAACCTGCAATTGAAGTTCACCGGAGTGACCAAGCAATTTGGGAACAAGAAGAATGTTTTCAAACAGGCCAATAGCATCAAGTCCTTTTTGACGAATGCAGGAGTAGAGATCATGCGACTGGATGCGGGCAGTTTCCTCTCTTCGGATTCGACGAAGCCTAATCGCAATTACATAGCCGTAAAGGTAATCCGTCAGTAATCAATCAATGTACTGCTGGTTTCAACCACCCGAAGTCATGACTTCGGGTGGTTTTTTAGTGTCCTTTTCGCAGGCAAAAGCTATGCATACCGTTTACTTCCGTGTACTGAATCTGTAAGCCATAGTTATCGCAAATTTCTTTGACGATGGCTAGTCCAAGCCCCAGGGATTCGGAAGAGCTGCCTTCTTTCTTGAACCGTGAAAAAAGTTCTCCCGGCGGATTGTGAAGCGGATGTCCGGTATTCCTGAGGCAGAGCCAATCCGTCGACGCATGCAATTGAATCTGACCGCCCGTTACATTATGACGTAAGGCATTGCTAACCAGATTGGTAATCAGACTTTCGGCCAGCATGGGGGGCAGGGAAACCATGAAAGGCGATTCGATCGACAGGGAGAGTTGGATCTCTTTATACTGCATCATTTCCTCCATGTCGGCTAATTTTTCCCGTAGTCCTTCACTGAGGTTGATGATCTGATCATTGATGAATTGCCGGTTTTCGATCCTGGCCAGTAACAGCAAGCCCTGATTGAGCCGGGACATGCGGAGGGAGGCTTCGTAAATGGTCTGAATCCAGTGCGTCTGATGTTCAGTCAATTGTTCGGACTGGATGAGTTGTTCGACTTTTGCGTTAATCAGAGCCAGGGGCGTTTGCAACTCATGCGACGCATTTTCGGTAAACTCTTTGAGGTTCAGATAGTCGTGAAGAATTTTATCCGACATCTTCTGAATGACCTCGTTCAATTCACTGAACTCAATGATTTCGGGCTGAGACAGTTGAAGCTTTTGCTTTTGCGTTAAATCGAAGGTTTTAATTCGCGAAAGCGTATCGTAAAAAGGTTGCCAGATGCGACCCGAAAGCCGGTTTTGGAACCAATACGTACCTGCCAATAATAAACCCAGCATCAGAGCCATGGTCAGGGTAATGGCTTCAATGAGTCGGTGTGACTGGATCATGGATTTACGAATCGCTACCCGGTGTTCCGCCTGCTGAATGGGTACGTAAAAAGTCAGTTGCCGGAAAGGGATCATTTTCTGCGAATACCGATCCTGAATAAGCGTGTCCTTAAAGGTTTCTTTAAAGTTTAAAGGCTCGCGGGCGGGTTCTACTTCAATTTTATTCTCCACAAAATACGAATCCTGTTTCCAGTCGTAATGATGGATGTACACCAGGAAATCGCGTTTTTCTACCAGCAACCGACTTTCCACTTCATCATAAATCAGCCATTTGATAATGCTATACATGCCAAAAGCGGCTATGACGTAGAGGCTGAGTGAGAAAAGCAGATAAATCCGATTGGTTTTTTCCAGTAACCTCATGCTCCACCAAATTTGTAGCCAATGCCGTAAATGGACCGAATGTAATCGCGACTGCCTTTTTCGATGAGTTTACGACGCAGGTTTTTGATGTGGGAATACACCATGTCCAGCGAATCAGCCGAGTCCATGTGATCACCCCAGAGGTGTTCAGCGATGGAAACTTTCGTTAGGGCTACGTCGATGTTGGAAAGAAAATACAGTAGTAAATCGTATTCTTTGCGGGATAACAGCGTTTCCTGTTCTTTGACGAATACTTTTCGTGAAAGCGACTGCACCGTAATTTCGTGATACTGAATCTCGTTGTGTCCGCCAAAATTCCGTCGGCGAATCAGGGACTTCACCCGGGCATTTAATTCCGACAAATGAAAAGGCTTGGTCAGGTAATCGTCCGAACCGACTTCCAGTCCCTTGATGCGATCCTCCAGAGCATTACGGGCCGAAATGATGATGATACCCGTCGAAGCCGACCGCTTTTTCAGGGTTTCGATTAATTGAAGACCGTCGCCTCCGGGCAAGGTCAGGTCCACGATGATGCAGTCATATTCGTAGAGGTACAGTTTTTCGTCGGCTTCCTGATACGTAGAAGCCATTTCGCAACGGTATCCTTCCTTACTCAGATAAGCTGTGATGCTTTCCGCCAGTCCCTGTTCATCTTCCACTACTAACATTTTCATAAATCATCCATTTACTGAGTTCGCCCGCGAAGGTAAACACCCAAATTGGGAAAGAAATGGGAGAGCACTGAAACGCAGAGACGCCATCAATGTTTTTGGCAAATCCCTGGTGGAGACGTCCATTGATGGCGTCTGGGTAGAGGCGGTTTAGATTACCTTTCCATGATTTTCATCCTCCAGCGGAGACGCTATAATCCGACATTTCTACGAAGGAGAATTCGTTAGCAGACTTAGTAATTCCTGAGGAGAATGGATGTAATAATCCGGTGGATTTTGCTGGATTAGCTCCTGCGGATCATAGCCCCAGCTTACCCAGGCGATGGGAACCTGAGCCGTGCGGCAGGAATTAATATCCCGTAATTCATCGCCTACGTAAAGAATTTCCTGAGGCGTGATGCGGAACTCTTTCATCAGGCGATTCATAACCTTATGTTTTCCAAACAGATTTCGGGAAGTATAAACGTGCTGGATGGCAGTGATCTGATTGGATTGCAGGAAATTCAGAATATTTGATTTCGTATTGGAAGAGATAATGGCCAGTGTAAATCCCTGACGGTTAAGCTCATCCAACATCGTTTTTATTCCCTCAAAACATTCCAGCTGAGGCAGGGCTTTTCCGTACTTTCTGAGAAAAAGATAAGAAATCAACGGAACGTGATAAAGCGGAATCCGCATACGTTTGAGGCGTTCGCGAATGGAAAGCTTTCGTAAGTCATGGATGTTTTCAGAATCTAACCGAAGGTAACCATATCTTCCGGCGATCTGGTTATAGACGTCTACGAAGATGTATTTAGAGTCTACTAATGTGCCGTCAAAATCGAAAATGATGGTTTTGTACATGAGGAGGGTGTAGTCATAAAGAAAACCTTAAGGTAACAAAATGCCCCGGTCGTTTATACGAAACCGGGGCATTTTACCAGCGTAGGGTTCCTGAAAGTTAAGCCGTTGGTTTGGAGAATTTGGCTCCGAAAATAAAAATAACCGCGTAACAGATAATGGGCAGGTAATAGGCTTTGGCTACGTCTTCGTTGGCAATCATGCCCATCAGGTACGGAAAAATAGCACCTCCGGCCACGCCCATGGAAATAAACGAAGAGGCCTGTTGCGTATGACGACCTAAATCCTTGAGCCCTAAGCTAAATACCGTCGGGAACATGATGCTGAAGAAGAAGTTCAGCATTAATAAAGCAATGAACGACACCCAGCCGAAGCTCTGAGCAATGATGAGACACATCAGGATATTACCCAAAGCAAAAGCGGCCAGTAATTTATTCGGAGCAATGTACTTCATCAGGAAGGTGCCAAAGAAACGCCCCAGCGTCATTAATACCATGCTGAAGGAGAAATAGTAACTCGCCTGATCGTCGGGCAGGCCCATTTTTTCGTGGCCGTAGTTGATGAAATACGCCCAGGTTCCGCCCTGTGCGGCAGCATTGAAAAACTGAGCAACGACGGCCCACACAAAATGACGGTGCTGAAATAAGCCTTTGGAACTGGAAAACTCTTCGGGATGGGCCGCGTAGGCGTCCGGTGAAACGGCGTGAGCATCCTGAAACGAGGGTACTTTCACGAAAGAGAAAAGAACGGCGATGGAAAGAATAATGGCTCCGATGGCGAGATAGAGCGTCTTGACCGATTCCAGATCCTTGCTTTCGGCTTCGCCGCTACCAAACAGCAGATAGCCGCCCACGAGTGGACCAATGATGGTGCCCAGCCCGTTGAATGATTGAGCAAAATTGATTCGCTGATCGCTGGTACGCTCGTCACCCAGTCCGGCAATGAAAGGGTGGGCGACCGTTTCTAAAGTAGCCAGTCCACAGGCCAGTACGAAAAGAGCAATTCGGAAAAAGCTGAACGACTCCGCGTTGGAAGCGGGTATAAACAGAAAAGCTCCGCAGGCGTAAAGAATGAGGCCGAGTAATACGCCGTTTTTATAGCCAAATCGTTTCATGAACAAACCCGCCGGAATACTCATGATGGCATACGCTCCAAAAATGGAAAACTGCACCAGACCGGAATCAGCCTTGGAAACATTCAGAACGTTCTGAAAATGTCGATTGAGAATGTCGCCCATGGAAATGGCAACCCCCCAGAGCATAAAAAGAGAGGTAACAAAGGCGAGCGTAACGAGGTATTTATTCTCGGTGAATTTCGCTTTCTGGTCAGAGGTGGCTGATGTGCTTAGAGCCATGAATGTGTTTTTTGAAATGCTTAGATAAACAAAAATAGAAGGGCTCCTGAACAAAAAGCGTTTCCCGAAGAAATATATTGCTTACCGGAATGAAGCAGAATCAGGTCCCGTGAATCAGAGACCATAAGGAGGGACCGCCTTACATTTAAATGGAAAAAATTTAAAAAGGTAGATCGGGGAAGAAATAGTAAATACCTTTGCAGTCAAACTTCTACGGTATTATGAAGCCGTCCCTACTCTTTCGACTGTTTAATGTGTTTATGGTATTCGTCGTTCTGACGACCTCTACGGGTTTCGGCCTGGTGGAGCATACCTGCCATATCCGTCACAAGAAGAAAGTTTCCCTGGTTTCATTTGAAAAGAAGTCCTGCCCCGCCTGCGTACGAAAGCAGCATCCGGTTTCCAGCCATCAGAACCTCAAGAAAAAGAGCTGTTGTCAGGAGGAAACCCGGTATGAACACGTTTCTTATACGTCTTCCATTACCAAGCTGGCGGCCAAGTTTATCAAAATGGTCGTGGAATTTACGGCTCATTTTACGTATTACCTGGTTCAGTTACTGGCCAGTGCCTTCCGTTCCTTATTGGCCAGCACCCTGGGAGCCCACGCGGCGATTCCTCTTTCCGGGCGAAGTTTGCTGGTGTTTGTACAGTCTTTCCTGATTTGATTGGCTTAGAATACTTGATTCTGAGAAGATAAGCCTACTCAGACTGATCCGAATGCTCAGGCATTGGGAGTTCTCTCTGTATTCATTTAGCCATGATTTTATGCGTTTTCAGCGATTTTTATTCACTGGAGCTCTGCTTCTGTGGACCTGTTATACTGCTCTTGCCCAGACACTAAACGGCCGCGTGGTCGAGAAGCAAAGCAACGGAACCCTTGAACCTTTGGTAGGGGTAACGGTGTACTGGTCAGGAACTTCCATCAATACCCAGACCGATGGTCAGGGAAAATTTTCAATCACTAAAAATCCGGAACAGCAAAAGCTGGTGTTTTCGCTGGTAGGATATCGCTCCGATACCCTACAGGTACACTCACTGGATTCTCTGACGGTTACCCTGGTCAACGCCAATCAGCTGGAGGAAGTAACCGTGACCGGTGCGGCTTCTTCCATTGACCGCATCAATCCGATTCATACGGAAATCATTACGTCAAAATCGCTGGCCAAAGCCGCCTGCTGTAACCTGTCCGAAAGCTTTGAAACCAATGCCTCGGTTTCGGTGAGTTACGGGGATGCCGTCACCGGAGCCAAGCAAATTCAGCTCTTGGGTCTGGCCGGAACGTACGTACAGATTAACACCGAAAATATTCCCAACATTCGGGGCCTCAATACCACGTTTGGACTGAATTATACGCCGGGTACCTGGATCAGCTCAATTGATGTTTCCAAAGGAGTGGGCAGTGTGGTGAATGGCTACGAAGCCATGACCGGAGCGATTAACATCGAACTGGCCAAACCCGATGGTGACGACAAGCTTTTTTTGAACGGGTACGTCAATAGCTTTGGCCGGGCGGAACTGAACCTGAACCTGGCTAAAAAGCTGACCGATCAATGGTCGGTAGGGGTATTGAGTCACGGCAGTACGCTGCAAACCCGGCTGGACAAAAACAAGGATGGATTTATAGATGTACCGCTGTATTCGCAGGGTAATATCATCAACCGCTGGAAATACCAGAGCGACCGCTGGATGACGCAGTTTGGCGTCAAGGTTTTGTACGAAGATCGTTTGGGCGGACAAATGGATGCGGGACGGGACCGGCCCAACGTGTATGAGTTCGGTAACGTTACCCGGCGACTGGAATTTTTCAGTAAAACGGCTCAGCTTTTTCCCGATAAACCTTACAAAGGGCTGGCTCTTATCTTCAATGGCGTCTATCACGATGCGTCGGCCCGGTTCGGATTTAAACGATATTCGGGCATTGAACAAACGCTGTATGGGAATCTGATTTACCAGAACATCATCGGTGATACCCGGCATACCTACAAACTCGGAGCCAGTTTCGTGCTGGATGATTTCAACGAAAAATTCCTGGATTCCGCCTTTGTCCGGAAAGAGTTAGTCCCCGGAGCGTATGGAGAGTATACCTACACTATTCCCGAAAAAATGACACTGGTTGCCGGAGGACGGGTCGATTTTCATAACCTCTACGGAACCCGCTTTACGCCCCGTCTGCACGCATTGTTTCACTTGCCCGCCGAAATTGATGCCCGACTGAGTGCCGGAAAAGGCTGGCGGGTCCCTAATGCCGTGGCTGAAAATTACGGGATGCTGGTGAACTCCCGGAACTGGACCATGCTGGATTCCCGCATTAACCCCGAACAAAGCTGGAACTACGGCCTGAGTCTGACAAAAGCCTTACCCTGGGGTGGGAAAAACAGCAGCTTTACCCTGGATTTTTACCGCACGGATTTCCAGAATCAATTAGTGGTGGATATGGAATCGGCGGATCGAATTGTGGTATATAACCTGCGTGGCAAAAGTTTTGCCAATAGTTTTCAGGCGGAATGGAACCTGCAACCTTTACCCCGCACGGAAATCAAGCTGGCTTACCGCTGGTTCGACGTGCAGCAAACGGTTCGGACACCGGGAGGCGATCAGACCTTACTGCCCAAAATGTTCGTCAACCGCGACCGGGTTCTGTTTAGTATTGGCTGGACCAGTGATCGGTTTGAAAAGTGGAAATTTGACTTTACCTGGCAGTGGAACGGTCGCCGACGCATCCCTAACAGTGATCCCGGCCATATTCATGACGTGACCTCGCCACCCGTCTACGCCCCGGCTTTTTCGAATCTGAATGCTCAGGTAACCAAAAATTTCAGAACCTGGGCCTTATACGTAGGGGGTGAAAACCTGGCCAATTTCACCCAGAAAAATCCAATCATCGGAGCCAATGATCCCTTTGGCAAAAACTTCGATGCTTCGATGGTGTGGGGTCCGGTGATTGGGCGAATGATTTACGCTGGATTCAGATACAAGATTCAGTAAACGGAAATGCAAGGAATGACGACGGTATATATCAAAAATATGGTCTGCGACCGCTGTAAAATGGTGGTGCGACAAACGTTCGAATCGCTCGGTATGAAACCGGAACGGGTCGAGCTAGGGGAAGTGGTCCTTACGGACAGCGTACCTGATTGGGAAGCCCTTCAAACGCAATTAGAGGGTTTGGGCTTTGAGTTACTGGAAGATCGGCGTCAGCAGTTAGTCAACCAGATGAAGCGACTGATACTCGAATACATCAGCCAGCCGGGTCGGGCGAAGTTGAACATATCCAGTTACTTAGCGGAAGAATTAAACCGGGATTATAGTGCGTTAAGCAAGCTTTTCTCAGAGCTGGAAAGGCTGACCATCGAACATTACCTGATTCGATTAAAGATTGAAAAGACTAAAGAGTTACTGACCTATAATGAACGTAACCTCAGTGAAATCGCGGATTTACTGGGGTACAGTAGCGTCGCTCATTTATCCAATCAATTCAAAAAAGTAACCGGGTTAACCCCCAGCCAGTTCCGGCAGGGCCATCAGTCCACGCGTCAATCGCTGGATCACATCTGATGAACAACTTGTAAACGCCATGAAAACACTACTTATCGCTGCCGTTATATCAGTTCTGTCCATTCCCCTGCACGCTCAGCATGAGCATCATCAGATGCAGGCGGATACGACTAAGCCCGATCATGGTATGTCGCATGAGGGCATGACTCATGAACACCACGAAGGCCATCCTTCCATGACGCACTCGTATTCGCTGAGTTTACCGATGAACCGAAACGGCTCGGGAACGGGCTGGCAGCCGGATGCTACGCCGTTATACGCCTGGATGAAACATCAGTCGAAGTGGATGTACATGGTTCACGGAAGCGTTTTTCTGCGATACACGGCTCAGAATATAAATAATAGGGGCAAACGGGGGCAGGCGAGTCGATTGTCCGCTCCGAACTGGGTAATGGGCATGGCTCAGCGGCCCGTGGGTAAGAATGGATTATTCACCGCGTCCCTGATGGTATCGCTGGATCGGCTGACCGAAGGGGGCGGAGGGTATCCCCTGCTGTATCAAACCGGAGAAAGCTGGAAGGGTAATCCCCTGATTGACCGTCAGCACCCGCACGATCTGATTTCGGGACTGACCGTTGGCTATACCCAGCGATTAAGTTCAACGGTTGATATTTCGGGTTATGTGGGGTATCCGGGGGAGCCAGCCTTAGGGCCAGCGGCGTTCATGCACCGTTTTTCATCCATGAATAACCCCGATGCTGCCCTGAGTCACCACTGGCAGGATGCCACGCACATTACCTTTGGCGTAGCTACACTGGGCATTCGGATTGGCCAGATAAAGCTGGAGGGATCCAGTTTCACGGGTAGGGAACCCAACGAAAACCGCTATGATTTCGACAAACCCCGTTTTGATTCCTACAGTTACCGGGTTTCCTGGAATCCTTGCAGCAACTGGTCGTTGCAGGCTTCCCGGGCTTACATTCATTCGCCCGAAGGATTGCGACCGGAAGAAAACGTCAATCGTACGACGGCATCTGCTCAGCACGTCATCCCAACGGGTAAAAACAGCTGGGTCGCTTCAACGGCTTCCTGGGGATACAATCAGTCAGGCGATCATCACAACGAGCATTCGGCTTTGGTGGAATCCAACTGGCAACACGACACCTGGGCGGTGTACGGTCGGTATGAATTTGTTCAGAAATCAGCGGAAGAATTAGCATTGCCTACGAATCTGATTTACAACGTGAATGCGTTGAGTTTAGGATATAATCATCAGGTAGCTCAGGTAGGAAAATTGTGGTTGGTTGCGGGAGTTCAGGGCACTGTTTTTTTGCAGGATAAGGCATTAAATTCGTTATACGGATCAACGCCTTTAGCCGGGCAGGTATATCTGAGACTGATGCCGACCCGGTTAAAAATGTAGAATCATTATTCAACCAAAACCTTGATTGCTATGAATAGGGAAGCCTGCCTGGAGGCCTGTCTGGCCTGCATTAAAACCTGCGAAGCCTGCGTTACCAATTGCCTGACCAAAACCGGACACGAGATGGATCGCACGAAGTGTATCCAGCTATGCCGGGATTGTGCGGAAGTTTGTACTACCTGTGCCCGCCTGTGTGCCCGTGATTCAGAGTATGCCCTAGAAATAGCACGCCTTTGTGCGGAGGTATGCAAAGCCTGTGCGGCAGAATGTGAAAAACACGCCAGCCACGGCGATGAAGTATGTGCCCGCTGTGCGGAAGCCTGCCAGCATTGTGCCGAAGTGTGCGAGGCAATGACGGTTGCCGCATAAGGGATAGATTTTAAATAGGGTTTGATTGTTAGATAAAGTTTGAAAATATTGAGTGACTAAACATTTTCAAACTTTATCTAACTGTTAAACTCAAACATCTCAAACTTTTTAGAAGCTCATCAAACTTTTCAAACTCCCTTTATTGTTTCATTACTAACCAATTATAAACTCATGGTAAAATCTCTGGTATTAAGTTTCTGCTTGCTGCTCAGCGGAATGGTCTGGGCGAAAGACGAACCTAAAACGGTAAAAATCAAAACCTCAGCGATTTGCGGCATGTGCAAAGCCCGCATTGAAAAAAATCTGGGTTTTTCGAAAGGCGTGAAAGATGCTAATCTGGATTTGAAAGATAAAGTAGTAACGGTAACCTACGACGGTAAGAAAACCGACGAAGCTCAGATCATCGAAACCATTACGAAGACGGGGTACGATGCCAATGCAGTTCCTGCCGATCAGAAAGGGTACGACAAGTTACCCGCCTGCTGCAAGAAAGACAGCAAAATGAAGCACGAGTAATAGCTTGCGGTTTCTCGTTTGTGATAGAAAAAGGTTCGTTTCATCTTTGAAGCGAACCTTTTTATTAGGTCCGGAGACGATCAGTCACGGTTTCTGCGGAAAGGTCTTATTCGACCAGATGACCGGAAAACTGGGCTGAATTATCCAGAATTCTGCCACCTCTCCGGAAGCCTAACCCGCAGCCTTCCCCCGCAAAAAATACCCCGGCCTGATACCGGTTACCCTGAGCGTCGGCGGGAAATTCAGTGTATTCCTGATAGATAACCGCCTGCTCGCCGTACTCGCCTTCAGCCTGTTCGGAGACAGTCCCGTTGGTATCCAGAATTTCAACGTTTGCTCCTTCCCGTCCGAAAAGTACTTTCCGGACGGAGGCTTTTCCAGCCGGAGCCTGATCGGTCGTCGCTAATAGCAAGGGGTGATTGGGGTAAATCTCCCATAACACCTTTAAAATGGCTTTTGACTGAAACAGTAAGGTGTACGCCGGATTAATGATGACCGCTTTGCGGTTCCGGACCATCTGCGATAAGATATCGGCCAGATCGGGTTCGTACCAGGCAATGTATTCCCAGGGAACGAGTTTGAACCAGAAGTCAAATTTTTCGAACGTCCCATTCTGAGGATTCTGACGGAAAATGCCTTCGCTGGGTGAAAATTCTACTTCATCCACGTAGGCGTATTCGATGTCAAACCCTGCCTCGCGGGCGGCTTCTCCCAGCACCTGTACGTTTGAATCATCCTCCGGCGTATCCCGCATGGAAGAAATCAGTAGCGTGGGCGTCAAGTCGGAATTAAGGTTTCGAAGGATTTCAAAATTCTCAACCAGCGATTCATACAGGGTATTAAACTGGGCGGCTTCATCCAGCCCATTGGATTTCAGATGAGCCCACTGCACAATTCCCGTTTCAGGAATGCAGGTGGCCGTATCGGCATTAAATTCAATCAGTTTAATGGGTAAACCACTGATCCCACCCGCCAGATCGAATCGTCCGTAGAGGTGCAGATGGCGATCATCATTCCAGGACAGTTTGACCAGCTCAATCAAATTTTCGGGAATGCCCAGTTCAGCAAAACGATTCTGATCAATAACGGCCTGCCCGGCTTCGACAAACATTTCGTAAAGATCATTCGCTGCGTCGTAGTAGGCCTGAGCTTCCGTCTGATTCACACTGACCAGTTCGTGCGTAAGGTAGGGAAGGGTATCGGAACCAAGCATCCAGTCCCAGCCAATCTGACGAAGCTGCGGCTCGGGTGACGTTGGTAACGTTTTTATTTTAATCATGAGTCTGGTGTTAAATGGTTTTGAGTTTTGGGTTTAGAGTTAATGTGGAAGGTTTCCGTTTATATGGACCTGAGAGTAACAATGAATTGAAATGAAAGACACAGCAGGTATCATCAACTAACTCAAAACCCTAAACTCAAAACATTAAAGATTATCCGCCATAGCTCCGGCTTCGGCCACTGTTGAAGTAACCACTACGTCCTCCGGACGGACGGGTGCTCCGAACTACCCGCGTACTTCTGGAGCTTTGTACTTCCTGCCGGACATTATTCGAACGGTTAAACGTGGAGGAGTTGTTATAAAAGCGGGATCGCTGCTGGTCTCCGTACTGATTGTAATACTGCTGGTAACGTCGGTTATTCAGGGAGTTCGCCAGGAAATAACCCATGCCTCCCCAAAGCAAAGCACTGCCCAGGCCGCTGTGGCCCGCGTGATACTGAGGGTTATTCACCACTTCCCGATCAATCAGAGCTTTCGCAGACTGAGCACTCAAGGTGTCGCGGTGGCCGTCGTAATACCGGACAATAGCCTGACTGCTGTCAGCCGCCACGGAAACTTCATCGGTAATTTTAAATTCGCCCGGACTGGTTTCGGTAATATACGTACGCACGCCTTTTCCGAAGGTCGTTTCCTGGCGTTCTTCGTATCGCTGTTCGTTGGAGCCACCGCAACCCTGAAGGGCTACGGTCCCGGTCAGAAGGGCCAGGGCAATGGTCCCTCCAATGGTAATGTCTTTGGTTTTCTTTACAAAACTTCCTTTTCGCGTGGGTGTCATGAATATAGATTTAGAATGATGGATGTAAAATGTTGTTCAATCGATTTGCTGTAAAATGTAGTACAAAAATGAGGCGAATCTGGTTATAAATGGAAGAGCGATGTAGTCCAGCGGTAAAAAATGAACCGACTAACCAGGACTTTTCGTGATGAACTCCTGAAATGTTAACGCATAAAACCGTTCTTTGTACCCACATGAAAACCAGGCTTGAATCACTGATTGAACGAATCGCAGCCCTGCAATCCCTGGGGGATGATACGTACGCGGCAGGACTTTTCCCTACGCAGCGTCTGAAGAAAGAACTGAATTATCTTCGCGAAGATTCCAATATTTTCTTTACGGCCATTACCGTTTTTACGCTCCGGGACATACGGCCTTTGGTATTGGAAAGCAGTCAGGCAATCATTGATTCCATTACTGAAAAGGCGGCCGCTACTTACGCACTTTATCAAAATAAGAACGGCTTGCCGACCTATAACTTCTACCAGACGCAGCCTTCCAATCATTTCCCCAACGGAAGAATCATGCGTCGGACGCAGCATTTCAAACTGCCCGATGATGTGGATGATACCGTGATGATTTACCTCATCACGCCGCGTTCGCGGGAAGAACACCTTTGGTTGAAAGCCAAATTACAGGCTCATGCTAATGCCGTGAAGGGCTGGACTCAAACCGGGCCCCCGCAATTTCGGAAGCAAAAAATCTACTCCACCTGGTTTGGGGAAAAAATGCCAATTGATTTTGATGCCAGCACCCTGTCGAACGTATTGCTCTGGGTCTTTCGGAATCAGTTGCCACTGGATGAATTCGATCAGAACGTGCTGGAGTTTATTGGCTATACGATTCGTTCCGGCGACTATCGAGAGCGTCCTCTGGAAGCTTCGGCGTATTATGCCACCACGCCCCTGATCATGTATCACGTGGGCCGATTACTGGCGGAAGCTCCGGTGCTGAAGGATTGCCGGTCCATACTAATCCACGACATGAAAGCCTGGAAGTCCGAAACCTTCATGGATCGGGTGATGCTGGCAACGACCCTCTTACGGCTGGGAGAAGATCCGGGAGACGTCATCCCGGAAAAATGGACGTTCGAAACCTTAGTGGAACAATCCCGGCATCATTACTTCTCAATTGCTCCGATTCTGAATTATTACCCGCAAACCCGCTGGTTAACGAACTGGAAATTGAGCCACATCAACTGGGAGTGTCCCGCTCATTCGCTAGCTCTGGTGGCGGAGTATCTGGCGTTGAAGGAGCAGCAACCGTCTTAACGGATTACTCTAATACCGCTGCCAGCTTTTTCGCTGGCAGCAATCATTGAAAGTATTTAGACACAAGGCTGCCAGCGAAAAGCTGGCAGCGGTGCTGGTATCATTTCAAAACCTACGCCAAAAATTGCTTTACGTAATTTCTGGAAGTCAGAATGGCGGCCTGTACATCGCGAAGACTGCCTTCGTAGGCTTTGTCTTCTACTTCAATGACGACCGGACCCCGGTAACGCACGTCCGTCAGGGCGGCAAAGAACGCCCGCCAGTTCACGTCTCCTAAACCAGGAAGCTTGGGAGAGTGATACAGCGAAGGATTGGCCATGATTCCTACTTCATTCAATTTATCGTGATACACTTTTACATCCTTCAGGTGAATGTGATGCAGACGATCTTTGAAATCATAAATCGGACGAATTTCATCCATCATCTGCCAGATCAGATGGCTGGGGTCGTAGTTCAGGCCCAGCGTTGGCGAAGGAATGATTTCAAACATTCGCTTCCAGATGGCGGGCGTAGTCGCCAGATTTTTACCACCGGGCCATTCATCGTCGGTGTACCACATCGGACAGTTCTCAATGCCGATTTTGACATTATGCAGCTCCGCTTCCCGGACAATGGCGGGCCAGTGTTCGGCGTATAAAATTAAGTTCTCGGTAACCGTCAGCTTTGGATTCCGGCCAATGAAAGTATTCACGACGGG
This sequence comes from uncultured Siphonobacter sp., assembly GCA_913775095.1. Taxonomy (GTDB): domain Bacteria; phylum Bacteroidota; class Bacteroidia; order Cytophagales; family Spirosomataceae; genus Siphonobacter. The sequence goes on along the minus strand of CAJYIW010000018.1, from coordinate 87,839 downwards.
TACTTTCAGCTGAGCCGCCGCCCGGATGATTTTTTTGATGTGTTCGCGGTAATAGTCAGCCTTCGCCGGATCCGGATCGAGAGGATTGGGGTAATAGCCCAGACCAGAAATGGAAACGCCGTGTTCTTTCGTCCGATTCAGGATATAAGACACCGTTTGAGCGTCCAGAGCATCTACATCGATATGGGTAACTCCCGCGTAGCGACGGGCTTCGGAGTTATCCTTAGGCCAGCACATGAGTTCTACACACTTGAATCCGTGCTGGGAAGCAAATTTCAATACGTTTTCAAGATTATAGTCTGGCAAGATGGCCGAGACAAAGCCGAGGTCAAGCATGTATTCAGTTTTTAGTTGATAGTTTTCAGTGGTCAGGACAGAATAAAATTATTCACTCATTCCATCCTTCACGCCTTCAAAATTGATTCCGTGGAGCTGGTACCGATGCGTTGGACGCCCATTTCCCTGAGTTTTAAAACCTGCTCCAGGGTGCGAATGCCCCCGGAAGCTTTGACCGCCACCTTAGGCCCGATGTGAGCCAGCATGAGGCGTAAATCGTGTTCGGTAGCTCCCTGGGATTCGAACGTTCCGGCGTCGTTTTTGACGTATCCAAAACCCGTAGACGTTTTCACGAAGGCCACTCCAATTTCCGTGCAAATTTCACAGAGCCTGATTTTATAGGAATCCTTGGGTAAGAAATCGTTCTCGAAAATGACTTTCAGAATAGCTCCCTGCGACAAACAGGCGTTCTGAACGGCCTGAATTTCCGAATGTACATACGCCCAGTCTTCACTCAGGACACGGCCAATGTTCACGACCATATCTATTTCTGTGGCTCCGTCCTTACAGGCCTGAATCGTCTCAGCAACTTTGATTTCGATGGTATTACTGCCGTGAGGGAAGCCAATGACGGTGCAGACCAAGACGTTGCTTCCGGCTAACCACTCCGCTGCTTGTTTAACGGCGTAGGGTTTGATGCAAACCGAAGCTACGTCGCAGGTGACGGCTAATCGACAACCTTCCTCCAGTTCTGCATCCGTGAGCGTGGGATGCAGGAGGGCATGATCGATCATTTTAGAAACAGACATAATTTAATGTTGAATGAAGGAATGATAGAATGAGTGAATTTCTAACCGTCACTTTTATCTATCATCCGAAGCAGGTTGAAACAATCAATGTTAGTAAGAGAATGATAGAATATAGTAGAATTCCTTTATGCTGTCATTCATTCCGGCAATCATTCAAAACTGTCTTTCCGCACTGATTTTTTCAATGATCTTTTCAGCGTGAATACGGGAGTTTTCGATGAACCAGACGTGCGTATCCATACCTCCGCAGACCACACCCGCCAGATAAACGCCGGGTTTATTACTTTCCTGATTTTCAGGATCGTAGGAGGGATACCGTTTCTCGTCGTCGGACAAGGTAATTCCTGAACCAGTCAGAAAGTCAAAATTGGGCTGATAACCCGTCGCTGCGACCACAAAATCATTCGCAATGGTAATAAGTCCCTCGGGGGTTTGAATGTCCACTTCCGTTTCCCGAATTTCTACCAGATTGGAATGGAAATAAGCCTTAATAGTACCTTCCGCAATCCGGTTTTCAATATCTGGCTTGACCCAGTATTTAACCCGGCGGCCAATCTCGCCGTCCCGAATAACCATGGTTACATCCGCCCCCTTGCGATAGGTTTCCAGAGCAGCATCGACGGAAGAATTATTAGCTCCCACCACCAGTACTTTCATGCCAGCGTAAAAATGGGGTTCAGCATAGTAATGCGTGACCTTGGGTAAATCCTCTCCCGGAATATGCATCAGGTTCGGGGTATCGTAAAAGCCAATGGCAATGACAACGTTCGACGTAAGGTAAGAGCCTTTGGATGTTCGAACCAGGTATTGACGATTTTCGAGGCCCTCGAAGCTTTGCGTGTGATCTTCAACGGCATCCACTTTCTCGAATAATTTAATGTTCAGCTGACTGGACATCGCCACGCGACGGTAATACTCCAGAGCCTCCGACCGGGTGGGTTTTGCGTTGTTGGAAACGAAAGGAACGCCTCCAATTTCGAGCCGGTCGCTCGTGGAGAAGAAAGTCATATTGGCTGGGTAATTATAGATGGAATTAACCAGACAGCCTTTTTCCAGGATGACGTATCGCAGGCCTTTCTGTTTGGCATGCAGGCCACAGGCCAGGCCAATCGGTCCGCCACCGATGATGACTACGTCGTATAATTGATGATCTGCCATTTTCAAGAGAAGAACGTAAAGTAAGTAGTCAACAGAGCCTTTTGCCGGAAAGGTTCAGTTGATTTTTAATTCAAACTTTCAATTTCTCGACGAATATTTTCCCGGGCCCTGGTTTCATACTGATTCTGAAAAAGGGGAGTCTTGTAAATATTCGCCATAGCCATAAATACAGTCAGGATTTTTTTACGTCCATCCCGATACATTGCCTCCGGAATTGCCTGGAATTCGATTCTGATTTTCCGGGCATAAGCGTCATATTCCGCCGGACTGGCCCCAAGAATGGCCAGGTCAAAGTCCAGTAAAAAATCCAGATCGCTCTCGCCGGTATGGTTAGCGTGCGTTTTGGTGGAAAGGATGTACTCGTAAATGGTTCGAATGGATTCCGTACTTAAATCCGTTTTTGATAACCACTCCTGAGCTCGTTCAGCACTTTGCAGTTCGTTATTGGTATAAAGCGGTTCGTAAATGACGTCGTGAAAGGCGATGCTTAATAAAACGATCTCCGGCTGATGGAGGAGCTCGCGGTGCGTTTTAAATAAGTCGAACATGTACTCGATGTGAGTCCAGTTATGATACGGCCGAACGTCCGTATTGCTATAATGTTTATCCAGAAAAGCCATCACCTTTTCGGCGTAGGTCAGATCAGATACCGATTGTAAAAGTGCTTTCAGGTCCTCCATACTTCAAACCTATAAAAAAGTATGCGGGAACAAAATGACATTTCACAGAAAAAGAAAACGACCCCCGGTTTAGGGGGTCGTTTCTTTTTAAACCGCAGAAGGAGTTTTCTTACTTATATTTCATCGTCAGCGTTACGTCAACGGGCTTATTGCTTTTATTAATCTGAATGCCCTGATTCTGGGCCATCAGTGCAAAAGCCACAGAATAGGCTAAATGGTTCGTTTCCAGCTTCATGGCCACGGTATCCGATGGCGATATATTTTTGGCGAGGGCAATCGTCATCGTGCTGTCTTTCGTAGCAATGTCGGTTACATTGAAATCCATGAAGTAGTTACTGGGAAATTTTATTTTCACCGTCTGGCCTTCCAGCGACCAGGTTCCCTTTTGAGCATAGCCCGCATTGATAAAGGAAGCATCACCATTCTCTTTGAACTGGAGGCCCAGCCGATCCTGTATGCCGTAGGATCGATTGGTGAACGAGTACACTTTAGAGTCGTAGGTTACTTCCGCCCGGGACAGATTCCAGTTTTTATTGACCAGATTGGCACGGGTAACCGTAGTTTGAGGTTCGTTTTTGTCTTTTGAACAACTCAGTAAAGCAAAAGAGGCGATGAATAATGTGGCAAAAGAAGTACGTAGAGTGGACACCATGAGCGGACAGATTTTTACGGGTTTAGTTAGCGGATTACGGTTTCAGAAGCTAATCAGGACAAAGTAAAATATTTTGTGAATAGGTAAGCGAAAGAAGTGTAATTAATTACGGGGAACCAGTCATAAAAAAGAGCCGGATGCTTCTGACATCCGGCTCTATGCTAATGAGTAGTCGTTACTGAACAATTAACCCTGCCCGGCGTAACATCGCATCGGGTTGGGGTTCGCGGCCCCGGAAGCGTTTGTACAGCTCCATGGGTTTTTCAGTTCCACCTTTGGATAAGATATTGTCACGGAAGGACTTGGCCACCTGCTTGTTGAAGATACCTTTCTGTTTGAACAGATCGAACGCATCCGCATCCAGTACTTCACTCCACATGTAAGAGTAATAGCCAGCGGAATACCCACCCGCAAAAATGTGGGCAAACGCAGGGCTGATGGCGGTTCCTTCCACGATGGGATACACTTCCGTCTGAGCGGCAACTTCCGCTTCTACCTGAGCTACCGTCTTACCCGTAGGAGCCTGTCCGTGCCAGGCCATGTCCGTCAGGCCGAGGTTAATCTGGCGGGCGGTGCCCACACCAGCCATAAAGTTCGAAGAAGCCTTCAGTTTTTCGATGTATTCCTGAGGAATGACTTCGCCCGTCTGGTAGTGTTTGGCGAACAGTTTCAGTACTTCGGGTTCCAGACAGAAGTTTTCCATGAACTGACTGGGTAACTCAACAAAATCCCAGGAAACGCTGGTACCGCTCAGAGCATCGTATTTCACGTGCGAGCTCATGGCGTGCAGAGCGTGACCAAATTCGTGGAAGAGGGTTTCTACTTCACGGAAGGTCAGCAGCGAAGGCATCGTTTCCGTAGGACGCGTGAAGTTACAAACGTTCAGCACGTGAGGACGAACATCCTTGCCATGGGCAAAATGCTGAGAACGGGTTCCGGAATTCCAGGCACCGGCCCGTTTTCCGGGGCGGGGGAAGTAATCACCGTACCAGATGGCCAGCAGCTGGCCTTTGTCATCCAGAATTTCGTACGTTTTTACTTCTTCGTTCCAGGTAGGAATATCCTTACGCTCCTTGAACGTCAGGCCATACAGCTTGTTCGTTAACGTAAACAGACCATCCAGCACGTTCTCAAGCTTGAAGTAAGGCTTCAGTAACTCATCATTGATCGCGTACTTTTCCTTCTTGAGCTTTTCGGCGTAATACCCGGCATCCCAGCGTTGCAGAACGGATTCCGAATAGCCCTGTTTCCGGGCAAAATCGGTCAGTTCCTTAATTTCGCGTTCAGCGGCCGGTTTCGCATAACTCAGTACGTTTTTCTCGAATGCCAGCACTTTCGTGGGATTCTCGGCCATGCGTTCTTCCAGCACATAATCCGCCCAGGTTTTATACCCCAGCAACTGAGCTTTGTCGTAACGCAGTTTTACAATCTTCTGGATAATTTCCTGATTGTCGTTTTTGTCACCTTTGAACCCGCGTTTGTTATACGCCAGCCATAATTCTTTCCGCAAAGCAGCGTCATCGGCATATTGCATGAATGGGCCGTAGCTGGGAGCCTGAAGGGTAAATACCCAGCCTTCCTTATTCATTTTTTTAGCCGTGGCTTTCGCCGCTTCCTTCACAAAGTCAGGCAGGCCCGCCAGGCGTTTTTCGTCCGTTACGACGAGGCTGTACTCGTTCGTTTCCGCCAGGTTATGCTCGTTGAATTCAATGGATAACTGGGACAATTCTTTATTGATGGTCCGCAGTTTGTTTTTATCCGCTTCCGACAAGTTGGCTCCGTTCCGGGCAAAACCTTTGTAGGTTTTCTCCAGCAACATCTGATCTTCTTTATTGAGCTTCAGTTTGTCACGTTCGTCCCAAACGGCCTTTACCCGGGCGAAGAGTTTTTCGTTCAGCGAAATATCATTGCCGTACTCCGTCAGCAGGGGCGAAGCTTCGCGAACCACTTTCTGAAGTTCAGGTGAAGTTTCGGCACTATTGAGGTGAAACAGAATCGGAGTCACGCGGCTTAAGGCCTCACCGGCGGTTTCTAACGCTACAATGGTGTTCTGAAACGTAGGTTTAGCTGCATTATTAACGATGACATCAATATCCTTGCGGCCCATTTTCATTCCTTCCTGAATAGCCGGAATGAAGTGTTCTACTTTGATTTTATCGTAAGGAGGCGTTTCAAAAGGCGTTTTGAAGGCCTGTAAGAGAGGGTTTTCTTCCATAGGTACGGACTTAACTGTAGCGTTCGGCCCCTGAGCATACATCAGCGTTGGGCTAGCCGCTAAAGTTAACATCAGAGGAAGTTGTTTAAGTTTCATAGTTTCTTGATGGTTCGTAAAACAAGGAACGAATTTGCTAAGGAAACGCTGTTTTGCCAAACCGCTCATGGAAAAGCTTCAGGAAGATTCCGTCGGGAATAGCCGTATGTTTGTAGGTATCAATCAAAAACAAGGGGATAATCCTGCGTAAACCTAAGTTCATCACCTGGATCGCGTATGAGTATGAATCATTTTTTACTTCGGGTAAGTGAGACTCGCCTGAAAGAATATCAGCGAAGTTTTAGCGTTCGGAACATCAATCTGTTGGAAAGCGATTTGGAGAAAGCCGACGAAGTATTTACGGAAGGGGAATTTACAAGCATCAAAAAATCCTGGGAAGGAATGGTGTATCTGATTACGGGTAAGCCCTTTGAAGAGGCCCTGACCGAACCGTTCACCAGTATCATTACGGGAAAACACGCCCTGGAGGTGCCGCTGGAAAAAGCCATAGTAGCTCCTCGATTTCTGAGTGCCGGAGAAGTGCATCAGGCCTGGCAAATGCTGAGTCTGATTACCGATGACATTTTCATTTCCCGGTACGATGCCGGGTTAATGAACCAGCTGTCCATTTATCCGGGAAACTGGGAGGTGCCGGAAGCCAGAAGTTATTTAATACGGGGCTTTAATCATGTAAAAGATTTCTACGCTCGGGCCTCCGCTCATGACCAGTCTGTCATTGTGTTTTTAAGTTAATAAAAAAAGGTACGGTGATTAAGCCCGTACCTTTTTACCTATAAACACACATTTCAACTAGAATCCAAGACCCATCGCGAAGCCGCGTACGGACTTCATCGGCTCAGAAACCTGGGTAGCCTTTCCAGTACTCAGGTCCACTTTATACAGTAAGGTGCTTCCGCCGGATTGTAAAATAGCATAGGCTAATCCGGAAGTGCCCCCAATGTCGAAGCCATTATTACCCAAAGCGTCTACACCAGAAGACCCCACGGCAACCAGGGTTCCATCGTTAGGAGGTACCTGGCGGTAGAGCATATCCGTATTGGTATCGAAGTTATAAAGCGTTGTAGCCGTCGTTCCCGCGTAATTGTTGGTGTACGCCGAGGCCGTTACGGTCGGAGTGCCGGGGTTTATTCTGCCGTCAACCGTAGCTCCTAAATCTACTGGATTCACCCGTAAGTTCTGACCCGTGTTGCTGATGATGCGAATGCGATCAGCTACTGGGTTAAAGTCAAAGCCAAAGTCCGTACCTTCCAGTGGAACACTCAGGTTGCCTGAACTAACCGGGGCTGCGGCTCCCGTAGAGGTATAGATGACGTAAATGCGGCTATTGCTGCCCAGGGCGTATAACTGACCCGTTGCCGGACGAAAATCGATACCCAGAATTCGCTCACCCGGCTGAACACCCGTGATGGGTTTGGTAATGGCCGGTGCGGATGGATTCGCGTGGTTGAAGATCATCAGGTCACCCGAAGCAGCATCAATGGCGTAGGAAACGGGTTCCGGGGCCAACGCCAGTCCTAACAGCTCCTGACTGAGATCGCCGAGTTTTTTCAGGCGTCCATTCCCCACATCTACCAGAGAAACTTCCCATTTGCCTTCCACTTTCACGGAAGCCAGGGCCAGGGAATTATCCGGGGAAATATCGAAGCCCCCCACAGCCTGAATATCCAAGCCCAGTGATCCAACGGGCACGAGGTTGCCATTGTTAGGAGGATCCTGCTTGTATAACTGATCCGTAACCGGGTCAATGTCATAAAGCGTCGTCGTCGTAACGCCTGATCGACTGTTGGTATAAGCACCCGCAGCGATGGCTGCACCGGGAACGCCATTGATGTTGCCATCCGTAAAGGCTACCGCTCCGGTTTCGGGATGTAAACGTAAATTCTGACCCGTGTTGGTAACCAGACGGATCCGATCAACGGTTGGGTTAAAATCCAACGCAACTTCAGTGCCATTGATAGCCGGAGAGAATGCTCCCGCTCCTACGAGAGTCGCCGTGCCGGCGGCGGCATCCATTCCCAGATTAATGGTGTAGAGTTTGCTGGCACTCGTAACGGCGAACAGCTGACCCGTTGCGGGGCGAAAATCAATGGCCAGCACTCGTTCTCCCGAAGGTACGTTGAGGTTGATCGTACGGGAAGGAGCGTTTGGTGACTGCGTACTGAGTTCCAGTAACTTGTTATCGGTAGTTAAACCAAAAAACTTGTAATTGGGAAGTGGTGACGGCGGAGTCCGGTGGTCCATGCAGGATTGAAGAGCAACCAGTGCGGCAAGTGTCACTACAGCACCCATTTTACGGATGCCTCTGTACAAATGTACCATGGAGAAATAAGTTTACAGTTAAAATTGAAAAAGGATAAGTAGGAACAGACGATAGTGACGGATTGGAAAATTAACATCTGTTAATGTAATACTAACTAATATTTTTTAATCTGGTTTTAATAAATATTAATTAATTTAAGGTAAGGCGTATAATTAAAATATAACCTACTGACTGATAGTGTTTTATGATTTATGGGGGTAGAGGTAATCTGCCAGCCTTTTCTCTTTTCCCTTATGGCCGTTGAGGCGGTTCCAATACTAAACGTTTGTTTTTTTTTAAGCAACACAATTATGGTAAGTAAGGCGGCGAAAGCATCGATGCTCCGGTAAGTGGCTGGCGGCTAAGTTTTTCCAGAGAATCAAACCACTACCTCCTGGCATCTCAAAATTCATGAAGGCTTGCCCTTAACTTCAATTTTAACTATTACCCAACTTACGTTTTGTTCTTCCTGACCTAGTAGGTTCAAGTGTAAAAATATGGATAAATATACTTAAATAATGCCTTTTCGCGGGATTGCAGAGGTTATGAGTGTATATTGAGAAGCTATGCGTATTTTTTCACTTTAGTAATGTTTTTTTTGACTTATCAAAATACAATTACTTGCCCTATGATAAAGAAAACAATCCAGCTGGCTACGATAGTCTGCATGATGGGAATGCTGCATGCCCATGCCCAGGTGAATAAAAATTACAGCAAACAACGGAAGTGGTGGAAAGAAGCCGTTGTGTATCAATTATATCCCCGGAGTTTTAAGGATTCGGATGGCGATGGGATCGGTGATTTGAAAGGAATTACCCAAAAACTGGACTACCTGAAAAGCCTGGGCGTCGATGTCGTATGGCTCAATCCCATCTACAGTTCCCCCAATGACGACAATGGCTATGACATTAGCGACTACCGCAACATCATGAAAGAATTCGGCACCATGAAGGATTTTGACCAGATGTTACAGGGAATGCACGAGCGTGGTATGCGGCTCGTCATGGATCTGGTCGTGAACCACAGTAGCGATGAGCACGAGTGGTTTCGCCAGGCCCGGAGTTCAAGAGACAGCAAATACCGTAACTATTACCACTGGTGGCCGGAGGAAAAAGGTACGCCCCCTTACCGCTACAGCCTGTTTGACGTCAACCACGATGCCTGGAAATACGATACGCTGACCCGTTCCTATTACCTGCATTACTTTTCCAGTAAACAGCCCGATCTGAACTGGAGTAACCCGGATTTAAGAAAAGAGGTGTATGACATTATGAAATTCTGGGCCAATAAAGGGGTGGACGGTTTTCGTATGGATGCTTTCCAGTTCTGTGTGAAGGATACCTCGTTTCCCGTATTTAAAGGATTGAACGCTTCAAACTTCGTTCAGTTCTATGCTATGGTACCTCCCATACACGATTACCTCAAAGAAATGCATCAGGAAGTGTACGCCAAATACAACCTGATGAGCGTGGCCGAAGGAGCCGGACGAAACATGCAGGATGCCCACAATCTGGTGGACACCGAACGCAGGGAACTGGACATGGCCTACGCGTTTGATGCGGTAGACGTATCTTCCAGTCCCGATTATACCCTGCTGAAGCTGAAGAAAATTTTTACCAAATGGGACAAAGAATTTCAAAACGACGGCTGGTTATCCATATTCATGGGCAACCACGATCAGTCCAGAGTCATTGACCGCATCGGTAATCCTGCTGAGCCATACCGGGAGGCATCCGCCAAGCTCATTTCTACGTTTTTGCTGACCATGCGGGGCACCCCTTACATCTACAACGGCGATGAAATCGGCATGACGAATGCAGGATTTAAGGACATTTCGGAATTTAAAGACATCCAGACCATCAACGAATACAAATATCAGCAAAGCAAAGGCGGTGACCTGAAGGCGTTCATGCAAAAAAATATCAAATACAGTAGAGATAACGCACGCACGCCTTTTCAGTGGAATGCTGAAGAAAATGCCGGTTTCTCAACCAGTTCACCCTGGATTAGAGTAGGGGACAGCTATAAGGAAATCAATTTGCAAAATCAGGAAAACAACCCGGAAAGCTGTGTCAATTATTTCAGACAAATGGTAAAATTCCGAAAAGAGAACAAAGTTCTGGTGTACGGAGATTATACAGAAGTGGATGAAAACAATCCACATATTTACGCTTATACCCGTATTGAAGGAAAGAATAAACTCCTCGTTGTTCTGAACTTCAGCGACGTTACCTCCCAAGTGACCCTTCCGAAAGTTATGCGGGTCTCAACCCTAGCGATCAATAACCTGACAACAAAACCGACCCTCCAAAACAATACCATTGCACTGCTGCCATGGCAGGCCGTGATTTATAAACTAAACTAGGCAAGCCGGGTATTTCTTTTTAGTAAAGTCTTTTTTAACCAGGAACCCAATCAGGCATGAGTGCCTGATTGGGTTTAAACGCATAAATTATACTCCTGCGTTAACTAAATTCATGTGTAGCCAGCGTAAGAAAAAAGAGTTACCCGGGTGTTTTCTGATTATCAGTTGTTGATAGGTTCATGGACAGCGTTATTTTTCATGAATAGAGAATTAGCCTACGGGGCAGGATAAAAAGAACACCCGGCATGAGCCTGAAGATGATGGGATGAAACTTGAGGCGTAGTAGTGAACAAATGATCAAAGAGTTATGAAAGAAGACGTAACTATCAATAAAAAGAAGCCTCTTTTTCCGATTAGTCCGGAGTTGCATAAATACCTTCATACCTATCAGCGGGAGGCGAAGTTGCCGATCAGTTATTCCGATCTGATGAACTTTCAGGAATCGATTCCGCTGATGGATAAGTACGGAAAAGATTCACTTTGGGAAACGCCGCTTTATCCTTCCTACGATATGGAACGGATCCATAACGGCCTCAAAAAGATTTACGCGATGCTCAATACGTCGGGTAATCTTCACATTGTGGAACATAAGTACATTGATCGCATTGACTACTGTACCTTTGGAAATACGCACCCTTTCCGAATCAAAATCGTAAATCGTCTGAACGATGTATATGATTATTTCTACATCAAAAAAGCGGATGCTTCGCGGATCTACGGGCTGGAGCTGGAACATACCCTGTCACCCAATGACGTGAACTATTTGGTGGATCATACCACTCTGGTGGAAGAGCACATTGCGGGCATACCCGGCGACGTCTTTCATCAGAAATACATGCCCAATACGGAATACAATCCCATACGGATTGCCAAGGAATTCGTAAAGTTCAATGAACGCTGTCTGATTATGTTGCTGGGCGATATGCGTTCGTATAACTTCGTCTGGCAGATTACACCGGACTTCGACGACTTTCAGTTTCGCATTCGCTGCATTGATTTCGACCAGCAGTTTTACGAAGGAAACCGGCGGGTGTATATGCCCCAGTTTTTCAAGGAGAATTATCCCTATGTCAAACTGGCGATGGAGCATCTAACGGACAGAACCGTCTGGCAATACCAGCAGGAAGAACGTTCCATGCTCATTCACCGCATCAGAAGCGAGCGGCACCGACTGGCTCACTTACGCGATGTGGCTAACCGTTACCCACTTTCCACCGACGCCAATATTGTTGAATTGAAAAAAGGCCTGGCCCATCATTACAAGAACCGACTATATCTGAAGTGTAATAGCATGGTCGATATTGTGGAGCTGAACATCAAGAACGTCATCCGGCAGGTGATTTAAGTGTCCGCATACACGCCAACGCCACGTAAATCATTACAAAAGGCATGGCTGGAATCATGTATCGCAGCAACGGAATGATGAGGATGGTGGTACCCCAGTAATACATCATGAGCAGGAATGGAAGGAAAAGTAACCAGGAAAAATAACGGCGTCTGAAGCTCCTGACGATCCCTGTTAAAGCCATGAACAGATACACCGCCTGAAGATACTGGACGGGTTTTTCGTTGGGGTTATCCCAAAGGCCATACCAGCTGCGTACCATTTTATACCTCAGCAGCTCTACCAGAACCAATGGATCGGCGGCTTTTATTTTCTCCAGAAGGGAAGGCAGGGTAGGGCTTTCGGAAGCAACATCGGCCATGAACGCGTACACATCGGCCGAAACCTTTGTGGGTAAGCCATGATAGGATTCATGACCAAATATTAACCCTTCGTAAATGGGCAGGACGGACTTTCCCTGCACGGGAATCCATTCCTGATTGTAAGCGTACACGTACCCTTCCCAGGGTAAAATCATGACGCAGAACGAGCCCAGCCAAAGCAAAATAGCCAGCCCCGACGTGCGTAGCGTTTTCTTAGACTGGTATTCATACCACCATTGGTAAAAAGCTAAAATCAGGGAGAGATACAGGGTGATGGGGCGTAATAAACAGGAAATTCCCAGCCATAATCCTCCCATGAAGCTGTCTTTCAACTGGCGATTTTTCAGGTATTGAATGTAATAACTGATCGCTGCGAGAAAGGTCAGAAGGAAGGGTATTTCGCTGTTAGGCTGTGTATAAAGCACTAACTGAAATGGATACGTCGCCCAGAGTAACGTGGCAAACTCGGCCATGCGTGGGGGAAGAATCGCCCGAGCAATGCTACGAAAGTAAAGGAGTGTAACCGCTCCGACCCAAAGGTCAACTCCAATGACGGTCAGGGGGCGATCCAGGGCGAAGAGGTCGGCTCCTGAATGAATAATCATCAGGAAAACAGGATAGCCGGGCGGGAAAAAGGTAAAGGCTTTTCCGTGTTCCAGATACCCCTGGCCGCTGGCCAGAAGGTCTGCCAGCCGGGTATAGGTAAAGTAATCCGGTGGGACGGGGCGTTTGCCCCACCAGATGGCAAGCGTAATTAACTCAGTAAGAATGGCGAATAGAAGCCAGAAACGGCGTTTGTTAGGCTCCGTTACCTGCATCCATCGTTTCAGAAAAGACCCCAATGTTTTCCTACGTAAGGTATTCGTTCAGATAAATAGCCATTTCCTGTTGTACCTGACGGGCTTCTGCCGCGGCCCGCTGGGCAAAATCGGTGCCTGAGGAAGCGTAAATAATAGCCCGGGAAGAATTAACCAGCAGGCCACACTGCCGATTCATGCCATATTTGGATACTTCCTCCAGACTACCGCCCTGAGCTCCGACGCCCGGAACCAGCAAAAAATGTTCGGGCACCAGCTCCCGAATCCGCTGAAGCTGATGGGCCTGGGTTGCTCCCACGACATACATCAGCTGATCGCGATTGCCCCAGTTTTGAGAAGTCATTAATACCTGCTCATACAAAGCTCTGGAATGTAAAGTATCGGCATTTTTTACTACTTCCAGCCGTTGAAAATCACTGCTGCCCGCATTCGAAGTCAAAGCCAGCAGGATGACCCATTTGCCGGGAAAATCCAGAAAAGGTTTCACGGAATCTTCGCCCATGTAGGGGGCAACGGTAACGGAATCAAAGTCCAGTCCGGAAGCCTCCTTATCAAAAAAAGCACGGGCATATAGGCCCGAAGTATTTCCGATATCGCCCCGTTTGGCATCGGCGATAGTAAAACATTCCTTAGGAATGATTTCCAGCGTCTTCTGCAAACTTTCCCAGCCCCGGGGGCCCATGGCTTCATAAAAAGCCAGATTGGGTTTGTACGCAACGGCGTAGGAATGCGTTGCCTCAATAATGGCCCGGTTGAACGCAAAAACAGGATCCGGTTCCGAGCGTAAATGAGCGGGAATTTTCTGGATATCGGTATCCAGGCCCACGCATAAATAAGAAGACTTGGCTTTAATCTGAGCAAAAAGTTCGGAACGAGTCACGGATCTAGGGGAGATTAAAATCGAAAATTAGTTATAGTACCTGAGAATTACTCGAAATTAGGTCAAGAAGAAAGCCATTTATAAACTTTCGTCAACAAAAACCGAAGTGACGTGAGGAATTCCCTATTTTTGTCCAGCAAAATTGTCTTGCTATTCTTAAACACGCAACCCTTTTACACTTTGCATGGAATTTCGTTCTGGCCAGATAACCGGATTGGTTGAATTATTTCCCCGAATCTTTGAAGATGAACGCGGCTTTTTTTGGGAGTCGTACAATGAACCCGTTTTCCAGCAGGCGGGCCTGCCTTCGGCCGGTCAGTTTGTTCAGGATAACCATTCCTGGTCTAAAAAGGGGGTTTTGCGGGGCCTGCACTGTCAGCACGAGCCTTACGCTCAGGGGAAGCTGGTGCGTTGTACCCAGGGAAAAGTACTGGATATTGTCGTAGACATTCGTCCGGATTCTCCTACCTATGGACAGCATGAAAAATTTTTGCTGGATTCTGCCCGCGGCAACATGCTTTGGGTTCCGGGTGGCTTTGCTCATGGCTTTATTGCTCTGGAAGAGGCTACGTTCATGTACAAATGCACCAACCTCTATAACAAAGCTTCCGAGTCGGGGCTGTTATGGAATGACCCTGATCTAGGCATTGACTGGGAATTTGAGAAATACGGCATCGAAGCACCGATTGTTTCGTCTAAAGATCAGATTCTGCCTACCTGGAAAGAATTTCAGCAGGTAGCAGCGACGAAATAGGTTTCTGAATATATTTATAAAAGCCCGGCTTGTGTGATCATAAGCCGGGCTTTTACGTGAAATACATGGATTCTGCCGCGATTCAACTAGCGAAAGTTTTAGAAAAATACCGTTTGCCAGAGCTTTGGGGATATGCCATCGCCAGTATCGAAGTCAGCATGGGGCAGGTTAAGGAGGGTCTGCAGTGGCGAACCTTTCCCAACCGGATCAACGCTGCAATCATTACCGATTCTTTTGACGGAAAAGGAATGAAGGTCGTTCTGTTGCCAATACCTTCTCTAAAGCCTTCGGTCGTTCATGCCCCCTCAGCGGATTTTAGCATTACTCAGGCCGAGCTAAACGATTACCTGAGCCTGACGGGCGACGATAACCCCGTTCACCGAACCGAATGTCCGGTTATTCCTGGTTTGCTGCTTTTATCTTTTCTGGAAAAGAAGATTCTGGGCAGTCCTTTGTCAGCGTTTTCGGTCCGGTTTCATGAAGCTCTTTTTCAGGATGAACGCTTTAACGTGGAAAAAAGTAATGAACGGGAGTGGCTGTTGAAAAAATCTTCAGATTACCTGATTCTGACCTTAAAACTGAAATAACATGAATCCTTTCGTGTGGGTTGCCATTACCCCGGATACCTGGCTGCCTCCATCCCTCCTTGAAAATTTATGGACCGAAGGTCTGGATTATCTCTACTGGCGGAAAACGAATCTGGAAGACCAGCCCGCTCCGGAGTCGAACCTGAATAAAATTATGCTGGCTTCTTCCCAGCCCACGGCCCATCTCTGGCACCTGAAGGAGAAAGATCAGAAGCAGTTAGCGAATCATCAGCGGGCCTTTTCCACCAGCATTCATCAACTGGTGGACTGGCCCCTTTGGATTGACAAGGTTGAGCTGGTTTTTTACAGTCCGGTTTTCGAAAGCATCAGTAAGCCCGGCTACGGCCCTTCACTGACGCTGGCCGAAATGCAGAAAGAAATAGAAGACATTCGGTCCCGGTATTCAAACCTTCCCAGGCTGATCGCCTTAGGGGGCGTTCAGAAAGCAAATATCTCGAAAGTTCAACGGGCGGGATTTGACGGGGCTGCGTTGCTGGGTAGCCTCTGGAACAGTCCCGATCCTGTTCAGACTTTTCAGGAACTACGACAGAACCTCTGACTGGCGAACCGCCGCGAGTCCTCCGGCCAGGTTATAGACCTGAGTAAATCCTTTCTCCCGTAAGAAGGCAACGGCTTTCCTGCTGCGAAGGCCCGATTGGCAATGCACAATAACCGGAAGGTGAGTCGGGATTTCCGGGTAGCGGTCCGGTAACTCGGCTAAGGGAATCAGAGTACCCCCCAGATGATCCCGTTCGTATTCTTCTTCTTCCCGTACATCCAGTAAAAAAGGTTTTTCACTTCGGCTCATCCAGGCTGGGAAGTCGGAAACCAGTATATCCTCTGGGTTTGTTTCACAAGGCTCAGGAAGAGGCTGAAGGGAGTTAATGCGAAGATTTTCAGGGTTTAAGCTGAAAGAAAACGTGGAAAAATGAAAATGCAGCGTATCAAACTGAAGTAAAGTGCCACTCAGCGGATTTCCGATTTGGGTAATGAGCTTGATGACTTCATTCGCCATCAGACAACCTGCGATACCCGGCAGCACGCCCAGCACCCCCACCATACTACAGGCTTCCAGATCGCTGGGTTCAGGATATAGACAGCGATACGTAGGGCCGCCCTGATAATTAAAGACGCTAACCTGTCCTTCAAATTTGAAAATCGAACCGAAGACCAGCGGAAGCCCCAGCAGTACGCAGGCATCGTTAACCAGGTAACGCGTGGCAAAATTATCGGATCCATCCACGACAATGTCATAGTTACCGAGAATGGTTAACGCATTTTCCGGGTTCAGAAATACCGGATGCGGAATCATCTGGATATGGGGATTTTGCTGACTTAATACCGAGGCGGCCGTCCCGGCCTTTGACTGACCGACGTGTAAGGGGGAAAACAGAATCTGCCGCTGAAGGTTACTCAACGATACCGTATCTCCGTCAATGATGCCGATGGTACCCACACCCGCAGCCGCTAAATACTGCAATGCGGGGCAACCCAAACCACCGGCTCCAACCACGGCGACGCGGGCCCGTTTGAGTAACTCCTGACCTTGCAGGCCCAGTTCCGGCAGGCGGATGTGGCGGCTATAACGTTCTAGTTCTTCCTGATTCATGCAAAGGTAGGGTCCCAGTCTTTCCAGACTGGTACATAACCCTGATTTAAAATGACGGATGAGATTTGAGCAGGGGAGCGTTCGTCAGAAATTTCAAACTGTTCCAGCGATTCGGGTTCCACGACGTACCCACCGGGATTGGTTTTTGATCCGGCACTCATGTGCGTAATACCCAGTTTGACCAGATGATCCCGAAAACGGGGCGTTTCGCGGGTGGACAATGAAAGCTCGACATCTTCATTAAACAGGCGGTACGCACAGATCAGTTGTACCAGCTCTTTATCACTCATGCAGGACTTAAACGTCTGAAAATGATCGGTTAACTGGATGGGGCGGAGGCGGGGGAAGGAAATGCTGTATTTGCTCTGCCAGTAAGTTTTTTCCAGGTACTGTAAATGCAGAGCCGTGAAAAAGCTATCCGTTCGCCAGTCTTCGAGTCCCAGTAACGCACCCAGCCCAATTTTATGAATCCCGGCCTGACCGAGTCGGTCGGGAGTAGCCAGCCGATACTGAAAGTTTGATTTCTTTCCTTTCGGATGATGCGTTTTGTAGGTTTCTTCGTGGTAAGTCTCCTGATAGACCAGAACCGTATGCAGTCCTTCGGCTATTAATTCCTGATACTCTTCAAAATCCAGGGGCTGCACTTCCATTGAAATGTTGGCAAAGTGCGGACGTAGTAACCGAATGGCATTTTTAATATAAGGAACCCCGACGGTCTGGTTGGCTTCTCCCGTTACCAGCAGGATGTGTTCGTAACCCAGCTGTTTAACCGCCTGAGCTTCCCGCAGAATTTCCTCGTCCGTCAGGGTTTTCCGGCGAATTTTATTATCCAGACTAAAGGCACAATAGGTACAAATATTCTGGCATTCGTTGGAAAGGTACAGCGGAGCGTAAAGCTGAATCGTTTTGCCAAAACGCTTTTGGGTCAACTGGTTACTGAGCCGGGCCATGGGTTCCAGATACGTCAGAGCCGCCGGAGAAATCAGGGCTTTGAAATCTTCCAGCGAACGTTTCGTGGCAGACAGAGCCTGCTCTACCCGGACTGGTGTAGTGGTCTGAATTTCCTGAGTAATCTTATCCCAGTCGTAGCGATTAAACCAGGTCTTAAACGTCATAGGTCTATGAGTTAGGGCTAAAGTTCATCCAGAAAGGCGGTTAAAGGACTACTGGCGTGAGCATAAGTCGAGGCTGAAGCCAGCCGGGCTTCGTAAGCCATGCGTCCGGCCTCTACGGCCATTTTGAAAGCCTGAGCCATCCGAACCGGATGTTCGGCAATGGCAATAGCTGTGTTCACCAGAACGGCGTCGGCACCCAGTTCCATCGCGGCGGCGGCATGGGAGGGAGCTCCCAAACCCGCATCAACTACGACCGGAACGTTACTTTGTTCGATAATGATCTCCAGAAAATCCAGGGTGCGTAAGCCCTTATTCGTCCCAATGGGTGCTCCCAGGGGCATGACGGCGGCCACGCCCACTTCTTCCAGCCGCTTGCACAAAACCGGATCCGCGTGGATGTAGGGTAATACGACAAAACCCAGTTTTACCAGTTCTTCAGCGGCCTTCAGGGTTTCGATGGGATCGGGTAACAGGTATTTGGGATCGGGATGGATTTCCAGTTTTAACCAATTCGTTTCCAGGGCTTCCCGGGCCATCTGAGCGGCGAAAATGGCTTCACGAGCCGTTCGAACGCCAGACGTATTCGGGAGTAAATGAGCGTCAGGTAAGTGCGTTAACATCTCGTCCTCCGCGTTACCCGCCTCCACCCGTTTCAGGGCCACCGTAACCAGCTCCGTACCCGAGGCCGCCAGGGCTTCCCGCATGAGATGAACCGAACCGAATTTCCCCGTTCCGGTAAAAAGTCGGGATTGAAACGTGCGATCAGCGATAATCAGGGGTTGATTCATGAGGCGTACAGCTTTGAATGAATAATCGGGTTTGAGCAGCAGGATCGGGGGCCAGAGTAATAGCCGAGGATACCGCAATTCCATGAATGCCGGTCTTGAGGAGGTCAGGAACGTCTTCGATTGTAATCCCACCGATGGCAATCACAGGAATGGTAACTGATTGCTGTTGCAAGGCAGTCATAAGGGAAGTGTACCCCGCTAAACCCAGCACCGGACTTAGTTTTTCTTTCGTCGTGGTAAACCGGAAAGGCCCCAGGCCGATGTAACTGGCACCAGACTGATGATGCATCAGGATGTCTTCCAGTGTATTAGCCGTTCCGCCAATAATGATCTCATTGCCAAGTAACTTACGGGCTTCCAGTACAGGCATATCCTCTTTCCCGAGGTGTAAACCGTCGGATCCGATTTCCCCCGCCAGATGGACATTATCGTTCATGATGAGCCGGGCCTGGTAGGAACGACAAACTGTCTGGGTTTCCAGAGCAATTACTTTCCAGTCTTCGTAACTCTTATTTTTCAGCCGAAGCTGAATCCAGTCAGCCCCCGCCGAACAGGCTTGCTCAGCCTGTTCGGGCGTAGTGACGATGTAATGCAATCGACTTATAGTCATGGTATTGGTTCATGAAAACCCAGTAAGTAAGGCGTACTGGCCAGGTATCGATCCATGTATAGCCGGGCATTGGCACCGGCTTTGCCGAGCGAAAACCCGCTGGCCAGGCCAGCCGCCAGAGCCGCTGACAGTACGCATCCGCTACCGTGTTTTTCACCCTTCGGAATAAAAGGGGCGGGATACGCCGTTACTTTCTGAGTAGTTTCAAAGAGATAATCTGCGATTTGTCCGTTTTCGGGAGAACTGTGTCCACCTTTCAGGTAAACATGACAGTAGGTGCTCAGGGCCTGAGCTGCTTTTTGTACCGCCTGCTCGCCAGTCATCTGCTGTATTTCAGGGATGTTAGGCGTAATGAGCGTTAGGTTTTGCAGAACAGGAGTCAGGGTGGACAGCGTTAACCGATGAAAATCAAACCCTGCCGAGGCCTTCAGAATAGGGTCCCAGAGGATGATAATCTTTGGGTTCTGAAGGTTTAACCAATTCAGTAACCCGTCCAAAACGGGTATCGATTCGATCAGTCCAATCTTTACCACCTCAATCGGGTAACGTTCCAAAAGTGGTTCACACTGAGCGATGATCTGCTCCAGACTGACCCAGTGTACGTGTCGAAACGACGCGTCGTGCTGAACCGTCAGAGCCGTCGCTACCGCCAGCCCATAGGTTTTCTGGGCTTCAAAAACCTTGACATCCGCTAGAATTCCGGCTCCGGCACTGGGGTCCAGTCCGGCTATGCTCAGCACGTACGGTCGTTTGGTCTGGATCATAAATAGATTTCGCCGCCCTGTTGAGCGAACTCCTCCGATTTGATTTTCATGGCTTTATCAAAGACCTCTTCCCCTTCGATCTCGTGCTGTTCGGCGAAAGCCCGTACTTCCTGGGTAATCTTCATGGAGCAGAAATGCGGTCCGCACATTGAGCAGAAGTGAGCGAGTTTAGCCCCTTCCGCCGGAAGCGTTTCGTCGTGAAATTCGCGAGCCGTATCCGGATCCAGAGAAAGATTGAACTGATCTTCCCAGCGAAACTCGAAACGGGCTTTGCTCAGAGCGTTATCGCGATACTGTGCTCCCGGATGTCCCTTGGCTAAGTCGGCGGCGTGAGCGGCAATTTTATACGTGATTACACCATCCTTGACGTCCTTTTTATTGGGTAAGCCCAGGTGTTCCTTGGGCGTTACGTAACACAGCATGGCCGTACCGAACCAGCCAATCATGGCGGCACCGATGCCCGAGGTAATGTGGTCATACCCCGGAGCGATGTCCGTCGTCAGGGGGCCGAGGGTATAGAAAGGAGCCTCGTGACAATGTTCCAGCTGTTTGTCCATGTTCTCTTTGATCAGGTGCATGGGCACGTGACCGGGGCCTTCAATCATCACCTGAACATCATGTTTCCAGGCAATTTTGGTTAACTCCCCGAGGGTTTCCAGTTCAGCAAACTGAGCGGCATCATTCGCATCGGCAATCGAACCGGGACGTAAGCCATCGCCCAAGGAGAAACAGACGTCATAGGCTTTCATAATTTCACAGATTTCCTCGAAATGCGTATAGAGGAAATTTTCTTTGTGGTGAGCCAGACACCATTTCGCCAGAATACTGCCTCCCCGGGAGACAATGCCCGTTACTCGTTTGGCCGTCAGAGGAATGTAGCGAAGTAATACCCCCGCGTGAATCGTGAAATAATCGACTCCCTGTTCAGCCTGTTCGATGAGCGTATCCCGGAAAATCTCCCAGGTCAGGTCTTCCGCTTTGCCATTTACTTTTTCCAGAGCCTGGTAGATAGGAACGGTTCCTACGGGCACGGGGCAGTTGCGAATGATCCATTCGCGGGTTTCGTGAATGTTCTTGCCCGTTGATAGATCCATGAGTGTATCGCCACCCCAACGACAGCTCCAGACCGCTTTTTCAACTTCTTCCTCAATGCTCGAACTCACTACCGAGTTACCGATGTTGGTATTAATCTTCACCAGAAAATTGCGGCCAATGATCATCGGTTCGCTTTCCGGGTGATTGATATTCGAAGGAATAACCGCCCTTCCGGCCGCCACTTCCTGACGAACAAATTCGGGAGTAATGAACTTTTGCGGCGTATTCGCTCCGAAGCTCTGGCCCGGATGCTGATGCTTCAGCGAAGCTTCCTGCTGTTCAATTCGCTGGTTTTCGCGAATAGCAATGTATTCCATTTCAGGAGTAATAATCCCCTGTTTGGCATAATGTAACTGGCTGACATTCCTGCCATTAATGGCTCGGAGCGGTAAACGGATGTGTTCAAATCGTAATGCATCCAGGTTAATGTTATTTAATCGCTCGTTACAGTATTCTGATGAAAACGAACGCAGTTGTTCCACATCAGCCCGCTCTTTAATCCATGATTCACGGAGGCGGGGAAGACCTTTCTGTAAATCAATCGTCACAGCTGGATCCGTATAAGGTCCGCTGGTATCATAAACGGTAACGGCGGCGTTAGGCTGCCGGGTTTCTTTCCCGTTAAAATGGGTAACCGTGTCTGAAAGCGTAATTTCCCGCATCGCTACCTGGATGTTATGCATCGTACCGGGAACGTAAATTTTCCGGGAGCCCGTCAGTGGGGCACGGGTAATGGTTTGTTGCGTTGGCAGTTTTTCGTTTTTCATGTTAACCTCCCTGAGTGGCTTGAAGAATAGTGATTTTCTCGTTTTCGGATACGATGAAATGTTCCCAGGCAAGACGGGGAACAATGGCATTGTTTACGGCAACGGCAATGCCTTTTTTGTCGACAAGGGCCAGTTGCGTCAACAGCGAACGCAGAGACGTGGCGTCTGGCGTAAGAACGGTTTGGTTGTTGACAAATACGGTCATGATGCGTTTCATGTGGCATGAAAGCATAAACCAGGGGGAGAGACAAACGGAGGGAGGGTAACGAATGGATAGAACCGTAGGAACGGATGCAATCCTGTATGATGTAAGATCCTCACTTTTCCCTACGCAGGTACTAACCTGGTCAGGTTCAAAGGGTATGTCTCAGCCCAATTCAATGGGCACCCCTAAAGTTTAGCTTTTCAGCGAGTCAAAGGTAGGAAGACTTATTAGCTTTCAAAGAAAGGAAAGTAAATTTTACAGAAATAGCACAGGCGTGCTTACAACTTTAACTACGCCGCTGCCAGCTTTTCCGCTGGCAGCAATAAGTAGAGGAAACCGGGAAAACCTGCAATGAAAATGCGGGGGAATTGGGAAGGGCTGTCCGCAAAAAGCCGACAGCGACAATCAGGAATAAACGTTGGCCGAATTTACCAGGCCCCTAATACCAGGAAGTTACTAACGCCAAAAGCCCCAACCGGTCTAAACCAGTTGGGGCTTTCGATGAAGAACAGCTAAAGCTTATTCGCCTACGATTACGAAGGCTACCTTGTGCTTCACTTCTTTGTGAAGGTCAAGCGTAGCAGAGTAATCGCCCAGTGATTTCACTTCAGAATCAAGCGTGATTTTCTTACGATCTACGTCAAAACCTTTTGCTTTCAGGGCGTCAGAGATCTGAGTGTTCGTTACACGACCGAAGATACGTCCGCTTTCACCTACTTTAGCAGGGATTTCCAGCGTCAGGTCACCGATAGAAGAAGCTAAATCTTCAGCATCTTTTTTCAGTTTCTCGGCTTTGTGAGAAGCTTGCTTGATGTTTTCAGCAAGAATTTTTTTGTTGGCTTCGCTGGCCATTACCGCGAATCCTTGGGGAATCAGGTAGTTACGACCGTAGCCAGCTTTCACCGCTACTAAATCGTTCTTATAACCCAATCCCGCGATATCGGTTTTGAGAATAACTTCCATTTCTTTGAATTAAATGAGTTTGATAAGTTTTCAGTTTACGGTCTTCAGTTTTCAGTTTACTCATAAACTGGTCACTGAAAACGGAAAACTACTTCAGAGAATCGCCAACGTAAGGTAATAAACCAATGTGACGGGCACGCTTCACAGCCTGAGCTACTTTGCGTTGGTTCTTCAGCGTAGTACCAGTGATACGACGGGGAAGAATTTTGCCTTGCTCATTCAATAACTTGAGAAGGAAGTTAGGATCCTTGTAATCAATGTATTTAATGCCGGCTTTCTTGAAGCGGTCATATTTTTTGCGGTTCTGGTTTTTATCCAGAGGTTCGTTTTGCAATGACATGGTCGTGAAATGATTTTAGTTGATGGTTATTAGTTGGTAGTGGTTAGATCAAACAACCAGCAACGAATAACTACTAACGATTAATTATTCAGCGGAAGCTTCTTGTTTCTTACCTACCAGACCTTTACGCTTGCGTTCGTTGTAAGCAATCGCGTGTTTGTCCAGAGAGATAGTAAGGAAACGCATCACTCGCTCATCACGACGGTATTCTGTTTCGAGAGTAGCGATTACGTCTGGGTTCGCTTTAAATTCTACCAGGAAATAAAAGCCAGTTCCTTTTCCTTGAATAGGGTAAGCCAGTTTTTTCAGGCCCCAAGACTCTTCGTGGATCAGTTCTGAACCGTTATCCGTAAGAATTTTTTTGAATTTGTCGACAGCATCCTTCGTCTGGACGTCAGACAAAACGGGAGTAAGGATGAATACTGTCTCGTACTGCTTTTGTGACATGTGTTAGTACGGAAAATGTGAAAAAATGAATAATAATCGAAAATCGAGCCGCAAAAGTACGCACTTTATTTAGAATTATAAAACATATCAGTAAAGTTTTTAGAAGGACTTTTCTCCTCTGCTTCGGAAGTTTCAGACATAAAAAAACGCCTCTGTTCTGAGACAGGGGCGTTCGTTATGAAGAAAGTAGAAAGAGCAGGCTTAGAACAGACCACTGCGAACCTCGAAGGTGCCTTCACCAATTCTAACGCCTTCCGAGTAGAGTTCAATCTGATGTTTCCCTTTCTTGAAAGGCATTCCTCGTTTGTAAATGATGTCTACCTGTTGGCCATTCCCCTGATAGGTAATTTCTTTTTTAGTCGTAAAAATCATTTCCTTGTTCTGATACATGAACGTTCCCGATCCCGTTGACATGTCCGAAATGATGGCTCCGGAGGGGTCCAGTACTCTGACGTAAATTTCCTTTTCGTTTTTTTCGGTCAGTACATTATCTCCCAGTCCAAAGGCAATCCGGATCTGATCAATTTTATCAGCCTTGATCTTTTCCCGCTGCTTGCCGTTAGAGTTAATGGCGTAAACCATCACACTCTGGGCCTTGAGGGCGGCCGCCGTATTAATCTTATCGTTTAACTCCTTATTACTGTTCTTCAGCGTACTCAACGAATCTCCGTACGATTGTTTCGTGGTTTCAATTTCAGTCTTCAGACCCTCGTTGCTGGTGGTAAGCTCCTGATTCTGGGTCGTAAGAAGGCCGTTGTCTTCCCGCAGCTTCACGATATCCCGGTCCTTCTGAGCCAGGATTTCGGTGTACTGCTTAATCTTGTCCTCGTACTTCTTGATGTCCGCAGCCGTGGCATTGATAATGTTCTGTTTATCAATTTCCAGCTTGGTTTTCAACTGCATTAACTCATCAATGTTTCCACCCAGCATCCGGATTTCGGCAATCTTGGCGTCGAGTTGAGTCGAGATGGAATCCAGCTTGGTATTGGTTTTAATAATCTCCCGTTGCTGAGCAACCGTTCGGGTCGTAAGGGTCTCACGTTCATTACGTTCATTGAAGTAAAGAAAGCCGAGAACGGCAATGAGACCACCCATGACAACCAGGGCAGCAATGAAGTAATTTTTCTTATCAGAGTCTTTCTGTGGTGTTGAGCGAGAATAATCGTATGGTTCCATGTGAGTGTAATAAAATGGAGGTACGGGCGGACAAAACTACGGCTAAGACGGAAGAAGTCAACTACTTATCGACGAAAACCGAATTAGAAATTTACCTCCGTCGTTCGAAAGTGGTAGGCCATTGGCGAGTTTAGCACTACTTTTGCAGAAACATTGATAGAATGAGCGTAGCAGAGAATCTGAGTATTATTAAGAAAAACATGGCTGGTTATCCGGCTCGTTTGATTGCCGTTACCAAAACACACCCCGTAGAAACCCTTCGTGAAGCGTACGAGGCCGGAAGCCGGATTTTTGGAGAAAATAAAGTGCAGGAGATGGTGGATAAGTGGAAGCAGCTTCCTGAAGACATCGAATGGCACATGATTGGCCACCTGCAAACCAATAAAGTAAAACCCATTGCTCCCTTTGTAAGCCTGATTCATTCCGTAGACAGCTTCAAGTTGCTGCTGGAAATTAATAAGCAGGCCGGGAAAGCCAAACGGGTCATTGATTGTTTGTTACAGATCCATATTGCTACGGAAGAAACGAAGTTTGGTTTCAGCATGCAGGAAGCCGAAGCCGCCCTGCACTCGGAAGCTCTGAACGGTCTGCAGAATGTGCGTATTGTCGGTTTAATGGGTATGGCTTCCAACACGGAAGATAATATTCAGGTGCGGATGGAATTTCGGGGACTGAAGCAGTTTTTTGACCGCATGAAAGCTACGGTTCCTCAAACGGAGCGTTGCCAGCTGAAAGAACTTTCCATGGGCATGAGTGGCGATTACGAAGCCGCTTTACAGGAAGGCAGTACGCTAATTCGGGTGGGAAGTGCCATTTTTGGTGCCCGCGAATACGCGGTCTAATCATCTTTACTAAGTAACGTTTTCGGTAATGCCGGAAACGTTACCTTCTTCTTCCATGAATTTCAGAACTGAATTTACCATCCCTGCTTCTGACTGGAAGTTAAACCTGAATTCGGGCGTGGTTTCCATGGGTTCCTGCTTTGCAGAAGTAATAGGAACGCGGTTGCAGCAGTACAAAATCAGGGGATTGTATCAGCCTTTCGGTACTTTGTTCAGTCCGCTGGCTTTGTTTAAAATGGTAGCTGCTGCCCTGAAGAATCAGGAAGCAGACCCCCGGCTGTTTCTGGAAAGAGAAGGCCACTGGTTGCATTATGACCTGCATTCTTCCGTTTCAGGGAGCAGTAAAGCGGAGCTACAGGGACGGATTGCTCAAAAATCAGAGGCTTTAAAAGAGTCGCTGACGAAGGCAGATGTGTTGATTCTGACCTTGGGTTCAGCCTGGGCTTATCAGCTGAACGAAACCCCGGCCTATGTGGCCAACTGCCACAAGCAGCCCGCTGCCCTTTTTACCAGAGATCTGCTGAGTGTCAAAACGATTTGCAGAGATTTTGGCAGCGTCTATGCCTTACTGAAAGAGATTAATCCGGGTTTACGTATTTTTCTAACCGTCAGTCCTGTACGTCATGCCAAAGATGGAATGATGGATAATTCCGTCAGTAAATCCATTCTTCGGGCGTCCTGCCATTACCTGGTAACGGATTATGACGATGTGACGTATTTCCCGGCTTATGAGTTGTTGCTCGATGATCTGCGGGACTATCGGTTTTATTCCTCCGATCTGGTACATCCGAATGAAATGGCGGAGCAATACATCTTCGAAAAATTTCAGCAAACGTATTTTAGTCCGGAGTTGAACCAGTTCGTCAACGAGTGGGACAAGCTCAGTAAAGCACTCAACCACCGGCCCTTTCAGCAAAACTCCCTGAGCTATCAGAAGTTCCTGGAAAAACTGGAAAAGGATTTGCGGGCCCTGCCCGTAGATACCCGCACGGAAGTAGCGGAAGTACAGTCTCGCCTGCAGACCATACGCCGGTAAAATCCTTCCAGTTAGGGAAATACCCTGAGATATACAAGGTGCTACGAAACTTACTGTTTACCTTTGTGGTTACGAATGGACAGGGGAAACCTCCATTGACGAATTTTATTGTATGGGCGAATTACGAATCAAAAAAGAAGATATTATTAAGGCTTTAAGCACGGTTGAAGAGCCGGATTTAAAGAAAGATTTGGTCACCTTGAACATGATCAAGGATGTGGAGCTGGGTGTGGGCGAAGTACGATTTACGGTGGTGCTGACCACACCTGCCTGTCCGTTAAAAGAAGTTATCCGTCAGCGTTGTGAAGATGCCATTCACGAGCAGGTTGATCCGGAACTTCGTGTAGTCATTCACATGACCGCTGACGTGACCACGACGGCGTTTGGTAATAAAACGATTTTATCGACGGTTAAAAACGTCATTGCCGTAGCTTCGGGCAAAGGTGGAGTAGGGAAGTCAACCGTAACGGCCAACCTGGCGATTGCTCTGAAAAATACCGGAGCGAAAGTGGGTATTCTGGACGCGGATATCTACGGTCCTTCCATTCCCGTTATGTTTGGTGCGGAAGATTTGCAGCCAACCGTTACCGTAGTGGAGGGGAAGAACATGATTAATCCCATTCTTCAGTACGGCATTAAAATGATTTCCATGGGTTTTCTGGTGCCCGCCGATAGCCCGATGGTGTGGCGTGGTCCGATGGCCAGTCAGGCTCTGAAACAACTCATGGGAGACGTCAACTGGGGTGAACTGGATTACCTGTTGATCGACCTGCCCCCCGGAACGGGTGATATTCACCTGACGCTGGTGCAGTCAGCCCCGATTACGGGAGCAGTCATTGTGACGACGCCGCAGAAGGTAGCCCTGGCCGATGCCAAGAAAGGATTGCAAATGTTCCTGCAGCCCCAAATTAATGTTCCGATTTTGGGAATCGTCGAGAATATGGCCTATTTTACGCCTGCTGAACTTCCCGAAAACCGATATTACCTGTTTGGTAAAGGCGGAGGCAAATGGCTGGCGGAGCATTATGAAACGCCTTTTCTGGGAGAGATACCCCTGGTTCAGGGAATTCGTGAAGCAGGCGACGAAGGGAAACCTGCCGCCACGCAGATCGATAGCATGACGGCCATTGCCTTCCATAAAACTGCTGAAAAACTGGCTCAGCAGGTTGCCATTCGAAATGCTACGCTGGCAAAAACGAAGCCCGTTGAAATGACGGCATAAGCAGCAAAAAAACGAGAGTATTCATAATTTATTGAAACACTCTGTATCTGAACAAGTAGACGGTTCGGACAGATTAAAAAGCATTACCAGACTCTACATGGAAACGAATCTCGAACATCCATTATTAGGAAAAGTAGAACAGGCCTTGAATAGTATTCGTCCGTATCTGGAAGCTGACGGCGGCAATGTCCGGATCATCGAGATTACAGACGAAAATACCGTGAAGCTGGAGCTGCTGGGAGCCTGTGGTTCCTGCTCGATGTCGGCTATGACCTTCCGCGGAGGCATTGAAGATGCCATCCGTCGTCAGGTGCCCGAAATTACGAGTATTGTTGCCGTGAATTTGTAACTAGTATAGAATTTCAGAGGGAGTAACAGCTACGTACGCCTCCAGATTAGACTCTGCCTGTCCGGTATACTTTCCGTGTACCGGACTTATCATTTCCGGGGATGCCGAAGCCGCCAGAACCAGGTGGGAATCGGCCGCCAGACAATTCTGGGTGGGATCAAAGCCCCGCCAGCCCGCTCCGGGTAAGTACACCTCCGCCCAGGCGTGTAAATACTGTGGTCCCTCCGCAGAGCCCATGTAATACCCACTCACAAAACGGGAAGCCAGTCCTAAACTACGGCAGCAGGCCATGTATAAACTGGCGTAATCCCGGCAGGAGCCTTTCCGGTGTTGCAGGGTATAGTCGGGTTCCTGAGGAAAGCCCGTTTCACGAATTTCGTAATTGAACTCCTCGTGAATATACTCGTTCAAACGAATCAGAAACTGCAAAGTATCCCAGCGGGACTCCGTAGCAATCAGCTTCGTGAACTGCTCTACGGAAGGCGTAATTCCTTCTTTTTCCAGGTACGTGGTCAATAAACGTCGCTCCTCTGCGGAATACTTAATCGGTAGTTTCTGAAATTCGAAAGGGTAAAAAATAAAATCAAAGGGATTAGAAAGGGTTGATTCGACTTCTGACTCGGCAATGATCTTAAGTTCGGTAGTAGGAGTGCTGAAGAAAAGTAAATGCTGCGTATTTCCTTCGGTATCGGTGATGCAAACGGTCTTATCGGGCTCGGGAGAAATCTGGATTTTAAAGCTTTTCAGAGATTGATAAGAACTGGACCTGGGTTGTAAATAAATCCGGTGGGGACTTAAAGTAACGGCGGTAGAATAAGTATAAGTTAGCTGATGACGAATCCGATAATGCATTGACTTCAAGAGTTTTTAAGGAAATACAAAAGGAGAAAAACCCGGTAAGCTCAGGGCATTGGTAAGCAGAGAATGGAGACGAGCTCACCTGCAATATATGGTTAAAAGTGCTTTCATCCAATCTTTCTTTTGTCTAATCCTGCCTAATAAGCCATTTATTCGTTATGAAAAAGGAAGCGGGCCATGAATTTCATGGCCCGCTTCCTGAAAAAAGATACCTGCTTCCCAGGCTATTTCTGATTGTCAACGAGTTGCTTTTGAGACTCGAAAACCGGAGCCATCCAGTCACTCGGTAACCGCTGAACGGAAGACACCAGCAAGGCTCCCCACTGGTGAGCAATCTGTTCAACGTCTTCTTTTTCAAAGCGATGCTCGTTCATGTGAAAGCTGTCTTTTTCGTAAACGGCTACGTCGATCGGAAAGTCAACATCATTCGCACTGACGCGGGTAGAATCGAAGGACAGGAACCCTATTTTCAGGGCATCCTGCAGGGACGTTTCAAAACGCAGGCTCCGGCGAAGAATAGGAGTGCCGTAGCCCGTGTTTCCAATAATGAAAAAGGGAGTGTTGGGGCCTACTTCGATCCAGTTACCTTCGGGGTAAAGCATGTAGAGTTTATGTTCGTCATCATCCTGTAACTGACCTCCTACGATGGCGTACAGGTTAAAAGACAGTCCGGCTTCGGCCAGGGCACTCTTGTCTTCGCGGGCTACCCGCCGGACCTGCTCTCCAAAAGCATTGACAGCTTTGTAAAGTTTATTGAAATTAGCATCCCGTTCCGCGATTACTTCCCGAAAATAGGTAATGGCCTTATCTCGTACCGAACGCAAGCCGGAAGTCATAATGAACAGGGAATGATGTTCGACTTCGTGAATGGAAATCTTTTTGTTCGTCGTTACTTCAGAACCGGAAGTCAGGCGGGTATCCGCCAGGGCAACTAAGCCGGTTTTGGTTTTTATGCCCAGACAATACGTCATAACAGGTAATTAGGGGTCTTCTGGAGTTAAGGTCTGGTTTCAGGCTTTGGTTGGTAAACAAAGGTATGTACACGTCTCAGGCCTGAAACCTGGCAAACCAAATCATTTATCAGGGCATAGATAGCGGTTTGTTCCGCTTTCGCCAAACTAAACCACGGGTTTTAAATCGAAGTACGTTTCAAAAATCGCTTTCCCTACCTGATTGTTTTTCGACTGAAAATTGTCCAGAAATTCGTGTAATCCGGTGCTGAAAATGTCTTCAATCGTCATGAATTCAATTTCACTGCGAAGCTTGCTCAGCAAACGCTCGGCTTTATTGGTATAACTGTTTCCGATGAAGCCCCCCGAAATTTCATACAGGGAAAGTTCAGCCCGCTTCAGGGAATGCATCACGGAACGGGGGAAATTCTTCTCCAGAATCAGGAATTCGACGATATGAGCCGGTGACATATTTTTAAACCGCTGCCGGTACATGTTATAGGCTGAAACGGATTTGAGTACGGATGACCAGAGTAATAAATCCAGCGGTGAGCCAACGGCACTTACTTCGGGCAACAGCGTAAAGTACTTTACGTCCAGAAAGCGGGTGGTTTTATCCGCCCGTTCGAGCATTCGTCCCAGGCGGGCAAAATGCCAGCCTTCATTCCGGCTAATGGTCGATTCAACAATACCGTAAAAAGTCTGGCAACCCAGCTTAATATCTTCGTAAAAATCCTGAAAATGGGTCATCTCCCAGTGCCGGGACTGCGTAGCGGCTTCTTTTACCTTCCAGTACAAGGCATTGATCTGCTCCCACATTTCCCGGGAAATGGCCTCCCGAATCGTACGGGCGTTTTCACGGGCATTTTGCAGGCAGCAAAGGATAGAATTCGGATTCCGGGGATCAAAAGTCATGAAGAAAATGATATTCTCCCGACTGGATGTATCATAATGCTCGTAGAAAAGCTTGTTGTCGGCGGTTGCAATAATCAGGGGTTCCCACTGCTCCTCTACATCTGGTGGCAAATCCAGCATCAGGTTGAAGTTAACATCCACAAAGCGGGAGTAATTATCCGCTCGTTCTACGTATCTATTGAGCCAGTAGATTGAATTAGCAACGCGACTTAGCATAGTTCAAAAGGGAATATTATTCGGTTATTCTTGTAAGTTGAAAGTTCAATATGGGTTAATTAATGAGTATTTCAAAATTATATACTGAAATTAAGTATTTCAATTCAAAAGGCATCCGTACGATCTTTTTTAGGGGCCTTACCCGTGGAAAAGGTAATAAAAAACCCTCATTCACAAGAATGAGGGTTATCAAAGGGGAAATGTACGAATGCTATTCCGCAGCAAGGG
Source organism: uncultured Siphonobacter sp. (assembly GCA_913775095.1). GTDB lineage: Bacteria > Bacteroidota > Bacteroidia > Cytophagales > Spirosomataceae > Siphonobacter. The sequence goes on along the minus strand of CAJYIW010000018.1, from coordinate 56,087 downwards.
CCTCAGCACCCGCCACAATTTCAAGAATCTCAGTCGTAATGGCAGCCTGACGGGAGCGGTTATACTCGATCCGCAGGTTTTTCAGCAATTCGCCGGCGTTATCCGTAGCTTTATCCATGGCGGTCATCCGTGCACCGTGTTCAGATGCATTAGACTCCAGAACAGCCCGGTATAATTGAATTTTGAGCGATTTCGGAATCAGCTCTTTGATGATTTCCTCTTCCGAAGGTTCAAAAATATAATCTCCTTTTACGGTCGCATCGTCAGTTACTTTTTCAACGATTGGCAGGAACTGCTCCACACGAATCACCTGCGTAGCGACGTTCTTGAATTCATTGAAAACGATTTCCACGACATCATACTGGCCTTTTACGAAAGCCGCCATGATCTCTTCGGCTGCCTGACGAACAACGGCAAAGCTCAATCGGGTATAGGTATCTTCGTAAGAATGATTAACCTTATAGCCACGACGAGTAAAGAATTCGCCGCCTTTTTTACCGATTGACAAGATATGTACGTTACCCGCCTGGAGCTGAGCCGCGTATTTCTGATTGATAATCGTTTGGGCCGCTTTACTTACGTTCGCATTGAACGCACCGCAAAGACCACGATCAGAGGTAATGACCACGATGAGAACTCGCTCGATGGGTCTTTCCTGTTTGTAGGGATTATCCTGAGCACCTTCAGCTCCCGCCGAAACGGTTTGCAGCATTTCACCCAGTTTATGAGCGTAAGGCCGCATTTGAATGATGCTGTCCTGAGCTCTACGCAGTTTAGCCGCCGCCACCATTTTCATGGCTTTGGTGATTTGCTGGGTAGAATTAACGGAGGCAATCCGGTTACGAACTTCTTTTAAATTAGCCATGGTGTTCGATGATGAGACGTTCGATAATGAGTAGAGATTAGCCCACTGTCTGGACAGACAATGGGCTACCGAACATCAGATCAGGCAACAGTCAGTTCGTACTTCAATGATACTTCTTTCGCCACTTTTTCAAGGGTTGAAGTGATCGTATCGTCGTACTTCCCTGCTTTCAGTTGTTTTAATACGTCCGCGTGTTGGTCACGGAGTAAGTTGATAAAATCGGCTTCGTATTGACGAACCTGATTTACCGGAACTTTATCGATCAAGCCCTTGGTAGAAACGTGGATCATGGCCACTTGCTCTTCTACGCGTTGAGGAGCTCCTTGTTTCTGAATCAGAATTTCCAGGTTACGACGACCGCGTTCGATGGTCAGTTTCGTAGCGGCATCCAGGTCAGAACCGAATTTCGCGAAAGCTTCGAGCTCACGGAATTGGGCCTGATCCAGTTTCAGGGTACCGGCTACTTTCTTCATCGACTTAATCTGGGCGTTACCACCTACGCGGCTTACCGAGATACCCACGTTGATTGCAGGACGGATACCGGCGTTGAAGAGGTTAGACTCCAGGAAGATCTGTCCGTCCGTAATCGAAATTACGTTCGTGGGAATGTACGCCGAAACGTCACCCGCCTGCGTTTCGATGATCGGCAGAGCCGTTAACGAACCGCCACCTTTCACGATGGGACGAATGCTTTCTGGTAAGTCGTTCATCTGAGCAGCGATTTCATCATTAGCGATGATTTTCGCGGCACGCTCTAATAAGCGGCTGTGCAGGTAGAATACGTCTCCAGGGTAGGCTTCACGTCCGGGGGGACGACGAAGAAGCAGAGAAACCGTACGGTAAGCAACGGCCTGTTTAGACAAATCATCATACACAACCAGGGCTGGACGACCTGAGTCACGGAAGAATTCGCCGATGGCTGCACCCGTAAATGGAGCGTAAAACTGCATAGGAGCAGAGTCAGACGCACCAGCGGCTACGATCACGGTGTAATCCATGGCACCTGCTTTACGAAGAGCCTGTTCTACCTGTTTGATAGTAGAGGCTTTCTGACCGCAGGCTACGTAGATACAATACACAGGCTGACCTGCTTCGTAGAATTCCTTTTGGTTAATGATGGTATCGATCGCAACGGTAGTTTTACCCGTTTGACGGTCACCGATGATCAATTCCCGCTGGCCACGGCCTACGGGAATCATAGCGTCGATTGCCTTGATACCTGATTGAAGAGGTTCGGTTACTGGCTGACGATAGATAACGCCGGGAGCTTTACGCTCGATGGGCATATCGTATAATTGACCAGCAATGGGGCCATTGCCGTCGATCGGCTCGCCCAGGGTATTAACCACACGACCAAGCATGCCTTCACCCACGCGGATGGAGGCGATTTGACGAGTCCGTTTTACGGTATCACCTTCTTTAATATCAGAAGAATCACCTAATAACACGGCCCCGACATTATCTTCTTCGAGGTTAAGAGCCAGAGCTTTAACGCCATTTTCAAAGGCGAGCAGCTCACCGGCTTGTACATTTGAAAGTCCGTAAATACGGGCCACACCGTCACCGATCTGGAGTACCGTACCCACTTCTTCGAGTTCGGCGGCAGATTTTGCTCCGGAAAGTTGCTCCCGTAATATCGCCGATACCTCGTCGGGTCTAACTGATGCCATACAGCAGTATTGGAAAGTTATATGAAACTCAGAGTTGTTAATCCGTTTTCAGAGTGTGGAAAGAATTAGAAACTCTGAAATCGCCCGCAAAATTAGCGACGAAATTTGATTTTCCGTAGGTAATCGAAAGTTTTTAAGAATGTTTTTTATACTTTTCTTAGAAAGATCCCTTCTGGTCCGTGCCCTTCCGGGCTCAATCAAATAGGCCCGATCAGACTTCGCATGGGTAGAACCTTTGCTTCCTTAAAAGCCTTACGGGCTTCCCTCCGCTATCGTCAGTAAATGAACTTTCCAGTTTACCCGCAATTCAAGGTGCATTCACTGCCAGAAATGGGAACGATAAAAGGGGGCGAATACGTAAATAGGCCTATTTTGCCAGATATGGTTTGGGTATTTGTCGTGAAGTTCAGTAGAGTATTGTTCTAAATAAGTAAGTAATATGATTTAACGAATTCATAATAAACCTCATTCAGGAAATTACTTATTACTAGTATATTTTTGTTAGCGTTCCTATTACTGAAATCCAATTGATTTTTATGAGAAAAACTCTATTTTCATTAAGTTGTACTTTTTTAATGACCTTGTTCAGCTACTGGCAAGCCCAGGGACAGGTGTTGTTATCAGAAGATTTTGACTTTTCCAGCGAGCTGACGGCTAATGGATGGACGGCTCACAGCGGAGCCGGCACGAATGCCCTGAAAGCCTCAGCGGGGAATGGTCTGGTGTATTCCGGTCTGTCTGCTTCCGGGAATGCCGTTGACTTTTTAGCTTCCGGAGAGGATGTGAATAAAAGCTTGTCCAGTCCTGTAACCAGCGGCTCGGTCTATGCTTCTTTTCTAATCAAGGTCACTTCAGTCAAGTCCACTGCCGATTACTTTACTCACTTTATGGCAAATAATAATACCTTCTACGGAAGGCTTTTTGTCAGACAAAGCGGAAGTGGGTACCAAATAGGAATTGAGAAATCCGGCAGCACACCCGCTTACGGTAACACCACTTTATCCTACGGTACTACCTATCTGATTGTAGTCAAGTACACATTCCAGGATGGAGCGACTAATGACGTGGCAGGAGTTTATGTGAACCCTACTACGGCCAGTGAACCGACGAGTTTTGAAACGCAGATTGCTACGGGGAATGATGCCACTTCGTTCGCTGGCTACGCCTTGAGGCAGGGGAGTAACACGCCCGTTTTGACACTGGATCGCATTCGGGTCAGCACCAATTGGAGTGCTCTGTTTTCCGGTGTTGCTGCTCCCTCATTCACCGCATCTTCGGCCAGCAATTTAAATTATCAGGTGGGTAATGGCCCCGCCGATGGTTCTTTTAAACTGAGCGGTTCAAATCTGACGGGCTCAGACCCGACTGTAACGGTTACGTCCCCTTCTTCGTCCGTGCTGGTTTCTGCGGATAACGTGAATTTTACCACTACTGCGACTTTCACCTACAGCGGAAGCTCATTCACCGATCAGGTGATTTATACCCGATTAATTGCCGGGTTGAGTTTTGGCAACTATTCGACCAGTCTTTCCATCAGCGGAGGTGGAGCCTCTGGTTCTGTAGCGGTGTCTGCCACGGTCACCAACTCCGCAGGCTGCCCAACCTCAGGAACCATGTCCATCGCCTGTGCCCGCGAACAGGCTCTGCTTTTAGCAGCCCCCGGAAATATCAACTCCACTGCAACCGTTACGGTGACGGGCACGGTGATCGTGAGTTCCCAATTTACAGGAGAGACCTTCTACATACAGGATGCTACTGGTGGAATTGCCATTTATAGTGGCTCAAACCCTGGATTAAGCCGAACAGTGGGAGAGCAAATCAGGGTTACGGGTAACGTAACGTATTACTACGGGGTAATTGAAATGGTGAATCCGGTAATCACGGGCGGACTAGCGGAAGCAGCGGTCACACCGGAAACCTTAACGGGCGTCTCTGACATGCATTCCCCTGCCAGGCAGGGGAAGTTGGTGCAACTGGAAAATGTCACGGTTACGGATTCCCGTCCTTATTTCTGCGTACGACAGAATTATAGTTTTTCTACACCCGGCGGCACTGGGGAGCTGCGTATTCAGTCCGGCGTAGCGGACTTACTCAACTCCGGAAAACCCGCAGGAGCCATTACCTTGACCGGAGTACTGGATGCCTACGATCCAGACGATAATCCTTCGACCAGTAATTCTACTTATCAGATTCAGCCCCGAAGTAATGCGGATTTGCCAGGAACTACTGAATACACACCCGCAGGAGCAGACGTGAACAAAAACACGACTCTGGATGTCGTATCCTGGAATCTGGAATGGCTAGGGAATGCCAATGGCCCGGTCAATCGCGGAACGAATTATGATAATCAGGTAGCGAATGCTTCCACGATCATGACGCAGTTGAACGCCGACGTCTACGTGGTGCCAGAAACGGTGGATGAAAATGTATTACAAAGAATAACGAACAACCTCAGTGGCAGTTTGGGAGCTACTTATGCCAAAGTCTGTCCGCCCGTAGACGGAACGTGTGGGAGCCATTCTGCCGCGAATCAGAAGATGTGTTTTGTTTACAATACCTCTGTTCTTTCGAATATTACCACGATCTGTCTGGGATCAGTAGCGGGCTTTACGGCTTCCAACTGGGCGAGTGGCCGCTTTCCCTTCCAGCTAAATGCGGATGTAACCATTAATGGAACGAGTCAGAACGTAACCTTTATTGCGGTACACGCCAAAGCGGGAGATACGCAGTCTGATTACAACCAGCGTTTAAACGCAGCTAACGAGCTTCATACTTACATTCGCACGAATTATAACAATGCACCCGTAATCATTGCCGGGGACTGGAACGACGATATGGATCGCTCCATTACGTTGAACAACGGTGTCCCTAACGCAACTCCGTACACTCCGTTTACCACAAACAGTGCCGAATATTCAGTACTGACCCTGCCCCTGAGTGAAGCGGGATTTGGCTCAACGATCACATTCGATAACATGATCGATCATATGATCATTTCGAATGAATTAGGAGTGAACGGCGAAAAATTACGGTATTTGAGCGGAAGCGTAGGGACCATTTCAGGAGACTACATTCCCGCCATTAACATCCTGACCACCACGTCTGATCACGTGCCCGTATTTGCCCGTTTTTCAGTAGCTGAAGGCCCAACTCCCGTAAGCTGGCTGGATTTCAAAGGTAAACTAAATGAAACGGAGCAGGTAGAATTAACCTGGGCTACGGCCAGTGAGCAGAATAACAGCCATTTCGAAGTTCAGCGGAGTAAGGACGGCCTAACCTTTGAAACATTGGCCAGCGTAAAAGGTAAGGGAAACAGCACCGCTGTAATCCGCTATGCCTACACCGATGCTAATCCGGGAAGCGGTCTGAATTATTACCGACTGAAACAGGTAGATCAGAATGGTAAGTACGAAATTTCCCGTGCGATCTCCCTGGAAGTGGATGTTCTGAAAGTGGGGCCCAACCCCACCAGCAGTATCATCAAAGTGGATAGCAAAGGTTTGGTAGAGGTTCAGTTATACACCTTGGCAGGAACATTACTGAAAAAATCGACTACGAATGAAATTCAGATGTCTGACCTGGCAGCGGGATCCTACCTGCTAAAAATCGTTACGAATTACTCAACGACCTATAAAAAAGTTGTGAAACAGTAATTTGAAACAAAAATACATTCGGCTGGTTCTAATAGATAACGTTGCTCAAGAGTTAATGTAGACGCTGATTATTAAACACTTGAATGTTAGTGATTTGAATTTAAGCGAAGGGGAAGCATTGATTTGGTGTTCCTCCTTCGCTTTTTTCATAGAAATAAATAACTTTACGCTAGAATAACTTTTGTTAACGGCGTAATCTTGTGCCTGTAAAGTCATTACCTGTTACTGATTTCAGTACTACTTTCTTGAGTTTGCCCTCTGGTTCTGGTATTGTAAAGTAGCCTAGAGTTTCCGCCAAAATAAACACTACTTCTCAATGAAGAACCTTTGCCCGTTTTTCAAGTACTGCCTCTTTGCCTGGGCCGTTGGATTATCAGTTCTGGCTCAGGGCCAAATCTCCGTTACTTATCCTGTTCCCCGAATGGTATTACAGAGGAACAATGCTAATCAGGCTCAGGTCTATATGTCCGGGAAAATACCACAATCGGTTGATCGGGTAGAAGCAAGGTTAGTCAAAAGAACCGGCGAAGGCGGAACCAGCGTGGGGTGGCAAACCATCCAGAGTAATCCGGCAAATGGCGTTTTCTACGGTTCCCTGCAAGCCACAGGGGGACGTTATGACCTGGAAGTTCGTGGAATGAAAAATAACGCTCAGGTAGGGTCCATTGCCAAAGTCGAGCGAGTTGGAATCGGTGAAGTTTTTCTGGTGGTCGGGCACTCTAATGCTCAGGGAGGAGATGCCTACAGTCCAACCATTCCCTATGAGGAGACCGATGAGGCTTGTCGGGATCAGGTTAATACCGTAGACTTTCGGGAGTCGTTCCCCACGTACATTCCTTACTGGTACGAAACGGCCAGCCCCAATCAGTTACCCGATTTGGTACCGTCCCAGCTTTGCACGGAATGCGGTATGGCTCCGGGTGCTCCCCGGTGGTTCTGGGGCCGAATGGGAGAGATGCTGGTCAAACGTCTGAACGTTCCCGTGTTGTTTTATAATGCTGCGTTCGGCGGAACAAACATAGAAATGACGTACAAAGCTGCCTATAACATTCCGTTTGATCATGGATTTGTACGGTACAGCTTACGACATCCGTACGTAAATATTCGTAATACCATCAAGAAGTACGTACCCGTATCGGGTGTTCGGGGTATCATCTCAGGCCACGGATCCAATGATCGCCTGGGGATCGGAAAAACCTTTGAAGATCAGTATATCAAGGTCATTGAAAAAACGCGTGAGGAATCTGGCTACGCCCGTCTGGCCTGGCTCGTTGCTCAGGATTGCTGGAGTGCCGGCAGATGTTATGGCAAATACAACGAGTCAGACAATCAGGTTACGGAACACATTACCAAGGCTCAGCTGAACCTGGTAGCCAATGTCAGTGACGTATTTGCTGGAGCTGACCTGAATACGATTGGGAGTGAGGGCCGAATGGACATCATCCATTTTAATGAAACCGGCCAGCGAAAAGCCGCTAACGAATGGGTGCGGGTCATTACCGAACCGCAGAACAATAAATCTTTTCTGACCAGTTCCGAGCCTTTGATGGCTAAGGTGCCCGAGCCTGTTTCTGCCAATCCAAGTACCATTACTTCCGTGAAGAGCGGATCATGGTCCGATCCCACCACCTGGAACTGCAACTGTATTCCTAACTATTCTTCGACGGTAACCATTCAGGCGACTCACCAGATTACGATTCAGGGGGTCTTTTATGCCAAAACCATTCTTAATCAGGGAACACTGACGCACAACTAGTTACCCATACCCAGCGTTTACAAAGGCCGAATCGTCTATGGCGGATGATTCGGCCTTTATTCATTTGATTTTGTGAGGGAATCGAAAAACTTTGATTTTCTACCGACAAAACAGCCTTCTATTTCCTTTTGCATTATAATTTTTATCAAATCCTAACGTTTTGAATAGGTATTAAATTAATTTCTATCTTCGTCGATTCAATTCTTATTCAATACTCAATATCATTTCTGAGAAGATTTTGTCTTCACTATCAGTAAGTTCCTTTCATGAAAAAAAGTAGTATTGCTATTCTTCTGGTGTCCTGTTCATTAACGGCCCTTGCTCAAACGAAGAAACCTGCTCCTAAACCCGCTGTTAAAAAGCCCGTTGCCACCAAATCCGTAGCTCCTGCTGCGGGTGCTCTGAAAACGTCCATGGATTCGGTAAGTTATGCCATCGGTATGGATATAGCCCGGAGCTTGAAAAACCCCTCGCTGACTAATCTGAATCTGGATCTGGTGGCGAAAGCTGTTCGGGATTCAAAGGACGAAAAATATGCTCTGACGCAGGAGCAATATCAGAACACGCTCAGCAACTTTAGCCAGCAAATGCGATCTTCTCAGGAAGCAGAGCAGGCTAAAACCCAGGCTGAGAATGCGAAAAAGTACGAGCCTAATCGCCTGGCCGGAGAAAAATTCCTGGCAGAGAACAAAACCAAAGATAGTGTTGTTACTACGTCTAGTGGGCTGGAATACAAGATTTTGAAACAGGGAGCGGGTGCTAAACCAACGCTTTCTGACAAAGTGAAAACCCATTACCACGGAACATTGATTGACGGGACGGTGTTCGATAGCTCGGTAGAACGGGGCGAACCCATCAGTTTTCCCCTCAACGGTGTCATTCAGGGCTGGCAGGAAGGGTTACAACTGATGCCGGTAGGATCAAAATTCCGTTTTTATATTCCGTATCAGCTTGCGTACGGCGAACGTGCGGCCGGACAGATTCCTCCGTATTCAGCCCTGGTTTTCGATGTTGAATTATTAGAAATTGAAAAGTAAAGAGTCGTTGGTTACCCAACCCCGATCCCTATAGCAAAGAATGAGATAGAGGCACCGGGGGCAAATGGCGGGTATTATTTTTTTGAATACTGTTCCTGAAGTAATGCCCACATTTTCCGACGATTAATGCCTCAAGATAACATGTCTATGAAAAGCTATTTGCTCGCCTTTGTGCCGCTGGTGTTATTGGGGTTTCAACCAGAACATCCCTCAGTAGCTCAGAACTTTAGTACCGATCAACCCGCGGTGTTAGTCCCTACGGCTTCGCAGAAAGAGGTTGAAAAAGTAGTTACTACCATTCTTTCTTCGTACCACTATCGTCGGATGCCGCTGGATGATTCGCTGTCTTCCAAAGTGTGGACGAACTATCTGAAGGAGGTCGATAATGGCAAAGCTTATCTGCTGGCATCGGATGTAGAGGCCTTTGAAAAATACCGCTACCAGATTGATGATTATCTCCAGGCTGGTAACCTTACGCCTGCCTACGACCTGTTTAACCTGTTCATGAAACGTTTTCATGAGCGTATGGCCTACGTGGGTACGTTAACGGATAAGCCTTTTGATTTCAATACGGATGAGTCCTACGAGACGAATCGCGATAAAGCTCAGTGGGCCAAGACCCCCGAAGAACTAAACGATCTGTGGCGTAAAATCGTGAAAAGTCAGGCTCTGGATTATAAACTTCAGGGTAAGAAAGACACCGCTATCTACCGTCTGATCAAGGACCGTTACGTAAATCTGGATAAGCAGACCAGCAAAGTCAAGAGTGATTACGTGTTTCAGTCCTTCATGAACTCATTCGCTGAAGTGATTGATCCTCACACCAGCTACATGGCTCCGCCCGATGCTTCCCGTTTTAAGGATGAGATGGCTCAGTCATTCGAAGGAATCGGAGCGACGCTTACGCCTGAAAACGATTATACCAAAATTCGTGAGCTGGTACCCGGTGGTCCGGCCATGAAAAGCGGACTGGTTCGCGAAAATGACCGGATCGTTGGCGTAGGGCAGGGAAGTAACGGACAAATGGTAGACGTAATCGGCTGGGCTCTGGACGATGTGGTGAAACTGATTCGCGGTCCTAAAGGAACGACGGTTCGTTTGAACATTCTGAAAGGGGATGCCCTTCCCGGAAGTCAGCCTCGTGAGATCAGAATCGTTCGTGATAAGGTAAAACTGGAAGACGGAGTAGCGAAAGCGGAAGTTGTGCCCATGACGTACGACAAAAAAGAATACCGTATTGGCGTCATTACGCTGCCTGGATTCTACCAAAACTTCGATGAAATGCGGAAGGGGGATAAGGATTATACCTCAACCAGCCGGGATGTTCAGCGTTTTCTGGAACAGTTCAAGCAGGCTAAAGTCGACGGTGTGGTACTGGATTTACGCTACAATGGTGGCGGATCGCTGGACGAAGCCATTAAATTAACGGGTCTCTTCATTAAAGATGGTCCGGTGGTTCAGGTAAAAGATGCCATGGGTCGAATTGACGCCGATAATGATCCGGATCCCCAACAGGTATATGCTGGTCCGCTGGCTGTGATTGTCAACCGTTTCAGTGCCTCGGCTTCCGAGATCTTTGCTGGAGCCATTCAGGATTACAAACGTGGTCTGGTAATCGGTGGAACCACTTATGGAAAAGGTACGGTTCAGCAGTTATTGGATCTGAATCAGTTCCTGCCCAAGGAAACGGATAAAGTAGGTTTACTCAAAATGACGCGTGCGAAATTCTACCGGATTACGGGTAGCAGTACGCAACACAAAGGTGTAACGCCTGACATCGAATTGCCTTCCCGTTTCAGTGCGGAAGAATTCGGTGAAAGCTCACAACCTACGGCTCTGCCCTGGGATCAGATCAAGCCTAGTGCCTTTACCGAGTACACGAACGTTGATCCGAAAACTCTGGATAAACTTAAAACGAAGTACAACGAACGTTACAAAGCAGATCCTGACTTGTTACGTTTAACGGCTGAAGTTTCTGATTTTCAGAAGAATAAGGATAAAACTCTGCTTTCGCTGAACGAAGCCACGCGTCGGAAAGAAATGGAAGATGCTAAAAAACGCAAAGAGGAGCTGGCGAAACTGGGCGAAGGTAAACCTAATCCTTACGAAGTAGTATTGCTGGGGGATAAGTTAACTCAACTCGGCACCGCCGGAGGAGGAATGCCGGGTCAGGATGTAGCTTCAGCGGATACGCGTCAGAAAATGAAAGACAACTTCATCTCCAGGTTCAAGGAAGATGCGGAGCTGAAAGAGTCCATTCGGATTCTGGCTGACTGGATTTCTCTGAAATAATACCAATTGATTAAAAAGGGAGCTGAATGCAAATGTTCAGCTCCCTTTTTTTGTGGATGACAAAAATTCAAAGATTTTTGCACCTTTGATGAATAACCTCTAACTCCATGCGTATTGCTTTACTTTTGTTCCTTTGTCTGAACTTTGGTTCAGTCTTTAGTCAGTCTTCCAGGGATTCCCGTTTGTATGAAATGCGGGTGTACTATTCTCCCGAAGGAAAACAACCCGATTTAATGAACCGATTTCGAAATCATACCATGCGAATCTTTGCCAAGCATGGTATGACGAATGTAGGTTACTTTGTTCCCCAGCACAAGCCCGATAGTTGCCTGATTTATTTCCTGTCGTATCCCAACCGGGCCGCTCGAGATTCGAGCTGGAAAGCGTTTGGGAATGATCCGGAATGGAAAAAGGTCTCCAGTGAATCGGAGAAGAATGGCAGAATCGTGTCGAAAGTAATCAGCCAGTTTTTTCATACCACTGACTTTTCTCCCCGGCTGGACATAACCCAGAAAGGCAATCGGGTCTTTCAGCTTCGGACGTATAAAACGACGCCTTATAATCTTCCGCTATTACTGGCTCGTTTCCGTAACCACACGACGAAACTTTTTGATAAACACGGCATGAATAACCTCATCTACTGGACTCAGGACGATGCGGATGATATCCTCATGTATCTGTTAACTCAGCCTAGTAAAGAAGCGGGTGAAAAAGCATTTAAAGCATTCCGGGAAGATCCGGAGTGGGTCGAAGCTCGGACGGCTTCCGAGAAGCTGGCTAATGGCTCATTAACGGAATGGGTAAAGAATTTGTACCTGGTTCCAACGGATTTTTCTCCTCTGAAATAGATTTCTCTATCCACAGAAAAGGCTTCCTCAGCGGGAAGCCTTTTCTGTTTTATGACCTCAGGATCTGCTATTACAGACGAACAATTTCAGCACCAATGGCATTGAGTCGGGTATCAATGTTCTGGTAACCCCGGTCAATCTGCTCGATGTTATCAATGATGGAAACGCCATTGGCCGACAGAGCAGCAATCAGTAAGGAAACACCCGCCCGAATATCCGGAGAAGTCATGCGAATGCCGCGAAGCTGTAACTGACGGTTCAGACCTACTACCGTTGCCCGGTGAGGATCGCAGAGAATAATCTGACCGCCCATCTCAATGAGTTTGTCTACGAAGAACAGACGGCTTTCGAACATCTTCTGGTGAATCAGTACGGTTCCTTTAGCCTGAATAGCCGTCACCAGTACGATACTCAGCAGGTCAGGTGTAAAGCCGGGCCAGGGGGCATCCGCTACGGTCAGCATGGAACCGTCAATGAACGTCTCCAGCTCGTAATGATCCTGAGCAGGAACGAAAATATCGTCACCGCGAAACTCCAGCTTAATGCCTAACTTCTGGAAAACGCTCGGAATGACTCCCAGGTCAGGAATGGAACAGTTCTTAATCGTAATTTCGGACTGCGTCATAGCGGCCAAACCAATGAACGAACCGATTTCAATCATATCGGGCAGCATGGTATGTTCCGTTCCCCGCAGTTCCGTTACGCCGTCAATGGTAAGCAAATTAGAACCAATACCACTGATGCTGGCACCCATCCGAACCAGCATTTTGCAAAGCTGCTGCAAATAAGGTTCACAGGCGGCGTTATAAATGGTCGTTGTTCCTTCCGCTAAAACGGCCGCCATCAAGACGTTGGCCGTTCCGGTTACGGAAGCTTCATCGAGTAACATATACGTACCTTTCAGATTAGAGGCATCTACTTTGTAAAAACCTCCATCTTCGGGATCAAAGTCAAAACGAGCTCCCAGGCGTTCAAAGCCGAGGAAGTGAGTATCCAGACGGCGACGACCGATCTTATCACCACCGGGGCGGGGGATACGACCTTTCTTAAAGCGAGCCAACAGCGGTCCCAGCGTCATAACCGAACCGCGTAACGAAGCCGCTTTTTGCTTGTAAGCTTCCGTTTCGAGGTAACCCATGTTGATATCGTCCGCCTGAAAACGAACGGAAGATTCCGTAAGCCAGGTTACTTTGACGCCCATCTCGCCTAATAAGTCAATCAGAGCAATGACATCACGAATACCGGGAATGTTGTGAATGGTGACGGGTTCTTTGGTCAGAAGAACCGCACAAATGATTTGAAGGGCCTCGTTTTTGGCACCCTGAGGGATAATTTCACCCTTTAATTTTCTTCCTCCTGTTACTTTGAATGAAGCCATTTTTCAGTGACAATTTACCGTGAAATGAAGATCAGATGAAAAGCCACGTGCAGCCCTCTCTGATTCAGAAAACCGATAAACTATTTTTTGCGGTTATTACGATTGAAGTGGTTGTTCGGATTGTTCCGATTATTAGGGTTATTCCGACGCTGGAAGTTACTGGGCTGTCCGCTGCGTTCCCCACGCTCTCCACGTTCACTACGCTCCCCGCGATCGTTCCGGTCATTGCGGTCGTTATTACGGTAATTGTTGTTGGGGCGGCTGTGGGAATGCGTATGATGATGGCCATTACCACCACCGCCTCCGCTGCTATTGCTGGAATAACGGTCGCGGGGAGCAATGTCCAGGTATCCTTCGTTACGAATGCGATCAATCTCCGTATTCAGTCCTCCTTTTGAAATGATCTGGAGGTGTTCCAGAACTGTGGAGTCATCGGCATTGTCTTTATTCCAGGCGGTATAAAAGCTCTTCATCATTTTGGCGATGTAACTGGCAAAAGCCCATCGCTCGTACTCATTGGTTAATGAAACCGCTTTTTCAACCATAACTTCCAGATTCCGACCATAATGACGAAACTGTAAGTTGTGCGTATTGTAAGGTACAGAATTGGGTTTTTTTCCAATGGCCTCCGGCGACGGGGGGGGGAAGGGGCTTTCCACGTCGAGGCGAAACCGCGACATGATGTATAAATCATCCCAGAGCTTATTCGTGTAATCCTGACCCTCTTTCATGGAAGGATGGATTTGTCGCATGAGCTCAATCAGTACGTAGGCCTGTTTCGTGCGTTTCTCGCGGTCGGAAATCGTTACGAGATAATCCACGAGTTTCTGGATATTACTTCCGTATTCTTTCAATCGAATGTATATGTTTTCAGTGGACGAGATGGCGGATTGTGGTCACATAAGGATAAGCCCTGACAAAGCGTCCGGCGTAACCGGGAGAAGAGATAAACCCAACATACTCGTGAAGTTTTGCAAATGTATAAAGAAGCCCCTAAGTTCCAAACCTTCCGGGCTTTCAGTAACGGAAAATTATTCATACCTACTGTAAATACGTTCGTCAGGCAGAGGTATCTTTTTCTGAATAGTCTTAAAAAGGAATACCAGCCGGTGGAGTAGAATAAAAGCTCCGGACGGGGATTAAATATAAGGATAAAATTGCTCCTCAATCGTTTCGTAATACGCCGAGGGGAGGTACGGGCTTGTCTGCTAAAACCAGCCTTTCACAACCACTGAACTTTCCTAGTTTGAGCTAATCCTTCGCACAAGCCATTTGTCCTAAATCGCTGGTCTGGTACGCGGTGAAGTAGTATTATTGTAATATCATTTTAATATCAAACCTATGAGAGAAAAAATCCTTCATCCACCCTCGGGCTACCTGATGCTCGTTCTGACGCTGCTGGCTTATCCCACCGGGGTCTTTCTGATGTTTAATGTTCCAGTCGCTGGAGTTGTCGTTTTGCTGGCGGCTTTCCTGGCTACCTTCGGTTTTTTCATTGTTAATCCGAATGAAGCAAAAATTCTGGTTCTGTTTGGAAACTACGTAGGAACCGTCAAAGAATCCGGTTTCAAATGGTCTAATCCGTTTTATCTGAAATCTACCATATCCTTACGGGCCCGTAACCTGGAGGGGGATAAAATTAAAGTCAATGATTTGCTGGGTAACCCCATCGTCATAGGAGCCGTCGTCGTGTGGCAGGTAGCCGACACCGCTCAGGCCAAATTTGAGGTAGATAACTACGTGCAATACGTAAAGCTTCAGAGCGACGCCGCGTTGCGTCACCTGGCAGGAGCGTATGCGTATGACCATTTTGATGACGCCCAACAGGAGATTACGCTCCGCTCGGGTGGTGATCTGATTAATGAAAAGCTGGAAGCGGAACTGAGCGAACGCCTGGCCCGGGCGGGAGTCACGATTCTGGAAGCCCGAATTACCCACCTGGCCTATGCGGAAGAAATTGCTCAGGCCATGTTGCAGCGTCAGCAGGCGACCGCCATGGTAGCGGCACGCACCAAAATTGTGGAAGGAGCGGTAGGTATGGTAGATCTGGCTCTGAAGCGTCTGGCTGAAAACGCCATTGTAGATCTGGACGAAGATAAGAAAGCCGCCATGGTGAGCAACTTACTTGTTGTATTATGTTCAGATAAAGCAGCCAACCCGGTTGTGAACACGGGAACGCTCTATCATTGATAAACCGCTGAAAAAGATGGCATTCCCGAGAAATTACTGCGGGCTTTGCGTGAGTAGCAGAAACTATGGCGAAAGAAAAAGAAGCGAAAAAAGCTTTTGTCCTGCGAATGGCTCCCGATCAGCTGGAGGCTTTGCAGAAATGGGCTGATGATGAATTCCGTAGTCTGAATGGACAGATTGAATTTTTATTGCATGAAGCTTTAAAAAGTAAAAACCGTCTTCCGAAAGAACGATCCTGAAAGAAGACCTAATAAAGAAAAGGCTCGGGTTAGGTTACCCGAGCCTTTTCTTTATTACAACTTTGAATTATTACTTGGTGACATTCTTCGATTTAACGTAATAATTGATATCAACCGTTAAGGAAGAAGAAGGATTGATTCCGGTAAGTTTTTGCCACTGCGGAGTAGGTTTCAGTACCATTTCTTTCTCTCCGATTTTAACTTTCACGGGCATGTCAAACTGATCCACGCAATTTTCCCAGCGATATTCCAGCTCATTGTTTTTGAACTGATAGGTAAACACGGGAATGCGGATATCCCGTAGATACTGATCAAAGACCTTATCCAGTTTTAACCCCAGCGACTGACTAAGGAATTTCTCAACCTGTTCTCCGGTCACGGTTTTGTGATAAAAGGTTTTGTTGATACCCAGCAGCATCTGATGCCATTTTTGATCATCACTGGTTATCTGACGAATCGTATGAAGCAGATTGCCGCCTTTGTAGTACATATCCCCCGAACCCGAGAAATTGACGTTATAGATACCCACTACAGGACGATCGTTCCTGATTAGTTTGCGGCAGCCAATGACATAGGCCGCTGCTGCTTCTTTCCCGTGATAGTATTCCGTAAAGAGCGATTCCGAGTAATTGGTGAAGCTTTCGTGAATCCACATATCGGCAGCGTCGTAATTTGTAATGCTGTTGGCAAACCATTCGTGCCCCGACTCGTGAACAATGATGAAATCCCATTTCAAGCCCCAGCCGGTAGTCGATAAATCGCGACCCAGATAGCCGTTTTTAAACCCATTTCCGTACGTAACCGAACTCTGGTGTTCCATGCCCAGATACGGCACCTCCACCAGCTTATAACCATCTTCGTAAAAAGGGTAAGGACCAAACCAGTATTCAAAGGCTTTCAGCATGAGGGGAACCTGCTGAAACTGCTTTTTAGCCACCTCCAGGTGTTCGGGTAAGACGTAATAATTCAGAGCCAGAGGACCTTTCAGACCCTGATAGGTTTCTGACCAGTGGGCGTAGTTGGCAATGTTTAAATTGACGCCGTAATTATTGATGGGATTGACGACTTTCCAGTGAAAAGTTCGGGTGTTGTCAGCATTTTCAGTAATCTTCTTGAGCTGTCCATTCGAAACATCCATTAACGGTTTCGGTACCGTAACGGAAATATTCATGCTGTCAGGTTCATCGTAGGGGTGATCTTTGTTCGGCCACCACGAGCTGGCCCCCAGGCCCTGACAGGCCGTGGCAATATACGCGTTTCCTGCTTTATCTTTTGAAAAGACGAAACCACCATCCCAGGGGGCTTTACGGGCTACGTGGGGTTTTCCTTCGTAATGAATGGTTAAGGTTTCCCGATGGCCAGGAAGCTGAGGCTTTTGAAGTTCCACAAAATAAGCGTCTCCGTCTTGTCTGAAAGCCAGTGATTTACCCTCCTGTTCAATGCGATTGATTTTCATGGGTCGCTGTAAATCAATCTGTAAAGTCCGGGCGGTTTTCAGCACCCGGTATGCCACCTGATTCGTACCTGTCAAGCTACTGTCTTTGGGGTTGAAGCGAACGCGAAGATCGTAAAATGCCAGATCCCACCAGGCTCGTTCGGGCGTTATGGTGCCTCGTAAAGTGTCAATTCTGGTAAATTCGTACGTTTGGGCGAAGGTTGGAAAAATAATACCAAGGGTAAGCAAAAAACTTAGTAAGAATTTCATGAGATATACATTCAATTAAGAGCAATGTTGTTGGTAAAGTAGTAGAAAAACAAAGTCAATGGGTTAAGTAAAATTAATCAAAATCTATCAGGTTGCCGGAACAATGGAGTAAAAAAGAGGGAGAACCGCGATCCGTTCTCCCTGAATGGTATGGTAATCAGTTGGGTAATTTACGAACTTTAATATCCTTGAAATACACGACGCTTTTGGGGTCGTGTCCCTGTAAGGCGAAGGTTCCGGAATCAATAACCCGGCTTTTCATGTCGTCAGGACGCTGCACGTTTTCAGGTTCTGTATAATTAACCACCGTTTTATCATTGATCTTGATGGTAACGTGTTTGCCCTGCACAATGATCTTTTCGGTATACCATTCATTGTCCTTGACATACACCTCTTTTACATCCTGAATATTGTAAAGACTACCCGTACGTTTCCAGTCGGTATGAGAGTTATTTACCTGAACTTCATAGCCTTTGGCGGGCCAGCCCTCTTCCTGATAGGCCGTATGAAAGTAAATCCCGGAATTAGAGCCGGGGGTCGTTTTAACTTTAGCCTGAAATTCAAAGTTTTTAAAAGGTTGTTCAGCACCTTCGTAGAATAGGTGAGCAACGGGTCCGGCTACTTTAATGCAACCGTCTTCAATGCTAAAGGTGCCGGCATTTTTCCCCACTTTCCATCCTTTGAGACTTTTTCCGTCGAACAGTGAAATCCATGGATCTTTTGGTGGAGTAAAGGCAAATAATAAAGTAATAAGTGCAATTAATAGAAAGCTTTGTTTTTTCATAAACATTGGCGATTACCAGAGGTGAATGTAAAAGATTGAAACTGCAAATCTAACTTTTAACCCGGAACTATAAAATTACCCAAAATGCGTTGAGTAGCAGGCTAATTCAAGGCATTAAATTAACGATAAGATGCATTTTTGAAGTATTTACGTTGAACTTAAAGCTTTGGGATTGAAGAAATAAGTATTAAACGATTATGCTTTCGGAGCTGTCCACTGAAATTCAAACTTTTATTTAAAGTACGTTCAGTGAAACTTTAAAAATGGATTTCGCTCACTGGCTGGCATACATTATTTACAAATTATTCCTGTTAAAACAGACCTTGATATGGATTCATTTGCAGCAACCACCAGTGGAATTGTCGGTGCTACTACACTGACACTTCTGCACGAAACCGCACGGAAAACCCTTGACGACGCTCCCCGAATTGACGTGTTGGGCAAACGGGCCATTGCCAAACTATTACCCGACAGTGTTTCTCCTTCGGAAGAGACTTTGTATAAAGCTTCGATGGTGGGGGACATCATGTCTAATGCGGCCTATTATGGCCTGATCAGTCTGGATCAACCCAAACACGCCGTTCGCAACGGAGCTATTTTAGGGTTGGCAGCTGGGGTAGGAGCGGTGCTGTTACCCGGCCCGCTGGGGCTGGGGAAAGCCCCCAGTAACCGGACTGTAGCTACGAAACTAATGACGATTGGATGGTACCTGGCCGGCGGACTGGCCGCGGGCCTGACGTATCGCTTGTTAAAACGATAGCTTTATTCGGCGTACCATTTTTCGTAGACTTCTTTCCTGATCAGAGTGGTGTAATCTTCAAACTCGTTCGGGGATAACAACTGAGGTGAAGACATGATCTGTAAGGGGAATGTCTCACCTCTTTTTTGATAAGGCGGCTGATGATAGGGGTAGGAGTTGAGCTGTAAGCCCAGTCGTTCGTAAAAGGCAATTCTTGACTTATTAATATCGTCTGTAGGAGGCTGAACTTCCAGTAACAGCAATTTCGGGCCCAGAAAAGACTGCATCAGAGCCGAGCCGATTCCTTTGCCCCTGGCGTCCTGATGCACGGCCAAATATTCCAGAAAATTAAATTTTTCAAAGGTCCATATGACCGCCATTCCCATAAAAAGATTCTGTTCTTCCCAGGCCCAGAGCTGAACCCGCTCGTCTTTGAGAATCTCCTTGAGTTTATCCAGATCCCGTCTTTCGCCGGCATGAAATGACGTTTGGAGCAGATGCCAGACTTTCGGAAAATACGGGTGATGTTCAGTTTCAATGCGAATCATAAAGTAGATAGAAAGAGTATGGATGCTGAAGCACCGCCCCTTTTCAACCGAACTGGTTAGAATCGTCGTTCGTTCGGTGGAGGGAATTGGATTGGCAAACCAATAAGTTAGAATATTTATAGATTAAGGAATGTTTTTTGTACTTTTTTTATTTAACTCAGGGGATTTGATCAACTTTGTCAACGAATAAACGACGAACGAAGATCAGAGTCCAGTATCGAGTCAAAGTAGTGGAGTAGGTACCGATGACTTAGCTAAGATATGAACAGCCAGATGTCCTTTTTTCTTGCCCGTTTAGCCATTGGAGTTAGTTTATTAGGCCACGGATTGGTTCGTCTGCCGAAACTAAGTGGTTTTAGTGCCTGGATGGTTGACAAGTTTAAAAATTCTCTGTTGCCCGAAGCACTCGTGATTCCCTTTAGTTATGCCCTGCCCATTGCTGAGCTATTGACGGGAGTATTAATCGTTCTGGGCCTGTTTACCCGCCTAGCCCTGACTGCCGGAAGCTGGATTATGATCATGCTGATATTTGGTTCGTCGATGGTGGAAGACTGGGGGGCGATCCCTTCGCAGTTGATACACGTAGCTTTTCTGACGGTATTACTCGTTTTTGAACATTCACATAATGCTTACGCTCTGGATAAAATTAACCGGAAATAATCCGAGCGACTGACGACAATGAAAATCTCAGGCTCTTCAGGTATGAGCCTTTCCCATTTGAAAATCTTATGAAAAAAAGTTTGCTTTCTTTAACCGTCGGGGGATTCGGCATCGGCATGACTGAATTCGTCATGATGGGTATTTTGCCGGATATTGCCCGCGATTTACACATTTCCATTCCCGAGGCGGGTCACCTGATTTCGGCTTATGCCCTTGGGGTCGTGCTGGGAGCCCCCCTGCTGGTAGCCATTGCGGGCAATTACCCGCCAAAGAAAATCCTGCTGGGCTTAATGGCCCTGTTTACTTTCTGTAATGCCTTATCTTCTTTCGCTCCGAACTACCAGTTGATGATGCTGACTCGCTTACTGTCGGGTCTTCCGCACGGAGCTTTCTTTGGCGTTGGAGCCGTAGTAGCGAGTCGGCTGGCTACGCCGGGCAAAGAAGCTCAGGCCATCTCGGTGATGTTTGCGGGTTTGACCATTGCCAATATCATCGGAGTGCCGCTGGGAACCTACATCGGGCACACCATGAGCTGGCGGATTACGTTCCTCATCATTGCGGGTGTTGGCTTGTTGACCATGTTCAGTATTAAACAATTGCTGCCCGCTTTGCCCGCCGTGGGGGATTCAAATATTATCAAGGATCTGAAAATTTTTACCCGGGTAGAACCCTGGTTAATCCTGGGCATTACAGCCATTGGTACGGGGGGATTGTTCGCGTGGTTCAGCTACATCGCTCCGTTACTGACGGAAGTTGGAGGCTTCAGGAGTGATCAGATTACCTGGATTCTGGTATTGGCAGGGGTAGGCATGGCCGTAGGGAACATCATTGCCGGCCTCACCGCGGATCGGCTCTCACCGATCAAGGCTACGGCTCTGTTTTTGTTATTAATGGCGGCTTCGCTGACCATTGTATCTTTCGTCGCTCCGTTTCCAACGCCGTTATTGATCATGACCTTCGTGACCGGAGCTATTTCCTTCACGCTCGGAGCACCCATTCAGATTTTAATGATTCGGGCCTCCAATGGCTCAGAAATGCTGGCTTCATCCGTGAGTCAGGCTGGTTTCAATATGGGAAATGCTCTGGGAGCATACCTGGGCGGGTTACCCATCGCCGCCGGCCTGGGCTACACTTCGCCTCAGTGGGTAGGAGCTATGCTGGCCTTTACGGGCTTCCTGATGTCGATGGTGTTTTATTACCGTCAGAAAAATGCGGTACGGGAGCGGGTATTGGTGTAAATGCCAGTTTTACAGAAAAAGGCCGTGCGGATGAGTCCGTACGGCCTTTTTTGTATCAATCAAAATTCTCAACGACCTGTCGCTTCAGGTAAGTACTGTAATCCGTGAGCTGGGATTCGTATTCCTGGTGCATCAGAGGCGAGCTGAGCAGAAAGTCAGCCGTTGCCCGGTTACAGGCCATGGGGATATTCCAGACCACGGCCAGTCGTAATAATGCCTTTACATCAGGATCGTGCGGCTGCGATTCCATAGGATCCCAGAAGAAAATAATGGCATCAATCTTCGACTCGGCAATCATGGCTCCAATCTGCTGATCGCCGCCCAGCGGGCCCGAAAGTAATTTGGTTACCGGAAGCTTCAGGGCTTCCTCCAGCAGTCGGCCCGTGGTGCCGGTAGCGTATAATTCATGAATAGCCAGAAAGTCGCGGTTCACTAAAGCCCATTCCAGAATCTCGGCTTTCTTATGATCGTGAGCAACCAGGGCAATTTTTTTATGGGGAGTGAGGTGTCTGATTGGCATAGCGTAACTTAAGAGTTGGTTTGAGAAGGCCACGTAAAGGTTTGAAAATCAAATCTGCTTTTTAACTCCTGCAATTGCGAGTACTGATGAACAATGGTATTGGCTCCAACGGAATCAGAGCGAAGATGGTCTCTTTCCTGACAAGTTTCAAGCGGAGTGTCAAATAATCGGTATTGTATGGTAAAGGAAGGAAAGTGGCGGAGCATCAGCGTAACATATTCGTCAATATACGCTTTCTTCAGGTGGGTATTATCCATCAGCACATTCCACCCCGACCGAAGAGCATCCATTAACAGTTTGGTATGCATCCGGTCCACCAGATGCTCAATGCGGTTCTGATCTTCCCTCGGCCAGTGCCAGTAGGTTCCCAACGGAACCGTCAAAATACTACGTCTCAATTCATCCCGGCTGATTCGTAACCAGTTGGGCTGATTCAGGCAGAATTCCCGGGCCCAGGTTGATTTACCACTGCCGCTTACCCCAATTAAAACGACCATTTGTTTCATAGGTAGCAATCTCTGAAAATTTCATGAAAGCAGAAGGACGTTTCTGAAAACTGAACCTAAAAAAAACCGCTGAACGTACAGATCAGCGGTTTTTATGACTCATTATAGGAAACAGGTTACTTATTTAGCGAAAGCATCCGCCAGCTTATTCAGCTCCGCATCAGTGGCTCCACCCGAAGTAATCACTACCCGGTAACGAAACACCACAGACTGTCCTTTTTTGAGCTGATAATTAAGCTCTTTCTTTCCTTCCGTGAAGACTTTTTCGCCGAGCGGATTCAAGGCAAACAATCCGTAGTCGCGGGCGTGCCAGAAGGTTGGATAGTTAACGTTTTTCGGGTGATCAATCATGGCAATAGAAACGGTTTCTTTTCCGATTTTACCAGTCAAATTCATCCAGCGGCCCCGCGTGCTCCACACTTTCGCCCCTTCCACTCCTTCGCTGGAGCGGTAGTTACCCGTAACGCCCGTGTTGTCCAGTTTCGGAACGGACGTTTCTACGCCATTGGCGTCCGTGTATTTCTCCGCCTTGGTGGAAGGTAACTCTAGCTGACGAGCTACCCGAATGGCAAACATACCGTCCTTCACATCCTTGAAGTGAGCATCTTCCGTAGCTTTCAAAACCGTTACCCGGTCAATGATTCGTTGCTTGTCGGTAGCCGTAAAGAAGTACGTGGTGCGTTCATCCAGCACTTTGCGGCCTTTTCCGTTATCTTCTATCCAGTCGGCCGTAACGGTTAATTCAGCCCGTTTGCCATCTTTTTTCGCCTTAATACCCGTATGGCGGATCGTACCGTATTTCGCTTTGGGGTTGGGCGGGGTATTGGAATTATTCCAGTAGTCGTAGCCATTTACATCCTCGTAATTAAACCAGATGCCCACGTGGTGAGGGTGATCAACCCGCTCACCGGGTCTTGGATCAATGGGCCATCCACGGGTAACAATATTTCCCTGGGGAGAATAAACCGGGTAGAGAACGGCCTTTTTGAGTACTTGTTCTCCCGGATAGAAATAACTAGTAAAAGGTTTTCCTTCGACGAGAACGTCAACTTTTTTAGCTTTTTCATCGCTTTTCAGCTCGATTAACTTCTGTCCCATGGCCTGGGCACTGAGAAAAAGGGCTGAGCCGCATAAAAATAGTTTAGCAATAGAAGTCATGAGTTTGTAATGTTAAATCCTATGCGAGGTTAATAATTCTAAGACCCTGATCTCAGGCGATTACCCCATAGGGGAGAGCATTATTTATAAAGACCGGAGTAGCCAGGAATCTTTATAAATTTTACGAAAATATAAAAAAAACAATATTCGCCATTGCGTACGACAGTGTACTGGAGTAGGATTAAATATAGTATAGGTAAACCTGTTAAATCTTTTTGCTTAAGACAATTCGCTGATCATAACATTAGTTAAGGTTCTTATTGAGTCCACATATAAGATAAAATAATAAGCTGATTTCTGGCGTTTAATATTCGCTATAAAATCTGAATAATAAGTTAACTTAATAATCGATTTAAGAAGTATATTAAGGAATAATCACAGAATTTAAATTTGTGTTAAAATAAAATTAATTACCATTTGTTATTTTTTTATTTAAATTATTGTAGTATGTGTATAATACTGATTATCAGTACTTTTTTCTAGGTAAACTGGAATTTATTATAGAATTCGAAAAATGCCCATCTGTACTTGTGCACAAATTCAGGCATCTAAAATAAAATTCTGAACTCCCGATTTTTTATTCACTAACCAAATAGAGTCATTGACTATCTCATACGCTTAGTCTACCTACATTTGTAAAACAAAGAATCCTTTTTGAAGTATGTTTGTATCGCTTAAAGAAACCGAATTACCCGCCATAAGAGGTTGCAGCTTTTCTTAAATAATTCAGAGCTCGGTTAAGAAACGTAACGCAATTTATCTTAAATCCGGTTTGGATTAACCCATGATTGTCTGAGAGAAAGAGAGACTTTTTACAAGAGGGCAAACGACTAAAAAGTTTTCTCTTTCTCAAGGACATCAATAGTAAACCGCCAGGAATACCCATACATTCAAAGGCCCTGATCGCCAGATGAACAGGCAAGGAAGCCCGCAGAATTCACCGAACTAACCTGCTTACGTACGATGGCAGCAACACGCTCAAAAACAAAAGGTTGTCCTTATTGCAAGGCTACAGAGGTGGAGCGTCGCCGCCGCCCGCTGGTTGTTCGAACTATGTTGTTCTTTCTCCCTATTAAATGGTTTCTGTGCCTTAAATGCAGGAGGTTTTTTATCCGAACATAAACGAACATTTTTATACGGAGATCATACTAATAAACGGGGCTAATTAGTCCCGTTTATTATTTTTTGGTAGTTAGTGATTATTTAAATGATGAATAATACTTATTAATTTAATTAATAATAACTATATGAGTATTTATTCCTTAAATAAATTCAGGTTATTTAATACTAAAAAGCTTTATTAAATTGAGTGCAAACTTTGATCTAATGCAAGAAAACCGAGTGCGAGTATTAATCATAGAAGACGAAGCTGTGCTGGCTATGGACTTATGTGATACCCTGGAAGCGGAAGGATATTACGTCGTAGGTATTGCAAACAATGGGAAAAGAGCTTTAGAAATATTTCAGCAAAATCAGGTCGATTTAGTATTGTGTGACATTAATATCAAAGGGGAGTGGGATGGAATCGAAACGATTAATCAACTGCATAATTTTCGGGTCGTTCCTGTTATTTATGTAACAGCTCTGGCCGATAAAGAAACCCGTGAGCGGGCAAAACTTACCTATCCGGCTGCCTATCTTTTCAAGCCTGTTAATAATGCCAGTCTGAACATTTCCATTGAACTGGCCATTCAGAATTTTACCGCCCGGGAAAGTGCCGGCTTTATTAAAGATCAGAATCGAATTACCGATAAGGATAGTCAGACTCGTGAGGTAATTCTGAAGATTGATAATTCCATATTTATTAAACACAATTACCAGTTCGTAAGAATTGAAATGGCTGACATTGTGTATCTGGAAGCAGATAATACGTACACGACTATTGTCACCAACGATAAAAAATATTCCATTCGCCTAACACTGAATCTGACCCTGCATCGATTAGGAATTGAAAAGCTGATGCGGGTACATCGTTCGTACGCCGTGAATATTCGGAAAATAAAGAGTTTTAATGAAAAGGAAATAATGGCCGAGCAATTTCTAATACCCATGGGCCGGCAGTATAAAGATGAGTTTATGAGAATTTTTCAGATTAATTAGTGCTTCATACCTCTCCGTATTAACCCAATGAAAACCTATATAGCTGCCTTTATTCTTATCGCTTGTGCATGTCTCCAGGCACGAGCTCAATCTTCAGAAGTACAATCCTTTGAATCCTATCTAAACAGCATTGAAAATTTATCCGAGCAGGCAAAATTTGATTCATTGTCGAAATATGAGTCAAACATGGCTGATCATATCAGATATGTGGATGCAAAACTTGCTATTGATGAGTTATTGAAAATAGCTACCCGTCTGAAAGATACGGCTCTGCTGGGACGAACCTATTTTTCGTATGGTCTTCTCGAAAGAGATAAAAGTAATCCTTCCGAGGCTATACTGCATTATGAAAAAGCATTGCACTTCCTCTCGGCTGCCAGGGACCTGCGGCGGCAGGCTCGGGTTTTAGACCATATCGCCTTTGCTTACATATCGCTGAATAACTACACCTCCGCTGAGCCGTACTTGAAAAAAGGGATGAATCTGGCTGCTCAGCTAAAGGACAAAGACTTGCTAATCCAGTTTAATATGGATCTGGCTACGCTCGAGGATATGCGTAAAAATTACGATAAGGCTCTCAGCTATAACACGCAGGCCATGAAATACGTAGGTGATGAAAAAGAAAAGTACTTCACGGTTACTTTTAACCGGGGAATCATCTACAAAAATGCCGGCATGTATAAGGAGTCGGAGAAAACGTATAAAGAATGTCTGGAAATCGCCAAACGAACGAATGATGATTACCTCAGGGCGTACGTTTATATAAATTATCCTAATACATTGATTCCATTGGGTAGGCTGGAAGAAGCTGAAAAGTATGCAAATCTCGCGTTAAAGTGGAGTGAAATCCAGCCCGAACGGTATCGGTATGAACAGGAAATTTACGGTATTTTGACCCGCATTGCTGAGAAACGGAGTGACTTTAAAAATGCTTTTCAATACCAGAAAAAGTGGATTGCCGCGACTGACTCCATCACCAGTACCGAGAAAAAACAACAGCTAGTTGATGCAGAAACCCGATTTAAAACGCAGGAAAAAGAGCTTGAAATTACCCGCCTGGATGAAGAGAATGCCTTAAAAGACAAACAGTTCTGGTGGGTAATGACGGGAGCCGGTGTAATGCTTGTTTTATTCGGAATTGCGGTCTGGCAGTATAAATTAATCAAAGAAGTTAATCATGAATTAGAATCGACGAATCGCCTGGTCTGGACCCGCAATAAGCAGATTAGCGAGCAGACGGAGCAGCTAAAGAACCTGATGAAGGAATTGCACCATCGGGTGAAAAATAACCTGGCTATTATCTCCAGTTTGCTCAGGCTACAGTCTACCCGACTGGAGGACGAAGGAGCCGTGAAGGCCGTTAGAGAAGGGCAACAACGCGTGGAAGCGATGTCACTGATTCACCAGAAACTCTACGAAAGTGATAACATTACGAAAGTAAATATGAGGGAGTATATCAATGAATTAGTGCAGGGTTTGTTACACGCGTACGGGTACAGGATTGATGATTTTGACCTGAAAATAGATATTGCGGCTATAGAGTTGGATGTGGAGCTGGCGGTGCCTTTAGGACTGATTCTGAATGAAATCATCACGAACTCTTTTAAGCACGCATTTGATCAGATTGATAACCCTCAGCTCAGCATCATACTCAATGAGAAAGAGAACCTGCACCTGGAAATAAAAGACAATGGTCCGGGGATTGATATGAATGTCTGGCATAGGCCAGCGGGATCCTTTGGCAAGCGTTTGATTGTCATGCTGAGTGAGCAAATCGGAGCCATATTAAACGTCAGGAATAACAACGGAACGCAATTTGACCTGGTAATGTCGGTCTGATCGCAAAGAATAAAAAAAGGCTGCATTCGCAGCCTTTTTTTATTCTTCTTCCAGTTTCTTACCCGCCGTTTCCTTAATGAAAATTACCCCGACGATGAAGGACATGGCCGTCAGAAAAATGGGGTAATACAGACCGGCAAATTTCGATCCGGTCATGCTTCCCAGCCAGGTGGCAATGAAGGGAGCACAACCACCAAAAATTCCGTTTGCAATGTTATAGGGAATGGACAGGGAAGTATATCTGATTTTGGTTGGAAATAACTCAACCAGAAAAGCCGCAATCGGGCCGTACGCCATGGTGGCAAAAATGACCTGGATAAAGACCAGCAGTCCCAGCATCAAGAGCCTGGAAGAGGGTAGGGTAATTTCCGTTTTGGTTTCGACGTCTCCGTTAGGCAATTTAATGGGTGTTTTGGTCACCACTTTTCCGTCTTCGTAGGTTGAAACCTCTCCCGAAGTATTGATTCGGGTTTCCAGAATGGTACCGCCGTTGACTACCTGATCCAGTCCTTTGTAGAGGGGGAACAAAAACAGACTGGCTCCCAGTAAACCCGCCATCATTACTTTTTTCCGACCAATTTTGTCGGACAAAGAACCGAAAATGACGAAAAACGGTGTCGCACAGGTTACCGCAACAGCCATGACCGTTTGGGCGGAACTGTATTCGACATTCAGAATCTTGGTAATAAAAATCTGAGCGTAGAACTGGCTGGTGTGCCAGATGGCTCCCTGGCCAATAATGGCTCCAAACATGGCGATTAACATCAGCCGAACGTTGGCTTTGCTTCTGAAGGCGTCTCTCAGGGGCGTTTTCGTGACGTTCCCTTCTTTTTTGAGCTTGGCAAAGGCCGGTGATTCATCCATATTCCGACGAATGAAATAGGACAGAACGACCAGTAATCCCGACAAGGCGAAAGGCAACCGCCAACCCCAGTCCCCGAAGGCTTCTTTACCGAGAACAAACTGGCAGCCCAGAATCACGATGATGGAAACGAAAAAACCGATGGAGGCGGTGGTTTGAATAAAGCTGGTGAATTTACCTCTCTGGTTATCGGGTGAATGCTCGGCCACGTAAGTAGCAGCACCGCCGTATTCACCGCCCAGGGCTAGACCCTGTAAAACCCTCAGAAGCAGCAGAATGAAGGGAGCCAGCAGGCCAATGGAGTTGTATTGGGGAATAAAAGCAATGGCAAAAGTGCTTCCTCCCATGAGCATAAGCGTCACCAAAAAGGTGTACTTTCGCCCAATCATGTCGCCCAGCCGGCCAAAAACAATGGCTCCAAAGGGACGGGCCACAAAGCCCGCTCCGTGAGTAGCCAGGGTACTCAGAAAGGCCGTGGTTGGATTTTCGGCAGGAAAGAATTTGGTGGAAATGATGGCAGCCAGACTGCCGAAAATGTAAAAGTCATACCATTCAATAACTGTACCGGCAGAGGAAGCGAAAATGACCTCCCAAAGTCGGCGTTTAGAGGTAACAGGGGATGTAGTGATACTTTGCATGAGTAGAGGTTTGAATGCCTGATCGAAGTAGCATTTGCTCGAAAATAGCGTTATTTTATTAATTTATTAAAGGGAGGAAAGATTCTTTCGGATTATATATGTCTCTGGTTACCACATTGGCTCAGCCCGAAATACAGGCGTTCATTCAGGCTCATCAGCAGGAAGACTGGCAAAAACTGCTCTTGTCCGCTCATCGTTACCCCGGAATGCCGATGCGTGAAATAGCCTTACAAATTCAGTGTCGGCAGAAAGCTAAAACCAAATTACCAGCCTGGTTAACCGCTCCCGAAGTGATTTTTCCGGGCATCATCCCGCTGGAACAGTGTTCGTCCGAACGAACGGCGTACTGGAAAGCGGGCTTGATGCAGGGACATTCCTATGCGGATCTGACGGGCGGGATGGGAGTGGATTTCTGGGCCTGTTCCAGTCGTTTTAAGGAAGCCACCTACTGCGAACAACAAATTGATTTGTTTGAATCGACCCGCTGGAATTTACCGAAGATCGGGTTAGAAGCCGAAGTAAGCTGGGTAAATGGAAACGGCATGGAATGGCTCCAGCACAAGAGCCATAAACTCGACTGGCTGTACCTCGATCCGGCCCGCAGGAATCACAGCAATCAGAAGATGGTGTTACTGTCCGATTGTGAACCGAATGTACTGGCGGTACAGAGCTTATTACTGGAAAAGGCGGAAAATGTTCTGATTAAACTATCCCCCATGCTGGATATTGATCTGGCCATCAAACAGTTAACGGGAGTTCAGAAGGTGTATGTGCTGGCCGTCGAGGATGAAGTAAAGGAACTGTTATTTCATATCCATACGCAGGAGCAACCTGACCCGGAAATAGTCGCGGTTCATCTGCTGAAAAACGGGCAGGAGCAGACCTTCCGCTTCACTCGCGGGCAGGAGCAGACCGCTCAGGCGGAGTTTTCATCGCCACTGACGTATCTATATGAACCTAATGTAGCCCTTTTGAAAGCCGGGGCTTTCAAGAGTATCGGTCAGAAAGGCCTGTATAAACTGGCTCCGAGCAGTCATCTCTACACTTCCGATCAATACTGGCCCGATTTTCCCGGCAGAATCTTCCGCATTACAGCCGTGACAAGAGCCGATAAGAAGGAGATTCACCGGCTGGTGCCTTCGGGGAAAGCCAATCTTACCATCCGTAATTTTCCGATGAGTGTGGCTGATTTAAGAAAGAAATTAAGCCTGGCTGAAGGCGGTGAAGACTATTTATTTGCCAGTACGGATCATCAACAGCGAAAACTGGTTATGGTTACCCGTAAGGTAGTGTAATAAGTACTTTTACTTAATTTCTGTTACTTTTGTTTTTTGTGACGATTTTCCATTAGTGTAGAGAAACTTTAGTTTATTACTGCGGTTTTACCTTCAAATCCATTATTTCCATGAAAATCAAATCATTAATCTTCGCAACATTACTGGTAAGCAGTTCCGTTGCCTTTGCTCAGGCTGACATTAAGCCCGTAACTCAGGAAGTTTCCAAGGTGAAACGGGTCGGTTACCTGATGACCACCTCGGTCGACAGCCGGATTGTGGAGCAGGCCTGGAAGAAGAAACTGGCTCAGTACGGCCGGGTATTAACGGAACGGGGGGGCGTCTATAAAGTGGAGTACGCCAAAGTACCTTTTGCGGATAAAAATGTATTAATCGTTAGTCAGATCAATTCCCGCTCCAAAGAGACGAACCTGTTTTTATCCGTCGACATGGGAAGTTATGAATTTGCTTCCAGTACCAATAATTACGGGCGTGAGGTAGAAGCCATTCTGCAGGATTTTCATAAAGAGGTAGACTACGAGTGGCAGGTTAGCGAAGCCGATAAAAGTCTGAAAGAAGCAACGGATACTCAGAAGGATATTCAGCGTAAATCCGATCGGAATATCCGTAACCTCAAGGACAACCGGGCTGAGAAAATCAAGTTATTCAAACGCCTGGAAGAGAACGAAAAAGAGCTGGCCCAGCTTCAGGCCGATAGCGTAAAGTTTATAAGTGAAGTAGAAAAGGCGGGATCTTTGCTGGAAGAACAAAAGAAAAAGAGTGATTCCGTCAAGAGCCGCAGACCCTAGTTACGCTGGTTTAAAAAGGTAAAGGCCCGGCTGCAAAGCCGGGCCTTTACCTTTTTAAATTACCATCAGCAGGACTATTTGATCACCGCATCAATGCGATGAACGACGCCATTCGTAGCTGAGATATTAGAGCCCTGCAACAGAACTTTTGCTTTGGTGGCCAGCGAATCCGTACCGGCAAACAGGGTAATCGTTCCGGCTGCATCCCGGTTGGATTGTATCGGATGGTTAGCCCACAGGGTAGTTACCGTGCCAGTGCCAAAATCACTGGAGAAAACGCGGTTGGGAATAATATGCCGGGCAATGATGTTTCTTGGATAATTGGGAGTCAGGGTATCCTTATACGCACTAAAAGCCTGATTGGACGGAGCCAGAATGGTATACGTGCCCCGTGAGAGGGAATCAACCAGACCTTTTAGTTTTTCATGTCTTAAGAGTTTGTAAAGGCTGGATAATTCAGGCGTATATCTGATGTTCTGAACGATGTTATGCTGGGATAAGGAAATCAGATGGTCTATTTTATGAATGATTCCATTAAACGCATCAATATCACCACTGACAATTTTTGAATTTCCATTGACGAAGATGCCCGAACTACTGGCTGAAAAATAGACAGGCCGATTAATGGCCGTTGTTTTAGAGCCAGACCGCAGGCTATCCGATCGGTATTCAGACACGAGGATATGGGAAAGTAAAATCACTCGAATGGAATCGGCTGAGAGGGCATTGATGTCCAGGCCACTGGCGGCAAAAGCGGCATTGGTAGGAGCAAGTACCGTGTAGGTATCCTGCTGAAGCGTAGTTACTAGCTGGGCTTTGGTGACGGCAGAAACGAAGGTAGATAACTCAGGGTCAGCTTTGGCAACGACCATGATATCATCACCGGTTTCTTCGATTACTTCATCGTTATTTTTTTTACAGCTCACCAGAGCCAGGCCTGCAAGCAGGGTAATCGTTAGGAGTCGAAGGGTTGGTACAATACTGAAATTCATCTTCATAGGTTGTTGTAATGTCTGTTAAATCAATTTTAAAGGTAACGCTTGGAATCGGTTAATGGATAATTTTGCGAATAAGTAAGTCATCAGTTGCCTTCCCGATAAAAGACGCGGCTGACCCGTTCGCCCACACTGGTGAGTATCTCATAAGGAATCGTTCCGATCCAGGAAGCCAGATCACGAATGGTAGGAAAGTCCCCAAAAATGATGACTTCATCGCCTTCTGAGCAATGAATATCCGTGACATCCACCATGCACATGTCCATGCAGATATTGCCTACAATTGGGCAAAGCTGTCCCTGAATCAGCACCTGACCCGTGCCCCGGCTAAACTTCCGGTCATAGCCATCGGCATACCCAATCGCAATGGTGGCAATGCGGGAATCGCGGGATAACACCCCTTTTCGTCCGTAGCCTACGGTTTCGGATTGGGGTACTTCCTTGATTTGTGAAATGATCGTTTTGAGCGTACCTACCGTTTTCAGATTACGCTGATCTTCCTCTTTGACAGCCGTTCCGTACAGACCTTTCCCCAAACGAACCATGTCAAACCGGGCTTCCGGGAAACGGGCAAGCCCCGGTGAATTGGCCAGATGCCGGATGGGGGTATAGGAAACAAAAGAGGTAATCCGGTCCGCCATGTAGGTATACCGGGCAATTTGCTGGTGAGTAAATTCATCGTGCTGGGCTTCGTCGGCGGCCGCCAGGTGACTGAAGATACTTGCCACCCGAATCTCGGGATGTTGCTGTAGCTCAGCTCCCAGCCAGTCCAGATGCGACTGTTCGAAGCCTAAACGATGCATGCCCGTCTCCACTTTGAGGTGGACGGAAACGGGCTCCGTGCGGTTCTTACGCATCGCCAGAAAGGCGGTAAATTCCTCCCAGATGCGGGGACTGTAAATCTCAGGCTCGAGGTTATAGTCCAGTACCTGCTGGAAGTTATCGGGCGAAGTGTTCAGAACCAGAATGGGCAGACGGATGCCGGCCTGCCGGAGGCGAACGCCCTCGTCGGGGTAGGCCACAGCCAGGTAATCCACGCGGTGAAACTGTAATAAATTGGCCACTTCTTCAATGCCACTCCCATACGCAAATGCCTTGACCATGACCATTAATTTGGTCTGACGACCAATTTTTTCCCGGAAATAGTTCAGGTTATGCGACAGGGAATCCAGGTTTACTTCAAGAATGGTGCCGTGCGTTTTCAGCGAAAGCTTGCGGATAATATCCTCGAAATGGTACGTTCGGGCACCTTTTACCAGGACTACGCTTTCGGTAAAATCAGTGGTACGGAATTTCGCCAGAAAGTCTTCCGTGCTTTCAAAGAACTTCGCGGGTAAGGAAAAGACCATCTGATTGCGTTGAAGAGCCGGACCAATGGCAATGAGCTGATTAACGCCTTTGTCTTTTAGCAAGCGGGCAATCTGCTCGTAGAGATCGGCTTCAGGCAGGCCTGACTGTAAAACGTCCGACAGAATAACCACCTTATGGGGACGTTCGTGCTGATTGGAAAGGAAGTCGAGGGCCATTTTCAGACCGGCCCAGTCATTATTGTAGCTGTCGTCAATGAGGTAACAGCCGTTGATGCCTTCTTTCAGTTCCAGTCGCATGGAAACCGGACGCAGAGCGTAAATTCTTCGCTGAATTTCTTCGTCTGAAACTCCGAATAAACGCAGGATGGCGATGCAGTGATTCAGGTTCTCCCACGAGGCCGAACTGATGTTACTCTGCGTGGTAAAGGAATGCCAGGAGTCGTTGCCGGACCATCCGATGATCTGACAATCTGCGGGTAAAAAATCGGCTAATTCGTCGGTTATTTCTTCAAAATCACGGCAGTAAACAAAGGTCTTCACGTGCCGGAATAACTCCATTTTTTCGCGGACTTTCTGACGGCGATCACTGAAAGCTTCGTCGTGTGCCGTGCCCACATTGGTGAAAATGCCGATCGTGGGTTGAATAACTGCTTCCAGCCGGGCCATTTCACCGGGTTGTGAGATTCCGGCTTCAAAAATTCCTAATGTATTGTGGGAGTCCAGCGTCCAGACGGATACGGGAACGCCCAGTTGTGAATTGTAACTTTTAGGACTGCGGCAGATGATGAAATCCGGACTCAGTAACTGAGCAAGCCATTCTTTAACAATGGTTTTCCCATTCGAACCCGTAACTCCAATAACCGGAATATCAAACTGACGACGGTGCCCGGCGGCCACTTCCTGTAGGGCGTGAATGGCGTCAGGAACGTGATGGAAGGTTGCCAGGGGAAAATCCTGCGTCTGAAAATCGGATGACTCAATGACAAATTCACGAACACCTTTGTCGTACAGCTCGGCTACGAATTTATGGCCATCGTGATGAGGCCCGCGAATGGCAAAAAAAACAGATTCGGCAGGACTGGTAAGCTGGCGGCTATCGGTGAGTATATAACGGGCAGAAATATTCATGGTAATCCGGGAAAGTACGAAGAAAGGGCAAAGGTAACAGAGTTTTCAGTTTTCAGTGGACCGTTTTCAGGGAAGAACCTTCCCTGTTTTGCTAACAATAGGTTTTAAAATTTCGGTCATCCCGTAGTCAAATCCAGTAAATTAACCACAGTCAACGGCTGAAAACGGATCAAATCCATTTTTTTGCCCGGAACCAGGCCAGCATGGCCACTACCATGACGGCCATCAATCCCAGGGCAAAGGGATACCCGTATTTCCAGTGAAGTTCGGGCATAAATTCGAAGTTCATCCCGTAAATCCCCGCAATGAAGGTAAGGGGCATGAAGATGACCGAGATGATCGTCAGTACTTTCATAATGTTGTTCAGACGATTACTGATCGTAGAATTATACAATTCCATCAGCCCCGTCATCTGGTCGCGGTAAATTTCAATGGTTTCATTGACCTGATTGACGTGATCGTACAAATCCCGAAGGTATAAATCCGTATTGCTGGAAAACAGGGATTTATCCGTAGCCGGAACTTCACGGTTCAACGCCAGCACTATTTCCCGCAGGGGGGCTACGACCTTCCGCATCACCCCCAGTTCACGCTTGACGGTATAAATTTCCTGCATGTGTTTTTCCTGAGCTTTTCTGAAAAGGGCTTCTTCCAGATTGGTCAAGTTTTCTTCGATGCAATCCAGCACCCGGAAATACTGGTCTACCACAACATCAGCGAGGGCGTAAAGCAGGTAATCAGAACCATTCTGGCGGGTCTTCCCGGCTCCGGCCTTGATGCGTTGCCGAATCGTTTCGAAAATATCGCGGGTACGTTCTTCCTGAAAGGAAATCACCCAGTTTGGCCCCAGTACCAGGGACACGTGCTCGGGTTCTACTTCGCGGGTGGCGGGATTGTACTCGATCCACTTCATGACCAGAAAAAGCGTGGAATCTCCGTAGAAATCGAATTTGGGTTTCTGAAGGGTGTTCAGAATGTCTTCCAGCATCAGGGAATGCAGCCCGTAAATTCGGCCAATTTCCTGCACAATATCGGTCTTATGAATCCCATCAATGCTAAGCCAGGTAATAAGCTCGGGGTTCGGCGAATGGCCAATGTCGGCAATGCTCTTGAGGCAGATACTTTCCTGAGTATCCTTATTAAACACCGTTCGGATGATCTTGACGTGATCGTCCAGGGGGGGGCCGATGTATTCCAGGGTACCGGGAGACGTTCCCAGATTTTTACGTTCAAATTTATGTTTGCGAGAAGACATATCGGTGGTGAGGTAAAGCCAGTAAAATACCGCTTTGAAAGGAGATTTAAGAGGAACGTCGAATACGGGATATATCCAGGCGAAAATGAAAAACACATGCCATTTAGTGAAGCCTTTCAGGGGCTTGCCGTAAGTATAAAAACTTTACTTCCTACCGAACGTTAGGAGTGGCATGGCTGTTTGAATATAAAGGCATAACATTTTTCTAATCCAAACTATGAAAGCATCACTGCTTAGTGCTTTACTGGTCTTTACCACCGTATTAATGGGAAGTTGCCAGACACAATCAAAGGATAAGCCTAAAAATATGGAAGTGAAAACGAAAAATCCCTACTATTCTCGAACTGACACCACAAAACTTCATGTATCAAATGCGGAATGGAAGAAGGTACTGGAGCCTGAAGTGTACGTAGTGGCCCGTGAGGCAGCTACGGAGTGGGCTTTCCGTGGGAAATACTGGAATTTCACGGGAAAAGGTACTTACTACTGCCGGGCTTGCGGTAATGCACTTTTCAAATCTGATGCCAAGTTTGCCAGCAGTTGTGGCTGGCCGAGCTTCTTCGAAACCATGCGTCCTCACAGTGTGCTGTATCGGGAAGATCATTCCCACGGTATGCACCGGATTGAAGTCCTGTGTGGCCGTTGTGAGGGTCACTTAGGTCACCTTTTTGATGATGGGCCGGCTCCCACGCACAAACGATACTGCATGAATTCCGTGGTCCTGGATTTTGAACCGGATGATGCCTCCCAGCAAGCCGTTAAGTAAGATGGCCTGACCGCGATTGGTAAAGAATCTGCCTAAAAAAAGCCTGAAAGTGTTCTTTCAGGCTTTTTTATTACTTCATGTTGTGATAAACATTCTGAACGTCGTCGTCTTCTTCGAGGCGTTCGATCAGTTTGTCTACTTCTGCGGCCTCTTCTTCGGAGAGTTCTTTCGAATCGTTTGGAATGCGTTCGAACTCGGCTCCCTGAATTTCGTACCCGTTTT
This sequence comes from uncultured Siphonobacter sp., assembly GCA_913775095.1. Classification (GTDB taxonomy): domain Bacteria; phylum Bacteroidota; class Bacteroidia; order Cytophagales; family Spirosomataceae; genus Siphonobacter. Next base: position 19,103 of record CAJYIW010000018.1, on the reverse strand, counting down.
CTTCGAGGTATTTCTGAAGTCCTCCGAAAGCCGTGAATTCGCCGTAAATGATAACCTGATCCGTCTCCTGATCCAGGAATAATTCTTCTGCTCCGAAGTCAATCAGTTCCAGCTCCAGTTCTTCAATATCAAGACCGGGTTTGTTGGCAATTTTGAATACAGACTTGCGATCAAAGATGAAATCCAGCATGCCGGACGTACCCATGCTACCGCCGAGCTTATTGAAATAACTACGAACGTTAGCCACCGTACGATTGGTATTGTCCGTCGTGCATTCTACCAATACGGCAACTCCGTGGGGGCCGTATCCTTCGTATACCACTTCTTTGTAGTCTTCCTGATCTTTGGCCGAGGCACGTTTAATGGCACGGTCAACGTTTTCTTTAGGCATGTTCGCCGCTTTCGCGTTCTGAATCATGGCCCGCAGACGTGAGTTAGAGGTGGGGTCTGATCCACCGCTTTTTACTGCCAGCGTAATATCCTTACCAATCCGGGTAAAGGTCTTGGCCATTTGGCCCCATCGTTTGAACTTACGGGCTTTTCGAAATTCAAAAGCTCTTCCCATACTAAGTAGTGAATCGTTAGTGATTTGCCAGATTTGACTATTTCGTAAAGAATAGATAACGCTTCATCGGAACAGATCTTCAGAAAGCGATAGCCAAACCTTATTTTTTGCAAAAATACACGAAGAGAACCGACTTATAAAACGTGAAATGGAATCACTGGAATAGTCTTTTCTTTTTCTTTCGCATTAATCACCACTAATCAGCCCAAGTTATGAATCCGGATAAAGAACAGGATCCTTATAATGTGCCCCAGCATGATCTGGAATGGCAGGAAGATAACCAGCACAAGCATCATTACCAGCACCTGGAAAAACGCGATCCTGAAAAAGGATACAGTACTGATCCGGGTCAGGGTGACCCCGGCGTGAGTTACCCCCTGCGGGACGAGGACACGGACCGTATTACCGAAGATCCCGTAGCCGATGCTGAAAACTTAAAGGAGAGCTACGAAATGGCTCACGGCGAAGGGGAGGATGTGGAGCAGGAAAAGAAAGTGCAGGAGCCCATCCCGCCATCAGAGTCTGTACAATCCGATAAGAGCGAAGCAGATGACGCCACCAAAGGGTTGTAAACCTTAATTATCAGAAGACACAAACAAAAAAGGACCGGATATAGACCCGGTCCTCTTTTTGTTAATATGTCAGGAAATCTCTTGCCGAAAGAATGGATACAACAAAAGGTTAATCCCAATCTAAATCAATGTGACGCTGGTACCCTTCTTCATTGCTTTCGTGGAAGGGGAGGAACACCCGCCAGCGACCATTCCGGTAACGAGCCGAGATGTGGTCTACATCCACGTCATTTGGAATAATGAGGTCTCCTACAGTGTAAGGTAAAAAACTTTCCACTTCTTCCTGTCGCTCGACTTTCAGAACGGGATGTAAGGTATATAACCAGAGGTGTCCATCTTCGATGTCTACCTGAAGGTCATCGGGATCGACTCCCGGCATTTTTACGAATACTTCATAACCATTTTCTCCGCGATTCACCCAGACCAGAGACTCCGTCCGGCCACCGTTGAGCGTATTCGCAAAGTCAATATTCGCGAGAATTTCTTTCGGTATTGAGATTTGTGATTTCATGGCTTTTACGAATTTTAGTAGAGTATAAAAAAATACCTTTCCAGAAAGACGGCAAAGCCAAAATGACACAAAATCGGGGAATTTACTCTACGTATTTTTTGAATTAATGCTATTTTGACAGACTGATCCTGAGCTAACTAGCAAAAAGTCCGCTGATTAGGCGGACTTTCGTTAATGCATTCAAAAACTTAGTTGGTTCTCTGCTGGCGAATGTAAGAATCGCGGTTCGTATTCAGCAGCGGAGCGTCGCTGTAGAGCGACTTCCAGGAGTTATCTTTCAGGGCTCCATTCTTGATATCCTTAATCATACTTGCCCAGGCAAAAGGATTAAAGAAGGGAATGGTATTGGCAAAACCTTTATTTGCATTGTAGCTGGTAATCTGCCGCTGGGATTCCTGGAAGGTGGCACTGGCCCCGGCTCCCTGACGTACTCCCAATCGGCGAATGTAATCCGGATCCGTATTACGAGCCAGAGCTTCCCGTTCGCGGGCGTCAGGTAACTCCATCGCCAGGAATTCCTTCTTGAACTCTTCAAAGTTTCTAAACGGATAAATCTTCACTTCCCGGAGAGTGATGGCATCTTCCCGTAACACGATCTTCGCAGAATAGGAAGCCTCGTGATAGGTTTTGGGAATGACCAGATACTGCCGGCGGTACCCCGTATAGCTGAAAATGATACTGTCACCGGGAAAAACGGGCAAGCTAAAGTAACCGTTATTGGAAGTGGTGGTACTACCCCCTGATTTGGGAATCCAGATGGTAGCACCCGGAAGAATCTCGGATTGTTTACCGCCTACGACAACGCCGGAAAATTGAATAGTTTTAACCTGACCCTGAGCAAAGCCATCCCCGGATAAAAACACGAGGAACAATGCGGAGAGTAGTATAATAAATCTGTTAGTCATTCGGTATAGGTGATTACCTTTCGCAAACGTATCTATAAACAAATGTATTGCTTTTCGACGAGTATTCATGGCTGTTATGAGATTTTAGGAAACGAATTCCCATCATGATCACTAGTAATACGTACCCGGAAGTACGAAAGTTGTGCCAGCAAATGAACCTGATGTCAGAAAATCAGAACAAAGGCATGATGCACAAAAAGACCCGAAGGATGCATCCCCCGGGTCTTTTTTCTGAAAAACTTTAAGCTGATGTCGAATGCTGACCTGGTTTTCAGAAGTTTCCGTTATTCTTTATAGAAGTTATAAATCAGGGAAACCTGAACCGTCTGGTTGTAGAAGTTGATGCCGGGTTCGGTCGTGATGACATTATTGAAACCCCGGCTGTAGCGTAAACCTAAGCTAACCTTATCCGCAGCATCCATAAAGTCGTAACGCAAACCCGCCGTGAATCCGTAATCCGAACGGTTGTTTGGGCCACGGGGCGTGCTGTTGGGTCCATTCAGGGCGTACGCATATTCGGGTCCGGCTTCAACCGTTAACCCTTCCGTTAGGACGTAACCGAAGATGGCCGCAGCCGTAGCATAATAAAAGGTATTTCGGGAAACCGTCGTACCTGTTTTAAGGGAACCTCCCCGCTGGGTCAGTACGACTTCCGGCTGAATGACGAATTTATTAAAACGCTGACGGTAAAATCCACCCAGGTGCAGGCCGGAATTCCAGCGGGTGATGACGTCATTTTGTGGAGTACGAATGGTATAACCAGAACTCAAACCAGCTTTCAGACCATAATGGGGTTTCAAATGTAATACCTGAGCCGAGCCATTAGTCGCTAGTAAGCTAATGAAAATCAGGGACAATAGGAGGGGGAGTTGTCGAAGCATCTGCCGATGGAATTCTAAATTTTAACCACAAAACAAAAGCAAAACGCCCAGACGGTCAAATTCTATATAAGAAAGCTGCTTATCTGCTGTCGTTTTCACGAAGGTAAGCTACGTTGTTGCCTGTTTTGTAGATGCAGGGAGAAGCCCTTTCGTTGCATGAACCACATGAGCCGCTAACTAAAACAATCGGAAAACCGATAAATCTGGTACAATTCTTTCGCTTCTTGACAGGTTTAATCTTCAGTTATGAATATTCTGTGGTTTCAAAGAGATCTTCGCCTGGTGGATCATGCTCCTCTGCAAGCCGCTATTGATGCTGAACAGCCGCTGATGCTGGTCTATTGCTACGAACCCCTGGTGCTGAATGAAGGACATTTCAATTCCCGGCACGGGCGATTTATTATGGAGTCCCTGCAGAATCTTACCCGAACCCTGAAAGAATCGGGGTTGGTGCTGCACGTGTTTCGGAATGATTTCCTGGCCGTTTTGCGTAAAATTCACCGTCGGTACGGCGTGGATACTATTTTTTCGTACCGGGAAAAAGGACTCCGGGCCATCGAGCAGCGGAATCAGGAAATCGAAGCGTTCTGCCAGGAACAGGAAATTCAGTGGCAGGCCTCCGAACCACTGGAAATCCTGCCCGAACGGGTTACGGACTGGAAGAGATTCTGGCGGAAAGAAATGCAGAAGACCATTCACTATCCCGAGTTGTCCAGAATCAAGCCGGTATCGCTTAGCATTGGTTTCATTGATCAGTTGTCAGTCATTGATTCTCCTGATCAGTTTTATATACCCGATTTTCATTTCCAGCGGGGTGGTCCCGATCAGGCTCAGGAATGGTTAACCAGCTTTCTTAAAATCCGGGCCGTGCAGTACCTGGAAGCGGATAATAATCCTTATCTGAGCCGGTACAATGCCAGCCGGTTGTCGCCTTACATTGCCTGGGGTAATGTGTCGGTGCGTCAGATTTATCAATCCTGCCAGCAGGCCATCAAGGAAGGTTTTTATCCGAAAGCCCTAAAGGATTTTCTGGATCATCTGTACCGTCACGATTATATTCTGTTTACTACTCATCAGGGCTATGCCTGTGATCAGGACCGCCCCGATGCCGCACCTGACGAAGAACGGCAACAGCTCTTTGAACGCTGGAAGCGGGGGAATTCCGGAGTACCGCTGGTCGATGCGGCCATGCGTTGTCTGCTGGAAACGGGCTATCTTATTCCCCGGTTGCGGCAATTGCTGCTGTCCGTACTCAAACAACGCCTGCCCGAGTTTGAATCAGAGGGCCTGTGCTGGCTGGCCCAGCATTCCCTGGATTTTGAACCGCGTCTGTTTTACTACTACGTAAGTCAGCCCATTCATCAGCGAAAGTTTTTGAATCCCGTACTCGAGTCCCAGCGAATGCCGGCCTGCATTCATTTTTTACGGATCTGGCTGCCGGAACTGGTGAACTTGCCGCCTCGCTTCCTGCATGAACCCTGGCGATTGAAAAAGGCTGAACAGAAACGATATTCCGTATGGCTGGGAAGTTCCTACCCAATTGCTCCAAAGGCATGGATTCCCCGGATAAGGAAGCAACAAAAAAAGTTGGTCGTATGAACCGGAAAATACCTCCGAATGCAATAGTCTAATCAGTTGAAAACGAATAAATTGTCTGGTGAACACCTAATGCTTTGATCGAAACAACCAGGGCTGGGTTGAATTGGAACGGCTTTTTCCGGTATGTTCAAAAAACAATACTTGATATGGCAGAGGAAACAGCAGTTTTTCTTGAACAGGCTGCTCAACGATATGATTTTAGTGTTGATGCCGTTCATCAAATCTGGCAGGGTTTAATCCTTTCAAAAGGACGCCAGGTACAATTTAGTGCGGCCGAGTTTGGGGGCCAGGGCCAATGGCAAAACGGAATGCTGATGATTTCAGACTGGAATAATCAAGTGCTGAAAACTCGCTTGTTAGGACTGATTAACGAATTAGTCCCATTAGCCAGCTCCAATCCCACGACCCCTGCTTATGCACCCATTCATGCAACTGAGTCTGATACAACCCCGGTACAGGCAGTAATCGAAACCGAATCATCCTCAGCTACTACCGAGCCCGAAAAAACGCCGCTGGGTGGCTGGCAGGGTACGCAGAATGGAATCTCATACGTCTTTTACCCGGAACAATCTCTGCTGGTGCTTAACTCCGGAGAAAGGTATAGCACTGCTCCTTATTTTGTGCTGGGACTGGGACAAAATCAGCATCAGGGACGTAATACGCTGGTTTTGCTGACCGATCAGGGTGAAATTCCCGTAGATCAGCTTACGAAAATAGATTAATCACTAAACTCTATATAGGTATGTTTCAGACGAATGGATTAACCGATGACGAATTAGTAGTCGCTTCCCTGTCTCCTGAAGAAGAAGAAAACCAGGTAGATGAGGATCTGGATGATGAAGAGTACGAAGAAGAAGACCTGACGGTTTACGATGACGAAGAAGATCCTGAACTGACGGACGAAGACGCCGTTATTGAAGAAGATCTTCCGGATGATTCCAACATCGTTATTGGTGATGACGAAATCGACGAAGTAGAACAAATGGATCTCCGGGATCAGGGCGTTTCCAAGCCTCACCCTTCCGACGAATACTACGGCGATAACACGCTCACCAATACCAATTAGTTACGTTTGCTCAGGCACGTCATAAGGCTTTCCAAGGGATGGGAAGCCTTATTTTTTTATAGATCAATGAAAAAAGCCGCCGCTGAAATCTGGCAGAAGTGATATTTTAAAACAGTTTCGGAACAACTCGGGTTTATCCAGTTACTTAACCGAAATAACAAATGTTTGCTCTGTTATGAAGAAACGTATGCGATGAGAAAAGCTCTGAATTTTGTTTTGCTGGTAGCAGAAGACGACTTCGATGATCAGGATTTGTTGCGGGAAGCCCTGGAGCAGTATTACGAAGTTAGCGACCTCCGCTTCGTCTCTGATGGAGAGGAGTGTTGCGATTATCTCAAGCGACGAGGACGGTACGCAAATCCCGAAGAAAGTCCGAGACCGGATTTTATACTTCTCGATCTGAATATGCCCCGTAAAAATGGAAAGGAAGTATTACTCGAACTCAAGTCAGACCCGGAGCTGAAAAAAATCCCGGTAGTCGTATTAACTACTTCCCATACCCCTTTAGACATTGAAGAGGCCTATCACTGCGGTACTAATTCTTATCTGGTAAAGCCCAGTTCCTTTTCAGAAACCCTGAGTATGGTAGAATGGCTGGGAAGTTTCTGGTTTAATACCGTGCAGCTACCCAGCTGTCGGGAAGCCATTTAAGTAGTAAAGGCCTGAAAAGGAAAGGTTCGCTGACTTTCAGGCCCGTGGTTGAGTGACGTTTGCCGGCCAGTTACCTGAATGAAAGAGCGAAAGAAAGAATAAAGGAAAAAGAGTTTCATCTCTTAAGAATTGAGAGTAGTAACAGAGCAGTTGTTTCGCGTTACTGATTACTCGGTATATTCTACCGGATTGATACCCAGCGTATGCTTCCGCCTTTTGTGAGTTTGGCAGGTCTAAAATTGTATCAAATTAATACGGGGAATTGTCACCACAATTTTCATAAAATGGGCTACAGAGCCTTTATTATAAGATTTGGTATCAATTTTTTACTCATTTCAGTACGCTTAATTCTGGAGTAAAGATTGGCTTTTATTAAGATTTAAGTTTTACCACTCAGGCAACCCAATTGATTCATAAATTATCCTCGACATGAATATTAACAAGCTATTCTCTGATTTGATCGAAACTTTACCTGTTCGTCGTATTGCATTCCTGGGTGACTATTTCCCGCGTCAGTGTGGGATCGCTACGTTTACTCATGACCTGCGTACGCATTTTCAGAAAAGGTACAATGATCTCGATACGTTTGTCGTAGCTGTTGAGGATCATCCCGGAACGTACGAATATCCCGCAGAAGTTAAATATACATTCGATCAGCACAGCCGACCCGCTTACGTGGAAACGGCCAAATACCTGAACGAATCTGGCGTAGAAATCCTCTGCCTTCAGCACGAGTATGGCATCTACGGTGGAGAAAGCGGTGAGTACGTAATTGATTTACTAAACCGGGTAAAAATGCCCGTGATTACCACACTTCATACGGTATTACAGAACCCCAGTCCCTCGCAGGACCGGGTACTCCGGAAAATCGCCGAGCGTTCTTCCTTCCTGGTGGTTATGTCAGAAAAAGGCCGCCAGTTTCTGGAAACGATTTACGAAATTGATCCCGAGAAGATCGCGGTTATTCCTCACGGCATCCCCGATGTTCCCTTTACGGAACCAGACACGTTCAAAAGCACGTTTGGTCTGCAAAATAAAAAGGTCGTGTTAACCTTCGGGCTCATTTCGCCCAATAAGGGCATTGAGACGGCTATTTCAGCTCTTCCCGCAGTCGTAGAGAAGCACCCTGAGTTAACGTATATTGTATTAGGTGCCACGCACCCCAATCTGATCCGGGAGCGGGGAGAAGAATACCGCAACAGTCTGATTAAGCTTTCTGAAGATCTGGGCGTAGCTGAACACGTTCAGTTTCATAACCGCTTCGTCGAACTGGACGACCTGATTCAGTACCTGGAAATGGCGGACGTGTACCTGACGCCTTACCTGAATGTAGCCCAGATTACCTCGGGTACACTGGCTTACTCCGTAGGGTGTGGTAAGGCCGTCGTCTCTACTCCGTACTGGCACGCAGAGGAGCTGCTGGCAAATGACCGCGGCGTGCTGGTTCCTTTTGAATCGTCTGAGGCTATTGCCGAAGCTTTGATCCAGATGTTTGACGACCCCGATTACCGTCAGCAAATGCGGAAGCGGGCTTATGAGTTTAGCCGGCCTATGATTTGGAAAGAAGTGGTGGGTAATTACCAGCAACTGTTTAGATATAGTGTTTCGTCCCAAATCAAACATAATTACAGCGTAATGCCGGGCTTAAAGCTGGATCACTTGTTCCGGCTTACCGATTCAACGGGTATCATTCAGCACGCCCGTTATACGTTACCCCACCGCGAGGAAGGGTATTGTACCGATGACAATGCCAGAGCCTTATTATTAGCTTCTTCTCTGGATGCCGATGGAGAGATAGTGGACGCCCGCATTCCCTGGATGATTGACGTATTTTCGTCCTTCCTGAACCATGCGTTTGATCCTGAAAAAGGTCGGTTCCGCAACTTCATGTCTTACGGACGAGAGTGGCTGGAAAGCTATGGCTCGGACGATAGTCATGGACGGGCAATCTGGGCCCTGGGTGGAATGATTGCCCGGACCCGCCGTCCTGATTTGCGAAACTGGGGTCGGGACTTATTTGACCGTTCCATTGACATCGTGCTGGAGATGACCTCTCCCCGAAGCTGGGCGTTTACCATGCTGGGTCTGACCGAATACCTGCACCGCTATCCCGGTGATCGTCACAAGCGTGATCTGAGAAAAGAACTGGGAAATCGTCTCGTAGGATTATTGCGGCAGGCGGCTCGCCCACACTGGTACTGGTTTGAACCCATTCTGAGTTACGATAACGCCCGCCTGTCTCAGGCTTTGCTATGCTCGGATGTTCCGGAACATCAGTTGGTAGGTCTGCATACGCTGGAGTGGCTACGCGACGTGCAAACGGCTCCTGAAGGACATTTCCGACCCATTGGCTCTAATGGATTTTACCCCATGGGAAGTGAACCTGCCATTTATGATCAGCAACCCCTGGAAGCTGCGGCCTCCATCGGGGCTTACCTGGCTGCTTATTCGTATAGCGGCCTGGATGTGTGGCGGGAAGCGGCTCATACTGCTTTTGAGTGGTACCTGGGCAAGAATGATACGGGTTTACCGTTATATGACGAAACCTCTGGCGGCTGTTACGACGGATTGCAGCCTCACTCGGTAAACTGCAATCAGGGAGCTGAGTCCTGTCTGGCCTTTTTAATGGCCAGAGGCGAGATCAGAGCTGCTCAGTCTCAGCAGGAGTCTGCCATTATGAAGCGGAAAGCCGCCAAACAGGCCAGGTCTTTGAATAACTAAGCGAACGTAAGGTTAGTATATTTTTTTTACTGTTCTCAATTTTGATTCTCATTGCGAAATGATAATCAGAGTTGAGAACATTTCACTTCTATCGAACTGAAACATGAGCGAATCTCTGTTGACCGTAGAACGTTATCCATTAATCATCAAACCAGATCCCCGCCGGGTCTTGTTTCGTCCTTTTCATTTAGGAAATGAACGAATGGTATTGATTGTCAATCGTTTACTAGCTCTCACGGAAGAAGAAGTAGAGAAGGAGCTGTCTCAGGTATTTCAGGAATTCCGTCACCGTCACCAGGCCGTCGAGATCTACCTGGATCGCCGGGCGAAGCAAATCCTTGCCCACTTTAATCTTTCCCAAGAACTAAGTCCCCTGCATCAACTTCTGGTAGGAGCTTATTTTACCCACGAATACGCACTGGAAGCAGCGGCTTTATTCAATCCATCCATTGTCTGGCATCCCGATCAGTCTAATTTGCCCGAAGGATGCCGCCGTTTCATCATCAGCCTGAGGGCCACGGGGGAGGGACACATTTCTTCCATCGTCTTTCGATCGGGTTTTGTAGATCAGAACGCCGGTATCTGGCTGGATGGTTACTCCCGTTACGTTACTCCGCCGGACTCCTACGAAGAGGCGTACCTGTCCCGGGACGTTTTCCAGCGGAAGTTACACGAGCTGGGTCTGGATGATGGATTTGCTAATAGTATTGTCAGTCAGTTACCCGAAGAAGTCTGTTACTCTGATGTGTATCCCGTAGTCAAAGACAATCCCCTTTATCCTACCCACCGGGTGGCGGGCGATGGCATTCTGGCTTTGATGAAAGCCAATTATACGGTTAACTACAGCGATGACCGGGCTCTGAGCGAACGAATTCTCTTTCCTTATTCACCCAATGAAATGAATGGCATGGAAGATGCCCGTTTTGTGGAATTTACGGAAGATGATGGTCAGAAAACCTATTACGCCACGTACACCGCCTACAACGGCCGCGTGATTTTCCCGCAGTTACTGGAAACCCGAGACTTCGTTGATTTTCGGGTAAAAACTATGGCCGGGGATATGGTCAAGAACAAAGGCATGGCTCTGTTTCCGCGAAAAGTCAATGGAAAATACGTGATGCTGGGCCGGCAGGATGGAGAAAATATCTTCCTGATGGAGTCGGATAACCTGTTTTTCTGGGAAACCAGTAAACTGTTACTGGCCCCCAAATACCCCTGGGAGTTTGTACAGTTGGGGAACTGCGGTTCACCCATCGAAACCCCGGACGGCTGGCTGGTGCTGAGTCATGGAGTGGGAGCCATGCGTAAGTATTGCATCGGCGTTTTTCTGCTCGATTTGAATAATCCTGAAATAGTGCTCGCTCGTCTGTCTTATCCAATTCTGACCCCCGAAGGCGAAGAACGGGAAGGATACGTGCCTAATGTGGTGTACACCTGCGGAGCCGTAGTCCACTCTGGAAAAGTACTAATTCCTTACGCCATGTCTGACTATTCCACGGGTTTTGCTACCATTGCACTGGACGAAATCATGGAAGCCCTCAGAAAGGAGCAGGAAAGCCCAATGGGGAAATATGCGGAATCAGAAGAAACTTCGCTGAAGTAACTGGGGATTTAATTCCCGTAACTGCCTGTATAATAGTAATGTATTGGTGCGGCATGATTTTAGCGGCTAAAGGTTGATCCGTCAGAACAATCACCTTAAGGTTATGGGAACTACTGCACCTAACGAATTACGAATTTTGGTTCAATCACTCGGTCTGCTGGTGCGGGCCGCTCGTGAATGCCGATCCAAATATGCTCATCTGAGTCTGGAAGCCAAGCTTCCAAAACTCAAACAACGTTTGTCCCGCATCAACGTCGAAAATGAATGTCTAGCTGATGAACTGAATCGTTACACGAGTCAGTACGGTGTAAATGCGGATGACGAAGAAATGGAAGTACAGGCAGTGATGCCGGGTATGGACTGGGACGAAGAACTGGCCGGCTGTGAAAGTGGTACCATTTCTATATTGAATGCCTTTGAATCCGTGATGGAGCACCGCTGTCTGGCGGCTTTTCCGGAATTAAATAAAAGCTTACGCCAGCGTCGTGAGTTTATGTCTGAAAACTTGAACTGGTTGAGGATGGTAAGAACGGCGGCTATCGCTTAGCCAACGAATAAATCAGATCCCATGGACCCGTTTACGAGCAATCGTAAACGGGTCTTTTTTTGCCCTGAAATTTATGATGATCGGTGGAAACATTTTTTAAATGGTATTGGTTGATATGTAAACGAATATTACTTTTGTGTCATGAATCCCATGAAAGAAAATTATGAGTTGGTGGATGAGGCTTCCGTGGAACGAATCAAGAAGCTGTTCATCGTGAATATATTGGGTTTGTCTCATTTGATTGTACGGGATACCAATCGCTGGCTGAATAAGCTGGGTTACGCACTTCAGATTGAGCAGATCCGGATTTTGATGACGATTAATTATTTAAAAAATCCACCTTCTCAACAGGATATTGCAAATATTCTTCAAAAGAATAAGGCTGGTATTCAGCGATCTATCCAGACTTTACAGCGGGATGGGTATTTGAGAAGTACTACCGACGATCAGGACAAGCGGAAAAATGTAGTCGTACTGACTCCGGCGGGTAAGCTCTTCGTTCAGAAAGCCACGGAGGCTCTGGAAGGAATGAATGCCGAAATCGAAAAGCACTTTGACGAAGACGAGATTGCCCTGCTCACCAAGATTCGCACCAAGATAGAAGCCATTGCCCAGAACAACGAGAAATAATCTTCCTATTTGATTTATTATTGATATATCAACAGTTTCCATGAAAACGAACACTTTTTTGATTGCAATGCTGATGGCGGTGCTGCCTTCGCTCAGCAAAGCTCAAAATGCTCAGCCGGGATGGACCTTGAAACAATGCATTGAATACGGTCTGAAAAACTACGGAGGCGTACGAATTGCTCAGTACAAGGTAGAGACGGCTAACCAGCAGGCTCGCGAAGCCATATCTCAGTATTTACCCCAGGTAACGGGTTCAGGGAGTTTCATAGATAACGTCAAGCTCCAGCGAAACGTCATCCCCGCCGGAGTTTTTGGCAATGCAGAACCCCTCACTATTGCCTTCGGTCAGAAGTATCAGACTAACGTTACCGCTCAGGCTACTCAGGCTATTTATGACAAGACGTTGCTTCTGGGTATCAAAGCCAATGAGCCTAACAAAAAGCTGGCCGAGTTAAACACCCGTCAGACGCAGGAAGATGTTATTTATAATATCACCAAAAACTATTATCAGGTTTTTGTTTCCCAGCAACAGATCGCTCTGTTGAAAGACAATATGAGTCGAACGGAACAGGTATTGAACGTTCTGAAGTTGCAACGAGACAACGGCGTAATTCAGCCTGTAGACTATACTAATACGGAAGTGAGTTATAACAATACCCGCTCTCAGTTAGTGTTGGCACAAAACTCGCTTCAGCTGGCCTTGAATCAGTTGAAATATCAGATGGGCGTATCTCAGGATCAGCAACTGATGCTTACGGATTCAAGCATTCTCAAGCAAATACCCAGGGCACAAAAGCTGGAATTTGACCCTCATAATCTGGTTAGTTACCAGCAGGCCGAGCGTAATCTCGATTTACAGCGGATTCAGATGGCTCGCACTAAAGCAGGATACCTGCCCACGCTATCGGCAAATGCCAGTTACGGTACACTTTCTTTCTCTAATCAGTTTGGAGGGGCTTTCCGGAATTTCCTGGGTTTTGGTACCGTTGGTTTGCGATTGACCTTGCCCATTTTTGACGGATTCAAACGGGATGCTCAGTATCAGCAAAATCGATTGACTATCATGACGCAGGAGGAGGAGCTGCGACTCAATACCGAAGCTTTCAAATTGCAGTATAGTAACTCCGAATCGCAACTCGACAAGGCACGAACTAACACCGAGAACGATGATCGTACCGTGAAGCTGGCTCAGGAAGTCTATGAAATTACGACCCTTCAGTACAAGCAGGGAGTGAAAAGCCTGACCGACTTACTCAACGCCGATAAGTCCTACCGGGAAGCTCAATCCAATTACATTAACTCACTCATCAGTTACTACCAGGCTCAGCTTGATCTGGAGCAGTCGCAGGGTACACTGCTGAATTTCTATAATCAACTCTAGTCGTCTTTCCCTATACCATGAAACGTACCACCATAATCGTTATCATCGCTCTGGTTGCCATTGTCGGATTAATCGGCTTCCAGCTGTCGTCGAACAAAAAGAAAATCGACGAGAAAAATCAGATACCGACCAACACGAACGTCCAGATTCCCGTAACCGTGGCGACCGTAGCGGAAGGAGAAGTTTCTCAGCAACTCATCAAAACGGGTAACCTGATTCCCTACCGCGAAGCCGAAATTATGGCTACTGCTGCGGGTAAGGTCATGAAGGTAAACTTTGAATTGGGTTCAGCCGTCCGCCAGGGTGCCGTGATGGTTCAGGTGGATAACCAGTTAAAAGAGTTATCCCTGGAAGCTACGCAACTGAACGTGGAGAAACTGAAAAAGGACGTCAATCGCTACAACACGCTGTATGCAGGTAATGCTACTACGGAGTTACAGGTAAACGATACCAAGTATAACTACGATAACGCCGTGAATCAGGCCGAGCAAATCAAGAAGCAGATTTCTGATGCTACGGTTAAAGCTCCCATCAGCGGTCGGATCGTGAAAAAGAACATCGAACCGGGCGAGTACGTAAACGTCGGAGCCTCCCTCGGCACTGTGCTGGATATCAGTCGTTTGAAAGTTCAGGTATTGGTAAACGAAAGCGATGTGTATACGCTCAAAGAAGGGAACTCGGTAAAATTAACCACCAGCGTATTCCCGGATCGGGTATTTAACGGACGCATCAGTTACATCGCTCCTCAGGGTGACGAACAGCATAACTATCCCGTGGAGATTACCATCCAGAACGGTAATACGCTGAAAGCCGGTACGTTCGTGAACGTCGATTTCTCGCAGAAATCCAATCAGAGAGCCCTTCAGATTCCCCGGTCGGCTTTGGTCGAAAGTGTGAAAAACCCTTATGTCTACGTAGTGGAAGGACAGGTAGTGAAGCAACGTAAAATTCAGGTGGGTCGTGAATTGGGTGATACGATCGAAGTATTATCTGGCCTGAATGCCGGAGAAAAAGTAGTAACGACTGGTCAGATCAACCTAAGCGAAGGCTCCGCTGTTCAAGTCACCAAGTAGTTGATAGTTGTTTGTTACTAGTTGTTTGATTGACAGTTTGTTAAAAGGGCTATCAGCCTTTTCTGATAACTAACAACCATCAACGAAAAACTAAATAAAAAGATGTCAATAACCGAAGTAGCCATAAAACGACCCCTGCTGATAACTACCATTTTTACGGTACTTATCCTGTTCGGAGTCATCAGTTACCAGCAGCTTTCCTATAACCTGCTGCCCAAATTTGAGGCGAACGTGATTAGTGTTTCCACGGTCTACCGGGGAGCCGCCGCCGATGAGGTGGAGACGAACGTTACCAAGAAAGTGGAGGATGCCCTGTCGTCTCTGGAAGGTCTGGACCGTCTGAAATCCACTTCTCAGGAAGGGGTTTCTTCCGTTATCATTCAGTTAAAAAATGGTGTTGATGTGAATCAGGCCCAGCAGGATGCTCAGCGGAAAATTAATCAGATTCTTTCGCAGTTACCGGACGACGTGGATGATCCGATCCTGAATAAATTTTCAACCGATGAGTTACCTGTGCTGCGGATGGGGGTTACGGCCAAACTGGCTCCGACGCAACTCTATGACTTGATCGACGAAAAACTGAAACCTCAGTTGTCGAACGTTGCAGGAGTCGGCCAGGTAAACCTAGTGGGCGGAACGGAGCGGGAAATTCAGGTTAATATTGATCCTGCTAAATTACGGGCCTACGGTATTTCCATCGGTCAGGTTTCTCAGGCGGTGTATAATGCCAATGCCAGTTACCCTGCGGGGCAAATCGAAACCCAGCAGTCACAGTATTCCATTCACTTTGACGCAACCGTGCAATCCGTTGCCAAGATGCGGGAGCTGATCGTGGCCCGTAAACCCGGAGGTGGTGACGTATTACTGAAAGATTTAGGCGAAGTAGTGGATGGAACCGCTAAGGTTTCTGCTATTAACCACATCAATGGCGTTCCTTCGGTGGGTCTTCAGGTATTGAAGCAAAGTGATGCCAACGCCGTTGACGTAAGTAAGCTGGTGAAGGATCGTATTGCTACGCTTGAAAAACAATATTCGTCCATTGGACTGAAATTCAATATCGCGGCGGATCAATCCATTTACACCCTGGCGTCAGCCACTGCCGTAGTAGACGATTTATTCCTGGCCGTTGTAATTGTGTCGGTAGTAATGCTCTTGTTCCTGCACAGTTTCCGGTCGTCCTTATTCGTTCTCGTGGCAGTACCTTCGTCCATTTTGCCGACGTTTATGCTGATGTATCTGTCAGGCTTCTCACTGAACCTGATGACGCTGATGGCTCTGTCGCTGGTCGTAGGTATCCTTGTGGATGACTCCATCGTAATTTTGGAAAACATTACCCGCCACATGGAAATGGGTAAAGATCGTCGTCAGGCTGCTATCGACGGGCGGAGTGAAATTGGGTTCACCGCACTGGCTATTACTCTGGTTGACGTTGTCGTATTCGTTCCACTGGCTTTAACGGGTGGTCTGATTGGTAACATCCTGCGAGAATTTGCCTTAGTGGTCGTGTTCTCTACCTTGATGAGTTTGATGGTTTCCTTTACCATTACCCCTTTGCTGGTGTCTCGTTTTGGTAAACTGGAACATTTGAATCCGAAATCACTTTGGGGCAAAATTAACCTGGGCTTTGAAAGCTTTATCGATCGCCTCATTGCTTATTATGGAAGAATCCTGAAAACAGCTCTGAGTCATAAACGTTGGGTATTTATCATCGTAATCCTGCTCTTCGCAGGCTCTATCGCACTGGTTCCTGCCGGATTCATTGGAGGAGCTTTCATGCCAGCTTCAGATCAGGGTGAGATTGCGGTTCAGCTGGAGTTAGCACCAACGGCTTCCGTGTACCAAACGAATGAAGCCGTTCAGAAAGCAGAAAAAATTCTGCTCAAGCACCCCGGTGTAACGAACGTATTCTCAAACGTGGGGTATACCAGTACGGCTATTGCTTCAACTTCCAACAGTAACCTTGCAGATATTAACGTGAAACTGGTGGATAAGAAAGAGCGGACCTATTCCACCGATGAGTTTGGAGTAGAGATCAAGAAAGAAATTGCGAAAATTCCGGGTGTAAAAGTAACGGTTAGTCCTGTGGGGATCGTGGGTTCATCAGAAGCTCCCATCCAGATTGCGGTGAAAGGGACCGATATGAATTCCATTCGTAAGGCAGCGGAAGAGGTACTGAAAATAACCAAGTCAGTCCCTGGTACGCAGGATGTAAAATACTCGGTGAAAGATCCAAAACCAGAGGTTTCCATCAAGCTGGATCGTGAAAAAATGGCTCAGTTGGGCATTAACGCTGCTGACGTGGGTATGGCTCTGCAAACCGCTTTCCGTGGTGACGACCGGGCTAAATTCAAGCAGAATGGTAATGAGTATGACATCCTGGTTAGCCTGGATCAGTTTAATCGATCCAGTGCCAATGATGTAGGACACCTTTTATTTGTGAATAACCAGGGACGTTCTTTCGAATTATCACAGTTTGCTCAGGTAGACGAACGAATCGGAGAAAGCGTGCTGGAGCGTAATGATCGGTTATCTTCCATTACTATTAATGCTCAGGTAGTGGGTCGTCCCGTAGGTACAGTAGGGGATGACATCAGGGAAAAGATGAAGTCTGCCAAATTAGGTGAAGACATTTCTGTTCAGTACCTGGGTCAGTTACAACAGCAGTCCGATGCCTTCGGTAGCTTAGGCCTGGCTCTGATCATGGCCATCCTGCTGGTGTACTTTATCATGGTGGCTCTGTACGAAAGCGTCGTTTACCCCTTCGTCGTTCTCTTCTCCATACCCGTGGCTCTGATCGGTGCTCTGCTGGCCCTGGCTTTAACGATGGAAAGCTTAACGGTATTCTCCATTGTGGGTATGATCATGCTGATGGGTCTGGTCGCGAAAAATGCCATTCTGATTGTAGACTTTGCCAACCACCTGAAGTCAGAAGGCAAGGAAGTTGTGGCCGCTCTGGTAGAGGCGGGTAAAGAGCGTCTGCGTCCGATTCTGATGACTACGCTGGCGATGATCTTTGGTATGTTACCTATTGCACTGGCGAGTGGAGCCGGAGCCGAAACCAAAAACGGTATGGCCTGGGTAATCATTGGTGGTTTGACGAGTTCGCTGGTATTAACGCTCTTCGTCGTACCTTCGGTTTATCTGGTAGTAGACCGGTTGCTGGCTCGTTTTCAGAAGAAAGATCCCCAACCCAAGAAGCCCGAAGAACTAACGGCTTCCCGATTAATGAACGAATAACACTTCATCACACAACGGCTCCCTGTTACAACGGGGAGCCGTAATTTTTTTTCCCCCTTTGGGGTATACGTTCTGCTTGGCTGTGGTTTGATTACCTCTCTGAAGCCTGGTATATGCTTTTCACAACCGAAGCAAAAACCAACCTATAGATTCGTATGGCAAGTCTCGCAGATCTCTTTAAAACCGACAAGGCCGAAGGTCTTTCCGAATTGTTCGTTGCTCAGTTAAAAGACATTTACTGGGCCGAAAACAAGTTAACCGAAGCTCTTCCCCAGATGGAAGCTGCTGCTACTTCTGAAGAATTAAAGAGCGGTCTCCGCAAGCACCTGGCAGAAACCGAAGGCCAGATCTCCCGTCTGGAGCAGGTATTCACGCTCATCGGTGTAGAAGCCGAAGGCATCAAATGTGAAGCCATGGCCGGGTTAGTCGAAGAAGGCCAGGACATTGTTTCTGAAACGCAGAGCGGAACATTAACCCGGGATGCCGGAATTATCGCGGCCTGTCAGAAAGTAGAACATTACGAAATCGCCTCCTATGGAACGCTGACGGCCTGGGCAAAGATTCTGGGTTACGAAGAAGTGTCACACTTATTACACGCGACCTTACAGGAAGAAGAAGCAACCGATATGACGCTTACCCATTTAGCAGAAACGTTTGTAAATGCTTCTGCTATGGTTGAGTAGGTTAAGCTACCTGCCTAACCAAAAAAGAGAAGGAAGCCCCTTCTCTTTTTTGGTTAGGCAGGTAATAATTAAGATCCTCACCAGAAGTTCCGTAGCATTTTATTGAATGCCTCCTGTTTTCGGAAATGGAAAGAAAGATTTCTTTTCAATGAGAAAAATGTAGCTAATGGCAGGAATAACGTACTAAAAAAAGAGAAGCCCTTTTCACAAAGGGCTTCTCTTTTTATGATAGCTATACAGATTAATTAAGGCAAAGCGACCTTGATGGCCTGTGTTTTGGCTTCGTTTTCGAGTCGGATCAAATACAGTCCGGAGCCGAGCTGATTGGTCTGGAATTCGATGGGGTTCTCACCCTTCTCCAGCGTCAGCTGCTGACTGCTCAGGGTCCGGCCCGACAAATCCACCAGGCTGACGCGGGCGGCTTTGGCCAGTTGCTCATCGCCATAGTTAACCACCGCCCGAACGTTGCGGCTGGTCA
>CAJYIW010000017.1 GCA_913775095.1 uncultured Siphonobacter sp. | reverse complement strand
TGCGTATCGATTGTCGCCAAAAATGCGGGAGCGGCGGGCAAGTCAGATGATGTGGATTCGCACACCAGGACGGAATCGCTGCGGGTGCACCGGGCGAATCTCAACAAAGCCGATGAGTTTGAGCAGGAAGATGAATGGATCAATCTGACGGATGAACCCGATCACAACGGACTCTGTGAGCGGGAGCAGACGTATTTTCTCAATGCCATTCAGCAAGATACGGATCTGACGGATCACTTGCAGGATGCCGTCAACAGTTTACGCATTGCCTTTGCCTGTGACGAATCCGTTCGCACGGGTGAGCCCGTGCGGTTGTAATAACGAATGAAAAGAGGTGTTGCGGGGAAAGAATACGTTTCTTCGCAACACCTCTTTTCATTCGTTGTTGGGTAACTTCCCAAGGCCACACGATTTTAGATAAGGAGAACACTCGTCTTCAATTGAAGCAATCCAATCCCCCCTTTCCAACAGCTTGCTTAGGGCCCATCGACCCTTCCAATAAGCTCCCATCACCAGCGTTGGCTATCGTCTATTCTTTATGAAAATTCATCAGACCGGGATCGCCGGGGCTTTAGCCATCTTCCGTAAATAGAGAGTACCCGCCGTCCCCGAAACCAGCGATGCCAGCAGGATGCCATACTTGGCAGCGTCCACGTGCCCGGCGTCAGAAAAGGCCAGGTTGGAAACGAACAGGGACATCGTAAAACCTACCCCCGCCAGTAAAGCTACTCCCAAAACGTGCTTCCAGGTGACCAGATTGGGTAAATCAGCCAGTCCTAGTCTGACCATCAGGTAAGTAAAACCAAACACGCCCGCTAGTTTTCCAAGTACCAGCCCAAAGCCCACGCCCGCACTTACGGGATTCATCAGTTCGGAGAAGAAGTTGCTGCCAATGTGCATGCCTGCGTTAGCCAGAGCGAACAGCGGCATGATGAGAAAGGCCACATACGGGTGCAGGGTGTGTTCAATTTTCTGAAGGGGTGTTTGAGCATCCAAACTCAGCCCTTTGATCTCTTCGACAATCGCGTGCTGATCGGCGGTCATCAGAGGTCCGTGCAGGGGAATGGCTACTTCAAAACGCTGGAGCCGGGTCCTGATTTTTTCCAGATACTCGCTTTCGTTAATCCGGGTTCGGGCCGGAATGGTAAAGGCCACGAGCACCCCGGCAATCGTGGCATGCACGCCGGAGAACAGGAAACAGCCCCAGACAATGATCCCCAGAATCAGGTAGAAAATACTCCGCCGGATGCCGAGCAGATTTCCCGCCAGCAATACTCCTAAAAAGCCAAAGCCCCACAAAAGAAAGCCAAAGTCAATTTTTGCAGTGTAGAAAAACGCAATCACCAGCACGGCCCCCAGGTCATCGGCTACGGCCAGGGCTGACAGGAAGACTTTCACCGAAGAAGGAATATGACTGCCCGATAAGGATAAAAGGCCCAGAGCAAAGGCAATGTCGGTAGCCATCGGAATGCCCCAGCCGTGCAGGGAGGGGGTTCCGTAATTAAAGCCTGCGTAAATCAGGGCGGGTACGAGCATTCCGCCCAGGGCGGCTACCATGGGCAGGGAGGCTTTCTTGAGCGTGGACAGCTCACCGGCCATAAATTCCCGTTTCAGCTCCAGGCCAATGACGAAGAAAAAGATGGCCATGAGTCCATCGTTGATCCAGATGTGCAGGGGATAAGCAAATACATAGTCAGCGAATCGTAAGGTCAAAGGGAGTTCCCAGGTATGATGATACGATTCGGCTCCCGGTGAATTGGCCCAGATCAGGGCAGCGACTACACTCAAAAACAGGACAATGCCACTGGTATATTCCTGATGAATGAATCGACTAACGGGCTGAATGACTTTATCGATAGGGGCTTTACGCATAAGGTTTAAAGCAATAAATGATTCATCTGAATAACTCAACAGCCCATCTGCTGGTTATCCCTGGACATTTAAAATAATCTGTCTTGTTCTGAAATAAGGGCACTCAAAGGCTAGCAAAACTAACCCTGTCCCAGGAAATCGCAGCTAATAAAAAAATAATCGTTCATCTTCCTCCAGTATAAGTGAGCTGGAATAGGACAGAAAGTATGTTGATTTTGTCGATTTCAGGACTCGCACGGGGCCTGGTTCGGCCGTCGCGGTACTTATCTTGGTTGGGGCCACGGGAGCTGGCTTGTTTACCTCACCTCTGTACCCATCTGTCATTTACTGACACGCCGTTTGGCCTAAACATAGTCCTCCACTGGGATTGCTTTTATACCTTCCTTTGGCGACTGTTCGGAATCATAACCCGCTCAGGCCGGGAAAAGTAACCTAACCAATCGTACCCTGGAATAGTTATTATGCATTAATGAATTACCCTAATTCCAGCAATTTTTATACGCATGAACGAATCAACGGTTACGAACGATCAGGGAATGCTTTTAGCTAAAGGGCTCCGCAAGCCCTGGTATGACCGCTGTTCAGGCATCATTGATCGGAAACCAGGCGGGACAACTTACTTGGGGAAGCATTTCCCTAAGCTCGGCTGATGGCCTCCCCCGACAGGCAGGCTAGCTGGTGACGAACCCTGCCGCTTGCCGCCTTTTTTGTGTAAGTACCCACCCGTTAGTAACGTTTTGCCCCTATAGTCATGACCATTCATTCCCGTTCTGAGTCGACCCGTTTACAGGCTCTTGACAGTTTTCATATTTTAGATACCTTACCCGAGCAGGATTATGAGGATCTTACGCAGCTGGCCGCATCCATTTGTCAGACTCCGGTTGCTCTCATTAGTCTGGTTGATGAAAATCGGCAATGGTTTAAGTCAGCCCATGGCATCAGGGTGCAGGAAACGTCCCGTGATCTTTCTTTCTGTGCTCATGCCATTCAGACTCCTGATCAGACTTTTATTATTACGGATGCCCGAACCGATGAACGTTTTAAAGACAATGCTCTGGTGACGGGGGATCCGAACATTGTTTTCTACGCGGGAGCTCCCCTGGTTGACGAAGAGGGCAATGCGTTAGGCTCGCTGTGCGTCATTGATCGTGAAATCCGTGAACTTTCGGCTCATCAGCTCGCCTCCCTGAAAATTCTTTCCCGTCAGGTCATGCGGTTGCTGGAACTACGAAAAAAATCCTGTCAGCTGGAGCAAAGTCAGCAACTGTATCAACAGGAAAATATAGCCCTGCAACGCAGTCAGCAACGCTTCGAGACGGTTTTCGATCATGCTCCCATTGGGCTGGGCTTACTCAGTGGAGAAGACCACGTCTTTGAACTCGTCAATGACCGGATTGCCCAAATGGCGGGCCGCACGAGCCTGGAATTGCAGGGAAAATCACTTGCTGATGCCTTACCTGAACTTTCCCGGCAGGGACTCAAAGAAATATTCGATCAGGTTCGGCGAACGAAAAAACGGGTTGTTATTCCTGAAATTCCCCTTCAGCTGGTACGGGGGGGAAAGCTGGAAACCGCCTATTTCTACAGCAGCTTTGAACCCGTTCTGGAAGCCGGAGGAAACGTAAGTATTGTAGATTTTAGCCTGGAAATTACGGATCAGATCCTGACTCAGCGGGCATTGAGAGCGAGCGAAGAACGGTTTCGAACCATGATCGAGCAGTCGCCCATGGCGATTGGTCAACTCCGGGGTCGGGATTTAATCGTTGAAATTGGCAATCCCAAGATCTTTGAAGTATGGGGTAAAGATGAGTCCATCGTGGGCCAGAGACTCATAGACGCCTTACCCGAATTAGAAAACCAGCCCTTCGTTTCCATTCTTGAAAACGTATACGACACGGGAATGCCCTACTACGGCAATGATGTACTGACCCATCTGGTACGTCAGGGCGTGCTGGAAGACGTCTATTTTGATTTTAGTTATACCCCCATAAAAAATGCAGAGGATCAGGTAACGGGCATCCTGATCATGGCCATTGAAGTAACCAATCAGGCTTTGTCCCGCAAGCAACTGCTTAAAAGCGAGGCCCGGTTTAAAGGACTCATCGAAAATTCACCCTTCGCCCTGGGCTTATACGAAGGGCCCGATTTAGTTATTTCAGTAGCCAATGAGGCCATTCTTTCCATGTGGGGAAAAACGAAAGCGGTGGTTGGGCAAAAACTGGTCGATGCCCTGCCCGAGCTCATCGGTCAGCCCTTCATTCCTTTACTCGAGCAGGTGTATCGGACTGGTATCGCCTATAAAAGCACCGAACAGGAAGCGGACCTGATCGTCAACGGGACCCTTCAACGCTTTTATTTCAACTTCGTCTATCAACCCTTATTCAATGAGCAGGGCGAAGTTTACGCCATTTTAAATTCGGCCATTGATGTAACCGAGCGATTCAGAGCCCGGGAAAAACTGGCCGAGAGTGAACGGCGGTACCGTCAGTTAGCCGGAGAACTTGAGCTGCGGGTAAGCCAGCGAACGCAGGAACTGGAAAAAGCCAACCAGGAACTCAGACGCTCCAATGATCATTTACAGCAGTTTGCCTACGTGGCCAGTCATGATTTGCAGGAGCCGCTTCGCAAAATTCAGACTTTTGGTTCGCTACTGGAAAAACGGCTGGGCCACACGCCGGATGCCCAGACCTCACACCTGATTCAACGAATCAATCTGGCTAGTTCACGCATGTCCACACTGATTACGGATTTGTTGAATTATTCCCGCCTTGCCACGCAGGAAAGAGATTTCGAATGGGTCTCTCTGGACGCGGTGTTGTTACAGGCCCTGGATACGCTGTCGCTAACCATTCGGGAACGCAGAGCCCTCATTACCGTTCCGGAACTCGGCAGCCTGAGGGGCAATTTTACACAATTGCATCAGCTCTTTCAAAACCTGCTTTCCAATGCCATCAAGTTTACGCCTCTGGATCAGCAGCCCAGCATTCAGATCAGGCACCAGCTCATTTCCGGCAACCAGCTTCCTCCTCAGGCTCCTGTCGCGAACGAAACGGATCAGTTTCACCAGATCAGTATCATCGATAACGGAACGGGATTTGAGGAGAAGTTTGCGGAAAAGATATTCATGGTCTTTCAGCGGCTGCATGACCAGAAGGAATATCCCGGCACCGGGATTGGGCTAGCCATTTGTCGCCGGGTGGTTGAAAACCACGGCGGACTCCTCACCGTTCATAGTCAACCAGGGGCTGGTAGTACCTTCACAATTTATCTTCCGGTGAGTTAATCCCTCTGAGAATTTTACCGAAAAGCGTTACCATAAACGACTAAGAAACTCATCAAAAAGTTTATTTTCTGCTTGTCTTATTACTCCTAAGAAGCCATCCGCCGTTTCTGATGAAAAGTTTTTATATGACCGTTACAGGTGGTTGGAATGGCTAACCCTTTGGTGAGTTTACCATCTGTTCTACGGTATAGCACAACTATTAAAGTATTAAAACTAAAAAATTAGTTTTAATACTTCTGTTTTATATATTTAGGTCTGATCTATCAAAGTTCTATCCTAATGAAATACAATTATTCGTTTCTGGTGTTTCTGGTTATCAGCATGATTAACAATAGTCTGGCTCAATCAACTCAGGACTACCTCTTCACCCGGAAAATTCAGGATTCGCTGCTTGCTTCCTCCGAAATGGACTTACACGTGGCGGCCTGGAATTACTCCTTTATTGGAGAATACAGGAAAGCGTTGGAAGCCTTTGACCAGGCTCAGGGAGAACCGTCTTTTGAAGAAATTAGACCCCCCTTAAAAAACAAGCGTCTTACCTTCAGGCCCGCTGTAGAATACATTGTTCAACGTAGTTTGAAAGAACGAATCATCGTTATCAATGAGGCTCACCATCAACCCTTACACCGGGTTTTTACCGAATCGTTGCTCGAAGGGCTCTACCAAAATGGATTCCGATACCTGGGTTTGGAAACGCTGGCCGAAGACTCGCTGATCAACCTTCGCCAGTGGCCACTGATGGAAGACGGCTATTATTCCCGGGAGCCGCAGTTTGCCGCGATGATTCGCAAAGCTCTTAGGCTGGGTTTTACAGTCTTCAAGTACGAAGCGGAGGGCAATGGAAGCGTTCGGGAAAAAGGCCAGGCCCGAACTATTCACCAACTTTTAAAGAAAGATCCCAAAGCTAAAATGCTCCTGCATTGTGGGTTTGATCACGTCCGGGAAGGTAAGGTTCCCGAATGGGGAAAGGCCATGGCGGGTGAACTAAAAGCTCTTTCAGGAATTGATCCTTTTACGATTGATCAGGTAGCTTTAACGGAACACAGTCAGCCGGGTTATGAGTCTTCTGACTACCCCACAGAATCGCTTGCGGTCGCTTCCCTTGCACTGGATCGGCAGGGCCATATTAAAGGTAATCAGGCCAACGGAACGGATGTTCGTATCATTCATCCCAGAACCCGGTTCATTAACGGAAGACCTCATTGGTTACTAAGAAATGGCTCCTGGAAAATTGTATCTTTAGAGAAGATCGCTTACCGGGTTGACTTTCCCTGCCGGGTGAGTGTACATGACCCGAAAGAAGAAAATGGCATCCCGCTGGACCTGCTAGAACTCAAGCATGCCGGAGAAAAATCACTGGTATTGCCAGTCGGAATCTTCCTTCTGAAACTAACTGATCAGGCAGGCAAGAGTCAGACGGAAACCATCCAGGTCAGGTAATACCACAGGCGTCCTGTTGAATTCGTTTTCAGTCAACGCTGTCTTGAACGTTATAAACGAGGCTTTGATTTTTCCTTCCATTCCAGGAACCGTTGCATCAGCCCGATGATAAGAAAAACTTTCCAGAGGGAATAAATCGTTTGATCTTTGGTATCAATACCGAATACGTATAAAATAGTCAGTATAACATAACAAACCAGGCAAATGACTTTAGCCCTGGGAGATAAGAATGCCCTCTTTACGTTGATCTGATCCATTAGTTAACTCATGGGATTGAAATCAAATTATACCCCCTGATGGGTCATCTAATATAGTACATTACTGAAACAAAGCATGTTTAAGTAATAAAGGAACGTTTAATTCTTCTTGATTTAACTGTGCCTGTTACTAATTCCTGCCGGACAGGGCACGACTGGCCTTCAGCGACTGCCCATACTGATAAAGCAATTCATACATATTAAAAAAACGATCTTCTTCCTCTTCCCCAAGTGAGATGTTGAAGAACACAATGACACTGACCTGCCTGTCCAGATCCGTGAGCATGAATGTTCGCATGCCCGGGTCGGAACCATTGTGCCCCACGCGGGTGGCCCCTAGTTTGGTAGACCAGAAAATACCCGAATTCAGTTTATTGATAGCTACGTTTTCCGGCTTACGATCCGGAGTATATTGATAGCGGAGCATCTCGGCAGCCAGGTCCCTGCGTAGCAGTCTTTTGCCCTCATAGGCTCCCTCGCCCAGCAGGGTAATGAAAAATTTGGTCAGGTCATGAACGGAGGTTCGCACGCCGCCATCGGGGTAAGTGGTGCACTCATACCAGGGAACAGGCACGATCCGATCCCCTTTCTTTTCGTAAAGCTTCGCATGGTGACGAAGATTGACTTCATTCAGTCCCCAGCCCGAATGCTTCATGTGCAAGGGTCTGAAAATATACCGTTTGCTGTAGTCCGGCAATTTCCGGCCCGTTCGTCTTTCAATGATGTACCCGGCCAGACCCGAGGCAATGTTGGAATAATCACGCCGGGTGCCGGGTCGGGCCGACAGAAAATTAGCTTTTGAATAGTGCTTCCCTCCGGCAACATAATAGCTTTTCAAAAAGTCGCCCAGAGGTTCCGGCTTCCTGCCGTCATAAAAATAAGTACTATCCGTGTAGAAGGGATAACGGTCCGTTAAACCGGACGTATGAGTGGCCAGGTGCCGCAAGGTAATTTTTTCATTCGGGAAATAGGGGTTGATGACGGGAAAAGGAAGGTAGGTATTGATGTCTTCATCCAGGGAAACCACGCCCTGTTCGACGGCTTTCATGAGGCAGAAACCCAGGAACGTTTTGCTGACCGAAGCAATGTTCATAATCGTAGCAGGGGTAAACGGAATTTGTTTCTCCCGATCCGCGTAGCCATAGCCTTTCTCCCAGACGACCTGATTATTGAGGATAAGGGCGGCTCCTACCCCAACCAGTTTTGCCTCGTGCATCTTTTGCTGAATCAGACTGTCAATGGGAGGAACGGACATCGGTTGCGACACCGCCGTGGAGAAGGAGCAGATACAAATCAGAAAAGACAGGAGTTTCATAGCAGTAATCCATTCAGGGGCTTCACAAATGGGTAAATAATGCGTACAAAGGTAGGCAGTTGCTATCGTCTGATTTGGTTAAATACATCATTCAGACGCATAAAATAACTAAGTTTAAGCCCTAAAACAGGTAAATAATGCAAAACTTGGATGAGCTGGATAAACAGTTGCTCAGGCTGCTTCAGGTAAATAACCGAACGACGGCGGAAGAACTCGGCTATCAGATTGGCCTGAGTACGAGTGCCGTACAGCGACGTCTCAAGCGACTGCGGGACCAGAAGGTCATTGTGGCCGACGTTTCCATTGTATCGCCTGAAGCCGCCGGAATGACCGTTGGCTGCATTGTCGACGTAACCCTGCACCTGGGTAATTCCACCGTGATTGATAGCTTCAAGGATTTAATGAACACCTGCCCTCTGGTAAAACAATGTTATTACGTAACGGGCCTGTACGATTTTGTGTTAGTTGTAGAAACCCCGAGCATGCAGGCCTATGAAGCGTTTTCGAAACAGTATTTAATGGATAACCCCAGTGTCAGGCAATTTTACACGCATGTGATCATGGACCCGGTCAAACTGAATTTTACCGTTCGTTTTGATGAGTAACCAGGAGCCTTCCTCCCGGTTCCTGAACACCACGCAGTAGGGTACTCCGGCGGTATCAAGACCTCCCGGTTCTTTTCTGAACGATGACCCTTACGCCCGCCAAAAAGCCTTCATCCCTCAAAAGGCCTCACGCCGGTGGCCCTTACCCCAATCTTTCCGGGACTTACCCCATTTATTTGTGAATGTTTCAGGGCTGAACTTGCTTTGATGACTCAATACTCGCTCAGTAATGAAATCATTTCGTTTATCCATCTGGCAGCAATGGCTGTTGCACGCTTTTGTTCTTTGGCTGGTCCTGGAGCTTAATGATGCTCTGGCGTACCTGTACGACGTATATACCGGAGGTGCTTATACGCTCAATCCCGATGGGACTACGCCTAGTCTGGGGCAACGATTCCTGCATCATACCATTACGCAGGGTCTGGGGCTGCTTGTGCTTGCCGGTACCTTACCCCTGGAGCTCAACTATCACCTGGTCTTTAAGAAAAAACCCTTTCGTTACTTCCTGACCGTTACCGCGGGAACGGCTCTCGTTTTTGTACTGCTGCTTTCCTATTATCGTCAATGGACCAAAGGAGGATTTGGTGAAATCTGGACGCCAACGCTGGTCATGGCCGGGTATGGCTGTGGATATGCTTTGCTACGTAATTTTATTCATCAGCAAATCCTCCGCAGCCAGCAGCAGCAGGAACAGATGAAAGCGGAGCTAAAGGCCTTAAGAACTCAGGTCAATCCCCATTTTTTGTTCAATACCTTAAATACCTTATATGGGTTGGCCCTGACGGAACACGCCCGGCAAACGGCCCGAAGCATTGAGCAGCTGGCCAGCATCATGCGGTATACCCTGACGGAAGCCACCTATGATTTCACCACGGTGGCGAATGAATTCACCTTTGTGCAGGATTACTGGCAATTGCAGCAACAACGGCTTCCCGCCCGGGACACCCTTCAGCTTACCACGGACCTGCACTATGACCAGCAACCCGCTCAGATCCCTCCCCTGCTGTTGATTCCCTTCATTGAAAACGCCTTCAAATACGGCATTCGGATGGATCAGCCCTGTTTTGTTTCGCTGCAACTCAGGGTTGAACACCAGCAGCTTAGCTTTCGGATCGAGAATAGCACGTTCCCGGGCCTTAGCTCTCCGGCCGGATTAGGCACGGGCATCGAAAATACCCGCAAGCGGCTTGCCTTCCATTATCCGAATAAGCACCACCTGACCATCCAGCAAGCCAACGGCACTTATCTGGTCAACTTACACATCGATCTTCACTAATTAACTTCCCTTCGTATGCGATTTCTTTTTCTTTGGGCAGCCTTCGGTCTGCTTAGCTCCAGCTATGCCCAAACCAGAATTTCCGGGCAAATCATGTCCGCTACTACTCAGGAATCGGTGCTGCTGAACGTTCCTTTTGATTGCTGGAAGCATCAGGTAAACACCAGCGAGTTACCCCTGGATGCCGAGGGGAGATTTCAGATTGACCTTCCCATTCATCAATCCCAAATCATTTTTTTTACCTACGCGGGTCAGAGTCTGCAATTATACGTTGAACCCCACCAAGATCTTTCGCTGCGGGCGGATCGCCGGCTACAGTCCCTGACGTTTGGGGGCAGCCTGTCTCAAGAAAATACGTTTCGAAAGCGACTCGGCCTCACTTTTAATACCCTGGGAAAGGAGTCCTATCTGGATTCGTCAAAAACTCCCGGGGTACTGCTGGAAGAACTTCATTCTGCTCAGCAGCGGGCGTTACAGGTCTTGAAGCAAAAGTCATTTCATCTATCCCCGGGTTTTCTGCGGATGACTGCCGCCGATATTCACTTCTTCGCCGCCAGCAAACTTTGGGAGATTTTCTGGCACCGGGGCATCGGCACCACGAAACCTGCCGCCCCGGACCGCGAGGAAGATTGGCGGCGGGTCTTGAAAGAAGCTTACCAAACCCTGAATCTGTCCGATGAGAGGGCCTTACGCAGTTATCATTATCAGACCGTCATTGCATATTATCCGCGATTGCTTCAGTACCAGTCCACTAGCCCGGCGGAAGCAAAGGCGACGCTGGAAGCAGTCCTGCACCAACCTTTTGATCAGGCCCGGCAGGAAATCTTCCAGAAAGGTAAATGCTACTGGGAGTACGCGGCATTTCAATACGGACTGAAAGGACGGGCTCTGGAGCGGGCGGTTGCCTCTTTTCTGATTAATGGAATGAGTCAGGGCGACTTTGCCTACAAACAGCAAGCCTACGCGGATTTCATGAAACGTTACCCCCGCAGTGAGTACCGACGCCGGATACAAGCCGTGATGCGACCGTATTTGGCCCGTTTACAGCAAACGCAGGAACAGGCTATTCATTTCATTAAAAATAGTCAGCAGATCCCTACGCTGGATTCTCTGATCAGCCTCCACCGGGGGAAAGTCCTTTACATTGACCTGTGGGGCAGCTGGTGTGTTTCCTGCCGGCAGGAGATGATTCATGCCCAGGCCCTGAAGGATCGTTTTGAAGGCCAACCCATTGCTTTTATTTACCTGGCCGTTGAGCACGGGTACCAGCCGGAAAAGCGGTGGCGTCAGCTGATCCAGTATTATCAATTACAGGGACATCACGTCCTGGCGGGCCGGGAGCTTGAAAAAAACCTGGAAAAGATCTACGCTGCTCAGGGTGCCCTTCACTTTCCGTCGTATATTTTAGTGGATCAATCCGGGAAAATTGTCACACTAGACGCGAAACATCCCTCGGAGAAACAGGCCTTGTACGAGCAAATCGAATCCTTACTGTGAAGACCTTATCCTGCCTTTTTGTTGACGATGAACCCATGGGGTTACACGTCCTGGACTCGCACGCCAGCCAGGTCCCTTTTTTACGCGTGCAGGGCAAGTTTGAGAGTGCGACGCAGGCCCTGGCTTCTCTGTCATTGCAACAGGTGGATGTTATTTTTCTCGATATTCAAATGCCCGATCTCTCCGGGCTGGAGATGGCCCGGATCGTACCCCCTTCGGTCGGTATTGTTTTCACCACGGCTTACCCCCAGTTTGCCGTGGAAGGATTTGAACTGGCGGTCATCGACTATCTGTTAAAGCCCATTCCCCTGAGCCGTTTCATACTGGCCTGCCATCGGGCCCTTGAAAAACGGGATTCCCCCTTCCCCGGAGACTCCCGAATTCAAGAGTATCTTTTCGTCAAAACGGGTTATGACTATGTACGCATTGAATGGGCTTCCCTGCTCTACCTTGAAGCCGATGATAATTACGTCACTTTTCACGAAAAAGATCGCCGGACCCTAACCCGCATGAAACTTTCGGAAGCCCTTGAAAAACTGCCTGTGAACACCTTCGTACAGGTTCACAAATCGTATGTCATTTCGCTGGCCAAAATTGATAAAATTGAGCGTCATCAGCTGACCGTAGGCGGGCATCTGATTCCTGTTTCTTCTACGTTTCGTCAAGAGCTGCTCAACAGGATTCATTAAAACGCCTTAGGACGTTGTTGTGCAGAACAACGTCCTAAGGCCCACGCGTTACAACCGATTGGATCACTCCGATTACCTGACAAATGACCGGATGAAATCCAGACTGCTGGTCCAGGTCAAATGGGGGTATCGTTTGTTGGCAACCTTCGTATGATGGGTGGTAAACATCGAGTACATGTACTGGCCCTGTTGCCATCTGGCGTATAACTCCTGTTCTCCGGCGGGATAATCGGCTCGCTGCTTTTTGATAAACGCAGCAAAATCCTCAAGACTGGATAAGGGCTGAAGCCTGAACTCCTGGTCAGTAGCCGTTTTCACGTCCTGCCATAAGCTCCTGGGACTCACCTGAAAACTGGCAATCTGTAAATCCCGGGGGCTCTCCTCATCCAAAGCTACCTCGGCCGTAAACGCGGCGGTATCGTCCATGGTGGTGAAATCCAGCTTCCAGTCGGCCTTATCCCCCCAGTATCCAATGCTTTTATCTTTCAGGTTTAAAATTGGTGTATTGTACTGGAGTATATCCGCAAAAGCACCATTGAAGATGGAAGACGCCTGAATGGGGGCACGGTCCAGATGCGATCGGAATTCCCGCCGCAGATCAAAGTTCCGGTTTTCGCCCGGAACCAGATCCGTGTAATCAGTACAAAAGTCAGAGGGAATGAAACGGGGCACTCCGGCCTGTACGGTGGCTTCCAGCACTCGCTTCTGTAAATCGATGATTACCTCCCCCAGACCAGCCAGAGCCGAGACGACACAATGGGAGCCGGCAACGGCCTGAGCCAAAGCGTTCACAATGGTCAGGTCCACTTCCTGAACCTCCGCCCCGCTTTGTTGCAGCGTTTGTATTTTTTCGGAGTCTGTGCCGGGTCGAACGATCGCCTGTACCTGAGCCCCTCTCCGGGATAGCTCACGAATGATTCGGTTTCCTAAGTTGCCGGTAGCCCCGAATACGGTAATTTTCTTTGACATGAGTAGTTTTTGTTGAAAGGATTGGGAAATGAATTAGGCCAGAAACGTCAATACGGCTTCGAGTACTTCGTCGGGTTTTTCTTCAAACAGGTAATGTCCGCTATCCGGAATGCCGACCATTTGCCAGTTCCGGGCCACGTAGGGCAGCCCCATTTTCATGTACTCGTAACTGATGTAACTGCCAATGCCCAGCACTGGCATTTCCAGGGGTGAATAGGTTTGAGCATCGGCGATGTCCTGCGTAAAGTTTTGATACCAGGCGTTGGCCGCCCGAATACTCTCGGCATCATTATAGGAAGCAGCATAGATACTTCTTTCCAGAGCGGTCATCCGGGCATCGTCGATCATGACATAGTGAAAAAGCCAGTCCAGCAGGTACTGGAAACGTCCGGCCAGTAGCTGTTCCGGCAAGCCTTTCACCTGATTAAAACCCATCCACCAGGCATAGGGGCGGTTGGCATCCATCTTTTCTCCGAACGTTCCCGCCGGTGGAATCAGGCTCATCTGCAGCATTCCTTCGCTGGGATGCGAGCCGTCCAGAACCACGAGTTTTTCGGTACATTCAGGATAGTTGAAAGCAAAACTCATGGCAACCATTCCTCCAATGTCGTGCCCCATCAGGGAAGCTTTGGGAAGTCCCAGCTGTTGCATCAGGGCCAGTATATCAGAAGCCATGGTTTTCTTGTCGTAGCCGGATTGGGGTGTGTCGGAGCTGCCCATTCCCCGGATGTCGACAATCAGCACCCGGTAGTGCCGGGCCAGTTCTGCGGCAACGGAGCGGTAGGAATACCAGGTTTGCGGCCAGCCGGGCAGGCAGATCAGGGGCCTGCCGGTGCCGCCTTCTACGTAATGCAATCGAACGCCATTGACCGTTACATACTGATTGGTAAAGCCCGGCAGGTGCTGAATTAAAGCCTCGTCCGAATACGGATCAGCCGGCAGATTGGGGTGTTGGGTAGAGAGAGTCATCGCTTTTTTTTGATGGCTCAAAGGTACTCTGGTGTGGAAAGGGCGAATCTACCAAATGGTAGAGAATGGTTAGTCCCGGATTTTTTTCCGGATTCGGCTCAGGGCGTTAGGCGTAATGCCCAGCACGGCCGCTACCTGTTTGACCGGCACTTTGTGAATGAGGTCGGAATTCGTCATAAAACTCAGATACCTTTCTTCGGCCGACAGGGTCTGGAAGTTCATGATCTGATCAATCATGCGAACGGTGGTGGCCTCCCAGATCTTCCGGCCAAATTCCTCCCAGGCAGCTACCTGATGATAGAGAAAGTCCATGTCCTTTTTATCAATCACGATCAACTTCGTTTCTTCAATGGCTTCAATATTAAAGCGGGAGGGCTTTTGGGGGTGCAGGCTTGAAATTTCAGTAAAAAACTCATCCTTAAACATGACCCAGGTAGTATTTTCCTGATCATGGAGCTCGTAGAAAAAACGTACTCCTCCGGAGACAATGAAAAAGTACTGGCTGGCAATCTGCCCCTTTTTTAAAATCAGTTTGTGTTTGGGAACCGTCCTTTCTCTACATCTGGAAAGCACGAGTCGTAGATCGGCCTCGTCGATCCAGACCATTTCTTTGATAAACTTTATAAATTTTTCCATGCCGGGGAGTTAATCAACCTTTCTATAAACCGCTGGCGGGGCCATAGGTTTAGATACTATTTAGCCATTGTTGGTGACGCTCCGCTAAACACCAGCGACGTCGGTAACCCTAGCACGGATTCAAACGAAAATATTTCTTCCCCAAAGGAACATACATGGCATTTTTTCACTTTCAAAAGTGTATATTTGCTCATATCTCCCATTAACTTATGCAGGCTTCAACTCCCGTTACTCATATCATCCAGCAGGCCCGCCACGGTGTGTTACGGCAGCGGGTGGATGAAATTGCCCGTTTAGCCGGGCTGACTGACAAAGAAATGGCTCACGTGCTTAACATGTCCGTTCGGAGTCTGCACGGCAAAATGGATTCGGAACGACTGAGTCTGGCCGCCAGCGAACGACTGCTGTTACTGGAACGCCTCATCAAACGGGCTCTACAGGTGTTTGACGGACGGGCCGAACTGGTCACCCGGTGGCTGCATACCCCGCTGAGTGAATTAACCTACGACGAAGAGGAACCCACGCAACCGCTTTCCCTGCAATCCATGGGTTCGTTTCAGGAACCCACCGAACGCTACACACCCACGCCCGCTGAGCAGGATTTCTACCCACAGTCGCCACTGGCCATTCTGGATACCGTCTCCGGCTTCTCGCTGGCAGAAGACGTGCTGGGCCGGATTGAATGGGGCATTGTAGGGTAAGCGTATGCAGGTATTTCGCATTAACAAAGAGCCTTACCACACTGATCCGCTTTCGACGGTGGGCAGTCACCGCTACGGGGGACGCTGGAACCCTAAAGGAATCGGCGTATTATACACCAGCCGAACGCCGGAATTAGCCCTGCTGGAAACCCTGGTTCATCTGCCCCCTTTATCCTTAGGCGAGCTTCCGCAACTCTGGCTCAGTACGCTTGAATTACCCCCGGATTCTGTTTTCTGGATTAATCCGGCTCAGTTACCTCCTTACTGGCGTTCCGGATCGCTAGCATCCACCCAAACGATTCTGACCGAATGGTTACTTAGCCCGTTTAGCCTGGCGGTGGCCGTGCCTTCGGTCATCATGCCTGAATCTTATAACCTTTTATTACATCCCCAACACCCGACTTATGCCGCAGTAAAAGTGTTGCGGCAAAGACCGCTGCCCCTGGATTCGAGGTTGCGTTAATACAGTAGAAACCGACTTTTCTTAGTAAAGACCTTCGTGAAATCTATCAAAACAATCCCTCGCGGCCTTGCCATTTTTACTGTACTCTTTTTAGTCATTTTGCTGTTAATGGGTAAGCTTATGGACTGGTCTTCCGGCTCATTTTCCCACCACACCCAGGCCTATACCTTCAGTAGCGATTCCCGAGCCGATACCATTACGGTTACCAATGACTTTGATCCGGTTGGAGCGGTTATCTACCTCAAAGGCGAACTCAGGGAACCCGTCAGAATTCATTGTCAGTCCGAGAATAGTCCGGAAGATCGTATTCGATGGGGCGATATGATAATTCCCATGATTTTACCGAAGGGGCAAGTCGATACCATGGCCCGAATGGACTATTACGGCCGCCGAGAATTCAAAGTCATCTGCGTACCCGTATCGGATACCCCCCGCTATGGAAAAAAGCTGCACCTGGAAGTTAGTATCCTTGGACTCCAATAAATATTCGTCCGGTACGATCAGCGTTGAGCATTCAGTAATTTCCGGTATCCGATCCATCCTAACGTCCCTATGAGGGTGACGTAACTCAGGAAAGATACCCAGATGTTACTCCAGCTATAATCTTTGTATTCCTTCGGGGAAAAGGCAGGAATCGCCCCGGCATCGTCTACGCTGAAGGTGCGGTACGTAGATTCGTGGGCCATTTTGGGGTAATAAAACTGCTGCGTACGTTTGCGGAAGGCATCCACCTCCCGGCTAAAGGCATTGAACTGATACCAGTGCGTTCCCGACAGGGCGGAAAGTTCCTCCTGCATCATCAACGCCGGACTAATCAGTTGAGAAGCCCGGATGGCGGCCTGTTGTTTTTCAATTTGCCCCAGTAATTTCTGCTCCGCCACTTCAGCGGCCGCATCCTTGATTTCCTGACTTTTATAGACAATGACGCCATACCCATACACCATGCCGGGCGTGACAATGGAGGCCTGACGAATCAGGGTGCGGGGACTACTGAAGACTTCCCGGGTTAATTCCTGACCGTCTTTTTCAAAATAGGAATTAACCGCTTTTCGCTCTTCGGTAGTCAGGGAAATGCGGCTGGGAATGGGATAAGCCTGCGTCAAGCCTATTTGTAATAGATTGGGAATCAGAATGCCGGTAAACAGCCAGAGGAAAATCAGTACCATGGCATTGACCGTCGAAGACAGGGAAAAACTGTTCACCAGAAAGGACAGCGAAAACCAGAAGCCAAAGTACATCGAAACCAGCGTAAAGGTCCACCACCACTGAGGCGTTACCAGAAAACTGCTTCCCAGTAAAACGACCATGATCGGAATAACCAGCAGCCAGAATAGACCCGTAAACAGCAGGTAGCGAATGCTTACCCGCAACCGGATCAGGTTGGCAAGGGACTGGTTACTGGTTTTGAGTAAGACCCAGGTGCCCTGTTCCTTTTCGCTGGAAAGTACGTTATACGTGAAGACAATGATCAGTAACGGAAAAAGATAGATCACCACGAAGGCAAAGTCGAAATTACCGATGAATTGCAGCAGGCTGTTATCAATTTCACCCTCGTAAGTTAGGTACTGCTTTTTGTTAATGTACACTTTGTAGTAAAAGGGCTGAATATCACTTTGCCCCACCGTAAGAGCCTGCAGGACCGAAGGTTGCTTGACTGCAAACTTCGGCCCTTCATTTCGGGCCACATTATACGCAAACGTCGGATCATCCCAGATGAACCCCGGATGTACCATTTGATTGGCTTCGATGCGGCGAATCCGGGTTTTCAGACTATCCAGCATTTCGGCTTCGTGAGTCCTGATTTTCCCAATCGTCTGCTGCTGTTTTCGATACATGCTGTTGCCAATCCAGAGGGCTGAAAGCAACATCAGCAGCATAATCCCGAACAGGGCAACCAGTACTTTATTACGGGATAATAGTTTCATTTCCAGGGCCAGAACGACCCGGGCAGTAGATAATTTCATGCGTTTACCTTCAGTATCCATGGAAATCTAGACGGTCATTTTCCGGTAAGAAAAAAGCATCAGTAAGACTGCAACCAGCATCCAGCCTAACAAAATGGCGAGCGACGGAGCCGCCGAAGCCAGCCGCCAGTCCAGACCGGGCGGGGTATAAGCGAATTGCGGAACGGTCTTCCAGAAATCATTGCCGGCAACGGTGTTTTTCTGGTAAAAATCATCCACGATGACACCCACTTTACGCCGGTGTAACTCCGCTTTTTCAGCGAAATCGTTGTGCGTATGGATATCCGTCGCCGTGATCCGCATGGAAAAATCCCGGAAGGCGAGAAAGGGAGACAGAGCTGCTGAAGCCAGGACAAGAGTGTTCTGACGCTTTTCATTTTTTTCGACGGCTTCGTAAGCCCGGTCCATTACTTTACCATCCGATTCCTCAAAAAATTCGATGGTAATGGGAATGTAAAACACGGGTAAGTCTTCCAGCCGGGTGACGCCGTACTTTTTCAGGGTTTCTTTTTCGAGTATGGCCCGTCGCTGGTCTTTGGTGCCTTCGCCGTTAACCCCGTATTCTTTTTCGTGGAACGTGGTGTTCTCAAATTCCAGGGAAGTGATGGAGGGATACACCCGCTTGGAAACTTCACTGCTCAGACGCGGAATCAGAAAAACGCCCACTAACCAGAAACCGGACAAACTCACCAGCGAAAGCGAAGAATGGCGGGTAATCAGGGAAACGGATACGCCGATGATGGTCATGAGTACGGAAAACAGGGCTAATCCCAGCCAGTACACGCCATAAGCTCCGAATAACCGGGATAGACTGGTGTGTTCAAGCCCAAGACTTAACACCCCCAGCGAAGCAATACCCAGGCCGATCAGCACGGCAAAAACCAGCAGGAGACAGGCCAGTAATTTACCCGTAAATAACTGACGGGTGGTGGCTTTCGAACTCAGAATCATTTTGATTGTTCCATTTTCCCATTCTTTGGAAAAGACGTTGTGAGCAATCAGGAAGATGAACAGGGGCAGAATAAACTGGGCGAAATACCCTACATTAAAGAACCCGAAACTCCGGATTCCGGTCGAATCGTTAACCTCGCGAAAGCGGACCACGCCGCGTTTGTGCGGTTCGAGGTAAAAGGAATTCCCCGTATAATCTTCAA
The DNA here is from genome assembly GCA_913775095.1 of uncultured Siphonobacter sp. Lineage (GTDB taxonomy): Bacteria > Bacteroidota > Bacteroidia > Cytophagales > Spirosomataceae > Siphonobacter. The sequence continues at coordinate 203,915 of CAJYIW010000017.1, read as the reverse complement.
TTCCGTTATCAATCATGGCCAGATCGGCCGTGGGCTTGTAGGCGTAGAAGCCAAAGTGGGCTCCGAGGTGCGGGTTTTTGTCCCCCTGCGAAATGAACTGCTGATAGGTAACCTGCTGGGATTCCCGCAGTAAAGCACTGTGAGAGGCGTAGTAGGCATACCCGTTATACAGGGCCAGGCCCATCAGCATCCCCACGCCCACGAACAGCCAGCCGATCTTCGCCGTCCGAACAATCTCCCGCAGTTCTTTTTGTATGATGAGTTGAATCATGGATTTTGTTTAGGGTTGTGCGTTTAGTGTTTTGGGTTGTGCAGTAGAAGCGTGAGTTTAACTCTTGATTTTTTTTAACTCCAAACCCAAAACGCTAAACACCAGACTAGCTTTCCTTCACCAGATCAATGTAAATCCGCGTCAGGTCGGCGTGGGAGACTTCGCTGGAGAGTAACTCCTGCCGGAGTTTTCCCTGGTGCATGATGCCGATGCGGTGACCGAGGTTTTTGGCCATCAGCAAATCGTGCGTCGCCATGAGGGTACTGACGCCCTGCTCGCTCAACTGGGTAATAATTTCGGAAAACTCATTGCTGGCGTGCGGGTCAAGACCGGACGTGGGTTCGTCCAGAAACAGAACTTTGGCTTTCTTGACCAGAGCAATCGCAATCCCTACTTTCTGCCGCATGCCTTTGGAGTAGGAAGACACCCGTTTGTGGAACGCCGAGGTCTGTAAACCCGCTACCTGCATAAATCCGGCCAATTCGTCGCGGGTGTACCGGAAACCGGACAGTCCACTGAAGAATTCGAGATTCTCCATGCCCGAAAGCGTGGGATAGAGGTTAACGATTTCGGGAATGTAGGCCACCAGATCACGCGTAGCCTGATTATTCACCGATACTTCCACGCCATCAATGAAAGCCTGACCGCTGGTAGCCGGAATAAATCCCAGAAAAAGATTAATCGTGGTTGACTTACCCGCCCCGTTGGAGCCAAGCAGGCAATAAATCTCGCCAGCCTGAATGTCCAGATTCAGATGATCCAGAGCCGTGTGAGATTCATAGGTTTTGGTTAGGTTAGCTGCCTTTAACATGGGAAGAAACTAAAATACGTAGTGAACACTGAGCCGGGCATTGATGGGAGCCAGCGGAACCCAGTAGTACAACCCATTGCGAAACCAGGGGGTCGCAATCAGGTTCTTATTGAGTATATTATTAACTAACAGATTCACCTTCAGTGCTTTTCTGTGCCAGCCTACACCCCCGTCCAGCCGAAAGAAATCGGGCGTGGGATGCGGAGTAGCCGTGGCATAGCGTTCGCCCCTTCCGCCCTGATACTGATAGCCGGCAGACACCGAAAAATCGGAAAGCCTACGGCCGGGCAATTGATAATGCAGCCAGGTGTTTTGCACGTGCCTGACGTACATGGGCGTACGAGCTCCCACGAGCAGAGGGTTGACGTCCGCATCAATTCGGGAGTCATTGTAAGCGTAGTTAAGGGTTGCGTTTAAGCCCGGTATGAGCTCTCCTACGACATCCAGTTCCACTCCTTTGGCATGCGTTTCACCGACCTGCAATCGATACAGGGCATTCGCAGGATCGGTAGCAACGATGTTATTGCGTCGGATGTGGTAGAACGAAAGCGTAGTATTCCAGCGTCCGTCCAGCCAGTCCTTCTTCATACCCAATTCCCGGTTTACACCCTGCAGGGGGCGAATTGCCTCGCCATTACTCATGATTCCGGCCTGCGGAATGAGGGTCTGATCGTACAAGGCATAAACGGTCCAGCTGGGCTGAAGGCTGTAACTGAGCCCTACGCGTGGCGTAAACACCTGATCTTTCGAAGATGTGAAGACGGCAGAAACCGTGTTTCGGGTTTCCACCGCAGTAAACCGACCTCCCAGGGTCAGTCTTAGTTTATCGTTCAGAAAAGCCAGCTCATCCAGGGCGTAAACCGAGTAATACCGAATGGACTGACTGGTATTCCCCTTTGAAAATCCGCCGGGTGTTTCATAAGCCGGAACTTCCATTCCGTAGACGGGTGACTCGATATTCAGGGGGTAATACCTGGGCTGAATCTTTCCGCTGGCATCCGTGTAGGTGTCATACGTTACGTAACTATCCGCTCTGTATTTTTTCTGGTTGACATCAATTCCAGCCAGAATCTGCTGGGTTAGCCCTGTCGTTTTAATGGCTCCGTTCACAAAGGCCTGCTGAGAGTACACCTGCGTACGGGCCAGATCATACTTGGGATTTCGCAACAATACCTCAGGATCAGAGGAGTTAACCCCCGTTACCCACATATAAATGCCTTCGTAATCATTCTGCATCAAAGCTCCGCGAGCCGTTACGGACCAGTTTTTGCCAAAGGCGTGCGTAAAAGTCAGAAAGGCGGTGTGGTCCCGCACCTGATACGGCTGAAGCGTGGGTTCGTGGATGGTGAAATCCCCAGGCAGGGTGGCGTAGCCCTTCGGTGTCATCACGATGGGGCTCATCAGGGCGTATCCGAACTGCTGATAGGTGTACTCGGCGGTCAGAGAGGTCCGGTCATTGATCTGATACTTCAGCACGGGAGCCACCAGCAGACGCCGATTGAAATCATACTTCACAAAAGACTGAGTCGTCATTCCCATGACATTCAGTCGGTACTGAAGCTTCTTTTTTGAATCCAGCGTCCCATCCAGATCAGCCGCCAGCCGGTACAGATTCCAGCTTCCCAGCATGGCTGAGGCGGAGTAATGCGGCGTTCCAGTGGGCTGTTTGGTAACCACATTAAACGTTCCGGCCGGATCGCCCAGGTTGTTCATGAACAGAGAGGGCCCTTTCATAAACTCCACCCGATCAATAATGGCGGCATCTTCAGGAACAGGGCCGCGGTAGATGGGTGTCAGGTCGATGCCATTCCGCAGCGTGGAAATCTGTCCGCCCCGCATGAACATGTAGGGACCCAGGTTATTGGAAACCTCCTGCCGGATGACCCCGCTTACGTTGCGGGTGACGCTCTCGGTCATGTTAAAACTTCCCTGATCGTAAATTATTTCCGAACTGATTTCCTGAATATTCTGGGAAAGCTTGATCAGGGGCGTTTGTAATCGAAGAGCACTGGAAACCGTACTGAGATGATAAGGTTTGTAATACCTGGAAGTAACCCTTAGTTCTTTTAATTCCTGCTCAGTAGCCGGAACCAGATGAATATCAAGGGGATCGCTTTTGCCAGCCAGTGAAATCCGTTGCGTCTGATACCCTACGTGACTTACGGTAATAAATGAGGCTTGAGCAGATGACTGAATTTCAAAGTAACCTTCGTCGTCGGATAATGTTCCCAGAGTCGTTCCGGTCAGCTGGATACTGGCCCCGGGAATCGGCCTTTGGGCGTTCTGAGTTTCCCTGATTCGGCCCCTGATGAAGTGTTGTGCCTGTATGGATAACGTGATGAAGCATAGGAGCAGTACTCCCGTAATTCGTAAAGTCATTAATGACAGAATCGAGACTAATTCGGATAAATCAATAAGATCATGTGGAAATCAGGAGGCAAAGATACTTCCTAAACCAGAGGATTCACTGAAAAAAGGATTAAAAACGACCAAAACCGCCTTTCTCACCTCAAGTCAGAAAAACAGAAGGGCTGGATAATAAAACCCAGCCCTTCGTTCATCCGTTCGGTAGCTCAGGATTTGCTGAACATCCCTTTCAGTTTATCCAGTATATTTTTATCGTCTTTCTTTTTGTTTTCCCCGATCAGAAAACCGTAAGGTTGCAGGGGTTCCACGTGATCGCAGATGATTTTGATGATGCCAATGACGGGCAAAGCCAGTATCATCCCGGCAATTCCCCAGACGGTTTCGCCAATTACAATGCCCAGAATGGTAAAAAGGGGATTGATGTTTACGCCCGAGCCGACAATCAAGGGTTCGAGCAGGTAGGTCTGCACAAACTGGACGAGGCCATAGACCACCAGGATGCCAATGATCATTTTACTGTCTCCCCCCTGAGCAATGGTAATGAGCACGGTTAGGCCCGTTCCGGTCAGGTTGCCGATGAAAGGAATAATTTCAAACAATCCACAGACGATGCCCAGAAAAATGGCGTGTTCTACGCCAACGATACTAAATCCCAGACCGTACAGCACCCAGAGGGTAACGATCATGCCTCCCAGACCGCCGAGGTAACTCTGAGCGACTTCACTGCTCTGATTCATGACCTGGCGGGCTTTCAGGTGGTCTTCGGCGGGCGTTAGTTTAAGGACGAAAGTTTTCAGATGGCTGCGGAAATACAGCAGCAGGAAGATATACACCAGCACCAGAATCAGATCTACGGCTACGGCCATCAATGAATTCATCACCGTAGTCACTACGGAAGAAAGCTGGCCCGAAGAGGATTCCTGCTGTTGCTGGATGAGTTCCGTCTGTTTTTTAGGGCTTACCCCCAGGTTGCTGCTGATCCACTGCTTCAGCTCACTAACCAGCTGCGTGATCCGCTGTTCGATACCCGTCAGGTCTTCTATCAAGCCTGAAAACTGCCATTGCAGCAGAAACACTAATCCGGCAATACCCATCAGCATCAAGGCAATACACAGGACGGCGGCCAGCCCCCGCTTCACGCCCCGCTTTTCAAGCCGAATGGACAGGGGCAAAATCAGCATGGCCAGTAAACCGGCAATGGTTAGGGGTACGAGGATGGTTTTCGAGAAATATAAACCGCTGAACAAAAGAAAACAGAACCAGAGAAAGCGGGCGGGTTTTTGAAGAGCTTGCATACAGATTAGACGCGGTTAAAGCGATATGGTGTAGGAATAACCCGAAAGACCCGGAAAAGTTAATCTTTCCCCGGGAGGAGTCTGCTACTCGGCCCACTGGCACCCGTTTTTAACAAACAGACCTTCTGAGGTTACAGAAAAGTACCAAGCATTCCTTTTCCATCATCCGCAAACGCCAACTTTTGAGCCATTCTTCCACGAATACCAACGACAAACGTGGTCAAACCCGGGCAGACCGCTGGATTGAGCCCTTTTATGATCTGGTCATCGGTACGGTTATCGGGCAGTTATCCACTCTGGTAGATAGTCCGGTCACGAGGGAGGATTACCTGCAATATTGCTGGCTTTTCCTGCCGGCGTGGTGGCTGTGGACGGGCTACTCTCTGTACTTCGACCGATTTGACCGCAATTCTGTTTTCCAGCAGTCGATTCTGCTGGTTAGTCTGATTCCCATTATTCTATTATCCGTTACGGCTCCGCAAACTTTTGATGATAAAATTGCCGGATATACCTGGAGTTACATCGCCGCCCGCTCTTTACTCTTGCTGTTATACGTTTACACAATCACGCATGATGCCGGGGTACGAAAGCCCGCCCGGATGTTGTTAACGGGCTTCAGTACCGGAATTTCACTCTGGCTGATTGGGGCGTTCTGGACCGATTATGGCCTGTATTTCAAAATGGCGGGCTTACTCGTAGATTTCCTCACGCCCTGGCTGGCCCGCGATGAACTCAGGAAGGTAGCTCCGACCAAGGAGCATTTTCCGCAACGACTGGGCATTTTCACGCTGATTGTCGTTGAGCAGAATGTCATGAACCTTTCCGATAGCCTCACCGAACGGCTCTGGGACGAATCCATGCTTCTGGCGGCTTTCTGCGGTCTGGTGCTGGTGGTGAGCATCTGGTGGTGGTACTTTTTCCATCAGGAAGAATTCATCCTGGCCCGCATTCAAAACGACGGCTTACGTTTCTCGTACGGACACATGCCGCTCTATCTGGGCACCGGAACGCTCGCCCTTGCCGTGACGGGTGCCGTAGCAGAAGAGAATTCCCAGCGATGGCTTTTAACTTTGGGCATGTCGCTTTATGCGGGGTCCTTATGCCTGATGACCAGCGTGAAGATCAAGCAACCGTACCGCTTTCGGTATCTGCTGCTTACGCTGGGCCTGTTGCTGGTTTGCTGGCTGATTACTGTCGTCGTGGATGACATCGTCATCGCCCTGTTGCTCCTGGTAATTACCTGGCTGATCTACCTGTATTGGGCCCGAAATCAGATTAAGGGCCGGGCCCGGGTAGCCCCGAACACGGAAAATGAAACGCCGGAAGACGATGGGTCGGTGCCTTTACGGATTGCCTAGTCAGGTTTTTCTTTGGAAGCCAGTCGGTATTCTTCAGGACTCATCCCGGCATGTTGACTGAAAAAAGACTGAAAGTCCGCCACCTCACGAAACTCCAGTCGGCTGGCAATACTCTCCAGGCTCAATTCTTCCGTTTTCAATAACTCCTTGGCTTTCTTCAGAAGGCGTTCGTGAATGAAAAAAGGGGCATTTTCTCCCGTTACCCGTTGCGTAACGGCATTGAGATAACCCGGATTTACCGCCAGTTCCTCGGCAAACTCATTCAGGGAATGGTAAGGGTGGGGTAAATCGAGCAGGTGTCTAAATTCATCGTATAAAGCATCATCACTTTCTTTAACCATCGTCCCGAGCGAGGAATCGGCCGCTTCTGCCTTTCCGTACAATCCCCTGATTCTGAAAAGCATGATGTGCAGGTAGGAAGCAATCATCGAAAAACGATCGGCATGATCGGACTGACCCGCCTGCTGCATCTTCTGAAAAACGGTAATTAAGGCATCCCGATCATACGCTGAAATAACGAATGGAATTACTTTTTCCAGGTGCAGAAAGGGAAAGCTCTGGATGATACTACTGATTTGCGGTCGATCCCTGAGAAAGTTTTCCGTGAAGGTCAGGTGCCAGCCTTTTTTAAAACCTGGTTTGGTTTGCCAGGACAGCACCTGAAAAGGAGATTTGAAAAGTAAAAAGGGAACTTCAGGACGGGACGTGTGGTGACCCGGATTAAGGTCTGTGTTTAATTCTTCAACCAAACGAATGGAATAAAACTCGTGGCGAATGGGCGGCATGTATCCGTTTTCCCACTCTCGCTGAAAAGCTTCGAGCGTATTGATATCAAAATCTTTATCGAGTGGCGGCGGCCCTCCCATGTAAGAATTATACGCAACCAGATTCTCGAAAAGTTTCATAACTGTATAAAGCAGTCAGGTAATGAATAGAGCAGGTGCCTGTTTTTCCGTTTAAGCCCGTAAGCTACCCGGTTATTCATGATAATTACTACTACAAATGTACCCTTGGCTTTCAGGAAACTATAAAAAAATTACCCTGGCGAGGCGTCTTTTTCGCTGATTAATGAATATAAGTAAGTTATGAATAAATTTTAATCTCCCCTTAATAATTACTCCCTTCCTTCCTGAACTTTTTAAACCATTTTGTTGAAGAAATTAATCTGGAATCTTAAACACAGGCAATCATTTTTCTCATCACTGCTGGTGCATCTTTCAGAAACCACTCACCCAAATGAGTTACTTATTCGGCAGATAGGGGTTCGATTGATTCCTTCGGAAACACCCGAGCTACATCGTTGTTTTTAACTTTTATTTTAACGTTAAAAATTAAGCTAAAATAAAAGTCAAAAACAGCGGTGTACTTCCTTATTCAATATGCAGAATTGTTTTTGCTAAAGAAATCATCCGGTCGGTTCCCGTGTATTTACTTTTCTCGTCCGAAAGCTTTACTACTTCTATCCACTCGCCATTGCCCGGATTGGCTTCGGTCATTTTCAGGACTATGTTCATGGGCGGCAGGCCTACGTCGTTGGTCAGGCTGGTTCCGATTCCGAACGACATGCCTATTCGCCCCCGGCAGTAGGCCGCAATGCGGGCCACCTTTTCGTAATTGAGTCCATCTGAAAACGTAATGGTTTTGCTCAGGGGATCAATGCCCATTTGCTGGTAATGATCAATAACGGCATCGGCAAAAAGCAAAGGACCTCCACTATCGTGACGAACGCCGTCGAAGAGTTTGGAAAACATCTTGTCGAATTGTTCCAGAAATACGGCAGTCGTATAGGTATCGGACAAAGCAATGCCCAGATCCCCGCGGTACACCTCTACCCAGTGTTCCAGAGCCATGGCATTTGCCATCTTGAATCCATAGCGGGCTGCGTGAAACATAAACCATTCGTGAGCATGGGTACCAATGGGGCGGGTCTGATGCCGCATGGCTAGGTGCACGTTGCTGGTTCCCACAAAAGAGCCATCTCCGTAGCTTTTTAGTGCCTCAACCACTAACCGCTGCACCTCATAGGAATGCCGGCGGCGGGTGCCAAATTCCGCGACGGTTACTCCCAGCTCCAGATAGTTTTCAATCTTTTTTCGGGTAACCTCCCCTACTTCTTCATCAGAGATCCGCTGAAGTCCCTTCAGCCTGTAATACAATTCACAGATGAGGGACATGAGTGGAACCTCCCAGAGGATGGTCCGGTACCAGAGGCCTTCTACCGTTACCGTTAATTCTTCACCCTCCTGCTTAATTTGAACTTCGTGCGGCTGATACCGGTATCCTTCCAGAAAATCCAGGTACACGGGATCCAGGTAAGGGCAGGTTCGCGAGAAAAATTCCTTTTCGGCCCGCGTTAGTTTTAATTCCGCTAAGGCGTCGACTTCTTTACGCAAAGCCTCGGCAAAGCCCGGAGGAAACGCATGCTTCCCACGGTTAATGAATGCGTAACGGGCCTGAGCTTTCGGAAAAAGCCGGATGACCCCCTGCTGCATGGTGAACTTATAAAAGTCATTATCGAGAATGGATGTGATGATTGAAGGCATGAATAGTCAGCTAATGGGTTTTGCCCGTAGAAAACGTAAGTATAAAGATAGAACACGCATAAATTTCGTACCTCCGGTAAACTTTGAATGGGGAACCATGCGGGTATCCTGCTTACCTTCGGCAAAAAACGCAGGATATGCTGACACCTCGACGGATCTATCAACTTTCGGAAAAAGCACTGACCGTGGAATGGGAGCCTGTCATTCATCCGGCGGTGGCGGCGGAGATCCGAAGGTTCCTACAGGAACTAAAAGCTCAGCCTTTTCCCGGCCTGACCGAGCTGGTTCCGGCGTATGCAACCCTAACCATTTTTTACGATCCCTGCCTGATTCGCGAACACCATCCGGGCCAGTTGGCGGCGGAATGGGTTCAAAACCGGGTGTGGGAAATCATCCATGCTTCAGCCTCGCTTCCTCTGCCTTCCCCATCCAGACGGATTGAAATTCCGGTTCAGTACGGCGGGGAATACGGGCCAGACCTGGAAGAAGTGGCCACGCACTGCGGACTTTCCCCGGCTGAAGTCATTACCCGACATAGTCAGGCCGTTTATCAGGTGTATATGCTGGGCTTTGTGCCGGGCTTTGCTTACATGGGTGGGTTGCCGGAAACGCTTCATACGCCCCGGAAAACTACGCCAAGAGCTCAGGTTTCGGCTGGTTCCGTGGGAATTGCGGGAGCTCAAACGGGCATTTACCCCATGACCATTCCGGGAGGCTGGCAAATTATCGGCCGAACCCCGGTACTGCTTTTTGATAAGGATCAGAATCCTCCCGCCTTTTTACAGGCGGGCGATGAAATACAGTTTATTCCCGTCAACACCCTTTAAGTCATGGCCGCAGAACTCATTCAGCCGGGTATGCTCACCACCGTTCAGGATCTGGGACGGGAACACTACCGGGCCCAGGGCGTAGTACTGAGCGGAGCCGCAGATGGCTTTGCCCACCGGGCCGCCAACTGGCTGGTAGGCAACCACGAAAATCTGCCCACGCTTGAAGTAAGCCTGGGCGGACTTGAACTGGTTTTTCAGCAGGCAACGGTCGTGGCTGTCACCGGATACGGAGTGCAAGCTTCCCTGGATACCTTAGCCATCGACTGCTGGAAACCCATTCCGATTCGGGCGGGCAATCGTCTGAAAATTACCTACCGGGGAATAGGTAGCCGAAGTTACCTTGCCGTTGCCGGGGGCTGGGAGGTGCCTTGCGTTCTCGGCAGTTACAGCACCTATGCTTCGGCAGGATGGGGTGGTTTTCAGGGCAGGGCTTTACGGAAAGGCGATCTCTTGCGTTTCCCCCCACCGCCGCACTTGCATCTGGGCTTTTCTATTGCTTCTTCTGCCTTACCTGCGTATTCCGCCACGCCCGTCATCCGCGTCATGAAAGGTCCGGAATGGGATTGGTTTACGCCCGAAAGTCAGCATCAGTTTCTGGAGGAGACGCTTGTGATTCTACCGCAAAGTAACCGGATGGGCTATCGACTGCAGGCACAGATGCAACGCCTGCAAAACAAAGAATTGCTTTCAACGGCGGTAAGTCCGGGTACGATTCAGGGGTTGCCCGACGGCCACCTGGTTTTGATGATGAACGACGCACCTGCCACGGGCGGCTATCCGCGAGTGGCTCAGGTTGTAGAAGCGGATTTGTGCCTTTGCGGGCAACTGGTTCCGGGAAACCGCATTCGGTTCGTAGCCGTAACTCCCGCTGAGGCCGAAGAAATCTACGTATCTTACCAACAGCGATTACAACTTCTCAAACAACGAATTTTTCAGCGATTGCATGCGAATTGATATTAACTGTGATTTAGGAGAAAGTTTTGGAGCCTATACCATCGGTCAGGATGAAGCCATCTTACCACTCATTACTTCCGCCAGCATTGCCTGTGGCTTTCACGCGGGCGATCCCGGCGTGATGCAGGCGACGGTTCATCAATGCCTGAAGTACGGCGTAGCCATGGGAGCCCATCCCGGTTTTGCGGATTTACAGGGATTTGGTCGACGAAATATGCAAATTAGCCCTTCGGAGGCCTATACCCTGGTACTATATCAGATCGGAGCACTGGCCGGATTTGTTCAGGCGGCGGGAGCTAAACTTCAGCACGTCAAGCCCCACGGAGCTTTGTATAACATGGCCGCCCAGGATGCCGCCCTCGCCCGCTCCATTGCTCAGGCCGTTCGGGATTTTGACGCGGGACTGGTGCTGTATGGTTTAGCCGGGAGTCACCTGATTTCGGAAGCTCAAACCCTGGGTTTAGCCACCTGCAGCGAAATCTTTGCCGACCGGAAGTACCAGCCCGACGGCACTTTAACGCCCCGATCTCAGCCCGGTGCCCACATCCAGGATCCATCGGCAGCGATGGCCCAGGTTATGCAGTTTATCCAGGACCCGGCCCGGAAAGCGGAAACAGTCTGCATTCACGGGGATGGCCCTCAGGCTTTGCTTTTCGCTCAAACCTTACACGCCCAGTTACAGGCGGCAGGCGTTCAGTTACGTTGTCCCTCACACCCTTAACCGATGACTAAGAAATCTACTTCGCTGGCCTCGAGTTTGATGGGAGCGGCTTTTTTAATGGCTACTTCCGCCATTGGCCCCGGCTTTTTAACCCAGACAACTCTCTTCACGGTTAAACTCCAGGCCAGTTTTGGCTTCGTGATTCTGCTTTCCATTCTACTCGATATTGGTGTCCAGCTGAACATCTGGCGGATCGTGATTGCCTGCGGTCAGAAAGCCCCGGATCTGGCCAATGCGTTATTTCCCGGTCTGGGACATCTGCTTTCGGTGCTGATTGGCCTGGGGGGACTCGTTTTCAACATTGGTAACATTGCCGGAGCCGGACTGGGCCTGAACGTCTTACTGGGCATTCCGGTGGAAGCCGGAGCGGTCATCAGTGCCTGCATTGCCGTCATTCTGTTCGTCAGAAAAGATGCCCTTTCGGCCATGGATTCCTTTTCCAAATGGCTGGGCTTACTCATGATTGCCCTGACGTTTTACGTGGTTTTTACGGCTCATCCCCCGCTGGCTGTGGCCGTGGCCAAGACCTTTAATCCCGACGTGCTGGATACGACGGCCATTATTACGTTAGTGGGAGGAACCGTAGGCGGCTACATTACCTTCGCGGGGGCTCATCGTCTGCTCGATGCGGGCCTGACCGGAGCCCAGGCCATACCAGAAACGAACCGGGGAGCCATTACGGGCATTGGCATTGCTTCGCTCATGCGGATTTTTCTATTTCTGGCTGCTCTGGGCGTGGTCATGCAGGGCTTACCCATTGATTCCGCCAATCCCCCTGCTTCCATGTTCCAGCAGGCGGCGGGGACGCTGGGGTATAAATTATTTGGCCTCGTCATGTGGTGTGCCGCGATTACTTCCGTGACGGGCTCCGCGTATACATCGGTTTCTTTCGTACGAACCTTACACGTCTCCCTATTCCAGCGTTCCACGGCCCTTACGCTGGGATTTATTATCCTTTCGACCGTCATTTTTCTGTTCGTTGGAAATCCCATTACCTTACTAGTCGTAGCCGGAGCCGTCAACGGGATGATTCTGCCCCTATCGCTGCTTATTATGTTGCTGGTCGTACACCGTCCGGCACTGGCGAGGACGTATCGGCACCCCGTCTGGCTGACGGCTACCGGGATTGTGATCATGGGAATCATGGGCTGGATGGCCGTTCGAACGCTATTGCTGCTGTAACTTTCCAGTCATAAAAAAACGCCGTTCAGTTGACTGCTGAACGGCGTTTCTTATGACTAGAAAGTAGAAGAGGTACTTAGCGGGTTAACTGCATCGATTCCAGATCGAAACCACCTTTAATTACCCGAATCTTAAGAACATTTTTTCCCTTCTGAAGCCTGATTTTTTGAGGAACGGTAGACGTCCACTCCCCTGAGCGGGCAGAAATGACTACCTCAGGTAACGCGGACTTACCATTGACCTCCAGAGCCAGAGCCGCGTCAGCAGGAGACATTACCCGAAATTGGGCCTGATACTCGCCCGCCTTTTCAGCCAGGACTGTGTATTGCAGCCATTCGCCGGCTTCGGTGTGCGTGATGACGTAAGAATCCCCTTTCTTCTCAATGTCTACCCCATCATTACGGTAGCTATGCCCCCGATTTCCCACCGTATTGACCCCCGGTGTGTAATGATAGCTGGCGGAGTCCGCATCGAAATAAGCCGAGCGTTGTCTTCCGAGGTCAAAATCAACGGCTCTAATGACGGTTTGTTTCCCTATATTATGTTTTTTAAAGGGCACAGTCTCCGAAGACTTTACCTGGCGGAACATCGCATCTACTACGTCGGGGTGATAGATGTTGTTTTCCAGTTTCAGTAAGTCCAGCAGTTCATTCAGGGTTTTTGAAGCTTCCGCTTCCGAGGGTTTCGGTCCCTTTCCATTCCAGTACGCCAGTAATTTTTCGTAACCGGGAGTTACCTTAATTTCCAGCGGATTGTTAATGCCCATTTTCTTTTCCTGCCACCAGCACCAGCCAATCTCGTGGCGTTCCATCAGCCGGATGGCATCCGTAAACCAGGGATTGGAGTTTTCGCCGGATTCTCCTAACCAGAGGGGCAGGTTGTATTCTTTCCGCAAGCTGAGGAAAGACTGAATTGCCTGTTCATCGTTGAAGTTCCCGTATTTGTGAAAACTCAGGGCCATGTTAGCATCCCAGGTGGGCAAAATTCCCCGATAGTTATTACCGAACCCATTTCCTTCGATGATGATCAAGTGATTCTGATCGACTTCGCGAATGGCTTTGGTAATGTCCATCATAAGCTTCCGCAAAGGCTCGTTTTCTGACTCCTCCGTGCCACGGGTATCTTTCGGATCCTGAAAGCCCCAGTTGGGTTCGTTGATGAGGTCATAGCCCGCAATCCAGGGTTCGTTGGCATAACGCTCGGCCAGTTTTCGCCACAACGCCACCGTTTTCTGCTGGTTGGCTTCACTCTGCCAGAGCGAAGGTTTCGAAGGGTCCCGGTCTGAAATGGGCAGGTCATTGCCCTGCCCGCCGGGAGCGGCGTGTAAGTCCAGAATCAGAAATACCTGATTGGCTTTACACCACTGCAACAGACGATCCGTCAGGGCAAAGCCCTCGTCCAGCCAGGTCTGCTGACCCGCTACGGGTTCCTGCTCGACGGACAGGGTGTACAGTTGATAATGCATGGGCAGGCGAATGGAATTGAAGCCCCAGGCCGCCATGGAATCAATGTCGATTTTGCGGGTGTGACTGGCCCGCCAGCCTTTGTAAAAAGCTTCGGTTTTCGCGGGTCCTATCAGCTCCTGAATCCCTTCCCGGATCCGATACTGTTGTCCCCGGTTACCCAGCCGAAACATATAGCCTTCCTGCAGCATCCAGCCTCCCAACCCCATTCCCCGGAGCAATAAGGGGTTTCCCTTTCCATCCACTAGTTTCTGGCCCTGGGCTTTCACAAACCCCTGGCCCTGACAGGCACAGGAAACACATAAGGCCATCAGCCCTACCCATAAATAACGAAAAGACATGCAGAGGTTACTTTTAAAGAAACGAGAGAACCGTTTATTTTTCAATCATGGGGTACACCCGAACGTAGTCCACCTCCATGGAAGTGGGGAAAATCGAATCATCTACGCCTTTAGCTCCGCCCCAGTCTCCTCCAACGGCCACATTGAGTAACAGATGGAATCGTTTGTCAAAGGGCCATTCGGCAAAGGTTTTACCTTCATTCACGAATTCAAAAATGAACGCATCGTCAATGTATCCGCGGATGGCGTAAGGGGTCCAGTCCACGCGATAGGTATGAAATTCGTCAAAAACGTTATCCAGCTTACGGGTTGCCGTTTTCTGGGTATTGATTTTAAAGTAATACGCCAGGCTATGTGTCGTGATATGCACTACGTTCGGATCATACCCGACGTGCTCCATAATATCAATTTCACCGGAATGAGGCCAGCCACCGTACGCCCAGTCGGTGGGCAACATCCAGATGGCAGGCCAGGTGCCCTGCCCCCTGGGTAACTTGGCTTTGATTTCAAATCGACCGTAGAGAAAATCTCCTTTGCCTTTACTGACTAACCGGGTAGAAGTATAAGATTTTCCCTCCTTGTTCTCTTTTAAAGCCGTAATGAACAGTTTTCCATTCGCGACGTGAGCGTTTTTTTCACTGTCCGTATAATACTGCAATTCATTATTTCCCCAGCCGCTGCCGCCCAGGTCATAGCCCCATTTTTTGGCATCGGGCAATCCGTTGTAATCAAATTCATCGGACCAGCTGGGTTGGGCCGCGTAGGTCCAGCCCAGGTCCTGAGGTTTAGAAATTGGTTTGGTGGGAGCAGGTTCCACGGGCGTTTTCTGACCCGAACAGGCGAATACGTTCAGGGCGAGCAGGACCGATATACTGGTGAATCGTAGGTACATCATCGGTAGAATAAGGAAGGGCTGGAAGTGACCATCCAGCCCGGATTATGGAGGTTAAGCAGAATAAGTAACAATACGGGTCAGGAAGGTACGACCGCTGACCTTCAGGTTCAAAGACTTTCTTAAGAATCAGGCCGCCAGCTTTTATTGGCTGCGGATGGCCTGATTCCAACACGTTGGGCAAGAAACCTCCTTTGCCCAGCCGCGATGAATCGACGTATCTACACGGTTAGTCCGCGTTTGTAAAGCAGATTTGCGGAATAGCGTCTGCGACACCAGAGTGTTACCAACGCTCTTCTCCCAAATTCGCGACACAGTTACGAACTAACAGGCTATCTTAGGGTTAGTCCGCGTTTTTAACGCGGATTTGAGAGAATAGCGTCTCCGACGCAAAGCGTTACAAACGCTATTTTCTCAAATCCGCAACACAGTCACAGACCAACAGGAGTTATCGGGTGCCGCCCCACTCTTTGCTTTGCTCAAGCTTCGTGTTTTCCAGCTCGAGTAAGGGGATAGGCAGAATCTCGTTTTTCCCGGCTACAAATCCTTTCGACTGCAAAACCGTAGCCGCCCGTCCCCAGCGAACCAGATCAAAGAAACGATGACCTTCACCCGCCAGCTCCAGACGACGCTCGCGGATGATGTTATCAAGCGTGGCAGTAACCCGGTGAGTTGCATCCTTATAGGCACGGTCGCGAACGGCATTGATCAGAGCCGCCGCCCGGGTCAGGTCTCCGCCCCCGCGTACGAGAGCTTCCGCTTCCAGCAAATAGGTATCCGCCAGTCGGATTTCATACATATTCTGCGGATAATTCAGCTCCGGAGCACCCGCACCCGTCGGACGATCCGACTGGCGGGCGGCCAGTTTGCCCAGGAAGTATCCCGTGTTCATGTATCCCTTCTCATACGTGGCAATTCCGTTTTTCTCGAGACTGTCTAGATTGGCAACCGTGGCGGTGCTGCGGGGATCATTACGAATGGCATTGAATAAATCGGCCGTGACCACCAGAAAGCTCCAGCCCGATACGTAATCAGGGGCGTTGGATTTCAGAGCCCGGTATCCACGGGGTCCTACCATGATATTCAGTACGTTTCCTTCCGTACAGGCCACACAACCCCAGTCGCCCGCCGAAGTATTGGTATAAGAAATCTCAAAAATGGACTCGCTGTTGAATTTACTGGTGTTCTTCCAGAGGTCCGCAAAATTAGCCATCAGTTTGTTGCCGTACGAAGAGGTTCCGCCGGGGGTTCCGTTCACCAGAGCCAGCTCCTGAGCTGCCTGCGTAAACTTCTCCTGCTGCAGATACACCTTACCTAATAACGCATGAGCGGCGGCCTGCGTGGCCCGTCCGCCTTCGGTTCCAACGGGAACGGACGCCGGTAACACCGCTACCGATTCCGTCAGGTCTTTTTCAATCTGAGCGTAAATTTCCGCTGGGGCCGCCTGTACGACATCGTACATCTCACTCGTGGAAATGGGCGTTGTGAACAGCGGAACATTCCTGAAAAAACGAACCAGATCGAAGTAGAAATACGCTCTTAAAAACTTAGCCTCTGCCGCGTAACGGGTTTTCAGGGATTCGTCCATCGGCACCGAAGGCAGCTTCTGAAGTAAGGTATTGGCCCGGAAGATGCCGGAAAAACCCTTCCGCCATAAATCATCCTGAGGTCCCACGGCGGGTGTCAGCGTAAAATTGGAAATGACCTGATAATCCGTCACGTCGCTAGGGCCACCGCCACCCGCGTAATGATCGTCGGAAGCCGCATTCAGCGTTCCTATCTTGGTAACGTAACCGCCGCCCTGCCAGCCTACCACATCATAGATGGCTACCAGCCCATTAAAAGCCTCCTGCTGGTTGCGGTAATAGTTACTTTCCAGATCCGTTCCTTTCGGTTTTACTTCCAGAAAATCGGACGAACAGGCATTTAACAGGAGCATCCCACCCATGAGCATGGCTCCCCATTTCAATGTATTTTTTTTCATTACAGAATTTTTCAGATTAGAATCCCAGGTTCAGACCTAACATAAAGGAACGGGCTTGGGGGTAAATGCCCCGGTCGATGCTCGTCACTCCGCCCCCGATTTCAGGATCGTATCCTGAGTAATTGGTGAACGTCAGCAGGTTCTGGCTCATGACGTAGATGCGGGCCCGCTGCATCCCGATTTTCGTGGTTACTGCTTTCGGAATGGTATAGCCTAACTGCAGCGTTTTGATGCGGAAATACCCGCCATCTTCCAGATAAAAATCAGAGGGGTTCAGGAAGTTTTTGTTCGGATCGCCCTCGACAATTCGGGGATGCGTGTTCGTAGAACCTTCACCCGTCCAGCGTCCTAACACAGAAGTCTGGTAATTGGCGGGCTGAATATCCAGACGACGTAAACCCTGGAAGATTTTATTACCGGCGGCTCCCTGTCCAAACAACACGAAATCAAAGTTTTTATACCCCAGGTTCAGCGTAAAGCCATAACCCACCGTTGGCGTAGGATTACCCAGGAACGTACGATCCTGATCGTTAATCTGACCGTCGCCGTTGATGTCTTCCCAGCGGAAATCACCCGGTTTCGCATTGGGCTGAATCACTTTACCCTCGGCATTGGTATATGATTCTACCTCTCCCTGATTCTGGAAAATTCCCTGGGTACGGAACCCGAAGAAAGAGTTGATGGGCTGGCCCACCGCCGTGCGGGTAATGGGGTAACTGCTGGCCTGGAAGCTCTGACCGCCCGAGAGGTACTCGATGCCACGGCCCAGGTTAGTTACTTTGTTTTTGATGTAAGAGACGTTCCCATTCAGCGAGAAATTCAGATCGCCGAATTTTTTCTTATATCCCAGTTCCAGCTCAATTCCCTGATTCTGAATATCGGCTACGTTGGCAGCAGGGTTCGAAATGGCTCCTACGTAACCCGGAATCCGGGGATTCTGAAGAACGTCCGTAGTTACTTTCTTAAACCACTCCAGCGTCATGCTTACGTTGTTGAACAGCGTGGCGTCGAAACCAATGTTGGTTTGCGTCGTCTGCTCCCAGCGAAGATCCGGGTTAGCGGGGGCATTGGGGCTGTAACCAATCAGGTACGTTCCGGAGTTACCGAAGGCGTAATTGCGTCCGCTTCCAATCGTGGAAAGGTAGGCAAAATCACCGATGGCATCGTTTCCTACGACTCCGTACCCGCCGCGTAACTTGAAGAAGTTAACCACGTTCTGTTGGGGGAAAAAAGCCTCCCGGGAAAGTACCCAGCCTAAAGACAGCGAAGGGAACACCCCAAATTTATTGTTCGCTCCAAAACGGGAAGAACCGTCGCGACGAATCAGAGCCTGAAGCAGGTATTTCTCGTCGTAACTATAATTCACCCGGGCAAAGAGTGAGCTAACCCGGTGCAAAGCTCCTTCGGAACCATCCGACGAACGCTGATCGGTAGGACGTTTGTAATTCAGCGATGCATCTTCGAAGTTGTCGGCGGGAATGTTGTAGAACGTCACACTGGTCATGTAGGTGTTATTGTCCTGATACGCTCCCTGACCCAGCAACACCGACAGGTTGTGACGATCAAAATCACGGGTGTAGGAAATCGTATTTTCAAGGTTATAATCCAGACGACGGTTCATCACCCGCGTGAAGGACGTTTGCGAAGTAATGGTCGTCGCATTCAGATACGCCAGCGGAGAGAAGCCTTCGCTACCCCAGAAGGCCAGTTTGGTACCCAGCGTCGAACGTAATTTCAGACCTTTAATGGGTTCTGCTTCCAGGTATGCATTTCCTACGATGTTATCCGACCAGCCATTGTTACCCAAACGGGTCTGCATATACGCCAGTGGGTTTGTGATTTCCTGAGCTACGTATCTGGAAATGCCGTAAGGGTTACCGTTCGCATCGCGGCGAATTCCTACATTGGTGTATGCAGCGGCTTCGGCGGGATCCGTCACCACCGTCGGCGTTAAGGGATCCAGGTTGATAGCCGAGCTTAAGGGGCCGCCAAATTCACTATTGGTATTGCCCAGACCTACGTTTTTCTCACGAGCATAACCCAGGTTTTGTCCGAAGGTCAGCCACTTGGCCAGCTTGTGGGTGGAGTTCAATCGCAGGTTCAGACGTTTGTATTCGGAAATGGGCGTAGCCACGATTCCTTCCTGATCAATATACCCCAGTGATAAATAAAACGTCGATTTCTCGCCACCTCCGCTGATACTCAGCTCGTGATTCTGGCGACGGGCACTGTTGTTGAAAATCACAGACTGCCAGTCGGTTCCCTGACCCAATGACTGAGGATTGGCGAACAGGGGCTGTCGGCCCGCATTGACCAGTGACTCGTTTCGAATGGTAGCGTATTGAGTAGCGTTGAGCAGATTCAGCTTTTTAGCCGGTGAAGAAACGCCATAAAACCCGTTGTAGCTGACCTGAATGCTACCCGCTTTTCCTTTTTTTGTAGTGACCAGAATTACCCCGGCCGCTGCTCTTGCTCCGTAGATGGCCTGTGAAGCCGCGTCTTTCAATACTTCAATCGACTCAATGTCCGATTGATTCAGATACCCAATGCCGCCATTGTCCACGACTACTCCGTCAATCACCCAGAGGGGATCGTTGTTATTCAGCGTAGTTAAACCCCGAACCCGTACCGAAGAGTTAGCTCCGGGCTGGCCCGAACTTTGCGTAATGGTTAACCCGGACGCACGACCCTGTAAGGCCTCATCCACGCGGGTAATGGGCATGGTGGCCAGATCCGAAGCTTTGACGCTGGAAATGGCTCCGGTCACTACGCTTTTTTTCTGAGCCCCGTAGCCTACAACGACGACTTCTTCCAGATTGCCCGCATCCTCTTCCAGTACGACGTCAATCTGGGTGCGGTTGCCCACGGACTGCGTTTGCCGTTTCATCCCTACCTGGGTAAAAATCAGCACAGCATCCGGGCCGGTTACATTTACCCGGTAATTCCCCGAGGCATCGGAAGTAGCTCCCGTGGTGGTACCCTGCACTAATACGGAAACCCCCACCAGCGGGCCTCCATCGCTCTTGGCGGTTACCTTACCCGTAACGGTCAGGACCTGAGCGGCAACTCCTAAGAAACCAGCCATGAGGCTTATCAGGCTTAACAAGAGTGTAAATTTTCTCATCATCCGATGATTGCGTTTAAGAAAGAATGAAACAAGTAATTGTGGCATCGAAATTAGAGGCAGCCTGCTCAAAACCGATCATTTTACCACCCCTACATAAACACTACCAAACCCGGTTTATCAACCCTTTATAAACGATTTTACCACTACTTTACTACTACATCCCACTTGTAATGATCTGTGAACCAGCCCTTTATTAATTGATGTAGTTATATAACTTTATTTATAATAAATAGAACCCTGAATATCATTTTCAGAGCTTACGAGTGTCAGATCAACACTTTAAAAACTGAAAAAACCGGCGTTTTATACGTCGGTTTAAGGAATGCTGCTCTTACCACATGACTAGTTAACTCTTCGTTCTTTGGCCAGATCAATCAGGAATTCATAAAGGTTAACGTCCGAATCCAGATTTAGTTTTTTTCTCAGGCGATACCTTCCGATTTCAATGGCTTTAACGGTAACATTCATCAATCGGGCGATTTCTTTCGACGAAAGATTCATCTTCAGGTAAGCACATAATTTCAAATCGTTGGGCGTAAGCTCGGGATACTTTTGTCTAAGCAAATGGAAGAAATCGTCATTTACCGTGTTGAAGTGTAACGTAAACTGTCCCCAGTCCGCATCTTTACTTTCCACATCCCGAATCAGACGCAGCACCTGCCGAAAGCTTAATATGCTGTCTTTAATGTCCTGTTTTTTTGCCAGCGTACTGACGACATCCTTCACTTTTCCCAGCACTTCGCCGCGTTGCACCAGCTGCATGGTCATGGCGGCCAGCTCTTTGTTTTTAAACTCCACATCTGCTTCCAACTGCTGATTCTGGAGACGAACGAGTTCCTTTTCCGTTCGATCCAGTTCCAGTTGATGGAGATAGGTTAGCTGTTTTTGCTCCGCCCGGTGTTTTCGTCGCTGCCAGGCAAAGAACTGATACAAAATACCCGCCAGCACCAGGGCGTAGATACCGTAAGCCCAGTAACTTTCGTACCAGGCGGGCTCAATGAAAAAGGCATACGTAATGACGTCCGATTCCTGACCCAGATTCGTACGGCCCTTGACCCGAAAGGTATAGTTTCCCCAGGGAAGGTTGGTGTACGCTTTTTCGGTTTTTGTACTCCAGGCTGACCATTCCGTATCGATCCCCTGAAGCTGGTAACTGTATTCGGTGGTATTCTGATGAATGTAATTCGGGGCGGTGAATTCGAATACCAGTGAATTCATGCCCGAGCTCAGATTCAGCCGCTGTTCTTTCCCCGGATACCCGCCAAAAATCAGGCTGTCCCGGGTTCCCGTCACTTTCACTGCATTCAGAAAAATGGATGGTTTCTGAATTTGCTGCTGATACTGCCGGTAATTGATGTGCACGAAGCCGCGATTGCTTCCTACAAAAATGTTCTCGTCATCGATGGGATAAATGGATTCAAATCCTCCGACCAGCCGACCGGTCAACTCCGGGAAATACACGATTTGCGGTTGATCTCCCGTACTCCTGTCTACGAAGCCCAGCCGCTTGTGATTCACAAACCATAGGTTTCCCTGAGCATCTTCTTTGAGATACTGAATGGACTGCGGGCCCAGAAGCTTCTGAAAAAACGGGGAGGGATGAAACCGATTGTCCTTCGGACTGAATTCATAAATACCCTTTTCCGTGGCTACCACCATTCGCTCTCTGGCCTGATACACGTAGTTATACAAATGGGAAGGCAAGCCATCCGCCTGCGTATACAGCCTTACTGACGTCAGTTCGGAATGATCGGGTTTCCATTTCATTCTAAAAACGCCCCGGCTGGGGTGAGACGACCAGATGGTGTGCTCCGTAGAATCGACGTACAAAAAACGTAAGGATTCCCGCAGGCCCGTAATCTCCCCGGTAGAGGCGGGAGGAGACATTCGCCGCAGGCCGTCGTAGGTACCAATGATGTATTGCCCGGCTGAAAAAGGGCTCCAGGCCCAGGTACCGGGCAAGTTGCCGATCTCGGTCAATTGCTGTTGCTGAATTTTAAATAAGCCATTTTCGTGACCCATGAACAAATCCTTGCCGATCAGGTCCAGTCGCCAGACCTGCCCTTTTCCTTCCGGTAATTCCTGAAACGAGCCCTGGGCTTGGCTTAAATCACCAGAAGAGTTATCCAGTTTCGCCACG
This sequence comes from uncultured Siphonobacter sp., assembly GCA_913775095.1. Classification (GTDB taxonomy): domain Bacteria; phylum Bacteroidota; class Bacteroidia; order Cytophagales; family Spirosomataceae; genus Siphonobacter. The sequence continues at coordinate 181,636 of CAJYIW010000017.1, read as the reverse complement.
AACAGACCATTGGAAGTACCCGCATACAGGAGGTTCCCTACCTTCGCCATGGCATACCCTGTGGTGGGCTGGGATCCACGCGGATATATATACTGAATTGGACTGTTCAGGGAGACGCAGTCAATGCCATCATTCAGAGCCAGCCACAGGTTCTGATTTTTATCCAGCCAGATGCCCCGGACGTTGGGATTCTGAAGTCCTTCCGCTGAGGTATATTTTTGCGTTATTTTTCCCGACTGATTAAGAATATACAGGCCGGAAGAGTTAGTTCCCAGGGCATACTGCCCCTGACCAATGGCGGACGCACAGTAGATGCGATCCGTCAGGAACGTCGCATCAGCCGATGTTTTTCTGGGACTTAATTTTCCGGCGTGCCACTGATACATACCGTTTTGCAGCGTAGTGAGCTGAAGAGTGTCGTTTCCAGCGGCATGAATGGACGTCAGGCTATGCTGCCCAAAGACCGGATCGCTGGAAAGGAGTTTCCATTGACCTCCCTGAAAGCTGAACAGACCTTTATTAATCTGCTGTGCATATACCCTACCCTGAGCTTTGCCCATGAAAATCCAGGCGTTCTCGGGTTTGTATAGGGTCATTTTCCCTTCCTGAAAATGCATGATCTGCTTCAGGGACTGAAAAAACACGTCGTTGCCAGAGATACACACATGCCATACATCCCCAAAATCCCGGTCTTTGGGGGGGACGAGAGACAGGAGGGAATGATAGCGGAGAATTCCGTTGACGGAAGGTTCATAATAACCGATTTCGCCAAGCCCTCCCACGTAGATCCGCTGACTGGCAGCTATTTCCAGTGAACGTACCGCCGTGTGATTCGCTAACGGATAAGTATTCCAGAAGTGGCCGTTGAAGGTCAATAACCCCTCGTTGTTGCCAAAATACATAATGCCCCGGGCATCCTGAGCTACATCCCAGTTTTGCATACCCGCTTTGTAATCCCCGCTGTTGTAATGGATAATCTGTGGGCTGGAAAGTCGTTGTTGAGCCAAAGCTGCCTGACAAATCCCCAGAAACAAGCCGAGGAGGAGGCTACTGGTTTTCAGATATTTTCGTAAAGCCATGAGAGCGGCATAGAGCTTTTATTACCCCGCATTTCGGAAATTTTCTATTTCCCTGCGTTACCTGACCTAGCGTCTGTTCACTAAAAAAGGCGATCTGCTGTCGCCTGTATAACTATCAAAAGTAATACTATTCCTTCGTATACTCTAATGCTGTCTGGGGAAGTCCTGAAAATAAAAAAGCCCCGATCGGGGCTTGGCTAACATCCAGCGGACTTGCCTATCGACGCATATCGTCCGTTGCTTTGGGCAACTGGGAGTGCTTGTTCCAGAAGTCAAACACCGTATTCCAGATGTGCAGGAAATCTCCTCTGTCCTGCGGTTTGGTGACGAACGCATTCGCTCCATTTTCGTAGGCATGTTCAATGATCTCTTTACGGGGAAACTGCGAAAACATAACCACCGGCAGATATTTCCATTTGGCTGATCGCCTGATTTGCTTCAGCAGTTCTACTCCGTCCAGACCCGGAAGCTGGTAGTCCAGCAACATCAGACTTGGGTACGTGGGTAGATCATCCAGATATAATAAGGCCTGTTCGGCGTCCTCGGCGAATAATAAGCTACAGAGCTGGGTACTTTTCTGATAGCTCCAGTTCATTATAAAACGATGGTCAGGATCGTCCTCAACAACCATTAACAAAGGTTTGTCTGCCATTTGAATTTTCCTAGAAAGGTTTGTGTATCAACGCTTACTCCCGAAAGGGCAACTGAATCATCTGAGTCCAGTAGGAGTAAACCTGATCCCATATTTCGGTAAGCCGCTGGAAATTCTGTGGCTTAACGACGTAACTGTTTGCCCCTAATTCATACGCCTGACGAATCATCGTTTCATTAGAGGAGGTGGTAAACATCAGAATAGGCAGGGCCTTGAATTCCGCTGAGGATTTAATCCGTTCGAGAAATTCCATTCCGTTCAATCGCGGCATGTTAATGTCGAGTAATAAAAGAGAGGGATCCACCTCGCCGTTTTTCAATAATTGCCAGGCGTGCTCCCCGTCATTAGCGAATACTAGTTCTCCCTTATAATTTCCTTCATTAAATGCGATCTGTAATAATTCTCGGTCATCTTCATCATCCTCGACAATCAAAATGACTAATGGTTTTGAATATGCTGGCAAAGGGATCGTTGCAATTATCGGAGAAATCATCTCCTTTTCTAGCAAATCTACATCTATAAGTTTAAATTATATACTTAGTAGGTACATTTACCAGCCTTTCGCTTTGGCAATTCCACTATTGCTTATCAAAGTTCGATATTTATTAACCGTTTCCCTTGAAAATCAGTGCCATTCCGTAAACGGTAAAATATTCCCCAATTTATCCTGCTCTTTTATAAGAATCAGGAAATCATTACCTGCTTTTGCGGACCATGCGTAAAACATGTCTTCTATTGCTTGAAAAGCGAGTCCTTCCTCTTATTTTAGTCAATCCTTATGTTCAGTACCAGGTCCCCTCTCTGATTCAGCTATGTCTACTACCTCATTTCTGATTGCTTTTTTCTTTATTAACTACGTTAGAAAAGCGATTCAATCAGAAGCCAAATACCCTGAACTTGATCGGCTAATCGTTTCGGTTCGATACTTTACCTTAGGGCTTTTTGGCATGCAGTTCATCTTCGATGACCTGGATATCTTTCGTTTGGTCTGGCCGGCATATCTGGCTTTTCTGGTGTGGACGAGTCATAAAAGGGAGGAGTTTGAGCCCGTTCGTTCGACTTCACTGGCCCTGCTTCCCTACGTAGCCATCACGCTGGTGGGCGAATTGATCCGCATGATTTCCACCGATTTCTATCATCAGTACGATGCGTTTTTTGAAGCCGGTAAGTTTTTTGCCTTTATATGGGTTTTTATTCTGTGGCTCAACAATCGAAAGCAGGAAAAAGCCCTGGAAGCCGAGCGTTTAAAACTGGAAAAACAGGAAGAACTGGGTCGGGTTACGGAAGAACAACGCAGTCAGCTGGAAGTGCTGGTGGCCGAAAGAACCGCGGAATTAACCTTGCAGAAAGAGGAACTCGAGAAAGCTCTGAACCATTTGAAAGCTACTCAGAATCAATTGATTCATGCGGAAAAAATGGCTTCACTGGGGGAATTGACCGCTGGCATTGCCCACGAAATTCAGAACCCTCTAAACTTCGTTAACAACTTCTCGGAAGTAAGCGTTGAGCTGGTCGAAGAGTTGCGGGAAGAATCTCAGAAGCCCGAACGGGATGTTGAACTGATTACTGATCTGTTATCCGATATCGAGCAAAATCTTCAGAAAATTCAGCACCATGGCAAACGGGCCGATAGCATCGTGAAAGGCATGCTCCAGCATTCCCGAACTTCCTCCGGTCAGAAAGAGAATGTCGATCTCAATGCCATGGCCGACGAATACCTGCGACTGGCTTACCACGGATTACGAGCCAAGGATAAGACGTTTAATGCCAAGATGGTGACCGAACTGGACCCAACCCTGGGAAAAGTCAACGTCTTACCTCAGGATTTGGGCCGGGTGTTACTCAATATGCTTACCAACGCCTTTTACGCCGTCTCCGAAAAAAAGCGTCAGCAACCGCAGGGCTATGACCCAACCGTCTGGATTGTTACCCAAAGCCGTCCCGGACAGGTGATCATTCGCATTCGCGACAACGGTACGGGCATGCCTGACAGCGTAAAGCAGAAGATTTTTCAGCCCTTCTTTACGACCAAACCCACGGGTCAGGGAACGGGTCTGGGACTTTCCCTGAGTTATGACATCATTACCAAAGGCCACGGCGGCAGCCTCGAAGTAGTGACGCAGGAGGGTACCTGTACGGAATTTATTATTCGCCTGCCCCGCTAACCGGCAGAAAATCCATATCCATGAATATTTTAGTAGTTGATGATGAAAGAGACGTTCAAACCCTGTTTGAACAACGGTTTCGCCGGGAAATCAGAAACGGAGAATTTCGTTTCTTTTTTACGTTTTCCGGGGAAGAAGCCCTGAGCTGCCTCGAAAAAGAAGATTCTGAAATTGTACTGATCCTCTCGGATATCAATATGCCCGGCATGAGTGGGCTGGAGCTGTTGCAATCCATTCGCCAGACGCATCCCCATTCCCCGCCCGTGGTCATGATGATTACGGCGTATGGCGATGAGGAAACCCACGCTCAGGCTCTGGAGCTCGGAGCGAACGATTTTTTAACTAAACCGCTGAACTTTGGAGAGTTAAAAGATAAACTCAAGGAAACATTATGAGGGCAAAGATATTGGTAGTGGACGATGAAGCCGACCTGGAGGTATTAATCAAACAAAAATTCCGTCGTCAGATTCGGGAAGGAAAATATGAATTTCTGTTTGCCGAAAATGGCGTTCAGGCCCTTCAGCAATTGCAGGAACATGCGGATATTGATATCGTTCTGAGCGATATCAATATGCCGGAAATGGACGGACTGACCCTGCTGGTCAAGATGAACGAGGCCAACCCACTGGTGAAGGCGGTTATCGTTTCGGCGTACGGTGACATGGAGAATATTCGCGTAGCCATGAACCGAGGAGCATTTGATTTTCTCTGCAAACCCGTTGATTTTGAAGACCTTGAAGTTACCATGCAGAAAACCCTGCGTCACGTCGAACAACTGCGTCAGACGCTGAAAGCCATCAAGGAGAATGACATTTTACGGATGTACGTGGATGAAAACGTACTTCAGTTCATGACCCGCTCGGAGTTTGAATCTTCGTTAACGGCCAACGAAACCGTAGAAGGAAGCGTCGTTTTCGTAGATATCTGCGGGTTTACGGCTATTACCGAACGCGAACCCGCCGATGTGGTCGTTCAGCTGATTAACTCTTATTTCGAAGTAATCGTGAAGGCAATCATTGCTCAGGGTGGTTACATTGACAAGTTCATTGGAGATGCGGTCATGGCCGTTTTCCGGGGAGATTTTCACCTGGACCGGGCCATTGAAGCCTCGCTGGCGGTGCGTAGCACGCTGTCTGAAATTGAAGACACCTTACCCGATCAGACCTTTTTACCTCAGGTAGCCATTGGAGTAAATTCCGGGGAAATGATTTCCGGGAACATCGGTTCCGCCTCCCTGAAACGGCTGGATTATACCGTCATTGGTGATACCGTCAACCTGGCTCAACGCCTTCAGGCGGCGGCCAAACCCGGTCAGATTTTAATTACGGAGCACGTATATCAGCAAATTAAGGAGTCCTTTCAGGGCAGAACGCTGGGTGAAGTATCGCTGAAAAACAAGTCGCTACCCGTTCAGGTTGTTGAAGTAATTGCGTAATGTACTTTTAATTGACGTACACCATGAACCTCGCACAGGCAGAGAGCTTTATCATCGATTTATTAGCTCAGCAACTCCCCTCCAATCTGCATTACCACGGCCTTCATCATACCCGCGATGTCGTTAACGCCAGTGCCTGGCTGGCGGCCGCCGAAGGGATTACCGACGGAGAATCGCTGAATCTGCTGAAAACGGCGGCCCTTTTTCACGATTCGGGATACATGTACACGTATCTGAATCACGAAGAGGCCGGTTGCGAAATTGCCACCCAATGTCTGCCTGCGTTTGACTACACGCCCGAACAGATCGCGGTAATCTGCGGGATGATCCGGGCTACGAAAGTGCCGCAAAAACCCCAGACTCACCTGGAAGAAATCCTTTGTGATGCCGATCTGGATTACCTCGGGCGGGCGGGTTTCGAGAGCATCTCTGAAACGCTGCATCAGGAATTACTGGCCTGGCATTTCATACAGCCGGAAGAAGACTGGGGAAAGAAACAGATTGATTTTCTCAAACAACACCAGTACTGGACCCAGACCGCACTTGCTCAGCGGCAGCCCGCCAAGCAAGTCCAGCTGGATAAGCTTATTCAGCAGCAATCGACTTTGACTGAGCCGTAACCACTTCATTCTGATGGCGGATTCGCTGGCACAACACCCGCATGACGTTGCGTAGTACTTCGCCACGTTCTTCCATCAGATCATAAAAATCTTCCTGATCGATGCGAAACAGGGTAGCGGCGGTTTGAGCAACAACCGTGGCCGAACGGGGCTCTGCGTCGAGCAAGGCCAGTTCTCCAAAAATATCGCCCCGACCCATTTCGGCCAGCAGCGTGTCTTCATCGTAGATTTCCACTTCTCCCGAAAGAATGACAAACATGCTGTCGCCCAGTTCGCCTTTGCGAATAATGGCCTCTCCCGCCGCCACGTGTACCTGCTTCATGATGGGAATGATGCTGGCTAATACGTTCTCGGCAGTGCTGGCAAAGAGGGGCGTGTTCTTCAGGATCTGCACTAGCTCCAGCGAAGAATGAGCGGACGAAGGGTGACTATGATGCATAGCAGAAGTATTTTTTTCAATCGAAGCAAGCGTTAATTCGGCACTTTCCGCCAAAATGGCAATCGGATGATTGACGTAGGCCGTCACCAGCCGGGTTTCACCGACCCAGGAATTCCAGCGGCGTAGGGCTACGCTGACGGTCCATTCGGTAAACACCTGGGTTCCTTCCCTGAGAATAAAGGCGACGGAATCAGCCATGGATTCCGCATACACCGAAGTTCGGGCTTCCAGCTGACTTCTGAATAAGGCATAAACCGGACGAGGCACCAGATTCTCCAGCATTTCCAGAGCATTGGCACTGCGTTCCTGAGAGGCATGATTCAGTCCACTTTGCACCTGACTGATAATCTCAGGATTGTAAATACGGCCCAGAATGCGGAGGATGCGTTTCAGAATACGATCCATTTCGTAACCCAGGGCCGTTTGCCATTCCGGGTCCATAGCGGCATGCTGACCCGCCTGAATCCGTTCGGCTAAACGAATTTCTTCGGTCAACAGGCGGCCAAACCATTCCGCCTCCCCCTCGGAAAGCGGAAAATGACGAAGTGCATATAAAGCCGTTTCCCGTAGCGATCGGTCCTGCTGCCGGGTCATCGTGACCAGTAACTGCTCGCTTTTCGGCGTTGGTATTCCGCCTAATAACTGGGCAATCATCCGCTGCTGCTCCACCGAAGTATTCGTCAGAGACGTTAACGCTCCCAGGGTTATTTCGCCCTGTTGACGCAGGCTTCGCAAAGCAGCCCGACCGTATTGCCGATTGGCCAGTAATTCGAGCAAATGTTGAGTTAAGCTATGATTAGGTAAAGATCCGGCCGTTCGAATGGCGGCTTTAACCGTTTCTGAATCGCCTGTTTTTAAACTACGTTCGACGAACGTATCGTATTCGCTAAGGGACAACTCCTGAATGATTTCCAGAGCCAGGGGCTGCGTTTGCTCCGATTGCATCCAGTGTTCCAGGTGTTGACGGGCCTTTATGTCCTGTCGATCAGCCTCCAGCCGTCCCCGTACGGCTCCTTTCTGTATTTCCGGATCCTGAGTATCCAGCAATGAGCTTAGCTTACTGGAATGCCGGGCTAGCAAACGGGCGGTTTTCTCACGAATCTGGGGGTGCGAATCCTTCAGGAGCGGAGCCAGTGATTCATTATTTTCATTTGCTTTCGTTGCCAGTAATTCCAGCACGTGTAAACGAACGCTGGCGTCCGGGTGCCGAAGCAGGGGTAAGGCTTTTTCCTCGAGTCGTTCCGGCTGATGGGTATGAAACCAATCCAAAGCCTTTTGCACCCGCGGAGCTGAAGGGCTCGCTAAATCCTGCTCGGCGGCCAGGGCAATTTCACCGGGCAGAGCCACCTCATCGCCGGGTAAAAACCGACGGGACAGGGCTTCGCCCAGGGTTTGTAAATAGAAACGGTAGGCCCGCAGTACCAACAGAATCATGACTACCGGAAAAGCCAGCCAGATCCAGGTAGCGGTATCTTCCGGGATGCTGAACACCCGACTGGACCACAGAAACAATCCGGCCAGTCCGAGACCCAGGGGCTCATACAGCCCTTTGGCCAGCGTATGCCCCATGAGCCGCTGATGCGGAGTAAGGGGTTGAAACAATACCAGAAAAACCGCATCAAATAAAGACCGGCGAATGACTTCCACGGTCAGGTACAACAGACAGGCTCCGATCAGAAAAGTTGTTTCTTCGTGAGAGACCGTGCGGGCAATCGCCAGCCCCAGCAAACCCAGCAGGGCAGCGAGGGGTAGAACGAGCAGGGAATTCTTAATGCCCAGCCGATCCAGTGCCCGACGGGAAACCAGTAATTTTACCAGCATGGCTAGCACATACGTACCCGCCAGCCAGAAGCTTACGTAAGCAATCAGTTCTGACTCATCGTGAAAACGGTGCTTCACGTCCATGAAGAAGTTGTATTCCACTTTCGTCGCAAAACAGGCCACCAGCAGAATACTTAAACTCATGAAAAATACCAGTTCACTTCCACCGAAGAGTTGCTGGATAAACCGACGCTGGGGCCGGCGACGTGCCGCATGCCGCTCCTTCGTTCGGATGGTATGCGAGCGTAAGGTCAGTTGCAAAGTAGCCAGGGCTCCCAGAAAGGCGGCCAGCGAAACCCCCAGTAAGGAAAGCAGGTCCGCATGGGCGTGTACCAGGGCTGCCAGCACGGCTCCCAAAGCTTTGGCAGGCATATCGCCCGAACTGATGATGCTGAAGAGACGCTTGCCCTGACGGGTATCAAAGACCAGTGCGGAAACGCCCCAGAACTCCAGACTGGTGAGCAGGTAAATGATGCGATAGCCGATCATGATTCCTATCGCGGCCAGCACCGAGTGACCCAGCCAGACCACGAGCATCACCAGTACGGTCATGACGGTCACTACGGCTAACACGCGTACCGATACCTTGCTCAGGCCTAGGTGATGTTCATAATGAGCGTAGATTTTACCAACCAGAATCATTCCCAGAGCTGAGGCAATGTACGCAAGGGGCAAATTGGCTTCGGGGTCGTTTTCCAGCAGAATGGCATTGGCAGCCACGTACAGTTGAATCGTACCAATTCCCAGTAAAAAGTGGTGAAGAAAAAATAGCCAGACGGTACGGGTTTCTTCAGGATGTATTCCTAAATAACGTCGGAAGCCATCGGTAGTAGGCATTGTAAAGCGGTTAATTGAGCGTTTTAAAGGTTAAGTATAGCTCTTTTTCCTGAGCTACGCACGTTCAAAAATAAATCTTGTTACTCGCAGAATCGCTCCGACTGTACTTAGTTGCCCGGAATTCTGTGATGACATCGGGGTAATTTTCCCCGAATACCGGCCTTGTGCTCTGGTTTTCAAAGCGTGAACTCTTTTTGTTATGAACCGAATAATTAAAATAGCCGTAACCCTTAGCCTGACCTGGGTCAGCCTTAGTTTCTTTCAGAAAAGCCCATTTCCCGAGGCGGAACTTTCGAACGGTCTGATCAAAGCTCACCTGTACCTTCCCGATTCAGTACGGGGGTATTACCGGGCTCAGCGATTCGACTGGTCGGGCGTTGTTGCTTCGCTGGAGTATAAAGGTCACCGGTATTTTGGCCCCTGGCGAGACACCCATGATCCGCTTGTCAACGATGCCATCAGCGGCCCGGTGGAAGAATTCATGCCCATTCACTATACCGAAGCCCAGCCCGGAGAGACCTTTCTGAAAATAGGCGTCGGTAGCCTGAAGAAAAAAAACAATGAGCCCTATCATTTCTGGGAATCGTTCGAGCACGTGAACAAGGGCACCTGGAAAAGTGAAGTAAAAAAGGACCGGGCGGTTTTTACTCACACCTTTACGGATCACGCCGGGTATGCCTACGTATATGAGAAAACGCTTCGGCTGCTGCCCGGCAAGCCTATCCTGGTACTGGAACATCGTCTGAGAAATACGGGGTCGAAAGCTCTCCGGACTCAGGCGTATAACCATAATTTTTTCGTTTTTGATACCCACGAAACCGGACCGGCCTATCGCGTTACCTTTCCCTTTGCCTTAAGCACGGAAGGACCCACCGAAGGGCTCGGAGACCTTGCCGAAATCAGAAAGAACCAGTGGATCTACAGGCAAACCGTGCCGCCCCACACCAGCACGCAGGCCTTTTTAAAAGGCTTCGGCCCCACGGCAAAAGACTACGACATTCGGGTTGAAAACGACCGGATAGGCGTGCAGGTGAAAGGCGATCAACCCCTGACTAAAATCGTTTACTGGTCGCAAAGAACTACGTTATGCCCGGAACCCTACATCCAGATTGAGGCTGAGCCTGGGAAAGAATTTAACTGGAAAATTGAATATGAATTTTTCGTTAAATAGGTCGGTAGGTGGGCCCGTTTTGAAATCGTCACATCATTTTTCGACCGCCTGTACGCTTTATGTCCCCCTGAAACTCCATTTTTATATTGCCAATCTGAAGCTTTTTAGGGTGTTTTGTGGATGTGGAAACTTGATCATAGGATTCCACGGTCTTTTTTCGCTTAGTAACCTTAAACAATTGGCATGAAAAAATTACTCTTCATTGTCATCCTCAGCCTTTTTTACCGGGTGCCCAGCCAGGCCCAGCTTCTGGATCGGATCCGGAATAAAATGGAGCAGAAAGTAAACGAGAAAATTGATCAGACGATCGATAAAGCCACTCAGAAAAAGAAAAAAAAGGATACGAATTCCACCGCTGAAAAACCGACACCCACCCCTGGCGATTCGTCGGATTCCACCTCCGATGCGGCGACTCCCGCTCCCTCAGAGTCGGGCAGCAACCCAACGCCTGCCGCTAAAGCAGGCCCTAAGTCTGCTCCGGTAACGGACATTACGGCCTATTCCCGATTTGATTTCATCCCCGGAGAAAAAATCATCGCTCACGAAGATTTTTCACAAACCTCGATTGGCGATTTTCCCGATCAGTGGAATACGCGTTCGGGGGCGGAAGTGGTGAACATCGGAAACCGAAGCGGCCAATGGTTACGCATCAATCAGGATGGCGTTTATTACCCTGAGTATATCAACGGTCCCTTACCCGAGAACTTTACGCTACAGATGGATGTGATGGCGAATCAGGACATTTCCAGTATTGGACGCTTTATTATTAGTTTTTTTCAGAGTAAAAGTCTGGACGAGACATTCAAAATTGGCGAATCTCAAAGTGCCAGCAGCGTCCCTCATTTTAAACTTGGTTTGCAGCCCCGGGGGAGTTCCAAAGGAGAACTGGATTATTCCAGTAATCTGATTGGTAGTCAGCACAAAAACGGAGTTCCCGAATTTAACATTCCGGACAAACCAGCCGTAAAAGTTTCCATCTGGCGACAAAAACAACGGGTTCGGGTGTATCTGGACAGCACCAAAGTGCTGGATTTGCCCCGGGCTCTGGAGTCCAACGCTCCTATGAATACGATTACCTTTGCGGCCTATGCTCCCGATTATCAGAGTAAAAACGGTTCGTTCTACATGAGTAACCTGGTTCTGTCCGTCGGAGCCCCCGACACCCGGAACAAACTCATCACGGCTGGTAAATTCAGCACGCACGGGATCCTCTTTGACGTCAACAGCGATCAGATCAAACCTCAGTCCTACGGCACGTTGCAGGATATTGCTCAGGTCCTGAAAGAAAACGGGGCCGTTCGGGTAAAAATCGTGGGGCACACCGATTCCGACGGAGCCGATGCCAGCAATGTGGACTTGTCCAAACGCCGGGCCGAAGCCGTGAAACAGTCGCTGATCAAAAATTTCGGCATTGATGCCACCCGCCTGGAAAGTGACGGCAAGGGTAAAACGGAGCCCCTGGATTCCAATGATACCGTCGTTGGTAAAGCGAACAATCGGCGGGTGGAATTTATCAGGTTATAAACTATTTTCGTACGCAGAAGCGGTCTGGAGTGCATACTCCAGACCGCTTCTGTGTTTAGCTGCTTAAACGGAATTCCCCGACGCGTAAGTGCCGTGTCCCAACTCCACTGGAATATTTTTTTAGCCCGAATTCGGGTCCTCTAACTTCATCCAACTTCGCTTCAGTCTATTGACCGACTTTCCCGCCTATGATAAGATCGGCTTTATTAATACTCGGCATTACATTAAGTCTCAGCAACTGTCATCAATCCCGGAAAAACGAAACGACTGAATGGCCTGTTTACGGAGGCAATGCGGCGGGGAATCGATACTCTCCCCTGAAAGACATTCATACCGAAAACGTCTCCTCGCTGAAAGTAGCCTGGCAGTATCACGCAGCTAAGGGAGAAAACCCCTTTGAAATGCAATGTCAGCCCCTTATGGTCAATGGCATTTTATACGGCACTACCCCCCTGCTCAAGTTATTTGCCCTGAAAGCAGATACGGGAGAGGAACTCTGGAAGTTCGATCCTTTTGAAAACCAGATCCCTACGTTTCATCCCATCCGTGGGGTCATGTACTGGCCCGAAGGCAAACGCATCCTTTACACGGCCGGGTCACGGTTATTTGCTCTGGAAGCCGCAAGCGGCAAGCTGGTGCAGGAATTTGGCGAAAACGGTTCCATTGACCTGCACATCGGCGTGGGGGATAACCTGGGCCGGGACGTAGGAAGCTTAGCCGTCGACGCCACCAGTCCCGGCATTATTTACAAAAACACGCTCGTGTTAGGCTCCCGGGTTGGGGAAGGAGGCGATGCTGCTCCGGGTTCGGTCCGTGGGTTTGATGTCCGGACGGGAAAGCTTAAGTGGGTCTTTCATACCATACCTCATCCCGGCGAGTACGGCTATGATACCTGGCCCAAAGACGCCTGGAAGTTTTTCGGAGCAGCCAATAACTGGGGCGGGATGGTACTGGACGAAAAACGGGGCGTCGTATATATGGGTACGGGATCGGCCTCGAGTGATTTTTACGGCGGTGCCCGTGAAGGCAAAAACCTCTTTTCGGACTGCATTCTGGCTCTGGATGCCGAGACGGGTCAGCGAAAATGGCATTTTCAGACGATCCATCACGATTTATGGGACCGGGACATTCCCTGTCCGCCGAACTTAACCACCATTACTCATCAGGGCAAAAAGATAGAAGTGGTGACGCAGGCTACCAAAGACGGGTTGGTTTACGTCCTGAACCGGGATACCGGGGAATCCATTTTCCCGATTGAAGAACGGGCCGTTCCTACCGACGGCCTGCCCGGAGAAAAGCCCTACCCCACGCAGCCCTATCCTGCCAAACCCGCTCCGCTGTCCCGACAGTTTTTAACCGAAGCAGACATCACGGATCGCACGCCCGAAGCCCGGGCCTTTGTGTTAAAGCGTTTTCGGGAAAGCCAGTCGGGCCACAAATTCATTCCCCCGAGTCGGGAAGGTACGTTGCTGTATGGTATGGGTGGCGGAGCCGAATGGGGAGGCAGTGCCATTGACGAAAACGGCATTCTATATCAGAATGCCAATGAAATGCTCTGGGATTTAAGCATGGAAAATCGAACATCGCAGGTGAACCGCCCTCCCTCGGGGGAAATTCTGTATCTGGACCATTGCTCCATCTGTCACGGGAGTGATAAGAAAGGAACCGGCACGGAATATCCTGATTTAAGCAACATCGGAGCCCGCTTAACCCGTCAGGATTTATTACATATTCTGGAAACCGGACGCGGACGTATGCCTTCGTTTCAGCACGTCCCTCAGGAAACCCGGGAAACCATTACCGATTACCTTCTCCATATCAAAAGCAAAGTCAGGGCCGCTCCGGCCGTAGCGGCCGCCCCCGCCAGGCCGGGTGCCTTTCCTTACCAGCCGCCTTACGTCAACAAAGGCTGGAAGCGTTTCCTCGACCCGGACGGTTATCCGGCCATTAAACCGCCTTGGGGAACCCTGAACGCCATTGACCTCAACACGGGTGAATACCTCTGGCGAGTGCCCCTGGGCGAATTTCCGGAACTAACCAAACAGGGTGTGCCCCCGACAGGCACGGAGAGCTACGGCGGACCTCTGGTCACGGCCGGGGGGCTGGTGTTCATTGCCGCAACGAAAGACGAACGCTTTCGGGCCTTCGACAGGAAAACGGGGAAAGTAGTCTGGGAATATCAGTTACCCGCCGGAGGGTTTGCCACGCCCATGACGTATCGCATGAACGGAAAACAGTACATCGTTCTGGCCGTTGGAGGCAGCAAGAACGGCCACAAACCGGGCGGTTATTACCTGGCTTTTAGCCTATGATGATCAAATCATCCCCCGTTCATGGGATTGGTTTTTCGCTGGGAATCAATCTCCGGCTAAAGACACCTAAAAGACGCTGGAAACCTTGACTTTAAGAAAAAAAATGGAATATAAAGCTTACCTTAGCTAACCCATTCCTCTACATCCTTTTCCTATGTCAAGTCTCGCATCGATTCCTCACACGCAGGAATACGCTTCTTCCCGCTCGTCGGTTTTGCTGGGCATACCCCTTTACGTGTACGTCTGCGTTTTTGCTTCACTAAATATTTTTGTCGGCGTACTCTGGGACATCTCCTGGCACATGACCATTGGCCGCGATGGACTGTTTTCAGCTCCGCACGTGCTCATGTACCTCGGTTCCGTTTTTGCGGGCACTTTTGCCGGGTTTCAGTGCCTGAAAACCTCCTTCTGGGGAAGTCCGCAGGAAAAAGGCCGTTCGGTTCGATTCTGGGGAATTTTTTATAGCTCGCTGGGCGGACTTTTCTGCATCTGGGGCAGCATGGCGGCCCTTACTTCGGCTCCTTTCGACGATTGGTGGCATGCCGCCTACGGACTGGACGTCGAGATTTTTACGCCTCCGCATACCGTTCTGCTGATGGGCCTCATTACCATTCAGTTAGGAGCCATGTTTGTGGTCATGTCCATGCTGAATCGGGCGGAGCCAGTGGCGGGCTTTACGGCCGAACAAAACGCAAGCCGTTCCCGGCGGCTACAGCTCATGTTCATGATTTCCGCCGGATTACTTATCTCACTGGTGTATCTCTTTACTTCTGAATTTTTATCCAGTTCATCGGGACACCGATCGTTTTATTATCAGATTTCGGCCTTCGTTTTCCCGCTACTGATTTTCTCGACCGGACGGGCCTCGGGCCATCGGTGGGGCCGAACCATCATCAGTAGCCTGTACATGGCATTTATGCTGGTGGTTAACTGGGTTATGCAGCAATTTCATGCCGAACCTTTGCTGGGTCCCATCCTGAACCCCGTTACGCACTTTCAGTTTTACGGATTCCCGATACTGGTCATCGTGCCGGCCTTTTTCTGCGACTGGCTCAGTCCACGACTGGCCAACAGAAACGACTGGATTCAGGCTCTGGCTTTGGGATTAGTGTTCTCTCTGGTCTATTTCGTTACCCAGTGGTACGCCACGGAGTTTCTCTTTACTTCGCCCCTGGCCCGCAATAAAATCTTCGGCAGTTACACCTGGTATTTTGGTAGTGATCCCAACTGGCAGTATCGCTATGCCTATCGCCCCTGGTCGAGCCAGAAGCTCCCCGATCTGTTGCAGGGCTTAGGCATTGCCCTGCTGATCGCCATTGTCACCACTCGTCTGGCTTTACTCTGGGGCAAATGGATGCAACGCGTTGTACGATAAATTCACTACCGAAAGAACGATCATGAAATTTCTGAAATACCTTATTATCTTCCTGAGCTTCCCGCTCCTGACCTGGTCTCACGTGGGGAGTTCGGGAGTCGTCTACGAAGGCAAGGCGGGGAATTACCCGGTGCAGGTGTTTGTGCAACCCCCTGATGTCATTCCGGGCACGGCTCAGGTAACGGTCCTCGTGGGTCAGGGAAGCGTCCAGAGCATCGACCTGAAACCCATCTATTTTTCTGCGGGTGACGAAGGCTCTCCCAAAGCCGATCCGGCCTTACCCGTTGCCAACGAAAGAGGGCAGTATCAGGGAGCCGTCTGGTTCATGGAGGCGGGCTCGGCCAGTGTGCAGGTTACCATCAAGGGCAGTCTCGGTACCGGAACCGTGGTGGTTCCCATGGTAGCTGTTTCCACCGCTACCCGAAGCATGCCCGAAGTAACGGGATGGGTGCTGGTCGGTCTGGGCGTTTTACTAATCGGCCTGCTGACCACCATTTTTGGAGCCAGCGTCAGTGATGGCTTAATGAAACCCGGTCAGGAAGATACGGCTCAAACCCGACGGAAACGGGTTACCGGCTCCTTGGTGGGAGCAACGTTTTGCATCGGACTGGTTTTCATCGGCAATAACTGGTGGAAAGACCGGGCCAGCGAGTACAAAGATTACCTGTACCAGCCCTATCAGGCTACTTCCCGCATTGATCGGGTGGCTGATGAGCCGGTATTAACGTTACGGATTGATTCCAGTTCGGTTAAAAATCGCTCGCTGAGTTACCTGGTGCCCGATCATGGCAAGCTCATGCACCTGTTTCTGGTACGTCAGGGAACCATGGATGCCTTTGCTCACCTGCACCCGGCCCGCGTAGATTCTCTCACTTTTCAGGCTTCGCTGCCTGATTTACCCGCGGGCAAGTATCTGCTGTACGCCGACATGGTTCGTTACCACGGCTTTACTTATACGGTAACGGATACCCTGGACATCCCGGCTTACCCTAACTCCAAACCCCAGACCACCAAAGCCGACCCGGAAGATACTTATGCGGTCACGTCTTCGGTGACCAAAACCCAGCCCTTGCTGGGCGATCAGAACATCACCATTTGCGGCAAACCAGGGGTTAAAACCAAATTGCAGGATGGCTCTACGATTGTGTGGGAAGCTCAGGCCAATCAGACTTTTCAGCCGGGCAAATTGTACTCGCTCAATTTCAGCGTTTTAGACCCGGAGGGAAAAGCTGCCTCGCTTCAACCCTACCTGGGCATGCAGGGCCACGCAGCCGTTTTCAAAAATGACGGACAGGTTTACATTCACCTCCACCCCACGGGAACCTATTCCAACGCCTCTCAGCAAATTCTTGAAAACCGGATTGCCGAAAAACAGCGACTTGCGGCCAATCCGGCTCCTGCGAACGTATTCCGCGACAGTGTCGATCAGGTAATACAAATGCTGGCCCAGTTACCCGAAGCCGCCCGCGATCACCTGATTATGCCCAACATGGACATGGCTTCCATGACCGGAATGGAGCATGGCAAAGCGAACAATCACCTTTCCATTCCATACGCCTTTCCGCAGCGTGGAGATTATCGAATCTGGGTTCAGGTGAAACGTAATAATAAAGTATTAACCGGCGTTTTTGACGCGAGCGTAAAGTAACACTGGAGCTTTTTTTATCAGGCGTTTACGAAGGATTGAAAAGAGATAAACCTCCTTTCAATCCTTCTTTTATTTAGTAACAAATCCTGGTTAATCTGGTTAATTCAGAGCGACTTATAAAAGCTCAAAATGAAGGCAGAAAAAACTAATAAACGTATAGCTATTTTAGGGGGTGGACCGAGCGGATTATTCGTCTTCAAACGGCTAGTCGATTTAGGAAGAATCGATTTTACAGTTGACATCTTTGAATCGCAATATGAGCTGGGTGGCGGTATGCCCTACAGCAAACTCGGAGCCAACGTTGAACACATCAGCAACGTTTCGGACATTGAAGTACCGGATCTGGTAACTTCCATTGGCGAATGGATTCAGACCATTTCAGACGATACGCTGCGAACCTTTGACATAGAACGGAAGAAGTTCAATGAATACAAAGTAATTCCCCGGCTATTGCTGGGACGCTACCTATCCGATCAGTTTGATTTGTTATTGGAACAGGCAAAAAAGCAGGGTTTGCCCACTACGCTTCATCTCAACACCCGGGTTATTGACGTCATTGACTATCCCGAAACCAATGAAGTAGGCGTGAAGACCGAAGCCTCTGACCTGCTGCACTTCGATCATGTCATCATCACGACGGGTCACCAGTGGCCCATCAAACACGAAGGCTCTGTACCCAACTATTACGATTCGCCCTACCCGCCGAAAAAACTGCAGATCAGAACGAATCATACCGTTGCCATCAAAGGGGCTTCTTTAACCGCTATTGATGCGATCCGAACGCTTTCGCGTCAGAACGGAACGTTCCAGAGTGATGCAGAGGGCAAGCTGACGGGTTATCAGGTCCATGAGGATTCTCCCGATTTTAAAATCGTCATGCACTCCCGAAACGGCCTGTTACCCGCCATTCGGTTTCATCTCGACGAACCCAAAGTCAATGGTGATTCCTTACTGAGTGACGAAGATATCGAGCAGAACAAAGCCAGTAACGACGGTTTCCTTTCGCTGGATTACGTCTTTGATTCCAATTTCAAAGCCAGTTTCATTGAAAAAGACCCGGCTTTCTATGAGAAAATCAAAGACCTGACGCTGGAGGAGTTCGTCGAGGAAATGATGAGTTACCGCGAACGGTGCGAGCCTTTTGAGTTATTTCTGGCTGAGTATGAAGAAGCGGAACAATCCATTCAGGAACGAAAATCCATTTTCTGGAAAGAAAAGCTGGCGGAACTGAGTTTTGCCATGAATTACCCGGCCAAGTACTTCTCCGCCGAGGACATGATGCGACTCCAGAAGGTGTTAATGCCCCTGATCTCCATTGTCATCGCTGCCGTTCCGCAAAGTTCCTGCGAAGAATTGCTCGTGCTTCACGCGGCTGGTAAGCTCGACATGGTTACCGTGGGGTCAGACGGCGAGGAAGAACCACAGCCTCAGGGCGGTGCCAACTATACCTATACCGACGAAGCGGGTCAGGAACAGTGTGTGTATTACCAAACGTTCGTCAACTGCGTAGGTCAACCGCATTTGCCTTACGCTGCGTTTCCCTTTGAAAGTTTGAAAAAAGCTCACGTCATCAGTCCGGCCCGCCTGAAGTTTCAGTCCGCAGAAAAAGCGGAGGAAGCGATGCAGAAGGATAAAGAAAACATCTACAAAGCCTCCGACGGCGAGCATTACCTGAAGGTGCACGGCATTACCATCAATGATTATTTTCAGGTAGTAGACGCTTACGGGGCGTATAATGAAAGAATCAATATCATGGCGGTTCCGTACATTGGTGGCTATAACCCGGATTATTCCGGACTGGACTTTTGCGAAGAGGCCTCTTCCTGTGTGATTGAGGGCATTTTCAAAAACCAGCCGATACCCGCCTGATCTCATTATCAGCGTCATTAGAAAAGGATTGAGGACCAGTTCCTCAATCCTTTTTTTATCTAACCGGTCTTTTTAAGAGTAAATTTGTCTCACTCATTTTTCGCGAAAACTTTAAAATAGATGCGGTCCGTTTAGGAATTGAATGAGCTGGAGACGATTTTTCGAAAAAAATGGATGTAAAGCCTTTCTGCTTCCGTCTTCGTTAACACACCTCTTAATACCTTACCATGAAACGTTTTCTGGCCCTGTTTTGCCTGCTTTTTCTTTGTTTAGGGGCCGCTCCCCGCAAAATTACCTGGCTGGCTCTGGGAGATTCCATTACGTATTTGAACGATCATCCCGATGAAACCGGCCATCGGATTACGAAGGGTTACCTGACACTTATTAAGGAACGTTACCCGCAGGTTGACTACATTAACCAGGGTCATAATGGCTGGACTGCCGTAAAAATTGCCGAAAGCGTTGAGTCATTGGGGCTGGTCAAAGCCGATGTATACACCATCTTCCTGGGAACAAATGACTGGTGGCAGGGCAAACGGATTGGTTCACTCACCGACTACGAACAAGCCACGGGAAACGCCACTATCTACGGCTCCTTCCGAACGATTGTCGATAAATTCCGCAGCCTGAATAAACGGGCCCGGATCATTCTGATTACTCCCATGCAACGCGGTGATTTTGTGTACATCAACAATCCGTCCAACCATGCGTATGGCTCGTACAAACCGAAGATGGATCAGACGCTGGAGCAGGTCGCCAATGCCATTGTAGCTATTGGAGCCTCTGAAAAGTTTCCGGTGGTTGATTTATACCATGATTCCGAATTAACCCTCGACCACATGGTGCATTTCAAACGTCTGAAAAATCCACAAACGGGTCAGTATCAGAATTACACCTATCCGGCTTACCTCGACATTCCATTCAATCCCGAAACGGATGAATATCCCTACCCCCCGGAGTCTGTGGCCCTAACCTACGATGGCCTTCATCCCTCCGACCAGGGTTACCAAATCATTACCAACCGGCTGGTTCAGCAATGGAAGGGTTTGCGATAAACCGCTGATTATTCTCTGTTTAATGCCTGCCTGGAGCGGGCATTTTTTGTTTACGGAGGAACGAACGTAATACACCCGTTTTTGAGAAAGCTTAAACTTCCTTTAATTTTCTCAGGGCAAAAGCGTTGTACCTTTGTATAAAACCAAATTTTCCCTGGAACCACGCGGGCCTCTCATTCGTGCCGGTGCCGGCTTCCAAATCCATACTTCATCAGGTTATTCGTATGGCCAAACATTCCTGGATTTTCCTGCTGGGACTATCCTTATTATCAGCCTGTTCAGGCACCCGGTATTACTCGGCTCATTCCACGCATACCGCCCTTATTCCCGTTACGGATACCACGGCTCAGGTAGCTTCATCCCGAACTGGCGGAGCTTTGGCTACGTATCTCAAACCTTATCAGGACAGCCTGGGTCGTTCCATGAATCAGGTGCTGGTTACTTCCGCCAGACGTTTGAAAAAAGGCGGACCCGAATCGGAATTGGGCAATCTGTTAACGGACCTTTTTCTGGAAGAAGGACAAAAACGGTACGGGGCTCCGATTGACGTTGCTCAGATGAACAACGGCGGCATCCGGGCGGACGTTCCAGAGGGTAACGTGACTCTGAGTAACGTCTATGAGATCATGCCTTTTGACAATGACCTGGTTGTGCTGACGCTTTCGGGTGAAACCATGCGGCAGTTCATTGAATACACCGCTGCCCGTCAGGATGCGGAATCGGGCATGAAACTGGTGGTGGACAAAGAAACCCGAAAGCCCCTTGAGGTCTGGATACAGGGCAAACCCTTTGATCCGCAGAAAACCTACCGCATTCTGGTTAGCGATTACGTAGCGACGGGGGGCGACAGTGCTTCTTTCCTGAAAAACTGTCTGAAATCCGAACCCCTGAATTACCTCATGCGGGACGCGATCCGTAATTATTTCACTCAAAAAGGTCAAAGCCACCAGATCCTGAATCCTCAACTCGACGGTCGGGTGGTGTTACAATAAGATCGGGTTTAGGGTTTTGCGTTTAGAGTTACTTCAGTCGTTCTCTACCCAAAACTCCCTGCTTCCCACTCAAAACACATCTTCATGATTTCAAATCGTCGTCAGTTCTTTCGTCAGCTTACGGGCCTGGGCGGAGCTTTGGTGTGGGGCGGCACCTCTTTTGACAGCTGGGCAGAAACCGAAGCGTCTTCCCTGAAAGTGACTATTCTCCATACCAACGATACCCATAGCCACCTGGATCCCTTTCCCGCGGGCGACCGCAATGCCGGTAAGGGCGGTGTAGTGAATCGGGCCCGATTGCTGAGCCAGATCCGTCAGCAGGAAGAACACGTTCTGCTGTTCGATGCCGGAGATATTTTTCAGGGAACACCGTATTTCAATCTCTTTCATGGCGAACCCGAAGTCCAGAGCCTGAGTATGCTGGGTTACGATGCCATCACCATGGGTAACCACGATTTTGACGGGGGCATGGAGCTGTTTGCCCGTCAGATTCGTACCCACGCGACGTTTCCGGTGCTGGTAGCCAATTACGACTTTACGAATACGCCCTTACAGGAACTGGTGAAGCCTTACAAAGTATTCCGGGTAAAAGGCTTAAAGATTGGGGTTTTCGGGCTGGGCATCCAGCCGGTGGGACTGATTCCCGCCAAGTTATTTGGGGAGACGAAATTCATGGACCCCCTCAAAAAAGCCAACGAAGTGGCGGCTTATTTACGCAACGAAGAAAAATGCAGCCTGGTCATTTGCCTTTCGCATTTGGGCTATAAAGGTGATCCTTCCGAAGTGATTGACCCGGTGCTGGCGGCACAATCCCGCAACATCGATTTGATTATTGGAGGCCACACCCATACCTTCTTACCCGAACCCAAAACGTTTAAAAACCTGGATGGCAAACCCGTCCTGGTGAATCAGGTAGGGTTTGGAGGAATTAACCTGGGGCGGCTCGACTTCACGTTCGACCGCGTTTCCAGGCAGGTATTCAGCTCGGGCTCTAACCTGGTTATTGGATAATTGATTTCCTGACGTCCCCCAAGCCATCGTGACTCGCGTTACGATGGCTTTTTTTATTAACTATTGCTGCTTGTACCCCTTCTTCTTCAAGGCCTCCCAGGTACCTATTCTAAGTCATCCGTTAGGACAGGAAATTCACTGAGCAATATTCGTTTCTTGATCTGATCAGATACGTTAGCTCAATGATCATTCGAAGCGACGCAGGGCAGGTACGACTGAGGTGTTAAGTTCTATTTAATAAGTGTTGAGCTAAACAATTTTACCTCATTATGATTATTTGATAGGATTGCTATCCTATCAATAGCAGGCATAGACGACTCATCCCCAAACTTATTCTATATCTCATAAAGTACCCCGCTTATGACTGAAACTGAATCTACGGAGCAATTTTTAGCCGGTGGTGGCGAAATGGGTCAATTAATCCGGTCCATGGACTGGTCCAAAACACCGCTGGGACCAGTTGAAACCTGGCCGCAAAGTTTGCGTACTTCGGTGAGTTTGTGTCTTTCTTCTACATTCCCAATCCTGATTGCCTGGGGTCCTGAAACGATTCAGATTTACAACGACAGCTATCGACCCATTTGCGGAGCCAAACATCCCGAGTCCATGGGACAGAATTTCCGTATCTGCTGGGAAACGGCTTTACCCGTGGTCGGTGACAAATTCACGCGTGGGCAGCAGGGAGAAGGTACGTATATCAAAGATCAACGCATGTTTCTGGATCGCTACGGCTATCTGGAAGAAACATTCATGACGTTTTCCTTTGCTCCCATTCGGGATGAATCCGGCGAAGTAGGCGGGATTTTTCACCCTATTACCGAAACCACGGATAAAATGCTAAGTGCCCGCCGTACGAAAGTACTTCGTGACGTAGCAGCTGTTACGGGGCAGGCCAAGGAGAACGAAGAGATTTACCAAAGCATCGCTTCCATCCAGGAAGAGTTAAGTCTGGATTTACCCTACCTGCTTTTTTATGAGCTTGATTCCGATACTCAGAAAGCTACCTTAAAGCAGACCACGGGCCTGAAACCGGAGGGTACGCTTCCCGATCATCTGCGGGAACTGGACGTGGCCTCTACCGATTGGCTTGTTGACCTGTCAGAAACCCTGACCATTGAAAACGTAGCCGAACGGCTGGGTCGTATCGAGGGCGGGCCTTACGAAGATTCCCCTCATACGCTTATTCGTCTGCCCATCCTGCTTTCTACCAAAGAACAACCCATCGGTTTTTTACTGGCGGGCGTCAGTCCACACCGGGCCATCGATCAGGATTACCTGAACTTTTATGCCCTGCTGGCCAATACCATCAATACGGCTTTCTCGAATGTATATTCCTATCAGGAAGAGCAGAAAAAGGCCGAAGCTCTGGCCGCGATTGACCGGGCAAAAACGGCTTTTTTCAGTAACATCAGCCATGAGTTCCGTACGCCCCTAACCCTGATGCTTGGGCCGCTGGAGGAGTTACTGAGCGATCATCAACTGGTTCAATCTCCCTACAAAGCCCCCGTCGAAGCTACGCACCGGAATGCTCTGCGTTTATTAAAATTAGTAAATAACCTGCTTGATTTCAGCAGAATTGAAGCAAACCGGGTTCAGGCCACCTATCGCCCGGTTGATCTGGTAGCTCTGACTACGGACTTGTCCAGCAGTTTCCGATCACTGATCGAAAGAGCCGGCCTGAGCTTTGAGGTTCATTGCGAACCCCTCCCCGCTCCCGCTTATGCCGACGGAGAAATGTGGGAGAAAATTGTTCTTAATCTACTGTCCAATGCCTTTAAATATACATTGGAAGGCGGCGTTCGGGTCAGCCTGACCTCCGAACAAAATCAGGCCGTGCTGCACGTCACCGATACGGGCGTGGGCATACCGGAGAAAGAGTTGCCGCACATGTTTGAACGTTTTCACCGGGTGGAAAATGCCGGGGGGAGAACCTACGAAGGAAGCGGCATTGGCCTTTCTCTCGTTCACGAACTGGTACGCCTGCACGGGGGCACCATCAGCCTGACCAGTGTGGAAGGACAGGGATCTACGTTTTCCGTCCGGATTCCGCTGGGCAAAAACCACCTGCCCGACAGTCAGATCATTGAAGAATCGACTTCCATCGGCATCAGCCATCTGGCCGACTCTTTCGTCAAGGAAGCCAGCACCATGCTGGATGACGAAAAGCCAGTAAAAGAGCCAATGGACGCGGATTTTTCCGAGGTTAATAAAAATACGCACATCCTTATCGTGGACGATAATGCCGATATGCGGGCGTATCTGACGCGATTGCTCGAGCCCTACTTCTCGATTCAGACGGCGGTGAACGGAGCCGATGCTCTGGAAAAAATAAGTAACTCTTTTCCGCCAGATCTGATTCTGAGTGACATCATGATGCCCGTTATGGACGGTAAGGATTTACTGGCTCATCTCAAGAAAAATGCGTCAACGGCTCACATTCCACTGATCTTCCTGTCCGCACGGGCGGGGCAGGAGGCCCGGATTGATGGACTGGAAGCAGGAGCGGATGATTACTTGGTTAAACCCTTTTCGGGGCAGGAATTACTAACGAAAGTCCGGGCTCAGATCAATCTGAACCAATCCCGCCGGCAAATTGAAATTCGCCTTCGGAATCTGGTTCAGCAGGCACCCGTGGCGATGTTACTGGTGAAAGGGGAACAATTAACCATTGAGTTGATCAATCAGACCATGTTATCGCTCATTCAGCGGGAAGATGTAATGATTGGACAACCCTTACTGGAAGTTCTGCCGGAACTGAAAGGTCACGATTTTGTGGAACGCTGCCAAAACGTCTACCAAACCGGCGAGCCCGACCAGGCCTACGCTCTGGAGATTCCCCTGCTTAAAAATGGAACGCTTGAACATCGGTATTTCAATATTTTACTGACGCCCTATTTCGAAGGAAACCGGCAAACGGGCGTTCTGGAAGTGTGTACCGAAGTAACGGAAATTGTACTGATTCACCGGGCCCTGCAGGCCAGTGAAGCTCGCTACCGGGATTTATCCAACGAGCTTGACGAACAGGTTCAGCAGCGAACCAAAGAACTACAGCAGACGGTCTATGATTTACAGCGATCTAACGAACAACTCCAGCAGTTTGCCTACATTGCTTCGCACGACTTACAGGAACCCCTTCGTAAAATACAGTCCTTCAGCACCTTAATTAAGCAGCAACATAGCCAGGATTTAGGCAGTAGCCTCGTGTATCTGGAGCGGATGCAAACGGCGGCAGGCCGAATGTCTACCTTAATCAAGGATTTGCTGAGTTTTTCCCAAATCACGACTCAACAGATTACCGCCCTCGACGTTCCCCTCAACGAAGTGCTGAAAACGGTTCTGGCTGATCTGGAAATATCCATTCAGGAAGCTGACGCCACCATTCAGGTATCCGATCTTCCCAGGGTGAAAGGTGACGCTTTACAGCTGACTCAGCTCTTTCAGAATCTCGTCTCGAATGGTATCAAATTCCATCGAGACGGAGTAAAACCCGAAGTGGATATAAGCTGGAAAATCATTCATCGGGCCGACCTGCCTCCCCAGATTAAACCACCCAAGCAGACCACCGATTATTACCGCATTGATGTAAAAGATAACGGCGTCGGTTTCGACGAAAAATACGTGAAACGCATTTTTCAGGTTTTCCAGCGGTTACACGACAAAAATAAATTTGCCGGAACGGGTGTAGGACTGGCGATTTGCGAAAAAGTGGCCGCCAATCACGGTGGAGCCATTACCGCTCAGAGCGAAGAGGGCAACGGAGCTACCTTCAGCGTGTTCCTACCCAACTAATTCTTTCCTGTCATTGAAAAGCCGGTTTAGCTGAAGCTAAACCGGCTTTTCAATGACATTATCAGGCTGAACAATACGTCACGACATCTACACCAATTCCGTTAGGATCAACAATGGCAAAGTGACGATCGCCCCAGGGCTCGCTCCGCAGTTCCAGGGCTATGGGAATGTTCAGGCTTTTCAATCGTTCGTATTCTTCGTCTACATTCGGCACTTCCAGCGTTAGAAAAACCCCTTTACCGTTAAACTCCGCGTGAAAAAGACGATCCTGCGAAGGGTGTTCCGGCAACATAAAACTGATTTCGGCCGTATGATCGGGCGTATGCATCAGGAGGAAAAACTCGTTTTCAAACGTAATTCCGAACTGAAATACTTCCTGGTAAAAACGTTTCGTTTCGGTCAATCGGGACGTAATAAGCCCGGCGTTCATTTTAATAGACATGTCGATTCGAGTATAAGTGAGAACGAATCCAAAGGTCTAACCCGCCGGTGACAGCCCTATGTCAGTAGAAATGAGTGGTTTTAAAAAGTCCATAAACCATCCGGGGAGCTATCCGCCAATGGATAGCTCCCCGGATGAAACTTATTGAATTAATACCCCAGGTTTCGCTTGGGAACATACACCTTATTTCCATTATCATTGATGTAATATTGGCCGCCTCTGGACCCCTGATGAATGGTGCGGTTTTGTCCGTAATTCAACGCTTCACTGCTATAATCTCTTGCCTTTTGTCCCTGCTGATTAGTATACGGATTTACGTTACCCTGCGTAGAATAGTTATTCGAGTTACTATTATCCCGTCTGGTTGAATAATAAGGGTCAACTACGGTTCCATTGCTTCGGGTATAGCCGCTATTGTATTGGACGGGTGGATTAGGATTAACCTGGTAACTGGATCTGGGAACTGAAGGAGTAGTATAATAGGGATTTTGAGCAAAACTGCTCAGGGATACCGTGAAGAAGATAACCGAAAGTAAAGATTTCATATCAGATTTTTTTACTCTATATATCTGGCCTCTCCCAAAGGTTATCATTTTATTTAAAGCCTCTGCTACACGTCAATGATTCTTCAGTAATCTCGCCTTATTCCGATTAACCAGGTAAGCTCCGACGGAAACGGTTATCAGGGTAGCAATCATCACCAATGGCCAGAAATTCTTCCCATTACCCATTCGGGTTAACGTTTCGGCCCAGAAAGCGGCATACAACCCAATCGTCGACCAGTTCATGAAGAAATAATGGTAATAAATCCAGCCTTTCATCCTTAAAAGCAACGGAATCATCCCTCCGGCCACACAAACGGTACTGAAGATAGCGGCGATGTGAAAGGGGCCAAAATGACCAAATAAATCATAAATCAGAAAAGCCGTCGCGTTCAGCGTTAACATGCTGGCTACGTAGACGTAGCCGATCTGCCGATGGCGTTGGGTGGCCTTTACGGTTACCAGCACATAAGCTCCGCTACCCATGGCAATTATAGCGGAGAAAAGGTGAATCAGACCCGTCAGAGAGTGGACGAAGGGGAGCATAAATTCAGGTTATTTAGAGGTGAATACCCTGGAATGTACGACCGAATTTATGGGTAATCAAACGCAAACCGCAAAGCCGTGTCCGGTGGTGAAAAGACTTTTTTAACGGTTCCTTTTGATTACGGCACCAGCTCTCCTACCAGCAGCAGCATTCCCGCATAGCAGGCATTTTCCCGAAAACGCTGCGGGTTATCGATCGTTTGATTACGGGTTTTCAGAATGGCGGCTTTATCTAACTTTTCATCCGAGACTCTAAATCGAATGGTATGGGCCTGGTCAGGCTGGGTAGGTACCACGAAAAAATTCGAGCGGTAATCGGTGCAGTAGGCATCAAACCGGGAAATAGTCTGTCTGAAGTTTGGGTCTACTTCCATGACGTATTGCCCCGTTCCCGGGCCCATGGCATCGTAAACACCGCAAGCCAGGCCTTTCATTTTCACTTCCAGGTAATCCCCCGGCGTGTTGGATTTCACCAGACTCGAAAACCGATGTTTCAGGGCTGAAGCAACCGGGTCCGTTTCGGGCGTGATCGTAACCCAGTTTCCAACTTTTTTCAGGGAATCCGGTGAAATCATGCGGGCGGCTTCCCAGTTATCTTTTACATACGGCTCGACCCGTTCATGCTTTTGCAGCGTTGTCTTTAGTCCGGCCAGTTGCTCTAAAGCCTGGGCCAGGGCTTCTGTATAGAGCCGATGCCCCGTTTCCGGGTAAGGATGTACATTATCGGCGGAGAAAACGATTTGATCAGGCGTGTCCCCTGGTTTACCTTTAAAGATCAGCTTTCCCTGTTTGGCTAGCTCCGCCACTTCCAGTCCAAGACATACGCTGGGTACACCGTAGTGTTCGGCAATCTGCTCCATGGCTAAGGCCGACGCCGGTAATTTCCCCTGCTGATACGTGGGTGCCAGGTCTGCCGTCAGCGTATAGACGAAACAGATATCCGTCTGCGGACGCTGCCGCCAGGTTTTCCGCACGATGCCTTCCATAGCTTTATAGATCTGACCCGGGGTTTTGCCGTTATCATTCACCGCAAATTCCACAAAAATCAGATCGGGCTTTCGATCCAGCACCTGCGTCTGCACCCGGAAAACGCCTAAATCCGAACCCGTGCCACCAATGCCTGCGTTGATCTCGCGAAACTGAGCCCGAGGATACTTTTGCTGCATCCAGGTTAAGGACTGCTCCCGCCAGCCTTTTCCGGCTTCGGTAATACTGCCGCCGAGGTAGCCTACGGTGACTGATTTGCCTGCCTTAACTTTTTCAAAAAAGAAAGGTAAGCCTGCCCGGGCCCGTAATAAGGTAGCTTTTTCGAGCGAAGTGGACTGAGCAAATGAATAGACAGGAAAGCAAAAAAGAATAATAACCAGCTTCAGAAATGACTTCATACGGGATTGCGTTTTCAATTAACTAAACTTACGCCGGAAAAGAAATGTTAGTGCTATCACGTTTAAAATAGGTTTTTTTCGAAAAATTATCTTTCATATATATCTTGTATTCAAGATATTAACTAAAATATTTCTATTAAGCACTCTTTTAATCTATTATTTCTATAGACTTTATTTGTATTGTTTATTTTTTGGATGTTACTTTGCATGGTCTTCAATTACCAGCGGTAGTTGGGGCTTATACAGAAAGGAGGAGAGACAGGCTCGATGAATCCTTAGCAACTTTCCGAAGCGGAATCAGTGCTAACCTGCCTAACGTTTTTTAGGAACTATAAACCCAATATGCCATGCCATTCTCCCCAAATTCAAAGAATCGATCGGCCTGCTTCTCTCTGCTGAGTTAAGACAGACTCTCGTTTGTCACGAGATTTCATTTTCAATCATTCCAAAGCCATTCATGCTCCGGGTTCTAATGATACCCGCATGAATCAGCTATATACTCATCAACCCTTCATCAGCTTTTATACCATGGCTATTTATTTCGACAACTCCGCCACTACTTCTTTGTCTGCTCCTGTTCTGGAAGCCCTTTTACCTTATTTCACGCAACATTTTGGAAATGCTTCTTCCAGTCACTGGGCGGGCCGGGAAGCTAAAAAGGTAATCCAATCCAGCCGTCGACAAATTGCTGATTTACTGACTATCAATCCCGAAGAAATTATTTTCACTTCAGGAGGCACCGAAGCTGACAACTTCGCTCTGAAAAGCAGTATTCAGCAATATAACATCCGGCACGTACTTACGTCAAAGATTGAACATAAAGCCGTGCTGCAACCCCTTAACCAGTTGGCACAGGCGGGTCGCATTCAGCTGGACTACGTTCAACTGGATGAGCAGGGTCAGGTCTCCATTCCTGACTTAACCCAATGGCTCGAAAAACACCCCAACGGCCTGGTCAGCCTCATGCACGCGAACAACGAACTGGGCACGCTCCTGAATCTCGAAGAAGTAGCGGCCTTGACCCGTCAGTACGGAGCTTATGTTCATACGGACACGGTACAAAGCATCGGCAAGGTTCCTGTGCCGCTGCATGCGGTTGATTTTGCCACGGCTTCCGCTCATAAGTTCCGGGGACCTAAAGGAATTGGCTTTTTATACGCCCGACAGGGACATCGCTTACCAGCCTTACTCAGTGGAGGCGGACAGGAAGGTGGCCAACGCGGCGGCACGGAAAACATCCCCGGTATTGTGGGATTAACCAAAGCTCTGGAACTGGCGATCACGCATCAAACGTCAACTATCGCTCATCTGAATTCCCTGAAAACACATTTCATCGACGAAATCCAGCGGCAAATCCCCGGTGTTTCGTTCAATGGTCGATGTCAAAGCTTCGAAGCAAGTTTACCCGGATTGATTAATGTGGCATTCCCGCTACTCGACGGCCCCTGTTCGTTAGTTGAAGCCCTGGATCAACGCGGTATCGCCGTTTCGGGCGGTAGTGCCTGTTCCAATCTGGCCGGAGGCTCCCACGTCTTACAGGAGATTCCTTCCAGTTTTGGCAGAGAAAACGTTCGTTTCTCCTTCGGAGCGGATAATACGTTTGCAGAAGTTAATGAAGTCCTGGCTATTCTTACCGAGTTATACGAAACGGAGGAAGTTAGTCTGGCTTTGTAAGCAATTCCTGATTTGAAAACCACCCTGATGAAGGCTGCCAGCAGAAAAGCTGGCAGCTTTTCTGTTTATAACTCATTCCTGCCCCACACCATCTGTCATCCTGAGCGAAGCGAAGGACCTTACCGGGAGATGAGAGTAGTTTCAGTGTTGGAAAGTCGTCTCCACCTCTCAGTAAGGTTTCTCCCTACGGTCGAAATGACAGGATAGAGAATATCATTGTAGAATAATAGAGCATCCCTCACACCATCTGTCTTCCTGAGCGAAGCGAGGGACCTTACTGGCCTTTGCGAACTACTCTCCAGTCATCAAGGCTTACCTTCAGCCCAAGTAAGGTTTCCCCCTGCGGGCAAGATGACAGGTTGGTGGACTGATTCAGCCTGCGTTCAGGGATACCTAACCCAAACAACCCGCCGGGTCATTGGCGGGTTGTCTGGTTAACCATCAAATTTCACAAAATCAATACCCCGGATTCTGGTACATTTTTTCGGGATTCAGTTTGTTTTCGTCGAAAGGAATGGGGTAATACACATCCTTGGTTCCGAAGTTAGACAACTTGGCAATACCGAAATCGGCCTGCGATTTGGCTTTGAAGTACGCGACTAGTTCCTGCGGCGTAAAGGTGCGAAGCAGGTCAAACCAGCGTTGGTGTTCGAAGGCTAACTCCACCCGGCGTTCGTGCAGAATGGCCAGTTTCAGCGTTGGAAATTTTGACTTGTACGTCGCATCATTCTGCATGTTCTGGTACGTCGGACGCCCCGCCCGCTCCCGCACCATGTTCAAATATTGAATGGCCGTAGCGTCCTCGCCCAGGTATTGGTGCGTTTCCGCCAGCATGAGAATCACATCGGCGTAACGGAGTAAGATCCAGTCGTTACCTCCGTATCCCAGCGTACTGGCCGCTGCACTGGCATCGCGGTATTTGGTAATGAACCAGTCCCGGACGGATGCGTCACTGGCAAACTTCATGGAGAAATCTTTGCGGAGATCTCCCTCTTCGTATTCCTTCACCAGATCCATCGTTACATTACCCCCCACGCCCGTGCCGGGTTTCAGGGAGTTGATGGTTTCGCCTTTGGCCTGCGTGTTCGCCGCAATACTGGAAGCGTAATTCACATCTCCCTGACGATTGACAATCTGCCAGATAATCTCGGGATTGGTAGATTTTTTAGCTACGTCAAACACATCTGTATAAGGAATATCCTTTAATTGGCTGAACGCTTTTTTGTTATAGGCTTCCATCAGATGCGTCTTCGCCAGGTTCAAATTCGCCGTACGATTGGCCTGATCCAGCGTCGTGGCCATCGTCAGGTATACTTTACCCAGCAAGGCATGAATAGCCACTTTTGACGTATGACCTTTGGAAGCCACGGGCTGATGATCGGGAAGCGTGCTGGCCGCGGCCTCCTTCAAATCCGTCACGATCTGCTCGTACACTTTTTCCTTTTTCTCCCGGAAGGTGTGTTCGTCTACCTCGGCCTTGGTTTTCAACTGACGTAACACCAGCGGCACATCGCCCCATTTCCGAACCAGCTGGAAGTACAGAAAAGCCCGCACAAACTTGGCTTCCGCCTGATAATTCACCTTCGTGGCCGGATCGCTGTAGGTTACCTTGTCAATGTTATCCAGCACGAGGTTGCAACGGGAAATGGCTTCGTATAGAGCCAGCCAGTGCGATTTCAGGTTGGTATTACTGGGTAAGAGCGAGAAATCGTTGAACTGAAACGGCTCTCCGGCATTCGACTGGTTATCATTGCGTCCCGTGTCATCGGAACGTTCGTCCGTGAACAGTCCACTGTTTTCGCCTACCGTATTCGAACTCCGCAGAGCCTGGTAGACGCCATTCACGGCCAGTTTCACATCGCTTTCTGACTGGAAATAGAGTTCGGTAGGAATGGCGTTGGGATCGTATTCCACCACAAAGTTTTTATCACACGAGCCCAGCGAAACCATGGCTACCAGACTGGCAATCTGTATCAATCGTTTATTCATGATGATCATTCATTAAGAAAAGAACAGGTCTTTTTCGGAATTAGAAACTCAGCTTTACCCCTACGTTATAGCCCCGAACCAGCGGGTATTTTCCGTAGTCCACGCCGGGCGTCAGGTTGGCCCCGTTGTTATAATCCACTTCGGGGTTATAGCCTTTGTACTTCGTGAGCGTGAAGGCATTATCCACCGAAACGTACACGCGGGCATTGCTCAGGCCGCGTTCGGTGAACCATTTCGAAGGCAGGGTATAGCCCAGCATCAGGTTCGTGCAACGCAGGAAAGAGCCGTCCTGAAGGTAAAAAGTCGACAGACGTGTACTGTTGCTTTGCGTACCTCCGCGAGCAGCCCGGTAGACCTGGCCGTTCCCCGGCTGAGCTTCCGAACGGTAGCGGTCTTTCACGATGGAATACTGGTTACCCGAACCTTCCATATTGAAGAGGTAATAATCCTGACCGTCCAGCACCTGATTGCCGTAGGAACCGTTGAATGAGGAACTGAAATCGAAGTTTTTATACGTGGCATTGATCGCAAAACCGTAGGTGAATTTGGCATGTGGCGAGCCAATGACCGTTTTATCCGCATCGTTCACAACACCATCGCCGTTCACGTCTTCAAAGTATAAATCGCCGGGTTGCAGGGGGTTACTCGAAGCCGTCGAACGAGCGGGTCCTTTGATCTGATAGCCTTGTGGGAAGGATTGCGTGGCGGAGTTATACTGAGCATTATCGGCCGCCAGATTTTCCATGTCTGATTCCCGAACCATACCTTTTACCCTGAATCCATAGAACATCCCAATCGGTTGACCTTCCTGCGTGATGTGCGTCAGGTACGAACGTTCGGCCCCGTTGGTGATGATGGTACTGGCCCCCCCCATATTCAGGACTTTATTACGGTTGATGGAAATGTTACCGCTGGCGTTCAGCTTGAAGTCAGCCGTAGAGATGAGGCGGGCATCGAGTTGAAAATCCCAGCCTTTGTTCTGCACGCGGGAATCGCGAAGGTTAGTCAACATCGTCGCGGCTCCGGAAACTGCCGATAAAGGCTGGTTAAAGAGCAGGTTGAATGAACGGCTCACGTAATAATTAGCCATGATGAAGAGGCGGTTATTGAATAAGCCGGCATCAACCCCGAAGTTGTACTGTGACGTGGACTCCCAGCCCAGACTGGCATCCCGAATCACGCTCGACCAGAGGGCCGATTCAATGGTGTTGTTTCCAAACACCACCCCGCCCGGACTGTTCATCACCTGCTGGAAACTGTAGTTACCGATGTTATTATTACCACTCAACCCCCAGCTTCCACGTAATTTCAGCGAAGAACCGGCTCCTAACCAATCGCCGTAGAAATTCTCTTTCGAGATATTCCAGCCACCGGACACGGAAGGGAACACGCCCCATTTATTAAGTGGACCAAAACGGGACGAACCGTCCTGACGGAAGGAACCCGTTAGAAAATATTTATCGTCGAAGTTATATCCCACCCGGGCCAGATACGAAAGCAGCGTCCAGGTGTATTTGCCGGAACCGGAGTTCAGCGAAAACAGCGAAGGATCGGCTCCCTTACCCGTAATTTCCTGAATACGATCATTCTGGAAGCCCCGGGCCGTCAGGCTGATCAGGTCATTCTGAAATTTCTGGGCCGTATACCCCGCCAAAGCGTCGATGCTGTGCTTGCCGAATTTCCGGCTGTAATTCAGGGTAAATTCCGCCAGACGGTCTACCTGCGTCAGGGTCTGAGCCGTGGCCGTAGCCGCCGCAATGGCCTGCGGCGAACCGGGAGCGTAGTTGCCACTGCTTAAACTCGTGGGCAGGTAATACTCGTATTTCTCGTTATAGGTCTGCATACCGAGGTTAACCTTGGCATTGAAGCCGGGCAGAATTTCGTACGTCGCATTTCCGTTGTAGGTGCTGCGTAATCCTTTGCGACGGATGATGGTTTCGGAAGCCACCGCCACCGGGTTTTCGATGGTCTGGTAGGCATACAGGGGAGACTGGGACGAAGCCTCGAACTTGGCAAAGGAACCGTCTTCATTATACGCCTTGAAAATGGGCATATACAACAGGGCTCCCAGAATAGGACCCCGGTCAAAACGGCCTTCCTGAACTTCCCGGTTCTGATTGGAAGTCAGGGCCAGGTTGGCCCCTACTTTCAGACGCCTGCTGACCTGCCCGTCAATGTTAGCCCGCAGGTTCAGTCGTTCCTGACCCGTCGTTACGATGATTCCCTGCTGGTTCATGTATCCGCCGCTGATGGCATAACGCACGTCTTTGGTGCCGCCCGAGAAGGTCAGGTTGTGGCGTTGCACGGTAGCCAGTCGGTACAGTTCATCCTGCCAGTCGGTATTATACTTCGGCTTAATCATCGTCTGACTGCCAAAATCATACAGTTCCGTCGGAATGCTGAAACTGTTGGAGTTACTGCCGCTTCCTACTTTGGTGATACGCGTGGCGTTATCGTCCGAAAACATGGCATCATTCCAGGACTTACCCGCATTCCGGATCAGATCCCGGTAGGTGTTATTACGACCGTCAATGACCAGCTGGGCAAACTCTTCACTATTAAGCAATTTCACTTTTTTGCTCAGCTGGTTCAGTCCGTACTGAAAATCATAATCCAGACGGCCCTTACCTTCTTTACCTCGTTTGGTCGTGATCAAAACCACACCACCCGCCGCCCGGGAGCCGTAAATGGCCGCCGAAGCCGCATCTTTCAGAATGTCAATCGACTCAATGTCATTGGGGTTAATGAACACATCATTCCCCGCCGGATAGCCATCAATGACGTATAAAGGATCGGAGCTGGCGTTGATGGAACCGACACCCCGTACCCGGATTTTCGTGCTGTTATACGGAGCTCCGCTTACCTGCGAAATCTGCACCCCGGCCACTTTACCCACCAGAGCCTGACCCACCGTTGGCGTGCTGAGATTCAGTTCTTTGGCTTTGACGCTGGAAATGGCCCCGGTTACGTCACTTTTGCGAACCGTCTGATAACCTACAGCCACCACTTCGTTCAGCTGACTCGCACTTTCCTGGAGAATGACGTCGATCACCTGTTGATTCCCAATCGTTACCTCCTGAGATTCATAGCCAATGAAGGAAAAAATCAGTTTGCTGCCGTGTTCTACCTCCAGCGAATATTTTCCGATCGCATCGGTCACCGTTCCCCGATTCGTGCCTTTGTTAGACACGGCGACTCCGGGAATTGGTTCATTTTTATCATCCCGGACCATCCCCGTTATCCGGATCAGGGCACGGGGCTGATGAATACCCTCCCGCGAAGGGTGCGTATTCGCTACCGCTACTTCTACCGTCGCACCTGCCAGCAACGACAAAGAAGCCACCGTAAGGGAAGTTTTTCGAATCGTTTTTAATAGACGTTTTTGCATGAAAAAACTATTGAAATGTGGTTAGAAACAAAGGGTAAAACAATTCCTGCCTGACAGGTGTCTGCCAAGAATTGATGAACAACAGATCGAATGAGTAGTGGATTTTGGAATTACGTTTATGTAACCTATCGCTATCTTTTTTAGCTTATTCAATGGCTACTATATGCGTATTTAAAGCTCTGGAAGACGTCACTAGTAATCCTTTATTTTTCTGAGGAAGTATGGAAAATCCTTCTAACTCATCCGCGTAGGTATAATCAATTACGTTTAAAACTACTTCGCTTCCCTGAGCAATAGAACGATCAAAATCCAGAAAAGTTAATCGCCATTTCCGGCCTTCAATCTGATTCTGAATCAGTACTAACTGCCGTTTTTCAGGAATCCAGTGGAGGTTCTGAACCCAGGGTGAACATTTGAACTTTTTCAGCACGACGCCCGGTTCCGAGGTCCTGCGGGCCTTCGTTAACCGCTGCGGATCGTAGAGCCGCACTTCATTATTCCTGTTCCCGTAATCGGCCGTAGCAACGACCCAATTCCCTGCATACTCCACGTATTCCGGACGCGTGCCCTGAATGCAGGCGTCGTCTTCAATGGTCTGAATCACATTCCCGTCCAGCGTTCCGGTTTTCCAGAGGCCTTTCCAGTAGATGGCATAAATCACTGCTTTCCAGAGCGTTCCTTCCTGATTCAGACGAATGCTGTTTCCGATAAACACCGGTAAATCAGAATGACAGGCTATTCCGGTGGGATGGTTAATCAAATCCTTTCCGTTCTGCGTCAATCGAACTTCTCGTTTGGTGTAATGCAGGGAGTCCTTTTTCCAGGCATACTCCCGAATCACTCCCACTTCCCGATCCCCGTACAAATAGACCTTCTGATTCAGGCAACTAACGCCCTGACACGCTCCCAGCGAATCCGTCGTAAAGGAACGCGTCACAGTTACTGATCGCTGACTATAACCTGCGTGAGCAAGTAATCCCAGAAAGATAATGCGTAATACAGTGCTCATACTCCTCAATTCTTCTACAAAGAAACAAGGGGTATATTATCTAAAGGAAACGTGAATATTATGCAATTGTGAAGCTTATTCAACAAGCCAAAACATTCTAAGATTTATACTATTTGCTTTGGCTCAAGTGTTTTTATCCGGATGAATACTATTCCATTTATTTTCTATTATTAACTAATGCAAACCCGTTTAATTTCCATGGCTGGTGAGGACACCAGCCATTTTTGGAAGCAAGTTTTGTATTGGAAAGTAGTTTTGGTTGGTGAGGACACCAACCACGGCGATTGAATTTTGATTTCATTTTCATGGAACATAAAAAAGGTTACTCCCGCAAGGGAAGTAACCTTTAAAAATCTCTATAATTCAGGTATTATTCCTCTTCGGCTCCCTGAAAACCGGATTGCAACTGAATCAGATTTCCGTAGAAAACAGCGTTCAGGAAAAGTCGATTCGTGCCGTGCCAGTAATGACGATACGTGGGATCTTCCGCAAAAGCAATGACCTTACCCTGTCCGCTCTGCCCAATGAGAATGGAAGCGGTATTATTGATTTTGGCAATGTTATCCTTGGTAATGTATCCGCTGATGTACGACGACGGAAGGTATTGAGCCACGGTAGCATATTTGTCTTTGCTGGGTAACAGAATCGTAGTTCCCGTTTTGGTGAAGTAGATTTTACGGTTCGTTAACCCAAACGCCACGGGATTCGAGATGTCGATATCCGCCAGGAAAATACCCCCGTTGATTCGTTTCGGAGCGTCCGTTTCCGATTTCAGGGCATAATCCACCCGGTTACTTCCTCCTTTTTTTGTAGCTGAAGAATCAACGTAAGCCCGTTCGTGAAGCAATCCCTGAGTAATGGCCCATTCGGAAGCCGTGCGGAAGGTAATCAGCGTTCCGCCACGGGCCACCCAGCTTTTAAGGGCCTCGGCGGTGGGTTTGCTCAGTTCCCGGTAGTTGCCATTCGGTAACACCAGCACGTTGTACCGATCTAGCGAAACCCGGCCCAGAGCATTGATATCCAGTTTGGAAACGGGTAACTGCAAGTGTTCATTCAGCAAAAACCAGACTTGTCCGGCCTCGGCCAGTCCGCCCGTACTTCCGGTAATGAGGGCCACTTCGGGTTTCCGAACGGGAACGATGTTATTACTGCCCAGGTCAATCCCTTCCACGCTGAAACCCGTCGTCGTTCCGGCAAAAGTTACCTGGGCTTTCGTCGCTGCCTCGCTTACCAAAGCATACAGGCTGTCGGGGCTAAGGGTTTGTCCGGCCACGGGAATGACGAGTGATCCATAGGTAAATTTCTGATTTCCAGTCGTGGTTTTACTGGTAAAAGGCTTGAGAGCCGTTTTCACCAATACCCCTTTCGATACCAGGTAATACAAAGCTCTGGACGCATTATATTCCGACCAGTTCAGCAGATACGCCAGCGAAGCCTTGCCACCCGCCACGCTTCCTTTGACGTCGGGAACCGCCGTTACGGCATTCGTCAGCGAGGGAACTGAGGTTAACTTGGCATACTGCAAGCCATAGGCATGAGCCACCGACCAGGAGGTATTATCGTAGAAAACGCTGTCTTTGAGCTTAGGGGTTTCTTCAAACAAAGAGTGCACAATGCGGAAAAAAGGCTGCTCGGAAGGAACAACGTAGGCGTGTCCTTTTTCGAACTTCCTGCCGTCTACACTCAAATCCGAGTTGAGCGGGTAGACCTTCAGCCGGTGCCGAAGTACGAGCGAAAGTAACTTGTTCGTCAAACTCACATCCCGGCTGTCGCCAAAGACAAACCCTTTGGCGGGGTTGGCTTTCCCCTGCGTTACGGCTGATTTGAAGAAGTCTTTTTGCAGTTTAAACAGGTTTTCTTTTTCGGCTAAGGCTCCTTTCAGCGTGGCGAGTCCGGTTACTACGTGGTTGCGGACCGTAAAAGCGAAGGTTACCGGGCCGGACGTGCTTTCCTGCACCAGGCCCCGTGAACTGCCCTGCTCGAAGGTAACCCCGACCGCCCCGAAAAAGTCAGGATAGGTGGAACCATAAATGGGCGACAGGTTATCGAACGCTTCTTTCGTAAAGTATAACGAACCAATTTCATCCAATGCCTCGGCGTGGTATTTCGCCAGCGTCGCGTTGAAATCATACGAAGCCCGGGGTAACAAGGGGCTCTCGTGGCCCGCCGGAGTGGGCTCGAAGTAATACGTGCTGTTGGTACCCATTTCGTGAAAATCAATGTGCACGTTTGGATACCAGCGGTGTGAGAAATCGACGCGGTTTTTACTTTCAATCTGCTCGGCACTCAGCCAGTCGCGGTTGAGGTCGGTGAAATAATGATTCACCCGCCCACCCGGAAAGGCCTGATTATGCTCCAGATCCGCCGGATCACTTACCGCAGGGAACGATTTGTAGGCATTGTGCCAGTTGGCTGCCCGGTCCCGACCGTCGGGATTTTGCGAAGGATCGATCAGAATCACTGCTTCTTTCAGGTAATTCGCCGTTTGCTGACTTTGATTGGCCGCGAGGTAATAGGCCGTTAACAAAGCCGTTTCCCCACCCGAGGTCTCGGCTCCGTGAACGCTGTATCCGAGTAACACTACTACCGGATCGTTCTTGTCGAGATTAGGTTTGGAGGGATCAAGGGCGGTGAGGTGTTTCTGGCGAATTTGTTCGAGCTTACTGTAGTTTTCGGGGGAAGTGATTGTCAGAATAATCTGCGGACGTTCTTCATAGGTTTTTCCGATGACCTCGACGTGAGCTTTGCCCCCAGAGGTGCGTTCCAGTTCCCTGAAGTAAGCTATAATCTGTTCGTGTCGGGTGTAATGCGTCCCGATAGGATATCCTAAAAACTGTTCGGGCGAAGGGACTTTCGGATCGAAGCTGCCCGCTTTTGGGAAAAAGTAACTTTGCTGGGCCCAGAGCAGCGGGCTGGTCAGGACCAGAAGGAGGGTAAAGAAATTTCGTTTTTTCATTTGGGAAAAGGTTATAACCGATTAATAGCCAGGATTTTGTTCCAGATCGGGGTCCGAAAGTACGTCTTGGTAAGGAAAAGGGAATACCCAGTAATGGGCATTAGTAAGCCCGAGCACCGCTCCAACCCGGCCCGTCCGCACGAGGTCGAACCAGCGGTGAGCTTCAAAGGCAAATTCCAGATTATTTTCTTCTTCAATGGCTAGTACTAACTCACTCTGCGTAGCGGCGGTAGAGGCCGGCACATCGGCCCGTGCCCGCACCGTATTCAAATCCGACAAGGCCTGACTCAGCTTATTCTGGCGGGCTCTGGCTTCGGCCCGGATCAGGTATAATTCGGCAATCCGAATGACGTAAGCCGGGTCGGTACTGGTGCTGGAGGTATTGTATAAAATGCCGTATACGTTGCTGCCCGTTCCTGACAGCAGGGCACTGCGGCTGCCGCCCTGACTGGGGTTGGTCAGTTTAGTGATCAATGTGGCCGAAGGCTTCAGCGTGTACTGCCCGCCCAGGGAACTGGGATACCACAGGTTCCAGTATGAATTTCGGTTATTAATGGAAAAGCTCAGTTCAAAAACCGATTCCTGGCTCAAAAACGGCGACGTAAAAAAGTTTTTATACGGCTTAACCAGGCTATACTTCCGGTTATCAATCACCTGCGAAGCGTACGTTTCGGCCTCAGCCCACTGCTGGCGGTACAAATGCAGTCGGGCCCGTAAGGCTCGGGCGACACTTTTCTGAGCCCGGTTGCGGGTGGCGGCATCTTCGGGTAAGAGCTCTTCGGCTTTGATCAAATCGGCCAGTACCTGATCATAGGTCTGTTCGAGCGTCGAGCGTTTAATGCCTTTCAAATCGTCCAGATTAAGCGTGGGTTTGAGTTGCAACTGCACCCCACCCCAGCCCCGGGCCAGATCAAAATACCCCAGGGCCCGAATGAAATAGGCTTCTCCCACAATGGTATTTTTTTCGGTTGCACTCAGGTTCGGGTCCGTTACTTCGGGAACGTAGGCGATGATACTGTTGGCGGTATTTACCGCCCGGTACACGCTCTGATACACATCCAGCGTAATGACATTATCGGGCGTGACCGCGTTCTGATCAAGCTGCAAATACTGACTCAGTGTTCCATTGAAAACCACATTATCCGTCGTAATGGTACCCAGGGTCGGGTAGCTGCTGGCGTAGTAACTCTGCACGCGGGCATAGGCCCCGTTGATGGCCGCCCGGGCGGTTCCGGCGTCGGTAATGGCACTGGCCGCGGGCAGGGCGTTACTGGGATATTCTTCCAGGTATTTCTGGCAGGAAGTAAGGTTTAGTACCGTAAAAACAATCGCGACCTTACTCCAGGATTTATATAACTTTTTCATCAAGGCATCAATTAAAGGGTAAGACTTAAACCCACCAGCAGGGTACGGGGTTGGGGCACCGTGGCCCAGTCGTACCCAGCGGTATTCTGATTGTTACTCTGCGAGCTTACTTCGGGATCCAGTCCGGTGAATTTGGTAAAGGTTAACAGGTTCGCTCCCTGCACGTACACACGGGCGGAGGAAAGACGGGCTTTCTGCACCAGACTCGTCGGCAGGTTATAGTTCAGAGCCACATTCCGAAGGCGAATGAAAGAACCGTCTAATAAATACCGCGAACTCTGATTGGCTACGTTACCGCCGTAGTTATTCGAAGCTCCGCCATTAACGGTTGGGTTACCGCTGTAGGTCGTCAGGCGGGGAATGTCCGTGACGTCACCGGGATTTTGCCAGCGTTCCAGTTGTCGGGGGATGAAGCCGATAAAATTCTGATTTCCTCCGTGCACGAGGAAGAAATCATGCATGCTCATGATTTTATTACCCTGCTGAAAATAGAAAAGGAAATTCAGATCGAAGCGTTTGTAGGAAAGTGTATTGGTCAAACCACCGCTGAATTTCGGCAGGGCATTTCCTACAATCTGACGGTCGGCGGAGGTAATGATACCGTCTTTGTTCACGTCGTCATAGACGGCATTCCCCGTTTGCGGATCAACGTATAACTGCCGGTATAACTGAAACGAATTCACGGAATACCCCTGACGCAGAATCGAGATGTTTCGCCCGGAAGCTCCCTGAGCAATGTCCGAAGCCAGTTTTTCAATGCGATTCCGGTTGAAGGAAATATTAAAGTCCGTAGACCAGCGGAAATCTTTTCCCGCAACATTTTCCGAATGAACCGAGAATTCCACGCCCTTATTACTCACCGCACCGTAGTTCTGCAAATACGTCGTAAAACCGGAACGCGAGGGAACGGGCACGTTCAGCAGTAAATCGTAGGTATATTTATTGTAGTAATCAAAAACGAAACTCAGTCGGTTTTGCAGGAAACTAAACTCGGTGCCGAGGTCGATCTGACGGGTGGTTTCCCAGGTTAGGCGACGGTTTTCCAGTTGGGTCGGAGCAATCCCCGCCGCATCCAGGTAACTGAAACCCGAGGACCACAAGCCCTGAGCCGCGTAGGAGCCAATGCCGTTCTGATTCCCGCTTAAGCCCCAGCTGGCCCGGAACTTCAGATCACTCAGGACCGACTGGTTTTTCAGGAAAGCTTCATTGCCTGCATTCCAGGCAAAACCGCCGGACGGGAAGTAACCCCAGCGACGATCGGCCCCAAACTTGGACGAAGCATCCGCCCGCAAGCTGGCATCGAAGGTAAAGCGACCATCATAGGTATAGGTGGCTTTACCGAAGAAAGAAACCAGCTTATTCGTATTCCGACTCGACGAACCCGTCGTCGTAGCTGCCACGTCTATACTGGTCAGATCATTACTGGCGAAATTCTGACCAAAGGCACTCGTACCTTCATAACGAACCGTGTTGAAGGTATTCCCAATCAGGGCGTTGATCCGGTGTTTGTCCCCGAATGATTTGATGTAGGTAAGTACCTGTTCATTAGTTAAAATCAGATTCTTGGTTTCGTAGGAAGAAGCCGAACCTTTGGGGGCAATACCCGCCGCAATGAGCGTATTGCTGTAATTATTCTCATACATATCGCTGTTATCCACGCTCCAGCTGCTGCGTAAGACCAGTTCGGGCAGAAGGGTCAGTTCGGCAAAGACATTGCCAATCGTCCGCCAGCCGACGGCGTTGTTGTTCAGGTTTTTGATGAGAGCGATGTGGTTATCAAAACTTCCCGCCCGGGCGTAGGTACCATCTTCGTTGTAAATCGGTACGTACGAACGAGGGAAAAT
Source organism: uncultured Siphonobacter sp. (assembly GCA_913775095.1). Classification (GTDB taxonomy): domain Bacteria; phylum Bacteroidota; class Bacteroidia; order Cytophagales; family Spirosomataceae; genus Siphonobacter. The sequence goes on along the minus strand of CAJYIW010000017.1, from coordinate 138,702 downwards.
CGCCGAGTTAATCACGCCCGTCGGGTTATTATCGTTGCTACTCACGTTCCGGTACGTCCGGGAAATGTTAATGCTGTTGCCCAGTTTGAGCTTACTGGTCAGGTAGTTGTCATAATTAAACCGCAGGGTGTACCGCTCGAAACCCGAAGGCTTGACAATCGACTCCTGATTGGTATAACTCAGTCCGGCAAAGTACGTGCTCTGAGCGGAGCCCCCCTGAGCGGACAGATCATAGGTAGCCGTGGAAGCCACTCTGAACAGGTCACTGATGCGGTCGTAGGTCGGAACCGTGCTGGGGTCCGGGAAAGGTAAGGTCACCGTCGAAGGATCCAGGCCCCGGTCCACCGCTGTATTTCGAACGGACTCGTTTACCAGCGTAGCCGTCTCCGGCCCGGTAGTCGACTGAAATTTCTTCGCCGCCGAAGACCATCCGTGCGATACGTTGGCGGTGATTTTTGCTTTCGTATTCAGACGGCCGCGTTTGGTCGTTACGATTACCACGCCATTGGCTCCGAGTGATCCGTAAATCGCCGTCGCATTGGCATCTTTTAACACCTGAATACTTTCAATATCGGCAGGGTTAATGTCCGCCAGCGGGTTCGACTGCTGTTGCTGCCCAATGCCCGTTCGGATGGGTTCAGAGTTACTCACAAACACACCGTCAATCACGTACAGCGGATCAACCGAGGCATTGATGGAGTTATTCCCGCGAATGCGAAAAGTAATCCCGCCGCCGGGAACCCCCGAGTTGGAGTTTACCTGAACACCCGTCAATTTTCCCTGTAACAGTTGATTAAAGCCCGCCGCCGCCGGAATATTCTTCAGATCATCACCATTGATTTTAGCTACTGAACCAACAATTTCCTTCCGGTTCTGTGTACTATACCCCGTGATGACCACATCGTTCAGAACCTTGCTATCGGGCTGAAGCTGTACGGTAAGGCTGGTTTGGGAAGTAAGGGAAATCTGCTGCGTTTCGTAACCAATGTAGCTGATTCGCAGGGTTTTAGTTCCGGAAGATAGGGTTAATTGAAAAGAGCCGTCCGGCTGGGTTAAAGTGGCGTTCTGGGTACCGGGAACCTGAACGGTAGCTCCGACTAAAGGCTCCTGATCGGGCGTAAGAACCCGGCCTTTCAGCTGACGTTGCTGAGCGAAGAGGGGCTGTAACAGGAACAATCCTGCCAGAAGCAGAATGGTTTTTACTAAAAGTTGACTCATAGATTCGATTAGGATTTGCGGTAAAAGGGAAGCGTAAGGAGATGGGTGCAGGTGGAGCGTGGATGGCGGACATGGGTTTAGGAGGCAGGGATCTGATGATCAAACGGAATGGCTTGCCGATACCAGGGGTTGACTGGTTTCAGGCTTATACAGCTTTCCGATGACCCGTTCAATCCATCGCATGGGAACGACGCGTGGGAGCCACGCTCCGACTTTATTCAATACTCCCGGCACGACCTCGGCTTTTCCTGAAAACAGGGCTTTTACAGCAATTTTTGCCACTACATCGGAATTCATGTGAACCTTGCTGGCGGTCTGCCGGAGGGATTTTCCCATGCGGGCCCGATCCACAAAACCCGTATCCGTACTGCCCGGACTCAGCATGGTTACACTCACCGTTGAGCCCTGCAATTCATGCCGCAGTCCCCGCGTGAAGGAAAGTACAAAAGCCTTGGAAGCCGCATACACCGTCAGGTAAGGCACGGTCTGGTAGGCCGTGGTGCTGCATACATTCAGTAAGTAAGCTTTATTCTGTTTACGAAGAACTGGCAGAAAGGCGTGGGTAATCTGCATCACCGCCCGCACGTTGACGTTCACTATGTCAAGCTGTTCATGAATGTCCAGATTTTCGAAGCTGCCGTTTAGGCCGAATCCGGCATTATTTACCAGCACTTCCAGTTCGGGCGTGATCTGTTTTTGCCAGATGGTCAGCACCCGCAGAAAACCCGGAAGTGATAAATCGAGGGTCAACACATGCACGTTCCGGCCGTACGTATTTCGAAGGTAGTCAGCCGTTTGATAGAGCTTTTCTTCCTGAAAATCAACCAGTAACAAGTCATACTTTCGTTGAGCCAGCTGCTCGGCCAGCGACCGTCCTATTCCCTGAGCGGCCCCGGTAATTAATGCGTAAGGCATGGTAAATCGCGTTTGGCGTGAACGAAAGGCAGTCCCCGCCAGAAGCAGGGACCGTTCACGGATTAACTTAAAAAGCGGGCAATGCCCGGCTGCCAGTTTTTGTTCAACCAGCCGGATAAGGAGGGTTTGGGTAGCTTAATGCTGGCCAGTTTGTGATAAAAGGGCGTCGGACTTTCGGCGTGTTTAGGACTGTAGGCTCCGGTAATGATCGGAATGTACATCACCCGGCGGCGACTTTTCTCACCTATGAACGGTGATTGCTGTACGCGATGCCAGAGACGCCCATCGTGGATGGTAAGGTCCCCCGCTTCAATTTCAAAGCCCACTTCGCTGGGATCTGGATTATTGTCGATGAAGTATTTCTTACGGAACAGTAATTTCCAGAGGCTCTGTTCGTGGGTGCCGGTCAGTACCCGCAGGCCACCGTTGGCCTGTGAGCAGTCATCCAGGTGCAGACCTACGTTTAACATGGGCTGGATTCGCGTGCCCAGGAATAAATCGCGGGGACTATCCGTGTGCCAGCCCAGTTGTTTGAACTGGCTGGTCGGCGTATTGACGTAATGGTTGACAACTAACCCATCTTTCTCATTCTCGCCAATGCGACCCTCGTAAGGGCCGAGTAATTCCAGTAATACCTGAAAACGAGGATCTTTCAGAAAATCACGCAGCGTCTGGCTGTAGTGAGAGGTAAAGGCCAGCCGCTGAATCATCCGGTCGCCGCGTTCGTTTTCGCCGAATTTCAGGGGAATACCATTTACTTTTTCCGTATGGGTTTTCAGCAGATGCTGCTCTACCCGGTTTACTTCCCGAACGAATTCCTGTACCGTAGCCCGGTCTACGAATTGCTTGAACTGAATAATGCCGTGTTTCTGAAAATACTGACGTTGCTCGGGGGTTAAGGCTGTATTGAAAACGAAGGTCTGGCTCATGATCTCCTGATTTGAATGGTTTTAGAAACAATACTTTCCCGGCTCAATTCTTTGAAAGAGAGCTTATTAGGATTTTAATCGAGAAAAGCAGGTTACTTACAACACAGGGAGGAGCGAAGCCGGAGGTTAATGAAAACCCATTCGTAGTTCTCTAACATTGCCTTAGATTTAAATGACGCTTCAAAGGAAGAGAATGTATTTTTCAAAAGCAATAGTCTATTAAATCTATTTATTTAATAGACTAATAAATTTTTCTTATGTTCCTGAATGTCAGATTATTGAGCTTGTAAAAAAATTTCAGGTTTTCTCATTACAACCAGAGTATGCGAATGCACTGCACCGGAAATGATCCGAAAAAGGTAATTCTGTTCAGCGATTCTGATGTATTTTCAGACTCGTTGTATTGCCTATACATCATTTTGGCTCGTTAGTCATCGGGCAGCTAAGTAGTAATCAGTGTAATTTATTTAAAATGATTATAAATAATTAATTTACCTTTGTCCCTTCATTATGGCAAAAGGCACGGAACAGATACATTGGCAGCACTTGAAAATGGGCGACCGGGAAGCATTTATGTTTCTCTACGAAGCTCATTATCAGGGATTATATGCCTTTGGTTGCCGGGTAAATGCCGATCGGGAGCTGGTAAAAGATACCATCCATGAGCTTTTCTGCGAACTCTGGGACCGGCGTTCCCGACTGCCCGAAGTAGAAAATATTAAGGCTTACCTTTTTACTTACCTGAAGCGAAAACTACTCAGGGAGAGTCAGGATACGTTCATTTCCCTGCATGAGGCAACAACGGTGCCCATCGAACGTTCCTACGAAGAGTTGCTGGTAGAAATGCAATCCGATGAGGATAACAAACTTCGGGTTCAGCAATTGCTCCATAAACTGACGCCGGGACAGCTCGAAATGATCCGGCTGAAGTATTATGAACAGTTGAGCTACGAAGATATTGCCCGGCGGTTACAGCTACAGCCCCGGACAGTCTACAATCAGGTTTCGGAAGCCCTGAAGACACTTCGCAAACACCTGCAGGTGTTGAGCAGCCTGCTCCTCTTTCTCTTCATTCGATGATTTATATATAAAAACCTAAGGCTGGTTATCAGATCATTAAAAAATTATTTATAAAAAGTCTAAATATATCCGGTAAAAAACGACGCTTCTCTGCACTGGTAAGCAAACGAGTCATTCATGGAACAGTACCAGGCAGAAGATTTTGCGGCCGAAGAGTCTTTCATTGCGTATCACTTCAAATCCGATCCCGAGGCCGTAGCGTTCTGGGAACACTGGATTCGTACGCATCCCGAAAAGCTGGATGAAATCGTTGCCGCCGAAAACCTCCTGGATTTACTGGCTCTGCGATTGCCCAATCAGGAATTTGAACAGGAAAAAGAACGGCTTCGACAGTACATCGATACGCCCGTCACCCCGCTTGTTCCGCAGTTTCGCCGGACACTCGGGCTGTTGGCCGCTTCCGTTCTGTTGGTTCTGGGTCTTCTTGCGGCATTGCTGCTAACGAAACGAAGGGCGTCCGTACCCATTCCGAAGACGGAGTGGGTACAGCATTCCAACCCCAACGGCAGGAAAACCAGACTGACTTTATCGGACGGCAGTACGGTAATACTCAACGCCGCCAGCACGATTCATTATCCCAAACGTTTCGATTCAGACATCCGGCACATTAAACTGGAAGGGGAAGCTTTCTTCTCGGTTGCTCACGACTCTACGAAACCCTTCCTCGTGCAGACGGGTGACCTGGCAACGAAAGTATTGGGAACAGCCTTTAACGTTTCTGCTTACCCCCGGTCCGGCCAGATTACCGTTTCGCTGCATCAGGGAAAAGTTCAGCTCGAAAACGCCCGTCACCAGCAACTGGTGTTAAGCCCCGGCCAGCAGGCCGTGTATCAAACCTCAACTCAGCACTGGAGCCGTACCTCCTTTGATTCCCTCGCCGTGAGTGGCTGGAAAGAGGGGTATCTGGTGTTCAGAAATGCGGACTTCAAAACCGTAGCCCAGGCCATTGAGCGGATGTACGGCTATGAAGTGATCCTTACGAATCCAACCCCGACCTGGCATTACACGGGCCGCTTCCACCGCGAAGACGTTCGGCAGGTCATTGAACATATCTCTTTCTCTAAACACCTGACGTATACTATCCATCATCGTAAGATTTATTTAAGTACGGAGAAATGAATAGCAGATTAACCGGGCTGATCGTAGCCCTTTGGGTTGGATTCGGATTACTGAATGGAGCACATGCTCAGCAACTGAACGTTCAGTTGAAACAGACAGGACTCACGAGTATTTTCTCAGAAATTGAAAAACAGGCGGGTGTTCAGTTCAACTACGACACGCAGGACATCCACGCCACGCGGCGGTATAGTTTCGTTAGTCGTGGACCGCTGGCGACCGTGCTTCGGGATCTGGCTGCCCTGACCAGCCTGTCTTTTCGCAAGGAAGGCAACCGCATTCTGGTTCGCCCGCAAAGCGTGCGACGGGTCACGGGAACGGTGCTGGACCAGGCGGATAAAAAGCCGCTCGGTGGCGTTTCGGTTCGGGTCGTCAATGGTCGGGTGGTGGGCATTACCAATGCGGAAGGGTATTATTCAGCCACGGTATCAGCAACGGATCTTGAAAATGTCCAGCTCGAATTTCGGATGGTAGGCATGAAGTCCGTCGTATCCAGACCGCTGGGTTCGTCCAGTACGGTGAACATCGGGATGGAATCCGACTTTCAGCAAATGGACGAACTGGTCGTTACGAATTCCTACACCAATGGTACGCCCAGGGAGGAAGTCATCGGGAGTATTTCTCAGGTAACCGCCAGGGAGCTGCAACCTTACCGCCCCATTGAAAGCTTTGATAAAATGCTGGAAGGATTGGCCGCAGGTGTCTACGTAGAACCCAATACCCAGCTCGGCACTCCGGTGAAAATCAACATCCGCGGCCAGGGTACGCTGACGCCCATTGGCTCGGGACGAACCACGTCCACCCAGCCCCTGTACGTCATTGACGGCATTCCGATCATGGAACAGGAACGGGGCGATGCCGCAAGCATTTTCAATGGAGAAACGCTCATTAACCCCATCGCGGGTATTAATCCGCAGGATATTGCCTCGATTTCCATTCTGAAAGATGCGTCGGCCACGACCATCTACGGCTCGAACGCGGCAAATGGCGTCATCATCATTACCACCAAATCGGGATCGTCGGGTCGAACCGCCGCGAATGTTTCCATCTCGCGGGGCGTATCCAGTTTTATCAATCGGCAACAGCTCCTGAACGGACCTCAGTATTATACCCTGAAACGAGAAGCATTACTGAACAGCGGATTCACGGAATCACAGGCCAGTGCACAGGCTGGCAGTGCAACCATCAATACCGACTGGCTGGGGTTAACCACCCGTAACGCTTCCTACACCGCCGTCAACGCCGATATTTCGGGCGGGAAAGAAGGGTTAAACTATCGCTTCTCCACGGGATATCGGTACCAGCAGGCCAGTGCCATGAGTAATGATATGCAGCAGGTGAACCTGAGTCTGAAGGTGAATAACGTGCTTAATAATAAGCTGAAGTTTGGTATAACCCTGTCGCCTAGCTTCTCCCAAAAAAACGGACTGGATAATTTCGAAAACAACGCGTATTTACCTCCCAACCTTAACCCTTATGATTCGGATGGGAACTTTACAACGTTCCTGGGAATACCGAATCCGTTGGCGGTACTAGCTCAGAATGAGAACGTTAATAACACCATAAGTTTCAATGGTAACTCCAACATTCACTATTCGGTTAGTCCTTCCTTTACTATTTCGGGAACCATTGGAGCTAACTTTTCTCAGGGCAAGCAGGAAAAATATTTTTCGGCTAAAAACGCGACTGGCAGTACGGTAGGGGGTCGTTTGCAAATCTTTGACCGTCAAACGCTGGGTTGGCTGGGATACATTCAGGGTACTTATTCGAAAACCTTCCTCGAAAATCATTCGGTAACGGTCATTGCCGGAATAGAAGCTCAGGATCAGAGTACGGTACTATTGGCGGGCTCAGGTTCCAACTTTACCTATGACCGGATTCGGGAACTGGGCCAGGCTACGAACCGCACCAATTCTTCCTCCAAACAGGAGAATGCCACCGTTTCCTATTATACCCAGGCCAATTACGATTTCAGAAAAAAATACCTGTTCACCACCAGTATCCGGGCCGATCAGTCGTCGATGTTTGGGAGCGATTTTAATCTGGCCCTGAATTCAGCCGTGGGTTTTAGCTGGATTTTAAGTAAAGAAGCCTTTCTACAGGATCACGCGATCATCAGTTTTCTGAAACTACGGACCAGTTATGGATCCACGGGTAACTCCCGGATTGGCTCGTATGCAGCACGCGGCCTGTATAATTTCAATTATGGCAATTACAACGGTTACGTTGCGGCCATTCCCGATGGTTCTTCCGCCCCAAATCCCAATCTTGGATGGGAAAAAAATATCAAACTGAATCTGGGGCTGGATGCGACTCTTTTCGGTCGCCTTTCTTTATCCGCAGAATATTACAACAATACCATTCATGATTTGATTTCCGGCGTGGAAGTTCCCCTTGAAACGGGTTATAATTCCATCTCGGTGAATGCCGCCGTCATGCGAAACCACGGGTTTGATTTAACCGCGAAGATAGAGGTCATACAGAAACACTCGTTTCGCTGGCAATCCACTTTTACCGCTGGGTTAAATCGCAATAAAGTATTAAGCTATAATGGCGGATATACCTCTCTGTTCAGTGATCCTGCCTCTACCGCTGGCGAAGCCAATGCCGCTATTCGGGAAGGGTACAGCACCACGGCCATCTGGGGTATTCCCTGGGCCGGAGTCAACGCTGAAACGGGTGAAGAGCAATTTTACGCTCCTGATGGCCGGGTAGTCAATCGCACGACCATTCGTTCGTATCCACGTTCCAGTTACATTGTTCTGGGGGATCGATTGCCTAAAGTTCAGGGCGGATGGATTAACTCCATTTCGTATAAAAATCTATCCCTCAGCCTTAACATTCTTTATAACATCGGAGGCAATCTGATTGAGTCTACGCGTTTCCTCGGGGACGGAAAAAATCTGGATCATTCCAACATGAGTGTGAACCTGCTGGATCGCTGGCAGAAACCCGGTGACGTAACCAATGTTTCCAGATTAGTACTTGAAAAAGGCTTAGTCTCTAACTCTTCCCGTTACCTGCACGACCTTACGCACGTGAAGCTTTCTAACATTACCCTTAACTATTCATTACCTGCCAGGCTTAGTAAACGCTTTCGCACCCAGGGCATTTCTGCCTACATCAATGCTACCAACGTAGCGTACTGGTACAAAGAAAAAAGTCCCGCCGGCCGGAATGGCATCCGGGAAACGCGTTTCACCTTCCCCGAAGCCCGGACGATCAGTGCAGGGTTGAATCTTAGCTTATAACGCATCATGACATTTCTTTTGAATCAACGCAGAAGGTTAATACCAGGGTTTCTCTTTCTCATTAGCCTGCTAAGCGGCTGTCAGAGTCTACTTGACAAAGAACCGCAGAATAAAATCTCATTCGAAGAAACCTTTCAGGACATTGAGGCGGCAACGGTGGCCTTGAGCGGAGCGTACCTGTCTTTATTCGAGGGCAGTTACCTGAATGGATTCCGTATGCTTTACCCAGACATTGCCGGGGGTAACATTAAATTTTCCAAAGCGATCAATACCCGGCTCCTGGATACCTATAACCTGACCGCCGATCCGGATGAAGGAGGCATGAACCTCACGTACGTTCAGCTTTACGCTATTCTCAATAACCTCAACAACCTCATCACCAAAGTTCCGGCCATTACCAACGGAACCGAACGCACGCGTACCCGACTGGTGGCTGAAGCCACGGCTCTGCGGGCTATGGTTCATTTTGACCTGGTTCAGTTGTACGCTCAGCCTTATACGTATACTGCCGATGGATCGCATCCGGGTATTATTCTGAACCTGAAACCCATCATAGTCAGCGAATCCCAGCGGCCCCGTCAGACGGTGGCGGAATGTTATGAGGCAATTATTGAGGATTTGAATCAGTCGCTGGTTTTGTTCGAAAACAGCACAGCCGTCTGGACGTCGGGAAGTTCAAAAAACTACATGAATCCGTCCGTCGTTCGGGCTTTGCTGGCTCGCGTGTATCTCAATAAAGGCGACTGGCAACGGGCTTACACCTTCGCTAATACCATCATCACCAGTAACGCTTTCAGTCTGTATACGAATCAGAATTACGTCACTTCCTGGACTCAGAAGAATACCAGCGAAGCCATTTTTGAGGTGTCTGTACCCACCAATTATACCGGAACCAGCCTGGGAAGTTACTTCGATGCTTCCGCAAATGGAGTGACGGGAAGCTACGTTCAGATGGCCGCTACCCGTGACTTACTTGACTTGTATTCAACCACTGATGTTCGGAACAAGTCGAATTTTTATACTACCCTTACGATTGCAGGAACGCCCTACTCGTTCTCCAATAAATACAGCCGGGGAGAAGCCAGCTCCACGGGCATTAAAGTCCTGCGTTTATCCGAGATGGTTCTCATCCGGGCCGAAGCAGCCGCTCACCTGAACAACTTTACGCAGGCCTATCAGGATCTGAACACCATCCGGCAACGGGCTGATTCCTCTGCTCCTGCCTTATTCGGCAGTAACCAGCAGGAATTATTGAATCTGATCTATCTGGAACGCCGCAAGGAGCTTTGTTACGAGGGATTCCTGATGCTGGATCTGGCCCGGACGAAGCAAAATCTCAATCGGGTGGACTGTCAGGGTACGCGTTGCAGTTTAACCTATCCATCCGACTATTTCATTTTACCCTTCCCCGCCAAAACCGTTTTAGTAAATCCTTTTATTTCTCAAAATCCAGGTTATTAACTACCTGATTACCCATTTGTTACACCATTCATTCCAATTTATTTCCATCATGAAAATGCTGCGATTACTTCCTTTCTTCATTGCCGGAGTTTTAATGCTCAACAGCTGTTCCAAAGATAATAAGGCCGTTGAACCGGAACCCGAAGAGGTGGCGGGTTCAAGTGAGGTGGTCAACGTGTTTCATAAGCCGGAACAGTACTATCAGATGTACGTTTATCGCTACGATTCAACCGCCACCAAATGGACCAGCCGGATTGCCTCTCACTTTTCAACTATTCCGTCGGATGATCCCACGTTCATCGGCTTTACGAATCCTAACGTAGTGGATAGCGGTGTAAACCTGTTCGGGATGGTAACCTTTTACACGTCAGAGATTGGAACCAACAACATTAAAACGGCTAAAATTAATGTTGAAAAAGTACTTCAGTTTTTCCCTGAGACCGTCGGAGCTACCAAAGGAAAAGTTAAAGTGCTTGCCCAGGATGTAACCATTTCCCGAAAAGAAGGAAGTCCCTTTAAAATTGGCATTAGTGGCGAAGGCACTTTTAATACCGAAACGAAAGTGATTGACCTGATCGTCAACTTTAATGAAACGGCTATCGGTGGTAAAGCAAAAGTTACTCACAAATACAAACTGAGCGTCAATCCGCTGACGCTTAATTAATGACCAGTACCACACCTTCCCGAAGGTTTTATACTTTCGGGAAGGTGGATTTCGAGCAAAACACATGAGAATTCCATTACTGCTTTCGCTGGCCTTCTTTGTATTAATTACGGCTTTTCAGAAAGAATATACGGTTGAAGAACTGCGGGACATCTACAGCAGCGGGGACGTTTCCCGCTGGCCCAAACCCGATCTGGACTCTTCCGTCATCCCAACTTTTCAGGAAATTGGTGTATTGGCTAAGGCCGAATTCCCGGTTCATAATCCGTATTCAGAGGCGAAGGCGAAGCTGGGGAAACTCCTGTTTTTTGATCCCCGGTTGTCTGCCTCCCGACAGATCTCCTGTGCCAACTGCCACGACCCCGAACTGGGCTGGGGCGATGGTCGTCATTTGTCTTTCGGACATAACCGTCAGAACGGGAAACGTAATGCCATGACCATTTTGAATACCGCTCATTACAAAACCCTGTTCTGGGACGGTCGGGCGGCGAGTCTGGAAGATCAGGTGAATTTCCCGGTGCAGGACCCCGCCGAAATGGCTCAGAACCTGAAAACCATGCAGCGGAACGTACGGAAAGTCAAAGGTTATCGGCCTTATTTTGAAGAAGCCTTCGGAACGGATCAGGTCACCATTGAACGGATTCAGCAGGCCATTGCCACCTTTGAGCGAACCATCGTCAGTCCGCCGAGTCGGTTTGACAAATTTGTGCAGGGGAATGCAAAACTTCTGTCTGATGATGAAGTCATGGGTTTGCACCTGTTTCGTACCAAAGCCCGCTGCATTAACTGTCATAATTCGCCGCTGTTTTCGGATAACCAGTTTCACAACGACGGACAAACCTTGTACGGCTCTTCGCAGCAGGATTTTGGGAAATACCTGCACACGGGTAAGCCCGAAGACGTGGGTAAATTCCGGACGCCCTCCCTGCGGGAAGTGTTCCGAACGGGTCCCTGGATGCACCACGGGAATTTCCCTACCCTACGCGATGTCGTCGAGTATTATAACCTGGGTAACCCCTCTCCCATTCAGAAACGGGTGGTCGTGGATGAACGGCTTCGCCCGGTAACCTCGCCCATTTTACGGAAACTCCATCTTACCAAAACGGAACAATTACAGCTGGAAGCCTTTCTGAAAACCATCTCGGTTCCTTCGCAGAAAATGAATCCTTTTGAATTACCGCAGTAAAACTCTATCATTACTTCCTGAATAATCTCAGGTAACTATGGATTTGACAACCCCTTCCTCCGGCCTTTTTCTGTGGGTATTCATTCTGGGAATTTATGCTTCGCTGTATCTACTGAGTTTTCTGCTGGTCCTGAAAGAAAAAGGGATCTCTCCGTTCTTAAAAGGGGCGGTAGCCCTCGTATTACTAGTCACTCCTTTCATCGGTCCCGTTTTATATATCGCTTTCACTTTAGTCGTTAAAGTATTACACAGACCCATTCCTGCACAGCGACGATAATTTTACAAGCCCTTTTCAGGTAACCCTATCTTTCCTGTTCCATTTCTCGCTGTTTTCAAGTGGAGGGAAAAACCTGGCCGCGTGTGTTACTTATGCCAGGGCTGCTTTTAACTTTCAGGAACTACTGGTGGATTTCCGTCTTTAAGACGGCATCATTCAACTCCTAAATACCATGCCCGAAATCATCGATTTAAGTCAGGAAATTTATGCCGGAATGCCCGTTTACAAGAGCCTGCCGTCCGTACAGATTGGCATTCACGCCACGCACGAACAATGGGATGGCTTAACGGATGCCGGAACCACTACGCCCAGTGTGCTGAACCTGAACATGAGCGAACATACCGGCACGCACGTGGATGCTCTCAATCACATGGGGCGGGAGTTTGCAGGGCAATCCATTGATACCATGCCGCTTTCGATGTTTTATACCGAAGGCCTCTGTCTGGACTTTTCGCATAAGGGCTTCCGGGAACTCATTGAAGCCGAAGAACTGGAAGCCGCCTGCCGGGCTGCTCAGGTAACGATCCAGCCAGGTGATACGGTTTTGATTCATACGGATCATTACCGAAAGGCCTATCACACGGAAAACTGGGGCCATGGCCCCGGTCTCACCGCCGGGGCTACCCGCTGGCTGGGCCATCAGGGAGTGTCTGCTTTTGGCGTGGAAACCATGTCACCGGGAGTGCCGAAGGTTTCCAATACAGAAGTTCACCGGATTTGCGGTGAAATGGGTTTTACCCATTACGAAAACATGATCAACCTGCATTTGCTCGTTGGCCGGGGGCGTTTTCGTTTCATTGCCTTACCCCTCAGGATTCGCGGCGGCACGGGTTCGCCCGTGCGGGCAGTGGCGGTGTTTGAATAAAACTAACATAGCGTTGCCAGCTTTTCCGCTGGCAACTTTCATTGAATACCCCCTGAACCTGCCATTGTCAGGAACCTGGCGACTGAGTTCGCACAAATCTATTTCTAATCGCCCCTAATCCGTCTTTCATCGCTATTCAGCCTGATTTCACTGGACTGACTCTACTTTTAGTATCCATTCTATACATTCTACTCGATATAAAACTTAACTCTATGCGTGCCAGGATTGGTGCTTTAGGATTACTCATTTCGGCGTTCAGCCCGGCTGGGTTTGCTCAGCAGGTTCATTATTTTGATAAGGGACTGATGGCCAGCGTTCCGCAGCGATACGGCCGGGAAGCCATTTATACGGATCAGCTGGCGTATCAATTGTACACACACACGCTCAAAACGCCCTCGGAAGGATCCGTTTTTGGGAAGAGTGAACAGGGCGATGAACTCAAGTGGCAGGCCCTTACCGCCGACAGTCTGCACCGTTTGCGGGGACGTTTCGGGTTTCGGGGTGGTTCCGGTGGCCCTGCCGGACCCGGTATTACGCCCGGTGCCCTCCGGGGAGGCATTGCCGGCACGGGAGCCTACATCTACCTGAGTTATCAGTCTCCCAAAGAACAGGTGGCTATCCTGAATATCAAAGGAAACAGTCACGTCTACGTGAATGAAGAGCTGCACATGGGCGATGCCTACAGCATGGGCTACATGGACGTGCCGGTGAAACTAAAAAAAGGACTGAATACCTTTTACGTTCGCGGAACTTCAGTGATTGCCAGTTTGACGTTTCCTGCTAAACCGATACTCCTGCAAACCCAGGATCTGACTCTACCCCAACCCGTCGCTGGTGGGAATAATCAAGCCTTGCAGGCGGGCGTGGTCATCATCAATACTTCCAGCGAAGCGTTGACGGATCTACAGATCAAAAGTACCTTTCAGGGCAGGGAAGTCCTGACCAAACTCCCGACTATTCCGGCTCTCACTACCCGGAAAGTTCCTTTCACGCTGGATGCCAGCGGTATCACGGCCAAAGGAAAAACGGAAGGTACCCTTCAGCTGATTCGTAAAGGTAAGCCGGCCGATCAGGCCTCCATTACGCTCGAAGCCGTTGCTCCGGGCGATTCCTATAGCAGCACGTTCATCAGCAGCATTGACGGAAGTTTGCAGTACTACGCGGTTACGCCGCAATCGACGCCTCCCACGGCTCAGTCAGCCCTGTTTTTGTCGGTTCACGGAGCCGGGGTAGAAGCCAGCGGTCAGGCACGGGCTTACAAAGCCAAAGACTGGGGTACCCTGGTAGCGGCAACCAACCGACGCCCCCGGGGCTTTAACTGGGAAGACTGGGGCCGACTGGATGCTCTGGAAGTACTGAATATCGCGAAAACCCGATTCAAACCCGACCCTCAACGCGTGTACCTGACGGGCCACTCCATGGGTGGTCATGGCACCTGGTTTCTGGGGGCCACTTATCCGGACCAATGGGCAGCCATTGCTCCCTGTGCGGGGTATCCCACGCTGAAAGAATACGGATCGGCGGATGGGCTGATTCCGGCCAGTAGCGAAGTGCCGATGGAGCAAATGCTGCTACGTTCGGGCAATCAGAGCGATGTATTGAAACTGGTGACCAACTATAAGCCTTTGGGCGTTTATGTCTTTCACGGCGATGCCGACCGTACCGTTCCGGTTACCTACGCCCGACAGATGCGAAAAGCACTCGGCGGCTTTCATCCCGACCTTAGTTACTACGAATACCCCGGTGGTTCGCACTGGTTTGGCGATCATAGTGTAGACTGGAAACCTCTGTTCGATTTTTTCAAGTGGCACCAGCGTCCCGCCGACTCTACCGTGAACGCAATCGATTTCATGACCTCTAATCCGGGTATTTCTTCGTCTTATTACTGGGCAGGCATTCAGCAGCAGATTAAGCCGCTGGAATACAGCCATATTCAGCTGGAACGCTCGAAAAGTGGAATTACGGGTAAAACTGAAAACGTACAGGTATTGAAACTGGCTCTGCATGAGTTCGGCTCGAATGCGAAAGTAAGCATCACGCTCGACAGCCTACCTGCCCTTACCCTCACTACGGCTTCGGCCCAGGACAGCGTTTACTTACGCCGGGAAGCCAAAGGCTGGACGAAAGTCCCGGCTCCTTCCCTTCAGGAAAAAGGTCCGCATCGCTACGGCACGTTCAAGGATGGTTTTAATCACCGGATGGTTTTTGTTTACGGCACCCAGGGCACCAGAGAGGAGAATCAGTGGAGTCTGGAGAAAGCACGGTTTGATGCGGAAACCTGGTATTACCGTGGCAACGGTGCCGTGGATGTTATTTCTGATAAGGCATACGCCCTGACTAAATACACAGATCGGGGGGTGGTTCTGTTTGGCAACGCCAGCACCAACGCCGCCTGGAAAACTTTACTGGCCGACTGCCCCATTCAGGTAGATCGCAACGGGATCAGGGCCGGAGCGAACACCTGGAGCGGAGACGACCTCGCGGCTTATTTCGTCTGGCCCTTACGTGGTTCTGATCGGGTTTCGGTATCCGTAGTGTCGGGTACGGGGGTAAAAGGCTTCCGGGCTTCTTCGGCCAATCAGTACTTTGCCGGAGCCAGCGGTTTTCCCGATTACATGATTTTCAGCCTGGATATGTTACAGTCGGGGAGTAAAGGAGTAAAAATGGCTGGCTTCTTTGATAATAGCTGGAAGCTCACGCCGGAAGGGGCTGTACTGAATTAATCACCTCACGTTGCCCAAAGAGCCATCTTCGAAATCAGTATCGAAGATGGCTCTTTTATTGAGCTACCGCAAACGTTCGTCCCATTCAAACGACTGTATTTCAATAACTTTTACTTTAGAATAAAAATCCGGGTGTCTGTTTTTAAGTGGAAAATTACGCTCTTCAGGTACAACGGCGGAGGGTACTTTCAGTACCAGCGTTTTTTCTCCGGAGACCTTAGCGAACCCATTTTCTGTAGCTAGTTTTAGGAATGGGCACAGACTTTTGGTAGGAATCCGGTATTCTATGCGTATTAAAACCCGTTTATTATGCCGCGTTATCAATTCACTGCCTGCGAAGAATCTTCTGAAAAAGAGTATCAGCTAACCTTTACTTACCTCAGTCTGGACGGAGACAGGGGTCATGAACGTCAGATTCACATCATCGGCCATTCTCCGGAAAACAGCGAAGAGACAGAAACGTATAAACGTTATCTCTTTTCGAGAGTACTTCACTTCATGCAAAGCTACTGGGAAGATAGTTACCAGATTCCCGAAGACGAGTACCGGATTCATGATTCGGATAATTCCCAACTGGAAGGCGAAAGCCAATCGGCTGACTGGAAAAATTATATTCTGGAACTGCATTAATTTTCAAGAATAAAGCAAAAAGTATTACCAGGAGTGATGCCTGGTGATGGATCGCTACGAAACCCCAGGCTGTTCAACTGGTATTCTGACATGGTGCTACCAGCGGAAAAGCTGGTAGCCTTTTCTCAAACTTCCTCCTTCAAAATCTGACCTGATCTCCAGATAAAGATTCCCAAACCAATTCCCCCGACGTATGCCCTTTCCATGGATACGCATTTCAATCCGCTAAGGCGTTCTTTCTGCATCAGCATGTAACCCCTCACCGAAGGGGGTACGGGCCCATAAAAACCAGTACCTTCAACTGCTGCGTTTTAGTATTTTGCAAGACGTAATCTCCCAAAGTAAGCCAGACTTTGTGGGTTAGATTGCCTTTCCCAGCGGATACTTTATCTCCATGCGTCCGTGTCGGATTCTCTGAAATCTTTCCATTTTATCCCCTCTAAATGGGTGGAAAAGGCAGTCCGGTAGATCAACTTTCACATAAAAGCTTGACTTAAGGCGAAAAACAATCCTACTTTTAAAGGATTATACTATATAGTTTGACTGTTCTGGTTAGCCAGCAGAAGAACTAGTTACGGTGTTCAGACTTGCGTCGAAATTCCACGAGTTACTGATTTGAAGTAGGTTATGAAGTTTTTATCACATCTTCCTCTCCATCATTTTTCTTCTCTCAGCATTACCACCGGGGAATTATTCACGGAACGAGTACCAGCGTAACCATTATCTACTTTCCATTTCAACACATTACTGAATTATTAAACATGGCTGGAGTACCTGTTTCCTCTGCATCGGCCGCTCGTAGTGATGGCTCCAATGACGGAGCTAACTACCGGGGACCGCTCATCACCGTCACGCTTCTCTTTTTCATGTGGGGGCTTATTACCTGTCTCAACGACATCCTGATCCCGAAAATGAAGCAGGTTTTCGACCTGCAACACTGGCAGGCCATGTTGATTCAGACGGCCTTTTTTGGAGCGTATTTTATCATTTCACTCATCTACTTCATTCTGTCGGTAACCAAGGGCGATCCCATCATGCGGATTGGTTATAAAAATGGGATCATCCTCGGGTTGTTGGTGGCCGCGGTGGGGTGTGTGCTGTTTTTGCCAGCCGCCAGTATGGAAAGCTATGGTTTCTTCCTGCTCGCCCTGTTTGTGTTAGCCTCGGGCATTACCTTGCTTCAGATTACGGCTAACCCCTATGTGTCCATCCTGGGTCCGCCGGAAAGTTCTTCCAGCCGCATGAATCTGACGCAGGCTCTGAATGCTCTGGGAACTACGGTAGCTCCCATCCTTGGCGGTTACCTGATTTTCGCCGGTGATCATGCCTCTTCCGGAGCCGATTCCGTTCGGGTACCCTACGTGGCTCTGGCCGTTATGCTGATTGTGATTGCGGGAATTATCAAAATCTCTCCTCTCCCTAAAGTAGGCAGTGAGGGAACCGTAGTGAGCGATGCCGGTGCGTTGAAATACCGCCATCTGGTGCTGGGCATCATCTGTATTTTCGCCTATGTGGGTGGTGAAGTTTCCATTGGCTCCAGCATCATCGGCTTTCTCGAATTACCTGACATTGCCGGATACAACGAAGCACAGGCTACTTATTACCTTTCGTTCTTCTGGGGTGGAGCCATGGTAGGCCGCTTTTTCGGAGCCGTTGCCCTGGCCCAGTATCAGTCTTCGGCTACCAAGTACGGGATCATGGCCGCCATTGGTCTGGTTGCTTTCGGACTGGTCTATACGCTGTATGATCCCGCCATTGCGATGATCGTGCTGGGATTGATGGTCTTCAATATCTTTGCTTTTATTCTGGGGGCCTCCAATCCCAGTCGTTCCCTCGGACTTTTTGCTTCGATCACGGTAGCCTTACTGGCCGTGGCAATTTTCGGTCAGGGTTCGATAGCGATGTGGGCCGTTATTTCCATTGGATTGTTCAACTCCATCATGTTTCCCACGATTTTCGATTTAGCTATAAAAAATCTGGGTATTCACACCAGTCAGGGTTCATCCCTGCTGGTAATGGCCATTGTTGGCGGAGCCATCGTGCCCCCCTTGCAGGGAGCTTTCGCGGACGTTACCCATAACCTGCAACTTTCTTTCCTGTTACCGCTGATTTGCTACGTATACATCGCTTTCTACGGATTTGTTGGCTATAAGCCTTCTCGTTCCTAGAACCAATCGTTTATTAAGGTTCGGGCCACTGGTTTTCGCTATTAGCGAAAACCAGTGGCCCGAACTCTTTTGTAAGGGTTCGCGGAGTTACTAATGGAACACTTCGCTGGTTGCTGTATTCTCCAGTCGGGAAATCCAATGAACAGCAAGCCTTTGTTTTCTTTGTATTTTTACATACCGTACACCTTGGTCAGCCTAACTCTTATGTCTTCCTACTGCCACTACATTGACACCCTGAAGGGCGAGCAAAAAGCCCTGCATCAGGCTTACCACGATCATCAGTACGGATTTCCCATTCACGATGACAACGAACTCTTCGGCAGGCTGTTGCTTGAGATCAATCAGGCGGGCCTTAGCTGGGAGACCATTTTAAAGAAAGAAAATCGTTTTCGCCGGGCTTATGATGAGTTCAGTATTGAAAAAATAGCCGCTTATACCGAAGCCGACCGGGAACGGTTGATGAATGATGCCGGAGTTATTCGGAATCGCTTAAAAATTAATGCAGCCATTGAAAATGCCCGAACGATCCGGCGGTTGCAGGAAGAACAGGGTTCTTTCGAAAAATGGCTGGAGATGCATCATCCCAAATCCAGGGAAGAATGGGTGAAGCTGTTTAAAAAGACATTCCGTTTTACGGGTGGAGAAATTGTTCAATCGTTTTTGATGAGTATCGGCTACCTGCCCGGAGCCCATGCGGAAACCTGTCCCATTTACCAGCAGACCTTAAGGAATAACCCACTGTGGGCAAGACAGCAGTAAAACTGTTTTGCTCAAATGATAGTCTGTTTGAAGGCTATACGTACAGTTGAATATTTTCCAGAACACTGGTTTCAAATAAAATGTGGTTTGGTTGGCGGTTGTTTCTGCTTTTAGAGAGTAGTATCAGGGATTCGGCAAGCATTCAAATGCCGCTCCAATGCTTTCACCCGGAGCTAATAAAATGGAGTTTGATTGGTGTTTAGCAGAAGCAAAAGGGTCACCAACCAAACTCCATTTTATTAATCAGTAATGATCTGACTATAATGAGTGTAATGATCAGATTATCAATTACTTATATTTTATAACCTAATGGAATGCTTAACGAATTCAGGTAGTTTAATCGACCCGGGTTTATGAAAAGCAGTTTAATAAAATGAAGTTTGGTTGGTGAATGTTCCCTGATTATCAAAGAGTTACTATCCGATTGATGAAGTCGACGTTCATAAAAAAAGTATTTTAATCCGTAGATGGAGGGGATACATCAGTTTTTCTGATGGAAAAGTGGTAATAAAATGTAGTTTGGTTGGTTAGTTGGTAAGGACTATTTATTTTTCATAAGTATCTATATATCAGATGTCTAAGTCAGTCAAATCGGCAGTCAATGCTTTTATAAAATGTATTTTGGTTGGTCAATAAGGGATGGCGATGAGCGTTTGGCAAAGTAGCTTTTAAAACAAGGGTATTCCTGGTTAATAGGAGTAATACAGCTAATTACATGTACTTTGGTTGGTATCGCCCCTGTATTGGGTTATGATCGATTGGAATCGTATTATGCCCTGAAAAGGCGATTGTACGCTTTTATGAGGAATTGGATGTACACGTAAGCAAACGAGTCTTAGAAGCGAAATCTGATAGGAATACAGGGCTGTTGCTGAATCGTCCATATTTCTCCTGATGCAGAACTTTAAAACTAAGTATTTAGTTCTCGCCCCTCTGCCCTTTTTATTCCCTCGCTCGTTTGACTTTTTGATTTAGTTATTTTGATTTCTTTCAATGATAAAAGCAGGGGCTTTTTTTCCTTATCAAACTATTGTGATTTTCAATATTCTCTTGATAATCTCTTGAAGCGATTTTTTTAGCTCGTAAAAGATTGATTATTAGACTTTTATCCTGTGGATAACTTTTATTTAATGTAGTTTGGTTGGTAAAAAAATGTATTTCGGTTGGTAATTAGGGTCTAATAAAATGTGGTTTGGTCCGTATCCCGGGTTTTAAAAAAGAGGTTTGGTCGGTAAAAAAATGTATTTACTAATTTGAAGTACATTATATTAGCATTTTTACCTTTATTTGCCTGGAAATCACATCCTCAGCCAATGAATACGCCGATTGAAATCTATCAGGATAATTTTATTACCCAGGCTCGTTATGAAATGACGGAAACGGAGCGAAACATCATGTACATGGTGATCGCTCAGGTGCGTCCGGATGATTCACCCCTTAAGGTGTATAAAGTTTCCATCAAAGAAATTGCCCACATCATGGGCAGCGGCGAAATCAATTTTGAATCCTATAAAAATGCAACGGCCCGCATCGTGACCCGGCTGGTGCAGGGCTACCTTCCGAACGGAGATTTTTTACAGACTACTTTCGCAGCTTCGGCCCGATACAAGAAAGGAACCGGTATTATTGAAATTGCACTTTCCCAGGAAATCCGGCCTTTCTACGTAGATCTGAAAGAAAAATTTACCAAAATCCAGTTACAGGCGGCCATTAGTCTTCAGTCCATTTATGCCAAGCGAATTTATGAGCTGCTTTGCATGTATAAAAACATGAAGAATAAAACCTTTCGCCGCAATCTGGTAGACCTGAAGCTGATGCTTGGAGTTATGGACACCAAGACGGGTAAGGATAAGTATCCCATCTGGACCCAATTTCAGCGGGATGTACTGGAAGTGGCCAGTCGCGAAATCAATGGAAATACGGATTTAACGTTTACCTATGCTCCCATTCTTGGGGATCGCCCCGGGCGGGGTCGTAAGCCCGTTGAGCAGGTTGAGTTTGAGGTATCTTACCTCAACAAGCCCAGTGTCATTGATCTTAATCCTCTGATGAACCGATTGATGACCCGATTCAAACTCAGAGCCGATCAGGCGGAAGAAGTCATTGAGTCATTCCCCATCGAAAAAATCAATAAGATTCTGTACGACATCGAAATCAGACTGGCTAACAACGAGATAAAAAATGTGGGGAGTTACACGGCTAAGTCTTTCGGCCTTTCCTAACCCCTCCCCTACCCCGGCGGATTCATTACTCGACGCCGTATTTACGCTTTTCGCGGTCTATTTTTTCCTGTACAGCTTCTACAATCCAGTCCGTAACGGAAATGGTGATTTTACGGGCACGGCCGCGTGGAGGACGGTGGGTGCGAAGTTGTTTGATCATCTGGGTTTCTGATTCCGTCAGTTCGATCGAAAAGCGTTTCAGCACCTCCGGTTCGGGTTCAGGCAGAACTTTCTTTTCTGTAGTTTTCTTCGTTTTGACCGCCCTGACAGGTTCCTCCGTCTGATCGGATTCTGTCACGGGGCGGGTCGTAGATCCCCCCCGGTTAATCACTTGCAGGATTTCATCTTCATTAACGACCTCGGGTTGAGTCTTTTTCTTGGGTGCTGAGGATATAGCCATACGTTCGGATTCTTAACTGGCGTTTTAATTAATTCTAAAAACAGCGTTAAATATAACGTCAATTTTAGTTTGATATTTAACTTCTGATCTAACGACTTATAACGTTTAAAAAAGCGTAAATTATAGCGTTAAAAATAGATTATGACTCGCTGGAAATTAACTCTTTAAATGAATCAAATAGAGTAGTAATCTCGGTGATAGCCTTCGCGTCTTTTACTTCAAGTTCTACTACCCCCAATCCCTGAGAGGCAGCATTGGAATAGGCCTTCCGGTTTACCAGGGCCGTGGGCAGATAAGTAAATACCTCCGAATCTTTGAGAAGCTCAGCAGCGTCGCTATTATCTGATCCTTTTGGGTCTGCCCGATTCAGGAAGGCATAAGCAGTCAGGGGAGCCGACTTCACGGCCCGTATTTCCTGTACGAGTTTTTCAACTTTATTGAGCGTCCACAAATCGAAACTCCTCGGATTGAAAGGAACCAGATAGACGTCAGAAACAGTCATCGCAGCCCGCTGGCTGGTGGTATCCCTGCCGCCCGTATCAATGACGATGTGATCGTACTTCGGGATGAGTTTTAAAATCTGACTACGTACCGCCTCCCCTGAAAGCTTAATGGCCGTGTACCCCACTTCGCCCTGCAAGTTCTCTTCCCGCCAGGTCGTAAAATCAGTCGATGTTTCCTGTTCATCGGCGTCTACCAGAAGTACGTCAAAACCCTGTTTGGAAAGTAAAACGGTCAAGTTGGTTGCGATGGTGGTTTTGCCACTCCCTCCTTTGATTCCTCCAACGGTGAATACCATAGCCTTTAAAAATAGCGTTAGATAAAAATGTAAAAATAGAGTTAGAAAAGACGTTAAAAATACCTTTTAAATGAACGTCTTTTGATATGTCAGTTACAAAGGTAAAAATAGATTTCAAATAAACTTCTTTACTCACGCTATTTTTGACTTGTAAGCAGGAGGTATTTTTGGAATGAATACTGGCGTCATATTCAGAGGTATTAAGGACGCCATACTTAGATTTAAAATAGACGTCTGAAGTAGAGTGAATTCAGACTCCATAAAAGAATCTGAATTCAACGTACAAAAAAGAGCTAAATTTAACGCTAAAAATAGATCTGAATTTGAAGTTTACATTCTTATGAAATGAACGTATATTTTAACGTTAAAAAAAGCTCTTTAATTGAACTTGTTTTTAGAAACAAACCGATTTTGAATAAAGTTAATTTTACCTTTAATTTTGACGTTAAAATTTATCGATAAGGTCAGATATAATACCTCTGAATTTAGAGCTAAAAAAAGCGTTAAAAGTAGCTTTATACCTTTAACGCTTTTTAAAAACAAATTTAACAAATCGATGTACTTTTTAACGTCAAAAATAACTCTGAATATGGATAGAGTTCTTATTCAAAAGACACTAATAATAGTTCTTATTTTAATGTTAAAAATATAATATAAATAATTGACAATAAGTGTATTATTAAAATTTAATGAACAACAGGAAATTGAGAGATACGAAGCTTCGTGCATCCGTATGGAATGAGTTCGATCTCTTCAGTTTCTCCGGTTTCCAGATTATAGGTAATGCTATAAGGAACCTGTCCAGTCATGTCGTTGTATAGTCCCCAGGACGGAATGCGTTTTGCTTTCGTCTTAAGTAGGATAGGAGCCTCTTCCGATTTCCATGGAAAATTGGAAACCTTTCCAGTTTTTACAACCAAATAATGCTGATCAATCTTTTCCGGAGAAACATTAACTAACCCATAATTCCAGGGAGTTGTTGGACGCACTTCTACATACGAATCTCCGTAGTCAATGGGGTCTTTGTCGTTCCTGATCTTCTTCATCGACTCTCCAATCTTCAGAGCATAGACAAGAGGCCCGCGTTCGACAGATCTGGAGTTTTCGTACCAGGTGCTATGAGAAATATGCATGGGTAATTTTAACTCTACGACATCACCGGTTTTCCAGGTTCGATTTAACGTTACGATCTGGTCTCCCCTAGGCTCCTGAACTACTTTTCCATTAATCAGAATCTGACCCTGAGTGCACCATTCCGGCATGCGTAGCTGGAAGGAAAACGTTACGGATTTTTCTTTCATGCTAAGGGTAAATCGCACCGACTCTTCGAAAGGATAATTTGTTTCTTCGGTAAATGTAACTTCCGTTCCCGAACCTACTTTTGTCTTTACCTGACTAGGAGCATAGACCAGGGCGGCCAAGCCATGATCGGGCGTGGTGTACCACAAGTTTTGCGTGAACTTTGGCCAGCCCTGATGCATGTTTGAAGTGCAGCAGGGATAGCCGGAAAGCAGGCCAAAACACACATCAGTGCCGCCGTGATTCACGTCAAAATTTCGGGTCTGTCGGGTAGCCATGACCTGATTCGCCTGCTGGAAATATTGACGCGACAGATAATCTTCTGAAACCTGAGCGGGTAGGGCATTGAAAGCAATTTTTTCCAGATGATCAGCGAAGCTTACCTTGCCCGTAATCTCCAGCATACTTTCCAGGGAATACATCATTTCAACGGCCGAACACAATTCAGAACCCTGGGTAGGATTATTTCCGTGCAGGGCTTCATCGCCGCCGTAGAGTCCGTGAGCCATGCCATTGAATTTCCGAATATCCGCGAATCCTTTGTCAACGGCCTGAATGTATTTCTGCTCCGGATGATGCTGATAATAAATGATAGGCGATTTAATGCCCTGAGCCAGATTGACGCAGTGAATGCTACCCGCCCGGGTTAGAAAGTCGGTGTTCAGAAAACCGTCGGTATAATCAAAGGTCTGTTTATGGATTAAATCTCCGAGCTCCAGCAGAAAGGCATCGCCGGTTTGATTGTACAGCCAATACACCATCATCAAATTGTCTCCGCCCCGGTAACGGGCCCATAAAGTCCAGTGATCCAGAGGTTTGGTCGGTAACTCCTTTAACTGATACCGGAAATAATTCGTCATTAGTTTAATTACCCGCTGATCGCCCGTAGCCGAATAGTACTGTTTTAATACCTTCAGCATGACCATTTTAGGCCACCAGTCACGGCTATTGTCGCGTTGAATGCCCGGTTCAGGACTATAATCTTTTGCTGGCCCAAAGTAGCCGTCGGCTTGCTGACTTTTAAGGGCCCATTCAACCCAGGGCTTGGTTTTAGAAATTAACTCGGCATCATCAAGGAGATAGGCCAGCGGCAATAAACCGTCAATCCAGTAAGGCCCCCGTTCCCACTGGTCGCCATCGCCGCCCAACCAGCCGTTTCTTTGATTCATCACCAGCGGATAAAGCTCGTCCAGGTGACCGGTAGCTCCATTTTTCTGGCGAACCAGCATTTCCCTGAGCCAGCCTTTGGGTTTAATGGCTCCAATGGGTAACTCCTGATAGGGATTCTGGTGCAGTGGAGCCCGGCTGTAGGAGAGGGTAGGCAGGGTTTGAGCAGCAGCCGTAAATGACGCACTCAGCCCCAGGGCAACTAGTAGTTTTTTCATAGATAATTGAGAGGTAATGACGCAATGAAAGACAAGTGACGTCAGAGAAACCCTGATTCTCTGGAAATTTAAACATATTACCCTAGCATTAAGCCAAGGCTTCAGGATTTAATGAAGGCGTAACTCACTGCGAAATTTCACTCTTTACTTTTGTGGTTTCTGCAACGACGGCGGGAAGAAAGGATGGGAATGAAGGCATCACACACCGATTCGAAATGCCCGGTTAAAACCCGATTTTTTACCCTGTATTTGAATAAGCACGTGACTAGTACCACGCCTGAATGATCAGAACCTCCTTTTTATCCCATTGAAACACCCTATTCTCTAATGAAAAAAGTAATTGGTACGCTGTTGCTGAGTGCAGCGGTAATGTCAGGAGTTTCGGCTCAGCAAAAACTAGACGTTCAGGCTCACCGGGGCGGCATGGGCCTGATGCCGGAGAACACGGTTGCCTCTATGATCAATGCCGTGAAGATGGGCAGCCGGACCCTGGAACTGGATTGTGTTATTTCTTCTGATCACCAGGTAGTCGTTTCCCATGATCCTTACATGTCGTCGGTGTTTATGCTGAAACCCGATGGATCTCCAATTACGAAGGAAGAAGAAAAAGAGTTGTCGCTCTACCAGATGACGTATAACGAGATCAGGAGCTACGATGCGGGAACGAAACCACACCCCAATTTCCCGGTTCAGCGAAAAATGAAGGTCCATAAGCCCTTACTTTCGGAAATGATAGATAGCGTTGAAACCTACATCAGGGTTAACCGACTAAA
This sequence comes from uncultured Siphonobacter sp., assembly GCA_913775095.1. GTDB lineage: Bacteria > Bacteroidota > Bacteroidia > Cytophagales > Spirosomataceae > Siphonobacter. The sequence goes on along the minus strand of CAJYIW010000017.1, from coordinate 112,582 downwards.
ACCCGTTGCCTATAACATCGAGACCAAATGTTCGCCGCAGGGAGACGGGAAGTACAACCCAAAGCCTGAAGTATTCGTAGACTTACTGATGAAAGTGATTACTCAGAAAGGTATAGCAAACCGGGTGACCATTCAATCTTTTGACATTCGCACCTTACAGAATATTCATGAGAAATTTCCGAAGCAATCATTATCCCTGCTGTTTTATAATAAAGATAGCGTAGCGGATAACCTGAAGCGACTGGGCTTTGTGCCGGAGTATCTGAGTCCGCATTACTCTTTGGTAACCAGGGAAATGGTAGACCAGGTGCATCAGCAAAAAATTAAAATGATGCCCTGGACAGTAGATGAAGTGAAGGATATGGAACAACTGGCTTCGTACGGCGTTGACGGAATCATTTCAAACTATCCGGATCGATTGATCAGGCTATACGGAAATTATCAGTCTAACTAAACGTGTAAACCCGCGAAGCGATTCAGATTTCTGAATCGCTTCTTTTCATTCCATTGCTTCTGTACGGGCCGCTTCCCAGCCAATAATGGCGTTTTTACGTTCCCTTCCCCAGTGGTACTGTCCCGTTTCGCCCGTTGATTTAATCACCCGATGACAGGGAATGATTACCGCAATCGGGTTATTCCCCACCGCTGTTCCTACGGCCCGAGAAGCTCCGGGATAGCCCGCTTTTTCGGCTAACGTTCCATACGTAGTCAGTCCGCCTGAGGGAATCTTTAAAAGTGTTTCCCAGATTTTTATCTGGAAGGGCGTACCCTTCAGGTGTAACTTAAGGGAGGTGGGCTGAGTCCAGTCCTGACGAAAAATGGATAATCCTTCCTGCTGAAGCGAGTGCGTTTGTTCCAGATAATGAGCCCTGGGAAACAGGTTTTTCAGACCCTCCAGCGAAGTTGCGTCATCAGAGTCCACAAAGGTTATATAGCAGATTCCTTTATCCGTAGAGGCGATCAGAATAGGACCAAAGGGGCTTTCCGAAAACTGATAATAAATACGTAGCGATTCTCCGCCGTTTTTATATTCACCGGGAGTCATGCCTTCGATTTTAATGAACAGGTCATGCAGGCGGCCCGTGCCTGAAAGTCCGGTTTCATAAGCTGCATCCGTTAACGACCATTCTGTTTCTTTCAGAATACGTTTGGCGTGTTCAATACTGAGGTATTGTAAAAACTGTTTAGGACTTATGCCGGCCCACTCTTTAAACATTCGCTGAAAGTGAAAAGGACTAAGGTTAATATGGGCCGCGGCCTCGTCCAGACTCGGCTGGTTTCGGTATTGACTTTTCAAAAAACGAATGGCCTCGGCAATTCTCTGGTAGTCTATGGCTTGCTGGGTTTTCATGTCTTTTTCTTGCAAAATTATCAGCGAATCGCAGGGAATTAAACCCGTTTCTTGCGGAACTTGCAAGAATGCAAATGCAATTCCTGCGGTTAATACTAATCGTACTTATTTAATTTTATTAAGTAAAAATTTTAATAATTTAAGAAAAAGGCTAGGAAATGTGATTTGAAAAAGAATACATTTGCCAGTGAACTCTGATAACCTGAACATTTCTATGAACCATTTTTACCACCTGATTAAATACTCTTACCTGGATACAGCGTCGCTTAAGTAGTACTACTCTCTCTTTACTTTTTTGCCTAATCAATACTTCAATTCTACCGCTGCTTTGTGCGGAAGGCTAGAAAACAGATGAATAATTATTGAACTGTTAACCAAAAACCTAAAGCTGCTTTGGGGTGAAAGAACTATGTCTTTTGCTAGTTAAACTCACCTTTGAATTACTCTGCCATACCTCTGAAATTACCTTTAATGCAGGCACCGGCTGGTGCCTGTCAGGGTTGATTTTGACTTTTACAACTTAACGAATCCTTTACAACATTTCAGCAACTATGTTTAAACCCTTACTTGATCTCAAAAAGTTGGGCAGGCTGACGCGGCTTTCTCTGGGTCATCTGTTATTGACCTGCCTGGGCTTTCAGGTTAGTTTTGCTACGGATCGGGGCAATCACCCCGTTCAAACCCGGAGCGTTGATAGAACGATTACCGGGAAAGTCACCGATGAAAATAACGAACCTCTTCCCGGCGTCAGTGTCATTCTGAAAGGTACGCAACGCGGAGCCGTAACCGACGGAACCGGTAGCTTTAGGTTTGAAGTGCCTGACAACGGGGCAACTCTGGTTTTTTCATCCGTTGGTTTTGCTTCGAAAGAAGTAGCCGTTGGTAATCAGACGTCCCTGAATGTGGTGTTATCGGCTGATGACAAAGTTCTGGACGAAGTGGTGGTCGTGGGTTACGGTACGGCGAAGAAATCCGATTTGACGGGTGCCGTGGGCTCGGTTAAAGAAGCTCAGTTGCGGGAACGTCCGGCTCCTTCGCTGAATCAGGCTTTGTCTGGCAAGGTATCCGGCGTTCAGGTGAATACGAACTCCGGTCGTCCCGGTGGGAGAACTACCGTACGGATTCGCGGGTTCAGCTCGATTAACTCTTCAAACAACCCCTTATACGTAATTGACGGAGTCATGATGCCCCAGGGCAACCAGGCTCAGTTCACTTCGGCCATTGATTACATCAACCCGAACGATATCGTGTCAGTGGAAGTATTGAAAGATGCTTCATCGACGGCGATTTACGGGGCTCGTGGAGCGAACGGCGTTATCCTCGTGCAAACCAAAAAAGGGAAAGCAGGCGAAGGTACGGTAACCTACAGCACGGATTTAAGCGTGAACACCATCGGACCTAACCGTCCCCGCGTACTGAATGCCAAAGAATACCTGGCTACGGAAGATCTGGCTTACGCCAATATCGCCAAGTATGATCCCGCGGGCTGGGCATCGGGCAAATGGGCGTACCTGAACCCTAAACTTCGCCGCACGGATCCACGGGTTTTCGATAGCAATGGCAATCCCCTGTACGATACTGACTGGTTTAAAGAATCCACTCAGAACAAAATTTCACAGAATCACCAGTTAGGTTTCAGTGGCGGAAATGAGCGTACGCAGTATTCCTTATCACTGGGATACCGGGACGATCAGGGTCTGATCAAAACGTCTTATCTGAAGCGTTATTCAGGCCGGGTAACCATTGACGACCAGGTGAAGAAATGGTTGAAAATTGGCGGTACGCTGAGTTACAACAATCAGTCGGAGAACATCGTCGATCAGAATGACGCCGTTGCCCGCCAGATTGTGGAAGATTTCCCCTTCCTGCCCGTAAAGTATGCCGACGGAACGTATGCCAATAACCGTGATTACCCTTACGCGGAAGGAACGATGAGTTCAGTTCACCGGCTGATGGGTCGTAAGTACATTCTCAATACCCAGACTACGCTGGGAAGTTTGTACTCGAACATCAATCTGGCCAAAGGTCTGGAAATGCGGACGGTTCTGGGGGTTAACGTATTGACTCAGGAACAAAACGAATCCAGCACCCGTACACTTGAAATCGGTGCTCAGGGAACGGCTTCGGCCCGGAACCGGAAAGAGAGCTTCTGGTCGCTGGAGAACTACCTGACCTATAACAAGCAAATTGCCGAAAACCACTCGCTGAATGCCCTGTTAGGGGTATCCTGGCAGGAGACTAACTTCTTCCGGGTGGGTGCCAGTGTTCGGACGTTTGCTACGGATTACTTTGGGTTCAATAACCTGGGTGCCGGAGCCCTGCTTCCAACGGTGGAATCCGAAGCATCGCGGTATGCCTTTAACTCTTACTTCGGTCGGGTTAATTACGGCTTCATGGATAAGTATTTGCTGACGGTAACGGGCCGGGTGGATGGTTCGTCCAAATTCGGAGCTAACCACAAATACGCGTTCTTCCCCTCGGCGGCCCTGGCCTGGCGGGTTTCGGAAGAGCAATTCCTGAAAAGTAATAATGTGATTTCAAATCTGAAACTTCGCACAAGTTTCGGTATGACGGGTAACTCCGAAATTCCTCCCTATAGCTCGCTGGCTCTGCTGAGTGCGAACTTCTCAACGGTATTCAACGATACGCGTCAGGGTGGAACGGGTCTGAATCGTCTGGCTAACCCCGATCTACGCTGGGAAAAAACGGCTCAGGCAGATTTGGGTTTAGAAGTGGGGTTACTGAAAAACCGCATCAACGTTGAATTCGATTTATACTATCGGAAGACGACGGATATGTTATTGGATGCTCCCGTTCCCCGTACCAGCGGTTACGCCACGATTCGTCAGAACGTAGGGTCGATGGAAAACAAGGGTCTGGAATTTAGCGTAAACAGCACGAACATTGAACGTCCGAACTTCTCCTGGAGCACGATTTTCAATATCTCGATGAACCGCAACAAAGTTCTGTCGCTGGCCACGCCTTCGGATATCTTCGGGGTAGGTGGACCTAACTTCACCAACCAGACGAACATCATCCGGATCGGTGAATCCGTAGGTTCGTACTGGGGCCTGACCCGTCTGGGAACCTGGAGCGAAGCCGAACGTGAAGAAGCCGCTCGTTTCACGAGTTACCGGAATGGTCTGACGATGTTACCCGGTGATATCAAATATCTGGACGTAAACGGAGACCGTGCCATCACGGATGCGGATCGTTCGATCATCGGTAACGGTAACCCAAAAGGCTGGGGAGCTTTAACGAACACGTTGCGTTTCAAAAACGTAGATTTCACGCTGGAACTTCAGTACATGTTCGGCAATGACGTCATGCTGATGAACCTGCACGCCAGTGAAGACCGTCAGGCTCTGGCCAACAGCTACACAACGGTACTGAACGCCTGGACGCCAACCAACCAGAATACGCCGATCGCTGAAATCCGTGAAACGCGGGCGGGTTACGTAACCAACGTAGACAGCCACTGGATCAAGGACGGTTCCTTCCTGAGAGGTAGAAATGCCCTGATCGGCTACAATTTCCCCGCTGCCGTGACGAGCAAAATGAAGATCAGCCGGTTACGCCTGTACGCTTCGGCTCAGAACTTCTTCCTGCTGGTGAAAGATCCCGTCATCGGTGATCCGGAAGTTACTCCTACCAATCAGGGGGACAACAGCAGTGCCTTTACGCAGGGTATGATCTGGCATAACTATCCCAAGCCAACGACGTACATGGTTGGTTTACAGGTAGGTTTCTAATTGAAGGTATTTAAAGAACTAATCATGAAATTACATATTCGTCAAAATATAGGGAAAGCGGCCCTCGCCTGTACGCTTATGCTGGCGGCAACGGGCTGTAATAAATTCCTGGCCGAAGAAGCTCCTTCCAACCTGACGGAGGCTGCTTTTTACAACATACCTGATCACGCCACGGCTGCTTTAAATGCCGCTTACGCCGATCTTCGATTCATTGGCAATGACGCCGGTATTTTCTCATCCAACTGGCAGTTACTGGAAGCGTTAACGGGTAACGCCACCACGGAAACGGCTCAAAACTCGGATCTGAATAACCTGTACGGTTTGATTCACGACGGGAACACCGCTCACGTAGTGAATTACTGGAACGGATTATACCGGGTAATCGCCCAGACCAATCAGGTGCTGGATAAGGTGCCGGGCATTACCATGGACGAAGTGGCCAAAAAGAAAATCCTGGGCGAAGCCCGTTTCCTGCGGGCCTGGGCTTACTTCCATGCCGTCCGTCTCTGGGGCGACGTTCCGTTGGTAACCAAACCCCAGTCCATCACTTCAGCGGATTTTCGTCCTTCACGGACGCCTTCGGAGCAGGTGTACAACCTGATCATTGAAGACTTGACTTTTGCGGAAGGAGCAGGCTTACCCTGGATGGACGTATCCGGTCACGTGAACATGGCGGCCGTAAAAACGCAGCTGGCGAAAGTGTACCTGACGATGGCGGGTTTCCCGTTGAGAAAAGGAGCGACGCACTACAAACTGGCGGCGGATAAAGCTTTGGAGGTAGTTACGTATGCAAACTCAAATCCCGGAACGATCAACCTGTTTTCCACGTATGGTGAAGTACACCAGGAAAGCCTGAAAAATCGCACGGAGCATTTGTTCATGTTGCAGTATAATACGGTAGTGGCGGCCAATCCCTTGGATAACTACTATCCTAACTTCAAACCTGTTACCTACAATGGTCCTTCAGGTACGGGTAGTACGGTACCTGAAATCAACTTCTATCGTTCCTATGAAACGGGAGATTTACGGGCGAAGGATCGGGAAGGGTATTTCTACTCGACGTATTTTACCAACGGTAACGGTGCTCAGTTCGATTTAGGTGCTCCTTATGTATTCAAACACTTTAACGTAACGGCCAACGGAACGCAGGGCGTGCCAGGTACCCGTCAAAACAACCTGAACGTACCTCAGATCCGATACGCCGAAACGCTGTTGATTTACGCAGAAGCTCAGAACGAGCTGGGAGCTCCCACGCAGGCGGCTTACGATGCCCTGAAAAAAGTGAGAGATCGGGCCAAACTGACGACTCCGGCTTTGGGTGCCTTTACGCAGAACAGCTTCCGGGAAGCCGTCTGGCGGGAACGTTGGTACGAACTTTCGTACGAAGGAATCATCTGGTATGACATGGTACGTCTTCGGAAGGTATTCAATGTAAAAACCAAAGGCTTTGATGATTTCGTCGGACACGTGAACCTGAGTTCCAACCGTCCTTTACAGGAAAAACATTTACTGCTGCCCCTGGGCCGTCAGGAAATGTTGAACAACCCCAACCTGCGTCCGCAGAATCCGGGCTATCCTGAGATTTAGGCTTGCTTTTTGTTAATGGGCTGAACGTGGCTGGTATTCTCACCAGCCACGTTTTTTTGTAGGTACAAAAAACGATTTGATGGATGCGATGCTACCAGCGAAAAAGCTGGTAGCGGTTACTCAAGTAATCTTTGCCGCTGCCAGCTTTTTCGCTGGTAGCATGACTGGCAGGATAGCTGTTGAATCAACTACCGTTACTCGACAATAGCGATTACCCAGATGCAATGCTAAGCATAGTGCACTGCATAACAGACACGAATTAAAATAGGAAAGCCTCCTCTCCACTGGAGAGGAGGCTTTCCTGTCGTTCGATTAGAAGAACTAAGCCTGTTGCAGGCCGGGAACGGCTACTACTTCATTTACGTCAGCTTCGTAATCCACACCGGGCACTTCGAAACCGAAAAGGTTATAGAAGTCCGTCTTATATCCTTCCAGATCGCCAATGGCAGGTAAGGTTTCAGAAGTTGCTTCTTCCCAGAGTTTCGCAACGGTGGACTGAACGTCTTCCCGCATTTCCCAATCGTCAATCCGAATGCGGCCTTTTTCGTCAACCGAAACCTCTCCATTCGTGTACAGGCGATCGCGGAACAAGCGGTTGATCTGCTCGATACAACCTTCGTGAATGCCTTTTTCCTTCATGGTTTTATACAGTAAGGAAATGTACAGAGGAATAACCGGAATGGCCGAACTGGCCTGAGTAACCAATGCCTTGTTTACAGAAACAAAAGCACGGCCGTTTACCTCTTTCAGTTTGGCATCAATATCAAATGCTTTTGCTTCGAGGTGATCCTTCGCCCGTCCAATCGTACCGTTACGGTACACCGGCTCAGTCAGTTTGGGACCAATGTAGGAGTAAGCTACCGTCGTGGCACCGGGAGCCAGCACGTCGGCGGCTTTCAGAGCGTCGATCCACATTTCCCAGTCGTCGCCACCCATTACGGCTACGGTGTTGGCAATTTCCTCTTCGTTCGCAGGATCAATGGAAATTTCTGAAACGGTGCCCGTGTGGAAATCAACCGTTTTGTTGGTAAAGGTTCCACCGATAGGCTTCAGCGTTGACTGGTGGGTAATGCCTGTTACGGGGTTCGTGCGGCGGGGAGAAGCCAGACTATAAATGACCAGATCAATCTGACCTAAATCGGCTTTGATCAGATCAATGGTTTGTTGTTTGATTTCGTTAGAGAACGCATCGCCATTGATACTTTTTGCGTATAGACCTTCGGCCTGAGCAAACTTTTCAAAAGCAGCGGTATTGTACCAGCCCGCTGAACCGGGTTTGCCGGGAGCCGCTGGCTTTTCAAAATAAACACCAATGGTAGAGGCCTCGGAACCAAAGGCACTCGTAATCCGCGAAGCCAGACCAAAGCCCGTCGAAGCTCCGATGACCAGTACTTTTTTAGGGCCATCCACTACACCTTTGGACTTGGTATAATTGATCTGATTCAGCACATTCTGCTCGCATCCCTGCGGATGAGAAGTCAAACAAATGAACCCGCGAATTTTAGGGGTAATGATCATAATCTATCTAATTTTTAGATGGTATCGTACGTTAAAAATCACTGAAGATTCCCAAACTTCCGGCAAACCTAAAATATTTATTTAAAAACATTGGCATCCGCAAGTCAGAAAGGCTCATTTTGCTTCGCGACATTCCTGATAAAAAAAGAGAGCATTCCATAAAATGCTCTCTTCGAAAATGTAATAAAGACCGTTTACGCTTTCGCAGAAGTCTGCATGACCGGGCGGGAGCGAACGGCCCGAACCGGACGTGGCGTTACGGAGGCCGTGTTTGCCCGGATTCTCGCCTGTCCTTTTTCGGATTTTACCCGGTTCCACCAGATGAAAAAGCCGGTAATGGGTAGGCTGGTCGCAATCAGGCAGGCCAGGAAATAGAGGATTTTAGTAAAGGTGCCGAAGATCTCTCCCGTATGAATAAGCTTGGAAGAAGCGGTTATTTGCTCACCGAGGGGTTTGTCGGCAAACCGATCCACCAGAAGCACCTGCCCCGAGTACGGATTAAGCAGGATGCGATCCGTGCCGGCGGAAGCAAAAAATCCAGTCTGATTTTTCTGAATGGAAACCGCTCCCTCTGCTTTCTTTGGAATCGTCAGTCGAATGGCTCCGGAGTAAGGGTACACCCGATTGGCTTCGGAAATGAGTTGCTCATACGCTACGGCTTTCCCCCTTACCGACACCTCTGTCTGCTCTTCGGGTGCTTTATAGCCCAGTAGCTTCCGGTAACCTTCGCGGTACCACTCGTAAGCAAAGATGGGGCCGGTCAGGGCCATGATGGTCACAAAAATAAACGCGTAAAAACCCAGCGTTTTATGTAAATCAAAATTGAGGCGTTTGCCGCTGGCGTCGGTTTTAATAGCAAATCCCGGTTTCCAGACGTTCCATTTTTTCCAGCTGCTGATTTTAGCTGGCAGCCAGAGGATAATGCCGGAAATACAAAGGAAAAGCATGCCAAAACAGGCAGTACCCGTAATGAGACCGCCGATGTCGTGATTTTCGATCATCAGCCAGCGGTGCATTTGCAGGGTTGAGGCAAAAAACTTTACCGTCGGTGTTTGGGCATCGCCCTGAATAGCTCCGGTGTAAGGATTCACCCAGAAGTTTTTAGGCTTCTCTTTTTTCGGAGCTTTCGCTTCCTTTCCCGGTGCAGTTCTGATGTTCTCCTTTTTTACCTCTTTGCCTTTGGGCAGGAAGCCGAAGGTCCAGGCTTCAGTGGAGCTTTCAGGTATCTGAATCACCGAAACCCGGGAGTCTTTCTTTTGCTGTTCAACGATATTAATCAGTTCTGAAATCGGCAAAACGTGTGCCTCGGCTGGAGCGGTAATCTGAAACTTATCGTGATCGATCCATTGCGTAAGTTCACGATTGAAGGCATACATGGTTCCGGTCAGACACATGATGAAGATTACCAGCGTGCACGGAAGACCCACCCAGAGGTGCAGGGTATGAAGTATTTTACGGAACGTGTATGTTTTGTTCATGAAAACGTATGGTGAGAAACCCAGAATACGTGTGAATGGCAGAGGATAAACGGGATAAGGGCGAAGGATCGAATAATCGGTCGCTTCTATTTACAAATGTATTAAGACTAATTATAAACAAAAGCCTTCAGCCAACTATTTCAGCAAGAAAATTTGAAACGGTCGGTTCAATCCGAATCAGGACAGACGCAGGGAGGTATCGTTCCGAAAGGTTTAAATTTTCGGAACGATGCATCCCTGCGGAACACAGCACGCTAGAGCCAACCCTCACGAATGGCTTTCCCGACCAGTTCGGCGGAGCTTTTTACGCCCGTTTTGGCAAGCATGTTTTTCCGGTGGCGATCTACGGTTTCTTTGGTGATGTTAAATAACCCGGCGATCTGTTTACTGGGATAGCCCGCAATCAGAGCTTTCAGAATTTCCTTTTCCCGGGGCGTCAACGCAGATTTGGAAGGGGTAAAGGTGGTTTGTGGCTTGATATCGATGAAAGATTCCTTCTCGTCGAGGTCAATGAAGGAAAGAGTGGGTTTGGGGTCTTTTTTGAGTTCGCTGATGTCCGTGTGAACGCCCAGGGTGCGAAGCACGCTTCCATCGTTACCGGTCTGAATGGCCACCAGCTGGTGCAGAATCCGAATGTACTGCCCGTCGGCCCGTCTGATGCGATAATCATAGCTGACTTTATACCGAAGAACCTGATCGGGAGCGAGCTGACTAAAGAATTCAACGGCCGTATTTTCAAAATTCAGGAAGACGGTTAAATCATCCGGGTGAATGTGAGAGAGGGTGTGCTTGACGCCAAAGTTTTCCGGAGCACAACCCAGCACCTGCGTAACGGAGTCGCTCACGTATTCCACTTCCCCATTCGTTAAGTTAAAGATGAAATAAAAGTAAGGCCCGACGTGAAAGATGTTTAGTAGCTTCTTGTGCAGCCTTAGTTCAAACTCAGGATTAATGTCGGTAGCGTCCTGATAGTGGGCTGCTTTTTGCCAGAATTTTCTGGCCTCGTGGTAGGCATCGATCTCATTCATACAAAGTCAGTTAAGGCGGTGGGAAATGATTTAAAAATAGGTAATTATACCTTAATTTTTCTATATCCATTGAGATCAAAAGGTTAACAAAAAAATGCAGTTTATTTTTACTTCTACTCCTTTATAATCAAAGAGTTATGATAATAATTGAACTTACTTTTAGTTTTCTCGATCAATTTTTAATCCCTTTAAAGAATGTTTAGTAATACTGATTTCTTACTATAAATGCTGTAAAACACTCAATCAAATCACCTAAGCATACCTTGCTTACGGCTGATGATCATCCAGTTTTATCTTTTGAGTTTTTGTGTTTACTTTAGGTAACGGAGGGTGAATAATCCCTCTGCGTCTTGCCAGTCATTAAGGAAGGCTGACTGTAGAAATTTGAACAGAAAAGGTGGGGTTTGGTAAAGGGTGTCAGCCATTCCTCCGCGAAATCATTTGTAAACGGTAACTATAGTTTTACATGATCCAGCTTTCCACTCAATTGGCCAGGCATCTTCGGGAAGTTTATTTCGGAAAAAACGGATCGACAAGATAGGGGCGGACGTTAATGCCTTAGCTGAGTTGGTTCGGCAAAGGCCGGAAGAAGAATGGAAGACCACTTTTGTTGAGGAGAAATACGGTTCGTGTTACCGAAACCTTCAGGGAATGATCGAACATATCCATTCAGGGCCAATCGTTATACGCAAGAAAATAGTACTTACTCATAACCGATCAACGACTACTTATGAAAAAAAATAACCTCAAGCATCTCGTGCTGGCATCCGCCTTAAGTGTGGGCTTTTTATCCTGCGTTTCGTCCCGAATTAAGCCTTATGCTCAGGAGAATAGCACTTCGGCGATAGATACGTCAGGGGTCACGATTTTTCTTCTGGAACGAGATATTCCTCAAAATATAAAGAAACTGGGTATCGTTTCCATGCGAATAAATAATAACGCCGGAATGAACATGGATGGCTATGTAAAAACACAGTTGAAGAAAGATTGTCAAAAATTAGGAGCTAACGGAGCTTTTCGTACCCATGATGGCTCCTATCCACCCTTCATTGTAAGTTACCTGGTTTTCAGGTATTAGGTGCTTCGTCAATATATATGAAAACACCTGTAAAAGGGCTGGTCCGCCTTCAAGGCGGACCAGCCCTTTCGTTTATTGATCACCGGGACGATATTTTTTCTCAACGTGTTTCAGAACGTCTTCCCGGTAAAAGTAAATTTCTTGGTACGTAGCATCGACATAACTTCAAGCCTGATCCGTATACTAAGTAGAGGCAGGGGAACTGCTGGAACCACCCGTCAGCATGGTTTTACCCCGTAGTTAATCTTCAACCCCATAGAAACGATAAGAAATGAGCCTTTTGATCAAGGTTGCAATAGTAGACCTTGGCAGGCCTATTCTCTCAGCAATCTTAGGAAAAAGAAAACTCCGTTTTGCCTGGGAGTAAAGAAGAAGATAGTAAAACGATTTATCAGAGTTGCCTACTCAGAAATCAACCCTGCATGAGGTAATTGTCTGAACGTTAAATTATATACGTTTAATTTAAAAAAGTCCTCTAATAGATTACTTTCTGCTAATGGGCATGAATGGAATAGGAAGAGCAGGGACCAAATTTATAATAATTGAAAATGTTAAAACCTCAGGACCATACTGTTCTCTTGAGGACTTGTCTTTATATTTGTTATATCCGCTCTATCTTTATGGAGCATACCTAACTTAAAACAGAATCCCATGTTTACGTTCTTAGCGGAAAACTGTAATTATTTTATTCTGATTTGCATCATCCTGGGTAGCCACTGCTATTTGAAAGTTCACGGGAATCGTAAAGTGACGAAAATGCGTCAGGTTCAACTGTACACCCTGAGTTTAAATGCCATCTGTCTGCTCGGAATTGGTTTCTGGGTCGTGTGGTTTTTCACGGCAAAATTCATCTAACCCGGCTCTACAGCCGAAGGTTTGATAGGGATGGTAAATGGTCTTGGGTGCAAGGCCATTTTTTTTTGATTTAAACTCCCCCATGCTATGATGAGAGGAATAAGTCCTTCCTTCCAAAGCGTTGCAGCAACGAATGCTGAATACCCGATTACTCGACAAGGGTTTCCTGAATCACTCTGACTTGAGCAGTTTCATCGCTAATTGCTTTAAAAACCGACAGAACCTGTTTTCTTTACAAAAAGACGTTGCGTACAAGTCCTACGTTGAGCTTTCATTCTTAAAATGACTTCACAAACAAACGAGCCGGGCTTCAAACCCAGGGTAAACTTGCTGGATGCGACAATGGTCGTAGCCGGGTCCATGATTGGATCGGGAATTTTTATCGTCAGTGCCGAAATCACCCGCAGTGTGGGCGGAGCCGGCTGGATGCTCGCCATGTGGTTGCTGGCGGGACTGGTAACGGTCATTGCTGCGGTGAGTTACGGCGAACTGGCCGCCATGTTTCCCCGGGCGGGAGGACAGTACGTCTACCTTCGGGAAGCGTACAATTCGCTGATTGGCTTCCTCTACGGCTGGGCCTTTTTTACCGTCATTCAAACGGGAACCATTGCCGCCGTCGGCGTAGCCTTCGCCAAGTTCGCGGCCTACCTGATTCCCGCCTTTAGCGACAAACAACTATTATTTGCCATCGGAAGTTTTCAATTCACGGCGGCTCAGCTGGTAGCCATAGTTACCATCATTATCCTCACGTATATTAACAGTCGTGGCGTCGAAAACGGCGTGTTTATCCAGACGTTTTTAACCAGTATAAAAATCATCTCGCTGATTGGCTTAACCATTGCCGGATTCATCTGGGGAGCCAAAGCGGAAATCTGGGAGCAGAACTGGCAGAATGCCTGGACCCTCTCGAGTCTTACGCTTACTAATGGCGATCTTCAGCAGACCGCTCTGACGGGCCTGGCCTTCTGGGGTGCCATTGCCATTGCCATGAAGGGAACTCTGTTCTCCAGTGATGCCTGGCATTCTATTACGTCTATTGCGGGAGAAGTAAAAAATCCGCAGCGTAACATTGGATTAAGTCTGTTGCTGGGGACAATTATTGTGACGGTCGTGTATATGTCGACCAATATCATGTATCTGGCCGTGGTCCCTTTAAAGGAAATTGCTTTTGCTCCGAATGATCGGGTAGGAGTGGTCGCTGCGGACTATATTTTCGGATCGGGAGGCACGATTGCCATCGCCATTATGATTATGATTTCAACCTTTGGCTGTAACAACGGACTGATTCTTTCCGGAGCACGGGTTTATTATACCATGGCCAAAGACGGACTGTTTTTTAAAAAAGCCGGAACGCTCAACGATAAGCAGGTGCCGGCGTATAGCCTCTGGATTCAGTGTGCCTGGGCGAGTCTGTTATGCCTGACGGGTGAGTATAATCGTCTGCTGGCTCTGGTCATTTTTGGCGTACTGATCTTTTACATCCTGACCATCATCGGAATCTACATTCTACGCTTCAAAAGACCAGAGATGGATCGCCCCTATAAAGCCTTTGGATACCCCTTCTTACCGGCAGTGTATGTGCTGGTAGCCACTACACTGGCCGTGTTACTGTTAATTTTTGAAGCTGAATATACCCTGCCCGGTCTTGGATTGATTCTGCTCGGCATTCCGGTCTATTACTTCGTTCTCAAAAGAGATGCGATCCACTAGTTTTTTTTCATTTGTGAATGCTTTTCCGTATCCCGCATGTTGATACTAACGATCAGGGAAAGAGCCAGACAGCCCGTTAAGTACCAGTAAAACCAATGGGCGTGTCCGGCATTTTTGAAAAGTAAAGCTATGTATTCGGCCGTTCCGCCAAACAGGGCTACAGCTAAGGCGTAGGGAAAACTAACCCCCAGCGAGCGGATGTTCGCTGGGAACAGTTCGGCCTTAATAATAGCCGAAATCGACGTACACAAACTCGTGATGAGTAAGGCCAGGGTAATGAGAGCCGTGGCCATCCAGAAATGGTGCGTTTCGCCAATCCAGGTCAGAATCGGAATGCTGGTACATACGCCCGTTACTCCGTAAATAATCATCTGACGTTTCCGCCCGATTTTATCGCCTAAAGCTCCGAAAAAGGGCTGAACGATCATGAACAGAATGAGGGTAATGATGGTAATGGTTGTTGATTCACGCTTACTGAAGCCCGCGGTATTCACCAGAAATTTCTGCATATACGTGGTGAAGGTATAATAAGCTACCGTCATGCCAATGGTAAAGCCCACCACCAGCAGGGATTCGCGACGATAACCTATCAATTCCCTGAACGTCCCGCGTTGTTCCGTCCCGACCTGACTTTGGGTAAAGGAATCGGTTTCTGTCATCTCTTTTCGTAAGTAAATCGCCGATAACGCCAGGATGGCCCCAATGCCAAAAGGAATTCGCCAGCCCCAGTCACTCAATTCCTGTTCCGTTAACAGAAAGCGTTGCAGGATCAGTAGAATGGACAGAGCCATGAGTTGCCCCAGGGTAGTGGAAACGTATTGGAAACTGGAATAAAATCCGCGTTGATGGGGGGGGGCCATTTCACTTAAGTACGTAGCGGCCGTACCGTACTCTCCGCCAATGCTGATGCCCTGAATCATGCGGGCTATCACCAGAATGAGTGGAGCCGCCAGTCCGATTTTCTCGTAACTGGGCACAAAGGTGATCATCAGCGACCCGGCACTCATCAGGAGAACGGATAAGGTCAGGGCGGCTTTTCTACCTCTTCGGTCGGAATAAGCTCCCATAATCCAGCCGCCGACGGGCCGCATCAGAAAGCCAATGGCAAAAATTCCGGCGGTATTCAGTAACTGGGCCGTCTCGTCTTCTTTCGGAAAAAAAGAACTGGCGAAATAAAGGGAGAATACCGAATAGGCGTACCAGTCGTACCACTCAATCATGTTGCCTATCGAACCTCCAATAATAGATCTAAGTTGCGTTTTGAAGGCAGGTTTTTCCTGAACGGGAGCGGGCATGAGTAAGGAGGGAAGTAGAGTAGACGTTCGGATGTATATACAGCAGAAGTACTAAGGTATACATTTACGCCTCAAACCGAAAGCCAGCGGGAAGGTTTCGTCCAATAAAAAAGCCGGCAAGCATTTCTTACCGGCTTTCATTATATAGGGTAGGTGGAATCTCTAGGGAAGCACCTGCGTAGACAAGGAGTCGGACAGTGCGGTATTGGCGAAAAAGATTTCAATAGTTCCGTCGGCGATTACCAGGGAAGTAAATCCGTTCTTATAAGTCCACTGGCAGGTGGCTGCCTGTAACTGCGTATCAAATGCAGCCTCAGTAGAAGAATGACCGTACTGATCAATAAAAGCCTGTTTTAAATGACTGAAATCCGCCTGAGCATTCACGTCCGCCTGCATTTCAATGGAAACCAGATACAATTGATTTTTTTTGAAGTAGCTTTTTACGACAGCCGGACGGTTCTGATACTTAACTCCAGCGTATTGAACTACTTCACTGGTCGATTCAGACGAAGGTTTTTTGCCCAGCAAATGAGTGATTTCCTTCACATTCATTCCAAACTTCAGCCCTAAGGGCAAGTGCAGGGATTTTGGTGTAGTAGCGGAGCTGACGTAAAACGTCAGTAAGAGAGCAGCAAGTAAAAATTGGCGGATCATTGCGTTGCTTGTTAAAGGGTGTTTGACAAACTTGCGTAGGAATGGCGGCGTTTGTCAAAAATCTTCGATAAACGTTACCTTTTACTCGATGAACGAAACCTTTTGGGCCAAAAAGCTTAGGAAAAAGTAGGTATTTAAACGGGTGTCATGAGTCTTATCCCCGGCATCATTCCCTGTTGATGGCGGGGTTATGGGTTTTTCAGGGCTGAAACCATTTTTTTATGCATAAACTTAGCGTTGTCTTTTTAGTATGGATGAGTTTCACTACTCAGGCACAAACTACTCTTTCCTGGTGGAACCCGGCCCGGAATTCATTTCCCGTGATGGAAGGGCAGGGTTGGTCGGAAGGCCTGCAAAAGCCCTATGACCGCCTGCCCGCCCCGGCCGAGCAAGAAGTCCGTCCGGCTGTCTGGGATTTGTCGCGGCAGTCTGCCGGTTTGTTCTTTCGCTTTACCAGTAATGCTGCTCAAATTACGGTTCGATATACCGTTGGAAAAAAACAACACGCCCTCCCGCACATGCCGGCCACGGGCGTAAGCGGCATAGATCTGTACGCCCGCGATGCTCACGGGGCTTTTGCCTGGTGCGGAGGTAAGTATACTTTTGGCGATACCATCACCTATCAGTTTTCGAACCTGAGTACCTACGAAAAAGGAAAAGAATTCCGGCTTTATTTTCCTTTGTACAATTCCGTGGAATGGCTGGAAATTGGAGTTCCCGCGAAGGATAAGATCAATCCCCTGCCTCTTCGGAAGGACCCGCCCATTGTGGTGTACGGAACGTCGATTGCTCAGGGAGCCTGTGCTTCCCGGCCCGGCATGGCCTGGACTTCCATGCTGGAAAGACAGATCGATCATCCCGTCATTAATCTGGGTTTTTCGGGCAATGGAAGACTGGAAAAAGAAGTGGTACAGTACGTGAATCAACTGGACGCCCGTCTGTTTGTCCTCGACTGTTTACCCAACCTGGTCGCTACCGTCGGCATTGCCCCGGAAGAAATCAAAAAAAGGATATTGGAAACCGTCCGATCCCTGAGACAGAAACATCCTTCAACGCCCATTCTTCTCGTGGAACACGCAGGCTATACCGACGGAGCCATGAATCAGCTCCGGGCGGATTACGTGACTCAGGTAAACGGCATTCTGCAGACGGCCTTTCAGGAGTTGAAGTCCTCCATTCCGGATGGTCTGTATTTGCTGACAAAAGCGGCGATTGGTATGAATAACGACGCCATGGTGGATGGCACGCACCCTTCCGATTGGGGAATGCAGGCGTACGCCGAGGCGTATCAGCGAATCATTCGCCAGATTCTTGAGGAGCCTCAGGGAGTGATCTCTACGACGCGGCCCGTACCTCAGTATCGCGATTATTACAATTACGAAACCCGTCACCGGGAACTCTTAACGCGGGTACGTAAGCAACAGCCATCCGTTGTGTTTCTGGGGAACTCCATTACTCATTTCTGGGGAGGCGAGCCGCTCAGTGAGCGGGCCAATGGTCCCAAAACCTGGAGAAAATACCTGGAGCCGCTGGGCGTGCAGAATCTGGGTTTCGGCTGGGATCGTATTGAAAATGTGCTGTGGCGGGTGTATCATGGCGAACTGGATGGATACAAGGCCCGGACTGTCGCCCTCATGATTGGGACCAATAACCTGGAATGGAATACGAATGAGGAAATTGCGGAAGGCCTTCGTTTTCTGGTCCGAGCCATTCAGAAAAAACAGCCGGAAGCCCGGGTGGTGTTAATTGGAATTCTGCCCCGCCGGGATCAGGAAGATCGGGTAAAAAACCTGAACCAGCTCATAGCGGGCGTGGCCGGACAGGAGAATGTATATTATACTCAGCCGGGGCAATCATTGCTGCTGACCAGCGGTAAAATTGACGAATCTTTATTTACGGACGGATTGCATCCCAACGAGCAGGGGTATGAAAAGCTGGCTGAACGCATAGTGCCTCTGCTGAAAGGGAAGCAATGAACATCAGGGGTAGGGGAGTTCGCAGAAAATCTGATGGACTGTTCTCCCGTCCGTCTAAAAGCGTAGCGATTAAGTCGTCAGGGATGTAAAACAAATACAAAAAATCTTATAAATTTGAGCGTTCCACCGCCATGGATCTGAATTAACCCCAGCATAATTATCCATGGCTAAAAAGAAAGTGTCTATTAAATGGTATAATGTTTATACCTGGGGAGCGGTAATGCTTCTGACTTTGTGCTTTATTTTCTTCGTAATTATTCCGGTATTTAATCGTTTCTGGCAGTTTTTGTTTCATTAAGCCAGCGGCAGACGAAAAGCAAACACGCTTCCGTAGCCTAAGCCCTGACTTTGAGCCCAGATGCTTCCATTCTGAGCTTCGATAAAGTCTTTGGAAATGGCAAGTCCCAGCCCCGTGCCCGTCTTACCATTTCCATTGGGAATCTGAAAATATCGGTCAAATATCTTGGTGAGGTAGGGGGCTTCAATGCCCTTACCCTGATCCTTTACTCTGAATTCTGCCCAATTAGCCTGGGTTTGAACGCTCACCTCGACCTGTCCATGTTCCGGACTGTATCGAATGGCATTCGTGAGCAGATTAATCAGGACCCAGGCTGTTTTCTCCGCATCCGCGTGAATCATTAACTGACTTTCGGGCAATTGGGTAATGATAGCGATGTGGCGTTGCCGGGCGGTGCTCTCAATGCTGTCCTGAGCGAGCTGAACGATTTGCTCGATTCCTACCGGGGCCATTTGAAGCTGAATGTTCCCCGTTTCTACCTGGGAGAGTTCCAGTAGCTCGCCCGTGATGCGAAGCAGTCGATGAGTATCCGCCTGAATGCTGGACAACAACTGTTGCTGATCCCCCGAGAGCGAACCAATCCGGGGGTCACTGAGCAGTTGAAGACTCATTTTTATGGCCGAAATGGGCGTTTTTAATTCGTGCGATACCGTGGCAATGAAATGCGTTTTTGCCTGGTCCAGCTGATGAAAACGGGTTACATTTTTCAAAACGATGACTTCGCCAATAACCGTAGAACCATTGAGGACCGATTGTTTTTCCCGGCTGAAGTACTGTTCTTCCCCCTCAACCACAATGGGTAAATCTTCCGTTTTTTCCTGCAACAGCGTTCGCAGCAGGTCATTACGCAGGGCCACATCGGGAGCATATTTTCCGACCAGATCGGATTCTTTCATGCCCAGCAATCCTAAGGCCAGTTCATTAACGAAAAGAATAGTGCGTTGATCATCCAGTCCAATAATAGCCTCGGGCATGGACGCAATGACGGTTTCGATGCGGCGTTTTTCAAACTGTACTTTCGCCAGATTACTGTTTTCCCACTGATCGAGTTTGATGGCCATCGTATTGAAGGCTTCGGCCAGTTCTCCCAACTCGTCATCGGAGCGAAAACCCAGTCGGGTGGTATAATTACGGGCGGCCACATCCTTCATCTTCTGGGTTAATTCCCGGAGCGGATTCGCAATGAAAGACGGAAAGTTAACGGCAAAAGAAAAGGTTACAAGCAGGCATAAAGTGGCAATACAGGTAAGTAATAACAGAGCAGATTCGGCCGTTTCACGGGCGGTTTCACTTTTTCTGAAAATAGCTTCCCGGTTTAAATCCGAAATACGGTGAAGCGGCTGACGCAGGTTTTTCAGGTATTGGAACTGGGCAGTATCCCGTTTCCACTGGTAATATCCCAGCCGGATCTGGCGGGTTAGATCCTGTTCGCCCAACTCGGTAATGTTCTTTTCCTGCCGGGCCAGGATGGATTCAAATCGCTGAAAATCAGGAACGGATGACTTCGTTTCCTGAGCGTCAATGAACGAAGTTAATTCTTCTACGTACGTCAGGGATTCATAATTGGCTTTCAAAATATCCTGCGAATCCTGAGCCAGTTCCCGCAAAAAGTAAACGCCCAGCAAACCCAGGGCACCGCTCACCAGAAACAGAAACCATAAGCCGAGGGAAAGTTTGAGCTTGAGTTTCATGATAAAATGATCAAATCGATATCCGACGCACTGAGTTGTTTCAGCAGTCGATTGAAAACATTGGTACGCAAGATAACCTGAAACAGATTGAGGTGAGGCTTACCGATGCAAACGGTCGTTACTTTATATTTTTCGGCGGTGGCCGTGATGGTCTGGGCAATGTCCGGATCGTGCACCTGAATAATTTCGGCCCCTAATTCCGTTGCTAATTTGAAGTTATTAATCAGATGACGTTGCAGGGCCAGTGAAATGTTATCCTGATTTTCGTGAGGGGTATGTACGTAAAGAAGATACCACTGGGCGTTGTAATACGAAGCAAGCCGGGCGGTTTTACGGATGATTTTACGGGCCGTTTTTTCAGAAGAACTGATGCAGGCCAGCAGACGCTCGGCTTCGAAGGTGCCGGGTAACTCCTTTTCAATCTTACGTTCGACCTGTGTGGCCACTTCCCGCAGGGCTAACTCCCGAAGTTGCAGGATTTTCTCGGGCTGAAAGAAATTCCGCATGGCCTGTTCGACCTTTTCCCGCGAGTAAATTTTCCCCTCCTGCAGGCGGGTAATCAGCTCATCGGCGGTGAGGTCAATGTTTACAACCTCATCGGCCAGTCGCAGCAAATGATCAGGAATCCGCTCCGTGATCGGAACGCCTGAAATGCGTTCGACGGATTCGTTGAGGCTTTCCAGGTGCTGGATATTGACGGCTGAAATGACGCTGATGCCCTGATCCAGAATCTCAAGTACATCCTGCCAGCGTTTTTCGTTTTTACTGCCGGGAATATTCGTATGAGCGAGTTCATCCACCAGCACCAGCTGGGGCTGAGCCGCCAGCACGGCTGGCAAATCCATTTCATCCAGTTCTTTCCCCTTGTAAAAAACTTTTCTGCGGGGCAACAGGGGGAGACCTTCGACCAGGGCCTCGGTTTCGGCCCGGCGATGGGTTTCGATATAGGCAATGCGAACATCCAGACCATTTCGGTGCAGGGAATGAGCTTCCTGCAACATCCGGAAGGTTTTCCCCACGCCGGCACTCATCCCGATGTAAATTTTGAATTTGCCCCGCCGGGATTTCTGGATGAGTTCCAGGAAATGGCTGTTGTTCGATTCCATGGTGCAAAGAGTAGAGACGCGATTGATCGCATCTGGGTAAAGGCAGTATTTTTACCAATCGTAGAGCCAGAGAAAAATACGCTCTCCTGAACGGCACTTCCTCTCCGGGGGAAACGCGATACAATCGTAGGCTCTGCATTCAAAAAAACGGAATCGCGTCTCTACGTTTATTTAGGTTAAAGAATTACAAAGCAATGCACAGGGCGGTTTTTACACTGGTGTTGGATTTCGTATAAGAACCATTCTTCTGGAAAACCTCTTCCGTACTGCTGAGTTGTCGGGCTTCGAACCGAACGAGCACTTCCGGACTGACCCGATAGTCGGCGTTGAGGGAAAAGCCATAAACCTTAAAGGGGGCCGGAGAAGAAATAATAACGCCTTCTTTATCCTGATAATATTCACCACGAGCGGCCAGAGCAAAGGCGTCGGAGACGGCATAGCGGAGAATGGCGACGGGAGAATACCAGGATTTTAGTTTACCGGAACCTTTGGCCAGTTGTTCCCAGCCACTATCAACCCCCGCAATGAGCCCCAACCGGGAGCTGAGCTGAAAAATGCCGTATAAGTTATGGAAGTATCGCATCTGGCGGGTGGAGTCGGGTTTGTCGTTCCCAATGAAACTGCTGGAATTCAGCGTTACCCGATCCGAAGGTTTGTATTGTACCTGCCAGCCAAAAGCAGGCGTTTGATTGCCATCCACCCGACGAATGCGTTGCCAGCCATTGAGGACCAGGCCCGAGAATGACCATTTTCCGGTGGCATACGAAAGCTTGGCTCCGGTTTCGTAATAGGGTGAGTTTTCAGCCAGCAGACTGCGGCTCAGGGTCCAGTTGTCTTTACCGACAGCACTCTCAAAACCAATGTGTGAGGGCATGATTCCGGCATCCAGCCAGAAATCCTTGGCCAGTTTTACTCCCACGTTGGCTTCAAACACATGACGAAGTAACTCCGGCTCGGCGGCCAGGTTGTACTGGGCATAGGTGCCAGCCATCAAAGCGATATTTCCCCGAACGCGATCCGTTTGATAAGCGGCCTTCACAAAACCCAGATTGAGGTTGAATTCATTGTGGCGGTTGTGGTTATACAGGAAACCATCCATGGTATGACTGGCAGGACGGTTAAAATCATATCCGTAATAAACTTCAGCGTACCCGCTGATGGTCAGGGCTTTGGTAGAATCAGACTGAGCCTGAACAGTACTGGCAAAAGAACTTAGTACGAAGGCGGCAAGAATGGTTTTCATGAATGAAAGATGAATATGGGAATGTACGGTTATTCGGCCTATGACCGAACCAATCGTGGTTACTGATAAAAAAGGCTTACTGGCGGTGCTGCCAGCCCAAACGCTGGCAGCCATATTCAGGTAGAAGGCTGGTTTCTTTAATAATCTTCTCGGCTGGCAGCTATTACCGGGCTAGCAGGCAGACTATTCCTGGGTAACCAGTTTTATGACTGACGTGTCAGGCAACAGCAGGGGTAATGAGACAAAACTCAGAACACCAGACTCAAAGTGCTGCATTTAAGGCCAGTACATTGACCGTTTCAACGCCGCCGATGGGAGAGGTTTTCGTCTGTTCTTTTACGAGCTGCTGAAGCCTTTCTTCGGAAATTCTGCGAATCCGGGCAATGCGTGGAATCTGAATCAGAGCTCCCTGTACGCTGATGTCGGGATCAAGACCGGAACCCGAAGCCGTCACTAAATCAGACGGAATCTGGCTTTTCTGAACGCCGGGATTATGAACCAGAAAGGTATCAATCCGGGCCTGAACATCTTTGAGGTAATCGGCATTAGTAGGGCCTTTATTCGAACCCGCGGAAGCGGCGGCATTGTACCCCGCCGCCGAAGGCCGGCCCTGAAAGTATTGGTCCTGGGTGAAGGATTGCCCGATCAGCTGGGCACCAACCACTTTGCCTTTGTGTTCAAACCAGGCGACATTACCTTTCGTCGGACTGAGCTGGGCAATGCCCCAGACCATTGCCGGATAAATGACGCTAAAAAATACGATACTCAGAATCGTTAATTTGAGAGCGGGCAACAGATGCGTTTTCATGAGCTATGAATGCGTTTGATCGGATATTAAAAAAATAGTGAGACCGCTAAATCAATGGCTTTGATCCCGATGAAGGGAATGACCACCCCGCCCAGACCATACATGAACAGATTTCGGCGAAGTAAGGCACTGGCCCCAATGGGTTTGTAGGCAACTCCTTTCAACGCCAGCGGTATAAGCATGGGGATAATGATGGCGTTAAAGATAACGGCCGACAGAATTGCCGATTCCGGACTGTGCAGGTGCATGATATTCAGACTTTGCAAGCCCGGAATACTCAGGATGAACAGTGCCGGAACAATGGCAAAATACTTGGCCACGTCGTTGGCAATGGAGAAAGTGGTTAAGGTACCGCGAGTCATTAACAGCTGCTTACCGATTTCCACGATCTCGATTAACTTGGTGGGGTCATTGTCCAGATCGACCATGTTACCAGCTTCTTTGGCGGCCTGCGTTCCCGAGTTCATGGCTACTCCAACATCCGCCTGAGCCAGAGCCGGAGCATCATTAGTACCGTCGCCCATCATGGCTACCAGCTTTCCATTCGCCTGTTCCATGCGGATGTACTGCATTTTATCTTCGGGCTTGGCTTCGGCAATGAAATCATCGACCCCGGCTTTTTTAGCAATGTATTCTGCCGTGAGAGGGTTATCACCCGTAACCATTACCGTTTTGACGCCCATTTTCCGCAGGCGGTCAAAGCGTTCCTGCATGCCGGGTTTAATGATGTCCTGCAATTCAATGACCCCCTGGACCTGTTCATTTTGAGCGACCACCAAAGGCGTTCCCCCATTTTGCGAGATCGCTTTTACGCGTTCACTCATGTCGGCAGGAACGGCGTTACCCTGCCGGGTAACTAAATTGCGAATGGAATCCTGAGCTCCTTTTCGAATGCGTAAACCCGAAGGAAGATTTACGCCGGACGAACGGGTTTCGGCGGTGAAACGAATCAGCTCTACGCCTTCGGGAAGACTGGCCCGAATGCCCTTTTGCTGAGCCAGTTCCACAATGGACTTACCCTCCGGGGTGTCGTCAGACAGCGAGGATAGCAGAGCCGTTTCCATAAAGGATTCTTCACTGACCCCCGCAGCTGGCCAGAAATGAGTAGCCCGGCGATTCCCCAGCGTAATCGTACCGGTTTTGTCCAGCAGAAGCGTGTCCACGTCTCCGGCGGTCTCCACGGCTTTTCCCGATTTGGTAATCACGTTAGCCCGCAGGGCCCGGTCCATTCCGGCGATCCCAATGGCCGATAACAGGCCACCAATGGTCGTAGGAATCAGACAGACAAACAAGGAAATGAAGGCCGCAATCGGAATCGGCGTCTGAGCGTAGTCGGCGAAGGGTTTCAGGGTAATGCACACGATCACGAACACCAGCGTAAAACCGGCCAGCAGAATCGTCAGGGCAATTTCATTAGGTGTCTTCTGGCGGGATGCTCCCTCGACCAGAGCGATCATTTTGTCCAGAAAACTTTCGCCCGGTTCGGTAGTCACCAGTACTTTAATCTGATCGGAAAGGACTTTCGTTCCGCCCGTGACACTGGACCGATCTCCCCCGGCTTCGCGAATGACCGGAGCCGATTCTCCGGTAATGGCTGATTCGTCAATCGTAGCGATGCCTTCGATGATTTCACCGTCGGAAGGAATGATATCCCCCGTTTCGCAAATGAATACGTCGCCTTTTCGTAACTGCGACGAGGGCACGGTTTTAATCTCACCGACGTACATTTCGCCAATGGGCTGAACCAGCCGGGCGGGCGTTTCTTCCCGGGTTTTGCGTAAGCTATCGGCCTGAGCTTTTCCGCGGGCTTCCGCCAGAGCTTCGGCGAAGTTGGCGAAAAGTAAGGTAAGTAACAGAACAAAGAAAACAATCAGGTTGTAAGCCAGCGATCCCTGACTCTGGTCGCCCGTAGCGACAATGTATAAGGTGACCAGCAGCATCACCAGCGTACCCAGCTCCACGGTAAACATGACCGGATTTCGGAACTGACTACGGGGATCTAATTTAATGAAAGCCTGCCGGATGGCCGTCTGAACCAACGCAGGTTCAAACAGCCGGGTGGAATTGTTCATGAGATTTGAGTTTGGGGTTTAGTGTTTTGGGTTATGAGTTGATCCTAATCTCTGCGTCCAAAACTCTTCACCCAATCATGTAAATTATGCTAGAATTCAGGGACTCAGGGGTTTGGGTGAAGCATACACTCCAAACCCCTTAACCCAAAACTCTAAACTCAATTAAGAGAAATATTCAGCTAAAGGACCCAGAGCCAGAGCCGGGAAGAAGGCCAGGGCCGCCAGAATGACAATGACCGCGAAAACCATAATTCCGAAGGTTCCGGTATCAGTACGTAAGGTTCCGGCCGATTCGGGAATGTATTTTTTCGAACCTAATAAGCCGGCAATGGCCACGGGGCCAATGATGGGAATAAATCGGCTGAAAATCAGACAGATACCAGTAGTGATGTTCCAGAATGGGTTATTGTCTCCCAGTCCTTCAAAGCCTGAACCATTGTTAGCAGAGGATGAGGTGTACTCGTAAAGCATTTCCGAGAAACCGTGAAAACCGGAGTTGTTTAACCAGGCCGTGGCGGTGTTGGGTTGTCCGTCGGCATTGAGATACCACCAGCCCATGCTCACGTCGTTAGCCGCCAGATAACTGGCAATCGCCGTTCCGGCCATGATCAGGAGCGGGTGTAAAAGAGCCACGATCATGGCAATTTTCATCTCGCGGCCTTCTACTTTCTTACCCATGAATTCGGGCGTTCGTCCGACCATCAGACCGGAAATAAATACCGCCAGAATGATGAAAACATAGAAATTCAGAATACCGACCCCGCAGCCTCCGTAAAAAGCATTGGTCATCATACTCAGCAACTGAGCCATTCCTGAAAGCGGCATGGTACTGTCGTGCATGGAGTTGACGGATCCCGTGGAAATAACCGTAGTAATGATGCTCCAGTAAGCCGAAGCTACTGAGCCAAAGCGTACTTCTTTGCCTTCCATGGCTCCCGAGGGCTGACTGATGCCCAGCTGAGCGATGGCCGGATTACCCTGCGTCTCGCTGTAAATGGCCGGAGTCAGCAGCAGCAGAAAACCCAGCGTCATAACCCCGAAAACCATGTAACTAAAGCGACGGTTACGAATGTAATAGCCCAGGGCAAAAATCATCCCCAGCGGAATGATCGTCTGAGCCAGTAACTCCACAATCATGGTGAGGTAACTGGGGTTCTCCAGCGGATGAGCGGAGTTAACGCCAAAGTAACCCCCGCCGTTCGTTCCGATATGTTTGATGGCGATCATGGCGGCAGCCGGTCCCTGCGATACCTGTACGCTATCGCCCTGCATGGTTACGTAAGAGGCCTTACCCCGGGTATTCATGGGCGTTCCGTTGAATACCAGAACCGTGGCAACGATGAGTGACAGCGGTAACAAAACCCGGGTGCAGGATTTCAGGAAGAAATCGTAAAAGTTACCCAGCTGGGTCGTCTGACGATCCCGAATGGCTTTGAAGACGATTACGGCTGCGGCCATACCCGTACCCGCCGAAACAAACTGCAGGAAATTCAGACAGAAAATCTGGCTAAAGTAGGAGACGCCCGTTTCGCCGGAGTAGTGTTGCAGGTTGCAGTTCACCAGGAAGCTAATGGCCGTATTGAACGCCAGATCGGCGGTCATGTCCGGGTTACCATCGGGGTTCCAGGGGAGCCAGCTCTGGTTCGTTAATACAAACATGGCCCACAGGAACCAAACCATGTTAATGGTCAGTAAGGCTTTCAGGTGTTCCTGCCAGGTCATTTCGCGGCGTGAGTCGATGCCGGAAATCCTGAAAAATAATCGTTCAACCGGACCTAAAATTCGATCCAGAAAAGTACGTTCTCCGGAATACAATCGGGCCATGTAACGACCCAGCGGTATGGAAAGGACAAGGGTTATCAGAAAAATTAAACCAACACCCAATAGTTCAGTATTCATTTCTCAGAAATTTTCGGGTTTCAGCAATACGTAAATCATGTAAGCAAAAACCAGTAGCGACAGAATGAAAAGTGCGATAAACATGGCGTCAGATTTTTTCGAAATAGTCGACGGATTTGAAAAAGAGCCCGAAGCAAAGCAGGCCGGCCAGTAGATATGCGATGGTAATGAGCATGGGAAAAAAGTTTGTACGCCAACGTTAATTCAAGCCCCGTGCCAAATTGAAAAAACGTTATTAACTATCTGATAATCAGTATATACAAGATTTGCTGTTTTTGACATATCCTGGAATTCCTACCAAAATGAAAAGGTCAGTTTTTCATTTTGGTAGGGTAGGTGATGGAAAAGGTCTGCGGATGGAAGTGATTCAGGGCAGTGAAATAACCCTGGGAAGCCCCTGCTAAACGTAGAGAGGAAGGCATAAAATGGCATGAATTGCCAGTTTTGAAGAAGGGCGTTTCGCAGGAAATCAGGCGACTTACTTTTGGGCGGGAAGGGGAGGATGAAAGGGAGAAATGCGTTCCTTATGCTTGATCCACCGCCAGGAATCTTTGAGTAATGCAGGATAAATCGTCATCCCAATGCTGTAATACGTCCCATTGAAATGCTGATCGAGATCGGTCTGAAAAACGGAATAGCGGTAACCACCCTGAACCCCAAAGCCAACCCATCGGGTAGCCTTCCATTGTACATACAGGCCCATCTGAACGGGGGCGAAAAAGTGGCGGGTCGTGCGATCGATGGGCTGGTCTTTCATCAAATCGTGCGGCATGGCATAGGCCAGACCTCCGCCCACTTCCAGGGGCAGGCTGATCATCCAGTGGGTGCTGTTCTTGAGGTTCCACCAGTAGAGCAGACTCATGAACCATAAATCGGTTCGGGTGTAATAGTCGAGATTAATCCGGTGAGCGGCTTCTTTTCGCCAGTTGATAAGTTTGATATACGCGGCGTAACTCATCCAGTAATACCCCAGCGTAAGCTGATTGCGTTTAGCTCCAAAGGCAATACCTGCATTCACCCCCCAAATGTTGACGGGCTGACGCTGAATGAATGAACTTCGGGAATCCAGATTGAAAACCGCTTTGATGGGGTGGTGGGATGGGAGTAAGGTATCTTCTACTACCATCGGTACTACCGGAGCGTTAGGGAGGCTATCCGAGGCAGTACTCAGAAGCCCCATGGCAGATAGTAATAATCCCAGCATAAGCATGCAAATGTTTAATCAACGGCAAAATTACGTGGTATCCAGACGTGATCCATGCAAGTTCGGCCTTAAATTACTAAGAGATTTCCTACAAAAAGCAGCGTTTGCAGGAAGTATGGCCTGAGAAAATAGTTACCGATAAAAATAAATTATTTAATGATAATTACTCATGCTACCTAAATTAGCAGGGCTGCTAACCAATCGATGCCAGACTAAAAACGATCTTACCAGTCTGATGAATCGTACTGATTTTATTGAAATCAGTTACTGAGAATAAGTGAAAATGATTTATTTACGTATATGCTTATTTTTTTGATAGGTACTACTATGAAAAAGGGATGAATTCCCTTCCAGTTTCTTTGTAACTCAGCAATCATAAACATTGGTAGATGAAAATATGTGTAACTAGTACGGAAGTGTTGAGGTAACTACTGGTGTTCAGGTATGAAAGAATACGAATTACCTCTGAAAAATATAAAGGAGTTTCTTCCCTGCTTTCCTACTCATGAGCATACGTTCGTCTGATGGTCCGATAGCTAGCTTAAGTAATTGATTGTAAGAGGGCTTAATAAAGGAATACCCTTTAAAATAATCGTTATACCGTTTGATATTCAGAAAAAATATTTCATATTAACGCCGTAAACACTTGGGGTTAGTATGAATCCATACGTATTGATTCATACAGACTTTAAGTTCCTATAAATCCTGACTGGTTTCCGGTTAGGATTTATTGTTTGGAATTAGCTTCAAAAAACTTACGACCAATTCCTGATTATTTAAAAGTGAAGTTACTGCTATAAAAATTCTGAATTAAGAATTTAACCGTTATTATTATACGTAAATTCTGGTTCTGGGTATACGCATTCTTACCTTTGGTCGACGAAAATCTATATTTCCTCAACTATACTTGGTTTTATTGACGTATGTTTATAATTTAGTCATTAAGAATTCATTACTCTGTGTTTAATCCTGGCGGTTTAAACGCACCTACAAACAGCCTGTTCGGAATCCGGACAGGCTGTCTCATTTATACAGTTTTCAATAAGTCAGATGGACTGTTAATCGTCCAAAAAATACTGGACATGCTCGAAAGCGTGCTGGGAAGAGATTGCTGAACTGGTGGGTTTCAGGATACTATTCTATTCAGGATAATCAAACCCGACGCAGCTACATCTTCAGAAGGTATAACCCACTTTGGTAGTAAAAAAAATGCTGCCTTGCTGCATGAAGGCCAGACCCGCCGAAGCCAGAATGCTACCTGTATTTTTGATACGATAGCGGCCACCCAGGCCATTTTCCCAGTTGAACCCTCCGGTTCCACCTTCGTACTGGTTCCAGAAATGCGAGTAACCGGGATTCAGATACAGATAAGGAGCAAAGCGTTTTCGGGATATGTCAAGCCGTAGATCCGCAAACCCCAGCACC
Organism: uncultured Siphonobacter sp.; assembly: GCA_913775095.1. Classification (GTDB taxonomy): domain Bacteria; phylum Bacteroidota; class Bacteroidia; order Cytophagales; family Spirosomataceae; genus Siphonobacter. The sequence continues at coordinate 82,554 of CAJYIW010000017.1, read as the reverse complement.
CCATTGATTTGAGCCAGGCGGGCATAACTAAGCCCCAGTCCCACATGCAGCGATTCATTTTTGACGATTCCGTTCGTGGAAGTTACCTTGAATCCCTGACTATCTTCGGGCAAATAATACCCTTTCCAGTCGGGGCCGGGATCAACCTGTAAAGTTGTGGTGAGGTGATTAAAATATTCAACGGCTAACGTCGATTCAAATTTGATACGTTGCTGAGCCTGAGCAATGGTGCCGGAGACGAAAGTGAGGACGAAGGTCCAGAATAGTTTCATAACGTAGAAAAGACAGAGGTTGATCTTATTATACGCAGGACACCAAACGCTTCTGAAAGGTTGAAAGCAGGTGGAAAAGGGTTTATGATTGGCAGGGAAGCTGAAACGCACTGCACTGGTGTTTTAAATAAAAGGTTTTGCCTTCAAAATGGATAGTAAGTGACGATATGATGGAGACGGCTTCCATGCCGACTCTGTTTAAATAAAGGGACTCTGGCCATTTAAGAGCCATAATCACTAATACGGGTAATTTTATTTTCCCTGATTTCAAATATACTGACGCCACGCATTTGCAGGGTTTGCCCTGCTTTTGAAGCATCAGGAAAATCCGCTGCAACAACTGCGTAGTAGTCAATTTCTACGGAAACGGCATTTTCGGTTTCAATCAGGAAGCGGATGGTCTGTTTGCGTTCAGTAAAATAAGCCAGTGATTGCACGGCCAGGTGCTCAAACTCCTTTTTTGATTGGGTTCGAGTCAAGCCGGAATGACTGGAAATGTTTTCGAAAACGACCTTATCGTCCAGTAAGGCCAGCATGCCCGGCACATCCCTGGCATTATAAGCTTCGATGTAGGCTTTAATGAGCTCACTCATGGCTTTCGGAGTTAAATACTTTTACGAATGCAACTGATATTCTTCAATTTTTCGATACAGGGTAGTTAAGCCAATTCCCAGCAGGCGGGCTGCTTCGGTTTTATTCCCTTTCGTGTATTGCAATACTTTCCGAATGTGCTGCTGTTCAACAGTTGACAATTCGAAGGAATCCACGGAATGATCCTGCGACTGAAAAGGCAGGCTGTCCGAACGAAGTACGCCACCGTCAGCCAGAATGAGAGCCCGTTCGATGACGTTCCGAAGTTCCCGAATATTTCCCGGCCACTGATGACGACCCAGCAGTTGCAGAAAATCCGGGTCAATCCGCTGAAAAGGAAGGCGTAGGCGTTGAGAAAGACTTCGGGCCAGTCCCTGAGCCAGCAAGGGCACATCTTCCAGACGTTCCCGAAGCGGCGGTAATTCCATCTGAAAAACGGATAAGCGATAGTACAGATCCGCCCTGAAGTGACCTTCCTGACTTTCTTTTAACAAATCCCGGTTCGTCGCCGCAATGATGCGGACGTTAACCTGCGTCGGTTTGGTATCACCCACGCGGATGAATTCCCGGTTTTCAAGAACCCGCAATAGTTTGGCCTGAAGATCCAGCGACATCTCACCCATTTCATCCAGAAAAAGTGTGCCTCCGCTGGCTTCCTCAAAAAGCCCTTTTTTGTCTTTGGTCGCTCCGGTGAAAGCACCTGCCCGATGGCCAAATAACTCGCTTTCCAGCAATTCCCGCGAGAAAGCACCGCAGTTGATGGCCAGAAAGGTCTTGTTGCGGCGGCTACTTTCCCGGTGAATAGCCTGAGCAAAAAGTTCTTTCCCGGTTCCGGTTTCTCCGATCAACAGGACCGTAGTATCCGTAGGGGCCACTTTGCGGGCCAGTTCTTTTGCTTTCAGAATCCCGGCAGATTCCCCCTGAATTTCATCAAAAGAGATTAGTTTTTCGGTAATCTGATTTTCCAGCTCACGGATTCGGAATTGAAGCCGGGCTTTTTCAACGGCTTTCGCCACCAGCGTGATAATCTTGTCATTATCGTCGCCCTTAACCAGGTAATCAAAGGCTCCGTTTTTGATCGCCTGTACACTATCCGGAATGGTGCCATAGGCCGTAAGCAATAATATTTCGGCACCGGGATTAATTTCTTTGACCCTGGGAATCGTATCCAGCCCACTTCCGTCGGGTAAACGTACATCGAGAAGAACGGACTTGATATCCGGATGCTGGCGGAGCAGATTCAATCCCGACTGGATATTTTCTGCTTCCAGTACTTCGTAATCTTCCAGTCGAAGCAGACGGGCCAGCAGGTTTCGTAGCCGGGTTTCATCGTCTACAAGCAGAATTTTGGTTTGCATATGAAGAAGTATCCCCATAGAAGGGGGTCGTCAAATATAGAACTTTGGCTTTGATTGCATTCACTACGAACGCAGAAAGAGAAGGCTTCGGATGGTTCTGTAGTTTCAGCGTAGTCGAATACCCTGCATTTATTTTAGTCTTTTTACTTTTTGAAAAGTTACTGGATATCAGAATATTATCAGAGTTGTTACTTGAATAAATAACATATTAAATGAAATTATTTCAACAATTGAGAAAATTGTAATTACATTTGGTGTACGTACACTATTGCTTTGCAAATACGAGTTTGTTTGACGACAGAGTACGGTACGACGAGCACGGAATGATCCCCTTATTCTCTAAACCTATGCCAGAAAGGTTCAGCCTTACCTGGAAAACTGGAAAACCGTACCTCTGGCTTCTGGTCGCGGTACTGTTAATGATGGCCTGTCAGCAAGCCAGCCGCCCCTCACAAAACCCGACCAGTCTGGACTGGTCGGTTACGGGAGGCGATGAAGGAGTAACGCGTTTTTCCAAAGCGGATGAAATCACGAAAGAGAACGTCTCAAAGCTGAAAGTTGCCTGGGTGTATCATTCCGGGAATTCAAAAGGAAACATTCAGATGAATCCACTCGTGGTGGAGGGAATCATGTATGTAACCACGCCCGACCACGAAATTATTGCTGTCAATGCGAAAACTGGCCAGGAAATCTGGCGACATAATCCTGCCCGGAAGGGCGAACGACTGGGCGGTATTAACCGGGGAATTGCTTTCTGGAAAGAAGGGTCAGACCGACGACTGCTTTTTACGGCCAATAACTATTTAGTAGCCATTGATGCCCGTACCGGAAAAAGCATCGAGTCGTTTGGTCAGGAGGGACGGGTTGATCTCAATGAAGGACTGGTCCGGCCTGCATCCGAAATGAAAATTACGGCTCCGGCTTCCCCCGTGGTTTACCGGAATACCATTATTGTCGGTTGCATGAGCTGGAGTGCTCCGGCTAACGTGAGTGGATTTGACGTTAAAACCGGAAAACGCACCTGGCTCTTCAACACGATTCCCCAGCCCTCGGAGCCCGGCTATGAAACCTGGGGCGACGCGGATTTCTGGCGGGAAGGAGCCGGGGTGAACGTCTGGGGCGGATTGTCCGTAGACACGGAGCTGGGGATGGTTTATTTCGCCACTGGTCAGCCTAAAAATGACTTTTATCGACCCGGTAAGCCCGGCTCGCAGTTATACGGAAACAGTATTGTGGCTCTGAACGCCGCTACCGGAAAACACGCCTGGCACTATCAGGTCATTCACCGGGATTTATGGGATCTGGACTTGCCATGTGCTCCGATTTTAGCTGACTTCACGCATAAGGGTAAGCCCGTAGCGGGAGTGGTGCAACTCACCAAAACCGGAAATATCTTTTTGTTCAACCGTCAGACGGGTGAGTTATTATCGGAAGTAGAGGAGCGGCCCGTCCCGAAATCTCAGCTCTGGGGAGAAAATGCGTATCCCACTCAGCCTTATGTGCAATGGCCCCAGTCTTTCTCACGGCAGGTCGTTACTGAAAAGGACCTCACGGATCGCAATCCAGAGGTGCATCAGGAAGCGTTAAGCCGTTTCCGATCAGCAGATACGGGCTGGTACGTACCTCCGACTCAGAAAGGAGTGATTTATTACGGCATTCACGGTGGAGCGGAATGGAGCGGGGGAGCCTATGACCCCACGACGGGTAACCTCTACGTCAATGCCAATGAGTTAGCCTGGCACATTACCATGATTGACATCAACGCTAAAGAAAAATCCGCTACGGCCCTGGCTCAGCATCCGGGCCGGCGGGTGTATTTGGAAAAAGGCTGCGTAGGCTGTCACGGTTCGGAACGTCAGGGAAATGGGGGCATTCCGGCTCTGGTCAATTTATCCAGAAAATACAAACAGCCCGATGTCGTTCAGATCGTCAAAAATGGTCGCGGAGCCATGCCCGCTTTTTCGCAGATTTCAGAAGATGAGGTACAGGCACTGGCTGAGTTTTTGCTGGATATGGAAAGCCATAAGCCACAGAAAGAGCAGAACTTACCACCCGTATACCGGGCTATGAACTACACTAAATTTCTGGACAAAGACCATTACCCTGCCACCAAAGCCCCCTGGGGAACCCTGAATGCCATTAATCTTCATTCGGGCAAAATGGTGTGGAAACAGCCTTTGGGCGAATACCCCGAACTAACCGTCCGGGGAATTCCGGTAACGGGTCGGGAGAACTTTGGCGGATGCATCGTCACCAAAGGCGGACTGGTATTCATTGCAGCCACGGGGGATGAAAAAATCCGGGCCTTCGATAAGGATTCGGGTAAAAAACTCTGGGAAGCAGATCTTCCCTTTGGCGGCTACGCTACTCCCAGCACGTACATGATCGAAGGTAAACAATACCTCGTCATTGCCGCTACGGGTGGAGGCAAATTGGGTACCAAAACCGGTGATGCATACGTTGCTTTCGCTCTGGAATAAAACCGGAAAATAAGTATGATTTTTTGAATAAATAACAGTAAAAAAGTTTGCTGAACTAAGGCAGGTTCATTACATTTGAATAGATATAGTTAACGTACACTATTTCAGACAATCGCCCTTCGTTTTTTGGCACCGCAGGTGATATCGCCGTCTTTGCTTTCACTGTTTGAATGTCTCTCTGAAGTCCTGACAGATAGGATCTGAATTGTATTTCAATTGTTACGTATATGACTAATAGTTACTAAACTCCTGAGTTCTCTAAACACGTTTTGATTATCTATGAAGAAACGCTTTACTGCGATTTTCCTGGGTATGCTATGGGCTATCACTTCTGGTTCGTATGCTCAGTCATTGCCCTTCGGAGTGAATCTGGCAGGAGCCGATTTTGGATCGACAATGCCGGGTGTCTATGGAAAAGATTACGCGTATCCCGAGGAAAAAGACCTGGAATATTACCGCACCAAACAGTTAATGCTGGTTCGTTTGCCCTTTCGGTGGGAACGATTGCAACCCCGCCTGTATGGTGAACTCGACACCGCCGAACTGGCCCGGATGAAAGAGGTCGTACAGCAGGCGGAAAAGAAGAATATGCCGGTCATTCTGGACATGCACAATTACTGTCGCCGGTATGAGGGTACAACCGAGTCCATGATTGGCTCCGAAGAACTGCCCGTTGCGGCTCTGGGCGATGCCTGGAAACGTATTGCTCAGGAAATGAAAGGTTTCCGTAATCTGTACGGGTATGGGCTCATGAACGAACCCCATGATTTATTACCCGGCACAAGTTGGTTTGAGATGGCTCAGAATGCTATTGATAATATCCGGAAAACCGATCGGAAAACGAGTATTCTGGTGGCCGGAAATAGCTGGAGTTCGGCGGAACGCTGGCCGCAGGCCAGCGATTCGCTCCGGTATCTGCGGGATCCTGCCCGCAAGCTCATTTTTGAAGCTCACCTCTATTTCGATAAGGACGGTTCCGGAACGTACAAGCATTCCTATGAAGAGGAACAGGCAACGGAAAACACGGGCGTTGCCCGCGTCAGTCCTTTCATTAACTGGTTGAAGAAACATCAACTGAAGGGCTTTGTGGGGGAGTACGGCGTGCCTGACCATGATCCCCGATGGCTGGTGGTACTGGATCGATTTCTAAGATACATCCAGAAAGAAGGAGTGAACGGAACCTACTGGGCAGGCGGCTCCCGCTGGGGAGATTACCCGCTGGCCGTTGGTTCCACCAGCAAAACCGAACGTCCTCAGATGAAGGTACTGCAATCGTACCTGAAGACTAATTAATCCTCTAAACCTTTTTACTATAAATTCTAATACGATGAAGCAACACTATCTATGGTTGGTGGCAATGATCCTGCTGTGTCCGGCGGTCTGGGCTCAGAACCTGACGGTGAAGGGCCTGGTAACGGCAAAGGAAAGCGGCGAGCCTTTGCCCGGAGTGAGTATCCTGATCAAAGGAACCACGTCGGGGACGGTTACCAATAGCGAGGGAGCCTATACACTTTCGGTACCATCCTCTGCTCCCGTACTGATTTTCTCGTTTGTAGGGTATTCTCCGCAGGAACTATTACTGGCGGGACGTACCACCCTGAATGTATCGCTGGAATCAAACGATAAGAAACTCGATGAGGTCGTAGTCATTGGGTACGGAACCGTGGCAAAACGAGATTTAACAGGATCCGTAACTACGGTGAAAGGAACGGACCTGCTTCGGAACGTACCGACCAGCATCAATCAGAGTTTACAGGGACAGATTGCCGGGGTTAATGTGAACAAGGGCGACGGTGCTCCCGGCGGTGGCATCAGCATGACCATTCGCGGGGCCAATTCCTTTACGGGTAGTGAGCCGCTTTACGTCATTGACGGCATTCCCTTTACGTCGGCCGCAACGCCCGCCGGAGCCGAAGGCAGCATGCAGACCATTAACTTTCTGGCCAACATGAATCCTCAGGATATTGAGAGCATTGAAGTGCTGAAAGATGCGTCGGCCACGGCTATCTACGGGTCACGGGGAGCGAATGGCGTAGTATTGGTGACGACCAAAAAAGGCAAAGCGGGTAAAGACCGGGTGGAGTTTACCACGAATATCAGTGTCGGCAAGGTTTCCAAGACCATCCCGATGCTCAATGCCTATCAGTATGCTCTTTTTCAGAATGAAGCGTATGCGAATGCCAGTAAATACATCGGTACTACGCTGGAAGTGCCTTTTCCGGGACGAGTAGGGGTAGACCCGGTTCTGGGGGGCAACACGTATCTGCCCGGGCCGGAAGACTACCGGAACGGTTTGCCCGAAGGCTCGCAGTATCCGGTTGGTTTCAAAGGAACCAACTGGCAAAGTGAAATTTTCCGCCCTGCCGTTACCCAGGATTATACCCTCTCGATTTCGGGAGGTAATGAGCGGGGAACGTACCTGATTTCCGGTAACTACCTGGATCAGCAGGGAATCATCCTGAATTCCGGTTTCAAACGCTATAGTTTACAATTCAACCTGGACCGTAAAATCGGAAGGCTTCTGCAAATCGGTACGAATAACAACATTGCCTATACGACGTACCAGATGGGTAAAACCAACACCTCGGGAGCTCAGCCCAGTCTGATCAGTTCGACGATCTTTTTCCCGCCTACGTATCCCGTTGATGATCCCAATTCGGCTTTCCGGGAGTCGCTTATTAATACCTCCAATTTGGCTAACCCTTACAAAACGACTCAGTCGGCCCGTGACATGACGTATGCGACACGGGTGTATACGACGGCTTACGCTCAGCTGAATTTCACTCCGGCCCTGAACTTCCGCCAGCGGATGGGTTATAATTTCAACCTGAACTCGCGGGAAATCTATTACGGAAGAGATTTGAACGAAGGTCGCACGCCAACGAATGGTTACGGAATGGTGTCGGATAACAGCAACGGCCAGTTAACGCTGGAGTCCATCCTTTCCTACAATCAGACCTTTGCCAAAAAGCACACCATTAATGCCGTGGCAGCCTACACGTTCGAAAACGGCATTTCCGAATACAAAACCATGTCGGCTACGGGCTTCCCCACGGACATCACCCGCAACTTCAACCTGAGAGCCGGATTAAGACCATCGCCCCTGCAAAATGGCCGCAATGATAACTCCCTGATGTCGTTGCTGGGCCGGGTCAACTACAGTTACGACGGAAAGTATCTGTTCACGGCCTCCTTCCGCCGGGATGGTTCCAGTAAGTTCGCTACCCGTAATAAATGGGCCAATTTCGCTTCGGTAGCTCTGGCCTGGAATGCCGGTGAAGAAGAGTTTATCAAAAACCTGAATGTCTTTTCTACGCTGAAAATCAGAAGTAGTCTGGGCCAGACGGGCAATCAGGGCATTGCTCCGTACGGAAGTCTTTACACCACCACCATTGCCAATGTTCCCATCAACGGCGTTGAACAAAGTGGATACGCGGTTGACAATGGCCGGGGACTGGTGGATCCGAACATCCGCTGGGAGACGACTACGCAGATGGACCTGGGAGCCGATTTCGGTTTCATGAACAACCGACTGAACGTTACCGTCGATCTGTATAAAAAACGGACGCGGGATTTATTACAGACCATCCAGATTGCTCCCAGTAATGGCTTCAACACGATGCTGACCAATTACGGAAGCGTGGAAAACAAAGGACTGGAAATCAGTGCAACGGGTACACTCGTGCAAAAAGGAACGTTTAAATGGGATCTGAACGCCAACATTTCCTTCAACCGCAACAAGATCATGGATTTACCCGCCGATCAGTTCGCCCAGCGGTTGTATTATTCCTTCGATAACATCTTCATTCAGAGAAATGGCTACGCGATTGGAACGATCTATGGTTTAGTGGAGGATGGGTATTACGACGACGTAGCGGAAGTAAAGGCCGATCCCCAGTTTGCCAACTGGACCGAGACCCAGCTTCGCTCCAAACTCGGTGAGATCAAGTATAAGAACATGGATAACAATCCCGCCAGTATCAGTGAAAGTACCGACCGAACCATCATCGGCAGCACCAACCCGAATTACACGTACGGATTCACGAATAATTTCTCGTACAAAGGATTCAGCCTGAGTATCTTCTTTCAGGGCGTGCAGGGGGGAAGCATTGTGAATACGAATCTGCTGAAAGTTCGGATGAATCAATTGGGTAACACGCCTCAATGGGCCTACGATACCCGCTGGACGGAAGAAAACAAAGCCAACGCGAAATGGCCCCGGGCGGATGCTTCGCAGGTGCGGGTGATGTTGTTCTCGGATCGTTACCTGGAAGATGCTTCCTACTTACGTCTGAAAACGGTAAACCTGGGTTACACCTTCCGCAAGCCCGCAAAAGCCGTGGAATCGCTTAACGTGTACGCCAGTATAGGCAACGTGTGGACCCTGTCGAAGTATAGCTGGTACGATCCCGACGTGAATTCCTTCGGTGGCGATGCCTCGCGTCGCGGCGTTGACATGAATTCCTACCCCAACAACCGAACCATTACGCTGGGCCTCAAAGCCGCATTTTAACTCGATCCCTCATGAAAAAGACATTAATACATATCGGCATTTTAGCTCTGGCTCTGGGAACGTTTTCCTGTAAAGATGCCCTGCAGGAAACCCCTTATGACTTTGTTAGCCCCGATCAGATTGGTACCACTACCGAAGCAGATGCGAAACTCTGGGTAAATGGCGTCCTGAATACGCTGAACAGCGGATCCTTTTTTCAATATGCCGTATATAATAGACCGTTAGAGGTTGATGCCGACGATATAACGGGGAAAGATTACGCGTTTCAGGCCATGGGAGCGGGTAACTTTCAGTCTACCTCGGACATTAACACCTTCTGGGCCGGGCCTTATACGCTGATCGAGCGGAGCAACTATGCTATTACCAAGATCAGCTCCATGACGATTGACGAAAAAGTGAAAAACAACGCCCTCGGTCAGTTGTATTTTCTGAAGGGCTGGGCCTATTATATGCTGGTTCGGGCTTTTGGTCCGGTCCCCATCTTTAAAAAATCAGTCACGGAAGGCGAAAGCACCAATCAGCCCCGGGCTGCGGTACCGGAGGTGTACGCTCACATTATCGAAAACCTGAAAACGGCGGAGGAGAAACTCTACACCCGCACTACCTCGGGTTATGAAACGGGTCGCTTGAGTCAGGAGGCGGCTAAAACCTTACTTTCCAAAGTGTACCTGACCATGGCCTCGGGTGCCCTGAAAGGAGCCCAGGTCACGGTGATGGGAGGAAGACAAACGGAACGGGTGGGTAACCTTATTCGCCGGATTCCGCCTACGGCTTCCACGTACACCAAAAATGTGGTGGCGGGGCATGAGGGTTTTGACGCGGCCCAGTATTTCAAGCTGGCCCGCGATAAAGCCAAAGAGGTGATCGACATGCAGAAAGCCGGATCGCCCATTGACCTGTTTCCCACCTACATGCAAACCTGGACCATCGGCAACCGGGGGAAAGGTGAACACCTCTGGCAGATGAGTGCGATCTCGGGTTCTGAGGTATTCGGTAATTTTCTGTCTTATCATTACGTGGGCTATACCTTACCGAGTGGTTCGATTGACGGGAACCTCTATTCCATGTCCGATCACTGGTATGAATTGTTCGAAGAAAAAGATCAGCGGATTACCGAGGGCGTGCAGCACCGCTGGAAAATGTTCAGCAATGCAGCCTGGCATTATTACCCGGCTAAAGACAGTCTGAAAGTAAAAAACAGTGCTGCGGTACCCACGAAAGAAGGCTATCAGCCTACCGATGTGTACTCAGCCGATCAGTTCCATACGGCTAAGTTGTCGAAGTTTTTACAGGTAACGGACCGGAATGTGCAGCGATCTGATTTTCCTTTCCCGTTCATTCGCTACGCCGAAACGCTGCTGATTTTTGCCGAAGCCGACAACGAGGTAAACGGCCCAACGGCTGAAGGATACGAGGCTCTCAACAAAGTGCGTAGACGCAGTGGAGCTACCGATGCCGCAAACCTGAATCAGCAGCAGCTCCGCTCCTTCATTCTTCAGGAACGCCAACGCGAGCTGGCACTCGAAGGGCACCGGGCCTGGGATCTGCGTCGCTGGGGAATTTACCTGCAGGCCATGAATGCCATCGACATTGATGCCAATAACATCATCAAACGCCGCCAGGACAAACATTTACTGTTACCCATTCCGCTGAATGAAGTGAACGGGAATACCAGTATCAACGAAAACAATCCGGGCTGGTAAGGAAGGGTTGACGGGATTCATTTCGTTTGAAAAAGATTGGAATCGGGTTCATTACCTAGTTTTCTGATCCTCAGGAGAAGGGGCATTCAGGGCCGCAGGAATGTCCCTTTCTTCTACTTCAAATTAGCTAATCAGAGCGTGCGTAGATGGTATTTTTTCAGCTATTTGCAGGAAACGTACCTAAACCAGTGACTAATACTTATGAAAATTGGCATTGACAGTTATTGTTACCATCGACTCTTCGGAGAAGTATACGCTGGTCAGAACCCGCCGGTCAACCCGCTTACGTTTGAAGATTTTTTAACGAAAACGGAAACGCTCGGCATTGACGGCGTTTCGTTGGAATCCTGTTTCATTCCTCAGTTTGACGCGGCTTATTTGCAGGGAATTAAATCTCACCTGGACCGAAACGGACTGGACCGGGTCTACGCCTGGGGTCACCCCGATGGACTGGAGGGCGGCAAAAATGAAAAGGCATTCGACGAAATGGTCGAGCATATCGAATATGCCAGTCAGATTGGAGCCCCGGTGATGCGGGTGGTGGGCAGCAGCCTGATGTTCCGCTTTGAACCGCACGAACCCCAGCTGGAAAAGCTGACGCGGATGTTTACGGAAGCTACAAAAGTCGCAGAGCGATACGGCGTAAAGCTGGCCGTCGAAAATCACATCGATTATAATTCTGACGAAATTCTTCAGTTAATCAAAGGGGTTAACTCGCCGTCTTTCGGTGTCAACTTTGATTCCGGAAATTTCCTGCGGGTGCTGGATGACCCCATTCAGGCCATGGAAAAGCTGGCTCCACATGTCTTTGCCACGCACATCAAAGACCTGAAACCCGCGAAAGGCGTACCGGTCAATGAATGGTATTTTTTCTCCTGCGTGCCCACAGGCGAAGGCTTGATTCCCAACGAAAAGCTGGCTGAAATCTTACACCGTCACGAGTATCAGGGCTTTCTGGCCGTGGAAGTTGACTTCCTTCATCCGGACTACACGGATCAGGAAGAAGAAGTGGTCAAACAAAGTATTCAGGCCTTACGAACCTTAACCCAAAACCTGTAACTCATGACGAAAGAACTCAACGTAGGCATCGTAGGGACCAAGTTTATGGGAAAAGCCCATAGTAATGCCTGGAAAAAAGCACCATTATTTTTCGATATTCCCGCCCGGCCCGTATTGAAAGTGGCCTGCGGTCGGAACGCTTCTTCCCTGCAAAGTTTTGCCGAACAATGGGGCTGGCAGGAAACCGAAACCGACTGGAAAAAACTCGTTAGCCGTCCGGATATTGACATCATTGACATTGCTCTGCCCCAGCAGCTGCACTACGAGGTAGCCCTGGCGGCCGCCCGGGAAGGCAAACACATTTTCTGCGAAAAGCCGCTGGCCATGAACAGCCGCCAGGCGGAAGAAATGCTGAAGGTCTGCGAAGAAAACAAGGTCGTACATTACCTCAACCACAACTATCGCCGTACGCCCGCCGTAGCCCTGGCCAAACGAATGATCGAGGAGGGCAAAATCGGACGCATTTTTCACTGGCGTTGTGCGTATCAGCAGGACTGGATCGTTGATCCGGATTTTCCCTTGACCTGGCAACTGCGTCAGGAAACGGCTCAGGCGGGCCCGCAGTGGGATCTGAACTCTCACGCCGTGGACCTGGCTCATTTTCTCATTGGGAACATTGCCACGGTATCGGCCCTGACCAGTCATTTCATTACGGAACGACCGTTGGCCGACGAGAACACGTCGGGCAACCTGAAGGCGGAGTCCAAAGGAACGGAAAAGGGCAAGGTAACGGTAGAAGATGCGGCTTTGATGATGGTTCAGTTTGAAAACGGAGCCATCGGTTCGTTCGAAGCTACCCGTTTTGCTACGGGTAAGAAAAACGGGTTAACCTTTGAAATTTACGGTAGCAAAGGGAGTCTGCTCTTTGATCTGGAGCGGATGAACGAACTCCGGTATTACGATAATGAAGAAGCCGGAGATCTGAAGGGTTTTCGTACCATACTGGCTACTGAAAGTTCACACCCGTACATGGAACACTGGTGGCCCGCCGGACACATCATCGGGTATGAGCATTCATTTGTACACGCCGTGGCGGACTTCATTACGGCTATTGAACACCACCAATCCATCGCCCCCAATTTCGCCGATGGCTTACAGATTATTAAAGTGCTGGAGGCTGGCTTGCAGTCTGCTGAGCAGAATCAGCAGGTTCGTCTATAAACGGTAACGTTTAGAATGGACTGGTGGCTGAAGTATGGAAGCGTATTGTACTGAAAGTGAACAGGAACTACTCCGGGCAAGGGCCATGCCTTCCCCGGAGTAGTACAGAAAGGCTTGTATCCTCATCAAAAATTCATAAACCATAAAACCATTTCTAAACCTATTTTTTATGACACTGAAAGAACAGTTTGAAACCGATGGCTTTGTCATCGTGGATGTCCTGACGCCCGAAGAAATTGATAATTTTCGGGAGTTAATGGATACCCTGATTAGTCCGAAAATCCAGTCCACGGATACCGAAAAGCGTAGTTCCTCGTTCCAGCACTTAGGGGATGAGATCAAAGATTTCGGGAAGGAAGCCCGCCAGTATTATTTCCACCTGCTAACGAAACCGGGCACCGAACCTATTCACCATGCGTTTTACCATCCGGTTATCCTGAAAACGGTTGAGGAATTACTGGGGCCGAATCTGATTGTGAATAACGCATCCATTCTGGCCGCCAACGAAGGAACGCAATATTCCCTGGGCTGGCACCGGGACATCATCCAGATTCCCCAGCCAGAAATTCAAGACTGGCTGTTTTCTCCCGAACGCTTTCATAACAGCGTTCAGATTAACCTGCCGCTGGTGGATGAAAATTCGCTGTGGGTGGTTCCGGGTAGCCATAAACGGGCCAACACCCCGGAAGAAAACGAGGCTTTTCAGGGATCGAAGCATTACGCTCCCGTGGGCGTAGAAATGCCGGGAGGTATTCCCGTTCCGCTGAAAGCCGGGCAGGCCGTGCTGTACAACAATAACCTTATTCACCGGGGTTATACCGAAAAAATGAAAATTCCCCGCCGGACTTTACACATGGGTTACCACAGTGCCAGCTATCCGCCAACCTGGCATTTCTATCTGCTCAATTCGGACTTGCTTACACCCCAATACCTTGAGACGCTGAGCCCGACCATGCGTACCATGATGGAAGAATACCTGGAATGCCGTCGGGAGTATCCGGACATGAGTCAAACCTGGACGCGGGCGTATAACTTTCCCGAAGAATCCCGAGTTTAATCACCTGAAATCATTACCCATTCTCTGATGAATTTACCTTTGATCCGTAGCTTAAGCCTGGGTTTTCTTGGGATGCTGCTCAGCCTTACCACTTCGTTAGCCCAGCGGAAACCCGCTTCCATTTACGCGAAAGATAACCTGGTAGCCTGGTGCATTGTGCCGTTTGATACGAAGAACCGGGGACCCGTGGAGCGGGCTGAAATGCTCAATAAACTGGGTATTACCCGACTGGCTTACGACTGGCGGGAAAAGCACATTCCCACGTTTGATGAGGAAATTGAAGCCTGCCGAAGTCATCACATCAAACTGGAAGCCTTCTGGATGTATTCCGGCCCGAACCCCGAACAGGATCAGGGTTTGCAGGCGGTGCTGGATGTGCTGAAAGGTAAAAAAGTCAAAACGCAGATCTGGCTGATGATCGGGGGGATCAAGGGAATGGAACAAATGTCGCAGGAGGAGAAAATCAAAGCCGTGGCTCGTCCGGTGCAATACGTCGTAGAGCGGGCGGCGGCTCTGGGATGTACGGTGGGTTTGTATAACCACGGCGGTTGGTTTGGTGAACCCGAAAATCAGCTGGCGGTGATTGATTACCTGAAAAAGCCGAACCTCGGCATGGTCTATAACTTTCATCACGCCGAAGAACACATCGAGCGATTTCCGCAGTTTTTCCCTAAAATCCTGCCGCATTTATTAGCCCTGAACCTGGCCGGTCTGCGGAAGGGAAACCCCGTAAAAGTAGTGCCGATTGGAGACGGCGACGCCGAACAGGGCATGATGGAAGTCGTAAAGAAAAGTGGTTACAAAGGCCCCATTGGGATCATTAACGAAGACACCGCCCCGGATGCTGAAGTAGGACTGATGCTGAATATGAACGGGTTACAGAAAGTATTGAAAGCCATGGGTGACCGGCAGGCTCTGCGATCTTATTGAATAAAATGAAGTAATGTAATGCATCAAACTTCCCGAAACTTTCGGGAAGTTTCTTTTTTAGTTACCCGAAAGAAATGATAGTATTTTATCGTATTTGCGTGCTGGACTACTGGATTTAATACCACACAGAATCGATTAATTATTTTTGAAGACAACGTTACCTCGCGTGAAAGGTTAATACCTATGATTCTACGATTTTTAACAGGAGTAATGCTTATGCTGGTCTGTCTTACGACGCAGGCCCAGACGGATTTGAAAATAAGCGACAATCAGCGTTATCTGGTTCATCAGAACGGTAAGCCCTTCTTTTACCTGGGCGACACCGCCTGGGAGCTGTTTCACCGGCTCAATCGGGAAGAATCCCGAACGTATTTGAAAAACCGGGCTGCCAAAGGATTTACTGTTATTCAGGCCGTTATCCTGGCCGAACACGATGGCCTGCGTACACCCAATGCCTATGGCGAACTTCCGCTCAAAAACGAAGATCCCACTCAGCCGAATGAAGCGTACTTTCAACACGTGGACGCCGTCATTAATCAGGCCCGTGACTTAAGGCTGCACATGGCCGTCTTGCCGACCTGGGGGGATAAACTCAACAAGGACAAATGGGGCCTTGGGCCGGAGGTGTTCACGGAAGAAAAAGCCTATCAATACGGCAAGTACGTAGGCAATCGCTATAAAAAGTACACGAACATCATCTGGGTAATTGGCGGTGATCGCAATCCGCGTAAAGATTCCAGAGACGTGGACATCTGGCGGGCCTTGGCGAAAGGAATCACCGAAGGCGTCGGCGGTAAAGAGAAAGCCCTCATGACGTTTCACCCACAGACCCGTTCGTCCCAGTGGTTTCATCAGGATAACTGGCTGGACTTCAACATGTTCCAGACAGGCCACTGCATGGACATCAAAGTCTGGGAGCACATTGCCAGAGATTACGCCTTGCAGCCTGCCAAGCCAACCATGGATGGGGAGCCCGTGTACGAAGAAATTCCCATTTGCTTTGACCTGAAAAACGGGTATGTGAAGTATTATGAAGTCCGTCGCCGGGCGTACCTGAGCTTGTTTGCGGGAGCTCACGGATTTACCTACGGCTGTAATAACATCTGGCAGATGTACGTGCCGGGTCAGAAGGGTTACGTCGATCCGAATAAACCCTGGTATGAGTCACTGGATTTACCCGGAGCGGGAGAGATGAAGCACGTGCGTAAACTGATGGAGTCCAGACCTTACCTGGATCGTATTCCGGATCAGTCGCTCCTGATTGGCAACAATTCAGATGATTATAAGCAACATATTCAGGTTACAAGAGGAAAAAATTATGCGTTTATTTACAGCGGTTCCGGGTTACCTTTTGAATTGAAACTGGGAATCCTTTCGGGCAGGAAACTAAAGGCGTCCTGGTATAACCCCCGAACGGGTAAGGCCGAAGCGGCAGGTACCTTTGCGAACGAAAAAACAAGAACCTTTACTCCGCCAAGCAAGGGCGAAGATCAGGACTGGATTCTGGTACTAGACGATGCTTCGGCAACATTCAAAGCCCTGTAAACTCATACATTACGGATGAAAAAAGGTGTATTGCTGCTAATCTGCTTCCTTAGCTTTGGCAGTCAGGCTCAGGTTAAACTGGCGAAAATTTTTGCGGATCACGTCGTTTTACAACGCCAGAAACCCATTCCCGTATGGGGCTGGGCGAAACCCGGAGAAAAGGTAAACGTTTCCCTGGCCGGACAAACCCAGCAAGCCAAAGCCAATGCTCAGGGAAAATGGATGGTGCGATTCACGCCGCTGGAAGCAGGCGGACCTCATCGGCTAAGAGCCTCTTCGCGATCGGGTAACCAGCAGATTACGGATGTACTGATTGGAGAAGTCTGGTTATGTTCCGGGCAGTCGAACATGGAATGGACGGTAGCCAATGCCGATCATTTTGCCAGAGAGAAAACCAACGCGGATTATCCGCAGATTCGTCATTTCAAGGTGGAGTATGAATTTGCATTAAGCCCGCAGGAAGACCTGAAAACGGGGGAATGGCAGGTCTGTTCTCCGGCTACGGTGGGGGGCTTTACGGCCGTAGGTTTCTTCTTTGCCCGGGAGTTATACCAGAAGCTGAACGTGCCTATCGGTCTGTTGCATTCGTCCTGGGGGGGCTCCGACGTGGAAAGCTGGCTGAGTAAAGAGGCCATGCTTTCGGAACCGGAATTGAAAGCCTCGGCTCAGCGTCTGCCCCACACCTGGGCAGAAGCCGACACCTTACTGGAGAAGGAGTTCCGGCAAAAGTTTTACGGAGATAAAAACCATCAGCCCACCACCGCAGACGAAGCTCGGTTCCTGAACGGTAAGGGTGATTTCAGCCAGTGGATTACCATTCAGGAACCTTTTGGCCAATGGCTCTGGAAAGGCCTGACGGGTTTTCAGGGCTGGGGTTACATGAGTCGGCACGTGGAAATTCCGGCCGATCTGGCCGCAAAACCCACTACGCTGGCGGTGGGGGATAATGATACCCACATGGAGGTATATCTCAACGGCAGGCGAGTATCGGAAGGCGTGAGTAAAGGCGTGCGGACGATTCAGTTACCAGCCAATGCCTGGAAACCAGGGCGTAACGAACTGGTGCTGAAAATAGAAAAACGCAAAGATCCCGACTGGTTCGGAATCGGCTTACTGGGTAACGCTCAGGACTATTACGTATCCGACGGAGCCACTAAAATTGAGTTGGTTCGGGACTGGAAAATTGCTCCTTCGCTGGCCGAGCCGCACCGGTATGTACCGATGGTTAACCGCGTAGCCACCAGCATTTACAATGCGAAACTGGCTCCGCTGATTCCTTTTGGCATTCGTGGAGCCTTGTGGTATCAGGGAGAAAGTAACGCGGGACGTTCCTACCAGTATCGCAAAAGTTTCCCCCTGATGATTAATGACTGGCGGAAACGCTGGAATGACGAATTTCCCTTCTACTTCGTTCAGCTATCCAGTTACGGGCCGGACCAGAGTAGCAACCAGGGCAGCGGCTGGGCCGAACTTCGGGAAGCCCAAACCCTGACCTTGCAGGTACCTCATACGGGTATGGCCGTTACCACGGATATTGGCAATCCCCGGGACATTCACCCAACGAATAAACAGGATGTAGGCCATCGGCTGGCTGTAAACGCCCTGCATAATGAGTACAGGCAACAAGGAACGTATCACTCGCCAATGTTCGACCAGCTTTCGGTAAACGGTAATAAGGCAATCTTAACTTTCAAATTTGCCGATCAGGGATTAATGGCAAAGGATAAGTACGGTTACGTAAAAGGCTTTGAAATTGCTGGAGCCGATAAGGTTTTCTACTACGCTCAGGCTCAGGTGAATGGGAATACCATTGAGGTTTCACATCCGAAAGTGCCTCAGCCCGTGGCGGTTCGGTATGGCTGGTCGGATGCTCCGGTGGAGGCGAATGTCTTTACTTCGGATGGATTTCCGCTCACGCCGTTCCGCACCGACGACTGGCCGGGGGTTACCCTTCAGGCCAGATACGAGAAATAAAAAAAGCCCGGGCAATCGGGCTTTTTTTATGAAAATTAGGAATGCCTCATTTCACGTAATACTTCAGATTGGATTTCATCACGATGTCAATCGGCAGGAAATAGTTACGCTCCAGGTTCTGTTTGAGAATGATGTGCTGATACAGTAATTTGATTCCCTCGTACACCTGCGTCTTGGGTTGCTGACTAATCAAAAACTGAATGTATTCTTTCTGCAAGTATTCAACGGTATCGGGGATAATATCGTAGCCAAGCAATTTATAGGTTCGAATACCCTGTTTTTCAAACAGTTGAGCTACGTACTGAATCCCATTGGTCGCAAAGATGGAATGAATGGAAGGCGATTGGGTCAGTTCAGCAAGCAAGGCTTTCTCAACGTCTGGATTCATTCCCTGGCGGGATTCAAATTTGTGCAGAAGCACCTGAGGCTGATGTTGCTGAAAAAAGGCTCGAAAGCCTTCTTCCCGTTTGCTGAACTGCAAATGGTTATCGTGTTCCCGAACGATGTTCACCACCAGGATGGAGGCATCGGCGGGCAGGCACTGAAAGAGTAACTCTCCGGCCAGGAAACCACTGTCAAACGCATTTTGCCCGATAAAGCTAAGGTCGTCAAGGTCAGGAAGATTGGTATCGAAAAGCAGGCAGGGAATCTGCCGCTTTCTGCAGGCGTGTAGTAGCCGGATCGCATCGGTATAAAAGACCGGAACCATGAACACCCCGTCGATATTATCAGCGATGATCTCATCTACGCTTTCCCGGAAAGAAGCTTCACTGTTCTGATCGAAGAAAAAGAGTTTGGTGGAAACGTCAAACTGCCGTATTTCCTTTTCGGCCTGATCCACGCCTACGGCATGCTCGTGCCAGAACGGAATGGCATCCGTAGCCCGGGGAACCAGAATCGCCAGTGAATATTGCTTGCTGGATTTAAGGCGGCTGGCCAGGATGTTTGGCTGATAGTTCAGCTCCTCAATGGCTTTGAGAATACGCTCCCGGGTCGCTTTGGATACGCCCCCCCGATTGTGCAACACACGATCGACCGGGCCAATGGACACATTCGCGTGCCGGGCTATATCCTTGATACCAATGTGTTTATTCTTATGTTCGATGGCTGATGGAATTAATGAATCTAAGATACGTAAAAACCAGAGAGTGACCGGATTTCTATTTCATTTTATTAGTGAAAATACCCGATAAGCTGACAAAGCGGCTGTCTGTTTTTGAAAATGTTCTTTCTACCCCACCAGAAGCAGGTTTCATCCCTTTTATTTTCGCCCTGGAAAGTGAACAGCTTCTTTTGCTTTCGAAACAAAATTAAAGACTCATGCTAAGTCTCCCACGCCATTTACTCGTCTTTTTCGCCCAGGTTTGCGTAATCGTACTATTTTTTCAAATAACCATCATTGGCGAACATGAAGGGTCTTTCTATATAAAGCATAGTCTGTTTGCTTTATTATATTCTACGATGGGATATGTGAGTTATCGATTACTCATTAATCCGGTTTTTAAGGGAGAATACGGGGGGAAATACCTGGTAAAGATTCTGTTATTCTTTCTTGTTTTAAGCATAAGCATAATAGTAGACTTGTCCATAGGTAATCAGGCTACCCATGACATTACTGAATATCTTGCTGCTGTTGTTGATTTGAACGAAACTATTAAACTTTTTGAAAGAGGCATGCGAAGTGAGCCCGAGCGAAAAGTAATACTGACGGGATCCTTACACTATGTTTTATTATTCCTGATTTCGGGGTTTGTGTATCTATTAGTGGATGTGTATGAAAAGCGAAAAAAGTTATTGATTTCCAATCGACAAGCTGAGCTGGCGTTACTTAAATCACAGATCAATCCCCACTTTTTATACAATGCACTGAATACCATTTATGGACAATCAATCAAAGATAACTTAACCAAGCTGGCGGATTCCATACAAAAGATTAGCCAGCAGGCCCGTACGAAAGTCCTTTTTCCTTCTAATGAACCTCAAATGCACGAAGCCAGAAGTAGAATCATTTATACTACAGCGATCATCATTGGGCTCCTTTTTTTTCTGCGTAGCATTGTTGTATCTCTCGTATTCAGTGAAACGGTTTCAGGTAAATATTCGAGTGAGGTATGTTATAAAATGATGCTTAATCCTAATGGTGTATTCGTGAATGCTTTACTGCTTGCGGTGTTTTCCGTGATACATTTTGAAAAAGTTTTTGCCCCCTTATGGCTTAATACCAGTAAGCTTAAAGAAGTGTTTTATAAATTGCCTTTATACTTACTTATTATGTATGGAATGGCCTTCCTGTACTGGATGGTAATGAACATTCAGAACGAACTAAACGTCGCATTAATTAATAATCATTCCCGCTATGCCATACTTTCAGTTAACAAAGCTGGAGTAAAACATCTATGGGAAAGAGCATTTAATGCGGAATTTTATGCAGGTATTATTAAGGGTACAACTATTATATGGATAACGAGCTTTTTCCCTTACTTGTGTTCCGCTATTGTTTATACTTCAGTGCTGTGGGTCTATCAGACTAAAAACCTGGAAAGGCAATTAAAAAGACAGAAAAAATACGATACAAATAGTCAGTTATTGACTCAGCTACGTAATTTAGTACGGACAGAAACGCAGTTGAAAGGTACGCTAACCGAAGAGAGTTTGCAACAGCTTGTGGGTTTGATGAAGTATGTGGAGGAAACTGATGCGAGAACAAAAGTTCCTCTATACGAAGAAATTCAATTCATCAAAGAATACATTAAATTCCAGCGAAAACGGCTACCCAACGATGCAGACATTGCTATTCAAACGGAATTTCCTTCGTATATTCCTTCGCTGCACATGGCTCCCATGCTCCTGATTCCATTCATTGAAAATGCGTTTCAGTACGGCATTCGAACGGATGCTCCCTGCTGGATTCATCTGAACCTGAACCTGACGGAGAATCAGTTATCCATGCACCTCGCGAATTCAGTAGTACCTAAAACCATCTTGCAGGAAAAATCAGGAATCGGGCTGCGTAACGTTCAAAAACGGCTGGAATTAATCTATCCGGCTCAACATACCCTGCAAATCATTGCCGATGAACAAACCTTTCGGATTGATTTACTGATTCAACTGGAAACGAACTAATCTGCCAATTCATGATAAGCTGCATTGCCGTAGATGATGAACCCATTGCCCTGGACATCATCCAGACCTTCGCCGATCGGATACCTTTTCTGGAATTGAAAGCGACGTTCACCAATCCCCGTAAAGCTCTGGATTTTCTGAAGAATCAATCCGTCGATCTGATTTTTCTGGATGTGAATATGCCCGTCATCAACGGTCTGGAAATGGCGGAAATTCTTCGCCGCCGGACCGCCGTAGTTTTCACCACGGCTTACCCCGAACACGCCCTGAAAGGTTACGAGCTGGAAGTGTCGGATTATCTGCTGAAGCCCATTGCCTTTGACCGATTCCTGCAGGCCTGCCAGAAAATTCAGGACCATCGTCAACCCCGGAATGGCAGTTCCTCAACGCCCCTGTTTGTGAAGGATGGCTACGAATGGGTCAGTATTCAACCGGATCAGGTGCTATATCTGGAGTCGGCGGATAACTACGTGAAAGTGTGCCAGGCTCAGCAAACCCTGCTGATCCGAAGTACCTTGCCGGAACTGCTGGAGTTACTGCCGGCGGGGAATTTCATGCGGGTACACCGTTCCTTTGTGGTGAATCGGCAGCACGTGGAACGAATGGGACGCTCGGACATTCAGGTACGCGGCCGGCAGATTCCCATTGGTTCGTCGTACCGGGCTCAGCTGGACATCTGGTTATAATCATCTGGTAATGAATAGGTAGCTGGGTTATTAACAAAAGTTAGAATCGTATTCGCCTGAACGTATAGTGCCGGTTGTGGTACGTGTCTTTTGGAAAGGGGAGCAGATTGATCGTTTGATCGATGTCACTTAAATATTCCAATCCACATGACACTATTATCAGAAACACAAGCCTTAACGCAGCAGGATCCCAAGGAAAAATACCCAACGCCGCCCTACGATAATACAAAGCAGGACGTGCCCGGACGTTTGTCAGAGATGTCGCCCACGCCCGACCACGGGGAAAACTCTTATAAAGGTCACGGAAAACTGGAAGGCAAGAAAGCCATCATCACCGGGGGCGATTCCGGAATTGGCCGGGCCGTGGCCATTGCCTTTGCCCGTGAAGGAGCCGACGTTCTGATTTCGTACCTGAATGAGGACGACGACGCGGAAGAAACGGCTAAGTACATTAAAGAAGCTGGTAGAAAGGCGGTATTAGTGCCCGGTGATATCAGTGAAGAAGCTCACTGCAAGGCCATCATCGAGAAAGCCGTGGCCGAGTTCGGTCAGATTGATATTCTGGTCAACAACGCTGCTTTCCAGATGTCGCATGAGTCCATTCAGGAGATCAGCAGCGAAGAGTGGGACTACACGTTCAAAACGAACATTTATGCCATGTTCTACCTCTGCAAAGCCGCGGAGCCGCACATGAAACCGGGCAGTACGGTGGTGAACACGACTTCGGTTAACGCTTATTCGCCCTCGCCCAATTTGCTGGCCTATACGACGACCAAAGGGGCCATTCAGAACTTCACGAGTAACCTCGCCCAAACCTTTGCCAAGCAGGGCATTCGGGTCAACTGCGTGGCTCCGGGTCCGGTCTGGACTCCGCTGATTCCATCCACCATGCCCGCTGAAAAAGTGAAGACTTTCGGGGAGGATACACCCATCGGCCGGGCCGCTCAGCCCGCTGAGTTAGCTCCTGCTTATGTACTGCTGGCTTCCGAAGATTCCAGCTACATCAACGGAGCTACCATTCAGGTAACGGGTGGCCGACCCACGATTTAATAAACACTAAAAGAGGAATCCCGCAGCTTCACCAGGCTGCGGGATTCCTCTTTTTATAGAGACCTGTTTTTCGATTAAAAGCCATAACCCTTGAAGAAATAAGTGTAAGGAGTAAATTTGGGCATGAATCAGTCTCAGATCGATGCCTTACGCGAAGCCCTTCAGTTTTCGCCTCAAAACCTTCCGCTCCGGCGAATGCTGGCCGAAGCCTACTTTCAGTTAGCCCGCTATGACGAAGCTCTGGAAGAATATAAAGCGGCCCTTCAGCTCAGTGCCGAACCTGATTTGAAAGTAAAACTCGCCGAATGTTACCTGCAACTGGCCAATTACCCGACGGCTCACGTGATTGCCGAAGAGCTGCTGGAAACGAATCCCTCGCCCAATATCCTTTTCTTACTGGCTCGTATTGCTCTGGCTTCGAATGACTTACCGGCTGCCAATGCTTACTACAAAAAAGCCACCGCTCAGGATCATAGTCTGACGCAGGCTGAATTTGAAAGTCAGCTCAATCAGGCCATTCGTGACTCCGGCCAGGCTCAGACCAGCTCCTTTCAGGAAGAAATTGACCGCATTGAAGCCGAAGGTTCCGGGCTGGTGGAAAAGCCCCGGGTCACGTTTGCCGAAGTAGGGGGGCTGTCAGCCGTGAAAGAGGAGATTGCCTTGAAGGTGATTCATCCGATGAATAACCCGGAAATCTATAAAGCATTCGGGAAAAAAATTGGCGGGGGTATCCTGCTGTACGGTCCTCCGGGTTGCGGAAAAACCTTGCTGGCCCGGGCGACGGCCGGGGAAATCAAGGCCAATTTTATTTCGGTAGGCATTAATGATGTGCTGGATATGTGGATGGGAAATTCGGAAAAGAACCTTCACGATCTGTTCCAGCAGGCCCGGATGAATACGCCCTGTGTTCTGTTTTTTGACGAAGTGGACGCTCTGGGAGCCAGCCGGACGGATTTACGGAAAGCGGCAGGACGTACCCTGATTAATCAGTTTCTGGACGAACTGGATGGCGTGAAATACAGCAACGAAGGTATTCTGATTCTGGGAGCTACCAACACGCCCTGGTATCTGGATACGGCCTTCCGTCGTCCGGGGCGATTTGACCGCATTGTATTTGTAACGCCGCCCGATGCTGAAGCACGGCTTGATATCCTCAAAATTCTGATGGCAGACAAACCAGCCGAGAGCATTGATTACGCCTACGTTGCCAAACAATCCGATGGCTATTCAGGGGCTGATTTGCGGGCTTTGGTAGACATTGCCGTCGAACAGAAGTTGCCGGAATCGCTGCGGTTAGGGAAAGTACTACCCCTAACGACCTCTGATTTCAAGGAAGCCCTGAAAAAGCACCGCCCCACCACAAAGGAATGGTTTGCCACGGCGAAGAATTACGCTCTTTATTCGAATGAAAGCGGTTTGTACGACGATATTCTGACCTACCTGAAGCTGAAGTAATACAATAAAATCCCTTAAAACCTACCTTCATTTGGAATCCTCTTCACTCCACAAAGCCCGACTGTTAATGAATCTCAACCGAGCATCGGAGGCGATTCAGGAGTTACGGCAGTGGCTTGTCTTATACCCCGAAGATGTGGAAGCCCTGTCTTTGCTCATTCAGGCGTACATCTCAACGGATCAGCACCAGGCGGCTCTCGAAACCGCGGAGGATATGCTGGGCATGTGGCCCGATTATTCGCTGTCTCATTACTTCTACGGCGTTACCCTGATGCTGAACAGACGGTATAAAGAGTCGGAAGAAGCCTTATTGCGGGCCATTGAAATGGATCCCTGGGATGCTGATTATTTCAGTATGCTGGGAGCGTTGCACAACCTTCAGAAAAACTGGGAAAAGGGGTTATTCTACGCGGATCAGGGCTTAGCGATTGATCCCGAACACGTACGGAGTCTCAATACCCGAACGGAAGCCCTAACTAAACTCGGGCGACTCGAAGAACTGGAAAGTACCATCGAAGATACGCTGGCGGCGGACCCGCATAATGCCTACACCCAGGCGAACGTGGGATGGAGTAAGCTCGAGCGGGGAAACGTTCAGGAAGCCCGTCAGCATTTCGCGGAATCCCTGCGAATCAATCCCAATTACGAATACGCCCAAAGTGGGATCAAAGAAGCCGTAAAAGCTAAAAATCCGCTGTACCGGGCTTACCTGAGTTACCTGTTCTTCATGAACCGCCACCAGTCGAGCGTACAATGGACGGTCATTATCGGGGTAATGATTGGGCAGAACCTGATTCGCCAGTATTCCGAACGGTTTCCCATTCTGAACGTAGTGCTGGTGCTGATCTTTCTGTTTATGTATCTAACCTGGGTGATGATGCCGATTGGTTACCTCATCCTGCAACTGGATTCTTACGGCAGACTGGCTCTGGAAAAGCGACAGAAATGGCTGGGAATCGTGACGGGCGTGGCACTACTGACCGGAGCACTGGCTTTCGGAACGTATTACGCCCTGCAATCGTATGAGCCTCTGTTTATTCTGGGCATGTACAGTCTTCTGGTCATTATACCTTTATCCCGGGTAATTCACGATTCCGATGAATTGCCGGTGTGGTTTAAAGTCGTCAGCTGGGCGATTATTGGTCTGGGCACGCTGGCCGTTATTGCCGGATTTTTCTACCTTGGATTAGGCTACCTGCTCGGCACCTGGGCCCTGATTGGAGTGGTCCTTTACGGCTGGGTATATAACTTCGTGGCTTTCAGGAAAAAAGGATAATATCTTTCAAGATAAAACCCGCTGAAAACCAGCGGGTTTTATCTTAAAAAACGTACAGACGGTTAGTCCGCGTTTAGAAGGCGGATTTGCGGGAATAGCGTCTGCGACGCCAGAGCGTTAGAAACGCTCTTCTCCAGTATCCGCGACACAGTCGCGGACAAACAGAGGAATGAAATCATTAACTGCCTCTTACGCGGACACGATAAATCGACGTCTCTACGATTGAAATAATCTTAGCAACTCATCCGTATTCCAGCTTTCCACGTCCTGCGTTTTGATTAATCCCTGAGCCAGGAACGTTTTGTTTTGCTGGAGTTGCAGTATTTTTTCTTCAATCGTATCCGGGCAAATCAGCCGTACGGCCACGACATTTTTCTTTTGACCAATGCGGTAACAGCGGTCAATCGCCTGATTTTCTACCGCCGGATTCCACCAGGGATCGACCAGATACACGTAATCCGCCCGCGTGAGATTCAGTCCCGTTCCGCCAGCTTTCAGGCTAATCAGAAAGACCCGCACATCTTCATGTTCCTGAAAACGATCCACCCGCTCCCCGCGGTTTCGCGTCTGGCCCGTCAGGTATTCGTAGCCAATGCCCCGCTGATCCAGTTCGGTTTTGATTAACTCCAGCATACTGACAAACTGCGAGAACACCAGAATTTTGTGGTCGGGAGCCCGTTCTTCAATCTGCTCCAGCAGCGTATCAATTTTCGCCGACTGATTGCCGTAGTCTTCTTCGTCATTGACCAGCACGGGGGAATCGCAGATTTGCCGGAGTTTGGTAAGGCCCTGCAACACCCGGAGTTTCCGGCGGGGTAAGTCCCCTTCTTTTTTTGTGAGCAGAAAATGCCGGAATTCCTGCTCGAAAGCAGTATACACCCGCCGTTGTTCCGGGCCCATCTCACAGAAAATAACCATTTCCGTTTTGTCCGGTAACTCACTGGCTACCTGAGCTTTGGTCCGACGCAACACGAAAGGGTTGATTTTTTCGTGAAGTTCCGCCGCCCGTTTCCGATCCTGATAGCGATCAATGGGCATGGAATAATATTCCTTGAAATGGGTATAACTGCCCAGCAGGCCCGGACAGGCAAAGGATAACTGTCCGTATAAGTCGAACGTATGGTTTTCGATGGGAGTCCCCGTCAGCACCAGCTTGTTACGCGATTGCAGTAACCGGGCAGCCTTATATCGCTGGGAGTCCGGATTCTTAATGGCCTGGGATTCGTCCAGAATCACGTAATTGAAAGAAAAGTCTTTCAGGTAGACAACATCCGACACCAGCGTTCCGTAGGTCGTCAGGATCATATCATAATCCGGAAAATCTTTGGTGCTGGGAATCCGCTCCGGACCGTACAACAGCTTCAGCCGCAGGGATGGAGCAAAACGATTTACTTCGTTTTGCCAGTTCGCCAGTAAAGAAGTCGGCACCACAATCAGGTTACTCGATCCGGGCCTTTTTTCTTGTTGCAGTAACAGAAAGGCAATGATCTGGAGGGTTTTTCCCAGGCCCATGTCGTCCGCCAGACAGCCGCCAAAGCCAAGTTCATCCAGCACCTGAAGCCAGTGCAGGCCCTGATTTTGGTAATCCCGCAGGGAAGCCTGAAGGGTGACCGGAATGACCGGAGCCGGAATACTGGAAAGATTCGCAAATTTCGATTCATACAGCGAAATTTCCCGAATGACATCGCCATCCAGGACTTCCTCCTCGTATAGCGTACGAAGGTCGGCGTAATTCACCTTTGGAGTATGCAGGGTTTCCCCGGCCAGTTCTCCCATCAGAAAATAGCGGGCAAATTTTTCCAGCCATTCCTGCGGCAACAAGCCCTGCGTACCATCATCCAGCCTGACAAAACGACTCCGGTTTTTTACCGCCTGATGCAGGTGTTTAAGGCTTACCCGCTGTTTCCCGAAGGACACGCCAATGGACGTTTCAAACCAGCTGATTCCGCTGGTGACGTGAACACTGATCTTCGCTTTATTCGGATTTAACCGATTGTTTTTCAGGGTATTAAATCCAAGAACGGTAATGTCATGCCATTGCCAGGCTTCAAAAGCGTCCAGGATCCAGAGTTCGTCTAAAAAGGCTCCTTTGGTTAACTGAAAAGAAGGCTCTTCGGGGTGCTGCATAAAATCCGGATGCTGAGCCCGAATCAGGCTGGTGAACGTTACTTCCGCATCTTCATCCCGCTCCAGCGTAAAGGGATTTCCCAGCGGATCGAGTCCGTAGATTTGTCGCTGAGCCAATACCGGCACCTCCAGCGAGCCGTATTTCAGGACTGGCGTTAGCGAAATGTACTGATCAGAGTCCGTCAGGTAAATCAGTCGCTGAGGCGGCTGGTCAAACCCGCTTTCTTCCCGTTGCCGGGGCG
Source organism: uncultured Siphonobacter sp. (assembly GCA_913775095.1). GTDB lineage: Bacteria > Bacteroidota > Bacteroidia > Cytophagales > Spirosomataceae > Siphonobacter. The sequence continues at coordinate 53,952 of CAJYIW010000017.1, read as the reverse complement.
TAGCCGGTTTCAGGTAAGAGTAGTTGACTTTCACCCGATTTTCCAAGCTGATCAGAATGCTATTCCGAAAATCTTCAAATTTGGACTGATGGATCACCAAGGCGTGATTTTTCTGCTTCAACACCGTAATTACCCGCAGATACTGCACGTGGTCGATCAGCAGAAAGCTGCCCTCAAATTCCAGGAAATAGTCGTAACGAACTTTTAAATGTTCCAGTGAAAAAGGCTGATGGTTAATGTCCAGCGTGGCTTTGATCTGATACATCACGTCCTGTTTATGAACGGATAAGGTCAGATTCAGCGGCAATCTTTTCAACTGAACCGGAAACAGCGACGAGGCATTGATGTTCTCCGAAACGCGGGGATCATGGTAATACACCTCAAGGTCCAGATCCAGTAATAATTTCAGGCTTTCCAGATCCGCCGCCTCCCGTTTCAGCCGGTGTGGATTCTGGAATTTTGCCAGACTGGTATAGGCCTTAAGTTCCGATTCGGACAGGGATGAATCAATGACATCCAGCGGGTTGATACCCGTTATGGGATTTTTGAGTTTACCCTGTCTGGTAACGGCCGCTTCGTGCAAAGTAATGATAAACCGATCCTGAAAACGGGGTTTGGAGAAAACTACGATTCGTCGGGTATTGGTATTACTGCTGCCAGAATTTTCCGGGAAGAGAAGGGATCTTAACTCATCCGTGGACTGGGGAGTAACCGGAAACAACTCGGCCCGGATGGGTTTGATGACAAAGCTTCGGGCGGTGTATTCAAGCTCAAAATGATCCTCCAGGTTTGCTTCGTTTTCGAGGCCATATTCTTCGGCCACCCGTTGCATCTCCTGCCGGCGAAGGGCCGCATCAAAAAAAACCAGTAACTCATTTCGGCTTTTAATGGCGATCAATACCTGCACTTCATGATCGCAGAGGCCACTGGCCGAACGGGTACAACTACACGATACCTGCACGGAGTCTTCCGTCTGATGAACCCGTACACTGGGAAATGCATGGGCCCGGGAGTTTTTATTGAAAACTCCCTCATTTACTTCCAGGGTTTGCGGGATAATATCTACCAGATCCGAGTGGTTGAAATCCAGACTATAGCGGATTAACTGACTTTCAGATAATGCTGGAATCGTTGTATGAATCAGAACAAAATCGTGCATGAAATCTTAGCTGTATTCCTGCGAAAATAGTTTCATCAGGGCTGATTACGTGTGAAAGCGTCGGTTTTCCTGTCTATAAATAAAAAACAGAAGCAGTGACGGGTAGCCACTGATTCTGTTTTTGGGGCCGGGTTACCCGTGTTATTCTTTAATAATCCGATAGGTATTTCGCTGATCTTTCGTCGTGACTTCCAGGAGATACGTCCCAACGGCTAAAGGACTTAAATCCAGTTGATGGTAGAACTCCTGACTCTCCTTCTCCAGAACGATGGTGCCCTGCAGGGTAAGAAGCCGAACTTGGTGAGCAGCAGCACATTCCACCCGTATCCAGTTTTTGGTGGGATTAGGATATACCTTCATGACTTCAGCTTTCGGCGGTGCAACGGAAGTAATAATCTCGACTCTCAGGGTTGAAGGGTTCAGAATTTTGCCCGCCCCGCACACGTTGGAGACACTGTAGAGCTTGTACACGGCGGGTTTGTCCGTTGGAGTGCCGGAATAACCGTCACTACTGTAGGGGTTAGTCGAAGTGGTGATGGTTCGGGAAGGATTGATCTCGTTACCAATCTGAAACTGCCAGGGCCCATCACCCCCTAATTGAATAAGCACCGGTTCAGTATTTTCTGCACTTAGCCACATACTTTCTTTCATAAAAGACGCTGTAGCCGGTTGGCGTAAGGATAGGGGTAAGGCATACGTCCGGCCGTTAACCCCAGCTTCTGAGCTGGTTACCTTCAGTCGATAATATTCACTGCGAGCTAAATTAGGAGGAATCAAGGCCCACAATTTAGGTAGAACACCACCCGTCGTTAAGGAAGTAAAGTTGTCTCCACTGGCATCCGAGAGCTGAACGCGATAGCTGGCATTGGCCGCCACGGAACCTTTAGTAGTAAACGTGACAAATACGGTATCGCCCGAACAAAGTCCGGTGAATTTAGCTGCCGTTTGTACCTGCGTAATCTGAGTTTCTTTGTCGGACGGGCTTTCTACAGTGATGGTGGCTGAGCCCGTGGCCGTACCGATCCCGCAACTATTGGATACCGACGTTACCCGATACGTGGTGGTTTGCGTTGGGGTAAAGGTGAAGTCCTTGTGCTGCAGATATTCAGGTATGCTTCCTGTCGTTCCATCGGATAAGGTGTATTGTATCGTTTCGGAGGAAGACGTGCCTGAAGATCCATTTGTTAAGCGAATAACGGCAGCGGTACCTGCCGGAACGGAAACATGGCTTCCTAATGTCATTTGAGGTTTATTCCGGATAAACAGGTTCGAGCGAACCTTTTCCTGATTATCAGAGCTTTGAATCTCAATCTGGTAAGGACCTGCCGGCAGGGTTGAAGGAATAACTGAGGAAAACTGATGATTAGACTTGGAGCTTGAATCCAATCGGGCCATGATCTTGCCGAGGGGATCCAGCAGCACCAGTCTAAAATAATTCTGGGGAGCGTAATCTCCTGACGAAGTATAAGAAAGCTGAATTCTACTATTGCTGCAAATGATATCGGTAGAATTCTGAAGAGTTAAGGAGGGATGTACTTTAACGCTTACCTCTCCTGAAACAGTACCGTAACCACAAACATTGAAAACATTTCTCAAGGCGTACTCTTTGCCTCGACTTGCATGAACAGGCCGAAAGTAGGGATTCTCGGAAAACTGATTCCAGACACCGTCATTCCAGATAAGGTTATAAGTACTACCCCCCTGTAAGTCCACCTGAAGAGACTTAGATTCATCCCGCCCATACTCCAAGTAGTTTTTCCCATCCGGAGTCGTTAAGGTCGCCTTTGGTTTATCATATAAGATCAGGTCCATCATGACAGGCATCACCTGATGGGTTCTGGAACTGATACGTAAATACCTCCAGTCTTTTCTGGAATCCAGGTTTTCCGGCCAGTTAAATCGAATAGGATTTCCGGTGATATTCTTGGCGACATCGAAACCTTCTTTACGGTCATAGGTAAGCACCTGAATATCGAAAGTGGCCTTGGGATCTAGAGTTCCTTCAACGCCATAGGGAAGTTCAACCGGAAAGTTACGGCAAAGGCCAGAAAGGCTATTGGTAACTTCCGATGAAAACAGCAGGCTTGCATTGTTAACTACGATTGGTACGGAAACGGGAGTTACAGTGGTAATCCCACATTGATTTTCCATTCCCTTCGTAATAAAAGGGATGGATGCCTCCGGGATGAATTGAAAATCACCGTTGTAATCCAGCTCAGATTTATAATCTTTCTTTCCATCCGACCAAAGAATGAATCTGGCTTCCCGCGTGTACATAGCTGAGGTGACCCGGGCAGTGATCGCTTCTCCCCTGAGAACAGTACGTTCCGGAAGGGCCCACTGTATTTCAGGGGGAGCTTCCACCGAAATGACGTCAATATAGGATTCATTACTTTTTAAAACCGGGTCAGTAGATTCTACATAGATGGAGCCCGTACTGCCTTTAGGAATAGCGGCCAGCGAAACCTGAGTGGTTCCCGCACTGGAAAGTTCCTTGAGAACTATACGGCGACTATGGTCCTGATACATGATTTTAAAACGATTGGCAGGGTTAAAGTTTCCATACGTTTTAAAGGAGATATCAAGGGGCGTGTTATTACATAAAATCCTGTTGGAAAAGTCAGAAGTTAAACCAATGCCTTCGTTAATCTGATTCTTAACCATCACCTGTACCGCAGCGTTCATAACACTTAGTCCGCAGGAGTTACGAATGGCGGTAACCTGGTAATTTTTTGAAGAAGAAGCGTATACCGTTCTATACAAGCTCGCAGAACTATGGGTTTCCGGGAAAAGTATTTTCTCACCATCATCAAACATTAATTCATAAGGACCCGTGCCATAGGCATAATAAGCAAGATTTATCACCTCTGGATTGGCCAGCGTTATTGTTTTCGAATCATACCAACTTTCAATGTACGGTTTCCCACCTACTTTTAATTGACCCTTCAGGGAGGATTTAAAGTTTTGACCCGTAATCTCTAAATCAAAAGACCTGGCTTGGGCACGGGCGGGGAAAGTCGGAGCAGAAAATGTTAAAACGTTATTCCTGATTTCTCCCGCAACAGTAGCCTGTACAGGCTGGCCGTAATTATTATTATACAATTGAACGGAAACGGGACCCGTGGGATCGAAATTGGAATGAATGGCAATGCTCACCCGCGAACCTTCGCAAAAGACTTTTGAAGGAATGGAATCCGCCTGTATACCGTTACGAACGGTAATTACAGTGCTGCTCTGACCAGGCTCCGCAGCACCACAACCGTTGCTGTAATCTTTAACGGTATATGACGTGGTCTGACGGGGTTTGACTGAGGCTGTTGCCCGATCAGCCCAGGGATCGTAGCTATATTTTACAAGGGTACCGTCGTGCAAATGAGCCACATAGGGACCCACGCCCGTAAACTGCACCTGAACCTGACTTTCATCCCCGTAATTAATAGTATGGTTGGCCGATATGAGCGTAGCCGAAGGGGCAGACCCTACTGTGAAATAACCTTTATAGGGTTGGGATATCCTGCTTCGGCTAACCGGATCAGAGGTAAGCAGATAAACGCGATACACATTAGGAGCTAAGTCGGCAGGAAGACGAAACCGTACCAAATGGCCCTCCATCTGAGCGGGCAACGTAGTAATGACTTCTCCTTCGCGGTGCCAGTAGGTATCATAGCTGACAAGTTCCACCCTGAACGTATTGGTACGCCCAAAGCTTCCACTGCCGGTTTGGAAGTTGGCGGTTATGGTACTTCCGCTACAGGCCACGGCCGGGCTAACCGAAATAAGTTTTAAACCCAGTGGATGAACAGAAAGGTCTGCTTTTCCCTGACCTTTCCCGGGGCCACATTCATTTTGGACCGAATGTATAACGTAAGATCGTGAACGATCGGCTGCCAATGAAAGCGAAGAGGTAAACTTGGAAGAAGTAGAAAACTGATCAGAATGAGTCAGCTCATGAGCAAACGTTTCATTACTTAAGCTATCTCTAAGCGTCACCGTAACTGGTGATTTACCCGAAACAGCAAAGTTCAGAATAGCCTGATCATTGAGATCTAAAGTTAGTTTTTGCGATTCCAGACGAACGTCGGGCGAAGCATCCGCCTGAGAGGAGATCCAGTTGCTCTTGGTGGCCGGATTCGTAGTGATAATTCGAAGGGAAAGGAAATTCTGATAGTTACCCATAATGACCGTTTCCCTCGGTATGGTTACTTCCAGAAAGCCATTTTGTGCAGTAGCCGCTACCAGGGTTCCTGGCGTTTCTTCGTAAGAATTCGGACTTACTTCCACGTAAAACTTATTGTCTGGAGCATAAGTAAAGCCAGAGCTATAATTAAGTCGCATGGGCGAGCCCAGACACAGGCGATAGGGAGCATTGGTGATAGAAATCGTCTGAGAGTAACCTCTTACTACGGAAATTACCAGGCAAAGACAGGTAATGAATAGACGCATAAACGGTTTCATACGCTTGACTAAACTAATTTTTAAAGATTTTGAGCAGATAGGAACAGGTAACAGAAGTAGGTTTAGCGGGTAGGAGAAACTTCGGATACCAAAGAACTACCTCCGCTATCAAAATTTACAGGATTACCGTAAAAGGAACAGGAAAACGAATGCTTGAGCCTCTTTTTGAAAAGGCCCGTCAACCAGTACAGATGTACCGGGATATCGTAACTGAAGTTTGGGGAATTGAAATTTTCTGAAGATTTGTGCGAACAGGTGGATACAGATTTTTACAAACGAGATAGGTACGAATAATGGATTGACCTGAGCACAGCTGGCAACTGATTGCCAGCATAACAATTAAACAAAAACGGTACATGAATCAGGCGGGATAAAGTATTCTATAGGACGGTGGAGTACTGAATTTTACTAAAATACTAGTTGAAAAATTAGAATGGAATATTTTAACACTCTCGAGCTATTTATTACCAAAAAGTATGATGTAGATGCGTTAGCCATTTAATGATTTTGATCTAACCTGAGAACACTTTTTAGTCTTTCCGGGAAAAGTAAAAGTCGAAGACTCCTTCCGCATCCGGCTCAGGATCGCTAATTTGCCCGCTTTAATGTTTTTTTGAATGAATTGGTACGAAGACGAAGTACGGCAACTCCAGCAAAGAGTAGCCAACGCCCCCTTACAAAGCACCGTATTTTACGGTAGCTCCTCCATCCGTTTATGGTCCACGCTGGCTCAGGATTTTCCGGGCCGACAAACGGTTAACATCGGTTTCGGGGGATCCACGCTCGCCGCCTGCTCCTGGTTTTTTGATGATTTACTGGTACCACGAAACCCGAAGTCTGTAGTGTTTTACGCCGGAGACAATGACCTGGGTGATCAGCGTAACCCCGAGGAGGTGTACCTCTTCTTTTGTACGCTGGTTGAAAAAATGCAGGAACATTTGCCCGGCGTTCCCCTGTATTTCATTTCCATCAAGCCAAGCCTGGCCCGTTGGGATTTAATCGAACGGATTCGTTATACCAATACGCTCATTGCCCACAAAATTACGAAGCTCCCTCATTTTACGTACGTAGATATCCATTCGTTGATGCTGGACGCTAATAAACGACCCCGGAAAGAATTATTTGAGGCCGACGGATTGCATTTAAGCCCCGAGGGGTATCGCTTGTGGACGGAAGTTCTGAACAGGCACGAAGGCATTTTTTAATGATTTCTTGATCTTCTGAAGGAAAAAATCTACTAAAAAAGTATAGACCTTCGAGGCTTTAATTACCATAAAAACGAATGTCGGGGACTGCTCACGCTTGGTTTAGCCCAATTCTGCAAAAGCAGATGAACATGATGGTGTATGGACACGCCGGAGCCCGGGTTCTGGTCTTCCCGACCCGTCGCGGGCGTTTTTATGAATACGAACGACTGGGACTCATCGAAGCGATTCAGGATAAAATTGACCAGGGCTGGCTGCAATTGTTTTGCGTAGATTCCATCGATGCCGAAAGTCTGTACAGTCAGAGTATTCCTCCTTCCGAACGCATCCGCCGGCATATCCAGTACGAACATTACATCCTCGACGAGGTATTGCCCTACAGTGAAACCCTGAATCCCGACTCTTTCTTAATCGTGCATGGGTGCAGCTTCGGAGCTTTTCACGCGGTGAATATTGCCCTGAGGCATCCGCAACGGTTCGGGAAGGTCGTAGCCTTTAGCGGCCGTTACGACCTTTCGGTTCCGGTTTCTGAATTTCGTGGACTATTTGATGAATACTACGACGATACCATCTATTACCATACTCCAAACCACTTTCTGCCCAACCTGCACGACGTTCATTTGCTCGAAGCCCTGCAGAAATTACACTTTGTTTTAACCATCGGTACGACCGACCCCTTTCTGGATAGCAGTTTGCACCTTCGGTCTGCTCTGGATCAGAAGGGCATATCCAATGAATTTTACGTCTGGGAAGGTCGGGCCCACGAAGCGGATTCCTGGCAAAAAATGGTTCAGATTTATCTTTAGTTGCTTTTTCACGAGTTGTAACTGAAGCGTTCCTTCTACGAGTTAGAAAACAGTTCATTTCAATCCTTTAAAGCGGAATGAAATCATGCCTCTTAATAGTCCTTTGCTCTTCCGGCTCAACGGTTGTACCGGTGTTTTCACAAGGCTTTAGGGCGGATGACCTCTGAACCTATACGCTGCTTATATTTTTCCATGATTCAGCGGATTAACCCGCACTTCAAAAGCATACATACGGCTTCATAATTCTTTACAGGCCTTTTCCGCACCGATGCCCCTATGTACCTGGTAAGTTCTTTCCAAAGCAGTCGTTACTTTTCAGACTCTTCCCGTAGAGAGGATTCATTTTTTTAATTACACACCCATAAAAAGATAAGTGCAATTAAGTAAATAAAAAAAGAAGGTATGATGAAAGATTAAAAGACTGTATAGATAGCCATTAAACGCATGGATAGATAAGTAGAATGCAGGCCATTAACTTATCTAATTAAGGTTTGTTTCAGGGCTTATAGTAAAGGCAATAAATACATATAAACTAATGTATAGTATTTATTAAAATAGGTAAAACTCATTATTAACAATGCTTTTTTGAATTTTTATGATTTTATCAATGATTACCGTTTATCGGCTTTAAGTTACAATTTATCGAGAAATATATACCAAACATCGAAGACGACGGTAGTTCGGACGAGCTTTTAAGCATATTTGTAATACCAAATCAGTCAGATGAGTGGCGGCTTTGACGACTGGTGACGTAAAAAATTTGGCCTGCTTGTGACGACAAGCAGGCCTTTTATTTTGTTAGCAATAAACGCCTTTGTTTAACCGTTTAAATAAGCCTTATAAGCACAAATAGTATTTGTCTGATCGGGTTAAATAACCTTTTAGTTCATCCGCAAATTCTTCGAATCGGGGCCATAAAGGTGAACTGGGTAAATAGGCAATGGCCGAATATCCCATGCTCTGAGCCATGGGATATTCCCACTGCAAAAGCAGACGAGCCTTTTTGATTTGAATTCTTACTTTATGCTTTTGGGAGATGGCTTCATTTTCCTGAATACCCACCAGTATTTTCTGGGTAGTATCATTGGTTTCCAGCTGATAGCCCTGGCCAATCAGATACACCTGCGAAATTTTATAGAGCTCTTCCTCGGGAAACGTAGACGTTAGTTCAATCGTGTTTGCTTTTAAAAAAACCGTAGTGTCCCGATGACTACTTTGAGAGAGGCCCAGCACTGGGATCAGGAACAGTCCAAAGAACATTAATATTTTTTTCATAGTTCGGATGGATTTTGTAAACACGGAGGTAGGACAAATGTATTGGAATTCACGTAAAATCCAACCCAAAGGTCTATCCTCTAATTGATATTTAATTTATTGACAATCAGAATGTTTTATTTCCTTAATGAGTAGTGTCTCCTCTGGTGCTTCTTAAACCGAACAGAGGTTCTATTTTTGTGGAACCTGGCGTAGGGATAACTGAAATACGTATACGTAAAATCTGGTGAGTCTATTCTGATAAATTAGTATTCAGAAATAAGAACGGTTCAGGGTAAACGTTTTCTGTAGGGTAATGAACCAACTTTCGGTTTACTGGGTGTAAATGTTTATTTTTGAAAGGTTCTCTATTCTTCTCATCGCTTATGTCCGCTACTTCTATTCTACGTTCATTCCTGGCACTTTTTCTGTGGGTATTGCTCAGTTTAGCTAGCCAGGCCCAGAAAAAGAAAACGGCCGTTTCCTATTTTCCCTCCGCTCAGCATTGGGAGCGTCAGACTCCGCAGGCATTAGGGCTAAAAGCCGACCTGATTGCTTCCGCTGTAGCATACGCCCGTCAAAACGAGAGTAAAAACCCGCGTAGTATGGAAATGTCTCACTACCAAAGCTTCGGGAAAGAACCGTATGGGTTTGGCATCGGACCCTTTGCGTAACGCGGGGAACCCACCGGGCTCATCATCTACAAAGGATACATCGTAGCCAGTTGGGGCGAACCTTCGCGGTGCGACATGACCCACAGTGTGACGAAAAGCTTTCTATCGACCGTAGTGGGGCTGGCCGTTGATCAGGGGTTAATTACCAGTGTCAATGACACCGTGGCTCCCTATGTGCCCCCCATCGAATGGTACGGACAACCGTTGATGCGTGCGGCTGATCAACTCGGAGAACCGGAGTTACTGCAACCCTTCGCTACTCCTCATAACCGTACGATTACCTGGGATCATCTGCTGCGACAAACGAGCGACTGGGAAGGCACCCTCTGGGGCAAACCCGAGTGGGCTGATCGCCCCAGTACCAACGCGGCTGAATGGCGGACGCGTCCCCGGCATAAGCCTGGCAGCACTTATGAATATAATGATGTGCGGGTCAATGCCTTAGCTCTGGCCGCCACGAGTGTCTGGCGGAAACCCTTACCTGAAGTACTGAAAACCGGAATTATGGATCCCATTGGGGCATCCAGCACCTGGCGTTGGACGGGTTACCGCAACGCCTGGATTGTGCTGGATGGTCGTCCGGTGCAGTCTGTCAGTGGGGGCGGTCACTGGGGCGGCGGCATGTTCATTAATGCCTACGATATGGGCCGGTTTGGATTGTTAACCCTGCACAAAGGAAACTGGGATGGCAAACAGCTTTTATCCGAGAAATGGGTAAGTCAGGCTCGCACGCCAACCGCCGCTCAGCCGACGTACGGATACATGAACTGGTTTCTGAACACGGATAAGAAGTATCTGCCGAGTGCTCCCGAAACGGCTTTTACGCACGTCGGTAACGGAACAAATATCATTTACGTCGACCCGGATCATGATTTAGTTATGGTGGTTCGCTGGATTGAAATGAAGGCCATTGACGGAATGGTGAAAACGGTTCTGGAAGCACTGCCGAAGTAATGTTGAGGGGGTTTCTTTGCAAATCCGGATTCGAACAGAGGCGTATATCCTTTCGGAATCCATACTGGCTAAGGCCCTTGAGCGAAAGCCTGCCCGGATCTTTTCCCTTTCCTTACGTCAGGGATGACCCCCTGATCAGGCGTCTTCTCCGAACGAATCTTATTCTCGAGCCAGTTATGATGCGATTGTTTGTGTTTCGAATTACTTCCCTGCTACTGGCCCTGCCAGCGTTCATTCCGGCAATGGCTCAGAAAGCTCCCCGTCCGAACATCGTGTTCATCATTGCGGATGATTTGGGATACGGTGACGTAGGATTCAATGGGCAGCAGAAAATCAAAACGCCAAACATGGATCGGCTCGCGGCGGAAGGCATGCGTTTCAGTCAGTTTTACGCCGGAACGTCGGTATGTGCTCCTTCACGTTCGTCTCTGATCTCAGGCCACCATACGGGGCATACCTACATACGGGGTAACAAAGGCGTTTCACCCGAAGGTCAGGAACCCATTGCGGACTCCGTGGTCACCATGGCTGAAGTCTTACAGAAAGCAGGATATAAAACGGGAGCGTTTGGCAAATGGGGGCTGGGCCCCACGGGCTCCGCAGGCGATCCCAACAAACAGGGCTTTGATGTTTTTTATGGCTATAATTGCCAGACCCTGGCTCACCGCTATTACCCCGACCATTTATGGGAGAACGATCGGAAAATAACACTGGAAGCGAATAAAAATCTGCGGGAAAACAAACAGTACGCTCCGGATCTGATTCAGCAGAAAGCACTGGAATTTGTTGATGCTCAATCGAAAGAGCAGCCTTTTTTCCTGTTCCTGCCCTACATTCTTCCGCACGCCGAGTTACTGGTTCCCGAAGACAGCATTCTTCAGTATTACCGGGGTAAATTTCCTGAAAAACCATACGTCGGGCATGACTACGGACCGAATGCCACCAACGGCGGATATACGTCTCAGAAATACCCGCATGCTACTTTTGCCGCCATGGTTAGCCGACTGGATTTTTACGTGGGCCAGGTCGTTGCCAGGCTGAAAGAAAAAGGACTGGATCAGAATACGCTCATCATTTTTACGAGTGACAACGGTCCGCACATGGAAGGTGGGGCCGACCCGGATTTCTTCAACAGCGGCGGTGGTTTTAGAGGGTACAAACGTGATTTATACGAAGGGGGCATTCGGGAACCATTCGTGGCTCGCTGGCCCGGGGTTATCAAACCGGGTTCTGCCAGTACGCACCTGGGAGCTTTCTGGGACTTGTTACCCACCTTCAGTCAATTGGCCGGAGCCGAACCCCCTAAGTCCATTGATGGAATTTCCTTCAGTCCAACGCTGACGGGCAGGGGCCAACAAACGCAGCACCGCTATTTATACTGGGAATTTCACGAACAAAACGGCAAGCAGGCCATACGTCAGGGCAACTGGAAAGCCATTCGCCTGAATGCAGCGGCCAGACCCGATGGCCCGGTGGAGCTATATGATTTATCGAAGGATCCGAAGGAAACGAATAATCTGGCCGCGAAATACCCGGTGAAAGCCCGGGAACTGGGGCAACTCATGCAGGAGTCGCATGTCCCTTCAGCGTTATTTCCTTTCGGTACTGCGGACAAGTAAGCCCTTTTGGCGAAGGGTGATCACAGAGGCTCATCTTCCCGAATGCACGCGGGAGAAGGAGTCTCTGCATTTCAAGAACTATCCCGGTACCGCAAAAACGGCAAGGTTCGAACTGATTCCACTTAAACTTACGCTTGTCTTTTCACTTTACTGGTCGGGCTTAGTAGGGGTAACTCTTCCCAAAAACAGATCACTTTAGCAGAGCACTGTGCTGGACTATTGCAAGATCTCAACCTATGAACAAGCGAATGACATCCGCCCGGATACTGGCCTGGCTGCTGCTGACCGGAGCCGCCACTCAGGCCCAGGTAAACTGGCCCACCATTACCCTTCAGCATAAACCCTGGTCCCGCTGGTGGTGGGAAGGCAGTGCCGTACAGAATACGGAGCTAACCAAAGCTCTGGAGACGTATCAGAAGGCGGGTCTGGGTGGCCTGGAGATTGTTCCGATCTACGGTGTAAAGGGGTATGAAAAGGATTTTCTGCCGTACCTGAGTCCTAGATGGATGAATGCTCTGGAATATACCCTCAAAGAAGCCAAACGCCTGAATATGGGTATTGATATGTCCCAGGGGTCAGGCTGGCCTTTCGGTGGCCCCTGGGTGAAAGCTCAGGACGCGGCCAAAACGGTATATTATAAAATCTATGCATTAAGGGAAGGGGAAAGCGTTTCGGAAAAAATAGTATATGACGTCAAAGGATTCGTCCGAACAGCTAACCCTAAACCCCTGGAGCTTTCGCAGGTAAAAGAGCCATTGCTGGCGAATAAAAATCTTCAGGAATTAGCTCTCGATCAGATTCAGTATCCGGCTCAGCTGAAAGCCGAGAAACTCGTTGCTCAGAACGAAGAGGGCCGTACAATTGATTTAATGGCAAAGCTGGACGCTGCTGGGAACCTCAGCTGGAAAGCCCCGGCCGGCCGGTGGAAGGTAATCGCCCTGTTTGAAGGCATGCACGGAAAATTGGTCGAGCGGGCGGCTCCGGCAGGAGAGGGGTATGCCATTGACCATTTCTCTAAAGCAGCGACGGAACGGTATCTGAGTCACTTTGACCAGGCCTTTCGCGGGCACACGCTGAACGGATTGCGGGCGATGTTTAATGATTCTTACGAGGTAGACGATGCCCGCGGTCAGTCCAACTGGACTCCGGAATTATTCAGCGAATTCAGAAAACACCGGGGCTACCCGCTGGAAGATCATTTGATGGACTTACTGGATCAGGGGAAAAACCATCGGGGAGTGCTGTATGATTACCGACTGACGATGAGTGAATTATTGCAGGAAAGTTATACGGCCGCCTGGCGAAAGTGGGCGAATCAGAGAGGGTACCCCATCCGCAACCAGTCGCACGGCTCTCCCGGCAATATTCTGGATTTATACGCCACTTCTGATATCCCTGAAACCGAAGGCCGGGACATCTTCCGGTTCAAATTTGCTTCTTCTGCCGCTCACGTTACCGGCAAACCCCTGGTGTCCTGCGAGGCGGCTACGTGGTTACACGAACACTTCGTTTCGACGCTGGGCGATGTCAGGAAGGCGGCAGATCAGTATTTCCTGGGTGGGGTCAATCACCTGTTTTACCACGGTATTGAATATTCTCCCAGCACCGATTCCTGGCCGGGCTGGTTGTTTTATGCGGCGGTTCACTTTCAGCCGACAAATCCGTTCTGGCATCATTTCCCGGCGTTAAACCAATACATCGCTCGCTCACAATCGTTTTTGCAACAGGGAAAAGCCAATAATGATGTGCTGTTGTATTACCCGCTTTCTGATAAATACAACGAGCCGGGCCGTGAGTTGCTTCAGCATTTTGATGGCATGGAAAAAGGATTCAAGGGGACCGTTTTTGAAGCCAGTGCGGAGGAAATGCAGCAGAAAGGATATACGTATGATTACATTTCTGATAAACAGATTCTGACCTTACAAACGCAGCAGAACAAATGGCAAAGCAAAGGCGGGCATTACCAGACGCTGGTGTTGCCCGCAGTGCATTACCTGCCGCTGGCCACTCAGCAAGCCATCTGGCAGGGGGTTCAGCAGGGGGCAACGGTTATTTTCTATAAAAATCAGCCGGATAAGGTTCCCGGTTTAGCTCAGCATGAAACGCAGCAGGCGGCTTTCGATCAGGCTTTTGCCAACCTGAAGTGGAGCCCAACGAAAGCGGGGCAGGAAGCCCGTTTGGGCAAGGGGAGAATTCTGCTGGGCAATGACCTGAGTGAGTTACTAGAGGAAGCCCGGGTAAGACGCGAGGCCATGGCGGATGAAGGTATTCAGTTCAGTCGTCGGGTAAGTAACGGCAAAACTCTATACTTCCTGGTAAATGCGAATAAGAAAACCTGGAAAGGCTGGCTGCCGCTGGCTACCCAGGCGAAGTCGGTGGCCTTATACGATGCGTTTACGGGTGATAAGGGCCTGGCCCGACTTCAGGAAGGGAAGGTCTGGGTGCAACTGGCGGCGGGAGCTTCGCTGATTCTGGAAACTACGGCAACGAAATTAACGGGGACAGCATTTCCTTATTACGAGGAGAAGGGAGCCGCTCTGACGTTGAAAGGTCCCTGGAAAGTTAGCTTCCTGAACGGTGGGCCAACCTTACCTAAGCCGCTGGAATTGACCAGTCTGAAACCCTGGACGGACTTGAACCAAAGCGATCTGAATGAATTCTCAGGATTGGCCCAGTATCAAACCACTTTTGCTAAACCAGCAGGTACTGCCAAACGCTGGGTTTTGAAAATGGGTCGGCTCAATGGCAGTGCGGAGGTTGTTCTGAATGGAAAATCGATCCGTACTTTGCTGAACGATCATCAGGAAATCGTGCTTCAGGATTCCTGGCTTAAGGCTACTAATACGCTGGTCATCAAAGTAGCCAATTCAATGGCGAACCGGATTATTCCGCTGGATAAAAGCGGCGGAGCGTACAAGAAATTTTATAACATCAACTTCTCGGCCCGATTGAAAGAGAATGTTGGCAAAGACGGAGTTTTTACGGCTGAACACTGGAAGCCGTTTCCTTCCGGACTGGAAGGGGAGATTAGTATCAGCCCCATCGACTAATGAATGGCATCCAGGCCTCCGTGATCACTGATTACGGAGGCTCCTGGGTGAAGGAATGAAGAGGTAAAGGATACCTGCAATACTGCGTATCATCATTTTGTCAGAGAGTTTGGCTCGGTATAACGCAGGCAATCGTCAAATGGTACTTCATTTGATCCGCACATTTTAACATCTGCTTTCAAACCCGAACGAAATACAATATTCTAAATCATGCATTCAGTTTATATAATTTTCTATTGATATATATAAATGACAGGAATTGTTAAACGGAATGTATATGGTATAAATAGTAATAAATACAAAATGCTTGTAAAATTATTATAACGTATTAGAAACGTTATAATAATTAATTATATCAATCTGAGCTGGCTATGCTTTTTTATACTATTGATTATGACATCAGGCTTTTTATGAAATACACTAGACTACTTACGTATCTTTTTCTATCCAGTTCTATCCTCAGCCATGCCCAAAATAACCGTATCACAGATCACAATGCCATAGGATGGTACACCTACAATGGTGATGTTAAGGTGAATAAGCGTTGGGCTCTTCATAGCGAATATCAATGGCGTCGGGTTAATTTGATACGCTCCTGGCAGCAGTCGCTGGCTCGATTGGGAGTGATGTATTCACTAAAGCCAAACGTACAGATTTCCAGCGGTTACACTTATTTAATTACCTATCCGTACGGAGAACACCCGGTCGCCGATCAGGGAGTACCTACCCGCGAACACCGGATCTATGAAGACATCCAGGGCTCGCATCGTTTATCGAAACTGGCTCTGGAGCACCGCATTCGACTGGAACAACGCTGGATGGGCGAACCCGCCGGGAATAAATCCCGCCGCATGGGATCCTGGGATTTTGCCAATCGCATCCGGTATCAGCTTGAGTTACGATATCCCCTTAAAGGAGCGACCATCGACGAAGGCGAGTTTTATCTGACTGCTTTTGATGAACTCTTTCTGAATCTGGGGAAAGATGATCATGCCTACAATCAAAATCGAATCCTGGCGGGTTTGGGCTACCAGTTCAGTGATGACCTGCAACTTGAATTAGGCTACCTTTATCAGATTACCCGTCACGCTGATCTGGATGCCGCTACTAATCGTCCCGTTTACGAGAATAACCGGGGATTCCGATTTAACCTGATCTATGAGCTTGATTTGACGAAGTAGGAATCAACCCTACCCAATCAGGACGATAAAATCCCCACTTTCCCGGTAAGCGGACCCTCTGGAACGATTATTACACCTTACCATTTCAACTAACTAAACAACGTTCATGAACGATATACAACCACTCAACACCTCTAACGCAGTCGTAGCAGGGGTGTTTTCCAATACGAAAGACGCCGAGAACGCTTACAACGCTCTCATCAACCATGGGTTCTCTTCCAGTGACATTTCCGTTCTGATGTCCGATGAAACCCGCGAACGATTCAAAAATCAGGATCATACCAGCGAGCTTGGCAACAAAGCCATGGAAAAAGCGGGCGTTGGTTCGGCCATTGGTGGAGCAGCCGGTGCCATCATCGGAGCCATTGCCGCGTTAGGAACCGTAGTCGTTTTGCCAGGTCTTGGTCTGGTTGTAGCGGGTCCTCTGCTGGCGGCGTTGACCGGAGCAGGAGCGGGCGGACTCACGGGCGGCATCATTGGTGCTCTGGTGGGTTCAGGCATTCCTCAGGAACGGGCAGAATTGTACGAAACCAGCATCAAAGAGGGGGGCATTGTTCTGGGAGTAACGCCCAGAAGTGAAGCCGAATACGAAGTGATCGCTCAGGAACTTTCACAATCCGGCGGTCATGAAATCCACAGTCGGGCCAAGCTTGCTGAATAGGATAAAAACCATGGATTAAATCGAAAGATAACGGTAGATAGTAGCCCTTATAACTAACAGAACCGGATTCATTTAACTACTCGTATTAACCAAAATTAATTTTAGTTAATACGAGTAGTTTTTTACTTAATAAGCACAAAATCACTCCCTCCATACAAGTTTAAATCGGTTACCTTCCCTGCGTTTAACTAATTTGTCAATACTATAATTTACGGGAATAATTACACCTATGTACACATTTACTATACCAATTATACAATAGTTAATCCTTCGCTTAAATACCAATTTTTTTTAAAAAATTGTTTGGTCGTTTAAGCACTACCCCTTAGTTTTGGACTATAATTACGGTTGAAAAGTGTAAGTATTATTTATCACTACTCAACTTTAAGGTACGAGTATTTGGTAAAGTAACCCGCCAGTTTCTCTAGAATCAGAATTTTGTGAACCGGTACAATTCCGCCCGATTTACTTAAGCACCGCCCTCTGCTTTTCACAAAAATACTCAGCATAGTTATTCTTTTTAAATGCTGCCATTCTGATCCCAATCTCAAGTGCATTGCGTTGGATTAACGGAGTAGTCATATCCGCTACACAACGGTATCAGCTATGCGTGGGTCCGCCCTCTTTCCTCGTATAGACAGCGTCGTTATTTAGCTTTACAGCTACCTGACATCCGTCAAATCAATTTGACCCAGTCCTTATCCAAAGAACTGGTCATGTGACTTTTTACCTGTTTCTCCGATCCGCCAGCGGAGGGGGGTGATTCATATCGCCCATTCCTAATAAGCTATCATCATGAAACAAACCTTTACTTTCTTTATAGTTATCTTATTTCTTTCCTGTTTTTCTGCTTTGGCTCAAAATCCTCTGGCTCCGGCGAATGGATTTAATGTTCTGGTTAGAAAGGATTTAACCATCAGTAGTAACGAAACGGACGGTCCGATTGCTGTCGGTGGAAACCTTATTATCGAAGGGGGCTACCAGGTTAATATTCACGACAAAGGAACCTTCACCAGTGGTGAATCCAAGGTAATCGGCCTCTACATCAATGGTCGGGTATATTACAGTAAGGGCGGCACCGTAAAAATCGGGAATAACCGTTACATAAAAATCGGTGACTTAACGGGGTCGGTAGTTAATAACGGTCAGCACGGCACTGAAACTACCCGGATTGTTAAAGAAACGAGTGACCCAGGCACGGAGCGTAGCCGTAATCCCAGCATTGAACTGGCCTTGAATCAGCCGATAGCCAGTGTTAGAATCAACCCCAATGACAAACTGGATATTGAATCTATATTTCAGCAACTTCAGGACAATTCCACGCTGATTGCTAACTGCGAGTCTTCCGTTGGAATATATGATACGGATAAATCAGGCAATGCCAATAAGGGAAAAATTACGTCCCAGGAAATTCCCGCCAGTGGCCGGATAGAGATCAAACTGGAAGCTAATAAAGTTAACTTTTTAAACTTAACGGGCGATCAGCTTAATAAGATCAATACACTGGTTTTTAAGGATAATGTAAAGCCCAATCAGACGACTCCCTTTGTCATCAACATCCTCGAAGGCGAGAGTATTAACTGGAAGGCTATTGATATTTCAGGAATAGGAGATCAGGATGCCCAGTATATTTTATTCAACTTCCCCGTCACTAAATCGCTGTCTTTAACCAGTCGTAATAATACGATCCGTGGCACGATTCTGGCTCCAAATGCAGATTTTAACAAAAGCATTGCCAGTAATATTGACGGACAGATCGTAGCCTTAAGTTACAATCAGTCCGGCGGAGAAAACCATTACCAGATTTTTAGTGCAGAAGTAAGAGGCTGTTCGAAATCCTTACCCGTTGAATTGACTACCTTCAAAGCCCAGCCGAACGATCAGCAGCAAACGCAGCTCACCTGGACTACGGCCCGCGAATTGAACAGCTCTCATTTTACGGTACAACGCAGTTCGGATGGCAAAAATTTTGAAACCATTCGTACGGTTGCCGCTCAGGGACAATCCAGTGGTACGGTCCACTATTCCATCCTGGATGCAAATCCTGCTTACGGAGTTAACTATTATCAGTTGACTCAGGTAGACCTTGATGGTACGTCCCATCGTCTACGGATGGTTTCAGTTATCGTAGATAGCCCCGAAAATCGCCTGCATGCGGTATTCCCTAACCCTAGTCGCGGCGAAAGTTTTGCCGTACGCGTACAGGATGCAGATACTCAGGTAAAAATGATGAGCTCACAGGGGATTGAAGTTTCTGTTTCGACCCAGGCCCTTGAAAATCGTACCGTTCGGGTAACGCCGAATCATCCCTTACAAACGGGTACGTATTTACTACGCATCCAAGATCGAACGGGTGTGTACACGAAAAAGGTAATGATTTTGTAGATGCGTAACCAGTCCTTCAGAATAAGACAGAGCGATCCTCTGTCTTATTTTTTTTATACAGCCTATTCTCGTGCGAAGGATTTCAGGGCATTTCAATAACTGTTGTATAAAATAACCTGAATTTAGATCTGATAATGCTGCTTTAAAAAGTCATATAACATTTTCTCAACGTGCGTTTGTAAAATGTTATATGACTTAATTACACCCTATCGGAAGGGATGTACCTGACAGATTCATAACCCCATTCATGGATTCAGGGCTCTTAGTTTACTAGTTGGCCACTTCTACCTTCTTAGGGCTGGTCTTAGGGGCATAGCTGAAAATTGAGCTGCTAATCGTACTCAGCTGTTAGAAACATAAGTATGGCTTACCTGTACCATTCCGCTTTAGAACACCCACTTTCATTATGCTTACTGCTTGCCTAATACAGTTTATAGTCAGGCATATACAATCAGGTTTATTGATAGTTCTTTCGAAGGTATTCAACCCGGTCATCGCGATTCTCTTCCGAAGTATCCGATTGGAAATAGCAGACTCTGATAACTATGGCTATAATATAAAACTCTTACCTGCAGACATTAGATGGGAAATATTCCCAATATCTGTTTTGGTAAATACCATTGCTTACTTAATTCTCAGAGAAAAGAAAATGCTTAAATCTTTTGAAAGATATGACAACCACACCTTAGTTCTTAATCATTAAAGACAATCATAACTCTCGTTATTTTCAAAGATGAAATTATTGAAAATATAAGTTACTATCAGAGCGTATTTGCTACCAGAAAAAGATGCGTTCCTTCTCTTTGATTTACAAACTAAGAATTAATTACACACTGGGCAGGGTTGCAATAGTCATCCAAAATGAACAGATGTTGTTCCAAAGATTAACAAGGCTTTTGTAATCATTAGGTTTAGCAATGAAAGCATTTACTCCCTGATCGTAGGCCTGTTTAACTAATGAGGGCTTATCGTGAATCGAAAACATCAGCACAGGGATGTATCGAAGTTCCGGACTGCTGCGGATGTCTTTAAGAAGATCAATGCCATCACGATCCGGAAGGTCATAATCTATCAGGATAACCTGAGGCCGGTTTTTATGAATGTGCTTTAAAGCCTGTTCAGAAGTAATGGCAAAACTAAAGTCACAGGAAATTCGATTCCTGTCGTGGGCAAAAGAAAGTAAATGCTGATAGTCACGATCATCTTCAACGATGAGTATTTGAGGCTTACTGCTTGAATCCATACCTGAAAGATAGTTAGGCAGATAAATATACACAGGAAATAGCTCCGTGATTTCCATCAACCCGAACATACCTGTACACACAGGCGAGAGCTGTCCCTCACTGTGTCAAACAGAATCCATTCAGGGCAAAGCTTTCCCCTTTTCTCTGAACAACTCATTGCAGCATCAGCCTGGCTAAGCAAGTGGTCTGGAGAGTAGTAATAAATCCGTTTTCACTAATGAATTTCAGTACATTTGCTGGCTATTGGAAAAGTATTTCACCTAACTAAAGCCCTGATTAACTGGTCTTTCGTTGCCTGAACTGCCAATTGTCTACCGCTGGAAAAATATCTTTTATAATGTGCTGGCATGATATGGAGACCAAGTTTCAGGGCTTTTACCGGGAAAGCTTACTAAAAAATCATTACTGCTTCTTTAACCATTGCTCTACGTGCCGGCTCAGGGTTTCGGTGCTAAGTTCATCGTTATTATAATAGATATCACCTTTTGTACTTTTGATCCACAGGAAAGGACTGGATTGTTTGTTCACAAAAAGCCATATTGTCTGCCCATTCCTCGTCTTGAAACGCCCTTTGGCGTAGTCCCCTGAGGCAAAACCGTTTTCCTTATAAGTGATGGGAGGAATCTCCTTCACTACACGCTGATGGATAATCTCCGACCTTTGTAAAACAAGACCATAGGTTCCCTTAATTTTCAGCGTTTGATTCTGTGTTGTTAGTTCACTGCTTTGATAATCCGTCAAACCAGTAACTAGTATTAAAGCAATAACAACAACCATTATAATGCCGACCAGATAAGTTACTGCTTTCTGTTGAATGGAATTTCCCTGAAAAGAAGCTCCTTTGATTATAAAATACAGGTAAGCCACCAAGGGGTAAATCGTTAGAAAAACACTGGCCCAATTGTTATTCTTCAGACTAAGCAGATATACGCCTGACACCAATGAAAAGGCCAGAAAAAGATGAAATCGCTTAAAAAATTTCAGATAGGAATGAAGATCTACTTTCTGCCGTTCCTGATCCGACATAGAATTGTAACCAGCCAGCATATATGGAGCATTAGCTTTAGTAACAATAAAGGCAATGCCGGCGAAAAGCAGAGATAAAAGGGCAGCAATGACGAGCATAATTTTCTATAAATTCCTGAACGCAGAAGTTTATCGAAGGTATTTAATTTCCCAACAAAATCCGTAAATAACATGAGTCATTTAATTTACAGAATTTCTGTTGAAAACCATGCATAGTCTTTAATAAACGGTTAAAAAATCTCCCTGTATCGCTTTATAGTAGTTGATATATGGCCTCATTTGAGAGATAATGAAATTATCCGTAAAAAGATTTTACGGGTGATTTCGCCAGGTAACAAACCTGACTTTATTTAAATCAAATCATACATGCTTAACGTATTGGCCTACTCTAATTCAGAAGCAATACCTGAGCTTAATCAGATGATTACTTCACTTCTGAATAGCCGATACATCCGTGAGGGCTTTCATGAAATTCACCAGATCCGTTTTCTCCTGAATAGTCAGATGCAGAGGATCGGCCGCGAGGGTTTGATTGGGTACTTTCAAGCCTAAGCCCTGTCCACCGCCCCGGTCGTAAAACTCCACTACTTCCTCCAGCGTTTGGTAGATGCCATTGTGCATGTAAGGGGCAGTTAAGGCCACGTTTCGTACCGCAGGGGTTTTAAAGGCGTGACGATGCAGGTCTGCGTTAGTAAAGTTATATTTACCTAAATCCGGGTCCAGACTCAGGTTTTTCCATCCAGCCTGAGCAGGAACGCCCAGCACTTCACTTTCGGCTTTTTCGTAAAAGGGCGGAACGGTCCCATTCGTTAAAGGCAGGAAATGACAGGTGGCACACTTCGCCTTCCCTGCAAACAGATTGAATCCTCTTTTCTCGCTGGTCGTCAGAGCTTGTTTATTGCCCCGCACGTACAAGTCAAAGCGGCTGTTCAGGGAAATAAGCGTTCGCTCGTAGGCGGCTACGGCATTACGGATGGATTCGGAGGTAATGCCCTCTTTGGGATACGCCTCCCGAAAGGCCTTGACGTAGGAACCCTCTTTTTTAAGATCCTCCACGGCCCGTTCCAGTGAACCGTGCATTTCATCCGCATTCGTAATCACATCCTGAGCCTGGTCTTCCAGGTAGATCACGCGGGAATCCGTAAACAAACGAGCCTGCAAAGCCGCGTTAAGCAAACTCGGGGTGTTCCGCTGAATGGAACCTCCTTTCAGATTCGCACTGCGGGTCAGCCCATCCGTGAACGCTTTATCGGGCTGATGACAGGTCGCACAGCTCCGCTGGTGATTCCCCGACAAAACCGGATCATAGAACAAGCGTTTTCCCAGTTCGACTTTTTGACGAGTGCTTCCCTGATGCGACACTGCCAGAAAATGCTCTGGGTTAAAACTATTGGAATCCTGAAGCGTGCGAGCCGCAGCCGACAACGTTCGGGATTCCTTAAAAGTCTGAATATGAAGCACCTGCTGGGCCTCAACCAGTTGATGGCTGAGGGGGTTGAGGTACTCCGTCAGATACGTCAGTCGGTCAAACTCCTCAAATGACCCCTTCAGTTGCTCGCCGCATAATTCAAACTGTCTTTGTAACTGCTGAGCCAGTACCGGATTTTTTTCCTGCAACTCGTCTGCATACAGATCCATAATTTCGCGTAACGACTGCAAAGCCGCCTGAGCTTCGGGTAGGGAATGGAGAGCCGCCGGTGAATCGAATCCGGTAATACCCATCGTGAAGATCCGGAAAATCTCCAGCCGGACCGCGTCAAAAATGTGCTGGTCGGTTAGTTGATTGGAACCGTCCATGAAGTGCAGACGAATCAGGTTGGCTTTCAGAACTTTGACGTGCTGAAGTAATTCCTCATGCTGACCTGGGTCTATTTCCGGGAAGAGGTATTCTTCAATGACCTGAAAACCCTCGGGCGGAACCACCACCTGATCAGCCTCTTCGAATTCGTCCAGCGGCGGGCCATTCAGATTTTTGGCCGTTTCGGGGAAATAATAGTCACTGAGCCATTCCACCCGCTTGTAGGCCAGCCGGGCTTTGCGAAATTGTTCCTGAATTTCAGCAGGATTTGCCTGTTGCTCCACCCGTTTTAAAAGCAGATCAACCGAAGAATCCAGCTTAACAAGATCCCGGCGAAAATGCTCCTGAACGCGTTCGGCCCGGGAGAGTTTCGGCTGGCATCCCCACCAGATTACCCCGGTCAGCAGTACCACACTCAGCAAAAAAAGCAGACTTTTTTTCATGAATAAAAAGCAGAAATTCCTGCCGGATAACCGGCAGGAATTGGAAAGCAACTACAAATGGTTAACGGGGCAATCCACGAATGATGACTACCTGACTAGCCTGATTTTCAGCTTTCCGGATACTGCCGCCATCGACACCGGCGTATTTTCCTGAACGCCAGGTATGGGGCTGAATCATGAGCATGAATGTGGCTTCCTGGCCTGTTTCGGACGAAATATCCACCAGTGATCCGTACTCCCAGCTTCCCAGACGAGACTCCACGTACTGCGTAGCCGTCTCATTCTGATTGTATTTTTCCTTATCGGCAGCCGTGCGATGATGATCCAGTTCGAACACGACTTTCAGCTCACCCGTGGCAATGTTATACTGATAGATGTAACTGTCGTGCGTTTCGTCACCGTACCCGTTAGGATCTTCCTGCACGTACACGTAGTTTTTGGTTACGCAGATATTATCTACGTCCTGAAACCACTTGGCCTTACCCGTGCGATCATCGCCGTCCAGAATAACCTCCAGCTGACCATTCAGCGGATTGTTCGCATCCAGTACCAGACGATAGGTGCGTCCGTATTTGGTGCGGGAGTAATCCGAATTGGCTCCCGAAGTATTCTGACCCGTCACATTAAAGTATAGCTCACGGCCCACGCCGTCTTTACGGTAATCCACGTCTTCTACCCGGCCAAATTTGATGGATTTCAGCTCCGCGTCTACCTTCTGATTCATCTGACGACCCGTCAGGGTTTTCTGATCGTCGATTTTCACGAACTCAACCGCGTATTTCTGGCCTTCTTTCATGTCCATTTCCCGCTGGTTGAGGTCTTTGCGACGCATGGTATAATAGGCTCCGTTATCCAGATCACCTACCTGATCCGAAACGTACATAAATACCTGCCCCCCATTGGTTCCGCTGTCATCATCACCTACGATAATCACCGTTTTTCCCGCAAATGCCGTCTTGGGCAAAGGCAAAGCCTGCTCCGCATTCTGACGGCCTAATGAAGATTTTGTACGGGACGTACTGGCGGCTCCGGGCATGGAATAAGGATCCAGGGCATGAATCTGCGAATCTTCGTTTGACTCGCCGCAGGTCAGGTAAACCGGGCCAAAGCCGTGTTCTTTCGGAGTGGCCATCGTGGCTGAACACAGCCGATACTGGCCGCCGTCGGAATTAAGGATGTATTCGCCCTTCACTGGTTTGAAGGTTCTGTCCAGCGTAATACGGGAAACCGCGAAGTTATCCTCGTGATTAATGAGCATGGAAAACGTTCCATCCGCATTTTTGAGCAGACCTGACCCATCGGCAGATCCGCCGAAAACGAACCCTGGTGATTGGGGAAGAACGTCGTCCGAACCAATCAGTGAAAAAAGTTCCAGATTCTCAAATCCTGATTTTTTCTTCAGAAAAGCCGGCGTAGCCGAATGGTTTTGAAGAACCACGCCGCTATTGTCAGGGTCGGTGTGATCGGTACAGGCCCATAAGGCAGCACCTAAAAGAATGGTTGCAGATAAAGCTCGTTGCATGGTATCGTTTTGCAGTGGAGTAGCAAAGTACTATGCGGAGTATTACCTGAGTATTACTAACTTTTTATGAGTTTACTAAAAATTGGCCCCTGCCACGCACTGATTTGTTAACACGTCATTCTATAGGAAAGCTGTTATTTTTGCGTTCGACTCAAATTAGTCCCATTCAGACTAAATATCCCGGCATTTCATTCCACATGGCAATTGTTCCGGCGTAGCTTTCGGGTTTGGCCAGGAAGGCTTTGATGCCCATGTGCTGAGCTAATTCCTTCACTTTCGCATTTTCCATGAAGGAGAACATAACGATTGGAATCGCATTCCACTTGTCTGACTGAATGATCCGGCGAGCCAGTTCCAGTCCATTGGAAGTAGACAGTTCGTAATCCATTACGATTAAATCCGGTACGTCATTCAGAGTTTCCAGTAACTCAAATAAGGACTGGGAATCATAACTAAAATGCAGTTGACCATTAACCTGACTTCTCTTAAAAGCCATTTTTAAAATATCCTGGTAATCCTGATTATTCTCTACCACAACAAAAACGAACCCTTGACTCATGTATTACATACGGTTTATTCGTTGTAAATATGATATTTACTTTACCTGATTCCAATTTAAAGCCCTAATCCCCGGTTTGATTTAAAGATAAATTTTAAAATCTCTAGATCTCTGAAGGGTTTGAAAACCCATTGAGCATTTCAACGTATGGATTCCAGACGCGATTTTCTTAAAAAAGCTTCCTTGCTGGCTGCGGCCGGACTCATTCCTGCCTCCATTCAAAAAGCCCTGGCGATTGACCCCGAAGCGGGCACTACTTACCTTGACGCCGAGCACATTGTGATTCTGATGCAGGAAAACCGCTCCTTTGATCATACCTACGGAAGCCTGCGAGGCGTGCGGGGATTCAATGACCCACGGGCCATTGATCTGCCCAACAAACGCCCGGTCTGGTTGCAGACCAACGCTAAGGGAGAAACCTACGCTCCTTTTCGGTTAAATTTGAAGGACACGAAAGCCACCTGGATGAATTCACTACCCCATAGCTGGGGAGATCAGGTAGATGCCTTCAATGGGGGTAAATACAATCAATGGCTTCAGGCCAAAGCTTCCGGTAATAAGGCCTTTGCTTCGATGCCTCTTACGCTGGGGTATTACACCCGCGAAGACTTACCGTTTTACTATGCTCTGGCGGACGCTTTTACCGTTTGCGATCAGAATTTTTGTTCCTCACAAACCGGCACTACCCCCAACCGGCTTTACTTATGGACGGGAACCATTCGGGACCCCCGTCAGCCGGACAGTCGGGCCAATGTCTGGAACAGTGACGTGGATTATGGGAAAGAAGCCAGCTGGACGACCTTCCCGGAGCGTCTGGAAGACGAAAATATCTCCTGGAAAATTTATCAGAACGAAATCAGTCTGCCTACGGGCCTGGAAGGAGAGGAGGAAAGCTGGCTGGCGAATTTCACTGATAACCCCATCGAATGGTTCAGTCAGTATCAGGTCCGGTTTCATCCGGCCTATCGGGCTTACCTGACCCAATTTATTCAGAAAGCTCCCGGGAAAATTGCAGACTTAGAGCAGCAACTCCAGCAGGCGACGCCGTCCTCTGAAGCGTACCGGAAGCTGGAACGTGAGCTCAAAAACACCAGAGAACGACTCCTCACGGCGGAAAAAGACCTGGCCCGGTGGACTCCTGAGGCTTTCGAAAAATGTTCGGAACGAGAGAAAAATCTTCACAAAAAAGCCTTTACTACCAATGTCGGCGATCCGCATTACCACGAGGTAACTCAGCTGACGTATGATGACCATGGAAACAAACGCGAAACGACTCTGCCTAAAGGAGACATTCTGCATCAGTTCCGCTCGGATGTAGAGAACCGGACGCTGCCCACGGTTTCCTGGGTGGTAGCCCCCGAAAACTTCTCGGACCATCCGACGGCTCCCTGGTATGGAGCCTGGTACATTTCGGAGGTTATGGATATCCTGACTAAGAATCCGGAAGTCTGGAAAAAGACCATTTTTGTACTGGCTTACGACGAAAACGACGGATACTTCGATCACGTACCGCCTTTTACACCCGCTCATCCCGCCCGCCCCGAAACGGGAAAAACCAGCCAGGGAATTGACACGACTACGGAGTTCGTCACTCCCCAACAGGAAGCCCGGGAGAAAAAGCCCCGTTCTGGACCCATCGGTCTGGGTTACCGCGTTCCGCTGGTCATTGCATCCCCCTGGAGCCGGGGCGGTTTTGTCTGTTCGGAAGTGTTCGATCATACCTCCATACTTCAGTTTCTGGAACATTTCCTGAGTCATAAAAAGGGCAAATCCATTCAGGAAAGTAACATCAGCCCGTGGCGTAGAACCATCTGTGGTGATTTGTCATCGGCGTTCCGACCCTTCCATGGGGAGAAGATAGACTTCCCCAAATCCGTAGACCGGGACCCGTTCATTGAGCAGATTCATTCCTCCCAATTCAAGGGATTACCGTCGAATTTTCACGCCTTCTCTGAGCAGGAAATCCAGCAGATTGTGAAAGATCCGGCTTCTTCTGCCCATTATCCCCGACAGGAAAAAGGAACCCGCCCGGCCAATGCTCTGCCTTACGAACTTTACGCGGATGCACAACTGAACGGAAACGAGTTCATACTTACGTTAAAGGCTGCGAAAAGTAAGATCGGGAAGGCAGGTGCCCCTTTTACGGTGTATGAAATCCTCGAAAACGATTTCCGCGTTCGTCAGTATACCGTTGCGGCGGGCGATGCCTTAACCGATCGCTGGCCCATTGCAGGGAACTATCACTTCCGCGTGTATGGCCCAAACGGCTTTTACCGGGAGTTTAAAGGAAACGCTCAGGCCCGGAATCTGAACGTACGATGTACGTACGAGCCATCGAAAGCTAATGAATTAACGGGAAATGTGGTACTATCCCTTTCCGGTCAGAACGGACAGACGGTAACCCTTACTGATCACTCCTATGGCCAGCCGAAACAAACTAAGAAAATCAGTACCCAGCCCGTAAAACTGACGTTGAATCTGCAACAAAGCCAGCACTGGTACGATTTCAGTGTTGAAAGTCAGGGTATTATCTATCGATACGCTGGTCACGTCGAAACCGGAAAATCCAGTACTAGCGACCCGGCGATGAGTTAATTACGGAGAGTTATTGGTTCTTAGTTGTTCGTTAGTCGAAGGTTAGCAATGCCTGACTAACCAGTCATGCGAGACGAATTAGTAACAAAAGATTATTCCTGAATTATTAATACAAACGAGAAGTATTTATTCATAAGACCTAATTTTTATTGGGACTTTCGGATAAATACTTCTCGTTTATTTTATACCTTCCCTTAACCATTTGAAACGATGTCAGAATTAAAAAAAGCATTAAGTCCTGTGCACGTCTGGGCCATTGGCGTAGGACTGGTCATCTCGGGCGAATACTTCGGCTGGAATTTAGGCTGGGGAGTGGCCGGAACTGTCGGTTTACTAATCGCCACGCTCCTCATCACCGTTCTCTATATTACCTTCATCTTCAGCTTCACCGAACTAACGACGGCGATTCCGAATGCCGGCGGGCCCTTTGCCTACGTGCTCAAAGCCTTCGGAAGCTGGGGAGCCATCATTGCCGGATACGCCACCCTCATTGAGTTTCTTTTCGCTACGCCCGCCATTGCCCTGGCTCTGGGGAGTTACATTCATTTCCTTTATCCCAACATCGGGATTGTTCCGGCGGCCCTTACGGGCTATGTGATGTTCACCCTGATTAACCTGCTGGGCATCCGGGAGGCGGCCTGGTTTTCGCTGATTATGACGGTTCTGGCCATTGCCGAACTTCTGTTATTTATTGGCGTAGCGGCTCCTCATTTTCAGATGAGTAACTTTCTGCATAATCCTTTTCCCTTTGGCTGGTCGGGTGTATTTGCGGCATTACCCTTCGCCATCTGGCTCTTTGTCTGTCTGGAAGGAATTGCCATGGTAGCCGAAGAAGTCAAGGACGAGAAGTGGGCCTTAGCCAAAGGTTACATCTCCGCTCTGTTTACCCTGACCGTGCTGGCCCTGGCGGTCATGATTACCGTGGGAGGCCTCACGCCCTGGGAAAATCTTTCCGCCATCGATTATCCCTTACCGGAATCCATTGGACTGATTTTGGGAGCCGATAATCCCCTGACCAAGCTCTTTGCCAGTGTGGGTCTGTTTGGTCTCATTGCTTCGTTCCACGGCATCATCATCAGTTACTCCCGGCAGATGTTTGCCCTGGCCCGGCAGGGCTATTTACCGGCTTCCCTGGCCAGCGTCAGCTCCAGCCGTCAGGTACCTTATGTAGCTTTAGTAGTGGGGGCTGGGCTGGGAATACTAGCTCTGTTACTGCTAGATACCAGCAAGTTAGTCATCCTGTCCACCATCGGAGCGGTAACCGTTTACGTCCTCAGCATGCTGACACTCTTTCGCTTGCGGCAGACGGAACCCGGCCTGCACCGACCCTTTAAGGCTCCTTTCTATCCCTATTTCCCGGCCCTTGCCCTGGGTCTGGCAGTGCTGGCTCTGGTGGCAATGGCCTATTTTTATGCTCAGTTAACGCTACTCTTTTTCGGCGGATTATTCCTGATTCTGATCCTGTATCGTTTCCAGAAAAAATCGACTCGTTCGTCCTTATGAGCTATCCATGCACCATCCGGGGGTTCACGTATCGGTTTAACGACCTGAAAACGTTGCTTGCCAAAGCGAGTCCCCTTCGTTCGGGAGATCGGCTGGCGGGACTGGCGGCCGAGACGTACCAAGAACGCATCGCGGCTCAGATGGCTCTGGCGGACGTTCCCTTACCCGTATTTCTGTCAGAACCGGTGATTCCCTACGAAAGTGATGAAGTAACCCGGCTTATTCTGGATACGCACGACGAGCAGAGCTTTGCCTCCTTTCGTCACTTCACAGTTGGAGACCTGCGGGACTGGTTGCTGAGCGACGAAGCCACGCCGTCACTTCTGAACTCGATGAGTTCCGGCCTGACCCCCGAGATGGTCGCTGCCGTGTCGAAACTCATGCGAAATCAGGATTTAATTCTGGTGGCCCGCAAATGTGAGGTAATCACGCGTTTTCGAAATACGCTGGGGTTAAGAGGTCATCTGTCGGTTCGTTTACAACCCAATCATCCCACCGATGATAGCCGGGGCATTGCCGCCAGCGTTCTTGACGGCCTGATGTACGGCAGCGGAGACGCGGTCATTGGCATCAATCCCGCTACCGATAGTCCGGCGGCGGTGTCGCGTTTACTGCACATGCTGGATGAATTACGTCAGCGTTTCGATATTCCCACGCAAAACTGCGTGCTGAGTCACGTAACGACAACACTTCAGCTGGTGAATCAGCAGGTTCCGGTGGATTTAATCTTTCAGTCCATTGCCGGAACTGAGCGGGCCAATGCCAGCTTTGGCATTACCCTTGCCCTGCTTCAGGAAGCTTACGAAGCCGGATTATCTCTGAAACGGGGTACGATTGGTTCGAATGTCATGTATTTCGAAACGGGGCAGGGGAGTGCCTTGTCCTCGAATGCTCACCACGGCGTCGATCAGCAGACCTGCGAAGTACGGGCGTATGCCGTGGCCCGGCACTTTAAGCCGTTCATGGTTAATTCCGTCGTGGGTTTCATTGGACCGGAATATCTTTTCGATGGAAAGCAGATCATCCGGGCGGGGCTGGAAGATCACTTTTGTGGCAAGTTACTGGGTCTGCCCATGGGAATGGACATTTGTTACACCAACCATGCTCAGGCCGATCAGGACGACATGGATACCTTATTAACCCTGCTGGGCGTAGCCGGAATCAACTTCATCATGGGTGTACCCGGAGCGGACGACATCATGCTGAATTACCAGTCCACTTCCTTTCACGACGCCCTGTATCTACGCCGGGTGCTGGGACTGCGGCCCGCCCCCGAATTTGAAGCCTGGCTCCTGCAACAGGGAATCATGGGAACGGATCAAAAACGACTCGCTTCCGAAGCGACTCAACGACTGTATCGACAATTCTTCAAGCCATGACTGATCTTCGCCACAATTCCATACGGCCCGATGAATGGGAGCAACTGAAAACGTTCACACAGGCCCGCATTGCTCTGGGCCGAACGGGGGTGTCGGTTCCTTTACGCGAATCACTGGCGTTCAGACTGGCTCATGCTCACGCGAAGGACGCCGTTTATTCTTCACTGAATACTCCCTTTTTCATCGAAAAATTTCAGGAAAATTCCCTCCCTTTTCTCCTTCTGCATAGTAAAGCCAGCGATCGCGACGAATACCTCAAAAGGCCCGATCTGGGTCGAAGTCTCCGGGCAGATTCCCGGTCGGCCTTAGAAGCCCTTGCATCAAATTCTTCCGATCTGGTTATCATCATTGCCGATGGCTTATCGGCTTCGGCGGTAAATACGCAGGCCTGGCCGATGGTGGCTTCGTTTCAAGAACAGGCTCGTGCCCGAGGCTACACCTTTGCTCCCCTGATGCTGGCTCAGCAGGCCCGGGTGGCTCTGTCCGATGAGATCGGGACTTTACTTCGGGCCCGAATGGTGGTCCAACTCATTGGCGAACGTCCGGGACTGAGTGCTTCTGACAGCATGGGCATCTATCTTACCTACGCTCCGAAGCCTGGGTTGACGGATGAACGTCGCAACTGCATTTCCAACATTCGCCCGCAGGGACTGTCCGTAGCCCGGGCGATTGATCAGTTACTGGCTCTGGTTGACCAGGCATTCCGGTTAGAGATCAGCGGAATTTCACTAAAGGATGATTTCCCTCCGGGAACCGAATCTCTGAAATAAATGCTCCCTGTATTACTTTTACGCGTGTCGTTACGTTTCCTGCATGAATTTTTTATACCAGCTCGGCTCAGTTGTTAGCTTATTCGTTTTCATTCTTGTTCAATCCTTACTCTTTGTATACGCGATTAATGTGCTTCAATCGCCCAAGCGTCCCACCTGGAAAGCTCCTCTGACGGTCTTTGCCTGTTTTCTCGTTACGGTAGGTTTATACTATTATTCGAATGCGGATGATATGCCTTACATCCGGGCCCTGCTGTGTGTGTATGGCATTGAATGCATCATCCTGATTATTCTCTTCCTGCGAAAAACCCGATCTCTATAAGAATTTCTCGGTCAAAAGCCCATCAGCCAAGGGAGACCCTTTCCCCATCACAAGCTCTGCGGCGTTAGTTCCAGATGGATTTAACGTTATAAAGCGTAAGATCCTTTACTTCGATACGATTTCCCCAGAATTCAAGCCCTTTCTGATTACCTGATTCAGGTTTTCGTTCGAGCGAATAGGAGTAATGACCTCCATTCACGAATACTTCAATGGAAGTCCGGTCTACGAAGATATCCGCCGTGATCTCCATGCTGGTCATTTCTTCAGGTGAATAAAAAGCTCCATTCAACAGGTTGAAATTCAAATCATAATCCAGAATTTTCTGACCAGCCAGTGAAATGCCCGCACTGGTGGCATGCGATAACCGGAGGGTGGTGGTAAACCGAAATCGATCCAGGGATTGAATCGACTTGAGTTTTTCGGTGGCCTCCATTTCATTCAGCGATGACCAGTGCCCGGCCGGGGTAAAGAGTTGCCGGGTTTCTTTTACCGGAAGACTAAACAGACGGGGACCATTCCTGGTCGTTCGCAGCTGTAATTCGGTGGGTAGCAACATCATGCCATTGAAGGGCATACCGGGCTGCTGCACCCGGCCCCAGCCGATCTGAATGCGGCGAGGGTCGCCAGCGGGCATATTGGCAAAGGTCTGAGCGGCGTAGATGGTCCCGTGCGTGTAAGAATGCTTCCCGGATTCCGGCGTAAACTTTTTACCGTCGAACGTGCCAATCATGTACGTGGTTGAAGCCCCGTACATGACCCATTTGGTGCGATTCCTATCACCATCAATGGGCAGCTCGAACAGATCAGGACATTCCCAGAAACCCGTCAGGTGACTCTCAAACGTCCATTGTTTCAGGTTGCTGGAGGTATAAATCGAATGACCGTCCCGTTCATTAAGAACCATTACCCAGTGGCGACCCGGTTTATACCAGAATACCCTCGGGTCACGCGTGTCCTTACTGTTCCATTTTACTTTTGAGTCGATTAATGGATTTTTATCATACTTCGTCCACGTTCGTCCTTTATCCAGACTGTAAGCCATACACTGCACCTGTTTTTCGGGCGTATCCACCGTAAAGAAGGCAATCATGGCGGGTTGGTTTCCCCGGTTAAATCCCGCCGTGTTTTCATAATCGATGACCGTTGATCCTGAAAACATGGTTCCCATCTCGTCGGGTTGCAGGGCCGTGGGTAACTCTTCCCAGTGAACCATGTCTTTACTGACGGCATGACCCCAGGACATGTTTTCCCATTCGCGTTCGTAAGGATTATGCTGGTAGAAAAGATGATATTCTCCCTCGTAAAAGATCATCCCGTTAGGATCGTTAATCCAGCCCCGGCGGGTAGTAAAGTGGTATTGTGGACGGTTTTTCTCCCGGTATAGAGAATCCTGTCCGTGAATCTGGTCATCCTGGTAGATCTGGTTCAGGCCCTCGGGGTTACTATCGGAACGAATCTTCAGTGTTTTTCCAGCCAGGCCCGATACATCGTAGAATACCCAATAGTCGGGCTTACCCCTGGCTAAGCGAATGTTAAACGATTGCTTAGCCCGGCCGGAAGTCTCCAACTGAAGGGCCGTCCGGGGCTGGGACTGACTGACGGGCAGGTTCAAATACCGTTTGGTAACAGTCAGGGAGCGGGTCTGAGCATGAATAGTACTACTGGTCAGCATGAACAGGACAAGCAGAACACTGCGTTGGAGCGGCAAGGTCATTGCAGAATAGGGTATAGAGTAGAGAGGTACCGATGGTTTATAAAACTACCATTTTTCTCACATGTATTCAATGGGGTAACTAATTCCAATGTTAGTTAACATAAACAAAATTATACAACAAAACATGAATCGTATTTTTCATTGGCTAGCTTTTTTACTGAATACCTATAGTTCTCAACTATTCATTGATGGATTGGATAGAGAAAGCCAGCCGGGAAAACCCCGGATTTTATCTCACATTCTGTTCCCTGATACACCCATTTGAAGTCATGAAAACAACGAATATCTCAAGACGTAACCTGGTGAAAGGACTGGGAGCTACGGTATCAACCCTGGCGATCAGTGCACCGCTTAGTGCTAAAAATACGATGGAAAACAACCTGGAAGTGAAACCTTTGGAAGATCCCAGAGGGAAATATCCTCAACCACCCTATCAAAAGCAAACGCAGCCACATCCGGGCTTAGCCTCCAAGATGAGCCCCGTCCCCGATCATGGCGAAAAATCATACAAAGGCAGCAATAGACTGGCGGGACGGAAAGCACTCGTCACGGGCGGCGACTCGGGTATTGGCAGAGCAGCGGCGATTGCCTATGCCCGGGAAGGAGCCGATGTAGCCATTAATTACCTTCCTGCGGAAGAAAGTGACGCCAAAGAAGTAGTCGCTCTGATTAAGGCCGAGGGAAGAAAAGCGGTAGCAATACCCGGAGACATTACGGATCAGGCCTTTTGCAAAAAATTAGTGGATGAAGCCGTCAAACAACTGGGCGGACTGGATATTCTGGTGAATAATGCCGGGTATCAGAAGAGCAATATGTCCATTCTGGATATTAGCGAGGAAAGTTTTGATGCCACCATGAAAACCAACATCTACGCTCCATTTTGGATTACGAAAGCGGCCCTTTCGCACCTGAAGCCAGGATCCTGTGTTATTGCTACCACATCCGTACAAGCCTACGATCCTTCCGAAAATCTTTTTGACTATGCTCAGACGAAAGCGGCGAATGTGGCTTATGTCAAGTCTTTAGCCAAACAACTAGGTCCGAAAGGCATCCGGGTTAATGGTGTAGCTCCGGGTCCGGTCTGGACTCCCCTGCAGGTTTGTGGCGGACAGGAGCCCGATAAACTGGTTAAGTTTGGTGGCGATACACCCCTGGGCCGTGCGGGTCAACCCGCGGAACTGGCTTCTATTTTTGTTCAGTTAGCGGATAACTCGGGTAGTTATTCGACCGGACAGATCTTTGGAGCCGCCGGTGGAGGGGGACATCCTTAAAGACTATAATTGCCGTTCGAAGTTTTTCAAAATTTCTAAAGAGCTTCAATACGAAGGCCTGAGACTGGTTAAAACCAGTCTCAGGCCTTCGTATTAGTATAGAGCTGACCCTAAAAATAAACCTTCTAATGCTCAGGCGACAGGCCTATAAATCACCATTTAAACAACTGAATAGCACAATATTAAAATCCAACGGGGCTCCTTAATCTGACTGATCTGGTCAGCGAGCTGGTCATGTCACTACCTTAGATGTAGATGGAAGTGTGGCTTTTAGGAAGTAAAAATGGAAAATTACTAGTTAAAAATTATAGCAAAAGCTAAGAATCACATTCAGCTCAATTATGAGCATTTATGCAGTAATAAGTATTTCCTAATAAAATTCAATATCACTTTAATAAACTAATGGCATACGAAAGTAGGAATATAAACTATAAATACTAATATTCACATAATAAATCAGTATTTACAAATCGAACGGTATCCATTGCGTTTGCGTGTTTACCTCATTAAAACATCTTAGCTTTAGCTGATAATGAAATCATTACTACTTCGAGCTACTATTTCATCTGTTCTTGCATTCCTTTTATCACACGAAAGTGTAAATGGTCAAATTTTAGAACAAGTAGTATCTAAATTTCATACAATTCAAAATTTAGGCTATACAGTTGAATCTCACAGGAAAGATCCCATGAGTGATAGCCTGTATCTAAGTAGTTCTAGACTTATGATCTCTTTTACAAAAAATAGACAATTTATTTTTAAAGATACCGAGGATATAAAAGAAGAAATATATGATGGTAATAAACGAATTGTCTTTAATATACCGGATAGTACGTATAACATTATAAATAATACACGTAGCATAGATTATAACTATAAAATCATTCCTAATATCATTAATCAGCTACAGGATAATTTAAGCAGAGGAATCGCAGTTCAGCAAAATCAGGACTCAATAATGGATGGCACAAGTTATTACAACTTTAAGCTAATAGAAAGAGATTCTGTCGTAATGACACGACGAACATTCATTTTTATTACTGTACTTATAGATAAGAATAATTTTCTTCCTTACTATTATAAATATGATTCACAGGGCTTTATAGACGGCACAAGCATCTTTATCAAACAACATGATGAATATTTTTTTAAAGATTATATAATAAACTCCAAATATTTTGAATCTATATCAATAGAAATTCCAAAATACTTCTCTATGCAAAAACCAAGAGTAAAATTACCCCTATTAACCAAGGGATTAAAGGCTCCGGAACTTGAGCTTTTAGATTCATCAGGAAAAGAACTCACACTCATTGATCAAAAAGGAAAAATTATTTTATTAAATTTTTCTTTAGTAGGATGTCCCCATTGTATTGAATCTATTGAAATGTTAAACAGGTTTTACACGCAATACTCCAGTTCTGATTTTGTGATTATTACTATTTATCCATTAGATAATAAAGGTTCTATTCATAAACAGAATAATAAATTTCAAGTAAAATACCCAACTTTTACAAACCGTCATAATAGTATAGCAGATGTAAAAAATTATCATGTACAAGGATATCCTAATTTTTACTTGATAGACAAAGAAGGAAATATAGTACAGGGATTTAATGGTTATTCCCAATCAATAGGCAGGGAATTATCAGAATTGGTAGCCAGTTACCTTAAATAATAGATGTGTTTTTCATTATAGTTTTATAAAAATATTGCTTAATTTATTAGATAAAAAATTATTAAAAATTTGTTTTCTATTTCTTATCTTGGGCCTCAGGCTTTGTGAATGACCAGTCCTGTTTTATCCCGTGCCGATGAAAGGGCGAATCCGTTACAGACGCATTCGCCCGGTTCACCGACCAACTTAGCTTTTTTATTACTATGGAAAAACCTCACGCTAAACCCATTCTAAGAAATTCGCTCCTGATCGCCAGCTTACTAGGCCTGATTCTGACCAGTATCTTTCTCAGTCGCCGCAGTGTTCATCAGATTCAGGAGGCATCCGCTTCCATCTACAAAGATCGATTAGTGCCGACGGCCATCATCGCGAAGTTAACCTCTCAGGTGTACAGCAAACGCCTTCTGCTGGAGTCTTATGTATTAAGCAATACGAAGCTGGAGCTGAATCAGATCGACTTCGCTCTGGATCGTTCCAATCGACAGATCGATTCCCTGATCACCCGATTTGATGAAACCAGCCTGACCCCCCGCGAGGCCGATCAGTTTAACGTACTCAAACAACGCCTGAGCAGTTATAATACGATCGAAGAAGATCTGATTAAGAAGCAGAGTGATCGGTTAAAGGCCCAGCAGGTTCTCTTTGCCGGAGCGGGTCATACGGCCTTTGGCCAGGTGATTCAAAC
The DNA here is from genome assembly GCA_913775095.1 of uncultured Siphonobacter sp. Taxonomy (GTDB): domain Bacteria; phylum Bacteroidota; class Bacteroidia; order Cytophagales; family Spirosomataceae; genus Siphonobacter. The sequence continues at coordinate 16,040 of CAJYIW010000017.1, read as the reverse complement.
GCTGACGGAGTTATCGGCTCTGCAATTGACCGTCGGTCAGGAGTTACTCAATACGTCCGATGGCCAGTCGAATTATATTTATGTATTAACTGCCCTGCAGATTGGCCTGGTCTTGTTAATTTCTCTGCTGTTATTCTGGAAGCTTTAAACCCGGGAAAAGGTGAGAATGAAGCAATTAGAAGTACCGGGTTAGTGCTTTTAATATTTTCTTGTTAAGGTCTTTCAGAGTGTTTCTGAAAGACCTTATTCTTTTTAAGCAACTCTATTTATAAACGATATCATTGCTATTTATTCCTGAGTATAAATTACTCCTCTGAGATGTGTTTACATTTACTGCATTTTCTTCGATCTGCTAGTGGCAAAATTTATTTCCTACGAATAACAGACAGGTAATTAAAATTACATAACATCCTTTATATCAGCAGATTTCATCCAGTTAAGCACTGTATATTTATCGTTGTTATGATTAATTATTGTATTCATTCTAAAACGATTCAAGGAGTCGTTGTACAGATTTATAAAGTATAGGCTATTTATACCTGAACCCATAGAAAAGGTTACCAATCCATTCCTATAATCAGACGATTACCTACTGTTTATACCTACATACCAGAATATGTATTCCTGCGTTTCACTGGAAGTATTAAGGATACCTTCTAAACCTATTCATTTCAAAATGAAAACGCTCGTTTTCCTGCTGCTGCTTTCCTGGGCAGCTTCCGCTCAGCCTGCGGTGATTCAGTTTACCAATGCTCATGGCTTCGATACAAGCTTTCGCGTGGACAGTAGACCCGCCATGCAAAACTCTTTTCTGATCTACTGGCAGGACTCCACGCTCTTCCGACATTTCGAGGCTAAATCGGAGACCCGTCCCCAGACGATAGCGATGGTACCCGAAAGCCAGGGGGCGGTTTTCAAGCATTTCATGAATCACTTTGATTACGTAGACTTTCCCGTGTTTCGTGGCGATACACTGACGCTTACGTATACGCCTACAGGTATTCTGACCCAAAACCAGAACAAAGAAACCTATTTTGACGTTTTCGCCGGGGACACGTCCGCCGACGGCTTTTCGGCCTGGGGAATGTATGCCAACTATACCACTATGATTCGAAAGCGAATTACAGCTGACCACCCCAACTGGACGGCCATCCCCTCCGAAAAGAAGGAAATCATCAAGCGGCAGTACAAACAGCAGTTGCGGCGGGAGCTGTATGAACGCGTCAAAGCCCAGATGGTCCGGGCGGAACACCGCACTGACTCTCTGCGGGAACGCCAGCAAATGCCCGATCTGCTCTATACGTTTAATACTAATAAGATTCTACAGATTAGCCGCCTCATCGACTTTGAACAGGGGCTGGTGTCCGACTCCACTCTGCAAGGCTGGTTTCGCGGGTATACGGTTCCCATCGCTGGTTTGCACGATCATTACTATCAAACCTTGCTCGATGCCGTGGTGGAATCCCGAATTATTCCTACGGTCGGCTATGCCTCGCTGAACCCGTACCCTAAAATTGATACCCGGCAGGTGTTTGACCAGATTGCGGCTTCCCCGCTTTTTCCGAACCGGGAACGGGACTGGCTACTGACCCGACAATTAGCTACGCTTCGGGAAGAGTTTTCCCGCCAGGATTTTCTGACTTACTATACCAAACTAACGAAAATAGCTTCTGACCCGCTCCTTCTGGATCGCATCCGGGCGGAATACGCTCTGGAGTTTGATCCCGCCCGACTGAATGCCAAAGCACTCATTCTTCAGGACGCTTCAGGGAAGCGAACGGACCTTTCGGCCCTCCTTGCTACCCTCAAAGGCCAGGTCGTCTACGTGGACTTCTGGGCCAGCTGGTGTGCACCCTGCCGGACCTCCCTTCCCGCCTCCCGGGAGCTGCGACAAACGCTGAAAGGTCAACCCGTCACGTTTGTGTACCTGTCCATCGATGAAAGCATGGGTAAATGGGACAAAGCCGCCCAGCAGGAGAATTTGAAAAGCTATGCCCATAGTTACCTGACTCTGAATCAGGCCACGTCGGCTTTTATTCGTCAGCAAAAGGTTTCCTCGATTCCCCGTTACATGATCTTCGATAAGAAGGGGCAACTGGTGTATACGAACGCTCCCCGCGTGGAAGGAACCGAAACGGGAGCTTTACTCAAAACGCTGGCGGCGAAGCCCTAAAGTTATTGTCACTATTTGGATCTTAGGTCGCCTGCTGAAATCCATTCAGAGGCGACTTTTTTTAGCATCCTAAGTATATCTCCAGTAATCCCTTAGGCCTGATTTGCGTATCTTAGGGTTCATTCCGACGTTCTGTTTTACCTAGAACGCCGACAAAGTAATGGCTTCACGATCGGAAAAACTGTACAATGAATAAACCATGTCTCATCCAGGCCTTTCTCCCTTTCCAATACTTATTATTACCGAACGGCTGATCCTCCGACCTCTGCTGGAAAGCGATGGGCCGGAGATCTTTGGGCTCCGGTCTGACTCGGGTATCAATCAATACCTGGATCGAAAACGCAGTCAGAGCCTGACAGAGGCTCTGGAATTCATCAGAAACGTCAGCACCCATGGAATGCTGTACTGGGCCATTACCCGAAAATCAGAAGACAGGCTTATGGGAACCGTTTGTCTTTTTAACCTTTCTGTCGAAAGCCATACCTGCGAGATAGGCTATGAGCTTCTGCGGAATCATCAGGGACAGGGAATTATGACCGAAGCAGTAAAAGAAGTAATGGCCTTTGCCGGTGACGTACTGGGGGTAACCACCTTTGAGGCCTTCACGCACCAGGACAACCAGCGTTCCATCCAGCTGCTTGAGAAACTGAACTTTAAGAGCGTAGAGCGGACGGACGAGGCTCCAACTGAGGTCATGCACTTTCGGCGATCAAAGGGAGGCATCCGGTAGAAAGCCCGCATTTACTACTTTTTACTACCTATTCCCGGTACATTCTGATGCATTTCTTCGGCCTGAGGATTCTGGTAATTTTAAAATTCCTACGGGAGTGGCTCATTTTTTATCTGCTACTCGTAACTATAATTAAAGATTTGTTAACTTAGAAGATCAGTCATCTATCAGATCAGGATTTTAAATTGCTAACTATTTTTAATCAATAGACGCTCTGCTTACCGAACACACACATACTGATGAGCCGCTCTTGGCTTTGTTGCAGGAAGGAGATCGTGCGGCTTTTGAGCTATTGTACCGAAAATACTGGCGGCGGTTGTATGATTCGGCTTACAAGCGGGTACAGTCGCGGGAGGATTGCGAAGAAATCATTCAGGAGCTTTTTCTGGATTTATGGACCAAGCGTCAGCACCTCAGTATTACCACTTCCCTGGACGTTTATCTGTTTACGGCCCTTCGCTACAAAATTTATAATCACATCCGCTCCCAGCTGACCAAACGGGCACACGTGGATTACGTAACGCGTCTGGGTATGCCCCAGGCGAATCTGGTGGAAGATCAGCTTTACTACGAAGAACTTCAGCACCACTTACACGAGAGTCTGGCTCAGTTACCCGAAAAATACCGCCGGGTCTATGAGTTGAGCCGCCACCAGCAGTACACCTACCGGGAAATTGCCCAGTTGCTGAACTTACCCATTGACACCGTCGAGAAACACATGGCCAGGGCTCTGCAATTATTACGCCTTCATTTAAAAGAACACTTATTTACCCTTTTGCTGGCCGTAGATCTGATTAGCTGATTTTTAGTTTCATTATTCTGTTAATCAGATACTTATCAAATTTTTTGAAAAAATAATTAATTTTTTTGGCGGAACTTCTCCTCTGGCGTGACTTACAGAGGTAATCAGGTATTTACGCCGGTTTTCTATCCAACCCCCTGGCATGACTCAGCAGCGATTGACTTTTCTTTTAGAGCAGGTACAACGGGGACAGGCCAGTCCGTCGGAACGACTGGAACTGGAAGCCTGGTATCAGCAGCTGGAAAACCGACCGGCCTTTACGGAAGGGCTGAGCAGCCCGGCCCGGCAGGCCCTCGAAGAAAAGATGTTCAACCGGATCCAGCAGGGAATGGAATCCGAAAAGCCGGTTCCGGTGCGGCCTTTGGGCAGAAGCTGGATGGGCTGGGTTGCGGGGATGACCGGGGTCGTGGCTCTGGTGATGCTTTGGATGTACCTGCGTCCTCAGCCGGAGTCTACTCCTGGGTTAGCGGTACACACCCAAACGCAGAAAACGGCTTACGGAGAAACGCGGACGTTCACCCTGCCCGACGGCTCCGAAGTAACCCTGAACGGAAATTCCAGTCTTTCGTACCCGGATACCTGGACGAAGGACCGGGAAGTCAGGCTCACGGGTGAAGCCTATTTTAAAGTAGTCCACACGAAAGATCACCGCCGCTTCAGCGTCATTACGGCTGACGATTTCCGGGTTAACGTTCTGGGAACGCAGTTTACGGTCAGTCACCGCAGTCATCAAACTCGTGTGGTGCTCAACGAAGGAAAAGTGCAGTGCCTCCTCAATGAAAAAGCAGAAGCTGACTCCATTGTGCTGAAACCCGGCCAGCTGGTAGAATTTTCCCGCAAACCGGAACAGTACACCCTCAAAGAAGTGGATGCCTCTCTGTATTCCGCCTGGAAAGATCACAAGCTCATTTTAAGAAATACCTCGCTGAAGGAACTGGCTCAGGTACTGGAAGATACCTACGGCTACGATGTCAACGTGGAAAAAGCTTCGCTACTCGAGCGACGCGTGTCGGGCTCGCTGCCCACCACCGATGTTCACGTATTATTAGCAGGCATCGCAGAAGCCTGTAAAGTTCACATCCGTCAGGAGGAAGGTCGCATCTACCTCACGGATCAATCCCGATAATTCATCCTTTTCGCCTAAGTACACATTCGGATCTCCCCGCCAGGAGCGTCCCCAGGATTTCTATGTCTTGATTGAGACCACACTAATTCATGCTTCAATGAAAAAACGAATTACGCTTTTGTACGGACTGCCCGCCTTCTTCTGGCTTTGCAGTGGGCTCGAGGCAGGGGCTCAGGGTTTTGTTCGGGCGGATCAGCAGCAAATTCCGGCCACGCCCCGCGGGGGCAGAAGTCTGGAGCATCAGTTGCAGGAAGTAGAGAAATTATTCCGGATCTCCATTCTCTATAACCCGGAGCTGGTCAATAAAAAGCGGGTCAGGGAATTCAACCGCTACGCTTCACTCGAACAGACGCTCGAACAGCTCCTGAAACCGTACGGATTGACCTTTAAAAAAGTCAGCGATGCCTTTTACATCATTTCCGAAGAAAAGAAATCCAGTCTTACGAGCGTAGACCCTTTAAAGAACAGCTTTTCCGCCCTCGTTCCGCAGTCCGCCAGCTGGAACCATGCCTCGACCATTGCCCGTATGGTGCCCGTCGTCGCGGCTTCGACAGTCAAGGGAAAAGTAAGCGATGCCAGCACCGGCGAACCCCTGCCGGGCGTCAGTGTGGTGGTCAAAAACACCTCTCAGGGCGTGACGACCAATCGGAGCGGAGAATATTCACTGGCCAATGTCGAGGATAATGCGGTACTGGTGTTTTCTTCTATTGGATACATTACTCAGGAATTAGCCGTCAATCGTCGTACCCAGATTAACATCTCCCTGAATGCCTCTTCTAAAGAGCTCGATCAGGTCGTGGTGGTGGGATATTCCCAGCAGCGGAGGTCGACGCTTACTGGCTCGGTAGCCCAGATCGGGGCCGATCAGCTGAAGCAGGCTCCTCCGCTGAACATTTCCAATGTACTGGCAGGCCGCCTGCCGGGTGTCATCGTCACTCAGCCCTACGGCCAGCCCGGTGCCGATAACGCAACCATTAATGTTCGGGGCATCAGTACAACGGGCAATAATGCTCCGCTGGTCATTGTGGACGGTATCGAGCGGCCCTTCACCTCACTGGACCCGAACGAAGTAGAAACCGTCAGCGTGCTGAAGGATGCTTCGGCGGCGGCCGTCTACGGAGCCCGGGCGGCCAACGGCGTTATTCTGGTTACCACCAAGCGTGGAAAAACCGGTAAGCCCAGCATTACTTATGAAACCAACTTCTCGCAGAACAGCAATACCCGTTTTCCAAAATTCCTGAATGGGCCTGATTACATGCAATGGTACAAACGGGCCGAAGAACTGGATAATCAGTACCTGGTCTCTCAGGGTAAAACGCCTTTTGCCTTAACCTACAGCGATGAAGACATTGCCTCACTGGCCAACGGTACGAATCAATCCGAGTTTTTTGGAAATACGGACTGGGTGGGAATGCTCACCAATAATGCCAGCGTAAGTCAGTATCACAACGTTTCGGTGAACGGCGGAACGGACCGCATGCGGTACTTCACCACCCTGGGCTACTGGGATCAGAATGGCGTGATTAAAAACACGAATTACAAGCGGTATAACGTTCGTACCAACATTGATGCGGATGTCAACGACTTTATCACTACCCGTCTGGACCTTACCGTACGGATGGAAGATCGGGTGAACCCCGCTCTGGCTCCAACGGATCAGAACTACCAGAATCCTTTTCTGCTGGCCCAGCGGATGCAGCCCAATCTGCCCCTGATGAATCCGGCGGGCTTGCCCGTGGGGAGTAACTCGGATGCCGGGGTTGGAAATCCCCTGGTGGCGGTAAATGACATCGGCAATCGGAATGCCCTGGCCACCACGTTTAACGGGAACCTGTCGGTGAATCTGAAAGTCCCCGGCGTATCCGGGCTTCAGGGGCGTTTGCTGGTGGGGTATGATAAAACGATGACGGAAGTAAAGACGTTTGTCGAACCCGCCATGCTGGCCGTCCGCAACCGGACGACGACCGGCTGGATCTGGACTCCCGCCCGCATGAGTGCCTACAGCGTAAATAACCTCATTCAGGATTATTCACAATCTTACCGGGTTACCTTCCAGCCTTCGCTGCTCTACGACCGGACGTTCGGCAAACATGCCTTCAATGGCTTATTTCTCTATGAATATTCAGGCTGGGGAGGAAATGGCTTCGGGGCACAGGCTCGAAACTTTGCCATCACGGAATTATTAGATCTGAATTTTGGCAGTAAGGCCACGGAGGATTTACGGGCCGCCACCGGCAGTAGCACGCAGTACAAACGCGGGGGTTACGTGGGCCGGATTAATTATGGGTACGATGAAAAATACCTGCTGGAAGTAGCCGCCCGCTACGACGCCTCGGTAAACTTCCCCGAACAAACCCGCTGGGGCTTTTTCCCATCCGCGTCGCTGGGCTGGGTGATCAGCAAGGAAAATTTCTGGACCCCGCTTCAGTCGCCGGTCAACTTCATGAAGCTTCGACTTTCGGCGGGAAAACTCGGCAATGATAATACCAGTATCTATCAATACCTGAATTCCTTCCAGCTACGCACCACTCCCGTCGTAGCCATTGGTAATCAGGTAGTTTCAACGCTGAGTAATACCGCCCTTGCCAATCCACGCATTACCTGGGAAGAAGCGACCATGTACAACGCGGGGATTGAACTGGGCCTTTGGAATAGTAACCTGAGTCTGGAACTGGATTACTTCTACAAAATAACCTCTAACATCCTTACCAACCAGAACAACATCTTCGCTCCCTCGGTGGGTGGTAATTTTGCCTCCACGGTCAACGCGGGAAAAGTAGATAACCGGGGCATTGATTTGCAGATCAGTTACGGGAAAAAGCAGTCGAAATTTTCCTATAAAGTGATCGGTAACTTCACGTACGCCCACAACCGCGTTTTACGCCTCAACGAATCCGTCAACGCACCAGCCGCCCAGCGGCGGGTGGGCCAGCCCGTAGGCACCAAGTTTGGCTTTTTAGTGGACGGCCTTTACCAGACCCAGGAAGAAGTAGATCGCGGTCCGAGTTTCCCCTTCGGACCGGGAGCACCGGGCTATGTGAAATACGTGGATTTAAATGGCGATGGTAAAATATCGTTTGAACAGGATGTTACCCGAATCGGCCGCAGCAACACGCCCGAGATCATGTATGGACTGAATCTACAGGCCGGATACGGACCCTTCGATTTCTCGGCTCTTTTACAGGGAGCGGCCCGGTCGAACGTCATTCTGGCGGGACTGTATAACAGTGGCGTTCAAAGCAACACCGTATATACCCAAACGTTCTCTGGTAATGGCAACAGTCCTTACTTTCTGGTGGAAGATTCCTGGCGTCCCGATAACCCCGATGCGAAGTATCCCCGCCTGACGGCCAATAAAGCAGGCCTGACCAATCAGAATGGGTATCAGAACTCCTTCTTCGTGCGGGACGGCAGTTACCTGCGGCTCAAGTCTTTACAGATTGGCTATTCCCTTCCCAAGGATTTCCTGAGCCGCCTGAAAATTCAGCAGTGGCGATTCTACGCAGCGGGATCCAATCTGTTCACTTTCGATAGCATTAAATACGCCGATCCGGAAACCCCCAGCGTCGTGCAGGCCGGGTTTTATCCCCAGCAACGGGTGTTTTCAGTCGGAACGACCCTTACTTTCTAACGAAACAACCACTAGCCAATGAAACTACCATTCATCCGACTGGCCCTCCTGCTGGGTCTGCTCACAGGGCTGCTGGAGTCCTGTAAACTTGACGTAACTCCCCGGGATCGGTACACGGACGTCACGGTCTGGGCCAATGAAAACAACGCAAAACTGTACCTGCTGGATCAGTACGCCGTTCTGAATGATTTTGCTTTTGGTACCATGCCCCTGGGATATGCCAATAATACGGACGCGTTAACGGACCTCATCAAGAATACGTCCATTTCCAGCGGCAGCGGGACGGCCAATATGGTGGCCTTTAACCCCTCCAGCATTACGGCAGCAAACCCTACGTTTTCGTACTGGACTCAGGGCTATCAGCGAATTTTCGCCATCAATAATTTTCTGAGTGGTACGAACCAGTATCAGACTTTTTCCGATTCCACGACCCGCAATGCCTACCAGGCCGAAGCCCGTTTTCTCAGGGCCTATGTGTACTTCTGGCTGGTGAAGCTGCACGGCAGTGTGATTTTGCTGGAGAAGCCGATCACCGAAAACAACAATCCCCGTTCGTCGGAAGATGAGTGCTGGAATTTCATCGCCCGTGACCTCAGCTTTGCGGCCCAGCACCTCCCCGAAACCCGCAGTGCTGCTGATCTGGGCAGAGCCACGCGGGGAGCAGCCTATGCCCTGCTGGCCCGAAGCTGGCTTTACGCGGCCTCCATTGCCGAATACGACAAAAAGCAGTACAACAGCGATCCCCTGACGGGCGTACCATCCACGAAGGCTGCCTCCTATTACCAGAATGCCGCTGCCGCCGCTCAGGCGGTTGTTGACCTGGAAAGCAAAGGGGTGTATCAGCTACTGCCCCAGTTTTCCAGTGTATTCAGCACGAAGAATAACAAAGAGATGATCCTGGGCTTCAACTACGTCCGCCCGGCCCTGACTCATACGTTTGACCGGGATTACGCTCCTCCGGCGGATGTACCCGGACAGGGCGGTAAGGGAGTACCCACGGCGGAGCTTTCGGATGCTTATGAAATGGCCGATGGCCGCCCTTTTTCCTGGGCCGATCCCGCCATGGCGGCTCGCCCCTACCAGGGCCGGGAGCCGCGTTTTTACGGAACCATTCTGACCCACGGAGCTACCTGGAAAAATCGGGTTTTAAACACCGCTACCGGAACGGACGGGTACATTGACTACGGATCGCAGGCCGATCCCAAGCGAACCGTCACGGGGTATTACCTTCGCAAATACCTGGATTCCACCAACGTAGACCCGCTGCGTAACGCCAGCGAGCAGCAATCCATTGAGCTTCGCTACGCCGAGGTTCTGCTCATCCACGCGGAGGCCCTTACCAAGACGGGTCAGTATGAAAAAGCCCGCCAGATGATCGACAAGCTACGCCGGCGGGCGGGCCTGCCCGGCGTGAAAGCCACCAGTCCTTCGGAGTTGATGGCGGCCATCGAACACGAGCGGATCGTAGAACTGGCCTTTGAAGGTCATCGCTACTGGGATTTAAAACGCTGGCGTAAAGCTCACCTCGTCCTGAATAACCTGCGGGTGCACGGCCACCGGCCCCTCCCCAAAGCAGACGGGAGTGTGCGTTATGAAGTGGTAGACAGCGACAAACAGGATCGCTTCTTTGCCCCCATTACGTACTACATTCCTTTACCGATGGCAGAAATTATTAATAATCCCGCCCTGACTCAAATCCAGGGATGGTAATCCTCTTGACCGATGCGTTTGATGAAAACATCCGTTGCTTTCGCTTTACTGCTGTTGTTAGGAGCCTGTGATTCACCCGATGTGAATCCCCGCAACGATGACAACACCCTTTCGGCCCTTTGGGTAAACGTACCCGGAGCCGACGAAAACAGTGCCCGCTACAATGGAGTCTTCAGCGGAGATACGGTTCGCGTGACCTTACCCGCCAAAACTTCGGCGGGACTGGCCATCAATCCCAAAGAATTAAAACTCCGGGGCTCCATTCCTTCCGATGCTCAGTCCAGACCCGCCATGGGACTGATGGACATGAGCCAGCCTTTTTCGCTGGAAATCGTATCGGGGCGGCAGAAGGTCCGTACCTATCGGGTGATGGTAACGCAGACGAAATGAAGTACATAAGCAGAATTTTGGGGGCCGGAGTGTTCAGTCTGGGTCTGCTGGGAATGCCCCTGACGACCCGACCGAATGATCCGGTCCCGGGTCAGGTAACCATTTCCTTACAGGAACTGCGGGATAAAATCCGGGGCGGCTGGGCCGGGCAAACCATTGGAGTCAGCTTTGGCTGGCCCACTGAATTTGTTTATCAGGGTACTTTCATCGCCGATGATCAGCGAATTCCCTGGGATGAGGATTACGTGAGGAAAGCGATGAAGACCTTTCCGGGCCTCTATGATGACATTTACATGGATTTAACCTTTGTATCCATCCTGGAGCAGCACGGCCTTCGTGCCCCGGTCGATTCCTTTGCCCGGGCTTACGCCCGGTCGGGTTACGAGCTCTGGCATGCCAATCAGGCCGGGCGTTATAACCTTCAGCAGGGACTGTCGGCTCCGCAATCCGGGCATTACCTGCATAACCCGCATGCCGATGACATTGATTTTCAGATTGAAGCCGATTTTGCCGGATTGATGAGCCCGGCCATGCCGGAAGCCGCCGCCGAAATAGCCGATAAGGTTGGTCATCTCATGAGTTCGGGGGATGGCTATTACGGTGGACTCTACGTAGCCACGATGTACTCGCTGGCTTTCGTCAGTAACAATGTGCAGGAGATTGTCCGGGATGCCCTGAAGGCCATTCCACGTTCGAGCAAATTTCACCAGTGCATTCAGGATGTGATTACCTGGCACCACCAGTATCCCGATGACTGGAAGAAAACCTGGTTTGAGGTCCAGCGGAAATGGGCTCAGGAGGTGGGCTGCCCGGATGGCGTATTTCACCCCCTCAACATCGATGCCAAAGTAAATGCAGCGTACGTCGTGATGGGGCTGCTTTACGGCAATGGAGACTTTACCCAAACGCTGGAAATCTCCACGCGGGCGGGACAGGACTCGGACTGTAACCCTTCGACGGCGGCGGGTATTTTAGGTACCCTACTGGGCTATGACCGGATTCCGGCCTACTGGCTGAAGCCTCTCCGGAAAGCAGAAGCCCTGACCCTGCCCTATAGCAAATGGTCGCTTCAGGAAGTCTACGAGCTTAGCTACCGACATGCCCTGGAAAACATCCGGCAGCACCGCGGGAAGGTGGGCAATAGTCAGGTAGAAATTCAAACCGGAGTCATCCAAACGGCTCCCATGGAAGAAAACTTCAGGGGTCATTTTCCGGTTGAGAAAAAGCCTTTGTTCCGGGCCTTTCAGGATAGCCTCGGGTTTACCAGTCCGGAGTCCATTGGTTTCGTCATCCGGGGGCACGTTCGCTCCAGACCGGGTTCCAATCCGGGCCATGTCCTGCGGGCAGCTTTGTACGTGGATGACCTTCTGAAAGAGGAAGCCAGCTTTCCGCTGACTCCCAGCAAACGCCGTACCGAGCTGTTCTGGCAGTATCACCTACCTAAAAAACCGCATCAGATTACCCTAAAAGTGCTTAACCCTGATCCGGCTTATGAGCTGGTGGCCGGCGAATACCTCTATTACACGGACCAGCCCGTCCGGGGATTTCACCGTCCTGACTAAAAAATCACGACGATTTGAGTCTGTTCCCGAAGATTTTTCTATACACAGAAGGATCCTCTATTCTACCAATTGACGAATCCATGACCTCTATTAAATTTAGTTTAGTTCTTGCCGTACTCGGAGCTTTGACGATGTGGCCCCGCCTGCCGGAGCGTCCGGCAGGCCGCTACGAGTTAAGTCCGCCCGACAGCAGCCGATTTACACCGATCACTCTGGCGGAAGGGTTCGATGAACCCATGCAAATGGCCATTTTACCCAACCTGAACGTACTGGTCGTGGAACGCAAGGGAGCCGTTCGTTTGTACGATGCTCAGCAGCGGCAACTTAAAACCATTGCTCATTTTAACGTATTCAGTGGCATCGAGGACGGCCTCCTGGGGGTAGCCGCCGACCCGGATTTTAAAACCAACCACTGGATCTATTTCTATTATGGACTGGGCGGTGATCGTCACGTGAGTCAGCTGGTCCGCTACGAGTTCAGGGGAGAAAAATTACTGGAAGACAGCAAGAAAGTGCTGCTGGAAGTACCGACTCAGCGAACGTATTGCTGTCACTCGGCAGGGTATCTGACCTTTGGACCCGATAAGCTTCTGTACTTATCCATTGGCGATAATACCAATGCCGAAGAAATCGAGGGGCACAACCCGACCGACGAACGCCCCGGCCGCCAGCTGGCCGATGGACAGGGCACGTCGGCCAACAGCAATGACCTGCGGGGAAAAATTCTACGAATCAGGCCCGAGGCTAACGGTACCTACAGTATTCCCGATGGCAATCTGTTTCCCAGGGATGGTTCCCAGGGCCGCCCTGAGATTTACGTCATGGGTTGCCGGAATCCCTTCCGCGTTTCAGTAGACCCTAAAAACAGCTTTGTCTACTGGGGAGATGTGGGTCCGGATACGCAGGTGCCGGCTCAGGAAGGCACCATGAGTTACGACGAAATTAATCAGGCCCGCCAGCCGGGCTTTTTTGGCTATCCCTATTTTCTGGGAGACAACGAAGCTTTTCCCAAATATGATTTTGCTACCAAGAAGGAAGGCCCCAGACAGGATCCGGCTCATCCGGTCAATCAATCGCCTAACAACACGGGTATAAAGCAGCTTCCTCCCGCCCAGCCGGCTATGATCTGGTACGGCAAAGGACCTTCCAAACGATGGCCGATGGTCGGTAAGGGAGGAGCCAGTGCCATGGCGGGCCCCGTGTATTACAGTGATTTATACAAAAATGCTCCTTACCGGCTGCCGGAATATTACAACGGCAAGCTTTTCATTTACGAATGGATTCGCCGCTGGATCATGGCCGTTACCCTGGATGAACAGGGCAACTACGTTAAGATGGAGCCTTTTCTTCCGCAGCTGAATGTCGTTGCACCGATGGATATGCAGCTGGCCCCCGACGGAGCGATTTATCTGCTGGCCTACGGCACCAACTGGTTTGCCAGGAATACGGACGCCGGGCTGATCCGGGTGGAATATGCCGAAGGTAACCGCAAACCCATAGCGGTTATTGACGTGGACAAACGCTACGGAGGTCTCCCCCTGACGGTTCGCTTGTCGGCCGCACGCTCGAAAGACTACGATCCGGGCGACAACCTTCAGTTTAGCTGGAAAATTGGTTCCCTGATCCGCAAAGGTCGTGAACTCAGCCATACGTTTACGAAACCCGGCGTGTATCCCGTGACCCTGACTGTGACTGACTCAAAGGGCGGAGAAAGTTTTTCTACGTTGCCCATCAAAGTAGGCAACACCCCTCCTGACGTGAGCATTGTTACCCGGCACAACCGAAGCTTTTACTGGAATGAAAGCTCTCTGGATTATCAGGTACGGGTACAGGATCGGGAAGATCAGACCATTGACCCGGCCCGGGTCAGTGTCTCCTTTCATTACCTGACGTTTGGAAAAGATCTGGCCAGTGTCTTATCAGCAGGGGAATCACCGCAGGATGCCGCCGCTGTAAAATTGTATCAGTCCCTCGACTGTAAAGCCTGTCATGCTCTTGAGGCTAAATCCATCGGTCCTGCCCTGAAGACCATTTCTCAGCGGTACCGGGGGCAGAGCGGGGCCGCTCAGGCCCTTGCCCAAAAAATCATTACCGGCGGCAGTGGCAACTGGGGCAGTTACCCCATGCCCCCTCATGCCGATCTGTCTCACGGGCAGGCCCGTCAGTTAAGCGAGTACATTCTCTCGCTGGCTCAGGAAAAGCCCCGCCTGGCCTTACGCGGAAACATACCCCTGCAGGAACACGTGGGCAAAGGCCGGGAGGGAGCTTATGTTTTGCGAGCGTCCTACACGGACCGGGGGGCTCGCGGGATTGAACCCTTGTCTTCGCACCACCAGCTCGTGCTCCGGGATCCCTTACTGCAGATGGAAGAGTATCAGGAGGGAAATGTAGGAGTCGTTCCGGCCACCTTACAGACGAATTTTGTTTCGTATATCCACAGTATTTCCGAAGGAAAATACGTGCGGTTTAACGAACTGGATCTAACTTCGGTCAAACGTATCCGCTTCCGCGTACAGCCGGATGGCCCCGGTGGAAGCATTGAAATCCGGCTGGGCAGCCCTACTGGACTGTTGGTAGGACAAGTAGATATCCCAGCCGGGAAACAGCCGGGCTGGCAGGAATTTACGGCTCCAGTTAAGCCCCAGCCGGGTCTTCACGACTGGTACATTGTCTTTCGGAACCCCAAAGCTGGCTGGGTCAATCTGTTCAACGTTGATTGGATGCAGGTTGAAAAAGAATAAATCTATTATACCAATGAAAGAACTTTCGCGTCGCACCTTCCTGAAAACGACTGCTTTGGCAGGCGTTGGCTTATCATTTGACTCCTGGGCTGTGGCCCCTGAAAACCGTCGCATCGGTATCATTGGCCTCGATACCTCGCATAGTCAGGTATTTTCCAAACTCATCAATACGGGCAACAGCGGCTTCAAAGTGGTCGCGGCCTATGCTCAGGGAAGCAAAGACATCTCCTCGGCTCTTCAGCTCAAAGCCGGCGTTACGCAGGCCGTAATTGATATGGGCATTGAAATTGTAGATTCCATTGAAGCTCTGCTCCGTAAAGTCGATTATGTCTTGCTGGAAACCAATGACGGACGACCGCATCTGGAGCAGGCTCTTCCCGTGTTGAAAGCCCGGAAACCCTTATTTATTGATAAACCCATTGCCGCCAGTTTAGCCGGAGCCGAGGCCATTTTTAAAGCCGCCCACCAATACCAGACTCCCGTGTTCTCTTCCTCGGCCCTTCGCTATGACCCTAACGTTGAAAAAGTCGTTCAGGGATCGATTGGTAAGGTGCTCGGGGCCGATGTCTACACGCCCGCTGAACTGGAAAAGAACCATCTGGATCTGGCCTGGTACGCCATTCATGGGGTTGAAATGCTTTTCACGGTCATGGGCCCCGGATGCCAGACCGTCAGCCGCAGCTATGAAAAAGATAGTGACCTGGTCACTGGTATCTGGGCGGATGGACGGATCGGTACCGTGCGGGGAATTCGATCGGGAGCCACGTCCATTGCCGGTACGGCCTTTGGGGAAAAAGGCATTGCTCCGCTGGGACCTTTCAGTACCTATCAGCCGCTGATCGATACCATCCTGAACTTTTTTGAAACGCATCAGCCTCCCGTTTCAGCCGCACAAACGCTGGAAATTTTTGCGTTTATGCAGGCCGCCGATGAGAGTCGCAAAAATGGAGGAAAGCGGGTAGCTTTACCGGCTTTCTCCAGGTAACGATCACGCCCATACAGCCAGATTCAGGATTTTAACTCCCTTTAAATGATCAGAACCATCATTCTCGCAGGCCTTGTATCGCTGCTGTCGGGTTCAGCCCAGGCCCAGCAGCTGCTTTTAAGCAGGTACACCTACGAAAGCCATAACTCCCTGGTGGGCACCATCTCCGCTCCGGGGGGCTCCGTCTCTG
>CAJYIW010000016.1 GCA_913775095.1 uncultured Siphonobacter sp. | reverse complement strand
TCTTCATCGGACCCACCATGCAGATTCAGGCCGTCAATCAATCCATGCTGGCCATTCTCAATAAGGACCAATCCATCATCGGCAAAGACCTGCTCGAAGCCTTACCCGAATTTAAAGACCAGCCCTTCATGCCTTTTTTTCAGAACGTATACGATACAGGGACCGCTTATTATAAACCCGAAGGACTGGTTAATATCGTGATTGACGGAGTCTTGCAGGAGTTCTGGTTTAACTACGCCTATAATCCCCTGCGGAATGAAAAAAATGAGGTGTACGGAATCATTTGCTCAGCCCTGGATATCACCGACCTGGTCAGGGCCCGCCGTCAGATGGAAGGTCAGAAATCAAGTTGAGAAAAGGCCCTCAGGCGGGTTCGATGTGGATTAACACATCGTAAATGGCAGGTTTCTGATCCCTGATGGCTTCTTTGACCTGATGAGCAATGGCATGCCCCTGCCGAACGGTCAGATTTCCGTTGACTTCGACGTGCAGATCCACGAAGTATTCAAAACCCGTTTTTCGAACGATGCATTTCTCGATTCCTTCCACGCCCGGAATCGTTAAGGCAATCGCCTCGATCTCCGATCGCCAGTTGCCGGAAGGCGACTCGTCCATGATTTCTCCGAACGAAGGCCGGAAAATATGATAGGCATTAAAGACAATAAGCCCCGAAGCCAGCAGAGCAGCCCAGTCATCGGCCGATTCGTAACCCGGCCCGCCGATGAGGGCAATGCTGATGCCGATGAAGGCCGTCAGGGAAGTGATGGCATCGCTTCGCTGGTGCCAGGCGTCGGCTTTGACGGCACTGCTGTCTACCTCCGCCCCGACCTGGTTCATTCGACGAAACAACAGCTCCTTGATCACTACAATACCCGCCAGCACCAGCAGGGTAAAGGCTTTGGGCGTTTCGTGGGGCGTCTGAATGTTCTGGATACTCTGGACGGCAATGAGCATGGCCGCCCCAATCAGGGCGAAGGATACCAGAATAGCCGCCAGCGGCTCGGCCTTGCCATGGCCATAAGGGTGGTTTTCGTCGGGTTTACGAGCAGCAACGCGAAGTCCAAACCACACAAACGTAGAGGTAACGATATCAGTGGCTGACTCCAGGGCATCGGCAATGAGGGCGTAGGAATGTCCTAGCACTCCGGCGGTAGCCTTGACGATAACCAGACCGAAATTAACGGCGATACCGATCAGTGTGGTCTTCTGCCCGCGTTCGGCACCCGAGGGAGTAAGGGAATGGTCCGGCATAGAAGGTTTGTGGCAGCTAAATAGCGGATTTGTATAAAACCTGAAATCCGTTTGCGTTGTTTTTTCACGGTTAAATTAGTGGTTAATTCCCATTCTGTTTCCCATAACGTAAATCCTTCATTGGTTTTCGCTGAGGCGGGTGTGGCTCGGAACCCGCTGGTGCGGTACGGGTCGTTACTGAAAAATTCACGCAGATTATTGAGGAAGGAGGATTTTCAGGACGCGGACGGAGCTTTGGTTTATTACATTTCTTCCTAAACCCGAATCCGATTACCGGGTATTGCCTGTTACCTTTGAACGGGAATCGGCCTTATCCGGGAGCCCGGTAAAGCTGATTCCGTTTTTTCCCATTTGCACCCCGGCTTTGGCCGTATCACTTCATGACTGTATCAGACGTAATCATTCAGGATAAAGAAAAAGTTAACTGGCAGGACCTTCGCCTGGATCCCGCGAACCGAAATTCACTGAATCAACTGATTAAAGAGTACACTTACGTAGAGGAATTGCGGAAGTACAACCTTCCCGTCAACAATAAAGTAATGCTGGAAGGCAGCTCGGGATGCGGTAAGACGACGACGGCAAAGGCCATCGCCACCCTACTCGGCAAGCCCCTGTACGTACTCGATCTAAGTACCGTCATTTCGGCCCGCATCGGTGAAACGTCTACGCACCTGAAACTGGTTTTCGATAAAGCGGCCAAAGACCGGGCCGTCCTGTTTCTGGATGAGTTTGATCACCTCGGTAAGACGCGGGGAAAGGACGATAAAGACGTAGGGGAAATGCGGCGGCTGGTCAATACCATTATTCAGTTGATTGACTATTTTCCGGACAAAGCCTTACTCGTTGCCGCTACTAATCACCTGGCCATGATTGATGTGGCCCTGAGAAGAAGATTTCAGCTGACTTTGCGTTATCAGATGCCCGGCCCGGCCGAACTGGATGGTTACTATGATACTTTACTGCAAAAGTTCCCGGAGCATTTGCAGGGGGTTCCCCGCCAGTATAACCTTTCCTACGCCGAAGCCAGGGACTATTTATTTACGGAACTGAAAGCCCTCATTATTCAGGAACTCGAGCAACGGCCACCGACGGAAGCCTAACAAACAAAAGCCCCCTGCTCGTCAGCAGGAGGCTTTTGTTTGTTACAGAGTTCAAGACACGGCCTAAGCCGTCCGCAGTTCTTCCCGACTGGCGGTCGCATTGAGGCGATACAAATAAGCCATCACTACGCCCGATATAAGCACCAGTATCAGGTAACTCAAACTTAAATGCTGAGCGTCTTTGGGAGGTAATATTCTTACGATAGGATAGCTGAGCAGGGAAACCAGAATGTACACAATTCCACCCGTCATACCGCCCGAAATGCCCGCATAATTCGGGAAACGGCTCAGGCAATACGTGAAATAATTGTTATAGGTATAACCCGTACAGGCCTGAATCAGAAAGGCGAAAAAGATCATGAGCGGCAAGCTTTGCGACCAGAATCCTACCGCAATCATGAGTCCGACAAACAGGGTTTGAATGATGATGTTTGCCCGCATTCGATCGTAAAAAGGAAAACGAATGGTGGCCCGGCCGATTAACCCACCCAGCATCCAGGCAAAACCCAGAATCAGCGAACAATAGCCGGCGACTACGGAATTGAGATGAAACTGATGTTCGATGATGAAAGGCCCCGTCATGTTGTAGACCATCACTGCCGAATACGCCAGACTCAGCATGACAATTCCCAGCAGAAAGGTTCTGGTTTTCAACATGATCAGGTAAATCCCGGTAATGGTTTTCAGGTTAAAATCGATGGGTTTCAGCAGCGTTTCGCGGCTGAAAATCCAGTCCAGAACCAGCAGGACAAAGGATAAGCCGGCGAGGAGATAAAAGTTAGACTGCCAGCCGAGAAGCTGCTCCAGGTATCCGCCAATGAAGGGAGCTACGATCGGTCCGACGGACCAGATGATGGTAAATAAACTCAGGTAATGTTTCAGCCGTTCGCCTTCAAAGACATCCACGAAATAAGCCCGTTTCGCCACGATGATCAGGGCGGCCGTGATGCCGTGAATGAACCGCATGGCAAAAATCACGTACAGATTCGTAGTGAGGGCAATGGTCAGACTGGCGGCACTGAAAATGAGTAAGGAAACGAGGCCAATCCGGTAGCGTCCAAAGCTATCCAGCACACTGCCGACAAATAACTGTGAGACGCCGTAACTAATCAGAAAAGCGGTTAATGTAAATTGTACCTGAGCCTCCGTGATGTGCAGGGCGGCGGCCATGCTGGGCATGGAGGGAATGTAAATATCCGTGGCAAACCCCGACAACGGTAGTACCGCAAAAGCAATGACCGTGGAAATCGGATTCGTGGGCTGTTTTGACATGGTTGAATCAATGGAGGTAAAAGACTTCTCCAGTAAAGCCCATTTGTCCGTTTATAGTTTCATTGAATCCCTTTTGCTATCAGATAAACCTTTGCTCGGTAGCTTTATGAATGAGCGAAGCTGAATTGCTAACGCTGAATTTTTGCAGCAGATTCCGTCGATGGCTCTCCACGGTCAGGGGACTGATGAACATCTGTTCGGCAATTTCGGGGGTGGTGCGGCCTTCAGCCAGCAGACGCAGGACTTCCTTTTCACGGCGGGTCACGAAGGGAATTTCCTGCGGTTTCTGATGGAGGATTTCCCGCAGCTCATCACTCAGCACCTGGTCTCCCTGGTACGCTCGTTCGATGGCACTGAGCAGTTCCTCCGAAGAGGCATTTTTCAATACATACCCCGAAGCTCCGCTGTGTAACATGCGGGCAATAATACTGCCTTCGTTGCTGTTACTCAGAGCAATAACCTGGCACTCCGGCCGGATTTTCTTGATTTCCTCGCAGGCCGTAATGCCATTGATTCCGGGCATGTGAATATCCAGTAACACGACGTCCACTTCCTGCTGCTTCACGAAGGCCAGGGCGGGTTCGGCCTGGGTGAAGGTCTGTTCCAGAACCATGGAATCGACCTGGGATACAATAAACGCCAGTCCGCTCAACACCAGCGGATGGTCATCAACAATGATGATGCGAATCACGTTATTCATGCAATTGAATGTCTAGGTGTACACTCGTTCCCTGCTGGCTCTCCACCTCCAGATTTCCATTCAGCAACTCCACCCGATTTCGGATGTTCGATAACCCAATTCCCGGTTTTTCCTTCACCAGATTCGGATCAAAGCCTTTCCCATCGTCCTCTACCACCAGATAAAAATGCCCTTCCTGTTCGCTGGCCTGCACCCACACCTGCGTCGCTCCACTGTGTTTGAGGGCATTGGCCAGTAATTCCTGCACAATGCGGTAGACACCAATCAGAAACGACGGACTATGGCTGGACCGCAGATTGATGGCTTCGAAGCTTACGTTCATGGTCTCGCTGTTCATGGTCTGACACAGGTCGCGTAAAGCGGGCTCGAGTCCCATGGAAAGCAGGGCTTCGGGCATCATGTCGCGGGCAATTCTCCGCAGCTCATTCACCGAATGATCGAGTTGCTGAATTACCGCCGTCAGGTCCGACGATTTTGCCGTTTTCTCCCGGAAGGCCAATGCTGACAACCGGAGTTTAATGGCCGCCAGTAAGCCGCCCAGTCCATCGTGCAGATCCCGGGCTACGCGATTTCGCTCGATCTCCTGCCCTTCCAGCATGGCATTATAGCGATTCAGTTTGTCCTGATTCAGAACGTTTTTCAATTCTTCTTCCAGCAGCTTTTCTTTCTGAAGGGCCAGCATTCGTTTATTCTGGGTTGATTTCAGCAGAAAAAAACCGATCCCGAGTAAGAGCAGCACGGTGGCGAGTAGTAGTACAATCAGGGTTCGGTTTTTCTCCAGTCGCAGAGCCTGGGTCTGGCTTTCGGTTCTGATTTTCAGGAGTTCATTTTCCTTTTCGGAAGTCTGGTATTTTTTCTCCAGATCAAGCACCCGCTCATCGGCTTCAGCCAGAGCCAGACTGTCACTGATCTGCTTGTGCTGCTCAAACCAGCCCGTCGCTTCCCTGAAATGCTGCAGATGCGTTTCGGTACGGGCCAGATTGTAGTACACCATCTGTTTATCCCGCAGGGAATGGCTTTGCTCCACGTAAGGCAACACCTGATGAAGCGTTTTTAAAGCTGAAGCATACTCCCGGAGGGACGCGTATAGCTCATACTGTTCAAATAGGAGTGTAATGAATCAGATAGTCGTTTCGAAGCCGCTGGGCATACTGTAAGCCCTTTTCAAAATGGGCAATGGCTCTTGCGGGTAAGCCCATTTTTTGAAAATAGGTCCCTTCCATGCTGTAATACATGGCCGTGAAAGGCGATAACTCCCAGCCCTTCACGATGCGGGAGGCACTGTCGAGCAGGAAACGGGCATTCGTATATTTTTGCTGAAAAAGAGCGTTACGGGCCGCATTCACAAACACCGTCAGCCGTTCTTCTTTCGCGTTCGGATTACCCTGGAGTAAGGCAATAGCCTGCTGATAGTATCCTTCCGCTTTATCCAGCTGCTTCATGTTCATCAGCACCGCTGCCAGGTTCTGATAATTATTCCCGGTCAGTACGGAGTCGCCGATTTTGCGGGCCATCGGAATGGACTTATTCAGAATGACATCGGCATAATCCTGCGAACGGCCTTCCCGCTGCAATAAGGCTCCGTAACTGGACCACAGCCGCACCCGATACCGATCCGCTCGCGGATCTTTCGTTTTTCTGAAATGCTCATCTGCCCGCAGGTAATCGCGTTTGGCCCGTTCGGGATGGTGATCGAAATACACGGATGCGGTATGAAAGGCCAGCAGGCCCGCGTAAAAATCCTGTTTTTGCGTCGAACCTAATACCTCTCTGGCTTCCTGAATGTATCGAAGCGACGCCGTGGAATCATAATCCGACATAAAAAAGCTCAGGTCGAGGAGATTCCGGGCCTTTTCGTTCGCCTCCGGTAGTTTCCTGATCTGCTGGTATACGCTGTCCGCGTGCTGATGAGCGGGGTCCTTTTGCTGAGCCAGGGCAACCGGAGTAAGCCATACGTAACAGAGTAGCCAGAAGTATCTTTTCATGGATTACCGAATGTGGATGTCATTGATTCTTTGGGAGCCTCAGCAGTCCGGCACCATGCCCATCGTCATCCCGTTGGGTGACCAGATGGGTACCATTCGCATCTGGCAACCGCTGTCATTTTCCCCGGACTGTTCGACTTTCCGAGAGGCATCAAACGAAAGCATCAGTTCACTGCCCGCCGGAAAAACGCCGGATGTTCGCAGAAACCTGATCTGTACCGTTACCGTGGTCTGCCCCGGTTTCAGCTTACCGTTAAACCGCATGAGCTGATCAGGGTTTTCAAAATGACCATTAATTTGATCGCCTTTGATGGTAAACTGATCGGTATGGCCCTTCATTCGGGCATAGTTCGTGCCCTCCTGCTTGCCCCGGACCTTTAAGTTCACCTCACTCTGATTGCCAAAATCAGCCCCCAGAAATAAGGAAACGGAGTCGCCCTCCGCTTCGATCAGAGCCAGGGTTGCCGAACCCTTCCAGCTTTGTTTTTTCACACCGTCCACGTAAAACTCCCCCTTCGATTCGCCTTTGTAGGGTTTTCCGCCGTAGACCCGAATGAAGGTATCCTGTTCAGCATCAGAGGAATCTCTGGAGCAGTGGGTGCAGGATAGGGCATAAAACCCCATTACCGCAAGCATGACCTTTTTCATAGTATTGAGAGATTAAAACCTTATTTCCAGATCATTTCTCCACCGGCCCATTCCATGTCGTCTTTTCCGTTCCAGATCACCGGAATGACGCCCGGCGAATTCGGTTCGTTGGGATCGACGTTGTAAGACTTCCCATCATTGGGAATGATCTTCAGTCGCCAGGTATACCCGAAAGCACCCGAGGGCCTATAATGACTACCAACCAGCAGGTATTTCCCATCGGGGGAAAACACAGGCTTGGCTTCGGTGAAGTTACTGGTAGTTACCTGCGTCACGTTCTGGCCATTCATGTCCATGGTATACAGATGTTGGTCTATCCGGAAGGCCAGCTGCGTTCCGGCGTGATTAACCGCCAGATCGCCCCAGTCCGCATAATTCATTTCCTTCACCAATTTTCCTGACGTATACGGCGGAGCCAGCCGGATGATGTATTTGCCGAGGGTAAGCAGCAGCTCATTATTGGGTAACCAGAGACGGGTTTCGTTAAAATCGAAGCTTTCTCCGTTGATTCCCTCCAGCCGCGTTACGAACTCCCCGTTTCTTTTCACGACGGTAATCCCGTCTTTTTTGTCGTTGGAAGTAATCAGAATCAGACTATTATCGGGAGATAGATAGCCGTTGCAGTAGCGATTACCGGCCGGACTGTTGTAAATAAATTCTTCCTCCGTTTTCCCGGTTTTGAGATCACTCAGCGAAAAACGGATGTCATATTTTCCCAGCGTACTTTCATCCATGGCAATAAGCCGGTACTTGCCATCGCGGGAGACGTCAAAACTATTCAGTTTGGTGTTATACTCTAGAAAAGCACCTCCCTGACCGGAAGGCAAACGGATGTTCAGGATACCGTCGCTGGCCCAGTCGTAATAGATAGTGCCCGTAAGATCAGCCGGGTAACGGCCCGTCCCTTCACCCATTTTAGAGCAACTGGCTCCGATGAACAGCAGAGCCATCACTAGTCCGGAATTATATCCTTTCCATTTCATAGGTTTGAATGCTAAGGTGATCAATAGCTTTTACCTGAACAAAGGTAGAGCCCATCCATAGGAGGAATCAATCCACGAAAACCAGTAATTTTCACGTCAAAAGTCGCTTCCAGGCTATCCTTTACACCATTGCTGTCAACGGCAGATAAATCTGTGATTCGTCCACCCATTCCCGTTTTTTGTCGGACAAACGGCTGATAGCCGAGCCGTAGCTTTGCCGAAAAAGAATCCCTCATGGGAAATATTCTGAAAAAAGCAGCGGCGGGTTTAATGGATAAAATGCTCAGCACGGCTACGGTCATTAGCGTTCGGGCCTGGGAGCCGTCTACCCTATCCGAAATTGTTATTCATACGCCCACCATTGCCATGGAAAAGTGGGACAGCATCAAGCGTTTTAAATGTAAGGTGGGCGAATGGGACTACCGTGACTATACCCCAGCCAAATGGGATGCCGAAACCAGACAATGCACCCTGTACATTGAAACGGGCCATGCGGGAGCCGGAAGCCACTGGGCCCGGCAGTTACGGGCGGGCGATGAGATACGCCTGGGCCCCGCCCACGCGGCTTCCTTACCGGGCAAACCAGGCAAAATCCTCTGCCTGGGCGACAGCAGTGCCCTGGGCCATTTCCTGAGTTTAAGGCAATTAACGAATGCCCGGCAATACCCCATGGAAGGGCTGCGTGCTGAGGCACGATTCCTGCCCGTCATCCCAGGAGTTTCTGCCGCAACACCCTTATCTGGAATGGATCACTTCATCCTCGGATAATGCGGTGACTACGCTGGAAGAGTGGCTTCAGGCGAAAGACATAAGTGCGTTCAGTAGTATCTATATTGCCGGAAATATTCCCATGGTACAGGGGCTTCGCCGGAAGCTGAAGGCACTCCCTACCATGCGTGCTCACCTGTATGCCCACGGCTTTTGGTCGTAACCGGAACTATGACTCTGGAAACCATAGAACTCTATTCGCTCATCGAGAGCCTTTCAGGGGTTGAAATTCAATACTTTTCTTTTGGAGAAATGGATCCTTGTTCTCAGGAAAAAGTAACGATTCCCCATCGGCATGACCACTACTGCTGTTTCGTACTGGAACGGGGCTCGGTTCATTTCAGTATTGATTTTCAGACCATTGATCTGGACCGACCCGGCTTACTGATTTCCTGTCCGGGGCAGGTACACCACCTGAATTACGCCACCCAGGCCCAGGGCTGGATACTGGCCATTGACCCGGCCCTTCTTGACCAGAATGCCCGCCACCCCATTGATCAGACCTTATCCAGAATCATCGTGATGGATCTGACGGATAGCCAGCTAACCTGGTTGGTACGCATCCTTCAGCTGATTCATGCTCAGGTGCTGGAACAAAAATCGGAATGTTTTCAGATTTCCATTCTGCATCACCTCCTGAACGCCTTCTTCTATCAGGCCGCCAGTATCTTCCACGTAGAGGAAGAAAGACGCATTCAGGAGTATTCCCTGCGAAGCGTCGAAATTTCTAAAACCTTTCAAAAGCTGGTGAAGGAGCATTTCCTGATCTTGAAAAAGCCAGCCGATTATGCCGCCCGTATGAACCTGACGGTGAGTTACCTGAACGATACGGTAAAATTCATCACGGGTTTTTCTTCGACGTATCTGATTCAGCAGGAAGTTATTCACGAGGCTCAGCGGCGTTTGTTTTATACCCATCAGAGTATCAAGGAAATTGCCTACGCCCTGGGTTACGATGACTGTAAATACTTTACCCGATTGTTTGGCAAAACCGTAGGTCTGTCGCCCACTCAGTTTCGTAAAAAACACATTCAGTAACTTTCGTCATTACCTGACTATTCAAACAAATGAATTGAATATAACGAAATAAAAACGTTATAATAATTTAATAAATATCGGACCTACTTTCCAATAGGTCCGGTGGGAATTAGGCGAGTGCCTGTCTATTCAACCTTACATTCAGGGCGAAAACAGCCGTGATGATCAGAGCCACTCCTACCCATTGAATGGCGAATACCTGTTCGTGCAAAATCAGGTGAGCACACAGAATGGATACCGGAATTTCAACGGAACCCAGAATACTGCCCAGGGCAATGCCGGTCATGGGCATGCCGCGAGTGAAGAGTAAGGGGGGAATAATGGTACCGAAAAGGGCCAGGAATCCGCCCCAGGGCCACAAGACTGAAAACCGGAAGGAGTCCGTTAAACTGGTATTCCAGACCAGAATAATGGCCACCAGACCACCCAGGACCAGATACATGCTCCGGGTAATGGCCGCCAGATGGGGAGCTACTTTATTGGATGAATACATGGAAACGGTATAACTCATGGCCGCCAGCACCCCAAACATCAGTCCTTTGCCACTGAACACTACTTCCGTCTCCAGTAGATTAGTCGCCAGTACGGTCCCGGCCAATACCATCAGGGTGATGACGATCTGCCGGGCCGTTGGCCAGGTTCGGGTCAGTATGCATTCCAGCAGAAGTCCCATCCAGATCGCCTGCATGAGCAGAATGATGCAAACCGAAACGGGTAGATACTGAACGGTCTGGTAATAAAACGTACTGGTTAGCCCCAGGGAGGTACCCGCCAGCAGGAGTTGCAAACGGCTGTTTTTCGTAGGACGGGACCCCTGAACGGGCTGCTTTTTCTGGAACAACTGGAGCAGGGCCAGGACCAGAAAGCCAATCACAAACTGAGCAAATGTAATTTCTGCCGTGTGGTACCCCTGATTGTGAGCCAGTTTCACGAAGGTAGCCAGCACGCCGTAACTGGCGGCCCCTAGAGCCACCAGAATACTTCCTTTGATTTTTTCCAAGATTACTAATGAGTAAAAAGACCAGGGAATCGAGCCGTAAACTTCGTTGACGACCCCTTCCCTTTCATAGCTGCAAAGTTCCGGCAGAAATCTTCGCCAGGCATTTACATATGTTGAGATTTTAACGATTTTTTGATTCTGCTTAGCTGCGTGGGCGTAATGCCCAGGTAAGACGCTATTTCGTGTTGCTTCAGCCGGTCCTGCAAGGAAGGATATTGACGAATGAATTCCAGATAATGCTCTCTGGCCGATTTGTATTTAAGCGTCAGCTCCCGTTCTTCCTTATCAATCACCCAGTTTTTTTCCAGGTATCGAATCTGAAAATGAGCAATGTCAGTATCTTCATTCATCAGCTGACGAAAGCTTTGAGCGTTGTATTCCAGCACCTGCGTATCTTCCAGAGCGTAGATACTGAACAGACTCGGCGATTCGGTGAGCAGGGCCGCCGTTGAGGAAAGGAAATAGTGTTCCGGGAAAAACTTCTTAATGACGGCATCGCCGTTTTCAGCGGTATAGAAGTAAGAAAACAGCCCTTTTTCGATGAAGGCAATCGTTTGGGGAATGTCTCCCTGGTGCAGATAAAACGTATGTCGGGGAACCAGTCGGGGTCTGAGCATCGCTTCAAAAGCCTTCAGGCTCTCTTCTCTGACCGGATAATAGGATCGAACGGCTTCGCGGAAACGCTCCATGACCTGTACTAGCTAGGGTTATAAATCATCCCGGAGTGACCGGACCGGGTGTATAACACAAATGCATCCTCAGCTCTAACCAAGGATGCATTCCTGTCATTTCTTCAAAATTAAGCATTCTGACCGAAAGAACGGGGTCCCCGGAAAGCATCTTTCTTTTCAATCAAGGGTAATTTCACGGGTCGTTTTTCATGAGCCGACTGGTAAATGGCTTCCATAATTCGCTGATCCTGCATACCTTCTTCACCCGTAGAATACGGCGGACGGTCTTCAATGATACATTCCGAGAAGTAATCCATCTCCGCTCCAAATTGATTTTTAGGCATGATGCTTACGTTTTCCTGCCGCACAATCTCGCCATCTGCCCGCGAAGTCATCAGCTTTTGCCCGGTATAAGCGTAGGCATTTTCCAGCTCATACCAGCCCTTCTCCGACATGAGCCGGTATTTCCGGGAGTCGTGCACGTGGTAATGCGTAGCACAATTCGCCATCACGCCGCTCGGAAACTTCATTTGCCAGGAGCAGAACTCCTCCACTTCCTTAAATAACGGATTTTCCGGATCGCTGTAAATCGTGGCTGAAACCTCGATGGGTTCTTCGCCCAGAATAAACCGGGTCGTGTTCAGGCAGTACAGGCCAATGTCGGGTAAGGCACCACCGCCAGCCAGGGCTTTCAGGTGCCGCCAGTGCTGCGGATTCGCGGAAGACTGGCAATTGAAGGCGTCCACAAATTTGGGTTTGCCGAATTCATTCGCCTGTACTTTCTCCCGAATATACAGGTTAAAAGGCTCATATTGAATCCGGTAGGCAATCATCAGTTTACGATTCGCCTTTTTGCAGGCGTCAATCATAGCCTGACATTCCGCAACGGAATTAGCCATGGGTTTCTCACACAATATGTGCTTGCCCGCCTTTGCTCCCCGAATGGTATATTCTGCGTGCATCGAATTGGGTAGCACAATATAGATAATCTGTACCTCTGGATTATCCTTCAGGGTATCGTAGGTTTCGTAGCTGTAGCAGGCCTCTGGTTTTACGCCGTATTGCTGGGCCACCCGCTTCATTTTATCAGGATTCCCACTGACCAGGGCCGCAATTTTTGATTTTTTACAGGCCGCCAGGGCGGGTAAAATCTCTTCGAGCGACAGGTGCCCTAAGCCTACCACGGCGTAGCCCACCCGCTGATCCGGCGGTAAGGGCGTGGGGGTGGGAGCCGATTTCCGATCCGCATCCGATTTCCAGGCTTCCAGCTCAATGGGTTTAGTCAGGTCATCCGGCACTTTTGCCGGGGGAGAAAACGCCGGTGAGGAAGGCAGCTTCTGGCCGCCTTCCCCCTGATAGGTGCTGGTCGTAGGTACGGGATACGAAGGATTTTGGCCCTTGCTTTCGCAGGCGGCAGCGATTCCACCCGCGGCTCCAACGGCCATAATGCCCGCCGTTTGCAGAAAGCTCTTTCGGCTCATGACCTGATGCGGGGCATTATCTTCTTCAGGATCTAGGTATGAATTCATAGAAAGGTGAGTTGGTCGTTACTATTGATTTGTACTACCGTACCTTCATCTCCTAAATACCTATTCCAGTCTAAGGACAATCCATGCAGCTTCTCTGGAATGACGGAAGAGGAGTTTAGCGTATCTTAGAGCCCGAACATTTCACTGCCGGTTCGCTCGTTATCCATGAAAACCAGACCGAAATTTCTGCTGATTGCTCCCTGGGACTACCAGTTATATGTAGTCCTGCAGAAAAACCTCACCCATCTGGGCTATGATGTTACCGTTATTCATAATAATCAGTACCGTTCTTCCCTAAAAGATGCTTTACTTAAAATCAGGCACTGGGCCAGAAAAGTGTCGGGAAAATACAGCCGAAGAGAATTAACGGATCGGTATACTCAGGAGAAACGCCAGTCCCTTCTGAACACGCATTCGGAATATGACCTTTGTCTGGTGCTGCGGCCGGATTTATTTGCCGGAGATCTGCTCGAGGGGGCTAAAAAACGGAGCAAAACGTTTATTTCCTTTTTTTACGATGGCTTACGTCTGAATCCACAAGTGCTCCCGCTGATTGATCGGTTTGATCGGTTTTTCATCTTCGACCGAACGGAACTAAGCCAGTACCCGAACGTGAGATACGCTCCTAATTTTTATTTTGATTATCCCGAATTAGACCAACCCACTCACACCGCCGGACCGGAAATCTATTACATCAGTTCCTTTCACCCCAGCCGGATGGAGGCCATCGAGTCCTTCCATCGATTCATTACCAGCCGGATTTCAACCGTCCGGTTTGATCTGGTCTGCCAGCCCGGTGACGAAGCTCAGCTTTCAGTCTACGCCCGGGAGCATTTTCAGTTGCTTCATCACATTGTCCCTTACGAAGACCAGCTCAAACTGATTCGATCGGCTGGTATTATTCTGGACTTCAGGATGGATGCCCATTTTGGTTTTTCCTTCCGGATTTTCGATGGAATCAAGCTTGGGAAAAAGGTCATTACCACCAATGCTCTGGTCGTCAGTGAAGATTTTTATCACCCTGATAATTTCTTCGTGTTAACCCCCACGAACGAAGCCGAACTGGACGATTTTCTGCAACGCCCCTATATACCGCTGGCTGAGGAAATCCGGACGAAGTATTCGCTGGAGAGCTGGCTGAAGCGGGTGAGTGAGGTATAGCTATTAGGTACTTAACGGTAACAACCTAAAACTATCCAATACACTAACCTTATTCCGCTTTTCTTGATTGCCATAAATACTTAATAGAATCGTTGAGAATTTAGCGGGTGAAGGATTTTAATTGGTACGGATCCATTACTAATATATTCAAGAATTTATGCTTTTAATTCACTTACCCACTCGCTATTTTGATCTAAATTCAGGTATTTTACATTTTTTTATACCTGACGATATAACTTCTTATATCAAGGTTGAAGTCTACGATCTGTTTTAGATTCTAACTACCCATACCTAATCTAATGCCTCAGTTTCAAGCTGCCTACTTACTAAGTTCTATAAGACAGCAATTTATAAAAGATTGTAAAGACCCTGAACTGGGAAAAAAAATCACGGGCCTGCTTGATAACCTTTGCACTTTTGACCTTAAAGGTAAATTCCTTTATTCCAATGACTTGCCAGAAACAGAAAATCCTCTATTAGCTGTCGCCAATAACTTAATTACCAGAGGGTTACCAACCAATGCCAGTTTACTGGTAGAAAAGCACTTTGCTGAATCGTACCGAAAAACTGTTTATTCGGAAACATCCACTACCGTTCATTGCGATTTAGCAGAACCCAATGAATCGTTTAGACCTATCCCATGGAACTGGCTCAATTTAATTGATCCAAGATTGCAAATACGAGAGAGCTACCTGGATTCTAGTGCATTAGATAGCGAATTTGAAAAAAACTTTTTACTAAAATATATTCCCAGGGACCGAAGTTATCTTGCCCAGTTATTCGAGCATCAAAGATCCAGAAATTCTTTCAACGCCTCCATTAAAGAAGGGAGAGTGGACTTTAGTCTTGAAATTCCCTATACAACTACACACCGACTTTTGAATAAATACAAAGAATGGGTTAATATCAGATCCAGAGATCGGTTTATAGTAGAAGTAGACGGAAAAAAATACCACAAAGATTTCATAGATAATCTGAAAGATCTCGAAATTAGTCAGATTACAAATACAGTTCAGCACATACGGGAAGACTCTGTTTATCAGGATGCGGAGCATCTGTTAAGACTTCTTTCCAATCACGAGTATATTCAGTCTATCGACGAAAACTACCATAACCCTCAGTATTTATCACCCGACTTAAGTTTACTAATCGCTCCCATTGCTATTGCCCGCATTCAAAAGGCACTGATAATATATTTGGTTAATCATCAGGCATTACAAGGGGAGGATGGACAAAAAATTCGTCTTGCCATCCTGGAACGGGACGTCCCCTGCGGACATTTGGCAGTCCTTGATTTAATGGACTTACTAAACCATATTAATGAACTTACGAACGGGCAGTTCGACCTGCCTGCTTTTGAATTGAGTGTATTTTCAACACCGGAATTTATTCATGACCCCTTGCACGAAGGGTATATACCTGAATTACTGAGTTCCTGTCATAAGGACGATTATGACCTGATTCTTGATGTTTCCATGCTCAGAAGAGCTGGAGTTTTCGCCGATGACTGGGATTATTTCTCAGATCATACCCTGCTGATCAGAAGTGTACATCACGTGGAGCAGAGTACGGGTAATCCGGTCTGGTCATCCAAAGCCATTCGGTATCGTCAGCTCGTCACTTCTACCTCTAATGACACTTATGAACCCATTGAAGAGGCTGTTGATCTGCTAAAGTATTTCTTACAGAATTTGTTTCGGAAACTTGATTTCAGAGAGGGCCAGTTACCCATTCTGAACCGGGCCATGGAGCTGAAATCGGTCATTGGACTACTCCCCACCGGGGGTGGTAAATCCCTTACCTACCAGCTGGCTTGTCTCTTACAGCCCGGCACTACGATAGTCGTAGACCCCATTCGTTCGCTCATGATTGACCAGCGAGAGGGGTTGATTAAGTTAGGAATCGATCGATCCGAATATATTAATTCTACCCTCAGCACCTCCCAGCGGAATTTTATTCAGAATAAACGATTAGTTAATGGAGAAGTACAATTCCTTTTTGTATCACCCGAGCGGTTCGTTATCAAAGAATTCAGAGAAGCTCTGAGCCGGGCCGCTGCTAATCGGTGTTTCTTTACTTATGCAGTCATAGATGAAGTTCACTGCGTTTCCGAATGGGGACATGATTTTCGTACTCCCTATCTAAATCTGGGGGAAAACATGATTACCCATTGCCGCACCTACCAGGGCCTGCCCATCCCGCTGTTCGGGCTTACTGCAACGGCATCTTTTGATGTCCTGGCAGATATTGAGCGAGAACTTAAGATTCCGGACGATGATGGTGAGGCCGTAGTGCGTTTCGAAAATACCGTTCGCGATGAAATCAATTACGGCATCATTGAGGTCGCTGTAGACACTCAGGGAATCACGAATTCCGCTCAAAAAATAAGGGAATGGGTCGGTCGTGCCAAACAGAGTCGTATTCTGCAAAGCATTAAGGAAGCGGAACATCAGGTAAGGCACTTTAATACTCCGGAAGCAATCCGGAACATTATCAATCATTCCTGGAAAGAATACGTGCCGATATCCAATAAACAGAAAATACTTCAGAAGTACCAACAGGGAACCATTGATCAGATTCCGGAAGAATACGCTGAAAAAATGCGAAGTTACCTGACCCTTCCTTCTAATGCTTTTAGCGGTGATCAGCAGAATTATAACTATGGACTCATTGTCTTCACGCCCCATCGAAATGGGTATCTGGGGATTCAGGGCAAAGGATTGCTGACTACCCTGAATCCACCGCTGCCGGCCGCAGGCACCTCTTCTACAACTCCTCTGCCTGATGAGAAATTTGGTTATTTCATGGGGAGCGGGGATGACGAAGATGCGAAACAGATCGAACAGGAATCATTCGAACATCTTGAAAAATTTGTAAACAACGAGGAGTCCGTGATGGTGGCGACGAAAGCTTTCGGGATGGGAATTGATAAACCCAATGTACGGATGACCATCCACCTGAATATACCTCAGTCCATTGAGTCTTTTGTACAGGAAGCGGGGCGGGCCGGAAGAGATAAGAAAATTTCCTATGCTCAGATTATCTATACCCCCACTGCTTTTTCTCTTGCAGATCGGCCTGATGAGCCATTTCTGTTAGATAAGGATGTTTTGCTGTACTTTCATAATAACTCCTTCAAGGGTCAAATCAAAGAACGGACGATGCTGTATGAACTGCGAACGCAGATCATCTATCCCAACGTTACGAATCGGCAGTTACTGCTGAAAGAACTGGATAAAGCATTCACGCAGGGCCGTTGTTACATCCTGTTAAGTGCCGGAAAAAATCAGTTCAGCAATCGACTTTTCGTCGAGTTTGACAACGGAGAGAAAATCGGCTCTATCTACCTGAATTCCCGTACGTTTGTCTCCCAGCCTCCCACCTCTTTTCTGAACATTTCCAATGAGGATGTTTTAAGTTTTATTTGCAATCACCTCCCGGAAGCCGAGAGCCAGTCCGGCACCATCGCTCATTGGCTTAATCAGACGGCAGTTAATTTCAAGCACCAGACGGGTCTTGAAAAATTAATGAAAACTATGAAGTTCGGAGAGCAGTGCGAAATAGATATTCCTTTTACGAACCTCTATTATTCCGTTCCGGATAAAGAAAATGACAAGCTGAATGAGCATCACTATAAAGCCATTCAGGCCACCAGAAGTTATCAGGAGCTTATAGAAGGAGGATTAAGTGAATTATCGTTCCGCAGTAAATTTAAAAACGCTCTCTCACAGGGAGCTTCTTACGAATCATTTGTTCGGGAACTGGCGATTGATAATCCGGAACTGGAGGCACGTCTGCTTAATCGGCAGCAGATTGATCCCTTTCAGCGGGCTTACCATCTTCCCCGTGGGCAAAATGATACGGCAAAAGCTCTCTACCGGCTTATTTCGATGGGGGTTATTGACACCTATACCATTGATTATCAGAATAACTTCTATACCATAGAATTTACCAAGAAAACGGATGACGAATACTTTAAATCCTTGGAAAATTTGTTAGCCCGGTACACTTCCAGGAATTCGGCGGAAGCCTCGGTAACACAGCTTCGTCAACGTCACAACTCATCAGACCAGGGAAATAGTACCATCCTGAGTCTTTGCCTGGAATTTCTTACGGATTTTATTTATGATGAAATCAAACTGAAAAGGCTCAGAGCCATTGACGACATGATTGATCTCTGTCGTCAGGCAGCCACTTATTCCGATAAGTTCGCTCAGAACGAATTCATCAAGGATGAAATTTATTACTACTTCAATGCTAAGTATTCGCGTAAAGGATACCAGGAAAAAACGCTGGATCGCGGAGCCGTCTCGGCCTCCATGCCGGATGATTATGATAACCTTTCGATTGGCCAAACCATAGATAAATACCTGGATCTGGTGGAGGATCGGGCAACGGGTCAGTTTCTAACCAACATTAAACACCTCCGGGGCTCAGTCATGCGGATGCTGCGATTCCGGCCGGGTTTTCCTCCCTACCTGATTCTGAAGGCCTTTGCACTTTTTATTTTGTCTGAAACGATTCCCGCTCTGGCTAAAGAAGCCTCCGGAGAACTAAAAAAGGGTCTGGTCCAGTGGAAAGGGCTCGAATCTGACCTTAACCTGATGGAGTTTATTACGAGTTTTCGCCGTCGGGTTATGGATCATAATGCCAGCCCCATTGTTGAACAAGCCTTTCTCGAACTGGAAGACGAAGTATATTCTGAATACTATGCCCAGTGGATTACCCAATTCACCGATCAGTTTCTAGCCTAATTACCCCTTACCCTAACGTACCATGCCCTCATCTGACGTAATTTCTGCCCTTGATACGCTTCATAAAAAACTGGAAAAGCTGGAACCAGCTATAAAAAACGTTGAACTAGCTACCGAGGTCACCCGGATGGTTCATGCCATACCCACCAGATACGAACAGCTATTGCAGGAAATTGAGCAGGAGGAAATCCGCTTCAAAGAACAACTCGTCGGCCTTTGTAAAACTGAGCTGGATCAGATCACGGAGGCCCGTAAATCACTTTTTGAAGTGATGGAAATGGAAACGGAGCGACTGGCAGAAACCGCTGCTCAAACCCAGCAAACGGTTCGGGAGGCCGTTGATGAGTCGCGGCGGAATCAGGAAGAACTTGTGGCTTTAAAACAGGATCTGCATCAATTCGTTGCTGATTTATCCCCCCTGAACATTCCCGGGCGTTTCGATGTACTGGAAGCCGATTTAGCAGAACTCAAAACCCTGACCCATCCCCTGCCGGAAGTACAGAAACATCTGGCTTCACAGCTGGGCAGTTGGGAAGAAGGGGGTAGTGAAGGCTCTCTGATACAGAACCTTACGAACCAGCTGAAACAACAGAAAGAGTTCACACAGCGGGAACTGGCTTCTTCCCTGATCGCTACGGAAAGAGAGCTAAAGTCCCTCGAAAAACGACTGGATTCCCGCCTGATTCAAATGCAGGAGGAGTGGGATCAGAAACACAAAACCCAACAGCTTCTGGCCTGGATCAGTGTCTTTTTGCTCTTTATTATGAGTGCCGGAATGATTTTCATCGGTATGCAGGTCCTTAATCCCTGAGAAACTTCTGCCAGCAGAGTTCGAAAACTCACCCCAAAACCCACCCTCATTCCTTATCTTTAACTCCCATTATTCAGCATTACCTGCCTTTTTATGAATCATCAGTCTCATAATAAATTAGTTTCGTTCATCTGGTCCATTGCCGACGACTGCCTCCGGGATGTGTACGTGCGGGGTAAATACCGGGATGTCATCCTGCCCATGGTGGTGCTTCGCCGCCTGGATGCCCTCCTGGAAACCAGCAAGGAAGCCGTCATGGAGGAAGTTCGCTTTCAGCAGGGAGATATTAATTTTACAGAATTTTATGTGGAAGCACTCGTAGATGCCTCCGGGTATGTCTTCTACAATACGAGCGTCTGGACGCTGCAACGCCTCCATGCCACGGCTACCAATAACCAGCAGTTGCTGGAAGCAAATTTCAAGACCTATCTTGACGGCTTTAGCCCGAACGTCAAGGAGATCATTGATAAGTTTAACCTCCGCAGTCAGATTCGCCACATGGCCGGAAAAGACGTGCTGCTGGATGTGCTGGAGAAATTCACCTCGCCCTACATTAACCTCACGCCGGAAGTAAAGCTCGACCCCGAAGGCCGGAAGCTGCCGCCCCTCACTAACCTGGGCATGGGCTACGTGTTCGAAGAGCTCATCCGGAAGTTTAACGAAGAGAATAACGAGGAAGCCGGGGAGCACTTCACGCCCCGCGAGGTGATCGACCTGATGACGCACCTGGTTTTTGAACCCATCAAAGACTCGCTTCCGCCGGTCATGACCATCTACGACCCGGCCTGCGGCTCGGGCGGGATGCTGACGGAATCGCAGAATTTCATTAAAGACGAGGAAGGCCAGATTCGGGCCACGGGCGATGTTTACCTCTTCGGCAAGGAGATTAACGACGAAACCTACGCCATCTGCAAGTCGGACATGATGATTAAGGAAACGACCCCGGAAACATCAAAAACGGCTCGACGCTCTCGACGGACGAGTTTCAGGGCCGCCAGTTTGATTTCATGCTGTCCAATCCGCCCTACGGCAAATCCTGGGCCAGCGAAGCGAAGTACATCAAGGACGGAGCCGCCGTCATTGACCCACGTTTTCAGGTAAGCCTGAAGAATTACTGGGGCGAAGCCGAGGAAGTAGACGCCATTCCGCGTTCGTCGGATGGTCAGTTGCTCTTTCTGATGGAAATGGTCGACAAGATGAAATCGCCGGAGGTCATTCCGCTGGGCTCGCGGATTGCCTCGGTACACAACGGCTCCAGCCTGTTCACGGGCGACGCCGGCGGCGGGGAAAGCAACATTCGCCGCTATCTCATCGAAAACGACTGGCTCGAAGCCATCATTCAGTTACCCAACAACCTGTTTTACAACACGGGCATTACCACCTACATCTGGCTGCTGAGTAACCGGAAACCCGCCCACCGCCGGGGAAAGGTGCAGCTCATTGACGCCGGACAGCTGTACCGCAAACTGCGGAAGAACCTCGGAGCCAAAAACTGCGAATTGTCCCCCGAACACATCGCCGAAATTATGCGGGTGCACGCCGAACTCGCCGCCGTGGAACGCACCGGCGAGGAAGGACTGGCCAGTAAGGTATTTGATAACCGGGATTTTGGCTATTACAAAGTCACCATCGAACGGCCCAAACGCCTGAAGGCCCAGTTTACGCCCGAACGCATTGCGGAATTACGCTTCGACAGCCGCCTGCGGGAGCCGATGGCCTGGGCCTGGGAAACGTTCGGCGAGCGGGTGTACGAGGACCTGAAATCGCTGGAGAAGGAGATCGTGGATTACGCCGAAAAACAGGACCTGAACCTCAACAAAAAACAGCTCGAAACCCTCACCAAAACCGAAACCTGGCAGAAGCAGCGGGGTCTGATGGAACTGGCCCTGAAACTCATGCAGACCCTGGGCACGGACGAAAGCACGGACTTTAACGCCTTTGCTCTCGCCGTGGAACTGGAACTGAAAGGCCTCAGTACGAAGCTTTCGGCGGGTGAGAAAAAACAGATGCTTGATGCCGTAAGCTGGTACGACGCCGACGCCGAAAAGGTGAAAAAGGGGATCAAGAAGTTCAGGAACAACGAACTTGACCTGCTGCTGCAAAGGCTGGGCTGCACGCCCGACCAACTGCCCGACTTTGGCTATTACACCACGGCCAAAGCCAACGAATACCTGGAATACGAAACCGAATCGGACCTGCGGGATACCGAGAACGTGCCCCTCGGCGAGGGCATTCACGCCTACTTTGGCCGCGAGGTGCAGCCCCACGTACCCGAAGCCTGGATTAACCTCGATGCCACCAAAATTGGCTACGAAATCAGCTTTAACAAGTATTTCTACCGCCACAAGCCCCTGCGAAGCCTGGAGGAAGTCAGTGCCGACATTCTGCAACTGGAAGAAGAAAGCGAAGGACTCATCCGTAACCTTTTAACCCTGGCCTAAATATGGAAACGATAGAAACCACTTTTGAACGCTACGCCGCTTATAAGGATTCAGGCGTAGAATGGTTAGGGGAGATTCCTGAGCATTGGGAAGTAGTAGCAATTAAAAGAGTATTGGCGATACCTATAACTGATGGACCTCATACAACACCGGAATTGATAGAAGAAGGCATACCTTTCATATCTGCAGAGTCTATAAAAAATGGCAAGATTGATTTTAGCAAGAAAAGAGGTTTTATTTTCGAAAAAAATCACTTATTATTTTCTAAAAAATATAATCCTCAATTGTGGGATATATACATGGTCAAGTCTGGAGCTACTACTGGCAATACTGCTATTGTGGAAACAAATAAAACTTTTAGCATTTGGTCTCCACTAGCTGTATTTAGAGCAAATAAGCAGAAAGTATCACCTAGATATCTTAACCTTTTTTTACAATCAAGTACTTTTAAAATAAGCGTGGAGCTGAGTTGGAGTTTTGGTACTCAACAAAACATTGGAATGGGAATACTTTCTAACCTTCCAATGTCAGTCCCTCCCCTCTCCGAGCAAACCCGTATTGCTGAATTTTTAGATCGGAAGACGGCTCAGATTGATCAGGCGATTGCTCAGAAAGAGCGGCTGATTGAGTTACTCAAAGAACGCCGGCAGGTCATGATTCATCAGGCCGTCACCCGCGGCCTCAACCCCGACGTGCCCTTGAAACATTCTGGTATTGAATGGATTGGAGAAATCCCGGAGCATTGGTAGGTGAAGAAGTTAAAGTACTTTGTTAACATTCAGGGAGGATTTGCTTTTAACTCTGCTCATTTTAAAAATGAAGGAGTTCAGTTAATAAAAATAGCAAATACATACCTAAACAAGTTAAGCTTAGATAGGCAACCTACGTTCTTAGATTTCTCTTTTTTAGAATCTCATCGCAATTGGGTTGTCACAAAAAATGATATACTTATGTCTTTAACAGGCACTTTAGGAAAAAAGGATTATGGATATGCTATTCTATTAGAAAGCGATGAAAAATACTTATTAAATCAGCGTGTTGCTCGTATAATACCTAAGTCTAAAGTTGGAGCAAAGTATATTTTAAATATTTTACAAAGTGAAATGTACTTGA
This sequence comes from uncultured Siphonobacter sp., assembly GCA_913775095.1. Classification (GTDB taxonomy): domain Bacteria; phylum Bacteroidota; class Bacteroidia; order Cytophagales; family Spirosomataceae; genus Siphonobacter. The sequence goes on along the minus strand of CAJYIW010000016.1, from coordinate 5,527 downwards.
ATCAACTCTATATGCTTCCTTCGGGAACCAAACAAGCTAATCTTAGTAATGATGATGTATTAAATATTAAAATCACCTATTCTCCTGATCAATATGAGAGAGAAAGTATAGTTAATTTTATATATGATGTATCTAATAGTACAGATAATATTTTAGCAAATGCAAGCAATCAAATCCAAAAACTCCAGGAACTAAAAGCCACGTTAATTAACGCGTCGGTAACGGGAAAAATAAAAGTATCATGACATTAATGGAACGCATCGGGGCGGTGGCCTCGGGCCGGAGTGACTGCCTCGATGCCTCCGGCTTTGACCTGACGGAACTGCCCGAGGCCGTTTACGGGCTTCATACCCTGCGGGAACTCCGGGTGAACAACCAGGCTTACCGCAGCCACCAGTTTATGATTGATTTACTGAAGAACCACCCCTCGGACCCCGCCCTGCTGAAACATCTGGAAGACGAAGAGCAGGACCGTCTTCAGGAACTGCGGATTCCCCGCCTGCTCGAACGCCTCGACGACCGTATCGGCCAGCTTGCCTCACTAGAAGTACTGGACCTGAGCTACAACCAGCTCCGCGAGCTGCCCGAAAGTCTGGGTCAGCTTCCGCGGCTTCGCCGGCTGCTGCTCAACGACAACCAGCTCCGGGCCTTACCGGCGTCGCTTACCCGGCTCGAACAGCTGGAAGTACTTCAGGTCCGGGAGAATCCCCTCGAACACCTCCCCGATTTCCCCACGCTGCACGTCTACGAACCCTATCAGGCCTTCTGCCAGAGTCAGAAAGAAGAAGCCATGCGACACCAGGACTACGACTGGGCCGTCTGGCTCCGCCAGCAGGAAATCCGGTACGGGCTGGTGTGGTAAGGAACAAAGTCATAATCACAAAATACCAGGACAGAAAGGGGGCAGAAATAACAAATCCCCCTCCCCTGTCATCTCGACCAAAGGGAGAGACCTTACCGGGAAATGAAAACGAGGTTCAGGAGCTTACTACCACTCAGAACAGGCAGGCAACCTCAGGTATGAGCCTTCACGGAGCAAAAAACCACCTCTTCACTATTTAAAAGTATTGAAAATTAACCTATGCCCACGCTAACCAATGAACAGGCCCTGGAGGCCGCCCTTGAAAAAGCCCTGACGGGTGTCACCAGCGAAAGTCTGCGGCAGTCCAACATGCTGGCCGAGGATGCCGCCGGGTACCGGTCGGGTAACGGCTACTGGATCGGCAAACCCACGGATTTCAATGCTCAGATTGCCCTGGATACCACCCGCTTCTGGCATTTTCTGGAAACCACCCAACCCGAAGAACTAAAGAAATTACAGGACCAGTCCCAGTGGAAACTGCGGGTGGAGCAACGCCTCGACCGCATGCTCAGCCGTCACGGTGTTCTGCACCTGCTCCGCAAAGGGCTGGAAGTAGACGACGCTCATTTCACCCTGCTGTACGTGTCGCCGCTGGCCTCCAGCAGTCAGGAAGTGAAAGATCGCTTTGCCGCCAACGAATTCAGCGTGACCCGGCAGGTACGGTACTCCACCCTGAATCCCCGAGAAGAAATCGACATGGTGGTTTTCATTAACGGCCTTCCCGTGGCGACGCTCGAACTCAAAAATCCCTGGACGGGGCAAAATGCCCGTGTGCACGGCATCCGGCAATACTGCCACGACCGCGACGCCACCCAGCCGCTGTTGCAGTTTGGGCGTTGTCTGGTTCATTTCGCCGTTGATACCGACGAGATTTTCATGACTACCCGTCTGAACGGTCCGCACACGTTTTTTCTTCCTTTCAACAAAGGTCATCACCATGGGGCGGGCAATCCCCCCAATCCGCTGGGACACCGGACGTCGTATTTGTGGGAAGAAATTCTGACCCGTCACAGCCTCGCCAACATTGTGCAGCATTACGTCACCTACACGGGTTCGCCCTCGGAGCCCCTGCACAAACGCAACATGCTGTTTCCGCGGTATCATCAGCTCAACGTCGTTCGGAAGTTACTGGCCCACGCCAGTCAGAACGGACTCAATCAGCGGTACCTCATTCAGCACTCGGCGGGTTCGGGCAAGTCCAACTCCATTACCTGGGCGGCGTATCAGCTCATCGAAACCTACCCCGAACACGCGGATGTGCCGGGAGCCCGTAGTGCGGACTTACCCCTGTTCGATTCAGTGATCGTCGTCACCGACCGCACCATTCTGGACCGTCAGTTACGCGAGAACATCCGGGAATTTTCGCAGGTTAAAAACATCGTGGCTCCGGCCTTCAGCTCCATGGACCTGCGGCTGGCACTGGAAGGCGGCAAGAAAATCATCGTGACCACCATTCAGAAATTTCCCTTCATCATCGACGGCATTGGCGATCTGAGCGAAAAGCGTTTTGCGGTCATCATTGACGAAGCCCACAGCTCCCAAAGTGGTCAGGCTCACAACAAGATGAACGAGGCCATGGGCCGGAAAGCAGCCGACCCGGACGAAGACGAAAACAACATTCAGGATACCATTCTGGAGGCGATGCGTTCCCGCCGGATGCGGGGAAATGCGTCGTATCTGGCCTTTACGGCAACGCCGAAAAACACCACACTGGAAAAATTCGGGGAAAGACAGGCCGACGGCAGTTACCAGCCGTTTCACCTCTATTCGATGAAACAGGCCATTGAGGAAGGCTTCATTCTGGACGTACTGGCTAATTATACCACCTATCGGAGTTACTACGAGATTGAAAAATCCATTGAAGACAATCCGATTTTTGATACCCAGAAAGCTCAGAAAAAACTCCGGGCTTACGTGGAGCAACACCAGCAGACGGTTCATACCAAAGCCGAAATCATGGTCGAGCATTTCATTACGAACGTAGTTAACCCAAAAAAACTCAAGGGTAAGGCCAAAGCCATGGTCGTTACTCAGAATATTCCCTCGGCGATCCGGTATTTTCAGGCCATCCGTCAGATTCTGGCCGATCGTCAGAGCCGCTTCAAAGCCATTATTGCGTTTTCGGGAGAAAAGGAAATTGACGGTGTTACCTATACAGAAGATGCTCTGAATGGCTTTTCAGGCAAAGACATCAAAGACAAATTTGATACGGACGAATACCGTCTGCTCGTGGTAGCCAATAAATTTCTGACGGGTTTTGACCAGCCCAAGCTCTCGGCCATGTACGTGGATAAACGTTTGCAGGGTGTACTGGCCGTGCAGGCTCTGTCGCGGCTGAATCGTTCGGCCAACTCCCTGGGTAAACGGACGGAAGACTTATTCGTGCTGGATTTTTTTAATGCGGCAGACGACATCAAAGCGGCCTTTGATCCATATTATACCTCTACTTCCCTGAGTGAGGCTACGGATGTCAATGTCTTACACGAACTCAAAGACCAGCTGGATATGGTGGGGGTTTATGAGTGGGAAGAAGTAGAGGAATTCGTAGAAAACTATTTTAAAGGGGTCGATGCTCAACTCCTCAGCCCGCTGATTGACCGGGCCGCCAGTCGATTTACTCAGGAACTGGACCTGAGCGAAGATGCTAAAGCGGATTTCAAGATCAAAGCCAAACAGTTTGTCAAAATTTATGGGCAAATGGCGGCCATTATGCCTTTTGAAAAGCTGTCCTGGGAAAAGCTATTCTGGTTTCTAAAGTTTCTGATTCCTAAGCTGACTATCAGGAACCCTGAAGAAGACCGTCTGGACGAGTTACTCAATTCAGTAGACCTTTCTACTTATGGACTGGAACGTACGAAGCTGGGACATTCCATCGAACTCGAAGCAGAGGAAACGGCCCTTGATCCGCAGAATGCCAACCCCCGCGGAGCTAATCCCGGTGATGTTGAGGTAGATCCCCTTGATTCCATCATCCAGAGTTTCAACGAACGCTGGTTTCAGGGTTGGGATGCCACTCCGGAAGAACAAAAGATTATTCTGGTGCCCATCATCAGCCAGATGAAACAACACCCGGATTTTGTCGGCAAATACCTGAACAATCCGGATACGCAAAACCGTCAGCTGGCTTTTCTGAAAATCTTACAGGACACAATGAACAAGCTTCGGAAAGGAAATATGGACCTATACCGTAAATATATTCAGGACGAAGGCTTTCGTCAGGCCTTTACGGATGTCGTAGCCCGGGGAGTAAATCTGTAATACCTGACTGTTACAGCTATAACAGTCGGGAGGTCAGGCTGAAGATTACTCAGCCTGACCGTCTTAATTAACTTACGTAAGGTAGTTTCCCGTAACCATCCCAGACGTTTTGGGTTATGTATACATACAAACGATTCCTTCTCACGCAACGACTTTCTTTATGCCTCTTCTCCGATTGCTTATTTCCGGTTTTATGATCAGTAGTATTGCTGGAGCCTGGGGTCTCCAGACGCAGGCTCAGTCGGTAAACGTTACCGTTACCAACATCAAAAACACGAAGGGCCAGATTATTATTGCCGTGTTTAAAGATGAACAGGGGTTCAAAGATGAGAAGCCCGTTTCCCGAAAAAAATTTCCTAAGTCGGCCGTTACCAATGGCGTTCTCAAGGTGACGATGGACGTCCCCGCCGGTACCTATGGAATGGCTCTGGTTGACGATGAGAACAACAGCGATAAGATGGAGAAAAACATGCTCGGTATTCCCAAAGAGGGTGTGGGCTTTTCCAACTTTTACCTTTCCGGCCTGAGCAAACCTACTTTCAATGATTTCAAATTTGAGGTCAAGCCGCCTTCCGTGGCCGTAGAGTGTAAGATTCGGTATTTTTAGCATTCTTTCAAACCTTGCCAGCCAGACGCCAGTAAGAGGCGTTTCTAACCGCACTGAGGTTAGCCGGAGGGATTATTCATTTCAGATGTCTTTTCCTCCGCCTTGACTGATGTACCGTTCTCTCCGGGTTATATCCGGAGAGAACGGTACATCAGTCAGGGCAGGGTTTCTACTTATCGATAACCCCGGATTGTCATCCGGGGCCAGGCAGCCCGGAGCTATCCTCATCCCGTGGTTGGTATCCTCACCAACCACTTTCAACCGGCTGGTGAGACCCCAGCCGCGGTGGGAGTCGCCCCTATCGTTACCAATTGTCTCTTTCAAACCTAAAACCGCAGTGGCGGCCGCTCCCATTCCGTGGTTGATGTCCTCACCAAACACTTTCAACCGGCTGGTGGGGACACCAGCCGCGGTGGGAGTCGTCCCTATCGTTACCGATTGTCTCTTTCCAACCCTAAAACCGCAGTGGCGGCCGCTCCCATTCCATGGTTGGTGTCCTCACCAAACACATGCTTTACAGCTGGCTGGTGAGACACCAGCCAGGGCGGGAAGGTAACCCGGTTCTCACCCTGGATTAGCATCCGGGGCTATCCAGCCGGGGGCTATTAAGAATTTAACCCCGCTAGGGTTTTAACTTTCAGTTTCAAACGGCTTCTCTACCTTTACAGTTTTTCTCTTTCCAACTCAAAACTCAAAACTCAAAACTCAAAACTCAAAACTCAAAACTCATAACTCAAAACTCAAAACTCAAAACACAAAACTCAAAACTCAAAACTCATAACTCAAAACTCAAAACCCAA
>CAJYIW010000015.1 GCA_913775095.1 uncultured Siphonobacter sp. | reverse complement strand
GTTTCCATAGATATAGGGGTTGGTTCAACCAGGCTACTTACAAACTAACATTATATTAATTAAGTATAAAGTTATATTAAATGGCGGAAGATCGGTTTAATAACCTCCGTAAAACAATTTTCAGAGCTACCTGAGCAGAGGGTAGAAAGAGGGAATGGCGGCGATCCAATTATCAGCTATTTAAGCTGTTAGGGATAGCTATGCCTCAGTAATTCGAGAGTGAAAAAAGGGTCAGCTTAGGGAGTTGATTTTCGCTTTTCGTAATCAATGGTGCCGTAATCGCCATTGTAGTAATCCCGGTAGGCGTTCGCAATTTCGAGCCGGGAGTTCATCACGAAAGGCCCTTCGGCCGCAATGGGTTCCTGATAGGTTGTTCCGCCGAATAACAGGTAATCCGAGGCTTCAGCGTTTTCGTTGAAACAGGTAATGCTTCCCGCTTCTCTGTCGAATTCCACGAAATCTCCTGCATCGAAAGGTTCATCATTGAAGGTACCGGCCCGCGTTGGCAGGAAGGCTGCTACTTCGGTTTGTTCCGCAAAATTCAGTGTGAAATCGGCTCCGGTGTTCAGGTGAATGTGGTAAAGAAATGCCTCCGAAGGGTTGGGAATGGGGGAATCTAATTCATCAAAGGAACCCATCAGCACCCTGATCCATCCGCTTGCATTCCCGAATGTTTTGACCGGAACCTGATGGCTTTCGAGGGCCAGGTAGGCTGGTTGCCGGGCTTTAACGGCCGAGGGCAGGTTGATCCAGAACTGAAAGGCATGGACGAGGGATGAATCCGTTCGGGAATCGGGGTTCAGTATTTCATCGTGGATAATGCCATTTCCGGCATTCATCCACTGAATACCACCGGAGTGTACTTTCGCGTAGTTGCCCGCACTGTCTAAATGTTCACTCTCACCAGTTAACATATACGTTAATGTAGCAATGCCCCGGTGGGGATGGGCCCCGGTGCCTTCTGTCTGGACCCTGGACTGAAATCCCGGAACGATATGGTCTAAAAAAACGAACGGGCCAACGGCGTCAGCGTATCGGTTGGGAAGCATCCGGTTGATGATCAATTCACCCATATCGGCCCTCTGACCCTGCGTGGAAAAACTGCTTTTCTTCTTCATGTGACCTTTGGTTCAAGGACTTGCTACTTCAGACAATGTCAAACGCTTGTTCAGAAGTTATCAAAGATACCTGGCATCGCCATCAAACCATACCTCATTTAGAAATGACAGCTTATACTTTTGTTGAATAATTATACTTATGTTAAATACGTCGTTCCGGAGGCCTGGCTCCTGCTGCGTTAGCAGCTCAGTGAAGACGGCTTTGCTAAGGCCCATGATCCTCTTCACCTCAACCCTTTAACCCCGCCTTCGATCGAAGCTCCAGACAGCAGATCCTGATTTCACGGGTGACGGTTTTCAACAGAAAAAAGGGATCCTCATACGTTTTTGGGGAATGCTCGGAGCTCAGCGAAACCGGATTTGCCGGGTTCTCAGGGGACGCAGTCTGCGGTGGCGTGCTGAGAAAAAGTAAACCCTGCAGAAGTTCGGTTCGTACGGTGTTTACCCGATTCCGGAGTGTGGGCGTACGGGCGTCGTTTCGGTCCGGCAAGGCCCTGAAAAGCGAAGCAATGCTGGCACTAAGGATGTGATTCAGAATCTGAAAACGATAGATATACTCGGAAGCCGTTTGGTTACCCGGCTCCCGAAGCATTCGCTGAAAGGATTGAGAAAGCGTCGCCTGCTCCAGATACACACTCTTCCGGGCCAGTTTATAGGCCGTGAGATTGATGGGATTTCCGCTGAGGACATCGTCGAGTGTTTCCAGGTAATGAACGTTGGATTTTAGCAGTTCCCGGCATAAAAACAACACCCGGCTGGACTCCCAGGAGGGAAAAAGATAGGTAGCTCCAAAAGCAATGGCACAGCCAATCAGGGTATCGTAGATGCGTTCCAGAATAAAACTCCAGCTACTATTGCCATAGGTATAGACGATGATGATGACCATCGGGGTCAGGGCAATGACGCTGAGGAGGTGGTGGGTCCGGTTAAAGGTGAAGTAAATGAGCAGAAATAAGGCCCCCCAGACGAGCAGTACAGCCGTATTGCCAATGAGAAATAACAAACAAAGGGCGACGGCAATTCCCGCCAGAGTTCCGGTAAGTCGCTGGATATTTCGTTCACGGGTGAGACTAAACGCTGGCTTAATGATCACTACGACCGTGATTAATATCCAGTAACTGTAGGTGCCGAGGGCAAAGACCTGAGCCAGCACGTAGCAAAACAGGCAGGTAAGAGCCAGCCGGAGCGAAAACCGGAAGATGGGAGAACTGATTTTAAAGTGCGAGACCAGTTGTTTCCATTCCAGGTTTTCAAACGGAGCAAAATGATGGTACTCTACGTCAGGTTTGGGAGGAAGACTGACCGGAATGTCGCTGTGCAGCGTGTGGTAAATGCCCTGAATATCCGCGTAAATACTTGTAAGGTTAGCCAGGAGCCGGGAAAGAATAGCTGCATGAGAGGGACTTTCTTTCCGGATGAGGTATTCAAACCTTGCCGTCAGTTGCGAAAGCGGACGGTCGGCTAAGGGAACCAGAGCGGCGGACGGCGTCGAAAAGGGTTTGATCTCGCTGAGCTGGTGCAAATCAGCGGCCATCAAACGGATCATTTGCTGAATCAGATCCAGAGCACCCGTAATGGCAAACTGATTTCGAAGGAAGTCATAGTCATAATGAATCGCCGTGATTTGCTCATACAGGTCAATGGTCTTTTCGGCCACGTGCAACAGGGCCTGCCCTTTTGAGTTCTCCCGATGCATGGCTGCCTTGTCCCGTAACAGAATACTCCGCAGCTGCTGCTGGGCTTCGCTTACCCGGTTATGGGAAAGGATGGCTTGTTTGTAGCAATCTTCGAGAGCAATATCCGTATCGTAGAAAAGGGCTTTTACTTTCAGATACTCATGGGTAACGCGAAGACAGTCCGAGATGGCATAGCGAAGGTATCGTTCGGGCCATAGCCACAAATGCAGCAGACTAACCGCGTAATACCAGATGCCCCCCATCAAAAGATACAGGCAAAACCAGTACCCGGCAGGTTTGAGTCCCCAGATAAAAATCATGAGTACAATGGCGGCCGTGCCCGTAATGGACATTCGGCTACCGTAGGCAGTAAGCAGGGAACACCCCAGCGTCACGGCAAAGAACACGACTCCCAGAAGCCAGGGATGGGGCAATGCCGCGATGGTGAGCAGGGATACCACAAAAAACAGAATAATACTGACGACGGAAGTCGTGCGTTTATCTTCAATCGTTCCACGTCCATCGGTCAGGGCGATCAGAAGAGCCCCGTGAGCCACTCCGATGGCCGGTTGAGATAACCCGAAAGCGAACAGCGTTCCTGCGGGAATGATGATGCTGAGGGTGATGCGAAGGGCATCGGTGAAATACTCGCCGGTAAGAAATCGAACGATCCGCTGTTTGATTCTTTTTTGATTCATGCAGTCTACTTAAAAATCTCACAGGAGACCCTGGGTGAAGCCCCTGTATCCGGGCCTTGACAGAACGTAAATTCGGCCCGATCCGGCAAATATAGCAGGGTCAGGTAATCAGGGCAGGTATAAAAGCTATACTAGAGCCTCGCGTTGCCGTGCGACCTGAAAATTTAGGAATTTACGTAGGTAGGTTCAATCAGTATAAAATCATACGTCTAAAGTGCTAAGAAAAAAGAAAGTTTAGCCTGTGAGTAGTAAGAAGGCGTTTGAAGGGTATTAGCGAGAGATCAGAAAAAGCTCAACGGAATCACTTCCACTGAGCTTTTACGAATTCCCGATTAAAAGCTCCAGAGGCCTGACCAGGACTGCTTACTAAAACAGGTTAGCCTTATAGTACTGCCGGGGACTCTGCCCCACCACCTTCCGGAAACTCCGGGAAAAATACGACAGACTTTCAAAGCCGGTTTCCAGGGCAATTTCCGACAGACTTACGGCGGTCGTGAGCATTAAGAATTGGGCTCTCTCAATCCTTTTATGCATCACGTATTTCAGTGGCCGCTGCCCCGTGGCTAATAAAAAGGTTTTAGAGAAATAATGAGTACTCTGGTTGACCTGCCCAGCCAGTAACTCTACGGTGATGGGCTCGGATAAATGCGTCTGGATGTAGGCCAGGACGGATTCTATTTGGACGGGTAAGCGGGTTTGTTGAGAGGATAACAAATACTCATCCGTTAAAAACCGGGATAGTAACTGAAGAATCAGCCCGTTGGTTTCTACGTAACTGGCAAAGGGAATGTCATTATTTCGTTGCTGGAAATCCTTGAGAAGAGGTTGTTTCTGATATTCTCCGGGGTCGTCACTCCTTCTCAAATCCCGCTCCGGGTTTAAAGCCAGCAAACGCTTGAAAAGGCTCAGGTCTTCCGGTTGATATTGTATTTTGATGACGCGTCGGTTGTGAGCAAATATGGACAGATCCGCTGGATTTTCCTCCAGAATGTGAACGTAGTACTGACTCAGGAAGTCCGTGCATTTATGATCACACCGCGTAAAACTTGGAATTAAATACAAATATCCCGCTTCCAGTTTCAGCCGCTGATCGGTATCTCCTAAGGAGCCCTCCCCCCCATCGATCAGATAAATTCGACAGAAAGGGCTCATAACGTCCTGGTAATTCCACGATTTGTTCAACTTCACGTAATCAGCGTGGAGTAACGAAAATGTCGATTTAAAGCCCGTATTTTGCATTTTGGCCTTTGTAGATGCGTGAAGGGAATTCGAATATACTTACAGAACCCGATTTGTTAAAAACAAAAGCCATTTTGTACAATTTTAATATTTAATGATACAATACATTTGTGTTATTGTTTTAACTATTTATTGCACAGGAAATCAGTTCCATTCTTCACATTCGCCCATGAATCGCCGAACCCTGCTAAAAAGTACATTTGGTTTATTACCGGTGCTGAGCCTTACCAAGGTTGCCCTGGGTCAGGAAACCCGAAAAGGCCCGTTTTTGCCCACCTGGTCATCCCTGGAACAATTTCAAACGCCGCAGTGGTTTAAGGATGCCAAATTTGGAATCTGGGCTCACTGGGGACCCCAGTGCCAGGCTGAAGCGGGCGACTGGTACGCCAGAGGTATGTATCAGGAAGGGAGTCATCAGTATAACTATCACGTAAAAAAATACGGTCATCCTTCCAAGTTTGGCTTCAAGGATGTCATTCACGAGTGGAAAGCCGAAAACTGGAATCCCGAAGAACTGGTCGCTTTTTACAAGCAGGCCGGAGCCCAGTATTTTATGGCTATGGCTAATCACCATGACAACCTGGATTTATACAACAGTAAACATCAGTCCTGGAATTCCACCAGGGTGGGCCCTAAAAAAGACATCATTGGCGGCTGGGAAAAAGCAGCCCGCCGGCAGGGTTTACCTTTTGGGGTAAGTGTACACGCGTCTCATGCCTGGAGCTGGATGGAAACGGCTCAGCGGAGTGATAAACAAGGGCCTCTCAAAGGCGTTCCTTACGATGGCAAAGTGACCAAGGCCGACGGAAAAGGCAAGTGGTGGGAAGGCATGGATCCACAGGAGTTATACGCTCAAAATCACCCCTTAAGCAAAAATAGCTGGGAGGATGGCATGATTCACAGCCAGTGGAACTGGGGCAACGGCGTAGCGGAACCAACCAAAGCGTATTGCGATAAGTTTTTAAAGCGAACCATTGATCTCATTGATCAGTACAATCCTAAATTCATTTATTTCGATGATACCGCCCTGCCGATGTGGCCCATCGACGACGCCGGACTGAAAATTGCCGCTCACCTTTATAATAAAAACATAGACAGGCAGGGCAACCAGCAGGCGGTCGTGTTTGGCAAAATTCTCGATGAACAGCAGCGGAAATGCATGGTTTGGGACATCGAAAGAGGGCAGAGCAATACCATTGAGCCCCTGCCCTGGCAAACCGATACCTGTATTGGAGACTGGCACTACAACCGGGCGGTGTACGATCGGAAAGGGTATAAATCGGCGAAAATGGTCATTCAAACCTTAGTGGACGTAGTCAGCAAGAACGGAAACCTGATGCTGAACATTCCGGTACGGGGCGATGGCAGCATTGATGATCAGGAGCGGGCCGTCGTAACCGAAATTGGTAACTGGATGAAAGTCAACAGTGAAGCCATCTACGGGACTCGCCCCTGGAAGGTATTTGGCGAAGGACCGGCTCAGGAAGGAGCAGCCCCGCTTTCGGCCCAGGGTTTCAACGAAGGGAAAGGCAAAGCTTTTACTGCCCGGGATATTCGGTTTACGACCAAAGGCGACGACCTATATGCTACGGTGATGGGCTGGCCCGAGAACGGAAAAGTAGTGATTACTTCGCTGGCAACCGAGAAGGGCTTACGTCCTACCCCCGTTCGCCGTGTCTCGCTGCTCGGGGGCAGTGATTCGCTGTCGTTTGAGCAAACCAGTCAGGGACTGGTGGTGCAGATGCCGGAAAATAAAGCCGCTCTGGGGTATGCCAATGCCCTGAAAATTGTCTAGACCCGCGTATGAAAAAATTCTGCCTGGCTCTGGATTTGAAGAATGATCCCGAGCTCATCCATCAGTATGAAAACTATCATAAACCTGAAAATGCCTGGCCTGAGGTTACCCAAAGCATTCTCGCTAGTGGCGTAACCGCTATGGAAATCTATCGAACCGGCAATCGGCTCTTCATGATTATGGAAACGAAAGATGATTTTGACTTTAGTCGCAAGGAGCAAATGGATCGAGGCAATGCCAAAGTGATGGAATGGGAAGCCCTGATGTCACAATTTCAGCTTCCGCTGATCGGATCGGCTCCAGATGAAAAATGGGTGCGAATGGATCGCATCTTTAGCTTAATTCCTGCTTAATCTTTTGGCTGTATTCCTGAGGCTGCTTATGGTTTCCGTGCTGGTTTGATAATTACGTATATATAGTAGAGTTAGTTCGATCTCCCATGCTTGGGATGCTTGCACTTCCGGTCATCCGGAAGCGTAAGCATGTCCAGGATACTGGCCTCTTCCCAATCATTTTAGTAAGAATATATCAAGTCTATCTTACTACCCTACGCCGTTTAAGCTTATCAATGCTTTTTCATGTAGCTCGCTAAGCCTATGAACTAAAAAAACGCTAATGACTCCGTTTCCTCCTGTGTTAGCAGGGGGTAACCCTCCACAGCCTTTAGTCGGGGCTGTTGTATAACCTTTATTTTACCTTGATGCATTTACTATGAAAAACTCTATTTTCCCCCTTTCCCCAAGGGTGATGCAGCAGGCAATCCTGTTAGGATTGACCTTAGCTGCCGGGTCCACCCGAGCCCTTCCGTTACCTGCTGAGAAAAGTCCTGCGTCCGTTTTTCCTGGTAACCACAGAAACGCCATTCCTGCTTTTATCCTCACGGGTAAGATCACGGACGAAAAAGGAGCGGCCGTTCCGGGGGCTACGATTCGCCTCCAGGAAAACGCTAACATCGGGACTACTTCTAACCCTGACGGGAAATTTTCTCTGAGTATTCCGGATGAAGGAGGTACGTTACTTATTTCTTCCGTGGGTTACCTCAGTCAGAGCGTCGTCGTTAGTTCAGGCAAGACGGCCGTCGATATCGTCCTGCAAACCGACAGCAAAGCTCTGACCGAAGTAGTGGTGGTGGGGTATGGCACACAGAAAAAAGTAAACCTAACGGGATCGGTTTCCAGTATTTCAACGAAAGAAATTGAAAACCGTCCCATTACCCAGGCTTCGCAGGCTTTGGCCGGTTTGGTCACGGGCGTCGTTGTTTCCCAGGGATCGGGTCAGCCCAGCAATGATGGGGCCGGCATTACCATCCGGGGGATTGGTTCCTACGGAGCCGGGGGCGGTCCCCTGATTCTGGTGGATGGTCTGGCTACTTCCATTAATGATGTAGACCCCAACAACATCAAAAGCGTTTCCGTACTTAAGGATGCCGCTTCGGCTTCCATCTACGGTAGTCGGGCCGCGAACGGGGTTATCCTCATTGAAACCAAACGCGGTCAGAGTGGCAAGCTTCAGGTGACGTACAATAATTACCTGGGCTGGCAAAAGCCCACCGCCTTACCCGAATTTGTGGATTCCTGGGAATACGCTCAGCTCAAGAATGAAGCCAATCAGAATTCGGGACAGTCGCCCTCGTACACGGCTGCTCAAATTGAGACTTTTCGCAACCAGTCCGATCCAGATAACTATCCTAACGTACCGCATTTTAAAAATCTGATGACTTCAGGTAGCGGTTTTCAGATGTCGCACTCACTGAATTTTGCGGGGGGTACGGAGCGGAGTCGCAATTTGTTTTCGGTGAGTTATCTGTCGCAGGACGGCATTGTGGCCAAGAATGGATACACCCGCTACAATTTCCTTTTTAACAATGACAGCCAGCTCAGTGACAAGCTGACGCTGAAAGTAAGCCTTCAGGGCTATACGGCCGAAAACCATTCGCCCAATCAGAACAGCGGCGGCATGAACAACATGATCAATTTTGCCGTTCGTCAGGGGCCCATCTATGCCGGACGTAAATCCGATGGCACCTACGGGTACCAGGATAATTACAGTCCCGAAGCCTGGTTAGCCAGTAACTCTTTCTACAAAGGAACGAACAACTACTTTTTAGGAGGAGCGGAAATGAACTGGAACATCCTGCCGGGGCTAAACCTGAGTGGGAAAGTCGGTTATAACTTCTGGAGTAACTACAACAAGACCTATGGTTCTGACTTTCAGTTTGATGCCAATAAATACGTAGGGCCTAATAACCTTAACGTGTATTCCGGCCAGGGGACGCAGGTAACCCTGCAATCCCTGCTTTCCTACGCTAAAGTGATTCAGGATCATTCTTTCACCATTCTGGCGGGGGTATCGCAGGAAGAATACAATGATTCGTACATCTCAGGATTCCGCCGGGACTTTCCCACCTCCTTGCTGTACGAGTTAAATGCGGGGTCGGGCACGGGCATGAGTTCCTCGGGTTCAGCCTCTTCCTGGGGGATTCGATCGGTTTTTGGCCGGCTCAATTATTCATTCAAAGACCGCTACTTACTGGAAGCAAACCTGCGGGCGGACGGAACTTCCCGCTTCCCGGCCAAAGGCCGCTGGGGCGTTTTCCCCTCCTTCTCTGCGGGCTGGAGAATCTCCGAAGAGGAGTTTCTTCACACGGCTACCTGGCTGGATAACCTGAAACTGAGAGCTTCCTGGGGAGTATTAGGCAACCAGAACGTAGGGACGTACCCATATCAGAACCTGGTAAGTTTAGGTCAGAACTACTCCTTCGGCGGAACGCTGGCTACGGGAGCGGCAACGACCCGTCTCAGCAACGGCGACATTACCTGGGAAGAAACCGCCATCTCCAATCTTGGACTGGATGTGAGCGTCTGGAAAGGAAAATTAAGCCTGGTGCTCGACCTGTTCGACAAGAAAACGACGGGCGTTCTGTATACCGTTGCCACTTCTTCCACCCTGGGCCTGGGTACTTCAGCCGTGAATGTGGGCAGTGTCAGGAATACCGGATTTGAGGCCCAATTAACGTATCGGGGTAAAAGCAATGCCCTGAACTGGGCCATTTCACCGAACTTCTCCTACATCAAAAACCGCATCACAGGTTTAGCCGATGGATTACAGCAAAACATTGGCAGCGGACTCTTTGTCGGACAACCCATCGGAATCATTTATGGTTACGAAGCGGACGGGTTGTTTACCAGCACGGACGACATCAGCAACTACCCGGCCCAGCCGTACGCTGCCCAACCGGGTTTTGTTCGGTATAAGGATATCAGCGGCCCCAACGGTGTTCCCGACGGGAAAGTAGATGCCACCTATGACCGAAAAGTGATTGGGACTACCGTGCCTAAATACACTTTTGGCGTTAATTTGTCCCTGGATTACAAAGGATTTGATGTCTCGGCATTGATTCAGGGACTGGCGGGTTATCAGAAACAAATTGGCTCGTACTCGGCCTTTGCGTTCTACAACGGCGGACAAATTCAACGCTGGCAGGTGGACAACCGCTGGACAACCGATAACCCCGATCCCAACGCGAAGTATCCCAAACTGACGAACCTTCAGATGGGCAGCGGAACCATTCAGACTTCTACGTACTGGAATCGGGACGGTAGTTTCGCTCGTCTGAAAAACCTGCAGGTTGGGTATAGCCTGCCCGCCGAAGTACTGCAGAAATGGAAAATCAATCGGCTTCGGCTGTATTTCAGCGGACAGAATCTCTTTTCACTTAACCGCTTCTACAAAGGATGGGATCCCGAAATGACGAATGCCACGGGAGATGGCAGTCAGTTCTACCCCATTACCAAGGTGTACACCTTCGGTATTAATCTCAACTTGTAGTCCTCCTAAAAGATCAAGCATCGATGAAAAACATACTTTTCCCTACTACGCGGCGAATAGTTACCGGCCTGCTGACGATTCTCACGGCTACCGTTGTGCCGAGCTGTAAATCCGAATTTTTCGATAAGCAACCCTTGGATGCCATTTCGGATGCCACCTTCTGGAAAACCGAGAAAGACGCGAACCTGGCTCTGGTCGGCTGTTACAACTTCGGTTCAGGCTGGGCTTCGGGAGACTTCTTCGGAGGAATGTCCATGATTTATCTGGACCTGATGGCGGGCTTTGGTTCTGAAAAAGAACTGATTCCTGATGCCGTTACCAATGGTACACTGAATTCCGCTTACTGGCTCCCGGGTGCTTTCTGGAGCAACTCGTACGCGACCATTGCCCGTTGCAATAATTTTCTGGATCGCGTCAACACGATTTCCATTAATGAGACGACGAAGGCGATGATGGTTGCCGAAGTAAAAACGATCCGGGCCTATCTGTACCTGAATCTGGCTCTGTACTTTGGGGATGTTCCCATGCCTACCCAAACGCTCAGCATTGCGGAGGCGAACTCCATCAGGCGAACTCCGAAAGCCGAGGTGTGGGCTTTTGCTGAAAATGAACTGAAAAGCAGTTTTCCCAATCTGCCTTCCAGCCGTCCCACCAGCGAACGCGGACGCATAACGGCCGGGGCTTCCCTGGCCATTCTGGGACGATTGCAAATGGCCGAAAAAAAATGGAGCGATGCCGCGGCTACCTATAAGCGAATCATGGATAGTGGCGTTTACAGTGTGGATCAGGCGGGTTTTGCCCAACTTTTCTGGCAAACCGGAGAGAATAGCAAAGAGGTAGTGTTTGCTCACGAATACCTGGAAGATTTCTTAAGTACCGTGATGCTGCAATACCTCTACCCGGAAACGTACGGCGGATGGCACCAGTTTTCTCCGTATAACGAATTAGTACAGTCCTACGAATGCACGGATGGAAAGACGGTAGAAGAATCTTCGCTCTACAACTCCAATGATCCCTATGCCAATCGGGATCCGCGTCTGGACTATACCATCATGATTCCAGGACGTACGAAGTTTAAAGGGATTACCTACGAGGCCAGCCCGGCGTCCAATTCTCCCGACCGCATTACGCGTTACAACTGGAGTGGGTATTGCATCAACAAGTTCATGGACCCTTCTTTTTCGGGAAGTCTGACTAACTACGGAGGTAATTTCCCCCTCATTCGTTATCCTGAAGTGTTGCTGAGTTATCTGGAGTCAAAGCTGGAAGCGGGAGAAACCATCGATCAGGCTTTATTAAATTCGACCATTAATCTGGTAAGGGGTCGTAACTCGGTAGGAATGCCTGCCGTTACCACTACGAATGCGGCCAGTTTACGAACCATCATTCGTCGGGAGAGAAAAGTAGAGTTCGCTTTTGAAGGCTTGCATTACTACGATATTCAACGCTGGGGAACGGCTGCGACGGAGTTAAACCGGCAGTTTACGGGCATGAAACTCACCAATACTCCGGCTACCTATAAAGATTTTCCGGTGGATAATCAGGGCTTTTTACTCTATCAGAAACGGAATTTCGTGGCTGGAAAAAATGAATTGTGGCCTGTGCCTCAGTCGGAAAGGGACATTAACCCTAATCTGACTCAGAATCCGGGGTATTAACCTTGAAAAATCAGCCATCTTTTCAGAAGCTAAACTCTGGAAAGATGGCTTTATTCTTAGTTCTTTACGGGTGAAAGGGCTGCAAATGCACTCTTTTCATAAAACAACGATTTATTCGTCCATAACCTCAGATCATCAAGAGCAACGGCTTATCTTCTATTAGTTATGTCTCATACGTCCACTTCCCATTCAACAGCTATTACTCTTCCTCCGGTCATCTTTGGTACCAGTTGCCTGGGCAATATTTACGAAGCCACCACTTTCACTACCAAGCTTGAGATCGTCAAAGCCTGCATTGAAAACTCTCCCGGTAAAGCCGTTTTCGACACTGCCGGAAAGTACGGAGCAGGGCTGGCGTTGGAATCACTCGGGAAGTGTCTGGAGGAGTTAAACGTGGACCCGCAGCAGGTGCTCATCAGTAATAAACTGGGCTGGTATCAGGTGCCCCTGACGACTCCCGAGCCAACTTTTGAGCCGGGGGTCTGGAAAGAACTCACCCACGATGCCGTCCAACGCATTAGTTATCAGGGAATTCTGGATTGCTTTCATCAGGGTAATGCCCTACTCGGGAAATACACCTCTCAGCTAGCCTCCGTGCACGATCCGGATGAATACCTGGCCAAAGCGACCAGCCCGGAAGAAGAGGAAGCGTTCTATCAGGACATTCTGGAAGCTTACCGGGCTTTGGCGGAACTGAAAGCAGCGGGTCAGGTTCTGGGCGTAGGCGTGGGCTCCAAACAATGGAAGGTGATTGAACGGCTGTCCAAAGACGTTGAACTCGACTGGGTGATGATTGCCAATAGCCTGACGATTCATGATCATCCGGCCGCCCTGATTGAGTTCATCCAACGCCTGCATGAGCAGGGAACGGTTGTGATTAACTCAGCCGTATTCAATGGTGGTTTCCTCATTGGCAGTGATTATTACAACTATCAGTTAGTCGATCCTGCGACGGAGAAAGGAAAAAGTCTGTTGGAATGGCGGGCTAAATTCTGGTCGGTTTGCGAACAGTTTCAGGTATCACCCGCCGAAGCCTGTTTCACCTTTGGCTTTACGATTCCGGGAATCAGTAGCGTGGCCCTAAGCACTACCAGGCCGGCCAAAGTAAAACCCAACATTGAAATGGCAACCAAGAGTATTCCCACGGAGTTATGGGAAACCCTGGTTCAGGAAGGTCTGATTGCTTCTCGGATTTAGCCAGAGTGATTTTCCTCGCACAAACGAGCCCTTTTGCTTCCTAAGCAGGAAACTTCCGCCTGGGAGCAAAAGGGCTCGTTGCGTTTAAGAAGAGGCGTTTTTCTTACTTACCCAAGCCGGTAACGATCGCTACAAGGTTTGCGATCCCTGTTCGCCGTCTACAGGAATTGTCCGGTCCCGTAATGCGGTAAGGACCTGGCTTTTTTTAGAATTAGTTACTCTTTCACGGGAAACATCTGCTCATCCACCTGAGTACCCTGGCCTGCCATCCGGCACCAGCCCGTGGGCAGTTGATGGTAAACCTCCAGGCGTCTGACTTTGATGGCAACGTCACGTCCATCGACCAGCAGGTTTACATCCGCCAGAAAATTGACTACGGCGACCTTGCCTTCGTAGATGCGAATGATCTCGTGCCCCGGCCGGATTCGTACGGATTTAAAAACTACCTTTTCTTTGGCCTGCACGGCCTGCCATTGCTGGTGAGAAAAAGAAATATCTCCCTTCGGCCCAACGGCGATGAAATCACTACAGTCTACCGCCCGATCCGGTTTACTCTGATGAATAAGTTCCCGGATTTGTTGTCGTTCCTTCGGAAAACTTACGGTGTCTATCTGAGCAAAACCCGCCGAGCAACCGCCCCACAGAATCCAGAGTATTACTAGTGCTTTTTTCATAGAAGTCTGGTTTTACGGAGCTGAATATAAGCAATTTAAGTTAGTATATTTCTCGTGTGAAGAGACCTGAACACGAAAGGGCTCCGGCTTACTCCCGGCACGCAATCAGGTGAACACTGAATAAATAGAGTCGACCGTGGCTACCCGCACTTCTTTGGGGGATTCCAGGCCTGTCGTTTGCTGGCCAATGAAATGCTCCATTGATTTTGATTGAATAGCCAGGCTGAAATTTTTCCCGGTTAAAGAGTTACTCATACGGGATGAATTACTAAGAAACTACCGTACGAATCTGCGAAAGATGCTGTGAACCTGATGTGATTAATTCGTTCTAAACTAAAGTTCTCTGTAAGACCTGTATTTCATTTTATACCTGATTAATTGTTTACTGCAATGCCTCCTGAATCAGATAAAGTCAGGTTTTTATTTTGGTAATTAGAGGCATTTGAAATACCTTACCAAAGGCTTATGATACGTTCGTAAAAAGCAGGAAACCGGATTAGTAACGGATCATAAGTAGACTCATTCAACCATCCGCTATGCATAAACTTTTTCTTACCCTCCTGCTTTTCTCGCTGAGCTTTTCCGAGTGTTCAGCTCAGGTAATGCCCGCTAAAAACTCGGTTCGGGCAGGACTTGACTATATGAGTCTGGACGCTCCCGATGAGTTAGGTTTTCGATATACCGCCAGCTACGCCCGGCATCTGTTCCGGGACCGTCTCGTGTTAGAAGCCAGTGCCGGTTATCTTAAACAGGACAATGAGCAGTTTTTATTCAGAACGTTTTACTTTAAGGGACGCCCCAGAGAGCGATTCACCGCTGATGTAACCGCCTGGTTTGATGTGTTAGGTCATCCCGTTCATGCCTTACGCCTGGGTGGTGGTCCTTCCTTCTGGTACCGTAAAGACGATGCGTTACGAGAAGCCACTTCTCTCAGGGATAACAACGGCGGGATACGGGGTGTAAGCATTCGCAATGAACGAATGGATGAAATGAACGTAGGGTATCACCTAAAGATTGAATATGAATACCTCATCGGATTTCGGATTCCCCTGGCCGCACAATTTGGATGGGCTCAGTTATCCAGAGCAGGCGTCAGTTCCATCGTGGGTATGAAACTTGGGTATCGTTTTTGACCAGTGAACGATTCAAATTGTCTTTACAAACGCAGAAATTTTGAATTAGTAAAGGAATTATTAATTCAAATTATCAGGGATAGTAGCTAATTGACGGGGCATAAAGAACCTTTAATCGAAGTTTAATGACTTTGTTACCTGCTGTTTTATATCTTTGTCCCACTGGATCAATCGGATGAGTGGCGGCTTTGAAGAGGCGTTCAGAAAAAAGCCTACTCATACCCATGAGTAGGCTTTTTTGTGCCATACGGTTACCGGCTAGGGCAATGCCTTTTTAGAAATATAAATGACCCCTCGCTGTCCATCGCAAAAATGAAAGTCTGTCGTGCCCCCGCAAACCGCTGCGGATCCGGCAACGTAGAGCCTCTGACTGGAATCCAGGTACAGACTCTGGATTTGATGCTCCTGAGGTAAACGTATCTTACGGCCATCCGAAGTTTGGAGTCCCGGCGTCTGTAGATAATGGATGGTCGTGCAGGCAGGACACATCGGTGTTTTCAATTCTTCTATCTCGTAACTGATACCGCCGGAAGTTTTCCATCGGTTCTGGGGCGTTTGGATAGCCCTGTAGGCCTCGCGTAGCATTCCATAAGGAGGAATAGTCGTGCGTTGATCCTTCCAGGTCTTGCCGTGATCTACACTGAAATAATCCGGACTGGAAGCATAAACTCCCGGTGATGCAGAGCCTGGCCCCCGCCCTGACAGGCTGTACAGCGTATCACCCTTCATGGTAAAACCAAAAGCCCAGGCGGTGGGAGGAAAATCCGCCTTTTGCCAGCTTCTGCCCTGATTTTGCGTATAGTAAATCCTGTATCCAGTTGAGATAATCAGCGTGTGGTCAATATTGCCGTACACGCCGTAAACATTTCCATCAACAGGGGAAGTAATTTTTATCCAATCTTCCGTCTCGACAGGTCCCTTTATCGGATCCTTTGAACAAGCATTAAAGAGGAGAATGAAAGCAATTAGTAAATAAAAACGATTCATCAATAGAGCAGGTAAATAATTAGATTAGAAACCTACTATCCAGCCATTTTTAAATCAAGCGGGAATCAAATTTTATTGTATGGGTACTCTCATACCTGACGACAAACGGAAGATGTTAAATGCTTCACCAGGAGAAAACAGGGTACAAAACGAAGCCTTTGAAATTCATTTCAATGCCTTATTTTGAAAAGAGATACGCATTCACGCAGCCTAATGAGTTCAGATTCAATGATGGGAGATGTTGTGGAATCAGAGACTCTAGGGGTCCGTTTGAATGCGATTATTTACATCATTCTGTTGAGAGCATATAGTTAATATAACTTTTGTATTTGAACGCAGGCTCCTCACTAAGGTTGCTACTTAGTGGTCAGGTAACTGTAGGGAAAGTACGTATATGTAATCTTGGTGTAATCATCTTTTTCGTAGAGAACTCCAACCTGTCCCTCACCCTGTACGACTATATCTGAATAAGCCGCTGAGCCCGTGTCAATAGTCTTTCCCGTGGACCAGGTTTGCCCGTCATCGTCACTCACGCGTACCGTCAGATTTTCCCGATTATCTGCATGGTTGAGATTGCTGAACAGAAGCACCGGCCGACTGCCAGGTGAACGATAATTGATCAGGCTACCCTGACAGACCGGATCCCTTAGCTCATGGACTACCCGCACGGATGTCCATGCTTCGCCTGCGTTACTGGAGAAAGCCTGCAAACGGGCTTTCACGTCACCCGATTGATTACGGATGTTCATCAACACACCACCCGTGGAGGTCTCAGCGGCGGTGCTTTCGTTTCCTCCCGGATAGCTAACATTCGGCGAGAGTTTCCAGGATTTTCCGTGATCATCGGAATAGAATCCGTGGGCTTTATAATCCGCGAAATGTTCCTGGGGCGGTCCTTCCGAATGATTGGCTGCTATAAATAGACGGCCGCGGTAACGTCCGTTCTGGATTTGAAGAGCGTGCCCCGGTGTGGTAGCATAGGATCTCCAGTCCTCAGAAAATGTATAGCGGGCATTCGTAGCCACGTGGTTCGGACGGGATACCTGAGTAGTGATGTTCACGGGCGAAGACCAGGTTTTGCCCGCATCCGTGCTGGTCATGTACCAGATTTCCCGAATGGCTTTGCCCATCCGTACGTCATGTTCGGAAGCGGTACCCGTATTATACACCAGCAATAAACGCCCCTGAGGATACCGGGGATCGGTCAGGTCAAAAACGGGGGCCGGGTTTCCCGCCTGAGCTTCACCAAAATCGACTACTTTCTGAAGGGGACTCCAGGTTTTGCCATGATCCCGACTGGTCCGTAATACAAGATCCACGTCACCAAAATCGCCGCAATCCTTTTTACGACCTTCGGCAAAGGCCAGTAATTCACCCGAGGGAGCTTTGACGATGGCTGGTATTCGGTAACAGTTATAGCCGTCCTGTCCATTGATGAAGACGGGGATTTCCGGAAGCGAGGATTGAGCGGAAGACGGCTTCTTTGCGGGCAAGTAACTATGGAAGCACAGAGCCAGTACGGAATAAATAAGGCACAGCATAAAAACTGGAAGTAGAGAAGCTGATGAAGGGAATGATTTAAACTGGTAATGTAAGGAGGATTTCTGAATTCCGTGGGTAAAGTAACTCAGCAGTTCTCTGGACAGTACTTTATATACTATTTAAAAAAACTATTAACTACACCTGATCTGAAAGCCTGTTGTTGTGTTTGCTGAGAATGACTAGAATAGTGAAACCATATATATCCTTATCCAAGAATTAATTATGACCTACAATATTAGAAATTATAACGATATAAAAACGTTAATATAACATATGTATAATAACCAATGGAAATTTTACTACCAGGGAACGAATCAAATCATTATCAGAGGTGAATAGAATCCTCCGAGATATTTGTCGCCGGATTAATCTTAACTTTTTACATAGATAAGGCTTTTACCCTACTATAAAGCCCTAATTATCAGCAATGATATTTTTAAAAAAATCAAGCGACAAAAATCTCGGATCAATCAAAAGATTTGATTATTACTTTGATTATTATTTTGATATCTATTTTGACCCCTCGTAAGTGCTTGTTTATCAATGATTTATAGAGCCTTCGGCGACAAATATCTCGGAACGGGCGACAAATATCTCGGAGCAGGCGACAAATATCTCGGAGCAGGCGACAAATTATACGGTCCCGGCGACAAATATCTCGAATTCGGCGACAAATATCTCGGAGCTGTAGTATTCGTGTGGATAAGGTCAAAACTCGTTTGATAAGTCGTTGATTACCAGATGAATAGCAATCATATCATCTCTTTATACGATCTTTTCGGCGACTAATTTGTCGGTTTTAACCAGTATTCCTCAGCCTTCGGCGACAAATATCTCGGAAGATTCAAATGTTTGGACTATATTTGATTTTGCTTAAACAGGCATTCTGGTAGTAAACAAATCACTGTAGATCAACGAGTTGCTTCGTTTCTCGGCGACGAATATCTCGGAATAGCCTGTCCAGAGCATCCAGCGGCGACAAAATATACGATCGTATGGCAAAACCTTCTAAGCCTCTTTTTATCGAAGAAATCCGGGATACCACTCCCGTAAAGAAATTTGTGCAGATTAAAGCCGGGAAAGACGGCCTGGTAGAAGCCCAGAGTAGTTTCTCCATCAATGAATACCGGGTGTTTTTTCATTTACTGACCATGTTACACCGGGATGACGATGAATTTGCTCTGCAACGCATCAGTATTGCTGAAATCATCCGCGATAACGATTTAAATGATTCGGGAGGCCAGTATGAACTCCTACGGGAGGCGGTATTCAATCTGTCGCACCGAACGTTCTCCCGCATTGGTGAAATTGACGGGAAGCCCTACCGAATTACCATTCCGGTGCTGGATAAAAAAGCCGAACCTTTACTGGAAGACGATAAAACTCATATTCTGGTCAGGTTCCACCCCGATTTAAAGCCTTATTTGCTTCAGCTCAAGAGCGAGTATTTAAGCATATCCACGAAGTATCTGACTCAGCTGGCTTCCCCCTACTCGATCAAGCTGTACATGATTCTTAAGCATCGGCTGCGTCAGCAAACGGCCTACCCGAAGTACAATGTTGATGAGTTGCGATTCATGCTTTCGGTGCCCAAGGATTCCTATAAAAAGTATTCGGATTTCAAGCACCGGATTCTCCTGCGTTGCATGGAGGAGATTAACCGGGAAACGGACATTCAGATTCTGGATATTACCGAAGTCAAACGACAGCGGGTTACGCACACGGTTTGTTTTGTTTTGGAAGGCAAACCAAGTCTGGAATTAACGGGCGTGGACGATCCGGAGGATTTTCTGTCGGCCGACGATGAATCAGCTCCGGAGGATCCCTTATTCACCCGTCTCAAAATGTATTTTGTCTCCAAGGCAACCTACCAGGGCTGGATTGATAAATACGGTACGGATCAGGTGCAGCGTAATCTGGAAATGGGACTCTCGTATCTGGAACAGCGGAATGATATAAAAAATCCGGTGGCCTATCTGGCGAAAGTAGTGGGTAATAAGGAAACGGCTTCCCGCAGAAAAGTTAAGACAGGGGCCCCGCCCGTGGTACACACGGTTCCCAAACCCAAGGCAGAAGATTCGCTGGAAACGGCCCGTAATACCTTACGTGATCTGTACGCCAATCATCTGAATGAAGTAATGGTGGCGGCTCTTCGGGACCTTCAGGAAGCCCGGCATTTCATTGAATTCATTCAGGCTTTGAGTGAGCAGGAACGCATCCCTGTGCACCTGGAGATTGCCATTACGATTTTCAATAAAATGAAGGTTACTCCTTCCACCCTGGCCGAGCAATTGAAGGAGGGTTCCGGAATGATTCAGGGATTGAAAATTCATTATTTTCAGCAGAAATACCCGGAAAAACTCAAAGAGATCAGGACCACTTTTCAGCCCTTGGCCGAAAACCTGGGTTTCACGCTGGATTAAGGCAGAAAGGCTCGAGTCATCGAGCCTTTCTGCCTATTATTTCTGCTGGGATTTAGCTTCCCGGGCGAGTTTCTCTTCAATGGCCTGAATGATGAAATGAGTGGCTCCGAGGCGTTTCAACATCGCACTCTGATTAATGACCTGATCAATGGCCAGTTTCTGACTTTTCGGAAGCCGCAGGGTAAAACGGTGGATGGCTTCTTCGTCTTCAGCGTCAGGGGCCGATTCCGGAGCCGGTTTGGATAACGAAGGAGACGACCCTCCCTTCTGGATGAATTGCTCTTCTAACTCGGCCGCCGACATCAGCGTGGATTTCGGCATGGCCAGTCCTGGTTTTTTCTTAGCCATGGTTGGGTACAGGTTGTCCGGCTCGCTCCAGAACCAGAGTCATCAAATCAGTAAACTCTTTGGTCGCCGCTTTGTCGACCGGCTTATATTCTCCAATTCCTAATCCCTGTACGGAAGAATGTACGTAAACAATCCGGTTTCCTAAAGGAGCGTTGAGGTACTCAATGTCAGTAGCCTGCTGGAGAAGGCTTACACTGTCTTCGACGTAAATGGAACGGGGTTCCACTTTATTGAGAAACGCCATCGCCTTCAGGTTTGGATTAAAGGTATGAATTTCCCGTACCATGTGATCCACTTTAGCCAGACTCCACATTTCAAACATATGCGGGACCAGAGGAATGAGGTAAACGTCTGAGGCCACGAGGGCAGAACGCTGGGATGCGGTATCCCTCCCACCCGTGTCGATTACCACATCGGTGTACCGTTTAGACTGATTCCGAATGTGCGTGTGAATGGTTTCGCCATTCATTTTAATGGGGTTATATCCCAGACTTCCTTCCAGGGTTTCATGCCTGAACGTCGAGAAATCCCAGGCCGTTTGCTGGTCATCGGCATCGATTAATAACACATCTCTTCCGAGCTGAGTCAGATAGATCGCTACATTCGTAGCGATGGTGGTTTTACCCGTTCCTCCTTTGGTACCCCCTACTGTAATGACCATGGTAGTGTCAATTGTGAGACCTATTGAAGACGTCTCTAATATGTCAAAACGACGTCCTTATGACGCCAAAGTAAATCATTAATTTCTTTGATTCCAAGCTCATTAGGCCGTTTTAAAAGAATTATCTAAAAGAACTTCTATTAGATACAGGCTATTGACATCTTTAAGACATCTCAAAGATGTCAATAAAGATATGCATAGAATTGATGTTGCTTGTCTCCGTTTAAATGACCTTGGCTGAAAAATAATGTATTCAGTTAGGAGACGTCTTTTATACGTCTTTAGTCAGTCTAAGAGATGTCTTTGAACTTTATGATTAACGCGGTATTCTCTCCTGTCTTTTGACGCCCTGCGAGCTAACCTGCGATCGGCAATTAAGATGGTTTTCTTAAAAGCGGCAATGCAGGCATAATGAACCCGTAAAAAGCTCAAGGAGTAGCTGCGTACATTTATTGAATTACATAAGCCTTCAGGCGGGTGACTTTGGCTATGCGTCGAAGCAGTGATCCAATTGTATGGATTCAGATATGTCAGTGATAGCCCGAACGGCCGGTCATGACCCCCTTGGAATCCGGAACGTATAAAACAACAAGCCATTGCTTCGCATAGGGAATTAAAGGATCAAACAGGACCAGGTTTAACGTGTACTCACTGAAGGCAGAAGTTAGGTCCGCCTGCTTTGGGGCAAAACGCACGCTGCCTAGAAACGTACAGGGAATTCTGGGTCAAAGGGAAATTGGTTAAGACGTCTTAGGTACGTCTATCAGACACCTTACATGAGTCGCTCAGAGGTCCGTGGGCAAGGATTCTTTGAGAGAGATCAATAGTCTTAGGAATGTCTTACCGACGCCCCTAAGACGTCTTTGAGACATTAGGAATAGATGACGGGTTCAAGCAAATCGGTAAACACCTTCGAATTTAATCAAGGCGTCTTTTATACGTCTAATGTATGTCTCAGAGACGTCTTATGGTAACTATTATTTATATAGAATCAGTTACTGCCTTTACAGAAAAAGGATACTTGCATAGTATTCCTAAGGAATGAATCTGCTGGTTAATGGTGTGTTATTAGCTGAATATTAGGCTTGCCTTTTACCTGCTTAAATTTACGTTGCTGTTCAGAGAAATAGAAAGCGGGCAGACACCTATCAGACGTCAGATTGACGTCTGATAGGTGTCTGCCCGCTTTCTAGAGCGGTGATCTTTTACTTAGCTATTGATGTGCAGTAATAAGAGACAAGTAAATCCTGAGGGAATGTATTCGTAAAAAGGAAGGTAGAGTTTATAAGTCTTCTGCAAAGCAATAGGCGAGAGGGAATGAAGAAACTATTCATGCTAGTGATCACCAGTAATCCAGGCACCTGCGTTATGTCTCTAAGACGTCTCTAAGGCATAACCAAGACACCGCTGAATGAGTTATTTTTCTGGTAACTACCGTTTGTTTCCCATTGGGTGATTTAGAGGAAACGGTTAGTCTAAGCATTGTCTGGCTGGGTTGGCTACAGAAACCAAAAAATAAATTCAAATGTCTTCAAGACGTCTATAAGATAGATGTAAGACGTCTTGAAGAGGTCAATGATTTTATCAGTGGTCCTGGGTTGGAATTAGGACCGGTATAGTTGAGTTACGCGAATCAACCGGAATGTAAGCGGCTCATAATGCTGAGCAAATTAACGGCAGGGTGGGGGAGTAAGTAAAAGGGTATTGCCAAATCAAGGATACACCTCCTTCAGCCAAGGCATAGACTGCGTACATGACTGAAAGGAGAGTTTAGGAGGTTCCCTGGATGAGCTGTCTAGCTTACTACAGTACTATCTCTTCCATAAAGATGAATAGGAGAAATTTAGCATTCATACTTGAATTTGTAAGCAGCCATTAGCGGATCCTAAAATTTAATGATCAAATGTATTATAGCTATTCTCTATTTAATAAGGTATATTATTAATTATCCTGATGATGAAGAAACGTAACACTTAAAGAGGTAACAGGAGCCATACCTTTCGTATATATAAGATATGTTGATAATTGATAATAAAACATAATATAAAATTATAACCATTAGGTATACAGTGTTTTTAAGAATGGTCAATCACAAACTATAAACTTCCTATGCTTTATAAATAATATTGATGTGTTACTACATTAAATAGATGATAATTATGATTAGTGCTTTTACACCATTTTACAAATAGTTTTTCAGACTTTATATATTCTGCTTATTTATTAGTGTTAATGATGATTTGATTATTATAATAGTTTTTAGTTATATTTCAAACCTATATAACATTTTCTAAAGGAACCTTCATGCTTTGTAATTTTTACTACTTTTGAAAAATTTCCTTCGTAAAACAATTAATTACTAAAATAATTTAAAAGATGAGGCAAGTGTTTGTGGCCTATTACCGAGTATCGACTGTCAAGCAGGGGAGGTCGGGGCTGGGACTCGAAGCCCAAAAACAGACCAATGAAATTTTACTTACTGTCAAGGAGAGGGTCTCACCAGCTCCGCCATTATCAAATCTAGAAAGTAGAATGAACGGCTCATGCTACAACCTTGTCTACCTTAAAATAGGATCGACTCAATCGAAGAATGAATTCAGTTTGATAATTGAGCATTTTCCGCTGAGCTTTATTGCTTCTAATGCATTATTGAAAGTGCCCTAGCAAATTACGGAGGAGTTTATAAACCCCCAAAAGTGACAGTGATCATTTAATTCGCTCTTTACTCCCTATGTTTCATTCGCCTGCAACATAGGGAGTAAAGAGCGAATTAAGATATTATATAAGTAGATTTACCTATTAATGTGGATGTGCTGATTTATTTAGGTGGTTATTTATAACATGCAGTATTTTAGTGAAATTTTTCTCTATAAAATTTACGAATTCTAGAAAGACTATAGGGAGTAATATCAAGATAGCTTGCAATATGTCTGAGCTGGACACTCTTATTTATCTCTGGGAATTCATCAACAAAACTGTAATATCTTTCCTTCGCTGGTAACATCCGCCATTTATACATTCGACTTGTAAACTTTCTTAACCCCTCGTTTGATATATTTTTTGCAAATATATGTAAATCAGGATGTTCCATTAATAACAAGAGGTAGTCGCTTTTTTTGAAGCTTATTAATTTGACTTGAGTACATGTTTCAATATATTCTGTGCATGGCAAGTCAAACAAAAAATTATCAATCGATAAAATAAACTCTCCTGGTTGAAAGAAATAACTTGTCCACTCTTTTTCTCCTGACTTATAGTAGCCTCTTACTATTCCACTATCCAAGAAAAATAAATTATTTTGTTGTTCTCCTGGTTGTAATAACTTTTCACCTGCGGTAAATGTGTACTTTATACCTAAATTATTGATTTTGTTTATCAGTTTAGTACACACTTTAATATGCCTATTTAACTCTTGAAAAATCTTACTCATATTGCTCATGCCTAATAAAAATGATGAGCATGCAATATTAGTAAAATAAATAATACGCTATACGTATTTATTGCCATAGAGCAATTGCTCAAAGAAATTATCCAATATATTTTTTGGCAAAATTTTATAATACCTCAATAATATTGTCATTATGGATAGAAAAGATTTTGTTAAGAGCTTGATTGCTTTAACGGGTACCGCATTTACGTATGGATGTAAAGATTCATTTGATATTGATGGAGATATACCAAGAAAATCACTATCAATTAAAGAGTCTAAGGATTGGTTTGAAAACCAATATTTACCTAAATATAAAGGTGATGCAGCTCGAAAAAAATCTGCCTCAATTCAGAGAATATTAGACTGGAATAAAGGGTCAAAAGTAAAGGGCCAGAAGGAAGATTTTGTGTGGGCTCCAGCTAACTATGCATCAGAAAATCAATTACCTACATTAGTTACGTGGAGGGAAGGAGAGGAGTATATACCTCAGTTAGCAGAATTTCTGAAGTGGAGCATTTCTGAAGGATTTATTGTATACACTAATAAAAACGGCGAAACTGAAGGGGCCCTGATGCAAATTGCATATGATCCTTTTATACATGAACCAGGGACAAATATTGATATTGCCAAATTTACTGGAATGATTATACATTGTTCTTGGGATGAGCAGCCTATACGTATATGGAGGTTTCTGGAAGGTCAATTAGAAACCTATTATGATGCTGAGCGTCAGAGAAGTGCTAAAGTATCGACCTTTTGCCAGAACGTATATTACTCTTATCAGACAGTAACTGGTTTCAGTTGTGGTCCAAACTGTCACGAAGTGGTGTACACATTGCATAGAGAGGTATTTGTTTATTGCTCTGATGGGAACAATGGATCCGGATATACTGGAGGTGGTGCTCCTACTGGCGGCGGGGGCTATTTTCCTGGAGTAACGCCAACGCCACCGACTAACAGTGTATATTCGCCATTTGCAAATTACGATATGGTGAAAGTTGCCGAGCAGCAAACGCCAGACTTTCAATTGTTTATGGAAAGGTTAAATAAAACCTTGACTACTATTAACATAAGCTCTTTTTCTCTTGGAACATCTGCAACATATGCTAGCAACTTTATTAAAACGCTAGGTGTCCAAGATGCCTACTTTGTAAAAACTTCAACAATACTGGAAAGTGCATCGACGCGAATTGGGATAGTAGGTGCTAGTGTTGGAGCTATACAGTTTGCAATAGCGGTATCAGACACAGGCTTTGACTTTAACTCGATGACCCCTTCGCAAAAATGGAATTTGGCAGGGGTTGTGTTAGGTGGCGTAGCCCTTGCCCCTATCGGATGGTGGGCATTTGCAATATCAGGTGTATCTGCAGCAGTAGGTTTTTATGCTACAGCTTTAGAGCAGCAGGAACATCACCCATAAACAATTTTTGTACATTGATGGGTACTACTATTAGTCCCATCAATAATTTACTTATGTATGAATATTAAACAAAATCTAAATGATATTTATAAAGGAATATATTTTTATTCACTTATAAAAGAAAGCAAGGAAACTGCAAAGAGTTCTTTGAGTATAAGAATGATAGGCTTACTGTTTCTTTATTATTTTGGGACATTCATTCTATGTTATAAGATATATTTAAATAAATTAGGTAATCGTAAACTTTCTGTCTTAGGAGCTATATTTTTCATTTTTATTGTATATTTAATACTATATAGATTTTTAGTTAAACCAATTTTACCTAAAGAGGATTTTGAAGATATTGATCATATTGATGATGTTGATATGTACAAAAGAAAGGCTCTGGTTGCTTTTTTATTTGCATTGGTGTATGTAGTATTTTGTGGAATTGGTATAGATATTATTTATACTTATTTATTTTTAAATAAGTAGATTTTTTTCAAAATTTATATTATTCATAATGGCAGTTAATCAAGTAATAAATTTAAGGGATACTTCATTCCTTATACCTGTAAGAATAGATTCGCTAGAAAGGTTTGAAAATCTTGTTTCAGTAACCAATTATATATTAAGCAATTTTGATACGAATATAATAGTATTGGAAGCGGATAAAGAAGATAATGATTTATTGAGAAGATGCTTAGATCCTAGGGTAGAAATAATTTTTATCAAAGACCATAATCCTATTTTTCATAGAACAAAGTATATAAATAATTTAGTTTTTTACACAAAAACTAAATATGTAGCAGTATGGGATGCCGATGTAATCGTAAATCCTAGTCAAATGTATTCTGCAGTACATTGTCTGCGTTCTGGAAATTTTGAATTTATATACCCATATGACGGAAGCTACATGGAGACTGGTATTTCTTTTCGAAGACAATTTATTGATACTCACAATATTATTTCCTTAGAGAAGAGTGCTGATTCAATGATGGCTCCCTATACAAAAAAGGCATGTGGCGGTGGCTTTTTAGCTGAAAAAGCAGCATATTTTAAAGTTGGATTAGAAAATGAGAACTTTTATGGTTGGGGACCCGAAGATGCAGAAAGATTAAGAAGATGGCAGACTCTTGATATGAAAGTGGGGCGTGTAAAAGGTTATATGTTTCATTTGTATCATCCTAGAGGATTTAATAGCAATTTCAGTTCTGAGGAAACTAAATTAAAATTGATAGGAGAGTTAAACAGAATTGGAGTTATGTCTAAGGAAGAGTTACAGGAAGAAGTGAAAGTTTGGATATCTAGATTAATATCCTTGCAAATAAGTTCTTAGAGTTTTTTTAGGAATTATACTTGGTCATATTATACCTATGAATATAGCTTGGTGATAAGATGTATGTTTGGAGATGCCTTCGAAAAAATAACGTCGGATCGATATCAAATAAACCTGGTCATCAGTTTATTTTCCAATCAAAGAAGGCGAGTGACCTTAATTGCTCACCTTAGTAAGACAGTAGTAAACCAAATTCAAAGCTTTTTTGAGCCCTTATGAGCCTTGGAAGCTTGATCAAAGCTACTATCTGACCTTAGATATTATATTACGATCTTATCGATTATTTTCTGTTAGGAGGGTTTTGCCCTCTCACAGATCCAACCTGCCGATTATAGTCAGGTGATTAAAGAAGCCCTGAGCGATCAGACATCTTTCTATCTGGACCTCACTGGGATTTTGGCAGGACGATACTCTAGCCCAAATCTGAAACAGGCTTCGAACGGCCCTTACTAATGCGGATTTACAGCAAAGTCTGTACAAGAGTACGTTCTAAAAGCAGCTCATATGACAATAGTAAGATTTTAATCGCCCTTCCAGCTAAAAGAAGAACTACTAAATTATCTCTTGGCACTCTAAATAAATGCCTTTGGTACCACTGGCATTGATAATCTTGATATTGGCGAGTAACGATTGGTATTTTGACTACGATGGCCCCATGCGAGCTAATCGCGAGTCGAACTAAAATAGCTTTGGCCAAGAAGAAGAAATGAAGCTTAATTTATTAACACCCACTATTCAACGGAGTAGACTAAACGCAATGCAATGCTGAACAGGCAGCTCAATGCTCAAACCGATCAGAAAAACCGGAGGGTAGGACTTTCACCAAGATATTACGGGACTTTAGCTATAGTTGAGTCGAAATTACCCGGCAACTCAATGCCAATGGGTTTACTACCCGCAACGGAGGTAGCTTTTAGTTTACACAAGTGCAAAGAGTAGTTAAATTGATGGGCTAATTATAACTTCTTCAAAATATGGATCATCATTACTTTGAAGAACTGGATTTTACTACATTGGGTCATTTGCAAGTAGGTAGAATCGGAGAGTATTGGGTGAAAATCTGGCTCACCATGGCTGGCTTCGAGGTCTACTATAATGATGTGGATGATCGAGGGATTGACTTTGTCATTCGACTTGATCATGATAAACATATTGATGTGCAGGTAAAAACTGTGCGAGGAACCAATAGCTATGTATTTGTAACGAAGAAGTCTTGGAATCATACCTTACGCAGTAATCTGTACCTGGCTCGTTTATATCGGTGGAGATACCATTACCTATGGGCAATTAGCTGATATAGCGGAATCATTATCTGGACAAACGTTTGAACGCACGCTTTCTGACCTAACGGAAATACAGGGCGATCTCAAAAAGGATCCCACCAATTTCGTTAAGAAATATCGGTCCATATTTGGTGCAGGGCAAGGAGTTTCCTGGGAAATGGAGAAGACTTTTAACTTTCAAAAGGGTATTCAAACTACTTCCGCCAAGCAATGAGCCAAAGAAAATATTGACTGGCAGTTATTTAATAAATAGATATCATTGTACTTGATTCGTATGAAAGATACAGGAAGGATGTATAGTACTTCTGAGAAAAACATTAGTATACGTTTGTAGTATACAGTCTTCATTTTTTTCTCCATTATATCAACGATTCTATTCTTTGCTAATTAAAAAGAATGGAATCGTTGATATAACTGCTATTTGTGTTGTTTAATTAGGCTTTAACAGTATCTACTCCACCTGGTAAGTGAAAAAAACTAAATTTTCCTAACCTAATTCTTAGATCTGATCCCAAAGGCTTTAGAGTGATAGCCTATTTCCTAAAATTCCTACAAGTATCCTTTGAAATAGACGGTATCTATTCATGTGCTGCTCGTCTGACAAAGGAGGTTAACCTTTTACCAATGTGTTCCTTTATAAAACGTTATAACTTTTATATCACAATTATAAAGGTGGAATCGTTATAGTTAAATTTAATTACAAGGCTTAAACATATAAACATCCGAAATGAATAAATGTCTTTCATTTAAAAGATCGTTTTCTTGTAATCTAGATTAGTAACAGAAAGAAGCGTAATAGCAACAGATCAGGTAACTGCCGTTGAGCAAATGTGCCAGCTAGTATGGATGCAATGGGACGGATAAACCTACCTTTACCCGATCCATCGTAACAAACGAACGAAAGCGTTTCACATTCGTATTGCCAAAAAAAAGTTGTCTGGTAAGTAATTCGTAGTCTTCCATACTGCTCACACTGACAATCAAAATAAAATCGGTTTCGCCCGTCACATAGTAGCATTGCTGAACTTCAGGGGCCGAATAAAAGCTCTTCTTGGCTTCATCAATCAAATCAATCTGCTCGCTGGCCAGCTCCACTTCCACAATCACCGTGATACGCTGCCCAACCTGGGCCGGATCGACCACGGCAATATTGGCTTGAATGACCCCCTGCTCTTCCATCTTTTTGATTCGACGATGAACGGAAGCGGCTGAGAGATTTACTTGCTCACCAATTAGTCGCTGTGGTGTCGTATTGGCCCCTTGCAGAATGGTAAGAATATGGCGATCAAATGAATCAAGTTCCATAGGCTAAGAAAAAGAAAGAGGTAGAGAGGATGAAACAAAATTGCGTTTAGGTTCAAAAGATAGAAAGAAAAATCCTGACCTGTGTAATAATTTTGCACTTCTAGTCTACTGTGGTTCGTGCTTAACCGATTAGTCATCCACCCTTCGTTGAACTGTGACTTTTATGCCCTTGCCTTTACCGATGAAATCAGCACTTGTCGTTTTAGTCATTCTATGGACTCTGCTTCCCACGCATGCCCAAACGGCCAAAACTACTCCTGAAAACGCGTTTACACCTCAACAACTGCAGCAGGACTTTGGCTTAACCCGGCAACTCTTTGAGAGGATGCATCCCGCCCTGTACGACGTTATTGCTAAAGAGAAGCTTGACCACATGTGGGACAGCACCAGCAGGCTGCTTGACCATAAGCTAACGGCCTTCGAATTTTTTAACTTGTTATCCCCAATCATTTCCCAACTAGGTTGTGGTCACACCGGTATCTTCGGAAGAGCCAAGCCAAGGGAGCTGAGCCTATTTCGTTTCAATCCATCTAGTCAGTTTTGAATTAGTATGTATACCTGGGTGCCTTTTTATCAAGAATTAACCGCTAAACTTCTTTCCTATACCGGCCTTGAGCTGCTAGACCTTCTAAAGCAACTGGACATTGAAGGACTTACGGAAAAAGATCATAGTGGACAGATCATCGATCTTACGGATATGGATCCGTATTCCTTTCTTTCGTATCTAAACAAATACGGCGATCAAAGACGGATTGTGTTATTACGCAAGCTCAAGCAACTACTAGCCCTGAAAGCAACGGCTCCCTTAGATGTAAACGGGCTTCCCAATGCAGCGGCTCAAAATGTTCGCTTATTCGGAGATTCAAAAGTTCGAAAAGAAAGAGATATAGACAAACTAAGATTACTCTATGAGCAGGTTGAACAGGATGCCGTAGCTCCAGAACTCTTCAAAGAAGTTTTACAAATCTATAAGACCGCTCCAGCTAAGTTATCGGAGGCTCTGTTCTATCATAAGCCCGATCGCTATTTGCCCATCAATGGACAGACCAGATCCTGGCTTGACAAAAGAGGGCTTCGTTCTTCTTTTAAAACCCTGGAAGACTATCACTCGATTTTAGAGTCAGTGAAAGCTCTGGATGCCCGCCCTTTTTATGAAATTTCCGAAGCCGCTTATGTCGAAAATGTGGCATCTCAGGAAAAGGCTATCCGTTACTTTTGCGTAGGAGCTAAGTTTAATAGTACCAAAGAGGATCAACTCGCCCGCTTCATAGCTGAAGGTATTTGGGTAAATGGGCATGGAGAAACAAAGCCAAAAGAGTTTGATTTAATTAAGAGCATTCCTGTTGGAGCCAAGCTGGCATCAAAGGTTACTTACACCCAAGGACCTGGTCATTCGGTCTCGGTATTGGGTGTTAGAGGAGTTGGAACGGTGAAAAGTAATCCTGGTGATGGCTGGAGTTTGAAAGTAGAATGGGAAAAAGATTTTAAGCCATTTGAACTATTAGGAAAAGGTTCGTATCAAAGCACCATTCAGGAAGTAACTAGTCTCGAAGACATCCAACTTATTTTTCATCATTCCGCCATGAGTCAGTCTCCCGTGTTACCTACCTATCCGAAGAACATCATTTTATACGGTCCTCCAGGTACGGGTAAAACGTATGAAACCATTGATTTAGCCGTAAAAATCATTGAAGGATCCGAAGGTAGTTCACATGTCGAGCATAAACAACGATTCGACGCATTGCAGGAAGCGGGGCTAATTGAGTTTATTACGTTCCATCAAAATTACTCCTACGAAGATTTCGTCATGGGTCTAAAGCCTGATGTGGACGGAGAAGACCTCCGGTTCCAGCGGAACTATGGGATTTTCTATCAGATCGCGAAGCGGGCACGACTTAACTATGAGAGTAGCCAGATACAGATTCCTTCGCGTACTGTTTTTGAAGAGGTGTTTCAGCGTTTTATGCAGCCTTTCACCGAGCAGGGCGAGGAAATACGGGTTCAGATGACTTCGGGAATACCATTTTATATCACGGATATTTCGGAACGAAGTATCAGCTTTCGAAAGAACCGCGGGGACTCGCAGCATACATTGAGTATTGCCACTCTCAAGGCTTTGTATGAAGGAAATCAGGATCTGAAGACTAATGGGTTAAAGCCGTATTATCAACCCTTGTTGGATGTGCTCATTAGTTCTGGTAGCCATCAAACCCATACGGAGCCGCTTAAAAACTTTGTTTTAGTAATTGATGAGATCAACCGGGCTAACATCTCCCGCGTGTTTGGCGAGCTGATTACGCTTTTAGAAGAAGATAAACGCCTGGGACAAGCCAATGCCCTGAGTGTAACACTTCCCTCGGGCGAACGCTTTGCTTTACCGCCGAATCTCTACGTAATCGGGACGATGAACACGGCCGATAAGTCGTTAGCCTTACTCGACATCGCTCTGCGGCGGAGATTTGAATTTATGGGGAAATATCCGGACTATGAGCTTGCCGGGATGGAAGGCCGGGTCGCGAACATTCTAAAAAAACTAAATGATAGTATTTACCATCGTAAAAGCACCGCTGACTATCTGATAGGCCATGCCTACTTTCTTCATAAACCTTACGAAGCGTTAGGGGAGGTGTTTAACCAGCGTGTAATTCCCCTGCTCATGGAATACTTTAATGGAAAGACCACTATTGTACGTGAGATCTTAACGGAAGCCGGACTATCCGCAGAGCTGGATACCAGGACGTATCAACTCAAGGTAAAAGATTTAGGATGAAAATAACCCTGGTTGAGCATCAAAAGGCAGACGTAACGCTTCCCCTAACCGTTGACGTGCCCGCTCTGCAAAACTACCTGGACGAAGTGTGGCAAAGCAGACTTTGGGAGGATCCCTCACAAGAAGCGTCTTTGAAGCAGCCTTTTCTAAGTTTTGAATACGCAGGCCCTAACCTGGGACCTCGCATCAGAGCAGGCAAATATGTGGGTTTCATTCAGTTTCAGGGCATAACCATCGAGATCATTCCCAAGCTTTTCAACGTAGAGCAGGCGGGCCTGGCGTTTCAACACGTGCTATGGTGGTTATCGTATGCTCAAAGCTTTAAGTTCCCTTTTACGAAACTTAGTAGCGATTCAGATTCTATAGAAGATTTGCCGGAGGCTTTCTTTCAATACTTTGCTTATACGGCAGAGACCTTAATCCAGGAGCAACCGTATCATCAGTACGAGTCAGTCACCGAACGCATGCCTTACTTGCGGGGAAGGCTTGATACGTTAGGTTATATACGCAGTAGTGTAAGCCAGGGCAACTGGCAAGAGCTAGTCTGTGAATATGAGCCGTTTGCGTTCGATAACCGGCTCAATCAGATCATCAAGTTTGTTACCCGCAAACTGGTAGGACTTTCCAAACGGCTACAAACCAGGCAGCCATTAGAAAGACTGCTGTTCCATTTAGATGAAGTAGCCGATGTGCCCGTCAGCCGGGAAGACTGTGACCGAATGGCTCTGCATCGGTTTTACGAAGGCTATGAGCATTGCCTGGATTTATGCCGGTTTTTCCTCTCGGATCGATACAGCAATCAAACGGCTTCTACCGAACAGCAGTTTTGTTTCCTTGTACCCATGGATCGGGTATTTGAAGAGTTTGTAACGGGCGTGATGAAAGAGAAGCTAGCTTCTCAATTTAGTTCCATTGATTTACAAAAAGCGGGTAAACTAACTCAGGAAGGCGTATTTATCATTAAAAATGATGCTCTTCTTATGACCCATGAAGGGGAGGTGATAATCATTGATACCAAATACAAAGTGCGTTCAGTAGAAGCGGATGCTAAGGCGGGGATCAGTCAGACGGATCTTTACCAGATGATCAGTTATGCTCTTCGGAGAGGGAGTCGCCGGGTATTTCTAGTATACCCTAGTCTACCCGGACAGACTCCCTCCAGCCATACATTTACGGTAGCTGCTCCAACGTTTATGCAGGAACCTATAGTCATTACGGCTAGAGATGTACCGATAACGGGATTCACCAAACAGGAGATTTTGTGTGGATTAGAGCAAGAGTTGCTTGAGTTATTAGTTACATAATAAGGAGTATTAAACTTATAGTAGCTAATACATGATTAGAAACTGTTAAACAAGGAATGACAAAAACCTTATGGCTTTTTACAAACGAACCTTTCCAAGGCGTTATTAAAAGTAACGTTGGTTGCTTATGATTTTAACTTATTATCTACACGAGCATATCTAGATAAAGGATTAAGATTAATCACTACGCTACAACCTGCTTTAGAACTGCTGATTTAATTCAATTTCAAATACATAGGGACTTACGGCATATGAACTTGCCTTGCAAATTTGTTCATGAGTATAAGTACGTTCAAGTGGTTGAGCTATGAGCCTTGATGTATTCTTTAGGCGTAAGATGAGTGGCTTTTTTGAAGGTTGTGTAAAAGGTAGTTTTGGAATTAAAACCGGCTTTGAGGGCAATACCCAGCAGATCAGTATGCTTGAGGTCATCGGATAAAAGCAAGGCTTTCGCTTCCTGAATTCGCAGTTCATTAATAAACTGGTAAAAGTTCTTACTTAATCCCTTCTTAAGTACGTACGATAACTCATGGGTGGTGATCCCTGTCTTCAGTGCCAAGGCTGGAAGGGTGAGCTGTGGATCCAGATAGAGCTTCTCGTCCTGAGTTTTTTGCAGGATGATCCTTTGGAGCTTGCCAACCTGAGCGGGCGTCAGTCGTTCATTTGCCTCTTTCTTGGCTTCTATCTCGTCTTTTTCTACGGCAAGAGAAGCCTCTGTTAGGTAAATGGATGTTTGAGTCAGGCTACTATAAGCCAGCAGAATGATCCCTGCAAAATAGAGAATCGGTAAAAGTATTGATTTCAGTAATGAATAGGCTCAGGAAGCCAATACCTATCAACACTAGCACTGAAGCCAGGAGGTAGCTGAACCCATAAGGAAGTTTGTCGCCTAACAATGAGTTAGAGAATGAATGTAGTCTATGATAATTTGTTATTTATCATTATCTATTACCTCTTTTCTGATTATAAAAACTGTGGTAGTAGATATGAATGATGTTTTAATTAAACTTAGCATTCCAGGGCCAAGGGTAAAAACGATAGGAAAGACCAATAAAGCTTCTATCTGATACTCTTCTGAAAGGATATATTTTATGATCCAAAATAAATGATCTGGATACGGGCGTTATGGATGATTCAAAAGTGTAGTCTAATGAGAAACGTTTCCAATCTAATCCTAACCCTATCGAACCATAAAGCTGAGAGCTGTTATAGGAACGAGTAATCGCATCAACAACTTCTATATTCACGCCACTCATTTGTGGACTCTGCAATTTAGGCTTCCTGGCAAAGGATGGAGTTAACCCGGCATAGACACGAATATGTTTTAAAATTTTAATTCCTGCCGTGAGAGGAATATCTACAGTTGGAGCATCATCTCCATAGGTTAAAACATCGAAAGGGCGATACCGATTATAAGCAGGATTGTCAGGATCTACATTATATAGGGTATAGCTAATCGAAGGAGTGCTATACCGAACTTCTGATTGTACATAAAATTTTGCCCAGTCTAAACGCCCAAACAAGTGGTACGAAGGGTCATCAAAACCAGCGTCTAAATTAGTCTTCACTTGAAAGGGTCCTGCGACTGTAACTTGACCTTGATTACGATATCCATGTAATCCTACTTTGAAACCTCCGGAAAAGGATTGAGAAAAGCTTTCGGAGCAAAAAACAAATAAAATCAACTGAATAATTAAATGTTTGTATTGTATTTTTTTCATAACAAAAGAGTAGGGACCAGTACATGCTGATCCCCATTAATCAAATTAAGGCACGTAATTATAAGCTTGCACTTCAATAGTAAAGTAAAGTTGTGATTGTCCGCCTCTATCAGCTTGGCCACCGTCACGTACTGCTACTCCTTCTTCCATTCCCTTTCCATCAGCATTCATGTAGTTTTCAGCAAAAAACTGACGCCGATCCCGTTCTCTACGGGACATGAGTTTGTTTATATGAGTAGTTTTTATACTCCAGCTTATTCCAGCTTCAAAACCCCCTTCAACGCTTAGGCCAGCCTTTAATTTCTTTTCATCTTCAGAAGAAATAGATCCGGTGGCTTTCTTAACTAATTTTGCATTTGCAGTAAAGGTGGTTTCATGCTCTTGCTGGCAGTTAATACACTCAATTCCCATCCACTGTGTTACTTCAGCACCTTTCCAGTTTTCATCCCATACACTGTTCACTCGACGCCAGACGCCTTTACGGCCAGCCCAGCGGTCAATACTGAAGGTTGTGGTTTGAGGAGCAGAACTTCCAGCTGTACGTTCGTCTCCGCAATAAAGAATTAAATCATTTGAACCACCATTAAATATATTGTTGAAATTCTTTCCATTAGTTCTTGCTTTACCTACGAAAATTTTGTTGATATCAGCAAGACCATTTCTATTATCAGCAGGGACAAGACTTTCAGCTATCCTTGCACTTTTAGTATAAGGATTTAATCCAGTATATGAATCATCCCCGTAATTAGGAATAAAAATACCACTACGTGGATCAGTAGTTGGTAATGGCTTGTTGTTTTGTAATATCCAAGTTGGATGAGCAAAAGCATAGTCATCATTTACACGTACGGTTTCTGTTAAATATCCGTTACCGTTAGGATTAACTTTTAATTTGTAGCCAATATTAACCGAGTCATTGTCTGCTGGGGTATATGTAATAGTAGGTAATTCTTTTCCATCCCACTCTTGCCAATAAGGCCAGTAAATTTCTACATTTTGCTCTTTAAGATATTGTAATAAATCATTGTTAACTGATCTACCACCCTTATTAGGAGAGATTATTTTACTTTTAGGGTAATTCCCAGATTTATATTTTGCTGTAAGTGCAATCGAAAATATTTTTTCATTCGTGCTCAAACGACCTTGCTTATCTGATAAATTATCAAATAAATACTTAAACATGATCTGGGAATAGCCTTCATATTTAAGTTTTACGCTTTTAAAAACTTCATCTGTTATCCCAGATTCACTAGAAATTGAGCTTATCAAAAGAGCTGCTTGATCAAAATCAGATTGCTGCTCTTGAATTGTTAGCAGTTTAGCTTGGTGTACGGGTTGAATTTCAGTGACTTCGTTTTGCCGACAAGCAAACATACTTATGCATAAGCATGTTACTATGGTTAAATTAAAACCAATTTTGTAATAATGTTTCATATCTAATAGAGAATTAAAGTTGATAAATATTTTTTATCAACAGGCAAATTTATTCATTATCAATGAATAAAAAATAAAATATATAGTAGAAATTATTCTACAATATTATAAGTTGTGACATATAAATATATATAATTTTTCCTTTATATATATATGACTATTGTTTAATAGAAAATTCACTAAATTAATTATGAATTAGAGTTAAATAGTTTCTTAATTAGCTATATACGAAATAATATATTAATGGGTTAGCTTAAATTCTAATCATAGGACAAGTATGCTGCATACATAAAATTGGCTGGCTCTTGCTCTGTAAGAATGTTGCTAGTGTAACATGCAATAGAAGACGAAGCATAAAGGTGGTTTTAGCCAAACTGTTGCAAAGATTTGATTGAATACTCTTTGGTAGTTCTTCTGAAAGGTAACTTAAAATTCTATCGTTTTTTTTATAATCTGGAGCTTCTGATAGGCATGTTTGAATTCACGATTGCTCTTTTAATTCACCGGGATATACTAGGATACTACCCAACACTTCAACTATTTTAATCATAGGTATCCAAATTAAAAGAAACCTTTACGCTTATGCCTGCTATTTTAAACGCTCCATTTCGTCCGGGCTTACGTCCCGTTTATTCGTTAACGTTACCTGTGACCGACCAAAAGTATAGTTCAACGTAAGCCGTAGGATCCGACTCTGCCATTTTTTTAAGGTTTCCTGTTGAATGTTCTGATAGTCATAGCTAGTCTTATAGCGGTCGCTGTAGAACAGATCACTTCCTTCCACCGTTACAAAGCCTTTTCCTTTCATAACCATTTTCTTTATTCCTGCCGAAGCAGTACCTACCGAAAAAACGCGGGATAATTCATAGAGACTAGGGGAGGCATATTTCAGGAGTAACCAAGCTGACCAGCCTTTTTTCAACGGCCAGTCGGAATTAAGCTGAGCCGTCCAGTTCCATTGAGTCTGATGAAGGGGGGTGCTGATGCGATTATACAATACGGCCAGATCCGTACTTAGCGACCAACTTTTGTTGAGTTGCAGGGCCTGACCCGTAGCGATGTACCAGGTTTGCAACTGGCCAATGCTCTGAGGGCTGGATTCACTGACTTGCCGGAGCGGATCATACGTGAATATGTCCAGGGTCGCATCCTTCAAATAAATATAATTGACCGTTAAAAGCCGGGTGTTGTTTACTACATAGTTGAATTCTGCGATTTGAGCTAAAGCAGGTTTCAAGGCGGGATTTCCGGCTTGAAGGGTATAAGAATCGGAGTAGTAGGAGAAGGGATTCAGATTCGTATACACTGGTCGGATGATACTCTTTCGATAGGAAAAGGTAAGCTGATGGGTTCCTGGCCGGACCATCAGAGAAGCGGATGGGAATAAGTATCCATACTGGTGATGAACGAGTTGACGCGTGTCGTCAAAGCCCTGGGTGTACTCATACCGGACACCCACCTTCAGATCCAGAGGCCCGAATGATTTCTGAAGGGATAGATAGACGGCTTGAATGTGTTCCCGATACGTGAACACATTAGTATATCCAACGATAGGTCGCTGATCGGATCCTAACAGGGAATCCTGATTAACGACGTTTGTATTGGTAACCTGACCAGCCTTTACGCCCAATTCTAACGTGGCAAAGGCCGTTTTTTTGATCCAGTCTGCTTTAAAAGCGTAAAGGGTGGAGGAACGAAACAGATTCTGCCTGGAATCAAAACGAAACTCAGGTGCAGAGCCCATGGTGTAGAAATTGCTAAACCAGTCCTCCTGGTCTGATTTGATGTGGTAGTAGTCCCCGTCAAGGGTGAGGGTGGAACCCAGCGTATCCAGCGTTCGCTTATAAAAGGCATGGAGAGCCTCACTCTGAGCCTGAGACTGGTGGTTGTCCTGCCGGTTTACATGTACTGAGGTTATGGACCCTGCTTGCGATAGCTGACTCTCCGTTTGCCGCGTAGTCCACTGTTGCATGAGCTTACCATCCAGGCCTATGACTTCGTGCAGAGAGCGTTGGTAACTCAGACCCATGAGGCTTGAAAAACCCCTGGGCCGGGCGAGTTGCTGACTTACCTGATCCATGCGATGCTCCTGGGTTTGTCGGTTCGTCGTTTCTATCTCGAAAGAAGGACTATAATCTGCCC
This sequence comes from uncultured Siphonobacter sp., assembly GCA_913775095.1. Taxonomy (GTDB): domain Bacteria; phylum Bacteroidota; class Bacteroidia; order Cytophagales; family Spirosomataceae; genus Siphonobacter. The sequence goes on along the minus strand of CAJYIW010000015.1, from coordinate 105,663 downwards.
CCCATTGACCATATCCCTGCCATCGGCCTTTCCGGATCGTAGTCATGGTAGACAGCCCGGATCGGGTTCGGGCCAGTGGGGTGATGGAAAGCGAGGTGTTTACGGAATAGCCGTCTTCATTACGCTGGTTGAGGTGAATGTCTATCACCCCTCCCGAGCCCGCTGCATCGTAGGATGACGGTGGCGTGGGCAAAAAATCAATGGAGGCCATATCACCCGCCGGTAAGCTTTTCAGATAGCTCAGCAGGGCACTGCCCGTCAGGTAGCTTTGCTTGCCATTGATATAGACCAGAACATTCATTTTCCCCTGTAAACTTAAGTCACCTGATTGTTCCAGCTTGACGCCCGGAATGCGTTGCAAAAGATCCAGAGCCTGATCGCCCCGGGTATTCATGGCCTGAACGTCTACTCGAAAGCGATCGGACTCATAATGAATCACCGGCTTTTTAGTCCGGATTACTACTTCATTCAAGGTCTGTGAGTAAGCCAGTAAACTCAGCTTTCCTAAATCCATTCGCGAAGCGTAACAATGGATCGAATCCATAACCAGGGTTTGATAGCCTACATGCGACAGGCTCAGTCGGTAAAGTCCTTCCTTTATTTTCCCGAAGGAAAATCGCCCGTCACTCTGCGAAACGGCATCGTGGGAACGAGCAGGGCTGGAATAAGACTCCAGAATCACCTGTACCCCTGCGAGCGGCTGGCTGTCCGTGGAACTGCTGACTTGACCACTCAGGGCGAAAGAATGGCCATAGGCAGCATTCAAAGGGAATAGAGTCCAATTACTTAACAGGGTAAGAAAATAGAGAGAGAAAATGAATCGGGGCATAACCAGTAGGAGGGGAGGTGTTCTGATAGCAAAGATTCCATGGCCCTCGAACCGATCCTAGTTTATTATCCCGATGCCCTGAACCGGTATGTGAAGCGGGTAAACAGGTATTTACATAATAGATCAGGCCATTAACATAATGTTCAGCACCTCGCTGGATTAAGCTGTATTTTTGAAGGATGAAGCGAAGTCAGTTGCCCTTGATTTTTGTGCTGGTCTGGTTTATATCTACCCTGTATTTACTAACCGGGGCTATTGTGTTTAACCGGGTATCCCTGCAAAGCATCCTGCTGATTGTAAGCTCACAGCTATTACAAATGGGCGTAATCTTGGCCAGTGCTCTCTACATCTTTCCCCGGTACTGGAAGCGGCAAACGCTGTTTAAACTGTCAGGAAGCATTGGGGCTATTCTGATCGGATTTGTCCTGACCCGCTATGGGCTGGAAGAAATCCTGCTTGTTGAATGGCTGGGTCTGTCCACCCGGGAACGAATCGATTTACCCTTTTTCATCTATGAAAACATGTATTACTCGTTCCCGGGCGTTTTTATTGGCTTTATCATTTATCTGTTAACCAAATCGTATGCGACCCAGACCCACAATCAGCAGTTAGCTCAGGAGCTTCGGCAGGCTGAGCTCTCCTTGCTGAAGTCGCAGCTCAACCCGCATTTTCTTTACAGTACATTGAATTATCTTTACGCGATGGCCTTACCCCTGCCGGGTCCACTAGCCCCGGCCGTAATGAAACTATCGAAAACGCTGCAGTATACGCTCACCAGGAACCGCAGGGAGCAGGTATCCCTGGAAGAAGAGATCCAGTTTATTCAGGATTATCTGAGTCTATACCAGCTACGCTTTTCACCGGCTTTTCATTACCAGTTTCGGGTGCAGGGGCCCGTGGAGTCCGTAGAAATCCCTCCTTTATTGCTGCTGCCGTTCATCGAGAATGTTCTCAAACATGGGGTTACCAACGATCCGGAGTTTCCTGTCTCGATTACACTAACGATCCGTAATTCCCAACTCCTGTTTCAGGTCCGTAATCGCGTAAATCGCCATTCCCAACTACCATCGACCGGCATTGGACTGGAAAACGTAAGACGGCGGCTGGCCCTGCTGTACGCAGACCGCCACGACCTGACCATCCGAAGCCAGGCCGACACCTACCATGTTTCTCTGATGCTAAGCTTATGAGTATTAAACGACCCTACCGCTGTTTAGCCCTGGATGACGAGCTCTACGCGACGCAAATAATTGAAACGTATCTGGCTGAAAACGCCGACTTTACCCTGGTTAAAGCCACTACGGATGTGTACGAAAGCATACGGCTGGTGAACGCCGGAATGATTGACCTGGTGTTTTTAGACATTCAGATGCCGGAACTGACCGGGCTTCAATTCGTTAAAATTTGCGGGGATACCTGTAAAGTGATCCTGACTACGGCTTATCCTGACTACGCTCTGGAGGGCTTCAATCTGGACGTAGTGGACTACCTGGTCAAGCCGATTGCGTTGGAACGCTTTCAAAAAGCCTTGTCCAAATTTATAGCTCTGCAGAGGGCGAGTCCCTCGGGTTCCACGCCGGAAAAAACGCACCTCTTTCTGAAAGGAGATGCCAAACACACCTTTCATCGGGTGGCTTTCAGTGACATCCTTTACATTGAAGGATTGAATAACTACATATCGGTATACACTATTCAGCAACGCATTGTGACGTATATGGCTTTGAAAGAGATCCTGGAGCTACTGCCGCCTGGGCAGTTTTGCCGGGTTCACCGCTCCTACATTGTCTCACTCGCACACATCCGGCTGATTGATGGAGGGATGATTTACTTGGGTTCTAAGGCCATTCCTATTAGTGACACGTACAAGGCGGGCTTTTACGAATTAATTAATAACTTATAGGAAAGGGTATAAATGTTTTTATTGATACAGGTAAATAATAGTACTCCTATTGCTAAAAGTAAGACCGTTTAAAAAAGCTATCATACGTTCTTTTATGATGAGATGTAATAGTATTGAACCTTTGAATTACTTCGTTTTTGTTAAATAAATGGGTTCCACTGTATAGCCCTGGTTCCGTAACAGACTAATGACTCCCGTTCTGTAAAAAAGGTGCCCTATTCCTACCGCAATCAGACAGGGCTTACTGGAAATACAGGTAATAATTTTAGGGATCCAGTTTTTATTTCGCTGCTCGATGGGAATGAAATCAAAATCGCTGGAGTGCTCCATCGGGGTGGGCTGCTGATCGAGTTGATAATCAAATTTCATTTGCCTGTAATAGAGCCGGGCCTGATCGGCATCGTCTATCCCATATACATTCCAGCTGGGCTTATCGCTATTCTTAATATACTTGAGCGAGCGGGAGAGGTACGCTTTTGCCTGATCTGTCGTTGTCGAATCAAAAGCCGTGAACGGAATACGGTCCAGACGCTCCGCTTGCCTGCCCTGGGATTCATAACGTTTAAATAAATCCAGATCCATGAATCGGGTAAGTCCATCCGGTTTTGAAGAAGAAGCCGTCAGTACGGTTAGAATCGCCGTTTCCATTTCGGTTACGGTCATGGCTTCGGCTTCCGGGTTATGTTTGATGCCTTCTCCTATCCGGGCCACAAAGAAAGAATCTAACGTGTTATACTGGGAAGGAGTCAATAAGGGTAGAGCCTTAAGCAAAGATGCCTTAACGGAAGGTTGGTTGGATTGAGTCGTAAATGCTTCGGTAAGCAGGTACTCGGTATGATCCAGCACGGTTAGGATTTGGGAGTGCTCATAGAGCCATTCTACCTCCATCAGATGCATCGTTCCCAGCAGATAAGAAGGCTGAGACAAGGTTTTACCCGAAATCTTCCAGAGAACCGTGGCAGGACTTGAGGGGGAAGGATGCTCGCAGGGGAATTGTGCCCAGCTGGAGAATGACATTCCTGTCCACATCACTGCCATCACGTGAACGAGTGCTTTCATAAGCTAGAGGTTAAACGGTTGGCTTGGAATAAAGCTACTGTAGTAACTTCATTTTCTCTAACGAAATTATTTCAATGGTAAGCTTATAGCCTTTTCAAATGAATGTTTCTCTACTCTATAATTAAGTATATTACAAAGCTAATTTTACATGCTTTATACCTACATCTGATAGAAGTTATCTTTAATACTGACCTCAGGAACCGCTATTTTTGCCAGACAAGTAGCCCATACGTAAAATCTATAGAACCTATTTGAAAGGATACTGGCGGGTATCTTCCTGAAATAGGTATATCTTTCAAACATTATGAATTAGATCCCTGCCTTAGCTTCAGGAAATGGGGTCTTCTTACGCATGAGGTGGAATAGTGATTGGTGAGGCTTCGCTATTCACTCCTGCCATGAGTAGTGATTAGCAATCAGTCGATGACTGAAGACAGTTGTAAACTGCTTTTCATCTTTTTTTCCTGGTGGCGTCCTTTGGACGAACACTTGGAACCGTTGAGGGCAATTGCAATTTACCAGGTTTTTAAACCCCATCATTATTGAGCTCTTCTTTTCTCATCAAAGGATATATCCTTATCATTACCAGAAACCTTGGATCTTCCAAATAAATAGGTAACACCGAGGTTGAAGGTTTTATAATCGTAATCTGTTTTAATAGCCTGCACAAAATCACTGAAACGTATATCGTACCTGGTTACTGTACCGATAGAAAGGGATGAGCTAACGATCAAATGGTTATGAAGTAACTTTAATCGGGTACCAGTAGTCAAATTACTTTGACTGTAGGTATAAACGTTTCCGCTGGTTGAGGGAAGATTTTGACTGAAATTAAGATAAAAACTTAAATTGGAAGTTGCCTTGAAACTATTATTGACACTAAACGATGTGGAAGTTCCATTCTGAGTAGGAACATTTTCTATTTTAGATTTTGAGGATGCAAAGAAAAAAGAGGCGGAGGTGCTATTTTCCCACCACTTAAATAACGTTTTATTGAATGATACATAAGCTCCCAGGTTTTCCTGTGACAAATAATTTTCTACCCTTGAAATCACGGATGGTCCGTTTACCGTCGTGATTGATGAAAATAAATCACTGTTATGTTGGGCAAATAAGGTTAATGCCCCTATGTCCTTGTATAAATAACTGATTTACAGATTATTACTATAGGAAGGTAATAGGAGCGGATTTCCGACGGAGTAACTGTAGATATTGGAATAAAATGCGAAAGGGTTTAAGAAATTAAGGCCAGGACGATTGATTCTTCGCGAGTAATTGAAAGAAATTACATCATTCTCACTGGCTTTGTAAAGGAGATAGGCCGTAGGAAACAAGGCTCCATACTGACGTTTACTACGCTGGTCTAAGGTAGGCGAATAGCCATTCATGGTCGTATACTCATAGCGTAATCCTGCTTTAGCGATCCATTGTTTGAACAATTCAGATTCCATACTGAAATAACATGCCAGGTTATTTTCGGAATAGTCGAATTCGTTACTACGCGTCTCGTCTATGAGGAAATTTTCATGAAAATAATTATAATATTCTACCAGGGCACTGTTTTTAAAATGGGCAAGTTTAAAGCCATTTTCCAGGGTTGCCCATTGATAAGGCAAGGTTAGATCTGATTGAATGGACCCAATATTATATTTTGAAAAGCTATTATTTAAAACGGTCGATTTAATATTTTCTGATTCAGAAACGAAGTCATTTTTTATTTTAGGTTTATTCGAAAAAAAATTAATGGAACTGGTTAATTTAGTACCCGTTGAATCGATTTTTAAATCATGGTATAGACTTAACGTCTGCGTAACCATTGGCCTTGAAATTTCAGCCGTGGTGTTCAAAACCGAGTCAACCGTGTTGCCCGTAGTATAGCTGGTTTTATTAGTGAGGGCCGTGTGCGATTCGCTGCCTGACGAATTATAAATAACTCCGATATTATTGCGTTTATTCAACTCATAATCCAGACTCAGACTGGCCTGCAGGTCGGGTGTTGTCGTTATCCGTTGACCCTTACTAAGAATGGGGTTAGGTCGATTCATTATATCGTTCGACTCTTTAATAATACCACGATAGTTTGATTGGTTAAATGTAAAAGAACTGTTGATTTTTTTTGATCGAAAAAAAAGAGCCAGATTGTTAGTATAGGAGCTATAGGTTCGCTGTATAAACGACGAACTTAATGACCCACGCCAGCCTAGAGATTCGTTTTTCTTTAACACGATGTTGATCAGGCCGGCATTGCCCTGGGCCTCATATTTTGCCGGCGGGTTGGTAATGATTTCGATTTTATCTACCCCTTCGGATCGGAGTGTTTTCAAATAATTAGTCAGGTCAGTGCCACTCAGGTAAATTATTTTTTCATTTACCATTACCCCCATGCTGCCTTTACCCACCATAGAAACTTCATTGTCAGATACTTTTAGAAAAGGTGCTACCTGCAAAGCCTCAAAAAGTGAAGAACCATTGGCCGTGATAGTGTTGTTCAAATTAAATATCCATCGATCCGCTTTTCGTTCAAGAACCGGACGTTTACGGGTGATGGTTACCTGCTTGAGTTGTCTGGTTGATTCGATAAGTATGATATCTGGTAATTGAATGGTCTTTATGTCGCCCAGTGTTAGAGCAAGAGACAAACTATCTTTACTTACTTCCGAAATTCTGATCAGATAGTCCCCTTTTTCAGTTACTGTAAGTCTGAAAAATCCCTCGGTATCAGTGTGGGTACCTTGGATTAACTGATCGCTGGCGAGCTGTTTTATACCTACATTGGCAAACGCTATTGGTTTATGATTGATATCTAGTACATGGCCTTTGATCTCATAGTTGATCTGTATAGGCTTACGCTCGATGAATATATGACCTTCGATTTGCCGGAATGAAAGAAAAGTATTTTGCAAAAGTTCCTGCAAAGTGTGTTCTATAGTTCTTGATGCTAAGGGTAGAGTAAGGTGGGTCAGTGACTTAATTTCCGCTTTACGGTAGTAAAAGCGAAGCGAGGTCTGTTTTTCGATCTTTTGGAGTGCACTGGCCAGGCTTTCCTCCTGCATACCGATAGTGACCCGGTCCGTGTGCATGTCCTGGCCCCGGGTGGTAGTAGCCAGCAGTAACTGGAAAGTTGTTAGCAGAATGAAGGTAACTACAACGCTTACACGCATGAGCTTAAAAATAAATGGCTTGCCTGCTTGAATAGCACCGCTGAGGCGAGTACATAATCCTCCCCGTTTCCGCATTTTTGCAGAAATATTCATACTTTTAAATGTTTTAAGTGACGCGATTATTTAAAACTCCGGTTTTCCGGAACGCCTGTAAGCCGATTGCAGTCAGTTTACAGGCTATTTTGACTTTATGATCCTACCCGGAACACGAAAGCATTTATAAGGCTTAGCGACTGTTCATCTTTTGCATCTTAGGTTTTCAGTTACTGCATCCTGGTCCATCTATTACGATGCTGCCATCCGGCTTGACCTCATAGGTAGCCTTATTAAAAGCACACATGACTCTTAGTACTTTATCTAATTCTTCTCCATGAGCTGAAGTGCCGGTAAAACGGCAGTCCTTCAATTTTTCATTCCTGAAACTAATTTTCACTTGGAAGTGCTGTTGCAATCGCTCAATCGCTTCACCAAAGCTCACATCCTCAAAATACAGATCGCTTTGCTGCCAGGCAATGACGGCAGCTGCATTAACCGTTGCCTGGGAAGCTTCCTCTTTTAAGGTGTTGAAACTGATCTGCTGATTCGGGATAAGTATACCTAATAGTTTACGGCCATTGGCAACGCTTACCTTACCCCGGGTTACCGTAACCTGAACAGTATGTTTGTTTTCGTCCTCCTTAATATTAAAAGCCGTCCCTAATACCGTTGTCCGCACCTCACCGGTATGAATAATAAAGGGTTTTGCAGGGTCATGATGAATATCAAAATATGCTTCGCCGGAAAGGTAAACCTCTCTTATTTTGCCATTAAATGTCTTAGGATATCTTAACTCCGACCCTGCATTAATCCAAACCCGGCTGCCGTCAGCAAGCGTGATTACCTGTTTCTGGTTAACGGGGGCGTGGAGTACGGTGAGCTGCACCGGATGCAGGAGACTTTGCCAGTAGGGCCATTGCAGGTACAGCGTAAAAACGACTAGCACTACTGCCGCCGCCGCCGCAATACGTTGCCATAACCAACGCTTGGTTGGCGGGAGTGGCACCACTTTAACTTCTGCCGGGTGAATAGTGCTGTTAATGTCGCTAAGCACACTGGAAAGCCATTGATCTTTGTCGGATTGATCCAGGCTTTGCCATACCTGATTGCGATTGCCGTTCTCTTCCAGCCAGCGTTCTACCAGCTGATTTTCTTCGTTTGTAGTTTCGCCCTTCACGTAACGGTCCAGTAAGGCGACTAGTTGATGACGATTCATTGGCTATCCATTTCACAGTAGCCGTATGAGATGCCCTATAGTACTACTGGGAAATGAATTATTTTTTCAGAGGTGCAGAATGACAGCAATCCTATGGGATGGCTAACGCTCCTTGAATAAGGAGCGGGTAATGCGGAATTCAGGAAAGCCAGAACACTACCGCAGCGGCAGATGCCACGGCCAGTGAAGCTCGAAGGTGTCTTAAAGCAGTAGAAAGCTGGTTTTTTACCGTTTGTTCAGAAACTTGCAGTTTGTCAGCAATTTATGTAATACTTAAATTTTCTTCCCGGCTTAATAAATAAACCTCTTTCACTCGTGGTGATAATTTATCCAGCGAGGTTTCAATAATTTGGGCCAGTTCTTTCGCGGCTATTTCCTGCTCAGTCGTAACTCCATAGCTGACAGCCAGCGAATTCACCATTGCTGCGTACTCCTGGCGTGTGATATTCTTCCGGATTTTGTCTACGATGCGATAGCGGGTGAGTTTAAACAGGTAGGCCTTTAAATCATAGTCAACTTTCAATTGCTTTCTTTCCTGCCAGAGCTTTACAAAAACATCGTGAATGATATCTCTGCTATCCTCGAGGTCAAATAATTTGGAGCTTGTAAAACCTACCAACAAAACGGCATATCGACTATAAATCTCAGAAAATGCATCACTGTCATCTTTTTTTAAAAGATCGACCAATTGTAAATCCGTTAAAGTCACATATTTCTCCATGTATTATTGATAAAAGCACTATCAGAAAGGTTACTGTATTACGCTACCTATAACTCTTTACAAATAGAACGTTTATAGAACAGTATACCTATAAAAGCCTTTAAATAGTATCTAAAGATCTTTTCATACCTGATAGAGCCTTTGGAGCTAATTGCAGCGTTTCATTAGCCATCTCGGTCTTTTCCATTTCCGGAGTTAATACGTTGTACATTTCCATAAAGTCTGCTTGACTTTGTTGAGCATACAGAATATGGAGTAAGCAGAGCAATGAGAATTGTTGGAAGCGAGCGTCGGTTTGAATTTCATAAAAATAGACTCCAACGCTCAAAATACTGTTATGTAAGTAAGTATTAAATAGTTGCTTAGGCATTCTCGTAAACAGAAGCTATTTCTCCTGCCTGGTACCCGGTCCCTTCTATTCTTTGTGTATGTATTATTGATGATAAGTGGATTTATGGGAGGGGGAGCAGACTAGTATGTAGATCTGCCTAACGGATACTTGTTTTGGGGAGGGGATGGCGACGGGATCATGATTTAGGATACAACCCGAAAAAGTATCTATGGTAAGGTTACAGAAATAGCCTTCAACGATGATTTTATCATTGCTAAACAAGTGCCAGATCTAAGGGCTCACAAAACGGAAATTTCTGTTTGTATGCAAAGACGCACCCCATACGAGAGTGTATATGCAGAAGCTTTAGCTGATCGTATCCTGTCTGCTGATCCTTACTACAAGCGGATCTTTGCTGCCAAGGAAAACTACTGGATTCTGAATCATCAGGGAAAAGGAATACTCTACGGTCCATTTACTAAAGTAGAATTTGATCGAAAAAAAAAGGAGTTGCAGGTTCCTCCTTCATTAGTTTTAGAAAATCCTTGGGATTTATAATATTTCACAAACGACCGTTAAAGAGTAGAAAATGTCTCAGTAAAATGGCCTCTTATTCGTGTAAAGGTCTTTAAAGGGTCGTTTGTGAAAGGTTAGGAAGGATTAAAAGGGCAGATAGGGGTCAGCGGAAGCTGAACGATGAAGCGTAAGAACGGTAGCTTCACCAGGCTGTCTGGATTGAACAGAAGTTAACTTCAGCTACCTGGGCAGCAAATGCATAAAGTCAAGTATTTCACTTCCAATTGCTGCGGCATGCGTCTCCAGGGCAAAATGCCCTGTATCGTAGAATTTCAGGATGGCCTCAGGCAGATCTTTCTTATAGGCTTCCGCTCCCACGGGTAAAAAATACGGGTCTTTGTTTCCCCAAACCAGTAACAAGTTGGGCTGGTATTTTCTGAAGTACCGATGGAATGCCGGATACAGCTCCACGTTGGTTTTATAGTCTCTCACCAAGTCTAATTGTATCTCTATGTTGCCCGGCCTGTCCAGAAAATGCTGATCCAGCGTATAGGTCTCCGGGGCAATGAGTGATGAGTCCGGCACCCCTTCATGATACTGGAACCAGGTAGCCTTTTCCGAGACAAAATCCCGAAGCGACTCGCGATTGGCCTGCGTTGGCTCTTTCCAGTATTGCCGTATGGGATTCCATTCCTGACTTAAGCCTTCTTCGTAAGCGTTCCCGTTTTGGGAAATGATACCCGTAATTTTTTCCGGATTGGCCATGGCCAGTCGCAGTCCAACGGGGGCTCCATAGTCGAAAATGTAAAGGGCCAGGCGTTTCATGCCAAGCTTCTCCATAAACCCCTGCATGGTTCCGGCAAGATTATCAAAAGTGTATTCAAAGTCCTGGTGATCGGGTGCGTCAGAATAGCCAAATCCGGGTAGATCCGGTGCAATGACATGAAATTGCTGGCTCAAAATCGGAATCAGATTCCTGAACATGTGTGAAGAGGTCGGATACCCGTGTAGTAAAAGGATAGTAGGAGCCTCAGGGTTTCCTGCTTCCCGGTAAAACAGGTTCAGGCCCTTTACTTCAATGGTACGGTACTGAACGGATGAGTTGGACATGGCTGATTACTTAACAATGAATGAACGATTGGATGGAGTTGACGTATCACTAACCCGTACTAATTTTAGTAACAAGGCAGTCCTTACGTAAGAGTATAGCTTCGTCATCTCTTTTTTTTTTTTCAAAACTAATCACGACCTTTAATCACTACAAACGATTAATTATGATACAATAAATCACTATTTATGATGTATGTATGAATACGAATGATCTGAAAATATTTGAGGCCGTTGCCTCCACGGGCAGTTTTACTAAAGCGGCTGCTGCTACGTTTACGGTACAATCCAATGTGACAGCCAGGATTAAAAGTCTGGAAGAAGAATTCGGAACAGAGTTGTTTTCCAGGACATCCCGGAAGGTAGAGCTCACCGGGAGCGGAAAGATATTCATGGAGTATTGCAAGCAGATCAGCCAGTTAATCGCGGAGGCTAAAAGCAATATCCAACATATGGATACTTTGGGTGGTACCCTGAGAATTGGTTGTATCGAAACAACGATGGCTTTAAAAGCTCCGGAAATACTCCATTACTTTCATGAACATTATCCCCAGGTTGAACTGGAGTTCAAATCCCACATGAGGCAAGCGTTACTGCATGAGGTATTGAACTTTGATCTCGACGCCGCATTTGTATCAGGACCCGTTAACGTTGCCGGACTGGATCAGGTGCCAGTCAGGGAAGAACAGCTGGTCATTTTAACCGCCAGGCAGGGGCCGAAACTGGAAGAACTATTGGGCAGGCATCCGCTAAACATCGTGGTGTTTGGTCAGGGCTGTGTATTTCGGTCACGACTCGAATCCTGGCTAAGCTCCAAAGGCATTGTCCAGTATAAAAGCACGGAACTTAATTCTATGGAGGGAATTGTCAATTTCGTGGAAGCCGGTCTTGGCATAAGCCTGTTGCCTGAAGAAGTCATGTCCAACTATTATGCAGCCCGAAAAATTGCCACCCATGGCCTGAATAAAGAGCTTGGAACGATGCACACGGTTCTGGTATTCAGAAAAGATAAACGGCCCTCGAAAGCTTTGAACACATTTATTGAGGTATATCGCAATCATAGCAATAAACCCTGGCAATAAAGATTCATACTGAATTCCATAGGTTTTTATCAGGTGAATCAATTCAATCACATTAAATAAATCTGTTGCCTTTATACGCTAAAAACAGTGATGTATTAAAAAACCTATTTCAGAAGGATACCCTGGAGTAACCTTTGAAATAGGCCGTATTTATTCATGTGCTGCTTGCCTGGCAAAGATATCAGTTCCAGGTATCAATATCAAGGTTAACTTTTTACCGGCGTACATCTAAAATAAGTGACTCATCAACCATAACCTGGAAAATTTCAGCTGCCTGCCTAAGTTACTCACTGATCAGTTTCTTATGACGATCACCCCACTCTTCCAGCTCTTTGATTACTGATTTCAAAGCGTAGCCAATCGGTGTTAATTCATATTCCACACGTGGTGGAACTTCTGCATAAACAGTCCTGCTGACTATTTTATTCTCTTCAAGCTTACGCAGCTGTAAGGTTAACATCCGTTCCGTAATGTTGGGTAGTTTCTTTTTCAGTTCTCCAAACCTGAGCTTCCCTCCAAGTAACCAGGAACAGATCACCAGAGTCCATTGGCCACCAATAATAGTGGAGGCATACGCTTCCGGGCATTCATCGCTCAGAGCGAGCTTATTGGAAAAATTAGTTGACGTTTGCTTGATCTCACTCATTACTTACATTTTGTATAGTACCTAACAATTGGCAGGCAATATACGAATAAATAGGTACTCGCTTACCTTTGCCTTACACTTATCAATACCCATAAAATGAAAACGTTAGTAATCGTTGTGCATCCTAAAATCAGTGAATCCGTCATTAATAAAAGATGGGTTACGGAGCTGCTTAAATTCCCTGAAAAGTACACTGTGCACCAATTGTACGAGACGTACCCGAATGAACAAATCGATGTGTTAGCGGAACAAAAGTTAGTGGAACAACATGACACCATTGTTTTTCAATTCCCCTACTATTGGTTTAACTGTCCTCCTTTAATGAAGAAATGGCTTGATGAAGTATTGACTCACGGATGGGCCTATGGTAGTAAAAGTGGCTATCGAATGAAAGGAAAAAAAATAGCTTTGGCGATATCCTTAGGAGTAAAGGAAAGCGATTTGAATGGGTCAGGAAAGTATAAATATACGCTCGATGAACTCACCAGACCCTTCGAATTAAGTTTTGAATACATCAAAGCGAATTACCAGCCACCCTTTGCCTTTTATGGAATGGATAACAACGTTTCAGATAGTTACCTTACGCTTGGAGTGAAGTTATATATGGATTTTTTAGCTGGAATGGAATAGCTGACTTACTCAAGCTAATTCATAACCTTTCAAACGGTATTGACCCTCAAAAATGACGCGAGTGAGAATACCAGGCGAGAGGTGTTTCTTTGACTTACCAAATGGAAGGGGATCTGCCTGCTGAAAGTAAGCTATGGAGATTAAATCCAGACGTATTGCCTGGTCCGTTACTAAACGTACGGAAGCACCTTCACGAGTCTTTACCTCAACCCGCGACACCTGGACGGGTGAGGTAAAGACTCGGAAATACACGTGTCACTGGAGCCGGACTTCAGGTAAGTAGTGTGAAATTTTCGGTTTTAAAACCGGTAGTTTTCAGTGATAATTTACTTACGCCAGTCGTCCTGACTGGTGTTTCTTAGGCTCCCATTTTCCAAGTACTTGGATGATCATGTAATGTAAATCATTGGATTTCTCTCAGCCTATCGAGTAGTTCCCGGCGGTAAGTCACTCCAACGGGCAGCACAGCTTTACCCATAAATACTTCATTCCCACTCATCCGGTCTATCTTAGAGAGAGCAATCAGGTACGATTTATGAATTCGCATGAATTGACTCGAAGGTAATCGACGCTCCACTTCAGTCATTGTCATCGTCGCCAGATACATTTGCTGAGCAGTGAACAACTTGATGTAATTTCCCCAGCTTTGAATGTATTCCAACTCGCTATAGGGAATGCGAACCCAGTCCGTATCTACTTTTAGTACCAGAGCTTGCGGGGGCAACACTTCGGTTGTTTCCTGCTTCCTGCTGGTTTCCAGGGAGGCTACTACTTTGTCAATCGCTTTCAGGAAACGGGGCAGTTCAATGGGTTTGAGTAAATAGTCGACCACCCCATACTCATAGCTTTCCAGGGCAAATGCTGAATAAGCGGTCGTTAAAATAACGCGGGGCGGATGAGCCAGCGATTGCAGGAGTTGTAAGCCCGTAACCTGGGGCATGTTGATATCCAGAAACAGCACATCAACGGGTTGTCGGTGCAGGAAGTTAATGGCTTCCAGGGCATCGTAGCAATTCCCTACAAGTTCTAACTGATCGACCTTCTCCAAATAATGCTGCAATACATAGTGAGCGGCCATTTCATCATCCACAATTAAACATCGTAATCGGCTAGGCATGGGCTGGATCGGCTAAATGGATTCTTAATTGAGTGATAAATCGATCGGGTTGCTCCCTTAAAACGAGTTCATGCTGATTGGGATACAGCATCTCCAGCCGTTGCCTGGTGTTTTGCAAACCTACCCCGGTCGATTCTGCTTGAGGTTTGTGGGAAGGCCGTGAGTTTTCAATCAGTAACACCAGCTCATGGCCTTGTAACTCCAGGGAGAGGTACACGAAACAACCGGTAATGTCAGTAGTCCCATGCTTAAAGGCATTTTCGACGAGTGGCATCAATAGGAGCGGAGCGACCTGCAACGCTTGAAGCGAACGATCTTCGGGCGGATGATGATACGTAATCTGGCACCGTTTCCCTAATCGTTCCCGTTCCAGGGTAATGTAACTGGTAATGAATTCTATTTCCTGTGGGAGGGAAACCAGCGAGCGGCGACTGCTTTCCACCTGATACCGCATGAGCTTCGATAACTGCATGATCAGATTGGGCATTCGGTCGGGCTCATGCAGGCTGATGCCGTAGAGATTGTTTAAGGTATTGAAAAAGAAATGGGGATTTAACTGATCGTGTAAAAACCGGATTTGTTCATCCTGTTGAAGTAACTGGTCCGTACTGCGTTGTTGCTGTTGTTGATAGAACTGTTGCACAAGAAAGATGGTAACGAGTACGAGTAAGCTAACGAAATGAGTAGCCCATAGAAAAAGACCGGTTTCCTGCCAGTCATCTTCCGTACATAGCTCGGGGTAAATCCAGAAATTTGCTCCGTATAAAAGAAGGCTACCCCACACTAAAGCAGAGGCGGTATACGCGATATAGGGTTTAATCCGCTGCCTGAACAACAGGGGAAATAAGAAGAATCGGTGAAATTGAGCCTGTCCATACAGAACCAGAAAATACAGCAGGGCTCGTCTCAACTCATCCCAGGAAGTAAGCTGGTTCCAGGCATTGAGCGACATGAGAATAAAAAGAAATACAAAAATCAGGGCTTCCTGAAGCCAGCCTTGCATAGTAGGCCTGCCTTTGGATTGAATCATCGTTGGACTTATTTTCCAGCAAAGCAATCACATTCAATCAGTATTTACAATTAGAAAAGGACCAACACAATTGGTCCTTAATTCAGTAGCGTTGATCATTTTTACCCGACGTTTCCCAGAGCAACACCCCTACTTTGTGGCCAGATGACCAGCTAATCGATAGCGGAACCATAGCCATGCATAAACGAAATTTCTGGGTTATACCTTTATTACTTTTATCTCTGCTGACGCAAGGACAGCAGCCATCCACCTCTTCGCTCAGTCCGGGCCGGATTACGGGTCTACTCATGGATTCCCTGACGGGTCAGCCCATTCCTTTTGCCAGCGTAGCACTTCTATCGGAATCCGGATCCATACTAACGGGTCAGACGACCGCTGAATCAGGCCATTTTTCTTTTACCAAACTCAGGGAAGGCACCTATGGATTGAACATTACCTACGTCGGTTATCAGGCCCGAACCCTGCATGGCATCCGAATTACGGCTACCCAACCTGCGTATGAGCTGGGGTCCATTCGATTAAAAGCTCAGAGTCAGCAATTAAAAGAAGTACAAATCACGGCCACCAAAGCATTAATTGAAGAGAAAGGGGATCGGCTGGTTTACAATGCGGGCAGTGATCTTACCAATAAGGGCGGTACGGCCGTAGATGTGTTGCGGAAGGCTCCCATGCTCACGGTTGATGTCTCAGGAAAAGTTCAGATCCGGGGGAGCTCGAGTATCAAAGTATTATTGAACGGACGGCCTTCGGGCTTACTGGCCCGCAACCTGAGTGAAGCTCTGAAAATGATTCCGGCTAACACCATTCTGGCCGTTGAAGTAATGACGAGTCCCGCCGCCCGCTACGATGCCGAAGGGGCCGGTGGTGTGATTAACATCATTACCAAGAAGCAGCTCAGGGGATCCAACGGTAATCTGGACGTAACGGCGGGAAACTACGTGCAGTCGCTGGGCGGGAGTTACGGGTTTAAACGGGAAAAATTTGGCCTGACCTTTTCAGGAAATACCAACGCGGAACGGGAGAAAACCATCTCGGAAATGACCCGGACCGCCCTTGTCGATGGGAAAGCCGCGGGCGAACTGTTTCAGCGAAATGAGGCCGACAATGTGAGTCGGGGCTGGTTCGGAGATCTGAGTATGGAGTATGCCTTCGATACCCTCAATCGAGTCAACTTTTCCATGAGCAGCTGGGGCGGAACCTGGCCGGGGTCGAGTAGGCTGTACAATCGTTTTCATTCCCTTAGTCCTTCCCTCACTCAGGAATACAATCAGATTGTCGATCAAAAGAATCCTTTCGGTAATCTGGAGTGGAATCTGGGTTATACCCGGTTGTTCCGCAAGCCCAGGCAGGAACTTAGCCTGATGGGGCAGTACAGTTATACGTTCGATAACACCCGGTATGTGACGAATCAATTTGATTTGACGAGTCAGCCCCTGTACCGGGAAACAAGTACCAATCTGAGCCGAAACCCCCAGTGGACCTGGCAAGTCGATTATATCCATCCCTTTTCCAGCAAGGGTCGACAAGTGTTTGAAATGGGAGCGAAACTCGTACGGCGAGAGGTAAGCAGCATCTACGAAGTATATACGAGCCAGTCCGAAGACGTGACCCGGCTTCTGTTGAGTAACGATCGCTCCAATACGTTCAGGTACACGCAACAAGTCATGGCGGGTTATGCCTCTTTGAAACTGACCAACCGAACCTTATGGACCCTTCAGCTGGGAACCCGGCTGGAAAGCACCCGGATGGATGGACAGTTTAAAAGTACCATTCCTGCTTTTCAGGTACAGTTTCAAAACCTGATTCCCAGTGTTGTACTGTCTAAAGAGTTCACTCCCCAACAGTCGATTAAAGCATCCTATACCCAGCGGATTTCGCGGCCGATGATCTGGGACTTGAATCCTTTCGTGAATGCCAGTGATCCCAAAAATCTGGTCGCGGGTAACCCCGGACTGCGACCCGAATTAGCTCATCTGGCCGAGCTGGCCTACTCCGTTACTACTGAAAATGGAACGTACGTGAACCTGAATCTGTACCGAAGGCAAACGGCTAATTCCATTGAGGACGTCCGAACCGTTGATAAAGCCGGGGTTTCTACCACCTTAAGGCAAAACGTCGCCCGCAACGAGCGTACGGGTCTGAACATCAATGCGGCTGGTGAATTAGGGCGGAACTGGAAGATAAACGGGGGAGGGGAATTTTACTACGCCCACTTTAATAGTCCATCGCTGGGAATTAAAAATTCGGGCTGGCTCTGGCAGCTGAATCTGAATATGGCCTATGAGTTACCCCGGAATTATTCCCTTCAGGTGAATGGTATGTATAGCACGGGTTGGATACTGCTGCAAGGTCGGAACTCAGCCTGGTACGACTATAGCCTGGCGGTTCGTAAAGAGTTCTGGGATAAAAAAGGTAGTTTGATTTTAGGTGTCAATAATCCGTTTACGTACCCCTTCCGTCAGAGAGAAAATTCCCAATCGGATACGTTCCGGGCTCAAACGGCTCATCAGTATTTCACCCGCTCCGTCAAGCTAACCTTTAGCTGGCAGTTTGGTCAGCTTCGGAATCATTCAGAAGAAGAAGGAAAGAAAATTACCCATGACGATGTCCGCTCCAAATAAAGAGTCCGGCACAGGGTCATGTTCCCCAACGTTTCGTGTATTCTAATTCATTCTTACCATGCAGATGTTAAAGCCAGGGTTTACCCTCTGGACCATTAACAGTGCCAGCCTTTGGTTACGCCTAGGCCTGGGGCTGGCCATGCTTCCCCATGGCTACGAAAAACTAAGTCATTTCGCTGAACAGCATACGTCCTTTCTTAACCTGTTTGGCATCGGCAGCATGTGGTCACTGATTCTGGCCATCGGGGCCGAATTTCTGGGCTCCCTCTTTCTGATGCTGGGTTTATTAACCCGCCTGGTGCTGATTCCCCTGATGGGTACCGCTCTGGTAATTGTCTTCATTGCTCACCAGGGGGACATAGCGGGCGAGGGCTCTGTTGGTTTTTTGTTGCTCATTGGGTATGGAACCAGTTTTCTGCTCGGGGCGGGCGAATACAGCCTGGATGCCCTGATCTATCGGTATTAAAATCGAGTGTATCCCCATAGGTAGTCTTCCTGATTCTACCCCTTTATGCTTCATTGAATGATCATCCAAACTAAATTCCTTTTCCTGATTGCTGTATTTTTCCTGGGTATTCCAGCCACATGGGGGCAAACGCAGGACACTTATGTGCTTACGGGCAAGGTCACCGATGCCAAAACGGGGGAAGGAATTCCATTTGCCACCCTTGGG
Organism: uncultured Siphonobacter sp.; assembly: GCA_913775095.1. GTDB lineage: Bacteria > Bacteroidota > Bacteroidia > Cytophagales > Spirosomataceae > Siphonobacter. The sequence goes on along the minus strand of CAJYIW010000015.1, from coordinate 86,988 downwards.
CTCAAAGGCAAAGCTCAGGGAACGCAGGCCGACTTTGAAGGTAATTTTCGATTCCTGACCAGGGAGCGATCGGATTCACTTCTCGTCACGGCCGTTGGCTATCAAAGTAAAAGCGTGCCCATGACGTATCACCTTCAACAAACCATCCACGTTCCGCTATCGGCTACCTCCCAACAGCTTCGGGAGGTAGTCGTTCGGGGCCGCGGACAGGATCCGGCCTATCGGGTGATGCGTCTGGTGGACGAACATCGGAAACAAAATGATTTTGCCCAATTAAAAGCCTATCAATGGCAGGCGTATAGTAGAATCAATCTTTCGGTCAGGAACCTATCGGAAGCGTTTAAAAAGAAAAAAGTCATTCGCGATATCTATGATAAAATGGCTCAACTGGAGTCGACGCGGCACACGAAGGCGGAAGTGAAGATTCCCATTTACGCTTCGGAGTCGGTTTCCACCGTTTTTTTCCGGAAAGACCCGGTTCGCATGAAAGAAATTATTCAGAAAAAATACGCCAAAGGTCTCGGCGTGGCGGACGAAGATTTTATTGCCCGGTTAACCGCCTCCGGTTATAATACCATCAACTTCTATCAGAACTGGGTAGGACTTTTTCGGAAAGAATTTAGTTCGCCTCTGGCTAAAACCGGAGCCGGGTTTTACACATACTTCCTGAGCGATACGGTGCGGGTAGGAGCACAGGCCTGCTACAAAATTGATTTTGATCCCAAAAATGAGCATGACCTGGCATTTCGGGGATCGATGTGGATTGATACTACTTCCTACGCCCTGGTTCAAATCGACGCGGCTATTGAAAAAACGGCTAATATTAACTTCATTGATCACCTGCTCATCCAGCAGGAGTTTGAACCGCTCGCCTCAAACGAACACGTCTGGATACCCCAGCAAACCAGGCTAACGATTGATGCCTCGGGACTTTTCGATCAATCCACGGGTATAGAAGTGGGTCTTACCGTGAGTACGGATGAGGTCGTCGTTAATCAGCCCAGGCCCCTTGAATTTTTTAATACCCCCGTTGAGATAGTGGCCGATAGCCATACCGAAGACCAGGCTTTCTGGCATCAGCAGCATCAGCAGAAAATGACCCGGGAGGAGCAGCTTTCTTTAGGCTTAATCGATACGGTAAGCCAAGTGCCTTCCTTCAAACGCGTGGCTCGCCTGGTTGATTTTGGCATGAACGGAGGCTATATTCCTCTTTCCAGAAGTCTTGAATTAGGGTCTTTGTTTTCCAGTTATGCCTATAATGCCATTGAGCATAATCGGTTTTGGGTAGGTATGCGGACGAGTCCAGGATTTAGCAAAAAGTGGTTAGCCAAGGGATACCTGGCCTATGGCACGCGTGACCAGATGATAAAGCATGGATTGCAAGTAACGTTCATTCCCTCGCTGGCTCCGTTGACGCGGGTAGGATTCAAGACGGATTTTGACATTGACCAAATCGGTATCCGTCAGGTAGATATTAGCGACAATCCCTTGTTACGATTGGCTTCACGGTTTGGCAATCTTAATGGGGCTTTTTATCAGCGGGACATTCAGTTGTTCTGGCAACGGGATTTTTTCCAGGATTTTACGAGTACCCTTACGCTGCGGCATCGTCGTTTTAATCCCATTTTTGAGTTCCGCCCGGTGGAATTTGTCAATGATCGTATCTCCATTTTAGGGCCTTACGATGCTCCCGAAGCCAGTATTGCTCTTCGCTACGTACCCAACCGGCTGCCCACCCGAAATCCCAATCGGATTCGCATTCGAAAGGGTAGCACTCTGCCAAGTATTGGGTTGAATTACACCTTAGGACATATTACCGATGCGGAGTTAAGCCCCTTAGAGAAGAACCTGGGTGATTATCACATCTTTAAAGCGGACGTATCGCATACGCTTCGCCTGGGTATTCTGGGTAAAACGGATTATACGCTTGAAGCCATGTACACGCCTTCACTACTGCCGGTCAACCTGCTGAATGTTCATTTGGGGAATGAAACATTTCTGTACGCTAAAAATGCCTTCAACTTAATGAAGTATGCTGAATTTGCCAGTGATCGGTACGTGTCCCTTGCGTTTCATCATTCGTTTGAAGGATTGTTTACTAACCGCATACCCTTACTAAATCGATGGAATTTACGAACGTTTGCCGTAGGGAAAGTATTGGTAGGGAATTTACGCCCGGAAAATGAAAACCTGCTTTCCAAGTATTTCACGAACGGAGAAATACCCTTGTCCCAGTTCTACCTGCCTAAATCGCTGGCTGATGTACCCTACGTTGAAGTCGGTTATGGCGTGGACAATATTTTCCGGGTTCTGCGTATCGTAGCGGTTCACCGCCTGACTCACCTGGATGCGGCGGGGGCTAGATCCTTTGGAATCCGGGCGGCCGTACACGTCTCATTTTAAGCCGTTGATTACTAATATACACGGGTTCATTCTGTACCAGATCAGATCATAAAAAGCCTTTGAAATTAGCCATGAAAGAAAGTCTTGTGTATCTGCTTTTGCTGAGTGGCTGGGTAATAGGCCTTCCGGCTAACGCTCAAAATACTTACCAGAAAACCCTCTACCGTATTTCGGAGCAAATCGAATCAGTAGAACGGGATTACCAATCTCAAAAGGGATACTCGGCCAGGCACAACGATCAGATCCAAGTCCTTCAAAAAGAACTGATGGACCTGGGGCTGGCGAGTGTACAGGCGGCCTATGAAAAATTGATTAGTTACGAACTCGCCGACTTGATTGCCATGGCTACCGATCTGGCTGAGCTGCGGCTTACCAGCCTGGAAATGCAGAAGGTGTATAAACAGAAGCACTACGCTACAATTCATGCGGAGGTAACGGGCTTATTTAAACTGACACTCAGTAAAATAAAAGCCTTATGAAACTTTAAAGGTAATGCTGGATGAAGTGCCTGAAAAGGAATGTATGGCCTCTTTATATCAGGTGAAATGGATTAGGTATAAACCTATGAAAAAGGAACATAAAAAGCACATCATAAAAAGCCAGTCTTTTACAACGCTTCTGCTTTTTAAAACGAATTAAAGTAGTGTCAATTTTTATTATTTCAACGATTTTATTTCCCCGTATTTGCTTATGAAATATTATGTTGAATTTTACGATTCCGTAGAAACCGTTCAGCAGGCTGGCACTCAGCCTGGGATAGGAATGATGGAAGTAGAGATAACCCACCCCGTAGCCGTTGGAGAAACGTTAACCATTGGCTGGACATCAGATACCCTGCATACGTATCAGTGGATTAAAAAGCTGCCTCCCGGCCCGTATAAGGTAAATGAGGTGCTTCCTGTTCCAGGAACTAAAGAAACAAAAGTTGAAGTATATCCAGCCCCAAGCTAGCCAGTTGGCAGGTCTGGATTGATGAAAGAAGAAGCTCTTAAATGGTTATATGAATGAGATTCATAACTAGTAGCGTTGGCAATACGTGTACTTTGAATAAATTAAAAAAGTCCTTTTATAGGGTTCAGATCGTAACCTTATAACTCAAGTAAAGAGATGGTCCCAACCGTCTCTTTACTTGGCTAGAATTATACCTACTTGTGAAGCGACGAAACTAACTTCTGATTTTGAGATGTTGAATAATAGATTGTAAAATTTAGCTGTCCTTTTTTGACCAGCTTATGCCGATAGACTATAAATAAAGTATCATAGTAGGAGTCAAACCAGTCCTGTTTTAACCAAACTGAATTGGACGAAAGCTTACAATGCACTTCTTTAGTTTTATAAAATTGTAATAAAGATTGATTAAGTGGTCCACCCGTGTGAATAGAGAAGCCCGAGGAATCATCCTGGTAACCTTTCACTATTAAAGCCGCCTGACCCACACCCGTACCATTTCTGCAGGCCCCGATCGCCAGTATCGTATCTTTTGACGCATCGATACTTACTTCTACGGGGTCGGGACAGGTAGATCGACAGGAAGCCAACCAGATTGTCCCCCATACCATCACCAGTAATCCTATCCATTTCAGATTCATTTTGTTATAAATTTAAAGTTCGTTTTGAGGATTTGAGAGAACGGAAAGCTTAAAAGAGGGCCATAATGGGATGTACTGATTAAAAGTTTCCATGCAACTTTTAATCAGTACATCCCACTAGAAATCTTAAGAAAAGATCTGTTACTATAATCCAATTAAAAAGACCTAACAGGCCAATTGACTTTACCAGCCTGGGTTTTGAACCATCGCCTGGTTCTTATCCATTTCGCTTTGTGGAATGGGCCACCAGTAATGTTTGTTTTCAAACACCCGGGTCTCAAACATCGAACGCTTGAAAAAACTCTCGTCGCTGGCATTAGAGCCCAGGTCTACCGACATACCCTCAAAAGCTCCTTTCATTTCACTGCCCTGTTTCCAGCGGCGTAGATCAAAATAACGGAGCTGTTCGTGGGCGAGTTCGATAGCCCGCTCGTGCCGGATTCGTTCGCGGAAATCCGATTGGGAGATTCCCGTCGGCAGAACAGGGAGGCCCGCCCGCTGGCGAATCCGGTTGACGTAGTCTATGGCTTCTGAGGTGGGGCCCAAGAGTTCATTAGAAGCTTCGGCGTACATTAGATACACGTCAGCCAGACGAATGTAGGAAAAGACTTTCGCCCGGTTTCGGTTCGCGATGGGATCACTGACCGGGTCCATGAACTTGCGTACGAGGTAACCCGTTCGCGAATGATCGTCCCTGCCAATTTCCTTGCCGTCTTTGCCTTTGTAGAAGAATTCCGCTTTGCTGTTATCCCACCAGGGGGCCCCTGAGTAGTTAACCGTGACATAAAACCGCGGCTCTCGGCCGACGTACATATTCCAGGTGCCTTTGGGGGCATAGGCCGTAGCTTCTTTGGAGAAACCCGTTTCAACATACCCCGAAGCAGGGTCGGTAATGGGTTTTCCATTGGCCATTTCATAGGCGTCTACTGACTTCTGAGTGACTGCAACCCCGTTCCAGCCGCCCTTGCTACGAAGCATGCAGTGCTGATCCAGCACCAGCGAGCTACCCCCATTCAGATTTCTGCCCCAGATGACTTCATCGTTGGCATATTGGCTAATAAATACACCTTTGTAGGAAGCCACGGGATCAATGGCTCCTTTACTATCCAGTACGGTATAGAGTTTGTAAATATTTAAATCAAGAACGGCCTTGCTGGCATCCATCGCCAGCTTATACCGATTTTTGTCGAAGCTGGTAGAAAACAGGGCTTTTCCATCCTTACTAACCAGTCCGGCCAGGTCCGTATTTCCGTTCAGCAGCGGACTGGCGGCCCACAGCAAAATCCGGGCTTTCATGGCCAGGGCCGTTCCCTTGGTTGGCTTTCCCGCCCAGATGTTTTCATGTTTGAGTGGTAAGTCCTGAGCCGACTCATCCAGATCCTTGACAATCTGGGTCAGGCATTCATCCATCGTGTTCCGGGGAATGTTAAAGCTGGGATCATCAAAGGATACCTCCGAAGTGATCAGAGGAACGGGGCCGTACAACTGAACGAGGTTCATGTAATAATAAGCTCTCAAAAACTTGGCTTCAGCTTTGTACAGCGTTTTGCTTTCGTTGGAAATAGGAGCTTTATCTACATTGGCCAGGAAAATGGCTATTTGCCGGAACACCTGATACTGATTTCGCCAGATATTCCCCACAATGGCCGAAGTAGGATTCCAGTTGCCCAGGTTCATATCGTAGCTGGGGTAATTACTCCGATTCCAGGTAATGTCCGTATCATCAGCTATGCCATTGAAGGGTTGATCCGTCCAGAAGTCATAATTGGGCAGGTAATTATAAATACGGTAGAGAAAATTCTCCGTGTATTGACGATTGGCAAACGTAACTTCCAGAGACAGGAGCTCTTCCGGGGCTTTATCCAGATATTTTTCGCAGGAGCTTAAACAGGCCAGCCCCAGCAGCATGGTGAATCGAATAGTAGTCTTTTTCATAGGTAATAAGCTCAGAAGTTAAGGTTTAAGCCCAGGTTGATGACCCTTGAAGGCGGATATTTACCCGCACCATCGCCGCTCTCGGGATCGTAGTGCTTGATGCGGTCCCAAAGCATCAGATTCAAGCCATTGATGTACAGGCGAATGTTATCGGCCTTGATTTTCTGGGCCCACCGTTTGTCTATGGTATACCCAATTTGAGCATTTTTTAATCGGAGGTAGTTGCCACTGATCTGCCAGAACGTACTGTTGCGGTAGTTGTTATCATTACTACCCGGGTACAGTCGGGGAAAGGAAGCTTCCGGATTGGGATTTTCTACCGTCCAGCGATCCAGAGCGGCGGTTAGCACATTGCCAAACTGTCCCTGCGTAAACGGAATGTAACCCTGATAATTGCGGAAGACCGTCACCCGGCCCACGCCCTGAAACAATACCGAAAGATCAAACCCCTTATAGGTAAAGTTTCCGCCAAAGCCAAAAACCATTTCGGGAACGTTTGAAAAACCAATGGGCTTTTCATCATAGATGTCAATGACGCCATCTCCATTGACATCCCGGTATTTCACATCCCCCGGAGCCACGGTAGACGTAAAGGCCTGCTTCGGACTGTTATTAATTTCTTCCTGGCTGCTGAATAAACCAATGGCTTCCAAACCAAAGGGTTGACCAATGCGTTGCCCCGTTCGCCGCAGGTAATCATAGCGTCGAGTGGGTTCATCATTGTAAACAATGCGGTTGCGGGCAAAGGTGTACGTACCCTTCAAATCCATTCGAACGTTCCCAATGGAAGCCCGGTAATTAAGCGTGGCATCAATGCCTTTGTTATCGACGATACCAATGTTGGCGTACGGCAGAGACTGGATTCCCAGCAGGTCAGGAACGGTTCCCCGCTGGGTGAGGATATTGGTTCGATGCTCGCGGAAAAAGTCGAGTAATAAGGTAATACGGTCCTTAAGAGCGTGCACTTCCATGCCGATGTTACTCTTCCGTGAGGTTTCCCAGGTAATGTTCGGATTGCCAATTGTATTTTCCTTGATGCCTCCTATTGAATTATTAAACTCCGTACCAAACAAATAGCCATCGGTTGTGGTCAGTGTCGTTAGATACATGAACCGCTGATCATTAATTTGATCGTTACCCACAATGCCGTAAGAACCCTTGAGTTTAAAAAGCGAGATGAAAGAAACGTTGTTCTTAAAGAAAGGCTCTTCAGAAACGACCCACCCGGCTGAGAAGGCAGGGAAGAAGCCGAATCGTTTCCCCCGGGGAAAGTTCTCCGAACCATTGTACCCAAAGTTAACTTCCGTAAAGTAGCGTTCTTTAAAGCCATACGTAGCTCTTCCGACCAGGCCCATGCGGCGATAGGGCAGTGAGCCGATGGCGGTTGAAGCCGTGTACTGCCGTCCGCCCTGATTGTAAAGCACCATGGCACCAATGTCATGACTACCCAGGGAGCGGTTGTAGTTTAAACTCGCTTCCAGGTAACTTCTGCTTTCGCCCGTCGTGGAAATGCTGTAACCCAGAAACTTATCTCCTTCGGCGGTTAGGTTATAGATGGGCTGGCCAGTCGTTGGATCATTTTGGGCAGAAGCCAGCCAGGTTTCAAAATTCTTTTTTCGGCCAATGTTATTACTGCTGTAGCTGTCAAAGGCAAATCGGCCCTGGACATTTAAGCCTTTGATCAATCGGTTTAGATTGTACTTCAAGCCGAAGGTTCCCTGGTTGGTTCCTCTGAATTCAGTGGCGTATCCCGTCTGGGTAAGTTTACCATACGGATTTTCCCGGGCAGAAGCAACGGTACCGGGTATACGTCCATCAGGATATACCATGGGATAAAGTACCGGCGTGGCTTTATTCATCAGATTAAATATATCCTGCGTGCCCGTTCCGGGAAACGTCCGGTTTTCGGAAATACCCGTAATGCCAATGCTAAGCTCCAGTTCTTTACTCAGATTGATGTCCACATTGGTGCGTAAATTGAATCGTTGCCGGTTCAGATTCGTGGAATATTCATTACGGGGATCTTCAATGAAAAACCCCTTGTCGTGAAAGTAGGAGGCCGAGACAAAATACCGTACCGTTGGATTACCGCCCGAAATATTCAGGTTCATGTGCTCCTGACCAGCGGAATGCTTCATGAGCTTCATCCAGTCTACGTCCGGGTAACGAATGGGGTCACTCTGATCCTTGATTTTATCCAGTACTTCCTGCGTGTAGGGTAAGGGTAAATTAGCGTTTGCATTGGCTTCATTATACAGCGTGGCGTAGGTATAGCCATCCACGTACTTAGGCAACCGAGTCGGACTCAGAAAACCTTTCTCAAGGGTCAGTGATACCTTGGGCTTGCCACTCGTTCCTTTACGCGTGTTGACCAGCACGACGCCGTTAGCACCCCTGACGCCGAAGACGGCCGTAGCGGAAGCATCTTTGAGAATCGTAAAGCTCTCCACTTCGTGGGGATCAATGTTATTAAAATCCCTTTCTACGCCATCTACGAGCAGCAAAGGGGCTTGATTGGAGCCAAACGTTCCCATGCCCCGAATCCAGATATTGGCTCCATCGTAACCCGGCTCCCCCGAACGCTGAACGGTTACCAACCCCGCCATGCGTCCGCCCAGGGCATTGCTGAGTAAGGCCGTTGGGCTTTGTTTTAGCTCCCGGGTTGTGATCACCGATTCCGCTCCGGTGAAGCTTACCTTCTTCTGCTCGCCGTAGCCCACGACTACCACTTCCTGTAAAGCTTTTTCGTCGGACTTCAGTTGAACATTCAAAAAGGTTTGATTACCGATAGCAATTTCCTGCTTTTGATACCCAATGGAAGTAAAGATTAAGGTAGCGGCAGACTGATCGGGAAGGGAAAGCTGGAAATTGCCCTCGGGGTTAGTACTGGCCCCAATAGTGGTTCCTTTCACCAGCACATTCACGCCGGGAAGGCCTTCTCCCGTTTCTGAGGTGACTTTTCCCTGGATGACCCGATCCCTGGCCCTGGATAATTCCGGCTCCGCCAGCGAAGCAAACTTCTCTACGGGCTGAACCATACCTGGCGTGGCCGTGACCCGGCTGAGTATAATGTTTCCATTCACCAGCTCATATTTAATGAGCAGTGGCGTTAACATTCGGTTCAGGACCGTCCCTACTTTTTCTGCTTTACTCACCAGACTTATTTTCTGGTCCACTGCAATCAGACTGGGGCTATAGACAAAATGAATGGAAGCCTGTTTCTCTATGGACTGGATGGCCTGCTTCAGGGAAACATTGACCCAGTGAACGCTTACCTTTTTATCGAGCTCCGTTTGTGCGGTACTGACTTCTGCTTTCAGCACGCCCACCAGCAGGAGGAAGGCCAGTTGCATAAAGCCAATACGAATAATTCTTCTAACCAGTTTTGGTCGGAGTAACGTTTCTTTCATAGATTTAGATGTTTCAATTGTAAACGTGAGACAATACCCTCCCGAACACTCGGCGAAAGTGCTTGGGGAAGATTCGAGAAGGGTGCTTCCAACACCCTTCTTTACTTATAAAAAATCAGATAAAGATGTTGAAGTACAGCTGGAGACTAGGGAGAACAGCCGGGTCCTTTAAATAATACATGATTCTGGTCATACTCATAAGAAATGGACAGGGACTTGCTAATCATTTCCAGAATATCCGGCAAATTCTGATGAACCAGATGGGCCGTGAGTCTGCACTGATAGATCTGTTCGTTTTCTGCCTGGAATTTCACTCCAAACCGCTGAGACAACGCCTGAATAATTTCGGATAGAGGAATATTATCAAAGACAAAATCTTTTTTTTCCCAAACCGAAGAAACGTCCTGATCCGGTGTTCGATAGATTTTTGTTTCCTGCCCTTTTCGGTAATAACCCTTTTGTTTGGGATGCACGACTATGTAGGTTTGAGACTGCTCTGCCTGCAAACGAACTTTTCCGGTTAGTACGGATACTTCTACGTTTCTGTGTACTGGACTGGCATCAATCAGAAAACTCGTTCCTAATACCTGAGTTAAAAGTCCCCTGCTATGAATTTTAAAGGGACGGGTTTCATCGCGTTTAATCTGAAAAAAAGCGATACCCTCCAGGCTTAGCGAACGCGTTTGCTGATTAAAGTCAGCATTCAGATTAATGACAGCTCCGGGATATAACCATACCTGAGAGCCATCAGTAAGCGTAACCCGGTGAATGTTTTTCATCGGATTCTGATAAACGAGAATGGCCTTATCCCGGCTTCGGAAGGTCCAGAAAGCGATCCCACTCAGCACAACCAAAACAATACTGGCAGCCAGGATAATCCATCGTCTGTACCCTGAAAAACGGCTGGCCGGTACGATCTGGCTTTGAATTTCCTGGTAGAGGGAGCTACCCACTTCCCATTGCTGCTGCTCGTCTAATTCGTTTAACGGGCTTTCCTCTTTCTCGTGCGAGTCATACCAGTCTTCCACCTGCTTAACTTCCTCCTCAGAAGCCTGGCCCGTGCGGTATTTTTCCAGTAATTGAATGGGTAAAAGCGGCTTCATAAAGTGAGTAGGCTGGCTTCTATAGAGGAAGTGAGGTTAAGGTAACTTTACCCCCAAGGGATACTGAAAAAAAATGATTTTTTATTCACAGATCAGGAATAGCACCAGAGCGACGTAGTCTTTGAGAGACATCCGCAAGGATTTAAGGGCCCTTCCCAAGTGATTTTCTGCCGTCTTTTCGGAAATATTCAGGCGATGGGCAATCTCGGTAATCGTCAGATGCTGATGGCGACTTAGCTGATACACGAGCTTACTCTGCGGGGAAAGGGCAGACAAATGCTGCTCCAGAGCGTCTTCCAGATCATGAAGAGCGACGACTTCTTCCGTGCAGGAGGTAGCCGACTCCTGCCAATGCTGGTAATAAAGGAGGTATCGGCTCCGGACTTCTTCTTTCTGAAAATACTGGATAATCAGGTATTTGGTCGCCGTTCGCAGGTAGGCCTCCAGCGAGTGAGTAATGATCAGGCCCGCTCTCCTTTCCCATAAATCTACAAACAACTCCTGAATGAGTTCTTCCGTACTTTCCTTCGATTTCAAACGCTTATAAGCCTGGTTATACAGGCGGGACCAGTAAGTGGTATAAATCGTTTCAAAGGCTTGTGTATCCCCCTGTCGGAGTAACTCAAGCAATGTACCGTCGGAGTGAAAGGAGCGACTTTTCATAGCAAGGGTAGGGAGTAATATATTCTATACTAGATACCAAAAGTCACAAAAAAAAGGCAAAAAATACAAAAAACACTACTGGTGTTCCCGCTTTTATTTGCAGCCGCTGGGAAGCAAGCAATTCGGTCTCTCTCTGGCCTGGATGGATGCTTACTAAAATTGGCTACAATTTATTCATTTTCAGGTATTTAGGTTAATCATGGGTTTTCATATAAAACGGGCCTATTAGCTAGCTCCCTACTTCATCTACTTACAGTATTGAAGATAATCTACTATCAATGACGCTAGGAAGATGGATTGCAGGTAGAAGAATATTCTCAGTCTTGACGCTTTGGTAAATGCTTATACTTAAAAATAGCTACCTGCGATAAGCTAAACTAGTAGTAATTAATTTACTGGCATATAAACTTATGATTTTCTTTTTATAAGTAAGTAATAGTACTAGATTTCATTTAGAATTACCGTAAAACCACCCCGGGGCAGGCACTTCACTTCCAAGGTATCTCCCTGTTTAATCATCTGGTATGTTACATTGAATCCTGAGTCATAGTCACCGTCGGCAATCAGTTCGGCCCGATGGATTTTGTCTTTAATCCGGAAATGAAAGGGGATGGCTACTTGTTTCGATCTACCTTCTCCATTAAGGCCTGGCTCATACCAGCGAGCCGCTGTTCTCCGGGGGGTTATCTGGACTGAGATAAACTCAGTTCTATTTTTATAAGATGAATACACTGGATGAACGTTCACACAGACAGCTGATCCAACCAGGCAGGGAAGAAAAGAGTAATCAATAAAATTCAGACCAAGTTTAAGACAGAACCAGACTTTATGCTGATTCTACCTGATCTGGACCGATTAGGGAATAGTGCGTTATGATCTCTGAATGCCCTATTTTTCGATCATATGGTGGAAGTAGTCAATATCGACGGATCCTTTTTCGGCTTCGTTGTTGAACGAGTAAAGCCCGATCCTATCGCCTCGGTAATAACCCCAGGCCAGGGCATAAGGCTCGCCGAAAGAGGTGTACTTTTTGCCATCCAGGCTATACGAAAAAGTAGATTTCCCATCCAGTCCCCAGACGGAACGCAGCCAGATTGAAGACCCGGTAAAGGGTTCTCCTTTGACGATGGTTCCATTCTTTCGATATTCAATCCAGCGGGTAGAGCCCTCCTGAGCAATGCCAAGGGCGGCCTGTTGCTGGGAAAAATGACAGAGCCCGCTTCGCTGTCCACTAGCCATGCGGCTTATATCCAGCTTCGCAATGACTTCATTTCTGGAAGTTCTGAAACAACGTTGCGTGAGGGTATTGCCCGCTGTTAATAGTTCATTGTTTTTCAGGGGTTTAAAAGCCTTGAGTCGCAGCCATCCCTTTCGCTCACGAAGGGAATACTTATCGTTTCGGGGCTGGTAATTCCATTCCCATTGCTGGGCGATGACCGGAGCATTGAACTCATCGCTTCGGGCCAGGGTGTAGCCGCCGGAATGGGTGTAGGGCATTTTGCCCTCCCAGGTCATGGTTCCGATGGAATCCCCGAGCACGGTGCCAATGATCGGCCAGTCCCTGATCCAGGTAACGGGTAGTAGGCTGACGATTCGTCCTGACCAGTCACCTGAGCCATGATGAGTCAAAAAGTACCACTTCCCATCCTTTCCCGGTATAATTCCTCCCTGATTGGGCTCCATCGCTTCCTGACTCGTCAAAGCCAGCTGCTTTTCTTCGGTGTACGGGCCGGTAATCGTTCTGGAGCGTTTGGCCATCACATACCGTCCTTTGTCGGACTTATGTTCACTGAAGATGAGGTAATACCAGTCTTTGACCTTCAGTAACTTACTGGCCTCTCTGCCTGACCCGGCGTTTACCAAAACGGCCGATTGCCGGTCAATGGATTTTCCATCGGCTGACATATTGAAAAGATAAGTTTTATACCCGTCGGCAAAGTGCGTACCGATGAAATAGCCTTTCCCTTGCTCATCCCAGATGGCCGAGCAGTCATCCCAGCCGGGTTCCCTGAGCAGGGGAGTCAGGGGTTCCCAGGGACCTTCGGCTTTGGCCGCTGAAGTCATGAAATACCCTTCGTCGGGGGTTCCGAAATACAGGTAAAAGCGATGGTTATGGTGCCTTAACGAACCCGCCCAGATGCCTTTGCCGTACCGATTCATTTTCTGCCAGGATAACTCGTCGGAGATCTGCGTGAGATCCGAAACGGCATGACCACAGATTTTCCAGTTTACCAGATCTTTCGATTCCAGAATAATCATACCGGGCGAGAACTGGAAGGTAGAAGAAATGGCGTAGTAGGTATCGCCTACCCGGATACAGTCCAGGTCGCTGTAATCACTGGGAATAATGGGATTGCGGTAGGTTCCATTGTTCTGATCTCCCCAGTGATTCCAGGCTCCCCATGGCGGTTGAGTCTGGGCCATCGCTGCGAAGGTAGCCAGCGTGAAGCTGGTAAGGGTAAAAAAGAGTTTTCTCAGCATACTATTGGAATGCATTAACTATTGTAAATGAATCATCGCTTTAATAACCTTATTCTCAGGGTTCAAAAAGTCTTCGAAGCAGTCCTGCACCTGATCAAAATCTACCCGATGCGTAATGTAGGTGGCCGGAGAAACCAAACCTTTCTGCATACAGTCCATGACGTGCATGAAATCGGCTCGGGTGGCATTTCTACTGCTCATCAGGGTAGCTTCTCTTTTGTGAAATTCCGGATGGCTAAAAGCAATGGTTTCCTTTTGTAAGCCGATCAACACATACCTGCCGCCATGGGCCAGGTACGTAAAACCCGAGTGAATGGCATTCCGATTGCCCGTCGCATCAATCACGACCGTAGGCATGTCTCCATTCGTAAGGAGTTTCAGGGTCTCCTCCGGATTCTCCCGTTGTGGGTTTACGGTATAATTTACATTCAGAGTTTCACTACAGAACGCAAGCCGGTCGTCGTTGATGTCCATAGCAATGACCTTCGCCCCGGCAATTCGGGCAAATTCCATGCATCCCAAGCCAATAGGTCCGGCACCGATGACCAGTACAAATTCATCCCTGATAATATTCGCCCGACGAATGCCATGGGCTCCAATTGCCAGGGGTTCGACTAAGGCAAGTTCATCATAACTAAGTCCCTCTGCTTTGATTAACGAATAGGAAGGAACCAGCAGCTCTTCGGTCATGCCCCCATCCGTGTGTACCCCACTGACCCGAATATGTTTACAGCAATTAGGCTTACCACTTCGACACGCGATACAAATCCCACAATAGAAATAGGGAATAACAGTGACGGCGTCGCCAGGTTTAAAATCGGGATTATCCGTGAACAGCACTTCGGCGGAAAGCTCGTGTCCCAGGGTGCGGGGGTAGGTGAAAAAGGGCTGATTGCCCTGATAGGCATGCAGATCGGTACCACAAATGCCGATGCGTTTAATCGAAAGCAGGGAGAAACCCGGTTTAAGAGAAGGCGTTGCGGTGGATTGGTATTCAAAGTGCCCCGGCGAAACACAAACGAGTGTTTTCATAGTGATTGATACGTCAAAGGGTTAACAAAGCTGGAAATAATGCATGGTCTGTGGACGAGCGTAATCCAGAACTTCACTGGAATTTCTTGGGTACCCATTTCCGTCAGATGCCTGCTTAACTAGTGAGCTAAAGAAACGAGTGTTGGGTCCGTGTCTTTTTCAGAAGAGGTCGACTGATATCCGTATAAACCGTACAGAACGATCACTATAAAACTTAGTAAGGGGACAACGTATCCCAGCTGAATACTGCCCGTAGCATCGCTCAGGGAACCAAACAACCTGGGTAGCAGGGCTCCTCCGACAATGGACATAATAATTAAACTACTGCCGTATTCCGTATCTGCCCCTAAACCTTTAATACCCAGAGCAAAAATGGTTGGGAACATAATGGACATAAAAAAGCAGATGAGCACGATCGCGTACACGGTGATCAGACCCTGAGCCAGGATCGCAATGAGGCACAGGAAAACGTTTATTCCCGCGTACAGGGCTAGAAGTCGATTGGGTGCGATGAATCGCATAAAGAAAGTGCCCAGGAATCTTCCGATTAGAAAGGCAATCCCACAAACTCCTAAATAATCCGCTGCTTCGATTTCCGAAAGCGAGGCGGCCTGCGTAGCGTACAAAATGAACAGACTAAAAATGCAAACCTGAGCACCTACGTAGAAAAACTGAGCCGCTACAGCCCAGGTTAGATGCCGGTGTTTGAACGCATGTAAAATAGACTGACTTTTCTCCTGAAGGGAAGTTTTGTAATGGATTTGCGGAAGTTTTATGAATTTAAAAACGATGGCAATGAGTAATAAAATTACGCCTAAAACCAGATAGGGAAGCTTTACTGAGGAAGCTTCCGAGGCCAGAGCCTGCACTCGTAAGGAATCAGACATGGCCGAAAGCTCGGTATCAGAATAGCCTTTCGTTAAGATAACCCGGGCACCGATGACGGGAGCCAGAGCCGTAGCTAGCCCATTGAAGGACTGAGCCAGATTAAGCCGTTGCGTACTGGTATCCGGCGAACCCAAGGCACTGGCATAGGGATTGGCGGCCGTCTCCAGGAAAGTTAAGCCGCAGGCAATAATGAACAGAGCAACCAGAAAAAAAGTATAGGATTGCAGATTCGCTGCTGGAATGAACAGGAAACAGCCTGCTGAAAATAACAGTAGACCCAGGATGATACTGGTTTGATACCCCCATTTTTTGATAGCCAGCCCGGCGGGAAGTGCCATTAAAAAATAAGCGATGAAAACAGAGGAATCCACCAGTGTCGACTGAGTCGTCGTGAGGTTAAAAGACCGCTTCAGATGAGGAATAAGAATGGGGTCCAGGTTGTGAGCAAAACCCCACAGGAAAAAAAGAAAAGCAATCAGAAGGAAAGCAAAGCCTGTTTTTTGATGGTCGGTACGTGAACTCATGCGTTAGAAAATTGAGAATATGGATTAGCAGAACGATACGTAATCGTATGGATTAAGGTGTACGTATCTGGTTTATATATAGCTGGTAATGAAAGCTGAAGTATAAATCCTGGCTAAGGGGCAAAAGCAGGGATGAGGGCAGAAACTTCTTTTTCGCCGGTAGTAAGGATGGTATTCAAAAGACAGATCATAGGCGTGTACAGTGCAAATAACCCTGTACGATATACGTCAACGAAAAATGAGCGATCAGTACCCCTTGATCACAGTATTGAGCTGAAGCAGAGATCGGAGCTCAGAGGCGATCCATTTGCTGTTACGGATTACCTCCTTCCGTTATTTCGGGAGCCTGAAGAAGGGCTACTACCGTAGGTCCTTACCCGCCCTAGCCCGACTGCTTAGCTTCTATTTTTCCGATTGACGAGACCATTCTTTAACGTCGCTATAGAGAACTCCTTTTTCATAGGCGAATCTGATGTTAACACCTGGGCATACACTGAATGCAATTTGTTTTGAATATCCGGGCAACGGGTCCTCTTGGGAGGTAGGTTTTTAATACTACAAATGTATTGTATAATAAAATATTTAAATTGTACAAAAAGGCTTTTAATTTTAACAAATAGGGTTTATGACTGATGGTTAAGTCATTCAATGAGAATATAAAACCCTTTCAAATAGGTATTCATGAATACCAAAGGCCTTAAATTCATTTTTTACGACTAAAAATGAATTAGGCAGGTTTGAACAAAACGTGTAATTACTCAATGACTCCGGCCCCTGGGTACAACCTGATTATGTTGGGGCTGTGGGTGTAGGACGTGTTCAGAAAGGTGTACAGAGTATTCATTTTCTGAACAGCTATTGGATAGTAAATGTCTGTTAATCAATAAATTAATAACTAATGAACTGAATGAAAGGCCAGCCGTCTGCCTCCCAGGTAAGCATAGTCAGGCTCAGGCGGTTGAACCTCACCGCAAGCCGGTTCTGGCAAGACTTCGATAAACGGTGAATGGGGGAATACCTGATCCTGCAAAAGGCCACTCCAAGCAGAGTGGCCGTGTCCGGCACAAAACATCGGTGCTCAGGCGGAGCGATGCTGAAGAATAGAATTTTCAGAAAAAGATTCAAACGAGGCTGCCTACACTGGAGTCGTCACAACGCTGGGAATAACGTTCGCGAAGCTTTCCGGGCCTGCCCAAGAGTAGAGTGGTAGAAATGCATGATTTCACTTTTAAGCGTTTCAATCAGCCGGCGTTTCACAAAACTTTGGGGACTGAGCAGGGCTATTTGCCGGGTAGGTTCGGGAGTCGTAAAGTGTCGAATCTTTTTCCGTTGCTCTTTGGTTAACGATCCAAGGGCAAGTTCAGGAATGACCGTAGCCCCATTGTTTTCATCCACCAGCCTGATGAGGGTTTCAATGCTGCCAGTATTGAATTCATAGACACTGCTTTTCTGCTCATCCCCCTTCGGGCAAATACGCAGTATGTCGTCCCTCAGGCAATGTCCTTCCTTAAGCAGCCAGAAATCTTGGGCATGAATATCAGCCAGATGGATCCGTTTCTTATGAGCCAGGGGGCTTTGGTTGCCCGCATAAACGACCATTTTTTCCGTGAAAAGGGGTGTTTCGGAAAACTGATTTTCCAGGATGGGCATCGAGACGATCCCACAATCAATCATACCCTGTTTTAACTTGCTTACAATCTGACTGGTCGTTTCTTCCCAGATATTTACTTTCACACCGGGATGCTTTTGCGAAAACTGAGCGATCAACTTAGGAATGAGGTAGGGAGCCAGGGTGGTGATGACCCCAATATTCAGCTCACCGGCGAGTTCTTCTTTCTCCAGATGAGCCAGGTCTTGGATTTGCTGGAAATCCTCCAGTAACAGCTTTGCTTTTTCAATGATCTCCCTGCCAATTTTGGTAGGAACCACGGGCTGTTGCGTTCGGTCAAAAAGCTTCACGCCCAGCAGGTCTTCCAGTTTTTGAATCTGAAGGCTCAGCGTAGGCTGGGTTACAAAGCAATGGGAGGCCGCTTTATTGAAACTACGATGCGTAGCCACGGCGACCAGGTATTCAAGCTGTACGATGGTCATGGCAGGAAGGCTGTGATTTCATGAGTAGTCTGCTGATCAGAGAGTTATTCTTTCCAGATTTCCCTGCCAGAAAAGCGGTTTCCGAAGATGGAGGTGCCCACCCGAACCAGGTTTGAACCTTCCGCAATAGCCAGTTCCAGATCCTGACTCATGCCCATGGAAAGTTTCAAATTCTCAACTCCTTCGATGGCCTGGTCGTGAATCTGATCTTTAATCTGACTCAGGATTCTGAGCGAGGGCCGCATTTTTTCCTTATCTACGTCTAGTAATCCAATGGTCATGAGACCTTTAATCCGCAGGGTATCCAGCGTTCGAATGGATTGGATGAATGACAGAACCTTTTCGGGAGGCAAGCCGTATTTGCTGGCTTCGTAGGACGTGTTTACCTGAATATAGACCTCCACGGACTTGCCTGATTTCTGTAACTGCTGATCCAATCGCTGAGCTAACTCCAATCGATCCAGCGACTGGATGCAGGAAACGTATTTCAGAACTTCCTTGATTTTATTGGTCTGTAAATGACCAATGAAATGCCGCTCGATGGGTAGCCTAGTTAACTCCGGATCTTTGTCCCGGAGCTCCTGGACTTTGTTTTCGCCAATGAGTGTTTCTCCGGCTGCAATGGCCTGACGAATCTGATCGGCGGCTACCGTTTTGGTAGCTAATAACAGGCGGACGTCCCGCACGGACCTTCCCGATTGCTGACAGGCATTCGTAATCCGCTGATGCACCGTCTGAATATGTTCACGAATGGATACCGGCATGGTTGATAACGGTAAATAGTTGAGATTTAGGTCCGATGAACGGGCGAAAACGCAGGTAGCACTCCCCAGCCAGGCTGATCCTTAAGCCGCCACTTCAATCATACTGCTGACGAGTCTACCTGCAAAGGTTTATCAGATGCCAGCAAAGATTGTCTATATTTGGACCGTTCATCTCATCCAGTTTTGTTAATTATACATGGGCCAGTTAAGATCCTGGACGCTCCAGTTATCCCTTGATTGGGAGGGTTCAAAAGCGATTTATTTACAGATTGCCGATTATTTACGCCAGGAAATTCAAAAGGGTCGATTGCTTCCCGGTACAGCCCTGCCGGGAAGTCGTAGTCTGGCAGAGCAGCTGGGGGTCAACCGCAAAACGGTCGTGGAAGCCTATGAACAGCTCCTGGCCGAAGGATGGCTGGAAAGCCGCCATAAAAGCGGAACTTTTGTCTCTCCCCAATTACCCCAGCAAACCGATCACCGGGGCCGGAGTAAAGTAAGTACGACCCTGCCCAGGCCTGCCTCCGCTGCTAAAGCCCCGGTAGTGACCATTACGGATGGAATTCCGGATGTTCGTCTGGCCCCGCTCGATGAACTATCCCGGGCGTATCGACGCATTTTTAACCAGAAAGCCCGCTGGCGACTGATGGGGTACAGCAGTGAGTTAGGGAATGAGTTACTGCGGGAGAGCCTGGCTCAGATGCTCACTCAAAACCGGGGCATACCCGTGCAGGCGGACGACATTCTCATTACCCGGGGAAGTCAGATGGCTCTTTATCTGACGGCCATGACGCTTATCAAGCCCGGAGATAAAGTTCTCATTGAAAATCCCGGCTATCCCCCCGCCTGGAAAGTCTGGCAACAGGCCGGAGCGGAACTCATTCCGATACCCGTTGACAGTGAGGGAATTATCGTTGAGGAAGTAGCCCGGATTTGCCAGCAAAAGCCCATCAAAGCGTTATTGACTACGCCTCAGCACCAGTTTCCCACTACGGTAACGCTAAAAGCAGACCGACGAATGGCCCTGCTGGAATTAGCCCATCGCTACGGATTCACCATCGTTGAGGACGATTACGATCACGAGTACCATTACGGAACCAAAGTTCCTTTGCCTCTGGCCAGCTATGATTACGGCGGGCCGATCATTTACATCAGTTCGTTAAGTAAACTGATTGCTCCCGCCGTTCGGATTGGATTTGTTACGGGCCCACCCGCGTTTATTCAGGCCGCTGCCGATCTTCGCATGATCATTGACCGTCAGGGAGATACCGTTCTGGAACAGGCGGTAGGGGAGCTGATGCAGTCGGGTGAAATACAGAAACACGCCCGGAAAGCCCTGAATGTGTATCGACAAAGGCACGCTCAGATGCAACAATTACTCCGGCAGCATCTTTCGGACGAAATTACCTTCAGAACACCGGAAGGCGGACTGGCGTACTGGATTACCTTTCGGGAAAATCGGAACATTCCAGCCTTAACCCATCGCCTGCTGAATCAGGGCATTAGCCTGATCAATACGGATTCGTTTTCTTTTGACGGCAATAGTTTAAACGCTCTGCGGCTCGGCTTTGCTTCATTGACCAGTCCGGAAATGGAGGAGGTGCTCCTCGTTCTCAAAAAAACGCTTCGTAACTAGTTTCAGGAGAAGAGAGGAGGAGTTTTTACCTGTACTTTCAGCGGCTTTTTATGCTTTAAAAAATTCATAATCAGAGCCTTCAGCGGATTATACCCGGAGAGAACGCTGACCAGAATATAGAAGGGGACGGGTATCAAAATCATCCATTCCGTGAAGAGAATGAGGGGAACCAGAAACGTAGCTCCGGTTAATCGGAAAATCGGTTCGAGGTAACCCGTTACATTAGGTTTTAAGTCTTTCATGGCCCTGGCGAATTAAAGTGAGAAGAGAAACAGCGTCAGGCTTTGGGGCCTAACGCTATCAAATTAGCAGCAGGCCGCCAGAATGCTTTGCAACTGAGCCTTTTCTTCCGGCCTTAGCTGGGCCAGCGGAGCCCTTAACTCGCCTCCGTTGAGTCCCTGAAGCTCCAGTCCCGCCTGAATGGCTCGGGGAAGCCCTTTCTGTACGATGAACTGAAGAAGATCAAATTGCTGGTAATAAGCATCCTGAGCCGCTTTCCAGTCACCCTGCTGAAAGGAGTGATAGAGGTCAAGGTTCAGCTGGGGAATCAGGTTTGGGGCCGCCGTGCACCATCCCCGGGCCCCCGCCGCGAAGGCCGCCAGAGCCAGTGGATTGGAACCATTAAAGAAAGCGACATCCTCCCCCAAATGCCGACGCAGGTAATGCATCCGCTGAATATCGCCCGTACTTTCCTTGATCATGGTCACGTTAGGAATGCGGAGTAAGCGTTTGAGTAAGGCTGGCGACATATCCACCCCACCCGTTGCCGGATTATTATAGGCCATGATGGGAATGGAGAGGGCCTGGGCCACTTTATCATAGTGAGCCACAATCTCATCATCCGTGAGTCGCCAGTAACTCATGGGAATAATCATAACGGCGGTCGCTCCGGCTTTTTCGGCAAATTTGGCGTGGTAGATCGTCCGTTCGGTCGTCAGATTCGATACTCCTGCCAGCACGGGCACGCGGCCCTTTACCTGTTGAATCGTTGCTTCCGTAAGGGCTTCTTTTTCTTCATCCCTTAAATACGGTAAGACTCCCGTGCTACCCAACGGAGCAATGCCGTGCGATCCACTGACGACCAGTCGTTCCACCAGCGATTTAAAGAGACCCAGATTGACTTGACCCGCCGGGTCGAATGGAGTAATGGGGTAGGCGATAACGCCCTGAAAAGGTACATTCGTCATGGTTCTTCAGATAAAGCCGGGAGGATTAGTCCCGGCTGGGTGAATAGATTACAAATCGCGTCCTTCTTCTTCGCGAAGGGCCACGCCCAGGTTTTGCAGTTGAGGGGCATTTTCGCAGGCCAGGTACCTGGCGGGCTCGGTTGCACTGGTATTCTGGTGTCGGTGCCAGGCCCAGGAAGGGATATACACAGCATCTCCCGCCTGCCACTCGATGCGTTCTCCTTCAATCTCCGTCCAGCCCTGACCTTCCAGTACGTACAGAACGGTTTCGTAGGTGTGCCGGTGGCGGTTGGTTAACTGATCGGGCAATAAACCCCCAATGGTCATGCTGACATTCTGAGTCGGCAGGTCAACGAAGAACACCGGGTGTTTTCGCTCGCTGGAAAACTGGCTATGCTCACCCGCCTGTTCCACATTCCGGTGCACCAGTTTTTCCGGACGATGGAACTGAGGACGAGCGTAGGTTTTGTGAAAATCTTTGGACGTAAATTTTTCGTCTTTCGTGGAGTTTTGCGGCGTATCCATAGGAGATGATTGATATAGTTAGTTAGCACGTCATTTGCTTTTGCTGAATGACTCGACAAAGGTGCTGTACTTCTGGTCCCTGTAAATCATCCAGTTTGTCTAAATACAGATGGTCCAGTTATGTATTTAATAGGATATCCTTCCGGTCCGATCAGCGTTCCGGACTGATAAAAGGATTGACCTAATGAAGAATGAGCAGTAAAAAGGTGATTTAGAATCAGGAGTAGTTCTGAAAGCAATAAGCTGGAAAGGAGGTATTGATTTCTTCTATAAGGGTATTGATAAATGAAAAGGGCAAAAGTTATTATAGTTAGGAATCCTAATCATATTTGCAGAGAAGTTGATCGGCTCTTCTACGAGTCAGTTGCTGAATGAGCCATCTCATTTGAACCCTTATTCCCTTTTCACTCATGCAAGTATCTGTTTATGACACCTATGTTACCCGCACGGACGGAGCGACCATGCACTTTGATATTCTGGTGCCCTCTTCCTTAACCTGCCCCGATGCCATTCACCAGTATGGTCGGCAATACCTGACCAGCAAAGGGCAGGCGAATCAGCCCCTAACAACGAAAGAATGTGAGTTCTGCCACATCGAGCAGGCTACCCCGGAAGTAGAATCGAGCATTGCCCGTCAGGGTTATTACATCATTGAAATGCAGGGCTGTTAATCCATCTTTTTAATCTCCTTTTCTCATGAAATTTCCTTTTGCTACCGCCTTAACAACCTTCCTGGCCAGTGCAACCCTCGCTTTCGCTCAGAGCAAAGATCCGGGTGCGGTCTACAATAACGCTGACTTCAAAATCACTTCAACCGAAGCCGTTTATCACGCAGATCTGGATCTGCTGGTAATGAGCATTCAGGTCAGTGGAAAAGCCGGACGCACGACGCCCAGGCCATCGGGTAGTACGGCGAATGCTCCCGTGCTGGCCTACGTCTTTCCAACCACCCTGAAGCCCCAGGATGTTGGGTTTTCAGCAACGGAAGGCATTGTGGCCTTAGCACTTACCTCGCACCCGGATATGGACGATACGCCGTTATGGGACGAAAACAACGACGGAAACTTTGATAATGACGGACTGGTCTGGCATCCGCACTGGGTCGTGTTACAGAAAGATGAACGCGTGCCGG
The DNA here is from genome assembly GCA_913775095.1 of uncultured Siphonobacter sp. GTDB lineage: Bacteria > Bacteroidota > Bacteroidia > Cytophagales > Spirosomataceae > Siphonobacter. The sequence continues at coordinate 63,628 of CAJYIW010000015.1, read as the reverse complement.
GCGGACTGAGCGTCAAGGCTTTTCAGAAAGATGATACATCCGTCGTGCTACCGAAGACGGCTCCGGGTGTACCCATTTATTTTGACTCGCCGGGTTATGGGGTGGCTGCCACAGGATCCAGCATTCGGGTTTCCATCCCCGCGTATCGCATCAATAATCGTACTGATTTTAAGTTTGATGCCGTCAGCTGTTACCTGGAAATGCATCACTCCGACCATGGTTCCGCCCACCACGGCACGTCCGACAAACCCCTGCTGGGCGTGTATTCGGTGTATGGAGTGCTTTCCGGAAACCTTTCTCTGCCTTATACCGTAAAGAAAAAATAGACAGGGACGTTCGTCAGGTAGCAGCCCTGCCGGCTGCTATCTGCTTTACTTTTCATTCCAATCAAATGCCTTATTTATGGAAACGCTGCCTTTTCGGAAGTATATAAAAGAGCTAATCCAGGAACGCCGGTACCTTAAAGTTCAATATTTTACCGACCTTCGTGAGCTCATCACCCTTGATACTATTCTGTTCAAGCTTGACGGGCAAGCCCCGGAAGAGAAGGTCTTTCTCGCTACGGGAGATCAGGTTGATGTAACGAAACTGGTCAGTGCGGGGGGCCGATTTTCTCCTTTATACCGAGAATATCACCTCTACTGTGAAACGTGTGATTTGTAATGAGTGACTCTCCCTTTGATGTAAACTACCAGAACCGCTCAATAGACGCGAAGATTATCGCGGGACTCGAACGCATGGCTGAAGTGTTCCGGGTGTTACTCTGGCAACAGAGTCGTCAGACGGGACTGAGCCCCCTTCAGATCCAGGTCATGCTGTTTCTGGCCTTTCACGAACCTCAGCAGTGCAAAATCGGGTACCTGGCGAAAGAATTTAACGTCACCAAACCCACGATGAGCGATGCCATCAAGGTGCTTCATCAGAAAAAACTGGTCGAACGGATCGCTCACCTTACCGACAGCCGTAGTCATCAGTTGCGGGTAACCGAAGCAGGACAGCAAATCGTGGAGCAAACGGGCCATTTTTCTTCGGTTCTGCAATCGTTTATTCAGGGGCTGGAACCCGGGCTGAAAACCGGCCTCTATGAGGGGTTATTCAAACTCATTCATGAGTTAACCCAGTCTGGCTTACTTACCATTCAGCGGATGTGCAGTACCTGCATTCATTACCAACTCAATCAGCAGGTGCATTACTGCGGATTATTACGCATTCCACTGGAGTCAGACCATCTTCGCCTGGACTGCCCTGAGCATGAGGCACGCTGAACCTGAGGCCTTACGTAAGGAATCCGTTGCTTGTAAAAGAGAGGAGAAAGGGAGACAGCTTACCTGAAAAAAGCCCTCAAACAAAGTAGAGTAAGCTCTTTTGCCGGAATTTATTCCGCCCCCCTTTATTACATAATGGTACAATACGGCAGCCGTCAGGAGAAGCGTTCAGGAACCTGGAAAATAAGTTGTTTTCAGATACTCCCGCAGCGAAGCAGGCTTGCGTCCTAACCAACGCTCGACGGTAGGGTCCGTTCCGGCCAGCATGCCGTGCCGGGTCGCGGCACCCCACTGAGCAAAGAAGTTGGCGACGATTTCGGGGTAGCCAGCGGCTATTTTCTGCTCCTTATAAGCTTCTGAAGCAATGTCCTGGTAGGTTATGGACCTGCCTGCCAACGCAGATAATTCCCGGGCGATGTCGTGAAACGAATAGGCTTCACTTCCGCACAGCGTGTACTCCTGGTTTTCATGTCCTTCACTCGTCAGCAGGGCGGCCGTAGCAGCGGCCAGTTCACTCCGCCTGACGAAGGCAATCTTCCCTTCTCCGGCCGGGAAACGTATCTCCGTGTGCGGTACTTCACTCCCAATCAGGTAGGCAAGGCCTTCCCAGTAGTATCCGTTTTTAAGTATCGTGTACACGAGTCCGGACGCTTTCAGATACGCTTCTGTCGCTAAATCGCTTTCCGTAACTTCCGTCAGTACGAAGTTACTGCTGCGTTGGATGCTTGTGCAAAAAAGGTGTTTCACCCCGGCTTCCCTGGCGGCGTCGATGACATTGCGGTGCTGAAGTACCCGGTCGGTGAAGGCCACGGCGGAAACCAGCAGTACCTTATCAATGCCCTGAAAGGCCTGCACCAATGCCGAATAGTCCAGATAATCAGCGGGCCGGACGTCTACGCCCCGCTCCCTGAGGTCCGTGGCTTTGTTAACGTCGCGGACCAGGGCGGCAATGTCTGCGGCCGGGGTAGTCGTCAGTAAAGAATCAATAACCTGGTGGCCTAATCCACCCGTGGCTCCAGTGACTAAAATCATGGTAGAAAGATTTAAAAATTCGCGTATATTTACTTGCAATTTGCAAGTCAAAGGTAAAGTGAATTACTTGCAAATTGCAAGTAAAAAAAATAAATGATTTTATGAAAGAAGTAAAACAGCGATCTACCTGTCCCGTGAGCACCTCGCTCGACGTGCTGGGAGATAAATGGACGTTGCTCATTATCAGGGATTTAGTATTTGGGGGAAAATCCACGTACGGGCAATTTTTACAGTCAGCCGAAAAAATAGCGACCAACATCCTGGCCGACCGGCTGGCCTTACTGGAGACTCACGGCATGGTAACGAAGGTGGTAGCCTCCGATAAGAAATCGAAATTCATCTACCACCTGACCGAAAAAGGTATTGATACGGTCCCCATTCTTGTCGCCCTCCTTTTGTGGGGAACCAGGCATGGCTCCACGGCCATCGATCCCGGTTTACTAAACGAACTCCAGACCGAACCAGACGCCGCCATTGCCAGGTACCAGCGGCTCGCCCGCGAAAAGACTCAGGTACCCTTTCCCTGATCAGAGTCCAGTAGCCTCTGCTCACGCATCGCAGGTCTTTAGTGAATAATTCCCGTGTTACGGTCAGGGGTGTTCTACCTATGGGTTGCTTCCCCTGGATACGATATTTAATTAAAGTATTGTTTTTCAGTAGTTTAGCTTGATTTTTAGGAAATGTGAACAAAAAAGAGCGGATTGTGAATCGATCGTTTCAAAATAACTTCTACTTTTGTTCAAAATCTGAACGCCGATGGCCAGGACTGTTGCATTTGATCTTGATGAAGCGATTGAAAAGGCTTTAGATGTCTTTTGGGAAAAAGGTTTTCACGGCACTTCCATGAGAGATCTGACGACGGCCATGCAAATCAATTCCAGCAGTTTGTACAACAGTCTGGGCGATAAACATCAGCTATTTCTGGAATGTCTCCGGTATTATACCCGCAAAAGAAGAACGCTCCTGGAGCAGCGGGCCAATGCTTTCGATTCTCCACGGGAAGCCCTGGAAAGTTTTATTAACGAGGTAGCTGAAGTGGTCATCAAAGATGCCAATGGATGCTTTGCAATCAAGACCGCTTTTGAGGTTTCCCCTAACGACAGAACCATTCAAACGCTGCTCAGGGATGACAACGATTTTACTCATACGTTCCTGAGTACCCTGATTCAATCGGCAGTAAAAAAAGGGGAAATGGCCGCGTCTACCAATGCCGGACTGGTAGCCGATTATATAATCAGCACCTATACCGGGTGGTATGAGCTGTATATTCTTCACAAAGACCCTCTCAAGATTAAAAAATTAGCCCAATTCATGATCGAACAAGTACTCCATTAAAATTTTTTGAGCTTTTCTGAAACGATTGTTTTAGAAAAGGTTTGTCCTGCTCTACGACGGAAGAGAGGGATACTCAACCTTCCAAAAGGAATCTTTATACCTTATTTTGAAACAATCATTTCACAATTTACGACCATGCAGAACGAACACGCATCCGGCTTAGAGCTGGAAGGAAAAATCGCCCTTGTCACCGGCGGGACCAAAGGAATTGGCAAAGCCATTGCCCAGCGACTGAAACAATCCGGAGCAACGGTAATCATCACCGCCCGAAGCTCAACCGATGAATGGGGCGAAGACTTTCACTTCATGGCGGCCGATCTGTCGCGTGCTGGTGAAGTCACCAGACTGGCTATGCAGATCAATGAACGCTTCGGTGGGGTAGACCTCCTCATTAATAACATGGGAGCCAACCACGCCCCCGCTGGAGGATTTAGCACCCTGAGCGACGAAGACTGGGATCAGGCCCTACAGGTGAATTTACTGGCGTCCGTACGACTGGATCGAATGTTACTCCCTGCCATGATTACCCGCGGATCGGGGGTCATTGTTCATATCTCTTCTATCAGCGGCATGTTCCCCCTGTGGGATACCACGATGGCCTATAGTGCCGCCAAAGCCGCGTTGAACGCCTATAGCAAATCCCTTGCTACCGAAGTAGCGGCTCAGGGGGTACGGGTAGTGACGGTTTCGCCCGGTCTGACGAAAACGGGAGCCATGAGTACCTTTCTCGAGGGGCTTGCTGCAACCGCAGGCATCAGTACCGAAGAAATGACTCAACAATTGCTGGCCCGGGTCGGGGGAGTCCCCCTGGGGCGAATGGCCGATCCGATAGAGATTGCCGAGCTGGTACACTTCCTGGTATCTCCCCGTGCTTCCTACATTACCGGAGCCAACCTGGCAGTGGATGGGGGCAATTTCCCGGTTGTGTAATCAGTCAAACCGAGGCCCCGGCAAGTACAAGCTTGCCGGGGCCTCGGTTTTGTCCGTTGTTCAAACCGTCCAGCTCGGAATACCGGAGGCTAACCCGTTCACTTTTCCTTTTTCCAGTCTACATCTTTGTTATTACGGTAGTAACTGGCCATGGAAGCAACGCCCCCCTGGGTATCCTTTTGAAAGCTAAACGTTAATTCCGCTTCTTTAATGAAGAAAAAACCGTCGCTTCTCGGATGCAACTGCACGTTTGGTAAACGGGATTTGGGATTGGTCGCCCGGATGTATAATTGATCTCCTTCCAGGGTAACCACCATCTGATACGATTTATTGTACGTATACGTCCCTACGTACGGCTGTAGCTGGGCAGTCGTTAAGACATAGGGTTTTCGCCCGAATACCAGATCGATCACATCATTGGTCAGGACCACCCAGTCCATGTCCAGCTCGAAGCCATTAAACAGAGTCGTCACGAAAAGATCCGACTGGGGCAAATACACGGCATTGGTTTGAAATCCATCCGTCGAACCGGCGTGCTCGATCGTAGCTTGCCCGTTACGTTCCTTGAGGTACCAGCCGTATCCATAAGGAGCATCCGTGCCGTTGGTAAGCCTGAAGGAAGTCCAGGCCTTTTTAAGTAAGGTATCACTAATCAGTTTTCCTGCCTGCAAGGCCTGATGCCAGGTAAGCAGATCATTGGCCGAAGAAAGCAGACCCCCGGCGGCGTACAGCGTGGAAACTTCCTGAAGACTGGCTTTTTCCAGCTTCCCGTCTACTTTGGAGTAAGCCACCGGCATCGGGCTTACCGGACTGTTCGGATTGCTATACGAAGTATGGGCAAGGTTCGCCGGGGACAAAGCATGTTCGCGAATGTACTGCTCGTAAGGTTGCCCCGTGATGACTTCAATGAGGTAACCCAGCAAATAGTAATTGGAATTGCTGTATTCAAACTGACTTCCGGGTACAAAGCTCAGCGGTTCATCTTTAAAATAATCAACCCCCTGAGCGGGTGTATACGTAGGTCGTTGCTGGGCCGGGTTATTTATTTCAAAGTAATTTTTAAGGCCGGAAGTGTGAGTCAGCAGGTGTTCAATGGTCAGCGTGTGGCCTTTGCCGGGAAAGTTCTTAATATATTTCTGAACGGGGTCCTGAAGGGAAAGTTTGCCCGCCTCCACGAGTTGAAGAATGGCTACGGCGGTAAACTGTTTGGTCATGGACCCGATGCGAAAGATCATATCGGGCTGCATGGGAATGGAATGTTCCAGATCCGCATTTCCGAATGCTTTATGATAGAGAATTTTTCCCTGCTTCGCGATCAATAACACGCCGCCGGGAGCAACGGCAGGCAATTGCCGGGAGAAAAGAGAATCTATTTCCCGATTAAGGTTCTCATCAAAATCCCTCTGAGCGTAGGAGTTAAAGATCGTAAAGAGAAAAAAGGATGTAAAAATCCAGCGAGTGAGTGCCATCGGTTGATTTAGGAGCTATACTTTACTTTTTGACTCGTCGTAAGACGAATGAAGTTGGAATCGAATGCGTAGGATCAAAGGGAGCGATTCGTAGACCTTCTCCATTCGTTACTTCTACGGATAACTCATCTCGTTCCGGATTGTATAAGATGGTTAGCTCTGCCAACTTCTTTTTAGCCAATTCATTAATTATTCCTCCTAATTTACCGTTATCACCTTTTTCGGTCGAACTACCGATAAGCACCGTTCTCCCGGTATCTACTTTAGCGAGGTAGGCATCATAGGAGCTTTCAATGACTTTTCCATTCTTCTGGTAATGATGATATCCGCTCAACGTTTCCGCCTTTATATTGGCGACATGAGTGACCATGACTTTAGAGACCACCCATTTAAAAACCTCATCATTGCCTTCCCAGATCCATTCGCCTTCGTACTGGTTTAACCTGGGATCATAGTGAGTGCTATTCGGTTGGGGGTAGTTCTGAGCGTAAATTACAGGCTGATGCACTACACCAGAAATCAGGACCAGAAGTAATAGAAGTGTTTTCATGAAAAAGGCTGAAGATGGATTACTTCTGCATAGATATCTCTTCTGGCTAAGGCTAGCTAATCTGTCACAAAATCTTAGGATTATTTAACAGATAGCAGTAAGGTGTTGCAGGTTTATGGATAGACTTATACCTATCATTGAATTTGTGTTTAGCGAAGCATCACTAACAATGGCTCAAAACTTATTACTGGAAATGCGAACGGCTTCACAAATAGGTAGGAGCAGTGAGTCAAGAATATAAAGACTACTAGAGAAAGCCATGTCTTGTAACAAACGCCTAGATACCTGAGCAATATAAGGCTATAGTTTCCTGCGTATCCTGTTATAGCTCGTGCGATAAATCAGATTTGTGAACTCAATACCATAATACGTTTTTAAAACAGAAAACAATAGATTTTTTGGAAAATATGCCCAGTATCTTTGCCGTAATTGACGAGCTAACTATTCGAAGATCGAACATCTCAGCTAGAGGTCAATAGATAGTAAATTATGACTAGATCCAAAATAATGAGCTAAGGAATCTTTGCAGATTTGAAAAATACAAAGGTTCGCCGCTACGATGGTAATTTATGAATAGATTGTACATGATGATAAAGTTTGAGAAACTGTATTAATGCATTAATTTTCAGTAAGCTGTACAATCTTTTCTTTCCTAGTGGACCCCAACTGTTCCAAGTGTTCGTCCAAAGGACGCCACTTGGAACAAAAGATGAAAAGGCAGTTTGTAACTGCCGGGCATTAACCCTTCCCATGTAACACCCGGCCTGAAATGCCTTCGGGGTTCATCCTGCACTAGTGCAAACCGTTGTTGGTGATGCCTCGCTAAACACCAATAATGGCCCAAAAGCCACGTACTTTGCCGATGTATTTGACACATCCGGAACCGCTAATCACACATTCCCCTATTTTCCGTTCCCCAAATCAGTTCATTTTTGCCTGACCACTTATCAACTCCAGTAACATGAAAAAATGGACTTTACTGAAACTCTTCGGCTTGTTCCTTTTCGGAAACACGGTTGCCCTGGCTCAGACGCTTGTATTGAACCCGCAACACAACCGTTTTCTGATGAACGAACCCGGCCAGAAACCCAGGCTGGACCTGATCATCAGAAGCTTCACGGATACTGAAAAGCGAAACCTGGGGCCATTAATAGTGATGGATACCCTTAACAAACCTACCGTCCGTCTACTCCGGACGGGTACCCATCAGGTCAGACTGGGACGAATGGCGGAACAGGCTTTCCTGGTGATTCGGGATCCGGATGAATTACCCCAGGGCTACTTTTTCAAAGTGGATAATCAGATGGTTGGGGCCGCTGAGCTGAGTCCTCAGGTCGTTTCTTATCAGGTAGGGAAGGAGTTATGCCTGGCGGGGCCTTCACTGCCCTTTGGTAAAGCGGAAGTAACCATTTCTCTGTGTGAGAGCACTGGAAAGACGATGAGTGAGTTACGGATCACGTTCGTTTACCCCAAACCTGAATTGGTGTATGTGAGCATCCAGCCGGAGGTAGATTTCAGGGTAAGCGATACGACCGAGTTTCGGAAGTTTTTGCCTTTTTTTATCCGTAATAAACCGACTTACTCTTCCGGCAGTGCCGTTCCGGATCGTCTCTGCATGGGGGAACAGGGCCTGTTTTTCGGCTTTAAAAAGGTCTATTACGACGGTAAGGTCCAGGATTCCCGCGTTTATTATCGAGCCGCCGTTCGGGACCCCTGGCGGGGAACCAGTAAGGAAAAAACGCCTTTCATCGAGTTAGCACAGAACATGGAAAACTGGAACTGGCTAACGGATGGATCTCATGAATTACAGTTTTCCTATACACGGGAGCATCCCAACGTCGGAACGTATCCCTTCACGGTGAATCATCACTGGTACAGTAGCCTGGGGTACCATACGTATCTTACGCTGATGACCCTGCGGCTGGTTACGTTGTCACTCTTCAGAATTCCCTGGCTGGCCGCACTCCTTCTATGCCTCATCCTCTACTTTTGGTTTAAAAGCCGATTGCGGAAAACGAAAGATGTAGCTAGAAAAACCAACCTGGAATTGCAGTCTATTCAGGCTCAGCTGAATCCTCACTTTGTGTTTAATGCTCTGGGTTCTTTGCAGGGACTCATCAATACGCAGGACCTGGATCGGGCCAATACCTACCTCTCGGGTTTTAGTAAACTCCTGAGAAGCACCCTGTATCAATCCAGTAAGGAACTCGTGCCGCTGTCCGTGGAAATGGAAACCATTGAAAACTATCTTAAACTTGAACAGCTTCGGTTTGGGTTTGTGTATGAACGGGTAGTCGATCCCCGGTTGCAAAACCTGGACCCTGAGGTACCGACTTTACTGATTCAGCCCGTAATCGAGAATGCCATCAAGCACGGCATCTCAGGGATGAGAAACCAGGGAAGGTTACGCATTGATTTTGCTGTTGGGGGTTCCGATCTGGTTATCACCATTCAGGATAACGGAAAGGGTTATGATACGGCCTCCGTGGCTCCGGGGAAAGGTCTGGCTTTGACTCACGAGCGAATCAAGCTGCTCAATAAGAGAGGCTATCGGATGAACATGCAGACGGATTCAACGGGCACCCGGGTTACCTTTACTCTCAAAAACTGGCTATGATACGAGCGGTAATCATTGACGACGAAGAACCTAACCTTACGAACCTGAAAGCCTTATTACTTCGCCATTGCCCGCAGATTACCGTAACGGGTCAGGCCAGTAACGCTGATGATGGGATAGAAGTGATCCGGAACCAGCGGCCGGACCTGGTATTTCTGGATATTCAGATGCCCGGAAAGAGTGGGTTTGATTTGCTTACTTCCCTGGTCAAGCCTGACTTTGAAGTTATTTTTGTCACGGGCTTTGATCAGTACGGCATTCAGGCCATTCGTTTTTCTGCCATTGACTATTTACTTAAACCCATCGATATCCAGGACTTAAAAGCCGCCGTAGCCAGAGCGGTAGAAAAGATTACCGAAAAGCAGCAAAACGGACAGCTTCAAAACCTGGTGCAGCTATTACTTCACAGCCAGCAGAAAACGGAACACCGGATTGCTTTAGCGTCTGCCCGCGAGACCCGGTTGGTGAAAACGGGCGAAATCATCCGTTGTGTGGCGGACAATAATTACACCTTGTTTTTTCTGACGAATGGGGAAAAGCTGCTGGTTTCCAAACCTATGTTTGACTACGATGAAATGCTGAAGGAATATGGCTTTATCCGGCCTCACCATTCTCATTTAGTGAATGTTAGCTACGTGAAAAGCTTACTTAAAGAAGACAGTGGGTATTTACTGATGATGGATGAATTCAAAGTCCCGATTTCCCGTTTGAGAAAGGAAAGTATAAAAAAAGCCTTATCCTTATGAACAAAGGGCGGAACTTAGTCCTTCATTCGCTGCACTCTTTCCAGAATGATTTCCTTGTACTGCTGCTGAAAGTTTCTGCTTAAAAAACTGTTTTCAATGTGAAGCATCCATTTGGGAAGTGCTTTTTCCATTTTTCTGAAGATATTCACCTGCTGCCGTGGCTCAATTTTCAGGGTATGCATGGCGGTACTGAAATCCTGCTTTTTAATCTTTCTTTTTTTGCCATTTAAGGTCAGAGCCAGTTCCTCCGGATCGGCCGGGTTGACCAACGCGGTATTGACCAGATCATAGGCGGGCGAAAGGATCATGCCCAGTCCCGGTTGTTCCAGTAAGGAGAAATTCTTCAGGTGCATGTCCGCATTACCCGTCAGGAATGAAAACAGAACTAATTCAAAGAAATTGACGAGGTCAAGCCCCGGAGTGGCCGAATATTTCTGAATGGTTTTTCCAATCTGCTCATAGCTGCCCTGGTATTTGTTTTCGGTCAGCCGTTCCGTCAGCTGACACATGTCCTCCATGGCCAGTTTATGGTTCGAGGTTCGGTCGATGCGTTTGGTCACATAGGCTAACTCGCCGGACGTGAGCCTGATTAAGCTATGAGGAGCCGTTTTGATAGCGGCCAGCTGAGCCAGGTGCATCGTCAGGTCTTCCACTTCCGGTAACTGAGGATAGGAGGGAGTGGCCGGTTTCAAAATATAGCCGCCCCACAGACCCACAATGGTAAACCGTTGAGAGCCCGCGTGAGATTCCATAATGTGAATAGATAACTTGGCCTGCACGCCCGTCACGGCGGTTTGGGTCTGGATGACCTGCCGGGCCAGCGGTTCCAGGTCTTTTTCTGAGTAGGGCAGATCCGGCGGCGTGGATCGACCGAATATCTTTCTAGAGCAGGACGGATGAAAATCGACCGATTCGTGATCCAGAGGTTTATAACAGTACAGGCATTTTTTCATCGCGGCTCCTCTTTGATTTCTTCTACACTTACGGCTCCAATGCAATCCTTACAGCAGGCCAGCAGCAAGCCCATTCGATCCCTGGGATTCAGTTTCCAGTTCTTCTCGGCAATATCCAGCAACCAGCCCTCGGGAATTAAGCCGTCAAAAAACGGAAATAATAGAGTTGAGGTAAAGGGAAGGTCCCGCAGGGGCAGCGTCAAACTGACGGGCCTGGCGGCTGGGTCTTTCAGGTAAGCGGAGTCATAGACAAAATGATAGCCATGCTCATCCTGGGTGAGCCAGCCCGCTACCTGGGTATCCATTTTTATAAGGGCCTTCTTCATGCGTGCTGATCCTGAGTAAGGAGGACGGGGCCGGCTTCGTAGCCAAATAATTGCAGGACCTGGTTTACCTTATCGAGTCGCAGGGTTTGCTTGCCCTGTTCCAGTTCCCGAATGAAGCGTAAGCCTACACCCGCTTTTTCAGCGAGCTCCGCCTGAGTTAAATGTACCACCTTACGCTTCTGTTTGATAAATGATGCGATCGTCATAATATACCCTTTCGGGTACAATGTAAAACAAATTACATGAATTTACACCCGAAAGGGTATAAAAACAGAAATTAAAATATACAATATACCCGATCGGGTATAAAATGAAAGATTGATTCCCGGGTTATAGATCAGACAGAACTGGTTTTATAGGATATTTTTTATAAAAAATGGTTTTATTGAACATTTGTAGCATTTATTTATACAAATCTTCTCACGCTTGGCTTCCGGTTATAATTACATTTGTTCAGTGATTAATTAAAAACAATACCATAAAATACACCCCTGTTTCTGCTCCTCTACATGTAAATCTCCAACTAAAAAAAGACGCTAAAGTACACCCATGAAAAGGATGCCCTGCCGCTGAGACCTACTTCAGTGGGGACGTAATCGGGAGCTGCGTATATCGTAAAAAGGTAGTTTTATTTTTCCAGGCTTGTCCATTACGCTGGTTGATTCCGACAGGATTCCCCGGGACTGCGAACGATTTAAAAACTGTCAGGCCATCCTCTGCCCCTCCGGTCTTGATGACCCTGTTCCATTTCAATGCTGAAAATGGCCGGAAAGAGTACGCCTTTACATCTCAAATACATTATTAAATCAGAAGAAAAGTATGCATCGATTTTCTACGCTTGAGAAGGTCCGCAGCAGGGATTTAAAATCTCCGTTGCTGCAAGTAGTACTGCTGGTGGTGCTGACTCAGGTCAGTATGGCCGCACCTAATCCCCCCGTTCGTATGCGTGAAGCTACCCGATCGGGCCGAAAAGTAACCGTGGATCGGGACATCACGGGTAAAGTGACCGGAGAAAACGGAGAGGGGCTGCCGGGCGTGAACGTATTAATCAAGGGAACGACCCGTGGAACCACGGCCGATCAGGACGGTAACTTTAAGCTTACCCTCCGGGAAGGCGACGCAACCCTGATTTTTTCCTTAGTCGGGTATGCTCCCAAAGAAGTCGCCATTGGTGCTCAGACCGTAGTAAACGTAGCCCTTTCCAATGATGATAAGGTGTTGAATGAAGTCGTGGTGGTTGGTTACGGTACGCAGCGTCAGGAGGCCGTGACGGGTTCTGTCGTTTCGGTGACTGGCAATATTCTGCGGGAAGTACCGGCACCGAACTTATCGCAGGCCTTACAGGGCCGGGTGGTGGGCGTGGACATTTCCCAAACTTCCACCAAACCCGGAGCGGCCATGGAAATCCTGATCCGGGGCCAACGTTCCCTCCGGGCAGATAATGCTCCCCTGATCGTACTGGACGGTATCCCTTTCTCGGGGTCTATTACGGATATTAATGCCAATAATATCAAGAGCATTGATATTCTGAAGGATGCTTCCGCGACGGCCATTTATGGTTCCCGGGGGGCCAACGGCGTCATTCTCATTACTACCAATACGGGCAAAAGAGGGCAGAAAGCTACGTTTTCTTACAATGGCTTTCATGGTCCCAAGACCGTTTTTGCCAAATACCCGATGATGAACGGGCCGGAGTTTGCCGCTTTACGGGCCGCCAGTCTCCAACGGTTCCAGAACACGATTGATGAATCCAATGATGTCAATACCGACTGGCAGGATAAAGTGTACCGGACCGGATTGATGAGTAGTCACGACATCAACGTGTCGGGCGGCTCCGAGAACGGAAGTTATTCCTTTGGGTTAGGCTATTACCGGGAAAATGCCGTGGTGCCCCTGCAGGATTTCTCGCGTTATTCACTCCAGGCCTCGATTACGCAGGATATTAACAAACATTTCCGGGTAGGTTTTTCAACCAATTCCAACTTTACCGTTAACAATGGTAACAACATTCCTGCGGTAGGAATGGCCCTGGGAAGATCACCCATTGCCAATCCCTATAATGCCGATGGAACCATGAAAACGCTCATTCAGGAGCAGACGTCTGGTCCGCAATGGGTGCCTTCGCTGGAACGATTCAACTCCCTGGGCGACAGTTACATTGACCAGACCCGGGCCTACGGTTCATATAACACCATTTTTGCTGAAATCCAGATTCCCGGAGTTACGGGTCTGAAATACAGAGCGAACCTGGGCCTGAACTACCGGCAAAGTACGGGAGGAAACTACACCGGACAAGGCGTGTTCAGTGGTAACCCCCTGAATGAATCGACGGCTGGAATCAATAACTCGCACACTCTTAACTGGGCCATTGAAAACCTGGTGAGTTACGATCGCAAGTTCGGCAAACACGAGATTAACGCGGTGGGTTTATACTCCGCTCAGCAGAATACGTTTAACTCGTCGTCCGTGGGAGCCCGGGACATTCCTTCCGATGCGTTCCAGTTCTATAACCTGGGTCGGGCCGACGGAATCATAACGGTAAACCCGGCCAATCAGGGTTATAACCAGTGGGGCCTGTTGTCCTACATGGGTCGGGTGATGTACTCGTACGATGACCGGTACATGCTGAGCGTTACCTTCCGGGCCGACGGTTCATCCCGGCTGGCCAAAGGCCACCAGTGGAATGCCTACCCGGCGATTTCAGCGGGCTGGAATATCTCCAAAGAGCAATTCATGAGTGGCGTTTCGCAGATTAACCAGCTGAAACTGAGAGTGGGCTACGGCCAGACCTCCAATCAGGCCGTGAATCCGTACGAAACCCTTGGGCTGCTTTCTACCCGTCCTTACAACTTCGGCGATGCTAATTACTCCACCGGATTTTACGTCTCCAACGCTCCGAACCCACGCCTGGGATGGGAGTTTTCCAACACCATTAACGTAGGTCTGGACTTTAAGGCCTTTAACAACCGCCTGTCAGGAACGGTTGAAGTCTACGAACAGCAGACCAAAAACGTGCTCCTGGGCGTCGGATTACCGCCCACCTCGGGTGTAGGAGGCTACACCGCCAACATTGGTCAGACTCAGAACAAAGGTCTGGAATTCAACGTCAACGGAACGGTGCTGGAGAACGCAAACGGCTGGACCTGGGATGTCGGATTTAACATCTATGCCAACCGTAACAAACTGGTTTCCCTGTCTTCCGGACAACAGCGTGACGAAGGAAACTGGTGGTTTGTGGGCCACCCCATCAACGTTATTTTCGACTACGAAAAAGTAGGACTCTGGCAGGCCGACGATCAGTTCCGCAATATCTACGAACCCGGCGGCAACCCCGGTATGATCCGGGTGAAATACACCGGTGATTATAACACCGACGGAGCCCCCACGCGGGCCATTAACTCTTCGGATCGTCAGATTCTCAACATGCAGCCCAATTTCCAGGGTGGTTTGAATACCCGCGTGGCTTACAAAGGATTTGACCTGAATATTGTGGGCGTATTCAAAAGTGGCGGTTTACTCAATAGTACGCTCTACGGTTCTTCGGGGTACCTCAACAACCTGAATGCCCGGGCTGGCAACAACGTAAAAGTGGATTACTGGACGCCCGAGAACACCGATGCCAAATACCCCGCACCCGGCGGTATCGGAGGGGATAACCCCAAATACGGCAGTACGCTGGGTTATTTTGATGCGTCGTTCCTGAAAATACGTACCATGACCCTGGGTTATAACGTGGACAGCAAAGTGCTGGGAAGATGGGGAATGAGTAACCTGCGGGTGTACTTCACCGCTCAGAATCCGGTAGTTATGTTTTCACCTTACCACCGCGAGTCGGGGATGGATCCGGAAACCAACTCCTACGGCAACGAAAACGCGGCTGTTCCCTTATCCTCGGCTCTTCGACGCATCCTGACCATCGGCACCAACACGCCTTCGACCAGAAATTACATCGTAGGAGTTAACCTGACTTTCTAAAAGACTCATTATGAAACGTTTTCCTATAAATCTCAAAACGGCAGCTGTACTGACGCTGTTGTTCACGAGCTGTACCAAGATATTAGACGAAAAGCCCCGGGCCATTTACACGCCAGAATACTTCAAAACGGAAAATGGCGTCTACGGTGGATTGACGGGTATGTACGCTCACCTGCGTTGGATCTTCGGTAATGCCTATTTTTATAACTCCTGCGTGACGGGGACGGATGAGGCCACCTGGGGAGCCAGCGGCGGCGGAAGCGGCTTTCAGACGCATGATTTGTCCGGGGGACAGCTCATTACTCCTCAGGCCAGCGACGCGAGTAACCTGTGGTACAATGCCTTCCCGAACATTAACACGGCCAATGGCGTCATCGAGAACGCAACGGCGGTAGGCATTTCGCAAGCACTCATTGCCGAGGCTCGCTTTTTCCGGGCCTTTGATTACTTCATGCTGGTGCAAACCTTCGGTGGTGTACCCCTGGATCTGGGCTCCGGTGAACTGGCTTTCAATATTTCCACGCTTAGAACATCGAAACGCAACACCGTGCCTGAGGTCTACACTAAGGCCATCTTCCCGGATCTGGTAAAGGCGGTGAGTGATCTGCCGGCCACTGGACGCGTGGTAGGAGGCGTTACCAAAACGCTGGCGAGCCTGTATCTGTCTAAAGCGTACCTGACCTATGGCTGGTGGCTGCAAAATCCGAATAATATCCCCACGTATCCCGCTACGAACCGGACGGATCCGGACGGTCACGATGCTCAGTGGTATTTCCAGCAGGCGTATAATGTAGCCACTGCGGCCATTGACAATCCCGGCCCTTTCCGCCTGCAGAATACGTATTATGACGTACACCTCGGCTCGAATGACCGCAACAGTGAACTGCTGCTTTACGCCGATCACACCGAAACCAGCGAGCTTTTCAACGGATCTAGCCTGACCTACGCCGGCGGCGGTGATGCGGATAACTTTGCGGTATGGATGATGACCTGGAATTATACCAGCATTACCAGTTCAAAAACCAACTGGAGTGCCCCCAGCACCGTTAACTCGGTTCAGCGGGAAGCCGCTCAGTCCCTGGGTCGCCCCTGGGTACGGATGGCTCCTCCGCATGAGGTCATTACCAAAACGTTTGCGGATAAAACCAACGATTCCCGCTACGACGGAACCTTTACCACGGCTTACCGGGGTAACTGGCCCAAAGCGGGGGTAACCAATGAGTTTTTATACAATGCCAATAACCTGCAGGTTCGTCCGGGCGATGCCATCATGACTTTCCTGGACCAGGAGCCTTCCGCTGCGATTGATTACTCCAATTCGGTGTATAAAAGCGGTATGGGCCTCGGCGTTCTGCCGGGTCGGGCAGATTACGTGGTCTCTCCCCGGGGCATCAGTCGCCTGGTGTATCCCGGCCTCTGGAAATTAGGTACGTATCGGACCGATAATGGTACCGGCCTGGGTCAGCCTAATGCGGCCAGTACGCGTCCCTTCAACATCGCCAAATTCTCGGAACTGTATTTTGTGGCGGCTGAAGCGGCGGTGAAAGGAGCGACTCCGCAGGCCGGAAAAACGGCCCGCGATCTCATTAACGTCATCCGGGCCCGGGCGGGTAAATGGCGTTGGTACAATCAGGGGAATATGGCCCGTAGCGTGGACAACAGTGCAGCCATGATGGCCGCGACGCCCGCAACGATTGATATTGATTACATCCTGGCCGAGCGTTCGCGGGAATACTACGGCGAGGGGTATCGCTGGTATGATCTGGTGCGTACCCAGAAATGGAAAGAAACCGCCGCCACGTATACGATTTGCGGACCCAACGTGGGCGACCACACGCCGGTTACCTATACCCGGAAAATTGAAAACTATCACTTCCTCCGCCCCATTCCTCAGGGGCAGCTGGATAACATGGATATGACGCCGGATGAAAAAGTAGCGTACCAGAATCCGGGTTATTTATAGAATTTTACCATAAAGGTCAGGTCAAGTATTTACCCGTTCTGACTGTATTCCAGAAACTAAAGAAAGAGGGAGATCTCCCTCTTTCTTTAGTTTCTGGAATAATATCATATATAGAGGGATTACCTGTTCCATAGAATGGGTAAATTCCCGCCGATCTAAACCGAATGTTCAGCGTAAGGAAAAGGATTACCGAACCTGTGCTCTGCATCCAAACACACAACCTATGCTACCCATCGAAAGACGGAAGTTTCTGACGACTTTATCCCTGGCCGGTGCCGCTACGCTCGTTTCCGGTAACCCGCTGCTGGCCGCCACGGCACCCAAAAAAGACAAACTGGGCATTGCCCTGGTGGGTCTGGGGTATTACAGCACGGATCTGCTGGCTCCGGCTCTGCAAATGACCGAAAAATGCTATCTGGCTGGCATTGTGACGGGTACACCCGCGAAAGCTCAGCAGTGGAAGGCCAAGTATAAGATCCCGGATAAAAACATTTACAACTATCAGAACTTCGACCAGATTGCCAATAACCCGGACATCGACGTTGTCTACGTGGTGCTTCCGCCTTCCATGCACCGGGAGTTTGTAGTCAGGGCTGCTAACGCAGGGAAACACGTATTTTGTGAAAAACCCATGGCTCCTTCCGTGGCGGATTGTGAAGCCATGATTGCGGCCTGTCAAAAGAACAAAGTAAAGCTGGCCATTGGGTATCGCTGCCAGCACGATCCTAATATTCAGGCGGTGATGAAGGTAGCCAAAGAACAGAAATTCGGGAAAGTAAAGATGATTACCAGTGCCGCCGGATACTTCGACGCCCGAACGGACCACTGGAAGCAGAAAAAAGCCCTCGGCGGCGGCGTCATGGGGGATATGGGCGTCTATGCCCTCCAGGGAGCCCGACTCGCCACGGGCGAAGAACCCATCCGTGTCATCGCTCAGGCTTCTACGACGCGTCCGGAGATTTACAAAGAAGTCGAAGAAACCATGATGTTTTTGCTGGACTTTCCCAGCGGAGCCCGGGCCGCCTGCCAGACCAGCTTTGGCATCAACATGAATCACCTTCAGGTGAACTACGAAAAGGGCTGGCTGAAACTCGAACCCCAGTCCAGCTACCTGGGCAATAAAGGAAGTATGTCGGATGGAACGAATATTGACTTTCCCATCAAAAACCAGCAGGCCAAACAGCTGGATGAGGATTGCCTGGCCCTGATGAACCAGACCGACCTCATCGCTCCGGGCGAAGAAGGGTTACGGGACATCCGGGTGGTAGAGGCCATTTATCAATCGGTGCGTTCGGGGCAAAGCGTCAAAATCTAAAAAAGCGTCAGCCGGGCTGAATGAAGTCGGGAATCTACCGATTTCAGACTTCATTCGCCACGTGCCGGGCATTGCGATATTCCGAAGGCAGCATATGAAACTGACTTTTAAACGACTTGGTGAAATAATTGGCATTCGGGAAACCTACGGTATAAGCAATCTGAGAGATATTCAGATCACTCTTTTCCAGCAGCGTAGCGGACTTTTCCAGCTTGACGGATCGAATGTACTCCACGGGCGTTTTGCCGGTTAATTCCAGTAGTTTGGTGTATAAGGTTCCGCGGCTCATGCCGACGTGTTTACTTAAATTCTCTACACTCAGCAGCGATGTACTCATGTGCTCTTCAATGAAAAAAGCGACCTCTTTCAGCAGTTTTTCATTACCCGATTCAATTTCAACTTCGGGCTTAACCAGGTTGATTCGTTTGGAGTAATAACCCTTCGAAACCCGGTTCAGAGCCAGCAGGTTGTGAACTTTAGCATTCAGAATATCAAAATTAAAGGGCTTGGTCAGGTAGTCATTGGCTCCCGACAACAGCCCCCGAAGCTGCTGCTGATCGCCCGTGGAGGCAGTTAACAGAATCACGGGAATGTGACTGGTCCGTTTGTCTGATTTTACTTTCTGACTAAAGGCAATGCCATCGACGTGCGGCATGGCCACGTCACTGATGATCAGCGTGGGGTGCGTCGAAAGCGTTTTTTGCCAGCCCTCACGGCCATCCGAGGCTTCAGAAATGTGGTAATGATCCCTGAGCCGGTCCATCAGGTAATGCCTGAATTCGTCGTTATCTTCTACGATCAATACCCGCTCCCGGTTGTCAATGCCGCCGGATTCACACGTCTGTAGCTCCGGAACTGCGGGGGCGGTACTTTCCGGCTGAGAAACAGCCGTTTGCGGAGCAACCGCTTCCTCCAGCGGAAGGGACATGGTGAACGTACTGCCCTGGCCCGGCTCACTCTCCACCCGAAGTTTCCCGCCGTGCATCACAACAAATTCCTGAGCAATGGATAAGCCGATGCCACTGCCGGGATTAACCATTGACCGCTGCGTTTCCTCCTGATAAAACCGCTCAAAAATCTGCAGGTGTTTGTCGGGAGCAATACCGATGCCGGTATCCCGTACAGAAATACCCAGCCAGTGCTGATCCGGATTTTGTTCATCGGCCTGAGAAAAAACGGTAAGGCTGATTTTACCCCCTTTGGGTGTGAACTTGAACGCGTTGGAGAGCAGGTTGAAAAGCACCCGTTCAATTTTATCGAAATCGAGGGAAAGCATCAGCTCGGTGGTGTAGCTTTCAAACCCAAAGTCGATGTGTTTTTTCTCCGAAAGATCCTGAAACGAATCGAAGGTTTCTCTGACAAAGGCAATGACGTTTCGGGACGATACCTGAAGGGTTTGTTCCTGCTCTTCAATTTGCTTGAAATCCAGCAGATGATTAACCAGGTTCAGCAATCGCTTTGAATTTCTTTCGATGGTTTGTAACTGACCATCGATGGACGGCTCATGTTTTTTGGCCAGGATCCCTTCCAGCGGAGCCAGAATCAGGGAAATGGGCGTTCGGAATTCGTGGCTCAGGTTGGTTAAAAACTTGATTTTCATCTGATCCAGCTCCCGAATGCGTTGTTCTTCCCGCTTTTGCTCTTCTTCCGTGAATTTCTTTCGGATGTTCTGAATGCCCCGACGACGCAGGTACCAAAGCGTAAACCCGATGGCCAACGCGTAAAAAAGATAGGCGTAAAAGGTTAGATAAAAAGGAGGGTGAACGACGATGGTTATGGACGCTCCCGCTGGGTTCCAGACGTCGCCGTGAATGCGGTTCTGTACTTCGAAAAGGTATTCTCCGGGGTGCAGATTGGTATAGTGAGCGACGGTAGTTTTGCCCGCGTAATACCATTCTTCCTGGTAGCCTTTCAGCCGATACCGATACGCATTCTGATGAGGATTGGTATAATTCAGCGAGGCATAACTAATGGAGAAATTCTGTTTGTAATCCAGATTAATGACTTTCGCCAGCGAAATATGGCCAGCCAGGATACCCGAGTCCGCAGCAGTAATGGTTTTGTTACCTACTTTCAGATCGGTGAACAGCATGGGATGCGATAGCGTACTGGATTTGATTGTTCCGGTAGTAAAAAAGTTAAAGCCCTGAATTCCACCAAAAAACAGGGTATGGTCAGAAGCCTGAATCCCGGCCCCGTACGCAAAAATGTCGTCCTGAAGGCCGTTATGAGCGGTGTAATTGGTAAAACGGGTTCCGCCGTCTTCCAGGCTACTCAGGCCTTTATTCGTGCTGACCCAGATTCTTCCCTCCTGATCGCCCAGAATTTTATTCACGATGCCATTGGGTAAGCCTTTGTAGGTGAGAAACGAACGGGTGGTGGGGTTAAATTGGGTTAACCCTTCTCCATTGGTGCCCACCCAGACCAAGCCTTTTCGGTCCGCATAGATGGACGTAATGCGATTGCTGGGCAGCTTGCTGTTTCCCTTGTCATAGCGAATAACCTGCTGACTGACCGGATTCAGTACCGCAAGGCCCGTCCCGAAGGAACCGATCCAGAGATTCCCCTCCCGATCTTCTTCAATGGCTCGGATGTAGGCGTTGAGTGGAATGCGGGGCGGGCGGGCGGGCGGATTCAGGTAACTAAACTCCCGGCGAACCGGATCGTAGCAATTCAGCCCCCCACCGTTGGTGCCAATCCATACCTTACCGGTCCGGTCGGTTTTTAAACAGAAAATATCATTGTGATTAACGGTAGACTGGGACATACCCGTTTTGAACTGCCGGCACGCTCCGGTGACTATGTCCAGCAGAAACAGACCTTCCTGAAAAGTCCCGATCCAGAGCTGATTTCGCGGAGCCAGGGTCATGCAGAGAATGGCTAAATCCGGTAGTTCGGTCCCTTCATTTGAATAAAGCTTCACGCGGCTGAATCGGCTGGTTTTGCGGTGATAGAGGTGTAAGCCCCCGCCATCCGTTCCTACCCACACATCTCCGTTCGGGTGTTCGGCAAACGAGGTAACAAAAGGGGCACTGAGGCTGGTGGGATCGCCGGGCCGGCTTTTTTGTAAGCCAAAGAGTGTAAGGTTTCGGTCGTACTTATTAAGCCCTCCCTGATAGGTTCCAAGCCAGATAATACCCTGAGAGTCCATGAACAGGCACTTCACGGAGCGATTGGACAAACTAAAAGGGACATTCGGGTTAGGGAGATACCGTTCTACGTTCCCGGTCTTGCCATCTCTGATGTTCAGGCCATTTTCCGTGCAGATCCAGAGACGATCAGCCTCGTCGCTTTCCATGGAATAAATCGTATTATTGCTGATGGAGGCGGGATCGTCCTTCTGAAAGCGAAACGTTTTGAATCCGCTTTCATCGGGCAACAGCAGGTTAAGCCCGTTTTGCGTACCCACCCAGATGCGTCCCTGCTTATCCTGAGTAATGCACATGGCCGTTCGGCTCGCCAGGCTGCTGGAATCCTGGGGGTCGTGCAGATAGGCTTTAAACTGGTTGGTTGTTTTCTGATACACGATCAGTCCGTCATTGGTCGCAATCCAGATCCGATTCTGCCGATCCTGAAAGAGCCGGCGACAGGGTTTCCCTTCTACCAGAGAATAATTTTTGATCGTTGGCCGGGTGACTTTCAGCGTTTGGGGATTGACGTTGAAAACGCCGGAATGCGTTCCTACCCACAGCAGGCCCTGCCCATCGCTGCAAATGGAATAGACATTGAGGCCCACATTGACCCGAATGAAACGATCTTTCTCCCGGTCGTACAAATGAAGAGATCCCTCGATCGTCCCTACCCACAAACGACCCGCAGCATCTTCGTATAAAGAAGAAACCTCGTTCGAGCCCAGGCTGCTGGGATTGGATTCTTCGTGATGATAGACCGTAAAATGGGACCCATTGTATCGGTTCAGTCCATCTTCCGTGGCCACCCATAATAGCCCGTAGCGGTCTTTGACAATAGCCGCAATGATATTCGATGAAAGGCCGTCTTTAGTCGTAAGGGAAGTAAACATGAGCGGCTGTGGTTCTTCGGCCCGGGCCTCCCGGCTGAACAGCAGCGTGATACAGCTTAGTAAAATACAAAGAAGAATATAGGTAAACCGCATGGATGGCTGGTGAAATAAGAGCCTGAACATTCGCTGGGGAGATCCCTGAATCTGCCTCAACACGACTCCTAACGCTGGTTTTTTCTCAAACAAATGTAATTATATATTAGTAAAGTTATGATTTTAGCTTTACGTAGGAAAATTAAATGTTTAATTGACACTTTATTTATCTATGTACATCCCAACTTTATTCCCCGTTCCCTGCTACTCATGTACGAACTATACCTACTACAGGCAGAAATGGAAGTGGCTTTTCTGCGGTTTTGTGACGTATAAATCCTTACGTTCAATCATTGCTGAACATTTGTTGCACTCTTTTATACATTTGTTCTCACAGGTGCGGATGCTGGTCTTCTACTTTTGTTAAACTATTTCTTTGAAAAGTCATGAATTTAATCAGGACTGCTTTAGCAATAGAATACCTCAAATATTTCTGATCAGGGGCCTTTGGGCGAGTTCCTCGGGGCCTGAGTTAACGTACCGCATCGCCGTCGATATGAGAATTGGAATAGTCATTGCTATAGGAATCTTTTGGGTATCCGTGGCCCGTGCTCAGTTCATAGCCGAGAAGCCGACGGATTTTCCCCTTACCAAAGCCGTAATCTACGTGAATCCCGGAGAACCGGAACTGGTTCAGACTTCGGCTCAGTTGCTTCAGCAGGATATTGAGCGGGTAACGGGCCGAAAGATCCCCGTCGTGCAGTCGCTGGAGCAAGTAAAGTCAAACGTCATTGCGATCGGTTCCACCCAGCACTCTGACTTACTGAAGAAACTGACCGCCGATCAAAAGCTTCCCGCTCTGGGTAACACGAATACCTGGGAGACGTATCAGATCAGGCACCTGACCAAACCTGCTCCCGGCATTGCTCAGGCTCTGATCATTCAGGGGAGCGACCGGAGGGGAGTGGCCTACGGCGTTTTCGAATTATCCCGGCAAATGGGAGTATCGCCGTGGTACTGGTGGGCTGATGTGCCGGTAAAAAAGCGGAAAGAGGTATATATCCAGAAAAATGCTTCCCTGCAGGATGCCCCGAAAGTAAAGTACCGGGGGATTTTCCTGAATGACGAAGCTCCTGCGTTATCAGGCTGGACGAAAGAAAAATTTGGGGGCTTCAACCATAAATTTTACGAAAAAGTATTCGAACTCATTCTCCGTCTGAAAGGAAACTACCTCTGGCCGGCCATGTGGGGAAATGCCTTTTATGCCGATGACTCGCTCAACATTAAAATGGCCGACAAGTACGGCATCGTGATGGGCACCTCCCATCACGAGCCCCTGATGCGGGCCCACGACGAATGGCGACGAGTAGGCAAAGGCCCCTGGAATTACGAAACCAATCCGCAGCAACTGCGTGAATTCTGGCGATCAGGCATGAAGCGGGCCACCAATGAGAAAGTGGTCAGCATTGGGATGCGGGGAGACGGGGACGAACCCATGACCCGGGAAACCGCGACCGCCCTGCTGGAAAAAATTGTGGATGACCAGCGGCAAATCATCTCAGAAGCAACCGGAAAACGAGCCGAAGAAACACCGCAGTTGTGGGCCCTGTACAAAGAAGTGCAGGATTATTACGACAAAGGCATGCGGGTGCCCGACGACGTAACCCTGCTGCTTTGTGATGACAACTGGGGGAACCTGCGAAAACTTCCGGCTCCCGGAGCCAGCCCCCGGAAAGGGGGATACGGAATTTATTACCACTTCGACTACGTGGGCGGACCCCGCAATTACAAATGGCTGAATACCAACCCACTGCCCCGCATCTGGGAACAGATGCACCTGGCCTGGGAGCATGAGGTGAAGGACATCTGGATCGTCAACGTGGGCGATTTGAAACCCATGGAATTCCCGATTTCCTTTTTCCTGGATTACGCCTGGAATCCCGAAAAAATCGGTCACGATCAGTTACAAACGTACACGGAGGCCTGGGCCGCCGCCCAGTTTGAACCGTCGCAGGCGAAGGAAATTGCTTTTCTCTTATCCCGGTACGCCAAGTATAATGCCCGGAGAAAACCTGAATTACTGGACGCGAAAACCTATACGCTGGAAAACGGGGAATGGGAGCGGGTCGTAACGGAATACAGGGATCTGCGGGTCCGGGCCGAAAGGCTACAGGCCAAACTTCCGGCGGAACAACGGGATGCCTTTTTCCAGCTGGTGTTGCACCCGATTCAGGCCTGTTCCAATCTGAACGAGATGTATTACCAGGTGGCCCTGAATCATCAGGCGTATCGTCAGAAGTGGAAAGAAACCAATACTCACGCCGATCGGGTGCAGGAGTTATACGAAAAAGATTCGCTCATTACCCGGCAGTATCACCAGCTCAACAATGGCAAATGGAACCACCTCATGAGCCAGACGCACATTGGGTACACCTACTGGCAACAGCCCAACCGGCAACGCATGCCGGAGGTATTTCGTTTATCTGGCGGAGAAGGGAACCCCGGACCTGCGGCTCAGCAGAAGAATACCCGGAAGGCCCAAATTCCGGCCGGGGTGAAAGGCCCGGTTTTCTACCAGGATGAAAAACGGGGGGTATCGCTGGCCGCGGATCATTTCACCCGAGCGGTGAACACGGCCGGGATCACCTGGAAAGTTCTCCCCGACCACGGTCGAACGGGTTCGGCCCTGACGGCTTTTCCGGTGACGGCTCCCGAACAAACGCCGGGCGAAAACACGCCTCATGTCGAGTACGACGTCTATACTTATGACCAGGGAGAGGCGACGATTCACGCGTATTTTTCCCCAACGCTGAATGTGTATGGTTCCGGAAAAGGATTGCAATATGCCATATCCATCGACGATCAGACGCCGCAAATCGTGAGTCTGAATCAGGAAGATAAAACGAGTGACCGGGGCATCTGGAACCAGTGGGCGGCGGAGAACATCATCCTTAAATCGGGTAAACACACGTTTGATAAACCGGGAAAACACACGATCAAGTTCTGGCTGGTAAGTCCGGGCGTAGTGCTGCAAAAGCTGGTAGTTGATTTCGGAAACGTCAGACCCAGCTATCTGGGGCCGGAAGAAACCCTTTATGAAACCTCTCATCACTAGCATATGATACGATTGAAGTATACCCCCATGGCTGTACTGGGACTGGGTTTTCTGGCCCTGACCAATTTCACGACGAAACCCGGTTCGCCCCTGCGGTTGAATATCCCCTCCCTGAAAGAAGTCTACAAAGACGACTTCCTGATCGGAACAGCGTTGAATTCGGGACAAATCGATGAGAAAAGCTCCAGAGAGACGCAGCTCATTACCGCCCAGTTCAACGCGGCTACGCCCGAAAACATCATGAAGGCGGAAGTCATTCACCCCCGCTGGAATGAATACAACTTCACGTATGCGGACAAACTCGTGGAGTTCGGAAAAAAGAATAAACTGGCCATCAACGCTCATACGCTGGTGTGGCACAGTCAGTTACCTTCTTTTGTGCGGAAGCTCAAAAGTGTCGACTCCGTTCAGCTATTTCTCAGCGAACACATTCGGACCGTAGCGGGTCGATACCGGGGAAAAGTGCAGTCCTGGGATGTGGTCAATGAAGCCTTAAACGAAGATGGAACGCTTCGCAAGTCCATCTTTCTCAATAAGTTAGGAGAGGGGTATCTGGTGGAAGCCTTCCGGCTGGCTCAGGCCGCTTCCCCGGAAACACAACTCTATTACAACGATTACAACAATGAGCAGCCAGCCAAGCGGGCGGGTTGCATGGAAATCGTTAAAAAGATTCAGGCGGCAGGGGTGAGAATCGATGGGGTAGGAATTCAGGGACACTGGCACGTCGGAAAAATCCCCCTGCAGCACATTGAAGAAAGCATTCTGGCCTACGCGGCTCTGGGGCTTAAAGTAGCCATTACGGAGCTGGACATCGAGGTACTGAAGCGGGATTTTCAGGGAGCGGAAGTCAGTCAGCAGATGAAGAATGAAAAAGGCTTAAATCCCTATACGGAAGGGCTGCCGGACTCGCTCCAGCAGCAACTGGCCAGTGATTACGAGTCGCTGTTCAGGTTATTCATGAAGCACCGGGATAAGATATCCCGAGTTACCTTCTGGGGAGTACACGATGGACAAAGCTGGCTCAACGGCTGGCCCGTGCGGGGAAGAACCAATTACCCCCTGTTGTTTGACCGACAGTATAACCCCAAACCTGCCTTCTACAAAGTAATCCAGGCTCATCAATAGTCACCTTATGCAATCATCTACTTCGACTCGATTGTCCGTACTGGAAAAAGTCGGCTATAGCCTGGGGGATCTGGCCGCGAACCTTATTTTCCAGACGCTGATGGCCTTCCTGACGTTTTTTTACACGGATGTCTATAAAATTTCGCCCGGTAATGCCAGCTTCATTATGCTCATGGGCGGGATGATCGGGGCCGTGTTCAATCTGGCCATGGGGGCCATCGCGGATCGAACCCAGACCCGATGGGGTAAATTCCGGCCCTGGATTCTCTGGACTTCCGTTCCCTTTGGCGTCATGGCTCTGCTGGCTTTTTCAACGCCTTCGTTCAGTGAAAGCGGCAAAATAGCCTACGCCTTCGTCACGTACCTGATTCTGGTCATGGTGTACTCGGCTAACAACCTGCCCTATTCGGCCCTGAGCGGCGTCATGACGGGGGATATGAAGGAACGAAACAGCCTGTCTTCGTACCGTTTTGTGGCAGTAATGATTGCTCAGTTCATCGTTCAGGTGTTGTTGCTGCCCCTGGTCATTTCCATTGGTCAGGGTGATAAGGCCGCTGGATTTGAGCAGGTAATGAAGGTATTTGCCATCATCGGCGTGATCTGTTTTCTCATTACCTTTTTTACCACCCGGGAACGCGTCTCACCGCCCCAGGAACAAAAGACACCGCTGTCGCAGGACTTGTCGGATCTGATTCACAACCGGCCCTGGCTGATCATGCTCGGACTGACCGTGCTGGTATTCATTACCCTGGCCATCAAAGGAGGCATGAATATCTTTTACTTTCGCTATTACCTTACCACCGCCAGTCAGGTCGCTTTTCTGGACAGCCTGGGTTTCGGCACCTTACTGGATTTTCTGGAAGGAATCACCGGCAAAGCGGCCCTGGCTGAATTTCGGAAGTCCGGCAGTGCTCCCTACGCCACGGCCAGTGTGGTCAGTGCCGCCAGTACGCTGGCGATGATTGTCGGAATCATCTGT
Organism: uncultured Siphonobacter sp.; assembly: GCA_913775095.1. Taxonomy (GTDB): domain Bacteria; phylum Bacteroidota; class Bacteroidia; order Cytophagales; family Spirosomataceae; genus Siphonobacter. Next base: position 35,879 of record CAJYIW010000015.1, on the reverse strand, counting down.
TCCAAGTCGCTGGCCGACCGGATTGGCAAGCGAAACGTGTACGCCATTTTCCTGGCTCTGTCGGGACTATGCCTGCTGCTTGTTCACTTGCTGCCCCGGACGGCGGTATCCACGGTTTTCATATTACAGATGCTCCACGGATTTCTCTACGGTATTACGACGCCTCTGTTATGGGCCATGATCGCCGACGTAGCCGACTACAGCGAGTGGAAAAACAATCGCCGGGCTACGGCCATCGTTTTCTCCGCCATGATTTTTGGCCTGAAAGTAGGGCTGAGTGTCGGAGGAGCCATTGCCGCCTGGTTACTCAGTACGTTTGGCTATGATGCCGAGGCAGTCGTACAGACCGAAACCGCCGTTCAGGGAATTCGTTTGCTGGTTAGTATTGTTCCCGGCCTGATTTTCGTAGGGGCCGCCGCTCTGCTGTTCGGCTATCAGATTGATAAAAAAATGGAGAATCAGCTCGAAGAAGACCTTCAGACCCGACGCCGGGCTCTCCTGGAAACCATTGACTAATTTTTACCTACTATGCCCGAAGATTCCATTGCACACATTGATTTTGAGGAGCTCCGCAGGCGGGCCATTTCTCAGCCGCTGGTGTCGCATCTGTATACGGCGGATCCCTCCGCTCACGTGTTTGAGGGAAAACTCTATATCTATCCTTCGCACGACGTCGATGCCGGGATTGCGTTTGACGATCTGGGCAGTCACTTTGCCATGGAAGACTACCACGTTTTTTCCATGGAAACGCCCGATGCTCCCGCGGTAGATCACAGACTGGCCCTGCACGTGAATGACGTGCCCTGGGCTGACCGGCAAATGTGGGCACCCGATGCGGCTACCAAAGCAGGGAACTATTACCTGTATTTTCCGGCCAAAAAAGCCGATGGTATTTTTCAGATTGGTGTGGCCGTAAGTAATTCGCCCGCCGGACCTTTTACCGCACAGCCTGAACCCATTCAGGGGAGTTACTCCATTGATCCTGCGGTGTTTGTGGATGATGACGGCGTAGCGTATATGTATTTTGGAGGCCTGTGGGGCGGACAGTTGCAATCCTACCGGGCGAATACCTTCCATGAAAATCACGTGGAGCCGACGGGTAACGAACCGGCTCTGGGACCACGGGTCGCCCGGTTAAGGGACGATATGCTCGAATTTGCGGAGGAAGTCCGGGAAATCCAGATCATCGATGAAAACGGTGAAGTGCTGATTGCCAGTGACAACGAACGACGGTTTTTTGAAGCGAGCTGGGTACACAAGTATCAGGGGAAATACTATTTTTCGTACTCCACGGGGGATACTCACTTGATTTGTTATGCGATAGGCGATAACCCCTATGGTCCGTTTACCTACGCCGGAGTTATCCTGGAACCCGTAGTCGGATGGACTTCCCATCATTCCATCTGTGCATTCGGGGATCAATGGTACCTGTTTTATCATGACTCCAGTTTATCCGAAGGCGTTACCCATTTGCGAAGCATCAAAGTAACCAAGCTGGTGCACGATGAACGGGGCCGGATTCAACCCATTCGCCCGTATCGCACGGAAGGGGGCGAAGAAAAAACTGCTTAAAGTCAGAAAGAAGGGGAAACACCGTGGTTCTATTCTTTAAACGATGGTGTTACCTTTCGCCTGAATTTACTATACCTCTGAACCTATGCGGCAATCCTACCTCTGCCTGCTTGTACTTATTCTTTCGATTCCGGGTTTTTCGCAGCCTAAGCCGGGCCTGAAACTCTGGTATACGCAACCCTCGGGCACTACCTGGGAAAACGCTTTGCCGCTGGGTAATGGCCGGCTGGGAGCCATGATTTACGGCAATGTGAGTCACGAAATGATTCAGCTCAATGAGCATACCGTCTGGAGTGGCAGTCCCAACCGCAATGACAATCCGAATGCCCGGGCGGCTCTTCCCGAAATCCGGCAACTAATTTTCGACGGTAAACACAAAGAAGCCGAACAACGGGCCAATCAGTCAATTCTGACGAAAAAGTCGCACGGGCAGATGTTTCAGCCCGTGGGTACGCTGAATCTCCGCTTCAACGGTCACGAATCGTTTACCAAATATTCCCGCGAGCTGGATCTGGAAGAAGCGATCTGCCGGACCACGTACACGGTGGACGGAGTGACGTACACCCGGGAAAGTCTGGTTTCCTTGCCCGATCAGGTAATGGTCATGCGGCTAAGGGCCAGCAAGCCGGGTAAGCTAACCTTTACGGCTTCTTTTTCGACGCCCCATACCAAAGCCGAACGTCACACCACGGACCGGCAGGAACTTTCGCTTTCCGGAACAACTTCGGATCACGAAGGGGTGAAAGGAATGGTGAAGTTTAAAAGTCTGGCCCGACTGAAAACGTCGGGGGGAAGTCTATCGTCTACGGATACCTCGCTGACCGTAACCGGTGCAGACGAGGCGACGGTGTATCTTTCCATTGGCACGAATTTCAATTCTTACAAAGACCTGAACGGAAATGCAGAAGCACGGGCGGCGGCGGATTTGAAAAAAGCGTTCGCTAAATCTTATCCGACCCTTCGAAAACCACACGTGGAGGCGTATCAGAAATTTTTCAACCGGGTAAGGTTCGACCTGGGGACGACCGATGCCGCTACGCTGCCCACCGACGAGCGGCTGAAGAACTTCCGGTTCAGGAACGATCCACAACTGGTTACGCTGTATTATCAGTACGGCCGGTATCTGTTGATTTCGTCTTCGCAACCCGGCGGTCAGCCCGCTAACCTTCAGGGCGTCTGGAATCACCGGATGCGGCCCCCCTGGGACAGCAAGTACACCATCAACATCAATACCCAGATGAACTACTGGCCCGCCGAGAAAACCAACCTGACCGAAATGCACGAACCGCTGTTTCAGATGATTCGGGAACTGGCCGAGACGGGTCAGGAGACGGCGAAGGTCATGTACGGAGCGGGGGGCTGGATGGCTCACCACAACACCGATCTCTGGCGGATCAATGGACCCATCGACGGAGCCTTCTGGGGCATGTGGACGGCGGGTGGAGCCTGGCTCAGCCAGCACCTCTGGGAACATTACCTTTACACCGGGGATCAGGCTTTTCTGGCTTCAGCGTATCCGGTTTTGAAGGGAGCGGCTCAGTTCTACGCGGATTTTCTGGTGGAACATCCCAAGTACCACTGGCTGGTGGTTAGCCCGAGTACATCGCCCGAAAATGCTCCGCAGGCCCACGGCGGCTCGTCCGTGGATGCGGGTACTACGATGGACAACCAGATTGTCTTTGATGTATTCAGTACCGCCATCCGGGCGGCGGAACTCCTGAAAAAGGATGCGGATTTTGTAGCTCTGTTAAAAGAAAAACGCCGTCAGTTACCGCCCATGCATATCGGCAAACACGGACAGCTACAGGAATGGCTCGACGATGTGGATGACCCCGACGATAAACACCGGCACGTATCGCACCTGTACGGACTTTTTCCCTCCAGTCAGATTTCGGCGTATCGCACGCCTGAATTGTTTAACGCGGCCCGCACCTCCCTTCAGCACCGGGGCGATGTATCGACCGGCTGGAGCATGGGATGGAAAGTAAACTGGTGGGCGAAGTTACAGGATGGAAACCATGCCTATACCCTGATTCAAAACCAGTTAACCCCGCTGGGCGTTAATAAAGAAGGGGGAGGCACGTACACGAATCTGTTCGATGCCCATCCGCCTTTTCAGATCGACGGAAATTTTGGCTGTACCTCCGGTATTACGGAAATGCTGCTGCAAAGTGCCGACGGAGCCGTGCATGTCTTACCCGCCTTGCCCGACGTCTGGCCTCAGGGAAGCATCTCGGGATTAAAGGCCCGGGGAGGCTTCGAAATTGTTGAGTTAACCTGGGAGCAGGGAAAAGTGAAGAAGGTAACCCTCCGGTCTGCCCTGGGTGGAAACTTACGCATTCGAACGGCTCAGGCCCTGAAACGGGCTAATGGCTCAGTCCTGAAGCAAGCCACGGGGTCAAATCCCAACGCCTATTACTATACCGAAGAAATTCCGGCGGCGGTGGGGGCTGCTCAGGCTCAGGGCGGTGCCGTTAAGCCTACGCTTTTGTACGACCTTCCCACCCGGAAGGGGGAATCCATTACCCTGATCAGTCTGTGAGTCGTGCTTTTCAAAAAAGCGGGAGTGGTCGCCACTCCCGCTTTTTTTCCGGGTTTAAAAATCAGAGGGAAAGTAGTATCTTCGAAAAATTCCCTGAAACCGTTCCCGTATCCCGGGTCGGGCCCGGGGTGAATCTCTATTCTTCTGGAACGGGCCCGGGAAAGGGCCGTTCGTCCATTGAATCAGTACCTACACCGTGGGATTGGGTATGAAGACCGTTATCCGTTTTTTTGTTCTACTGCTTCTGGTTACCCTGCATGGCTTTGCGGGAAGGGCTCAGAAATTACCCCTGGGATTCAGAAGTTATTCTACCAAGGACGGCCTGTCTTCCAGCACGGTCTACGGCTTGTGTAAGGATCACTTCGGGTTTCTCTGGCTGGCTACCGAAGACGGATTAAATCGATTCGACGGGACTAGTTTCAAAACCTATCGCCACGATACCGAAACCTATAAGGGCTTGAAGGTCAATCATATCACCGTACTTTTCGAAAGTAAAAACGGGGATTTGTGGATCGGCACCAACGGAGGCTCGCTTAGTTATTACGATCGGCGTTCAGACTCCATTATTCCGTTCGAGGAAGTAGGGGATTTCAGAAAAATACAACCGGCCATTACCCACATTACGGCCGACTACCGGGGAAATCTCTGGGTAACCAGTTACGGAGCTCTGTATATCATTGATCCGGTCACCAAAAAACTGGTTAGTCAACCGCCTTACCAGGCCTTGCTGAAGAATTTTGAAGGACAAACGTCGCTGTACGCCTTTCAGGACCGAAAACGGCAGATGTGGGTAGGCACAGACCAGGGTTTGTGGCTGTACGACTCAAAGTACACCCTGCTTCGGCACTATACGCACGAAGAGAACAACCCCGGCAGCCTGACCCATAACTACATTTCTGCCATTGTCGAAGACAGCCGCAATCAGATCTGGATTGGCACCATCAGCGGCGTTAGTAAGCTGAAACCCGGTGGGGACGGGTTTACCAATTTTGCTTATGCCCCCGGCAAGCATTCCATCAGCAGTAATACCGTCTATGCCCTGGCCGCCGATGACCATGACAAACTTTGGCTGGGCACGGATGAAGGACTGGACATGCTGGATCTGACTACGGAACAGATCGTTACTTACGGTCCCGACAGCCGGGACCCGCAGAGTTTAAGCAGCCGCTCCATTCGTTCCATTCTAATGGATGACAAAGGCATCACCTGGGTAGGAACGTATCAGGGCGGTCTTAACAAGTATGACAAAAGCCAGAGTTATTTCAAGCTCCGGCAAAGCAATGCCTTCGATTCGTTCGGATTGAAATCACCCACGGTTACCTCTTTCGCAGAGTACGGCAGCCGCGTTTTTGTAGGAACCGATGGCGGGGGGCTGCACGAATACTTCCCCCAGAAAGACCTTTTCAGGCAGATCAGCCTGCCGGACGATAGTAAAAACAGCCGGCATGGACTCAGTATTCTGGCGTTGGAAAAGGGCCGTCAGCAGCAGATCTGGGTAGGAACTTATCTGAACGGTTTGTTCTGTTACCATCCCGATACCCAGCAGTACACCCGGTATAAAAAAGGAAAAACCGAGCAGGACCTCAACAGCAATGACATCTTTTGTTTGAAGGAAGACCGAAAAGGAAATCTCTGGATTGGTACGAACGGTGGAGGAATTAATATTCTGAATATCAAAACCAATACCATCGAAAAACGGGTCAGTCAAAGTGACCGGGTGGATGATATCACCCAGCCTTCCAATAATTACATCCGGGCCTTTGAAGAAGATCGGTCCGGACGCATCTGGGCGGGGACGTTTGGGGGCGGTATTTCCGTGTACAGTCCCGAGAGTCAGACCTTTACGTTTTACAACAAAAGAAACAGCGGCTTACCGAGCAATTATATTCTCTCCATCAAAGAAGACGCCAAAGGTACGATCTGGGTGGGAACCAACGGAAATGGGCTGGCGTACCTGAGTCCCGGTGCCCAACAGTTCCGGGTCTTGTCGGAAAGCGACGGCCTCATGAACGGAGTAGTACTGAAGATTGTGGAAACGCCCACCGGAGAACTCTGGATCAGTACCAACAAAGGGCTGAGCTGTTTCAATCCGGTGACCAAACGCTTTAAAAACTATACCCACTACCACGGACTTCAGGGCGGAGCCTTCATCCTGGGGGCTGGTTTACAGCTGTCGACGGGGGAGCTGTACTTTGGCGGGCAGGCGGGATTCAACCATTTCAAGCGGTCGGACATCCGCATGAATAACCAGATTCCGCAGGTAGTACTGACGGAGCTGAAAATTGACAATCAAACCGTGATACCGTCCCCGGACGGACCCATCGATCAGTCCTTACTGACGGCCCAGGAAATCCGGCTGGCCTACAAACAGAACGTTTCCATTCATTTCGAGGCCCTCAATTTCACGGTTCCCGAGCATAATCACTACCGATATAAGCTGGAAGGAGTGGATAACCAGTGGATCGATGCAGGCAAGGAGCACAGTGCCTATTACACGAACCTGAGTCCGGGCGAATACACTTTTCAGGTAATTGCCTCCAATAATGACGGCCTCTGGAACCAGAAGGGTACGTCCATCCGCATCAGCGTTGCTCCCCCCTTCTGGCAGTCGATCTACGCGTATATGCTGTACGTGCTCCTCTTTTTCGGTATTCTATTTTTGATTCGTCGCCGCAGCATTAACCGGCTGAAGCAGAAATTTGCCATCCAGCAGGAACGACTGCGGGCCAGTCAGCGGCTGGAACAGCAACGCAAAGAGGCCGACTATTTACGGGAATTCGACCGGATGAAAATCAAGTTTTTAACCAACCTGAGTCACGAATTCCGAACGCCCATTTCCCTGATTGCCGGGCCTGCCGAAAAACTTCTGAAGCTAAACCTGAATGAAAGTGCGGCCAGTCAGCTTCAGCTGATTAACCGCAATGTCCGCCGGCTGAGTAATCTGGTAAACCAGCTGCTCGATTTCAGAAAACTGGAAGAGCAGGAACTCCGGCTGCACCTGAACCAGGAGCCCATCGTGGCTTTCTTACAGGATGTAGTGCATTCGTTCCATGATCTGGCCACCCGAAAGAATATCAATTTGTCCTTTTCGAGTGAAATGGAAGAGCAGACGCTTTCCTTTGATAGTAATAAAGTCGAACGGATTCTTTTTAACCTGTTATCAAACGCCTTCAAGTTTACGCCCGAAAAAGGCTCCATTCGGGTAAGTCTGGAAGAATGCCTGGAGGAATCTACGCCAGAAGTGGCGTGCATAGCCGTCTCCGTCAAGGATTCCGGCATTGGCATTCCTGCCGAAGCCCAGAGCCGGATTTTTGAGAGTTTTTTCCAGCATGACACCGGCCCGGCTATCTTGAATCAGGGGACGGGCATTGGCTTATCCATTGTGAAAGAGTTCGTTAAAATGCACGATGGACAGATTAGCGTAGAAAGTGCCGTGGGACTGGGCAGCAAATTTACCTTTCAGCTAAAGCTGAAGCGGGAAGCGGCTACTGAAGTCTTATCCGAAACCCAGCTTCCGGTCATCCCGGCTCCGTCCCAGGCCCTCCTGTTCGAAACCACGGGTAAAAATGCCGATCTGCCGCTGGTACTGATTGTCGAAGACGACGAAGATTTTCGTTTTTACATCAAGGAAAACCTCCGGACCTATTATCGGCTCTTTGAGGCCACGAATGGCAAGGAAGCCTGGCAGCGAATCCTGTTTCATCATCCCGACCTGATCGTTTGTGACATCAATATGCCCGAAATGAATGGGCTGGAGTTGACCCGGAAATTACGGGCCGACAAGCGAACCAAACACATTCCCATCATTTTATTAACCGCTGCCGTCGAAGAAAACGGGCCGCTGTCGGGGCTGGAATCGGGAGCGACGGATTACATTACCAAGCCCTTCGATTTTGCCGTACTCCAGGCAAAAATGAACAGCCTGATCGCTCTGAACCGGGTGTTCAGGGATACCTATACCAAGCAGGTGATCATGACCTCCCCAAATCCGGAAATCGTGCCGGAGCGGGAGCGATTCCTGGAAAAAGTGCTGGCGTACATCCACGCAAACCTGTCGAACCCGCAGTTATCCGTCGAAACCCTGAGCAGCCATTTATCCATGAGCCGGGCTTCGCTGTACAACCGATTACTGGAATTCACGGGCATGACTCCCGTTGAATACATCCGGTCGGTGAAGCTGGAGCGGGCCGCTTTACTGCTGCACAAAAGCGACATGAATATTGCGGAAGTGGCCTACGAAATCGGTTTTGCCAACCCTAATTATTTCACGAAGGTATTCAAATCGCAATTCAACATGACGCCCTCCGAGTACATCCAGCAGGAGCGAACCAAGGCCGAAGGAGCTCTATAAACCAACCGGAGCTGAAGGAAAGACTCCTTCAGCTCCGGTCATTTCTTACGTTCTCAAGGGTTAATAACCCGGATTCTGCTTGCCGTTCACCAGAGGATTATTATCTAACTCCAGCGTGGGCAGCGGTAATAATTCATCCCGATTCGCCCTGAAGTAAGAGAAGGGTTCCTGCGTGAAATAGCCCTTGGGCCGCCAGCGAAGAATATCCACACTGCGGAGGCATTCAAACGAGTGTTCCACCATTTTTTCGTGCATAATAGCCCGGACTACCTGAGCTTTGGTGCTGGTCGGAAACTGACTCGTTGGGTACGCGGGCATGGCTACGCTTTTCCGGGCTCTGACCTGATTGAGATAACCCACCGCCGCGGGCAGATTTCCCAGTTCGGTTTCGCATTCGGCCAGGTTGATCAGGACTTCCGCGTAACGGATGATCCGCTGGTTATTGCCGCCGGGGTGATAACTGGCCTTGGCTTTTCCTTCTTTATACAAAATCATGAACTTCCGGACACTGACTTTCTTCCGAACGCCGTTCACCGTCGAGGAGTTACCATTCTGATCCGCGTCGGTCAGAACATCCGCGTCGTTATTGTAGCGGTCACCCGTCTGGTAAAAACTGTAACTATACCGGGGATCTGTTTTAGCGGCTCCGGTGGCGGTGTTTTCGAATTCATTCAGCAGTTTGTCCGAAGGAATAAGGTTTCGCCAGGCGACGGGATTATATTCCTGATTGCGAATGGTGGACTGGGCCGAATTGGGCGAATCAGTTCCTCCCCAGTTGAAATCATTATCTCCCTTGTCAACGTAGGCCACTTCAAAGATTGACTCGGAATTGAACTCCGTTTCTTCCTCAAAGTTATCCAGATAGCGATCCGTTAACGTATAGGCACCAGAGGCAGTTACCTTGAGCAGGGCTTCTTTCGCTCCGGCGAAATCATTCCGCTGCATCAGCACGCGGCCCAGCAGGGCGTTGGCGGCCCCGTTCGTGGCCCGACCCCGGTCCGTCGCCGCTTTGCCGGGTAGGGCAGCGGCGGCCTGACGCAGATCGTCAATAATCTGGGTGTACACGGCGTTCACTTCCGCCCGCGACTGGTAATCCGCCGGAGTTTTCACGGGGGCGGTGTACAGCGGCACGGCTCCCCAGAAGGTAACCAGCTCGAAATAAGCCCAGCCCCGCAGAAATTTAGCTTCCGCCACCGCCCGGTCCCGTACTGTAGTATTATCGGTGACGTTAGGACCGTTCTCGATGACCGTATTGGCCCGGTGAATGACGGTGTACAGGCCATTCCAGACCGAATTCATCACGCTGTTGGTGGGATCCGTGTTCCCGCTCAGAATCTGAAAACGGGGAACTTCCAGCTGACTACCGCCGGCGGCGGCTTCATCGCTGCGAAGGTCGTGCAGGAAGAACCATTCCCGGGCTACCAGCGAAATGTTACGCACCGTTGCATAAATGGAGTTGGTTCCCGCCAGAAGTTCGTCACTGGTTTTGAAATAATCGGTAGTGGATACCACGTTTTCATTGATGGTATTCAACGCTTTATCACTACAGGAGTGCAGCAGGGGCAGCATAACAATGACCCCCACCGTCCGAATGGTTTTCTTGGATACTTTCATAAAAAGATGCATTAAAAAGTGGCCTGAATTCCTGCCTGAAACGAGCGGGGCGTGGGGTATTGTCCATAATCCACCCCGTTGGTCAGGGTTCCGTTTTTCGAACCAATCTCCGGATCCAGTCCGGAATACTTGGTCAGCGTAAACAGGTTCTGGGCGGAAATATAAAGCCGTAATCGGCTGATGCCCAGCCCACCCGTGCGTTTCGTCCAGGATTCAGGAGCATTATACCCAATCATGACGTTTTTGAACCGGAGGTATGAACCGTCTTCAATCCAGCGGGTGGAAGGCCGCACGTTCTGGTTGGGATCTCCGTTTACGGCCCGGGGTATATCCGTATTGGTATTGGAAGGCGTCCAGGCGTTGAGAACGGCTACATCGGCGTTGAACAAACGAGGCATTCCTTCCCGGATGATGCGGGCGGCGTTGAAGATTTTATTCCCCTGAACGCCCTGAAAAAACACCGTAAAGTCAAAGTTTTTGTAATTCGCCCCGTAGTTGAGGGAGTAACTGAACTTGGGCAAAAAGCTGCCAATGAAGGTTCGGTCGTCGTCATTGATGATGCCGTTGCCATCCAGGTCCTTAAACTTCAGATCCCCGGCGGCAGCTCCGCTTTGGGTGGCGTGCGAAGTCACTTCCGCTTCACTCTGGAAAATGCCTTCGACTACGTATCCATAGAACGACTGTACGGGTTGCCCCGCCACGGTGTTCGTCAGCGGACCACCCCCGCCAAAATCGGCATCACCGCCAGCAGTAATGGAAGCATTTTCGTTATTCAACCGTACCACCTGATTCCGAATCACGCTCAGTAAGCCCGTTACATTCCAGGTAAAATCGCCGCGTGTTTTGCGATACCCCACCTGAAATTCCAAACCCTTGTTTTCCATGGCCGCTACGTTGGCCAGGGTTCCGGCTCCGCCGAAGCCGAAGCTGGTGGGCGTAGGAACGGTCAGAATCAGGTTATCCGTCTTCCGCTGAAAGTATTCCGCTACGACGGTTAATCGGTTCTCGAAGAAACCCATGTCCAGACCGACGTTGGCCTGTTTGGTTTTTTCCCAGGCCAGGTCCGGGTTACTTAATCCGTTGTAGAACGAGCCATTCCCGTTGATCACCGTGCCGTTGAACGGATACGTCGCCTGATTCCGCTGGATGGGTTGCAGGTAAGGATAGTTGCCCAGCAGAACGCCGTTAATTCCCGTGATTCCGTAACCACCCCTGAGTTTCAGCTCTGAAATGGAGGAGACGTCTTTCATGAAATTTTCCCGGTCGATTCGCCAGCCGGCGGAAACGGCCGGAAAGTTTTCGAACTTCTTGCCGGGAGCAAACACCGAAAGCCCATCCCGCCGCAGCGAAGCCGCCAGCAGGTAACGCTCGTTGAAATCGTACGTCACCCGACCCACCATGGAACGAATGAAATTGGTTTCGTAAATGCTGTTCGCCGTGACGTTATTCGCTCCGTTGAGGGTTCGCACCACGTTGGTGCTCTGGGTACCGCTGGCGGTTTCATTCCGCACGTTCTGGCTCTGCGTTTCGTAGACCACCGTCGCACCCAGATTATGCCCTTCGAATGATTTCTCGAAGGTCAGCTGCTGCGTAAAGAGCTGCGTATTCGTCAGCAGCCGCTGATTCTGAATGGAAGCCGTGGCTGCAATGGAGGTGCCACCGTCGTTATGAATGGGCGTATAGTTGCCAATGGCCACATTGGAGTAATCCAGCCCGTACGTAGACGTAAACTTCAGCCAGGGAGCGAGGGTTACTTTCAGATAAGCCGTGCCTAAAATGCGGGTGGTGTTGTTGATGTTTTCCACCAGCAGGGCCCGCTCCACCGGATTCACGGGGTCAGAGGCATCAAAACTATTCTGTGGACCCAGGAAGCCGCCGAGGTTATTGGGATTATAGACGGGCAGATAAGGTTGCATCCGAATGACGTTCACGATGGGCGTCCGGTTACCCTGAGAAACGTCGAATCGCTGTCTGGATTGACTGATGTACAGGTTTTCACCGAAGGTAAAGACCTTATTCAGCGTATGCTCAGAGTTCAGGCGATAGTTCAAACGCTTGAAATTCAGCCCCTGAGCAATCCCCTGCTGATCAAAGTAACCCGCTCCGGTATAAAAACGTGACGTGCCGTTGCCCCCACTCAGGGAGATATTATACTGTTGCAGAGGCTGATTTCTCCGGAAATACTCCCGCTGCCAGTCGGTGTTGGTTTGGGCGAAGGTCTGGGAGGCTCCTTCGTACACCGGAAGGTTAAAGTTCGTCGATTCGAGCCGGGGTGGCAGCGAACTGTTGGCTCCATTCAGAGCCCGTTCGTACTGTAAATACTGCTGGGTATTGAGTAAGTCAAACGCCCGGGTGGGACTTTGAACGCCGAAATAGGCATCGAAGGAAACCCTCGGACGATCCTGCAGCGAACCCTTTTTCGTGGTAATCAGAATAACCCCGTTCGTAGCCCTGGAACCGTAAATGGCCGCCGAGCTGGCATCTTTCAGCACTTCCGCCGACTGAATGTCACGCGGATCAATGTTGGAAATAGCGGTGGGAAAACCATCAACTACGTACAGCGGATCGGAGGCAAAACTAATGGAACTGATCCCGCGAATGGTGACAATGGGGGCACTCCCCGGCGATCCGTTGTTGGTAACGTTCAAGCCCGCTACCCGGCCCTGCATGGCCTGGTCAATTCCCGCAACGGGTAACTCATTCAGGGTTTTGGAAGTAACCGAAGAAACGGCTCCGGTAATGGCTCCCCGGCGTTGCGTACCGTAACCCACAACCACCACTTCACTTAGCACCCGCTGATCATTTTGTAGCACCACGTCGAGCGAAGACCGGGCACCCACGGTGATTTCCTGACTGGTGTAACCCACGTGCGTAATAACCAGCGTCGTATTATCATTCGGAATGGTTAACCGAAACTGGCCCTGTTCGTTACTGACCGTTCCCAGGGTAGAGCCTTTGATGGACAGGCTGACGCCCGGCAGGGCTTGCCCCTGATCGTCCTTTACGGTTCCCGTAATGACCCGATCCACCCAGACTTTAGGGCCGCGTGCCGCCGTCGTGGCCGCGTGATGCCAGACGTCGGGGATGGCACTGGACGAATGCCCGTGTAGCAGTAAACAAACCATTGGCGGTAACAGCATCCATCGGACTGGATGCTCCCGAAATGTTACAGATTTACCCATAGCATTGCTTGGAATTTTGTGAAGTAATTGATTAGGAATAGAGGGCAGGAGAGTGTCGTTAACGGTGAATGAAACGTCTGCGGAGACTTCTGCTTTCTGGCAATGATTGTAAAGAAATAAGCGGGTTATTAGCGGATTAACTGATGAACAAAACTAGCAGTCCAGGATACCCAGGCGGTAGCAGAAATGTAAAAAAATATAGAAATAATGTAAATTATAGGCTTTAAAAGGGGCTTATTTTTAACTAATTAAACATTTTTTCTGATTTTTTAAAGATTTTTATCCTAGCTTTTCTGGGCCTTAGCTCTACTTTTGATGCCATTGCCTGGACGGTGATGTTCCTCAGAATTCAGTACCTGAGGGCATCGGTTCCAGCCACCTCTAACACATCATTAGTAGCGATTTTACAGACACATGAGACAACCTATCTGGTCCTTCCTTTTTGTTTGCTTGTTAGGCCTGAACGGGGCCATTGCCCAGAAGACCACTTTGATAAATCCAATCCTGACGGGCTTCTATCCCGACCCGAGTATCGTGCAGGTCAATCAGGATTATTACCTCATCAATTCCACCTTTTCCTACTTCCCCGGTCTGCCGATCTTCCACAGTAAAGATTTGAAAAACTGGAAGCAGATTGGCAATGTGATCGACCGGCCTTCGCAAATGGACTTCATGGGCGAACGCCTGACGAGAGGTCTGTTTGCTCCGGCCATTAGTTACCACAAAGGCACCTATTACGTCACCTGCACCGACATTGATCACGACGGCAACTTCGTGGTAACGGCGAAAAATCCGGCGGGTCCCTGGAGCAATCCGGTGCGGATTCCGCAGGTGCGGGGTATTGATCCTTCGATATTTTTCGATGAGGATGATAAAGCCTACATCCTTTATAACAGCGACGCCCCGGAGAACAAGCCTCAATACCCCGGACACCGGACCATCCGGATGTACGAGTTTGATTATCAGAACCTGAAAGTAATCGGGGAAGAAAAACAACTGGTCAATGGCGGCGTGGATATCAGTAAAAAACCCGTGTGGATTGAAGGTCCGCACATCCTCCACCGCAATGACTGGTATTACCTCTACGCCGCCGAAGGCGGAACCTCCGTGAACCACTCGGAAGTGGTCTTTCGCAGCAAGTCGGTCTGGGGTCCTTACGTTCCTTACGAACACAACCCCATCCTGACGCAGAAGGGCTTACCCGAAGACCGGAAACATCCGGTTACGTCAGCCGGTCACGCCCAGTTCGTGCAGGGCCCCGATGGCAAAACGTACGCTATTTTCCTGGCGGTCCGGCCCTATGAAGGTGATTTCTATAATACGGGTCGTGAAACCTTCATTGCTCCGGTGGAATGGAAAGACGAATGGCCCATTATCAATCCTGACCACAAGGAAATTCAGTATTCCTATCCGGTTAATTACGCCGAAAACAAGCCTGAAGACCTCTTACCACAATCCGGTAACTTCGGGTACACCCTGACTTTTGACAAGCAACTGGACCCCTCGCTGCTGTTCATGCGGACGATTGACCCTGCTTCCTATACGCTGTCCAAAAAACAGGGATTGACGTTCAAACTCAAACCCGAAACCATCATGGACCTGGGTAACCCTTCGTTTCTTGGAAAACGCCAGCAGCACATGAACAGCACGGCCGAAACGGAGCTGAATTTCCGTCCCCAGGGATCCAGTGAACAGGCCGGCATGGTGGTTCTTCAGGATGAAAATCATTTCTATTTTCTGAGTAAATCCCAGAAAGACGGCAAGGATGTCATCCAGCTTTTCAAAAGTAAACCCCGGCAAAAATCCATGGAGTTAATCACCGAAGCTCCGCTGCCCAACGCGTCTGAGAAACTAAGCCTTCGCATTACTTCGCAGGGAGACAAATACCACTTTCTGTACAGCACGGACGGCAAAAAATGGCAAACGCTGAAGGATCAGGTCGATGGCAAGTTTGTGAGTACCAAAATGGCCGGTGGTTTCATCGGGTGCGTGTACGGACTATACGCCACGTCTTCCGGAGAGAGCAGTGCCAATACGGCTTCGTTCCGGTTTTTAAAATACGAGGGTAAAGACCCGATGTTTAAGTAATCGTCAGGGCAGTTCTCGGTGAATACTAACCAGCCGGGAACTGCCCTGCACCTTGGTTTGAGTGTTTTACGTATGCTATAGTTGCTAAGTAATGATTAGACTTTTACTGAGTTTCCTGCTGCTTTATTCAGGACCTATTCTTCTGGCTCAGGCCCAAAATCCGGTCATCTATGCGGATGTACCGGACCTTTCCATGATTCGGGTGGGGAACACCTATTACATGAGCAGTACGACCATGCACATGAGTCCGGGCCTGCCCCTCATGAAATCCACCGATCTGGTGAACTGGCAGTTGATTGGGTACGCCTATGACCGGCTGGGCGAGCTGGACGAGCTGAATCTCAACCACGGCAAAAGCACCTACGGGCGGGGTTCCTGGGCGAGTAGCCTGCGGTACCACAAGGGCACGTACTACGTCACCACTTTCGCTCAGACGACGGGTAAAACCTATATTTATTCCACCAAAAACATTGAAAAAGGCCCCTGGAAAGAGGTTTCTTTCCAACCCTCCTACCACGATCACAGCCTGTTTTTCGACGATGACGGTCGGGTCTATATGATTTACGGCGGAGGAAAACTGAAGATGATTGAACTCGCGGCGGATCTTTCCGGCGTGAAGCCGGGGACGACCGAGCAGGTCATCATTGAAAATGCCAGTACGCCCTCGGGCACCGAAGGAGGCTTGCCCGCCGAAGGTTCGCAGGTGTTCAGGGTGAATGGAAAATATTACCTTTTTAACATTACCTGGCCCAAAGGAGGCATGCGAACGGTGGTCATTCACCGGGCCGACAAACTAACGGGGCCCTGGGAGGGAAAAGTGGGATTTCAGGATCTGGGCGTAGCTCAGGGAGGACTGATTGATACCCCCGAAGGAAAATGGTATGCCTACCTGTTCCGCGATTTCGGTGGGGTAGGACGCATTCCGTACCTCGTTCCGGTGGAATGGAAGGAAGGCTGGCCGGTGCTGGGCGAGCATGGCAAAGTCCCCGAAAAACTGGATCTGCCCGCCAGTAAGGGACTGATTCCGGGGATCGTGGCCTCCGACGAATTTTCCCGTAAAAAAGGAGAAGCCGCCCTGCCCTTAGTCTGGCAGTGGAACCACAATCCTGAACCTAAACTCTGGTCACTGAACCAACGGCGGGGATACCTTCGACTTACAACGAACCGGATCGATACCTCGTTTACCCAGGCCCGTAATACTCTGACTCAGCGAACCATTGGCCCGGAATCTTCCGCGATGACTGCTCTGGATGCTTCCCAGCTAAAGGAAGGCGATTTTGCCGGATTGGGTTTGTTACAGAAGGAGTATGGACTGGTCGGCGTAAAGATTAATCAGGGCAAACCCGTCCTGACGATGGTAAAGCTCAAAGCAGGAAAGGCGACGGATATTCAAAGCATTCCGCTCACGCAATCAACGGTTTACCTGAAAGCCGAATGCGATTTTCGCAATCGAAAGGATACGGCTCTGTTTTATTATAGCCTCGATAACAAGACCTGGACGCCCATCGGCGAACCACTGAAAATGCCTTATACCATTCCGCATTTCATGGGTTATCGCTTCGGACTGTTCATGTACGCTACACAACAGCCGGGCGGCTCGGCTGACTTTGATTACTTCCGCATCAGCGATACGCTCACTCGTCCCTAACGTTCAACCTTCAACAGTTATGAGAAAAATGGGAATATTCCGGGTGCTGGTTCTGGTCATCGCCTGCGGGATGCAGGCCCTGGCTCAGGATCCTGACTTTCATATCTACCTCTGCCTGGGGCAGTCGAATATGGAAGGCCCGGCGGCCATCGAAGCTCAGGATACGACGGTTAACCGCCGGTTTCAGGTCTTGGCGGCGGTGACCTGTCCGGAGCTGGGCCGTACGCAGGGCAACTGGTATCCGGCGAAACCGCCCCTTTTCCGGTGCAATACCCGGCTGTCGCCAGCCGATTACTTTGGACGAACGCTGGTCGCTCATTTGCCCGAAACCATTCGGGTAGGCATCGTACCCGTGGCCGTCGCGGGTAGTAAGATTGAAATCTTTGATACCGCTCAGTATCAGGCTTATCTCGATTCGTCTGCGGCAGAACGACCCTGGATGATTAACATGGCGAAAGCCTACGGAGGTAATCCCTACGAACGACTGGTTGAACTGGCCCGGGCGGCTCAAAAAGTGGGAGTCATCAAAGGCATTTTACTGCATCAGGGAGAATCCAACACGGGTGATCAGGCCTGGCCCGCCAAAGTTCAGAAAGTCTACGAGCACCTGTTGAAAGATCTGGGGCTGGCCCCGAACTCCATTCCCTTACTGGCGGGCGAGGTAGTGAACGCGGACCAGAAGGGCGTCTGTGCGGGCATGAATGCTATCATCGCCACGCTGCCACAAACCATTCCGAAGGCTTATGTCATCTCCTCGGCAGGGCTTCCGCCGGTTCCGGACCGACTTCATTTCACGTCCGAAAGCATCCGAAACCTGGGCAAGCGGTACGCCGTTCAGATGTTAACTCTGCTGGGTTACTCCGTGAGTGAAAAAGAATAAGTCAATGATCTGATTTCCAGACTCGCATCTACTCCTCTAACCTGAATTAATTTATGAAGCGAATGTCCTGTATTTTTAGAAAAAGGCCATGGATCGTCAGCTGCCTGCTGTGCTGCTTTTGCATACTGGTTCAGGCCCAGCCGCCCCGGGGTCCACTCGTGATTTCTCCCGAAGTACATCCGGACCGAAGCGTAACCTTTCGTTACCTGGCTCCCCAGGCCAGGCAGGTAAAGCTGAGTACCCAGTTCGAAAAAGCAGCGGTGCCCTTAACCAAAAACGAGCAGGGCATCTGGAGCGTGACGGTGGGGCCGGTCAAACCCGACATCTATCCCTATAGTTTTCAGGTCGATGGCGTAACGGTTATGGACCCCGCCAACGTCGCTTTCTTTCCCAACGAACGTTTTAAAGCCAGTCTGGTGGATATTCCGGGCGAAACCCCTTTGATTCACGCCCTGAAGGAAGTACCGCACGGAACGATCACGTATGAATATTACCCTTCCACAGCGGGCACGACGGGATCGCTGGTGGTGTACACGCCGCCGGGTTACGACCAGAAGTCATCCCAAAAATATCCGGTGTATTACCTCATCAGCGGCACGACGGATACGGAAGAGACCTTCTTTAAAGTAGGCCGTACGAACCTGATTCTGGATAATCTGCTGGCCGAAGGAAAAGCCAAACCTATGATCATCGTGATGCCCTACGGGAACGTGGCTGCTCGTGAGGCCGAGCAAAAGGGCGGCCCCAAACCCGCCGATCCTACGGTCCGCGACGACGCCGATGCCGTCAATCGGGCTAATGCGTTTGGCGATGACCTGACCAGGCACATTATTCCGTACATCGATAAAAATTACCGCACGTTGCCGAACCGGGAAAACCGGGCGATTGGCGGGTTCTCCAGGGGCGGGGGACAAACCCTGCGAGCGGCCTTTGGTCACCTGGATACCTTTGCCTGGGTCTGTGCTTACAGTTCGTACCTCTCGCCTCAGGAAATGGAGCGGAGTTACCCTGCCATCACCCGCAATCCGGCTCAGACGAACCAACAACTGAAGTTGCTGTGGGTCAGCGTCGGTAGCGAGGATTTTCTGTATAAGGGCACTCTCGAATTCATGGAGTATCTGAAATCGAAAAACGTTCAGTTCAAAAGCCGGATCACCGATGGCGGGCATACCTGGATGAATGTCAAGGCCTACGTAGCTGAAACGGTTCCCTTACTTTTTCAATAGACCCCGACCACCGCTATGAAAAATATCCTTTCTTTTCTGCCCTTACTGCTGGGTTTATCGGTCAGTGGCTGGGCTCAGCGTCCACCGGCCATTCGTTCTCCGGAGGTACACCCGGACCACCGTGTTACGTTTCGTTATTTTTCCCGAAATGCCAAATCCGTTACGCTGCAGGGCGAATTTCTGTCGGCTCCGGCGGCAATGACGCAAGATACTTCGGGTATCTGGAGCTTCACGGTTCCACCCGTCACACCAGACGTCTATCCCTACAGTTTTTCAGTAGACAGTGTGCAGATCGCGGACCCTAATAATACCTACATCTTTGCCAATGAACGCTTCAAACGCAGCATCGTCGACGTTCCCGGCGATAAGCCACTCGTTCATTCCCTGCAAAACGTACCGCACGGTAAAATCAGCTATCGCTATTACCCTTCGGCTATGCTTCAGCGAACGCGTAACGTACTGATCTATACGCCACCCGGGTATGATCCCCGGAGTAAAACGAAATATCCGGTTCTTTATCTGATTCACGGTGGGTCCGATACCGAAGAAACCTGGACGAAAGTGGGGCGGGCTCACTGGATCGCTGATAATCTGATTGCTCAGGGCAAGGCTAAACCCATGATCATTGTCATGCCCTACGGAAACGTCCGGCCTAGTCCCATGGGTGATTTCACCAAAGAACTCGTGACGGACCTGATTCCTTTTGTGGAGGCAAATTATTCCGTGCGTACCGACAGCCGAAATCGGGCCATTGCTGGCTTTTCAGTGGGCGGCGGCCAGACGCTTAACATCGGACTCACCAACCCTGATAAGTTTGCGTACGTCTGTGCCTTTGCACCGTACACGGCCACGGAAGAGTTCAGGAACAACTTCGCGGACTGGTCGCCCAATGCCGAACAATTCAATCGGCAACTGAAGCTGTTTACGATCAGCGTAGGAACGGACGATTTTCTGTACGAGCCAGTCAAACAGAACATTGCGAACTTTCAAAGTAAAAAAATCAACCTTAAGCCCATCATCGTTTCCGGTGGACACACCTGGATGAACTGCAAATTATATCTTGCTCAAACCTTACCTCAGCTTTTTCAATAAGAGGGGCAACCCTAAACGAGGGTTATCCCTGAATGGTATCTTTAGTTTCAACAACCTCTACTCGTAACTTTATGAAATTCACACGAATGACCGTACTGGCGGCCCTGGCATTAACAAACGCCACCAGTTTTGCACAAACCAGTCCGACCGAAGATTTCAAACCTTCTTCCCTGAATCAACCCGGCCAGGAGTATCCTCAGGTGAATTCCCAGGGATACGCCCGTTTCCGGATCAGGGCTCCGCAGGCCGATACGGTCCGCGTCAGTCTGGGACTGGGCGGAAAAGGCGGGACGCTCCTTAGCAAAAGTACCGACGGTTTCTGGGTAGGGACCACCGCCGGGCCGATGGACGAAGGCTTTCACTATTACAATGTCAACATTGACGGAGGCAAGTTTAACGATCCCGGAGCTAAGAATTATTACGGGTCGGTTCGCTGGGAGAGTGGAATTGAGATTCCCGCCCATGATCAGGATTTTTACGCCCTGAAAGACGTGCCTCACGGCCATGTGCAGCAGGTGCTGTTTCCCTCCAAAAGTACCAGCACGTCCCGCCGGGCTTTCGTTTATACGCCGCCGGGATACGACAAAGAAACCTCTAAGAAATACCCGGTTCTGTACCTGCAACACGGCTGGGGCGAGGACGAAACGGCCTGGAGTAATCAGGGACACGCCAACCTCATCATGGATAACCTGATTGCGGAAGGTAAAATCAAGCCTTTTATTATCGTGATGACGTACGGCATGACCAATGAAGTGAAGATGGGAGGCATTCGCAATTTCAAGATCGAACCCTTTCAGACGGTACTGGTCGATGAGCTGATTCCTTACGTGGATAGTCATTTCCGCACCCTGACGGATCGTTCCAGCCGAGCCATGGCCGGGTTGTCGATGGGAGGGATGGAAACGAAGACGATTACGCTTAATAAACCGGAAGTGTTTGGCTCTTATGGGCTACTCAGCGGAGGATTGTACACGCCGGAAGAGTTAAAAGATCAGCCGAAAGCGAACGTGCTTTTCATCAGTTGCGGCAGCAAGGAAAGACCCGAAGCCGTGAAAAAGGCCGTTGAAGATTTGAAAAAAGCGGGATATAACGCCGTGTCTTACGTGTCGGCCAATACGGGTCACGAATTCCAGACCTGGCGTCGCAGCCTGCATGAAATGGCTCCGTTGCTGTTTAAAAAATAATCGGATCGTTAGTTAACCAGAGGCTTTTATCGAATATCCTCATGAATTTACCTACCATACGCTTCAGTGCCCTCCTGATGATGGCCTGGAGTACGGCTTTCGCTCAGCCAAAGGTCAAAGAAGCACCCCAGGGGTTTGATGTATTTCAGTCGGCGATTGCCCACGGAAAAATAGATACCGTAAGCTATACCTCAAAAACGGTTGGTTCCACCCGGAAAGCCCTGATTTACACCCCACCGGGCTACGTAAAAAGCAAAAAATACCCGGTCCTGTATCTGTTGCATGGCATCGGAGGCGATGAGAAAGAGTGGCTGAACGGTGGTAAGCCCCAGGTAATTCTGGATAACCTCTACGCCGGAAACCAACTGGAACCCATGATCGTCGTCATGCCCAACGGACGGGCCATGAAAAACGACCGGGCCACGGGTAATATTTTTGATAAGGATAAGGTGGAAGCCTTCAGTACCTTTGAGAAAGACCTTCTGACGGATCTGATTCCCTTCGTGGAAAAGAAATACTCCGTTTTGAAAGATCGGGAACACCGGGCCATTGCGGGGCTTTCCATGGGCGGCGGGCAATCGCTGAATTTTGGGCTGGGCAATCTGGATACATTCGCCTGGGTGGGCGGATTTTCTTCGGCTCCCAATACGAAAAAACCGGAAGAGCTGGTGCCGAACCCGGAAGAAGCCCAAAAGAAACTGAAATTACTCTGGATTTCCTGCGGGGATAAAGACAACCTCATTACGTTCAGCAAACGCACGCACGATTATCTGTTTGAAAAAAGAGTCCCGCACGTGTACTACGTGGAGCCGGGCGTGCATGATTTCAAAGTCTGGAAAAATGGCCTGTACATGTTTTCGCAGTTTCTGTTCAAACCCGTTGATGTATCTTCTCTTTCTAAGTATACGGTTCTGGGAACGTCGGCCACAACCAACATCCGCTCGGCTTCGTATCCCCAGATTTTGCCGGATAACCGGGTCGTTTTTCGAATGAAGGCTCCTGAAGCTAAGAAAGTTCAGATCGATTTGGGGAAGAAATACGATCTGGCTAAGGATACCAGCGGGTTCTGGACGGTTACTACCGATTCTCTGAGTCGGGGATTTCATTACTATTCCCTGTTGCTGGACGGGGTGGCCGTCGCCGATCCGGCCAGTGAATCGTTCTATGGCATGAGCCGCATGGCCAGTGGCATTGAGATTCCGGATCCGGATGGAAGTTACTTTGCTCTGAAGGACGTACCGCACGGCGATATCCGCATGAAGCGGTATTATTCGCCCGTAACGAATGGCTGGCGTAAAACCTACGTGTATACCCCACCGGGATACGATCAGAACACCGCCGAAAAATATCCGGTGCTCTACCTGCTCCACGGCGGTGGCGAAGACGAACGGGGCTGGGCCACCCAGGGAAAAACCGATCTGATTCTGGATAACCTGATTGCTCAGCAGAAAGCCCGGCCGATGCTGGTGGTAATGATGGACGGAAACGTAAGTATGGGCGGTGGACTGGCGGGTTTCAACGAAAATGTTCTCAAAGCTTTTGAAAATGAGTTGAAACAGGCCGTGATTCCCCTCATTGAACAAACGTACCGGGTGAAGACAGACCCCGGCAGCCGGGCTTTGGCGGGGCTGTCGATGGGCGGTTTGCAAACCCTGTATGCCGGAATCAGGAATACCAATCTGTTTTCGTACCTCGGTGTGTTCAGCTCGGGCTGGTTTGCGAACAATCCCACGCTTTCCGATCCCCAGTATGCCTTTATGAAAACGAACACTTCCACCATTAACAGCAATCTGAAGCAACTATGGATCTCAATGGGTGGCCCCGAAGACATCGCTTTTCAGAACTGTAAAATCATGCGGCAAAAGTTTGATGATCTGGGCATCAAGTATCAATACAGCGAGTATCCCGGTGGCCATACCTGGCCCGTCTGGCGACATGATCTTTATACGTTTGCTCCGGTCTTATTTCAATAGTGCTGCCCGTCCAATCCCGAAATTCCGCTGACGTTGACTTCTGCGTAGGCTGGAGTTAAGGTCAGGGAAATTAAAAATCCACCCGATTGGGTGGATTTTTTTGTGAATCCTTACTGATCCGTTCGGAAGGGCGAAGCCGGTAACCCTTCCTTATTGCCTAAATTGGGGTTAACCGGATTGTCGGACCAGGCATAACGAACGTACTGAGGATGAGGTACCTCTTCACTGGATACAATGACCCGGTCTCCCTCGATGCGGGCCTGAGCCCAGACAAATTTCTTATCGCTCCCCGCAATAGCGAATTCACTCAGCGGTTCGCCGTCCCGGGATTGTAAGCCATTTCCGGCATTAGTGAATTTGATTATCAGTTTATCACCTTCAATCTGAACCGATTGAAACAGGGGCCCGGTTGCGACGATATTCTCATGGTAAGCCGTGTGCAGGGCCGTTCGGGCCAGTCGCTCTCCCACGTCTTTTTTATTGTCGGGATGAATGTCGTTCCACTCACCCAGGTCAATCGCTACGGCCATGGCCGTATGAGGAACGGCCAGAGCTTTCAGCTGAGCCTCCCGAAGCAGGGCCCAGTTGCTCTCACCCGGTAAGTACTGATAATCCATAAAGCCAGGAAGCTGGACGTACAGAAAAGGAAGGGACGGCTGTTGCCAGCGGGTTCGCCAGTCCTGAATCAGGGCCGGTAATAACTGAGCATACGCCTGCGGTTGTCCCGCGTTACTTTCGCCCTGATACCAGCAGAACCCTTTGACCGCATACGGAATCAGGGGAGCTACCATGGCGTTGAACAAGGCAGCCGGCTGGTTGGAAAGATTCAGGCCCGCCGGCGACTCCTGGCGAGGCCGGAGGGGAAATACCGATCCGACCTTATACTGCCAGGTACCTTTCAAATCCACGGTATCGGCTCCGGCAAACAGACAGTAGGGCTTATCCGGCACAAAGCCGCCTTTTCCGGACGTATTCGTGACCCGAATAACCACGCTGTTTTTTCCGGCTTTCAATACTTTTTCAGGCACCGAATAACGTCGCTGGGGATACTGGTAGGCCGTTTTACTGACCTGAATTCCGTTGATGTACAGTTCATCGGCATCTACAATGCGGCCCAGAAAAACTTTTGCCGCCTTTCCGGCCATTGTTGCGGGAAGGTCCAGTTCGCGGCGGTACCAGACGGTACCATTCAGGTCTTTCAGGCCCTGATCCTCCCAATACCCCGGAATGTTAATGAAACGCCAGCCTTTCGACCGATCCGTGGGTTCGTACCACTTTGGAGAAGCGGCCAGCCCGGCATCGCTTGGAATTTTCGGAGTGACGGACGACGCTTTCCGCATCAGATTTTGCACATACGTCGTGTCTTTGTTTTTTTCAAGGGTAGCCCATGCAGCCGGAAAATTTTTCAGACCCTCTTCACTCATCCAGGCCTCAATCGGCGTTCCGCCCACACTGGCATTGATGATGCCTATGGGCACCTTGTACCGCTCGTGCAGCACTTTAGCAAAAAAGTAAGCAACTGCCGAAAAAGGCCGGACGTCTTCGCCCACGGCTGCTTTCCATTCGCCCTGTGATAGTTCCTGCTCTGGACCGTTCAGGCTGGTCCGCGTCGGAACCCAGAACTGCCGGATCTGGGGGTAGTTTGCCGTTTTGATTTCCTGAGCGTAGGTGACGTCGTGAATGTTCAGCTGATGAACCATATTACTCTGCCCGCTGCAAAACCAGACATCGCCCAGCAAGATATCCTCCAGCCGGATGCGGTTGCTGGCCGTAAGCTCCAGCGGGTAAGGCCCCCCGGCGGGCATGGGCGGCAGGCTCATCTCCCAGCGTCCGAGGGCGGACGTAGTGGCCTTATACGTTTTGTTTTTAAAGCGAGCCGTTACTTTTTCACCGGGTTTGGCCCAGCCCCAGATCTTTAACGGAACATCCCGCTGCAATACCATGCCGTTGCTAATGAGGGCGGGCAGACGAATCTGAGCGAAACCGGGAATGCTGCTGAGTAAAAGAAGGAAAGCTAATTTTTTCATGAAAACGCTAATCATTGGCAAGCTGTAGAGGAAAGTGTACGTAGGAGGAAATGGGATATGGCATACAAACTGAAAACCCATCCAGCAAGGCTTACCCATACCCTTCAGCATGGGCCTTCCGGAATACTTAATAAGCTTTAAAAATAAACAGAATATCCCGGAAATGAGCGAAGCTATCTGCAGAACTTTAATTTAAAGTAAGGAAGGATTGACTAAAGAAGAACGCCTGCGTTTTATTGAATCACCTGGCTTGAATCACGGCGGGATTTTGATATGCTCCAGCGGATTGGAGTATCATAATTTTGACTAAAGTAATACAGATTCATGACTCCTCGACTACTAGGCCGCTGGATACTATACACAACTAAATGTTATGAATGACGTACCTGGTAAAAGGCTTCTTTGAAATAGCGATAGAGTCGTCCACGGCGATCTTCATATCCCCAGATGCTGTCCCTGGGTAGGGATTGTTTATGCCCATCTGCCTATTTTAAAGTGATCGCAGGAGAAAAAAATCGATTGGGTCGAATCGCTTTAATAGCTGGCCCCTGATAAGTCTGTTGGATGGTTTGGCTGGAGTAGTGTACCCGCAGAGCCCAGCAAGCCGAGCGGGTTACCCATAGAACTCCCAGTAAAGAAACACATCGATTCATAATAGGAAATCGGGTTATTAAAACATACTTATAATCAGAGTAGTACAGACAATGGATTAGGTGGTAGTGGTCCTTTACTAATACTTTCAAACCAGTAGATTGTCGTCTATCAAATCCATGATTGATAGCTGAATCATTTATTGGTTTATTAACCTATAAGGGATTGATTTTGATAGTTAATCATGCTTTTTTTCTAAATCATAGAATAGGGATAAGTATGTTAAAAATAGTGCATCCGCCTACGATAGATTTTCCCGGATTGAGTTGGGTATTAACCTGATTTTCTGAGTCAGTAGATAGGTCTGAGCAGCTTATTTAGGCGAATGTTATTCCTGTTTATAGTTTGTGATATCTGTCTAAACTGGCCAGTTACGATACTCTTATTCGCACCGCTTTTATGGATAGTCTTTAGTTCATAGGTGTCCTGCAAACCAAATTCATGATAAAGGCTGGAGTCTTAGATAAAAAGAAGGTATTTCACAGGAAATATAAATCTTTGATGGGTAAAAAATAGACTTAAAACATCCAGTCGCCGATGATACGTCTTTAGTTAAGCTCTGTTGATTACTTTTATAGCAATGAATATATCTCCTGAAAAAAGGTTTTCAAAAGGGTTGAAACAATGGGCTGGAGGCACTTTTCATGGCTGGAAAATTAGGGAAGATAGCTCAATAACGTTTGTCCCTTCCTTAAACTCTGAAGGGGAGTTTGAGGAAGGGACAAGTCGTAAAAAAGGTATTTATTTACTTCACTTTTTCATAGCGATACCAACCGAAGCTTCGGGGCTGAGCTAAGCTAAACTGGACGGTTCGACGGGCCGTGAGAGCCGTCGTGAAGCTTTTTCCACTGCCAGCCAGCAGCGTGAATCGATACGTTCCCGCAGCCAGCTGCATCAGGTGGAAGGGCATCTGACGTTGTCCGTTGTTTTCCCGGAAAATCAGAACGTATCCCGAAGTTGACGAATCCTGGAGTGACTGAAATCCCGTCCACTGGGTACCGGAAGGTTCCTCTCCAATGGGAAAGATATGCCCCCCGTGCCACTCCCGACTGTATTTCTGGTAAATTTTCACAAGTCTGGACAGACCGAAAGCCTCCTCCGGCAAATTTCGGGCTTCCATCCAGGCCAAAGGCTGGCCGGGCATCGTTAGGGCAAAAAGATAATCGAATGAATACTTCGCAGGGCTCAGGGGATCATTCGCGGGATATTTATCCTGATTTCTCCATTTATTTAAAAACTCAACCTGAAGCCGCTGGGGGGGTAAGTAGCGGGATAACATCCATACGTTTCTTAACGTATAATGAGGATAGTAATTACCCCAGTCCGTGTACCGATTCTCCAGAAACAGATTACCGTATTCGTAGAAATAATGGTAGCCAAAGCGACGACCCGCGGTTACGTCCAGATTGAACAAGGCCTTGCCTCCGGTGGCCGCCGTGACGGTATCCAGCATTCGACGGAAATTGATTTCGGCTAACTTATCGGCAATCTTGACACCGTCGATCTTCCACATGTGAATGCCGTAGCGGCGGTACTGGTCAATGAGAACCTGAGCGTCCTGAGCCCAATATTTGAAACTGCTGTCCACGCTGGGATTAAACCAGGTCGACAGCGAAATTCCCAGTTTCTGAGCCTCCCGCTGAATGGTGGAGAAACCGCCGGGGAATTTGGCGGGATCTGGTTCCCAGTAGCCGGGTTTTTGCCAGATGTTCGTAAAACTGCCGCCCTGAAAAGCCGAATTGGCACTTTTACCCTGTTGCCAGCCATCGTCCAGCTGAAAATGGGTGACGCCCAGTCGGGCCGCCCGTTGCAATTCCTGACGAACGAAGGTTTCGTTGATGTTTTTATCCTGACCCCGATCGCCCCAGGTATTGAGCAGAATCATTTCATCGGCGGGCGATTGCCGAAGTTGCCGCTGGTAGGAGCGAAGGGCCAGTAACTGTTCTTCTTCGCTGCCCCCACTAATGCCCAGAACCACGCTGTAGCCCCGGGTCCACTCCTGCGGATGAATGTCCCGGGCCGACACCCCCAGACCCGCCACCTGTACCTGATTATTTTTCAGGGTAAAGTCAAAACCCGGGTAGGCCAGTTGGACGCCCGATACCGGGGCTTCTTTCAGAAAAAACCATCCCGAAGCACTGGTCAGATCCTGGACCAATAACAGATTTCCCCGCAGGCGTAGCTCCTGGCGATAGGATAACCGGGGATATTCCTGCACCAGCGTATTATTCTGATCCGTAGCGTCGAAAAACTCGACGGCTTTGGCCTGAAGGTGAGGGCTGTGCAGGTGCAGACGATCCAGAAACATAGCCTGAGCCTGCCCGGCCTGCTGGGCGGCGGTGGATTCAATATTCCTTAAATCGTAAGCCGTGGATTCCGCTGTACGCCCGGATTCCGGTAGCCGACCTTTCACGTAATAATCACAGGCAATGGCCGGGCAGTCCGGATAAATGCGGAAAATACGTTTCAGGAATAATTCCCCCAGCTGGGTGATGACTTCAGCTTTCAGGTAAGCCGGAGTAGTGGCCGTTGCCGGAACGATTTTGCTGGTAAAACTTCCGGCGGAGGAAGAAGCAACCGCCGGAGCGTAAAAATCGGGTTGCCGGGCTGGCAAATCCCAACGCCGCTTTTTTAGTTTATCAATAATGGCAACCGTTTGCAACTGCCCTTTATTGAACAGAAACACGCGTTCCATCCGGGAGTTGCCCAGCCGCAGGGTATCATCCTGTAACTCGGCCCGGCAGGTAGTCAGGGGAGCCTGGGCTGTACCAAGGAATGAAATCAGGCTCAGGAAAAAACAAGGGAAGAGATACTTCATCGCAAGTACATATAAGCAGGGCAAGGCGAATAGCCCTGCCCTGTACTGGATTAATAACCAGGATTCTGCCTGATTTTTTCTTTATTAATATCGATCTGAGCCTGTGGAACGGGAAAAACGAGATTGTTTTCGGTCAGGGTATTGACCAGTCGAATCTGATCCTTCTTGCTGTTCATGACCGGAATGGCCCGGCCGGTTCGTACCAGATCAAACCAGCGATGCCCTTCGAAAGCCAGTTCCACGCGACGCTCCTGTTCGACCGCGAGACGGAAGGCCGCCTGCGTGGCCACTTCCGCCGCCGTTCTGGCCTTCAGTCCGGCCCGGGTTCGAATCCGGTTCAGGTAGGTAAGGGCTTCCGGCTGGTAGGAAACTTCGTTGAGAGCTTCGGCGTACTGGAGTAACACATCCGCGTATCGAATGACCGGAATGTTATTACCATTATCGCCCCGCGTCGCCGGAACATCGTAATACTTTTTAACGTAATTGACCGGAATGGTCTGACCGCTGGCGTTTACGTAGGAAGTAGCGAGGGAAAAATCCTTCCGAACATCACCCGTTTCGTAAGCGGCAATCAGGTCCGCCGATGGCTGGTTATTGCCACTACCCCCGAAAGGGATGACGATATTACCCGAATTTTCGGGGGCAAAATCATTCGGCCAGGGGTTCCCTTCGCCCACACCGCCGGATTTATACTGCACATCGAACACCGACTCTTTATGGTTCTTGTTTCCCACCCGGAAAACTTCGGCGTAACTCGGCAATAGGTCGTAAACATTCAGATCCATGACTTCCTTCAGCTTCGCTACGGCAGGAGCAAATTTTCGCTGCGTCAGGTAGACTTTTCCTAATAAAGCCTTGGCGGCTCCCCGCGTGGCCCGGCCGATTTCGGCGGCGGGATAAGACACGGGAAGCACGGCTTCGGCTTCCGTAAGGTCCTTTTCAATCTGAGTGTACACTTCCGTTTGCGGAGAACGTCCGTACGTATATCCTTCATCGGGGGTATTCATGGATTTGATGACTACCGGAACATCCCCGAACGTCCGAACCAGATTGAAGTACACCAGGCCCCGCAGAAATTTCACTTCGGCGATGTACCGATTCTTAAGCGTCGCGTCCATGCTTACCGCATCGATCTTGTCCAGAATGGTATTATACCGGGCAATGGCATTGTAGCTGTCATTCCATCGACCATTGAGAAAGGGATTGGTCGTGCGAATGTAAAACCGGTCGAATTCGTCCTGATCGGTGACTGAACCCGAGGCCGGAGGAACGGTATTATCCGAAGCCACTTCGCCGAACACGTAACTATTACCGAAAACTCCTCCCATTTGCAGGGAACCGTAGGCTCCGTTGAGAGCAATCCGGAAGTCTTCGGCCGTGCGGTAAAAGTTATCGGTTGTACCCGATGAAATAGGCTGGAGATCAATGAATGAATTCTGACAGGAACCCAGCACGAGGCTAAGACTCAGGGCCGTATAGAAAAATGTTGATTTCATAGTGTCAGTGGTTAGAGAATTATAAACCCAGATTCAGACCAATGGTAATGGTGCGGGCCAGCGGATAATAGCCGTAATCAACGCCGCCGGTCAGGGGGCCTTCGTAGTTACTGACTTCGGGGTTGTAATTCAGATACTTCGTCCAGGTGTGCAGATTCTGACCCGAGATGTACAGACGGGCCTGTTCGAGGTGAATGCGATCCAGCCAGGCTTTCGGGAGCTGATAGCCCAGACTGATGTTCTGAATCCGCAGGTACGATCCATCTTCCACCCAGCGGGAAGACACCGCGTTATTGTTCCCCGTGGTTCGGGCGTTAGCCCGGGGCGTTACGCCGTCACCGGGATCACTGGGCGAACGCCAGCGGGAGAGTACGGTCGTGATCTGGTTGGCATTTCCTTCCAGATTTTCAAAGAAACGACGGCTCAGGTTCAGAACCTGGCCTCCCTGGGTACCCTGCAGGGCAATGCTCAGATCGAAGCCCCGGTAGTTGAAGGTGTTCGTCAGGCTGTAAATGAAATCAGGCTGATTGTTACCAATGATCGTGCGGTCATCGGCGGTGATTCGGCCGTCCTTATTCACGTCTTCGTATTTCACGTCTCCGGGACGAGCCGTGGCATCGTGCGGGTAGGAGGCCAGATCTTCCTGACTGTTAAAAATGCCGATCTGCCGGTAGCCGTAGAAACTGCCAATGGGGGCACCAATCTGGGTAATGTTGGTTTCCCCGATGCCGCTGGAGCTTTTGATGGGATCACCCGTGGGTCCTAAGGCCAGCACTTTATTGCGGTTGAAGGAAAGGTTGGCACTGGTATTCCAGGTCAGCCGGCCCGTCAGGTTACGGGTTGTCAAGCCAAACTCCCAGCCTTTATTTTCCATTTTTCCGATGTTTTTGGTCGCCGTGGTAAAGCCCGTCAGCGAAGGAACGTTCACGGAAAGCAGCAGGTCGCGGGTAATGCGTTGGTAATAGTCCACCACCAGATAAATGCGATTGGAGAAAAGCCCGAGGTCAATGCCCGCATCCAGCTGCTGGTTTTTTTCCCAGCCCAGCAGGGCATTCGCCAGGGAGCCCGGAACCAGTCCATTCACCAGATTATTGTTAAAGGAGTAGTTATCGGGATTCAGCGTAGCGACGTAGGGGTAATTGTTACCGAAGGCATTATTACCCGACAAACCATAACTCAGGCGAAGTTTCGCTTCCGAAAGCTGAGAGACTCCCTTCAGGAAGTTTTCCTGATTAATTCGCCAGCCCAGCGAAGCGGCCGGGAAAGTACCCCAGCGGTTTTGCGAACCAAAAATGGAAGAGCCATCCCGGCGGACGGATACATTCGCCAGGTATTTTCCCAGGTAACTGTAGTTGACCCGGGCAAAATAGGAAATGGACGCATTCTGACGGGCACTGGAGCTGACGCGGGAGGTGGCCCCGCCCGCACTGGCATTCAGCGTTTCTACCAGATCATTGGCGTAGGCACTGGCCGAACCATCGCTGTTTTCGTAGTTCAGACGCGTGGACTCCATTCCCAGCAGGACGTCTACGGAGTGAGCATCCCGGAAGGTTTTGTTGAAATTAAAGTACTGGTTGAAAAGCCAGCTCATGCTCTGATCGGAACCAATCGTTCCGACGGCCAGGTTCGGTGGCAAAAGCTGATTCAGGGGAATTCGGGACGTTCGGTAGGCATTCCGGCGGTAACCCGAATAGTTAAGATTTGCCGAAGCCCGGTATTTGAAGTGCTTCAGGAAGGCGTATTCCAGGTACGTATTTCCCAGCAGGTTGGTTTGCGAGTACCGGCTGTTGTATTCGGTAATGTTCGCCACGGGATTGGTAATGCCCGGATAGTTATAAGGAGCCGCCAGGGCCGTCTGGGAGGAATACGTGCCGTCAGCCGCGTAGATTGGAGCAAAGGGCATGGCTGATAAGGCCGAGTTAATGATGCCATTATCGCCCCAGTGTCCGTTGGACAGGATCTCCTGCTGAATCTTATAGGAGGGATTCAGGGTTAATCCAATTTTCAGCTGAGAGGTGACGTTCACGTCCACATTGGCCCGAACGGTATAGCGATCCAGATTGGATTTTTTGATAATGCCCTGCTGACTTAAGTACCCGCCACTGACCAGGAAACGCACTTTATCCGTGCCTCCGGAAGCAGACAACTGATAGTTGCTGATGCGGGCTTGCCGAAACACCAGATTCTGATAGTCGTAATCGGGCAGGGCCGCTACGGCCGCGGGATCATCGAAATTAAGCCAGGGAAACACCTCCCCGCGTGGATAGCGGTAGCGTAAGTAAGACGAAGGCCGGGCCGAATTGGGATCCGTAAGGGAGGCTCCTGGCACATTGTCCAGGTACGCATTATTGGAAGCCTCTTTGCCAAACTCGGCGAACTGCCGGGAAGTCAGCACATCGATTTTTTTCGTTACCTGCTGAATACCGGTGAACACATCCAGGTTGAGTCGGGTTTTGCCGGCCTTTCCGCTTTTGGTCGTCACTAGAATAACCCCATTGGAACCCTTCGAACCATAAATTGCGGCGGAGGAAGCGTCTTTCAGTACATCAATGCTTTCGATGTCATTGCTATTCAGCAGGCTGAATACGTTTGGATCCACGATGTTGCCATCTACGACAATCAGAGGGGTATTCCCCGCTGAAATGGACCCAAATCCGCGAACCTTAATGGCAGGCGTACTGCCGGGCGTTCCGTTGTTCTGCTGAACGACTACCCCCGCAATTTTCCCCTGTAAGGCCGTGGCGGCGTTGGATACGGGCATGTCTTTCAGTTCGTTCATGGGAACGGAGGCAATGGCCGCCGTGACATCCGCCCGTTTGACCGTGCCGTACCCAACGACGACGACTTCCGAAAGGGCCGTTTCGTCACTGGTCAACTGCACCGTAAGCTGGGTTTGCGTACCCACGGCTATTTCCTGGGTTTTATAGCCCACGTAACTAAACAGCAGGATGGCAGGTTCATCGGGAATCGACAGCCGGAAGTTTCCCTGCGGGTCGGTTACCGTTCCCCGCTGGGTTCCTTTCAGGAGGACACTGACTCCGGGAACGGGTTCCCCCTTCTCATCGCTGACGGTTCCGTTAATGGTGCGGTCAACCGCCGGGGTGGGAAGAGAGGAAGTCGAGGGAGCGGACTGTTTTCGCAGGATGATGTACTGACCGGAAACCTGATACGAAATCTGTAAAGGCGACAGCAGGCGGTTGAGCACTGCGTCAAGCCGTTCCCGCTCTACCTTCAACGTGACCCTGGTGGCGGCCGCAATGACCTGGGGTACGTAAATGAACTTGATATGGGCGGATTTTGACAAATCAGTAAGAACCGATTTCAAGTCCTGATTTTCAGCGGCCAGGGATACCGGCTGGTGGAGAATCTCCTGGGTCAGGCCGCTTCGGCCCAGCGAGGGTTCCGTACACAGGACAAGAAACAGGAGGGGAAGGCTCATCCATCTAAGCCACCGATGTACGAAAGGAGTGCAGGGATTATTCATAAAAGGTAGAGGTTTTGAAATTAGCAGGGCACAAAGGCAGGCTGAATCCCCGGAAATTGCAGCGGGGACTTTAGGAAAACATGTAAAAAAAGGCCACAGAAGGGGAGAAATAACTCCTGTTTCAGGTAGAAAAATGGATGGGGAAGTGAATCATCATAGGTCTTGTTTAGAGTGTTAAAATCAAATCGAGAGCCTAGCAGCCCTTAGCGGTAATGATGATCTGGCTGCCCCAGACTTCGTAGGTAGCTCCAATGGTCTGGCAAATGAGATCCAGTTTTTTGAAAAACGACTCATTGGCCAAAGGAGCCGTCAGAGAGCAGTTTTTCAACAGGGCAGCGTCGTACGTAATGGTTACGCCATACGATTGTTCCAGCGTCTGAAAAACCTGGTCAATGGGAGCGTTGTCGAAAGCGAAAGCCTGGGCTTCCTGAGTGGCCGGTGACAGCGTTGGGGTCGGCACCGTGCTTTTGGTCAGCTTCTCGCTGCTGGCCTCAAACTGAACCTGTTCGTTGGCCGTTAAGAACAAAGAATGGGTAGTATTATGAGCGGAATAGACGGCTACTTTGCCCGTCCGAACGGTCACCCTTACCTGCGAAGCGTCGGGAAAGGCAGTAATGCGAAAACTGGTCCCGATGACCTGCGTAATGAGATTTCCGGCAAAGACGTAAAAGGGTTGTTTCGGATTCCTGGCTACTTTAAAAAAGCCTTCGCCGGTCAGATACACTTCCCTTTTATGAGCGTCGAACTGCCTGGGATAACGAATCTGGCTTTGCGGGGAAAGCATCACTTCACTGCCATCACTGAGCTGGAACGTGGCCAGCTGCTGGGTTTGGTTGACTTGCAGAACCCAGCTGGAATCCGCTGCGGTAGCCGTCAGGGGCTTAGAGCTTTCCAGTACTCCGGAATCCGGTTGGAACCAGACGAAAGCGATGAGAAGGGCCGCCGCCAGACCCGCCGCCCACCAGCGGAAGTTATGCGTTTTTCCGGGACGTGCGTCTCGTTCGGGGAAGGGTCGCTGCGTTTGTTCTTCAATGCCCGCCCACATCCGCTGGCCCTGTTCGGGGCTGGGATAGACCTGCAAATGCTCCAGAGCCCTGAAAAAAGCTCTGGCGGAGGTGAGGGTAGCCCGTTGTTGCGGGTGCTTCCGGAGAAAGTCCGCCCAGAACCTATCGGTCTCCGGCGAAGGAGCCCGCATGCTTTCGCGGAAATACTCGTCTTCAATAAACTCTTCGACAGAGAACGTAGAGTAGTCAGTCATAGCAAAGCCTTCGGGAGGAAAATTTCCTCCTTTGCTATACCAGAGGAGAAAAAGTGAAAAGTGTCCCCTCGAAAAAGCATTTTTTTTTACCAGACCCAAAAAATACCGAATAATCCGCTCAGCAGACTCATCAGAATCGTGAGGATGGACAGGTGCTGACGGAGCTGCGTAAGGGCTTTGTAGAGAGTATTGCGAACCGCTTTTTCGGAAATGCCCATGATCAGGGCTATTTCATCGGTCCTGAAATTTTCGTAATACCGAAGCGTGATGACCTCCAGCTGGCGGCTGGGTAAGTCTTTCATCAGGGTTAAAAGCCGCTGGGTGATCAGGGTTTCCTGTTCCTGATTGATCCAGCTTTGCTCCGTGGATTCCTGAATGGGTTCGCGTGGCAGGAGATGAAAGGCATTTTCTTTTTCCGAAAGCCGGTGAATGCTTCGGCGAAGGGAACGGAATAAATAGAACTTGATGGAATCGGCAGCGGAAAGATTCTCCCGCATTCGCCAGAGGTCAATGAATAAATCCTGAACGGCGTCTTCCACCAGGGTCATCTGAGGGAAAAGCTTGTAACCGTAACTGTACAGAATAGAGTAATACCGCTCGTATAACTGAGCAAAAGCCAACCGATCTCCCTGCCGGAGCAAATGCCAGAGCTTGTCATCGGTAAGCGTTTCCATAGATATAGGGGTTGGTTCAACCAGGCTACTTACAAACTAACATTATATTAATTAAGTATAAAGTTATATTAAATGGCGGAAGATCGGTTTAATAACCTCCGTAAAACAATTTTCAGAGC
>CAJYIW010000014.1 GCA_913775095.1 uncultured Siphonobacter sp. | reverse complement strand
CGTAGCCCCGGGTTCTGAGCCGGGGTAATAATCGGGGTTCACATTTACTCTGCCCTGGCTGGTGTCTCACCAGCCAGGGCAGAGCAAATGTGAACCCCGATTATTACCCCGGGTCAGAACCCGGGGCTACGCAGATTGAACCCCGCCGGGGTTCTTACTTTCATTTTCAAACTTCCACCTACCTTTATGGGTTTTCTCTTTCAAAACTGAAAACTGAAAACTGAAAACTGAAAACTGAAAACTGAAAACTGAAAACTGAAAACTGAAAACTGAAAACCCAAAACCATGAAACTATTACTGGTCGAAGACGAGGTTAGCCTGGCATCTTTCATACGCAAAGGCATTGAGAGCGAAGGTTATGCTCTGGACGTAGCGTATGATGGGCTGATCGGACAAAGGCTTGCGGATCAGAATGAGTATGACGTTATTATTCTGGACGTTAACCTTCCCTATATTAATGGCTTTGATTTATGCCAGCACATTAAAAAGAACTCCCCCCGGCAGCCCGTGCTGCTGTTAACGGCTCTTGATAGCTTATCGGATAAAGAAAGTGGGTTCGGTTCGGGGGCAGACGATTACCTGGTCAAGCCTTTTGTTTTCCGAGAACTGATTCTTCGCATCAGAGCTTTATCCCGTCGGAATACGTCCTTTAATCAGGGAAAGCAGTTACTGAAAGTGGCCGACCTGGAGCTTAATACTGAAGCCCGGACGCTGACCCGAGCCGGAAAGGCCATTGACCTGACCGCCCGTGAATATGCCCTTCTGGAGTATCTGATGATTAATCAGGGCCGAATCGTCAGCCGAATCGATATTGCCGAGAAAGTATGGGATTTACACTTTGACACCAATACCAACATTATTGATGTCTATATCAATTACTTACGCAAAAAAATAGATAGGGATTTCGACCAGAAGCTCTTACACACCGTCGTTGGAATGGGGTACGTCTTACGGAAATAAGCATGCAGATCAAGTATAAGATCATTCTGTGGTTTTCTTCCCTCGTAGCAGGTTGCCTGCTGCTGTTTTCGGTCTATGTGTACCTCAGTTATGCTTCCTTACGACAACGGGCCATGGACGGCTGGCTGGAGCGAAAAGCACGGGTAACGGAACAATTATTAACCAAGGAAAACACCGTGGTTGGCACCTTAACCACTTCCCTGCCCGAGCAGGTCGTTTTCATTTATTCTCCGAAAGACAGTCTCATCTTTGCCAGTGAAGAGACCAACGATTTTCTGGCGGATCAGGCCTTCCGCAATCGGGTGCGGGAAGAACGCGTGGTTCGTTTTCATTACAACAGTCCCAACCATGCCTACCCTAAAGATGGCTTAGCACTGGTCTATCCCGGACCGTGGCCTTCGCCCAGCGGAAAAGAATTTGTGGCCATGGTAACGGCTTACGACGAAGACGGTTATACCCGACAGCGGAACCTTTTCGATTTGTTATTATTTGGCAATATCATTTCCATTTCACTGGTTGGTCTACTGGGTTTTTTCTTCTCGCGGCAGGCTCTTAAACCGCTGAACAAACTCATCGATCAGCTTCATTCACCCAAAGATGGTTCTCTGGCTTTTCGATTGAAACCCGATAATACAACCGATGAAGTCGGAGTGCTGGCGATGGCTTTCAATGAATTACTGAATCGTCAGGAAACACTGGTGGACAATCAGAGGGCTTTTATTTCGCAGGCTTCGCACGAATTGCGAACGCCATTAACCACCATTAAAGGCTGGCTGGAAACTTCCCTAACGTACGATTCGGACGTTCCCACCCTGAAGAAAGGCATCACTCAGGCGGCCCGTGAGCTGGATAAATTAACGGCTTTGGCGAATGGCTTACTTCAGCTGGCCCGGCTCGATCAGGTCAATACGCAGGTGGAAAAACAGCCCCTTGAACTGGTAGAATTAATTCTGGAAGCCGCAGATTCTCTGGGTCAGCAATACCCGGGGCAGGTTCTTTCTGTACAGGTATCAGAATCCGCAATGGATCAGCCGCTGACCGTGCTGGGAAATACCTATCTCCTGAAAACGGCCCTGTATAATCTGCTCGACAATGCGGTTAAATACTCGGATGGCCAGCCCGTTCAGTTATCACTGGAGCTGGCCGACGCTGCTAATGCCCGGTTATTGATTGAAGATCGGGGGATCGGACTCACCCCCGGCGAAGAAGAAAAAATTCTGCAACCCCTGGTTCGCGGTTCGAATGTTGTGAATCGGGAAGGCTTTGGAGTAGGCTTAACCCTTACCCACCGCATCGTTGCCATTCACCGGGGGAAATTAAGTCTCCAGCCCAGGCCCGGGGGCGGCACGATTGCCGAGATTTACTTACCGATTTTACCCTGATTTATAACGGTCTACCCGCTGGGGAATTCCTTCATCGTACCAGTGAAATCCCCTGTTTTAGCTCCAATACACGTAGAGACGTCGATTGATCGAGTCTGAGCCGGAAGATGAAAATCATTTGAAAAGTAACCCAAACCGCTTCTACCCAGACGCCATTGATGGGCGTATCTACATTTTATTCGAAATTTACGCCGATTAAACCTTCCCTTCAGTACCGCCTTCTAATCCCTCTCTAATGTCTTCTAATAAGGTTCTAATGTCATTCTAATCTCGTGAATCTAAGTTTGATGCATCTATTGTATCAGTCCTATGACGAGCAGAACCCTTCGAATATTTTTTATTTTTTGCTGGATTAGCTATCTGGGCTTAAGCGAATCCAGAGCTCAGGTCGCGAAACTCACCCTTCGTGAAGTGCTGGAGCAGGCTCAGACGAACTACCCCATGCTGCGGAGTAAGCTGGCCACGATCAAAGCCTCTCAGGCTGATGCCGAAGCGTTGAAAATGTCCTTTCTTCCCCAGGCAGGCATTCAGGCTCAGGCCTTAAACGGTACGTCCAATCAGGTTCGGGGTCCCTACGTTTCCAATGGCGGATTAGTCGTTCCCATTGGCGGAGTTCGGGCCGACGGATTCAACAATCAGGCCACTTGGACCAGTTCCAGTTCAATACTCGTGGATTGGGAAGCCATTACGTTTGGTCGTCGGCAAGCCCGCCGTAATCAGGCCAGTTTAGCCATTGAACAGGCTAAGGTCGATTACGAAAATGAGTTATTCCTGCATCAGGTACGGGTGTGTGAAGCGTACCTGCTAACGCTCAATTTCAAGAAAGCCGTATTACTGCAAATTGCCAATCTGGACCGGGCGAAAGCCTTGCAAAGCATTACCCGTGCCAGCACTTCGGGCGGATTGCGTCCGGGTATTGACAGTGCAGTCAGTAATGCCGAAGTGGCCCGTGCCCGGCTTCAGGTACTGGAAAGTCATAAATTAGCTCAGGAGCATTTGCTGCGATTAACTCAGTTGACGGGTAAACCCAGTCTGGCCTACGAACTGGATTCTCTGGTTTTTTACGATCGACTCCCTAACCTGAATCTGATCAATCAACAGCCCTCGCGACTGCATCCGCAGCTTCGCGTTCTGCAAAATCAGATGGCCCTGGGGGAAGCCAATCGGTCGGTGATCAAGGCCAATGCTCTGCCTTCCATTTCCTTGCTGGGTTCGGTTCAGGGCCGTGGTTCCGGCATTAGCGAAGGCCCACAAAGCGATGGAACGTTTCGCATTGATCCTTCCCTTGGAGCGGGTCTGCCCCTGCGGGCTTTTAATTACGTCGTGGGTGTAACGGCCATCTGGCGACCTACGGAATTATTCCGAACCAAGTATAACGCTCTGGCTCAACGCGAACGCGTCAATGCCAATAAAGAATCGTATAACCAGCAAAGTCTGGCTCTGCGAACCAGTTCTGAAAACGCCACGCTTCAAATTGATCTGGCTCAGGCCACGGTAAAGCAATCGCCTCTTCAACTCGAAGCTGCCCAGCAGGCCTACGCTCAGGCCCGGGCCCGTTACGAGTCCGGTCTGGACAATATTCAGACCTTAACCCAGACGGCGGCTCTGCTGAACCGGGCCGAAGTGGATCAGGCTCTGGCCGTTAATGGCCTCTGGCGTGCCCTGCTGATCAAGGCCGCCGCCGATGGTAATCTCGAAGAATTCATGACCCAGATTCCGCAATAAGATATGATAAAAGCTGCTTTAGCCAAACCGATTACCGTCATCGTTTCACTCGTGGCGATACTCGTGTTTTCAGTCCTGGCTCTGAACCGCATTCCCGTCGATATTTTCCCCCGACTGAACTTACCGACCATTTACATTGCTCAGCCTTACGGCGGGATGACCCCCGCCCAGATGGAAGGGTTTATCTCCACGCGTTACCAGAACCAGATGCTGTATGTATCGGGTATCAAAAATGTAGAGGTAAAGAACATTCAGGGTTTATGTCTCGTCAAATGTACCTTTTACGAAGACGTGAACATGGCTCAGGCCGCGGGCGAAGTAGCCAGTCAGGTAAGCCGGGTAATGAGCTACATGCCGCCCGGAGCGGTCCCTCCCATTGTGGTTCGTTTTGACGCTTCGAGTCTTCCCGTGGGTCAGCTCGTTTTCAGCAGCCGGCGGGCTTCGCTGGGCGAAATGCAGGATCTGGCCTCCACGCGGGTTCGGCCCTTATTCTCCCAGATTCCGGGAGCCTCTGCCCCTTCGCCTTTTGGAGGTAATGAGCGAACCGTGGTCGTACGGGTAGATCCGGAAAAAATGCGGAGTTATGAATTAACGCCCGATGATATCGTGAAAACGGTGGTAAGTAATAACCAGATTTCTCCCGGCGGTAGCGTACGGATCGGTGATTTTTCCATCATGACTCCCAATAACACCGTTCTTGATAAAGTCGATGAATTCCTGAATATTCCTCTGCGTAAGGGCGTCGGCCCTACCGTTTTTGTGCGGGACATCGCTACCGTGGAAGACGGCACGGACGTAGCCGTGGGTTATGCTCTGGTAAATGGAAAACGGTCGGTTTACATTCCCGTAACGAAGTCGGCAGAAGCGTCGACGATGAGTGTGGTGAATGCACTTAAAGAGAAAATGGTCGACATGAAGGCCCTGTTACCCGACGATGTAGCGTTAACCTACGAATTCGATCAGTCGGTATATGTAACTCAGGCCGTTCATAGTCTGGCCGTGGAAGGTGGACTGGGAGCCCTGTTAACGGGCCTGATGGTGTTGCTCTTCCTGAATGACTGGCGGAGTTCGCTAATTGTGGTATTAACCATTCCGGTCTCCATTCTCGCGGCCATTTTATTATTACAATCCGCCGGACAGACGATTAATATAATGACGCTCTCCGGGCTGGCTCTGGCGATTGGCATTCTGGTCGATCAGGCGACGGTGGTCATTGAAAACATCCACCAGCACATGGAAATGGGCAAAACCAAGGCCCGGGCCATTCTGGATGGGTGTCAGGAAGTTTCATTTCCGCTGTTACTGATTACGCTTTGTATTCTGGCCGTTTTCGCCCCGGCCTTTCTGATGAATGGCGTTCCCCGGGGGATGTTCCTGCCGCTTTCCCTATCGGTTGGCTTTTCCATCATCGTTTCCTATATCCTGTCGCAGACGTTTGTACCCGTAGTTTCGAACTGGTGGATGAAATCGCATGCTCATCCGGTTTCACACGAGTCAGCCCCGCTTACGGAATTACCTCATGCGAACCCGGCACCTCAGGATTCCCCTGAGAATCATCCGGAAAAAGCCAAAGGCTTTGAACGGTTCAAGTTAGGTTACCTCCGTCTGCTGGATCGTTTGCTGAAGTATAAAGGACTGGTGATTGGAGCTTACCTGCTGATTTGTGCGGCCTTGATTGGGGTAGGTTTCACTCAGATTGGTCAGGACATGATGCCCCGTCAGAATCACGCCCGTCAGTTTCAAGTGCGAATTGTTGGGCAGGAAGGGTTACGCATTGAACGAACCGAAGAGATTACCAAAACGGTTATCAAACAGATTGAAAAAATCGTTGGACCGGAAAACATTGCCATTTCCTCCGCTTTCGTGGGCATGACGCCTTCTAGTTACGGAACCAGTTCGCTCTACGTTTTCAATGCTGGTCCGCACGAGGCCGTTTTACAGGTCAAACTGGCGGAACAGTACGAAGTAGCTTCCCTGGATCAGCTGAAGGACGACATCCGGAAGCAGGTAGCTCAGAAGCTGCCCGGCGTACGGTTGTCTTACGAACCCATCGATCTGACGGATAAAATCATGAGTCAGGGAGCTCAGACGCCGATTGAAATTCTGGTGGGAGGCAAAAGCCTCGAAGACGGACAGCATTACGCCAATCGTCTGTTAACGCAACTGAAAAAAGTCCCCAGCCTGCGGGATGTACGCATCAATCAGCCCCTGAATTATCCCACGATTCAGATCAAAATTGACCGGGAACGGGCCGGACAGTTGAATCTAAGTATCGACGAAATTGCTAAGTCGCTCGTGGCCGCTACCTCTTCCAGCCGTTTTACGGCCAAAAACCTCTGGCTTGACGAATCCAAGGGCTTTGCCTATCAGGTTCAGATCGAGATGGAACAGGAACAAATGAATACCATTGCCGACATTCAGAGCATTCCGCTGGTGAAAGGCCAGCTACGCCCCACCCTCGGCGATGTGGCAACGATCACGCCAGGTACGATTCCGGGAGAATTTGACCGGATCGGTCCCCGACGCATTGTTACCGTTTCGGCTAATATCTCCAATCAGGATTTAGGATCGGCTTCGCGGGAAGTTCGGGCGGCTATCAAAGCTGCCGGAGAGCCGCCCAAAGGCTCCAGCGTGGAGTTACGCGGTCTGGCTCAGTTACTCGACGAAACCCTGAGCAGCCTCCAGTTTGGCTTAGGTCTGGCCATCGTGGTGATCTTCCTGCTGCTGGCGGCTAATTATCAGTCCTTTAAAGTAGCAGGCGTAGTACTGGTTAGCATTCCGGCGGTATTGGCAGGGTCGCTGACGTTCCTGCTGACGACGGGTCAAACCCTGAATCTGCAATCGTACATGGGTATTATCATGTCCGTGGGGGTTTCAGTAGCGAATGCTCTGTTACTGGTAACCAATGCCGAAACCCTTCGGATTCAGTACCGAAATGCGTTAACCGCCGCCCGAATGGCCGGAGCGGCCCGCCTCCGCCCCATTCTGATGACCGCTCTGGCGATGGTAGCCGGGATGATTCCCATGGCTAGCGGGTTGGGTGAATCGGGTGAACAAACGGCTCCGCTGGGCCGGGCCGTCATCGGAGGGTTACTCTTTTCTACGGTGGCAGCCCTGCTGATTTTACCCGTCGTCTTCGCCGCTGTACAACGAAAAACCACTTTCGTTTCCTCATCGCTCAATCCTGACGATCCTGATAGCCCGGTGTACGATGGAAAAACGAAACCCATCCTTGAAAACGAAATTGTTTAATCTGACATTCCATCCACTATGTATACCCGTCAACTGACCCGACTGATTACGTTTCTGATCGTAGGGTTTTACCTGAGCAGCTGCCACTCGGAAGAGAAAAAGCAGGTTTCCAGCGACCCGGCTACGGACGAAGAAATTCGTTACGAAGCGGTAAAAATCGCGGCTTCCCGCCCTACCCGTGAACTCAATTTACCCGGCGAGCTGGAAAGCTATTATGAAACGGATATGTACCCCCGCGTCAGTAGTTACGTCAAAAATATTCATGTGGACATTGGGGATAAGGTCAATAAAGGTCAGCTACTGGCTGAACTTGAAGCTCCGGAATTAACCGCGAACCTGACGGAGGCTTACTCGAAAGTGAAAGCGGCGGAAGCCGTTTTTGAGGCCAGCAAAGCGACGCAACAACGGGTCTTACGAGCCAACCGCACCGCAGGGGCCATTTCGCCCGTCGATCTGGATGCCTCGCGAACGAAGTCGATTTCCGACAGTCTGGCGGTTGTGGCGGCTAAGGCACACTATCAATCGGTACAGCAACTGGTAAGTTACCTGAAAATTACGGCTCCCTTTACCGGTGTGATCACTGACCGTCGCCTGTCGCCCGGAGCTTTCGTGGGTCCCGGTGGACAAAATGGAATTCCCATGCTGAAAATCAAACAGCTGGATCGACTCAGGTTACGCGTAGCCGTACCGGAGGCTTATTTAGGGTATATTCATAAAGACAGCCCGGTACAATTTTCCGTCCGCAGTTTTCCCAATCAGAAATTCACCGGAAAAATAAGCCGTATTTCGAATACCGTACGTCCTGAAACCCGTTCAGAATTAATTGAAATCGACATCCGGAATTCGAAAGAAAATTTAAAACCGGGGATGTATGCCTCGGCTCAGCTACCCGTCAACTCTACCGAAGGCAGTATGTTCGTTCCCAAAACGGCCATTGTCAGCACGATGGATCGCACCTTTATTATTCGGGTTGAAGGAGGAAAAGCGGCCTGGGTTACCGTACAAAAAGGCGAAGAATCAGCCGGACAAACCCAGATTTTTGGTGAGTTGAAAGCCGGAGATACCATTCTCAAACGAGCCAGTGAAGAAATTGCCGATGGTGTCCCCGTCAAAATACAACTGGCGGCTAACTAACCGGCTATAGCCGATGCCTCATTCAGAATAGCCGCTTTTCGTCATTCTTTGAAAAAGGACCACGGTAATTGAATACTACTTTATCGATTGCCATGTCATCGAAACGGAGCCAGACCGGAAACGTCGTTACGGACGCCTAAATTCGGGTGGCTCCGTTCTTTATTCCGGCTTTTTCTAAACATATCTTTCCCTTTTCGACTTTCAGGATTAAAAAGCTTTCTACTTTTGGGGTTTGAAAAGTATTAGTTGTGGGAGTCCGATCTGTATTACAAAGAATTCATTGGCTTAATCTGGATATCGTGGCCGGTGCCGTCCTGAGTGCCGCTGCCGGTAGTAAATTACCCGACGGAAAAGGAGAAATCAATTATCTGGCCCTGCTAAGTCTGGGACTTACGACCTGGTTTATTTACACCCTGGATCGTTTGCTGGATATTCGAAGAAAACCCATTCCGAATACCCCTCGCCATCAATTTCATCTGGAGCATGCTGCCCTTCTATGGAAAGGTGCCCTTGCCGCAGCAATACTAGCCGCAGTCATTACGCCCTTTCTCCCCCTCTCGCTGATTCGCTGGGGTTTACTTCTGACAGGAGTGGTAGCTCTGTATCTGTACCTGGTGAATCGCCTGGGAATGAAGAGCAAATGGTATTTTT
Organism: uncultured Siphonobacter sp.; assembly: GCA_913775095.1. Taxonomy (GTDB): domain Bacteria; phylum Bacteroidota; class Bacteroidia; order Cytophagales; family Spirosomataceae; genus Siphonobacter. The sequence continues at coordinate 14,811 of CAJYIW010000014.1, read as the reverse complement.
TGAAAGAACCGATCACGGCTCTGGTGTACACGGGCGGCGTTTGGGGAGTAGCGTTTGCGAATCAACCGGACGTATCCTGGCAGGATAAAGCTCTAGCCGCCATTTTTGGACTGGTTGCTTTTCAGAATCTCCTGCTCTTCTCCTGGATGGAAACCCAGGAGGGAAAACTTTCCTCCCCCAATTTCGCCAGCATCTTTCGGGAGGGCTTACCTACGACCGTCAATATCCTGATTTTGGTGGCAATCCTGGCTTTGTTTTTAAGCGTTAGTCTTACTGAAATTCTTCCTTATCAGCGTCGGTTTGCCTTTACGGAAATATTAATGAGCCTGACCCTGCTGAAGATTCGTTATGACGCTGATTTTTTCCTGAAAAACCAGCGGTATCGGTGGATTGGCGATGGTATTTTTCTTTTTGCCCTCTGGTTATTATAATCAAAAAGGCTCCCAGGGGAGCCTTTTTGATTAATGCCGAATTTCTTTGGAAGGTTTACGCTCCTCCGGGATGGCTCCGGTAATGGTCAGTTTTACCGTATCGATTCGGGCGTCTTTCATTTCCATAATCTGGAACTGAAAGGGATATAAGACGACGACCTCATTCGGTTGGGGTAAGTCTTCATTGATCGTGATGATTAAACCGCCCAGGGTATCATAATCGCCTTCGGGAAAATTCCAGGCGTATTTATCATTCAGATAGTCGATTTCATGACGGGCAGATAACAGATACGTTCGGTCATCAATTTTCTTTTCGATCCAGTCTTCCGAATCGTCATATTCATCCTGAATGTCGCCGAAAATCTGTTCAATAATATCTTCCAGACTCACCAGGCCTGAGGTTCCCCCAAACTCGTCTACGACCAGAGCGACACTTTTTCGTTCCTGCGTAAACTTGATCATCAAATCCTGGGCGGACATGGCCTCCGGCACAATCAGAATCGGGTTCAGAATACTCTCAATATCTTTGGGCTTTTTGAACATCGCCAGGCCATGGCAGTACCCCAGAACATCCTCAATGGTATCCCGATACACCAGAATTTTAGAGTGCCCGCTGGCCTGAAGGGTCTTTTTTATACCTTTCATTCCCTCCTCAATATCTACCGCAACAATTTCGGTTCGGGGAATCATACAATCCCGGACTTTAACCTGCCGGAACTCCAGAGCGTTATTGAAGATTTTAGTATCTACATCCGCCACTTCTTCTTTCTTCCCTTCGGGAACGTTGATATTTTCCAGATAATTGGAAAGATCCGTAACTCCAAAAATGGGCTTTACTTCCGAATACCTCAATCGCAATACCTTCACAATGAACCACTTGGAAGCCGACACAATCGCATATACCAGGGGATACATCAGGTAGTACACCAGCCAGATGGGAATAGCCAGCACTTCCAGAAAAACGTCAGGATTTAACAGAAATAATGACTTGGGAGTAAACTCCGCTACGGCCAGAATCAGAATGGTAGCCAGCAGGGAGGGCAGAATAATCTGCACGAAATCATTATGCAGAAAGCTGAGCGAAGGAGGTAAATTCGAAAGCCAGATTTCAAATTCATGGTGCAGAAAGCCTTCCATGTAAATCCCGTAAATAACCAGAGCCAGCGTATTTCCAATCAGCATGGTGCCAATGAATTTGGAAGGCTGTTTCAGAAAAGCAGAAATAATCTGGCCGGTGACAATGCCCTGTTTGGCCTGTAACTCGAAGTATAATTTATTCGCCGACACATACGCCATTTCGATGCCTGAAAAGAAGGCGGAGGCCAGCATGGAAAGTAAAATGATGAGAAATTCCTGGGAAGTCATCCGTTAGCACAGGCGGCTGCCTGTAGAAGTTTGTTGCAAAATAGTCATTTTTTGGTTCACTGTTTTCGCTTTGTCGTTTTCAGTACCAATCGGTTTTGCAGAGGAGTCGATTCATCGCGTCTGGGTAGAGGCGGTTTTCGATTACCGTTACCTGGTTACCATTCCTCTGTTTGTCCGCGGCTGTGTCGCGTCGCAGACGCTCTCCCCGAAAATCCGCGTTAGAAACGCGGACTAACTGTGGGTAAAAGGCAGTCTTTATTAACTTCCAATGCTATTCATTCCCCGGCGGAGACGCGATCAATTGACGTCTCTACGAAGTCATACCCATAAAAAATCCCCGTTCTGAAACGAACGGGGATTTCTCTTACTTTTTCTTCCGGGGCTTAGCTTCCGGGGCAGGGGGCGTCTGGCTTTTCTCCCGCATGACCCGCTGATTTTTGTAGTACTGAAAACCCAGCAGCGTAAAGACCGAAAACATGAGCCAGAAGTAAGATTCCCGCCAGTTAACCCGACCCGAGATAATTTCTCCGACCCAGATCATCAGAAAACCAACCGATGCGGAGAGTAAGAGTATTTCTTTGAGTGTGAACCCTTTCATGCGTATTCCTTATTTACTCTCCTTGAAACGGCGAGCCGTCGAGAGAAACATTCCCACTACTAACAGCCCCGTACCAATCCATAGCAGATTGATGTGCGGCTTTTCCAGGGCTTTCATGACGATATAATCCCGCTGAGATGTATTGATATTGAACGTAAACTGGCCCGTTTTCGGATCAATCTGAGCCAGCTGTAAACGTAACCCCAATTCATCGCTCGTGGCAGCTTTCAGCCCTACGGTCCGGTCTTTGATGAAGTAAATAGGTTTCACGGCTACACTGCGTCCGCTCTTATCAAATACGACAACGTCCGCCTGCACAGCTGCATCCTGTGGGCTGAGTGTCACACCGTCCACTTCACGAACGGGTTCTACCCCACGGAACATGGCTACGTAATCATTCAGAATCAGCGTATCGCCGACCGATACCGTCTGCGTTTCCGTAGCACTCCATTGTTTTTCCTGATTAGGCATCGGAGCATCCGTGATGTGCGTATACACGTCGCGGGTTACTTCGTGACGAATGGCTGGAGAAACGGCATTACCCATTCTTGGATTCACCTGAACGCGGGGGAACAGACTAAAAATCTTTCCGTCCTGTTGCCGGTATTCTACTTCGTAATAGGTGTTTTCGGGGAAAACCGCCAGCGTATCCCCTTTCTTATAGTAGGTCTTTCCATCCTTGACGATATCCTGTTTCGCCACGGCGTGGAAGTCATTTTCAATTAATTCCACCCATGATTTAGGCAAATAACCCGGTACTTCACGAGCTTCGAGGAACTGACCTTTATACGTTACCAGGTATTTATCCAGCTGTTGCGGCTGGTTCATCCAGAGTAACTGGTTATCCACGTTTTCTTTCGTATCCACCTTCTTATCATTGAAGATGATCAGACCTGATTTATTCTGGGAAACGACCTTCGAATACCCCGAAGAGAACAGCACGCCAATCAGCATCAGAGCAATACCAATGTGCGAAACCGCTCCGCCCGATAATTGCCACTTGCCTTTCAGCACCGTCAGAATGGTCGAGAAATTGACCACTAACGAGAAAATAGCCGCTAGTAACAAGACCAGATAAATCCAGTTCCAGGCCCCTACCTGCATCGCTACAATCAAAATGGCAGTCAATACAAACGTAATCATCAAAGGCGTTGAGAAGACTTCCCAGGCTCCCAGATTGAAACTCAGTCCACGGGTAACCAGCACTTTTCCTTCCACCTTCGGTTCCCTGGTTTCGGCTTTGACTTTTCCCCACCAGAAATATTGACCGATAGCGTTCAGAATCACGATTACCACGAAGAACCAGAGCTGGAAGTCCGTGTAATGCTTCACCTGATCGGCGGGTAAGGCTACGTTTGACTTGATACCAAAATTGGCTAGTAACGCATTGTAAACCGGAATCGACGTCGTGGTAATGACCTGGAAGGCCGCCAGACAGATCACCGTGGCTCCGCAGAAAATCCAGAATTCACGGCTGTAGGTCGAGATTTCTTTGTCTGAACTCGGCATTTCTTTCCAACGCCAGGCCAATAATCCAATGGATAATACCGTGAACGTCAGCAGATAAATTAATAACTGTCCCGAAAGACCTAAGTCGGTAAAGGAGTGCACGGAGGCATTTCCCAGGATTCCGCTTCGGGTCATGAACGTTGCGTATAACACAAGGACGAACTGAGCAATGACCAGAATGCTGGAAATCTTAAGCGTGCTCTTGTTGTTCTGGTAAATGATGAGGGTATGTAACGACGCTACCAGTACCAGCCAGGGCACATAAATGCCGTTCTCCACGGGATCCCAGTTCCAGTAACCGCCAAAGTTCAGCGTTTCGTAGGCCCAGATGGCCCCCATCATAATACCCACACCCAGAATCAGAGCTCCCAGAGCCGTCCAGGGCAAGGCGGGCTTAATCCAGCTTTTGTATTCTCTTCTCCATAAACCAGCGATACAGAACGCAAAAGGAACAAGCGTCAGGGCATAACCCAGGAATAAGGTCGGGGGGTGAATCACCATCCAGGGGTTCTGGAGCAGTGGGTTCAGACCGTTCCCATCTTCGGGAATAAATTCGGGTTTTAACGCCCAGACCGGCCACTCAGGGTGAGCTTCGCGAAGTAATAGGAAGGGCGAAGAACCAATTTTCATTTCCAGGCCCGGAATCACCACGCCCAGAATCATCGAACACAGGAACGCCTGTACCAGACCAAAAACGGCCATGGTGGGGGCTTCAAATTTCACCTTCTGTTCGAGTGTATTCTTTTTAAAATACGTAATCAGCGTGATACCGATAACGGCCAGCCAGAAGATCCAGAGCAGGAAACTCCCCTCCTGATCCTGCCAGAAGCTGGAGATCACGTAATACGCGGGTAATGAACGCGAGGAGTTATCCCAGGCGTAGTGATATTCGTAATAATGGTTGTAGATAATCCAGTACAGACTCGCGACCACAGTAACTACGGAGGCGGCATGAGCGTAGAAGGAATACCGGGCAAATCGCTGCCAGGAACTGGCTTCCAGCGTGTTCTGAGAGGCTTTGATATAGGCAAACGTCGCCACCAGTGCCGTGACGAACGACGTCAGAATAGCCAGGTGACCCGTATTTCCAATCCAGTAATGCATAATTCAATGATTGAATGCGTGAATGATTGAATGAGTGAATAACCCACTTATTTAATCATCAATTTATTTCATTGCCGTTGGGGCTTTGGCATCGTTGTACTTGGAAGGGCATTTGAGTAATACCTGATCACAGACAAAAACCCCGTTTTCCATACGACCGACGACTACTACTTTCTCGGATTTTTCAATGTCCTGAGGCTTAGGCTCGTGATAAATTACTTTACGCTCTACGCCCAGGTCATCCACCAGCGAGAACGTCAGCAGGTTGGCGTTAATGGCTGGATTATAATCCATATCCAGAATTTGTCCGGCCATGTCTTTTTTGAGGTTACCTACTACGTGTACTTTGCTGTCGTCCCCACCCTTTGCCATCTCCTCGGCCTTCGCGAAATCAACATACGTACTGGCGTCACCCGCCGTAGAAAGAAGAATGAAAATAGCCGCAGCAATAACGGCGATACCTAAGAGGTGTATTTTTTTCATCGTGATGCTCGAAATTGTTGGTAAATCAGGGGTACTACTTTTTGATTTCTTTTTCCAGTCGGGTCAGTTTCCGATCCAGGTTCAGAAGGTAAATGATTAAGCCGATCAGAACGACCGCGATCACAGCGACAACGACGTAAATCTTGCCGTTTGAACGCATCGTATCGGCCATTTCAACGTCCTGCTGAGCAAAAAGGTTGCCTGAGAGAAGGGTTAACAGTAAAAATAATCCTGCTTTTTTCATGTATTCAGTGGCCGGAAAATCGGTTTCCCAAGCCTTAAACTTTAAAAAATGGTCAGCTGAGCTGAGTTGATGAAACGAACAAAGAGAATGCACAAATCGGGTATTACCAATGACTTTGCTTAGTTCTCTTCCACAAGGACGTTCAGGCGACGGTAACGAATCCGAAGCGTTGAAATCCAGTAGCCTAAGAGGATCATTCCGATAACGGCCGGATAAAATACCAGCTTCATCTGATGGTCTGAATCGTAAATTTTGAAACCGGGATTCGCTCCATTTCCTGGGTGCAGGGAGTTAGAAGCCAGACGGGGCAAAATGATCGTCAGGGGAATGAAAGCTGCAAAGGCAAAGATGTTATACACCGCCGAAATGCGGGCCCGTTGCTGATCGTCGCGGAAGGAGCCACGCAGGACCCAATACGCCAGGTAAATCAGCATGGCTATTTCCGTGGATAATAACTTGGGATCCTGTGGCAAGGGACTGCCCCAGGTATAATTCCCCCAGATGGCTCCGGTGATAAATCCCAGAATGCCGAAAACCAGACCCGTGTTCGCTAACTCAACCGACTGAAGGTCATCGTCCATGTTTCCTTTTCGAAGGTATTTAATGGCGTACCAGACCGACAAGACCAGCAACAGAATCATGGCAAACCATAAGGGAACGTGGAAGTATAAATTCCGGGCTGTTTCGTAGAGGATCGGTTGGTGCGGTATGGGTAACAGCAAACCTCCCGTGTAGACGTAAAACAGCAAAAACATACACACATATTTCCACCAGGCCATAGCAATCTAAATAAGCAATTAATTAAAAATTCGGTTTGTTGAATGTTTCCCAACATTCGGGATATGATAAAGCTATACTGGTTTCGGTAACGTAACGAAAGATTATTCGCAGAGAAGTCCCCTTGAACATCAGCTTTTCCAGATAAACGGGAATAAAATCAGGGATAGTATCCAGACAATTCCATTCAGAGCCAGTAGGGTTAAAATTTCATCGCTGCTGGAATTCCAGTCCAGCCCGTCCAGGGCATTTTTGGAAAGTTTCAGCAACATCAGTAACATGGGAAGGATAATGGGAAAGCTTAACACCGACATCAGGGTGGGCGAGTTTTCGGCTTTGCTGGCAATACCGGCCACCATGGTCAGCGTTCCGGCAAAACCCATCGCACCCAACACAATCGACACCAGATACATCCCCAGATCGCCGACGGGGTTACCCATCACAAAAGCGTACACGCCAAATCCTACCAGCGACAAACCCAGCATTAAAGCCGTGTTGTAAATCATCTTGGAGAGGATCACTCCTACCGGGCTGGCCAGCGTATAATAATACAATAATCGGCCGGCTCGCTCCTGCGTAAAACTCTTGGCAATGGCACTCACTGCCGTGAACAGCTGAATGATCCAGAAGAGCGTATTCCAGGTAATGGGTTCCAGTTTATTGACCTTCAGACGAAAACTCAGGTAGCACACGAAAATGGTACTGACCAGGTATAACAACATCCCGTTCAGGGCATGACGTTGCCTCCATTCGAGACGTATTTCTTTCGCTATCAGGGCATTAACTTCCCGCATACTTTACTTGTTACTGGCACACTCCGGTCACTTTTTCCGGCGGCTTTTTACCTTCCTGTACTTTCCCGCAAAGGTACGGCACAATTCGACTGGTTGTTTTTATTTTTTAGAAAACTCGTACGGCAAATCAAGAAATCTTATCGGTTTATCAGCTTTGGTGATCAGTGGAATTATTAAAAAAATGTGATTTCAGTTACGAACTATTTCCTACTTTTGACATTCTTTTAGAATGAATATAAATAACAAGTAGAAGTCTTTTATCATCAAAGTGCTATGGCTGCTCGGAACTTATCGCAATTAAAGCTGGGGGAAAAAGGGATAATTGCCGGTTTCCATGATTCCAATCTCGCCCTTAAATTGCTCGAAATGGGTTGCCTGCCGGGCACGGAAATCCAACTGACGGCCATTGCTCCACTCGGGGATCCCATCTGCCTGCAAGTGGGCGGGTACACGCTCTCGCTACGACTGGATGAAGCAGCCGTCGTTGAATTACAATAGTTTAGTTCTTTCGGAAACCTTCCGAACGTCATTTGAATTACCCCTAGTCAATGAATAAAAATCCAAAAATTGCTCTGGTCGGTAACCCCAACTGCGGCAAGACTTCCCTCTTTAATGCATTAACGGGCCTCCGGCAGAAAACCGGGAATTTTCCCGGCGTAACGGTCGATCGTAAGATTGGGGTGACGCGTCTGGATAAAACGACCGACGTTGACATTGTCGATTTACCCGGTACGTACAGTTTATACCCAAAGTCGCTGGACGAGCAGGTAGTGCTTGATATTCTGGCCAACCCCGCCAGTAAAGATTACCCCGATGTCGTAATCATGGTAGCCGATGCTTCGAACCTGAAGCGTAACTTACTATTATTCAGCCAGGTATCGGATTTAGGCTTTCATACCATTCTGGCTCTGAACATGGTGGACGTTGCGGAAGCTCACGGCCTGACCATCGACGTCGACCGGCTTTCGGAACGACTGGGCGTACCCGTCGTGCTGATTAATGCCAAATCGGAAGAAGGGCTGAATAACCTGAAATTTGCCATCAAGGGCGAGTTGATGGAGCATTCAGAGTTACCCAAACCGGTGCTTCGGCTGGACACGGTATCGAAGGAATTTATCCAGGAAATCAAGTCTCAGTTTAAGGTTGCCAATGACTATCTGGCCATGCTCATGGCCGGACAGATCGAAAAGTTACGGTTTCTGACCTCCGAGAATCGTTCGCTGCTGGGTGACATCAATCGCCGTCACAGCTTTCAGCACGTTGATTTTCAAACCCAGGAAACGGTCAACCGCTATAAAGTTCTGGGAGCCATCGCGGATGAGTCCATTCGTCATAAAAACGGCCAACCTCAGGAGACGTTTACTCAGAAACTTGATAAAATTCTGTTGCACCCGATCTGGGGTTATGCCAGCTTTTTTGCCATTCTTTTTCTGATTTTCCAGTCTATATTTTCGCTGGCTGAGTATCCCATGGACTGGATTGACTCCGGCATGGCTTCGCTCAACGAATGGCTGAAATCTACCCTACCGGAAGGGCTATTAACCAGTTTATTAACCGATGGGCTCGTCGCCGGGATCGGTGGCGTGGTTGTTTTCATTCCGCAAATTGCTTTTCTCTTTACCTTCATTTCTCTGCTGGAAGAATCCGGTTATATGGCCCGGGTGATGGTTTTGATGGACAAGCTGATGCGAAAAGTTGGGCTGAATGGCCGCAGCGTTGTTCCCCTGATTTCCAGCGTAGCCTGTGCCGTCCCTGCCATTATGGGTTCGCGAACCATTCAAAGCTGGAAAGATCGCCTCATTACCATCATGGTCACTCCGCTGATGAGCTGCTCGGCTCGTCTGCCCATTTTTACCATTATGATTGGCCTGGTGATTCCCGAAAAAACCATCCTGGGTATCTTCAATTTGCAGGGACTGGCCCTGATGTTACTCTATCTTCTGGGCTTCGTTTCGGCACTCCTTTCCGCCTGGGTAATGAAAAAAGTATTGAAGGTCAGAGAACGCAGCTTTTTCGTCATGGAAATGCCCGTTTTTCAGTTACCCCGCGTAGATCACGTCATCATGGCCGTTTGGAACGCCGTGAAAGCCTTCGTAATGGAAGCCGGAAAAGTCATTGTAGCGATTTCTATTATTCTCTGGGTCCTGGCCAGTTACGGTCCCGGCGATTCGATGGAACGAGCCGAACAGCAGATCCTACAAGAGAATCCTGCGAAGAGTCCGGAAGAACTGGGTAACGAAATTGCTTCGGCTCAGCTGGAAACCTCTTATGCGGGTCGCTTCGGACATTTCATTGAGCCTGTGATTCGTCCTTTAGGGTATGACTGGAAAATCGGGATTGCTTTACTAACCTCCTTTGCTGCCCGTGAAGTATTCGTGGGAACGATGTCCACGATTTACAGCCTTGGCGGCGATGACGATACGGATACAGTCAAAAACAAAATGCGTACCGAAATTAACCCCGAAACGGGCGGGCCCCGCTTTACCCCTGCGGTGGCGTTTTCGTTACTGATCTTTTACGTTTTCGCCATGATGTGTATGAGTACACTGGCAGCTACGTACCGCGAGACCAAGTCGTGGTTTTACCCAGCCGTACAATTTACTTACATGACGGCCATTGCCTACGCAGCCGCCTGGATTACATTCCAGTCATTGTCCTGAGTTATTCGTTTGGAATTAAGCATTATGAAAAAGCCAGATCGTGTCATAACGCTCTGGCTTTTTTATCTCCTATAAATGGCTGTGGCCGCTTCCAGCCTTTTTGCCGGAAGTACTACCCTGGGATGCCATAACAAATCTTTTAGGAAATACTTCAGCCTGGAAGCCACAAGAGCAAGGTTACCTTCAACTATTTTCCATTTCCAGACCAGACGCGATCAATCGCGTCTCTACTTCCTGTTTTCTATAGTTTATACCCTCCCATAGAAAAGAATATTCCCTCATTCTATCATTCACTCATTCAAAACTGATATAAAAAAAGGAAAAGTGGTCAGTTAACACTGGCCACTTCTCGGATAGAACCTAATGCCTGAAAAAGTTACAGAGTACTCGTATTAGTTACTCATCTTTTTCATTTACGTTCGAAACGTGATTTTCCGGAACTACGTTCTCTATTGTTATGCTCTCAGGAGTCGAAATAACAGGAATTTTATTCGAAACTTAATTCCAGCGTCATTCGTGAACAATACAGGGTCTCCAGTTTTCAAACCATCTGGTAAACGTTATTACCTTTCTGTGGTCTGACGAAAATCCTTATTTAAGCTTTTTTGAAATTCCTCAGGGATTTTCTCAGTTTAAATAAGTGTTTCTTTTTCGTTTTAAAACATCTGGTTATGACTGTATGGGTCAAAATGACATTCCATTCCTGGTCTTCAAGCGAATATATTTTATAAATATCTGTATATCAATAATTTAAAAAATAAGCTTACTAAAAACCTGTAGAAAACGATCTACATAACCGAAGACATTATTTCACAAAATATGAATAAAATTTCTCTCAATAATTATAAATGTTTGTTCTTATCGTTATTCAGATAGACTTTCTCATTTTTAGAAATGCTGTAAATTATTTTTCTAATGTAACCAGCCAATTCCATACCGGGTAATTCAATCAGGTAAAAAGTAAGGAAACAGAGAACCACTACCGGAACTACGCACAGGGCAATGATTGACCAGAAATGAATGTCGTCCATCCTACTATCATGCACCAGAAATCGGAACGTTATAAATAATATGAGTCCGTGAAGAAGATACATACTGTACGTAATCTGACCGAATATTCGGGAAACTCTTGTGGTTAAAATTCCTCCCAGAGAATTACCGGCGGCAATAGCCGTGAAAATAAAACCCATGATCAATAACTCAACCCAGGTATTACCCGTAAAAAATACAATCATTAAAGTCGAGAGTGAGGCGATTAAAAAGGTGGAAAGCCGGGATTGTAAAAATCGCTGTACAGCCGATTGATCGACCAGATATACGGCGAAAGCTCCTACCAGAAACATACACAGATATTCGGTAAAGATGATATTACTCAGATAGATAGAAGCCGTCAGGGCCAGCGTTCCCAGAAATGTTACGAAGGAAGACTTGATCCGATAGAAAATAAAACCAATGGCCGGAAGTGAAAAATAGAATAGCCATTCGTACACCAGCGACCAGGAAACGCCCGCTGTAATCAGAAATGTATTTTTAACACCATTAATGTCAGGTATTCCGTAAATGGAGAAACCCAGCCACTTCGCCATTTCCAACAGCACTGAACGTGGATTTTCGACCCAGGTGTAGGACGAAAGAATAGCTACGATCAGTAGCATACAGCACATAGCGAAGATGTAAAGGGGAGTTAATCGTAACAGCCGGGATATGAAGAATTCAATCCAGTCGATGGGCTTATTAGGAGCATTTCTGAGTTTACCGAAAAACAGGAATCCGGTAATCATAAAGAATATAGCCACACTTGCTTTACCAAACTGAATAAACAAATTTGAATCAGGCAGCGACCACGTTCCATGCTGAAGATAGCCCTGCCAGAAAGCTGCATGGTGAATAAATACAAAAAAAGCTAAATACCCCCGTAAACCTTCGATGGATTCATATTTGACCGGGGCCAGCTTAATAACAAGTATTTTACTTATTAGATATACAGAGAAAAGAGCTATGCTTAATAAAGCAAGTACAACTGTTATCTCGGATGGATTCATTAGTTAGGTATTAAGAAACGCTTAAATATATTAATGCTTTTTAATACTTTAATAACCAATCCCTAACTACCTGAATCCATCGCTTAACTTATCCCCTGAAAGGGATCTGTTTATAGGCTTGAGAAGAGCGATTCATGTTTTAACTTTTTCTTATTCCTGCCCTGTTAAATCTATGGTAATGCCATCTATTTTAGTCAATCTGCCCACTACTTGCTCAGCTAACGAAACCCGAATGGCAAGTTTAATCAGGCACTGATTATCAAAAGTCTGGTTAAGAATAGTTACTGGTTCCTCCTTCATTACCCGCATGACTTCGTTCATTTGCAGGTAATCAAAACGAATTTCATAGATTTCTTTGACCTGTTTTTCAACGATACGGGCTTCATTGATAGCTTCCTGCGTAGCCGTTTTATAGGCATGAATCAAGCCGGGGACGCCCAGTAAGGTTCCGCCAAAGTAACGCACCACTACGACCAGAATGTTCGTGAGATCATTCGATAATAAGGTATTCAAAATAGGTTTTCCTGCCGATCCGGAAGGCTCTCCATCGTCATTGGCCCGAAAAACACTCCGATCAGGCGTCAAACGGTAAGCCCAGCAATGATGCCGGGCTTTGGGGTGCAGGTCTTTTAATTCGGCGATGCGGATTTTCAACGCTTCTTCGTCCGTGAATGGATAAGCATAAGCGAAAAATTTGCTTCCCTTATCCTTAAAAAGCCCTTCGGCCGGCTCATCAATGGTTTTGTACGTATCTCCCAACTCGATCTACAACTGAAAAATTTGATCCATCATTACCCATTTTTCGCCGGGTTTGGCGGCGGGAATAGCCTGCTGGTATTTCCACATGAGCTGTTCCCACTCCTGTACTTTCGGATTGGCAGCATCAGCCGCCGATTTTTTATCGAAACTGAACGTTTCATTCACTTCCATAATCATAAACAACCGATTGCCCGCTCGGTAAATTTCCATATTCGTAACCCCCTGGGTGACAATACTTTCTTTAATTTCCGGCCAAATGTTTTGATGGTAGTTCTCGTATTCGGTAATCAGTTTCGGATCGTCAACGAGGTCCAGAGCTAACGCGTAACGTGACATATTTTAATGAATGGAATGTGATTGAATAAGCTCCTGAGCCAGACGTCGGGTTTCGGTATCCGTTTGTACGTAATCTTCATACGTTGGATTTTGCACAAATGAGACCCGATTCATGCAATCTTCGATCAGGTCCGACATTTCCAGAAAACCGATTTTGTCATTTAAAAACTCGGCTACGGCAATTTCGTTGGCTGCATTTAAGACACAGCAGGCATTTCCTCCGCGTTCCAAAGCCTGATAGGCCAGAGCCAGGTTACGGAAAGTCTCGGCATCGGGCTGTTCAAAACTCAGCGTGGGATAATCCAGGAAACTGAATCGGGGGAAATCAGAGGGCATTCGATTGGGGTAACCCATCGCAAACTGAATTGGTAATCGCATGTCAGGTAAGCCCAGCTGAGCTTTGATGGATCCATCCTGAAACTGTACCAGCGAGTGAATGATACTTTGCGGATGCACGACCACGTCAATTTGTGGGGTGTCCAGTCCAAACAGCCATTTGGCTTCGATTACCTCCAGTCCTTTGTTCATCAGACTGGCGGAATCGATGGTAATCTTTGCTCCCATCACCCAGTTCGGATGTTTCAGAGCCTGAGCTTTGGTAACGGTTTTCAGAAATTCCCGGTCTTTCCCCCGGAAAGGACCACCGGAGGCCGTCAGAATGATTTTTTCGATCGGATTGTGAAATTCCCCGACCAGGCACTGAAAAATAGCCGAATGCTCGGAATCAACGGGATAGATATTAATTCCCTTCCGACGGGCCGCTTCCGTAACCAGCTCTCCGGCTACGACGAGCGTTTCCTTGTTAGCCAGAGCAATGGCTTTCCCGGCTTCGATGGCCTTCAGGGTGGGTAACAACCCGGCATAGCCCACCATTGACGTAAGTACCAGATCGATGCTATCCATCTGCACCACACTCGCCAGAGCATCAATGCCGCAGTAGACTTTGATATCCAGCGAATCAAGGGCCAGTTTTACCGTATCGTATAGATCTTCATTACCGATGACGACAACATTGGGGCGGAATTCGGCGGCCTGTTCTATTAATAAGGTTGCATTATTCTGAGCGGATAACACTTCGACCTGAAAGGCTCCGGAATTGGCCCGAACGACGTCCAGTGCCTGCGTTCCAATCGAGCCCGTCGAGCCCAGTATAGCAATACTTCGTTTCTGCATGGGGGAATTATTGGTATAATCTGTTGGCGTTTTTTATTCTTACGCACCTGCTAACTTCAAAGGGGGTTACTCCCGAGGTAACTATTGAGACTTCTCACGGATTATCATCCAAAGCTATCCCGATAAGGACTGTTTATATGGCCCCTTACCCCGGGGCTATCCAGCCCGGAGCCACGCAAATTGAACCCTACTGGGGTTCTTACGCTCAGTTCCGAACGGCCCCGCCGTGGTTGGTGTCCCCACCAACCACTTCCCTACAACAGGCTGGTGAGACATCAGCAAGGGCAGAGTGAACCATTTTCCTTCCAACGTTTCCCCGGATTAACATCCGGGGCTATCCAGCTGGGGGCTACCCAGATTGAACCCCGCTGGCGTTCTTATGCTCAGTTCCAAACATCTCCCCTACCTTTATGGGTTTTCCCTTTCCAAACTGAAAACTGAAAACTGAAAACTGAAAACTGAAAACTGAAAACTGAAAACTGAAAACTGAAAACTGAAAACTCAAAACTCAAAACTCAAAACTCAAAACTCAAAAC
>CAJYIW010000013.1 GCA_913775095.1 uncultured Siphonobacter sp. | reverse complement strand
GGGCCGTTAAGCCCCGCTCCGCCGATGATACTGGGTTTACCCCCGGGAAAGTAGGTAATCGCCTCCCCTTTACAATTCGAAGACTCCTGCCGGGATGCAGGAGTCTTCTCTTTTGTATACCCTTCCTCCATCCTCACCCTCACCATCTCCACCTCCTCACCAATACCTCTCCATTCCTTACTACCTCACCATCCACCTTCACTCAAAAGCCTGACCTAATCGGTCTTCTCTCTTTCACATCTCTATTACCTTACATTTAGTAGTGTGAGTAGATTAGAAAACTTTATTCTTACCCAGGTTCAAATATTTACTATATATTCAAAAAGAAAGCCTGTTTTTGACAGGCTTTCTTTTTATAATACTTCGATTCCGAAGGAGGATTTGCGATTTTTCCACTTGCCTCGGGTGAAATCTGGAATTTGAACAGGAGCAGATCCCTTTTTGATGGATTCTTCAGATAAAGGGCTGATGGCTGACCAGGCTGCTGCATCATACACATCAATTGCCGGACTCCGTTTTTCCTGGATAGAAGTGACGAACTCCCGCATTACGAAGTAATCCATTCCTCCGTGTCCTGCCCCCTGGGCATTGTTTTCCAATTTCTTCCACAGCGGGTGATCATACTGTTTCATATACTCTGTATCTTTTTCCCACTGGTGCGGTTTAGGACTTTTCTTTTCAATGTAAATCTGATCTCCTTCGTCCATCCATAGTCCGTTAGTTCCCTGAACTTTAAATCCTAATGAATAAGGTCGGGGGCTATTGGTATCGTGAGTAATGAGTATGGTTTCTCCATTCACACACTTGATCATGGTTTGTACCTGATCTCCTAATTTGAATTTCACTTTCGCATTGGGATGGCTGGCACCACCATTATCAACAATATACTTGTGAAGTCCTAAAGGCTTCGTTGCCATTGATACTAAATATTGAAACTGATTACCCGTGTTGATATTGACCATCTGAGCGACAGGGCCTAATCCATGCGTTGGGTAAATGTCTCCGTTACGATTAATGGAATGCTGGGTTCTCCACTTTGCTTCAGAGAAACCCTTTTCTCCAAATTCAACGCCTCCTCCATACGCTTTTTTCCCATCATTAAATTTTACTTCTCTTAAATCGTGCTCATAGCCGCATTCCAAATGGGTTAGTTCTCCGAACAAGCCTTGTCTAACCATATTCAAAGCTGCCATCACGTCTCTTCGGTAACAAACGTTTTCAAGAATCATACAGTGTGAACCCGTCTTCTCGAAGGTATTAACCAGATCCCAGGATTCCTGAAGGGTGACCGTAGCCGAAACTTCTACCCCTGCATATTTGCCCCCTTTCATTACTGATACCGCCATGGGAACATGCCATTCCCAAGGGGTGGCGATGATAATTCCGTCCAGATCATCCCGTTTGACCATGTTTTGAAAATCATGATCGTTTTTGCCGTAAACTGCCGCTTCTTTTCGTCCCGCATTTCTCAGCATTTTTTGCGTGATCTGAATGGTAGCCGGATCAATATCGCAGATCGCATTAATCTCAACCTCCGGGAATAAAATGGCATTTCTAACGTGCTCCCGTCCTCGCAATCCTACTCCAATAAATCCCAGACGGACTTTCTGATCATTCACAGCTCCATTCAGAATGCTTGGAGAGATCGCTAGGCCGGCGGCCGTTAGCGACATTGTTTTAATAAAGGTTCTACGGTTTTTCATACGCTGGAGGTTAGTTAAGTGATGAATAATGATTTTTGAGATAACTCTGTACCGTCAGGATATCCTGTTTATTAGTCAGATCCGGAACATTTTCAGCCAGCGGTAATACTGCTATTTCTTCTGTAGCTGCCAGTTTGTTAACGGCTGTAGGAAGCTCTTTTTCCTGACGGGTTGGGTGATAGGGAGTAGCTTCCAGCCAGGGAAGAAGTTTTTCGGCTTCCATGACAAACAGATTCATGCTGACTCCAACCCGACCCCTTTTTTCGAGAATACGGTTAATTTCATCCGGTTCCGGTTTCTCATGAATATCCAGCAGGTAGCCGGCTTCATTGGTACGGATGATCGCAAAAGCCTGAATTCTTTCAGGAGGAAAAAGTAAAGCCTCCCGGTCATAGCTAATCAAAGCATTCGGCTTTTCACTTGTCCACAATACATCCAGGGCGTTGCTGGAATACAAGTTATCGCTGTTACAGATCACGAATCGCCCGGTTTGCCATTCTGGTGTTTGTTGCAGAGCCTGTAGAACGGCGTCGGCGGTTCCGGCTGGCTTTTGGCGATCCGCTGGTATGTACTGACGGGCGTAGCGAAAAGATAAGCCTTCGTATTTTTTCTGAGTAATGGCAGACTCATAGTATTCCTGAGTGAGGGTATCTTCCGGATGAAGCAGTAAAAGCACTTCGGTGAATCCGGCCTGCTGGGCATTATGCAATTGATAGTCGATCAGCGACTGGCCCGAAGTGCCTACCTGAATCATGCCTTTCGTTAACGTATCTGCCTGCTGAATCAGTTGCTGATCAAGCTGGAGGTTTTCAGCAGCTTTCTTCATGCGGGAAGACATTCCTCCCGCAAGAATTAATAATCGTTTGTTCATGAATGACGAAAGAAGTAAAACCTGTGAATTAGTTATGATCCAGACGAACGCCTTCGTCAATAGTAATTATGTAGCTTTTTCCGCCGGCTCTTTCGATGGCTTCCGCTACGGCCTGAGGATCTTCAGGAGCGTAAGCGAACATGCAGCCGCCGCCGCCGGAGCCATTGATCTTAGCTCCCAGAGCCCCCGCTTCCAGAGCGTAATCAATCATTCGATTAATTTTGGGTGTAGAAATGCGTTTGGCTTCCCGGAGGTTTAACTGATGGGCGTTCAGAAGTTCACCGAACACGACCGGATCAGGATGCGAAGACTGAAGGAGTTGCTTGGCCTGGAGCAGAATGTCACGATCGGAGAGATTACCCTTTAAAAGAATATATTCATCCGAAGTAAGCAGGGATTTATACTGTTCAGCTTCCTGAGCTGGATACGTATGCAGGGAGAAGGAAGGATCCTGGGCCTTGATTTTCTGAATGGCTTCCAGCATACCATATTTGACGTGCTTCAACACACCGAGCGTATCCTTGGCCTGCCGGGAATCTCCTAATACAAACGTTCCCGAGATGGGGGGAAGCGTTTCTACGTACGGAGCCGGCTGGGATTCCAGGTAAATAACGTTTCCGAAGGTAACTGAGGTTTGATCCATTCGCCCCCCCGGTTCACCAAACTCTTCTACCTCTGCTCTATACGCCAAATCAGCCAGATCGAGTAAAGGCATCCGCTGGGGAGCGAACTGAGCCAGAAAGTAGGACCAGGCCACCACCAGAGCGGATGAACTGGACGTTCCGGCATTAATGGGTATGGAACTGGTCAGGCTCAGATCGAAGCCCTGGTTAAGGGAAGTTCCTTTTCGCTGCCAGGCATTAAGGACACTTTTATAGTAATCCCTTTCATTATTATACGGGATTTCCGGTTGAAGGTAGAACGATTCATTCTGGTTGATATCCGGTAAATCAATGTAAATCTTTCGATCCCGCCGTGGCGTACCCGTGATGCGTAATCGTAGGGAAATAGCCGCTGCAATGACGGGCAGTCCCAGGTAATCCTGATGTTCGCCAAAGAGGCAAATTCGGCCCGGAGCAGAAACGGTTAAAGCGTTAGACATAAGCAATAGATCAAGAGAAACTCTGGACTAAAATACGCTATAAAACCAGACTATGGGACGTATGAACAGCAGGATGGGAAGGAATTTTCGGGCCATAGCTATGCACATTCGTTTGCACAGAACTGAACAAACGAATGCACAAATTTTCGGCATATTGAAAAAAGAAGAAGTTAAGACAACGAAATAAGATCCGGCTGAAGGATTACCTTATCAAATTCAGTTTTAATGCCTGCAATGGCGTCCAGCAAAATTTGGGTAGCCTGGTATCCCATCTGATAAGGATGCTGTTCTAGGGAAGCCAGGGGCGGATGTTCGAGGTAAGCATTTAAGGGAAGATTCGCAAAGCTGACAAAGGAAATGTCCTTATTTAACTGCAATCCTTTATTTCGGCAAACGCCCATGGCGTCCAGAGCTACGTAATCATTAAAGGTCAAGACGGAATCAGGACGGCTATCCAGCAGGGTGTCCATTTTCTGACGGGTCTGGTCCGAGCTTAAGTCGGTCGTCTGAATGAAGTGTTCTTCCGGAGAGATCGCCGCTTCCTGCAAGGCTCGCAGGTAACCGAGGTAACGCTCCTGACTGGCCACTAAAGAGGCCGGGCCATTGAGTAAGGCAATCCGTTTGAATCCTTTTTTGATCAGAAAAGACGTAGCCTGATACGCTCCGGCTTCCATATCACAGCTAATCTGATGCGTATCAATGGAAGGAGGAATCCGATCAAAAAGAACCAGGGGAATCTGGTGGTGAATTAATTTCTGAACGTGATCGAATTGCTGACTTTCTTTCGCTACTGATAAAATGATGCCGTCTACCAACTGATGGGACAATACTTCCAGTACTTTTTTTTCCCGTTCGTACTGATCATGGGACTGATACAGAGCAACCGTATATCCTTTTTGAAAAGCTAATTCTTCAATTCCGTTAATTGCTTCAGAAAAGAAATTTTCCTGAATTTCGGGTACTACTACGCCCAGCATAAAGGTCTTTCCACTGCGAAGGTTTCGGGCGGTTGTACTGGGAATGTAATTAAGTTCCTGAGCTAACTCCTGCACTCGCTCACGGGTTCGTAAGCCAATTCGGGGATGATTCTGCAAGGCTCTCGATACAGTAGAAGGAGAAATTTTTAACCGACGGGCTATTTCTTTAATCGAGACGCTCATACATTCAGTGCTAAATGAATTTGCTAAAGTATTCAAGATAGTCAAAAAAGCGACATATAGCTAAAAAGAAACCCCGTTCAGAACTGAACGGGGTTCGCTTCGGCAAAGAGGTTGATTAATAACCCGGATTCTGTTTCAGAGTCGGGGCACCGTTCACATAGCTGTTATTGATTTCATCAACCGGGAGGGGGAAATACTCGTGTTTTCCTTTGGTAAAGCTGGCCCCATTCAGATAGGTCCGTTTTTTACTTTCGGTCTGTAAGTAGGTGTTCAGGGTCTGGTCGGCAATACCCCAACGAACCAGATCAAAGAATCGGTGACCTTCCATCGCAAATTCCAGACGTTGTTCGAAACGCACCGCTTTACGGGCATTAGTCTGATCTGCAAAGGCAGACGAGCCGCTGGGGTATTCATTCACTACGTAATTAGCGGCGGGTTTTCCGTCCGTATTGGTTACGTAAGGACTGTTTTTGGCTCTTCTCCGTATCTGATTTACGTATTCCTGTGCCTTGGTCAGGTTGCCAGCTTCTACTTCACATTCAGCCAGCCAGAGTAATACGTGGGAGTACTTAATCATGCGGTAGTTGTTAGCTACCCGGCGTTTGTTGGTAGAGTGGGTGTTGGTTCCTTCTTCGGCTTTGTAATACATCCATTTTTTACCCGTATATGGACCAGAGTAGGCCTGATCACGAATCCAGGTAACGCCCGGCATAGGACCCCAGTCCAGAAAAGGAATGCCGCGGCGACCAACCGTCCAGTCCAGACGTGGGTCCAGCGGAGCGGTCTCAGGGGTGAATGAATCCGTGATTTTTAAACCCTGATCATTTTTTACATCCGAATTATTAAAGGTATCCAGCAGGGGTAATCCACTGGCATCCGTTTTAAACGCATTCACCAGGTTCAGCGAAGGCAGGTAAAAACCGCAGCAACCGCCGCCGGGAGCCCCCGAGAAATAAGGCCAGTTTAATTCATCACCGGCATTACCATTGTTCCCGTTCGTACCATCGTTCACCGAAAACTGTACTTCAAAGATAGACTCAGCATTATTATTGGTCGCTGCCTTATAGTTATCGTGGTAATCCACCAGACGATACTTTCCGCTGGCTACGATGGTCTCGAGCAAGGGCTTCGCCGTGGAATACTTACCTTCGAAGAGATACGCTTTGGCCAGATAAGCGGCGGCGGCATACTTCGTTGCCCGGCCCTTTTGGGACTGTGTCTCGGGCAAATTATCCATGGCATACTTGAAATCGGCCTGAATATTGCTCCAGATATTTTTGTCATTAGGGACCTTTACGGAATTAGGATCGGATGCATTATAGACGGTTTCATCGATATAAGGCACCATGTTCCACATCTTTTTGGCTTCGAAGTGATAGTGAGCCCTCAGGAAACGAGCTTCAGCAATCACCTGCGTTTTTTCGGCGTCCGTCATATCCGTAGTTTTCGCTACCAGCTGAATGACTTCATTACAACGGGAAATGCCATCGTAAACCACCCGCCACTTACCTCGCATGTGGACGAAGGCGGGCTGAACTTCATACCGCTCAATACCCGTGATTTCGGGCTGATCACTGGCATCGGTGCCTTTGTAACAGTCGTCAGAAGCTACGCCACCGTAGACCCAGTTGGATACCGCTCCGTGCCAGTTCGTACCACCGGCCCCGATGCCATCCAGCAGAGAATAAGCTCCGATCAAACTGGCGTTTACTCCACTTTTATTATTCAACTGAGTCGCCAATGCCACCCCTTGAGGTTTTACATCGAGGAAAGAATCTCCGCAGGAGGAAAGAAGTCCCGCCATCATCAGAGAAACTGCGATTATATTTTTTTTCATAGGACTATCTAAGTAGAATTCGTTTTACTTCATTCAGAAACAAGCATTAGAAACTCAGGCGTAAACCCACAATCAGGTTACGGGATACGGGGTAAGCTCCCTCGTCCACACCCAGGTGCGTATCCTGACCACTTTCGCCCGAACGACGCAGGTTGATCTCAGGATCAAGTCCGGTATATTTGGTGAGGGTAAACAGGTTTTGTCCCTGAACGTAAATCTGCGACGTCCCTAATCCCAGGTTTTTCTGAAGTGCTGCGGGAAGCGTATAGGACAGCTGGATGTTTTTCAAACGCAGGTACGAGCCTTTTTCTACGAAGTAAGTAGAGATCTGAGCACTGGTGGCATCCGTTGACCGCAACTGAGGAAGTACGGCATCCGTCTTGCCCGGAACCCAGGAATCATACAGCATTCGTTTGCTACGGTTACCCTGGAAGGTGTTAAAGTCAGTCCAGTAACGCATGTAGTTAAAGATGTCATTTCCCTGAACACCCTGTCCGAACAGCGTAAGGTCAAAGTTCTTGTAACCTACGCTAACGTTAAGGCCATACGTAAAGTCAGGGTGGGGGTTACCAATGAAGGTACGGTCGGCGGAAGTAATGACGCCATCTCCATTCACGTCGCGGAAGATGAAGGCACCAGCCCGGTTATAAGTACCAAAGGCTGGAGGTGCCGCTTTGGCTTGTTCGTCGGTCTGGAAAATACCGTCAATCACGTATCCATAGAACGAAGAAATCGGTTCACCTACTTTCGTAGCACTCATGGCGGGCAGACGTGTACTGAAACCAAATTTGATGGAGTTCGGATCATTATTGATTTTCAGAACCTTGTTACGATACGTTGAGAAGTTTGCTCCCACGGTGAATCGCAGCTTGCCATCCATAGCCCGGCCCGAATAGTTCAGCGAAAGATCAACGCCTTTGTTCTGCATGTCACCGATGTTGGTGTAAGGAATCGTAGCCTGACCCAAAGCGTAGGGAACGTCGATCTGGCTCAGCATGTCCGTAGTTTTCTTGATGTACCAGTCAAAAACAAACTGTAACTTGTTGTTGAACAAACTGGCATCAAAACCAACGTTAGTGGAAGTAGTCGTTTCCCATTTACCCTGATCATTACCAAATTGCACCAGGTCAAAACCGGGAACGATGGACGTTTTCGCTCCATTGATGTCGTAATGGTTTTCAACGGGCCGTGATTCGTACAGCGTGTAGGCGTTGTAAATGTTCGGAATGTTCTGATTACCCGTGCTTCCCCAACCCACGCGAAGTTTCAGATCAGACAGGAAACCTACGTCTTTCAAGGCGGCCAGTTCAGACAGACGCAGGCCAACGCTGGCGGCTGGGAATACGGCATAACGGTTGGCGGCACTAAAGCGGGAGGAACCATCGCGACGAAGGGTGAAATCAGCAAGGAAAATGTCCTTGTAGGCATAATTCACCTTCGCAAATAAGGAGAACAGACGCGAACGGTTTGCTCCACGGCCACTGTTTTGCAGACCCAGCGGACTGCCGGCGTTCAGATACAGGTAATCCGGATCTTCAAAGGCGTAATTACTGCGGGTGGCGTCGAAGATGTAATCATAGGTTGCAATCGCTTCGGTACCCGCCAGAATGTTGATGGTGTGATCTCCGAACGTTTTGTTGTACGTCAGCGTGTTATACCAGGTCCAGGAGTTGTCGTAGCGGTTTTCTACGCGAAGGTTATTGGTGTTACGAGCTTCGGGAGATTCCGGATCCAGGGGAGTAAAAGGAGCAAAGTTGTAAAGGTTATACTCAATCCCCAGACTAGTACGGAACGTTAATCCTTTCAAAAGATCAACATCCGCAAACGCATTCCCAAACAAGTGAACGCCCTTGGTTACGTTGTCTTTATTGCGGTATAATTCTGCCACCGGGTTACGGGCATTACCCAGGTTCGCACCTTTGGCTCCGGCGAAGTTTCCAGCTACGTCGTATACGGGAATCAGCGGGTTCATCCGAACGGCAAAGGCAATGGGATTGGACTCGTCGTTGTTGGTAATACCTACGCGTTCGTCGTAGGAAACCGTCAGGTTTTCACCCACCCGAATCCGATTTTTGAGCTTGAATTCGGTGTTCGCCCGCATCGAATAGCGTTTGTAATTGGTGTACTTCATGATTCCTTTCTGATTGAAATAGTTGAAAGAAATCGCGTAAGCCCCTTTATCCGTTCCGCCGCTGGCTCCCAGCTGATAGTTCTGAATCAGAGCAGGATTGAAAATTTCCCGTTGCCAGTCCGTGCCGTTTTTGCTGGCCTTAGTAATCATGAATTTGGTTTTACCCAGTTCCGGATCCCGTAAATCGTGGGTATAGTTAACGTAATTACCATTGGCATCCTGAGCCACGCGTGAATCGCCTTCAAAGGCTCCCGAGGGATAGATGTAATCAGGAATGACGGGATCGGCTCCGCTACCATACTGGCCGTGCGTTGGCGTGACGCCTACGTTTTTGGCTGATGCCCAGATTTGCTGACCCAGTTCCTGCGAGTTCAGCAGGTTCAGGAACTTACCCGGACGCTGAATACCCACGTAGGTGTCAAAGGTAATTTTGGGTTCGCCGGGTTTTCCTTTTTTAGTGGTGATGATCACCACCCCGTTGGCCGCCCGGGCTCCGTAGATCGAAGCCGCCGAGGCATCCTTCAGCACCTGAAGGCTTTCGATGTCATTCGGGTTAATGTTATTGAGCGTTCCCTGGGTGGGCACGCCATCGACGATGTAAAGCGGAGAGTTGTTATTGATCGTTCCGAAGCCACGGATCCGAACCATGGTTCCTCCACCGGGAGAGTTGTCATTACCCACCGTTACCCCGGCCGCCCGGCCTTGCAGGGCCTGCGTGAGGTTGGCCGTAGGCAAAGCCGTCAGATCAGCTCCTTTCACTACGGTTACGGCTCCGGTGATGTCTTTTTTCCGTTGAGAACCATAGCCCGTTACAACAACTTCGTCCAGAGCCCGGCTTTCTTCTACCATCGTCGCGTTAATAGTGGATTGATTGCCAACGATGATTTCCTGACTCCGGAACCCTACGGCGGTAAATACCAGGACATCAGAATTACTGGTTACGGCAATCGTAAAATTTCCATTGTTGTCCGTGTTTACTCCGCGATTGGTTCCTTTCAACTGTACACTTACCCCCGGTACGGCTTGTCCATCAGGAGCACTTACTTTGCCATTGACCCGGCGATCTTGAGCATTGGAGATTTGTACCATCCATAAGAGGATCGCACAAATAAAGAGTAGTCGTTTTTTCATAGAAAGAGTAATGGATTAGGGAATGAGGATATATGGCTCGCGACGGTATTGTGTCTGCAATTATTATAAATTATTCTACGTATTGTCAAATTTTGTCGACAAGATTATGGTATTATATCCATAATTATTATAAAAATAAGACTATAGAAACCAAATAAAATACCAATATTAAATGTTAATATGCTTATAAAATTTTGAATTATACTTACATAAATAGGCCTAACGCATTCGAAGCAAAATTTTATTCTGTTTTAATGAATGTTAAAAATATTTAAAAAAAAGATGAAATAATTTAAAAGAAATAGGGTAAAGGAGGGTGCTCAGCGTCTAGGCAATCGAATTAAGGAAACCGGGGCTACCTTTGCTGAAAGTTTTAATTCAATAGGTAAATAGGCGTATGAAAAATCGTTGGCTACTGGGTGGCATGCTTCTGATGTCACTGGCAACGCAGGCACAAAACCGACTCACTCCGGAACTGCTCTGGAAAATGGGTCGGGTGACAGGTTTAGGAATTTCTAAAGACAAAAAATTTGTGGTGTATTCCGTAAGTATACCTCAGATGGAAAGCAACAAGAGTAGCCGCAAGCTGTATAAAATTGCTGTTTCGGGAGGAGAAGCTCGGGAAATTTCTACGACGGAGGGATTGCTGGCTAACCCGAAGATTTCTCCGGACGGCAAACATATTCTTAGCAGTAAGGAAGTAAAAGTGCTGGATATCAAAGGTTCTGACAAGTATAAGGATTTGCCTAAATCAGATGCTTATGTGTTTACTTCCTTAAATTACCGGCACTGGGATACCTGGGAAGACGGATCTTTCGATCACATTTTTGTAGCTCCGCTGACGAATGGCAAAGCCGGAGAAGCCAAAGACATCATGCCGGGCGAGCCGCACGATTCTCCGCAGAAACCCTTCGGTGGCGATGAAGATTTCATCTGGAATCCCGACGGCAAGCGGGTGGTTTACGTGACAAAAAAGAAGTTCGGAACCGATTACGCCGTCAGCACCAACACGGATTTATACGAATACGATCTGACGACCGGAGCGACGAAAAACCTGACGCCGGATAACCAGGGCTACGACGTAAGTCCCGAGTATAATAGCAAGGGGCAACTGGCCTGGTTACAAATGAAACGCGATGGATACGAGGCCGATAAACAGGATATTGTAGTATCCAATGGCGTCTCTACCATGAACCTGACGGCCCAGCGGGATGATATTCATGTGGAAGGGTTCAAGTGGAGTGAAGACGGAACCGCTCTCTTTTTCTGGGCTCCCATTGACGGAACGCTGCAGATTTTCAAAGTAACGTATCCCGGGCTTACCAAAATGAATCCCTTGATTACGCAGGTAACGAAAGGAGATTTTGATCTGAGCGGTATTGTCGGTCAGGTGGGTAATCAGCTGATTGCCAGTAGAACGGACATGAATCACCCGGCCGAGTTAGTCTCCATTGATGTGACCAATGGTACCATCAAACCTTTGACTCATGCCAATGACGCCGCCGTAGCCTCGCTCGAAACCTGTAAAACGGAACGCCGCTGGATTACGACCACGGATAAAAAGAAAATGCTGGTGTGGGTCATTTACCCCCCTCAATTTGATCCGTCCAAGAAGTATCCGACACTGCTGTATTGCCAGGGCGGACCGCAGTCACCTCTGACTCAATCGTATTCCTTCCGCTGGAATTTTCAGTTAATGGCTTCGCAGGGATACGTGGTAGTGGCCCCGAACCGTCGCGGCATGCCCGGTCACGGGACGCAATGGAATGAGCAGGTCAGTAAAGACTGGGGTGGACAGGTGCTGAAAGATTACCTGAGTGCCATTGATGAAGTTTCGAAAGAATCCTTTGTGGACAAAGATCGCCGGGCCTGTGTCGGGGCGAGTTTCGGGGGTTATTCTGCCTTTGCCCTGGCGGGTATGCACAACAAGCGGTTCAAGTCATTCATTGCTCACGACGGCATCTACGATTTTCGCAGTATGTACGGAACGACGGATGAGTTATTCTTCGAAAACTGGGAAAAAGGAGGGCCGTACTGGGACAGGAAAAATTCGGTAGCCCAGCGGTCCTTCAGTCAGTCGCCCAGCAACTTTGTTGAGAAGTGGGACACCCCCATTTTTATCATTCAGGGCGGAAAAGATTACCGCGTTCCCATCGAACAGGGCTTACAGGCATTTCAGGCCGCTCAGCTCCGCGGAATCAAGAGTAAGTTGCTGTACCTGCCCGATGAAAATCACTGGGTACTGAGTCCGCAAAATGCTCTGGTCTGGCAGCGGGAGTTTAGTGCCTGGCTGACCGAGACGCTGAAGTAAGGGAATGAAATAAACCCAACAAAAAAGAGAGGCCTTGCTACGGACCTCTCTTTTTTGTTGGTAAGGGGTAAAATAGTACGCAGGGTTTAGGAATACGAGTAAACCAATAAAAAGGCGTACAGCCCAGATAGAGATTCTGAACTGTACGCCGGGTAGTACTACCTTACTTATCAGGGTAGACCCAGTGGCCTCTTAGGGAGTAACCATAATCTTTTGCTGCTGAACGCTAACGCCGTCATTGACTTGCAGGATATACAGACCCTTACCCAGACCCTGTACCGGAATGATAGCTTTACCATTAGTCAGCTCTCCTTTCCAGGCGGTCTGGCCGGTTGGCATGAGTAATACGGCCTGAACAGGCTGGGGTTTGGCCCCCGTATTTTGTTTCACGCTGATGGTGATGTCCGTAGTTGCCGGGTTTGGATACGCCACTAGCCCATACGTAGGAGCCATACTCAGAGCAATGAATCTACTGTAATGGGCCGGTGCTGAAGCCTCATTGATTTTTAAACGATAGTAAGTCGTCCCTACCTGAAGTTTAGTGTCATAGAACGTATAGAGGCCTGAAGGAACATTCTTAGAAGCCGCAAAGCCAATGCTTACCCAGTTTTTACCATCGATGCTTTTCTCAACCGTATAGCCCAGAATGTTTTTCTCCTGTGCTACTTCCCAGGTCAGTACACCTATGTTTTCAGGAATGGAATGAGCATCCACGTCGGTAAGTTTTTTACCGGCACTCGGTTCTATCTGACCTTTGAAGTAAATCAGACTGACGGGTAGGGGGCTACTGGCCGAGTAAGCCACCAGGGCCGGATCGCCCTGAAGAACAAATTCCTGAGCATGCCCCACCACCATAGCATCGTTCGGTCTGGCGGTTACGAACTCTTTTATGGTTCTGACCAGATTGGTTCCCAGGCTTTTGTCCATACCTTCCGCATCCGTCAGTTTTGAGAAAAGAATATTCGAATAATCTTTCAGATAAAAAGGCCAGCCCAGGAACGAAGAAGCCAGGTGGGCGATGGCTCCCCGATCAGGCGTGTTTACCCAGTTGGTACCTACCGTTTCTGGGGCATTGTAATAAAAGATATTTCCTGCCTCACAACCATTCACAAAGATGATGGGATACTTGCCTTTATTGGTGTAAGAGCTTTGAGAGGCCAGTCCAATGTTAATATCCGTATAGTTGGTAGAGGCATGCCCAAAAAAAGTAATCATATTGACACCATCGTTCACATCGGGTGATACGTCAATGGTTTGAACGTCCTGATTATTGCTTTTTGAAATGATTTTGCCGGTTCCCGGTGTAGAAGCACTTTCAACGATGGTCTTGAAACCGGAACTATAGCCCATGAAACTGCTTCGTTCGTAATCGTTACGCCCGCCGCTGAGGTATAAAAAATTCTTTCTCCAGGCCTGACCCTTACTAAGGTCGTACTCTTTGATTTTGCTTAAATAGTTCGCAATTTCGTTAGGACTCGTCACATTCAGCCGACCTACGGCAAGGGCGGGCACGTTGGCAGGTTCCCCATTCAGACCGTTGACTAACAGCCAGTCTGAGCCCGGCCATCCGCCCGTCGGTACTAAACTGTTGGCCGCCATAGCCTGTTCATCCAGCACTAAATGGAAATATTGCGGAAAAATTCCTCGACCGATCAGAAACAGGTGCTTGGGTGAACCGTTTTTCAGCATGTAGCCCGCAAAGTTACGAATGGCTAAGCCACTGCGTTCTCCATAGTTAAACTGATTGGCCAGTACGTCAATATCTGCCACCAGAGGTTTATAACTTCCACCAGCTACGGAAGCCCGGTAGTCAGCGTAGGCCTGTACGATGTCCGAAGAGCCGCCAGCTGCCTGACGCAGCACCGGGTTGGTTACGATCAGATAATTCGTTTGCGAAGGATCTATGGACATGAAATGGATCTTCTCAATCCTGGCGACCGATGCTGAAGATCGACTGACCCAAAAATTACGAGCTTGCTGAGTATTGCTCACGGCCGCTTCTAACGTACCGGAGGCCGTAACGAAAGAAGATTGAATCCGCTGAATGTTGTTTAACTCCGTAATGTCATAGAGCTGATCGCTGGTGGTGGCGTTGCTGAATTGCAGAAAGGATGTACCACTGGGGTTGATACGGGTATTGATCGCTTTTCCCTGAGTAAGCTCGGCTAAATTCAGCAGTTGAGGGTAGGTAAACTTCAAATAAATAACACTGGCCGAACCAACTTTTGAATAGACTACTGCCTGCGAACCGGAGGTGCTCAACGAATTCCAGTTAAATGCAGCACCATTTTTTAAGATCTGGTAATCCGTTGTTGTGGGAAACGTCAGGATTGTATTCTCGGCCGCAGACGACGAAGGACGGATGCCCACTTCTACCTCATGATTACCCAGGTTGGCCGTGAATAACGAAAGATCCAGCCGGGGCTTGACTTGATTTTCTTCAGCCCGGTAGGGGTTCTCTACCGATAAGTCATACGCTCTCCGGGCGTTATTGCCGATCGGAGTATCCATGTAGCCTTTTCCGACTCCGTAGCTGGCCAACGTCATTCCCTGTTCAAATTTCATTTGCGTATAGGCACTGGAATAGGCAGGACCGACGTCGTAGTGAGTCCTGAAAAGAGATACGTTTTCCGACCAGTGATACGGCTCTGCTGACAGGTTATCTCTACTGGGAGGGGTAGGCGTGTTCATACGCTTCCCCTTCTGCCCATTGAGCGTCAGTGTCAGGAAATAATAAGAATTTTCCGTGAACAAGCTTACGTAGGGATTGTGATGTGATTCCTGGGGAACATAAAGTTCCGCATCGCGGGAACCGTCGTTACCAACCCCGAAGAATTCAATGTAATCGCCCGAATCAAAGGTCCCGTCTCCTTCTCCCGCCACAGTAATCGCTTGTTCCACCCCTCTTCTGAAAAGTTGAATGTGTTGAGGGTTTGCGGCTACGTTAAAACCGGCGTTTTGTAATTCCGTGTACGTAATCCGGTACATCCCTTTCTTGGAAACCGGAATTTTAAAGTACGTCTGCTGGTAATTAATCCATTCGTTTCCAAACTGTTGCGAAAAGGATTCTGTCGTCCAGCCTACTAAAAGGAAGGTAAGTAAGAAGTAAATTTTTTTCATACCAGGGGGGGTAAAATGGATATACAGAGAAGTAAATACATAAAGGGTAATTAGGTATACTAATCAAACAGGGGTAATGAATGGCCGGGAAAGGAGGAAAAGAGCCAAGGAAATACGCAATAGTAAATACGTATTTTTATCTTTTATCAATACAGTCGAAAAATAATAAAAGGAAAGATCATCATTTCCTGAAGTTGATTCAGTTCGGATAGGTGTCTATACTTAAAGGTTTAGGTTGCTGAGACAAATTACGGTAACAGAGAATACTTAAAAAATGCACAAGGATTGGTAATCAGGACTAAAGATGCCATATTTTTGCCTATGATCTCCTGAAAATTAATCATTTTTCTAAAATGATAATCATAGGTTAAAACTAAGTAAAAAATCAGATTACCTGGTTAAGAATAAGTTAATTGGACGGGAAATTCAGTTTTTAAGTAAGAATTGGCTTATGGATGGAAAATCCTGGTTCGGTTGCAGACTGAGAGTGAAAGTGGTATGAGTTAAAATAGCTCGTTGTTAAGTAAGGACTCACACGAAGCACAGGGACAAAACGTAGTTTACGAAGAGAGCCGTCAGGCAAATCGGTTCAATGGAAAGGATCGGTAAGACCTCTTCGGGCTGGGTCCGGCTGGACGTTCTTTCCTTATTCTGGAGGAAAAACGCCCGCCGTCGGAACCTTACTTGTAGCCCCACGTTTTTCATGGTATCTTCAAGTTTGAATTTCGATTAGAGCCCAGATATATGCATTTTTCCCATCTTCACTGCCATACCAAATTTTCCCTGCTCGACGGTGCCGCTGACATCGGTGGAATGTTCAAGAAAGCCAAGGCTGACGGACATTCAGCTGTGGCCATTACCGACCATGGCAATATGTTTGGCGTGTTTAAATTCGTGGCCGAAGCGGGCAAACACGGCGTGAAACCCATCGTCGGATGCGAGTTTTACGTAGTGCAGGATCGCCACGAACGAAAGTTTACCAAGGAGAGAAAAGACGTTCGCTATCACCAGCTCATGCTGGCCAAGAATGAAGTCGGGTATCGAAATCTGGTGAAACTCTGCTCGCTGGGTTTCATCGAGGGGATGTACGGGAAATACCCCCGGATTGACAAGGAGCTGATTCTTCAATACCATGAAGGCCTGATTGCCACGACCTGCTGCATCGGAGCAAGCGTGCCTAAGACGATTTTACGGAAAGGAGAAGAAGAAGGCGAAAAAGAGTTTTTGTGGTGGCTGAATATCTTCGGTGAAGATTTCTACGTCGAATTGCAGGACCACGAAATTCCCGATCAGAAACGGGTGAACGAGGTATTACTCAAATTTGCCCGGAAGCATAACGTGAAGATTATTGTTTCCAACGATAGTCATTACGTCGATCAGCAGGATGCCAACGCCCACGATATTTTATTGTGCGTCAACACCGGCGAAAAGCAGAGCACGCCCTCGGCCAAGGATTTTTCGGATGACGAGGCCATGCCCCGCGGTTCCCGCTTTGCCTTCTATAATGACCAGTTTTACTTCAAGACCAAAGCAGAAATGCTGAACGTCTGGGGTCATATTCCGGAAGGGCTGGATAATACGCAGGAAATCGTTGATAAATGCTTCGAACCGAAGCTGAAGAAGGACATTCTCTTACCCAACTTCCCGATTCCCGATGAGTTTAAAATTCACGCCGATGATACCCTCAACCAGTGGGAATACCTGCGGGAGTTAACCTTTGAAGGAGCCCGTCAGCGGTATGAAACCATTTCGCCCGAAGCCGAAGAACGTCTGAACTTTGAGTTGCACACCATCAAAACCATGGGTTTTGCGGGGTACTTCCTCATTGTAATGGACTTCATCAAGGCCGGTCGCGACATTGGTGTCTTCGTGGGGCCGGGCCGGGGTTCGGCGGCGGGTTCGGCAGTGGCCTATTGCATTGGCATTACCAACATTGACCCGATCAAGTATAACCTGCTGTTCGAGCGTTTCCTGAACCCGGACCGGAAGTCCATGCCCGATATTGATACGGACTTTGACGATGCCGGTCGCCAGAAAGTGATTGATTATGTAGTCGATAAATACGGCCGGAATCAGGTAGCTCAGATTGTGAGTTATACCGGAATGAAGGCCAAGTCGGCCATCAAAGACGTGGGACGCGTGCTGGATTTACCATTGGATGAGACCAACATGCTCACTAAAATGATTCCGGAAAAACCCCTGGATCTGAACCTGCAACGCGTCTTACTCGCTCCGATTGACGGACCGGGCGGCGTGAAAGACAAAGAGGGCTGGGTCGCGGAGGAATTGCAGAACGTGATGAAGCTGCGGGAAACGATGAAGTCGAACACTGTGGCCGGAAAGGTATTAACCGAAGCCCTGAAACTGGAAGGCTCCGTTCGCGGAACGGGGATTCACGCCGCCGGGATTATCATCGCTCCGATGGACCTGACGGAGATTATTCCCGTTTGTACGTCGAAGGATTCGGACTGGTTTATTACCCAGTTTGAAGGAAAAGTCATTGAAGATGCCGGGGTTATCAAGATGGACTTTTTGGGATTGTCCACGCTGACGATCCTGAAAAATGCACTGGCCCTCATCAAGCAAAACCACGGCGTGGAAATTGATCTGGACAGCCTGCCGCTCGACGATGCCAAAACCTACGAGCTGTTCCAACGCGGAGAAACCTACGCAATCTTCCAGTACGAAAGTGCCGGGATGCAGAAGTACATGAAGGAATTGAAACCCACGCGGTTTGAAGACCTCATTGCCATGAACGCCCTGTATCGTCCCGGCCCGATTCAGTACATTCCGGAGTTTATTGACCGGAAACACGGTCGCAAGCCCGTGGTCTATGACCTTCCCGAAATGGAAGAATACCTGGCCGATACTTACGGGATTACCGTCTATCAGGAGCAGGTGATGTTACTTTCCCAGAAACTGGCGGGATTCTCCAAAGGCGATGCCGACGTCCTGCGGAAAGCCATGGGTAAGAAAGACCGGGCGACGCTGGATAAGATGAAGGGTAAGTTCATGGAAGGGGCCGTAGCAAAAGGACTGGATGCGAAAAAGCTCGAAAAAGTCTGGACCGACTGGGAAGCCTTCGCTCAGTATGCCTTCAATAAATCGCACTCGACCTGTTATGCCTTCGTGGCGTATCAAACGGCCTATCTGAAGGCTCATTACCCCGAAGAATACATGGCGGCCAACTTAACCAATGAGCTGGGAGATATTAAGAAAATCACCCTGTTCATGGAAGAAACCCGCCGCATGGGCCTCGATGTATTAGGCCCTGACGTGAACGAATCCATCAAGGAATTCAACGTTAACAAGAAAAAACAGATCCGTTTCGGGCTGGGTGGGATCAAAGGAACGGGTGATGCCGCCGTGGATAGCATCATTCAGGAACGCACGCTGAACGGACCTTATCAGGATATTTTTGATTTCGTCACCCGTATTAACCTGCGGACGGTGAACAAGAAAACGCTGGAATCGCTGGCCTATGCCGGAGCCTTTGACAGCTTTGGTATTAACCGCTCAGCCTTCTTTGCCGATACCGGAACGGGCACGTTCATCGAGACGCTGATTCGCTACGCCAACAAACACCATGAAGAAAAAGCCGCCGCTCAGGTGTCGCTCTTTGGGTCGATGAGTGGGGGCGGCGGGGCCAACATCATGGCTCCCCGGATTCCTTCGGCTGAACCCTGGGCCCGGATGATCGAGCTGAATCAGGAACGCGACGTGATTGGCGTATACATTTCGGGTCACCCGCTGGACGAATTCCGCATTGAGCTGGATAACTTCTGCGACGTTACGCTAGGGCGTTTCCGCGATTCGGAAGAGGAAAAGAACTGGTACAACCGCGACGTTCGCATTGCGGGCATCGTGACCAAGTATCAGGAACGGTACGCCAAGAATGGGAATCCTTTCTGCATCTTTACGATTGAAGATTACGCCGGAAGCATGGAAATGGCCCTGTTCGGCGAAGATTACGTGAAAATGGGCCAGTACATCGCCCCGGATCGGTTCCTGTACATTCGCGGCAAGCTGCAACCCAGCTGGCGAAATCAGGGCCAATACGAATTCAAGGCTACGCAGATTCAGCTATTACCAGAAGTGCGGGAGAAGCTTTGCAAGCAGTTAAGTCTGGAGATTAACTTACAGGAAGTAAGCGGCGAAATCGTCGCCAGCCTGAGTGAGTTATTCAAACAGAATCCCGGCACCTGTAACCTGTTCGTGAAGCTGAAAGACTCCGATAGTCCGGTAGAAGTGACCCTGCAAAGCCGCTTCAACAAAATCAACGTTTCCAACGAATTGATTCAGGGACTGGAGCAGATGTTTGGGAAGAATAGTTTTCGGTTGAATTAAGTAGAGTATTGTATATAGAAGGTCCACTGGTTTCTAACCAGTGGACCTTCTATATAATACAGTGAAATTTTTAACCCATTGTTAGTCCGCGTTTTCAACGCGGATTTGGTAGAAGCACGTCTGTGACGTGCAACTGATACGGGCGTCACAGACGCCATTCTCCAGCATCCGCGACGCAGTCGCGGACGAACGGAGGCCAATAGTATACTACACTCTCATTCATATCAACTATGAAAAAATATGTATTTATTTTCTTGGCTTTCTTTTACGCAGTAACAACTTTTGGACAAAGTTATAAATACGCTTCGGCTAACTTAAATCTTAGAAGTGGACCTGATAGTTTTTATCCAGTACTTACTACAATTCCCGAAGGTACTAGCGTAGCAATGGCTGAAAATTGTGATTGCAGTTGGATCAAAGTTCACTATCAAGGTAATATAGGGTTTGTAAGCTCAAAGTATCTTACAAGCCAGCAGTTAGTTAATAAACAAGAATCAGCTACTGTACGAGAAAGAAAAAGTACGAGTTCAGGTAAGAAATATTATATCAATTCTTCGGGAGAAAGAGTCCAGTCTCCAACGTTTTATAGCTCAGTACCAGCAGGAGCCACGGCTCTCTGCAGAGATGGGACCTATAGTTTCAGCCGAAGTAGAAGAGGTACTTGCTCACACCACGGAGGTGTGGCTAGGTGGTTGTAATGACCCACAAATGTTCAAGGTGTTAAGCTTGTAAATCAACACAGACTGTTTCAAGTGTTAAGCTCGCAGAGCGACACTTGGAACCACGGATCACAGGCAGTTTGCAACTGCCGTCAGCTACAGAATGACCTCTATTATCCATTCCGGCTGACACCCGGAATAGTAGGGTCAAAGCCCCTTTTCTCCGGCATCCGTAACACAGGCTCGGACGACAGGGTTGCATGCCCTAGTTTTTCAAAAGCATGCAGATACTTACCAGATTAATTCTTCCAGAACGAGTATAAACAGCTCCAGACAACGTAAGAGTAGTAAATGCTGCGGTGGAAAAGCTAACTCATTCCCTGTTGGCAAATGCATCGGGCCTTTTAGAGTCGCCTGAAAAGAACCCTAACAAACCTCGTCTATCTTGTGCTACTAAGTCTATTTTCTAAAATGAATCTACGCCAAAAAACACTGACCTTCCTTTGGGCCATGT
This sequence comes from uncultured Siphonobacter sp., assembly GCA_913775095.1. Classification (GTDB taxonomy): domain Bacteria; phylum Bacteroidota; class Bacteroidia; order Cytophagales; family Spirosomataceae; genus Siphonobacter. Next base: position 181,674 of record CAJYIW010000013.1, on the reverse strand, counting down.
TAAGCAGTGTATCCGCTTTTACCCAAACTAAGCAGGCTTCACCGCCTTTTGAAGGCTATTTATTTGCTTACTTTGAAGGATCAGGCGACCCCCTCCAGCAGGAGCAGTTACGACTGGGCATCAGCAAGGATGCCGTTCACTGGTCTGCTTTAAACAACAATCAGCCTATTCTTGCCTCCAGTGATATCTCACAAACGGGCGGGATTCGGGACCCGCATTTACTACGCGGACAGGATGGAAATACCTTTTACCTGACGGCAACCGATATGTTCGTCGGTAAAAATGGATGGGGCAGCAATCCCGGCATTGTTCTGTTGCGTTCCACTAATCTGGTGGATTGGACCCACCGGAGTATCGACCTGGCCAAAACCTACCCGCAGACGTTTGGGAATGTTCAATGGGTATGGGCTCCGCAAACCATTTATGATCCACAGGTCAAAAAGTACCTGGTCTACTTCACGGTGCGTTTCAAAGACGATGCCAGGCTTGATTTTTATTCCGCCTACGCCAATCCGGATTTTACCGGTTTTGAAGCGGAACCCAAGTTGATGTTCCGGGCCAAATACGGAGCCATTGACGGCGATATTGTGTATAAAGACGGCACGTACCATCTGTTCTTCAAAGGGAATGCCAAAGATGAGAAGGGGAAAGAAATTAAAAATGGCATTCAGCAGGCCACTGCGAAGTCGTTGAGCGGTCCCTGGGTAGAGGATTTCAAGTACCTGGATGCGTATTCGGATAAAAACATTGTGGTGGAAGGGTCCAGTGTCTTCAAACTCAATGACTCGGACGAGTATATTTTGATGTATGACCTATACACCAACCTGCGGTATGAGTTTCAGCGGAGCACCGATCTGTATCATTTTACGGATAAACCCGAGTCTTTCACCAAAAACTTTAATCCCCGGCATGGCAGTGTCATCGGCATTACCCGGGAAGAAGCCCGCCGTCTACAGGTGAAATGGGGGGGCGTTTCCAACGACTTGTTACAACCCGTGGAGGCTTCTGATCGCTATTCATTTACTTCCAGAGGAAACCCCATCATCACGCATGCATACACGGCCGATCCGGCGGCACTGGTGAAAGGAGATACGCTGTGGTTATTCGCGGGTCACGATTTCGAGGGGGGACAAAGTGGGTATAAAATGAAAGACTGGCTGGTGTATTCTACCACGGATTTAAAGACCTGGACCCAGTATCCCGTGCCTTTACAAATAATGGATTTCTCCTGGGCGAAGAGTGGAGATGCGTACGCGGGTCAGGTCATTGAAAGAAAGGGGAAATACTATTGGTACATCAGCACCAACTGGTCGGGTATTGGTGTGGCAGTAGCGGATCGACCGGAAGGTCCCTACAAAGATGCGTTGGGAAAACCTCTGCTTACCAACAAGGATTGTTTTGCCTCTTCCCACTCCTGGGCCTGTATTGACCCCACGGTCTATATCGATGCGAACGATCAGGCCTGGCTTTTCTGGGGCAATCGCGAATGCTATTATGCCAGATTAAAGAAGAACATGGTCGAAATAGAAGGGGAAATCAAACGGGTTCAGTTCCCTGGTTTCGATTTTACGGAAGCCCCCTGGATTCATACGCACAAAGGCAAATACTACCTGAGTTACGCGACGGGTTTTCCGGAGAAAATTGCGTATGCAGTGGCTAATTCCGTAGAAGGGCCTTACGAATACAAAGGCATTTTAAATGAAATTGCCGGAAACAGTAATACCAATCACCAGGCGATTGTCCAGCATAAAGGGCAGTGGTACTTCATTTACCACAACGGAGGTATCCAAACCGACGGTAGTAGTTTTAGCCGCTCGATATGTATTGATAAACTAGAGTATAACAAAAACGGAACTCTAAAACGGGTAGTAATGACCAGTGAAGGTGTGTCGAGTACGTCTAAATGAGTTCTAAAAAACGATTGTAGAAAGTATTCATAACCCAGGCGACCTGAATCAATCATGCTAAGTCATGATTGATTCAGGTCGCCTGACTTTTTATACATACGCGTAAAACCAATGATTCGGACCTCTTAAGCTGTTCCAGGTATTAAGCTCACAGAGCGACACTTGGAACTATGGATCAAGACAGTTTCTAACTGCCGTCAGTCACAGACTGACCTCTATCAGCCATTCCGGGTGTTAAGCCTGAAAGGTATTCCATGCCGGGCGTCACTGGAAATAGTTCAATTAGACACCAACAATGGCAGAAAGCACTAACAACGGCAAAAGTATTCCCTTTCTTCCCTGGCTTCATTGCCGGGCATTCCTCAGTCCTCTATTAAGCCGCATACGAAAAAATAGTCGTTAAGGGCAACCCAAACGGTTTCCAGTGTAAAATGCCGGAAGCTTCCTGGAACTAAGGAGGAAAAGTAGTTGTCATTAGATAGGAAAACCTCGTTATAGACAGGGCCTGAAAGGGCATTATATACCGATGAAAAACAAGGGATAGAGGGCCTATTTACTAGTTTTTTAGTAGATTTGTGGTTTTCCTGGTTTATCTAATCTTCTGGAACTAATAAGTTTATTATGAGCAAATATGACGAGTATCAAAAGCAGATTATAGATAGAGAGGCTCAGGGGCTTCATCCCTTGCCGATTGATGGTGCGGAGCTGATGTACGAAGTGATCGAGCAGATCAAGCACGCCGGCCATGAGCACCGCGATGAATCCCTTCAGTTCTTCATTTATAATGTATTACCCGGTACCACGAGTGCAGCCCGGGTGAAGGCGAGCTTTTTAAAGGAAATCATTCTGGGTGAGTCCATCGTCGCAGAAATTTCTCCCGCCTTTGCTTTTGAACAGTTGTCTCACATGAAGGGTGGTCCTTCCATTGAGGTATTACTGGATTTAGCCTTGGGCAATGATCCGGCCATCGCGACGCAGGCGGCTGAGGTTCTCAAAACGCAGGTATTCCTGTACGATGCCGATACCGACCGTCTGGAAGCCGCTTACAAGAATGGCAGCGAAATCGCCAAAGATATTCTGGAGAGCTACGCCCGGGCCGATTTCTATACCAAGTTACCCGACATTCCCGAAGAGATTACCTTAGTAACCTTCATTGCCGGGATCGGTGATATTTCTACGGATTTATTGTCTCCCGGTAGTGATGCTCACTCCCGTTCCGACCGCGAATTGCACGGTCAGTGTATGTTCGAGCACAACAAGGCTCAGCAGGCAGCCCTGAAGGAACTGAAAGCTCAACATCCCGACAAAACCGTCATGCTGGTAGCCGAAAAAGGTACCATGGGCGTAGGTTCGTCCCGGATGTCAGGAGTGAATAACGTGGCTTTGTGGATTGGTAAGCAGGCAAGTCCTTACGTTCCTTTCGTGAACATTGCTCCCGTGGTTGCCGGAACCAACGGTATTTCTCCGATCTTCCTGACGACCGTTGGGGTAACGGGAGGTATCGGTCTGGATCTGAAAAACTGGGTGAAGCAGTTCGATGAAAACGGTAAGCTAATCGTAGATGCGGATGGTCAGCCCATCCTGAAGCAAACCTATTCCGTTGATACAGGAACGGTGCTGACGGTGAATACCAAAACCAAGAAACTGTATAAAGACGGTCAGGAGGTTATGGACGTAAGTTCGGCCTTCACGCCTCAGAAGATCGAATTCATGAAAGCCGGTGGATCGTATTCCATCGAATTCGGTAAAAAATTACAAACGTTTGCCGCCAAGACGCTGGGCATTACGCCTCCGGCGGTTTTTGCTCCTTCGAAGGAAATCTCTATTCCAGGACAGGGTCTGACGGCCGTTGAAAAAATCTTCAACCGCAATGCTGTGGGTACTTCCGGAGCGACATTACACGCCGGTTCTTACGTTCGGGCGAAAGTAAACATCGTCGGATCCCAGGATACAACGGGATTAATGACGGCTCAGGAACTGGAATCCATGGCGGCCACGGTGATTTCTCCTATCGTGGACGCGGGTTATCAGTCGGGTTGCCACACGGCATCGGTTTGGGATAGCAAATCTCAGCAGAATATTCCCCGACTGATGAAGTTCATGAACGACTTTGGTCTGATCACAGCTCGTGACCCCAAAGGCGTCTATCATTCCATGACCGACGTTATTCACAAAGTGTTGAATGACATTACGGTGGATGACTGGGCGATTATTATCGGTGGAGATTCTCACACGCGTATGTCGAAAGGCGTAGCGTTTGGGGCAGATTCCGGTACAGTGGCTCTGGCACTGGCTACGGGTGAGGCTTCGATGCCTATTCCTGAGTCCGTGAAAGTAACCTTCAAAGGACAAATGAACGATCACCTGGATTTCCGGGATGTCGTACACGCGACTCAGTTGCAGATGCTGAAGCAATTCAACGGAGAGAACGTCTTCCAGGGACGGGTGATTGAAGTACACATCGGTACCCTGCTTTCGGATCAGGCCTTCACGTTTACGGACTGGACGGCCGAAATGAAAGCCAAAGCATCCATCTGTATTTCTCAGCCCGAAACGCTCATCGAATCACTGGAGATCGCGAAAGATCGTATCAAGATCATGATCGAGAAGGGCATGGACAATGAGAATCAGGTGTTACAGGGGCTGATTGACAAAGCCAATAAACGCATCAGCGAAATCAGATCGGGCGAGAAGCCCCCGCTTACTCCCGATGAAAACGCTAAGTATTTTGCGGAAGTAGTGATCGACCTGGATGCCATTGAAGAGCCGATGATTGCTGACCCCGACGTAAACAACGTGGATGCCTCGAAGCGGTACACGCACGATACCATCCGCGACCTGACGTATTACGGCGGTGACAAGCACGTAGATCTGGGTTTTGTGGGTTCCTGCATGGTTCACAAAGGAGACATCAAGATCGTTTCCAAAATGCTGAAGAATCTGGAAGAACAGCATGGTAAGGTTGAGTTTCAGGCTCCGCTGGTCGTGGCCGCTCCTACCTATAACATCATTGCTGAACTGAAAGAAGAAGGCGATTGGGACGTCCTGCAACGCTATTCTGGTTTCGAATTCGACGATGCGGCTCCGAAAGTAACCGCCCGTACCGAATACGAAAACATCCTGTATCTGGAGCGTCCTGGTTGTAACCTGTGTATGGGTAACCAGGAAAAGGCTGAGAAAGGCGATACCGTCATGGCTACGTCGACCCGTTTGTTCCAGGGACGCGTGGTGAAAGATTCAGATCGCAAGAAAGGCGAGTCTCTGTTGGCTTCGACGCCGGTGGTGGTTCTTTCGGCTATCCTGGGTAGAACGCCAACGATTGAAGAATACAAATCAGCGGTGAAAGGAATCAAACTGACGCAGTTTGCTCCTCCCGTTCAGAAAATGACGACGAACACTTCTGCGAGTCATCAGCTTTCGTTCTAGGGACTCCTGATCCAGTATAATGAAAAGACCCATCGGCTTTAGGCGGATGGGTCTTTTTGTTGAAGAGAATTGAAATCTGTCCTTGAATCCTCGTACGGAATGAGAGATGTTACCATCGCTATAAGTAACTTGTGAAACTTCATGCGGTATATTTCCTGCGACCCTCCGGAGTCTAGTCAAAAATCTTTTCTGGTGGACGAGTTGCATGGGTAGGTACCTATCAGTCAGACATTTCGTTGAACCTGCAAACGATGAAAGTATGAACATTTACGAATACCAGCGACTGGTCGGGAAGATAGACGACATTCCAGAACTAAAGGATGCATTCATCACTGTGTATGACACCAAAAGCCACCGGGAAATGGTGCAGTTTTGTCTGGTATTCGGTTCGCATCTCATCCATAAGACGGGCTTTGAGCCATGTCCTGAAATAACGGCTTCATTCGTAGCCATGCAAAGATGGCTGGATGGAAAGACCAATTATCACGAAGCCAGAAACCTGAGTCTGGAAATTAGCCGGATTGCGAAGACTGAGCAAGATCCGGTCAAAGTGAAATTTTTAAGAACCATGGCTCAGATAGCCGCAAGTCCGCACACGAAATACCACAGTTTATGGGCCACTGATTTTGCGGTTACCCTGATCAATAAAATGTTCCCCGGCGATCGGGATCAGGTCAGAAAAGAAAGGGAAGCCCAGATTCAATTACTGAAGAATATTCCCTGAGGGAATGGATGTGCTGCGGTAGCCTCTAAACTATTCCAGGGATTAAGCTCGCTGAGCATCATTTGAAATTACGGATGATGGGCCCTTGGCAACGGCCAACTCTCACAGACTGACATTAATCGACCATTCCGAGGAATGGTAAGGGACACTTTTTTCGTTGTTCAGTAGAACGATTGGTAAGGTAGAGTGGCAAACTGCATTTCAACCCCCGGTAAGGTCCTTCGCTACGCTTGGGATGACAGGCCGAGGGTTAGCAAAGAAACCAACCCCTTGCCCTGTCATCTTGACCGCAGGGAGAGAACTTACTTAGGCCGGAGATCACTTTGTGAAAGGAGAGTTACCTGTTTGACTGGTAAGGTCCTTCGCTACGCTCTGGATGACAGGGGGAAGGGACCTTACCTGACTAAGGAACTACTCGCAAGGATACAAAAAGTATTTTCTGCGTTCCTGATGAGTAATGAAGCGTTACCAGTCATACTCCTAAATCAGTAGCTACTTCATAAAATAAGTAACCTCCAGATAATTCGTTGTTTTCTGATCGGATTCCAGTTGTTCAAAGACACGATTGATGGATTCGTAAGACGTAGGTACGCCGCCGGAAAGTTCCTGGGCCATCGTTGTGTTCTCTCCAAAGGAAGAGGTAAATTTTTTCCAGACTCCACCCACCGTGAGTTGAGTTTCGGGTAGCCGGAGCTTGTTTACGACTTTGCTATGAGCAACGAGTATCTGATAAGCTGAACCTTCTTCGGTAAACTCATAGATGTGGTAAAGGTCCATAATCGGCACGATCGTAAACGCTTTTCCGATGGGAATCATAATGAATCCATTGACGTAGGATTTTGATTCCTGAAGTATAGGTACGCCAGTGATGATCGTACTGGAGGTAAGTTTTCCCTTTTCATCGGTCTGTAAGGTATCCAAGCGTTGAGGCTTATACTTCTGAACCTGCACCTGAAGCGATTCATCCAGTTTTGACAAAACTTCGGCTTTGTCCGTTTCATTGAGTCGGGAAAGAGCCATTTCCAGAAATAGAATCATTTGCTGCTTCCCGAAGAAGGCTCCGGAAACTTTGGATAATTCGGCCTCGGTAATCACATTGTCTTCGGCCCGGGTAAACCAATTATAAAAGCGGCCACCATTATCCAGATCACGAATGGCCTCCCCGGCGGTGGCATAAGGTTTAATTTCTTCCATAGAGCAGAGAGTTTGGACGGTAGTCGTTCACGTATGGGCACAAGGTTAGGCAATGACCGGAACGCATCCAAGTAACAATCCTTCTATAGACTTGAGAAACGGATGAATGGCTGATACCCGGGAATAACCCTGCGGACCTGTTTACAAATGACCCGCCCGGCACTCCCTGGCGGCGTAATCAACGGCCCGGGCCGTCAGGGCCATGTACAGCAGCGAAGGACTCTGATTGCCCGTGCTGGTCATGCAGGCTCCGTCGGTGACGAACACATTGGGAACCGCATGCATCTGATTATGGGCATTAAGTATTGACGTTTTCGGGTCGTGGCCCATTCGTACGCCGCCCATTTCGTGAATATCCAGTCCGGGAGCCTGCCGGTTGTCGTGCGTTTCAATGTTCGTGCAACCAGCCTTTTGCAGCATGGCTTCGCTTTCCCGCAGAAAATCCTGCGTCATTTTCTCATCGTTTTCGTCATACCCAACCGAAGTAATCAGCCGTGGAATGCCCCAGGGATCGGTCTGGCCCGAACTAAGCCGCACGTGATTACTGGCTTTGGGAATGGTTTCGCCCTGCATGTACATATAAATCTGCCAGGGGCCGGGTTCGGTCATGGCCTTTTTAAAGTCCGCTCCAAAACCGGGGTCGTCGGCTTCCAGCCTTCCTTTGGGGCGATAGGCTCCCAGAAAAGTCGTAAAACCGCCCAGATAATCGGTATCCTGTCGGTGCAGATTCCGGTAATTGGCAATGATGGCATCGGTGGGATTGCGGCCAAAGTAATACCGATCGGTGAAGCCCGGCATTTCGGCGTGTAGACTGGCCCGGTAGTTATGAAAAGCCACGTACTTCCCCAGCAAACCTGAGTCGTTACCCAGTCCGTTAGGAAAGCGGTCCGAGCGGGAATTCAGTAGAATAAGGTTACTGTTGAGAGCAGAGGCGTTGACAAAAATAACGCGGGCCGAAAAATCAAGGGTTTGCTGCGTTTCCGCATCTATGATTCGCACACCCGAAGCCTTCTTCGTTTTTTCGTCGTAACGAATGGAATGCACCACGGAATGCGGACGGATGGTCAGTTTTCCCGTTTTCTGAGCCCAGGGCAGGGTGGAAGAGACGGAGCTGAAATACCCGCCGAAGGGACAGCCCCGCATGCACAGGTTACGAGCCTGACACTGGCCCCGGCCCTGTTGCCGATGAATCTCTTTAGGCTGGGTCAGGTGAGCCCAGCGGGCCTGCACCAGATGTCGGTCGGGGTAATTTTTCCGGATGGACTCCTGAAGGGCCGCTTCCACGCAGTTCAGTTGAAAAGGTGGGAGAAAATCGCCATCGGGCATGGCTTCAATGCCATCCGGATGCCCACAGACGCCAATGAATTTTTCGACGTGAGTGTACCAGGGAGCCACGTCCGCATAACGAATGGGCCAGTCGATACCGTAGCCGAAACGGTGGGGAGAGGTAAATTCAAAGTCGCTCCAGCGTTGACAGGCCCGGCCCCAGGTCAGGGATTTACCGCCGACCTGATAGCCCCGAATCCAGTCGAAAGGTTTTTCCTGAATGTAGGGATGATCCTGATCGCGAATGAAGAAATGAGCATTGTCCGAACCAAACCCGGCGGCTTTACTGATCAGCGGGTTTTCCTCCAGAAAGACCTTACTCATTCGACCCCGGTTCGGAATCTGCCAGGGATGCATAAGAGCCGTTGGATAATCTTTGAGGTGTTCCACCGAACGGCCCCGTTCCAAAACCAGCGTTTTAAACCCTTTATCGCAGAGTTCCTTGGCGGCCCAGCCCCCGCTGATGCCTGAGCCAATGACGATGGCATCGAATGTCGTTTCTTCGTTCACGGTTAAGTATGCTATAAATGATTATATAAACATACTTATTTATTGTTTAAATTTAGTAAGGTAACGAGGCAGTCTTATCGACCTGACTCAATCCTCAATAGCTTCAATACCAAGTTGTTTCAATCGTTCCAAGTGATCTTTCATGGTTTGCACCTGCTGCGGCGTGTGGCTTTGCCAGTCGGTGAGTTCATCCATGACCCGAAAGGGGTGTTGAGAACGATATGATTTGGTAGGATTACCCGGAAATTTCTTATCGGTCAGGTTAGGGTCGTCTTCAATAGGACCAGTGGGCTCAACGATATAAATCCGTTCGCGTCCGTCGCCCGCCGCCAGTTCGGCTCCCCAGATGGCGGCATCCAGCGTAGCGGTTAGGTAGATGAATTTAGCTTTATTCTTTTTGCCGTAATTCGAGTGAAAGCCCGGCTGAATCAGGTCTCCGGGTTTCAGATCGGCTTTGGTGCCGTGGTAATAAGGAGGAGTGGTGGATTCGGGTTTTGATGCCATGGAATTGTAAGTTAAATCCGGACTTACAAAACTAGTTCAAGAGTTAGGCTTGTAAAGCGTTACCTGGAATGAAAAATAAAAGTCAGTCTGTGAGGGTTGGCAGTTGCAAACTGCTAATGATCGATCGTTCCAAGTAGCGTCCTTCGGACGAACCCTAAATGCTATAGAATAAAAAAAGAAACTGTTCCGAGTGTTAAGCTTGTAGAGCGTCACTCGGAACGACGATAAATTACGATCCTAAACTAATGGTAATTTTTTGATTGATCTTTTGATTTTTCATTTCTCTGTTAGTCCGCGTTTACAACGCGGATTTGAGAGAAGCACGTCTGTGACGTGAGTTACAAAGTAAATCTATGCAACAATAACAGGGACTAATCCTTTCATTCCGGAATAATCGACGGCACTGCTGTACAAATAGTGATCAGCTTCCAGAACGATACCCTGACGTACGGGATTAGTATGAAGGTAAGTTAACTTTTGTCTGAAAAACGTTTCAGTATGACACTGCATGGCATGGTTGTCGTCTTTCCAGACTTTATAAATCTCGGCTCGGCGACTTCTCTTGGCCTCAAAAGAAAAGCGATCGAGTAACCATTTTCTACGGCTCTCGGGTTGTGTTTCAATAGCCGCCGTAATTTGCTTCGATGTGAATTTTTTGAAATCACGCAGAAAAGCCGATAGGGTATGGGGAGGCTCCGTACGAGCCAGTAAATGCAAGTGATTGCTCATCAATACCCATCCATAAATAACTAACCCTTTATGTTGGGTACAGTAGGTAAGCGATTCAGTAATGATGGATTTATAAACGGGTCTGCTGAAGAGGTCTACCCAGTCGACAATGGTTAAGGTAAGAAAATGGGTTCCAAAAGGATCATTGATGAAATAACGGTCTCCGGCCATTGCTGTAGCAATTGTGTTAGCCAGTAAAAGAAAGAAGTATAGCGTTGTCTTTAGAGCCGTTTACTAATTAACTGATGGGGCGTCGCAGACGCCTTTCCCAGGCATCCGCGTTGTAAACGCGGACGAACCGCGGAATTAATGATAACTAATGTAATGCCGTTAGTCCGCGTTTACAACGCGGATTATAGAGAAGCACGTCTGTGACGTGCCTCCTCAATCCAAACCTATTCTTTGTTAGTAACTAACTGAAAAATATCAAAAACAGTCGTTGCAGTTCGTCCGCGTTTGCAACGCGGATGACAGAGAAGCACGTCTGCGACGTGCCTCTCCAAACGCAAATCTATTCTTTCTCAGTAACTAACTGAAAGTTATCAAACACACCCGTGCCTTCACCCTTCGCGATTACTCCAACCCGAACGGCCCGATCCCAGGGAGGCAGAAACGCTCCGTTGACGGAATCGAATACCTGGGTGTTTTTTCCGTTGATGAGGTATTTGAATGTAACGTCATTTCCGTTTTTTACCTGAGCCTGTAAGGTTACCGTTTTCGAATTGGCCAGCGGGAGCGTTTGCAGGACTTTATCTTTTCCTTTTTCGCGTTTCCAGACCAGCAATTCTCCTTTCTGAACGGAAATACCGAGGGCATTGTCGTCGTCTCCAATCAGACTCAGGCCGCTTTTGAGCTCGGTTGTGGCAGGAACTTCTACCTGTACCTGAGCGGTGTAATTACCCGTGTACGTTTTTCGGGCCAGGTAGACGCCGGCCTGTTCGGGAATGGCCTTCAGCTGAAGTTTTCCGCCTTTCACCTGATACTCAGGACGATGAAAGACCGACCAGTTCCACTGATTGGAAAAGCGGGAAAAATCATCCTTAACCAATGCGGGCACCTGATTTGGCGTGGCCATCGGAGCCTTGAATGCAAGCCAGCCGTCGGGCGTAAAGTCAAACTCACGCAGAACGCCCTGCCGACCTGAGTAAACCGTACTTTTGGTGCTGTAGGCGTGATACAGGAAATAATGCTTGCCGTCTTTTTCAATCATCGTTCCGTGGCCGGGACACTTCCAGTTTTCGTCGGACGTCAGGATGGGATTTCCGGAGAACTTCTCCCAGGGTCCCAGCAGGTTTTTCGCCCTGGCCACGCCCGTTACGTACGTACAGCCGTCTCCGCAGCAACCCGCTGCCGCGTACACGGCGTAGAAATAGCCGCCGCGACGAATCATCGATACCCCTTCCACCAGATTGGATTCCCAGGGCTGATCGTTCCGGAAAATTTCTTTTTTCTCGCCTAATAAGGCCGTCCGCTCTTCATTCATTTCCTGAGCAAAAATGGGCGTCGGCTGACGAATACTGTTTCCGTCTTCTTTCCAGATCAGAAACAGCTTACCGTTTTCATCCCGCATCGGAAAGGCATCAATCGAGCCGTCTGACTGACAAACCAGCGGACCGTGATCTTTCCAGGGACCTTCGGGCTTATCGGCACTGGCCACGGCTACGCAGAGATTCCCGCCTTTTTTGTGGGCCGTATAATAAGCGTAGACTTTCCCCTTTTCGTAAGAGATTTCAGGAGCCCAGAAGTAATAATCGGCCCAGTCGGGGAGCTTGTTGAAAATATAGCCCGCCGTTTGCCAGTGAACCAGGTCTTTTGACTTTAAGAGTGGATATTCGGGAGCCCAGTTGGAAGACGTGGCCGAGGCCCAGTACGTGTCACCGATTTTGGTAACCGAAGGGTCCGCATGATCGCCCGGAAGCACCGCTTGTTGCTGGGCGTACGTCGTCGAGGCAATCGTTAAAAGAGAGGTTATTAAAAGAGATTTCATAGGTTACTAGTCAAGTCATTCTCCCGCTGGAACGGCAATGGAGCGTCCCGTAGCCACGGGTTCGCCAAACTGCGGCAGACCGGAGCTGGTAAAGGTAAAGGGTTGCATCCGAATGTTACGCTTTTCGCCGCAACCTTCTCCGGTATTGGAGTTGGCGTGGTAAAGAAGCCAGTGTTCTGAACCGTCGGGCGACTGGAAGAAGCAGTTATGCCCCGGCCCAAAGGCATTCGAAGAAGGAAGTTTCGTAAATACGGGTTGCTGGGTCTTGGTCCAGTCGGCGGCATTGAGTGGGTCGCCGCCTTCCCGCAGGCTGAGCATACCCAGGGCGTAATCGTCCGTACCGCAATAACTGGCCGAGTAAATCATAAACACCCGGCCCTGTGGATTCTTAAGAGCCTGCGGTCCTTCGTTTACTCCAAAGCCATTGCGTTCCCAGTTGAGTTGTGGCGTAGTTAAAAGCGTCGTTTTTCCCGTCAGCGTCCAGGGGTTTTCCATTTTTGAAATGTAAATCTCCTGCCGTTCTACTTTGGTCACGCCCTTCGGCCAGCCACTCCAGAGAAAATACAGACTGCCGTTGTGTTCGAGAATATTTCCGTCCAGAGCATAGTTATCGTTCTCGGCGTTGAACAGACGGCCTTTGGAGGTCCAGGTACCCTGCGTGGGGTCGGAACTGGCATTTTCAAGCACCCAGGTACGCTGAGAAAACTCATCCGTATCCGAGCCAGCCGTGTAGTAGACATACCACTTGCCGTTGAGAAAATACATCTCAGGAGCCCAGAGATTCCGGGAGTTGGGTCCCGTAGCGGGCGGGGTAAATATCGTGGTGCGGCGGGCCGAGGAAAGTTCACTCATTTTCTCCGTCCGCCAGAGGTCAATTCGGTTTCCGACCGTCTGGAGGTAATAATACTGACCGTCCTTCTGACTTACAAAGGGATCGGCCCCGTTCTGAAGCGGATTTTTGAAGGTAGCTTCCGGGGTTTGCGGAGGGTCGACGGCCGGGGGTGTGTCTTTTCCACAACCCATGCCCAGCCAGACCAGTAGTAGCCAATAACGAAGATTCATACCGTTTTATACGTAAGAAAGGAGACTCCGGTAAATCCATCCGGTAACCGGAATCTCCCTTGAGCGTTAATACCCCTGGTTTTGCGTTAAGGCCGGATTTAAATCAATATCCGACTGCGGGATAGGGTAGTATTCCGTTTTATTACTGGTAAAAGATCCAAATTCAGGATCGCGGGCCCGCAGTACGGGTAGGTTCGCCTGGGTTAACTCGCCCCAGCGTTGTAAATCGTGCCAGCGGTGACCTTCGCCGGACAGTTCCGTAACCCGTTCGTGCTTGAGCTGAGCCAGAAACTGGGCCTGGGATAAGCCCGGACGAGCGGTTGTTAATCGGGGAAGTCCTACCCTTTGTCGAACCTGATCCACGTACGTATAAGCCTCTGTCGTCCGACCCATTTCATTCAGGCATTCGGCATACATCAGCAGAATATCGGCGTAACGAATGAAGCGGTAATTATTGGGTGAACGGAAACCTTCTTCGTTTTTCCAGTGATCATTAAGCAGCTTTCGGAACCACACGGAGTTACGATCAGGACCCGTACCGTAACGAGTGGCAAAGGTCTGACCGTAAATAAGCGTTTGAGACGGTCCTCTCACGTCCGTGGAGTCATAGAGAAACGAGGCCTCAATGCGGGGGTCGCGGCCTCCGGTGGTGGTGCGTTCCTTTTGCATTTCCCAGATCATCCAGCGGCGGGCCGCTCCATCCGAGAAGCCTACGCCCCTTGGAGCCAGAAACTGCGGTAACGAGGCTCCCACGTTGATAACGACGCCCTGCTGGGTATCGTCGTCCGTCGTTTCATTGTTGTTCTGGGCAAACTGAATCTCGAATACGGACTCGGTGTTGTTTTCCTGCGTAATAATAAAATTGTCGCGGTAATTCGGCATGAGTCGGTACACGTCCCGGCCTTCGCCCGTGATGAACCAGGCCAGGGCCGTCTGAGCTTCCTGAAATTTCCGCTGCTGTAACAACGCTTTTCCAAGCAGACCGTAGGCCGAACCGCGGGTTACCCGACCCAGATCATCACCGCTGTACCGCAGGGGTAAGTCGGGAGCGGCTTCGCTGAGGTCCGTCTGAATCTGAGCCCAAACCTGCTCGGGAGTGGCATTGCCGGGCGTATCCGAGCTTTGCACGGAACGCAGAATCAGTGGGGGACGGTTGAAAAAGGTAACCAGGTTGTAATACATCAGGGCCCGCAGGACTTTCGCCTCGGCCAGCAGCCGACGTTTCACCGCTTCGTCCATCGGGATGGCAGGAACGTTTTCGAGTACCTGATTGGCCCGCCAGATGACGACGTAACTATCCGCCCAGGTGCCCGAGGTCAGGTCCTGATTATAATTGGTCTGTACGAAGCTCATCAGGTTATTCAGACCGATGTCGCCGCCCGATCCAAAACCTTCGTCCGAGCGGAGGGTGGTGTGATAGAACATCCAGCGGCCGTATAAAGGCGTGCGATGCAGGCCACTGTAAACGGCATTCACTCCCTTGACCGCGTCGGTTTGCGACTGCCAGAACTGCTCGACGGTAAGAGCATTCGGGTTGGGAGCATCGAAATCCCGGTCACATCCCATCAGAAGGGGGAGAAGACCATAGAGAAGAAGTGTTATCTTTTTCATAGAAAGTGGCAAAGTCAGTACGGGAATGTCCCCGGTAATGAATGGAAAACCAATGCGTTAGAAATTGAGGTTCAAGCCAAGTGACACCATGCGGGAGGCGGGGTAATTTCCCACGTCCAGACCCGGTTCCAGGATCACATTGCCCCCTACGATATCCGGGTCCAGTCCCGAATACCCCGTAAATGTGTACAGGTTCTGGCCGCTTACGTAGACGCGGGCATCACTCAGCCCGAAGCGGGTCAGCAGGGGTTTAGGAATCGAATATCCCAACTCCACATTCCGGATTCGCAGGTAGGAGCCACTTTCCAGCCAGCGGTCGCTGTCATTGCGGGCGTTGGAAACAATGCCACGGTCCACGGCCGGGTCTCCGGCAACACCCGTTCCGTACGAAACGCCGATGCGGGGAAAGTCCGTATTAGGGTTCTCGGCCGTCCAGGGTTGAATGCCCCGGCGGTAGTTGGAGTAGCCTAATGCATCCAGATCGCGGCGAACGTCGTTATACACCTGCTGACCGAAGGAACCATAGAACTGCACGGCCAGCGAGAAGTTTTTATAGGAACCATTGAATTGCAGACCCGCCTGAAGCTTGGGCCAGGGCGAACCCGCAAAGAGTCGGTCCAGAGCGTTGATGTCATCGTTAGTGCCTCCGTCTACGGCATTTACGTACCGGATATCGCCCGGTTTGGCATAGGCAGCCTGAGCCCGGTGAGCGTCAATTTCACCCTGATTCTGGAAGATACCATCCGTTTTCAACAGGAACCATTCGCCAATGGAACGACCGACCTGCGAGCGGGTCAGCGTGGTGGCAATGTAATTCCGGGCCTGACCCGTTTCCGGATCCGTTCCGAGGTTCCCCAGTTCCAGTACTTTGTTGCGAATGACCGACAGGTTACCCGAGACCGACCATTTAAAGTCCTTGTCATTATTACGATAGGTCAGGTCCATTTCAATCCCCTGATTCTGAATAGAACCAATGTTGGTTAAGGGATTGCCGCCGAGGTTACCGGTGTAGGCCGGAATCGGGGACTGCACCAGTACATCACGGGCGATGGAACGGAAGACATCGAGCGTTACCCCGAAGCGGTTATTAAACATACTCAGATCCACGCCTGCGTTGGTCGTTGTTTTCTGTTCCCAGCGTAGGTTTTCATTCACAATTCGCGATTGTGTAGCTCCCTGAAAGGCCGTTTGATCAGAACCAAATACGGCCCGTGGGCCCTGCGTGATGAAACCCGTGTACTGGTAGTTACCCAGATTGGCCTGTCCCAGTACCCCGTACGACCCGCGAATTTTCAAATCATTGATCCAGTCAACCTTGAAGAAGTCTTCCTCACTCAGTCGCCAGCCCAGAGCCACGGAAGGGAAATTTCCCCGGCGGTAATTGGGAGAAAACCGCGAATCTTTGTCCGAACGGAAGGTCAGCGTCAGCAGATACCGATCATCGTAGGTATAATTCAAACGACCCAGGTAGGAACCAATCAGGGTCTGGTTATTACCCCCCGAAGCCGTCATGCCGCCCGTAGCGGACCCAATGGTAGTGAAGTACTGCCCGTTGGCAATGGTAAGCTGCTGGCGACTGGCAAAGGCATTGTTATTGCGAATGGTCTGATTGACTAGACCCACCACGCCGTTAATGCTGTGTTTGCCGAAGGTCCGGTTGAAGTTCAGGGTATGTTCAAAAAGCGTGCTCAGGAATTGCGAACGGTTTTCACCCGTACTGCTAAACTCCGGCGACTGGTTCCAGTACCAAAGTCCTTCGCGGCGAATGCTTCCGCCATTATCAAAACTGGTTTCCAGTCCGGCATTGAATCGGTATTGCAGCCAGTCGAAGAGTTTCACATCCACATAGGCGTTACCCAGCACTTTGAAGAATGAACTGCGGTTGCGGGTCAGCTCGGCTACCGCTACCTGATTCCGGGAAAAGGTTCGGGTATTGATGGACCCAAAGCCATAGCCTCCCGGATTGCTGGTGCTGATCAGGCTGGGATCACGAACCGGAACGATGGGCAGGTTATTGGCCAGATCATACCAGGGATTCCCTTCGGCAAAACCGCCACTGAAGGGGCTGTTTCGTACGGAATTGGAAATCATCAGGTTCTCGCCAAAGGTAAAACGCCCGCGTTTGGACTCCGTATTAATCCGCATGGACATGCGTTCGAAGTTGTTTTTAATCAGCGTTCCTTCGTCTTTGAAGTAACTCCCGGAGATCAGGTAACTGGAATTAGCTCCGCCCCCGGAAAGCGTCAGGTTATAATCCTGCACCGAACCCGTGCGAATCAGGGCGTCCTGCCAGTCGGTGTTCGGGCTGGTGGCCGGATTGAAATTAACAACCGAAGGCTGAAGGGCATAGCCCGCGGCCTCGTAAGCCCGTCGGTTGAAGTCCACGTATTCCTGAGCGTTCATGACGTCCCAGCGGCGGGGAACGGAAGAAACCGTGTACCGCCCGGAGACGCTCACTTTCATTGGGCCTTCCTTGCCTTTTTTCGTGGTAATGATCACTACTCCATTGGCCGCTCTGGAACCGTAAATAGCTGCGGCCGAGGCGTCTTTCAGAACTTGCATGGAGGCAATATCGTCGGGGTTTACCGTGGTGTTGGCATCGGCATACATCCCGTCGATGATGTAAAGCGGGTTCGCGTTTCCGTTCAGCGTACTCAAACCCCGAATCTGGATAACGGCCTCCTGCCCGGGAGCTCCCCCGTTGCGAATGGTTACCCCGGAGAGTTGCCCCTGCAACGATTCAACCGCCGAGCGGGTAACGATTTTGCTGGTATTCTCAATTTCCACCAGACCCGTCGCCCCGGTCAGGTCTTTTTTGCGAACACTCTGGTACCCAATCACCACGACTTCATTGAGGGATTGATTATCCGGTTCGAGCTGGATGTTGACTTCCGTCCGGTTATTGATCGCTACTTCCTGACTCTTGTACCCAATGTAGCTAAAGACCAGCGTTCCATTGGCCTGATCGTCGGGGACGTTAAGGCTGTAGGCTCCGTTGGCATCGGTCGTCGCTCCAACGCTGGTGTTCTCCTTAAGGTACACGTTTACGCCGGGTAATCCCTGCCGGGATTCGTCGGTGACCCTCCCGGCTATACGAAAGACAGCTTTACCGGGAGTCTGGGTTACGAATACCGACGGACTGGCCGGAAGGGTGGTCAGAACTGCCTGGCTGACGGATCGCTTTTCACGGGCTTTGGAGAGAATGACGTAGGTACCTTTTTTAATCTTTTTATACTGTAAACCAGATTCGGATAATACCGAGGCAAGCGTAGACTCAAGTCCCGCCTGAGACTGAAGAATGCGGCTTTCAACGGTTAATCCGGCTACGGCGTCGGCTTCGAAAAGGATGTCGACTTTATAGGTTTCTTTCAGGCGAAGCAGGGCTTCCTGTAAAGAAATCGAAACGTGCATCTGGTGAGTCATTGGGTAAGCCATCAACGGGCGAAGGCCCGCCGGATCGCTCATGAGACCAAAGATCATCAGGCCGCCAACGCTTCTTTTATACCATGGGTTTAAGTGCTTCATGACTGATAGATACGGGTTTATTGAATGGTTACTGGATTAAGAATACATCGAATGACTCAGGCGTCAGAGCTCGTTATTGCGGGGATAACTGAACGGTTTGCCGGGTCTGGGTAATTTTTAATTGCAGCATTTCTGCCAGGGTCTTTACCAGTTCTTCGGCGTTGGTAGCCTCATACGATCCCACCAGCCTGCGTTGAGCCAGCGTCGAATCCCGAATTTCCAGGTTCATGCCAAACTGTTCGTGCAGCTGTTGGGCTACTTCAGCCATGGACTGATGATCAAATACGAAGCGGTGGTTGGTCCAGGCGGTCTGGTTTTCAAAGGATTGGGGAAGGACGGGCTTTTGTAGTCTGGCCTTATCCAGGGTAACGGTTTCTCCGGGCTTCAGGGTCAGGGTTTCCGGCTGCGTGTGGTTGAGGTTACGCACTACTACTTTTCCCTTGTGGAGAATGACTTTATTGCCCCGTTTGCGACTGAAAACCAGAAATTCGGTTCCCAGCACTTCTACTTCCATGTGGTGAGGAGTAGAAACAATAAATTTTTGATGATCAGCCGTATGCGTTACCGAAAACGTGGCTTCGCCCGTCAGCAGTACCCGACGAATGCCCGGTTCCAGTGACAGCCGGGGTACCTGTAACAATGAATTGGCATTCAAGGTAACCTGCGTACCGTCGTTGAGCGTCAGTTTTTTGACTTCACCAAAAGCAGTTTTATACTGCTGATAGAGCAGAGCATGGCGTTGCCAGTACCCCAGTCCCAGGGTTACCAAAAGGAGTGCCGCTGTACCCAGCCCCAGCCTTACCCACCGTTTTGCGGGTACTGTGTTACCTTCGGCAGTGGGCAATGGCATCTGTTGCCGGCGATCCAGAAGGGAAGTAAACGCCGCTTCCGGGTCAGGAATAAATTGGGGATGGTCGTGTTCCCAGTCGTTGAGGTACTCGTAAAAAATTTCGTAATTCTGCGGGTCCTGCCGAAGCCAATCCTCCAGTAGTTTCTTCTGCAGGGGCGTCGCTTTCCCATCGAAGTAAGCATAGAAGGTGCTTTTCGGAATGGTCATGGTGTGCTGGGGTTTTAGGCGGAAAAAAGGGGAAAAAGAAGCAATAACAACGTCCAGTCCTGCCGCAGGGCTTTCTGTAAGGTGCTCAGAGCCCGGGTCATGTGAGCTTCTACGGTTTTAAGGGAAACCTGAAGCTCCCGGGCAATGACCTGGTTTTTTTTTCCTTCAAACCGGCTCATCAAGAATACTTTCTGCACCTGCGGAGTCAGGCTTTCAATGGTGGTATTGATGCGGTGGTAAAGCTCCTCGTACTGAATGGTCTGTTCGGGGGAAGGAAAGGCAGAGGCTGACTCCAGAGCTTCCACGGGTAAGTCCCGGGCAAATTCCTGTTTGAGGTAGGTCAGGCAGTGATGTCGCACGCAGGTATATAAATAAGCCTGAAAAGAAATCTGAATGGATTTATAAAGTTCCTTTTGCCAGAACGCGAAGAAAATATCGCCTACAATGTCTTCCGCCTGCTCCTTACTGTACACGTAACGAATGGCGTGGCTGCACAAAGGAGCGTAATACTGTCGGTACAGAAATTCAAAGCCTTTGCGTGGGTCTTCCTCGAAAGCCCGGCGGATGAGCATTTCCTTGTCCAGCAAAATCGGATGCTTCGGATTACTTTCGGGAGCATCGGATTCGCCCAAAGGGGATGCCGGCTGTATCGATATCATAGCGGGTAGGATTAGAGAATTTGGACTATGACTAAAAAAGAGGTCTATACCCTAAATCGATTTTTATATTATTTATAAAAAAAATGAAATATCTGGGGGATAATGCGTCAGCGGAGCTGTTCTGAAAGCGGAAAAGCTCTGGGAAAAGACAGACGGAAACGCTTTTTCTGAAAATACGTTAGGTGAAGACGAAAGGAGTAGGGTTACTTTGTAAAGATAATTCAGGTTTTGCCATGGTCGTACCCCCTAAATACAACTGGTTTCGCCTACTGTTTGTCTGGAAAGGCTCCATCATTGAAAAGATCTATCCCAGACTGATTGTATTGTTTGTCTTCTGTTGCGTAATTGTTTACCTGCGGGGAGAAATTTTCGAATACAAAATCGCCCTGAACCCGACTCCCTTTTCCCTGATTGGGGTAGCCGTGGCCATCTTTCTGGGCTTTCGGAATAATGCCAGTTACGACCGCTTCTGGGAAGGACGAAAACTCTGGGGAGCCCTGGTGCTGGAAAATCGCTCGCTGGCCCGGCAGGTAACCACCCTCACGGGTTTGCCGATCCATGCTCCCCAACTCGCGTACTTCATTCACCTGCAAATCGCCTTTACGTATTCGCTGAAACACCAGTTGAGGTCGACGGATCCACGGGCGGATCTGGAGCGAAATTTACCTGAATCGGTAGTGACGCAGGTCATGCAGGCCCGCTTTAAGCCCATCTTCTTATTAAGGGAAATGGGCTTCTGGCTTCAGCAACAGCGATTAGCCGGGAATCTGGATTCCATCACCTTAACCGCTATCGATCATACGCTGAGTCAGCTTTCAGGAATTGTAACGGGTTGTGAACGCATTGCCAATACGCCCATTCCTTATACCTATAATGTATTATTGCACCGCACCGTTTACCTCTACGGTCTGTTATTACCCTTCGGTCTGGTGGATTCGCTGGGCTGGATGACGCCCGTCATTGTCGTGTTTATTGGGTATACCTTCATCGCCGTTGATGCCATCGGCAATGAAATTGAGGAGCCTTTCGGAACTGAACCCAATGATTTGCCGCTCAATGCCATGTGTCAGACCATTGAGGCGAGCGTGCTGGAAACCATCGGCCAAAGCCTTCCGGTACCAGCTCAGGTTACTTCGAAACTGATCGTGGATTAGTCGTAAATAACGATTGCACCCGCTCCAGACTATCCGTACAGATGATATCGGCTCCGGTGAGCAGGGCGTCTTGATACTGGGCTTTTGCCTGCGTAAAAGGGAGCTTATCGACCGTATTATTAGCTCCCCAGGAGGTCATGATGCCCATCTGATGAATGCGGTCGTAAAAGGCAGCAGGCTGCACCTGTGAAGGAGTCAAAGCCACCAGATTACGAAAAGCAATACCGGACTTTTGGATGGTATCAATGGCTTTTTCATCATTAAAACCCAGAGCCAGCATCAGTGATGGAAACTGTTGATGTAACTTCTGAGCTTCAGCAACGGTATAACAGATCACTACCACCTCGTTCACCATTTCGTGTTTGACTAAGGTTTGCAAAAGCCGCTGCGGATCCGTACCGGGTTTCATGTCCAGAAACAGGACGATTTTGTTTTTAGCAAACGCCAGTAGCTCCTCCAGGGCCGGAATCCGCTGCTGGTTCAGGACGCGTCCGCGGTCATCTTTCAGTTCCAGTTTTCGTAATTCCTGATACGTAAAATCACTAAGATTTCCTGTTCCGGTCGTGGTTCGCTCCAGGGTAGCATCGTGCAGAAGCATCAGTACGCTGTCTTTACTCATTCGTACGTCAATTTCCTGCGTGGCACAGGGCGACACCCGGCAGGCATATTGCATCGCGGCCAGCGTATTCTCTGAATAACCCGAAACCGGAGTCGTCCGATGAGCCATAATGAGCTTCTTGTTGCTTTCCCACCTGAAATATTCCTGAAGAGGCTCGTTTTTTTTACGGCAAGTAGTCTGAAAATCAAGAGTATTCACGAGTAGCAATGGAATCAGGAAAAGGAAACGCAGCATGGTCTGAAAAGAAATTTTTACAAAAGACGGTATTCTTTCCCGATTCCTTAGTTATTAACCCGTTAACTCATTCGTAAATCACGCACCTTCTATCTCTAATGAAACAGGTATTACTCACCGGCGGAACGGGCTTAATCGGGACCCGGCTAACCCAGCTGCTTTTGCAAAGAGGGTATCATGTGGCTTACCTGACCCGGGGCAGCCAGAGTGAAACAAAGATTAATCCCAAAGTCAGGCAATACCGCTGGGATGTCAGTAAGGATAGGCTCGATGAGAATGCCCTGCTGGATAGTCATTACCTGATTCACCTGGCGGGAGCGGGCATTGCCGAGGGGCGGTGGACGGAAAAACGCAAGCAGGAAATTATTGACAGTCGCGTCCAGACGATTGGTTTGATTGCCCGGAAATTAAAAGCGTCCGGCCATCGGTTCGAGTCGTTCGTTTCAGCTTCTGGAATTAGTTATTACGGAGCCGACACGGGAGCCGAATGGATTTCCGAGCAGTACACTCCCGGCATTGACTTCCTGTCGGAGGTAGTCATTCAATGGGAAGCGGCGGCCGACGAACTGGAGGCCCTGGGAATTCGAACGGTAAAGCTTCGAACGGGCATTGTGCTGGATACCAAAGGTGGAGCCTTAAAAAGTTTTCTGATTCCGGTGCGACTGGGTATTGGCTCGCCGCTGGGTTCGGGCAAACAGTTTGTCAGCTGGATTCACACCGATGACCTCTGCCGCATGTACATTGAAGCAATGGAAAATCCGGCCTGGACGGGAGCTTATAACGCGGTGGCCCCCAAGCCCGTTACCAACGAAGAGCTGGTGAAAACTACAGCAGAAATTTTGCACAAACCCTACTGGGCTCCGAAAGTACCGGCCTGGGTATTAAAGGGCTTATTTGGGGAAATGTCGGTAGCCGTTCTGGGGGGGAATTATATTTTAAATCAACGCATCAGGCTGGAAACGGACTTTCAGTATGAATATCCTGAATTAAAACCTGCCCTGGAAGCTATTCTGAAATAAGCGGAGCACCGAAGATGGGTAGCCTCCCACTTTATACAAAACTCATTCAATAAAATCTCACACGTATGGTTTGGTTTATTACGGGTTGTTCGTCTGGTTTTGGAAAGGAACTGGCCCGGCAATTACTGGAAAAAGGGGAGCAGGTCGTCGCTACGGCCCGTAATCTGGATAGTCTGGAAGACCTGGGTCCGGACGAACAGGTACTGAAACTTTCCCTGGACATTACGGATGCTTCAGCCGTCGAATCTGCAGTAAAGGAAGCGGTGAGCCGTTTCGAACGTATCGATGTACTGATTAATAATGCCGGATACGGTCTGGGCGGAGCACTGGAAGAAGCCAGCGATGAGCAGATTCGGGCTCAGTTTGAAACCAATGTGTTCGGAACGATCAACGTAACCAAAGCCGTGTTACCCCTGATGCGGGAGCAGAAAAGTGGATATATTCAGGTCATTTCCTCCATTGCAGGTCTGGTCTCAACCCCCGGCTTTGCTTATTATAACGGGTCGAAGTTTGCTTTGGAAGGTATGTTTGAAGCCCTGCAACAAGAAGTAAGACCCTTCGGAATACGAGTAACCATCGTGGAGCCCGGTCCGTTCCGGACGGAATTTGCGGGGACTTCCATCAAGCTGGCTGATCCGATTCCGGAGTATGCGGAAACCGCTGGAAAGATTCGTACCTACTTCGAAAAAACGAATGGCAATCAGGTAGGAGACCCTGCGAAAGCGGCTGGAATTCTGATTGCTCTGGTAGAGAAAGAAGAACCTCCCCTGCGACTCTTACTGGGCAACTGGGCCGTCGAACGCTACAAACAGAAGCTGGAAATGGAGCTAAAACACATTCAGGCCTGGGAAGAATTGAGCCGATCGGCGGATTTTGAAGAATAAGGTGCTGACCATGAGTTCCCTGACCTTCTGGGAGATTTCATCAACTATACCCTGGGAACACTGGAGCTGGACGTACTCACGCCTCATAAAGATCCGTTTGACCGGATGCTGGTCTGGTGAGGCCCTAAAACAACCATATCCTCATCAGTCAGGATGAGGATATGATTGTTTTTAAGGCCTTGAAGGTATACGGGTAAGTGGGACTTATAAATCCCGTCGGATGCCAAGGCCGATGCCCATCGTAAGCGGCCGGATTTGCATGTATTCCCCGTGTCTGATTCCGCCCATCAGGCTCTTCCGGGCAAAAGCTTTCAGATTCAGGGACGTCTTTGGACTAAGCCGGTAATTGGCTCCGATGGCTCCCTGCGTACTGGTCGTGATGTTGCGATACACGCGATCTTTAGGCCCGTATTCAGCGGGAGGAATATCCTCGTAGGTATCGTCAATCAATACGTTTTTCAGGAAAAAGTCCATGGTAAGTCCGGCGGAAGCGAAGTAATTCAACCGCTTTTCCGGACGGAAGGTATAGCCAATGCTTACCGGAACCGATAGAAAATCAAAGGAATACCGGAAGCGATTGATGGTCCCTACCGAAACCGAACTCAGGTTATTGGGGGTATTGTTTCCACCCACAGGAGCATAATCCTTGACTCCGGGACCGGAACTTCTCTGGCTTTCCAGAATCTGGTTATATAAGCTATTCCGGGAGTTACTGCTCGTCAGAATAATATTGTTATTAAGAATGGAGTGCCCCTTCAGGTATTGAACGCCCGTTTCCAGGTACCAGTGTTTAGAAAGACGACTTCCTCCCGTCAGCTCCAGCAGATATGAAAAGTGGGACTTACCCCGATACGTATCCGTTTGAGGCTGAGCCGCCGCCGGAAGCGACTGTCCACTGTAAGCTGGTGCGTACGAATAAAAAGCGGAGGTATAACCACCACTCGTAGAAACGGCAGGGTTGAAATTGGCCCAGGAAGCATTAAAGCTGATCCAGTGTTTCGAGAGCGGGAAACTGCTTTTGGGTTTTACGGAAATAACAGGAGCGACCGCTACCGCTGGAGAGTTTAGCTTCTTTCCGAACGGATATAAAGTCCAGGATTTAGTAAAGGCTTCCTTTAAATCAACCGTTTTCGGTTCTTCCGCTACCGGGAAAGTAGATGAATTAGCAACGGAAGGAACGGATACCGTGGATTGGATAGAGGGAATGGATGAACCCGGAACGTAGGTATTCTTCACATTGCTCTGCCTCGTTTCAGGCTGCCGATGGATTGACTGCGTCTGTTCTTTGGGACTATTTTGTACGGCTAACGCTTCCTTGTTCAGGCCAGGTTTGCTCCAGGTTTTTCCTGACTTACGAGCAGGCTGACTGGACGAAGGAACGGAGGCTGAGATGGCAGCTGAGGGGGCCGGGGCAGCCACAATCATTTCCTGCGATGCGGTAGGAGTTTTGTTCTCAGGAATTGAACGAATCCGTTCTTTCTTAAGTACAGACTGAGCTAATTCCGGACGATTTTCGGGCACAGCAGAATTCTTCGACTGGTAATACCACCAGCCTAAAGTGCCTATCAGGAATAGAAGCACCGTCCCTATCCAGAACAGGGGCAAGCCAATGGGTTGCTCGGGCGGAAGTTTCTGCTCGATGCGATCCCAAAGCTCATCCGATGGAGATTCGGAAGCTTCCTCGAACGCCTTACGCCAGCGTTCTTCAAAATCGTTCGGTTCTAACTGGCTCATGTCCAGGGTAAATTCATGTTAATGTCTGTTTTCAGCGATGCGGCGGTTTAGTAACATCTTTTGCATCAGAGTTTTAGCTCTGCTGTATTGGGATTTAGAGGTGCCTTCCGAAATATCCAGTAAGGTGGCAATTTCCTGGTGCTGATATCCTTCGATGGCATAGAGGTTGAAGACGGCCCGGCAACCCGGCGGTAATTCCTGGACGAGTGCCAGAAGGTCTTTCCACTGAAGATCATCGGTAAAGGTCGTGGCCACTTCTTCCTGTACGTGCTCAAGCTCTTCCGTGAAATGATAGCGGCGATTATCCCGCAGGTAATTCAGAGCGGTATTCACCACAATCCGTTTGATCCAGGCGGCCAGTGGGGACTCAAACCGGAAACTGTCGATCTTATCGAAGACCTTAATAAACGATTCCTGAAGGATATCTTCGGCTTCGTCCCGACTTTTGACGTACCGCAGGCATACCACCAGCATCCGTCCTGCGAACGCGTCGTACAAACGACGCTGCGAGACGCGATCTTTCCGGCGGCAGCCGCTTACTAGTGCTTGTTCATCAAAAGTCATTGGTAAAGGTTAGGCCATGTCTTTTTCCTCCTGAAGAGTTGACACAGTTGACTGGAAAAAGGTTGGAAGGCGATTAAATTTTTTTATACAACGAATATCGTAGGTATTGCCTTCTATTTTTGCAAAAATTTGAAAGATCCATGGATCGGGTTTGACAAGGTAAAAAACAATACACTTCATTCATCTCCGCCACCCAAGTACCCGAACAGACGTATGAAGATGAACCGTCTTCGATGAGTGTTCCTGACCGTCGTAGTTATGATTACCGTTTATGAAAAGAAGTACCTTATTGAAATTCAGTTGTCCATTCATGAAATTGAGGCTGTATTAGGCACGGGCTACAATCTGAAGGAAATGGATGGAAATTTGCCATTGATTCAGGCCATTGCTGAAGAACTGAATATTATTGGAGAGGCGATTACCCAGGTTAATCTGCTGAAGGGTAATTTGTTAGCGTCTCTCGTTCATCTCATTGAGGTAAGCAGAGGAATTGAAGAAGACAACGGACGGGTAACCCTGGATGATATTCGCTCCGTTTTAATTAATGATTTACCGCCGCTAAAAGTAGCAGTGCAACAACTTTTGATGGAAGACTGATCATGAAAGAAAAAATAAAGGCTTTAGCTGCGAAGTACGCTGCTGATTTTGTGGCGAATCGCCGTCATTTACACAGTAACCCGGAGCTGTCTTTTCAGGAATACGAAACCCAGAAGTTCGTGGCAAGCCAGCTGCGAGCCTTAGGGCTGGCTCCTCAGGCCATAGCAAACACGGGGCTGGTCGCTTTACTGGAAGGAAAAAATCCTTCGAAAAAAGTAGTAGCTCTCCGGGCAGATATGGACGCATTGCCCATTCTGGAAGCCAACGATGTAACGTATAAAAGTACCAATCCCGGCGTGATGCACGCCTGTGGACACGATGTGCATACGGCCTCTCTGCTGGGTGTGGCCCGTATTTTGACGGATCTGAAAGATGAATTCGAAGGAACGGTCAAGCTCGTTTTTCAACCCGGAGAAGAACTGGCTCCCGGTGGAGCTTCCATGATGATTCGGGAGGGAGTACTGGAAAACCCGGCTCCTCAGGGCATGATTGGTCAGCACGTGGCTCCCCAGGTACCCGTCGGGAAAATCGGGTTTCGTGAAGGAATGTATATGGCTTCCACGGATGAAATTTACCTGACGGTTAAGGGCAAAGGTGGACACGGAGCTGCTCCCGAACTAGGCGTGGATCCCGTGCTGGTAGCGTCGCATCTGATTGTCGCTTTGCAGCAGATCGTCTCCCGGAACCGTCCTCAGAATTCACCTTCGGTGTTATCTTTTGGCCGCGTCATTGCCAATGGGGCCACCAATGTGATTCCTAACGAAGTCAAGATCGATGGAACGTTTCGCTGCATGAACGAAACCTGGCGGGAAGAAGGCTTACGCCGAATTCAGAAACTGGCCGAAGGTTTGTGTGAAAGCATGGGAGCGGAGTGCGAAGTAAACATCGTGCGGGGATATCCTTATCTGGAAAATCACCCTGAACTGACCCGTCGGCTGAGGGCTCAGGCCAGCGACTATATGGGAGCCGAAAACATTGTTGATCTGGATATTTGGATGGCGGGAGAAGACTTCGCTTTCTATTCTCAGGTAACCGATTCCTGTTTCTATCGTCTGGGAACCCGTAATGAAGAACGCGGCATTGTTTCAGGCGTACACACGCCTACGTTCGACGTAGACGAGCATTCGCTGGAAATCGGAGCGGGGCTGATGAGCTGGCTGGCTCTTCAGGAACTTGCTGTTTAGTTGATAGTGGTTGGTTGGTAGTTGTTTAAAACTGATTATAAATAGTTGAGGGTGGTTCGTTATCGAAAAATCTAAACGAACCACCCTCAACTATTTTACTAAGAACTAACAACCAACAACTATAAAATAGTGCGGAACAGAATGAACAGCGTTCCCGCCAGAATCATCGATACGGGCAGGGTTAATACCCAGGCTAAAACGATGTTACGGATGGTGCTGGCCTGAAGGTTCTTGATTCCCTTATTCGCAACCATACTTCCGGCAATACCCGAAGAAAGAACGTGCGTGGTCGATACGGGTAATCCTAATCCTGAAGAAAGTCCGATGGTACCGGCTGCTACTAACTCGGCACTGGCTCCCTGAGCGTAGGTCAGGTGCTGCTTACCAATTTTTTCACCTACGGTTACGACGATACGTTTCCAGCCTACCATCGTTCCCAGACCCAGTGACAGCGAAACCAGCAGAATAACCCAGGTTGGAGCGTATTCCGTGTAAGATTTCAGGCCCTTGAGTGATGAATCCAGCGTCGCTACTTCATCACGGTTCAGGGTTAAGGCTCCGTCTTTCTGGATTTTGGATAAATCGCGGGCAATCAGGAGAATGTCCTTACGGGATTCCAGACGCAACTGAGGAGGAATTTTTCCGTTAGAGACCTTCAGGACGCTGTCCAGATCAACGATGCTGGCTTTAACCACCTTCAGCCGTTCCTGATCTACCGCCGCCAGACGGGACTCTTCAATGTTATTGACCAGACGCTGAATCTGCACCAGATTCGTCTGCATGTGAGAGGTGTCCTTGTGTTCGTCCAGAGCAAAGTAAGCCGGAGTAATGCCGATGAGAATCAGCATGATCAGACCCACGCCTTTTTGTCCGTCATTGGAACCGTGGAAGAAACTAACGCCCGTACAGGTGGCCACCAGAATACTCCGAATCCAGGTGGGAGGTGCCTGATTTTTCTTCGGCTCTTTAAAAATGATGTCATTTTTGATGGTTCTTTTCAAAATAAACATCAGAATGATTACCAGACTAAAACCAACCAGGGGGGAAATAAGCAGAGCAAAGCCGGTTTCTTTCGCTTTGTCCCAGTTTACCGAGCTCACGCCCGATACGTTCTCGGGTAATAAGGAATACGCCAGACCTACGCCGAGGATGGAGCCAATCAGCGTATGGGAAGACGAAGAAGGAAGACCAAAATACCAGGTGCCGAGGTTCCAGATGATGGCACTTATCAATAGAGATAGCACCATCGCCACGGCATGATAGACATTTTGGTCGATTAGCAGTTCAACGGGAAGAAGATTAACAATACCCATGGCTACGCTGATTCCCCCAAAAAATACGCCGAGGAAGTTGCAGAAGCCCGACCACATCACGGCCACGTTGGGTTTCAGTGAATTGGTGTAAATGACGGTAGCTACCGCGTTGGCCGTATCGTGAAATCCATTCACGAATTCGAAAGCACAAGCACAGAAAAGGCAGATACACAGAAGAAAGAAAATTCCAGTCTCTAAGCCAAACATAAGGAGTTAAGGGGGCTATTTTGACGCGAAGCTACGCAAAGGGATTAAGCCTAATGTTAAGGAATTGTTAAGAGTATCCGGGGAAATCTACTTAACGTCTGACAAGAAAAAAGCTCTAACGAGTGGCGAATGTACATTTGACCAATCGTTAGAGCAAAGATCAGGCGGATTGTCCAGCTATCCTTCGGATTGATGCCGGAAATACCGAATTTTTATTGGAAGAAACAAAATTATCTTTCAACTCAATTTTCGAAATTTTGTTTGGCCGCAGGACCAAAATATTTTAAATGCAGAGGATCGCTAGGCCGAAACGGTAGCCGGAGCTGTTTTCGTAGCCAGCTGACCGCAGGCGGCGTCAATGTCTTTTCCGCGACTGCGACGCACCGTAATGGGTATGTTTTTCTGCTCAATGAAACGGGCAAACTTAGACAGCGTCTGCGGATCCGTGTTCTTATACTGAGCGTTTTCAATGGGGTTGTATTCGATGATGTTGATGTGAGCGTTGGGAATGTGCTTGGCAAAATTCCAGAGCTCTTTCGCATCTTCGAGCGAGTCGTTGAAGTTGTAAAACAGGATGTACTCCAGCGTGATTTTATTACCCGTTTTATTGTAGAAATACTTCAGGGCATCCTTCAAAGCGAGCAGCGTATTGCTCTCATTAATGGGCATAATCTGATTCCGCTTGCTGTCATTCGCCGCGTGCAGCGAAAGAGCCAGATTGAATTTCACACCGTCGTCACCAAGTTTCTGAATCATCTTGGCAATTCCGGCCGTACTGACCGTAATCCGCTTGGGTGACATGTTCAGACCCTCAGGCGAGGTAATGTACTCGACTGACTTGAGCACATTCGCATAATTCAGCAGGGGCTCGCCCATACCCATGTACACGATGTTGGTCAGCGGCTGATTATAGTTCTGCTCAGCCTGATTTTTAATGGCTACGACCTGATCATAAATCTCGGCCGGGTCGAGGTTTCGCTCGCGATCCATGTAACCCGTTGCACAGAACTTACAGGTTAACGAACAACCCACCTGGCTCGACACACAGGCCGTCATCCGGTCGTCGGCGGGGATTAATACGCCTTCGATCAGTTTACCGTCAAAAAGCTGAAAAGCCGACTTGATCGTTTTATCGCTTGAAATCTGCTGCCTGGAGACGTTGATGGGGCGAATTTCGAAGTGTTCGGCAAGGACTTCCCGCGTTTTTTTGGAAAGATTCGTCATCTCGTCAAAGCTGCGGGCCGACTTCTTCCATAACCACTCTACAATCTGTTTGGCCCGGAAGCCCTGCTCGCCGTGCTCAACCAGAAAGGTCTTCAGCCCTTCCGCCGAGATTTTCCGAATATCCTGTTTTTGTATAACCGTGTGTTCCATTGCTCGAAATCCTGATTCTTTGCCCAACTGTAATCTAACTCATTGGGTTCCAATTCTATACTTAATCTTTTCGTAACTGATCAACTTTTTCAATCAATCGGTCACTCTTGGGAATGGCATCCGATACCTTGTCCATGACTTTCGGAGCAAAGGGACGGATGATGGGGTAAACGTAACTGCCCTTCATCTGTTCGCGGCTGGGATAACCCACCTGGAGAGCATTGAGTAACCATAAAAAAATACTAATACCGAAGGCGTACGTAAATAAACCTACGACGGCCCCGGCCATGCTGTCGAAACTGCCGAAAATGGTATAACGCATGCTTCGTCGAAGCAGCCAGCCGAAGCGATTAATGGTAAAAATGACCAGTACAAAAATACTGGAAAAGCCAATGTAAGGCAGAAACTTTCGACCAATGGTTTCCCCCACGTAGGGGGCTGCAAAGGCAATGGCTTCGTTTAATAGCTTGAATCCAAGAATAATGGATACGGCAAATGCAATAACCGCAATAATCTCGACCAGCACGCCCCGCCTAAATCCCGTATACGCTCCGTAAGCCAGAGGTATCAGTAACAACAGGTCAAGAAAATTGAAATTCATTTAGGAATGGGTAGGATTTGAAAATAGTTTGATTTTGGGTTTGAGCAGGTTTGATTGATAGTTACTTCATCTGCCGTGGTTGGTGTCTTCATCAACCATTAGGCGTTTAGTAATGGCTGGTGTCTTCACCAGCCATGGCAGGAGCGTCTCTACAGTTTAAATACTAATAAACCGCTCTTTCGGATTTGTAATCCGAAAGCCAGCTGTCAGGGATTTATAATCCCAATAGTAACCATAGCGGGAGCGTCTCTACAGTTTAAATACTAATGAACCGCTCTTTCGGATTTGTAATCCGAAAGCCACCTGTCAGGGATTTATAATCCCAAATAGTAACTAAAAGCCGCGTCTCTACAGTATAGAATTTGCCTGACTCATCTACTGCAACAACTGCTTCACGGTCGCTGAAATGGCTTTGCCTTCAGCTTTTCCGGCCAGTTCTTTCGTAGCTACACCCATCACCTTACCCAGATCCCCGGGGCCGCTGGCTCCCACGCGGGCAATGATTTCCTGTAAACGGGCTTTGAGTTCGTCTTCGGTCAGCATTTTGGGTAAGAATTCTTCAATAACGGCTACTTCCGCAAATTCTTTATCGGCGAGTTCCTGGCGACCATTGCCAACGTACATTTCCGCCGAATCTTTCCGTTGTTTGACGGCTTTCATCAGGATTTTCATTTCCTGATCGGTAGTTAATTCGTGAGCCGTCCCAGAGGTTTCTTCTAATAAGATGGCAGATTTAATGGCCCGCAGTGCCAGTAAGCGTGACTGATTTTTCGCGAGCATCGCTGATTTAATTTCAGCTTCGATGGTTGATTTTAAAGACATGACCTAAAAATTCAGGATTGATCTATAAAGATTTAAAAAGATTTCCCGCAATATTTGATGCGTTATTTAGAACTGTTCTTGCTAAAGAAGAGTTCTCTACCTTGCAAAGTTACAAAATCTCAACCGCAGAAGGGGCTTTCCTGTGCTAGCACCCCTGCATATCATACGATTTATGCCTACTCGTCTTTCGGTAAACATCAATAAAGTAGCCACGCTGCGAAATTCCCGCGGGGGTAATAATCCGGATGTTATTAAAGTGGCCCTCGATTGCGAACGATTTGGAGCCGAAGGAATCACCGTTCACCCCCGTCCCGACGAACGTCATATTCGGTATCAGGACGTATTGGATCTGAGCAAAGTACTAACGACGGAGTTCAACATCGAGGGAAATCCCACGGAGCAGAAATTCGTTGATCTGGTTCTTCAGGTAAAACCGGCTCAGGTAACGATGGTGCCCGACGTACTCGGAGCCGTTACGTCTAACGCGGGTTGGGACACCCTTGCGAATAAAGAATTACTCACGGATCTGGTGAAGACCTTTAAAGAAGCGGGCATCCGTACTTCCATTTTTGTGGATGCTGACGTGGCCATGGTAGAGGGAGCCGCTGCGGTTGGAGCTGATCGCATTGAATTATATACAGAGCCTTATGCTCATCAATATGCACTCGATCAGTCATTGGCGTTGACGCCCTTCATCAAGGCGGCTGAACGGGCCAATGAATTGGGCCTGGGCATTAACGCGGGGCACGACTTGAGTCTGGATAATCTCCGCTATTTTCAGCAGAACATTCCGGGCTTACTGGAAGTATCCATCGGCCATGCCCTGATTTGTGATGCCTTGTATTACGGTCTGGAAAATACCATTCAGTTATACCTGCGGGAAGCTAAAGCGGGCGTGATTTAATGGATTGTTTAGTGATAGAACGAGAAATAGTACTTCCCGAAAGTTAGTAAAGTAAAAAAAGCTCTGGTCAACTAGAGCTTTTTTGCTGATTACTCGGAATACCTCTTGACTGGAGAACTGCTCCAGGTTTTGTTAAAGACTGGCTGGAAGCAGAAACAGAACTTCCCGAAAGTTTTAAACTTTCGGGAAGTTACTAAAGAAAAAAGCTCTGGGTATCCAGAGCTTTTTTGCTAATGTATTCAAATACCCCTCTAATTGAGAAGCACTTCACTTGTTGTTGTCAAAAGGAGACCCGGCTGGGAACCGAAACGTTGGAACCCTTTAAAACTATTTCAGGCAACCGCTTCTCACCGAACAGTCAGAACGGAGCCTCCATTACTCATTTAATTCAATCCAATACCCGTCCGGGTCCTGAAGAAAAATCTGACGAATGCCGTCGGGGCGGGCTTTGGGGCCTTTAAAGGTTACGTTTTTACGTTTCAGGAACGCTTCCGTTTCATCCATATCCGCAATTTTCACGGCAAAATGATTCTTGCGGGAGCCTAATACCTCTCCATTCACTACCTCCGTTCGATTGCCTAATAAATGCAGCTGCTTGGTACCGCCGAGGCTAAACCAGGCTCCCGGAAAATCAAAGGCGGGGCGGGGCAAGGCTTCCAGTTCCAGCACATCCCGGTAGAAAGTAATACTCGTTTCCGTATCGGCTACGTATAGAGCGACGTGATCCAGTTCAATAATGGTCATAGTTAAAAGACGATTCAGACCAGAGCCGGCAGGTCTGGGTTGTAAAACGCCACAAACATACAATCTTCCGGCTGGACGGTTAAATAAGAGAATAGGTCTCTAATTCTACTATAATCTTAAGTATTGTTTGTATAATTGATGGTGAAAAGTGTAAGTGACTTAATATTGTTCTGCATTATGAATGAATGACAATATTTTGTTGTGAAACGGTTCATTTCCCATTGATTTCCTTACCAATACTTCTTATGCGTAAAGTTCTATTACTAGCCGCGTCGCTGGCGTGTTCGCTGCCTTCCTTTGCTCAGGGTCTTTCGGGAGTTACCAATGGCCTGCAGAAAATGCCCGGTTATCTCAATCTGTACTGGGATGCCAAAAAAGGTAAAATGTATCTGGAAATTGATAAGCTGGATACCGAAATGCTGTTTCATACCACGCTTCCGGCGGGTGTAGGTTCCAATGATATTGGATTGGATCGCGGAAAAATGGGGGCTGCCAAAGTCATTAAATTCCAGCGGACGGGACCGAAGGTATTGATGCTGGAACAGAACTACGGATACCGGGCCACCTCTGGCGAAAAAATGGAAGTTCGGGCCGTGGAGCAATCCTTCGCCCAATCCGCTTTATGGGGATTTGATGTGGCCGCTGAAGAAGGTAAATCCGTTTTAGTAGACGCCACCAGCTTTTTTTTACGCGACGGGTACGAAGCCGCTTCCAGTCTGGCCCGTACCAAACAGGGCGTGTTTCGGCTAGACCCTACGCGTTGTGCCTTTTACCTGCCCTATACCAAAAACTTTCCTGAAAATACGGAAGTGGAAGTAACCGTCACGCTGACGGGTGAACAGCCGGGAGCCTTCCTGCGGGAAGTCGTTCCGACTCCCAATGCCGTGACCGTTCGCGAACATTATTCCTTCATCAAATTACCCGAGCCGGGTTTCCAGCCCCGCGAATTTGACCCTCGGGCGGGGATTAACTCTATTGATTATTTTGACTATTCGTCGCCGTTCAGCACGGCCATTGAGAAGCGATACATCCGTCGGCATCGCCTGCAGAAGAAAAATCCGAACGCAGCCGTCTCCGAAGCCGTGAAGCCCATTGTGTATTACATGGATCCCGGTGCTCCGGAACCCATTCGTTCTGCGTTAATGGATGGAATTGCGTGGTGGAATCAGGCCTACGAAGCCGCCGGTTTCAAAAATGCCTTCCAGGTGCGGGTATTACCCGATTCAGCCGATCCGATGGATATTCGGTATAACCTTGTCCAGTGGGTGCATCGCTCGACAAGGGGCTGGTCGTACGGAGCAAGCGTGATTGATCCCCGCACGGGTGAGATTATCAAAGGGAAAGTAACCCTGGGTTCCCTTCGCGTTCGTCAGGATTACCTCATTGCGAATGGCCTGGTAGGGGAGTATGAAAGTGACAAACCCAGCAAGGAAGCCGAAGAAATGGCTCTGGCCCGTCTGCGGCAGTTAGGGGCTCACGAAACGGGTCACACCCTGGGTCTGCCTCACAACTACGCTTCCAACCATAATGATCGGGCGTCGGTGATGGATTATCCGCACCCGCTGGTTCGGGTGATGGGTCAGAACAAACTGAGTCTGGCCGATGCTTATACCAAGGAAATTGGTGGCTGGGATAAAGTAGCCATCAACTACGCCTACCGCGAGTTCAGGACGAAGGAAGAAGAAAAAGCGGGACTGAAGAAAATTATTGATGATTACATCGCCAAAGGTTTCTTATTTCTGAGCGATCAGGACGGTCGCCCGGAAGGGTCGGCTCACCCCATCACGCACTTGTGGGATAATGGTAAAAATTCGGTGGAGGAACTCAACCGCGTCATGCAGGTCCGCCGGATTGCCCTGAATAATTTCAGCGAAAAGAAAATTCCCATGAACGCTCCGATGGCAACGCTGGAAGAAGCCCTCGTCCCCATTTATTTGTTCCATCGCTACCAGATCGAAGCGGCCAGTAAAGTAGTGGGCGGCGTATTTTATACCTACGCCGTTCGGGGCGACAAGCAGAAAGTGATGGAATACGTGTCGGGAGACGAGCAACGCAAAGCCCTCGATGCCCTCATGGCCACGCTGAAACCCGAAGAACTGGTCTTGCCCGCCAATGTGGTCAAACTGATCCCGCCCCGTCCGTACGGATTTAACGAAAACTTCCGCGAAGTATTCAAAGATCGCACGGGCTTAACCTTCGACCCGCTGGCTCCCGCGGAAGCGGCGGCTAACATGACCCTGCGTTTTGTATTACAGCACGAACGGGCGGCCCGACTAATTGGCAACCATTCCATTAAATCCTCTTTGCCCGATTTTAGTGAAGTGGTGGATAAAGTAGTAGCAGCAACCTGGAAAGCTCCCGTTCAGGAAGGGTATGCCGGCGAAGTTCAACGTGTGGTAAATGCGGCCGTACTGGATCGATTACTACAATTGGCCGCTAATAAAGATGCCGCCAGTCAGGTGCGGGCCGTGGCTTCCCTGAAACTGAAAGATTTGAAAGACTGGCTCGAAAAATCGGCTGGTTCGGTTAAAGACGTCAACCAGAAGGCTCAGTACCTTTTTGCCGTTTCGCAGATTCAGCAATTCGAAGCAAGCCCCGAAACGGTCATCATCACGCCTTCTTCCAAGGAACCCGACGGAGCACCCATCGGCAGCTTTGATGAGTTCAGCTGTGAATGGTAATTTTTAGTTGTTGGTTGATCGTTGTTGGTGTTGATTACATCTGAATAATGGTTGATGGATGGGTTATTAATGGTTATAAAAGTTACTGATCCTGATTTCATCAATCTTTTTTTATTGGTAACCCAACATTCGAGGTCAACTTTCCAGGACAGCCCATTTACAACCAGGAATTGCTCTGAGCTGCTGCTGCCAGCTTCTTTGCTGGCAGCAGCAGTCCAGGTACTGGCTGCCAGCAAAAAAGCTGGCAGCGGATGGAAAACGCTGGTACCCATCAATCAGCCCTAAAGAAACAAACTCAAACGATCCATGAAACTATCACTACTCTGCGGACTAGCCCTGTTAGGGTTAAGTCTGGGTAACGCAGAAGCTCAGAGCAAAAAAAAAGCCCCTGAAGCTTCGGTAAATCTGCTGGTTCCGGCTAAAAAACTGGAATCCTTAAAGCAGGAATTAGTACTGGAAATTGATAAAATGAAAGACTTTTCGGCAGAAATGAATGACATGGTCTTCAGCTTCGGCGAACTGGGCTTTCAGGAACACGAAACCTCTACATACCTGA
Organism: uncultured Siphonobacter sp.; assembly: GCA_913775095.1. Taxonomy (GTDB): domain Bacteria; phylum Bacteroidota; class Bacteroidia; order Cytophagales; family Spirosomataceae; genus Siphonobacter. The sequence continues at coordinate 144,262 of CAJYIW010000013.1, read as the reverse complement.
CCGGAATCTTAGAGAAAAACGGGTTTACCATTCAGAGAGGCATCGGAGGCATTCCGACTGCCTGGACGGCAACCTGGGGCACGGGCAAGCCTAAAATCGCGGTGGGTTCTGACATCGACTGTATTCCCAAAGCTTCGCAAAAGCCCGGTGTAGCGTATCACGATCCCATCATTGAAGGAGCTCCCGGTCACGGCGAAGGTCATAATTCGGGTAATCCCCTGAATATAACTGCCGTTCTGGCCCTGAAGAAAATCATGGAACGGGAGAAAATTTCCGGCACACTCATGCTCTGGCCGGGCGTTGCTGAAGAGCAGGTAGGTACGAAAGCCTATTACATCCGGGATGGGTATTTCAAGGATGTAGACGCCTGCATTTTCACGCACGTGGGCAATAACCTCGGCGTGACGTATGGGGACGTGGGTAATAACGGGCTGGTTTCGGTGAAGTTTAACTTTGAAGGAGCCGCCGCTCACGCCGCCGGAGCTCCCTGGCGGGGCCGAAGTGCGTTGGACGCCGTGGAGTTAATGAACATCGGCTGGAACTTTAAGCGTGAACACTTACTGCCCACCCAACGCTCGCATTATGTGATTGTGGACGGCGGCGATCAGCCTAACGTAGTGCCGTCCAAGGCTTCGGTCTGGTATTATTTCCGCGAACGTAGTTATGACAAAATCAAGCAGTTGTTCGATTACGGCGTGAAAATGGCCGAAGGAGCCTCGATCATGACCGATACCAAATACAGCTACGAAATTCTGGGTTCGGCCTGGCCGGGTCACTTCAATAAGCCCATGGCGGAAGTAACCTTCCAGAACATCAAACGGGTAGGCTTGCCCACCTGGTCCACCGAAGATCAGACGCTGGCCAAAGCCATTCAGGAAGAATTGATGTCACCGGAAAAAAATGGCTTAGCTACTAAAATAGACAGTACCATTGAGCCCCCCGTGGTTTCACTGGGCGGCGGCTCGGATGATATTGCGGACATTGCGTGGTCCATGCCAACGATTGTATTGCGTTATCCTTCCAATATTCCGGGTTTACCCGGTCACCACTGGGCCAATGCCATTTCGATGGCCACGCCGATTGCTCACAAAGGCGTAACGGCCGGGGCGAAGGTAGAGGCTATGACGATCCTGGATTTGCTGGTGAATCCGGATTTAATCAAAAAATCCTGGGATTACTATACCAACGTTCAGACGAAAGATATGAAATACGAGCCGCTGGTTCGGGAGACGGATAAACCTGCCGTTCACCTGAACACGGAGATCATGGCGGAATACCGGGAAGAAATGAAGAAGTACTATTACAACCCAGGCAAGTATAAATCATATCTGGAGCAGTTAGGGATCAAATATCCTACGGTTCGCTCCAAAGAAGAAAAACAGAAAGCCGAAAAGGCGGGTAAGTAACCATAAAACTTCGTATGCAATGGAGTCTTGGCTAACGAGACTCCATTTTTGATGATCTTTAACGAGTTATTAGGGATGGGAACAGGCATTGCAGTGCGTTCGCTGATAACTTGAACTGGTAATTGAAAGCGAAGAAGCGTATGGATTCCTTAAGGTACCCATCCAACAAGGCAATGATTTGCCATGCAAGTAAGGTCTCTGTCTTGGTTCGAGATGACAGTTATTGGATAAAAGGCCTATAGGACAAATGTTACCACTCTCTAAGAGTCTGCCAAAATAATTCCAAATATATTGTGTAAAATTAAATTGCATGCAATACATTTGCATCATCAAACAACTATGGAACACCTGAAACTAGATAATCAGCTTTGCTTTCCGATTTATGCGGCTTCCCGCCTCATTACGTCGGTGTATCGTCCCATGCTTGAAGAATTGTCGCTGACGTATCCTCAATACCTGGTTTTACTGGTTTTGTGGGAAAAAGAATCGGTAACGGTAAAAGAACTGGGAGAGAAGCTTTGGCTGGACAGTGGGACGTTAACGCCTCTGCTCAAGCGGATGCAGGAAAAAGAGCTGGTGGTTCGGACGCGGAATAAAGCCGATGAACGAGTGGTAAACATAACCCTGACGGAAGCTGGTAAAGCTTTGAAAAACAAAGCATCGGATATTCCCCATCAGTTAATCAGTTGCATGAATATGGAAGTGGAGCAGGCTATTCAGTTACGTAACCAGCTTCAGGCCTTTTTAGATAATCATTCAAATCCCTATCAATCAAACACATAATCGCCATGGATAAATTGTATACAGCCCAGGCTACTGCCACGGGCGGCCGTAACGGTCAGGTAAAATCAAGTGACGGAGTGCTGAACCTCGAAGTCCGCGTTCCCAAAGAAATGGGTGGTTCCGGTGGAGCCTACACTAACCCGGAGCAATTATTTGCAGCGGGTTACGCGGCCTGTTTCGACAGTGCCCTGAGCCTGATTATTCGCACTGAAAAAGTAAAAACGGGAACAACCACTGTGACGGCGGAAGTAAGTATCGGCAAAAACGATGCGGGTGGGTTTGGTCTGGCGGTGACGCTGAACGTAAATATTCCCGGGGTGGATCAGGCTACGGCAGAAGCCCTGGTCGCGAAAGCCCATCAGGTTTGTCCTTATTCCAATGCCACCCGTAATAATGTAGAAGTGACCTTAGAGGTAACGGCCAGTTAATAAATACGTTTTGGGTTTAGTGTTTCGAGTTAGCATTCCCCCAAAGAAACTCCTCTGGTAACCTGCAATGGGATTACCAGAGGAGTTTTGTTTGAGCGAACGACTATTCGGATTGAAGTAACTCTATGGCCCGGTTGGCTACCGTTTCCGGGGTGATCCAGTTCAGACAGGCCAGATCTCCGCGGGCACAGGGTTTGTTGCCAAAAACCGAGCAGGGGCGGCAGCTTAGCTCTTCCGTCGGAATTTGCACGATATTCTTTTCTGATTGCATCCAGGGCCCAAAGCCGGCAAACGGATGCGTCGCTCCCCAAATGGAAAGCACCGGAACGCCATTCAGGGCAGCCAGGTGCATATTACCAGAATCCATACAGATCATCAGATCCAGCTGATGAATGAGGTTCAGTTCGGCCCGAAAAGATAAATTTCCCGCCACGAGCAGGGCTTGTGGAAACGCTTTTTCCAGCGTTTGCAGCTGAGCGAGTTCTGCTTCCCCACCACCAAAGAGAAAAATGCGAACGTTCTGACGTTGGGTAATCAGGTCCAGCACTTTCTGCATGCGGTCAAAAGGCCACATTTTTTGTTGATGCTGAGCAAAAGGAGCCAGTCCAATCCACTGAACGTCAGGAGATTTGTCAGGAACAGCCTGGTCTTTCAGATACCGTTCCAACTCGTCCCGAGCCCCCAGTGCAAAATAAGGCGGTGCCGCAATCTGGGCTTTATATCCTGCTTTTTCAAAGGTTTGCAAATACCTTTCAACGCTGTGAGGTAGCTGCTTTAATACTTTATGTTCGGGACGCGTAAGGGCTTTCTTATCCGAACGGCCTTTATCAAGGGTAGTAGAACGAATGCCGGAAAGAGCGAAGAAGGATTTGAGAATGGAAGTTCTCAGGTTCTGATGGGCATCAATCACATACTCAATCTCGCCCGAATTCTTCAGATCCCGGTAAAGCTGGTAGAGGCCCTTCAGACCTTTGTGACGCCCCTGCAAATCGGCAGGGAAAACCTGTACTCCCGCCATCCCTTCGAAAAAAGCTGCCAGCTTAGGTCGGGTAACTACGGTTAACTGCCGGTCAGGATATTGCTGGGCAATCGCCCGTACTACAGGAGCTAACAGGGCGACGTCGCCCATCGCCGAAAACCGAAAAATGATCAATTGCTTCATTCGATAGCTATCCGCCTGACTCTTGGATCAGGGCTTCAGCTTTGAGGATTACTTTCTGAACTTATTTCTGCTGGTATAACACGGGGTTCAGAGCCGGATCATTATACATTTTCATCTGCCGGTACACCTTCATGTAACGATTACCTTCCCGGATATCCTCCGAAAGCTCGTCAAAGCAGGTGGCTAAATCCTGTTCCTGTTCGAGTAACAACTGAAGCTTCTGTCTGGCTTTAGTCAGGTGTTCTTCCGAGGCATCTGAACGTTCCGCCTGTTCACGGAAGTGGTAAATTTTAAGCTGAAGAATCGACATCCGGTCCAGTAACCAGGCGGGAGTTTCGGAGTTCAGGCGGGCGGCAGGCTTGCGGGAGATCTCTCCGAAAAATGCCATGAACCAGTCGTCCATTCTTTCCACCATATCCGTCCGGTCCTGATTGGAAGCATCAATGCGTCGCTTCAGGCCGACCAGTTCCGCAGGATTAATGTTCGGATCCCGAATCAGATCTTCCAGATGCCATTGAACGGTGTCGATCCAGTTTTTATGATAGAGATACGATTCAATCGTTCCTGAATCGTAAGGATTATTCAAGGGAGTATCAACGTGATCCGTACGATGGTAATCATGTATACTTTTCCGGAAAATGTTGTTGGCTAATTGAGCATTCATGCAGTAAAACTTTCCACAAAAATATTGAAAAGAACTAACTACTAACGAATAATAGAGACAGATCGGAACGAAAACGTCAGATACCGGGTATTTTCAGACCTTTGGTAATGCCGGTCAGAAGCAACATACGAGTGAATTTTCCGGGCTAGTCCCTAACAAAAACGGACTGAATTGCTTCAGTCCGTTTGCTTTATTTCTTAGCTTTCTTGTACAAGGGTACGGTACTACAGGGCTCTCCAAACATGAGGGTCTGAGCCACAGGCCTCAGTTTCCGGGTAATTTCTACATACGCCGAAATGGGGACCGGGTACGTACTGCATCCTTTCACCACTACGCGTGCTCCCTCAAAATCCTGAGGGTCGATCTGAGACAAAGCATCCTGAAATAAACGATCTTCCAGAGCCTGTAAATCTCCAAAGACCAGCTGGTGAGCGTAAGGCTCCAGATGAACGGCCAGCAGCATATACGCCCAGGTAGGCACAATGGCATCAGCCGAGCAAATGATGGCTACATTCTTACCCGTGTACTGGCTCCAGTCGTGGGTTTTCAGAAATTCGCGAAAATCCTTTTCCCGAAGAATAGCTTCCATGAAAAGGTTATCCTTCAAATCATAAATGACCCGCTCACCCTGGTGGTAATATTCTTCCAGATCCAGGCTTTTGATGCCTGAATTGGCTACCCGATTAATGATTTCCGGCGTTTCCATCTGATCTTGGAATGGTTATAATTTTGGTTTAGGCTTGGTGCCCATGAATTCTTTGAGATAATAAGGCTCAAACGTAACGAGGTCTTCAAACGACTGACGCTGAAAGGCATCGCTGGCGAGATACCCCACGGTTTTCGCCGAAGGATAAATCAGCCGGGACGGAAACAGAGCATTGCTATGTTGCTCCAAAGCCGGTTTACACTTGGCGGCTCCATCCCCGAAGAATACAACGGGTCGTTCGTTTAAAAGTTCCTCAAAGCTATGTTCATCAATGATTTCGGCGGCAGTAGCCCGCAGATTCTCCAGTGTTCCGGCCTGGTACTGGGCACAATACACCTCCATCCGACGGGCATCAATCATCGGACATAAGACGTGAGATTCGGGGTAAAAATCCTGTAACTGAGCCGCCATGGCCTGTAAGGTATCAACGGCCAGTAAGGGTTTATCCAACGCAAAGCATAAGCCTTTGGCCGTTGAGACACCGATCCGCAGGCCCGTGTAAGAACCAGGGCCTTTGGCCACTGCTATCGCATCAAGATCAGAAAGGGCAAACCCGGCCTGTTGAACGACGCTTTCGAGCAGCGTTGTCAGCATGGATGAATGGGTCTTTTCCGTGAGCAATTCATAGCATCCCAGTAGTGCCTGGTTTTGGTGAAGGGCTACGGAGCATACCTGGGTCGAGGTATCTAATGAAAGAATAAGCATGCTGCAAAATTACATCAGTCCGGCTATTACCCGGTCATAAAGGAGGAGAAGAAAATCCGGCCTGAAAAAATAATTTTTCCAAGAATTCTCATTAGAAAAGCAGGGAGGCAAATGCGAAGCAGATTAGATATATTAGTGCAGTAAATAGCGGGTACCCAAAAGACGAAAAAGGTTTATCTTTTGAATGTCAATAGATTATTTGGTGCTACCTGATAGGAGTGCCTTTGGAACTAGGTATTTTAATCTAAATTCAATGATCTGATTGTTTTATCTTTTTGTAAAAAAAAATAGAATCTAATCGTAGCAAATTGAGAAAAAACTTGTAATGTTGCAGAACAAATGACTCAATTTGAGAACAAGATAGCACATTGCGGTAGAGGGAAAGAGCAGCTAATGAACTTGTACTATTCATTTGAGTATTAAACAGACTTGATCGCCTTTGCAGGCATTCATAATAATCTCACTCGATCTTGCTGCGTCTGCAGATCGGGTATAACGTGGGTTGGATAGACGCCGCTCTCCGATTCGGGTTTCTCGGATCGGAGACTTTATTTTCTGGAGATAATTATCTCTCATAAAAAGGGCCTTTTCTTGGCGGAAAGGGGCCCTTTTTGCTTTTCTTATGGTAGTATTACTTTCTTCGCAGAATATTCTGTTACTTAAAATTCTATGGTATGATCACGTGGGATGACTTTGAAGCCGTCGAAATCAGAGTAGGCACCATTCTGGAAGTTCATGATTTCCCAAAAGCTCGTAAACCTGCCTATCAGTTACTCATCGATTTCGGCCCTGAAATTGGACAAAAACGTTCTTCCGCTCAGATTACGGTTCTTTATACGAAAGAAGAGCTGGTGGGCCGACAGGTGGTGGCGGTTACGAATTTCCCGCCCCGACAAATTGCTAACTTTTTCTCGGAAGTGCTGGTGACTGGCTTTGCGGATGAACACGGGAACATTGTGCTGTCCCAGCCTGAGCGTATAGTTCCTAACGGTACTCGCCTGATTTAGGAAAACAAGGGAATAACCACGATCTTTTCGTCTTCATGTTAATGATACCTCGACAGATAACATTCCTTTGTATGAAAAAAACGATTCTGCTCTGCCTGGGTCTGGGACTCCTGGCTTTTTCCAGTATGGCTCAGTCTAAAGACGAAACAGCGGTGGCCGCTGCTGTTGAAGAGCTAAAGACGGCGATGATCAAGGGCGATAAGAGTGCCTTAAATGCCATTGCCAACGATAAACTTAATTACGGACATTCGAGTGGACTCGTGGAAGACAAGACGGCGTTCGTGGATAATCTCACGAATGGGAATTCGGTTTTCAAAACGATTACGCTCCATGATCAGACCATCACGATTGTTGGGAATACGGCTTTGGTACGACACATCCTTTCGGGCGAAACAGCCAACAAAGGGCAGGCGGGTCAGGTAAAAATTGGCGTATTACTCACCTGGATCAAAGAAAAAGGAAAGTGGGTATTACTGGGCCGTCAGGCATATAAGGTTAGTTAAGGATCGTTATAGCTATTCCTTCATAGGAAAGGCTCTGAAACTTATTTTCAGAGCCTTTTTGTTTTAAAAATTGTAACTGAAGTAAAATGAATAACTATCAACCAGCAACTGCTAACTACAACACCCCCATTTTGCCCGATTGATAATCAGTAATGGCCTGTTGAATTTCTTCGTAAGTGTTCATCACAAACGGGCCGTGTGCAACGACAGGTTCGTTTAAGGGCTCCGCAGAACCAATCAGAATGCGTGCATCGCTGGTGGCTTCCACCGTAAGTTCATCACCATCGTTAGCAAAGTGTACTAAAGAACGGTTGCTGACGTCCCGTCCATTCACGATGATTGAACCATGGAGGAGATAAAATAAAATATTCTGTTGAGCGGGAATTGTTCGGGTAAAAGAACCGCCCGTTTGCAGGCTTACATTTGCCAGCGAAAGGTCAATAAGCGGTTGAATAGGGCCTTTTACGCCATTCCATTCTCCAGAAACAACGGATACCGAACCGTTACCCAGAGAAACCAGGGGAATTTCCTGTTCCTGTAAACCCGTGTAATGGGGCTTCACCATCTTATAACGAGCGGGCAAATTCGTCCAGAGCTGGATTAATTCCACGGGGCCACCCGTTTTACGGAATTCATCGGAAGATTCTTCCGCATGAACCAGTCCGCTGCCCGTTGTCATCCATTGAACGCCTCCTTTTTTGATCGTGCTGGCGAAGCCACTGCTGTCCCGATGCTGAACGTCGCCTTCGTAAATGAACGTGACCGTTTCAAAACCCCGGTGGGGGTGAGGGGAAAAAGGAAGTCCGCTATTATGAGGGGGAAACACCTGTGGCCCGTGGTGATGCAATAACAGGAAAGGATCAATCTGATTAAGTCCAGCGGCTGGAAGTGGCTGATGCATCGTCAGCGGACCCATGGGTCGGGGCTGGGGATGAATGATGGTATGAATCGAACGTAGAGTCATTAGCTAAATATATGTATATACATATAAATCAAATTTGACCAGGTTTAGTTCAGGTACTTAGGTTACTTTTCTGGAATCGGGTACTGTTCGGATGTATTCATTCAAACTCAGGTACGAAGGAATTTATAAGTTCGGAGGTTGCCTTAAAACCGCCTTTACACCGCTCTTTCGGATTTGCAATCCGAAAGCCATCAGTCAGGGATTTATAATCCCACTACCCAGACGCGATAAAGTTGCGTCTCTACATGAACAAAGAAATATACGTTCGCCCGTCTTCATTTGGGCTTGTCGAGTGACAATACTAGAAGTATAGGTCTTTGTCCAGGTGGTATGGAAAAGTGTTCGGGGTAGGTAAGTACTTGGTTACCTATATTTATTAGCGGAAGACGGCCAGAGGCTTACAGCTACGGGGTCACTCGGCAGAGCCGGGCGACTGCACTCAGATTTATAGCCGCTCTTTCTGAATTACAATCCGAAAGCCATCTGGAATTAAAATCTTAGGAAGCCCAAAAGAAAAAGGCGACTCTCAGAGTCGCCTTTTTCTTTTATTTCTTTAATGCATTCCACAAAATTTCCGCCGGGTGCAGGGCTTTGCGGCCCGTTCCGTCGTGAATTTGGTGGCGGCAGCTGGTACCGGCCGCGGCAATGATGACTTCTTCGGGCTGTTTTCGGATCGTTGGGAATAAAACCAGTTCACCAATTTTCATCGAAACGTCAAAATGCTCGGCTTCATACCCGAAACTACCCGCCATGCCACAACAACCCGAAGGAATCAGTTGCACTTCGTAGTTGGCAGGTAAGGACAGAATTTTCTTACTCGGCACGAGCGAACTCATTGCTTTCTGCTGGCAGTGCCCGTGCAGTTTGATGAGGCGTTTTTCCGTCGTAAACTGGTCGGCTTTGATGCGTTTCGCGTCCAGTTCCTGAGCCAGAAACTCTTCGAAGGTGTACACGTGAGAAGCAATGGCTTTGGCATCGTCCACCAGATCGTCATCCACCAGATCAGGGTATTCATCCCGGAAGGTAAGGATGGCGGAGGGTTCCACACCGACCAGTGGCGTTTCTTTCGTAATCAGCGTGCGAAGCAGTCGAACGTTGCGGTTGGCCACTTCCTTGGCCATTTTCAGTAATCCTTTCGATAACTGGGGCCGTCCTGACTGCATATTCTCGCCGGGAAGCATGACGTTATAGCCCAGTCGCTCAAAGAGCTGAACAACTTTCTTCCCTACTTCAACGTCGTTATAATTGGTAAATTCGTCCGCGAATAGATAAAAACTCCGACCCTGCGGGTTTTTCGATTTACCTTCTTTATTCCACCAGTTGGTAAAGGTCTGTTTGGCGAGTAAAGGCATCGTCCGGTCGGGGTGGAAGCCTACCATCCGGTTAGCGACGCGTCTCAGGGCCGGGGTATCGAAAATACCGTTGTAGGCCCAGGGAGCTAAACTTGCCAGCTTATTAAGGGAGGTAAAGTTGGCTACCAGCCGGGAACGCAGCGGAATACCTTTCTCCTCATAGTAATGCTGTAAAAACTCCATTTTGAGTTTGGCCATGTCCACATTAGAAGGGCATTCAGCCTTACAGCCTTTGCAAAGCAGGCACAAATCCAGAACCTCCTTGATCTCTTCGTGAGCAAAGCGATTGGTTTGCGTGGAGTTGGTCAGAAATTCCCGGAGAATGTTGGCCCGTGCGCGGGTGGTTTCCTTTTCGTTTCGGGTGGCCATGAAACTGGGGCACATCGTACCGCCGCTCAATTCAGTCTTGCGGCAATCACCCGAGCCGTTGCATTGCTCGGCGTGTTGCAAAACATTCTGATTCTGATACCGGAAGAAGGTTTTGAACTCGGGCGTTTCCTGACCGGGTTCATACCGCAGGAAGGTATCCATGGGAGGCGTATCCACCACCTTGCCGGGATTGAAAATATTCTCGGGGTCCCACATTCGCTTTACTTCTTTCATTAAAGCGTAGTTCTTTTCACCCACCATCCAGGAAATGAATTCGCCCCGCAGACGACCGTCGCCGTGTTCTCCCGAAAGCGAGCCGTCGTATTTCTTGACCAGTCGGGCAATCTCTTCGGCAATTAAGCGGAATTGCTGATTTCCTTCTTTCGTTTTTAGATTAATGATGGGCCGTAAGTGAATCTCACCCGAACCCGCGTGGGCGTAGTGAACGGCACTCATGTTATTCTGAGCCAGAATTTCATTGAAATCCCGAATGAAATCGGGTAAATCATGAATATCGACGGTAGTATCTTCAATCACTGCTACGGCTTTGGCATCACCGGGCAGGTTGGATAACAAGCCTAATCCGGCTTTACGCAAAGTCCAGATTTTGCTGGTATCGGCCCCAAACAGAATAGGAAAGTGGTAACCCAGGTGAGCGGCCTTCATTTCGGCTTCCATCCGGGCGGCTACTTCCAGAATTTCTTCCTGCGTTTCCCGACGGAACTCAACCACGAGAATGGCTCCCGGATCGCCCTGTACGAAGAAACGGTTTTTACTCTGCTCGATGTTTTCCTTCGTACACTCCAGAATGTAGTGATCAATCAGCTCGCTGGCCGAAGGCTTGTACTGCATGGCGATGATGTTCGCCCGCAGAGCCTCATCCACCGAATGAAAGTGCACGCAAACCAGCCCGGCTTCCTTGGGAGGCAGCGGGTTAATGTGCAGTTTGATTTCCGTCAGAAAACAGAGCGTTCCTTCCGAACCCGCAATCAGCTGGCAGAAGTTAAAATCCATGCCGCCGGGTGTGAAAGGCTCACAATTCAGGAGCATATCCAGGGCATAGCCCGTATTCCGGCGTTCGATGCTGGGTTTGGGGAAGTTCTTCCGAATTTCCTGCTGATTATCCGGATTGGACAGAATATCAAACGTCTGGCGATAAATGTCGGCTTCCAGCGAATTTGAAGTTCCCGCAAGGGCCTGATCTTTCTTAAGTAAAGACTGAATCAGTGGACTTTGGGAGGTCTGAGAACCAAAAGTAGCTTCGGACCCATCGGCCAGCAGGGTTTTTACTTCCAGTACGTGCTCCCGCGTGGAACCGTAAACCACGGAATTGGAACCGCAGGAGTTATTACCCACCATGCCGCCAATCATGGCCCGGTTGGCCGTGGAGGTTTCGGGGCCGAATAAAAATCCGTAGGGTTTCAGGAAAAGGTTCAGCTCATCGCGAACGACGCCGGGCTGTACCCGAACCCAGCCTTCCTGTGGATTGATCTCCAGAATTTTAGTAAAGTATTTCGACACATCCACCACAATCCCTGCTCCAACCACCTGACCGGCCAGTGAGGTTCCGGCGGTACGGGGAATGAGCGAGGTGCGATGCTGACGGGCAAAAGCGATAAGGGTTTGTAAATCTTCCTTCGTCTTGGGAAGGGCCACCGCGGCTGGAAATTCCCGGTACGCTGAAGCATCGGTAGCGTAAAGCGTACGCATGGTTTCGTCGTAATAGAATTCGCCTTCGAGTTGGGTGGCAAGGTCACGGAGAGCTTCGGTCGGAACTGAGGACTTCGTAATTAATCGATCCGTTGCTGTGGTCATGATTCGTTTGATTGCTTCGGGGCTACAAAGGTAACCGATCGAGTTAATAGTTTACGATATTACCATTTTCAGTTTATGCTTTTTGCGAAAGATTATTTGGAGATCGTTTCCCCTCGAAGTTCCGAACAAACCTCCAGGTAAAGCCGCGAGTGATCGCTTCTGATTAAGGTAATGATGGGATTAACGTTACTGTGGGATTATAAATCCCTTACAGATTTGCTTTCGGATTGTAAATCCGAAAGAGCATACCCCTGTCTGTCATCTCGAACGAAGTGAGAGATCTTACGAATCAGCGGATAGGCTTCCTGGAGTCAATTTATTTGAAGAGCCAGGGAAAGTCCTTCGCTTCACTCGGCATGACAGCAAGTACAGATGAGCAAAAATACGTTTTCCCTACCGCGGGGGCCGGGCTATATTCGAATAGCCTTTCGTAGTACCCTTCGGAATGCGGGCAAAAAAAATAGTCCCGGACCTTACGGCCCAGGACTATCATGAGAGAACAGCTGCATACCTACCACATTTTACTCGTTCATAAAAGATTAGTTGACGGCAATCGTACGAGAAGGTTGATCCGTGCTGATGACGAAGTCTTTTTTCAGTTTTGTTTCTCCGTCCGATACTTCAATGGAGTAAGTACCGTCGGCCAGAGTAGCTACGTCAAAACGACGGGCGTAACCTTTGGCATTCTTGGTAATATTTTCATTAAACAGAACTTCACCTTTGCTATTACGGAGCGTTACGCTGAGTTTTTTACCCTGAGTTTTTTCCAGCAGGAAGTTTACTTTACCCTCTTTGCCTTTGAAGACGTTAACGGCGTAAGAGGCTTTAGCGGTTTCTTTGGGATCTTCCAGGGAAGCAGCGTTTACGCTAACAAAAGAAAGAGCAATCAGAGTAGCGGCGAAGATGGATTTGATTGAAGTTTTCATGGCTTTTATAGATAGATACTGGTTTGACAAAAAGGTTCGTGTTGTGTTTTTAAAGTTTCATGGCTTAATCAATTTCGGGTGCTTTGCCCTGATTGATGATTCAAAGATAGTAGACTGAAAGGTACTATGTAATACAAAGTAGTATGTGTGGCTATCTAGTGTGATGAATGGTAGCATTCGATTACTAACTTTCTGGCCCGCTTCTCTTTTGCATTACGTATCAAGGATGCGATGAAAAGAGCCCGCGTTGCAACTCAGGAGCGTTTTTATTGAAATCGAGGATGAACGGATTAATTGATGGTATGAAAGGCAAATGTTTTAAAATAGGGTCGATTAATCATTGGTTGTTGGGTAGTAGGCAATAAAAAAACGACAACTTGGGGTTGCCGTTTTTGTGAATAGCGTCTTATTTCGCGAAGGTTACCGCGTGCCAGTTAGGGTATTGATTTCTGCCACCGCCAGTCGATACGCCAGTTGAGCCGAGTATAAATCCTGTTCTGCTTTCGCCAGATTTACTTTTGATTCCAGTAAGTCTTTCTCCAGTTTGAGTCCTGCCTCCCGGGCATTCGTTTTCATCCGCACTTCTTCCCGACGTAAGGTAACCGCCTGATTGGCCACCGTGATCAACCGCTGCGACTGCGTAATCTTCCGGTACGCTTTTCCAATTTTTGCGGCAACGTCTTCCTGGGTGTACGCCAGGTATTCTTCGGCCTGTTTTTTCTGGGAAAGTCGCTGATTTTCCTGCGATTTGCGTCGGCCGAAATCATAAATATCCCAACTAAGGTTCAGCCCCACAAAGTAGTTGTTATTAGGTAAATCGGAAACTACGTTTTGATAGGTGTAGCCGCCCACTACGCCAATGTTGGGTAACTTATCCTTCTTCGCCGCCTCTAATCCGTAATTCACTTTTTCAATGGTCTGATTGGCCAGTTTGACGTCCGGGTTAGCGTTCTTTGCTTCCTGCTGATAGGCTTGCAGCGTTTGAATGGATGCAGGCTCTACGTTTACATCTGCCAATTGGAAAGCCGTGGTGTCCTGTACCCCCAGTACGTTTCTTAAATCGGCAGAGTAATCTTCCATCTGGTTCATAATCTGCACGACTTTCTGCTGCTGGTTGGCTAACTCGGCCTGTAGTCCTACCTTATATACTTCGTCCGTTTTTCCCGCCAGTAAGGCACTCTCCACGTCGTATAACTTCGCCTGCGTTAACTGCACATTCGCGTTGGCTTCGTCGAGTTGTTTCTGGGTGATGAGCAGGCCGTAGTACAGCTTTTCAACACCCTGTAATACTTCCAGCTCGGCCTTGCTTACCTGCGTTTCTGCCATGCGGACATCGGCTTCGGCCGCTTTGACGCCTACTTTGATTTTACCCAACTGACTGATGGGCTGATAGGCGGCCACGGATCCCAGTAACAGGTTGTGTTTGCCCTTGAACAGCGGAATATTCTGCTGAGGGAGATACGTGCCGCCCACCTGACCGAAAGCTCCCATCGGCAGTTCCAGGTCTTTTTTGATTCCGTTGAAAAGGTACGTTCCCGAAGCCAGCAGCATGGGCTTATTCTTGGTTTTGGCTTCCAGTACTTTCAGCTCACTTTCTTTGACTTTTTCTTTTTGAATGCCGACTAAGCGGTTGTTCTGAAGGGCCAGACTCTTGGCCTGCTCCAGGGTAAGGGACTCCTGAGCCTGAGCGTAAAACCCACTCATCAGCAGCAGACTATATAAAAGAACCTTTTTCATGACGTTCAGGTCTTGTTTTCTTTGGAAAACCTGCCGAACACGTTTCGCTTCGGCAGGGTGTTGGGTTGATAGTTTAGGCGTGATTACCTTCCAGAATGTACTTTTTATCCCTGGGTTTAATCATTCGGACGTAGAGAACGGGAACGGTCAGTAAGGCCATGACCATGGACCAGACCACCCCCACGGCAATCACACTCGCCAGCGGACTCCACATCGGTGATCCCGAAAGAATCATCGGTAATACCCCAATGGCGGCGGCCATAGCCGTCAGGAAAATGGGGCGTAAGCGTCGTTTTCCGGATTCGGCGGCGGCGGTAGGAATATCCATGCCGTGCTTGAGTAATTCGTTGGTATGATCGACGAGGATAATCGCGTTACGAACCACAATTCCCGAAAGACTGATGAGACCGACGAAAGCCGTAAAACCGAAGTTGTTATGCGTCAGGTAAAGACCCAGCACGGCTCCGAACAGACTCAGCGGAATGGTTAACATGACCAGCAGAGCTTCCTTGATATTCCGGAACTGGAACAACAGAATCAGGAATATCAGGACGATGCTAATGACCATGACCACCACCATCTGGCTGAAGGTTTCTTTCTGGCCTTCAAACTCGCCGCCGTATTCGATACGATAGCCCGCGGGCAGTTTCATATTATCAATCTTCGGACGAACGGATTTCAGTAATTCCGAAGGCAGCAGGTTATTCGCCGTCTCACTCTGAACCGTCAGCGTTCGAACGCCGTTGCGGTGCATAATCCGGCCCGTTTGCCAGGCGGGTTGTAAGTCGGCAATCTGCCGCAGCGGAACGCTGGCTCCCGTTACGGGCGAGGGCAGGTAGGTATTCTGTAAATCATCAAAGTTGCGACGGCTGGATTCATCCAGTCGAACAACCAGATCAACGGGGGTATTCCCCTCGTACATCGTCGTTACCGGAGCTCCGTTGAAGCCCGCGTAAATCGTCTGGGCGATGCTGGAAGTGGTGAAGCCCAGTCGACTGGCTTCGCCTTTCAGATTAATATTCACGCCGTAGTAATCTTCCATGAAATCAGTACGGACCATGGCACTGCCGGGCGTGGAGCGAAGGAGGCTGTCGACCTGTAACCCAATCGTTTTAAGGGTGTTTAAGTCATCGCCGACAATTCGCACTTCCACGGGAGCTTTCGTGACCGTTCCCTGTTGCATAAGTTTTACCTGCGGGCGGCCTTCCGGCACCAAAGCGTCTACCTGTTTGGAGAGGTCCGCCGCCAGGTTTTGCGTGGTTGGAATGTCTTTCGTATTAATCAGAATCTGAGCGTAGTTGGTAACGGGCACTTCGGGCGAGAAGTTATAGTAAAAGCGGGGAGCACTCGTACCCGTGAAGGTCGCATAACTCGTGACCCGACCATCTTTTTTAATCACGCTTTCAATCTTCTCAATCGCCGATTTGGTTTTATCCAGTTGCGTTCCCGTCGGCATCCAGAGCTCTACTACAAACTGGTTCCGTTCCGCCGCAGGGAAAAATTTCTGACGAATCTGCGTGAATAATAACCCCGCCAGGGCCACCGTTACCAAACTTCCCGCGATGGTAAGGCCCGAGTGACGCATGCACCAGTCAATCGCCTGATTGTAGCCATTCTGCATCCGATCAAGTAGGGACGTGCGTTTTTTCTTAGTCGCCTCCGAAGGATCGTGTAAACCCTTTTTAATGAAGGTATAACACAACAGCGGCGTCAGAATCATGGCGACAATGAACGAAGCTGCGAGGGCAATGGCTACGGTAATGGGCAGGGCAAAAATGAATTCTCCCACCGAACCCGACAGAATCACCATCGGCATGAAGGACGCAATGATGGTAATGGTCGCTGCCAGTACCGGAATAACCAGATCACTCGCACTCCGCCAGGCCGCCGTCCAGCGATCCACGCCTTCGTCTAAGAGCTCTACGTAGTTATCGGCAATTACGATGGCATCATCCACCACCATCCCCAGTACCACAATCAACGCCGCCAGCGATACCTGATGCAGCTCAATGCCGAAGGCGTGTAATAAAGCAAACGTCACGGCTACCGTCATCGGAATGGCCATGGCGGCCACGGTGGCAATGCGGAAGGGTAACAGCAGAATCACCACAATGACGACGGAAACGATGGCCAGAAAAAACTCCCGGATGAAGTGACCTACGTTCTCATCCACCAGGTGCGGCTGGTTTACGATGGTCGTGATTTTTACTTCGGAAGGTAATAGCTTCCGAACCGCTTCCAGCTGAGCCTGAACTTCATCGCCAAACTTCACAATGTTGTTACCTTCGTGCATTTCAACGGCCAGCATCAGAGCTTTATGTCCGTTGACCGTTGTGGTGCTGGTGGGGTCCTGATACTGGCGGGTAATGGTCGCTACATCGCCCAGACGAACCACTTCACCCGTTTTGGAGGTACCGATGATCTGGCTGGCAATCTGACTTTCCGTATTATAGATGCCGTTGGCGTAAAGTGGGACTTCGGCGGTGCCGGTTTTTACGTTTCCCGTGGGGCCAATGGCATTCTGCGACTTCAGCACATTCATCACCTGGGTAAAGGGAATGCCGTACTGAGCCAGTTTTTCCGAATTACTCGTAATGAGAATCTGCTCTTTCTGCTCGCCGATGCGTTTGATTTTAGAGACCGCCGGAAGCGTCCGAATCTGATCTTCCACTTTTTGGGTGTAGTTTTTCAGATCATTATACGAAGCCTTGTCCGACTCAATTCCAATAACCAGGGCTTCCGTATCCCCAAAATCGGAGTTCACAATCGGGCCGCGAACGCCTTCGGGTAAAGACAAACTCTTGGCAATCAATAACTCGTGACGGAGCTTACTCCAGAAGATATCCGGGTCTTTGACCTTATCTTCCAGTTCGACGTTAATGACCACGGCTCCGTCGCGGGTCGTGGAAAAGGTTTTCGACTTTTTAACTTCCTCAAACTGAAAGAGATATTGTTCCAGTTTTTTAGTGACCTGATCTTCTACCTGAGCCGAGTTGGCTCCGGGGTAATAGGCCAGCACCAGACCCGTACGAATGGTAATTTTCGGGTCTTCCCGCCGGGGCATGGTCAGCAGCGAATGCACGCCGACGGCAAAAACCATCAGCAGCACCGTCAGGGTAACCTGCGAATATTTCAGGGATGATTTAACGAAATTCATGACTAGTAGGAAACCGATTCAGAAGCTTACTTACGGCTGGTAAATCAGTCTTTTAAGATGATGAAACTAAAGACAACGATTAAGAATATACGTCCTTTGAATTAAGGGTTCGTAAAGCTTACCGATGAACCATCATGTATTTTCTGCTGACCACCCGTAATCACCAGTTCGCCCTTTTGTAAACCAGACGTAATTTCGATGGTGGAATCCTGTAATCGACCGATGGAAACCCGACGTTTAAAGGCCTGTCTTTTCTGCGGATCAGCCACGTAGATGTAAGAAGAGTTATCCGTATCCCGAAGCACGGCTTCAGTGGGTAAACTGAGGAATTCTGACTTTTTAGCAGAAGGTAATTTAATCTCAGCAATCATTCCCGGACGGATTAACAACTTCGGATTAGCAACCTCAATTTTAGTCGAGAAAGACCGTGTGGTTGCATCAGCTGCCGAGCCCACTTCGGTGACTTTTCCCGTGAATGTGCTGTCGAGGGCGGCAATGTACACCTGAGCTTTCTGTCCGATTTTTACGTTGCGAAGTTCAGCTTCCGGAACGGCCGCGTTTACCTTTACTTTCTGAATATCCGAAACGATAAACAGCGGCATGCCTGAACCCACAATTTCACCGATTTCGGTATTCTTTTTGAGTAATACGCCGGAGAAAGGGGTGTAAAGTTTCGTATCCGATAAATTCTTCTTTTGGAGTCCTGCCTGAGCCTGTGCCTGTTTGAGGCCATTGCTGATTTTAGAGAAGTCGGCATCGCTCAGACTGTTGCGATCATGCATGAGTTTGAGGCGATTGTATTCATCCTGCGTCTGGCTGACGCTGGCATTGGCGGCATCAACGCCGAGTTTATAACTGGTGGGGTCGAGGCTGGCCAGTACCTTTCCTGCGGATACCATCTGGCCTTCCGCCGCCGCAATGTAGTTGACTTTACCCGCTACCAGAAAGCCCAGTTTTACCGTCCGGTTTCCTTCTACGTTACCACTAATGGACATCTGACTTTCAGAAGAGGAAAGAGCGGCGGCCTGCGTAATAACCGGCACCGCAGATTCAGTAGTGACCACGTTTTCCGTGGACGGTTTGGACTGGCAACTGGCTAGTACCAGTCCCATAAGAAGGGCAGGATAATATTTCGTTTTCATAATTTGATTAACTGGCAATTTCCAGAAGGTTAATTTGATGGGTAGTTACGCCTAAAAAAATCAATTGCTGATGAATGCAGTCACTCCATTCTTCCTGGTTGGATAAAAAGAATCGAAGCTGCTCTTTATCGTAATGATTAAGAAAGGATTCGATCATTTCTAAAGCAACGACAGGATCATACATCCGGGAGTTAACAGAAATATGATACGTTTTTAATTGATGGGGAAATTCTTTTTCCAATCGGCTTATTGCGGCCGTGGAAAAATGGGAAGAAAGATCACTGGATACATAAAATACACGGATTGAATAGTTCTGGTCAATCAAAGGAACGACCCGGTCCGTTACCTGGTCAAGCGAAGCTTCGCCCGTAATAAATACCAGCGAAGGCTTCGTTTGATCAGACTCATTCATTAGTTCAGATAAATCATTCATGGCTTTTACTCTGGATTGGTGACACAAAGGTCCTAAAACGTAAGGCCAAAGTCTTTGACAAAAGTCAAAAAGCAAAGGGGAGCATGGCAAATAGGCAGGAGGGATGGAGTTTGGTTACCAGCAAAGCAACTTCCCGAAAATTCAAACTTTCGGGAAGTTAAAGAGGCAAATTCCAATAACTCCGCCGTGGTTAGTGAAGGCACCCGCCATGGGGAGAGTTCTTTTCTTCTCCCGGCCAGACACCAGGCAGGGCGGGAGAAAAAGTCAGCATATCTACCGATGCCAGCTTTTCTGCTGGCATCACACCATCTCCCCCAAAAAGGCTGACTACCCAAACTTGAGACAGGTTGTCGTAAAGAAATGCTGCCAGCGGAAAAGCTGGCAGCGAATGGTATCAGCGGATTAGTAAAAAGTAACTTTGAGAAAGCCAGAGATCCTTAACGCTTACTTCGAATGCGGCTCAGCGTCTCCTGAGAAATTCCCAGAAATGAAGCAATATGGCCCAGACTAACCCGCTGAAAAATGGAAGGCTGACTTTGGAGTAATGATTCGTAGCGTTCGGTGGCAGTCTGGAACTGCAGAGCAGTGATCCGCTCCTTCATTTCCCGAATGAGTTGGTGCATGACCAGAATATGCAATTGCTCGAATTCCGGGTGCTGGCGAAGAAGGGTCTCGAAATCCGCGTGCGAAATGGAACAAATCACGGAATCTTCGAGCGTCTCGAAGGTATACTGACTCGGCTGATTGTCGATGAAACTTTCGTCAGCCGTGACAAAATTGCCTTCCGTATGGAACCGATAGGTGGTATCCTTGCCAGACATGCTCAGGTAATGCTCCCGAATGAGGCCTTCTTCCACGAACATTAATCGGCGGTAGTACTGGCCGGGACGAACCAGAATATGATTCTTAGGAAACTGTTCCCGTACAATGATGCGGGCCAGGTCGGCTTCTGTTTCCGGGCCAAGATGAATCGTTTGTTGAAGGAAGGAAATAACGTTCATGGGGTGAGCAGACAAAAAACGAGCCTTACTTCAAGGCTCGTATGATGAATTGTATTAGGAAAGGCCACTGTAAAACGCCAGGGCCTGATGCATCTCTTCGCTGGAAACGGGGATATCAAAACGGCAGGAGCCCAGACCGTTCAGGAGGGAAAACCGAATTTCTTTTCCACGGTTTTTCTTGTCCTGAGCGGTCAGTTCAATAATCGAAGGATAGGTTTCGGCCGGAATTTCCGCTTTCCCGTAAGTAGCCAGCAGGTAACTCGTGATGGTTTCAAACTCCTCAGTGGTTAACCACTCGCGTTGGTAGCTCAGGTAAGCTTCCGTGATCATTCCGGCCGCGATGGCTTCGCCGTGCAGTAAACGTTTGGCGGGATCTTCCAGAAAATACGTTTCGATGGCATGACCGAGCGTATGGCCGAAATTCAGGATTTTGCGAAGCCCTTTCTCCGTTGGATCCTGCGTGGTAACGTTTTCTTTAATGGCTACGGAATGCGTGATCAGCTCCGTCCAGTCTTGTTCTCGCCAGTCTTTCTGGCGAATGACTTCCCACTGCTGAGCATCGGCAATCAGACAGTGCTTGATCACTTCGGCGTAGCCCGAACGAAGTTCCCGCCAGG
Organism: uncultured Siphonobacter sp.; assembly: GCA_913775095.1. Lineage (GTDB taxonomy): Bacteria > Bacteroidota > Bacteroidia > Cytophagales > Spirosomataceae > Siphonobacter. The sequence continues at coordinate 123,385 of CAJYIW010000013.1, read as the reverse complement.
GCAAGGTCTGTAAAAAAGTAGCGTCAATCAGAACCGCGTCGGGAATCCGGAAAACGCCGATGTGGTTTTTCAGTCCGTGAAAATCAATGCCTAGTTTACCGCCCACGCTGGCATCAACCTGCGAAAGAAGCGTCGTGGGAATTTGAATGAAATTCAGCCCGCGTTTATACGTAGCGGCACAAAAACCGCCCATATCTCCGATAACCCCACCACCGAGGTTAATGACCAGTCCGTGCCGGTCAAAAGCAGCCTCGGTTAGCTGTTCCCAGATCAGGCTAGCCGTGTCCAGCGTTTTTTCACTCTCCCCGGATTTGATTTCAATGAGCGTATGAGCCGGAAGCAGCGACTGGATCAGTGGATAGGAGTGAGCTTTGGTGTGTTCATCCACCACAACGGCTACCTGAGAAAAAGAATGAGCGGCCAGAAAAGCAGGCAGACTTTCGGTGATTGGAGCAATTTTTACCATAACCGCAAAAATAGAGAATTAGGCGATAGGGTAACGAACTAAAGGTAAGTCCTTCGCTAAAGTAAGGTCAGGCCCACTTTGGCGTACATCTGTAAGGACGCATCCTGAGGATCCAGCTCGGTAATGAGGGTCTGGATGGAGCTAAGATCGCAGAGTTTCATACGGTGAGACGTTCCCAGTTTTTCCGAAATAGTGAGAATGGCTACCTGATCTGCTGATTTCATCATGGCTTTCTTCACCTGTACTACTTCCATGTCACTTTCCGTAAGACCCTGAACGGCATCAATGCCGGTCGTTCCCAGAATTAATAAGTCCACCCGAATGTCACTGAGTCGGTGAATGACCTCGCCGCCCGAACAAATCTGATTTTCGGCCGTGACTCGTCCGCCCAGTAAATACACTTCAAGATTCGGATTTTCGATCAATTCCAGAGCGATTACCGGGCTGATGGTAAAGATCGTCAGGCGTAAGTGGGGTGGAATCAGGCGAACCAGGGACCGCACCGTAGTACCTCCGCCCAGGAGGAGAAACATGCCTTCCCGGATGAGACCCAGAGCCTTCTGGGCAATCAGGTCTTTCTGGTTCGTGGCGTAGACTTCACTTCGGGTCGCCATGTGCCCGTACGAGCGGGAGAGGGCTCCGCCGTGAACCTTAATCAGCTGTCCGCTATCGGCGAGTTCGTTTAAATCTCGGCGGATGGTGTCTTCTGAAACGTTCAGTTTCTGGCTTAAATCAGAAGATAAAATCCGGTTATAGATATTAAGCTGATGCAGAATGAAGGAATGCCTTTCGGCCTTCAGCATAGCATTACTGAGAGTAGACATAGAGGAAGGATTGAGAAAGTGCTAATGCTGGTTTATGCAGTTATTTGCCATAAATTTCATAAATAGAAAGGAATGTTTCCAAATATGTTTCCAAATAAAATGAAGATAAATAAATATATTTTTTAATATTATTGCTGATTATTGAATATATAGCTAATTATGTATGGATACAATGCCTATCTATAGTAGTATTTTTCTTTTTTGCAGTTAAATGCCATCTTATATGTTTTTATCAGGTTTGGTTTATTTTCGTGCATAAAAACGCACTTATCCGTTTTTCTTATTATTTCAATCAACAGCTTCTTTATGCTACACACACTTTTACAGACTTTTCGGTTACTCTTGCTCGTAAGCGTTCTGGGGGTAGGCTCAACGGCCTGGGCTCAGGAACGTACCGTAAGCGGCAGGGTAAGTGATGAATCAGGTTCGCCTTTACCCGGCGTTTCTGTGCAGGTGAAAGGCACTACTAAAGGCGTTTCCGGAAATGCCGACGGGGTGTATCGCATCACGGCAAGTCAGGGACAAACGCTCGTTTTTACGATGGTAGGGATGAAAACGCAGGAGATCACGCTGGCCAGTCAGACCACACTGGACGTCATTATGACCAGCACAGATGCCCAGCTCAACGAGGTCGTGGTGACGGCCCTGGGAATCAAACAGGAAAAACGGGCCCTGGGCTATTCCGTCGGGGAGATCAAGGGAACGGAACTGGTTAATGCCCAGCGGGATAATTACCTGGTTTCGTTGCAGGGCCGGGTGGCGGGTCTGAACGTAACGACTACGTCGGGTATGCCGGGTTCTTCCACGAGCATTCAGCTTCGCGGGGCTACTTCGATTGGCGGTAACAACCAGCCCCTATTCGTCGTCGATGGTCTGCCCATTGATAACCGGACCACTTCGGGCGGGGTGCTGTATTCAGACCGGGCAAACCGGGATGTGGATTACATGAACAAAGCGGCGAACATCAACTTCAATGATATTGAGTCAATTACGGTACTGAAAGGCCCCGAGGCAGCGGCTCTTTACGGGATTGATGCCGCCGCAGGAGCCATCGTCATCACGACCAAACGAGGCGTAAAGGGTCGCGGTCAGGTAAATTACAGCAATAACTTTCGCTTTCTGAATGTGAATCGTTTTCCGGAGGTTCAGAAAGTATACGGCCGCGGAACGCAGGGCTTCTCCGACCCCAATGCCGTCTCCTATTTTGGTCCTAAGTATGCCGAAGGAACTACGTTTTTTGATAACGCCCGTGACTTCTTCCAGACGGGCCTGACCCAAACGCATAACGTTTCAGTTTCGGGCGGTTCAGAGACGGCTACTTACAATTTGTCGAGTCAGTTCATTGGCAGCGATGGGGTTGTTCCGAATACGGGAATGAAAAACTTCAACATCAAACTGGCATCCCGCATTCAGTTAACGCCTAAGCTGAGTTTACAGCCGTCGTTTACCTATATTAATGTCAATACGAAAAAAGCTTTACGTAATAACAGCGGCTTCGTCATTGGCTTACTCACTTGGCCTACGAATGATAACGCCAGTATGTACCTCAACTCCGACGGATCCCGCCGGACCATTCTGGGAGCGATCAACCTGGGCGAAGCGGACAATCCCTACTTTACAGTTAACAAAAACAACTTTCAGGATCTAACCAATCAGAGCCGGATTAACCTGCAGGCCGATTACAAGGCTACGGACTGGTTATCCTTCACGGGTCGTATCGGAGGCGATATTTATACCACTCGCAGTAACCTTTTCCTGCATCCCGAGTCCTGGCAGTCCGGGAATGGTGCGGGTACACCGGGAGGATTTGCATCGCAGGGATCCATTGAAGATCTGGTCGAAACCAGTCGCCTCCTGAACGGAAACTTTCTGGCGACCATTCAAAAGAAAGTGGGTAAGTTCGGCACCAACCTGATTCTGGGCACCGCCATTGACGACCGCGATTACAGCACCAGTGTGACGTACGGACAGAAGCTGTACCTTCCTGAATTTAATTCTGTTAACAATACCGATCCCACGACTCAGCGTAATAAATTCCGTCGCTTGCAACAGCGGACGGTGAGTGCCTTTGCCAGCTTAACCATGAATTACGACGAGTGGTTATACCTGACTCTGACGGGCCGGAATGACTGGGCTTCTACTTTACCGATTGCGAACCGGAGCTTCTTTTATCCCTCGGCCAGCTTGTCCTACGTCTTCACGGATATGCCAGGTTTGAAGGGTAACACGGGCATTCTCAATGCCGGTAAAGTGCGTTTGGCCTATGGACAGACGGGTAACCCCCCACCACCGTATTACGTACTGCCCAAGCTTGTGCTTCAAACTACCAACGGTGGAGGTTTCGGTTATGATTTTTACGGCGGTAACCCTAACCTGAGAGCCGAACGAGGAAAGAGCTTTGAGCTGGGGACCGAACTGAAGTTCTTTAATGATCGATTGGGAATTGACGTGGCTTATTACCAGAAAACCCTTTCCCAGCAGATTGTTCATCAGCGACTGAGCTACGGTACCGGATTTATTTTCGGCCTCATCAACGGTGGAACCTTCCAAAACCGGGGTCTGGAAGTGCAGTTGAATGGCACTCCAATCAAGAACCAGGATTTTCGCTGGAATGTGACGCTGAACTTTACGCGACTCAATACCAGCGTATCGAGTCTGCCTGCCGATGTGCCAGAATATTATAACTCCGACGCCTGGCCTTATGGAAATGCCCGGGCGAGTGCATTTGTCAACAACCTGGAAACGTTTTTCCCTTCGTCGGTAGCGGCCTATCGGGGCCTGAACTGGAATTATTACCAGCGGGGTATGGGCTCGGCAACGGCCATTGGTGGATACTCGTATCAGCGTAACAACAAAGGTGAAGTCCTGATTAATCCGGCCACTGGGTTACCATTGACGAATGCGAACTTCCTGCCCATTGGGGACCGGAATCCGGACTTTACGCTGGGTTTCCTGAACTCGTTTACCTATAAAAATCTGACGCTTTCGTTCCTGCTGGACATTCGCAAAGGCGGAGACGTGTTTAACGGCACTGAAATGTACCTGTGGAGAAATGGGCTGAGTCTGAAAACGCTGGATCGTGAAAATCCGGTTGTATTTAAAGGCGTTCTGCGGGATGGAAAAGAAGATTCGGAAAACCCAACGGTGAACACCATCCAGATCAATCCGGTATCCCGTTCCGCCGATTATTTTTCCTCCATTCCTGAATCGGAATTCGTAGAGAAAGATATCAACTGGGTTCGGTTGCGGGATGTGACCCTTCGGTATCAGGTACCTTCCGGGTGGCTTACCCGCAGCAAACTGGTTCGCTCGGCCAGCGTCTTCGTGAACGGAACCGATCTGTTTCTGCTGACGAACTACACCGGAGCCGACCCGAACGTAAATGGAGCTTCGGCTGCTTCGGGTGGAGTAGGGGCCGGAGGCTTTGACTTCGGTACGATTTCCATGCCCCGTGGACTTTCGTTTGGCGTTTCCCTGGGCTTCTAGTTTCGAAACCTGACAAGCATTTTTTACATTATGCGAAAACTGACATCAACACTCGTACTGATTGCCTTAAGCATGGGCTTAAGCAATTGTAATAAATACCTCGACATTAACGTCGATCCGGCAAACCCTCAGGTGGCGGATCCCAGTGCCCTGTTACCACCCATGATCCAGCAAACGGTTCTGGGCGAACAGTTCGATTCCCGTTTCATTGGGAAATACATTCAGAGCTGGGGCGATGCCGCCGCTAATGATACGTGGGATCGTCACGGATATCAGGCCGGTTCTGATAACGCCGGGTTAATCTGGCGGGTAAATTACTGGAATCTGGGTCCTAACGTCAACTTACTGATTGATCAGGCCACGGCGAACCAGCAGTGGGAATTTGTAGGAGCGGCCAAAGCTCTCTTTGCCTGGAGCTGGCAAACCACGACGGATTATCACGGAGAAATCATTCTCAAGCAGGCGTTCGAACCGAACCGCTTCGTGTTTGATTACGATACGCAACCGGATGTCTACGAACATACCGCCAAGCTGGCTAATGAGGCTCTGGAGACGTTCAACCGTACGGATGGGGTTCAGGGAGCGGCTATATTTAACCGGAATGGAGCCGATCAGGCCTATAAAGGCGATAAGAGCAAATGGGTTAAGTTTACGTATGCGGTTCTGGCCCGCAATATGTTGCACCAGAGCAATAAAAGCACCTTCAATGCCGATAAGGTCATTGAGTATTGCGACAAATCGCTGGCTTCCAATGCCGATAACTTTGTGGTTCCGTACGCGTCAGGCAATACGGCAACGCTGAGTTTCATGGGACCTACCCGGAGTAATTTTGGTAGTTACCGCCAGACCGACTGGTTGATAAAAATGCTGGATGGGAGCTTACTGGGAGCGGCGGATCCCCGCCTGAACATTCTGGCTTCTCCTTCCCCCGATGGAAAATACCGGGGGGTAACGGTAACCTACGGAGATCCGAATAACATCAATGGGAACGAAGCCCGGATTCCCACCTTATGGGGCGTCGTATCGAATCAGGTCACGACCAGTACACCCGGTAAATACATTTTTACGGATCTGGCTGGTTTTCCTTTGATGACGTACAGTGAAGTAGAGTTCATGAAGGCAGAAGCGGCCTTTAAAAAAGGAGACAAAGCCGTTGCTTACGATGCCTACAAAAAAGCCGTAGCGGCAGCCATGGACTTTGCCGGGGTAACGGCGGCCAACCGCGAGACGTATCTGGCCAGCAATGCCGTACCCAAAGCCGCCGCAAGCCTGAAGCTGAGTGACATCATGATGCAGAAATACCTGGCTTTATACGGACATGGCGTCATTGAAACCTGGGTGGACATGCGTCGGTACAAGTATAGTTCAGAAGTCTATCCGGGCTTCACACCCCCTTCGCCCGAGCGTCTGTTCCCGGATAACAACGGGAAGCTGGCTTACCGGGTTCGTCCCCGATATAACTCCGAGTACGTATGGAACCGGGCGTCTCTGGACAAATACGGCGGGAATAACCTGGACTACCACACGTATGAAACCTGGTTTGTTAATCCTTAATCATGCTGGATGTTAGGAGTTCTGCCAAGAGGGCTTCGAACGGACATTTGAACCGATCATTTCAATGAAATCCATATTCAAATCATTATTCACTGCACTGCTGGCTATGGCCGTGGCCGCCTGTGGAAACGAAAGCGATTCGCTGGAAAGTGTGAAGCCGGCTACCGGAGCCCGTCTGCGGTTTTACCACGCCGCTCCGGATGCTCCCGGGCTGGCTCTGTACCTTAATGAAAAGGCTTTTTCGGGAGTAAATACCGTTCCCAGTACACCCGATCCGCTACCAGCGGCGGTTACGTATTTCTCCGCGTTTCCGGTTCGGAATTATGCGACGGTGGAACCCGGAACGGCCACACTGAAAATCAATGCGGCCAAAACCACCGCGGCTCAGGAAACGGCCCTGTTGGGAGCTAATCTGACGCTGGAGGAAGGGAAGTATTATTCAGTTTTTGCCGCGGGCAATGCATCGGCTTATGAAGTAATCAGTGTAGAAGATAACCGAACGGTAGCGGATGCCGGAAAGGCGTATGTTCGGGTGGCCAATCTGGTAGTTAACAGCCCCGCTGGTGGATATGAAGTTTCGATCAATGGCAAGGTGCTTACCACCGTTTCTGCCTACAAAAGCATCAGTAACTTCATCGCCATTGACCCCGTTGCCTTTAACTCGGCGGCTCAGACCATTACGGCTAAAAACGGCACGGTTACCTTAACGTCCGCTTCCGCAGATCGGATTCAACCTTACGCAGGCCGTTTTTATACCATCGTCCTGAGAGGTATTGCCGGGGATACCAAAACGCCACCGACGATATCATTGCCGCTGGATATTTAGTAGTAGTCATTCAAACAAAAAGCGGAGCGTGAGTATTAAACTCACGCTCCGCTTTTTGTTTGAATGAGATCCTGTATTTTAAAAGGGACGGTTCCTAGAAAGCAACCCCCACTTTCGCAAAGACAAAGCGTCCATTGAAGCCAAACTGCGAGACGGCCCGGCTATAGAGGAATCGACCGTTAGAGGTATTGTCCAGCCCCGTGGTATAACTCTGGGTTGCGTCTGTGGCGTAATTGAACTGATTGTTGCGAGCATTGATGTACGCCTTGTCAGGATAGACATCGAAGAGGTTATTCGCTCCCACGGTCAGGGTTACGTGTTTGTTGAACGCGTAACTGGCCGTTAAATCCGTTACCCATTTCGCCGAGAACGTCTGATCATTATCAGCGGGGTAAGGAACACCCGCCACGGTTGTACCAGGAATGGTAGCACTCCGATACGTTACCTCGCCGAAACGTACGGTCCGCAGAAAGAAATTCCAGGCTTTGACCTGATAACTGGCACTCAGGTTGATCTTGCTTTTGGGTACGGACGATTCGAAGCGGGATTGCTCTTCCCGGCTAAACAGACGAGTTTTCAGCGAAGGATCGGCCTCAATGACTGAAGAGCCCTGAATACGGGTTACTTTGGTTTCATTAAAGTTACCCGAAACCGTCAGGCTCAGTGTATTGGCTCCGATTTTAAAACGATCACTCAACACAATATCAAGGCCTTTCGTACGGGTATCAATGGCATTGGTGAAAAACTGCACGGAGTTAATTGATTGAGTGGGGTCAACGGTATTCAGAATGGTATTAACCGTTCCGGTAGTGCCGGATTCGCGGGCAAACTGGCTGGAGAAAACGATACGGTCCTTGATGTCAATCTGATAGGCATCGATCGTCATGCTGAAGTTTCCGAACTTCCCGGTCAGACCGACACTATAATTCTGGGAAATCTCGGGTTTCAGCCGTCCTACGCCAAACTGGCTGACCACGGGGCTTTCATTATTCACCGTCAGCACCTGCCGGGCGACGCTGTTGACAAACTGCGTAGATTCGTTGTTGAAATAAATCTGATGCAGGGAAGGAGCCCGGAAGCCCGTAGACACCGCTCCGCGTAAGGCAAGTCCTTTCACCAGATTTAAACGACCCGTCGCTTTGTAGGAAAGGTTGCTGCCAAAGTCCGAATAGTTTTCGTATCGTAAGGCCGCTCCCAGTAATAATCGCTCTTTGAATTCACCTTCAAAATCAGCGTAAACCCCCACGTTCGTCCGGGTTTTTACCAGAGCGTTGGCGGGCTTATACCCCGGAAATACCTGAGCCCCTGCCGCGGTAGGAGAGGTTCCAACCAAACGACCGGCAACGTTTTCGGAAGGAATGCCAAACGACCAGGACTTTTCTTCACCCGCTGCAATTTCATAACGACTCGTGCGGAACTCCGTACCGAAAGCGGTGTTCAAAGCCGAGAACGCCCCTGAAAATTCGTGCCGCTTACTTACATCCAGGTTCACGACATTCTGACCGTACTTTAACTTGCCCGCGTAAAATTCCGTAGGACTGGTTCCTGCGGGAAGCGAGGCATTGAGGGTGTTTGAAATGTCAAATTTGATACTGTTTTCTCCGTACGTATTACTTAGGTCCCAGTTCCATTTACTCCACATTCCTTTCAGGCCCACTCCCCCGGAAAGATCGTATACCGAAGTATTGATTTGGGGAAGAAATCCGTTCGGATAAATCGTCAGGTCAATCTGGGTGGTTTGCGAAGGCAGACGATAAAAGCCAGCGGCATTCCCTTCCTTACTGGTATAACCCGCTTGTCCGTAGAGCGTCAGGTTTGAGCGGAGCTGATATTCGGCGTTGGCCATGATTCCGAAATTTTTCACCGCCGCGTTACCCACCCGCATGTTGTTCCGATCCAGTCCGGCGGCCTGAGCTTTAGCGTCGTCCGCTGCTTTCAAAGCCTGCCGTGCTTCGACGGTCGTTGCCGAAGAAGGCCAGACGGAGGAGTATAAGAGGGGTCGGGTATCCAGACCGCCCCGGTTCGTGGCTCCGCGGTCCTGATACTGAGCGGCGATGTTTACGAAGCCTTTGTTATTCAGACTGAAGCCTTTGGAAATATCAAACTGAAGGGTTTTGCCGTCTGAATAATTCTTTCCCAGGGTATGGGTCAGACTTTGTCCATACATCAGATTGGCGTTCCAGGGGGTTTCTTTTTTCAGGACCAGGTTAATCACTCCGGCAATGGCATCCGAACCGTACTGAGCCGCGGCTCCGTCCCGTAAGACCTCAATTCGCTCGATGGATGATACCGGAATGGCATTTAAATCCGTCCCAACCGTTCCCCGGCCAAAGGTTCCGTTGATGTTCACCAGTGCCGTGGTGTGCCGGCGTTTACCGTTCACCAGTACCAGAACCTGATCGGGACCGAGTCCCCGCAGCGAGGCCGGGTCAATGTGGTCGGTACCGTCCGAAACGGTCTGTCGGTTGGAGCTAAACGACGGAGCTACGTAGTTCATAATCTGCGTAATATCCGTCTGGGCTACCAGCTTCATTTCCTTGGCCCCAATCACGTCCACCGGAACGGGGGTGTCGGTGCTGGTTCGGGCCTGTGAAGAACGTGACCCCAAAATCACCACGTCACTGAGGCTAACCGAAGACTCACTGAGGGTAAAGTCAAGTTCTAAAATTTGATTACCCGTAAGCTGAGCGGACTTCACGAGGGTTTCATAGCCCACCGCCCGGGCCGTAACCTGATAAGCACCCGCCTTCACACTAAGCTGATAGTCACCGTTCGCCGAAGCATTGGTTCCGGTGCTAATTGAATTAATCTGAACGGAGGCACCGGGAATAGGATTTCCTTTGGTATCCGATATTTTCCCACGAATCTGCTGGGCCATAACAAGGGTAGGAAAGGTGCATAGCCACCAGAGAAGTAAGCGTAGAGATGGTGTTTTCATAGATGTTTAAGTCTGGTTCATTGTAAATCACTCTAATATTATGGGATTTGCTAGGTAATCATCATCATTATCTTATTAAAAAATAATTTTATTAATGCTTGAGCGATACAACAGACCCTGGTTATAGGGAAAGTCCTCGTGCAGATTCGAACGTTTTTCTTTGGGAGATGCGATTGATTTCTTGCTCAACTGAGCGAAAATGGACAGCTTGCAAAGAAGATTGCATCTAATAAATCATGAAGGAAGAAGAAAAGGAAGGCTTACCCCCCTTTGTCCGCTCCTGGCGACAATTGTATGGATTAGTGATCGCTAATCTGATTTTGATGATCCTCCTGTTCTGGTGGTTTACGGAAGCTTTTTCGTAGCCGCGAGCCGTTCTTTTGCACCCTCTTCCTCACACTAAAAGTCAATAAATCTGGAATGTCATTACTCGACTGGATCGTCCTGGCCGTTACGCTAACCTTTATCGTGGGGTACGGAATTTATCGAAGTCGCCGGGAACAGAACCTCGAATCCTACCTGACGGGCGGGCATACGCTGCCGTGGTGGCAGGTGTGCCTGAGCGTCATGGCGACGCAGGCCTCGGCGGTTACTTTTCTCTCAGGACCGGGACAGGCCTACACCGACGGGATGCGGTTTGTGCAGTTTTACTTTGGTCTGCCGCTCGCCATGGTCGTGATCTCCGTGACCTTCATTCCCATTTTTCACCGGCTAAACGTTTACACCGCCTACGAGTACCTCGAAACCCGGTTTGATCTTCGCACCCGCACGCTTACGGCCATTCTTTTTCTGGTGCCTCGCTGGCTTTCAACGGGCATTAGTATCTACGCACCAAGTATTATTCTTTCGACTATTTTCGGCTGGGATATTGTCTGGACGAACATAGCCATGGGGGGTATTTTATTGATTTATACTGTCATCGGTGGAAGTCAGGCCGTCAGTTATACCCACGTGCAACAGATGTTTATCGTGCTGGGGGGCATGTTTCTGGCGGGTTGCTTGGTGGTGCGGTTGTTACCCGAACACATGGGTCTTGTGGAGACGCTGGAAGTAGCCGGAAAGATGAATAAGCTGCAAACCATTAACTGGGAGTTTGACCTCAATGATCGCTATAATGTCTGGTCGGGTCTGATCGGAGGTTTTTTCCTGCAACTAAGTTACTTCGGTACCGATCAGTCGCAGGTAGGGCGTTACCTGGGCGGCGAAAGCATCAGTCAAAGTCGCCTGGGTTTGTTAATGAATGGGATAGTCAAGATTCCCATGCAGTTTCTGATTTTGCTGGTGGGAGCTCTCGTTTTTGTCTTCTATCAGTTTCACCAGGCTCCTCTGGTTTTTAATGAAACAGCCTTAAGTAAAATTGAAAATATGGCTGATTACCAGGACTTACAGCGGAAAAATACTCAGATTTTCACGGAGAAAAAACAGGCCGTTACCCAATTGCAACAGGCTCTGGAGCAAAAGAACGAAGTCCGGATCAATACCCTGCAAAGGCGGGTGCTGGATTTAAATCAGCAAAGCACCGGCCTCCGGGAGAAAACCCAGCAACTAGTGAAGGAAAAGGGGGGGGACGCCAATGATACCAATTATATTTTCCTGACGTTTGTCGTGAAGTATTTACCGGAAGGCGTCGTTGGGTTACTGATCGCCATCATCTTTATTGCCTCGATGGGGTCCATCGCTTCGGCTATAAACTCGCTGACTTCCAGTTTTGTAGTGGATATTTATCGGCGGATGTGGGTAACGCAGGCTTCGGAGTCTCATTACGTAAACGTTTCTAAAATCAGTACGGCCGTTTGGGGGATGTTGAGTATTGCCGTAGCCATGTACGCCAGTCGGGTGGGTAGTCTGCTGGAGGCCGTTAACATTCTGGGATCGCTGTTTTACGGAACGGTTCTGGGGGTTTTCGTAGTAGCCTTTTACTTCAAACAAATTGGAGCTAAAGCAACATTCTGGGCGGCTCTGGTGGCGGAAACAGGCGTAGTCATTTGCTGGCTTTTAAACCTGACGGCTTTCCTCTGGCTTAATGTAATTGGCTGCGTGGCTGTGGTGACAGTCGGGTTACTTCTGGAAACTATACGGGGCAGAAACAGGGTTGTGGAAGAAGACTTGTAGCGAAGGAAAACAAGTAATACGCTGCCAGCTTTTTCGCTGGCAGCATAGACAGTGTGATGGCAGACCAATGCTGCCAGCAGAAAAGCGGGCAACGGAAGCTGGTAACCCCAAACTGAAAACTCTAAACTGAAAACTGAAAACGAAACCAATGCGGGAGGCACTGATTCATCTGGCCCATAGCGAAGCGAAAATGGCTAATATTATCGCCTCTGTTTCTTTGTCCGAGCCGCAAAGCTCCGGGGATGTGTATTATGATTTGCTGAATTCAATTGTATCCCAGCAACTTTCCACGCAGGTAGCCGTTGTGATTTTCAATCGATTCCTGAAGTTGTTTCCCGGAGAATATCCACATCCCAGGCAGCTCCTGGCTCTGGAGATTGAAGAGTTACGGGCCGTCGGATTATCGAAAGGGAAAGCCCAGTATATGAAGAATGTCGCTGAATTCTGGTTAACCGAAAATCTGGAAACCAGAAACTGGGACGAAATGGACGACGATGCCATCGTTGAGTACCTGAGTCAGATCAAAGGAGTGGGGCGCTGGACCGTTGAAATGATTCTGATCTTCACGCTTCAACGTCCCGACGTGTTCCCGGTGGACGATCTGGGCGTGCAGCAGGCCATGATGCTGGCGTATGGTTTGGAGAAAGACCGGAATCTTCGCAAACGGATGGTTGAAATAGCCGAACCCTGGCGACCCTATCGCTCGACGGCCAGCCGGGCTTTATGGCGTTGGAAACATCAGGCAAAAAAGTAAGAACTAGTTATCAATGAACGTATTAGTAGTAATCGCCGGGCCTACGGCAGTGGGAAAAACGGAGCTTTGTGTAAAGCTGGCTCAGGAATTAAACACCGAAATTGTGTCAGCGGATTCGCGGCAGTTTTACCGGGAGCTTAGTATCGGAACCGCCAAGCCTACACCGGAAGAAATGCAGGGGATCCGGCACCATTTCATTGATTCCCATTCCATTCAGAACTACTTCAGTGTCGGTGATTTTGAGCGGGAATGCCTGCAAACGCTTGAAGGTATTTTCTCCAGGAAAAACGTGGCGATTCTGACGGGCGGCTCAGGTTTATTCCTGAAAACCGTTACGGATGGCATGGATGAAATGCCCGAAGTGGATTTGAATGTGCGGGAAGAACTCATGCAACGCTTTGCAAAGGAGGGAATAACGCCCCTGGTCGAAGAATTGAGAAGGCTTGATCCGGCCTATTTCGAATACGTAGATCGGAATAATACCCAGCGGATTGTGCGGGCTCTGGAGGTGTGTCTGAGTACGGGGAAACCGTACTCCAGCTTTCGAACCGGACAAAAGGCAAAACGGCCTTTTGAAATCATAAAAATTTGCCTGACCCGGGATCGCGAAGTTTTATACGACCGCATTAACCGCCGGGTGCAGCTGATGATGGAAGCCGGGTTAGTGGAAGAAGTTAAATCAGTAACCAACTACCGGGATCATTATGCCCTGAAAACGGTCGGGTATCAGGAAGTGTTTGATTACTTCGACGGGACGTATGAATACGCGACAATGGTTGAGAAAATTCAGCAGAACAGTCGCCGCTACGCCAAACGACAACTAACCTGGTTTCGCCATCAGGGCGATTTTCAGTGGTTCGATGCGTCTGATTATGAGGGAGTAAAGGCGTACGTAAAGGATCAGATCAGGGCGTACAATCAGTCAGCGGGAGATCACAAGGCCTAACCGTCATAAAAGGTCGCCCCGCCCAGGGGAGCATTAACCCTCGCGGCTAGGACTGTCACCAGGTCGTTACAGCTTTGTGGGCCCATCAGTAGGCTTTGCCGGGGAACTGGAAGGTAAAACAGACCGGCTGGAAGGAGCCATCCGGCAAACATCCTTTTGGGAGTGGGGAATCTGCCTGTTGTTTTGCTGAGTAAGCCTTTGGGAAAGGGCACAAGACCTATGACTTCATCCCACGCCCCTTCAAGGAAGAATAACCTTCAGAACACAACTCTTAAAAAAATTAACTATACCTATACCTTTGCTATTTGAAATGAGTCTAAATACAAATAAATTTGGGGCGTACAATGAACGCTTTAGTCATGCCCCCCATTTCAAAACTTCCCTATCTCTTTATTATTCCTTTCTTTTTCTTCACCGCCGCCTGGGCACAATCCGATCGAACCTCCTTACGGGGAACGGTTCAAACGGCTAAAGGCCAGGCCGCTTTTATCAATATTTCGCTGGAACAGCAGGGACGCATTCGAGCCGCTACTACGGCGGATGAATCCGGTACGTTCCTTCTGAAAGCCGCTGCGGGTTCGTATGTGCTCATCGCCAGCGGGGTGGGGTACGAGACGTTGAGACAGTCCGTTACACTGGTAGCGGGCGAAACGAATGAAGTAGCACTGCAGGTAACGGAAGTCGACAAGCAACTTTCAGAAGTAATCGTCTCGGCGGGCAGACGGGTAGAAACGCTGGCAGAAACGCCTTCTTCGGTCAGCGTCATTACGGGAAAGGAGCTGGAAACCCAGGCGGGCATCAGTCCAAACGTAGCGGCTATTCTTTCCAATACGGTCCCTGGTCTGGCTCCCTCCACGAATCAGACGGGCAATAGTGGACAAACCTTACGAGGCCGTAACGTGCTGGTACTCATCGACGGTATTCCACAATCGACTCCCCTTCGGGCGGGTGGCCGTGACATTCGCAGCATTGATCCTTCCGTGATTGAACGCATTGAGGTAATCAAGGGAGCCACGTCCATTTACGGCAACGGAGCGGATGGAGGACTGATTAATTACATCACCAGGAAAGTTCGCCCGGAAAATCACTCCGGCGGTAATACCCAACTGGCCATGACGGGGAACACCCGGGGGGACAGCACGTTTGGATACCGGTTTTCGCAGCAATTCTTTGGTCGTAGCGGAAAGGTGGATTATGTCGTTAGCGGCATGCACGAGAAGACGGGTGTCTTTCGGGATGCCGAAGGACAGGTTATCTCTCCGGAATATGGCCTGGGTGAGACCCGGATTTATAACGCCTTTGTTAAACTAGGTTACGATATTTCCAGCAAGCATCGGATTGAAGGAATGTATAATTTTTACGGTTCCAACCAACATTCCAATTATGTGCTCAGGCCCGGTAAGTACGGGGTAAGTCCTGCCATTGGGGTCATCGGCAAACGCGTTGGCGTAGACGAAGGAACCCGCTACAATCACAATGCCAATCTCCAGTACATCGGACGTAATATCATTGGAGGAACCAGTATCAACGCCAGTTTATACTACCAGGATTTCCTGACGATTTATTCAAACTCAGCTTCATTTTTCGGCTCCGGCCAGTCGCAGATTCCCTCCACCAAGAAAGGGCTTCGGGTGAATCTGAACAGTCGCTTTGTACTGGCCAGTCGCATTCGCGGGGATCTTACCTATGGTTTTGATTTGCTCAATGACCAGACCTCCCAGTCGCTGGTGGACGGACGTACCTGGGTGCCTAACATCAACATGCGAAACCTGGCTCCCTACGCTCAGCTCAGTGCTCTGCTCCTGGAAGGACTGACGCTGAAAGCGGGGGTTCGGGCCGAAAACATCAACATCAAAATAAATGATTTCAATACGCTGGCAACGGGTCCGAACGGGCAGGGAAGCATTTTTGTAAAGGGTGGAAACCTGGGCTATGAAGCTCTGGTCTTCAATGCAGGACTGCGGTACTCCAGGAACAAGTGGTTCAACCCTTTCGTGAGTTATTCGCAGGCGTTTTCGATTTACGACCTGGGACGCATTTTACGATCGGCTCAGGAAAATACCATCGAAAAGCTCCAGACCCAGCCTATCATCGTCAACAACTACGAAGCTGGATTCAGCAGCCAGATTGGAACGCTTTCCGTGTCGGCGGCGGGGTATGTCAGCACCTCTAAACTGGGAGCTAATTTCGTTGATTTGGGAGAAGGCGTCTACTCAACCGAACGTGCCCCCGAACGCGTCTGGGGTTATGAAGTTCAGCTCGACTGGACGCCGGTTCGTACCTTCTCCATCGGCGGGAACTATGCCATTACGGAAGGAAAAGTAGATAAAGATTCGAACGGAGAATATGATACCTACCTCAATGCCAGTCGCATTTCACCGGACAAGACCACATTGTATGCCCGTTATTCCGGCATTAAAAATCTAAGTATTGATTTGAACTGGTGGCGATTGGGAGACCGGAATCGGTTTACACCCCGGGCCAATGGTACGTATGCCATTTACGAAGGAAGAATTCGGGCCTATGATCTCTGGAATTTAAACGTCGGGTATAAAGTAAGTGAAGCCGTGCGGCTGAGTCTGGGTATTGAAAACTTACTCAACAAGAGTTACTATACCAACATTGCTCAGTTTTTCGGAAGTAATGAGAACTATACCCGTGGCAATGGCCGACGATTCATGCTGATGCTGAACTATTCTTTCTAGTCGCCGCATCGGTGCTAACGGAAAGAGGTGCTTCCCTGCGAAGCACCTCTTTTTTTATTCCAGACCATGAAAAGCTGCTGATCCTGCATTATAATTCGATTAAAAGTATCCTTGCCGGCATGAAGCTCTCCGGGCTGGCAAGGCTTTTGTGGCTCTGCTAACCTGTGCAAAACCTATCTATACACGTATGGCTAAGACAATTGCGGCCGTTATGGTCGATATGTTAGTGAATGCCGGAGTCAAACGCATTCACGGAATCGTGGGAGATTCGCTCAATGGACTGGTCGATGAAATACGTCGTTCGGGAAAAATAGAATGGATTCATTATCGACACGAGGAGGCGGCTGCCTTCGCTGCCGGAGCCGAAGCTCAGGCTACGGGACAGCTGGCAGTATGTGCCGGAAGTTGTGGCCCCGGTAACCTTCACCTCATCAACGGGCTGTATGACTGTCACCGCAGCATGGCTCCGGTGCTGGCCATTGCCGCCCAGATTCCCAGTATGGAAATCGGTACGGGCTATTTTCAGGAAACCAAGCCCGAGTATCTATTTCAGCAATGCAGTCATTACTGTGAAACCATATCTTCGGCGAAGCAAATGCCCCGGGTTTTGCAGATTGCCATGCAGAACGCCATCGGAAAGCAGGGCGTCGCCGTCATTACCCTTTCGGGAGATGTGTCCTCGGAGAAAGTAGAAGAATCCCATCTCGACCATCCGGTTTTTCTTCCCCAGCCCGTCATCCGGCCTTCGGATCAGGAGTTACAGCAGATGGCTCAGCTGATTAATGAAGCTGAGACCGTTACCATTCTCGGCGGCAGCGGCTGTGCGGGGGCTCACGCCGAAATTCTGCAACTCTGTGAGCAGGTAAAAGCTCCCCTGGTCTATGCCTTACGGGGCAAGGAATATCTGGAATATGATAACCCTTACGAAGTCGGTTTAACGGGCCTGATCGGGTTCCGTTCCGGGGCGAAAGCCGTCGCGGCTGGTGAAGTATTACTTATGCTGGGAACCGATTTTCCGTACAAAGACTGGTACCCGGATAAAGCCAGACTCATTCAGGTAGATACCCGTCCCGAACACCTGGGTCGTCGTTCCAGCCTTACCTTAGGCGTAGTGGGCAGTGTCGCTCCGACCATTCAGGCTTTGTTACCTTTATTAATCGAAAAAACGAATCGCAGACACCTGGATCGGGCGTTGGAAGATTACCAAAAGAATCGCGAAGAATTCGATTCGCACGCCCGGGGAACGGAAAACGACGGTGTCATTCACCCGGAATACTTGATGGCCGTTCTCAGTGAAAAAGCCAGTCAGGATGCCATTTTTACGGCTGACGTCGGAACGCCCACCGTCTGGGCGGCCCGTTACCTGAAAATGACGGCTCAGCGACGATTGTTAGGTTCGTTTACGCATGGTTCCATGGCCAGTGCGATGCCGCAGGCGATTGGAGCACAGCTGGCTTTCCCAAATCGGCAGGTGATCTCGCTTTCCGGCGATGGCGGTTTTGCGATGTTAATGGGGGATTTACTGACCATTTTACAATATAAACTTCCCGTTAAACTGGTCATTTTCAATAATTATTCCCTGGGATTTGTGGCAATGGAAATGAAAGTGGCGGGCTTGCCACCCTTCGGGACGGATATGAAAAATCCCAACTTTGCCCGCATGGCTGAAGCCATGGGCATTCGGGGGATTCGCGTTGAAAACCCGGATGATTTACCCGAAGCCATTGACGAAACATTCCGGCATGCTGGCCCGGTCTTACTGGACGTCGTTGTGAATCCAACGGAGCTTTCCATGCCGCCCAAAGTTACCTTCGAACAAGCCTGGGGCTTTGGTATGTACATGATGAAAGATACGCTCCGCGGCGATGTCAGCGAAGTGGTGGAGACGATTAAGAGTAACTTTCTGAATAAGTTATAACCTCTGCGGATACCAATTCAGGCATGATTACTTTTTTGCTGGTAACAGCTGGCAGAATCTAACTTCCCGAAAGTTTAAAACTTTCGGGAAGTTTAATAAATCCATTATAATGGGACTTTCTGACAGTGGTTAGTAACCATAACTTCCGAAAGTTGAAGAAATTGGCTGTAAATGCTTTTGAGGTGTGCCAGCCCTTTACTTTAACAAAGCCTTTACCTTCTCTCTTGGTAACTCTTCAATGGTTCCATTCTTTCCTTGGGTCGTACGGGCTGCCCATAGTGAATTCAGAATGGATTCCTCCGTCGCTTCAATCGCCGCTAAAAACAAAGCCGACATAGCGTCATTTGTTACTTCTTCGGTGATCTGCGTAAGTCCTTTGCTTTCATGAGGAATCCGAACCTTCTCGTTTGTTGAAAAGGCCAGCACGTATTCACCCGAACCATTACTGGCAATACCCCCCACTTTTGCCAGAGACGACCAGGCCCGCTTGGCCAGCCGTTCCAGATTGCGGTGGGTCAGGGGAGCATCCGTGGCTACGATAATCATGCAGGAACCATCGGCGGGGTCGTTTAGCTGATCGCTCAGAAAGTATTTGCCCAGGGCTTTTCCAATGGGTTTACCCTTGATTTCCAGCACACCACCAAAATTCGTTTGTACCAGTACGCCCACGGTGTACCCACCCGATTTTTCAGGAAGCACGCGGGAACTCGTGCCGATGCCGCCTTTCCAGCCAAAACAGATAGTTCCCGTTCCGGCACCGACGTTTCCTTCAGTAACGGGCCCCGTTTTTGCCTGTTGAATGGCTTCCTGCACGTGTTCAGGCTTTACGTGAAAGCCCGTAATAGCATTGAGGTAACTATCATTGGTTTCGCCCACCAGGGCATTTACCGAGCGAACGTTCTCGTTGCCCGGCTGAGCCAGCGTATACTGAATCAGCCCCTGCATGCCCGCCGTTACCGAGAGGGTATTGGTTAAAATCACAGGCGTTTCCAGATTACCCAGCTCGTTAACCTGACTGATTCCCGCCATTTTACCGAATCCATTGGCTACGAAAAACGCTGCCGGAATTTTTTGCTGAAAGAGGTTCCCTTCCGTCGGAACGATAGCCGTCACTCCCGTACGAATATCCGTTCCCTGGCTGAGCGTAACCTGTCCTACTTTCAAGCCCGCTATATCCGTAATGGCATTGGCTGTACCCGTTTTTAAAATCCCAATTGAGAGTCCGGTATCCTCGCGAAACCGGGTTTGGGCCTGAAGAAGGGAAGAACTGATCAGGAGAAGAAAGAAAAGGTATTTCATGGGAAGGTTTGGGGTTTGAAAGTAAAAATCAATAAAGTCAGGCGTGTGGCTGGAAGAGGGAATGACCACTCCATCGGGGGTTCTCGTTTGAACATTCATTGTTTTGTATCTACATCCTTCTCTGATGCGGTTACTTTACGGATTATAAATCCTTTACAGGTGGCTTTCGGATTACAAATCCGAAAGAGCGTGGGCGTAGTTACAAATCCGAAAAAGCGTAGGAGTTATTGAAAGGTAACTGAAACCCGCCTTCTCAGACGTGATCAATCGACGTCTCTACGAAAAAGGCCGAATGATTGGACTCATCTTAATCTTCTCAAAACTAATCGAACTGGAATTCTGACTTGTAATACTTATACGCATTAACCCACGCGGCATAGGCCCATAAAAGTCCGCCCAGAATTGCTGGATCAATACGAAACATGATCAGCAATAAACCTATAATAAAGCCCCATAACCCATACGCACTTAGTTTCTCCAGACTTTTGTCGTGCTGGTATACCCGGTGCAAAGCCGCTATCTGGATACCACTGATAAACACAAGGGCTTTTCCCACAAACAGATAAGACACCGTATCGGGTAAATAGCGGAACAGAAATGTGATTTCCGGGATGAAAATCAACAGCATTTGCAGGGCGTGAGCCGCAAAACGTCTGAGAAAAGACAAAGGCAAATTGCGGACAAAGAGCAAATATTCGTGCTCGAACGTGTAATGTTCTGTAGTAAGTCCGAGGTGAATCAGACTGCCCAGCAACAGGCCAATGCTCAACAGGCGTTCGTCGTAATCGTCGGTAGGGTATAACAGGCAAACCCCCAGAAGAACAGCTACTGAAAACAGCTTGGTGATAAGAACCAGAACCGTATTTTTTCGTAATAAAAACTGGATGAAAAACAGAGGATAAGGCAACGGCCAGTCCCGGGCAAAGGTCCGGACTTTGACTTCGGTATCCTGTTGCCGGATGATCCGCTCAAACAGTAAGAGGCTTAGTCCAATCATCCCGGCGAAAAATAGAATGAGGCCGGAGATGGCGACCCATTGCTGACTGCGAACCGCGTAGAAACTCATCCAGAACGCATAGGCCAGAATCGGCATGACCAGACTCACGCTGATGGTTACCCAACTAAGGATCCGCTGAGTCAGGGGGATTAATCGAAAGTGGTGCAGAAACCGATACGCCGGATGGTGAAACTGGTGCCGAACGAAAGCAATCGTTTTGAACACGTATAACGACCAGAGGGCAAAGTAATACAGCAAAATCGAAGGCGAACTCATGGCGTACTGAAATACGGCTACGTGATCGTCCGAGCGAATAATCCCGAAGCCCAGCATGAGAATAACCAGAAAGAAACCCGTGTTTTGTCGGTAAAACTCAGTTACCAGCGTACGATAGAGGACCTTTTTCAAGCAGGGAATGAGGCTTTAGCCGGGGTGAATTTCCTCCAGCGTTTGGTTACGGATGATGTAAGAAGAATCCATTTTGAGATCAGTTAACCGGAAATCCTGATGAGAGGAAAGTAAAAACTGAACGCCATTCTGATGGTACCGATCAATAAGCTGACAAACGTTGGCCACCGCCCGGTCGTCAATGGTAATTAAGGGTTCATCCAGCATGATGAGCGTGGGAGTACCCAGAAAACCCAGAATTAAAGACGTTTTTTTGAGCATTCCGGACGAATAGGTCCCCACGGGCTGTTTCCAGAAAGAGGCAATGTCCAGCGTTTCGATCAGGTCCTCCACTTGTCCCGAAGGAGCTTTTTTGGCTTTCGCCACGAACGAAATCAGATCGAAAGCCGATAAATACTCGGGATAAAGCGGCTCGGCTTCGGCGTAATTGACCCGCAATCGGAATTCAACGGGATTCCGGGTGACTTCCCAGGTATGCTCCAGCCAGATTTCGCCTTCAAAGGGCATCATGCCCGCTACTGAACGAAAAAAGGTACTTTTACCGGAGCCGTTTACGCCGCGAATCCAGTGAATGCCGGGTTGGAGCTGGAATTCCGGTACGTCCAGAACGGTATGGCCATGATACGCTTTCCGGTAATTTTTCACGTGTAGCATAGACACAAAAAAAGGCATTTGACAAAGCTTTCCCAAACCTTTCCGGGATACGAACGAGCCGTTTGTACTTTTGTACCATGCAAAGCAATTATTACTTCCTCCGACGATTGTCCGCCGAGCTGGAAACGCAGTTGAAAGGGCTGGTTCTGGCGGAGTGTTTTTCTCAGGAAAAAGACGAGTTAGTCATCGGGTTTTGTCCCGAGGAAAAGCAGTGGCGGAAGAAACGCGATTTTTACATCCGGGCCACCATTCGCCCCGATTTTGTAGCCCTGAGCTTTCCCGATGATTTCAGAAGAGCGGGTCGAAATACGGTGGATCTCTTCTCGGAGTTGCTGGATAAGCCCGTGCTTGGGGTTCGACAGTTTCTCAACGAACGGGCCTTCTCGATTGAATTTGCCGATGAGTACCACCTGGTTTTCAAACTCTTCGGGAATCGTTCCAATCTGGTTTTAATTCAGGGTACGCAAGTCCTGGACCTCTTCCATAATAAACTCGTTTCCGACGAAAACCTGGATATCCAGATGCTGGACCGGCCTCTGGATCAGAGTCGGGAAGCTTTTGACCGGGCGAATGGCGACTGGCGGAAGTTATTCCCCACCTTTGGCAAAGATGTAACGTCCTGGCTGGATCGGCATCACTATCGCTCCCTATCCCTTGACGAAAAATGGGCTTTGGTGGAGCAGGTGAGGAGCTACGTGGAAAATCCGCAGTATTACATCAAGACGGTGGAATACCAGCCCGTGCTGACGCTCATTCCCGAGGACGCTGAAAAGACCTTTACCAACCCGATTGAAGCGGCAAATGGCTTTTATTACGCCTATTCGAGAATTAACGTTTTTGATCGGGAAAAGGGCCAGATTGTACGATTGCTGCAAAAACGCAAGCAGAAAACCCAGTTATACGTTGATTCGGTCTACGAGAAACTTGATGATATGGAAAAAGCCATCAAGCATGAGGAGATCGGGCACATTCTGATGGCCAATCTGCATCAGATTCCCGAGCGATCTGAAACCGTTGAGCTGCATGACTTTTACCGCGATCAGCCCGTTACGATTCGTTTAAAGCCGGATCTCTCGCCCCAGAAAAATGCCGAGTCGTATTACCGGAAATCCAAGAATGAGAAAATTGAGGTGGAGCACCTCATGGAAGCTCTGGAAGTGCGGGAAGGCGAAATGGCGGAATACGATGCCCAGATCGAAAAAGTAGAGTCGCTGGAAACGCTCAAGGAGTTGCGGAAATACCTGAAAACCAGTGGCCTGGACAAAATGGAAAAGCCGGACGTCTCGGCGGCCACTTTGTTTAAACGCTACGAATATCAGGGCTTTGAGATTTTTGTGGGTAGAAATGCCAAAAACAACGACCTGCTCACGCAGCGATACACCCGTAAAGAAGACCTCTGGTTACACGCCCGCGACGTGACGGGTTCGCACGTCATCATTCGGCATCAGGCCGGAAAACGGTTTCCTAATCCGGTGATTGAACGGGCGGCTCAGCTGGCGGCTTATTATTCCAAACGTCGCAATGACAGCCTTTGCCCCGTGATTGTTACCCCGAAAAAGTTCGTCCGCAAAACCCGGGATTTACAGGAAGGTCAGGTCATTGTGGAGAAAGAGGAAGTGGTGATGGTAGAGCCCAAAGCTTAGATTAGTTGATGGTTGTTCGTTGTTAGAAAAAAGTAGAGACGTCGATTGATCGCGTCTGTTGGTTAATAGTAGCATTACTGCTGTTACCCACTGAAAACAGAAAACTAACCACTGAAAACGAAGACAATGAAAATTAAATATCTGCTTATAGGAGCTATTTTATTACTAATGGCTTACATGGTGTATAATGCCACTTCTCAGCCCGGTATTCAGGATTTGAAAGGTAATTTTCAGGAAGTAGCCCTGTATCGGAATGAAAACAACACCGGACCCATTACCCGGATTTATGCCGTGACCGTAGAAGATACGCTATGGGGAGAAATGAAAAAATACGGCGATTTCATGCCGCATACCAAGTACGGTACTACGAAAGTGTATTTTTTTAAAACAGGCAGTTCTGTACCCAAAGAGTTGAATCCACAAGAAAAGGACTTTGAAGAAAAGTATCATCCGATCGCTTCGTATGAAAAGGATGGGATGGGCGAGGTTTCGTTTCAGGTGAAATTATAAGTAGGCAGAGATAAGTAGCGGTATAATTTAAGTAAGAATCAGTTTATATTTGCCCGTTAATTATCTCACCGTCCAATGAATAAAAAAATACAATTACTCGCCTGTATCTTATTGGTGCTGCTTGCCTTTAGCTGTAGAAAAAAAGAAGAAGAACTGGCTATTGCTGAAGGAAAAATTACTCTAAAATCCAATTTAATAGATGCAGAATATTCTAAAAAGAATGATTTGTTGATTTATGTATCAACCAATCCTCATCAGTTAAATGTATATAATACACTGACTAACAAGCTTGAGATAGTCGGGTTAGGGTTTGCTCCGATGAGCGTTTCCATCGCTCTGGATGGGAAAACTGCCATTGTTGGCCACGATGCCCGTGTCTCACACGTGGACCTAACTAAGTTATCCGTCACGAAAGTATATGATGTAACCTGCGAAGCCTTTGACGTAGTTTTAGGTTCAAATGGATGGGCCTATGTATTGCCTAAAAGAGATCAATGGTCAAATATTCATTGCCTTAACTTATCTACGGGAGAAGAAATATTAAGTACGGGATACTCCATTTATGCGGGTTCTAAAGGTAAATTACACCCTTCCGGAAAGTACTTATATGTTACTAATAATGGCCTTTCTCCTTCAGATATAGAAAAATTTGATCTTCGTGAAGGAGCAGCAAATCGTATGTACGATTCGCCTTATCATGGGGATTATCCTATTAGTGGTGACTTATGGTTTTCAGAAGATGGAAATCGAATATTCGTAAAAGGCAGGACGGTTCTAAAGGCTTCTGAAATAAAAAGTCAGGATATGGTTTATAACGGAACCGTTTCTGATGATACCTTATTTAATGGCTATTATAATTACAGAAGTATCCTTAGTTTAGATCATTCTCAGGTTACTAATACACTATATTATATTGTTAAGGGAGAGAGATATGATTCATCTACGATGCCCTTTGTGTACATTAATAATGCGACTAATTTGGATATTACCGGCAAATTGGAATTAGAAAAATATGCAGCAGTAGATAATACGGGTAAGACTGTAATGAGGAGTGTAGAGCCTTTGTTCGTATTTATTAATTCCAGAGGTAGTCGAGTATATGTTATCACAAAGGCGGAAAAAGAGGTGAATAAAAGCGAATGGAAAATTCAGATATTTTGATCTTTATTCTGGGAATATAAGGTACAGATTTGCTCTTAATAAAAGTAAAAGCTACGAAACAAACTCGTAGCTTCTGCTTTTATTAGGCCATCACCGAAACCATTCCTAAAGTTACCCTTCCTGGCTCCCATTAGTATAAGTCTGATTCATAACTTCCGGAGGCCAATAGGGCTGATGTATACTTATTTATTCATGACAAACCGGAGCGGTCTGAGAAGCAGATAAATTAACCTTCGGACTGTAAGGAAGGTTGAGCCCCAATCCCCGCCAGATGAACAGGAAAGCAATAGCTAAGGTAACTATGGGTAACCAGCGGTTCAGCCGTTGTCGAATGGGAAGGCTGATCCATCGCCAGATCCAGCTAACGGCCAGTAGGGCAGGTAAGGTCCCGAGACCGTAAACGCCCATAAACATCATCCCTTCTAAGGGCGAATGGGCCGTTAATGCCCCCGCCAAAGCCACGTAAATCAGTCCGCAGGGTAACCAGCCGTTGAGGAATCCGGCGGTGGGGTAAGACCACCAGGTTTTCCGAAGTAATACTTTCCCAAATAGCTTTTGCAACCGTATAATTGGGCGAAAAGCCAGCCAGCGGTTTCCCACTAGGAAGGCAATCATTAATACGCCAGACAGTACTGAAATCTGCTGTTGCCAGCCAAAAAGGGAAACCCGTTCGCCCAGTAACCCAACCAGCATTCCCAATAATCCGTAACTCAGGCAACGGGACAGGTGGTAACTCAGCCGGGCTAACCATACCTGTTTCTCCGAAAGCCCACCCACAGGAAGAGCCAGTGTAAGCGGACCACACATGCCCACGCAGTGCAGGCTGGCAGTAAGTCCGGTGACGAAGGCGATTAGCATGTGGTTTTGGGTTTTGGGTTGTGAGTTGTCAGTTGTCAGTTGTGAGTTGTCAGTTGTCAGTTGTGAGTTGTCAGTTGTGAGTTGTCAGTTGTCAGTTGTCAGTTGTCAGTTGTCAGTTGTCAGTTGTCAGTTGTCAGTTGTCAGTTGTCAGTTGTCAGTTGTCAGTTGTCAGTTGTCAGTTGTCAGTTGTCAGAAGAGAAAACCCGTAAAGGTAGGGGATCCCTTTGGAACTGAATGTAAGAACCCCAGCGGGGTTTAATCTGAATAGCCCCGGGTGTTAACCCGGGATAATAGCGGTGTTGCATCCCCCCCCTGCCACCGTGGCTGGTGTCTTCACCAGCCAGAACTAAAAAAGTGTTTGGTGAGGACACCACCCACGGTGGAGGAATAACCTCAGCGGGGTTCAATCTGAATAACCCCGGGTGTTACCCCGGGATAATAACGGGGGTTGCATCCCCTGCCACCGTGGCTGGTGTCTTCACCAGCCAGTGCTAAAAAAGTGTTTGGTGAGGACACCAACCACGGTGGAGGAATAACCCCAGCGGGGTTGAATTTGGATAGCCCCGGATGTTAACCCGGGATAATAGCGGTGTTGCATCCCCCCTGCCACCCTGGCTGGTGTCTTCACCAGCCAGAACTAAAAAAGTGTTTGGTGAGGACACCACCCATAGCGGAGGATGCGGTCTGGACGAACCCCGGATTATATTCAACGCTATTTAACCTCATGAGGGATTAAATAAGCACCTACAACCTAATTTCCTCTTCCGTATAATACTCCTGCCGCCCATCGGTCCAGGTGATTTTGATTCGCCAGTGGCCGGTTTTCAGGTGCTGCGTGGAAACCGTCTGTTCCTTGCGGTTGGGCCGAACGGTTACATTAAAATCCAACTGGGCGTCCGAGGGTCGGAAAAACTGAATCTGACCCTGCGTTAACGCTTCCGGGAGGGAAAAATGAACGGCTTTTTCGGAAGGCTGATAGTTAATTTTAAAGGGATTCTGAACGGATTGATTATTCTGAATCCGGTCGATTTGTTGCTGATAGGCCATTTCCGTCTGGTAATAATCCTTTCGCACCAGATCTACTTTGGTACTGGCCATGCGATACACCAGAAATCCGATAAAACTGCCAAAGGCAACAAAGGCAAGTACAATTGATTTTCCCCAGTTCATCTTTTTGCGTTTAGGGTTTTGAGTTTAAGGTTCTGAGTTCAGGGGTTTTTCGAGCCAATAACTCTAAACCCTAAACGCAAAACTCACTACTCTAAGGGTCCCATGAAATTGGTTTTTACCTGATCGATGAGTTGATCGTTGGCTCTTACTTCAATGGTTACGGGAGTTTTGTTTTCAGTAATCTTTTTTGCCGGAGTGATCAGGAAAAAAGAACCCTTGGTTAATTCGCCGGGCTTTACCGTTTGAAGAGCTTTACCCACGTATTGCAGCTGGAAATCAGGGTTGTTAACTTTGAAATTCAGCCGGATGGGGCGAAAGGTTTTATTAATGACTTCTACCGTGTAGAGATTGGAAATACGATGGTTGTCCTGTTTCTGAAAGGTTAATCCGGAGGCTCGTAATACCGTCGTTTCGACTTCTTTTCGGGTAATCAATAAGTAACTGAGTACGCCGACCAGCAGAACTAAAACTATCGTATAAGCCTTCAACCGGCCATCAAAACGGAATTTTTTCTGTTGCTCGATACCTTCCTGCGAGGCATAGCGAATGAGTCCGATGGGCTTCTGAATTTTGTTCATCACCCCGTCGCAGGCATCGATGCAGGCCGTACAGTTGATGCATTCGAGCTGCGTACCTTTCCGAATGTCGATGCCCGTGGGGCATACCTGAACGCAGAGCGAGCAGTCCACGCAATCGCCTTTGGGAGTCGCATCCTGTTTTCTGAGTTTCCCCCGAGGCTCGCCCCGGACGTAATCGTAGGCTACGACTATGGATTTTTTGTCGAGTAAGACGCCCTGCAAGCGTCCGTAAGGACAAATCACCACGCATACCATTTCCCGGATTCTGGCGAAAACCAGGTAAAAAAGTAAAGTAAAAATCAGAATCGAAGCCAGTCCGCCGAGGTGGTTAGCGGGATGATCCAGCTGGGTACGTAATAATTCATCTTTACCAATGATGTACGCCAGAAAGGTATTGGAAATGGCAAACGCAATCAGCAGGAACAGCCCGTGTTTGAGGACCTTCTTTCTGATTTTCTCAGCCGTCCAGGGAGCGGCTTTCAGTCGTTTCTGGGCTTTGTAATCGCCTTCGATCCAGTTTTCAATTTTCCGGAAAATCATTTCCATGAAAACCGTCTGCGGACAGGCCCAGCCGCACCAGATTCTTCCAAAGGCTACGGTAAAAACAACGATGAACAGAATGAAGGTTAATAAACCAATAGCAACCAAATGAAAATCCTGGGGCCAGAAGGGTACCCCGAAGAAGACAAATTCCCGTTCGAGAACATTGAATAAAAACAGCGGGTGCCCTTCAAATTCCAGCCAGGGTAAGCCGAAGAGGGTGAGTAGTAAAACTCCGGCTACGATCCCTCGCCAGCGGTAGAGTTGCCCGCCTTCGGGTAAACGCGGGTACTGACGTTTACCCGAGGTGATGGCCAGATCCTCTAGTATATCATCTGCGGCATTCATGGCTTACTGATTTTGGGCAACCTCTTCGGGCTTCACTTCCTCGCCCTGAGGTTCCTTGGCTCCGGCGGGTTTACTGCCCTGGAGTGAAAAAATGTAACTGGAAACCTGCTGAATCTGAACGGGATTAAGCTGTTTCTTCCAGGAAATCATGCCCTTGTCGGGTACGCCGTCGGTAATGGTTTTGAAGACTGCTTTGATCGTTCCACCGTGCAGCCAGTAGGCATCGGTTAGGTTCGGGCCGACTTTCCCTTCGGCGGCCGCTCCGTGACAGGCCGTGCAGTTCTGGTCAAAGAGTTTCTTCCCTGCTTCGATGGACTTGGCATCTTTCAGCACCGTTACATTCGATTCGTTCACCGCATTGGCAAATTTCTTCAGATATGCTTCGTGAGCCTGGTCGGCAGCGGCCATTTCGGCAGTGTATTCCTGATGCATCACAGCGCCGTCGCCGATGACGTGGTAGATAATCATATAGCCAATCGCACAGACAATAGAGAGGTAAAAGAGACCCATAAACCAGCCCGGCGTGGGGTTGTCCAGTTCCTGAATGCCATCGGGAGCATGGGCCATGAGTAACTGTTCGTTGGTAGAAGAAGGCGGCACCCGGAAGATTCGATTCCAGAAGCTGCTGCCTTCATAGATATCTACTTTAGCTTCCTTCTTGGCAGGTAAGGTACTGTTGACCGTCAGGTACAGGTGAAGAGTCGAAACCAGCAAGGCTATTGCTCCGAAGATCAGGCCAATGAGCAGGACCATCAACAGTAACTCTTCGCCCGTTTTTATTTCAAGATTCATGTTATTAGTAGTTGTTCGTTGCTGGTTGTTAGTTGATAGCGGAGAACGAATAACCATCAACGAACAACCAGCAACTCATTTATTCCAAAGGCATTTTACTCATGTCCTGCAGGTGTTTCTGGTCGGTTAGGAAAATGAAAAGACCTACCGTAACGAAAAAGGCAACGAAGATGACGAGTGACGAAATCATGAAGAAATCGGCTCCCTGAAGCTGGGTAATGAGGTTGCGAAACATAATTTTAGTTGTTTGTTTTTAGTTGGTAGTTGTTGGTTAATGGCATAGGTACGAACAACCAGTAACCAACAACCATCAACTTATTTCAAAGCCGCTTCATCCTTCTTGATGTCCGTTCCCAGACGTTGCAGATAGGCAATCAGGGCGACGATTTCCTTATCGGATTTTACTTTAATTCCTTCCTGTTTCAGTCGCTCCGAAATGGCTTCGGCCTGTTGTCCGGCATCCGCAGAAGCCTGCGAAATGGCGTAGTCGTCGTAAGGAACGCCGAGGGACTGCATGGCTTTCAGCTTGGCTTCCAGCGTGGAGTTATCCAGAGTTTGAGTCAATAACCAGGGATAGGCGGGCATAATGGATCCCGGCGACATACTCGTCGGATCGTTCATGTGGTGGTAGTGCCAGGAGTCGGGATACTTGGCTCCTTCGCGGTGTAAATCCGGGCCGGTACGTTTGGAACCCCAGAGGAACGGGTGATCATAGACGAACTCACCCGCTTTGGAATATTCGCCGTAACGTTCAGTTTCGGAACGGAAGGGCCGCACCATCTGGCTGTGGCAGTTGTTACAGCCTTCGCGGATGTATAAATCGCGTCCCTGAAGTTCCAGGGGAGTATAAGGTTGAACGGACGCAATGGTTTGTACATTGGATTCGACGGTAAACGTAGGGATCAGCTCCAGCACCGTTCCGATGAGAATGACGATGAATGAGCCCGCCAGCATTTGCATGGGCCGACGCTCGAAGACGCGGTGCCAGTAAGTATCTTCCCCCGCTGGAACATATTCTTTCTCCAGTGCCGGGGCTTCGGCGGATTCGTTGGCCACGAAGCTGCCTTTGGCCATGGTTTTGAAGAGGTTATAGGCCATCAGAATCGCTCCGAGCAGATAAATCGCTCCGCCTAAGGCCCGCATCATGTGCATGGGTAATAACTGCAAAGTCGTTTCCAGGAAAGCGGGATACCTGAGCGTTCCTTCGGGCGTGAATTCTTTCCACATCATGCCCTGCGTGAACCCGGAGATGTACATCGGGACGGCGTAGAACAGGATACCGAGCGTACCTAACCAGAAGTGGATGTTCATCATCCGTTTCGAGTAAAGCTCGGTCTTCCACATTTTAGGAATCAGATAATACAGAATGGCAAAGGTCAGGAAGCCATTCCAGCCCAGAGCCCCGACGTGTACGTGAGCCACAATCCAGTCGGTAAAGTGACCGATGGCGTTTACGTTTTTCAGCGAAAGCAGAGGTCCTTCAAACGTGGCCATTCCGTAAGCCGTAACTCCCACGACCATGAACTTCAGCTTGGCGTCTTCCCGCACTTTATCCCAGGCTCCGCGAAGGGTTAACAGACCGTTAATCATCCCGCCCCAGGAGGGTGCAATCAGCATAATCGAGAAGGCCGTTCCCAGCGACTGAGCCCAGTCGGGCAAACTCGTATAGAGCAGGTGGTGAGGACCAGCCCAGATGTAAATAAAGATCAGCGACCAGAAGTGCAGAATCGAAAGTTTATAACTGTACACGGGCCGATTAGCCATTTTGGGCAGGTAATAATACATCAGGCCCAGGTAAGGTGTGGTCAGGAAGAACGCTACGGCGTTGTGCCCATACCACCACTGCACCAGAGCGTCCTGAACGCCCGCGTACATGGAATAACTTTTCAGGAAGGTAACCGGAATGGAGAAGGAGTTTACCACGTGCAGAACGGCTACGGTAATGAACGTGGCGATATAAAACCAGATTCCTACGTACAGGTGACGTTCGCGGCGTTTGATGATCGTTCCGAACATGTTAATGCCAAAAACTACCCAGACGAGCGTAATGGCAATATCGATGGGCCATTCCAACTCGGCGTATTCTTTGGAAGAGGTAATGCCCAGGGGTAAGGTAGCCACGGCAGAAACGATGATGAGCTGCCAGCCCCAGAAGTGAATCCAGCTTAAGGGATCCGAAAACATCCGGGCTTTCAGAAGCCGTTGCAGGGAGTAATACACGCCCATGAAAATGGCGTTACCCACGAAGGCAAAAATCACAGCATTGGTGTGCAAAGGCCGGATGCGACCGAACGTGGTGTACTGGTTATCCATGTTCATGGCGGGCTGAAACAGCTGCGTGGCGGCAATCACACCAACCAGCATACCGATTAATCCCCAGATGATGGTAGCAATGGAAAAGGCTTTTACGACCTTATTGTCGTACGCGAAGCGTTCGAGCTTGGGCGGGGCGATTTCAGTAGAAGAATAGGAAATCATGGGATACAGGAATGGTTAATGTGAACTCAGGCTTCGTCGTCGAGTAAGGCTCGGAGACTGGGGGTGTACAAATCATCATTCTGCCCGGATTTCATGGCCCAGAAAAAGGCAGCCAAAAAGCCTAAAGCCAGCAGAAGACTAATGCCGATAAGAAGAAAAATGATTTTCATAAACCTTTGATTTTCAGTTTCAAAGGTCGGGAGGGAGAGCACTCTTAAAAATGACAAAAATCACCCCGGAGGGTGATTTTCGAAGGGTAAGCCCAAAAGAAATGGAGTTTAATTCTCCATATAGGAATCGTTGTTGATGTATTCGAGCTTGCTGTTCCAGACCAGGGCAATCTGCGTGGCTCGCTGCCGGGCATTTTCCGCTCCTTCACCCTCAAAATTTTCCGCCAGGGTTTCCGTAAAGAGCGTTAACCAGCGTTCGAAATGCTCAATGGTTAAGGTATGTTTCTGGTTCACAATCAGATGAGGGCGGAAGGGGTGACCGTGGTAACTGTTGTTGCCTAACAGCAGATTTTCCCAGAAGCCGTACATTTTCGGCAGGTGTTTGGCCCAGTCTACCTGAGCCACGTCGGTGAAAATGGGAGCCAGCAACTCGTCCTGCTGCACTTTTTCGTAGAACGAATCCACCAGATGCCGCACGGCTTCCGGGTTATCGAGGTATATCTTTTTTGAGGAAGGATTCATATCGTCTTTCGCTGCCCGCTTTTCTGCTGGCAGCTAATAATTAGTTATGGGGCCACTCGCGAAAAGCGGACGGCGAATCATCTCAACAGAATTCAAGTATAAGGATTCTGAATTAACCATTCAATCAATCCAGCCATGAAAAACGTTCGCTTGCCAGTCTTTTTTGCTACGCTTTATTTACTCGTGTATACCATCGGAGCGAGCATGGGCTGGTTTTCCCTACCCCTCATCGTTACCCTCTGGATCCTGGCTCCGGTCGTGGTAGGCTGGATGGTGTATCGCATTTTGAAAGACGGGACTCCCGGTAGCCATACCTTCGATGATCGTTTGTACGAAGATTACCAGCCTTGTCGCAAATAAAAGGCTAAGTGCTGTCTTGGTAGAGGCATCCATTGATGTCGTCTGGGTAAAAGGCAGTTTTATAACCTTTTGATGACCCCCGCAGTCGCTCGGCTCCAGCCGAGCGACTGCGGGATGGGTTTTATGACCTTCCAATGATTTTCATTCCCCGGCTAAGACGGGATCAATCGACCTCTCTACGTTTGAGGAAACCATTCTCAATCAATCAGATAGAGCCGAGCGACCAGGCAAACCTATAGCCGCTGCCAGCTTTTCCGCTGGCAGCATCAGTCTATACCACGGGCTGCCAGCGAAAAAGCTGGCAGCGGCAGGTTACTTACATATAATTCAGATCATTGTTTTTCTTCAGCTTCAGCACACCCACGGCGTTCAGTAGCAAAATAACCGGAAAGGTAGGATCGAACTCAAACCACCGAACCCCGAAGTTAGCCCGACCGCCGAGTTTATGGTGATTGTTATGATATGATTCCCCCATCATCAGAAAATCGAAGGGTAACAGATTCTTTGCGGTGTCATTGACCTTGAAATTGGTATAGCCGTATTTGTGAGCAAACCAGTTGATAATCACGCCATGAACGGGCCCCATCAGGTAATGAATGGGGAGCAACAGATACTGCCAGGGACTGGTGGCGAAGTAGATATAAAACACAGTATAGGCCGTACCCCAGCCCACGCGGGAAATCCAGTTATCGCCAATTTTTTCCATAAAACCCCAGTAAGGTACGTTTTTGAAATACTTGGGATCTACGTTTTCCTTGTGATGCAGAATGCGGTTATAGATCGTTTTGGTTTTCCACATCATGTCAAAGGCATTATCGGAAAAACTGGGCGAGTGCGGATCATTTTCTGTATCGGCAAAGGCATGGTGCAGGCGGTGCATCACGCCATAGGCATAGGGACTCAGAAAGCTGGAGCCTTGGGTAACCCAGGTGAAAAAGTAGAAAAACCGCTCCCAGCCCTTCGACATGGTAAACATCTGGTGTGCCGCGTAGCGGTGCAGAAAAAACGTTTGTGAGAAAAGGGAGAGATACCAGTGAGCAAGGAAAAACAAAAGGATGTACATAAAAAAAGAGTTAGAAATCGCGGTATTAAGGGTTAGGCTGAAAGTTGAGGTAAGTATCGGCGGCGGGCCCAGTTCATGCCCAGGGTAGCAATGAAAACCATGGTTGCCGAGCTGACGGGCATCAGGATAGCGGCCACAATGGGAGCGAGGTGGCCCGTCAGGCCGTAACTCAGGCCAATGAAATTATAGAGGAGTGAAATGAGAAAACTAAAGCGAATCACCCGGAGGCCCATGCGACTGAATTTGAGGATCCGTGGTAAGTTTCTGAGCTGGCTGGCCTCCAGAATTCCGTCGCTGGCAGGACTGAAATGGAGCGTATTGTCCGTCAACGCGATGCCCACGTGAGCCTGTTTCAGGGCTCCGGCATCGTTCAGGCCATCGCCCAGCATCAGCACTCGTTTGCCTTGGTTCTGCAGGTGTTCAATAAACGTCAGTTTGTCTTCGGGCTTCATGCGGAAATGCATGTGTTCTTCTGGAAACCATTGCTGCAAAGCCGCTTGTTCGGAATCAGAATCGCCGGACAGGACGTAAAGCTGATACCGGGAGCGAAGTTGTGTCAGCATGGAATCAAGTCCCTGGCGGTAGGACGAGTGTAGGAGAAAATAACCCCTGCACACCTGATCCACGCTGACAAATACTGTACTCCCTTCCTGCGGAGCTACGGGTGCTCCCGTCCAGGAAGCAGAACCTAGTTTGATGTAATGCCCCTGGATGGTTCCGGCCAGTCCTTTGCCCGTAAGAGAGGCAAAACTTTCGATCGTTTCGAGCGGGTAGGGTTCGTTGAGAAAATGTTGAATTTTTATACTCAGCGGGTGATTGGAATGCTGAACCAGCGAAGCCACCATCCGTCGCTCTTCGGGACTTAACGCTAGTCCGATGAACTGCACGGGTTGCTCTTCGGTAGTGGTTAAGGTTCCGGTTTTGTCGAAAACGATCGTATCGCACTGAGCCATTTGCTCGATTACTTCGGCATTTTTCAGGTATAATTTTCGGAGTCCCAGCATTCGTAACCCGTGCCCCAGAGCGAAGGGATAGGAAAGAGCCAGGGCACAGGGGCAGGCAATAATCAGTACTGCCGTGAAAGCATTAAGAATTTTCGAGGGATCGTGAAAGTACCAGTAACCGGCCGTCAGGGAAGCCAGCATCAGCACGCTGATGGTGAAGTAATTTCCGACCTGATCAGCGAAGGACTTCAGTACACTAGTCTGATTTTTGGAGAAAGACTCGTGATTCCAGAGCTGGGTTAAGGTGCTTTGTGAAACGTTTTTCAGTACTTCTATGTCAATGGAATCACCCATTTGCCGCCCACCCGCGTACACCAGATCACCGGCCTGATGGGGTTCGGGCAGGGCTTCTCCAGTCACAAAGCTGTAGTCAATGAGTCCCGAGCCTCGGTACAATAATCCATCGGCGGGAATCAGCTCGCCGTGACGAATCCGAATGCGATGGCCTTTCTGCAACTGCTGAACGGGAATAACTTCCAAACTTGGTCCCGCAGACTCGGCCAGCGTAGCCGTCAGGGGGAAATAGGATTTGTAATCGCGTTCAAAGGATAGAAAACTGTAGGTTTTCTGCTGAAACCATTTGCCCGCCAGTAAAAAAAACGTTAATCCCGTTAGTGAATCGAAATATCCATTCTGGTGGAGAAAAATAACTTCATAAACGCTCCGCAGCCAGGCCACCAGAATGCCGAGCAGAATCGGAAAATCCAGATTCAGTCGTCCGGCCCGCAAACTTTTGTAAACGGATTCAAAATACTCCCAGCCCGAGTAAAACACGACCGGAATGGACAGGATCAGACTCAGCCAGCCGAAAAGAATTTTATAGGAAGCGTCTTCCAGCCCCAGGTATTCCGGGAAACTGAACAGCATGATATTCCCCGCACAGAAACCGGCCACACCGACGCGGCTTAGCAGATTTCGATAGCCGGGATTCTGCTGTTCTTTCACTACGTCCTGAAGACTAATCAGGGGCTCGTACCCGATGGAAGTTAATAACTCCGCTAACTGGCGAAGGCTGATTTCTTTCGTAAACGAGAGGGTAACCTGCTTCTTTAAAAAATCCACCCGGCTGCTCAGCACCGCCGAATGGAGCCGACTGAGGTGTTCGAGCAGGTATAAACAAGAAGAACAGTGAATGCTGGGTATATAAAAAGTAACTTTAGACTGATTATGATTCTGAAAATCAAGTAAAGACTGACTCACTTCCACGTGATCAAGAAATTCGAAGCGATGCGTCGAAGGGGAGATGCCTACCCGTTGATCTTCGAGCGTATAATACCGGCAGAGATTATTCTGAGCGAGCAGATCATACACCGTCCGGCAACCTTCGCAACAGAACGAATGATCGTCCTGCTCGAAAGACTTCTCAGAGCATTCATTGCCACAGTGGTAACAATGCGTGGGGGTAAGAACGGAATCCTGAATGGTGTTCATAGTCGGGAAAGGAGCTGACTTTCACAAGAATTACCCGCTGGAAAGAAATTTTTCGGCTGCCAGAGTAGTTCTTTTAATAAAGCTCCCAATTCGGCTTCAAAGCTCCGCCCAATTACTCCGGGAGCCTATGACAAGGAATAAGTCTAGAAAGTGATTTATATCATTTTTTGAATTGATAACTTCTGTCACCTTTGTAATGCCAAGCCGGAAGGATAGTCTGAACGCAAAGGCGTATTGTTAATGAGCGTAACGGCCCGTTGTTTCAAATCAGGAATCCAACCTGAACCGTTGCTCGAGATCCACTAGAATCTGATGAAATCGCAAGCTGCTCCCGAATGCCAACGTTGTGCTTTTCGTGAATTTTCACTCTTCAAAAACTGTCAGCATGAAGAGCTGGAAGGCATGAATGAAAACAAGTGCTTTCATACCTATAAAAAGGGACAGGTCATCTTCCACGAAGGAAACCGACCCTTTGGCTTGTTCTGTGTATTCGATGGAAAAGTAAAAATCAGCCGTTTGAATTCGGATGGTAAAGAACACATCATTCGTCTGGCCAAACCCGGGGATACGCTGGGTTATCGTTCGCTGATTGAGAATGCGAAATACACGGCTTCAGCCGTCGCTTTAGACGATACGCAGGCGTGTTTTCTGCCGGCTTCGGATTTCAATCATCTGATTGATTCGAACGTAAAAGTGGCGAATGATCTGATGAAAATGTTAGCCAAAGCTCTGGGCGATTCGCAGGAACGAATGATCCATTTAGCGATGAAACCCGTTCGGGAAAGACTGGCGGAAGCCTTATTACTGCTGCGTTCGACGTATCAGAAGAAAGACGAAAGTGCACCCTTCAGTATTTCCATTTCCCGGGAAGATTTAGCGGCTATTGTGGGTACCGCCAAGGAAACCGTCATTCGCTTTTTGTCGGAATTCAAGGAAGATGGAATCGTTACTTCGCATGGTAGTACCATTACCATTGTGAAGCCGGATCGTTTACTGAAAATCAGCCAACTGTACGATTAACAGAATCGATTATGATTGAGATTTTTGATTAATAATATTCGAAAATTCTCAATGTTCTGACTGATTTATATCATTTCTTAGCCGCCAGATTTTCAACAACTTCGCCTTATAATTAAGCTTTTCACGAATCGTACAAACGTCGGTTCGGAAAGCCAGACGAAGAGCTATGCTACTAGATACGGAGAAAATACTGTTGGCCCGTGGGACTGAACTTTACGCTCACAAAGGAGAATACCTGTACCGGAAACAACAACTCGCAGAGTTCGTTTTCTATCTCAAAGATGGATCGGTGGATATTCTGGATGAGGAAGCACAGACGGGCCATCGTTTGCAGGGATGCCGCTGCTTTTTAGGCTTGCACGAAGCCTTACTGAATGAATTTCATCAGTCTTCCGTGAAGGTGAATGATGAATCCATCTTGCTCGTTTTTGATAAACAGCAAATCGAACATTTCATTGAAGAACATGACATGGCCCGTCGCTATTTCATGATTAAAATGTGCGATCAGATGGAGCTCATGCGGAAGAAGTTTGAATGACGTTATCGTTTGATTGAGTTTGAAAGTTTGAGAATGATTTGAAAGTTATTTTAGTGGTATTGCCGCCCGTATGAGTTTAATCCAGTTAATGATTACTGTATAGTTAATTGCCAAAAACAGTAGTAAGATTACCGCTGCCAGCTTTTTCGCTGGCAGCAATGCGTTTGCTCGCGTCGAGTTAACAGGGAGTATTGCTACCAGCGAAAAGGCTGGTAGCGGCATGATTACTAAAAACGGATTTCCCCAAAGATATTCTAGTAAAATGATAGTAAGGGCGACGCTGAGAGCAACGTAAGTACC
This sequence comes from uncultured Siphonobacter sp., assembly GCA_913775095.1. Taxonomy (GTDB): domain Bacteria; phylum Bacteroidota; class Bacteroidia; order Cytophagales; family Spirosomataceae; genus Siphonobacter. The sequence continues at coordinate 85,012 of CAJYIW010000013.1, read as the reverse complement.
GCTGCCAGCTTTCGGCTGGCAGCATTAAGCACTGATACGTATGCCAGGTTCAGCCTTCAACCTGTTGATATTACCAGTCGATTTCCGGCAGTCCCTTACTTCGCAGATACTCATTCGTTTTGCTGAAGTGTTTATTCCCAAACCAGCCCCCGTAGTTGGCCGACATGGGAGAAGGATGCTTGGCTTTTAAGATCAGGTGATTTTCGGGGTTAATAACGGCTCCTTTCTTTTGAGCATACGCTCCCCACAGCAAGAACACCAGATTTTCTTTCTTCTCCGACAGGATACGTATCACCGCATCCGTAAACGTTTCCCAGCCTTTACCCTGATGAGAACCGGCTTCTCCGGCCCGAACGGTTAAGGTCGCATTGAGGAGTAATACGCCCTGATCCGCCCAGCGTTCCAGGTTACCCGACTTTGGAATGGGTTTCCCCAGATCGTCTTTGATTTCCTTAAAGATATTTACCAGCGAGGGCGGGGTTCGAATGCCTTCATTCACCGAAAACGATAGCCCATTGGCCTGATTCGGTCCGTGGTAAGGGTCCTGCCCCAGAATGACGACCTTTGTTTTATCAAAAGAGCAATGATTGAAAGCATTGAAAATCAGCTTGCCTGGGGGATACACCTGTTTAGTAGCGTATTCCTGCTTGATAAATTCCACGAGCGTCTGAAAGTAAGGTTTTTCAAATTCTGCTTGTAGATAGGGTTTCCAGGATTCGGCGATTTGAACGTTCATAGGGTCAATAATTAAGAATAGCAGGGAGCCCGCCGCGACCCGGGCAGGACTTTTTCCGTAGAAATTTATTAAGAATTCATAAAAATCAATTCCAGGATTTGCCCCGTATTGGGTTGATGGTTAATTTCGATTGTTTAGTAAGTAAGAATCCATTCGTCAAACTACGAAACGATTATGGTAACGGCTATTACGGAAGGCGTCAAAGTTAGTGTGATTACAGAGTTTATCTCGGATCATTCGAATGCTTCCTTGCAGCATTTTGTATTTACATACCGCGTCCGGATTGAAAATCAGTCGGATCATACCATTCGTCTTCGTCGTCGGCACTGGTTCATTTATGATTCCAATGGCACGATTCGGGAGGTAGAGGGGGAAGGCGTCATCGGGCAGCAGCCTGTGCTGGAGCCCGGCGAAGTGCATGAATACGTATCGGGAAGTAATCTGCAAACGACCATGGGAAAAATGGCCGGAAGTTACCTGATGGAACGTACCTACGATGGACGGGAGTTTTCCGTTCAGATTCCTGAATTTCTGCTGATTGTTCCTTACAAGCTCAACTAAGTCTTATCCGATCATTCATTTGTAATGCCTGAACGGGATCCGTGAAAACGGGTCTTTAAGGGCGGTGTTATTTTGATTCCTGCATTTCTCCGTTACCTGATTACTGCCACAAACGAACATTCGATTCATTCTCCGTTTATGTTTGAATTATACACGAAAGTCATTCGTAATGCCGCGGATGAACCGGCCTTTCAGGAGATTGAAGAAATTCGTTCGCGAATGAAACGCAGTATGCAGGAAATAGAAATCGTGGATTACGGGGCTGGTTCCCGACTCAGTAACTCTCCCCGCCGCAAGGTCTCTACCATTGCCAAAAACGCTCAGAAAACGCCTAAATTCTCTCAGTTACTCTTTCGGTTGATTCGGCATTTCAAGCCTGGAGTTGTGTTTGATCTGGGTACTTCGCTGGGAATTACTACGCTTTACGAAGCAAAAGCTGCTCCTCAGGCTCAGATCTATAGTTTTGAAGGCTGTCCACAAACGGCTCAGGTGGCCCGCAGGAATCTTCAGGAGCTTCAGGCCTCAGGGGTAGAACTGGTGGTTGGCAATCTGGACGAAACTCTCGTATCTCAGATCAGCAAAGTTTCAGCGATTGACTTTGTCTTTTTTGATGCCAATCATCGGTACGAGCCTACGGTTCGATACTTTTTGCAATGCCTGGAAAAAGCCCATGAGGGGAGCGTCTTTGTTTTCGATGATATCCACTGGTCAAAAGAAATGGAAAAAGCCTGGACCGAAATCCAGGCTCATCCGAGCGTAAAGCTCACCATCGATTTATTCTATGTAGGTCTGGTGTTCTTTGGCAATAAACAACCTAAGCAACATTTCATTCTTCGATTTTAAATCCTATCTCTAGGGGTTCGTGCGAGGGAAACCAAAGGTTACACCCACGTTAACCGCCCAAAGCTTGCTTGGGTTTTCCCAGTTAATGTTACTACCGGAACCAATGTTTGCACTACCGTTTTTGTTACCGAAGATGAAGTTATAAGCACCTTCAGCGAAAAGTCCAACACCACCCAGAGCAAAGGCTACCCCAAGTTTAGGAGCGGCACCAAAGTTGGTACGTGAGTTTTTGTATTCAGTTCCCAAGATCGTTGCTTTGGTATTACGAATGTAAGCACCAGCTTCAGCTCCGATATAAGGACGTACGACACCGCTAGTCAGGAAGATGTCCAGTGTGCCTGTGATGGGGACCAATGAACCTTTGTTTTCTACGTTTTGCCCTACAGACTGGTTATAGTCGTACGATAAGGCGATGTATTTTGCAGCAGCACCTACGGCTACGTTAGGACCCAGGAATACTTTCAGACCTGCTCCAACACCGGGTTTTACCTGAGCACCATCCAGATTAGGAGCGGCAGCCGTTCCGTGAAGCGTAAAGCCAACCTGTGCGAATGATTTTGTGCTGAAGGTAGCTAACAGGGCTACCAAAGCCATACTAGCGTAAAATCGAATTGTTTTCATGGATAGTTGTCTAGTTATAATAATTGTACTTAAGTAATATAAAAAAAGATGCCAAGCCTTCTATATGGCTTGGCATACGTTTAATTGTTGTGTAATAATATCTACAAAATGGGAGTTTTGTTATAAGTATTTACCTCTTTAGGGGATCAGGATTGAGTAATTTATGCCAAAGATTATTTTGAATGAGGGATTCCCACGGCAACTCCGGCATTGAAAAGCCAGTATTGATTAGGTGTAGGCCATTTAAATCTGACGGTCTGATCGGTCACACTACCATTGGTGCTTCCTATTAAAAAGGAATAAGAGCCTTCTGTAAATAAGGATAATTTATTGATTTTGAAGGATATACCCAATTTGGGAGCCATTCCTGGCTTCAAATAAGTGCGTTGGTAACGCCCATTCGCTTCTACGTTCGTTTTCAGAACATGCACATAGGCTCCTGCTTCCAGAACAAGGTAAGGTCGAACGAAGCCTTTACTTAAGTACACTTCTGCCGTAGCTGTGACAGGAATGAGAGCACCCGTATTTGTAATAATCGAAGAAGAGGACTGTTTGTGCCTGTATTCCAGCGAAGTATATTTAGCGGCCATCCCAACGGCAAACGAAGGACTGATAAATAAGCGGGCACTCACACCTCCGCCCGGCTTAAAAGAAGCATAGGGATAATTGGCAATCGCTCCTGTTGCATGAACGCTGTAGGACATCTGACCCTGAGCCATGAAGGTAACAAAAAGCAAGGGGGCAAACCCCAGTAAACGCGTAATCAAAGGTGTAAATTTCATATAATACGAGAACTGATGAATGAAAAAGCATCGGGAATACCTTATGCTGTATCGGTCACTAACGTCCGTTTAGAATGGAAATATACACCAAGGTAAAATAAAAAAAGTACTAATTATATCCATATAATTAGTACTTTTTCAATAAAAAGAGGGCTTTTGTCTATAGAATGAGGAGTAACTTCCTTTTCAAGCCAGGGAACGTAGATTAATTGGAGTTAGGAAAACCGAAGGTAATTCCGGCATTTACCGACCAGAGGTTCTGGGGATTCTTGAAGTTTACATTGCGGCTTGAACCGATGTTTGCACTTCCGTCTTTGTTCGAGAAAATGAAGTGGTAATTACCTTCCGCAAAGATACCCAGATTCCCGATGGCGATGGCCAACCCAACTTTTGGGGCTGCTCCAAAGCGGGTACTTTTAGAGGAGTACAGGTCGTTATTGCCCTGACGTAAGTCAAAACGCTGAATATAGGCTCCCGCTTCCCCACCAATATAGGGGCGGAGGAAACCGGAAGTAAGGTAGTAGTCAGCAGTAACGGTCAAGGGAATCAATGAGCCGATCGCCTGTAGGTCCAGGTTATCGTTGGCTTCGTATGAAAGACTGATGTACTTGGCGGCGGCTCCAATGGCAAACTGCTTACCAAGGAAAAATTTCAGGTTAGCTCCGGCTCCGCCCCGGGTATTGGCATCATCCAGAGTAGGAGCTGCCAGTGTTCCGTGTAGGCTAAAAGCTACCTGAGCTTTAGCGGCGGGAATAAGCAGCATTAGCAATGCTCCGATAGTAAAGAAACGACGTAGGTTTTTTGAAGCGATCATGGGAATGTATGATAAGGTTGAAAAATAGACGGGTCTTTCCTCTACGAATAAGCCCTGGATAATCAATCAAATAAATAACGAGTGAGTGTACCTAATGTTTGGCTGAGGGGGCAGGGATATAAAAAAAGTGATCGGCAAAAAGATTGCCGACCACTTGGGTCACCTGTCAAACCAATTACTCAAAACTCAATCGGTTACTCTATTATGTAAGGGGAAAATGAAAGCTTTTTATTACCAGAGACCGTAACCCCGTTGTCCGTCGCGTCTTTCCCAGGTAATGGCTCGGTCAATCCGATCCTGGAGATCACTAATGATCAGACGTTCGCGGGGCGATGAGTAACCGTTGGCACGAGCTGACCAGATGGCACGATCAGCATCTTGCTGCAAACGTTTCAGATTACGTACTTCGCGGCGATTCAACTGACCCGAACGGATGCCCTGTTCAATTCTACGGTTTTGCTGTTGCTGACGGAATTCAGGATTGAAACGACCCCGGCTTTCAACCCGTCGGTCATCGTAACGGTCCCGGCGATCATAGCGATCGTCGTAACGACCGTAAGACTGAGCCTGAGCAACGGCCACAGAACCAATCACGAGGGTAGCAGCGAAAAAGAAGGCTTTGTTTAACAAGGAGGTTTTCATGGCGTTTTTATTAGAGTACGAATGATTTGTTTTCAAATTCGAGACTATGAAAAAAAACCATAACCCACGTTTAAAGCCTTAACTTTCTTTAACAGGCCGGGTATTTGAGTTTGGAGTTAAGGGTTTAGAGTTTGGAGTTAATGGAGAGCTTAAACTAAAAAAGCGAGTCTGAGTATCAGATAGATACCCAGACTCGCTTTTTATATAGGCAGGTTTAATGTAAAGGATAAAAAAACTCAGAACCCCAAACAGAAAACTCTAAATGCTATTACCCTTTCGCTACTTCAACGTTGACGCGTTTGCCTTTGATGGTGTTGCCATCCAGAGCACTCAGAACCGTTTGGTGGTGTTCTTTCGGTACGTCTACGAATGAATAGCTGTCAAATAAATCAATTTGACCAATCACTTTACCAGGCAGACCGGTTTCGCCAGTGATGGCTCCAACGATGTGACTAGGCGTGATTTTGAAGTTCTTCCCGATGTTGATGAACAGACGAACCATACCGGCATCTGCACCCCGACGGAAAGGTTTTCCTTCACGGTCTACCCGCTCACGCGTGTTACCGTTACGTTCAGCCGTGTTGCCACGACGATCACCGAAACGATCGTTGCTGCGACGCTCGCCGAAGCGACCGTTGCGATCACCACCGCGGGAATCACGACCTTCGAATTTATTATTACGAGGTTGTTCTTCCAGGTTATCTTCGGTCGTTTTTACGCCACCTAAGTTCATCTGGGCTAAAGCAGATACGATAGCTGCTGGCTCGTGTCCCGCTTCTTCCAGGGTGCTTAATACGTCAGCGTAAAACTCAGAAGTACCTTCTTCAATCGTCTGCTGTACGCGTTCGATGAAACGGGTTTTCTTGATCGCAAATACATCTTCAAACGTGGGTAATTTACCACGAGTGATTTCTACTTTCGTATAGTTCTGAATATCGCGGATACGGTATTTTTCTGAACCTGAAGCCAAAGTGAAGGCTTTTCCAGATTTACCAGCCCGGCCCGTACGACCAATCCGGTGTACATAGTATTCAGAATCCATGGGAACATCGTAGTTGAATACGGCTTCCACGCTGTCTACGTCAATACCACGAGCGGCCACGTCCGTTGCTACCAGAATTTGCGTTGTACCGGCCCGGAACTTACCCATAACCTGAGTACGAGCAGCCTGACGCATATCCCCGTGCAGACCTTCAGCGGCATAACCCCGCATCTGGAATTGCTCAACGATTTCGTCTACCCGTGCTTTCTGATTACTAAACACCAGCATCAATTTGATTTGGTGGAAATCAATCAGACGGCACATGGCTTCAAACTTCGCATCCGGACGAACGGCGTACCAGCTTTGTTCAATGTTAACGTTTGTTACTTCGTTCTTCGTCACTTTTACCAGCTGAGGATTCTTCTGGTAACGTTTCGTTAAATCCATGATAGGCTTAGGCATCGTAGCCGAGAAGAACACCGTTTGACGATCTTCGGGACAGTCAGCCAATACCGTTTCAATATCTTCCCGGAAGCCCATGTCCAGCATTTCATCCGCTTCATCTAATACGATGTAACGAATATTATCCAGACGCAGAGTTCCACGGTCAATGTGATCCATTACCCGTCCTGGCGTTCCTACCACAATCTGGCAGCCTTTACGCAGGTCACGGTTCTGGCGTTCATAGCTATCACCACCATAAATGGCAGTAATCCATACACCCTTTTTGAATTTAGCAAGTCGGCGAAGCTCTTCTGATACCTGTACCGCTAATTCGCGGGTGGGGCAAAGAATAAGCGACTGAATCACTTTTTCATTGGGGTCAATAATGTCAATTAAGGGAATACCAAAGGCGGCAGTTTTACCAGTACCCGTTTGAGCCTGGCCAATAACGTCACGACCTTCAAGTAAGTGAGGAATAGATTCTGCCTGGATAGGCGAAGGTGCCACGAAACCCATTTCCGCGACGGCTTGCTTAACCTCGTCAGAAAGACCCAGGTCAGCAAATAAAATTTGATTCTCCATGAATTAGTAATACCACAAGAGTTCCTTGTGCTCCGGTCATCCACAGGCGGCTACCTGTAACCAAAGACGTCACAAACAGGAAGTTTGTGGTACAATCGGTTTTAAAATGATGTAAAATAAACCACAACGATGCCTACACATCCGTCGGGCTTCTGATGACCAAAGTGTGAGCTACAAAGGAGGGTTCGGCACGCGAACCTAATCAGAGCAAGGCAGACGGGAGGCCTTTTTAGTCAGTAGAACTATGTGTATATTCCACTGCTATAAATACAAATGCAAAATACGGGTAAAGAGTTCGCTTCTGCAACTAAATTGTATGATGTGGTGGAAAAATCCAGTATAATCAAAGAAATGTATCATTGATTATGATTTTTCCCAGAATCTGTTCATCAAATGGCTGTGAAACTGCTCAAAGTCGCTGATTCTTATTCAAATTTGCAGCAAAATCGTTTACATGAAAAAAGCCTTATTTATAGATCGGGACGGGACCATTATCGTAGAGCCGCAAACCGATTTTCAGATTGATTCCCTCGAAAAACTGGAATTTCTGCCCAAAGCCATTTCGGCTCTGCGGAAGATTGCCGAAGAAACGGACTACGAACTCGTTATGGTTACCAATCAGGACGGCCTCGGCACGGATTCGTTTCCGGAAGATACCTTCTGGCCCGCTCAGAATAAAATGCTGAAAACGCTGGAAAATGAAGGGGTGACGTTCGCTGCCATTCACGTAGACCGTTCGTTCCCTGAGCAAAATTTGCCAACCCGCAAACCCGGAACGGGCTTACTGACCCAATACCTGGACGGCAGTTATGACCTGGCGAATAGTTACGTGATTGGTGATCGCCTGACGGATGTTCGGCTGGCATTGAACCTGAACGCGAAAGCGATTCTGGTAGAACCGGCGTATAAGGAATCCGAAAAAAGCTTATTAACGCCAGAGCTGGAAGCCGTAGTGGCTCTGGTAACCCCGGACTGGGATGAAATTTACCGGAAAGTAAGACTCGACGACCGGATCGGTCAGGTACAGCGGGATACCAAAGAAACCCAGATTTTCGTCGAGCTCAATCTCGACGGAACGGGGAAAGCCAAGATTGAAACCGGACTTGGGTTCTTTGATCACATGCTGGATCAGTTAGCCAAACACGGCGGCCTGGACCTGACGATTAAGGTAAACGGTGATCTCCACATTGACGAACACCATACCATTGAAGATACCGCTCTGGCTCTCGGCGAAGCCTTCCGCAAAGCCCTGGGGGACAAACGCGGCATTGCCCGTTATGGCTTCTTATTACCCATGGACGAGGCTCTGGCTCAGGTAGCCATTGATTTCTCCGGTCGTCCCTGGCTGATTTGGGAGGCGGACTTCCGCCGGGAGAAAATCGGCGATATGCCTACGGAATTATTCCACCATTTCTTCAAGTCTTTTACCGATACTTCACTCACTAACCTGAATATTAAGGTAGAAGGGGACAATGAGCATCATAAAATTGAGGCCATCTTCAAAGCCTGGGCCAAAGCCATTAAAATGGCCGTTCGTCGGGAAGTGAAAGAACTCAATAACCTGCCCAGTACGAAAGGCGTGTTGTAATTTAAAAAATGGTTTTCGAGTTTAAGCTTTGTGGCTTACTTTTGTACGCATCGAATTCTGAACACTGATCATTATACAGATATGTTACTGAATATTCCGCTTCCCACTTATGTTCCTCTGGCATTCTTCGTATTGCTGATGGTTTCTGCGTTTTACATCGGATCATTCCTGGAAAAACGGGAGCCTAAGAAATAGAACAGAAGTCAAAATGAAAAGAGCGGTACTCCTCAGGAATGCCGCTCTTTTTTTATGAAATCCGACGCTGGTTGGCAGTTTTCGGGCTTGAAAACGCTTGAGAACAGCTCCACTTATCAGAATACTATACTCATGTACACCTTATACGCCATTTCCAATTGTGATACTGTAAAGAAAGCCCGCGTCTGGTTAGCCGATCGGGGCATTACGTATCAATTTCACGATTATAAAAAACAGGGTATCAGTCAGGAAACCATTCAGAACTGGTTAACCCAGAAATCGTGGGAGGAACTGGTCAATAAAGCGGGGACCACCTGGAAAAAACTGGAAGAAAAACCAACGGACGAAGCTGCTGCCGTGGCCTTAATGATGGAGAAACCGTCCGTGATTCGTCGCCCTTTGATTGAGTCAGAGGGAAAAATTGTGGCTTTGGGCTTCAGGCCCGACGAGTACGAAAAGACGTTTCAGTGATAGGTTTATCAGGGAATCGGGCCAGGGGGATTATTAGAAATAATAATCCCCCTGGCCCGATTAGCCTATAGGCAATTACCAGTCCATTCGGGGCAAAGGCGAAACCGTCTGCGGGCAGAATTCCCCGCGAACGGCCTTGTAATAACCCGCCATGCCGATCATCGCGGCATTATCGGTGCAATATTCGAAATCAGGGACATACACGTTCCAGCCGAGTTTCTCGCCCGTTTCCTGAAGTTCTTTCCGTAAACCGGAATTAGCAGAAACCCCGCCAGCGATGGCAATCTCCCGAATGCCCGTTTCTCGGGCGGCCCGTTTGAGTTTGGTCAGTAAAGTCCGAACCAGAGCAGCCTGCACCGAAGCACAAATATCCGCCAGGTTTTCTTCAATGAAGTTCGGGTTCTGAGCTGTTTCTTTCTTTAAAAAGTATAAAATAGCCGTTTTGATGCCCGAGAAAGAATAGGTGAGTCTCGGCGTGTCCACCACCGGGAAAGGAAACCGCTCGGGGTTGCCTTCTTTCGCGTATTTATCGATTAAAGGACCGCCGGGATAGGGCAGGTTCAATAATTTAGCGGTTTTGTCAAAGGCTTCACCCACGGCATCGTCCTGAGTTTCGCCAATGACTTCCATGTCGAGGTAATCCCGGACGAGTACAATTTGCGTATGTCCTCCGGAAACTGTTAAACACAGAAATGGAAGAGCCGGATGTGGCGTTTGCAGGAAGTGAGCCAATACGTGAGCCTGCATGTGGTGAACGTCCACCAGCGGGATATTCAAACCCAGGGCCAGCGATTTGGCAAAGGAAGTTCCCACCAGTAAAGCTCCTAATAAGCCCGGACCACGGGTAAAGGCAATTACGTTCAGGTCCTTTTTTGTAACTTTGGCCTGGATAAGGGCTTCCTGAACTACCGAAACGATGTGTTGCTGGTGGGCTCTGGAGGCTAATTCGGGCACCACGCCGCCGTATTGCTGATGAATGAGCTGAGTGGCTACAATATTGGAACGAATCTGCCCGTCCACTAATACCGCAGCGGAGCTTTCATCACAGGAAGATTCGATGGCAAGTAATACCATAATCGGGGGATCAGCCGAGGGTTTCGGCCTGATTTTATTAATTTTAACTACTGAACTATCAACAAAAGTACGTGTGAAACGTTCTAAAAACAGTTTTTGATTGCAGGTTTACTGTCGTTTCATTGACGGTCTTTCTTTTCCATGATGACTTATTTGCTGCGTTTTATATCCCGGTTTCTGCTGACACTCCTCGTAGTGGCAGTGATTGGGCTGAGCATAGGTCATTATTTTTCATGGATCACGCTTACTCCCGGCCAGATTGCTGAAATCAGAACCGGACTTTTGGGGATAGGCTTACCCGCCGCTCTTATCAGCCTGTTACTGGTCATCTTTGTGCCATCGGTGCGGGAGAAAGTATCCCGTTTGGCCCAGAGAGAGATTCCGATCCTGATCCGAAACGTTACGTTCTTCTTTTTAGTAACGGTAGGACTCGGTGTGAGCCTGATGGCCTTTCTGCGGATTCCAAAAGTGCAGACGCGGATTACCCGTTACGTAACCGACTGGTTTTACCAGGAAACGCAGTATCCCATTACCATTGGTCGCGTCAATTACCAGTTTCCGGATTATCTGATTCTGGACAAAGTTTCCATTCCCGATACGTTGCGTCAGCCGATGATTGACGTGAACCGGCTGGAAGTGAATCTTTCGCTCTTTAACCTGATTGATTCCGCCAGTACGAATATTCACCTCGATCAGGTCAAACTGGTTAATCCTGACGTTCGGCTGGTCGTACAACCCAACGGAGATTTAAATATTGATGGGTTTATTGCCGCGATTGACCGGCTGACGGCTCCCAAAACGCCCCGTAAAGGCCCTCCAAAGATTATCCCCTTTACCATTGGAACGGGGATCGTAGAAGCGGGAGAGTTTCATTACGACGACCCCAGAGCCAAGCCCTTAAAGCGAAAAGGTACTTTCGACTACAATCATTTTGTCATTCATGACCTGAGCGGAGACGTTAAAAATTTCCTGGTTTTTGCGGATACCATCGCGGCTGATATTACCAACCTGCGGGGCATTGACCGGGTAGCTCAGATGCGGATTCACAAGTTCGACACGAAGTTTTTCTTTTCATCAGAACAGATGCGGTTTGAAAATCTGCTGGTGCAGGTGAACCGTTCAACGCTTCGCAAACACATTGAATTTCGTTACAAACGAAGTCGGGATTTAGGGGATTTTAACGAGAAAGTCCGTATCATCGCTGACCTGGATCGCAGCGTGGTCTATGCGAACGACCTGGCCCGATTCTCCCGACCCTTGTATGAATTTAACGATCGCTGGGAGGCAACGGGGCATTTTGATGGCATTGTTCACAACTTCAAATTCTGGGCGAAAGACCTGAAGTATGGCAAGCAGAGCCATGCGGCGGGGGTATTTGCGTTTAAAGGCCTGCCCGATTTCGAAACCACGGATATGGATTTCAACCTGACGCAGTTTTCTACCAATGCTCAGGATCTGGCTCAGTACACGGGTAAAACCGCCGCCGAAACACTGGATGATTTTGGTACGCTCGAATACAGCGGTCTGTTCGCGGGTCGCTACAATGATTTCCGGGCGAATGGAAATCTGAAAACCAGATATGGCGTTGTTAAACCCAATCTGAGCATGAAAATTGCCGAACCAATCGAAAATTCTACGTATAAAGGGGATATCGAGCTGGTTAATTTCGCTCTGGGAGATATGATCAAAGATCCGAAAATGCTTCAGGATATTGATCTCAAAGGGCAGATCGAAGGGAAAGGTTTTGATAAGGAAACGGCCATTGTGAAGCTAAATACCGACGTTCGGAAATTCGGCTTTCAGGGCTACGATTACCGCAATATTCGCGTCGATGGGAATCTACAGTTGGGGCAGTTTGAGGGCCGGATTGCCATGCAGGATACCAATCTGGTGTTCGATCTGACGGGTAAGGCTGATATTCGCCAGCAACGCAATTACTTCGACATTGACGGCACCATCCGCAGGGCCATGTTACATCCGCTGGGGATTTCCGAAGAAAATATGCGTTTGCAGTCGGAAGTGCACGTCGTCTGGACGGGGTTGGATCTGGATGAAATGTACGGAGTCGCTCGTCTGAAAAACACTTACCTGACTCGGGACCTGAAGGATGGCGACCGCAACCTGCTGATTGACACCTTATACTTGTTCATGCCGAAACCCGTAGATCATAGGTATATCTCCCTGCAAACCGATATTCTCAATGCCAGTGTGGAGGGATCGTTTAAGCTTTCGCAGGCTTTAAAGGATTTACCAAATCTGGTGGAAGAATACAAAATCTACTTCACTGAGCTGGATTCGACCCGGCAGAGTTATTACCAGAAAAAGGCTACCCGGCCCATTCCAGACCCTTATAACCTGAATTATTCCGTCGAGTTTAAAGATTCCCGGCCACTGATGGCCTTTCTGTATCCGGATGGTTACCTGTCGCCCAATAGTAAAGTGGAGGGTAATTTCACGATGGGCAATACCTCGGTTTTCACGCTGAACGCGAAAGCCGACACGCTTTTGATGGGGGGATATAAATTCTTCCACTCCGAAGTAGACATCAACACGTCGAAATTTGCCAATCAGAATGATGTGCTGGCCTCAGCCGTCATTACCTCGGAGAGTCAGCAGATTTATTCCGCCGCTCCCACCGAAAATCTTCAGGTGGAAGCTTCCTGGGATAAAGATCATATTGCTTTTACCAGTCGTCTGCAACAGAAGGAAAGTACCAACCGGCTGAGTCTGAACGGCGATATTTACTTCCGGTCTGAAGGTACGGATTTGCATTTCCGTCGTTCCCGAATCAGGATTCTGGATCAGGAATGGAACCTGAATACCGGGAATATGATCCGGTTAACGGGCTCGACGGTCGATGTAAAGGATCTGACTTTCCAGAATACCGAACAGTCCATCGCTCTGAACGGCAGGATATCTGAAAATCCCCAGGAAACCCTATTGCTCAACGCCCGCGACTTTAATCTGCAAACGCTCGAACCGATTTTACAGGTAAAGGTCAGAGGAACCCTGAATGGGGATGTCCGGATGCGGGATGCGTACGAAAATATTAATCTGGACGGTAAGATCAACATTGACGAGCTGGTCTACAAAGGTTTTTTGATTGGCAATGTGGATGCGTCTTCGCAGTGGGATAAGGCCAATCAGCGAGTGAATGTGAACGTGAATGTAGATCGGATGAATAACCCGATTCTGAACATCAAAGGCACTTACACGCCTGATCAGGGAGAAAATGCTCTGGATTTAGCCGCAAATCTGAATCGGACGGATTTACAGATTTTTGAACCTTTCGTGGAGGGCTTATTCTCCGAAATTAAAGGGCAGGCGAGTGGAAAGTTAACCATTAAAGGAACCCCTAAATCGCCGCAAATTCGGGGATTAGCAGACGTAAAAAAAGGTCAGCTACGGTTCGATTACCTGGGCGTTCGATTGAATTTCGCGGATACCATTCGGTTCCGGGGAAGTGAAGCATTAGCGAAAATGGCGGTAACGGATGAAGAAGGTAATCCCGGAAATGTTCGGATAGGTCTTTACTCGGGTGGAAATGGAAACTACGCCCTGGATCTGAAAGCGAACCTGCGGAATTTCAAAGTCCTGAATACGACAATCAAGGAAAATAAATTATTCTTCGGCAAAGCCTACGTAACCGGTGATGTGAGTGTGGAAAGTGTCGGCTCGCTGGATAATCTGGTGGTGAAGGCCAACGCAACTACCCGCCCTGGCACCGAGATCACCATTCCGATTGACAACGCCAGCGAAGTAAGCAATACGGATTATATCCAGTTTGTCAATCTGGCCATACCCAAGAAAAAAGAGGAAGATTTTAGTCTGAAACGCCGGGTCCGCACGGGTATTCGGATGGATTTTAACTTCAATATCACTCCCGATGCCAAGTGTATTCTGGTACTGGATCGTCGCACGGGCGACCGTCTGGAAGCCTATGGCAACAGTAACCTGGCTTTGGAAGTGGATACCAAAGGGGATTTTTCCATGCGGGGAAGTTACGAACTGGAGAAGGGAAAATACTTTTATAAGTACGAGGCTCTGGTGTCGAAAGAATTTGCCATCCAGCCCAACAGCCGCATCAGCTGGTTCGGAGATCCGTACGAAGCCTTTGTCGATGTAAAAGCTTCGTACACCAAACTGACCTCGCTGACTCCCATCATGAACCTGACGAATGAGCAAACCTCCTCGGCTCAGGCCCGCCGGGCGTATCCGGTGGAGGTAACGATCAGCCTGAAAGACCGGCTGATGAAGCCTAATGTAGCGTTTGGGTTGAAGGTAAAAGAGTATCCCCTGGAGCCTCAGTTTTCGGGTTCAGTGCAGGCTTTTGAAGCCCGGATTGCTAATGATGAGCAGGAGTTAAACAATCAGGTCAGTAGTGTACTGTTCTCGGGCCGTTTATTACCTCAGAATTCTCAGGCCTCTTTCTCGCAGGGAACGCTGTTAAACTTACTGGCTGAAACCGGAACAAGCGTGCTGAGCGATATTCTCTCGAAAGTAGCCAATGGAGTAGAAGTGGATATTAACACGGTCAATATCATTGGTTCGAATTCCAGCCTGGCCGATCAGCTACGGGCCAGAGTTTCCTATAATTTCGGTAATGGATTGACCATTAGTCGGGACGGAGGATTTTCTTCCGTCTATAGTACGCAAAACGCAAACCTGATCGGTGACTGGGCGGCGGAGTGGACCGTAACCCCCGATGCCCGCTGGCGTTTGAAGGCCTTCAGTCGTTTTCCGCAGAACACCTTCCTGCAAAGCACAATTAACCAGAACACGCCGACGGTGGGAGGAAGTGTGTTATATACCAAAAGCTTCAATTATTTCTTTCCCCGGAAAAAAGTAGTTCAAAAACCTTTACCAACGCCCGTTAAATCGACCAGCTCGACGGGGAATAACTTACTTCCGGTCTTCATTAACTCTTCCAATGTCCTGCAATTCAAAGAGTAAGTGGTTTTCAGTTTGCTGTTGTCAGTCATTGAGCTAACCCCGGAGAGAGTTGAAGGGAATGGGCAACCCAAATCCAGAGGAGTATAAAATTTCTTTTTAGGTAGAGACGTCCATTCATGGCGTCTCAGCTGGAAAATGAAAACCATGAAAAGGTAACAAAATGACCGCTCTTTCGGATTTGTAATCCGAAAGCAATCTGTCGAGGATTTATAATCCTGAAATAATCCCAAAAGAAAACCCCGGATAATAAAACCCGGGGTTCGTAAATTCTTATAACTAAAAACAGACAACTATAACAACGCCGATAACAGCGTCTGGCACTTCAGTTCGGTTTCGTTCCATTCCTGTTCGGGAATGGAGCTTTCGGTAATACCCGCTCCGGCGTAAAGAATAGCCTGATCACCCTCGATCTTCATCGTACGAAGATTGACAAATAAATGGGATTCATTATTTACATTCACTGGTCCCAGAAAACCGCTGTAATAGGTCCGGTCGTAGGCCTCGTAGTGCTCAATGAATCGTAAAGCGGAGGGTTTGGGCGTTCCGCACACGGCTGAGGTAGGGTGCAGTAAGTCCAGCATAACCGTACTCAGCTGCGGGAAATTAACGGCTTTGGTATCAATCTTATAATCCGTGCGTAAGTGCAGAAGGTTCCCTGCTTTTACGGTTTGAGGGCCGCTTTCAGCGTATTCCCGCAAGCGGATTTTCTTAAAGCATTCAATAATATAACGACTCACCAGAGCCTGTTCTTCAATTTCTTTATGCGACCAGCGGGCCTGGTCGAGCGGAATGGGATGGTTATTCTGATCCAGGGCGGATTGCGTTCCTGCCAGTGACATGGTTCTGAAGATGCCCTGCTGATCCTGACTGACCAGAATTTCGGGCGTAGCACCCAGCCAGACGCAAGCCGATTCGGGTAAGGACACCAGGGAAATAAAAGCGTGGGGATACGCCTCGCAAAGCCGGTGGAAAGCAGCTACATGATCGAACTGAGCGGGTAATTTTACCCATTTTCTTCGGGAAAGAACAACCTTCTGAAAAGCACCCAGTTTTATCTCCGTAACGGCCTGCCGCACCGATTCTTCAAACTTCTCCCGCTCACTCAAGGACTCCAGATCCAGTGGAATCGGAGAAAGGTTATAATCAGGGGCATCTACTTCTTCGAAAGCATCGTCTTCGAAAGCCTGAATTCGCCAGAAATCAGCCGAAGGAGAGGTTTTTTCGGCTATTAAATGCTCTTCCGAATCAAAAGAAAAATACAAATCAGCCCTTAAAAAACGGGTCTGATCACCTTCAGGATTGAGGAACGGACTGATGGCAAAACCAGCCGGTAATTCTTCCAGATCAACCTTGGTCCGGCGGTCTTCGCTCGACAGGTCAATGATTAACTGTTTTTCGTTAGCCCGTGGTAATCGCCATAAGGCGGCGGGGTATCCACCGCGTTCAGCCGTACTCCATAGATTGGATAATGAATGGGTACGAATTGAAATATTTTCAGATTGAACTGTTTCCATAGCCTCCATTTCAAGATACAACTATAACTATTCTCAGGGAGAAATGGTGCTTAAAATCACAAAAAAGATCGGAAAGTCCGTCAAAAACTTTCCGATCTGGCTTGCTTTATCGCAGGGCAACCGAGTTGCCGGTTTGAGTACTCAGAAAGGCTGCTTCAATCACTTTCAGCTGGTTAACGACGTGTTCGGGCTTCACGGCCAGCTCGGCTCCGTTGAGAATGGCGTCTGCTACGTTCTCATAAAAAAGCCCCCAGTTTCCAGGCTGACTTTCCACTTTCCGTTTAATCGACGTGTCATCTAGTTGGGTATGAATCGTGCCCCAGAGCGATTCAGGTTCCACGCCGAAATTAGGATGGCCCGGCATGATTTCTCCGGCCTTCAGCTGATCTTCCTGAATATCAATACCCGGTTTTAAAAAACTTCCCAGCGTTCCATTAATCGTATAACGCGGAGCCGGCTCGAGTACTAACAGACTGGAACGCAGCCGAACCCGAAGTTTATCGTAGGTCAGATGAATATCAAACGCATCATGGATGCTGGAACCTTCCCGCTGCGTCCAGATGTCGGCCCAGACTTTGTTGGGAATACCGAACAGATGCAGAGCCTGATCCAGAATGTGCGAACCCAGGTCATACAGAGTACCGCTGCCGGGCGAAGGTTTTTCTTTCCAGCCTTTCACGTTCAGAATCGGTTTATAACGGTCGTAGTGAGCTTCGTAACTTAAAATCTCACCCAGTTCACCCGACGTCAGCACCTCCTGAACCGTGCGGAAATCACTGTCCCAGCGGCGGTTGTGGTAAATGCTCAAAACCAGGTTTTTTTCGTGGGCCAGTTGCGTTAACTCTTCGGCTTCTTCTACCGTAGGGGTGAAGGGCTTTTCAACGACGACGTGTTTACCCGCCTCCAGGGCCTTGCGGGTGTAGTCCGCGTGCGTTTCATTGGGAGTATTGATGATGATCAGATCAATCGAAGGTTCTTCGAGTAAGGCTTCAAAACTGCGAACGGTCGTTACAAACGGAAACGCTTCGGCCGCCCGGTTTTTGGAACGTTCAAAGACGTGCGTAAGCTCGAAAGAATCGTTAGCAAGAATAAAAGGGGCGTGGAGGTAATGAGCAGAATCTCCAAAACCCGCCAGAGCGGTACGTATCATAGCTATAGAGTTGACAGTTTTCGGTTGCTGTTTTCAATTGGGTTAACCGCCGTGGTACTATTCAGCGTAAAATTCAGCATTAATCCATCGGGGTGAACCTTTACGTCTTCGAGCCTTCGTAGTGAAAATCAAACTGAAAACAGAAAACTGCAAACGGAAAACTAATTAGATTAATTTTGTAAAATGAACGAGCGTTACGCGGAGCATAAACGGTATCTAAACCGGCTTAAAGCCCGTAAACCTAAAAAATTAGACGAAGCTTTTGAGCAATTGCACGAAGAAGTTTTTGACGATATGGATTGTCTGACTTGTGCCAATTGCTGCAAAACCACCAGTCCCATCTTTACGGATGCTGATATCGAGCGAATTGCCAGACACCTGCGGCTGCGTCCGGTGGATTTGATTGCCAAATACCTGCACATGGACGAAGACCGGCATTATGTCCTCAACACTTCGCCCTGTACCTTCCTGGGATATGACAATTATTGTTCCATCTATGAAGTGCGGCCCAAAGCCTGCCGGGAATATCCGCACACCGATCGGCGGCGAATGCACCAGATTCTGGATCTGACGCTGGCGAATACGCAGGTATGTCCGGCCGTAGCTGAAATTGTTGAACGTCTTCAAAAGGTAATACCCGCTTAGGGGCTTACCGATCGTATTATGCAGGAAAAAACTTTTCATTGTGCGTCACTGGCGGACTTATCCAAAACCGCTCAGCAGGTACTGGCGTACGGGCAGGAGTTGAAGGTATGGTTATTCGAAGGGGAAATGGGAGCGGGGAAAACCACCTTTATCAAGGCCTTATGCCGGGAGCTGGGGGTGCTGCAAACCGTACAAAGTCCAACGTTTGCGTTAGTAAACGAATATTCCACAGATCGGAATGATACCATTTATCACTTTGATTTTTACCGGATTAAATCGGAAGCAGAAGCGTACGACATCGGCGTGGAAGAATACTTCTACTCCGGGAACTTTTGCTTGGTGGAATGGCCTTCCCAAATACCTCACCTCTGGCCGGAAGCGTACCTTTCGGTACGGATCGAAAGTAATGCTGATGAGTCGCGGAGTATTGCAGTGACGAAAGTATCCTGAAATTCCGCAGGCCGATTTTCCCATCCACCCCAAAACCATGAATAATCCTTATATTTCCCTGCTACGCACCGCCTGGCAGTACGCCCGGCAGGAACGTCGAAGGTATCTGCTCGTGTATGCACTTTTTATTCTTTCCAACCTGATTGAAGCCGCCCTGCCGCTGATGCTGGGCTGGCTGGTAAACCAGCTTCAGCAGGACGGAATGCATGCTCTGCGTTACGCCATCTGGTACGCTCTGGGCTATTTACTGATCCGGTTTCTGTTCTGGGCCTGTCACGGTCCGGCCCGGGTGATGGAACGTGAATTAGCGTTTAACCTGAGCCGGAATTTTTTGCAGGAACGGTATCATCAGGCTCTGCATCTGCCCGTGAAATGGCACAAGGATCACCACTCCGGGGCAACCATTAACCGGATCCGAAAAGCCTTTGAAGCCCTCCGGGAGTTTTTTCAGAATGGCTTCGTGTATCTGCACGCCCTGGCCAAATTCGTGTTTTCCCTGGGAGCGATGCTCTACTTCTCGCCCGTATTTGGAACCATTGGAGTGATCATTGGGGCGATTACCCTGCGGGTCATTTTCATGTTTGACAAACCTTTCATTAAATCATTAGATGAGGTGAACGAACATGAGCATACCGTTTCGGCCACGCTGTTTGACAGCCTTTCCAACATCATTACGGTCATTACATTACGGCTGGAGAAAAGCATGGAAACGGGTTTGATGGCGAAGGTCTCGGCCATGTTTCAGCCGTTTCGCCGCACGGCGGTTATTAATGAATGGAAGTGGTTTACGGCTGAAATGATGATCGGCTTGATTTACGCCGTTATTACGCTGGGGTATGTCTATCAGAATTACAGTCCTACGGGGGCTTTTGCCGTGGGGGGGCTGGTAACGCTACTCGGATACGTCAATCAGTTTACCAGCGTTTTTCAGGACATTGCCTGGCAGTATACGGACATCATTCGGCATAACACCGACCTGCAGGCCGCCAATGAAATATCGGAAGCCTATGCGGATCATCACCGCCCGGAAGCCGCTACCAAAGTGCCGGAAGACTGGCAGGAAATTACACTGCATGACATTAGTTTTTCTCACCAGACGGAACAGGTAACGGGTTTACACGGCCTGCATCTACGGATTCAGCGGGGGCAGCGTATTGCTCTGATTGGCGAAAGTGGAAGTGGGAAAAGCACCTTACTGGCCTTGCTGAGAGGACTGTACGAACCCAAAGAAGGAGCTCAGTTAAAGGTCGATGGTCGGGAAGCCCAAAGCATGGGGACGCTCTATGATACGGTAACGCTATTCCCGCAGGAACCTGAAATTTTCGAAAATACCATTGCCTACAACATTACGCTGGGCTTACCCTTCGATGAAAAAACGATTCGGGAAGTCTGTGAAATTGCTCACTTCCAGACCGTAGTGGAGCAGTTACCAGAGGGGCTGGAATCCAGTATTCAGGAAAAAGGGGTGAACCTCTCGGGCGGACAAAAACAGCGGCTGGCTCTGGCTCGCGGTATTCTGGCCGCTCAGGAAAGTCAGGTGGTGTTATTAGATGAACCTACTTCCAGTGTCGATCCCAAAACGGAAGCCCTGATTTACAACAGTATGTTTAAGGCGTTCTCGGATAAAGCCATTATTTCTTCTTTGCACCGCCTGCACCTCTTGCGGGATTTCGATTACGTCTACGTCATGGACAAAGGGCGGATTCTGGAAGAAGGTTCTTTTGAATTCTTACGTAAAAATGGCCAGAAGTTCAATGAACTTTGGTGGCATCAGGGAGAAAAGATGGAACAATCGCTCTGAACCGGGTAAAATCCCGAAGCTTCGAAAACTTCGGGATTTTTTTGTTTTTAGCCAAATAATCTATCTCTGTTTCAGGTTTATCTGGGCGAATAGATGGGCGTAATTGGCTTTTCTCCATCAGAATTTCTAATTCTTCACCTTCATAATGAGTGTCTCGGCTATCTTTGCGGCTCCATTGTCTAAATAGCCTATTCCCCAAGGGCTCATTTACTTTATCGGGACGGCGATCAGGCCGTTCATTAGCGTATGAAAGTTCTAAAGTTTGGCGGCACCTCCGTAGGAAGCATCAAAGCCATCGAGGCGGTTTTGGGCATTATTCATGATAATCTTCAGCGTGGCGAAAAAATTG
Source organism: uncultured Siphonobacter sp. (assembly GCA_913775095.1). Classification (GTDB taxonomy): domain Bacteria; phylum Bacteroidota; class Bacteroidia; order Cytophagales; family Spirosomataceae; genus Siphonobacter. Next base: position 63,815 of record CAJYIW010000013.1, on the reverse strand, counting down.
CCGTGGTCTTTTCGGCCATGGGCGGTTTCACCAACCATTTACTCGAAATGGGTAGCCGGGCGGCCCGCAATGAAGAATATCGCGACGTATTCAAGAAAGCTTCGGATCGTCACCTGGAAGTGATCAATCATTTCATTGGCCCCCGTTTCCGCAGCCGAGTCATTGCGGATGTCATGGGCTTGTTCAATGAACTGGAAGATCTGCTGCGGGGCATTACCCTGATTCGGGAAATTTCACCGCGTACATCTGACTTATTGGTAAGCTTCGGCGAACGACTGTCAACGACCTTAGTGACGGAAGTGTTGAAAGATCAGGGCGTGGACTGCGACTTTCTGGACGCCCGTAAACTCATTAAAACCAACGCCAGTTTTCAGCAGGCGGAGGTGAATTTTGAGTTAACTAACCACCTGATTCAGCACCACTTCTCAAAAAATAAAAACTTACAGCTCATTACCGGCTTCATCGGTTCGACCGAAGACGGCATTACCACGACGTTAGGTCGCGGCGGCTCGGATTATACCGGCAGTATTTTCGGCTCGGCCCTGAATGCTTCCGTTATTGAAATCTGGACGGACGTACCGGGTATGATGACTTCCGATCCCCGCAAGGTTCGGAACGCCTTTACTATTCCCGTCGTGAGTTATGCCGAAGCCATGGAGCTGACGCACTTTGGAGCCAAAGTGATTTACCCGCCGAGCCTCACGCCCGCGTTTAAGACGAACATTCCCATCAAGGTTCTGAATACCTTCGATCCTTCGCATCCGGGCACGATTGTTACGCGTCAGGCTCCGCCGCACGAGTACATCATCACGGGCATCAGTTCCATTGATAACCTGGCTCTGGTAAACCTCCAGGGTTCGGGTATGATTGGCGTAGCCGGGGTGTCGGCCAAGTTATTTACCGTACTGGCCCGCCACGAAATTTCGGTAATCCTGATTTCACAGGCTTCTTCCGAACACTCCATCTGTTTCGCCATTGATCCTAAATTTTCGGCCAAAGTGCGGGAAATTATGGAAACGGAGTTCGCGAATGAACTTCGGATTGGTGATGTCGAGGGGGTTGATATTCAGGAAAATCTCTCTGTAATCGCTGTCGTAGGTGAGGGCATGCGTCAGCATACGGGCGTTTCGGGACGGCTGTTTTCCGTGTTAGGAAAGAACGGGATTAACATCGTGGCTACGGCTCAGGGAAGCTCGGAGCTGAATATCTCGGTCGTCATCGAGCGGAAAGACCTTTCCAAAGCCCTGAACGTTATTCACGAAAGCTTCTTTGCCGATCAGGTAAAAACGCTGAATATGTTCCTGATGGGTACGGGTCTGATTGGTAAAACCTTACTCCATCAGTTGTCCCAGCAGGAAAGCTATATGCGGAAGTACCGCAACCTGAAAATTCGTCTGATTGGGGTGACCAACAGCCGGGTTATGGTGATTGACGAAGGCGGTATCTCCAAAGAACACTGGGATGAACGCATGGATCACGACGGAGAAAAGGCGGATCTTTCGGGCTTTATCGAACGCATTAAAATACTCAACTTACCCAATAGCATCTTCGTAGATTGTACGGCCAATAAATCCGTGGTTGATTATTACGAAGGCTTACTGGAAGCATCGGTTTCTATCGTTACCCCCAATAAAACGGCTAATGCGGCTTCGTACGAAGAGTACGCCCGCCGTCACCGCATGGCTCTGAAAAAAGGCGTGAAGTTTCTGTATGAGACCAACGTCGGAGCGGGCTTACCCGTCATCAATACCATTCAGGGGCTGATTGCTTCGGGAGATCGTTTCCTGAAAATTGAAGGGGTGTTCTCGGGAACGCTGAGTTACATTTTTAACAATTTTCGGCCGGGTTTACGTTTTGCGGAAGTCGTTCGCGAAGCGAAAGCCAAAGGTTACACCGAGCCTGATCCCCGCGACGACTTAAGTGGTCAGGACGTGGCCCGCAAGATTCTGATTCTGGCCCGTGAAATTGGCATGCAACTGAATTTCGAAGACGTAGAGATCAAACCCTTACTGCCCGAAAGTTGTCAGGCCGCTCCTTCCGTGGATGACTTCTTCGCAGAACTGGAAAATTGTAATTCCGTATTCGAAAAATGGGTGGATGATGCCGATGGCAAGGGCGAAAAGCTTCGGTACGTAGCTACGCTGGAGAATGGTAAAATCACCATTGGTCTGAAAGCTGTCGGGCCGAATCATCCGCTGTATGCTCTGGAAGGGGCCGATAACATCATTTCCTTTACCACCAAGCGGTACCACGATCGTCCGCTGGTTATCAAAGGCCCCGGAGCAGGGGCGGAGGTAACGGCATCCGGCGTATTCGCTGATATCGTTTCCATTGGAAGTTACCTTTCGTAAGTAAAATAATTACGGTACAAAAAAGCCCGAGGTTTCATCACCCCGGGCTTTTTTATGGTTATTCCAGATCAGAAGCTACCTGATACTGGGGATCTTGCATGATGTTGACCTCAATAATGCTTCCTGCTTTCTGAAGCAGTCGCTGGCAGTCGGGACTTAGGTGGCGTAAGTGAACCACTTTACCCGCTAGTAAATAGCGTTGAGTTAATTTATGCAGGGCTTCAATGGCAGACATATCAGCCACCCGGCTTTCGGCAAAATCAATCACCACTTCGTTCGGGTCATTGGCAATGTCAAATTTCTCATTGAAGGTTTGAATCGAACCAAAAAACAGCGGGCCAAAAAGCTCGTAATGTTTGACGCCACTTTCGTCGGTGTACTTTCTGGCCCGAATGCGTTGGGCATTCTGCCAGGCAAAGACCAGAGCCGAAATGATGACCCCCACGAACACCGCCAGAGCCAGATTATGTAAAAAGACGGTGACCAGCGTGACGAGAACAATAACGATCACGTCGATTAGGGGCATACGCCCAATCGTTTTCAGACTGGCCCACTCAAATGTTCCGATACAAACCATGATCATGACGCCAGTCAGGGCGGCCATTGGTAGCTTTTCAATCAGACTCGCTCCAAACATGATGAATACTAACAGCATCACCGAAGCCACTATTCCCGACAGCCGGGCTCTGGCACCGGACGAAATATTGATCAGACTCTGGCCAATCATGGCACAGCCACCCATCCCTGAGAAAAATCCGGAAACGATGTTGGCCGTTCCCTGAGCCACGCATTCCTTGTTGCTCCGGCCTTTGGTTTCGGTGATTTCATCAATCAGGTTGAGCGTTAATAAACTTTCAATCAGGCCCACACCCGCCACGATACAGGCGTAAGGAAAAATGATTTGCAGGGTTTCTAACGTAAAGGGAACCGCCGGGATGTGAAAAGGTGGAAAACTACCCTGAACAGAAGCGATGTCACCAACGGTTTTGGTGTCGATATCGAAGCCAATTACAGCCGCTGAGGCCATCACAATCGCCGCAAGGGAGGCCGGAATCACCCTGGTCAGTTTAGGTAATCCCCAAATGATAAGCATGGTGATACCGGCAATGCCGAGCATAATCCCTAAAGGAGTACCCTGTAACCACCGCAACTGGCCTGAATCATCGGTGTACTTGAACTGCGTAAGCTGAGCCATAAAAATGACAATGGCCAGTCCGTTGACAAATCCGAACATAACGGGATGAGGTACCAGCCGGATGAATTTACCTAGTTTTAAAGTACCCGCCAGAATCTGAAGCAGTCCCGCCAGTACTACCGTAGCGAAAATATATTCAACGCCATGGGACTGAGCCAGACTGACAATAACCACGGCGACGGCTCCCGTTGCTCCGGATATCATGCCGGGGCGACCGCCTAAAATGGAGGTTACGAAACCCATCGTAAAGGCTGCGTATAAGCCCGTCAGCGGAGAAAGGCCCGCAATCAGAGCAAAGGCAATGGCTTCGGGAATGAGAGCCAGAGCCACCGTAAGGCCCGAAAGGATTTCAGTTTTGTAATGGACGGTTTGACTTAAATCGAACAGATTTAATCGTGAATTCATACCAGGGATATAGCTATACCGAACGGAACGCAGAAATTCCGCGGCTTTGGATGGCCAGAAAAGGAAACATTAATAAAAGGGAAAGCAGGAAAACGCCCGACTCAGGGTGGAGTAAGGAACAAATGCAGAAAAAGCGATAATACCAGGGAAGTCATGTATCTGCAAAGGTAAGAATAGCGTTTGAATCCTTCTACTAATCTGGTTATAAAGAAAATTAAACCTTGAATATTAAATACCCTGAGGAACGGGAGTCCTGATACTCGGTAAGAACGGTTGGGCCTGGACGCCGCAGGCAGATTTCTGGTATGCTTTTACTACCATCTGAGTAAAACCCTGGTAAAGTTGGATAATCTTTCAACTTTTATTTTTGTTAGCTTTTAATAGGTATTTACCAGGTAAAATTCTGAATAATATGAATTTACCATAGTTAAAATGCGGTTAAATGCCTTGAGGCTTATTTTTTGTGCAAGACCAATCTATTTTTTAACCTTACTTTTGACCCGGAAAAACTCACGAGTATAGAGGAGATGAACCCGGAGGTGTGGTAGAATGTGAGTGAAACGGCAGTAGAGGCTTTGGCCCTGCTTACACTAGCAGAACGCATGGTAACAGAAACAATTCATTCATTATTAGATTCTTATAAAAGTCAGATTAGCTCGTACGACGAGATTTTAGCTTCCGATGGAAGTATAAAGCCTTATTGGGAAAATTTATTTACAGGGTTAGAGAAAATAGGAAACCTGGAGCTGAAGAACCGGCTTCAGGAGATTAAAAATAAAATCCGTGAGAACGGGGTTACGTATAATGTTTATCAGGAACCCAAAGGCCTGAATACTCCCTGGAAGCTGGATCCTATTCCTTTTTTAATTGAGCAGAAAGAATGGGAATCGATTTCGAAAGGATTACAGCAGCGGGCCGTATTGCTGGATCTGATCTACCGGGATGTGTACGGCGATAAAAAACTGCTTAAAGACGGTATTCTTCCCGCCGAACTGGTATTTGAAAATACGGGATTTTTCCGATCCTGCTCCGACGTTAAGTTACCCACCGAAAATCAGTTGATGACCTATGCCGCCGACATGGCCCGTGGTCCCGATGGACGGATGTGGGTACTGGATAACCGGACGCAGGCTCCTTCGGGCTCGGGTTATACGCTCGAAAACAGGGTCATCATTAGTAAGATCATGCCCGAGCTGGGAGAAGAATTTTACGTCAGCCGTCTCTCCCCCTTCTTCACGCAGGCCCAGCAGTCGATGTTTAAAGTATTCCGGGAAAAATCGGAGCACCTGAGCATTGTTTACCTGACGGCTGGACCCAATAACGAAACCTATTTTGAACAGGCCTATCTGGCCTCTTATCTGGGGTATACGCTGGTTCAGGGGGACGACCTGGTGGTTAAAAACGGATACGTCTGGCTGAAATCCATTGAAGGCTTACAGCGGGTAGACGTCATCATCCGGAGAATTGATGATGAATGGTGCGATCCCCTGGAGCTGCGTTCCGGGTCCCGCCTGGGCGTAGCGGGATTATTGCAGGTTATGCGAAATGGCAACGTATTAATCATCAACCCGCCGGGAACCAGCGTGCTGGAAAATTCGGCCCTGAATGCCTTTTTGCCTTCTATATCCCGTCATCTGCTGGGCGAAGAACTACTGTTACCTTCCGTAGCGACGTGGTGGTGCGGGCAGGAAAAAGAACGGGCGTACGTACTGGATCATTTGCATGAATTAATCATCAAAAAAGCCAATCGCAAACAGGTGTTCCGGTCGGTTTATGGAAAGCAGTTAACGCATCAGCAGTTACAGGAACTCCGGCAGGAGATTCTTCAGAATCCAACGGAGTACGTGGCTCAGCAGGAAACGAGTTTTTCAACGACTCCTTCTTTCATCGATGATCATATTGAACCCCGGTACGCGGCGATCCGGGCCTTTCTGACGGCCACACCCACGGGGTATCAGGTGATGCAGGGAGGCTTGACGCGAAGTTCTCCGATTAAGGACAAATTTACCTTTTCCAATCAGTACGGCGGAATTTCCAAGGATACCTGGATTATCTCAGATGAAGCGGAGGTCATTCGGGAACGCATCAAGTTGCCCAATTTAACTTACCAGAAGGCTCAGGCCTCCCTGCCGAGCCGAAGTGCCGAAAACCTGTACTGGACGGCTCGTTACGCGGAACGTACCATGGCGGCTACGAGCTTTCTGATGATTACCCTAAATGCCCTGAATTTTCAGTTAAATTTCGGCAGTACCAACAAGACGGAGCATATTGATATCCTGCTGAAAACGGTTTCAAAACTGATAGGAATTGAAAACGGTTTTTCGGATGAAAACCCCGAAGCTTTTCAAAATCCTTACCCGCTCATTTACAAAAGTATTTCGGATGACAGCCAACGCGGGACGATTACTTCGAGTATTCAATCCTATCTGCGGAGTATTGTAGCCGTGCGTGAGCGTTGGAATCAGGTCACCTGGCGAACGGTGGATAACATCGAAAATATCAATCAGCGATTAAAGAACATTCATGTTCGGCAGAATCCGAACGATATTCAGAATATCCTCAACACCTTACAGAATAACCTTTTTACGTTCTACGGAATCGTCAACGAAACCCTTCCCCGCAATGATGCCTACTACCTCTTTGAAGTGGGTAAACTGGTGGAACGGATTCTTTCTAAAATAACGATTCTCCGGTCTATTTTCAGTAATAAGACGGAACAGTTCGTTGAAAGTGAACTCATGGAAGCCGCTCTGATGAGTCATTTCGCACTGGTGAATTACCGACTGGGGTATAAGTCAAATTTTGAAATGGAATACGTGCTGGATATGTTATTGCTGGACCAGCAGGTGCCTACTTCCCTGTCTTATCTGCTAAAGTCTTTGAACGAAGCCGTTGGGAAATTGCCTCAAAACTCCGAGCGGCTGAATCAGGCTCAAAAAGCAATTTTACAGGCTTCCACCCAATTGCAACTGATTGACATCCGGGAACTGAATACCGTTGAAGAAGAAGATAAACCCTATCTGAAACTAGACCAGATGTTATCGGATATCTACACGAGTGTCAGTACCGTTTCGAACTTCACTGCCAACCTTTATTTCACGCATACGTTCACCCAGCATTCCATTACGGATACTTTAATGGATGTAGACAATGATTTATAAACTCATTCATAAAACGCAGTACACCTACACTGGTACGGTCAATAGTTACCACGGAATTGCCTGCGTAATGCCTAAGACATTCAGAAAACAGAATGTGACTAATTTCTCGCTGATGATTAGTCCCATGCCGGATGAAATCAACCAGCGGGGAGATTATTTTGGGAATACGCTGCATCATTTTTCGGTCCATAAACCCCACCAGCAGCTTAGTGTTCTGGCCACCAGTCTGGTGGAAACCCGCTCCAGTATTATTACTGATTTATTTATGACGAACCGTCAGGTACGGGAGCAGCTGGAAAAAAATCCGGTCGTGAAAAATGAAGTGCTGGAATATACCCTGCCCAGTCCTTATGTGCACTGGGATGAAGAAATCAGGGACTACGCGGCGGACTGCTTCCGGGACGAGGAGTCTTTCTACCAGAGTGCCCGGCAGTTATGTCATAAAATCTACACGGATTTTAAATACGTTTCCGGATTCACGACTATTCATACGCCCCTGAAAACGACTTTCCACGAACGGAAGGGCGTTTGCCAGGATTTTTCGCACCTGGCCATTGCCTGTTTCCGGAGCATGGGCTTTGCGGCCCGTTACGTCAGTGGGTATCTGGAAACGCAGCCGCCTCCGGGAAAAGTCAAGCTCCAGGGCTCGGATGCCACGCACGCCTGGGTCTCGGTGTATGCCCCGGGTGTGGGCTGGTGTGACTTTGATCCGACGAATGATCTGGTCCCGCAGGAACGGCATATTACCACGGCCTGGGGACGGGATTTTGGCGATGTGTCCCCGCTCAAAGGCATTTTGTTCAGCGGCGGCAAACACACCATTAAAGTAGGCGTGGACGTGATTCCGGTTACTACCGATGAGCAGGAACTTCAAACGACCTTCTAGAGATTTCGTAAAAAGTCAGGATAAGCGTCTTTTAGACCGTATCCATCAAAGTCATTTTGTACATTTGTTGCCAGTTCTCACCCTCTTTCATTGAGGTAACTTTCCCCGGGAAAGGCCTCTGTTTCTATTTGTTTCATGGAATCCATCAAAGTTTTCGCTCCGGCGACCGTAGCCAATGTAGCTTGCGGATTTGACATATTTGGTTTCGCCGTTGATAACCCCGGCGACGAAATTATCCTTCGTAAAAAAGCTACTCCCGGTCTGGAGATTCTGAAAATTGACGGCGACCAGGGACGGTTATCACTTGACCCCGAAAAAAATACGGCCTGTATTTCGATGCTGGCCTACATGAAGCAACTTAACACCAATCAGGGTGTCAGTATTGAGTTACGCAAGAAAATGCCTCTGGGCAGTGGGCTGGGTTCATCGGCGGCCAGTTCGGTAGCGGGCGTTTTTGCCCTCAACGAGCTGATGGGTCGCCCGATGGAGCAGATTGATCTCTTACCGTTTGCCATGGAAGGAGAGCGTTTTGCCAGCGGTACGCCTCACGCCGATAACGTAGCTCCCAGTTTATTGGGTGGTTTCATTGCCATTCGTAGTTATGAACCGAAGCTGGATGTAATCAAAGTGGATACGCCAGCCGAGCTTTTCGCGACGATTGTGCATCCGCAGATTGAGGTGAATACCAAAGATGCCCGCAATATTCTCCGCAAGGAGACTTCGCTTAAAAATACCATTACTCAGATGGGCAATGTGGCGGGTCTGGTAGCGGGCCTGATGAAGGGCGACTACGGTCTGATTTCACGCAGCCTGGTAGACGTGATTATTGAACCCGTTCGTTCCATTCTGATTCCTGGATTTAACGAAGTAAAAGCGGCGGCCATCGAAGCAGGAGCCCTGGGTTGCAGTATCTCAGGAGCGGGCCCCTCCATGTTTGCCCTGAGCAAAGACCGGGATACGGCCAAGAAAGTAGGCGAAGCCATGCAACGGGCTTTTGCCAGCGTACAGATTGCCAGTGAAATTTACGTCTCCAGTATCAATCAGAATGGTCCGGTTGTGATTGGTTAAATTCTTCTAAACGACGAAAAAGGGTCGCCATGATTTTAAAATCATGGCGACCCTTTTTCGTAGGTAAAGAACTTCCCGAAAGTTTTAAAACTTTCGGGAAGTTAAGCACTAAATGAGCAACAAATTAGATTTCGTTATTCTGAATTGCCGCCTCGTTGGTCGGTTTCGAGAAGCCATTATAGGTAAGCTTCGACTCAACTTCGTAGCCTTTTTTGCGGGGATTCATGGCTTCTGGTACTGAATCGGGCAGGAATCGGTTCATGATACTGAAAATATCAGTCGTTAATTCTGGGAAACGATGATCCAGGAAGGATAAGACTTTAGCGGGCCAGCTGATGGTTACCTCTGCTTTACCCTGTTTGACGCCTTCAATGATCTGTTCTGCGGCGTATTCTGCACTAACGCTTAATACGGGTAATGAATCCGCAATTTTAAACCAAGCGTATTCCTGATGATGTTTTCCCTTAATAATGGCATTCCGCGGGCTTCCGGTTCGCATTAGTCCGGGGTATACGGTAGTGACGTGAATGCCCTGATGCAATAATTCCGATCGCAGTCCTTTGGAAAGTCCGCTTAGGGCAAACTTGCTGGCCGAATAAGGCAGTAAGTGAGGAACGGCTACCTTCCCACCAATGGACGAAATGTTGACAATGCGTCCTTCCTGTCGGCCCTGCATGTGAGGCAATACAGCCCGAATGGCGTGCAAGGGCCCAAAGAAGTGAGTTTCCATGGCCTCATCATATTCCTGAAGCGACATATTATCGACGGGTCCCACCTGAATAACTCCCGCATTATTAATCAGAACGTCGACTCTTCCGTAATAATCGAGCGTCTGTTCAATCATTTCTTCAACTTCGTCGGGATTAGTCATGTCACACGCAATGGTGATCACTTCGGCTCCGAGGTCAGCGATGTATTGTTCTGCCCGAAGGAGTTCATCGGAATCCCGGGCTACCAGAACCAGTTTGGCTTTCTGACGAGCCAATTGACGTGCCAGAACCAGACCTAGCCCTCGTGAACCTCCCGTGATGACGAAAACCTTATTTTGAATTTCGAATCGACGACTGTAACGGACCATTTGTCGAATGGCCCAAACGACGCCTACTCCGACAGCGAGGGAAATAATACGAGAGCTGCGTGCCATATTTTTTAAAGATTGGTTTAAGCTTACATTTGATCAAAAATCCATTCCAAACCAGAATTAACCTTCGATCCCATTCTGAATTGTGGAACAGCTGTTTTAATCCAGTTTTAAGCTTTTGTTTTAATCCTTTTATACACAAGAGATCATGGACTTTCCCAATTTGGCCGATCCCGCAGTACTCATAAGCTTATTAACTCTATCCTTTCTCGAAATTGTCCTGGGTGTAGATAATATTATTTTCATCTCCATCATTGTCGGAAAACTCGAAAAAGCCCAGCAAAAACAGGCCCGAACCATTGGCTTGTTACTGGCGATGGTGTTTCGGATTGTACTGCTTTTTGGCATTACCTCGCTGTTACGCCTGACGACGCCTTTGTTCGAGATACCCTTCCTGCATGAGCACGGATCCGATGCAGCGGTGGGCATTAGCTGGAAAGATTTAATCTTACTGGCGGGGGGCTTATTTCTGGTGGCGAAGAGTACACTCGAAATTCACCACAAACTCGAAGCTTCTTCGGACGAAGCCAGTGGCGTCGCTCCCAAGTATTCGAAGCTGAGTGCCATCATTGTACAGATTGTGCTGGTCGATGCCGTCTTTTCCATCGATAGTATTCTAACGGCGGTGGGACTGGTAGAAGATGTATGGATTATGGTAATGGCCGTGGTGCTTTCTATGGGCGTAATGCTGGCCTTCTCGGGAGTGATTGCTGACTTCATTAACCGGAATCCTACCCTTCAGATTCTGGCCCTGTCTTTCCTGATTGCAATCGGTATTATGCTCGTGGCGGAGTCATTCCATCAGGAAGTGAATAAAGCGTATCTCTACGTAGCGATGGCTTTCTCCCTGATTGTGGAACTGATTAACATGCGAATGCGGAAAAATACGGAAATGGTCAAACTCAATTCCGATCGTATGCCCTTCGAAGACCGGGACGAGTCCGTTAAGCCCCAATAAGGCTGTATTTCCGGCGAAGAGGATTGATCAGGAATTTCTTTTGAGCCGTAAAACTATCGGGATGGATCTGATCAAATAATTGTTTCCATTCTTCAAAACGCTCAGGTTCTCCTTGCTGGAAGGCCTGAGCGTTTATTTTTTTCTGAGTAAGGTATTCTTCGAAGGTCATGGCGTTTAGAGCTTGGTATGAGGAGTTTCAGTGTAATACGATTCTGACTACGGGTTAACGTTGTAAAGCCGGCGATTTTCGGAGGGTCATGTAAACCCAGGCTCCCAGGGTAATGACGGCCGCAATGAGGAAATTCACAAAATAACTATCCCGCAGATTATTATGCAGCCAGCCCGACGTCAGGGCACCAATGCCAATGCCTGCTTCCAGAGCAATGTAAGTAGTAGCCACCGCCCGTCCCCGGTATAAAGGGTTTGATAAATCCACGGTCCAGGCTTGCAGAGCGGGTATGTTAAGTCCCCAGGGAATCCCGAAGAGAATAGCCATGGCTATGACCATATAAACATTGGAAGCAAAGGCCAGCCCCGCCATTGCAGCTACCTGAATCAATACCGAAACTCGCAATACCGCTACCCGTCCGTACCGATCAGAGGCCTTACCCGCCACCAGCCGAATCAGCAGCGACGAAACGGTATAGGTCATGAAAAAGAGACCCTTGTTGTAAATCCCTACGGATAAAGATAAGTCCGGGCCGATGGTTAAAATCAATCCCGTTGCATAACTTACCAGCAGTGTTACCAGAGCCGGAGCCAGCACTTTGGGCTCAATGATTTCGTGCTTTTTGATGAGTAACAACTTGGGAGAAAATCGCTGACGGCGTTCGAGGGTCTCTTTCAGATTGGCCAGAATACCAATGGATAAAAAAGCAAACAGTGAAGAGACGTAGAACATTGTATTGATGGAGAAGGCAGCCGTTAGCCAGCTTCCCAGCGGCGGGCCGGAGGACATCCCAATGCTGGCTGAAATACCTAACATACTCAGAGCTTCACCGCGACGGTCTTCGGGCATTACGTCGGCTACGTACGCCGAGGTTGCCGTGGGTTTAAAGCCCGTTGAAAAACCGTGAAATAACCGCAGCAATAAGAAAGCGTAAACGCTGCTCATGAAGGGATAAAGCAATCCGCAGACAAAGCAAACCAGTGAGCCGAACGCCATAATGGGCACACGACCTATCGTATCGGTAAGTTTTCCGGAAAAGGGTCTGGATATACCCGCGGTCAGTGTGAAAAGGCTAATGACCAGTCCGACGTATTCCCGTCCACCCAGGGCTGACAAGTATCCCGGTAATTCGGGAATCATCATATTAAAGCTGGCTGTAAAAAGAAAATTACTGGCACAGAGTAACCAGAATTGAAAACTGTACATACTGCGGCTGGAATCCATCCCGCAAAAGTAACAGATTGCGAACGGCGTCGAAGAATTGTTTTTTCATTTAGCCTTCGAAACCAGCCATGAAGCTTTATCTTAAGAAACCATTCTACCAAAACCATCTACCCATGTCGCTTTCTTTTCTATGCATTGCCACGTACTTCAAAGGAAATGAATTTCTGAAATCCTGTAAGGAAGCCGGAAACAGCGTGTATCTGTTAACGGAGAAAAAGCTGGAAGGTAAACCCTGGCTTCGCGAGTACATTGATGAAGTATTTTTCCTGGAAACCCCCGAAAACGGACTGTTGAATCTGGAAGATCTCACGAAAGGACTGGCCCATACCATGCGAAGCAAAAAGATAGACCGCATCGTAGCTCTGGATGATTTTGACGTAGAAAAGGCCGCTTATTTACGGGAAGTTTTTCGGATTCCGGGTATGGGGCAAACCACGGCCCGTTACTTCCGGGATAAACTGGCCATGCGAATGAAAGCCACCGAAGCGGGCCTGCGGATTCCGGCTTTTACCGCCTTGTTTACTGATGTGGAAGTAACCGAATTTGCTGATTCGGTCACGTATCCCGTCGTGATCAAGCCGCGTGGGGAGGCATCTACTGCGGGCATTAAAAAAGTGCATAACCGCCACGAACTCTGGGAGGCGGTGCATAGCCTCGGAGATCGCCGGTATGAATACCTGGCTGAGCAGTTTAAGCCCGGTGATGTGTATCACGTGGATGCCCTGACGTACGAAGGGAAAGTCGTGTTTAACTGGGCCAGTCAATACCTGAATACGCCCATGGAAGTGGCCCACGGCGGCGGTGTTTTTCGTTCGGTTACGGTTGCTTTTGACTCACCGGAATCGAAGGCCTTGCGGACTTTCAATGAACAATTGCTTCAAGCCTTCGGACTGGAATATTCAGCCAGCCACAGTGAGTTTATTCATTGCCACGAAGACGGAGAATTCTATTTTCTGGAAACGGCCTCTAGGGTAGGAGGAGCCCACCTGGCCGAGATGGTAGAGGCAGCCAGCGGTATTAATCTATGGCGGGAATGGGCCCGGCTTGAAACGGCCGTCGCTTCAGGATTGACGTATATTATGCCTGAAATCAAGTGCCAGTATTCGGGTATATTGATCTCTCTGATTAATCAGCGAAGGCCTGATTTAAAGGATTACGAGCGTCCTGAAGTGTACTGGCGTATGGAGGAAGACTACCATATCGGATTGATTATCAGGGACGAAAACCGGAATAAAGTACTAGAAATACTAAACGAATATACTCTAAAAGTGTATCAGGGACTGCATGCGTCGCTTGCTGCTCCGGATAAACCTACTCATTAGTAGTTAATACATACTTAACTAATCGGCCTGTAACGATACTAAATACCGGGTATTTTCTACAACTCATCGGGTAAAGTCTGAAGTTCGTGTAAAAGGGCTCCGTGAGTTTTTAAAAAAATCGGTGATTTGTCTACTGCTTTCATCCATAGATGATTAAAGCGGTAGGTTATAAGAAGTATATGTAAAAGTTTACCATCTACAGCCCGGTTAAGTTATGAAAAATTCAACAGTATTAATCTCATCGAATAAACCTGCCAATGCTTTCTTTTTCGATGGTAATTTATGGTTTGGCATCGTTGATTCCGAGGAGCGTTTAGCTGAGTTACAATCATATTACCCGACTAAAAAATATTTACAGGCCCGTTTATTTACGGATGGAAAAGAGGCCTACCCGTGTTTTGGATTCAATGGAGATGGGATCTCTCTGGAAAAATATCTTCAGCAGAAAATGGCTTTCAGTTAATAAGGTAAAACAAAGGCCGGTTCCTGAAACCGGCCTTTGTTTTACCTTATTAACTCTGATCTTCTAGCTCGTAGACCAGCACTTTATCAATTCGTTGCCCATCCATATCCACGATTTCAAAAGTAAGGTTGCTCCACCGGAAATGTTCACCTTCTACCGGAATGCGTCGTAATTGGTGGAGAATGAATCCGGCCACTGTTGAGTAATCTTCTTCCAGAAAATCCCGAACATCCCGACGACCCATCCGACTCAGGAAATCAATAAAAGGCATCTGGGCTTCTACCAGGAAAGAGCCGTCTTCGCGTTTAACAAACGTATAATCAATGACTTCGGCGTCGGGCATGTGGCCGACAATGGCTTCAAAAATGTCATTCACCGTTACCATTCCCTGCAAAACGCCGTATTCATCCACAATGAATCCATGGTGGACTTTAGACTTTCTGAATTCGTCCAGCACCTGGTACGCGGAGATATTTTCGGGTAAAAACAAAGGTTTGTGAATGAGTGATTTAAGCGGTGTTTCGGGAGAGGCAAGGTATAAGTCTTTGACCGTAATGACGCCCATCATCTTATCCAGCGACTTATCGCCCACGGGATAAACCGAATGCCGCTCCAGCTTGATTTTCTGCTGAAGTTGCTCGACCGTATCATTGATGTCAAACCAGGCCAGATCGCTGCGGTGCGTCATTAACGAAACAATGTGACGATCACTGACATTGAAGACATTCTCCACAATTTCCTGTTCAATGACGTCAATGGTTCCCTGCTCTAGTCCTTCATTGACAATGGCTTTGATTTCTTCTTCCGTAACCATACTGTCGTCACCCCGGCGGATCCCCAGAACTTTAACAATCAGATTGGTGGAAATGGAAAGTAGCCAGATGAAAGGATACGTGACCCTGGAAAGCAGCGACATTGGCAAGGCCAGCGTCTTGGAGATGGTTTCGGCTCTCGTTAACCCAATGCGTTTGGGAACCAGTTCTCCAATGACTAAAGTAAAGTAGGTGATGAAAACGAGCAGTAAAATCCGGGAAATGGTATTGGCATAAGGAGCAATAACGGTAAACTGACGAATCCACTCGGTTAATTCACCTTCCAGTTTTTCACCGGAATAAATACCCGTCAGAATTCCGATCAGCGTAATTCCAATCTGTACGGTTGACAGAAACGTATCGGGAGCTTCCGCTAGCAGGAGGGCTTGTTTCGCTCGTTTATCGCCGCGTTCGGCATCGTTTTTAAGGCGTATTTTGCGGGCCGAAACCAAAGCGATTTCAGCCATCGAAAAAATACCGTTAAGGATAATGAGAAAGAATAAGATAAGTAGTTCGGTCATGGATGGGCCGGGAAGTTCAGGCCAAATATCCACTAAAAAACGTTGCCAAAGATAAATATTTTTGAGAAGGGGCTTTCTCTGATGACGATTTGTCAAGCCCTGTCATTCTGGAAAGAAAATCAGAAAGAGAACCCTGCTGCTGCCAGCAATACGCTGGCAGCTCTTTTGAAGGATCTCCTTTTTGGCGGTAAAAGGAATAAAAAGTATCGCTATGGTAGAAAGTACATCACAAGCCTAGTAAGTAAACTGAACCCAGACGGGAATGTTTACGAAAAGAAGAAAAAAATTAAATATTTTTAATAAGCTGATTTTTAAAAGATTAGGATTAGTTAGATTGATTATTTCAATTCGTTGCTGACAAATGCTTCCCATAAAATCTCAGCTGGATGCAGAGCAATCCGGCCTGTTCCGTCCTTGATCTGATGGCGGCAGCTGGTGCCCGGAGCCGCAATGGTAACTTCTTCCGGCTGGCTGCGAACGGTTGGGAATAAAACCAGTTCTCCAATCTGCATGGAAACATCATAGTGCCGGGCCTCGTAACCAAAACTTCCCGCCATTCCGCAACAGCCCGAAGGAATCAGATGAACTTCGTACTGACTTGGTAATGAAAGAATTTTCTTCGTGTGTGTAAGGCTGGACAAAGCCTTTTGATGGCAGTGGCCGTGTAGCTTGATCAGCCGCTTTTCGAACGTAAACTGATCCGATTTGATGTTCTTTTTGTCTACTTCCTGAGCCAGAAATTCATCAAAAATAAACGCCCGCTGGGCCACTAGCCTGGCCTGTTCTTTCAGATCAGCCGGAACCAGATCCAGGTATTCATCGCGAAGCGTCAAAATGGCGGAAGGCTCCAGACCAATGATGGGTGGACCTTCTTTAATAGCTTCGGTGAGTAACTCGACGTTCTTGATCGCAATTTTCCGGGCTTCCTTCACCATTCCTTTTGACAAGTAGGTGCGGCCCGATTCTACGTGGTACGGAATTTCAACTTTGTACCCCAGTCCACTCAGCAGCAGAATGGCTTTTTTGCCTACTTCCACGTCATTGTAGTTCGTAAACTCGTCGCAGAAGAATAAAATCCGTTTGAACTTAACTCTACCCGTTGAGTTCAGACGAAACTCGTGTTCAGCGAACCACTGCCGCAGGGTTTGGCCGGCAATCAGGGGCATGGAACGGTCGGGAGCAAAGCCCATTACTTTTTTTAACAAAGTAGAAGGTAGTTTGCTGGTCATGGCCCAGTTGTACAGGCGGGGCATGCGGCTGCCCATGCGGGAGAGGCGGGTGAAGTTCCCGATCATCTTCGCCCGAAACGGAACGCCGTGAGCATCGTAATAATGCTGCTGGAATTCGGCCTTCAGCTTGGCGACATCTACACTGCTGGGACACTCGGATTTACAACCTTTACAACTCAGACATAAATCCATCACATCTTTAATTTCAGGATGATCGAATGGATTTTTCTGGGTAGAAGTGGTCAGAAATTCCCGGAGGATATTGGCCCTTGCCCGGGTGGTATCGTGTTCGCTTCGGGTGGCCATGAAACTGGGGCACATGGTTCCACCGCTCGCTTCCGTTTTGCGGCAATCGCCGGAACCGGAACATTTTTCGGTTAACCGAAGAATATTTTCCTGATTACTGAAGTCAAAATAAGTAGTAATCTTTCGGACAGGCTGATCGGCCTGATACCGAAGAAACTGGTTCATGGGCGGAGTATCAACAATTTTACCCGCATTGAGAATACCCGAGGGATCAAAAATCTGCTTGACTTCCCGGAAGAGATTGTACACTTCCTCGCCCATCATCTGGGGAATAAACTCACCCCTTAACCGGCCATCGCCGTGTTCACCGGATAGGGAACCCCGGTATTTTTTGACCAGTTCGACCGTTTCAGCGAGTACCTGCCGGAATAGTTGCTGCCCCTGCGAAGTTTTCAGGTTAATCATGGGCTCCACGTGCAGTTCTCCGGCTCCGGCGTGGGCGTAATAACTGGCGTGAATGTTATGCCTGCGAAGCATGCCTTCGAGTTCAGCAATGTACTGAGGCAATTCTTCCGGAGCGACCGCACAGTCTTCGATCAGGTTAACGGGCTGGGTGTCGCCGGGAAGGTTTCGAATCAGGCCTAACCCGCCTTTTCTGACTTCCCAGACCTGTTTGGTTTTTTCTCCGTAAATAACCGGAGCCGCGTAACCGAGTTGCTGACGTTTCAGGCTGTTCACAAACTGGCTGACGTACTGCTCCAGCACAGGAGTGGTTTCCGCCATAAACTCCACCATCAAAATGGCAGCGGGATCCCCTTCGATAAAGAATCGATTTTTGCTTTGTTCGGGGTTCTCTTTAGTAAAATCCAGAATGTACTTGTCCACCAGCTCCGAAGAGGTCGGGTGGTGCTGCAAGGCTACCAGGTTCGCCTGAAGCGATTCCTGAATGGAGTGGCAATGCACGCATACGACCGCTACTTCAGCAGGAGGGAGGGGTAATAAATTGAGCTTGAGTTCCGTCGCCAGAGCCAGAGTTCCTTCCGAACCCGCCAGTAACGCACATAAATTAAAATCAGCACCTCCGCCGGAAAAAGGTTCCTGGTCGAGTAAGGCATCCAGAGCGTAACCCGTGTTCCGCCGGGTAAGTGATCGCTTCGGAAAACGTTCCCGGATTTGTTGCTGGTTATGGCTAGCCGAAAGCAGGTCGTGAAGGCCCTGATAAATTTTATTTTCCAGGGTCGGTTCCGTGGCTTCCCGTTTCAGGTCATAACGCCAGGGAGAAAGAGCCTTGAACTCGGCCTCTGAGCCGTCGGAAAGCAACACCTTTGCCGAGAGAAGATGGTCGCGGGTGTTGCCCCAGACGATGCTGTGCAGGCCGCAGGAATTGTTACCGACCATGCCGCCAATCATGGCCCGGTTGGCCGTAGACGTTTCCGGACCAAACATTAGCCCATGCGAAGCCAGCAGTTTATTGAGGTCATCGCGGATGACGCCTGGTTGTACACGTACCCAGCGTTCTTCCACATTGATTTCCAGAACCTCGGTAAAATACCTGGATAAGTCTACCACAATACCTGAACCCACCACCTGACCGGCCAGCGAAGTTCCCGCCGTTCGTGGAATCAGCGTGGTGCGATGGTTTCGGGCAAAAGCCAGCAAGTTCTTTAAATCCACTACGGATTTAGGAATGGCGACCGCCAGTGGTTTTTCCCGATAAACGGAGGCATCCGTCGAATAAAGAATTCGCTGGGCTTCGTCCTTGGTTGAATTCGTATAATGAAGCTCGCCTTCAAAGGCGGCTCGTAATGCATCGAAACTGGCTGCCTTAATCGTATCAGACATATTACTTTACCCAACACAAGCAATCACGCACAGAATACGTGAATGCATATCAATAAATCTACAAGTTTTAAAGCGGAAGATGGTTAAAGATACCGATGCGGTGGGGGTTCATCTAAACAAAGTTAAACCACTTTAGGCATTGGTACGTGAACAGACCTTCAAATCTTTGCGGAATCAGAACTTCGAAAGGTGTTGCCGAACCAGTTGTTCCCATTCCGCTTCTAAACTACCCGACGGCATGGAGGCTCCGGCCCGGCGATACCAGTACCCGGCATTCCACTGATCGCCTTCTTTTCGGTGCAGGTAAGCATGAATGCGATCATACTCCTGCGTTCCCTCCGCCGACTGGGCAATTTCATGAGCCGACTCCCAGTCGTCTTTCCCGTCGTACCATAAGGCCTGTAATAAAACCGGAGAGCCCGCCGGAGGATTGGGTTCCGAAAGGCTTTTCTGAAAAGCTTCGTAAGTCATGGCTGTATTTTAAAGGGGTTATTTAGTGGCAAAGGCCAGATTTTGGAAAGAAAAATCCCAAATTAGTCCGGCCATTCGTTAATGGACTTCAATGGCTTTCAGAGCCATTGAAACTATAAACTATTCTAGACATGAATGTTCTATCGGTTTCCCAATTTTCTGACGATACAAGAACCCTTATTTACCCGGTTCAGAAAGAGAACCTCTCTGCTCAACTGACGGCCATAGCTGAAGAAACTTCGTTACCCATTGCTATTCTTGACGCAGAAGTAAAAGCAGAGAAGTCAGAAATTACCACGTTTTTCACGACCGACAAACGCATTTATATCCTGGGTCTGGGAGCAGAACCTACGTCTCATCAGATTATCAAAGCCTTCCGAACGCTGCTTTTCAAACACAAAGCAAAGGTTGGAACGCAGGTAGGAGTTTCGTTGAAAAACTGTCCGGTGGACTGGATTGAATTCGTAGTCAACGGAATGGAGCTGGGGAAATACGAATTCGGGTTATACAAAACCGAGCCGAAAACCGCCATCCCGTTGTTTGAAAACGGAACGCTGGAGTTACGAACGGATGATTTCAAGTCAGAACTGATTGAAAAAGGAAAACACATAGCTGATACCCAGCTTCGGTTATTTACGTTGCTGAATGCCCCTTCCAATTTTAAAACGCCCCAGACACTGGCCAGCTGGGCGATGCATTCCGGCGAAAAATACGGCTATAAGGTTCGGGTGTTCGATTCGGGAGAATGCCAGTCGCTGGGGCTGTTCGCCCTACTGGCCGTGGGGCAGGGAAGCAAAAGCGAACCTGAATTTATTGTCATGGAATACCAGGGCGAAGGAGCCACTCAGAAGGTTGCATTAGTGGGAAAAGGCGTAACCTTTGACACCGGCGGAATTTCGATCAAGCCTTCTGAAAACATGCACCTCATGAAGTCAGACATGGGTGGGGCCGCCGCCGTTCTGGGTGCCATAGAAGTAGCCGCGAAGCTGAAATTGCCCATTCATCTGATCGGCATTGTCCCGACGACCGAAAACAGTGTGGACGGGGATAGTATGAAACCCGGCGATGTTATTCAGTCCTATGCGGGTAAAACCATCGAAGTAACTGATACCGATGCTGAGGGCCGTTTGATTCTGGCTGACGGGTTATCGTATGCCCTGAAAAACTTTCAGCCCGATGTACTGATTGATCTGGCGACCTTGACCGGAAGCATCATCCGAACGCTGGGATACCACGCCGCCGGATTATTTACAACCAGTAATGAACTGGGCAAACAGCTCAAGCGGGCGGGAGAACGCACGGGTGAGCGACTCTGGCGGTTACCCATGTGGGAAGAATACGCTGATCACCTCAAATCCGACATCGCGGATGTTCGTAACTTTTCGGGGGTACCGCATTCGCAGGCCATCGCTGCCGCTAAATTCCTGGAACTATTCGTTGAAAACCATACCTCCTGGGCTCACCTGGACATTGCGGGTACGGCCTATGGGGATACCGACCTGGCTCCGCAGCGAGCGGGAACGGCTTACGGCGTTCGGTTGCTGACTGAATTCATTACCCAGCTCACGAAAGACCCTGCCAATGATAAAAGTCAGCATTGATTCTGGTAATACGCATTTTACGACAGCCGATATTCGATGACCTTTGCAGAGCATTTCTCAGGTCGTGCCGATGGTTCATTTTCCGGTCTCGAAGATGAATACACGGCTCTTCCGGGCAACTCGTTTCATTAACGATACAAGTAAACAAAAACGCCAGCCTGTTTCAGACTGGCGTTTTTTTATTAATGATAGAATGATGTTGGTTTCAAAAACATCCTATACCCTGTAGAGACATTCATGGCGTCTGGGTAGAGGCGGTTTGGGTTACCTTTCCATTGCTTTCATTCCCCGGCCAGACGGGATGAAATCAAGGATTCAGACCGACTGATAAATGTCATTTTTTTGATTGAAACCAAGATCTACTTTTGTCAGGCACAGATGGAACTTCTGGATGAATCTACCCCAGATTCTTTGCCATAACCGCCAGGATACATTACTATAGGTACTTGTTCTGCTCACCAGTTGTATCATCTGATTCATTGCGTAACAAGTGGGTTAGCGAAAAAGCCGGTCTGTTTCAGATCGGCTTTTTTAAAGCTAAATCTACCTGAGCCGAGAGCTGATCGGGGCCGGAAAATTCAATCGTCCAGCCGGATGTAATGGCGAGTTGACTCAGTAATAACTTGACCTGCTTTTCCGCCACCGCCGGCAGCTCCGAAGCCACGGCTTTATTATGAATGACCTGCTTGGCATCCGAAAAAAGTTTCGTGTACTCTTCCTTATTGAAACGGTTGAACATGCCCTGGTCGATGTCGTAAATGGTATAATCCGAATCGATACTCAAAATTTCCGGCTCGGGTAAGGCTTCGACCCGGATGTGGCGTTGGTCTTCGACCCAGTGCATCCGCACTTTCATGAAATCATAACCGACCAGAACCTTGGCCCGGGTAACAATGAGGGCTTTCTTAGAACCGGCTTTCAGTCCCAGGAATAAATCCCGGCGATCGTTATAATCATGAATTTCAGAAAAATGCCCTTCGGCCAGCACGATTTTAAAAACCTTTTCGATGCGTTCGAGCAAGACCACCGATTCCGAGCGAAGCATTCGATCCTGACTCCGGCGGGATTTGATGAAAGCGTAGGCTATTCCGAAACCCGCCGTTCCTCCCAGTAAACCAATCCAGAAAAGCGATAAAAAATCCATAAGCAAAGGAATAATGATGTAAATCTTACAACTGGACAGGTAGGGTAAAGGGGCCTGAACGGGTCATGCATTCAGTTTTCAATGCGGGTACTTTCAACGCTGGTTTCAGCAATCGTTTCTGGTGGTACTAACGAATGGTATTTAGTACAAAACATTGGTAAATCCCTTTAATCTCGCTTATTAATTTGATTATTCCGCGAAAACCATATTACTATTATCGGATATAATGGGAAAACCCTTATTTTTCGAAGAATTTTTGTGTTAGAAGTCTACTAAACGTTCCACTAATGCCAGCTAAACAGCTAGATACGCTTGATTACATAGTCTTCCTGGTCTATTTTCTTATCGTTGCCGGTTATGGATATTACATCTACAAAAAGAAACAGTCGGCTACCATGTCGACGACCGACTTCTTTCTGGCGGAGGGTTCCCTGACCTGGTGGGCCATTGGTTCTTCGCTGATTGCCTCAAATATTTCTGCTGAACAGTTCATCGGAGCCTCGGGGGATGGTTTTGCCATGGGGCTGGCTATTGCGACCTACGAATGGATGGCCGCCGCAACTCTGATTGTCGTGGCCGTATTTTTCATGCCGATTTACCTTAAGAATCGCATCTTCACGATGCCCCAGTTCCTGACCCAGCGGTACAACAACACGGTTTCGATGATTATGGCCATCTTCTGGCTATTTCTCTACGTATTGGTGAACCTGACGTCGATTCTCTTTCTGGGAGCTTTAGCCGTTTCCACCATCTCAGGACTGAACTTTACGGCCTGTATGTTCGGACTGGCCGTTTTTGCCATCATCATCACCATCGGTGGAATGAAGGTAATTGGTTTTACCGACGTTATTCAGGTATTCTTCCTGATTATGGGTGGTTTAGCAACGACGTATCTGGCGATTAATCTGGTTTCTACCCAAAACGGAACGCAGGGGTTGATGGAAGGTTTTGATCTGATGTTGACGAAATCAGCGGATCACTTCCACATGATATTCCCGAAAAATCACCCCCATTATGCTTCCCTGCCCGGTCTGACCGTACTTTTCGGCGGCATGTGGATTGTTAACCTGAACTACTGGGGCTGTAATCAGTACATTACGCAACGGGCTTTAGGAGCTGACCTGAAAACGGCTCGTGAAGGTATTCTCTTCGCCGCTTTCCTTAAATTGCTGATGCCTCTGATTGTGGTGTTACCCGGTATTGCGGCGTACACGCTGTATCAGCAGGGGTTATTCCAGCAGGAAATGCTCGATGCGACCGGCGAGGTAAACAAAGATCATGCGTATCCCGTGTTACTGAACCTGTTACCTACGGGTCTGAAAGGCTTGTCTTTTGCCGCGTTAACGGCGGCAGTCGTAGCCTCGCTGGCGGGTAAGGCCAACTCTATTTCAACGATCTTTACCCTTGATATTTACCGTAAATACATCGCTCCGAATGCTTCCGAGCAAAAACTGGTGAATGTGGGCCGGATCACGATTGTGGTATCCATGATCATGGCCATCTTCATTTCTCCGTACATGGGCATCGATAAAAAAGGAGGGTTCCAGTTTATTCAGGAAATGACGGGTCTGGTATCTCCGGGGGTATTTGCGGCCTTTATCCTGGGCTTCTTCTGGAAGAAAACCAATTCAGCCGGGGCTTTATTCGCTATTGTAGGGGGCTTCCTGCTGTCCTTATTTTTCAAGTATCAGTTACCTGAATTAGTGAATCTTGAATTCCTGGCTCCCACGGGTTTTGCCGTACAAAATGCGGAAGGGCTTTACGTAATTCCGTTCCTGGATACGATGGGCTTTGTCTTCCTGATTTGCGTGGCCGTGATGATTGTACTGGGTCTGCAAAAACCAAGTAACAAGGGTCTGGAAGTAGACGCCGCCATGTTCAAGGTAAGCCCAACGTTTGCCATCGGAGCGGGAGCCATTCTGGTTTTGGTCACGATTCTTTACGCTGTTTTCTGGTAAACGAGGAAAAGAGTATTGATTTTTGATAAATATTTACTCTGGTTCTGAAGACAGAAATTTCATTCAAAACACCCCAGCCGGAGCAGGCTGGGGTGTTTTAGTGTTCAAGTGACAATTAATTTGTGTTTTATTGAGTATGAGAGCCTTATTTTAGCATCTTGCTTATATAAATAGATAACACCAAGTACAATGACTCCTCTACTGAAACCTAAAAAAACGCTGCAATGGTTATTGGGGTTAAGTTTGGGCTGGACGAGTGTATCCGCCCAGCTAACGCTCCCCTTAACCGATGTGTCTGCCTTTAAAAATCCTTCCAAAACCTGGAGTATTGTTGGGAATGTGAGCGGTTCTCCGAAAGAAGCTTCCCTGAAAACCCAGAAAGGAACGGGTATCCTGGTCGCTGTACCCGGAAAACAGGCCGGAGCTGCTGACCAGCTCATTACCCAACTCGAACACGGGGATGCAAAAGTATCGCTTGATTTTATGCTTCCGCAGGGATCAAACTCGGGTATTTACCTGATGGGACGCTATGAAATTCAGTTGTCTGATAGCTGGGGCGTGCAGAACCCCAAGCCTTCTGATTGCGGGGGGATCTATGAACGCTGGGATGAGAATCGGAAGCCACAGGGCTATGAAGGCCATGCTCCCCGGCATAATGCTTCGAAAGCTCCCGGTCTCTGGCAACATCTGGACATAGAATTCGAAGCTCCGAAATTTGATGCTTCCGGTAAGAAGACGGCTAATGCCCGTTTTGTAAAAGTAGTGCTGAACGGAACTACTATCCACGAAAATATTCAGTTATCCGGTCCTACGCGTGGTCCGCTGCTGGCCGAAGAAAAAGCCAGAGGCCCGCTGGTTTTTCAGGGCGATCACGGAGCCGTAGCGTTCCGGAACATATCCATTGAGACCCTCGATAAAGCTCCGGTAGCCATGGGGCCTGTGCAATATGCTTTTTATAACGGTAAGTTCAATGCCATTCCTAAACTGGATACCCTGAAAGCGAAGCCTGTTCGCACGGGAACGGTCGAGAAACTCAGCAGTACGCTGGCTGACGGAAGGTCCGATTTTCTAATCGTTTTTAACGGAACGCTGAAAGTCCCCGAAACCGATCAGTACGAATTCATCCTGCAATGGATGGAAATGGGTCAGTTGTTGATTGACGGAAAAACGATTTTCGATGGTAAGCTTTCCTTTGATAAGCCCCGTACGGTTTCGGTTCCTTTAACTGCTGGTGAACATAAATTTACGCTGCTGCATGCCAAAACAATGTCCTGGTTACCCAAGGTAGTTGGTATATACGTGCAACGCAAAGGGGCTCACCGGCAGGAATTACACGGCTTTGGCTCTGTTCCGGATACCGATCCGGTTCCGGTGATTGCCGTGACGCCCAAAGATCAGGTCGAGCAGATTCGCTCCTTTGTCTACCAGCCGGGCTATAACGAAGGTGATGGACACAAAAAGTTACGAGTTCTGCACATTGGCGATCCGCAGGGCGTGCATTACAGCTACGATCTGGATCAGGCAACGGTTTTGAATAGCTGGCGGGGTGATTTTGTCAATATGAGTGACGCCTGGCACGAACGCGGCGAAGCTCAAACCGGCGAAGCCCTCGGAGCTGCTATATTATCCCTCTGGGGAACGGCCCCCATCGGAGCCGCGGGTTCTACCACGCCCGATTCTACCGCTGGCCTTACGTATAAAGGGTACCTGCTGGATAACCTGGGACATCCTACTTTCCGGTATCAGCTATCGGGCAGCGAGTTTATGGATTCCATTTTGCCTTATGAAAACGGTCGAGGCCTGAGCCGGACGGTTTCCCTGAAAAACGGGAATAACCTGGAATACCGACTCGCAAAGGGGAAATCCATTACCTCTTTGCAGAAGGGGTTATACCTGGTAGACGGTCAGTATTACGTGCAGACTTCAGCCAAAGCTCAGGTAGTAGCCAATAACGGCGGGCAGGAATTACGCGTAAGCGGCAGTCCTTCCGTAAGCTATGATGTTATCTGGTAATTCCTTGTAGTTCAGAACCCCAATTCCACAGGTGTACCTCTATCACACACGATTATGAAGAAAATTTTTCGATCATTAACCATAGCATTACTGCTGGCAGCACCGGGCTTACGGGCTCAGACGCCAGCTACTGAAAATGATTATTATCAGTTAAGAACCTTACCCATTCCGCAGGATGCAATCCTGGAAGTAGGGGGGATGACTGTATTACCCGATGGTCGTCTGGCAGTTTGTACGCGTCGCGGTGAAATCTGGCTGATTGAAAACCCGTATCAGCAGCAGGGTACCGCTCCGTATTTCAAACGCTTTGCTCAGGGCTTGCACGAACCGCTGGGCTTAACCTTCCGTAACGGTTCTTTCTACACCTCCAATCGGGGTGAATTAACTAAAATTACCGATGAAGACGGAGACGGCCGGGCGGATCGGTACGAGGCTGTGACGCAGTTACCCATCGTTGGAAACTACCATGAGTACAGTTACGGGCCGCTTTTTGACCCTAATGGCGATATGCTCGTCACGCTCAACGTAGGTTGGGTAGGTTACGGAGCCAGTCTTACCAAATGGCGGGGCTGGCTGGTGAAAGTATCGCCCGATGGTAAAATCGAACCCATTTCGGCCGGATTACGCTCGCCTTCAAGTTACATGTATAACTCGGCGGGTGATCTGTTTTACTCCGAAAATCAGGGCGACTGGGTCGCTTCAGGAAAAGTATCTCAGCTTAAAAAAGGTAGTTTTAACGGCCACGGTGAAAGCCTGAAATGGACGAGTGACCCCGCTTCTCCACTCAAATTGACCAAAGAGGAGCTGCCCGATACGGGCGAGCCCGTGGCAACGGCGGGCGAGAAAATCCCCCATTATCAGTATCCGGCCGTCTGGTTTCCGCACGTATTGATGGGGATTTCCACCTCCGATATCATTGAAGATGTGAATGGTAACCTCGGACCGCATTTTAAAGGTCAGTATTTTGTCGGCGATCAGGGACATTCCAAGGTCATGCGGATGTATCTGGAAAAGGTGGATGGCGAATACCAGGGAGCCTGTTTCCCTTTCCGCGAGGGTTGGGCTTCGGGCCTGTTGCGTCTGCAATGGGGACTGGATGGCTCATTAATTGGCGGGATGACCAGCCGGGGCTGGTCCGCTACGGGGAAAGCTCCCTATGCCATTCAGCGGTTAATCTGGTCGGGAAAAACGCCTTTTGAAATGCAGGAAATTCACTCCAAACCCGATGGTTTCGAGGTGGTTTTCACGAAACCCGTTGATCCTGAAACGGCGGCAAATCCGGCGAATTATAAGATTTCGAGTTTCACTTATAAGTACCATCACCTCTACGGAAGCCCGATCATTAATGCCGAAGAAAGCAAAATCAAAGGAATTAAGGTCGCACCGGATGGACGTTCGGCCCGGGTGGTGCTGGACGGAGCTTTCCGGAAACATTACATCTACGAAATTAAACCCGAAGGCGTAAAGTCGGCTGATCAGGAGTCGGTACTTCATCCCGTAGGATATTATACGCTGAATGCGGTGGCGAAAGGTGACCTGGTCGCTGCCTCCCAGTTTACCCCTTTCAAAGCCACGGCAGCCGTGCATCAGCACGAGATGACTCCGGCGAAGACCGAAACCAGTAAGTCCGGAAAAGCGGCCACGAAAGCCAGCTCCGCCAAGCGGGTAACGGAAATGCCCGCGAGCTGGTCTGCTCCCGATCAGGTGATTACGGTAGGTACCAAACCCGGACTGAAATTCGATGTAGCCGAAGTGCAGGTACAGGCTGGGGCGAAAATCAAGTTCATTTTCAATAACAACGATGACATGACGCACAACTGCGTGATCGTTGCTCCCGGAGCGGTAGACGAAGTAGGGATGAAGGCGATCAATCTGGGTTTGAAAGGCCCTGATTTACAATACGTGCCTAACTCTCCCAAAGTGCTCTTTCACACGAACCTATTGCAGCCGGAATCTTCGGAAACGCTGTATTTCAATGCTCCTTCCCAGCCCGGAGAATACACTTTTGTATGTACGTATCCGGGACATCATACGGTCATGCAGGGCAAGCTGAAAGTAGTGAAGTAACGGAATTCATAATAAAAAAGAGGAAGCGGAATCACCCGCTTCCTCTTTTTTTATTCCTGCTCTTCCAGGGTAATATTTTTGGTGATTTTGTAGACGCGTCGCTTTCGGGAAGGCGTTTCTTCTTCGCCCATGAGCCGTCCCCAGGGTTTGAGTTCTTCAATCCGGTCGAAGATGATTTTCAGGATGGCCAGATACGGAATGCAGAGGAACATGCCGGAAATCCCCCAAAGCATTTCACCAATAATGATCCCTAAAAAGGCAATCAGCGGATTGATTTTTACTTTCGAACCGACCACCAGCGGCATAATGATATTTCCATCCACGGCGTGAACGGCAATGTAAACGATCAGCACCAGCACAACCTTTGCCAGACCAGCCGTAGCGAAGGTGATGAGCGTACTTAACAATAAAGCCGTAAAGATGCCCAGGTAAGGAACGACATTGAAAACGCCCGTGATGACTCCCAGCAATACCGCGTATTTTACGCCCAGCAATGACAGGATGATGATGAACAGAGCGGTAACGATCACCATCTGGATGAATAATCCGGAGATGTATTTTTTAATGATGTACTGAATCTGAAAGGAAATGTCAATCACCTTGGCTTCGTGCTTTTCGTCAAAAACCGAGGTTAGGAACGTAAACAGAATACGGCGGTAATTGAGTAAAAAGAACGTAAACAGCAGCGTGAAGCCCAGAAACAGCAGCGTGGAAGAAAGGGTTGCCAGGGTGGTCGCCACGACTACCGCACTGGTAGATAAAGCCTTCTCCGCACTTTCGTTCAGATACGTGAGCTGCTTTTTAGAGTCAACGTTGAAGGTGGTCGTGATCCAGTCCTGTAAGTTATGGATGGAAAGGGCCACCTGCTTTTCCAGCAAGGGCCAGTCGGCCCATAAAGCACTGAGCTGATTTCCAATAAAATACATGATACCCGACACCACGATGATCATCAGCACTACGCAAATGATCGTGCTCATGCTGCGTTTGAGGCGTAGCCGATGCTCAAGAAAATTAGCGGCGGGTAACAGCACCAGGGCCATCAGAAACGAAAAGAGCAGGGGAGCCAGCAGCGAATGTCCCAGAATAGCCAGGTAGCCTAAGCTGATGAGTACCACCAGCACAAAGGCCAGTTTTTGAATGAACGGCAATTGGGTAGTTTTCATGGGGATCTATTTATAATGTAGATACCCAAACCAGGTAAAAATGTTTAGTTATTGCTTTAAATTAATTTGTTTTAAGATAGCTCTTTTGCAAAGAATCGGTTTTTTACTTTTTTTTCAAACATTGAATTTATATGCCGGCCATATCTAAGACCTGGAATTTCTACGTATCTGTAAGTTAAAGTGGTCAGTAAAATTAGCAATGGGCTTATCATTATAATTATTGACCAATACTGATTTATGTCATAAGATTTATCGATTTTTATTACAAAATAAAAGAGTACGTATAGGAAAATCCCATGTAATAAATAAATGCTGTAAGTTATTTCTCCCAATAAAATAGAAACCCTTAAATGAAGTAAACCCCAGAAGCTATTTCCGCAAATGATAGTAACGAAAGTAAACGTTAGTAAGGCTATGGCAATCCAGTTACTATAGATCTCTTTAAAAAAGAAGGTAGAAGCTAAAGCAACTGCTGCTAAAAAGTAAGCTAGATTATTGGTAAATATTTTTTTTATTTCTTTGTTTTTATTGATGAAAGCAGCAAGTATTCCACCAGAAAAAGTACTGAAAGAATCAATAGTTACGTATCCTATTTTAAAATAATAGGCTAATAATACTAACCAGGTTAAACTAAACAAAACAGGAAGTAATGCAAATCTTTTGGTAATAAAAAATGAAAAGATAGGTAATAGTAGATAGAAGAACCATTCATACCTTAACGTCCAGGTTACAAGCGAAACGATAATGCTAGTTTCCTTAAAATCATTAATTAACGGCATACCAAATAGATTGAAACTTTGCCATTTAAACATTCTTACTACCAATACTGGAATAGATTCGTATAAAATTCCTTGCTGCCTGATCAAAATGACAGTGACCATTCCTAATACGACAAAGATTAATAGCGGAGTGAGCCGGCACAGTCGGCCAATGTAGAGTTTAACCCAGTCTATTGGATTGTTTTTGCTTTCGATTAGTTTAGTTACGAAAAGAAAGCTTGTGATCATGAAAAACAAAGCTACAGGAATATCTCCAAGGTGACCATAGAAGAGAGATGGAGCAGTTTTCCAGGTATTTGTTTTGATATAGAAGAACCAAATGTATGAATGATGTATGAAAACTGACAGAGCCAGGTAACCTCTTAATCCATCTATACTTAGATACCGACCCGGAGGAATAGAAACCTTAAGATATACTTTATCTAGTATCCAAATGGTAAGTAATGCCAGTAAAAAGACTGAAACTATAGGAAAGGCTAAACTTAGAAAGACCATAGGTTTCTTATTTAATAGTGCCTTAAAAATAACATATATTAATTAATTATTAATAAGTGGCACTAGTATATAGTTTCACGGTATGTTGTATAAGGTAATGCAATAGGTATGGAGTCATTGCTTGAATACTAAGGCCTGCGGTACGATTGATTAGGAAACTAACTATTCTTAATTAGCGGGAGTTAGAGTTTAGGATTGAAGATCGTATGAAACTTTTCCGCTCCCTTACTTATTTAGCAGGAATGGCAGGATATTGTTCCTGCTCTGCTCACTCAACCAAAGAATTAAGTAACGTGCCTACTCAAAGCGAATTCCCTAAACCGCCACTGGCCCTCCAAAAGTCCGAAACCTTTACCGAACACGGCTATACCCGTGTGGATGATTTCTTCTGGCTGAAAGACCGGAAAAATCCGGAAGTGCTTCAGTATCTGAAAGCGGAGAATGCCTATGCTGAGGCAGTCATGGCCGCTACGAAGCCTTTTCAGGAAGAACTGTACCAAGAATTAAGAAGCCGGATTAAAGAAGAAGATCAGTCCGTTCCGGTCTTTTCGAATGGCTATTATTATTATTCCCGTACGGAAACGGGCAAGCAGTACGGCATCCAGTGTCGTAAAAAAGGAAGTTTATTGGCTCCGGAAGAAGTGATTCTGGACGGTAACCAGCTCGCCGAAGGGCATGAAGCCTTTATTCTGGCGGGTATGCAGGTGAGTGAAAATCAGAATTTGCTGGCCTACCAGAGTAATACGACGGGTTCGTACGCGGAGTTTACCCTGAACGTAAAAGACCTGTCTTCCGGTCAGATCTTACCGGATTCCATCGAAGATATCAGTGGATTTGTCTGGGGAACGGATAACCAGACCCTCTATTACATCACGTATGACGAAGCCCTGCGGCCTTATCGACTGTATCGGCATACGCTGGGTTCGAAAACGCAGGATGTGCTGCTTTATGAAGAAAAAAATCCTTTGTTCACCCTGAGTATCAGTCGTTCAAAGTCCAAAGAGTTCATTATTCTTTATTCCTCAAGCTTCACGACTTCGGAGGTTCAATTATTACCTGCCTCTACACCGAACGGAACTTTTGAAGTGTTTTTACCCCGGCAGCAGGACGTCATGTATGGCCTGGATATTCACCCGGATCATTTTTATCTGACGTATAAGGACAAGCAGAATTTCAATCAGAAAATCTACGAGTTACCCCGAACGGGGTATCAGGATCGTCAACGCTGGAAGGAAATTGTTCCGCACGATCCGGACGTAAAGATTGAGGATACCGATGTGTACGAGGAGTATCTGGTGATTGAAGTACGTAACAAGGGCTTGCTGGAAATGCGGGTGCGTGAGCTGGCCACGGGAGCTACGAAGGCGATCAGCTTCCCCGAGCCCGTGTATTCGGCGTATGCGTCCGGCTTACCGGACTTTACCTCCACGAAGTTCCGTTACGGATATACTTCGCTGAACCGTCCCATGAGTATTTTTGAATATGACATGGAAAGTGGAGCAAGTACCAAGCTTAAGGAAAAAGAAGTTCCCGGCGGATTCGATGCGGACGCTTATGAAGTCAAACGCCTGTGGGCGACTGCCAAAGACGGCGTAAAAATTCCGATGGCTGTGGTCTATAAAAAAGGCATCGAACTCGACGGGAAGAACCCGGCTCTGATGACGGGTTACGGCTCTTACGGGGCTTCATCAGATGCGTATTTTGATAGTGACGTCTTTAGTCTGGTGAACCGGGGGTTTGTCTACGTCATTGCCCAGATTCGGGGTGGCAGCGATTTGGGCGAGCAGTGGTACGAAGACGGCAAGCTGCAAAAGAAAATGAACTCCTTCACTGATTTCATCGCCTGTGCCGAATACCTGATTCAGGAAAAATATACATCTCCCGATCGCTTTGCCATTCAGGGCGGCAGTGCCGGTGGTTTGTTAATGGGAGCGGTGGTGAATCTGCGGCCTGAACTATTTCAGGTGGTACTGGCTGAAGTGCCGTTTATGGATGTCATTAATACCATGCTGGATACCAGTCTGCCCCTGACCACGCAGGAATACGAGCAATGGGGCAATCCCAATGTAAAAGCCGATTACGAGTATATCCGGCAGTATTCGCCTTATGATAACCTGATGGCTCAAAAGTATCCTAACATTCTGGCGACGGGCGGACTGAACGATTCGCAGGTGGGTTTTCACGAACCTGCGAAGTTTGTAGCTAAATTACGAACACTAAAAACGGACGATAACATCACCTTACTGAAAACCAATATGGGCTCCGGCCACGGCGGAGCCACCGGACGTTTTGATTATCTCGAAGAAGTGGCCTTTCAGTACGCTTTCATTATGAATCGAATGGGATTGTAACTAATTGGTTTAGCGTTCTGCGTTTAGGGTTTTGAGTTCGCTGTAACTTCAACCCTAAACACCAAACCCCCAACACCTCATGAAAAACTGCTTCCTCCTTATTTGCCTGATTTGTTCTTTTCGGAGTTTTGGTCAATCCGGTGACAAGTCCTTATTGTATGAAATTTCCGGTAAGGGCCTTACGCAGCCTTCTTACCTTTACGGAACCTTTCACCTGCTGTGTCAGCAAGACCTAAACCTGAGTCCGGTTACCCTGGAAAAAGTAAAAGCAGCCGATCAGGTATACCTCGAACTGGACATGGATGATCCGAAGGAAATCTCGGCCATGATGGGTAAAATGTACATGAAAGATCAGGTATTGAAAGACCTGATGCCCGAAGCCGATTACGAATACGTGAAAAGCTTTTTCAAAGATTCGCTGAAGCTGAACCTGGAATCCATGCAAAAAGTGAAGCCCTTTGTCCTGATGACGATGGTATATCCGAAGATGCTGGGCTGCACGCCTGGCTCACCGGAACTAGTATTCGCTGAGCAGGCAACAGCCGCTAAAAAGCCTGTTCTGGGTCTGGAAACGGTAGATTACCAGTTTTCAATCATTGCCAAACCCGGAGAAAAGAAATCAGCAGAACAGCTGGTGGAATACGTGAAGAATTTCCAGAAGTCGAAAAAAGAGTTTGAAGAATCACTGGCCCTTTATAAAAGTCAGGATATTGAAGCTTTATACCTGTCTACGCTAAAAGACGAGCAATTTAAAGATCAGGTACAAGACCTGCTCTGGACCCGTAATGCCAACTGGATTCCGATTATTACGAAGGCCATTCAGGAAAAGCCCAGCTTTTTTGCCGTCGGTGCCGGGCATTTGGGAGGGGATAAGGGCGTATTGGCGTTACTGAAAAAGGAAGGATATACGGTTAAAGCTTTGAAGTAGTCTGAGGGAAGTTTGAGTAGGTGTTAGATTAGTTTGATTGTAGTTAGATATCGTTTGAAAAGTTAGATATCGTTTGAAAGTGATTAGATACAGACTGAAGCTATTAGGTAGGATCATCTGATCGTTACGCTGGATTTAACTTCCCGGAAGCTTAAAGCTTTCGGGAAGTTTTTGTTTCAGGCTACAGTCCGTTCAAAGCCTGATCAAACCCCATCAAACTACAATCAAACTTCAGCCCTGATCTCAAACTACCGGGCCGTTCGAAAATAGTCGGTTCGGTCCGGAGCTTCGATTCTAAAGTCGGGCATGCGTAACGTGGCTTCGCCACTGCCCTGGGTACGCAAGGGCATGGTATTACCGGGAATGTTAGGGTAGTAGCCCAGCCGAATCTGGAAGGTGTTAAAGTTGAGATTTTCGTTCCTGAACCGAATGCCCACACCATATCCCTGATACATTCGCTCAAAGAGTTTTTTATTCGAGAAGGAAAGAAAACCCAGGTCTGCGTAGGTATACACGGCGGTCCGAAAACCCAGAATTTGCAAAGGTGAAAAAAAGACCGTCTGTAGGTTAATGACCAGCCGTTTGTCCCCCCGTAAAAAATTACTTCGAATGCCCCGCAGGCCTTCTTCATTATTCAGCGTAAGGTATTCGTAGGCAAAGCGGTTAATTCCTCCGGTGTACTTCACCGTGACAAAGTGCCGGAAATGGGATCGCTTGACGGCCATCAGCGGACTGAAGTAATTTCCTTCAATGTGAAAAGTACCCTGCTGAGTATTGCCGTGTTCCAGATAGCCGCCCACTGAACCCAATGCATAGATGTAGCCGCCTTTTTTATCATTAATGTACGTGCCGTGAGCCATTCGCAGAGCTGAATAGGTTCGCAGGCCCAGGTCTGACTTTTCTTTTCCCCAGGTCCAGGAAGCTAAGAAGCCAATGGGAACGTCCTCGGTTCGCCCGAATCCGTAGATCAATACGTCCCGCTGGTAATTCCGGTTGGAATACCCAATACTGCCCAGGTACTGTCGGGAAGTGGGAAACAAAGGAGCGGCTTCTTCGGGCAGGTTATCCCGGTTGCGGTAACTATAGCCGCTCGTTCGCAAGGCAACAATCAGACGCGACCGGCGATCCAGTTTACGGTCCCGAAAACCCAGACGGAAGGCTCGTCCCAGCCAGGCATCCTGATACCAGTATCGGAGAGTGGAGCGGACGGTGGTATCGGAGTTAGGATCAATAAAAACGTATTTATTTTCAACCAGATAAGTGGCCTCGAAAGCTCCGGCGTACTGAATCTCCGGTCGAATGAAGTCTTTCTGAATTCGACCGCCAAACTGTTTGCGATCCCGGAAATCCTCGGCGTAAAACTGCGTAGTGGTCAGAGATCGGCCAATGTAGGGCAGGGTATATCTGGAAAAAAATTCGAAGGGCTGATAAGGAGCGGTGGCGTTATAGCTAATGCCTGTTTTCCAGGCATGGGCCATGCCCTGTACGTTTTTCTGTTCCAGGGCAAAGCTAAAGTTATTGAGGCCGCCCGCACTGCCGTCCGGAATCAGCGACCAGACGTCCTGCGTGATGACCAGCACGTCTACCAGCTTGCGATTACCCGGCACCGGGACTAAAAAAATCCGGGCATCGTGAAAGATCGGCGTTTGCCGCATGATGCGTTCGTTGTCTTTCAACACATCAGGGTTCACTTCATCGCCTACTTTGAAGAAAAGCAGGGATTTGGCAATGGTGCTTTCCCGGGTATCGTGGTGAAGGCGGTTGCCCAGCTTTTCAATCCAGCCTTTGGCTACGCGAGTGGTATCGTAGACCGTTGGGCCGAATACTTCCAGCCGTTTGATGGAAATACTGCGAATGATTTTTCGATCGTGTGGTTTGAAGGGATTGTCTTCAATTTTGGAGACACTCTGACTCTGGGCGTTGGTATTGTAAGGGTATCGGAAAAGGATGTCATAAATGCCACTGGTCCAGTTTCGTTTTCGCATGGTATTACGAAGATTGGTATAACGAATGCTATCCCGCTGGGCCGGGGTCAGGATCTTAGTGGAATCCGACGGCGTCTGCGACAGGCACGTATATGGGCATATCACACATCCGGTCAGGAATAGCAGCCCCAAAACGATACGTACCAAAGCGATCAACTGTCACAAATATTTAACCATCCAAAAGTCACGTTGCCGACCAAATCCGAAAAGAAAATAGTGCCAGCCAAAACGTTCGAAGCCCATTTTTTCGTAGAAACTCAGAGCCTCCTCATTTTTATCCCAGACGCTTACAAAAACGGCCTGGTATTTATCCTGACGGGCCTGCTCCAGAGCCTGCTCCAGTAATTGCCGGCCCACGCCCTGCCCTTTATTTTTTTCGTACACGTACAATCGCTGTAACTCTATGGCTTTGTATCCTTTCAGGTTACGGGGTTTTTCGTTCTTCCGGTTCAGTTTGGCGTAAGCGATGGCCTCGTCGCCCTCAAAGGCAATCCAGAAGGGATGATTTTTAGCATCAGCCAGTTCAGACTGCAGGCTTAATTTATGAAAATACTGGGTAATATAAGCTTCCGTATCGGTCGTATTTTCGTGGGAAGCGAAAGCTTCTCTTAGGGTCTCGGCGGCAAGTTTTGCTACAATCTTTGCATCTTCCCTGGTGCCGGGACGAACCTGAACCGGTACTTTTGTAGTGTCGCTCATATTAAAAAAAGTTAGATCGTATCAACCGATCTGATGGTAAGGTTGTTTTAGGTTGCGGTAAAAACCACGGGTCTTTACTGAACCGGTCAACCGATTAATGAAATTTCTGGATCCTCATGCTGTTACTTTCCAAACCCCTGATTCTAGGTTCAAATTCTCCTCGCCGTCAGCAGATTCTCAAAGATGCCGGGTTCTCTTTTCAGGTTCAGGTATTACCTACCGAAGAAGATTTCCCCGAAGACATGCCCAGCCAGGAGGTGCCCGTTTTTTTAGCCCGAAAAAAAGCCGAGGCCTTCAGACCGGTGTTAGAAAACAACCTCGTTCTGACGGCAGATACAGTTGTTCGAATCAACGAAAAAATATTAAATAAACCTACAGATGCGGCCGATGCCCGGAAAATGCTCCGGCTCCTTTCCAACCAGACGCATGAAGTAACGACGGGCGTTTGCCTGATGAGTGCTGAAGAAACCCTGACTTTTGCGGATACCGCCCGGGTACACTTTCGGGAGTTAACGGATTGGGAAATCGATTATTACCTCGAAGCCTGCCGGCCCTTTGACAAAGCAGGAGCGTACGGAGTGCAGGATTTCATCGGCATGGTAGGCATAGACCGGCTGGAAGGTTCTTACTTCACCGTTATGGGCTTACCCATTCACCGGGTCTACGAGGCTCTGAATGACCAGATTCTTCGTTAATCAGAATACCAGATAAGATTTTCCTCCCAAAGCCCGCATCTGGCGGCTGATGGTATTCGTTCGCCGCTGTACGTAACCCGAAGGATTGGTAATGGAAAACCGATTGGGGCTGGGCAGGACGGCTGCAATGCGAGCGGCTTCGGTGCGGGTAAGCTGAGCGGCCGTTTTGCCGTAAAATCGCTGAGCGGCTGCTTCTACCCCAAAAGTCATGGGGCCTGTTTCGGCCACGTTCAGATACACTTCCAGAATTCGCTGCTTTCCCCAGATTACTTCAATGAGTAATGTAAACCAGGCTTCCAGAACTTTCCGGAAGTAACTGCGGCCCTGCCAGAGAAAGACGTTTTTGGCTACCTGCTGGCTAATCGTGCTGGCTCCCTTGATGCGTCGGCCTTTCAGGTTTCCCTTGAAGGCATTTCCCATCATCTCGAAATCAAAGCCAAAATGCTGAGGAAAACGCTGATCTTCGGAGGCAACCACGGCCAGAGCCATTTCGGGAGAAATCTCATCATAGGAAGTCCAGTCGTAATGCAGGCTACCCCCGTTGGCCATTTTCCGGTCAATCATCGTCCAGGTAACCGGAATAGGAACGAAGCGAAACACCAGCGTTCCGCCAATGGATAACAGGAGAAAGTAGAAAAGAACTTTACCAAAAAAACGAAGGACCTGTTGGGGCCAGGAGCGGTAGGTATTCGTCGGTTTGGGGGCGGGCATATCAAGCTAGTATGAGTGGTAAGGCCTGCGTTCCGGCCCAATTTTAAAAACGGTCCTGAACGAAAGGAGAGCAAAAATACACGTCTGACGCTATTTTGATGAATGAAGCCCCAAAAAAGCCTAAACCCAGAATAACTCTTCCGCGACACGATCGGCAAATAGTTTTCCTGCTTCAGTCAGATAAATCCGGGAAGCTTCTGCCCTAATCCAGCCTTTGGTTTGTAATTCAGGTAAGATTTTCTCCATGAACGCATAGCCTTCCGGCGAAAGCTCACGCATGGTGGTCAGGTTCGTTCCCCATTGGGTACGAAGGCTGGTTAATACGTATTCGTTGATCAGGTCCTGTTCGCTCAGCGTTTCCATTTCCGCAGGAATTTCGTCCCTGGCCAGAGCTGAAACGTAGCGGGCATTATTGGAAAGATTATACTGCCGGGTCTGCTTCCCGTCATAGCTATGAGCCGAGGGCCCTACACCCAGGTAAGGATGCTGAAGCCAGTAACTGCTATTATGCTGGCTGTGACGACCGGGGCGGGCAAAATTAGAAATCTCGTATTGCTCGTATCCGTGCTGGCGTAAGGTATCCAGAAGAATCTGAAACTGTTCGGCGGCAAAGGCATCATCAATGGGAGAGATGCGTTTCGTTTTCAGCCATTTTCCAAAGACAGTCTGGGGCTCAATGGTCAGGCAATACGCGGAAATATGCGGAACATTCAAAGCCATCGCCTGAGCGAGGTCTTTTCGCCAGATGGCGTGTGGATCGGACTCCTGAGAAGGAATGGCGTAGATTAGATCAATGGTAATGTTCTCAAAGCCTACGCTCTGGGCCATACGCACACAATGCTGGGCTTCTTCGGCGGAATGAATGCGGTGTAAGTGCTTGAGATGAGGCTCATGAAACGACTGAATGCCAATGCTCAGGCGGTTAATCCCCACACTTTTGAACAGCCTGAGTTTTTCCAGGGAAAGATCGTCCGGGTTGGCCTCCAGCGTGATTTCTGCCCCAGGACTGACCGTAAACTCCTGATGGATGGTACGAAAAATGGCCTGAAAGTCAGCCTCTTCCAGAAGGGAAGGCGTACCTCCTCCAAAGTAAATCGTATCAATCTCAGGGGAGGGTAAGTAGTTTTTCCTTACCACCATCTCCCGACAAATAGCCTCTACCATTTCCGCCCTTCCGTTGAGGGAAGTACTGAAATGAAAGTCACAGTAATAACAAGCCTGCCGGCAGAAGGGAATATGGAGGTATAAATGCATTCAGTTGTCAATTTTCAGTGGTCGGTTTTCAGTGTTCCATCGGCATACTTGAACGTATTCCATCAGTTGTAACCCTGACCGATTCATGGACAGACCAAGACCTGAAAACTGAAAACCGACAACTGAAAACTACTTACTTGGTTGCAACGTAAAAGAAGTCGAAACAATTCTCGGCATCGTTGCTGAGGAAGTAATCTTTGTAAGTAATGTCGGAAACTAGTTTAACATCCGACTTTTGAATGATGTTCCGACTGAGTCGGTTGGCAATGTCGTAGGGAACCTGTAACCAGCGGCGGGGCAGACGATGCTGTAGATTGAAAATGTCGAAACGCGTGATCTTCTGAACCGACTTCTTATTTTCTTCATAATACGCCCAAACCTTCTCGTTGCCATGCACGCCCTGCGTATCAATGCTGGGAAAATACCTGAGGATCAGATTTTTTAATTCCGTAGCCGTATATTCCCGAACATGCCAGGGGTTGACGGAGAGCGAATATTTCTTGTTGACGGTGGTCAGCAAGAGCTTCCCGCCGGGCTTGAGTACACGAAAGGCTTCCCGAATAAAAAAATCGTCGTCTTCAATGTGTTCAATGACCTGAAAGGTAACAATGTAATCAAAGTGA
Organism: uncultured Siphonobacter sp.; assembly: GCA_913775095.1. GTDB lineage: Bacteria > Bacteroidota > Bacteroidia > Cytophagales > Spirosomataceae > Siphonobacter. Next base: position 23,885 of record CAJYIW010000013.1, on the reverse strand, counting down.
TTGTCCGGCAGATTTTTCAGCGGCGGCAAAAACATGTCGATGAATTGGAAAGCCGGATATTCCTGACTTAATTTATTCATCAGCGGTTCGTTTTTATCGACGCCCGTGTAATGGGTCACCGAAGGGGCTAAAACCGCTACGCCACGACCCGTACCGCAGCCAATTTCTAAAAGATTCCCACTGACCAGGTCAGCAGCTTTGATGTAAGGGAATAGCAAGCGTTGGTGAACAGGGTTATCAGAAGCGAGTTCCGAAGACGCTATTTCAGTGGTTTTATACATGATATGAATAAAAACGGACCCACATTGACGTGTGTCCGTCGCTGTAAGACGTGATATAAGAGTTCAAAAATACCATCTTCCTTCGAAAACCGGAAAATTTATGACTGATTGAAAGTGAGAAGAGTAAACTTTTTCGTTAATGCTTTCAGACAGTCCCCGCGATATTCGGGTGATCTTAAGAAAATAACGCATCTTTGTACCATTCGTCCATGAATTCATGAAACACCTGATTTACTTAAGCTCCATCCTGATTCTGCTGGCGGGCTGCAAGTCATCCTCGGTCAAGACCCAGTCGCGTAATGCGGTGCCCGGGGGAAGCTCCGTAAACCGATCGACTGATGCGTTTCTTTTTTCGGTTCGCAGCCGTTTTCTGGACAATAACTCTCAGCTTCGTACTTATCTGCACATCCAGCCGGACCGGAACCTGACCTCGGCGGAGTTCGCTCAGGAATTTCGCATTCGTTATAAGGTATTGCCTGATTATGGCAGTCGGCAGGAACTTCAGGGGAATAAACCAGTAACGCTGACGGAAGGAGAAAATTTTACCCGTAAGTCGAATGGATCAGGAGCTTACTTCACGATTTGGTTCGATTTCCCTAAACCGGCAGGGCAGGTCTATACGGGCGTAGTAATGACGGAAATTACGGATGCCAAAGGCGGGATGACCACGCACGATACATTTGTTCGATTCCGGTCGGGAAAAGTCAGTGATTACTATGCCATGTTTGATAAAGACGGAGTCACGCCTTTGCTCGAGAACTACGTTCGTCAGGGCGACACCGTTCGGCTGGCCAGTCTGAATAAAGTAGATACCAGCTTTTTACTTTTCCACTATAACTTTGATTTCGATGTCGCTCTGCCTCCCATGGCCACATTGAAACCCCAGCCGAAGCGACTGTTTGTCGATTCATCGTCCCGCGTGACGACGAACAAAAACTTTGTCGTCAAACGCGAAGGACTGCATTACATCGTACGCGATACGACCGATACCTACGGAATCGGAATTATAGGCGTAGCCGATCGTTACCCCCGCTATACCTACGCTCAGCAATTGTCACGGCCTCTGATTTACATGAGTACTAATCAGGAGGTTAACGATTTACGAACGGGTGCCGAACCCAAGCGTTCGCTGGATCGCTACTGGCTGGCCATTTCCAATGGCAACCAGCAGACGGCCAAGCGTAGCATTGCCGCTTTTTACCGACGGGTTGAGCGGGCCAATGATCTGTTTACCTCATACAAGGAAGGATGGAAAACCGATCGGGGAATGGTGTACATTATCATGGGTCCCCCTACTCGCGTGAACCGCAGTAAGGACCGCGAAGTATGGGTATATACCAAACGAAATTCACAATTTTCAGAAATAAATTTTACGTTCAATAAACGGAATAATCAGTTTGTGGAAGACCACTACGAGCTTGCAAGATTCGTAGAGTTCCAGCCAATCTGGTATCCAGCCGTCGAAGCATGGAGAAACGGGGAAATCGAGTAGAGGGTAGCGAACCCAGAACAAAAGGAGAGGGCGGCGAACACCGCGAAAGAAAGCCATTTTACGCCCGGCCCCGGCCACAGGGCGAGGTAAAGTCAGAATTCATATTTGGTATTCAGCCCGTGTTGGAAGCAATCCGGGCGGGAAAGGAAATTGATAAATTGCTGGTACAGCGGGAGCTGGGTAATCTGGAAGTGCTGGAATTTGCCCGTTTACGGAATATTCCAACGCAGAAAGTACCCAAGCAGAAGCTGGATCAAATCACCCGCAAGAACCATCAGGGCGTTATTGCGTTCATTTCGGCCATCCATTATGCCAAGCTGGAAAATGTCGTAGCGGATATCTTTGAGCAGGGAAAAACGCCCTTATTGCTGGTGCTGGATCGGGTAACTGACGTACGAAACTTCGGAGCCATTGCCCGAACGGCTGAATGTGCTGGCGTACAGGCCCTTGTCATTCCGGCCAAAGGTGGGGCTCAGATTAATTCGGACGCCATGAAAACCTCGTCGGGGGCCCTTAACTTTTTGCCCGTCTGCCGGGAGAATGATTTACAGGAAACGGTACGTTTTCTGCAAAATTCAGGTATCCAGGTGGTGGCCTGTACTGAGAAGGTTTCCAAAACCTTGTACGAAGCCGATTTTTCGGTGCCAACCGCCATTATTATGGGTTCTGAAGAAGACGGTATCTCGGATCAGTTGCTGAGAAGTGCCGACGAACTGGTCAGTATTCCGATGACCGGCCGGGTGGCGTCTCTGAACGTATCCGTAGCCAATGCTATCATTCTTTATGAGGCCATTCGTCAGCGAATCTCCTAGCTACGCATACCATTGTGAAAGGCCATTCCTCATACGGATGGCCTTTTTTAGTTTCCGGACGTTGGTTTTGCTGGGATAAAACCCCGGAATGGATGAGACAGGCATGAAATGGAAAGAAAATTTAATAATTCATAATCTTTTGATTTATAGATATTTATAAATCTATTTCAATTTTTTTTTAAAGGTTAAGGTTACATTTTGCCTTCTCGATTGATATATGCAAAATTTCAAGGTATTGACAGGAACTCAGAGCCAGGAAAAATTAATCGCTAGGCTCCGTTCAAATGATCGTCGCGAATTAAACGAGGCTATTCGGGACGTATACAACCATCATATCAGTCCTGTTCGATACTTCGTCATGCAAAATGGGGGAGACTCCCACGATGCCGATGATTTAGTACAGACAACGGTTCTCAACTTTGTAGAAGCCGTACGTAAAGGAAGTTTTCAGTTACAGGAAGGAACTACAATTGAAGCGTTTTTATTCGTATTAGCCAAAAATAGATGGCGAAATACGCTGAAGCAGCGTGGACTGATGCGTGAGTACGTCCAGGAGATGGAAGCAACCTCTGGAGGTCAGGATTCCTGGGATGCTTCTGCCCAGCGGATCATGGAAGAACGGGAAGAACAGGAACGATACATACAGCTTTTTAAGCTCCTTGGGGAAAGGTGTCAGGCGATCCTGACGGCCTATCGCCGAGACGGACTTTCTATGAAAGAAATTGCCCAGAAGATGGGGTTCGACAACGAACGAGTAGCCATTAATGAAAAGTACAAGTGTTTACAAAAACTCAAAGCCCTCTTTCGCTATGAGACCTAAATCAGGCCAGGAGCAAATGGAATGGATCGATGCCTATCTCCGGAATGCTCTCTCTCCAGAAGAACGTGAAAAGTTCGAACAGGAGATGAATACCAATGCTGAATTTGCCCTGGAAGTTGAATTTATGCAACAGGCCGATTCAGTAATCGATGATTTTTTGCTGGCTGATTTAGTCGCAGAAATTCACGCAGAAAAAGTCGAAGAGTGGAATCAGACCGAAGAACCCGAGAGGGAAACTCCGATTATCCCTCTGAAAAGCCCCGATCGGGCGGTAGTTCCCTGGTGGAAATGGTCGGCTGGTACAGCCGCTGCTGTGACGGTTGCTTTTACGACGTATATAACACTCAGTCCAATTCAGGTCACGGACACCCTCAATCAAACATTGAGGGGGGGGGAAGCCCGTATTTCGGAGCAACCCAGTCGTATCTGCTTTGAGAATTTCTACGCAGGACGGTCATTCGTCATGACTCAGCAACCTTCACATGCCATTCCCCGGCTTCAGCAGGTAATTGATTGTGAGGTTCGTCCGTACTTCAAAGATGCCTCCAAATGGTATCTGACGGTGGCGTATCTTCAGGATAACAAACCCGAAGAAGCGGAAAGCATTTACAAGGAAATTATGGATAACCCTGAATTCAGCTACGATATCAGTTGGTTAGACAAACAAAAGATCAGCTGGCAGATCAGAATTGCCAAATGGTTTGGCAAAAATGAAGCCTGAGTATATAGGATAGGACATCAGTTCAACCTATAACCTTCTGTAAGAAAAAGTATCATTAACACATCCAACCCCAAAACCCTTCCCCTGTCCCGAGGAAGGGTTTCTATTTTTTATGATACATCTGATAGCGAAAGAAAAACATACCCAGGAAAACCCCGGCCAGTAAGCAGAAACCCAACGTGATCCGACCCATCGTTACCCAGTGCGATGGATAAATGACGTTAGCATCGCCAATGAGAACAAGATTGGCCCAGTAATAGGGGTGATCGTAAGAAGCAGCCAGTTTGGAGGAAAAGAAGTCCAGTTTGGCCTGTTGCAGGGCTTTATCGATGGGTAAACCCTCGTGTAAATGGTAATACATTCGTTCGGACAGGAAGGCCGAGGATTGATCATGAGCGTTCCATAGGGTAGTTACCACACTGGGACAACCCCCGTAGAGAAAGCCCCGGGCCAGACTCATGAGTCCTTCCCCGCTGTGTAGCCGACCCCGTCCGGTTTCGCAGGCACTCAGCACAATCATCCGGGTATGATCAAAAGACAGGTTATACAGCTCGTTTGTATACAATTTATAGTTGGAGCTGTCGGGGTAGAAAGCAATGAAAGAGCGTTCCGCCTCTTTATCATCCGTACGGGCGTGAGTAGCCAGGTGGATTACTTCTGCTGACTTATAGTTGTTCAGGAATTCTTTCTTGGTCGCGGTTTTATTAATGAACTGTTTGCCCCGAACGGCCTGAATCTCTTCCAGCGAAGCAGGAAGCGGACTTAAAGATTGATCCCGCATCAGGTTCTTTTGGATAGAGGAGTCCGAAAAAGGAGCCATGGCGAGAGCCTTTCTGGGACCTTTTAACTCCGGGTTCATTGATTGAATCTGAGCCAGGGACGCCCCGTAGGCATAACGAATGGAATACGTTTTCAGAAGATAATTATTCTGATTTTTACTTTGCTCAAGTACCTCAAAAGGTAAATAATTTAGCTCCTTGTCACGAATAATAATCAGACGGTTGATACGGGTTAAAGTAGATTTAAGGGGAGCAAAAAGAGTCTGGTAGGCTTCGTAGGCCAGGTCATGGCCTTTGTAAGAGTCAATGCCGGGATTGCTATACAAGCTTTTCTGAAGCTGGGCAAGAAGCGTTTTTTCTTTTTTCGTAAACGGAATCTGAATCCATTTCACCTGCTTGCGGGTAATAACAAACGCATATACATCCCGTTGAGTCATGACATAAGAGACAAGGGCAGTTGCAGGCTCAAGGAGTTTGTTCTGAACAGTAGCAATCTGAACGGGCTGGCTGGCCTGCCGTTGCTGGTCGGGAATGTAGTGCCGGAGTTTATGCCGGAGTTTGTCGAGATTTAATTCTTCTTCGAGTAGTTTGAGCTTAAAAAAATTCTGGTCTTCCGCACTGGTTGCCTGCATGTAGCTTACTCTCAAGGAAGAGATCCGGTTCTTGATCTGGTTTTCTTCCAGTAGAGAACTTTGAGGGATATACTTTCGCTTTAAGTTCTGCTCTCTGCGAGCGTCGGATAAAGTAGAAGCCCGGATACTCTCTGTAAACTGAAAAGCATCATGTAAATAGTGAGCCTGGTTGGTTTTCTTATAGAGCTGGTAGGCCAGTGAGAGAGCTTCCTCATTTACCACTGAAATCTTTTGATTCAGAAATAGTTTGGCATCCGGCAAATCGTACATCAGACGGATTTTCTCGGCTAATTTCAAAGCTAGTTTGTAGCTTTTGAAACTTGCGGATAGGTAATGATCTTTCGTTTCCAGTTTACTTAAGACAGAAGCCTGTCCAATCAATGATTCTAAAAGCTCATTTTCTGAAAGAATTCCATTGTGAAGGTCAGGAAGATCATCATACGCTTTAAGAGAAGGCCCCAGATAAACAGCATTTATAGCGTATCGATAATTTTCTAAAGCTCCCCGTAAATCTCCTTTATTCTTTAAGAGATCAGCTTTGTCCCGATGAATGGTCGACAAATACTCATGTCGATTGCCCCACAATTTATGGCCGGATTTAATAGCCTTGTTGTAATGCAACAGGGCTTTGGCATTTTGATGGGTGGCTTCATAATACCTTCCCCAATTTCGATGTAGATTGGGTTCGGAATTTACAAGTTCAGTGGGCAGATTTTTCTCATAACGACTATAAATTTTTTGAGCTTTAAACAGGTAACTATATGCTTGATCCAGGTTATGGAGAGTTAAGTATATATGGCTGATATTGAGAAAATAAGGTACCCTTCTAACATCCTCCTGAGTGTTCTGTAAAGTTATAAAGGCAATAGAAAGAGCTTTCTGGTATAAACCCAGGTTGGCATAAAGACTACTCAGGTTATTACTGAAAAAAGAAAAGACACTCGAGAGATGATACTGCTTACCTAAGTTGAATGCTTTCTGAAAATAGATCTCAGCCTGACTATAGTCTCCAATGTTGTTATAATAAAGTCCTCGTTGATTATAATAGGCGGCAACATAGGAAGGTGTCTGACCGGATAGAGAGGTATTGCTTTCTAGCAGTCGATCAGTCAGGTTGATGAAGTATTGCGAAGAATCGGTTTTTCTTAATACACTTAGAAAATAACTTAAGCTAAAATAGGCCTTAAAGCGAATTGAATCAAGGGAAGACTTAGGCAGTAAATCAATGGCCTTACGGCATAAATAAATGGCTTCATTATCCTGGGCATTTGCGAAGTATACCGTACTCGACTCTACGTAAAGATTAGCCTGCTGAACTACGTCTCTTGATTCAATAGATATCTGAACAGCTTTTTTGAATAGCCGAATAGCATCCCGATGATTGCTCTTAAGGTAATATTGTTCAGCCTGGCGTTGCAAGGATTGAATCTTTGTTCTTGGAGAAGACAAAACTTGAGCAGTAATATCCAAAGACATGAATATTAACAAACTTGTAAGAAGTTTTGAAAGTCGCTTGACTGACCTTAACAAAGACATATAACCCTTCCCGTAATTTACTAAAAGCAAAGTAATTATAAACCCTTAAAAACGCCAAAACCTTCGGAAGCCTGGCGGTGCGTTCCGAAGGTGTTTATTTTGGCTAATGCAGTACTGCTTAAAGCGGATGCGTTGGATAATGACGCAGTACTATATTTTTAAGGCAGGTGGAAATTACCGTTTGTCCTTATATCGTTATCCTACTTATCGACGAATGATTGGGGTAGGAGGGATACTTTCAGAATCTGAATCATCTTGCACAACTCCCGTCTTCGCTTTTGCAGGAGTAATTTCTTCTTCACGCTGGCATGAAGTGAAAGAGAAAAGGCTAGCCGACAGAATTAAGCTGTATACAGAAAGACGTGCAATTTTTTTCATTATTTTAAGTTTTATGTCCCGAATTCATCCCTATATCAATCGGCAGAGCAAAATGTAACCTAAGGAATTGAAAAAAATTTTTACTTGTCAGTGTTTTAATTTTTAAAGCTCTGATTTTTAATTAGTTATATTGATAAAAAAAATATAACTTTTTTCAAAAAAATAATTTACCCTTTCCAGGACAGTGCCTCTTTTGTATGGTAAAAAATTGTACTTTTTAAAGAATCATGCTATGAGAAATCTTCTGTTGTTTATCGCCTGTTATGCGTTTGGAATGCTTCAGCTTCAGGCTCAGGATTGCCTGGCTTCCAGTTACTTTAAGAAAAATACGCTGCTGGAATTAACCAGTAGTGATCCTGATGGGAAAACCCAGTCCCGTATGGAGTATAGAGTGATGGAAGTGAAATCGGCAGGGAATGACTTTACTGCTCAGGTAAAAACGGAAATGTTTGACAAAAAGAATAAAAGCCTGGGCGGGGGTGAAGTCCTGTATAAATGCAACGGCTCTGAGTTCAGGATGGATATGAAAAGCTTGATTCCAGCTCAGCAAAATCTGAAGAACATGGAAGTGAAAGCCGACGAGTCGTATCTGATTTTTCCAAAGAAAATGGAAGTAGGAGAAACACTGCCCGACGGAAAATTTAGAATGGAAACATTCATGAATGGCATGAAGCTGTTGAATGTAACTCTGGACGTCACCGAGCGAAAAGTAGCTGGTAAGGAGTCGGTTACGACGCCAACGGGTACGTATGAGTGTTATAAAATTACTACGAAGCAGCACCTGAAATCAGCTTTTGGAATGGACTTCGAAACCGCTGAGTGGTACGCTCCTTCGCTGGGGATGGTTGTGAAAAGTGAAATGCATCGAAAAGGGAAGCTTCAGTCCCTTACTACCCTGACCAAACTTCAGAACTAATTACCAGTCTTCAATTCGAAATAAATGCATGGGCAGGATATGGGGGTCGAGTTCAATGTAATTCCACTCTCCCTGCCACTGCCAGCGATTGTCGGTTAGTAAGTCGTGAACAAAAAAGCTCTGATCGGAATGTTTACCAATCAGGAAAAGTGGCACCTGTATTCCTGCGGATTGCCGATGGTGGGGATCCAGGTTGACTACGCACAGAATGCGGTTACCGTTCGGATCCGTTTTCAGATAAGCCAGTAGCTGGTCATTGGTAACCGTCACAAAAGTCAGATTATTCGTTCGCTGTAAGGCTGAATTCTCCTTTCGGATGCGGTTGACCATTCGGATGAACAGCGTCAGTTTATTCTCGTGCGTCCAGTCCCAGTGTCTGATTTCGTATTTTTCTGAATTCAGGTATTCCTCTCTTCCGGGATAGGCTTCGTGAACCATCTGCTCGAAACTCGGACCGAAAATTCCGCAATTGGAGGATAGGGTAGCCGCCAGGAAATAACGGGTCAGAAACGCAGGTTCCAGGCCGGTCTGAAGAATAAAAGGAATAATGTCGTGCGTATTGGGCCAGAAATTGGGGCGTAAATAGTGCTTTACTTCGGTTTCAGTTAACTCTTTTAAATATTCCGTGATCTCATTTTTATTAGTTCTCCAGATGAAATACGTGTAGGTCTGATCGAAACCGAGCCTGGATAATTCATTCATTTTAGCCCGAGATGTAAATGCTTCGGCCAGATAAATCAAGTCGGGATAAATTTGTTGTGTTTCAGCTATGAGCCACTGCCAGAACGCAAAAGGTTTTCCGTGCGGCTGGTCGGCCCGAATGATTCGAACGCCCCATTCCGCCCATTGAAAAACGATGTCCCGCAACGTCTGCCAGAGGTTTTGCCAATCGTCCGTTTCGAAATTCAGGCAATAACTATCTTCATACCTGTGGGGTGGGTTTTCGGCAGTCTGAAAGTTTCCATGAGCCAGAGAAATAAACCAGTCCGGATGCTGCAGAACCCAGGGATGATCGGGAGCACACTGAATAGCCAAATCCATGGCTACTTCCATTTCGTGCTGCCGGGCCGCTTCAAGGAGTGATTGAAAGTCTGCCAGGGTACCTAACTCCGGAGCAATGCTGGTATGACCACCGTATTCATTACCGATGGCATAAGGCACGCCCGGATCCGTACGCTGGGCGGGAGATGTATTATTTTTTCCTCGGCGAAAACAATGGCCAATCGGGTGAATGGGGGGAAGATGTAATACATCAAAACCCATCGCCGCAATTCGCGGGAGTACTTCAATCGTGGTCTGAAAAGTACCCGCTTGGGCGGGATCTACTGAGGTGGATCGGGGAAATAGCGAATACCAGGTCGAAAAAACGGCTTTATCCCGGCTTACTTTTAAAGGTAATACTCTGTCATATCTACTGACGTGATCCACTAGAGGATATGCTTCAATCCATTGCGTCATTTGCTGACTAAGGGCCAGCGTAACCGATTCCTGGTATCGATCCGGATTTGAAAACAAATGAATGGCTTCCTGAATGCCAGGTCGATCTATAGCAGAAGCCCGGGGAAGAATTTGCTCAAGATAAGGGATGCCCGTCAGTAACTGATCTCCTACGGGCTGGAAATCACGGGCGTAAAGCGTAATCTTGCGTTGCCAGGTCAAAAAATGATCTACCCAGGCTTCGAAGGTATATTCAAAAATACCCGTTTGGGCAGGACTAAAATAAGCTTCAAACTGATCATTCCCCCGGCTTGTCAAAGCAACGCTATGCCAGTCCGACTCAGACTCGTGACGAAATAATAAACGCCCCGAAGGCACATCAAAACCGTCTACCAGCAGGTTAACCTGAACATGAACGGGATCATTCACAACGGATTTGACTGCAAAACGGCCTCCCTCTATTTCTGGACTTACCTGAGTGATCCAGACCCGGCACTGACCTGCCCAAGCGTTTAAAGTATTCATAACTTGACTAACCGAAATGGGAAAAGATGGCATGGAGATTCTTCAGTCCAAGAAAGAGAATAATCCGTGCCACCTCATTACTTCTTCAAGCCAAAATTAGATTTTTAATCCAACAGTCAGTTGCAGGCTGCGTCCATCAGACGACCAGACGCCCGGACCAGGATACATGGTAGGTCGTTTGGTGAAATAACTCTGGTTGGTCAGGTTACTGATCCCACCCCGAAGGGTCAGGGTACGATTGAGGCGATACGTGGCGTACCAGTCCACTAGTCCGTAGGCTGGAACCAGACCAACACCGCCCGTTGCGGAGGGTTTCACCGTGTTGAGAGGATCGGCAAAGGACTGGGCTACGTAACTGTATTGAAGGGTTGTTGAAAAGCCGTAGTGACTGATTTGTAGTCCATTGCGACTCATCCATTGCGGAACGGATTCAATTCGATTGCCAGCAATGTCTACATTTTTTTCTCCATTGGAAATCTGACCTTTGATGTAGCGTCCATCCATGTATGACGTTGAGGTAAAGACCGAAACGCGGGTACGGGGCCGCTGCACGAGGGCATATTCTACGTAAGCTTCCATACCTCGGGTACGACTGTCTCCAATATTGGTTTTATAAACGTAGGGTTGTGAGCCCTCGGTAATGATCTGGCTCCCTAAACGGTTACGGTAAAGCAATTCAAAGGCAGTAATATCAAACGTAAGACGATCACGGAATTCTTTTCCCCGCAGACCAATTTCGGCGTTATAACCGCTGGCGTCGGAAGTATGGGGGTTCGCTCGTTCCACAACCGTTCCATTAATTCCTGGGATGAGGTCTTTAAAAACCGCAGGCCGATACGCCTGAGACCAGCCTCCGTACAGATGGGTTTGTTTCCTTAGTTGATACTGAGCATTGAGGCTGAAGAGAGGGAATCGACGGTCCAGTTTGGGTGGAATAGCCGAGGGGTCCGTATAGGCCAGCCGACCGGAAAGGTGAGTAGCTCCCATTTCCACGCGAACGCCTGGGGTAAGGGCCAGTGCCGGGGTTATCTGAAAAAGGTTCTCCGCAAAAAAAGCGGTATTCTGAGTCTTGTAATAAATATCGCGTCCAAAGAGTCCGTCTACCGTCAAGTCATACGTACTACCGGTAGTGCCCCGTCCCAGCTGGCGGCGATGAAGGTTGTTATGAATGAGCTGTACGCCCCCCGTAAAAGTACTGGGGAGGGTATGGATCCTATAGCGGTGTAAAATCCGGGTTTCGAATGTGAAACTATGGAACTGATCGCGATCGACATTTCGGTTGCCATACTGACCTGTCAGACGACTTACGGTGTCTGGTCTGGTAGCGGAGCCTTCAAAAATGACACTGTTCCGCTGGCCTAAAACGGCTGAAGCCGTGGCCTGGAATGTCGTGCGGGGTGAAACGGTCCAGTCGAGTCGCAGTGAGGGTAGGTAGATATCAGGACTGAAGTAATTACGGGAACGCGTGGACTGAAGCGGATTTTGAGCAAACTGGGCATCCGTCAGCGGTCCGGGAATCTGATACTGGTAATACGAGCGGCCCAGCTCGGCCCGCAGAATCAGATTGGAACGAAAGGCATAACTCAGGCTCGCAAACTGTCCTTCGGCCACCGAGCGGCCATTGTCACGGTAACCATTGGAGGTGCGGCGATGGTAATACGCCTGATAACTCAGTTTACCTACGGTGCCGCTGACGCGATGAAAGGTACTCTGTAAACCAAAAGAACCAATGCTGTTAACGGTTTCGTAAGCAAAGGCTCGCGTAGAATCGGGGCCTTTCAATACGTAGTTAAGCATCCCGCCAAACTGGGCTCCGTATTGCAGGGAGGCATTGCCACGAACCAGTTCAATGCGATCAACGGCTTCGAGAGGTAAGGAAAAATGACTGGCCGGGTACCCGTATAAATCAGAATTGGTAAGAACGCCGTTGGTGCGAATGTTATACTCCCAGCCCCGGTGGGGGTCCAGGCCGCGGGTGGCCAGATTGATCTGGTTTCCTGATCCGTCCATATCGTAAGCAAAAGCTCCGGGAATTTTGGCAAAAATCTGCCGGATATTCTTTTCCGGAATATTGGCATCAACCTGATCCAGTGAAATCACTTCCGAACGCTTTCCGGAAAGCAGATAAGTGCCCTGAACGTCTGCCATGGGTTTAACGGATCGATCGGCTCCTTCCCGGATGGATACCTCCTGAAGGTTCTCGGCACTTTCATTCAGGGTAATAATCAGTTTCTGGGATTGAACTTTCTGCACAGTAATGGACTGCCGGAAGGATTGAAATCCCACGTGAGTAGCCCGGAACGTATAAAGGCCCGGGGGTAACTCTAACTCAAAGTTCCCGGCGGCATCGCTGCCCAGTGTTTTTCCTGCAACCCGAATAATGGTTCCGGACAAGGGTTCGCCCGTGGATTGCTGAACTTTTCCCAAAATGCGGGTCTGGGCAAACGTGGACAAGGACAGCAAACCAAAAGTGATGAAAAGTAAAGATGAAATTTTCAAAGTATTAGGGAAAGTCGGGTGAAAGAAAACGGCTGGCTATGCATGCATAACCAGCCGTCTGATGCAATTAATAGCGTTCAGTCTTGGGATGGAAGGTCCGCCAGCTGTGCCAGAACTCCTGCGAAGCCAGCAGCGGCCGGAGGCGTCCTGAAGACGAACGTCCTGCCAGGTCATAGGTATGACCATCGGTAATCAGAGAATCCTTTTCGAGGCGATAGGTCGTATGAACATCGGGCCGCTGGTAAGCGAAAAAGCTGGCATTATCCTGAGCCAGAACGAGTAATACCGGCACATTTCCTACCACGTCGTTAATGATATGCTTCTTCTTGAGATGATTCCAGTCATAGGCTTTGGACGATTGCCCGGCATCAATACCCACTACCCAGGATTTATCATGCCAGGACGCATGATCGGTGCCGGTTAAAGCTCCGGTCTGGGAACCGTCTTCGTACTTGAAATCGGTTTCATACTCAGCCGCGTAGTGGGGATCTCCCTGGAAGATCAGACTATTGGGGTAAAGGGTTAACCACTCCTTGAGCGTAGCCTGCTGACTTAGCACCTCGGGTAAATGCGTTCCGGTGAGAGAGCCAATGATGGCTTCCCCATTGGCCTGCCGCCACCAGCTATGGGTGTGCGTATCTTCAAAAATGGCATTATAATGATCCATACCCACGAGCCGGAAGGTTTCGGGTTGCCCGTCTACGAGTGAACTGAACACTCGCCCGGTCCGGCAAACCGAACAGTACGTAACCAGAATAGGCGTTCCGGCAACGGTGTCCCGAACCTGATGGTGATAGGCCAGAAAGGGAATAGGGTACGCCCGGGCTTCTTTGCCCATGACAACCCCCAAAACCAGGTGATGGGGATCTACTTTGTTCCGGGTGGCCGGAGCCAGCTGAACCAGATCTGGTTCGTGAAAAAGCTCGGCGGCATCCAGCTTGTAATGAATCAGCGTAACCAGCGTAGCCGTGGCAAGGATGGAAAGCACCGGAATCCATTTACTCCCATAAGCCGAAAAAGTCGGAAAGATGCCCGCTAAAATCAGCAGGGCTGCACCCACTCGGAACGACCACTGCCAGCGAGTCAGGAAATAAGCGATCTCAAGATGAGGCATTTCCTGACTGCCCGGCAGTGGCATAATAAAATAAATGTGCAGTAATTCAAATAAAACGAGACCTATTAACCCCGCATAAAATAAGATTTTCATAAGTTAATGAAAGGGATTTAATGGGGACTCATGTGCTTTAACGTCCAGCACCATCGTTTTGAGCTCGTTTAACGGCAAATTGACCCACTGCTTTCCCGTGTTCCAGCCCGACTTCGCAATCGGCCCGGTAGTGAATGCAGCCATAAATTCTTGAATTAGATGCTTCATTAGCCAGAACCATCAATGCATCCGCTTCGTTCGGAAACAGGTAACCTAAAATATGAGCCGCTGCTCCCGAAAAGGTGGAATGACCGGAAGTGAAGCTTGGAAAATTTGGCGTACCGATGGTGGAACGTACCGCATGATCCACCTGAAAAGGCCTTGGGGTAAAGTAATAAAATTTAGTATCCCAGCAGGCTATTCCCGCATCCATTAAGGACGTTCCTACCAGGGCCATGGTACGGGCCGCTCTCAATTCATTCTCTTTGTACTTTCGGGTGAGGTTGGCCGCTTCGCGGTTCCAGTGACCGGGAGGGGTAAAGCTACCGACACCATCCGACCAGTAGGAAGCGATGCGATGTTGTTCACGGGTGAGGTTTTTGCCCATATTACGCAATTCCTGAAGATCTTTTTCGAAACCGGCCGTTCCTAAAGCAGGTGGCGGAACGGGCCGCATGGCTACTTTCTGGGCTTCGGTAAAATTCCAGGTTTTCACGTTACCAAACGTAGGTAACATGGGCGGGCGGGCGGGTAAGTCCAGACTGGTCCATTCTTTTTTCAATCCGCGAACCTTGGCATCCGAGACCATGGCTGCCACAGCCGCCTGATTATTCGCGGCTCCCATACCATCGGCTTTGGCCCGGGCAATGATTTTAGCCGCTACGGCTTTGCCTAACGCTTCGCCCGCGTCCAGATCGCTCGATACGTTAGCCTTACCCCAGAGGCGGCTGTTGCGATGGGCTTCGTAATAAGCCGTCAGTTTTTCCACCTCTCCCGGAAACATTACTTTCAAAACTTCCAGCGAAGCCGCGGCGACGACCGCATCTTCAGAAGGATAAGAAGGCAAATTGCTGAGGGGTAAGGTAGGCGTAATACTGGCGTCGACTTTCGAAGGAGCGAGTCGGCGGTATTGGTACTTGTATTTCCAGGCGGCTACCAGAGCATCGTACTGAGCGGCCCCGAGGTACGCAAACATCCGCGAAGCATAGGGTGGGTTGCAGAAAGGGAACTTGGGCTCAGCCTTTGGATTGGCCGCGTCGGGGACGGGGTATTTCTTTTGAATTTCGTCGTAAACGGGGGGCAGGTTATAGTTGGCCGCCAGGGTCCGGGCGATTTCATTCCAGCGATAGACACCCCCAACGGCCCAGAAATCTACTGTTTTCTGTTGGTCAGGAGTAACTTTTAAATCTTTCAGGGACTGAAGTTCAGTTTTGTAGCTGGAGGATTCTATAGCCTGGGGGGCCGGAACAGTTACTTCGTCGACTGATGCCAGCACGAGGGGTTTCCACTGACCTCCGTTTTCGTCAAGACCCGCGGGTTCGTACACTTCCAGAGAAGGCTGGTCGATGCTTTTGTCGCAACTGTTCAGAAAAAGAACAGAGCCAGTAAGGACTAGTAAGCGAAATAGTTTATAGTTCATGATTAGGGGGAGTAGTAGCTACTTACATGATAATGGGATGGCCCATGACGTTGAACGTGTGCTGGATGCCAATGGTGTACATTCGGGCCTGACCGACATTGCGGCCCGCCGTTACCTGACTATACTGACCAAAGAAGGAAAAGAAAGTACCATTTTTCAGGTATAAATGCACTTTGGCCATTCCACCCAGCGAAGTCTGATCCATTTTGTTGGTCGGAAAGGGCATGTCCTGTCGACGAATGTCATCCCCACTCTGGCTGGTCATGTTCTCAATGAAGCCTTCTACCTGAACGTGCTTGTTGATATACCCCAGTCGGGCAGAAGCATCCACTACGTCGGGTACGGACACTTCGTGGGTATCATAGATCTTACCCCCTGACTGATACGAATCGCGGTCAATGTGAATGTTACTCCGACCAGTGTAGCCGCCCTGAGCAGTAAGGTAAATGCCTTTTATTTTGTAATGAAAAATTCCTTTGATTGACGCTGTTCTGGAGCGAAGACCAATGGAATACGGAAGCATATCCGGGATGTAGGTATTCACCGGAATGGAAACGCCGCCCGTAGCCAGTAAACCAAAGGTTCCGAATGAAGTTTCTGCTTTTAAAGGCCGGTATTTCAGCCAGAGGGAAAGATCCTGAATGCCCTGCTGGCGGGAAAAATGACCGCCATCTGATTTATTCCAGATGTATGGTAAACCCGCCATAATGTTCAGATTTTTGGTTAACCCATAAGCACTCATCAGCATTACATTCTGGCCGGTGAAGGTTCCGACGTTGGCGTTGCGACGTTTCAGGGTACCTTCCCAGTACTGATCCCATTGGCTGTTGGAATAACTGGCTACGTTGCAAATCAGCTGTTTACCCATCATGATTCCGTCCGTTGGAGTCTGGGCGTAGAGATTCCCGGCAAGCAGGAGGATCACCAGTGGTGCCGATCTAAGTAGTCTTAGACAAGTAAAAAGGGGCATAGGATAGGTAGTTTGGGGGGAATGAATCTTATAAATTCAGGCTTAAATATACTATGTAATTTTCACATTATAAAGTACGATAAAACCTTGATATACTTATTCTAAACCCAGTGCACGGATACTAAAAAACGCTACTTCCTGCAGGTTACAGAGAAGTAGCGTTTTTGTAGAAATCAGGCTGATCAATACCTAAAAAGATAACTCGCGTTCGGGCTTTTTAAGCAGCAGTAACCCCCCAAAGGTGAGTAACCCGTTCAGAAGTAGTTTTTCGAAACCAAAGGTATAATTGAACCATTCCTGAGAATGGTCAACCAGTACGTAGGTGAGCAGAGGAGAAATCAGACATACCACGGGCACATAGCGATCTTTCACGGACCATTTGGTGTAAAGGCCAAACGTATACAGTCCCAGCAAAGGTCCGTAGGTATAGCCGGCCAGGTCAAAAATAGTCCGGATCATGGACTGGCTGTTGAGTTGTTTGAAGAGAATAATCACCAGTAAAAACAGGAACGAAAACATCAGGTGAACCCAGGTTTTAATTCGCTGACGCTGTTTTTCGGGATAACTCTCAATATTCAGAAAATCGATACAGAAGGAAGTCGTCAGAGCCGTCAGGGCCGAGTCAGAGCTGGCATAAGTAGCGGCAGTGATACCTAACAGGAATGTGATGGCTGCGATGGGTCCAAAGTGGTTGCCCAGAGCCAGCATGGGGTATAAATCATCCGATTTGGCCGGAATGGCAATGCCCATCTGTTCGGAATAAACCAGTAAGAGGGCTCCGAGATTGAGGAATGCAAAGTTTACAATCACCAGCACGACGCAGAACCAGAGAATGTTTTTCTGAGCCTCACCTATGTTCTTGCAGGTCAGGTTTTTCTGCATCAGATCCTGATCCAGACCCGTCATGACGATGGCAATGAAGGCCCCCGAAATGAAATCCTTGAAGAAGTTGTTCTTGGGAGCCCAGTCCCAGACGAAAACTTTGGAATAACTCTTCGACTGAACTGTGGTCCAGAGGGAACCAAAGTCCAGGTTTAGCTGCGTGGCAATCAGGTAAACGGTGAGAAAAACGGCCGTTACCAGGAAGAACGTTTGCAGGGTATCGGTGATGATAATGGTCTTAACGCCGCCTTTGAATGTATAAATCCAGATCAGAAGAATGGCGAAAACAACGGTCCCTTCAAAGGGAATACCGAAGCGATCGAAAATGGCCAGTTGAAGCACCTGCACGGCAATGAACATGCGTCCCGCCGAACCAACCGTTCGGGAAAGCAGGAAAAAGCCCGCCCCGGTCTTGTAGGACCAGAATCCAAAACGTTTATCCAGATACGTATAAATCGAAATCAGATTGAGCCGGTAATACATGGGCATCAGCACGGTAGCAATGACAAAATACCCGACGAGATAACCCAGAATAACCTGAAAATAGGTGAATTGAGAAGTACTGACGTTTCCCGGAACTGAAATAAAAGTAACCCCGGAAAGCGAGGTACCAATCATGCCAAACGCGACGAGATACCAGGGCGATTGTTTGTTGGCAGTAAAGAAGGTGTGCGTATCGGCTCCGCGGGAAGTGTAAAACGAAACGGCCACCAATACGGCAAAGTAACCTAAAAGAATGGTAAGAGCCAGGTAAGCATTCATGAATAAAACAAGGGACGAGTAATGAGATACTTAACGTAAGTAAACCTTAAAGATCACCAAATATTTTATTAAACCTGCGTGAGGGCTGTAAAATTGAGGAATGCGAAAGGAGAATGTCGGGTAATAGACGAAGCCCGAGTGGGAGAGTTCAGACGCCCGGGGAGTCCGCTCCTGGTAATGAGAAATCCTTCCCGAATAAATGTTTCTATTTCACGAAGAATCCTCAACTTCTATGAACCTTCGGTTGGGGATGCGGGTTATAAAGGTTAAATTTGTTCTTTATTTAAGTCACTGATTTACTGGAAATAGACATGTGGATGAACACCTTACCGAAACCCTGGGAAGAAGAAGGCGTAGATGTTCTGGAGGAAGTAGAAGATAAAGAGGAGCACGATCTGATGGTCTTCAATGATGAGGTCAACACCTTTGACTGGGTGATCGATACCCTTATTGACGTCTGCGGACATTCGCCTGAACAAGCCGAACAATGTACCATACTGATTCATTACAAGGGAAAATGCTCCGTAAAAAAAGGAGCTTTTGAAGAACTGGCTCCCATGCGGAATGCCATTTGCAACCGGGGCATTAGTGCCGAAGTGATTTAACGAAAGCAACCAGTAAGAACTGGTCTGTCAGGAGGCAAATTCGGGGGACCATACCCGATAATTTCTTAGCAATTCAGGCCATTCCATTAGCCAGCATCTCTCTTGAATTATCCATCCAAACTTATTGAAGACGCCGTTGAAGAGATTAGTAAACTTCCGGGAATCGGGAAGAAAACTGCTCTTCGTCTGGCTTTACACCTGCTCAAACGCGAAGAACAGCAAACGTCTCAACTAGCAGATGCACTGGTCCACATGCGTACGCAGACGCGTTATTGCCGTCAGTGCCATACCATTGCCGATGAGGACTTATGCCAGATTTGTGCCAACCCTCGCCGGGATGCTCAGCTGATCTGTGTGGTAGAAGACACCCGTGATGTACTGGCCATTGAAAATACGGCTCAGTTTCGGGGCGTGTATCACGTGCTGGGTGGGCTGATTAACCCCCTTGAGGGCATTGGCCCCGCTGAATTGCAGATCGAGTCTCTGATGGAGCGGATCGCTGATCCGAAAAATGAAATTCGTGAAGTAATTCTGGCCCTGAGTCCGACGATGCAGGGAGATACTACTTCGTTTTATCTAACGAAACGCTTACGGCAGTATCCAATCAAGATTACCACCATTGCCCGGGGCATCCCGATTGGCGGAGATCTGGAATATGCCGATGAAATTACGCTGGGCCGAAGCATTATTGGCCGCGTGACGTACGAATAACAAAAAGGGCTGGCGAGTATCGCCAGCCCTTTTCATTAAAATAACTTTCGTATCACTCAGGAAATTTATTTTTTCTCGATTAAAGCCACAGCATGAGCCGCAATGCCTTCTTTCTTTCCCACAAAACCCAGGTGTTCGGAAGTCGTCGCTTTAATGGATAGGTCTTCTTCGGAAATATTCATGACCTGAGCCAGTACCTGCTTCATCGCAGGAATGTGCGGATTAAGCTTAGGTTCCTGAAGAACAACGGTTACGTCAATATTGCCGACTTCATAGCCTTTTTCCCGGATCATTTCCAGTACCCGGCTCAGTAACACTTTCGAGTCCACTCCCTTCCATTGCGGGTCCTTATCCGAGAAATGATATCCAATGTTACGCAGATTGGCGGCTCCGAGGAGGGCATCGCAAATCACGTGGCAAACGACATCCGCGTCTGAATGGCCTTTTGCCCCGTGCGTGTGAGGAATGAGGATGCCGCCCAGCCAGAAGGGTCGGTTTTCTTCCAGTTGATGAACATCGTAGCCGTGGCCAATTCGAAAAGACATAAGTGAAGATCTGATATTAAATTCAGAAGCAAAACTAAGGTAAACCCCCGAATTGAGCCGAAGACTTCAGCGATAAATGTATAAATCCAGGTAAAGGTGTACGAAAAGGGCCGATCTCAGATCGGCCCTTTTAAATGATTGAAAACGAAAAAGTTATTCCCCTAAGCGAACCCGAACCGAAAGTAAAAGGTAAGGTAAATAGCTGTAATTACGCATGTTACGTTCGATCTTCGGAATCTGATCGGGTAGGGTGGTGGCATCCAGTAAGCCGTTGGTCCAGAAATCAATTTTAGGGCTCCCCAGGTAATAACAGCCTGCTTCGAGACCCAGGCCTACCCGCTTCCGGGGAACGGCCCGGCCTACGCCAATCCCTAAGTGAGGCGTGACGGTCCACCAGTTCAGGCGTAGTTCTACCTCGCCTAAATCTTCCGGCTTGATGTTAATATCGTCAATGATTAATCCCGTGTCTGAATCTCCCAGTACCGCATACTGAGGTTTGATCTGAATGCCTAACCCTCCCGTGATCCGAAACGAACTGCGGGCAAAGGGATGGTAATCCGCTTTGATTTGAGCCAGATTCATGCGAACCAGCGGAGAAAGACGAGCCTTGCTATCCTTATTGATTTCAACGTTGAAAGGCTTGCTGTACCCAATGTGCGTAAAACCCAGCCGGAATTGCCAGCGGGAGTCGTCGTACCTTCGGTAACCGAACTCACCTCCGTAGCCCAGAGTACCTCCCAGGATACCGAATGAGAATTTACCCGGAGGGTCAATAGAAGCCTGAGCTTGCAGGCTGATACATAAAATAATGAATGCAGGAAGAAGATAACGTAGCTTCATAAACGTGGCAGCGTTTGGTGGACTAGTTGATACCCAAAAGTAGATAAAAAAATTAGTTCATAACAAAAGGTAGGATGTTTTGCAATGAAAAAAATAAATCAGAAACCACTGATTGATTGAAATTTACACTGAAAATCGCACAAAAGAAGTGTGCCTGCCTGGTTCTAAAACCAGGCAGGCACGGGGAGGTCCAGAGGAGATCAGATGATTCGTTTGAGCGTTAAGGTAGTAATCAGGATTTCACCTTTACGACGCACAGCCATCACAATTTCCTTTCCTTCGCCGCGTTGAAAAATCCTGTACAGATCAGACATGGAAATCGACCGGCAGAATTCACCGTCCACGCTAATGAGTTGATCGCCAGGTAATAATCCGGCCAGTTCAGCGGGAGAATTCAGCTCGATCCGCTCTACTGTAAATTCATCGTACTGGGATCCCTTCGCTACAATATCCATGCCGCTCATGTTGTGTTCAAAAGCTTCGCGAAGACGACGTTTAACGGGTTTTAGTACGATGTAATGCTGCTGGTAGTTGAAGGTTACTTTGAACCTCCGCAATAATTCACAGCCAATGTTGCCCTGTCGGGCAATCCGGTTGGAAAGTTTGACGCCGTAGGCCAGACTATCGGGAAACGAAGCAATAATATTGTTGAGCTCCAGATTACCAATTTTGATTTTCTCTACTCTTCCCAGACTGCCGTTAATGACCCCGCTCAGGCCCCGGCCTAACTGCGTGCGGATTACTTTATTAGGGAGTGCGATCTGACTGCGGGAATTCACGTCCAGCGAAATGGCGTGACCAGCCCCTGTGTCAATAACGACTTTGAGGGGAACGGTTCGCTTTTTATCAACCAGGGCCACGGCATTCAGGTAAGGCTTGGCGTCTTCAATCGTAATGGGAAACTGATCGCCTTTCTTAGGTTTATAGCGGTAATGACTGGGTTCTTCCAGAATCAGTTCTTTCTTTGAAAAATCAATCGTTACCACAAACTGATTGAATAATTCGTAACCAAAGATGCCGTGAATGGGCATTCCCACGTATTCCGAAATCTGGAGAATATCGTGGTCGAGTACGACTACGTTCTGATTAAATCCTTTCATGTGGCCCATCTGGATCTTATTGCCCACCATGACGGTGGCCGACAGATCTCCGCCTTCTCCGGCCCCGGAGATATGGACCCGCCGAACCGCCTTCATGAGGCGGGTAACCGGAATTTTAGGGTCGGTGACGATAATCGTGGAAACTCCCGAATCCAGAATGAAGCGTAGCGTATCTGAATCATTAATTTTTAAGGGAACGATGATCAGATTAGAGTGGAGCTGGAAAGGAATTCGGGTGGTTTTGTGACGTCCCTGAAGATGCAGGCCAAATCGTTCCTGTGCCTGGCTGAGCCCAGGTAGACCGATTACCAGCCCGAACCAAAGTGCGAGTGGTAGAGCATGTTTCATAGCTTCCATTATTAAGACATAACTGCCTTTAATTTAGATGCTTTTTTGCTCATAATCAAGAGGGTATCATCGGAATGACGGGATCGTTGTCGGCACTTTCGGGGATTTTCCTTACTTTCGTCGCCTGAATAATGAAGCGAAAAGTGCTTTTTCTGAATCAGAAAGGCATTATTTGATTAGTTAAAAGTATTCTTCTGATTTTTATATTTTTTCAAGCATGAGAAAAAAAATTGTTGCAGGCAACTGGAAAATGAACAAAACGGCCGAAGAAGCCGTATCGCTGACTTCGGAAATCGTACACATGATTGCCGATGAAGTAACCAGCGATGTGGAAGTGGTGCTTTGCGTGCCTTCGCTGTACCTCTCTACACTGCAGCAGTATGCCACCGATCGCGTTTCCATTGGAGCTCAGAACTGCCATCAGAAAGCCTCTGGTGCGTACACGGGAGAAATCTCGGCTTCCATGCTGAAATCGGTTCAAATTCCTTACGTTATTCTGGGCCACAGCGAGCGTCGCCAGTACTTTGGTGAAACGGACGAAATTCTGGCGGAGAAAGTGAACATTGCCCTGGAAAACGGCCTGAAGCCTATCTTCTGCTGCGGCGAGTCACTGGAGCAGCGTCAGAATGAAGATTTCATTGCTATCGTTCAGTCCCAGTTGACAAACGCTCTGTTCCACCTGTCGGCGGAGCAATTCAGTCAAATCGTGATTGCTTACGAACCCATCTGGGCCATCGGTACGGGCTTAACGGCTTCGGCTCAGCAGGCTCAGGATATGCACGCGGCTCTGCGTAGCCACATTGCTGCCAAATATGGTCAGGAAGTAGCGGATGATACGACCATTCAGTACGGCGGAAGCGTGAACGCAGCCAACGCTGCTGAGATTTTTGCCAGCCCTGATGTAGATGGTGGACTGGTAGGAGGTGCCTCTCTGAAATCACGTGATTTCGTGAATATCGTAAAGGCCCTGTAATCGTCAGATTCGATTGCCTTTGAGAAATACCTGAAAGAATGAGTGGAACGCCAGTTACTGGAAAATCACTCATTCTTTTTTATCGTTGGTAAACTATTTTCCTGACAGGAACGTATTTTTTAAAAAGTCCAATTTCATCTTTTGCATTCCCTACGCTGGATTTTCATACTTTTGCCACGATAGTTTTCTCTTTTTTACCAACGAATAGGCTCCCTTTGTAATAAAAGGCATTTTTATTCGTACAAAGAGAAAATCAACCTTAGCCATGATATAACCGCAATGAAGAGGTATTTCATTCATCACCTTTCTTTCGTCCTATTTATACTGGCGGCCAGCTGGGCTGGTCTTGCTCAGGCTCAGTCTTCGGTGCCCGGTCAGTCAGGAATGAAAATTATTTTTCCGACCGAACCCAACTGGAACGTACTGGAAGAGGGGAAGTCGTTCAAGTTTAAACTCCAGGTTAAGCCCAACCAGGATAGCACTCGTCTGCACTATAACATGCCCGAAGGCCAACTGGAAGGAATGCAGCTGGACT
>CAJYIW010000012.1 GCA_913775095.1 uncultured Siphonobacter sp. | reverse complement strand
CCGAGATTATCCTGACGCCCCGTCTGGATGAATTCTTCCAGTTGCTGGAGAAAAAATAATCCTCCTTCCTCAGCAGGATTGATGCATACCCAAAGAACCCCGGCTCAACTCTGTGCCGGGGTTCTTTACTTTGGTACGAGACGTCCATTGATGGCGTCTATACAGTTTTAGATTACCTTAGCGGAAATTGGGGCTTTGAAACCTGTACTCTGGCTGAATCATTGCCCATTCCTCTTCCGTTAGTCCCGACTGCTGAATCCATTCTTTCACTTCCGGCATATTCATATCCTGAATGTAATCATACTGATGCCGGGTATTGATCCGCTCGGCTACTTCCCGGCCTGCCGTTTGTTCAATCAGATACCCTATGGCACAAAGGGTTCCTTCCCGATCCATAAGACAGGGACGACGTTCTTCGGGGTAATCGTGGTTTTTCGGGAAATGGCCCGCGTCTCGGTATTGCTGTAATAACGTCAATAATTGCTGCCGCTTTTTCTGTAATGGTTCAGGTAGATGGGTCACCTTCCGGGAACGCAATTTCTGTTCTACATAGGCCAGATGCGTTTCGATTCGCAGCGGCTCCGAAGTCTGAAGATCCGGGCGACGACCGAAGGTTTCAATAAAACTTTCGTCGCCAATGACGGCATTAATGGGCTGAATCTGCCTCTGGGTCGAGGCTAGCGTCATCCCCAGGAAGGCCGCTATCGCCATAAAGGCAATCATGGTTAAAACTTTCATAAGTAGGCAGGTTATTGAAGGACATTGGCAGGACACCTATTTCATCAGAAAAGTTGGAACGCCAGGACTATACGACAAAATAAATATGTTTTAGCCCTCTCAACTGCCCGCAAAGGGCTACCTTTGTTGTACTGATCGCATAAAGGGGTGCCCTACCCAACGGGCTGAGATCATACCCATTGAACCTGATACGGATAATGCCGTCGAAGGGAACGCGTTGAAAATTCCGAAAGTGTCATCCGTGATGCATCGAATTTTTCACCTCAACTATTGTTTCATTTATTAGCAGTACTGAACCCAGACGGGCTTCAGCCCCTTTACCTGTCGTTTTGCGTTATTTCGTATGCATGCGACTTTTATTTCTCACGCTCAACGCACAGTAGCCCTGTTCAGGGTCTTCCTGTGCGGATTTTTCTTTCTTTCCCTTTCTACCTATGCCCAGCAAACCATCACCGGAACGGTTATCGATGCGGCGGATAAACAACCCCTTCCCGGTGCCAGCATTCGGGTTATAGGCACGCAGCGGGGCGTGGCAGCCAAATCCGACGGAACGTTTTCGTTAAGTAACGTTCCCAGCACGGCTCAAACCCTGGAGGTTAGTTACCTGGGTTATGAGAAGCAACGCATTACGCTAACTCCTTCACAAACGCTTCAGATCGAGTTGCTTCGCAGTTCGTACATGGCCGATGAAGTAGTAGTTTCAGCTACCCGGGCCAACCAGCGAACAGGAATGGCCTTTACCAACGTCGGCGAGGAAGAAATTCAGAAGCAAAACCTGGGTCAGGATTTACCCGTCCTGCTCAACTTTCAGCCTTCGCTGGTGAGTACAAGTGAAGCCGGGGCGGGCATTGGGTATACGGGTTTCCGGATTCGCGGATCGGATGCCACCCGTATTAACGTAACGCTGAATGGCATTCCTTACAATGATGCCGAAAGTCAGGGCTTGTTCTGGGTTAATATGCCGGATTTTGCCAGTAGCACCACCAGTATTCAGATTCAGCGGGGTGTGGGAACTTCCACCAACGGAGCGGGTGCTTTCGGAGCCACCGTCAACGTACAAACCAACGAATTTCGCAAGGAAGCCTACGCGGAAACGAATCACAGTGCCGGCTCTTTCAACACCATCAAAAACAACGTTCTGGTGGGCTCCGGGCTGATTAATGGCAAGTTTACCGTGGATGCACGATTATCCCGGCTTACTTCCGATGGGTATATCGACCGGGCCAGTTCAAATCTGAAGTCGTTTTACTTATCAGGGGCCTACTTCGGTAAGAAATCTTTCGTCCGTCTGAATGTGTTTTCTGGTATTGAAAAAACCTATCAGGCCTGGAATGGCGTACCGCAGTCGTTACTGAAAACCAACCGGACGTTCAACGAATTTACCTACGATAACCAGACGGATAACTATCAGCAGGATAACTATCAGTTGCTGAGTTCCCATCAGTTGAGCCGTAACTGGACTTTCAATTTCAACCTGCATTATACGAAAGGTCGTGGCTATTACGAGGAATATAAAAAAGGCCAAAACCTGAGCGATTATGGCTTATTACCCGTGGTCATCGGGGGCGTTACGGTAGACACCACCACGCTTATTCGCCGGAAATGGCTGGATAACGATTTCTACGGAACGGTGTTCTCGTTCGATTACGATTCCTTCAAAAAGCTGAAAGTAAACATTGGTGGCGGCTGGAATAAGTACAAAGGCAAGCATTTTGGTGAAGTCATCTGGGCCCGCTTTGCGAGTAATTCCAACATCCGCACGCGGTATTACGACGACGACGCCATCAAAACGGATCTTAACTTTTACGCCAAAGCCTATTACCAGTTGACCGAACAGCTCAATGTTTTTGCGGATGCTCAATTCAGAAAAGTACATTATGATTTTTACGGGATTGGAAGCCTCGGCCAAAACACGCAGCAGCAGGCTGATCTGAACTTCTTCAACCCCAAACTGGGTCTGAATTACCAGATTAATGAGCAGCATTCAGCGTATGCTTCCTTCAGCGTAGCCAACCGCGAACCGAACCGGAATGACTACACCGAGTCATCGATACTGAGCCGCCCCAAAGCAGAAGGACTTCAGGACTGGGAAGCGGGGTACCGCTATCAGGCTGGCAAGCTGGCTCTGAACGTGAATGGATATTACATGAACTATCGGAATCAGCTGGTCTTAACTGGAAAACTGAACGACGTAGGAAGTCCTACCCGTACCAACGCCAGCAAGAGTTACCGGGCAGGGATCGAAGTAGAAGGAGCCTATCAGCTGACTAAAACCCTGACGCTGAATGCCAATGCCACCTTCAGCCGGAACAAAATTGAAGAATTTACAGCGTATTACGATAATTACGACGCGTACACGGAGGAGGGTTTCCCTACGCAGACACAGGCCACATTCCGGAATACGGACATCTCCTTTTCTCCCAACGTGATTGCCGGGGGGCAATTACTCTGGAAACCGGTCAGAAACCTGGAACTGGGCTGGCTGGCCAAATACGTAAGCAAGCAGTATCTGGATAACACACAGGATGAAAGCCGGACTTTGAACCCTTACTTTACGAATGACATTCGGGCGATTTACAGCATCAAGCCCAAGTTTGTGAAGGAAATCAATGTCAGCTTTTTACTGAATAACGTTTTCAACAGACTTTATGAATCCAATGGCTACACCTTTAGCTATACCTCAGAAGGTCAGTTTATGACGGAGAATTATTACTACCCACAAGCTGGATTTAACTTTCTGGCTGGCGTAGGAATTAAATTCTAACGCAGGGTGTACACACAAAAAAATCCGGTAAGATCACTCACCGGATTTTTTTGTGGACTGGATAAAGCCTGCTTTCCTTAGAAAGATCTGTTTGCTTCTGATTTTGCATCTGCATACGTTTGACGTACGTCATCCGCGAAATCGTCAGCCTTTGCTTCGGCTTTACCTTTCAGTTCAAAAGCTTTGTCGCGGGCTTCATCGGCGTAATCCTCCAGATTGTCTTTACCTGCCTGAATTTCATCCAGCATTTTGGTAGCCCAATCATTAATAAAACGTTTTACGCTTTTGAAGTTTTTGCTGCCTTTTTCAGGAGCTACAACGATACCGATCAATACACCTACTGCTCCGGCAGCTGCGTATCCTAACAAACTATTTTTAGCCATTGGTTGAATGTGTTTACTAAGGGTAGTTCAGCAAAAAGCTGATTATATATTTAGTTTTTAAGGTCTGCTTTGACATCATCGAACGTCTTCTCAACGTCCGCTTTGAATGCTTTCCAGTCGCGTTTGAGACCACCTTTCAATTCCGTCATGTCGGCGTCAATTTTATCTTTTCGCTTCTCCAGACGGTCTTTCCGGGCTTCCCAACGAGCCTTTTCTTCCCCTTTGGCATTATCCAGTTTCGCATCGATCTGTTTTAATTCAGCGTCAATGTTATCCCGCTGGGTCTCCATGCGAGTAAGAAATTCGCGTTCTTCTCCTTTCAGCTCCGCATTAACTTCGGCTTTTTTAGCAGCAGCGTCGTTTTCTGCTTCCGCCAGATCTTTGTTGATTTCTGCTTTTTCTTCGCGAGCATCTTCCTGAGCTTCGGCTAAATCTTCACGGGCACTCTTGGGTTTTTCCTCACAGGAGGTAAGGGTAAAAACGCTCACCAGAAAAGCCGCACTAATCGACATTAATCTTTTTTTCATGGCAAATAATAACGTAGGTTGGATTGTATTAAAATGACAGGTTGAACTGGTACTGATAAATTTTTAATAAAACGTAGGTTGGATGATAAATTTCAAATCAGGTTGATGTACTGATAAATCCAGGTTGAACGTACTGATAAATTTTAAAGGGCAGGCTCAGGTTGACGAGCTGTCTATAAAATTCAAAAAGTGATACCAAAGCGTCATAGGCCTGAAGTATGGGGAAAAATTTCCCTTTAATTCTTACTTTGCCTTCGTAACACGCTCTTTTCGTTGATTCCAATACCCTATCAAATGATAATCATGGGCTAATGTTATGCCTGTCTAACGAAAAAGCCGGACTTTCGCCCGGCTCTTCACTTATAATTGGGAAAGGGTTATCCTAACAAGTATGCCTTGAAATCGGCGAAATCCGTAGTCATGGGAGTAGCTACTTTGGGTTTGTCCAGTAGCTCCGCCAGACGATCCGGAACGGGTAGCGTCGTTCCTAAAGTTGCCTCCATCGTGGGCAGGAATTTCGCATAGTGAGCCGTCGACAAAAATACTCCCGTTACATCTTCGTTCATGTCAGCAACGACATCCTTCAGGCCCTGATAGGCGATAGCCGTATGAGGGCAAACCAGGTAAGCCGTATTTTCATAAACCCGACGAATGGTATCCTGCGTTTTCGCATCGTCATACCATACACCCGTCACCAAATCTTTCACGCTCTCCCAGTCTCCACCACCCAGCAATAGTAAACGGGGGAAGTTACTGGGGTTACCCACGTCCATGGCATTGGAAATGGTTTCCTGCGAGGGTTTCGGTTCAAAGTTACCCGTCGTCAGGTAATCCGGCACAATGTGGTTACTGTTGGTAGCGGCAATGAATTTCCGAACGGGTAGCCCCATCCGATAGGCAATAATGCCCGCCGAAAGGTTTCCAAAGTTACCACTAGGCACACTGAATACCAATGGTTTACCCAGATGTTTCAGACGAGCGTACGCGTTGAAGTAATAGAAAGACTGGGGTATTAAACGGCTGATATTAATGGAGTTAGCTGAAGCCAGATTAAACCTAGCTCTTAAGTCAGCATCCAGAAACGCTTGCTTCACCAGCCGCTGGCAATCATCGAAGGTTCCGTTTACTTCCAGAGCCGTTACGTTGGCTCCGAGCGTGGTCAGCTGTTTTTCCTGAATGTCTGAAACCTTACCGCTGGGATAAAGGATCGTTACTTTAATGCCGGGCGTCTGGTAAAAGCCCTGAGCTACGGCTCCGCCGGTATCACCCGAGGTAGCCACCAGAATATGAATCTCTTTCGCGGATTTTTCCAGGAAGTAAGACATCAGCGACGCCATGAAGCGGCCGCCAAAATCTTTAAAGGCCATCGAAGGTCCGTGGAATAATTCCATTACGTACGTGTCGGGTTCCACGGCTACGACGGGAGCGTCGAAGGTGATGGCCTGATCAATGATACGTTTTAAGTCTTCCTCCGGAATGTCGTCGCCGATTAACGCTTTTGAAACTTCCAGAGCAATCTCGGTGATGGACAGATTCTGAATATTCTCAAAAAACGAAAGAGGAAGCGTAGGAATATGATCGGGCATGTAGAGCCCATTGTCGGGGGGAAGTCCCCGGAACACGGCCTCTTCAAGACTAACGTCTGGACTCTGGTGTTTGGTGGAATACAGATTCATCCGAGTTTGCTTTTCATCATCAGTGGAAGTCAGAATCCTGCTCACGTAGCGTTGAAACTCACTTGGCAGAAGTTTTGCTCGAAAGACTTGCCACTGAAAGCTGTAAGTATTTTTAGTATCAGGCCCGCAAAATTCGAGTTTTCCCGCGGGCTTGCCAAATAGAGTTTGGTTTTTTAATAAAAATACCGGACATATGAATTGTGGATAACTTACGTACAAAGGGTACAAAACCAGGTAAAGCGTATAATAGGTTCTTAGTCTTTTAGTAAAAACTGTACGTATTCTTCGGCCAATTCCGGCTGATCGAACCAGTATTCCCGCAGTAAGGGGGCAATTTCCAGCCTAATGACCCGGTTATACCATTCCTGAGGGGGTTTTTGAGGATGGGTGAAATAACTGTGACCAATGAGATATCCACTGCCCAGCTGCCGATCATTGTGGATAACTTCGTTGATAACTTTTATTTTATCGATCCATTTGTGGATGAACTCGTTAGGTACGCCCTGCTGTCTGAGATGGTCCTGAAAATCAGCATCGAATTCCGGGAATAAATCGACAAACGCAAAACGCCGCCGCAACGCATAATCCACCATCGCCAGCGACCGATCCGCCGTATTCATCGTGCCGATCAGGTACACATTCTGCGGGACGAAGAAACGCTCTTCCGAATAAGTAAGGGTGATGGCATGTTCCGGGCCGCGTTTATCGCTTTCGATGAGCTGAAATACTTCACCGAAAATCCGGCTCAGGTTACCGCGGTTAATCTCGTCGATGATGAAGACAAAGGGCTGCG
Source organism: uncultured Siphonobacter sp. (assembly GCA_913775095.1). Lineage (GTDB taxonomy): Bacteria > Bacteroidota > Bacteroidia > Cytophagales > Spirosomataceae > Siphonobacter. The sequence continues at coordinate 37,248 of CAJYIW010000012.1, read as the reverse complement.
TGGATTGCCGGGCCCGCTGGCAGAATTCGTAAAAGACGCCGTTCCGCAGGTAGAAATTTCCTCCGCCGTCGGGACGAATGCCCTGCATGAAATCTTCGTAGGCATACGACTGATGAAACTGAATGGTTTCCATCCGGCTTTCATCTTTCTGCTCCAGCAGAGTGTACGCGAGCCGTTTGGCGACGAAGGTTTTTCCCACACCCGGCGGCCCCTGCAAAATCAGGTTTTGCTTGTAATGCAGGGCCTCCCGTAATTCCTGAAAGCGTTCCTGCGAAAGAAATAATTCCCGCTGGGCATCCTCCTGGGTATATCCCGGAATTTCGTAAATCGCTTCTGGTTCGGCGGCCCGCACGGGCTGAATCGGTTCTGCCGGGACCGGAGCTACTTTTTCCGGGAGCTGACGTTCCCGCTGATTCCAGGCGTAGTACTCGCTTTTGAGACGTTTCAGAAATTCCAGGGCGGTTTCGTAGGTACGAAACCGCTGAACCGATCCTTCGAATGAAGGTTTATTTTGTTCGCCTGACCATAAGCCCGCTTTCAATTCCTCGGCTTCAATGGTCACAAACAGATGGTGGCATTGCCGGTGAGAAGAGCAGGCTTTTGGAAACAGAGCTACCCAGCAACTGAGCGAGCCCATGTTGGTACTTCCCCGAAAATCGACCTGATGCGTTTTGTACTTTTCTATACCCAGCTCTTCCGCTATCTGCTGAGCAATATCGAACAGGGTTTGCTGAATTTTCTGTGATTCGATTCGTCGATAAAACAGAGTGTACAACAGGCGGAAATACAAAGGATTACCCTGTCGGCGGTATAGACTGAACGAATCTTTTTTGCGGTGATTAGCCAGACCATCCACAACGTTAACGCCGTATTTGAGAAAGTAATCCGTATCCTTTCGCTCAATGCGTTCGCGGTAGAAGTCCACATCCTGAGCACTCAGCGGCGGGCGTTCTTCCTGAAGCTGATTGAGAACTTCGTAGCGTAAGAGGTTAATGGGTTTGAAATTTCGGGTCACCTGCCGGTAGTCATCCAGCAACTCCGCAATAGTGGCTTTCGGAATGTCATTCAATCGGGAAAACAAAGCGGCCTCGTCTGCCTCCAGTGTCTGTAAATACTGAGCAATCTGCTGGATACGCTTGATTTTTTCCTCAATCTCTGTCATTACTTCGTACGCTGATAAAAATGTTCAATCTGATTACTAAGGTCTACCAACTGGTTTTCGGGAAGATTTCCTGAAAAGTATCGTACCTGACCAATTCGTCCGAGCAGTCGGTCAATTTCGGCCCGTTCCAGTCCGCTTTTTGCGGCTAGGGTTTCCTTGAATTCTTCGTCCAGTTCGGTGGTAGTTACGCCGAAACGCTGCCGCACGTACGCCAGCCAATACTGGATTTTTTTCTCCGCAATGGAGGCGTGGTCGGCCCGCTGGTAATAGAGCTGACCTACGGTTTCGACGAATTCCAGTGACTTATTCGTGACGGGTTCCAGCACCGGAATCACCCGCTGACGGCGTTTGCTTTCGAAAAGCATGAATAAGCCCAGACCCGCCAGCGTCAGGTAATAGGCCCAGGTGAGGCTTGGGCTGCTGAACAGAAAGCGTAACAGACTCTGTTCTCCTTCGCGGCCCTGTTTGCTGTATTCATCGTAATACATCGGGAGGTCAGGAAGGTAAGAAAGAGCTTTAAAAGCGTAGTTATTGGATCCCTGTTTCAGGACGTAATAATTAGTGAAAACTTCGGGTGCTGAATGCAGAAATAACTCGCCTTTGCCCAGCCGGAAATGCAGGAAGTTATACTGTCCGTGCTGATTCACGCCCAGAGCCGTTCCCGCCCGGGTCGAGTCCGTGGTAATGAAATGATTTTCGGCGGTTTCCTTTTCCATGATATACCCCGGTCCTGGTTGAGCAAAAGCCGGATTCAGAAAGTTGATCGTCATGGTATCCAGTCGAAACCGATTGTAGAAGGACTCCTGACTTTCTTCCGAATCCTGCTGGTTCTGATAGGCCCGGTTAAAATCGATCAGGTTATGCGTTCCCATTTTCAGATGCAGCGTATCCAGAATGGCTTTAGGGAAACTGTTTGCCGATAAAAATACCACGTTGCCCCGTTTAATAAACCGGAATAAGGCCCGGATATCAGGCGTATCAAACGTGGAATTTTCGTTGATATACAGATACGTGCTTCGGGGAGATAAGTCGTTTTGCTTTTCCAGATTATAGAAAGGGACCCGCACCGCTGTAATGGACTGCGGCGGAAAAAGGCCGGGTAAGAGGTCAAAGATGGCTTCGGCGGCAAAGGGAGTTTTCTGATCATTCCGGTACGTCCGCGTCCAGTCAATGGGGCGGGGACGGAAATATTCAACCGCTATGAATAAAGCCACAACGCCTGCCAGAATCAGGGCGAATTTGGTATTTTTCAGCTTCATGATTCGTTAAGCAGATATGGGTTTAAAAGAGTCAAATTCCTGCTTTACGGCCAGATAGCGTTCTTCATCAATCGGGAAGTCGCCGTACCAGACGTATTCAAAGGAAGAGGTCAGTTGCTCAAACCGACTGCGTACCAAAGGCTGGGTAATCTCGTAAACATACGTACGGTTGGTTTTATTGATCTGCCAGCTGATCAACTCCTGATCGGTCAGCGTTTTGAGCGTCCGCAGGTATAATAACCGCACGGCCAGTCGATAATTACGCTGACGGCTGGCTTCTTCAATGGCTTCCTGAAAGTCAATGGCGTGAATATCCTCGTGAAGGGTATCGTAGGGCAGGGAGGTACGGTCAGCGGCCCGTCTGAAAAGTCCCATCTTATCCATTCCGATAAACTTATAGATCACGAAAATGACGACAACGGCAATGAACAGAATCTGAATCCATTCACGGCCCTGACGGGTAGAGGAACCATACAGAAAATCGAACAGCCAGCGAAGAAACCGTTGCCAGATTTCATCCAGAAAACCCGTGGGCGGTTCGGGATCGTAGCCGTATTGATATTCGCGGGACGTGGTGATCTCCTTCCAGACTTTGGCCCTGGGCTGACGCAAAGCCGGGCGGGCCGACTCCACCGAAAGGGTCTTTTTACCAACGCCCAGCGAATCACTCCCCGATTGGGCCAGGGCGGACTGCGTTAGGATCAGAAATAATAAAAGCAAACGTTTCATTTGTTCAGCTATCTCTTTTCAGTGTATGGTTTTTCGCCGGATCTTACCCAGAAGTACAGCCAGGCAAACCGGTAACCGTACCCTGAAATTTACTCTTCTTCCTTACGTCTGGTCTGGGTACCGATCTGACTGATTTCTGCCATCAGGCCAATGCCTTCTTTCTTTTCTACCAGAGAAAAATACTGAAATCCCAGAGCCACATCGACCAGCCCACCCAGAATGGCCGTGCCTCCCACCGATATAATCGAGGTCAGCATAATGATCCATTGCAGGTTTTCGCCCAGCACTTTCAGGCCCTGAAGAAACATGATCAGGTACATGGGAATGGACAGAACGCCTGCCAGAAAACTGGCGGCAATGGCTACCATAATCCGGATTCCAAAGGTGGTCAGCCCATCACTCCAGCTCATTTGAGTCAGCTCCTGTGAACGCTGCAAAGCTTCCAGGGGTGATAACTCCTCCCGCACCATACTGATCGTTCCCAGACTAAAAACCGCATACGGATAGACGACCGGAAAAAAACAGAGAATAACCCCCAGCAACAGACTTAATCCATAAAGAATATACATTCCCACAGCCGGAAGCAGTTTACGCACCACTACCCGCCAGATGTCGGCGGGTTCAATCGGGCCATCCGTGTCGAGGTATTGAACGAGGTAGGTGCTTACCACCAGCGACATCACGATGTGGGCCAGTAAATTAAACAGCATACTCAGCAGGTATTCCACGCCCCAGCCTGCCACACTGAAAGGCGTAGCCATGCCGTAACGATCGCTTGTCATACTGAAAATCTGGGACTGAAACAGGCCCGTAGCAATCCCCGAAATCAACGAAAAAGGAGCCGCAAAGTAAAGCAACACGGGGCCCAGGGTACGCAGGTTCTGGAAAGTAAACTGGAAGGTAACGTTAATGATTTCACTGAAGTTTCGCTCTTCGCGGAGTTGAATGGGACGCATCGTTCAGAAACGTAATTGAGGTAGAAGATTATCGGTTGAACTGAGCCTTGCGATTCAGCTGAATGGGATACCAGACAAAATACCAGAGTATAAAGCAGGCCGACAAAAGAATAATCCCAATGCTGACCACCGGATACAGAGGCTGACGGGTCACGAAGCCTTCCAGGAAGCCCGCCGTAATGAAAATCGGCATGAGGCCGATGGCAATTTTCATCCCCTGCCGGGCTCCCCGCTGAAAAGATTCCCAGCGGGAATACGTTTTCGGGAAAAGGATGCTGTTGCCAATCGTCAAACCCGCACAGCCGGCAATGATGATGGCGGAAATTTCCAGCGTACCGTGAATCCAGACGGTCAGTAAAGCATCCCGAATCACCCCCTGCTGAAACAGAAACGTGAAGAACGCCCCGAGCATGACCCCGTTCTGGAACAAGACGTACACCGTACCCACTGAAACCAGAATCCCGTACACAAAAGCCGCAAAGGCCACCCGAATGTTATTAATCGTGATGGTAAGAAAGGAAACCGTCATCTGCTGGGACTTGTAGACGGCCATGGGATCGCCCTTCTGAATATTATCGAGGGTCATGTTCACGTACCCATCCCCCAGAATGAGACGGACAAAACTTTCGTCGTACAGACTGGAAACGATTCCCAGGACTGTCGCCGCAAAGAAAAACAGGAAAGCGTATAGCAATTGACGCTGGGAATTATAAAACAGAAAAGGTAATTCATAGGCCCAGAAGCGGAACAGGCGATTCGTCTTTTCTTTTCGGTTCGCGTAAATTTTCTGGTGGAACCGCGTAGCCAGCGTATTCAGGTACCGGGTTACCGGCGACTCCGGATAGAAAGTACGGGCGTACGAGAGATCATCCGTTAACTCAATAAACTGTTCAGCCAGCTCATCGGGATTCTGGGTTCGATCTTCTTCATAGTGTTTCCACTTTTCCGTATTCTGTTTAATAAACACTGCTTCCCGCATAAAAATCCAGCAAAAGCCTTTTAATAACTGCGAAAGTATTGGGCCTCCAAGCCAAATTAGCAAAAACTTTTTCGTAATTCGCTCTGTACTCAGTTATACTGTTTAGAGTTTTGCGTTTCGAGTTCCGTAACAATTGCTAAACCTGAAAAAGTAGCCCTGAATACAGGAGCGATAATCGCTACCGCTCTACTACAAACGCTCAACACTCTTTCATGAATCCGACGATTGCTTTTCAGACTAATCAGAATGTTACGCTGGAGTTTCTTCCTGCCAGTATTGGGGATCGCATTCTGGCCTTCCTTCTGGATTCGCTCATCACAGGAGCCTGGGTTTTACTGGGTTCCATCCTGATGGGGCAATTCGTTAGCGGAGGACTTTTTGATAACAACCTTTCCATTACCCTGTACATTGTCATCATTGCTTTGCCCGTCATGTTTTATAGCCTCCTGTCGGAGGTATTCATGAACGGACAATCCATTGGAAAAAAAGTACTGGGCCTGCGGGTGGTTCGGGTGGATGGAACCCCCACGACCATTAGCGATTACCTGATTCGCTGGCTTTTTCGCTTAGTTGATGTCTGGATTCTTTCGGGCATGGTAGGGCTGATTACCATGGCCATTTTCAGTGGTCAACGCCTCGGCGACCGGGCCGCTAAAACGGCCGTAGTGAAGCTTCGGGCTCCCGTCCGGCTGGATGATCTGATACCGGCTTCCCATGACTATCCGGATTATGAAGTTACGTTCCCTCAGGCTTTGCTGCTATCGGATCGGGATATGACTACCATCCGAAAAGTAATCCGAAAAACGCAGCAGCATCGCACGTTCGATTTACTGGCCCTGACTGCCGAACAGGTCAAGGACGTAACGGGCATCCGAACCGATCTGGATGACTGGGTTTTTCTGAATACCCTAGTACAGGATCATACCGTGCTGGCGGTGCGGGAAGGGGTGTAGTTGATGCCTGAAACTGCTGAGTAAGTGAACCCTATGAAGTTTTATTCTTACCTGAATGATGTCAAAGACGGTTGCTTTTTCTTCTGGAAAAAATATACCACTGCCACTATATTAAAATCTCAGATTAACATGGCCATAGGGACTGTGTTAATCTTTTACTACGCGGCGGTTCTCCTGTTAGTTCTGGGATTACTTTATCATCAGGGCTTTATTCTGATCCCGAATCCGCTTTATTCTCTTTTTTGTCTGGTAAGCATGATGGGGCTATTACTGGCTTATCTGCTTTTCATCAGCCCCCGTATTTCAAAAACCATTTCCAGAGGATTAACCGAACAGGAAAAGGATCATAAAATCCGTACGTTTCTCTGGTTTGTTGCAGGTAGTTTTCTCCTGTTCCCCAGCGTGATCCTCCTGAATCAGCTGGTCTTTTTTCGTTCCTAACAACGAGTTTTTTCGCCATGCTCTCCGCAGTCGCTCGGCTCTGCCGGGTGACGACTTAGCTGTAGGCCTCTGGCCGTCTTACGCAAGAAGTCTATTAGGTAACGAATAAGAAATCCGGCCGGAAGTCGATCACCAGCCAGAGCAGACTACTAAAACAGGAGAATAACTCAATTTGTAAACGGCATATTCGAAAGCACTTTTTAGCTCTGCATTTACCAGCCCCAACTTCACTAGTAAATGTCAGAATTAAGAAAAACTTACCCTGAAGGCTTGTTCTTCCTAAGCATTTCAGTACAAGGTTGGATTGACGTATTTACTCGGCCTTCGTACGTAGAATAATTATTAAAAAGTCTGCGTTATGGTCAGGCAAACAAAGGATTGCAGATGTATGCCTATGTCGTTATGAGTAGCCACATTCACTTGATTGCCAGCAGAAAGGAAGGTAACCTTAGTGAGGTCTTAAGAGATTTCAAAAGTTATACAGCAAAAAGAATTTTAAAGCTTATTGAAGAAAATCAACAGGAAAGTAGAAGAGACTGGCTTCTAAATCAATTACGATATTGGGCAAAGTATACGTCTCAAAACGAGCAGTATGTTTTTTGGCAAAAAACTAACCATCCCATTGCCTTATACACGCCTCAAGTGACCCAACAAAAAATGGATTATATTCACTTAAATCCTGTCGCAGCAGATATTGTCACCGATCCGAGTCATTATTACCTCAGCAGTGCACATCCGATGAGTCCTATAAAAGTAATACCTATATAGTTTATCATTAATGTACTTGCTTGTGACCGGCCAGAGGCCCACAGCCAGGTCATCATCCGGCAGAGCCGAGCGACTGCGGAGGATATGGATACAGTCTAAACGTAACAAAGGCCGCTAAATCTCTTCAGCGGCCTTTGTAAGAACGATTTAACGCCCTTAATTCTTCGAAGCATTATTTCCCCTGAAATTCCGCAGGTTATAGGTAAAGGTCAGCATGAAATATCGGCTCAACACCAGCGTGCGGTTATCTTCCACATAGGTCTCGTTAATGTTCCGGCTGATGCTGTTGTTTTGCTTCAGTAAATCGAAGATCGTCAGGCGAATTTCACCGCGTTGGTCTTTCAGCACCTTCTGTCCAACGCCCAGGTTTACGAGCGTAAAGCTCCGGTCATATCCGGCTCCCAGACCCCTGTATAGCGTATTCGTCACGTCAGGATTGATGGTGAAGCCCTTGCGGGAAATCCAGTTCAGGCGGAAACGGGCCGTGTGCGAGAAATAATTGCTATTCTGTTGCGGTTGAATCGAATAACGCACAATGTTATAAGCTCCGTTATACGATACCGAAAAGTCCAGGTTTTCGCTGATGTTACTGCTCAGGACCGTTCCGGCGTTGAACGCGTAATTATTGGAGATATTCGACACCTGATTAATCAAACCGGGCGTACGGTTGTAGTTCACGCCGCCGTTGAGGTTCAGGTTACTTTTGATGGACTGAATCGGTAGACCCAGATTCATAAACGCCCGCAGGCTACGATAGCCCTGCAAGTTCACCGGACGTGAATATTGTGAACCACGGGTTAAGAGAACGCCCTGAGAAAGCATCGTATCCCGGGTGGCGATGAAGGTCGAATTGGTGATGTTATTTTGGGTCAGGGTCGCGAATACACCGCCGAAGAAATTCACCGACTTGGCCACGTTCGTGCTGTTGTACCGTAACGACAGCGTATTGCTGTATTCCTGCTTCAGATCCGGGTTACCGCTGGAAATAAACAACGGGTTCGTGATGTCATACACGTTTTGCAACTGCGTAATGGAAGGAGCATTCGTGGACGTACGATAGTTGAAACGCAGGTTTTTCGTTTGCGTGAACTTGTAGTTCAGATCCACATTGGGCAGGAAATTCTGGAAGGTTTTATTCACCGAAAACTCCCGTGGATACAACTGGTTACCCGATAAATCCGCCATCTGGTAATCGCCACCCAGCGTCAAGAAGGCTTTCTCGGTGCGTAAGCGGTACGAAACCCCGCCGCGATTGGTCATGTACTGATTATCGAAACGGTTACTCAGAATCGTGTTCAGGTTGGAATACGACTGCGTCTGCTCGTTATAATCGAACGTTTCCTTATTACTCTTGCTGTTAGTAATCGAACCATTATAGCTGAACTGCAACTGACTCGTTTTGGATAACGGTTCGGTATAGTTCACGTTGGCTGACCAGTTATTACTATTCGTGTTCGTTTCGGACTGCTGGTTAATCGTTGCCAGTGAATCGTTAATAAAATACTGGTTTTTAGACATTTGCAGGCCATTCCGATTGTTGGAATTCAGCGTCGTTCCTACGCCAATCGAAATGGTGCGGCCGGGCTTGGCGAATCGGTAACGGTATAACAGGTTTTGCGAAAAGTTATAGCCATTGCTGTGAGCCGAGGTATTCGTATTGGTCTCGGTTAGTTTAGCTCCCGTTTCACTTTCGGTGTTCACACCATTTACTGAACTGTTGCTGTTGTTATTCTGAATGCTCACCCGCGGGGTCCAGATCAGCGAGCTCCGGGGACTGATCTGATATTCCATCCGCAAATTGGCCCGGTGGTTCTGGTTATTATTGGAAGAAAAGCTCGACTGATCGTAAATCTGACCGTTATTGGCCGTGGAGAAATACGTTCGCTGCAAAACACTTTCCGTATTGTTGCGGGCCTGGTTGAAGAAATAGCTACCCGTGACTTTAATCTTCTTACCCCAGTTATCGGTATAATTCAGCCCCAGGGCATTCGTAGCGGTAATCCCCCCCTGCTGACCCGTCAGGAAGTTTCCGGCGGAGTTGCCCCCAAATCCGCCACCACCGCCGCCGCCACGGTTACCACCACCGCCGCCGCGATTACCACCAAAATTTCCACCGCCGGGACGACCGCCACCGCCGCCAGAGCCCAAAGCCCCGAGCAGATCCTGCATGGCGAAATTCTGCTGATTGACGTTGTTACTTAAGCCGATTAACGAAATGCGGCGGGCTCCGCTGAAGAAGTTGATATTTCCTCCGGCTGAATACCGGTTATCCGTTCCGTACCCGGCGTACACCTTGCCAAACTGACCGTTGTTCTTGCCATTTCGGGTGGTGATGTTAATGGTACGTTCGGCATTACCATCGTCAAATCCCGTAAATTGAGCCTGATCGCTCAGACGGTCAAAAACCTGAATCTTATCGACTACTTCGGAAGGTAAATTTTTCAGAGCCAGCGAAGCATCGTCGCCAAAAAACTCCCGGCCGTCCACCAGTACGCGTTTCACATCCTGTCCCTGAGCTTTGATGGTACCATTTTCAACCGTGATACCGGGCATCTTGGTTACCAGATCCTCAACATTCGCATCTTTAGTTACTTTATAGGCATCGGCATTGTAAATCAGGGTATCGGCTTTTTGCTCCACGCGTTCCTGCATGCCCTTTACCGTTACTTCTTTCAGGTTCCTGGAATTAGAACTTAACTGTAAGGTTCCTAAATCCTGCACACTGTTGAAGGGGCGAATCTGAACCTGTTCTGTGTTATACCCGATGTAGGATAATCGCAGGCGATAGGCACCCCGGCTCAGGTTAGGAAAAGCAAACTTTCCGTCGGCATCCGTGGTCGTACCACTGCGTTGCGTCGAATCGCGGGCGTTTATTAACAAGACCGTTACACCAAAAAGTGAGGAATTATCATTTTTATCCGTTACCCGACCCCTTAGCTCAATGCCCTGACCTGTCGTAGCGGGTGCTGCCGTTCGGGCAGGAACCGTCGGCGGAGGCGTAGTTGCATCGGGTACAGGCGTAGTATCCGGGGGAGCCGTCTGGCGAGCTACATTCGCTGGAGCCGAAGTTACGGGCACACCGGGTGTATTCGAGGGTACTGAAGGGGTCGCCGGCTGCTGCTGATTCGGCACCTTCGCCGGGGCCGCCGTTACCGGAGCCACCGTTGCATTGGAAGGGATCGCCGCTGCCGCCCTGGGCTTCGTGGTATCTGTCGCAGCACTTCCGCCCGTGCCGGCTAATGAAATCGTCCCCACATCCGTAGGAACCCGCAGCGGAGCCACCTCTACTTCTTTCATCTGAAAACCTGCCTTCCCTACCCGCAGGCGATAGGCCGGACCGTATTCGAGGCCCCGAAACTGGAATTTTCCGGAGGTATCAGTCTGACTGGCGAGCCGCTTCGTGGAATCGGCGGGCTGAATAAGCACGACGCTGGCGGCCGGAACAGGCTTATTAGAGGACTGAGTAACCCGGCCCGAAATGGCTCCTTCCTGAGCCAAAGCCGTAGTGATACTTAAACCTGATATAAATAGGTAGAGATAGAGTTTCGTTTTCATCGTTTTACACCAGTGGTGCATCATAGAAGGCTCGTGATACTTGCTGAACTGACCTCTCTGATAGGGATGGGCGGGTCAGGTTTATTAAGCTGAAAAAGAGATTAGGACTCGTTTGACTAATTCATCGATGAAAACTTGATTTAAGTAGATAAGGGATGGGTTTTGAGTTGGGGGTTTGGCGTTTTGAGTTTAAGGTTTAGGGTTGTGTCGTTAGCGGGTAGATTATGGTGTCCCAGCCCATGTTCTGTATCCTATACCATTTACTTCGAATTAGAAACCTATAAATAACTCTAAACTCACAACCCTAAACTCACAACTCCAAACCCAAAACATAAAACTCTAAACCCCCAACTCTAAACTCATAATCCTCTTAATCCTCTGAATTTTAAGAAAATACTTTATCTGTATCGGCACTAAAATATTCGTACTAGGGTTTGGGCTTTACGCGTAAGAATCCTACGTTTGTAAGATAATTCTATTTATTCGATAGAATAAAAGCCTTATTGCCTATGCAAAGTTTTCGCACTGAACTTGAAAATCCCCTGGTTGAAAAAGATATCGTTGATCTGGAGCGTAAAATCCGTCTCTTCCGCGAGGGCCAAATTCATGAAGAAAAATTCAGAAGTCTGCGGCTGGCCCGTGGGGTCTACGGACAACGGCAGCAGGGCGTTCAGATGGTACGAATCAAGCTGCCTTACGGCAAAATGACGTTCAGACAGTGGAAACGCATTTCTGACATTTCGGATGAATATTCGACGGGAAATCTACACCTGACCACTCGTCAGGATATTCAGATTCACTTCGTCAGTCTGGATCGTACGCCTGAACTCTGGGCCAATCTGGAGAAAGACGATATTACCCTGCGGGAAGCGTGTGGAAACACGGTTCGAAACGTAACGGCGTCCCCTACCGCGGGCGTGGATCCTCAAGAGCCATTTGACGTTACGCCTTATGCAGATGCCACCTTCCGGTATTTCCTGCGTAATCCGATTTGTCAGGAAATGGGGCGGAAGTTTAAAATGTCCTTCTCCAGCTCGGATGAAGATACTGCCTTGGCTTACATGCATGACCTGGGTTTTGTTCCGAAACTCAGGGACGGACAGCGGGGCTTTAAAGTCTACGTGGGTGGTGGCCTGGGAGCCCAGCCCGCTCTGGCTCATTTATACTACGAGTTCCTGCCAGCTAACCAGTTAATTCCAACGATTGAAGCGGTTCTACGGATTTTTGATCGCCACGGCGAACGAAACAGCCGCCATAAGGCCCGTCTGAAGTTTCTCCTTGCCAAAATCGGGCTGGATGAATTCAAACGTCTGGTGGAGGAAGAATGGACGGCCCTGAAATCCAAGACTTTTGAAATTGAAGCCCCCGAAACGGAAGTGGCTCCTTTGAATACGGCAGAACCTGCATTCGATTCCGTTGAATTAACCAATTGGTATACTTCCAACGTATTTGCCCAGAAACAGGCGGGTTATTACGGCGTATTTGTTCGCGTCCCGCTGGGTAACATTCGCTCGGAGGTCAGTCGTAGTTTGATTGAGCAATTAAGTCCCTACGTAGCCGATGACGTTCGCGTGACGGTTAATCAGGGTCTGCTCCTTCGTTTTGTAAAAGCTGACGACTTACTTACCGTTTACAACATCCTTTCGGCTCATGGGTTCGCTCAGGCGGGTGCGAACAGCACCGCCAACATCACGGCCTGCCCCGGAACGGATACCTGTAATCTGGCCATTTCGGATTCCACTTCGATTTCACTGGAACTGGAAAAAGTCATTCAGAACGAATTCCCCGATCTGATTTTTAATAACGACCTGTTAATCAAGATTTCGGGTTGCATGAATGCCTGCGGTCAGCACAGCATGGCTCACATTGGTTTGCACGGCAGTTCCATGAAAGCTCCGGATAAACGCGTGTTACCCGCCCTGCAGGTCTTACTCGGCGGAGCCACTTTAGGCGACGGCGAAGGACGGATTGCGGATAAAGTCATCAAAATTCCATCGAAACGCGGACCTCAGGCTCTACGCTGGTTATTGAGCGATTACGATGCCAATGCCGAAGAGGGCGAGTATTTCCATAACTATTACGATCGTCAGGGTGAAAAGTATTTCTACGGATTACTCAAGCCCCTGACTGATTTGACTACGGTGGTTGATACGGATTTCATCGACTGGGGTCAGACGGGTACGTTTGCTACGGAAATTGGGGTGGGTGAATGTGCCAGCGTGATTATTGATCTGGTAGCTACCCTGATTTTCGAAGCGGAGGAAAAATACGACTGGGCCAAAGCTGCTTTTGAAGAAGGACGTTACGCCGATTCCATCTATCACAGCTACAGCGTCTTTGTATCAGGAGCGAAAGCGTTGTTACTGGATAAAAGCGTGAACGTGAGCACCCAGCACGCGGTAATCAGGGAATTTGACAAGCAGTACGTAGAAACGGGAGAATTCAGCCTGAATGGGAAGACTTTCACTGACACCACTCTGCAAATCAATCAAAACGAACCCTCGGCCGAATTCGCAGCCCGTTTCCTGGCCGAAGCACTTGAATTTATTCAACGGGCCCGTAGCGTACGCGAAGAAGCCGTCGCTGCCAAGGCCTGAGTTTATACGAATGAGCAAAAAAATAATCCCTAAACTGACCGTTGTCGGAGCTGGGCCGGGAGACCCCGATCTGATTACCCTGAAAGCTGTCAAGGTTTTGCAACAGGCTCAGGTAGTGCTTTACGATGCCCTGATCGATCCCGTGTTACTTGATCACTGTGCTTCTGAAACCGAGAAGATTTACGTTGGCAAACGCCCCGGACAAAGTTTTTCCCAGGAACGGATTAATGACCTGATTGTGGAGAAAGCCTATGCGTCGGGTCATGTCGTGCGACTCAAAGGCGGCGATCCGTTCGTTTTTGGTCGGGGACAGGAAGAAATTGAGTACGCCCGGCAGTTTGGCATTGAAACGGAATACGTTCCCGGCATTTCTTCGGCTCTGGCCGTCGCCGGAACCGCCGGCATTCCGATGACCGCCCGTGGCGTCAGCGAAAGTTTCTGGGTCATTACCGGCACTAAAACTGACGGTTCCTTATCCCGTGACCTTTGTCTGGCTTTGTGCACTACCGCTACGGTTGTCGTGATGATGGGCATGAACAAGCTGGAAGAAATCGCTGAGCTCTGCTGCAAGATGGGAAAAGCGGATTTACCCGCCGCCATCTTACAAAACGGCACTACGGCCGAACAACGCACGGCTCTTGGCACGGCTCAGGAGTTACCCCGGCTGGCACTCGAACATAAGCTATCCAATCCGGCCGTTATTGTTCTCGGGGAAGTGGTTCGCTATGGCTATCGAAGCAATGCCGCCGAATGGCAGGAATTCCTGAAAAACGATACCCTGTTTTCGTAATTATCCGATTACATGCAGTTAGATGATAGGCAGTCGATACCCTCGGCTGCCTATTCTTTTTAGACCGAACCTTTCCAGAATCGGAACCGTTTTATCAGGAATGCTACCTTTGCAGGTGGATGGAAGGCAAGAATATCATGAATAAAGAAGTATTTTTTCAGGACTGGGGCCTACGGGATTACCAGTCTTCCTGGGACGAGCAGGAGCGTATTCTGGCTGAAGTAGTGGCCCAGAAAGTGGAAAACCGGAAGTTATCCGAAGCGGAACAGCGGCCTACGCCGAATTACCTGTTTTTCGTGCAGCATCCGCCCGTTTTTACGCTGGGAAAAAGCGGCAAGCCCGAGCATTTGTTACAAACGGAACCCGAGCTGGAAAGTAAGGGTATTCAGTACTATAAAATCAACCGGGGCGGGGACATCACCTTCCACGGACCCGGTCAGCTGGTGGGGTATCCGATTCTGGATCTGGATAATTTCAAACCTGACATTCACTGGTACATGCGAATGCTCGAAGAAGCCATCATTCGTACCTGTGCCGATTACGGACTCGACGCGGGCCGCATTGAGGGTCTGACGGGCGTCTGGCTGGATTATCTGGAGCAGAAAAATCCGAGAAAGATCTGTGCAATGGGCGTAAAAGCCAGCCGCTGGGTAACCATGCACGGCTTTGCACTAAATGTGAATACGGAGCTGGATTTCTTTGATTACATTGTTCCCTGCGGCATTGAAGGCAAAGCCGTTACCTCGCTGGCCCGGGAAGTGGGTCACGAGCTGGATTTTACGGAAGTAGCCCAACGGGTCAGAACGCACCTGGCTGAGTTATTTGAAATGATCATTATTGAATCCAAGGCACACGTATAGATCCCTGGTAGAGTGTAAGACCGGATGCCTTGAAAATACCTTTTCCCATGAAAAAAGACATTCCCTTTTTACCCGTTGAAGGAGTAAAAGTAGCCGTTACCCGTGAAGTGAACGAAGCCAGCGGAGCCGAATGGCGGGTTTACCTGATTAATAAAAATGAGGTTCCTATCACGAATGTTTTCGTAACCTCTCGGGGGTATAGTAACTCTGATCAGCTGGGGGAAACTCCTCAGCAAACGTCTACCTTACGCCATTTCTATAAGGAAGTTCCGGCGAACGGACATCAGGCGATCGAGCTGATTGATACCGCAGTTTTTCACCTCACCAATGAATACTGGGTGAGTTATTTCATTGACAACCAGATTTACGACAAGCGTTTTGTCTTTGTACCCGGAAGTCTGGACGAGCAAAACCTGATTCCCATCAATCAATTGCAACGCGAAGGCGTTCTTCATGATTAACAGGAACGGCCTGTAATAACGCAACGCGGACCTTTGCAGGTTCGCGTTTTTTGTTTCACCATTTACTCAATGGCTTTGGGTAACGCGGGGCTTCTTTGTTACTTCGGCGTCTGATCCACCTTCATTGGTTACTATGCATTCGTTAGAATTTCGGGCCTTTGCCAAACACTTGTTGTTCATTGATATTGAAACCGTAGCCGGAAAATCCACCTTTGAAGAATTACCGGAACGTTTGCAGAACGAATGGATTCGCAAAGCGGGCCGACTCAAAAACGAGGCCGAACTCACCGAGGCCGAACTCTATCCCGAACGAGCGGCGATCTACGCCGAGTTCGGAAAAATCGTGGTTATTGGCGTTGGCTTTTTCCATTGGGACGAACACGATCAGTTGACGTTTCGGGTTCGTTCCTTTCATGGTCACGACGAAGCTGACGTATTGCGGCAGTTTTGTGAGCTGATTCAAAAGCGTTACTCCCCCAAACTTACCCTCTGTGCTCACAACGGTCGTGAATTTGATTATCCTTACCTGTGCCGTCGACTGATGGTTCAGGGAATCAACATTCCCAAACCCCTCTGGAATCCCAACTGGAAGCGTTACGACAATCCCCATCTGGACACGATGGAACTCTGGAAGTTTGGCGATTATAAAAACTTTACCAGCCTGGAATTACTGGCGGCTCTATTCGACATTCCTTCCAGTAAAGAAAACCTCTCTGGAGATCAGGTTAATTCCACATATTACCAGCACGATGGATTGACGGCCATTGCCGAATATTGCCGGGAAGATGTGATCGTTTTAGCCCAGTTGTACTTGAGATTCAACCAGTTTCCAACGCTAAGCGAAGACCAGATTTTCCGATTGGTGTAATAGAGGCTTTTACGTACTTTTGCCAGTCCGCAGTAAAAACCTCCACCGCTATGGCTCACCTTTACAAAGTTTTAGTTGGATTACTTGTCTTCGTCTCTTCTTCAGTCTGGTCGCAGATCACCCTTACGGCCCCCTCTACCCGTGCTGTTTATCAGCGTAATAATCAAAATCAGGCTTCGATTACGGTGGCTGGTAATTATTCCCAGGCCGTTGATGAAATCCGGGTTCGCTTTCAGGTAGCTTCCGGCACCAACATGGGCCCTAATGCCGCCGTTGACGAAGGCTGGAAGTCCCTGTGGCAATATCCCGGCACGACCACGACTTCGCCGTCCAATGGCTATTTCGAGGGAAAAGTACTAGTGAAGGGCGGCTGGTACGATTTAAAAGTACAGGCTTACCAGGCAGGCACTCCCCTGGGTTCTGAAATTACACTCTCCAAAGTAGGAGTAGGAGAAGTATTCGTCATCACCGGTCAATCGAATGCCACAGGTTATGGAGACCCCAGCAATACCGGGCCTTCTGCCAACTACGATCAGGTCAGTGCGGTTGCAATTGGGTACCGCCCTAACCCGGAACCCAACCCCGGTGATCCCGGAACCTGGAGCGGATGGGGCTATAACAGCGTCAAGGATCGCGTGGCCATTCCTTCGTTTGTTCACCTGGATGCCACCACTCCGGTTTCTCCCTTCGGTTTCTCCTCCTGGTATTGGGGAGCGTTAGGCGATAAACTGGTGGATAAATTCAAAGTGCCCGTAGCCTTTTTTCAGGCGGGCTGGTCGGGTACCGCTACAGCTAACTGGTTCGAAAGTTTAAATCCAACCGCTAATTCAGCTTCAGCGTACGGCTATTCATATCCTGCCGGACAACCCTATGCCAACCTTCGGGTCACTCTTAACAACTATTCTTCCCAATTCGGAATCAGAGCAGTTTTAATGCACTTGGGCGAAACGGATAATTATCTGAATGTATCCAGCAGTGATTTTGCCAGCCGCTGGAGCCAGATCATCGCTCAAAGCCGTCAGCAAAGCAATAAAACGGATTTAGCCTGGGTGGTCGCCCGCACCAGTCGTTACGCCACCTCCGGGCTCGGCGTGGTAAACCCGAATATCATTGCGGGGCAGAATAGCCTGATTGCCAATAATAGCAAGGTCTATCCCGGTCCGGAAACGGATGGCATCCATAACGACGGTACGAATACGTATCGTGATCCCAGTGACGTTCACTTCACGGGAGCGGGCCACTACGCTGCCGCTCAGGCCTGGGTAGATGCCCTGACGCCTCTGATTCCCACCATTATTCCCTACGAAGCCATGACCTCTACCCGCCTGTATCCGTCCTGCACCAACGGACAGATGGTGGTGAAAGGGGACGCCAGCTGGGCTTCCTATACCTGGGTGAATACGACTGATAATTACGGAGTTAATTCCGTAGCAACGGGGGCACAGGCCACTCTGAATCAGGGTAGTTATCTGTTAAAAGTGAAAGATTCCTTCGAAAACGTGTTGCTTTCGCCGACCATTCGGGTGCCTGCTTCTTTGGGCACGGTCACGGCTAGTATTAATGCCAACTCGCCTCTTTCGGCAGGGAATGCCCTGCAATTACAGGCTTCAGGCGGGCTGTATTACAACTGGTCCGGCCCTAACGGATACACCTCTTCACTGGCTTCGCCTCAGTTAACGGACGTATCGGCCACTGCTTCCGGTACGTATTCCCTAACGGTTTCGAACCTGTATGGATGTTCAGCTACCGCCAGCCGAGCGGTGACGGTCATTACCCATTACATTTCTGCCAAGAGCGGTAACTGGAACGACCCGGCCACCTGGCAGTCCAACTGTCCCGGCTGTATTCCTACCCGAAAAACGAACGTGACCATCCAAAATTCGCACGAAGTAGAGTTCAGTGCAGGAGCTGGAACGGCCAGTACAGCGAACGCTCCACTGGCCGTTAACCCTTAAAATACTAAGATTTAGACAGATAGAAGCTCTTGGAAACGGGAGCTTCTATTTTTTTAGCCGGGTGCACCGCAGCCATCATTTCTGAAAGATTGGAAACTTTTCCAGCCAGTATTCCCTGCTGTTTGGCCGGTAACTTACAAAAAGATACGATGGCCTGAGCTTCCTCTTCGGTCAGACGGCGACTTTCAGCCAGCACGTAGGTCCGATATAGCACCCGAATCGTCAGGTAGTTCAGAATAATCAGAGCGGTGCCCGTACCATACCGAAACGCTCGCTGAAAATAGGCAGGATGATAGGCTTCTCCTTTTAATTCAAGACGAACGTGGCTGTGCGGAAAGTACTGTTCCGTTACTTCACGAAATCCATTTTCAAGCAATAGGGTAATCAGACGATCTGAAGGGGTGTACTGGAGCATATAAATTAATCTACGAGAGGGCATGACGAATATACTGATCGATATACTCTTTTCATTACCTTATTGTTACGCCTCCATTCGGGGGTAATTTGAACGGTCCGTCTGAAAAATGATCCAATAATTTTTATCGCGTATTCATTATGAAAAAGTAAGCTTTCACCTGCTAAAGCATTGCTTTATAGATAAATACAGCTTTAAAAATGTATGCAAGCATAGGTTTTCAGAATGATCCCTGCCCTGGCAAAGAAATTGTAACTATTTCAAACCTTTTTAGTGCTCTAATCAGTTATCTAATAACCTGCCCTCCCCTACGAAACCAGGGAAGCGTATCTTCTCCCCCGCAGACTTATCTTTTCAGGGCTCTTCCGTTTACATTTTTGAGCGGATGATATTATTTAACAATTTTTTAATACCTCCTTTTTCTGTCGGCAAAGAAGGTTTACCGGGCTGCGTATATAGCCTTTTTAAACGGTTACCAATCACTACTTTGGCCGATGGAACCTTAGAAATGCAATAAAATGTTTAGGTAAGGTAAAGGCCTCATTACATTTTCATATTTTCAAATGGGCATTATTTTGACATAAACGCAGATTTCGAAATGCATTTATTTTTTTTGTCCAATTTGCTTTTAAAAATACAATTATTAGTTTTGTCCTAATTTAGAAAGGCCAGACTTTCGAAATTCACCAGGCCTTACCCCATCGCAATGGAAGATTACAATAAAATCATTGAGTCGCTGGGCGTCCGCTTTATCAAGGCCCGGCACATTCGGATGCAGCAAGCGATCCGAATCAAAAATTTTTATGACATCGAAAACTCCCTGTTGATTCTATACGACGGAGAGGTGTCATTTGGAGAAGATGGAATCAGGGCTGAACCCGGCGATATGTTATTTATCCCCGGCGGTAAGTCCTTGAGTATTACTTACGGAAGCAGCGAGAATCCGAAAGCTATTTCCAATGAAGAATTCCTGACCTTCCGGGAACGCTATTTCGACTCGCGTCGGGATCCCGCAGAAATCGGTAAAATTCCTCATTCGTTTGGACTAGTCGCTTTTGAAGCGAAAGTTTTCGATTCCGTTAACTTCTTTACGTCCCTGGATGTTCCTCCCTTCCTGATTAAAGGAGAGGAGTCACTGGCTCACGCTCTTAAGGAAATTCTTGCCGAAGATTTCCGTGACGAAGCGGGCCGGGGCCGGATCATTAAAATCAAGACGGAAGAGATCGTTATCAACATCATCCGGTATATCCTGAAGCATCGTCTGTTTGTGGAGCAATTGGCTACTAACAGTACGTACTTCAAGGATCCTCGTCTGATTGATATTTTCACGTACATCAAGGATAACATCGGTGGTGACCTGTCGAACAAGGTACTGGCCAATGTTGCCAACGTGTCGGAAGATTACGTCGGTCAGTACTTCAAAATGCTGACGGGTATCAACCCTCAGGATTACATTGAGTACCAGCGGATGGAAGCGGCGGTTAACCTGCTGCGTACGTCCAAGAAGAGCATTCGGGCCATCGGTGCCGAAGTAGGCTACAAAGACACGGCTTATTTCTGCCGTCGTTTTAAGATGATGTTCGGTATTCCGGCCGGTAAAATGCGTCGTCGGGAGTCTCTGATGAACCTGTAAGCGATTATAACGCTTTTGATAAAGAAAATCCCCGACCAGAAATACTGGTCGGGGATTTTCTTTTCTATTGCTTCTACACTTAGAAACCGCCCTGATCGTAGAAGCTCCGGCGACGGGATAGTTTCAAATCTTTCAGCATGGCAGAACGCACGCGTAACTCGAAGTTGTAGTTACCGCCCCGCAGGTTCTGGGCAATGGGGGTCCAGTTGAAGGAAGCCTCCCAGCAGTGCAGGTTACGGGTTAAGCCAATGTTGGTCAGCGAGGGTGCATTCTGCACGAAATCCCAGCCCGTAGTAAACGTCATGGCCCAGTTTTCGGTCAGTTTGATGTCACCATTCATGCTCAGCGTCTGGAACTTCTGAGCCCGGGCCAGACCGTATTTGGTATAGCTGAAGTTATAACTGACGTTGACGTTCCAGGGTACATCCCAGTCGATGTACAACTGCGGATTGGAATGAATGAACCGCATGTCGGCATCCGTGGCTCCTTCGGGCTTTTTCTCTGGCTGGTCTTTCTTCTTTTTCTGCCCCCCTTTAAAGCCCGTGCTAAAGCCAATATTCATGGTTTGCAGAGCCGCCAGCCCTTTCCCACTGGCCACCCGGAGGCGGTTCACCCTTCGCCCGCTGAGCAGGTATTGATCCTGTACAATGTCGTAAGGATCGAAACTGGAGGCGAAGTTGATGTTATACTTTTTGAGAATAACGGTATTAGCCACCAGCGACAGGTTGGAAAGATTAAAGGAGTCGGCCAGGAAGTTATATCCCCCTGAAAGCCCGAAGTTGTCCAGTAGGTTTACCTTCTGAAAAGCCTCTTTGGCCGTATCGGATTTCGACCGGACTTTCATTTCCAGCTGGTTGGTCAAACTGAAGCTGGCCGAAGCCGCCTGCCCTACCCCTCCGCTGTAATTGGTAAATTTGGATAACAGACGCGTATCACCCCTTTCGTTAATCTGTACTTTCTGATAAAACTTATTCGATAAATCAGGCGTATAACTCAGGCTGATGGACGGAGCAAAGGTGTGCCGAATGGCCTCCAGACGACCGAAATTCTTGAAGTAATAGGTACCGTACACCCGCGTGTTAATGCCCAGTGAAGTAGAATAACTGTACGCAGGAGCCACCCGGTTCAGCGTATCTACGTACACCCCGCCACTGTCTGACCGAACGCCGTAAACCAGGTCTCCGGGCTTAATGTATTTATATTCAAACTGTTTGGTATAAAGATTTCCCTGTAAGCTTACGCCGGGCGTTACGTTGATGTAACGGGCAATTTTGAAGTTAGGTAAGGAAATGGGAATGGAGAACGTAGTGGTTACCTGACTGTTCTTTAAAATCCGGGGCAGGTTTTCAATATTAAACGGAATGTTACCTGATATCATCCGTTCAGCAGCGATGGATGAAGTCGTGGTCGTATTGAGCGTATCAGGAACATAGTTCGCAATCCGGAATTCGTTGCCGTACGAACTGTTACTGACAATCTGCGGCTGAATGTTATTGGAGATATCCACATTACTAGCCAGGTTCAAACCCAAGCGAAAGGATTCATACCAGGCCGGAGTAACGGCTTTTTTGCGGCGAAAAGGCTGGAACTGGGTAACCGCCGCATTCACGCCTACACCGGCCGTCAGAGCTTTACTGGTCACGTTCTGGTTGATACGGAAGTTGGCACTGGTCTGGATGTACTGACCGAAATTGTGGGAATACTGAATGGAAGAACCGAAAACGTTTTGCTGGTAACGTCCCAGACCCGTCGACGTCGTTAGGTTCTGTTCGTTATTGCGGGTATAGTTACTACTGGCAATGTTCACCGAAGCCGAGAAACTATACGGACGCCCGAGGGTTTGCGGCGTATGCGACCACTGGACACTAAAATCGTCGGAGATGGTCCGGGTAGGTCCAATTTCGTCCCCTGATTTGTTATGGTTGTAAATCACGCTGAAGTTACCACTGTAGCGATACCGCTTGATGTAGTTCCCCTGGGTTCCGGCTCCCCAGCCCCCTTTGGAGTACAGCTGCCCCGTAAAGCGTAAACCCAGATTATCACTGGCGGCCCAGTAATAGCCAAAATCCCGGAGGTAGAAACCCCGGTTCTGGGGTTCTTCCCCGTAGTTACCCAGAATAAAACCCGATTTTCGTTTTTCGGAAAAAGGAAAGAATCCAAACGGTAAGCCGAGCGGTAACTGAATGCCCGCGATCACCAGATTGAAAGGCCCGGATATGACCTGCCGGTTATCGCCCTTCCCCTGCACGAGCTTGATTCGCGGAGCCTGAATGCCGTAATGCGGGTGTAATAAATCGCAGGTCGTATAAAAAGCTCCCCGGAGGAAAAAGTTATTGGAGCTATCTTTCTTGACAATTCGCCCCCGAACGTTCCCCTCGCCCTGCTTGGTCACAATGGTTTTAATGGCGGCCCGCTTGGTCTTGAAGTTGTAGCGGATTTCGCTGGTGTTGTAGGTATCGGCCCCCTGTTCAAAAATTGGCTCGCCAATCACATTTCCGGTCGAGTCTTTCCGTCCGATGGCGTAAACCTCGTTGGTCTCCCAGTTTAGTTTAATATAATCGGCCTTGAGGTGAATGTCTTCGTAATCTACTTTGGCATCCCCGAACAGTTCTACTACTTTCTCGTCGGTAGTCATGATGGTCGAATCACGGGCAAAGTACTCTACCTTGGCCTGAAGATCCCCATCATCTACGAGTGAATCCGGTTTCGTTATTTTCGCAGAATCGGCCGCCGTCAGGGGTTTTAAAGAGTCGGCCGCTACGGGTTTTAAAGAATCGGCGGCTACGGGTCGTCGAATGCCCCCAAAGGGCAAAGCCATACGTTTTGATCCCGGACGTTGTCCCCAGGCCTGCAAACCAAGCAACACAAAAAAGACCAAAAGAAAACTGTTCTTCAACGTTTCTGAAATTTAATAACCATTCAATGAGCCTGTTTTTAGACAGGGAGCTGGAAAACTTTCTAAAGATTTTTCCGTTGATTCCTAACAAACCATCAAGGATGCCCGATCAAAAAGAAAGCGAAGATAAGACACTGGACCTGGCTTTGGGGGTCATGTACTAGCTTTTTGCTTTAAATTTGTCGGGCAAAAATACAGAGTAACTCTTCCAACCTTTTGCAGCATGTGTGAAAAAAGCCAGTTAAAGTGTGTTAATGTATGGCCCCTTCTGGGTGTAGTAATCTTTCTGTTTAGTTTTCAGGCCAATCAGTCGTCCGAAAGGCCGGTTTTCAGGCATTCAGCCCCCAGTCAGGAAAACCTCCGAACGGTGGTTATTGATGCCGGTCACGGGGGGAAAGATCCCGGTGCGATTGGTAAAAATGGAACCCGTGAAAAGAACGTCGTTCTGGCTATTGCGTTGGGCGTAGGACAGCTGATTAAAGACCATTACCCCAACGTTAAAGTTATTTATACCCGTAAAAGCGACGTCTTCGTGGAGTTACACGAACGCAGTGCCATTTCTAACCGCAACAAAGCGGATTTGTTCATTTCCATTCACGCCAATGCCTTAACTCGCCGGGATTATTACGGTACGGAAACCTACGTAATGGGTTTACACAAATCCGAGCAAAATCTGGCCGTAGCCAAACGGGAAAACGCCGTAATTCTTCAGGAAGCCAACTACGAAAAAAAATATAACGGTTTCGATCCTTCGTCTCCCCTGGGAGCCATCATGCTGGAAAATTATCAGAATGCCTATCTATCGAGCAGTCTGAATTTCGCCGCCAAAGTAGAACGTTATTTCAAAAAGGCCGATCGCATCAGTCGGGGTGTGAAGCAGGCCGGATTCCTGGTGTTATGGGAAACCGCTACGCCTTCGGTTCTGATTGAAACGGGGTATCTGTCTAATCCCACGGAAGAAGCTTTTCTGGCCAGTGAAAGTGGGCAGGACAAGCTCTCCAAAGCCATTTTTCAGGCCTTTGAACAGTATAAAAGTGACATGGATAATTAGTTGATGGTTTTTAGTTAATATTGGGAAAAGGTAAATATCTGGTGATTAATCACTGATAAATTGGCAGGAGTAAGGTAATACTTTAGCTGAAGTAGCGTTACTTTACTACCAATTATCCCCTTAACGCTAACAAACCTGACTCATGCTTCTTCGGCTGATCCGCCAGAATTATTCGTTTTTCATCCCCTACGTAATTATTCTGATTGTTGTCGGCAGTATGCTTTCGCAACTGGATCGCACGATTCTGATGCGATGGGTTAACGGATACAATCATCCCTTCTGGGATCAGTTTTTCTTTCATCTGACCGATGTAGCCGATGGTTGTGTAGGTTTTGGACTGGCTTTTAGCCTGTTATTTATTCGCTTTCGCTGGGCCCTCGCGGCCACTCTGTGTTTTTTGGTGGCGGGTGAAATCACCCAGTTACTCAAACACTATGTTTTTCGTAACGAACTGCGGCCCAGTGCCTTTTATAAAGATTCAGGCTGGGCTTTTCACACCGTTAAAGGCTTAGACCTTCACAGCATCAACAGCTTTCCTTCGGGGCACGCGACCTCCGCTTTTGCGGTGTTCTGCTTCCTGACCCTCGTAGTTACCAATAAAAAATGGGGCTGGCTTTTTGTGGGTTTAGCGACCTTATGTGCCTATTCCCGCGTGTACCTGTTCCAGCATTTCATCGCCGACATTTACGTAGGTTCAATCATCGGAACGGTAACGACCTTGCTGGTTTTTGTGGCGTTGGAATCCTACTGGCAACGCCACCCTAAAGCCTGGCTGGATCGACGGATCAGGTTTAGCAAATCCCTTTAAACAAAAAATGGCGGCTGGTTAACCAGCCGCCATTTGTATTATCTCGCCGCCCCCTCGAGCTTGTAAACCCAGGCATGCTGACAGGGAATCGTCGCCGGAGTCAGCTTAGGAGCCGTAATGCTCAATTTATTACCTTTCAGACTGGTTTTTACTTTCCCATTATATCCCAGTAAGGTTATACTTTTCGGCTTGCTGATCTTTTCCATGGGAATGGTATCCATCCACTCGGTCGTTAAAACGTACAGGTCTTTTCCTTTCTGAGTAAAGAATATTTTGTTTCCTTTTTTGAACGCCGGAGCCTGATCCCAGGCCCGGGTACCGTAAATCGCCTGACTATTTACCTTCATCCAGTCCCCCATATCTTTCAGTCGCTGCTGCATGATCACGGGAATCCGGCCATCGGCGGTAGGCCCAATATTCAGTAATAAATTTCCTCCACGGGCCACTTTCTCCACCAATATGTGGATAAGTTGGGCTGACGACGAATAATCTTCCAAAATCTCCGCCCGGTTGTATCCGAAGGAACCTCCAATGCCGCGACATTCCTCCCAGGGACGACTGAATTTGGTGTTATCGGCGTTGCCTTCGTGTACCAGATCGTACTCCGTGGTATAGATTCCTCCATGCCTGGAACGGGTTTCCTTGCCCCAGCGATCATTTACAACGACGGTTTCCTTTACGGGCGACTCATTATACAACCAGGCCAGGAACTCCGTACTTTTCCACACGTCGGAAGGATGATCCCACTCGCCATCCGTCCAGACTACATCGGGCTTGTAGGTCGTTACCAGGTCCTTTAGCTGGGGAATCATGTGGTTATCCACATACTTATCCACATTTTTCTTATACAGGGGATTATACCATTCGTATAAGGAATAGTAATACCCCATGTGCAATCCTTTTTCTTTCACGGCTACGGTTAAATCTCCCAGTACATCGCGATGCGGACCGACATCTACGGCATTCCAGTTCCAGGCCTGAGCACTGGGCCAGAGAGTAAAGCCTTCGTGATGTTTGGACGTTAGGACTACGTATTTGGCTCCGGATTGCTCAATGATTTTGGCCCATTCATTGGGCTTGAATAGCTCGGCTTTAAAATCTTTCACGAAATCCTGATACTTAAAATCCGCTCCGTAGACCCGATCGTGAAACTTTTGAAAAATGGGAGCCGTGCGTCCTTTTTTATCCTGCCATTTCCACCAGTACCACTCTGAATACTGATCATACACACCGTCAATATCCCGGGCGGTAGGAGCGAAAGACGGGACCGAGAATAAGCCCCAGTGGATGAAAATCCCAAACTTGGAGTCTTCAAACCAGCCCGGAATGGGTCGGGAGTCAATGGAAGCCCAGTTGGCCTCGTACTTTTTCTGGGCAGAAGTGATCAGAGAACTTAGCAGAAACAGCGACAATAAGATTTTTTTCATGCGTTAAATTCAGGTATAGAGATGTACGTACAAAAGAATGAGGATTGCGTTACCTACTCTGATCGTTCGCATTTATTTACATCGCATCTTCAAAATGTACGACTTCGCTTTTCGTGCGACTGAGAGTAATCGCGATTACATCGAAACGGATGTTACCCTGCCAGTTGATTTCGTAGACGAACTGATCCGCGGCTTTTCGAATGAGTTCTATTTTCCTGGGAGAGACGAATGATTCGGGAAACCCGAAGGACAGGTTGGTGCGGGTTTTTACTTCGACGAATAAAATCCAGTTATCTTTTCGGGCGATGAGGTCAATCTCGGCCCGCCCGGCCCGGTAATTGCGGCGAATGATTTCGTACCCTTTGGATTGCAGGCTTTGGGCGGCTAGTGCTTCGCCCTGCTGGCCTAATTGAGTCGTGGTTGACACAAAATTTACGGTAGGTTGGTGGAACGTAAGGGAAAGATGGCAAGATTTGAAGGTAAACCCAACACGGAAATTCATGAAACCACGATTAACCATTGAGTACTGTCCCAAATGCGGTTGGTTGCTACGCTCGGCCTGGCTGGCTCAGGAGTTACTAACCACTTTCACGGAAGAACTGGGCGAAGTGGCTCTGCGGCCCGCCGAAGTTTCGGGCCGGTTTAAGATCTACATAAACGATGAAGAAATTTTCGACCGGAAAAGGGCGGGTGGTTTTCCTGAAATCAAAGAGCTTAAACAGCAGGTTCGCGACCTGATTGCTCCCGAAAAATCACTCGGTCATTCCGATACAAAAGCCAACCCTTCTAATTAACCGAAAGAACTATTCAACCTTATGAAGAAATACCTGGCCCTGATCAGTGTAAGCTGGACCTTTCTGGCTTGCCAAACCGCCGAAACAAAACAAGAGCCGAAAGAACCGAAAGTAAAGGTAGTCAGTGAATCCCGTACGCTCGAACCACTGGCCTACGACCTGCAACATCCGGTTCAGACCTTTAAAATGCCCGCCTCGCTCCGGGAAATCTCGGGCCTTACGTACGTTAAACCCGGTCAGCTGGCGGCCATTAACGACGAAGAAGGGGATTTGTATTTCATCGACTCCGGGACGGGAAAAGTAACCGAACGCCGCATGTGGGGAAGTAAGGGAGATTACGAAGACCTTACCTATCACGAAGGTAAATTTTACGTACTGCGAAGTGACGGCCGTTTGTTCGTTTTCACGCTTGATCAGACTTATCAGGCGGGCGGTTTTCTGAGTGATCGAAAAACGAGCATTCAGACCCTGAATCTGGGCTTACCCGACAAAAACGAGCTCGAAGGATTGTGTTTTGATTCGAAAACGAAAAACTTTTTCATCGCCGCGAAAGAAACCAAACGCGAAGGCGTGGATAAGGACACCCGCTATGTATATTTCTACGATCCTCTGAAAAAAGAATCCCGGCGGGGGCTGGTGCTGCGTAAACGCAGTTTTGAGAGCGTCGGTTTTCAGGGAAAAGAGGCAAAGTTTAATCCTTCGGCAATTGCCGTGCACCCCATTACCCAGCAGGTTTACATCCTGGCCGCTTCCGGTCAGAAATTACTGGTACTGGATCGAAAAGGAGGTAACTTCATTCACGTAGAAAAGCTGGATCCCAAAGCTCTGGAACAACCCGAGGGGCTTTGCTTCAGTCCTGATGGTACTCTATACATTTCCAGCGAAGGCAAGAAAGGACCGGGAGTTATTCAGTTATTTCCGTGGAAGGATAAACGCTAACTTACCGAACCCCATACCGCTGCCCGCTTTTTCGCTGGCAGCCTCTGTTTGTAATTTAATCTCCTGATTGGATCACACGTATAGCCAAAAGAGGCTGTTACCCAGAAGGATAACAGCCTCTTTTCAGGTTCGTCAAAAAACGGACTATTTCTTACCGTAACGTTTGTTGAATTTATCCACACGTCCAGCCGTATCCAGAAGTACGTTTTTGCCCGTGTAGAAAGGGTGAGATTGTGAAGAAACCTCGACTTTCACTACAGGATACGTTTTTCCTTCAAATTCAGCCGTGTCTTTCGTGTCAGAAGTAGAACGGGTCAGGAATTTATAGTCGCTTGAAAGATCCCAGAATAACACCTCGCGGTATTCTGGATGAATATCTGCTTTCGCCATTATATTGATAGTTAGTCAGTTACAATTCTTTATGAACGGGCCGCAAAAATAATCATCTTTCGGGAATGTAACAAAATTTTAATCGAATGTTTTTTATAAGCTACTGAACTGAAAATCTTTTTATTGGACTTTTTAAAGTTTCTTCATTCCAAGCTCTTGAGTGGGCGAATAATCATTCGAGCCGTAACTTTTTGTCTGTGAATTCAATGCGATTCATATGCCCTTTGGGCATGGAATTTTAATAAGTCCAACGAATGTTTTAAGAGTTGGAAGTACCCGTTCTTAACATTAATTTCACATTTGAAAAGCAAAGGTCTGAAGGGAACGATTGTGGAAAATATACGGTTCGGCTTTTCATGTTTGATTATACTTGCCTGCTCCACTAAATGAGCAAACGTACCTCAAGCCAAGGATTTAAGTTTTTCCCGATATATTCTAACTCGCTGAAAATATGCACGTTATCAAAAGAGATGGCCGACGCGAGTCGGTGAAGTTTGACAAAATAACCGCCCGCATTGAGCGTCTTTGCTACGGACTTGACCCAGCTTTCGTCCAACCCGTTGAAGTAGCTATGAAAGTAGTATCTGGGATCTACGATGGTGTCAACACCGTAGAGCTGGATAACCTTGCTGCGGAAACGGCGGCCTCTTTAACGACCCGCCACCCGGACTATGCAACCCTGGCCGCTCGTATCGCTATTTCTAACCTGCATAAGAACACGCAGAAGTCATTTTCGGCGACCATGAAGCAGTTGTATCATTACGTCGATCCCAAGACGAATGAAAATGCTGCCTTAATTTCCAAGGAAACGTATGATGTAGTAAAGAAAAATGCTGCCTTACTCGATTCCACCATTATTTACGACCGTGATTTTGGTTACGACTACTTTGGCTTCAAAACGCTTGAGAAATCATATCTACTTAAAGTAAACGGTAAAATTGCCGAGCGTCCTCAGCACATGCTGATGCGGGTATCGATTGGTATTCATGGCAGCGACATCGAGTCGGCCATTGAAACCTACAACCTGCTTTCCGAACGCTGGTTTACGCATGCGACCCCAACGTTATTCAACGCGGGTACGCCCAAACCCCAGTTATCTTCCTGCTTCCTGTTGACCATGCAGGACGACAGCATCAACGGGATCTATGATACCCTGAAACAGTGTGCTCTGATTTCGCAGTCGGCGGGTGGTATTGGGCTGAGCATTCATAACATCCGGGCCACGGGCAGCTACATCAAAGGCACGAATGGTACTTCCAATGGTATCGTTCCGATGCTTCGGGTGTTTAATGATACGGCTCGTTATGTAGATCAGGGCGGTGGAAAACGCAAAGGCTCCTTTGCCATGTACATTGAACCCTGGCATGCCGATGTGTTTGACTTCCTGCAACTGAAGAAAAACCACGGAAAAGAAGAACTCCGGGCCCGCGATCTATTCTTCGCTCTCTGGGTTCCCGATTTATTTATGAAGCGGGTGAAAGACAATGACGTCTGGTCATTGATGTGCCCCCATGAATGTCCGGGTTTATCGGATGTCTACGGGGATGAATTCGAAAAATTATACGAACACTACGAGCGTGAAGGTAAAGCTCGCCGTACCGTAAAAGCTCAGGATCTGTGGTTTGAAATCATGGAATCTCAGATCGAGACGGGTACGCCTTACATGCTGTTCAAGGATCACGCCAACCGGAAGTCGAACCAGAAAAACCTGGGTACGATCAAATCATCGAATCTGTGTACCGAAATCATCGAATACACAGCGGCCGACG
Source organism: uncultured Siphonobacter sp. (assembly GCA_913775095.1). Lineage (GTDB taxonomy): Bacteria > Bacteroidota > Bacteroidia > Cytophagales > Spirosomataceae > Siphonobacter. The sequence continues at coordinate 6,793 of CAJYIW010000012.1, read as the reverse complement.
AAGTAGCGGTTTGTAACCTGGCTTCCCTGGCACTGCCTAAATTCGTAGAAAAAGGCGAAGACGGATTCCTGCGGTTCAACCACGAGAAACTGTATGAGATTACGAAAGTTGCCACGCGTAACCTCAATAAAATCATTGACATCAACTATTACCCCGTACCGGAAGCAGAACGTTCAAACAAACGTCACCGTCCGATTGGCTTAGGTGTACAGGGTCTGGCGGATACGTTCGTATTACTACGGATGCCCTTCGAAAGCGAAGAAGCTCGCCAGTTGAATAAAGATATTTTCGAGACCATCTATTTCGGAGCCATGGAAGCTTCGATGGAAGAAGCTCAGAAATACGGTACCTACGAAACCTGGGCCGGTAGCCCCATTTCTCAGGGTATCTTCCAGTTCGATATGTGGGGGGTGAAACCTACCTCAAATCGCTGGGATTGGGAAACGTTGCGTGAGCAGGTAAAAACTCACGGGGTACGTAACTCTCTGCTGGTAGCTCCGATGCCCACGGCTTCGACGAGCCAGATTCTGGGTAATAATGAGTGTTTCGAGCCTTTTACTTCGAACATCTACGTGCGTCGCGTACTTTCCGGCGAATTCGTGGTGGTGAACAAGTATCTGTTGCGTGACCTCGTGAAAATGGGCTTATGGAACGAAACGATGAAAAACAAGCTCATCGCAGCCAACGGTTCCGTACAGAACATTGCTGAGATTCCTGCCAACCTGAAAGAACTGTACAAGACGGTTTGGGAAATCAAGCAAAAAACCATCATCGACATGTCAGCTGACCGCGGTGCATTCATCTGCCAGAGCCAGTCGCTGAACATCCACATGACGGATGCCAATTTTGGTAAAATCACTTCCATGCACTTCCATGCCTGGGAGCGGGGACTGAAAACGGGTATGTATTACCTGCGTACCAAAGCCGCTGCGGATGCCATCAAGTTCACGGTAGAAACGCAGGCTCAGGTAGCGATTCAGCCCAGCACGGCAACGGTGCACGAGAAAGCAATGAATTACCTGGCTACTCCCGAAGCACAGGCGGCCCTTTCCACTCCAGTAATGATGAAAGACGCCGAGCCTATGAAGTGGTCTGAAGAAGATGCGAAGGCAGCCATTGCCTGCTCTCTTGATGACCCCGAAGGTTGTGAAATGTGCGGATCGTAGTACATACGTTTAAATCAATAGCTCAAAAGGCAGACGGCAGCGTCTGCCTTTTTCCTTTTCCTACAGGGCTATTCTGGTGCTTCATCGTCTCTTCGATAATCTACTCGAATAATCGATGAAAACATACCTCTGGACTTTAGTACTCTTACCCAACCTGTTACTGGCCCAACGCATTGATCGACAGGCTCTCGTCGAGCGTCATTCGGTTATTACCAAGAAAATGGATACGCTGGCCTCGGTATCCGTAGGGAACGGCAGTTTCGCATTTACCGTTGATGCCACGGGTTTACAGACCTTTCCGTCGTACTATGCTCAGGGGGTTCCCCTGGGAACGCAGTCGGAATGGGGCTGGCATAGTTTCCCTAACCCCGAGAAGTATACCCTCGAAGAATCGCTGAAGCCTTACCCGCAACAGGGCAGGCAGGTAACCTATGCCGTTCAGAAGGGAACCACGGCCCGGGAAAAAGCGGCCATTGATTTTGTTCGTCAGAACCCGCACCGCCTTCAGTTGGGTAACCTAGGTCTGGTTTTACTGAAAAAGGATGGAAGCGAAGCCCGGCCTTCCGATCTCACCCACATTCGTCAGGAGCTGAACCTATGGACGGGAACCATCACCAGCCATTTTGAGCTGGAAGGTACGCCGGTCGATGTCATCACCTATGGTCATCAAAGCAAAGACGCCGTAGCCACTCAGGTTAAATCGCCTTTACTAGCTCAGAAACGGTTGAAAGTCCGGTTGCGTTTTCCGTATCCCACTAATCAATTCGTGGATGCCGGAGCGTATTATGAGCATTCGAATAAACATACCTCACGAATTGTTACCCAGTCTGGCACAGCGGCCCGAATTGAACACCAACTCGATCAGGATCACTATTTCGTTAACCTGAACTGGACAGGTAAGGCCACCCTTCAATCCGCTCAGCCGCACGAATATCTGCTTGATTCGACCGAACCCACCTTAACCTTCTTAGCCTTATTTACGCCCGAAACGGGCAGCACTCCAGGCTTCGCCGAAACACAAACCAGCAGTATCAATGGCTGGAAAAAATTCTGGATGTCAGGAGCAGCCATTGATTTTTCCGAAACTACTGACCCACGAGCCAAAGAACTCGAACGCCGCATTATTCTTTCCCAGTACCTCACCAAAATTAACTGTACGCAGGCCATGCCGCCGCAGGAAACCGGACTGACCTATAACAGCTGGTACGGCAAACCTCACCTGGAAATGCACTGGTGGCACGGCGTCCATTTTGCACTCTGGGGCCGAACGGAACTGATGGAAAAAAGTCTGGACTGGTACCGAAAAACGGTAGATAAAGCCAAAGCCATTGCCGTTCGGCAGGGGTATAAAGGAGTAAGGTGGCCAAAGATGACTGACCGCGAAGGCAACGAAACCCCGTCCTCGGTAGGATCTTTCCTGATCTGGCAACAGCCCCATTTTATTTATCTGGCTGAATTATGTTACCGGGATAAAACCAATCCAGGAGTTTTGAAGAAATACTCGGATCTGGTGGAAGCTACGGCTGACTTCATGGCTTCTTACGCTACACTGGAAGGGAACCGGTATGTATTGGGTAAAGGATTAATTCCAGCTCAGGAATGCTTTCATCAGGAAGAAACCTTCAATCCTACGTTTGAACTAACCTACTGGCGATGGGCTCTGGAGACGGCTCAGCAATGGCGGGAACGGCAAAAACTGGGACGTAAGAAAGCATGGGACGACGTACTACAGAAGCTTTCGCCTCTGCCTCAGAAAGATGGCGTTTATCTGGCCACCGAAAGTGCTCCCGATTCCTATACCAATCCTGACTGGATGATTGACCATCCCGCCGTATTAGGAGCTTTAGGGGTTATGCCGCAACAGACGGGAACGGACTCCACGGTTATGCACCGCACCCTGAATCTGATCTGGGAAAAGTGGAACTGGGGTCATACCTGGGGCTGGGATTTTCCGATGACGGCCATGACGGCCACCCGCCTGTACCAACCCGAAAAAGCAATCGAAGCGTTACTGATGCCCGTTCAGAAAAATACATACCTTCCCAATGGTCATAATTTTCAGGATGGACGCTTACGCATTTACCTGCCCGGCAACGGTGGCCTGCTGGCCGCAGCCGCCTTACTCTGTGCGGGATTTGATGGCCACACGCGGGAAAATCCTGGCTTACCCCGGCACTGGAAAGTGAAATGGGAAGGACTTAGAAAGATGCCTTAAAGAAAAACCCGGCTGGAAGATTCCAGCCGGGTTTTTCTTTAAGGCATCTGATAGGCATCATCAGGGATTGGTACCGAGCATTTCCAGCGTTCCCAAAGCGTAATCCTGAACGGCGGTCGTATGGTCTTTACCCGTCAGAGGCGTGTACTTAACCTTCGTCGCTCCTTTGGCTTTCATGGCATTGAAGGCCGTCTGGGAATTGAGAACCGGAACCAGATCATCCGCCGTACCATGATACATCCACAGCGTAGTATTCGGCTTCCAGTCGTACACATCATTATCCTTGACGGCATTCAGAAAGGCCGTATCCGTACCATCGTTGAGTGCTTTTTTGAAGGAATCCGTAAACGTATTGCTGATACTGGTATTGATGTTCAAGGCTGACAGATCAGTCAGATTCTTTACCTGTGCCGGAATTTGTGAAGCATACGGCTCTTTGAAATAATAACTCGCCGGCCGGTTTAAGCCGTAAATCCGGTTATAGGTCAGTAAAACCCAGGCGTATAACCGGTTGTACCCAACCGTAGTGGTCGCCTGATTATTGACAATGTATTTCATAAATTCCGTTTTGTTATAAGCTCCTGAACCGACGGAAACCGCCCGAAGATTAAACTCTCCCGAAGCTTCTTCTTCCATCTTTTTCAGTAAGGACATGGTGGAATATCCTCCTTCTGAATAGCCCGTGAGGTAAAGCCGCTTATCCCAGTAACGGGTATCTTTTTTTGCAAAATATTCTTTCGCTGCCCGCAGTAAATCCAGACTGGCCTGGGAGAGTCCCTGGCGATGTTCGTAGGGATGAGGCAGATTTTTTGATACGCCATAGCCAATGTAATCGGGAGCCACGGATACATATCCCAGAGCCGATAGCAGAATAACCAGTTTGGAATCCGTACCTGCCGGATTGAAATTAGAAGGAGCCTGCGACTCGGTAGCAATCGTTCCGTGCTGATAACTAATCATGGGAACAGCTTTGTCATTCGTACCGATCAAAGGAATCACTACCGCACCAGAAGCTTCGATTTCCTGGTTATCGGTATTTTTCGTTTTGTACGTAATTCGATAAGCTTTAACTCCGTACCGTACAAAACTGGCATATAAAGCATTCATGGCCCCTACCTGCGTTCTGACCTCATTCACCGAAAGCGAATCAATGGCTTCGGCTTTAACCAGGTATTTATCCGGTTCCGCAGGTTCAGGATTGGGGCTTTTCCCACAGGACAACAAGGCAAAAGCGAAGAAAAGCAGCAAGGCCTGCGAAGGGAAAAACAGTAAATAAGGTTTTTTCATGGATCTAAAAGAAAACTGGGTATAGTGTATCTCCGGGGATACGAGCCGAAGATACTCAAAAATTATTCGTAACTCTCTAATAACTAAGCCTTTTGACGGGAATAAAATCCGTACCAATCCATCGTTCTGAGAAAATTTTCGCTCCTTGAATGCGTTCAGATACCAGGAGATATTCGAACCTAACAAACGATATAATCATCGGATTCCATACATTGAGGTATTAATTCCAGTGATTGAAGCAGGGATTATTCTAAGAAATCAGCTACCTCCGTGTGCAGGATTACCTATTAATTCACTGGGTTTATAGCTTCATTCCTGAGTTTTAAAATGATTCTTTATCAAGTACCTATAAGTATATCGATACCGTACAAAATGAATTATTAATTTAAACTATTAACAAATTTTACATTTAAATAAATGATCGATTAAACTTATCTGCATCCCATTAGTCAGACCTGCAAAGGCCATTCATCAATCCATTTATAGACTTAAATTTCTGTTTTAAACACCCTTTCAAAAACAATAACAGATTTGTATTAGTTGTAGAATACTAGTAACAAAGCAGTATCCAGGTCCAAATTCTTTGAATAACGTATATAAAAACTTCATACCTATCGATTTATGAGATGAACGCGTTTGTTTTTTAAATCATAAATCAGATATTTGTTTCGTTACTATACACAAGCAGCACAATTAATTATTTATCAATTCATGAAAAAAAAATCAATTCTTTTCTTTTCTCCTAACGACTACGTAGAAGAAAAGAAAAAATCAGCCAAAACAAAAGAAGCCCCCACTACTTCCATTTCTAAAAAGGGTAAACTGCTGTTATCTCCTGCAGTACTGGAATTACTGGAAGCTGATCCTGCTTCAACCAAGTTCAAAGTAGGTACGGAAGAGAGAAAAAGAGGGGTTGGTTCCTTCTTCCTGGTGAAGGCTGATGACGCGGATTCAGATGCTTTCCCAATCGCGAAAAGTGGCCGTGGCCATGGCATTGCTTTAGGTACAATCTTTGACAGAACCGGATTAGATTATAAAGCATTCGATTATACGTTCGATATTAAGCCTTTCACTTACGAAGAAGATGGCATTAGCGGATATGAACTTTCAATGAAAGAAAAAACTCCTCGTACTGCAACTTCTGCTTCAGACGAAGAATAGGTTTTCTTAGTAACAAAAAAGGTTCGGCTGAAAAGTCGAACCTTTTTTGTTGATACATCTATAACAGGCAGGCCGGGTAATGCGAACTACTCATCAGCTGATTTTTAGGTATAGCTTGCTGTTAACAGGACGGGGAGTTCGTTTTTATAGATTTCATACAGGTTTGTCTATACCTGCCTTTTAATCCCAGCCTAAAGAACTACTTCGATCACATCGTTGCGAATCTCAAAGTTCAAGTCTTAACTTTCTTTGTTTACTTAAAGTTAACTTCTTCAGATTTTCAAACTGTTGTTTATGTGTTATTAATTCCGGGTACTTGTTTAGTTATTAGCAGATAAAATAAGATCATTTTCTGGTAATATCAAAGAATGTAATTTTCAACGTATAAGGTAGAGGAAGCGTAAGGATAAAATCCCGGAAATTTCGAAACCGTCTGGTTTAGAGCTAAGTGGAAACTTGATTCTGATTCGTGTCCTGAAAATTCTAACAAAATTCTAATTCCTTTCAGAAGGCACTCTTGGCAAAAAAGTGGAATTTTAAGGTTCTTTACTAGTACTAAAGAAAATTGGGAATGGACTGACCGGGAAATTTTATCCCGGTCAGTTTTTTATGAACCCCCACAGAACCCCAAAGCAGAAGTTTCTAAAGATACAGGTCTTGATTTTCAAGGCGAGGGCAGCCTCACTGCTTTCTCTAATCCTTGCAAATTCGGCTATTTTAGAACCATCCTTTGGTAAAATACCGTATATCTCTGCATAGTATACTGGGAAACACTCTGGTATATTTGCATCCGAAAACTGAATTTGCTAAACATCCCCTTTAAAACTAGTATCCACATTATGAGAAAAGTTTGGGTAATGCTGGCTTTGTCCACAGCCGTAATGACCACCTCCTGCGTGAGCAAGAAAAAAGCCCGGGCCCTGCAAACCCAGGTCAACGACTTGCAAGCCGAAAACAGCCGCCT
>CAJYIW010000011.1 GCA_913775095.1 uncultured Siphonobacter sp. | reverse complement strand
TCAGTTGTCAGTTGTCAGTTGTCAGTTGTCAGTTGTCAGTTGTCAGTTGTCAGTTGTCAGTTGTCAGTTGTCAGTTGTCAGTTGTCAGTTGTCAGTTGTCAGTTGTCAGTTGGAAAGTAAAACCCGTAAAGGTAGGGGATCCCTTTGGAACTGAACGTAAGAACCCTAGCGGGGTTGAATCTGAATAGCCCCGGATGTGAATCCGGGGTTGTTGATAGAAAGATTACCATGCCGCGGCTGATGTCTCACCAGCAGTTGTAAAAAGGGTTTGGTAAGAATACCAACCACGGCAGGTGCAACCCGGATGGGGATCCGGGGTTGCTTCACAATGAAGCGAAAAGTCAACGTTTGGTCAGAATATTTTCTTTTCTGGAAGAAGCGTAACTTCTAAACTCGAAACAGAAAACTATTAACTCCAAACGGGATTCTGATTTTCTGCGGTTAATTTTGTTACTTGTACTTCAAACACTTTTATTAGTTATGCCTTTATTAGAAGGAAAAGTTGCTCTGATTACGGGAGCTTCCCGGGGAATCGGCCGGGCCATTGCCACACGTTTCGCTCAGGAAGGTGCTTCCGTAGCCTTTACTTATCTGTCGAGTGTAGAAAAAGGTCAGGCTCTTGAAGCAGAATTAGCCGCTCTGGGCGTTAAAGCCAAAGGATACCGTTCGGATGCGTCCGATTTTAAGGCTGCTGAAGAGCTGGTTACGCAGGTTGTGGCTGACTTTGGTACGCTGGATGTACTGGTGAACAATGCTGGTATTACGAAAGACGGTCTGTTGATGCGAATGACGGAAGAGGCATGGGATGAAGTAATCCGGGTGAACCTGAAATCAGTATTCAACCTGACAAAAGCGGCAACCCGCACGATGATGAAAGCCAGAAGTGGTTCCATCATTAACCTGACGTCTATTGTGGGCGTTCGTGGAAATGCCGGTCAGGCTAACTATGCCGCTTCCAAAGCGGGCATCATTGGCTTCACGAAATCCGTTGCCCTGGAGTTAGCCAGCCGTAACGTTCGTTCCAATGCCATCGCTCCCGGTTTCATCGTTACCGAAATGACCGGTGAAGTAAACGAGAAGGCCGTAGAAGAATGGATGAACTCAATCCCCATGAAACGCGGTGGTGAGCCCGAAGAAGTGGCTGACGCCTGCGTCTTCCTGGGTTCTGATATGTCAAAATATATTACGGGTCAAACCATCCACGTTAACGGTGGTTTATTGACCTAGGCAGCGTTTGGAGTTTTGGGTTTAGGGTTTTGAGTTAATACCTGAAGTGGCAGTGCCAATCTTTAAGGTTCTTCAACTCAAAACTCCAGACTCAAAACACTGAACCCGAAACTCTAACCCATTTGAACTTTGTTTTTCAGTCGTCGCCGTGGTGGATTTTGCTGTGCCTGCTGGTAGGCGGAATCTACGCCTTTCTTCTCTATCAGCCTCAATCGACCTGGAGTAAAGCAGCGAATCTGGCTCTGGCCGGACTTCGGTTTGTCGTAGTCTCTACGCTGTGCTTCCTGCTGCTTGATCTGGTACTTAGACAGACGGAGGTCAGTATCGAAAAGAAAACGGTGGTGCTGGCTCTGGATAACTCTGCTTCGGTGGGGAAGCAGGGCGAAAAGCTGATTACAGGACTGAAAAAGCTGAGTGAATCATTAGAGAATAAAGGGTACGCCGTAGCTCTGCAAACGTTCCGGGAATCGCCCGTATCAACGCTGGATTCCGTGCGGTTCGCTCAGAAGTCAACGGATCTTTCCAGCCTTTTAGGCAACGTCAAAACTAACTTCGAAGGCCGAAACGTGACCGATGTAATCCTGCTTTCGGATGGCATCGTGAACCGGGGAGCTTCGCCGACGTTTAGTTCTTATTCCTTTCCCATTCATGCCCTGGCCGTTGGTGATACGACTCCCAAACGGGACGTTAATCTCAAATCTCTTTCGGCCAATCAGATTGCCTATCTCGGGAATCAGTTTCCGCTACAGGCTGATATTGTGGCCGACGGATACGCCGGAAAAGCCGCTACCGTAGTGCTTCGCAAGGGAGGGCAGACCTTAAGTCAGCAAAGCGTTCGTTTTGACAAAGAAAATGCCCTGGCAACGGTTAATTTCACGACGCAGGCTTCGGTGAAAGGCGTTCAGCACCTGACGGTGGAAGTGTTGCCATTGCCCGGAGAATTCAGTACGCAAAATAATCGGAAAGACCTCTACATTGAGGTTATTGATGGTCGGCAGAAGATATTACTAGTTGCTTCCGCTCCCCATCCGGACATAAAAGCCATTCGAAGCATCGTTGAGAAAAACGACAATTTTGAGTTTGATTTTCAGATTATTAACCCCAACTCGCCGGCCCAGCCTTCTGAGAAAAAGTACGATTTACTCATCCTTCATCAGCAGCCGGATGCCTTTAATTCGGCGGGAGCTTATATAAAAAGATTACTGGACACCGGCGTTCCCGCCTTCTGGATTGTGGCCAGTCAAACGGGTACGACTCAACTGAATAATGCCCAGCAGATTGCCCAGATTCAGTCGCAGCCCGGTCAGATAGATAAGGTGACCGGATTTTACAATCGCAGCTTTACCCGATTGAATCTGAATCCTGAAACGATGGAAGTACTGCGTCGCCTGCCGCCCATGACGGTGCCTTTCGGAGAAGTAAAGCCCCTGGCTAACTCTGAGGTCGTACTGTATCAGAAGAAAAATAACATCGAAACGACCAAACCCTTACTGGTGCTCAACACCGGTGCGAAACGTGGTGCAGTATTACTGGGAGAGGGGCTGTGGGAATGGCGTCTGGAAGAATATCGGTTGACCGAAAAACAGGAAGCCGTTGATGATCTTTTTACAAAGATTATCCAGTTTTTATCAGCGAAGGATGACAAGCGAAAACTACGGGTTTATCCTACGCAAAGTCAATTCCAGATTGAAGACCGGGTGGCTTTTGAAACCGAAATTTACAATGATCTCTACGAACGAATTTACGGACCCGAAGTAGCCTTAAACGTAACGAATGAAAAGGGGCAGGTCCGCAAGTATACGTATGTATCCGCAGCCAGTCGCTTCGAGATCAGTAATTTACCCGTTGGCGTGTACCGGTACACGGCGACGGCAAAAGTAGTAGGCAAGGATGAGACGGCTTCGGGCGAATTCATCATTCGCGACGAGCAACTGGAACTCGCCAACACAACCGCAGATTATAATGGATTACGTCAGTTAAGCCAGCAGACGGGTGGTCAGTTTTTTACGGCCAGTCAACTGGATAATCTCGAAAAAGCCCTCCTAAGCCGGGACTTGCCGGATAAGCTTACCAGCACGGAAGACCTTCGGGAGCCTATTAACTTACGCTGGATTTTCTTCATTCTTATTACACTTCTGGCTCTGGAATGGGGCGTTCGCAAATACCTGGGTAGTTATTGAGCGTGAGTTTTGAGTTGAGTGTTTGGAGTTTTTTAGGTTAAAACTTCCACGCAAAGCACTTATTCATTTCTTCGTACTGAACGGCCAAGAATGGACCAATTCTGAATAATACGCAGGGCACTTCACGGGGATGTATTTTATTTGCAGCTCAGAATTCATTCTATGCGTATATTTTTCCTGCTTCTTTTATGCGTCACCCAGTCGGTTTTCGCCCAAATTCGGCAGAATCGACTCAATGGGTTATTAATCGGACAGGGAGTAGGTTTTGCCGGAACGATTTACGGATTAAGCAAAGCCTGGTACAAGAAACCGCTGAAGAACTTTCATACCTTCAACGACAATCACGAGTGGTTGCAGATTGATAAGGCAGGGCACGCCTATACCGCGTACCAGATTGCCCGGATTGGGATGTCGTCCTATCAGTGGGCGGGGATGAATAACAGACAGGCCGCTATTTCGGGAGCTACCAGCGGCATTTCCTTCATGCTACCCATTGAAATTCTGGATGGGTTTTCGCCGGATTATGGTTTTTCGCTGGGCGATATTGCGGCGAATTTAACCGGACCAGCCATTCTGGTTGCTCAGCAGCTGAGCTGGGGGGAGGTGCGGGTTACGCCCAAATGGAGCGTTCATTCCACCCGGCTTGCCCGCGAACGTCCGGAATTATTAGGCCGGAGCTGGAATGAAAGATGGCTAAAAGATTACAACGGACAAACCTACTGGCTGTCGGTCAACCCTTCTTCTTTTCAAAGACTGGAAGATCGTCAGATTCGCTGGCCTAAGCTGATGAACATCGCCGTCGGGTACGGCATTGACAACATGATTTCGGCTGATTATGAAAAAAGTGTGGCTCTGGGTCGCCGTCCGGTTCGACAGTTTTTCATTTCTCCGGACCTGGATTTAACCCGCATTCCTACGCATTCCAACCTGCTTCGAAGTTTGCTTTTCATCGCTAACTGCTTCAAAATTCCGGCTCCAGCGGTGGAGTTTCGGGTTTCCAAAGTCCCTCCCAAATTTAAAGTAAAGGTGCATCCGGTTTATTTTTAGTTTTGGGCGGCCGCCGCTGCGGTTTTGAGTTTTCAGTTGAAAAGGTAAAACCTATAAAGGTAGGAGAGACTTTTGACAATGAACGTAAGAACCCCAGCGGGGTTCAATCTGTGTAGCCCCGGGTTATAACCCGGGGTAATAATAGGGGTTCATATTTATTCTGCCCTGGCTGGTGTCTCACCAGCCAGTTGTAAGGAAGTGGTTGGTGGGGACACCAACTACGGCGGGGAACTGAACGTAAGAACCCCGGCGGGGTTCAATCTGTGTAGCCCCGGGTGATGACCCGGGGTAATAATAGGGGTTCATATTTATTCTGCCCTGGCTGGTGTCTCACCAGCCAGTTGTAAGGAAGTGATTGGTGAGGACACCAACTACGGCGGATAGAAGGACCCGGTCTGGAAGGACCCGGTCTGGAAGGACCCGGTCTGGATGACCCGGATTTGATCCGGGGAAGTTCATGGATTATAAATCCCCTGCAGAGGGCTTTCGGATTATAAATCCGAAAGAGCGTAGTTCAGGATTACAAACCCGAAAGTTCGTAGCAATGAAACCATAACTCCGGAGGGGTTACACATCAATAGTCCCGGATCACAATCCGGGGTTGTGTAAATGGGGGTTATCACCGGGGCTTATTATGGATCGTATCCATAGCTAACAAAAGAGCCGTTGCGGGGCAACGGCTCTTCGGGCAATCTTATAGTGGGTTGGTACTCTTTATACGGCCTGGAACTGTTGCTCGTAGGCAGAACGCAGCATCTTTAAGGCTCGTCCCATTTGGGCTTCTACGGTTTTAATCGAGAGGTTTAATTTCTCGGCAATTTCCCGGTACATCAGTCCTTCTTCGCGACTCATGCGGAAAATCAGACGGCAGCGTTTGGGTAATGCTGAGATATTCGTTTCAATGAAATTGCTGACAATCTGGTAATCGTACTGATCAGCCAGGCGATCTTCGGACAGCGGCAGCGAGTTGGCTACTTCCGGCGTGATTTCGTGTAAATGTAATTCGTGACGGTAATGCTTTAAATAATCGAAAGCCAGGTTACGCACCGAGCGGAATAGATAGGACTCAAACGAGGTATGAATCTGCAAACGGGAACGGTTGGTCCAGAAGTGCATAAACACGTCCAATACTACTTCTTCGGCAAGTTCGGTTGAGTTCAGAATCTTGGTTGCGTATACTAATAACCGCTTGTGATACCGATGGTACAGATCGGAAAAAGCGGTAGCGTCGGCATTTTGAATGAAGCGTTCGAACAGTTGAGCAGTAGTAATCTTCGATTTTGCTACCGTTGAGCGTAAAGTAGGACGGCGGGACGTGCTGTTCATAGACCTGAGATTAGTGGATATCACATTCGATTATTCCTGGAAATCAGATTTTCACCGAAGCAAATTCTGGCGAAATCATGGAATGATATTAGGGGCATGAAGAGGCCTCTACCAAGGGAATATGAAAATATTTTTACGCAACCGTTCCCGAAACCGTTCCCGGAAACTATCTTTACTTCAGTTTTTTTGCGGTAAAATTCAATTTCTGCTTTTTAGCCTCTAATGGCAGCTCTTTTCTATGAACGAAACAAATTGTATTATTTATAGAAAGGCTGCCTTCCCTTATGGCCAATACACCTATTATTACGCTGAAAGAAATTGCCCGAAGGCTGGGCTTATCCAAGTCAACCGTTTCCCGTGCCTTACGCGACAGTAGTGAAATTGGAGCTGAGACGAAACAACGCGTTCTGGAATTAGCCCGGGAGCTGAGTTATACGCCCAACCCCATTGCTCTGAGTTTACAACGGAGTCGCAGCCAGACCATCGGCATTATCGTTCCTGAGATTGCGAACTCATTTTTTAGCTCCGTCATCAGTGGTATCGAGGACGTGGCGTATCGGATGGGGTATTACATCATGATCTATCAAAGTCATGATTCAGTCGAACGGGAAGTAACCGATGTGCGAAACATTCTGGTTCGCCGGGCAGATGGGCTGATCGTTTCGACCGCCAGTCAGATTCGGAATCTGGACCACTTTCATACCCTGCAGGAACAGGGCATTCCCGTCGTTTTTTTTGACCGGAAAGTAGAAAATTTTCAAACCCACCAGGTGATTGTCGATGATTTTGACGGGGCTTTTCGGGGAACAGAACATTTGATTGAACAGGGCTGTCGAAAATTAGCCTGCTTAACCGGACCGCAGCATTTACCCATCGTTCAGCAACGGACGGCGGGATTTAAGGCCGCTTTACAAAAACATAATCTGCCCGTTCGGAACGAGTGGCTGGTGGAAGGACCTTTCCGACAGGCCAGTGGCAATCAGTTAACCAAAGAGTTGTTCTCTGACCTGACGGATCATCCCGATGGCATTCTGGCGGCTAGTACAAGTATTGCTCTGGGGGCTCATTTAGCCATTCGCGAGGTTGGTATGAAAATGCCCGATCAGGTTTCATTAATCGGTTTTTCTGATCCTCCGATTGCTCCCTTACTGGACCCGCCCCTAAGCTCGGTGGCCCAGCCCGGTTTTGAGATGGGCCAACAGGCAGCGGAATTATTGATTGATCTGATCGAGAAAAAGGGAAAACCTATCCGTTATCAGACCCGGATTTTGCAGACAGATCTGCTCGTGCGACGGTCTTCCCAGCGGGATTAAACAACAAAAAGCTCCGGCGTTGATACGCCGGAGCTTTTTGTTGTTTACTGATCGGGCTGTTAAAAAAGCGTACTCATCCAGTTCTTTAAACGCTCCGTCCATTGATCGGGAGTCGTTTTATTATTCATGCCAAATCCATGACCGCCTTTGGGGTAGACGTGCAACTCGGCAGGAACCTCATTTTTCTGCAAAGCCTGAAAGAAACTGATGGAGTTATTGACGGGAACCGCCTTATCATCCGCCGCGTGCACCAGAAAGGTCGGAGGCGTTTTAGCGGTAATCTGTTTCTCGTTGGAGTATTCCGTTTCTAACTCAGGCGTAGGCTTCTTCCCAATCAGAGCGTCGTGGGAGCCCATGTGGGTAAACGCCGGATCCATGGTAATAACGGGATATAACAAAATCATAAAATCCGGACGAACCGAAACGTCAGGCCGTCCTTTCCAGCTACCCACGGGTTTTTCAAAATGTGTTCCCGCCGTAGAGGCCACGTGTCCACCCGCCGAGAAACCCATGATACCAATTCGGTCTGGCTTGACACCAAATTCTTTCGCTCTTGAACGCACCAGCCGGATGGCCTGCTGGGCGTCCATCAACGGTCCAATTTCCTTAACTTCCAGCAGGTTTTCCGTAGAAGGAAGCCGGTATTTCAGAACAAAGGCCGTAACCCCCGCTTCATTGAACATTTTCGCTACGTCAACGCCTTCATGGTCGATGGCCAGAATATGGTAACCCCCGCCGGGGCAAATGATTACCGATGTACCGTTGGGCTTTTCGGGTTTATAGACGGTAATGGAAGGCTTCGTTACATTTTTAATTCGGTGAAACGAATCCTTACCGGACCCTTCCACGATCTCATCCGTCACGGATGCTTTGGCCCCCTGATTGGGGATGGGACTAAAGTCGTAAAGAGGGATAACCTGTTGAGCCTGCACGTTTAGAAAAAGCATACTGCCAAAGAAAATCAACCAGGATTTTTTCATACCAATACAATAGAGATTAGAGTAACTAAATACATTAAGGTTCCTGAGAGTAGACGTGATTGCGGTGGAACGCACCTTACCCGTCGGGTTGCTATTCCTGTTGAGCCAGTTCAACTCTTTTTTTCAGCCGCTGACCTATGGAAATCAATACAACCGCCAGAATGATGATTCCTGCGGCAATAATCACTTTCAGCGATAAAGGCTCATTCACAAATACATACCCCAGAAGCAGGGCAACCAGAGGGTTAACGTAATTGTACGTTGCCAGTAAGGTAGGAGAAGTACGTTGAGATAACCAGCTAAATACCGAAAAACCAAGCAATGACCCGAAGATCAGGAGGTATAAATAAGAGTATAAAGTACTCAGGTTGAATCCGTCCGTGTTCAACCGGGGAAATTCACCCGAAATCAGACTTCCCAGCAGGGTAACGGTGCCACCGCCCAGCATTTGCATGGCTGAAAGATAGGCTGCCGAGTAGGGCAACTGAGCCCGCTGCGAGACGATCATACCCAGGCTCCAGCAAAAGGTAGCCGTCAATAAGGCAATGATACCCAGCGTAAACTGAGCCGAATCTCCTTCCAGCGAGAACGAGTCGAAGTCCAGTAATAAACCCACTCCAGCCAGACCGATCAATACGCCGATCATAACCAGAGGACTGGGGATCGTTCGAAGCCAGAGCCATTGTAACAGCACCAGCCAGATAGGAACTGCTGCCACGATCAGGGCGGCGTAACCGGTGGGAACCCAGGCCAGGGCAATGGTCACACCGCCGTTGCCAACCCCTAATAATAAAGTACCTATAATCAGGGAAGTAATCCAGGCCTTTGAGCTGAGTTTCACCTGGGGTTCAGTGATTTTTGCCCAGATCATCATGATAACACCTGCTGAAAGATTCCGAAACCCGGAAGCCATTAGGGGCGGAACGGTTTCAACCAGATAATGAAGAGCCAGATAGGTACTTCCCCAGGCTAGATACAGGTAAAGCAAACCCGACCAGATTTTCAGGGTAGAGGTGTTATTCATAAGAAAGGAAAAAAGCGTAGCAAATGTACAGGAAATCTACGGCTACTGGCATTCAGAATAGGAATGATTCGGATCTGAAAGCTAGTTTTCAGGCAATAAGGAACTTAAAATAGAATTAAAATATACCGAGCGGTTTTGTTTCAGATTCGCTCCATGCTTAATTCAAATCCAGACTGAGTGGTAGGCTTTTGAAGCAGTGCCTGGGACTATGAATGATGCTTTAAAAAGGCGGCGTGAAATCAGGAGGAATCATTAAAATCAAATTTTTGATTTGACCTTTTCCCGCGAAAATCATCAAACCATTCAGTCCGATTCATTTTCGGAACGTATCAAACGGAACATCAGTGGGGGCTCAGCCCTGAAGGATATACAGATTTTATCAGAGTAGTTTATAGTGGGAAGGTTGAAAAACTCCGCTCGTTTGAGTGGAGTTTTTTCTTTGACTACCGGATATACTTTAAGTTAGCGTTTGATTCGACGGGCCAATAACCAGATCATGAAGCCCAGAATAATAACGATGGCCAGGGCGATTCGAAGCGTAGCGGCTTCGGCAATAAAACCGATCAGGGGCGGTCCCATCAGAAATCCGGTATAGCCCACGGTAGATACGGCTGCCAGGGCAATGCCCGCCGACATGGTTTCGGATCGTCCCGCTTCGGAATACACCAGTGGAACTACGGCGGCAACGCCAAACCCAATAATCAGGAAACCCGCAATGACGGCCATGGGAAAGGGCATTCCTACCGCCAGAGCCATTCCCAGAGCAATGCCTAATCCGCTCATTTTAAGCATCTTACGGATACCATAGTGAACGGTGAGCCAGTCGCCCATGAACCGGCCCGCGGCCATGGTAATCGTAAATGCGGTATAACCCATGGAGGCTACCACTCCACCACTTTGACGATAATACAGGGATGACCAGTCGGCCATAGCACCTTCGGTCAGCATGCAGCAGAAGGATATGAGCCCCAGCAGGAGTAACGCTCGATCGGGCAGGACAAACAGCGGAGTTTTTTCGGAGCTGGTCTGTTCGTTACGATCCGTACTGATCAGGGAACGAAACGAAAACAAAGCAATAAACACCGAGAGGATCAGTACCGCCAGAAAATGGTACAGAGGCGTAAGGTGAGAAGCAATGGCCACTCCACCCAGAGCTGACCCGGCAAAAGCTCCCATGCTGAACAGTCCGTGGCAGGAAGACATGATGGGTTTTCCCAATCCGGTTTCCACGCTAACTACCTGCGTATTGACCGCAATATTGGCCACATCACCAGCCGCTCCGTAGCAGAACAGAATGAGGCCCAGTTGCCAGCCTTCGGTTGTCAATCCCAGAAGGGGTAATAAACCTACGTAAACGATCACCGACCACAAGGTTACCTTTCGACTGCCGATTTTGGTAACCAGCCATCCCGCCGGAGCCAGTGCCACCAGCGAACCCAGCGGCATGCCCAGCAGGATTGTGCCGAGCTGACCCGGACTTAAATGCATGGCATCCTTAATGTCAGGAATTCGAGCCGCCCAGCTGGAAAAACTCAGCCCCATTAAAAAGAAAAAGGTACTGACCGCTAATCGGGCGGCGGGATAGTTCAGTCGCTGGGGTTCGGTGATTTCAGAAGAAATCATAAGGGTCAGTTCAGTTTCGGTTTGGTCTTGGCTTATGCCTCAACCTGAGCGGGCAACAGTAATCGTTCCACCTCACGCCAGGTTTTTACGCGTTGGTAGCCTTCCAGCCTTTGGTTATGAGGGGCATCGAATAATATCGGTGTCCCACGAAAGGTACTCAGATTTTTTTCATGATCGTCGATCAGGTAATCTGCATCAATCATCCACTTGTGTCCGCAAAGGACGATGTACCGCCAGTCAATGAAAGGGAAATACTCGGCCAGCCAGTCTACTTTCTCTTTCAGCGAATTAGGAAATTCCGTGGCCGCTGAAACGATGAACACTTCGTAGTGACTAAGCAGTCGTTTCACTACTTCCTGAGCATCGGGCATCACCTGCATGCCCCGGAAAAAGCCGGGTTCGTGAACCCAGGTTTTAACAGTATCGGCGTGAATATCAACGGCTTCGGCCCAATTGGGTCCCTGTAGTAACTCACGGGTAACCGTTTTGCCGACCCGATTCACACAATATTCAATGAAACGTCCGGAGGCATCCGCCAGCACGTCGTCCATATCAATCAGAATTCGTTTCATACCTATAAAACCGTTTGTAAATCCGTACTGTTTAAGATGGTCATTAATTGAGACAGGGAAGCGTCATTCCAGGAATCGATTCGCCAGTCGGCCAGCGATAAATCCTGATTTCCTGAATTGGGATTGACGTAACCCAGGCAAGCCATACCCGCTGCTTTAGCGGCCCGGCAGCCATTCGTAGAGTCTTCAATAACCAGACACTCCTCAGGTTTAACTCCGTAAAAAGCGGCCTGGCGTAGAAAAATTTCGGGATCAGGCTTGGAGCGGGGGACGTCTTCTCCACTCAGAATATTCTGGAAGTAAGGCCGGAATCCGGATCGATCCAGACACAGCTCAATCATTCGACGCTGATTAGAGGAAGAAAGAACCATAGAAATCTGCTGTTCCTGCAACGTAACTAGTACTTCCGCAATGCCCGGTACCAGGGGCAAAGGCTCCAGACTGGCAAATTTTTCCATTAATAAATCATACTCCCGTTCCACGTAGACAACGGCAGGTTCAGGAAGCTTATCCGGGTAAATCGTCTTGAATCGACCGAAAATCTCCCGGGGAGCCACGCCCGTGACGCTGTCCAGTTCTTCCTGACTTAAGGTAATGCCTAACTGAGTTTCGAAGTAATAGGGATGGAAATGATGATAGATAGGTTCACTATCCACCAGTACTCCGTCCATATCGAATATGACTAACTTCATGCGTTATTTTTCGTTATTTAAGAATTATATCAACAAAAAACCGTAACAAAACGCATACTTCCAAATTAAATAATCATTACTTTTGGGAGTAAAACCGAATAAAACCGAAATGCTCCGCGAAGAACGCCTGCAATACATCCTTCAGAAACTGGCTCTGTCCCAACGGGTAAGTTCCGTAGAGCTAAGCCAGGAACTTACCGTGTCAGATGATACCATTCGTCGGGATTTGAATGAACTGGCCAAGGCGGGGTTATTAAAGAAAGTCCACGGAGGAGCCATTCCGTCGGTTCCTAAAGCTCCGGCTCCTTTGAAACTGACCGAACGAATCGCCTACGCTCAGGATGAAAAGCAGGAAATTGCCCGGAAAGCTCTCCCGTTGTTTGAGTCCGGACAAACGATTATTCTGGATAATGGGTCGACTAATATGCTGATCGCCCGGTCTTTGCCGCCGGAGTTGAACGCCCAGATTTTTACGAATAGTCTTTCCATTGCCCAGATTCTCAGCGAACATCCTAACGTTGAAGTGCACGTCATGGGCGGCTGGATTTTCAAGCGGGCCCAGGTAACCCTGGGGGCAGCGGTTATCAATACGATTGAGCGGCTGCGTCCGGATTTCTGCATCATGGGCGTCTGTTCCATTCACCACGAACTGGGGGTAACGACTCCCTACTGGGAAGAGGCTCTGGTGAAGCAAAAGATGGCTCAGGTATCCAAAAAAGTCATTGCAACGGCCTGGAAGGATAAGTTTAATACCGCCGAGACCTGTAAGGTTTGTGACTATGAAGAACTGGACTTACTGATCACGTCCTCCCAGACCGCTAATGAGAATATAGAATCCTATCGAAATAAAGGCGTTGAAATCTGGTGAAGAGTCAATATTGAATGATTGAGGGAGTGAATGATAGAATACCTGTTGTGGAAGTCGTTTTAGTGAATGGTTGTCGCAGACACGGTGCTTTCAACTCCGCGTCTCCTTCGTTGAATACCATTTCGCTTTTTCAGTAGCCCGGCTTTACCGATTGACATGGACCGGAGAGATGATCAATCAGAAAAACGCAAAACTCCCTACCAAAAACGCTACCTCTTTTTCGGTTTTGGCAGATTTTTTTACTGGTAAAGTACACGGTTTTGCTGATAAATTAAGTTATCTTGCTTTAGCACCGTTTTACCGTGATTTTAAATGAGATCTGACCATGAAGGAATTGAGCGACTTTCTACCCGGGAAAAACAATGCTCAAACGAAGGTAACCAAGGGCTCTTTGTTGTTGGCTGAACCTTTTTTGGGTGATGAAAATTTTGAGCGAAGTGTAGTACTGATTTGCGAACACAACGAGCAGGGTTCTTTCGGTCTGGTGTTAAATCAAACGACGGAGCTATTATTGGATGATGTCATGGAAGACGACATTTATCCGGACGTTCCGCTGTATGTAGGCGGGCCGGTCGAAAAAAATACGCTTCATTACATTCACCGTCGGCCGGACCTGATTGAGGGTTCGATTCAGCTGGAAGGAGATCTCTACTGGAGTGGTAACTTCGAACAGGTAAAAAAACTGCTGAATCTGGGTTCTCTGAAAGCGGAGGATATCCGTTTCTTCATTGGGTATTCCGGCTGGAATGCCGGACAGCTGAGTAATGAATTAAATCGTGACTCATGGATTGTCACCAGAGTCGAAGCCACGGATCTTCTGGATACCGAGACGGACCAGCTCTGGCGAACCATCCTGCGAAAAATGGGAGGAGCTTACCGGGTTCTTTCTCATTACCCGACTGATCCCCGCCTGAATTAATGATAGGTAACAAAAAAAGGCCCGGAGCGATCCGGGCCTTTTTTATGGAGTAAACCTTGCCTAACGAGTTCTTCCTGAAAAAGAATTTTTCTTTTTATCGTACGAACCCAGCGGAAAGCTATAACCTACCAGTACCGAGAAAGACTGGTTATGAACGTCATTAAGAGCATGCGTATCCTTGTACACTTTGCTAAATCCAAGGTTATACCGGACATCAATGTTTAACCACTGCTGACGGGCAAAACCAATGTTCAGGCCAGCACCCGCCGTGGCTCCCACATCGATTTTATTGAAAGCTTCTCTGTTAATCAGAGGATTTCCCGACTGGCCCGTTTGAAAGCTGACACTGGGTCCGAGGAAAAGCTTGGGGCGAACCGCTCCGGGGCCCATATCGTTGCCGAAAAAGTAAGTGGCTAAAATGGGTACGTGCACATAGTCAAGATTCAAATTGGACGAAGGAGCGGGCGTTTCGAGGGTGGTTCCCCAGCGAGCGTACAGAACGTTCGCTGATAAGGCGAAGTGCTCTTTAATGCTATAGTTAACAAAGATCCCCGCCGCCGGGCCTACCTTATACTTGGTAGTCTGAACAGAGGAGCCAAGATTGGGTAAAGTAGAATAGCTGGCACCGACCATTGGACCAATCGAAATATTTTCTCGTTGGGCCGAAGCCACTCCGGCCCAGAGTACACCCAGGGCAATGAAGAAAGAACGCATACGGTTGAAGGGATGGTAATGGGATTTTTCAGTGATGAGTAACATAAATAGCCTAACGAATCTAAATGTTGAAAAGCAATTCTTACATACGAACGTAAGTTTTAATTACTTAGACTTTTTTATGAATAAAATGTTTTCCAGCATTCCCAAAATGAGGGCAGAAACCCCATAAAAAAGCAGCGTATTCGTTCGAACACGCTGCTTTTTTATGGGTAATTCAGAGACTAATTCGAATCCTTGTCTTTCGGAGATCTATCGTGATTGAGTCGCTGGATCAGCATTTGAGTAAACCGCTGATCGGCTTTGTATAACTCAGACAACTGTTTTACGTTAATCACCTTCAGGTATTTCGCCTGATATTCCCGCTCCAGATCCACCTCCTGCTGTTTCAGATCAAGGATTTCCTTCAGGTTCTTGCGGATGGCATCATCGCTGGCCGAAAGGTTATTGGTTTCCCCATTCAGGCGACGGATGCGGTGACGTACTTCCCGTCGCTTGTCTTCGTATTCATTAAACAGGGGCCAGAAATCTTTGGCCTGGTCGGGCGTCAGATTAAGTCGGTTCGTAATCCAGGTGATTTTGGCGGCCCGGACTTGTTGCTGGCCTTCTTTGCCTTTGTTCTGAGCCTGAATGGTCAGCGACAAAAAGAAAAACAAACTACCTGCGATCCAGATTTTCATAGTATTCAGGGAAAAACCGCGGTGACGGTGGGTATTAGAACTAAATAATGTCGTCAATGTCTTCCAGGGAAAGTTGCTCTAGGATCTCCTTTTTGGAAACCCTGACGGCGGGCAGTGGATTATTACTTAAACTGTCAATCAGAATCTTGTTTTTCGATACCTCGGATAGATCCAGTACGGAAACATTTTCGTGTTCCAGGTACTGAACAATATCCTCGGAATGTAATTGACTCAGCGTCTCCACGCCAATGGAATCCTGACGGGTAGGCCAGCTCAGGTACATCAGAATGGCAACGCTGGCGGCAGCCCCCGCCGACAACCAGCTGTGCCGGGCCGTCCAGTGAGGCTTCAGAACTTTAGCTGGTTGTTGATGCACACGAGCCTGAATTCGCTGGGGCAAATCCTCAAAGTATGAGTCTGGAGTCTGGACGGGGTTAATCTTTGGAAGGTCCGCCAAACGTATTTTTTTATTATCCATTGTAGTTATCCAATAAAATCAGCGGATAATTAAATCAAAACTGATTGATTATCAGTTTGTTGAAAATTTTAACTTGGAACAAACTACGTTCGCAAAGTTTAATTTCCATTTAAAAATTCTTCAATTTTTTTTACGGCGTGGTGATAGGAAGCTTTCAGAGCTCCTTCTGAAGTACCCGTCACTTCCGACATTTCCTCGTAGGGCATTTCGTCGTAATACCTCATGTGGAAAACCAGCCGTTGTTTTTCAGGCAGACGCAGGATGGCTTTTTGTAACTTATTCTGAATGTCATCACCCGAGAGCAGGGGGTCGGCGTCAATTTTGGCTTCCAGTTCATGGTCTACCACATCGAGCGACAGGAAAAAACGGCGACGTTTTTTGTTCAGGAAATTAAAGGTTTCGTTACTGGCAATCCGGTAGATCCAGGTATACAACTGGGAGTCGCCCCTGAACGTTTCCAGGTGCTGCCAGACCTTAATGAACGTTTCCTGCGTCAGATCATCCGCATCGGAATGATCGATTACCATTTTACGAATCAATCCATAGACCTTCTGCTGATACTTACGAACCAACAGATTGAACGCGTAGTTCCGCGTCTCCGGGTTCGCAAATTTATCAAGCAGTTCCTGATCGGTCATGGTTCGTTGTTGAATATTGAAAAGCAAGTATATACAATTGCCCCGACTCACTGCAAGCGAGTTGGCAGCAAAAAGCCCTTTGAAATGTTAAAATCAGTGAAATAGGAGAGAATCGACCCCTAAAGTAAGGGTAAAAAAATAGAGCTGGAGATTAGAATTTCTTTAATCTCCAGCTCTGACATCGGTAGAAGAACGATGTGTTATTTTGATTTGCGGGCAATCGCCTTTTTCGCAGCTTCAACAATGCTACCGGCTTTCAGTCCGTATTTTTCCATCAGCTCATCGGGCGTACCGCTTTCACCGAAGGTATCTTTCACGCCCACAAACTCCTGAGGAGCCAGGTAATTCGTAACCAGCGTATGAGCAATGCTCTCGCCTAAACCACCGTTAATCTGGTGTTCTTCAGCACTTACGCAGCAACCAGTTTTCTTGACAGAAGCCAGAATAGCTTCGGTATCCAGAGGCTTGATGGTGTGAATGTTAATGATTTCGGCCGAGATTCCTTCGTCTTCCAGAAGCTGGCAAGCCTGCAATGCTTCCCAAACGAGGTGACCCGTAGCGAAGATACTTACGTCCGTGCCTTCATTCAGGATAATCGCCTTTCCGATTTCGAAGGGCATATCTTCCGGAATGAATACGGGAATCACCGGACGACCAAAACGCAGGTAAACCGGTCCTTCAAGGTTGGCACTGGCGATGGTGGCGGCTTTAGTCTGGTTGTAATCACAGGGGTTAATCACGGTCATGTTCGGCAGAGCCTTCATCATGGCCAGATCTTCCAGCACCTGGTGCGTGGCACCGTCTTCACCCAAGGTAAGACCCGCGTGCGAAACGGCGATTTTTACGTTTTTGTTGGAGTAGGCAACGGCCTGACGAATCTGGTCAAACACGCGGCTGGAACCGAAGTTTGCGAAAGTCGTCGCGAAAGGGATTTTGCCCGTAATCGCCAGACCCGCCGAAACGCCGATCATGTTGGCTTCAGAAATACCGCACTGGAAAAAACGCTCGGGGTTTTCCTGGATAAACGTATCAATTTTTAACGAACCCACTAAGTCAGCACAAAGCGTAACCACGTCAGGATTCGTGCGACCCAGTTCGGTCATACCCGCACCAAAACCAGAACGGGTATCTTTTTTATCGGTATAGGGATATTGTTTCATCGGATTGAGTTTTCAGTTTAGAGTTTAGAGTTTTGGGTTTTGAGTTACTATCAACTCTAAACCCAAAACTCTAAACCCAAAACTCTATTAATAATCGCCTAAAGTTTCGGGAAGTTGAGCCAGGGCTTTGGCTAATTGCTCGTCGTTGGGAGCGGTGCCGTGCCATTTGTGCGTGTGCATCATGAAATCAACACCCTGACCCATTTCGGTTTTCGTGATAATCACGATGGGCTTGCCTTGTCCGGCTAGTCCTTTAGCCTGCGTCAGAACGGTGTCGAGGGAGGTATAATCGTTACCATCCATGTGCAACACTTCCCAGCCGAACGCTTCGTACTTAACTCCTAGGTCCCGGTTGTTCATGACCTTATCCGTAGGACCATCGATTTGCTGACCATTGAAGTCGATGAACGCAATCAGGTTATCCACTTTATGATGAGGAGCAAACGTAGCGGCTTCCCAGATCTGGCCTTCCTGCTGCTCGCCGTCGCCCATCAGTACGTACACCAGGTGCGAATCGCCTTTGAGTTTTTTACCCAGAGCGACACCGATGGCTACTGAAAGTCCCTGACCCAGCGAACCGGAGGCGATACGAATACCGGGCAGGTGTTCTGCCGTTGCGGGGTGACCCTGCAGGCGGGAATCCAGCTTACGGAAGGTAGCCAGCTCGGGCACGGGGAAATACCCACGGTGAGCCAGAACCGAGTAGAGAACGGGAGAGATGTGTCCGTTGGAAAGGAAGAAAACGTCTTCGTTGTTACCTTCCATATCGAAAACAACCTGGCCCTGATCGTCGGTCTTTAATTCCATGTGCTTGAAATAAAGACTCACGAGCAGATCAGTACAGCCGAGGGATCCACCGGGGTGGCCTGATTTAACTCCGTGGACCATCCGTACGATGTCACGGCGAACTTGAGAAGCGATGTCCTGAAGATTCATAAGTGTAGATAAGCGAAACAATAAAGGGTAACTCTAAAAAAGAGGTCAATTTTAGGGGATTACCCTGGAATAGTTAAAAAGCAGAAACCTGCGTTACTTCAAAATCTGACTGGTGTGTTCTTTAGTATCCACTTTCTGGATCACCTCCGTAATGATTCCGGATTCATCAATCACGAACGTAGTCCGGGCCGTGCCCATGTACTGACGACCGTACATATTTTTTTCCACCCAAACGCCGTATGCTTCCACGATCTTATGATCGGTATCGGCCAGAAGGGGGAAAGGTAACTCGTATTTCCTGGCAAACTTCTGATGCGATTTTTCGTCATCCACGCTTACGCCCAATACCACAAAACCTGAACTTAGCAGAGCTTCGTAGTTGTCGCGAAGGTTACAGGCCTGAGCCGTGCAACCGGGCGTGTCGTCTTTGGGATAAAAATATAAAACGACTTTCTTACCCGCAAAATCGCTGAGCCTGATGAGGTTACCGCTTTGATCAACTGCTTCAAAGGCCGGAGCCTGATCACCTTTTTGAAGAGACATAAGTTTATTAATTGATAGCAGTCCGATAGGTTGGATGCTGAAAGTAATAGAGTATCAAAAAGACTTACCTCCGAACGAGTTCCGGTTTAAAAGGAGTAACTCCGAAAAGTCCGCCTCTCTTCTAGTTCAGGTTCGGCCTGCCAAAAGTAGCTTTGTTTCCTGAATTGTCCGTTATTTCCAGCTTCAATTCGCCCCGGAAAGGACGATTTTCTTCTCTTATTTCTGAAAAAAGCAAATTATTCTTCTCGTCATAATCCAGAATTACCGTTTCATTGCCTATATGCGTTTTCCAGGATTTTATACCCGAAAGATTGTCAGTAATTTTAAAACGCAACTGCCGGCTGGAGATGCTAACCGGAGTAATGGTGGGAGCCAGCGTGTCGGTAGCCAGAAAATAAGTACCCAGAAATCGGGTTTCGGTATGTAACTGGCCATCTTTCCAGGAACCACCCACAAAAACGGGTTGTTTATCCTGCCGATACAAAGCCGTTTTTTCATACAGTGAAATCGGCGATTCGGGCTGATAATGAATGGTTACTTTATCTTTCAGGGGAATGGTCGGCTCGCCTACGAGTAACTTTCCGTCTTTCTCCTGCAATATGACGTAAAGCGTATCATACAGGCTGCCCGGCTTCCATTCCAGAGCCAGTCTATCGTGTCGTAATTGCCCTTTCTGCTGAGGGTAGGCCGTTCCGGCAAAGGTAAAGCGAATGCGTTTAGTGCCCGCCTGCAGCGAATCGGGCAGGCCTTTTCTTAAATCCCAGAGGTAACAGCCCGGGTAGGCGGCCGTTAAAGACTGTTCGCCCTCAGGTAAATACAGTTGCAGCGAATCGGGCAGTGATCCTTTGATGACCAGCCAGTTTTCCTCGACCGACCACCGCATATTCGGATCGGGGGAGTTCCCTTCCGGGGTTTCCCCTTTGACCACCAAATGCAGCTGCGTTTTATTCTGAAAATGATCCCAGATGGTGAGCGTTACCTGATGAACGGCGTGATTCCTGACGATCAGTTTACCCGAACCCGTTGAATAAATGGGAACGCGGTCGTTACCGTCGGCTTTGTAGCATCGCTGAAAAAACTTACCCGTTTCAAAATACGTCGCGTAGTCGGTATGAATATTAATGTCATCGGTAAACGCTTCCGGAATCTGGCTCAGCTGATGGTAATGTAACTCTTTCCCATCGACATGAATTTCCAGACAACTGATGCCATTCTTTGAAGAGGAGCCATTACTCTGGTCGTACGCGAGTAATTCCAGTCCAATGTCACCAATGGCCCGTAACGTGTCCCGCATCTTGTACAGGTGAACCGAAGGTTTGGGAGATTCCTCTCGAACAAGGCTGTATTCCATTCGCCCGAAGCGTCCCTGCACGCGTGAATCGCCCGTTAAGGTTCGGATCGCCAGGGCTTCCATCACGGGAGGGATATCGTCGTGAACTTCTTTGAAGGAATAGTTAAGTGGGTCGACGTTCAGACCCTGAGCATTGCGAATTTCAAAATGCAAATGCGGTCCCATCGAGCCGCCGGAGTTACCCGAAAGCCCTAATTCTTCACCGCGTTGCAGAGGCAGAAGATTAGCCTTCGGGCTTACCATAATCTCCGTGGTGCCCTGTGCCAGTTGCTGCTGCCGGAGGTATTGCGTAATGCGGGGATTGAATTGCTGCAAGTGAGCGTAAACGCTGGTTTCGCCCGTCGTGTGCGTTACAAAAAGAGCATTGCCGTAACCCGTCCGGCTGACAATGATTTTGGAAACATACCCCCGTTCGATGCATTTGACCGAAAGCCCTTCCCGCTGCTGGGTTTTAATGTCCATTCCGGCGTGAAAATGCTGCGGACGTAGCTCAGCGAAGGTGCCGGCCAGTTGAGCGTTTTCACCGGGAAGAATCGGAAAAAGATAAGAATGCTGAGCCTGAGCGGC
The DNA here is from genome assembly GCA_913775095.1 of uncultured Siphonobacter sp. Taxonomy (GTDB): domain Bacteria; phylum Bacteroidota; class Bacteroidia; order Cytophagales; family Spirosomataceae; genus Siphonobacter. The sequence goes on along the minus strand of CAJYIW010000011.1, from coordinate 24,422 downwards.
CAGACTGAGGAAAACTAAGAAAAAAACAGAACGAATAAACAAGGGATGGTGACGGTAAAAAGGTGTAGCGTTGGGTTGGTGTATAGGACTCGGTTATGGATGGTAAATCTTTAGCTGCCAGCAGCTTTTGAACTTCCCGAAAGTTTTAAACCTTCGGGAAGTCAGGTTATAAGTTGACCTATTAAAATAGGAAGCACTCAACCACACTTACTTAATTTCAAAATTGAACATTTCCTGTCCTTCGAGACGTCCTACCAGGCGGTCTCCGATGTTGACCTGTCCTACACCCGCGGGCGTTCCAGTATAAATCAGGTCGCCAATTTTGAGGGTAAAGAACTTAGATAGATAGGCAATTATTTCCCCAAAAGACCACAGCATCATCGTCGTGTCTCCTTGCTGACGAACTTCTCCATTGATGGTCAAATCAAAATTGAGTTTTGGAAAATCAGGGAATTGACTCTTGGAAACAAATTTAGAAATAGGAGCAGAGCCATCGAAGCCTTTGGCAATTTCCCAGGGTAAGCCTTTGGCCTTTTGACGAGCCTGAACGTCACGGGCCGTAAAGTCAATGCCCAGAGCAATTTCTTCGTAATAATTATCCGCAAATTGTACCGGAATATTCTTACCTAATTTATTGATTTTAAGAACAATTTCCAGCTCGTGGTGAACGTCCTCGGTAAAGTCGGGCAAATAAAAAGGATTGTTCTCGCGTAATATTGCTGAATCTGGTTTCGTAAATATGACGGGATCGGTTGGTCGTTCGTTTTGAAGTTCGGCGATATGCTCGGCATAGTTTCGCCCGATGCAAAAAATTCGCATGGTATAAAAATGTTTAAAGCCAGTACTAACCCACCGTAATTAAATGAGTTTTATTCCTCAATTTTGCGGCCTTTAACCGAGGAATTCTGCAAAGCTAAGCGAACAAATATACTTTACAGGCTCGGTACAGGATTTTCTATGAGTAAGTAACATTTTTAGCATTTCCACAACATGAAAAGAACCTTCGCCCTGGGTATCGTACTGGCAGCCTCCATCTGGGCCTGTAGTCGTGTCCCTATTTCAAACCGGAATCAATTATTATTAGTATCTGACGCTGAAATGAACCAGCAGGCTCTGGTGAGTTACAAGCAGTTTCTGGATACCAGTAAGGTCATTGCTAACAACAATGGGAACACGCAGTTAGTGAAGAAAGTAGGTCAACGCATTGCCGCCGCGGCCACCAAGTACTTCAATGAAATCAAACACCCGGAATACCTGGAGGGCTACAACTGGGAATTCAATCTTGTGCAGGACAATCAGGTCAACGCCTGGTGTATGCCGGGGGGTAAGGTGGTGGTGTACACCGGTTTGTTACCCGTTACCCAAACGGAAGCTGGTCTGGCGACGGTAATGGGGCATGAGATTTCGCACGCCATTGCCAAGCACGGTTCCGAACGGGTGAGTCAGCAGTACGTGGCTCAGGGACTCTTAACCGGCGGGCAAGTGGCTTTGGGCGTAGCTAACGCCAGTAACCCTTCACGAGCGAATAACATCTGGAGTTCGGTGTTTAACGTTGCGGCTCCGCTGGGAGCTAACCTGGCTATTTTAAGATACAGTCGTCAGCACGAAAGCGAAGCTGATCACCTGGGCTTAATCTTCATGGCCATGGCGGGTTATGATCCGAAAGAAGCCATTACTTTCTGGGGCCGGATGGCCGAGGCGAGTAAAAATTCGCAGAAACCCCCGGTGTTGCTTTCTTCGCACCCAACCGATCAGCAACGGATCAACGATTTGAAAAAGCTATTGCCCCAGGCGGAGAAGTATTACGCGAGAAGATAGATTAGTTTGACGGTTACAGTTTTGGTTTTCAGTTTTAATTTTAGCCTACCGTAAGTTTGGAAGGAGAGTGAAAACCGATAATGATTTATAAAAAGTATATAAAAAAGGAAAGGCCCCTTCAAAAGGGCCTTTCCTTTTTTATTCCAGGCTTCTGAAAACTGTAAACAGAAGACTGAAAACTTCTTAGAATTGAGTAGCTAACACATCCTTCAGGCGGTCAGCTGCGTCTTTGAGTTGTACCGCAGAGTGTACTTCCAGACCTGACTCGTCGATGATTTTTGCTCCTTCTTCCGCATTCGTTCCCTGCAGACGAACCACGATAGGGACAGGAATATTGCCGATAGCTTTGTACGCTTCAACGATACCCGTAGCTACGCGATCGCAACGAACGATACCACCGAAGATGTTAATCAGGATGGCTTTTACGTTAGGATCCTTCAGGATGATACGGAAACCAGCTTCTACCGTCTGAGCATTGGCTCCACCCCCTACGTCAAGGAAGTTGGCAGGCTCACCACCGGAAAGCTTGATTAAGTCCATCGTAGCCATGGCCAGACCTGCACCGTTCACCATACAGCCAATGTTGCCGTCCAGTTTCACGTAGTTCAGGTTGTAGTGACCAGCTTCTACTTCTAAAGGATCTTCTTCGCGAACGTCACGCATTTCAGCTAAATCCGTGTGACGATACAGAGCGTTGTCGTCCAGGTTAACTTTTGCGTCAACGGCCAGAATTTTGTTATCAGACGTTTTCAATACGGGGTTGATCTCGAATTGAGAAGCGTCCGTATCGATATATGCTTTGTAGAGAGAGCCGATGAATTTCACCATTTCTTTGAAAGCATCGCCTTCCAGACCTAATGCGAAAGCGATTTTCCGAGACTGGAAGCCTTGGAGACCTACTTTAGGATCGATCCATTCTTTGATGATTTTCTCGGGCGAATGCTCAGCTACTTCTTCGATATCCATACCGCCTTCCGTAGACGCCATGATGACGTTACAGGCTTTGGCACGATCTAAAAGAATAGCCAGATAAAATTCTTTGGGCTCCGTAGCTCCGGGGTAATACACATCTTCAGAGATGAGGATCTTATGTACTTTCTTACCTTCGGGACCGGTCTGATGGGTAATTAACTGCATGCCCAGAATCTGTCCTGATTTCTCACGGACTTCTTCGTAGTTCTTAGCCAGCTTTACGCCACCGCCTTTACCACGGCCACCGGCATGAATCTGAGCTTTTACCACAAACCATTTCGTACCCGTTTTGATGTTGAGTTCGCGGGCTACTTCTACAGCTTTGTCGGGTGTGTCAGCGACGATGCCCTCCTGAATACGTACTCCGTAACGTTTGAGGATCTCTTTCGCCTGGTATTCGTGTATGTTCATTAGGAAGTTGAGTGAGGTTTCACTTTACAGCCCGAAAATTAGGCAGAAATCGATAAAGTCGTTGAGTTATCTTGGACAAAGTTTTAGAACTTTGCTCAACAAACTATAGCTACTTCGAGTTGATTATTGAGGGTTGTCCTAGATAATGATCTGATAAACAGAAGATTTATAGTTCTTTTTTGCCTGATATATTTCATATGCTCGAAGCTCGTCAACTCGTAAAAACATACGGCTCCTTACCCGTCCTCAGAGGAATTGATCTACAGATTCAGCCCGGAGAAATCGTTTCCATCGTCGGAGCCTCGGGAGCGGGAAAAAGTACTTTACTGCATTTACTGGGAACGCTGGACCGGCCCGATTCCGGTCAGATCTTTCTGGATGGGCAGGAAATCAGTACCCTCAAAGACCGGGCTCTGGCTGAATTCCGGAACCGCCGCATTGGCTTTATTTTTCAGTTTCATAACTTATTGCCGGAATTCAATGCTCTGGAAAACGTCTCTATGCCCGCCTGGATTGGCGGTAAAACGCAGGAAACCGAAGACCGGGCCCGGATGTTGCTGACGAAGCTGGGACTGGGCTCACGGGAAAACCATTTTCCGAGTCAGCTTTCCGGCGGTGAGCAACAACGCGTCGCGGTGGCCCGGGCTTTGATTAATGCTCCCGCCGTCATCTTTGCGGATGAACCTTCGGGTAACCTGGATTCAAAGAATGCCCGGGAGCTACACGAATTGTTCTTTCAGCTTCGCGATGAATTTAATCAGACGTTCGTACTGGTCACCCATAATGAAGAACTGGCTCAAATGGCCGACCGAAAACTGGAAATGCTGGATGGCAGAATCGTGACTAACTAAAGCATTACCCAGACGCCATAAATAGACGTTCCCCGCAGTCACTCGGCACAGCCGAGCGACTGCGGGAGGCTTCACCGCCGTGGTTGGTGTAGAAGCCAACCACGGAGAAAAACCCGAAGGGCGGCAGATTTGTATCTGCCGCCCTTCGGGTTTTTTAATTTTTAAATGTTAACCCAATCGCCCAGTGAAAATCGGTCCGTTTGCGGCCCGGTAAAACTACGCTTTCATAGGTGTGATCGGCAGTTAGGGATAAAGCCAGCCTTTTTCCCAAGGCATACGCCAGCGTGCTGAGCGAACTCCAGCGAAGGTTGGCTTCGTTCAGGGCGGGTTGTACGAAAAGGGTGCTGTTAAAGGCCATTTTGTTAAGCGTTGTTCCGATGCGGATACGAGTCGAGTTTCGAATTACCCGAACGTCCTGCATCGTGACAAAATCCGTGTACTCAAAGACAAGGGCGTTGGTCATCGAGAGTTTAATAAGCGTATTGGGACGTTTCTTACCACCAAAAATCCGCCAGCCAATCCCGGATCCCCCGTACCACCGGGCCGGAATCTGTCGCAGGTTACTTTCCTCGTGTACCCCAAAGGCCATCAGGTAAGCATCGTTTTGATTATACCAGAGTGTGGTGTTGAAATCGACAAATAATTCCCGCTCCTGAAGTTCGCTGCCGATGCGTCCGTACGTATAGCGGGGGGAGCTGTAAAACCCGACAATGGATTTTGGATTCAAATAATCGAAGGAAGTATTAATGGTATAGAGCGAACGCTGCACGTTACCCGAACGGTAATCGCCCCCAAGGGTAACGGCATACGTGAAGTGCTTGAGCGTATCGGCAGGAGGGCGGGTCACCTGCACCAGACTCGGGAAATTTTCAACGCCGGGTGGGAGGGTATCTCCCTGGGCAACCGCACTGGAATCGGGCAATGATTTCCAGTCGAAAGCATGAGCATTGCTGAATAAAACACTGATTGAAACGAGAAGAGAAGATAATGCGGAAAATAGCTTCATAAGCACTTAATAAATGAGGTGTTACTGGAGGGCAGAGAACCCCGACGAATGCGTCGTTTGTAGGCTGAACAACGAAAAACCGGGGATGTTTCCCCGGTTTCAACCTTTATTGTAAATGGCTTTGGCCTTAACGGAGTACTCTATATACGGGATAACGAAGGTGTTCGGGTTCGTAATACGGCGAAAGTCGATAGACAAAATCCAGTTGAGCCCGCCCGTTTTTCGCAAATGCCGGATCGCTGGCCCGCTTGTCTTCCAGCTGTTTTTTTACGTCAGGATGCGTTTTCAGAAACTCCGCCGCGAGGTCTTCAAAGACGTAGTCCGAATAGCCTTCTTTTTGCTGTAAAATGGAATCGAAGAAATTCCAGGCAAAAAAACCTTCGGGACTGGCAGGTTCCAGCGTTTCAACGATGTATCGATTCTTATCCTGATTGCATTCGATGTAGTAATCTCCCTTCCGAAAACGAATTTCCTGCGTTTTCGAGCTCACTTTCACATCCGTATGTGGGTAATGACCTTCGTAGGCTCTCGGTGAAGTCTGGTAGGATTCAATGCGATACACCTCCACGGACATGGTCTGATCGTTCTCCAGTTGCTTCATGACGACCTTATTCCTTTTTAAACGGTCAATAACGGGCCACCAGGCTTGCGGAATGAGATACGCTTTCGGTTTTTGAACGGTAACTGTAGGTACGAAATAGTCATAGTACGGAACATTCATCTGAAAAGGCTTCGATCGGTCATAATACAGCCGGGGCTGGCCGGAAACTTCGCTGGGCTTGTATCCGTGTTCGTAACCCAGGAACTCAATCAGACGCGAGCGGGTCGTGTCTTTCTTCCAGGCCAAAGGAAAATCCTGCTGCGTTTTAACCGCTTCTCGGGCCTTTTTTCGCAACTTCAGAATTTCGCTGGCATTCGTTACGGTAAAGTCCAGGTAGATTTTCAGTAACTCATACGTCGACTTTACCCGCTGGTCGTAGGGCTTGAGCATGTGCGTTTCAGGCATGAAACCCAGCGTTTGAAACAGAGCCGCATACCCCGTAGAATAACGGGGGTAATCAATAAATCCGCTGAAGCCTTCTTTGGTAACATTGGGGCCAAAGTTGGTTACATAAGGAGTCATTGGATACCCCTTTTCTTTCATCTTCTGATAGAGGTAAGGCTCCATTTTCGTGTGCAGAAACTCGCCTAATACCCCGCCCATTTTGCTGTGCTGCGTAGCAATTAAGGTCATGACGTGCTGGTAGTCGGCTCCGTTGCTCACGTGCGTATCCACAAAGACATCGGGATCGACCAGGTGAAAGATGTCTGCGAATGAAGCGGCATTCTTACTATCTGCCTTTACGAAATCCCGATTCAGATCATAGTTCTGGCCATTGGCTCTGAATCCATAGGCGTTGGGCCCATTTTGATTGGTTCGACTGAAGGAATTACGATTTAACGCCCCGTCTACATTATAGAAAGGGATCATGCACAATACCAGGTTTTCGGGGAGTTTTAGCCCCTCTTTTTCAGCCAGTAGATTTCTCAGTAATAATTGACAGGCATCCACGCCGTCGGGCTCGCCGGGATGAATGGCATTGTCAATCAAAAGAATGGCTTTGCCTTTTTTCCGTTGCTCCACCAGATCGAAATTCTGGTCTTTACTGATGATCAACAAGTGAAGGGGTTCGCCCGAATCGGTTGGTCCCATGGTTCGCATCTGAACCTGCGGGTATTGCCGATCCAGCTGTCGGAAGTAAGCCAGTCCCTGTTCGTAGGTAGGGGTTTCGGCTCCTTTGGATTGTTCAAAAATGGTTTGCTGAGCAGAAGCCATTGGCAGAGTGAAGAGTGTGCTGAGGAAGAAAATAACCCGTTTCATACTCATAAGTAAGGAAAAAGCAGGAAAATAAAAAGTAACAATTCGACCAAATCAAGCCATTCTACGACCCGCTATTGGATTTTGATTGAAAGCCACTATCATTTTCCAAAGTCATTAATGGACTCGTGATGAAGTATTTCGGATTCTGAGATAAGGCTGCCAGCGGAAAAGCTGGCAGCAACAAACCTGGGGTAACTGCTACCAGCTTTTCCGCTGGTAGCAACCAGTGGATTCCGGGAGAAAAGCTATACCTATAGGTCAAAATAGCCGGTAAAAAAGCGGGCAACAGGCACAGCCGTGATAAAAAATCGAACTGGAAAAAGCCCAATGACGAACCAACTGAAAAGCTACCTGCCCTTGGTCTTCAGGCCGTTCGTATCATTTTTTTATAGAGATAAGGTAACACTTGAAAAGAAAATCCAACGCTCTTTCTCCACACTCTATGAAAAAATGGATCGTTCTACTGTCAGTTTTAACCAGTAACCTTGTTTTTGCTCAGTCTGAACCCTCGGCACCGCCGGCTCCTCTACCTACTGATTTTATGGAGGAGCTCTGGTATAAAAAAGCTCTGATTTATAATCTTGACGTAAAGGTTTTCAAAGATTCGGATGGCAATGGCTACGGCGATTTCAAAGGCCTTACCCAACAGCTGGATTACCTCAAAACCCTCGGAGTTACGGTCATCTGGCTGGCTCCTTTTCATCCGTCGCCCCTGGAAGATGACGGCTACGATATCTCGGACTATTACAAGATTGATCCACGGGTAGGTACCGAAGACGATTTTAAAGAATGCATCAAAGAAGCCAGTAAACGGGGAATTCGAATCATTACCGATCTGGTCATCAACCATACCTCAGACCAGCACCCCTGGTATCAGTCGGCTCGTAAGGATAAGAATTCACCCTATCGGAACTGGTACGTATGGTCGAAAGATCGCCCGAAAGATGCCGATGACGGTATGGTGTTTCCAGGAGTGCAAAAGGAAACCTGGACGTATGATTCACTCGCTCAGGAATACTACTTCCACCGATTTTATGATTTTCAGCCGGATTTAAACGCTCAGAATCCGGAGGTGGAAACGGAAATTCGAAAAATTGTCAAGCACTGGCTGGATCTGGGAGTAGCGGGTTTCCGACTGGATGCCGTTCCGTTTTACATGGAAATTCCTAAGACTAATATTAAAAACCCGACTTTGCAGTTTGACCTCTTGTATCAGTTACGGCAGTTTATTCAGTGGCAAAATGGGCAGGCGGTGCTGTTGGGAGAGGCCAATGTAGACCCCAAAGAGACGGAAAAATTCATTGGTAAATATGGTGAAGGCATTCAGATGATTTTCAATTTCTATGCGAATCAGTATCTGTTTTCGGCCCTGGCCACCGAGAATGCGGAGAAATTCACCAAAGCACTGGTGGATACGCGTGCCATCGCTCCGACGAGCCAGTGGGCGTGGTTCCTCCGAAATCACGATGAAATTGACCTGGGTCGGCTGAGTAATGAAGACCGGGAAAAGGTCTACGAGCGGTTTGGACCACAGAAAAATATGCAGTTATACGACCGGGGTATTCGTCGCCGGCTGGCTCCCATGCTACACGATCGAAAGCACGTTGATCTGGCTTACAGTTTATTATTTTCCTTACCCGGTACGCCCAGTTTGCGGTACGGAGAAGAAATAGGAATGGGGGACGACCTGAGTCTGAAAGAACGAAACTCCGTACGGACACCCATGCAATGGTCAACGGCTAAAAATGCAGGGTTTTCCACGTCGGCTAAACCCTTTCATCCGGTGATCAGTCAGGGAGAATACGGCTATCAGAAAGTAAATGTGGCGGCTCAGGAAAAAGATCCTAAATCGTTGTTGAACCACGTGAAGAAACTGGTAAAATTGAGAGAGCAATGTCCCGAGATCGGATTAGGCGAATGGACTATTTTACCAGCGACTACCGATCAGGTATTGGTAATGAAGTACGACTGGAAAGGAAAATCAGTCATTGTCGCTCATAATTTCAGCAAAGAGAAAAAATCGGTCAATCTGGGCCTGGATGAATGGAAAGGAAAGCAACTACAGAATTTGATGACCAATACTTCCGTACCCGCTGCCACTACGAATACGTTTGCTGTCAATCTGGATGGATACGGCTATCAGTGGTTCCGCTTAAACTAGGAATAGAGGAAAATAAAAAGCCCTTTCAGGAAACTGAAAGGGCTTTTTATTTTATCAAGGAAGCCAGGATTACATCATGCCACCCATTCCGCCAGGACCGGCAGCAGGAGCAGGATGATCTTCAGGCTTGTCAGCTACCACGCACTCAGTCGTTAATAACAGACCGGCAACAGAAGCAGCATTTTCCAGAGCTAAACGAGTTACTTTCGTAGGATCGATGATACCTGCTTCGATCATGTTTTCGTAACGATCTTCGCGAGCGTTGTAACCGTAATCACCAGTGCCTTGTTTCACGGCATTGATTACTACAGAAGCTTCGCCACCTGCGTTACCTACGATCGTACGGAGGGGAGATTCAACCGCCAGACGGATGATATTGATACCCGTTGTTTGGTCGTCGTTATCGCCTTTGAAACCTTCCAGAGCCGATACCGCACGGATCAGAGCTACGCCACCACCGGCAACGATACCTTCTTCAACCGCGGCACGAGTCGCGTGCAGAGCATCGTCAACGCGATCTTTCTTTTCTTTCATTTCCACTTCAGTAGCAGCCCCGATGTACAGGATAGCTACGCCACCTGACAGTTTCGCCAGACGTTCCTGAAGTTTCTCACGATCGTAATCAGAAGTCGTATTTTCGATCTGAGTTTTGATCTGGTTCACGCGAGCGGTGATATCTTCTTTGCCACCCACGCCGTTTACGATCGTCGTGTTGTCTTTGTCGATAATGATTTTCTCAGCCTGACCTAAATATTCGATAGAAGCGTTTTCCAGTTTGAAACCACGCTCTTCGCTGATTACCGTACCACCCGTCAGAATCGCGATGTCTTCCAGCATGGCTTTACGACGATCACCGAAACCAGGAGCTTTAACCGCAGCTACTTTCAGGGCACCACGGATTTTGTTTACTACCAGCGTAGCCAGAGCTTCACCGTCTACGTCTTCAGCAATGATTACTAAAGGACGACCGGTTTGAGCTACCTGCTCCAGCACGGGAAGAAGTTCTTTCATGGAAGAAACTTTCTTCTCAGAGATCAGGATGAAAGGACGCTCCAGATCCGCTTCCATTTTGTCGGGGTTCGTCACGAAGTATGGTGACAGGTACCCACGATCAAACTGCATACCTTCTACGGTTTTTACTTCCGTTTCCGTACCGCGAGCTTCTTCAACCGTGATAACGCCTTCTTTACCAACTTTGTCCATCGCATCAGCAATCATGGTGCCGATTTCGTGGTCGTTGTTAGCAGAGATGGTAGCTACCTGAGCGATTTCTTTAGAAGTACTGATGGCACGTGATTGTGACTGCAGGTTTTCTACGATTTTCGCAACGGCTTTATCAATACCGCGTTTCAGGTCCATGGGATTCGCACCCGCCGCTACGTTCTTCACGCCGATCGAGTAGATCGCCTGCGTTAATACCGTTGCGGTAGTCGTACCGTCACCCGCCTGATCAGCTGTTTTAGAGGCTACTTCTTTCACGAGTTGAGCACCCATGTTTTCGATCGTATCCTTCAGTTCGATTTCTTTCGCTACCGACACACCATCTTTGGTGATGGAAGGTGAGCCAAATTTCTTATCGATGATAACGTTACGGCCTTTAGGTCCGAGGGTAACTTTAACGGCGTCAGCTAAAGCGTCAACGCCACGCTTCAGACGATCGCGGGCTTCGGTATCAAAAAACAGTTCTTTTGCCATAGCTAAAAGAATTTATAAAGTTTTAGAATGTGAAGAAATCTTCACGTGTGATGTAAAAAGAAAAATTAAGCAGTCAGGATTGCCAGAATGTCTGATTCCCGCATGATGAGGTAATCTTTTCCGTCGGAAGAGATCTCAGTGCCGGAATACTTACCGTATAATACAGTGTCTCCTTCTTTTACAGTAACAGGCTCATCTTTTTTACCGGGACCTACGGCTACAACTACTCCACGTTGAGGTTTTTCTTTGGCCGTATCGGGAATGATGATTCCGAATGCAGTTTTTTCTTCTGCGGGAGCGGGTTCAACCAGAACGCGGTCTGCCAAAGGTTTAACGTTTACTGACATATGAGTGAAAGATAGATTTGTTAACGTTTTAGATTAACCACATGGTTACACTGAGGCTTTTCTTATGATTCCCGTGCCAAAGCAGCCAAGCTGTCAATTTTGCAGAATTTCCTGCCAAAATCACAAAAGTGCCTGCAAACCAAACGAATATGTTTTACTTATGAAAGGAAGAACTATAAAATTTGGAGATTATTGAAAAAGAAGTAGTTTCGGAATGTAAAGCCTAAACCGCAGAGCCCATGAAAAACTTGCAGAAAACCTGGATTACTGACGGATTACTCGATTTTGAATACAAAAAGTATCAGCTTCTGGGCTATTTGAAGCATGTCAACGATGCCTTTCAGGCCAAAAAATTATATCCTGAACTGTCAGATTTGCAGAACCATTACCAGGAAAGCGTGGCCTTACAGAATCAGCAGCATCATTGGTCTGGGCAAATTCGTAAAAAGCTGGCAGGCATTGACCGGGAAAAACTTCAGTTAAAGTACACGAGTGAATTTGAAGAACTGGCTCCCCTGCAGGAAGTGGATAACATTCTCAGTTACGCCATTCCCCGTCTGGGATCAACGCTCACCAGGGGCAAAGATCTGTTCGAAAAAGTGCATCAGATGCTAACCCTTCAGCCGATTGGCATTATGCCTTTGTTTCGAAAAGAAGGATACCTCTTTATGTACGAAACGATCAATCGGGACTTACGGATCTATGAATATCAGGTCAGGCTTTTTGAAAACCACATTCCGCCCAGACGCCGGGTAGAAACTACGCTGGTGGAAACCCGGAGAAAAAACGTCACGACGACTTTCGAGAGTATCAAACTTGAATTGCTACGAAAAAACAATCATCTGCCCAATCCGGCTTCGTATCTGGTCGAAAGTAAACTGGGGTATCCCATGGAGGAAACCCTGTTGCCCATCGCTCAGCAAAAAATAGCTCAGGAAGTGGAATGAACAAGTCATAAAAAAAGCCATCGTAACTGCTTACGATGGCTTTTTTATGATAACTATCTCGAATGATTACTTCTGAGGCTGAGCGGGCTGTGCCGGAGCAGGTTGTGCGGGCGTGGTAGCCGGAGCGGGAGCTGCGGGACGGGGAGCAGGAGCCGTTGCTGCGGGAGCTACGTTACCTAACCCATCATCCATTCCACCCGCTGCACTTTGTCCATTCAGGAAAAATACTGAAAGCAGGGCAAAAACCGCAATAGCACCACCAAAACCCCAGGTCAGTTGTTCCAGTAAGTCGCCTGTCTTCTTTACACCGAAGAGTTGTTGAGATCCGGCTCCAGTGAATTGAGAAAGACCACCTCCTTTAGGGTTTTGAATCAATACCACCAGCACCAGTAAAGCGGCAACAACGATGGACGCAATAATCAGAGTAGCAAACATTTTATGAAAGTGAAAATTAAGGTCCGGTTAGGATAAAGGCGACTGAGTTTTCAGGTCCTGTATTTTTTCTGCAAAGTACGTCTTTTTTTCGGGAAACTTCAACTGTAGCTTTTCATAAACTTGAATCGCTTTTTCAGTTTTGCCCTGACGAGCCAAAACTTTGGCATAGCCCTCCGTAATGGGCGTGTTATTGGACTGCTGCGGTTTGAGAGCTAAATCTACCTGAACTTCTTCAGGCTGACCAGGTTTTGACCGTAGAGGACCGATGCGGGGTTCGGCCTGAATAAATCGATCAATGATGGATAATTGATCCTGCTGATCCGCTTTTTGTTCTTCTTTTTCTTTCGACTCCTCGTTTTTCTGTAGTAAAACTTCCGAGTAATCCAGTCCCCGTAAGGCCTGAACCGGGTTAATCTCTTCTACGGTCGGCTTGAGGGTAACGTCCGTTTCCCGGGCGTGGCGACGGGCAAAGGGAAGCGACTGGTTCGGTTGAGGGGTAGATTTTGGAAATTCACCCTCCATGAATTTGCGTAGGGTACTTCGGCTTAGGGAATAAACCGCGGCTTTGCGTAACAGCGTCTCGGAAGTATCCGAACGGTTATTATAGCCCTTCGCCAGCAGCACATGGCCCGTCTGACAAAAGGGATAAGTCCCCACTAATTGTTCCAGATAAACCAGATCGTCAGTGGTGAATTCGTTCGGATTAGTAATCAGATAAGAGAAAGTATCGCGTTGCATAATGCCTCTAGCACAAGGGGAATTTCCAAAAGATTAACTTCTAAGATACGCCATTCCGCAACCCATAATCAATAGGCTTGTTTAAAATAGAGAAGCCATTTTCTAAAGTTAAAGTTTATTTGAAGAATTATAAATGGCTAGAAATAAAAAAGTTGTCCGAAAATAGTTTCGGACAACTTTTTTTATAAATACCCGATGTTTTCTACCAGTCTCCGGCTGTTTTACTGAAAATGTCCAGAATAATCTGATCCAGAATAGGAGGAATTAACTGAGCTTCCACCTGATTTAAGGTCTGATTTTGCGGGAAATCCCGGAAGAAAGAAAAGGGCTGTTCAAAGTTGGCCGACTCATCTTTATTATTCGTGAAACGAACCGTCACTGTGATGTTTAATCGGTTCAGACCAGCTTTATCCTGAGCCGTGGGGGCCTGGGGAGTTACCTCGTAATTCGTGATGGCTCCTTCCAGCACCAGGTCTCCATCTCCTTCGGGGCGTAGCTGAAGACGGGTGTTTCGCTGAAAATATTCCTTCAGGTTTTCCGTAAAGGTGGTCGGCAGCGTGGCCGGGCCACCCGCCGCGTTCATGACAAAGTTATTGATGGTAATCGTTTTCAGATCGGTCGATAACTTGCCTCCGGGCGAAAATGAATACGGTCCACAACCTGAAAGAAGGAACAGGGGAACCATGACCAAACCCGTCAGGAGCGAGCGAAAGCTCTTACTCTTCATCAATTTCATACTGTTTGATTTTCCGATAAAGGGTGCGTTCGGAGATGCCAAGAGCCTGAGCTGCATTTTTTCGTTTATTACCGTTTTTACGCAAAGCCTTGATGATCATTTCTTTTTCTTTCTTCTCCAGCGAAAGCGATTCGTCATCGCTTTCCTCCGTTACATCCACGAACGAGGGTTCATTGGAAGAGTCAATGGAAAAGACATTCGGGCTCTGACTGCTGGTAGTAGAAACGGGTAAATACCGCGTGGGGGTATTGGGTTCACTAAAATTAACAGGTTCGTCGTGAACGCCCTGAAACAGATTGGCGTGCTGACGCAGTATTTCGCCGTCACCTGCCCCGTTCTGAGCCATTTCAACGAATAGTTTTTTTAGTTCGGTCACATCCCGCTTCAGATCGAAAAGAACCTTGTACAGAATTTCACGCTCGCTGAAATCCTGATTCTGCGATTGCTGATCCCGGAACACATCGGGTAAGGAAGATCGCTGAGCATCAGGAATATACTTGAGAAGCGTACGGCCATTTACGAGTCGTTCTTCTTCAAGAATCGAAACCTGTTCAGCCAGGTTTTTCAGCTGACGAATATTACCGGGAAATCGATAGCTTAGTAAGACTTCACGGGCGTCTTCCGTTAGCTGAACGGGACGAATCCGCTGGCGTTCACTGAAGTCAGCCGTGAATTTCCGAAATAACATTAATACGTCATTCCCGCGATCCCGCAGGGGCGGAACGAAAATAGGAACGGTGTTCAGACGGTAATACAGATCTTCCCGGAAACGACCTTTTTCAACGGCCTGCATCAGATTGACGTTCGTGGCAGCTACGACGCGAACGTCCGTTTTCATGATCTTGGATGAACCTACGCGAATGAATTCCTTGTTTTCCAGCACCCGTAGCAGGCGAGCCTGCGTACTCAGGGGCATTTCGGCAATTTCATCCAGAAAGATGGTACCGCCGTCGGTTACTTCAAAGTATCCTTTCCGGGCGTCCACGGCTCCGGTAAATGCACCTTTTTCGTGACCAAATAATTCAGAATCAATAGTTCCTTCGGGAATGGCTCCGCAGTTAATGGCAATAAACTGACCATGTTTGCGGGTCGAAAGCTGATGAATGATCTTGGAGAAGGATTCTTTCCCACTGCCACTTTCACCAGTAATGAGTACGGTCAGGTCTGTTGGTGCCACCTGAGCCGCGATTTGTATGGCATAATTCAGCGGGATGGAATCCCCAATGATACCAAATCGGGACTTTATAGATTGAATTTCCTGAGGTGACATGCAAATAGAGTCAAGAGTAAAGAAGCAGAAAATCGGTATAACCCTGGACGAAACGCAAGCCTCCCGTCCAGGGTTAAGGGCTTAATTTTCTGACAAAACGGGCTCACCCAGGAGGGTAGCCGTCGTACAATCGGTCACTAATACGTTCACGTACTGACCTTTTTCAAAGTGATGTTTGGGGAAAACGACTACTTTATTCTGATCATTACGGCCCTGTAAATGTTCAGTTGAGCGTTTGGAAGTACCTTCCACCAGCACCCGATGCACTTTTCCGAGGGCCATCTGGTTGCGTTCCATGCTGTGTTGCTGCTGCAGAGCGATGATCTCATTGAGGCGACGCTTTTTCACTTCTTCCGGAATATCGTCCACAAACTTCTTGGCCGCCGGCGTACCGGGACGTTCGGAGTAAGCGAACATATAACCAAAGTCATACTTGACGTATTCCATCAGCGTCAGGGTATCGCGGTGTTCTTCTTCCGTTTCCGTACAGAACCCGGCAATCATATCCTGAGAAATGCCACAATCTTCGCCCAGAATCCGGCGAATCGCATCCACGCGGTTCATGTACCATTCACGATCGTAGGTACGGTTCATGATTTTCAGAACGCGGGAGTTACCGCTCTGAGCAGGAAGGTGGATGTAGTTACAAACGTTGTCGTACTTTTTCATGGTGTACAACACTTCGTCGGTAATATCCTTGGGGTGGGAAGTGCTGAAACGAACGCGTAAATCGGGATGAACCAGAGCTACTTTTTCCAGCAAATTAGCGAAATTGACGTGCTCAGTTCCGTCTTCGGACGTCCACTTGTAACTGTCCACGTTCTGACCCAGTAGTGTTACCTCCCGGTAACCCTGACTGAACAGATCGGCTGCTTCCTTTACGATGGAGTGAGCATCCCGCGAGCGTTCCCGACCTCGGGTGAAAGGCACCACGCAGAAGCTACACATATTATCGCAACCCCGCATAATGCTGATGAAAGCCGTTACACCATTGGTATTCAAACGAACCGGAGCGATGTCGGCATAGGTTTCTTCTTTGGAAAGGAAAACGTTAACGGCTTTTTGTCCGGTTTCCACTTCGTCCAGTAATCGGGGCAGGTCACGGTAGGCATCGGGGCCGACGACCATATCCACAATTTTTTCTTCTTCCAGCAACTTGGCTTTGAGGCGTTCCGCCATACACCCCAGTACTCCAATGGTGGTGTCTGGCTTGCGGCGTTTAAGGCTGACCAGGGTGCTTAAGCGATTCCGCACTTTTTGCTCGGCATTATCGCGGATGGCACAGGTATTCAGCAGGACCAGATCGGCATCATCCGGGCTGGAAGTCGTGGCAAAGCCTTTTTCACGCATGATGGAAGCCACGATTTCACTATCCGAAAAATTCATCTGACAGCCGTAGCTTTCAATGTATAATTTCTTTTTGCCCTGAGCCCCCTGCTCATCTTCCAGCAAACGGGGGAGGTCAATACCTTGCTTATCTTCGGGAGTTAGGATTTCTAAGGTCTTCATGGATGCTCGGAGCCTTGAGCCTCAGGCTTTCGGCTTAGGTGATGTATATGGTGTTCAAACGAAGGGACAAAGGTACAAAAAAACTGACAATCTGTCAGATTGAATCGGGAAGTGATTTTTAAATAGTTGTTTAAAAAAGCCCGGGCATTGGCGGATCAGCAGTAAAGGAATTCGACTGATAACCTCTGACTGCGGGATGATATATAGACAAAACGCAATATACTTTCTCTATGAATCACTCTACCGCCGCTGAAATGGTAACGAATTTTTGTCTGAACCATTTGCCTGATTTAAAAGAAGCAAAGCTAGACCGGGAGTATTACTATGCTCACCTGCCTTTGTGCGTGGTGGATAGTGTGTTTTCAATGGGGGTAAAATACGAATCGGTTCGAAACGTCATCGGACGTATCGGAGGAATGTTCAACAATAACCTATTTCGGGCGTTCGGATCGGAGCCGGGGGATACTTCTCAGCAAATATCAATTCGTGAATTTCAACAAATACTGGGTAGTACCACGCCGGAGGAGTTAGCAGAAAAGATCTATGGGAACCGGCAGCGAACCTCCACTCAAAACGGTATTCTGAAAGCAGCAGCCGTGAATCAATTTCTCCAGGTATTGGCTGATTTTGAAGTAGACTATTTTCAGGATGTTCCTAAGTTATTCACGAACAAAAGTTTTGAACTGCACATCAAAAGCATTCCCGGTCAGGCCAGCGGCATCTGTCTTTCGTATTTTTTTATGTTAGCGGGTAATGATACGCTCATTAAGCCCGATCGGATGGTAGAGGCCTTTCTTACGGGTATCGTTGGTAGAAAATGTACACTTGCGGAATCTCAGGAGATACTAACTGAAGCCTCAAACCTGTTGGGTGAACAGGGATACGAGATGAATCCCCGATTGCTCGATAATGTGATCTGGAATTATCAGCGAAAGCTCGCCACCCTGAAGGCCTGATGAAAAATCAAGTGACTTAGGAACGCTGAATAATAGTAACTAACCAGAGTATTAAAACGGATACCCAATTCCGAATCGAAGCTGAGGTCGATAGCGATTGTCCAGACTTTCCTTGAATAAATCCTTGATGACCCACTGACCCGTACCTCCGTCGAGACGGGGGCGGGAGGGTTCGTAAAGTTTAATACCCCAGTCGGCCCGGAGAATGAAGAAAGATTTATCGAACCGCAAACCAAAACCCGCGTCCAGAGCCGTCTGTTCGATGAAGGAATTTACTTTGAAAATTTCCTCCTGCTGGCCCTGACGAAGCAACCAGACGTTCCCCGCATCTACAAACAAAGCCCCGTTGAAATCGCCGAAGAGTTTAAACAAAGGGAATCGCCACTCGGCGTTGAATTCCAGCTGCAGGGCACCGGGGCGTTCAAATTTATAACTCGGTACTACGGCTCCTGATTTCAGGGTATCGTAGCTGGCCGCCAGTCCACCCAGACCCAGTTTTCTGGGGTTCCAGCCCCGCATGGAGTTAGCTCCCCCCGCAAAGAAAGCTTTCTCGTAGGGAAGGGTACCGCCGTTTTTCGAATATTCCCAGCCCAGACCTCCGAAGCCACGGAAGACAAACATCGAACGCCCGCGACGGCGTAAAGGCACGTAAAGACGGTAATCAACGCTGGTTTTCAGGAATTTATAAAAGCGTAGGTTTTCATTATCCGTTAACCGTTGCTGGGCCTTTTGCGAAAGAAGGTTCAGCGTCGTTCCGCCGGATTCCATAAAGACCCGCAGGTACTTCGTTTTTCGGTAAGGGTTCAGATTCAGGTTATTATCATTATAAACGTAAGAACCACTGATGCTGGAAACGAAGGAACGGTTGAAGGTAAAAATCAGGTTATTACCCGCCAGTGCCTGCTCCCGCAAAAAGTCCACGAATTCTCTGGACTGACGACTGGTGTTGATCAGGTTTATATCAATGGGACTGAAATAAAAGGTCTCTTTCGGCGAAATCTGCCAGGAATAATTCATGGCCAGTTTCAGGCCCGTACGACGGAAATCTTTCCGGTCACTGAAGGAATATCCAATCCCGACCTGCGTACGGGGCGTGCTGTTGGCGTACCGGATTCGCATGCTGGCGGGTACTAACAACTGCGGGAAAATAAGCGAAGTGTTAATCCCCGCTTCAAAGTTCTGGTCTTTAAAGCCCAGATTCTGGGAGCTCTGGGTGAAACCCGGCTGTCCATCGTAACCCGCCTTACCCGCAATTTCCAGGGTTTCCAGTCCCTGAAAAATGTTACGAATTCGCAACGCTCCGTTCAGGAAAGGCCCCGGTAAGCCCTGATACACGTTCATGCCCACCTCCGAAGTTAATTCATACCGTTGCAGGGACTGGGCAAAGATCAGGGCGTTAAGCCGCTGATCGGCGGTGGTATCGTACGTAATGTTGGGGAATTTAAACTGGTCGAGCGTTCCCAGCATTCGCAGGGTTTCGTTGTTCAGGGTCTGACTATAGATATTACCCGGCCGGACCTTGATCTTGCTATCGAGCAGTTTGGTAGAATATTTCTTACCCGCAAAAATGTAGCGGATGCCCCGAAAGCTGGTGGAGTCAATGCTCGGATTCGTCTCGGTTCCATCCCGACCGTCGATGACGAAAGTAACCGCGTTAATCCTGAAAAAAGGATACAGAGCCGGCATGGAATCCACCACCATCGTAACGTTGATGTGGTGCTTCAGGGGTTCGGCCAGCGAGGTGTCGTAGGTAGCAGTAAAGGTGATGTTTTCCTTGGTAAATCCGTAATATCCCTGGTCGCGGAGGAGCGTTTCGATGCGGTCCCGCTCGGCACTGAAATTCCGCTCGTCAATGCGAGTACCTTTTCTCAGGTAGCGAATCCCCCGCGTATGGCGAACCAGACTGTCAATTCGGGCGTCCGTGGTTACCAGTCGAATGGAGTCAATGATGTATGGTTTCTGTTGCTGGACTTCGTACAAAACCTTGACCCGGCGGAATTTGACCGTATCCAGTTTATACCGGACGGAATCGTCAAACATACCCCGGTTGGTTCGTAAAAAAGCCTGAATATTCGCCGCGTTCTGGCGGGCATCTTCCTCGGTAATAATGGATGGAGGTTCACCCACCACCCGCATCCACCAGTGACCCTGTTCGATGGCCAGGCGGTTATGGTCAATTTTGCGACCCAGCCGATCAATTTTCTTCTGCGTTCGCTTGGACTGGATGGAATCCGGACCGTTGCGAAGCTGGTTTATACGGGCCTGATACTCCCGGATCTCCTGCTCGAAACGTGGTTTTTTATACTTCAGAAAATCAGGTCTGGCAATTTGATACACCCAGAGAAAAGGCGTAATCGGTTGCGTGATCAGCACGCGGTTGGATTCCTGGGGTAAAAGGGCTTCCAGCTCTTCATTCGGAATTTCCTTGTTACCTTTGATAGTCTGTTTGGCGAGCAGATACTCGCCCCGACGCAGCTCGGTGCCGCGGGTACAGGCCGCCAGAAAACTCATAAAAGCCATTCCCATCATCAGTAATTGAAGAACAGAGTTCCTTCGGAGGAATGGCATAAGAATACGGGATAATGATCTCACAAAAGTGGCAAAAACAAATTCGCTTGCTTCAACAAAAAAAACACCGGCAGGAGCTGGGAGCTTTTCTGGTAGAAGGAGGCAAGAGTGTTCTGGAGTTATTAAAGGCTGATTTTACGATTCAGGCCCTGTTTGTAACGAACACATTTTACAAAGAAAACCAAATCCTGCTCGGCGAGCAACCCTTTCCCTTCGAATTGGTTGAGGAATCAGAACTGGAGAAGGTGGGAACCCTGCAAAGCAACAACGCCGCCCTGGCCATCGCTAAAACAAAAGATAACCGTTTGTTGCGGGTGGAAGGATCAGAATTTGCGTTAATTCTGGATGACATTCGGGACCCCGGTAACCTGGGTACCATCATTCGGATTGCGGATTGGTACGGGATCAAAAAGGTGATCTGTTCGGAAACCTGCGTGGACGTCTATAATCCCAAGGTGATCTCAGCCACGATGGGCTCGTTTACCCGCGTGCAGACGTATTACGTATCCCTGCAATCGTTTCTGGAACAGGAACAAACGCAGGCCATTTACGGGACGTTTCTGGGCGGCGAATCCATTTACGAGCTGACCTTTGCTGATTCCGGGTACATCGTCATTGGTAATGAAGCGAATGGCATTCGTCCTGAAAATGAGCCCTTTATTTCGAAGAAGATAACGATTCCCCGGTTCGGTGAAGCCGAATCTCTAAACGCCGGAATTGCGACAGCCATTGTGCTGGACAACTGGCGGCGGGGAGTGAAGTGACAAGAAAAGAGCCTCTGAACAATTCAGAGGCTCTTTTCTTAGAGGGATACCGGCATCTCCGTCGCCGCATCATCGGCCATCTGACGGGCGTTATTTTCACCCAGCCATCGATCAATCAGGTAATGAACGAGGTATAACACCGGAATCATCAGAATGGAAATGATGAATTTATAGAGGTAATTATTTAAAGCTACGGAAAGAGCCTGTTTCGCCGTCCAGTTGCTAAAAATGTAGAAGGCGACGAAAACCACGACAAAACTATCAATGAGCTGGGAAACCAGCGTGGAGCCCGTGGCCCGAATCCAGATGTGTTTATGACCAGTGTGTTTGCGGAGGTATTGAAACACGGTTACGTCCAGAAATTGAGCCAACAGAAACGCAGTGATGGAACCGATAATGATTCCTAAACCCTGCCGGAAGATCGTTTTGTAAGCAAAATCAATGTTGAAATTGTTGTTTCCCTTATTGACATCCATCCAGAATTGAGCCGGAGGCAGGGTCGTCGCGGTATAAATGATGAAAAAGGAATAGGTAATCAAACCCGCCGTCAGGAAAGATAACCAGCGAACGCCTTTGCGACCGAAGTATTCATTAATCATATCGCCAATAATGAAGACAATGGGCCAGTTTAAAGCCCCTGCGGCCTGGTTAAAAGACCATTTATCGCCCCAGGGCGTGGGAATATTCGCGGGGTTCATGCCCAGAACGCCTTCAACGGAAAAGATTTTCCCCCCAATAATTTCGGCGACCAGGGCATTGGTAATGAATAAGCCAGATAAAACGAAGAAAAGAATTTGCCGTTTGGAGCTGAATAAAGCCTGGTCTTGCATAAACAAATGGGAGCGTGAAAAAGCGGTCTGAACTGACAAGAAAGCCATTTTTATTGAAAAAACGTTCGCGTCCTTCCGCAAAATATCTTGCACAGGGACGCGAACGTTTTCTATACTAACGCAGGAACTAGACTAAGGGAGTAACCGCTTCGGGTTCAGCTACGGCTTTTTTTTCAGTACCGTTGAGAAGAAAATTCTCAATGCGGTTTGCTGCCAGATTCAGCTGCTCAATGGGTGGCAGGGTGACAATGCGGAAGTGATCGTCTTTGGCATAATTAAAGCCCGTCCCCGGCACCAGTAAGACCCGTTCGTTCACCAGAAGTTCGTAGACAAACTGCTCGTCATTCGCAAAACTGAAGCGTTTCATATCCAGCTTGGGGAATAAGTATAAAGCCCCTTTCGGCTTCACGCAGGTAATACCCGGAATGGCCGTAATACGATCGTAGATGAACTGCATTTGCTGGTATAAACGACCCGAAGGAATGACTAAGTCGTTGATACTCTGATACCCTCCCAAAGCCGTCTGAATGGCAAACTGAGCCGGGACGTTACCGCACAGCCGCAGACTGACCAGTAAGTTTAATCCTTCTATGTAGGATTTTGCCTTATGTTTAGCTCCGCTCAGAATCATCCAGCCGCCGCGAAAACCAGCCGCCCGGTAATTTTTTGATAAGCCACCGAAGGTCAGACAAAGCGTCTCGGTAGCGAAAGTACCCATGGGGTAATGAATGGCTCCGTCGTACAGAATTTTGTCGTAAATCTCATCGGAGAAGATCATTAACTGATGCTCTTCGGCGATACGGGCAATGCGGGCAAGCACGTCTCTGGAATAAACGGCTCCGGTAGGATTATTGGGATTAATCAGGACAATCGCTTTGGTGCGACGAGTGATTTTACGTTCAATATCCTGAATATCAGGGTTCCAGTCGGACTCTTCATCGCAGATGTAATGCACGGGTTTTCCGCCGGCCAGAGCTACGGAAGTAGTCCATAGCGGGTAGTCGGGCGAAGGAACCAGTACTTCATCCTGATCGTCGAGCAAGGCCTGCATGGTGAGCAGAATCAGCTCACTGACGCCATTGCCAATGTACACGTCTTCAATGCCCACCCCTGGAATACCAATGCTTTGCGTATAGTGCATCACCGCTTTACGGGCCGCGAAAAGTCCCCGGGAATCCGAATAACCCTGAGCATCCCGAATGTTCACGATCATGTCGTGAATGATTTCGTCGGGGGCATCAAACCCGAAAGGGGCGGGGTTACCGATGTTCAGTTTGAGGATTTTGTAGCCCTGAGCTTCCAGCTCCAGAGCTTTTTCATACACGGGTCCACGAATTTCATATCGCAGACTGTCCAGTCGAGTCGATTTGTAAAAAGCCATACGCGGCAAAAAGTCTGGTAATGGAACACTGAAAAATTTAGTTTAAGGGTACGATCCGACAAACTAAATTATTTTAAAATATGTACTCAAAACTTCGGATGAGGCTCGCAATTTCGCGACATTTGAGGAAAGATGAAGCGAATCATTCAGAATATTCTACGAAATCAGTAGAATATTTTGTTAAAGGTCGCTCTGGAACCATCGATACAACATTTTCAGTTATTCATATTATTTGCATATGCACTGATGTGCTGTGTATTACCTCTACTCATTTATGACCTCAACAACGAATACTATTCGCGTCTTAGTGGTGGGCTGCGGCAATATGGGCACCTCCCACGCTTTGGCCTATCAGCATTTGGACGGCTTTGAAATCTGCGGCATCGTCTCGACGGGTAAAAGCAAGGAAGTTCTCAACGAAAAGCTTGGGGGCGGCTACGCCCTCTTCAGCGATTATGAAACGGCTCTGAAAGAAACCAAACCCGACGCGGTTTGCATTTCTACCTATCCCGATACGCACGAGTCCTACGCCATTCTGGCTTTGGAGCAGGGGGCTCATGTCTTTATCGAAAAACCCCTGGCCGATACCGTCGAAGGAGCCGAGCGGGTGGTAGCCGCGGCGGAACAGGCGGGAAAGAAAGTGGTGGTGGGTTACATCCTGCGTCACCATCCCAGCTGGGCAAAGTTCGTCGAGATTGCTCAGGACATGGGTAAACCCTTGGTGATGCGAATGAATTTGAACCAGCAAAGCCACGGCAACATGTGGACCGTCCACCGGAACCTGATGAAAAGCCTGAGTCCGATTGTGGATTGTGGGGTGCATTACATTGACGTGATGTGTCAGATGACGCGTTCCAAACCCGTGCAGGTCAATGCCATCGGAGCCCGCCTCACCGAGGAGATTCCCGATTCCAATTATAACTACGGGCAGTTACAGATTCGCTTTGAGGACGGCTCGGTGGGCTGGTACGAAGCGGGATGGGGCCCGATGATGAGCGAGACGGCCTTCTTTGTCAAAGACGTGATTGGCCCGAAGGGTTGCGTATCGATTGTCGCCAAAAATGCGGGAGCGGCGGGCAAGTCAGATGATGTGGATTCGCACACCAGGACGGAATCGCTGCGGGTGCACCGGGCGAATCTCAACAAAGCCGATGAGTTTGAGCAGG
>CAJYIW010000010.1 GCA_913775095.1 uncultured Siphonobacter sp. | reverse complement strand
TCTCTGAAAAGACAACCTGCTGGTTGGGAGTCAGGATAAGGGGTTTCGCTTTAGGCTGAGGCGACTGAGTAAACACGGCTACTTTTCCGGTACGTACCATGACCTGTACGTTCTTTTCGTAGGAACGAATCGTGAAGCTGGTTCCCAGTACTTTAGCGACCAGTTCGTGAGCATACACCACAAAGGGCTGCTCCGGATTCCGGGTTACTTCAAAGAACGCTTCCCCTTCCAGATACACACTGCGTTGCTTTTCATCGAACGATTGAGGGAATCGAAGCTGACTGCCTGGTTCAAGTTTTACCTGACTGCCATCCATCAACGTCAGCAACTGTGGCGATGACGTGCGGTTGGCAATCGTGCGGAGTTCGGTGGCAGGAGCCGTTTCAGAGAATTGAGTTTTTAACGTGGATGGACTGATGTAATAAAATAGGCTTCCCACACCCGCTACTAATGCTACAGCAGCGGCAACACGGATTTTTTTCCAGAAATGAGGTGAAGTGGGTAAGGGCTGATCGGCTTTACGGGACAGACGGGCTTCGGTAATACGGTTGACCTGTTCTTTTAAATCGCTATCGGAAAGGTTTTCCTGAGCTTCCTGCATGGCTTCAACAAACTGGCGGGCCGTCCAGACGCGTTCAGCCCGTTGCGGATGCGTTTGTAACCAGTTTTCCCAGAAAATGGTATCGGCAGCGGTAGGCTTAAGTACCCATCGACGAAAGGCTTCATCTCCGATAAAATCTTCGATCTGATAGTACACGTAATCCACCATAGGGAGCGTCAGGCTAGGTAAAACCTCTTTTTAAAAGGAAATAGTACAAGAACCCGCAGCCTTACTCAAAATCTGATAATATTTTTTTAACCGAACGACGTGAAAAAAGATAAGAGTATGATTCTCACCAATATAGGAATCTGATTTTTTAACTGATACAAAGCCCGGTGCAGAAAATTAGCCGCCGATTGCCGTTCGATGCCCATGATCTGGGCGATTTCTTCGTTATCCAGGCCTTCGTAAAATTTCAGGAAAATTACTTCCTGTAAGCGTTTGGGTAAGCGTTCAATGGCCTGGCGAAGGTTCCGTTCGTTTTCCAGGTGCAGTTCGCCCGTAATCCACTCCCGCTCAATGTTCAGGCCATCGGTATAATCAAATTCAGGTTCTGCTGCATCCCGGCGATCGTCCAGCCGGTTTCGGTTTCGAAGCTCCCGCAATAAGTTATTCCGCAGGGCTTTTAGTAAATAGATCGTTACGCAGGGAGTCTCTACCAGATACTCCCGCCGATCCCATAACTCCAGAAATAAATCCTGGATGCAGTCCTGAATGAACTCCCGTTCCCGCGTAAAACGCGTGGCGTAGTTATACAGAATGCGGTAGCGTTTGTTCACCAGTAAATCAAAGGCTTCCCCGTCGCCGCCTTTAAAACGGATCCAAAGCTGAGCCAGCAAAGATTCATCGGGGGGGATCGTGGAAGACTTTTTCATGATTAAAAAGCAACAAATGGTGTAAACGCTTGAGATATCAGCCCCGCAGGAACCATGATCTTTTCAGGAAGTAGCTAATGTATGCATATATCTTTTGGTAAATTTCTGCGAAAAATTATTATTAAACCAATCCAGGCCTTTGTTTTATTTTCATTTCTACCAAAAATCGAAGGGCTTAGGTGATCTTTTAAGAACGCAGTAAACGCTTTTTTGAAAGATTGAAATTAAAAGTATAAATTGATTATATGGTGTACTTTATGAGAAAAAAGTAACCAATAAAACTACTAAACGAAGGTGAGAAAATGGAGTAATTAAATTTTAATGGCATGATAATAATGATTATTGCCTTCATCCTCAAATTCCTCTATCAGGTTCATGCCGAGTTCCGCCAGCAGGCTTTTATAGGGTTCGGCTCCGAGGGATACGCACTCTTGCTGGGTCAAACGGTCTGTCCAGGTAGCTACCGCCGAGGGTGCTGTAAATAATAGCTTACCCCCGGTTTTCAAGGCCCGGGCCGATTTCCGTAACACGTCTTTCTGAACTTCCGCTGGCAAAAGAAACAGTAGCCCACAGGCAATGACGCCATCGAAGGACCGATTAAAAAAGGTCGATTCCTCCACCGCCTCACAGGCGATGGGTACCCCGGGAAAATGGTGCCGGAAGTAACGGACAAGGGTCGGAGAAGCATCAATGCCGTAGACAAGCAGCCCTTTCCTGATTAAGGTGTCCGTTACCGGGAATCCGGTTCCGCAACCCAGATCGAGGATGGTTGCCCGAGCGGGCCAGTAGTCCAGGCAGGAAATCCCAATGGTCAGATTCCGGGTTTTGATGAACTCATCGGCGGCCTGCTCATAGCCATGGGATGGATCCGTTTCTGTCATAGATACTATCATTCTCGGCTAAGTACTCGGTGTGAATCAATTTCCAGGTCTTGGTTACATTCATGAATGAAGGTACTGAAAAGCAACACTCGCTCAGGATCCATTTCAAAAGAACTCTTCCTGATTTCAGTACCCTAAAATCGAAATAATAAGGTCTTATTAATGGATAGAAAAGGGAATTTTTCTTTGTCCTGAATGCTGGACGTCATTTATGCGACAAAAAAGCTGTATTTTGACGTGCAAACTGTCGCAAAAGTGGTATCGCGACAATTTGCACGAATCCAGAGCAACCAATGGTCTTACACGTATGGGTAGTCAGAAAAGTAGAACTCCAATTGCTTCGCAGGTAGAAAAAATCATTCAGACGCTTGGATTGTATCCGCAGGGAGCTTCCCTGGACACCTTGAATAAGGCTCTGGACATAGACCTTGAAGTGCGTACCTTACAAAGACGGCTTGAGAAATTAAAGGAGCAGGGAATCGTGCTGGTGTCCGGAAAATCAAGGGCAGTAATGTACCGTTTGCCGGCATCATCGCCTTCAAATCCCACTACCGAAACCTCGGGCTCCGCGGATATTCCTTTGTCACGAAAGGGAAAAATCCTTTTGCAAAAACTTTCCGCCCCGCTTCATACCCGTATTCCCGTGGGGTATAATGCTGATTTTCTGAAGTCGTATCAACCCAATAGCGACCATTACCTTAGTGAGGAAGAGCGAAACAAATTACGGAGATTAGGTCAGACTTCCAGCCTGAACCAGCCGGCAGGAACTTATGCCAAAGAAATTTTACAGCGATTACTGATTGATCTGTCCTGGAATTCCAGCCGGCTGGAAGGAAATACCTACAGCCTGCTCGATACCCAGAGGCTGATTTCGCAGGGAAAGCTGGCCGACCATCATACGGCGGCGGAAGCCCAGATGATTCTTAATCATAAGGAAGCCATTGAGTTTATCGTTCAGGCTACGGAGGAGATCGATTTCAATCATTATACGATTACCAATCTCCACGCTTTACTATCCAATAACCTTCTGCCTGACCCGGCGGCTTCCGGTCGGTTACGGACGTTTGGGGTCGGAATCACCAACTCGGTATTTACGCCACTGGCCATGCCGCAGCTCATTGACGAGCTATTCAGAACCATGCTTTCAAAGGCCCAGGCCATTAAAGATCCTTTTGAGCAGGCTTTCTTTATCATGGTGCACTTGCCCTATCTGCAACCTTTTGATGATGTAAACAAGCGGGTTTCACGTCTGGCGGCTAACATCGCTCTGAACCGACACAATATGGCACCTTTAGCTTTCGTTGACGTGCCCGACCGTTTGTATGTGCAGGGATTGCTGGGCATCTATGAACTAAATGAGACCGACCTCTTCAAAGATGTGTTCCTGTGGGCCTACGAGCGGTCGGCCCTGAGATACGCTGCCATACGCCAGTCGCTGGGAGAGCCGGATCCCTTTCGACTTCAGTATCGGGAAGAAGTACGAATGCTCATTGCTGAAATTATTACGGAAGCCCTGACGCAGGAGCAGGCCGCCCGAACCATTCAGCAGGCCGCCCGGAAAATTACCGACGCCGATCGGGCACGCTTCACTGAAACCGTCGAGACGGAATTGCTGTCTTTGCACGAAGGTAATTTCGCCCGGTATCGGGTCAGACCTTCGGCGTATTACCGCTGGCGGGAAACGTGGGAGTCCCCGTCCTGATCAGGTAGCCTGGGTTCTGACGAATGGTCCCATAACCTGTGTCTGGATGTTCTTTTCTGACTAAAGAGTTATTACTCCCTGATCTGGAAAACCTTAGAACGGTGAACCTGGATTTTTGTCTGATTACTACATCCGTTGACAGGGTTCAAAAAGGATTTTCAGGCACCTCTACATTGGAAAAACATTGGGATGCAGGCAGTTGCTCCAGTAGGCAATAATGCTGCTGATCTGTATTTTATATAAGTCAATGGAAGTCGATTTCTGAAAGAAACCCTGCACCGCCTGATGGTAGGCTTCATTGATAACTTTGGAATTAGCCGCAGTAGTCAGAAAAACAAAAGGAATGGCTTTGCGGCGTAAGAAGTCACTGGCAATGATGGACTGATGAAGCTCAATGCCATTCATCAGAGGCATATTGATGTCGCAAAGAATGACAAAAGGTTGCTCCGTGGTAGTGAGCAAATAATCCAGGGCCTCTTTTCCGTTAAGAAAGAAAATGATTTTGTTGGTAACGCCGAGTTCTTCCACGACGGATTGAAAAATGAAATGATCATCTTCATCGTCGTCAATCAAAAGAATAGGACCTTGGTGGGACATACACTGGGAATAATTTAAATTAGTAATAACCCCGTTTTCTGCTTCTTGTTTCAGTCCACTGGATTTCTGAAAGGAGAGAGACTGCCTTTCTACCAGCGAACCCGGTGAAACAGAAGGGTTAAGTACGGGTCATGTAGCGTCGGGGCTACTGTCAAAATCTTTTCTTGACTGGTTTGGTACGGGTCTGGACCATGAAGCGGTCAGCCAGAATCAGAATGCCTCTGCTGTGGTGTCAGGGAAGGAATGGCTAGCAGGAGCTCCCCATCCCTGATTTAGGAATCCAGAAACATCGATGCTATCAAACCGGGGGTACAGGATGCTTCGGGCGAACCGTAATACCTGAACCAATGTAAAAATGAATCAGAAGCATTGAGTTAACGGGTACAGATCATGCGAAAATGGAGAGGAAATAATAGTTAATTTTTATATTGTTGTCGTGTATATTATATTTGTGGCAACAAAAATAAATCATCATGCGAAAATTGGTATTTGCTTCCCTTCAGGTACGGGATCTTGAAGCATCAAAAGAGTTTTATACGACAAAATTAGGATTTGAAGAAGCCGGTATTCCGAATTCCCAAGCCTGCATATTCAGGTATAATCAGGGGGAAGCGAGTTTTGCGATCCGAACGCCCCTTAGTGATCTGGAAGGAAAGGAACTCGGCACGGGTACATCCCTGTGGTTTGCCATTGACGAAGAAATAGAAGCCTTAGAGGCTCAGTTCATAGCCCGGGAAGTACCCATCTCAGGACCCATTCAGCTTACTCCTTTCGGGAAGATCCTCGTCGTCCGGGATCCCGATGGGTATAACCTTACCTTCCTGAAAACTAGTTAGGAGCCTCATGAACAGGGAACGAAAATACTGGATCATCGTAGCTTCCAAAGATCACGTCAGGTCAGGTCTTACCCAGGGTTTTGCACAGGCCTGCCACGGCAAGGCCTTGCCCCTGAAAAGGATGCGTAAAGGGGATGGCGTCATCTATTACTCGGGCAAACAGGTCCTGGGAAAGCCGGAGCTGTGCCAGGAATTCACGGCCATCGGGAACGTAAGGAATGATGAGGTTTTTGAATACCAGGTATCCGCTGACTTTTGTCCTTCCCGGCGTAGAATTGATTATCTGCCCGGTACTGCGGTTTCCGTGTTACCTTTAATCCCAGGTCTGAGTTTTATCCGAAACAAAAAAAACTGGGGTTATCCCTTTCGATTTGGTTTTCTGGAAATCGACTCGCACGATTTTGAGCTGATTTCTTCACTGATGTTACCTACTGACGATGTCTCAACCCATTGATTTTCATTTCAAGAAACCCGAGGACAGTCCGGGTTATCTGCTGGGCCAGCTTACCCAGTTATGGCAGCGGAAACAAAAGCAGGTTCTGGATCCTCTGGACCTGACGCATACCCAGTTTGTGCTCCTTTGTGCGTTGGCCTGGTTATCCCGGGCGAGTGATACGGTGACGCAGGTCGACATCGCTACGATGAGTAATGCCGACCGGATGATGGTATCCAAAGTGCTGAGAACGCTGGAGGAGAAAAAGTTCATCACTCGTCAGGAGCATCCCACCGATACCCGGGCCAAGGCCATCAGGTTAACCCCGGAGGGCGAAACGGTATTAAAAAAAGCCATCGTTAGCGTGGAAACGGTCGATCTGGATTTTTTTGATAGTCTGGGAACACAGGTAACGGGTTTCAATGCAACCATGGCCGCACTCATCACCGCCAATGCGGCGGAATTGTAAAGGGGCACCAGGTTATTTTTCTTGAGTACGTATCGTATAGTCAGATAGGTACTCTTCGGTACGGTTAAATTCCGTTTGGGCCAGACGGAAAATTTCCAGTTATCCGGGGATAGAATAGGTTGATATAGTTAACATAATTCAAGTTATATAACTGAGCCAGTAAAAACTTTAGATGAGAATGACAGGGCCAGTATTGTTAAATACCCTTGCTTCTGCCGGACGAATTACTCGCCACTACCTATAATATTCTGATTAACAGATTATTAGTATTGAAGCATAAAAGAGCAGATTAATTCATAAGGATTAGAAGTATACCTGAGGAGACCTGTTTTCAGCATACAAACACCAGTTACTTTTACCTCTATCGACGAAGACTAGTGCTTGCTGGAGCTGGTTTTTGATCAGGAAGGGACCGTAACGGATGACTGGCACCGGAAACCCTGCGACCTTCATTCAGGATCCCAACTGCTACCGAATGCCTGAAAAAGCATATGACACGAGAGAATCCATTCAGACCGAATAGCTGGTCCAGGAACTCAATCAGCAGGACTGATCCAGAGTGGATGAAAGGCAAGTCCGATGGTGGACGCGGTATACAAAGACCTCACCGAACGCTAACGGCACGGACGTCAACAGATCCATTTACTCCGCCTTCTCTGATGCTCTGCGTTCGATTGAGGATCCCGGTCTGACTGAAAAAACGGTTCCGCATCTGGGAGAATGTTCTGCGGATCGCTGCTATTACGGCCAGATCAAGGGAGAACGGGCGATGATCCCGAATGGATTTAAAAGGGCTTGCATTCGGTACGTTAGCATCAACGGGGAATATTCCGTGCTAACGTACCGAATGAAGAAGGCCCTTTTCGAACGCTGGTTACACGGTACGCACGAAAGCAATCCAACGGCCAGGGTCAGGCTTTACTTTCATTGATTTCCTGCATGACTTCCGCAAAAAGCTGAACCGATTTCAACCGATCTTCTATGGCGTACGTCGTAGACACGGCGATCAGTTCATTCACCTGGGTTTGTTCAATAAAGGCCTGAACCTGGCTTTTTACCGTTGCTTTACTACCCACAAAAGAATACTTCAGCATTTGATGTAAAGTAGGGTGATTGAGAAGTTCCCGCAGTTCTCCGGTCATCTCCATGGGGGGCTGCAAGGCGTCTTTGGCCCCGGTCAATACCCCAAGAAACATCCGGATCAGGGTTGTGAATAATTTCTCTGCCTCTTCGTCGGTATCCGCAATCAGCACGTTTACTCCGGCTATCGTGTAGGGCTGACTTAGCACCTCGGAGGGCTGAAATTCCCGACGATAAATGGCCAGGGCGTTCAGTAAGTGAGTAGAAGCAAAATGACTCGCAAAGGCATAAGGCAAGCCTTTCCGGGCAGCCAGGTGAGCACTGTCGGTGCTGGAACCCAGAATATACAGGGGAACGCCGGTGCCTTCAGCAATGGGAGCTCTTACTTTCGAGTAGTGATTATCGGACGAAAAATACGTTTGAATTTTAGTCACTTCCTGGGGAAAGGATTGGGCCGCTTCCATGAAATCGGAGCGAATCGCGTGTGCGGTCTGACCATCGGTACCCGGGGCTCTTCCCAAGCCCAGGTCAATACGATTGGGGTATAATTGAGCCAGGGTTCCGAATTGCTCGGCTACAATCAGGGGCGAATGATTGGGAAGCATAATCCCTCCGGAGCCCACCCGAAGGGTTTGCGTGTTTTCAGCCACGTACCCAATTAGGACGGAGGGGGCATTACTGCCAATGTGGTCAGAATTATGATGTTCAGCAAACCAGAAACGAGTATAGCCCGAGGCTTCTGCCTGCTTTGCTAAAACCAGTGAATTGTTAAGGGTTTCTTTGATGGTGCTTCCCTGCGGAGCAAGAGCAAGTTCTAAAAGGGAATAAGCTATAGGGTTCATCGCACGCGTGTTGAGTACATCCAGAGTACGGGTTTATTCTGTCAACAGAAAAGAACTCGTGTGTAAAGGATACGGAGTTTGACAGTGTTACTCAGGCAGGCAGCGGTCCTGCAAAGTCGTCTAGGGCCCATCTGGCAGACGGGGTGATTAACGAACAGCACTTTCTTTGCTACCTGCCTTAAGGCTGAGAAACTAACCCGCTTTCTTTACAAATGATTCCCTTTCTGCTCCCCTGCCGAACTCTCCACATCCTTAGGCCAACCCGGAAAGCTGATGGGTCTGAAAACTCACAGGAATGAGATGGTACGGGTATATCATTAGGCCCTAATGGGATAAAGAAACCTATGCTGTTAGCAGCAGCAAAGAAGTATTTAAAGTATTATAACGATATAAAAACGATATTAAAACTAAATATTTATCTTGTATATTCTGTTGAAGAAGTGAAATCTACCATTTAACCTGATCCAGTCCCAGACTTTTCGCTACGTATTTAGTTCGATTCCGGGGGGGCTTTCCTTTTTCAATCTTATCCTCAACGATCAGGTCAATTCGAATCAATTCGCTGATTCGTTCTTTGGACTCCAGAATCCACTGGATTTGCTTTTCCGAAAACGTGTATTTCAAACAGGCCGCTCTGACTTTAGAAGCAATTTCAAGGTCTCCCAAAGAACTCACGTAATCAATCGTTTTGCCCGTTTCTTCCGCCAGCAGCTCCCGGTCCATTCCTTCTACATCCTGGATCGTGAATTTAAGAGCCGTAATTTTCTTGCGTTCTTTCGCAGCTATTTCCCAATCAAAGAGTAAACTACAGTGTTCGGAAAGTTCTTTCTGCGTATATTTTAAAATTCGGGTTTCAAAATCCGTGAAGCTTTTGTAGGCAGTCAGGTTGAGCCCCAGCAAGCCCTTTAAACGGTCTATTTCAATGATCCACTCGTTCTTCTTGCGATACATCATCAAAAGCTCGTACATCCGAATGGCATGCACACTTTTGAGGCTCAGGATGGTCTGAAGATCCGTCGTGGTATAGCCGTTAGCCAATTCCAGAAATAGCTTGTTACAGCGGCTGTTGAGCTCCACCGTAATTGTCGAACTGGCCCCTACTTTGCCCTCGTAGTTGGCATAGGTGAAAGGGACGATATACCCGAAATAGTCCTTACTCCTGGTCGATTCATCAAAGAAGATTTTCCGGGAGGTGATTTTGTCCAGCGACTCTTTGATACGTACCAGATTGGTTTCTTTGATATCCGTGGCCGGAAAAGAAACGATTAATTTTTCATCAATGTTGACTCCGAATCCCTGCCTGTTTTTCAGATGCAGCAGCGTGATCAGCAGGATATGCTTTTCTACGGTCGTAAATTCCTGCTTGGTGAGATTAAGACTGTTGCTGATGTTGATTAAACTTTTCATACGCAGGTAAGAAGGTTCCACGGAATTGTAAAACTAACAACTATTACCACAATAAAAAACCATATGTAGTTTTTCTGATTTTGAAAACCTACAACCTCATGCAATTTGTGGTAATACCTCATGCAATTTGTGGTAATAGCACAGGTCAAATCTCATGCAATTTGTGGTAATACCTCATGCAATTTGTGGTAATACCTCATGCAATTTGTGGTAATAGCGATTTTTAAACGTCTGATAAACAGAACTATAAGTAAGTTATCCACACGCCAGCAATCAATCAATTAATATAATATCAATTTTATCAATTGATTGGCCCAGCTCTTTTTCGGCCTGTGTCGGCTACGCCGCACACTAGTTTTTGAAAGGAAAAAAGTAAATCAGAAAAGAAAAAAGGGAGGCCTGTAACTAAGTTTTTAGTTTATAAATACCAAAGGGGTTATTTAAGATCTATTCTGCTGATAATCAATATTATATAACAATTATTTATATACGTACTTCGTCGGAAAAGATTTCTGGGCTCCGCTTAATCGGTATAACCTTCCCCAAAACTTGATTAGTGAGGAAAGCTCATGCATTTTGTGGTAATTATAAGTTCTTAACTAACTAAAAATCAGTAAGTTAAGTAATCTCATGCATTTTGTGGTTTTATGCAGCAGGACGAAGATAAAGACCTGATTATCAAGCCATTGAAAGTACCTGAGTCTTTATATTTTACGGATTTTGTCCTGCTTATGCCCGAAATCTCATGCAATTTGTGGTTTTATGATTTGATGAAAAGTATAATTTCCTTCTAATCAGCAGTGCTTATGTAACAGTTATAGCCATCCATTGCGTAATCTCATGCAATTTGTTGTTTTAGTTGAGGGTTAGGAATTAGTATTCCTGACCCTCAACCTACCGCTGTAAGCGGAGTCAAACCTCATGCATTTTGTGGTAATAAGCTTTATACACCCTGAAACACCACCCATACTATCCCTTTGTTCTTCTTCCGACCACAGGCGTTGCGAGGTTTTACTGAAAAACCTGGTCTAATTCCTTCAGATCTTTCTCCAGTTGAGCGTAAATGGCTTTGAGCAGGTATTTCCGAATGGACAACTTTTCCAGCCGCGTACTCCTTGCTTTTACAATCCGCTGGATGCTATCTAACTCGCTCTTATGGAACTGAAGAGTAAAGCTCTTCAGGGGATCAGCATCTGTTCCGGTGGACTCCTCCCCTTTCAGGATTCCGTGATTAGGTTCTGCCTCCGTAGAAATACTTCCGCCCTTGTGAATGAACTCCAGTGCTTTCGCGTCGAAACTTGGAACTTCTTTAGAGGGCATCTTTACCTGTAATTTAGATTTTGCCATATCAAGATTGGATTGGTGCAGGAATACGAACGAACAGTTTTTGTAAAAAATCCGAAAACTCACGGATGGCCGTCACATCCCGGGGTTTGTATTCATTGATTCCCATCCCGCGAATGGCCGCGTGGCTGTAAACCACCCGATCGCCCAGTTGGGCGTCTATAAATTCAATGTCTTCGGAAGCCTTCAGGTAATCCGTCCAGGACTCGACGTACTGGCTTCGGGCTTCGACCCGGTTCAGCAGAGAGAAAGCCATCAGCTTGGGATTGATAAGCTTCACTTCTTTCACCAGTTTTTCTACTTTCGCCAGGGTCCACATTTCAAAACTACGGGGTACGAAAGGCACCAGATAGACATCGGAGACGGTCAACGCTGCCCGCTGTGAGATCGTATCCCTGCCACCTGTATCGATAACCACATCCGTGAATACTTCCGACAGATCCCGAATGGACGTATAAATTTTATCTCCGTTCAGTTTCACAAGCGTGTAGCCAACCTGCCCTTCGAAAGTGTCGTGTCTGAATTCCGTAAAATCAGCGGTAGTTTCCTGCTCATCCGCATCTACCAATAGAACCTTCCGGCCTTGCTCCGCAAGAAAAATAGCGATGTTCGTAGCTACAGTGGTTTTCCCACTTCCGCCCTTTGTACCCCCTACAGTGATGATCATTGGTTCTGATATAGGTTGTTTTATAGTTCTTAAAATGGTTCCTGAAACAGGTCTGATTCCAGAACCATTTCTTTGGGAACAAACCTAGCTAATAAAATCAGAAATTTCAGCTAGAGGGTATTAAACAAGTAAATACCTGCCGCTGTTGAGCTTCTTATATGAAACCAGATTAAGAACCAATACTAGTTCTTAATCTGGTTCTGATGACTCAGCATCGTGAATGCGTTCAGAAGCCATGGTATAACTACAGACAGGCATAAAAATAAAGACTACCTACCTATGAGGTTGCTTATACTTGGGGATTCGTTTCTTTTTCTACGGGCCCTGAACAGGTTCCTGAAATGGAACTAATTCAGATTCTTAAATAGCTTCCGGTTTTCAACCCCTCTGACAAATTCGTATGGGTTTGTTTTTTCTATGATTTCTTCACGCAAGACTATTCAGGCCTTTAGAAATTGGGAACCTACTGCACTTGCTAAAGAAGTCTAAGTTCTTAAATTGGAACTATTTCAGGTTCTAAATAAAGAACCTGATAAGGATAGCCAATGGGGCACCCGCTGGAATGCAGTCTAGAGTAATAAATCAGTCGATATTACCATTGATTCGTAAATCATCACTTTAAAAATCAGGTTCTTCATTAAGAACCTGAAATAGTTCTTAATAAGGATTCATTGAAACGTTTCTCTAAAGCCTTTTCAGGAGTAAAAGAATTAACCGGATGGAAAGCAATGGAGCATGATTTACCTGAAACGGTATCGTCCTCACGATAACAGCCCTAAAGTAATTGAAAATTAAAGAACTTATTTCAGTTCTATTATAGGTTCCAGATTTAGAACCTAAATAAGTTAATCAGGTTTCACTGAAAACTCCTCAAAAGCTATTTCGAGAATGGAAAAGTTAATTTGCAGAAAAGTAAGCAGGCGTGACTTACCCGCTTGCCTGAATCGAAACCATACCCTCTCATAATAACCAGCCATTACGTAGTTGAAAATTTAAGAACCTGAATAAGTTTCAGTATAAGTTCTTACTACGGAACTGATTTAGGTTTCGTATGCACCAATCATGGCATTCCTAATCAATAGACTTGTGAGCGATGTTTCTGGTCTCTGGTAAAGGCAAGCCGGACTCTGAGGCAGTTCCAGGCTAACCTGAACCTTCGGCAAAACCTCTTACTAACGCTGGACAGGCCTCAGGAAAGTAATTCCTGATTTCGAGGATAATTAAATAGAGCTGGTGAGCGGTGATATAGAGTCCATGCTTTAGGTAAAGTAGAGAAGTTACCCGCCTGATACCTTTCAACAGAGATCTGATAATCAATCCCTAATGATTTATAAGGAACCAATATAGGAATCTAAAATGGTTCTTATTTTGGTTCCTTATTTTGACCGTTCGTGTAATCGTAGTAGTGGAACAGATGAATACAATAGGGGAGGGGGGAGGTGACCCGTACGTATGAAGTAACATCTGTTTTCAATCGTTTATTTAACCTGATTACTGTTCTGATTCTGCGGATAAAATGCGTTTCTGCTAGTAGAAAAACATAATTCTGACTACATTGCTTTGTTTCTTTTTTTAAGGGATTGTGTCCAGTCTGTTTGTGACAGGCCATCTTCTGATTAGCCGGAATGCTCCGGTTTAAATCAGCCTGTTGAATCAAAAATTACGATGACTAAACTAGTCGAGTCGCCCAAAGCTTCCAGTAAAAGTTTCGACCCTAAACGTAGCATCCTCAGTTATTTTGCCAACGTTGGTAACGCCATCATTCCTGAATTAGGAAAGGAATTGTCCATTAGTGTACCCAAGGTTACCTCAGTTGTCAATGAGTTGATCACCGAAGGCCTCATCCAGGATTACGGCAAAATTGACTCATCGGGTGGGCGTAAACCTAATCTGTATGGCGTTGTACCTCATTCGGCGTTTTTCATCGGGGTAGATGTCAAACAGACGCATATCAACATCGGCTTACTGGACCTGCAGAAGAACCTGCTTAAAGTAACCGAGCATCTTCCCTTCGTTCTCGATAACACGCAATCGTCGCTCGATACGCTTTGTGATCACATCAATGCTTTTATTGAGGAGTTAACCGTCCCACGAACTAAAATTCTGGGCATCGGCATTAACCTTTCGGGACGGATTAATTACGAAACGGGATACAGCTACAGCTTTTATTTCTTTGAAGAACGCCCGCTGAGTCAGGTCATTGAGAAGAAGATCGGCATTCGGGTGTTTCTGGAAAACGATTCCCGGGCGATGGCCTACGGAGAGTTTTGTTCCGGCGTTGTAGAAAAGGAACAGAACGTGTTCTTCCTGAATCTGGATTATGGCATTGGGGTGGGCATTCTGATCGACGGACAATTGTATTACGGCAAGTCCGGTTACGCGGGTGAGCTGGGACACGTGCCCATTTTTGACAACGAAATCATTTGCCACTGTGGCAAAAAAGGTTGCCTGGAAACGGAAGCATCGGGGTGGGCATTGACCCGCATGTTCCGGCAAAAGCTTCAGGAAGGTTCTACTTCGGTATTGACCGGTAAAGGGCTATCGCCGGAGACTATTCAGATGCAGGACATCATTTCGGCCGCGATGAACGACGACGTGCTGGCCATTGAGCTGATTGCCAGACTCGGTGAAAACATTGGTCGCGGCATTGCCTTTCTGATTAACGTCTTTAATCCGGAACTGGTGATTCTGGGCGGAAGTCTGGCCCAGACGCAGGAATACCTCCAGTTACCCGTCAAGACGGCTCTTAACAAATATTCGCTGAGTCTGGTCAACAAAGATACGGAGGTAAAGATGTCCAGCCTGGGCGAGCATGCTGGTATCATTGGAGCCTGTCTGCTGGTCAGGGATCGCGTTCTTTCGCTGATTTAAGAATCCGGGAATGTCCCGGATTCTCTTTTATTTTGTAGAAACGGAGCGGGAAGGTTCCAGGTACACCCAATCCACATAGAACAGCTCCTTTTTCGGCGAAGCCTGTGCATTACTAAAGACGAAATACAGGTCATGAAAGCCCTGCGTTGGTTTCACCGAAGTGACCATTTCTTTCCATTCAGCTTGGGAAGAACCGCCCGCGGGGACCGTTAAGCTGCTTACCAAAGGTCCTTGTGGACCATCCAGACGCAATTCGATGGTTCCGCCAGGGCCCTGACTTTGAACCCGATACTTCAGTTGCTGAATGCCTCGCAGGTCAAGCTGATGGAACATGACATACGACTGATGGTAAATCTTGCGAATGTAAGAGACGAAACCCGTGCTGGCCGTGGCAATGACCACGCCGACATTACCCCGATCGTTATCTTCCAGCTGAAGCAATGGATTTCTGAGCAGGAGGTGCTTACGGGTGGTCAGCGGTTCAATGCCGTGAGCTCCCTGATCCGTGTACCGGGCCATCAGGACGTAGGCTCCTTCGGAAGGTTTGCCTTCGTGCTCCGTTAGGGCAATACTTCCTTTCAACGGCAGCTGTTTAGGTTCGTTACTTAGCGAAAGAATGTACGTTACCATTTCCTGAGCATCGGCTTTGGGAAGGTCCGGATGAGGACTCATGGCGTATTTACCCCAGACGCCGCTGCCCCCTTTGATGACTTTTTCCGTAAGCGAAGCCGTTACTTCCTGACCTTTGTATTGGTCAGCGATGGCTTTGAGACTGGGACCAATGGAAGCAGAAGCCAGGGCATGACAGGATTTACAGTCGGAAGCGTTGAACAGACTCTGTCCCCGCGTGTGGGAGGAAAGCTGATGGGTGTTTCCGGTCAATACACTGGCTATATCCTTCCCAAAAGGTAAAAAAGTAAAAGACAGCTGCGTCCGTTTCGGATCGATTTTTACGTCTTCCGGGTCTTTGATAAATACCTGATAATCCAGTTTACTTTGATCCCAGTAAAAACTCTGATTGTGAGTGGATTGAATGCGAATATTCGGCGGCGTATTCCCAACTTTTACGGTTACACTCGAAGTACTTTCCGCTCCTTGGGAATCGGTAACGGTTAGCAGAACGGGATACGTCCCTACCTTCGGAAATACATGCGTCAGTTCTTTTCCCCGGTAGGTTTTGGCATTGATTTTCCAGCTGAAACGCAGGGTATCTTCCGGGTCATAATCTCTGGAACCCGCTCCCGATAGCTTCACCTTTAAAGGGGCTGCTCCCAACAGCTGATCGGCACGAATGTCGGCAATGGGTCGGCGGTTGCCTTCCGCGTATTCGATCCGGTAAAGTCCGGCATCCCCATTATTGGCAAACCAGTTGGTGCCGTAGGCCAGCAGGTAAATGGAGCCATCCCGATTGAACTGCATGTCGATCGGAGCTACGTAGGTAAGGTGATCCAGAAAGGGTTCCATGCGTTGGTAGTTCCCCTGTTCGTCCAGGGTAACCGCCATAATCCAGCGGCGAATCCAGTCGTAAATGAACAGCTTACCTTCGTAATACGCAGGCAGGCGGTAAGGAGCATTCTTAAATTCATCCTGATAATAAACGGGTCCGGCCATGGCACTGGCTCCGCCTTTCCCTACCATCGGCCAGCGTTTGGAAGGGCCCTTGCCGTACCAGATCATGGCTGGCTGGGCCGGAGGTAATTCTTTAATTCCCGTATTGTGCGGCGAATTGTTGACCGGACGAGCCGGGTCTTGGGCAGGGCCTTCCTTTTTGGTAGCAAAGTCGTATTTGGGAAAAGCCTCATTCGCCCCTAGAAAGTAGGGATACCCAAAAAAACCGGGTTTACGGGCCTGATTGATTTCATCGTAGCTCAGGGTGCCTTCTTCCGCGGGAACCTGCGTATCCGGACCCACATCTCCCCAGTAGACAAAGCCATTTTTAGGATCTACCGAGATACGGAAAGGATTTCGGCAACCCATGACGTAAATCTCCGGTCGGCCCTGAGAACCGTCTTTCGGAAAAAGGTTACCTTCCGGAATACTGTAGGTGCCATTCGGTTCGGGCTTGATCCGGAGGATTTTTCCCCGTAAATCATTGCTGTTTGCCGTAGACGCCTGATCATCCGATAGCTCCCGACCCGGCCGTTCATCCGTGGGGTTATGCCCTTCGATTTCTTCAGCATTGGTGTTGTCTCCCGTAGACAGATACAATTCTCCTTTTTTCGAAAAGGTGAGGTAACCCGCGGAATGACAGCAGTATTTTCGCTGCGTTGGAATCTCCAGTAAGACCTTTTTTGAGGCTGCAATGAGCTGGTTATCTCTGAATTCGTAACGGGCCAGCTGACTGACCCAGCGTTCGCCGCCCACGCCGTAATACAGGTAAATCCAGTGATTCTTCTGGTACTCAGGATCCACCGCAATGCCCAGAAATCCATCCTCGATCCCGCTGAACACGTTAAGCGTGGCAATGCTCTGTAATTGCTTCTGCTTGGCGTCATACTTCCGTAAGCCACCTTTACGTTCGGCGATCAGCACATCGTTATTCGGCAGAATGGCCATTCCCATGGGTTCATCCAGTCCCTGAACCAGGGGTATGGAAGTAAACCGACTGCTGTCAGGCTTTTCCTGAAAACCGGGTTGGGTAGAAGGGGTGTAATGGGTCAATAACCCAACTATACCTAAAAGAAAAAAGGGGATTTTCATAAAGCAAACAAAGAAAGAGGTCCATACGCCCGAATTACTTAGCCCTTTTCTCCAGGTCGGTCAAAGGAACTTCGATGAGCCGACCCAGCGGTTTTCCATTCCGGTACGCCAAAACCTTCACCCGATCGGTTCCTTTCGGGAGCAGAAATGGTTGCGTATATACCGGAGCGTAAGAGTCAGGAATCGTGTTATCAACTGTATAATACAGCTGAGTTCCCGGCATCTCATGTTCGAGCACGATTTCCAGCGAACCCGAAGGGTGCTTGCGAACACTGACGAAAGGATTATAAATACTGCGGGCGTAGTTAACTTCCTGCTGATCCAGACGTTTGAAGTGACTTTCCACCCGAGTTAGAAATTCCGGGAAATCCCTTTTTTTCTTCGGGGACCATACTACTTCCGCAATGGCGAAAGCTCGCGGCCAGGTCATGTATTCGACATGGCGGGCGTGCGGAACGTTTTCGGTCCATAAGTTTCCCTGACCGCCCAGGACTAACTTCGCATCCACACTATCGGGTACGGGTTCCAGCGTATAGGTGGTTGATAGTTTCGCATTTCCGTAAGAAGCCGGTTCCGCCGATGGATCGCCCTGATACAAATCCAGGTAACAGAACTGAAAAGGCGTCATGATGACGGGATGGTTCTGTTTAGCCGCTTCGATGCCGCCCCGCAAGCCGTGCCAGCTCATGACGGTGGCATCCGGAGCGAGTCCGCCTTCCAGAATTTCGTCCCAGCCGATGAGCTTTTTGCCTTTACTCTGCACAATTTTTTCCACCCGCTTAATGAAGTAACTCTGGAGTTCCTCCACGTTTTTCAGCTGATGCGTTTGCATGGTTTGCCGGCAGCTTTCGCATTTTTCCCAGAAACCCCTGTAGGCTTCGTCTCCACCGACGTGGATGTAAGGACCCGGAAAAAGCTGAGCTACTTCGGTAAATACCTGATCGATAAAGGTGTACGTGCTTTCGTTGCAGGGATTCAACGTATTATCCTTTACTTTATAAAACTTTCCGTTGGGAGGAACTTCTGAAGGAGCGGGTTCGCAGGTGAGGTGCGGATACGCGGCGATGGCGGACATGATATGACCGGGCATGTCAATTTCAGGTACCACCGTGATGTGTCTTTCCCGGGCGTAAGCTACGATTTCCTTAATGTCCTCCTGCGTATAAAAACCGCCATACGAAGGCGTTTCTCCCGGTTCCGGGTTGGCAATATCCCACCAGCGACCCGTTCGCGGTACCCGCCAGGCTCCCACTTCGGTTAGTTTGGGAAGGCTCTTGATTTCAATTCTCCAGCCCTGATCGTCCGTTAAATGCCAGTGAAACACGTTGAATTTGTAGCGAGCCATCTGATCAATGTATTTTTTGACAAAGGCCTTATCGAAAAAGTGGCGACTCACGTCCAGCATCAGTCCCCGCCAGCCAAAACGGGGTTGATCCTGAATATGTAAGGCCGGAACCGCATACGACGACGCAGAGAACGATACGGGCAGTAACTGGCGTAACGTTTGAAGACCGTAGAAAATCCCGGCCATCTGTGTGGCTTTCAGCGAAAGGTTTTTCGGACTGATGCGAAGGTCGTATCCTTCATTGTTCAGGCTAAGCTTCGGGTTAAGTTCGAAGAAAACCGTGGCTCCTGAGGCCGATGAGGCTGGTTTTAAAAAAGGAAGCTGGTCCTGTACCATGGCCCGTATTTCGGGGCTACTGGAATAAAATCGTGTTTGAGGACTGAACTTTAGTGTACCAGAGCCCATCTCCAGGGTTTCAGGAGCGGGAATCAAGGCCGGAACCTGACCTTTACCAAAAAGGGGAAGCAGGAGCAGGCCAACGAGTAAAAAGCGAATAGTCATAGGTTTAATGTTAAAATCCCGGCCCGTTTTAAGCAGGCCATTGGGTTTCAATACCCTGCGAGCGAACCGTTTTCTGAAATTCTTCGAGTAACGAAGCTTTTTCATACACTGCTTTGGGAAGGATCTGTTTTTGCCGGGCAAAGGCAACAAGCATTCCGACGGCTTCGCCAATGCTCCATTCGACGGGATGCAGCCGGTAACAGCCATTGGTGATATGGGTCGTACCAATGTTTTTGTTAGCCGGTAACAGATTACGAACCCGCTGCGGAATTAAAGCTCCGAGCGGAATCTGAAAGGGCAGTGATCCGAAGTCGATGTAGTTATTCTGAGCCGTGCTAGGATGTAAATCAATGTGATAATACCCCACGCCAACGCTGTCTTTAAACGAAGCGGCCCGGGTTTCCTTTTGGCCCGTTACCCGGGCCCGCTGTTCGGCTCCGACGTGCTCTTCCAGAATCGTAAACGCCGCTTTGATCCGACGGGATTCGCGGATGTACGGATACTTGGCCAGCCCATCTTCGGTACCCATGATGTCTTCTCTGAGCCGAAGTCCGGTCCAGCCCGCTCCACCGTCGGGGCGGGGAGCTTCGGTCTGTAACCAGTATAGCAGAGAAAGACTCAGCTGTTTGGCCCGATTGACGTGATGCGTAAACTCTTTTTCACTGGCACCAATCAAATTGCCCAGGGTATAATCATTCTGAGGCCAGTTGACGAGGCTGATATCTCCGGGGAAAAAGCCACTTTTGAAATTGGCCTTATTGATGATTCGCCGGTAATTCCACAAGTTCAGATGCTCTCCCGTAGATACTCCTTCGGGGTGAAAACCCAGGGTCTTGGGAACCAGCGTTTTAGGATTGGAATACGATAGATTCAGTAACTTTCCAGACCAGGCCGGTGTGAACTTAGGGGTGTACATGGACCAGAACCCGTATTCTTTGGGTTTATCGATGACAAAATTACCGCCGGGAATGTAATCCAAAGCCATACACATAGTAAAGGCCTGGACGTTGTTGGTGTCGGCTTTTTCCGGAGCGTGTAACTCGTTGGTATCTTTTCGGGACTCCGCTCCGGTGACAAATTCGGTACGGGTCAGTGGTAATAAATCGCCCAGTTCAGTGGCATCCACAAAATAAGGAGCCGTCAGCACTACCGAGTGGCCCGTGGACCGATGAACGGCTTTCAGAGCTTTTACTTCATCACCCGTCACATCGGCGGCCGTTACCTTATAATTCAAAAGGATCCGTAACTGTCTGGAACTTAGGTACGGATTCAACATTTGCTCCA
Organism: uncultured Siphonobacter sp.; assembly: GCA_913775095.1. Classification (GTDB taxonomy): domain Bacteria; phylum Bacteroidota; class Bacteroidia; order Cytophagales; family Spirosomataceae; genus Siphonobacter. The sequence continues at coordinate 37,027 of CAJYIW010000010.1, read as the reverse complement.
GAACCGCCAGGGCTACTTTAGGTTCGTGACAAATTTTGGATACCGTTCCATCTCCCGGGTTGAAATAATTCCGGGATTTGGCCTCTTCAGTTACCGGATAATACTGTTGATAGTAGGCACGAACGGCGGTTCTGAATTCGCGATACAGACGCGTGGCTCCGTGGGTTTCAATCCAGTCGTGTTCATCGGGAGGAACGCCCTGCTGCGTTACCTGTCCGCCGATCCAGTCGGTTTCTTCGGTGAGGATGACGGTCTGATGATTTCGTAAGGCGGCTAAAGCGGCGGCACAACCGCCCAGTCCACCGCCCGCAATCACCACATCGGCTGCGTATTCCTGAGCGTTATCCTTTGAAAAAGAAGCGGTTGATTCGGAAAAAGGCAAAACCAGAGCGGAAGAAGCCATCAGGCTTCCGCTGCTGAGGGATAAACGCTCGATAAAATGACGACGATTCATAGCAAATTATAAAAATGAGACTTCCCCCGGATGTGCTGTACCCGGGGGAAGACGAAAATTACCAATTAGGATTCTGGGTCAGGTTAGGGTTGATATCCCGTTCGGTTTGAGGGACGGGTAACAGTTCCAGCCTGGGGTACCAATATCGCTGTTCGCGGATCATCCGCTGCGATTCACTGCTGGTATAAACGGGAATGTTATTTAAATCGTGAGCTGCCGAAGTGGTAAACGTGGGGGGAGCCGCAACGGTTGCAGCGGTTTTCGGAATGCCCATGATTTTCTGAGGCATCACCAGCTCGCCAATGCCGTAGCGGCGAATGTCAAACCAGCGGAATCCCTCCATTGCCAGCTCGGCCACCCGTTCCCGACGGATGAGCTGCCGTAACCTGAGCGGGTTGGATCGCGTGGCGGCGTCTACCACGGGTTGTTTGGCCCGTTGCCGAACCTGATTGATGGCGTTAATAACAGAATCGTCCACCTGATTCAGTTCGATCTTCGCTTCGGCGTACATCAGCAGAATTTCGGCGTAACGCATCAGAATAAAACCCACCCGTGAAGTAAAGGCATTTTCTTCCGTTAAGGTATATTTGGTATGCAAAAGACCTACGCCACTTTTACCGGGACCAAAGGCATTATCAAAATCGGCATTGGTTCGGGTGATCCAGCTGCCATCGGCATTGCGGAACGAAGTCGTATTCTGATACACGGTGTAGACCAGCGTCTGCAGATTCATGCGAATGGTATCACCGGGAATCGCAACGGTATATTTCAAACGCAGGTCACGGTTGCGACTGGGTTTACTGGCGTCGTATACGGCAGACTCGTCAATGCGTTTGCCATCTTTTGCCTCAAACATATCGTAGAGCCGCTGCTGGGGAAAGCGTCCGGATTGCCCACCCGCTGACCGGGAAATACTTCCTAAGGGCAGATAGGTGATCGAGCTGGCGTCCGCTTCCGAATGCAGGACGTGAAACATGATTTCCTTACCCGCATTACTGAGCTGACCCGCCCGGGTAAACAGATCGCCAAAATTAGGATTGAGTCCTAATCCGGCTCCATCCATGATTTGTTTAGCGGCATCAGCGGCAATCTGGTACTCTTTGTTGTAAAGAGCCGTACGGGCTTTGAGTCCCAGAGCCACGGCTTTACTGACCCGACCGTATTCAGCCGGAGCCCAGGCCAGGGCATTGCTGGCCGCGTCCAGTTCATTGTAAATAAACGCAATGATCTCGGCTTTGGGCGTACGGGTCTGGGTATAAAACTCTTCCGGAGCCAGGGGCCTGGTGAGCAGGGGAGCATCCCCAAACATAAAGGTCAGGTAGAAATAGGCATAGGCCCTCAGGACCCGGGCTTCTGCCTGCAAGCGGTTGAACGTAGCCTGCGGAACACTGCCTTTTCCTTTTTCCATCCCTTCAATCATGGTGTTGGCCCGCTGAATGGTCGTATAGGCAGAGGTCCAGATCAGCTGAGCGTGGCCATTGTAGACATCAATGTTTCCTTCCCCCAGATCAAGCCCCCGTAATAAGGCAAAATCCGTCCAGCCGTCCATCATGGATTGATACGGCGTGCTGCCCGTATTCCAGTACGCCGAACGGTAGACGGCGGTAAGGGCCCCGTTCATTTCGTTCTGATTATTGAAAAATTCACCCGTAGCCGGGGCATCCAGCGGCACCTGGGAAAGGTAATCCTTGCAACCCGAAAACAGGGTCATCGATACGCAAAGACTTAGTATAGAGAGGAATCTGTAGTTCATGATCGTTAAAAATTAAGATTTAAACCCAGCGTGTACGTCCGCATGATGGGATAAAACTCACCCCCCGTGTCGCGTTGTTCAGGATCGAAGCCGGGGAAGAAGTTAGTCCAGGTAATCAGATTCTGACCACTCAGGTAAAAACGGGCGGATTTAATACGGGCTTTGTTCGTAAAGCCGGTCGGCAGGGTATAGCCTACTACCATATTTTTCAGTCGTAAATAAGCCGCCGAGCGTACCCAGAAAGAAGAAGCTACGTAATTGTTGGGAATGCTGTTGACGGTGAGGCGGGGATACGCTGCATCCGTGTTGTCGGCAGACCATGAATCTTTCTGATACTCAAACATGGTTCCCTGGAAATTGGAAGAATGGAAAGGACGAGCCGCCGTTCCGGACAGGTAATTATCCTTTTTTCCTACCCCCTGAAGGAAAACCGTAAAGTCAAATCCCTTGTACTGGCCCGAAAGGTTCAGACTGTATTCATAGCGTGGGAAGTAGTTACCCAGAATGGTACGGTCGTAGCCATCGATTTTGCCATCGGGCGTACCGTTAGGTCCGCTGAGGTCCCGGTACCGGATATCTCCGGGAGCCGTATTTCCGTAATGAAACGGAGCATTCTTGACTTCTTCTGCCGTCTGGAAGAATCCATCCGCCAGGTAGCCGTAGTAAGAATCCAGAGCGTATCCTTCCTGCTGGATGGTAGCTCCGCTGATGATAGGCTTACCGCCGTTTCGCAGAAGTGTATTTTTAACGTCTGAAGCATTCAGCTGAACCTGGTAACTAAAGGCTCCGACTTTATCACGCCAGCCCAATCCTAACTCCCAGCCTTTGTTCCGCATGGAGCCGGAGTTGACGAAGGGTGCCGTCAGTCCCACGTACGAAGGAATGGGTACGAGTTGTAGCATGTCGACAATATCCCGCTGGAAGAAGTCGGCCGTCAGGTTCAGTCGGCTTTTCAACAGACTCAGGTCCAGACCGAGATCCAGAATGCGGGACGTTTCCCAGCGAATCCCGGCGTTGGCAGCCGTAGTAAGAGCATACCCAGGTACGACCACATTACCAAAGTAGTAGTTGTAAGCCGTTCCGGCGTTGAATAAAGCATACGTTGGGTAATAGTCGGAGGCTCCGCCGCGAATCAGGTTCTGGTTACCCAGTGAACCGTAAGAAGCCCGGATTTTGGCTTCGCTGATGGTTGAGCTTAAGTTTTCCCAGAAAGATTCCTGAGAAATACGCCAGCCTCCCGAGATGGAAGGAAATAATTTCCACCAGTTATTTTCCCGGAAGCGGGAAGACGCATCCCAGCGTCCGTTGACTTCCAGCAGGTACCGTTCGTCGTAGGTATAATTCAGACGTCCGTAGGCTGAAACCATGGCAAATCGATTTTCACCCCCGTTCAGGGTCTGGCCCAGCTGATCGCCCCCACTCAGGTAGGGGCGGTCCGGTGAAAGTAAATTCTGGCGGAAGGTGTTAATGAAGCTGGTTTTAAAATCTTCCGTACTGAATCCGCCCAAAACCGTAAAGGTGTGTTTGCCCAGGGTTTTGTTATACGTGGCCTGTGCCCGGAACAGGTTCTGGGTATTCTGGGAAATATTGTCCGACAGCGAATTCAAAGCGGGCCAGGAACGCTGGTAAATGAGCGTGTTATTCGCGACGTCCGCCGAATAGATGTCGTACTGATCGACGAAATTACGTGAGCGATTGGTGTAATAATTGGAGCTATAGGTCGCCAGTAATTCCAGCCCTTCCACGGGCGTGTAGGTAAGGGTTCCCTTGATGATGCGGGAATCCGTCAGGCTGCGATCAAAACCGCCATCCTGAGCTTTGGCTGCCGGGTTGGAGTTGGCCCAGCCTTCGCCCCACTGGCCCGTATCAAAACGGCCGGGCGTAATGGCGGGAAGACCGATCATCTCCCGAATCAGGTACTGGGGCGAGGACTGGCCCGGCCACAGCCGGTTGGAGTTATTCAGAACCAGATCCACCGAGGCATTCAGCTTTTTGGTGATGCTGACGTCCGTATTAAATCGAAGGTCCATCCGTTTGTAATTGGTATTGGCGGTTAATCCGTTTTGATTCAGAAAGCTTCCTGAAGCAAACGTCTTGATGCGATCACCACCCACGGAAAGATTCAGACTGTGGTTCTGCATCATCCCGGAATTGGTCAGCACGAGCTTCTGCCAGTCGGTATTAAAGATGGTTTTGTTGTCCGGGCCTTTGCTTTGGTAATCCGCTATTTGCTGAGTAAAGGTAGCGGGGAGTCCACTGTTTTTCTGGGCTACGTCCCAGTACATCATGTGTTCCAGAGCACTGACTTTGGTAGGTAAATCCGTGGGGCTTTGCTTCAGAGCGTAGACATTATAGCTGACATTAACCCCTTTGGCTCCGCGTTTGGTGGTAACCAGCACCACGCCATTCGCGGCCCGGGATCCGTACACGGCCGCCGCTGCCGCATCTTTCAGAATGGAAATACTGGCGATGTTGTTGGGATCAATGGCGTCCAGACTCATCTCTACGTTATCCACCAGAATCAGCGGATTCTGTCCGGCATTGATTGAACCTACCCCGCGAATCCGGATGGTTCCGGCATCTCCACCGGGCACGCCCGATTGCTGGGTAATGGTCACGCCGGGAGCCGCTCCCTGCAAGGCCAGGGACGTAGAACCTACCTGACGGCTGGTCAGGGCCTTAGGTTCAATAATGGCGACAGAACCCGTCAGATTCACTTTCTTCTGAGTACCGTACCCTACGACAACGACTTCATTGAGTTTTTTGGACTCTTCACTCAATACCGCATTGTACTCACCGGCTCCATTGAAGGGAACTTCCTGCGTGGCCGTACCCAGGTACGAAAAAACCAGAATGCCCGAAGGAGCGTTGAGCCGCAGCGTGTACCGTCCGTCCGAATCGGTGGTCGTACCCGAAGTGGTGTTTTTAATAACGACGGTAACTCCGGGCAGAGCTTCTCCATTATCGGCCGTTACCCGGCCTCTTGCTACCGGATTCTGGGCCCAGAGCGTACATAATTGCGTTAGCACCAGCAAAAAGGCGATCAGCCATTCCCGGTGCCGGGATTGGGTAAAATTCATCATTGCGTGTAAGGAAAAGGTGAAACCAGGTTAATTGCTCTGTGGGTGACCCAATTCAAAATCAATCAGAGCTTCGAAGGTGCGGTGCCAGGGAAGACTGAACTGGAGTTGACTGGGCGGTTGGCAGAAGCTAGTAAAGGGTTTAGAGGTAAAGTAATGAGGTTGCAGGGCTTTCAGGTATTCAAGCAGACGGCCCCGGGCAAAGGCTTCTACCTGAGCATTACGGCTTTCATCGAGAATCAATGCTCCCAGGCCCGGCTTGCCGAAGCGGCGGTTGGCTTCCGGACGGATCAGCGTATGAAAGTAATAATCATCCAGCACCCGGTTCAGTAAAAACCATTGCTGAGCCCTAGCTATCAATGGTTTAGGTTGCCGGGAGTGCCGGGAGGCCAGGTAATACGTAATGCCTTGGGGTAAAGCCGTACCCAGGGTGTTTCCAGCCGTGTTCCAGGACGCATACCCGCTCAGGGCAGGCAGGATCTGCTGGTTAATTAATAACTCGGAAAAGACCGAATCTCCCCCCTGCACATTGCCTACGGGATCAATGTCCGCTACAATCACGAACGTACCGGAAGACAGGCGGGCTTTGATTTCTTTACTGAAGGCTAACGCGGCTCCGGGCTTCTGACGGGAGGTATATACGTAAAACAAAAGATCCGCTTCTGATTCTTTGTTAACCATACGGGCCCCGGCGGATTCGATCTGGTAGCGAACGGAAGTCGTCAGGGGCCGGTCTTCAAAGGGCATGGCCTTGGTAGCCATGGAATCCGAAGAATAATACACTTTGATTTTGGGGGTCACCTTCGACCGTTGAGCCAGTAAACGGGATAGCAGCAGCATGGATACTTCATCCGTACCGGGTTGTAAGGCGATTCGGTTGCCCAGCTTTTGGGTTTGTATCTGTTGCCGCAGGCGTTGCCCTTCCGCGATGTGAACGCCGTGGGGCTTGGCATCATCCTGCGTAATTAACAGGTAATCAATCACTTTTTTATTGACCAGGTCAATGGCTTTCTGATTGATGGTGTGGTTACGGAGACGGGCCTGCTGATAATCCGCTAAAGCGGCAGCCGGAATTTTTTCAGCCAGGCGTGCCGTTTCTTCCTTACGGGCCGGATCGGGAGAAATTTCAGCCCACTGAGCCAGCTGAGCCCGGTACGAATCATTTTTCATATCGGCCGAGGGAGCCAGCCGCATCAGTACACTTTGGGCGTACACGGGTAAAGCGGGGGCCTTCTGCCGGAGTTGCGAGAGTATGGTCAGCCGTTTGGCAGCTACTTCCACGGATACCTGATGCACGCGAGAACCGATGAGTCCTCCGTAGGCCAGCATATCCAGCGAAACAATGGCCGCATCAAACGAAGACAAATCCTGGGCGAAAATCCATTCCGCAATGGCTTCGGGCTGCCCCGGGGTCGTGAATTTTCCCAGTAATTCCAGCGGAGGAGCAATGACTTCCGCCCCGGCGATTTCACCCATTCGCTGCGTGAATTGCAGACAGGGGGGCCGGTCATCCAGTGGAATCAGTAGAATTCGGTTTTTCCCCGGTTTCTGGGCCAGTACGGAGAAACTACAGAGGAGCATCAGGAACAGTATAGAGCGAATCATGCCAGACGTGTTTACTCGGGTTTATAGCCCATTAGTCCAAAAAAAGTGATGTATGCGTAGCAAATCAGGGGTAATACGAAAGCAACGGACCAGCTGTAATGATCAATGAGGTACCCCTGACCGAAGGATACAATGGCTCCGCCCGCGATGGCCGTGGACAGGTAACCCGAGGCTTGCGAGGTGGCGGCTCCCAGTCCTTTGATGGAAAGGGAAAAAATGATGGCAAACATGACGGAGTTACTGATGCCCAGGGCAATCATACTCCAGATGGCCGGGTATCCGTCCGTATTCAGGGAACACAGGATGAGAGCAATGGAAGTAATGCCCAAAAGGGTGAGGACGCGTTGGGGGGCCAGGAATTTTAAAACGACCGATCCGACCAATCGTCCGGCCAGCATTCCGCCCCAATAGAAAGCAACGAAGGTATTGGCCTCATTTTCAGAAATATGAAGTGTATCGGAGATGTAATTGGTCAGGAAGGTTCCCACCGAAACTTCCGCTCCGACGTAACAGAAAAGTCCGATTACTCCGTATCGCAGATGGCGGTAAGCGAAAGGTTTCTGGGTAGGAGTATGAGCAGTAGTTTGAACGGCAAGGGTGGGTAACTTGAGTTTCCAGACGAGTACGGCAATGAGTAAAAGCACCAGAGAAATGCCGAGATACGGGTATTGAACAACCTCGCTAGAAGCCCGTTCCAGCGGGCCCAGGATGAAGGCAGCCCCGAACAAAGGAGCTGCCGTGGTACCGATCGATCCCACCCCCTGAATGAGGGTCAAACGGGAAGAGGCCGTTTCGGCCGGACCCAGAATTGTGATGTAAGGGTTCGCCGCTACCTGTAGTAATACAATCCCAATGGCAATGACGAATAAAGCACCCAGAAACAGGTAATACTCGTGAAAAAGGGCCGCCGGCAGAAACAGAAAAGCTCCCGCCGAAGCAATGATAAAGCCCCGGACCATCCCCGATTTATACCCCACCTTTTCGACGATTTTGCCTGCCGGAATGGACATGACTCCGTACGTCAGGAAAAAATAAAACTGCACCAGCGAAGATTGGGTGTACGTCAGATCAAAGCCCTTTTTGAAAAAGGGCACCAGCGTATCGTTCAGACAGGTAATAAAACCCATCATGAAATATAGGACCGCCAGTGACAACAGGGCTGGTTTATAGGAAGCCTGCTGAGGTTCGGAGGAAAGGGTAACCTCGGAGATGGGGATGTGAGCCATAGTCTAATCCTGATAAAGAGGGCTTTCTTTTTTATGGGCAATGGCCTGAAGAGTCTTGCTGCACTGATACAAGCCTCTGGGAATGTGAAAACATCCCTTCCATTTGCCACCTTTCAGCGGCAAAAGTACTTCTCCCTGCCGATTAAGGTAGCCAAACCACTCGGGGTATTCGGCGTCTTTGAAATGAGACCAGGTATAGGCGTGGATTTTTTCAAACCATTGCCAGCAACGCTCATCGTCCGTGTGCAGATACGCCTTCAGCAGACTCACGAGGGTTTCGATGTGTACCCACCAGAGTTTCTGGTCCCATTCCAGCTGCTGGGGTGGGTTGCCTTTGACGTCAAGGAAGTAAAAAATGCCGCCGTGTTCCGAATCCCAGCCGTATTCAATCAGGGATAAAGTGAGTTCTTTAGCCTTGATAATCAGATCTTTATCGCCACGTCGCTCAGCCAGATCCATGATGAACCACATGGATTCCAGACCGTGCCCCGGGTTGACCAGACGGCCTTCGAAGGAATCCGAAAACCGATTATCCAGTCCAATGTTCTCCAGAATAATACCCAGCTCCGGGCGGTAAAATTCTTCCATGACCGCTTGAATTCCTTTTTGAATGGTTTCCTCTACCAGCCCTGGATCGAGCAGATGCTCCAGCTCCAGCACCAGATTACAGAGAATCATGGGTAAGGCGAAATTCTTCAGCGATCGGGTACCCGGAAACTGCTTAGTGTAGGTTCCTTTCGGATTGGCCTGTTTCGCCAGGATATTGATGAACGTGTCTTTAGCGACCTGAGCATATTGTTCGTTACCCGTAGCCCGGTGTAACTGAGCGAAACCCATGGCGGCGAAACAATCCGAAAAGATGTTGTAAGGCTGAACGAGTGGCGTTCCTTCCTGATTCAGGGAAAAGTACCAGTTGCCTGCTTCGTCCCGACCGTGTTTAAGTAAAAATTCTGCCCCCTGAATGGCACAGTCCAGCCACTCCTGCCGGGCTTCTACCTGATTGTACAGCATCGAGAAGCACCAGACCTGTCTTCCCTGTAACCAGATAAATTTATCCGTATCGTACACTTGTCCCTGACGATCCAGGCAGGTAAAGTACCCTCCGTACTGAGTGTCAATGGAATGTTTCAGCCAGAAAGGAATGATGCCTTCCAGCAACTCAGTCTGGTATAAATCTTGGTATTCGTTTGGTTGCATACAACAGGATTTGTTACGTATCAATTGGGAAAGAGGGGCTACTCTGGAGTAGTTAAATGCATAACTTAATAAATTCATTTATTAAGTATGGTGTAAAGTAACATAACGTTAATTAAATAATCAAAATAAAATAAATAAATTATTTAATTGTCCGAATGACAAATGCATATGTAATTTTCTAACCCATGGATTAGGACTAAAATAATATTTTGCTCAGGATGGATAAGATAGTATAAAGTTTGGTGCCGATTTAACGGATGCTCTTTAGTGGAAGTCTAAAACAGCGGTAGCGAAGCAGCTATTTTGAAATTCCCATAGAAGTACGGACTCCATTACTGAATGATGTTTTCCTAAGGTACGGTAAGTCGGGAAAGCTTTCGGGGGAACAATCCTGATGCTGCGGAAAGTAGGGTAGAGGGGTAAGACGAATAGTCCCATCGTCCTGGATCCGGTATAAAAGGGTACTAACTAGTCTTTTATACCGAATGGGTAACGAAAGGATCGAAATGCTATCTAATGGAAGTATGCCCGACCGAAGCCGGGTGATAATCGTTCAGGTCCTGAACGATGTCTATTCTGGTGATTGGGTAAGGTTATTTCAGGTAGCGGTCTACCTCTTCATCGGTATAAAAAACGGATTCGATCCCCTGAGCCGGCAGGGGAATCTTGGCAGCCCATACCAGAGCATTCAGCACCAGCTTGCGGAAGTTAGGTTCCTGCCAGTGGGCGTAAAAATGTCCTCCGGTAAAGCCAACGCCTCTTCCTCCCTCGGTTCTCTCCACTGCCCAGGCTACCGTTTGCGGGGTTTCATTCCCCGAAAGCTGAGCCCTTAGCAGGGGTTTTAGCCGTTGATCATTCGCTTGAAAATGAATCTTGTAGTACAACTCTTCGTGAATTCTGAACGGAACGATGCCCTGGGTAACGGGATGCGGGACGGGCACGAGCGGAGTAGTTTCCGTAGTAATGGCTGAATACCAGGCCTGGTTACCCGAGGCTCCGGGTTTTCCGCTTTCATAGTCAAAATACCCACCGACCCATTTCTGGAACGCCGGACCGTACGAAGCCGGGGCAAAAGTAGAATAATGCATGAGCACCAGGCCACAACCCCGTTTCATCTGCTTCTCAATCAAAGGCCAGTGATTATCGGTGAAAAGGGGGTCCTGAGCAAGGTTAAAATCCGAACCGTCGGCGTACATGAAAATAACATCGGCGTCGTCCAGCGTGGAAGGGTTGGAGGGCCAGCCATCCGAATGAATTTCGGTACTCACCCCCTTCAGGCCGGGTGCCCGGTCCAGCATGACTTTAAGCAGGCGTACCGATTTCAGGTATTCGTGTTCGCCGGGATTGTGGGATTTCTTTCCGGCAATCAATACAATCTTTTTTCGTGAAGGAGCGGATTGAGCTGCTACTTCAGTCACTGATAGCCCTATGATACTGACCATGATAAGCAGAGCAACCAAAAGGCAACGACTGTAAAGTTTTGAAATCATACCGTATGTCAATTGAGGAAAATTCAGTTATAGCGGGTTCAGAATTACCATTTTAAGGGGCTTAGGGCAATGATCGTTCGATGCCCATCTCCAGACCCCGGAGTTCCGCCAGGCCCCGAAGTCGGCCAATGGCCGAGTAACCCGGATAGGTTTTTTTCGTTAAGTCATCCAGCATCTGGTGCCCGTGATCGGGACGCATGGGAATGGAAGCATCCGCTTGCCCGGCCTGTTTTCTTCGCCGCTCTTCCTGAACAATGGCCTTAACCACGGCGTACATGTCCACGTCTCCGGCCAGGTGATCGGCCTCGTGGAAGTTTCGGGGGTGATCTTCCCGCTTCGTCGTTCGCAGGTGAATGAAGTGAATGCGATCGCCAAACTTCCGGACCATTCGTGGCAAATCATTATCCGCCCGAACCCCCAGCGAACCCGTGCAGAAGGTAATGCCATTGGCCCGAACCTCACAGGCCGCCATGAGCTGATCCAGGTCGGCTTCGGTACTGACCACCCGGGGGAGGCCCAGCAGAGGAAACGGAGGATCATCGGGGTGAATGCACAGATGAATGCCCAGTTCTTCAGCCAGCGGAGCTACCTGCTGAATGAAGTAATACAGGTTTTCCCGTAATTCCTGATCGCCAATGGTTTGATAGGCATCCAGCAGCGATTGAAAATTAGTCAATGAAAAAGCCTCTTCCGATCCGGGTAAACCCAGTAAAACGGTATTGGCTAATTCGCGAACTTCATTGGCCGTCAGGGTAGTAAAGCGGTCTTTGGCTTCGGCGACCAGTTCAGGCAGGTAGTCTGCTTCAGCACCGGGCCTTTTCAGAATGCAGGTATCGAAAAGGATGAAATCAAGCCAGACAAATCTAAGAGCCAGCGACCCATCGGGCATGGCGTAGGTAAGCTGGGTTCGGGACCAGTCCAGCACGGGCATAAAATTGTAACAGACCGTCCGGATACCGCATTGAGCCAGATTGCGAAGCGACTGCTGATAGTGGCTGATGTACAGATCCCGCGAGGGCTCGGCTTTCTTAATGGCTTCGTGCACGGGCAGGCTTTCCACCACGCTCCAGCTCAGGGCTGAATAGCGATCATTGTCTGCCTCGATGATCTGTTTGCGACGAAGAATCTCCTCTACGGGCCAGACTTCTCCTACGGGAATCTGATGTAATGCCGAAACCACTCCCGAACAACCGGCCTGCCGGATATCCATCAAAGAAACCGGGTCGTTAGGCCCGAACCAACGCATGGTTTGTAACATGCCCATTTATAAGGATCAGTAGATTGTAACGTAAATGTATATACGTAAATTAAAAGGGTTTAGACACCACTAAACACCGAAAAGCCCCCATCTACGTTCACAACCGTTCCGGTTACGAACTTCGAGGTATCGCTTAGCAACCAGACCAGGGCTCCGATTAACTCTTCGGGCGTGCCAAATCTTCTATAGGGCGTTTGCTGAAGCACGAGTTTACCCCGCTCGGTGTAGCTTCCGTCTTCATGGGTTAAAAGACGGCGATTCTGTTCGGTTAAAAAGAAGCCCGGAGCAATGGCATTCATGCGAATGCGATCCCCATACCGATTGGCCATTTCAACGGCCATCCACTGAGTGTAGCAATCAACGGCAGCTTTACCCATGCTATACCCCAGCACCTTGGTAATGACCCGCTGCGAACTCATGGAGGAAATATTGACGATGCTTCCATGGCCCGAATCAGCCAGGGCTTTTCCGAAGCATTGGGTAGGTAAAACCGTGCCCCAGAGGTTGAGATCCAGCACTTTTCGGGTTCCGGCTACGTTCAGATCAAAGACGTCCGTTTCCGGAGAGAGAATACCTTCCGGCATATTTCCTCCCGCCGCATTCACCAGACCATCCACCCGACCGAACGTCTCAAGTATCTGTTGCTGGGCTTCTTCCAGCTGGGTTTCTTCCAGTACATCCGCCTGAACGGCCAGTGCTTTCCCGCCGTTGTTGCGAACCTTCGCCGCCAGTTGTTCAGCTTTTTCTTTATTTCTGCCCAGGATGCACACGGTTCCGCCAGCGGCATGGATGCCCTCCACAAACGATTGTCCCAGAACGCCCGTGCCTCCCGTTACTACAATGACTTTATCGGTTAGAAGCATAGGAAAATAAGGTTTAGTCTCCGGCAAATCTACTACAGGACATCATATATACAACCAGCGATAGGCTGTTGTCGATATAAAATATGAAAGAATCGGGATGTAGCTATGAGCCGGAAGAAGTTTTGATTACTAAGGATGGCAAGTCCATGCCCCTTCCTGCCCTGCCGCCGACTCCTTTGAATCATGCTCATCTAACTGCTTTCTGAGGAACTAACTTTTCAGACAGGACGGTACGTTTCAAGACGTAATACGGTGTATAGGAAAATGCTTTTTTATCGGGCCTTTAGTAAAATAAAATCAATTGCCGGATTGTACGTTCTACGGATTTTATACAACACATCTGTAATGCACACTGTCAATAAGGATAAGGTCAGATTTAGCCGAACTTTGGAATGACCCGTGAGCTCTGAAAAAAAATATCTATAGCCTCCCGGCGTAGAGTCTTCAGTTGCAGTATCCATGATTTCAGCGAGCGGCTGCTAACAGAACATTCGACTGATCATAAGGATTAAAATAGATTTTGTAACTTTTTTTAAATGATCCTTTATGCTTTGTAATTTTCATATCTTATCAAAAAAATCGCTGAAAGATGGAATGAACAAAATAATAGTCATTCGTTTGTAGCGTACTATCGGGCCCCGGATTCGAAGCCCCAAAGCAGGCGTGAAAATTTGTTGAATGAAGAGGGCAGGTGTTCACGAGCTTCATTGATATTGAATTAGAAAAGAAGAACGAGCAGCCCAGCTTCATTCAGGCTCGCATTGCCTAGTGTAAATAACAGAGCATGCCAAACGCAAAGGATGATGCATGGGAAGCTCAATGCTCAGGCCGATCAAAAGGACCGCAGGGCCGGGGCTTTCATTAAGAAGAGACGGGACCTTGGCTACTCCAGATCCTGACGATTTGCTCCCTTGGTTTATCAAATACTACTTAAATCAAATGCAATAATAGCAGAAGACTGCCTTTGTTCTTATGTAGAAGGATTCGTTTAGAATAGTTACAGTAAAAGTCGTTACCATACCTACCTTTAATTCACGGGAAATCGCAGGCAGGTTCCAGAGATAACGGCAAATACCAGTGCATGAATTGTAAACAGGGCTTTCTCCCCAAACTTCTTCAGGTCGGTACAGGAGAAATGTGAAAACGCTGATCCTTTGCTATGAATAAACTCACTGGTTATCAATCTAATTCCACAAAGGTGTTGGCTTATCATTAAAATCCATCACGCCATCTATTGAACTGCATAGATACGTTTCACGGGACGTACTCCCTTCTGCTCACTCCTCTGGACGATAGAGCCTACTTTCAAAAATAAATAGTCTGAAAATTATTTGTCAAGTACTTAACTATTTATTACCTTTGTCCTGCTCTTACCTATACACTCGGTTTGAGACTAACAGTTAACGGCCATGAAAGAGGTTAGCACAGAAGAAACCATTGATTTAGCCAAGAATTACTTCAAAAAATCTTCGCTGGCAACAATGGCCTTTCGCCAGTTTATTCAGCTGAAGTTCAAGAAGGAGCAGAAGGATCTCACCTTTGAAATGCTGCAGGTATTGTATCATTTAAGTGAGAAGGAAGGCTCAAACCAACAGGAGATTGCTAACGCTACGGTAAAAGATAAAGCTAGTTTAACCTATCTTATCGACAACCTGGTTAAGCGTGGTCTGGTACATCGGCAGGAAGATGAACAGGACCGTAGAAACAAACGCATCTATCTGACTGCTCAGGGAAGTGAGCTCCTCAATTCAACCATCATCCCCTGGTCTGAAGAAATGTACTCCATTGCCATGCAGGACGTGTCTCCTTATGAAATACAACTAGTTATCAATGTTTTGACAAAAATTACTCGTAATCTTTCAGAGTAATTTTTTTACCCTAATAGTAAAGGTATTTACAGTTTATATATTTAGTGTTTAGCTCTTTACATTTTTATCTGTAGTCATGATAGTATATAGGTATTTTTGTGGATTAGCGTTGGTTCTGCTCTCCATCCATTCCCAGGCTCAGCGGGTAGTTCCGCTTCAGGAAGCTACGACCTTAGCCCTTCAAAACAACGCAGCCCTTCGTCTTTCCTCGGATCGTATTGCTCTGGCCGAGGCTAAATTCAGGCAGGTAAAAGAAAAGGCCTTGCCACAAGTCGGTTCTTCCCTGCAGGTAAGCCGTTTATCGGTGCTTTCCCCCTTTGAGCTTTCGATGGGGGGGCCGGAACCCGCCTTTGCTTTGCACCCCTCTTCGTTCTGGGCAACCATCGGCGTAGTTTCTGCCAGTAAGGAAATATTCACGGGTTTTGCCGAAAAGTCCGCTCACCAATCCGCTGAATTGCTCACAGAAGCCACTCGTCTGGATGCTGAAAAAGATCGTAAGGAAATCGAATATGGCGTCGTTGCTTCCTATTGCAACATTTATAAGATCATGAAGTCATCGCAAATTCTCGATGAGAATATGAAACTTCTGGATCGCAAAGAGCAGGAAGTGCAGAATATGCTTCGGGAAGGAGTGCTTACCTCCAATGAACTGCTCAAAATTCAGCTTCAAAAAAGTAACCTCGAACTCTCGAAAGTAGACGTAGCCAATGCTCAGAAAACGGCTCTCTTTAACCTGGCAACGCTTTTAGGACTATCCGAAGAAATTGCCATCGATACGACCTTAGCTCTTGATAAACAGGTGTCTGGCAAGGCCATGGAACTTATCGAGCAGGCCCAGACGACCCGTCCCGAGCTCAGAGCGAATGCGGTTCGCATCAAAGTTGCCGAGAACGCTCTCATCCAAACCAAGAGTATGTTGTATCCGCATGTAGATGCTTCGGCGATGTACGTGTATCTGAATCCTAATAAAAACGTCATTCCTGCTTCCCATACCTTCCTGCAGGCGGTCAATCTGGGTATTTCAGTGAAGTATAGCATTTCTTCACTGTATGCTTCCAAAGGACGAATTCAGGAAGCTAAACTTTCGGTTATTCAGGCTGAACATGGCAATCAGGTTCAGCAGGAGCAGATTAAGAATGAAGTGTTCGGTTTGTACACGGCCAGTGAAACGGCTCTGGAAAAAGTACACGTTTCCCGGAAAGCATTAGCTCAGGCTGATCGTAGTTATCAGCTGACCGATTCCAAATTTAGAAACGGATTATTGCTTTCGAGTGATCTGCTCGAAGCTCAGTCATTGCTGCTTCAGTCTCAACTCAACTTACTCAGCAGCCGGGTAGATGCCCAGCTTACGTATTACAAACTCCAGAAAGCACTCGGTAATCCCATCCATTAATCCATTTCATTATGAGCACCCAATCAAAGACCCCTACGGAGGGTCGTTCCCATAAAAAATCCAAGAAAGTGAACGTAGGAAAGCTGGTGACGAATGTTATTCTCGTGGCCTGCATCGGTGGAGGAGCCTTCTGGGCCTATGACCATTTTGCCCGCTTCGACGAAAATGAAATTACCAACGATGCCCAGGTGGAAGAATTCATTAACCCCATCAACTCACGCATTGGAGGATACATCAAATCCATCCGCTTTACTGAGCATCAGGCCGTTAAAAAAGGAGATACGCTGGTCGTAATCGATGATCGGGAACTTAAGATTCAGGTAGCTCAGGCGGAAGCAGCCTATCTGGAGGCTCAGGCTGGCCAGGGGGTAACCAATTCCAGCATCAGCACGGTTCGCAATACTACCTCCGTAGCCGATGCAAACCTGGCTGAAATGAAAGTTCGGCTGGCTAATGCCGAGCAAAACTATAATCGCTATGTCAATTTGTTAAAGGATGAATCGGTAAGCCGTCAGCAATTTGAAATGGTAAGCACCGAGTATGAAGCCATGAAAGCCAGGTACAAAGCTCTTCTGACCCAGCGGCAAAGTACGGAATTGGCCACTTCAGAGGTGAGCAAACGCCTAACGGTTAATGCGGCCGGTATCAAACGGGCACAGGCTGCTTTGGACATGGCCCGTTTGAATCAGAGTTACACGGTGATTACGGCTCCCTATGATGGTTATGTGGGTCGTCGTACCCTTCAGGAAGGACAACTCATTCAGCCCGGTCAGGCTCTGGTTTCGATCGTCCGGGATGATCAGAAATGGATTACGGCCAATTACAAAGAAACGCAGATGCGTCATTTACGTATAGGTCAATCCGTTGCAGTCAAAGTGGATGCTTTGGAAGGAAAAAAACTTAAGGGTATCGTGACGGCCATTTCTCAGGCAACGGGTTCCAAATACTCCATGGTTCCTACTGATAACTCAACGGGAAACTTTGTAAAGGTGCAGCAACGAATCCCCGTGCGTATTGATTTGGAAGGCAATTCGTCCAAAGACCTGAAATTACTTCGGGCAGGAATGAATGTAGAAGTTGAAGCAAAAAAATTATGAAAAGTCCTTTTAACGCCTGGCTTCCTAAACCACTCATTCCCCTGGGGCTTCTGATTCTTTTAGTGCCCACGCTGGCTTTGAGTGGAGTCTATCCTGCTAATATAGGGGATATGACCGGAGGACTGGGAACCCTGAGTGAGTACTTCATGATGGCTAATAACGCTTCCACCATTGGAATGTTCTGTGCGTATCCCCTGATGCTGAAGATAAAGGGATACTGGAATTCGAGAACGATTTTACTCGTTTCCTTTACGGCTAACCTGCTTTTAAGTATCGTATGTGCTCAAACCCCTTATCCCGAAATTATTATCGGAGCGAGTCTGGCGATCGGGTTTTTTAAGATGTTTGCCATGATTGAGCTGATTATTCCAATCATGTTCATGATCAGTCCCGGCGGGGATCGGTCTCGCTTCTATAGC
The DNA here is from genome assembly GCA_913775095.1 of uncultured Siphonobacter sp. Taxonomy (GTDB): domain Bacteria; phylum Bacteroidota; class Bacteroidia; order Cytophagales; family Spirosomataceae; genus Siphonobacter. The sequence goes on along the minus strand of CAJYIW010000010.1, from coordinate 19,324 downwards.
TTCTTTTATCCCATTTCCATTGGCATTGGACAAGCTTCGGCTTACATGACTGCTACCATTTCCTACGAATACGGGTGGTCTTACGTGTATTACGTGATGGTTATGGCCAGCCTGGTTTGTCTGGTTTTCACGCTTTTGATGTATCACAACGATCCCCTGGAAAACCGGGTTCCTATTGAACAGGTGGATGGCTTGAGCCTGGTTCTGCTAAGCGTTAGTTTCATGCTGGTTAACTACGTACTTTGTTTTGCCCGGTATGAGAACTGGAGTGATTCCCTGCTCATTCAAGGGGCTGGTATTGGATTTGTCATTACGCTTTTGGGTTTTGTCAGTCGGCAGAATTACCTGACGCATCCTCTGTTAGACTTATCCGTCTTAAAGAGCAAAAACGTACGTCTGGCTTTGTTTCTCCTCTTAGTCATGGGAATCTTTTTTGCCAGCAGTAGTTTGCAAAGTGCAATGACCAGTGGCATTCTTCGCTACGATGCGATGACTTCGGCTAAACTCAATTTATGGATGTTACCGGGCGTGCTACTGGGAGGAATTTTATGCTTCATCTGGTTCAAATACGAAGGAGGATTTAAAGGCATCATTCTCTTAGGCTTTGCGGCCTTTACCCTGTATCACGTCATTTTATACGTTACGGTGAGTCCCGATATGGGTATGCATGACTTTCATGTGGCTCTGCTTTTCAAAGGACTCGGCATGCTTTTGCTGTTTGTGGGCTTAGGGCTCTATCAAGCCAATAAAATGACGATGGTTGGTATGATCAATAGTGGGGCTTTGATGATCCTGATTCGGTCCTTCCTGGGGCCTGCTTTATTTTCGGCCGTTTATGCGTTTGGCCTGTATCAGGGGCAGCAGCAGCATACCGTTGATCTGGCGGGTAAAATGGACGCCTGGGATCCGCAGGTAAGTGCCCGTTTTATGGCCGCCCGCCAATCGGGATTAAGTCAGGGAACGGAAGTAGCCCAGATGATGGGAGCCCGAGCCCTGGCCGGGAGCGTCCAGATGCAGGCGGTGCTCGTCACCGTAAAAGAATGGATGGGTTACATTTCTATGGCGGGACTAGCAACAATGGCCTTTGTAAGTCTGAGAAGTTTTCAGCCCGTTAATAAACGCCGGCTAGTCAATCTAAGAAGGAGATGGCGGCGACTGGACCCTATCCCTTATCCGATTCCTTAATGCATACTTCTATGGTAGTTAAGTCTTTCACCGAAAGTGAAAAAGCAATAGGGGCCTTTCTGTTCGTACTGGGAAGAGCAAAACAGAATTTAATCCATCAACTGGAACGGAGTCTTGCCGAAAAAGGGCATGAGCACATAAAAATTCGGCAATGGCTCACTTTAATTTCAATTGATGAAGGCATGAGCGTGAAAGAACTAGCTGCCACCAGAGGGATATCCAAACAGGCGGCTAGTAAAATTTGCGAGGAGCTGGGCCAGCTAGCCTATATTCATATGAAACCAGACCCTGCCGATGGCCGGGTTTTACAGATCCAACTCACCAGCAAAGGGCGTAAAGCCTTAAGGGTTGGTTTTATCAAGCTGAATCAGTTAAAAGAAGTTTTGTCTGATCAACTCGATGAGCGTTTGAACGGACAGCTCATCCAACTTCTTTTAACGATCCGGCATTGGGAATAGTGAATGCAAACAGGCGATACGAATGAACCAGCCACTTCAACTGATCCCCCCTGTTCCAAGTGTTAAGACTAACAGGCATTCCATGCGGGGCATCCCATGCCGGGCCTCACTTGGAACAATGGATAGAGATCAGTCTGTGACTGAAGGCAGTTACAAACTGCCTTTTCATCTTTCATTCCAAGTGGCGTCCTTCGGACGAACACTTGGAATAGGGGGGGGTAGTAGATCATATAACAAGTACCTGAGACGCTTACAGAGTCCGTGGAAAGACTGTTTTTAACTAGAGGAAGAGTTCATTAAAATAAGTTGGTTGTATTATGCATCAATCGTTCTAAACGTAAGATTAATTCGGGGCGTAGTTACTTTTTTAGTAGGGGGGAGTTTATGAACCCAAAAGGTTTGCGTAGACCCTTTCATGACCAGAAGGCTACCGTGTTCGAGTAACAGTTCTACCTTTTCATGGCTCTGTTTATGTTTAAAAGCAAATTTCCTTTCACTCCCAAGGCTTAATGATGCAATAGCTCCGTCTTTGATTAACTCTGTTTCCGCATCACTATGCCAACCCATTCCTTCTTCACCAGTATGGTAAAGATTAAGTAAACACGAATTAAACGTCTCACTCGTGTGGGTTTCGACGAGCGTTTTTAATGAAAATAACTCTTTGGTCCAGGGCAGGGCATGTCTGGTGATGTGAGAGTAGGTATAGGCATAAGGCTTGGTTCCATACCAGGCTACCTTACGCTTCGTAATGATTTCCTTACCGAACAGCCTGGATTTGTCATTTTCCCATCTTATCGTTTCCATTAACTTATTCATGAATCCATCTGCTTCAGATGGGCCCAGAAGTTTGCCATAGTAATGAACCTGCCCATCATAAGGCAGCAGGTTTCTTTGCCGATTTAATTCGTCACTGAATAAATACATCTTAGGTTTTATACTAGTACATACAAGCAATAGGTGACAGGAAAGACGGGATATAATGTGATTTCTCCAGAATATTCTCTATACCAGAACCCCGGCTGTTTAGGTTCCACTCTTGCTTACGTTCCGATTTTTAACAGCACAACGCATTTTACGGATTTTTTCTGTTGCCTCCTGGCCGAACAAATCTATTCAAATAGGTATGGTAATCATCACAACACAGGTTACTTCTTTATCATTACTCTTGGATATAAGAAATTATAAATGATCCTCGCTAAAACAAGGATACCTTTGTGCTTTGTAATTTTACTACTTTTGAGAAATTTTATTCTAAACCCAGGTACTCATCAAACATGACCGAACGTTTCGTGGCTTACTTCAGGGTGTCCACTCAAAAACAGGGCCGCTCTGGTCTCGGACTTGAAGCTCAGAAACAGGCTGTTGAACACTTCGTCGGGTCAAAAGGGAAGGTGTTGACGAGTTTCACCGACATCGAATCGGGAAAGAAAAATGACCGGCCCCAGCTTCAGGCTGCCATTGCCTGTTGTAAAGTACAGGGAGCTACCCTGCTCATCGCCAAACTGGATCGGCTGACCCGGAATGTAGCCTTTGTTTTTACGCTTCGTGACTCGGGAGTCAACTTCCTGTGCTGTGATATGCCGGAAGCTAATACCCTGACCATCGGCATTCTGGCTACGATGGCTCAGCACGAGCGGGAGATGATTGCCGACCGAACCAGGAAAGCCCTGGCCGAGAAAAAGAAACGGGGCTTCGTACTGGGAACGCCGGCAAACCTGACGGAGGAGGCTAAACGTAAAGGGACGCTGCATAGTCAGCTCAATGCTCAGGCCGACCCCAATAATCGTCGGGCGGGGGCTTTTGCCAGGAAGCTACGCGATTTTGGCTACAGCTGGGCCGAGATTGCCCGGCAGCTGAATGCCAGTGGGTTTAATACCCGTAAGGGCGGTAGCTTTCAGATTGTACAAGTTCAGCGGGTGGTGCAGTTAGTTAATGCTTCCGAAGAGATAAACGAAGAATAGAAGAAAGGTTTTTTCAGCCGCCAATGGTATGAAATAAAGGGTCAGGTTAAGCTCAGAACGATAGTTCAGCTTGGTTGTCTGTGGGTTGCGGAACCACTGGAAAAACAATGGGTTGATAGGTACTGAACTAACTTATAAAGGCTATCTGCCATACCCGCAGATAGCCTTTATAAGTTCGGGCCAGAAGTAGTAAAAATGGCCCGAACATGGATAGCGTCAGGAGCGGGTAACTGCTTTACGAAGGTATGAAGTCCGATGGAACCCTTGGCTTCCTGAAAAAAGAAACCGACGGGTCAAGGGTAACTACTGTTCCGTAACCTTACTTAAAATGCTCATAAGTCAGTTTGGCAATATCCGCAATGATCTGCTCATTCTTCTCAATACCTTCACTCGAGTTGTTCACAAAGACGCATATGGCCAGGTGTTTACCGTTGGGTAGAGTAAGAAAGCCCACGTCATTGACGGCTCCCATCATGCCCTCTTTATTGGTACCCGAGGTACCCGTTTTATGAATAACCGCAGTTCCCGCCGGAAGTAATTTTTTAAGCCGATTTTCTCCCGTAACCGTTTCGGTCATCGTTTTCCAGAGAAAATCGTGGCTGGACTTCGACAGAATTTTATGCTGATAAAACAGCTTCAGCAGATCGAGCATCGCCGCTGGAGTGGTCCAGTTGGTATATTGAACGTCCCAGTTCCCCTGGGCCTGCATGGTTTCTTCCGTTTCCCGAATAGCTACCTCTTGAATGCCTAACTGATGAATGAACGTGTTAACCTTTGAGGGGCCGCCCAGGAGTCTGAAGAGGTAATCGCAGGCACTTCCATCGCTTTCAGAAACCATGTAGCGGATGATCCGGGACAGGGGTAAATCCATTTCACCGTTCGGGTAGTCTTCCCCCATCGGGCTGTGTAAACCGGCAACCAGATCACTCTTCTTCACGTGCATGTTCTGATCAAGTCTGAATCGCCCCTGGTCCACCTCTTTCAACACGGCCAGGGCCACGTGAAATTTATACACGCTCTGCATGGGCAGGTGTTTATCACCATGAATGAGCAGGGTCTGTTTACGCTCGAAGTCATACACTCCTACGCCGACGGTCGCTTTTTTAGACTGAATGAGCTGTTCAATCCGGGTTTGCAGGGGCTTAACCTGGGCCTGCACTTGGGTCAGCATGAAAAGTAGTCCGATGACCAGTAAAGAAGTTTTCATGAATGGTTAGATCAAATGGTTTTCGGGTAAAGGTAGGCATTATAGTACTGATCCCGCAGGGTATTGAAAAGTGAAAACCGCTGGTCCTTCCAGGTCTGGACTAAACGATGGGTGCTTCTTTTTATCTTTCATAAATCAGGCCGGAATCCTGGTATAAAAACGGGCCTCATTGCTTTTTTGCGTTATAAGCAGAAAAGCAATGAGGCCCGCTGGGTACTGGGGAAAAGCTTACCAGAGTATTCGTTGAGAAGCGTCAACGGAAGCGATGTGATTCATCTTTCCCTGTCGGTATTCCTGGTAAAGTCGGCGGATATCTTCCTGGGTGTCCCCAATAAAGGGACCGTGCGAAACAATGGCATCTCCCTGAGGCTTAGCTGCGTAAAGAATCAGGCGGGTTCCGTTTGCCCCACCCGTGAGTTCCAGTTCGCTGTCGGTTTCTTCGGAGTATCGGTCCAGCCAGCCTACCTGATGCTGGTGTAAGGAGCTGGCGGGATTCCCAACGCCTGCGTTTCCTTCCAGTACGTAGAGAAAAGCGGCGTAAGAGGCCGGGATATTTTCCCGTATGGTGACGCCGGGGGCTAACTGAATATCAGCAATGATGAGCGGTACGTAGTTATCAATCGGCGAAGTAAGTCCCGCCAGTGTTCCACTGTACACCTTGATGGTTACGCCGTCCTGACTCAGCACCGGTACGCTCTCCGAACGGATATCCTGAACCCGCGGCGTAGCCCAGCGATCTTTTTTAGGCAGGTTGAGCCAGAGCTGTAACAGCCGAATCGAAGCCTGATGATCGATGGTTTCGGTGTGTATGATCCCACTTCCCGCGGTCATCAGCTGAAGATCGCCCCCTTTCATTCGGTACGTATCATCGCCGATTTCGCCTTCCAGTAGCAGGGATACGGTTTCAAAACCCGCGTGGGGATGCGGACCACCGGCGGGTTGTTCGTCCTGCTTGTTGAGTTCATCATCCACTAGCATAATAAACGGATCGCTCTGATCAAAATCCACTTGGATAAGCATTCGGGCAAGATGACCGGAGCCTAAAAAGCCCTGCTGAGCAACGGGCGTATATACGTGGTGGAGTTTTCTGGAAATATTCATGGCTGGTTGTTTTTAGCTGACAGCAAATGTATTGACCTTTGCTATACATTTGTAAGTACTATAGTAGAGTATAGCACTATACTTTATTATAGTGGTTGCATCAGATGAAATTCGAGAAACAATGGACGAACGAAACCACGTGCAATGCCTGGGCATTCTCCGCCCGGTGCGGGATGCTCTGGACGTACTGAACGGCAAATGGAAATTACCCATCATTATTGCCCTGACGTTCGGAGAGAAAAGATTCGGAGAAATCGTAAAAGAGGTAGAAGGAATTACCGACCGGATGCTTTCGAAAGAGCTACGGGATCTGGAGATCAATGGCCTGGTGAAACGGACGGTGTACGATACCTATCCGGTAAAAATTACGTATGCTCTAACGCCACACAGCCAGAGTCTCAACGGAGTAATTGAAGCCCTGCGAAGCTGGGGAGAACTGCACGGTAAAAAAGTTCGCTCGGAGTAAGCCTGCCAGAGATCAGGGAGAACGAATTTCGCTAATGTTTAGGTCGGTTTTCGAGGTATAGAAACAGGTGCAGGGCGTGGTTAAACCGGAAGGTGCGTGCGTTCTGGGCCGGCGTTCGCTGGATGGCGAACTGATTGAGATATCCCAGTTCCAGCCGAAGGTTCTTTTGGAGATGCCTGCCTACGGCCAGATAGGTACGATTCTGATCAAAATGGCTGGAAGCCGCCGAAAGCACGGCCATCGGCTCTACGCTGAGGTGCGTGTACCAGTGCTCCCGTACCGGATGGATCCACCGGGCCATGGCCCGGAGACGAACATCAAACCGATCGGCCAGTACTTCCTGAGACTCGCCGTCGGAAAGAAAAATGTAGGACTTGGTCAGCGTATCTATCTGAGAGGGCCAACGCATTTCCACCCGAAAGCGTTGAACGAATTCGCCTTTTTTCAGGGGGGTAGTAATCTGTAACTGCGGAATGACGCGGATTTCCTGAAAGAAAGTAATGGGTTGATACTGATTGGTTTTTCCCCAGTTCCACCACAACCCGATGGGCGATAGCGAGAGACGAACGGGCCTGGAAATCTGGTAATTCACCCAGGGCCGGAATACCTGCAACAGTGGATGCCGGAAGACATTGAGATCCCGACCGTTATCATCCGCCTGCCGACGGTACTGATGGTCGAGCTGGAAACTCCACTTTCCTCCCGTCTTGTAAACATAGTTCAATTCCGTCCAGAATACGGCCCGGTGACGCACCTGGTCGGTTTGTGCCCAGCCTTTCAGAGAAAGAACGCAAGTAAGAAAAAATAAATACCGAATCATTGTATAGTGGGAAACCAGACTCGTAGCCTGTTAAACTATATAACTCCGGATGACCCCTAAAGTTACGTTTCGTGGGGTCGGAGTAAGGATTCCGGCACCGTTCTCCAGCCTTTCAATAAGGCTTTCATAGAAAGGGGCCGAAATCCAGTCCGATGGTTCGGGTATCAGTCCTGACTTTCAGCAGAAGACCGGGCTGCTCTCCTGATACGGAGGGTTACTGGGCCGAAGGCGGGGGCGTTTGAGTGCCCCAGCTGGTGTTGGGCTGGCTTCCCATCACCAGACGTAACCGGCCTCCCTGCATGAACTCATCCCGGTAGAGCCAGCAATGGGTCAGGGGTTTACCGTTGAAGGTGGCCGACTGTACGTACACGTTTTCGGCGGAGTTATTGGGGGCTTCGATGCGTAGCTGTTTTCCATTACCCAGTCGAATGGTGGCCCGATGAAAGCTCGGACTTCCCAGCTGAATCACAGGCCGTAAATCCGTAAATCCTTTAACGTCAAATAGACCCAGCGAGGCCAGCACATACCAGGAGCCCAGCTGGCCCTGGTCTTCGTCCTGACCATATCCGTACCCATGAATGGCTTCGGTGCCGTAGAATTCCTCGCAAATGGCCCGGGTCCATTTTTGAGTCAGCCAGGGTTTGCCCGAGAAATTAAAGAGCCAGCTAACGTGTAAATTAGGCTGATTGCCGTGGTTATACATGGACTTGATTCCGGCAAAGGCGTCAATCTCTTTCCCACCGCCAAAGCCTGCTTTCTGAGCATTGACGAAAATGTCGTTGAGCCGAAGGTTAAAAGCTTCCCTGCCGATGGTATCAATCAGGGCTTTTGGGTTTTGCGGTACGTAAAAGGTGTACTGAATGGCATTGCCTTCCTGAAAACCCCGCCAGGGTTCGGAAGGATCAAAAGGTTCAATAAAGGCCTGGTTGGCGTGTTTCGGACGTATCAGTTTTTGGCCAGGTTCGTAGAGAAATTTCCAGCCGTTCGAGAGCCGAATGAACCGCTGATAGTCGGCTTCCTTACCCATGGCCCGGGCCAGCTGGGCCGCGGCAAAGCTGCTGAAGCTGTATTCCAGCGTATGAGAGGCCGAAAAGTGAGAACCGGTCGAATCGGTTTTGTCAGCGTCGAGGTAGGGAACGTAACCCCGGCTGACAAAAGCTTCCACGTCCAGCTTACCGGAACCCACGGGGCGATTTTTTCCGCTGAGTTCATTGGCCCGGATGGCCTGATAAGCCAGCTGGGTGTCATAATCCCGGATGCCCGCCTGGTAGGCCGCGGCAATGGCCAGACCCACAAAATTGGTTCCTACGCCCGACACGAAATTGCTATTGGCAATGCCATCGCCGAACCAGCCTCGTTCCTTGTAAATTTCCAGCTGGGTCTGCACAAAATCATTGTAACGCTCCGGGTAGGAAAGGGCCCACAGCTGGGTTAGATTCCAGAAGGCTCCCCAGATGGCGTCGGTGTTATAAAAATTATGACTGAATTTGCCGTTTTTGTCACGCGGTAACTGGCCAATGCTTCCATCGTGTTTCGGATAGGAACCGTTGATATCGCTGGCCGTTCCGCGTCCGAGTAAGGCGTGAAACAGACCCGTGTAAAACTTCGTTTTATTCATTTCACTGCCTTCAACGACGATTTTACCCAGTTCGGTCTGCCAGATTTTACTGGCCTGCTGACGGGCTTTTTCAAACGAAAGTCCCGCCGCTTCCGCTTCAAAATTCGCCTGGGCATTGGTTAAAGAGGTATACGATAAACCCACTTTGACTTCAATGGCCTCCTGAGGATCCGTGCGGTATTCCAGAAAAAGTCCGGCTCCTGTTCCTCGGGCCGAACGGCTTTGCCTTTCAATGCCCGCATCCGTGAAGGCCCCCACCGACCGGGGCTTTTTACTGACTTCACCCCAGATGTACATGGAAATTTTCCCCCCGGAATCGTAGGTTCTGACGTATTGTGGATACGTAGTCACCCAGCCTTCAAAGTGGGTGTCATCGGTCATGCGAACCTCCGCATTTTGTACGGCTCCGCTTTCGCCCTGCACGTGACCCATATCCAGGATAATTCTCGACTGCTCGTTTTTAGGGAACGTATAGCGATGAAAGCCAACGTGCGGGGTAGCCGTAAGTTCAGCCGTAATCTGATAATCGTCCAGCAATACCCGGTAATAGCCCGGTTCGGCCACCTGATTCTGACGGTTAAATCTCGATCGGTATCCGCTGTCGGGGTTTTCGAGAAGGCCGGGTTTTACCTTCAGTTCACCCGTCGCAGGCATGAAACTGACGCCCCCGATCTGCCATTCATGAAAATGAACGAACCCTTCGATGGATTGATGCCGGGTATCGTAACCGACGGCTTCCCAACCCTGCTTATTGCCATAATGCCCGTTGGTGGAGGGGGCCAGTTTGGCCATGCCGTGGGGCAAAGCCGCAGGCGTGTAGAAAAACCATCGGCTGTGGGCGGTTCCGATGTTGGCATCTACGTACCGGGTAACGTCGGGGCGATGCACCGCACAGGAACTCAGAAGCAGAAGAAAAGCAGCTGGAAGGCAGGGTATTCGTTTGGTCCAGAAAGCGGAGGAACGGAAAAGAAATGGCATTCGAATCAATTAAAGGTTTAGAATAAGACTGGCCGGAAACATCCAGATCAGGCAGACGGAGATCTGCCCCTTGAGTACGTGGTAATGAAAAACTTCACGAAACTAAAAATCTGAAAAGACCGGAACGGATTAGTACCTGAGGCGAATCACGATTGGATAAAAGTACTAAGATTTGAAGAAATACCGGAAAAAGGGTCAGATGAAAACAGACTTTGGGCTTCCGCAGTACTCCTTTCACAAACGCCAGCCAAATCCCAGCTGGATGGATGGAGAAAGGTACATGTTCTCTCTGGCGTATTCTCCTAAATCTTTTTTGAAAGTAAGGCCCAGTCCCAGCTCAAACACCGTCCGTCGACCCAGGTTACGGCGTAAGCCCCAGTAAGGATTCAGGAACAGAACCGGCGTAAAATATACGTTACGCTGAATGAGGGGAGAAGACTTGATCCCGAAGTCCATGCCTACGTAATTACCAGTGTTGGTTTGCCTGGCACGGGGCCTGAGTCGGTAGTAATGCCTGCTTCCAACGGTAAGTCCCAGACTCAAACTATGACCGAACCGTTGACCGAAGACTCCGTTTCCGTAATAAAAATCATAATAGGCTTTGGGATTAAAGATGAGCACATTCCTCCGGCTGATGGGGATTTCCCGCTGGTAGCTGACTCCGAGTAGTTCCAGAAAAGCAAAGTCTGTTCGGGTAACGATTTTCAGGGTATCGGCTTCCGGGTCGGCCTGAGCCCAGGTAACTCCCAGCGAACTGATTACTAATGGAATAGTTACGATTAATTTTTTCTTAAACATGAGTACGCTCAACGCTAAGGAATAATGGCAGGATTTAACGGATCAGACAGCGGGGCCATGATTTCTTTCACAAAATAGCCTTTGGTTTTCGTGGCCTTCAGGGTATCGCCGGGCCACTGAAAGTACCTACGGGCATCAGCCTTACCCGAAACGGAACTCCGTTCCGTCAGCCAGGTAGAGACGTACAGCAGGGCTCCCGGCCGCCGCTCGATGACATTGACTTCAACCTGGGTCTGGCAGCCTGCGTAACCCCAGGACTTAGTGATCGTAGCCGTATCGACGCGTATCAAAAGAGAACCAAGGGCCTGAACCTGACTGAAATGCTTGTAGTAAACATTTGTTTTATCAATGTCAGGGAAATAGGTGTAAGTCGTCAAGTTAACGCCGGGAAGTGAGCTGGCTGTTGCATTGATGAAGTAGTAGTCAATGGGAAAAAGCTCTGGCGAAGGAGTCTCCTCCGTTTCTTTTCGGCAGGCCATCAGGGCAAGGGCCAGAAAGGTTACCAGGATCAGAGGTTTCATCAGGTTAGTGTTAGGAATGACGTAAGAATGCAGGTCAAGTTACTCCATTCTGAGCATCATTCCCCTTAGACTTCTGTTAAGAAATCTTTACCAGACTACTCAAAGCAACTGACGTTTTTTTCGGTGTGCAGGATTCCCGCTAGAAGAAGATATCAATGTAATCCGTCGTTTCTCCGTCACAGTTAAGCATTTGCTGTAACCGCCAGTATTTTCTCGTACCCGACGCTTTGAATACCTGAGGACCTTTTCGCTGACAGGGTTTTCCATCATTCAGGTAACTAACCTGAGAAACAATGGTGCCGTCAAAAAGCAACTCCCGGCCTTGCTGCGTAAAGGTTCCTGCAATGGTCACGTAATCCGTTGTAACAGGACTTCTCTGCTCTCCTTCAATGGAATAGATTCCTTTGGATAAAGGCTTGATCACTACCTTCCCGGCGGGGGTCTGATCGAAGCTAATCCATTGAATCTGAAAAGGATGCACCCCGTTTCGGATTGCCGGAGGCTGAGCAAAAGAACCCATGGATATAAACAGCAGCATACCAGCTAACTCTATGATTTTTAACGATAAAAAAGGAAAACGTAGCAAGAAAATCATTTGCGTTTTGAGTAATAAAATCAGCCTTTAACTGAAGGATTTTTTAATATAAAAAAAAATAAATTCGTGTAAATCTGTCTTTTAAAAAGCGTATATTTTCAAATATATTCGACAGATTAGTGGTATTTAACAAAATCATTTTTTTAATCAATTATTTCTTTTGTACTGTTGTAGGTAAAATCAATAGGAAATTATCAGAATGGATCTCAATAATTTTCAATTAAAACAGTTTATGAGCTATTTTTATAGCTGGAGTATGGTTGGTTTTTTGTTTCTTCCGTCCTGTACGGCGTTTAATATGTCAGAGCTTGATGAGAAGTATACGTCTTTTTTTGTAGTGGTTAATAACACGCCTGACTCCGTTCCTTTTATCGTGCTACGCATGAACGACGTAAAATCAAAAGCCCCTTTGGATTCCATGATAGCCGGTCCCTTAGCTCCCTTTGACAGCGTTACACTTCGACACAATTTTGAGTTTGTTCCTACCGATCGAATGTACACCAACACACTGTATGTCTGGAAAAATCTCAACGAAGATCCCCTGATCTCGAAAGGCTTTGATGGAAACAGTAGAATCGGACGATGGCATTACACTATCCAGACCGATACGATCCTTCCAAAGGCAATCAATCACTAATACGACCTCTTTTCTTCATGCGTGGTTTCCGTCCCATTATTACCCTTGGTTTTCTTTTCATCCTATCCGTTTCCAGCCAGGCTCAAATGATTCTTGAATACGGTCCAACCTGGAATAAAGCGACTATTCTTAACCCCGATCAGTACCGAAGCAAACAGCAGTGGGGAAGGGGCTTTCAGGCGGGACTTTGGCTGGGTTCACTCCACGATAAACCCAATCGGATCCGAGTGGGTTTGATGGCTGGCAAAAGGGAAACGTATTACCAACGGACGTTTCCGTATTACACCACTGAGAATCTTCAGGCTAGTGTAACCAGAAGCACGACCTATTTTTCTGTACCGGTTCTGTTCGAACGGCGTATCCGCAAGTTTCAGGATGTTGAATGGCTGGCGAGTGTGGCTTTGGGACCTGAATTTCAGGTATCTCAACGTCAGTCAGCCGAGGTGACTCCTGGCGGAGCAACGCCCGGCAGTGTGCTTAACAATTTTTTCCCTCTCATTAAAGCGTCTGCTTTAGTGCGAACCAGTGTCGTATACCACCCTTCACCGCGTTGGAGCGTTGGAGCAGAAGCAAGCTACGGAACTCATCTGGACAGATGGTTAACCCGCAGTCATATCCGGGATAAGTATGTACCTCAGACCCTTGGCTTAAACCTGAGAGTGGGCTATTACGTAGGAGAATTTAAAATTCCTGCGGTCAGATAATTGGTTTCATTCCTATCCAGTTGATAAAATGTCATGTTGAAGTTTATAACCATACGTGAGCAGATCGTGGAATATGTAACGTATATGTATTACCGACACTATAAATCTACTTTTTTATGAAAAATCTAAGCACTTGCTGCTCTTCGGCCTACGGATAATGGTCATTGAAAGTTGTCAGAAAAGAGAAGATGAAAGCAAGCTATTACGGTAAAAAATGCCGATAGGCTTGTCGTATACCGAACGCCGGTAATTGATAGAAGGTAATGAACTTGTAAAGGCATGAAATAGGCTTTTCAGAAAATTCATTAGGAACAAAAGCAGACGGGCTTATCCGTCTGCTTTTGTTCCTAATGAATACTACTTAATCAGGTATTTAGGAAAGGAGTTAGTAAGGTAGTGTAGGAATCATGTACCGGATGAAAGGATACTTGCTATCTTTTGAAAACCTGGTGAGTCATTTCAGGTTCTGAAAGCACCGGCTATGACAGTAGAATGGTAAACAAAACCGAATCCGGTTCTGCTTACCATTCACAGGGATCGCTTACCAGCCTTCGTTCTGCACCAGATTGGGGTTCCGTAAGGTTTCGTCGGTGGTGATGGGTAATACATACATGGCATTTCTCCAGAGCCGATCTTCGACCTTAAAACGTTCGTAACGGAACCCGCCGGGCTTAGTGGCGTCAACGACCGGTTTCATGCCATAGATGGTTTTTTCCGTGTTTTCGGCGATTTTCCAGCGACGCACGTCCCAGAAGCGGTGATTCTCGAAGGACAGCTCAATCCGGCGTTCATTGCGGATGCGTTGCCGCATCTGAGCCTGCGTGAGACCGGCGGGTAACTCCTTCACGCCCGCCCGTTTGCGGATCAGATTCACGTATTTAAGAATATCGGCGTTGCCCGGATCATACTCGTTCAGGGCTTCGGCGTAGTTCAGATAAAACTCAGCCAGACGGAAAATAATGCCGTGAACATCCCGACCCTGTCCCTGACCAACGGTAATGTTTTCATCGGCTAGTTTGCGATTGCTGTACCCCGTTCGGGAGTGGTCCGTAGCGGTACTCTGCTCGTCTTTTCCGCCCGCGTAGGTTTCAATTTTGCGACCCTTCCAGGTGGAGCCGTTGTAGGTAATGTCGGAATAAAACCGGGGTTCACGGTTTTCGTAGGGCCGGGTCTCATCATAGCCGGAGGCCGGATCGCTGATGGGCAGTCCGCTGGCCATTTCATAATCATCGACCAGATTTTGCGTGGGCGACGCTCCGGACCAGCCATTGCTACCATAGGGAAACAAATAGCGGTCGTAATCCTGATTGGATTCCCGCATGCGAACCCAGATTACTTCGCTGCTTTGCAGCGTACGGCTTTTGTACATTTCCTGCCGATCCTTCAGCGTGGGTTCCAGTGTATAATTCAGATCAATCACGGCCTTGGCGGCTTCGGCGGCTTTTTTCCATTTTTCTGGATCCGAAGCCGTGGTATTGCTGCTGATGTCGGGTCTGAAGTTCGTTTTTCCGGCAATGGCCCACAGCGGACTGGCCGAGTACAGCAACATGCGGGCCTTGAGGGCCAGATAGGTACCTTTGGTGACCCGACCGACCTGGTTGGAAGGGTAGGAGGCCGCCACTCGTTTGTAAGCCTCATCGCAGTCGGCCAGAACCTGCTGTAAACAGGCGTCGTACGAACTGCGGGGCTGGTTCAGCCCTTCCATATCCGTTTGTTCCAGAACGCGATTCACAATGAGAACGCCCCCAAACTGCCGCATCAGATCGGCCAGGTAATACGCCCGCAGGAAATACACTTCGCCAATCCGGTTGGCCAGAAAGCCGGGGTTGTTGGCATCGTCCGGTGTTTTATACGTTTCGATACCCGCCAGCAGGGTATTGGCCTGCCGGATGGCTACGTAGCTCTCCCGCCAGGTGTTGCCAATGGGATTGTTGTTTCCCGACCAGGAGCCGTTATTGAAACTCATGGAACCCATCCAGGTGGACGCATCTTTGGATTCGTCCGTACCCGAAGACATTGAGTATCCACCCAGGTAGGTGTAAGGGCCACGGATGCGGCGGTAGAGGTTATTGACCACCTGATCAGTCATGACGAAGCTGGTAAAAATGTCTTCGTCCTGCTGCTGGGTCACAGCAGCCCGATCCAGGAAATCACTCTTGCAACCCGTTGCCAGTTGCAGGGCCAGAACCAGAGCTAAAATGCGGGTATATTTCATAGAAGTAGGCTTAGAATCGTAAATCGATACCGAGGTTCCAGATTTTTTGAATGGGGTACATGGCTCCGTTGCCGTCACCAATTTCAGGATCAACCTGGTAATCCTTGAGTTTATCCCAGGTGTACAGGTTCATACCGTTGATGTACACACGGAAGTAGGAAAGACCAATGGGCGACAGCCATTTTTTCGGCAGTCGATACCCCAGCTCCAGGTTTTTGATCCGCAGGTAATCGGCACTGCGGATCCAGAAGGTAGAAGCCCGGTGGTTGTTCCCATTGGTAGACGCGTGCAGGCGTGGATACGTTGCCGTTTCAGCCGTTTCAGGGGTCCAGCGGTTCAGGTGGAAGGGCTTTACTTTTCCACTCTGGAAGAATTCATAAACGGCTTCGTTGTTGAGCATCACGTCGGTATGAGCGGCTCCCTGCAGGAGAACCGACAAATCAAATCCTTCGTAATCCACGCCAATGGAGCTGCCAAAAATAATTTCGGGCGTACGGGCATACCCGATGGCGGTTTCATCGAAGCTGGTCTGAATGCGGTCGTACTCATCGCCCGTTAGCTTGCGATACTTCAGATCGCCCGGGCCGTAAGCCGAGAAGTTCTGGAAGGGACTGCTCTTCACGTCTTCCTCATCCCGGAAAAAGCCTTCGGCAATGAGACCAAATTTGGTTCCTACCGGCTGACCCGTGCGACGCATCCAGGGATAAGGCCGGGCCACTTCGTCCTGATACACGATTTTGTTACGGGCAAAGGTGACGTTCGGCTTGATGAAGTAATGAACTTTCCCGATTTTGTTGTCGTGGGTCAGCTCAAACTCGAAGCCTTTGTTGTCGACAATACCGATGTTCTGAGCCTTGATGTCCTGACCAAAGACGTCGGACAGCGTATTCCGGCTGATGAGGATATTGCTACGCCGCTGGCGGAACAAATCCAGGGTAAAGCCCAGCCGACCACCCCAGAAGCGGGTTTCCAGCCCTACGTCCAGTTGCCGGCCCCGTTCCCAGGTAACCCCGGCGTTTCCGATGGCCTGCTGATACCAGCCGTTGGCCTGAGCCGCATTCGTACCAAAGTAATACGGATCGCCGCCACCCCAGGACGTGAACCACAGGAAACGTTGCGAGGCCGAAGGGTAGCGGTCACCGCTGGAGCGGTCGTTGCCCACTTCCCCGTAGGAAGCCCTGATTTTCAGGAAGTCATCGGCCCGCAGGCGTTCTTTCAGGAATCCTTCCTCCGAGAGCACCCAGCCCCCGGAGATGGAGGGAAACAGACCGTAGCGACTTTCGCGGGGAAAGTTTTCAGAACCCTGATACGAGGCACTCATTTCCAGCAGGTACTTCTGCTTATAGTTGTAAGTTCCCCGAAACAAAATGGATTGATAGGCATAGGGAATCTGCGAGCGGTATTCCTGTAACCGGCGGTTCCACAGTAACATGCCGGTAAGTTCATGGTCCGTAAACTGACGATTCCAGTTCAGCGTTGCCTCGAAATACGTATTACGAATGGCATCGCCACCACCAAAACTGCCGTTGGGGTCAATGCTGCTGTTCTGACCAAATTGCTTGTAACTGGTTATCTGGCCCTGAGCGTTGCGAATGGGTTCGAACAGAGCGTAACTGCGGGTAAAGGAAGAGTTTGGCGTATTGGTATTGTCATACGAAAAAGAAGCCTTGGCACTGAGGTTTTTAGTAATGAAATCGAGCTTTCGGGTCAGGGCAAACGTTCCCTGTATGGTGTTGTTATACCAGTGACGGTAGCCCTTTTGCGACAGTTCTCCGTAGATGTTCTGAGTGAACGTTCCGTTGCCGAACATCGAACCATCCGGATTGAAGATCGGGTAAATGGGGGGCATCCGGTTCGCCAGGTTCATGATGTCTCCGGCGGAGTTGTTGCCATCGGTACGGTCGGTAAGAATTCCCGCCAGGTCCAGCCGGGCCGACAGCGTAGAGGTGATGTCCACGTCCACATTCGCCCGCAGGTTATACCGTTTCATGACGTTATTACCATTGTATCCATCCTGATTATCCTTCGTATGGCGATAGTTTCCCTCCTGAAGGTTATACCCCGCCGAAATAAAATAGCGGGCCGTGCTTCCGCCTCCGCTTACGTTCAAATTCGCCTGAGCCACGCGGGAGGGCTGCATGAGAAACTTGTAGAAATCGGTATTGGGCAGACTGCCGTCACGATACCCTTCCAGTTGCTGGTCGGTGAAGGCGGGTTGCTGGCCATCGTTTCGCAGGGCTTCGTTGTACAGGCGGGCGTAGTCGTAAGAACCCAGATACCTGGGTAAACGCGTGGCTTCCTGTACCCCAATGGAGGAGCGGAAGCTTACCTGCGGGGCTCCGGAGCTTCCTCGCTTGGTAGTCACGAGAATAGCTCCGTTGGCACCCCGCATCCCCAGCACGGCGGTTGCTGCGGCGTCCTTTAGAATGGTCAGGCTTTCAATGTCGTTGGGGTCGAGATAATCCATGCTCCGTTCCACGCCATCCACCATGACAATCGGTGTCGCGTTGTTCAGCGTGTTGACACCCCGGATGTAGAGGGTACTGCCATCTACCCCCGGTTCGCCACTGCGTTGGGTCGTAATCAAGCCCGGCAGACGGCCCGCCAGGGCGTTGGTCAGGTTAGACACGGGGCTTTGCACGAGTTCCTTCGTACCAATGGAAGCCACGGCTCCGGTGACGGTTGCCTTTTTCTGCTGACCGTACGCCACCACCACGACTTCGTTCAGACTATTGCTGTTGGGTTTCAGCTGGACGCTGAGTTTGGTACGGCCCACCACGGGCCACTCCTGCTTCTCATAACCGATGTAACTGAAAACCAGCACGGCGTTCCGGTCGGGTACGTTAATGGCGTAATTGCCGTTGGCATCCGTGGTGATACCCCGGTTGGTATTTTTAATGGCCACGTTTACGCCGGGCATGCCGGAATTGGTTTCATCCGTTACCGTTCCGGAGATGGTCAGGTCCTGTACGCTGTTCGCTTCGGTAATGACTCCCCCTTCGGGAAAGGCCGTAGCTTCTTCCGACTGAGCCATGTGCAAGATGATCGTGGAGCCTTTAACCTTGTAACGAATGCGTGGATTGGTCGTGAAAAGCGTCTCCAGAACCTGCGAAAGCCGCTCATTCTGAGCCTGCAAGCTAACCTTTCGGGTGGCCTGAATGACCTGGGGGCTGTACATGAAACGTACGGACGCCTGCCGGCTGATCTGCCGCAGGGCCGTACTTACTTCTTCGTTGCTGATGTTCAGGGTGATTCGTTTATTCAGTAACTCCTGCCCGTTGCCATCAAACGCGGCGGCTAAGGTCGTACCCAGAATTACCAATAGAAACTGATATAGAGATAAACGCATGATTCTGAGTAAAATCTTATTCTGTTTCCTATTATTTTCCATAGATTTGTGGTTGTACTGGTTTGAAAAAAATGGTACAGCAAGCCCCGGATCCGACCGGACAGGTCGGAGTAGATCTCAGCAAAGACTAGGGACTTTTCAGGCGAAAGATGGTGGTACATCTTTCGCTTTTTTTGTTAGAAGACGTAGGGTTTAGAGGCGTATTACAAGCACATAGATTGAGTGGTTAAGGAGGTGAAAAAGTATATCAGAATCATGAGTTACTGCGACTGCGTTCCGGGCTAAAACTTCCTACTGACACTTGTGACCCTGAATAAAAATCTGCCCGTCCCTTACTTCATACCGGGCATTAACCGTACGGCAGATCATGTCCAGTTTTTCAAACAAAGGTTCCTGACCCAGCTCCGCCGTAAGTTGACAGCCGGAAAGAACGGTACCATTATACGTAATAGGAATCTGATAGATTTCCTGTAGCTTTTCAAAGACCTGCGGCAGAGGCGTCCGGTCAAAGGCCAGGAGCTGGCCGGCGGCTTCGGGCGTAGGTTGCGGGGCTTCCACCAGCGTTCGCTTCAGTTCGGGTTTCTTCTCTGAAAAGACAACCTGCTGGTTGGGAGTCAGGATAAGGGGTTTCGCTTTAGGCTGAGGCGACTGAGTAAACACGGCTACTTTTCCGGTACGTACCATGACCTGTACGTTCTTTTCGTAGGAACG
>CAJYIW010000009.1 GCA_913775095.1 uncultured Siphonobacter sp. | reverse complement strand
CAGTTGTAAGGAAGTGGTTGGTGGGGACACCAACCACGGCGGGGCGATGTTTGAAACTGAACGCAAGAAACCCGGCGGGGTTCAATCTGCGTAGCCCCGGGTTCTGAGCCGGGGTAATAATCGGGGTTCACATTTACTCTGCCCTGGCTGGTGTCTCACCAGCCAGTTGTAAGGAAGTGGTTGGTGGGGACACCAGCCACGGCGGGGCCGTTTGGAATTGAACGAAAGAACCCCAGCGGGGTTAAATCTGCGTAGCCTCGGGTGATAACCCGGGGTAATAATTGGGTTCGCATTCCCCGCCGTGGGGATGTCTCACCAGTCATGATAGTAGTGGTTGGTAAGGACGCCAGCCACAGCCGTAGATGAAAAGGTGACAATGATTAAACCTTCTGTTCAAGTGGAGCCTGCTTCACTTTCCATACCTTGATCGAATCGCCCACTTTGATGCGTTGAGTCAGGTTGCCGGGAAGTAAATTCTGCCCAAAGAGAATCTTGCTGTTCCAGTTTCTGTATTTGCTCAAGGTCTTCAGGGGCTCTTTCCCTTTTTCAGCCGTGATCTGATCAATGGTGGTTAATACGCACCGGGCACAGGGCTTTACACCAAAAAAATCCTGCGAACCCACGGTAAAAGCCTCCCAGGCATCTTCTTCATAGGGCTTTCCACCCGTGAAAACCAGGTTAGGACGAAAGCGATTCATGGGAACGGGTGATTCCAGACGGGTGTTTAAGTCGTTCAGGGATTCCTGACCAATGAGTAGAAAAGGATAGCCATCCGAGAAGCTGGTGATTTCATCGTGCCGGGCATACTGAGGATCAACTTTCCGATGGGTACTATCGGGCTGATACACCAGTCGGCAGGGCTGATCCAGGGCTTTGCTAAACCACTGATCTGCTTCCGCCGCCACGGGATGGGCTTCCATTGTATCGTCCCAGACCTGAACCGTCAAAACCTCGGCGGTAGGACTGGTGAGAGGAATCAGGAGGGGAGGGAGATTTTTCTGGCGGTGAGAAATCACCAGCGAGTTTGCTTCCAAAGCAACGTCTATTAACGCCAGAGCCGGTAAACTCCGTTGCGTCATGAATTTACCATTCGCATCAGTGAGCATCCACCGACGGTCGTATGCTAACCCACGCGGGGTTACCTGTGCTTCGGTCAACGCAATACCTACCAGCGATTTAATGGGATAAATCCAGATTTCAGATAGGGTCAGGGGAGTGATTTTTGCTTCCATATACAAAACTAAAACTTTATCGGCATGAAGATTTAGGTAAACGCTCTAATTGAAAACGGAAAAAGTGAAACGTTTAAACGTCATTTATTTACTTACTAAGCTGTAGAACAGACACATAGAGAGGTAGTTTTCATAAAAAGGCTATATCTTCGACAGTTTCAGGAAAGACTTTTCAAAGTTAAGGAACGTTAAAACCAAAATAAAAGTTGATAAATATGTATATACATTAAATGTAGTTGAATATATTTGCAAAGCCATGCCAATTGAAACGGAAATAAAACAACGAGCCGCGTTCACCAGCCCTTATCACAAGGTAATGGTGAACCTGATCTATACCAACAACTGGGTTACGTCAAGGAATTCAGAGGCCTTAAAACCCTTTGGATTAACCATCCAGCAGTTTAACGTATTACGTATTCTCCGTGGACAACATCCCAATGCCATTACCGTTAATGCCATTATTGAGCGGATGCTGGACAAAATGTCAAATGCCAGTCGATTGGTAGACAAGCTATTGGCTAAAGATCTGGTGAGTCGACTCATCTGTCCGAATGATCGCCGGGCCGTAGATGTTCGGATTACGGATAAAGGCCTGGCTCTGCTCAGCGAAATTGATTCAGTCATGACCGGGTGGGAAAGCGATATTACCGGCCGTTTGACCGTTGAAGAAGCCGAAATGTTAAGCCATTTGCTGGATAAGATGCGTGGCAACGAGTCCAGTACCGATTGCGATGGTAATGAAGTAGTCCATAACCAGGAGTCCGTTATTTAAATTATTCTCCCAAATCAATACATCTAAAAATGAAAACAGTTAAATTCTTTGCCGCTGCCCTTGCTGCGGGTATGTTATTCGTAAACGCTGCTAAAAAACCTACTCCTGTTAAAGTGGATGCGGCAAAATCTTCAGTAATCTGGTTAGGTAAGAAAGTAACCGGAGAGCACACCGGCACGATCGCTCTGAAAGACGGTCAGTTATTGATGGACGGTGGCAAACTGGTAGGAGGTAACTTCACCATGGACATGACGAGCCTGAAAGTTACCGACGTGAAAGACGAAAAAATGAACGCGAAACTGAAAGGTCACCTGCAGAATGATGATTTCTTCAGTGTAGCTACTCACCCGACGTCAACCCTGAAAATCACGAAAGTTACGCCTAAAGGTGGTAACAACTACGAAGTGACGGGTGACCTGACGATCAAAGGAAAAACGAATGCAGTAACGTTCCCCGCAACGGTTGATTCCAAAACGGGTGTAGGTACGGCTAAAATCAAAATTGACCGTGCCAAATACGACATTCGTTACGGTTCCAAAAGTTTCTTCGATAACCTCGGAGACAAAGCCATCAACGATGATTTCGAACTGGACGTAAATCTGGCTACTACGAAATAATTGATTTTACTGAATCCATTAAAAATCCCCGACGATGCCTTTCGCCGGGGATTTTTTTATTAATGATAGAATGATAGAATGATAGAATGATAGAATGATAGAGATTTCAAAAACCTCCTATTCTAGGTAGAGACGTCCATTGATGGCGTCTGAGTAGAGGCGGTTTGGGTTACCTTTTCATGATTTTCATCTTCCGGCTGAAACGCGATCAATCGACGTCTCTACGTTTTGAAAAGCCTCCTGTAGATTTATACAACCTAAAAAATCCTGACCGTTTTCAGCGTAGTCAGGATTCCAATGCTTCACTACACCTCGTAGAGTTCAATGGGTAAATCATCGGGATCAGCGAAGAAGGTAAAGCGACGACTCGTCCACTCATCCGTTCGGATGGGTTCCGTTTCCACGCCCTCAGCGGTTAACTGAGCAATGGCTGCTTCTAAATCCGTCACCGCAAAAGCGAGGTGGCGTAAGCCCTGAGCTTCCGGGCGACTGGGTCGGGCCGGTGGGTTAGGGAAGGAAAACAATTCAATCTGATATACACCATTTACGGCCAGATCAAGTTTGTATGAATTCCGTTCGGCACGGTATACTTCCTGGACTACTTCCAGTCCTAAAATATGGGTATAAAAATGTTTGGATCGTTCGTAATCTGAACAGATAATGGCAATGTGATGAATGGACTGTAGCATGCCGGAAAAATAAAAAAAAAGGTCTATTTTTAGTATGGAGTAAAAATTAGCTTATATTTGCACCTCCGAAAACGGAAATGACCGATGGTGTAATGGTAACACAGGAGATTTTGGTTCTCTTATTCAGGGTTCGAATCCTTGTCGGTCAACATCAAAAACGCTTCAGATTAGTTTCTGAAGCGTTTTTTTATGTTCATTATTTTTTCGATTGTTTCATCCGGCGAATCAGCTGGCTCGAATACAGGAATTCTTCCAGCTCCGGCACGGTCGTATCCAGAATATTCTCGTTGGTACCCTCCCAGAGTTTCAGCCCTTTGTGTAAGAACATAATGTCTTCACCAATACCCAGGACGGAGTTCATATCGTGGGTAATGACAATGGTGGTAATCTGATACTCATCCGTAATTTGCTGAATCAGCTCGTCAATTTTGACGCTGGTCAGAGGGTCGAGGCCGGAGTTGGGTTCATCGCAGAAAAGATACTTCGGATTCATGACGATGGCCCGGGCAATACCCACCCGTTTTTTCATACCGCCCGAAATTTCGGAAGGCATCCGATTCGCAGCATTTTCCAGTTCCACGCGTTTCAGACAGAACTGAGCCCGCTCAATTTTCTCCTCTTCCGACTGATCGGTCAGCATATCCAGGGGAAATTTCACGTTTTCAAGAACGGTCTTCGAATCAAACAGAGCTCCCCCCTGGAAAAGTACACCCATTTCCCGGCGAATGTCTCGTTTGGTATCGGCGTCGCCCGACCAGAAATCGCGTCCGTTATACAACACCTGACCGCTTTCGGGCTTAATTAACCCCACAATGCACTTGAGTAATACGGACTTCCCCGTACCCGAACCCCCGATAATCAGGCTGGTATTACCGGGCTCGAATTTTCCCGAAATGCCATCTAAAACGACGCGGCCGTTGAATTCCTTTCGTATATCTTTTATTTCAATCATGACTAAAATTTTGATCTAAAGATGCTTTCCCTGTTCACGGGATATCCACCAGATTAGAGCAGTAACTGAGCCAGTAAGTAATCGGCTACCAGCACAGCAATACAACTATTGGTTACGGCAGTAGTACTGGCTTTACCCACTTCCAACGCACCGCCTTCGGTGTAGTAACCCCTGAAGGCGGATATGGAGGTGATCAGAAAAGCAAAAACGACGGTTTTAATTAAGGCAAAGGGCACATTGAAGGGAATAAAATCCGCCCGGATTCCGTACACATAATCTTCGGGCGTAATGGCTCCGGTAAGGGTTCCGGCTACGTAACCACCCCAGATGGATAGAAAGCCAGCCATGGTAATCAACATGGGAAAGACCAGAACGGCGGCAATGATTTTGGGTAAAACCAGATACGATGCCGAATTAAGTCCCATGACTTCCAGGGCATCAATCTGCTCCGAAATTCGCATGGTGCCCAGGCCACTGGCAATGTTGGAGCCTACTTTACCAGCCAGAACGATACAGGTAATGGTAGGAGCCAGCTCCAGCAGCGTCATATCCCGAACGATCAGCGAGATGACGTAATCGGGAATGAACGGGCTAACCAGGTTATAGGCCGTCTGAACGCAGGTTACGGCACCAATGAAGGTAGAAACGATGGAAACGATGAAAATCGAGTCAATACCGATGGCGACGGCTTCTTCCAGAATCTGCCTGATGTACACGCCGATTTTCTCACGACGGGTAAATAACAAACCAATGAAGATAAAATAACGCCCGACTCGGGTAAGTAGATTCATGGCTGAAACGTAGCTAAAGTAAAAAGTAGAATTCAGGAAGCGGCGAAAGCCCTCCTGAATTCAGGTTACTGAGTTAATTAAAAAAACAAACCAACCCCCAAACGGGCACTGAGTGTTCCGGCGGTTTGCGTAAAAGCGGGCCTGGCCGTATTGAGACTCACGGGGCCAAGCGTGGCCTGAATGGGAATTTCATCAAAAACCGGACGCGAACGTAATCCGTCCACATCGACGAACAGTTTAACCGTCGGTGTTAGTTCATAATGAACACTCCCGCCTGCTCCGTACATGAGGGCCTGCGAACTAACTTTGGGAGTACTAACCCGCAGATCATACGTGTTGTTATCCAGCGGGAAAACCGCTCTGCCATCGCCCTGAAATCCAGGAAAATTTACGAAAATCAAGCCTCCGTTCAATCGTAAATCGATACGAAACCGACATCCCAGCTCAAATGTATAATAGGGAGAAAGGTATGCCGAGGCAAATCTGAAATTTTCTGCGGTAGTCCGAAGCTCACTCACCAGGGGAGCATATCCCGCCGGCAGGTAACGATTCTTCAGGTATTCCGTCATTTGTGATTCCCTGATAGCATGCGTCCAGTACGTACCCGTTATCGAAATACCGAAGTGACGCGAAAAATCACGCCCAAGGGTCAGGCCGTAATTAGGCCCAATCTTAACCAGCTCCGCCAGTTCCTGGGTTTCCGAATCTTCAAATTTGCCATAAGGAATGCTCGCACCGGCCCCAGCCTTGATATAAAAGGGATTCTGAGCGTGCAGAAAGGTACAAGTTATGAGGAAACCCAAAAGCAGGGCGTATTTTCGCATGGGAATAAAAATTTTTACGAATTAAGCACCAGAAAACCTGACTGGATGCTGTAAAGAACGGGTTCTTTTTCCTTTTTTAATAAACGGAATTAACAATTTGCTGATAATGAGTGATTTGAAATCTGACAACCCCATGCAAACTTCGGCCGTAGGTCATTTTGGTAGGCCTTTGATTGTCGTAACGGGTGGAACCAAAGGAATTGGGAAAGCCATTATTCGCCGATTCATTAAAGATGGTTTTGATGCCATTACCGTAGCCCGAAGTACCGAGGATCTGGAAGAACTGAAGAAAGAAACCCAGCAGGAATTTCCCGATAGTACGCTTCATATCTATACCGCCGACCTGGGCGAACGCTCGCAGGTGGAAGCTTTTGCCGAATACGTCAGAAGTCTGGACCGTCCTCTGGAATTATTAGTCAACAATACCGGACTTTTCTTACCCGGCGAGATTCATAAAGAAGAGGAGGGAACCTTTGAATTCCTGATGAATGTAAACGTAGGCTCGGCGTATCACCTGACCCGGGCTCTTTTGCCCCGTATGCTGGAACGTCAGCGGGGATACATCGTAAACGTTTGTTCCACCGCCAGCATCACGGCCTACACCAATGGAGGATCTTACTGCATTTCCAAGTTTGCTCTGCTGGGTATGACCAAAGTGTTACGGGAAGAATTGAAAACCCAGGGAATTAAAGTGACAGCCGTATTACCGGGAGCAGTCTATACCAACAGCTGGGCCGGCACCGATTTACCCGAAACCCGGTTCATGCAACCCGAAGACGTAGCGGAGTTACTCTGGACGAGTTACCACCTGTCTCCATCGGCAGTAGTGGAGGAAATCCTGATTCGTCCGCAACTGGGCGACATCTGAGGGGGGGTAGCGTGGGTGTTAGGTTGAATCAACCCGAAGGCTCTTCTGTCTACTGAATCGGAAAGAGATTAGTCTGCAATCTGATGAACTTTTGATTTTAGGTTTTATAATTGTCCTGCGAAAAAGAAGGTACTTTTTACTTAAAAATCAAACCCATACACTCCGCCACTTGATCCCGCAACAGGCTCTTTGAAAAGCCTGTTTTTAAAAAATTTTATTTTTAATGGAGGTAATGGGTCTGAAAAGAGTAAATTAAGAAAGAGAACCCTTATTTTCGCCTCAGATTTTTGCAATTGTTTACCAAAACCTGTTACCAATTTTCATGGCTGATAACCAGTACCTAGGCATAGACGTGGGCGGTACGAACGTCAAAATGGGCATCGTAGACGCAACCACGGGTAAAATTTCCAACTTTTACAGCCACGATACACTGAGTTGGCGGCAATCGGGCCACTTTGAAGAAAGGCTGGGAGATGCCATTTCGCTCCAATTACTTGATAATCCTTCGCTGACAAAAGTAGGTATTGGTCTGCCGGGAATGATTAATAACAAGCGTACCGTACCACTCGAGATTACGGCTATTCCCGAATTAAATAACGTTAAGTTAGTGGAATACCTGAGCGGACGTTTTGCCGGAGTTTCCTTTTACCTGGAAAATGACGCCAACGCCGCTGCATTAGGCGAATTTTACTTTGGAGAAGAAAAAATCGACGAAAACTATATCTTCATTACCCTTGGAACGGGAGTAGGTGGAGCAGCCATTCTGAACCGTCGTGTATTCACGGGCGGCAATGGAAACGCGATGGAACCCGGTCACATTCCTTCGGTGAATGGGAAAGTGCTGGAACGTAACATCGGCAAAAACGAGTTGCTGAATCTGGCGAATGGCATGCGTAAAGAATTCGCCGGAACGACGCAGTTACCCGGTGATGGTACCATCTCAACGACAGGACTCGTAGCCGCAGCGGCAGCTGACGACGAGCTGGCTCTTAAAATTTTTGAACGTGTTGGCGAAATTTTAGGCGATGGCCTGGCTTCACTCGTACGGATTCTGGACATTAACCTGATCCTGATTGGTGGGGGCCTTTCGGCTTCTTTCGATTTTATTATGCCGGCGGTTTGGAGACAACTCAAGTACTGGCTGACTCCTTATAACCTGGAAACCATGGAAATCAAACGGGCGACGCTCGGTAATGATGCCGGACTTCTCGGAGCCGCTTCCCTGTGCTTTGACGTACAGGACGGTGCCGGTGCTCAAGGATAATCTCCTTTCTTTCTATTGATAAGAAAAGCCCCTTTCTGCAAAGAACAGGGGCTTTTTCTATAGAGTACGCGTACGAGAAAAGGACATTTTAGTCGTCTCTTTAAAAACAAAAGCACTCAAAGTTGAGGACAATTGCTCAGCATTGTGTTTTTTAGAAGATTAATTTGAACAGAATGAAGTTTTTTCGTTACGCGTGTCTATTCCTTTTGCCCCTTTCTTCTCTGGCACAAACCAAACTGAATACCGCTAAACCCTGGGCTTACTGGTGGTGGATGGGTAGTGCCGTGACCGAAGAGGGAATCCGTAAAAACCTCAAAGATTACGCTGATGCGGGTTTGGGAGGCTTACACATCATTCCCATTTACGGAGTAAAGGGATACGAACCGCAATTTCTGCCTTTTCTGAGTCCGGAGTGGAACAAAGCCCTGGACTTTACCCTGAAAGAAGCCGGAAAACTGGGCCTGGGAATTGATTTAAGCCTCGGAACTGGCTGGCCCTACGGTGGCCCCTGGGTAAAGGAGAGCGACGGAGCCCGTAAATTTGATTTTCGGGGGGATAGCTTAGTAAACCTGCCTACTAAACAACAGGTTAAACGAGCGGCTCCCGGAGGGGAGGGCCTGGTAGTAAATCCATTCGACGAAACGGCCATTCGTAATTACCTGACTCATTTCGAGCAGAATCTTCTCAAAAACAATAACGTACGTTCGTATTACAATGACTCCTATGAAGTCTACGGAGCCACCTGGACCAACGACTTTCGGTCTGAATTCAAACGTCGTCGCGGCTATGAGTTTAATCCGTCAATTCTGAAACGGAAAGAGAACCTGACCGAAGACGAGCGTCGGCAGTGGGCGGATTATCATACGACCTTATCGGAGTTGTTAAGAGACCGTTTTACCCGTCTGTGGACCCAATGGACCACGAAAAACGGAAAAATTACCCGCGATCAGGCTCACGGCTCTCCCGGAAACATCATTGATTTATACGCTCTGGCTGACATTCCTGAAACGGAATACTTCGGCAGCAAGCAGTACAAAATTCATAATTATCGTTTAGATCCCGATTACGATTCTACCCGCTTTGGTGTGCCGGGAACCCTTACCATGCAGTTTGCCTCTTCGGCCGCTCACCTGACGGGAAAACCGCTGGTGTCTTCCGAAACGTCAACCTGGCTGGCTGAACATTTCCGGGTTTCGCTTTCTCAGATTAAACCCATTGTGGATGAGTTGTTTACGGGTGGAGTGAATCACATCTTCTACCACGGAATTCCGTATTCACCGCCCGAAGAAAAGTGGCCCGGCTGGCTGTTTTATGCGTCCACAAATTATAACCAGCAAAGCCATTTCTGGAAAGATTTTCCCGAACTGAACCGATACATTACGGCGGGGCAGGAGCGTTTGCAGGCCGCCCGGCCTGATGCCAGTGTTTTAGTGTATTTTCCGATTCAGGACGTTTGGCACGGCGTAGCCGCGGGCGAGGCCCCCTTTCTGTTCGATGTTCACGCCAATTCCCGCCGCTGGCTGAATGATACGCCCTTCGGCACAACGGCTTCCGAACTGCGTATGCACGGGTATCAGGCTGATTTTGTATCGGATAGCCTACTGCATCGCTTTTCGGTGAAAAGTGGTCAGCTGGTTTCGGAGGCTGGAACAGTATATCCGGCTCTGGTTATCCCGGAAACCCGGTACATGCCCATGGAAACACTGGTGAAACTACGACAGTTACAGCAGCAGGGAGCAAAAATCGTGTTCGTGAAGGCCTTACCCGCTCAGCCCAGCGGATATCAAAACGGGCCGACGCGTCAGCAGCAGTGGGCCGAACTTTCCAAACCTCTGCAATCGCTCGTAACGGCGGATTACCTTCAGAAGCTGAAAGAACTGAAAATTCGCCGGGAGAATATGGCTGAAATGGGCCTTTCCTACATCCGGAAAAAGAATGCCGAGGGTAACTTATATTTCATTACGAATCTGAGTAATGAGTTTCACCGGGGAAAACTTCGCCTGGCCAGTTCGGCCCGATCCATTGAGGTAACGGATCCCCTGAGAAATCGGCAGGGGTATATTCCGGTACAGGCTCTGGCGGACAGTACCTCAGAAATTGAACTGGCTCTGGAACCCGGAGAATCCGTTTTTCTGCAAACGTTTGCCTCGACGCGAAAAGGAAAAGCCTGGCCCGCTTATCCGCTGGCAAAAGACACGCTGACGATTAAAGGAATCTGGAAAATTGATTTTCTGGAAGGACAGCCGCAAATGCCGCCGGCTCTGGCCACGTCCCGACTGGTGTCGTGGACGGAACTGGATCACTCCGAAAGCGAGAATTTCAGCGGAACGGGCCGCTATACCATTAACTTCAAATTACCGGCTGACTGGAAACCGGGTGAAAACCGGGTGCTGGATTTAGGTTCGGTTCGCGAAACGGCAGTGGTTCGCCTGAACGGACAGGTCCTGGGGAAACTCTGGTGCCTGCCTTACCGGATTCAGATTCCGGCTCAATTGCTGAAAGATCAGAATACACTCGAAATAGACGTGACTAATTTATCCGCTAACCGAATCAGAAAGCTGGATGCGGACAAATTTCCTTGGCGTAAGTTTTACGACATTAACTTCGTGAGTATTCAGTACAAGCCCTTTGATGCTTCCAAATGGGAACTCGAACCATCGGGCTTGCTGGGGCCGGTGGTAATCTATCAGTAGTTTTCAGGCTTCTGTTTACTGTTTTCGATTCCGTTTTCATAGAAACACGAAGATTTATTAGCCCATTTCGCCACTGGCTTACCCATTTGGAACAGCCGTGAGTGTAGCTAATGAATCTTCGTATTTTAATGCAAAGAGTAACCTTCGCTTTTACTTTCCGAAAAGGTCGTCCGCGTCAAATTTCACGGGTAAAAGATCCGCAATTGATTCCGTAGCGATGATGCCGCCGCCCGGTTGCAGCATCAGCAGGCGAATCGGTTCTTTCTGACGGTGTTCGTATTCCAGCATGGATTGCCGGCAGTTTCCACAGGGAGAAACGGGCTGAAAAACAGAGCCTTCGCCGGGTCGGGCCAATACCGCGATGGACTTGATTTTTAAATCCGGGTAGTTCGCTCCAACCCAGAAAATAGCCGAACGTTCCGCACAGGACCCGGAAGGGAAGGCGGCATTTTCCTGATTGTTAGCGGTAATGATGTTTCCATCTTCCAGCAACAGAGCAGCTCCCACGTGAAAATTAGAATACGGAGCGTATGATTTATAAGTAGCTTCTTTCGCTTTCTGAACCAGTTTTTGCTCCAGTTCAGGAAGTTCATTTTCGGAAGCGTAAGAAGTCAGATGGACCTGTAACTGCAATTTTTTCATAGACTATTTTGTAAGGAGGGAAGAATATAACGTGATCGGAACAGAAAATGTTTCTATGGATCAAACTTTCCTGACTATTCAACCCGCAGGGATGAACCTGAAAAGAAGGGAGTGGGTCACCAAACGCCTGCTTATTCCAGTTTTTTCCTAACTTGATTTTTCAAATGACCGATTCCAATGGATTATCTGGAGAAAAACCGAAATAGCTGGAACCAGCGAACGCTGTATCACCTGAAGTCTGATTTCTATGATTTAGAAGGTTTTCTGAAAGGGGCGTCCTCGCTCAAATCCATCGAACTTGAGTTATTGGGAGACGTAAAAGACAAAAGTATTCTGCATTTGCAGTGCCATTTCGGTCAGGATTCGCTGTCCCTGGCCCGAATGGGAGCCTGGGTTACGGGTGTCGATTTGTCGGATATTGCCATTTATTCTGCTCAATCCCTGGCGGTGCAGATGAACCTGCTGAACGTGGAATTTATCTGTTCGGATGTGTATGATTTACGCCTGAACCAACAGTTTGATCTGGTCTTTACCAGTTACGGAGTCATTGGCTGGTTACCCGACCTGGATATGTGGGCGGAGATCATTGCCCGTCACCTGAAGCCGGGCGGCAGGCTGGTGTTTGTGGAATTTCATCCCGTGATCTGGATGTTCGACGAAAAGTTTAGGTACCTCCAGTATTCGTATTTTAACAGAGAAGCCATCGAAGAAGTATCCAACGGAACCTACGCCGATCAGGATGCTCCGATTACTACGGAAACGGTCAGCTGGAACCACTCACTTTCGGAAGTCATGGGAGCTTTACTGAAACAGGGTTTGCAGATTCAGTCTTTTGAAGAATTCGATTATTCCCCCTACGACTGTTTTTCTGAAACCGTTCAGGTCGAACCGGGCAAGTATCAGATTCATCCGCTGGAAGGCAAAATTCCTATGGCTTATGCCCTCTCTGCCCTGAAAATTTAGAAATCGTACATTAATCACCTTATAAATTTCTCTTAACTCTATTGGAATGAAGCGTTTATTACTTCTTGCCTTACTGCTGGTTAGCTTGCAGTCTGCTCAGGCTCAGCAGAAAAAATGGGTTTCTCTTTTCAACGGTAAAGATATTAATGACTGGATTGTCAAGATTCATCACCACGACGTTGGTGTAAACTTCGGGAATACCTTTCGGGTAGAAGACGGCATGATCAAGGTTCGTTACGACCAGTATGACAAGTTCAATGAACAGTACGGGCACCTGTATTATAAAACGCCTTTCTCGCATTACCACTTAGTAATTGAATACCGCTTTGCCGATCCCTGGCGGAAGGACGCACCTTCGTACACGGAACTAAACAGCGGCGTGATGTTTCATTCGCAGGACCCCCGCACGATGCCCAAAGAGCAGGACTGGCCGATTTCGATTGAAATGCAGTTTCTGGCGGGATTGGCGGATGGCAAAGCTCGCCCGACGGGTAACATGTGCTCGCCGGGAACCAACATTGTCTACAAAGGCAAACTGGACACCCGTCACTGCATTGATTCCGACTCTAAAACTTACGGAAAAGACGAGTGGGTACGGGCTGAGCTGATCGTGCTGGGCGATTCGCTGGTGCAGCATATCATCAATGGAAAAGTGGTCCTGGAATACTCCAAACCTCAGATTGGCGGAGGAGTAGCCAATAGGTATGATCCGGCTCAGAAAAAAGATGGTAAAATACTGAATTCGGGCTTTATCGCCCTGCAAAGTGAAGGCCAGCCCATTGATTTTCGGAAGGTGGAAATCATGGACTTAAGCGAAAAAAGAAAGTAAATATTTCAACAGACCCAGGATTCAGGATCAGATCTGATCCTGAATCCTGGGTCTGTTCAGACGAATCCCTGGTAACGAATTCTAATAGCGTTTTAATATTTGCAGGTACTAATAAAAACCAATTCGTTGCATTTTTGCAAGGTATTAGAGTAACACCTTGTTTGCCATGGAACGTATATTTACCTTCATTACCACTCCAGTGTATGTATTTTTCATCATACTGGAGCTTTACATCTCGCATCGGGAACGCCTTGGATTGTATAATTTCAAGGAAACCCGAAACAGTCTTTTGCTTGGATTAGGCGGCTTAGTCATCGATGTCCTCATGAAAGGGGTCACCTTTTTTGTGCTCGATCAGCTGGCTCAGCATTCTCCTTTGTGGAATTTCTGGCAGGTCCATCCCGTCGCTGCCTGGGCGGGGGTCTTTGTTGCTCAGGACTTTTGTTTTTACTGGCTGCACCGGGCCGAGCATTACTGCCGGGTATTATGGGCGGTGCATTCGACGCATCACTCTGCCGAGCGATACAACCTTACGGTAGCCCTGCGTTCGTCCATGTTTCAACCGCTTTATCGGTATCTGTTTTATGTTCCGGCGGCGTTGCTGGGCTTCGATGCCACGCACATCATGTTCATTTATGCCGTCAACCAGGCCTATCAGTTTTTCCTGCACACCGAAACGGTAGGGAAGCTGGGGTTTCTGGAAACATTTATGGTAACCCCCTCTCATCACCGCGTGCATCATGCGTCCAATGTAGCGTATCTCGATAAAAATATGGGGCAGGTGCTCATTATCTGGGATAAACTGTTTGGAACCTATGCCGAAGAAAACCCGGAAGATCCCACTCATTTTGGCCTGACCAAACCACTACCCAGCCAGAAATTTACGGACGTGGCTTTCGACGAATGGCGACATCTGGCCGAAGATCTAAGCAAACCCGGTCTGGACTGGAAGGATAAGTTCCATTACATTTTTGCCCCTCCTGGCTGGTCCCATGATGGCAGTACCCTGACGTCCAGCCAGCTTCGCCAGAGTCAACCCAAAGAGTCATTCAGGCAGGAAGAAATGGTGCATTAATCCAGATCGGCCCAGAAACTGAACCCATGTTTTCGGAATCCCAGCGATTCGTAGAAAACATGGGTTTTTTCACGAATCAGGTTACTGGATAAGGTAAGCTTGTAGCAACCAGCTTCCCGGCAGCGATCCATGGCAAACTGCATCATTCGTTTGCCAATGCCCTGCCCCTGAGAATCGGAAGCTACGGCTACATCCTCTATCACGGCTGATTTTGCCCCGTTATGGCCCAGATTTTCCATGATGAGCAGAGCAAAAGTTCCCTTGATTCGGTTCTCGATAGTGGCTACATACAGGGTGTAGGAAGGGTAACGCTGCATCGTCTGAAAAATGGATTGAGCCCGTTCCTGCGTTACTACTTGTTCGTCCTGAAAAGCATCCTGATAGAGTGCTAAAATTGAAAGAAGATCTTCGGCTAAGGCCGGTCTAATTTCCAGTGAGAGCGTAGACATAAATGGTAATTACCTTGACCGGCTGGATAGTACACATTGAAAGTAAGAAGTTAATTTTTAAAAGCTTTCGCTCAGGACAACTAATCTTTGAGTTACTTTGATCTTGCACACAGCAGGAGAAATCTCATGGCATACGGCTTATTGAAAGGTAAAAAAGGAATCATCTCAGGGGCTTTGGACGAACACTCCCTCGCCTGGAAAATTGCCCTGAAGTGCCACGAAGAAGGGGCGAAGTTCGTGCTTACGAATGCTCCGGTGGCTCTGCGAATGGGAACGCTGCAAACTCTGGCGGATCGCTGTCAGGCCCGGATTATACCCGCTGACGCCACCAGCGTTTCGGATCTTGAAAAGGTATGGAAAGAATCCCAGGAAATTCTGGGGGGAAAGATCGACTTTGTACTGCATTCCATTGGGATGAGTCCCAACGTCAGAAAAGGCCGTTCGTACGGAGATTTGAATTACGAATGGTTTCTGAAAACGCTGGATATATCGGCGTTATCTTTTCATAAGTTGCTTCAAACGGCTGAACAGCAGGATGCCATAGCGGAATATGGATCAGTCGTAGCGTTGAGTTATATGGCGGCCCAGCGTGTTTTTCCGGATTATAGCGACATGTCGCAGGCCAAGGTTATGCTCGAAAGTATCGCCCGGAGTTACGGCTATCGTTACGGGAAACTGCGAAAAGTCAGAGTTAATACGGTTTCTCAATCACCCACCCGAACGACTGCCGGCACCGGCGTGGGAGACTTCGATTCATTTTATGAGTACGCCGATCAGATGTCACCCCTCGGCAATGCCTCCGCAGAAGCTTGTGCCGATTATGTAGTTACCCTTTTCTCGGATTTAACCCGTTCGGTAACCATGCAGAACCTCTACCATGACGGTGGCTTCTCAGCGGTTGGGATCACGCCCGAAATCCTGGAGCGGCTGAAAGAAGGCCGTTGAAATCTATCCGTAGTTAAACCTGTTCCGGGAAGCGTAGGCCTCCTTTGAAATCTATGAAATGGTTCATCTGTTTACTTTTTCCTTTGATCAGCTCCGCTCAGGACATGGCCTTAACCAGACAAATCAGCCAGTATCTTGCCGATAAGAAAGGGACTTACGCCGTAGCTTTTAAAAATCTGCAAACCAGGCAGACGGTTTATGTCAATGAGCACGAATTATTCCACGCGGCCAGCACCATGAAAACGCCGGTCATGGTAGAGGTATACAGACAGGCGGCTGCTGGAACCTTCTCCGTAAAGGATTCCATTCCGGTGAAGAATGAATTTAAAAGTATAGTCGATGGGAGTCCCTACCGACTAACCCCCGAAACCGATAGTGAGCAGCAATTGTACACGGAAGTGGGTCAGCAGAAAACGATTTACGACCTGATGTACCAGATGATTATTGTCAGCAGCAATCTGGCTACGAACATTATTATTGATCTGGTCCATGCCGAAGAAGTCACGAAAACCTTTCACCGACTCGGAGCAAAACATAGTCAGATCAGGCGAGGCGTGGAAGATCAGAAGGCGTATCAGCAAGGCCTGAATAATCAGGTAACGGCGTATGATCTGG
Organism: uncultured Siphonobacter sp.; assembly: GCA_913775095.1. Taxonomy (GTDB): domain Bacteria; phylum Bacteroidota; class Bacteroidia; order Cytophagales; family Spirosomataceae; genus Siphonobacter. The sequence goes on along the minus strand of CAJYIW010000009.1, from coordinate 56,516 downwards.
CGGAGTTGTTTGAGAAAATAGCGAAGGGAAAAGCGGTTAATCGAGAATCGTCAGAGGCCATGATTCAGATTTTGCTCAAGCAGAAATTCAATGATGTCATACCCGCCCGGCTGCCTGCCGGTACGAAGGTGGCTCACAAAACGGGTTCCATCAGTAACATCTACCACGATTCGGGCATTGTCTACCTGCCCGACGGACGTTCATACGTGATTGTCCTGCTCTCCCGCGATTGGGATACCCGCGAAAACGCCGTCGAAACAATGGCAACGGTCTCCGAAATGATTTATCAGGGACTAAAAAAGTAGAGATGTCGATTGATCGCGTCTGGGTAGAGGCGGTTTTTATTGCCGCCCTGGCTGGTGTCATCACCAGCCAGGGCAGGGAATTTTCTTATACAGTTCTAAACTAGCAAGTATAGTGTCTGAGTAAGAGGCGGTTTGGATTGATCCTCGAATTACTTCTATCTTCCGGCGGAGACGCCATTAATGGACATCTCTACGTATATTCTGTATTAAATAACACCCATCTTCCGCATCAGAAACGTGGCACTCCGGTTTTGGCAAATTCCTTCCAGTAGCTGGTAACTGAAGAACAACTCGTCGTTAATAATCTCGGCTTCAAAACATTTGTTACTCAGGACTTCGGGATAATCAGCCGTGATATCACATACCTCTAGATCGTGCGTGGCAATGACGCCGATGGCCCGTTTTTCGATCAGTTTTTTGATGACTTCAATCGTTCCGCTGCGTTTATCGTCCGAGTTGGTTCCCCGGAAAATTTCATCCAATAAGACAAAACATACGTTTTCATTCAGCGTAGTAATAATGGATTTCAAACGCTTGACTTCCGCAAAAAAATACGATTCACTATCGGCCAGTGAATCACTCAGCCGCATGGAAACCAGAATATCCATGGGCTGAACATTAGCCTCCGTTGCACACACGCAGGAACCTACATTCGTCAGTAACAGGTTAATCCCCAGGGTTCGCAGAAAGGTGCTTTTTCCCGACATATTCGATCCGGTAAGGATGATGAACCGGGGATTAAAGCTTACATCATTAGCCACCCGTTTTTCCCGGCGTAACAAAGGATGAGCCAGATTTTTAAAGAAAATATCCCCCGAATGATTCAGGATCGGGTACGTGAAATCGGGATTGTTGTAAGCAAAATTGGCGAAGCTATTAATGGTTTCGAACGTACCTAAGGTACCTAACCAGTCTTTAATAGAGGCTGCGTGACGAGCTTTCCAGTTTAATAACTGGTGCAGGGTATGAACGTGAGATTGATACAGACCATTCGTCAGAACTGCCGCTAAGGCGTGGTGAATGCCATTCATGGCCGCCAGTAAGGATGAAAGCTGTCGAACGCTGACGCTGGTCGCCTGATTCTGGGAGTAGTACTTCTGTTTTAAAGTCTCTAATTCCGGGCTTTTAAAGGACTCTTTCTCAATTAAAGCAATAAGCGAGCTGTACTTATTTATGATGATACCAATGCGTTCTGAATCAACGGTTTCGGACTGAATCTGTTTCAGATTTCTAGAAACCATAAATAAATTAATCACTCCAACGATGCCGGCAAGGGTTAACAGATCAGTGTCCCAGGTGATTACGAAAAAAAGGAGGCAAACCACTAATAGAGCAGGAACGGCGAAGGCCAGCATTCGAAAAATGGGCTTAACGGGCGGACTCGTTTGCTGGGCCCATTGCAGAATGGCCTGATATTCTTCTGCCGTATCCTGACCCGTCTGAGCAAAAGCCAGAAAATGCTGCCGCCATTCGGGGTTCTCTGCCAGCTCCTGAATGGCCCGCTGGCGTTCCACAATGGCATCGTCTGATAATCGATTTAACAGCTGTTGAGCTAAGGCTTCCTGACCAATGGAGGTACCGGTTCGGTTCAGGTGCTGAAACAGTGATTTCTCTCCGAATAAATCCAGATCAAACGCGTAGGCATGAGACGTTTGCTGGTGTTGAATGCCGTTTTCGAAACGTAATGCCCCACCCGCTAAATAATCAATTTCGTTCTGGTTGATCTGAATTAACTTTTGAGTAAGGGCAATTTGACCGGATAGCTTTTCATGAATAACCATTAAATAACGAAACAAGGCTACCGGAATAAGAATCAGAAACCAGATCCAGTTTTCGGGGGAGGTCTGCGTTAAGTAAATTAGAAAGCCTGCCAGGAGAACCGTCAGAAAACGAAGGGTTCCAATCAGATTATAGCGACGATTCAGGTTCGTTAATTCTTCCTGAAAACGGGTTACTCGTTGATGATAAAAAGACATGATAGTTTTCAGTTTTCAGTTGGCAGTTTAGGGTTTAGGGTGAAAACCAGTAAAGGTAAGAGAGACATTTGGGAATGAAAATAACTCCCGGAGGGGTTCAGACTGCATAGCCCCGGATGCTAATTCGGAGTTCATGGTAACCAGCCAGAGCAGAAATAACCGCTCTTTCGGATTTGCAATCCGAAAGCCTTCTGTGAGGGATTTGTAATCCCGACTATTAATAAAATAACCGTCTCTTATCCAGACGGTATCAATCCTATCTCTACATTTTCAGACGTTTGTACAAGTCTTCATACCGCCGGGCGATGACGGGCTCGGCGTATTTTTCCAGTACTTTAGCCCGGGCATTTTGCTGAAGTTGCCTGGCATTGGGGGCGTAGATCGTCTGATACATCGCCCGCATGAGATCATCAGAAGAACGATAGTCGGCCAGAGCTCCGTTCGTGCCATCATCGATCAGCTCCGGAATGCCACCGATGCGGAAACCTACCGAAGGCGTGCCGCAGGCCATGGCTTCCATGATGGTATATGGCAGATTTTCTTCCAGCGAAGGAATGACGAAAATAGACGCGGCCGAATAAGCCCGGGCAATACGCTCAGGATCAGACAAACGACCGAGGTGATGCGATCGGTAGGGCAAAGCAGGCAGTCCCTGGGTTTGTCCAAAGATGAGCAACTCGATCTGATCTTTGGTTTCCGGATATTGAGCCGCCATTTTCTCCAAAGCTTCCTTAAAGTAAGAAAAGCCCTTCATCGGAGCATCCACCCGCATGGCTGCGAAGAGAATCAGGTGTTTCTGTTGCGGGACGTTCAACTTCCAGCGGGCTTCTTTTTTATCAATGGGTTTGAAAACCTCCGTATCAATGGGATTCGGGATGCTTACTACCGTATGATCCTTCAGTAAACTGCTCTGACGGGCCCGGTGAGCGAGCCAGTCGCTACAGGCTACCATCGTCAGCGAGGCCGGATCCATTACTTTTTTCTTACGTTCCCAGATTTCGTGGGATAAGTCGATTTCGGAAGGATACCGTAAAAACTTGCAATTGCCACAGGCTACCTGGTAATGATCGCAGTCGCCGCTGTGGTGACAGCCGCCCGTGAAGGGCCACATGTCATGCATGGTCCAGACCAGGGGTTTCTTTAAATCAGCCAGTTTCTGAAAGGACTTAGTGGAGAGGAATCCGTGGTTAATCCAGTGTAAATGCAGAATATGGGCCTTTTGCACAAACGGATGGTCCGTCACGTCTTCACCGAATAAGGCCGGATCGAACGCCCAGTGCTGCTCTCTGGATTTTTCGTACGCTTTCAGATACAATCGCTCGGCCGCGAAACGGGCCAGAGCCTTTTTTTTACCCCATGACGAGTCATCATAGGCGACTACAGCCTCGTTGGAAGTCTGCTTTTGCTGAACCAGAATCTGCGAAAATAGAGGAGTATATCGACTTAAAGCCTGTTGCAGACGGAGGGCCCCCATAGAAGCTCCGCCCATGTTATCGGAAGTACTAAAAAGCGTAACGGATGTAGGCATAACGTGGGTTGTTGGTTAGTAGTTGATAGGGATGGCAGGCAGATTTTACAAACAACCAGCAACTTTTAACGAACAACTAAATTCCATATTTAAATCGATTAATAAACTTTCGAATCAGGCTGAGGCGAAAGTGCTTGCGGAGGTTTTCGTGAATGGTTTCGTCGGGGGAAACGGCCTTGGTCAGGCGGGTCAGGCGTTCCACGCGTTGGACATCCCAGCGGTGGGTTCCTTTTCCAAAATTGGTGCCTGAACCGTCCATACCCGTACTTTCCAGTTTCGAAAATCGGGGGTGCAGGTTATAGGCCTGATGCTTGTAATGAGCGTAAGTCCAGCGAATGGCCCAGGAGTTCAGATCGCCGACCTGCTGCTTCTTCAGCATGGGTAACAAATCTTCGCCACCCCGCATGAATTCCCGCTGAGCGGGCTTACTCTTCATGAATTCCGGGAAGTCCTTTACGTCCCAGTCTACCTTTTTCCAGCGATCAGGCCAGGTGCCCCAGCCGTACGAACAGCCGCGGGCAAGTAGTAACACCTCGTGGGGATATTCGTCAGGAATGGTGATGGGGTAGAGGTATCCTGAAACGGAAAATACCCGAACATCATTCCGGTAATATTGCAGTGATTCGTTCATGAATCGCAGGTAATCCCGGGTGCAAAGCAGGTCGTCTTCCATCACAATGATTTTATCGTGGATGGATAAAACCTGCGTAACGCCGCGAATGATCGAATCCGCGAGGCCACGATTACTGGAACTAAAATCCAGTTCAACACTTCCGAAACCCCGAATACTCTGAGCAAACTCCCGAACTGCCTTCACGTTTGCTTCCTCTTCTGCCGTTCGGGGGCCGTCCGAAAAAATATACAGCGGACTAAACTCCGATTCCGGACAGCGAAGCAAGCTTCGAACCGTTTGCCGAAGGTGTTCCGGACGGTTGTAACAAAACAAAGCAATCGGTGCAAACATGGTAGCGTTTTGAGTTTTGGGTTTCGGGTTTTGAGTTATTGAAGCAGATTACAAACCCTAAACTCAAAACAAAAAACTCCAAACTCTTCTAAAATTGTTTAATCAAAATACCCTGCCCGGTGGGGGAGGTGAAAATGGTGTGACCTGCTTTTTTTGCAAAAGCGTCGTGGCCGTGCTTCTGGGCTTCGCAGGTTGGGAAACCGTAATCGTCAAAAATAACGACGGCTCCTTTCACCAGTTTAGGCCAGAAATATTCCAGGGCCGCTACTTCGGGAACGACGGCATTCATGTCAATGGACAGAAAACAGATTTGCTCCGTGTCGGCCTGGGGTAGGGTATCCGGGATGGCTCCTTTGATAATGCGAACGTTAAAATCCTGAAAAGTCTGCTTCACCTGTTCGTACAAATTCTGACTTTTCTCATAACCCATGGAATGGTTTCGCTTGATCTCGTAATCAGAGCTATACCGGGGATCCAGTCCCTGAAAGGTATCCATGAGGTAATACCGCTTATCCGTTTTCTGGAAATCAATGTAATCCATAATGGCCCGGTCGCAGAAACCGCTGAAAACCCCGCAGGCCACAAAGTCGCCGGGGAGGTTTTTAACCTGATCGGCCGCCCAGCAAAGCAGATAGATCCGCCATTCCATGCCGTTTGTAGGCACCAGCGAGCCACCGAGCCGGGTAACCCATTGGTAGGCTCTGGCGAAACGAGGGTCTTGCTTGAATTCCGTATTAACTTCCGTATAAAGCTTATCCGTAGCGTAATGAAATTTGTCTTTCTGAAGCAGGTGAAAATTCCACGGAGCCCGAACAAACTTCAGGTAAGGAATCCAGGATTCGGGGACAACTTTTGATAGAAAGGTTAATGCCATTTTTTGAGTTGACTGTTGTCAGTTATTGGTTTTCAGTGTACTCCCGAAAAACCAAACAGACTTTTGGCTGCAAAATTCATGTAAAATAACCACTTCGCTAGGATTACTTTCGATTTCGTTCCTTAAAATGATGAAGGGTCAATCAGGAGTAGAGGAAAGCACAAAAGTGAATTGAGTGGATAACTTACTGATTGACAAGGAGTAATAATAAGATGAAGTAGATAAAAAACTCAAAACCCGAAACTCAAAACTCAAAACGTAACCCTCTAAACCGCCAAGGCTCCGTTGAAAACTGAAAACCGAAAACGGAAAACTACCGAACGGGCCTTACCTTCGTGGTTAAAAAAGTCCCTGGTTTATGCCGAAACTTTCGGTTTGTATTCCTGCCTATAAAGAACCTGAGTTGCTGGAAAAAGCACTGCGGGCCCTGGAAACACAAACGTTTCGCGATTTTGAAATCATCCTGACGGACGATACACCCGATGATTCCGTACGGAAACAGGTCGAACGCTGGCAGGATCGATTACCCATTACCTATCAGGCTCACCGGCCTTCGTTAGGAACCCCTGAAAACTGGAATGCAGGCCTGCGACTGGCTCAGGGTGAGTACATTCTCGTTCATCATCACGACGACTGGTTACTGCGTCCGGATAGTCTGGCTCTGTTTGTCAAAGCCCTGGACGATCAGCCGGAAGCCGTTTTTGCCTTCGCCAATACCGACATTCGCCGACTGGAAACGGATGAACGAATTCGTTTAAATCGCCCTTCCGAAACGCAGCTGCACCAATTGAAAACCGAACCTGAAGTATTGATCACGGCGGATTTTGTGGGTGTGCCGAGTACGGTCATGTTCCGAAAATCAACGGGTATTTTCTTCGACTCCCAACTGAAATGGCTCGTTGATGTAGACTTTTACGTGCGTTGCCTGCGGTACCGGCCCGTAGCCGCTTACATCCCCGAAGCGTTGGTAGGCGTTGCCATTCACGAAAAGCAGGTAACGGCCTCGGTTACTAAAAACAAGAATTTATTATTATTTGAATACTTTACCGTAGCCGAAAAATTCGGTTTGGATCTCCGTCGTGAACCCTACGCCGGGGCGTATGGGTACTGGTTCTGGCGGCTGAATGTCCAATCAGTCGATGAAATCCGGAAAGCGGGTTATGCAGGTCCCTTACCTAAAGGAACGGAGGCGGTCATTCGCAGTTCCTGGAAATACGGCGTACGACATCGGTACATCAAACTGGTCATGTTTGTGAAGTATCGTATCCTGAAACTCAAACGAAAGGATTTGCATGAATGAGTTACCCCTTTCGGTCGTCATTTGTACGTATAACCGGGCCGACCTGATTGGCCTGGCTCTGGAAGATTTAACAAAACAAACACTGGATACCAGTCAGTTTGAGATTCTGGTCATTGATAATAACTCCAGAGATACTACGGCTGAAGTCGTTCGGACGTTCACGGAGAAGTATCCGCACATTCATTATTTTTTTGAAGGAAAACCCGGTCGCAGCATTGCCCGCAACCGGGGCTGGCAGGAAGCCAGAGGCACATTTGTGGCGTATCTGGATGATGATATTCGCGTGGATCCGCAATGGGCGATGGCCATGCTGGCAGCCTTGCGGCAGGCTCCACAGCCTTTGGCCGTAGGAGGACTGGTAGAACCCTGGTACGCCGAAACGCCTCCCGAATGGTTCATTCCCGAATTTGAGTTGCGGAGCTGGGGCGAGAAGGCGGGTTATATTCCGGCTCATCGGGCTCCCTTTGGCTTTGCCGGAGGGAACATGGGAATTGCCAGAAGCTTACTCGAAAAATACAAAGGCTTTCAGGAAGAGCTGGGGGGCGGCGGCGAACACATGCCCCGCATGGGCGAAGAAACCGATCTGTTTTTCCGAATTTATACAGATCATCAGGCCGAGGCCGACCGGATTTTCTGGTTTGAACCAGCAGCCCGCATTCAGCACTGGACACCCGCCCGCAACTGGCAGGTGCCGTACCGGATGCAACGCAGTCACGCCAGCGGAGCCGCCCGGGCCTGGATGATGAAGGTAAAACCTTTCTCGATGGGGTACTGGCGGGTGATGGCTTTCGGCGTGAAATCAACGTTTCGCTTCATGCAGGCTTTACTTTCCAGTAAAAACCCCAGAAAAACGGAATGGATCAAGTATCGCCAAACCCTGGCCTACCTGAAAGGTTTTTCGGATGAAAGCATTCAGCATGGGAAGAATGAATTGAACTAGTTTGATTCAGGTTTGAGGGTTGATTCAGGGTTGAAAAGTTTGAGTACCAGAATAACCCCTCCCTTGCCTGGTGTTTCAACTGCCAGTTGCAAGTAAGTGGTTGGTGAGGACACCAACCACGGCGGGGAGCGACGCATACTCAAACACTTAAACTCTTCAAACGTCAAACAAAACGCCCCTTGCCCTGGCTGGTGTCTCACCAGACACTTGTAACTGGCTGGTGAGACACCAGCCAGGGCGGGAGGTATAAGGGTGAACAGGGGATTACAAATCCCTTGCAGAGGGCTTTCGGATTTTAAATCCGAAAGAGCGACGTTTAAATCCGAAAGAGTGACTTGAAACATTCAAACCCTCTAACGTTTCAAACATCCTCAAACAAACCTCCAACCTTCTCAAATCATAAAATAACCATTAACAGCAGCATACCTTGGGAATCGTTATTCGTCAGAGTCTGAAGGCCACCGGAATTACCTACTTTGGCGTAGTCATTGGGACACTCAATCAGATGGTCGTTGCCCTGTATTTCCTGGAAACCCAGGAAATCGGATTGACTCGTTCATTACTCAGTTTCAGTTTATTACTTTACGGTATTTTCACCTTCGGCGGCCCCGCCATTGCGGATCGCTTCTTCAGCCATTTCCGAAACGAAGAATTAAAACATCACGGGTTTCTAACCTTCCTGCTGGGGTACGCTTCGTTTTACTTCGTCATTTTTATTGCCTTATTTTTAGTTGCTAAGCCCTGGTTTATTGATCTTTTCAAAGAGCAGTCACCGGAATTGGTAAAGTATTACTACCTCTTGATCTGGCTGACGGGCTTCAATTTATTACAGGGCATTCTGGAGGCGTACTGTCGAAACCTCCAACGCATTGCCATTCCTGCTTTTTTACGCGAAGTAGGACTGAAACTGGCCAATATGGCGGTGATTCTGTTGTATGGATTCAAGCTCGTAACGCTCGATCAGTTCGTGCAGCTTTTCGTGTTTTCCAATGCTTTCGTAGGAATCGGTCTGCTGATTTATCTGCGATACATGGGTAAATTATATCTTGCTCCCATTTCCTGGAAACTGGTGCATCCGGTAATCGGAGAGATACTCAGATTCGGATTTATCGCTTCGATTGGAGCCATCGGAACTACGCTGTGTACCTATCTGGATATTCTTTTGATTGGTTCGTATAAAGGACAGAGCTGGGCCGGAATCTTCGCCACGGCAACGCTGATTGCCTCGCTCATTGAAATTCCTAAAAAGTCATTAACCCAGATCGCTATTCCGCTGGTCGCTCAGTCCCTGCGGGAAAAGAAGTATGAACAGGTTCAGCAGATGCATCAAAAGGTCGCTCTGCATCAGTTGCTGGCGGGACTTTTTCTGTTCATTGGTATCTGGTCAAACATTGATGATCTTTTTAAAATACTACCCAAAGGAGCCGAATTTGCCTCGGGTACGACCGTCGTTTTTCTGTTTCTCCTGACCCGGCTGCTGGATATGGCCGGAGGTATGAGCAGCGAAATCATGGGTTATTCACAGTATTACCGAGTGTCTACGGTTTTTGTCCTGATTCTGGGCGGGCTGACCATCTGGACCAATCACTTACTGATTCCGCGTTTTGGCATCAATGGTTCGGCCATGGCTACCACCATTACCATTCTGATTTACAGTTTCATGCGGGCCACTTTCGTCTACTGGAAATTCAGGATATTACCCTTCACGCAACAGACGCTGGGAGCTTTTGGCATCGGGCTGGTTACCTACCTCATTACCTGGTCCATTCCGGATTTTGGCGAATCTTTTCTTACACAAGTCATTAACATCGCTCTTCGCGGAGCCGTCACCACCGTTGTTTTTGCTTCCATGGTGGTGGGTCTGCGTATTTCACCCGAGATCAATGGTCTCGTGGATAGCCTGGTGAAGAAAACTCGAAAACTGAAATATTAAGGAGAGATTAAAAAAAGAAGAATGTTATTTTTAATTGATCTAAATAGGTTTAGATTTGTGGCGAATTAGTTCTCCCAAATTTAAAAAAGCAGTCGTGAGATTCTTTTATACCTACTTTCTTCTCCTGACGAGTATCTGTGCCTTTGCACAACATGGCAAAATTGCCGGACAGGTACTTACCTCCGATAATAAACCCGCTTTTAGTGTTACCGTAAGTTTAAAAGGCCGCTCAATCGGAGCGATTACTGATGAGCAGGGTAATTTCAATATTCCCCGGGTAAAGGCGGGTAAATACACCATCGTAGCCAGTTTCGTAGGCCTTCAGTCGCAGGAACAGTCCATTCAGGTACTGGAGAACGAAACCGCTACGGTTTCCTTTATGCTTCAGGAATCTTCCAATGAGCTTCAGGAAGTAGTCATTCGTTCGGCACAAAATCCTTACCACAGCAATCAGGTTTCTTCGACCTTACGCATCAGCGAACCTATCCTCGAAGCTCCTCAGAACATTCAGGTCATTACCGGAAAAGTGATGGCTATTCAGCAAATCACCAGTCTGAGTGACGGTCTGATTCGTAACGTCAGCGGAGCCACTCGTCTGGAACACTGGGGCGATACCTACGCCCGGGTTAATATGCGTGGCTCACGGGCTTCGTCTTTCCGTAATGGAATGAACATTACCTCGACCTGGGGCCCTCTGACCGAAGACATGAGTTTTGTAGACCACGTTGAGTTTGTGAAAGGCCCTGCGGGATTCATGATGTCAAACGGCGAACCCGCCGGGATGTACAACGTAGTTACCAAACGCCCAACGGGAGTAACCAAAGGGGAGGCGAGCGTGCTGATGGGCAGTTATGATTTTTACCGGGCTTCGGCGGATTTAGACGGTAAGTTTTCGGACAAAGTGCTGTACCGGTTCAACGTCATGGGACAGAGCAAAAAGTCCTTCCGCCCTTTCGAGTATAATAATCGTTTCAGCGTAGCTCCGGTCATCACGTATAAGTTTAGCGATAAAACCACGCTGACTGCCGAGTACGTGTATCAGCACGCTAAAATGTCGAACGTCGGTAGCTATTATGTCTTTGCAAAAGATGGTTATGCGGTGTTACCCCGCAATTTTACCCTGTCTGATCCGGGTTTGGAGCCCACCCATATTAATGATCATAACCTGACCCTTAATTTTCAGCATCAATTCAATAATCGGTGGAAACTGACGGCTCAGGCGGCCTATTTCAATTACAAGCAACAGGGCAGCTCGATGTGGCCCGCGTATGGTGGCGGCGAGCCGGATGAAGCAGGCAATATCATTCGCAGTGTGAGCAACTGGGACGCTTCCAACGTTTCCAAATACGGACAGCTTTTCCTGAATGGTGAAGAGCAAACCGGAAAAGTTCACCACCGCATTCTGGCTGGTCTGGATTATGGTGACAAAAAATACCTGGCGGACTGGAATCAGTCGCACAATCTGGATATCCCGGAGTCATTCAATATCTATCGTCCTACATACGGTTCGCCCGCGAATGGGTATCCCAATTTTGATCGCTCCAAGTCTTTGGCTGAACGGGCCGGAATTTACGGAACGCTGGCTCAGACGTATATGGGCGTGTACGTACAGGATGAGTTAGGATTTTTCGAGAATCGTTTACGTCTGACCATCGCCGGTCGATTTACTTACGCGAAAGATAATCAGTACAATACCATCACCTCTGATAACAAAGTAACACCCCGGTTTGGACTGAGTGCCTCTATTGATAAGAATACAAGCGTGTATGCCTTATATGACCAAACGTTTCTGCCTCAAACGGGTGTTCTCCGTAGTGGAGGCCGCATCAAACCTATTTCAGGAAATAACCTTGAGTTAGGTTTCAAAAGAGATTGGTTGGGTGGTAAGTGGAATACAACGCTGGCGATTTATCGTATCCTGAAAAACAACCAGCTTTCGCCCGATCCAAGCAATGCGGCTGGTCAGAACTTTGTATTGCAATTAGGACAAACGCAGACCGAAGGTATCGAGTTTGACTTACGTGGGGAAATCGCTCCCGGTCTGAGTCTGATCGCCAACTATGCTCTGACGGATTCGAAAGTGACGAAAGAAACTTCCGATGCCAAGGTTGGGGATAAGATTGCCGGTTATGCCAAACACAACGCCAATGCGTGGTTGACCTATAAAATTCAGAAAGGTGTACTGAAAGGCACGGGCTTCTCGGCGGGCTTCAATTATCAGGGCGATCGCACGACCTGGTCCTGGGCCGCTACGGGTTACGGTGAATTACCTGATTACTTCAAACTGGATGGCGGTATCTACTGGGAAAATAATCGCATTAACATAACCGCCAACGTTTTCAATGTACTCAATACGTACCTGTATACAGGAGCGGCTTACGGGACATATTACTACTGGCAGGCCGAACCGGGGCGTAATTCCCGAATCGGATTAACGTATAAGTTCTAGGTACGGGTTGTTCGTTACTGGTTTAAAAAGGCTCTCTGTGATTCAGAGAGCCTTTTCTTTTCTGCGTTGTGAACCTTGGTGCCCTGGAGTCTTGGTAGCAAAAAAGGGGGCAAAACAGCAACAATTGAAAACAGCAAACGGAAAACTGAAAACTTTTAAACTGTAAACTTACTTCCGTACATTAGGACCAGATTTTCACATTAAATCCTTCATCATGCGTTTATTGAGTAAAAAATCCGGCTTGCTGACGGTGGCATTGCTGGCTTCTTTTGCGGGAATTAGTCAGACTATCCAGAACCTGCCGGTTCCACTGGAAATTCAGAAGGCCTATTCCAATGAAACCCGGGCCACGAATGGCAAACCCGGAGCCAGGTATTGGCAGAATCATTCCGATTACAAAATTCAGGTGGAATTGAACCCCTCTACCCGTCAGCTCAGCGGAACGGAACAGGTGGTCTATACCAATAACAGCCCTAACCGTTTGTCGAGTCTGGTGATTCGCTTATACCCTGACATTTTCAAGAAAGATGCGAACCGCGATGAACGGGAAATTGACCCTTCCGATCTGAACGACGAAGGCGTGACGATTGAAAGCGTAACCGTCAATGGCAATGAAGTAAAGACTCAACGCAGCGGAACCAATATGTTTGTGACCCTGAAAAGCGGTCTGGAAACGGGTCAGAAGTTAACGCTGGATGTCAAGTGGAGTTACCTGATTCCGGCGAAGACGCACATCCGGGAAGGCTTATACTTTAATTCTTCCTTCATGGTGGCGTACTGGTATCCACAAATTGCCGTGTACGACGATATTGACGGCTGGGATCGTCAGGATTATACCGGACAAAAAGAGTTTTATAACGACTTTAATAACTACGATGTAAACATCACCGTTCCGGCTAATCATCTGGTCTGGGCCACGGGCGAATGGCAGAATCCCGAGAAAATTCTTTCTCCCGAAATTCTGGATCGCTATAAAGGGTCCCGCACTTCTGATCAGGTCGTGAAAATCGTTACGGAAGCGGATCGTTCGAAAGGCGGCATTACGGTGGCTAAATCCGGTAAACATACCTACCACTTCAAGGCCGAGCACGTTCCTGACTTCGTGTTTGCTTCTTCGGATACCTATCTCTGGGATGGATCCAGTGCGGTTGCGGATAATAAAACGGGCCGTCGTACAGCGGTGGCTGCCGTGTATCACCCCAGCAGCAAAGATTTCTACGACGTGTGCCGATATGCCAAGCAATGCGTGGAATACTTCTCAACGTATTTGCCCGGCGTGCCTTTCCCTTATCCCAACGAAACGGTATTCAACGGATCGGGTGGAATGGAATTCCCGATGTTCGTGAATGATGGTTCGTATCCCCCGGCCTTTGCGGCGGAAGTAACGGCTCACGAAATTGCTCACACGTATTTTCCTTTCTACATGGGTATCAACGAGCGTAAGTATGCGTGGATGGACGAAGGCTGGGCTCAGACCTTACCCAACTGGATGGAATTTCAGATTGACGGGATGCCGAAGAAATTCATGCCTCAGCAAACCAATGCCGCTTACTTCGACCAGTTTGCCGGAAAAGAGCAGGAGCAGCCCATGATGGTGCCCACGAACCTGCTGAACGGTACGGCTTATACTTTTGCTACCTATATGCGTCCTTCACAGGCCTATACGTTCCTGCGGGATATGTATGGTCAGGAGAAATTCAAAGCTACGCTGCAGGAATACATGGCTCGCTGGAATGGCAAGCACCCCATGCCTTATGACTTCTTCTTCTCGTTCAACGATGCTCTGAAAGAAGATTTGTCCTGGTACTGGAAGCCCTGGTTCTTTGAAAAAGGATACCCTGATCTGGCTCTTTCGGAAGTGGTAGCTGACAAGAAAGGCAAAACTAAAATCGTGGTTACCCAGAAAGGTTCATTACCCATCCCGATTCGTCTGATCGTTCTGTTTAATGATAACACGACGGAAGAGATCAACGAAACGGCCCGTTACTGGAAAGATGGAGCCAAGACTTTCGAAGTAGAAAAGAAGTTTAATAAACCCGTTCAGAAAATCACGCTGAGCGGCCTGATGATTCCTGACGTAAACCGCAAGGATAACGTTTGGGAACCCGGTAAGTAAGCGTACCTTTTAGGATCACAAAGCCCCGGCTGGAAATCTTCCAGCCGGGGCTTTCTTTTGATTTATGAGTAATTCCACTATTGCTGGTTAGTAGTGGTTGGCGTTTGAGTAAATTATTTCCTGCCGGACGTTATCAATAACTTCGTACGAGGAGCAACGTTAACTACAAACTGACAAGTATTTGATTATCAATGCATTATTGTCAAAGGGGAATTTATCTAATTTATTTAAATTAAAAATTTAGTTATAAAACTGAAATATCAGTTTTATAATTGAAAAATACGTTTAATCTTTGTTGGGAAGTCAGGGTAACGAAAATAGTAACACGAAACCGATGGAAGAATTAACACGAACGGAAGAACGCGTCATGCAGGCGATTTGGGAGCTGGAAGAGCCATTCTTTGTGAAAGATCTGGTGGAACGGATGCCCGAAAAACCGCCCTATAACACCATTGCATCAGTGGTGCGTATTCTGGAATCGAAAGGATTTCTGGGATATAAGGCCTACGGACGGACGTACGAATATTTCCCAAAAGTTGCGAAGGAAGACTACCGAAAAAGTGGATTTCAGAAACTACTGAGCGATTACTTCGATGGCTCGGCCATGGGATTACTCTCGTTCATGGCGAAAGAGGAGCAGATTACGCCCGAACAAATTGAACAATTACGGAAACTGATTGACGAAAACTAATCCTCCAGGCCATGACTCATCTGCTGTATTCTTCCGTCATGCTGAGTGGTTTTTATGCGGTGTACTGGTTCTGTTTGCGAACGCTCACGTTTCATACGCTCAACCGTTGGTATCTGCTGTTTGCCTTAATCGCCAGCGTACTGATTCCGGTCATGCCCGGTATCCCGGTTACCAGCGTAGTCAACAACTCGTTCCTATTATCAATGGAACAAGCTGAACCTGAAACCTTTCTGGGATTCACTACAGCCAGTTGGCTCAAAACCTTAGGTTATGCTTACGGAATAGGAGTGGGCCTGTCTGTGTTGCAGTTGCTGGGAGGAATCATCCGCGTATCCCTGCAAATACGCAACGCAACGGCCATTCGCTGGAAGCGACTATACGTACTACCGACCGGGCACACAACGGCTTCTTTCTTTCACTGGGTGTTTATGGATGACTCCACATTGTCGCCTAAAGAAAAGGAAATCGTGCTCACGCATGAGTACGAACATTTCCGTCGCTTGCATTCGCTGGATTTGCTGGTCGTGGAAATAACCCGGTGTTTTTTCTGGTTCCATCCCGCTGTATACTGGCTCCGGCGTTCGCTGATCCAGATTCATGAATACGAAGTAGACGCGTCGCTGGCTGAGCAATACGGAGCTAAGCCCTATGCCCAGACCTTGCTTACGCTGGCTGTATCCCAACAGAGAACGCTTACGCACTCCTTTGCCCGCCATCCCATCAAAAACCGTATTGAAACGCTTTTCCAAACTCCAAGTACATCTATGAAAAAAACGCTGTTTTTACTCACATTGCCGCTTACGGTCCTTAGTATGGCTTTGTTTGCTCAGGAGGTTCCGAAGCCACCACCACCACCGCCGTTACCACGAAAATCCAGAGTAGTGGCACCACCGCCGCCACCGCCGTTACTGGAAAAATCGACAATAGTTGAACCGCCGCCGCCACTGATAGGAAAGTCGACAGTAATTGCACCGCCGCCACCCCCACCGATGATAGAAAAGTCGACAGTGGTTGCACCGCTACCACCACCGCCCCCACGAAAGAAAAGCTGGAAGAAAATTCCCGGTAAATCAGGTAGTAAAAGTTAGAGATACCGAACCGCTGATAGTAGCGAAGTACGTTGGCTTCAAATTGAGTGTTTAGGGTAATGCAAATAGCAGCAAACGGAAACGACGCATCAATTGCCAAGTGGGTTCAATTATTTTTAAATCCGGTTCTGGAAGAAAAGTTGAAAGGTGCTTTTCGGGTAAGATTCTGATTATAAAGAAAAAGGCCTTCCCCTGTAGACAGGGGAAGGCCTTTTTCTTTATACGGAATGACCATTACAATCCATTCACGGTACGCTTAATGAATTCCGTCAACGCAGGACCACTTAACAGACCCTGAGAGAGCTGAGCTAAATCCACCAGCTGCTTGGCCAGAGCCTGATCATTTGAATCTTTCACGCGGGAAATAACCGGGTGATTGGCATTGATTAACAGGTTGTACATCACAGGCATCGAACCAAAGAAGGCGGGTTGACCACCTGCTTTCGACATGTCGTTCATCCGACGCATGAATTCATTCTGCGTGATTACTACGGGTAACTCGTCCGTACTCAAGGGCTGGATTTCAACGCTGTAACCCGCACCGGCAACGCCTTCGAAGGTCGTTTTGAGAGCCTCTTTTTCTTCTTCCGTCAGTACACTTTCGATGGTTACTCCTTTGTCAATCAGCTTGTCGAGGCTGTCGGCATCCACGCGTTTGAAGGTCGTTTTCTCCAGCTTCTGCTCCATTTTACCAATGAAATGCGGATCAATCACGCCGTCCAGTTTCAGTACATTATAGCCGCGGGCCATGGCCGTCTGAATGTATGAATCCTGTTTGCCCGTGTCCGTCGTGTATAACCAGACCAGAGTATCGTCTTTATCTTTCTGAGTCTCCTCAGTTTTCTCTTTGTATTCTTCGAGCGTGTAGAACGTATCGCCCGTACTCTCCAGGAGAACGAAGTCTTTGGCTTTATCGTAAAACTTATCCTCAGAGATCATGCCGTATTTCACGAATACGCCGATGTCGCCAAATTTCTCTTCGTAGCCGTGACGGTCGTTGTTGAATAACTCAGACAGTTTGTCGGCTACCTTGCGGGTAATGTACCCGTTGATTTTCTTCACATTCGAATCCGCCTGCAGGAAGCTACGGCTCACGTTCAGCGGAATATCGGGGGAATCGATAACCCCATGAAGCAGCATGAGGAAGTCAGGCACTACATCTTTTACTTCATCCGTGATGAATACCTGACGACTGTATAACTGAATTTTCTCGCGGCTCAGTTGCAGCTCATTCTTGATTTTGGGGAAATACAGAATACCCGTCAGATTGAAGGGGTAATCTACATTCAGGTGAATCCAGAAGAGGGGTTTCTCCGAGAAGGGATACAGAGTTTCGTAGAACTTCAGGTAATCTTCATCTACCAGCTCATTCGGATTCTTCGTCCAGATGGGTTCGGTTTCGTTGATTACTTTATCCTCAAAAGAAACCGGAATGGGCAGGAACTTGCCGTACTTTTCCAACACTGCGTTAACACGGGCGGGCTCTAAAAACTCCAGCGAATCGTCCGAGATGTGAAGAATGATGTCCGTTCCACGATCTGATTTGTCAGCCGCCGTAATTTCAAATTCCGTCGAACCGTCGCAAATCCAGCGGGCTGCGGGAGCGTCTTGATAGGATTTGGTAATGATTTCAACCTGAGAAGCGACCATGAAGGCCGAATAGAAACCCAGTCCAAACTGACCAATAATGGCTCCGCGTTCTACCCCCTGATCTTTGTATTTTTCGACGAATTCAAGAGCCCCAGAAAAGGCAATCTGGTTGATATATTTCTTGATTTCATCAGCAGTCATACCCAGGCCTTTGTCGCTAATGGTTAGGGTTTTGGCCTCTTTATCGATGGAAACCCTGATGGTTACATCACCCAGTTCTCCACCGTATTCGCCCAGCGAAGCCAGACGTTTGATTTTTTGCGTAGCATCAACGGCATTAGAAACTAATTCGCGAAGAAAAATCTCGTGGTCAGAGTACAGAAATTTTTTGATGATGGGGAAAATATTTTCGGTATGAATTGAAATATTTCCCTTTTCGTGAAAAGCTGTCGTTTCCATTGAATAGTAATAAGATTATATAATACAATAAATAGTAAAAGCAGAGAGGCAAAGGTTGTTCCAAAAAGAAAAACGTGTCATATTGACAGAACTCGTAAGCCAAAAGCGGTCTGAAAAGCTCTGACACAGGGTAAATAATTAGCCTTGTATAAACGTTTAACCACGAGATAAGATAAAATAGAATAGGAGTGGGGTAATAAAATATTACTTATTAGTATAAAAAGAAGTTAAAATTGCATAATTATTGCTTATCCTACTTGCCTCGTTAAAAAGAAACATATAACCTATTTAAAAAGTACGGCTGTCGAACGCCGTACTTTTTTTTGTCTTATCTGGTTGCTTATTGATGGGTGGATGACCAGAAAAAGGAGTATTCACAAAAAAATAACATAGGCAGCCTGTCTATTTTTTTTCCCATTGGGGTGGGGCCAGCGTCTGGCCTGATTTGGATAGTTTTGACTATACTTAGTACTTTTTATAGAAGCTGGGGTGATAAATGTGATTTTATTCCACACTATTGATATTGGTTAAATTTTTTTGATAAAAAATGAAAACCATCCATCGCTCAATCTCGTTTATATGAGCGACACGAAAAGTTCTTAACCGGAATTGACAACTTGAGTGTAAAATTGTACTTTTGCAATATTGATGACCCAAAAGGATCAAAACACTCTTCAGCCTTTACAAAACATAGCCCAACTTATGAAAAATCCAGTACAGTCTAAATCATTAGCTCCAACGGATTATTTAATTGCTGTCATTCTGATTATTGGTCTGCTGTTTACCGTTTTTTCATTCAGCCAGATTCACTAATAATCGGCCGTCGTTTTTGATTGATTTTTCTTTACTGAAAAAGATACTACACATCGGCAGAACCTGCATTGGTCAGGTTCTGCCGATTTTTTTTGCGTGTGAGGACTACTTTAGTCGCTTAAACTTGCTGGCGAAATGAAAAGCCATTTTCTTCGTACCTGCATAACTAAACTTTACATTACTAGTGGATAATCTTTGGGGCATAGATTTAGGCGGGACGAAAATTGAGTGTGCCGTATTAGACGCCAATAATATTACCGAAGTTCGGGTTCGTCGTCGCGTTCCCACGGAGGCCGATCAGGGGTACCAACACATTCTGGACCAGATTGAAAAGCTGGTTAAAATGGTAACTGAAGAGCTGGGGGAAGGTCCGCAGAAGATTGGTTTTGCAACCCCCGGAACCCTGGATCCCGTTACGCAGACCATGCGGGGCTGTAATACCGTAGTGATGAACGAGCAACCCATGCAGCAGGATCTTGAAGCCCGTTTGGGTGTACCCTGCATGATTGCCAACGATGCGAACTGTTTTGCTCTGGCCGAAGCGGTATTAGGAGCAGCTCCCAAAGTGCACGAAAATCCACAGGTCGTTTTCGGAATCATCATGGGCACGGGCGTGGGTGGTGGTGTAGTAATTAATGGAAAAGTATGGGGCGGTCGTCAGGGCATCGGCGGTGAATGGGGACACATTTTTCTGGATAACTCCGGCGGACCCTGTTATTGCGGAAATTCCGGTTGCGTCGAAACCGTACTCTCCGGCCCTTCGCTGCAACGTTTTTATAAAGAAGAAAGCGGCTCTGCCTTAAGCATGCCCGAGATTCTGGCCCGGTATCAGGACGGATCTGATCCTATTGCGGCGGCGACAGTCGAACGAATGCTGAACCAGTTTGGTAAAGCCATCTCAATCATTACGAATCTGCTGGATCCGGACGTTATTGTGCTGGGGGGCGGCGTTTCCAATATTGATCTGCTTTATACCGAAGGCGTAGAGCGGGCGAAAAAGCACGTTTTCACGCCCAAACCCGATCTGCTGATTGTAAAAAATGAGTTAGGAGACAGTGCGGGTGTCTTTGGAGCGGCGTTGCTGTAATTTTTAAAACCAATCGCCGTTTCAGGAAGTTTTTAGCAACGAAGAGTTTAAACAGAAACTAGGAATAGAATCTTTAAACCAGCAGAGCCATGCAACTTTCAGCTGAACGGACGGCCCTCGTCCTTATTGAATTTCAGAATGATTTTACGACCGAAGGTGGCGTGTTCCACGGGGGAGTAAAAGCCGTGATGGATTCCACTCAGATGTTACCTCATACGATTGAGCTGGTCAGGCAGGCTCGCGAGTCGGGGATTCAGATTGTACACGTGCCCATTTCCTTCAGCGGAGATTATCACGAACTGACACCCACTCCCTACGGCATTCTGAAGGGAGTAAAAGACGCGGGAGCTTTCAAAAAAGGAACCTGGGGTGCCGAGATTGTATCAGAGTTACACCCGCATCCTGAGGATATTGTCATTGAGGGGAAACGGGGCTTGTGTGGCTTTGCCAGTACGAACCTCGATTTCATTCTGCGAAGTCGGGGGTTTCAGACGATTGCTCTGGCCGGATTTCTGACGAATTGCTGCGTAGAATCGTCCATGCGAACGGCCTACGAAAAAGGATACCAGGTCATCACGCTGACGGACTGCTGTGCGACGCTAAGTCAGGAAGAACACGACAATGCTCTGGCCAAAGACTTCCCGATGTTCAGTCAGCCCATGACGCATCAGGAGTTTCTGTCCGCCGTCGGAACGGAAATAGAATTAGCCGGTAAGGCATATGAATAATTGAAAAAGCGACCCGGTTTCCCGGGTCGCTTTTTATTAGTGCCTGTACTGTTTAACGGCACTCAAACTAATCAGGTAGTCGCCTGCTTTTCGCAGGTACGTAAACGCTCCCAGGTAGTCAGGATTGTGTCGGGTACAAAAACGGTATCCCTCGGGCCGATGAACCTCCAGCGTATAGGTTTCACCATCACCCGATAACCCTTTTGTTTCCAGCGGAGCGGTGCAGAGCGTTTGGGTGCTGTCCAGCAGGAAAAGAAACCGCTGATACTGTGCTTCGGTAATGGGCGTTTTGGTATGAATTTCCAGTCTTTTGGGTTTCCTTATTTTTTTTACAATAGTTACCGACTGACCATCTGTCTGAACCGTCCGATATTTTCTTTTTTCAGATTTGAGATTTTTCGTAATAATCCAATTCCCCTTGTCGCTGTGTTCCAGTCGAATGAGAACGGGAGTGGTCAGGGCCCGGGACCAGTATAGCCGATAGACTTCCGTTCCCGAATACCTATCGTAAAGAATCTTTTCTTTAAACTTAGCAAGTTCCGGAGAGTACCACTCAAAGAGTCGGAATGAATCAACGTCTACCTTTAGTTTTTGAGTAATTTTCAATTGAGGAATCAGGTGTTCCCGACTCAGGTACAGGTCTCGCAGGAGTCTTTTGAATTCTTCCATCGTCGTCCGTTTGAATTGCGTATGAGTTCTGGTGGTATTCGCAACGGTATCTAATACCGTGAAGACAAGGGTACTATCCCGAAAATACCTGGTTGGAAAATAGGGTTGTTTACCGTCTGATTTTTCAGTCTGAAGCGTTTCATAGGGTCATAAGCAACCCATGTTCTGACCTTTAGCAATAAAAGAAAAACAAAGAATAAATGCCCATAGCAGGGTTTTGAAGCAGGCGGATCGCATAGATGAGAGGTGGTAGGTACGGCTGCATGTTAACCTTTTCTTCAGATTTTATAAAATGATAATAGAGAAAAGGTAAGGAATACGCAGAAAACCTTTCCTTTGTAATCCGTCAAATTTTGCCCGACTTATGAAACGTCACTGGATTACTTTTCTCTTTGCTCTGGGAAGCAACCTGGTTTTTGCCCAAACCGACTTCAAGTACCGCCCCACGGCTCATTCGCATAATGATTACGAGCAGCAAAAACCCTTTGAGAAGGCGTATTCGCTAGGCTTTGGATCCATTGAAGCGGATGTTTACGTCCAAAACGGCGAGTTAATGGTGGCCCATAATCGGGAAGATATTAAACCTGAACGGACGTTTCGGAAAATGTACCTGCTTCCATTGCTGGTGAACTTACGTCAGCATGAGGGCTTTCCCTACCCCGGTCACCAGAAGGTTCAGTTATTGATCGATCTGAAAGATGCCGAGGCCATTGATCTGTTACAGAAGATGATCAAGGACCATAAAATGGAGTTTCAGAAAGTGGACTTCGTCTTGAGTGGTAACCTGCCCAAACCCGAAGACTTCGGTAAGTACGATAAAATCCTTTCCTTCGATGGCCGCCGTTCCATCAGCTACCCGGCTGAATCCAGGGCCCGGGTGCCGCTGGTAAGTGCCGACTGGAAGGAATTCAGTTCGGCCAGTTGGGACGGAAAACAAGCCTTATCTTCCGACGTAGAACAGAAAATCAGAGCTTTCGTCACGCAGGCTCATCAGAATAATCAAAAAGCCCGGCTTTGGGGAACCCCAAATACGGAACTGGCCTACCGGACGCTTCAGCGACTCGGACTGGATTACATCGGTTCCGATGATCTGGACAAATTGGCGGAGATTTTGAATTAATCGCAGTTTTTTAGCCGACACCCGTATATTCGCTTCCCTGGTTTGACTTTTTAGGAACTCGAATATGGTTATACCAGTGGCATCTACTATTGAGTGGATGCCACTTTCTTAAAACATTGGGTATGAAGCTAATAAAACTGGCCGCTGGCGTTGTTAATACTACTCCTCTCGATTGGAAGGGCAATCTTGCCAACATTCTGACCTGCATTGATGAAGCTAGAAATCAGGATGTTACTCTTCTCTGCTTACCTGAATTATGCCTGAGTGGTTATGGCTGTGAAGATATGTTTTACGCTCCTTACGTGGCGGAAACAGCCCTGAGCATGCTCGACGAAATTGTGCCTTATACCTCCGATCTGGCCGTTTCTGTTGGAATGCCCCTCATGCTCAACAATAAAGTCTATAATGCGTCCTGCTTCATTGTGAATCGGCAGATTCGGGGCTTTGCCCTGAAGAAAAATCTGGCCAACAATGGGATTCACTACGAAACCCGCTGGTTTCACGCCTGGGCACCGGGCGAACGCACCAACGTAAAAATCAACGGGATTGATTACCCGGTGGGTGATTTGTTATTTGAGGTGGCAGGGGTCAAAATTGGTTTTGAAATCTGCGAAGATGCCTGGATTGCCAATCGCCCCGGCCGGGAGTTATATGCTCGTGGCGTGGATATCATCCTTAATCCTTCGGCCAGCCATTTCAGTTTCTTCAAAAGTCAAACGCGGGAACGCTTCGTACAGGACGGCAGTCGTTCGTTTGGCTGTGTATACGTCTATTCAAACCTGTTGGGTAATGAAGCAGGCCGGGCCATTTACGACGGGGATGCCATGATTGCTCAGTCGGGTGAAATGCTGGCTTCAGGAACCCGCTTCAGTTATACGGACCATTACATGGTAACGGCCACGGTCGACCTGGAAAAAGGTCGACTGGAGCAAACGCAAAATCGGGCGGTGTTCAGTAAAGCGGGCGATGCTCTGAGTGTTTCGGTCCCTTTTCAGTGGCCTGACATTCGTCCGGCCCGTAATCAGTATTTGCTGGAAGACTGGGAAGCCAAAGGCTATCAGAAAGAAGAAGAATTTGCCCGGGCGGTTTCCCTGGCTTTATTCGACTACCTGCGGAAAAGTCGTTCTCAGGGCTTCGTAGTCTCGCTGTCGGGCGGAGCCGATTCTTCGGCCTGTGCTGCTCTGGTGTATCTGATGGTGGAGTTAGGAATCGAAAGCATCGGACTGGAGAGATTCAAGGAACGACTGGGATACATCACTAAAATCCAGAACGCCACCACGACCAAAGAGATCGTACGCGAATTGTTATACTGCATCTGGCAGGGAACCGAGAACTCTTCGAAAGAAACGAAATACTCCGCCACGTCGCTGGCCGAAGACCTTAATGCCCGCTTCTTTGATGTGAACATCAATGGCCTGGTTGAAACCTATAAAGGACTGATTGAAGAAGGGCTGGAACGTAAGTTAAGCTGGGATACGGACGACATTGCTCTGCAAAATATTCAGGCCCGGGTACGGGCTCCAAGTGCCTGGTTATTAACCAACATTTACAATTGCTTATTATTGTCTACGTCCAATCGCTCCGAAGCATCGGTGGGTTATGCCACGATGGACGGGGACACGGCAGGAAGTATTTCGCCACTGGCCGGAATTGACAAAACGTATCTGAGAAAATGGTTACTATGGCTTGAAAAGGTAGGCCTGAGCGGTACGCTTAAAGTGCCAGGACTGAAAGCCATGAATAACCTTCAGCCCACGGCCGAACTTCGTCCTGCAGATCGTAAACAAACCGACGAGGTGGATTTGATGCCTTATGAAGTATTGAACGCCATCGAGACCTACGGCTTCCGTGACAAACAGGCTCCGAAAGAAGTACTGAAAAAACTGGAACTGGACTTCGAAGGAACCTACAACCGCGAAGAACTGGCGGGCTGGACCGAACGCTTTTTCCGGTTATGGAGCCGGAATCAGTGGAAACGCGAACGGTATGCTCCGAGCTTCCATATTGATGACCGAAACGTGGATCCCAGAACCTGGTTACGCTTCCCGATTTTATCCGGCGGCTTTGAAAAAGAACTGGCCGAATTGCGGGAAGAGGCCAATGCCCCGGCGGGTCGCCGCCGGATTGGATTTGGAAGCTAATGGCTTCCTATTTATTCAACTTCCCGAAAGTTTTAAACCGGTGCACACCGCCTTTCGGGAAGTTGAATAAACAAAAACCCCAGCGGGGTTCAATATGAATAGCCCCAGATGACAATCTGGGGGAAGAAGTAATCATAATTTTCCCTGCAAAGCTTCCAGAGCCACCGCCAGATACACCAGGGGAGCATTCCAGTTAATCGCGATTTCGTTGGAAGCATAGGAACAGAGATCGTCCGTGAACGATTCATTCGGGAATGCATTGGGATAGGTCGTACACTTGTCCTGCTGACCCGGATTCGGCCCGCCCGATAACATACCCGGAACGGGCTCCGCCACTCCGTCTGCTTCGGAAAGCCGGTGATGCGGATGGAGCGGTGATTTCGACCCGGATCCGGTCAGCAAGCAGTAACCCGTCGCATTTCTGCCCAGTAAATAATCCAGATTGGATAAGGCTCCTTCCAGGTATTCCTTTTTGGAACGAAGGCGGTACGCGTGCAGTAAAGCAATGCCCTGATTGGCGGCTACCGAACTACTTCCCCAGCTAAAATCCTTTGCCGTTTGTCCCATCACCGTCGCATAATCGCCGGATTGATAGTTGGCAATCAGGTCGTCGGCGGCTTTAAGTAATAGACTTCGAATGCCCGTAATTTCGGTTTGAGCCACTTCGGGTAGCTGAGATTGTAACCGGGTCAGCGTGTAATAGCCCAGGGTTCGAACCTGATTCCAGGAGGGCAGGGGAGCGGTCGGTTCCGGAATCCAAGCCAGCCGATACTGCTTATCTTTCGTCAGGGCATACAGTTCCGCCGAAGCCCAGATCCATTCGTCACTCACCTGACGGTCGCCGTAGGTGCCCGTACTAATATCCGGGTCAAAATTCTTATTAATTTCTTCCTGTTCGTACAATACTTTTGGATGTTCCTTTGCCCAGTTCCAGGCCTGCACCGCCCGCACCCGGCACAAATCCGAAAAGCCCGGTAACTCTCTGGAAAAAGGCTTGAAAACCCGGGCTGCCTGAGCCATTACGGCCGCAAAATCCAGCGTAGCAGCCGTACTCTTCTGAACCACATACCGAGCGGCTTTGGCCTCGTGCGGCATAATCATGCCGTCGAATTTGGCATTGGTTAATTTATGATACACGCCGCCATCGTTCGGATCCTGCATGGTTAACATCCAGCGAATGTTCACCAAAACCTCATCCAGCAAATCAGGAATCGCATTCGTTTTTTCGGGAATGTCAATGGCGAGCTTTTTCACGTAAGCGGGATAATCCTCGTAAAGCGAAAGCAGCGTCCCGAGGGTAATACCGGAGTTTACGATATACTTATTGTAATCCCCGGCGTCATACCATCCTCCGGGGCAAGAGAGGACCGTTCCTGCCGGGCGTTCGCTGGAAGCTGCCGAAGGATGAACGAGAACCTGAGTATCTGAATGTCCCGCCGGGCGGGCCCATTTTCCCGCAAAGGCTTTACTCAATGGCGTTGAAACCCGGTTGTAGTAAAACATCTTGATACTCGCTCTGGCTACCGGCTGATGAACGTTTGCCTGAATTCGGAATGGATACGAAGCCCCAATTTCGGGAACAATGATCTGATACGTACCCGGTTTTTTGAGTGCCGAGAAATCCGCCAGGTAGCTTTCCTTTTTAGAATAAGGATTCATGCGGGCGGCTTCCGTTTTTCCCCGAAACACCGTATCCTTTCCTGAGACAATGGCGAACGATGTTCCTTTGGTGATCACGGCTTTCTTGACGGCGTTGGGATAAAAGCCCACCTGATTGAGTCGAATGGATTCGGCAGAGGTCTGGGCGAAACTCGTATAACTGAAAAACAGGAAAGGAAGTATTACCAGAGGTTTCATCGCGAGTGTAGAGGACGGTCGTGCCTGCAAGTTACGTGCATTGCCCGGGATAAAGCGGTATTTTCGGGAAAGGGTAGTAGCTTTGATTGACGAAAAGTGAAATGCAAAACTTTTCGGTCTGGTTTCCACTTATTTACTTCTCATGTTTCTTGCCATTGACGTCGGTAATACTGACATCGTTTTTGGAATTTATACGAATCAGAGCTGGCTGCATCAGTTCCGAATCCCTACTCATTACAGCACCCGAGCCGCCGACTACGAAGCCCGGTTGCGGATGC
This sequence comes from uncultured Siphonobacter sp., assembly GCA_913775095.1. Taxonomy (GTDB): domain Bacteria; phylum Bacteroidota; class Bacteroidia; order Cytophagales; family Spirosomataceae; genus Siphonobacter. The sequence goes on along the minus strand of CAJYIW010000009.1, from coordinate 29,610 downwards.
TTTTTCTGGAAAATGATCTGAAGATCAGTGACATTAGCCGCGTAGGGATCAGTAGCGTGGTTCCCGGAGAAACGGCCCTGATCCGCTCCCTGGTGAAAGAACTTTTTACGGTTGAAGCCTACGTGCTGGGACCGGAACTATACCCGTATCTGGGAATCGAACTGGCCAGTCCCCGGGAAATTGGTACCGATCTTGTGGCGAATGCCGTATATGCCTGGTACACCTACCGACAAAATTGCATTGTGGTTGACTTCGGAACCGCCCTGACTTTTACGGTCGTTTCAGAAGCCCGAATAGTGGGAGTGAATATTGTTCCGGGCATTAAAACAGCTTTGCGTTCCCTGTTTTCCAATACAGCTCAGTTGCCTGAAGTTCCCCTGCAAATGCCGGAGTCTGCCATTGGCAAAAACACGGTTCACGCCATTCAGGCGGGCATACTCTGGGGGTATGTGGGTTTGGTGAAAGAGCAGCTGGCTCAGATTCAGAAAGAAGTCGGCCCCTGTAAAGTGCTGGCTACGGGTGGATTATCGTCGGTTCTCCAGCCTTTGCACGAACTTTTTGAAGAAGTAGATATTAATCTCACCCTGAACGGTTTGCGAATGGTGGGGGATTTGATTAATCAGTAACGCTTCTTCCGGGTATCCAATTCTATTTTTTAAAAATCAATAGGTAGTAGTAGCATTATTTAAACAAATTATTCGACTTAAATAATTATTTTAAACAAGTGTTTAAAATTGTTTGTTAATTTTGAAAACGCATTATTTATTTGCATCAGCATATGACAGCTAACCCAGTTGATACGGAAGAGAAAATCAAGGAAGCGGCTCAACGCATTTTTCTTGAGAAGGGATTTGACGGTGCAACCATCCGGGATATTGCCGAGGCAGCCCAGATCAATACAGCCTTAACCAATTATTATTTCAGAAGTAAGGAAAAATTATTCTGGCTGGTATACGAATCCATGCTAAAGGAGGCTCTGAAAAGTGTGCAGACGATTATGGAAAAGCCTACCAGTGTAAAAGAGAAACTGGTGGAGTTACTGGATCATATGTTCGAAGTACACGCCGAGAATCCTAATAAGGCAATCTTCTTTATGAATGAATGCCGCCGTAACCCGCAGGGATTCGCTGACAAAATTGGCATTAACTGTGGAGCCATGGAGCAGTGTTTTAACACGCAATTTGAAGAGGAAGTAAAAAAAGGGTTAATCATCGACATTTCGCCAGATACGATCTTCCCTTTGATCTTCGGGTTAATCCAGCAGATTTTCGCCGGACGCGAGCTTACCATGCACCTGTTTCAAATGAGCGAAGCTGAGTTTGATAAGCATGCTCTGGAACAGAAAAAGGTAATTAAGGAAATGCTTTTGAAGTATTTATTCATTAAATAAAGGCCACTTATTCACCCCGAATAAGCCCCTTGGAAACAATGGGCTTTTCTTTTACCCTTGATTTAAACAAACGTTTAAATTATTTATTTTAATCAAATAATCCAATGTTACGCCTTCCCCTGTTGATGTGCCTGAGTATGCTTGCAAGCGGGGTTTTTGCCCAGCAGGTATCGCTGGAAGAACTCACCGCGAAAGCCCTCACGCATAACCTGGATGTCCGCTCAAGTCAGCTTGAGCAGCAGATTACCGAGTCCCGAATTAAAGAAGTCAAAGCCTCGGCTCTGCCGCAGGTGAACTTCGCCGGAGATTACAAATACTACATCAAAATTCCCGCTCAGGTTATTCCCCTGTCGGCCTTCGGTGGTCCGGAAGGGGCCTATTCAGCGGCGGCCTTTGGCCTGCCCTGGAACCTCGGAACAACCGTTCAGGCGAATCAGGTGATTTATAATCCCGGAATCATGATTGGTCTGAAAGCGGCCAAAGTAGGCCGCGAAGTATCAGAATTACAGATTCGCCGGACCAGAGAAGACATTGCCTATAACGTGGCCGTTTCGTATTACAACGCCCAGACGCTGGCCCAGCAGGTGAAATTTCTGGAAGGCAATATCGAAGCCCTCGATCGTTCCATCCGCATTACTGACTTGCAGTTTCAGAATCAGTTAGGAAAAGGAATCGATGTGGATCGTCTGAGACTGAGCAAAGTATCCATGCAGACGCAGATCGAGTCACTGAAGGCTGATTATGTGAAACTGGTAAACCTGCTGAAGTTTCTGGCGGGGATTCCTCAACCGGAGGAATTGACGATTGACAATGCCATTCACGAAGCTACCGTGGTGGTTCCAACCTCGCAGGAAAGCGGACTGAACCGGACGGAATTATTACTGCTGGATCGTCAGCAGTTTGCCAATACGCTGGAGCAGAAAAACATCAAAGCGGGATTTCTGCCGACCGTTTCCGCGTATGGTGTCGCCAATCACAGCGTTTTTGCCATCGGTGGCGATCAGTCGTATCTGAAAGGTATTCCGGCGTACTGGCTGGGACTGCAAATCAACTGGAACATTTTCGATGGCTATACCCGTCGTCATAAGCTTTCCCAGAAACAGCTTGAAGGACAACAATTGTCGCTCAATCTTCAGAAAACGAAAGAATCCATTTCGATGGATATTACCAACGCCCGAACTCAAATGTCGGTGCAGAACCAGAACCTGAAAACGTCGGAAGAACAGGTCAGACTGGCTCAGAAAGTGTACGAACAAACCCAGCTTCAGTTCAAGGAAGGTACCATTGACATTAGTAATCTTATTCAGACGGAAAACTCCCTCCGCGAAGCTCAGAACAATTACCTCACCTCCCTGGTCAAACTTCGCACCGCCGAACTCGACTGGAAAAAAGCCACTGGCAATCTCATCACTCAATAGATCCACTTTTATATGAAACGCATTTTCGTAGCTATCGGTCTGGCAGCCACGCTTGGTCTGACGGGCTATAAGTTGCTCGACAACAAGGAAAAAGTTGCCGCCAAAGTATATAAACCCGACGTTAATCTGAAAGTAGGCGTTCGGACGGCCAAGGCTGAAGTACGCGATCTTTCGCAGGAATCCCAGTTTCTGGGTTCGTTTGCCGCCAATCGGGAAATCGAAATTCGTCCGCAGGCGGGCGGTGAGATCGTGCAGTTACCCATCGTGGAAGGCCAGATGGTAGGAGCTGGGAAACTGGTCGCCAAGATCGACGACGATCAGTTACGTTTCCAGATCGAAGCCTTGCAGATCAGCATCGAAGGGTATCAGAATGACCTGAAACGGTACGAAGCTCTGGTAAAAGGCGATGCCACACCCGCCGTGAACATTGAGAAAACGCAACTCAGCATTCGTTCCACCCAGGCTCAGATCAAGCAGTTACAGAAGCAGCTTTCCCAAACCACCATTACGGCTCCGTTCTCGGGTGTGGTTACTACTAAAATGGTAGAAAAGGGTTCGGTAGTTTCTCCTGGAACGCCGCTGGCGAAAGTAACCGACATTTCTTCGCTGAAACTGGTCGTACAGGTGCCTGAAAAGGCCGTAAATCAGTTCAAGATAGGACAAATGATTTCGGTAAAAACCGAGGTATATCCCGATGTGGATTTCAAAGGCCGGGTATCCTTAATCGGTGCTCAGGGCGATGCCGCTCATAATTACCCCGTCGAAATTACGGTATTGAACACGGCGGCTCACCAGTTACGGGCGGGCATGTACGGCAGCATTGCCAATACCAGCGAGCTGAAAGGACAAACGCTGTCCGTGCCTCGTCAGGCCATTGTCGGTTCAACGAAACAGGCACAAGTGTACGTAGTCGAAGACGGCAAGGCCGTCTTACGCAACGTGAAAATCGGAGCGACGACGAACGATTACTACGAAATCACCAGCGGTCTCCATGCGGGTGAAGAGGTCGTGGTGAGTGGACAAATCAACCTTAAAAACGGAACCCCCGTGGTGGCCCAATAACGGAGAAAAAGCTTTGGTTTGAGCACCAGTACCCCTATAGTTTTCAGAGTTAGTTTGGTGAGATCGCCCGTTCCCTTCAACCGATCTGTTTTTAAGGGCCTCTCCTGTCAATCAAACCTGATCAAACAGAATTTAACGTCTCAAACGGCCAGAGTAACTTCCTAAACAGCATAGCAATGAATTTTATAGAGACCATCATTAAGCGGCCCTCGATGATTATCGTGCTTTTCGCGATACTCACGCTGGGAGGGATCGCGTCCTATCGGCTGCTGAGTTACGAGCTGATGCCCGAGTTTTCGGTGCCGGTCGTTACCATCACGACGATTTACCCCGGTGCGGCTCCTTCGGAGGTCGAGTCGGAGGTAAGTAAGAAGATTGAGGATGCCGTATCCGGGCTGGATAACATTGACAACATTACCACGAAATCGCTGGAAAACGCGTCGCTGGTGATTGTGGAATTTAAAGCCGGAACGGACATTGACAATGCCCTCGACGAAACGCAGCGGAAGATTAATAACATGGTGAGCGACCTTCCCGACGACGTGGAAACACCCTCCTTATCCAAAATTTCTCCGAGCGATCAGCCCATCATGCAGTTGCTGGCGACCTCGAATCTGCCCAACGAAGTATTCTATCAGCAGGTAGAAGACCGGTATCTGCCCATCATGCAGCAGGTGCCTGGCGTGGCTGAAATTACCATGGTAGGGGGTGACAAACGCGAAGTGCGGGTGAACGTGAATGATGACAAACTGAATTATTACGGCTTGTCGCTCTTACAGGTAACACAGGCTATTAATCAGGCGAACATGGAATTCCCGACGGGTAAGGTGAAAAGCTCTTCGGAACAGATTACGCTGAAACTGGCCGGTAAATTCGCTTCCCTCGATGACATCCGGAATCTGGTCGTTTCGACGTCACAAACGGGTAGCCCTATTCGGGTGCGTGACGTGGCGACGGTAGAAGATGGCTTAGCCGATACCGAAAGCATCAGCCGCTTCAACGGTCAGAACGGAATCGGTTTGTTCATTAAGAAACAATCGGATGCCAACGCCGTAGAAATCAGCCGCCTGATTCAGGAACGTTTAGCCACTATCGAAAAGGAAAACGCGAAGGATAAGGTACACTTCACGATTGCCTACGACAGCAGTATTTTCACCCTCGAATCGGTAGAAGCCGTAACGCACGATTTGATTCTGGCCGTGGTGCTGGTGGCGGCGGTGATGTTACTGTTCCTGCACAGTTTCCGAAATGCCATCATCGTGATGGTATCGGTTCCGGCTTCGCTGGTGTCGGCCTTCCTGTTCATGGGGGTTATGGGATATTCCCTGAACCTGATGACGCTGCTGGCTCTTTCGCTGGTGATTGGTATTCTCGTCGATGACTCCATTGTAGTCCTGGAAAACATTCAGCGACATTTGGAAATGGGTAAAAACCGCTGGCAGGCGACCCTCGACGGAGTAAAAGAAATTGGCTTTGCTGCCGTGGCTCTGACGCTGGTAATTGTCGTGGTATTCGTGCCTATTACAATGGTGAACTCCGTGATTGCCGACTTATTACGACAGTTCTCCTTAACGGTAGCCTTCTCTACGCTGATCAGTTTGCTGGTGAGTTTCACCTTAACGCCTTACCTGACGTCCCGAATTTCGAAACTGGAACACCTGAATCCGAAAAATCCTTTTCACGCCTTTCTGTTATGGTTTGAACGGGGGTTAACGGGGCTGTCTAACTGGTATCACAATGCCCTAGTTTGGGTGATTGGTCATAAAATCGCCTTTACGGCCATCCTTATTTCCCTGTTCGTAGCCACGGGCTGGGTAATGGGACTGGGTATCATTGGTCAGGAATTCGTGGCCCAGGGTGACCAGGGTAAGTTTCTGTTAACGATGAAGCTCGATAAAAGTGCTTCGCTGGAACAGAATAACCTGACGGCCCGCAGTATTGAAGATTACTTACGCAAAAAGCCCGAAGTAGAAACCATTTTTGCGAACGTGGCGGGGGCCAGTACGGGCATGGCCAGTACCGGACAAGGTGAAAGCAACCGGACGGAGTTGACGATTGAGCTGGGTCCGGTAGAAGATCGTCCTGATCACTTATCGACCGAAAATTACATGATCGCGGTTCGGAAGGAGTTAATGAAAAACTTCCCCGGACTGGAATTTACCTCATCGGTTATTGGCATGGTAGCTACCGGAGAATCGCCCATTATGATGATTCTGAGTGGCGATAACCTGGACGAGCTGATGAAAACGGCTCAGGGTCTGGCAGATCGTCTGAAGAAAATTCCCGGATCGAATGACGTGAAAGTATCAGTAGAGGCGGGGAACCCCGAGGTTCAGGTACAGATTGACCGCGAGAAAATGGCGAAACTGGGCCTGAACATTCAAACGGTAGGTGGATTGTTACAAAACGCTTTTGCGGGTAATGACGATTCCAAATACCGCGACGGTTCCGAAGATTACGACATCCGGATCATGCTCGACGCCTTTGATCGGAAGAATCCCGAAGCCGTAAAGAATATTACCTTCTTTAGTCCAATTGCGAATCGTCCGGTGCGGCTGGCGGAGTTCGCTGATGTCCGTCTGGGAAATGGCCCTTCCTTACTCGAACGCAAAAACCGTCGGACGTCGGTAACGGTGACGGGTAATACGCTCGGGGTAGGTTCCGGAACGCTGATCAATACGATTAATGAAGATCTGGCGAAAAATCCGTTACCGGCCAACGTAACCTTAACCTGGGGCGGCGACGCCAAAAACCAGAGCGAAGGTTTCGGCTCGCTGGGTCTGGCGATGGGGGCTGCCCTGGTGCTGGTGTACTTCATCATGGTCTTGTTGTACGACAGTTTCATTTACCCGCTGGTGGTATTGTTCTCCATTCCCGTGGCCATTATCGGAGCCCTGATTGCCCTGGCGTTATCGTCTTCCAATATGAGTATTTTCGCCATGTTAGGAATGCTGATGCTGATGGGTCTGGTAATGAAAAATGCCATTCTGATCGTCGATTTTGCGAATCAGCTTAAAGCTCAGGGAATGTCCTATAAAGAAGCAATCATTCACGCCGGTGAAGAACGGCTGCGACCCATTTTAATGACCACCATCGCCATGGTAATCGGGATGTTACCCATCGCTCTGGCCGCCGGTGCCGGTTCAGAATGGAAGAACTCCCTGGCCTGGGTATTGATTGGTGGACTAACCAGTTCGATGATCCTCACCGTCTTCCTCGTTCCCATGATTTATTACCTGGTGGATCGGGTGCAGGAGAAGTGGGGAAGTAAGAAAAAGAAAGCAGTACTAGAAGTAGAGTCAGTTCCCGTTTAAGCCCTGAAAACCGAGGGTGTCTTCGCAAGAAAGGCACCCTTTTATTTTCATACTAGAAACGTCCATTCATTGATGGCGTCTACGCCGGAAGATGAAAATCATGTGAAAGAATCCAAAACCGCATCTACCCAGACACGGTTAGTCCGCGTTTCTAACGCGGATTGGCGAGGAGGGCGTCTGCGACGCTGGAGCGTTATAAACTACGCTCTTTCGGATTTGTAATCCGAAAGCCCTCTATAAAGGATTTACAATCCTTAAAGTAACACGAACCGCCTCTTACCCAGACGTAAGTAAGTAATCGCGTCTGGCTGAGAATGGAATCGAACCATCCTAAAAATTAAAGGTCAACTGCCGCCCTTCCCATTCATCAGCCCCTTCCAGGTTGGAAAGCGTAACCCCCATGAGGCGAATGCCCATGCGTAGCGGGAAAATGCCATCGAATAAATCTTTCACGATTCGTTCGTAAAACGACTGCTCCGTAATGGGTTGCAAACTCGTTCGGCTGCGGGTAATCTGCTCAAAATCGCCGAATTTTACTTTCAGAGTTACCGTCTTCCCGTAGACATGAGCCCGTTCGGCCCGCCTCCAGACTTCTTCGGTAATGGGCCAGAGTTCATTGAGTAACAATTCCAGATCTTCCAGATCCGTCGAGAAGGTTTCTTCAGCTCCGATGGATTTCCGAATTCGATCCGGGTTTACCGGGCGATCATCTTCTCCTCGGGCAATCTGGTGATACCAGCGACCCGCTTTCCCGAAATGTTTCACCAGAAATTCCTGCGACTGAAGTTTTAAATCACCTCCGGTAAAAATGCCCATTTTGTGCATCTTTTCGGCGGTTACTTTCCCGATTCCGTGGAAGTCTTTCACTTCCAGGGTCTCCACAAACTTCTCGGCCTGACTCGGTTTAATAATAAAAATACCATCGGGTTTGCGGTAATCCGAAGCAATTTTAGCCAGAAATTTATTGAACGAAACGCCCGCCGAAGCCGTCAATCCCGTTTCTTCCTTGATCTGAGCTTTAATGTCTTCCGCTACTTTAGTGGCGGTTTCAATCCCTTTCAGATTTTCAGTCACATCCAGATAGGCTTCATCCAGCGAAAGCGGTTCAATCAGCGGAGTATACTGAGCGAAAATGTCCCGGATCTGCCGGGAAACGGCTTTATAGACCTCAAACCGGGGGCGAACAAAAATGAGCTGCGGACACTTCCGGATGGCCGTTACCGAAGCCATCGCCGAACGTACGCCGAACTTCCGGGCTTCGTAACTGGCCGCCGCCACCACGCCCCGTTCGCGACTCCCGCCCACGGCCAGCGGCTTCCCCCGAAGTTCCGGATTATCCCGCTGTTCGACGCTGGCATAAAACGCGTCCATATCAATATGTATGATTTTCCTAAATGTTGCCAAAATTCAGTGCGTAACTTTGGAGTTGGAGTTTTGGGTTTAGAGTTTTGAGTTAAAAATGTGAGACATTACCTATTTATTATAACAGGTGATGAGAGTAAAGCTTATGCAATTGAATTTTAACCCTAAACTCTGAACCCCAAACTCACAACACTATATGTTTGACTTATCCTCTGAACTGCAATTCCAGACCAGCCGATCCTCGGGGCCGGGTGGGCAGAATGTCAATAAGGTTGAAAGTAAAGTGGAAGTTCGTCTCAATATTCCAGCTTCACAAATTCTTAACGAAGAGCAGAAGCAGAAGATTCAGCAACGCCTGAAAAGTCAGCTAACCACCGAGGGTGATCTGGTCATTACGTCGCAGGAATCGAGAAGTCAGGGGAAGAATAAAGAGCTGGCGGTGAAGAAGTTATATGCAGCCCTGACCAAGGCCTTTGAAGAACCCCGCGTGCGAAAAGCGACCAGGCCAACGAGGGCTTCAACCCTGGAAAGATTACAAACCAAACGAGTAGCTTCCGAACGAAAAGCGTCCCGTAGTCGCAAAAACTGGGAAGACTAAGCGTTCCCTTTTTATTTTTGTCCCAAACGATTTCCACATGCATTCATTCAAACTTAGTTTTCTGTTGCTGCTAAGTCCCCTGTTGCTGGCGGCACAAACCAAGAAAAGCGTCCAGCGAACCATGCCCGATCGCCCCAAACTGGTGGTAGGGATCGTCGTCGATCAGATGCGTTATGATTTCCTGTTCCGCTATTCAGAAAAATACGGGAAAGGCGGTTTTAAACGATTATTAGGCGAAGGTTTCAACTGTGCCTATACCCATTACAATTACATGCCGACGATCACGGCTCCCGGTCATACCTCGATTTACACGGGTTCGGTTCCGGCTATTCACGGCATTGTGGGTAATGAGTGGTTCGACCGGAGTCTGGGCCGCGATGTCTATTGTACGGAAGACACGACGGTGGTAACGGCGGGAAACAACCCATCGCCCGCGGGCCGGATGTCTCCCCGCAACGTATTGGCGAGCACGATTACCGATCAGCTGAAAATCGCGACGAATTTTAAATCCAAAGTCATTGGCGTTTCTCAGAAAGACCGCGGGGCGATCATCCCGGCGGGCCATACGGCTGACGGAGCCTATTGGTTCGATTCCCGCGATGGAAGCTTCATTACCAGTACGTTTTACATGAAAGATGTACCGAAGTGGGTGAAGGATTTCAACGCGAAAAAACTGGCGAACAAGTATCTGGAAAAACCCTGGACGACGCTGTTGCCCATCGAGCAATATACCGAAAGCACCGCCGATGATATGCCCTACGAGCAGCCGATTCCTGGTGAAAAGAAGCCCGTGTTCCCTCACGAAGTAGGCGGAACCTTCCAGGGATTCTACGAAAACTTCCGCAAAACGCCCTTCGGTAACAGCATTACGAAGGATTTTGCTCTGGAAGCTCTGAAAAACGAGAAATTAGGTAAAGGCAATGTGACGGATTTTCTGGCCGTTAGCTTCTCTTCAACGGATTACGTCGGACATAGCTTCGGACCTAACTCCATCGAAACGGAAGATACCTACCTGCGTCTGGATAAAGACATTGAAGAACTACTGACGTTCCTGGATAGCTGGGTAGGAAAAGAGAATGTACTCGTATTCCTTTCCGCAGACCACGGGGTAGCGGACGTGTGGGGTTTCTCAAACGAACACCACATTGCCGCGGGTTCGCTGGATAAAGTGACGGTAAAAGCCAGAAACGTACTAAATCAGGCGTACGGTGAGGCCGACTGGATTCAATACTACGGGAACTATCAGCTATACCTGAATCCGGACGTGATGAAAGCGAAAAAGCTGACGTATTCAGATGTATATCCGATGTTGCGTGACTCAATCGTGCAAATGAAAGGGGTAGCCAATTTTGTGAATCTTCACTCCCTGGAAGCCGTTTCCATGAATGATAATCAGGCTTATTTCGTTAAAAATGGCTATCATCCCCGTCGCGGTGGAGATTTTATGTTAGTTTCAGAGCCCGGCTGGCAGGATGGTTATACCAAAGCCGGAACGGGTCACGGAACCCTTTATAACTACGATTCACACGTACCCTGTCTTTTCTACGGCTGGAAAATTCCTCACGGTCGGACAGGAGCGTCAACGTACGTAGCGGATATTGCAGCAACGGTTTCGTATCTGCTTGATATTCTGGAGCCAAGCGGTTGCGTAGGCAAGCCCGTGCTGGACATGGTCGGACAAATCAAATAGTTTTCAGTTGACTGTTTTCTGTTTTTAGTGTATTAAAAATGCCCGGTTCATGCCGGGCATTTTTGGTAGTATGGTGTAGAGAAGCGATTTTGTTACCTTTCTGTACGTATCATTCGCCGGCAAAGAGACCATCAATGGACATCTCTACGTTTTAGGTTTGATAAAGGGTCGAATTACAGTTTCAGAGCGATCTGCTTTCCGGTTTTTATCGATTCATAGATCGCATCGATAATTTTCAGGTCCTTCATCCCTTCTTCTCCATCGACCGGAATAAGGGGTTTTTTATTCTGAAGAATAATAGCGGCCATCTCATCCATCTGCACCGTCTGGTGCGTAACAACGGGCTGATTGATTTCGCCTTTATTGGTTCGGCCTTTCAGCGGGCCATAGCCCGTGGCCGGGTATAATTCAGCAAAGCCTTTGTCGCCCGACAGGAAGAAACGATCCAAGTGATTGATGTTATAGCTGGAGAGACAGGAAGCGACGGCTCCGCTGGGAAATCCTAACTGGAAAGTAATAGTTTCGTCAACGCCTTCCTTGAATTTCTGCGGATCTGTCTTGGTTTCCTGAGCCGTAACCCAGATCGGATCTTCACCGAGCATGTATCGGGACCCGTTGATGGCATAAATCCCAATGTCCATCATCGAGCCACCGCCCGCGAGTTGCTTATTCAAACGCCATTGGCCCGGATCGCCGATTTTGAAGCCTGATAAACCCTGGAAGAAATTAACCTTCCCCAGTTCACCTTCTTTCCGCATCCGAACGACTTCCAGGGTAAAAGGCTCAAAGTGAAGGCGATACCCCACCAGTAACTTCACATTCGCCTTTTTACAGGCATCAATCATGTCCTGGCATTCTTTGGCGTTGAGGCCCATGGGTTTTTCGGTGATGGCGTGTTTGCCCGCTTTGGCTACCCGAATAACCTGATCGCGGTGTAAGGCATTGGGCGTAATGACATAGACGGCGTCGATATCCGGATTATTCTTGATCTGATCGAAGTTCTCGTAGGTATAGCAGTTCTTTTCGGGAATTTTATACTTGCTCTGCCAGTCTTTGATCTTCGAAGGGGTACCGCTGATGACTCCTACCAGCTTCGCCATTTTACTCGATTGCATGGCTTCCGCTACGCGGCTGCCATACCCACCCAAACCCATAATAGCTACCCGCAGAACGGGACCATCGTAAGGTTTTGAATCCTGAAGTACTGAAGGGGCAGCAGAAGCGGCGTACGATGTGAAAGATAAAGCGGCGGCGGAAGCCGTTAATTTCTGTAGAAAGTCGCGACGTGATTGCATAGATAAATTTGGTTTGAGGTAGAAAAAGCAAGGGGCAACCCAGTTGCTTGGATTCAAAAATGATCATTTCTGCCTGATATAACTCTACGCATTCGTCGAAAATCCTATTCCAGCGGAGTTTAGAGCGGTCGCCGTTGCGGTTTGGAGTTATGATGTTTACCCCTGGCTGGTGAGACACCAGCCAGGCTCAGTCCGGTATAACGAAAGTGGTTGGTGAGGACACCAACCACGGCGGGAGGAGTTTTCAGTTTTCAGTTGGAAAGGGAAAACCAATAAAGGTAGGAAAGGCGTTTGAAACTGAAAGCAATAACCCCATCGGGGTTTAATCTCTGGATAGCCCCGGATGACAATCCGGGGTAATAATCGGGGTTGCCTCCGCTTTTGCTGGGATCTCACCAGCCTGTTATAAAGCAAGTAGTTGGTGACGCACAACCACGGCGGGGTGTTACTTCTGGATTATAAATCCTTTACAGAGGGCTTTCGGATTGCAAATCCGAAAGAGCCTAATAAATCCGAAAGAGCATAAGTTACCAATCCGCCCTAGGCAAGAGAACTGGCATTGACCTGAAAAAGAAAAGTATCCCGAGCTGACCAGACATAGTCACTCGAACAACGGTAGCCCCTGATCCATAATTCTCCTTTTATTTTTCTCAGGTAAAGACCTTTGGGAACGGTTTCGTCTTTGGAAATGGGCTTTGAGTAAATCACAAGGGCTCCGGGGGGATGCTGGTTTTTTACTTCATCAAGTAAGATTTCTTCCGGCTGGTCATCGTAATAAAATCTGCAATGAAAGGCAGCTTCCAGTGGACACTCGGCCAGGCCTGCCAGACGGGCCTGTTGCCAAATTTGCTCCAGTGTTCCTCCCTGCTTTAAGCCCAGGGCTTCGACGGTAATTTCCGTTACGAGCAAAGAATGGTTTAGGTGTGAAACTGTACAATCTGTACTGAAAAGCAGTTGTTCAGCAAAGGCATTCCATTGAATGGAACAACGCCTGAATTGGTCCAGTAACTGCTCTTTAGACAAAGCTCCGTAAGAAATTACTTTTGTTTTCATCTGATTTTCAGTCAATAAACTTTCTCCTGAAAGAATAACCCAACCCGAATTGAGTAAAAAAACTAACGTAGGTATTTAAGCGTAAGGATATTAGCCAATGAAGAAAAAAGCATCGCTACACTATAAGCTGCCAGCATTGAAGTATGAGGCAATACTAACCCTACTGTATAAAGAAAAGTAGCATACCCTAAACCCGAATTCACCATGCCGCGTAAAATTCGGGCACATGGGGCAGGCCCCTGCTGTACATGCGTGAATACGGCTAAGCAAGTCGTCATGACGGGAAAGGGCGTTAACAATCCACTCCAGACCGGCCCGGTCCAGGAAGCCAGTTGAGTGATCACGGCTACAAACACCGTGGCTACCATCATTCGCAGCGGTAAATCAAAGCGGGGTGGGGCGGCAACCAAAGCCGGGACTTCAGGCCGGGGAAAGACCCGGTAAATGAATACAATGAAGAGTAATAAGGCTGCGAAAAGCAGATGGATGCTTCCCGAATAAAACTGCCCTACGTACAGGCTGCCAAAAATCATGGCATAACACAACATCAGCAAGGGAAACCAGTGCAGCCGGGGAGCCAGTTTCGCGTATAACCACGCAAAGGCATACGTGGAAAAGCAACCCACCAGCGAGCCCATGGCCGACTGGGCCGCAAAATCTTTCCCCTGCTCAATAGCCAGAAAAATGGAAATAGGCCCCGCCACCCAGGGAAATCCACCGAGCCAGCCTCCAATCACATTGCCCCACCGCCGGGCGGCCAGCGTTACCCCGGCGATTAGTAAGGGCATTAACATCAACTTGAGTAGCAGTGTGTTCATAGGCAACGAGAAAGCCACGAAGGAAATACATCGCTTCGTGGCTTTTGATAACTATAGGGCTGAAATTACACGGCAACCGGGGCCTTAATTGCGGGCCAGGGATCGTAGTTTTCCAGTTTGAAGTCTTCGTAAGTAAAGGCAAATAGATCCTGAACCTCGGGATTGATTCGCATCGTAGGCAGGGGCCGTGGTTCGCGGCTTAACTGTAGTTCTACCTGCTCTAAATGGTTGGAATACAGGTGAGTATCGCCACCCGTCCAGATGAAATCACCCAGTTCCAGATGGGTTACCTGAGCAATCATCATCGTCAGTAAGGCATAACTGGCAATGTTAAAGGGTACGCCCAGAAAGACATCGGCACTGCGTTGGTACAACTGACAGGAAAGCTTGTTATCAGCTACGTAAAACTGAAACAAGGCATGGCAGGGTTGCAGAGCCATACCGTCGAGGTCGGCTGGATTCCAGGCCGATACGATGATCCGGCGGGAATCGGGTGATTTTTTCAGCAGATCAACGGCCTGTGTAATCTGGTCGATGACCCGTCCGTCGGGGGCTTCCCAGCTCCGCCATTGTTTTCCGTACACAGGCCCGAGGTTACCTTCGGCATCCGCCCATTCATTCCAGATGCTTACGCCGTTGTCCGTCAGGTACTTAATGTTCGTATCACCCTGAAGAAACCAGAGTAACTCGTGAATAATAGATTTGGTATGCACCTTTTTGGTGGTCACCAGGGGGAACCCTTCGGAGAGGTTAAACCGCATCTGATACCCAAAAACGGAAATCGTGCCTGTACCCGTCCGGTCGGTTTTGCGGGTGCCGTGGTCAAGAATATGCTGGAGGAGATCCTGGTATTGTTTCATCGATACTTAATATGCTAAGAGCGGGGCAAAGGTAAGGCTATTCGGCGAGACTATCGGCCTGAATTTCCTGGGGGCTGATTCCTTCGATACTAACGGAGTGCGTAATTTCGGCTGACTGGGCAAACTGAGCCGTTGCCGAGCAGTATTTCTCCATGGAAAGTTTAATGGCCCGTTCGGCTTTCTCTTCGCTCACATTTCCCTTGATATCAAAATGCACATTGATTTTCCGAAACGGACTCATTTCGGTGCCCTCAATTTTCTCCCGTTCTCCCGAAACGCTCACTTTCACGTCGTCAATTTGCAGACGTTGTTTCTTCAGAATCAGGATGACATCAATGGCTGAACAGCCGCCCAGCCCCATCAGCAGAAGCTCCATGGGCCGAACGCCCGCATTTTTGCCACCAATGGCTTCAGCGGCATCAATGGAAACCTGAGCTTCGGATGAACCCGAAGCCTGAAAATGAAACGCGTCATCGACGCGAACTAATTCAACTTTCATAATACGAGGTAGTTTTTAGTGTAAGCTTTCCAACTCTGAATTTGTTCCCGACTTACATTAAGTATCAAACCGGGGATAAGCCTGTTTAGTCCGAGGGCTGTACATCCTTACGCAGTCACATGGACGCCCTTAAACCGGACACTCCGTACTGCCACGTTTCTTCGTCCGTCTGGGTGATTTCAAAGACTTTCCCTTCGGATAGGTGTACTCGCGGGGTTGCCGGGGAACGGTCTCGGGTTTGGGCGGTTCGGGAATGAACTGAAAATCGAAGTAACTCTGAAACTCCGTGGGTTTTCCGGCGTCGGCCTTGATAGGGAAGGTAGGCTGGCCTTTGTATTCGTAGGTTTCGTACTGATAATCAAATAGATAAACCGTGATATAGCCGTCTTTACTGTATTTTCGGGAAATGGCATCGGGAGAAATAAAGGATTCGGCCCGTAAATATTTGCCATGCGTCCGGAGGGAATCCGGAAACTCGGAACGGTATAATTTAGCCCGATTGTAAAGAAAGGCGAAATTGGTAGAGTCGAGTTCCAGGGCTGCCGTAATGTAATAATGAGAGTACTTTTTCTGTTTCGCTCCTGCGTATAAAACGCCGAGGTTATTAATAGCCGTTTTACTCAGATACCCATTGTAATTCTCAATGGCTTTCTCCTTTTCATTCAGGATCTTATACACGTTTCCGGCATTGTTGCGGTAATAACCGCCCGCCGTATCAATGGACATAGCCCGCTGAAAATCAGCGAGTGATTTTTTATAGTAACCTTTGGCCTCGGTATCTTTTTTCTCCTGTTCCAGTTGCAAACCCCGATAGGATAGGGTAATGCCGCGGTTATTAAGCAACATCGGCTCCCGGGAATGCTTTAGTAACAAACTGTCATACCGAACCAGAGCTTCCGGAATGCGGTCGCTCTGTAAATCTGTAATCGCTACTCCGTTATGAGCGTTGAGGTTATTCGGTTCGAGCTTAATGGCCTTTTGGTAATCCTGAGAAGCATCGTCAAACTGCTCGATATTCATCTGAAAATTGCCCCGGTTGGTCAGCAATCCGGCGTGATTGGGTTCCCGTTTCAGGGCTTCATTCACATTTCGATGAGCCAGCTGAAAATCCCCTACACCCCGGTAAGCTTCACTCAATCCGGCGTACACGGCGGTTTCGTTAGGTTTGGATTTCATCGCATGCTCAAATTCAGGAATGGCGTTGCGATATTTCTTTAAACGAATCAGTGTGAAACCCCGGCAAATGTAAAAGTCAGCGTAATCCGGATTGTCCGGGTTGATGATGTGAACGCTGGCGGAAAAATCCTTCCAGGCTTCGGCGTAGCGACCGAGTCGATACAAAGCCATGGCCCGGCCCAGTCGTGCGGGCATGTACGTCGAATCCAGTGAAACGGCCCGCTGGTATTGAGCCAGAGCCTGTTTATCCTGATGCTGGCCGATGAGAATATTGCCAATACCCGTGGCTGCCTCGGGAGACGTGGGACGAATGCGTAACACCCGATGAAAGGCTTCTCCTGCCAGTGCATAATCGCCTTTGCGGTAGTGCGTATAAGCCATGCCGAGGTGAGCCAGGTAGCCTTCCCGCCCGCCCGCGTCCAGGTATTCCTGAAACGTCTTAATGGCTTCGTCGGATTGTTTCAGGGCCAGATGAGCATGTCCTAAACGCAACAGGACCTGTAGATCGGCTCCTTCCTGCCGGGCCTGCTGGAAATTCCGAACGGCTTCATCCCAGCGATTCTGAGCCGCCATGAGCTGGCCCATCGCAATGCGGGACTGGGGATTGGTCGCAACGGATTGTTCCAGATACCGTTCAATGTGCGGGTAAGCCTGCGTATTGTTGGGAGCGGATCTCCAGAGAGCCAGGGCCTGATTATAAAACAGAACGTCCGAGTTCTCGGGAGTCGAAGGCGTCGTTCGGAAGTAGTTTAACGCTTCCGAATAATGGCCCATCTGACTGGCTGCCAACCCTCTTTGCAGGCCTGTATTGGAAAAGGGTAAGGATTTATTCAGTAACTGTAACGCCTGTGCGGAATGTCCCTGAGCCAGTTCGACCAGAGCCAGGTTATACCGCAACGTATCGCGGGCTTCCACTTTCATGGCTCCGTTGAGCAGGGGAGACGCCCGATCATACCGACCGCGTTTAGCCAGTTCGGCCGCCAGATTATTCATCTTACGCAACGAATCCGTACGGGTTTGAGCCCTAACGGAAGTAGTTACCAGAAAAAGAATAAGCACCAGCCAACGCAGCATTCTTAGGGGAGAAAGTTTAGAGTTTTGTGTTTAGGGTTTTGGGTTGATCATTTCAGTAGGTATTCTATTAATGAATACCAGTGAAAAGTAAATGCTCATGATTTTCAGCTTAACCCTAAACGTAATAACCCTAAACTCTAAACTCAGTTATAAAACTAACGGATAATCAAGGTACTTGGTCTGTGGAGGGGGGCGTTAATTCTTTTACTGGCGACAGGCCCAGCTCTGCTCCGGCTTTCAGTAAAAAAGGATAGGCCGCCTCCCATTTATTGGGCAGGGTGCCTTCCAGAATGGCTTCCCTGATCGTATTTTTCAACAGGCCCACTTCTTTGGACGGCTCCAGTCCGAACACATCCATGATCATTTCTCCCGTGATGACTGGCTGAAAATTACGGAGCTGGTCGCGTTCTTCCACCTCTTTCATTAAGGCTTCCACCTTATCAAAATTAGCCAGATATCGCTTCACCCGATTCCCGTCTTTGGAAGTGATATCTGCCCGGCAGAGCTTCATGAGGTCATCCAGATCATCGCCGGCTTCTACCATGACGCGTCTCAGGGCCGAATCGGTAATGCCGTCTTTGGCCAGAGCAATCGGGCGTAAGTGCAGACGAACCAGCTTCTTTACTTTACGCATTTCCTCGCCCAGGGGCAATCGGAATTTACGGAAAATGGTAGGCACCATCCGGGAGCCCATTTCTTCGTGGCCGTGAAACGTCCAGCCGATTTTAGGGTGAAAACGTTTGGTAGCCGGTTTGGCAATGTCATGCAGAATGGCGGCCCAGCGTAACCATAAATCTTCACTCACCCGGCAAACGTTGTCAAGTACCTGAAGCGTATGGTAAAAATTGTCCTTATGGCCTTTGCCGTCAATTTGCTCGGCTCCTTTGAGAGCCACAAAGTCCGGGAAGATGAGGGTAAGCAAGCCCGAGATTTCCAATAGTTTGAATCCGTAGGAAGGCGTTGGCGTGCGGATGATTTTATTCAGTTCGTCGGTAATGCGTTCCTGCGAAATAATTTCAATGCGGTCTTTCGTGCGAACGAGTCCATCGAACGTATCCGGGTCAATATCAAAGTTTAACTGATTAGCGAACCGAATGGCCCGCAGCATTCGCAGCGGATCGTCCGAGAAGGTAATGTCCGGGTTCAGCGGCGTGCGAATGATTTTCCGATGCAAATCGGCCTGCCCGTCGAAAGGGTCAATCAAAGTGCCAAAATCTGCTTTGTTGAGGGATATCGCCAGGGCATTGATTGTGAAATCCCGGCGATTCTGATCGTCTTCCAGAGTTCCGTCTTCCACAATGGGTTTTCGGGAATCCGAGCGATAGGACTCTTTACGAGCCCCCACAAACTCCACTTCCCAGCCGTCAAACTTCACCTGAGCGGTACCGAAATTTTTGAAAACAGCCAGTGAAACCTGCTTATCGCCGGAATTTCTGGCGACCTGTTCGGCGAGAGCAATGCCGCTCCCTACGCAAACAATGTCAATATCTTTGGAAGGTCTGTTCAATAACAAATCCCGTACGTAGCCGCCAATGACATAAGTCGGGACGTTCAGTTGCTCGGCTGAGCGGGCAATGATCTGAAACACGGGATGATTTTCAATGAATTCATTCATGGCAAAAAGCCGGATCGGTGATCAGGGGCCTGGCAAAAGATCTGTGCGAGAGCCCGGTACTGTATTATTTTCGGATAAATTCAAATTCGCCGCCCACGCCGAGTCGAACGATGCGGGAAGGTTTGCCTGAAGCCCAGCCTGCCGGAGCCGGAATGGTTTCCTGAGCGGCCTGACGAATGTCAGACGAAAGTTCTTCTAACTTTTTGGGAAGGGGCTGGCCCGAAACCGCCGCAATCGTAGACACAATAGGGCGTCCAAAACTCTGCACCAGATCCAGAACCGGACCTGATTTTACGATGCGTATGGCAATACTTCCATCGGGACCCAAAAGATTTTCGGCCACATTTTTCCCTTTCGGGAAAACGACCGTTAAGGGGTCTTCCGCATATTCGATGAGATCATACGCCAGCTCAGGAACCTTAACGACGTATCGATCCAGCACCGACGTGTCCCACAGTAACGTGATAAGGCCCTGCTGATCGGGAATTTGACAGGTGTTGCGAAGGAACTCCACGACTTCGGGTCGGGTGGCGTCTCCGCTCAGCCCCCAGACGGTATCCGTTGGATGAATAATCAGGTGGCCATTTCGCAATGCCTGCAAAGCGATTTTAATATTCATACGACAAAAGTAACCCCGCTTTTGAGTTTTCAGTTTTGGGTTTTTCAGTTTTCAGTTGGAAACCCAGGATTTTCATTCGGATTCGGGTACTACAAACGCAAGATTTCGAAGAATGCTCCTCCTTCTTGAAATAACCACAGACGGGAGTTCTAATGGACCGGATGTTCCATTTTGTAGAGGAAAAAAGCTTCTCTGGAAGACTGATTGGCAACCGGCGGATAATTTCGAAAGCCCCAGCTCAGGTAATAAGGACCGTACCAGGACACCAGCGAGGGATAAATATCCCGGTCTACGCTCTTTTTCAATTCTTCCGGTAATAAGTCGTATTCCTGAATGTCGCCCAGGGTTTTATCCCGCTGAATGTGCAGGGCTCTTACTTTGGATTCGTGCGTGTACGCTAGACACAGTTTATTGGAATCTAATGGGCTAAGCTGAATCTGAGGAGTTAATAAATCAGAAGTCAGGTCTTTTAACTCCATGGAATTATCCCAGAGTAACTCACCCGAGCGATTCAGGCCGCATACCAGAGCGTGGGTGTACCGAAACGACTCATAACTGCTATGCATGCGGCGATTACTGGCCGACAGAGGCGAATAAGACGTTCCGGTTTTCGTCTGGGGGAAATACGCTTCTGCCACCATGAGATACCCTTCTTCCGTGGGTATCAGGTCCTGAATGTGCAGAAGGTAATGAAATTTCATATCCTTACCCTGCTTTTTCTGTTCCGCAATTTTTGTACGAAGGCGTTCCTGTCGCCCCGGTTTCAGGTAATTGAAGAAGTTCTGCAGGTCGGAAAAAGGGACGTATTGAATGTGGTTTTCGGGTCGTTCCGAAATTTTGGTAAGGTAGAGACCTTGCGAATAATCCGAGCAATGGAGCGAATAGTTACCCACCAGCAGAGACTCCCCATTTTCCAGATGAACGATTTTGGCAGTAATCAGGCTGCGGTCGGATTCGTCATTCAGCGTGGTTTTATTTAATAACTGTCCGTCGTACGAGTAGGTGTACATTTGCAGCAGGCATTTTCCACGGCGGTTGTACTTACCAAAAACGTGGATTTTATTACCAGACTCATCCACATCCAGATCATTAATAGTCAGATGATAATCGAATAGGTCAGGAAGAGCTTTGGAGGTTTTATCGAAAAAACTAAACGACACTACCACCGGGCGATCATTGTACGTGCCTCCCAGAAAGGCCTTATTCCCCAGAATTTTAAATTTAGACACGATGTCAATGGCGGGTACTTCGCCTTCCATTACTTCCATATCCCCCGTTTCCAGGCTGGTTTTCCAGATCTGAATTTTATCCGAATCAGGGTCCCCGCATAGCCAGTACAGATGGTCGGAGGCATGGTAAGAAAGCAGGGCTTTGTAAGGAGGTTTGAGCCTGAATTCGTTTTCCCACTTTAGCGTCAGGGTCGAATCATAGTGACCGAACTTATAGGTATGGTTGACGCCCCGGGAAGGATTATCCAGGATCTGCGTGACCAGAACCCCCGCTGTGCCTAAAGGCAATACCTGAAAATCATCCGTAATTTTTTCATCCCGCAAAATCTCTAGTCGGTGGGAGGGCCTCATCTGGGCCGCAACGGAAACCGCGTACAGCCAGCAGGCACAAAGGATAAGATATTTCATAGCGGCCAAAAGCAGGGTTGTTGACAAGAGTTAAGCCCCTGTCAGTCCCTGACAGAGGCTTAGCGAATGTACTGGAAAGGAACGGATCGAACAAGCGTTGCGATCATTCCTTTCAGCAAAAAAAGAAGATGAGGGCTTGAAATTCAAAGGGATACTTAAGCAGACCAAACCCGTTAATAGGCAGGCTCATTATCCTGCGGAAGCGGGATGCCCAGGTTATAGGCCCAGTCTTCCCAGGGAACGTATTCCTTAAAAATCATGATTCCGACGATTACGGAAAAGACAGCCGAGATCAGAACCGCTCCGGCGGCCAGATCTTTGATTTCTCCGGCGATTTTCCGGTACTCCGGAGACACCATATCGACCGTTTTTTCGAAAGCCGTATTGATCGCTTCGGTTACCCACACCAGCACAATGCAGATCATCAGGCTGACCCAGTCTTTTTTAGTAATGTTCAGGTAAAAACCAAGAATAACCACCACGGACGTGGCCAGCAGGTGAATCCGGGCATTGTTTTCCGAATAGACCATGACTTTCAATCCTTTCAGGGCATACCGAACGCTTCTAAAAAATTTGGGAATATCAATGGGCATAGCTGCGGTTAAAAAGGGTTTGATGTTGGTTTGACAAGGTTTGAGGAAGTTAGAAAAGCGGTTGCGTTCAGATATCTTCAACCGCTTTTCTAACTTCCCCAAACGCTGTCATACGCGTTCTTTCTGCATCAAACTTAGGAGGACGAGGTAAGAAATACCAATCATTACTGAAAATTCAAGCGTCATCAGGATGGCCTGCCGGTTGACCAGACTCTCCAGGATCTGTTGAAGGAGTAAGCCGGGTTTCGTAAACGGATGCCAGCTGTTGAGGCGTTTCACCCGGCCCAGGTAGATACCAAACCCGCTCAGGGGCAGCACCGCCAGCATCAGGTATTCTGACCAGCGGGGCATGATTCGCAGTAAATTCTGACGCATCCAGTGGAAGGACAGCAGACCACAAATGAGGCTGGTCATGGCATAACTGAAAATCATCAGAGCATCGTGCCAGGCCGGAATCCCGCTGGTATGCTGAATGTGAATGAAATCCGTGATCACGTACGGAGCATTCGGGAAAAACAACAGCCAGAGCAGACCAATGGAGACGAGTTTGAGCTTGGAGCCAGGTTCGATGTGAGCCACGCGTTCAAACCAGAGCGAAAGGAAAAGCGGCATCCAGGCCAGAAACAGATTCCAGTTAATCATCACATACCAGCCGCCATGAGTGATGCCAAAGCGGATGGCCAGAAAGGTAGCGGAGAGGACGGACAAAGCCGTAAGGCTGCCGATTTGCCGGGTACGGGTGGGGGCAAGTAACATACGTGGAAAAGTTGAAGGTTGAGTATTATGGTAAAGCTTGCGTTTTCAGGTATTCATGCAGTCGCCAGTCGCCGTAACTCCAGGATCGCCAGTGGTCGGGCTTACGGCTGTACTGCTTCTGGAAGAAGGTGATCTTGGCGTTTAATCCTTTCTGAAAATCGGGGTCATTCGTTTGAATGGCGTTTAACTGAGGAATCACATAAGGTTCCAGCGAGAGCAGATACGAAAGGTCTTTTGATCGGGAATGGTGAAGGTTATAATCGACGATGAGGGTTGACCAGGGAATAGCGAGCGAAATGATCAGAATGAAATAGACGGACCAGCTATTGAAACGGAAGAGATAAGCGTTTGATTTTCTGAACGCAATTTTATAGATGGTGGTCAGTAATCCAATCGCCGTGATCAGTAGCCAGATATACACTCCAATACGATGGTAGGTAAGACCATAATTAAATACATAGGCAATATTGGTAGAAAGAGTAACCAGAAGTAATACCATATTCTGAATGATCCAGGCATACGCTAAACGGGTTAAAAGGGTGTGGGAAGGATAGAAATTAAGGTTTTTTCTGAAGTAATAAAGAATTACCAGTATTGAACATAATATACTGAAAATCAAAATATTTACATGATCGTGTACCCGGGAGGATAACTCTGGAGCATGGGTGATCTGAGCGGCGGTCCATACCATCTTCAGTTCCATAAAGAGAAAGACTCCAAGCAAAAGATTGAGCAGGGAAAAAAGAATAATCGCCTGTTTGAATTCCCATTTCAGATTTAAACTATTTCCGGTAAACTTCGCTCTGATCCGCTCCAGTGAGTCAGGGGTTTTCAGATCATACGCGTGCATAACTTTCAGGGAATACGGGAAGATAAGTGCCGGAATGTAAATGAATCCCAGCATGGTAAGTACCACATATCCTCCGTTTATGGTATAATCAGTGGTAATCAGGGCAAAGTCCGGATTGGCCGCGTTATAGAGAAAATAGAAGATCAGGGTAACCACCACCGGAATCAGCCAGTTTTTCAGGTTTCTCTTCCATTTGTTCCGGCTGTTAGGGTAGTTACCCGCGGTCAGCAGGGAGGAAACAAAATGGGCGGAAGCTACCCCTGCACTGCTCAGCCCGCCGTTAAAAGCGGCTATGTAGGGCGAGAGGGCAGGAGCAGACCAATAACCGGCCAGTAAGAAAAAGGAGCCAAAATAAAGAGGAATGGAGGGGCCTTCGCCGTAGACCACGAGGGTTAACGCCGAGAGAATTAAACCCGCAGCCGACAGCAGGATGTTTTTCTGTCGCAGTGATTCCGGCGAGTAATACCCGGCCACTGCCAGCAGGGTGAGGGCATAAGCCAGGAAATTCAGTCCGCAATCCTGATCGTAGAAGAGGTAGTTCTGCCAGAGAACCAGTGCGATAAGAAGAAGTGCTTTTGTTTTCATTTTAAAAAGTACTTTGAGATTCAAAGTTAAAGGTCAAAAAAAATTAAGACTTGGCCGGGACGGACCGCAGGAGAGACTCCAGAGCATTCAGATGCTCCTGGAAGGCTTCACGGCCCTCATTGGTAGCCTGATAGGACGTATTGGGCTTACGGCCAATGAATCCTTTTCGAATGGCCACGTATTGTACTTTTTCCAGAGCCATGAGGTGACTCGCCAGGTTACCGTCCGTCTGCTGTAGTGTTTCTTTGAGTGTATTGAATTCTACCCAGTCGTTTACCATCAGCACCGACATAATGCCCAGCCGTACCCGATTCTCAAACGCTTTATTTAATTGATCAATGAAACTTTTCATACCTAATCCAGACCCTTGTGAGTCTGCTTATGCCCCGTATTTACGGTACATGATGATACCGTACAGGATGTGGAGGACGCCAAAACCCAGGGCCCAAAATAACAGGCTGGTGCCGGTGGTCGCAAACCATCCGCACAAAATTCCCAGAATTAGCTCTAAAATTCCGAGTGTCCTTACGTCACTATGGGTGTATTTACTGGCATTGAGCAGAGACATTCCGTAAAAAACCAGCGTGCAGGACGCGATTAACTCAGGTGCTCTAAAGAGTAAAAAATAACAAAAGATAGCCCCCGTTGCCAATGGAATAGCCATGTTAATCAGTAAGCGTTTGGAGGTAGCATCCCAAAGTTTCCAGCCTTGCTGACGGGCCCGGCGGTTGGTAAAATACAGTCCTCCCACGATGGATAAAAGCAGAACACCCCCAAAATTGACCACGAAAAACTGATAAAAGCCATAAGGCTTGTCTACAAAGGCCTGGCCAATCATCGATTCCGTTCCCTGCAGGAATTTCCAGGCGGCGGCGGCCCCCAGCAGGGCTACCGTACCGGCAAAAACTCCCGACAATCCACTCAGGGATAGAAACCGGGAGGAACGTTCCATCATTTGACGGATTTCAGATAAATCGCGTAAGGGACCTTCTTCTTGAATCATAAATCGAAGTACTTTGTAATGCAAAGTAAACGAAACCAGATTTAATAAGTCAATAGATGAGTGAAAATTTATTTTGAAAGAATGAGCTAGAACGCAAGGAAAATCCGAAACAGCATCCTCAAGCAGTAGAGACGCGATTCATCGCGTCTCTATAAGTTAATGTTAAGGCGGGTCTGGATTTGCAAACCGGAACCCGCTGGTATGATAGAGACCTAATCATTTACCCGCTCGCTGTCCAATCCATAACCCAACTAAAACCAGAACGGTCCCGGCGGCGGTGTAAATCGTAAAAGGCTCGCCCAGCAAAAATGTGGCGTAAGCAAACCCAAAAACCGGACACAGGAACAAAAACAGCGAAGCCCGAACGGCATCTTCCTTCAGTAACTTCAGCCAAAGCTGAACGGCCGCGACAGAAACGAAAATAGTCAGCCAGACTTCGGTGGCCCAGAAGCGACCGTCGTAATGATTGTCCTTTTCGTGGAAAAAGTAGATCAGGGGCAGGCAGATAATCCCTGAAATCAGGGCCTGCCAGCCGTTGATACTGCTTCGCGATAACTTCCAGTCGATTTCAGAAAAGTAAATTGTAGCGATGGAATAGGAGAGCATACTTAAGAAAAGCAGAAGTAATCCCTGGGGCGTGGCAAAGCTGTTTTGCAGTAAGGGATATGTGGCTATCCCGACCCCGGCCAAGCCCAGGGCAATGGCAACCCATTCCGTCGGCCCTACTTTCTTGCCCGTATAAAAAGCAGAAATGATGCTGATTAACAGAGGGTTAATGGCAATGGCTAGACTGCCGATCCCTGCCGCTACCTGTTTCATGGCAAAAACAAACAAGCCCAGATACACCACCGTGTTGAGAACAGCAAAAGTGATCAGTTGTCGCCATTCTTTGCCCTGGGGCATTCGCTGTTTTTCAAAAAGGAGTGCGTAGATCAGCAGGAAAAAACCGGCTCCGAAATAACGGATATCAAACAGGACCATGGGTTCTGCCGATTGAAGACCGAATTTGGCCGCTACAGAAGCGGAGGACCATAATGCCGCAAACAGTAAACCCGTGGCGACGAAAGAATTTTTCACGATGGGAGAAAGAAAGGATATAAAAAGAGGCGGAATATCAGGTTCCGCCTCGTACTGTATTATTCGTCAATAAATCGTTTCGTAATGGGCTGGTAGGAGTCAATCCGACGGTCACGGAAATAAGGCCAGGTGGTACGGATGCGGTCGGCCACTTCCAGGTCCAGTTCCTGCACGTGCACGGTCTCCTGATCGTGCGGAGCAAGGTATAAGAGACCTCCGTGGGGTTTGGCAACGAAACTGCCGCCCCAGAATTCCTGATCAGCTTCCCGACCCACGCGGTTCACCGCCACTACGTACACCCCGTTGGCCACGGCATGACTCCGCTGAATGGTTTGCCAGGCTTCGTATTGTTCTTTATTCACCTGAGGATCGGTTTCGTTCACGTCCCAGCCGATGGCAGTGGGGTAGAACAGAATATCCGCACCCATCAGAGCCGTAATGCGGGAGGCTTCGGGGTACCACTGATCCCAGCAGATCAGCACGCCGATTTTAGCAAATTTGGTATCAAAAACCTTATAACCTAAATCGCCGGGCGTGAAGTAAAACTTCTCGTAATACCCCGGATCATCAGGAATGTGCATTTTGCGGTATTTACCCAGATAGGTGCCATCGGCGTCCAGAACGGCAGTCGTGTTGTGGTACAAACCCGCCGCCCGTTTCTCGAACAGGGAAGCTACAATGACTACCCCCAGTTCAGCCGCCAGTTTGCCCATGCGGTCGGTGGTAGGCCCTGGGATGGCTTCTGCCAGTGAGAAGTTGTGGTGATCTTCCACGTCGCAGAAATACAGGGAAGTAAAAAGCTCCTGCAAACAAACAATCTGAGCACCTTTGGCGGCGGCTTCGCGGATGCCTGCTTCGGCTTTCTGAATATTGGCCTCCACGTCGGCAGAGTTAGACATCTGCACCAGGCCTACATTTACTTTTTTATTCATGTTTCTTGAACAGATTCAATACGTTATAGCTGGGTTGGACGATCTGATCCCGACCGCTTCAGAAATAACGTATAGTACTGGTTTTGGTTCCGGTGTTTTGTATCGATTTATCCGATTTTACGTTTCGTGAAGTACGCTGCCACTGCTTCCTGGCCTAAGGCATTAAAGGTCATTTCCTGCGTTAATCCTCCTTTACGGGCTACGGCCACGCCATAATGCATGTCCAGATACCCTTCGATGTGGTGAGCGTCAGGGTTAATGGATACTACTACGCCTTTTTCAAGAGCATAGGGAATCCATCTCCAGTCTACGTCCAGCCGATAGGGGCTGGCGTTGAGTTCCAGAATAACCCCGTTCGCCGCACAGGCATCTATGAGCTTCTGGTGGTCAACCGGATAGCCGGGGCGGGAGAGTAATAATCGCCCGGTGGGGTGACCAATAATCGTCGTAAACGAATTTTCAATGGCCGTAATGAGCCGTTGCATAGCCCGCTCTTCCGTCATTTTTAGATTCGAGTGAACCGATGCCACTACAAAATCGAAGGTTTTCAGTACTTCCGACGAGTAATCCAGCGAGCCGTCACCCAGAATATCCGATTCAATGCCTTTAAAAATTTTAAAATTCAGGCCTTCTTGTTTGAATTGAGCGTTTAACTCATCAACCTGCTGGTGTTGCTGATACACCCGTTCTTCGCTGAGGCCGTTGGCGTACGTTGCTGATTTAGAGTGATCCGCAATGCCTAAATATTCCAGTCCCAGATCGGCTGCCGCCCGGGCCATTTGTTCGAGGGTATGTTTCCCATCCGACCAGGTCGAGTGGTTATGCACCGTGCCTTTCAGTGCATCCCAGGTAATCAGTTTTTTACTTTGAAAAGCCGGGTCAAACTCCAGCTCACCATTGCGTAACTCAGCGGAGAGATAAGGCATCCCCAGTTTCGCGTAAATCGCTTCTTCGGAGTCATGGGGTTCCTGGAGAGCCGTTTTTAAAAGCGTGGTAGTGCCCAGGGGCTGAATCAGGTGTTTTTCGTCGGAAGAATGAATAAAAACCTGATTAACAAACTGTTGAGGTTTGCTGATTCGGACTTCCACCGGAATGGTTCGCTCCAGAAAACGGCCACGCCAGATAAATGGAGTCGAAGCCTTTTCCTCCGGAGTAAGAAATTCCAGGGTATTCAGAAAGGACTGCACTTCAGCCGGATGTTCGGACGAAACGACCAGCTGAATTAACTCCACAATTTCCAGCTTACGGCGAACTTCTCCCGTGATTTCAACCGGATACTTTTTCTCTAAAGCATCAAATAGAACTTCGGCCAGAACCATTGCCGCATCCATGCGAAGTTTGGACGAATTGGATTGAAGAAACAGCAGGTTGGTATGAATCGTCTCCTGCGTTTTTTCGCCGAAGCCTTTGAGTTTGGCAATGTCTCCGTTTTCGCAGGCCAGTAAGAGTTGTTGCGTGTCCGTAATACCCAGTTCTTTCCATATCGTACGGATTTTCTTCGGACCTATCCCCTTGATTCTGAACATTTCCAGAATGCCTTCGGGAGTAAGGGCCAGTAAATCCTGGAGATCTTTTAAAGAGCCCGTCGTACGGATCTCCTCAATTTTCATGGCCATACTCTTCACTACACCGGGAATCATCGAAAGTTCTTCGACGGGAGCGGTAAGCAGGTCCACAGTGGTTTTATCCAGATTGAAAGCAGCATTCTGGTAATTGCGAATTTTAAATTCGTTTTCACCGTGAAGTTCCAGCAACTTGGTAGTTAATTCGAAAATTTCAACTATTTCTTCGTTCGTCACGCGGCAGTCAATTTTTTCGGGCAAGATAAAACCCTAAACCTGTTTTTCCTTTTCCACGCAGCAATTTTGATGCTTAGGAATTCACTTTTAACTACTTAGCTTTTCAGGCTTTAGAAGGAAGACATATGGGATTAAAACGTTTATTGAAAGAGAAATCAGTGATTAATCGAACAAACAATTACTGGTTAATTGCCGTTTATTACGGATGTATCATTCCATTTCAGATACCGTAAGTCTATAGTTTAATAATTTTTATATTAAATAGAAAAATAAAAATATTCTGTTCGCCGCACAGTCAATTTAAGAATGGAGTCTTAGGCTTTGTTCGAAAAAATATATTTTTGTGAGTCTTATTTTCTTGAAAATATTTCCGCCAAATCGATTCATTATAACTATTTCAACACACTGTCAATAGTATGAAATTAGCCGTAGTAGGCACCGGATACGTTGGATTAGTCACGGGAACGTGCTTTGCCGAAACAGGAAATCAGGTGGTATGCGTGGACATCGACGCCCGCAAAGTCGAGAAGATGAA
>CAJYIW010000008.1 GCA_913775095.1 uncultured Siphonobacter sp. | reverse complement strand
CCGAGATTATCCTGACGCCCCGTCTGGATGAATTCTTCCAGTTGCTGGAGAAAAAATAATCCTCCTTCCTCAGCAGGATTGATGCATACCCAAAGAACCCCGGCTCAACTCTGTGCCGGGGTTCTTTGTTTCAATACATAATTACCTATCAACCAATAATTTACACGCCCGTTTTCAGAAATTCACTCCGATACTGCAAGGGGGCCAGACCTGTCGTTTGCCGAAACTGTCGATTAAAGTGTGAGATGTTTCCAAATCCACTTTGAAAACACACTTCCGATACGGTTAAGTCTCCGTCCGATACCAGAAGCTGGCTGGCGTAACGGATGCGGTACTCGTTCAGTGAGTCAATAAATGTTTTCTTCGTTACCTTTTTATAATACCGGCAAAACGATTGCGGCGTCATATTAATTAATTCCGAGATAGTATCCAGGCGAATTTCATGCCGGAAATTTTCGGACATATACGAGTAAATCTTGTTGAGCCGTTCGTAGTCCGTTTTAGGCAGCTGGGCGAAGAACTGACTGGTGTCCAGCACGTGCACCTCTTCACTTTCAGTAAGGGTATGCAGTAAATCCAGAATCCCAAGCAAACGGTGAAAATGATTCACTTTTAGCAGGTATTGTAACTCCTTGCTGGCCCGCTCTGCCGTTTTCCCGTAAAAATGTAACCCTGACTTTGCCTTTTGGAGTAAGCGGGCAATGGGCAGAAATTCCGGCTTTCTGAAGAATTCAGGCCCCAGAAATTCCTCTTTAAACTGAATGACTATTGAATGGGCGGGATCGGTATTATTCTCGTTTTTCCAGTAATGAGGGACATTAGGCCCGATCAATACTAAGTCGCCTGCCTCAAAATTCGACACATTCGTCCCCACAAAACGTTTTCCTCTACTGGAAAGAATCAGGGTTAATTCAACCTCCGGATGGAAATGATAAGGAGCATCAAATGCCTGCAAAATATGCTCTCGGAAGGTAAATGAGCTATCGGGTAAAGCATCTATATGTTCAAAAGATGGCTTCATCTTTGCTAATTTTAATAAGAAACTAAGAACAATAGTACGCAGAGCAAACCTTTGAATACAAGCTTCTCAGGCAAAAAAAAGATAGCTGTATTTTGATTATGAGTTTATTACAGGTCCGGGAACCTGCGAAAAGGAGTTCAGTTTATATCAACTGAACTCCTTTTTAAAATAGTTACTTTGAAGCACCGTTCTTAAGAATGCTCTGGTATTGATTCATGTCTTTCAATACTTTCAGGGAAGCCAGGATTTCGGGATCTTTGCTGAATGAATGCTCCCGCAAGCCTTTCTGAAGGTAATACCGGAGAATGATTTCCTGCTCCAGCATGTACTTAATCTCTTCCCTGAATTTCTGGAGGTCAGAATCTTTACTATGGGCAAATTTCGTTTTCAGGGCTTTCAGCTGCTCCTGAACTACGTCATAGTATTTTTCCTTTCTAGCAGAAGCTTCCAGTTCTTCGAACTTCTTTTCCACATCGGTGGTGTAATCATAATCCTTGTCCGCCAGCCACTTGGTAAACTCCTGATATTCTGCGTCGGATAAAGTAAAATCCCGTCCGGACTTGATAGTCTGGTGATCGTGACGATACTTATTGGCGTATTCAAAAATATAACCCTTCCGGTAAAGACTCGTCAGGATAGCTGACTGAACCGGGTGATCGACCCGTACGTCCGGAGCAATTCCTCCCCCATCGTACACCGTTCGGCCACTTTTTTTGGTTTTGAAGGCCGTTTGCAGGGAATCCGGAATTTTTCCTACGGACCCATCCGGATTGCGATGGCCGTAATCAATGGCCTGAATGCAACGCCCCGAAGGAATGTAATACTTGGCCGTCGTAATTTTCAGTTTACTGTTATAACTCAAATCCCGGGTAATCTGCACCAGCCCTTTCCCGAAGCTTCGCTGTCCCACCAGTACGCCCCGGTCATAATCCTGAATCACCCCGGCTACAATTTCTGCGGCTGAAGCACTCCGGCTGTTGGTCAGTACAACCAGCGGAATGTCGGCATCCATGGCCGGATTCAGGGCCGTGTAGGTCTTATTCCACTCACTTACTTTCCCTTTGGTACTAACGATTTCAGAATCTTTATTGACGAAGATATTTGAAATATCCACGGCCATGTTAAGTAATCCACCGGGGTTGTCCCGCAGGTCAAGAATTACTTTTTTCATGCCTTTGCCTTTCAGATCCGTAAAAGCCTGACGTACTTCCTTGGAGGCCGTTCCGGTAAAATCTTTCAGATCAATGTAGCCGATCTCTTCGTTGATCATGCCGTAATAAGGCACATTGGACATCTTGACCACATCCCGATTGACACTGATTTCTTCGGTATTTTCCTGGCCAAACCGGCGAAGGCTCAGTTTCACGGCACTACCCGTCTGGCCTTTCATCAGTTTATCCACATTGACACCCGGCTTTTTTACGTCCAGGCCATCAATCCTTAAAATCTCATCTCCGATACGAATCCCGGCTTTTTCAGCGGGCGTACCTTCGTAAACCATGATAACCAGAAACTTATCCTGCCGTTGCTGGGTCAGAATTCCAATTCCGTTATACTTTCCCGTCGTCATCGTCATGTAATCCTCGATGTCATCTTCGGGATAATAGACCGTGTAAGGATCCAGGTTTTTAAGCATGGCATCAATCCCCGTACGCACGGCTTTATTGGGATTGACGTCGTCTACATAATAGGTATTCAGTTCTTTGAAAAGCGTGGCGAAGATGTCGAGATTCTTCATGATCTCAAACGTCCGCTCTCCCGGATCAGTAAAAGAGAATAATCCGAGCCCCCCCACCAGACATGTGGTGAGTAAGCCTACTTTCAGAGCGGTATTTTTCATGGATTTACGGCTGGCTTCGTTTACACTATTGCAGAACAATTTAGAGGAAAAATTTCAATTTTAGCGTATGGAAAGGCGAGATTTGTACGCGTAAAGCTCAATTCTATTCATTATTGCAGAGGCGGAACGGAATTACTGGCTTTATTCAATTGCTTGAGCATGAATTTCATTTTCTTTTCAATGTCAGCAAACGGTAATATTTCCTTGGCTACATAGACGAAAGCAATGCTGGCGGGCCAGGATTCGTTGCTTAGTAAGATCTGCTTGTGGAGCCGGTAGGCTTCCCGCAACCGACGCTTGATCAGATTCCGGTCAACGGCTTTTTTAAAATTGCGTTTGGAAACGGAAACCATTAGCTGAGGCAACGCGGCTGAAGCGGGCGGCTGGGCATTTACCTTGAGTGGGTAACTAAACAAAGCGATAACGTCTTTACCATTACGGGCAAAAAGTTGATCAATTACTTTTTTACTCTTTAATCGCTCCGTTTTTCGTAACCGCTGATCCATACATGCTAACTAATAAATAGGCCGCAAAGATACGCCCCGGCTTTTGAAGTGAAGACGTACCGCCGAATAATATGCCTTCAAAATTTCTATACTTAACCAGATGACTCCCTTACAAAACGATATGCAGGCCAAGCAAATTTTACTGGTCGAAGATGATCAGCGACTCTCCGAAAGCATTTCCCGAACGCTGGGACGAAAGGGTTATGAGGTTTTCCCGGTTTTCGACGGCACGGCTGGTTTACAGAAGGCTTTGGAGTCGACTTATGATCTGGTGATTCTGGACGTCGTATTGCCCGGTCTGGACGGATACGCTATCTGTGGAGAACTGCGTCGGCAGCGTCCCCGATTGCCGATTCTGATGCTGACCGCCCTGGATGATACCGAAGACCGGCTGAAGGGTTTTGAACAGGGCACCGATGATTACCTGGCCAAACCCTTTGATATCCGGGAATTACACGCCCGTATGCAGGCATTGCTTCGCCGCAATGAATTCATGGAAGATCCGCACACGCAGACCAAGCTTCGGATGTCGAATCTGGAAATGAATTTGCTGAATAAAACGGTTACCAGAGACGACGAAAAACTGGAACTAACTGCTAAGGAATATGCCCTTCTGGAATACCTGTTATTGCATCAGAACCGACTCGTAACCAAGGCCGAACTTTTGAAGGAAGTCTGGGGCCTGAACTTTGATCCCGGTACTAATATTGTAGAAGTGTACATTGCTTACTTACGTAAAAAGGTAGATCGTCATTTCGAGCCTAAACTCATCCAGACCAAGGCGGGTCAGGGGTACGTGTTACGTCCGGAACACTAGTTGGTCTTTGTTGTTTTTCTGAATCATGCGAATTCGCTATAAGCTAGCCTTACTCTTCACGCTGATTGTTGCGGGGTTGTTAACCCTGTTTTCCTACGTCATTTACGAAGACTCTTCCCATCACCGCGATGAGATTTTCCTGGGTCGTCTGGAAAACAAAGCCCGAACGACCGCCCGGTATTTAATTGACGTGGAAGAGATTAACAATGAATTACTCCGAATCATTGATCAGAACTCGTTAACCTCGCTGGATAGTGAACTCGTGCTGGTTTTTGATCCTGGTAACAAGCTCGTTTATTCGAGTGTGGATGACAAACCAGTTAAGTACAGCCGCAAGTTGATTGCTGAAGTTCGGGAAGAAAAAATCGTGGAATATACCGACGGGCTCTACGATCAGATTGGACTGGCTTTTCCTTCTAAAATCAATAGTTCCAAAGGGGAATATGTAGTGCTGGCCTCGGCGTATGACCGATTCGGAAAAGACAAGCTCCGCAACCTGCGTAATACGCTCATCATTTGCTGGGTAGTCGGCGTAAGCCTTACCGTACTGGCCAGTGGCTGGTTATCGGCTTACTTTCTGCGACCGGTTGCGACTATTAATGAAAAAATTCAGCTCATTACGGCTCAGAATTTAAAAGAACGGTTGTCGGAAGGCAACGGCAGAGATGAAATCGCCCAGCTGGCTATCAACTTTAACCAAATGCTCAACCGGCTTGATATGTCGTTCGAACAGCAGAAAAGTTTCGTTTCTCATGCCTCTCATGAGCTAAGAACTCCACTGACCGCCATGAAAACGGACATTCAGTCCGGGCTGGAGGAGACGCTGTCGGCGGAAGAATACCGTGACATTCTGCGGGATTTATTTCAGGATACCCAACGACTCATCGGACTGACCAACGGCTTACTACAACTGGCCCGGCCCCTGGATAAAGTTCTGAAGCGAAATACGCTGTCGGTTGTTGATTTGCTGCTCGACATTCAGTCTCACATGAGCTCCGCTCAGAAACCGAATAGCATCCGTTTTGATCCGGCTATTTTTGACCTGAAACCCCAGGATGTTCAGGTAACGGGCGATGAGTCTTTACTTAAAACGCTGCTTACCAACCTGATGGATAACGCCTGCAAATATTCCGACGGCCGGCCCGTAGATATTTCCATCGAGCGGCAGCAGTCGGATTGCTGCATTCACGTCGCCGATCAGGGCATTGGCATTGCCCCTAAAGATCAGGAACGCATCTTCGGAGCTTTTTTCCGGGGAAACAATGCCATTCGTTACAGTGGTTATGGGATTGGTCTGGCCGTTAGTCAACGCATTGCAGAGTGGCACGAAGGCTCTATTTCGGTTCAAAGTAACCTGCATCAGGGCAGTACCTTTACCCTTCGCTTACCCCTGGCCTGAGTTAGCTCTTTGAAAATCGCTCTAAATGCTAACTTTATCCCAGCAATCACCACATTCGACGCATTGAAAATTTAAAAATTTCAGCCTTACTTACTTTAGTTGTAGAACAACACACGGACGACTTGTGCGAGAATTGAAACTCAAAAAATTCAGTCAGAGTATGGCTGGTCTGATGCACCTGGCATTCTGGGCATTTTTTCTGTCCCTGCCATTCCTGCTTAGATCACCTCAGACTCCTCCCGGCACGCCTCGCGTAAAAGTGCCCGACGAGGTGATTATTCTGCTGAATATGTTAACCATTCCCTTGTTTTATATTAATGCTAATATACTTATTCCCAGAGTTTTAAAAAGACAGGGCGTCTGGTTTTATATTGCCTATATTCTGCTGTCCATGACCGTAGTTCTCTCCGTTAATTTGAGTCTGAGGAATTACGTCTTTTTTCCTGAACTGCCTTCCGCCCGCATCACCATTTACACGCTCTTTCCGGTCTTTTTTATTCTGGCCGTTAGCACAACCTATCGCTTATTAAGCGATTATCTGGCGGATGAACAGCAACGTAAAGACCTTGAAAATGAACAGCTTAAATCAGAATTAAGCTTCCTGCGTTCTCAGATCAGTCCGCATTTCATGTTTAATGTTCTGAACAGCATCGTTTCTCTTTCCCGGAAAAAATCGGACATGGTAGAACCCGTCGTCATTCAGCTTTCAGACCTGATGCGATACATGCTCTATGAATCCAATGGTTCGCGGGTTTCACTAGAAAAAGAAATCAAATACCTCAATAATTACATTGACTTACAGCGGATTCGCTTTGGAAACGACGTTCGCATCAACTTTGAAGCGGATAACCAGCTTTCGCATCAGCTGATTGAGCCCATGCTGTTGATTCCTTTCGTGGAAAATGCGTTTAAACACGGGGTAGGTATTATTTCTGATCCGGTGATCGATATTTCATTGCAGGCTCAGGGAAAAACGTTGCTCTTTACGGTACGCAATAAAGTGAATCGCCGATTTAAAGAAGTGAAAGACAGCAGCTCAGGCATTGGCTTACCCAATGTTCAGCGTCGCTTAAGTTTACTATACCCCCAGTCTCACGAACTGACGATTCATGAAACTGAAGACTGGTATGAGGTGCGGCTATCGCTGCATTTTAACGTTGATACGCCGTTGAAAGATCGTTTCATGAGTGAAACGATCAATGGCTAGCTATACCGATTTTTTTGATTGTAATTTACCTTTACACAGTACCCAAAACGACTGAAACTATGATCAATTGTCTGGCCGTTGACGATGAATCGTTAGCCCTTGATTTACTTGAAGATAACATTCGCAAAGTTCCGTTCCTGAACCTGGTTAAACGCTGCAAAAATGCATTCGAAGCTCAGGAAATCATGCAGCAACAGCAGATTGACCTGTTGTTTTTAGACATCCAGATGCCCGGCATCAGCGGGGTTCAGTTTGTTCAGAGCCTGAAGAATTCACCTATGGTAATTTTTGTGACGGCTTACGAAGAATTTGCCCTGGAAGGTTTCAATCTGGACGTTATTGATTACTTACTCAAACCCGTCTCTTTTGAGCGTTTTCTGAAAGCCGTCAATAAATCCTACGAGCTATATAATCTTAAAAATCAGGAAGTTGCCCTGCCACCTGCTGCTGAGACTTCCTCAGCTCCTCAGGAGTATTTATTCGTTAATGCGGACTATTCACTGGTGAAAATCCGCATTTCCGATATTCTCTACGTGGAAGGGTTAAAAGATTACGTAAAAATTTACCTGGAGGGACAGCCTCGTCCGGTCATTACCCGTTTGACCATGAAAGCCATGGAAGAAAAACTGCCGAGCGGACCATTCCTACGCGTTCATAAATCATTCATTATTGCCTTCGATAAAATTGAATCCATTCGCAACCTGCGGATTAAAATTGGGCAGGTTCATATCCCCATCAGTGAGTCCTACGGTGAAGCTTTGTTCAAAGCCATTAACGCCGGAAAAGTAGAATAGGAACCAGGCTTTTGAAGCGTCTTATCTCGCTTTTAATCGGTATGATCGGCAAAAAATCGAAAGCAGTATATTTCTATTCACTAGGAAAATATCTTTCCGGTTATTTGATTAAAAGTTCTGCGGACTGATTCTAGTCAGTCGCTCCTTTGAGAAGACTATTTTTCTGATTTTCATAGAAAATGAATCGCTACGGCGAAGATTCTTTAAGAAATCCCCTTGTGGGTAGTTTAAGTTTTGGGGTGAGAGCAACCGTCGTTTCATTGAAGCGACGGTTCTTTATTTAAAGCCTTTCCGTGTATTTTGCGAAGAAATCAGCCTTCGCCGTCATGTCTTTTTACGCAAACAAAGTGGTCTGGATTACGGGTGCTTCTTCCGGAATTGGCGAAGCTCTGGCTCAAAGGCTGGCCCGTGAAGGCTGCCGGCTGGTGCTTTCGGCCCGGCGGGAGCCGGAACTTAGGCGAGTAGCCCAGGCGTTAAGCTGTCCCGAAGAAAACGTGTGGGTTCTTCCGCTCGACATGACTGCGATCGATTCCTTTCCTGAGGCGGTTACGCGTGTTCTTCAAAAATTTGGTCGCCTCGACATCCTGATTCAAAACGCGGGTATTAGTCAGCGAGGTTCGGCCCTGGAAACTCCACTGGACATTGACCGGCGATTAATGGAAGTAAATTTCTTCGGTGTCATTGCCTTAACCAAGGCCGTGTTACCTGTGTTACTTCAGCAACGTACAGGGATCATCGTTCCCATTTGCAGCATGGCAGGTTATGTGGCTACGCCGGAACGCACCGCTTACGCCGCCTCTAAATTTGCCATCCGAGGGTTCTTTGATGCCCTTCGGGCCGAAATCTGGCAGCAAGGCTTGTGGGTGACCCTGGTTTGTCCCGGTTACATTCGCACTTCGCTTTCATTCAATGCTCTAAATGCCCAGGGAAAGGCTCATAATCAGATGGATGCCAGTCAATCCAAAGGCCTTTCTGCCGATACCTGTGCCCTGAAGATTATAAAAGTGGTCCGGAAAGGGAAACGAGAAGTATGGATTGGGGGCTTCAAGGAACTAGCCGGAGCCTACCTGAAACGATACGCTCCTGGTCTGCTGTGGCGGTTCATTCGGAAGTATCGGTAACCCACTGATGACGGATAACTAATTGACAGACTTCTAAATTCTTACTCAAACGACGGGCTCAAAAGGCTAGTCGTTTTTTTGTATACCTCTGACTGCCTTATCATTATTCCAATTTAGTTGATTAATTGCTAACATAAACGAGTTAGGTATAATAACCTAATTAACTAGATATTATTACTCAACCCACATTGAGGGATATGACGGCTCTGGAATTTACGGTCTTTCGAAAAAATAGATACCGTTAAATAAAAACCTTTGCGTACTGAAATTTTAATCGTCAGCTTCAATTTCCTTGGAATTCCTCCTTTTTTGCCAATAATTAGCCCCCAATGCCGCTATTAGGATATTTCCAAAAATAGGTTGCTCTTCTTCTGGTCTTATTAAAATCTTTCAGTACCAATTTTTGTCCAAATAAAATTTTGCTATTTAATTAAAACGACTACTTTTGTAGCCCGTTTTATAAACAGGTAAGAGGTAAAGATTTTTATTGAGACTTTTTACTTATGTTTGTGAAAGTCATTTAAGTATTTTTCACACCAACTTCATCATTTTATAAAGCCTATGCAAGATCTATCCTTTCTTCATTTCCGATCTATCCCTTTTCTCAGCGATTGTCTTTTGCTGGCTTGATACAAACTTCGATTTCTCGAGGTTTCCTAAGGATTTTACGCGTACCCAATTTGTTTATTTTTATTCTTAACCAACTATTCATCCACAAATCATGAAGAAACTTTTATTCTTCACGTTCCTGCTGCTTTTCGGGTGGACGGCCCAGGCTCAGGATCGCGTTGTGACTGGTAAAGTAACTTCCAGTGATGACGGTTCACCAATTCCCGGCGTGAGCATTGTCGTGAAAGGGACCACCAAAGGTACTACCACCGACGCAAGCGGGAACTATCGTCTAACCCTTTCTGGCAATGCTACTTCACTGGTGTTCAGCTCGGTTGGCCTGACTAAAGTAGAAGAAGCCATTAATGGGAGAACAGTAATCGATGTAGCGTTGTCTACGGCATCAGAATCCCTCAATGAAGTGGTAGTAACCGCACAGGGGATTGAGCGTGATACGCGTTCGCTGGGGTATGCTACACAAAATGTAAATGGCAGTGCTCTGGCCCAACGCTCTGAGCCTAACGTACTTAATACCTTACAGGGTAAAGTAGCCGGGGTAAACATCACGAGTTCATCGGGTGCTCCCGGAGCTTCTACCAACATCAACATCCGGGGTATTACTTCCTTTAACGGTAATAACCAACCCCTGATCGTAGTGGATGGTATTATCTTTAGTAATGATGTGGATAACTCCCAGAGTACGCTTTTCGGATCACAGCCTTCAAGCCGTCTTTCGGATATCGCCCCTGAGAGTATCGAGTCGATTAACGTACTGAAAGGCCCCGCCGCTTCGGTATTATACGGTTCACGGGCTTCTGCCGGGGTAATCGTTATTACTACGAAAAGCGGTAAAGGTCTGAACGGTAAAACGGAAGTGACGTTTAACTCCTCCGTTAACTGGCAAAACGTGGCCTACCTGCCTAAATTCCAGAACCAGTATGGTCAGGGTACGCAGAATAACTACGTCAATAACACGACTAACTCCTGGGGACCTGCATTTGGAACTCCGGGTTTCGAGACGGTTCAAACGGTACAGGGGGAAACGGTTCCTTATCAGGCGTATCCTAACAACATTCGCGATTTCTACCAAACGGGGACTATCTTCCAAAATGCCCTGAATATTGCGGGTGGGGATCAGGATAACAACTTTGCGGCTACGATTTCCAGCACCATTCAGAATGGGGTGGTCCGTCGCAGTGGTTTCGACCGTCACAGTGTTCAGGTAGGTGGAAACTCGAAATTAAAGAACGGCATTAAGTTAGGTGGAACCATTACATACGTAAAGACGGCTCAGCAAGGTACCACGATGGGTAACGGAGGTAGTGCCTTCGGACAAATTACTCGTATTCCCAGAAGTATCGACTTAGTAGGACGTCCTTACAAGGATGCTACTGGTAAAAGTATTTACTTCGTTAATGGCCAGAATCACCCCTTGTGGAGCTTGGAGAACGAGTTCTATAACAGTAACATTGACCGTGCTTTCGGTAACTTATCCGTTGGATATGACATTACGAGCTGGCTGAACGTTAGCTACCGCGTAACGGCTGATACTTATACGGATATCAAAAAACAGGTATTACGCAATGGTGCGGCTCGTGCTCCGCTTGGACAAATCGACGAAGATTTACGGTTCCGCTCAGAGTTGAACGGTGATCTTTTGATTAACGCAAACAAGAAAGACCTGTTCGTTCAGGGCTTGAATGCTACGCTGTTATTAGGCCAGAACTTAAACCAGCGTTCCATCAAGCAATCCGGAGTAATCGCTGAATCCTTAACGATTCCTGGTTTTGATAACGTAAGTAACGGTTCTGTATTTACCAGCTCGTATGAGAACTCCACCAGAAGAAGACTGGTAGGTCACTATGGTCAGCTTTCGCTGGACTATAAGTCTTATCTGTTCCTGGAACTGTCGGGTCGGGTAGATCAGTCTTCTACCTTACCTAAAGGCCAGAATGCGTACTTCTACCCTTCTGCTGCGTTAAGCTTCGTTCCTTTAGAAGCTTTCAAGGTGCAGTCTGATGTCATTTCGTACGCTAAAGTGCGTGGTAACATCGCACGTGTAGGTCGCGATGCAGATCCTTACCTGTTACAATCCGTGTTTACTCAGGCAACGTTTGGTAACAACGTAGCGAGTGTAAACTTCCCTCTGAGCGTAGGCGGCAGCAGCATTCCTGGTTTCCAGATCAGTGACCGGATTGGCTCTCTGAATCTGAAGCCTGAGTTTGTTACTTCTTACGAGGCTGGTTTGAACTTAGGTTTCTTCAATAACCGTTTAGGCATTGACTTTACGTATTTCAACACCAGAAGTACGAGCCAGATCTTCAACGTAGCGATTTCTAACTCCAGTGGATACGATAACCGCACGACGAACATCGGTGAAATGCAGAACAAGGGTATTGAATTACAAATCTCAGCTACTCCCGTTCGTACCAAAGATTTCAAGTGGGATCTGTTGCTGAACTTTACCCGTATCCGGAACAAAGTTATTTCGATTGCTCCGGGTATTTCCAACTCGAACATCACGGGTGACAGCTTCTCGGGTATCGCTCCTTCCATTGCGGAAGGTTATCCGTATGGGGTGATCATCGGTACGGCGAATGCCCGTACGGAAAGCGGTGAGTTACTGATTAACCCGTTAACGGGTGCATTCGTACCCGGCATCGCTGGTCAGGTGATTGCCAATCCTCAGAAAGACTGGATTGCTGGTTTAACCAACAACTTCACTTTCAAAGGATTTACCCTGTCGGCTCTGTTCGACATCAATAAAGGTGGTCAGATCTACTCCTTCTCTCAGGTGGATATGAGAGGTGCCGGACAAACGGAGATCACAGGTGTTGATCGCGATCAGCCTCGCATTCTTCCCGGTGTAATCCAGAATGCGGATGGAACGACTCGTCCCAACAACATTCAGGTATCCGCTCAGACGTACTGGGCTGGTTTAGGTGGTCTGGCTTCGGAAGCTGCTGTCTTTGATGCGACTGCTTACCGTCTCCGCGAACTTTCCCTGAACTACTCGCTGCCTACTTCCCTCCTGAACCGTACGCCATTCGGCAACGTGAGCATTGGGGTTAGCGGTCGGAACTTATGGATGTTTGCTCCTGGTTTCCCAGCTGATCCAGAGATCAACACACAAGGTGCCGGTAACATCCAGGGTCTGGACTTGAACGGTATTCCTACGACTCGCAACTATGGTGTGAACCTTCGTGTAACATTTTAATGACGATTCTCATGACGTTTTTAGCAAGACATAAAAAATGGGTTACGGGGCTAACTATTGCTTGTTCCGTAGCTACTTTGTCCTCCTGCTCTGATTTTTTAGATATCAATCAGACACCCAATAACCCGACGAGTGTAACTCCAGCCACGTTATTACCCAGTGGTCTGGTAGGCTCTGCGTTCTCTAATGCAAACGATTTAAACCGTTTCGCCAGCGTAATTATGAGCGTTACGGCGGGAGCAAACGGAAGCCCTTTTACCTGGGATCGGTATAACACCAACGGAGCCGATTTCGGTAACCAATGGCGTTTCGAAATCTACGGTGGTGCCCTGATCAATTACGATAAACTGATCGAAGCGGCTCAGGCGACTAACTCCAACAGCTACATTGGTATTGCCAAAATCATGAAGGCCTATACCTTTGCTCTGACGACTGACGTTTGGGGTGATATTCCCTACTCG
Organism: uncultured Siphonobacter sp.; assembly: GCA_913775095.1. Taxonomy (GTDB): domain Bacteria; phylum Bacteroidota; class Bacteroidia; order Cytophagales; family Spirosomataceae; genus Siphonobacter. Next base: position 173,425 of record CAJYIW010000008.1, on the reverse strand, counting down.
CAGGCCTTAAAAGGTGACGCCAATCCTCAGCCCGCTTTGGATACGCAGGAAGACATCTACCTGGGTAACAGCGGCAAGGGTGTACAAAGCCTGTTTGATCTGGTGAAAGAAGGTCTGGCTGATCTGGAAAAAGCCAGTACGACCAAGCCTGGATCCGATGATCTGGTGTACGGTGGTACGATGGATAACTGGAAGAAAGCCGGTAATACCTTATTGCTTAAGTTAGCTCTTCAGATCAGTAGCGTAAACCCTGATCGGGCGAAAACGATTATCAATGAAGTACTACAGGGTAACAACTACATTACAACCAACGCTCAGAACTTAGCGGTTAAGTTTGGCGGTCAGGTAGGTAGTCAAAGCCCAATTTATACGTATACGTATAACTCTTCCTTTAGCACGGATCAGTTGATCAGTACCCGATTTGTAAACTTGCTGCAGGGATTAAAAGATCCTCGTCTGCCTGTTTTCGTGACCAGACCCAGCGGTGATTACGTTACTATTGACAATGGCTTTGCCGGATCTCCTCCAGCAGCGGCCAACCGCTCGATGTTCAGTACGTATGTAACCGGAACAGACGGTGTAGGCCCTGTCCGGCTGATTACTAACTGGCAACGTGCCTTCATCCTGGCCGAAGCAGTCATTCGTCTGGGAACGGCAGGTGATGCTCAGAAATTATACGAAGAAGGAATCAAAGCTTCAATGACTTCAGCGGGTATTTCTGACGCAAATATTACGGCTTACTTCGCGGCTAACCCAACGGTAGTAACCCTTTCGGGCAGCAATGAGGACAAGATCAAGCAGATCATTACTCAGAAGTATATTTCTCTGTATGGTAACGGCCTGGAGCAGTGGAATGATTGGCGGAGAACGGGTTACCCCACGCTGGCTCCTCACCAGAACGCCGTAGGCGTGGATGGAACGCGTCCGGTTCGGGCCCGTTACATCGATCAGGAGATTGCTCGTAACCCTAATTTCCCCAACAACATTTTACAGAATGTGCGGGTTTGGTGGGACGTTAACTAGTTTCAATTCTAATCATTGACACAAATGAAAAATATATTTCTCATCCTGAGCTTGTGCATGGCCGTTGCTTTTACGTCCTGCAAAAGCGACTATGGAACTTTCTATGAAGATAACCGTCCGGAAGTACCCGTAACCTTTCCAGGTACGACTACCTACGGTTTCAATCCTTACATCACCAAATCAATCAAGGATTCCACTTCTGCGATTGAGTTCACGCTTACCATTCCAGAAAGCAGCGGACGTACCATTAAGGAAATCACTAAGGTTTCTGGTGGCGGTACCAGCATCAACGCAGGTGGAGTAGCCGCGGCTACCTACATCGCTACGCCTATCGCTGGAACCGGCACAACTGCTAAATTCACCACTACCCTTTCTCAGTTTAAAGCTAAATCAGCGGCAAACCGGGCGTTGGTAGTAGCGAATGGCGAAATTGCCTTCATGTTCCTGGTAACGCTGGATAATGGAGACACCATTATCCCGGTACAGGTCAGGGTGCGACTTACGGCTTAAAGCCTCAAATCTTTAGTAACAAAAAAGCTCGGCCGTTAGCGGCCGAGCTTTTTTGTTGATTATCCAATCGCCTGCGTTAAATCTTCGATCAGATCCTCCACGTCTTCAATCCCTACACTCAGCCGAATCAGCGTATCCTTTAAACCTGATCGCTCCCGTTCGGATTTGGGGATACTGGCGTGCGTCATACTGGCCGGATGCGTGCATAAAGATTCTACTCCACCCAGCGATTCTCCCAGTGAGAATACGCCAAAGCTCGACATCACCCGAACGGCTTCCTGATAATCGTCACCTTTGAGTTCGAACGAAAGCATTCCGCCAAAATCCCGCATTTGCGTAGCGGCCAGCTCATGGCCGGGATGAGTTTTTAAACCGGGGTAATAGACCTTGCCTACTTTCGGATGATTCACCAGAAAATCCGCCACCTGACGGGCATTCTCGCAGTGCTGTTTCATACGGATATGTAAGGTTTTGATTCCCCGTAATACCAGGAAACAATCCTGCGGACCGGGTACGGCACCGCAGGCATTCTGAATGAAGCGGAGCCGATTGGCGAGTTCATCATCATTCAGCATCAAAGCTCCCATAACGGTATCGGAGTGGCCGCCGAGGTATTTCGTTACCGAGTGCATGACAATATCCGCCCCCAGATCCAATGGGTTTTGTAAGTATGGCGAAGCAAACGTATTATCCACCACCGTTAGCACTCCGCGACTTTTGGCTTTTTCGGCCAGGGTCTGTATATCAAGAATTCTTAGTAAGGGATTGGTCGGCGTTTCCAGCCAGAGCATTTTAGTACTGTCCGTAAAAGCCGCGTCTACTACCGCCGGATCACTCAGGTCGATGAACTTGAATTTCAGTCCAAAGTCTTCAAAAATCCGGACGAAAATCCGGTACGTTCCTCCGTATAAATCATTCGTGGCAATAATCTCATCGCCCGGTTTAAATAATTTCAGCAGGGCATCCGTAGCGGCCAGTCCCGAAGCATAACAAATGCCGTGGCTGGCGTTTTCCAGGGCGGCCAGTGCCTGTTGCAGGGCCGTCCGGGTGGGGTTGTGGGTTCGGGAGTATTCGTATCCTTTGTGTACGCCCGGAGCTTCCTGAACGTAAGTAGAGGTCTGATAAATGGGCGTCATGATTGCCCCCGTAGTAGGGTCAGGTTCAACGCCGGCATGAATGGCTTTCGTGGCAAAACGCATAGGATTTTGTTCTAATTTTTGCGTAAGTTCGGTAACAAGCTGATTTAATTTCTTCTTTTGTAGAAAAACCTATTCCTTACGATCTGTTCTTGTTTCAACCTCTAATTATGAAACCCTTCCTCCTTATTTTATTGATGGGCGTGAGCCTTTCCTCCTCCTTCGCTCAGAAACTTCAGCCGGGTTTTGACGGAGAAGAATACCGGGAAATGCTGCAGCTCTTCAATCAGCAGGTTGACACCGCCAAAACGGATATCATTCCTAAACCCGTTCGGTATGAGCGTTTATACCGCAGTCCCGAGTCGGAACTGAAAAATCTCTGGGAGTTATGGAAGCGAACGGATGGCGTAGGTGTCATCTGTATTCGAGGAACGGTGCAGGAAACGCCCAGCTGGCTGGAGAATTTCTACGCCGCCATGATCCCGGCCACGGGAGAACTGACACTGGGAAATGGGAAGGTTTTCCGGTATCAGCTGGCTCAGAATCCCAAAGCAATGGTTCATGTCGGCTGGACCATTGGACTGTCTGATTTAGCTCCGACCATTACCGAAAAAATTCAGGAGTTATATAAAACGGGTACCCGTGATTTTCTGATTATGGGTCACAGTCAGGGCGGTGCTCTGGCGTATCTGACTCGTGCCTATCTGGCCGATCTGATGAATCGTAAGGAGTTACCGCAGGATCTTCATTTCAAAACCTATTGCAGTGCCGCTCCCAAGCCGGGTAATTTATACTTCGCGTATGATTATGAGTTTCTGACTCGTGAGGGCTCAAGCTACACCGTATTAAACGCTTCGGACTGGGTACCCGAAACGCCTTTTTCCATTCAGACGCTATCCGATTTTAATAATGTCAATCCTTTCAAGAGCATTAAGCCTACGCTGAAAAAACAGCCTTTTCTGGCCCGGGTAGTATTGAGCCGGGTGTTCAATCGAATGGACCGGGCGACTCGGGTGGCAGAAAAACGTTTTCGTAAAAATTTGGGTAAGATGCTCTATTCTCAAATCAGGAAATATAAAACGGACTTACCTCAGCCGGAGTATGAGAAGGGAAGTAACTACATGCGGGCAGGTTCACCGATCATTCTTCAGCCCAATGAAGCCTACCGGCAGAAGTATCCGGATAGCTCCAAAAATGTCTTCATCCATCATTTATTAATCCCGTATTACACGCTGAGTCAGACCTATTATCCGGGAAAATAAAACGTAGAGACGTCCATTTATGGCGTCTACGCTGGAAGATGAAAATCATTTGAAAGGTAACTAAAACCGCATTTACCCAGACACGATCAATCGACGCCTCTTACCACCATGGCTGGTGAGGATACCAGCCACGGCGGAGTATAAACCTGGAAACAACAAGGGCCCGGTGCATTACCGGGCCCTTATTATTCTTCATTCAGAATATAAAACTCATATCGCAGGGGATCGAACGTGTCCAGCAGCTGCGTAATAAACTCAGGATTAGCGAGATAGAAGTTCAGGAAATTGTCGGTACGTTCCTGCAAACCGCCGCCGGGGAACAAATGAGCTTTCAGTTCACTCAAATGCCGCATATCCGTTTCCTGATTCTGGGCTTCGGAAGCATAAATCCTTCGGTCCAGTCGATCCGACCAGTTTTTGAATTTTTGTTCTTCTGCTTTGATGTGCCCGTCCAGCGTGGGGTTAACCACTACGGCTTTCGCACGGATCCTCTCCATCGCCGCTAAAATTTGCTCAACTTCCTGATTAATATCCAGTGAATACGAAGCGTGTTTTTCTACGTATTGTCTTCTTAGCAAAGCTTCCTCCTCAAATAAATCGCCTACCTGAAGTTCCAGATTACTAATCCGTCGCTGCGTGGCCGGACTGATGACCATTGCAAAGTTACGCGGCATCAGAATCGGGAAGGGAATCTGGTAATGATCGAAAACGGGTTTAAGCTGTAACCAGTAAGCCAGCTCACCCGGCCCGCCCATGTAGGCCAGATTAGGCAGAATAACTTCCTGATAAACCGGCCGCAGAATCACATTCGGGCTAAAGACTTCCGGTGTTTCAGCCAGTAGTTTTCGCACTTCCGGTTCCGAAAAGGCAATTTTGGTTTCGTTTACGCTTACGCCATTTTCTTCGGGAATCAGACGTTCACGTAATCCATTTTCCAGATAAAAGAAGTTAATCTCGCGGGGGGTTACCTGTTGTTTATAACCCAGTTGCTCCAGTTTTTCAGAAGTCTCCTGAACTAGCGTAAAGGCGGTATGATTGAAGATGTCATCCTCGATAATGGGACGGAATTCCGCTTTCAGAGCCCGGTCGTCGGCATCCAGGGAAATCAATCCCTCTGCACCGAATAACTCGTGTATGTAATACCGGACGGCGTCCGCCAGCGTATCATGCTTCAGATAAGCTTCCTCGAACAGCGGTAAGCGTTCGGGAATTTCCTTCAGCAAAGAAGCCAGCTCCTTGGGATTCATCCGACCCACGGCTCCCTTTTGATCGGTGTGCCAGGTATAGGTTTTCTGAGAAAGCCGGAAATGATTGATTTCCTCAAAATCATGATCTTCCGTAGCCATCCAGTACACCGGCACGAAGGTATATTCCGGAAATTCCTGCTTGAGACGTTTGGCCAGATTAATCGCGGTTACCAGCTTAAATATAACATAGAGCGGGCCCGTAAAGATGTTGAGCTGATGCCCTGAAGTAACGGTGAAGGTTTTATCATTGAGTAAGACACTAAAATCGGGCTTATGCTCAATGTTTGCATATTGCTTTTCGAGAACGGAAACGAGCGTCTGTCGTTTCTCGGCGTCGAATTGTTTCTGCTCAATCTGCTTTTTAAATCCTTCTAAATCAGGAAATTCTCCATAAAAGGGTTTCAGTTTTTCCTGACCAGAAATAAACTCTTGAAAAAGCGAAGAAAACTGCCGCGTGTGGGCTAAAGAGATACAGCTAACCTGCATAATACCGGGATTTCGAGCCCGAAGTTCGTAAAACGGGACTGGCAAACAAACTGTATCGACTCTGGCTTAGTTCAAAAAGTTTTCAGGTTAGTACTTTTCATCCCTTATGAGTCCTATTTGCCCACAAAAAAAGGGATTGAAAATTGATTCAATCCCTTTTTTCATGACTTGTCTTCTGTCTTTAGACCAGCTCGCCGTATAAATCAAATTCTTCCGCAGAGGTAATCCGCACCTGAGCGAAATCACCCTGACTTACGTATTGTGTGGCCGGAATCAGTACTTCGTTATCTACTTCGGGCGAATCAAATTCGGTACGACCGATGAAGTAACCGCCCTCTTTGCGATCAAATAATACTTTGTAGGTATTGCCCACTTTCGCCTGATTCAGCTCCAGCGAGATTCCCTGTTGTAATTCCATGATATCGTCCGCCCGCTGCTGTTTTTCTTCGGCTGGAATGGTATCTTCCATCGTAGCCGAATGCGTCGAATCTTCGTGGGAATACTGGAATACGCCTAACCGATCAAAGCGGGAGTTTTCCACAAAACGATAGGTTTCTTCGAATAGCTCTTCTGTTTCGCCGGGGTGACCCACGATCAGCGTCGTCCGCAGAGCGATACCGGGTACTTTATCGCGAATGGAATGAATGAGTTCTTCCGTTTTCTCACGGGTAATGCCGCGACGCATGGTTTTCAGCAATTCTGTTGAACCCGTTTGCAGAGGCATATCCAGATACTTGCAGATGTTTGGCTTGGCGTTCATAACGTCCAGCACGTCCATCGGAAAACCGGAAGGGTAGGCGTATTGCAAACGAATCCAGTCGATGCCTTCCACGTCCGAAATCCGATCCATCAATTCGGACAGATTCCGTTTTTTGTAGATATCCAGTCCGTAATACGTCAAATCCTGAGCGATCAGAATCAGTTCTTTTGTACCACGGCGAGCCAGCGAACGCACTTCCGTTTCGAGATCTTCGATCGTCCGGGAAACGTGTTTGCCCCGCATCAGGGGGATGGCACAGAAACTACAGGGGCGGTCACAGCCCTCCGCAATTTTCAGATACGCGTAATGAGCGGGAGTGGTTAACAGACGTTCACCGACCAGCTCATGTTTGTAATCCGCCTTCAGGGTTTTCAGCAGACGAGGCATCTCGTTACTGCCAAACCAGGCATCCACTTCCGGAATTTCAAGTTCCAGTTCGTCTTTATAGCGGTGCGAAAGACAGCCCGTCACGTACACTTTCTCGACCATTCCTTCCGCTTTCGCGTCTACGTAGCGGAGGATGGTATCGATGGATTCCTGTTTGGCGTTATCAATAAAGCCGCAGGTATTAATCACTACAATTTGAGAATCGTCCTTTTCTGACTCGTGAGCAACGTTATACCCGTTGCCTTTCAGCTGAGTAAACAGGTTCTCCGAATCCACCAGGTTCTTGGAACAACCCAGCGTCACGATGTTGACTTTATTCTTGCGTAATGTTTTGGTTTTCATTGACTGGTAAGACAGAAAACCCACCGGCTCGTCGAAGGGTTCTGCTTCTTTAATGGTCTAAAATGCGGCTGCGTAGTTAATCTCAAACTGAACCGGCGTAAATGTTCCGGCTTCAACCGTAATGGGATACACATTACCGTCGTCGTCCGAGATATTGGCCCAAAGCCCCCGTTGCTCTTTAGTAAAGATGGAATACCTGCCGGGAGCCAGTTTCACTTTGAATTTGCCCTGGCGACTGGTAACTACTTTTGCAACCCGTTTGGTTCGGATGCGTTGGTAAAAACCATCCAGCTGTTCAGTCTGGCTTTGCGGCGTTAACTCATAAATCCAGACTTCCCGCCTGATCCCTTTCGCGGCTTTCACCGGCCGGTCGGGCGAGGGCATCTGATTACCGGATTTCCAGGTTACCTGGCCGACGATACCCGAAGGAAGCGGTGTTTTTTGAGCTTCACTTTGAAAAACGAGGCACAAAAGTAAGGATAAAATCGTTAACATTCTCATATACAGAAAGATAAAAGCGGACATCCTTCGATATCCGCTTAAGGGTTTGGGGTTTACTGTTTTGAGTTAGTTCTAAGGATTACTCAATGATCCCATCAGGGTTAAATTTTATAATAGCTCCGGATTATCACCCGAGGATAGATTTGATTACCCGTTCTGCAACCCCGCATTGCATACGGGGCTACTCATAGTTAATCCGATGAGATTATTTTATTTCGTAATAACTCGAACTATTAACTTGTGAGGACTTTTATTCCCGCCCTCCAACCCCGCATTGCATGAGGGGCTATTCGTATTTAACCCCGATGGGGTTCTTTTACGGAGATTTCTAAGTCTCCGGTAACGCTACACACAAAACCCCAAACGCAACGCTTACTTCAGAATATCCGCAGCCAGTTCGGGCAGGTTCAAGCCGTCAAACGTGCCGGAAGACATTAGCAATAAATTAGCATTCTGCCATTCCTGAGCCATCAAAAACTCCCGTAATTTCTGATTGTCCGTAAATACTTTCAGATCAGGATTCCCAAAAGCTTCCGTGATATCTTCCGGAGAAATGGGGGTTAACTTCTTTTGCTCGATGGTATGCGGACTGTAATACACCGCGGCCACATCGGGCATATTGAACTTGTCTTTATACTGAGGTAAGAAGTATTTATTCAGGCTGCTAAACGTGTGCAACTCTACCACGGCTACGAGTTTACGCTCGGGAAACTGATCTTTTACCGCTCGGGACGTTGCTTCCAGTTTAGAAGGAGCATGAGCAAAATCCCGGAAAATAGCCGTTGAATCATTGTTACCCGCCCGTTCCAAACGGTTCGCGGCACCCGTGAAGGATTGAATGGCTTCATAGAACATGAAATCCTCGATACCGATTTTTTCGAGTACCGTTTTTGCTCCATTCAGGTTCTTCATGTTGTGGCCACCGAAAATTTTCAGCGGAACTTCTTCGCCACTAGGCTTAAGTAAATACGTAATTCCTTCCCGGATTACGTGTGGGTGTTCGGTGTATCCGAAAGGTTGTACATCCGTGCGTTCTTTCTTGCAGATCACGGCCACTACATCATCCGTGTCATCGTAGATCAGCATGCCGCCTTTGGGAGAGCTTTCGGCCAGCAGTTCAAACTGATGCACGTAGGCTTCAAACTCGGGATAGACGTTGATGTGGTCCCAGGCGATGCCCGAAATCAGGGTAATGTGGGGATTATAATGCAGGAATTTAGGCTGACGATCAATCGGTGATGAAAAATATTCATCGCCTTCAATGACGATCAGCGGAGCATCATCCGACAATTTCACCATCGTATCAAAACCAGCGACGCGGGCTCCGACGAGGTAATCAAATTTTCGGTTGAAATATTTCAGCACGTGTAGAATAATGGCTGTAGTCGTCGTTTTTCCGTGACTTCCGGCAATAACGACGCGTTGCTTGTTGCGACTTTGCTCAAAGACAAATTCCGGATAGGAATACACCCGAATGCCTAGTTCCTGGGCTTTCAGTAACTCCGGATTATCGGCACGAGCGTGCATCCCGAGAATAACGGCATCCAGCTCTGGCGTAATTTTTTCGGGAAACCAACCCATCTGCTCGGGCAAAAGACCCGCCTGAGCCAGTCGGGTTTTGGAGGGCTCGTAGATCTCGTCGTCTGAGCCCGTTATCGTGATTCCTTTCTGATTCAGAACAAGAGCCAGGTTATGCATGGCAGTTCCGCCAATAGCAATAAAATGGATACGTTGGGACTGAATTATTTCGTTGGGTGAAGTCATTCAAAATCAGCTTTTAAAAAAATAAAGTTTCAGGCTTGCGTTAATCCAGTGCCTTCCCTGAGAAAACATGTAAAAAAAATAACCGGCCCTGCAATTATTGCGGTGGTTTTTCGGTTGCAAAGGTTATAATTTCCGTGCAATTTCGCACGCTCGTTTCCGAATAGGTCGGTGGATATCTTGACCCTTTCCAGCGAAAACCCAGATTTTAATTCGAAAATTCACCTTTAAAATGTATTTCCGTCCCAAAGGATGAAAAACTACATTGATCTCATTGAGCAAACCTTTGAATTCCCTACCCGGGAGTTCGGTGTTGACGAGAAAAACACCCTTCTTTTCAACAACGTACCTCTGATGGACATCATCCGTCAGTACGGTACCCCGCTCAAACTTACGTACCTGCCCAAAATTGAAGAGCACATCGAACATGCCCGGCTGCTGTTTCGGAATGCCATGAAAAAATTCAATTACAAGGGAAGTTATACGTATTGTTACTGTACGAAATCTTCACATTTTCAATTCATTCTGGAAGAAGTTCTCAGCAATAACTGCCACCTGGAAACTTCTTCAGCGTATGACATTGCCATCATCCGGGAATTGTATCGTCAGGAAAAACTGACTAAAAATACGTTCATCATTTGTAATGGCTACAAATTGCCCCAATATCAGAAATACATTACGAACCTGATTAACGACGGGTTCAACTGTATTCCGGTACTGGATAATTTGAAAGAAATCGATTACTACATCGAAAACACCCACGCGGAAAACGTTAATCTGGCCATCCGGATTGCGACGGACGAAGAACCTAATTTCTCGTTCTATACGTCGCGTCTGGGCATTCGGTATTCGGATATCATGGATTTGTACAAAAACAAAATCCAGCCCAATCCGAAACTGAAGCTGAAAATGCTGCACTTCTTCATCAACTCCGGTATCAAGGATAACGCCTATTACTGGTCGGAGCTGACTCGCTTTATGTTCAAATACTGCGAGATGAAAAAAGTATGTCCTGATCTGGATTCGATTGACATTGGCGGTGGTTTACCCATTCAGACCTCGGTATTCTTCAAGTACGATTACCAGGCCATGATCGACGAAATCATTGAAAACATTCAGTGGATCTGTAACAAGAACAACGTTCCGGTTCCGAACATTTTCACGGAATTTGGTAGCTATACGGTAGGGGAAAGCGGTGCGGTTATTTACAAAGTAATCGACAAGAAACAGCAGAACGACCGTGAGCTCTGGTACATGATTGACGGTAGCTTCATTACGCAGCTGCCTGACTCCTGGGGTATTGGCCAGAAGTACATCATGCTGCCCGTCAATAACTGGGATTTGCCTTACGAAAAGGTAAATCTGGGTGGATTAACCTGTGATTCTCAGGATTTCTACAATACAGAAGCCCATTCGGAAGATTTATACGTCCCGAGCTTCGATATCGAAAACGAAGACCAGTACATTGGGTTCTTTCACACGGGAGCGTATCAGGAATCACTGGGCGGTTACGGTGGGATTCAGCACTGTCTGATTCCGGCTCCGAAACACGTCATTGTGGATCTGGACGAAGAGGGCAACATCACCAGCCGACTTTTTGCTCCTCAGCAAACGCACGACAGTATGCTGCAGATTTTGGGCTACGGTCTGGAACCGAAAGAAGGCATCAACGAATCGGCGACCATGCAGGCCAACGCCCAGGAAGCCGCCGCCGAGGAACAGGAATCGTCGGTTGCTCAGGAACAGGAGAACTAAACGGGAAATGGGGAATAGGTCTGATAAGGACTTATTCCCTTTTTCAGTAAAAAATTGTAACTTGCTGAGGTTTAAGAAAGAGGATCCTACAAACTACTCGAAACGATTCATGAAAAAGTCTGCTTACCTGATCGCCCTTTTGGCCGTATTGTCGCTGGCCTCATGTGCACGCAAAAACAACTGTCCTGCGTACGGCAATACGAGCGTGGAAAGCCCTAAACGCTAATTTGTTAAAACATTCTGGAACTATTTTAGATATACGCCTAAAACTTTAGGCGTAATCGTTTGAGCTATCCCTAGGGTTGCTTACTTTTGCGTTCCAATTTCAATAGCACCTAACAATGGCGAAGAAAAACAGCGGCTTAGAGTTCTTGGAGAGCCCCGAAGGATTAGCGGGCGAGTTCGGAAAAGCCCAGTCTTTTTTTGATAAAAATCAGAAAGTTGTATACGGCATTATTGCGGCAGCGATTATCGTTGTAGCAGGTTTCTTCGGCTACCAGGCCTGGCAGGATTCTCAGAACGCGGATGCCTCTGCGGCTTTGTTTCCAGCAGTAAACGAATTTGAAGCAGATTCGCTTAACAAAGCTCTGAAAGGAGCTCCCGGTGTTGAAGGACTGGTTTCTATTGCTGATGAATACGGTTCTACCAAAGCAGGGAAACTGGCTAATTTCTATGCAGGTGTTGCCTTATTGAAGCAAGGCAAGTTTGACGATGCCATCGAGCATCTGAAAGATTTCAGCAGCAGTGATTTACTGGTGCAGGCTCGTGCCTACGCTCTGATCGGTGATGCCTATCTGGAGAAAAAAGATACTGAAAATGCGATCAGCTACTACAAAAAGGCGGCTGATTACAAACCTAATAAATTCTTTACCCCTACGTACCTGTTGAAGCTGGCTACGGCTTATGAAGTAGCCAAGCAAAACAAGGAAGCCATTGATTCGTACTCCAAGATTATTGAGGAATACCCTCAATCGGCTGAGTATGTATCTGCAAAGAAATACAAGGCCATTCTTGAAGGGCCAGCTTCCGAGTAGTTTAGGGCTAAAAGCACTAAAAATGAAAGGGATGAGGCCAGATGGTCGCATCCCTTTTTTTGTTTCATCGTTTTGTCTGTTGATAAACCATGTCTTCTGCACTTAAAAATCTAAGCGTTTTCAGTACTGAAAACCTTCCTGATATTTCCGAAAAACACTTCGCGATCATCGTTGCCGAATGGAACAGCGAAGTCACGGGTCCTCTTTTTACCGGAGCCTACGAAACACTGGTGAAATACGGAGCCAACGAAGAATTCATTCACGTACGCAGCGTCCCCGGCAGTTATGAGCTGAGCTTCGGAGCCGCTCTGGCCGCCCAGGCTTCCCACATTGACGCCGTAATCTGCATTGGCTGCGTCATTCAGGGTGAAACCAAGCATAACGACTACATTAATCATGCCGTTGCTCAGGGGCTTACGAATGTTAGTATTCAGTATAACAAACCCGTGATTTTTGGAGTGTTAACACCTAATACTCAGCAGCAGGCTCTGGATCGGGCGGGTGGCATTCACGGCAATAAAGGCGATGAGGCCGCTATTACGGCCATCAAAATGCTGGGCGTTTCTTTTTAGCGTTTGAGTAAGGTTTGAAGTTTGATACCGTTTGAATTAGTTTGAGAAGGTAACGTAATTGCCCTTTACCCCTCCTATTCTCTTCAATCCATTCAAACCCCCTCAAACTTTTCAAACGCTCTCAAACCTACCGATACATTCAAACTTTAATCAATACTTTACCTCTCATGCAAGTCTGGAAATTTGGTGGTACTTCCGTTGGCAAACCCGAACGGATGCACTCCATTCGAAACCTGATTACCGCCGATAGCGGCAAAAAAATTGTTGTTCTCTCCGCGTTGTCCGGCTCGACCAATGCCCTGCTTGCCATGGGTGAGTTAGCGAAAGCAGGTAACGATGAGGAGCTGGCTCAGAAAATTGCCGAGCTACGGGCTCATTACGATGCCTTTCTGCCCGATCTATACCAAACGGCTGAAGGGCTAGCGGAAGGACAGGAAATTGTGGAGAAAGAGTTTTCGTTTATTCAGTCCGTCACCTCCATCCGTCCCTTCACGCTGAAGCAGGAAAAAGAACTCGTAGCCGAAGGAGAAATCCTGTCTACGCAGATGTTTGAGGCATATTTGCGGGAACAGGGCATAAGCTCCGTATTATTTCCCGCTCTGGACTTTATGTTGATTGATGCCGACAATGAACCCGTTCTTTCCTTCACGGAAGAAACCCTGGGCCAGATGCTGGACCAGCACGAAGACAAGCAAATCATCATTACGCAGGGCTTCATTTGCCGAAATCCCCGGGGCGAGGTAGATAACCTCAAAAGGGGTGGTTCGGATTATACCGCATCGCTGATCGGTGGAGCCATTCGGGCCGAAGAAATCCAGATCTGGACGGACATCGACGGCATGCATAACAACGATCCCCGGATCGTGAAAAAGACCTTCCCGATTCGGGAGTTAACCTTCGAGGAAGCCGCTGAACTGGCCTATTTCGGAGCGAAAATTCTTCACCCCAGCACGATTACTCCCGCCAAATTACGCGGCGTACCCGTGCGGCTGAAGAACACCATGGAACCCGAAGCTTTTGGAACCCTGATCGCGACCAAATCCAGCGAACGGGAAATCAAGGCTATCGCGGCGAAAGATGGCATCACTGCCATTTACATTCATTCGACGCGTATGCTGAATGCCTACGGCTTCCTGCGTCGCGTGTTCGAGGTGTTTGAGAAATACAAAACACCCGTGGACATGATCACTACTTCAGAAATTTCGGTATCGGTAACGATCGATAATCCCGAAAATCTGGAAAAAATCACGGCGGAACTGAAAGAATTCGCGGATCTGGAAGACCACGATTACAACCAGACGATTATCTGCATCGTGGGTAACTTCTCGGCGGATAAAAAAGGAGTGGCTCTGAAGGTACTGGACGCGATGAAAAACATTCCCATCCGCATGATTTCGTACGGTGGATCGGAACATAACATTTCCATTCTGGTGGATGGTTCTGCCAAAAATGAAGCCCTGAATGCCCTCAATGAGCGTCTGTTTCACTACGAAGACACCATGAAAGACATTTTCACGGCTCCCTGATTTACATAAAGAGAAACTATTTTTGAACGCGGATTCTCGACTGTATCAGAAGAAATCCGCGTTCTTTTTTCGATCTGACGACTCATTAGCGGGCTTTTAAAAGCCCTGATTACTTATGCTACAACTTAACTTCATCCGGGAAAATAAAGAATTAACGCTGGCCGGTTTAAAGAAGAAATACTTCAAACAACCCGAAGAAGCCATCGAGCAATTATTAACGCTGGATCAGAAACGCCGCGAAACGCAGGCCGAACTCGATACTACGCTGGCTCAGTCCAACGCCCTGGCCAAACAGATTGGTGGCCTGATGAAAGAAGGAAAAAAAGAAGAGGCCGAAGTAGCCAAAGCGGAAACGGCCCTTTTGAAAACCCGTTCGAAAGAACTCGAAGAGCAGCTTCGCCAGATCGAATCTGTGTTACAGGACGAGCTGGTTAAACTGCCTAACCTTCCCCACGAAAGCGTTCCGGAAGGCCGTACGCCCGAGGAGAACGTAGAAGTCTACCTGTGGGGTGACAAGCCCACGCTGGCCGAAAACGCTCAGCCGCACTGGGAATTAATCAAGAAATACGACATCATTGATTTTGAATTAGGTAACAAAATCACGGGTGCCGGTTTCCCGGTGTATAAAGGCAAAGCGGCCCGTCTGCAACGGGCGATGATTAACTTTTTCCTGAACGAAGCCGTAGAGGCGGGTTACATGGAAATTCAGCCCCCCATCCTGATTAATAAAGAATCTGGCTTTGGTACAGGCCAGTTGCCCGATAAGGAAGGACAGATGTATTACGCCAGCGAAGATGATTTATACCTGATTCCAACGGCGGAAGTGCCGGTAACCAACATCTACCGCGATGTAATCGTAGCCGATCAGGATTTACCGATTCGTCACACGGCTTATACGCCCTGTTTCCGTCGGGAAGCGGGCAGCTGGGGTGCTCACGTGCGGGGACTGAATCGTTTGCACCAGTTTGATAAAGTAGAGCTGGTTCAGATTCAGAAACCCGAAAACTCTTATCAGGCTCTGGAAGAGATGGTAGAACACGTCAAAGGCCTGCTGCAAAAACTGGAGTTACCCTTCCGGATCATCCGCCTGTGCGGTGGCGATATGAGCTTTACGTCTGCTTTGACCTACGATTTTGAAGTGTGGTCTGCGGCTCAGCAACGCTGGCTGGAATGTAGCTCTGTTTCTAACTTTGAGAATTATCAGGCGAACCGTCTGAAGCTTCGGTATAAAGTGGATGGTAAAACCCAGTTACTGCACACGCTGAACGGCTCTGCACTGGCCTTACCCCGCATTCTGGCGGCATTACTGGAAAATAATCAAACGCCCGAAGGTATTAACATTCCCAAAGTGCTGGTGCCTTACTGCGGATTCGATAAAATTTAATCCAACGAAGGTCGTTCGCCCTTACATCGCAGCTCAACAAAAAAGGAAGCCTTTCGGCTTCCTTTTTTGTTTGCTTATGCTCGATTAAACCTTAGGGTAAGAATCGCAGCTCTACGCGACGGTTTTTCTCCTGTCCATCTTTCGACGTGTTATCTCCGATGGGCTTGAAGGAACCGTATGATTCCGTCAGGATTCGGCTTGGGTTCGTGACCCCGGCGTTCACCAGGTATTTCTTCACGGCCTGTACGCGGCGTTCGGAAAGAGCAATATTGTGACGATCCGAAGAACGACGATCCGCGTGACCCGTTAATTGCAGACGGCAATTGGTACGGTTGAGTAACTCAACAATCCGCGACAGCATTTCTTCGTATTCGGGCTTAATGGTGCTTTGGTTGGTCTCAAAGTTGATGTTCGCAAACACTTCCAGACAAGCCTGACCCGGAATAATCGAGTTCACGACCTGTTCGAAATCAATAGCTACCCCGGCACCCGACACAATGCTTCCGGCCGGAGTTTCGGGTTGTTTATCGAAGTAGTCCGAAACGCCATCGTTATCTGAATCCAGCAACAGACGAGGATCAATGTCTTTGGGACGGTTTGCCTTGGCAATCGAGTCAATCTCCGACATCGAAAGAATTTTTTCAGGCTTGTACAACAAACGAGGATCGGTGTAACGCAGGTTATAGGTTCCCCGGGATACATCCCAGGTTTTATCCCGACCTACTTTAATAGGATTCTTACCAAATTTATAAGTCACGGAAAGGTAAGGCGTGACGTATTTATCCAGAGCTGAATTGCCGCGTTTATAATCGCTGATGTCGCCCCGGTTTCCACCGAAATCGTACATACTCGAGTTGTCGCCTCCTACGGTTGCATCCAGTTTTTCAGTGTTGACGTTATTCAGCACCATATCCAGACCAATGTCGAATCGGGGAGATAACTCATACTGAATCGCCAAACCGACGGGAAATACTACTTCACGCGTCATTTTCCGGGAAGAAACCTGAAGTCCGGTAATGCCACTTTCGTCGACAAATTCCTGCGTAATGTTCGACTTGCGTTTCACGCGGCCCGTTCCGATTTCATAAGCTGTAGAGTTGAAGAACATCACCCCAACCCCCGCATGTAAGTCAAACTTCCAGCGATTCAGCTTCCGTGGCCCGAACAGTAAGCTTTTCAGGTTCGTACTTCCCACCAGGGCTGCCTGATAGTATTCCGCCCGGAAATAGGAATTGTAGATCCGGCTTTTGGCTCCCCGCAAATTACCCGCGTCTAAACGTAAGCTGGCCCCGAATAGGTGAGAGAGCTGTTTGTTCACATCCAGACCAAAACCCACGGCTCCCCGTTCGGAGGCGGGAGCGTACTCTTTAGGGTGAGGGGCAGGCCAGAAATCGTACTCCCGCAAATCTCCCAGAAACTGAGGTGAACCACCCCGCACACCAATGGACCAGGTATTTAAGGCGTTAGGCCCTTCGTATAACGCGTTTGGCCGGTAAGGCTTGGTTTGAGCACCGGCTTTCCCGGCTATCATTCCTGCGAGTACTAAAAAAGACAGACAGCGTACAATTCTCATAAGTTCTGTTTTAAAAGACGGAATTAGAACAATTCCCAGGTTGATAGTTGGAGACTAAACTTCACAAAAGTAAAAGGTAATGGTATCACTACCCTTACCTGATTCGTGTCGAGCGGAATCCTACGTTCAGATATACGACGAAAAAAACCTACTTGTTTGAATAACGGCAAAGATTTTCAGAGTTTTCTGCTCCTGCTGCTTTATAACCGCTGCATTACCTGTCTGATCATCTGATCTTTCCAGGTACCGTAGGTACCGTTCAGAATCTGCTGACGGGCTTCTTTCACTAACCACAAATAAAAGGTCAGGTTGTGTACACTCGCAATTTGTGGGCCCAGTAATTCGTCGGATTTAAACAAATGCCGTACATAAGCCTTGCTGTAAAAGGTACTGGCGTAGCCTCCCAGAAATTCATCAATCGCCGAAAAATCGTCTTTCCATTTTTCGTTTTTGATGTTGATAATGCCCTGCGTGGTGTACAAAATCCCATGCCGGGCATTGCGGGTGGGTAATACGCAATCGAACATATCTACTCCCAGAGCAATGCTCTCCAGAATATTGGCGGGCGTGCCTACTCCCATCAGGTAGCGGGGTTTGTCGTACGGAAGAATGTCACAGACCAGCTCTGTCATTTCGTACATATCCTCGGCGGGTTCTCCCACGGAAAGTCCGCCAATGGCATTGCCTTCCCGACCCATCGAAGCAATAAATTCCGCCGACTGACGGCGTAAATCAGGGTACGTACTTCCCTGGACAATGGGAAAAAGTGACTGTGAATGACCATACCTGGGCTCCGTCGCATCGAAACGATCACAACAACGCTGAAGCCAGCGGTGAGTCATTTCCATCGAACGACGGGCGTAGCCGTAATCGCAGGGGTAAGGCGTACATTCATCAAAGGCCATCACGAAATCGGCTCCAATGGTTCGCTGAATGTCCATGACGCCTTCGGGCGTAAAAGTGTGCACGGAGCCATCAATGTGCGAACGAAATTTCACCCCTGCTTCGTCAATTTTGCGGCCCGTTCCAGCCAGCGAATACACCTGAAAACCGCCCGAATCCGTAAGAATGGGGCGATCCCAGCCGTTGAACTTATGCAGTCCTCCGGCCTTCTCCATGATTTCCAAACCCGGCCGCAGGTACAAATGGTAGGTATTGCCCAGAATAATCTGAGCCTTAATGTCTTCTTTCAGTTCCCGCTGGTGCACCGCCTTCACGGAAGCTACGGTTCCTACGGGCATAAAAATGGGCGTTTCAATCACTCCATGATCCGTCTCGATACGCCCCGCTCTGGCTTTACTCTGAGCGTCCTGTTTTATTAAATCAAATTTCATGTTGGCTTCTATAAAGAGTACAAAGGTAAGGACAATCGGGGGTAAGCAGGCCGGAACGCCTATATTTCAGCAGTAAACGCTTATTTTTGCGGCCTGAATTTCAAACCTTGCTGTGACTGGTTTCCTCCTGCTGAGTATCGCCTGTGGTATTCAGTTTCTGTTTCTAATGATTTTTTCCCGAACGGCTTTCGTTTCGGTACGCTCGCCCATTCCCGCAGTTTACCCGGGAGTTTCGGTGATTATCTGTGCCTGGAATGAGCTGGAAAATCTGCGGGAATTACTTCCTTTACTTCAAAATCAGCACTACGAAACGTTTGAAATCATCCTTGTCAACGATAAATCAGCCGACGGTAGTGACGCTTTTCTGTCGGAAGCTCTTCATACATATCCACGTGTAAAAGTGATAACGATCACTGAGACACCAGTGGGTGTTTCCTCTAAAAAATTCGCCCTCACGCAGGGTATTCACGCGGCTCGGTATGACGTACTTTTACTCACTGATGCCGACTGCCGTCCCCATTCGGAACGCTGGATTGAACGCATGGCCGCTCAGTTGAGTCCTGACAAAGACATCGTGCTGGGTATTTCTCCTTATTTCCGGAAAAAATCGTCCGTGAATGCCTTCATCCAGTTTGAAACGTTTTATACGGCCTTGCAATACATTTCCTTTGCCCTGGCGGGTCATCCTTACATGGGCGTCGGAAGAAACCTGATGTATCGAAAATCGCTGTTTTTGAACCAGAATGGGTTGCAGGAATTTATGCACATTCTGGGTGGCGACGATGATCTTTTTATTAACAAAGTTGCTACTGCTCAAAATACAGCCGTTTGCCTGCATTCGGAGAGCCTGATGTATTCCGTACCTAAAGCTACCTGGCGGGAATGGTTTCACCAGAAACGCCGGCACGTTTCGGTAGGCAGTTATTACCGCCGGAAGGATCAGTTTTTATTAGGGTTACTGGCCGCTTCTCACGTGACCAGCTGGTTATTTTTGTGGGGAATAATGCTGTATTCCCTACTGAGCGGTTCTGTTGGATCATTAGGCTGGAGTATAGTTT
The DNA here is from genome assembly GCA_913775095.1 of uncultured Siphonobacter sp. Taxonomy (GTDB): domain Bacteria; phylum Bacteroidota; class Bacteroidia; order Cytophagales; family Spirosomataceae; genus Siphonobacter. The sequence goes on along the minus strand of CAJYIW010000008.1, from coordinate 153,774 downwards.
TGTTTCTCATTCGCCTGCTGTTCACCTGGATCATTTGGTACCAGACCAGTCGAAAACTGGCCCACTCGATTCCCGGCTATCAGTTTCCGATTTTCGATTTTACATTAACGCTGTATTTGCTCAGCATGGCGGTAGTCTCCGGCTTTTTCAGTAAAAAAATGAGCTGGCGATAAGCCCAACTATTAAATTCAACACTCGATGGACATTATCAAAAAATATTTCCCGGACCTGACGCCAACGCAGGAAGAGCAGTTTGGCAAACTCGGCGACTTATACCGTACTCTGAACGAACAGGTCAACGTCATTTCCCGCCAGGATGTGGATAACCTTTACGAACGCCACATTCTGCACTCGCTGGGCATTGCCAAAGTAATGCAGTTTAAACCCATGAGTGAAATCCTGGACGTGGGTACGGGTGGTGGATTTCCCGGCATCCCGCTGGCTATTATGTTCCCGGAATGTCAGTTTCATCTGGTGGACAGCATTGGTAAAAAGATTCGGGTGGTTCAGGATGTGGCCCAGGGAGTGGGCCTTACCAATGTTCGGGCCGAACAAAAAAGAGCGGAGCTGGTAACGGCTGAAGCCTATGACTTCGTAGTGAGCCGGGCGGTTACCCGTCTGACGCCCTTTTATGGCTGGGTCAAGACCAAGGTTCATAAGAACCAGTTTAACGACCTCAGGAACGGAATTTTATACCTGAAGGGGGGTGATTTGCAGGAAGAACTTAAGGAGTTGGGCCGAAAAACTCAGGTGTACGATCTCTCCGATTACTTTACCGAAGAGTTTTTCGAAACTAAAAAGGTAGTGTACGTTCCATTTTCGTAGGATATTTTTTCTCAGGCCACCGACTCCTCCGTCTTGTGGCCTTATTTTTGCTACTCATTTCCTCATTACAGCAACGATTTATATCATTATGGGTAACTACGTCAATAACCATCTCATTAAGGACGAGCACGTCGTTTTCGAAACGACGTACCACTGGACTATCTTTCTCACCTGGGCCTCTCTGTTCACGCTCACCATTGCCGCCTGGATCAAGCGGTCGTCGGATGAGTTCGTCATTACGAACAAACGGCTGGTGGTGAAAACCGGTTTCATTTCACGGGATACCATTGAGCTCAACCTAAACAAAGTAGAGAGCATTCAGGTCGAGCAAAGCGTTTGGGGCCGGATGTTAGGCTTCGGAACCATCTCTATTCATGGTACTGGAGAAACCAGTCAGGTTTTCAAGCGAATCGCTGATCCACTGGGCTTTAGAAGAAAATACCAGGAGCAGTACGACCAGTACACGCAGACTCGGGGAACATTTAATTAAAAAAATATTACAAAACACTTGCGTTCGGCTGTCTGATGCCTTAGTTTTGCACTCGCTTTCAACGCAATCCCGAATAGCTCAGTCGGTTAGAGCATCTGACTGTTAATCAGAGGGTCGCTGGTTCGAGCCCAGCTTCGGGAGCTTCAAAGCTTAGCACTTATCAGCAATGGTAAGTGCTTTTTTTATGACCCGTTTTTCTGAAATGTTCTGATCCATCTCTGGATTTTTTTGCCTCTCTCTGAATGATCGCAACAAAAGTTCTTCACTCAAAGTAAATAACTCAACACCAATAACCCCTGAAAGCTTTTGAGATACCTACCGCCCCGGTTGGTCACTCCAAAACCAGGTTGGTAATTGAATCCAATATATCCTACGTAATCATCTCGCCGGGGCAGAACACTGTATTGCCCCCCTGCGTCCAGTTGAAAGCGTTTCGAAAGGCTGAAGGTTAGGCCTCCCGTGAGAGCTCCCCCTGCTATAAATCCTCTGGCATTGACCTCAGAAAAACTGGAAACCAGAGTGCCGTTTTCATAGCTATCTCTTGGCTGGATTCCGCTCTGATTATAGCTTGCCGCAATAACCTGAGCCCCTAAAAAGACATTAACAGCCGGTTCATGGCCCGTAAAACTTAAAAGATATAACCGCCCCCCAGCCTTACCAAACCAGCCAGAGCTGGATCTGTTGTCGATCATGTCATCCAATTTCACTCCTCCGATACCTTTGTATCCTGATTGATGAACGTAGCCCGTATTCACTGTCAAACTATACCAGGGTTGCTTTTTGAATTCACCCGTAATTTCCAGCGTTCGGAGCGGTAACAGCAGCCCATTCACTCCTAGACGGGTTTGCCACTGGGCCGAACCAGAAGTAATACCGAGACTAATGAGTAACGCGGTAATCAGTAGTACTTTTTTCATAGTTCAGAGTTTTAAGCCAAGACTCCAAACTGATGAAAAAGGTTGGCTGCCCGTCGTATGAAACACGCGTATTTGTAAAACAGGCACAAAAAAGAACACCTGCCGCAGAGCCGCAGGTGTTCGCGTATAAATTTTTCAGGGTGTTCCGCCAAGTCCACCCTGAAAAGAGTTCATAGGGGTCTAACGGGTTTACTAAAAAATTAGTTTACTATTTCTTCTTTTTCTTTCATCTTCTTGAAAAGATGCAATATTCAGTGCTTAGTCCAGGCCTAAAATCACCTGAAACTTCTTCTTTCCCACTTCTTTCAGCGTCAGAGACATAAAATCCGTGTAACTCGACACCCCGAATTGTTCGAACTTTTCACCGGATAATTCGTCCGGTTCCCAGCCCGACAGACAACTTTTTAACTGGCTCACATACTGCTGATGCAACTGGCGGGCCTGCTCTCTGGTTGTAAATTCGCCCAGGATGGTTTGATACTTTGTTTTTTCCTGCTCGGTTTCAAAAAGAATCTCTGACGGCTTTCCGGGCAGAAAGGCGAAGGCCGTCTGGTAATGGTCGGTAATGCCTGCTTTCTTATCGGTTTTCGTTTTTTTGCCTTTGATTTGTTCGAAATGATCCTGATGCTGAGCTAAGAGGAAATTGACCCGCTCGCAGAAATCAGCCTGCTCGTTGGGCAGAACTAACGTAGCCGGAAGCAGGAACTTTCGGATGATGTACTCACCCGCACTGTTGGGATCGGTCGATGATACTTTCAGCTGATACGTGCCCGTGGCGGGAACCTTATAGCTTAGTTTCTGAATACTGAAGCCCGGAAACTCATCGGTATCTTTTCTCGTCTGTACCTGTTTGTCGGGACTTTCCAGTGCAATTGCTATGCGATACCAGTCGGTGGCCGCTTCAAGTCTGAGCTCTTCGCCTTCGTTCAGACTTAAGGTGTACGTATCGTAATAGTTTTTGTCCGCATCCTGCGGATCGGTTTTACCGAGACTGCCCTTAACAAGGTCATAAGCAAAGGCCTGTCTGGGCTGAAGCAGGTGGGCATCCAGAGCGGTCTGTGAAGCCGCGGGTGCTTTTACCGTTACTTTACCTTTTCTTTTGACAGGCTTTTTCGTCTTCTGAGCAATCGAATGCAGGCTAAGACTAAAGAATAAAATCAGGCAGGGAAGGTATTTCATGCGTTTTTGATGTTGATCCTTGAATGAAAAAACGCAGGCACGGTCATAAACCTTACCTGCGTCTGGACTTATTTCCTGAAAACGTTTACATCGCTACGAGCTGATTACCGCGTAAAACGGGTAATACATCGTAAAGATCGTGTTGCAGGCAATAAGAAATGTCTTTGTGGATGCCCAGTCGGTGTAGACGACGCACGTGCGAGGAGTTGGCCACAAAACCTAACATATCGTTTTTAGCTCCTGCGTAAAGCCGCTGTGCCATCATGGCGGCGTCTTCCGAGATCATGAATTCGTTTTGCAGCCGATCCACCAGTGCTCCGGCAAACAAGGTGTCTTCCAGGTTCGGTTTGCCTTTCCAGCCCGCACATAACACGAGAATGTCATACTGCTGATTGCGGAGGTATTGGGTCAAAGCTTCCAGATTCAGGAACGATCCGATCATTACTTTCACGGCTGCCCGTGATTTGGTGATGGCCAGCGTTCCATTCGTAGTCGTTACGGCGATAGTGGAACCGGCAAATTTCTCGTTCATGTAACTGAAGGGCGAGTTATCCAGATCAAAACCCTCGGGCGTCATGCCGTTCCGCTCGGCGGCGGCGTAGTATCCTTTGTCACGCAGTTGTACGCATTCTTCGATACTGGCTACGGGAATGATGGACTGCACACCATAGGCAAAACCCGTTACCATGCAGGAAGTGGCCCGAAAAATGTCTACTACGACCACAATGGAATTATCAATTTTATGCTGATAGAGCAGCTCGGGAGTCAGACAAACGTCAATTTGTTTCATGAAGGGTTAGTCGCTAATACCCGAAAATGGTTTGGTAAGGGTATTGTTTGGGGTCGCAAAGATAAGAGAATGAGGGCAGAAGGCGAGTATTTGCCTTTACATTACCAGTCAAAATCCAGTCCCAGCTTATTTTTAAGATCCAGTAGAGCCGGATTTTTATCGGCCAGGTAATTGAACTTCTCGGCCTGCGTGTAGGGCTGGCGATTGGTTTGTTGTTCCATCAGAAAGGCGTGAATCTGAATCTGGCCGTTCTTGAGCGTTTGCCGGAGGTACATTAATAAGTCCGACTTCAGGTCGTTCAGTAATTCCAGTTGAACGGGGTTATCCACACCCAGCTGAATAACATTGCCATCCTGGGTAAAGACGCGGTCCAGCATGACGACCTCGCTCATCGAGCCGCCCTGTCGGCGGATTTCTACGAATTCATGCCAGGCTTTGTGCAGCTCCTCTTCCGTGTAAGGCGTATTCTGACGGACGATGGACTCTTTTTGTTCCGTCGTTACGTCCGACTTTTCTTCGAAGTTATTAAGGTCAATTATTGGCTTTAAACGAGACGTAACGGGTCGGGCCGGACGCGGAGGAGCGGAAGCTGCTGTAACCGCTGGTTCAGCCACAACGGTCGGAGGGATTACCGCTTCCGCTGGCGTCACCGGCGGTGTAGTAACCACGGGAGTTACCACGGGTGCTGGGGTAGCCACGGGCGTCGGCGTTACTGGTTTTTCAGCAAGGGGCTCAGGCGTTAACTTTTTTTTTTCGGCAGCTTCAGTACCCGTTGGAACGGGTAACCCGGCCAGATTCAATACCGAAGGCAGGTGAGCCATTTTGGAGAGCGTAATCTCCACGTGTAACCGCTGTTGCTTGGCCTGTTTGTAAGTAATATCGCACTGACTGCCCAGACTCATGGCCGACAACAGAAACGAAAGAGATGCTTTCGCCGACTGTTCGAGATACCGATTCTGTACCGATTCTGATACCTGTAACAAGCTAACCGTAGCGGGATCCTTGCAGACCATCAGGTTACGGAAGTGCTCGATCAGACCCACCACGAACTGATGTCCATCGAAGCCTTTCCGCAGAATTTCATCGAACAATAACCAGGCTTGCGGAACGCTTTCGGCCAGAAAAGCATCCGTCAGCCGGAAGTAATAATCGTAATCAAGGATGTGCAGATTGCTCAGTACATCGTGGTAATGAATCTGCCCGTCTTTGGAAAAGGTAACGTTCAAGTCAAACATCGACAAAGCGTCCCGAAGGCCCCCGTCGGCTTTTTGAGCAATTAACTCCAGAGCGTCGTATTCAGCCTTGATTCCTTCATTATCCGCAATATGAGCCAGATGATCGGCCATATCCCGAATCTGAATCCGGTTGAAATCAAAGATTTGACAGCGACTCAGAATGGTCGGCAGAATCTTATGCTTTTCTGTCGTTGCCAGAATGAAAATGGCGTAACTCGGGGGTTCTTCCAGCGTTTTCAGGAAGGCATTAAACGCACTCGTCGAAAGCATGTGTACCTCATCAATGATGTACACTTTTTTGCTGCCCATCTGGGGCGGGTAACGCACCTGATCAATCAGGTTACGAATGTCTTCTACGGAGTTATTGGAAGCCGCATCCAGCTCATGGACGTTCAGCGAAGCGTTGTTTTGAAATGCCACGCAGTTTTCGCATTCCCCGCAGGGTTCGACACGGTTATCCAGCCGCAGGCAGTTAATTGTTTTAGCCAGAATTCGGGCACAAGTCGTTTTACCCACTCCACGAGGTCCACAAAATAAAAACGCCTGAGCCAGGTGATTCGTCCGAATGGCATTCTTGAGCGTCGTTGTAATGTGCGACTGCCCCACCACTGAATCGAAAGTCACCGGACGGTATTTCCGGGCCGAAACCACAAACTGCTTGTCTTCCATGCCGTGAAGTTACGAACGGATTTTCGATTGAGCGTAGGGATCGTTAAAGATTCAGGCGTCGTTTCAGGCTAGGGGCCTGACTTTCTTTTTACTAGTTTCCCCATGCAAAAGCCCCGCTTTCTCCTGGGAAAAGGCGGGGCTTCAAAGCTTTACAACGGATGGAGATTAACGTATCGAAAACTCCTCTTCGGGCAAGCCTTCGGTTTGCTCGTAGGCATCGTCCATGAGGATAAACAGGTCGATGCTTTGCAAATGAAGCATATCCGAACCGTGTTGGGCCTGATCCGCTAAGGTCCACTGGCCGGACTCATTCTTCCGCCATAATTCTGCGTAAATCCGGCGGGAATCAATGACCAGATATTCCTGAAGTGAGGGTAATGCACGATAGTTTTCAAACTTACTGCCCCGGTCATAATTACTGCTTTTGGCGGACATCACCTCCACAATAACCGCCGGATTCAGCAGCGTATCCACCTGACTGTCCGAGAATTCGGGTTCACCAACCGTAAGGGCCAGATCAGGATAGGTATAATACTTCGTCTCCTCCACAAAAATCCGCTGATCGCCCGTGAAACTGTGGCCCATTCCCTGCTCCTGCAAATGCTCGTCAATGGCCCGTGACAGGTTTTCCTGAATTACGTTGTGGTATTTGCCGCCCCAGTTTTCGGAAGTCAGTTCATTGAGATCACCCATGGTGATGATCTGACCATTGAAGTATTCACTTTTTCCAGTAGCGGTGCGTTCGATTTGAAGATATTCTTCCTGACTGATAAAGGTACGCTGAAGGGTAGCCATAACAATTCTGGGATTAGAGTTAATGGTTGATAAGTTACCAAAAAAATTTGCCAGCGTTTGCGATCTTATTCTGAACTTCCCTAAAGTTTTGAACTTTCGGGAAGTTCAGAATAAGCCCCACTGACCATGAGCTGCGATTTTACAGTTACGCTCAACATTTCCAGTAGATTTCCTTGGCGATTCCAAAAATGCCCGATACTTTTGCTCCGTTCGATAACAACTATGGCAACGATTCTGTACACGGCTTCTTATTATTACTACTACGCCAACGCGTAGAGCCGGGTAGGAAATTGCCTTTTCAAAAAGCATTGCATCATTCCGCAGCCGGCCCGTATGGAGTCGGTTTTTTGTTTTTATATCCAATAACATGGCAACGATTCAGCCCGCTCAACGGCTCAGTTTGGTACAGGAATACTACTTTTCGACGAAGCTCAAAGAAATCGCCGAAATGAAGAGCCGTGGCCTCGACGTGATTAACCTTGGTATCGGCAGCCCCGATTTGCCGCCCTCGCCCCAGACGATTGACGCTCTGAGCCATTCCGCCCAGAACCCCCGCAACCACGCCTATCAAAGCTACGTGGGGCTTCCGGCTCTGCGTCAGGCTTTTGCGAACTGGTACCAGAACTATTTCCACGTAGAGCTTAATCCGGCCCATGAAATTTTGCCCCTGATCGGTTCAAAAGAGGGAATCATGCACATTGCCATGAGTTACCTGGAACCGGGTACGGTTACGCTCGTGCCTAATCCGGGTTACCCGACCTATAAAGCAGCCTCCCTGCTGACCGGAGCGGAAGTACGGGAGTATGATCTTTCGGAAGAAAACGGCTGGTTACCCGATCTGAAAGCTCTGGCCCAGACGGACTTATCCAGGGTAAAAGTCATGTGGGTAAATTATCCTCACATGCCCACGGGAGCGAAGGCTACGCCCGCCCTGTACGAAGAATTGGTAGCCTTCGGAAAAGAACATAACATCCTGATTGTTAATGACAATCCGTACAGTTTTATTTTAAACAAGGAGTATAACAGCATCCTGTCGGTACCCGGAGCCAAAGAAGTGGCTCTGGAGCTGAATTCGCTTTCCAAGTCGCATAATATGGCAGGCTGGCGAATGGGTATGCTGGCGGGTGGTGCCGAGCATCTGGCCAATGTCGTCCGTTTCAAATCCAACATGGACTCCGGCATGTTCCTGCCATTACAGGAAGCCGCGATTGAAGCTCTGCATAACCCCGAGTCCTGGTATGATGAGCTGAACGCCATTTACGCCGAACGCCAGAAGAAAGTATTCGAGTTACTCGACCTGCTGGATTGTACCTATGATCCCCGGCAAACGGGGATGTTCGTGTGGGCAAAAATCCCGTCTACCTATTCAGATGGCTACGCGTTATCCGATGAAATTCTTTACAATGCCAACGTCTTTATCACTCCCGGCGGCATTTTTGGTTCGCAGGGGAATGGCTACATCCGGATTTCGCTCTGTGCAGAAGTATCGGTCTTTGAAGCCTCGATCTTAAGAATTCGGCAAAGCCGGGGCATTTGCTAAGTCAACTGAAAACTAAAAACTGTAAACAGAAAACTCTACCATGACTGTAGCAATTGTTGGCATTGGCTTGATTGGCGGCTCGATGGCCCTGGCTTTAAAAGAATCAGGCTTTGCGGATACCATCATCGGGGTGGATAAGCAGGTCGAGCACGTAGTGAAAGCCCTTGAACTGAAGTTAGTAGATAAAATGGCCTTGCTTGACGATGCCATCAACCAATCAGACCTGATTATACTGGCCGTACCCGTCGACGGACTGCTGACCCTTTTACCATACGTTCTGGATCGGATTGATAAGCAAATTGTGATCGACGTAGGATCGACGAAACGTCCGATTGTCGAAGCAGTGAAGAATCATCCGAACCGTCGCCGGTTTGTGGCTACGCACCCGATGGCGGGTACGGAGTATTCCGGGCCTGAAGCTGCCGTCCGGGGCTTATTTGCCGGAAAATACAATGTCATTTGTGACGCGGCCGACTCGGATTCAGAGGCTGTTGCCACGGTAAAAGAGCTGTACGAATCTATTGGCATGAAGATTACAGAATTCGATTCGGTATCCCATGACGTGCATACGGCTTACATTTCCCATATTTCTCACATCTGTTCGTTTGCTCTGGCCTTAACCACGCTGGAAAAAGAAAAGGAAGCCAACCGGATTTTTGAACTGGCCAGTTCGGGTTTTGCCAGTACGGTGCGTCTGGCGAAAAGCTCCCCTGAAACCTGGATTCCCATTTTCCGTCAAAATCGGGAAAATATCCTGGATGTGCTGGATGAATACATCAATAACTTACTGAAATTCAAAGGATTAATGTTATCCGATAGTTACGACCGTTTTCAGGGGTATTTGAAAGACGCCAATGACATTCAGCGGATTCTGGAGTAGTTTTGGGGTTGTTGGTTACTGGTTGTTAGTTGTTTGAAGGAATTGGTGAATCTACTCCTGAGCAATCACTAACAACCAGCAACGAGTAACCAACAACAAAAATCCCCCGCGACTTGCTGATTGTCAAAAGATTTCACTACCTTTGCAGTCCATTTTTCAGGACCAAACATAATTTTCAAATGTACGCAATTGTCGAGATCGCAGGTCAGCAATTTAAAGTCGAACAAAACCAATACCTCTACACGCACCGTTTAGCGGGTGAGGAAGGTGCTGCCCTTGTGCTGGATAAGGTTCTATTGGTGGACAATGATGGTGCCATTACCGTTGGTGCTCCTGTTGTTTCAGGTGCTAGCGTTAAAGCCAAGATCCTAAGCCACGTTCGTGGTGAGAAGGTCATTGTCTTCCGTAAGAAACGCCGCAAGGGGTATCAGAAGCAAAACGGCCACCGTCAGGACCTGACGAAAATCTTAATCGAAGAAATTTCATTGTAATTGGTTGTAGCGAAGAGTTGCTGGTTTTTAAAAACTATCAATTATACCCTATTAACTAAAAACTAAACAAGATCATGGCACACAAGAAAGGGGTCGGTAGCTCCAAAAACGGCCGGGAATCGGAAAGCAAACGTCTCGGCGTAAAAATCTTCGGCGGACAAGCTGCCATTGCTGGCAACGTATTAGTTCGTCAACGCGGAACTCAGCACAATGCTGGCCGTAACGTAGGTATCGGAAAAGACCACACGCTTTTCGCTTTAACTGACGGTGTTGTAGAATTCAAGAAAGGTCTGAAAGGACGTTCTTTCGTTAGCGTTCTTCCCGTAAAAGCAGAAGCTTAGTCCATTTTCAGTTTTTAGTCTACTGTTTTCAGTACCTAAAAACGCCGATGACTTAAAGCATTAGAAAATCCCGTTTGAATCTGATTCAGGCGGGATTTTTCGTTTTCCTTTATCTGTAGAGACGTCCATTGATCGCGTCTGGATAAAGGCAGTTTGGTTACCTTCCCGTGTATTTTCATTCCCCAGCCGAGACGCCATCAATGGACGTCTCTACGTATTATTGATAAATGAATCAATGCAGATTTCTGATTTTGGCTGTAAGCAACCAGCGACAGAAGGGCATCTGTCTTCATTCACCGTACACTATTGGAATCTTGCACCAGTGGTGCGTCCAGGACAAGAGGGCGTTTAGGTTCCCTTTCCATTCTTCTTCGGCTTCCGGCCAGACGCAATGAAGTCGCGTTTCTGCGTTTGATTTTCATTCTAAAAAGGAACAACCTGAAACTGAAACCTGTAAATTCGTGTTGGATAAACACCTATAACTACAGATATTCCCAGCGTTATGCTCCGACCACAGGTACTTGTCTATACAGAAACGACACCGAACCCAAATTCCATGAAGTTTGTCATCAACTTCGAACTGGTTCCTGAAGGCGTTTCCTTCGATTTTGCTTCTCCCGAAGAAGCCATTTCTCCCGAAAAAAACTCTCCTTTAGCCGTTGAATTATTCGGTAATGACTGGGTTCAACGCGTGTTCATTTCCTATAACTTCGTAACCGTTACCAAAGACGAAGAAACGGAATGGGAAGAAGTGTTGTTCGAAACCAAACAGCTCATTAAACGCTACATGGATACGGGTAAGCCCGTCTTAACCCGTGCGGCGGCTGAAACCCAGCACGACGTCATCAACGGTGAACAGGATTCCGATACGGTTATTAAAATCAAGGCTGTGCTGGATCAGTACGTGAAACCAGCCGTTGAAATGGATGGCGGAGCAATTACTTTTTCTTCGTTCCAGGAAGAAACCGGGCTGGTGAAGTTATTACTGCAGGGTTCGTGCAGCGGTTGTCCTTCGTCGACGATGACGTTGAAAGCAGGCATTGAAAACCTGTTAACCCGGATGGTTCCCGAAGTGAAATTAGTGGAAGCAGAGGGCGTATAAGCTCGTTCCGATATAAAAGGAAAAGCCTGAGATCATACCACTGACTCAGGCTTTTCCTTTTATAGATCTATCGATTATAAGTGAACCGTTAGGTTTTCATTCATCTTCCGAACGGTAGCGGCAATTTCGGGTAATAAATCCGGGTTCTTTTCGATCCCGTTTCCTACCACCACTACATCGGCTCCCGCTTGCCAGGCGATTTTTGCCTTTTGAGCGGAATCAATACCTCCGCCAATAATCAGGGGCGTTTCCACACTTTGTCGAACCGCAGCAATCATTTCCGGGGTAATGCTTTTTAAAGCCCCGCTTCCCGCGTCCAGATACGTTAATCGTAGTCCCAGCATCTCGCCTGCCATAGCCGTACAGGCCGCTACGGCGGGTTTATTATTGGGAATAGGTGTCGTATGCGACATGTAGGAAGCCGTCGTCTGCTGGCCCGCGTCGATGAGCAGATACCCCGTAGGAAGGATTTCCAGACCTGATTTTTTCAGCATGGGAGCAGCGACGACCTGTTGCCCAATCAGATACTCCGGGTTACGGCCCGAGATTAGGGACAGAAACAGAACGGCATCAGCCGAAGAATGAACGTGCATATTACTCCCCAGAAACAGCACGACCGGAATCGTCGTGTATTCCCGAATTAAAGCAATGATTTCGCCCATCTGGAACTGGGTAATCAGACTACCGCCCAGAAAGAAAAAATCAACGTGCTCAGCCTGAGCACGTTTCAATAATGAAGGAAATTCATCCAGACGTACATCGTCCGGATCAATCAGTACAGCAAATGCTTTTCGACCTTGTTCCCGAAACGTAATAAACTGATTAAGAATCGGTTTTATCATGAGAGTGCGTATTCAGTTAAACACGAACGCGGTTGAAGGGTAATCTATTGCCTCGACACGTTCCATGGAATAATTGCTCAGAGACCTGGCTGGGTCTATGCCTGATGCTTTTTCAAAAGTACGAACTTTGGCTGGAAATAGCCTGGAAGCTTTTAAATTGCTCGTGTGTAGCCCTGCTTTTGACCCTAGTTAGTGGGAGCATGAACCTGTTTTACTACCGCCTGTACCCGTTCCCAATCGGTATACGAAACGTCATATTCCGGTACGGAAGGTACTCCCCCCAGGGCAATTCCTTCTTTTCGGTAGTTCATGCGGCTATCGCGGCTTACCTTGCCCGATAAATGCAGGGCGTCTACACCCGTATCTAATAAGGCCTGAGCATTGGCAGCATTGACGCCGCTTCCGGCCATGATTTCAATTCGACCCGCCGCCTGTTTTACCAGTTGTCCGATCAACTCAGCTCCATCGGGAGCTTTGTCCTGACAGCCCGAGGTTAAAATCAGTTGACAGCCCGTAGCAATCACGTCCTCCAGGGCCTGAACGGGGTCCTTCACAAAATCAAACGCCCGATGGAAGGTAACCGGAAGCGGGGCCGCCAGCTCTACCAGTTCCTGGGTGCGGGCTACATCCACCTGACCGTCGGGTAGCAGAATGCCCAGTACCAGCCCATGAACTCCCGCTTTTTTGAAGGCTTCGATATCCGATTTTATGACTTCATATTCCAAATCATCGTAACAAAAATCACCGCCTCGGGGCCGTAAGATCGCGTTCACCTTCAAGCTCACCGACTGTAAGACTTTAAGGGTCAATCCCATGGATGGGGTGGTGCCCCCTTCAAACGGGGAGGCACATAACTCAATTCGGTCCGCCCCGGCCTTTTCGGCAGCCAGGCAAGACTCTAAACTGAACGAACAAACTTCTACTTTCCGTAGTTTACTATTTTCAAACGAATGCATTTCGCTCATAATCAATAAATTAGATTTCTTCTGGGAAGAACGTTCTTTTTTTTTGGAAAAGAACGATACATTTTGGAACGTTTTTTATTTTATTCGGACGAAAAATAGGAGTAAGTCCATTACGAATACAAAAAAGACTTACTTTTGCAGTCATTTTTCTGGACCCATTATATCATAGGAGGGAAAACGCATGTATTGGACCCTTGAACTTGCTTCCTATTTGGAGGATGCTCCGTGGCCTGCAACTAAAGATGAACTTATTGACTATGCCATCCGGACGGGTGCCCCTCTGGAAGTAGTTGAAAACCTTCAGGAACTAGAAGACGACGGTCAACCTTACGAAAGCATTGAAGAAATCTGGCCGGATTATCCGACAAAAGATGACTTCTTCTTCAACGAAGACGAATATTGATCTTCGCTGATTATTAAGCTCTTGGTCAGGCCCGAATTAATTCGGGCCTTTTTTTATTCTTCCTTCAGTAGCTTTTCTACCCGAACGTAGGCCCGCTGCGTTGCCTGTTCATCCATGAGGCCCAATCCTAACCGCCGGAAGAGGATATCTTCCGGGATGCAGGCCATTTCTTCCTGCCGGGCAAAAATAACTTCTGCCTGAACAAAGGGATGATTCTCGACCAGAGGTTCTTTCAAAGCGGGGTCTTGACGCGTGAGCTCCGCTACCTTATGAGCTTCCGTTCCGTAGGTTCGGGCCAGATGCCGGGCTACCTCTTCGGATAGCTGATATTCTTCCTGAAGTTTCAGAAATAAATCCGGGGTATAATTCTCAGCTCCGGCTAACCGATAATTCTCCGTCAGGCAATCCCGATTCCGAAGTTTCAGCAATTCACAAACGGCGTCAATAGTATCACTGGCCATGAGGCGATACGTCGTCCATTTCCCGCCCAGAATGCTGACCAGTTTCGTTTTATCATCAATTTCTACCTCATGATCCCGTACCAGCGATTTCGTTTCCCGGGCGAAGGTCGCTTCAATCAAGGGCCGTTGTCCGGTGAAACCCGCTTTGACTTCCGCTTCCGTGATGGGCTTCTGGAGGTATCGATTTACATAGTCGATGAGGTACTTCTTCTCTGTTTCCGTGGGCCTGGGCCGTTCATTCAGCTGATCCTCCAGATCGGTTGTGCCAACCAGCACCTGCTCTTTCCACGGAATCAGGAATAACACGCGTCCATCGTCGGTTTTAGGAACCAGAATGGCGGTATTACCCGGCAAATGCGGTTTTTCAAGGACAATGTGCGAACCCCGGCTTACCCGCATGCGGGGCTGGGCTTTGCTATTGGCCATGGTACGGATATGGTCTGAGAACGGTCCGGTTGCGTTTACAAACACTTTGGCCGTCAGACTGTAATTTTTACCCGTCAAGGTATCCTGTAACTCCAGTTTACGCACTTTACCCGATTTGGAGTAGCCAAACGCCAGGGCTTTGGCATGGTTAAGGACGATAGCTCCTTCTTTCGCCGCCGATTTAATCAGAGCGAGGGCAAACCGGGCATCGTCCAGCTGACCATCGTAATACAAAACGGCACTGTGTAAATGCCGGGTTTGTAACTGTGGAATCTGCTCCATCACCTTTGCTTTCGATAACCAGCGACTGGGCTGGATATTGCGGGAACCCGCCAGCCAGTCGTACATCTTCAGACCAATGGTATAATACAAACCTTCCCACCAGGTGTGGCAGGGCGTTAACAAAGCCAGCGGACGCGTCAGATGGGGGGCATTTTGCAGCAAGGTCCGGCGTTCGTGCAGGGCTTTACGCACCATCCGAAACTGATCGGGACTGAGTTGCCTGACGGCCTGTTCCAGATACCGGACACCGCCGTGAATAAGCTTGGTTGATTTGGATGACGTCTGAGCGGCAAAATCTTCTTTTTCAATCAGACAGACTTTCAAGCCCCGCAAAGCGGCATCCAGAGCACAACCGGCTCCGGTAGCTCCACCTCCAATGATGCAGACATCAAAAGGTTCGGCCGAAAGCTGATCTAAAAAGGCGGCACGATTCATAGCAAAGAAGGGTGAGATTCTTCAGCGATATAGAGCTTTTTCAGCATTAATTTAAGGCTAACCTGCGTTTTTATCAGAAAAACCTGAGCAAGAAGGCTATTTCCCGGCCTGTTTCATAATTAAACGCTTTATTCTTTCTTTACGATATGTTTGCCTGTCATCGTCGTCCGGATCGCTCTTTTTTCTGGAAAGGAAAGCAATTTCCAGTCTGTGCCCGTTGTACGGGTTTGTACGCGGGCTATGTCCTGGGCGTAGTACTGGCTCTGGGAATGTGGCCGTGGGTATCGTACGCGGCAATTTTATTACTTATCCCCTTATTACTGGACAGCCTCACGCAATACTGGCAGTGGAGAACCAGCACCAATCTCCTGCGTTTCAGCACCGGATTACTGGGCGGAACAGGCATTGTCAGCTTCGTTGTCTATGTAGCTTATACGGCGACCTTACTCCTGCAACCCCATCTTTCAGGCAACAGTTATTAATCGATTTCCAGCATTACCGGGCAATGATCCGAATGCTTGACGTCTGACCAGATCGCGGCATCTTTCAGCCGGTTCCGCAAGGGTTCTGAAACCAGATGGTAATCAATCCGCCAGCCCAGGTTCTTACTGCGGGCTCCGGCCCGGAAACTCCACCAGGTGTACTGATGAGGTTCGGGATGAAAATGGCGGAAGGAATCAATGAAACCACTTTCCAGAAAACTGCCCATCCAGGCCCGTTCTTCCGGTAAAAAACCTGAAGAGTTGGCATTGGACTTAGGGTTATGAATATCAATAGGCTGATGACAGATGTTGTAATCGCCGGAAATAATCAGATTGGGAATCTGCTTTTTCAGCTCATCGATATAGTCCTGAAAATCCCGGAGGAACTCCATTTTAAAGGCCTGACGTAACTCCCCGCTCGATCCCGAAGGCAGGTATAAACTGATGAAGGAAAAATCCTCAAAATCAGCCCGCAGGATTCGCCCTTCGTAATCATAAATCTCGTTACCACAGCCGTATTCAATGTGCTTAGGGGTATGTTTGGTCAACAAAGCCACTCCAGAATAGCCTTTCTTCATCGCCGGATGCCAGTAAAGCTGGTAACCCATCTTCTCGAAAAGGGTGTTATCAAACTGATGCTGCTCTGATTTTACCTCCTGCAAAGCGACGACATCAGCATCCGTACTTTCCAGCCATTCCGCGAACCCTTTGGTGAGAGCCGAGCGAATGCCGTTTACGTTGTAAGTAATCAGTTTCATGGTAATACAATAGGAAAAAGGAACCCTGCCGTCTGAACGACGACAGGGTTCTGATGGTTAAATCTGTTCTCTTTCGAAATACTCCAATACGTGCTGTTTCAACAATTCTTCCTGACTCAATAAGTCAACGAAAGGCAGCGGTTTGGCCAGTTTCCAGTGCGGCCATCCTTCGGCATCGAGGCCTTCCAGCTCGTAATAGCCACTGTAACTCAATACTTTGCATACGGCAATATGCATGAGATCCTGCTTCTGTTCTTTGGTAAAGAACTGATGGCCTTTGCCCAGTTCCTGCACACCAATGAGAAACAGTACGCCGTTCAAATCATTGGGTCGTTTGCCGATCATCGCTTCCAGACGATCCAGCAGGGCTTCCCATTCCTGATCCTTTTCTTTCATTACTCTTCTGTTTTACGACTCTGCAATTCGTCCCAGTACTCTACCGCCCGCCGCAGGTGCGGAATGACGATGGTTCCTCCGATGACGGTTGCAATGGAGAAAACCTCCTGCATTTCGGCTTCCGTTACGCCCAGTTCGTGGCATTTGCCGAGGTGATACTTCACGCAATCATCGCAGCGTAATACCATCGAACAAGCCAGACCAATCATTTCTTTGGTCTTACTGGAAACCGCTCCTTCCGAATACGTATTCGTATCCAGATTAAACAAACGCTTAATAACCAGATTATCAGAGCCCAGGATGCGTTCATTCATCCGGCCCCGGTATTCGTCAAATTGTTCTACGAGTGACATTTTCTATTCAAAACTAATGGTGAATCATAGGTCGAAAACGGCCTTATTCAGGTTCCTGTCCGGGTTATTGAGGAAATGGTAATCGCATTTCCGCTTTTCACGGCGAAGTTAGCCAAAAACTTGCCCCAACCATGAAAAGCTACTGGCAGTCCTTCTGGACCCTTCTCTTTCCGCGTATCTGCGTGAGCTGTCAGCAGGCACTGGCCGAAGGTGAATACCTCCTCTGCACCACCTGCCATTTTGAGCTCCCCCGCACGCAGAGCTGCCTGACGGGACAGTCGACCATCGCAGAGAAGTTTGCCGGTAAAATTCCCCTGACCACTGCCCACGCCTATCTGAAGTTTCAGAAGGGCGGAAAAGTTCAGCACCTGCTCCATCAGCTCAAGTATAACAACCAGCCCGAAGTAGGCGAGTGGCTGGGACGTTTATTCGGGACTGAAATCAACACCGCAGGCATTACCGCGGATGTTTTACTAGCGGTTCCGCTGCACGAAAGCCGGTTGCGGCAACGGGGGTATAATCAGAGCGACTGCATTGCGAAGGGCATTTCTGAAGTGACGGGAATTCCTCTGGAGACGGAGGTGCTGCGAAAAAAGACGGCGACCAGCAGTCAGACGAATAAAACCCGCATCGAGCGTTTCCAAAACGTTGAAAATGTTTTCGAAATAGTGAAGAAATCGGCCCTTGAGGGCAAGAGCATTGCCTTGATTGATGATGTGGTCACGACAGGTTCGACACTCGAAGCCTGTGCTCAGGTATTATTGGAAAACGGCTGTCGGGAATTACACATCTGGACGCTTGCTTCCACTCTTTAAAAGTGGTAGGTTGAGCTTATGTACTGATCAGCAAGCCATGAATTTTTTATTCCCTTTACTCTCCAGAATCATACCCCTGGCTCTTTTTCTGTGCGGCTCCCTGCCCTCGGCCGGACAACTGACCTACTGCAATCCCATGGATATTGGGTACAGGTATAATTTTGAGCAGATGAATGAGCAGATATCGTACCGTTCGGGAGCCGATCCGGTTATTGTCAATCATAAGGGTGAATATTACCTCTTCGTCACGATTTCCGGCGGGTACTGGCATTCCAAAGATCTCTCGCACTGGGAGTTCATTACCCCTGATAAGTGGCCCTTCGAGGATATGTGTGCTCCGGCGGCTCTTTCGGTGAACGATACGCTTTTTCTGTTTCAGTCCACCTTTGAACAACGACCTATTCTGTACTCCGTGGAGCCTGAAAAGGGGAAGTTGCAGTTCTACAATCGCTGGCTCCCCCGCTTGCCCAAAGACATCGGCCCCTGGGATCCGGCTATCTTTCATGATTTGGATACCGACCGCTGGTTTATGTACTGGGGTTCGTCGAACGTCTATCCCATTTTCGGAGCGGAGCTGAATCATAAACGACGATTGACGTACGCGGGGCCTTACCAGCCCATGTTCTGGCTTGACCCCTGGAAACACGGCTGGGAACGCTTTGGTCCTAATCACGCCGACCTCATGAAACCCTTCGTGGAAGGAGCCTGGATGACCAAACATCATAAGAAATATTACCTCCAGTACGGAGCTCCGGGCACCGAATATAACGTCTACGCCACCGGCACTTACGTGGGCAAAGACCCGCTAGGGCCCTGGGAATACGCTCCTTATAACCCCATTTCCTACAAACCGGGCGGTTTCATGAACGGAGCCGGGCACGGGAACACCTTTCAGGATATTCACGGAAACTACTGGAATACCGGCACTCCCTGGATTGGCCTGAACTGGGGCATGGAACGACGCATTGCCATGTTTCCGGCCGGTTTCGACGCCGACGATCAGATGTTTGCCAATACCCGCTTCGGGGATTTTCCTCATTACCTGCCTTCTCAAAAATGGCAAAACCAAGACGAGCTTTTTACGGGCTGGATGCTGCTTTCTTATCAGAAACCGGTGTCGGCTTCCTCAACCCGAGACACCCTCAAGCCGAGCCGGGTTACGGATGAAAATCCTCGTACCTTCTGGGTCGCTCAGCGTAATCAGCCCGGCGAATGGCTGACGGTGGATCTCCAGCACGAAAGCGAAGTAAAAGCCGTTCAAATCAATTATACAGATTACCAGAATAACGTATATAACAGTGATTCAACCGTTTATACCCAGTTTAAAATTCTGCACTCCAACGATGGGAAACGCTGGAACATCCTAACCGATTTGTCTACCCAACCCCGGCGGGATCGGGCCTGTGCTTATGTAGCGTTCGATCAGCCCGTTCGGACGCGTTACATCCGCTATGAGCACATTTACACGGCTGGCCCTAATCTGGCCATTAGCGATGTTCGGATTTTTGGAAATACGCCCGGAAAAGCACCTCTTACCCCCGCCGGACTTCGCGTCATTCGCCAGAAAGACCAGCGAAATGCGGACCTCCGCTGGGAAAAGGTAGCCGGAGCGGTTGGCTATAACATTCGCTGGGGCATTGCTCCCGATAAACTCTACCAAACGTACCAAATCTGGGGCGACCAGCCCGCCTCGCTGGAATTGAGAGCCCTGAATGTGGGAGTTCCTTACTTTTTTGCCATTGAGGCTTTTAATGAAACGGGAGTTTCTAGGCTTAGTCCAGTAAAATCAGTTAACTAAACGGTATAATCTTATTTTTGTCCTATACTGGTCTATCTGTCTAACTATCAGGGTATTGATTTTTCTGTACTGATTTCAAAAACTGGTTTTGTTCCTATTCGATCTTTTGATAATGAAATAAAAAAACGTTTTAACTCCATATTCTGACATTTACCGGGCAAAGCTGACCATTTATCGAATGATAAGAGAGATCGCTGAAAAACAAGCTAATCTTGTTTCATCGAATCAGAGTTCAATACATCTCAAAAATCATCAATCATGGTATCTGCTCCCGTTAGCTACGTTAACTTTGATTCCGTTGAAGTTGCGAAAACAACCCAAAAAGCTTCTAAAGCTAAAAAAACAGCTAAATACGACTGGCTGAATATTCTGATTTGGTTTGTAGCTCTGCCTTTGGGAGCCCTGCTCTGGATTGGATTCATGACCTGGTTGCTATACATTATTTTCTGATACTGAATTATAAGTCATCAACAATACTTTTCTTTGAGGCTCAACGTCATACGTTATGAGCCTCTTTGCTTTTATAAATGCCCGCATCTTCACGGGTTCCGAATTTCTTGACCATCACTGTCTGGTTACTGACGGCAAAATCATTACCAGTATTCAGGAAACGCCTCCCGAAGGGGCTGAAGTCATAGACTGTGCGGGCAGCATCATTGCTCCGGGATTCATTGAACTTCAGATCTACGGTGGTCAGGGAGCTTTGTTTACGACAGAGCCCACGCCCGAAACCATCCGGAAAACCTACGAGGAAAATCTCAGCGGCGGCACTACCCATTTTCAGATTACCTATCACACCGGCCCCTTAACCGGCATGCTCGCCGCCATTCAGGCTTGTCGAAGCTACCGGCAGCAGGGAGGAGCGGGCCTGGTGGGTCTGCATCTGGAAGGTCCTTACTTTAATCCTATTAAGAAAGGAGCTCATTTGCAGTCATACATTCGAAAACCCAGCATCGCTGAACTGAAGGAACTGGTTGAAGCGGCCGGTGACCTTCCACTCTACCTGACGCTGGCTCCGGAAGAGGCTGATCCGGAAGTGATGGAGTGGTTGCTGGCCAGTCCCATTATGCTCTCAGCGGGGCATTCCAACGCGACGTATCGTGAAGCCATGCAGGCATTCCAAAAGGGGATCGGTCTGGTTACTCACCTCTTCAACGCCATGTCGCCCTTCAATAGCCGCGAACCGGGCCTGCTGGGAGCAACCCTGGATTCGTCGGTTCGGGCCAGCATCATCGTTGACGGAATCCACGTAGACTTTGCCAGCGTTCGGATTGCCAAGAAAATCATGGGAGATCGGCTTTTCCTCATCACGGATGCCGTGACGGAAGATACCCGTGGGGAATACAAATTCGTTATGAATCCTGAAAGTCAGCGTTTTGAAGATGAAAACGGCACCTTGTCCGGTTCTGCCCTTACGCTCATGCAGGCGGTGGATAACTGTGTAAATCAGGTAGGAATTCCGATGGACGAAGCCTTACGAATGGCTTCGCTTTACCCGGCTCAGGTGATTGGTAAAGACCATTTTTTAGGACGGCTGCACAAGGGTTACGAAGCCAGCTTCCTCGTGTTTGATGCAGATTTCCGCATGCAAGCCTACTACACCAAGGGAAAATTTACGCGTCTCCAGAATTTATCAGACGTGAGGGATGCTTAAACGCCACGCCAGACGGAGGTTATAAAAAGGTTCCCCGAAAGGCCCTTTTCTTCTTTAAAAAAATTCCTTGCATCACCCGTCGAAACCCTTAATTTTGTTGAAGTACCCTCTCATAAATCCGGGGGTGTTGAACGAAAACGGCCCAGGTCGGGCCGTTTTTATTGCCTGTTACCAGAGTTTGGTTTTCAACTGGTTATCCACATTTCTCAGAATAACCAGACCAAAGTCCCACTTTAAATCATAACTAAAAAATTATAATCCATTATGGCTCAGGAGCACATTGGAAATGAACCGCTATTGATAGAAGATCCGATGCGATTTGTTCTCTTTCCCATTAAACATCACGACATCTGGGAAATGTACAAAAAGCACGAAGCCTCTTTCTGGACAGCCGAGGAAATTGACCTGGGCCAGGATCTGAAAGACTGGGACAATCTCAGCGACGGTGAACGCCACTTCATCTCGCACGTACTGGCCTTCTTCGCTGCTTCGGATGGTATTGTGAACGAAAACCTGGCCGTCAACTTCCTGAGTGAAGTGCAGTACGCTGAAGCTAAATGTTTCTATGGTTTTCAGGTAATGATGGAAAATATCCACTCAGAAACCTATTCTCTGCTGATTGATACGTACATCAAGAACCCAACGGAGAAAGACAAAATGCTGCGGGCGATTGATACCATCGAGTGCGTGCAGAAAAAAGCCGAATGGGCCCTGCGTTGGATCGACAGCGATAACTTCGCCGAACGTCTGATTGCGTTTGCTGCCGTCGAAGGCATCTTCTTCTCCGGTTCGTTCTGCTCGATTTTCTGGCTGAAAAAACGGGGTCTGATGCCCGGTCTGTCATTCTCGAACGAGCTGATTTCCCGCGATGAAGGACTGCACTGTGATTTCGCGTGTCTGCTTTACACTAACCACATTATCAACAAATTGCCCAAAGAGCGGGTTTACGAAATCATTCTGGACGCCGTAGCCATTGAGAAAGAATTCGTAACGGATGCTCTGCCCGTTTCGCTGATCGGTATGAATGCCGTATTGATGAGTCAATACATTGAATTCGTAGCCGACCGCCTTTTATTATCCCTGGGACTCGAAAAGCAGTTTAACGCGACGAATCCGTTTGACTTCATGGAGATGATTTCGTTGCAGGGCAAAACCAACTTCTTCGAAAAACGCGTTGGTGAGTACCAGAAGGCGGGCGTCATGGCCAACCAGCAGGAAAAAGACGCCAATAAATTCGCCCTGGACGAAGACTTTTAGTAGCGATAGATTACTGAACCGAAACCCGCAGCAAATTGCTGCGGGTTTTTTATGTCGTATTCATGAAGCGAAGCTTCAAATTTTTTTTTGAAAAATGGACTTAGATTTTTATCAGGACGAAATTTTTGAAAAAGTAAGCTTTTCCGGGCAGGAAATTCGTCATAAAGAGTTCGAAAACTGTGTTTTTCAGCAGTGTGATTTTTCCGAAAGTAACTTTTCGTCCAATCGATTTACGGATTGTACCTTTGCGGGTTGTAACATGGCGATGTTACCGCTCAGTCGTTCGGTATTAAACAACGTTACGTTCAATGACTGTAAATTAATCGGAGTGAATTTTAGTAGCTGCGAAAATGGATTTTTTAGCGTAAGTTTTAAAAAGTGCAAACTAGATTTCAGCCTTTTTACGAATAAGAAAATGGTCAAGACGCTTTTTGATGATTGTTCATTGAAAAGTGTGGACTTTTCCGGATGCGTTTTAACGGGTAGTCATTTTCAACATTCCGATCTGGATAGTACTGTTTTTTCGCAAACCAAACTGGATCAGGTTAACTTTTTAACAGCTTATAATTTCACCATTGATCCTGAAAACAACCTGGTTAAAAAAGCTAGATTTTCCGTAGAAGGTCTGGCGGGATTGCTGCGTAAATACGATTTAAAAATTGGTTAGTTTTTTTACTCTGATGTCCTGTTTTTTACCATTCAGGACATCAATATTTGTTATATATACAACATTTGTTTTAGCTATATTCTATTTTTGTTAACCGTACACTCCATCCTTAGTATTTACCGGATACATTCTTTCTCTTTACGCTCATCACAATAGATTACTTTCGGGGCAGGTCTTCATCTATGTTTGTCTAAATTTCTATAAATCAGACCAGTATAGATCCTACACCCATGAATAAAAAAACGTATCTTCTGTTCCTCATTCCGATAATCCTTGCTCTGGATCTGTACGCCATGAGCTGGGTTTTTGAATGGCTTACGAAAGCATCCAATGCGTTTGTTGTGCTGGGAATGGTTGGAGGTAGTCTTTTATTATTCGTTAATTACTTACTGATTCGATTCACCTTAACCCTGGTAAAATCATGAAAAAATTTACGTTAATCATTGCTCTTTTAAGTACAGTCGCCTACTCCTGTACCCGGATCGATGCTGGTCATGAAGGCATCCGGGTAAAACAATACGGTTCAGATAAAGGAGTGCAGGATGTCGTCCTGGTAACGGGTCGGGTTTGGTATAATCCCTTCACGGAAGATGTGTATCAATCTCCCTTATATATGCAGACTGCCGACTACGAAGCGTTCACGGTTAATGCGAAAGACGGTAGTGTTTTTACGGTAGATCCTACGATTTCGTTCCGCGTTCAGGCCGGAAAAAGCCCGCACATTTTTACCAAATACCGGAAGGATATTACTGAAATTACGAAAACAACTTTGCTTAATTACGTGAAGGATGCGTTCCGTATTCAGATGAATAAATACACTACGGACGAGCTCATTTCCAATCGTCTTAAATTTGAAAACGACGTACAACACACGCTTGACTCTTCCTTTAAAGCGGATGGTTTTTTACTGGAACAACTCACCAGCGGCCTGGGATACCCCGAAAGCATTGTCCGGGCCATTAACGCCAAAAACGAAGCCGTTCAGCAGGCCATGCAGGTAGAGAACGAGTTACGCGTAGCCGAAGCCCAGGCCCGTAAGAAAATTGTGGAAGCCGAAGCAGACGCCAAAGCCAACGAACTACGTCAGCGTACGTTATCCCCGCTATTGATTCAGCAGCAGTTTATTGAAAAATGGGATGGCAAAACGCCTCTCTACGGCAACTCGCCTACCTTTTTCAAAAATGTTCAGTAATCATTCTGTGGCATCGTAACTTTTCGCATGGTGGCTAGCTTTTTAGCTGACCGGTTGCATCCATAGCCGTTCATGTCTTTCATTTTCTGATAGTAACTCCCTAATCAAGACCGTTAGAAGACTGTTCGATTAGGGGTTTTAACAGCTTATCAGAGCAGTATCTTTCCCCGGGCATTGAATTAAATACTTAACCCTGCGATCAAATAAGTTAAGTATTTAATTAATGAAGTAGGGCTAATACGTTAGTCTAAACCGATTGGGGTTCCTCTGAAAGGCCTTTCAATAGTTGGTATGGGATTTTAAGTTGAACAGATACTCACCCTAATTGAGTAATGTCAAAACTTAAACTATTCAACTTTTTATGGAAAGAGAAATTGTTTACTCCAAGTCATTGTCACCCGTCAAAAGGATTTCCTGGAGTGCTGTATTTGCCGGTGTCTTAATTGCCGTGGTATCCCAATTATTGTTAAGTCTGCTGGGCTTAGGCATTGGCTTGTCAACCATTGACCCGGTGGAAGAACAAAATCCCACGGCCGGACTAGGCTTGGGAACAGCCATCTGGTACATCGTATCCAGCCTGCTTTCATTACTGGCCGGCGGATGGGTGGCAGGCCGCCTGGCGAGTGCCCCCCGCTTATTCGACGGAGTGATCCACGGGATTTTGACCTGGAGTTTAATGACGTTGATTACTATCTACTTTCTTACCACCACCGTTGGTAACTTGATTGGCGGAGCCAGCCGACTCGTAGGAGGCATTGTTCGTACTGCCGGTACAGCAGCGGGCTCAGTGGCCGCCGCTGCCGGACCCAAGCTGGGAGAAGCCGTTAAAGGAACCTTAGCCGAAAATGGAATCAATGTTAATGAGCTGGATCTGAAAGATTTGCGGGGCGAAGTAAATACCATTTTACGCCAGACGGGCAATCCTGCCCTCAACCCCAATGATCTGGAACGCAAGGCAGATCAGGCCGGACGGGATGTGAAAGCCTCCGCTGGTCAGGCCGCCGAGAATCCTCAGGCTACGGACGACATTGCGAACGGTTTATTTGACCGACTCTTCCGTCAGGGCGAAGCTACCGTCAGCCAGGTGGATCGGGAAGACGCGGTGAATGTGGTTATGAAACGTACCAACAAGAGCCGTGCCGAATCCGAGCAAATTGTGGATAACTGGATTAACACCTATAAGCAGGCGGCAGCTAAATTTGAGCAAACCAAACGTGAAGCCGCCGAAAAGGCACGTGAAGCTGCGGATAAAGCCGCTTCTGCTGCCTCTAAAGGAGCGATCATGGGCTTCTTCGGATTGTTAGTAGGCATTGTCGCGGCGGGTTACGGAGCCAAAATGGGAACTACTTCCAAAGCCAACGTTAGCACTTACGATGTGCCCGTTCAACAATAATAGTTCTGCTAATGAAGGACTTACTGTTTAACGGTATTACTTAAGTAGATCCCATTTAATATCTTACTAAAAAGAGGTCGGGCGTGTTAATCATTACACGCCCGACCTCTTTTTGGTAGCATCGTTCTGAAGATTATTGGTACACCCGTACGTAATCAATCTCATAGCGGGCGGGGAACGTACTGGCGGCAGGATCCCCGCCGTTATCGCCCCCCAGAGCCAGGTTAACCAGCATATAATGCGGTTGCTGAAAGGGATTCGTTCCGTCCGGGTTAAGCGTAGTGCTTAAGTCAGTGGTGTTGAGGAGCTGGTCGTCTACGTAAAGCCGGATGCTTTTTTCATCCCAGTCCATTCGCCAGACGTGAAATTTTTCGGCCCATTTCGGGTCATTAAAAGTGGACAGAGGCGTTTTAACGGTATTCCATTTCGCTTTGTATCGCTGGGAAGTGCCCCAGGCGGTGTTGGCCAGAATCATATTCTGGTAATATTCCATGATGTCAATTTCGCCATTGGAAGGCCATTCGCCCTTCACACCCAGAGTCCAGAAAGCGGGCCACATGCCAGGCTGAACGTCGAGCTTTGCCCGCATTTCGAAGCGGCCGTATTTCCATTCCTGCAATCCCCTGGTTAACAGACTCGAAGAGGTGTACTCCACGGTTTTGCGGCTTTTCCGCCAGTCGGTACTTCCTTCTTCATAAAGCGGATTGGGCCGGGATTCCTTTCGGGCCTCAATAATCAAAAAGCCATTTTCACAACGGGCATTTTCAGACTGATACCACTGTAATTCATCATTGCGAACAAAACCTTTCTCGAAAGTCCAGTTTTTCGGGTTGGGAGCACCCGTAGTAGTAAATTCATCCGCCCAGACGAGTTTATACTTTTTAGGAGGATGGAACGAAAAGCAGCAAAAAAGGCCGCCCAGCAGCCACAGGTGACGAATCATAGGGTCAAGGTTTGAAAAGCTAAAAATAAAGCTGCTGACCCGAAGATCAGCAGCTTTTGAATCAGTACGATTACCTGGCGATCAGTACCGCTCCCCGTTTCGTTTCAATGCCCCGTTCCGGGAAATACAGGCTTCTGTATTGAACGGTCCAGGCATAACTTTGAGGAGGGTACGCCCGCCCCTTGTACGTCCCATCCCAGGTTTCGTTACGGTTGGTCGTTCTAAAGATCATCTCGCCCCAGCGGTCGTATACCCGGAACTCATAATCCTGATCGGCGATAAAGTTTGTAAATACCTGTAACTGATCATTCTGCCCGTCACCGTTCGGAGAAAAAGCGTCTGGTACGAAAATCTGAGGCTGACATAAGTCGATTACTTCGACGTTGTGACTTTCCGTACAGCCTTCAGTAGTGCTGATTTCCACGGTATAAATCCCAATTCGGTTAACCGTTATCGTTCGTGTCGTTTCGTTCCCCGGCAGCCATCGGTACTGGTAGGTCATATTATTCCCGGCACTCAGGGTAATCGACTGATTATTGGGCTGGCAAAGAGATGCCTGGGGCTGAACAGCCACATTGGGTAACGGTAACACATCCACGCGTACCGTATCTTTTACTTCGCAGGTACTTCCGTTGGAACGCGGAATCAGTACGGTGACGGAATAGTTACCCGCCTGTGTTACATCAATAATCTGCGTATTCTGACCCGTGTTCCAGGCATACGAGCTTCCACCCGCTAAGGCGTCCAGTTGCAGGGTGTCATTCATACAAAGCTTCTGGTCGGGCCCGAGGCTGTATAAAGGCGGTCGCTCCAGAGTAACATTAATGGTATCAAGGGCGTAACAGTCGCCAATGAGAACGCCGACGACATAACGGCCCGAAGAATCCACCTGAATTTTAGAAGCCAAACTATCTACGGCTAAAGGCCGGCCATTTTTGAACCACAGATACTGACTGTTGGGATAAGGATTTTTACTATCCAGCGTGACGGTTTGGGCACAGACATTCAGATCCTCGCCCAGATTGGCAATGGGCTGAGGATTAACAGTTACCTGCTGAGTCATGGTCGTATCCTTGCAGGCATTGTACTGTCTTAACGTAACGGTATACTTGCCCGGGGCAGCATAGAGGTGCGTCTCGGATTGTTTGGTTCCTTTAGCGGAACCGTCCCCGAAATCCCATTCATATTTATCTTCCAGCGGATCACAAATCGGTCCGGTAGATAACTCCATGGGCTCTCCAAAGCAGACATCTTCCGCACTAATGCCCGGGCCGGAAGGGGGTTCAATGATACTTTGTACAAAGTTAGGTAAGCCCAACTGACTGCGTTTGCCGCCCAGATTAAATCCGTCCAACTGAAAATCAACTTCTGTCGAATCACCGCTGGAAGGCGTAATTACTCCCAGATACTCGCTGTCTTTGACGGCCATGTAAATTTTGCCATCTGGAGCGTACTGCAAGGCACCAAATTCTTTCTCGGAACGGGCTACTTCGATACGGGTCGAGGCAATCGTAGTTGAGTCGGTACCCGTGATGTCATACTGATAAAGAACGGATTCCGTACTATCGTTCCCCCGCAAACTAACATAGACCTTTTCACCATCGGGGGAGAATTCAAGGCCATACGCGGAGGGTGGAGCCGGGCCTAAATCGAGGGTAATGGGAGGCGGAGTAATGGCTCCCGTAGAATCGTTGAAGTTATAGATTTCAACGTAATTTCGGTCCGGACCGGGGATTACTACCCCCATTTTTCCACCTGAAGTGGCAAACTTGATCTGGCCTTCACCCTGATATTTGGTAGTGTGAGGAAGACCAATTTCGGGTGAATTGGCATCTTCCAAGCCACTTTGGGTTAGTCGTTTAAGAATGAATTTATTGGTTCCATTTTCATGACTCAGGACCCAGTACGAAGAATCTGCGGGATTTTGAATGGAGGTTAACCGCTCACTGACATCACACTCACCCGTTGAGATGTTTTTATCGAGAATAATCCCTTTTCCGCCATTTCCACGCATGTCAACTCGCGTATATTCCAGGCACCGAATGGAATCATTGACATCACGAGTCGTAAAGACGTAATAGATGGTTTCGCAGCCCCGGCAACTCGGTTGCGGCACAATCAAAGCCGCCTGCGTGGAGCCCCGGCTTCCGTTCAGACTCGTGGTGTCGGAAGGATCCCGGGAGGGCATGGGGTTCCCTTCGGAGTCGTAGATGGTAATGCCGTCGGTATAAAAAAGTAAATCTCCTTTTCGGTTAGAAATCGAAGACGTTCCTTCCGGCGTATTGATTTTACCATCGGTAATGGCGGTCGGCTGCCCCCCCTGAAAATCGATCCCTGCGTTGGATCCGAAATACCATTTGGACGCCTGCTGATCGGACTCTCCGCATATCTTCACGTTAATCCGGTCCGTAACGGAACAGCTATCCGCATTGCTGATTTCGACGGAATAACACCCTTTTTCCGTAACCGTCAGCGTTCGCGTGGTGTCTCCGGTCGGATACCACAAATATTTAACAGTACCTTCAGCGGGGGGTGTGCCTTTAAAAAACCTTGAGTCGTAGGGATCCAGTACGAGTTCACTTCCTTTACAAATGGTGGTGTCTTCCTTTCCCTGAAAAAACTCGAACGTGGGCGGTAACGTAGAAATCCGGATGGTCGTGTCTTTGGTGTAGGTTCCACCAGTCCTTAGGTTACCAGTCACTGAAACCCGATAGGAGCCCGGTTGCAGATATAAATGAGCAGGCCTGGCCTTCGTCGAACGATTGGCCTGTGGATCGGGAGAATTGGGATCTTCAAAGGTCCAGTTCCAGCTGCTTGCGGTGACCCCTACCAGCTCAAACCGGGTGGAATCTCCGCTACAGCCCTGCTCCGGTTCGCATTTCCGGCCCGTCACTTTAATCGTTTGGGCTTCGGCGATTCCCCAGCAGGCCATCCAGAAAAGTAAAGTAAAATAAATCTTTTGAATCATACCCGATGTACCTCTTTGTACGTTTTAGACGACGTAGGTCGGGAAAAGTCTTTGAGGCGGACGAGTTCAAAGACGAATCACGAAATCAGTGCGTTGTATACTTTGCGATTACAAACGTCCCGCTTCACTAGACACCGCCGAACCTTAAGTAGTTCGAACGCTGACAGGCAGGCGTGGTCAATTTCCTGAAAATTAACGGAAACTTGGGCTACAAATTTTGTCAAGGTTTATGCAACTTGCCGAACTTTCGCAAAAATCCCGGTGGAACGGATATATTTCTGGAAATTAGGTTCAAAAGGAATTTTATGCTTAACCCGATTCAGGCATTTACCGCTTAACACATGAATCCGGTTTCTGGTTGTTTGCCATGCTAAAACATTTACTTATTCTGACTGCTTTGCTGTGTATGGGCTTTGACCTCCGGGCTCAGGATCCGCAGCTTTCGCAGTTTTATGCCGCTCCTCTGTACCTGAATCCGGCCTTTGCCGGTTCGGCTCTGGCTCCCCGGGCTACGCTGAACTACCGCAATCAGTGGCCGGCTCTTAATGCTAATTACGTCACAACCATCGCCAGCGTTGACACCTACCTCGATAAAATTAATTCGGGCGTGGGCTTAATGGTCATGAATGATGCTCAGTTCAGCAATCTTCGTACGCTGGACGTAGGACTTCAATACGCCTATCAGGCCCGATTGAGCGAGCAGGTGCATCTGAGAGCAGGCATTCAGGCCTCTTACGTGAGTCGAAGTGTGAATTATTATGATCTGGTTTTCGGGTATGACGCGTCTAACCCAGGGGCGGTAAGGCCGATTTACGATGATCCCGTAGCCAATGCCGGGCCGAAAATCAATTATCTGGATTTTTCCGGAGGCTTATTAACCTATTCTGATCAGTTCTGGGCCGGGGTTTCGGTCCATCACCTGAACCGTCCCGATCAGTCTTTTTCGGCGAATCCCGAACGCTTACCCATGCGAATCAGCCTACAGGGTGGGTTCAAAATTCCGCTCATGGGCTGGGAGCTGGGTAATGGGCTAGGCGGAGACATGGGTCGCGAACGCAGCCTTTCGCCCGCCATTCTTTACAAAAAACAGGGAAAATTCGATCAGCTGGACTTAGGCCTTTACATGACCTACGACCCCCTGACCCTCGGGATCTGGTATCGGGGTATTCCCATCAAGCAATACGATCGTGGCCTCAATAACCACGATGCCCTGGTTTTTCTGGTGGGCTATCGTCAGGATAATTTTTCCATTGGGTATAGCTACGATGCCACCATTTCGACGCTAAGCATGGCCTCCGGCGGGGCTCATGAGTTATCCATTTCCTACACGCTGGAAGCCCTTTTCGATCCCAAGCCTTACCCCCGCAAACGCAAAAGAGAGTTGGCCTGTCCCAAGTTTTAACTTTCCCCGTTTCCCCAGATTGCACCCGGAGCTACCCCCATTCAACCCCTCCGGGGTTAGCGTCATTTCATCTTTTTCAACCCCAGCGGGGTTAAACTTTTTAATAACACTGGATGATAATCCGGAGGGAGTCCGGTAATTTATTCTCTACCCGTCCGGGTTGCCTCCGGGGCTATTCCTAGTAAATCCCTCCAGGGGTATAGTCATTTCTTTTTTCAACCCCAGCGGTATTAAAGCCTTTGATAACCCCGGACAATTCAGGGGAGACTTTAAAAGCAGTCAACTACGCCTAGTAAGGAAACCTTTTCATACCCGTTACTTGTTGACTTTCTGCGTATTAAATAGGGTTCATCCAACGGAAATTTCCTCTATTTAGTGAACGTAACCCACCTCTAATCGGAAACTTCAAACCGGAAGTTCTCTTTCCAGCGGGTTTTCTTCTATTTTTGTGTGGCTTCGGCCCAAACCATTTAAAAAGATTTCGCAACAATGGCTCAACAGTATGATTTGATCGTAGTAGGAAGCGGCCCCGGTGGTTATCCTACTGCCATACGTGCTTCCCAGCTGGGCATGAAAGTCGCAATTGTCGAGAAAGAAAGCCTCGGAGGTATCTGCCTCAACTGGGGATGTATTCCGACGAAAGCCCTTTTAAAATCAGCTCAGGTTTTTGAATATATCAAACACGCTAAGGATTACGGTATTACTATCCAGGATGGTGCTTACAACGCGGATTTCAGTGCCGTTATTGGCCGTTCACGCGGAGTAGCTACCTCCATGAGCAAAGGCGTAGCGTTCCTGATGAAGAAGAATAAAATCGACGTCATCATGGGTTACGGTAAAGTAAAAGCGAACAAAACCGTTGAAGTAACCGCAGCTGACGGAGCCAAAACGGATTATACGGCAACCAAAGGTGTAGTGATCGCTACGGGTGGCCGGGCTCGCGAATTGCCCAACATCAAAATCGATGGCGAAAAGGTAATTGAATACCGCAAAGCCATGTCGCTCGAAAAGCAGCCTAAGTCACTGTTAGTGATTGGTTCAGGTGCCATCGGCGTTGAGTTTGCTTATGTGTACGCCAGCATGGGTACGAAAGTAACCATCATTGAGTTCATGCCGAACGTCGTTCCCGTTGAGGACGAAGACGTTTCGAAAGAACTGGCGAAACAATACAAAAAATTAGGCATCGACATCTTCACCAACTCTTCGGTTGAATCCGTAGATACGAGTGGTGAAGGCTGCAAAGTGAAAGTAAAAACTCCGGACGGAGAGAAAAGCTTTGACGTGGACGTAGTATTGTCCGCAGCAGGTGTGGTTGCCAACATCGAAAACATCGGTCTGGAAGACGTAGGGATCGCTACGGATCGCGGTAAGATTGTGGTTAACCAGTGGTATGAAACCAACGTGGCTGGTTTCTACGCCATCGGTGACTGCGTACCGGGTCAGGCTCTGGCTCACGTGGCTACGGCGGAAGGTATCATCTGTGCCGAGCACATTGCGGGCCACCATACCGAAGCTCTGGATTACGGTAACATCCCTGGTTGTACGTACTGTTCTCCTGAAATCGCTTCTGTCGGTCTGACTGAGAAAAAAGCGAAAGAAATGGGTTACGACGTGAAAGTGGGTAAATTCCCCTTCGCGGCATCGGGTAAAGCCACGGCGGCCGGTGCTCGTGATGGTTTCGTGAAAGTAATCTACGACGCGAAATACGGCGAGTGGTTAGGAGCTCACATGATCGGTTTCAACGTAACGGAAATGATCGCTGAAGTAGTAGCGGCCCGTAAACTGGAAACGACGGCTCACGAAATCCTGCGTACCGTTCACCCTCACCCGACGATGTCTGAGGCGGTGAAAGGGGCTACGGAAGCCGCTTATGGCGAAGCCATCGACTTATAGGACTTTCTGATCCTTGAAGATATAAAAACTCCCTTCCGGAAGGTTTCCTGGAAGGGAGTTTTTGTGTATATATCCGTCCTAAAATGTAGGTCCTCGTGCGGAACTTTCCCGCCCCTGAAATTGTGATACTTAGGGTGTTTTGATAAGAAAGAACGTCTTACTAAGGCTTTTCGCTGCGGGATGAAAACCAGAACTCCGTTTCCCTGGTTTGTATAAAGGCTTATCTTTTCCAGAAAACCAGTGTCTTATATTGACAAATACTCGATAAGAGTAGGTTTTCTATGGGAACCTATAATAAAATACCAACATCCTGTGGTGAAAGAATTAAAGTTCTCTTGATAACCCACTATTTTTGAACACCCATTTCAAGTGCAAAAGGTGGCCCGGTAATTTATTGATTCATACCCCGGGTGGGCTCCTCGCAGATCATTCATCTGTGGTTGGGTTTACGAAGTAGCATTAACCCAGGTCCCGCACTTCATTCGTTGTTAAGTAATCTTTTTCCTTATGAATACCAGTAAAAAATCTGTAAAGGAAGACCCTGACGTTGTTTTGATCGGTGCCGGAATTATGAGTGCTACCCTGGGGATGATGCTCAAGGAACTGCAGCCGGATCTGACCATCGAAATTTTCGAGCGACTGGATGTGGTAACGGCTGAAAGCTCGGACGCCTGGAATAATGCGGGCACGGGACACTCGGCCTTTTGCGAATTAAACTATACGCCCCAGAAAGCCGACGGTTCGGTTGAGATTAACAAAGCCATTAAAATCGCGGAGTCTTTCGAGCTCTCGCGGG
The DNA here is from genome assembly GCA_913775095.1 of uncultured Siphonobacter sp. GTDB lineage: Bacteria > Bacteroidota > Bacteroidia > Cytophagales > Spirosomataceae > Siphonobacter. Next base: position 119,939 of record CAJYIW010000008.1, on the reverse strand, counting down.
AATTCTGGGCTTATCTGGTTGAAAATAAAATCATTACCAATCCCGAAGAATTCATTGTTGACACGCCTCACATGAGTTTTGTCTGGGGTAATGATAATGTGGACTATCTGAAGAAACGTCACACGGCCCTGACAAAGAACCATTTGTTCAAGGGCATGCAATACTCCGAAGATCTCAGGCAAATTCAGGAATGGGCTCCGCTCATTACCGATGGCCGCGATCCTTCTGAAAAAGTGGCGGCTACCCGGATGAATATTGGCACGGATGTAAACTTTGGGGAATTAACCCGCCGGATTTTCGATCATATGAAATCCCTGCCCGGAGTTAATCTGCACCTGAACCACGAAGTACGTGACATTGACCGTCAGAAAGATGGTCGCTGGAAACTGGAAGTGAAGAACCGCAAAAGCGGCAAGAAACGTGAGCTGGTAACTCCTTTCATTTTCATTGGAGCGGGGGGAGGTTCTTTACCGCTACTCGAAAAATCAGGCATCAAAGAAGGAAAAGGGTTTGGGGGCTTCCCGGTTAGTGGCCAGTGGCTGGTCTGTACCAAGCCTGAAATCATCGAACGTCATCAGGCGAAAGTGTACGGCAAAGCATCGGTAGGCTCACCACCAATGTCCGTTCCTCACCTTGATACCCGGATCATTGACGGAAAGAAAGCTCTGCTTTTCGGACCCTACGCTGGTTTTACTACGAAATTCCTGAAAAACGGATCGTTCATGGACTTACCGAAGTCCATCAAGCTCAATAATATCGGGCCTATGATGGCGGCAGGCATTCAGAACATTCCCTTGACTAAATACCTGATTGATCAGGTACGTCAGTCGCCTCAGGATCGTCTGGAAGCCCTGAAAGAATACATGCCCACGGCTCAGCTGGAAGACTGGAAACTGGAAATCGCCGGACAGCGGGTTCAGGTCATTAAAAAAGATCCGAAAAAAGGAGGTATTCTGGAATTCGGTACCGAAGTAGTAAGTGCTTCGGACGGATCAATCGCGGCTCTGTTGGGAGCCTCGCCCGGAGCCTCCACCTCCGTGGCGATTATGCTGGATTTACTGAAACGTTGCTTCGCCGAAAAATCCAAATCAGAGGCCTGGAAAAACAAGCTTCAGCAAATGATTCCTTCGTACGGTAAACCTTTATCGAAAGAACCTCAGCTGGTGGAAAAGTCAAGAACCTGGACCAGCCGGGTATTGAAACTGGCTACGGTTAACGCTGAATAATTAAGACAACAAAAAAGCTCCTGACGATCAGGAGCTTTTTTGTTGTCTTAACTGGCTTATTAACGACAAAAGCCTGCTTTGAGCAGGCTTTTGAAGTACTGTACCGAAGGCGGGACTCGAACCCGCATGTCCGTGAAGACACACGCCCCTGAAACGTGCGTGTCTACCAATTCCACCACTTCGGTCTACTGTAGAACTTCCCGTTTGGGATTGCAAAAGTAGTCAAAAAACAGCCCTTGTCAAGGTTTTTTTTATTTTTTTAGAAAATTGTCTTCAGATAAATGGACGAACGGTTCGTTAATAACCTAAGCGTTTGTGTATTTTTGTCCCTAGTTTTAGTAAATGAGCCATTTAAGTAGCTGGTTTTAAGACGAAGTACGGTTTTTTCTACCAAGCCATCCTTTCTAACGATTGAACTTTACACCCACAATGAAATTCATAGTATACCGCTACGCCTGTCTGGTAGTGGTTTTGGTTGCTTTGACTTCTTCTGTCGTCACTGAAGAGCTGGCTAGTGTTTTCTCCCGTATTTCTTCTGAAGTCCAGCAAAATTCGCAGGCTTACGAAACGCTTGGCGAAGCGACGCGTACCATTGGTCACCGGCTTACCGGCAGTCCCAATGGAGAAAAAGCGGAGACCTATGCCTACCATCTGCTCAAAAGTTACGGAATTCGCGAGGTAACTTATCAACCTTTTCCCGTAGAAACATGGGCCCGCGATACCGTTACTCTGGCCATTGCTCCGCGAAAAAGCGATAATTTTCAGGATATTCCAGTAGTAGCTCTGGCTCATTCTCCCCTGGAAGCTAACGTCAGTGCCGATCTGGTGGATGTGGGGAACGGGCTCGAAACTGACTTCGAAGCTCAGAAAGACAAAGTCAAGGGCCGCATGGTTCTGGCCAATATCGGTCTGCTGGCGGCACCCGCCGGAGCCAAAAATTTACACCGTTCCGAGAAGACGGCACTGGCTATAAAATACGGAGCCTCGGGTATCATCATGGTGAATACCGTTCCCGGCAACGTCCTTCTAACGGGCACGGCTTCCGTAACAGGCTCGCTGATTGATATTCCAGCGGTTTGCGTTTCTCTGGAAAGCGGTCAGCGAATTCGGGAATGGATGGCCGAAGAAAAACTCATGGCTCTGGTCGATATGCATAATACCAGTAAAAAATCAACCAGCCGGAACGTCATTGCTACCATTAAAGGTAGAAGTAAAGACAAAATCGTTATTGGAGCTCACCTGGACAGCTGGGACCTGGCTACCGGAGCCATTGATAACGGCCTGGGTTCTTTTGCGGTAATGGACATTGCCCGAACGTTTCAGAAACTGGGACTTAAACCCAGACGTACGATCGAGTTTGTGCTTTTCATGGGCGAGGAGCAGGGCTTGCTAGGTTCGAAGGCCTACATTCAGCAGAACCAGAAATCGTTGAACAGAATCAAGTATATGATTAATCTGGATATGACTAATCAGCCTTCCGGAGTTAATATTTCAGGCTGGGACCAGATGGAAGAATTTTTTCAGAAAGTGGGCAGTCAGATGCAAGCCGTTGATCCCAATTATAAGAATGCCATCATGAACCGGGCGGGGCTTCACTCCGATCATCAGCCGTTTATGCTGGCCGGAATTCCTACCCTTACCCCGCTGGGGCATTTGCCGCCTACCATTGGAATGACCTATCACACCAACCTGGATACCTTTGATAAGGTTAATAAGGAAGGCTTACGCAATACCGTTCGCTACACCAGTATGATGCTATACGCCCTGGCAGATGCCCCGGAATTACCCACCAGGCGATTAAGTAACGATCAGACCAGGGATTTCCTTATTAAACAGGGGTTGAAAGAAGCTCTCGTCTTAGGGAATGACTGGCACTGGTAACTTACCAAAAGAAGGGGCTTTTCTGTTGGAAAAGCCCCTTCTTTTGGTAAGGATATTGTCTATAAATCCACCCATTCTTCGTAACCCAGAATCTGGAGTTTATCCTGACAGTTGGCCGTATTTTTCTTAAGGGCCGAAATATCGAAGTATAACTCTGATTCCGCCTCCTGCTCGCATTCTTCCGCCGGATTCTTGAATACTACCTGTAAGGTTACCGGCATCGAGCAGGGATCGTATCCACCTACTTCGTACAACTCAAATTGAGGATTGGGTGAGCAGGCTCCGCTGTGCTTGACCTGAACTTTCAGTAAATCCCCCTCTCGCTGTACGGAATTTATGTAGAAATCCTCAGAACCCACCACTGGAGGTTCTTCGTTCTGAATTAATGAACGGGCCTGGGTTTGAATAACTTTCTCTTCTTTCTGGCAGGCCGTCAGTACAAAGCACAAGGCTATCAGTTTAATCAGTTGTGTAGTCATGGCTTAGAAGCTTATTCCCATTCGAATGGATATCCGATTATAGGTATAATCGTAATATACACCTTCTTGTTCGTTAAGTGCGAGGCCACTGCTTAAAATTTGTCGCTTGTATCCTACGCTCCAGGTAATGGCGGCTCCGCTACCGGTAGCAAAACGCAACCCCAGGGCGGGATTTAGATGCAGGCCTCCTTTCTTGTCATCCAGACTGTTATCCCTGGCCAGCCAGGTCATTCCTTTTCCAAGGTCCAGAGCGTAATAGGGCGTTACCTTTTTATTTTTCAGAAAATCCCCCCGCAAGCCCAGGGAGATCGGAAGAATGAGATTTCCCCGGTAACTATCCAGGCCCACGGTTAGACCCGTGGCCAGAGCAGGAGTAAACCGATATCCGTTGAAGCTGGAAGCCGTAAAACTGGTTTTACTCATGGGTGAGTTATTGTTGACACTGACCTGTCCCAGCAAAACGCCCATCTGGCTATCGTTAGCATATCCCCGCTGCTGGTTTACCTGACCATAGCCGACCAGATTCAGCAGCAACATTGTTGTTACTAAAAAAACCTTCATACGTTATGCTTCAGGACGTTTAACGGGAATTCGACTGAGTAATCGGGGGCTATTCCGGTCGGTATAATCGTATTGATAAAACCCGTCGGTTCCGATGAGTAGTAGCAGTTTGGTGCTCAGCGGAATCACATCGTACGCATTCATATTCCGGAAATGATGGAGCAGGTGCTTGTCCAGTTCCAGGGGATTACTTACATCAAACATTTTCAAACCCTGATTTCCCTCACACACGAACAGGGTTGGATGATCGATCCCTAACCCGTATGGTCCTTCCATCGGAAAAGATTTCAGAAGCTTGGGAGCGTACATATCGCTTACATCAATCAGATCGAGCTGGTTACTGGGCGAACCTCCACAAACCGTTTGCTGACGCAGGGTAACATAGGCGTGGTTTTCGTGTACGACCACCGGATCACAGGCTCGCACGTGACTCAGCGTTGCGACCCGAACGGGGTTATTCGGATCTTTATTGGAAAGAATATGAACGCCCGTCGTAGAGCCTACGTACAGCCGGTCCTGATAAGGAAAAATGGTTTCAATGCCCCAGCCCAGCGTTACGACATTACCCTTCTGCGGATTTTGCGGCTGACTGATGTCAAAGAGCTGCATGTTCTGGTTCGTAACGGCATAAAGCGTATTATTAACAATCGCAAACCGGGCCATGGAGCCGCCCGTACCGCTGCCCTGAGTAGGGGACGAACTGGAAGCCTTGGACGAAGAAGAAAAGGAAGCCGAAGCATTAAAAAAACTATCGAATACTACCCAGGGGTTAGTCCATGGATTTAGATTGCCTTCACAATCCGTTTCTACCACGCTGGTTACCAATTCGATGTCATAATCCGTAATCACGGTAGGCAGCGAATTTACTCCCGTTGCACTGGCATTACTCATCCACGTGACTCCTTCGACCATACCGCTGGGAAACGCATTTTCAATACGTCTGATCAGCTTCGGTTGCGTGGGATTGGTAAGGTCAAAAACCAGAAAATCGGTATAGCTGTCGGCGTAAAGCATATTACCCTTCACGGCCATATCCGCGTTCCCCAGAATCTTCAGGAAAGAAAGATTTTTAGGATTTGCGGGATCGCTGTTGTCAATGATGTGGATACCCTTTTTGATTTCATTGATGAAGAGATAGTTACCTTTCACGTAAATTTTACCTGGTTTTTCCAGAGCAGACGCTCCCGCGATGGAGACCCCGGAATTACGCAACTCGGCAGTAGAAATCTGACGGGCCACGTAATTCCGCCTTACAGTAGTTTGCTGGCATTGATCCTGACAGGAAGTAAGCCCCAGCAGTGCCAGAGCCAACAGCAGTAGAGTTGTTTTCATAAAACAGGTGTTTGGTATAAAGGTCTTTTCGTGAAAAAATGCAAAACAGGGCCGGGAGGTATGCCCTGCATACCCCGTACAAATCCACTTGAAAACGTCTTTGAAACGAGAAGAAATGTTTAACTCAAAACCTTACTCTATCGACCCACACTTGCCATCCAGACAAGTAACCGGCGGAGGCGAAACCATGAAACAATCCGAAATCTTACCCTCCCGGTGGTTTACTTCGGCCTCCAGCACGTTATAATCTTCCACTTTTTCCCTCAGCACTTCTACTTCGGCAGGGGTAAGGGAATAAATCAGGTATTTCCAGGGACCGCCGCAGGGCTTGCTACCGAAGGCAATGGTTCCACAAATGCGTTCACCCTGACAGGATTTATCCTGAATCATGGCCAGGATTTCCTGCTCCATGAAGCGTAGCCGCTCCGAGTCCCCTACGATTACTTTTTCTTTTTCGCAGGCCACCAAAAACATCAATAAGCTTCCCAGAGCGAGGATACGTTTCATATATGTTGAGCTTTTACAGGAAAGACTATTGAAATGACACGGTTGAAAGTCAGAAAGTTGGAAAGAGAAACTAATTTTTTCAAAAAACGCCCGCGTTAAAAATCGTTAATGTCTATACACTTCAACTGTTCCAGGTGTTCGTCCAAAGGACGTCCCTTGGAACGAACGATGAAAAGCAGTTTGCAACTGCCTTCAGTCACAGACTGACACGCATCATTGTTCCAAGTGAGGCCCAGCATGGAATGCCTTTCAGGCTTAACAATTGGAACAGTGGGGCGTGAATCTGATGCATGAAAGAAAAAGCCTATTTCAGAAAGATACTCATGGGTATCCCTGAAACAGGCTTTGTATATAGCAGAGCCCTTCTGAGACTCTGCCCTGGCATTTAAACGCAGAAATAGACTTACGCTAATTCCGCAATGACTGTTTTTCCGGAAACGGGTTTATCGCCCAGATTCACCAGAATTTTTGCGTCCAGTGGTAAGAAAATATCTACGCGGCTACCAAATTTGATGAACCCGAACTCTTCTCCCTGATTGACCGCATCGCCTTCTTTCACGTACCAGCAAATCCGGCGGGCCAGTGCTCCGGCAATCTGACGGAACATGACTTCCACACCTGAATCGTGACGAACGACAATGGTTGTACGCTCATTTTCGGTCGAAGACTTAGGATGCCAGGCTACCAGGTATTTTCCCGGATGATATTTGAAGAATGAAACCACTCCGGATAAAGGGTTTCGGTTGATGTGCACATTGACCGGCGACATAAAGATACTTACCTGCCGACGGGGACTGTTGAAATATTCCGTTTCCACCACTTCTTCAATCACCACCACTTTACCATCGGCCGGAGCGATAATCTGTTTGGGGTGCTGTACCGTTTTGCGGCGGGGGTTTCTGAAAAACTGAAGGATAATCAGGTAAATAATGATACTGCCTACAATAGCCAGTTGCCTGACCAGGGTTTGTTCAGGAAAGACGTAGGCAATCGTAGCATTAATCGCCAGCAGAATGGCCAGTGCCAGGGACAACGTAGCAATACCTTCTCGGTGGATGGTCATAAAATAAAATGTTCGCGATCGGTGTGTGTTAAAGAATGTTGCAGATCTACTGATCGTCAATGCGGTAGATGCCTGGTATAGGCATCGAGGCCGCAAGGTACGAAAAAAATAGCTCGCGGGCGTAACTACGCCCTTACCGAACCACCAGCAGATACTGTACCACCCGGGCGGGTTTTACAGAATGATCCGTTAAAATCCAGAGGGTACTGCCTTTTTTTATGCCTGTTACTGTATAAATCCGTTCTCCGATCAGATCCGATCGTAAAGGTTTCTGGTAGAGGCTGCGAATGCTTACCACGCTGGAATCGCTCAGGACGGATTGCCAGTTTTTCTTTTCCTCCTTCTGCCCCAAACAAATTTCCCGACTTTTGCCTTCGCTAATGATGAGTTTAGCTGGCTTCTGAACGGGGCCTAGCTTCAGCAAGAGGCTGGTTAAGAACAATACCAGTACATTCATCAGCTATATCGATCATTCCGCCAGGGATAGGCGGTATTGGAATAGCCTCTTTCTTCCCAGAAGCCCAGTTTATTTTCAGGCAGGAACTGAATGCGTTTGATCCATTTGGAGCCTTTCCAGGCATACAGCTGAGGCGTAATCATGCGAACCGGACCGCCGTGTTCAAGGGGTAGAGGTTCGTCGTAAATGGTATGGGCCAACAAGACGTCGGGTTTCAGGGCTTCTTCCAGTGAAACGTTGGTACTGTAGGTATCGTAGCCGTAACACATGAGGTGAGTCGCCGTTTCTTTGGGCTGAACCAAAGCCGCCAGATCCATTAATCGCACGCCTTTCCAAACCATATCCAGCTTGGACCAGGTGGTTACGCAGTGAAAATCCGAAACGTCTTCTACCTGAGGCAGATTCATGAAGTCATCCCATTTCAGGATAACCGGATTTTCGACTTCGCCATCAATCGTTAACCGCCAGCGATCCAGCGAAACGTTAGGATGATAACCCAGGTCCAGCACGGGCCATTTCTGAGTCAGGGTTTGGCCCACGGGGGTCTGCGGCATTCCATGGCGATTGGCGGGGCCTTTGCCCTGAGGGGCTTCATCGGCCATGGAAGGCGTGCCTTTCATGCGTTCTTCAAACCGATCTTTGAGCTTCATTCGAGCTTCAATAATCCGGTTCAGTTTATCATCTGAAGTTGATTCCATGCTTCTTGAGTTTTAATCAAATATAGCTTCTCTTCAACGATTCCAGCAGTAGAATCGTGCCTAATGGATCCATTCCTGCATGCTTTTTCAAGAAAAAAGCCCATCCATTCATGGATGAGCTTTGGTATCTATCATTTCTTGATCAGAACCTAGGAAACCAGCGTAACCTCCGCCAGTTCGCGAACCGTCCGGGCAATGCCTTCAGGATCAAATCCACATTCGCGGTGCAGATCAATCTGTTCGCCGTGTTCGACAATCCGGTCCGGAATGCCCAGGCGTTTGACTTTAGCCGTGTAGCCGTGTTCGGTCATGAACTCTACCACTGCCGAGCCCATTCCCCCCATCAGACAGCCGTCTTCAACGGTAATCACTTTATCAAATTTCTGGAAAACCTCGTGCAGTAATGCTTCGTCCAAGGGCTTAACAAACCGCAGGTCGTAATGAGCAGGCTTCAGTCCTTCTTTTTCCAGTAACTCACAGGCTTTAGGAACGTAGTTTCCAATGTGACCAATCGTCAGAATCGCTACTTCTTCACCATCCTGAATTTTCCGTCCTTTGCCAATTTCCAGTAACTCAAAGGGTGTACGCCATTCGGGCATCATTCCTTCGCCCCGGGGGTAACGAATCGTCATGGACTGCGTACCCGCCTGAAAGGTCTTGCTTTGAGCCGTGTACATCAGATTACGTAACTCACGTTCGTCCATCGGAGAGGCCACCACCATGTTCGGAATGCATCGCATAAAAGCAATGTCATACGCACCGTGGTGCGTAGGACCATCGGCTCCGGCAAAACCGGCCCGATCTAGACAGAACACAACGGGCAACTCCTGAATACACACGTCATGCACCACCTGATCATAGGCTCTTTGCATGAAGGTACTGTAGATGTTACAGAACACCGTTAAGCCCTGGGTTGCCATTCCGGCCGAGAACGTTACCGCGTGTTGCTCGGCAATGCCCACATCAAAAGCCCGGTCCGGCATGGCTTTCATCATGATATTCATAGATGAGCCGCTCGGCATGGCAGGCGTGACGCCTACAATACTGGCATTCTGTTCCGCCAGTTCAACCAGCGTATTTCCAAACACTTCCTGATACTTGGGAGGCTGGGGTTTGTCGTAAACTTTCTTGAAAATCTCGCCGGTAATTTTATCAAATTTCCCAGGAGCGTGCCACTTCGTCTGATCCTTCTCGGCGGGAGCGTATCCTTTTCCTTTAACGGTAACGCAGTGCAGAATTTTAGGACCAGGAATATCTTTCAGATCGGAGAAAATTTCAACCAGATGATCAATATCATGACCATCCACGGGACCGAAATAACGCAGATTGAGGGATTCAAATAGGTTACTCTGGTGCAGTAAGGTTGCTTTCAGTCCGTTCTCAATTTTAGAGACGATTTCCTGAGCGGTCCGCCCGAAGTTACTCATCTTGCCCAGCAGGTTCCAGACTTCGTCCTTCACCCGGTTGTACGTATGAGAAGTGGTGATGTCCGTCAGGTAATCCTTCAGGGCACCTACGTTCGGGTCAATACTCATGCAGTTATCGTTCAGAACGATCAGCAAATTGCTGTCTTTCAACGAACCCGCATGATTCATGGCTTCGAAGGCCATCCCACCCGTTAAAGCTCCGTCGCCAATAATGGCTACGTGCTGTTGAGTGGTATTCCCTTTATGCAAGGCACCCACCGACATGCCCAAAGCAGCCGAAATGGAGGTGGAAGAGTGACCTACCCCAAAGGCATCGTAAGGACTTTCCTTTCGCTTGGGAAAGCCCGAAAGGCCCCCATAAAAGCGGTTGGTATGAAAACGGTTCCGGCGACCCGTGAGAATTTTATGACCGTAAGCCTGGTGGCCCACGTCAAAAACGATCTGATCTTCCGGGGTATTTAAGACGTAATGGAGAGCTACGGTAAGTTCAACCACTCCCAAACTAGCTCCGAAATGCCCGCCGTATACCGAGACATTATCTATGATAAACTGGCGTAACTCCTGGCAGACCTGAACTAACTGCGTTTTATCAAATTTTCGCAGCTCGTAAGGGGTGTCAATTTGGGCTAGCAAAGGACCAGGCGTAATAAGCATTGCATAAGGGATTCAAAACTGAATGAGCGGCTCGTTGTAAGGTACTCCGTCAGTTAGTCGTAGTTTATCCTAAACAGCTGAAAGTCATGAAATGTTTCGATCTTTCAGATTAGCATTCAAAAAATGAGGCACAAAGTTACAGCAAAAATTTTTACGCGTATGGATTAATTCCAGATGGGGCCCACAGAAAAGCCCCTCGAAGATCGAGGGGCCGTTCGTTTAGTTTTTCTGACTGGCTTTATAAAGCTTCTGTTTTTCTTCCCGCGTGAGGCTTTCGTAACCGGATTTGGAAATTTTATCAAGAATAGCGTCGATTTCTTCGTCTCCGGGATAGTCTTCTGCGGAAGCAGTACTATAGGTAGAATACGTAGTGCGGGTCTGTGAACGATATTTTACCTGCATCGTAGGCCGGGGCTGTTTGGCAAACAGGCGTTTGAAAAAATCCAGAACAGCTTCTACGGGCTGGCCCAGATCAATGCCACGGCGTAACATACGGATGTACATATACCCGAACAAAGCTCCGCTTAAGTGAGCAATGTTTCCGCCGGCATTCGTTCCCGGAATCTGGGCGAATGAAACAATAACCCAGAAAGCCGCGATGTATTTGATTCGAACCGGGCCAATAATCAGTACGTGAAACGTATAATTAGGCAGCAGTGTAGCGGCTCCCAGCATAACGGCGTAAACGGCTCCCGAAGCTCCCAGATTCAGGACATCCAGCTGACTTCGGTACAAAGGCACCAGGTTATAGAGAGCAATAAAAACGATGCCGCCAAAAATTCCTCCCAGCAGATAGATGCTTACCAGACGCCGGCTACCCAGGTATTCCTGAACCAGTTGCCCGAACCAGAATAAAAAAAGCATATTGAAAAGAATATGCAGGACGTTCTGGTGAACGAAACAATAGGTCAATAAAGTCCAGGGTTTGTAAAGCACGTGGGCCAGATTCGACTTTAATGCTACCTGATTCAGAATCAGGTCATAGATACCGGATTTACCGGAAAGACTAAAACTTACCTGAAGCACCAGAAGTAACAGAAACACAAATACGTTGATCAGAATTAACTGAATCAACCCATTGTCTCTTCTGGAAAAAGCCTCCTTTATGTCGTCTACAAAGCCGCTCATAACCCGATTATAATGTTGATATTGCCCATAATGACCATACGCTTAACTCTGCAAGTATAACGGGTACGGCTACGTTTGGGTTCTAAAAAAATAGTGCCTGATTAATAAAAATTTTTCCGTTGCCGGGACCAGTATCTGATTAAAATATACGCAAACAGCATCCCACCAATGTGGGCAAAGTGTGCCACGTTATCTCCCGGATTGCGGTGTAAACCAGAATATAACTCGAATATACCATATAAAGCTACGAAATATTTAGCCTTAATGGGAAACGGAATGAATAACAAAAACAGCTCAGTATTAGGGAATAACATTCCAAATGCCATCAGCAACCCGAAAATGGCTCCCGAGGCTCCAACCATGGGTGAATCGACTACGATCTGAAGGTATTCCTTAGCCAGAACTACGCACTGGTTCTGCAAAAACACATTGTCCGGGTTTCTCAGATACCTGGCTACTAAAGGCTCCGATTCCAGAAAAGGGGCGTGGTCATTGATGAAACCTACGAAATTTGTGGCATCAGGGTCTTTGATGAACGTCATGGCCGACTCATATAGCTGACTGTATTCATAGTAACTGATTCCTGAATACAGTAATCCAGCTCCCACCCCAGTGAACAGATAGAAAAAAGTAAACCGTTTGGTTCCCCAGAGATTTTCCAGATTAGGCCCGAAAATGATCAGAGCGAACATGTTACTGAAAATATGCCCGAAATCCTGAGTGGAGTGTAGAAACATGTAACTGATGAACTGGACGGGACTAAACAGACTGGAATTGAAATTATGCAGGGCCAGTAAATTAATCAGGTCGGGAAAAATCAGTCGCTGAACGGCATACACCGCCACATTAATAATCAGTATAATTCGAACCGCAGGTGTAAGATTGAACATATCAGGTTAAACGTTAGGAAACGGGTGTTACAGACTTTTCCGCTCTTTTTTCGGAGGAATAGGTATTAAATTTTTCTGCCAGTACTGACAAAATTCGGTTAATGGGCATTCCTGACACTTCGGCGAGCGGGCCAGACAAATGTACCGGCCGTGCAAAATCAGCCAGTGGTGAGCCCGGGGAACCAGTTCCTCCGGAATGTATTTCATCAACTCTTTCTCTACCGCCAGCGGCGTAGTCGCCGTTTTACTGACCAGCCCGATGCGGTGCGATACGCGAAACACGTGCGTATCGACTGCCATGGTGGGCTGGTTATAAATTACCGAAGCAATGACATTCGCCGTTTTTCGGCCTACGCCAGGCATCTTTTGCAAGTCGTCCACTTTGGCGGGTACTTCCGATCCGAATTCATTCACCAGAATTTTTGCCATTCCTACCAGATGCTTGGCCTTATTGTTAGGATAGGAAATGGAGCGAATGTACTCAAAGACTTCATCCGATGTAGCGATTTGCAACAATTCCGGCGTTGGAAAGCGTTCAAACAATTTCGGCGTGATCATATTCACCCGCTTATCGGTGCATTGAGCCGATAAAATGACAGAAACCAGTAACTCGTAAGGATTTCGATACTTCAGCTCCGTTTCGGGTTCGGGGAAATGCTCCGTAAAATAGGCAATCAGGCCTGCGTAACGTTCTTTCTTAGTCATAAGCAAAAAAACCCCGTCTCACTGCTGGAGAGGGGTACGCGAATATAAACAAAAAACCAATCCCGTTTCAGTGATACTGCTGACGGGACTGGCTTTGCTGACGCTTCTCTTTCGAGTAGCTCAGAATAGTATCGATCACGCGGGTGGATGGCTCCAGCTCAACTTTATTCAGACCAGCTTTCAAATCCAGAACGTCGAGGTAGAACAACAGTAACTCATGGTCGTGCATGAGCAGTTCTTCGATCTGCTGGTTTTCTTCCGTGGTGGTTTCTTCGTAAGCGTAACGAAGAATGTCATTTTGTGTAAAGGTTTGTATCATGCGTACGTACGTTTTTACTCATCATCTTCCGTAAATTGATGAGAGCATAACGCATACGTCCTAAGGCGGTGTTGATACTAACGCCCGTAGCATCAGCAATTTCCTGGAAGCTCATGTCTTCGTAATGCCGCATGACCAGCACTTCACGTTGCGGCTCGGGCAGTCGGGTAATGAGCTCTTTCAGGTGTTCATAAGTCTCGTTTTTGATGGTAGTCTCCTCGATGGAGTCATCCGCAAATTCGAGCGTATTGAACACATTGCTTCCGTCTTCGAACACCACTTCGGGGTAGCGTTTCTCTCGGCGGAAAAAATCAATTGCGAGGTTGTGAGCGATTCGTACGATCCAGGGAAGAAATTTACCTTCCTCGTTGTAACGACCCGATTGCAGCGTATCGACAGCCTTGATGAAGGTGTCCTGAGTTAAATCTTCTGCAACGAAAGAATCCTTAACGATGAGGTAAATAGTCGTGTAAACCTTTGATTTATATCGATTGACTAAATGCTCAAAGGCACGCTCATTACCACGGATATATAGCGAAACCAGCTCACTGTCGCTAAATTGGACTTTTGCCATTTACTTTCCAGTTTAGTTAACGTAGAGCAGTGCTGCATGTAGTATCTCCTATCCGTAGTTTTTTTTGAGAATTGTAATAATCAAAATTAATCTGTTGCTGCAAATTCGCAAACGGCTTCCGTTAAATCCCGTGTGTTAAACCGAACATTTAACAGATTTTAACAAGTATACCGTAAGTTTAAGTGGTTTAACCACGCTTCACCGAATGATGTTTTGAAGAAAGTAGAATTTCCACTACTATTATCTTATTGTGAAGAATCACAAAAATAGTATAATAAATCCATTATATAGACTTTTATTTATTTTTTGGAAGAAAACTACCCATTTTTCTCCGCAATGCCTGCGGTAACGAATTTTGCTCTTTCAACAATATACCCAGGAGAAAGCCCAGCAGAATCACTCCATGCACCAGAACGGATAACCAGAGGGTCTCAATCCTGATGAAGGAAGAAACAAGGATTAACCCGCCGCCGGCCAGCAAATAGCCCACGGCCGAAGAAACGTGATAAGGAATGGGATAATACTTTTCACCTAACGCATAACAGGTAATCATCATCACCAGACAGGAGATCGCAAATGCAATGGCACAGCCCAGGTACCCCAGGAAAGGAATGAGGATAAAGTTGGCTACCAGCGTCACGGCTGCTCCAATAAACGTCAATAGGGTACCGTACTGAGTCTTGTCTGAAAGCTTGAACCAGACCGTCAGGTTATAATAAATTCCCAGGAACAGATTGGCCAGCAGCAGAATCGGAACGACGGGCAAACCTTCCCAGTATTCTTTGCGACGCAGGAACAACTGAGCTACTAAATCCAGGTTAATGGAAACGGCAACCCAGATCAGTACCGAAACGATCACGAACCATTTCATGACGTCAGCAAATACGCCGGGAGCATTTTTATCCTCCGCCTTCGAAAAGAAGAATGGTTCGGCCGCGTAGCGGAATGACTGAATAACCAGACTCATGAAGATGGAAAGTTTGTAAACATTTCCGTAAATCCCCAGAGCTTCTTTGGACGTACGGCCGGGATAGAATCCCTCGGGTAACCAGCGTTCCAGGACGAGGCGGTCAAAGAGTTGATTAAAGTTTCCCGCCAGTCCTAAAATCAGAATCGGATAGGCGTAGACCCACATGGGTTTAAAGGCATTCCAGTCCCAGCGAAAACGGAAATCCCGAAATTCAGCCCAGAGCATCGGTATGGTGGCCACATTGGCAATCAGGTTGGCAAAAACGATGTACCCCACGCCCAGCTCAGGGTTGTAATTAAATAACCAGGTTCCCCGCAGAGAAGCCAGGAAGTGGCCGTCGTGAATGCCTTTACAAAACCAGAGAAAGTAAAAGTTCAGACCTACGTTGAGTACGATGTTGGATACGCGAATGGCGACAAACTTGCGGGGTCGTTTTTCCAGCCGGATTCGGGCGTAAGGAATGGCTACCAGGGCATCGATGACCATAATAATGGCCAGCCAGCTCACCAATTGCCCCCGACCGGGATACCCAAACGATTCGGCAATAGACGAGGAACAGAGAATGATTAAGCCCGATCCAATCGCACTTACGGTCAGAATGGCGGTGATGGAAAGGTTGTAAAATTCCTGAAAACGTTCTTTCTCCCGCGAAGCGAAGCGAAAGAACGTAGTTTCCATGCCAAACACATAAATCACGTTCAGTAAGGCAACCCAAAGAAAGTAAGTAACCTGCTCGGCCAGCGGTCCAGGTCCGAAAACGGCCGTGTGCAAAGGAACCAGCAGGTACCCAATGACCCGTCCTAAAATACTGCTGACACCATAGAGAGCCGTGTCACTGGCTAATTTCTTTAAAGCACCCATATGCAAAATGTACGCCCGTTGCGAAACGTCTGATCAATAAGAGAGGCAGCAACTTCGTCGCAAAGGTATAGCAGCGAACAGGCAAATTACCAACGTGGGAATCAATGAGAGCCGGAGAATCGTACTTTTGAGTAAAACTTTCTCCCATGAAATTCTTTTACTCCCTGTTTTTTTTCTTTTTCACTGCGGCGGCTCCCTCTCTTTTCGCTCAGGTCGCGGTAGGATATTATCCCTTTAACAGCATTCTGAACGTAAGCAGCAATCCCAAAAACAGAATCTGGGTAGATGCCCGTTTCCAGACGAACTCCATTTTCTCCTCCCTGAATACGGAAGTAGTGCCGATGGTCACTTTTGTGCGGAAGCCGCAGCATTTGTTTTATGCGGGAGTAGGAGCGAACATGGGTATCGTCGGTAAAATCGTTGATTCCCGCAGTCGTCTGATTCAGGGATACCTCTTGAGCGTGGGTACGCGTGTCTATCCGCTGAAGAAAGTCCCTCAGCTGGGCATTGCTTTTGAGATTACACCTTATTCCCGTCAGGATTTCAAGTCGGGTAACTTCCGCACCTGGCTGGGCGTTTCCTGGCAACTGAAAAAAACGAAGGAAAAAGAGAAAGGTGAATAGAACCGCTTCCATTCACCTTTCAATAATTCATCCATACGATTATTTGATCTGATGTATAGCCATCTGGTCCGCCTGCGGAAAACCGCCCAAAGCCTTTTTATACAGCGGATCATTGGCATTCAGAACCTGATACAGCTCATTACGCAGTCCGGCCGTAGTGGCCCGTTTTTCCCAGACGTAACTCGCTACCAGGGCCTTAATCTGATCCCGAACGTAGCCTTTCGAGCGATTAAACTCCGATTCATTCCGTTTGATCCCCGAGGCCGCCGCCATCGCTACCACTTCGTTTAACATGGCATCAGTTACGCTGAATTTCTGAAGGTATTCTTTAAATGATTGGCCGCTCAGCTGGGCTTTATGATCCAGGGCGTAACGAAACGCATATTCGGCAATCACGTTTTTACCCGCTAACTGGTACAGGTATCGCGTCCGGTACGTCGTATCAATCGGAACGAAAACGTCAGGAATGATACCCCCACCGCCGTACACCGGACGGCCATGATCGGTTTTAAAAGCCTGCTTCTTATCGAATTTTACGCTGTCAGCGACGAATAATTCCCCGTCTTTATAGCGGTCATCGGATTCATAAATGGCATAGGGTTTCTGAATACAGCGGCCGCTGGGAGTATAATATCGTGAAACGGTAATGCGGATTTGTGAACCGTCCGACAGATCAATAGGCGTTTGTACCAGGCCTTTGCCAAACGTACGGCGACCCACCAGTAATGCCCGGTCATGATCCTGTAAGGCTCCGGCTACAATCTCGGAGGCCGAAGCCGAATTTTCATCAATCAACAGAACAACGGCTCCTTTTTCGAAAAGACCTTCTTTGCTGGCAAACGTTTCCTCGTCAAACTGAGGACTTTTTCCGTTGGTCTTGACGATCAGTTTATTACCACCTAATAATTCATCTACGATATTCGTAGCCCGATCCTTGAATCCACCGCCATTCCCGCGTAGATCCAGCATGAGACGAGTCATTCCCTCCTTTTTGAGAGACGCTAGTGTATTTCGAAATTCGGCATAAGTAGATTCGGCGAAGCGGTCAATCTTGATGTATCCCGTCTGAGGATCAATCATATAGGCAGCCGAGATCGAATACGTGGGTATTCGATCTCGGGTCACGGTAAAGGGGAGGAGATTTTTTTCCCCGCGACGCTGAATTTCCAGTTTCACCGGAGTACCGCCCTGGCCCCGTAGCTTACTAAAGATGGTCTGATTATCAATCTTTTTTCCCGTGAGCAAAGTGCCATCCGCTTTAATCATGCGATCACCCGAACGTAAACCCGCTTTAGCAGCTGGTCCCCCGGGAATGGCATTGATCACAAAAACGGTATCGTTGAAAATATTAAACTCAACGCCAATGCCATCAAAACCCGATTCGAGCTGGGCCTTGGCCGCGGCTACTTCTTTTTTGGGAATGTAAACACTGTGCGGATCCAGCCGGGTCATCATTTTTTCCAGACCGTAATCCACCAGCGTATCGGTATTAACCGAGTCAACGTAAGCATTGTCAATCCAGGAAATTACTTCCCTGAACTTATTAAGGTTACGCACCAGATCACCCGAATACTTGGGCCGTCCGCCAAAGAACGTGGCTCCAATCAGGATTCCACCGGCCATCGTGATAGCCAGTAACAGTGGTAATCGAATGATCGAAGGACTATTACGGATATTCTTATCTGAATGATTTTCCATAGGGTTCCGTGTGATAGACTCGGTAAATCAGCAAGGTAAAAGTCCGCTCGCTGTGCTTATAATTTCTTTTTTTCCAGTTTTTTAGGATCCACCTGCCGAATCAGTTCTTTGCGGCTCAGGTAAACCGTCCACAAACCCAGCAAATCATTCTCGGGTACTGATTCAATGACTGGATTAGTGATCTTTTTGTTTACAAGAGCAGCATTTACCTCTTTAGTCATGATTACCGGAACCGTGTATACCCACTCGCTGCCGTCACCAATCTGCTGGATATTCGTTTCCAGGGGTAAGTGCTTTTCTGCACTGTACTGGTAAGCCGCAAATACCTCTTTAATTTTAGCATCGGTTTGTGGCTCGTTTAACGCCTTCGCCGGTACGAAAACAATCCGCGAAGCCGAAGCCTGAGCCAGAGAATCCACCACCGCGGGCGTGCTTAAGACGCGGATTGGCTGCTGCTGTAAAGCCCGGCCAATTTCGTCGCCTTTTTCACTGGCCAGCGTGGAAAGCTGGGAACGGGTGACGTGCTTGATCTGCTGATTTTCCATGTCCTGCTTCATTTTCGCCGTATCCATTCGCTTAAATTCGCAGGCGTTCAATGCCAGCATACCCAGGAAAAGGATGCATCCCTGTATTTTCATAAAATTTCTGTTAAAGGGTAGCCAGACTTACGCTGGAGGTAAAGACCAATCCTGCCTCAGTCCGATTGATTGCAGGCGAAGGTAAGGCAGCACTTTTAATTCGCAGATAGGTAGGGGGAGCAAAAACGCGTTCGGCCCGCAGAAAATCGAAATTGAAGGTCTCACTCAGCCGATCGAACTGACGACGGCCCCAGGGCGTATTAAACGCAGAAAGACGAATGTCAGGGCTTACTTTTAACGTAATCGTGGAGCGTTTCACCCGGACCACCTGCCCGTTGATGACGGCTTTGCGGGTTTTACCGAACAAAGGAATATCGATGGCTTCAGCACTAATGCTGGCCAGCGTCAGGAGAGAAAGTATGAAGAGTTGGATGCCTTTCACGTAGTAAAAATACGTAGGGTTTAGGGATTTGGATCACCAGTCAGTAAATCTTGTAGGTTCAGGAACATCAATGCTTTGCTTTAGGTTCTTTCGTATGAACCTCTTATAATAATTATCTTTGCATAAATTTTATCCCTCGAAAAATATAACCGAGGGAAAATGATCCATTCTCACGACCATGCTTGAGCAATTAGAAGCCATACGCGAACGCTTTCAGGAAGTATCTCAACAAATCGTACAGCCCGAGGTGGCCAGCGATGTAAAGCGATATAAAGCCCTTAGTAAAGAATATAAAGATCTGGAAAAAATCGTCAAGAAGTACGAGGAATACGAACTGCTGCTCGGACAGATTGCTTCCGCGAAAGAAGTGCTGACCACGGAAAAAGACGAGGACTTCCGCGAAATGGCCAAAGCCGAACTCGACGAACTCGAACCACAACAGGAAGAAGTGGAACAGGAGCTGAAAGAGTTACTAATTCCGAAAGATCCTAACGACAGCCGTAACATCATTCTGGAAGTTCGCGGAGGTACGGGTGGTGACGAAGCCGCCATTTTTGCCGGAGACATCTTCCGCATGTATCAGCGGTTTGCCCAGAATCAGGGCTGGCAGTTCCAGATTATGGACCAGACCGAAGGTAGTTCGGGTGGTTTTAAAGAGATCATTGCTTCCGTGCAGGGAGAAGACGTGTACGGAAAACTGAAGTTTGAATCGGGCGTTCACCGCGTACAACGCGTTCCGGCCACGGAAACGCAGGGCCGCATTCACACCTCCGCCGCCTCGGTAGCCGTTTTACCCGAAGCCGAAGAAGTGGACGTTCAGATTAATATGAACGACATTCGGAAAGATACCTTCTGTTCGTCCGGTGCCGGTGGACAGTCCGTAAACACCACCTACTCCGCCGTGCGGGTTACGCACTTACCCACGGGCTTAGTGGTCCAGTGTCAGGACGAACGTTCGCAGATTAAGAACTTTGAAAAGGCCATGACCGTACTTCGCTCCCGGATCTACGAAATGGAGTTAGCGAAGCAACAGGCCGAGATTTCCGGTGCCCGCAAGAGCATGGTTGGCTCGGGAGACCGTTCCGATAAGATCCGGACTTATAATTATCCACAATCGCGGGTAACCGATCACCGTATTGGCCATACGGTTCATAACCTTCCTGCCGTTATGGATGGGGACATCGGCGATTTCATTGAACAGTTACGCATCGCTGAAAACGCCGAGCGTCTGAAAGAAGGAGCCGTTTAGTAAGGAGTTGTTAGTTGATGGAAATTAGTTTAAAGGGTGGATCGGGTTTGGGGTTTGAAAATATAACTCAAACTTCAAACCATTCTTACCCTTTCAAACTTCCCCAAACTCTATTAAAAGTCATGAAAATTACGATTGAAATTCCTGACGATCAGGCTGTTTTTATGAAACAGTTACTGGATCGTTTCGCTTTTGTTACGACCCTGGAAATGGAACAAACCCAGTATCCGGCGGCTACCTCTGCAGAGTTACTGAATGCTTTTCCCATTCTGAAAGAAGAAGCCAATGTTCGCGTATCGAACATTCTGGATCAGCGTATGAACTGAGTTTTTAATCCTTCCATTCTTGAGCGATTTTCTCTTTCTCATTACCGGCTTGCTCATCGGAGCTTTGGCAACCTGGATGGCGACCAAAGGCCAGAAAGGCTCGCAGCTCCAAATGGCTGAACATTCCTTTCAGTCGCTTCAGAACGAAGCTGGTCAGCTTCGCTTAACCCTGGAAAAAGAGCGTCAGCATACCCTGGATTTAAATCGGCAGCTCGCGGCTCTGGAAGCCGATTACCGAAACCTGGAGGATAAGCTCCACTTTCAGCAGGAAGAGCTTTCCTCTCAATTCCGGCATTTAGCCAACGACTTACTCGAAGAAAAATCCCGGCGTTTTACCGAGCAGAACCAGCTTAACCTGAATCAGCTTTTGCATCCGCTGGGGGAGAAAATTCAGGCTTTTGAACGAAAGATTGAGGAAAATTATAAAGAAGAACTTCGGGATAAAGTAAGTCTGCTGGCCGAAGTTCGGAAGCTGCATGACCTGAGTCAACGGCTTAGTCAGGATGCCGATAACCTCGCCAAAGCTCTGAAAGGCGACACCAAACAGCAGGGCAACTGGGGCGAGGTGATTCTGGAAAAAGTATTGGAACGTTCAGGACTGGTTAAAGGAGCTGAATATCACACGCAGGTCTTAACCCAGAATGTGGATAACGCCCTGATTCGCCCGGACGTGGTGATCTACTTGCCCGACAACAAGCACCTCATCGTCGATGCGAAAGTCTCCCTGCTGGCGTACGAACGCTGCATGGGCTGCGATGATGACCTGGAACGAAGCCGATACCTGACGGCTCACCTGAGTTCAGTACGAAGTCACATTCGGCTTCTGGCGGAAAAGAAATACGAAACGGCTCAGGGGTTACTGACTCCTGATTTTGTATTGCTGTTCATGCCCATCGAACCGGCCTTCAGTCTGGCTATTCAATCAGATGCCGAGTTATTCAATTTTGCCTGGGAACGACGCATTGTACTGGTCAGCCCCACGACCTTACTGGCCACGCTCCGAACGGTTTCCAGCATCTGGAAATTCGAAAAGCAGAGTAAAAACTCCCTAGAGATTGCCCGCCTCAGCGGAGAACTATACGATAAATTCGAAGGGTTCATCCGGGATTTACAGAAGGTGGGAGACACCCTGAAATCTTCCCAGAACGCCTACGACGAAGCCATCAAGAAGCTCGCTGAAGGAAAAGGGAACATGCTTCGGACGGCCGAAAAAATTCGGACCCTGGGAGCCCGTGCCACCAAAGAAATCCCCAAATCCTGGATGGATCAGGCCGAAGAGTAAAATTAGTTAAGGGTTGTTTGTTGTTAGTTGTTGGTTTTATTTGACTACCCACTAACAACTAAAACTAACAACAGTATGAATATTGGTCTTTTTTTTGGTTCCTTTAATCCCATTCACCTCGGGCATCTGATCGTAGCGAATGTGATGGCTGAAACTACCGATCTGGATCAGGTCTGGTTTGTGGTTTCTCCCCAGAATCCATTCAAAAAAAACAAGCAGCTCCTGCACGAAGAGGACCGCTACAAGCTCGTGGAACTGGCGATTCAGAATAACTCTAAACTTCGGGTAACGGATGTGGAGTTTTCCATGCCCCGGCCTAGTTACACCATCGATACCTTGCTGAAACTTCAGGAGAAATTCCCGCAGCACGTCTTTCGCTTAATCATTGGTGGCGATAACCTCGGACAGTTTCCCAACTGGAAGGAACACGAAAAAATCCTGAGTGACTTTGGCCTGTACGTGTATCCCCGGCCCAATGCCGAACCCAGTGCCCTGAAACAGCATCCCAACGTCCGGATGGTTGAGGCTCCCTTACTGGACATTTCAGCTACGTTCATCCGGGCTCAGATCAAAGCCGAGCGAACTATTCGGTACATGGTGCCGGAAGAAGTGGAAACCTACATTCGCTGGAAAAAATTCTATTTATAAGTACTTACTTATTTACTCAACATCAACACTATGAAAATCAGCATCCTGGGTTGTGGGTGGCTGGGATTACCCCTGGGCTCCTATCTTGCTTCCAAGGACTACGAAGTCTGGGGAACAACCACTTCACCGGAGAAAATCGAACTGCTTCAGAATGCCGATATCCAACCCATTTTGCTGAATTTCAGGCCCGAAGCAGATGGAGATGTTTCTACGCTGCTGAATTCTGACGTACTAATCATCAGTATTCCCCCAAGGGCCGGTAAACAGGGCAATGATTTTCATCCGCAGCAAATTAAGTATTTACTTAAAAGCTTAAGCAACTTTCCCGGAAAGATCCTCTACATTTCTTCCACTTCGGTCTATCCCGATACGAATAGCGTGATCAGTGAAGAAGGGCCGGTTCTGTCGGATCATCCGCTTCTGGAAGCCGAAGCGTTACTTCAGCAAAGTGCTATTCCTGTGACCATTCTCCGCTGCGGCGGACTGATGGGGTATGACCGGATTGCGGGAAAGTACTTCATTGGCAAGACCGTAGAAACGGGCGAGGTGCCCGTCAATTTTGTGCACCGGGACGACGTCATTTCAATCATTGAGCGTATTCTTAAGCAACAGGCTTGGGATGAGATTTTTAACGTAGTAGCTCCCGAACACCCCCGGCGTAAGGCGGTGTACGAACGCAATGCTCAGGATCATGGCTGGCAGGCTCCCACGTTCGTTAATCCTCCGCAACCTCTTTCCTATAAAATCATTTCCAGCGAAAAAATTCAGCGTGTTTTGTCTTACCACTTTTCATACTCCAATCCCTTAGACTTCAAGTAGTATTTACTTAAATACGTATTCTCATCAAGGCTATGCCGCTCCTGCCGTGAGTTAGGCAATATTTTCTACAATAGCTCAGGATAAACCGGGGGAACTGTTTTTTCAGATACTTCTCTATTAAACCAGAGAAGCCATGAAAACAACACCTAATGCTGAGAATAGCGATAAAAAAGAACCTAATCGGTTATATGTAGGACTCAATCCATCCGAACTCGAAGCAAACGCAGACGCTGGATTCGAGAATTACGAGCAGTCGTTCGAGGAAGAGAAAGGAGAGTTTGACCGAACGGATATCGAAACGGAACCCAGCCACCGGGAAAAGGGTAACATTGACCGGGCCGATCGCCACCAGGCCGACGATGCCCGTCATCGGGAACATAACGAAGGGCCAGAACCAGACCACTCTAATTAGTGCCTCATGAATTCATGAGAGAAGTATTGTTCTGAACCAACCCAAATGTAAAACGTATGAGTGTTTCACCCCTTTCCATGCCAAGAACCCAGCGGCGGCGGCGAACCCGTTTGTGGTCCAAGGATCCCAAGCGTTCGGCCAAAGTTGCGGGTCTGATCTATACTACTGACGATCAGCCGGGTATCAATCGTTTACGCCACAGCAAATCCTTTCGTTACGTAGACGCTGAAAAGAAGCCCGTCCGTGATGTAGAAACCTTACGCCGAATCCGTTCACTGGTTATTCCGCCCGCCTGGGAGAAAGTGTGGATAAGTCCACTCGAAAACGGTCATTTGCAGGCCACGGGCTACGATACGAAGGGTCGGAAACAATACCGGTATCACCCGGACTGGAATGAGGTGCGGAACGAAACTAAATTTTCCCGCATCATTCACTTTGCGGAACTACTGCCCAAAATTCGTGAGCAGGTGAAACACGACTTACGCCGTCCGGGTCTGCCTTACGAAAAAGTGCTGGCCCTGATCGTACAGCTGATGGAAAAAACCAGCATTCGGGTGGGTAATGAAGAATACAAAAAACAGAATGGCTCGTATGGTCTTACGACCATGCAGGATAAACACGCCGACATTGAGGGATCGAAAGTAACGTTTCGATTCAAGGGCAAGAAAGGGGTTTTCCACGAAATCAGTCTTAAGGACCGCCGTCTGGCCAAACTGGTTCAGCGTTGCAAGGATGTACCCGGCGAAGAGCTTTTTCAGTACATCGATGACAACGGTAACCACAAAAGTGTAGGCTCCGGTGATATTAATGCCTACCTGAAAAACATCACGGGCGAAGAATTTACGGCCAAAGATTTCAGAACCTGGCGTGGCACACTGGGAGCATTCGAGGCTTTTCAGGTATTAGGCCTTTTTGATTCGGCGGCGGCCTGTAAAAAGAATATCAATCGTTGTTATGATCTGGTGGCAGAAGCCCTGGGAAACACGCGGGCGGTGAGTAAGAAGTATTACGTTCATCCCAAAATTATCTCGGCTTATGAGTCGACGAAACTTTGGAAATACTGTGATGGTCTGGAAGTACCCATTACCAATACCAACGATGCTACGGCCTTATCACCACTGGAATTAAAAGTAAAGGAATTACTGGAAGCTAGTTTTTAAGTTGTTTCTATATCATACGAAAACCTGCGGCAGATTCAGACCTGTCGCAGGTTTTCGTATGTATGAGAGCAAAACTACTGATCGGCATTATTTTCTATTCTGAAAGACCTTATGTTTGCTCTTTATTTTTCAAGGACGACATATGCTGGCAAAAACGTACGGAGCGGCCATTTTTGGAGTAAACGCAACGATGATTACCATCGAAGTAACCGTAGGACAGGGTAATAACACTTTTCTGGTGGGCCTGCCCGACAGTGCGGTGAAGGAAAGCGTACAACGGGTAGAGGCAGCCATTAAATACCACAATTACTTTTATCCCCGTACTAAAACGGTTATTAACCTTGCTCCGGCAGATGTCCGCAAAGAAGGTTCCGCTTATGACTTGCCCATTGCCTTGTGTGTTCTTCATTCGTCCGAACAGGGCAATCTCAAAAAGCTTGAGGAATACATGATCATGGGTGAATTGTCGCTGGATGGAAAACTTCGGCCCATCAAAGGCGTATTACCCATTGCCATCGAAGCCCGTAAAAATAAATTCAAGGGACTTATTTTACCGAAAGAGAACGCCTCGGAAGCATCGATTGTAAATAACCTTGATGTGATTGGTGTTACTACCCTTCAGGAAGCCGTGGATTTTCTCAAAGGCACGCTGGAGATTGAGCCGACGGTTTCGGATACGCGGGATATTTTTCTGAGTACGCTGAACGAATACGAAACGGATTTTGCCGACGTGCAGGGTCAGGAAAACATCAAACGTTCGCTGGAAATTGCGGCGGCTGGTGGGCATAACGTCATCATGATCGGCCCGCCGGGAGCCGGAAAAACCATGCTGGCCAAGCGTCTGCCGAGTATCCTGCCACCCCTGTCCTTACAGGAAGCTCTGGAAACGACCAAGATTCATTCCGTTGCGGGAAAACTGGGCACCAAAGCTACCCTCATTGCCCGAAGACCTTACCGTAATCCTCACCATACGATCTCTGACGCGGCTTTAGTGGGGGGCGGTGGCATGCCACAACCCGGCGAAATTTCGCTGGCTCATAATGGTGTTTTATTCCTGGATGAGTTACCCGAGTTCAAACGCTCGGCTCTGGAGGTGATGCGACAGCCGCTGGAAGAACGTACCGTAAGTATCTCCAGAGCTCGCTGGGCCGTCGAGTTTCCGGCTAACTTCATGCTCATTGCCAGCATGAATCCCTGCCCCTGCGGTTATTATAATCATCCTGAAAAAGATTGTACGTGTCCACCCGGCAGTGTGGGTAAGTATTTAAGTAAAATCTCAGGGCCCTTGCTGGACCGGATCGACTTACACGTGGAGGTAACGCCTGTCAATTTCGACCAGCTTTCCTCTACCCGAAAATCGGAACCCAGTGCTCAGATTCGGGAACGAGTGATCACCGCCCGCGACATTCAGACCGAGCGTTTCAAAGACAACCCCGGTATCTACTGCAATGCCATGATGTCTTCCGAAATGGTTCGGCAGGTATGCGTCTTAAGTGAAGCCGGAAAAATGTTACTAAAAACGGCCATGAATAAATTACAGCTTTCCGCCCGGGCTTACGACCGAATTCTTCGCGTTTCGCGAACCATTGCGGATTTAGCGGGTTCTGAAGAAATAAAAATTGAACACCTGGCCGAAGCCATTCAGTACCGAAGTCTGGATCGGGAGAACTGGGGAAGCTAGAAAAGTTGGGAGTTTTGGGTTGTTCGTTTTAAGTTATCGTTGATTCTAAAATCTGTCACTTTGGATGTTTTTTTGCTTTTAGGAGCTAACCTGGGCGATCGTCAGGCAACTTTTCAGCGGGCTATTGAGCTGCTTTCCGAGCGGGTTGGAACAATCACTTTACAATCCAGTCTGTGGGAAACGGCGGCCTGGGGCTTAACTGATCAGCCTAATTTTCTGAATCAGGTCTTATCAGTTTCGACGGAACTACCACCGCTGGATCTGCTGGTCCAGACGCAGGCCATTGAAATGGAGCTGGGTCGGGTTCGTAAGGAAAAATGGGGAGCCCGCCTGCTGGATATTGATTTGCTGTATTATGGCTCAGAAATTTTAGACTTCCCTCAACTGAAAGTACCACATCCCTATATCCCTGATCGAAGATTCACGCTGGCTCCGCTCGCGGAAATAGCTCCGGATTTCATTCACCCTTCACTCGGCATGATCCAGCAGGAATTACTCAGTCAGTGTGTGGATAACTCTGTGGTTAACCGAGTTTAAAAATATTTTCAGGATTATACTTCTGATTATCAGTAGTTTATTTTTATTAACTTTCATTAACAACCTTCTTTTATGGAATTTTTGAATCGCCTGCATCCAAAGGGTGAAAAGATTCAAAAACCAATAATTACACAAAGTCATGAAAAACATTCTTTTGCTGGCCGGAACCTTATTATTCAGCACCACCCTTTTCGCTCAAAATGTGGATAAAGAACCCGTTCGTAAAATTGAGATCACGGGTACTTCCGAAGTCGAAGTAGACCCCGATGAATTTTATCTCACCATCAGTCTGAAAGAATACTACAACGATGAAAAAAATCAGAAAGATAAGGTAACCATTGACATTCTTGAGAAACAGTTGGCTCAATCCGTTCAGGCGGCAGGTCTGCCCAAAGAAGCCTTAAGCATTCAGGGGATTTCCGGATACCAGAACAGCGTAGGTAAGAAGAAAAATCCGGCTCAGTTTCTGGAAAGCAAGCAGTATCAGCTGAAACTTTCGAAGCTTTACAATGTGGATAACTTACTTTCCAAAGTGGATTCCCGCGGCGTAAGCAGTACCCGCATCAGCCGGGTGGATTACTCAAAGAAAGATCAGTTACGCAAGGATAATAAAATCAAAGCTTTGCAAAATGCCCGCGAAAAAGCAACCTACATGGTAGAAGCGTTGGGCGGAAAACTGGGTGAAGTATTAAGCATCACTGAAATTGAAGAGGGTGATATTTATCCACAATACATGGCCATGCCCCGTATGGCCATGATGAAAGCGGACGCTGAAGCTGCCGACGTAGCAGAAAGCACGCTGGAATATCAAAAAGTGAAATTCACCTCTCGTATTCAGGTGGTCTTCCGCATTAAATAATACGGATTTACTTAAGTACTTAAACGGTCTGCTTTCGAGTAGACCGTTTTTATTTTATACCCTAAATGAAAACGCTTTGCCGTATTTTTGCACTGGCTACTCGGGAAAACAGCCTGAAACTGTCAACCCAAAACTGAAAACAGTACACTGAGAAAATGATCGGGACGGATTTACAACGAGCGAAAGAACTTCTGGAAGCGGGAGAACTGGTGGGAATTCCCACCGAAACGGTTTACGGACTGGCGGGTAATGCCCTGAATGAAGAAGCGGTGCTTTCCATTTTCCGGGTCAAGAACCGTCCGGCTTTCGATCCGCTCATTATCCACACCGATTCGTTTGAACGTTTGCGGGAGTTCGTTCGTGAGGTACCCGGGAAAGCGTTACTGGTTGCTGAAAAACTAACCCCCGGTCCGCTTACCCTTCTTTTACCGAAAGCTCCGCAAATTCCGGATCTGGTCACGAGTGGACTGGATACAGTCGCCGTTCGCATTCCCCAGCATGAGCTTACCCGTTCGTTGCTTCAGCAATTGCCGTTTCCCTTGGCCGCCCCAAGTGCGAATCCTTTTGGCTACATCAGTCCAACGACGGCCGAACACGTGGAGCAGCAGTTGGGTGATAAAATTCCCTACATCCTCGACGGCGGCCCCTGTGAAGTGGGGGTGGAGTCCACCATCATCGGCTTTGAGGGCGATCAGGTGATTGTCTATCGAAAGGGAGGAACGCCCATTGAAGCGATTGAGCGTCTAATCGGTCCCGTCGAAGTAAGGTCGCATTCCAGCTCCAATCCCCAGGCTCCCGGCATGTTGAAAAGTCATTACGCCCCCCGCACGCCGCTTTCGATTGGCACCGAAATAAGACAGTTATCTCCGTCCAATCGGATTGGGGTTCTGAGTTTTCAGACGGATTATGGCTTTAGCCATCAGGAAATTCTTTCGCATACGGGTAATTACGCCGAAGCCGCCCGTCAGTTATTTGCCGCCATGCGAAGACTCGACGCACTGGACCTGGATCACATTTACGCCGAATTATTACCCGAACGGGATCTGGGCGTAGCCATAAATGACCGCATTCGGCGGGCTGCGGCTCGGTAAAGACGCAATGGATCGCGTCTGCGTAAAAGGCATTTTCTACTTATCCACATTGTATCTTATCGCTGGGGCGTCTTTACGCAGAGTTACATAACTTGCTGTATGAAAATCAGACTTCTACTTTTCTTGGTTATCATCTCCATACCATCAGTAAACGCTCAGGTTTCAATGGGGAAAGCTTGTCTTGGAAAGTGGGAAGGGATCATGAATATATATCAGAAAGGCCAGCTAAAAGATAGCGTCAGGATTCAGCTGACCGTAGCAGAAACGCCGGATCCGAAGGTATGGGTGTGGAAAACGGAATACCTGTCCACCCAACATCCTGCCGTTAAAGATTATACTCTGAAATTAATCGATGCAAGTAAAGGCCACTATGCCATTGACGAAGGGGAGGGTACTGTATTACCTCATTATCGTTTTGATAATAAACTAGTCAGCATTTTTGAAACCGAAGGAATCACGCTGACGTCGAGCTATGAACTGCGGAGAGAAGAACTGATTTTTGAAGTAACTTCAGGCAAGAAAGGAAAGGCGGACGCAGTTACTACTTTTTCCATCGACCACTTGCAAAAAGCGTTATTGAAACGTCATTAACTGTGAAAGATGGGTGCAAAACCTAACATCCCGAAAGTTGAGAACTTTCGGGATGTTAGTGAAAAAGCTTTTTTGCTGAGATCCACTAGCTCCAGATCTCATTGGCTTCCGTCAGAATCACGGGCTGATCGTCAGTAACGATAATCGTATGTTCGTGCTGAGCCACATAGCCCCCTTTGTTGCCAAGTAAGGTCCAGCCGTCTCCGGTCTCATCCGCGTAGATAGAATGCGTGGAGATGAATGTCTCGATAGCCACTACTGCGTTTTTCTTAAATTTGGCTTTGTTGTGGGGATTATAGCAATTCAGAATCTCACTGGGTTCTTCGTGTAACTTCCGTCCGATGCCATGGCCGGCCAGATTTTTAATCACCCGGTATCCCGCCCGCTTGGCTTCCGTTTCAATCAGTAATCCAATATCCGCAATCCGAACGCCGGTTTTAATCTGATGGATGGCTTTGTGAAGAATCTGCTTCGAAGTATCCACCAGTCGCTGGTGATTTTTAGCATCATGCCCCAGTACAAATGAACCGCCGTTGTCGGCCCAGAACCCATTCAGTTCGGCGGAGACATCCACGTTCACCAGATCGCCTTCGCGAAGTATTTTTTTCGCCGAAGGAATCCCGTGAGCTACTTCATTATTCACACTGATACACGTCCAGCCGGGGAACCCATACGAAGACCGGGGAGCTGATTTGGCGCCCAGTTCTTTCAGAATTTTTCCCCCAAAATTATCCAGTTCCTTGGTCGTCATGCCCGGTTTTGCGTATGCCCGCATTTCCTTCAAAGTAAGGGCCACGGCCTGACTTACCTCTTTCATTCCGGCCAGTTCGGCCTGCGATGTGATTGACATATCAGTATTAATTTACAATCCTATTTCTTAACAACCTCAGCTTAACGCTTTTAGTTTATCCCACGATTTCCATCTCACTGAATCCGCTGGCCTGTTTCCGCAGCTGAATCTGCGTCGTAATTCGCTCTTTCAGGGCTTCTACGTGCGAGATAATTCCAATCATGCGGTTCGATTCTGCCTGCAGTTTTTCCAGCGTTCCCAGGGCAATTTCCAGCGTATCCGGATCCAGGGTACCAAAGCCTTCGTCAATGAACAAACTTTCAATGCGAACGTTTTTCGACACCATATCACTCAATCCTAAAGCCAAGGCCAGACTGACCAGAAAAGTTTCCCCGCCCGACAACGTGGCTACCGATCGCCGTTCGTCGAAGTTACGGTCCAGCACCCAGAGGTTTTCCTCGTCGCCCTCGGGCGGCAGGAGCAGGTATCGATCCGATAAATCTTTCAGGCGACTATTCGCCGAACGGGCCAGATTAGCCAGCGTTAATTTCTGAGCAAACTGGTTGAATTTTTTCCCTTCGCGGTCGCCCAGTCCTTCCGACAGTAGCCGCCATTTTTTATACCGCAGTTCCAGCTCCGCTATTTCTTCCAGGCGTTTGGCGTGTTCGGCCCGGCTCGCTTCGTTGTCCTTGAGCGACTGCTTCCAGCCGCCTATTCTTTGCTGATAGTCCCGTTCCGCATTCGTATGGCTGGTAATTTCAGCGACTAAAGCAGCCCTATCAACCTCTGCCTGATCCTGTTCCTGAAGCAGCTTTATTTCCTGAGTTAAGGTATTTAGTTTGGTATCAAGCTGTGTTTTTAGTTGAATCAGCTGCTCTTTTGTTGCCGTTATGCTCCGATGTTTATCCGGTGAAAGGAAAGCGGCTTTCGCTTCTTCCACCGAGTTAAAACCGAATGTGGATAACTCTGTTAATAACTTATCTTTCAGAACTTTATAATCGGCTTCTGCCTGTGTATAACTCTGCTGGCTTTCGAGTAGTTCCTGTTTATACTGTTCCGGTGAATAAGACTTATGCACCAGTTTCTGAAGTAAACCGTCACATTCGCCTGCCAGGAATTTAATGTCTTTGGCGTAGAGCTTTTTCAGCTCTTCGTTCAGCTCCTGATGTTTCTGAAAATACGCCAGACCTTCTTTCAGGTGACGACCAAACTGAGCCAGGCTTTCACTTCTTTCCTGAATTTTCAGTAACTCCTCCAGATGCTGGAATTTTGTGGTTTCGGCCTGTAACCAGGCTTTTACTTCTTCTGATTTACCTATTTTATCAATATTCAGACGCGTTTTCCACGAACCAACGGCGTTGATAATAGGCTGAAGATCCGTCTGGGCATTCGTCTTTTCCGTTTCCAGCGTCTGAATTTTTACTTCAATGCCTTTCTTCTCTTTTTCCAGCTGACGCAGGCGGGTTTCCTGCATAGCCAGGTTTCTTTCCCGAGCCTCAAAACGGGCTTTCAGGCTTTCAAGCTCCTGAAGATACTTGTCCACACTAAAGTGATCTTCATCCCCCGTTTTCAACAAAACCGGATGATGAGTGGATCCACACACCGGACAGGGCAGGTCTGTGGATAACTCTGTGCGTAACCTCGGAATTGATGTTTCCCTAATAAAGTTAAGTTGTTCTTCCTGAGCGATTTGCAATAGGTTTTTAGCCTCTGTTACCTCCTGCGTAGATTTGTGGATAACTGGCGATTGCTCGTGGATTAACTTCCGTTGCTCTTCGATTTGCCGGTCATAATCCGTCAATCGTTTCCGAAGATTTTCATACTGCCGAACCTGAATTTCGAGTTGCTGATAGGCCTCCCGCCGTTCCATGGACTCCTTTCGAAGTTCAGGAACGTTTGTATCTTTTTCGAGCTGGTAGAGCTGATGAAGCTCCGTTTTCCGGTTATGAATTTCCTGCCAGGATTCGCGGGAAACGCTGAGGCAATCGGCGTAGGATTCCCGATTCCAGAAGGACTGAATTTCGGGAGAATTGGTTTTTGTTAATAATTCAAAAGCCTGATTTTTAGCCGTTATCCAATTCTGACTGGCCAGTTGCTGATTCGTATAACGCTGACTGACTTTGTCACGGAACAGCTCAATACTTCGCTGAGCCGACTGATCCGTTACCAGCTCATTGACCAGCCGTGAAATATCCGACAGCAATTGCTGCTGATTCTGTTGAGACTGGCGGTGTTCTTTCGTGATTCGCTCCCACTGAAGCTGAGCATTTTTCAGGTTTTGTTCCTGCAACTGATAGCGGGTGAGAGCCTCCGAAAACTGCTGCACCCGTTCGTGCCGTTCCAGAGCCGGAGCGTACTGGCTATCGAAGGTTTGTTTATCCACATTCCAGCGTGGATAGTCCCTTTGCTGAAGTACCTCAAGGGACGACTGTACTTCCCGAATCCGGTTTTTGCGTTGCACCTGTACTTCCAGAGATTTCCGGTTTACCTCCGAAATCCGGCATAATTCCTCGTGTTTTTCTATGTCTTCCCGCAATGTTTTGATCTCCTCTTCCGAAAGAAGTTTCTGAAGATCAATGCTTTGCTGTTTGCTTTCGATTTCTTTCTTGTAATGATCGTGCCAGCGGGAGAACGCCTCCATCCCGAGTTTGCGGTAGATTTCCGTTCCCGTAATGCGTTCGAGCAGCTCGGCCCGCTCTTCGCGTCTGGCTTTCAGAAAGGCCGCAAAATCGCCCTGCGAAAGCAAAATGGCTTTCACGAATTGTTCGTAATCCAGCCCAACCCGCTTCCGGATTTCTTCCTGTACTTCCTTTTTTTTCTTCGAAGCCAGGATGGTATTACTTTCCAAATCCGCTATTTCTGCGTATTCGTCCAATCGGGATTGTCCTTTATTGGCTCCCCGGCTGATGATTTCCCGTTGTAAGGTCCATTTCGCCCGGTACGAACCCCGTGGCGTGGTGAAACTAACTTCCGCATAGGCCTGACTGGTATCCCGGGTAAGAATGCCGCCCAGTTTTTCCAGCAGGTTACTGTTTACTTCTCCCAGTCGGGGCGTCCGGTGATACAGGGCCAGGGTAATAACGTCAAGAATCGTGGTTTTGCCCGCTCCCGTAGGTCCGGTAATGGCAAAAAGATTGGAGTTGCGAAACGCAGCTTCGTTCTGAAAATCAATGGTATGCTGACCCCGTAAGGAGTTAATATTCTCGAAACTAACTTTTAAAATACGCATTCGGATGTTGGATCATCAGCGAATGAATCAGGAACTTACTGCACCGAATTCATTAACTCGTGGAAAGCTTCCGTTAATAAGACTTTGGATTCATCAGAACTGGCGTTTTCCTGCAGCCATTGTTCAAATACCTGAGTGGGAGCCAACTCGGGTAACGCCGTCGTTTCACCGAATAGTTCATCGGTGGTTTTAAGCTGTTGCTGAAACCTGAATCGCCAGTTCAGCACCGACAGATGGGAATGATTCAGCTTCATAAAATAAGCTTTCGCCTGATCAATCAGGGCGGGGTCCCGATGCTCCTCGTGGATTTCTATTTCCGCTAATGTGGATAACTCGTCAGAATGTTGATAACTGGTTAACAACGTTTCTATCTCGGTAAATGATCCACTGAAGCGGCGTAACTGACGAAATTTAGGAACTTTAATTTCCTGAATATCAGCAACTTTATTATTAACTATCTCAATGTGGATAACTACTTTTTCGTCCAGTCGTTCGCTAAAACTCAGGGCCGTGGGCGAGCCGGAGTAACGAACGTACTCCATTTTCCCCAGCATCTGAGGTCTGTGGATATGTCCCAAGGCCAGGTAATCGAAGGCTGGGAAAAGACTTACTTCGAAGAGATCGAGTGTACCGATGCTGTGCAGTTTCTCGTCATTATCGGACGTGGCCGAGCCATTTACAAACAAATGCCCCATGCCCAGCAGCGGCACATCCGCGTAGGTTTTCCGCCCGTGGGCGTGCACCTGATCGTAGCGTCGCTGGATTCCCGTCCGAACGGCCATGCGGCGATCCTCAAACGTTTCCCCTTCGACGGAACGCTTCAAATCCCGATCCCGCAGGAAAGGAACGGCCGCGACGGCAGCCTGAAGATTGCCACGACGGTCGAGTAGGGGAAGTACCTCCTGATGACAGTCCTCACAGGCTCCGCCAATGACGTGAACATCCAGCAAGGCCAGCAGCTCGCGGGGCCCATTCAGCACCGCCGCCGAGTCATGGTTACCACCCGTGATGATCAAACGACATTTCAGGTGTACCAACTTTTTGAGAAAATCGTAATACACCTGCATAGCTTCCGTCGAAGGGTTGGCCGTGTCGAAAATATCACCCGCAACGAGTAAGACCTCAATCTGCCGTTCTTCGATGGTCTGCAACAACCAGTCCACAAACCGACGGCTGTCTTCGAGCAAGTCCGTTTGATAGAGTCTCTTTCCTAAATGCCAGTCGGCCGTGTGCAAAATCTTCATTCTTCAAAAATAAAACAATCGCTTAGAGAAAATCCCCGAATGGTACAGCTACCAAACGGGGATGCTTTCAAAATCTTATGAGTCGGTGGAAAAATGGGTCGCTGAGAATGCGATACGCACGCTCCACTGCCCGTCTCCAGATTTTTATTCAATTCTCAGGGCCTTAAGAGCAGGACTTTATCCACCATTAATTTTTGAAAATCAATAAGTTATCCACACTTTTTTCCACATCTGAAAACGTTGTGCACAAATCGAACGAAACCCGATTTTTAGACCTATTCGAGCACACCGAGGTAATTGAAGGGCGAAATAGCTCTTAATTCGGCTTTGATGGCTTCCGATACCTCTAAAGTCTCAATAAACTCCGCAATCGTCTTTTCAGTGATGGCTTCGTTCTTCCGGGTGAGGGCCTTGAGAGCTTCGTAAGGTTGTGGATAACTTTCACGACGCAATACCGTCTGAATTGCTTCCGCTACAACCGCCCAGTTCGCTTCGAGGTCTGCGTCAATAGCCGCTTTGTTTAATTCCAGTTTATCAATCCCGCGAAGTAATGACTTCAGGGCGATCAGGGTGTGAGCCAGCGGCATACCCAGATTCCGTAGTACGGTCGAATCCGTCAAATCACGCTGGAGGCGAGAGATGGGTAACTTCGCCGACAGGTGTTCGTATAAAGCATTGGCTACTCCGAAGTTTCCTTCCGCATTTTCAAAATCAATGGGATTGACCTTGTGAGGCATGGCTGAGGAACCCACTTCTCCCGCTTTGATTTTTTGCTTGAAGTAATTCATGGAAACGTACGTCCATACATCCCGGGAAAAATCAATGAGGATGGTATTGACCCGTTTCAGCGTATCCAGTAAAGCCGCCAGATGATCGTAGTGCTCAATCTGAGTAGTGTATTTACTGCGGGTCAGGCCTAAGTTATCCACAAAGGTATTCCCAAACTCTGGCCAGTTGAAGGCGGGGTAAGCCACCCAGTGAGCGTTGAAGTTACCCGTTGCTCCGCCGAATTTAGCCGCGTGTGGAATGGCCGTTAATAACATCTGCTGTTGTTTCAGACGCTCAATAAACACCAGAATTTCCTTGCCCAAACGGGTCGGTGAAGCGGGTTGACCGTGCGTACGAGCCAGCAGAGCCACGTCTTTCCAGCTTTCAGCCCGGTCGGTTAACTTGTGGATAACTTCTTCAAACGCAGGAGTGATGACCGCGTCCATCGCTTCTTTCAGCGACAGAGGAATGGCGGTATTGTTCACATCCTGAGACGTTAAGCCAAAGTGGATAAACTCCAGATACTGTTCAATGTCCAGATCTTTGAGTTTTTCCTTGATAAAGTATTCAACGGCCTTCACGTCGTGATTGGTCGTCTTTTCAATTTCCTTGATTCGCAGAGCATCCGCTTCCGAAAACTCCGTGTAAATGGAGCGTAACTTTCCAAAGAGAGCCGTATCAAACTGAGCCAGCTGGGGAAGCGGTAATTCGCAAAGGGCAATAAAGTATTCGATTTCAATCCGAACCCGATAATGAATTAACCCAAACTCTGAGAAAAAAGGAGCCAGGGATTCCGTCGCCCGGCGATAGCGGCCATCTACGGGAGAGATAGCGGTTAGGGTAGTGAGAGCCATACTAATTTGCTTCGTAAAAGACAAAGTTACCCTGATTTTGTGAAGAATAGCGATAGAGTGGGGGTTTTGAGTTTTGAGTTTTGAGTTTAGGGTTCTCAGAGGGTCAATTAGGATCAAACAGGTTAAGGATTTTATTAACACTCATGCATCCTCTCAAAACGCTAAACCCTAAACTCGAAACTCAAAAGTTTTCCAAACAAATACCTACTAATGCCTATTTTTTCCGAATTTGCTTTCATCTTTCATCAAATTACCTACCTAAACTATTCTTATGCCTGAATCACAGGGTCATCTTCGCCGGTCTATTGGACTGGTCTCCGGGATTGTGTTTGTCATTAGTGCCGTGATCGGGACGGGCGTTTTTAAGAAAGTGGCTCCCATGTCAGCGGAGCTGCAATCGCCGGGACTGGTGCTGGCGGCCTGGTTATTGGCGGGTCTTATCAGTCTGGCCGGAACGCTGAGTAATGCGGAAGTGGCCAGTATGCTCGTGGATTCGGGCGGGGAATACGTCTATTTCCGAACCATCTATAACCGCTTTTTTGCCTTTCTGCTCGGCTGGACCAACTTTGCCGTGATTCGGACGGCTTCGATTGCCTCGATCGCTTACGTATTCGCTCAATCGTTAGGTTCACTCGTTACCTTACCGGCTACGCCCGCTTCACTGGCGAAGGTTACTCTACTGGGATTGCATCCACTGGATAACCTGAGTGTGAAAGCCATTGCTATTGGACTCGTACTAGCTCTTACTTTTCTGAATGCCAGGGGATTAAAAATGGGCGAAACCATCAGCCGGATTCTGACAGTGACGATGATTACCACCATGCTCGTCATTATCATACTGGGGCTTACGTCATCCACGGGCAGCTGGGCTAATATTCAGCAGCCTTCGATTGATTTTAACGCCGAAACCATGACGGGCGGAGCACTTGTCAGTGCTTTAGCTCTGGCCTGTTTAAGTGCTTTCTGGGCCTACGAAGGCTGGAATAACCTGGGGTACATCGGGG
The DNA here is from genome assembly GCA_913775095.1 of uncultured Siphonobacter sp. Lineage (GTDB taxonomy): Bacteria > Bacteroidota > Bacteroidia > Cytophagales > Spirosomataceae > Siphonobacter. The sequence goes on along the minus strand of CAJYIW010000008.1, from coordinate 82,322 downwards.
GAGAAATTGAGAATCCACAGCGGAATCTGCCCTGGGCTTTAACCATCGGTACGCTGATCATCATGACGATTTACCTGCTGATGAACTTCGTGTATTTCTACGTACTGCCCATTGACGAAATTATAAATGTGCATAAGTCCCAGAATGGTATTGCGGCGGTAGTGGCCGTGAAGCATTTTCTGGGAGCGGGCGGTGGATTAGCCATTTCCTTGCTGATTCTGGTTACTACCTTTAACTGCACCAGCAGTACCATTCTTATGGCCTCTCGTTTGTTCTACGCCATGGCGAAAGACGGCTTATTCTTTAAATCAGCGAATTACATTCACCCCGTTTTCAACACACCGTCTAAAGCCTTGTGGATGCAGGGGGCCTGGTCGTCCGTCCTTATTTTATCGGGTACGTTTGATCAGTTAACCGATATGCTCATTTTTGCTTCGTTCATATTCTACGGAGCCACGACGCTGGGTGTATTCATTTTACGTCGGAAAATGCCGAATGTGAATCGTCCCTATAAAGTCATTGGGTATCCGGTGGTACCGGCTCTGTTCCTGATTTTCTGTGCGTTGTTAGTGATCAACACACTTTTCAACCGCACGACTGAAGCCTTGATTGGGTTATTATTGATGGCCACGGGTTTACCCTTCTACGCCGTCTGGCGAAAGCGGGCAACGGTTTAATAGTTATTTGTTGTTGGTTATTCGTTGTTTGTCTTTTCTATCTAACAACGAATAACCAACAACCATCAACTAACTATACATGCTTTCGATCAAGTCCTTATATTTCTGAACGACTACTTTACGCTTGATTTTTAGGGTTGGGGTGAGTTCACCCGCCTCGATGGTAAAGAGCTTGCTGAGTAAAGTGTACTTCTTCACCCGTTCAAACTGGGCAAAGCTTTCATTGAGTCGTTCAATTTCCGAATGTAGTTTTTCCACTACCTTCTCATTTTTTACCATCTTTTCGGGCGTAGTGTATTCAATCTGGTTAAGATTACAATACACCTTCAGGGCCTCGAAGTTGGGAACAATAAGGGCCGATGGAAATTTCTGACCTTCACCCACGACGATGATTTGCTCAATGTACTTCGATTCTTTGAGCTTGTTTTCAAGCAACTGCGGAGCTACGTACTTCCCACCGGAGGTTTTGAACATCTCCTTTTTGCGATCCGTAATCTTCAGAAAACGTCCTTCGACGGCTTCGCCAATGTCACCGGTATGAAACCAGCCTTCCGCGTCAATGGCCTGAGCCGTTAGCTCCGGTTGATTATAATAGCCCTTCATGATGTTCGGACCTTTCACCAGAATTTCACCATCCTCTGCGATTTTGACGGTTACTTCGGGTAAAATGCTACCAACACAGCCCACTCGTAAGTCAGGCGGATTCACCCGGCCTACCGACACTACAGGCGAAGTTTCGGTAAGTCCGTATCCTTCAGCTACGGGAATTTCTGCCGCCCAGAATACGCGGGATAACCGGGGCTGCAAGGCCGCCGATCCCGTACAAACGATTTTAATGTTACCTCCCAGGGCTTCTTTCCATTTGCTAAAAATCAGTTTCCGAGCCAGTTTCATCTGCGTGTTGTACCAAAAGCCCTGATCCACGGCGGGATCGTACCGCAAGCCCAGTTTTAATGCCCAGAAGAATAACTGCTTTTTAATTCCCGTTAGCTCGTAGCCTTTCGCTACAATCTTATCGTACACTTTTTCCAGTAAACGAGGGACCGTGGTGAATACCGTTGGTTTGACTTCCTTCAGGTTATCCGCAATGGTCTCCATGCTTTCCGCATAAAAGACGGATACCCCGTATCGCATGTACACGTAGAGAATCGTACGCTCGTATACGTGACTCAAAGGCAGGAAACTCAGGCCTCGTTCATGGGGTTGCATGGGCATGTAGGGCTTCACGCCTTCAATGTTGGAAATGACATTCCGATGCGTTAACATTACTCCTTTAGGCCTTCCGGTAGTGCCAGAGGTATAAATCAAGGTGAGCAAATCGTCAGGCTGGACCGTTTCCCGGATGACTTCCAGGGATGAAATCTCCGCTTCATTGGCCAAATCCGTTAACTCCCGCCAGTTTTTAACCCCTACTACGGGATCAATGGAATAGATCTGAGGGACATCGGAAAGACTCTGAACCGCTTCGGATACCTTGCCGTGCAGCGATTCATTCGAGACAAATACGATTTTTACGCCGGCATCATTCAGGATATACCGATAATCCTCAACCGTTATAGTAGGGTATAAAGGCACCGATACCGCCCCGATCTGCTGAATTCCAAAATCAATGAAATGCCATTCCGGACGGTTATTGGATACAATCGCAATTTTATCATCTTTCCGAATCCCTGCCTTCAGTAAGGCCAAACTCACCAGATTAGCCTGACGCAGGAATTCCGCCGCTGGTATTTTCTTCCATACGCCGTCTATTTTCGAAGCCAGAGCTTCCTGACTATTCGTTTCCTGAACGAATCGGGTCAGTATTTCAAAGACTCGTGTATAAGGATACTGCGTTGTCTCACGTGGGAATGACGAGGTTATCAATTGCATTTCAGTGTGGTTTGTGCCTGGGAGTATGCTTATTTCAAGTCTAAGTTAGATCAAATGAAGAATACTCAGAAAATAGTTACGAGTATAAACAAAAAAAGGCCGGGATGCCGGCCTTTCTGGTTGAATTACGTGGTTATTTTTTGTCCTGTCGGGTGTCTTTGATATAGTACAGAACTTCCTCATATCCACTGGCGTATACGTATTTCCCCCGACCATGCCGGTAGCCATTTTTGAACTCTCCAATATAACGATCGCCATTTTTAAATCTCAGCATTCCTACTCCCTGGCAGGCACCCGCGTAGAAGTCTCCGGAATAGATGGCTCCGTTGGTGTACCAGAGCGTTCCTTTCCCTTCAAAGCGACCATTTAAGAAATCACCTTCGTATTTCTTCCTGCCATCGGCGTAAAATTGCGTACCGACGCCGTTGGGTCTGTTGTTTTTCCACTGGCCTTCGTATTTCTCCATCGTCTTCCGATTGACATACGCTCCGGTACCTTCCTCACAGTTTCCGGTCAGGCAACCCGTGCGGGCAGGGGACTCTGCCACCACTACCGGAGCTTTGGTTTCAACGGGAGCGACGGCTACCGGGGCCGGTGGGGTAGGGGAGGAATTTGGAACCTTATTGGCTATACGTGGGTAAAAATTATCCGCTTCACGCCATCCTTTTTCAATTGCGGATAATCGATCCCGTTTAGCAGGGTGTGTGGCGTCTCCTTCATCATTCTGCAAAAGCTGAATGGCGATCTGGGCATTTTCCAGCGTTCCGCCCAAATTGTGGATAACAAAGCCGGAGAAATAATCGGCCTGTAGTTCTTTGTCCGGACGACTGCCCGTACCATCCGAGGTGTGTCCCAGAATGTGGTGACCAATTTCGTGGGCCATGATACTGGTGGCCGACCAGTCGGTTCGCGTACGGTTTTCCACCTGTTTCAGGAAGGCATTGTCATAGACAACATAGCGAACCCCATTAATGATCGTGGCGTAACAGTTATCCGTATTAGGGCATTCAACGACCTGGAAGTTTCGCTTCCCAAAACCCATGCCCGCTGACCTGAGAATGTTATCCACAACTCCTTCGGCGTGTTGATTTGACTTGAACAGATATACGTCACAAGGCCCTTTCTGCAATTTCTGGGCTCCATAACTCCAAACTGGAAATTTATCTTCCTGATTTTCAGATGTTTCCTGACAAAAAGCGGGTCCGCATAGAAACAGCAAACCGTAGAAAAGTCCTTGCTTTACAAGACGGCTTAGGGTAGGCATGTGGATAACTTGTTGAGTTATTAACAATAGGGATGACTTCTCCACAACGAAAAGAGGGGAATAGAAGTTCGTGGCTCATCCAATTGCGGCCCACCTGCGTTTTTCAACGACTTTTCCACGAGCCACGAACTCTACCTTTACAATCGAAAAAACGCTTAATTTATTGCGTCGCCCCGCAGATTTCTGAAACGTTTACGGGCTTCAGCGGTGTAGATGCTGCCCGGATACTTCGTCAGGATTTCCTGATAGAGCTTCATAGCCGTCTCCCTGTCGTTTTTATGCTCCTGCTGGAGCTTGGCCATCAGAAACAGAGCATCGTCGCCCAGAATGTCCTGGGGATGCGTTTTAACGATTTTATCCAGGTCTTCCAGAGCTTCGTCCGGGCGGTTTTCTTTGATCAGGGTATTCGCTCTCCGCCAGAGGATCTCATCGGCCAGCGAATGGTCTTTGTATTTCTGATACAAATCATTCAGTGAAGCCAGAGCTTCGTCCGTCCGGTTCTGAAAAAGGAGTAAATCCACCGCCGCGTAAGCTTTCATGGCGGTTTCGGTGGTATCCATACCTGTATTGTCCTGAATCAACAGACTTAACTCAATGGCATCGTTGGAGATTTCGCGGGTAGTGGCCTTCTTAAGAATATCCAGCACATCCTTCGCCAGCTCAAAGTCGCCTTTGTAATACGACAGCTTCGCGTTCTTGAGTTTAGCATCATAACCCATTGGACTGTCTTTGGCCGACTTTTCCACCTGAGAATAGAGGAGTGTGGATTCCCAGGGTTCACCTTTTAACAGGAACACATCGCCCAACTCCAGCTTGCACTTATTCACAAAGTCCTGATCCATACCGCCCACCTGAATCGCTTTCTGAAGAATGGCCGCTGCCGTATCTTTTTCATTCAGGTAAAACGCGTACAGGTGAGCCGAGTTACGCAGAGCTTCCAGCGTGCGGGGGTTTTCACCCAGCTCCGTTAACAAGCGGCCATATTCATTGATCAATACCCGAATGTCTTCCTGCTTTACAGGATAGGTCGTTTTTACGACTTCTTCTTTCGCATTGATCAACAGGCGGCGGAATACGGGGTAGTTGGTACTTTTGGGGTATTCTTTCACCAGATACTCAAAAACTTTCCCCGCGGCTTCGTAGTCCTTATTCTGCATGGCCAGGAAGCCAATCTCGGTTACCTTCTGACCTTCCTGCTTCAGCCGGCGGTCCAGAGCACGGGCCTGAATGAACGCTTTTCCGAATTCTTTCTGCTGGAGGAGGTACCAGACCAGCATTTCTCCGTAGTATTTTTCGTTGGGCAATTCCTGAACTTTCCGGTATAAAGTTTTCTCCAGAGCGAGGACTATTTTCTCGTCTTTCATCTCATCCTGAAGAATACCCTGCACCAGATCAGTATTATTCTCATTCGTTCCGAAGACGAGGTATTCTTCAATCATGGCCTCTGTTTGGCCCAGAAGTCGATACAGACGGGCGATCTGCGACGAATAGCGGGATTGATCCTTCTGAGCTTTTCGAGCTTCCTGGAAGAGTTTTAGGGCCCAATCCAGCTGATCTTTATCCGCCAGGTTCTTTCCAAGCCGATAGGTCCATTCTTCGTTACGCAGACCTTTCGCCAGGGCCTCGTTATACCATTTGTCTGCTTCTTTTGCTTTTCCCTGGTTTTCGAGCAGGCGAGCGTAGTCCAGCGAATAGAAGGGATTCTCCGGTTCTTCCTTGATCTGCTTCTTCAGAAATTTTTCAGCCTGATTCCATTCCTTCAGTTTCACGAGACTTTCAAGGTAGGGCTCGTAGACTTCCGTCAGCAGGCTTTTATCCTTCACCAGTTTTTCCAGGGTAGCACGGGCTTTTTCATATTCCCCATTACGGAGGTATTCTTTCCCCAGTTGAACCTCCGGCGTTTCCGTCTGAGCGGGCATAAGCTGAGCCTGCACACTTCCCGAAAGAAAGAGAGCTCCGCAAAAGAACAGTCTGAACAGTTGCTTCACCATTACATTTATTAACAATATCTTCTTTTTAAATCTTTTTTTAATGGTTGTTATTAGGCCAGTGGAAAAGTGAATAAATTTTTTTTCCAAAACACTTGATCGAATCATCGTTGATTAAATCCCCGCTTGTCCACACTTACCCACATCCTTGTACACATCTAATATACTGATTTACAATCAAAACCTAATTATTCACATTTTGAAGAGTTATGCACCGTGGAAAAGTGGATAATTTTTACCGCTGGAAAAACGGTTAATAACTCGTGTATCATTCGGGGGATTACTCCCGAGTTTTCAACGAAGCCCTTCGCTTTTCAGTGTCTGACCGACTTTTTGTGGATAGCTCAAAAATAGTCCACAGGCTTTATCCCCAGTTTCCACACGCCGAAGGCCATTTATCAACGTTCTTATCCACAAAGATTTTGGATATTTTTAATTTAGAATGTAGCTTTTCCGTTGTGCCGCTGATTGAGCCTTAAACGGACGTTTTCCACCAGAGTTTTCCACAGGCCGGAATGGTCTTTCAGACATGAAAAAGCCCATCCAAATCTGGACGGGCTTTTAATCTTCACAGGCTCTAAAAGCTATAAGGAGAAGTCGTTTCCTAACAGTTCAAAGTTGGCCTTTAGCTTGATGTCATTCGGAAATACAATTACTGGTTCGGGAGGAATGAACTCATCGGGATTCCCGGCGTCCCACTTTCCATTTTTATTCAGATCTAGGATCAGCCTTAACTTATACGTTCCCGGTGGGACTGCGGTAAAGGTGTAAGGACTTTTATTGGGAATGCTGCGGACCACTTTAAAATCGGCAGCACTCAGTAACTCTACGATATAATCGGACTGGACGTTTCGAATTTCCCCGCTGATGGTACCGTACTTTTCAGGATCACGCAGAGGATTCAGATTTCTTACGGCCTGGACGGTGTCTTCTTCAATGGAGATAAAAGTGCCCTTGGGAAAAAGACTTCGAACGTCGCGTCGAAACTTCAGCTCTTTTTCGATGGTCAATTCCGTTCGATAGGCATTCCATTCAAAATCATTAGCGGTCAGATTGACGTCGCGGATGGTGTCTTCCTGAATACGGACCAACAAGGGATTGAAGCGGGTGATGGGTTTATTGAAAACCATTTTCATTTTGAATACCTCATCCACGTCTTCACCACTTTTGGGCGTTTGCTTTACTTCCATCGGTTCGCGGGTATCCGCATCGCGTTTTCCTTTTTCACGAAAACGGATTTTCTGCTCACTGGTAAAACTGCGACCCAAAGAATCCTGAACGGTGACGCTGGCCCGCAGCGTGTCGGTAGAATTAATGGTATTGTAAAAACGCAGCTGATTGGATTCCATCAAAGCATACGGTAGACTATCACCCGTAAATTTGACCTGAGCAGCAGAAATTCCTTTGGGATAGATCAATGAAAAGGTCCGGGCAGTTGCCAGCGTTTTGGGTGTTCGCTGCGGCGACTGATCCGCATTTACAATTTTAAGAACGGGCGAATCAGTAAAGCCGGGCAGGGTAATGGGATTGGGGTGAAAAGCGATGGCTTCTTTTTCAGTATTATATAAAAGGTTGTTGTTCCCATCTTTCAAAGCTGCCAGACGATACCTTCCCGGAGACATATTTTCCAGATCAAACCGGCCGGAGCTGTCGGTCTTCGTTAAGTAGTAGGGCTTGTTTTTGGAGAACTTCAGCGTATCGCTCAACTGATACAATCCGACCAGTGCATCGTACACCGGACGATCGGTGAGGAGTTCCTTAACCGTTCCCTGCATTCGCAGTGAGTCGAGTTGAGGGCCCGTACTAAACACCAGTTTGACATTCCGGGCGGGATTCCGTTCGGTCACATCTTTAAAAGCATTCCGGAAATTCAGCGTGTAGGTAGTATTGGGTTTGAAGTCCTGGTCGAAGGTAATGCGTACCCCTTTGGGAAACGTTTTGAAATCAAACGTACCTTCAATAGCGGGGGTAATGAGTAACTGCTGATTGAGGTTATCAATGTTGATATACTCGTCAAAATCCAGTTCCACAACTTTTCCTTTAAAGTTGGTGGTGAGATTTTCGGGTACCTGGCGAATGACTTTCGGTGGGGTTGTATCTTTTTCTCCACCCGTTGGCGAACTCTGCTGGGCACAACCCGCCAACCCCGCTACCAGTAGAAGAGCCCAGATGAACGCTGGAAAATGGCTATGCTTTTTTGAATACATAAATAAGGCTGGAGTAATTGTTCTGATGGCTTTTCGCCCACTGATTCGACTGTAGTCCTTTCCGAATGGCTTCTACATAATTGATGTTACCATCCCGATACTTTGTACTGAGCATACTGACATAGAAAGAATCGAAAGGCATCGGTAAGGTTTGGGTCAGGGTAAATCCTTTTTCTGTAATTAGCTGCTGAATGGCCTTCTGTGAAAAGTGATACAGGTGACGGGGCACGTCATAAGCCGCCCAGTGTTTTCCGTAGGCCTGAGCATCGAAAGACTGTAAGTTAGGAACGGCAATGACCAGATGACCTTGATCGGCCACCCGCTCTTTCAGCCAGTTCAGCGTGGCCTCGAGCTGGTGAATGTGCTCGAGTACGTGCCACATGGTAATAACCTGGAAGGTCTCTCCGGCATAACTTTCGAGAATGGATGACTGGATATTTTCAGCCGTTTGTTCGACGGCAATCTGACGAGCTCCCGGATCTGGTTCGATTCCTGAAATCTGCCAGCCCCCTTCTTTGCATACCGACAGGAACATGCCCGTGCCGCAACCGACATCCAGCAACCGACCTTTCTTCGGACTTAATTCATTCACCAGTTTAAGCTTGCTCTGAAGCGTAATTTTCCGAACGCTGTGATAGGCTTTGGCGACTAATCCCTGCTTAGTGTTACTGTGGGAAATGTAATCGGTGGATTGGTAATAGGCTCCAATAGCATTTTCTGTAGGACGCGGATTCGTAAAAACGAAACCACAGGACTGACATTGCTCCAGTGTAAAATCTTCCTGACTAACGGTATAATCTTTGCAAACCAGGTAGGGGGTACGTTGCTCTCCCTTACACACCGGACAGCAACTGAGGGTTTCCATTTTCATACTTCAAAAATAGCCGATGAGATTTGATTCCCTGATCTTATCGATCCAGCATCTTTCATGAGTTCGTTAAATATCCTTAAGGGTAATAAAAAACCCCTTCGCCGGGAAGGGGTTTCAGACTCAGCAGTCGAAAGAATTTATCGGCCCAGATGGACCATCAGTATCGAAATATCCGAGGGCGATACGCCGCTGATCCGGGAAGCCTGCCCTAAAGTTTCGGGACGAATCCGGGTTAGCTTCTGCCGACTTTCAATCGATAAGGCTTTCAGTTTACTGTAATCAAAGTTAGGATGGATGACCAGATTTTCGAGTCGACTCAGTTTTTCTACCTGACTCCGCTCCCGTTCCATATAGTCTTCGTACTTCACATTGATCTCGGCCTGCTCCAGAATTTCTTCCGAATACAGGCTCCGTAGTTCCGCTGTAGCAGTGCTTAGGTCAGTCAGTCCGTGAATATCCAATTCTGGACGCTTTAAAAGCTGGTATAAATTGGTCTTTTCCCGTAGTAAAGCCGAGTTCTGACGCTCCAGACCCGCATTTGCTTCTTCGGGACTAACCTTCATTTTCTTAAGGTCTTCGATCAATCGAGCCGTCATTTCCCGCTTCAACTGTACCTTCCGGTACCGTTCTTCCGAAGCCAGACCTAATTGATACCCTTTTTCGGTTAAGCGAAGATCGGCATTATCCTGACGAAGCAGGGTTCGGTATTCGGCCCGGGAGGTAAACATCCGGTAGGGTTCTTCGGTACCTTTATTAATCAGGTCATCAATCAAAACGCCGATATAAGCTTCTGAGCGATGCAAAACAAAAGGCTCTTTTCCGTGCACCTGGTTGTGAGCATTGATTCCCGCCATGAGTCCCTGACAGGCTGCTTCCTCATATCCCGTTGTTCCATTGATCTGCCCGGCGAAGAATAATCCCTGCACGAGTTGAGTCTCCAGCGTAGACTTTAACTGGGTCGGCGGGAAGAAGTCATACTCAATGGCATAACCCGGACGGAACATCCGTACATTCTCAAAACCCGGAATTTTCTTCAAAGCTGCGTATTGAACATCTTCAGGAAGAGACGTTGAAAATCCATTTACGTACACTTCCACGGTATTCCACCCTTCGGGTTCTACGAAGATCTGATGACGATCTTTGTCCGCAAAGCGGTTGATTTTATCTTCCACCGAGGGGCAATAGCGGGGTCCTAAACCCTTGATCCTGCCCGCGAACATGGGTGATTTTTCAAATCCCGTTCGCAGGATTTCGTGAACTTCGTGATTCGTATAAGTGATCCAGCAACTGCGTTGTTCCTTCAGCGTGGGAGTATCCAGGTAAGAAAATTTACTGGGTACCTCATCCCCCAACTGTTCTTCCATTTTGGAATAATCCAGACTGCGGGCATCTACCCTTGGCGGCGTGCCGGTTTTCATTCGCCCGGCTTCAAAGCCTAACTGTACCAGCTGCTCGGTGATTCCCGTGGCCGCCCGTTCGGCCGTACGTCCGCCGCCAAACTGCTTTTCACCAATGTGAATTAATCCGTTCAGAAAGGTTCCATTGGTTAATACCACGGATCTGGATTTGATTTCCAGGCCCAGTTGAGTCCGTACGCCTGTTACTTTTCCTTCTTCTACCAAAAGTCCGGTAACCGTCTCCTGCCAGAAATCAACGTTCAGATTTTGTTCCAGAGCCAGACGCCATTCTTCAGCAAATCTCATCCGGTCAGACTGACATCGGGGCGACCACATGGCTGGACCTTTCGAGCGGTTCAGCATACGGAACTGAATCATGGTCTTATCGGAGATGATACCCGACATGCCGCCCAGGGCATCAACTTCGCGTACGATCTGACCTTTGGCTACGCCACCCATGGCCGGGTTACAGGACATCTGGGCGATGGTATTCATGTTCATCGTAATGAGCAATACCTTCGATCCCATTTGGGCAGCGGCGTGAGCTGCTTCACATCCGGCATGACCGGCTCCCACCACTATGACATCATACTCGTTAAACATCTTGTTGTATGTTACTCATTTTCAGCACTTAAAGCTTGAGATGAGAAATCTTTAGGACTGGATAAATTTTTATATTTTTTGAATGTTTCACGTGGAAACAAATTTTTTTATAAAAATATAATGTTTCACGTGAAAATATTAAGGTCTTAAGGCCAGATAATGAGACTCTAAGCGACGCATTTCGGCTTCTTCTTCGTCCGTTTCATCCAGGTAACCCGACAGGTGCAGAACCCCATGAACCAGTACCCGGCAGAGTTCATCGTAGAAAAGAGTATGGAGTGAACGGGCATTGTCTTCAACTCGTTCCACGCTCACGAAAATATCTCCACTTAATAAATCATCGGATTCAGAGTTATCGAACGTAATAATGTCAGTATACGTATCATGGTCCAGGTACTCGACATTGATCTTGTGCAAATACTCGTCTGAGCAGAAGACATAACTAAGCTCCTGAATTTTATATCCTTCGGCTACAGCAACCGAGTTAAGCCAGCGACGAATCTTTTGCGGAAATGGGACTTTAAATTCTACGTCCTCTATGAAATAGCGAATCATCCAAAAAACAAATTGAGAATCACAAAGATAAGACTAAATCGGGTAGGATCGAAGGAGTGTTGCGAAAGGCGGGAGACTGCTGTGGATAACCTCTTGAATAATCCCCTGAACAATTAAGAGGATGAATTACGAAGACCTCCCTCGTTGTGATAACTACGCTTAATAAACCAGAAACTGACAAACAAAAAGCTGAACCTCTCGATTCAGCTTTCGTTACTGTTAACGCAATTTCTTAAAGTACTGATCCACTTCTTTCTTATAAAACGGAGCCAGAGAGGGCGGCACCGTTCGGAGTAACTCCGTCTGCTTCTGTTTCTCCTTCACGTATTGCTCAAAGGCAGGAGGTACTTTGGGAGGTAAAGGTTTGGCTGTTTCCGATTTTCGCTTCTCTTCTTCTTCCTGTTGCTGAATGGCCTTTTCTGATTCCAGCAAGCGAGTAAGGATGTCTTTGTTGCGATTGATAGTATTCGGGGTAAGCCGCTTGTTGACCAAATCTTCTTCCGTCTGATCCATTTTTTTCATAAGATCATTTGCCTCATTCCCCAGCTTTTTACCCGCTTCGGTTCCTTTCAATCGCTCCATAGCTTCCTGAAGCTGCTTACGAATAGCGGCCTGCTGAGCCGCCATTTGAGCCATCTGCTCCGAGAATTGCCTTCCCTGCTTAGTTCCGCCCTGCTGCATCTGTTGCATCTGCTGATTCATCTGCTCCTGTTGCTTGCTCATGCCCGGAGAGTTACCCTTTTGCTTTTTACCCTTTCCTTTACCGGAGGCCATCATGTTCATGGCGTTTTCCTGCATCTGTTTTAAGACATCGGAAAGCATCAAAGCCAGGTTATTCATATTCGTCATGGCGAATTGCTGACGAGAGGTTGCCTGCGAAAGTTTCCGTTCGCGAATGGACTTGGCGGCGTCATCCATATTCTTCTTCATGCTGCCTACTTCACGCGTCACAAAGGCTTCAATTTGCATGACACGCTTGGCCAGTGAGTACAGGCTGTCTTCAATGATCCTGGCGTCATCCTGCATTTTAATCTGCTCCTGAGCCAGTTTTACGAAGCGGGGATCGGCGAGCTGAATACCCCGGAATTCTTTCATCAAGCGTTCCTGATCAAAACTGAGGTGAACCAGGTTTTCCAGAATGTCCCGCAGGTGATCCATGTTTTCCTGGTTTTCTTCCATCTCGGCTTCCTGTTTCATATCCGAAAGTTTCTGAGCCAGTTTCTGCATCTGCTGGGCCGCCTGCTTCTGTTTTTTAGCGGCTGACTTCTGATCTCCCTTTTTCATGTCCTGCATGCTCTGTTCCTGCTGTTTGGAAATGTCTTCCTGCTCCTGCTGGCCCATATCCATGTTTTCCATGTCCTTGAGTTCCTTATTCAGCTCTTCCACCTGTTTCAGTTCTTCCTTGACCTCTTTCATGTCTTTCTGAAGTTTCTGCTGCTCCTGTTGAAGAGGAGAGGCATTCTGGTCAGACTTCTCCTGGGAATCCTGATCTTTCTGTGCAGCGTTCTGATTTTTCAGGGAATCAGCCTCATTCTTCCTGGCATCCTTTGAATCCTTATTCTTCGAATCATTAGCTTGATTTTTATCTGATTTCTGATCTTTATTCTGATCCGTTTTCTGAGCCAGCTGATCCTGGTTTTCAGCCAGTTTTTTTAATTCCTCAATCGTCTTATCCAGCTTTTGTTCCCGTTGCAGGCGTTTGAATAACTGCATGGCCCGATCCAGATCTTTCTCGGCATTACGCTCTTTTGATTTCAGGCGATCCAGCATATCCAGCATGCGTTCATCCTGGTTTTTTTCCAGCATCTGTTTAAGCTGTTCGTAGAGCTTATCCGAATCGTTTTTCATCAGCTCGTTCATTAGCTTCTGTAATTGCTCGAACTTCCTGGCTAACTCCGGCTTCTGCTCACTGAACCGTTGTTGTTTTTCCGTCAGACTCTGGTTCAGTTCCTGTAACTGCCGGATTTCGTCCTGTAGTTCCTGACGCTTTTTCAGTAGTTCTTCTACCTGCTTTTTGTCCTGATAATCCAGATCGCGTTTATTACGGAGTCGGGTTTCCAGAGCTTCCAGCTCTTTCTTCAGCTGCTGGGCTTTACTCAGGGAGCGGTCCATCTGGCTTACGGTCTTGTCGACGGCCTGATCAATTTCCTGATCGATGGCTTTCTTAGAAGGGATGGCATAATTCATCACGCCCGTCTTGGCCGATTTCGCCCCGTTGACGCCGTCATTATCCCACACCTGAACGAAGTATTCAATCTTGTCCCCCGGAGCCAGTTTCAGGCTATCGGTGGCCCACTGGTAATAAAAGCTCTGGATCGTCTGACCTTTGGAGAAGGGAATACCCAGAGATGCATACGCTTTGGGTTCAGGACTTCCTTCCCGTTGAATGCGGTAGAAGAGTTTCAGATTTGATACCCCGTAATCATCGCCGATGTTACCACCCAGCACCAGATAATTATACAAGGTCGAGTCGCGGTATTGTTCCAGCGAAATACTGGGGTACTTATCGGGAATCACGTTCAGGAAAAAGCTAACCGGCTCGCGATTGCTGGCGTACTTGTTCTTCAGCAGAACCTGATACTCGCCGGATTTGCGGGCCTGTTTAGCAAAAGAAAAGCCTCCGATCAAGGCTTTCTTGGCGGTTTGCTGTTCGGCTTCTCCCTCAAAAGCCAGATGAACCGCGTCCGTTTCAGAAGCGTCAAAGGCCCATTCAATGCGGGTACCTTCGGGGACGGAAAGGTTACCCGTGTTTTCTACGGATTCATTGGGTTTATTAAGGTAAGCCGGATAGTTGAGCGTTACGGCAAAACCGGTGAGGTTCGGACGGGCGATAAGTTCGATTTCATATGGACTGGAGGAATAACCGGCCGCTTCAAACTTGAAATCAATATCCTGTTGAACCTTACGGAAGGTGTAGTGGTAGTGCCGCTGATCGGTAGATTCCATCTTGAAACGCCTTCCTTCATACATCAGGTAAACGGCTTCTGGAATGGCATCTCCGCGAAGGTGTAGTTGTACCGTATAGTCTTCATTCCTGAATGCCCGCAGTTCCTTGTTCTCCAATAGGAACGTAAAGGGAGCTTCCTCCGCGAACTCATTGGTGAAATAAACAATCCGGGTAGTCGACTTAGTGAAGAACTGAGGCCAGGCCAACAGAATGGCGATAATAGCCAAAGCCGGAATGGCTACGTACTTGATGTACTTTTTATTCTCATTCAGCTTTACGGCATCGGCAAATTTCACCAGCGTCAGCTGCTGCGATTTCTGTTCGATGGAAGCTAAAATCAATTCATTCTGGTTATGATTCAGCCCCACGAGTTGAAGCGTATTCAGCAGTCTATCGCCCACCTCCGGGAAGAACCGTCCGATCTGCTGAGCCGCCTGTTCGTTGGAAAGAGGCTTTTGTTTCCCGTACAGGTAAATCAGGGGCTTGATAACCCAGAAGACCACCGAAAAGACAAAAACGGCTACAAAGCTAAAGAAGAGAGCAGTCCGGAAAAGTGAGCCGAAATGCCCGAAGTATTCCAGGGTATTGAAAAGTAAATACGCCGAAAGTACGACGGCCGCCGAAAAGAGAATCCCCTTCAGGAGCAAGTTGGTATAGAACTTGCGTTTGTATTCATCCAGCTGATCAAGTAAAGTAGAGATCGGAGATTGTTGCATAGCGTACAGAGGCCTAACAGTAAATGCTGTCCGGAGCGTATACGGAGGTATACGTCAGTCGCATCTCATAAACGATTTAAGTTACAAAAAATTTGTCAATAACCCGTAAAGCCTTTGCTGACTGCGAAGTAATTATTTCTATAATCGTTACGCTATTTACCCTGATTAAGCAAAAGAACCGAGCCTTTATGACTCGGTTCTTTTCACCAGATTATCTTCTTTTCTTGGAAGGGGTATTTCGTTTTTTATCCCGGGGGGAAGAATTCGATGAACCCGACGATTTCCGGCTTCGACCACCTCCGCCCCGGTTACCACCTCGATTAGTTGAGGTTGGCAGGGGCTTGATCCGGGGAGATTCACCCGTGGTACTAATGCCTAATAATTCCAGATCAATAATTCGGCGGCTTAAGTTGGCTTCCTTTACCTTAACCCGAACGTTATCACCAAAGTTAATAATCCGGCCCGATCGCTCACCGACGAGTCGGAAGTTGGGAGCGTCCAGGTGGTAATAGTCGTCTTTCAGATCACTGAGCCGAACCATGCCTTCGCTGGCGGTTTCTTTAATCTCCACGAATAAACCAAACTCGGTAACTCCCGAAACCATACCGTTGAAAACTTCGCCTTCCCGCGATTGCATAAATTCTACCTGCTTGTATTTAATGCTGGCCCGTTCGGCTTCGGCAGCCATCTTCTCGCGTTCGGAGCTGTGCTTGCAGCGACCTTCGTATTCATTTCGATTTTCCGAATTGCCACCATCCAGGTAATGCTGAAGCAAACGGTGAGCCATCATATCCGGATAACGGCGAATGGGAGAGGTGAAGTGCGAGTAATGAGCAAAGGCCAAACCGAAGTGACCAATCTCTTCGGTTGAATAGCGGGCTTTGGCCATGGTTCGTACGGCCAGGTTCTCAATCAGATTCTGTTCGGGTTTTCCTTCAACGGCGGTCATCATCTTATTGAGGGAGCTGGCAATGTTTCCCTCTACGTTAACCTGATATCCGAAACGAAGGGCAAAATCCGAAAAGGTTTTCAGACGATCTTTATCCGGAGCTTCGTGAATCCGGTAGACCATGGTATTCCGGGGCTCTTCTTTCTTGAGATTAAAGACGAATTCCGCCACCCGCTTGTTGGCCAGTAGCATGAACTCTTCAATCAGTTTGTGGGCGTCCTTCCGCACTTTCTGGTAGACATCCAGTGGTTTGCCGTTTTCATCGAGACGAAATTTAACCTCAGCGGTTTCAAAATTAACCGCCCCTTTGCGGAAGCGTTCGGCCCGTAAGGTTTTCGCCAGGTCATTCAGAATATGTAAATCCTTCTGGAAGTTAAAGCTATCTTCTACCTTCCGCTTCCGGCCTTTAGGCTTTTCAGCCGGGTCGGGAGTAGGAGTGGCTTCACTTTCGGCTAATTCTGCTTCCAGTAATTCCTGAGCTTCCTCGTAACTAAAGCGTTTATCGGAGTGGATAATCGTCCGTCCGAACCATTCATTAATAATCCGTGCCTTCTCGTCCAGTTCGAATACAGCCGAAAACGTCAGCTTATCTTCATGGGGACGCAGAGAACACAAATTGTTGGAGAGCTTCTCGGGTAACATCGGTACCGTTCGATCCACGAGATATACCGAGGTAGCCCGGGCGTAAGCTTCTTTTTCCAGTTCCGTACCCGGCTGGATGTAATGCGTTACGTCCGCAATGTGAACGCCCACGCGGATGTTGCCATTTTCGAGATACTCAATGGAAAGAGCGTCGTCAAAATCCTTGGCATCGGCGGGGTCGATGGTGAACGTAGTAATGGAACGGAAGTCCCGACGCTTCTTAATTTCCTTGGGTGTAATTTTCTCCGGAATGGCTTCAGCGGCCGCCGTGATGTGCTCGGGAAACTCATTGGGTAAACCAAACTCCGCCAGGATGGCGTGCATTTCGGTGTTGTTATCACCGGCATTTCCTAATACGAGTTTAACTTTCCCTTCCGCCCGCTGGCCCTCCACCGGGAATTTGGTGATTTCCAGAATGACCTTCTGTCCATCTTCGGCCTGATTGAAACCCTCACTGCCTACGTAGAAGTTCGTGTAGATGCGGCGATTGTCGGGATAGACAAATCCGTATTTCGGACTCATCTGCTCGAACGTTCCCACCACTTCCTGTCGGGTGCGGTGCAGAATTTCGAGTACTTCCCCTTCGGGTCGATACCCTGAACGCTTGCTGCCTTTCCAGATAGACACCCGCACCTGATCGCCATCCATGGCGGAATTCAGATTTTCCGAAGGGACATATACGTCTCCTTCTTCGGGTTTGGCATCGTCCAGAATAATAAATGCAAAATTTTTGTTGGTGTGTTCTACCCGGCCCGTACGGTAGCGTAAGCCCGTATCCACCTGATACTTACCATTCTGGAAAGTTAACTTTCCTTCTTCCTGAAGTTCTTCAATCATGAGGCGATAAATCTCCCGAAGGGACTTTCCCCGTACATCCATTTGATCGCATAACTCCGAAATAGTGAAGGCTTCTTTGTAATTAATATCAAAAAAAGAGTGAATTTCGGCTTTAAGTTGATTAACAAAACGTTCTTCTTTCGTGATTGTATGATTTTCTTTTGAATTCTTTTTCATGTAAATTATATCGTTACGTATTGATAAACAGATGGTTGAGTGAATTGGTTCTGCGTTGAAATCTATCAAGGACGGCTTGGAAATACCTATACTCGTAGCAAATAACGACTAAATTAAAGTTGTGAGATTTTAAAAATCTTTCGGAGGTGATTCTTCGATAGATTGTCTAATTTTGCACATTCCTAAGAATTGAACCAAAAAAACTGACGCTCAGAGGCTTCCAATGGCATTATTCGATTTCCTAACCAGCGACATAGCGATCGATTTGGGCACGGCCAACACGCTCATTATTCATAAAGGCAGAATAGTAGTTGACGAACCATCTATTATCGCCCTCGACAAAACCAGTGGCAAAGTACTCGCCATTGGTCATCGAGCCATGCAAATGCACGAAAAAACCAACGAAAACATCAAAACGATACGCCCCCTGAAAGATGGCGTTATTGCTGACTTTACGGCAGCCGAGCTGATGATTCGCGGGATGATCAAAATGATTGACGAACGCAAAGGTATGCGTTTCTTCACCCCTTCACACCGCATGGTGGTCTGCATTCCCTCCGGTATTACCGAAGTGGAGAAACGAGCCGTAAAAGATTCGTGCGAGCACGCCGGTGCGAAGGAGGTTTACATGGTTCATGAACCTATTGCAGCCGCTTTAGGGATTGGCATCGATATTCAGCAACCCAACGGTTCCATGATTGTGGATATCGGAGGGGGAACCACCGAGATTGCGGTCATCGCTCTTTCGGGTATTGTTTGTGAAGCATCCGTTCGGATTGCCGGAGATGTATTTACCCGTGATATCGTAGATTATATGCGTCGCGAACACAACCTTCTTATTGGGGAGCGTTCGGCGGAGATGATCAAAATTGAAGTAGGGGCTGCTTTACCTGAGCTGGAAAATCCACCGGCTGATTTTGAAATTCGGGGTCGGGATTTGATGACGGGTATTCCCAAGGAAATCAAGGTGACGTATTCAGAAATTGCGTATGCTCTGGATAAGTCGATCTCGAAAATTGAAGAAGCCACCATGAAAGCCCTTGAAACATCCCCTCCAGAGCTTTCGGCGGATATTTATCACAACGGTATTCACCTGACGGGTGGCGGTGCCCTGCTGCACGGTCTGGATAAACGTCTGGGTGCAAAAACCAAACTTCCGATTCACATTGCCGATGATCCCCTGCGGGCCGTCGTGCGTGGAACGGGTGAGGTGCTGAAGGATCTGGATAAATTTAAGGCCGTTCTTATTAGTTAAGTAATGGACAGCGTAAAACGCGGGTAAAGTATCTAATCAGATTCTTTACCCGCGTTACTCTCTTTGCTTTCCGTCGCATGAATTCGCTTTTTGCTTTTATAGCCCGGCAGCGGGCCTTTATTTTATTTGTCCTGCTTGAAGTGTTAAGCTTGTGGTTTTACTTCAAGTTTAACAACTATCCCAGCTCGATTTATTTCCACACGTCCAATTATTACGTGGCGAAAAGTCTGCAATTGCAGGCTTCCATCACGCAATATTTGAACCTGGGGCAGGTAAACGCGGGTCTGGTGGCTGAGAACGCCCGCCTGAATGCGGAGTTGAATAAACTTCAGAACAAGCAGGTGCCTACGAGTATCAACTACAAGGCGGATTCGATCGTAGCGACGCGATTCCAGCCACTGGTAGCTAAAGTGGTGAAGAATTCAATCGTCGTGGCTCAGAATAACTACATCACCCTTGACAAAGGCACTGCTGATGGCATTAAGCCCGGCATGGGCGTGATCTCTCCCACGGGAATTGTGGGAATCGTCAAGGGCTGTTCCGAACACTTTTCACTGGTAACATCCATGCTGCACATTGATCCGCCCATGCGGGTTTCTTCGGAGGTACGAAGAAGCGGCGAAATTGGATCCAGTCGCTGGGAAGGTCAGAATACGGAGGTGGTCAAAATGTTTGACGTCTCGCGTTACAAGTCGGTGAAAATGGGAGATACCATCGTTACCTCGCATTTTAACTCCGTCTTCCCGGCGGGAATTATGGTCGGTACCGTTAAAAAACTGGGCATTAGTTCGGATCAAACCTTCTGGGATATTGACGTGAAACTCGCCACTGATTTCCGTAACCTGTCTTACGTGTATATCATTAACAATCGCCTTCAGAAAGAACAGGAACAACTCGAAAGCACCGTCAAGTAAAAGAGTTTGGTGTTTTGAGTTTAGGGTTTAGAGTTAACAACGAACTCCAAACTCCAAACAGAAAAACCCTAAACCCAAACCGTGTTTAACCCCATGAATCGAAATATATTAGGTATTGCCTTTTGGGTAGTTCTTTACTTGTTGCTTCAGGTCTTTTTTTTCAGAAGCATGATTCTCTTCGATCATGCCTTTTGCTTTATCTACATCGCCAGCGTTCTTTCCTTACCCTTCGATACGCCCAGAACCTGGGTGCTGCTACTGGCTTTTGTGTCCGGCTTTTTTGTTGATTTCTTTTATAATACCCTGGGTTTGCACGCGGCCTGTACGGTTTTTCTGGCCTTTGCCCGTCCGGGTATTCTGAGGTTATTGACGCCCGCCCGGGGATACGAAGAACGCAATGAACCCACGCTGGAAGTAATGAACCTCTGGTGGGTCATTCGATATACCTTCATTGCGGCCTTACTACATCATGCTCTGCTTTTCAGTCTGGAGTCTTTAAGCCTGGCCCTGCTCGTACCCACGCTGATTAAGATTATGGCCAGTACCGTTTACTCCACAGTAGTCATTATCATCCTGCAGTTTTTCCGGGGAAATTAGAATAGATGATACCATTAAAAGAAATGCGGCTTGCTGAAACAAGCCGTATTTCTTTACGTCTCTACGGTCTAATTCTTAATAAACCGCTGACTTACCCGTTCCTTATCGTCGATAATCTGAACCAGATATAAGCCCTTACTCCAGCGGGAAACGTCTACTTCGAGGGAATAGCTGTTTCCTGAGGCAGACATAGGCTGCGTCAGAAGGTTTTTGCCGTCACTACTGAAAATAGCCGCTGATACGTGAGATGCCTTCGTTTGGTGATATTCAATGCGAAGGCCTTCCTGTGCAGGGTTCGGTAAGACCTGGAGAAGCGTGGTGTTCTGAGCCGGTTCTACGGAAGTGATGATAACCGTCATCGCCTGCGAACGAGCTTTACACCCCGCCGCCTGCGTGGTTTCTACCTGATACGATCCCGATTGCTTCACCAGATAGGTTTGAGAAAGTGCTCCTGAAAGGAGGGTGCTGTCACGATACCATTGGTAAGCCGTGGCAGGGGAAGAAGTCAGCTGCAAATCCTGACGGTCGATGGTCGGAATGGTTACGGCCTGCGTACGAACGACCGTCGCGGAAGAAGTCGTTTCACACCCCGAAGGCTCTGAAACTTTAACGGTATAACTACCCGGCTGATTCAACGTAAACGTAGCCGAAGTGGCTCCCGCAATGCTTTGATTTTCCTTATACCACTGATACGTAAATCCGGTTCCCGTAGTGGCCTGTAGCGTTAAGGATCCATTCTGACAAACCAGAGCACTGTCGCCAGCCGTAATTCGGGCGGGTGAAGTAGTGGTTCCCGACGTGATGGGAATGGTCATCCGGGCACTGGGACAGCCGCTGGCTTTCACTGTCAGATCGTAGAGGTAATAGTAATAGGTACTGGCCGCTGAGCCGGCTCCGTTACCCGTAATAGAAAAAATATTATTGATGCCAAAAGGATACGGTTTTGCGGTGCTGCTCAGGTTCCGGTACAGGGTAGCTCCATTTCCGTAGGAAACCTGGATCTGATAATCACCCGCCGCCGGAATAGTAAGGCCAAGCGGGTAAACCGCCCCCTGGTCCGCGGCATCGTCCGTGCTGGCATCCGCTGCTGCCGGATTTCGGGTAGCCGTCACGTCCAGCGTTACACTCGAGACGGTGTTTCCTGAAGTGTTTACGACTGAAAAAGTAATCGTCCCGGGATTGCCGATGTACAACCGAGCACTTTCCAGCACCACGGCAATATCGGCATGAACGGTAATGGCAGGCGTAAACTGATTGTAACCACCGCCCGGATAGATGGATTTGTTGGCGGGCCCAACCCTTCCACTGAATTCATTCAAACTAACATAGACGGTGCCGGAAGCAGGTTTCTGAGCCAGAGAGGTAGCATTGCCGATGGCTAGTAAGTTACCTCCATTGGGCGAGTCATACCAGAAAGCCGTACCGGAGGCTGAATTTCGCAGGGTTACTTTAGCATCCGTTCCGCAGGTTTGAGCCGTGGCTATAGGCCTAACCAGAGCGGCACTCGTTCGCGTTTGGGTGAGACCGTCGTTACCAGCCTGCTGATCTCCGGGCAGGGCGGTGGAAACGCTAATGCTGTAAGTCCTGCTGGCTTCGGGAGTGAACGTCCCCGTTAACCATATATTTTTCTGCTGAAAAGCATTAATACTGGTCTGACCGGAAAGGGTGGCTATGGTTGTATTACCGTCCTTAATCACAGCTGTGATGGGAACCGAGGATTGGGTTTGAGTACCCAAATTCTTCACCGTTACCTGAACGCGGCTGGCACCACCGGCACAGAAATTAGCTTCCGGGGACAGCAAGGCCGTAATGCCCACGTCTTTGGCCGGGGTAACTATTTTCATGGCGTATTGCTGCGTTTGTCCGGCGGTATAATTTCCACAGGCTGTAATGGCTTCCGTACCTTCTTTCGTAATGATTCGCAGCGGGATCATCTGCCCGGCGATCACGCCCGATGGAATGGTAACCGTTCCGCTGAAAATACCGCCGCTTTGTAAAACGGACGAAGTTCCCAGGGTTTCATTGGTGTCTTCAAAATCACCGTCCAGATTCCAGTCCGCGAAGAGTTTTACGGTTTTACCGGTACTGACTCCATTACAATTCGTTACCGTAAGTTCGTAGGGAATCGTCTGACCCGCGGCTGCTTCCGCGATGGGATCCGCGTAGACCTGATTGCCCGAACAGCCCTGGGGTAAGGGAGTGTTAACGCCTCCGAAAATGACTTTACTGAGGTTACTCACATTCGTATTCGTTGCCAGAGCCGGGCAGTAGGCCGTTCCACCGATGCCGCTCATAATCAAACCGTACGACTGCGGGGCGGATAAGCTGTTTTTGTGAGAAACAGTGACGGTATAAGTCCGGCCGGGCACGGGGTTAGCAATGAAAATCTGTTCAACATTATCACGGATATTATCCCCACGGGTTGCCAGAGCTGTCGGATTTTCCGGATCGAGGAGGTAGGGAAGACTGGTGGTCGTACCGTCCGAAACCCGGATATCCAGGTCGTTTACCAACCGTGGCGTGCGATTATTCAGGGCAGCCGCATTAATCGTTAATGGAGTCGCTTCCGGATCCGTCCAGGCTATGGTAATGACCAATGGACCTTTTCCCGAAGCAATAACCGATTGCGTATAGGTTTGTCCTGAGGTTAACTCGCGTTCGCTGATCGAATAACTCTTGTCCTGATTAAGAATGACCCGGGCTGCTTTCTCTACGTTTAATAATCCCCAGCCATAGCTATAATCCGGGCCAGCGTTCCCGGCCTCGTCAGCCGTGTGGATAACTAATCCTTTCAGGGTGGACGAACGCATGAACTGATTACTATGCTGCTGACTGTAAAGCTCCTGCAACAGGAACAAGCTTCCCGAAACATTAGGCGTAGCCATCGAAGTACCCGAAAGGGTAGCGTAGGCATCCCGGGCTGATGAGGTCGAAGAAAGAACGTTGACGCCATCGCCAACAAGATCAGGCTTAATGCGACCGTCGTCGGTAGGACCAGCATTGCTAAACGAAGCCAGCTGAACATCGGAAGACTGATTATACCCTTGAGGTAAGCCATATACGGCTCCCACGGTCAGAATATTTTTGGCGGTGGCGTAGGTGGGAATATTATCAAAAGAACCGTTACTCTTACGGACTTTCGTACTCGTCGTCGAACCTGAACCGATGGTGTAAGAAGCTCCATCGGCGGGTTTATTCGTTCCGTTGGGATCCCGGTCATTTCCTGCCGCAAAGCAAATCAGATAATAGGGAGCGTTCACGGCGATTCGATCCAGTGACTGAGCATTGGAATTGTAAAAGCCAAATTTGTAATCCTCGGTTTCGCTGACGGCATCCGTGCCGTACCAACGCCAGGTCGTACCGTCTTCATCCAGTTGCCATCCGGCCAGTTGTCCGTACGAGTGATTGGAAACCAGCAAGCCCGAAGCGGCCGCAGTCATTTCAGAAACATCACTGGTAAAATCCCAGGCCCGAAGCGAAGCCCCCGGGGCCATACCTTTGGCCACCGGATTTACCCCGCTGGCAACCATGGTTCCGGCGACGTGCGTAGCGTGGGAGCTGAGCGTCGTAACGTTATCCACCTGAGTGACCCGTCCCGAGTATTCTACGTGATCGGATCGAACCGCTCCGCCGTCCCAAACTCCCAGACGCCCACTCATTACGGAGCTCCCTCCGGTAAGACTTAAGCCCAGACTTCCACCGCTGTGCAGGGCGTTGGTACGGGTGGTTGCAGCGGCAGTCAGGTTTGAAAAGGTGCCCAGATAGACAGGTTCCCCCTGAGCATCGAGTCCCTGTAGTTTGATCCGGCGGCCGTTGGCATGCAATCGTTCGACAAACCAGCCACGTTTGGAAACGACATCCAGGGCCTTTGTATAGGAAGACTTCTCCTGATCGGCCAGTTGGCGGGCGGAATTTCTCAGAAGATGTATCCGGTTATTAGAATAAAGGGGTTTCTGAGCCAGAGCAGGATAGAGGACAAACGATCCGAGTAAGACCAGTATATAGTTTTTCATTTCCTGCGGGGATTATCATTCAGAATACAGTACGTTAAAAGTAGGTGAGACGTCGCAGGTTTCCACCGGTAAAAACCTGAATACGATTCTTTTTGAAAGAAAGCGAAGGTAAAGACTTTATCGCGGGGACTGTTCATCGAACGGGAGCAGATCAGAAGTCCAGCCTGTGAGTGATCAAGTAAGCAAACGTACGCTGGATGATACAGGAGAGGAACGGGTAAGACTCTTACGCAACGATGAAATCTGGGTATGGGTACTTCAAAAAAAAGCCCCTGATTTCTCAGAGGCTTCCTACCTAGTTGTTATTCTTGAACCGGGCTTCATTTTCTCCCGCAATCTCGCTGGCTAACCGGGCTTTTTCACGTTTGTTATTAACCCGGGCCGAAACGAAAATACTGATTTCGTAGAGTAATAATAAAGGTGCCGTAACCAGTAACTGACTAAAAATATCTGGAGAAGGAGTAATAATGGCCGCGATGATCAGGATTATGATGAACGCATGCTTGCGATACTCCCGCATGAATTTTGGGGTTATTACACCTACCTGCGAAAGAACAAAGATGATCATCGGCAACTGGAAGGTTATTCCACAAGCCAATACCATCATTACCAACAAACTGACGTAAGACGAGATATCCACTTGATTTTGAATGGATTCGTCAATCTTGAAGTCCACAAGAAAGTTAATAGCCAGTGGGCTTACTACGTAATAACCAAAAGAAACACCGCAAAAAAACAGGAGTGTTACCCAAAATACTGAGCCCCGCGAGGCACTGATTTCTACATCCCGCAGACCAGGTTTAATGAACCGCCACAGTTCCCAGAATGCATAGGGGAAAGCCAGTGACAAGCCAATAAAAAAAGAATACGTAATGGCCATCATAAACTGACCCGTCATTTCCCGATTGATTAACGTAAAATCAATTTTCTGAACGCACAAGTCGGGAGCATTAACAAGCTGGGCTAAGTCACAAAGTTTGCGATAGGTCCAGAAATCAGGTCGGCTGGGAGCCAGAATGATACCGTTCCAGAGTTCATTACGAAAAGCAAAAGCAAGAACGGTAAAGACGATAATTGCCGCGAGTGCCCGGATGATGTGCCAGCGAAGTTCCTCCAAATGTTCAATGAAGGTCATCTCACCGCCCGCTTCTTCTTCATTCTCGTCCCAAGGTTGATCCAGAGGCATTGTATAATTGTTAAATATGAATAAAATGTTCGGCTCCAGTAAGGTTCAAAAGAGTAAAGTAATAAATCGGAACTCAACTCTTCAACCTTTGTCTACCGATTTTTTGTTCTTTCATAAAAAAGATCGTTTGAAGCAGTTGCTTGAAGGGAAACTTCAAAGCTTTAAAACTGTTTCAAACGATCTTCAACCTTAATGTATTTTAATTAACGGTACAGCGGGAAGTTTTCAGTCCAGGCATTTACCTTTTTCTTCACTTCAGCGATGTAGCTTTCGTTTTCGTTATGGGTTAACACGTCGTCAATCCACTCTACGATTTGTAACATATCGTTCTCTTTCAGACCGCGGGTCGTCATGGCCGCCGTTCCTACCCGCATACCGGAAGTAACGAAAGGAGACTTGTCATCGAAAGGAACCATGTTTTTGTTAACCGTAATATCGGCCTTGATCAGCGTATTTTCAGCCAGTTTACCCGTCCAGCCTTTGGGGCGAAGGTCAATCAGCATCAGGTGGTTATCCGTTCCGCCGGAGCTGATTTGATACCCTTTTTCGATAAAGGCCTGAGCCATTACCTGAGCATTCTTTTTCACCTGAACGGCGTATTCGCCAAATTCTTCCGTCAGAGCTTCACCGAAAGCTACGGCTTTGGCCGCAATGACGTGCTCTAATGGGCCGCCCTGGGTGCCGGGGAATACGGCAGAATCCAGCAGGCTGCTCATCGTACGGATGTCACCTTTAGGCGTGGTAATACCGAAAGGATTTTCGAAATCTTTACCCACCAGAATCAGACCACCGCGAGGGCCACGCAGCGTTTTGTGTGTCGTCGTCGTTACGATGTGGCAATGTTCCATGGGGTTATTCAACAGACCTTTGGCAATCAGAGCCGAAGGGTGAGAAATATCCGCTAGTAATAAAGCACCTACCTGATCAGCAATGGCACGCAGACGAACGTAATCCCAGTCACGAGAGTAAGCCGATGCACCGCAGATCAGCAGGCGGGGACGCTCGCGTAAGGCGGTTTCTTCTACTTTATCCCAGTCGATCAGACCGGATTCCTGTTCTACACCGTAGAAAGAAGGCTGAAAATATTTACCCGAGAAGTTGACGGGAGAACCGTGAGAAAGGTGACCGCCGTGAGCCAGACTGAAGCCAAGGATTTTATCACCAGGATTCAGGAATGACAGGAAAACGGCTGCGTTAGCCTGAGCACCCGAGTGAGGCTGCACGTTGGCCCAGCTCGCTCCGAATAATTCTTTCGCCCGGTCAATAGCCAGTTGTTCAACCTGGTCTACCACTTCGCATCCGCCGTAATAACGTTTACCGGGAAGACCTTCAGCGTATTTATTCGTTAATACACTGCCCTGAGCTTCCATCACTTGCTTGGATGTGAAGTTCTCAGAAGCGATCAACTCAATGCCATACTCCTGGCGATGAGCTTCTTTCTCAATAAGATCGAAAAGTTGGGTGTCGCGTTCAATGCGGGAAGCGGTAACCGTTGACATGGCTATAAAGCAGGTTATGTAAATGGTAGATTTGTTCGCTAAATTAATCTGATTGTCAGTTTATTGACTTTTCAGAAAAGGCTCAACTAACAAAGAAGGACAAAGGTACACCGGAAAGCTAAGCTTGCCAAATCCTGAGGTCTGGCTCAGTGTTTTTAGAATCCTATTCTGCAATTTCCCCGTTATGGGCTACTTTTGGGAGTTTTCTGTCTGGATAGTCAGTATTGCATACAAAAACCTTCTGCCTGAGTACTGACTATTGTTCACTGAACATTTGGAAAAGCCATGTCTAAAGAAATAAAAGTTGGAATCATGACCCTGGTCTCAGGGGTCATTTTATACTTCGGATTCAACTTTCTGAAAGGGTCCGATCTGTTTTCTAGTGCCCGGGATTATTACGTTCTCTATGATAGTGTGGACGGACTTACTTCGGCCAACCAGATCATGCTGAACGGTGTGGCCGTAGGTCGTGTGAAGGAAACCCGGATTCTTACGGATCAGAATAATAAAATTCTGGTTACGCTCACCCTTGATCAGGATATTCCTCTGACTACGAATACCGTAGCTTTATTGGGCGATAATGGGCTGATTGGCGGAAAGGTCATTCAACTCCAGATTGGAAAAGGTTCTGCCATTACCGCCGGCGATACGCTCAAAGGAAACAAGCAGGCAGGCTTAACGGCCGCTTTACAGGACAAGGCTCTACCCATCATGACGGATGCCGATTCGCTGATTCGAAATCTGAACGTAGTGGTTTCCCGATTCAAACAGAC
Organism: uncultured Siphonobacter sp.; assembly: GCA_913775095.1. Classification (GTDB taxonomy): domain Bacteria; phylum Bacteroidota; class Bacteroidia; order Cytophagales; family Spirosomataceae; genus Siphonobacter. Next base: position 54,383 of record CAJYIW010000008.1, on the reverse strand, counting down.
GGGAGACGTCCTGAATCAGTTACTGACCAATGTGGATGAAACGGGTCTGGCTCTGCGGGCTACGATTAATGAAAACCGCAGAAATCTGACGGGTATTACCACCAACCTGAGTAAGTTATCGGCTCAACTGGTAGAGACGGAGAAAAGTATTCAGCCCATTATGGCGAAAGCGAATACGTTTACGGATTCACTGAATGCCCTTCGCCTCGGTCAAACGGTGACCAAAGCCAATCAAACCGTATCGGAGCTACAGGCGATGTTACAATCGTTGAAAGAAGGGCAGGGAACCGCCGGAAAACTCCTGAAAGACGATCAGTTGTATAACAACATGAACCAGTCCATGCGGGATTTGGATAAGCTACTGGTAGATCTGCGTCAGCAACCCAAACGGTATGTTCATTTCTCAGTGTTTGGTGGGGGAAAGAAAGGCAAAAAAGCCGCTGGCGATACGCTCGGGAATGGGGAGAAATAGTTGTTGGTTATTGGTTGATTGTTGTTGTGAGTCGCAAAATAGCCTTTAAAAGATCGCTGCCAGCTTTTCTGCTGGCAGCTTTTTTATGGAGTAACCCGAAGGAAGGAGTCAACTGATTTCAGGTTAAGCCTACAATGCTGCCAGCAGAAAAGCTGGCAGCGATACCTTGCCTTACACCGTCGTCAAAAACTCTACCATCTTTGCGACTGCTCGGGTCCGGTGATTAATGGCGTTTTTTTCTTCCATAGTCATTTCGCCAAAACTGCGATCAAAGCCTTCCGGCTGGAAAATCGGGTCATAGCCAAAGCCATGATCGCCCCGGGGAGCATCCAGAATGGTTCCTTCCACGATTCCTTCAAACTGGTAGATTTCTTCCTGAATAATCAGGGTAATGACTGTACGAAAACGAGCCGAACGGTCGCTTACGCCTTCCAGCTGAGTGAGCACTTTCTGCATATTGGCCTGAGCATCCCGCGAACCGGAATAAAAAGCCGAATCAACGCCGGGTTCACCGTTCAGGGCCGTAATCTCCAGTCCGGTATCATCTCCGAAGCAGTCTACGTTATAGTAGTCAGCCAGATACCTGGTTTTTTCCAGTGAATTAGCTTCCAGGGTTCGACCGTTTTCGGGAAGTTCTTCCGTACAATCAATATCAGCCAGTGTTTTCAGTTGAAAACGATCTCCTAAAAAGGCCTGAATTTCGTCCAGTTTATGACGGTTATTGGTAGCGACGACTAATTGCATCTTTCCTGCGTTTAGAGTTTTGGGTTTAGAGTTGAGCGTTACGCCCTCCTAATGGTTCTCGAAACCTATTTATTAGATCCAAAGGTAAATCAGTGGTCAGCAATGAAGCATAAAGGACTGGCTAAAATTTGCAGTCGCTGGACTTTACTATAATGCAGAGGACATCTCAAACTGTCATCTCGACCGTAGGGAGAAACCTTACTTAGGCTGGAGATCACCTTCGTGACTGGAAAATATCTCAAAAGGCCAGTAAGGTTCTTCGTTTCGTTCTGAATGACAGCCTTCGGGTTTGAGCACCTATTTTTGTCCTTTCTGGAAAGGCTTCATTACTCCCCAAAAAAAAGCCATCCGTTTAACGGGATGGCTTTTCGTATTACTTCTGTTGATTGAACTTCGCTTTTCCTTCGTCGAGGTAACTAATAAACTTCTCCACATTCGGTTCGTAAGCGACGGCTTTAACCAGTGGGGTAGCATCATTGTTCGGATCGATTAATACGTACAAAGGCTGGGCGTTGAAGTTATACTTCGAAATTTCAAAGTCCAGATTCTGGTCACCGATGGCCGTTTTAGGTTTTCCGTCCACCTTCGAAACGTAATGCTCGCTTTCGGGAAGCTCGGTTTTATCATCCACGTAGAGCGAAATGATGATGTAATCTTCGCGTAAACGTTTCAGCACTTCCGGCTGACTCCAGACGGTTTCTTCCATCTTCCGGCAATTGACGCATCCGTGACCCGTGAAGTCGATGAATACCGGCTTGCCCACCTGTTTGGCATAGGCAATGCCTTCGTTGTAATCGAAGAAACCTTCCAGTCCGTGGGGTAACTTCAGAAAATCGGCGTGTTTCCGTCCGGCGGGTAAGGTACTGCCCGTTCCCTGCTGAGCCGTAGGAGCGTTATGGTACAGGTTGAATTCCTGCGAAGTTTCGGGAGGTAATAAACCCGAAAGTGGTTTCAGCGGAGCCCCAAATAAGCCGGGAATCAGATACACCACAAAGGCGAAAATGACAATGGAAAACAAAGTCCGGGGAATCGAAACGCGTTCTACCGGACTGTCGTGCGACATCAATACTTTACCCAGAAGATTAAGACCCATCAAAGCAAAAATCACAATCCAGAGCGACAGGTACACTTCCCGGTTCAGTAAGCCCCAGTGATAGGTCTGATCGGGAACACTCAGGAATTTCAGGGCAATTGCTAATTCCAGAAAACCTAACTGCACTTTCAGCGTATTCAGCCAGCCGCCTGATTTGGGCATCGTTTTCAGGAAACTGGGGATGAAGGCCGCAATTACGAAGGGTAGGGCAAAAGCCGTTCCGAAGCTGATGTTCAGTAAAGCCGAATCCCAGATGCTGCCTTTCGCGGCCAGAATAGCCGCCGTACCAACGATGGGAGCCGTACAGGAAAACGAAACCAGAGCCTGAGCAAAGGCCATGAAGAAGATACCGCCCCAACCGCCTTTATCGGCCTGAGCATCGACTTTATTAACAAAAGCACTGGGTAAATTCAGCTCGAACGCTCCCAGAAATGACAGCGAAAAGAGAACGAAAATCAGGAAAATAAATACGTTGGGAATCCAGTGGGTACTAATGAAGTTCACGAATCCACTACCGAAAACGGCGGAGATCAGGGTTCCGAAAAAAGCAAAAATCAGGATGATGGAGATCCCGTAAAACAGAGCTTTGGTCATGCCTTCCGCCCGCGAATCCACGCGTTTGGTGAACATGGCCACCGTCATGGGAATCATTGGGTACACGCAGGGCATGGCTACTGCGGCTAAGCCCGCCAGGAATGCTAAAACCACATCCCCAAAACCAATGCCTCCTTTTTGATCCTCAGAATCAGCATTTTCTGGCGTTACTGCGGCTTCGGCAGCTGGAACAGATTCCGCTACTACGGTATCGGTATCCGTAGCGGACACTGCCGGAGTGAGGGCTGAAGTAGTATCTGCCGGAGTGTTCGCAGCTACCGCTGGTGTTTTTACTTCTTCGGTTTTAGGAACGTCAGTGGCAGGAGCTGCGGCGGCAATTACTTTCAGTTTGGAAAGATTGAAATCGCCATCGTTAATGGGAATACATAAGCCATCGTCCTGGCAAACCTGTCCACCAATGCTTCCTTCAATTTTAGCTCCTTCTTTCAGAATTTTGACGGTCTGACGAAACGAAGGCTTTCCTTCAAAAAAGCGGACTTTTCCGTCGAAGATTTCGTCCATTTTTTCAATGGGCTTACTCGTGGTGCGGAATTTACCTACGGTTTCATAGGCATCGCTTTTCTTCAGTTTAATAACCGTCGGCAGTGGACCTACGTCGGGATCCTGGTCGGGAGAGAAAATGTGCCAGCCATTGTTCACGTCCACTTCAACCACCACGTCTACCGTTTCGCCAACCTTTACATCGTTTTTGGAAAGGGAAAACTTCAGGGCGTAGGGCTTGACCACCTGAGCCTGAGCCGCAAGGGCCGTCCATACCCAAAGAGATAATACTACTAACTTTTTCATGAATGTTGAATGAATCGAGGACGTTGAATGGGGAAACAATGAGCAGATTCCTCCGTCCTGCGTCATCTATGCACTGATATTAGTCGGCAACACAAAATAAATCAGGATAGTTTGGTTTACGAAAAGGAAGTGTGTTAATCCTGATTATCTACCAATTTATAGCAAATAATTGCCGGGGAATCGCATTAAAATGAAGCATTTATCCCTCGATGCCTTAAATTTGCTGGGTATGGGCCTATACTCACCCAATTTTCTTTTATAAATCAGAATGGATTTTTTACACCACATACTCGGGAATGATCTGGAAGCGGCCGGCTTTATTATCCTGAATTTAATCCTGATTGAAAGTTTATTGTCCGTCGATAACGCCGCCGTACTGGCTACGATGGTCATGGACTTATCGCCTGACCAGCGAAAGAAAGCTCTGAAATACGGTATTATCGGGGCTTATGTTTTTCGCGGAATTTGCCTCATTGCTGCCAAATGGCTCGTGGGAATCTGGTGGCTGAAATCCATTGGAGGCTTTTATCTGCTGTACCTCTGCCTGCATTACTTTTTGAAAGGACCCCAGGTGGAAGAAGAGCACGAAATCCAGAAAAAAGATTCCTGGTTTTACCGCAATACCATTGGCCTGCTCGGCAAGTTCTGGGCAACGGTTGCTCTGGTGGAAGTGATGGATCTGGCCTTCTCCATTGACAACGTCTTTGCGGCGGTTGCTTTCACGGATAATATTTACCTGATCTGCATCGGGGTATTCATCGGAATTCTGGCGATGCGTTTCGTTGCTCAGTCTTTCGTGAAGTTAATGGAGAAATTTCCTTTTCTGGAGGGAGTTGCTTTTGTGGTCATCGGACTTTTAGGACTGAAGCTTGTGTCTTCAGCGGTTTGTAAATTCTTTGAAGATACACCCGTTTGCCGATTTCTGGAAGGGGAAGAAGCCGATCTGTACGTATCCATTGCCACGGTAATCCTCTTTGTGGTGCCCGTCATTACTTCGCTGCTGTTTAACGTTCCCAAACGTCATGTAACAGAAGACTGATCCGATTTCATTATCTGAATACCTTCACTGAAAAATGAAACAGCGTTTGCGGTGACGCTCTGTTTTTTTGCATATTTGAAGAATAATATTTTGCCGCTTCATTGATAACCTAAACAACATTTTAAAATTTACTCCTAACGGAACATTTGTATGGCGAACATTTGGGTAAAAAAGCCCCTGAAACAGTTGTTAAACGAGGCGGAAGCCACAGGGGAAGGCTCATTAAAACGAACACTTACGGCCGGAAATCTGATTGCTCTGGGAATTGGAGCCATCATCGGAGCGGGTCTTTTCGTACGTACGGCTGCCGCCGCTGCTGACAGTGCCGGTCCTTCCGTAACGATTTCTTTCATTCTGGCCGCTGTGGGTTGTGCTCTGGCGGGCCTGTGTTATGCTGAATTTGCTTCCATGATTCCCATCGCGGGATCGGCCTATACGTATTCATACGCAACCATGGGCGAGTTTGTCGCCTGGACGATTGGCTGGGATTTAGTACTGGAATACGCTCTCGGGGCAGCAACGGTTTCCATTGCCTGGTCCGAGTATCTGAATAAGCTCTTAGGAACCATCTTCGGTACGGAGATACCCTATCAATGGTGTCACTCTCCCTTTCAGGTTTCGGAATTAGGTACGCAGGGAATCATGAATATTCCCGCGGTCCTTATCCTGTTCTGTCTAACCTTATTACTGATTCGTGGAGTACAGGAGTCGGCTACCGTTAATGCCGTCATCGTTGTTCTGAAAGTGGCCATCGTTGTTCTGTTCATTGCTTTAGGCTGGCAGTACATCAACCCTGCGAACCACATGCCTTACATTCCTGAAGCAACCAAAGTGACCGATTCTGCCGGAGTGACCCGCGATTTTGGCGGTTTCTGGGGAATTGTGGGAGGTGCCGGTACCGTATTCTTCGCCTTCATCGGTTTTGATGCCGTATCTACCGCCGCTCAGGAAGCGAAAAACCCCAGCCGTGATATGCCCATTGGTATCCTCGTCTCGCTCGTGGTTTGTACGATTCTTTACATTCTGTTTGGTCACGTATTAACGGGTATTGCTAATTATACCGAATTCCGTACGGCCGGTAAGGAAGCTTCAGTAGTTTACGCCATTGAAAAATACATGCATGATTACCAGTGGTTAGGCACGATGATTACCGTGGCCATTCTGGCTGGTTTCTCCTCCGTAATTCTGGTGATGTTATTAGGTCAGTCGCGGGTGTTTTACTCGATGGCTAACGATGGACTGGTGCCGAAGGTATTCAGCCAGCTGCACCCTAAATTCCGCACGCCTTACCGTTCTAACCTCCTTTTCTTCGTGTTCGTAGGTATTTTTGCCGCCTTCGTTCCGGGGGATGTCGTAGGAGATATGACGAGTATCGGTACGTTATTTGCCTTCGTTCTGGTGTCTCTGGGGGTAGTGATCATGCGTAAAACGGATCCGGACGTACCCCGTCCTTTCCGCACGCCATTCTCTCCCGTAGTTCCAATTTTGGGAGCCGTAACGTGCTTACTGATGATTTACGGACTAGGTCAGGAAAACTGGCTTCGTCTGATCGTCTGGATGGCCCTGGGTCTGGTGATTTACTTTGGCTATAGCGTCCGCCGCAGTAAGCTGCAGAAACCCGGTGCTGATCAGGAATAATCTTCTGTTCATCAAATGAATAAAGTATTGAAGGCGACTCCATCCGTGGGTCGCCTTCTTCTTTGAGAAGCCCTGGGTTTTTCAAAAGATAATAAATAAATATTCAAGAGTATTCGTTATTAACCGATCCAGGAATAATCTTGTGAAAGAAAAATAAATCCGCCGGGGAATCCTGATTTTCCTGAAAAAGCAGGGCCCACTTTTGACAACCTGACGACTATGAACACAAAAAATTATAGAAAATATATAAGCCTCTGGATGTGCCTCTGCGTCTGGAATCTGCTACAGGCGGCTGATCTTCCGAAAGATCAGCGGGGATATAACATTGGCGAAACCGTTGCCAATTTTGAACTGAAAGGAGTAGAAGGACGGCTGGTGAGTTTAGCCGAATTTAAGTCCAGCAAAGGAGTTATTGTGGTCTTTACCACCAATCACTGTCCCTACGCAAAGGCGTACGAAGACCGGATCATTGCCCTGGATGGGAAGTATAAATCGCAGGGTTTTCCGGTGCTGGCCATTAACCCGAATGACCCCGCCGCCTACGAAGAAGATTCCTATGAAAATATGAAGGTTCGGGCCCGTGCCAAAAATTACCCCTTTCCATATTTGTTTGATGACACCCAGAAAGTAGCCAAGTCCTTCGGAGCCAGCCGTACGCCGCAGGTCTATATTCTGGTTCGGGAAGGCGACAAATTCACCGTGCAGTATATGGGAGCACTGGATGACAACTCGCAGGACCCCGCCGGCGTTACGAAACGATACGTGGAAAACGCCGTGAATAATCTTTTGCAGGGCAAGCCCGTGATGCTGAATGTGACTAAATCCGTGGGATGTGCCATTCAGTGGAAAGAAGGATAAGAAAAGATCGTAACACAAATAGAGAGGGCTGCTGGATAACCCACCAGCCCTCTCTATTTATGTTGAACCCTTATTATAAACGAATACCGAAGTTGATGGCACTCATTTCGGGACCTCTGTTTGCCTGGAATACATTATTCAGATCATACTGAACGAAGAAGGAACCTGCATTACGGAAGGAGATGTCCAGAGCCACGCCGTAACGAACATTGTTCATGTAAAAACGGCCATGATCGCGATTCTTGGTACCGTCCTGATCTTTTACTTTGGTATAACTATCCAGTCTCATGCCGGCATAACCCCCGAAGCTCACCTGAGAAACGGCTCCCTGGCGGAAAATGACGGTGGGCATCACCGGAATATTCAGATACGCCGCCGTTAACTTACTTTTCTGCAACGGACGACCCGCCTCAGGAAAGGTAACCTGTCCATTGGCGGCACTCACCAGGTTATTTTCCTCCAGCATGAAGTTATTCCAGCTTACTTCCAGTCCCGTTTTCAGGGCCAGTGCGGCTTTATTGCCTTTGTATAAACGGAAACGGTGAGAAGAACCAACGGATACAAATCGACTTCCCAGCGGACGCAGATCATAGCCCGAAATACCGTTTGAATTTTTCACATTCAAGGCATTTAATCCAATGGAAAAGGCTACGCCATTTGAAACGGCAGGAACCCAGCTTCTTTCTTTAACGGGTTTGGTAGGTAATGTGACTAAGCTATCGGCAGTGGTCTGGGCGAAGGCTGTCGTAGCGAAAACAGATAAGGCAGCGATGGTAAGGAAGGAGCGTTTCATGACTATGGCTATTTAGAAGGTTCGACTGAATGTTAATGGAATTCTTTACTTTCGAATTCAATTAGCAGATGTGCGGAAGGATGGAGGGGTGAATTTTATCAGTAGCAATGGTCAATACGCAGGAAGAAAGGTTGAAATGAACGACGAGGGATTCCTGGACCGAAAACCAGTACTATGACTAAAGCAGAACTACGCCAAGAATTCCGTCAGAAGCGGGAGTTATTAACCAGTGAAGAACTAGTTATCCACAGTGCAGGCATTACTGAAGAACTGAAGATTTCTGGATTATTAAGCTCTATTCAGTGTTTACACGTTTTTTTACCCATCACGAAAAAGAAAGAAGTGGATATGTATCAGGTTATCCACATGGTTCGTGAAAGTTATCCACAAATAAAAATCGTTGTTTCCCGATCTAACCCCGAGACCTTTCGACTGACTCATTACCTGTTCACGGATGAAACGGAAATAGTGGAAAACGCCTGGGGAATTCCCGAGCCGGTTCCCGGCAGTTCCCCGGAGATTGCCGATACTGAAATAGATGCCGTTCTGATTCCCTTGCTGGCGTTCGATCTGGCCGGAAATCGGGTGGGATATGGAAAAGGGTTTTATGATCGTTTTCTGTTCCGATGTAATCCACAGGTGCAGAAAATTGGCGTATCTTTCTTCGAACCGGTGCCATTCATTAGCGACATAACGCCGGACGATGTGCCTTTAACGACCTGCATTACTCCGCAGGAGATTTGGCATTTTGCTCCCTAGGCGGGCCTTTGTTTGGACAAACTTTCCAAAAGAAAAATAAAAAAATGGGTTAACTGTTTTTCAGTAACTCAGAATCGCTTTACTTTGCGGCCAATTCGACAATTCGTCACAGTGAACACAAAGAAAATTAAATAGAACTTTCGGAGTGAGCGGGGCCTCGACCCTCGTTTGCCAGAATTGTTTTGTCGGTTTTCTCTCCTTCACGGTGACGAATTTTTTTATGCCCATACCTCAACGCTGGTACAAAAATTGCTGTTGACTATGAGCCCATTACCCAATCAGGAATCTATTTATTCACTATATTTCTTCGTTACAAAACCATGAAAGTTGCTGTAGTTGGAGCCACCGGCCTTGTGGGTGGTGAGATGTTAAAAGTACTGGAAGAACGTAACTTCCCCATCACCGAACTCATTCCGGTCGCTTCCGAGCGTTCTGTGGGTAAGAAAGTAAGCTTCAAGGGGCAGGAATATACCATTGTTGGTTTTGAAGACGCCATTGCGGCCAAACCCGCCATCGCCATTTTCTCGGCGGGTGGCAGTACTTCTCTGGAGCTGGCTCCCAAATTTGCGGAAGCAGGCATTTTCGTGATTGATAACTCCTCAGCCTGGCGGATGGACCCTACGAAAAAACTCGTAGTTCCCGAAATCAACGCTCACACGCTGACGAAAGAAGATAAGATCATCGCTAACCCCAACTGTTCAACCATTCAGATGGTGGTGGTGCTGAACCCCCTGCACCAGCAGTATAAAATCAAACGCGTCGTGGTTTCAACGTATCAGTCGGTAACGGGTACGGGGAAAGCGGCAGTTGATCAGTTGTTTGCCGAACGTAAAGGCGATGATACCGTGAAGAAAGTATATCCTCACCCCATCGACCTGAACGTACTTCCCCACATCGACGTATTCCTGGATAACGGTTACACGAAAGAGGAAATGAAAATGGTGAATGAAACCAAAAAAATCATGGGTGATGAATCCATTGCGGTAACGGCCACAACGGTACGTATTCCTACGATTGGGGGTCACTCGGAGGCCGTAAATATCGAGTTCGAAAACGATTTCGATCTGGAAGAAGTACGGGCCATTCTGGAAAAAGCTCCCGGGGTTGTGGTTCAGGATGATCCCAAAAATCAGGTATATCCCATGCCATTAACGGCTCACGGCAAAGACGAAACCTTCGTAGGTCGTATCCGTCGGGACGAATCTCAGCCCAACACCCTGAACTTATGGATCGTGGCGGATAACCTGCGTAAAGGTGCTGCAACGAACGCCGTTCAGATCGCTGAATTCCTGAATACGAATGAGTTAGTATAAGACAGATATTCCTTTCGAGAAAGCGGGCTAGTGCATACTGGCTCGCTTTTTCCTGTTTTTATAGGCACCCAGCCGGTAAGTATAACCCAACTGAACGCCCGCCTTTTGGGTGATGTTGCCTACGGTGAGTGAAACCAGATGTTCGTTAGCCTGAATACCCAGCATGATACTGGAAACATCGAACCACCGGGTTCCACTATAATCAGCATTGATGGCTTTTCCCCAGGTGCCTTTAATGATTACGGCCCCCTGATGGCGGGGGTAATTATTAAAAACCATCTCGCTGGAAAGTGCCAGCGTAGTCAAACCCCGAGAACGAGCAACGATCCAGTTATCCACATACGTAGCCCGTTGATTAAATTTATAGGGCTGGTTATATCGATAGATGGTCTTTTCTGGAATTTGCTGCCGAATGTCATACAACGATCCGTATTCCTGACTATGAGCCCATTCCAGCCCCAGATAACGCCAGTTCGTTTTTCTACCTCTTCCGATAATCGCATTCAGGTGAGCACTCCCCCGCAGCCCCCAGCCCTGAAAATGATACGTGCCTGCGTAGGCACTGGGTTTCCGGATGTAGTCGTAAGTGGTCAGGTTCGGCGGCGAGGATGGATCAGAAGTTCTGACGGTATCGTATTCCGCAAAATTGTATTTAGCAATCGCGTAACTACCCAGAAATCCAAAGGCTCCGTAGGATACACTGGCGTGTTTCCAGCTATGGGCCCTGCTTACCTGGAGTAAACCAAACTTATACCCATTGTTTTTGATATCCATCGCTCCTTTATATCCATTGCCCACAGTATAAACACCGCCCACGTACCAGGCTGAGTTTACGCTACTGTCTTTCGGAGCAAAGGGTTTCGGCTGATAAATCAGATCATGAGCGTGCAGGCCCGCTCCGAGGCGATAGTTGTAGACGGTTTGGCAACTGCTCAAACTAGTAACTAAAGCTCCCAGTAAACAGAGGTAATAAACGTATTTCATAAGGACGGTGCAGGGTAAACGACAAGTATAACCCAGACCCTAAGTTTTTTCAAAAAGTTGGAATGGAAAGGCTTTTTTAGGCGTTACTGTCTGGATGGCCCGAACGCTGTCTTTCCGGCCATTTTTTAGTAGTTTCACTGATTCGAAAAGGGCCCCTGTTCCTGATCGATTTTTTGTATAAAGAAGCTGAACCGAACGCCATGAATTTTGAATTAACCTCTGAATACCAGCCCACGGGTGACCAGCCCAAAGCCATTCAGCAACTCATTGAAGGGATCAACCGGGATGAACCAGCTCAGGTATTACTGGGGGTAACCGGATCGGGAAAAACCTTTACCGTTGCAAATGTTATTAAAGAGATCAACCGCCCCACGCTGATTCTTAGTCATAATAAGACGCTGGCGGCTCAGCTATACGGCGAATTCAAGCAGTTTTTCCCTAATAACGCCGTTGAGTATTTCATTAGTTACTACGACTACTACCAGCCCGAGGCCTACATTGCTACCACGAACACCTACATTGAGAAAGACCTCGCCATCAACCAGGAGATTGACAAGCTTCGCCTCTCGGCTACGTCTGCGTTAATGTCCGGTCGGAGGGATGTCATTGTCGTGGCGTCCGTTTCCTGTATCTACGGTATGGGTAACCCGGACGAGTTCCGCAAGAGTATCATGCGGGTAGGCGTGGGAGAATTATACTCTCGTAACCAGTTTCTGTACCGGCTGGTAGAAATTTTATATTCCCGAACGGAAGCCGACTTTGCCAGAGGAACCTTCCGGGTCAAGGGAGACACGGTAGACGTGCATTTACCCTACGCGGAGTTTGGCTATCGGTTCATCTTTTTTGGGGACGAAATTGAAGCCATTCACCGGATTGATCCCGCTTCCGGGAAGAAAATTGGTGAAGAAAACCGCGTAGCTATTTTTCCCGCCAATCTTTTTGTGACGGGACGCGACACGCTGGCCAATGCCATGCACGAAATTCAGGATGACATGGTCGAGCAGATCAAGTTTTTTGAGAAAGAACTTCGTTTGCAGGAAGCGGATCGCATCAAGCAACGCACGGAATTTGACATGGAAATGATGCGGGAGTTAGGGTATTGCTCAGGAATTGAGAACTACTCCCGATATTTTGACCGCCGTCTGCCCGGTCAGCGACCTTTCTGCTTGCTCGACTTTTTCCCCGACGATTACCTCATGGTGATCGACGAGAGTCACGTAACGGTTCCGCAAATTCGGGCCATGTGGGGCGGTGACCGCTCCCGTAAGGAAGCTCTGGTGGATTATGGTTTCCGTCTGCCCAGTGCACTGGATAACCGACCCTTAACTTTTCAGGAATTTGAAGGCATGGCTGCCCAGACGATTTATGTTTCGGCAACACCGGCTGATTATGAACTTCGTCGCAGTGAAGGGGTAGTAGTAGAACAGATCATTCGCCCGACGGGTCTGCTGGATCCGGAAATTGAAGTTCGCCCCAGTATTAACCAGATTGATGATTTGCTGGATGAAATTCACGATCGTATCAAACGCGAAGAACGGGTATTGGTCACGACGCTGACCAAACGAATGGCGGAGGAGCTTTCCAAGTATCTGGATCGGGTGGGCGTAAAATGTCGCTACATTCACTCCGAAGTAAAGACGCTCGAGCGGGTGGAAATTCTGCGGGAGTTACGATTGGGTGTTTTTGACGTACTGGTAGGGGTGAACCTGTTGCGGGAAGGATTGGATTTACCCGAAGTTTCGCTGGTTGCCATCATGGATGCCGATAAGGAGGGTTTCCTGCGGGATATTCGCTCGCTGATTCAGACCATTGGCCGGGCGGCCCGGAATGATCGGGGTAAGGTATTGATGTACGCCGACCGGATTACTGGTTCCATGGAAAGGGCTATCAATGAAACGGCCCGCCGCCGGGCTTTGCAGATGGAATACAACGCCGATAATGGCATTACTCCCCGGACAGTTCGTAAATCGAAGGATATGATTCTGGAGCAAACCAGCATTGCCGATGTCATGGGCAAGCCTTCTAGAAATTACTACGTTGAACCGCAGGAAGTTTCGCTGGCCGCTGACCCCGTCATGGCCTATATGGATAAAGATGCCATTAACGAACGCATCAAACAGGTGCAGAAAGAAATGGAGCAGGCCGCCAAAGAACTCGACTTTATGAACGCCGCCAAGCTGCGGGATGAAATGATGGGTTTGAAGAAGATGTTGTAATAATCTAATCTTATCAACTTCCCGAAAGTTTTAGAACTTTCGGGAAGTTGATAAGATTAGTTTTCAGAATACTTCTGCCGGGCTTTTACAATCTCTGCTTTGTACATATTGGCCCATTCGGCCAGGTCAATCATTCGTTGCAGTAAACTCTCCCCCAAAGCGGTTAACTGATATTCAACCCGAGGTGGAACTTCGGCGTACACCTGCCGCTGAACAAGCCCGTCTTCCTCCAGACTTCTTAGCGTAACGGTTAACATGCGTTGGGAAACGTCACCGATCTGAGATTTTAACTCGTTGAAACGCAGCGTTCCAGCATGACCCAAATGAAGAATGGTCAGGAACGACCATTTGTCCCCAATCCGGTCAAGAATGCCACGAACGGGGCATACCCCTAGTCCATCCGTGCTACTGAAAATTTTCTCTATTTTTTCCTGAACCGGATTTTCCTGAGTATCAATACTAGTTACTTCCATGTGCCTTAGTTATTCAAAAATGCCTTCTTGTAAGACTTAAACCATTGATTTACTTTTGAGTTATTAAAAGTAACCAAGGATACAAAAATAACTAATATCATGAAAATTGCACTCATAGGAGCCACCGGATTTGTCGGAGCGGCCGTTTTAAAGGAAGCGTTGAACCGGGGCCATGAAGTAACGGCCATTGCCCGTAACACGGATAAAATCACAAGTACAGCGGAAGCTCTGACGCGGAAAGCGGGGAATGTGGAGCATAAGGAAGAGGTAAAAACCCTGGTTGCCGGTCATGATGCTGTCGTGAGTTCTTACAACGCGGGCTGGACGAATCCGAATCTGTACGACGATTTTCTGAAAGGATCACAGGCTATTCTGGACGGAACAAAAGAAGCGGGTGTGTCGCGTCTGATTGTGGTCGGAGGGGCCGGAAGTTTATACGCAGCTCCGGGGGTGCAGTTGGTAGATACGCCGCAATTCCCCGCTGACTGGAAAGCCGGAGCCACCGCAGCACGTGATTTCCTGAATGTCATCAAAAAAGAAACAACGATTGACTGGACCTTTCTGAGCCCCGCCATTGAACTTACGCCCGGCGAGCGTACCGGGCATTATCGTACGGAACTGGAAAGTCCCGTTTTTGATGAAAAAGGAAAAAGCCGTATTTCAGTAGAAGATTTGGCCGTAGCCATCGTAGATGAGCTGGAAAGTCCAAAATTTGCACAAAAAAGATTTACAGTTGGATACTAGTAAGATACAACGATAAATCTGATTAAATATCCCAGTCAAGGGCAGAAATACGCACTCCATCGAAGAAGCCAGGGCTATTTCTGAAATCACGTTACTTTTGAAACACAATAAGGCACTAGTGGCGACCTGAGTCTTAGATTGTGCAAATTCAGTAACGTGACCCCAAGGCGGTGGTGTCACCTTATCAGCAAAACCCCACATTCCTCTTAGGAGCGTGGGGTTTCCTTTTTACATGCCTACTCCGCCCTAAAGAATAGCGTAAGCAATGAGAATAGTTACGCTCATTACGAAGATTTCAATCAACCACTCTGAAAGAGACAGGCTTGACTTTTGGGTTTCCTTCCAGTCCTGAGACGGTTCTATAGACCCCTTTGCTTTGGTTTCCAGTAATGTTTCCATTGGGTGCGGAGGATTAGGCATGAATAAAAACCCCGTCAGTATTTCTAACGGGGGAGATTAATGACGTTTTTTCGGACGGGCTTCTTTCACGAGTTCTTCTACAAAAGTTCCGTTTGCATCGAAACGCAGTACTTTCATGGAATCCCCGCTTTTGATGGCTACGAAATAAGCTCCGTCGGCATTTTTACCTGCTTTCTGGAGGGTAGCTCCGGCGTAATTCGTCGTGATATAAGTGGTAATACTGGCGGGTAAGTCGGTAAGGGTTACTTCGGTAAGCTTAGCTTTTTTATGGTAATGACTCAATTCCTGAACAAAAGCTCCGGCAGCAGTAAAGAGCAGGGCTTTAGGCTGACTGTCCACGGTAATGCCTACAATCAGATTACCTTTCTCATCGGTAGCCGCCAGCTTAATACTCGCGGTTGGGTAGGTTTGCTGAACGTACGCAGTAACGGTTGCGGGCAGGGCAGAAACCTCAAGGGCCGTCAGTTTTCCTTTACATTTTTGTTTGGTAACGGAGTCGGCCGCTACGGCTACCCGGGCGGCCGAGAGCGTGAGTACTTCCGCTGCTTCGTCCGTAGTAGAAGTCGTTACATCTTCCCGGTTACAGCTCATCAGACCGGTGCTGAGGAGTAATACGAAAGCAATCCAGTAGTTTTTCATAAGTGATAAGGGTGTGTAGTGTTTGATAGCGAATACGCAGGTTTGCTGAATCGCGTTGCAGCTGCAGTGAAGAGAATTATTTTTTTTAATACGTATTGAGACCGTAGATGAATTAATGGTCTGTCCATCAGATATCTTGGCAGGATTTAGTTAGTTTGCCGAAGTAGAAACGTAAAATTTTTGTAAAGACCTGCAACGTTACGGATTGCTTCTGCGTAAGGGTAAGCTAAAGGACCTTAACCACCATCATTTTGTTTTTCCGGAAAAAATCACCCTTTTCTGATGATGACCTCGAAGGGGTCATTCAGGCCTGCTTGTTGGAAGACCAGCGGGCCCAGCGGGTGCTTTTCCAGCAATTTTTCAGTTACGCTAAAAGCATTTGTCTGCGGTATTCTTCCAATGGGGATGAGGCAGAGGAGATTCTGAATGAAGGATTTTTTAAAGTATTCAAAAACCTGCAGCAGTACGATACCCAGTTACCCTTCAAAGCCTGGTTACGGACCATAATGGTCAATTCGGCCATTAGCTATTTTCGTAAAAATCAGAAATTTCACAGCGAAATAGGATATGAATCCATTGCAGAACCTGCTCTGGAGGAAGGCATTGTGGAACAGATTGCGGCTGAAGAGATACTGGAACTGGTGCAGCAGCTTCGGCCCATTTACCGATCCATTTTTCTGATGCACGTAGTAGACGGGTATCAATTGCGGGAAATTGCAGATCAGCTGAATTTAAAAGAGGGAACCGTACGCTCGCATTTTGCCCGGGCCCGCGTCATTCTTCAGCAATTAGTTATGGAATCATATCCTCATGTAGTACAGAGAAACTGGGGTAATACATCTTTGCAATGAAAACGGATCGTTTCAACGAAGACATCCGACGAAAGTTGGAAGGAATTGAACCTCCCTTTGATGAAAAGGATTGGTCAAAATTCCGGGCTTTTTCAAAACAGCAGATGCCGCCTTCGTGGTGGGCTAAGACCGGAGCCAAGTGGATTGGCTACGGAGCTTCCGGTTTGGTAGCTTCGGTACTGATCATTACCAATATTATTCAGTATCAGCAAAATAAGGAATTAAAACAGACGGTTGCTAAGTTACAGCAGCAGGTTCAGCAGACTCCTGTAATCCAGAAGCCTGAATCGGAATTATCTACCCTTCAAACCCCTTCGAATGAATCAACTTTACCCGACTCTTCCGTTGAAGAAATAGTTCAGCCAGAAACCTCGCCGGACCGTCTGAGTGAACAAACCCTGACACCTGATAAACAGGATAAAGCCGATGCCATGGCATCGCCAGAAAAGCGAAGTGCCGTTCCAGCAGAACGCCAGCATCCGGTAATCCCCGTAGAAGACAAGGAATCGGTAGCGGCGGTGAAAGAAAGAGCATCAACCATTCAAAAAGGTACTATTCAGCGGACAAAAGCGGCCATTCCGGGCGATGAAAAAGAAGCGGTTGACGTGATTCAGGGTAGGGAGACTCAGGTTATTCAGGAGGCAGGTAAAGGGAGTTTGACGAAGGATTCCTTCAGTAATGAACGGTATTCGTATGCCGACGAGAAGCGTAGAAATTCAGCGAAGACAGCGAAAAGGGCGGTAGGCGAAACATCTTCTGAAGAAGTAAACAGAAGTCTGGTGGAAGCTCAGAATCGTTCAGCGGTTGAAGTTTTGTCAAAAATTGAGTCTAAAGCCATAAGCCCCAAACTTTCCTTTGAAGCGTTTCCGGGCGGAGTTCCGCAGTTTACGAAAATTCCGGTTAAACGTAAGTTCTACAACTGGGCTGCTTCTTCACCCGAAGTAACTTCTGAAAAAGTAGCGAAAGCACCGAACATTCGTTTACCCAAAGAAAACGGCGTTAACCTCCGGGCTGGACTTGGTCTGGATCTTGAAAAAAATTACGTTGGGAAATCGTTCGTAGCGGGTGTAACCGTGGGTAAGCACTGGGGACTATCCATCGGACTCAGTAAAGGCGTCATTCAGGGGCAGCGGTATAAGGATGAGCGGGTATTCATGGAACGCAACCGATTTGACTTCAAGAAACGCTACGTACCGCATATTCCTCCGATCCCACTTTACGCCGTTAAAAATATTAAGACAGAAGCGGAGGTGGTTCGCATGCCCGTAGCGGTAAATTATCGTTTCCCGCTGGAAAAAGCCTGGACATTATATGCTTCAGCAGGTACGACTTTCGATTTGAAAGTTGAAGAGAAATTTCAGTTTGACCTCGAAAAATGGAATAACAAGCCCATTCGGGATCAGGTCATGGCTAAACCACGACAGGCCTCGGTCTTTAATAATGCCAACGTAGGTTTTGGGGTTGAGAAACAGTGGAATCATTTCGTAGTACAGGCCGAAACCTACCTGGCACCAAGCTTAAAAGATTGTTCGTTCCGGCAGGAAAAAGCCCCCGCCGGATTGCGAATTAGAGCTTTGTATCAATTTTAATCCCAATTTTAGTGACTATTGCCAGGAGCCCTCTGCCCAGCAGAGGGCTCTTTTTTTAGGGGTATCCATTGATAAAAATCAGGGATTCTCCGATCTTTCCCAGACATAGACCTCTTCATCTGATGAAATACCTATTGATCGGAAGCCTCCTGCTGGGTTTTCTTACTTCACACGCCCAAACGAAGCCCTGGAACGGACTGGACGTTGGGTTATCAAACCTGTATCGTCTCTCTAACGCTCAGACCCGCTCGATTAGTCCGGAAAATTTTACGGGTGAACGAGGAAAGGGAGGGATGGCTGACACTGCCGACCGACGCGAAAATCAGGCGAATGCCAGCCGGGAAGCCCGTGATCTGGGGAAGGGCTGGAAAGTAAACCCCTTCGTTAAAATCAAAGCTAAACAAACGTTCACGCTGGCCGAAATCTCGGGTTCGGGCCAGATTCAGCACATCTGGATGACGCCAACGGGGAACTGGCGGTACAGCATTTTGCGAATGTATTGGGACGATGAAAAAACACCTTCCGTAGAGGTGCCGGTGGGTGATTTCTTCGGCATGGGTTGGGGAGAGTATGCTCCGCTGAACTCGCTGGCCGTAACTGTCAATCCCGGTAGTGCTTTTAACTGTTACTGGCCCATGCCCTTCCGCAGAAAGTGCCGCATCACGATGGAAAACCTGGATGAACACGAAATGCGGCTTTATTATCAGGTAGATTATACGCTTACGGATGTACCCGACGATGCCGCCTATTTTCATGCCCAGTTCCGGCGGGCCAACGGCCACGATCCAAAACAGACCATTACCCTTATGGATGGAATCAAGGGAAAAGGCCACTACGTAGGCACCTATCTGGCCTGGGGCGTGCACAACACGGGCTGGTGGGGCGAGGGGGAAATCAAATTCTTCATGGATGGGGATAAAGAATATCCCACCATTGCCGGTACGGGTACTGAGGATTACTTCTGCGGCAGTTATAATTTTGATCGGGCTGGAAAATACGTAGAATTCTCTACACCTTACGCGGGCTTGCCGCAGGTAATCCGGCCCGACGGCACCTACCGTTCCCAGCAACGGTTTGGACTTTACCGCTGGCACTTACTGGACCCGATTCGCTTTGAGAAAGACCTTAAAGTAACCATTCAGGATTTAGGCTGGCGAAGTGAAGGTAGGTATCTCCAGCAACGTTCGGACGTAGCCAGTACGATTTTTTGGTATCAAACAGAACCACACGCTTCCTTTCCGGTACTGCCAGATAAAAATGCTCTGGAAGTGAATTAAGCGGAAGCGTGCTTACCAATCGTAATCGACTATGAGAACAATTTATGGCGGCCTGATGGTGATTCTGGTGATGGTGGTATATCCCGATAAAGGGAAATTCCGTCAGCAGAAAATCAGTGACGAACGCTACGAATCAGTGGGAGTTTTTGACGTAAACGGGGATAAAAAGCCGGATCTGGTTTCGGGAGCCTGGTGGTACGAAGGGCCTGATTTTAAAAAACGGCATCGGGTAGGAGAGGTAAAGGCCCAGGGAGAATATTACGACGACTTTTCAACCATTCCGATGGATGTGAATAAAGACGGCCGGATGGATTTTATTACCGGCGGCTGGTGGGGAAACACGGTTCGCTGGCGGGAAAACCCCGGTAACGCTGCCAGAGAATGGCCCGAGCACGTCATTGATAGTTGCGGTAACGTAGAAACTACCCGGGCCTGGGATGTGGATGGTGACGGTATTCCCGAGATTGTACCGAACACGCCTAATAACCCCCTACGGGTTTATCGGCTGGATAAGGGTAAGAAAGGAGCATTCAAAGCCTACACCCTGCACCCCGTTCAGGGGCATGGGCTGGGTTTTGGCGATATCAACGGCGATGGCCGGGGTGATTTTGTCCTGGCAGATGGCTGGCTGGAGGCTCCTGAAAAGCCATTCGAAGAGCCCTGGATTTTTCACAAAGAACTGAATTTAGGGCAGGCCAGCATTCCCATTCTGGTAGTAGACGTCAATGGTGACGGGAAAAATGATCTTATTGCCGGACAGGCTCACGATTACGGATTATTCTGGTACGAACATAAAAAAGACGGCGATCGGATTATCTGGGAAAAGCGAGCGATTGATACGGAGAATTCCCAGTACCACGAAATGCACTGGCAGGACGTGGATGGAGACGGGAAGCCGGAACTGATTACGGGTAAGCGTTACCGGGCTCATAATGACAATGATGCCGGAGCCGCCGATTCCTACGGTCTGTTTTACTTCACGTGGAACGGTCAGAAATTCGAAAAAAACATCATTACCTACGGTCCGGCTGGCGAGACCAAAGGAACCGGCATTCATATGGTTGTACAGGATCTTGATCAGGACGGATATCCGGAACTAATTACTGCGGGTAAGGACGGACTAAGTGTGTTCTGGAACGAACGATAATAAACAATTTTGCTTTAATCGCTGTCGGTATTTGGTGTTTTAACGGCTGGACTGTTTGTTTGCCTGCTCATTCATGAACGTTCCAGCTCATACTTTTGCAGTGAGCTTATTATTTTAACGAAGCAAACGAAATGGAATCTCTTTACCCCGCCTTTCTTACCATTCACTCCTGGCTTCGCTGGGTAGTTCTGGTGTTGGCTGTAGTAGCCCTGGTTCGGGCGGCCCGCGGCCTTTCTTCCAATAGTCTTTATACGGATGCAGATCGCAAGACGGGTCTTTTCTTCATGATTTCCTGCGATGTGCAGCTTTTGGTGGGATTGGTGCTGTATTTTGTGCTGAGTCCTTTGTATGGTATCAAGGCCTTTCAGATTGAAGGAATCAATCCAATGAAAGATACCACGATCCGTTACTTCGCAGTCGAACATATTTTTGTCATGATTGTAGCCATTGCCTTAGTGCACATAGGATACAGTAAAGCCAAAAAGGCGGCACTTGATGCAGCAAAGCACAAAACCTCATTGATCTTTTTTGGTATCGCTTTAATCCTGATGCTCAGCCGTATTCCCTGGAATCGCTTAGGCTTAGGTAATGAAGGATAAAAGATCTTAGGTTATTTCCTGCCATGAAACCTGCCATCTCTAAAAGGTGGCAGGTTTTTTTTATGAAATTTTTTAAAAATAAAGGGTATTTCGATAAATCTAATTCCTATCTTTAGCATTATGTGCAAATAAATATTTGTATAATGCTATTTAAAGCCTCGTCAACTTAATTCTCAAGCGGAGAATCTTATGAATAAATGCATTTTTCTGGACCGTGACGGTGTATTAAATCAGGATAGTCCTGAATACCTATACTGCACGGACGACCTCATCATTACGGATGAAACGGTTCAAGCCCTGCAAAAACTGAAGGAAGCGGGTTATCTGCTTATTGTCATTACGAATCAGGCAGGAATTGCCAAAGGTTTATATAAAAAAGAAGACGTGGTTAAGTGCCACGAATTTTTGCAGGAAAAATGCGGAAACGTTATTGACGATCTGTATTTCTGTCCTCATCACCCCGATTTCGATACAAATTCACTGCTGCGTAAACCAGATTCCCTGATGATTGAAAAGGCCATGGCCAAACATCAGATTGATCCGAACCAGTCCTGGATGATTGGAGATCAGGAGCGGGACATTCAGGCCGGCAAAAAAGCGGGCGTGCGAACCATTCGTATTGCCAGCCCGGGAACACAGTCGAAAGCGGAAGCTTTACGGAATAATCTTTGGGAAGCGTCGGCTTTATTAGTGAGTTAATTGGATCACTTTTTGAGTAAGGACTTATAAACTGGTGGGAAAGCTTATTTTTCCACTATTTTTGCTGTTCCTACATTAGATCCTTTGTACATGTCAGATTCACTTCGTCAAGTTCAATTACACGACATACACGTAGCTTTAGGAGCAAAGATCGTTCCTTTTGCTGGCTTTGAAATGCCCGTTTCCTATTCCGGATTGATTCAGGAACACCATGCCGTGCGTAATTCGGTAGGTATTTTTGACGTATCCCACATGGGAGAATTCCGCGTAAAGGGTGAAAAGGCTCTGGAGTTTTTACAAAGCGTCACGACGAATGATGTAGCGGCTCTATACGATGGAAAAGTTCAGTATTCCTGCCTGCCCAACGAAATGGGCGGAATTGTGGATGATTTACTAATCTACCGTCGCAGTGAAAACGATTACTTCGTGGTGGTAAACGCTTCCAATATTGAAAAAGACTGGAACTGGTTACAGAAATTCATCATCGAAGGCGTTGAGCTGGAAAACGTATCCGACGAATATTCTCTTTTTGCCGTTCAGGGACCTAAAGGCGTAGCAACCATGCAAAAGCTAACCGACCTGAATCTGGAAGAAATGCCTTATTATTCGTTCAAAGAAGGTACGGTTGCCGGATTTGATGACATTCTCATTGCAACAACGGGATATACCGGAGCCGGTGGTATGGAAGTATACGTACCCAATCATCAGGCCAAAGCCATGTGGGAGGCCATCATGGAAGCCGGAGCCGAGTTTGGTATCGTACCCGTAGGTCTGGGTGCCCGTGATACCTTACGCACCGAAATGGGGTACTGTCTCTACGGCCATGACATTGACGATGCTACCTCACCCATTGAAGCAGGTCTGGGCTGGATCACGAAATTCAACAAAGACTTCACGTACAGCGACTTTCATAAGAAGCTGAAAGAAAACGGCGTCACCCGCAAGCTGGTAGGTTTTGAAATGATTGACCGTGGCATTCCCCGTCAGCACTACGAAATCATGACCGCTGCCGGACAAATCATCGGTGAGGTCACGTCTGGAACCCAGTCGCCTAGTCTCAACAAAGGCATCGGCATGGGTTACGTACAAACGGAATACAGCAAGGTAGGTACCGAGATCTACATCAACATTCGTAACAAATACCTGAAAGCAGTGGTAGTGAAACTGCCTTTTCTGAAGTAATAGACCATTCTGTAGTAAAAAAGCGGCTACTGATGCACTGATCAGTAGCCGCTTTTTCATTACCCATCAGGTCGGATGAGCAGGGATAAAAAACAAAAAGCCTGACTAATTAATAGTCAGGCTTTTTAGTGGTGGTCTCGTTAGGAATCGAACTAAAGTAAATAATTTACTAAGGATCAAATAATTAATGAAAGTAAAATAGATGAGGGGCAATCATAGGGGCAACTTAATGTTTTTTTATACATCATAACTTTATTAATTCTTTCAAGAAAGCCTTTGACGAGTCAACACTAAGTTAAGTAGTTAAATAACTATTGGGATGTAAGCACCCCTGCCAGTAGTCGATAATGGCTTTCATTTGCTGAAGTTGCTCTGTGAAAGTACTGGCTTTTTGATAGAATCCCTGCACGCTTTGAAAGTAGGCCCGATTAACCAGACTGGCATTCGCAGCTGTGGTGAAGAATACGAAAGGGATGGCTTTTTTTCGCAAAAACTCGTTTTCAGCAATGAATTGATGCAGCTCTAATCCATTCATCACCGGCATGTTGACATCACAAAGAATCAAAAAGGGCTGAACGGGCGTGACCAGTAAATAGTCTAGGGCTTGCTTGCCGTTGCCAAAAAAAATAAGCTCATTTTTAATGCCAAGTTCTTCGAATATCGCCTGAATTAAAAAACGATCGTCTTCATCATCCTCAATGGATAGAATAGGGCCTTTGGTAAACATATTATGGGGTGAAATGCCGTACGGGCTTTACGTTTTTATTTTAGAATAGGTAAATAGATACAGAACAAGGCTCCCTTGCCCGATTCACTGTGAGCGGTAATAGCTCCCCCATGATTCTCTACGACTCGCTGACAGATCGCTAAACCAATGCCTGTGCCTTTGTATTCACTTTTTTCGTGCAGCCGCTGAAAGGCTTCAAAAATTCGCTGGCTGTATTGTTCATCAAAGCCAATGCCTTTGTCTTTTACCCCGATGTAATGATACTGCTCTGCATTAATCAAAGGATTCACAAATGGGGGTAATTCATTGCAGTCCAGCACCTTCGTTAAAATATGGATGTGAGGGGGCTCAGCGGGTTTGGTAAATTTGAGAGCGTTGGAAACCAGGTTTTGAAAAAGCTGCCGAAGCTGTGATTCATCGCCCATCAGAGCAGGCAAAGGCTCCACCTCAATGTGGGCCTGACTTTGCTGAATGCTAAGCTCCAGAGTCTCGAGCACCTGGGTTAATACTAATTGCAGTGATACCGGCTGAAATTGGTTTTCCTGGGTATTTAGTCGGGAGTAGGTTAATAAATCACGAATAAGCTGTGACATTTGCTCACCGGATTGACTCACTCGGTTTAAATAGGAAAGCCCCTGCTGTCCTAATTGCTGTTCGAATTTACTACCGATCAAGGAGGCAAAGGTTCGAATCTTACGCAAGGGTTCCTGCAAATCGTGCGAAGCTACGTAGGCAAAGCGTTGCAAACGTTCATTGGAAAACGAAAGCTGCTGATTACTTTTTGTAAGTTCTTCCAGACTTTCGCTGAGCCGGTCGTTACTTTCGGCCAGTTCTTCACTGCTCGCCTGAATTTCTTCACTGCTGGCCTGAAGTTCTTCGTTACTGGCGGCCAGTTCTTCAGATAAGCGTTGTAAAGCTTCGTTGCTGGCAAACAGGGCCTGAGTCTTTTCTTCAAGCTCCGCATTGATGACCTGCAACTCCTGTTTTCGGGCGAACAAACCTTCTGAGGTTACTCGTAGCTCTTCATTGCTGGCTTCCAGTTCTTCCGTCCGGAGTTGAACCAGATGCTCTAATTCAAGCCGGGTAGCCCGTTCCTGGGTAATGTCGCGGCTAAACCCATTCAAAGACACGGGGTTACCCTTTTCATCAAAAAGGGTTTGTCCGATGGAGTGAAGCAATCGTACTTGTCCCGTTGTCTGATTCTTCAGGTGATATTCTACTTCCAGCTTACCGGACGAGCCTACTTGCTGAGCTTTTTCATACGCTTGCAGAAACCCGGGGAGATCTTCGGGTTCAATGGCTTCAATAGCATCCTGTAGCGTAATCTCTTTTTCTTCATTAACCCAGGAAGAAACCCGGGGAGAGAACGTAGCGGCTTGGGAAGCAATGTCTATCTGCCAGATTCCTAATTCAGCCAGCTCCACAGCCGTAGCTAAAGACTTTTGTGACTGATCGTATTTTTTTTGAAGCAGCACATCCTGAGTCACATCAACGGCTACATTCAAGATGGCATAGACCTGCCCATGGTCGTCAAAAATAGGCTGGTAGGTAAAGTCAAAATAGAAAGTATTTAGTATGTCATTAATGCTTAAATCAGCCCGCATGGCTTTACCCGTATAAGCAACGCCGGTCTTATATATCTGATCGAGAAGAGCTAAGAAAGGCTGGCCCTCTAGTTCGGGTAAAGCCTCCGCTAACTTTTGGCCAATCACTGCCTTTCCTTTCCCCCAGAAATTGATCATTAACTCATTGGCTAATTCAATGGTAAAATCACGACCTACGTACAGACTCATGGCAATGGGGGATTGCTCGATGAGTGCTTTAAAGCGGGCCTCACTGGCTTCTAGCTTTTGGCGGGCTTTTACCTGGTGAGTAATATCGGTAGCCGTATGGATAATGCCGTACACCTGGCCCGACTCCTTTTTTAAGGGCACATACGCATAGGTAAACCAAAATTCCTGCAATCGTCCGTCCACTTCTAAGGTCGCGGGCCCTTCGGGGGTATAATACGCAATACCCGTATCATAGACATTTTGTAAAAGTCCTAGAAAGGGCTGATTGGCAACTTCGGGAATAGCCTCAGCAAAGGTTTTCCCTCGAACGGATTCATCTTTGCCCCATATGCGAATCATCGCGTCATTAACTGCCTGAATGTGCATGTCACGGCCCTGGTAGACGGCGGTAGCCGTTCCGTAGTGATTGACTAAGCTTCGCCAGTGCAGTTCACTATCTCCTAGCTCCTGCCTAGCCTCTATTAAAGCAGTAACATCCTGAGCAATGCCGGAAAAACGAATAGCCTTACCTGTCTCGTCAAAGAAAGCCTGTCCTTTACAGTGAAGCCACCGCAGCTGTTGATCTTCCGCCCCTAGGGTCCGAAACTGAATATCGTAGCGTCCTTTAGAAGCGGGAGTTAAGGCCCAGGCAATGGCCCGCTCGACTAGGGGCCGATCCTCGGGATGCATGTAGCGAAGGACCTCCTGATAAGGCACGACGTCTTCTTTGGAAAAGCCATACAGCTCTTTGCAGCGATCATCCCACCAAACCCGTTGTTGAGCAATATCCAAGTCCCAGGTACCCACCTCAGCCGCTTGAAGGGCAAAGGACAAACGTTGTAAATCAGAAGTAGCAGGGAACGGAGCAGAATGATCAGGATGCATGGTTAGTCATTGAAAATCAATTCGGAAGATACCTGATAAAAAGCGGTTTTCATCATTTCAGAAGAGATTATATAATATAGCAGTAGTGTTCATTAACAACCAATCCCGCTACTGGGAATCAATCAGAATCACGTTAAAAGCTGGAGTTATTTGAAATTAAATTCTTTTAAATGCTGGTGAAGCTGACTTAGACCCTCATCCTGATTATCCTGATAGAGTTGCTGTAGGTAGGTTTGGTAGCCAGGCCTTAACTGAAAGTAACTCTGCCCTTCCAAAGAAATGATGAGTAGAAGTCCCAGTTCTTCCAGCTCACAAATCCGTTTCTGAAAGAGGATGAAGGGAAGAGATTTAAAACGCTTTCGCAGGGTTTTAAAGAGCAAATCCTTAGGTACATAGGGAGTATAGCTTAACAGCCCCAGGGTGTAAAAATAGAAAGGCTTATCTATCAGATTGAGCAATTGTAACTGCTTGAAGCCCGAAAGCTCGGTCATAGGCGGGGCGAGTGAAACAAAACCCGGATGTTTACCTAGGTTTTTGCGTAATGGTAGATAAATCTCCGAAGGGCAAAGATAGGTGCCTAATGGCACGATTATAGAAGCCTAGATAATAAGCTTCATTCAATATTTGGGGGAAGGCAAAAACGCTTGGTGTGCTTACATCAAGCGTTTTTCTATGAAGACCGTCGCTACGCCGCTAATAACTGCTGCCAGAGTGCCTGGGTAGCAGCGTATCCACTGGGTTTCGTAATAAATTGATTAACTCCTTTTTGATGGGCCTGCCTTTGAAGCTGAGGATCTTCATTAGAAGAAAATAAAATAACTGGTAAGTCTTTCCAGTCCTGCGATTGCCGTAGGTGCTCCAACAAGCTCAGTCCGTCCATGCCCGGCAGATCATAGTCCAGCAAAAGAAGTTGAGGTCTGACAAAGCATTCGTCCAAATAGAGTAGAGCTTCTTCAGCCGAGTGAACAAAGTAAAGGCGGCAAGAAGGGGCTTGCTTGTGGTAAGACCATTCTAAAATGGAACAATAGTCTTTATTGTCTTCAACTACTAAAAATAAAGGTGGGGAAATAAGTTGGGGTGTCATTGAAAAATTATAGCTAATTCAAGCTCCTAATTTGAGCGTAATCGCACTAGTAGGAAAATTATGCCATGTGAACTAAACCACTAATGATTATTACAAAATGAGACCTAATAGTTCTTTTTAAAAATGTATAAAATTTTATAAATATTTAATTACTAAGTATTTACAGGATATAAAATGTATAATTAAGGATAGGAGGGTAATTTTTTCGCATTAGTTAACCTATCGGAAAAATCGGAAGGATACCCTGTAGGTACACCGGAAGGTTACCCGGTAGGATACCCAACCAAATAAAAACTATATAAACTAGTAAACATTAAAACACTAAAAGGGCGTTTTCACACTTTTATTGATCTGAGTTTTTCAATCATTGCTTTCAAAGAGAAAAAAGGGGTAATACCATCCCCCGGTTCCGCCGCCCTTCCTGGCTTCAGGACTCTGAGTTCTATCAGTTGAGAAAAGCAGCCCAATAAAAGCTTGCGTTTTCCTGAAATCTCTAATTGATGTAGCTGATACTATCTCGTCGATTTGATTTACCCCTAAAATTCCGTGTTCTTTTGGCTCAGGATTGATTTATACCCTAGCAGTGGTATGAGTAGATGTTTGGAAGAATTATAACGCCTCTACGGGCTTTTTTAGAAATTGTGTTAAATGAGGAGGAGTAGGGTTTACCTAAATGTGAGCCTATATCCGATTACCTTTTAATTAACCTAGCGGAAAAATCGGAAGGTTACCCGGAAGGATACCCAACCAAATAAAAACTATATAAACTAGTAAAACATTTAAAACACTAAAAGGGCGTTTTCACCGCTTCGTTCTAGTATATACATTTTAAAATTAGAAGGCCTTGGGGGTTGCTGGTTCGCGTCTAACTTCAAAGCCTAATAGTTAGCCACTTACTTTATTCGTAAGTGGCTTTTTGTTTTTTGCCTAGCATGCTTTCGCACTTTTCGGATAGGCCTATTTGTATGAAACATTAAAGAGACTTCCATATGAGGTAATAGTCCGATGTCTTTAACACTCTACTCGTCTGATTATAAATAGGAAAAACGGTAAACAAATCTTTAAGCAGCAAAATAGTCTGACCATCTGGCAAACCATTCCATTCGTCTAATAAGTGCCTAACAAATGCTTATAAATTAGTAATTTTAACTTACTGAATCCGTCAAAAGAGTGGCAGCTTTGATGACTGAGGAAGTTATTGAGACCTAACTGCGATTGTATATAGGTCTTGATATAGCCCATCTGCAACGGTAGATGAGCTTTTTACTAGAAATGACAGGCTTACCGCTACTAACAAATTAGAAAAGAAAAGCAATGAGCGAGGTACTATCTCAGTTGGTAACACCAATGGCAGTTCAGATCTGCCTGAATGCCCTTATCACCGTTTATGTAGACGGATATATTTTAGAAGTTGACCAAGTACCCAATAATAATCCCTACCAGTCAAGTTATGAGAACTTAACTAAACGAGCCGTCAAAGCTCGTGAAGCAATCATAGCACATCCCGACCTTTTCCGTGAAATCTATGATGACTTTATTCCCGAGTTCAAGCAGTATCGGCAGGAGATATCTGAAGTGATAGCCAGTCGGTAGTTCATTTTCAAGGCTATCATTCATCTGTTTACCTGATTCATTCTCGGCTTTGCCCTCTCCTTTGGCCCAAGATTGGTTTTTAACCCTATTCCGGTATCAGCTTACAGATGAAAGAAAACTAACTCCTCTAATGGGCTTTTCTCGGATCTAGATAGATGAGGTTTTTATCTGCGGAAATCACTGTAGATGAGAAATATAGGGTTTCATCCGCTTCTCTGACTTAAAGGCTTCTTACAACGGATCGCTATGAAAATTCCCATATCGAATTTCCAGAAAGCAAAAACCCGCCTTTGCCTGGTAGCAAAGACGGGTTGCGTTGTATGGAGAAAAGTATCTAATCTGATTGTTTAGCTTCCAATTCTATCTGAAGAGCTTCTATTTCTAATATTCTCCACGTTTCGCCTAGGTTGTTTAAGAAGCAGATCAAGGCTAGAAGGTCATGAGACTTATTGATGATTTCTGCTGCAGGTGCTTCATTCTCCTCTGCTCTGGATAAATAATCAATGAAGAACTCATTTATTTGGTTGATAGGGCCTGAGGTCCCATGATCGCCCACATACTTATCTATCAATTCATACATCCTTTTGATACGAGCGGAATAATTAGGGCTCTTTGTGTCTCTATCCCACCATGCTTTGTTTGACTGATCGTTTTGTTCACTAATTGGAGTTTTCATACTTTTGTAGTGGTTTAACGGACTAATCCGGTTTGGTTAAATCACCGGGAGTAGGGTTTCTAAGGCTTACTACTTCCGGTTTTTTCTGAAATAAATTTGTTTGTTATTCAAACAAAGCACGCGTAAAAAAATTTACTTCGGGTTGAACCTAACTATAACATCAACATCCCCGTACTCTTTTAGAATTTCAAGCATCTTTTTTTCTGATATACCCAAGTTGTGAGTATAGTTCCTCCATGCCATTGTTAACCTTCCCTTTTTCACTTCAGGAGGTAGAGATGGGTAAATGTTGGTTAGCCACCAACCAAAAGCTTCATGTACGCTAGTAAATATTTTCATAATTCAAATCTATATATTGTTTGAAAACCAAACAAATAAAATGAGTATTATTTTTTCATGGAATTTCACTGTACAAAAAATGGGCTCTACTTTGTACTTATAACCTCCAAAATGAAGTAATGCACGACTCTACTCTATTTGATCCTTACTATTCCACCCTGGAATGGGCAAATATGGCTTTAACAGAAATGTATTATTTAAGCAAAGAGAGGCCTCCGCATGAAATAGAGCTTATCAACTCCCATACATTCATGTTCTACAGAGTATCTCTTCAATACATGTATGTATCTGAGTACTGTAAGCTACTGAACCAATATTACCCGAAGAGGCCAACAAACAACGCAGCATCATTTTTTAAGCTTATGATCGACGTTTCTGCTTCAAAAGGGGTTTCGTTTTCAGCATTAGCTATCGAATTGGATACCGAGCTCTTAGATTTGGCAGATAGCGACTATGCTAACAAACTAAGACTTAATCGGGATAAACGTTTTGCTCATCTGGATTCTAATAGTCCTATTAACTCACTTTCTGTACCCGGGCTGACTGTAGAGGAGATAGCTATGGGATTTGACCATTTGAGGATTATGTATGGAATCTTAAATAAATGTGCTTCATTATTTGATATAGAGTTCGAATGTGAAATACCACATCGTGACGGCAGGACCGATAACTTTATTCAAAACCAAGCTAAGTATCAGAAACATTACATGGATAATTACCTGCAAATACAAAGGAACAGGTATAGAAATGAAGGCCAATAATGACGGAGGAACCTGACGGTATACCTTCCGATTTTTCCGCTAGATTAATGATTTGAATTCCTGCTGATACGATTGAAAGGATGGAAAGGGACAGGAAAGGCCATAGTTCTTACTATATAGCTCGCAGGTTATCTGGTAAGCATGCTCTTGGGTAAGACCTTTGATGTGAGTAGAATAAATGGATTGAGTAATACGGATAAACCGGGCTTTATCGGAGCAGCTGATAGCTTGCATGCATGAAATGTTTAGAGTATTTAACGAGGACAGTCCAAGTGAAATTTTGTCCAATTGGAAGAGGTTTAAGTAAATTAGATAGAACGTATATTATGAATAGTTCAAAAGTATGATTTAAAAATTATTCTTATTAAAGATAGATAAAATACTGTAAATCAGAACTGTTAAGCAATACAGTTATAATAAGAAACCACTTGCAAAGAGCTTATGTATGAAACATCCATTTTGATTATTATGGCAAGTACAAATAATTAGTAATGAAGCATTACCACTTAAGGATTTATCTTAGAGAAGATCAAAGTTTTATAGTAATGAATGGATTTATTTAAGTCTAATACTACTCAAAGATCATATGTTATGTAATAGTTCTTACTGTTTAATAATTGTAACACATATGTTAGGTATAATTTATAATTCAAAAAATGGTTTATGAATTTTTATAAATTTTTATAAACTATTTAAAACTATTATTCTTTTATTTGCTCTTAGTCTTTTCCTGTTTTAATAAATTAACGCTCTATTATTAAATCAAATCTTATGAAAAAGAAAATTTTACATTTGGGAGTATTAAGTATGCTCTCCATTAGTTTATTAACTAATTGTCAAAATAATGACAAATCTGTTTTGGAAGTTCAAGAAGAGGAACCCAAGACAGAAATAGAGGCATTAGAGAAGGAATATGGTTTGACATATTTCAAGAAGGACCTAACTCTTAAAGATGAAAAGGGATTAAATGAAATCAAAATACGTTTAGGATCACAAAATAAGCTAGCATTAGAAAATTATCTATCTAATCACAAGATATCTCTTGTAGTGAAAGATAGAGAAGAGAAATTACTTGAATCTTCAAATCAATCAGATACAAAGAAGAATGTAAATCAAGTAGAACCTGCTGAATCAGAGAAGGTTATAATAGAAATATTAAGCCAAAAACAAGAAAATCCTAATAAATTAATAGGATTAAACATCAATATTAGTGAAAATTATGCTAAGTCTTTGAATAAAGGAGGAAGAGTTCAGGCCTATCTAGAATATGCAGAACTTTCTAGTCCTGAATACCCTAAATATGTGAATATTCATATGCGTCCAGAAATAGTACCAGGCTCGCTACTTGGTTATGAATATAATAAAACGATTGAAGTTGCTTTTGATATAAGAAGAACTGGGTTGACTGCTTATCAACAAGCTGCATGGCAACAAGATGCGAATGCCGCATACCCCTATTTCAATTATGTTATAGCTAATACACAAAATGCTAATCAATATCCTGTGTTTATTTGGAAAACGATTCAGGAAAATGGTCAATTCATTTTTAATCTAGGCGGACGGCGTGCTAAAATGAAAGTAAATTTTACGTCATTTCTTTCTTTTAACCCTAGTGGACCACCAAGTGTAACTCATGGTTTTGATGTCTTTTGGGCAAATTAATTATCGCTTTTTTTAGGAATAAGCTAAAAGGCAATTTAAGTATTTCTTAAATTGCCTTTTAGCTTATTTAGGCTTATTTCATAGAATCGTTGTAAGTCAAATCGCTTAGTTGACGAATACTGATTTGATCAAATACCTCCAAATGCCATACTCTTCATAAGTTTTCTCGGTAGTCTATACTATTTAGTAGGCAGTGTGCTTTAGTACATACTCATACTGCTTTTGTATACTAATCAATTACCCGGGTCTAAGATAATATCAACTTAGTCTTTAGCTAGTGGAAATGGGGGAGTGAAGCAGTTAATATTTATCTTCTATTTGATGATGTGCGATTCTTCGCATTCATATGGATCTTCTATAAAGATTCTAAGATGCTAATAAAAAACCTATTTCAGAAAGATACCCGCCAGTATCCGTTGAAATAGGTTCAATTTTCGATGTGCTGCTTGTGTAAAAGCGGTGTAAAAATGGTTCTTCAATAGGGGGTAAGTCAATTTTTTTCTTAGAAAATTTTGGCTTAACTATTTCAGAATCAGAATTCTGGCAAATCAGGGGCGGACCTACCCCCCCCTCGCAGTTTTGCCGCCGTGTATCTAATGGGGTTACTACGGTCGCGTGGGAAAACGATTAGAAGGTTTTTTCAGTACCCTAGGCCTCGACACTTCACTACCACTACGTCTCTCTAGAGCCTTTACTATGATCAATTAAAATGCCCAAGATTTACCTGTCGTTGAGGTGAATCCTGGGCGTGGCTATTTAGTAGCCTGGGTAAAAAGGATCTGGCTTACTATGCCTTTCTGATCCTGATTTACTTTGGTGACATTTTGAACAAAGGGGTTGAAGGTTGCTTTCGTCATAAGCTGCTCCACCCTGATTGATCGGAATTATATGATCCACTACTTTAGCTGCCGTACGTACGCCTTGCTTCTTGCATTCTCTACATAGCGGCTCTTTACTCCGTATCGCTTCACTAAGTTTTCTCCATTGATGTGAACTGTATATATCCCGATTAGGGTTAGTTCGCCCCTGAAAAGGTTTCTCCATGGACTTAGTAGAAGAATAGGACCTTGTAAGCTTCTTGATTGATGGCATAGTCGTAAGAGTTAATTAATCGATTATCACTGCTTCTCGGCCGTGAGGAGTAGCGATAATTAGAGAATTGATAGTTTTCTGTTTTGGAGTTTTAATAATGAATACTGAAGTAATGGGTCAATAAGCTCATTCTCATTTGTTCGGTAGTGTCTATACGCAAATGTTATCAGTATACGGTGTTAGCAAGCGGAGGAGTAGCCCGCTTTTTCAAGTAACTCACGTACTTTCAGCATGCCTTTCTGAGTGAATACGGTTTTAAAGCCAATCTTTTTTCCTTCTTTAGGATGCCTCCACGAAGATTCTACTACTTTGCACCAGCCCTGCTCGATGTATTTCTGATAAGGCTGATTTGTACCGTTGCAAATAAGGATTCCGTTCGCTCTAAGGAACTCAAACAGGTTATTTTGACCCAACCCCTTATAAGCCAGTATGCGGGCCATATCACCGATAGAGACCGTATCTTCCGATTGCATCACGGCCTCCGCAAATTCGGCTTTCGGCTGCAATTGTTTAATAGTGCTTTCGGCTAACTGTTGCCTTTCGTATTGATCCGCCCAAGCTCTGGCAGCTAAAGCAGGGTTACTAAAGTCAGGAAGGGCCGGGGCCTGTCGTAAGGCTTTCTCACAGGCTATGAAGTATTGCCGGGCTTGCTTTCCTTTCTCTACCCGGGAAAGCATAGCCATTTCTTTAGCTGTATCCAGTGTTAGAGCATAATCGATTCGGCTACTAAATCCGGGACCTGCTTTCACCTTTACCTTAAACGCTTCATAATCAACCCCCTCAACAAATAGCTGCTTATTGTCATCAAACCACTGGGTAAAATGATTAGCTACTTCTAAGAAGGAATGGAGTTCCCGGGCGGATACTACCTGCAAGCCTTGCTCGTCGGTAGTGATTTTGATTAACTGATCCATGGTGTGAAGTCTTAGAATGGCGTATAATCGACGCTACGGGGCTGCTCTTGAAAGAATCGATTGGTAGCTACATCTGCCCACATATTGACGATGGTACAAGGGCCGTTTCTGTTCTTCTCGACTTGAGCTTGAATGAGATAGCGGGTATCCTCTACCGGGGGATAGCCTGAACCTTCCTCTATTCGATCAATCATGTGATATTTAGGCCGGAAGAGGAGCATAATCCCGTCTGCATCGAATTCAATTTGGCCGGATTCTCTCAGGTGTTCTTTGTGAGGTCGTTTGTCTCCTGTATGAGCGGCCGCTTTCGAAAGGTTGGAAATAGCTATGATTGGAATGTCCAGTAGTTTAGCTAAGGCCTTTAATTTGCGGCTCACGGAAGAAATACGGGCTGTATCCGTATTACTGGTTACCGTGCTATCCTGAAGCAATTGGAGATAATCAATAAGCAGGATCCTGATTCCGTAGCGTTGCTTCCAGTCCAGGGCAATAAGTGTAAGCCGGTAGATGTCTAAGCCTCCCTCATCACAGATATATAAAGGAGCGTTTGCAAAGGTGGATAGAGCCTGTTGAAATACTAATATATCTACGGCCTCCCCATTTGCATCAAATCCTTTTCGTACCTCATCATTGGTGTATTGGCCTTTCATACGAGAAACAGCCATTCTACGAATCAAATCCTTTCGAGGCATTTCTAAGGAGACCATACCTACCGGAACATTATTAAGGGCATTTTCAACAGCTGTATGAACGAATAAGGCTGTTTTACCACAACCCGGAGCCCCTGCAACGATCCAGAAATCAGCTGAAGGGCTCCGGATTCCTCCTAAGCCACGGTCCAATTCCGGAATATGCCAGCTGATATACACATCTTCAGGGCTGCTGATAGCTAAATCCAATTCTTTGATCACCTCTTTACAGGTATCTAGTAGCGTTTCTTCTCCGGCAATGGTGAGATTCTGGCTAATGGCCTCAATGCGTTCTTTTCCTCGGCTCAGTCCTTCTGTTATATCAATGGTGATATCTGAAGAGTCCTTCACCATTTGTAGACCTGCTGTCGATAGCTGACGTCTGGCAAAATGCTCCAGAATAATCATACACCAATTTTCAAGGTGCGTACTATAACCCTGATAGGATGAGGTGATTTCGGCTAAATAAACGACTCCTCCGGCTTGCTCCAGCTTACCCATTTCTCGAAGCTTATGAGTAACGGTAAGCAAGTCAATCTGCTCACTATCGGCAGATAATAACAGTATGGCATTCCAGATGAGTTGATGCCTCGGATAATAAAAGGCCTCATTACTTCGGATGTACTTTGCTACAATGAGGACCGTTCCCGGAAACATCAGGACTGATCCTAATACAGCTTCCTCGGCCTGTTGGTCATAAGCGTTAGCCGGATATGCTGTAGGGGTTAAATGATGGGTTTGGGGGAGTTTCATCGCGTCTCAACAATAAAAGGTGGGGGAGAGGGTTTAGGGGCTATAGCTGGATTGATATTCTTTTCCTTAAGCTCAAATAGCCCTTGCCAGCCGTTAGCTATTGATTCTTCAATAATCCTGATTGCTTTCGATTCATTACCGCCTGCAAGTGTTTGAAGCTTACTAAGAGCTGCTTTTAAACCCGTTTCCTTATAAGTCTTGAACCCCTGCTCTTTTCGGTACTGAATCCATCTATCCCATTGATGGGTGAATGCTTTGCCTGGGAACGGTAGAGCTACAACGGGAGCTTCTTTAGTTGGCTTTGAAGGCTTAGGTGAATGAGTCGTTCTCGCTTGGCTTGAACCTACGGGTGTACCTTCCGATTTTTCCGCTAGGTACAATTCACAATTAAGAAAGCTTATGAACCTGGCTACGTGTAAGCCTTTAGCGGGTTGTACTTCCCTAATCGCTCCAAACGTCTGTAGTTGCTTTAACCCTTTATGGAAAGTTTCACGGTCAACGATTCCAATAAATTGGCAAGCTGCGTCAGTAGGATATTGAAACTCGTCGGGCCATTGGAGCTTATTGCATACAATAGTAGCATGCAGTAAGATAGCGTGGTGGATAGGTTTGATAAGCCGCGGATTTTTCCTGCAAAATCCTTCCCATGCGGTTAGTATTTGATATGAATTCATGAGCCATAGCCGGGATCAATTATTAGGTTTCCTTTCGGAAGACATTTTATTTTGTAGATTTGCCTTAAGTCCTATACCCGCAAGGGTCTAGGGTCTTCGAAACTGTTAGGAGCTGGGTTTGGTCGCCCGGCTCTTTTTTATTTTACAGGCTTAGTGTTTAGTTGAATAGCGGCGGCTGGCAGGAGTTTCAGCAAATGCTCTTATTTCTAATGATTTGAAGCGTACACGACTACCGAAGTGATAGCCTTTAATGAGGCCTCTTTTCACCCATTCATCAATAGTTACCGTTGTAACGCGGAGAAATTCAGCGGTTTCCTTTCTGGAAAGGTATTCAGGTGTGTCCGGTTCAGGTGTAAGCTGACCCTTGAAGGCGTTTAGTTCGTCCTTCACGCCTTCCCTGATAAGTTGGCTTAATTGGTCAAGTGAGACCGTAATTAGGAGGGATGTTTGCATCAGATTTCTGTTTTAGATTTCTGATGCAAACTTGATTGGTTTTGTATGTAGTAGTGGGTGCTGTAGTAACTACAACTTTTATACGGGCTTTAACAAATCTTTATTCCTATTTATTAGGATTGATCAGCTTATTAACTTTTAGAAGGTATTTTCTTCCTTTTTCTCCGTGATAGGGATTGAGGTTAGAATTAGTGTTAGTATGGATATAGCTGAGGATTTGTCGA
The DNA here is from genome assembly GCA_913775095.1 of uncultured Siphonobacter sp. GTDB lineage: Bacteria > Bacteroidota > Bacteroidia > Cytophagales > Spirosomataceae > Siphonobacter. The sequence goes on along the minus strand of CAJYIW010000008.1, from coordinate 17,155 downwards.
GTATTATTTTTTTCTTCCCCTACCAACTGAGAAATTAAATTTGCCTGTTGTGTATTGTTAAGTTCCTTTATTTTAGGTAAATCAAAAAAGCCAATTTCCTTAAGTAGCATCATTTTGGCCTGATGCGGGAGTTTTCCTGGCTTATTATCCTCTTCATTGCTAACTAATGAATTTGATTGGTTTTCCTCAGTTGCTGTAACCTTTAATTCCTCATCTGGGTAAATAACTTGGATAAATTCTCCTAAAAAATGAAAGGAACGCTTACGCTCGACCCATAATGCTTCAACAGAATGGGGGCGTTTAATAAGGAGCTTTTTACAAATATTGATTACCCATTCTAAAACATATCTAGTAATTTCCTTCTCCTTTTTCGTATTACTTTTAAAAAATGATAGTACAGAAGAAATAATTATATCTATAAAACGCGAAACATCTTCTTCATAGTTTTTGAAATGATAGTTTAGAAAAGCATGGATGTAACTCTTTATTTTATTAGTTGTACCCATGCCATAAAGAGAAATATTTTCTCCATTTAAACCTATACCTTCATATATAGATTCAAGTCCTGCTGTAAAGAATTTAAAAACAACCCCAGATAATGATGCCAAAGGCTCATTAGATTGACGTAGACCCTCTGTTGATTTTGATTTTAGGTTTTTTTCAATCTCTTCATGGTATTCATGCAAAGCCCAGACGGGAAGAGCAAACAAATGAAAATCATGATTGTCTCGTCTTTCCCTAGCTGTAGAAGCAGGATTCAGAAATGAACTAGGCTCATTTCTGTAACTCATAAATGAAATTTCACTAATTATGGGATTCTCCCTAAATACAAAATAGGGAAAATCGGATCTGAACATTTCTGCTAGAGTTTTGCTAGGTTGTTCTTGGTTGATCATTTGATCGAAACTGTTAGGGTTAATTAATCACCGTTGGCCCAGTGGTATTGTATATAAGTTAGTTAACCTCTTTAAGTTGAGGTTTAAAATAATCATGGGAAGCCAGCAATACCGCTACTTCCTCGGCTTCCATACGGAGATACTGACGGAAAGCAGGCTCTGACTTGTGACCTGTCATTTTCATAACCAGACGATCAGCTACACCTCCCAAAATAGCCAGCGTTGCGAAGGTTCTCCGGGCTGTATGGGTAGATACTAACTGCCATTTATAGTAGACTTTAGAGCTACGTCTCCCTCCAACGGTCTTAGTCACTGAAACTCCTTCATTAATACCCGCCAGCTGCATGACCTCTTTTAGGTATTCATTCGTTTTTTGATTGGATGGGATAGAAGGAAGTAAGCCTTCGTATTTGCTGAGGATAGCGGCTAACTCCGACCTCACAGGAACGGCTACTGGTATATCGGTTTTGGTAGGACGGATCCGTAGCACGGTTTGCCCGTTGATTTGCTTTAAATTCTCCGGAAGTACTTTGTTCCAGTCACTAAAGCGTAGTCCCGTGTAGCATCCCACTAGAAACAAGTCTCTCACTCTCTCTAAACGTGAATTTTGGGTAAGGTCCAAATGATAGAGCGTTTCCAGGTCAGTGGAGGTAAGATATACGGCCGTAGTAGTTTCCTTAGGTTTCTTGAAGCTCTCAAAGGCCCGGTTTTGATGATATCCCTCTTTATAAGCCAGCGTCAAAAGAGTTTTGATATTCTTAATGATCTTACCAATTGAGTTTTGTCCCAGGTTGGCCGCTGTAAGGTAAGTAGTGAATTGTCTGTAGAAACGCTCGCTTATAGCGTCAAATGTGAGTTGATACCTAGTTGTTCGGGTGAAGGCCTCTAAGTGGCGTAAGGAAGTAGAAAAGGCTCTGAGTGTATTGGTCTCATACCTTTTGCCTGATTCAGGAATGAGCCTTTTTCCTGTTAAGGCCTCCTCAATGAACAATGAAGTAAATTCTATGAGGGTTTCAGGTTGGTTAGCAACAGGCTTTACATTCTTACGGCCGGTCGGATGTAATTCAGGCTTATTATTCAGTCTTTCCTTTAACACCTCTTCAGTAATAGCCTGGCCAGATATCGTACAATTGGAAACAATTTCTTTCACGGCCATATCATACCGCTCAATCTGCAGGTTCAGATCACGGATAGCTTGTCTATCCTGTAATGACTTGGACCGGGTTACGGCACGCTGCGTATTAGCGTCCCAGTCAGCTGGATGAACTTTTAAACCTGTTGAATATTTAAGCCGGATGGAATAGTTGCCCCCGTTTACTCGGAGATAGATGAGAGTAGGGGATAGCGATGAGGGTTCTTTAAGGTAGAACCGGGCATCAATTGAAGCCTTACGCATGGTCAAAATTGGTCTTTGGTCTCGAAACTACCTTAAATGTATTACCAATTTATGACAAAGAAAATAGAGGAGGGGCAACTATAGGGGACACTAGAACTTATATTTCCTTATATCTTTCTTACAAAGAGAGACAAAGAAAAAAGGTTATTCAATTGATTCTTAGCGATTTAAGAATATAATTGAATAACCTTTTATAGAATGGTGGTGGTCTCGTTAGGAATCGAACCTAAATCTTGAGCTCCGGAGGCTCACATACTATCCGTTGTACTACGAGACCTGAAAAAAGCCGCCATTGCTGACGGCTTTTGGAGTAGCGGGAACAGGACTCGAACCTGTGACCTTTGGGTTATGAGCCCAACGAGCTGCCAACTGCTCCATCCCGCGGTGTGTTATTGGACTGCAAATATACGGGCCTTTCAATTAAAATCAATACCTTTGTAAAAAAAATAACAAAAGGACCGTAACTATTTTTTAATTAGCACTGATTTCCAGTGAAGTAACTAAAAAATAAATTATAGTTTTTTTGAATTAGACAATGGATAATCATAAAACGGGATACGTCAGTATTGTTGGAAAACCGAATGTAGGTAAATCAACGCTGATGAATGCCATGGTAGGAGAGCGGCTTTCCATCATTACTTCGAAGGCTCAAACCACCCGGCATCGGATCATGGGGATTGTGAATGGGGTGCAGGATGGTATCCCGTTTCAGCTGGTATATTCAGATACACCGGGGATTATCAAGCCGCAGTATCAGTTGCACCAGTCGATGATGAATTTCGTACGGGGGTCGCTGGAAGATGCCGACGTCATTTTGTTCGTAACCGATATTTTTGAAGCGTACGACGAAGATGACGTGATTGAGAAGCTGGCTCGCATTGATCACACGCCGGTTATTCTGTTGATCAATAAAGTAGATTTAGCCACCCAGGAGCAGGTTGAGGAAAAAATCGCTCACTGGCGGAACCGTTTTCCCACGCAAACGATTTTACCCATCTCCGCTTTGCACAAGCTGGGACTGGAAGAAATATTCAGCCTGATTGTTAAGGCAATCCCTACGCATCCTCCGTTTTTTGATAAGGATTCACTGACGGATCGGCCCGAACGCTTTTTTGCGGCGGAGATCGTCCGGGAAAAAATCTTTCTCAATTATAAAAAAGAAATCCCTTATAGCTCGGAAGTGGTCATCACGTCTTTCAAGGAAACCGATGATATCATTCGGATTCTGGCGGAAATTTATGTGGAACGCTCCAGCCAGCGGGCGATTTTGCTGGGTCACAAAGGTGCTTCCATCAAAAAAGTGGGGATCGAATCCCGCAAGGAGATGGAAGCATTCTTTGGAAAACAAATTCACCTGGAAACCTACATTCGCGTAGAATCCGACTGGCGAAGTAAAGCTAACAAGCTTCGGGAGTTCGGGTACATTCAAGAATAATAGCTGTTTCGAAACGACTTTCTATGCATTGAGAAGCTTCTGCTTCAGGTGAAGAGCGATGCAATGGATACGTAAAGAAGGAAAGGTTCGAAGCGGATACTATTATTTATTTTTTAATGAAGCGGCCGAGAAACGGCTGGTCAAACCAGTGCTGGCGGGTGTATGCTGGCAAAAATCATCATGTCAAATATTGTTGCTATTGTGGGTCGGCCTAACGTAGGTAAATCCACCCTGTTTAACCGGATCATCGAGCAGAAGAAAGCCATTATGGACAACGTCTCGGGAGTTACCCGCGACCGTCATTATGGATATGCCGACTGGACCGGTAAGTTCTTTACGGTCATCGATACGGGTGGTTACGTGGTTGGTTCCGAAGATATTTTTGAAGAAGCCATTCGCGAGCAGGTACAGATCGCCATGGATGAAGCCAGCGTGGTCATCTTCGTAGTGGATTGCATCGCGGGCCTGACGGGCCTGGATGAAGACTTCGCTAACGTACTTCGTCGCTCCAAAAAGCCAGTCATTCTGGTGGCTAACAAAGCCGATACCACCGAAAAAATGCACGGTGCGGCTGAATTCTACGCACTGGGTTTAGGCGAGCCGTTCCCGATTTCCGCAGAAAACGGAAATAATACGGGTGATTTCCTCGATGCGGTAGTTTCTCACTTTGAAGACGATGGCGTGGAAGATCCTGAAGCAGGCATTCCCCGGATTGCCATTCTGGGTCGCCCCAACGTAGGAAAATCTTCTTTCCTGAATGCCTTATTAGGCCGGGAACGGAGTATCGTAACGGACATTGCCGGAACTACCCGCGATGCGATCCATACACGTTACTCTTTATACGGAAACGATTTTATTATTACCGATACCGCCGGAATGCGTCGGAAAGCTCGGGTGAATGACAACATCGAGTTCTATTCAACCCTGCGTTCCATGCGGGCTCTGGATGAATGTGACGTAGCCATTATTATTCTGGATGCTGAACGCGGTCTGGAAGCTCAGGACATGAACATCATCGGGATGGCTCACCGGGCGAAAAAGGGTATTGTGATCATGATAAATAAGTGGGATTTAGTTCAGAAAGACTCCCGCACGGCTCCTGCTTTAGAGAAGGAGTTACGTCAGCGAATGGCTCCCATCGATTATGCTCCGATCATCTTTACGTCGGTAACGGAAAAAACGCGGATTTTCAAGGTCGTGGAAAAAGTAACGGAAGTATACGAACAACGCCGTCGCCGAATTCCAACTTCTCAGCTGAACGACTTGATTCTGCCCGAAATCGAGGCGTACCCCCCTCCAGCGATTAATGGTAAATATGTGAAGATCAAGTATCTGACGCAGTTACCTACGCCAAGCCCCACCTTTGTGTTGTTTTGTAACTATCCTCAGTACATCAAAGAAAGCTACGAACGTTACCTGGAAAATAAATTCCGGGCCCACTTTGGCTTTGACGGAGTGCCTTTAACGATGTTCTTCCGGAAGAAATAGTGATTGGTTAATCGTTATTAGATTACTGTCTGTACTAAAAAAGGTCGCTCGAAAGGCGACCTTTTTTAGTAGGTTAAAAGTTACCGGAAGTATGTACCAGCAACTAACAACGCTCAACCAACAACCTTACTTCACGCTATAGTTAGGAGCTTCTTTCGAAATCACTACATCGTGCGGGTGGCTTTCGCGAACACCGGCAGCGGTAATTTTCACGAATTTAGCCTGTTGCATCGCTTCAATATCTTTCGCTCCGCAGTAACCCATACCGGCTTTCAGACCGCCGACCATTTGATACAAAATATCGCCTACGCGACCTTTGTAAGAAATACGACCTACGATACCTTCAGGAACCAGTTTCTTGATATCATCTTCGGCATCCTGGAAATAACGATCTTTCGATCCTTCTTCCATCGCCTCTACGGAACCCATGCCACGGTAACTCTTGAAACGACGACCTTCAGCGATGATGATTTCACCCGGAGCTTCGTCGGTGCCCGCCAGTAAGGAACCCATCATAATGGAGCTGGCCCCACCCGCAATGGCTTTTACGATATCACCGGAGTAACGAATACCACCATCAGCGATGATCGGAACACCCGTACCGGCTACGGCTTTGGCGGCTTCATATACGGCAGAAAGCTGAGGCATACCCACACCCGCGATAACCCGCGTCGTACAGATCGAACCGGGGCCAACGCCCACTTTCACGGCATCCGCACCGGCGTCCGCCAGAGCTTTGGCACCTTCACCCGTAGCCACGTTACCAACGATAACGTCCAGGTCGGGAAAAGAGGCTTTTACCGATTTCAACGCGTTAATAACCCCTAAGGAGTGGCCGTGAGCCGTATCAATACTGATCACATCCACACCCGCTTTAACCAGAGCCGCAACGCGATCCAGTAAATCAGGAGTAACTCCAACGGCAGCTCCTACGCGTAAACGACCGCGGGAGTCTTTGCAGGCATTGGGGTGATTTTTCTTCTTGAGAATATCTTTGTACGTAATCAGTCCTACCAGCTTTTGATTGTCATCCACGATGGGAAGCTTTTCAATGCGGTGTTCCTGTAAAACGGCTTCAGCCGCCTGAAGATCAATGCCTGCCCGGGCCGTAATGAGTTTGCCCTGCGTCATGATTTCGGTAACGGGCTGACTTAATTTCGTCTGAAAACGAATGTCACGGTTGGTAAGAATACCGATCAGCGTATTGGAGGCATCCACGACGGGAATTCCACCGATTTTGTTTTCCCGCATCAGTCGGTGAGCATCCGCCAGGGTGTCCCCTTCTGAAAGCGTAACCGGATCGAGGATCATACCCGATTCGGAACGCTTTACTTTGCGAACTTCTTCCGCCTGACGATCAATCGACATGTTCTTGTGAATCATGCCAATGCCGCCTTCCTGAGCCATAGCAATCGCCATTTCGGATTCGGTAACCGTATCCATAGCTGCCGAGACCAGGGGCATGTTTAAGCGTATGTTTTTTGTAAGGAATGATTCGGTGCTAGTTTCGCGGGGGAGAACTTCCGAATAGGCAGGGAGCAGAAGCACATCATCGTAAGTAAGTGCTTCAAAGAGAAACTTGGAGGAGTCCAACATGGCAAATAACGGTGCTATTCTTATTTGCCGGACAAAGATACTCTTTTTGGATGAGGAATGAAAAAGATTTATTGATTTAATAGAAAGTTAATAAAAGCCTGATTCTGAGTAGGGCTTCGGGGCCATGAATTCGCTTTGTCAACCATCCATTGAATCATTTCCGGGGATTTTGATGTATTTTTGGATAATCAGTAATAGAGGAACATCGTGCAACATAGTCTGAAACTCCGCAAACCGCTTGCTTTTTTTGATCTGGAAACTACCGGAATTAACCTAATTCGGGATCGGATCGTCGAAATTTCCATCGCTAAAGCTATGCCTGACGGTTCCGTGCAGGTACGGACGGAACGAATTAATCCTGAAATGCCCATTCCGCTGGAAACCAGCTTAATTCACGGGTTATACGATGAGGATGTGGCCGATAAACCTCCTTTTAAGCAATTAGCGAAGTCGCTGGCTCATTTTCTGGAAGGCTGCGATCTGGCCGGTTTTAACTCCAATCGCTTTGACGTCCCCATGCTGGTGGAAGAGTTTCTGCGGGCGGGTATCGACTTTGATACTAAAAATCGTCGCCTGATTGATGCCCAGCGGATTTACCACATGATGGAACCCCGTAATTTGTCAGCGGCGTATAAGTTTTATTGTGGCAAAAGGCTGAAAGACGCTCACTCGGCCGAAGCGGATACGCTGGCAACACTGGAAGTGCTGGATGCAATGGTGAAGCGTTACGAAGGAGTGGAAGTAGAGAAAAATAAAGATGAAATGTGGGTGCCCGTCAAAAATGACATGGACGCCTTACATGAACTGACATCCGGCCAACTGGTTGATTTTGCCCAGCGAATGAAGTACAATAACGAAGGCGTGGTCGTATTCAATTTTGGAAAACATACGGGCAAGCCCGTTCAGGAAATCTTCAAGCGTGAACCCAGTTACTACGACTGGATGATGCAGGGCGATTTTACGCTGGACACCAAGCGGAAATTGACCGAAATTAAATTAAAAAGCAGTGCTCTGATGAAGTAAGGTGCTTGATATAATGAAAAAAACGAGTCGGAGATCCGGCTCGTTTTTCTGTTATTCAGAAGGATGCGACTTAAAAAAACGATCGTTCTGAAAGGTTAGATAAAAGCTTCCATGGTTTCATCCAGCGATTTAGCGGCGGGATAAAAAGATAGTAAGCGGATCAGAATGTCTTCTACTACTTTATCCGGGCAGGAAGCTCCGCACGTAAGCATAATGGTTACAGGGGATGAATCAGGTAAATAGTGTTCCGTTACTTTCTCTACCTTCTCGTGCAAATCGTAATGCCGGATTAAGTGATGATCCAGAATTTTAGCTGCATTTTCAATGAAGTAGGTAGGCAGTTTCGCTTCGCATAATTCCACCAGGTGCGAAGTATTGGAAGAATTATAGCCTCCGGCGACTATGCACAAATCAGCGGGTTCTTCCAGTAATCCATACGTAGCCGATTGGTTATCATTGGTAGCGTAACAAAGGGTGTCCCGGGTATCGGCAAAGTGAGCCGTAATATCAGAACCTTCATACGTTTCAATCATGACCTGTTTCAGGTAATCAGCAATAGCCTGAGTATCCGAGGCCAGCATCGTGGTCTGGTTCACTACCCCAATGCGTTGCAGGTCTTTTTCTACGGTAAACCCTTCGGAATACTGACCTTTAAATTCCTCGTAAAACAGTTCCGCTGGTTTTTCGCCCCGAATGTATGTTGCCAGTTTCTGAGCTTCCTTCATGTCTTTGACAATCACGGTAGGAGCGTTCTGACGGGCATGGGAGAACGTGGCCCGGGTTTCTTCGTGAGCGGGTTTCCCGTGAATAACAATGGTATACTCGCTTTGGCCAATGGACGAAGCTCGTTTCCAGACTTTCTCCACAAAGGGACAGGTCGTGTCGTAGTGTTCCGTCTGAATGCCGAGTTCGGCCAGCTTCGCCTGAATTTCCAGTGTCGTTCCGAAAGCAGGAATGATGACAATGTCATCGGCCGTTAGCTCTTCCCAGGGAATCAGCTGACGGCCTGAAGTGTCCATGATAAAACGAACGCCCTGATCGAGCAAATCCCGGTTTACTTCGGGATTATGGATCATTTCGCTCAGGAGATAAATATTTTGGGTAGGATAATCCTTAATGATCTGGTAAGCCGTTTCTACGGCGTTCTCTACGCCGTAGCAGAAACCAAAATGCCGAGCAATGAGAAATCGCACCGGTCCAAAATCAAGAAGGGTTGGCGTAAAATCCTTCTTCATTTTATCCTGCTTGCGGCGAAACTCTTTAATCGCACCAATGACCGGACTTTTAAACGTATCGGGAATTTGAAACGACTTCATTTTCTTAAATTTCGTTGTCTTTTGAGGCAACGTATGAACGGTACTGCTCATTTCCTTAATAAAGAACAAGTTTATAGATAAACAGTTTTGAGAATTTGGATTTTCTTAGGAAAAACTTTCCAAATACCATAAACCATTTACTTTCTATTAAAAAAGGCGTCAAAAAACTGAAAATGAACTCCTTATCCATCTTTTGGGCTTACAAAAATAGCCATAAAAAGAATGGCTCACCAGTTAAAATTGCAGGAAGTAACGAAGAAGGCCCCAGGCTCGTCCATAGCCGCATTTCCAGAGGCGGTAGGCATTTCTGCTAGTTTCATCCTGAACGCATTATTTTTTAAAAAATCTTCAGTACTTTTCAAACCGAAAAGCGACAGCTCTAAACCTTGATCTCTATGCAACAGAACCGACGTTCCTTCCTGCGGAACCTGGGCCTGGCGGCGGCTGCCACTCTTCCGGCAACTGACCTTTGGGCGGGAACCCTGGGGCAAAAACCTTTCTTCGAAATCTCGCTGGCCGAATGGTCCCTGCATCGGGCTTTGCGATCCAAAAAAATAGACAATCTCGACTTTCCGGCTCTGGCAAAAAAAGAATTTGGCATCAGCGTAGTAGAATACGTCAACCAGTTCTTTAAAGACAAAGCTCAGGATTCTGCTTACCTTAACGATTTGCTGCAACGCTGTAAAGACAATGGCGTGAAGAACCATCTCATCATGATTGATGGGGAAGGCGAATTAGGCCATAAGGACGCGGCCAAACGCAAACAGGCCGTTGAAAATCACTATAAATGGGTCGAAGCAGCCAAGTTTCTGGGCTGTAAAACCATCCGCGTGAATGCGGCGGGGGAAGGTTCGGCGGAGGAGGTAAAGAAAAGTGCCATTGAAGGCCTGCACTCCCTAAGCGAATTTGCCGCTAAAACCGGTATCAATGTCATCGTGGAAAATCACGGTGGGCATTCTTCCAATGGACAATGGCTGAGTGATGTAATGAAAGGCGTTGGCCTGAAAAACTGCGGTACCTTACCTGATTTCGGAAACTTCTGTCTGAAACGCAAGCCCGGTAGCTATCACGAGTGCGAAGACGAATACGACCGTTATAAGGGCACGCAGGAGCTGCTACCGTATGCAAAAGGTATTTCTGCCAAAACCTTTGATTTCGATGCCAAAGGAAATTGCGTGGAAACCGATTACGACCGCATGATGGAAATTGTAAAAAAATCGGGTTTCAAAGGAATCATCGGCATTGAATACGAAGGCGATACGCTGGGTGAATACGAAGGAATTAAGAAAACGAAGCAATTGCTGGAACGCTACGCTTCTCAGGCATAACTCTTAACTTTTTTACATTTCAACATACCGTTAGAGTCGCTCCGATTCTAATTCTACTATGAAAGAAAAATCCCCCTCTCGCCGCGAGTTTATCAAGAAGGGAGCCCTTTCGGCCGCGGCCTTTTACATTGTTCCCCGTCACGTGTTAGGTAAAGGATTTACCGCTCCTTCCGATAAACTCAATATCGCAGCCATTGGTGCCGGTGGGAAAGGTTCCAGCGATATCTGGAATGCCTATAACAACGGAGCTGAAAACGTAGTCGCTCTTTGTGACGTAGACTGGAAAGTGGCAGAAGCCTCCGTAAAGCGTTTCCCTAACGCCAAACGTTACCAGAACTACAAAGAGATGCTGGAGAAGGAAGGCAAAAATATTGATGCCGTAACGATCTCAACGCCTGACCATACGCACGCCGTTATTGCCATGGCGGCCATGCAGGCGGGTAAGCACGTGTACGTTCAGAAACCCCTTTCGCACGACATCTACGAAGCCCGGATGATGACTGAAGCGGCTCGTAAGTATAAAATTGTCTCCCAGATGGGTAACCAGGGAGCCTCTAGTGTGGGGAGCTGGCAGATGGTAAACTGGTTCAACGCGGGTCTGATCGGAACGGTGGATGAAGTTCACATCTGGACGAACCGTCCCGTTTGGCCGCAGGGAATTCCCGTTCCCAAAGGACAGAAAGAAATTCCTGACGGCATTGCCTGGGATCAGTTCATCGGTCCTGCCGAATGGGTAGATTATACACCTGCCTATCACCCCTTCAAATGGCGGGGCTGGTGGAACTTCGGTACCGGAGCTCTGGGCGATATGGGTTGTCACCTGATTGATCCCGCATTCCGGGTCTTGGGCTTAGGGTATCCAACCGAAGTAGAATGTTCAGCCGGTTCCGTCTTCATCAAGGACTGGACGCCTGAGTATATCCCCGAAGGATGCCCACCATCCAGCTCGGTTCAAATCAAATTTCCGGCAACGAAGAAGAATAAATCAGCCGTTACCATGAACTGGACGGACGGTGGTATTCGTGCCTTTCACCCCGATCTGATTCCTGCCGATGAGCCCCTGGGCGATCCCGACAGCTCAAACGGGGTAATCCTGATTGGTTCAAAAGGTATTATGACCTGCGGAACGTATGGAAATGCACCCAAGCTCTTCTTCGAAAAGAAAAAAGTAAGCGAGCAGGATCTGGCTAAGTATAAATGGACCGAAACGGAACTTCAGAAAATGCCGGAAAGTGGTCACCAGACCGCTTGGGTTCGGGCTTGTAAAGAAGGTTTTGGTTCAGAAACCCATAAAAAGTTAACGTCATCGTTCGATTACTCAGGACCTTTGACGGAAACTGTTTTGATGGGTAACCTGGCCATTCGCAGCTATAACGTTCGCACACCAAATGCCGACGGTAAAGGTTTTGCGTATCCTGGCCGTAAGAAATTGCTTTGGGATGGTAACGCGATGCGGATCACGAACTTCGAGCAGGCCAACCAATTCGTGAAACGCGAATACCGCAAAGGCTGGACACTGGGTTCGTAGTTAAGTTTGAATGAATGAGTGATAGAATGAGTGAATAGGTAACTTTTACCTGTTCACTCATTTTTAGTTTTGAATGAATGAAGCGTTGACTACGAACACCTTTTTTCTGTCATTCAGAGCGTAGCCAAGAACCTTACTTGGGATTTCAGGTAACGTCCTTGAATGATAAGTAATAGGGAGGTGTCATGACGACAAAAGGTCTCTCGCTATGTTCGGGATGAAGGCTGAAGTAATAGAACAATGATGTCATTCAATCCTTCACTCATTCAAAATTTAAAATCATTGTACCGGCGTTCCGTTCTGGAAGGTAATCTCGGCGGCCAGCCCTACGGAGGAAAAGCGAATGGCTACGGAAGCCGCTTCTGATTTTTTAGTGATGTCTTCGCACTGCGGCCCGGCTTCCAGAAAGTACACGTAGTATTCCTGATTCCGGTCGGCAATCTGATTAATGTCGGGACGGCCAAAAATATCCACGAAATCATTCGAGGAAGTCCCTTTCAGATTTTGCCGGATTTTCTTGAAATCAGCCAGCAAGAGTTTTCGTTCGCCTTTGCATCCCCCTTTATCCGCCTTCCATTTTTCTACCGGAAAACCCTGTAAATCGGGTTTGTGAGTACATGAAGCCAGGAGTAAGGGGATAAAAAGTGATACGACAAAGGGCTTGATAGTCTTGAGTATAGAGAAGTGAGAAGCAGTCATTAGTCTTGTTTTCATGAACCAAAATTCCGTTTGCTTCCTTGAAAAACAAAAAAAAAGGTAACACTTTAGCCAAACTCTGAAATTGTTTTTAAGTTTGCCGAAAGTAATCAGACAAGAATATGAACGTTTCATTCGCAAAAGCATGGTGGTGGCAACTGGGATTCCTCGGTTGAACAGCCTCTTTTTGCGTCAGATAAGCGATAATTATAGCATTAACGACAACGCCCGCTGTTCAACTGAACAGTGGGCGTTGTCGTTTTAACTCATTTCATTTGGACGTTTAAGATCAAACAAACGTGAAAACTTACCCGATTATTACCCATTCCCGTCGATTACTGGCCGATATGTTAACTCCGGTAAGTGCGTATCAACGCTTACGCCGCCAGTTTCCTAATACCGTATTACTGGAAAGTGCCGATTACCACGCGATGCAGAACAGCCTGAGCTTTATTGGCTGTGATCCTGTAGCGAGCTTTATTCTGGATGAGGATGTCGTAACTCAGAAATTTCCCGATGGCACTACGGAACAGTTTAAACTGGAAAACCGGAAAGACGCCGTAGATACCTTACGGGCTTTCGCGGCCAGTTTCACAGAAACCAACTCCGGGTATCCTTTTCCAACGAATGGATTGTTCGGTCACATGACGTATGATTCGGTCGAATATTTTGAGGATATTGAGATTCAGCCCAAGAGTGAAGAATCCGCCATTCCTCAGATTGTTTATTACGTCTATCGATACGTAATTGTCTTCAATCACTTCAAAAACGAAGTTTTTCTGTTTGAACATCAGTACGGAGATACTAAAAACAGGGATACCGAAGGACTGAGCCAACTGGAATTTCTCATTCAAACGCCTAAATCGTCTTCCAATACGTTTGAGTTAAGCGGAGAAGAAGCAACGAACCGCACCGATGATGAAATGCGGGAGGTAGTGAATAAGTGCATCGGGCACTGCCTGCGGGGGGATGTCTTTCAGATTGTGCCTTCGCGTCGTTTTTCCCGGGCCTTCAGGGGAGATGACTTTCAGGTGTATCGGGCCTTACGTTCCATCAATCCTTCTCCTTACTTATTTTACTTCGATTTCGGGACCTACCACATCTTCGGTTCTTCGCCTGAAAAACAGATTTTCATCAAAAATGGTCAGGCCGAAATTCATCCCATCGCTGGAACCTTCCGCCGCACGGGTGACGACGAACGCGACGCGGAGCTGGCCCGCGAGTTACTGGCCGACCCTAAAGAATCCGCTGAACACGTCATGCTGGTCGATTTAGCCCGGAATGACTTAAGCCGCAGCAGTGATGAGGTGAAAGTCGAGACCTTTAAGGAAGTGCAGTATTACAGCCACGTGATTCACCTGGTATCAAAAGTGGTCGGTAAAATGACCGCCGGAACGAATCCCCTGCAGTTAGTAGCCGACACCTTTCCCGCCGGAACGCTCTCGGGTGCCCCCAAGCATAACGCCATGACGTTGATTAATCGCTACGAAACGACGAACCGGAGTATTTACGGCGGAGCGATCGGTCACCTGAGCTTTAACGGCGACTTCAACCACGCCATCGCCATTCGTACCTTCCTGAGCAAGAATAATACGCTTTTTTACCAGGCAGGGATGGGCGTCGTTGCCAAGTCAAACGTGGAAAGTGAGTTACAGGAAATTCACAGCAAACTAGCCGCTTTACGCAAAGCCATGGAAATGGCCGAAGAAATTTAATCAGTTGTCAGTTTTCAGGGAATGAGACCCATCAACGAACAACCGCAGCGGCGGCCGCTAATAACGAACAACGAAAGCAAAAAGATGCCTTACAAAATATTAGTACTCGATAACTACGATTCCTTTGTATATAACCTGGTTTACTTATTAAAGGAACTGGGTCACGAAGTAGACGTATTTCGCAATGATAAAATCACGCTGGCAGAAGTCGCGAAATACGATAAGATCTTACTGTCACCCGGCCCCGGCATTCCCGAAGAAGCGGGCATTATGCTGGACCTTATTAAGGAATACGCTCCGACCAAATCCATCTTCGGCGTATGCCTCGGTCATCAGGCCATCGGTGAAGCATTTGGTGCCAGGTTGCATAACATGGGGGATGTCCTGCACGGGGTAACTACCACGTGTATTATAAAGGATGAAAACGAGAAGCTTTTCCAGGGATTACCTGAGTCGATCGAAGTATGCCGCTATCACTCCTGGACGGTAATTCCTGAAACCATGCCCGAAGAATTGAAAGTTACGGCAGTGGATGAAAAGGGATATGTACTGGCCGAAGCCCATACGAAATATGACGTTCGGGGTGTACAGTTTCACCCGGAAGCATATCTGACGGAATACGGCAAAGAGATGTTGACCAACTGGCTGAAGTAATAAGGTTTGATTCTTTAATAAGTAACCCAGGCAAAACCTCCATTATAGATAGGTATAGGCATGAAAGAATTACTTTCCCAATTATTAGCGAATCAGACCTTAACGACCGAACAGGCCTATCAGGCTTTGCTTTCCATTGGCCGGGGCGAAATCAATCCTTCGCAGACGGCAGCCTTCCTGACGGCATATGCCATGAAAGGCCTGACGGTCGAAGAAGTAAATGGCTTCCGTCAGGCCATGCTTGAGTTATGCCTGTCCGTAGACTTCTCGGAGTTCGACCCCATGGATGTATGTGGTACGGGTGGCGACGGCAAAAATACCTTCAACATCTCAACGACTTCGGCTTTCATTATTGCTGGAGCCGGCCAGACCGTAGCCAAGCACGGGAACCACGGGGTTTCATCTTCCGTCGGATCATCTACAGTGATCGAAAAGCTGGGATATGAATTCACGAATGACTACGATCGGCTGCGTCGTCAATTGGAAAAGGCCGGAATCTGTTACCTGCACGCTCCTTTGTTTCATCCATCCATGAAGCATGTTGGAAATGTTCGCCGGGAGTTGGGTTTTAAAACCTTTTTCAATTTATTGGGACCATTGATGAACCCGGCTTTGGTCAAACGGCAGCTTTCGGGCGTGTATAGTCCGGAAGTGGGCGAGCTGTATGCTGGAGTACTTCGCTCGGCTGGAGTACGTTTTGCGGTTGTTCATGCCTACGATGGATACGATGAAGTCTCACTAACCAGCAATTTCCTGTTAATTAAAGATAAAGAAACGCATCAGTATAGTCCGGAAGACATCGGTCTGAATCAATTAAAGGCCGAAGACCTGGCCGGAGGTAATAATCTTCAGGAATCCGCCGATATTCTGGTTCAAATTTTGGATAATCGTGGAACGAAAGCCCAGACCCAGGTTGTATTAGCCAACGCCGCAGTGGCCTTACACGCTGCTCAGGAGATATCAATGGAAGAGGCGATGGGGCGGGCCAAGGAATCGCTGGAAAGTGGACGGGCGTATCAATCCCTGAAAAACCTTATTCAATCCTAACGCTCATCCATTAGAATTACATCGTCTGTATGAAAGTGGCATTCATCGGAGCTGGTAACGTGGCTCATCACCTGTCCGTCGAGCTGGAACGGGCTTACCATGAAGTAGTCTTTATTTATAGCCGTAATCCAGATCATGCCGAGGAGCTGACCGAAAAACTGTCGGTAGCCTATCCTATGGAAGAACTGGATTTCTCGGAAACCGAAGTAGAAGTATTCTTCCTGACTACCTCCGACGATGCCATCAAAGAGATAATCCCACAAATCGTATGGCCCGAGAACGCAATTATCGTCCATACGGCGGGAGCCATGTCGTTGACTTCCCTGAAAGAACAGCTATCTATATATAGTGATGTTGACGTAAAGACGGGCGTGTTCTATCCCTTACAAAGCATCAGTAAGAAAATAGAGCTAACCTGGAAAGAAGTGCCTTTGTGTATCGAAGGAGAAAATGAAGAAGTAGAAATCCTGTTACTGGAGATAGGGAAATCCATTAGCGAAGAAGTATATCTCATTAATTCATCGAAACGTCTGCATCTGCACTTAGCTGCCGTCTGGGCAAATAACTTTCCTAACCATTTATGGGCCATTACGAAAGAGCTGTTAACGGAACAGAATCTGGATTTCGAATTAATGCGACCCATTATAAAGGAAACCTTTCGAAAAATGATGGAATCCGAACATCCGGCCGAAGTTCAGACGGGTCCTGCCAGGCGGGGCGATCAGTCAACGATCCAAAAGCACCAGCAGCTATTAGAAGATCAGCCGCAGTGGTCCCGCCTGTATTCGGTGCTCTCTGAAAGTATAATGCAGTGGTATTTATAGGAATAACAATAGAAAGTAAAGCTAAGGAAAGAACTGGCAGAACAAAGGAGCTATTTCCGTAAGAAAGGTATAAGAAGTATATAACTGGAGAGATGGGAAAAGGTTTTGAGGGCGGGGCAGGGGGGATGGGTGGTGCAGGAAGAGGTGTGAAAAAAACTTTAGTTTCTTTTGGATTAATTATGAGGCAGTTAGGGTGGGCGAGTTAATTATTTT
>CAJYIW010000007.1 GCA_913775095.1 uncultured Siphonobacter sp. | reverse complement strand
TATGGGTTTTCCCTTTCCAAACTGAAAACTGAAAACTGAAAACTGAAAACTGAAAACTGAAAACTGAAAACTGAAAACTGAAAACTGAAAACTCAAAACTCAAAACTCAAAACTCAAAACTCAAAACTGAAAACTCAAAACTGAAAACTGAAAACTAGTGAAACTTGCCCAGAACGTCGGCGATAGCCCGGTCGTTGGCCAGGCGGGGTACTTTGTTCTGTCCACCGAGCTTTCCCTGACTCTTCATGAAGTCAATGAAGGCCCCCGATCGCAGACTATTAATCTTCAGGGGCTGTAAAATGTTTCCCGTAATCAAATCGTCATAATAGACGTTGAGCCTGGTCAGTTGGGTATTCAGATCCTGCCGGAACTGCTCCGGATTTTGGGGAGGATTGGCAAATTCGACGAGCCATTCGTGGTAAGGCAGCCCTCCTTCGGCTGGCGTTACCTGCGGAGCCACGGTAAACTCCACTACCTGCGTTTCGGGCTGACGGCTCACGGCATAAGCCATGGCTTTCTCTACTTCTTCCCCAATCACGTGTTCGCCAAATGCTGATATAAAATGCTTAATCCGGCCCGTAACCAGAATACGGCAAGGGTCTTTGGAAACAAATTTAACGGTATCGCCGATGTTGTAGCCCCAGAGTCCGGCGTTGGTATTCATGATGATTACGTAATTCCTGCCCAGTTCTACTTCTCCAATCGTCAGGCGGCGGGGGTTTTCGTTGTAGAATTCTTCTACAGGAACGAATTCGTAGAAAATACCCTGATTCAGAAGCATTAACAAACCGGGGTTGGTCTGAGAATCCTGATAGGCGATGAACCCTTCCGAAGCCGGATAGGTCTCAATGGAATCTACTTTTCTGCCGATGGAATCGAATAACTTGGCCCGGTAAGGTTCGAAGTTGACGCCTCCGTAAACGAAGACCTGAAAATCTGGAAAAACATCCTTGATCTTCTTACCCGTACGAGCCTGAATCCGGTCGAAATACATCTGCACCCAGGGCGGAATGCCCGAAATCAGCGACATGGGCTGGTTAATGGTCTCGTCTATCACACGATCCAGTTTGGTTTCCCAATCCTCAATACAGTTGGTTTCCCAGCTGGGCAGCTGATTGGTTCGCAAATAAGCAGGAACGTGGTGATTGGAAATACCCGAAAGCCGCCCCACGTGAACGCCATTTTTCAGAGTCATTTCCGGACTGCCAGAAAGGAAAATGAGCTTTTTATCCAGAAATTCGGCTTTCCCGGTTTCGTGAATATAACTCAGCAGGGCATCGCGGGCCCCTGAGATATGATACCCGATGGATTCTTTGGAAATGGGGATGTATTTTACCCCTGACGTAGTGCCCGAAGTTTTGGCAAAGTATAAGGGTTTCCCGGGCCACAGAATATCCTCTTCGCCGTGCGTAACCTTCTCAACGTAAGGCTTTAACCCTTCGTAATCCCGAATGGGAACGGCCTGACGGAAATCCGCGGGAGTCTGGATATCCTTAAAATAGTGATTCCGCCCAAACTCGGTGTTCCGGGCGGAATCCAGTAAGTTCTTAAACCATACATTTTGCGTTTCAGCGGGCTTCAATTCCCACTGACGACGCTTTGATATAACCCAGGCCGCGACGGGCTTTGCTAATACTGACCGAATGGGTACCATGCATTAATGATTTCTCAGGCTGCAAAAGTACGACAAACTTTAGCTAGTTCGAGCGGCTAGACGCAATTCCCTGTGAGCTGAGTAGCCAGCTGATCGAGCGTTGCTGCGTCAGTGAGGCCTTCGTGCCGCCAGATTTCGCGACCTTTCCGAAGACCCAGCACCGTCGGGTTTGACCGAATTTTATACCGTTTAAATAACTCATCTTCCCGTCCGCAGGCCACTCGTAACAAGCGGGTTTCACTGGGATGCTGGCTTACGAAACTCTCCAGCACACGTTCTGACTGGCTCACCGATGGGTTGTACTGCTGGAATACCAACATCAGTACACACTCATCACTTTGAAGAAATTCTTCCAAAGTCATAATCTTTCCGGATTAAACTGATTTGACTATTAAAACTAAACGCTGCCAATGAGGATTTCGCTGTTCATTTCAGGTACCATGCGACCTATATTAACCTGGAAATAACGAAAACCCTCATAAGTCATTCCCCTGACGTTCCGTCAGAGGAATCCAAACACTGGTTAACTAATTCGCACTTGAATAAAAGTTAAAACGGGCACTTTCTAAATTCCGTTGGATACCGAGATTTAGATTATTCAGTTTCAATGAGGGAGAATATCGGAGCTAATTTTAAGATCAGGCGGTTGATTTCAGAAACGTTGCTTCGCGTAATCAAGACTTTTGCTACTACTAGCCACCTAGCAGTGTTCTAAACTACTAAAAAAACAAATGTAATAAAAGTTTCTTATCATTTTATCGTACAATAATTACATTTTTAACCATTCTCTAATTTCCTTTTAAGCCTATTTTTATAAACTATCCAAGACTTCGCTTTTTTAATATCCTGATAATGAACAATTACCTGTAAAATCATTGGTATAAATCGGGAATGATGCTAGTTGAGGCTTGTCAATTGCTGATCCATGCCTAATTTTGAAGGTCTTTACGAAGACTTTCAAGCTGGACATACGACAGAAACTCTGAACATGAGAGAATTACAATTTCGGGAGGCTCTTCGCGAAGCTATGAGCGAGGAAATGCGACGTGATCCCCGCGTTTTTTTAATGGGCGAAGAAGTTGCTGAATACAACGGTGCGTACAAAGTATCCCAAGGGATGCTGGATGAATTCGGACCAGAACGCGTAATCGATACTCCCATTGCCGAATTAGGTTTTGCAGGAATCGGTGTGGGTGCAGCCGCCAACGGTCTGCGTCCGATTATCGAATTCATGACGTTTAACTTCTCCCTGGTAGCCATTGATCAGGTGATCAACTCAGCGGCCAAAATTTACGAAATGTCAGGTGGACAGTATAGTGCTCCCATCGTCTTTCGTGGACCTACGGGTAACGCCGGTCAGCTGGCGGCTCAGCACTCTTCCAATTTCGAGAGCTGGTATGCCAACACGCCCGGTCTGAAGGTGGTTATTCCTTCGAACCCCGCCGATGCCAAAGGTTTATTAAAGTCAGCCATTCGCGATAACGATCCCGTGATTTTCATGGAATCAGAGCAAATGTACGGTGACAAAGGCCAGGTGCCCGACGGCGAATACCTCATCCCCATTGGCGTGGCTGACGTGAAAAAAGAAGGAACAGACGTTACCATCGTAAGTTTTGGTAAGGTTATTCCCCGCATCGTCATACCTGCCATTGAAGAACTGGAGAAAGAAGGCATTTCGGTGGAATTGATCGACCTGCGTTCCGTTCGTCCCATCGATTATGGCACGGTAGTTAAGTCAATCAAGAAAACAAACCGTTGCGTAATCGTTGAAGAAGCGGCTCCGCTGGCGTCTATTTCTTCGGAAGTGGCCTATCACCTGCAACGCTACGCGTTTGATTACCTCGACGCTCCCGTTGCCCGTGTCACCAGCCGTGATGTGCCCCTTCCTTACGCTCCTACGCTGATTGAAGAGGTATTACCCAATGCCAAACGCATCGTTTCAGCGGTGAAGTCCGTTTTATACCGGAACTAGTCGTTACACGTTACTTCATAAAAAAGCTTCGATCTGACATTAGGTCGAAGCTTTTTTCTTTATATACTTAAAATCCTCTGGTGAGAGATTCTATCCCATTCTTTACCTGTTGCTATTTCACAAGCCTGTCATCCAGAACGAAGCCAAAGGCCTGTCCAGGCAAGGCTTATCTGGCCTTAGGTATCACAACTAAGCTATTGCTTTCAAAGGGCTATTTTCCTTTAAGAAAGCAGGTGCAAGAACTCATTTATCCCTTGATCAGTCGCAGACCTGTATAAACTTTGCACATTTTGCTTCAATGAACTATTCTCCTTCGCATAAAGGAGCATTTCAAAACCAGAAAAATGAAGGAGAATAAAACTGGAAAGGCTATAAAATAAAAAATGGCAAACCACGAACCGCTACAACCGTCTACCCTTGCTTCGGTCAAGACCTGGGGGATTCAACAGGAGCTGGCCTGATTTGCCGCTGCAAAGATCGTTTTATTTTGACACGATGTCAAGTCAAAGCGTAAATTGCAGCATGAAAAAATTACGTCTGCTCCATCTACCTGCCCTTATTTTAGGTGTATCCCTCTGCATATCAGGCTGTAACTCTTCTGGCAAACATCTGGAAGAAGGTCGAAAATTATTACGGGAAAATAAATTAAACGAAGCCATTCTGGAGTTAAACCAGGCCGTAGAGGCCGATCCGAAGAATGCCGAGGCCCTCAATGCCCGCGGCGTGGCCCATTATCAGCTCAAAGATTTCAGTAACGCGATGCTGGATTACGACCAGGCCATTCAGGCCGATTCGTCTCTATACCTGCCTTTCTTCAACCGGGCCAAACTTCGCATGGCTCAGAGTAATTTCGAAGCGGCGATTAATGATCTAACCAAAGCCACCACACTTGCTCCTGACTCGGCCGAAATTTACCTGAACCGTGGTTTTATTTACGCCGAACTGAAGTTACCCCAAAAGGCCACGACGGACTTTGACAAGGCCGTTCAGCTGGCTCCCAGGAACGCCGAAACCTATTTTGTTCGGGGTAATCTGTATCTGGAGCAGAAGAATTATCCTTCGGCCATTCGGGATTACGAGCAGGCCGTTGGTTTGCGTTCTGAATTTCCGCAGGCTTTCTTTAATATGGGTCTGGCTCAGAATCTGGTGGGCAACCGGGAAGCGGCCTGTCTGAGCTTTCAGCAATCTAAAAAATTAGGGTATGCCGAAGCCGCTGATGCAGTGGAAGCTTTCTGTAAATAATCGTATGAAATATTTCGCATTACTCCTCGTTCCGGTTTTTGTTCTCTTTGCGGGCTGGCAATACAATGACCCGGATCCCCTGCTGTGGGGCACCATCTATCTGATTGCGGCTTATACAGCTTTCCGGGCCTTTCAGGGCAAGTTCAATCGAGAATTGCTGGCGGTCCTGTTACTCTGGTCTGCAGCCTGGGCTATCAGCTCCTGGACGCAGATGACGGCCTGGGAGGGTTTCTTCAGCGAAAATGAAGGCTTAACCATGAAAACGCCCAATCAGGAGTTAGCCCGTGAAGCCTGCGGGTTGGGTATTGTTGCCGTGGCTTACCTGTTGTTTTTAAGTATGAGTTATACGCAGGGAAAACGTTAGTTACGCTCCATTTCCATACGCTGTAATTGCTAAATGACTTTAATCGGAAATGATAAGAAGTCTGGTTAATGGCACAACAAAAAAGCCTTTTCAGTGATTACTGAAAAGGCTTTTTTTATCATCAATCCTGAAATCCTAGTGCTTGATTTCGCGGATTTTGAGGTTACGGAACCATACCGTATCGCCGTGATCCTGAAGACTGAAGCGACCCGTGGCAAATTTGGCAAAATCGGGCATGGATTTGAACTTGGATTTAGCTACCATCTCCGCAAACTGAGGAGTGCTCATGTCCGTTTCCACGACTTTCACGTCGTTCTGATAGATCGTGAATTTACCCTGATCCAGAACCACCCGCATGGAGTTCCATTCACCCGCTGGCTTGGCATTCTGGGGACTGGCCGGAATCAGATCGTATAAACTTCCCGCCCGGTGACTTTCCAGTTTGCTGTCCGAGTGACGTTCATTATCAATCACCTGAATTTCAGGACCCGTCAGCCAGGGGTATTTGTATTTATTACTTTCCACGACGTGGAACATCACACCACTGTTGCCATTTTCAGAAATTTTAGAGTCGTACTTCAACTCAAAATCCTTGTACTCACCGTCAGTTACGATGTCGCCAGCCGTAGCTCCTCCTTTACGAGCTTCAGCATCGAGCTTCAGGGCTCCATCTTCAACTTTCCAGGCAGTACCGATGCCTTCACCGTTGAATTTGTGCCAGCCGTTGGTTGTTTTTCCGTCAAAAAGTAACTTGAAACCTGCTTTTTTCTCGGCTTTGGAAAGAGCATTGGGGGATTGGGCAAGACAGGTAACTGTAACCAGCGACAGAATACCGATAAGTGTCTTTTTCATGAATCTGAGGTTAACTTGTTGAAATGTAGAGTAGTACTAAATAATTCCTTGACTAATGGAAACTTGTTTTCACAAATTTACCTTACCCTAAGCAAGCGATATTCAGCAAATCTACGTGCGAAAATGGAATTGCTCCTTTTACCTAATCTATTTATTAGTGAATAGCAGCAACCCCGCTTTTACAACTCATTTTTTTTGAACTGGTTTAAAAACTATCGGAATCTCATCGTCAGCTTTCATTGAAGAACTCTATCTTTACGACCCTTCTTCTTCGTTTCTATTTTGATTAGTTTAATCACGGAAAGAACACCCAATACCGCTCTTTCATTATCCTGTTTCTGAGTTTATGTCCTCGTCCCAATTGACTTTCAATCATAAACATATATTAGTTTGCCGAACTGATGCCGTGGGTGACATGGTTTTAGCCATGCCCGTTTGTGGATTAATTAAAGAAAAATACCCTCAGTCCAGGGTTTCTGTTCTAGGTCGAACCTATACCCGTGACATCGCCATGGCGAGTGAACACATTGACGGTTTCGTCAATTTTGATGACTGGACGGGAAAAACAAGCGAAGAAATCAACGAACTGCTGGCAAAAGAAAAGATTGATGTAGCCGTCCATTTAAAGGATTCGGACGTAGTAGCCAAGCAATTAAAAAAAGCCGGTATCAAGCAAAGAATTGGTACCATGAACCGTCTCTATTACTGGTACACCTGCAATAAACTTATTCCGTTGAGTCGGAAAAATTCCGGTTTACACGAGGCTCAGCTGAATGTTAAATTATTACAGGGTTTGAATATCAAGCGAAGCCTGTCCTGGAATGAAGTAACGGATTATTACGGCCTTACCCGTTTCCAGCCCCTGGAACCGCAGTTTCAGTCCTTATTGGCCCAGGATCGCTTTAACCTGATCATTCACCCCAAGTCGCATAAAAACAGTAAGGAATGGAGTCTGGAAAATTACTCCCGACTGATTCAGCAAATTGATCCGTCAAAGTTCAAAATATTCATCAGTGGATCCGCGAAAGAGCATGAAGAACTCAAACCCTGGCTGGATCAGCACGCGGATGCAGTAACGGACATTAGTGGTAAAATGCCTCTAAGCCAGTTCATTACGTTCATTAGTCAGGCCGGTGGATTAATCGCCTGTAGCACGGGTCCCGTTCATATCGCGGCGGCTTCGGGTATTTACACGCTGGGTTTATACACGGATATTCATACCAAAGACGCCGGCCGCTGGGGACCCGTCGGGAAGAAAGCAGAATCGCTGACCTGTGTCAATGCCGATATGGATACGATTAAACCGGAAGATATTCTGGCAAAAATCAATTCCTGGGTGGATCAGCCGAACGTACACGTCTAGCCTATTATAAGTAACAATGAAAGAGCCTTTCTGACGCAATCAGAAAGGCTCTTTCGTTTTCGCTGCCAGCTTTTTTGCTGGCAGCCTTTTTATCTACTACCCTACTGCCAGCAATAAAGCTGGCGGTGGCATTTGATATTATAAACCTAATACCTTCTTATTGAAAGCTTCATCGGCACCCGTTCCGGCAAAATCGTCGAAGGCCCGTTCCGTTACCCGAATCATGTGATCGATAATGAACTGAGCCCCTTCAGCAGCACCCTGCTCGGGGTGTTTGATGGCACATTCCCACTCCAAAACAGCCCAGCCATCGTAATCGTACTGAGCCATTTTGCTGAAGATGGAACTGAAATCGACCTGACCATCGCCCAAAGAGCGGAAGCGGCCTGCCCGCTCTACCCAACCCTGATAGCCACCGTATACGCCCTGCTTACCGGAAGGATTGAACTCCGCGTCTTTTACGTGGAAGGCATAAATGCGATCATGGTAGAAGTCGATGAATTGCAGGTAATCCAGTTGTTGCAACAGGAAGTGACTGGGGTCATAGTTAATACCGGCCCGGGGGTGATTGTTCACCTTTTCGAGGAACATTTCGAAGGTAATACCGTCGTGTAAATCCTCGCCGGGGTGCAATTCAAAACCTACGTTTACACCCGCTTCGTCAAACGCATTCAGAATTGGAGTCCAGCGTTTCGCCAGTTCCGTGAATGCCATGTCGACCAGCCCGGCCGGACGCTGAGGCCAAGGATAAACAAAGGGCCATAATAAGGCTCCCGAGAACGTTACGTGTGAGGTAAGGCCCAGATTCTGACTGGCTTTAGCCGACCAGATTAACTGTTCCGTTGCCCAGGCTTGCTGTGCCGCCGGATCATTCGCCACTTCTTTAGGACCGAAGCCGGAGAACATCGTCGAATAAGCCGGATGCACGGCTACCAGCTGCCCCTGCAAATGCGTCGAGAGTTCGGTTACTTCCAGACCAATCTCCGCCAATTTGCCTTTATACTCGTCACAATAGGTTTTCGACTCGGCGGCAGTTTTCAAATCAATCATTCGGGGATCTCCGGAAGGGACCTGAATGCCTTTGTAGCCCAGATTAGCCATGTATCTGGCAATACTGTCAATGGAGTTAAATGGCTCTGCCTCGCCAATAAACTGAGCCAGGAATATGCCGGGACCTTTTAAACTTTTCATGGTTTAAAGATTAGTTATAGAATAACGGTAAGAGGATAAATTTCAAGTAATCCTATTTCCAGTTCTTTCGTAATAAAGTGTTGTATTCTATCTTTTTGCTGTATTAAAATACGAGCAATCTCGTCGGTTTGACTATTGCCGATCTTTAACCAGACTACTTTCGGTGGAGCACCCCAGACCAGATGGAATTTTTCAAAATCATCATCTTTGGTTACAATGGTGTAGTCGAATTCTTTAGCGTACTCCCATATAACCCGATCCGCAGCATCCCGAAGTCCAACTTCACGGACATGCGTAGCTTCGGCAAAATCAGCACTGATTTTACCAATGATCCGGTGAGAGATATTCTGATCGAATAGTAATTTCATATAGCAATTCGATGGCTATGCTGCTCTTTTGCTGCGGCAAATGCCAGCACAGCCAGAATATCATCTTGGGTAAGATCTGGATAATCATTCAGAATATCTTCAAAAGTCATTCCGGTAGCTAACCAGCTCAATACGTCACCTACAGTAATACGCATGCCACGAATACAGGGCTTTCCACTCCGTATTCCTGGGTCTATGGTTATTATAGATCGGTAGTCTATCATATCATTTGAGCTAAAAAGGATAGCGATGTTTTACAAAGCTATCCTTTCAATCATTCAAAATTACACCTGCACCCAGGCTTGTTTCTGATTTGATTCGAGGATTTTCTCGCAAATCAGTAACTCCCGATAGCCATCGGCAAATGTTGGGAACGTTGGATTTTCGGGCATCTTACCGGCTTCCACTGCGGCGTATACTTCTTTAAACATCTGCTTGGAAGTATCGGCAAAACCTTCATTGTGGCCACCGGGGAAGGTAATGATGGAACGAACTTCGGGGTGAACCAGCGAAGGATCCCGCATCAGTACCTGGTTGTTACCGTCCCGCTTACCGATCCATAACTCGTTGGGAGCTTCTGAATTCCAGGCAAAGGTTTGTTTCGAACCAGCGATTTCCAGTTTCAATTGATTCTTACGACCCGCTGATACCTGAGATACGGTAATGACACCGCGATTTCCGTTGTTAAAACGCAACAGAACGTTCGCGTGATCTTCCGTAGTAATGTCAATATCCGCGTAATCCTCGGGCTGAAGCATTTTACCCGAATAGGTTTCAACGGGCTTCAGAGGCTTCTTCCGCGTTTTGTGGATGATGTTAAAGTCGGCAAATACTTCCACCGTTTTCAGTCCGGTGATGTACTCGATGATGTCCATCAGGTGAGAACCGATGTCCGCAATAGCCCGGCTGTTGCCTGACTTATCGGGTTCCAGACGCCAGCTGTAATCCGTTTCGTAGAACAGCCAGTCCTGCAGGTAAGAACCCATGATGGAGTATACTTCTCCGAGCTCTCCTTTTTCCTGCATGGCTTTCATCTGGCGAGCCAGGGGATAATAACGCAGATTGAAGTGAACGGCATTCACCAGGCCCGTCTGAGCAGCCAGTTCTACCAGTTCCTCTGCTTCGTGCAGATCTTTCGCCAGCGGTTTCTCGCAAACGACGTGCTTACCCGCTAACAAAGCAGCTTTCGACTGCGAGTAGTGCAGGAAGTTGGGCGTACAGATGTGCACGACCTGAATGTCTTCCTGTTGTAATAATTCATCAAAGGTATACGAACGGGCAATACCTAACTGAGCGGCTTTGGCGGCGGCTAATTCAGACGTTACTTCGCAGAGAGCGGCTACTTCCACGTTAGGCAACCGGCGTAACGCTTCGATGTGAGCGGGGCCAATGAAACCTGTTCCAACAACGCCTACTTTAATTTTTGTCATCAGTGAAATGAGATATTGAGAAGGTTTAAGAATGTTTGATTAAGAGTTGGAGTGTTTGATGATTTGATAAAGTTTGAAGTAGTTTACTCTTCAGCAAAAAACTGGTCATCCTGACTAAAAGGCTGGTTATTTCCATAATAAACGCTTTCTTCCTGAACCTTATATCGAATCCCGTTCATTTCGGATTTCTTTAAATGTTCAATGAATGAATAAAGCATTTTTGCCAGATTCAGACCTTTAGTCTGGGCTGACTCAAACTCTTGGGTCGTTACATATTTTGCGTCTAGTGCCCGATAGAGTTGTGAACGGGTTTCGCCAACAGAACCTTTCGCAATCGTTAGAAACTGAATAAATTCTTTTCGACTCCCTCGTTCAAAGCCTTCCGCAATATTATCCATTCCAGAACCAGCTGAAGCACGTATCTGATTTTTTAAAGAATAGTCATGGGTAAATTCTCCACGATTGGTGTATAAATAAATTTCCTGACACAATTCGCGTGCTATTTTCCAGACCAGCAATTCTTCAAAACGATGGATAGTTGGCATCTAAAATTTGTTAACCTACAAGATTAGTAAGGTTTGAAGACGTTTACCAACTTCTTCAAACCTTTTCTATCATTAATCAAACTTTATCTAACGCTATCAAACTATTCAAACTTCGTCCAGACGGCTCCGTCGTGGCTGGATTTGAGGGCTGTATCAATGAATGCCATGCCGCGGATGCCTTCTTTAATACCCGGAAAATCATAATCAGGATCAGGCTCCTGACCCGCTTCTTTCGCCCGAACGGCAAAAGCAAAGTTCCGGTACAGACTGGCGAAAGTTTCCACATAACCTTCGGGGTGACCCGCCGGCTGACGCGTATGCACCTGGGCCGCCCGTGACTCCGCGTTTACTCCCGTACGTATAATTCTCGATCCTTTCTCCTGATTCGTCCAAACCAGCGTATTGGGATCCATTTGTCGCCACTTTAATCCGCCCAGTTCCCCGTACACCCGGATGTTGAGGTCATTTTCCTCGCCGTTACAAATCTGGCTGTTATGCAGAATGCCCTTCGCTCCGTTCTCAAAATGCAGTAACATATTGGCATCATCGTCCAGACGGCGACCTTCCACGAAGATGGTCAGATCCGCGAGTAACTCCGTAATTTTTAAACCCGTAATGTATTCAGCCAGATTTTCAGCGTGGGTTCCGATGTCACCCACCCCACCGGCAGCTCCACTTTTAGAAGGGTCGGTCCGCCAGCCGGCCTGTTTGTTGGTGCCAGAACTTTCCACATCCTTATACAGCCAGCCCTGCGGATATTCGACGATGACTTTACGAATCTCTCCGATAGCCCCGGATTTGATCAGGTGACGGGCCTCTTTCACCATGGGGTAAGCCGTGTAATTATGCGTCAGGCAAAACACCAGATTGGTTTTCTCCCAAATGGCTTTCAGCTC
This sequence comes from uncultured Siphonobacter sp., assembly GCA_913775095.1. Lineage (GTDB taxonomy): Bacteria > Bacteroidota > Bacteroidia > Cytophagales > Spirosomataceae > Siphonobacter. The sequence goes on along the minus strand of CAJYIW010000007.1, from coordinate 128,712 downwards.
TTCAGCCTCGGCCCGGTTCAACGTAATGGGTTTGTCGAGCACGACGTGAAAACCGTTTTCCAGAGCCATTTTAGCGGGAGGAAAATGAACGTGATTAGGCGTCACGATCGACACAAAGTCCATGCGTTCTCCTTCCGGAAGTTCTTTCTCCCGCAGAATCATCTCTTCGAAACTTCCGTACACGCGGTCCTCGGGTAAATATAGGGCTTCGCCCGTTGCTTTGGATTTTTCAGGGTTAGAACTGAAGGCTCCGCATACCAGCTCAATTTCGCCATCTAAGGCGGCTCCCCGACGGTGAACGGAGCCAATGAAAGCCTCCAGGCTTCCACCAATCATTCCCATTCTGAGTTTTCTGGCCATGGTTAGAGGTGTTTTTTTAAGACTAATGAATGTTTAATGGAAAGATGAGTCCAGCGAGTGGGGCATGCCCTGGATTCTATTTTCTCAATGACCTGATTTATCCGTAATTGTTCAGAAAATCACGCATTTAAGCAAAACACAACCTCTACTCTGCGTCAATCAAGACTGCCAAAGTTTGAGAAGAAATTGCAGATTTCAAATGAAGAATCGACATAAACCCGAGAAACTGATACTTATTGTAAGGGTATTCTGCCTTTTTTACCTCAAGAATAAACCCCATAAATTCTAGCTAAAATGCATATCTTTTCGTTTTTTAGCCGAAAAATTCAATAACTCTCCGGGCGTTCTTTACGCTGATTCAATCATTATAACTACTGTAAACCCTATTCCTAAACCTCAATGGCTATGACCCAATCCATTAACCGGAGCCGCTTATTAGTTGCAAGCTGTTTTGGGATTATTACCACCGCCATGATTTTCGCCATTCGGGCGGGTGTCCTTACCCAGTTAGGTACTGAATTTAACCTTACTTCCAAAGAACTCGGGTATGTCAACCAAATGGCCTTTCTGGGTTTCCCCATCGCCATGATTTTTGGCGGACCGCTTTATAACATCATTGGACCCCGCAAAATCATCTGGGTAGCGTTCGTAACTCACCTGATCGGGATCGTCTCCACCATTTTCGCGGACGGTTTCTGGACTTTATTACTTTCTACTTTCTTCGTTGGCTTAGGTAACGGTACGGTGGAAGCCGCCTGTAACCCGCTGGTGGCTGACATGTACGAAGGCAAGCTGAAAACGCAGATGCTGAACCGTCTGCACATGTGGTTCCCCGGCGGTATTGTGATTGGTAGTCTGGTTTCGAAATTCATGACCGAAGCTGGTTTAGGCTGGCAAATGCAGATGGGCGTGATCATGATTCCGCTCGCTATTTACATTGTGATGTTCGCTGGACAGGCTTTCCCCGAAACAAAGGCGGAAGAAGGCGTGTCGAACGTGACCAACCTCAAGGCCATGATGAGCCCACTTTACATTTTCATGCTGCTTTGCATGGCTCTGACTTCGATTTCCGAATTCGGAACCACGCAGTGGGTAGAACCTATTCTGGGTAAAGCAGGTGCCAGTCCGCTGTTGATTCTGGCTCTGGTAACGGGTCTAATGGCCGTGGGTCGTTACTTCGCTGGTCCGCTGGTACATAACCTGAACCCTACCGGCGTCCTGTGGACTTCTGCCCTGATTACGACCATTGGTATTGTCTTAATGAGCCAGTCGACCGGAGCTATGGTGTACGTTTCGGCCGTTATTTTCGCCATTGGCGTTTGTTACTTCTGGCCGACCATGATTGGCTTCGTTGCTGAATACATTCCCAAGTCAGGAGCCTTTGGTCTGTCCATCATGGGTGGAATGGGCATGTTCTCTACTTCCATTTTCCAGCCGATCATCGGTGGATGGATTGACGATGAGAAACGCAACGCTGCTGCTCGTGGCCTTACGGGCGACGCGATGGACCTGGCCGCTGGTCAGGAAGTACTGGACAACATGGCCATCTTCCCTGCCATTCTGATTATCGCTTTCGGTGTACTCTGGTTTATGATGCGTAACAAAAAACCGGATCACCACCAGGACGAAACTCTGGTTGCGGAACAGCCTCAACTTTAATTTTAACGGATTTGTATATTTGTAGAAAGGCTGGTGAAGGAAACTTTTCCAGCCTTTCTTTTTCAACCCTAATTCATTCGTAGACTCATGAGAAACCTATTCGCCGCGAGCTGCTTATTGCTTGCCTTTTCCAGCTCGGCACAAACACGACTCGAAAAGCTTTGGGAAACCGAAAGTGATCAGCTTCGCACGCCTGAATCCGTTCTGGTTGACGCCAAAACCAATTCCATTTACGTCAGCAACATTGACGGTAAACCCTGGGAAGCCGACGGAAAGGGTTTTATTTCCACCTTAGCCGCGAACGGCGTTGTGCAAACCCTGAAATGGGCCGACGGACTGAACGCTCCCAAAGGCATGGGCATTTCGAAAGGGAAATTATACGTGGCTGATATCACCGAAGTGGCCGTCATCGACGTACGAACCGGGCAAATCAAAGAGAGACTGGCTCCTGCGGGTGCTGTCAATCTGAATGACATCGACGTAGCTCCGAACGGAGAAGTTTACGTAACCGACTCCGGGTCGGATCGGGTGTATGTCATCAAGGGAAAAAACGTTTCGGTGTTTCTGGAAAGTCCCGAACTGAAGCGTCCGAACGGCATCAAATTTGTTGGTAATAAAATGTACATCATTTCCGCGGGCGGTGGCGATTTCTTTGAAGTGAATCCCGATAAGTCTCTGAAAAAACTGGCCGGAGGAATGCCTTCCGGCGACGGCATCGAGCCCGATGGGAAAAACTTCCTGCTTTCCCGCTGGGAAGGCGTTTTACACTACTGGCATGCCGCCGATGGGAAGCTGGAACAACTACTGGATACTCGTCCTGACCAAAAGAACTGTGCGGACATTAGCTTTGATAAAAGTAAGCGAGTGATCTACGTTCCGACGTTCAATGGAAACACGGTAGCGGCTTACCAAATCAAATAATTTCCCGGGGAGAGGCGTGAAATACCCGCTTCTCCCTTTTTTGATTCGAAGGCGGTTTTCATGCTCCTTTTCTTAGACAAAACCCATAATTCGAATAAACTTTAAAAGAATATCATCTTTTTTCAGCCCAACGCTTGCGTTCGCGTTTTAAAAACCCCTATATTTGCACCACGTTAAACGAAACGACAACAAAATCGCCGCTTAACGACATAAAATGGTCCGTTCGTCTAGGGGTTAGGACGTATCCCTTTCACGGATAAAACACGGGTTCGATTCCCGTACGGACTACTGGCAAGAGCTAAATAACTTCGGTTGTTTAGCTCTTTTTTCTTTCCTACCTTACCCTTCCATTTCTTTTATTTCGAAGTAACTCTGCTCTTTCGGATTTGCCATCCGAAAGCGATCTGCTGGAGATTTATAATCCCCACCTACAGATCACAGATCCGTAACAGACTGGTTCTTGATTGCAAATCCAGAACCGCGTAGTTATTCATTATACCTCTGCTCTTTCGGATTTGCCATCCGAAAGCGATCTGTTGGAGATTTATAATCCCCACCTATGGATCACAGATCCGTGACAGACTGGTGCTGGATCACAAATTCAGAACAGCGTAGATTAGATTAACTTCCTCTATACTTATGAAAAAAAGCCTGTTTTTTTACTGCCTGCTGCTCATCAGCTTAAGTTCCTTCAAAGGCCCGGCTCCTGTTCGGGTGGAGGGCGGCTTGATATCCGGAAGCACCTCGGGGAACATTCGCACGTATAAAGGCATTCCTTTTGCGGCCCCACCCGTGGGCACCTTACGCTGGAAAGCTCCGCAGGCGGTCAAACCCTGGAAAGGCACCCGGACCTGTACGCAGTTTGGCCCCAGCCCCATGCAGGCCTCTCCGGCCCCGTTCAGTATGTGGAGCCAGGAATTTCTGATTCCCAAACAACCCATCCGTGAAGACTGTCTGTATCTGAACGTCTGGACGGGGGCCAAGTCGGCTCAGGAAAAACGGCCGGTTCTGGTCTGGATTTACGGCGGCGGCTTTATGAGCGGCGGCAGTGCCGTTTCCATTTACGATGGCGAAGCGATGGCCAGAAAGGGCATCGTTTTTGTCAGCATCAATTATCGGGTAGGTACCTTCGGTTTCTTCGCTCACCCCGAGCTCACGCAGGAATCGGGCCACAATGCTTCCGGGAATTACGGGCTGATGGATCAGATCGCGGCTCTGCAATGGGTTCAGAAGAACATCCGGAACTTTGGCGGCGATCCCGGCCGGGTTACCATTGCGGGACAATCGGCGGGAGCCATGAGTGTCAACTGCCTCGTGGCCAGTCCGCAGGCGAAAGGTTTGTTTCAGCAGGCGATCGCCGAAAGTGGGGCCAACTTTACCTCCGCTCATCCGGGTTTAGCTCAGGCGGAAGAAGCAGGCATCAGATTCATGCATACCCTCGAAGCCGCCTCGCTGGAAGAGTTACGCCGGAAACCCGCTGAAGCCCTTCTGAAAACCGATTTAGGACTACGCGGCCCCATTCTGGATGGATACATCCTGCCCGAACCCATTTACCAGATCTTCTCGACTCATCAGCAAAATCCGGTTACCTTACTAACGGGCTGGAATGAAGAAGAAGGTTTGTTGCGAAGTCCCCTGAAAAAAGCGGAAGAGTACCAGCAGCAGTTGCGTCAGCAATACGGCTCGGAGGCTGGGGCTTTTCTCAGGCATTACCCCGCCAGAAATGAAGCAGAGGCCACCCGATCGCAATATGATTTGGCCCGTGATCTGATTTTCGGCGTACAGAATTATGCCTGGGCGAATGTTCAGAGTCAGCAGAATAAGCCGGTTTATGTGTATCGCTTTACCAGAAAAGTACCCGGAACGGGCGAATACGCCAGGTACGGAGCCTTTCACACCGGTGAAGTCGCTTACGCCTACGATAACCTTGCTTTTCTGCACCGCCCGTGGCAGGCGGCAGACCGCGATTTGGCCCGGATTATGTCTACCTATTGGCTGAATTTTATTACGACGGGAGACCCCAATGGCAAAAATGTGCCTAACTGGCCCTTATACACGACTCAGGCTAAGAAAATCATCAATCTGGGTAGTGAAGTGAAAGCCGAAGCGTTACCCGATGCGGAGCGGCTGGAGTTTTTGTTTAAAATAGTGAAAAGGTAATGAATACGGGTTTCTGCTCTCTGCTCTTTCGGATTTGCAATCCGAAAGCGATCTGTTGGAGATTCATAATCCCTACCTACGAATCACAGATCCGTAACAGACGCTATTCTGGATTGCAAATCCAGAATAGCGTAGGCGGCTGGAGTTTTTGTTTAAAATAGTGAAGAGGTAACGAATACGGGTTTTTGATTGTGTTATATTAACCAGCGAAGCGTCGCAGACGCTTTTCTCAAGCATCCACAACATGAATTGCGGACGAGCGGTGTTTTCATTCGGAGCGGTTAAGAAATAATGCGTCGTTACCCGTACGAGGGTTATGCTTCATAGGGGTAACGACTGCCTACGATTCGGCATACGTAAAAGCCTTTCTCAACACCGCCAGACTCTTCGGTACCGCAGTCCGGGGATCTTCCTTTCCTTCCATTTCCAGCGAGACATACCCATTGAAATTCGCTTTTTGAAGGATTTTTCCAATGCGGTTGTAATCCAGGTCTTTATCGTAGTAATGGCCGCCGCCGTAATACGTTTTCGCCTGTACAATCGTCGCGTAGGGAGCAATACGTTCAAGTTGACTGTAGGGTTCGCCCACAAAGTTTCCCGTATCGACGTTCATGCCCATGGCGGGGGAAGCAGCCAGCGGTTTGTAAATCGCCAGTAAGTGATCAATGTTGGAAGACAAGCCCCAGTGGTTCTCGATGGCCAGGATTACTCCCGCTTTTTCGGCGATTTTCAGGCATTCCTGCATCCCTTCAATACACCAGTTAATCGCGTCCTGATCGGTAAAGCCTTTGAGGGGCGGCTCTATCCCATCTTTGTAATAAGCCGCATCGCGTTTGACCGTTCGCCAGCTGCCCGTGTTCATTCGCACGCAGGGAATGCCCATTTGCACGGCGATGTTGATACACTTTTCGGTATGCTCCATGTCCTTTTTACGCTTCGCCGGATCGGGATCTACGAAGCTCTGGTGAATGGATAATAAGGGTAGAGATAAGCCCCGGTCAAAAGCCATGCGTTTGAGTTTGTTCTGATAGGCTATGGACTCATCGGCCATCTGACGGTGGAGGATTTCCACGCCATCAAATCCAATGACGGCCGCATCTTCGATTACTTTTTCAATGGGGTATTTCTGCTCCTGGAAGTGCCAGTACGAATACGTCGAAACGCTGATGGGTAAGCGACGAGTTACTTTGGGAGCTGCCGTAAACGTTGGTATTACTTCCCGGTTTTGACCAACGATGACGGCTGAACCAAACAAAGCCGATTTTTTAATCCAGTCCCGGCGGGTAGAGAGATTTTTCATACATAGGGTTTTAGAGTTCATAGGGCGTAGCTTCCAATTCTCAATCAAGTATCGTTAGCGTACCTTATCTAAATATATGATTAATTCAATAAAAAATTTAATTAATCAACAAAACATTGAACTCTTTTCTTTTGTATGAGCTACTCCAATTCCCGAAGTCTATGCAGTAACCGTCCTGCGTGATGCTTGGCTTTATCCTTTACCTCCTGTTCGGTCAAACCCGCATGCGGCGAAGTTCCGTGGAAATAAACCGGTTCTACGTAATTCATCTGGGCGTAATAAGCCGTTTGCTCCAGGTTTTTCCAGAAATCATACACCCGAAAATGGTGCTCCCCTTTCGTGTGGTATTCGCTTTCGGGACCGCCAACGGTGAAACTGGGAATAAAATTTTTCCCACGCAGCTTGTCGCCCTGCGAACCGTACGCAAACTGATATTCAAATACTACATCAAACCAGTGCTTGAGAATGGCTGGCATATTGTACCAGTACACGGGATATTGAAACACAATCGTTTGATGCCGCAGCAAAGCTTCCTGCTCGGCTTTAGAATCAATCTGGTAATGGGGATACAGTTGCTGTAGATCCCTTACTTCTATAGCCATTTCACTTTTTTGCAGGACTTCAATAATGGTTTTGTTCGCCAGGGAAGTTTCCGAATGCGGATGACCTAAAATAACAAGTGCCATTTTCTTCTGATTTTCAATACTATCAATTTTATAGTTGCAAAACTATTTTGAGTATTCTAGCTTTGCAATACCTATCACACTGGATAGGCTGAAGAAAAGGCGTATGAAAACGGAATGCATTGGCGATGCGATTAAGGTGAACGGTCAGGAATACCCCTGCACGGTCAGTCTGGCGATGGATCTGGTGGGCGGCAAATGGAAAGCCGTCATTCTGTATCACCTGAAAGAACGTGAAAAGCGGTATAGTGAGTTACGAAGAGAAATGCCGGACATTACCGAAATGACCCTGAGCCTGCAACTTAAACAACTGGAAAAAGACGGACTCATTTCCAGAAACGTATTTGGTGAAAAACCACCGATTAAAGTCACGTATCAGTTAACGGATTTCGGCCAGACGTTCCGTCCTGTGCTGGAAGCTCTGGTAAGCTGGGGAAATGCCATTGCGGAAGAGAAAGGTGAGTTCATTACCCGTACCTAGAAGTGCGACCTGAAATCAGGCGTATTCCAATCTCAACCCAGGCTTCGTTGCTGCCGGAACGTCTGCCGCATGAACCAGAGCATCATCACCACGCCCAGCAGCGATGGTCCCAATTGACTATAGGGCTGAAATTGCGGCAGCACGTTTCCGGCAAACGCCGATACTAACGCACTGAACGCAGAAGTCATTTTGTAGATATGTTCGTAGATCCAGCCGCTCTTCAGGCGTTCGTGTAGCCAGAAATACTTCACCGCATCATAAGTCGTCACCAGCGATAAAGCTCCAAACGTGGAATACAGAACCGAGGGGTTCCAGTGGGCCTCTGAGGCTTTGGCAATGCCCAGAAATAACAAACCCGAAGCGAACGCAATTCCAGCCAAAGCGACATCGAAGCCCGAACTCCGCTGCTCGCGAAGCCGGACGTTCCGCCAGCCGGCGTAACTGACATACCCGGCCAGCAACGTAAGCATCACCAGAAACGGACTCGCACGAAACAACAGGGCTCCTACCAACCCCGTCCCCACCACGACGCTGATGGCGTACAGAAAATAACGACCCCACTTCGTATGTGAACCCCGCTTTTTAGGAGCCCTCAGGGCAGCCAGGCCCAGACCCAGGGCGAGTAACCCGAAACTTATGTGGATGGTAATGTTAACGGAATGAAAGGCGTGCATGGAGAGCTTGGTTAGATACGAAGCCCAAAACTGGTACTCTTTTCCCTTCAGTACCAGCCTTCTGTGACCAGGTGATTCCGCCGGTGACCAAGTTCTTTCGTCAATAAGGGCTTCCAAACCACACAAACCCGATGTAACTTGCCGGCATGGAGAAAGTCTTTCGTTCCGTTGCGGTTCGTAACCTGTTAGGTTTGCTGGCCTTACTGGGCGTGCATTAGATTTCGGATCAGTATTACATTCAGGAACGCAGCGGTCTAAATCAGGTTTTACCTTACTTCTTTCTGCTGGGTTTATACGGCTGGCTGGTGTTTCATAACCGGGTACTTTATGAAGGGCTGTACCTCCGGCAACGCAAACGCCAGTACCTGCTCTGGACGCTGCTGCTCATGAGCCTTAACACGCTGAGCATGTATGGCCTGCTGACCCTGCAATTTCAGGTTAACCATCCGCTTCCTCCCATCCTCAGTTTTTGGGTACATACGCTTGCAGGCTTTGGGATTTATGCCTTCTACCGCAGTACGCTGATGGTTCCCAGTCCCGTACCATCAACCCCGCCGCAACCCTTATTGGTTACGGACCCGGGAGAGCTCCTCTGTAGTGTGAATGGTGAGAAACGGACCTTTCCTTACGGAGAAATCCGCTATCTGGAAAGTCTGGAAAATTATGTGAAGATCATTACATCCGGAAAAACCCACGTAACCCGACTAACCATGAAAGAAGCCGAAGAACGCCTGCCCAAACCAACCTTCGTCCGGATCAGTCGTTCTCATTTAATCAATACCTCGCACGTAGAATTGCTGGAGGCGGATAGCCTTATGATTAGCGGGAAAAGTTTGAAAATCGGAAAGGTGTATAAACGTTACGTGCATGAATTATTAACGGAACTGCCGAGCCTGCCCTAACGAAAAGTAACGACCCCAAAGTAAAGACTTTCGGATCGTTACCCGGCCATGATTGACTTCATAGCAGCAATCATTTTTCAGACAAAGGAAGAAGGCGACTTATCAATCATGTATCGATCCGGCACTGACCTGAAGTCATTCGTTATACTTCTTTTTCAGTGCTCTCATCAGCTTGTTTACAACGGCCCGGCCCGAATTAAATCCATTGGTTCCGTTGGGACTGGATTTAAACTGAGGCGACTCCCAGCTGACGTTACCGTTTTTATCAGCGATCTGCCCGACCAGCGTGTAAGAAGTACCGCCCCAGGACGTCAGGGTAATGCCCTCGGAGGTTTTTACGTCTACCTTCAGGATAAAGTCGGCTTTACTTTTTTCGCTTACGACCTGCCAATACCCCCATTCGCTCAGCTCCTCCCGCAGCGTTTTGACGGCGGCAACGGAATTTTCGTTTTTGGAAACTCCTTCTACGTACACCTGATTACCCTTGCTGAAGGTGGCTTCCGATTGCGAAAAACCCGTCAAAGCGATGAACGTGCCCATCAGCCCTAAAATCAATTCTTTCAAACGTGTCATTGTCCTGTTATTTTAATGAGAATGAATCACTTTTTGAAGATGAAATAAGCGGCCTGATTATTAACCGTGAGCCGCATTTGGAGCGTCTGATTATTATCACTCAGGGTGATATCCGCTTTTTGCTGCTGACTGCTTCCATCTACCCAGAAATACCCTGCATCGGTACGCACCCAGCCCATTTGCTGGGATTCCTGCTGACAGGAGCCGTCCTGCCGGGGTGCCGATAAGGTCATCCGCATTTGCGTAGCGTCTACCACCAGCGTGGAGGTGCTCAGGCAGGGAATACTGCTGACATCCTCGGATTGCTGTCCATTCGAAATGGCCTTAAGCGACCAGCTCCCAATGAGGGGATCACCCGTTACTTCTTTATCTTTTTTACAGGAAACGAGGAAACTACAGCCGATGGCCAGCAACACCCAAAGTAGTTGAATTGATCCTTTTTTCATGGTTGGAGTACAGTTTAGTCGTTTAGAGAAAATCATCCGGTGCCTCCGTTCAGAAAAGCTCTGAAACTCGCCTGAGGCATTGATGTGGCAAATCTAGGGGCTCTCCAAACGCCAGACAATCCACGAAAACAGGGATTTTTCGATTCAAAACGCTGCTTTTTACTCGTTTTCAGCCCAGACTTCCGTCAGGAATAGAAAGACAGCATCGGTTCTGGTCATTCTTTATGTAGTTAGTAGTGCAACTACCAGAAGCAGCAGCCAGAGCCGCCAAACCAGTAAATCTCTATTTCCACCTGTCATCCTGAGCAAAGCGAAGGAACTTACCGGATGCTTCGTAGTAGTCATGGGTCTGGCATTTACCTGGTTATCCTTCAAGCTTCGTTGAAACTGCTGGTAAGATCTCTCCCTTCGTTCGGGAAGACAGGGTGAGTAACTGTTGATTACCAACAAGGGCGGAATAATAAAAATAACTTAAACAAAAAAACAGGTAACCGCAGTCCCCTGCGATTACCTGTTTTCATTGAAAGGCTTAACTTCTTAATACGTATACCGAATGGTTACCCCATACATGCGTTGGTCACCTACGATACCGGCGTACTGCCCGTAGCTGCCGGGGGCGGCCAGTAACATTTCGTAGTAGTTTTTATTGAAGACGTTTCTCGCCCAGCCGAAGAACGACAGTCCGTTGGAACCTCGGAAGCCCAGGCGTCCGTTGGTTAGCGAGTAGCCGTCAATGTTGAGATACTTCGAAGGCGAAGGACTTGATGAGAATTTCGAACGGTAGAACACGTCCACACCCAGGAAGTAGTTTCCCTTCAGCCCCAGGAAGGTACCACTGGTATGCGTCTCTCCCCCTACGGATCCGGACCACTTCGAGATACCGGGTAATACTCCGCCCGAAATATCCTTGAAGGCCTGAGCCCCGCCTACTTCTTCCAGCGGCACGGGAGCGTTCGTAAATTTCTGGTATTTTCCGTCGGTATACGCCACTGCCGCGTTCAGATTCAGTTTTGTGAAACGGATGCTTCCGTCCAGTTCGGCTCCCTGCACGCGAACTTTCTCGGCATTGGCCAGGTAGCCCCGGTTGACGCCCGGCTCGGGCGTTTGTACCTGCGTCTGGAAATCGCGGATGTCCGAACGGTAGAAGGTCAAGTTTAGAATGGAGTTTACCGAAGGCTTGGTTTTCACGCCAAATTCTTTGTGATCAACGTACTCGGGCTTCACGTTGGCGAGTTCAATCAGCGTCTGGCCATTCGCCGTAGGTAACCCACCTACGTTTACGCCAATGGGCTTATAACCAATCGAATACGTCGCATAGCCATTGAATTTACTGTTGGCTTTGTATTGCAACGACACCTGACCCGAGAAGTTACCCTGATCGTAATCGGTATTAAAGGCCTGGTCGGTGTACACCAGACGTTTCAGAGCCAGCAAAGCCGCGTCCGTTGTCTGCAGACCGCCGTACGTCACGCGGTTGTAATCCACCACTTTTTTATCGTAGTTATAGCGAATGCCGGGTTGCAGGTGTAGCTTATCGGTGATCGACCAGTCAGCCTGAGCAAAGACGGCTAAACTGGTGCTGCGAATGCGGTTGGTCGTGCGAATACCGAAGTTATCAAACAGACCGGGTGTTTTCCAAAGCGGGCTTGTCGTGCTCTGGGCAAACCGCCACTGGGCCGAACCCGCCTCTTCCGTCTGCACAGGATCGGATTTCAAATCCTGCCAGAGGCCGAATACGCCTACCACCCCACTCAATTTTGGGGAGATTTTACCGGAATACCGAAGCTCCTGCGACCACTGATCGTGGGCCGAGTTACCCGAAGAAATCGTGAATACGGGCAGACCAATGTAATCACGGTCATTCAGCGGGGTCCATTTCCAGTAACGCCAGGCCGAAGTGGAGGTCAGCGTTCCGTTTCCAATTTTGATATCGGCATTGACCGAAACGCCGCCTAACTGGTTATCCGCTTTCGAGGGCGTGTCCAGATCCAGTTTACGTTCGAAGGCACTTTTGTAAGGTAAAGTATAACCCAGATCCGCAATGATGTTATTGAACTGACGATACGCCGCCCGTTGCGTTGGCACCACACCCGCTACGGGCCAGCCGTAGCCGTTGGGTTTCTGATCCGAAATGTCGCCAATCAGGGTGATTTTTACATTATCCGTAGGCGTATATAAAAACTGCCCCCGAACGCCGATGTTATTGATGTCGTTGATGGGAAGCTGCGTGTGTACGTTGTAGAACAGGCCATTCCGCTGCGTTCCGGTGAACGACAAACGAGCCGCCAGTTTTTTGCTCAGCGGACCCGTCAAGGACGCTTTGGCCTGTAAGAAACCGTAATTCCCGTAGCTTAACTCGGCATTGGCTCCGGGCGTAAAGCTGGCTCCGCGGGTGGTGATGTTGAAAGCCCCCGCCGTGGTGTTCTTCCCAAAGAGCGTTCCCTGAGGTCCACGTAACACCTCAATCCGGTCAATATCAATGAAATCCAGAGCCGTTGCTGCCGGACGGGCGTAATACACCCCATCCACGTAGAAGCCCACACCGGGATCAATCCCGTCGTTGGTTAACCCGAAAGTGGAACCCAGTCCGCGAATATTCAGCGTGGTGTTCCGGGCATTGGAAACGTACAACTGCACCGTCGGTACCAGTTCTTTCAGACGGTTCACGTTAAACGCTCCCGCATCTTCGGCCGTAGAACCGCGAATGATGGAAATGGGAATGGGAACGTCCTGAGCCGATTCCTGCCGACGGCGGGACGAGATAATGACGTCTTCGAGTTTATTAGCCGCCTGTTCGAGTGAAATGGTTACCTGCCGATCCCGGGCAACGAATTCTTTCTGGGTATATCCCACGAAGGATACCACCAGCGTAAAAGGTAATTTCTGACCCGTTCGCAGGTTAAATTGTCCGTTGCCGTCGGTGCTGGCTCCATTGGTGGTTCCCTTGATGACTACCGTCGCTCCGACCAGCGGCTCCCCGGTATTGGCATCCAGAACGGTACCGGATAAGGTGGCATTAATAATGGGTTGATCCTGAGCTTGTGAGGTAAAGACCGTTAGTACCAGACTGACGGTAAATAATAGAGTTGTAGCAATGGCTCTCATGGGAGAATGATACGTCTTCAAGACAGATAATGGTTGTTGGGATGAAAAAGGAAGGGTTCAGCAATAGGTTCGTGGGATGCTCAACAATAAGGTATAATGCGTGGCTTCATGAATGGCATTTGAAAGTTCCGGAACAAAACTAATAATTTAAATCATAAAGTATATAGATTTAATAGACTTTATAGAGAAAGTTATTTATGCCTCAGATTTTTTTTTAGACCGTATGGATGGCGTCTTAGCCCGAAGATGGGAATCGTGGAAAGGTTACCAAAACCTATCCCCTGCCTGGCTGGTATCTCAGTTGTAATTGGTTGGTGAGAAAACCAACTATGGCGAGAATGAACATCATAGAAAAGTAATATTAACTTCCTCCTACCTCGAACACCCTTTCACCCTGGTTGGTGGAGACACCAACCATTTTCCTTGCCATAGTCTGGTGGAAGATACCAACCACCGCAGATAGTTTTCATGGTAAAACAAAAAAAGTAACCACTTAGCTTGCAATTGCCGCTATCACCATGGCTGGTGTCTTCACCAACCATTTTCTTTGCCGTGGTCTGGTGGAAGATACCAACCACGGCTAATCATTTTCATGGTAAAACAAAAAAGGTAACCGCAGTCTGCGATTACCTTTTTCTATTATTTCCTGATGCTGACCTCGTCCACATAAAACCGCGTCGGGCTCGTCGGCACATCGGCGTTAGGCAACGGTGGATCATTCGTTTCATTGGGCGTTTGCCGATTAGGTAAATTTCGGTAAGCTCCCGTTCGAAGCGATAAGCGTTCAACGGATTTCACGGCTTCCGCTAACTGAGCTTTTTCCAGCACAGTTTTTCCATTGATTTTTACTGAAAAATGTCCTTTCAGCGTCGCCAGTGTTTGTAGCTCCAGCGTATACCATTGCCCTTTCTGATAGTTCTGCACTACTTTTTCCGTACTACCGTCCGTAGCAACGATCTGATTCTTTTCGTTGAAACGAATCCGGACGGGCCGATTTCCGTACTGATCCGTGAGGTCGATTTCCAGCATTCCCGTGTTTTTCGGATCGGCATATACCTTCAATTGAGTCGTCACCTGCGTCCCTTCTTCAAAGACCCGAATGGCCCGGGCATAATCGTATAAATCAGTATCTTCGAGTAACAGACCCTTACCTGCTTTTCCGGGCGTTTCTGCCACCAATACCGGAGCCCATTTCGGAGCGTAGATGTTCCAGTCAGGTATGGCTCCCTCGATTTCCAGTTGATCGAAGGTATCCTTTACCGCTCCTTTCACGGCGTAAGTAACCGGCGTAGGAATCCGGCTGACCCAGATGTCTTCTTTATTCATGCTGTAACTCAGCCACATATCCTTGCCCGGCGGATTTCCGTTGCCCTCCTCAATACCCCGCATGTAACAGGGACCAAAATCTTTCCATCGGCCCGTGAACCGGCGAACGGGTAACTCGCCCTGCACCAGCAGCATATGATCGAAGAGAATGCCATCGTCGCCCGTTACTACCACGAGCGGAAAGCGGTACTGCGTTTGTTCAATGGGATTATAGCTGATGGCATACCGGCCATCCTCCGTTTTCTGCCCCCACTGCTTACCACCCGACATCAGGAAAGTTGGCACTTTTACGGGTTTCGAGAAGGTTTTGCCTTCATCGGAAGAAAGGGCCGTTAATGATTTTTTCCAGAGAGCCACCACTTTCCCATCCTTGCGGTGGTAATACGACAGGGCTTGTCCGGCTTCTTTTCCTCCATAGAAACCATCTACACCGTTGTCTTCATCGTACCATTGAAACGTCATCAGCTGATTTTTCAGCAGCTCATCGCAGGCTTTCACAAAACCCGCATCGGTCGATTTCGTGTAAAAGGGGTAACTGGTGTTGGATTCATTCCAGTCGGCGTGACTGGTATAGCGAATGAAGTAAATGGGGCCGAATGAACCGTCTTTGTACACCTCCCGCACCACCCGGCCAATGCCTCCTTTGCCGAAGGGATCTTCCGTGTGACCGTAAAAAGCCAGCACCAGCAGGCGGCCGTCAGCGGCCGTATAGAATCCCATCCGCTGGTGCATCATGTACCCTTTGTAGCCCTTGGGAATTTCTACGCCCTTCGGAGCCTGATACGGTGGAAAAACTACCTGCGGCATGTTCCAGTGACGACCGTCCCTGGAAGTGACCAGTAGCGTTTGGCCCGGAGCGACGTGCTCGTCTACGGGGTTACTCAGGTATTGCTGAAAAAAAGTATGATTCCAGTAACACAGGTTTGACGCGTGGTTATACGTCCAGCCGTAGCCTTCGGACGCTTCGGGATGCGTGCGATTGGCCCGCATGGTTTGTCGATTTTCGGTACCCACCGCATACCGCAGCCGCCCTTCGTGGAGACTGGGATCTACCGTTTCACCGCCCACGTATCGAACGGGTTCCTGCGGACTTCCCGTCTGGGCCTGCCCTATCTGAGCCAGAGCTAAAGCTGTACTCAGCATCATAACTGAACGTTTCATACTAAGAAATAGATACCAAAAGTGCCCTTATACTCGATTAATCGCCTGGTTTAGTCATAAAAAAAGCCCTGACTCAGTCAGAGCTTTCCTCAAAATGCGGATGCTTATACCTTTCGCCAGCCTACGTTTTTCAGATAACTGGCGTATTTCCGGAATGTCGGTTCCGTGACTTCACTTAATCCAAGCGAACCTCTCAACATACCGGATCGGTGATTTCCTTCAATGAAGTACTCACAGCCGGGGTGAACATCTATCGTTACTTCTTCGCGTAAACGCGGAACAATGGTTAATCCACTCAGGGCCGTTTCGATCCGTACCGTGCCGGGTTCGAGTTTTAGAGCCATGCTGCCCCAGTTGTCCAGTTTACCGATGTATTTTCCGTTAATCCAGATTTTAAAACGGCGAAAAAAAGCTTTCTTTTCTCCTACGCGGTATAAATATATAGTGGCTTCCTCGGCGGGTGATTCCTCTTCAGGTTTGCCCCAAACGAGGCCCGAAAGCCAGGAAAGCGGGTGAAGCGTATCGTCCATACTCGTTGTGATTAATCCTTTCGTAGTTTAAAGATACGAAGTCAGAATGGGAATCGAAAGATATTCCTTGTCCTTGTAAAACCCAACCCGCAGAAGAATGTTTTGTTACCGATGCACCCGCACGCTACTCGTACGTCTCATTAAGGAATCAGCAACGAAATAGGTGATCTGTGGTTCCAGATCAAGCAGGGGTTTAGGGGAAGTGGCCCCACCCCAACGCAGAATGCGAATGGTTACTTCTCCGACGCCTTTTCCCAGAAAGCCCAGCAACTTGGCTCCGGTTTCTGAAAGGTCAATTAAACGGTGATGCCCGTAAGGCCCTCGGTCGTTGATACGGACGATAATTGACTTTTTGGTATCGGGATTAATTACCTCC
This sequence comes from uncultured Siphonobacter sp., assembly GCA_913775095.1. GTDB lineage: Bacteria > Bacteroidota > Bacteroidia > Cytophagales > Spirosomataceae > Siphonobacter. Next base: position 112,055 of record CAJYIW010000007.1, on the reverse strand, counting down.
ACCAAAGAATTGAATGGTAAGGTTTTGTGGGCAGCCGTCAGAAAAGATTGGTTGAAAAATTCGCCCGCAGCGGTTTTTTTCCCTTCGAACTTGGAGTGATAAATGGAGGCCAAACCCGATATCTCTGCCACACCCTGAGCTTTTGCTTTGCAAAAAGCCATACAACTCAATAGAGCCGAAATCTTCAATACTGGTAATTTCATTCCAAATATGGGGGTTTCGGTAAGCGGCACAAAAATGGCGGGGTTCGGCCAGATTGCCAAATTATTAACCCAGGCATTCTCGGTTACCGCTGCTAATTACCTTGAATTCAGTTACCTAGTATAACTCCGTTATGGTAGAAAAAGTATAATTGCCTTAAAAATATTCAATTACCTTACCCTGTCATTTCCCTTTACTTGAAACCTCTCATCCAGGATAATTATCACTATTACGATAATAAATTTACCTATGTAAATATTTATATTCTGTAAAAATTGATTTTTTCAAAATTATGTTTCTATATAGTCAAAAAATAAACTTAATAATTTGGTTTTTTATAAATTTAGATATAATGTTGTACCTATAAATAGTTCAAGAATCAGTAGCCTCTTCAAAAGTAAGTTTTCCCGGCCGCACTATGGAAAACTTGCTGGAGTCAGGAAGTAAGGAAAGTCGTTGTGAACACTTTCATTTACTTGAACAGCCGATCAACGTATACTACGTACGTTAGAGTCAGCAGCCTGACTGAAATAGAAATTGACTTATACTTTAAGTACGAACAGTAACCCATCGTCCACGCTTTCGGACGGATGGTTACCCTCTGGCACTGAATGACATGTTTTCCGGAAACATGATCAGGCAGCTTACGTTACGGTTCCGCAGGTCAATCGGAAAGATTGCGGCCCTTTCCCTGACCTGTGGCCGTACGTAAATTTGTTTCAGCAATGGTTTCCCACTCGTTCCTAAACGCACTACTCGAAACATCTGCTCATGCAAACGATCCTTTAGTTTCAGGTCCTGAATTACGCGTCTGCTCCTCCGCAAGCCGGCTTTAGTTACTTACTCCTTTTTCTCTGCGTACCCAGTACCGTGTCTTTGTTCAGCTCCAATCGGCTGAGCCTCCCATGTATCACGCTTGACCACATTATTTATGAAGAGAAATCTACTATGGCTTTGGGCCTTGTTGATGGGTTGGTCGTTTACGGTCTCGGCCCAGAATCAGATTCTGAGCGGAAAAGTGTATTCGGCCGACGAGAAACTAGGCTTACCCGGCACTTCCGTGTCCATCAAGGGTACTTCCGTAGGCACCACCACCGACGGCGAAGGCCAGTTTAAACTACCCATTCCTTCGGGCGGAGCAACGCTGATTATTTCTTTCATTGGATACATTAAACAGGAAGTGTCCATTACGACTCAGACGTCGCTGGATGTTTACCTGAAACCGGAAGCGGGACAGTTAACGGAAGTTGTGGTCACGGCCCTCGGGATTCAGCGGGAAAAGAAAGCCCTGGGATACGCCCAGCAGAGCCTGAGCGGCAAAGCCGTGGCGGAGGTCCGTCCTTCCAACGTGGCCAATGCTCTTTCGGGAAAAGTGGCGGGGTTACGCATTCAGTCGGGCACGGGGCCGGGTTCGGGCTCCACCATCCAGATTCGAGGAGCGTCATCCATCACCAATAATAACCAGCCGCTGATCGTCGTGGACGGCGTGCCCATTGAGCAGACCTTCAGTAAACGCCTCGGGGGCGGCATTGGCGACATTAATCCCGAAAACATCAAGGACGTATCCGTTCTGAAAGGACCCTCGGCTTCCGCCCTCTACGGGTCCCGGGCAGCCAATGGCGTTATTTTGATTACGACGAAAGACGGGTCCGGCCAGCAGGGAATTGGTGTGGAAGTCAATACCAACTATACCATCGAGCGTCCCTGGATTTCGCCCAACTTTCAGAATACCTACGGTGGCGGAAACGGCTACCGCACCTGGTATCATGACGGCTGGAGTGGAGCCATTACGGATCCCAATGAAATCGCTCAGTACCGGGCCGCGTACGGTCCTTACGCTCCACTGACCGGAACGGAAGGAACCGATGAAAGCTGGGGTGCTCCGATGGACGGGCGGCTGGTGCGGCAGTGGTGGACGGGCACGGACGTAGCTCCTTTAACGCCCATGCCCGGCAATTATCAGGATTTCTGGCAAACGGGAAGCACCTGGTCGAATAACATTGCGATTTCGGGCGGCAACGAGAAAGGCAGCTTCCGGCTGGGGCTGGGTCGCCTGGATCAGAAGGGAATTATGTATTACAATGATTATCACCGGAATAATTACAAACTCAATACCAACTATAACTTCACCCCAAAACTTAACGTATCTCTTTCGGCGGAATATATTCAGAGCGGCTCCGGTAACCGCGGGTATGCCGGTGGTCAGGAATTCATCTGGTCACACCGCCAGACGGACTGGAATAAACTGCGTAACTGGCGTGACTATACTGACGTTCACATTCAGAAAGCCGGCGATGGCAATCCTCCCAACTGGCAGCATACCTTCTTTTCCAATCCTTATTACTTACAGGAAATGCTGCCCAACGCCGACACGAAAGATCGTCTGGTGGGCAATATGGCCCTTACCTATAAAATTCTCCCGGACTTAAACCTGATGCTCCGTTCGGGTACGGATTTGTGGACGCAAACCGTCATTAACGTCAGCAATTTTGAGCGGGTGCGGAACGGCTCTCGCGTGTACGGAGCGTATTCTGAAGAAATCATGCGTCGGCAGGAAAATAATACCGATGTCATTTTAACCTATAAAAAAGACATCACCGAAGCCTTTTCGCTGAGTGCCACGGCGGGTGCTCTGTTACGAACGAATTACTACAAACGAAACTATACCAACGTAGGTCAGCTGGTGGTGGACGGCGTGTACAACCTCGCCAACTCCATTGCTACGCAGAATACCGTGGCCAGCCGCATTGAGCGGAAAGAAAGCCAGTCGGTGTTTGGGGCCGTCAATCTGGGCTGGCAGAACATGCTTTTCCTGGATATCACCGCCCGCAATGACTGGTCCTCTACCCTTCCCGCCAGCAACCGCAGTTACTTCTACCCTTCGGCGGCTTTGAGTGCGGTGGTTTCGGATATGGTTCCTTCGCTGAAAAACGGTGTGCTTTCGTTCCTGAAGGTCCGGGGAAGTCTGGCTCAGGTCGGGAATGACACGGATCCCTATCGCCTGATGCCGAGTTACACCGCCGGGACTTCCTGGAATGGGGCCTTACCTGAGTTTTTCGAACCTACCCGTAAACCCAATAACCTGCTGAAACCCGAAATTACGACGGGTCAGGAAGCCGGTTTGGAAGCTCGTTTCTTTCGGGGACGTTTAGGACTGGACGTTACGTATTATTCACAGATCACCAAAGACCAGATCATTCCTGTTCAATACTCCAAGGCTACGGGCTACACCGATGGTATTCAGAACATTGGCAAGATGCGAAACCGGGGTTTAGAAATCAGTATCACCGGAATACCCCTGAAACTGGGGAATGGCTTTAGCTGGGACGTTAGCCTGAACTTTGCCCGTAACCGCAATACCGTTCTTGAGTTGTTACCGGGCGTTCTGAATAACCTCGTTATTAACGAACGCCGGGGCTTAACCCTGGAAGCCCGTGCCGGTCAGCCCTACGGAACTCTATACGGCTATGGGTTTGAACGCGTCCAAAGCAGTGATCCATCGGCAGCTTATTATGATCCTACCGGCCAATACGCGGGGCAGCTGGTACTGAACAATGGATTGCCGGTCCGGTCCACTACTCAGAAAATCCTGGGCAACATCCAGCCCGACTGGACGGGTGGATTCTCCAATACCTTTTCTTTCAAAGGGTTCATCCTTTCGGCACTGATTGATGCTAAAATCGGCGGAGCCATGTACGACGAAGGAACCGCCAACGCCCGCTGGACGGGACAGTACGCAGAAACGGCGATGGGCCGGGAAGAGGGCGTGATTGGTCAGGGCGTCAGTGCGGTTCGCCGGGCGGATGGGGGCTATACCTTCGCTCCTAATGCGACCATTGTGGCGGCCAATCAGTATTACGGGTACAACAACCCCCGTAACTACCACGAAGCCGCCATTTTCGATGCCTCCTACGTCAAGCTTCGGGAAGTTTCCTTCGGTTATCAGATTCCATCGGCTTTTATCAAACGTTTGCGTTTGCAGTCAGCCCGACTTTCAGTGGTGGGTCGTAACGTGGCCATGTTATTCCGGAATCATCCTCATGCTGATCCTGAAATTGATGCCAACGGCGGTAACGCTCAGGGCTTTGGGTACGGTGAACTGCCTTCTTCGAGAAGCATGGGCTTTAACCTGAGTCTTGGCTTCTAACGACCGGATACCCATCTCCCTTTTTGATGATTCATCACCGATAATCACTGAGCAATGAAGATACTTTCCCTGAAAAACCTAACACTGGCCGCGGGCATCGCCCTGGTAAGCTCTGCCTGTACGAGTCGGTTTGACAACATTAACAAAGACCCCAACAGTCCCACGACTATTTCGCCCCAGTATTTATTAACCTACGGGCTGGAGAAATCCATTGATCGCTATTGGGGTAGCAATACCCGGTTTGAACGACTGAATCTGGATGCGGCCGAGTTATGGATTCAGCATCTGGGGCGGAACATTTATTCCAATGAAGGCGATAACTACGAAGCTTCCCAAGCCCTGATGCTCAATAACTGGCAGTCGTTCTTCAATGATTCCCAGTTAAACTATCAGCGAATCCTGACCATTACGGCCGAAAATGGCAGCCAGCCCAATGCCAGTTATTACGGCGTAGCTCTGGTGATGCGGACCTGGGTTTTCTCTTTACTGACGGATACCTTTGGAGCCATTCCTTACTCGGAAGCCTTAAAAGGCGGAGCGGAAGCCCCGATTTTAACGCCCAAATACGATTCTCAGGAACAGGTCTACACGCAAATGCTGGCGGATCTGAAAACAGCCAATGAAAAACTTTCCGTTTCAGGTCCGGCCATTGCCGGAGACATCGTTTACAACGGCAGCATTCTGAAATGGAAGAAATTCGCTAATTCCCTGCGGCTGCGTTTAGCCAATCGCCAGGCGGCTAAAAAACCGGCCGAATCCCGGGCCATTATGAAAGAAATTCTGGCGGATCCAACGACCTACCCGATTTTTACCAGCAACGACGATAACGCTACCCTCAAAACCACCACTTCCCGCCCTTCGAATAATGAATGGAACGAAACCATGATTTGGGGAAGCCGGACGGACTGGAATTTATCGAAAACGCTGGTGGATAAGTTAGTAAGCCTGAGTGACCCCCGCCTGGGAGTGTACGGTACGCAACAGGGCAATGCCTGGCAGGGCGTTCCCAACGGCTTACCCGATGCCATCGCCACTACGTACCTTTCCACGGCGGCTAAAATTGGAACTGCGTTTACCAAAGCCGATGCTCCAGAGGTAGTAATGACGCTGGCCGAGCTCCAGTTCATTCTGGCCGAAGCAGCCATCGACGGCGACATTGAGGGCGGAGCAACCGCGGCGAAAGAGTATTTTGAAAAGGGAGTCAATGCCTCCATGACGCAATACGGTCTGACTACACCCGCCAGCTATTTCACGACCGTAGGGACGATTACCCGCGAAAAAATCATGGAGCAGAAATGGATTAGCCTTTTCGCCAATGGCGTGGAAGCCTGGGTGGAATGGCGGCGAACGGGCTTACCCCTTTTCCCGGCCAAAGATCCCCGTTCGGTGTTTGCGAATGATGGCGTGCTGCCCACCCGTTTAACGTACCCCGGCTCGGAAGCGTCTCTCAACGGCGAGAACATGAAAGCGGGCATTACCCTCAACGGCGGTACTGACGATTTCAAAACGAAACTCTGGTGGGCAGAAAAATAAAGTTCTGTATTCATTTCAGTAAGGAAATTCAAGCGATCGATTTCATGAAAAAACTATTCATACCCCTTACTTTTCTGATTGGTGCTGGCTTTCTCACGGCTTGCCAGAAAGCCGAAGATCCGTTCGTTCCCCGGGTAGTTTCGCCCGTGCTGGTGCAGGTACTGGGAGCTCCCTACCAGACTGATTTTGCCACCGAACCCACAGTTATGCTGGAGGGTAGCAAGTCAGCAACCCTGACCGCCCGAATTCTGGAACTGGACAAAACCCATATTCTGGATTATACCAAAGGCATTGATTCCCTTCCTCTGGCCAATCTGCCGATTAAACTAACCCTACGCAATGGTACCCCCATTGGCGAAGCCACTACCGACGCTAAAGGGGTGGTAACCTTCACAGCCACCTGGGCTCAACTGGGTATCTCGGCACCGGCACCGGGTAACCGGGCGGCCCTTAACTGGACGGGCGAATACAAAGGACAAGCCTTTACGCGTCTGTCGGCCATTCAGGTCAAGTAACTTACTTTAATCTGACCATGCACGTCTAAACTTCTGCACTTATGAATCGTCGCAACTGGCTTAAATCCGGGGCTTTAGCCATCGCCGGAGCCCACGTATCTGACTTCTGGAGACCTGCCGAGGCGGCAGAAGTCGGTCTTCCGCATCTGGCAGGAATGGCGGTCAAAGCTCGTCTGAATAAAAATGAAAATCCGTATGGTCCTTCGCAGAAAGCTCAGAAAGCCATTGCGGATGCCGTTTCCAGCGGCTGGATGTACCAGCACGAAGCGGCCCTGGCTTTCCGGAAAATGATTGCCCGGGAAAACGGCGTTACCGAAGCTCACGTAATGCTCGGGGCCGGCTCGGGCGAGTTACTGATGGCCTCGGGCATTTATTATACCCTCAAAGGGGGTTTAGGAACGAACATCGTCGGCGGAGATCCGACGTATATGCAGTTACTGCGGGCGGCTTCTGATCTGGGTAACACCTTCAAGAAAGTCCCGGTTACTAAAGATTTTACTTACGATTTCAACGGCATGGCAGCAGCAGTAGACAGCAAAACATCGCTGGTTTACCTCTGCAATCCCAATAACCCCACGGGTGTGCTGGAAGAGGCTTCTCAAATGTCCGCTTTTTGTGAAGACATGGCGAAGAAAAAACCGCTCTTCATCGACGAAGCCTACATGGATTACGCCGCGGATCCCAAAGCCAGCAGCATGATGGAACTGGTTCGAAAAGGTCATAATGTGCTCATTGCCCGGACGTTCTCCAAAGTTCACGGGTTCGCTGGTTTGCGGATCGGTTACCTCGTCGGACAACCTGAAACCCTGAGAGAGATTAATAAATACTGTACGGGTGGTGGCAGCATTTCCGCTACCTCCATGAAGGGAGCCATTGCGAGTTACCTCGACGAAGAATTCATTACCTATTCGAAAGCCAAGTGTAAGGAATCAAAAGAATACTTATATAAAGTCCTGAAAGACAAGGGGTATGACTACCTCCCTTCCTCGGCGAACTTCGTGCTTTTCCCGCTTAAATCAGATGGAAAGTCTTTCGTTGAAAAAATGGCTCAAAAAGGGATCGCCATTCGTAACTGGGAATTCACCGGGCAACACTGGTGCCGCGTATCCATGGGTACACTTGACGAGATGAAAGCCTTTGGCGAAGCCTTCGGAACTCTAGCTTGATCAACCTCTGCTCTATTTGTTCAAACCGCCCTGTTTTCGGGGGCGGTTTTTTTTCAGTTTTCTGTTTTCAGTTTTCAGTTTTCAGCGGCCGCCGTTGCATTTTTCAGTGAGCCGTTTATTGTTCTGGTTTATTACCTCATAGAGGCGAAAATCCTGTTTTGAACTCGTCATTTGGCGGTTTCCTGACGGCCTTGCAGCGAATCAAATGACGGAGGATAATCGGTCTTGTTTTGTGTACCGGATACCAATCCTACCTCTGCTAAATCCTTTACCTACCCACTATTAATTACCTCCTCCACCTACTTAGTTTTCAAAACTTTATTACATATTGCAGGCGTTACATCGCGGGTATTTTACTACCAGGGCGTATCAGCGAAACTAACTACTCTAAACATCAAACCTTACTATGAGTTACGTACCACCCCCCTTTCCAGCGGATCCTGCTTTTACCACGCCTCCTTTAAAACCCAAGAACTGGTTAACCGAAAATATCGCTGCTACTGTTTTAGGCTTATTCTGTTGCTGCGGTATCAATGCCATTACCGGAATCATCGGTATCGTTTTTTCTACTCAGGTAGATAATAAGTACAACGCCGGTGATTATCCTGGAGCAGAAAGTGCGGCCAACACGGCTAAGATCATGTTTTACGTCACGGCTGGGCTGGTAGCGTTAGGACTTATCATCAACATCGTCTCTTTCTTTATTTACGGCGGACTGATGTACAATCAGCTTCACAATGATTACCGGATTTAAATAATAATCCACGGGTAATGCCCATATTCATTCTTTTGTTACTTCTACCTTAAGCCTTCAATTATGGAAAACAATCCCTCTTTCAACTATAACACGCCTGCTAAACCTTTTAACTGGCTGGTACCGGCCATTCTCGTTACTCTTTTTTGCTGCAACTACCTAGGAGTCGTGGGAGTCGTCTACGCCGCCCGCGTGGAGGCCAAATACAACCTTGGCGATTACGCCGGAGCCGAAAGTGATGCCCGTCAGGCCAAGCTCTGGACCCTGATTCCGCTGGCCGTTGGCGTAGTATTATGGCTGGGTTTTGTGATTTTTTACGGAGCCATCATGACAAGTGCCCTTAAGGGCGGTGGCACATTCCCCAGAACTTATTAATTAATGGTTTCTACGTTACGTCTTTTTTTATATTGGATGGTGGCGGCTCTACTGATAGCCATCGCCTTCCTTTATTACCAGTTCAATCCCGTTGAACACGCCTTTTTTCCGCCCTGCCTGTTCTATCAATACACGGGCCTTCATTGCCCCGGCTGCGGAGCTCAGCGGGCTCTGCATCAGCTCCTGCACGGTAACTTTCGGGAAGCCTTCCGTTACAATGCCTTACTCATCCTCCTGATTCCCTACCTCTGCCTGGGACTGGTCTTAAGTATTCGAACGCACCTACTGGGTTTAGGCTTTGAAACCATGCCTCAGGCCTACCGAAACCCAAGAATCATTTTAGGATTGCTGGCCGTTATCTGCCTCTTCTGGATACTTCGGAACCTTCCCATGGCACCTTTTCACTGGCTGGCTCCTCAGTAGTGTTCTGAATTTCTGCTACTACCCTTCCCTCGTCGAGCAGACTATACCATTCTATTTCAAGAGAGATTATCAAACTTTTCTTTTCTCTTTAAGACGATAAACCTAATTTTATACGGAAGATATTTCGTATCACGAATTCTTCTGTCTTTATTCTCCCTGGATCACCTCCGTTCTCTTTCCAATGAAACAACTACTTTTACCTCTCCTGGCCCTCGGAGTTACGGGCCTGGCTCAGGCTCAGACCTTAACGGGGTTTACGCCTGCCCGCGAAGCCACTGAACTTAGCATGGAAGCGGAGTTTAAAAAGCAGCAATCCTCTGCCGCATACCGTACCCATTTAGAAAAGCTGACCAGTGTGCCGCACGTAGCCGGCACGCCCGAAAACGAAAAAGTTCGGGATTACATCGCCGAAACCATGCGGAAAGCGGGCTGGCAGGTAGACATTTATCCGCACGATATTTATTTACCCAAAGGACCGGGGGACGTAGCCGTAGAAGTCGTGACCCCGATTCGTCAACCTTTGAATATCCGGGAATATCTTTTCCCGGAGGATAAATACGCCGCCGACCCGAGACTCATGCCCGGCTGGAACGCGTATTCGGGTTCCGGTGATGTCACGGCTGAAGTCGTTTATGCGAACTATGGTCGAAAAGAAGATTTTGAAAAACTCAAAGACCTGGGCATTTCCGTCAAGGGTAAGATTGTCCTGGCCCGTTACGGCGGAAACTTCCGGGGGTATAAAGCCCAGTTTGCCCAGTTGCACGGAGCAGCCGGCCTGATCATTTACACTGATCCGGCGGACAACGGCTACATGAAGGGACTGACGTTCCCCGAGGGGCCGCAACCCAGTGAAAGTGTCATTCAGCGGGGTTCTTTGTTAACGGTTAATTATACGGGTGACCCGCTGACTCCCTTTGAACCCGCCTTACCCATTGACGGAAAGGTGAAAGTGAAACGTCTGGACCCTAAAGACGTGGATCTGCATAAGATTCCGGTAACTCCCATTCCTTATGCCTCTGCTCTGGAGATTATGAAGCAGATGAAAGGAACGAGGGCCGTTCCCGGCGGCTGGCAGGGCGGCTTACCCTTCACGTACCGACTGGAAGGCGGAACCGGACTGAAGATACGCCTGAACGTCAGACAGGAAAAGGCCATTACCCGGATTTATGAAGTCGTAGGAACGCTCACGGGAACCGATTACCCCGATGAATGGATCATTGCGGGCTGTCATTACGATGCCTGGGCGTATGGTTCCACGGACCCGAACAGCGGCACGGCCATGCTGTTAGGGCTGACGGAATCCCTGGGTAAACTGGCGAAAAATGGCCAGAAACCCCGCAGGACCATTAAAGTAGCTCACTGGGATGCCGAAGAATTCGGGGTCATTGGCTCGGCAGAGTGGGCGGAACAATTCCGGGATGAATTAACGCAAAAAGCCGTGGCCTATATGAACTTTGACGCTGCCGTGTCGGGTAAGGTTTTCGGAGCCAGTGCTTCCCCTTCCCTGAAAAAGCTGGTCATTGAAGCAACCAAAGCGGTGGATTATCCAGACTCGAACAAAACCGTTTTTCAGCACTGGATGGCTCAGGGTATGCCCAAAGGAGGCAGCACGGTGGGAATTGCTGCTTCGGCTCCGGCTCTGGCCATGAACGAGCCTGTCATTGGTAACCTCGGCGGTGGTTCCGATCACATCGGGCCTTATATGCACGTGGGTGTACCTTCATTGAGTGCGGGCGTAGGCGGTCCAACGCTCTATCACTCCTCCTACGACGATCTGTTCTTTTATCATAAGTTCGTGGATTCCACGTACCGAATGGGTCCGATGGTGGAGCAGATAGTTGGAACAATGACCCTGCGACTGGCCAATGCGGATGTCTTACCCTACGATCTGGTTCGCTATGCCAGCGATTTGATCACACACTTAAAAGCCGCTGAGAAAGCCATTAAAGCGTATTCTCCCTCCTATACTATTGATCCTGTTCTAAGGGCCGTAGCGGAGTTGAAAAAGAACGCCGAAGCCGCCGAAGCCGCCCGGCAACAATACGTAGCAGCGGGTCGTAAAGACAAAATTGCTGAACTCAACAAAATCATGCGGCAACTGGAGCAATCGTTCATTGACAAAAAAGGGATGGCCTTTGGTCCCTGGTATCGCTCGCTATACGCTTCTTCTGATCCCTACAGCGGCTATGCTTCCTGGATGTTACCTGCCTTGCTTTATGAAGCCTCCTTGAAGTCAACCGCTAATTTGCCAGATCTGGAGGCCCGTCACATTAAAGCTATTCAGAGTTTAAGTACAAAGCTGGAGACCCTAATAAAAACCATGGAGACCCCTGGGGACTCCTCCGTTAGAGGAACCCGATAATTGCCTGATCCAATTCTGCCCTACTGGCAACAAGACTCATCTGGTTGTTTAATCGGGTAGAATTGGATCACTCACATACTTACCAGACCAGGGGCAGGGAAGGCTAATGATACATTTACTGATATACCTACGAAGTTCTTAAGTATAGTATTTATTACCACACACGGTCTGACTTCTACATTATAAGCTTTTATATCTACCATTTATCTAAGTAAAATAGCCTACAAAAAGGTACCCCTTTATATTTGTTCAACAATCAGAGAGCATCTGCTTCTGATCGGTAACCTTACGCAACCTTCATCTATAATAAGTCACCAGTCGTAAAAGCGAAGTTCTTAGCTATAGGTTTCTGTTGTAAAAAACCCTCAGCATTACTAGTGAAATGCAGAGCGGCCTAACCAACTCACGTTCAATTTATTTATCCATTACCACATTCAAGAGTATCAACCTTCAATTTTAAATTAATGATAAAGAAGGGCTTCTCCCTAACCGGTAAAAGCTCTTCTTTTATTTGGTAGCCCAGAAGCTTATTCCTTCTCCTCCCCGGACGGGATCTTTCGCGGGCAATGGCACGGCACGAATATTCTCATCTGCTTTCGGACGATCGCCTTTTTCTCCTTTCAACAAATCCCAGTCACGGCCTTCGGGATACGCTCCGACTACCCCAAAATCAGCACTGGCTTCCAGTTTTTTATGTCCGGTTCCGGCGGGAATAATCAGTACGTCTCCAGTGGTCACTTCAACCATCTGGCCCTTTTCTCCACCCAACTGCAAACGGGCCTGACCGGAATAAATGCCCAGAACTTCGTGTGACGTACTATGGTAGTGATGAAAGGGATACACTCCGTTTCGCCAGGCATTCGTCCAGAGGTGGGTCGCAAAACGTTCTTCCAGCCACTGAGCTGCTTCAGACCCTTTATCCGTACATACCTGACGATAGATCACTACCGGGTATGGGCTATTGGGGATAATCCCATCGTCTTTCAGATACACTAACTCGGGCTTTGTCATTGCTCTGGTTCTACTATTACCTGTGTTTACTGCTGACCTGGGCAAAGAAACGTACCAGTCCTTAAGAAGCTACGTAGCAAATTTCGGGTTATCTGTCGTCAAAACCGTCTCCTCAATCCCAAAGCTTATTCATTGACTTAACGGAAGTTCTGGAACGAGCGTAACGGCCAGTATATCACTTATTTCAACGAAACCCGTGAAAAGAACCCTAGCCTCGCTACTGTTAGTTTTGTTTATAGGCCTTTCTGCTTGTAAAAAGGACACAGAACATACAACGCCGGAAACCAATTCCGAAGACCATGTAGCCGGAAATCAGTGGATTTATGAACAAATGGCCAGTTACTATTTCTGGACCGATAAGCTTCCCGGCGAAAGCAGCACCGATCAGACACTGGAACCGGAATCTTATTTCAACGCTTTGCTCAATACCTATAATGCCACCTCAAATCCGGATGGTGACCGCTTTTCCTATTTTTCACCGGATGCGGCTACGCTGAAGGCGGCTTTGAACGGGGAAAGTTTGACAACGGGTATGCAATTTCGTCTTTTTTACCGCGACGACGCCCGGGTAAACCTCGTCGGACAGGTGCTATACGTACTCAAAGGTTCCCCGGCGGAGACGGCGGGCTTTAAACGCGGAGATCTTTTCACGAAGGTCAACGGCACCACGCTCACCGTTACTAATTACGAGGAACTACTCTACAACTCGTCTGGCTCTACTGCTTTCACTTTGGGAACGGTCAGCTCCGGCAATACCATTGAAGATTCCGGCACGACACGGGCCGTGACGGCCACGACTTTCCAGGAAGATCCCGTTTTTTTAGATTCGACCTATGTAGTCAATGGCAAAACGGTGGGTTATCTGATCTATAATCAATTCGTCTCAAGTCCCAATAACTCTTCCGGCAACGAGTATGACAACCACCTGCGTCAGATTTTTGGCAAATTCAAATCCGCCGGTATTCAGGAATTAATACTGGATTTACGCTATAACCCCGGCGGTTCAGGATCAACGGCGGTCACGCTGGCCAGTCTGATTGTCAAATACAGCGGAGCTTCCCAGGTGTTTTATAAAGAGGAATACAACAGCCTGCTGAATCGATACCTTCAGCAACAGTACGGAAGCGATGCGTTCAATGCCTACTTTACGAATGAAGTCAATAACATCGGGAACCAGATCAGCAAGGTGACGATCCTGACTTCCGAGTGGACCGCCTCCGCCAGCGAACTGGTAATCAATGGATTGAAACCTTACCTAACGGTTCAGTTGATTGGAGAAACCACCTATGGTAAGAACGTGGGCTCCACTACCTTAATCGACGACACGGGTACGTATGCGTTCGCCCTTCAGCCCATCATTGTGAAAGTGTACAATAGCCTCGGGGAATCCAATTATACGGCGGGCTTCACGCCGAATGTTCCGCTCTCGGAGCCTTTCACGCTTTATTCCCTGGGAAATACGCAGGAGGCCTTACTACATGCGGCTTTGTACGGAACCAGCACGGGAGGTCGCCTGGCTTCCGGGGTAAGCAGCCTGTCTTCATCCATCAGGGAAAAAGCCGTTTTCGGGAAATTACTAATCCGGGATAAGGATGCGGTTATATCGACGTTTATAAAAAAGAGAACTTCTGTTTTATAGACGAACAGGGTAGTAAAACAAAAGCGATGGATCCTATAGAATCCATCGCTTTTATACTTTACAGACTTTTCACTAATTCAGCACGACTACTTCAGGAGTGGCTGTATCCGCAGGTTTTTCTTTTTCATCCGGGAAAACAAACTTGATCGGGCGTTCTACTTTTTCCTCCAGTAATGCGGCCGCTAATACTTCTTCCACGCGATCCACGTAATGGAAAACCAGATCCTGAACGTAGGAAGGATTAATTTCTTCGATGTCCTTCCGGTTTTTCTTACAAAGAATGATCTCCTTAATTCCGGCCCGCTTCGCCGCCAGAATTTTCTCCTTGATACCACCCACGGGCAATACTTTTCCGCGAAGGGTAACCTCACCCGTCATCGCCAGATTCGATTTGATCTTGCGTTGGGTAAATACGGAAACCATGGAAGTAATCATGGTCACGCCCGCCGAAGGACCATCTTTGGGCACTGCTCCCGCCGGTACGTGCACGTGCAGGTTATAGTGTTCAAACAAGCGATGGTCAATGTCCAGTTCGTCGGCGTGAGCCTTAATGTAACTCAGAGCCGTAATGGCTGACTCTTTCATGACATCGCCTAACTGACCAGACAGGGTAAGGGTACCACGCCCCCGATTCAGGCTGGATTCCACGAAGAGAATTTCTCCCCCTACGCTCGTCCAGGCCAGTCCCGTGACTACACCCGCTGTATCGTTATTATCGTATTCGTCTTTATCGAAGTATTCCGCTCCCAGTAATTTCACCACGTCTTCCGGACGCATGGTTTTGGGGTATTCTTCTTCCAGAGCAATTGCTTTCGTAATTTTCCGAACAATGGAACCGATCTTCTGCTCCAGGGAACGAACGCCCGACTCCCGGGTATATCCTTCGATTATCTTCTGGATGGCGGCATCGGTAAAGTTCAGCATTTTGCCTTCCAGTCCGTGCTCGTGTTTCTGTTTGGGAATCAGGTATTTTTTAGCGATCTGCACTTTTTCCTCCATGGTGTACCCCGTCAGCTCGATGATTTCCATGCGGTCACGCAGGGCGGGCTGAATAGGCTCCAGAGAGTTGGCCGTCGCAATGAAAAGTACTTTCGACAGATCGTATTCTACTTCCAGGTAGTTATCCTGAAAACTTCCGTTCTGCTCAGGATCGAGCACTTCCAGTAAGGCCGAAGATGGATCTCCCCGGAAGTCACTGGACACCTTATCAATCTCATCCAGAATAAACACCGGATTCGAAGATTTCGATTTCCGGATATTCTGAATCACCTTACCGGGCATGGCACCAATGTAAGTTTTCCGGTGCCCGCGAATCTCGGATTCATCGTGTACCCCACCCAGGGCCATGCGAACGTATTTGCGTCCCAAAGCCTTCGCAATGGAGCGACCTAGTGATGTTTTTCCGACCCCCGGAGGGCCATACAGACATAAAATCGGGGCTTTCATATTACCCTTCATTTTCAGTACGGCCAGATATTCGATGATGCGTTCCTTGATTTTTTCCAGCCCAAAGTGATCCTGATCGAGGATTTTCTGAGCTTTCTTTAAATCAAAGAAGTCTTTGGTATAATCATTCCAGGGTAAATCGACCATCAATTCCAGGTAGTTCATCCCAATGGGATACTCCGGCGACATGGGGTTCGTCCGGCGTAACTTGCTGATTTCCTTCTGGAACTGGTCGTTTACCTCTTTATTCCATTTTTTCTGAGCGGCTTTCGCCTGAAGGGCATCAATTTCCTGTTCGGGAGAATCGATTCCCAGCTCTTCCTGAAGCACTTTGATCTGCTGACGGATGTAATAATCCCGCTGCTGCTGATCGATTTCGGTGCTGGCTTTCGTCTGGATTTCCCGCTTCATTTCCAGCAGCTGAATATCTTTCAGCATGACCTCCAGCAACTTCGTCGCCTGATCAATGGACTGGAACATTTCGAGCAAGGCCTGTTTTTCGGCCTGATCGGCATTGGTATTAGCCGATAAAAAATGAATCAGAAAGTTGTTGGACTCAATGTTGTCCAGAGCGATCTGAGCTTCTCTCGGAATTTCAGGATTAAGATTCAACGATTTATGAGCCGCATCCCGCAGGGACTGGATCAGGGCCTTCGCCTCCCGATTGGGTTTGGAAGGAAAATTGTCGTCGATGTAATTAACCTGAGCCAGAAAATGCGGCTCTTCCTTCAGGAATTCCTGAATTTCAAAGCGTTTTTTACCCTGAACGATGATGGTTACGTTTCCATCCGGTAACACAATCATTTTCAGGATCTGGGCCAGCGTCCCTACCCGATAAAGATCCTCGGGCGTGGGTTCCTCTTTTTGCGGGTTAGCCATGGCCACCACGCCTACTACTTTATTCTTGGCTTTATACTGCTTCTTTACCAGACGGATGGATTTCTGACGGCCTACCGTCACTGGAATCACCATCCCCGGAAACAACACAATATTGCGAATGGGCAATATGGGCAGTTGCTCAGCATAATCCGCAGGATCGTCATTTTCATCAAAATCTCCTGCCGACAGCGGAATCATTTCCATACTATCAAAATCAGACATTTCAACTAGATGCAGGTTGGTGAGAGAACTAGGCTTCTTTTTATTCATATAGCGAGGGACCTGTCATGTTGGCAGGAAAACATTCAATAGTGAAACGAAACTACTAAAAAAGTTTCTGGTAGCTAGTAGGTGAAAGGATTATGCCAACACACCCTTATTATTTGGCTCGACTAAACTACACTTTAAACCGGTATCACTTCCCTGAGAAAGAAAATATTATTCCATTTTAAAATATTATTCATTCAGACCCCGCCGGGGGTTCTGTTATCTTTACTTCATGCCATTGATTAAAGAATCTTCCTACCGGGCTCCTTCCTGGATTAGAAACCCGCATATTTCAACGATTTATCCCAGTTCTTTCCGGCGAGTGTATGGAGTAAACTACTCACGCGAACGTCTGGAATTGAATGACGGCGATTTTCTGGATCTTGACTGGAGCTACGCCTCCGTTCAAAGTGACCCTAATCCTCTGACTGACAGCACCGTTAAACCATTAGTAATTTTTTCACACGGGTATTTGGGAAACAGTACCCGTCAGTACATTCTGGGATCCGTCAAGGCTTTCAATCGGGCTGGATACGATGCTCTGGTCTGGAATCATCGCGGCCTGAGCGGCAGTTGTAATCGTCTTGAAAAAATCACGACGCACGGCAGTACTGACGAATTGCACGAGGTTATCAGTCATGTCCTGGGCAAAGGCTATGCCGAACTCATCCTGATTGGTTTCAGTAAGGGGGGCAACCAGATTTTAAAATATGCGGGCGAGTCGGGTTCAACGATTTCGAAGGTTGTGAAAGCGATGGTTGCCATTTCTTCACCTACTGACATGGTGGGCAGTATGGCAGCTTGCCGGGGCACTTTTTATGAATGGTATTTCATGAAAAAACTCCGCAAATTCATGACGCTGAGGCAACACCTCATTGATCCGAAACAGTACGCCGAATTTGCCCGGTATCGAACGCTCGACGACTTTACCAACGAATACGTTTCTCCTTTTTTCGGATGGAGTAACTACGCCGAAGCTACTTCAGCTTTGCCTTACCTGGGTGCGATCCAGGTGCCAACGTTACTTTTGAACGCCCAGAACGATCCGATTCTTTCGCCCAGCTGTTCGCCCGAAGAAGCAGCCCGCCATTCGGAGTACCTCTGGCTGGAAACACCCCGGCTGGGAGGCCATTGTGGCTTTTATGAAAAATCGCCCGACGGTATCTATTGGGTGGACCGCCGGACGGTGGAATTCGTTTCCGGGATACTTTATTCCATGTAATCGAGTTCTTTTCCGAAGGTTTCCTCCACACTCCAGTTGGCAATAAAAGCCAGTCCGAGGCAAACCATCCCTACGGTTAGTGCAGAGCCAATCAGGCCAAGTGAGGGAATGAACGTTTTGAACAGCAGACTGATCGGAATCACGGCACCGCGTACAAAGTTGGGAATGGTAGTGGTAACCGTTGCCCGCAGGTTGGTTCCAAACTGTTCGGAAGACATCGTCACGAACATGGCCCAATACCCGGCAAAAAAGCCCAGCACGAAGCACAGCCAGTAGAATTCCTGGGGGGAAAGTCCCTGAGAGTACATGTAATAAACCACCAGAACGGTCAGGGAAGCCAGATACAGATAAATCGCTTTCTTGCGGCTTCGGATTTGCTGACTGATTAATCCGACGACGATATCTCCGATGGAAAGTCCGGCATAGAGGTAGGCAATCGTCAGGTTCGGGCGAATATTCTGAACGCCGAGGGCTTTGACCAGCTCCGGGGCCGAAAGCACCAGTACGGAAATCACGTACCAGATGGGAATACCGATGAAAATGCAGGCCAGGTACTTTTTGAAGCGTTTCTGATTGGTAAACAGGCTGAAAAAATCACCTTTTTTCACCGAGCTGTGTTCCACTTTTTCAAATAAGTCTGACTCATAAGTCCCGATTCTCAGGGTTAATAAGGCCAGTCCCAACGCTCCACCAATGAAGTACAGAATCCGCCAGTTCGGAATAAACTCGGGTAATAAAGCGGCAAAAACGGCTCCCGAAGCTCCAAACCCGGCCACAATCAGAGTTCCGTAACCCCGCTTTTCTTTCGGCATGGTTTCGTTGATCAGCGTAATTCCGGCTCCCAGTTCTCCGGCTAAACCAACGCCTGCCACGAAACGTAATACCGCATAAATCGTGAGATCGCTGATCATTCCATTGATGGCATTGGCGAGCGAATACATCAGAATAGAGCCAAACAGAACCGACTTGCGGCCTTTCTTATCGCCAATCACGCCCCAGAAAATTCCGCCCAGTAACATCCCGGCCATTTGCCAGTTGAAGAGCGTGGTTCCCTGAGCCAGCAGTTGATTTTCGGGAACGCCCAGATCCAGTAAACTGGGATTGCGGATCACTCCGAACAGAATCAGATCGTATACATCGACAAAATAACCCAACGCGGCTACCAGAATGATGGTATAGGCCGATCGCGTTGTGCTCGCGGTCAGGGAGCTGGAGGTAGACATAATTTTATGCGGGGAATGTTAAAAAGCCGCTAAAATTACGCGTTCGCCCTAGTATTATCCAAACTGACAATCTTTTTTAATTCATTCTTAAGTCCTACATTTTATTTGGCCCATACCAGCTCCGGGCACACTTCCTTTTGCCTGCCCTTTCAATACCCTACAACAATAGTTCGCCGTGATTCGCGTATCCGCAAATCACGGCGAGTGCCTTATCCTTCCAAGGAGTAACCGTTGACTTATACCCGCGACATGATGAGCGAGCGTTGAGCATCCAGTTTCAGGAAAATAAACAGCAGAATAGTAAAGGACCACAAGCCGGACCCTCCATAACTAAAAAATGGCAGCGGAATACCGATCACAGGCATCAGGCCAATCGTCATACCGATGTTGACCAGAAAGTGAAAAAAGAAAATGGAGATGACGCCATAGCCATATACCCGGGCGAATTTCACCCGCTGGCGTTCGGCCAGAATGATCAGCCGGAGAATCAGGCCCGTGAGCAGTCCAATCACGAGTACACTGCCAAAGAATCCGTGCTCCTCGCCTACCGTACAAAAGATAAAGTCGGTACTTTGCTCGGGCACGAAGTCGAATTTGGTTTGCGTTCCCTGTAAAAATCCTTTCCCGAAAATACCCCCGGAACCAATGGCAATTTTTGACTGAATGACATTCCAGCCCGCTCCGCGTTTATGACTGTTGGGATCGATCAAGACTTCAATCCGGGAACGCTGGTGAGGAGCCAGTACATTATGAATGAAAAAGTCGGTCGCCCAAACCACTGCCAGACAACCCACGTAAATAAGCCCCATGGTGAGGTACGTCTTTCGGTTTCGCTGATACCGGGGCATGAAAAACAAGACCAGACCCAGAATAACGGCCAGTCCAATGGCAATGTTCAGCATTTCAACGGTCAGGGCCAGAATCAGTAAGGTGGCTGAAACAATGATGATCGAGGGATATATACCGGGTAAGCCTTCCCGGTATAACATCAGTACCAGCCCAATGATTACCAGCGTTTGTCCGGTTTCCCGGGATAACAGAATCAGTAAAATGGGGATGATCATGAAAATTGCCACCGTAAACTGATCTTTAAACTTCGCTAAATTCGTTCCAGGTGTGCTCAGATACTTGGCCAGAGCCAGAGCCGTAGCCATCTTGGCGACCTCCGCGGGCTGAAAGCCAATGGGGCCAATTCTAAACCACGAGTGCGAACCCTTGATGTCAGCTCCCAGAAACAGAACGCCGACGAGTAACAGCAGGATAAAACCGTAGATGTAGAAGGCAAACGTCTCCCAGAAGCGGTAATCGATCACCAGAATGGCGATAATAATCAATACCGAAAAACCGGCAAACACCAGTTGCTTGCCTGAGTTGGTCTCAAAATTGAAAATACTGACGGGTTGCTCGGGATTGTAAACGGCGGCGTAGATATTGAGCCAGCCGATCACCACACAAGCCAGATACAGGGCTACGGTGATCCAGTCAATCCGATTTAAAATACTATTATCGCGAGAAGCCAATTTCTTAAACTATTAGTACCGGTGAAGAGCCAGAGGCTATTAATACAACTCCGTCAGAAATTCCTGAACGGAGAAGTGGAGAGGGGTTACGTTGGAGGCAGGCACGGCAATGACTTTGCCATTCTGAACAATCAGCGTCTGCTTTTTATGAGCAGCGGGATCCGGTTTGACCAGAATCTTCTTCTTTTTGGAAGGCTCGGGTAAACGCAGCAGATACTTATTCATCATCTCCCGTTCCAGGCCTTTGTGCGAAACGCTGCCCTTGATGTATCGCTCTGCTACCATCATGGCAATGGGTGCCGCGGTAGTGCCTCCCCAGCGTCCATAATCGACGATGGCTGCGATGGCAATTTTGGGATTATTGCGGGGAGCAAAGCAAATAAATACCGAGTTATCGTCCTGACCGGGTCGGTTTTGGGAAGTTCCGGTTTTCCCGCAAAGCTCCAGATCAGGAACCACCGCCGACCGCATGACGGTGCCATTACTCACGGCATCGGCCATGCCGGAAATCAGAGTTTCGAAGTGACGGTTATCAATGTCCACCGAGTGCTTTTCCCTGAATTCAGGTAAGGGATCCCCTTTGGGACTGCCAATGGCCCGCACCAGGTGAGGCTTGATGTACCAGCCACGGTTGGCAATAATAGCCGCGACGTTAGCCAGTTTGATGGGAGTAACGAGTAACTCCCCCTCGCCAATCCCGACGGAATAAATGTTCGAGAACTTCCAGTTATTTTCCCCTTTGTTACGCTTGTTGTAATATTCAACGTCCGGTAATAAGCCTTTGCGTTCGTAAGGTAAGTCTATGCCGAGTTTTTGTCCAATCCCGAATTTGGCTACGCGTTCATGCCAGCGGGTTAGTCCAACCTTCGACTTTTTGAAAACATCCTTTTCGTCATTGTTATAAATAATTCGACGGAAAACGTGGTAAAAATACGGGTTACAGGAAAGCTGAATGGCCCGGTGCAGCGAGCTGGAGCTGCTGCCGCAGTGACAATTCATCCGAATCCCTGAATGACCTAATACCGTACTGGGCGTAATGGCTCCATCCTGTAATCCCACCAGCGTCTCGACGGTCTTGAAGGTCGACCCCGGACGATACGTTCCCTGCAGGGCCCGATTCAGAAGCGGATTAAAGGGATTCAGAGCCAGCTTTTGATAGTTTTTGGAATAATTACGTCCCGAAAGCAGCTTGGGGTCGTACGAGGGCGAGGAAACCATCGCCAGAATTTCACCCGTGCTGGGATCAATCGCTACCAGACTTCCCGATTTATTCTGAAATAAACTGTCTGCGTATTGCTGTAAATCGATGTCAACGGAAGTATACAGGTTTTTGCCCGCTACCGGAGAAACGTCCATGCTTCCTTCCTTCCAGGGACCCTTGATGACTCCGTGAACATCTTTCATGATGTACTTCACGCCACGTTTTCCCCGAAGCGTTTCCTCATAATAGCGTTCCAGACCACTCTGCCCGATGTAGTCACCCTGCCGGTAGTACAGCTCCCCTTTTTCTTCCTGTTCTTCCAGTTGTTTCTGGCTTACCTCCGAGACATAACCCAGCGTATTGGCCATCGCTGAGGTATTATACGTACGAAAGGCACTGGTTTCAAACGTGAAACCCGGATAGTCCACCATGGCATCCTGAATGCGGGCAAAGTCTTCCACCGATAACTGACGCATGAACAGCGAAGGCTTGAACTTGGAATACGTTCGTGCCACACTGTACATACTGTCGAACTGCATTCTGGTAATCCCTAACAGGTTACAAAAACGCAGCGTGTCCGGAATGCGAGCCTTTTTCGGCGTGATGTATAAGTCATACGTCGGGGTATTGTAGACAATCAGATTTCCTTTCCGGTCATAAATTTGACCCCGGTACGGAATCTGAACCACCTGCTCAATGGCATTATTAACGGCGGCTTCTGAATACCCTTCATCAATGACTTGTAAGTAGAATAATTTGGCCAGATATATCAGAGCGATGAGCACCACCACTCCCTGTATGATTCCTCTTTTAACTTCTTGCATATTTCCCCGAAAAATTCCCGGAATCAGTCAATTTCCTTTACAAAATTTGTAGTTTTTAAAGGATTTGGCAAGTATAAAGTTCAAACTTTATAAAATTTAATTTGACTACCGCAGAACCTATCCAAGTACCAACGAATCCGGTGGCTAAGTTATTTTCGGGAAGTTCGGATAAGCTGACCTTTTGCCGATCTCAGGCCTTATCTTTTCCAACCTGATCGGCCCGAAGGCCTGACAAATTTTCCGATTCAGCCATTCCTGCTCTAATTTTCCTAAGCTTCGGAATGGACGCAAACATATCTTATTAACTAACTTATAGTCAATTAATTAATCTTATAATCTGGAAATATTTATTATTACTTTTTTACATCATTCTGTGAAATGAATACCAGAAACAGTGCCCTAGAATAATATTTGTAAGGAGAAATCAGTATGTGAAAGAGTCAGGGTACCGACTCATGGAAAGAAAACAGCATTGGAATGTCTAAAAATCTCGAAGCTCTTACGCCCCGCCAAATTGTAGCGGAACTGGATAAATACATCATCGGGCAACACGAAGCGAAAAAAAACGTAGCCATTGCTCTTCGTAACCGCTGGAGACGCATGAACGCCCCCGCCGAAATGCAACGGGAAATCATGCCCAATAATATTCTGATGATTGGCCCCACGGGGTGCGGAAAAACGGAAATCGCCCGCCGTCTGGCTCAACTGGCCGATGCTCCTTTCACCAAAGTTGAAGCTTCCAAATTTACGGAAGTAGGTTACGTGGGTCGTGACGTGGAAAGCATGGTTCGCGATCTGGTCGAACAGGCTATTCACATGGTTCGGGCGGCCAAAAAAGAGTCCGTCAAAGAACGGGCGGCCCAGGCGGTTGAAGAAGTCATTCTTGACGCTTTGATTCCTTCGGTTAAACAGCCCGCGGGTTTTCATCCTCATTCGCTGTCACCCACAACCGACAATATTGAGAACGCATCGGATGCCGAACTGAATGAACGCACCCGCGAACGATTCCGGGAAAAAATCAAGTCCGGTGAAATTGATGATCGTAAAATCGACATTGACGTTCAGCAGAATGCTTCACCAAACATTGGCGTCATGGGCGGTCCGATTGACGATAATTCCATGATGAACATTCAGGATATGATTTCCGGAATGATGCCTAAACAACGCAAGAAGCGTAAGGTAACCATCGGGGAAGCCAAGCGTATACTGCTGGACGAAGAAGCGGCCAAGCTCATTGACATGGATGAGGTAAAGGACGAAGCCATCCGTAAGGCCGAGAACCTGGGTATCATTTTCATTGACGAAATCGACAAAGTAGCCGCGAAAAGTGGAGGCTCCGGCCCGGATGTTTCCCGCGAAGGCGTACAGCGGGATTTACTTCCCATCGTGGAAGGATCAACGGTTAATACCAAGTACGGGGTTATCCATACCGACCATATCCTTTTCATTGCCGCCGGGGCATTCCACGTCTCGAAACCCAGCGATCTGATTCCCGAGTTACAGGGACGTTTTCCCATTCGCGTGGAGCTGCAACCCCTGACTCAGGTGGATTTTGTACGCATTTTGCAGGAACCCCGCAATGCGTTAACCAAGCAGTACGAAGCAATGCTTCAGGCGGAAGGAGTGGGCCTAACCTTTAATGTAGAATCGCTTGAGGCTCTGGCCGAAGTGGCTTTCCAGTTAAATACGGAAGTTGAAAACATCGGTGCCCGACGTCTGCAAACAGTGGTTAGCCAGTTACTGAACGACGTCTTATTTGACATTCCGGACCAGATCGGACCCAATGCTCAGGTTGTCGTTACCAAAGAGCTGGTGGAACAGCGGCTGTCCGGACTGGTGCAGAACCGTGATTTAAGTCAATACATTCTTTAGAAAAAAGGGGGTAATTCCCCTTTTTTAGTGAACCCTACCATGGTTGTTTTTGGAGTTATCATCATCGTTCTGGGAGGCATGGCCTTCTTAATTGGCTGGACCATTCTGAACAAACGCTGGGACTGGATGAAAGGCACCGCCCGAACGCTCGGCGTAGTCGAGGAAGATCGAATCGTGTACACAGTCAATGGACAGAGTTACGCTCTGCGAATAACCAGTACCAATATCAAAGGGCGTAGTTTACCCGTCCGCTATTCCCTGCAAACGCCCGGACAGGCTCGCATTGATGCCCCGCTGGCCACCTGGCTGGCTCCGGCCTTTTTTCTATTGCTGGGTTCCGGTCTGATCCTGACAGGAATCGGAATGGTAAAGGGATAACGTCTGCCTGTCAATCAATAAAAACGCCGCTCAGTAAGTCTGAGCGGCGTTTTTATTGATTATCGTTTCTTCTTCAGGAAACCGAAAATTCCCCTTTTCTCGTTCTCCGGATAGCATTTCAGCTGAGACTCGGGTGGTTTTCGGAAGATCGGAATCTGAGCTCCAAAGTGAAACTCCATACCTTTCGGATTTCCGATATTGAAGGTAGGAAGCAGGTTATCCGACCCCAGGTAAAAGATGCCAGCCCTTGCCCCAATTCCCAGAGCCAGCCGACTGTAATTGTCGGTTAAAGCCAGGGGTACCGCTACCTCAAACCATTTGGCCTCGTAGCGGGGCGTTACGGCTAGTACTGAAGGCATGGTAAAGTTAATGTTCTTGTTAGAAACGAAGCCGTGCATCAGCATGGCATTCACGTAAACTTTGTCCTGGATCAGATAATCAATACTTGCCTGAAGTCGGGTCGGTAATAAAGTATGATACGATGAAATCTTATCATTATCCCCCGCCCGGAGCGTCTGGTTTAATCCATCCATCACCCCCTCCAAACCGGGCGATTGCCGGAAATTACTTTCATTGAGTAGTAATCCAGCCCTTTGCAGACGATAGGCTTCGACATAATTGGGGTTTTTATACGTAACCCGTCCAATATCCAGTAAGGAGACGCTGATTCGATAGAGGTATTTATTTTTGGTATTGTCGCGAAGCATCTTTCCCCGCTCGCGGTACGAATACTTCCGTACCTCAGGACGATACTCGTACACCAGCCCCAGATCAGCTCCCCAGCCGCTTCCGGCCGAGGCGTTTCCCAATAACCACGCCGGACTAAAACCGGCATTGGTGTAAGCCCCTTCATTGGTCATACCGTACCGGGCATTGACATTATCAATCCGGACGTTGGCCCCAGCCGGAGAATTTGGGTCTGCAACATACTGATAATCAATGTTACTGCCATGAATATGAGCCTGTTGCAAACTGATCATCCGTTTGGCGGTAATACCCACTTTTACGAAATCTTCCTCATCATCCATCAGGACCCGGGCGTACGTTCCTGAAAACTCAACCAGAGCGTTACTGTTGGCATCCAGACTGCTGCCGAAAGCTTCCGGCTCAATTCGACTGGCATTCGAGGTTCCGTTCCGCAACAACCGGGCTACCGACTCGGATACATTCGTTGCGGCCACCCCTACCCGCAGCCGGGAGTTGATGGATACCGCATTTTTATCGTTAATGGTGAACAGAACTCCCGGCCCCCGCACTTCGGCACCGGCCCGAACGTGCTTATCGCGACCATTGAGTTTTTCCCGAAGGTAATCCTGATCCCGGAAGAGGATTCCGTTGTTGGGTCCGCGATATTTAGAAGGTACCGTGTTGGTAAGCATTCGGAAAGGTGAATACGGAGCCTCCCAAACCAGGTAGTTGTTGTAAAAGTAACTTTCGAAACCAGCCAGGTGAATCTGAACTTTGTATCGGGAGTCGGCAGCCATGGCTGGATTGAGGTAGACCCCATGTACACCAGCATAGTTACTATTACTCTGCCCCAGCAAAAACTGACCATTGACCCGCGTACCTATACTCGTACTCAAAAAGATTAAAAAAAGTGGGAAGACTCGTTTCATATTCACAGACCCTACGGCATTTGCGTCCACCAGGGGCAAAAAGGCAAAAGATTTTTTTGTATTTATTTAAGAACCAGCGATGAGGGTTATTTGTTGAAAATAGCTGATAAACTTATTCATACGTACGTAAAGTTCTGGAAAAAAAGATGGTTTCTTATTAAATTACCATGAAGTCCTTGATTTTTGAAGTTCATTAAGCCAATAGAGTAAAAGAAGCTGTAAATTTGCAGAAAGTTTAGAGGGAACCCAGTGAAAATTTTTTAAAATCCCATTTACAACCAATTAATTTAACACGGGCTTGACCACAAATATGAAGCGTATTGCAGTGTTTACCTCCGGAGGAGACGCCCCTGGTATGAATGCCTGTATCCGGGCAGTAGTGCGGGGAGCGATGTACCATAAAGTAGAAGTTTTTGGGATTCGTCGGGGGTACAGCGGCATGATCGAAGGTGATATTTATCCCATGACTTCCCGCGATGTTTCTAATATAATTCAGCGGGGCGGTACCATTCTTAAATCGGCTCGTTCGCGTCGTTTTACTACCCCAGAAGGTCGTCAGGAGGCTTACAATAACCTAAAAGCTCTGGGCATTGAAGGCCTGGTAGCCATTGGAGGCAATGGTACATTTACCGGAGCCGAGATCTTTTTCAATGAATTCAAAATTCCAACGGTAGGTGCTCCCGGTACAATCGATAATGATTTGTACGGAACGGATTATACCATTGGTTACGATACAGCCGTCAATACGTCACTCGACGCCATCGATAAAATTCGGGATACCGCTGACTCTCACGACCGCGTATTCTTCATTGAAGTAATGGGTCGCGATTCGGGGTATATCGCCATTCAGTCAGGAATTGGCGGCGGTGCCGAGTTCGTTGTCGTGCCGGAAGATCATTCGGAACCCGTTTCGGCTGTTATCAAGACCTTGAAACAGGGTTTTGTCAAGAAGAAATCTTCTTCCATCGTGGTGGTTGCCGAAGGCGAAAAAGAAGGCCGTGCAACGGAGATTGCCGAAAAAATCAAGAAAAGCATTGATGTTGAAGTGGACATTCGGGTAACGACGCTCGGCCACATTCAGCGGGGTGGGGTTCCTTCCGCACAGGATCGTATTCTGGCGAGCCGTCTGGGCCTGGGAGCCATCGAAGGCTTACTGCGTGGGCAGAAAAACGTCATGACGGGTGTCGTGAATAACCGACTGGTGTACACGCCATTCATCGAATGTATTACCAAGGATAAACCCATTTCGGATGATTTATTACGAATGGTTCACATCCTTTCCTAATCGTCTACAAAAGAGCGGAAGGGTGTTCCTTCCAGCTCTTTTGTAGAAACTGAAACTCAGCGGGTTCCTCTTTCTTCACGAGTTCTTATAGGTAACCCACCACCCGGTACACGCAATAACCCAGTATTTCATGTACCACGCGATACAAGGTAAACAGATTATACTCCTGAGGAATTAAAAACTGATCCCAGGTGTAAGCATCATTCGTTGCGTAGAAGTCCGTCGCGTAAGGACTTACCTTTACATTTGCCTTTTCAAAACAGCCCACGGCTCTACGCATGTGAAAGGCGGAAGTGACGAGTAAAATTTTCTGATTCTTCCCCTTTAAGATTTTTGCGGTATTCATCGCATTTTCCCGCGTATTTCTTGACGTTCCTTCCAGGGAGATGTCTTCTTTGGCAACCCCCGCCGTTATCAGTAAATGAGCCGCGACCAGCCCTTCCGTGGCCGAATCAGCCTGAGTAGATACCGATCCTGAGCCGCCAGAAATAAGAATCTTCCTGATTTTTCCTTCTTTATAGAGAAACAGAGGTTGCAAAATGCGGTCCGCTGAGTTGCCAAAATGCATGTTATCGCCTTTTTTATCCGCGATTCCCCCGGTTAATACTACGGCCAGATCATACGTTTCCTCAGCAGTCAGGGTTCGGGGAGCATACTCCCACATTCGGGTTATCTCATTCACGAAAAAGCCATTGCTCATGATAAACAATCCCATTAGCGTGGCTACTACCGCCTGCTTTTTGCGTCGGGGTGATTTAGCAACGATGGCCCACACCAATCCATACACCAGAAAAGTGATGGGCATCAAGAGGTAAAAGAAAATTTTAGAAAGGATAAAGAACATAGAAAGGGAAGGATTTCGTTGTACGGACACGGTCTTCTCAGCAAAGTTCCGCAACTTTATTCGATTAACCGTTACCTTTGAGTATCCATTTCATTGAATCCATGCGTCACTTTTTCTCCCTTCTGCTGCTGACTTTGTTCAGTTACGCGGCATTTGCCCAGTCCGGATATAAGATCACTGCTCACGTCAAAGGCTTACAGGATAGCACCTGCTACCTGGCTTATTATACCGGCCTGGGTAACGGACAATTCTTCGTTCAGGATACGGCCAAGGCCGATGCTCAGGGTACATTCACCTTTAGTGGAACCCAGAAACTACCCGAAGGTTTGTACGTTATTTCGATCAGCCAGTGGCGTCTGTTTGATGTGATAGTCGATGCCGATCAGCAATTTGAACTATTCACGGATAAAGAAAGCGTAGCCGCCGGGAATCCACCGCAGAATCTGAAAGTGACGGGTTCCATGGAAAACGAGCTTTTTTATCAGATGAATAATCAGATGAAAACTCAGGTGGCCGCTTTGCAAAAACTGCGGGCCGCTGCCCAGACCGATCCGACTGCGGCAGAAAAGATAAAAACCATTCAAAAAGACCTTCAGGAATACCGTAAAAAATTCATTCGGGAACACGCGGGATCTTTCACTGCCCAATTGTTTAAAGCCGCCGGTGAACCGGAAGTGCCCGCCGCTCCCAAGTTACCCAACGGAAAAACCGATTCGACGTTTGCCTATCGTTACTATAAAAAGCACTACTTCGACGGTGTCGACCTCACCGACGAGCGGTTATTACGCACGCCATTCCTCCAGCAGAAACTGGATTATTACTTTGATAATCTGGTTCACCAGGTTCCGGATTCTCTGATCAAAGAAGCGGATATGCTAATGTCGCGGGCGAAGGGCAATGAGATGCGTCGGTACGTAGCGTATCGCATTACCAATAAGTATGAACAGTCCAGGGTACTGGGAACGGAAGCCCTCTTTGTTCACATGGGCGAGAAGTACTACGTAGGCGAACCCGTATTGTGGGACTCAAGCACGGTCACCAGTTTCAAAAAAAGGATCAAAGTTCTGAAGCCTTTATTGACGGGCAGTAAAATCCCAAACATGTACCAAACGGATACGCTGGGAAAACCGCTGAATCTGTATGACGTGAAAGCCAATTATACGGTTCTTCTCATTTACTCTGACGACTGCAGTCACTGCCGGGAATCGACTCCGGGAATCAAAAAGTTTTATGAGAAGTATAAAAACAAAGGGGTAAAAATCTACGCTACTGACTTACGGCGTGATGTACCGGAATGGAAAAAGTTTATTCACGAATTCAAAACGCAGGATTTTATCAACGTCATCGACGTTCATAAGGACGCTCAGGGAAAAACCGTTCATTACACCGATTACCTCAATACCTTTGACGCTCAGGCTACGCCCACGATTTACGTGCTGGATAAGGATAAAAAGATTCTGGCCCGACGCTTTCCTGCGGAAGAACTTGACAAATACTTTGAGTTTCTGTTGAGCCAGCCCGCGAAAAAGTAATTCGCTGAACAAAAACCAAAGAAGGCTGATCGACATGTCGATCAGCCTTCTTTGGTTTTTGTTTCTTCATTTACAGCTTCTTCAGATAAGCAATCGTCTGCGGAACCTGTTTATTTACATTCGGGCTTTCGTCTTCGATGTAATAATGCTGGATACCTGAATACTTTTTGGCCGCTTTCATGATTTCAGGCAGATTCAGCTGACCTGTTCCCAGAGCCACATCGTTTTCAACGGGAGTTCCTCCCGACAGGTTACCCTTCACTCCTTTCTTCAAATCCTTCAGGTGCATGAGCTTGAATCGCTTGCCGTATTTCTGAAGCAACTCCGCCGGATTGTGCCCTGGGAAAAACGTCCAGAGAATATCCATTTCAAAGCTTACGTAATCAGGATTGGTTTTCTGAACGATGTAATCGAACAGCGTTCCTTTTTCATATGGTTCAAATTCAAACCCGTGGTTGTGGTAACAAAACGTCAGGCCATGGTTTTCCTTTAATACCTTTCCTACCCGATTGAAGTTAGCCACGGTTTCTTCAGCCATCTGGAGCGTGAAGGGTCCGTTATGAGGAATCCAGGCGACCCGCACATACTTCGCTCCTAAAGCTTTGGCATTTCGGGCTACTTCATCCGTCTTATTCAGAAAATCATCATAACTGACCCCAAAAGAGGAACACTGCATTTGGCGGTCATCCAGTAACTGTTTGATCTCCTCGGCTTTCCGGCCAAACAGGTTTGAGAACTCCATATCCGTAATTCCGAAAGCCTTGATGGTATCCAGCGTTGCTCCCACATCTTTGGCAAAGCTGTGCCGATAGGTGTAAGAAACCATACCGGGTTTCTGGGGAGTAGAGGGTTTCTGAGCATACCCGGCTAGCGAAGCCAGCAGGAAAAGGGGTAACAATTTTTTAACCATAATCTGGAAGTATCTTTTGAAAAGAAGGAGATGGTCGATCGCAATGACTATCGCATTTTCGATCGTTTTACTAAATAAGACGACAGAATGGGGTCAAAACCCTGTGAAATATCGGCTTCTATAAAATCGATTTTATATTGATTGCATTTCATGCGAAGGTCATAGTAAAACTTCTGGATCGCCGTCCGGTAGTACTCTTTTACCTGCCCCGGCTGTACCCGTACTTTTTCTCCGCTTTCCAGATCAATAAACTCATACGGACGTTCTTCAAAATTAAATTCTTCTTCGGTCTGACGGTCGGTAACGTGAAAAAGTAATACTTCATGCCGATTGTGTTTGAGGTGCTGCAAGGCGGCAAAGATCTTGTCCGAATTCTCAATGTCGTCGAACATATCACTGAACAGAATCACCAGCGAGCGACGGTGAATCTGCTCGGCAATCTGATGAATGACTTCGGCAACGGTTGATTTACGATTGGGTTTCGGCTGCTGGAGTAACTGCTGGAGGGTAACGAAAATCTTGTGAATGTGCGAAGGCGTCGAACGCGTGGGTAACTGAATCTCCACGCCTTCCGAAAAAGTAGTCAGTGATACCGCATCTCTTTGTTTCTGCAACAGATACGCCAGAGCCGCCGCCGCCAGGATGCTGAAGGTAATTTTTCCGTTACTCTTTTCGGGATAATACATGGACGAAGAGGTATCAATCAGCAGATGGCAGCGAAGATTGGTTTCTTCCTCGTATCGCTTGGTATACAGACGATCCGTTTTACCGAATACTTTCCAGTCCACATGCCGGGTGCTTTCTCCCGTATTATACAAGCGATGCTCGGCGAATTCCACCGAAAATCCGTGAAAAGGTGATTTATGCAGCCCGGTAATGAAGCCTTCTACCATCTGGCGGGCCAGAAATTCAATACTACCGTATTCGCGGGCTTTGGTAAGATCAATCGCCATAAAGTCTAGAGTCTTTTCAGAGGTAAAAACGTCAGAAGAGCATGCGTTTTCATTAATTAATAACGGAAAAACTAAGGAAAGTTTGGCTGAAAAGGGAAAAATCTTTCTGGAAGGACAAAAAGAAGACCGCAACTTTCGGAAAGTATCAAGAGACTGAACCTTTTATCCCTCTTAACTGAACGAAAATTGCGGTCAAAAAAAAAGCTGCCGCTGAAACATTCACTTGGTACACTCTTTTGTTGTACCTCCCTTGTTAAATAATCTACTCTTGTGCTACCATGTCCGCTCTTGCGGTAATCGTGGCGTTATCTTCGAGAAGATATTGTTTGGGTCGTAATAAAACTATTCCGTTTGTACCAACGACCCTAAGGTTTACTGGAACGATGCCTGTCTGAGTCATGCCCAGCTTCTGAGCGGCATCGTAGGAAAGATCAATGTCACGATTCTTTCCGAATGGGCCGCGGTCAATTACTCTGACGATGGTTTTGCGGCCGTTTTTAAGATTAGTCACCTCGACCATGGAGCCGTATGGTAGTGTCTTATGAGCACAAGTACCATTTTTTAAACGCTCTCCACTCGCTGTGCGTCTACCGTAGTACTGTTTACCGTAGTAAGTAGCCCGTCCTTTAAATTCTTTACCCAGTGGTCTTTTCACGGGTGGGTATTTCTTATAATACACCGAATAATGAGCCTGAGCGATACACGGTAAAATACTTAGATTTAGTAACAAAGCTGTTACCACTCTACGTGTCCAACTATTCATAGGCAGTTCGTTTTGTGGTTCAAAGAACTAACGTTATGCTTCAGCAGCGGCGGGAGCACTTTGGGCGAATTGCCATGAACTGAGTAGAGTTCAGAAACAAAGGTAACACCTATTTTCGAGATGGGAATAACTTTCTCATTTTTACCCAAAAGATTACTTAAATAATCATATAAATTTAGAAGGTTGGCTGTTGACATTCGTATGCTTAATTATTATATTGGGGCGAACTAAATTTACCAAAAAAAGTTCTGCCTGATTGAAGGATAAAAGAATTAACTTTTGAATAAGAAAAAGGTTTAAAACGCTCTTCTTAGGTAAGATTTTTACTCATCCCGATTTTCCTCTTTTCGTTTGAACGCCCTAGATTCTACCGTTTTTGTAAAACCGGCCCTTATTTTCTACGTTTTTTTTGCGACAAAAGGCTTTCTTTCTATTTTTACGAGCGATCAAACCATAAACTTCCAAAATTGTGGCTGAAAAAGAACGAGAAGAACTCTACTCGAAACGTGTCAAGGCTGGCAAGCGGACTTACTTCTTCGACGTGAAATCCACCCGTGCCAACGATTACTACATCACTATTACCGAAAGTCGTCGTTACCCTCAGGGAGATGGTTTTGCTTACGAAAAACACAAAATGTTCCTGTACAAGGAAGATTTTGATAAGTTCGTAGATGCTCTTAAAAACGCGGTTGACCATGTGAAGACGGAGCTTATGCCTGAATTCGATTTCTCTCAATTCGCGGCCCGTGAAGAAGATGATGAATACCGGAGCGATCTGAAATGGGATTAACCACAATCTGTTCCTTTATGATCAACTGATACCCCTAACAGTTTTATCTGATTGTGAAGATCTTAAGAAAGCCTTTGCTGTGGCGAAGGCTTTTTTGTTGGTTTATAGTTGTACCTTTGCAGTTCTGATTCGCACTCTGTTCAAAACAGTTTTGTTTACAATCGAGTCAGTTGAACTGATTATCACTGATTTTTAAATCAATATCTTTCGCCAACCATGGGTTTGCAATGTGGAATCGTGGGCTTGCCGAACGTCGGAAAGTCTACGTTATTTAGTGCTATATCAAGTGCCAAAGCCGAAGCGGCTAATTATCCTTTCTGTACGATTGAACCCAACGTCGGCGTAGTAGAAGTTCCTGACGAACGGCTGAAAGATCTGGAAAACCTGGTGAATCCCCAGAAGGTAATTCCTACGATTATTGAATTCGTGGATATTGCTGGTCTGGTGAAAGGAGCTAGTCAGGGTGCCGGTCTGGGTAATAAATTCCTCGCAAATATTCGGGAAGTTGATGCCATCATTCACGTCGTTCGCTGCTTTGATGATGACAACATCGTTCACGTAGAAGGACGGGTGAATCCCGTTTCTGATAAAGAAATCATCGACTATGAGCTTCAGTTAAAAGATCTGGAAGCCGTAGACCGGAAACTTCAGCGTATTGAAAAAGCAGCCCGCACGGGTGGCGATGCCAAGGCTAAAGCAGAAGTAGAGGTGTTATACCGATTCAAGAAAACGCTGGAGCAGGGTAAATCAGCTCGTACGGTTGACGTTTCAGAAGAAGAAAAAGGAGCCGTTGCGGATTTGCACCTGCTGACCATCAAACCCGTTATTTACGTAGCCAACGTAGATGAATCCAGCCTGACGCAGGGTTCCAACGAATTTGTGGAACAGCTGAAAGCGGCCATTGCCGACGAGAAAGCCGAAGTAATCGTAGTTTGTGCGGCCATTGAAGCACAAATTGCTGAAATCGAGGATCTGGACGAGCGTCAGATGTTTCTGGAAGAATATGGTTTGCAGGAGTCTGGTTTGAGCCAGCTCATCAAAGCTTCTTATAGTTTACTGAACCTGATTACCTACTTCACGGCGGGTGTCAAAGAAGTTCGGGCCTGGACCATCCAGCGGGGATGGAAAGCTCCTCAGGCGGCCGGTGTGATTCACTCGGACTTTGAGCGTGGCTTCATCCGGGCAGAAGTAATCAAACTGAATGATTACAACCACTACAAAACGGAAGCTGCTATTAAAGAAGCCGGCAAGATGGCCGTAGAAGGAAAAGAATACGTTGTTCAGGACGGTGACATCATGCACTTCCGCTTTAACGTTTAAGTTGAATAACGGATTAACGACAAAAGAGCGACCCCCAGGGGTCGCTCTTTTCGTAACAGCTTCTATCTACTGACTAGTATTTCTGAATGACCTGATACCCGACCAGCTGGTCAGCCCGGGTGCCCGGAGCCCGATGGTAGATAAATATCTCGTAGGTATTCTGGGTTAAGGAATAGGCTCCTTCAATGGGTTCTTCGTCTGCTCGTTTGCCGTCGGCACCTGGCACCGCATACAGGTAGTTGTAGACTCCCTGTTTACACAAAATAGTGGCCTGATACCCTCCCGCCCCTTCTTCATAGTGCATCTGATTGTTCTTGGTTAGTTCGAAGAAATTGAACCCTCCAATCACGTAGGGCGTCTTCCCATCTTCCCGCTGCGGCGAACGAAGGGTAAAGGTCACGGGAAAGTAATCGGGATCTCCGAAGTCATCACGGGTTGAAATGGCAAATTGCCCATCCAGATCATTCTGCTGCATGTAAGTTTTGCCCGACTGTATTTCGTCGGGAAATAAATAAGCGGCGTTAAAATTGGGCATAAAGTCCAGCTTAGCGACACCAATTCCTTTGACCTGCCGACTGCGGATATCAAAAACCCGGAATTCATTACTTCCCTGAAACAGGTTCTCATTATCGAAAAAGCGATATTCCAGCATGCGGTCAAACTCCTGCACCATGTAGGGCTTCAGGCCCGCGATGGTCCGGTCCCAACGGTAGTTCTGCCGCAGCACCACGTATAAATCCTGCCTGGGATTCATCACCGGATAATTCCCGTATTTCAGGGAGAAATCAACCTGCTGGTGACTGTTCCGACGGGGAATGTCCTGAGCGAAACTGACTTTACCAGCCGCAATGATCTGCTGATTAAAAGCCATGAATCGACGGGTGAAAACGACATCCGTCTCCCGGCGGCCTTTGTAGACCACTACCACGAAGTTGCCGCTCACTTTCACTTTGGGTAACTCCAGCCAGTAATGCGAATAGCCTACCTTAGTACCCTGAGCTATTTTCACGTCGTAAATCGGAAACTCATTATAATCCGGTAGAAACTCCACCTCGTTCAGGGCCGAAGGCTTCCAGTCGGCATTACAGTGAATGATCTTTGCCCGGAACTGCGGCTGCTCTTTTCCCAGCCAGTCGAACTCCAGCCGCATGGTCCCTCCCTGATTAAGGTCCAGCACGGGCGGTTGCAGAATGTCATTACTGCTCACGCCACCCGTGGGATAAACCAGCGGAGTTTTGATGTTTTCGTCATACACGAAATCTTCATACAGAAGCGGACCGCTCTGACGACGATTTTCAATAACCTGAGCGATGAGCTGGTTAACCAGAAAAATAAGGCCAATGGCAAGTATGAACGGGGTTAGCACTTTCATAACAGGCGTTTACATGAATAAAAGAAAAACGCTGACGAAACGGATTTTCGTAAAAATGTTTCATCAGCGTTTTCAAAATACTATGGGGAACGATTTTTAAATCGTTTTTTCCAGACTCTCTGCCTCCATCATGGCTTCTTCCCAGGCATCGCTGGCCTGCGTGAGCTGCTTCCTGATGTCCTCATACGATTGCTGAACTTTCGTGAACTGCTGGGCATCGCTGTAGATTTTAGGATCGGCCAGCTGCGTTTCAGCCTCCGCTTTTTTCAATTCCAGCGTACTCACCTTCTTTTCCAGTTCTTCCACCTGCTGCTGTACTTTTTTCAGCTTTTGCTGCAATTGCCTGCGTTCGGCATCCGAGGCCGAAGGTTGCGGTTTTACCGGCTTTACTTCAGCCGGTTTTTCAGCTTTCGCCGGAGCGGAATCCTTCCGGCTGGCTTCGCGTTCTTCCTGCCAGGTTACGTACTCATCGTACGTTCCGGGATATTCCTTGATCTGCTCATCTTCGATGTACCAGATTTTGGTTGCTACC
Organism: uncultured Siphonobacter sp.; assembly: GCA_913775095.1. Lineage (GTDB taxonomy): Bacteria > Bacteroidota > Bacteroidia > Cytophagales > Spirosomataceae > Siphonobacter. The sequence goes on along the minus strand of CAJYIW010000007.1, from coordinate 75,180 downwards.
TCCGACACGAAGAAACGGTCGTGAGAAACAATGACGTAGGTTCCTTCGTATTGCTGTAAGGCCTGAATCAGAATGTTCACCGAGATCATGTCCAGGTGGTTGGTAGGTTCATCCAGCAGCAGGAAGTTGGCTTCCGAAAGCAGCATTTTCGCCAGTGCTACCCGCGATTTTTCGCCCCCGGAAAGTACTTTAATCTTCTTGAACACATCGTCGTTCGAGAACAGGAAACAGCCCAGAATGCTTCGCAACTGAGCTTCGGTTTTATCCGTTCCCATTTCCCGAAGTTCTTCGATCAGCGTATTGTCAATGTTCAGCGACTCCAGCTGGTGCTGGGCGTAAAAGGCAAAGGCTACATTGTGCCCCAGCTGACGTTTTCCCTCGATGGGCTCGGTTCCGGCAATGATGCGAAGCAGGGTAGATTTACCCTTTCCGTTGGCTCCAATCAGAGCGATTTTATCGCCCCGCGAAATGAAACTGTTCGTATCCGTCAGAATTCGTTTTTCGCCGTAGGCTTTCGATACATCCTGTAACTCGAAAATATTCTTTCCGGGCTGGGTAGCCAGCGTAAACTTGAAGTTCACCCGAGCATTTTCGTCGATTACGTCATCCACGAAATCCATTTTTTCGAGGGACTTCACCCGGCTTTGTACCTGACGAGCCTTACTGGCCTTGGCCTTGAAACGCTCAATAAAACGTTCCGTTTGCCGAATTTTGGCCTGCTGGTTTTCGTAAGCCCCCTTCTGAATTTCATTCCGCAGGGATTTCTCTTCAATGAAAAAGGAATAGTTACCGGGATAAAAATTCAGCTTACCCCCGGTTACTTCCACGATGGCATTTACGCAGTTATCCAGGAAAAAGCGGTCGTGAGAAACGATCATTACGGCTCCTTCGTAATTGCGAACGTAGGTTTCCACCCACTCAATACTGGGTAAGTCCAGGTGATTGGTCGGCTCATCCAACAGCAGTAAGCTCGGTTTCTGCAACAGCAGTTTGGCCAGCATCACCCGCATTCGCCAGCCGCCGGAAAAACGCTCCAGAGGCGTATTCAGATCTTCAGTTTTAAAGCCCAGACCTTCCAGAATTTCTTCGGCTTTCGACTGGATCGTGTAGCCGTCCAGAGCTTCAAACTCTTCCTGATAATTGGCTAATTTGTCAATCAGCTCATCCCGGTAATTAGTCTCCATTTCGTGGAGAACTTCGTCGATTTTCTTTTGCAGAATCATTTCCCGCTCGAACGCCTGCATGGCTACGATCAGGATGGATTCCTTGGATTCATAACTCAGCAAGTCCTGATTTAAGAAACCAATGGTGCAATCGCCCGATTTGGAAATGGTCCCACCGTCGGGCGTATATTCTCCAACGATCAACCGAAGGAGTGTAGATTTTCCCGTTCCGTTCGCCCCAATCAGACCGATTCGGTCTTTGGGTTTGATATGAAGAGAGGCCTCGTCGTACAAAGCCCGACTGCCGAAATAGAAACTTAGGTTCGTGATGGAAAGCATAAGAAAAAAGCAGACGGCCCTACGCACCGCCCCGAATGAAATTCAAAAATACAAATCAGCGGGCAGATGTTTGATATGACAAACGGGAGATTACAGATAATAGTCTAAAAAGTCCTCTTCAGAAGCCGATTAGGGCATTTTCAGGTGCCGCTTTACAGGAATCACCGTAATTTTTCAACTCCTTAGTCTTTCCTGGAATAATTCAATCCTCTTCCCAGTAGTTGCAGATTAGATTCCAATCCGGTTTTAGTTATTAAAAAATATTGTTTTTCAAATATAAAAGACAGTTATTCCAATATTACCACACCCAAAGATTCATTAAGCATACAGGCATTTTATGAAATAAAACTGACATAAATCAAGACATACGCTTTATTTATATCCTGCAATTAAGCAAAAGTCTATTGTATTCATTTTCCACTTTTATTAGTACTTTTGTTCTATCCTTACTAAAACTTAAGTTTCATCACATGAGAAAACTGTTACATTTTTGTGTCTTTCTAGGCACATTACTGAGCGGCTTTAGTACAATTGCTCAGGACCATACGGTAACTGGTAAAGTTACCTCTTCCGAAGACGGCACTCCCCTGGTCGGCGTAAGCATTCAGGTCAAAGGAACCAGTCAGGGCGTAAACTCCAACGCCACCGGCGAATACCGCATTTCAGTTCCCAACAACGCCACGCTGGTTTTCAGTTTTGTGGGTATGGATCGCAAGGAAGTGGCTGTAGGAAATCAGACCGTCATTAATGTTGAACTGGGAACCGATAATCAGCAACTTTCTGAAGTAGTGGTCACGGGGTTTGGCTCGCAGATCAAGCGGGATGTGACGGGTAATATTGCGAAAGTTGACTCAAAGAAACTTGAAAATATTCCGAGTCCTTCCTTCGAAGCGGCCCTTCAGGGTAACGCGGCTGGGGTACAGATCACCCAGGGTAATGGTAAGCTGGGTCAGGGTATCTCCGTTCGGGTAAGGGGAACTTCATCCATTTCTGCTTCCAGTCAACCCTTGTACGTAGTAGATGGAGTACCCATCAATACCCAAAATTTATCCAGCAACTCAGCTCCCACTAACCCTATTTCCGACCTGAACCCTCAGGATATCGAGTCACTGGAGATTTTGAAAGATGCTTCCGCAGGGGCTATCTACGGAGCTCGTGCGGCCAATGGCGTAGTATTGATCACAACCAAACGTGGGAAATCCGGTAAAACCAATGTCAACGCAGGTTTTCAATATGGATTCAGTAAACCTACTCGTCTACGGGATTACATGAATGCTTCTGAGTGGCTATCCTACTTTAAGGTGGCTGCGGAAAATACAGGATCGACTAATTCCCTAAATGCCCTGATCACACGGTCCGCCGCAGGCACTGAGGCGGGGAAAAACACTTATGACTGGCAACGGGCTGCCTTTCAGGATGCTCCCTTTAGCCAGACTGATCTGAACATTTCTGGTGGAAATGAGAAAACTAAATTCTACGTATCAGGCCAATACCTGGATCAGAAGGGTATTCTTATTAAAAACTCGCTGGAACGTTTTAGCGGTCGTATCAACCTGGACCATAAAGCCAATAACTGGCTTTCGATCGGAATGAACATGAGTCTGGCCCGGACGCTTCAGAACCGGGTTTCGAATGATAACGCCTTCTCAACTCCCATGCAGGCCGTTGCCATTCCCCCGATTACGCCTCTAATCGACCCCCGCACTGGCTTGGTTTCCGGGACGCCTCCCGGCGTATCCGCAAACTTTCCTATTTATTACAACCCTTTCATTTCTGCTAACTATTCTGACTATAAAACGCTGGTTTTCCGTAACATCAGCAATGTGTATGGCCAGATTGATTTTAGTAAATCCCTGAGTTTTCGCTCAGAGCTTGGAGTGGATCTTCTGAATCAGAATGAAAACAGTTACTATGGTACCCAAACCGTTCGTAACGTTACCGGAGCAGCCAATGGCCTGGGCGAAAGCAGATATTCTCAGGTAATGAACTATAATACCAATAACTATTTCAGTTATAATAAGGTATTGGGCGACGTTCATTCCTTGACTGCTACGCTGGGTATGTCTTATCAGGAAACACGGGTTGATGGAAATTTTGTAGAAGGTCAGCAGTTTCCTTCTAACGCGTACCGCCAGATTGCCTCTGCGGCGGATATCACGGGCGGATCTTCCACCCGATCTCAATTCTCATTCGTATCGTACTTTTTGCGGGCTAACTATAAACTGGCCGACAAATATCTCGTTGGTTTAAGTGGCCGCGTCGATGGATCAAGCCGCTTTGGTAACAATAGCAAATACGGCTTCTTCCCGGCTATTTCCGGAGGCTGGATTTTAAGTGAGGAATCATTTTTACAGAATAGCAATGCTCTTAGTTTCCTGAAGCTTAGAGCCAGCTACGGTCTCACAGGTAATGCTGAAATTGGCAATTTCCCCGCCCTGGGTCTATGGTCTTCTTCGGGTTATGCGGGCGTTGCCGGACAATCTCCCGATCAGTTGCGTAACTCGAATCTGAAGTGGGAAAACACGACGCAAACGGACATTGGAATTGACTATGGAATCCTGAATAACCGAATCAATGGCGAAATTGATTATTACGTTAAGAATACCAATGCTCTGCTGCTGACGGTTAACGTACCTGGTACTTCCGGTTACCCTGATCAGGTTAGAAACGTAGGCAGAATGCGAAATCAGGGATTTGAATTTACGCTGAACAGCCAAAACCTGGTTGGTGCATTCAAGTGGAGTACCAGTATTAACATTTCAAACAATAAAAACCGTGTTCGGGAAATTGATAAGTCACCTTCAGGAGATCCTGTCCCCATTATCGGTGGCTTTGATCAGGTAAACCGTGCGTATCCGGGTCAGCCGCTTGGAGCATTTTACATGCTCGAATACGCGGGTGTAGACCGAACAAACGGAGACGCCCTGTATTATAGAAATGACACCGAGGGTGATCGTTCGACCACTAATGATCCCAACGAAGCCCGGCGGGTATTCGTAGGAAGTCCCCTTCCTACCTGGTTTGGTGGAATTACGAACAACTTTTCTTACGCTGGTTTTGACCTGAGTATCCTCTTCAATGGCCAGTTTGGGAATAAGGTTTACATGGCCGGTGGTAAATTCGAAATGGCTTCCGGTGATTACTACGATAATCATTTAGCTTCGGAATTAGACTACTGGACTCCGGAAAACCCGAATGCCTCTTCTCCACAACCCAGATTATTCGGAGCCAATGGGACTGCTGTTTCCAGCCGTTTTCTTTCTGATGCTTCGTATGTACGTCTTCGCAACGTTTCATTCGGTTATACCCTCCCTCAGAATCTTGTCAATCGGATCAAGGTTAGCCGGGTAAGAATATATGCCCTGGCTCAAAACCTGCTTACTTTCACTAAGTACAAAGGCTGGGATCCTGAAGTAAGTACCGATGCTAATACTGGCAACATTGCTGCAGGGCAGGATTTCTATTCAGCACCTCAAGCCAAAACCTTAACAGTAGGTTTACAAATTGGCTTCTAATTCCAATAGCTTCTATTGAATCATCGATAACATTCATGTCAATGAAAAAGACAAAATTTTCATATATACTTCTCACAGCAGTCGCCTTAGTGGTGTCGTCCTGTGGGAATAAACTAGACCTGAAACCCTACCAATCCATTGACCAGGATGCGGCCTTAACCACCTCCAAAGATGTGGAAGCTGCCCTGATCGGTGCTTATGATGCTCTGGGTGAATATTACGTGTGGGGCGGTCAGATTCAAATGTCAGCTGATCTGCTCTCAGCCTCCAGCGAATTACAATGGAGGGGAACGTTTGTAGACCCTGGTCAATTTTACGATAAAAAAATCCTGGTCAATAATGCTTATTCTGCGAATATCTGGCTGAATAGTTACGCTACCATCAATATTTGTAACAACGTTTTAGCCAATCTGGATAAGGTAGAAGCAGCAAAGAAAAACAGAATCCAGGGAGAGGCTTTGTTTATACGGGGCAGCGTCTATTTTGAACTGGTGCGGTTATTCGCCAAAACCTGGGGGGACGGAGACAATACGGCAAATCCCGGAGTCCCTTTGGTGCTATCTCCTACGAGTGAAATCAATAATGGCTCTTACGTAAAAAGAAATTCTGTAGCGGAAGTGTATGCTAAAGTTCTGGAAGATTTGACGACGGCAGAAACGCTTTTACCAGATGCGGCTACGACCAGTACTTCCGGTAAAATGACGGGGCAAGCCACCAAATGGGCGGCAGCCAGCATCCTGTCGCGGGTATATCTGATGCAACAAAATTACACAGCCGCCCGTGATGCGGCGAATCGGGTGATTCAAAGCAATCGATATGCTTTGAATCAGGAATATGAATCTTCGTTTAATCTGGTAAATATGAATTCTTCTGAAAACATATTTTCAACGCAGGTTACCTCACAGGATGGGGATAATTCCTTACGCACGTTTTATTCAATCCAGTCGCGGGGAGATATCTACGTTACCCAAAGCCACATCAACGAATACGAAGCCGGGGATGAACGCCTGAATTTATTTACTCAGGATGGCGAAGACTTCTTTACGGATAAGTTCAGTACCATTTATTCTAATGTACCAGTCGTCCGATTGGCAGAGATGTACCTGACCAGAGCCGAAGCTAATTTCCGCTTAAACTCAACGACGGGAGCTACGCCTTTAGCAGATCTGAATTTAATCAGGAATCGGGTGGGCCTGTCAAATCTTACGTCCGGTACTCTTTCACTCAATGCAATCCTGAAGGAGCGTAAGCTGGAACTGATGTTTGAAGGCCATTTGCTGCATGACCTGAAGCGTACCCGGCGTTCGATCGGCTCAGCGGCTTACAATGCCAACAATTTAGTCTTCCCTATTCCTCAGCGGGAGACCGATGTGAACAGTTCACTGGTGCAAAATCCCGGCTATAACTAAGAATCCAATTCCGGTATTATGCAAAAGGCCCCGAAGGTTAACCTTCGGGGCCTTTTCTGTTAACAGCTCGTCTGCTCCCGCAGTTTCTCCAGCACCGGAGCCAGTTTAAGCGTGTACTCGTAGCCTACCCGGAAAATATCACGGGATTTTTTGGTATCGAACACCGTGAAATTCTGTAGTTGCGGCGGCTCGATGAATACATCAAACCGCTGAGCTTTCTGGTGACTGGCTTTCGCCGTTGCCAGATACAGGCTTCGCATCAACACAGATTTCATGGACGTGACGGGCGTATCCAGGTACGCTACCGGGTTACAATGGCAGCCAATCAGTAGATCGCAGTGCCCTTCCAGCGGTTCATAAGGCATGTGGTTAAGCACGCCCCCGTCAATCAGTTGCCGGTTATTGATCGTGACGGGCTCAAACAAACCGGGCAGACAACAGGAAGCCAGAATTGGGCGAATCAGGGGACCTGAATCGAAGAAAACTTCCTCTCCACTGGCTAAATCGGTTGCGTTAACGGTCAGGGGTAAAGCCAGATCTTCGAAGTTTCGGGGCAGATGTTGCTGCATCAGATCTTCCACTTTGTCGAGCTTGAGAAATCCCATGCGACTAAAGGCCAGCTTCAGGTAACTTTTATAATTACTCCGCTCAATCAGATCATAGGCGGCCTCTGCCTCTACCTGACACGCCGCAAAAGCTCCCACAATGGACCCCGCACTTACGCCTGAAATATGTTCGGGAAAAATTTCCATTTCGTGTAATGCCTTCAGAATGCCCAAATGAGCAAAGCCGCGTACCGCCCCCCCCGAAAATACGATTCCAACTTTCATTCGTTAAAGACTTAATATCTGGGTTTTCGTTTGAATAAGGGTAAACTCAGTCCGGCATAGACATCCATGCCCCGGGCTGAAAAGCGGCGACCGTTACTGAATAAGCCCACCATATTATCCGTACCGGCAAAAACGGGCCCTAAACGGACCGATACGCCCGGAGAAAAGGTTCCGAACATCCAGTTCAGAGGAACCGCAATTTCCATTCCTGATTCAGACTCCCAGCGGGGAGTTACCGAAAAAACCGTGGGCTGCCGGGCCGACAAAGCATTGACGGTACGCAAATCTTTAATGTAGGAAACATTCACAAAAAGCTCGTTACTTAACCGTACATCAGCATTCGTATTTAAAGCCATGGGCAAGCCCGTCACAAAACTACTTTTGGCTTCACCGGGCTGTAATTCCATTCTGGACTCGATCAGCTTCACCAGCTCATCACTTCCCTTTACGTTATCAAAATCTTCCTGTCGGATAGTTTTGTTGGTACGCAGGATGGTATATCCTTTAATTTGGTTCCGGTCTTCGTAACGCACCGTGCCTACATCCATGATCGAGGCAGAGAGCCGGAGGTTGTAACGTCCGGACTGGTCTTCGTCTGCATTGTATTCATAGGCGAAGCCAAGATCAAATCCCCAGCCGGAACCCGGCATTTTCCCGCCCAGAAACTTTCGCAGCCCCACGCCGTCCTGAATGGGTTCCTGCGTGGTATAGCCAAAATCAGCGTCGAACTTATCCATCACGAAAAGGCCTTTACCGGGCCGCTCGGGGTCTTCAATGACCCGGTAACTCAGGTCCCGATTCCGGATGTGAGCAGAATAAAATCCGACAATTTTTTTTGCAGTAATGCCTCCCTTCAGCGTGTGTGGCCCGGCTTCAATCATGGTTGCCCCGTAGGTCAAGGCCAGCTCGCCGTAAATATTACCATTGACGGAAAATTTATTATCAACGTTAGTAATGTTCCAGAGCGTCGCAAAATCGAATCCCTGCCGAACGAGGGAGAGCAAATTCTCAGAAACCCCAAACGCCTGAACGGAAGCTCTGGCCCGGCTGGTGATGGCCAGGCTCTGATTGCGGCCCAGCCCAATCAAAATACCGGGGCCGCGTACTTCAGCCCAGCCCGTGCCGTTTTTAGGCTTTCCATCAATATTTTCCCGAAAGTAAGTAGGCTCCAGAGCCGGCCGACCATCAGGACGCAGGTATTGATCAGGGATGCCGCCAAAAATCAGTCGGTTCAATTTATAAGGGCCTGTCCAATCAGCATAGTTGTTATAAATGTTCGCATTTCCCGCAAATAAGTTGATATGAAGTTTATACTTGGATCCGGCGATTAAAGCCGGATTGGTGTACACACTGTGAATACCCGCAGAAGTGCTGTGAGCAATGCCATTGAAATTCTGAGCGGAGCCCACCAGAGGTGCCTCCAGAAGAAGAAAGAACCAGAAGATTTTTTTCATGTATAGGGAAGGTTTGAACTTAACTAACGACAAAGTCGTGGGCTTTTATATACGCCTATAAAAGAATGCCAGACTTGTACGCAAAGTAACTCGCATAAAAAAACTCCCACATTGCTGCGGGAGTTTTTTAAAAGTCTGGTTTACTTATTTCGTTGGCTTAACGAAGATTTTTTCGTCCAGTGGGCCGTTGACGGTAATTTTATTCGTCGTTACGGTCATGTCACCACCCATCGGAGAGGCCGTTTCCATGGTGTGAGGAAACTTGATTCCTGAAACGTCTTTGTAATCTGAGAAAGTCATCTCCTGACGTACATCCTGTCCCTGCATATTCAAACTGGCCACCTGCTTGGTTACCAGATACGTATTGGCATCAATGAAGTAATCTACCGCCGTACCTTCTTTCGTGGTTACTTTCAGGTGATAGTTTTCCTTTTTGTCAACAGGCTCTTTTCCTACCAGTTCTACCTTGGTACCTTTATCCTTATAGTTGAATAAAGGACCAGCGGGATCTAACTGACTGGAAGAACTTTTAACCTGATCGGCGGGCAGATCTTCGGGTTCACCCGTACCTCCCATCATGGCTGGACGAATGGCCCATCCTTTGTCGCCATTAATCGCAGTAACCATATCGTTACCCATGACCGAAATTTCCATTCGTAAGCCGCGTCCCGTGGCAACCATTTGTTTCATAGGAATTTCCATCCCCTGCATGGTCATTGAGTTTTCAAGAACCAGGGTTTTGATTCCCTTCAGTTTTTCAGCTCCACCCCGGGCTTCGATGTGCTTGCTTACAATTTCATCAACACTCTGAGCCTGAACATTTACAGTTAAAGCGACCGCTGCTACAGCAGCCCACATGCGAAGTTTATACATGGTTAAGATTAGTTAGAACGTGCGTAATGCTGGATCAAAAGTAATCTTCTTTATGAAAAAACAGCTTTTTTTTCGATTAAAGGAGATTACCTTACATAAAAGGCCAGATTACGCCCGTTAAGCCTCAAGATAACGATAAAAGGCTGTTTTTATGTCTACCCTTGTGATAAACATTGTCTGCCTTTCGTTACTACGGGCTTTGCTTTTTGAACGGCCTTTTGAAGCTGAAGCTCCGTATTGGATTTCTCCAGAGCTTCCTGAGCTTCCAGGGATTGCGTTTTGAGTTGCTTCAATTGCCCCAGGCGACTCTTGTGACCACTACCGTTATTTTGTAACATCTGAATTTCCTGATTTATTTCATCAATCTGCATGCTTACCTGATCCATCCAGTCCTGTTTTGCCCGCATGAATGCATCAACGGGTTTGGCCTGGGCTTTAGGATTGGGCTTCAGGATTCGAAGTGAATCGGGAATTCGTTCGTTTTTATAAACAACTGTTTTCTTTACCTCTGAGGGCTTGTCACTTTTATTAACCAGTCTGACGCTGCGTTCGGTTACTGACGCAGTGGCGGCGTTATCTACCAGAGTTACCTCTTCGACCACCCGGGCTTTCAGAGTTTGTTTGACCGTGTCGGCCAGCATGCCCTGGGTCATTCCCGGCAAAGCAATACTTATCAATATTAAACTCATTAATGTTTTCATAGACCTGCGTAGTTGGATGGAACCAAGTTCGTTCACTGACTTCCTGCTAACTCCCTATGAATCAAAAAACGTGCTACTCTGAAAACGGGTAATGTTTTACTCAGCATAATAAGGAAATGAAAACTTCATCGAGCTTAGAGGCCGTTCGTACTTTGATGGTGTACTGACTTAGGTCCACACCTTTCGCATTATAGCGGGAAATCCAGATTTCCCTGAACCCTAATTTCTGAGCCTCTGCAATCCGGTTTTCGATGCGGTTGACGGCCCGAACTTCTCCCCCTAATCCAACTTCAGCCGCAAAACATACCGACGGCGGAATAGAAATGTCTTCGTAGGAAGAAACCAGAGAGGCACAAACGGCTAGATCAATGGCCGGATCCTCTACTTTCAGTCCACCGGCAATATTCAGAAACACATCCTGGGCTCCCAGGCGAAAACCGCCCCGTTTTTCCAGTACAGCCAGTAACATATTCAATCGTTTGGCATCGAAGCCCGTGCTGCTCCGCTGGGGTGTGCCATAGGTAGCAATGGAAACCAGCGACTGAATTTCAATGAGTAAGGTCCGGTTGCCTTCCAGCATTGTGCCAATGGTAATACCACTCAGGGCATCTTCTCGCTGAGAAATCAGAATTTCTGAAGGATTACTTACTTCGCGTAAGCCGTTTCCCTGCATTTCGTAAATGCCCAACTCAGATGTACTGCCGAATCGGTTTTTGGTCGTCCGTAAAATACGATACGCCAGATGCCGGTCGCCTTCAAACTGCAAGACCGTATCTACCATGTGTTCCAGTACCTTAGGACCAGCCAGGTTACCATCTTTAGTAATGTGACCAATCATGAAGACAGGCGTACCCGACTCTTTGGCAAATTTCATCAGCTCGGCGGTACATTCCCGAACCTGCGAAACACTACCAGCCCCTGATTCCACCAAATTGGATTGCAAGGTCTGGATGGAGTCAATGACCAGAATATCCGGCTCGAAATTTTCAATCTGTTTGAAAATATTCTGAGTCGAGGTTTCCGTTAAAATAAAGCAGTCGGTAGAGTTGTTGCCCAGACGTTCGGCCCGCATTTTGATCTGCTGATCCGATTCCTCTCCCGAAACGTATAAGACCCGAATGCCGGGTAAATTCAGGGCAATCTGTAGCATCAGGGTAGATTTACCAATGCCGGGTTCTCCACCGATCAGTACCAGTGACCCCGGAACAATTCCTCCCCCCAGTACCCGATTCAGTTCGGCATCGGGAGTCAGCAGGCGGGGTTGTTCGCTATAGTTGATTTCAGCAATGGCTTTGGGTTTAGCCGCAATAATCGGTCCGGACGAAGCAGGTCTCCAGCGGCCTTTTTCGGGTTCCGCTTTCTGAACAATCTCTTCCACCATCGTATTCCACTCTCCACAGGAAGGACAGCGACCCAGCCATTTAGGAGATTGATAGCCACAACTCTGACAAAAATAGGAAGTTTTAACTTTAGCCATGATAGTACAAAAAACAGCCGTTTTATACGCGGCAGACCAGTAATTTACTAAAAATTGTCCAAAAATACCAGATCGTCTGACAGGTTTATCCCGTACATCTTAAACAAAAACCGAGTGGTATAGCGTTTTAAGGAAGTTCTTCAACGTATGATCATTATTCTCCATGAAAAAGTATTTTTTAATGGGCAGTTTTCTTCTGCTCTCAGCGGCATCAACCTTCGCTCAAAAAGACAGACCCTGGTTTCAGTTAGGGTTGCGGGCCGGAACTAATCTTTCCCAGCTCAAAACGGGAAATTTCGTCACGGATGGTCAATATCAGGGTTCAACCCTACGGGAAAACTTAAAGCAAAGCTGGAATACCCGAACGGGCTTTGTTGGCGGTTTATGGATGCGATTCGGACGCACGTTATACCTTCAGCCCGAAGTATTGTATTCGGGGAAAGGCGGCTCTTACAATGTTCAGGTCATTGATGCCAACGGAAACCCCACGGGTACCCCTATGGAGGTTAAAGTAAAGACGGAGAATATTGATGTGCCTTTACTGCTCGGGTTGCGGGTAGGCCCTTTACGGGTGAATGCCGGTCCGGTAGCTTCGTTTTTGATGGGCTCTAATGAAAGCATTAAAGATGCCATTACGAAATATACCAGCGGCAGCATTGATGACACTTTCAAACAGGCAGCCTGGGGATATCAGTTAGGCGGCGGTATTGATATTGGTAACTTCTCACTGGATGTTCGGTACGAAGACAGCATTTCCAATGTTCGTTTTGTGAATATCGAAACTCCCAACGGTAGCGACCCCTTCAAGCAGAAATCGAAAAACTGGCAGGTAACTCTGGGTTTAAAAGTATTCTAGAAGTATTCAATGAAAGAGCCGCTGGTATAGCCAGCGGCTCTTTCATTGAATACTTCCGGCAAAGTAGAATGCTAAAAGCTTACCTTATGCCTATTTGCCAAACAGGCTAATTTCGAAGGGCATTCTGACGCATGAACTGGTCAAATTCGTGTTTCCGTCGACGAGCGATGGAGAGAATATGCCCACTTTTCAACCATACACAATCTTCTCCGCGAACGTCATATCGCTGCACAAACTTCATGTTTATGAGGTAGGACTTATGAATGCGGAAAAATGGAGAATTTTCCCCCAGGAGTTTTTCGTAATCGCGAAGGGTTTTGGAAACCATGATTCGGCGACCATTCGTACAAAAAAAGAGGGTGTAATTTCCGTCGCCCTCGATCATAATGATCTCGTCAAGAGGAACATATTGGGTGCGACGGTCAAAGACGGGAATAGTACCAGCGGGAACAGCCCACTTCTGAGGGACTGCACCTGATTTAGGGTCGGTGTACATAATTTTAGGAAGGTTGAGTACTGTAAACTACTGACACAAATATGATAAAAGTTCTGGATTTGTTACTACTAAACCCTTCTTAAAAATAAATAAAAATGCGTATTTATACTCATAATATAAGGAAAAAGTAAATTCTGCCTCCATTCGCGAAAGCAATGCATTATTTTTGTGGCATGATAGAGCAAGTCAACGAAATTCGTCAGCAGATAGCTGAATATACCATTACTACGAAAGAACAACTGGAAGAATTCCGGATTGCATACGTGGGCCGTAAAGGTGCTGTTGCGGGCCTGTTCGAGTTATTAAAAAACGTTCCGGCCGAAGATCGGAAGGCGATGGGTCAGGAATTGAATGGGCTGAAAAATTTAGCTCAGGAAAAATTTCAGACTGCTCAGGATCAACTGGAAAGCTCACAGAGTCAGCAGGTTACCCCAGAGGTAGACTTAACCTTACCCACCGTTCCTAACGAGACCGGAAGCCAGCACCCTTTAAGCCTGGTTCGTCAGCGAATCATCGAAATTTTTGCCCGCCTGGGCTTTAATGTAGCCGATGGACCGGAAATTGAAGAAGACTGGTACAACTTCACAGCTCTGAATTTCCCCGAAAACCATCCGGCCCGCGAAATGCAGGATACCTTTTTCATTGAAAAGAAAGGTCCCGGAAAGGATATTCTCCTGCGTACGCACACTTCCAATGTTCAGATCCGTCTGATGCAGAATCAGAAACCTCCGCTGCGAAGCATCATGCCCGGACGCGTGTACCGCAATGAAGCCATTTCGGCCCGTGCCCACTGCTTTTTCCATCAGATCGAAGGCCTGTACATTGATGAAAACGTAAGCTTTAAAGATCTGAAGGATACCTTATACCAATTCGTTCGCGAGCTGTTCGGCCAGGAATTCAAGGTACGTTTCCGTCCCTCCTATTTTCCCTTCACCGAGCCCAGTGCCGAAATGGATATTTCCTGTACCATTTGCAAGGGCGAAGGCTGCTCGATGTGTAAACACACGGGCTGGGTTGAAATTCTGGGTTGCGGCATGATCGATCCCAATGTTCTGGAAAACTGTGGTATCGACTCCAAGAAATACACTGGCTTTGCCTTCGGCATGGGTATTGAGCGGATTGCCAACCTGAAGTATCGGGTTCGTGACTTACGCCTGTATTCAGAAAACGACGTACGTTTCCTGCGTCAGTTTGAGAACGCCTAGTGGATCATAGGCACTATCTGTTGACGGTTATAAAAGAAAGAGGCTCCGACGAATCGGAGCCTCTTTCTTTTATAGTCATAAGTACTAAGTCTGATCGGGTAACAAATCCAGAACACCTACCACGCGACGGATGCCCGCGAAACGGTTTTGATAGTACTTTTCCTGGTCAAGCCAGTCGAAACGTACCCCACCGTTATAGGCCGAATGAATGAATTTGATTTTTCCTTCTTTTACTTCGGAGATAATACCCACGTGGCCGATGTTATGACTACGTGAATTACTTCCTTTGAAAAAAATGAGATCTCCGGGGCGGCAGTCATCCACTTTTACCGCATGCCCGAGTGAACCCATGGAGGAACTGGAGTGCGGCAGCAACATGCCAAAGTTTTTGAAACAGAACCGTACAAAACCGCTGCAATCAAAACCACCTTTGGTAGTTCCACCGGATCGGTAACGAATGTGAAGATGCTGCTCGGCGAAATCTAGTACTTTGTTGGTAAAACCTTCGACTCGGGTAGCCTGAACCTGATTACTGGCCGCTTGTTGAGCAAAAGATACATTCAGAAAGCAAGTAAAAATACCTGCCAGAAGAACTTTTCTTAGCATAAAATTCGGTTAGTTGTCACAATGAGGTTCATAAAGGTAGCCCGATAAGCCCGGAATAAAAAAAATCTTTCGGCGAGTTTAAGGCCATTTTAAGGCCTCTTTTCACCGAAAGATTTTTTATAAAATATTTTATTTACTAGAAACCAGCGAGTTAGCTGCGAGATTCTAAAGTCCTCATTTAGATATAACTTTTTTTATTTTTCTATAATTTTTCTCATTTTAACCTAAATTTTCCTCAAAATGAGGTGAGATTTTAAATCGGCTTGCCTTGCTAAAAATCCGTACCAGCTTTCGTGATTAGTATAACTCTTTTGCAAAGCAGACACAGATCGTTTCGTCCTTGATTTCACCGAAATTAGGAATCCGATCGTAGCCCGACTGCTGGTATAACTGAATGGCTTCGGGTTGTTTGGTACCCGTTTCCAGCACTATTTTCTGATAGCCCAATTGCCGGGCCGTTTCTTCCAGAAAAGTTAAAATTTGTCTGGAGATTCCCTGACGGCGATACGCTTCCCGCACAAACATCCGTTTAATTTCTACGGAATCTGCGGTCTCAAAGGGTCGTAAGGCCCCACAACCGGCGGGTGCTTCATCCAAACGGGCGACGACAAAGGCCGCTCCTGCCTGATCCGCTTCGCCGGGAGCGTATTCATTGGCTTCAAAGCCCGGGTAACGCCGTCTTAATTCCTGTACGGCTTCGCCAATTAATAAGGTAGCATCGACCGAATGAGCCGATTCTCGCTGAATAGTAAGCATATCAAAAAGAAAGGGTATTGACCGTCACCAGCCAATACCCCAGGTTTAAATCGATTACATTATAATTTTTCGAACACGCGTTCAGGAGAAACGGCATGACCGATGATGCTTTTCAGCTCAGAAATCGCTACCCGTTGTTGTTCCGTAGTGTCGCGGTGACGAATCGTCACGGTGTTATCTTCCAACGTCTGATAATCCACCGCAATACAGAAAGGCGTTCCGATCAGATCCTGACGGGTATAACGCTTTCCGATACTATCCCGCTCTTCGTAGAAGACGTTGAAATCGTATTTCAGAGCATTCTGAATTTCACGGGCTTTGTCAGGCAGACCATCTTTCTTCACAATCGGCAGGATCGCTGCCTTGATCGGAGCAAGGGCGGGGTGAAATTTCAGGTACGTCCGGGATTTACCATCCTCCGACGTTTCTTCGGTATAGGCATTACTCAGCACCGCCAGGAACAGACGATCCGCTCCTACGGACGTTTCAACTACGTAAGGAATGTAGTTTCCGTAAGGCTTACCTTCTTCGTTCAGGTCGTTATCGAAGTATTGCTGCTTCTTGCGGGACAATTCCTGATGGCTGCTCAGATCGAAATCAGTACGCGAGTGAATCCCTTCCATTTCACGGAAACCGAAGGGGAATTTATATTCAATATCCACGGCCGCGTTGGCGTAGTGAGCCAGTTTGTCGTGGGGCTTGTAACGCAGTTTGTCCGCAGGAATACCAATGGCCTGGTGGAATTTCATACGAGTTTCTTTCCACTTGTCGTACCACTCCATCTCGGTACCCGGGCGGCAGAAGAATTGCATTTCCATCTGCTCAAATTCACGCATCCGGAAAATGAACTGACGGGCTACGATTTCATTCCGGAATGCTTTACCAATTTGAGCAATACCGAAAGGAACTTTCATCCGGCCCGTTTTCTGAACGTTCAGGAAGTTAACGAAAATACCCTGAGCCGTTTCCGGACGCAGGTAAATCAAACTCGCATCATCCGACACGGCCCCTACCTGAGTCGAGAACATCAGGTTAAACTGACGTACTTCCGTCCAGTTGTCCGTTCCGGAAATAGGACACTTGATGCCTTCCAAAATGATCAGCTCCCGTACACCTTCCAGATCGCCCGCGTCGAGCAGACGGCCCATCTGATGCAATAAGGCATCTCCCCGTTCGGTATGACCATTGTTAGCGTATTCTTCCGCTTTTGCTTCGAGTAACTGGTCGGCCCGGTACCGTTTTTTTGAATCCTTATTGTCGATCATCGGATCGTTGAAGGAATCTACGTGACCAGACGCTTTCCAGGTCAGGGGATGCATGAAAATGGAGGCATCAATCCCTACCACATTATCGTTGAGCATCGTCATGGCTTTCCACCACAGCGATTTCAGGTTATTTTTCAGTTCAACGCCGTACTGACCGTAGTCATACACAGCCTGTAAGCCGTCGTAAATTTCTGAGGAAGGGAAAACAAAGCCGTACTCCTTGGCATGGGCGATGATGTCCTTGAGCGAGCCAGCGGGTTCTTGTTGTTCGGCCATAAAAGGTCTTTCGAAAAATCGAAGTTTAGAAAACGTAATTCGGGGGGCAAAGATACAGGAAACCCTTAAAATCGCGACAGAAAAAGGCCTATTCTATTGCGGAATGTGCAGGAAAATCTTCGTTTGGATACGATTTTTTTATTGAAGCTACCGAAGAGTTATTCTGAACAGGTTTTGATCCCTCCTGATCTGGAATCGAAGCGAACAGGCGATCTCTGACGTAGAGACGTCCCTTCATGGCATCTCCGCCGGGAACGAACGAAATAAAAAGGTAACCAAGCCGCGTGTGGCGGGAGGAATAATAAAAAACTGCCTCTACCCAGACGCCATCAATGGAGGTCTCACCTGATAAAACGCTCTTGCTGGGTTACAGATTTAGGTTATTCACTCCAAAAGAACAGAGAGATACATTAAAATTTTCTAATTGTAAATGCGGCAAAACTTCGTTGGATTATAAAACATCTCCCATACCCACGCGTTGTTTTTTATAAGTCGTGTATTAATTCATCACCCTATGGAACTCTATTATACCTTCTCCGTCCTGATTGTTGTCTCTGCCATTTTTGCCTATCTCAATTTAAGATACCTCAAGCTTCCGGCCACCATTGGGATCATGGTTATGGCTCTGGTTTCTTCCCTATTGCTGGTGAGTGTAGGGCGTTTCTGGCCGCACTTGTTCGAGAATGCAGCCCGTTTCATTAAAGGGGCCAACCTCGAGGAAATCCTCATGGGAGCCATGCTGAACTTTCTGCTTTTTGCCGGAGCCATTCACATTCATATCAATGATTTGAGGGAAGAAAAACGATACGTCATTGTCTTCTCTACCATCAGTGTCATTCTTTCAACCTTACTGGTGGGAGGATTTATGTATCTGGCTCTCAACTGGTTAAACATGAGCATTCCGTTCGTGCAATGTCTGGTTTTTGGAGCTTTGATCTCTCCCACGGATCCCATTGCCGTTCTGGGCATTTTGAAAGCGGCGGACGTGCCTAAATCACTGGAAACCAAAATTGCGGGGGAATCGCTCTTCAATGACGGCGTGGCAGTCGTGGTATTTCTGACTCTGCTGGAAATGGCCCGCGAAGGTGAAACCAATTTTTCCCTGAGCACCATTTCGTTATTACTAGTCAAAGAAGCCTTCGGTGGTCTGGCGGTTGGACTGGTGCTGGGCTTCATTGGTTCCAAGGCGATCAAACGAATTGATGATTACAAAGTTTCTGTCATGATTACCCTCGCTATTGTCATGGGCGGTTATTTACTGGCTCAGGCCATGCACATCTCGGGTCCGCTGGTGATGGTTGCCGCGGGTCTGGTGGTAGGAAACTACGGTAAAACGCAGGCGATGTCGGAAGTCACGCAGGATTACCTGGAAAAATTCTGGGAGCTGATTGACGAAATCATGAACGCCTGTTTGTTCCTGCTGATTGGTTTTGAGCTTTTATTAATCCCGGACCTGGGTAAATACTGGCTGATTGGGCTGATCAGTATCTTCGTAGTGTTGCTGGGCCGGCTGGTGTCCATCGCAGTGCCTTCAGCCATTATTCCTTTCCGTGAAAAACTGGATCGGCAGTCCATGGTGATCTTACTCTGGGGAGGGCTTCGGGGCGGGGTATCCGTCGCTCTGGCTCTTTCCATTGACGAACACCTGAACAGCGATTTATTTCAGGCCATTACGTACTTCGTTGTTGTCTTCTCACTTATCGTTCAGGGACTTACCGTAGGTAAATTAACTCAAAAGCCTAAAAGTGAGCTGGTAAACACGGTGTCTGATCATGAGTAAAGCGTTAAAACATGCCTATATTGCAGCGTAATTGAGCTTCGCTCGGAAGCATTAGGAAAGATGTTTCGTTAAAACTCTAGTATAACAAAACCAACACTTCATGAAATTCGGGAAACGTACGGCATCTATTCTCATTACTGGCCTGTGTCTCACGGGGCTTGCGTATGTTCAGATGAGCTGCCAGAATAAATCCAAAACCGAAACCGCCGAAACCACGGCTGCTGCCGATTCGGCCAGCACTACGGCCGAAGCAGGTGAATTTCCCTTACAAACCCTGGACGGTAAAACAACCAACCTGAGTGCCCTGAAAGGTAAGGTCGTGTTCATGAATGTCTGGGCAACCTGGTGCCCTCCCTGCCGGGCGGAGTTACCGGACATTGAAAAGCTCTATAAAAAGATGCAGGGAAAACCCGTTGAATTCGTGATGTTAACCGTAGACGAAGACCTGCAGGCCGCCCGCGATTTCATGAAAAAGGAAGGATTTTCTTTCCCGGTGTATGCTCCCACGGGTGACTTGCCGAAACAGTTTGAAACACAGGCCATCCCCGTTACTTTTCTTATTGATGCCGACGGTAAAATCGTTTACAGAAACGAAGGCATGGCCAATTATAACAGTGATGAATTTGTCGAGCAGGTAACCGCTCTGTTGCCTAAGTAACGGACCTGATTCATTAATTAAAAAAGGGTTACGAATCTGTTTTCGTAACCCTTTTTTATTACTGGTATGGTTCAATCATTTCCAGGCCGCCCTCGTCGGTATGTCTGATTTCCCGGACTTTTACATTCCGTAAATGCGTTTTACCGGATAACTCCGTGTCGTGATAAAAGAGATACCATTTGCCTTTGAACTCAACTATGGAATGATGGGTCGTCCAGCCTTTGACCGGATTCATAAAGGTGCCTTTATAAGTAAAGGGTCCATACGGTGAAGAACTCACGGCGTAGGCCAGCAGGTGCGTGTCTCCGGTGGAGTAACTCAGGTAATACTGACCCTTGTATTTGTGCATCCAGACGCCCTCAAAGAAACGCCGCTGGTGATCACCTACTTTCAAAGGCTTTCCGGCTTCGTCCAGAATCTGAGCATCCCGCACGGGCTCGGCCAGCTTCAGAAGGTCTTTCGTCAGACGGCCTACTTTCGGACTCAAAGCGGCTTCATCTTTCCCCGGTTCCGTACCCTTCACATCGTATTTGCCTGAACGCCAGCGTTGCAGCTGCCCACCCCAGATGCCCCCAAAATACAGGTACGTCTGGCCGTCATCGTCCGTAAAAACGGCAGGATCTATACTATAAGTGCCCTCGATGGGCTGAGCCTCGGGCCTGAATGGCCCGCTGGGCGAAGCACTCGTGGCCACTCCAATCCGGAAAATATCCTGCTTATCCTTGGCCGGGAAGTATAAATAATACTTTCCATTGGCAAAGGCGGCATCGGGTGCCCACAACTGCCGCCCCGCCCAGGGAATGTCTTTAAGGTCCAGAGCTACGCCGTGATCGGTTACGGTTCCTCCCACACTGTCCATGGAAAGAATGTGGTAATCTTTCATTCCAAAGTGTCCGCCATCCTCATCCGATTTAGCTCCGGTTTCGATGTCATGCGAGGGATAAATGTAAATTTTATCCTCAAACACATGAGCCGATGGATCTGCCGTATAGAGGTCGGTAAGTAAAGGCTTGGGTAAGGCTTTGGTGGAATCCTGATCAGTTTCACTGGATTTCTGCTGGGTTTGGCAGGCCATCAGAGCAGTACTCAAAGCCAAAGTAAGCGAGTATATGCGGCACTGGTAAAGAATGGATTTCATTATGGAAGGGTTTAGAAGCTGTTTTGCGAACCAATGTATGATTTTTATGCAGTACTGGCGTACTTTTTCCTGACAAAAAAAGGTGGCTGTCAGGCCACCGTCCTACTTGATAAAATCTTCTCGCATCGGCGTAAAGACATCTACTAAAACCCCCGGTTCCCGACAGATGGCTCCGTGTAAAACGTTCGGTGGAATATAATACGCATCGCCTTTATGTAATACTTTTATTTCTTCACCAATGGTAATTTCAAACACCCCACTTTCCACATAACTCACCTGCGTGTGTGGGTGCTGGTGTATGGCTCCAATGGCCCCCATTTCAAAGGCTACCATCGTCATCATCACATTCGCATCATAGGTAAATACCTTGCGTCTAAGGCCGTCTCCCACCGTTTCCCAGGGGACTTCGTTTGCCTTTACAAAGAGTAATTCTTTCGGATCCAGTGCCATACGTTCAGGATTAATGGTTAGTGACTGTATTGATAACTGATGGATAATAAACCGTTCCATAAAAAAGGAGACGCGATGAATCGCGTCTCTCCCATCAACTTATGAAAGCGTGACAGTCTTACTTACCTTCTCTTACTTTTTTGGCTTTTGAAGTATCAGTATGTAATAATTCAACCGCTTTGGAACGATCTCCGGAAACTTTCAACAGAAGGTCCGAGGATGGTTTATATCCAATGTTGTCGAAGGTAATATGCTGACTATCCTGCACTTGTAAAACGGGGGTTTGCTTGGTAATTAACTGCACGTTTTTCAACGTAATTCGTTGCCCTTCGATGCAAACCAAACCCTTATTACTTTCAATAACGGAGTTTTCAATGTGAATATCCTGAATATTCATTTCGGGTAATCCGCGTACTAAAATTCCCGTTTCTGCTCCTTTACAAACCACATTACGAACATAAAAATTACGGAATTGCGGCGTTCCTTCATTCAGAGGTTCGGCCTGAATGGCCAGCGATTCTGTTTTTTCTCCCTTCAGAGGAACCGGGTCTTTGGCCATGTAATACATATCAAACACAATGGCTTCCCCGGGAATATTAGTCATCTGAATATCGGTGGCGTATACGTCTTCTACCAAACCGCCGCGACCCCGAGCCGTTTTAAAACGTAGTCCTACGTCCGTTCCCAGAAAATTACAGTTATACACGTACAGATTCCGGGCCCCGCCCGACATTTCGCTGCCTACCACGAAGCCCCCGTGAGCGTGGAACACCGTGCTGTTTTTAGTAATCACATTTTCCGTGGGTACGCCCCGCTTACGACCTTCGGCATCGCGGCCCGATTTGATGCAGATGCCGTCATCTCCTACGTCGAACGTGCAGCCATCGATCAGAGCATTTTTGCAGGATTCCAGATCAATACCGTCCCCATTCTGAGCATACCAGGGATTACGAACCGTCAGGTTGATAAGGCTAATATCCTGACAAAGCAGCGGGTGCAAGCACCAGGCCGGTGAATTCTGGATGGTCACCCCTTCGAGTAATATATTCCGGCAGTTGGTCAGGCTCAACATATTGGGACGCAGGAAATCGCGAATTTCCTCCGACTTTTTCATATCATAGCCATTGGCAATACTTACCGCTACTTTAGATTTCGCTCCCTTCAGAAACTGCTCGGAAGGATACCAGATGTCCCCATCCACTACTCCACCCGAAGCAACCAGTTTGTCCCAGTTTGTGGCCGTCTGCTTGCTTTTTTTCACGGCACGCCAGACATCTCCCGCTCCGTCAATGTACCCTTCCCCAGTAATGGCGATGTCATGCACGTCTTTTGCGTACAAGGGAGCCTGACAGCGAATGGCATCCAGCCCCTCCCAGGTCGTTTTGATCAGCGGGTAATGCTGTTTGTTTTCGCTGAATTGCAGGACTGCTCCGCGATTCAGGTGCAGATTTACGTTGTTCTGAAAAATCACCGGCCCCGTCAGCCAGAGTCCTGCCGGAATCAGCACCGTTCCACCACCCGCTTCGCTACAAGCCCTAATCGCCTGATTAATAGCCCTGGAGTTCAACGTTTGACCATCGGCTTTTGCTCCGTATGCCACAATATTGAAGGTATCTTTCCGGAAAACGGGCTGGTAAATAATCGGTAACTCATACGCTAACTTTTCTTCGAAGGGACTCTTTTTCAGATGTTTAGCCAGGACTAACTTTTCTTCTTTCATGCCCCCGGCAATCAGAATGGCCATGGTGCGGGCTCCGTATTCCGAGAAGTGGGTATCGTCTTTGACCCCCTCTTTCCGGGTAGGAAAGTAGCCCTTGGTATACCATAAAAACAGCTTTTTGGATTCTTCCACCCCCATTTTTTCAATGGTCTGACGGCTTTTGGCGTGCAGATCAATCAGGGGTACTTTCTGCTCAGTCGCTACGGCTTTGACCGCCGCCGGATAATCCCCGTGCGTGTCCTCAAACTGGCCTTTGTCATTGAATTTCCGACGCATGACCGGCGTAATCAGCACCGGATGGGCTCCTTTCGCCCGGGCTTCTTTAATGAAACGCGTCAGGTTTTCGCGATACGTCGTTTGCGGAGCCGCATAGCGGGAAGTATCCTGACTTTTTTCGTCGTTATGGCCAAACTGAATCAGCACCCAGTCGCCCTTATGCAGCTGTTCTACCACCTTCGTCCAGCGACCTTCATTAATAAAACTCTTGGTACTTCGACCATTCACGGCGTGGTTCTGAACGCTTACCTTATCGTCCAGAAATTCGGGTAATAGCTGGCCCCAGCCGCGTTCAGGATCGGCCGGATTGGGCTTATTGGCCATGGTTGAATCGCCGATGAGAAACACCTGCGTTGGACTATCCTTGAGTTTAAAGGCCAGAATGGCTAGTAAGGGAATGAAAATCAGTAGTTTTTTCATGGGTATTCTTAGGTTCTTCAATGAAGACGACTTCTTCCTGGTTTTCCCTGGTAAAAGGTATTCTGACTTCGTAGACATTTCACCCCAAATTCCGTTACTGGCACTGGCTTTTCTGGCTTTATCCGTCTGATACCCATTCCATTAGCCATGAAATCATTTGCTTATCGCTTCTTTATTTCTGTTTTACTGCTTAGCCTTAGCAGTTGTAAAAACGGTCCTGCCATCCAGGCTTTGTTTACGGATCAGTCGCCGCGGGATGAATACGTGCGGAGCTTGCGTAAGCAGAAACTACTCGAAACCGATGCAGTGCAGACCTGGATGCTGGCGGGAGAATCAGCCCTGACTGATTCCCTGATTATCTCGCTGCCCTTTCGCGAAGACGGCGTTTTTCCGGAAGGCGGTCAGCGAACGTTTAGTTACCAGTTTACACTTCCGGCGGGCCGCAGGCTGGAAGCTCAGCTTCTCAGTCCCGACAGCCTTTATTTTCTGGATTTATTCCGAATTCAGGAAAATGGGAAAACGCAGCGGATTGGCTATGTAAGTCCTAAAAATGAAATCATTACCTATGAAACTACGGAAGACATTCCGCTCGTTTTACGTATTCAGGTGCCCCTGGAGCAGCCCGCCAAAGAATTTTCCCTTCGCCTGACCACCCAGCCTCTGTTACAATTTCCGGTTGCCGGAAAATCTTCCCAGCACATCATCAGTTTCTGGGGAGCGGCCCGCGACGGTGGAGCCCGTTCGCACGAAGGCATCGACGTCAGTGCCCCCCGGGGAACGCCTCTCCTGGCCGCCGTATCAGGTCTTATTACCAACGCTGGCGTTAACAATCTGGGTGGAAATGTAATCAGTCTGTCATCCGACCGACTGAATATTTCGCTGTATTACGCTCACCTGGACCAGCAACTGGTACAGTCAGGCCAGCAGGTACAGGTGGGAGATACGCTTGGAACCGTGGGGAACACTGGCAATGCCATTACCACTGCTCCACACCTGCACTTTGGTATTTATCGTAGGAGTTCGGGTCCCGTTAATCCGCTGGCTTTCGTTGAATCTTCGCAGCTACCAGCCGCCACCGTAACCAAACGCCTGGGGGACACCCTTCGCACCCGCGAAGCAACGCCCCTGTTCAGCAGCTTACCGCCCTCGAAAGTTACCCGCCAGCGTTTGCCGAAGAATAGTATCGTTTGGGTGGAGGCTTCCACCAAAGGCTATTACCGCGTCAGCACGCCCGATGGAGTTCGCGGCTATGTGCTGGCGACCAGCATGCAATTGCCCGAAAAACGGCTCAATCGACGCAGGCTTTCAACCGATGTCTTCTTCCGTCGGAACTGGGAATCGGTCACGGAGGATACCCTGAAAACAGGGACTCCGGTAGACATTCTTGGCATTGCCTCTTCCTACGAATTCATTCGCTTATCGGATGGAAGGAAGGGCTGGATCCAGCCATTTTCGGAGTAAAGCGAGAGCTTACTAATCTTCGATAAATTCTATACTTTCGAAGCAAATTTTCAGTCCTGTTTAAATCCTTATTTTACAGAGTTAAAAATCTGTAAAACAATTACTTAAGTATATAAAAAATGTTTAAATTCAGGGAACGTTACCCGGGGTGTATCGGTTATATTAATCCATAAGCCTACTTGAAAAAATGCAAGAAAATCAGCAACCCTTAGCGATACATCAGGAGGACGACGAACAATGGCGGCAATCCATCGCGGCCCGCGTTTTTCTGAACCACTTTTTTGGAATTCATTACCACATTCGGGAAACCGAAGCCGCCGGAAAACTCGCCGATCTGGAGCGTTTTCGCAACTTCTCTCCCCGAATGAACGATACTACGCTTGACGTGACTAAACGCATGTTGTTAAACGCGTGGAATACCGAGTACGCCCTGCGAAATACGGCCGCTATGGGCGATGATTCGTTCCTCTCGAATGCCCTTCACTGGACGTTCCCTCAGGCGTATTACTGCGTCTGGTACGGTTTGCGGGCTTTCCTGGCTACGCAGGGAGTGCTTACGAACGATGAAGTAAATATTCGCCGGAGAGCCAGCCGTCTGGTTGCTAACTCTTATTATCCCCGTTACCTGAGTTTTTACGCCGACGGACCACTGGATCATTACCATGTGCACCGCCTGCCTAAAGGACAACGGAATCCGGGTCTGGTATTGGCTGATAGCCCCTTTGAGGCTCAGGCTCAGATTGGACAGTTTTTACGTACCACCCGTACCCTGCAACTGCGTTCGTTGCGGCAGAAATTACAGGCGAATCCGGCTCTGGCTCTGCGGAGTGACCGAACGGGTAAGATTCTGGAAAAATTCAGCTCGCATCACTGGCAGGAGTTATCCGAACGGGTGGGTTTGACCACGTATCTGGATCTCTTTTCCCGTCTCCGGATTTCATCGACCAATCGGGAAATTGAACGTTTCGTTAACGTTGATGTAGACTTTAAACTCTTTCACGTTTCGTTGCTGGATATTGTCGATCATATCAATGCCATCCATGAAGCTTATGTAGTAAAAGCCATGGGTATTCCTGCGTACCGTGAATTCATTGGAAGCTTACCTGATTATCTGAAAAACGGGTTTGTCCACAGACGTTTTACGGAACGAATCAAACCCGAACTGGATAATTATTTATTTGCCCATGCAGACCGCAGGGCAGCCTAAGAAGTAAGGCCTTTTATCAGGTCTTACTTCTTACTCAATACTATTAATCACTACTACCTATACAACTAAAGCCATGAATCAGCAACCCATTTTTATGAAATCAAAAGGCGGCGGCCAGTATTTTAAATGTCAGGGTGATGAAGTAAAGATCATCTGTCTGTATGAATTTAATCCGCTGGTTGAACGCACGCGTATGCGTCCTGATACGCTGGGTAAATTAGCATGCGATCCCTGCACTGAGAGCGAATTCAGAGCAGCAGAATTACAGGTATCCCGGTTACTAGATTTACCTATGGCTATCCCTGAAGAAACTAGAGCGTAATGCTTATATTATTTCCTTAAATGCAGAATTTAACGATCTATATACATAATTTACAGCTATTCAAATACAAAATAATTTAGCGTATCTAAGTAAAATAAATCAACATAACTAATACTTATTTCGAATGAATAAGTATTACTGAAAAACAAAAAGCATCGACGTTAATAACATCGATGCTTAAATTTTATTGCATTAAAGCTAAGCCGCCAACTCCGCTTTAAATAGCTCTTCTAGCTGAGTTCATAATAAAAAGAGCCTGCACAAATATATATGGTTTTTACTTAATTTAATTAACATTTTTCCATTTAGAATATAATTCATTTGAAATCAGAATATTCTATTCATTAATCCTGAATTTCACAACCTATATTCTGTCAATTTCTACTACTAAGCCACCATTTGTAAAGGATGATTAGAGGCGGGGTAATCAAAACCTAAATGATGATACGCTTTTTCCGTAGCTTCTCTGCCCCGGGGCGTTCGCATGAGATACCCTTCCTGAATTAAAAAAGGTTCATACACTTCTTCAATGGTTTCTGCTTCATCACCAATCGCCGTAGCAATGGTAGAAAGTCCTACGGGGCCGCCCTTAAATTTCTCAATAATGGCCAGTAAAATACGGTTATCCATTTCATCCAGTCCTCCTTCATCTACTTCCAGAGCCTTCAGGGAAGTAGCGGCGATTTGTTGCGTAATGGTTCCATCACCCAGCACCTGAGCAAAATCACGGGTTCGACGCAGCAGGTTATTGGCAATCCTTGGGGTACCGCGACTCCGGCGGGCCAGCTCCAGGGCTCCTTCCGGCTGAATCGGGGTGCCCAGCATAGACGACGAACGACTGATGATGGTAGATAACAAATTCGCATCATAATACTCGAGTCGGCAGTTGATGCCGAAACGAGCCCGCAGGGGCGAGGTTAATAAGCCCGCCCGGGTGGTAGCTCCAATCAGAGTAAAAGGATTCAGTCCAATCTGAACCGTCCGCGAATTAGGGCCACTATCCAGCAGAATATCAATCCGGTAATCTTCCATGGCGGAATACAGGTACTCTTCCACCACGGGATTCAATCGGTGAATTTCATCAATAAACAAGACGTCTCCTTTCTGAAGCGTGGTCAGGACACCCGTCAAATCACTAGGCTTTTCCAGTACGGGTCCGGTGGTGGCTTTCAGACCAGCCCCCATCTCGTTGGCCAGAATATGGGATAACGTAGTTTTTCCCAGCCCTGGAGGGCCATGTAACAATACATGGTCCAGCGTCTCGTCCCGCTGCCTGGCAGCCTGAACAAATATTTTCAGGTTTTCCAGCACTTTATCCTGACCCGTGAAGTCGTCAAAAGAGAGCGGTCGGAGGGCACGCTCAAACTCGCGGTCTTCCTCCCTGACGGTTTTCTGACGAACAATGTTATTCTCCATGTTGACCATTATTTTTATTCAAATATACAAAATACTTTGTACATAGAAGAAGATTTAATCTATAAATTATGAATAAAATCTAGAATAATTAATCAAATTAGATAAATAGTTATTATATTTGTATATAAACTTTTGACTAATCCATTCATGACTGTTCAACGAGATTTGTTCTATCAGACACCCGACGGAGAGCATTTTTTCCGTCAAACGGATGGTTACGTAACCATCGTTGCTCTACGTGAAGATTGTCCGGCTATCCAGCGGCTTCGTTACTGGCCCGGTATGCTTTATGCCTACGGATGCCTGCCTACTTCCCCCGCGGCTTATGCTTCTGCCTTTAACCAGACCGAAGCACTTTTGCGGGAATTAGCTCCCAAACAAGTCGATGAGATTCCCTTCTCGACGACCAAACTGGCTTCTTAATTTTCGGGTATGTCTTCTAAATCATTCGCCTTATTATGCATCCGGCAGGAAGTGGCTACTTATGGTCATCTGACGCCGGCAGGAATGAAGATGTATCGGGAATATAAACTTTCGGCCCGTGAGCTTTCGGAAGCGACGGCTCAGGGCCTGCATTTGTATCAGCAATGGAGACAAAGATGAACGAAGAAGAGTATCGACAGTTACGCCGAATTTCGAATAGTAACCTGAGCCAATTTCGGGATTACTTGTTTGGCCGAAAATCCTATATCCCACCCCGCACGGCTACTTTCGGCAGAGCTTTGCACGCAACTTTACTGGAGCCACACCGCCCGGAAATTCCCGTTCATACCGATGATCAGGAACGAATTACCCGACTGGAAGCCAACCTGCGTTCTCATAAAGAATTCAACTGGTATCGGCAGTACTCCAAAAAAGAGCATGCTCAGTTATTTACCGATCCTCTGACTGACTTAGCCTGTAAAGCCCGCCTGGATATGGTTTTCAGAAACCAGATTGTGCTGGACCTCAAGACTACTTCAGCCCATTCCTTCGCGGATTTTGTTAATCAGTGCCACAACCTGGAGTACGATCGTCAGGCTGCGTTTTACCTGGACAGTCTGGGGGGGTCTGGTAAGGAATTCATTTTTGTTGGGGTACAGAAAAAAGAACCTTATGACATTTTCTGGTTCAAGACGAGCCCTGCCTTTCTTAATGAAGGCCGTAAGAAATATCAGTTTTTATTAGAAACCTGGAAGGAGGTCCAATATGATTTTACTGAAGGGAAGCCGTGGCATCTGGTTGCTTAAGGCGGAAACCATCGAAAGCGTTGAGATTGAGGCGGATACTTCAGTCATTACTACGGCAACGCAGCAAATTATCGTAGAAACTAAAGCGAACTGGCAGGCTCTGAGCCAGCTGTATCCTCAACTGGATATGAGCCAGTTACTTAGCCAGACTCAGGTCTTGCCCGCTTTTTAAGTGTTACGGAAAGGTATCCCGGTTACGTACTTTTCCGTAAACTCTTTTTTTTGTTGCAGATAGTCCGGATGCTGGCGAGCCTCATCCCAGTACTTCTTAAAAATGGCCGCTGCTTTCGCCTTTTCATTGGTCAACGCATTTTCTTCCTGAGGACGTACGTCATTCTGCTTATGAATGCTTCCCTGCGAATACGGATAAGGCCTATCGTCGGGCATCTCGTCTTCTTCTTTTTGGGTATATTTTTTGCCACTGGCATGGTTCGCATAGCGGCGGGCCCGGGTAAATCCCATTTGTAAATACTTACGAGCCATGTCAGCCCCTACAAAATCTTTTTCACGCAGGTATACTTTAAACTTTTCATAGATGGCTTCGGCCGATTCCTGAGCAATAGGCTCGGTGCGAAATCGCCAGAGCGGCAGAATTTCGGATTTGTAAGGTTCTACAAGCAATACTCCCTGCTCCCCTACGCCAACCCGGTATAATTCCGGATGCTCTCTGAAGTTGGTGTGCTGAAAATCAATAGTATAGTCAAATGCTCTGGATACTTTCTTAGTTGTCATGCCCGAATGATTTTCCAGAGTACCAAAAAAAATAGGCCCAGCAGAAAAAGCTCTGCCGGGCCGGACTCAGGTGGGTGGATAAACTAACGTCTTTATCTATACGCTTACCAGAGCTGTTTTAAACCCTGAGAGCGGTAGGCTTCAAAATGACCATCGGGAGAAATCAGCGTGGCTCCTATCGCCAGAGCCTGAGCCGCCATCCAGCCGCAGGTAACGCGTTTCGTGGGAATGGTAACGGCTGAAAAATTTCGGTATTTTTCTAAAGCCGGAGCATCCATAGGCAATAGTTGTAACTTATAATAGGACATGACCTGATTCATGAATTCACCGAAATTCACCTGAATTCCGTACAGGTCCTGTTTCATTTTCTCGGCTAATTCCAGCCACGAGCATTCACTTACGTAACAGGTCGTATTCGGCTCATTGATAGCTACTACGGCCGTTTGTGAAAGTCGATAGGCATCCCGCACCAGATAATCCAGGGTTGGGGTATCCAGCAAAAGCCGGTCTGGCCAGCGTTTGGGTTCTTTATATGTATTTTTCAGCGGTTGTAATTCCTGCCAGACCTGAGTGGAAACCTTGCCAATCAGATCTTTAGGCACTTTGGGGGCTTTACGCGTACGAGAAGCCACGGGGGCCATTGCTTCCACCGGAATAACCGATGGGGCGACTAGTTTTGAAGGCATGGGAATCTATAATTTAGGAATGGACATAATTCATTTAGGCCCTCTGTGAATAAGCCGGATTTTTTTCGGAATAGCTTCCGTGAAAGCGTTCCAGGTATTCGGCCCGACGCTCGAAATGGGTATGCAACAGCTGAATGATCCGCCGTCTGCTCAAAGGTCTACGCCAGCGACTTACCCGCTGACGAACTTCTTTAAAAGCAACCACAAACTCCCGGTAACTTTCGTAAGGAAACTGATGAGCCAGTTCTTCCGCCAGGCCAGTAATCTGAATTGGCAGGAGGCGGCAGTCCGGCTGAGCAATCTGCGATAAATCAGCCAGAGTGATTGCCAAAAGCTTCACTACCGTATCTTTGCCCTGTTTTCTACCAATTTCACTACACTTCGGAAATCGCCACGCCGTTCCGAATGTCGAGCTTTCTCTAAGCTGCTCATACAATTCCAGCACGGCAGCCGACGGGGTAGCCGCCTGCCGGGTGGTTAATGGCGTAATGATCTGCAATAATTGATATTCAATCGATGGAAGCGAGGCCAGACGGCCTATCGCAGGCTCTTGATGCAGTTTGATCATTTCAATGTCGGGAAAGCCCTTTATTTTAGAAACATCAAAAAATTATTGAGCATTTTCAGCAATAAATTAAAAATCATTTGACTACTTTTGCTGAAGTCCACAAAAACTCTTGCACGGATATGGAACAAACCTCAATGACAACTATCTACGAAAGGTTATCACATTTGATTCAGAGCAAAAAACTGACCCCTTACCGTTTCAGTCAGGAATTAGGCTTTTCGAAGCCTGCCAAACTCTATTCGATCCTGAAGGGTAAAACCCAGCCTAGCTACGATACCCTGTTGTCTATTGCTTCCGTGTACGATGATTTGGATTGCAACTGGTTACTTCGGGGAACGGGAAGCGTCTTCATTCAGGCTATTCCTGCTCCTTTGATTTCCGAGGCCATTAATGCTGACACCAACGGTCCGCTTTCTGGTCTGGAATTAGTACAAAAACAAGTACAGTTTCTTGAAAAACAAGTACACGACCGCGATGAAGTCATTACCCTGCTCAAAGAGCAAATTATGGTTCTCCGGGATGTTATTGGCAGTATTAAACCTGCTCCCGTGGAAAACTCCGCTCTGTAAATAGAAAGAGCCGCCAACTTCACATTCCTCTCTAAATATTCCCAGCTGGCGGTCTTTCTCTTTATCATTAAGCTGCCTGAGTGGTCAGTTCTTTCGCGGATTCAGGTAATGAAACCACTTCAGGCTCAGGCAGGCGATTATAAAACTTGGATACAATGCGGTGCAACGCAGAATCCGTCAGCGTTTCGGCCCGGTATAAATGATGATCCCGGGCAAAATCCCGATACTCTTTCACTAAAGAGGCATCACCCGTACGATAGGAGAATCGGGAGATGTACCACGATTTTCCGGAATCTACCTTACTGGTTACTTTTTCGGGCTTCACGGTGATAATCAAATCACAAAGCGTTTTTCTTTCGTAGAAAACGGGTTGCATCATCCGGTACAGTTCTGCAACGGATGTGTTATTAAACATGAGTGAGGCAACACAGTTATCCGCGTCTACAAAGAAGAACTCGGCCCATACTTCACGGTCACTTCTGGTAAAGAGGTTATCTTCAAAAATCCGGTAAGCAATGGGCTGGAATGAAAATTCCGTAATCGGCTTTCCGTTAGCGTCCGTCAGAATGCGTTCTCCGTACAGGTTAAACTGACCATTCTGCCCATTGAAACGATATTCACGAGGGTGTCCCTCCAGGTAGAGAAACTTACTTTCTGCCATGACGGCTCCCGTTTCTTCATCGACCCGTTCCACCTGATATGATTTAAGGGATTGAATGACGCTCGTTGGATTGGATGAGTTCATAGTCGTAGTGTTCTTTTCAGACGTAATGTCTATATCTTTTATACAAATATAAAATAAATATTTAATTTATATGCAAAAAATAAAGACATTTAGTCAAAAAATTTATTCACTATTCGATCAATCGCTGCAAGGGAAAATTATTCTCGAAATAGCCCGCAAAACGCCACAATTCACGAATGTCTTCCCGGCGTACCGGATAAGGAGCGTACCGATCATTCAGGGATTTGAGCACCAGAACGCCTTTTTCGGTTAAATAATTATAAATCATTTTTAGCACTACCCCCTCATCCTGAGTCACTACCAGACAGATGGATCCGTTTTTAACGGTTTCCCAGTTTTCAATGTATTCTCCGAATACCACTGCACCATCGCGTAAAGGAGGCATCGACTCGCCTTCGTAAGGAAAGGCCCGGTATTTTCGGTCTCTGGCTAAAAAAGGTAGATGGAACGTGGGTAACTTACCAATGTAATCCAGGTCACCGTATCCTTCTGCGTATCCTCCCAGGGCTTTAACGTGAACAAACTCAACGTTTTCCTGATCCTGTGCATCTACCGTAGTAGCCAGAACACGCAATTCAGGAACCTTAGGCATATTCATGGGTTCCTTGCTCAGATCTTTCCGTAGCAAATCATCCACGCTTACCTGAAAGAAGTCTGCTACCTTTACCAGATCTCCGTAGCGGGGCTCTGCCCGTCCGGATTCATAGGCAGCCCAGGTCGATTTTTTTAAGCCTAGTTCGTCCGCCAGACGTTGCTGAGAAACTTTCCCCTCCAATCGACCACGCAACTGAACCAGGTTTCTAGCAAAAAAATCCTGTTGTACCAGCTCTTCAGCAGAAGTATTATCCATTTTTTTTAGTCAATTCATATAACTTTTGAACAAATATAGAAGTATTTTCCGATTCACGAACAAGAAACGTACACATTTTTTGGATTTGTAATTTCAATAATAATTATATACTTATAAATAAACTATAGTATTCGACCCCAACCAACAGAAATCGCTGCCCGCTTTTCAGCGAACAGCGATTCTTCAGGAATTTTTCCTTCTGACGACTTCTTCGCTTTATAACTTCAGAGAGATCCCGCTGGTAAGCCACCGGCCGGGCTGCTGCACAAACCCATGCTCGAAATAGGATTGATTCAGCAGGTTATTGGCATCCGCAAACAACCGGAACCGGGGCCGATTCCAGGAGATTCGGGTATCTACTAAATGAATGGCAGCATACGGTTCGGGAGCGGTTGCCGCATCCCACTGATACTGCCCTTCCCGCTTTTTAAGGGTGTACCAAACGTCCAGAGAGAGATCTTTCGCCAGACGCAGATTGGCCCCAAGGCTTAACTTATGCCTTAAATAGTTCAGGGTATAGAAGGACTGGAAGTTATCCTGTTTTTTATCAGCCCGGATGTAGGCATAATTAACCGTCAGCCGCTGGAACCAGTGCTTTTCCCGCCCCATTACCTGAGCCATGTTCAGCGTATAGGCCAGCTCGGCACCAATCGTATTCAGGTTAGTTATGTTTTCAATGCGGGGTACGGCCTGATCGGGACGTTTGATTTTGTCAATGGCAGTGCTGCTCTGACGATAAAATACCGACACAGTAGTTTGGTCCAGGGTTGTAAATCGCTTGGTTCCGATTTCGTAACTCCAGGCTTTCTCCGGCCGGACATTCGGATCCGCAATAACAGTTGACGTGTTTCCGTACATTTCCGTGAACGTTGGATAACGCACCGCCCGATTCACACTTCCGTACAGATTCAGGGTTTCAGATAAAGAATAGGAAGCGTCTATACCCGGATACCATTCGTTACCAAACTGAGAATTGATGTTAAACAACGTACCGGCTACCAGCGTCAACCGATCCCAGCGTTTGAATTGCTCCAGATAGAAGTTAACATTATCGCGATCCTTACCCAGTGTGTAGGTATTGCTGAAAAAGCCCGGCACGGGCCGTATTTTGGCCAGCGGGTCCCCCAGCCGGTTACTGATGATTCCTTCCCGTCGCCATTCGGCCCCAAAGGAAGTTGTTCCCCAGGCATTCGTCCACCTGTTTCGCCATTCAATGTCGTACACGTTAGTCTGGTGAACATTAAGGGAAGCGGGTTTAGTGTAGCGATACCTGTCAAAATCGTACATATCGTAATGCCGCCGCCAAGAGCCCGTCAGATTGGAATACCAGCTTTTTGTTACTTGCCGATCAGCCTGAGCAATCACAAAGTACTGCCGAACCTGCTCATACTGATTGTAAAACTTAGGGTGATAAAAGTTGGAGGCTCCAAACTGATTATCCATGTATCCTCCCTGCACAGCCAGTGTCGTTTTATTCAGATGTAAAGCCGTTCTTCCGTACAGATTATGACGATCAAAGGCGGTATTATAGGCATATCCATCGCTATGGATTTTTTCAGCCGCTACCAGTGTCGACTGCTTTTCAGTACTTAAGCCCACCGCCGTCTGTAACTGATACAGGCCATACTGGCCGCCCGCAGCACCGATCTGGACCTGACTGGGCTGGTTTTTCCTGGTAATGATGTTGATTACCCCAGAAAACGCACTGGGCCCAAACACCCGGGAAGCCCCGCCCTGAAGAATTTCAATTCGCTCAATTATTTCCAGGGGAAAAGGTAAATTCAGC
Source organism: uncultured Siphonobacter sp. (assembly GCA_913775095.1). Classification (GTDB taxonomy): domain Bacteria; phylum Bacteroidota; class Bacteroidia; order Cytophagales; family Spirosomataceae; genus Siphonobacter. The sequence continues at coordinate 39,946 of CAJYIW010000007.1, read as the reverse complement.
GAATGATGGCCCGTTTGAGGATCGTTCATTTTGATGCCATCCACCAGAATCAGCGTTTGATCAAAATTACCGCCGCGAATACTTACATCCGCCTGTACGCCCAGCGGAGCCCGGGAACGCACATCCACGTTCAGGGCATATTGTAAAACACCATCCAGGGTGCGAACGGGAGCTTTTTCAATTTCCTGGGCGGTAATTACCGTCACATTACGGGCCGCTTTCCGAATTTCGGTGGACTGAAGATTAGCCGTCACCGTAACTTCTGATAAGCCAACGGTTCTGGTGGAATCCTGAGCGTATAAATCAATGGAAAAAAGAAATATAACGGTATATAATATACGTTTCATGAAACGAGATAGGAATGACAGCTCAGGGAAGTTTCCGGGTGGATTTATCAGGCACAAAATCATGCCTTCCACTCTGCTTCCGCGAGTCATGTATTAAACAATAAAAGCATAGAAAAGGGGCAGACTTTCTGTATCCATCAAAGAGTTATGAATACAGAGACCCGTCCGTCGAACTCAACGTTCGATTTCAGCCGGAGAATCTTCTTCCGAAAACATCCGGACTATCGCCTGATAATCAATCTTTCCGTGATCTTTTCGTGGAAGGTTGATCAACTGAAGAATACGCCTGGGCTGTTTGAAAGAGGGTAAGGAATGTAACAAATGGGTTTTCAGTTGCTGGGTATAATTCGCCTGAGCATTACCCGGGTAGGCAGCAGTGAAAACCAGATAGATATCGTGCGAAAGATCCTCCCGAAGCAGACCAATAACGGCCACTTCCGTAACGAAAGGCATCAGCTTCGCACTATTTTCTATTTCTTCGGCAAAAATATTCAGTCCCCGGCGATTGAACATCCGGCCTGAACGCCCCATCAGAATCAGACGACCGTCTTCGATTAACCCTAGATCAAATACGGTATTAACACCCCGGTAATCGGGTGATACATAGTCGCTTTCAACCAGAATTCGCTGATCGACGATTTTAATTTTCACCCCCGGAAAAGCCTGCCCAACGGTGTACGCGTGCTGAATAATCTCCTGATTCTGCTGGTAACTGATGTGACCTAACTCCGCCGCTCCGTAGTATTCGGTCAGTACTGCTTCAGGGCAGCAGGTCAGCAGCGTTTCAGCCAGCGAAGCGTCCAGCTTTTCTCCGGCACTGACCAGCGATTTGATGCCGGGTAATGACAGGGCTTTTTTCGCCCAGAGCCGGTAGTGCGAAGGCACCATAAAGACCGAGCTGATGTGATGCTCCTGCATTTGCCGGGGCCAGCTGGCGGCTGATTTCAGCGAAGTCATGACAACCGTTCCTCCCTGCCAGAGCATATGGAGAACACTGTTCAGATTGGCCGAATAACTCAGGGCATCCAGAACAAAGAGGCGATCTTCTGAAGTAATCCCAAATACCTCACTCTGGTGGGGAAAGGCCGAAACCCAGCTTTGATAATCCTTCCAGATTACTTTCGGAACGGACTCAGTCCCCGAGGTTAATACCCCTAAAAAACGATCGGTCAGGGTAACCGACTGAATTTGACTCAGCGGGCTCAGGCTGGCGTCCCATTCCGGCAACTCTGCAAGCCCCTCGCGTTCCATGACTCCCTGAAGCTGATCGGCCGTGAGCTGGGTAGACGCCATGACACTGGCTTTACCGATGGCCATCAAAGCCAGTAAGTCCAGCAGATTTTCGAGTAAATGCGTACGGGTAAGGATGACTTTCGAAGCGTTCAGCTGTTGCTGGTAAGCTCCGGCTCTCTGCTTGATTTCTTCGCTGAGTTCGCCATACGTCATGCTTTGCGGACCGTAGACGACAGCCCGCTTTTCAGGAAATTTTTCAGCCGTATGAAGAATCTTCTGAACGATCACGCGTTGAGATTTTCGATCATTATAGCGACACCAAGTCCGCCAGCTACGCCGGCAGTGACCAGTCCAAATCGCTTGCGGGTATGTTCGAGGGCCCGCATCAGGTGAATGAAATTGATGGTCCCGGATGCTCCAAAAGGATGCCCGTAGGCCAGATTGCCCCCAAAGATATTCACTTTTTCCTGGGAAACATTCCAGTGCCTCATAAATGCAAGCGGTTTAACGGCAAATGACTCATTGATTTCAAACAAATCAATGTCCTGAATAGACCTTCCGGTTTGCGTCAATACTTTCTCCGTAGCCCAGATGATACCCGCTGGGGCCATGGAAGGCAAGCCCCCAGCCAGAGCGGATGCAACCACTCTAAATTTAGGCTGATAATCAGACTTCTTTGATTCGTCTACGAGCAGAATAGCGGCGGCTCCATCGTGCAAATGAGCGGTATTGGTATGATCAATCAAGGCCGAGGACTGGGTTGAAATCAAGTGAGCTTCCGAAAGGTTTTTTCGAATGGGCTGATCATTGGAAAAATTCCGGTACGCCAGGCGAATATCTGCGAGTACATTTTCCGATTCAGAGGCCCGCTGATGACTTCGGGCAGTCCAGTGAATCATGGCTTCTTTCGTAATTCCGTACGCTTCGGCTACCTGGCGGGCGGCTTCCGTCAACCGCGATTCGCCCCAACTTTCGGGAGCAAAGGTGGCCTGTGTATAGTACGTATTTTCATCCGTGTAACGAAAATCCCTGGAATGATACTGCCGCTGCGGAGCCAGGCTATTGCTTTCCATGCCTCCGCTCAGAATGCAGGTACTCAGGCCCGCTTTCAGCTGAGCTTCGGCCATGAGGATCGATCGCAATCCTCCTCCGCACTGCATATCAACGGTGGTAGCAGGAATCGTCGCCGGAAAGCCGGCTGCGAGTAAAGCGTAGCGAGCCATGTTCCCGCCCGTTCCCAGAGCATTCCCTACGATTAGTTCATCCAGCGACTCCGGGAGTTTTGGGTATTTCTCCAGAAATTTTCGCAGGATTTCTGCCATCATAAGTTCCGGAATTTCAGATTTGTAATACCCATTAGCCTTTCCCGTAGGCAGTCGAAGCCCTTCTACGATATACACTGACATGCTGTTTTATTAATCGTGAATGAGTCTGTAAAATAATCGACAAGCAAAATGCCGCAATCGGCTTCCTGATTACGGCATTTTCAAGGGCTTAATGACCCTGATTCTTTGAACCCAATGGTCAGGCAGGCAGGTATTCCTTACGAGCGGCCTCCACTAAAGGCAATAAAGCTTCCATGCGTAACTGCACTTCCCGCACCAGGGGCTGGGCCAGTGCAATGTCGGCGTTTTTATTACCGTATTCCTGCAATTTGATGAAAGCCGGCATTAATTCTTCCGCCCCTACCATTTGCACGGGCGATTTTAATGCGTGAGCAATCTTGCCCACTTCTACTACATTACCTGCCTGCAGGGCATCCGTCATTCGTTTCAGTTGTAGTGGGCTTTCTTCCAGGAAGACCGTTAACAAATCCGCCATGGATTCGTGATCTCCGCCAGTCACATCATTCAGATAATCGAGGTTAAGTGTAGGTGCCATAGTTTTTGGGTCGTTGATTAATGTATTTTCCGTGGGAACAAAGGAAGGGGTCTGAATTTGCAGCATTTTTCGAACAACCTTATACAAATCGTTCATCTGAAAAGGTTTGGAAACGAAATCATTCATTCCCACCTGCAGGCAATGCTCCCGCTCTCCCACCAGAGCATGAGCCGTCATGGCGACAATCGGAACCTCCAGTTTTAAAACCGTACGAATCTGACGGGTGGTTTCGTAACCATCCATTTCTGGCATCTGAATGTCCATCAGAATCAGATCGTATTTTTTTGCTTTTAACTTTTCAAGAGCTTTAATACCATTCTCGGCCACTTCCGATCGATACCCCATTCGGCCCAGTACGGCCGTCGCCAGTTTCTGATTCATGGGATTATCTTCCACGATGAGCACTGAAATATTATGACTGGCATTGTCCTGCGAAGACAACGAAGTGGATTCCTCCAGAATTTCTTCTTCGGCTACTTCATACGGAATTTCAACCGTAAAGGTAGAGCCGACCTTCGGGATACTGGTGACCGAAATCTGGCCGCCCTGCATGTCCACGAGTGAATGAACGATGTTTAGTCCCAGGCCTGAACCTCCGTACTGACGGGTGGTAAACGAACTTTCCTGGCGAAATCTTTCAAAGATATGCGGCAGCACATCGGCCGAAATCCCAATACCGGAGTCCTTTACGGTCAATTGAATCCAGGCCCGTTCTTCTTGTCTTCGAAGGCACTTGATTTCTATCTGAATTTTACCTTTTTCGGTGAACTTAATGGCATTTGAAGTGAGATTTAGTAACACCTGAGTCAGCCGCGTGGGGTCGCCCAGTACTACCGAAGGCAAGTTGCTGTCAATCCGAACGTCCAGATCCAGTTGCTTATCAAAGACGGTCGGCTGAAGCATCGTTTTAATGGACTCCACCAAAGCGGTAATGCTGAACGGAATTTTTTCAAATTGCAGCATTCCGGCCTCAATTTTAGAAATATCCAGAATGTCATTCACAATCGTCAGCAGATTTCGACTGGCCGTATTGATTGCCTTCAGATATTCCACCTGCTCTTTGTTCAGCGGACTGGTCTCCAGCAGGTTCGTAAATCCAATAATTGAGTTTAACGGCGTACGAATTTCGTGGCTCATGTTAGCCAGAAAATTCTCTTTCATCAGGGCTGCTTTTTCAGCCAGATCTTTGGCTTCCCGTAATCGCGTATGAGACAGCAGACGATCCGTAATATCCACGTAACTCGAAACGACGTATTGAATCTGTTCGTCTGCGTCAAAAATGGGTACGGCGGAATTTAACAGCAGGTTACGGTCCTCTCCAATCCGGAGTTCCATGTCATCTACCTGAGCCGGATGGCCCTTACGGGCTCTTGTGTAAGGCCGCTCCTCCACCGGATACCAATCCCCGTTGGGAAAACGGTAGATGTTCAGGTTCTGGGCCAGGGTCTGGTAGGAGTCAAATATGGACTGTTGCCTGAGCAGGGTTAATGTATTTTTGTTCGTATAAAACACCTTCCCCTGCTCGTCATACACAATCACCGCCGCAGGAATCGCATCCAGAATACCCTTGAGCCTTTTCTCGTTTTCCTGTAATTCGGCATTGAGTTTGGTACGGCCGCGTAAGATACGGAACAGCAGAAATACTGCCCCCAGAATCACAATGACGGCAACCAGGGTTCCAACGATGATACTTAGAATGGCTTCACTGGCGGATTCTTCGCTCTCCTGAACCCGCTCAGCCAGCATGGTTTGTTCATTGTCCTGAATTTCAACGAGTAAGGACCGGAGTTCATAGGTCTTGTCCAGATAGATACGTCCCGAATCCAGCCGGGGAATGCCGTCCTGAATCTTCGACTGCACAAACAACTTCTGACCAATGTCCAGTTTTTCGCGAAGCTTCTGATTGAAGAAGGCTAATCTTTTTTTCTGTTTATCGGTACGGGCAAAATCATTCAGATCTTTAGACTGATGGATTAACTCTTTGGCATTTCGGTTAAAATCCGCCAGAAAATAAGGGTTGTTACTCAGCAAATGGCCGCGTAAGTCATTATCAATGTGGGTAAGGCGGGTATCGATCTGCTCCGTTTTTTCCAGAATTACATGGGTATGAGTAATCCAGTTATTAGTAGTCACCAGCCGACGAATCGTCTTGTGACCATTAATACCCAGCAGGACTTCAATGAGAATTCCTCCTCCCAACATTAAAGCTATCCAGAATTTAAGTCGCATTCTTGTTATGTACTATCGTATGAAATATTCTCCTATGTACAGCGTGAATAGAGCAGGGAAGGGACTATTTAAGCGATATATCAACTAAAAGAGAGAGTAGCGTCTGAGGACGTAAAGGCTTTGTAACGTAACCATTGATTACGCCGGCTTGCAGGATTTCATCCGAAGGTATATCTCCGGACATAATATAGATGAAAACTTTGGAATCGAATTCACGAATTTCTTTACTAGCCGTAAAACCGTCCAGATCTGGCATTTGAACATCCATCAGGATGAGATCAAAATGGGTAGCATGAGCTAACTCAATGGCTTTCATCCCCCCTTCAGCAGTTTGAACGGATGCCTTGGTTTTCGCGACGATTCGCTGGGCAATCTGAAGATTCAGGGGCTGATCATCGACAATGAGAACTTTTACGTTCGGAAGATCAGGTATGGCAAACGACTCAGATAGGTTCATGTGGGCGGCATAAACGTTAACGGATAGCAAAGGAATGTCTTCGGGTTAATTCCATTTTCACCGGGGTTACGAAAGTATAGATTAACCAATGGATTATCAACCTTCTCACCAGATGTTGGGTAATTTCTGTGAAATCAGATTCGATAACCTTTACGGATCTGCAAAAGTTCTCTCCCTCTTCTTTCTTTGATAATCAGGGTTTAAAAAACCGTACTAGGAAATTACCTCAACAAAAAAGGTCCTCTAAGTCAACTATTTAACTTAGAGGACCCTTAATTATCAGGCTCATTACCACATCACCCAGGTATCCTTGCTACCCCCACCTTGGGAGGAATTTACTACCAGTGAACCCTTGTTGAGAGCCACCCGTGTCAGACCGCCGGGAATGACGTTAATATCTTCTCCGTACAGAATATAGGGCCGCAAATCTACGTGCCTTCCTTCAATGGCTCCTTCCACGAGGCAGGGCACGCGGGAGAGGGAAATCGTAGGCTGGGCAATGTAATTCCGGGGGTTAGCTTTGATTTTTTCCCGGAAGAGTGCGTGATCTGCCCTGGTAGCTTTAGGGCCAATCAGCATGCCGTAGCCACCCGCTTCATTAGCTTCTTTCACGACCAGATTTTCAATGTTCTCCAATACATACTTGCGGTCTTCTTCTTCCCGGCAGATGTAGGTGCGGACGTTGGAAATGATGGGTTCCTCACCGAGGTAATACTTGATGATGCGGGGAACGTAGGCGTAAATTACCTTATCGTCGGCAACGCCTGTGCCGGGAGCATTGGCCAGAGCCACCCGACCTTTTTTATACACATCGAAAATACCCGGAATACCAATCAACGAATCCGGATTAAAGGCGTGCGGATCCAGATAGGTATCGTCAATTCGGCGATAAATCACATCTACCACCTGAAAACCCTTGGTGGTACGCATCTTCACGTAGCCGTCATGCACGACGAGGTCCCGGGCATCCACCAGCTCTACCCCCATTTGCTGAGCCAGGTACGAATGCTCGAAGTAAGCCGAATTATAAATACCCGGAGTGAGTACACAAACCGTTGGATCGGGGCGACCGGCAATGTATTGCAGCATCTGAAGCAGTCGGCTGGGGTAATCCGAAACGGGACGGACGTCCGTGCGGGCAAACACTTCGGGGAATGTCTGTTTCAGCAATTCCCGGTTTTCCAGCATGTAAGACACGCCTGATGGGCACCGCAGGTTATCTTCCAGCACCATGTATTCGCCGTCATCGCCTTTAATCAAATCCGTGCCGGTAATGTGACACCAGATGCCTTTGGGCGGTTTCAGACCCATGCAGGCTTTCAGGAAACACTTCGATGATTCAATCAGATCTCTGGGAACCACGCCATCCTTCAAGATCCGCTGTTCATTGTAAACGTCGTCAATAAACAGATTAATGGCCTGAATCCGCTGGATCAGTCCCTTTTCCAGCTTGGCCCAGTCATGGCTGGGAATGATTCTCGGAATAATATCTACGGGCATGATTCGCTCGGTTCCTTCATTCTCTGAATACACATTGAAGGTAATGCCCATGGCCATCAGGGCACGTTCGGCCGCCTGATGCCTCCGAACCATTTCCTCATAGCTTAACTGCTCGCTTCGTTGTTTAAAAGCCTCGTACCCTAGGCGAACGTTACCGCTCGCATCAAACATTTCATCGTAAAAGCCTTCCGTCTGATAATTGTCATAGGAAAATTGCATAAGTGTCTGTACGTTATAAAAACTAAAAATTCCTTTTAACAATTAATAATTATCCATTAGATCAGAAAAATAACCAATCAAATAGAACTCCACAATAAATAAACCAAATTTTATACCGAATTATCTATTAAAAATAAGGCTTGACATCTGGCTCTCAGGTTGGAAAAGTACAAAAAAAGGCCGATAGTCAACTATCGGCCCCGTTCAATTTATTTACCGCGTTCAAAATTTAAGGCGGCTGAATTAATCGTGTACTTCAATCGGGCTGAACCATCCTGAGTAAGCTGCCCCAGGTACGCTCCGCAGCGACTGCATGACAGCTCTTTTCCCCGGCCCGTCTGGGTTTCCCGTTCCTCCACATTCCGGGGATTGGCTACTTTGGTAAACGTAGGCCAGCCACTACCGTTATCAACCTGAGCATCAGACCGAAACAACTCTGCACTACAGCATACGCACCGATAGGTACCTTTCTCGCGGTTATTCCAGAATTTGCCGGAAAAAGCCCGCTCCGTTCCCTTCTGACGGGTAACAAAGTATTGCTCCGGCGTAAGAATCCGTTTCCATTCGGAATCCGTCTTTTCAACCAGATATCGTCTGTCCTGCCCCTGCGTGAGTACAGGGCCAAGTAATGAGGTAGCCAAAAAAAACTGAAGGAATTGTCTTCTTTCCATTACGCAAATCAATCCGAATTAATGCAGAGGTGATTCAGAAGTAATCCATAGGGCTTATCGCCTTCTGGCTTGACTTTCACTTGATGAATCTTTCCCTGCTTCCAAAATCTTATTATTTACCTTTTAAACCAAGCACTTGTTTAAAAAGATACGCAAAAGACTTCTGGATCGTGCGGCGTTGAGTTTTTTTAACGATTTTCAGCTTCCCTGCTCATCCGGGTCAGCATTCCCTCTTTCATGGCAAACATCGACACTCGAATCTGCTGGAGGCGATATTTGCGAATCAGGAACGCAATCAGGCAGCTAGCCACCACGATCATATCAGCCCGGTAGGCCTTCATTCCGGGAATAGCCAGTCGCTCTTCGCGGTCAGACGTAAGGAAGGTTTCGTAAGATTCAATAAAGGAAGCCAGGGGCAAATCGGCACTGGTCAGTTCAGGATCAGGCCATTCTCCCGTTTTTCGAATGGATTCTATATCCAGCAGCGTTTCGAAAGAACCCGCCGAACCAATCAGTTCATGGGCTTCATACTGATGAACCGCATTGGTTAAGGGCACCAGTTGCTGCTCCAGAAATTCGTTCAGTTTACTGACCGAATCGGGCAAAATCGGGTCGGTTTGAGTGAAGCGATCCATCAGCCGCTGCCCACCGATTTCAAAGCTTTGTTTCCAGAAAAGTTTGTCTTCGTTGCACAGAATAAACTCCACGCTTCCCCCGCCAATATCGACAATCAGTGAGGTTTCTTTTTTAAGCTTCATTCCGGTTTTTACGCCTTCGTAGATCAGATTGGCCTCGTCTTCGCCTTTCACGATGGTAACGGCAATGCCTGTTTCTACTAAAACCCGCTGGCAGAATTCCTCCTGATTGGAGGCATTACGAACGGCACTGGTTCCCAAAGCCGTGATCTGATCGGGTGCGATAGCATATTCATCCGTAATCTGGCGGAACTCTTTCAGCACATGAATGGCCCGCTCCAGTGCCGCTTCGGAAATTCGTCCTTCGGAAATTCCACCTTCACCAATTTTAGCGGGCGAACTTGAATCGTGTAGTATTTTGAAATTTCCTTCGTGAATTTCAGCTACCATTAACTGAAAAGTATTCGTACCCAGATCGATGATTGCCTGACGTTTCATATGACACATACCCTGAGCCTGAGGCTCCTGGCTAATTTAAATGGAGAAAAAGGGACCGGGAGTTACCGGAATCCCTTCGAAATGATTTCTTTCCTTGGAAACCGTTCGCCAAAGTTGTTAATAAACTATTGAAATTTTGAAATAGAAGCGTATATTTGCAATCCTGTTTTGGAGTTGAACCATTCAAATTGCTGAATAACACACATGATTATCGTTCAAGTTAAAGAAAACGAAAGCATTGACAAGGCTCTCAAGCGTTTCAAGAAGAAATTCGAAAAAACGGGCGTAATGCGTGAACTACGTTCTCGCATGGCGTTTACGAAGCCCTCAATCACTCGTCGTCACCAGGTCATCAAGGCGGCTTACCGTCAGAAGATGCAGGAAAGCGAGCAACAATAGTTGCAGTAAGGAAGTAAGATTCTTTACGACGGCATATCTAGCCATCCTTTTGACGGGGATGGCTTTTTGCATTTTGTATCGCTCTGGTTTACTGGATAAATACAAACAGGGTGGTGCTACAAATGACGGCACCCAGCAACAGTCCCACCATAATCTGACGGGGCGTGTGAGCATTCAGATACAGGCGGGCACTCATTAAGAAACCGGTCAGCACAATAACGGCCAGCACTGGTGCCAGCAAACCACCCAGTTCTAACTTGAGCGTCAGAGCCAGTAAACTGCCAATGACCCCTCCCATTCCGGTAGCGTGGGCTGAAATCTGCCAGTACAAACTAATGAAAGCTACGCAGGAAATGGAGAAAGTAATGCTGGTCATGATTACCGTGACCTCAGGCAGGAGCGTCATGTACCGGAAAGAAGCGTAGGAAAAAATGGTGTACAGAACGACAATCATCAGGTAAGGCAACCGCCGGTCCTGCAGGTTTTCCATCGTCAGGCTTTTGATCACCTTCAGCCGGTACAGAACGTAAAGTAAATAACTGGGTATCAAAAAAGTAAAGAAAAAGACCAGCAATAACAGCCCCGCTTTGAACGATAGCTTCAGGCCAAAAAAATCGACGGATTGCTGCTCATTGAAAACTTCCAGATTCTCAACAACCATCGGGGCTGCATAAAAAATGATTCCGAACAAAAGCGTTGGAATCAGTAAGGGATGCAATACGAGCGAAAGAAAACGAGCAAGAGCGGTATTCAAGAGGTAGCGACTGGTTTTATTTGGATCAATCTTCGCAAAGGTACTTTTCCAGCCGCCCTTCACCAAAGGACAACGCCTGTCTCTGGTTTTTTTTAATGCTTTCCTCAGGATTTATTTGTGTTTAGCCCAGGCCAGACCAATTTTGAGATCTACGAAGGGATACACGCCCCCTACCCTGTGGTTACGTCGTTTATCATACAGCCCCAACCCTTCACGATTACCTTCTTCTACCTGTCCATTTTTTATGTGTGTTGTATAATAGTTATTAATGGCCGACTGCCATACTGGCATTCTTAACCCTGCCTTCAATTCCAGAAACCCATTGATAAACAAACGTCGCTGTGCTCCCCAGGCCAGATAAGCGTCTCCATAAGTGTGTTTTGATTTCTGAAGGCTGAGGTATTGTTCGGACGCGACGATGCTTATTGAACTGTTGTTATTCGTAGTTTTACCCCAGAGCCTTTCCCTCATATAACCTATCGTAAAAAAATTACCCGATAAATTATCCGACTGTTTCCCTCGCCGTATTCGTTTATTCATATTGTAGTAATATCGACTCTCCAGGGCTAAGCTGACTTGTCCCATTCGGGACATAACTTCACTGCGATTAACCAGGTCTGAGTGAGCGTACCCGCTAGTAAACTGAAAATTACGACCGTAAAGGCTACTTTCGAGTTGAAGAGAAAAAGGACTAGAGCCTAGTTTTCGCTCATAAGCTACTGAGGTTCTGAAATAGTTATCATTGTTAGAAAAACGGATTGGGTTATTTAAATCAATCTTCCAGAGGGATTGGATGGGATCAAAACAGCTTAGTATTTCGCAATTGGAAGACGCTTTTTGGGAATATTTGGTGAAACCTAAGCCTACTAAAGTTCTGGTCTCCAGGAACCAGTTATACCGCCCCGAATTAATTAAACTAGAATTAAGATAATCATTATACCGATTAAAATTGACTCCCCCACGAACCGAAAAATCAATTAATCCCCGTTTCCTGAATCGTCGCTGAATGCCATATACTACAGCAATATCCTGATTACTGTAACCCAAACCGGGATTATTTACATAACGATTAAGCATAAAACGAAAGGAAGATTCCAGCGAAAGACCTACGTAGTTCTCGGAAACATTATCGACGCTTTTCCCCGTTCGTATTCGTTCGTTCATGCGATAATACCAGCGAGGCTGAATCATAAACCGTAACGAATTAACCACATTACCTGCTATACCGGACGGAATAGCCAGTTCAGTATTAATGGACCAGGCCGGACTAAACTTTCGTTCATAGGCCAGACGAATAAATCCTACTCGCTGAAGGGTGCGATTTTCAAAAGCATCAGGAATGAGCATCAGAGGGGGGAAATTATTTTTGGCTGTTCCCAGGGGTAATACTACCTTGAATATACTTCGGGTGGGAACCTGACTTTGAAATACATCTCCGTAAGTATCCAGCAATCGTTTTTTCACCACGAATGAAGTATCAATTTCGGTAGTGTACTCAACACTGATACTATCATTCTGAGCATAAAGGAGCTGGGTTAATCCGGATAAAAGCAGCACTAATAGACTTTTTTTCATAGATGTTATTGAAGGCTGACGGTAGCAAAAGAGGTTTGGATGTCGATCAGGCCACCTTTTTTAGATTTCAGGAATGCTTTTCGCTCGGCAGGTGTATTTTGTTCCCAGATAAAGTTGAGTTTGTGGGGTAAGTCCAGATTGCCATGTGAAGCCTGAAGCTGATAATTGAAAGGCGTATCATCTTCTTTTAACACCAGAACGTCCGTCTTCTGAGCCCTCACTTCCAGTTTCATAAGTTGCCTGCTCACTTTTATCTGAGCCCTTCCACCCTGAGCGTAGACGGAACAGATCCCTCTGAGCTCTTCCACTTTCAGTTTCGTATATTCGGAGTTTACTCTGATTTTTCCCGTAATACGTGAGGCTTCCAGATTTCCGTACTGGCTTTTGACTTCAACATTTCCCTGAATCTGATGAATACTCATGTTTGAGAACTCCGTGGAGGCCTGAACATTCGCCCGAAGTCCCTCTAGTCTCAGCAACCCGAAATTTTGTTTGATCGTTAAACCACAAGCCGCAGGAAGCCAGATCACCAGGTTTGTTTTGAAGGAAGATGATAATTTTCCGGAAGCGGGAGTAACAATCAGATTTCTGAGGAATAATTGTTTGCCGGAACGCTCACCAACGAACTGAAGGGATTCCAGTTCCCGACGAGCTACGCTGCCATCCGGATGACGGGCTGATAAATTCACCTGCACCTGTATGTGGGGTTTATCCCAGGCCCGAACTTCTACGTCAGCTCGGTCAGCAACAATATTTAAACCTTTTATTCCTTCGTAATGCTGCTCTATAGATCGGCTTACCACCTGAAGTGTGGTTTGGGCATAACCCGAGAGGCTGAACAGCCAGCCAATGCCCCATAGGCCTACCTGTTGAATAATTGTTTTCATCTTTTTCTATATGAGTTGGGCCAGACGCTTTAATAATTCGGCCCTCTGGTCATCCAGCTGGCTTTCCCAGGTCATTACCTGAGGGTCATTATGATACATCCCGGTCTGTTGATGCAGTCGTTCACTGGCTTCTCTGAGGCGGGCCAGTTCCGTTCTGATTTCCCGAACTTCCGGTTGCTGACAGGTAACGATCTCTTTTTCACACATCAATTCCAGCCGTTTCTGCTGCTCATCCAGGGAAGACTCCCCCATCACTGCCCATTCCATCGGTTCGCTGCTAACCCTTACCTTCTTTTGCTGCGTAACCAGCCAGAAAGAGAGTCCGGTCAACAGAACCAATCCGGCAGCCAGGCCACGGGCCCAGCTTCGCGGAAATTTATTTTTCCGGGGTAAGTGTAATTCTATCTTCTCCCAGGCCTCCTCAGCGGGCTCATAGTCGGGAAGCTGTTGCCATTGAAGTTGATTCTCGATTTTTCGCCATAACTCTTCATCTGGCTCATATTCGGGTAAAGCTGGCATTTTCATGGTCTCTAGCTGATTAAGGCAGGTGATTTTAAAATGTCCCGCAGCTTCCGTTTAGCGGCATGAAGCTGCGACTTTGAGGTACCCTCGGAGATACCCAGTAACTCGCTTACTTCCCGATGGGTGTATCCTTCTACCTCGATCATCAGAAAAACAGCCCGGCATCCATCGGGTAAACTCAGGATAGCCTTTTCCAGATGAGCCGATTCTGCCTGAGCATAACCCGTGTCCGAAATCAGTTCTTCCGGGACTTCAGATATCCAGAGCTTAGCTTTTTCCATGTATCGGTAGGCCTTTCGAATCACAATTGTTTTCAGCCATCGTCCGAAAGAAGCTTCTTTTCTGAAATCCTCAAGGTGACGAAACATTTCAATAAAGGCTTCCTGCAGGACATCATGAGCCAGGTCAAAGTCGCCCGTCATGCGGTAAGCCAGTGAAAACATGGCTTTTTTATACCGATCATACAGCTTACGCTGAGCAATGCGATCGTGCCGGATACAGGCTTCAATAAGGGCTGACAGGTCGTCCATAGAGGCAATTTCTGTTCAAAAGAGCCGCGAAGACGCAGAAAGGTTGGTTCATTACTGGATTTTTTTTCTCTGATTGCAGGAAGTAGCTAATTTTGCGACCATTACAGGCGGACGAGTGTTCCGTCGCTGATCGAAGTTCATCATGAAATATCAAATTAAAGATTACCTCCGTCACCACGGTTTCGTGGGTCAGACCCTAACGGTTCAGGGGTGGGTTCGAACCAAACGAGAGAGCAAGAATGTCAATTTCATCGCTCTGAATGACGGCTCGACCATCAATAACCTGCAAGTTGTGGCTGAAGCGGGCGTGATTTCGGACGATATTCTCAAACTCGTAACGACCGGCTCTGCCATTGCGGCTACCGGGGTACTGGTCGATTCGCAGGGAGCGGGCCAGTCAGTTGAATTAAAAGTTGAGTCCATCGAAGTATACGGCACGGCCGATCCCGATCTGTATCCCCTGCAACCCAAGCGTCACTCGCTGGAGTTTCTACGGGAGAACGGTCACTTACGCTCGCGTACGAATACGTTTGCCACGGTTTTCCGGGTGCGTCATGCCCTGGCGTTTGCCGTTCACAAGTATTTCAGTGATAACGGGTTTTTCTACTGGAACTCGCCCATCATCACCGGATCGGACGCCGAAGGGGCGGGTGAGATGTTTCGCGTTACAACGCTGGACCCCAAAAATCCACCCCTGAACGAAGACGGTTCCGTTAACTATAAAGAAGACTTTTTCGGAAAAGAAACCAACCTGACCGTATCGGGCCAGCTGGAAGGCGAATTAGCCGCTCTGGGTTTAGGGAAGATTTATACCTTCGGACCTACCTTCCGGGCCGAAAACTCAAACACGACTCGCCACCTGGCCGAGTTCTGGATGATTGAGCCGGAAATGGCCTTCTTCGAACTGGAAGATAACATGGCTCTGGCCGAGGACTTCGTCCAGTATGTCATCAAATACGCTCTGGACAACTGCCAGGACGATCTGGCATTCCTGGAAAAACGCTTGATTGAAGAAGAAAAAAACAAACCTCAGAACGAACGCAGCCCCATGCCGCTGCTGGAAAAACTCCAGTTTGTGGTGGACAACGAGTTCGAGCGTTTGACGTATACGAAGGCTATCGAAATTCTGCTTCAGTCGAAACCCCACAAGGAGAAAAAATTCCAGTATCCTGTGGAATGGGGTATCGACCTTCAGAGTGAGCACGAGCGTTACCTGGTTGAAAAACACTTCAAGAAACCCGTAATCCTGACGCATTACCCCCGCGAGATCAAGGCTTTCTACATGAAGCAGGAAGTAGAACGTCCCGAAGACAAAGGACCAACGGTGCGGGCGATGGACGTTTTATTCCCCGGTATCGGTGAGATGATTGGCGGAAGTCAGCGGGAAGATAACCTCGAGAAACTCGTGGCTCGGATGGAAGAAGTAGGCATCGAACCCGAAAGCATGGACTGGTTCCTCGATACCCGTCGATTCGGTTCAGCTCCGCACTCGGGTTTTGGTTTAGGTTTCGAGCGACTGATTTTGTTTGTTACGGGAATGACTAACATCCGCGATGTGATTCCTTTCCCCCGTTTCCCCAAGTCTGCCGAATTCTAGTCCTCATCTTATACTTTCTTAAAGACCGTTTCTCGGCGAGAAGCGGTCTTTTTTAGTTCCGTTCTAAATTAATCCGGGCATCAGCTTAGATTTGCATCGGGAAATTCCCAAACCCGTAAACGTGTACTGATTTGCTTCCTGCTTTACTGATATGCCTCGCCCTTACTCTCGCTACGGTTGTAGTGGGCGTATACGCTGAACGAAAAATCTCGGGCTTTATTCAGGATCGCCTCGGTCCTACCGAAGTAGGTCCCTATGGTCTGCTCCAGTTATTTGCCGATTTATTGAAGTTACTCCAAAAAGAAGACATCGTTCCCAAACTGGCCGATCGCTGGATGTATCTGGTGGCTCCCTGCCTGATTTTTGTGGCAATCTTTCTGGGTTATGCTGTTATTCCCCTGGGTCCTGACTGGGTTGGTTCGGCTACTTCCCTTGGCGTTTTCTGGCTCATGGCTATTGTCTCGCTCGACGTGCTGGGCATCATCATTGCGGGCTGGGCTTCCAACAACAAATATTCCCTGTTCGGAGCCATTCGTTCGGTTGCCCAGATTGTGAGTTATGAAATCCCGCTGGGGCTTTCGGTCCTGTGCGTAGCCATGATCTGCCAGAGCCTTGATTTACAGGAAATCAGTTTTCAGCAGGGCATTTACTCCCAGGAAAAGATCTACTTTTTCGGGATTAAAAGTTGGGGACTGGATGTAACGGCCAACGGTGGTTTTCTGAGCTGGAACATCTTTCGGATGCCGCTTTTCTTTATTGCCTTCATTATCTACTTCATTGCCTCGCTGGCCGAATGCAACCGGGCTCCCTTCGATTTACCCGAAGCTGAATCCGAGCTGGTGGGTGGTTTCCACACGGAGTATTCCGGTTTCCGCTGGGCACTGGTATTCCTAAGCGAATACGCCATGATGATGCTTGTGAGTATGCTGGGGGTTGTTCTTTTTCTGGGAAGCTGGAACACGCCCTTACCTAACATTGGCCCGGTAAGACTGGCCGACTGGACTTCCGGCGACCCAGGCACTCTTCTGGGTAACCTCTCGGGCATGTTCTGGCTATTGGGTAAAGCGGCCCTGTTGATTCTGGTTCAAATCTGGGTTCGCTGGACGTATCCCCGTCTCCGCGTGGATCAGCTCATGTACCTGGGCTGGAAAGTGTTAACTCCGATGGCCTTGGTGATGGTAATCCTGTCCGGAATCTGGCGTTTATTAATGGTATAAAACGGATACGATAGCCTTTGTTTTAATGATCGCTCCTGCCAAGGGCGATCATTGTATTTTATTATACACTCATCAATATAATCGATTTTGCTTATATAAACTGTTCGTATACTTTTGTCGCAGTTCTTACTTCAAAAGCTAAGCAAACAATGGATCAGCAAAAGCTAACAACAGCCTCTGGACGGCCTTATGCCGAAAATGAAAACTCACAAAGCGTAGGCCCCCGAGGTCCTTTATTGCTTCAGGACTATATCTTACACGAAAAAATGGCTCACTTTAACCGCGAACGGATTCCCGAGCGGGTGGTGCACGCCAAAGGTTCAGGTGCCTTCGGTACGCTGACCATTACCAATGACATTACGAAATATTCCCGGGCGAAAGTCTTCAGTGAAGTCGGTAAGCAGACTCCGCTGTTCCTGCGGTTTTCTACCGTAGGTGGTGAGAAAGGCTCGGCTGATACCGAGCGTGATCCCCGCGGTTTTGCTCTGAAGTTTTATACGGAAGACGGTAACTGGGACTTGGTGGGTAATAATACGCCCGTCTTCTTTGTGAAAGATCCTAAGAAGTTCGGTGATTTCATTCATACCCAGAAACGCGATCCGTTTACAAACCTGAAATCCCCCACGATGATCTGGGATTTCTGGTCGCTGAATCCTGAATCGCTGCATCAGGTGCTGATTCTGATGTCGGATCGGGGCACACCCTATGGCTACCGTCATATGCACGGATTTGGCAGTCACACGTTTTCGTTCATTAATAAAGACAACGAGCGTTTTTACGTCAAATTCCACTTCCTGACCAAGCAGGGCATTAAAAATTTCACTGGTAAAGAAGCCGATGAAATGAAGTCGAAAGACCTCGATTTCGCTCAGCGTGATCTGCTGGAACACATCGAAAATGGCGATTTCCCGAAATGGTCGATGCAGGTTCAGATCATGCCCGAAGCCGAAGCCCGGACGTACCACATCAATCCGTTCGATTTAACGAAAGTATGGCCTCACTCGGATTATCCGCTGATTGAAGTCGGAGAAATTGAGTTAAACCGTAATCCGGATAATTACTTCCAGGACGTAGAACAGGCGGCTTTCGCTCCCGCTCACGTGGTAGATGGCATTGGGTATTCTCCCGACAAAATGTTACAGGGCCGTCTGCTTTCGTATCCCGATGCTCAGCGGTATCGTCTGGGTGGAAATTACGAACAGATTCCCGTCAACCGTTGTCCGTTCGCTACGAATAATTACCAGCGGGATGGACAAATGCGGGTGGATGGAAACGGCGGTCGTCATCCAAATTATTTCCCCAATTCTTTCGATAACATCGTGGCCGATCAAAGCTATCAGGAACCCGCCTGGGAACTGGATTCGAACGTAGCTGGCTGGTACGACCGCAACGCTGAGGGCGAGAACGATCACTACACGCAACCCGGCAACCTGTACCGGAACGTTCTGGATGATGAACAGAAAAGTCACCTGGTAGAAACCATCGTAGGAGCACTGGGCGGGGTTACGGGTCCGAAACGCGACGAAATCATCAATCGCCAGTTGTGCCACTTCTTCCGGGCTGATATTGGCCTGGGGATGCGGGTGGCTCAGGGCTTAGGCGTGAATGTCGAAAACGCGATGCCTAAAAAGCATGAGGTTAACTAGTCTGATTGAGTTTGAGATCGTTTGAAGTTTGATTCAGGTTTGAAAGGTTACTTGCCATCCAGTAGAGTAAGGCCAGGTCCATGTAACCTCTCAAACCGTTTCTAACCAAGTCAAACGATCTCAAACCTTATCAAATCTGAATCAAACCCCCTCAAACTTCATCAAACTTCAAACCTTCCTCGTCCAGGGAAGGTTTTTATATGTAGAACGGCAAAGATTTCCGACCTTTGCCCCCTGAAACGCCACGAGCGAATAAGACATAGACAGAACGTATTTTAAGGTTACTGCTTTCAGGTAACCCTCCAAGCATGCAGGTCACAGAATTAGCGTCCACTCGCACGACTCAACAACTGAAAACGGGTATTTTGCTGGTTAACCTGGGTACGCCCGACAGCCCCAGTGTACCGGACGTACGCAAATATTTACAGGAATTTTTGATGGATGGCCGCGTCATTGATATTCCTTTCATGAATCGCTGGGCCTTAATCAACCTCATTATCGCTCCCTTCCGGGCTCCTAAATCCGCGAAGGTTTATCGGGAATTGTGGGAAGAACGCGGCTCTCCGCTTAAGTTTTACGGCGAAGATATCAAGGCACTGGTTCAACAGCGGCTAGGTGAAGACTATGAAGTGGAGCTGGCCATGCGTTACCAGAACCCCAGTATTCAGGCTGGGCTGGACCGTTTTCAGAAGCTGGGTCTCAAGAAGATTGTCGTCGTGCCTTTTTTCCCTCAGTACGCTTCTGCCTCCACGGGCTCCGTATACGAAAAGGTGATGGAAATCGTGGGCAAATGGCAAGTTATTCCTGAAATTTCTTTTACGAATACCTTTTACGATCACCCCAAGTTCATTGAACATTTTGCGGAAACGGCCCGCAAGTACATGCGTGAACACGAGTACGACTTCTTCCTGTTCAGCTATCACGGTCTGCCCGAACGCCAGATTACCAAAGGCGATCACACGGGGAATACGTGTAAATTTGGCAGCTGTTGTGACCATCTGCACAAGGATAATCAGTACTGCTACCGGGCTCAGTGCTTCGCCACGACCCGACTGCTGGTAAAAGAGTTAGGACTAAAGGAAGGAACTTATACCACCAGTTTCCAGAGTCGTCTGGGAAAAACGCCCTGGATTAAGCCTTATACAGACGATGTAATTGTCGAACTGGCGAAACAGGGTAAGAAAAGCGTGTTAGCCTTTAGTCCAGCATTCGTAGCAGACTGTCTGGAAACGACGATTGAAGTAGGCGAAGAGTACAAAGAGTTATTCGAAGAACACGGCGGTCAGCACTGGCAACTGGTGGAAAGTCTGAATAACAGTCCTTTATACGTTGACTTAATCATTGATTTAATCAACACAAAGAATTAGAAAATCGCCCCGGTAGCCATCGGGGCGATTTTATTAGAAAGGAATTTGACTTCTGTATCAAACGCTCAGACTCCCATGATGAACCGACCGATTTATCTGGACTATAACGCCACCACGCCCGTAGATCCGCGGGTGCTGGAGACGATGTTACCCTGGTTTTCGGAGCAATTTGGTAATGCCGCCAGCCGTACGCACCTGTTTGGCTGGGAAGCCGCCGAGGCCGTCGAGAACGCCCGGCGTCAGGTCGCCCGCCTGCTGGGAGCCCAGGAGAAGGAGATTGTTTTTACCAGTGGAGCCACGGAGTCCAATAACCTGGCTTTGCTGGGAATTTTCGAAGCTTCTCCCGGCAAAAAACACCTCGTTACCGTTCAGACGGAACACAAAGCTGTTCTTGACGTTTGCCAGTACCTGGAAAAACAGGGGGCGAAAGTTACCTATCTGAAACCCGATGCTCAGGGTCTAATTACACCCCAGCAGGTGCAGGAAGCCATTCGTGAGGATACCTTACTAGTCTCGGTCATGTGGGCGAATAACGAAACGGGCGTACTTCAGCCGATCCGGGCCATCGGTCAGATTTGTCAAAAGGCAGGTGTTTTGTTTCATACCGATGCGACTCAGGCCGTGGGTAAAATTCCCCTGTACGTAGAAGCTGATTTTGTTGATTTACTCAGCCTTTCGGCCCATAAACTCTACGGCCCCAAAGGGTCCGGGGCTTTATACGTTCGTAAAAAAATACCCCTGGCCATTCAAATGCACGGCGGTGGTCACGAACGGGGCCGGCGATCCGGAACCCTGAACGTTCCCGGAATCATTGGTTTAGGCAAAGCCTGCGAGTTGAGTCTTCAGGAGTTACCTGCGGAAAGCAAACGGCTGTCCGATTTACGCGATTACCTGGAACGAACGATTCTGGAATTCATCCCTGACGTTCGGGTGAACGGTTCGGTTACCCATCGCTTACCCCACGTGAGTAACCTGGCGTTTGGGGCCGTTGATGGCGAAGCTTTGTTACTGAATCTGACGAACATTGCGGTTTCCAATGGTTCGGCCTGTACGTCTGCTTCCGTTTATCCTTCACACGTATTGAAAGCGATGGGTTTGAGCGATGAGCTGGCTCATGCTTCCGTACGGTTCAGTCTGGGCCGATTTACAACGGCTGAAGACATTACTCAGGCGATTCAGTACGTTACCGAAACCGTGGCCAGCACCCGGGCCAACTTCATAAGCCTTTCTTAAGCCATGGAGCTTTTTGAGTTATACAACGAGTACAATCTCCCCTTCTGGCAAACCAAAGTCCGCTCAGATGTGCACCGCGACGGCGACTGGCACCGCAGCACGGAAGTCTGGGTTATCAACGAAAATCAGGAGTTATTACTGAACCTCCGTCACCCGGATAAAGACCTGTTTGCCAACCTCTGGGATGTCTGCGTGGCCGGACATTTAATGCCGGGTGAGAATTACCGCACCGCAGCCCTTCGGGAGGTGCAGGAAGAACTGGGCATTAAAGTACACTCCTCAGCTTTACACTTCGTGGATGTCTGGACGATGAACGGCTTTGATGCCGTCAGTCAATCTTTTGATCGGGAATTTACGGGCGTTTTTGTATGGAAAACTGCCTTGGAACCAGCCGCTTTTACGCCTCAGCCGGAAGAGATTTCAGCCTTGAAATACGTTGCTCTAACCGAAGTCCGGCAGATGCTGGAGAATCCTGGCTCTGGCCTTCCCTTCATACCGATGGAATCCGTTTTTTTAAGCATTATGGATCGAATTGAAACTACTCTACTCCCACAACTGTGACTTCCGATTTCGACGAAATTTCTTCGGTCCACTCCCTTACGATTCAGAAAATCAGTCTGAATAAATCCGCTCTGGTTACTGCCGACGTAGTAGCCACAGAAAAGCCGCTTGAGATCGTTTTAGTCTGGAGAGAGGCGGAAAAATGGCAGCAGAAAAGCCTGTCCGTAACCATGCGAACGCCCGGCCACGATGAAGAACTGGCCCTGGGTTTTCTGTTTTCAGAAGGCTTACTCCTGAATCGTTCTGAGGTTCAGAACGTGCGGGTTAGTCCTTTAATTAATAAAGTCTACGTGGAAGTATTTCCTATCGTAGCCGAGCGTTCGGAACGCTTGCAACGTCATTTCTATACGACTTCCAGTTGCGGCGTTTGCGGAAAGGCTTCGCTGGAAGCGGTTCAGCAGAAGACTCGTTACGCCATTCCCGGGGAAACTCCAATCCTTTCCCAGGAAACGCTTTATCAATTACCCCAAACCTTACGGAAAGCTCAGGCCACTTTTGACCAAACTGGCGGCTTACACGCCTCCGGTTTGTTTGATGTTCAGGGTAACTTACAGGTACTTCGGGAAGACGTAGGTCGTCATAATGCCCTGGACAAAATCATAGGGTATTCGCTCAACACTAACGACTTACCCCTGAGCCACAACATCTTACTCCTGAGTGGACGTATCAGCTTCGAGCTGGTTCAGAAGGCCGTGATGGCCGGAATTCCGTTCATTGCCGCCATTGGAGCTCCTTCCAGTCTGGCCGTTTCACTGGCTCGGGAACATAACCTTACCTTAATCGGCTTTCTACGGGATTCGCACGCAAATGTGTATTGCGGTGCTGAGCGGTTGGCTTAGTTCTAACTTTTCGAAAGTTTAAAACTTTCGGAAAGTTAGAAAGACAAAAAGCTACCCGAAAAACGATTCGGGTAGCTTTACCTGTAAACCTGTAATCTGAACCTACTCAAACACAACTCAATCAGGTCTTTCGCCAACGGTCACGGGTTCCAGCTGATTTAATTCCTCTTCCGTAAACAACCTTGAGCGTATGAGGAAACGTACCCCTAAGGGAATTTCTGCCGAAAAACTGGCTCCTCTTCCCGGTACTACATCGAGTGTTAGTTGGGTATGCTTCCAGTACTCAAACTGAAAATCACTCATCCAGAAATGGCAGCCGTGTACAGTGCCCAGCAACACATCATGGCTACCGATTTTAAAGTCGCCCACGGGAAAACACATGGGTGAAGACCCGTCGCAGCAACCTCCGCTTTGATGAAAAAGCAATTCACCATGCTCTTCTCTCAACTGATCAATAATGGCTTTAGCCGCATCAGTCACCAATACACGAAATACCATAACAGTTTAGGTTTTGAGTTTGTGGTTTAGGGTTTTGAGTTAATGGGCTAGTTACCAACTCTCAACTCAGAACTCTAAACTCCAAACCCATTAAAAGAATCCCAGCTTATTCTTATCGTAAGAAATCAGCATGTTTTTGGTCTGGCGGTAATGACTTAGCATCATTTTGTGCGTTTCGCGGCCAAACCCTGATTTCTTATACCCTCCAAAGGGTGCATGGGCAGGGTAAGCGTGGTAGCAGTTCACCCACACACGTCCCGCCTGAATGGCCCGCGGTACGGTGTACAATTCGTGAGCATCCCGCGTCCAGACTCCCGCTCCCAACCCATAAAGGGTATCATTGGCGATGGCAATGGCTTCTTCGGTATCCTTGAATGTGGTTACCGATAACACCGGTCCGAAAATCTCTTCCTGAAAAATCCGCATTTTGTTATGCCCTTTCAGGATAGTTGGCTGAATGTAATAGCCATTCTCCAGCCCGCTGTTCTGATGGAAAGCGGCTCCGCCGGTTAATACCTCGGCCCCTTCCTGCTTACCGATTTCGATGTACGACAGAATTTTTTCGTACTGATCTTTCGAAGCCTGGGCTCCCAACATGGTGTCGTTGGCCAGCGGACTTCCCATCTTAATGGCTTTCGTCCGGGCAATTACTTTCTCGATGAATTTCTCATAAATGGATTCATGGACTAATAATCGGGAAGGACAGGTACAAATTTCCCCCTGATTCAGGGCAAACAATACGGCTCCTTCAATGGCTTTATCCAGGAATTCATCATCTTTATCCATCACGCTGGGGAAGATGATATTAGGAGATTTACCCCCTAACTCCATCGTCGCCGGAATCAGGTTCTCAGCTGCGTATTGGAGAATTAAGCGTCCTGTGGTCGTTTCTCCCGTGAAGGCCACTTTTGCCACCCGATTTGAGGAAGCCAGTGGTTTTCCAGCCTCCAGGCCGAAACCATTGACCACGTTTAGTACGCCCTCCGGTAACAAATCACCAATTAATTCCAGTAATACCAGAATACTCGTTGGAGTTTGCTCGGCGGGTTTCAGGACAATCGTACAGCCTGCCGCCAGTGCCGGGGCTACTTTCCAGGTTGCCATCAGTAAGGGAAAATTCCAGGGAATGATCTGACCTACGACCCCAATGGGTTCGTGAATATTGAGGGAAACCGTATTTTCATCTAACTCGGCCACTGAGCTTTCTTCCGCCCGAATCACACCCGCATAATACCGGAAATGGTCAACGACCAGCGGTAAATCGGCGGCCAGCGTTTCCCGGAGGGGCTTGCCGTTATCAATGGTTTCTACCCGGGCAAGGTACTCCAGATTTTGCTCAATACGGTCGGCAATTTTCAGCAGCACATTACTGCGGTTGGCCACCGATGTTTTGGACCATTTCGGAAAAGCCGCGTGGGCTGCATCCAGTGCCTTGTCTATATCTTCGGCAGTCGAACGGGCTACCTGACAGAATACTTTCCCATCGACGGGGGAAATGTTATCAAAATACTGACCGCGAGCCGGAGCTACCCATTGTCCACCAATGTAGTTTTCGTATCGATCTTTAAAGGTCGGACGGTCTGCCCGTACCGGAGCTTCGAGTGTCGCTTCCATATTCCAATTGTTTAAGAGGTTTACTTCGACAAAGGTCAGGAATTAGTCTATTTATTATTGGATTGATCCTATCAAAAGAAGGTATCGATTCTATCAATCTGATTTTGGTAATAGAAATTGACCGTGAACCCTCCGCTACCAGCTTTTTCGCTGGTAACATGAGTTAGTACTAATCTGAATTTCAGTATACCCATCCTTCAAGTAAGGCTGCCAGCGGAAAAGCTGGCAGCGGCTCAGAAAACAGGTTTTAAGGCAACAATGTTAACCTTCCGCTACCAGTTTTTTCGCTGGTAGCATGAGTTAGTTGTACTCTGAATTGCAATGACTTTTAATCTCTTAACAGAGGCTGCCAGCGGAAAAGCGGGTAGTGACTCATAAACAAGGCCGGCAAAATTGCCGGCCTTTCCAGTCACCCATCATTTACAACTATCCACTAATTGAACCGATACTGAACCGGCGTATGCTGAGTGTACCGTTTAAAAAGTTTCAGAAAATGATTCAGGTTATTAAACCCGCAGGCTACGCTGATATCACCAACGCTTCGGTTCGTCGTTTTCAATAATCGCTGAGCCAGCTGAATCCGCTGCTGATTAATAAATTCCAGGGGTGATAAGCCGAACTGGGCTTTAAACTGACGGTAGAAACTAGGTTCGCTCATGCAGGCCTTATCCGCCAGCTGCCTGACGTTGAACGTTTCGTGCAGGTGCTCTTTGATATATTGCGTAATAAAAGCCAATCGATTGCTGGTACTGTGCTGCTGACTATTTTCGATTAACAAGCGACGAGCCTGGGTCTGTACCAATCGCATGGTTAACTCCTTCATAACCAGATCGGCAAAGAGTTCTTTTGCCGGATTGTTTTCCGTGAAAATGTCAATCAGCCGACTAATCAGGCTATTCACCGTTGAGGAATTGGTAAAGTAAAAACTATTGTCCGACCACCGCCACCCCGAGGGAGAATCGACGAGGGGGATATTCTCGTTCAGCAAATCCGTGTACTTCGCAATCTGATCCTGACTAATGGCCAAAGCCAGACATTGCGTGGGAGTGGAAAAACTAGCTTCCGGAAAATCAATCCGCATAGTTCGGTTACCGGGCACCAGCACGGATTCGCCGGGGTGATAATCAAAATCCGGTGTATCTTCCAGGTGCATTACTTTTTTGCCCCGAATCATACTCGTCAATACCGGACTATGAAAGGTTAATTCCACTGCTTCGGCCTGCGAATGCGTTTCGTAAATATTCAGTTCAGCGGTATCCAGCGTATAAGCCGTTCGATTTTCAACGACCTGCTCTAACCGGCGATTTCTCAAATGACTTCTGATATCAAACAAAGAATCCGATTTCATAGCATTACCATCTTCTGACAGGTTCAGAAGTATTTCTTCTGAAGACTGACAATTTACCCCTAATATACAATTTATTCTACCTTAAGTATAAAACGATTTGACTCATGGAAAAGTTATACTTAAGCGTCTGGAGTTAGATAGTTTACGTATAGAGTTTTGATCTCGGTTCGATGGCTCAGAGTTTTATGAATTCTTTTCTCCTGCCATTCTATTATTCATTTCTTCGCTCATTCAACATTAAAGCCACTATATGTATCTCCGGATCGTTCTACTTGTTATTGGTATACCCCTGGTTGCTCAGGCTCAGGACAGTCTCCGAACCCGCGACCTGAAACCCGTTGAGATTCAGTCTACCCGTTTACAGCTCGCCGAAAACCGCAGTCCTTTTTCAGTTTCGGTACTTAATCAGTCCCGCCTTCAGATTGGGCAGCCTCAGCTTTCCCTTTTTGATGCCATGGGTGCCATTCCTGGGGTGTTTTCGCAAAATCCTGACAACTTTGCTCAGGATCTTCGCATCTCGATCCGTGGTTTCGGAGCCCGTTCTTCTTTTGGCATCCGGGGTTTAAAAGTATTGCTCGACGGTATTCCTGAATCCACGCCGGATGGTCAGGCCAAGGTGAATAATTTCGATGTGGGAAGTCTGGGACAACTGGAAGTGATCCGGGGAGCCTCGTCGGCCCTGTACGGAAACGCTTCGGGGGGCATTTTATCCTACACCACCGAAACGCCCGAATACAACTTTGCCGAAGCCCAGGCCGTGGCCGGAAGTTACGGGTTTCAGCGGTATCAACTGAAAGTGGGACAGAAATGGAAACGTTCGAGCCTGTTACTCAATGCCAGTCGTAACCTTCAGGATGGATACCGGACGTATGCCTCCATGAATAACTGGTTACTGAACCTGAAATTTCAGCATGAATTTACCGCTTCAAATAAGCTAACCATTTTGTATAATTTATCAAAAAATACGGCCGAAGATCCCGGCGGATTGACCCTCCAGCAAGTGGAAGAAAACCGTCGCATGGCTCGTCCCCAAAATGTGCAGTTCCAGGCTTTTTCGGGAGCTACGCAGCAACGCATAGCCGCTATTTACGATCACACCATTGGTAAAAAACACCAGTTCCAGGCCCGAACCTTCTGGACCAATCGCGACTTTGAAAATCGCCTGGCTTTTCAGGCGGGCGGGAATGTACAATTCCTCCGCAACTACATTGGCGGCGGTGTTAGCTATCAGTTTACCGATCAGCTGGGTTCGGTTTCCTATCGATTAAAAACCGGCGTTGATATTGAAAATCAACAGGATAACCGTAAGCGATACAACAACCTCGACGGTCAGCAGGGCCCTTTATCGCTCGAGCAGGTGGAAACCTTCCGAACCATCGGAGCGTATGCGTTGCAGGAATTTGGCTTCCTGAAAAACACGTTGTTAACGATCGGCACGCGTTACGATGCCATTCGTTTGAACGTGGATGATCAGTTTTTGAGTGATGGCGATCAGTCGGGAACCCGGAACTATCATCGGTTTAGTCCAACGGCCGGATTCAACTGGGAATACCAGCCCGAACGCAGCGTTTATGCCAATTTTTCCACCAGCTTTGAAACTCCTGCTCTGACCGAACTGGGCACCAATCCGAGCAACCTTGGTGGCTTCAATCCGGAATTGGGGCCGATGCGGGCTCAGAATTTTGAAGTCGGCACCAAAGCGACCTTTACTAAAGTAAAAGTTGATCTGGCGGTCTTTCAGGTCAACGTCCGGGGAGAGATTGTACCGTATCAGCTTACTGAATTTCCGGGACGTACGTTTTACAGAAATGCGGGTAACTCCCGCCGTCGGGGCGTTGAACTGGGCATAACCGCTCAGCTCGTGGAAGGCTTAACGGCCTATGCGAATTATACTTATTCTGACTTTACCTACCTGAATTATACCACGACCTCCGGGACTTTTGACAAAAACCAGTTACCGGGGATTCCTCCCCACTTTGGTTATGGCGAACTGCGTTATTTCCGTCCAAAAGGGTTTTATGGCATTATTCAGTTTCGCAGAAATGGCACGTTTTATGCTGACGACGCCAATCAGGTAAAAACTGAAGCCTTTAGTCTGCTGAATTTACGCTTCGGCTGGCAGATCAAGTGGAACAACTGGTCGCTGGAGCCTTTCGGTGGAATTAATAACCTGCTGAACCAGACCTATTTTGCGAACGTGCAAATCAACGCCGCGGGTGGGCGATACTTTGAACCCGCGACAAACCGGGCCTTTTTTGGCGGCGTGAAAGTAAGAATACGTTAGTTTTCTGTTGACCCTTTTCGGTTTACAATCAGAGACGAAGCCGGATGTTTATCCTGAGCTCCGCCGTGGTTGGTGTCCCCACCAACCACTTCCTTACAACTGGCTGGTGAGACACCAGCCAGGGCAGAGCAAATGTGAACCCCGATTATTACCCCGGGTCATCACCCGGGGCTACGCAGATTGAACCCCGCCGGGGTTCTTGCGTTCAGTTTCAAACATTGCCCCGCCGTGGTTGGTGTCCTCACCAACCACTTCCTTAACAACTGGCTGGTGAGACACCAGCCAGGGCAGAGCAAATGTGAACCCCAATTATTACCCCGGCTGTCACCCCGGATTAGCATCCGGGGCTACCCACATTGAACCCGCTGGGGTTCTTAGGTTCAGTTCCCCGCCGTGGTTGGTGTCCTCACCAACCACTTCCTTACAACTGGCTGGTGAGACACCAGCCAGGGCAGAGTAAATGTGAACCCCAATTATTACCCCGGCTGTCACCCCGGATTAGCATCCGGGGCTACCCACATTGAACCCCGCTGGGGTTCTTAGGTTCAGTTCCAAACGTCTTCCCTACCTTTATGGGTTTTTACTTTCCAACTGAGAACTGAGAACTGAGAACTGAGAACTGAGAACTGAGAACTGAGAACTGAGAACTGAGAACTGAGAACTGAGAACTGAGAACTGAGAACTCAAAACCGCAGCCGCAGCCGCTTAAAACAGAAGACTGAAAACAAGTAAAATGAAAGAAATAAAGTCTATACTCGAACATTACCTGACGATTGATTTTTCGAACACGCGGGCCGCACTGGCTACCGTCGTACGGGTAGAAGGCTCCTCCTATCGCCGGGTCGGAGCACGAATGCTGGTTACGGAAGACGGTCAGTGGATTGGAGGCATCTCCGGCGGATGTCTGGAAGGCGATGCTCTGAAACGAGCCCGGCTGGCGATGTCAACGGGTAAGGCTTCTATTGTTACGTATGATACTACTGATGATGACCCCTATCAGATTGGGGTTGGGCTCGGTTGTAATGGGATTATTGACGTTTTGCTCAGTCCGCTAGACCCTAATGATGCTCATAATGCCGTTTTGCAGTTACAGCCGCTGATTTCCCGCCGTCAGCCTTCTGTAGTCATCACCGTAACCGAAAGTTTACTGGAAGAGTTACCTCAGGGTTCCGTTCACCGTTTTGAATCACCGAAAGGTTTCGAATTTCCAGTAGCGAGAGCGGAAGTAATTGATTGCATCCATACTTGCTTAACCAACGAAAAATCGACTTTGCAAACGCTTTCGGGAGAATTTGGAAGCATTACTCTGTTACTGGAAATTATTCCGCCGCCCATTCATTTGTTCATTCATGGCGGTAATTATGACATCTTCCCGCTGGTTCGGCAGGCGAAGGAATTAGGCTGGCTAAGCACCGTCTTCTGCAATCCTCAGAAAATTAATAAGTCATTGTTCAATTGGGCCGATGCCGTGGTACCGAAAGATACTCAGATTGAACCCGATGATTTTACGGCGGTGGTGCTGATGGCCCATGATCTGGAAACGGATTTTCAAAATTACCAGCGTTACGTAACTTCTACGCAGGTTCCTTACATCGGATTACTGGGCCCCAGAAAGCGTTTTGAGAAGATGATTCAGCGACTGGATGAAGAAGGAACTACGCTTTCGCCGGAACAGTTTCAGCGAACCTACAGCCCCGCCGGACTTGATACCGGAGCAGCCACGCCCGAGGAAATCGACTTATCCATTCTGGCAGAAATCAGGACTGTCTTTTCGCACCGTGAAGGCGGGCAGCTCCGGAATCGGAAAGCACCCATTTACAGCGAAGAATAGTGAGGCAAGTGGGTGTTTGAAACTGATTGAGAAAAATAATAGCATTGAAAGCAACAATATTCAAACATTCAAACATTCAAACATTCAAACATTCAAACTATCTACTGATTTCAATCTTCCATTCGTTTCCGCTTTCAATCTTAAATTTTTCGGCGAAGTTACCCTGGTTCAAGGCGAGCGAAACCTGCAACAGGCTATTTAAATACAACAGAGGAGTTCCTTCCGCTACATCTCCAAACGTCTGAACGTAAGGCACTTTTCCTTCGTATTTCTTTTGCTGATTCTGATAAATGCGAACCGTTAAGAGCTGCCCTCTTTTCGCATGTAATTCCTCAAATAATCCGGACGGAATGTTGGTCCAGACGTTTCCGTACTGAACATCCAGAATGGAAATAGTACCTTCCAGCACCGAACTCTGTTTACGGGCTTTCTGGTAAGGAATCGTTACGACCTGCCGGGGTAACACCCCTCCCACTTCTTCGAAAGTGATGGTTCCGGCCGCTAGTCGGGCGGCGGTATAGGCGTATACATCACGACCGTGGAAAGTGTACGACTTCCCCGAATCCTTCCGGCGATTGATGGCTTCGTTGATCTCTCGAATTTCCTCAATGCCTTCCGATTCAGCCAGTAATGTCAGGGTTCCGTTGTCCGGCGTTACGATGTAATGCCCGGCGTTGGTTTTCAGTACTACCGACTTCCGTTCAGTTCCCACGCCCGGATCTACCACGGACACGAACACCGTTCCCCGGGGCCAGTACGGTACCGTTTGCTCCAGCCGATACGCGGCTTCCCAAATGTGATAGGCGGGAATTTCGTGCGTCAAATCGAATAATTTCAGCTCCGTAGAAACGCCTATAGCTACTCCTTTCATGGCAGAAACGGCTCCGTCTTTCAACCCGAAATCCGATTGAAAAACTACAATTTTCTGCTGTGCCGAAGTTGTACGGAACAGGCTGAAAAACAGTAAACCAGCGACTAAAAAATAACGTATCATATCGTTTTTCCTGCGTTTCCTTCTTATTTCGCTCTTGAATGTGTCTCCTGCTTACCAACCTGATCTGGATGAAGAGCCTATGCAAGTAAGTAAATTTCGCTCAGTACTCGGCCGTTTAATAAGTCTCGAAGAAGATAAGGACCACGAACAGGAAATCGTACAATCCATTAAAAAAGGAGCTGTTCTCTGGGGAACGAATCTCTGGGTACTGGTAGCTGCCGTTTTCATTGCGTCCATTGGCTTAAATATCAACTCCATTGCAGTCATCATTGGAGCGATGCTGATCTCCCCGCTCATGGGACCTATTTACGGCATTGGCTTAAGTCTGGCCACCTATGATTTTGCTTTCTTCAAAACTGCCCTTCGCAATCTGCTGGTTTTTGTCCTGTTTAGTCTTTGCAGTTCCACGCTTTATTTCTGGTTAAGCCCCCTGAAAGAGGCACAATCAGAAATGATTGTCTATACCAACCCCAGCGTCTGGGATGTACTGGTGGCCCTGATTGGCGGCGTTGCCGGAATTGTGGGAGCGTCCCGAGCCCGCAAGGGGACCATCGTTACCGGCGTAGCCATTGCTACCGGAATGATGCTGCCGCTTTGCACCGCGGGTTATGGCATTGCCAACCAAAACTGGTCGTTTGTAGCCGGAGCCTTTTATTTATTTGCAATTAATGGCATCTGCATTGCCTTTTCCACTTACCTGGTTGTTCGTTATCTCAACTTTCAGCCCTATCAATACGTTGAAAAAGAAACGCAGGCCTGGGTCCGCCGGACGATGACCTGGCTGATGGTTCTGACGCTTCTTCCCAGCATTTACCTGGCTTATCAGCTCGTGGTGGATTCCATTTACCGAAGAAACCTGAAAATTTTCATTGATGAAAAAATCAGGAGTCACAACCATTACGTTATTCAGCAGTCGGTATTGCCCACGGCTGGAGGCAGAAAAGTGGAGTTGCTGATCGTTGGTCAGCGGATTAGCCGTCAGGAGTTGGACTCCCTCAAACGTCAGTTGCCCCGGTATCAGTTGTTCAACACCGAGTTAACCTTCCGCTATGGCTTTGATGATACCATTCTGGCGGAAACTTCGCGAAGTGTACTGACGGAAACGGAAAAGCTGCTGCTAACGCAGCGAATGGAAATGGACTCCCTGCGAAAAAATGCCCAGCCGGAGACGCAGATCCCTCAAATTGCTCAGGAACTAAAGGCTTTATACCCGGAAATCACAACCGTTTCCATCGGTACGCACGTCACAACCAATAACGAAGAGCAGACCGTATGCGTCTTATTGATGGCAAAGCCCGATGGCCGATTAATCCCCAACGTACAAAGCTGGCTCGCCATTCGCCTTCGGAAACCGGAGAAGGCCATTACCGTATTGATCAAAAAATCCTGATTTTCACTCCATGCAAAGTTCAGGCTTTTTCTTCCTCAACTCGTTTCTCAGATAACAGGTATACCGCCGGGCTTCTACTCCTGCCAGATGAACCCCATCCGTAGTCTGATAGACCTCCGATGGCCTATTGACGTAGGTATATTCCCGGGAAGGAAACAAAAGGGAGAAATTGGACCGAATCAGACGGGGAATTTTCAACTGCGTTGCGGCCTGGTGAAAGGGCATTTCGAAAAATATCACCTGCACACCCGAGGCCCGTAAGCGTTGTACCGCCTGTTTTAAAGCCAGAAATCTCGGTTTAATTTTAGGAATCTGTTCTGCTGAGGAAAATTCGTTGATTAAACGTTTAACTTCACTTTCATACACTTCTTTAGGCAGCGTAAATAAGGTATAATCCTGACTAACCGACATCCGATCCCGATACAGAGCTTTCAAAACCCCCAGCGGCTGATACTTTTTCCGAATCAGTGGGATGTACTCACGAACATGATATAAAATGGGATGTAAAACGTCTTCATCAAAACTCTGGTTTGCCTCCCTTAGCACTATATTCATTTCAATCATTACCACCCGGGGTTTCTGCTTTGCCTTTTCCAGCAATTGCAAGCCGTCATGCACGCTTAAACCCGACATA
Organism: uncultured Siphonobacter sp.; assembly: GCA_913775095.1. Taxonomy (GTDB): domain Bacteria; phylum Bacteroidota; class Bacteroidia; order Cytophagales; family Spirosomataceae; genus Siphonobacter. The sequence continues at coordinate 6,556 of CAJYIW010000007.1, read as the reverse complement.
CTCAGGTTATAAAATCCTTTAGGTAAGGAATCCATAACGAGACGGCTACTCATGGACGAGCCCAAAATTAACGTATGGGCTTTCTGACCATTTTCGTATAAATATTCTTCAGCACTTACCAGATTACGAGCGTACTGATTCTGTCCCGTACGGGTAATACGATCAGCATTAATAAGTATAAAAGCCCAATATAAAACGAGCAGGATAAAAGCCGTGAGTAAAGATTTTCTGATCATCCGCTTAGAATTGGAAATAAATAAAGTCAGTACTGGAACCACTATTAGTAACAATCATAAACAGCATAATTCCCAATACATAAGGCTCTGTTTTCAATAACCGAATCTTCAGAACTTCGTGCGAAGGAATGACCGAGCCTGCCAGATACCAGGCGTGATACGCAAGGACAGGAATAGAAAACAATACAGTAAGCGTAACGGGAAGCGTATTCAGGGGGCGATTGTAGTTGTGAAGTAACGCTTTACCGAAGGCAAGTACGTGACCAAAATCAGGTAGCTTAAAGAGCAGCCAGGCAAAGGTAACGAAGGTAAAAACAAAGACTCCTTTCAGGCATTGTACGAGCCAGTGCGAGCGGGTATGCGTATTCCATCCCGCCATTCTTTCCAGGACCAGAGCCAGTCCGTGCACAAGTCCCCAAATGGCATAACTCCAGGCTGCTCCGTGCCAGAGACCTCCCAGCACCATGGTTAACAGGAGGTTAGCGTTGGTACGAAACGCTCCCTTCCGGTTGCCTCCCAGGGGGATATACAGGTATTCTCTTAAAAAACTCGACAGAGAAATGTGCCAACGCCGCCAGAATTCCGAAAACGAAGTACTGATGTAAGGAAAATTGAAGTTAATGGGAAACTGGTATCCGAATAAGGCGGCGAACCCTAAAGCAATCAGCGAATACCCGGCAAAATCGGCAAATATCTGCATCGAATACCCAAACAGAACGACCAGTAACGTAAGCGTTGATTCGGCTTCAAAATAGGGAAATGTAATGGTAGAGGTAACGTCTTTTAGGTTATCCGCGATTACCATTTTAAAAAAATAACCCAGCGTTAAATTTCTGAAACAATACGACCAGTTAATCGCTCTGAAAGCTTTGTAAGTGATTTGCGGAAGAAAGTAATAGGCCTTGACAATAGGTCCGGAAACAAGCTGTGGAAAAAAAGCTTTAAAGAACAACACCCGTTTGCTATGCTCGGCTAGCGAAGCCGGAATAAGTTCACGGTAGGCTTCGTTATTCAGGTTTCTGTACGTATCGACAATCAGGCTTATCCCCTGAAAGGTAAAGAAAGAAATCCCGATAGGTAAGGGCAAATTCATTAAAAAAGAACCGGCATCCAGATCAGGCAAAAGAAAAGTTCGGGCAACTAAGGGACTGTATTTAAAAAACAATAAGATACTCAGGTTCAGCGTCACTCCCCCAAAGGCAGCCAGCTTTTCGAATCCGTGCTTTCCATGAATAATGAGGTAACTGGCCGCAATATTAACCGCCACTGAAGCCAGCAGCAAAACCAGTAACTCAGGCTGATGATAGCCGTAAAAAAACAGACTGGCCAGTATTAATACAATAATTTGCCAGGATGTATTTTGCACCCGGCGGGTAGGCAGGTAATACAGAATAAAGGTAATGAATACCAGTATTACAAAACTATAGCTATTGAAAAGCATAGTCCTTTATGGATTTCAGGTCAGGTTAAACTTCCACAAAGTTTATACTTTTTTTTGAATTTTATGATGCCGCTTACGAAGACCCATCAAAAATGAAAAACGCTTTCAACTCAGAAGAGAATTGAAAGCGTTTTTACGTTAACTAATTCGGCAAAATGCTCAGTAAGCCAGCGTTGGAGCCAGCCATTTTTCGGCTTCCTCGAGCGTCATGCCTTTGCGTCTGGCGTAATCTTCCACCTGATCTTTCTGAATCTTGCCAATCGTAAAGTAACGGCTGTCAGGGTGACTGAAATACCAGCCACTTACGGAACTGGCCGGATACATTGCAAAGCTTTCCGTCAGGGTAATGCCCAGTTCTTCGGCTCCCAACAGATCGAACATGGTCCGTTTTTCGGTATGTTCGGGGCAGGCCGGATACCCTGGTGCGGGGCGAATACCTTGGTATTTTTCATCAATCAGGGACTCGTTATCCAGCTTTTCATCGGAGGCATATCCCCAGAACTCTTTCCGAACGCGGGCGTGCATTAGCTCCGCGAAGGCTTCTGCCAGACGGTCGGCAATGGCCTTTACCATGATGCTTCCATAATCATCATGATCCTTTTCGTATTTTTCAATCAGGGCTTCAATACCGATACCAGCCGTTACCGCAAAACCACCGATGTAATCCGTGTGAGCACTTTCCACCGGAGCAATAAAGTCGGCCAGCGAGTAATTGGGAAGGTTCGCTGCTTTCAGGCTCTGCTGACGTAACTGATGTAAGGTGGCTAACGCGGGCGTAGCGATTACTTCGGTTTCGTCGATCTTACCCTCCTGAGAAGCCCGACTGATTTTGTATTCAATGTGCGTATGAGAACCGTGACGTTCACAGGCTACTTCCTTCGTTACTTCCTCGAAAGGATGCAGAATAATGTCGTCTTCGTGACTATTCGCGGGCCAGAACCCAATGACTGCTTTGGCCTTCAGCGACTGATCGTGGATAATCTCTAACAGGAGATTATTCGCATCTTCGTACAGTTTCTTTGCTTCACTCCCTACCACTTTATCTTCAAAAATGGCCGGGTATTTGCCGTGTAGCTGCCAGGTCTGGAAGAAGGGGGTCCAGTCGATGTATTTCGCAATTTCCGCCAGCGAGTAATCCTCAAACACCCTGGTTCCCAGGAAGCTGGGTTTATAGGCCTTGAAATTACCCCAGTCGATTTTTACCTTATTCAGTCGAGCGGCCTCAATCGTCACAAAGTTTTTGTCCGATTTACGCTTGGCGTGATCTTCCCGAAGCTTGGCGTACTGTTGCTTGATTTCGCTATGTATTTCCGTTAAGGTTTGCTTGTTCTGTGTTAACCGACCGGCCACCGGAACCGAACGCGAGGCATCCAGCACGTGAATAACCGGACCGGAATACTGAGGGTCAATTTTCACCGCCGTGTGAATCCGGGACGTGGTTGCACCTCCAATGAGCAGAGGCATGGTCATGCCCTGACGCTCCATTTCCTTCGCCACGCCTACCATTTCATCCAGACTGGGAGTAATCAGGCCGGATAATCCGATGATATCCACGTTATGCGTTTTAGCCGCTTCAAGGATTTTATCCGTGGGGACCATCACGCCTAAATCGACGATTTCATAGTTATTACAACCCAGCACTACGCCCACGATGTTCTTACCGATGTCGTGCACGTCTCCTTTCACGGTGGCCAGCAAAATACGCCCGGCTGTTGAACCCGCTTCCTTACTGGCTTCAATAAAAGGTTGCAGGTAAGCTACGGCTTTCTTCATAACCCGGGCCGATTTTACTACCTGAGGCAGGAACATTTTACCTTCGCCGAACAAGTCGCCGACGATGTTCATACCGTCCATCAGGGGGCCTTCAATGACTTCAATGGGACGCTCAAAACCCTGACGGCATTCTTCTACGTCTTCATCGATGAAGTCCGCAATACCTTTTACCAGGGCGTGCGATAGGCGTTCTTTGACGGGTAACTGCCGCCAGGAATAATCCGGGCCGGTATCGGTTTTGCCTTTCGATTTTACCGTTTCGGCAAATGCGACCAGGCGTTCGGTAGAATCGGGACGACGGTTCAGTAATACGTCTTCTACCAGTTCCAGAAAGTCTTTGGGAATTTCATCGTAAATCGTCAGCTGACCGGCGTTCACGATTCCCATGTCCATCCCCGCTTTGATGGCATAATAGAGAAAGACCGAGTGAATGGCTTCCCGAACGGGTTCGTTACCCCGGAAACTGAACGACACGTTGGACACTCCGCCCGAAACTTTCGCGTGGGGGAGGTTTTCCTTGATCCAGCGAGTGGCGTTAATAAAGTCTACGGCGTAATTATTGTGTTCGTCAATACCCGTCGCAACGGTCAGAATGTTGGGATCAAAAATGATATCCTGCGGAGCAAAACCCACTTCATCCACCAGAATCCGGTACGCTCGTTCACAAATCTGAATCCGGCGTTCGTAGTTATCAGCCTGACCGTTTTCGTCAAAAGCCATCACCACGGCAGCAGCTCCGTATCGTTTAACCGTTCGGGCGTATTCCCTGAATTTCTCTTCGCCTTCTTTCAGCGAAATCGAGTTCACAATGGCCTTGCCCTGCACGCACTTCAGGCCCGCTTCGATGACCTCCCACTTGGAAGAGTCAATCATAATAGGGACTTTCGAAATGTCAGGCTCCGAGGCAATCAGGTTCATGAAGGTCGTCATGGCGGCGGCACCGTCAATCATCCCTTCATCCATATTTACATCAATGACCTGAGCTCCGCTCTCCACCTGCTCCCGGGCTACGACCAGGGCTTCATCGTATTTATTTTCCCGAATCAGCCGGGCAAATTTCTTCGATCCCGTTACGTTACAGCGTTCACCAATGTTCAGGAACAGGACTTTCTCTTTGGTGACTTCGATGGGTTCCAGTCCGGAAAGTTTCAGCACGGGCTCCTCTTCAGGAAGCGTTCGGGGCTGATGTTTTTCCGCAATTTCAGCGATGCGACGAATATGACCCGGCGTTGTTCCACAACAGCCCCCAATGATGTTAATCAACCCATCTTGCAGGAATCCGTTGATGGTTTCGCCCATTTGTTCGGGCGTTTCGTCGTATTCACCCATTTCATTCGGCAGACCTGCGTTGGGGTGAGCCGAGGTAAAGAAGGGCGATTTATCCGCCAGGGTCTGCACATAAGGACGCATCAAATCAGCTCCCAGGGCACAGTTTAACCCAACGGAAAGTAAGGGCAAATGCGAAACCGAGGTCAGGAATGCCTCAGTCGTCTGGCCCGAAAGCGTCCGGCCCGACGCATCGGTAATCGTTCCCGAGACCATGATGGGCACTTCAAGCTTCTCCGCCTGGGGAATATGCTCCGGCCAGGGAAGTTTGCCGCTGGTTACATCCTGATAATAGGTATCAATCGCGAAAAGAGCTGCTTTGGCATTCAGGGTATCGAAAATGGTTTCGACCAACAGAATATCGCTGCCGCCTTCTACCAGAGCCTTCGTCTGTTCGTAATACGCACCAACGAGCTGATCGAACGTGATGGCCCGGTAGCCGGGGTTATTCACGTCCGGCGAAAGGCTGGCTGTCCGGTTAGTAGGGCCCATGGAACCGGCTACGTAACGCGGTTTTTGGGGATTACGAGCCGTATATTCATCCGCCACCTCACGGGCAATGCGGGCCGATTCATAATTCAGTTCGTACACTAACTCCTCCATGCCGTAATCGGCCATGGCAATCCACGTACCTGAGAAAGAGTTCGTTTCTACAATATCAGCCCCGGCTTCGTAGTATTCACCGTGAATGGTTTTGATGATATCGGGACGGGTTAACACGAGTAAATCGTTGTTACCCTTGAGCGGATGGGGCCAGTCGGCAAAGCGATAGCCCCGATAGTCTTCTTCTTCCAGCTTATACCGCTGAATCATCGTACCCATGGCTCCATCAAGGATTAGAATACGATGTTTAAGAAGAGTACGGATGTCGGGTTTTTGAATCGTAGTCGTCGTCATAAGTCACGAAACGATGCCGGATTGGAGTCGGCGTTGTGTCCAGAAATTGAAAGTATAGAATGAAAAAACATGCAAAGATAGGATGAGTTTAGCGTTTGCTACGGCCTGTTTCAGTGATTCGTAAGATTCACGAAGGCTTACCCAAGCTCAACTCCAAAAATGGGGTAATTTGTTCTTGCCGTTAAAGACTTTGTAAAGGTAATAGCTTCTAAGGTCGTTTTTCTATTTATCAGTAATGTCTACGGATTTCTCTTCTGTGAATGTACTCAGCCATGGCCGGGAGATTTCCTTTGCAGGTTTTGTTTACTCGTCCACTGTGCTTCATGGCCTTATCATAACGGCTGGTGAAGACACCAGGCATGGCGGGAAAACCCAGGTTCATCAATTATTACCCCCTACCCCGGATTGTCATCCCGGGCTATCTATGCTGAACCCTTCCTCATCCACCGTGGTTGGTGACGACACCAACCACTTCCTTTTCCAGCTGGCTGGTGAGACACCAGCCAAGGTAGAGCGGATAAGACACTAGCACAAGCGGAGGGCAACCCCGATTATTAACCCGGATTATCATCCCGGGCTACCCATGCTGAACCCCTCCTCATCCACCGTGGTTGGTGTCCTCACCAACCACTTCCTTTACAACTGGCTGGTGAGACACCAGCCACGGTAGAGCGAATGTAACCCATTACCCCGGGATATCACCTGGGGCTAGCCAGAATGAACCTTTTTGGGGTTATATGTTCAATTCCAACCGGCTTGCCTACCTTTACTGGTTCTGCCTTTCCAACCAACAACCAACAACCAACAACCAACAACCAACAACCAACAACCAACAACCAACAACCAACAACCAACAACCAACAACCAACAACCAACAACCAAC
>CAJYIW010000006.1 GCA_913775095.1 uncultured Siphonobacter sp. | reverse complement strand
AGGCATCGTTCATAGCTGATAGACCACGGCATTGATATGCATGCCTGCCCCCACGGAAGCCAACAGAATAAGATCATTGGGATGTAGCTGATAGTGCTCTAGTTCACCCGTAAGAACCTGATGAAGCAGCGTAGGGATGGTAGCCACTGAGCTATTCCCCATCCAGCTGATATTCATGGGCATAACATAATCCGGAGGCGTTTTTCCGTACAAGGTATAGAACTCCCGGAGAATGGCTTCGTCCATTTTCTCATTCGCCTGATGAATAAAAATCATTTTTAATTCATCAATGGATCTTCCGCTTGCATCGAGGCATTTTTTCATGGCTGGAGGTACTTCCCGCAGGGCATATTCATAAACCTTATGGCCTTTCATTTTAATAAACAAGGGAGACTCTTCTGAACCATCGTTTGCTTGCTGAGAATAAATAAAAGAAGCTTCGGTTTGCGTATCCGAGCGGGCGATACTGTTCAAAAAACCACGCTTAGAATCCGTTTTAGTTAAAATACAGGCTCCAGCTCCATCAGCAAAAATCATAGCATCCCGATCACTCGCATCGATCACGCGGGAAAGGGTCTCCGTTCCGATCACTAAAATGCTCGAAGCTGCTCCACTGCGAATAGCCTGATCAGCCTGCATCAGAGCCAAAAGCAAGCCGGGGCAACCGAAAATAAGATCATAGGCTATGCAATAAGGGTTTTTAATTCCCAAGCCCTGCTTGATGCGGGCGGCCAGAGACGGAACCTGATCCCGGGGAGCCCCTTTATGGGCCATATCTCCGTAATTATGAGCGACAATGATTTGATCAAGACTCTCCGGGTTGAGCTGAGCTTGATCAAGAGCCCCTCTTGCGGCCTCCAGCCCCATCATAGATGCCGTTATGCCCGGGGCCGCGTAACGGCGTTGCTGAATACCCGTGATTGCTGCAAATTTTCTGATGGTCGTTTCAGTGGGATGAGATACCGGGGTTTGATCAGGGTTATAAAACTGGGAAGAAAGAAAATCTTCATTCGGAATTGCAAGCGTCGGAATGTAGGCACCAGTGCCCGTAATAAAGGATCGAATCATAAAAAATATCCCTTGGGTCCCTACAGGCAATAGGCAGAAGGAGCGTCGGAAATGTCAATAGTGAGAAAAGAGTTCGGCACTGAAACAAACTTCATTCAAGTCGAACATTGAATAACCAAAGGAGGTAAGCCGTAGATGATTTAGCTTGCGAGCTATGAAGTCGATGTATATAAATATATCAGGTATATGGGATAAATCCTAATCCATCAGGTGAATTATGGAAAGGATGCTTATACCAACCGTGCTATCAGGTTGGAAGTAGCCAAAGGCTAGGGCATTGGATCCTTAGCCTTTCGTAATGCAGTTAAGCCGGAATGATTAAAGCAAAGACTCTTTTTTTAGCCAATAGGGCCTTTTTGTTTACTTTCTTTTCCTGGCACTGCCTGAGCTGCCGGGCATTACTAAACTTAATTGACCCTATAATTTAAGCGGTAGCTCTATCAGTTTACAGAAAATCGTTTGTAGAATGCCATGAAACTAGTTTTAAAATAACTTCGAAAAAACATAAGTGGAAAATGAATTTGCTGCATTAATATTCCTAACAATGATTTTGGAACATCAAGTAGTTATACTGATCCTGCGAATGATTGCGAAATTAGAGTAAATGGGTTTATTCACCTGGTCGGATGATCTGATGGTACAAATCGTCCCAGTAGATTCACGCCTGTACTATTGCCTGTAAACTCGGAACATCATCCAGTTCCTGGGAAATACCCATCTACTATCCAGGGTATGATTAAATAACTAGTGATACCTATGGTTTACCTAACCCTTTTTTTGTTCAACTGTCCCTAATCTTCCATTTTACACCCGGCGGGAATAAATACCACTTAACTATCCTTTGGCAACATCCTTGCAAAACAAATAGGTGGCAGGGATGTTGATGTAGTACTAAAAATAAGGATATGAGCCGACTGCAACAGCTATTCTCCCAATCTACTTTCAATAAGGGAATTCTTATTCCCAGTTTGATTTTTATATTTTCCGTTACGTTCATTGCCAGCTTTTTTCCAAACCTGGCGGCCACGCTACTGGGACATACTCAGGACTGGATCTTCGTCAATCTGAACTGGGTATATATCTGGTCCGTTACCCTTTTCGTGTTTTTCCTGCTGGCACTGGTGTTCAGTAAATACGGCTCCATCACCCTTGGCGATGATGATTCCGTACCGGAGTATTCTTTTTTTTCCTGGATGTCCATGCTTTTTGCCGCGGGCATGGGCATTGGCCTGATGTACTTTGGCGTTTCGGAGCCCATTTCCCATTTCTCTGACCCCACTTTTGCGGAGCTAAGCGAAGTACAGCGGGCCAAAGACGCTCAGTTACATACCTTTTTTCACTGGGGGATTCACGCCTGGGCCATTTATGGTGTAGTGGGTTTATCGCTGGCTTATTTTACGTATCGCTACAAATTACCGCTTTCGCTACGCAGTTGTTTTTACCCCCTGTTAAAGAATCGGATCAACAGTAAAGCCGGGGATGCCATCGACACCTTTGCTTTATGCAGTACCTTCTTTGGCATCACGACCACGCTGGGTTTCGGCGTGGTTCAACTCAACGCGGGTCTCATTGAAGTAGGGCTGATTGATGGAAAAGGATTTGGATATCAGGTTGCTATTGTAGTCGTGATTATGGCCGTCTCCATTTTTTCGGCTACTTCCGGCGTAAGCAAAGGTGTCAAATTTTTAAGTCAGCTCAATATCATTGCCGCGATTGTGCTGCTCCTGTTTATCCTGTGTTTCGGGCCAACGGTTTTCTTACTGGGTTCATTCTCGGAAGGACTGGGGTATTACCTGCATGAGTTTCTCAGCCTGACCTTCAACACCTACGCGTATGAACCCGAGAATCAGCCCTGGTTTTTTCAGTGGACTATTCTCTACTGGGCCTGGTGGATTTCCTGGGCTCCTTACGTAGGCCTGTTCATTGCCAGCATATCCAAAGGACGGACCATCCGGGAATTCATCACGGCGGTATTGCTGATTCCTACCCTTTTTAACTTTTTCTGGATGAGCATCTTTGGCAATACGGCTACCTGGCTGGATCGGGGTATCGCTCAGGGCTCCCTATCCGCTATGGCTGGTCAGGCAGACGCGTTGCTGTTCAAATTTCTGGACTATTTCCCGGCTCCGGGTATCAGTAGCTCACTTTGTATTTTTATCATTTTCATCTTTTTTGTGACCTCCGCCGATTCAGGAATTCTGGTTATGAATAACATTTCTACCAATAATTCGGCCAAATCTCCCAAGTGGCAGCTCATTGGCTGGGGGATTTTACTGGGTCTTCTGGCCCTGTTGTTACTCAATGCCGGAGGATTGCAATCCTTGCAAACCATGACGCTGATTACGGCTCTCCCCTTTGCGATAATCATGCTGTTGTTCTGCTACAGTCTGATTCAGGGACTGATCGTTGATAATTATTACTACACCAAAGGCTTTTCACCAGCCGTAACCCACTGGTCGGGGGAGTTCTGGAAAGAACGCCTGCAACGAATTCTGTCCCAGAAAGATCAGAAGTACGTGGAAAACTTTATCCGGGAGACGGCCATCCCCGCTTTGCAGGAACTGGAAACGGAGTTTAACCAGAAGGGCATAACGGCTACGCTGGAAGTCATCCGGGAAGCCACCGATGTAGTCTTAAGCATCAAACATGAATCCATCGAGGATTTTAAATACGGCATTCGCTGTGAATCCCGAGTGGTTTCGAATTTTCTCGTCAATGAAGAAAATATTCCCAACGTAACCGGGGAAAAATCCTACATTCCTAAAACCTATTTTGGCGACAACCGACTCGGGTACAACATCGAATACTTCACGCAGCGGGAAATCATTGCTGACGTGCTAAAACAGTACGAGCGGTTTCTGGAATTATCCTCCGAGGTTAAGAATGAAATATTTACGGATATTACGCTCAGACGCCAGGAATAAGGATTCGTTTGCTGAATGGTGGATGGCTTTCTATTATCTCATCCCCGTGTAAATGCTTAAAGAACGGGAAGAGATGCCATAGGTTTTGTGGGATCTCTTCCCGTTCTTTGGCCCGTTGCTATTCAGCAACGGAACCCCTATGGAAACCATTCTACTTACGCTGCGGGAGCGAAACGCTCTGCTTTACTGGTTTGGACTGATCTGTCTGGTCGGTTTTATCGTCTGCCTGGTGCTGACCCAGACGACCCATCGACAGGTTCTGGGCATTAATGCTTTCGTCAAGCCCGCCAAGTTCTTCCTCTCCATCTGGCTTTTTTCCTGGACCATGGGCTGGTACAGCGGCTACTTAACCCAGAAGCCTCAGGTCGTTCTCTACAGCTGGGTCGTAATCATTACGATGGTGATCGAACTGGTCATCATCACCGGACAGGCCGCTCAGGGCAAATTATCCCATTTTAATGTCAGTACTCCTCTGGATGGGATTCTGTTCTCAACCATGGGCGTGGCCATTACCATTTCTACGCTCTGGACTGGTTACATAGGATTGCTATTTTTCGGTCAGCATCACACCGTTACGGATCCGGCTTACCTGTGGGGCATTCGGCTGGGCATCCTGCTGTTTGTGATCTTTGCTTTTCAGGGCGGACTCATGGGAGCCCGGCTTAGTCATACCGTAGGAGCCGCCGATGGCGGGTTGGGCTTACCCGCTCTCAACTGGAGCCGACAAAACGGGGACCTGCGGATCGCTCACTTCTTTGGGATGCACGCCCTTCAGATTTTACCCCTGCTCGGCTATTTCCTGACTCACCGCCCTTCCGTGATTATTGGTTTATCCATTACTTACTTTCTGCTGACTACCCTGGTGCTGATTCAGGCTTTGTATGGCCGGTCGCTTTTGGGCAACTTCTAGAGCGTAGTGGAGTCCAAACCTTAACCCTGTCATCCCTCAGGCTAAGCCGCTTAACCCTTTGGTCTTGCTGATTATCCGGAATTTAGCTAGCTTTTACACCCCTCATAAACCTGATACATCTATGGCAATCGCTCTATTCACGTTCGGACTGATTTACGTATGGTACGGTTATAAAGCCGAGAAAGTTAACCCGAATAACCCGGACTATACCAAGGCTCTGGTAGCCACGCTTTTCTGGCCTTTCTCACTCTTCATCAAGCGATATAACTCCTAGCTTTCATACGGGTAAACATCGGCTGACGCCATTTTTAACTCATTCGTATTCAACATACGAAGGTCCTGAATTACTTTTAATGCGGTTCAGGACCTTCGCTTATCAGGACTTCCGGGTTCCGTTCCCATTCCCGGATAGAACCACTGGAACACTTTTATAAGCCTATCCCGTCGGGGACTCATGAGCTAATGGTACACCTGCACGGATACTATCCATCCGGTGATTGCTTCCCCATTACTCACTATAACTACTTAAGTTTAATACTTCTATCGGTATGAGTCCACAACCCCGGCAAACCATTGCCATTATTGGGGCTGGTGCCAGCGGCGTAAGCTGTCTGATCCAGCTTGTTTTTAAACACATCATACGCCGCTCCTCCACTCCCCTTTCTCTGCTGCTTTTTGAACGCAAGGAAGAATTTGGCCCTGGTCTGGCTTACGGAACGGGCCAGGAAGGTCACCTGCTCAACACCAAGGCCGGACTGATGGGAATCATGCCCGGCGAGCGTCTGCATTTTGTTCACTGGATGCAGGATAACCGGGCCATGATTGAGGAAGAATATCCGGATGTTGACATTCACGAGGATGCCTATCCCCCCCGAATGCTTTACGGAAGTTATGTAAAAGATATGCTGGGCTTCTACCGAAAGCTGGCGGCTGAGCATGACATCGCTATCGAACAGATACCGGAAGAAATCGTTGACATGGAGCTATCTGAAGACCGAACCTTACAGCTAAGTACTTCTGAAGGAAATACATTTTCCGGCCAGTACGCCATTTTAGCCACGGGAAATCCAGCTCCCTCGGCTTTTCAGGAATTCGAGGATGTTCCAGCCTTTCTCATGTCGCCCTGGCCGAGTAAAGCCTTACTGGAAACTATTCAGGATAAACATGCATCGGTTAGCATTGTGGGCAGTAGCCTCACCGCCATTGATGCTCTGATTACGCTGATTAACAATGGCCACACCGGCCCCATCAGTTTTTTCTCGAAAACGGGCCAGCTGCCCCGGGTTCAATCCCCTACCGAGGTCGACGTTGATCGCCAGCATCTGACCTTACCTAACATCCGCCAGCTGATTCGTGAGCAGGCCCGGGCCTTACGGGTAACGGACCTGATTCGGTTGTTCAGAAAGGAAGCCGAGGAACAACTGGGCTACAAACCCGACTGGTCCCGCGATGAAAGGGCTGAAAAAGATGCTCTTACGCTTTTGCAGGAAGATATTGTACTAGCCCGGGAGGGCAGTAGTGTCTATCAGAACATTCTGTACGACATGCGGGAAGAAATTTACGACATCTGGCAACTGCTACCCGTCGATCAGAAGCTTTTATTCCTCCAATGGGTTACTCCTTTCTTCAGTATCAATCGGCATGCCATACCCCTAGTAAACGGAGAGAAGATTGCTCATTTACTCGAATCGGGTCAGCTACGCATGACGGGGCTTAGTAAAGACCTGAGCTGGGACGGTCAGAGGTTTTTATTACACCAGCAGGATGGGTCCGTTGACTACGCCGATTACGTGGTAAATGCCGCTGGCCCTGCCACAAAAATCGACCAGATGACCGATCAGCCGCTGCTTCAGAAGCTACTCGAAAGAGGCTACGTTCAGGCTTACGGAGCGGGAGGACTGGAGGTAGACCTCCGAACGCTTCGGGTGAAATCAAAACAGAAAGAGGTTCCGATGTATGCCCTCGGACAACCGTTATCCGGCATCCAGCACGAAGTTAATTCGTTGTGGTTTAATGTCGAGCAGGCGGATTTACTTACCAATCACCTGCTTGAACAACTATAGCCTATGGAAATTATACCAGCTCTGGTTAGTAAAGTCTTACCCCTCTACGGATTTATTATTCTGGGATTCTTTGCCGCCCGAAAGTGGAATCTGAAAAGCAAGTGGATTTCAAAAGTTTTGCTATATGGGCTTATTCCGCTCGTCATCATAGAAAATCTTCTGAAAGCCGACCTGGCTGAAACGGCAGTCATTGGAGCTATCGTTTTTCTGCTGGCCGCCCTGATGAACCTGCCCGCGATGCTGGCCAGCCGATGGTTTGCTCCGGATATGAACGGGAACATGCTGAAGTGCAGCTATTCTTATTACAACATTGGCTGGTTCGGTATACCAGTGGGGATGGCTCTTTTTGGCGAAGCCCAGATGCCCCTGATCATCAGTGCCTACGTTGGGAATGCTCTGTACGGCGATACGGTCTGTTATTATCTGATGTCCAAGACCAATGATGAGTCGCCGGGCAAGGCTCTGGCAAACGTATTTAAAATTCCGGCCATTTACGCCTGTGCTCTCGCCGTTATTTTAAATCTGATGGGAGTAGAGTTTCCCGAAAGCCTGGAGGTAGTCGGGGACGTAGTAAGCTGGACCATTTCTACTTCAGGAATGTTACTGATCGGTATAACGCTGGCAGATATTAATTTCAGGGAAGTGGCGTATCTCGTCTTCGCTAAATTACTGGCCTTACGATACGTGGCAGGGGCGGTGATCCTCGTTGGACTTGTGTTGCTGGAGAAAGTCCTGATTGGCAAACTGGACGAAGATCAGTCCAATCTCATGATCCTGCTCTTAAGCTTTCCGATTGCCGCCAATCTGGTTGTGTTCGCTACCAATCTGGATACCGAGAAGGAAAATTCAGCTCTGATGGTGGGCTTATCGTCCATCGCTTCGCTTCTGCTGGTTCCCTTGCTTGCTTTGATTTTATTCTAGTATAAGGTAGTTAATAGATGAACCCATAGAAAAAGGGCCTGCCCGCGTAATGCGGACAGGCCCTTTCTGTTTTCAGTTATAAACGGGTGATCAGGGCGGTCCATCCGGTCTGGTGACTGGCTCCCAGACCCCTAGACGTGTCTCCGTCAAAGTGTTCATAATACAGAATCAAATCTTTGAAGTAAGGATCTTCGGCGTAGATGTGGTCATTGCCATAGCAGGGTCTTCTTCCGTTTTCGTCGGGACGGAACGCATGCCATAATCGTGCCGACAGAAAAGCGGCGGCGTCTTTCAGATTGCCCCGGTTATCACTTCCGGTCGGTAATGCCACCGTTACCTTATCCTCAAAGTAAGCCCCAAATTCTTCCAGTGATTTGACAATGAAGAAATTAAATGGGTACCACACCGGTCCTCTCCAGTTCGAATTCCCTCCAAACATGTTATTGTCGGATTCTCCGGATGTGTATTTGATTTCCTTCATCTCACCGGCAATTTCCATCTGGAAAGGTTCACGGTACACTGCCGACAGGGAACGAATGCCGCCGGGAGCCAGAAATTCATCTTCTGAAAAGAGGAAAGCACTCAGGCGACCCAACTGGTCCGCCGAAAGCAGTGAAAAGAGTAAGGATTCTTTTTCGGGGTTGTCGTTGATCACGCAGTAACAGGGATTGTCAGAAGCCGAGCTGAAGTATCCCTGTACTTTTTCATAGAATGAGGGCAGGGATTTGATGTGTTCCCGTTCTATCGTCATCACCGCGAAGAGATTAGCCAGCCCTACCAGCGATCGCAGTGGAATGGTAATCTTCTCCCCCGAAGGCAAATGGAGAATGTCGTAGGCAAAGCCATTATCGCTGTCGGGGTTATGGTCATCAATCCAGAGTCGGGCCGCATTTTCCAGAGCCTTGCTGATTCGCAGGTAATGATCCAGGTAATAGCAACTGAGCGGCTCATAGATTTCGGGGTTATCCTGGGCCAGCTCCAGGGCAATTCGCATCATGGAAAGGGTGTAGGCCGCAACCCAGGCGGTTGCATCGGCCTGATCCAAAGTTCCGCCCGCGGGAATGTCCTCACTGCGGTCAAACAGACTAATGTTATCCAGCCCCAGAAAACCACCCTGAAACAGCCCGTCTTCTACGCCACCCGCGTGGTTAATCCACCATTCGTAGTTGGGCCGCAATCGGTCAAACATGACGGAAAGGAATTCGTAATCTTTCCGGCCCGTAAATTCCAGCTCCTGTCGGTAAAAGACCCAGCTGATTGCCGCCCGCAGCGGTGGGTTATTATCCGAGAAATTCCATTCATAGGCCGGTAAGCGTCCGTCTGGAGACTGGTAACGGGGATCCGCGTGCAGGTATAACTGCTGTTTGGCAAATTCCAGATCAATACTTTCCATCGCGATGGACTGAAACGCCTGATCCCAGGCCGCAAACCAGGGGTATTCCCATTTATCAGGCATAATCATGATGTGCTCGGCGTTCAGGTGTTGCCAGTCTGAATTACGCCCCTGCCAGCGTTCGGAGGGAGGAATGGGCTGTCCGACATCCCCTTCCAGCCACCGGCGTACGTCGTAATGGTAATACTGCTTGGACCAGAGCAAACCCGCCCAGGCCTGCCGCTTGATTCGGGTGTCGTCTTCCGTTAATCCCTCCGTCAGCGGAGCATAGAAGGCATTTGCCTCTTGCTGGCGTTGGCTGAATACGGTATCAAAATCTTCCCCAAGATCCGTTTCTTCGTTACTACTCAGCCGCAATCGAATTTCGCGAGATTGACCAGCCCCCAGAGTGATCTCGTAGACAGGAGCCGCTTTTGTACCCGTGCTCTGCTGCTGGAATGGATCATACTGTCCCGTCGTGATGGCGTCGTGAAAAGCGTCTTTTACGAAAGGAGAATCATTGGGATGGCCAAATACCCGCTCTGTATTGGTCTCATTTTCAGTCATTAAAACTGCCTTCGCGGGTTCGAACGTCAGCGTGTACGTCCCCATGCGATGGTGACTGGCCCGCAACTGACGATCATTGATCCGTTCGATGACGGGCTTTTCTGTTTCAACGTGAAACGCCCAGCGATTACGGAACCAGAGCGTCGGAAGTAAATGCAAGGTAGCTTCGGCGTCGGCCCGGTTATGAATGGTGATGGAGATGAGGATGTCCTGTTTATCTTTTTTTGCGTAAGATACCTCTACGTCAAAATAAGCCCGGTCGTGGAAGAGGCCCGTATCCAGTAATTCATATTCAAGTTCGTGAGGACTGCGATTGGCGTTTTCCTGCACCAACTGTTCATAGGGAAAGGCTGCCTGCGGGTATTTATACAACATTCGCATGTGACTGTGCGTAGGTGTATTGTCGAGGTAATAGTACAGCTCCTTTACGTCTTCGCCATGATTGCCCTGCGAATTGGAGAGACCAAATAGCCGCTCTTTCAGATAGGGGTCTTTTCCATTCCAGAGCGATAAGGCAAAACACAGGGTCTGTGTCTCGTCTGAAATGCCGGCCAGCCCATCTTCACCCCAGCGATACACCCGCATCCGGGCGTGATCATGAGGGAAGGCGTCCCAGGCCTCGCCGTCCACGGAATAATCCTCCCGGACCGTTCCCCATTGACGTTCACTCAGATAGGGTCCCCATTCATACCAGTTTTCCTGTTTAGCCCACTGGCTGTCTAATCGTTTCTGTTCAGCGTTATCCATTGAATTGTAGTAGGTGTGGTTACTGGAGGCCCTTACCTAAAATTCCTGTTCCCCGGAAACCTGAGTACTTCATTACCCGAACTAACGAAAATCAATCTTACCTGTCAGTAGCACGCCAAAAAAAGGGGGGGGGGAATTGGCAACCAGAGCAAACTGGCTCCCTTAAAAAGATAAAGCTTACCCTCTTGTTCAGGTAAGCTTTACGCGGTAGATATGACCTTATGAATTATTTAACGTCTGAGCGGTTCGGATGCAGACAGTCCGTCCAGTAACGAATGACCGAATCCAGCTGTTTTTGAAAGGCCGTCAAATCCGGACTTTTCTCAAAAAAGCCCTGAATCGTTAGGTGATACGCTTCTTCCAGCTCTCTTTTAAATATAGGATGAGAAAAGAACACGAAGGGAATCGCTTTCGTCCGAATCTCTTCGTCTTCGTCCAGCTTGCGGCGGAGTTCCATGCCCGTCATACCGCCCAGGTGTACTTCAGATATAATCAGAAAAGGCTGCAAACTGCGGCTTTCTAAAGCAGACAGTAAGTCTTCACCCCTGGAAAAGAAACGGAGTTGCAGATAAGGGGCAATTTCCCGAAGTATGTTTTCATAGATGTGACGATCATCTTCATCATCTTCCAGAATAATAAGAGGATGCGTTTCAAAGTCGAAGGAGTGGCTCATGCAGTAAAGTATCAAAAGTTAAACCATTCATATCTACTAAAATCGTGCGAGCCTTCCGTTTGTTAACTACAGTCGCAAAAATACCCCAATTATTGAGGGGGTAATGACCGAGAATACATAGAAAACCTCAAGTTATGGGCTTCTAAAAGACCTTATCCTTTCACCTCAGGCTGGCTTTTAGGCAGATACACTTCAAACAGGGCTCCCATCCCTACCTGACTCTGAGCCGTAATGAATCCCCCGTGATTCAGAGCCACTTTCTGGCAAATGGCCAGTCCGATTCCCGAACCTTTAAATTCTGTCTTTCCATGAAGCCGCTGGAAGACCCCAAAGATGCGTTCGGAATACCGTTCATCGAACCCTACCCCATTATCCTGAATACTAAATTTATAATACATTTTTTCATTGCTTTGGGCAATGAAGTTCAGGGGTAATTCACTGGCATTTATTTCCCTTTTATTGATTTGAATCGCCGGGATTTGATCCTGCCCAGTTAGTGTTTTACTACTGAATTTCAGGGCATTGGATATTAAATTTTGCCAAAGCTGCTCAAGCTGCATGGCATCACCTTCAATCACGGGCAGCGGAACTACGCTGAGCTGAGCCTGCGTTTCTTCCAGGGTTACGGATAAATTTTCCTGAACCCGCTCTAGAATCTGATTCAGATCCACTCGCTTGAGTTGTGGAGTAGCATTAGAGATTCTCGAAAACGTCAGCAGATCACTAACGAGCAGACTCATCCGGCTGGCCGACTGTCGGATACGGTCCAGATAGAACTCGTCCAGATACTGCTCCCGCTGGTAGCGTTTGACGATCAGGTCGCTGAATTGCCGGATTTTACGCAGGGGTTCCTGCAAATCATGACTGGCAATGAAGGCAAACTGTTCCAGGCTTTCGTTCGAACGGCTCAGGTGCTCATTGGCCTGTAAAAGCTCCTCATTGCTTACCTGTAGTTCCTCGTTGGTCGCCGCCAGCTGCTGGGTTCGCTCTTTTACGCTAACCTCCAGCACCTGCTGCATTTTTCGCTGACTTGAAACGTCCTGAACAAAACCCCGGATGCGGGTGGCCCGCCCGTGTTCATCAAAATGCGTATTTCCCAGAGCGTACAGGGTATGATGCCGCTGGGTTTGAGGGTTAACCACCTCGAA
Source organism: uncultured Siphonobacter sp. (assembly GCA_913775095.1). GTDB lineage: Bacteria > Bacteroidota > Bacteroidia > Cytophagales > Spirosomataceae > Siphonobacter. The sequence goes on along the minus strand of CAJYIW010000006.1, from coordinate 106,627 downwards.
TTCTATTTCAAATCGTCCTTCGGGATATGACGTTACTGCTTTTCGGTAGGCCTGTTCCAGCAAACGAACGTCCAGATCCATCCTGCTGATCTTCTCGAAAGTCAGGGCCGAAGTAAATCCTATCCAGGCACTGACTGCTGCGGAAAACGAAAGCACTTTTTCTTCAATATGAATGACCCAGGTACCCAGCTGAGCCAGGTTAACGGCATTCTGAAGGGACTGACTCGACTGCTCGCTTCTTTTCTGAAGCCGAATCTGAGTGGTGACATCAATCGAGAAACACAGGATCCCGTATACTTCCTGATGATCATCGAGCAAAGGCGTGTAGCAGACATTGAAATACTTCTGCTGCAACTGCCCTTCCTGCATAATATAAGCCGTCAGGGCTTTCTGCTCGTACGTTTCTTTGGTTTCGTAAACCTGCTGTAGTAGGTGCAGGAACGGCTGATTTTCTATCTCAGGCATCACCTCAATCAGAGGTTTATTGAGAATATGAGGTCCCTTTCCGGAGATATCTACAAAAGCCTGATTAACCGTGGCAATTTTAAAATCAGGCCCGATCAGCCGGGCAATGGACACCGGAGCCGACTGAATTACGTGCTCTAGTTCCGCTTTTTGTCTCTCCAGCTCTTTCCGCATACGCACCTGAGACGTGACGTCCGTAGCAAGCACCAGTAATTGGGTGTAACGCTGAAGATCCTCGTTCCAGTGAGGTTTATACGTGAAGTCAATGTAGTTCGGCTCCTGCTCCGATGGCAGGGGGACTTCCACTTCCGGTACACTCAGAATGGTTCCGGAGGCCAGTACTCCTTTCAACTTTTCTTTATATTCTTGTCCGATCAGATCAGGTATGGCTGCCAGCAGGGGTTTCCCCAGCAACTCTTCCGTTTTTTTTCCGATCAAAGTGGCGTATAGAGCATTGATAGTTACGTAACTGAGATCATGCTCCTCCAGTAGAGCCATGCCTATCGACGTAGAGTCAAGCCACGTAAACAGCTCCTGAGATATACTCACGGGGGCGGATTTTACCTGCTGTGCAACTCCCCGAAGGAGGAGGGTGTCATTTACCCGTTCGGATTGACCCCATAGTCTGACGGTATGGTAGTCCTGAATCAGCGGATCCATGCAACGGAAGGTAACATCGAGCGAAGTTTCTGTTTTCAGAGCCTGAGCAAAAGCCTGATTGACCTGATCCCTTTCTTCCGGATGCACCCGGTCAAGAAATGCGGTATAGCTATGATCAGATGGGTCTTTCATGCCCAGTAGTTGCTGAAAGCGGTCATCTCCCCGGTAGTGTGCTGACGTAGAATCCAATTGCCAGATGCTTAGTCCGGCAGCCTTCAGGGCTAAATCAGTTTGTAATGTAAATTCAGGGGAATAACTCATAAGTCGGGCAAACTACTTGGTATATGATAAGTAAATAACCTTCCAGGCACTAAAAGGTTAGCTAAAAGTAAACGTAACTTTTTTAACTGACAGGAAAATCCCGAAGAGTCTTCTAAAATGTAATTGAACCAAACAGCTCTACTCCTGCTGACCTTCAGATCCGGTAACTGAACATTTAGAAAGTTATCCCTGCTGAAAAACCTTTCGCGTAAGGCATTGAGTAAGAATGATCTGAAAAATACATGAACTTACCACTGGTAATTCTGTACCACTAACCACGATTATACTGCATTACTGAGGACTGAAATCAATCTCCTGCGATGGGGAACCTGAAAACTTATTTCAGAACCTCTATTCGGGCTGCGAAGGCAGACGGGTGCTTTGTAACCAGAAGCTCTCTACACTATCCCAGAAATTTTCCAGCTTTTTATAACTGTCGGGCTTAACCACGTATCCGTTGACTCCCAAATGATAAGCCAGATTTACGTGACTTTCTGCGTCTGAGGTGGTTAGCATCAAAACCGGAAGTTTTTTAAGTCTGGGATCATTGCGAATTTTCTCCAGTAAGCCTAACCCATTCAAACCGGGCATATTGATGTCTAAGAGAATAATGGCCGGCCACATTTCTTCTTCGAAAAGCAACTCATAGGCCTGGTGGGCATTGCTCACCATTTTTAGCTCAAAGAGCCGATCTTTTTCAGCGAAGGAAGCCTGTAGTAAAAATTGATCGTCTTCATCGTCCTCTACTGATAATACTACGAAGGGTTTAATCGGCATATATTCCTTTAATTGAAAAATGTAGGTTCTTACTAGCCAGACTAGTCATTAATTCTGGGCAATTGAGCACTGTGAGACCAGAACATATTGAGGCTCAGCCAAAAGGCCTGAATGCTGGTGAGATCGCTTGGTTTTTCCAGATACGCACTTGCTCCCATTTCGTAGGCCTTGTCCACCAGTGAAGTGGTAGTAAACATGGAAAACATCAACACAGGAATGTGCCGAAAGCGGGCGGACTGTTTCAGTTGTCCGAGCAGTTCCAGGCCATTCATTCCCGGTAGGTCATAATCCAGAAGAATGATGAAGGGACGAAAAGGGGGGCTTTCCAGATACTGCTGTACCTGTTCCGCGGAAGAAAAAAATTCAAATCGGCAACCAGGCTGGCTTCGTTCATACCCGAGCTGTAAAAGCTGCTGATACTCCTGATTGTCTTCAATGATAAGTACCGTTGGTTTAATCATACTGCTATGAGAGTTAGTAAATACTCCTAATGAAGCAAAATTACTAAAAAACCATACGATCCTTACCTTAAAGTAAACAAACTAGCAGCAGAGAGTACTAAAAATGAATAATTGCTAAGGATTACTCTTCAATGGGCTGGTCGGGAGCCCGGGATTTTAACCCTTGTAGACCTGTTTTCCCAAATTCTTTACGCGGGGAGATACACGCAAAAGGACGCACCTTTGCCCGGATCGCCCTGAGCCTGAATAAATCCGCCGTGATTACTTACTACTTTCTGACAGATGGCCAGCCCCACGCCCGTACCCGCAAATTCATTTTTACCGTGTAATCGCTGGAATACTCCAAAAATGCGATCGGCGTAGGTTTCATCAAACCCAATGCCGTTGTCTTTGATGATGATGCGGTGATACTCTCCTCTGCCGGGTTGCCATTTGTCAGTTACTGCAATTTGATCGGAAGAGAACAACTGATACTTTATGTCGATGTGAGGAATCATCGGATTCCCCTGTAGATCTTTGCTGCTGAACTTTAAGGCGTTGGACAGGAGGTTTTGAAAGAGTTGCTCCAGTTGCCGTTCGTCGGCTCTGATGACGGGTAACTCCTCACTTTCAATCCGGGCATTCGTTTCTTCAATGGATACGGAGAGATTATCCATCACCTGATTCAGGACCTGAGAGAGGCTGGTAGACTGAGTAAGAACGGGGCCATTGGAAATTCTGGAAAACGTCAGCAGATCCTGAATGAGAACACTCATGCGTTGGGCTGAACCCTGAATGCGTTCCAGAAAACGAGCATCTTCTCCCAGCGTTTGCTGGTGCCGCCGGACGAGCAGATCACTAAATTGCTGAACTTTGCGAAGGGGTTCCTGCAAATCATGACTGGCAATGTAGGCGAACTGTTCCAGACTTTCGTTCGAACGGCTCAGGTGTTCATTCGTCAGGTACAGTTGCTGATTAATCCGGGCCAGATCCTCATTGGAAGTGGCGAGCTCTACATTAATCGCGGCGAGCTCTTCCGTTCGTTTCTGCACCAGAAGCTCCAGAGACGCCTTGTTTTCCATTTGCAGCGTGATGTCCTGAGCACTACCGCTGACGCTTATGGCTACACCCTGGCGATCACGGTTGATTTTTCCCTGAGCGTGAATACTCCGTTTTTGCCCGGTTTTTAATCCGGTAATCGTATAAATCACATCAAAAAAACCATTGCTGCCGGGTAGCCGGGCTTCCCTGATCGCCTGGTGGATCAGCGGGTGATCATCCGCAAGAATGGGTTCATACCCCCGTTCGATGGTCAGTTCTTCCTGCGGGTCAAATTCACACCACTGCCGCAAACGATCCGAGTATTCTACCTTTCTGGTATTAAAATTTACTTCCCAGGTGGCCAGTTCAGCCAGTTCGATCGCCTCCGCTAATTCGGCCTGGGCTTTGGCCAGCCGCTGCTGTATCCGAATGGCCTCGGTTACGTCAATGGCTATATCCAGAATGGCATAGACTTCGCCTTTTTCGTTTAATAAGGGAGTATAGGTAATGTTGTAAATATTATAGGTCATTACCCCGTGCCGAACGATATTAACCTGAGAGCCATCACTTTGGAACATGACTCCCGAGGTGTATACCTCATCAAGTATTTGCAGGAAGGGTTGATTTTCCAGTTCGGGCATTACTTCTCTTAGGGGTTTACCCACAATGTCCGGCCCTTTCCCGACAATATCAATAAAAGCCTGATTAGGCATTTCGACCACTAAATCTCTGCCTACGAACAGGCCCATGGCCGCCGGAGCGGTAGCAATGATGTCGCGAAGCTGGGCTTCACGGGCTTCCACCACTTTTCTGCTTCGCACCTGTTCGGTTACATCCGTAGCAATCACGAGAATACCGGAGATGTTCTGCTGCCCGGCCTGACGTTGCGGATGATACGTTAGATCGACGTAGATGGTTTCGAGCTCCTGATTACGCCGCAGGGTTACCGCCACTTCCTTGGCAATGTAGGGAATACCCGTTTCTAACACGCCTTGCAATAATTCCACAAAGCCCTGCCCTTCAAGTTCCGGCAGGGCCTGCATGAGGGATTTACCGATGATCTGATGGGGCTTTCTCCCGACCAGCTCTCCGTAAAATTCATTCGCGGACAAAAAGGTTAGCCCCCGGCGATCCAATTGAGCAATGCCGACCGGAGAGGATTCAAATGCGTTAAGAATCTGTGACTGAGCCTGATGTTCTCGCTCCAGGTTCTTCATATCCTGAGTTACATCCTGAGCGACCCCGCCGAAACGATACACCTGTCCGTTTTCATCAAAATACGACTTGCCATAGAAGCGAACCCAGCGAAGGATTCCGTCATCCGCTCCAATGGTTCGGTAAGTAATATCATATAAACCGCCATACTCCTGCTGAAACGCTTTCTGCACGGCTTCATCCACCCGGCTTACGTCTTCGGGATGAATGTAGGCAATAGCTTCTTCATAAGGGAAGTGATGGTCTCTGGAGAGTCCAAAGAGCTCCTGACAGCGATCATCCCAAATCAGTTTCATCGAACTGGGATCCAGCTCCCATACGCCCAGACCTGCGGATGTTAAAGCAAAATCTATATCTAAACGATCCCGGAGCGAGCTGGGTATGGAAGAATTTTCACCTGGCATGTGAGTCAATTTCTAGAAAAGTGTAAACGTGTAACCATTCCAGCTAAAAATGGTTGCCACTTGTGGAAACGGGGTATCCCCCAAGCACAAGTCTCAGTCTTGGAGATCACGGAATTACGTTCCAGAGGTATTTCATATAAATCACGAAGAGCCCCTCAGGATTTTGAGAGGCTCTTCGTGAGAAAGGACTATAAAGCCACATCTTTTACTTCCAGGGATCCAGTACTACTTTCACACAGTCATCCACTCGCCGCTTGAAGATGTCATAGGCATGAGACACCTCCGTCAGGGGCAGGCGGTGCGTGATGATATCATCGAGCTTTACTTTGCCTTCTGCCACATAGTTCAATAAGGTGTCGATGTGTTTGTGAGCCGGAGCCTGACCGCCTTTCAGAATAATCCCTTTGTCAAAGAACTGACCAATCGGGAAATTATCGTAGGTAGTGGGGTAAACGCCTAATACCGATACAATACCACCCCGCCGAACGGCACTCATGCAGGCTTCCAGTACTTTGGGTGAGCCTTTTTCCAGGTTAATGACGGCTTTGGCCCGATCCAGTAAGTTACGGTCCGGTTCGAAACCAACGGCTTCCACGCACACGTCGGCTCCGCGTCCGTTGGTCATTTCCCGGATTTGAGCCACTACGTCCTTGGCATCGCTGTCCCAGAGAATGGTTTCGCAGTTAGCCGTTTGTTTAGCTTTTTCCAGACGATAGGGAAGGGTGTCGACAATAACGACCCGGGCTGCTCCCCGCAACCACGCACTTTTGGCGGCCATGATTCCTACGGGGCCAGCTCCAAAAATGGCTACGGTTTCGCCACCTTTTACTTCACCCCAGTCAATACCGCTGTAACCCGTCGGAAAAATATCCGTCAGGAAAAGGACCTGTTCGTCCGTCAGATTATCCGGAACGATACGGGGACCGTAATCGGCGTAAGGCACCCGAACGTATTGTGCCTGTCCGCCGTCATAGCCGCCGTATAAATCAGTATAGCCAAATAAGGCTCCGCCTTTTTCCGTCAGCAGCCCCCCTTCAGGACCATAATGTTCGGGATTGCTGTTTTCACAGTGCCCGGGCAGGTGATGGTCGCAGAAGAAGCAGTGACCGCAGGCAATGGGAAAGGGAACCACGACCCGGTCGCCGCGTTTCAGATTTTTGATTTGTGGGCCTACTTCTTCGACAATGCCCATAAACTCGTGACCCAGCACCATCGGTCGGGGCTGAGGCAGTCCACCCGAATAAATATGCAGGTCCGAGCCACAGATCGCCGTGGCCGTTACCTTTAAAATAATGTCTCTTCCTTCCTGAATGGTAGGATCATCTACGTTGTCACAGGTGACCGTTTTAGGACCGTGAATTCGGGCTGCTTTCATAGGAATAGTGGTTTAAATGAAAGAAACAGATATAGAATCATGCCAGTAAGTGGGGTGATTACGAGAGGTAATCCCCACTGGAATCTTCTCCAGTACCGCTTAATTAATTCCCGTTTTTCTAGTTGTTTCTGCTTTACCCAATGGTCCAGCGAGGCCTGTATTCCCCCATTTAATAGGGAATGCTTCTTTTTGATTTCACCTGACGAAAACCAACTCCCTAACATCATTTTTATGAAAATCGGCATCATTGCCCATTTGAAACATCCCATCCGCAAGCCGTTCATGGGTGGACTCGAAGCCTTTACCTATGACATTTGTAAACGGCTGGAAAAACGAGGTCATGAGGTGGTGCTCTACGCCAGTTCCGGGTCAGATGCCGCCTCCGTTATTAAACCCATTCTGGAAGACAATGCCTACAATCAACTCACCGGAACCCGCTATCCTTCCCATGAATTATGCCAGGATTTCATTACTACCCATCACGCTTACGTAGAACTTATGCAGGACATCGACTTTGATGAGCTGGATATCATTTTTAACAATAGCCTGAATTACGTACCCATCACGATGGCCTCAGTCGTTCGGACGCCCATGCTGACGGTATTGCATACGCCACCCATTTTCGAGATGAAAAAAGCCGTTAGCCGGGAACAGCAGTCGGGCAAGATCCGCTACGTTTCCGTGTCAGAGAAAAATGCCCGGTCGTGGTCGCCCTACGTGGCTTCCTGTCAGGTTATTAACAACGGTATTGACTTGTCAACCTGGACATTTCATCCGGAAAATCAGAAAGAATACATCCTCTGGTTCGGCCGTATTCACCCCGACAAAGGACTGCATCTGGCCATACTGGCGGCCAAAACCGCGGGTAAACGTCTGAAAATTGCCGGGACCATCAGCGATGCCGCTTATTTTGAAGAATGGGTGAAACCCCTGCTCGATGATACCATCGAAATGGTCGGTCACTGTACGCCCGAAGAACTGAACGGACTCATCGGAAACGCGGAAGTGTGTCTCATTACGCCCTGCTGGGACGAACCTTTTGGGCTGGTAGTGGCCGAATCGCTGGCCTGCGGTACGCCCGTGGCGGGGATTTCCCGGGGGGCCTTACCTACGCTGTTGAGTCCGCAAACGGGCTGTCTGTCTTTCTCTGCCAATCCCGAGAGTCTGGCCATCTGCATCCACGAAGCTGCCCGGCTGGATCGGCAGGCCTGCCGTGAGCGGGCTGAAAGTTTTTTCGATGTCGAGCGAATGGTAGATGCTTATGAAGAAACTTTTCTGGAAATGATTGCCCAGCATTCATCCGTTTCGTATGCCGTCTAACGTTGCTTTTTACATTCATCACCACGGAGCGGGCCATTTGATGCGGGCCATCGCCATTGCCGAACAACTCACGGACTGCTCCGTGACTTTTCTGGGTAGTAATCTGAAAAAACACCAGACGCTCATTCCGGGGGGTATTCACTGCATTCATCTTCCGCTGGATGTGCCCCAGCCTGACGACGTGCATCACCAGCCGGGACCCGGAGCCGATTGTTTTCATTACGCTCCGCTGGCCGTAGGTGGCCTGACGAAACGCATGGCTCTGCTTACGCAATTTCTAACGTCTCAGGAATCCTTACTTCTCGTGGTGGATGTTTCCGTGGAGGTTACCTTACTGGCCCGTTTGCTGGGCATTCCTACCCTGGTGATTCGTCAGCACGGACATCGTCAGGATTTGGCTCACCGGATGGCCTACGAAAGTGCCCAGCTTCTGGTGGCCCCTTACCCCGATTGGATGGCCGATCGGCAGGAAGACTGGCTGGAAAGTAAAACGCTGTATTCCGGGGGATTTTCCCGGTTCACCTTTACTGCAAAACCTGTTGATCTGGGAGTAATTAAAAATCAGGTAGCTGTGTTTGTGGGACAAGGAGGAAGCTCTTTAGACTCCAACCTGTTGAAGCAATTATCCCGACAATGTCCTGATTATGAGTTTCATGTACTGGGCATTTCACCTCTGGAAGCCGAACCTGATTTTCAGAATCTGATTTTTCATGGCCGTCTGGACAATCCTCTACCCGTGTTGATGCGTGCTGAGTTAGTCATTGGAAATGCGGGACATAATACTGTCATGGAAATGGCCGATTTACAAAAGAAATTCGTCTGCATTGCCGAGGAGAGGCCCTTTTCGGAGCAGGAACAAAAAGCGGCCTTTCTCAGGGAAAAGGCTCTGGCCGTAGTGCTCTCAGCCGGGGATCTGGCCGAAACTGACTGGCCCACCACTTTACGGAAAGCCCAGGCCCTGCACCTGGATCACTGGCGGGGCACCATCAATCCGCAGGCCCTGAGGCAGATTGCCGCAGCCATCCGGAAAGAATGGGAGAAGATTTACGATTTCAGGGCCTGCTGAATTTCCAGTTCCGAAGGAAGCTGGAGGATCTTAATCTGATGTTCCAACCAGGTTATGTATCCCCGCTTCTGAAAGGCCTTCAGCCAGCCTTCCATGGGCCAGCGGTTCCATTTCTGATGAAATCGCCGGGCATTGGATACAATGGATTCCAAATGATTCAGCGGGGGAGAATAACTCGGGTGGTATTGGTGATAGACCACCGCTGGCAGGGTAATCATGTCCATGTTCTGGTGACGGGCAGTAAAGGAAAAATCGGTATCCTCTGCTCCGTATCCCGTAAAATGCTCATCAAAGCCGCCGATCTGATCAAACACGCTCCGGCTACAGCCGAAATTCAGGGACCAGAATAGTTCGTAAGGAAACTGCCTGAGGTGTCCCCGGACGGGATCTGAACTGCTGTAGTTTTCCAGTTGCTCCAATACATCAGGCTTTTGCGTATTTTCCTGACTCAGGTATCGAACCTGTCCGGCATACAGAGCCTGATCGTTCTTTTCAAAAGCTTCCGCATATTCCCCGATCAGGGACCGGCTACTGATGCAATCCACGTCAATCCATACACAATGATCATACTGAGCCTGGGCAAAGGCATGGTTGCGGGCTTTGGCCAGGGGTAATGTTTCCTCAGACTGAAGTTCAAGACAACGTATAGGAAAGGACGTTAGAGGAAGTTCGCCGGGGTAAGCTTTTTCATTCATGTGAACAATTACCAATTCAGCAGGGCTTATTTCACTGTTTGTTAACCCCTGAATAAATTGGACTAAAGCTCTTTTTCTTCCCTGGACTAAGGTTAAAACGGAGATGGATGGCATGGGAATGGGAATTCTGTTTCGGGTAATCCTTGTAAAATAAAAGTGCCCGCTTTGCCTGACACCGACGACCCCTGACAGATCAAAGCTACCGGGATGAAGCTATGATGGATGAAAGTACACTCGGACTTTAAATTAAGCTTTTCAATGAAGATAGCCAGCCCGTCATTAACAACTATTCGCTATCAAAAGATAATTTTCCTGTTTAGGAGCCTTTTGGCATTTATTTTATTTCCATCTATCGTAAGAACATAGCATTTTATACCTCTTTCCTCCCCACTAGAAGATGGTATGGGATTTATAGGTTTTATCAGAAACGTATCTAATCTATTCTGGTTATGAAAAATACAACGGGTGCTGAACCTACCTATAAAACCAAAACGTCTCCTTCAGCGGAGCCAGCTTTACAGGAACTCTTCGTGGATTGCCTCCGGGATATTTACTGGGCCGAAAACCATCTGGTCCAGAGTCTGCCTAAAATGATTGGCTCTGCCACATCCGGCAAACTTAAAAAAGCTCTGGAAGATCACCTGGCTGAAACCGAAACCCACGTGGATCGGCTGGAGCAGATTTTCGAGCTGCTGGGTGAAAAAGCCGTGGCCAAAAAATGCGATGCGATGGAAGGCCTGACGAAAGAAGGCGAAGGCATCATTGAAAGCACGGACGAAGGAACTGCCACGCGGGATGTGGGTATTATTCTGGCTTCTCAGAAAGTAGAGCACTACGAAATTGCTACCTACGGCGGATTAACGCAACTGGCCCAAACCCTGGGTTACGATGAAGTATCTTCCCTGCTTTCTCAAACGCTGGAAGAAGAAAAACAGGCGGATGCCTTACTAACAGAAGTAGCCGAAAGCGATGTAAACTACAAGGCATCTCAGGAAGCCTAAGCCCCTTACCTATCTATTACGAGCAAAATGACCGATCAGAAAAATCAGCCGGGCAATGATAAAATTGAGAACCTGGCCCCTCATACCGAGCAATCCTCGGGCGAAAAAATGACGACCAACACCGGTCTGAAAATCAGTGATGACAATAACTCCCTGAAAGCGGGAGATCGGGGTCCTTCTTTACTGGAGGACTTCATTTTACGCGAAAAAATAACGCATTTTGACCACGAACGCATTCCCGAACGGGTCGTACACGCCCGCGGATCCGGAGCACACGGCGTTTTTAAGGTGTATGAGTCCATGGCTCACCTGACAAAGGCCCAGTTTCTGAATGATCCTTCCCTGGAAACACCCGTGTTCGTTCGGTTCTCTACCGTTGCCGGTTCGCGGGGATCTACGGATCTGGCCCGTGATGTCCGGGGTTTTGCCGTTAAGTTTTATACCCAGGAGGGTAACTTCGATCTGGTTGGCAATAACATGCCCGTTTTCTTTATTCAGGATGCCATCAAGTTTCCGGATCTGGTTCACGCCGTTAAGCCAGAGCCCGACAACGAAATTCCGCAGGCGGCTTCGGCTCACGATACGTTCTGGGATTTCATTTCTCTGATGCCCGAATCTGCTCACATGATCATGTGGGCCATGAGCGACCGGGCCCTTCCCCGCAGTTACCGCATGATGGAAGGTTTCGGCGTGCATACCTTCCGTTTCATCAACGCAGAAGGCGTCTCGAGTTTCGTAAAATTCCACTGGAAACCCTTATTAGGCGTTCACTCCGTGGCCTGGGATGAAGCTCAGAATATTTCAGGGAAAGACCCCGATTTTCACCGCCGCGATTTATGGGATGCCATTGAAAGCGGTCAGTTCCCGGAATGGGAATTAGGCATACAGATCGTAGCCGAGGAAGACGAATTCAAATTTGATTTCGACTTACTGGATTCAACCAAAATCATTCCGGAAGAACTGGTGCCGGTACAACGAATCGGTAAACTGACCCTGAATCGTAACCCCGATAACTTTTTTGCCGAAACCGAACAGGTGGCTTTCCACCTGGGTCACGTGGTACCCGGTATTGACTTTACCAACGACCCACTGTTACAGGGACGTTTGTTCTCCTACACCGATACCCAACTCTTACGACTGGGCGGACCTAATTTTCAGGAAATACCCATCAACCGTCCAATCAATGCGGTGCATAACAATCAGCGGGACGGTCACATGCGTCAGACCATTAACAAAGGTAAAGCCAGTTACCATCCCAACTCTTTAGGAGGTGGGTATCCCGAGCAGGCTACGTCTGCGGAGGGCGGTTTTTCCAGCTATCCCGAACGCATCGAAGCCCGGAAGGTAAGGGCTCGGAGCCGGAGTTTTATGGATCATTTCAGTCAGGCCCGGCTGTTCTTCAATAGCCAGTCTGAGCCGGAGAAAAATCACATCATCGAGGCCCTTAGCTTCGAACTGGGGAAAGTTAAAACCGTGGCCATCCGGGAGCGAATGCTGGGTATCCTATCGTTGATCGATAAAAATCTGGCGGCTGAAGTAGCCTTTGCGTTACGCATCCCGGTACCTCAGGATCCGGCCTTGCCCGTCAATCACAGCGTTCCTGCGGATGCAAACCCTGCTGATTATGATCCCATTATGGCCGAAGGTTCGCTTACCTCATCCGCGGCCCTGAGTATGGAGAACACCGTAAAAAATACCATCCAGACCCGGAAAATCGCCTTTCTGGCGGCGGATGGTGTCGATGAAGAGTCCCTGCAAACGGTGAAAAGCAAACTGGAAGCCGAAGGAGCGGTGGTGGAAGTGATTGCTCCACGACTCAATTTCATTCTGTCTTCGGATAACAAGGAAATTGCGGTGGATCACAGTTTCTTAACCGCAGCTTCCGTTCTGTACGATGCCGTCTATGTGCCGGGTGGAACCAATAGCGTTGCTACCATAGAAGCCGATGCCGACGCGGTTCATTTCCTGAATGAGGCTTTCAAACACTGCAAGCCAATTGCGGCTCATGCCTCGGCCCGGCAGGTGCTGGAATCTACCTACTTTGCGAAAAAACTCCCTGCCGATTTTTCAGAAGACACCGTCTTACGCGAAGGCCTGGTGGTGGGTGAAGATTCTGAAAAAGTAGCCGAATTATTCACCAAAGCGATTGCTCAGCACCGTTTCTGGGAAAGAGAAAAACCCAGAAAAGTTCCAGCTTAGCAGAACACATAAAAAATCCCGGTCTGAATCATCAGACCGGGATTTTTTATGTGATGATATATCCAACGGTAAATGCTTACGAATCAGGTGTTAATCCTGGAGCAATTCGGCTGCTTCTAGATTATTCTGCTGCAAAGCCAGGTCCAGCACCGTCAATCCTCTGACGTCCCGGATGTTTTTATCGGCTCCGTACTGAAGTAACAATTTCACCAGCTCATTCCGGCCAAACATGGCAGCAAACATCAGGGCCGTTCCTCCATTGCCGTGTTGCAGGTTTAAATCAGCTCCCTGAGCAATGAGTAACTCCGCCAGGTCGGCGTAACCTTTGAAGCTTACCCCCATTAATGCGGTATTACCGCCAAAATCCTGGGCATTGACGTCCGCTCCGGCCTGAATCAGCAGACGGGCCGCCTCGAACTGATGGTTATAGCAGGCAATGATTAAGGGCGTGTATCCTTTTTCGTCCCGGGCATTTACATCGGTATGCAGGTCGATTAGTTCCTGAATAACCGCTACTTCCCCTAAACGGGCGGCGTGAATAAGTACGGGTTCCAGGTTGGTAAGTCCAGCGATGGTAGATTCAGTCATGATAGGTTTTTGGTAGGTATGGAGCAAGTCCATCTGCCCTTAACGCACAAATACTATACCAGCACTTGAAGTTTGATTGCAGTGAAAACCTCTTTACTGACACCATACTTTCCCTTACCCAGAATTCATCAATGCCTCAAAAAGGACTTCAGTATTCGCTTTCCCTACCCCCGATTGCCCCAGCTCCGGGCGTAACCCATCGGGGCACCCTTTTTTTTATCTGAGGACCATTACACGAGTTACGTTATTCCGATTCTCTTTAGTACTGATTACGAGATTTATATCCCACTATAACTGATGGACGAATCCGTCGGTCTAACGCTAAACGCTCTATGTATAATCGTCGTAGTTTTCTTCAAACCGTTTCTCAACAGGTAGCTTATTCCGTGCTCGCAGTCAATGGCCTCTATGCTCTTTCCAGTTGCGGTAACTCCGGATCTAACGAAGAAAAAAAGCAGGCTGAAAAAAACAGGGAAAAAAATAAAGGCAAGTTAGGTATTGCTCTGGTGGGTTTGGGTACATACAGCGAGGAGCAGTTAGCTCCGGCTCTGAAAGAAACCGAGCATTGTTACCTGGCCGGGATTGTCACGGGAACGCCGGATAAAATCGATAAGTGGAAACGCAAATACGATATTCCGGACCAGAACATTTACAGTTATGACAACTTCGACTCGATCCGGGATAACCCCAGTATTGACATCATCTATGTGGTTCTTCCCAACAGCATGCACGCGGAATATACCGAGCGGGCTTTTGCCGCTGGCAAGCACGTGATCTGCGAAAAGCCCATGGCCCTGACCGTCGAGGAATGCGATCGGATGATTGCGGCCAGTAAGAAAGCAAATAAGATGCTCTCGATTGGTTATCGCCTGCATTTTGAGCCTTATAACCAGGAAATGATGCGGCTGGGAGCGGACAAACCCTACGGAAAGTTTAAGTCTCTGAAAGCCGAAAACGGTATGAACGGAACCGAAGGCTGGCGGCTCGACAAAAAGCTGGCCGGGGGAGGCCCCCTGCCCGATGTGGGCGTATACTGCATCCAGGGCATTCGCTACACCACGGGTATGGAGCCCCTTGCGGTACGGGCTCAGGAAGGACCGAAGAAAGATAAAGAGATGTTCAGGGAAGTAGAAGCTTCGCTGAGCTGGCAGATGGAAATGCCGGGCGGGGTGACGGCTCACTGCAAAACCAGCTACGAGGAAGATATGAATCTGTTGCGGGCGGAAGCCGAAAAAGGCTGGTTTGAATTAGATCCTGCTTATCCTTACTCGGGTCAGAAAGGCGAAACCTCGCAGGGCAAGATAGATTTTCCGAAGGTAAACCAGCAGGCTCTGCAGATGGATGACTTCGCTCAGGCCGTCCTTACTAAACGTCCAACGCCCGTCAGTGGCGAAATGGGTCGGCAGGATGTAAAAATTATTACTTCGATTTATGAGGCCATGGAAACGGGTAAGCGGGTTCTGATCCCGGCTTAGTTCTCACGTATTTTTTGTAATCAATCCTTTTTCACTCACGTAAACGCTCTATGAAAAAAAGTCTTCCTGTATTCCTGGGAACCGCTCTGGTATCCCTCCTCCTGTCGGGTTGCAACCGGGGTAGCAGTTTCTGGGACTCCATGATCCCGGAAACGGATGAAGATCCGACTTCCGCTCAGGTAACGGGTTATGTATTCAGACCCGCCCTGGTTTCGGCTTCGCCCGAACGTGTCCAGCAACTGAAAGTTCCTTCCGGATTTTCGGTGAACGTTTTTGCCCAGGATCTGGGCATGCCCCGAATTCTGGCGGTCGATAACAACGGTCACGTGTACGCCTCCGACCGTCAGGCCGGGGTAGTCATGTTACTGACCGATGCCAATAACGATGGCGTGGCGGATCTGAAACGCACCGTCGCTACGCTGAAGCAGGCTCATGGTCTGGCTATTAATGGTTCGAAGCTCTACATCGCTACGGTAACTCAATTATTTGTTTCAGACATTGCCGCCGATGGCGGACTGAGCGAGCCCAAACTTGTGAAAGATAATCTGCCCGATGGAGGTCAGCACCCCAACCGCACAATGGCTTTTGGGCCGGACGGTAAGCTGTATCTGTCCATTGGCAGTACGTGTAACTCCTGTCCGGAACCCAATGCCATGAATGCGACGATGGTACAGATGAACGCGGACGGTTCCAACATGAAAATCTTTGCGAAAGGCCTGCGGAATACGATTGGTTTTGGCTGGCACCCCCAAACCAAAGAGTTCTGGGGGATGGATCACGGCATTGACTGGCTGGGTGACAACGATCAGAAAGAAGAAGTAAACCTGATCAAAGAATCGGCTAACTACGGCTGGCCTTACATCTACGGGGAGGGAAAATACAATCCCGGAAATCGCCCTCCCGGAGACACTACCTATCAGCAGTACCTGCAGCTGTCCACTCTACCCAGCCTGCTTTATCAGGCCCACGCGGCTCCGATGCAAATGGCTTTTTATACGGGCACCAGGTTTCCTCAGGAATACCAGGGAGACGCATTCGTAGCCATGCGGGGAAGCTGGAACCGCAGTCAGCCTTCCGGCTATAAAATTGTTCGGATGCACTTTGAAAACGGAAAGCCTACGCGTTTTGACGACTTCCTGACGGGCTTTCTGGTCGACAATAACCGCTCTCATTTCGCCCGGCCCGTTGGGGTTGCGGTTCACAAAGACGGCTCTCTGTTAGTATCCGATGATACCAATGGCGTCATTTATCGGGTGAATTACCAGTAAGCAGAAGCTGGTGGTATCATCCCTATAAAAAGCCCTTGCTAAAGTTGTAAAGGCTTTTTATAGGGATGATACCGGATTTTCGTTACCGGGCCGATACCGCTTTTCCGAACAGCGTACTATCTTTAATTATTAAATACCAAACCATTCATGCAGGTAATTATAGAAGGCGATGCCATTCACGACATTGCCTCCTTTTACGAAGAAATCAACCGGGTATTCATGAGCAATGAGGACTGGACCCTGGGTAACAGTCTGGATGCTTTCGATGATTTACTGTACGGGGGGTATGGGCTGGCAAAAGACGCGACGGAACTACAGCTGGTCTGGCGAAATTTCGAACACAGCAGACAGGCTCTGGGCTATGCGGCAACCAGAGCCTATTACCAACAAAAACTGGAGCCCGGTTCTCCCTTCAGCAAAGACCTGTTTGAGAATAAATTACGGGAACTGGAGAGCGGTAATGGTCAAACTTATTTTGATATACTGCTGGCCATCATTGCCGATCACCCACAGATAACTCTTGTTCCGGCCTGAGCTTAGGAAGTCAGGTTTTCCTGCATCCAGTTTTTCCCTTCCGTAAAGCGGGCCACCAGCATGGCCGCAACCGTGTCTCCCGTAGCATTCAGCAGCGTTGCCATGGGGTCCACCAGCGTTCCAATGATCATGGCGGGGGGCAGGGCTTCCGCCGGAAATCCGTACGCCGCTATGAATAACAGTTCTCCCACATAGCCGCCATTGGGAATGCCCCCTTCCACCAGACTTACCAGTACGGTCATCCCCAGAGCCAGCAGAATCACGTCAGCACTATCGAAGCTCTTGCCGAACAACGCAAACACTACCGCCATCTTTATGATGGATGAAATACTGGACCCGTCTTTATGAAGCGTAGCCCCAAGCGGTATGGTTACGTTGGTAATGACCGTGGGAATACCGATTTTCTTGGCGGCGTCCATATTGGCCGGGATCGTGGCAATGCTGCTGCAGGTTCCTACGGCCGTAGCCGAAGGGATAATGTTATTAGCCCAGAACTTCCTGAATCCTTTTGCTCCACCCGCCAGAAAAGCATAGGCACTGAACCCGAACACATAATAAAACGCTCCTACTGCGTAATACAAACCCAGGGACCGGGCATACGCCCCAAAAAGCTGAGGACCAAAAACGCCTACCTGGTACGCAAAGTAAGCCCCCAGGCCCAGCGGACCCAGTTTCATAATGATGATGAAAACCTGCTTGAATACTTCATTACTCGCCAGCAGAAAACGCGTGAACGCCGCTCCCTTTTCCCCACTTTGCAGGGCACCCAGACCGATGATCACGGCAAAAATGATCAGAGCCAGCATATTTCCTCTGGAAAGGAGCTGATAAAACTCCTGAGTGGTGAAGAGTTGAGTAATCTGTTCGGCTACGGGCTGCTGGCTCTCTTCCAGCGGTAGTGGCGTACGGGTTAATTGTTCCTGAATGGGAAACAGCCATACGGCTCCGATCGTTACACAGGCCGCTACCAGAACGGTACCCACAAATACGGCCGCCATCACTCCCATCACACGACCCAGCTTTTTACCCGGCTCCAGTCCGGCAATGGCGGAAGTGATGGCAAAAAACACGAGCGGAATCACGGCCGTAAACAGCAAATTAAGAAAAATATCACCGATGGGTTTAAGTACTTCCACCTTCTTCCCCAGCAGAAGCCCGGCCAGACTTCCGCACAAAATTCCGGTCAGCAACCAGATTATGCCCTTGTAGTTTTTATAGAAATCATTCATAGCTTTTCCCTGCTCATGCAGTAGTGCCTGTTTAATTACATTCCGCTCCTGATTAGTTCATTTCAGAAAATCAGGGACATCGTTTGTCGTGTTCACTTCGTTCTTTCCCCTGTGGCTTACTCCATCTACCGGAACGGATGTGAATAAACGACATTTTTCATGGTCGTAAGTCATTGGAATGTTAATTTCCGCTGACGAACATTTTTCATTGATAAAGGACATAAGAAATGGATCAGATCAAATGGGGCATCATCGGTTGTGGCGATGTAACGGAAAGAAAAAGCGGACCGGCTTTTAATAAAATCGCCAATTCTCAACTAGTGGCCGTCATGCGGCGGGACGCCGAAAAAGCGGCTGATTATGCCCGGAGGCACGACGTCCCTGCCTGGTATGCGGACGCCGAAGCCCTCATTCAGGATCCAGAAGTAAATGCCATCTACGTAGCCACCCCACCGGATACGCACGCCCGTTACGCCATCCGGGCCATGCAGGCCGGTAAGCCCGTGTACGTAGAAAAGCCGATGGCTCTCCACACGGCCGAGTGCGAAGCCATGAATCAGGTGAGCCGGGAAACGGGTGTTCCTCTCTTTGTGGCTTATTACCGCCGGGCCTTGCCTTATTTTGTCAAAGTCAGGGAATTGCTTGAGGCCGACGTGATTGGTCCGGTACGCTACGTTCAGATTCAGCTCAACCGGGAAGCTACGTCCGCCGAGTTATCACAGCAGGCCAGCTGGCGGGTTTCCCCCGAAATTTCCGGCGGGGGACATTTCCATGACCTGGCTTCCCACCAGTTTGATTTTCTGCAGTATTTGCTGGGTCCCATTACCAAGGCTCAAGGTCTGAGCCGAAATCAGGCGAAGCTGTATCCGGCCGATGATCTGGTGGTAGCTACTTTCGAGTTTGAAACCGGCGTGTTGGGAGCTGGCAGCTGGTGCTTTACTGTAAACAAAGAGCAACGCCGGGATGAAACGCAGTTGATTGGAGCTAAAGGCCGCATTACTTTTTCCAGCTTTGATTTTTCTCCGATTCTAATTGATATGCAGACGGGTCGTGAGGAGATGGATGTTCCCTTTCCGGAACACGTTCAGCAACCTCTGATTGAATCCGTGGTAAGATACTTACGCGGCGAAGGTACCTGCCCAAGCACGGGGGCAACCGCCATTCAAACCAGTAAGGTTCTGGACTGGATTACCTCCCCGAAGTAAGCAGGTTAACAAGAGGAATGGGGTACCCTCCCCTATTCCTCACGCCCAGGTAACGTTCAGTTCCTGTTCATTACCCTTCACAACTCAATTTCAGAAGTTGGAATAATATTGATAAACGCGTGGGTTATTGCTTCGTATTTATTACTGTCAAAACTGTAATAATAGGCTCCGCGTTTTGAAAAACCCTTTTGCTTCTCATCGAGTTTGTTCAGCAACCGCATGGACAATACTTTTCTGCTGAAATTTCTTTTATCAAACTCCGTATGGTAAATAGCTTCGTATAATTTCTGAAGCTGCGGAAGCGTAAACTTCTCGGGTAAGAGTTCAAAGCCAATGGGATGCTGCGAAGCTTTGGAACGCAGCCGCTTCAGGGCCAGACTTACCATGTCCCCGTGGTCAAACAGCAGGTCGGGAAGCTGATAGATCGAAAACCACTGGGCATGATACGCTTCCGAGATTTTGGATTCATAATCGTCAATCCTTACCAGTGAAAAATACGCAATGGAAATCGTGCGGGCAATGGGATCCCGATCGGGTTCACCGAAAGCACTCAGCTGTTCTAAATAAACATTCGTAAGTCCCGTTAAATCAAAGACAATGCGGGCAGCGGCCTGTTCAAGTCCTTCCCGGGGCTGTAGCCATCCTCCCATCAGTGACCAGGTGTTTTGTTCTACCCCCCGTTTAACCAGTAACACTTTCAGGTCTTCGCCATCAAAACCCATAATGATGGAATCCAGTGCTACCAGATAGGCGTGCTGCTCTTTGTATTGATCTAACATCATAACTAATTACCCGCGATTTTTGACTCCAAAGTGATTCTTTACGCTCTGGCGGTACGAAATATGCTGTTTTTTTAACGTTTAAGCAATCTTCCGGCAGGATTCGATCGTAAAGCCCTGCTCAAATCCGGGAATATACGCTTACATCACTCGTAATACTTCCAGGCAATTGGATTGATTTCATAAGTGAAAAACCGACGTTCGCACCGCCTGGCCTTCCGTAAAACCAGTCCTGCAATGGCTAATAATTGTAAAGTCGAGCGGGTAATGAATGGTATTCCATAAACGGGCGTCAGGTTCATGCCCACTCCCGGTTCGTAACACTGAAAAATATGTCTTTACTAAGGGAATCCGTTTGGAAATAGGATTGGAATATTTAACTTTGAAACACAAAGTACTTTCAAAAAAATTAAACCAATCTGAACATAAACTCCTGAAACCATGACCCAGTCTAATCCATTTCCCACTCGGCCCCTGGAGGCGGCTCCTTTACTTAAATGGGCCCTGATCGGTGCCCTCGTTGGTCTGTTTCTAATTTCGTTGTTTCTTACTGGAGCCAATAATCCTAACCCGGCCTGGGGCAAATTCTGGATGATCAAACCGCTCGTGATGGTTCCTTCGGCCGGAGCAGCCGGGGGCGTGTTTTTTTACCTCGTGAATCCCGCTCATTTTGAGAGTACCTGGAAGAAACTATTCGCTTACGCAGCTTGCCTGATTGTATTTGTCATTGGATTATGGATCGGGACTGTTCTCGGCCTGAACGGAACGTACTGGAACTAATCAGGACATGGGTTTGATAAATAAAAAAGGACCAGATCCCTTCGGATCTGGCCCTTTTTTGTTGAATAGATCGCTGTGATTGCAGGGATGACTCACACCGAATCACCTACTCTATACTTACTAGTTATACTCATCTTTTTAGAGTCATTAAGATAGATCGTGGTCCATAATCCTGGTCTCATCCTCCCTGTTTTAGGTTATAAATGAAATTTATTACTCAATTTTTGTACAAAACCAACTATAAACAATAACACTTATATACTTATTTTTTTGTTAAGGAATGCCTACTTATACGTCTATATTTTTTAAATAAATTTTAAATAAATATTACTAATTACTGATTTTTAATAGTAATTTGGATGACCCCTCCACTTAAACTATATTTTACGATTACGAAATGCAGAATTTCTGTACTTTGTTCAATTCCGCTTACTTATCGCGGGGCTTGGCCATGTATTACTCATTGCTGGAACAATGCAATGATTTTCAACTATTTATAATTGCTTTCGACGACCATTGTTACGATACTCTGCTGGGATTAAACCTCCGTCATGTGACGGTCATTTCGCTGGAAGAATTTGAAAGTGATGAGCTTTTAAGTGCCAAAAAGGACCGCACGGCTGGTGAGTATTGCTGGACCTGTACCTCATCCGCGATCTGGTACTGTATTCATACCTATCAGCTGGATCATTGTACCTACGTGGATGCGGATCTGTTGTTCTTTTCCAACCCTAAAGCATTAACCGATGAGATGGGAGAAAAGTCGGTGTTAATTACAGAGCATCGGTACAGCCCTCAGCATGATCAGTCCGCTCTGAGTGGCGTTTATTGTGTTCAGTTTATTACTTTCAAAAACACACCTCAGGGATTAGCCGCTTTAGACTGGTGGCGGAAAGCCTGCCTGGACTGGTGTTACCGACGATTCGAAGACGGGAAATTCGGTGATCAGAAATACCTGGACGACTGGACCACCCGATTCGAAGGGGTGCACGTACTTCAGCATCTGGGCGGTGGCGTGGCTCCCTGGAATAACACACAGTATTCGTTCAAAGCCCAGGGAGCAGAAATTATGGTAAGCCATGGGGCCCGTCAGCAATCCCTGGTCTTTTATCATTTTCACGATTTCCGCTACTGCATTCGTCAGGTTTTTCGGCTGACTGATGAGCAATATACCTTGAGCCAGGAAGTCATTCATCTGATTTACAAGCCTTATGCTCAGGCATTAGCTCATGCGGAGAAGCACATTCGCCGTTTGAATCAAAGCATCGTTTTTCATGAGCCCTTGCACTCGCTGAGCTGGGTTAAAACCAATTGGGGCCGCCAGGCCAATTTTCTGCTCAAAGGCTCGTACAAAAACTATTACAAGCAAACTAAATTCTACTAACCCCAATAACTTAAAATTTGTGGCTCATCTCATCAACTTAAAGACCTTTACCGATGCACGCGGCAATCTCACGGTCATTGAAAAGGTAGTTCCTTTTCCCATTAAACGTATTTTTTACATTTACGGCGTAGATCATTCGGTTCGTGGCGGGCATCGGCATCATCAGACCATTCAGGCGGCCATCTGCCTGAGGGGCAGCTGTACCATTTACAATGACAACCATAAGGTTCAGGAACAATATGTGCTTGATTCTGCCGATAAGTGCCTGATTCTTAACCCTGAAGACTGGCATCAGATGTTCAATTTTTCCGAAGATGCCATCCTGATGGTGCTCGCTTCCGAATACTTTTCTCCAGATGACTATATCTATGAGCCTTACCAGCGGGAAGGCCTGGATTCGTCTGCGAAAAAACTTTTTTTCGAGAAAGAAGCCGTACTTGTTTAACCCTTTTTCTCTTCAGTGACCCTGAACAATCCCTGTAGTTCAGGATCACTGATCTGATAAATTTCTGATCTGAGTGATTAAGTTTCTACGTAAAAGCAAGCGAAATAAGCCCCAATACGGCTGGTTCGGCAATTATTCGTCCTGGCAGGAAGCGTCTGCCGCCAGCGAGGGATACGCTCAGGTGAATATCCTTGAAAAAACAAAGGAAGCTCTTCTGAAAGTAAAGAACGGAGAGGCGGTTTATGAAAGAGATTCGGTACTGTTCCATAAGAAAGAATATCCTTTCCCGCTGATTTCGTATGTTCTTCACTCGGCATTGGAAAAAAATGCCCCCTTACACATCCTGGATTTCGGCGGATCGCTGGGCAGTACGTATTATCAGGTCCGGGAGTTTTTAACTGCTCGCGTATGTGCCAGCTGGAATATCGTCGAACAGCCTCACTACAACGAATGTGGCAATGCCTTTTTTGCGGATGAGGTCCTTCATTTCTTCCATTCCATCGAGGAATGCCTGGCGGTTCATCCCATTGATCTGATTATTCTTTCCAGTGTCGTGCAGTACCTTCCGGACCCTCACGCTTTTCTGAGAAAACTAGGAAGCTATGGATTCCCCTTCATTCTTTTCGATCGAACGGCATTCATCCAAAGCACTCAGGATCGGCTGACGATCCAGAACGTCTGGCCCAACATTTACGAAGCGTCCTATCCTACCTGGTTTTTTCATGAAAAGTCCTTTCTCCAGCATTTAGAAAGGGACTACCGCATCAAAGGCGAGTTTAACACGTATGTGGAAGGCGAAGCCATTGTTGAAATTGACTACCAGCCCGTGGGTTATGAAAAAGGATTTTATCTCGTTAAAAAGTAAGTGACTTCGTTTGCATGGCTGGTTCATTTCCTAAAATTTCAATCGTTACGCCCTCGTATAATCAGGGTCAATACCTGGAAGACACCATTTTGTCGGTTATCTCGCAGGGTTACCCCAACTTAGAATACATCATTATTGACGGGGGCAGCACGGACGAATCGGTCGACATCATCAAAAAATACGAATCCCATCTAAGTTACTGGGTAAGTGAGCCGGACGCCGGGCTTTACTTTGCGTTACAGAAAGGCTTCGAAAAATCGACTGGCGAAATCATGGCCTGGATCAACTCGGATGATATGTATCACAAAAAATCCCTGTTTGTGGTCGCTGAAGTGTTCGAGAAGTTTCCGCACATTCGCTGGGTGATGGGGAGTAATACCTTCTACGATGAAACGGGCCATCCGTTTGTCTATGAGGAAGACCCGGGTCAACAGCAATGGTCAAAGTTGCGAATGTATTTGAATCAGGGAAAATACATCCAGCAGGAATCGGTATTCTGGAAGCGTGATTTATGGCAAGACTCGGGAGCCCACCTGAATACCTCGTACAATCTCGCGGCTGACTTTGAACTATGGATGCGTTTCTTCAGGAACGATCAGTTATATACGCTTTCGTATATCCTGGGAGGTTTTCGCCTTCGCCGAGAAAACCAGAAAAGCCTGACTCAAAAATCCGGGTATATACAGGAGCTCCACGCGATTCTGCACAAGGAACACCAGCGGGACCGGATCCCTTTGGTCAGGTACAGGATACTTCTTTGGTTGAGCAAACTCATTCCTTCGAAAAAATGGAAGCGTCGCATCACCTCTACACTCCTGAAGCTTCCCGGAAAAATTACCTACGATCGGATTCAGGGCATGGCTTTCAGTAAACGTTAAGCCTTCGGACTCTGGTTTTCAGGCGTTTAAATAAAAACCGAAGCCATATTATGATCCCGTAATTCTCCAGAATAAAGCAGGGTTTTCTTTTTTCAAAGGCCCGGTCTTCCTGTAACGATGACACACCCGTATGACTAAATCTGGCAATGGTATAATCGTGAAATTCGAAGCGATAACTCCGGTCTTTCCAGCACCACATATTCAGGATATGATCCGCTGAAATAGGATATTGAGTATCGTAACGGTATTTTCTGAAAACGCTGGCCGGATAAATCATGGCCTGATGGTTGATGCCTGTCTTCGCGTGCTGATACGCCGACAGTCGGCCCAGGTACTTTTTCTCCTCTTTCCAGACGCTACCGTAATAAATGGTGTTTGAGTCCTGCAACTGCTCTGCCAGGTCCGAAAACTCAGGAGTTAATTCATCATCTGCTCCAATGAAATAGACCCATTCCCCCTGTACCTGAGTCAGAGCTTTATTCATGGCATCGTAAATTCCATCGTCTTCTTGGCTTACCCAACAGGCAATTTTATCAGCATTGGCCCGTAAAATGGCAAGGGTTCCGTCAGTACTGCCACCGTCCTGAACGATCAGTTGAATTGCCCCATAACGTTGCTGAAAAATGCTGTCCAGACATCTCTGCAGGCATTTTTCAGCATTACGCGTTACCAGAATAATGGAAATCAGGGACAATCTACTCATCAGGCGTAAAGCTCCGCGTGTTCGTAATGATACTGGTTTACTCCTCTTTTGCAGTAAACCACCTTATTGGCAATGGTTTGAGCCAGTCGTCTTTCATTTTCTTCACAACGCTCCCGGCAATTTTCGGGATGGTACAGGTGAAAGACAATGCCACCAAACTTGATGACCCGCTTCCGAACCCCTGAATTCACCAGCCGGGCCGCAATTTCGTTATCTTCCTTACCCCAGCCGTAAAAGTCTTCGTTGTATCCGTTCACGCGAATCAGATCTTCCCGCCAGAAGGCCATGTTACAGCCCCTTAACTTCATGATGTCATGAGCCTGGTAGCGATCCGCAAAATAGTTTCGCAGAAACCTGATCTGAAAACGATTGGTATGATTCCTCATGCCCGAAACCCAGATACCCGTTTTTGTCTGCCCGGAAAGCAGGAGCTTTTCCGAAAGTTGTTTATTCATCAGAACCCGGCTGCCGGTTATAAACGTGCCGGGTTTACTGAGTTCAAGGTGATCTTTAACGAAATGTTTGTGCAGGACCAGATCGCCGTCCACCTGAATAATATAGTCGTGTGAAGCACGGGCAATGGCCTTGTTGCGGATCTTCGCTAACTGAAATCCGTCGTCTTCATGCCAGACGTGAATCAGAGGAACCGGAAAATGTTCCTTCATCTGCTCAATCATCGTGTACGTTTCACTCGTAGATCCGTCATCGGCAATAATTACTTCATCGGGGACTACCGACTGACGACTGATGCTGAGTAAGCAAAGGTGCAGGGCCTCCGGCCAATTGTACGTTGAAATGATGAGGCTCGTTTTTACTATACGGTTTGAATTAACTGCGGCCATATCCGTTGGTACAGGTTTTAATTTTGTTGATGACGGCCTCTTCCACTATTCGGGCGTGAAAAGGCTCATTTCCTTTTTGTAGTTCTTCATGGTGAAGGTGAAACTGGACTGCACTCAGCTTTACGATTTTCTTAACAATACCGTTATTAATCAGGCGTACGGCCAGTTCTTCGTCTTCGTGCCCCCAGCCCTGCAAATCGTTATTGTAGCCATTAATCCGCACAAAGTCTGCTTTCCAGAAAGCCAGGTTACTCCCTCTGACGTTACGGCTTTTCATTTCTTTTCGCTGACCCAGGGACTGAAACAGGGGCAAACGCAGGGCGTTAAGCCGGTTGTAAACTCCCCTGGAAAAAGCATGAAGGCTGGCTGGATTACCCCGCAGTAACGCAGCGGTCCGGGCGGCAGTAATCCGGGCTCGGGTGCCCCGCACGAAGGCTCCGGGTTCGGAGGCCTCCAAATGATCTTTGATGAAACTGGAATGCAGAATGACATCTCCATCCACCTGAATCAGGTATTCGCCCGTGCTTTGACGCACGGCTTCATTGAGAATTTCTGTTTTTCTAAATCCCCGATCCTCATGCCATACGTGAACGAGGGATACAGGAACCATTGCCCGCATGGCTTCGATCAGCTCCCGGGTTTCCTGGCGTGATCCGTCGTCGGCAATAACGATTTCGTCAGGAAGCACTTTTTGCTTTGCCACGCTAAAGAGACAAAACCTGAGAGCTTCCGGCCAATTGTATGTAGAGATAATCAGGGACGTTCGAGGGACTGACATTACTTGCCGTATTCGATACTTAACCGATCTTTCACGCGTAAGGGTTCTGAGCATAAGGTATGCACAAACCCATCTTCCCTTCAGGATTTAATGGAAACCATGTCAGTCATGTGAAGCGTAATTCGGTGGTAGTACATGGGGTGTTATAAAATCAATGAAACAGGCTTGATGCCTCATAGAGTTAAAACCTGGGCAACTTCACGAATTGCAATAGGTACTTGTCGTTTTTCTAGCTTTAACCTTGCAAAAGCTGAAGAAGCTTTTTGCAGGAAATCAGGACTTTCCTGTCTGCATCAGGTCGCCGTTCGGGTTAATTTTGGTTATAATTTTCAATGGATACCTTTATGTAGCTAAAAAGTACATGTTCGTCTCATTAACATAAACAAAGATAGCACTTTCTTACAGGGATGTATATGGGCACAACTAATTTTTGGAATTTATTTTAGTAGTATATCAAGAAATTATTAATCTAAACCAAGATAATGAAAAGCCGTTTAAAGGCGACCCCTGATGAGAGGCTTTTTGAAAGACATCGGAAAACCTTGGGAAAACTTAGTCGTGCGGACTGCGTAAATGTCTAAAATCCGAACCCTGAAGCCAGATTCCTGGACTTCAGACAACATTCGCACCAGCAACCTAACGGAGGAGGCTTACGCTCAAAGTTCTGCCTTCTGCGAAATTAGTCTTTTCCTCAGGCTGTTGAGTTTTATCAATTTCCCGGGTACCTTAACGCTGTAACTACAGGCCATGAAAGGCCCCGATTTGGTTCAGGAGTTACATCCTTCGCCCAGAAAATGAACTCCTGCAATCGGAAAGCGGAGCCTGAAACTTCATTGTTTCATAATATACTACTCTCGTGTTCACCCGGTAACAAAGGTTACTTTGCTCCTTCATTTAACTCAGCCTGATGATGAAAGGAATAATGGGTTTTTTATTGATGCTGTTAACCCTGGCGGCCTGTAAGAGAGAGGAGTATCCCAGCGTTACACCCGTTTCGCCCAGGGAAGAAAGCGTGTCCGTTGAAGATCCTGACTGGATTAAACTGGAGATTCCCGGTGGACGCGAAGCCTACGCCATTGCCGGAGATATTGACAAGACGTTACTGGTATCTACCTGGACAAAGGTTTACTACACGAAAGATCAAGGTAAAACCTGGCTGGAATCCAGGAATTTTAATGGCCCGGTTCCCGGACTGCTGGTACGTAATGATACCGTTATTGCTCTGCGAACCAAACGACAGGATCGACAGGGTAATCTGCTCGGAGCCTGGGATGCTTCTTATTTCACTCCCGATTACGGCAA
This sequence comes from uncultured Siphonobacter sp., assembly GCA_913775095.1. Lineage (GTDB taxonomy): Bacteria > Bacteroidota > Bacteroidia > Cytophagales > Spirosomataceae > Siphonobacter. Next base: position 78,653 of record CAJYIW010000006.1, on the reverse strand, counting down.
AACCTGGATCGATTACCTTCACCATTTTAAAACGTATCTCGACGATATCGTTCCCATTGGCAAAATCAAGGCTTCTACGGGAGTTACTTACGCCATCCGCTCCAACAATACACCACTTCAGCCGGGATCCGATGTTTCGCGTATTAATCCTTCAGATCTGATCAGAGAAGACCGGGAGGGCGTCCGTAAACTCCGGTTTTCATTCAAGCATGATCTGAAGAATGTATATCTGGATTCAAAAAACAGATTATACGTAGCTGCTTCCGGAGGCACATATGTGTCCGAAAATAACGGTTTTTACTGTTGTGAAGATTCGATGCCAGCTGTGGTATACGTTTCCAGAAAACCACTACCCTAGTTCATAAAAATCGATCCTGGTTTTCCATCCAGATCCGGTCACCGATCTGGATGGAAGCTTCGGCAACCCGCATCTGTCTGATTTTTTCTTCGATCTGAACCGTCGCCAGCCACTGGTTTCCGCTTGATTCTATGGCTATTACTGTTCCTAATTTTAGTTCAGGACCTGGCGTAAGCAGTTCCTGCGGACTGCCCTGATTTAGTATTTTCCCTTCCCCTATCATAACCACCCGGTTCGTCAGTCTTTTAATTTCTCCGGCATCGTGGCTAACCAGTACCACCGTAAGATTGAACCGACGCTGAATTTTTTCAATTTCTTCCTGAAGGCGAAGCCGATTGTCCTGATCCAAGGCGGACAAAGGTTCATCCAGTAATAACACCTCCGGCTGACGAGCCACGGCTCGGGCCAGAGCGACGCGTTGCTGCTGCCCTCCCGAAAGCTGAGCGGGGTATCGGTTAGCCAGCGTACTGAGTTGGGTTAACTCCAGCAATTCATCCACCATCTGCTGATCACCGGATCGGGGCAACGCAAACTTCAGCTGCTCCCGGATGCTCATGCTGGGAAACAAGGCGTAATCCTGAAACACAAAGCCAATCGACCGATGCTGGGGTTTTACAAACGTGCCGGAATCGTACCAGACGTTATGATTGAAATGAATGTATCCCGAATCTGGTTTTTCCAGCCCTGCCAGCATTCGCAAGAGGGTCGTTTTTCCCACGCCGGAAGACCCGTATAGGGCCACACATTCGCCCGACTGAATCTGAAGGGAAAGATCCAGCAAAATAGTACCCTGAGCCGTATGAAGATGTTTGGTAACGTGAAAATCAATCATATCAGCGTGCGGGTACGAAGCTTTCTATTGTAGGTAAACATTAGAAATAAAATGAAAAAGGCAATGCCCAGCAAGACCAGTGCGTAGGCATTGGCCCGGTCGTAATTAAAACTTTCGACTTCATCGTAGATCGCAATGGAAGCCACCCGCGTCTGTCCGGGAATATTGCCCCCAATCATCAGGACCAGACCGAATTCGCCAATGGTATGAGCAAAAGACAGGACCAAACCACTCAGGAGGGCCGGCTTGATGGCCGGTAACAGGACTCGTGTGAAGGTGGTCCACTCCGATTTGCCGAGTGTTAACGACGCTTCCCGAAGCGAGGGAGAAATATTTTCGAAACCTGATTGCACCGGATGCACCATGAAGGGCAGGCTGTAAAAAACAGACCCCACCAGAATACCCGTAAACGTAAAGTTCAGGGGTAACCCAAGCGTATGGATCAGAAAATGACCCAGCGTATTCTCTTCACTGAACGCGATTAACAAGTAAAACCCCGTTACCGTGGGCGGCAGTACAAGGGGGAGACTGACCACTGCTTCCAGAACGGATTTACCGCGAAATTTACTGTACGCCAGTCCATAAGCCAGCGGAATACCCATGAGTACCAGCAGAGCGGTTGTGGTTGCCGCCAGAGCCAGTGTTACCCCCAGCGTTTGACCAAAATCATCGAACATACGATTATCGGGGAATTGAAAATCCGAACGCTTCCATGACCTTCTTAGCCCTGGCGGTTTCCATGAATGACAAAAAAGCGTAGGCTGACTGATTGTTTCGGGCCCGTTTCAGAACCACATGGGCCTGTTGCAAAGGCGTGTGGGCCGTGGAAGGAATCAGGTAATAGGAACCCTGTGTTTTGAGCGGGGGACTCAGGGCCAGAGACAGAGCAATCAGACCCATATCGGCCGCTCCCGCTGACACAAACTGAGCCGTCTGGGCTATATTTTCGCCCTGCACCAGCTTAGGTTTCACCTGATCGTAAATTCGGTAATGCCGTAATACCTCCTCGGCTTTTTTACCATAAGGAGCCAGTTGCGGGTTCGCGATTGCGACTTTGCGAACCTTGCCATCAAGCAGGCTTTTGAGGTCTTTCGGCTTCATCCGGGTACTCCAGAGCACCAGCCGCCCTACGGCGTAGGTATGAATGGGTGAAGCCGTTAAACCTTTCTTTTCCAGTTGTCGGGGAAAATCGATGTCCGCTGAAAAAAAGAGATCGAAGGGGGCCTGATGGCTGATTTGCTGAAAAAACTTACCCGAAGACCCGTAGATCACGCTGACTTTAATTCCGGGTTGCTGGGTTCGGAAAACACTCACCAGCGAATCCATGGCATAGCGTAAATCCGCGGCAGCGGCAACCGTAATAGTTCCGGACTGAGCAAAGCTTTGGTTGACAAGCCCCCCTGCTACCAGTAGCAGGAAGAGCCATGCCCTGCGTAATCCGGGAAGAGATCTATGAAAAAAAATTTCCTTCATTGCGTTTATAAAGTAGCCTGCAAGCTACAATAAATCCGGCTATCCTATCCGTTCGAGCAGCAGGCTGCTACCAGTAGGAACTGCGAAAAAGCCGGAAAGTTTGATCCCGTGAACTTTTGGGGGAGGCGTCCGGGGTTGGTGCGAGGCTTCGGTTCAGATGAGCTGTTTTTCCCGATAAACCTGCTTTACTGGAGTAGTATTCAGCAGTGATAGAAGATACATGAACGGATCTTTTATTACCTTATTCTACAGAATATTCATCACAAACTATCTTATCCTGAGTTCATATTACCAATAAATCACTCCCAATAGCTGAGTAATTAATTGAAGATTGTATTCATTATAATCAATCATTTTTATTACTATAGTAGTAACCATACATTCGTTCCTGATGTAGGTCCTATACTGGTTTAATATCTTCTTATTCAGTTTTATAAATTCGTTTACCCATACCTGTTTTATAAAATTATTCAGTTACAAGTATCCGTTTAATGCTTCTATTGATCGTAGCAATTATTACTGTTTATCGAATAAATAACCTTCTGTAATATCTTTTTATTTAATTCATTTATGAAATAAAACCTCTTTATTTGTAATAATAAACCAATCTCCTGCTATGACTAAACGTGTATTGATTTTTTTCTTAATAATAACAGTTTCTGGCCTCACTACGAAAGTTACTGCCCAAGGAAAAACACCTGAAAAGTACTGGTTATCAGTCGGAGCGGGGTCGGGAAAGCTGGCTAACTTAACCGTAGCTTTAGCCTATGAACTACGAAATAAACCAACGTTACTTACGGCCCGCTACGCGTATAATATGGAGATCTTTACGGATCAGGATGTTAGCCCCTTGAATACCGTTAACGATGCCGGATTATTATACGGGTATAAAGCTGGCAAATTCCGTTTTTCGGCAGGTCTGAGTTACGTCTTTGGCACCAGCCGGGGGAAATTCCTGCAACAAGTTGAAGATCCTCTCATGTATGGAGAATTTAAGCATGAACGCAGATTATATAAAACCGTCGGTATTCCGGCAGAAATCCGGTTTTTAACGTCTACCCGTGACCTGGGCATTGGAGTAACCGCCTACGGCAACCTGAACCGCGAGCGTTCACACGTGGGGCTAAATCTTTCTTTTTATTTAGGCAATTTCAGGTAGTTTTTTACTCCGCTACCGTTCGATACAACCGAAAGGCCTTTTCGGCCAGATCGGCGACTTGTTCCCGCAATTCCAGGGGTTCAATAATGGTAATATCTCCCGCAAATTGCAGCAGCCAGCTGGCCATGTACGAAAGAGATCCCACCAGGAACGTCATCTCCAGTCCGCCTTCGGGAAGCGTTTTTTCCCGAATCCAGCCGTACTGGTGCTTGGTATCCTGTAATTGCTGAGTCAGAGCTGGCGACAGAACCGTAGGCTGAAGCTGAAGGATTACTTTTTCTTTGGATCGGCGAGTCTGTTCCAGGGCCCAGTAATGCTCCAGGGTCTCAGTGCGGGTTTTGAATTGTTCCGCAAGAAGCGTAATCTGCTGAATCCGGTCGAGTCTGAAATCCCGGATTTCCCCCCGAAACCGGCAGTAAGCAATCACGTGCCAATGCCGTCTCAGGTAAAGACCGATGGGCTCGATTAATCGCGTGTTGCCAGTCCTGCTCTCGGCCGACTGGTAATTCATCTGCACCACCTGATGTTGCGTGATGGCTGTCACGAACAGATGGTAGGCATCGGGCTGATGGTACCTGTTCATCGGTTGTACCTGAATATAGGGCTCGATGGTTTCGAGGTAGTGTCGGTCGCTTCGTCGCAGGGCCGCTTTTAATTTATCCATGGCCGAACCGTACAGCAGAGCAATGGATGGGTCCGTAAACTGAGCTGTAAGTTTCTCAGCCGTAAGGAGGGCCACGGCTTCCTCCCGCGTGAACATAACCGGAGGCAAGCGGTATCCTTCCAGTAAGGTATATCCTTTCCCTTCCTCCGTCACGACCGGAACTCCCGCCTGTTCGAGCGTTCGCATGTCCCGGTAAATGGTACGCGTGCTCACCGAAAACCGATGAGCCAGCGTTTGGGCGGTCAACAGCCGTTTGCTTTGCAGCAAGGTCACCAGCGAAACCAGTCGGGCCAGTCGGGGTTGGTCTGAATCAGTCATCTTCGCCATTTTCTTTATTGACAGGGTTTGGGCTTTCGACCCTGACTCATCGGTTCCAGCAGTTCAGCCAGTCGGTTTTGTCGGGTTTCAGTCCGCTTAGCCATAACCAGCCACAAGAGAATGGCCCGCTTGTCGGTTTTACTCAGCGTCAGAAAATAGGACTGGGCCTGAGGAAACTGTTCAAACGCTTCGGCCAGATCTGCGGGGATGAGGCCCTCTTCCACTTCATCGAGTAAGGTCCAGGAGCCGTTCTGTCGGGCTGTTTCTATGGCTTTGCATCCGGCTTCGTGCATCAGCTCCTGCTGCATCAGCCGTTCGATTTTATCTTTATTAATTCTGGACCAGCCGCTGTTGGCTTTTCTTCGGGTAAACAATTGCATGAACACCTCGTCATTGACTGGTTTTCGCTGACTGTCGATCCACCCAAAACAAAGGGCCTGATCAACGGCTTCACTCCAGGTCACGGTGGGCACTCCGGTTTTCTTCTTATAGCAGACAAGCCAGATGGAATCCTTGTGAGCATGATGGGTCTGTAACCATTTCCGCCATTCCTGCGGGCTTGCGGGACAAAACGTTTCAACTTCCTTCATACGCGTGCAACAGATTTTGGATGGATAACTCCGTAAAGAAAAAAGCGGGCAGTGACAGCGGTATGTCAGGAGGGCAATTATTTATGTACCTGAGGATACCAAGAGCAGCAAATTCTATTGGTTTGTCTAATGATCGATCTATCAGGTGGGCATAGATCTGCGGGGGGGGGGTAAATTTTAATCCGGGTAGGTGAGGTCAGGGTTTGTTTAAGTCATATCGCCGTGATTCTCTGAATCCTGTTTCAATTCCTACTGGGTACGATTGAGACGTCGGATAAATTCATTAATCACCACGTACGACTTACCATTTCAATTCCAACCAGGTACGATTAAGACATTAGCTCGCTTTGGGGATCGATCACGCAAGTCATATTTCAATTCCAACTAGGTACGATTAAGACTCAAGTGGTTCAAGGTAAAAATCGTCATCACCACGTTATTTCAATTCCAACTAGGTACGATTAAGACTGTTCGACCTGGATAAACTTCCAGTAGCCCGAACTCATTTCAATTCCAACTAGGTACGATTAAGACCCACCAGCTGGGGCGGGCAACTTTTCAAAGTGCTGCATTTCAATTCCAACTAGGTACGATTAAGACCTCAGCATCGGCTCAGGAATGGCTGGAGGATCATGATTTCAATTCCAACTAGGTACGATTAAGACAGGAACAAAAGGAAGGAGTTATTTGCATTATAGAATTTCAATTCCAACTAGGTACGATTAAGACGAAAAGCTTGCGTAAAGCTTACTCGGTCTCGAAATAATTTCAATTCCAACTAGGTACGATTAAGACTGTGATAGGAGCATTAAAAGGCTCGTCTCTCATGATTTCAATTCCAACTAGGTACGATTAAGACGGTTAGGGGCCAGACTGGAGCTTTTACGTCCAGTCGTATTTCAATTCCAACTAGGTACGATTAAGACATCTGTTTAGACGCTCTTATAGGGTTCGATGTTGTATTTCAATTCCAACTAGGTACGATTAAGACTTCTTATCGCGTTCGGTAAGATCGCCGTTCAGTTTTATTTCAATTCCAACTAGGTACGATTAAGACCGTTGGCCAAATCGACCGTTCGTTTGTAAAACGGGATTTCAATTCCAACTAGGTACGATTAAGACGACTATGGTACATTAACGCAGATTTCGCCTCACAAAATTTCAATTCCAACTAGGTACGATTAAGACACCGAAGGGGTACGCTGGCATTGAAGGCAATGGCATATTTCAATTCCAACTAGGTACGATTAAGACTAAACAGGTGTATTACGTGTCGCTTGCGGGTGCCTTATTTCAATTCCAACTAGGTACGATTAAGACTCGGTTCTACTACTCGTGCGAAAAATCAGAGAACAAATTTCAATTCCAACTAGGTACGATTAAGACATGAGCAAAGGAGCCGTTTCGCGTACACTGTGGCACATTTCAATTCCAACTAGGTACGATTAAGACCACGACGGCTTCGGGTATGATCAAGGGGGCGACTCCATTTCAATTCCAACTAGGTACGATTAAGACTTCTGTTCTCGTACCTGCGAGCGAGAAACCAATAATATTTCAATTCCAACTAGGTACGATTAAGACACGAAAACGCCAGCGGAAACAACGCCAATGAACGCTTATTTCAATTCCAACTAGGTACGATTAAGACTTTAATCCGGCGAAAGCCATATCACCCGAAACAAATTTCAATTCCAACTAGGTACGATTAAGACCCCGTGAATTTAAGCATCAAACAAGGCTTTTCCTGCCGCTGGATTAATTATTTATCTGTGGTGATCGTCAGGAAAAATCGTCGATCGTCAATACTACGAAAAGGCCCGGCGATCGACGACGTCTGTATATCAAACACTTAGCAGAAACGAACAGGCTTTTTGAGGAAGTTTTCTCGAAGTCAGCATACGTTTGGAGGCGATCGACGATGAACATTCTTGAGAAGTAGTATTTATGCCCTGTTGCTTCCAACCTTTGCTTACAGGCCATTAACGGCTCTCCGGTTCGTACAGGCAGCGAGATTTCGTTACTTTTAACCCATGAATCTTACTGCACTAACTCACCCCATTCCTACCTATACGCTTGCCCAGGATCCGATTGTTGGCGGTATACGATTTAATATCGTCCAGATTGAGGGGACACTGACGCATCCGTCGGAGTTACTGCGGCCGCATCGGAAGGATTATTACCTGCTCGCGTTTTGCCGCCGGGGAAATGGCCGCCATTGGGTAGACATGGCCCCTTATGTGACCAAAGATAATACGTTTTACTTTTTCGTTCCCAATCAGGTGGTGGTAAAGGAAGAATCCAGGCCCCTCTGGGGGACGGCCCTGGCCTTTGATGAGGAGTTTTTAGCCTTACAGGAGAATGCAACCCTCAAGAATCTTCCCCTGATTCTTAACCCTCAGAACGGGCACGAACTCCGGCTGTCAGATGGCGATGTAGTATTCATCGAAGATATGCTCGAAAAAATCTCATCGGAACACCGCCAGCCGAGTCTTTGGCAACAACGAATGTTGTCGGCTTACCTAACCGTACTGTTAACCTATTTGAGCCGTCTGTACTCGGAACAGTATGAACCTAAACCTTCCAATGAAAAGCTGTTTCTGAAAAACTACCAGTCGCTCATTGATCAGCACTTCCATGAGCTTCATCAGGTAAATGACTATGCTCCCCTGCTCTACGTCTCAGCCGGCTATTTAAGCGAAATCGTGAAAGCCCAAAGCGGTAAATCTGCCATTACGCATATTCATGACCGTCTGGTGCTGGAAGCTCGACGCCTGCTTTTTCATACGGAGCACTCACTGAAGGAAATTGCCTTTGATCTGGGTTTTAGTGATGCCTCCTACTTCAGTCGCTTTTTTAAACGCGAAACTTCCCTGACGCCCGCCGAGTATCGGAGTTCAATCCGCGAAATGTACCAGTAATGCCGAGAAATGTGTCTGCCCCCGCTGCGGAGCTCCGGCTACTTTTGCAGCTCAAACAAACGCAACCATGAAGACCGCACTCATTACTGGAGCCAACAAAAGCATCGGCTTTGAAACCGCCCGACAATTACTGACAAAAGGCTATTTCGTTTACTTGGGTAGCCGCGATGCCCAAAAAGGTGAAGAAGCCGTTCGTCAGTTACAGGCGGAAGGCTTTACCCTCATTGAACCCCTGGTCATCGACGTTGATAACCAGGATTCCATTCGAAAGGCCCGTCAGCGTCTGGGTGAAAAAATTACTTCTCTGGATGTACTGGTCAACAATGCCGGAATCAGCGGCGGCTTTCCCCAGCCCGCCAGCGACACGAATATTGACGTATTCAGGCAGGTATTTGAAACCAATTTCTTTGGGGTAATTGAAACCACTCAGGCCTTTCTGGATTTACTCCGCCAGTCGTCGGAACCCCGCATTGTGAATGTTACTTCCGGCCTGGGTTCTCTGACTCTTCACAGCGATCCCACCTGGAAGTATTACCACGCCAAAGGGGCCTGTTACACCTCATCCAAAGCAGCCCTGAATGCCTACACGGTTGTTCTGGCCTATGAACTACGGGATACGGCCTTCAAAGTTAACGCGGTTGATCCGGGCTATACGGCCACGGACTTCAACCATCACAGCGGACCGGGCACGGTAAGCGATGCCGCCAGCCGGGTAGTGAAAGCGGCCCTATTGGATGCGGACGGTCCTACCGGACAATTTTTCAGCGATGATAATAGTCCGGAGACGGGAATCAGTCCCTGGTAACTCGTATGCAACCGTCTTTTCTTAAGCTTTTTACGCAGCACGGAATGCCTGATTTTTGTTCCGTACTGCGTAAAAACAAAACCTATTTAACGTTACAATAACGTTGTAATAATTAATAAATTAGTTTTATAAAAAAACTTTTAGGCTACTGGCTTATTTGTGCCTTACTTTTGCGGGCATGAGTCCGTTTTTCAAATCCATTGGCATTCTTTTTCTGACCGGCCTGTTGCTGGTGAGAACGCTCGTGGTTCCGCTGATTTTAATGGACTTTCAGCTTCGTCAGGATTACATCGCCCAATACCTCTGCGAAAACCGGGATCGGCCCGATTTGCATTGCAACGGCTCGTGTTACCTGGCAAAAAAGCTTAAAGCGGCCCGGGAATCCGAGGAAAAAGAATCGAGTCAGCGTCTGCTGAGTCAGCTCCTGGAAGTGCCTGCCTCGCTTACGCCTCTTCTCTTTAGCTTTCCTGCTCCTGAATTTTCGACTGAAGCGGTGAAAAGTGCCTTTACCTACGCGTGTTTCTTCCCCGCCCGGATGCTTGAGGGCCTCTTCCGCCCCCCCCAACTCGGCTAAGCACCGTTGATGCTGGAAAACCTACTCCTCACTCCTGCCGGGTGAGCATTCTGCGTATTTCAGCTCTTCCCAACGTACCTCCTGAACACCTTCTTTTCAGGAAAACTCATTCCTAAAGGGCTTGGGTCTGTATTCCAGACCTTCGCTTCATCCACATTTCTATCAACGACCGGGGCCGTTCGAAAACGCCCTGGCGGATTTTTCGCTTACCCATGAAACATTATTTCCTGTTGTTCTTTTGCCTGCACCTGGGGCTTAGCCTCGCTCATGCCCAATCTGACCGGGGAGTTCTGAAAGGACGCATTGTCACGTTCGAAAACGAGCCCCTGAGCGGAGCTTCCGTTACCTTTCAGAATACCTCAATCGGCACAAAAACGGACGCGGAGGGTTATTTCAGTTTTAATACCCTGACGCCCGGATCCTACGTACTGGTGGTATCGAATGTGGGCTATAGTGCCTACACGAAAAGCTTACTCGTTCATGCCGGAAGGAACCCCTTTCTCAACCTGCAACTTTCTGAAAGCAAACAGGAGTTAAAGGAACTAACGATCACCACGGCTAAAAATCGTTATCAGGTACTGGAGTCCGGCACAGCTACTCGCCTGGACCAGCCGCTGCTTTCCACCCCGCAGTCCGTCCAGGTAATGTCATCTGAGGTGCTGAAGGATCGTCAGGCCTTTACCCTGAATGAAATCGCGGGTACGTTTACGGGCATGAAAGCCAACAACGGCAATGGCTCTTTTCAAATCCGGGGATTTACGGCTTACTCCCCCAACGATGCCAGCTTTCTGCTGTACAATGGCATTCGTGGCAACCTGTTTTTGTGGAGTCAGCAACCGCTGCTGTACAATGTCGAATCCGTAGAATTGCTTCGCGGGCCTTCGGGAGCCTTGTTTAGTGAGGGTTCTCCCGGCGGAGTGGTCAATTTTGTTACTAAAAAACCATTAACGGAAAAAAGAGCCAGCGTTGATCTTTCCCTTGGCAGCTGGGCGTTCCGGCGGGCTTCCGCTGATTTCACCGGGCCCTGGTCGGCGAACTCAAAGCTACTCTACCGGGCCATCGTTGGTTATGATCGTTCCCGCAGTTTCCGGGATTACCAGGACAAGGAAAACATTTTCGTAGCTCCCTCCCTGACGTATCTTCCCAATGCCCGCAGTTCGCTCCAGCTGGAGCTGAATTATGCCTACCAGAAGGCCGTACAGCAATATGACAACGGAAGTTACATCCGTACCCGTCCCGATGGCAGCTTTGACTTTACGTATTATCCCAATCATCTGACGATTCAAAGTCCCACCGACTACGGTCGGACTCATAATGCCTCGGCTACGCTTACGTACACGCATCAATTTCACGAACGGCTCAAGCTAACCGTGGTGGAACGGGCGGTCAGAAATGTGCTGGACTACACCGATCATATCCCTTCCGGAAGGATTCGTAACGACTCCATCAGCCGGGCGTATCAGGACTGGCAAACCGATCGGTTTAGTTTACAGACCACCGCATTTGCCAGCTATGTTACAAAAACGGGTGGATTAACGCATCAATTCATAGCCGGAGCGGATTACAACCGTTACGGCTGGACCCGGAATGATTACCAGTACCGAATGTCCACGCGGATTTCCATTCTTCATCCCGATTATTCCGGCAGTGTACCTGATGCCTCCCGGCCCGCCGACGAATCCGATGATAACAAGCGGATTACCAACCTGATTGGAGCGTATCTTCAGGATCAGGTAAGCCTGGGAGAGAAACTAAAATTCCTGCTTTCCCTTCGCTATGATTCCTATACGGGTAAAGAGACTCCCTTATCCGCCCGGGATGCTAAACAGGGCGATGACTTGCAGGCCTCGGGATGGATTCCCCGGGCAGGGCTGGTGTATTTGCCCTCGAAAAACGTTTCCTTTTACGGGACTTACCTGAAATCCTTCAACCCGCAAACGTCCAATAACGTCCGGGCTGGCGGACCCTTTCCGACCCGTCAGGCTACCCAGTTTGAAATAGGTTCCAAAGCCGACCTTTTCAGCGAACACCTATCCGCAATGGTTTCCCTCTACCAGATCAATTACGCTAATATTCTGACGGCTGCTCCTACCGAAGAAAATTCACACCGTCAGGCTGCCATTGACGGTACCCGGAGCCGGGGGGCGGAAGTTTCTCTGACGGGTCAGATCGGCAGCTTCCACGTGATCGCGGGGTATGCTCTCAATGAACACGTGCTGGTCAGCACCAGCAGCTACGGCAAAAAGGGGGATCGTTTCGCCAATGCTCCCAAACATCAGGTGAACTTCTGGGGAAAGTACTTGCTTCCGGGCGGGGCTTTAAAAGGCCTGGGTCTGGCCGCCGGGTTTCGGTATGTCAGTAATCAGGTAGGATTGCTAAGCAATCAGAATTTTCTGTTTCCAGCCTACCGGGTCGTTGACGCGGCCCTGATGTACCAGCGAAACCGATACCTCCTTCAGGTGAATGCCTATAACCTTACTAACCAGCATTATTTCACGGGAAGCCGCTCCGGGATGGTTACTGCGGGTCTGGGAGATCCTTTTAACGTTCGGGTAGGCATTGGTTATCAGCTCTGGTAAAGAATGGACTCCGGAGTTCAGTGATGATTTCCGGAATCCTTCACATCCCCTAACATTATCCATACTATGAATAAAGGAACACTGACCCGCTGGGTTTTCAGGCTACACAGCTGGCTGGGACTGATTACGGGACTATTTCTGATTTTGCTGGGCTTGAGTGGTTCCGTGCTTGTGTTTCGCCATGAGCTGGATCACTGGGCCAACCGGGAATTATTACATACGCCATCGTCGGATCAGCCATTCCCTCCGGACGTTCTTTCCCGGTGTTACCGAACCATCGCTGAACGGTACGGTGACCTCGACGGCATTGCCTGGCTGAACCCCGGAGCAGGGTCGGGCGAAGCCTATAATTTCAGAATCTATTTTAATGACACCCGGCTGTTTACCTACGATCTGGCTCTCATTACCTTCGATCCTCACACGGGAGCCATCCTTCGCGAAGGGCCTTCCTCGGCTTTTACGCCCAGTTTCATCGAGTGGCTTCTGCAATTCCATTTCAGTTTCCAGCTGGGTATTCCGGGAGCGGCTCTGACCGCAGTGTTTGGCATAACCATGCTTCTTTCCCTGATGACCGGCCTGATCGTTTACCGAAAGATGATCTGGAAAGTTCTTTGCTTTCGGGTAAAAATCAACCGTAAAAACTGGCGAACGCTCAGTTCTGACCTGCACCGGATCATAGGAATCTGGACCTTACTGCTCAACGCGGTGATTTTCTTTACGGGGTTCTGGATGAATCTCTTCGCTTTTCAGCCCAAAACCTGGCGAGCCGAAACGGTGTCCACCAAACCCAATACCTTGATGGCAGTTTCTCCCGATGACCTGTTCCAGCGGGCCTTGCAGGTCTTCCCTGACCTGAGGCCGACTTACGTGTATCTACCTACCCAGCCCACGCGTCCCTTTGAGGTAAGAGGGTACACCGATCAGCAATGGAAAATCTGGGGAAGCAGCAATGCCGTAAAAATGGATCAGAAGAATGGCAAGGTGGTGAAACTGATACGCTGGGAAGATAAACTTCTGGGAGAACAATTGGAATCTGCTTTTTTTCCCTTACATGTAGGGAACTATGGTGGCCTGCCCGTTAAGATACTTTATGCCCTGCTGGGTCTAACTCCGGGCTTACTCTCCATCACTGGTTTTTTACTTTGGTGGCGAAAAACCCGGAATCGGAGACCTAACCGTTCAAAGGCTTGGCTGAATTAGGTTCACGTAAATGTCCCTTCCGTGGCTGGTCTCCTCACCAACCACTTCCTTAATAAAGCGGCTGGTGAGACACCAGCCACGGCGGACAGAACATACCCCGGAATTACATTCCCACAGCCCTCATTATTAACTTTGCTCATCAAACGCACAATTGGGTGGTAATCGTTTCTTTTACCCGAAGCGATGCCTCTCCCTACCGTGGTTAGGGTCCTCACCAACCATATCCTTATGACGCACTCATAGGTTTATCAATTACTTTTTTTACCCGAAGCCAAGCCTCTGCAAACTTCTTTGCGGCGAACCGGGTTGAAAAATTAAAGTACGGTTATGATTAAAGGATTATACGAAACGCATGTTCAAGTCAAGGACCTGGAACAGTCAACAAAATTTTATACGGATGTACTCGGTCTTAGATTGGCCTACCGGGATGAAACCCGCCCCATTGTTTTTCTATGGATTGGTGAAGAGAAAGAATATATGCTCGGACTCTGGGAAACGAAAGAGTCTTTTCAGCCCCGGCATTTTGCTTTTCGAAGCAGTACCGAAGATATCCTGACTTACGCCGAACAATACCTGACGGACAGGCACTTACAACCCTATAATTTTCTGAAGGATGGCACGCAAAAACCCATGGTTTTTGCGTGGATGCCCGCCCTGGCTATTTATTTTAACGACCCTGACGGCAATCAGCTGGAGTTTATTTCGGTGCTGCCGGGAGAAGCCAGGCCCGAGCTGGGCGTGCTTTCCTACGAACAGTGGCTGGAAAAGCAATAAAAACCGGAGCTGACAGGCCTTTACCTGTCAGCTCTACTATTGATACCCGCCTCTGGTAAGCCCCCCTGTTTCAGCCTGCTTTTCCTGTTTCTAAGGCTAATTTTCCTATCTTGCCGCCCTAAAATCCCGATTACTTATGAATACTCGTCTGCACGCTTCGCTGATCTCACCCCCAGTCGCCTAAGGCTGACGACTGAATCACTGGTAGGTTTCGCTTCCCGGCGAACCGTTTTTGCGTACCCCTTTTACGTTCATTCAGGTTGTTAAGCCCCCTGCCCCCGTGGCATTCCCCGGCTGTTGCGTATTCATTCGCCTCCGTCTTTTCTCCTGTTTAACAGTATTGAATGATATTCTCATGAAAAAGGCTTTCATCAAGCTTCATATTTCCGTAATTCTGGCTGGATTCACGGGCATTTTTGGTAAGTTGATTACCCTCAACGAAGGCCTGCTGGCCTGGTATCGGATCGCTCTGGCGGGCTTGTTTCTACTGCTGATCCTTACCCTGACCCGAAAGCTTAAGCGTATTTCCATCCGCGAGGCTGGTCCTTTTGCTCTGGCTGGATTTTTCATTGGCCTGCACTGGATTTTCTTTTACGGAAGTATCAAATACGCCAATATCTCGGTCGGTGTAGTGTGCTTCTCGCTAACCGGATTCTTTACGGCCCTCCTGGCCCCGCTGATTAACCGGCAAAAATTTTCATGGTCTGAACTGAGTCTGAGCTTGTTAACGCTGGCGGGAATTCTTCTGATTTTCAGCTTTGATACGCATTACCGGCTAGGTATTGGTCTGGGCGTAATTTCATCCTTACTGGCCTCTTTGTTCACCATCAGTAATGAGCGACTGGCTCAGAAATACCCCAGCGAATCCGTGCTCGTCTATTCCATGCTGGGAGGAGCCCTGGCTCTGGTTCCCGTCATGGTTATTTACTGCTCTTACTTCCCAAGCGTCACGCTAGTTCCCGGCCTGGAAGATTTTGGTTATCTGATGGTACTGGTGGTGTTTTGCACAGTGTTGTTGTATCTGCTTCAGACGCAGGTGCTGCGTGAACTTTCTGCCTTCACCGTCAATCTGAGTCTGAATCTGGAACCCGTCTATACCATTGCTCTCGCCATTCTGCTGTACGATGAAAACCGGGAGCTGAGTCCGGCCTTTTACATGGGTCTGGGACTCATCATGCTCTCGGTTCTGCTGCAAATGATTCTGGTGATACGAGCCCGAAAGCAGAAACCCGGAGTACTTGAAATGACAGGCAGGTAAAGAGACTACGCATGAAGAGGCCCGATAGATAAAGTTAAATGGACATTTCCCGAACGTACGCCTTATTTATGCGGCAGGGATGAAGCCAGAAATTCCTCTTTCCTGATTTCGTAAAAGGAGTGACGCAGAATCAAACTGGCGGCTACGTTGGCTACGATTCCCGCCAGTAAAAAATAAAAAATGGCCGAATGCCGATCCGTCATTTCAAGTACCAGAATAGCGGAAGTAAAAGGCGTGCGGGTGACGCCAGTCAGAAACCCAATCATCCCTACCAGAATCAGCAGGTTATGGTGCTGATCAGGAATGCTGACGATGTATTCCAGCAGGAAAGAACTCAGCATGGCTCCCGACGACAGGGACGTAGCAAAAATTCCGGCCGCACCACCCGCCGAAAATGACAGGGCATTGCCAATAAAACGGACCGGAAAAGCATACCAGTCCAGATGCTGGGTTCCCTCAAACAAGGCCTGATTGATGAGTTCTTTTCCGGATCCCATCGCCTGAATGCCCGAAAAATAAACGATTCCGGCAAAGATCAGTCCCAGACCCATCACGAACACCAGCTGTCGGGTCAGTCCCTGAAAACGTTTCCGTAACGAAGAAAGGAGTAATAATACCTTGGTAAACCCAGAGCCCGCCAGTCCCGTCAGAAAGGCAATGCCTACGACCAGCCACACGTATTCCAGAGGTAAGCGAGTGATTTTCGGAAAACCTAAAAACAGGTAAGGGCCCAGCAAAAACTGGCTCGTCATGCCCGCAATGATAACCGAGCTGAGGACGGCCGTCCGAAAAACCGCCAGGTGAGCCTTGGTCAATTCTTCAACCACGTACACAATACCGCCCAGGGGGGTATTAAAAGCCGCCGCGAGACCCGCCGCCCCGCCCGTCACGATCATCACCCGTTGTGATACTTTATTCCAGGTTTCGGGAATCAGCCGATACATGGATTCGAAGATTGAACCCGCGATCTGAAGCGTTGGGCCTTCCCTGCCCGTGGCTCCGCCTCCCAGGAGCAAGAGCAGGTTACTGGCTACTTTCACCAGGGCAACCCGGATACTCAGTAGCTGATCCACTTTCCAGTGAGCCTTGGTTTCAGCCAGATCCACGGCAGCCATTAATTGCGGAATGCCGCTTCCCGAAGCACTCGGAGCCAGGTAATGGGTCAGTAACCAGGCTCCGCAGAAACAAAGAGGCGTAGATATAAAAATCAGGTACGGATGGGTTTGAAACCAGTGCATACCCGCGTGTTCAACCCAGGCAAATAGTTTCTCGTATCCCACGGCCATCAAGCCTACCAGCACGGAAGCGATCCATAAGGGAGCGGCCCGCAGCGGTGCGGTCGATAAATTGTGTTCAATCAGCCAGCGATTCATTCGCTGAATGCCAGCGGTTCGAACGATGCGTTTGAGATACCGCCGAAAACGGATTTCCTCTGCACTCAAATGAAATTTTCCCCTCATGGTTATGAATACATCTGCTCAAGAGATGAGTCTTCGAAGGTACTAAGGTTTAAAAGCTCCTGACAAATAGAATGTATTTTTCTGATTTCCTACCCCGACTGGCGTAGCCGGAGGAATCCTAATTCCCGGAGGATCGCTTACTTTTGCGGACATGCAGGAGCTCATTGCCTATTTACTTCAATTTGGGTATCTGGACCCGACTCAACGCGAACTGATTCTATCCAAAGCCAGGTGGAAGTCCATTGCCCGGGGAGCTTACTTTTCGGAAGCCGGAAAGATCTCCCGGGAAATTGGCTACGTGACCGACGGCGTGTTCCGGGTGTGTTACTACGATAAAATTGGAGACGGCTTTACCCGGTATTTTGTGTACGAAAATCGGTTTGTGGTCGATATGAACAGTTTCCGCGATGAACTTCCTTCGGCGGAATACATTGAAGCCGTTACGGATTGTCAGGTATTGGCTTTCTCGAAAGAGGATTTTACGGAACTTTCAGCCATCATTCCCGGATGGCATGACATCTTTTTTAAAATTACCTCTTACGTTCTCGAAAACAAGTTACGCTATACCAGCAATATGCTCGTGCAGGATGCCCAGACCCGCTACCTGCATTTTCTGGAACATTATCCGGGCTTATCCAACCGCGTCCCCCTCAACATGCTGGCCTCTTATCTCGGCATCACGCCTTCGTCGTTAAGTCGCATCAGAAAAAGCATTCGCTGATTCATTTTTTGTCATTTGGCAATTGCCCCCCGCGGGCTTCCGTTCAACTTTGTCTCTCGCTAAAGAAAGGCTTTTTACAGGAAGGGCCTTCGGTGCATTCGACATGGAATGTGCGATTTACAGAGATATACCAATAAACTGATTCGATATGGCTGTTGATGTGCTGCTCGGTCTCCAGTGGGGAGATGAGGGCAAAGGAAAACTGGTGGACGTACTCAGTCCGGATTACCACCTGATTGCCCGTTTTCAGGGCGGACCTAACGCGGGTCATACGCTGGAATTCGAAGGCAAAAAATTTGTCCTGAATACCATCCCGTCGGGCATTTTCATGGAAAATACGCAAAATCTGATTGGCAATGGAGTGGTCATTGATCCGATCGGATTAAAAGGAGAACTGGACAAATTAAAGGAAGCGGGGCACGATCTGGCAGCGAAGAAAAACCTGATGATTGCTAAACGGGCCCACCTGATTTTACCCACGCATCGCCTGCTGGACGCCGCTTCCGAGCAAAAGCTGGGAGCCGAAAAGATCGGGTCTACCCTTAAAGGGATCAGTCCGGCCTACATGGATAAAACGGGCCGCAATGGCCTGAGAGTCGGGGATATTAACCTGCCGGATTTCAAAGATCGGTACCAGACGCTCGTGAAAAAACATTTGTTCTTACTGGAATCCCTGTACGGTCAAACGGTAGATTTAGGTAGTCACGAACCCGCGTTTTTTGAGGCTCTGGAAACCCTCCGCCAGTTTCCGCTGGTAGACGCCGAACGAGTCCTGCACGACTACCTGAGTCAGGGTAAGAAAGTGCTGGCCGAGGGAGCTCAGGGTTCCTTACTGGACGTTGACTTCGGTACCTATCCTTTCGTGACTTCCTCCACCACGACCACCGCAGGGGCCTGTACGGGTCTGGGTGTGGCTCCGAGTCAGATCGGCGAAGTATATGGCATCTTCAAAGCCTACAGCACCCGCGTGGGCAGCGGTCCTTTTCCCACGGAACTTACCGAAGAAACGGGCGAAGAAATTCGTCAGAAAGGCAGAGAATTTGGAGCCGTCAGTGGCCGCCCCCGGCGAACCGGATGGATTGATCTGCCCGCGTTGAAGTACAGCATTCGGCTCAACGGCGTTACGCAGTTACTCATGACCAAAGCCGATGTGTTAAGTGGCTTTGAGAAGATCTACGTTTGCACGCATTACCATTCCCCTGAGGAAACACTGGAGTATCTACCCTTTGAGATTGGGGCCGTTACCCTGACGCCGGAACTAAAGGAATTTCAGGGCTGGAGCCAGGATATTACGGCTGTTACTTCCAGAAATGAATTGCCGATACCATTGCTGAATTACATTGCTTATCTGGAATCTGAATTACAGGTCCCTATTACGTACGTTTCCGTAGGGCCGGACCGAAAACAGACGCTCCGCATGTAAGGTAATCCATTAAGTCCGAAGCGTGGGAGGCCGGCCGGCCTCCCACGCTTCGGACTTAATGGATTACCTTACATGCGGAGCGTCTGTTTTCGGTCCGGCCCTACGGAAACGTACGTAATAGGGACCTGTAATTCAGATTCCAGATAAGCAATGTAATTCAGCAATGGTATCGGCAATTCATTTCTGGAAGTAACAGCCGTAATATCCTGGCTCCAGCCCTGAAATTCCTTTAGTTCCGGCGTCAGGGTAACGGCCCCAATCTCAAAGGGTAGATACTCCAGTGTTTCCTCAGGGGAATGGTAATGCGTGCAAACGTAGATCTTCTCAAAGCCACTTAACACATCGGCTTTGGTCATGAGTAACTGCGTAACGCCGTTGAGCCGAATGCTGTACTTCAACGCGGGCAGATCAATCCATCCGGTTCGCCGGGGGCGGCCACTGACGGCTCCAAATTCTCTGCCTTTCTGACGAATTTCTTCGCCCGTTTCTTCGGTAAGTTCCGTGGGAAAAGGACCGCTGCCCACGCGGGTGCTGTAGGCTTTGAAGATGCCATATACTTCGCCGATCTGACTCGGAGCCACACCCAGACCCGTACAGGCCCCTGCGGTGGTCGTGGTGGAGGAAGTCACGAAAGGATAGGTACCGAAGTCAACGTCCAGTAAGGAACCCTGAGCTCCCTCGGCCAGCACTTTCTTACCCTGACTCAGGTAGTCGTGCAGGACTCGTTCGGCGTCTACCAGCGGAAACTGGCGGAGGGTTTCCAGAGCCTCAAAAAACGCGGGTTCGTGACTACCTAAATCTACCGTTTGACCGTACAGGGATTCCAGTAAGAACAAATGTTTTTTCACGAGCGTCTGGTACCGATCTTTGAAATCCGGCAGGTTAATATCCCCGACTCTCAGGCCATTGCGGCCCGTTTTATCCATGTAGGCCGGACTGATCCCTTTAAGGGTAGACCCGATCTTTTCGGCTCCCAGCTTTTGCTCGGAAGCGGCGTCCAGCAGGCGATGCGTGGGTAAAATCAGGTGGGCCCGTTTAGCAATCATCAGGTTTTTCTTCGCTGCCAGATCGTGCCCCGCTTCCTTTAATTTGTCCAGTTCTCCTTTTAATCCGATCGGATCAATGACCACTCCATTGCCAATCAGATTTTGCGTATTTTCCATGAAAATGCCCGACGGGATGGTATTCAGGACAAATTTTTTGCCTTCGAATTCCAGCGTATGACCCGCGTTAGGTCCGCCCTGAAAACGGGCAATCAGGTGGTAATCCGGACTGAGTACGTCCACCAGTTTTCCTTTGCCCTCATCTCCCCACTGGAGACCGAGCAGCACATCAACAGCCATATCGAATCAGTTTATTGGTATATCTCTGTAAATCGCACATTCCATGTCGAATGCACCGAAGGCCCTTCCTGTAAAAAGCCTTTCTTTAGCGAGAGACAAAGTTGAACGGAAGCCCGCGGGGGGCAATTGCCAAATGACAAAAAATGAATCAGCGAATGCTTTTTCTGATGCGACTTAACGACGAAGGCGTGATGCCGAGATAAGAGGCCAGCATGTTGAGGGGGACGCGGTTGGATAAGCCCGGATAATGTTCCAGAAAATGCAGGTAGCGGGTCTGGGCATCCTGCACGAGCATATTGCTGGTATAGCGTAACTTGTTTTCGAGAACGTAAGAGGTAATTTTAAAAAAGATGTCATGCCATCCGGGAATGATGGCTGAAAGTTCCGTAAAATCCTCTTTCGAGAAAGCCAATACCTGACAATCCGTAACGGCTTCAATGTATTCCGCCGAAGGAAGTTCATCGCGGAAACTGTTCATATCGACCACAAACCGATTTTCGTACACAAAATACCGGGTAAAGCCGTCTCCAATTTTATCGTAGTAACACACCCGGAACACGCCGTCGGTCACGTAGCCAATTTCCCGGGAGATCTTTCCGGCTTCCGAAAAGTAAGCTCCCCGGGCAATGGACTTCCACCTGGCTTTGGATAGAATCAGTTCGCGTTGAGTCGGGTCCAGATACCCAAATTGAAGTAAATAGGCAATGAGCTCCTGCATGTCCGCAAAAGTAAGCGATCCTCCGGGAATTAGGATTCCTCCGGCTACGCCAGTCGGGGTAGGAAATCAGAAAAATACATTCTATTTGTCAGGAGCTTTTAAACCTTAGTACCTTCGAAGACTCATCTCTTGAGCAGATGTATTCATAACCATGAGGGGAAAATTTCATTTGAGTGCAGAGGAAATCCGTTTTCGGCGGTATCTCAAACGCATCGTTCGAACCGCTGGCATTCAGCGAATGAATCGCTGGCTGATTGAACACAATTTATCGACCGCACCGCTGCGGGCCGCTCCCTTATGGATCGCTTCCGTGCTGGTAGGCTTGATGGCCGTGGGATACGAGAAACTATTTGCCTGGGTTGAACACGCGGGTATGCACTGGTTTCAAACCCATCCGTACCTGATTTTTATATCTACGCCTCTTTGTTTCTGCGGAGCCTGGTTACTGACCCATTACCTGGCTCCGAGTGCTTCGGGAAGCGGCATTCCGCAATTAATGGCTGCCGTGGATCTGGCTGAAACCAAGGCTCACTGGAAAGTGGATCAGCTACTGAGTATCCGGGTTGCCCTGGTGAAAGTAGCCAGTAACCTGCTCTTGCTCCTGGGAGGCGGAGCCACGGGCAGGGAAGGCCCAACGCTTCAGATCGCGGGTTCAATCTTCGAATCCATGTATCGGCTGATTCCCGAAACCTGGAATAAAGTATCACAACGGGTGATGATCGTGACGGGCGGGGCGGCGGGTCTCGCGGCGGCTTTTAATACCCCCCTGGGCGGTATTGTGTACGTGGTTGAAGAATTGACCAAGGCTCACCTGGCGGTTTTTCGGACGGCCGTCCTCAGCTCGGTTATCATTGCGGGCATGACGAGCCAGTTTTTGCTGGGCCCTTACCTGTTTTTAGGTTTTCCGAAAATCACTCGCTTACCTCTGGAATACGTGTGGCTGGTCGTAGGCATTGCCTTTCTGACGGGACTGGCGGGCTCTGGGTTTACCAAGGTATTATTACTCCTTTCTTCGTTACGGAAACGTTTTCAGGGACTGACCCGACAGCTGGTGTTCGTGATGGGTCTGGGACTGATCTTTGCCGGAATCGTTTATTTTTCGGGCATTCAGGCGATGGGATCCGGAAAAGAACTCATCAATCAGGCCTTGTTTGAGGGAACCCAGCATCTGGACTGGTATGCTTTTCCGGTCCGTTTTATTGGCAATGCCCTGTCATTTTCGGCGGGTGGTGCGGCCGGAATTTTTGCTACGTCCCTGTCGTCGGGAGCCATGCTGAGTTCTTTCCTGCTGGAATACATCGTCAGCATTCCTGATCAGCACCATAACCTGCTGATTCTGGTAGGGATGATTGGGTTTCTGACTGGCGTCACCCGCACGCCTTTTACTTCCGCTATTCTGGTACTTGAAATGACGGATCGGCATTCGGCCATTTTTTATTTTTTACTGGCGGGAATCGTAGCCAACGTAGCCGCCAGTTTGATTCTGCGTCACTCCTTTTACGAAATCAGGAAAGAGGAATTTCTGGCTTCATCCCTGCCGCATAAATAAGGCGTACGTTCGGGAAATGTCCATTTAACTTTATCTATCGGGCCTCTTCATGCGTAGTCTCTTTACCTGCCTGTCATTTCAAGTACTCCGGGTTTCTGCTTTCGGGCTCGTATCACCAGAATCATTTGCAGCAGAACCGAGAGCATGATGAGTCCCAGACCCATGTAAAAGGCCGGACTCAGCTCCCGGTTTTCATCGTACAGCAGAATGGCGAGAGCAATGGTATAGACGGGTTCCAGATTCAGACTCAGATTGACGGTGAAGGCAGAAAGTTCACGCAGCACCTGCGTCTGAAGCAGATACAACAACACTGTGCAAAACACCACCAGTACCATCAGATAACCAAAATCTTCCAGGCCGGGAACTAGCGTGACGCTTGGGAAGTAAGAGCAGTAAATAACCATGACGGGAACCAGAGCCAGGGCTCCTCCCAGCATGGAATAGACGAGCACGGATTCGCTGGGGTATTTCTGAGCCAGTCGCTCATTACTGATGGTGAACAAAGAGGCCAGTAAGGATGAAATTACGCCCAGACCAATACCTAGCCGGTAATGCGTATCAAAGCTGAAAATCAGAAGAATTCCCGCCAGCGTTAACAAGCTCAGACTCAGTTCAGACCATGAAAATTTTTGCCGGTTAATCAGCGGGGCCAGGAGGGCCGTAAAGAATCCGGTTAGCGAGAAGCACACTACACCGACCGAGATATTGGCGTATTTGATACTTCCGTAAAAGAAAATCCAGTGCAGGCCAATGAAAAATCCAGCCAGAGCAAAAGGACCAGCCTCGCGGATGGAAATACGCTTAAGCTTTCGGGTCAGGGTAAGGATCAGCAGTAGAAACAAGCCCGCCAGAGCGATCCGATACCAGGCCAGCAGGCCTTCGTTGAGGGTAATCAACTTACCAAAAATGCCCGTGAATCCAGCCAGAATTACGGAAATATGAAGCTTGATGAAAGCCTTTTTCATGAGAATATCATTCAATACTGTTAAACAGGAGAAAAGACGGAGGCGAATGAATACGCAACAGCCGGGGAATGCCACGGGGGCAGGGGGCTTAACAACCTGAATGAACGTAAAAGGGGTACGCAAAAACGGTTCGCCGGGAAGCGAAACCTACCAGTGATTCAGTCGTCAGCCTTAGGCGACTGGGGGTGAGATCAGCGAAGCGTGCAGACGAGTATTCATAAGTAATCGGGATTTTAGGGCGGCAAGATAGGAAAATTAGCCTTAGAAACAGGAAAAGCAGGCTGAAACAGGGGGGCTTACCAGAGGCGGGTATCAATAGTAGAGCTGACAGGTAAAGGCCTGTCAGCTCCGGTTTTTATTGCTTTTCCAGCCACTGTTCGTAGGAAAGCACGCCCAGCTCGGGCCTGGCTTCTCCCGGCAGCACCGAAATAAACTCCAGCTGATTGCCGTCAGGGTCGTTAAAATAAATAGCCAGGGCGGGCATCCACGCAAAAACCATGGGTTTTTGCGTGCCATCCTTCAGAAAATTATAGGGTTGTAAGTGCCTGTCCGTCAGGTATTGTTCGGCGTAAGTCAGGATATCTTCGGTACTGCTTCGAAAAGCAAAATGCCGGGGCTGAAAAGACTCTTTCGTTTCCCAGAGTCCGAGCATATATTCTTTCTCTTCACCAATCCATAGAAAAACAATGGGGCGGGTTTCATCCCGGTAGGCCAATCTAAGACCGAGTACATCCGTATAAAATTTTGTTGACTGTTCCAGGTCCTTGACTTGAACATGCGTTTCGTATAATCCTTTAATCATAACCGTACTTTAATTTTTCAACCCGGTTCGCCGCAAAGAAGTTTGCAGAGGCTTGGCTTCGGGTAAAAAAAGTAATTGATAAACCTATGAGTGCGTCATAAGGATATGGTTGGTGAGGACCCTAACCACGGTAGGGAGAGGCATCGCTTCGGGTAAAAGAAACGATTACCACCCAATTGTGCGTTTGATGAGCAAAGTTAATAATGAGGGCTGTGGGAATGTAATTCCGGGGTATGTTCTGTCCGCCGTGGCTGGTGTCTCACCAGCCGCTTTATTAAGGAAGTGGTTGGTGAGGAGACCAGCCACGGAAGGGACATTTACGTGAACCTAATTCAGCCAAGCCTTTGAACGGTTAGGTCTCCGATTCCGGGTTTTTCGCCACCAAAGTAAAAAACCAGTGATGGAGAGTAAGCCCGGAGTTAGACCCAGCAGGGCATAAAGTATCTTAACGGGCAGGCCACCATAGTTCCCTACATGTAAGGGAAAAAAAGCAGATTCCAATTGTTCTCCCAGAAGTTTATCTTCCCAGCGTATCAGTTTCACCACCTTGCCATTCTTCTGATCCATTTTTACGGCATTGCTGCTTCCCCAGATTTTCCATTGCTGATCGGTGTACCCTCTTACCTCAAAGGGACGCGTGGGCTGGGTAGGTAGATACACGTAAGTCGGCCTCAGGTCAGGGAAGACCTGCAAGGCCCGCTGGAACAGGTCATCGGGAGAAACTGCCATCAAGGTATTGGGTTTGGTGGACACCGTTTCGGCTCGCCAGGTTTTGGGCTGAAAAGCGAAGAGATTCATCCAGAACCCCGTAAAGAAAATCACCGCGTTGAGCAGTAAGGTCCAGATTCCTATGATCCGGTGCAGGTCAGAACTGAGCGTTCGCCAGTTTTTACGGTTGATTTTTACCCGAAAGCAAAGAACTTTCCAGATCATCTTTCGGTAAACGATCAGGCCGGTCATCAGGGAAAGAAGCATGGTTATGCCAAACACTGCGGTCAGAGCCGCTCCCGGAATACCCAGCTGGAAACTGAAATGGAATTGCAGAAGCCACTCGATGAAACTGGGCGTAAAAGCCGAGGAAGGCCCTTCGCGAAGGATGGCTCCCGTGTGAGGATCGAAGGTAATGAGAGCCAGATCGTAGGTAAACAGCCGGGTGTCATTAAAATAGATTCTGAAATTATAGGCTTCGCCCGACCCTGCTCCGGGGTTCAGCCAGGCAATGCCGTCGAGGTCACCGTACCGTTCAGCGATGGTTCGGTAACACCGGGAAAGAACGTCCGGAGGGAATGGCTGATCCGACGATGGCGTATGTAATAATTCCCGGTTGGCCCAGTGATCCAGCTCATGGCGAAACACAAGCACGGAACCACTCAAGCCCAGCAAAATCAGAAATAGTCCCGTAATCAGTCCCAGCCAGCTGTGTAGCCTGAAAACCCAGCGGGTCAGTGTTCCTTTATTCATAGTATGGATAATGTTAGGGGATGTGAAGGATTCCGGAAATCATCACTGAACTCCGGAGTCCATTCTTTACCAGAGCTGATAACCAATGCCTACCCGAACGTTAAAAGGATCTCCCAGACCCGCAGTAACCATCCCGGAGCGGCTTCCCGTGAAATAATGCTGGTTAGTAAGGTTATAGGCATTCACCTGAAGGAGGTATCGGTTTCGCTGGTACATCAGGGCCGCGTCAACGACCCGGTAGGCTGGAAACAGAAAATTCTGATTGCTTAGCAATCCTACCTGATTACTGACATACCGAAACCCGGCGGCCAGACCCAGGCCTTTTAAAGCCCCGCCCGGAAGCAAGTACTTTCCCCAGAAGTTCACCTGATGTTTGGGAGCATTGGCGAAACGATCCCCCTTTTTGCCGTAGCTGCTGGTGCTGACCAGCACGTGTTCATTGAGAGCATACCCCGCGATCACGTGGAAGCTGCCGATCTGACCCGTCAGAGAAACTTCCGCCCCCCGGCTCCGGGTACCGTCAATGGCAGCCTGACGGTGTGAATTTTCTTCGGTAGGAGCAGCCGTCAGAATATTAGCGTAATTGATCTGGTAGAGGGAAACCATTGCGGATAGGTGTTCGCTGAAAAGGTCGGCTTTGGAACCTATTTCAAACTGGGTAGCCTGACGGGTCGGAAAGGGTCCGCCAGCCCGGACGTTATTGGACGTTTGCGGGTTGAAGGATTTCAGGTAAGTCCCGTAAAAGGAAACGTTTTTCGAGGGCAAATACACCAGCCCTGCCCGGGGAATCCATCCCGAGGCCTGCAAGTCATCGCCCTGTTTAGCATCCCGGGCGGATAAGGGAGTCTCTTTACCCGTATAGGAATCATAGCGAAGGGAAAGCAGGAATTTTAGTTTCTCTCCCAGGCTTACCTGATCCTGAAGATACGCTCCAATCAGGTTGGTAATCCGCTTGTTATCATCGGATTCGTCGGCGGGCCGGGAGGCATCAGGTACACTGCCGGAATAATCGGGATGAAGAATGGAAATCCGCGTGGACATTCGGTACTGGTAATCATTCCGGGTCCAGCCGTAACGGTTGTAATCCGCTCCGGCTATGAATTGATGCGTTAATCCACCCGTTTTTGTAACATAGCTGGCAAATGCGGTGGTCTGTAAACTAAACCGATCGGTTTGCCAGTCCTGATACGCCCGGCTGATGGAGTCGTTACGAATCCTTCCGGAAGGGATATGATCGGTGTAGTCCAGCACATTTCTGACCGCCCGTTCCACCACGGTTAGCTTGAGCCGTTCGTGAAATTGATGCGTGTACGTAAGCGTAGCCGAGGCATTATGAGTCCGACCGTAGTCGGTGGGACTTTGAATCGTCAGATGATTGGGATAATACGTAAAGTCAAAGCTGCCATCGGGACGGGTACGGATGTAACTTCCGTTGTCATATTGCTGTACGGCCTTCTGGTAGGCATAATTCAGCTCCAGCTGGAGCGAACTGCGGGCATTGGGAAGATACGTCAGGGAGGGAGCTACGAAAATGTTTTCCTTGTCCTGGTAATCCCGGAAACTGCGGGAACGATCATAACCAACGATGGCCCGGTAGAGTAGCTTTGAGTTCGCCGACCAGGGCCCGGTGAAATCAGCGGAAGCCCGCCGGAACGCCCAGCTGCCAAGGGAAAGATCAACGCTGGCTCTTTTTTCCGTTAATGGTTTTTTAGTAACAAAATTGACCACTCCGCCGGGAGAACCCTCACTAAACAAGGCTCCCGAAGGCCCGCGAAGCAATTCTACGGATTCGACATTGTACAGCAGCGGTTGCTGACTCCACAAAAACAGGTTGCCACGAATGCCATTGTACAGCAGAAAGCTGGCATCGTTGGGGGAGTAAGCCGTAAATCCCCGGATTTGAAAAGAGCCATTGCCGTTGTTGGCTTTCATGCCCGTAAACGTACCCGCGATTTCATTCAGGGTAAAGGCCTGACGATCCTTCAGCACCTCAGATGACATTACCTGGACGGACTGCGGGGTGGAAAGCAGCGGCTGGTCCAGGCGAGTAGCTGTGCCGGACTCCAGTACCTGATAACGATTTTTAGCCGTGGTGATCGTTAGTTCCTTTAACTCCTGTTTGCTTTCAGAAAGTTGCAGGTTGAGAAAGGGGTTCCTTCCGGCATGAACGAGTAAGCTTTTCGTGTAGGCACTATAGCCCACATTCGATACCACCAGTACGTAGGATCCGGGCGTCAGGGTATTAAAACTGAAATAACCCTCCGCGTCCGTTTTTGTGCCGATTGAGGTATTCTGAAAGGTAACGGAAGCTCCGCTCAGGGGCTCGTTTTCGAACGTGACAATGCGTCCTTTCAGAACTCCCCGGTCAGATTGGGCATGAGCGAGGCTAAGCCCCAGGTGCAGGCAAAAGAACAACAGGAAATAATGTTTCATGGGTAAGCGAAAAATCCGCCAGGGCGTTTTCGAACGGCCCCGGTCGTTGATAGAAATGTGGATGAAGCGAAGGTCTGGAATACAGACCCAAGCCCTTTAGGAATGAGTTTTCCTGAAAAGAAGGTGTTCAGGAGGTACGTTGGGAAGAGCTGAAATACGCAGAATGCTCACCCGGCAGGAGTGAGGAGTAGGTTTTCCAGCATCAACGGTGCTTAGCCGAGTTGGGGGGGGCGGAAGAGGCCCTCAAGCATCCGGGCGGGGAAGAAACACGCGTAGGTAAAGGCACTTTTCACCGCTTCAGTCGAAAATTCAGGAGCAGGAAAGCTAAAGAGAAGAGGCGTAAGCGAGGCAGGCACTTCCAGGAGCTGACTCAGCAGACGCTGACTCGATTCTTTTTCCTCGGATTCCCGGGCCGCTTTAAGCTTTTTTGCCAGGTAACACGAGCCGTTGCAATGCAAATCGGGCCGATCCCGGTTTTCGCAGAGGTATTGGGCGATGTAATCCTGACGAAGCTGAAAGTCCATTAAAATCAGCGGAACCACGAGCGTTCTCACCAGCAACAGGCCGGTCAGAAAAAGAATGCCAATGGATTTGAAAAACGGACTCATGCCCGCAAAAGTAAGGCACAAATAAGCCAGTAGCCTAAAAGTTTTTTTATAAAACTAATTTATTAATTATTACAACGTTATTGTAACGTTAAATAGGTTTTGTTTTTACGCAGTACGGAACAAAAATCAGGCATTCCGTGCTGCGTAAAAAGCTTAAGAAAAGACGGTTGCATACGAGTTACCAGGGACTGATTCCCGTCTCCGGACTATTATCATCGCTGAAAAATTGTCCGGTAGGACCGTCCGCATCCAATAGGGCCGCTTTCACTACCCGGCTGGCGGCATCGCTTACCGTGCCCGGTCCGCTGTGATGGTTGAAGTCCGTGGCCGTATAGCCCGGATCAACCGCGTTAACTTTGAAGGCCGTATCCCGTAGTTCATAGGCCAGAACAACCGTGTAGGCATTCAGGGCTGCTTTGGATGAGGTGTAACAGGCCCCTTTGGCGTGGTAATACTTCCAGGTGGGATCGCTGTGAAGAGTCAGAGAACCCAGGCCGGAAGTAACATTCACAATGCGGGGTTCCGACGACTGGCGGAGTAAATCCAGAAAGGCCTGAGTGGTTTCAATTACCCCAAAGAAATTGGTTTCAAATACCTGCCTGAATACGTCAATATTCGTGTCGCTGGCGGGCTGGGGAAAGCCGCCGCTGATTCCGGCATTGTTGACCAGTACATCCAGAGAAGTAATTTTTTCACCCAGACGCTGACGGGCCTTTCGAATGGAATCCTGGTTATCAACGTCGATGACCAGGGGTTCAATGAGGGTAAAGCCTTCCGCCTGTAACTGACGAACGGCTTCTTCACCTTTTTGGGCATCGCGGCTACCCAAGTAAACGAAATAGCCTTTTGTCAGTAATTGTCGGGCGGTTTCAAAGCCGATGCTTTTGTTGGCTCCAGTAATGAGTGCGGTCTTCATGGTTGCGTTTGTTTGAGCTGCAAAAGTAGCCGGAGCTCCGCAGCGGGGGCAGACACATTTCTCGGCATTACTGGTACATTTCGCGGATTGAACTCCGATACTCGGCGGGCGTCAGGGAAGTTTCGCGTTTAAAAAAGCGACTGAAGTAGGAGGCATCACTAAAACCCAGATCAAAGGCAATTTCCTTCAGTGAGTGCTCCGTATGAAAAAGCAGGCGTCGAGCTTCCAGCACCAGACGGTCATGAATATGCGTAATGGCAGATTTACCGCTTTGGGCTTTCACGATTTCGCTTAAATAGCCGGCTGAGACGTAGAGCAGGGGAGCATAGTCATTTACCTGATGAAGCTCATGGAAGTGCTGATCAATGAGCGACTGGTAGTTTTTCAGAAACAGCTTTTCATTGGAAGGTTTAGGTTCATACTGTTCCGAGTACAGACGGCTCAAATAGGTTAACAGTACGGTTAGGTAAGCCGACAACATTCGTTGTTGCCAAAGACTCGGCTGGCGGTGTTCCGATGAGATTTTTTCGAGCATATCTTCGATGAATACTACATCGCCATCTGACAGCCGGAGTTCGTGCCCGTTCTGAGGGTTAAGAATCAGGGGAAGATTCTTGAGGGTTGCATTCTCCTGTAAGGCTAAAAACTCCTCATCAAAGGCCAGGGCCGTCCCCCAGAGGGGCCTGGATTCTTCCTTTACCACCACCTGATTGGGAACGAAAAAGTAAAACGTATTATCTTTGGTCACATAAGGGGCCATGTCTACCCAATGGCGGCCATTTCCCCGGCGGCAAAACGCGAGCAGGTAATAATCCTTCCGATGCGGCCGCAGTAACTCCGACGGATGCGTCAGTGTCCCCTCAATCTGGACGATATTAAATCGTATACCGCCAACAATCGGATCCTGGGCAAGCGTATAGGTAGGAATGGGGTGAGTTAGTGCAGTAAGATTCATGGGTTAAAAGTAACGAAATCTCGCTGCCTGTACGAACCGGAGAGCCGTTAATGGCCTGTAAGCAAAGGTTGGAAGCAACAGGGCATAAATACTACTTCTCAAGAATGTTCATCGTCGATCGCCTCCAAACGTATGCTGACTTCGAGAAAACTTCCTCAAAAAGCCTGTTCGTTTCTGCTAAGTGTTTGATATACAGACGTCGTCGATCGCCGGGCCTTTTCGTAGTATTGACGATCGACGATTTTTCCTGACGATCACCACAGATAAATAATTAATCCAGCGGCAGGAAAAGCCTTGTTTGATGCTTAAATTCACGGGGTCTTAATCGTACCTAGTTGGAATTGAAATTTGTTTCGGGTGATATGGCTTTCGCCGGATTAAAGTCTTAATCGTACCTAGTTGGAATTGAAATAAGCGTTCATTGGCGTTGTTTCCGCTGGCGTTTTCGTGTCTTAATCGTACCTAGTTGGAATTGAAATATTATTGGTTTCTCGCTCGCAGGTACGAGAACAGAAGTCTTAATCGTACCTAGTTGGAATTGAAATGGAGTCGCCCCCTTGATCATACCCGAAGCCGTCGTGGTCTTAATCGTACCTAGTTGGAATTGAAATGTGCCACAGTGTACGCGAAACGGCTCCTTTGCTCATGTCTTAATCGTACCTAGTTGGAATTGAAATTTGTTCTCTGATTTTTCGCACGAGTAGTAGAACCGAGTCTTAATCGTACCTAGTTGGAATTGAAATAAGGCACCCGCAAGCGACACGTAATACACCTGTTTAGTCTTAATCGTACCTAGTTGGAATTGAAATATGCCATTGCCTTCAATGCCAGCGTACCCCTTCGGTGTCTTAATCGTACCTAGTTGGAATTGAAATTTTGTGAGGCGAAATCTGCGTTAATGTACCATAGTCGTCTTAATCGTACCTAGTTGGAATTGAAATCCCGTTTTACAAACGAACGGTCGATTTGGCCAACGGTCTTAATCGTACCTAGTTGGAATTGAAATAAAACTGAACGGCGATCTTACCGAACGCGATAAGAAGTCTTAATCGTACCTAGTTGGAATTGAAATACAACATCGAACCCTATAAGAGCGTCTAAACAGATGTCTTAATCGTACCTAGTTGGAATTGAAATACGACTGGACGTAAAAGCTCCAGTCTGGCCCCTAACCGTCTTAATCGTACCTAGTTGGAATTGAAATCATGAGAGACGAGCCTTTTAATGCTCCTATCACAGTCTTAATCGTACCTAGTTGGAATTGAAATTATTTCGAGACCGAGTAAGCTTTACGCAAGCTTTTCGTCTTAATCGTACCTAGTTGGAATTGAAATTCTATAATGCAAATAACTCCTTCCTTTTGTTCCTGTCTTAATCGTACCTAGTTGGAATTGAAATCATGATCCTCCAGCCATTCCTGAGCCGATGCTGAGGTCTTAATCGTACCTAGTTGGAATTGAAATGCAGCACTTTGAAAAGTTGCCCGCCCCAGCTGGTGGGTCTTAATCGTACCTAGTTGGAATTGAAATGAGTTCGGGCTACTGGAAGTTTATCCAGGTCGAACAGTCTTAATCGTACCTAGTTGGAATTGAAATAACGTGGTGATGACGATTTTTACCTTGAACCACTTGAGTCTTAATCGTACCTAGTTGGAATTGAAATATGACTTGCGTGATCGATCCCCAAAGCGAGCTAATGTCTTAATCGTACCTGGTTGGAATTGAAATGGTAAGTCGTACGTGGTGATTAATGAATTTATCCGACGTCTCAATCGTACCCAGTAGGAATTGAAACAGGATTCAGAGAATCACGGCGATATGACTTAAACAAACCCTGACCTCACCTACCCGGATTAAAATTTACCCCCCCCCCGCAGATCTATGCCCACCTGATAGATCGATCATTAGACAAACCAATAGAATTTGCTGCTCTTGGTATCCTCAGGTACATAAATAATTGCCCTCCTGACATACCGCTGTCACTGCCCGCTTTTTTCTTTACGGAGTTATCCATCCAAAATCTGTTGCACGCGTATGAAGGAAGTTGAAACGTTTTGTCCCGCAAGCCCGCAGGAATGGCGGAAATGGTTACAGACCCATCATGCTCACAAGGATTCCATCTGGCTTGTCTGCTATAAGAAGAAAACCGGAGTGCCCACCGTGACCTGGAGTGAAGCCGTTGATCAGGCCCTTTGTTTTGGGTGGATCGACAGTCAGCGAAAACCAGTCAATGACGAGGTGTTCATGCAATTGTTTACCCGAAGAAAAGCCAACAGCGGCTGGTCCAGAATTAATAAAGATAAAATCGAACGGCTGATGCAGCAGGAGCTGATGCACGAAGCCGGATGCAAAGCCATAGAAACAGCCCGACAGAACGGCTCCTGGACCTTACTCGATGAAGTGGAAGAGGGCCTCATCCCCGCAGATCTGGCCGAAGCGTTTGAACAGTTTCCTCAGGCCCAGTCCTATTTTCTGACGCTGAGTAAAACCGACAAGCGGGCCATTCTCTTGTGGCTGGTTATGGCTAAGCGGACTGAAACCCGACAAAACCGACTGGCTGAACTGCTGGAACCGATGAGTCAGGGTCGAAAGCCCAAACCCTGTCAATAAAGAAAATGGCGAAGATGACTGATTCAGACCAACCCCGACTGGCCCGACTGGTTTCGCTGGTGACCTTGCTGCAAAGCAAACGGCTGTTGACCGCCCAAACGCTGGCTCATCGGTTTTCGGTGAGCACGCGTACCATTTACCGGGACATGCGAACGCTCGAACAGGCGGGAGTTCCGGTCGTGACGGAGGAAGGGAAAGGATATACCTTACTGGAAGGATACCGCTTGCCTCCGGTTATGTTCACGCGGGAGGAAGCCGTGGCCCTCCTTACGGCTGAGAAACTTACAGCTCAGTTTACGGACCCATCCATTGCTCTGCTGTACGGTTCGGCCATGGATAAATTAAAAGCGGCCCTGCGACGAAGCGACCGACACTACCTCGAAACCATCGAGCCCTATATTCAGGTACAACCGATGAACAGGTACCATCAGCCCGATGCCTACCATCTGTTCGTGACAGCCATCACGCAACATCAGGTGGTGCAGATGAATTACCAGTCGGCCGAGAGCAGGACTGGCAACACGCGATTAATCGAGCCCATCGGTCTTTACCTGAGACGGCATTGGCACGTGATTGCTTACTGCCGGTTTCGGGGGGAAATCCGGGATTTCAGACTCGACCGGATTCAGCAGATTACGCTTCTTGCGGAACAATTCAAAACCCGCACTGAGACCCTGGAGCATTACTGGGCCCTGGAACAGACTCGCCGATCCAAAGAAAAAGTAATCCTTCAGCTTCAGCCTACGGTTCTGTCGCCAGCTCTGACTCAGCAATTACAGGATACCAAGCACCAGTACGGCTGGATTCGGGAAAAAACGCTTCCCGAAGGCGGACTGGAGATGACGTTCCTGGTGGGATCTCTTTCGTACATGGCCAGCTGGCTGCTGCAATTTGCGGGAGATATTACCATTATTGAACCCCTGGAATTGCGGGAACAAGTCGCCGATCTGGCCGAAAAGGCCTTTCGGTTGTATCGAACGGTAGCGGAGTAAAAAACTACCTGAAATTGCCTAAATAAAAAGAAAGATTTAGCCCCACGTGTGAACGCTCGCGGTTCAGGTTGCCGTAGGCGGTTACTCCAATGCCCAGGTCACGGGTAGACGTTAAAAACCGGATTTCTGCCGGAATACCGACGGTTTTATATAATCTGCGTTCATGCTTAAATTCTCCATACATGAGAGGATCTTCAACTTGTTGCAGGAATTTCCCCCGGCTGGTGCCAAAGACGTAACTCAGACCTGCCGAAAAACGGAATTTGCCAGCTTTATACCCGTATAATAATCCGGCATCGTTAACGGTATTCAAGGGGCTAACATCCTGATCCGTAAAGATCTCCATATTATACGCGTAGCGGGCCGTAAGTAACGTTGGTTTATTTCGTAGTTCATAGGCTAAAGCTACGGTTAAGTTAGCCAGCTTTCCCGACCCCGCTCCGACTGATAACCAGTACTTTTCAGGTGTTTTTCCTTGGGCAGTAACTTTCGTAGTGAGGCCAGAAACTGTTATTATTAAGAAAAAAATCAATACACGTTTAGTCATAGCAGGAGATTGGTTTATTATTACAAATAAAGAGGTTTTATTTCATAAATGAATTAAATAAAAAGATATTACAGAAGGTTATTTATTCGATAAACAGTAATAATTGCTACGATCAATAGAAGCATTAAACGGATACTTGTAACTGAATAATTTTATAAAACAGGTATGGGTAAACGAATTTATAAAACTGAATAAGAAGATATTAAACCAGTATAGGACCTACATCAGGAACGAATGTATGGTTACTACTATAGTAATAAAAATGATTGATTATAATGAATACAATCTTCAATTAATTACTCAGCTATTGGGAGTGATTTATTGGTAATATGAACTCAGGATAAGATAGTTTGTGATGAATATTCTGTAGAATAAGGTAATAAAAGATCCGTTCATGTATCTTCTATCACTGCTGAATACTACTCCAGTAAAGCAGGTTTATCGGGAAAAACAGCTCATCTGAACCGAAGCCTCGCACCAACCCCGGACGCCTCCCCCAAAAGTTCACGGGATCAAACTTTCCGGCTTTTTCGCAGTTCCTACTGGTAGCAGCCTGCTGCTCGAACGGATAGGATAGCCGGATTTATTGTAGCTTGCAGGCTACTTTATAAACGCAATGAAGGAAATTTTTTTTCATAGATCTCTTCCCGGATTACGCAGGGCATGGCTCTTCCTGCTACTGGTAGCAGGGGGGCTTGTCAACCAAAGCTTTGCTCAGTCCGGAACTATTACGGTTGCCGCTGCCGCGGATTTACGCTATGCCATGGATTCGCTGGTGAGTGTTTTCCGAACCCAGCAACCCGGAATTAAAGTCAGCGTGATCTACGGGTCTTCGGGTAAGTTTTTTCAGCAAATCAGCCATCAGGCCCCCTTCGATCTCTTTTTTTCAGCGGACATCGATTTTCCCCGACAACTGGAAAAGAAAGGTTTAACGGCTTCACCCATTCATACCTACGCCGTAGGGCGGCTGGTGCTCTGGAGTACCCGGATGAAGCCGAAAGACCTCAAAAGCCTGCTTGATGGCAAGGTTCGCAAAGTCGCAATCGCGAACCCGCAACTGGCTCCTTATGGTAAAAAAGCCGAGGAGGTATTACGGCATTACCGAATTTACGATCAGGTGAAACCTAAGCTGGTGCAGGGCGAAAATATAGCCCAGACGGCTCAGTTTGTGTCAGCGGGAGCGGCCGATATGGGTCTGATTGCTCTGTCTCTGGCCCTGAGTCCCCCGCTCAAAACACAGGGTTCCTATTACCTGATTCCTTCCACGGCCCACACGCCTTTGCAACAGGCCCATGTGGTTCTGAAACGGGCCCGAAACAATCAGTCAGCCTACGCTTTTTTGTCATTCATGGAAACCGCCAGGGCTAAGAAGGTCATGGAAGCGTTCGGATTTTCAATTCCCCGATAATCGTATGTTCGATGATTTTGGTCAAACGCTGGGGGTAACACTGGCTCTGGCGGCAACCACAACCGCTCTGCTGGTACTCATGGGTATTCCGCTGGCTTATGGACTGGCGTACAGTAAATTTCGCGGTAAATCCGTTCTGGAAGCAGTGGTCAGTCTCCCCCTTGTACTGCCGCCCACGGTAACGGGGTTTTACTTGTTAATCGCGTTCAGTGAAGAGAATACGCTGGGTCATTTTCTGATCCATACGCTTGGGTTACCCCTGAACTTTACGTTTACGGGTATTCTGGTGGGGTCTGTTTTTTACAGCCTGCCCTTCATGGTGCATCCGGTGCAATCAGGTTTCGAAAATATTTCTCCCTCGCTTCGGGAAGCGTCGTTAACACTCGGCAAATCGGAGTGGACCACCTTCACACGAGTCCTGTTACCGGCCATCAAGCCGGCCCTCCTGAGTGGTTTGGTCCTGTCTTTTGCTCATACCATTGGCGAATTCGGTCTGGTCCTGATGATTGGGGGCAATATTCCCGGACAGACGCGGGTGGCTTCCATTGCGATCTACGATGAAGTCGAAAGTTTTAATTACGACCGGGCCAATGCCTACGCACTGGTCTTGCTGGGCATTGCCTTTTTCATTTTATTTCTAATGTTTACCTACAATAGAAAGCTTCGTACCCGCACGCTGATATGATTGATTTTCACGTTACCAAACATCTTCATACGGCTCAGGGTACTATTTTGCTGGATCTTTCCCTTCAGATTCAGTCGGGCGAATGTGTGGCCCTATACGGGTCTTCCGGCGTGGGAAAAACGACCCTCTTGCGAATGCTGGCAGGGCTGGAAAAACCAGATTCGGGATACATTCATTTCAATCATAACGTCTGGTACGATTCCGGCACGTTTGTAAAACCCCAGCATCGGTCGATTGGCTTTGTGTTTCAGGATTACGCCTTGTTTCCCAGCATGAGCATCCGGGAGCAGCTGAAGTTTGCGTTGCCCCGATCCGGTGATCAGCAGATGGTGGATGAATTGCTGGAGTTAACCCAACTCAGTACGCTGGCTAACCGATACCCCGCTCAGCTTTCGGGAGGGCAGCAGCAACGCGTCGCTCTGGCCCGAGCCGTGGCTCGTCAGCCGGAGGTGTTATTACTGGATGAACCTTTGTCCGCCTTGGATCAGGACAATCGGCTTCGCCTTCAGGAAGAAATTGAAAAAATTCAGCGTCGGTTCAATCTTACGGTGGTACTGGTTAGCCACGATGCCGGAGAAATTAAAAGACTGACGAACCGGGTGGTTATGATAGGGGAAGGGAAAATACTAAATCAGGGCAGTCCGCAGGAACTGCTTACGCCAGGTCCTGAACTAAAATTAGGAACAGTAATAGCCATAGAATCAAGCGGAAACCAGTGGCTGGCGACGGTTCAGATCGAAGAAAAAATCAGACAGATGCGGGTTGCCGAAGCTTCCATCCAGATCGGTGACCGGATCTGGATGGAAAACCAGGATCGATTTTTATGAACTAGGGTAGTGGTTTTCTGGAAACGTATACCACAGCTGGCATCGAATCTTCACAACAGTAAAAACCGTTATTTTCGGACACATATGTGCCTCCGGAAGCAGCTACGTATAATCTGTTTTTTGAATCCAGATATACATTCTTCAGATCATGCTTGAATGAAAACCGGAGTTTACGGACGCCCTCCCGGTCTTCTCTGATCAGATCTGAAGGATTAATACGCGAAACATCGGATCCCGGCTGAAGTGGTGTATTGTTGGAGCGGATGGCGTAAGTAACTCCCGTAGAAGCCTTGATTTTGCCAATGGGAACGATATCGTCGAGATACGTTTTAAAATGGTGAAGGTAATCGATCCAGGTTTTGCCGTAATCGGGAGTGAAATAAGAAGCATCCCAGGCTCCGAGCAGATTACCCTGTCGATCCTGTCGTTTGGTTCGCAGAGCAATAACGGTATCATTACGTACCAGCAGTCCGGGAACCGGGCCATTAAAATTCCTGGATTCCAGCCAGGTTTTACCTTGATCTTTCGTGTAGTAAACCTTTGTCCAGGTAGATACCAGTAACGTCTTGTCAATATCTCCGGCAATGGCGTAGGCTTCGCGTCCACCGGGAATCTCCAGTTTAATCCAGTCAGGATCTTCAACGGACACGCTTTCTTCCCTGGGCGAAACGGGTGTAACGCTGGGATACTCCTCTCTCTTACAGGCCGCCAGGGTTAACAGCATCAATAAAAAACCCATTATTCCTTTCATCATCAGGCTGAGTTAAATGAAGGAGCAAAGTAACCTTTGTTACCGGGTGAACACGAGAGTAGTATATTATGAAACAATGAAGTTTCAGGCTCCGCTTTCCGATTGCAGGAGTTCATTTTCTGGGCGAAGGATGTAACTCCTGAACCAAATCGGGGCCTTTCATGGCCTGTAGTTACAGCGTTAAGGTACCCGGGAAATTGATAAAACTCAACAGCCTGAGGAAAAGACTAATTTCGCAGAAGGCAGAACTTTGAGCGTAAGCCTCCTCCGTTAGGTTGCTGGTGCGAATGTTGTCTGAAGTCCAGGAATCTGGCTTCAGGGTTCGGATTTTAGACATTTACGCAGTCCGCACGACTAAGTTTTCCCAAGGTTTTCCGATGTCTTTCAAAAAGCCTCTCATCAGGGGTCGCCTTTAAACGGCTTTTCATTATCTTGGTTTAGATTAATAATTTCTTGATATACTACTAAAATAAATTCCAAAAATTAGTTGTGCCCATATACATCCCTGTAAGAAAGTGCTATCTTTGTTTATGTTAATGAGACGAACATGTACTTTTTAGCTACATAAAGGTATCCATTGAAAATTATAACCAAAATTAACCCGAACGGCGACCTGATGCAGACAGGAAAGTCCTGATTTCCTGCAAAAAGCTTCTTCAGCTTTTGCAAGGTTAAAGCTAGAAAAACGACAAGTACCTATTGCAATTCGTGAAGTTGCCCAGGTTTTAACTCTATGAGGCATCAAGCCTGTTTCATTGATTTTATAACACCCCATGTACTACCACCGAATTACGCTTCACATGACTGACATGGTTTCCATTAAATCCTGAAGGGAAGATGGGTTTGTGCATACCTTATGCTCAGAACCCTTACGCGTGAAAGATCGGTTAAGTATCGAATACGGCAAGTAATGTCAGTCCCTCGAACGTCCCTGATTATCTCTACATACAATTGGCCGGAAGCTCTCAGGTTTTGTCTCTTTAGCGTGGCAAAGCAAAAAGTGCTTCCTGACGAAATCGTTATTGCCGACGACGGATCACGCCAGGAAACCCGGGAGCTGATCGAAGCCATGCGGGCAATGGTTCCTGTATCCCTCGTTCACGTATGGCATGAGGATCGGGGATTTAGAAAAACAGAAATTCTCAATGAAGCCGTGCGTCAAAGCACGGGCGAATACCTGATTCAGGTGGATGGAGATGTCATTCTGCATTCCAGTTTCATCAAAGATCATTTGGAGGCCTCCGAACCCGGAGCCTTCGTGCGGGGCACCCGAGCCCGGATTACTGCCGCCCGGACCGCTGCGTTACTGCGGGGTAATCCAGCCAGCCTTCATGCTTTTTCCAGGGGAGTTTACAACCGGCTTAACGCCCTGCGTTTGCCCCTGTTTCAGTCCCTGGGTCAGCGAAAAGAAATGAAAAGCCGTAACGTCAGAGGGAGTAACCTGGCTTTCTGGAAAGCAGACTTTGTGCGGATTAATGGCTACAATAACGATTTGCAGGGCTGGGGGCACGAAGACGAAGAACTGGCCGTACGCCTGATTAATAACGGTATTGTTAAGAAAATCGTAAAGCTGAGTGCAGTCCAGTTTCACCTTCACCATGAAGAACTACAAAAAGGAAATGAGCCTTTTCACGCCCGAATAGTGGAAGAGGCCGTCATCAACAAAATTAAAACCTGTACCAACGGATATGGCCGCAGTTAATTCAAACCGTATAGTAAAAACGAGCCTCATCATTTCAACGTACAATTGGCCGGAGGCCCTGCACCTTTGCTTACTCAGCATCAGTCGTCAGTCGGTAGTCCCCGATGAAGTAATTATTGCCGATGACGGATCTACGAGTGAAACGTACACGATGATTGAGCAGATGAAGGAACATTTTCCGGTTCCTCTGATTCACGTCTGGCATGAAGACGACGGATTTCAGTTAGCGAAGATCCGCAACAAGGCCATTGCCCGTGCTTCACACGACTATATTATTCAGGTGGACGGCGATCTGGTCCTGCACAAACATTTCGTTAAAGATCACCTTGAACTCAGTAAACCCGGCACGTTTATAACCGGCAGCCGGGTTCTGATGAATAAACAACTTTCGGAAAAGCTCCTGCTTTCCGGGCAGACAAAAACGGGTATCTGGGTTTCGGGCATGAGGAATCATACCAATCGTTTTCAGATCAGGTTTCTGCGAAACTATTTTGCGGATCGCTACCAGGCTCATGACATCATGAAGTTAAGGGGCTGTAACATGGCCTTCTGGCGGGAAGATCTGATTCGCGTGAACGGATACAACGAAGACTTTTACGGCTGGGGTAAGGAAGATAACGAAATTGCGGCCCGGCTGGTGAATTCAGGGGTTCGGAAGCGGG
This sequence comes from uncultured Siphonobacter sp., assembly GCA_913775095.1. Classification (GTDB taxonomy): domain Bacteria; phylum Bacteroidota; class Bacteroidia; order Cytophagales; family Spirosomataceae; genus Siphonobacter. The sequence goes on along the minus strand of CAJYIW010000006.1, from coordinate 37,611 downwards.
TCATCAAGTTTGGTGGCATTGTCTTTCACCTGTACCATCCCGAAAATTGCCGGGAGCGTTGTGAAGAAAATGAAAGACGACTGGCTCAAACCATTGCCAATAAGGTGGTTTACTGCAAAAGAGGAGTAAACCAGTATCATTACGAACACGCGGAGCTTTACGCCTGATGAGTAGATTGTCCCTGATTTCCATTATTCTGGTAACGCGTAATGCTGAAAAATGCCTGCAGAGATGTCTGGACAGCATTTTTCAGCAACGTTATGGGGCAATTCAACTGATCGTTCAGGACGGTGGCAGTACTGACGGAACCCTTGCCATTTTACGGGCCAATGCTGATAAAATTGCCTGTTGGGTAAGCCAAGAAGACGATGGAATTTACGATGCCATGAATAAAGCTCTGACTCAGGTACAGGGGGAATGGGTCTATTTCATTGGAGCAGATGATGAATTAACTCCTGAGTTTTCGGACCTGGCAGAGCAGTTGCAGGACTCAAACACCATTTATTACGGTAGCGTCTGGAAAGAGGAGAAAAAGTACCTGGGCCGACTGTCGGCGTATCAGCACGCGAAGACAGGCATCAACCATCAGGCCATGATTTATCCGGCCAGCGTTTTCAGAAAATACCGTTACGATACTCAATATCCTATTTCAGCGGATCATATCCTGAATATGTGGTGCTGGAAAGACCGGAGTTATCGCTTCGAATTTCACGATTATACCATTGCCAGATTTAGTCATACGGGTGTGTCATCGTTACAGGAAGACCGGGCCTTTGAAAAAAGAAAACCCTGCTTTATTCTGGAGAATTACGGGATCATAATATGGCTTCGGTTTTTATTTAAACGCCTGAAAACCAGAGTCCGAAGGCTTAACGTTTACTGAAAGCCATGCCCTGAATCCGATCGTAGGTAATTTTTCCGGGAAGCTTCAGGAGTGTAGAGGTGATGCGACGCTTCCATTTTTTCGAAGGAATGAGTTTGCTCAACCAAAGAAGTATCCTGTACCTGACCAAAGGGATCCGGTCCCGCTGGTGTTCCTTGTGCAGAATCGCGTGGAGCTCCTGTATATACCCGGATTTTTGAGTCAGGCTTTTCTGGTTTTCTCGGCGAAGGCGAAAACCTCCCAGGATATACGAAAGCGTATATAACTGATCGTTCCTGAAGAAACGCATCCATAGTTCAAAGTCAGCCGCGAGATTGTACGAGGTATTCAGGTGGGCTCCCGAGTCTTGCCATAAATCACGCTTCCAGAATACCGATTCCTGCTGGATGTATTTTCCCTGATTCAAATACATTCGCAACTTTGACCATTGCTGTTGACCCGGGTCTTCCTCATAGACAAACGGATGGCCCGTTTCATCGTAGAAGGTATTACTCCCCATCACCCAGCGAATGTGCGGAAACTTCTCGAACACTTCAGCGACCACAAACAGGGATTTTTTGTGATACATATCATCCGAGTTGATCCAGGCCATGATTTCGCCAGTCGATTTTTCGAAGCCTTTCTGTAACGCAAAGTAAAGCCCGGCGTCCGGCTCACTTACCCAGTAACTTAGATGGGATTCGTATTTTTTGATGATGTCGACCGATTCGTCCGTGCTGCCCCCGTCAATAATGATGTATTCTAAGTTGGGGTAACCCTGCGAGATAACCGACAAAATGGTGTCTTCCAGGTATTGACCCTGATTATACGAGGGCGTAACGATTGAAATTTTAGGAAATGAACCAGCCATGCAAACGAAGTCACTTACTTTTTAACGAGATAAAATCCTTTTTCATAACCCACGGGCTGGTAGTCAATTTCAACAATGGCTTCGCCTTCCACATACGTGTTAAACTCGCCTTTGATGCGGTAGTCCCTTTCTAAATGCTGGAGAAAGGACTTTTCATGAAAAAACCAGGTAGGATAGGACGCTTCGTAAATGTTGGGCCAGACGTTCTGGATCGTCAGCCGATCCTGAGTGCTTTGGATGAATGCCGTTCGATCGAAAAGAATGAAGGGGAATCCATAGCTTCCTAGTTTTCTCAGAAAAGCGTGAGGGTCCGGAAGGTACTGCACGACACTGGAAAGAATAATCAGATCAATGGGATGAACCGCCAGGCATTCCTCGATGGAATGGAAGAAATGAAGGACCTCATCCGCAAAAAAGGCATTGCCACATTCGTTGTAGTGAGGCTGTTCGACGATATTCCAGCTGGCACATACGCGAGCAGTTAAAAACTCCCGGACCTGATAATACGTACTGCCCAGCGATCCGCCGAAATCCAGGATGTGTAAGGGGGCATTTTTTTCCAATGCCGAGTGAAGAACATACGAAATCAGCGGGAAAGGATATTCTTTCTTATGGAACAGTACCGAATCTCTTTCATAAACCGCCTCTCCGTTCTTTACTTTCAGAAGAGCTTCCTTTGTTTTTTCAAGGATATTCACCTGAGCGTATCCCTCGCTGGCGGCAGACGCTTCCTGCCAGGACGAATAATTGCCGAACCAGCCGTATTGGGGCTTATTTCGCTTGCTTTTACGTAGAAACTTAATCACTCAGATCAGAAATTTATCAGATCAGTGATCCTGAACTACAGGGATTGTTCAGGGTCACTGAAGAGAAAAAGGGTTAAACAAGTACGGCTTCTTTCTCGAAAAAAAGTTTTTTCGCAGACGAATCCAGGCCTTCCCGCTGGTAAGGCTCATAGATATAGTCATCTGGAGAAAAGTATTCGGAAGCGAGCACCATCAGGATGGCATCTTCGGAAAAATTGAACATCTGATGCCAGTCTTCAGGGTTAAGAATCAGGCACTTATCGGCAGAATCAAGCACATATTGTTCCTGAACCTTATGGTTGTCATTGTAAATGGTACAGCTGCCCCTCAGGCAGATGGCCGCCTGAATGGTCTGATGATGCCGATGCCCGCCACGAACCGAATGATCTACGCCGTAAATGTAAAAAATACGTTTAATGGGAAAAGGAACTACCTTTTCAATGACCGTGAGATTGCCGCGTGCATCGGTAAAGGTCTTTAAGTTGATGAGATGAGCCACAAATTTTAAGTTATTGGGGTTAGTAGAATTTAGTTTGCTTGTAATAGTTTTTGTACGAGCCTTTGAGCAGAAAATTGGCCTGGCGGCCCCAATTGGTTTTAACCCAGCTCAGCGAGTGCAAGGGCTCATGAAAAACGATGCTTTGATTCAAACGGCGAATGTGCTTCTCCGCATGAGCTAATGCCTGAGCATAAGGCTTGTAAATCAGATGAATGACTTCCTGGCTCAAGGTATATTGCTCATCAGTCAGCCGAAAAACCTGACGAATGCAGTAGCGGAAATCGTGAAAATGATAAAAGACCAGGGATTGCTGACGGGCCCCATGGCTTACCATAATTTCTGCTCCCTGGGCTTTGAACGAATACTGTGTGTTATTCCAGGGAGCCACGCCACCGCCCAGATGCTGAAGTACGTGCACCCCTTCGAATCGGGTGGTCCAGTCGTCCAGGTATTTCTGATCACCGAATTTCCCGTCTTCGAATCGTCGGTAACACCAGTCCAGGCAGGCTTTCCGCCACCAGTCTAAAGCGGCTAATCCCTGAGGTGTGTTTTTGAAAGTAATAAACTGAACACAATAAACGCCACTCAGAGCGGACTGATCATGCTGAGGGCTGTACCGATGCTCTGTAATTAACACCGACTTTTCTCCCATCTCATCGGTTAATGCTTTAGGGTTGGAAAAGAACAACAGATCCGCATCCACGTAGGTACAATGATCCAGCTGATAGGTATGAATACAGTACCAGATCGCGGATGAGGTACAGGTCCAGCAATACTCACCAGCCGTGCGGTCCTTTTTGGCACTTAAAAGCTCATCACTTTCAAATTCTTCCAGCGAAATGACCGTCACATGACGGAGGTTTAATCCCAGCAGAGTATCGTAACAATGGTCGTCGAAAGCAATTATAAATAGTTGAAAATCATTGCATTGTTCCAGCAATGAGTAATACATGGCCAAGCCCCGCGATAAGTAAGCGGAATTGAACAAAGTACAGAAATTCTGCATTTCGTAATCGTAAAATATAGTTTAAGTGGAGGGGTCATCCAAATTACTATTAAAAATCAGTAATTAGTAATATTTATTTAAAATTTATTTAAAAAATATAGACGTATAAGTAGGCATTCCTTAACAAAAAAATAAGTATATAAGTGTTATTGTTTATAGTTGGTTTTGTACAAAAATTGAGTAATAAATTTCATTTATAACCTAAAACAGGGAGGATGAGACCAGGATTATGGACCACGATCTATCTTAATGACTCTAAAAAGATGAGTATAACTAGTAAGTATAGAGTAGGTGATTCGGTGTGAGTCATCCCTGCAATCACAGCGATCTATTCAACAAAAAAGGGCCAGATCCGAAGGGATCTGGTCCTTTTTTATTTATCAAACCCATGTCCTGATTAGTTCCAGTACGTTCCGTTCAGGCCGAGAACAGTCCCGATCCATAATCCAATGACAAATACAATCAGGCAAGCTGCGTAAGCGAATAGTTTCTTCCAGGTACTCTCAAAATGAGCGGGATTCACGAGGTAAAAAAACACGCCCCCGGCTGCTCCGGCCGAAGGAACCATCACGAGCGGTTTGATCATCCAGAATTTGCCCCAGGCCGGGTTAGGATTATTGGCTCCAGTAAGAAACAACGAAATTAGAAACAGACCAACGAGGGCACCGATCAGGGCCCATTTAAGTAAAGGAGCCGCCTCCAGGGGCCGAGTGGGAAATGGATTAGACTGGGTCATGGTTTCAGGAGTTTATGTTCAGATTGGTTTAATTTTTTTGAAAGTACTTTGTGTTTCAAAGTTAAATATTCCAATCCTATTTCCAAACGGATTCCCTTAGTAAAGACATATTTTTCAGTGTTACGAACCGGGAGTGGGCATGAACCTGACGCCCGTTTATGGAATACCATTCATTACCCGCTCGACTTTACAATTATTAGCCATTGCAGGACTGGTTTTACGGAAGGCCAGGCGGTGCGAACGTCGGTTTTTCACTTATGAAATCAATCCAATTGCCTGGAAGTATTACGAGTGATGTAAGCGTATATTCCCGGATTTGAGCAGGGCTTTACGATCGAATCCTGCCGGAAGATTGCTTAAACGTTAAAAAAACAGCATATTTCGTACCGCCAGAGCGTAAAGAATCACTTTGGAGTCAAAAATCGCGGGTAATTAGTTATGATGTTAGATCAATACAAAGAGCAGCACGCCTATCTGGTAGCACTGGATTCCATCATTATGGGTTTTGATGGCGAAGACCTGAAAGTGTTACTGGTTAAACGGGGGGTAGAACAAAACACCTGGTCACTGATGGGAGGATGGCTACAGCCCCGGGAAGGACTTGAACAGGCCGCTGCCCGCATTGTCTTTGATTTAACGGGACTTACGAATGTTTATTTAGAACAGCTGAGTGCTTTCGGTGAACCCGATCGGGATCCCATTGCCCGCACGATTTCCATTGCGTATTTTTCACTGGTAAGGATTGACGATTATGAATCCAAAATCTCGGAAGCGTATCATGCCCAGTGGTTTTCGATCTATCAGCTTCCCGACCTGCTGTTTGACCACGGGGACATGGTAAGTCTGGCCCTGAAGCGGCTGCGTTCCAAAGCTTCGCAGCATCCCATTGGCTTTGAACTCTTACCCGAGAAGTTTACGCTTCCGCAGCTTCAGAAATTATACGAAGCTATTTACCATACGGAGTTTGATAAAAGAAATTTCAGCAGAAAAGTATTGTCCATGCGGTTGCTGAACAAACTCGATGAGAAGCAAAAGGGTTTTTCAAAACGCGGAGCCTATTATTACAGTTTTGACAGTAATAAATACGAAGCAATAACCCACGCGTTTATCAATATTATTCCAACTTCTGAAATTGAGTTGTGAAGGGTAATGAACAGGAACTGAACGTTACCTGGGCGTGAGGAATAGGGGAGGGTACCCCATTCCTCTTGTTAACCTGCTTACTTCGGGGAGGTAATCCAGTCCAGAACCTTACTGGTTTGAATGGCGGTTGCCCCCGTGCTTGGGCAGGTACCTTCGCCGCGTAAGTATCTTACCACGGATTCAATCAGAGGTTGCTGAACGTGTTCCGGAAAGGGAACATCCATCTCCTCACGACCCGTCTGCATATCAATTAGAATCGGAGAAAAATCAAAGCTGGAAAAAGTAATGCGGCCTTTAGCTCCAATCAACTGCGTTTCATCCCGGCGTTGCTCTTTGTTTACAGTAAAGCACCAGCTGCCAGCTCCCAACACGCCGGTTTCAAACTCGAAAGTAGCTACCACCAGATCATCGGCCGGATACAGCTTCGCCTGATTTCGGCTCAGACCTTGAGCCTTGGTAATGGGACCCAGCAAATACTGCAGAAAATCAAACTGGTGGGAAGCCAGGTCATGGAAATGTCCCCCGCCGGAAATTTCGGGGGAAACCCGCCAGCTGGCCTGCTGTGATAACTCGGCGGACGTAGCTTCCCGGTTGAGCTGAATCTGAACGTAGCGTACCGGACCAATCACGTCGGCCTCAAGCAATTCCCTGACTTTGACAAAATAAGGCAAGGCCCGGCGGTAATAAGCCACAAAGAGAGGAACACCCGTTTCCCGGCTCACCTGATTCATGGCTTCGCACTCGGCCGTGTGGAGAGCCATCGGCTTTTCTACGTACACGGGCTTACCGGCCTGCATGGCCCGGATGGCGTAACGGGCGTGCGTATCCGGTGGGGTGGCTACGTAGATGGCATTTACTTCTGGATCCTGAATGAGGGCTTCGGCGTCCGCATACCAGGCAGGGACGTCGTGCCTCCGGGCATAATCAGCCGCTTTTTCGGCGTCCCGCCGCATGACGGCCACTAGTTGAGAATTGGCGATTTTATTAAAAGCCGGTCCGCTTTTTCTTTCCGTTACATCGCCACAACCGATGATGCCCCATTTGATCTGATCCATTTCTTATGTCCTTTATCAATGAAAAATGTTCGTCAGCGGAAATTAACATTCCAATGACTTACGACCATGAAAAATGTCGTTTATTCACATCCGTTCCGGTAGATGGAGTAAGCCACAGGGGAAAGAACGAAGTGAACACGACAAACGATGTCCCTGATTTTCTGAAATGAACTAATCAGGAGCGGAATGTAATTAAACAGGCACTACTGCATGAGCAGGGAAAAGCTATGAATGATTTCTATAAAAACTACAAGGGCATAATCTGGTTGCTGACCGGAATTTTGTGCGGAAGTCTGGCCGGGCTTCTGCTGGGGAAGAAGGTGGAAGTACTTAAACCCATCGGTGATATTTTTCTTAATTTGCTGTTTACGGCCGTGATTCCGCTCGTGTTTTTTGCCATCACTTCCGCCATTGCCGGACTGGAGCCGGGTAAAAAGCTGGGTCGTGTGATGGGAGTGATGGCGGCCGTATTTGTGGGTACCGTTCTGGTAGCGGCCTGTGTAACGATCGGAGCCGTATGGCTGTTTCCCATTCAGGAACAATTAACCCGTACGCCACTACCGCTGGAAGAGAGCCAGCAGCCCGTAGCCGAACAGATTACTCAACTCTTCACCACTCAGGAGTTTTATCAGCTCCTTTCCAGAGGAAATATGCTGGCTCTGATCATTTTTGCCGTGATCATCGGTCTGGGTGCCCTGCAAAGTGGGGAAAAGGGAGCGGCGTTCACGCGTTTTCTGCTGGCGAGTAATGAAGTATTCAAGCAGGTTTTCATCATCATTATGAAACTGGGTCCGCTGGGCCTGGGGGCTTACTTTGCGTACCAGGTAGGCGTTTTTGGTCCTCAGCTTTTTGGGGCGTATGCCCGGTCCCTGGGTTTGTATTACGCAGTAGGAGCGTTTTATTATGTGTTCGGGTTCAGTGCCTATGCTTTTCTGGCGGGTGGAGCAAAAGGATTCAGGAAGTTCTGGGCTAATAACATTATCCCTTCGGCTACGGCCGTAGGAACCTGCAGCAGCATTGCCACGATCCCGGCCAATATGGACGCCGCCAAGAAAATCGGTATTCCCACGGTCATTACCAACGTAACCATACCGCTTGGGGCTACGCTTCATAAAGACGGGTCCAGTATTTCATCCATCATAAAGATGGCGGTAGTGTTTGCGTTGTTCGGCAAGAGCTTCGATAGTGCTGACGTGATTCTGCTGGCTCTGGGGATGACCGTACTGGTAAGTCTGGTGGAAGGGGGCATTCCCAATGGCGGCTATGTGGGAGAACTGTTATTCATAGCGGCGTACGGATTTCCGGCGGAAGCCCTGCCCCCCGCCATGATCATTGGAACGCTGGTGGACCCCATGGCAACGCTGCTGAATGCTACGGGAGACACGGTTGCGGCCATGCTGGTGGCCCGCTTTACGGAAGGGAAAAACTGGATGCAGGAAAACCTGACTTCCTAAGCTCAGGCCGGAACAAGAGTTATCTGTGGGTGATCGGCAATGATGGCCAGCAGTATATCAAAATAAGTTTGACCATTACCGCTCTCCAGTTCCCGTAATTTATTCTCAAACAGGTCTTTGCTGAAGGGAGAACCGGGCTCCAGTTTTTGTTGGTAATAGGCTCTGGTTGCCGCATAGCCCAGAGCCTGTCTGCTGTGTTCGAAATTTCGCCAGACCAGCTGTAGTTCCGTCGCGTCTTTTGCCAGCCCATACCCCCCGTACAGTAAATCATCGAAAGCATCCAGACTGTTACCCAGGGTCCAGTCCTCATTGCTCATGAATACCCGGTTGATTTCTTCGTAAAAGGAGGCAATGTCGTGAATGGCATCGCCTTCTATAATTACCTGCATGAATGGTTTGGTATTTAATAATTAAAGATAGTACGCTGTTCGGAAAAGCGGTATCGGCCCGGTAACGAAAATCCGGTATCATCCCTATAAAAAGCCTTTACAACTTTAGCAAGGGCTTTTTATAGGGATGATACCACCAGCTTCTGCTTACTGGTAATTCACCCGATAAATGACGCCATTGGTATCATCGGATACTAACAGAGAGCCGTCTTTGTGAACCGCAACCCCAACGGGCCGGGCGAAATGAGAGCGGTTATTGTCGACCAGAAAGCCCGTCAGGAAGTCGTCAAAACGCGTAGGCTTTCCGTTTTCAAAGTGCATCCGAACAATTTTATAGCCGGAAGGCTGACTGCGGTTCCAGCTTCCCCGCATGGCTACGAATGCGTCTCCCTGGTATTCCTGAGGAAACCTGGTGCCCGTATAAAAAGCCATTTGCATCGGAGCCGCGTGGGCCTGATAAAGCAGGCTGGGTAGAGTGGACAGCTGCAGGTACTGCTGATAGGTAGTGTCTCCGGGAGGGCGATTTCCGGGATTGTATTTTCCCTCCCCGTAGATGTAAGGCCAGCCGTAGTTAGCCGATTCTTTGATCAGGTTTACTTCTTCTTTCTGATCGTTGTCACCCAGCCAGTCAATGCCGTGATCCATCCCCCAGAACTCTTTGGTTTGGGGGTGCCAGCCAAAACCAATCGTATTCCGCAGGCCTTTCGCAAAGATTTTCATGTTGGAACCGTCCGCGTTCATCTGTACCATCGTCGCATTCATGGCATTGGGTTCCGGACAGGAGTTACACGTACTGCCAATGGACAGATACAGCTTACCGTCCGGCCCAAAAGCCATTGTGCGGTTGGGGTGCTGACCTCCATCGGGCAGATTATCTTTCACAAGTTTGGGCTCGCTCAGTCCGCCATCGGCGGCAATGTCTGAAACAAATAATTGAGTTACCGTAGCGATGTAGAGCTTCGAACCATTAATAGCCAGACCATGAGCCTGCTTCAGCGTAGCGACGGTGCGTTTCAGATCCGCCACGCCATCGTTATTGGCATCGGTCAGTAACATGACTACCCCGGCCTGACGGTCGGAGGCGTACACGTGACCGTTGTTATCGACCGCCAGAATTCGGGGCATGCCCAGATCCTGGGCAAAAACGTTCACCGAAAATCCGGAAGGAACTTTCAGTTGCTGGACACGTTCGGGCGAAGCCGAAACCAGGGCGGGTCTGAATACATAACCCGTTACCTGAGCGGAAGTCGGATCTTCATCCGTTTCCGGGATCATGGAGTCCCAGAAACTGCTACCCCGGTTGCAACCCGACAGGAGGAGGGATACCAGAGCGGTTCCCAGGAATACAGGAAGACTTTTTTTCATAGAGCGTTTACGTGAGTGAAAAAGGATTGATTACAAAAAATACGTGAGAACTAAGCCGGGATCAGAACCCGCTTACCCGTTTCCATGGCCTCATAAATCGAAGTAATAATTTTTACATCCTGCCGACCCATTTCGCCACTGACGGGCGTTGGACGTTTAGTAAGGACGGCCTGAGCGAAGTCATCCATCTGCAGAGCCTGCTGGTTTACCTTCGGAAAATCTATCTTGCCCTGCGAGGTTTCGCCTTTCTGACCCGAGTAAGGATAAGCAGGATCTAATTCAAACCAGCCTTTTTCGGCTTCCGCCCGCAACAGATTCATATCTTCCTCGTAGCTGGTTTTGCAGTGAGCCGTCACCCCGCCCGGCATTTCCATCTGCCAGCTCAGCGAAGCTTCTACTTCCCTGAACATCTCTTTATCTTTCTTCGGTCCTTCCTGAGCCCGTACCGCAAGGGGCTCCATACCCGTGGTGTAGCGAATGCCCTGGATGCAGTATACGCCCACATCGGGCAGGGGGCCTCCCCCGGCCAGCTTTTTGTCGAGCCGCCAGCCTTCGGTTCCGTTCATACCGTTTTCGGCTTTCAGAGACTTAAACTTTCCGTAGGGTTTGTCCGCTCCCAGCCGCATCATTTCCTGGTTATAAGGCTCAAAATGCAGGCGATAACCAATCGAGAGCATCTTATTTGCTTTCTTACTGGCCGCAATCATCCGATCGCATTCCTCGACGGTCAGGGCCATGGGCTTTTCGCAGATCACGTGCTTGCCAGCGGCAAAAGCCCGCTCGGTATATTCCGCGTGCATGCTGTTGGGAAGAACCACATAGATGATGTCAATACTGGGGTTATCCCGGATCGAGTCGAAGTTGTCATAACTGTAAATGTTCTGGTCCGGAATATCGTATTTGCGTTTCCACTTATCGATTTTATCCGGCGTTCCCGTGACAATCCCGGCCAGGTAACAATGCTCGGTTTCTTTCAGAGCCGGAGCTAACTGCTCCTCGCTGTATGTACCCAAACCCACCAGAGCAATACCTAACTTGCCTTTATTTTTTTCCCTGTTTTTTTCAGCCTGCTTTTTTTCTTCGTTAGATCCGGAGTTACCGCAACTGGAAAGAGCATAGAGGCCATTGACTGCGAGCACGGAATAAGCTACCTGTTGAGAAACGGTTTGAAGAAAACTACGACGATTATACATAGAGCGTTTAGCGTTAGACCGACGGATTCGTCCATCAGTTATAGTGGGATATAAATCTCGTAATCAGTACTAAAGAGAATCGGAATAACGTAACTCGTGTAATGGTCCTCAGATAAAAAAAAGGGTGCCCCGATGGGTTACGCCCGGAGCTGGGGCAATCGGGGGTAGGGAAAGCGAATACTGAAGTCCTTTTTGAGGCATTGATGAATTCTGGGTAAGGGAAAGTATGGTGTCAGTAAAGAGGTTTTCACTGCAATCAAACTTCAAGTGCTGGTATAGTATTTGTGCGTTAAGGGCAGATGGACTTGCTCCATACCTACCAAAAACCTATCATGACTGAATCTACCATCGCTGGACTTACCAACCTGGAACCCGTACTTATTCACGCCGCCCGTTTAGGGGAAGTAGCGGTTATTCAGGAACTAATCGACCTGCATACCGATGTAAATGCCCGGGACGAAAAAGGATACACGCCCTTAATCATTGCCTGCTATAACCATCAGTTCGAGGCGGCCCGTCTGCTGATTCAGGCCGGAGCGGACGTCAATGCCCAGGATTTTGGCGGTAATACCGCATTAATGGGGGTAAGCTTCAAAGGTTACGCCGACCTGGCGGAGTTACTCATTGCTCAGGGAGCTGATTTAAACCTGCAACACGGCAATGGAGGAACGGCCCTGATGTTTGCTGCCATGTTTGGCCGGAATGAGCTGGTGAAATTGTTACTTCAGTACGGAGCCGATAAAAACATCCGGGACGTCAGAGGATTGACGGTGCTGGACCTGGCTTTGCAGCAGAATAATCTAGAAGCAGCCGAATTGCTCCAGGATTAACACCTGATTCGTAAGCATTTACCGTTGGATATATCATCACATAAAAAATCCCGGTCTGATGATTCAGACCGGGATTTTTTATGTGTTCTGCTAAGCTGGAACTTTTCTGGGTTTTTCTCTTTCCCAGAAACGGTGCTGAGCAATCGCTTTGGTGAATAATTCGGCTACTTTTTCAGAATCTTCACCCACCACCAGGCCTTCGCGTAAGACGGTGTCTTCTGAAAAATCGGCAGGGAGTTTTTTCGCAAAGTAGGTAGATTCCAGCACCTGCCGGGCCGAGGCATGAGCCGCAATTGGCTTGCAGTGTTTGAAAGCCTCATTCAGGAAATGAACCGCGTCGGCATCGGCTTCTATGGTAGCAACGCTATTGGTTCCACCCGGCACATAGACGGCATCGTACAGAACGGAAGCTGCGGTTAAGAAACTGTGATCCACCGCAATTTCCTTGTTATCCGAAGACAGAATGAAATTGAGTCGTGGAGCAATCACTTCCACCACCGCTCCTTCGGCTTCCAGTTTGCTTTTCACCGTTTGCAGGGACTCTTCATCGACACCATCCGCCGCCAGAAAGGCGATTTTCCGGGTCTGGATGGTATTTTTTACGGTGTTCTCCATACTCAGGGCCGCGGATGAGGTAAGCGAACCTTCGGCCATAATGGGATCATAATCAGCAGGGTTTGCATCCGCAGGAACGCTGTGATTGACGGGCAAGGCCGGATCCTGAGGTACCGGGATGCGTAACGCAAAGGCTACTTCAGCCGCCAGATTTTTATCGATCAACGATAGGATACCCAGCATTCGCTCCCGGATGGCCACGGTTTTAACTTTCCCCAGTTCGAAGCTAAGGGCCTCGATGATGTGATTTTTCTCCGGCTCAGACTGGCTATTGAAGAACAGCCGGGCCTGACTGAAATGATCCATAAAACTCCGGCTCCGAGCCCTTACCTTCCGGGCTTCGATGCGTTCGGGATAGCTGGAAAAACCGCCCTCCGCAGACGTAGCCTGCTCGGGATACCCACCTCCTAAAGAGTTGGGATGGTAACTGGCTTTACCTTTGTTAATGGTCTGACGCATGTGACCGTCCCGCTGATTGTTATGCACCGCATTGATTGGACGGTTGATGGGTATTTCCTGAAAATTAGGTCCGCCCAGTCGTAAGAGTTGGGTATCGGTGTAGGAGAACAAACGTCCCTGTAACAGTGGGTCGTTGGTAAAGTCAATACCGGGTACCACGTGACCCAGGTGGAAAGCCACCTGTTCGGTTTCGGCAAAAAAGTTATCGGGGTTACGATTCAGGGTCAGTTTACCGATTCGTTGTACCGGCACCAGTTCTTCCGGAATGATTTTGGTTGAATCCAGTAAGTCGAAATCAAATTTGAATTCGTCTTCCTCGGCTACGATCTGTATGCCTAATTCCCATTCCGGGAACTGACCGCTTTCAATGGCATCCCATAAATCGCGGCGGTGAAAATCGGGGTCTTTCCCTGAAATATTCTGAGCTTCATCCCAGGCCACGGAGTGAACGCCTAATAAGGGTTTCCAGTGGAATTTTACGAAACTCGAGACGCCTTCTGCGTTGATGAAACGGAAGGTATGCACGCCGAAACCTTCCATCATGCGGTAACTGCGGGGAAGGGCCCGGTCGCTCATGGCCCACATGATCATGTGAGCAGATTCGGGCATCAGAGAAATGAAATCCCAGAACGTATCGTGAGCCGAAGCCGCCTGCGGAATTTCGTTGTCGGGCTCTGGCTTAACGGCGTGAACCAGATCCGGAAACTTGATGGCATCCTGAATAAAGAAAACGGGCATGTTATTGCCAACCAGATCGAAGTTACCCTCCTGGGTATAAAACTTAACGGCAAAACCCCGGACATCACGGGCCAGATCCGTAGATCCCCGCGAACCGGCAACGGTAGAGAACCGAACGAACACGGGTGTTTCCAGGGAAGGATCATTCAGAAACTGGGCCTTTGTCAGGTGAGCCATGGACTCATACACCTTAAAAACGCCGTGTGCTCCGGATCCGCGGGCGTGTACGACCCGTTCGGGAATGCGTTCGTGGTCAAAATGCGTTATTTTTTCGCGTAAAATGAAGTCCTCCAGTAAAGAAGGACCCCGATCTCCCGCTTTCAGGGAGTTATTGTCATCACTGATTTTCAGACCGGTGTTGGTCGTCATTTTTTCGCCCGAGGATTGCTCGGTATGAGGGGCCAGGTTCTCAATTTTATCATTGCCCGGCTGATTTTTCTGATCGGTCATTTTGCTCGTAATAGATAGGTAAGGGGCTTAGGCTTCCTGAGATGCCTTGTAGTTTACATCGCTTTCGGCTACTTCTGTTAGTAAGGCATCCGCCTGTTTTTCTTCTTCCAGCGTTTGAGAAAGCAGGGAAGATACTTCATCGTAACCCAGGGTTTGGGCCAGTTGCGTTAATCCGCCGTAGGTAGCAATTTCGTAGTGCTCTACTTTCTGAGAAGCCAGAATAATACCCACATCCCGCGTGGCAGTTCCTTCGTCCGTGCTTTCAATGATGCCTTCGCCTTCTTTCGTCAGGCCTTCCATCGCATCGCATTTTTTGGCCACGGCTTTTTCACCCAGCAGCTCGAAAATCTGCTCCAGCCGATCCACGTGGGTTTCGGTTTCAGCCAGGTGATCTTCCAGAGCTTTTTTAAGTTTGCCGGATGTGGCAGAGCCAATCATTTTAGGCAGACTCTGGACCAGATGGTTTTCGGCCCAGTAAATATCCCGGAGGCAATCCACGAAGAGTTCCTGTAAAGCTGGCTCCGCTGAAGGAGACGTTTTGGTTTTATAGGTAGGTTCAGCACCCGTTGTATTTTTCATAACCAGAATAGATTAGATACGTTTCTGATAAAACCTATAAATCCCATACCATCTTCTAGTGGGGAGGAAAGAGGTATAAAATGCTATGTTCTTACGATAGATGGAAATAAAATAAATGCCAAAAGGCTCCTAAACAGGAAAATTATCTTTTGATAGCGAATAGTTGTTAATGACGGGCTGGCTATCTTCATTGAAAAGCTTAATTTAAAGTCCGAGTGTACTTTCATCCATCATAGCTTCATCCCGGTAGCTTTGATCTGTCAGGGGTCGTCGGTGTCAGGCAAAGCGGGCACTTTTATTTTACAAGGATTACCCGAAACAGAATTCCCATTCCCATGCCATCCATCTCCGTTTTAACCTTAGTCCAGGGAAGAAAAAGAGCTTTAGTCCAATTTATTCAGGGGTTAACAAACAGTGAAATAAGCCCTGCTGAATTGGTAATTGTTCACATGAATGAAAAAGCTTACCCCGGCGAACTTCCTCTAACGTCCTTTCCTATACGTTGTCTTGAACTTCAGTCTGAGGAAACATTACCCCTGGCCAAAGCCCGCAACCATGCCTTTGCCCAGGCTCAGTATGATCATTGTGTATGGATTGACGTGGATTGCATCAGTAGCCGGTCCCTGATCGGGGAATATGCGGAAGCTTTTGAAAAGAACGATCAGGCTCTGTATGCCGGACAGGTTCGATACCTGAGTCAGGAAAATACGCAAAAGCCTGATGTATTGGAGCAACTGGAAAACTACAGCAGTTCAGATCCCGTCCGGGGACACCTCAGGCAGTTTCCTTACGAACTATTCTGGTCCCTGAATTTCGGCTGTAGCCGGAGCGTGTTTGATCAGATCGGCGGCTTTGATGAGCATTTTACGGGATACGGAGCAGAGGATACCGATTTTTCCTTTACTGCCCGTCACCAGAACATGGACATGATTACCCTGCCAGCGGTGGTCTATCACCAATACCACCCGAGTTATTCTCCCCCGCTGAATCATTTGGAATCCATTGTATCCAATGCCCGGCGATTTCATCAGAAATGGAACCGCTGGCCCATGGAAGGCTGGCTGAAGGCCTTTCAGAAGCGGGGATACATAACCTGGTTGGAACATCAGATTAAGATCCTCCAGCTTCCTTCGGAACTGGAAATTCAGCAGGCCCTGAAATCGTAAATCTTCTCCCATTCTTTCCGGATGGCTGCGGCAATCTGCCTCAGGGCCTGCGGATTGATGGTGCCCCGCCAGTGATCCAGGTGCAGGGCCTGGGCTTTCCGTAAAGTGGTGGGCCAGTCAGTTTCGGCCAGATCCCCGGCTGAGAGCACTACGGCCAGAGCCTTTTCCCTGAGAAAGGCCGCTTTTTGTTCCTGCTCCGAAAAGGGCCTCTCCTCGGCAATGCAGACGAATTTCTTTTGTAAATCGGCCATTTCCATGACAGTATTATGTCCCGCATTTCCAATGACTAACTCAGCACGCATCAACACGGGTAGAGGATTGTCCAGACGGCCATGAAAAATCAGATTCTGAAAATCAGGTTCGGCTTCCAGAGGTGAAATGCCCAGTACATGAAACTCATAATCAGGACATTGTCGGGATAATTGCTTCAACAGGTTGGAGTCTAAAGAGCTTCCTCCTTGTCCCACAAACACAGCTACCTGATTTTTAATTACTCCCAGATCAACAGGTTTTGCAGTAAAGGTGAACCGGGAAAATCCCCCGGAATACAGCGTTTTACTTTCCAGCCAGTCTTCCTGCCGATCGGCCATCCAATCGGGGTAAGGGGCCACCAGAAGCTGGGCACTTTCGTAGGCCATCCGGTGAGCCAAATCCTGACGATGTCCGTGCTGACGAATCACCAGGGTAGGAATGCCCAGCAAACGGGCCAGTAAGGTAACCTCCACGGAAACATCCACCACGAGAAGTAAGGATTCCTGAGACGTTAGAAATTGCGTAAGCAGAGCCATGCGTTTCGTCAGGCCACCTACGGCCAGCGGAGCGTAATGAAAACAATCGGCTCCGGGTCCCGGCTGGTGATGCACGTCGTCAGGCTGGGGCACATCCAGCGGAAGATGAATGCAGTGAATACCCCCCGGAATGAGCGTCTGGTGTTTTTTCAGATTACTACCCAGAAAAGTCACGGAGCAGTCCGTGAGTTGTTCGGCAATGGCGATGGCCCGCATCAAATGGCCCGCTCCGTGGTGATGAATGTAAAAAGCAACGTTAGACGGCATACGAAACGGATGAATGCTGGGCAATCATTTCCAGAAAAGTTTCTTCATAAGCATCTACCATTCGCTCGACATCGAAAAAACTTTCAGCCCGCTCACGGCAGGCCTGCCGATCCAGCCGGGCAGCTTCGTGGATGCAGATGGCCAGACTCTCGGGATTGGCAGAGAAAGACAGACAGCCCGTTTGCGGACTCAACAGCGTAGGTAAGGCCCCCCGGGAAATCCCCGCCACGGGCGTACCGCAGGCCAGCGATTCGGCCACTACCAGCCCAAAAGGTTCGTCCCAGCAGGGCGTAATGAGACACACTTCCGCGTTTCCGATGAGTCCGTTCAGTTCTTCGGGCGTACAGTGACCGACCATTTCGATGGTATCATCGAGCAGGGGTTTCACCCATTCTTCAAAATAAGCGGCATCGCTGATGGTCCCGGCAATTTTCAGACGTTTACCCGCGGTTTTGGCCGCCAGTATGGCCAGATGCAGTCCTTTGTCGGGGTGAATACGGCCGAACCAGAGGATGTATTCTTTCTGATTTTCCGGATGAAATGTCCAGGTTGACAAGTCAATACCGTTGTTAATAACCTGACAGGAAGCCACGTAGGGCGACCACGACCGGGCATTTTTCTCTGACACGGAAACGTAGCGGATCTTGCCCGACTGCTGTTCCCGGCTAACGGCTTTTTTCATCTCGAAAATGGGTGGCGTATGCAATACCGTCAGCATGGGCGTCCGAACGACTGAGGCCATCGTGATGGGTACGTAATTCAGGCTATTGTTAAAAATGATATCCAGCTCATCAAAGTCGATGTCCTGCATAAGTTCTACGTAAGCGTGATGGGTAGTAATGAAATCCTGGCATAATTCATGGGAAGGATAGCGGGTTCCGGTGAGTTGATTGTAGGCATTGTCTTCCAGAATGGGTTTAATAACGGAGGCGGCATCTGACCCGGAACTGGCGTAGAGCACCACCTCATGACCTCGTTTTTCCAGCCGTTTACAAATGTCATAGGTAAAGGCTTCGAGTCCACCCATGAACGGCTTGCGGATGGGATGTTTCAAATGGGCAATGATGCCGATTTTCATAAAAATGATGTTAGGGAGTTGGTTTTCGTCAGGTGAAATCAAAAAGAAGCATTCCCTATTAAATGGGGGAATACAGGCCTCGCTGGACCATTGGGTAAAGCAGAAACAACTAGAAAAACGGGAATTAATTAAGCGGTACTGGAGAAGATTCCAGTGGGGATTACCTCTCGTAATCACCCCACTTACTGGCATGATTCTATATCTGTTTCTTTCATTTAAACCACTATTCCTATGAAAGCAGCCCGAATTCACGGTCCTAAAACGGTCACCTGTGACAACGTAGATGATCCTACCATTCAGGAAGGAAGAGACATTATTTTAAAGGTAACGGCCACGGCGATCTGTGGCTCGGACCTGCATATTTATTCGGGTGGACTGCCTCAGCCCCGACCGATGGTGCTGGGTCACGAGTTTATGGGCATTGTCGAAGAAGTAGGCCCACAAATCAAAAATCTGAAACGCGGCGACCGGGTCGTGGTTCCCTTTCCCATTGCCTGCGGTCACTGCTTCTTCTGCGACCATCACCTGCCCGGGCACTGTGAAAACAGCAATCCCGAACATTATGGTCCTGAAGGGGGGCTGCTGACGGAAAAAGGCGGAGCCTTATTTGGCTATACTGATTTATACGGCGGCTATGACGGCGGACAGGCACAATACGTTCGGGTGCCTTACGCCGATTACGGTCCCCGTATCGTTCCGGATAATCTGACGGACGAACAGGTCCTTTTCCTGACGGATATTTTTCCGACGGGTTACAGCGGTATTGACTGGGGTGAAGTAAAAGGTGGCGAAACCGTAGCCATTTTTGGAGCTGGCCCCGTAGGAATCATGGCCGCCAAAAGTGCGTGGTTGCGGGGAGCAGCCCGGGTCGTTATTGTCGACACCCTTCCCTATCGTCTGGAAAAAGCTAAACAAACGGCTAACTGCGAAACCATTCTCTGGGACAGCGATGCCAAGGACGTAGTGGCTCAAATCCGGGAAATGACCAACGGACGCGGAGCCGACGTGTGCGTGGAAGCCGTTGGTTTCGAACCGGACCGTAACTTACTGGATCGGGCCAAAGCCGTCATTAACCTGGAAAAAGGCTCACCCAAAGTACTGGAAGCCTGCATGAGTGCCGTTCGGCGGGGTGGTATTGTATCGGTATTAGGCGTTTACCCCACTACCTACGATAATTTCCCGATTGGTCAGTTCTTTGACAAAGGGATTATTCTGAAAGGCGGTCAGGCTCCGGCTCACAAACACATCGACACCTTATTGAACTATGTGGCAGAAGGCAAAGTAAAGCTCGATGATATCATCACGCACCGCCTGCCCCTGACGGAGGTGTCTCATGCCTATGACATCTTCAAGCGGCGAGTGGATGACTGTGTGAAAGTAGTACTGGATCCCTGGAAGTAAAAGATGTGGCTTTATAGTCCTTTCTCACGAAGAGCCTCTCAAAATCCTGAGGGGCTCTTCGTGATTTATATGAAATACCTCTGGAACGTAATTCCGTGATCTCCAAGACTGAGACTTGTGCTTGGGGGATACCCCGTTTCCACAAGTGGCAACCATTTTTAGCTGGAATGGTTACACGTTTACACTTTTCTAGAAATTGACTCACATGCCAGGTGAAAATTCTTCCATACCCAGCTCGCTCCGGGATCGTTTAGATATAGATTTTGCTTTAACATCCGCAGGTCTGGGCGTATGGGAGCTGGATCCCAGTTCGATGAAACTGATTTGGGATGATCGCTGTCAGGAGCTCTTTGGACTCTCCAGAGACCATCACTTCCCTTATGAAGAAGCTATTGCCTACATTCATCCCGAAGACGTAAGCCGGGTGGATGAAGCCGTGCAGAAAGCGTTTCAGCAGGAGTATGGCGGTTTATATGATATTACTTACCGAACCATTGGAGCGGATGACGGAATCCTTCGCTGGGTTCGCTTCTATGGCAAGTCGTATTTTGATGAAAACGGACAGGTGTATCGTTTCGGCGGGGTCGCTCAGGATGTAACTCAGGATATGAAGAACCTGGAGCGAGAACATCAGGCTCAGTCACAGATTCTTAACGCATTTGAATCCTCTCCGGTCGGCATTGCTCAATTGGATCGCCGGGGGCTAACCTTTTTGTCCGCGAATGAATTTTACGGAGAGCTGGTCGGGAGAAAGCCCCATCAGATCATCGGTAAATCCCTCATGCAGGCCCTGCCGGAACTTGAAGGGCAGGGCTTTGTGGAATTATTGCAAGGCGTGTTAGAAACGGGTATTCCCTACATTGCCAAGGAAGTGGCGGTAACCCTGCGGCGTAATCAGGAGCTCGAAACCATCTACGTCGATCTAACGTATCATCCGCAACGTCAGGCCGGGCAGCAGAACATCTCCGGTATTCTCGTGATTGCTACGGATGTAACCGAACAGGTGCGAAGCAGAAAAGTGGTGGAAGCCCGTGAAGCCCAGCTTCGCGACATCATTGCTACCGCTCCGGCGGCCATGGGCCTGTTCGTAGGCAGAGATTTAGTGGTCGAAATGCCTAATCAGGCTTTTATTGATATTGTCGGGAAAGGGCCGGACATTGTGGGTAAACCCCTAAGAGAAGTAATGCCCGAACTGGAAAATCAACCCTTCCTGCAAATACTTGATGAGGTATACACCTCGGGAGTCATGTTCCAAAGTGATGGCTCTCAGGTTAATATCGTTCGGCACGGGGTAATGACCTATAATATTTACAACATTACCTATACTCCCTTATTAAACGAAAAAGGCGAAGTCTATGCCATTCTGGATATAGCCATTGACGTAACCGAGGCCATTCGGATACAGCAGCGGCTGGCCAAAGCCCAGGCCGAATTAGCGGAGGCGATCGAACTGGCTGAACTGGCCACCTGGGAAGTAAATTTTAATACCAGAAAGGTAGAATACTCGGATCGTTTGCGGCAGTGGTGTGAATTTGACCCGCAGGAAGAACTGACCATCGAACGGGGGTATGAACCCATTCTTGCGGATGATCACCCGCTGATCCACCAGGCGATCAGGGAAGCCCGGCTACCCGGCAGCAATGGTTTTTTTGATGTGATTTATACGATTACCGGATTAAAAACCGGGCAAAAACGGAGTATTCACGCTCAGGGAAAAATCAACCGTGATCGCCAGGGTGTAGCCATAAGCGTCAGCGGTAGTGCTCAGGACATCACGCTGCAAATGGAAAACAAGGCGTCTCTGGAGCTTCTGGTGCAGAAACGAACGGAAGAGCTCGCCGCGATTAATGTAGAGCTCGCCACTTCCAATGAGGATCTGGCCCGGATTAATCAGCAACTGTACCTGACGAATGAACACCTGAGCCGTTCGAACGAAAGTCTGGAACAGTTCGCCTACATTGCCAGTCATGATTTGCAGGAACCCCTTCGCAAAGTTCAGCAATTTAGTGATCTGCTCGTCCGGCGGCACCAGCAAACGCTGGGAGAAGATGCTCGTTTTCTGGAACGCATTCAGGGTTCAGCCCAACGCATGAGTGTTCTCATTCAGGATCTGCTGACGTTTTCCAGAATTTCCAATGGCCCCGTTCTTACTCAGTCTACCAGCCTCTCTCAGGTCCTGAATCAGGTGATGGATAATCTCTCCGTATCCATTGAAGAAACGAATGCCCGGATTGAAAGTGAGGAGTTACCCGTCATCAGAGCCGACGAACGGCAACTGGAGCAACTCTTTCAAAACCTCCTGTCCAACGCCTTAAAGTTCAGCAGCAAAGATCTACAGGGGAATCCGATGATTCCTCACATCGACATAAAGTATCAGTTGTTCTCTTCCGATCAAATTGCAGTAACTGACAAATGGCAACCCGGCAGAGGAGAGTATCACCGCATCATCATCAAAGACAACGGCATTGGGTTTGATGAAACCTACGCCGATCGCATTTTTGGAGTATTCCAGCGATTACACGGTAAAAATGAATTTGCGGGTACGGGCGTGGGGCTGGCCATCTGTCAGAAAGTAGTAAGTAATCACGGCGGATTTATTCAGGCTCAGGGCGATCCGGGCAAAGGTGCGTCCTTTTGCGTGTATCTCCCCGCGTAAAGAATTTGGGAAAACAGGTCTACAAGGGTTAAAATCCCGGGCTCCCGACCAGCCCATTGAAGAGTAATCCTTAGCAATTATTCATTTTTAGTACTCTCTGCTGCTAGTTTGTTTACTTTAAGGTAAGGATCGTATGGTTTTTTAGTAATTTTGCTTCATTAGGAGTATTTACTAACTCTCATAGCAGTATGATTAAACCAACGGTACTTATCATTGAAGACAATCAGGAGTATCAGCAGCTTTTACAGCTCGGGTATGAACGAAGCCAGCCTGGTTGCCGATTTGAATTTTTTTCTTCCGCGGAACAGGTACAGCAGTATCTGGAAAGCCCCCCTTTTCGTCCCTTCATCATTCTTCTGGATTATGACCTACCGGGAATGAATGGCCTGGAACTGCTCGGACAACTGAAACAGTCCGCCCGCTTTCGGCACATTCCTGTGTTGATGTTTTCCATGTTTACTACCACTTCACTGGTGGACAAGGCCTACGAAATGGGAGCAAGTGCGTATCTGGAAAAACCAAGCGATCTCACCAGCATTCAGGCCTTTTGGCTGAGCCTCAATATGTTCTGGTCTCACAGTGCTCAATTGCCCAGAATTAATGACTAGTCTGGCTAGTAAGAACCTACATTTTTCAATTAAAGGAATATATGCCGATTAAACCCTTCGTAGTATTATCAGTAGAGGACGATGAAGACGATCAATTTTTACTACAGGCTTCCTTCGCTGAAAAAGATCGGCTCTTTGAGCTAAAAATGGTGAGCAATGCCCACCAGGCCTATGAGTTGCTTTTCGAAGAAGAAATGTGGCCGGCCATTATTCTCTTAGACATCAATATGCCCGGTTTGAATGGGTTAGGCTTACTGGAGAAAATTCGCAATGATCCCAGACTTAAAAAACTTCCGGTTTTGATGCTAACCACCTCAGACGCAGAAAGTCACGTAAATCTGGCTTATCATTTGGGAGTCAACGG
The DNA here is from genome assembly GCA_913775095.1 of uncultured Siphonobacter sp. Classification (GTDB taxonomy): domain Bacteria; phylum Bacteroidota; class Bacteroidia; order Cytophagales; family Spirosomataceae; genus Siphonobacter. The sequence goes on along the minus strand of CAJYIW010000006.1, from coordinate 14,233 downwards.
ATACGTGGTTAAGCCCGACAGTTATAAAAAGCTGGAAAATTTCTGGGATAGTGTAGAGAGCTTCTGGTTACAAAGCACCCGTCTGCCTTCGCAGCCCGAATAGAGGTTCTGAAATAAGTTTTCAGGTTCCCCATCGCAGGAGATTGATTTCAGTCCTCAGTAATGCAGTATAATCGTGGTTAGTGGTACAGAATTACCAGTGGTAAGTTCATGTATTTTTCAGATCATTCTTACTCAATGCCTTACGCGAAAGGTTTTTCAGCAGGGATAACTTTCTAAATGTTCAGTTACCGGATCTGAAGGTCAGCAGGAGTAGAGCTGTTTGGTTCAATTACATTTTAGAAGACTCTTCGGGATTTTCCTGTCAGTTAAAAAAGTTACGTTTACTTTTAGCTAACCTTTTAGTGCCTGGAAGGTTATTTACTTATCATATACCAAGTAGTTTGCCCGACTTATGAGTTATTCCCCTGAATTTACATTACAAACTGATTTAGCCCTGAAGGCTGCCGGACTAAGCATCTGGCAATTGGATTCTACGTCAGCACACTACCGGGGAGATGACCGCTTTCAGCAACTACTGGGCATGAAAGACCCATCTGATCATAGCTATACCGCATTTCTTGACCGGGTGCATCCGGAAGAAAGGGATCAGGTCAATCAGGCTTTTGCTCAGGCTCTGAAAACAGAAACTTCGCTCGATGTTACCTTCCGTTGCATGGATCCGCTGATTCAGGACTACCATACCGTCAGACTATGGGGTCAATCCGAACGGGTAAATGACACCCTCCTCCTTCGGGGAGTTGCACAGCAGGTAAAATCCGCCCCCGTGAGTATATCTCAGGAGCTGTTTACGTGGCTTGACTCTACGTCGATAGGCATGGCTCTACTGGAGGAGCATGATCTCAGTTACGTAACTATCAATGCTCTATACGCCACTTTGATCGGAAAAAAAACGGAAGAGTTGCTGGGGAAACCCCTGCTGGCAGCCATACCTGATCTGATCGGACAAGAATATAAAGAAAAGTTGAAAGGAGTACTGGCCTCCGGAACCATTCTGAGTGTACCGGAAGTGGAAGTCCCCCTGCCATCGGAGCAGGAGCCGAACTACATTGACTTCACGTATAAACCTCACTGGAACGAGGATCTTCAGCGTTACACCCAATTACTGGTGCTTGCTACGGACGTCACGTCTCAGGTGCGTATGCGGAAAGAGCTGGAGAGACAAAAAGCGGAACTAGAGCACGTAATTCAGTCGGCTCCGGTGTCCATTGCCCGGCTGATCGGGCCTGATTTTAAAATTGCCACGGTTAATCAGGCTTTTGTAGATATCTCCGGAAAGGGACCTCATATTCTCAATAAACCTCTGATTGAGGTGATGCCTGAGATAGAAAATCAGCCGTTCCTGCACCTACTACAGCAGGTTTACGAAACCAAAGAAACGTACGAGCAGAAAGCCCTGACGGCTTATATTATGCAGGAAGGGCAGTTGCAGCAGAAGTATTTCAATGTCTGCTACACGCCTTTGCTCGATGATCATCAGGAAGTATACGGGATCCTGTGTTTCTCGATTGATGTCACCACTCAGATTCGGCTTCAGAAAAGAAGCGAGCAGTCGAGTCAGTCCCTTCAGAATGCCGTTAACCTGGCTCAGCTGGGTACCTGGGTCATTCATATTGAAGAAAAAGTGCTTTCGTTTTCCGCAGCAGTCAGTGCCTGGATAGGATTTACTTCGGCCCTGACTTTCGAGAAGATCAGCAGGATGGATCTGGACGTTCGTTTGCTGGAACAGGCCTACCGAAAAGCAGTAACGTCATATCCCGAAGGACGATTTGAAATAGAATTCGAGGTGGTTAACCCTCAAACCCAGCGGCATCATACCCTGTACGCTCTGGGAAATACGCATTTTGATGAACACGGGCGGGCCACCCGCATCCGGGGTTTTGTTCAGGACGTTTCAAGTCAGCGAAAAATGCAGCAGGTGCTGGAGGTTAGCGTAAAAGAGCGAACCCAGCAGCTGGCGGCGACCAACGAGGAACTACAGGTAAGCAATGAGGAGCTTTTACAGGCCAATGAGCACCTGAGCCGTTCGAACGAAAGCCTGGAACAGTTTGCCTTCATTGCCAGTCATGATTTGCAGGAACCCCTGCGTAAAATCCGGCAATTCAGCGACCTGATCGTCAAACGCTACCAGCGGGAGCAGTATCTGGACGAGTTCTATCTGGACCGTATCCGACAGTCGGCCAGCCGGATGAGTCTGCTCGTTAGTGATCTGCTGACGTTTTCGAGAATCTCTAATGCTACTCCACAACTCAAGCGAGTGGATCTGAATCAGATTCTAGAGCGGGTTCAGGAAAATTTATCCGTAACCCTGGAAGAAACGCAGGCTCAGCTCAGCGTAGTTCCGCTGCCCGTGATTGAAGGTGATGCCATGCAGCTTGAGCAGCTTTGGCAAAATTTAATATCCAATGCCCTGAAATTCAGTAGTAAAACACTAACTGGGCAGGATCAAATCCCGGCGATTCAAATCAATAAAAGGGAAATAAATGCCAGTGAATTACCCCTGAACTTCATTGCCCAAAGCAATGAAAAAATGTATTATAAATTTAGTATTCAGGATAATGGGGTAGGGTTCGATGAACGGTATTCCGAACGCATCTTTGGGGTCTTCCAGCGGCTTCATGGAAAGACAGAATTTAAAGGTTCGGGAATCGGACTGGCCATTTGCCAGAAAGTGGCTCTGAATCACGGGGGATTCATTACGGCTCAGAGTCAGGTAGGGATGGGAGCCCTGTTTGAAGTGTATCTGCCTAAAAGCCAGCCTGAGGTGAAAGGATAAGGTCTTTTAGAAGCCCATAACTTGAGGTTTTCTATGTATTCTCGGTCATTACCCCCTCAATAATTGGGGTATTTTTGCGACTGTAGTTAACAAACGGAAGGCTCGCACGATTTTAGTAGATATGAATGGTTTAACTTTTGATACTTTACTGCATGAGCCACTCCTTCGACTTTGAAACGCATCCTCTTATTATTCTGGAAGATGATGAAGATGATCGTCACATCTATGAAAACATACTTCGGGAAATTGCCCCTTATCTGCAACTCCGTTTCTTTTCCAGGGGTGAAGACTTACTGTCTGCTTTAGAAAGCCGCAGTTTGCAGCCTTTTCTGATTATATCTGAAGTACACCTGGGCGGTATGACGGGCATGGAACTCCGCCGCAAGCTGGACGAAGACGAAGAGATTCGGACGAAAGCGATTCCCTTCGTGTTCTTTTCTCATCCTATATTTAAAAGAGAGCTGGAAGAAGCGTATCACCTAACGATTCAGGGCTTTTTTGAGAAAAGTCCGGATTTGACGGCCTTTCAAAAACAGCTGGATTCGGTCATTCGTTACTGGACGGACTGTCTGCATCCGAACCGCTCAGACGTTAAATAATTCATAAGGTCATATCTACCGCGTAAAGCTTACCTGAACAAGAGGGTAAGCTTTATCTTTTTAAGGGAGCCAGTTTGCTCTGGTTGCCAATTCCCCCCCCCCTTTTTTTGGCGTGCTACTGACAGGTAAGATTGATTTTCGTTAGTTCGGGTAATGAAGTACTCAGGTTTCCGGGGAACAGGAATTTTAGGTAAGGGCCTCCAGTAACCACACCTACTACAATTCAATGGATAACGCTGAACAGAAACGATTAGACAGCCAGTGGGCTAAACAGGAAAACTGGTATGAATGGGGACCCTATCTGAGTGAACGTCAATGGGGAACGGTCCGGGAGGATTATTCCGTGGACGGCGAGGCCTGGGACGCCTTCCCTCATGATCACGCCCGGATGCGGGTGTATCGCTGGGGTGAAGATGGGCTGGCCGGCATTTCAGACGAGACACAGACCCTGTGTTTTGCCTTATCGCTCTGGAATGGAAAAGACCCCTATCTGAAAGAGCGGCTATTTGGTCTCTCCAATTCGCAGGGCAATCATGGCGAAGACGTAAAGGAGCTGTACTATTACCTCGACAATACACCTACGCACAGTCACATGCGAATGTTGTATAAATACCCGCAGGCAGCCTTTCCCTATGAACAGTTGGTGCAGGAAAACGCCAATCGCAGTCCTCACGAACTTGAATATGAATTACTGGATACGGGCCTCTTCCACGACCGGGCTTATTTTGACGTAGAGGTATCTTACGCAAAAAAAGATAAACAGGACATCCTCATCTCCATCACCATTCATAACCGGGCCGACGCCGAAGCTACCTTGCATTTACTTCCGACGCTCTGGTTCCGTAATCGCTGGGCGTTTCACGTTGAAACAGAAAAGCCCGTCATCGAACGGATCAATGATCGTCAGTTGCGGGCCAGTCACCATCGCATGGGGACGTACACGCTGACGTTCGAACCCGCGAAGGCAGTTTTAATGACTGAAAATGAGACCAATACAGAGCGGGTATTTGGCCATCCCAATGATTCTCCTTTCGTAAAAGACGCTTTTCACGACGCCATCACGACGGGACAGTATGATCCATTCCAGCAGCAGAGCACGGGTACAAAAGCGGCTCCTGTCTACGAGATCACTCTGGGGGCTGGTCAATCTCGCGAAATTCGATTGCGGCTGAGTAGTAACGAAGAAACGGATCTTGGGGAAGATTTTGATACCGTATTCAGCCAACGCCAGCAAGAGGCAAATGCCTTCTATGCTCCGCTGACGGAGGGATTAACGGAAGACGACACCCGAATCAAGCGGCAGGCCTGGGCGGGTTTGCTCTGGTCCAAGCAGTATTACCATTACGACGTACGCCGGTGGCTGGAAGGGGATGTCGGACAGCCCATTCCTCCCTCCGAACGCTGGCAGGGGCGTAATTCAGACTGGCAACACCTGAACGCCGAGCACATCATGATTATGCCTGATAAATGGGAATACCCCTGGTTTGCGGCCTGGGATCAGGCGTTTCAGTCCATCGCGATGGAAAGTATTGATCTGGAATTTGCCAAACAGCAGTTATACCTGCACGCGGATCCCCGTTACCAGTCTCCAGACGGACGCTTACCGGCCTATGAATGGAATTTCTCGGATAATAACCCACCGCTGCGGGCGGCAATCAGCTGGGTCTTTTACCGACAGGAGCTGGAATTTACGGGCCGGAAAGATTACGAATTCCTTTCCGTCATGTTTGACCGATTGCGGCCCAACTACGAATGGTGGATTAACCACGCGGGTGGCGTAGAAGACGGGCTGTTTCAGGGTGGTTTTCTGGGGCTGGATAACATTAGTCTGTTTGACCGCAGTGAGGACATTCCCGCGGGCGGAACTTTGGATCAGGCCGATGCAACCGCCTGGGTTGCGGCCTACACCCTTTCCATGATGCGAATTGCCCTGGAGCTGGCCCAGGATAACCCCGAAATCTATGAGCCGCTCAGTTGCTATTACCTGGATCATTACCTGCGAATCAGCAAGGCTCTGGAAAATGCGGCCCGACTCTGGATTGATGACCATAACCCCGACAGCGATAATGGCTTTGCCTACGACATTCTCCATTTGCCTTCGGGGGAGAAGATTACCATTCCACTGCGATCGCTGGTAGGGCTGGCTAATCTCTTCGCGGTGATGACGATAGAACGGGAACACATCAAATCCCTGCCCTCATTCTATGAAAAAGTACAGGGATACTTCAGCTCGGCTTCTGACAATCCCTGTTACTGCGTGATCAACGACAACCCCGAAAAAGAATCCTTACTCTTTTCACTGCTTTCGGCGGACCAGTTGGGTCGCCTGAGTGCTTTCCTCTTTTCAGAAGATGAATTTCTGGCTCCCGGCGGCATTCGTTCCCTGTCGGCAGTGTACCGTGAACCTTTCCAGATGGAAATTGCCGGTGAGATGAAGGAAATCAAATACACATCCGGAGAATCCGACAATAACATGTTTGGAGGGAATTCGAACTGGAGAGGACCGGTGTGGTACCCATTTAATTTCTTCATTGTCAAATCACTGGAAGAATTTGGGGCTTACTTTGAGGATAAGGTAACGGTGGCATTACCGACCGGAAGTGATAACCGGGGCAATCTGAAAGACGCCGCCGCTTTTCTGTCGGCACGATTATGGCATGCGTTCCGTCCCGACGAAAACGGAAGAAGACCCTGCTATGGCAATGACCACATCTACGCCGAAGATCCTTACTTCAAAGATTTGATTCTGTATTATGAACACTTTGACGGAGACACGTCTAGGGGTCTGGGAGCCAGTCACCAGACCGGATGGACCGCCCTGATCACCCGTTTATAACTGAAAACAGAAAGGGCCTGTCCGCATTACGCGGGCAGGCCCTTTTTCTATGGGTTCATCTATTAACTACCTTATACTAGAATAAAATCAAAGCAAGCAAGGGAACCAGCAGAAGCGAAGCGATGGACGATAAGCCCACCATCAGAGCTGAATTTTCCTTCTCGGTATCCAGATTGGTAGCGAACACAACCAGATTGGCGGCAATCGGAAAGCTTAAGAGCAGGATCATGAGATTGGACTGATCTTCGTCCAGTTTGCCAATCAGGACTTTCTCCAGCAACACAAGTCCAACGAGGATCACCGCCCCTGCCACGTATCGTAAGGCCAGTAATTTAGCGAAGACGAGATACGCCACTTCCCTGAAATTAATATCTGCCAGCGTTATACCGATCAGTAACATTCCTGAAGTAGAAATGGTCCAGCTTACTACGTCCCCGACTACCTCCAGGCTTTCGGGAAACTCTACTCCCATCAGATTTAAAATAACGGCGAGAGCACAGGCGTAAATGGCCGGAATTTTAAATACGTTTGCCAGAGCCTTGCCCGGCGACTCATCATTGGTCTTGGACATCAGATAATAACAGACCGTATCGCCGTACAGAGCATTCCCAACGTAGGCACTGATGATCAGGGGCATCTGGGCTTCGCCAAAAAGAGCCATCCCCACTGGTATACCGAACCAGCCAATGTTGTAATAAGAATAGCTGCACTTCAGCATGTTCCCGTTCATATCCGGAGCAAACCATCGGCTGGCCAGCATCGCGGGCAGGTTCATCAGGGCGGCCAGCAGAAAAACGATAGCTCCAATGACTGCCGTTTCAGCCAGGTCGGCTTTCAGAAGATTTTCTATGATGACGAGCGGAATAAGCCCATATAGCAAAACTTTTGAAATCCACTTGCTTTTCAGATTCCACTTTCGGGCGGCAAAGAATCCCAGAATAATAAATCCGTAGAGGGGTAAGACTTTACTAACCAGAGCTGGTATAATTTCCATAGGCTATAGTTGTTCAAGCAGGTGATTGGTAAGTAAATCCGCCTGCTCGACATTAAACCACAACGAATTAACTTCGTGCTGGATGCCGGATAACGGTTGTCCGAGGGCATACATCGGAACCTCTTTCTGTTTTGATTTCACCCGAAGCGTTCGGAGGTCTACCTCCAGTCCTCCCGCTCCGTAAGCCTGAACGTAGCCTCTTTCGAGTAGCTTCTGAAGCAGCGGCTGATCGGTCATCTGGTCGATTTTTGTGGCAGGGCCAGCGGCATTTACCACGTAATCGGCGTAGTCAACGGACCCATCCTGCTGGTGTAATAAAAACCTCTGACCGTCCCAGCTCAGGTCTTTACTAAGCCCCGTCATGCGTAGCTGACCCGATTCGAGTAAATGAGCAATCTTCTCTCCGTTTACTAGGGGTATGGCATGCCGATTGATACTGAAGAAAGGAGTAACCCATTGGAGGAATAAAAGCTTCTGATCGACGGGTAGCAGTTGCCAGATGTCGTAAATTTCTTCCCGCATGTCGTACAGAATGTTCTGATAGACACTACTGCCCTCCCGGGCTAGTACAATATCTTCCTGCAAAAGCGTAAGAGCATCTTTTTCAGCCCTTTCATCGCGGGACCAGTCGGGTTTGTAGCCCAGTTGTTCCTCGGCTTCCTTTCTGAACAACCGAATCAGGTCCGTTACCCGTAAGGCCCGGGCCTGCTCACGAATCAGCTGGCGGATGTTAGGTAAGGTCAGATGCTGGCGATCAACGTCGACCTCGGTAGGGGATTGAACCCGGGGCAGCTGGCCCGTTTTCGAGAAAAAACTGATGGGGCCGGTGTGGCCATTGTTAATCAGCGTAATCAGAGCATCAATGGCGGTGAGGCTACTGCCCACAATGCTAACCGATGCATGTTTATCCTGAATAGTTTCCAGTAAGGCTTTACTCGGCCAGGGCGACATGAGAAAGGCTGGAACATCCTCGAATTCCTGAAAAGCCGAGGGAGCTGGATTTCCCGTGGCTAAAATGGCGTACTGGCCGGAAAATGTATTTCCTTCAGAAGTACTTAGCTGTAAGGTTCGGTCTTCAGATAGCTCCATGTCAACGATTTCTTCCGGTATCTGTTCGATAGCGATGTCATGCTCAGCCGCCAGCTTTCGGTAGAAGCCCAGCATATCTTTTACATAACTTCCGTAAAGCATTCGGGGGGGATAGGCATCCTCGTGAATGTCAACATCCGGATATTCTTCCTCAATCATGGCCCGGTTATCCTGCATCCAGTGAACAAAATGCAGACGCTCGCCGGGCATGATTCCCATCAGTCCGGCCTTGGTGTTGAGCAGGTGACCTTCCTGGCCCGTTCCGTAAGCCAGACCAGGGCCAAATTCTTCCTTGCGTTCAAAAAGCAGCAGAGAAAGGGGAGTGGAGGAGCGGCGTATGATGTGTTTAAAAACAAGCTGGATCAGACAGCTTACGCCGCTGGCACCAGCCCCAATAATGGCAATGGTTTGCCGGGGTTGTGGACTCATACCGATAGAAGTATTAAACTTAAGTAGTTATAGTGAGTAATGGGGAAGCAATCACCGGATGGATAGTATCCGTGCAGGTGTACCATTAGCTCATGAGTCCCCGACGGGATAGGCTTATAAAAGTGTTCCAGTGGTTCTATCCGGGAATGGGAACGGAACCCGGAAGTCCTGATAAGCGAAGGTCCTGAACCGCATTAAAAGTAATTCAGGACCTTCGTATGTTGAATACGAATGAGTTAAAAATGGCGTCAGCCGATGTTTACCCGTATGAAAGCTAGGAGTTATATCGCTTGATGAAGAGTGAGAAAGGCCAGAAAAGCGTGGCTACCAGAGCCTTGGTATAGTCCGGGTTATTCGGGTTAACTTTCTCGGCTTTATAACCGTACCATACGTAAATCAGTCCGAACGTGAATAGAGCGATTGCCATAGATGTATCAGGTTTATGAGGGGTGTAAAAGCTAGCTAAATTCCGGATAATCAGCAAGACCAAAGGGTTAAGCGGCTTAGCCTGAGGGATGACAGGGTTAAGGTTTGGACTCCACTACGCTCTAGAAGTTGCCCAAAAGCGACCGGCCATACAAAGCCTGAATCAGCACCAGGGTAGTCAGCAGAAAGTAAGTAATGGATAAACCAATAATCACGGAAGGGCGGTGAGTCAGGAAATAGCCGAGCAGGGGTAAAATCTGAAGGGCGTGCATCCCAAAGAAGTGAGCGATCCGCAGGTCCCCGTTTTGTCGGCTCCAGTTGAGAGCGGGTAAGCCCAACCCGCCATCGGCGGCTCCTACGGTATGACTAAGCCGGGCTCCCATGAGTCCGCCCTGAAAAGCAAAGATCACAAACAGCAGGATGCCCAGCCGAATGCCCCACAGGTAAGCCGGATCCGTAACGGTGTGATGCTGACCGAAAAATAGCAATCCTATGTAACCAGTCCAGAGCGTAGAAATGGTAATGGCCACGCCCATGGTTGAGAACAGAATCCCATCCAGAGGAGTACTGACATTAAAATGGGATAATTTGCCCTGAGCGGCCTGTCCGGTGATGATGACCAGTTCGATCACCATCGTAATGATTACGACCCAGCTGTAGAGAACGACCTGAGGCTTCTGGGTTAAGTAGCCGCTGTACCAGCCCATGGTCCAGGAAAAAAGCCAGATGGAGAGGAAGAACTTGGCGGGCTTGACGAAAGCATTAATGCCCAGAACCTGTCGATGGGTCGTCTGGGTCAGCACCAGGCAGACGATAAAACCGACCAGACAGATCAGTCCAAACCAGTAAAGCAGAGCGTTTCGCTCCCGCAGCGTAAGTAGAATGGTTTCCATAGGGGTTCCGTTGCTGAATAGCAACGGGCCAAAGAACGGGAAGAGATCCCACAAAACCTATGGCATCTCTTCCCGTTCTTTAAGCATTTACACGGGGATGAGATAATAGAAAGCCATCCACCATTCAGCAAACGAATCCTTATTCCTGGCGTCTGAGCGTAATATCCGTAAATATTTCATTCTTAACCTCGGAGGATAATTCCAGAAACCGCTCGTACTGTTTTAGCACGTCAGCAATGATTTCCCGCTGCGTGAAGTATTCGATGTTGTACCCGAGTCGGTTGTCGCCAAAATAGGTTTTAGGAATGTAGGATTTTTCCCCGGTTACGTTGGGAATATTTTCTTCATTGACGAGAAAATTCGAAACCACTCGGGATTCACAGCGAATGCCGTATTTAAAATCCTCGATGGATTCATGTTTGATGCTTAAGACTACATCGGTGGCTTCCCGGATGACTTCCAGCGTAGCCGTTATGCCCTTCTGGTTAAACTCCGTTTCCAGTTCCTGCAAAGCGGGGATGGCCGTCTCCCGGATAAAGTTTTCCACGTACTTCTGATCTTTCTGGGACAGAATTCGTTGCAGGCGTTCTTTCCAGAACTCCCCCGACCAGTGGGTTACGGCTGGTGAAAAGCCTTTGGTGTAGTAATAATTATCAACGATCAGTCCCTGAATCAGACTGTAGCAGAACAACAGCATGATTATCGCAAAGGGGAGAGCCGTAATCAGCGTCATGGTTTGCAAGGATTGCAATCCTCCGGCATTGAGTAACAACAGGGCCAGAAGACCCAGTAAAATCCCCCAGCCAATGAGCTGCCACTTGGGAGATTTGGCCGAATTATTGGTAGAAATGTTATTCATAACCAGAATTCCTGAATCGGCGGAGGTCACAAAAAAGATGAAAATGATAAAAATACAAAGTGAGCTACTGATACCCGGAGCCGGGAAATAGTCCAGAAATTTGAACAGCAACGCGTCTGCCTGACCAGCCATAGCGGATAGGGAGCCCTGAGCGATACCCCGATCCAGCCAGGTAGCCGTATTGCCAAAGATGCTCATCCAGAAAAAGTTAAAAAGGGTAGGAATCAGCAATACCGCCGTGATGAATTCCCGGATGGTCCGTCCTTTGGATATGCTGGCAATGAACAGGCCTACGTAAGGAGCCCAGGAAATCCACCAGGCCCAGTAGAGAATAGTCCACTGAAAAAACCAGGGCTGATTCTCGGGTTCATACGCGTAGGTGTTGAAGGTCAGGCTGAGAAACTCATGCAGGTAATACCCCAGTCCTTCCGAGAATGAACCCAGTAAGAAAACCGTTGGCCCGAAACACAGGATAAACAGGAGCAGCACAATCGCGGCAATGATATTGAGCTGACTTAAAAATTTGACACCTTTGCTTACGCCGGAAGTAGCCGAAAAAATGGAGACGGCCATAATCACGACTACAATAGCAACCTGATATCCAAATCCTTTTCCATCAATCAGCCCTACTTCAATGAGACCCGCGTTGAGTTGAACCACGCCGAAACCCAGCGTGGTCGTGATGCCAAAGAAGGTACTGCATAAAGCAAAGGTGTCGATGGCATCCCCGGCTTTACTGTTGATCCGATTCTTTAACAGGGGGTAAAAACAACTGCGTAGCGAAAGCGGTAATTTGTAGCGATACGTAAAATAAGCCAGCGATAAACCCACTACACCATAAATGGCCCAGGCGTGAATCCCCCAGTGAAAAAAGGTATGTAACTGAGCGTCTTTGGCCCGCTGTACTTCGCTTAGCTCCGCAAAAGTGGGGTCAGAGAAATGGGAAATGGGCTCCGAAACGCCAAAGTACATCAGGCCAATGCCCATGCCCGCGGCAAAAAGCATGGACATCCAGGAAAAAAAAGAATACTCCGGTACGGAATCATCATCGCCAAGGGTGATGGAGCCGTATTTACTGAACACCAGTGCCAGCAGGAAAAACACGAAAAGGGTAACGGACCAGATATATACCCAGTTCAGATTGACGAAGATCCAGTCCTGAGTATGTCCCAGTAGCGTGGCCGCCAGGTTTGGAAAAAAGCTGGCAATGAACGTAACGGAAAATATAAAAATCAAACTGGGAATAAGAATTCCCTTATTGAAAGTAGATTGGGAGAATAGCTGTTGCAGTCGGCTCATATCCTTATTTTTAGTACTACATCAACATCCCTGCCACCTATTTGTTTTGCAAGGATGTTGCCAAAGGATAGTTAAGTGGTATTTATTCCCGCCGGGTGTAAAATGGAAGATTAGGGACAGTTGAACAAAAAAAGGGTTAGGTAAACCATAGGTATCACTAGTTATTTAATCATACCCTGGATAGTAGATGGGTATTTCCCAGGAACTGGATGATGTTCCGAGTTTACAGGCAATAGTACAGGCGTGAATCTACTGGGACGATTTGTACCATCAGATCATCCGACCAGGTGAATAAACCCATTTACTCTAATTTCGCAATCATTCGCAGGATCAGTATAACTACTTGATGTTCCAAAATCATTGTTAGGAATATTAATGCAGCAAATTCATTTTCCACTTATGTTTTTTCGAAGTTATTTTAAAACTAGTTTCATGGCATTCTACAAACGATTTTCTGTAAACTGATAGAGCTACCGCTTAAATTATAGGGTCAATTAAGTTTAGTAATGCCCGGCAGCTCAGGCAGTGCCAGGAAAAGAAAGTAAACAAAAAGGCCCTATTGGCTAAAAAAAGAGTCTTTGCTTTAATCATTCCGGCTTAACTGCATTACGAAAGGCTAAGGATCCAATGCCCTAGCCTTTGGCTACTTCCAACCTGATAGCACGGTTGGTATAAGCATCCTTTCCATAATTCACCTGATGGATTAGGATTTATCCCATATACCTGATATATTTATATACATCGACTTCATAGCTCGCAAGCTAAATCATCTACGGCTTACCTCCTTTGGTTATTCAATGTTCGACTTGAATGAAGTTTGTTTCAGTGCCGAACTCTTTTCTCACTATTGACATTTCCGACGCTCCTTCTGCCTATTGCCTGTAGGGACCCAAGGGATATTTTTTATGATTCGATCCTTTATTACGGGCACTGGTGCCTACATTCCGACGCTTGCAATTCCGAATGAAGATTTTCTTTCTTCCCAGTTTTATAACCCTGATCAAACCCCGGTATCTCATCCCACTGAAACGACCATCAGAAAATTTGCAGCAATCACGGGTATTCAGCAACGCCGTTACGCGGCCCCGGGCATAACGGCATCTATGATGGGGCTGGAGGCCGCAAGAGGGGCTCTTGATCAAGCTCAGCTCAACCCGGAGAGTCTTGATCAAATCATTGTCGCTCATAATTACGGAGATATGGCCCATAAAGGGGCTCCCCGGGATCAGGTTCCGTCTCTGGCCGCCCGCATCAAGCAGGGCTTGGGAATTAAAAACCCTTATTGCATAGCCTATGATCTTATTTTCGGTTGCCCCGGCTTGCTTTTGGCTCTGATGCAGGCTGATCAGGCTATTCGCAGTGGAGCAGCTTCGAGCATTTTAGTGATCGGAACGGAGACCCTTTCCCGCGTGATCGATGCGAGTGATCGGGATGCTATGATTTTTGCTGATGGAGCTGGAGCCTGTATTTTAACTAAAACGGATTCTAAGCGTGGTTTTTTGAACAGTATCGCCCGCTCGGATACGCAAACCGAAGCTTCTTTTATTTATTCTCAGCAAGCAAACGATGGTTCAGAAGAGTCTCCCTTGTTTATTAAAATGAAAGGCCATAAGGTTTATGAATATGCCCTGCGGGAAGTACCTCCAGCCATGAAAAAATGCCTCGATGCAAGCGGAAGATCCATTGATGAATTAAAAATGATTTTTATTCATCAGGCGAATGAGAAAATGGACGAAGCCATTCTCCGGGAGTTCTATACCTTGTACGGAAAAACGCCTCCGGATTATGTTATGCCCATGAATATCAGCTGGATGGGGAATAGCTCAGTGGCTACCATCCCTACGCTGCTTCATCAGGTTCTTACGGGTGAACTAGAGCACTATCAGCTACATCCCAATGATCTTATTCTGTTGGCTTCCGTGGGGGCAGGCATGCATATCAATGCCGTGGTCTATCAGCTATGAACGATGCCT
>CAJYIW010000005.1 GCA_913775095.1 uncultured Siphonobacter sp. | reverse complement strand
TTGAGTTTTGAGTTTTGAGTTTTGAGTTTTGAGTTTTCAGTTTTCAGTTTTCAGTTTTCAGTTTTCAGTTTTCAGTTTTCAGTTTTCAGTTTTCAGTTTTCAGTTTTCAGTTTTCAGTTTTCAGTTTGGAAAGTTAAAACCTACAAAGGTAGGCAAGGCGTTTGGAACTGAACGTAAGAACCCCAGCGGGGTTCAATTTGCGTAGCCCCGGGCTGGATAGCCCCGGATATTAATCCGGGGGACGGGCGGGCAGGTTAACGCACTTACGAATTCTTCCCACTCTGGCTGGTGTCCTCACTAGCCATTACTAAAAACCTGGTGGTTGGTGAGGATACCAACCAGGGAGGAGAGGCGGCTTTGGTTACGATTTAAATGCTTTCCATTCCCCAGCCAGACGCGATGAAATCGTGTCTCTGCAAAAGCGGATAAACCGTTCATCCAACGGAAAACTGCCTACGGAAAACAGCAAACTTAAAAACTGCTCCGTACTTTTGAGTCATCACACTGCGTCACGCTATTGCACAACGCCTGTATTATGCTTCTAAAAGACATCCTTTATAAAGTTTCCCTGGAAGCGGTGGCCGGTTCCACCGATCTGGAGATCAGTACCATTACTTTCGATTCCCGGCGGGTAGTTCCCGGCAGTTTATTCGTAGCCATTCCCGGAACGCAGGTAGACGGACATCAGTATATTTCAAAGGCAATCGAGCTGGGAGCCAGTGCCATCCTGTGCGAGCATTTACCCGAAGAGCTTCGGGAAGAGGTTACGTATATTCAATCGAAAGATGCGTCCAGGGCCATGGGTTTTGCAGCGGCGAATTTTTACGGACAACCCTCCGCCCGACTGAAGCTGATCGGAGTCACAGGAACGAACGGAAAAACCACGACCGTCACCTTACTCTTTCGCCTGTTTCGGGCTTTGGGCCATCGCTGCGGACTGATTTCAACCGTTCAGAATCAGGTAGAAGACGAAGTGATTCCCAGCACGCATACGACGCCCGATGCCCTGACCCTTAACGCCTTACTGGCAGAAATGTTGAGTAAAGGCTGTACGCACGTGTTTATGGAAGTTTCTTCCCATGCCGTCGTGCAGGAGCGAATTGCCGGTGTACAGTTTGCGGGGGGGATCTTTACCAACATCACGCACGATCACCTCGACTTTCACAAAACGTTCGACAGTTATATTAAAGCCAAAAAGGGATTTTTCGACCAGCTTCCCAAGACGGCTTTCGCTCTGGTAAATGCCGATGATCCACGCGGACGCATCATGGTGCAAAACACCGTAGCCCGACGGGAAACTTTTTCCCTGGAAACCGGAGCGAGCTTTAAGGGTAAAATTCTGTCTGATTCCATTTATGGGCTGGAAATGGAGGTAGATCAGAAGCAGGTTCATTTTCAGTTAATCGGGAATTTCAATGCGTATAACGTTCTTGGAGTCTACGGAACGGCGGTGTTATTGGGAGAGGATCCCGAAGAAACGTTAACCCAGTTATCGGCCATTCAGCCCCCCGCCGGACGTTTCGAGCAGATCGTTTCACCCGACCACATCGTCGGAATTGTAGATTATGCTCACACGCCGGATGCTTTGAAGAATGTACTGGAGACCATCACGGAGTTACGCCAGGGGGGTGAACAAATCATTACCGTGGTCGGGTGCGGCGGTAATCGGGATGCCACTAAACGTCCTGAAATGGCCCGGATTGCCTGCCAGTTTTCTGATCAGGTGATTCTGACCTCAGACAACCCCCGAAATGAAGAACCGGAAGCCATTCTGGAAGACATGAGAAAAGGAATTCCGGCGGATCCATCGGCACAGGTTACCATTCTCGCCGATCGGCGGGAAGCCATCGCCATCGCCGTAGCCATGGCCCGGCCCAAGGACGTCATTCTGGTGGCCGGCAAGGGGCATGAAACCTACCAGGAGATCAGGGGAGTCAAAACGCATTTTGATGATCGGGAAGTCTTACGGGATTTGTTTAAGGCCTGATTTACAGGTCTGAATTTTAAGTCAGATTGCCAGCTTTTGCTGGCAATTGCTGTTTTAGGGCCAGCAAGAACAAATATTATAGAATGGTTTGAGGCTTAACTCAAAAATAGTCCCGGAATAAGAGTAATTTTCACCTTTATTTTTCTATTACTAAAAATGGTTTGAAGTTTGGTGTTTTTGGATAATCCGAGATGGGTTATAACATAAATCCCTGCTGGAACTCAAAACACTAAATCCTGGACTTTTATAATAACCTCTTAAATTTTTTATTGTGTTCATTCTTGCCAGAAATGCGTTTTTTTTGCTTTGCTGTTGTGCATTGACGCTGATTAACTCTACTAGTCAGGCTCAGGTAGTGGAGGGAAAACCTTATGAAGAGGAGATTCCCGGTTTACCCATAAAAATAAAAATGCAACCCATCCCCGCAGGAGAGTTCATGATGGGGAGCCCTGCCTCCGAAAAAGGACGACACCCCGACGAAGGACCACAGGTTAAGGTGAAGGTAGAACCGTTCTGGATGTCGGCAACGGAAGTTACACACGACCAGTTTTTCCCTTTCCGTTTCGACGAAAAAGATGCTCAACCCAAGCCGGATGCCATCGCCCGCCCCACTGCTCAGTACATTGATCTGACCTGGGGTATGGGTAAGGAAGGCGGCTTCCCGGCTAACTCCATGCAGCCTTATACGGCCATTACGTATTGCAAATGGTTATGGAAAAAAACGGGTGTTTTCTATCGCCTGCCTACCGAAGCAGAGTGGGAGTATGCCTGCCGGGCGGGAAGCAAAGCAATGTATCCGGCGGGAGTTCAGGCGGCTACGATGGCTCAGTTTGCCTGGTACGAAAGCAACAGCAAAGAAGCATATCATAAAGTAGGCCAGAAAAAGCCGAATGCCTATGGCCTGTACGACATGCTGGGCAATGTGGCGGAATGGACGATGGATATGTACGATGCCAAGTATTTCGACAAACTGGCGGCCAATCCTCAAAGTAGTTTTTTCGTTCCGCGTACCTCGCCCCGGGCCTATCATACAGCTCGCGGCGGAAGTTATAAAACCCCGGCGTCTGACTTACGCTGTGCCGAACGTCTGGCTCAGGTAGAAGACTGGAATCGCCGGGATCCGCAGGTGCCGCGTTCCAAATGGTGGCTCACCGATGGAGATGGCATTGGTATTCGTCTGGTGCGTCCGGTGAAGCAACCTACCAGGGAAGAAGCTGAAGCGTTCTACGCCAAAATGCTTGGACAGTAATGGGGAGTGGTTGGTTACTGGTTATTTGTTGAGAGTTGTTAGTAAGGCTGAGTAACTCTAAACTACCAATAACCAGCAAGGAACAACCCCTGGTTATTGGTTGATAGTTGTTAGTAAGGCTGAGTAACTCTAAACCACTAATAACCAGCAACGAACAACCAACAACCCTAAATTAAGTATCTTCTAAACCAAACCGTTCTATGAACAAGGATTTTCAATCTCGCCGTGATTTTGTGAAAGCAGGATCAATTCTGGCGGGCGGGCTTCTGGCCGCTCCGCTGACTTCCAATGGAGCCAGTCTCTTCAATAATAGCGTAGCTGACGAAATTAAAATCGCTTTGATTGGGTGTGGAGGCCGCGGCTCCGGAGCTGCGGTTCAGGCCCTGTCAACCCAGCAGAATGTAAAACTGGTTGCCGTAGCGGATGCCTTTGCGGATCGCATGGAGAACGCCGTTAAACACATTACGGAAACCCTCACCGCCTCAGGCAATGCCAGTCGGCTGGCGATTGGGGATAATAAATTTGTGGGGTTTGACGCCTATACCAAGGCCATTCCTCTGGCAGACGTGGTGATTCTGGCTACGCCTCCCGGTTTTCGGCCGATTCATTTCGAAGAAGCCGTTCGCCAGGGCAAACACATTTTCATGGAAAAGCCCGTCGCTACGGATCCCGCCGGCGTGCAGAAAGTCTTAACGGCCGCTGCCGAAGCAAAAAAGAAAAAGCTTAACGTCGTAGTGGGTCTGCAACGCCACTACCAGAATTCATACCGGGCTTTATTGAAAAATAAGGCCATGATCGGGGATATTGTTTCAGGAAATGTGTACTGGAATAACGACGGCGTCTGGGTGAATCCAAGAAAAGACGGACAGACCGAAATGGAGTATCAGATGCGGAACTGGTATTACTTCAACTGGTTATGCGGTGACCACATCAACGAACAGCATATTCATAATATCGACGTATTTAACTGGTTTAAAGGGGGTTATCCCGTTCGGGCCAAAGGTACGGGAGGACGTGAAGTACGTAAAGGAAAAGATTACGGCGAAATTTTCGATCATCACCACGTGGAATTCGAATACGCCGATGGAACGATTCTGAATTCCGAGTGCCGCCACATCAAAGGGACCTGGGCGAAAGTAGATGAAACCATTCTCGGAACGAAGGGCAAGATTCTCTGCGACGCGGCTAAAATTGTGGATTACAAAGGAAAGCCCCTGTATCAGTTCAACAAAAAGACGGATAACAATCCGTATCAAACCGAACACGACGAGCTTTTTGCTGCCATCGCCAAAGGTGAATACAAATTTGCCGATGCTGAAAACGGAGCCAAATCAACCATGACGGCCATTCTGGGTCGTATGGCAACGTATTCGGGTCAGATCATCGAATGGGATGCTGCTCTGATGTCAGGGCTGAGCTTGCAGCCTGCCGAGTACAGCTGGGATGCCAAAATGCCTTTAAATCCTGATTCTAATGGCCTGTATCCCGTAGCCGTTCCGGGCGTTACGAAGTATTTCGTGTAGGATCTTCAAATGTATTTTTTGTAAAACCCGTCGAAAGACGGGTTTTACTTGTTTAGATGAACTATCTATTTTTACATTCATAGCCCTATTATGAAGGATCTATGAAAAGAGATGTACTCTGGATTATTACTTTTTTCTATTTATTACTACCTAATCTGATTTTTCTATTGGCTTGGGTGAATCCCTTCATTTCTGTATTACTACTCGTATTCTTACTGTATACTTTATATCAATCTCCCTTATTCAACAAAAGTAATAATGACAATTCTCTAACAGCCGTTCACTTTTTCTTAGTGTTTGTGGCGACTGGCCTGTGTTATTATGCGGGTGTAGGTGGAATGCAACCGCAGGAATCTGATTACTTCAAGCATAACTTATTGATTCACGATTTGATTGTAAAACCCTGGCCTGTTTCTTACGTAAATAAAGAGTACAATGACCCCATTCTTTGTTATTACTTAGCTTATTACCTGCCCATTGCCTGGGTAGGAAAGTATTTCTCTTTTACTGCGGCCGAGTGGGCTGCGTTCATCTGGACTTCCATGGGTTTGTGGCTGGGATTAAGCTGGCTTCTACGGATGACCCGTAGTGTTTGGGTAGTGATGGGCGTATGGCTTATGAGCGGAATTAATTATGCGTATGATTTAATTCGATATTGGGGACTCCATCACGGGTATAGTATGAACTTTTCTTCCGATGAAAAGACATTAACTGGAAAGGTCCTGGACCAATACCTTCTGAAATATTCGCTGAATCCGGGTATCGTTTTGCAGAAAAATAATACTGAAATTTTATTAAGGTATGAAATGTTATGGTCGCAATTATGTTTCGTTCCACAGCATTTCATTCCCGCCTTATTGGGACTCGGATGGATCGGTAAGAGCCTTCAGGAATCCAGAAATCAGGATCTGGTGTTAATCGCTTCCCTGCTGGCTCTATGGTCTCCCTTTAGCTTAGTGGGATTCACGCCATTCCTGATTTATCTGGTGTATAAAACAGAATGGAAAAAATTAGTAAGCTGGGAAAACGCGGCCGGCTTGATGTATGCTTTATGCGTGGGAAGTTACTATCTTTCTCATTTCCCGCAGAGCCAGGCTGGTATGGTAGTGAGTAGCTTTCATACCTTTTCAAATGTTGCCTATTATCTGGTTTTCATTGGATTAAATTTTGGTTTAATAGCTCTTGTTTTATCCATACATTGCCCTGGAGGAATAAAAAACCAAGGGTTAATTCCACTCTTTTTATTAATAAGCTGGCTAATGGTAATAAGCTTTATACATATAGGGTATTATAATGACTGGCTCACCCGCGTGTCAGTCCCGGCTCTGATTTATTTCTACTGTATCATCTGGATGGTTTGGAAACAAATACCGGATCGGAAATCAGTTTATTTTTTAAGCTTAAGTTTTCTGATCATTTTATGTATGTTAACTCCAGTAAGAAATGTTGCTTTTTTAGTTTATAATAAGCTAATGGTTCATCAACCGTATAGGGCCATTTCTACCATTCAGAATCCTCACCAATTTGGAGAAGACATGAGTCGGTTTACGGGAAGAAATGTAACCGAGAAAAATGAACACCTGGAGCAACAATACTTAGGTAATTCAGATTCTTTTTTTGCGAAGTATGTGATGAAAAAATAAGTTATCAGACAAAGGAAAGGGAGCTCTTCAGAAGATCCCTTTCCTTTGTCTGATTAAGGATTATGCCACCAGCGAGCACCCGAGAAGGTCCAGTCGCTAATTTCGTAGCCCAGAGCCGGGAAACGGCGGGGATCGCATTCGTGCATGATGTTGTAGGCTACATCGAACACGTCTTCCGTATTGGGTTTGGAGAAGTAATCGCCATCCGTTGTATAGGCCGGACGGTGAGGATGGGCCGTCAGCGTCTGAGGGCTGGCATCCAGGTATCGAAATACCTTTTGTTCATCCAGAATTTTATGAAGCATAAAGGCCGAAGCACCTCCGGGCATATCCTCATCCGCTACAATCAGCCGATTGGTTTTCCTGACTGATTCCGCAATGATATGCGTTAAATCGAAGGGTATTAACGTCTGTACATCAATGACTTCGGCTTCAATTCCTGCTTTGGATAACTGTTCGGCTGCTTCCAGAACGATCCGGCACATGGAGCCATAGGTCACAATGGTTACGTCGGTTCCCTCGCGAAGAATCTCGGGCTGGCCCAGCGGTAAGCAGAATTCTCCCAGATTGGAAGGTAATTTCTCTTTACTGCGGTACATATTCAGCGGTTCAACGACCAGAGCCGGATCGTCACCGCGTAATAAAGTATTGTAAAAACCAGCGGCCTGCGTCAGATTTCGCGGAACAATGAAGTGCATTCCACGAAGGGCATGTAATAAAACGGCCATCGGCGAGCCTGAATGCCAGACACCTTCCAGCCGGTGCCCCCGCGTACGGACGATCACCGGAGCCTTCTGACCCCCCGCCGTGCGATAATGCAGACAGGCGAGATCATCCGACAGGGTCGCCAGCGTATAGAGCATATAGTCTACATACTGTACTTCCACAATTGGCCGTAGACCACGCAGGGCAGTACCAATTCCCTGACCAATAATAGTCGTTTCGCGGATGCCGGTATCGGTTACCCGAATTTCTCCGAACTTGGCCTGTAAGCCCGCCATGCCCTGATTGACATCACCGATTTTCCCAACGTCTTCGCCAATGGCAAAGATGCGGGGATCGCTGGCCAATAAGGCTTCAAAGTTTTTATTGATAATTTCCCGACCGTCCAGTAGAGGAGCATCCTCAGCATAGACCGGAGCGACGGGAGTAATCTGTAAAGGGGACTCGTCCGACTGACTATATAAATAGGTATTGAAGCGTACCCAGTTTTCCTGTTTGGTCCGGTTGAGCCATTCAATTAAACTGGTTTTGGCGGGGGAATCTTCGAAGCGAAGGGCACGAACGGCCTGTTTTACGCCTTCAATAACATCCGAGCGGACGGGGTTGGCTTTTTGCTGAATGGCAGTGCGAATAGCCAGAATATCGTCTCCCGAGCGACTGGATCGGGCCGCTTTAGCCAGCAGTTCCAGTGCGTCGTTCAAATCGGGTTGCAGGTAGTCGAGGTATGCTTTCCAGGCCGCATCCCGACCGGCTTTGGCGGCTTTAGCGGCTTCGGCTTCAAGGGCTGAAAGCTCTTCTTCCGTCGCAAATCCATTCTCAAGAATCCAGCGTTTGAACTGGCGATTACAGTCCATCTCTACCTCCCAGGCCAGGCGTTCAGCGGGTTTATACCGCTCGTGCGAACCGGAAGTGGAGTGTCCCTGGGGCTGCGTTACTTCTTCCACGTGAATCAGGCAGGGAATGTGCTCGGTGCGGGCCAGTTCAGCGGCTTTCTGATACGCTTCCAGCAGACCGATGTAATCCCAGCCCTTCACTTTGATAATTTCCAAACCTGGCTTTTCGGCCGTACGCTGAAAACCAGCGAGAACTTCGGAGATACTTTCTTTAGTCGTCTGGTAACGCACCGGAACGGAAATACCGTAGCCATCATCCCAAACTGAGAATACTACCGGAATCTGTAAGACCCCAGCGGCATTGACGGCTTCAAAAAACATGCCCTCCGAAGTAGAGGCATCGCCAATGGTGGCAAAGCACACTTCATTTCCGTTGATGGAAAAGTCAGTGATGGCATGTAACTCAGGATTCTGACGGTAGAGTTTTGAGGCATAACCTAATCCGATAGAGCGGGGAATTTGTCCCGCCGTGGGAGAAATATCTGAGGCATTGTTGTAGCGAGGCGTCTGCGGCAACCAGTGGCCCTGCTCATCCAGATGACGAGTGGCGTAGTGGCCATTCATCATGCGTCCACCCGTATTAGGCTCGGCTTCTACATCGGTATGAGCGTAAATCTGGGCGAAGTATTGCTGCCAGGTCAGTTCGCCCAGAGCAGCTACCACAGTCTGGTCGCGGTAATAGCCTGAACGCCAGTCGCCTTTACGGAACGCATGAGCCATAGCAATTTGAGCTAATTCTTTGCCGTCCCCGGTAATTCCGAACTTTGCTTTGCCCATAAAAACCTCCTTGCGGGCTAACAAACTGGCATGGCGACTTTCCCAGGCGATGCGGTAATCGAGGAGAACTTGCTCTTTAGAAAGTACAACGCTGTCAAGGGTGGCTTGTTCCATCGAAAAAAGCGGTTTGTCAGGTGAATACAAATCAGGCAGATCTTTTTCAATATGAAAAGTGTGCCTGTAACCTCTTGTTAAAAGAATTTCCTTTAGCGGAAGGAATTTTTAAACCCAGGTACGATGTTTGTAAAAGTAAAAATAAAGGAAAAGAATCGAGCATTCCAAACGGGATGGTTCTGCCGAAAGTCTCCGTTAACATATCGTTAACACCCGACGATTTTGCGTGGGATATAGTTCCCGTTACTTTTGTTTCGATCATACTCTTGAAACCAAACCATTTTTATTTCAATCCTAATGAAAAAGCAACTTTTCTTTTTACTGGCCTTTTTCCTGATTTCAGCAGGTGCTTTTGCTCAGGGCAAAATTAAAGTAGACGCGGAAACGAAAGATTTCGGTAAAATTGCTCAGGGTACGCCCGTAACCCACGAATTCGTGGTAACCAATACCGGAAAGGCTCCCGTGGTAATCAGCAATGTAACGGCTTCCTGCGGATGTACAACTCCAAAATGGTCACAGGCACCCATTCTGCCCGGTAAGACCAGTAAAGTAAGTGCGACGTACAATGCCGCTTCGGTAGGACCTTTCAACAAACAGATCACGGTTTACAGTAATGCTGAAAACAGCACCGTAAGCATGTTTCTGAAAGGTGAAGTACAGCAGAAAGCCGCCACTAAGGGTGTGAAATAATAAATACTTACCAGTACGTGTTTCCCTAAAAGGAGATAAGTTTCAACCTTATCTCCTTTTATTTTGGGCTGACTGTCAGATGGTTAACTTTAACGGTAGTGATTTTATAAAAAAAATTAACTTCTCATCAATCCGACCGGAAATGAAATCCCGTATCTATAATCGGACAACCGAAACTGCTCATGGGTTTACTTCGGTAAACGTTTGAGTAGTAAGTTAAAGGTGTGGGTTAATTCATTTCCGGTACAAAGGGCTTCTACATGGAGGCCCTTTGTCTTTTTTAGTGTCAGTGAAATTTTTCAGAAAAGAAGAACCTTTTACAAACAAGCAGGACTCGAAATAGTATGACTTATTGAATTTTACCTCTCATCCTGTTAGTTTTGTTCAGAATTCTTAAGTGATCTTTCTTTTGGGAAAAAAACGCATTGTTGTCGCTGAAAATGATCTAGTTGGCCTGCTCCGTGAGCGGGATCAACGTGGATTTACCATTTTATATGATAATTATTCTTCCGCTCTCTACGGAGTTATTTTCAAAATCGTCAAGTCCGAAGAAACGGCCGCTGACGTCATGCAGGAAGCATTTGTAAAAATCTGGCGAAATATTGAGTCTTACGAGCGGTCAAAAGGGAGTTTATTTACCTGGATTCTGAATGTCGCCCGAAATACAGCCATCGATAAACTAAGATCTCAGGATTATCAACAAAATACTCAAAACCAACCGCTTGAGTATTTCGTAAGTGTTGTTGAAGAAGAGAATCCAGTAGAGCATCAGGTTGATGCCATTGGAGTTCGAAAAGTGGTCAGTCAACTTCGTCCTGAGTACCGCTCAATTATTGAACTGGTTTACTTCCAGGGCTATACTCAAGCCGAAGTTTCTGAAGAACTCGATATACCATTAGGTACGGTGAAAACTCGGGTGAAAGCAGCCCTTGCTCAACTCCGAACGCTGATTACTCTCCTTTTGATGTTTTTGTATTTCACCACCTACATTAATTCGTAAAAAATTGAATGAGCATGAAATAGTTTCGTCTGGCTTGCTGGAAAGCTATGTGCTGGGAATTACTTCGCAAGAAGAAACCACGCAAGTGGAAAAACTTTTATCAACGCACCCCGAATACCAGTCTCAGGTTGATGACATTCGGGAATCACTGGAAGCCTTTGCGTGGCAACACGCCGTTGAACCACCAGTGGCTGTACGGGAGAAAGTACTGGGAAGTATTCAGGAGTTGGCAGCAGGCAAGGTTATTCCGATGACGGGGTCATCGTCGCATAACCTGAGCAACCAACGGCCCGGCCTATCGGTGACCAAAACGCTGGTATCTTCCCGTAACTGGGTGGCTGCCGCCGCGGTAATTATGGTATTGAGTGTAGTAGGTAATATTTTTCTTTTTAAGGAATTAAAAGCTTCGGAAGATCTGGTAGCTACGCTGGAGTCTAATAACACCCAGCTGGCGAAGAACCTGGAAGTCAACAAGGCCAGCTTTATGCAGGCTCGTCAGGAAGTAGCGGTATTGCAAAATCCGGGTACGAAAATGATGAAGCTGGAAGGTGAACCGATTGCTCCTACGGCTTTTGCCATGTTGTACTGGAACGACTCCAAACGGGAAACGTATATGGCAAATGTTCAGTTGCCTACGGCCCCTTCCGGAAAACAGTACCAAATCTGGGCCATTGTGGACGGAAAACCCGTAGACGCCGGGTTGTTTGATCAGGCCACCAGTATGCAGAAAGTAAAAAGTATTACCGGAGCCAGTGCTTACGCCATTTCTCTGGAACCCGAAGGAGGAAGCCCGCAACCGGGCCCAACCGGACAGGTTTATCTGAAAGGATCGTTGAACTAGTTCTTTCTAATACTTAATAGTAAAAAAGGTGACCCGATGGTTCGGGTCACCTTTTTTGCTGAAGGACGTTTGAAGTTACCTGCCAATAGAAATTACCTCTTAATGGATAGAGCGGCAAAACAATCAAACCTTATCTAACCCATTCAAACTTCCTCAAACGCTAGGGTCTATTTCCGCTGGAAATCATCCTGAACCCGGACGATATCGTCTTCGTCAGAAGGATTTTCAGGGTCTGTGTGCTGCCAGATTTCAGCGACAATACCCCAGTTTTCCAGTCCAATCAGGCGGTGACGTTCGCCCTGTTGCAGGGTAATCAGTTCACCGGGTTCGTAGCTACGCGTTTCTCCTTCTTCATCAGTAGGGCTGGTCATAACGGCTACCGTTCCGGCCACAACCCGCCAGATTTCAGCCCGACGGAAGTGATACTGCCAGGAGAGCCGTTTTTCGGGAGCAACCACCAGAATTTTAGGACTCAGTTTGGAAAAACCTTTCAGGTCTTCCATCTGAACCATAGGAAAATACGTGCTGACGAATTGCTCGGTCTGGGCTTCGTCAATCACAAAAAAGCCACCCCAGGGACGCGTTTGGTCCTGTGTAGCGATGGTAAGTCCGTGGCTGGCCAGTTCGGCAGCGATGGTATCGAACAGCTCAGCTTTAGAAGTTTCAGCAGAGAAAGACAGATTCATGGATGTTATGAATGATTAATGATGAGCTAAAGGAAAATGAAATTCAGATTGCCCGCAAAGTACTAAAACTTTCACGGCACCCGTGCCGAACCCAAAGCAGAAATTTTCAGAAAAATCCATTCCGCACCCCGCCGAGATATGATCCATTGCGTTTGAGGATTGGGGGTTTGATAGATTTTCAACGACTTCCATGCTCCGGCCAGGACGCCATAACCAGAGGCCTGTTCATTTTTTATACCAGCTCCAGAAATTTTCAGTTTGCAAACGATGAACCGCCAACCGACAACTCACTATCTTTGATTATGCGAATACCACAGGAAACGGTTCAACTCATTCAGGAAACCGCCGATATTGTTGATGTCATAAATGATTACGTCACCCTGAAAAAGCGGGGGGCGAATATGATTGCCTGCTGCCCTTTTCACAATGAGAAGACACCCTCCTTTAACGTGAATCCGTCACGGGGCATTTTTAAGTGCTTTGGTTGCGGGAAAGCGGGAGATTCGGTCAAATTCATCATGGAGATCGAAGGCATCGGTTACCCCGAAGCCCTGCGTCATCTGGCGAAAAAATACGGGATCGAATTAAAGGAAACCGAGCAAACTCCGGAGGAAGTTCAGTCACAAAATGAGCGGGAAAGTTTATACATTGTTCTCGATTACGCGAAGAAGTTTTACCAGGATAAATTACTGAAATCGGACGAGGGCCAGTCCATCGGCCTGAGTTACTTTCAGGAAAGAGGCTTTCATAACCAGACCATTAGCCAGTTTGAGCTGGGCTATGCCCTTGAAAGCTGGGATGCCTTTACCAAAGATGCTCTTCAGCATCAGTTTCAGATGGACCTGCTCGAAAAAGCAGGCTTATCCATTCGCCGGGATCTCGACGGCCGGCCCGATGCCCGGGTGTTTGACCGCTTTCGGGCGAGGGTCATTTTTCCCATTCATAACGTGTCGGGGAAGGTCATTGCCTTCGGTGCCCGGATTCTGAAAGCGGATAAAAACCAGCCGAAATATCTCAATTCGCCGGAGACGGAAGTTTATCACAAGTCCAACGTTCTTTACGGAATCTATCAGGCCAAGAATGCCATTCGTAATGAAGACGTGGCTTACCTGGTGGAAGGGTATACGGACGTGATTTCTCTGCATCAGTCGGGAATCACGAACGTGGTAGCTTCGTCAGGAACGGCCCTGACCATCGAGCAAATTCGTCTGATCAGTCGTTTTACCCAGAATATTACGGTATTGTACGACGGTGACGCCGCCGGAATAAAAGCTTCCTTACGCGGACTGGATCTGATTCTGGAGGAAGGCCTTAACGTCAAACTCTGTACTTTCCCTGAAGGCGAAGATCCGGATAGTTACGTTCGGAAAATTGGCGGAGAGGCATTTAAGGCCTATTTGCAGAAAAACTCGGTCGATTTCATCCGGTTCAAGGCGGAGGTGTTGTTGCAGGACGCGGGTAATGATCCCTTCCGGAAAGCCGGGGTTATTAAGGAAATGGTGGAAAGTATCTCCAAAATTCCCGATGCCATTACCCGTCAGATTTTCTTCCAGCAGACGGCCCGCCTGATGGATTTACCCGAAGAAACCCTCGTGGCCGAAGCCAACAAACGGGTTCGGGAACGCATCAAGAGCGATAATAAAACCCGCGAGCGGCAGGAACGTCAGCAGGAAACTTCGCCGCAACCCATCGACTTGCCCCCCGGAGTGAGTGGATTCAGTAGCGACGACGAACCCGATTTTGCGGAGCTCATGGCGGCGGAGCAGGTAAAGCAACCGCTGGCTGCTCCACCGAAACGCTCGTCTTTATCGTATCAGGAAGAAGAATTTTGCCGTTTGCTGGTGCTATACGGAACAACAATCATTGAAACGGAGGTACGGGACGAAGGAAATCACGAAGTTTCGCTGATGGAATACATGGTCGGGCAAACCTACGATCTGGAGTTTGAGACTCCGACGTATCAGCAATTCATGGCCATTTTTCGGGCCGCTGATCAGCAGCAAATGTATCCGGATACTAATTTCTTCCTGAGTCATTCCGAAGAACTGATTCAGCAAACCAGCATTGATTTTGTTTCCGAGCGGCATCCCCTGAGTGAAAACTGGGCGAAAATGCATGAAATCTATATTCCGCACGAGCGGGATCTACTCGATAAAATTGCCCACGGCTGTATTCTGCGATTAAAGAAAGCATTCAACGATCAGCGGATGGATGAAATCAAGCAGAAGCTGACGATCGTAACGCAGGCCAATGAACAGGAAGAGTTGCTGATTCAATTCATGAAAATGAAGCGAATTGATCAGGCCCTGGCCAAAGAACTGGGAATTGTCGTGACGGGTCATTAATCAGAGCGTTTATTCGATTGAGTAAACGGTTGATTACGAGCGGGTATTCATTGGTATTTATGCAAAAAAAATCCAATGAATACCCTTTTATTTAAAGACCAGACTCAACCCAGGCGGAAATTCATCCGGGCTTTGGTCATCGCTCTCTGGAGCCTTAGTAGCCTGTTCTTTCTTTATACGTTTTCATTCGGGGTTCAGATTACCCCGGATATTCCGTTCAATGCGGCTATGATTGCGGTGGGCGGTTACTGGGTGTACAGCCTGCAATTTACCCGAAAACTAGCCTTGAGTTTCCTGGTAATAGCTTTGTTATTATTATGGATCAGCGATCTGATGTATCACAGGAATGCGGAGCTGGTACGCTGGTTTTCAGGAATAACTTTTGCCGTGACCAGTCTGGCCCAGGTAGGCTTAGCCTTGGGAGAGTCAAATTTCTGGAGGTTGATGCGGGTACAGCTTTTCCGTGGACCACTGGAATTACTGGCGTGGGTAATGAATCAGAGAAAATAGGAAAAATTGGAAAACCTATTGACCTCATCGCTGCCAGCTTTTTCGCTGGTAGCAGGAGGCTCTTATCGCATCGTATTTTCACAGGTGAAATAACCAAAGGCTGCCAGCGAAAAAGCTGGCAGCGGCAAATCAGGGTAGTTTAGTAGACCCACCATAAAATTCATACTATTAAGAACTATTCTAAAAAGTTAGGTCTTACTGCCGAAATCGGTGGCCGTTTTTTGTTTTATAAGTGTACTTTTGCAGAAGAGCTGTATTTAGAATATAGGGTAAGTCGACTCCTGAATTTGGTGGAACTGACTAACGGAACGAGGGGTTAACAGTAAGGAGTTGAAATTAGTTGATCTGATGCAAGAAAGAGACGAATCGTATTGGGGAACGATCAAACGGGGAATTCAGACCAGCCTGAAGGGGCTTCAAATCTCACTGCGACATTTGAAGGATTCAACCCGTCGTCGTAAGCCTATATATGTTGATAATCCCAATTATTTTGAGCAGGACACCGGGATGGTTACGCTGCGTTATCCTTACGAGGCGATTCCTGTGCCGGATAACGGACGTTACCGTCTGCACAATGAAATGGACGATTGCATCGTCTGTGACAAATGTGCGAAGGTTTGTCCCGTGGATTGTATTGAAATTGAGCCCATTCGGGCCACCGGTGAAGTAGGGAAGGCTTCGGATGGATCGTCCATCCGACTGTATGCGTCCAGGTTTGACATTGATATGGCCAAGTGCTGTTACTGTGGGTTATGCACGACCGTATGTCCCACGGAATGTCTGACCATGACTAAAACGTACGATTACTCAGAGTTTGATATTCGGGACATGGTCTATCATTACACCAACCTGACTCCCGAAAAAGCCGAAGAGAAAAAGCAGTTATACGATCAGTTTCTGGCGGAAAAAGAAGCCGCTAAAGTGGTTAAACCCGCCGCAAAAGCAGTGACTGAAGAAGCCAAACCTGCGGCTCGCCCGGCGTTCAAACCCGGATTTAAGAAAACGACAGAAACCGAGGCTTCTCCAGAAATAGAAGAGAAGTCGGAGGAAGTAAAACCGGCTCGTCCGGCCTTTAAACCAGGTTTCAAGAAAGTAACGGAAGAACCTGAAGCTGATCAAACGGCATCCGAAGAGGCGAAACCTGCGGCTCGTCCGGCGTTTAAACCTGGTTTTAAGAAACCCGCGGCTGAGCCGATTGAAAACCAGTCTTCTGAAGCGGAAGAGGTCAAACCCGCTCGTCCGGCTTTCAAACCCGGCTTTAAGAAAACGCCCGCTGGGCAAGATCAGGTTTCTGAGCAGGCAAACGCTTTGCCCAAAGAAACCCCGGCTGGTGCGGAAGAACCCGCTAAGAAATCAACCAGTTTCAAACCTTCGTTTAAACGAAAGGAAAGCGAGTCGTCGGCGGATAAAGATGCATCAGCGGATGCTGTCAAGTCTGAGTCGATAGTAGAAACGCCTGCTTCTGAAAGTCAGCAACCCGTCCTTAAAAAACCGGAAGCTGAGCGGGTGGATGAAGAGCCCAAAACGGAAGATAAACCTGCTACGGGGGGGAAGAGCTTTAAGCCGGTATTCAAAAAAGCGAATGCGGAACCCATCACTTCTGAACCCGTAGCCGACGAACCTAAAGCAGAGGCCCCATCAGAAGAGCCAGCGGCTACCGGCGGCAAGAGTTTCAAGCCCGTTTTCAAAAAGAAGACGGCGGAACCAACCGAACCGAAGCAGGAAACACCAGAGCTGGAAGACAAACCAGCCGAGCCAACCGCGGGAGGAAGCAAAAGCTTCAAACCCGTCTTCAAAAAGAAGATTGTGGAAGAAGCCACAGAGCTGCCGCTGGAAGAAAAAAGTGAAGAACCGGAAGCTCCTGCTAAGACGGAAGAGCCCGTACGGAAAAGCTTTAAGCCCGTCTTTAAAAAGACCGCGGCAGAACCTCTGGAACCCGTGTCTGAAACGCCCCTTTCTGAGCAACCAGTAGCGGAAGAGCCCAGAGAAGAATCGCTAAGGAAGAGTTTTAAACCCGTTTTCAAGAAGAAAACGACGGAAGAACCGGCCATTGAACCACCCGTGGAGAATGTCCCCGAAGCGAAAGCTACGGAACCCGAACCGCCCACCGGGGAAGCACCAAAACCGAGCGGAGGTAAGAGTTTCAAACCCGTTTTCAAACGTCCCAAACCTGAGTAACGATGCTGGCTTTTGTGTTTTTGTTTTTTATGATACTGACGCTCGGCTCGGCGGTTGTGGTGCTGGTGAGTCGTAATGTGCTGTACTCAGCCTTCAGTCTCATGGTGACTTTTCTGGGTATTGCGGGCTTGTATGTTTTTGCCGGGGCTGATTTTCTGGCCGTTACTCAAATCATGGTGTATGTCGGGGGCATTCTGGTATTACTCGTGTTTGGCATTATGCTGACGCGTAACAAAGCTGACCGGGGAACGAATCAGCCGAATACGGTGAAAACCGAACACCGTCGAACCTTCTGGGGAATTCTGGCAGCGGGAGGGATTTTTGCAGTATTGTCGACGATTCTTTCAAAAGCTCATTTTCAACGGATTGAACTGGATCATTACGAGCCCATTGAACGAAAAACGACCATTCACGACCTCGGCGTTGGAATTATGACCAACTACGTCTTGCCCTTCGAAGTGGCCGGAATTCTGTTGATGATTGCCCTGCTGGGAGCGGCCTATTTATCCGGTAAAACCCAGAGCTTAGGTAATAAATAGAAATAAAAGAGAAAGGGTAGTGAGTCACTCCAAACCCTGAACTCCAAACGCTCATGATCATTCCATTATCCTATTTTCTCCTGACGGCGGCTCTACTTTTCAGTATTGGTCTGGCGATTGTCATTATTAAACGCAACGCCATTGTCGTGCTGATGGGAGTAGAGTTAATGCTGAACGCCGCGAACCTGAATCTGGTCGCTTTCAGTCGTTTCGATCCGGATCTGACGGGGCAGTTTTTCAGTCTGTTCGTGATCATCGTTGCTGCGGCTGAAATCGTAGTGGCTCTGGCTCTTGTGCTGAAAGTATTCCAGCACTTCAATACCGTTCATCTGGACGAAATAGCAGAAATGAAAGATTAGCAGAGGTTTGACTCAAGGTTTGAATGTTAGAGGAAGTTTGAGTGTTCACTCATTAATCTGTGTGCAAAACTCTGAGTAACTCGGTGGTTAGTTATAAAAAATTGGTCGCTGGAAACACACCCAGCGACCAATTTTCTTTATAACTCAAAACCCTGAACTCAAAACTCAGCAACCACTGCTATTGAACTCGAATCGGAACACTTACTTCCGTATGATCCCAGTGGAGTAACATATTGGTACCGTCCAGCTCGGGGACAAAACTGATTTCAAATAATTCCTGCAAGTCAGGTACCTGATAGGAGGGCACCGAAGCCCGGAACAAATCCTTGGTGGGATCATACTCCGTACCCCACTGCCCCGTTTCCTGATTGATCACTACTTGCCAGTTGGTAGGGCCGGGAATGGTCCAGAGGGTATATTCGCCCGCTTGCAAAGGTTGACCCGCTAAACTCACATCTTTATTAACAACCAGTCTGGTGGCTTCATTAGCCCCCGTTCGCCAGATTTTGCCGTAAGGGACCAGGGCCTGGGCAGAGTCACCA
Organism: uncultured Siphonobacter sp.; assembly: GCA_913775095.1. GTDB lineage: Bacteria > Bacteroidota > Bacteroidia > Cytophagales > Spirosomataceae > Siphonobacter. Next base: position 301,594 of record CAJYIW010000005.1, on the reverse strand, counting down.
AAAATGGTTCGGCCTTTTTTGGCAGGCTGGCAGTAATCCACCTGAACTTTAAGTCCCGAATGGTTAAACTGGGCATGCGACTCCTGACTGAATGATTTGGTATAGTGTTTATAACTCCAGTAGCCGGCACCCATTAATGTAAGGAGAACGACTAGCGTAAGGAAGACTTTTTTCATGAGTGTTACGTATGCAAACCTGCCATGACCGCCTGTGCTGATAACCTAACATCTGGAACCAGAAAACACGCAGCGTTCATTTGACAGTAAAGGTAAACTTTCTTCAACCGTCAGAATCGTTTTGGCGTTGTTTAATTCATCCTGATAGCTTTTTCTAAGCTCTTTTCGCTTCATGGCCTCCAGAAAACGACGGGCTTCTTCGTGAGTTTCCAGCAATAACGCAGGCACCAGCGTCGGCTGATTCGTTTCTTCGTCCTTGGCAACCATGGTAAAATAGCTGGTGTTGGTATGCACCTTGATCCCGGTTTTGATGGATTCGGCGATCACTTTGATGCCCACAATCAGCGAGCTTTTGCCCACGTAATTGACCGAAGCCAGCAGCGACACCAACTGACCCACTTCAACGGGCTGCAGAAACTCCACTTGTTCTACTGCTACCGTAACTACGTAAGTACCTGCGTGTTTGGATGCACAGGCATAGGCCACTTTATCCATTAATGACAAAAGAATACCGCCGTGAATCTTGCCACCGAAGTTGGCATAACTCGGGATCATTAATTCAGTAATCGTGGTTTGCGAATAAGAGACGGGCTTAGGTTCCAAGGCTTTGGTCGTTAGGTGATACGGAATGGGTTGATTTATAACTAGACTAATTAAATTAAAAAGAACTGCTTTTGTCTACTAAATCAATTGGTTTTACCATCCTCAAAACGGATATTTGCCAACGAATTAACAAGGTTTACGGGACATTATTTCCCATGTGATGTTCCAATATCTCTGACTCATTAGTATACATGAACCCCGAACTACTGCTCTGGATTATCCTTCTTCTGCCGTTCGCTGGGTTTTTACTGCTCATACTTTCAGGAAAAAAAGCTAACGTCTGGTCGGGCTGGATCGGCCTTGGTTGCTCTTTAGTAGGTGTAGGGCTGAGTTTTCAAACGACTCGATTGCCCACTATTGAAGTGACCCATACCTGGATTTCGGAAGCCTTACCCCTGGCTCTGCGGGCGGACGATTTGAGCCGGAAAATGCTGTTACTGGTCCTGTTCATTGCCTCGCTCGTGCAGGTATTCTCGCTGGAATACATGCGGGAGGATGCGTCGCGGTTTCGGTATTTTGCTTTTCTGCAATTATTCGTCGGCTCCATGCTTGGCATTTTACTGGCTAAAAACCTGCTGATTCTCTATGTTTTCTGGGAATTAGTGGGCCTGAGCTCGTATCTGCTGATCAGCTTCTGGTACACTAAACCCGAGGCGGTTGGAGCGGCCAGAAAAGCCTTTCTGGTCAATCGCATTGGGGACGTGGGCCTGGCTCTGGGCATTTTTGGCGTGTACAATCGTCTGGGAACACTGGATTTGAGTGCTTTGACCAGTACTGAATTCACCAGCGATCCGTATTGGACGGCCATTGGCTTATTACTGTTCTGTGGAACGCTCGCCAAATCCGCTCAGTTTCCGCTGCACGTCTGGTTACCCGACGCCATGGAAGGTCCGACGCCCGTGTCGGCTCTGATTCACGCCGCAACGATGGTGGCCGCTGGCGTCTATCTGCTCGCCCGGATTTTCCCCATCCTCACGCCCGACGCTCTGGTGGTCATTGCCAGTATTGGTACGATTACCATGGTTATGGGAGCAATATACGCCCTGACGCAGACGGATATCAAGAAAACAATGGCCTATTCCACCGTTTCCCAACTGGGCTTAATGGTGCTGGCGGTTGGCGTGGGAGCACCCCATGCGGCCCTGTTTCATTTATTTACGCACGCCTTTTTCAAAGCTGGTTTATTCCTTTCCTCCGGTTCGGTGATTCATTCCCTGCATCACGCCGGCCACGGATTTGATGCTCAGGATGTGCGACTCATGGGAGGGCTTCGCAAAAAATTACCCGTCACTTTTGTGGCTTATACGGTTTGTGCCGCGGCTTTAGCAGGATTGCCATTTACGTCTGGCTTTTTATCGAAAGACGAAATTCTGCACGAAGCTTTTCAGGCCACGGCTCGTTCCTGGAAACTGATCTTTCCCATTGCAGCTACACTTTCGGCGGGGTTGACGGCTTTTTATATGGCTAAACAATGGCGACTGGTCTTTTTCGGTAACTGGCGGAATCAGCGTATTTCGCTGGAAAGCGTTCACGAATCATCCTGGCTGCTGAAACTGCCGCTGGTTCTACTCGCGGCCTTATCACTGCCCTTTCTGTTTTCGCTGAATCCCTTAGGCGAGCATCTGGACCTAGGCGTTGCGTTGGGCTCAACCGCCGTAGCCGTTACCGGAATAGTGCTGGCGATGGTTCGCTACCAATCGGTCGAACGAATGGATCAGGTAACGGACGTTCCTTTACCGACACTCGATCCATTATATCACACGATCATTGTTAATCCCTTTCTGAAATTCGCTGATTTCTGTACCTGGATTGATCAAGTGGTGGTTGATGGCGTGGTAAATGCCAGTGCCAAAGCACAGGTCATTCTGGCTCACATGCTGGGTTGGCTGGATCGGTATCTGGTGGATGGAATTCCGACCGGAACGGCTTACGTAGTAGGTACGGTCGGCAAAGTTACCCGCCGTTTTCAGGGCGGACAAGTGCAGTCTTACGTCGTAGTAACGATGCTGGGCTTAGCGGCTTTATTAATTTGGTGGACCTGGTAATCTGAAACAATGCCTATACTGACTACACTTATATTTTTACCCATCCTGGGCTCTCTGCTGCTGCTGGCTCTTCCATCGGCATTGAAAGCCACGTATCGCTGGGTTACCGTTATTCTTTGTCTGGTACATCTGGTGGTAAGCAGCTGGGTCTGGCATACGTTTGACCCGCAGGTGGTCGGGTATCAGTTCATCGAAAATAGGGACTGGATCACCATGGCTCTCGGGCAGTTTGGAATTGTCTCCATTGATTATTCCCTGGGCGTGGACGGCCTCAGCTTACCCATGGTTTGGCTGACGAGTCTGGTGATGCTCGTAGGAGCCGTATCTTCCTTCGAGATTCGAACGAACGAAAAAGCTTACTACGCTCTGTATCTGTTACTGATGGGAACCGTCGTGGGCTGTTTCGTGGCTCTGGATTTATTCCTGTTTTTCCTGTTCTTCGAGTTCATGCTGCTGCCGATGTACTTCCTCATCGGTCTTTGGGGTGGCCCTCGCCGCGAATACGCAAGTCTGAAATTCTTTATCTATACGCTGGCTGGTTCGGTATTTATTTTACTGGTCATGATCGGCTTATATCTGTCCGTGATCGACCCGGCCGAAACGAGTTTAAGTATCGGGCTCGTCTCTACCCCCGCCGAGGTTACGGAGGAGGTTGTCGCTCAGGTACAAACCCTGGTTGCCCGCCAGCAGATTGACCCGGCTCAGCTGGTACACACGTTCGAAATTCCCTACCTCAACGACGGTCGGAATTTCGTTCCTGAATCCTTACTAAGCACTCTGGCCGGACACGAAATCTTCGGCTTATCCGCCCGACTCGCTGCTTTCCTGTTATTATTCATCGGTTTTGCCGTAAAGTTACCCATGGTGCCTCTGCATACCTGGTTACCTGACGCCCACGTGGAAGCCCCCACGCCGATTTCGGTCGTACTGGCGGGTATTCTGCTGAAAATTGGTGGGTATGGATTCTTCCGGATTGCCTACGAGATTTTCCCCGACGGAGCCATCTATTTTGCCTTCTGGATTGCCGGATTAGGGGTGTTGAGCATCGTGTACGGAGCTTTCAACGCCCTGAGCCAGAAAGACCTGAAGCGATTAATTGCTTATTCGTCGGTTTCACACATGGGCTTTGTGTTACTGGGTCTGGCCGCATTGACGCCCGAAGGAGCCAATGCAGCCATCTATCAGCTGTTCTCACACGGGATTCTTTCGCCGATGCTATTCCTCGTCGTCGGGGTGATGTATTCCCGAACGCACGACCGTAACATTGACCATTATCAGGGCTTGGCTTTAGGAATGCCGGCGTATACCGGGTTAACGGCCATTGCCTTTTTTGCCTCTCTGGGTTTACCCGGATTTTCCGGGTTTGTGGGCGAGTTTTTCAGCCTCTTAGGAGCCTTTAATTCCATCTATATTCCGGTCTGGATGGTCATTCTGGGGGGATTCGGATTAATTCTCGGAGCAGGTTATTTCCTTTGGACATTCCAGCGGGTATTTTTAGGCAAACGCTGGTCCCTGTACGAAGAAAGTCTGTTACCCGATCTGGATTTCCGGGAAAAAGTAATGCTGGTGCCGCTGGCCCTGCTTTCTCTTTTCTTCGGAATTCTGCCCGGGACGGTCTTTCAGATAACCGAAGGTTACGTCATGGAATTCATGAAACATTTCGGTTCATAGTCTGCAAATCAGTTTTCTTTTTCTAGAATTAACAGCCTCCGCGAAAGCCCCGGCGATTGAATACATGCTTGAACAACTCGACCACATCATCGCCAGCCTCTCCAACTTCACTCCCGAAGTCTGGCTGATGGTGGCATTTGTGGCTCTCATTAGCTGGGATTTAGTGAGCCCCGAAGTGCCCGAAGAAGGTCGCGGTGGATTTTTTCATTTCCTTACGTTTCTCGTTTTTACCATTCTGGGTCTGTTTGTGTATCATCAATGGCAAACCCAGGCTCCCGGAGCCTTATTCAATCAGATGTTACTACTGGACGGCAAAGCTCTGTTTTTCAAAGCCCTCATTACCTTTTCGGCCCTGATTGCCGTTTTGCACAGCTGGGTAACGAAACGTCGATGGTCGGGGGAATTTTTCGCTATTCTGGTCGGCATGGTGTTTGGATTGTTCCTGCTTTCCATGGCTACGAACTTACTGATGGTATATCTGTCATTAGAAGTCGTTTCCATTTCCAGTTACGTCCTGACTGCCTTTCGGGGAGATCGTAAAAGCTCAGAGGGAGGAATGAAATACGTACTGTTTGGCTCCGTTGCATCGGGATTGATGCTGTACGGCATGAGCCTGCTGTATGGATTAACTACTACGCTTGATTTTACCAATCCAGCCTTCGGACGAATCTTATTACACGTTGATCCGCTGGTATCGGCCTCGGCTCTGATCCTGGCCATAAGCGGGCTTTTATTCAAGGTATCGGCGGTGCCATTTCAAGTCTGGAATCCTGATGTGTACGAATCGGCCGACACACCCGTCGTTTCGTTTTTTTCGGTGGCTCCCAAGGCAGTCGCGTTTCTGGTATTGATGCGTTTGTTCAGTGTCTTACCGCTGAATTTTCAACCCGTACTGGCCGTTATTTCATTGGTAACCATTACGATTGGTAACTTTTCCGCCCTCTGGCAAACCGAGGCCAAACGGCTCATGGCGTATTCCTCCATTGCTCAGTCGGGTTTTGTTTTGGTCGGCCTGGTATCTTTTTCAAGCCTGGGCAACCAAACCGCCATTTTTTATCTGGCTGCGTACGTATTCGGAACCATGGCCAGCTTCTTATTGATTGATGCCTTATCGCCTTCTCTGGCTAAGAATAACGTACCGATTACCAGTTTCAACGGCATCGGAAAACAACAGCCTCTGGCCGCCGTTCTCATCACCATTGCGTTCCTGTCACTGGTTGGGTTACCGCTGACCGTGGGCTTTTCGGCCAAACTTCTGGTATTTAGTTCGTTGTGGGAAGCCTATCAGCAGAGTAACCAGAATCTGTTCCTGATTCTGTTCGCTTTTGGCTTGCTGAACACCGCCGTTTCGCTGGCTTTTTATCTGAAGATTCCTTTTGCTTTGTTTTTCAAAACCCCAGATGAAGAAACCCCTGTCATATCGTTAAGTTGGGGCGTAACGGTCTTAAGTCTGGTACTGACTTTACCCATCATTTGGCTATTCCTCAAAACCGATTGGCTGATCAACTGGATTTCGGGGTTATAAATAGATAACTGATTAAGTTATTCAGTTTATGACTATTGTTTAACGGGAATATCTTTCAGTTTTGGGGATGGCTCATCAATTATTCCCAATTGAGTTTCTAGAGAACTCCGTAGAAGCATATGTACCGCAATTATCTTTGCGGACTCGTATAATATATATATCCTGCATTTTAGCCTTCGGTGTTACTAGTATAGCTCTTCCTTTCATTTACGTAGATGTATCTATTCAAAGTGCAGGAATCGTACGTACAGTCTCTGAAAAAACGGAAATCAAGCCACTTTTTTCTGGGCATATTCATTCTTGGAATATTAAGGAAAATCAGCAAGTGCATCGCGGTCAGATTCTTCTTGTGCTAGCAACAGCACAACTCGATAGCAAACTAAAAGTAAATCTTTTCCAACAACGAGAACAAAGACGGTTTCTCTCGGATCTGAATGCCTTAACAGAAAAGCATATTGAGAAGTTGCAAACTCCCCTATATAAGCAGCAGTGGTATGAATTTCAGTCACAATTAACTACGCTGCAAACAGAGAATACCTTATTACGTAGAGAATACGAAACAGATCAACAACTATATGCTGATCGGGTAATTGCCCGTCAGGAATTTGAAAGGAAAGAAAATGCGTATCTCAGAAAAGAGACTGAAATACGAGCATTGACTGAACGGCAATTAGCCAATTGGGAAATGGCTAAAAAGGATCATTACTTAACATTGATTGATTTGCAAGGGTAGGAGAAACAATTACTTGTAGAAAAAAAACTTTATACCTTATATGCACCCGTATCCGGTACTATTCAGCAGGTAATTGGTAAATATCCAAATGGGTATATACAAGCTGGAGAAATTGTAGGAGAAATATCTCCTGATTCGAGCCTATTAGCCGAATGTTATATCACTCCACGAGATATTGGGTTTATTAAAAAGAATATGCCAGTTCAATTTTAAATTGAAACATTTAATTATAATGAATGGGGTTTAATACCTGGAAAAGTAATAGATATAGGTGATGATTTTATCTTAATAGATAAGCACCCTACTTACGTAGTGAAGTGTGCATTGCAGAAACATTCGCTAAAGTTGGCAAATGGATATATAGGTCAACTGAAAAAGGGTATGACGTTACAAGGAAGGTTTACAATAACTCGCCGAAGTATATACCAACTTTTATATGATAAAGTAAACGACTGGGTTAATCCCAAGTTGAAATAAATGATTAGCGACCCCGATCATTGGCCATGAATTGTAATAAGTGAATGATGCGATCAATTTTTTCTTCTAGACTATCTATTTTTTGATCTACGCAAGTAGAGACGGTTTGTTCATTTTGACTGATTAGTTCGTAAAGAGGTACTTCAAATATTTCGGAAATACGCTGAAGCTGGATCAGATCAAGTTTAACTTTTCCTAACTCAATACGACTGTAAGCAGTTTGGCTAATTCCTAATTCAAAACTCATATACTCCTGAAAATATCCTTTACGCTGGCGTATATTTCGGATTTTATCAATGACATATTTCATCTTAAAGTAGAACGGATTGATTTAAAATAGTCTATTATTGAGTAATAAACACTACAAATGTATGGCTATATTCGTATTAGTTAATGCCATTTACTCATTTTGTCTCGAGAAGAATGAATAAGGGTATAGCTTCAGTCATATGTTCAACTTTTAAATTTGTACGGTTATGAAAATGCTTGATATTGCCGAGTATGGGGTAGAGGAAATGGATTTTATGGAAACTAAAGTAATTGATGCTGCTTTCTCTTGGAAAAAAGCTTTCGACATTGCTGATAAAGTAGCAACGGCGATCGGTTTAGCAGATGCAATAGATGATTTTGCTTCGGGATTTAGTGAAGGCTGGACGGAAAGTAGAAATAGGTTTAGACCAGGGAGTGGGGCAGGAGGGTCTTATTAGATTTTATTGGAAGTATTTAAAACATCTAAAATAGTAGATTATGAAAATTAGTAAATTTGATAGTGATTTGTTCACTGAATTGAATGAAGAAGAAATTAATTCAATTAATGGTGGTGAAGGCGTAATAAAAAGTATGGGAAAGATGCTCGGCTCATTTTTAGCAGACGTATACGATGCAGTCGAGGAAGCTTGGTATAAGACTGAAAAGCCTGCACCAGGTAGCTGGAGTTCATATCATCATTAAATAATAATAGCGAATTTTATCCGCTATTATTATACCCATTGTACTGGTTAATTTAACAAAGCTTTATTGATCTCATATTTTGATTATCTAAAAGACAAATGGGACATTTCACTGATCCTGCTTGCTCGGAATTATTGTAACAGTGAAGATGTATGTGTCTGATTGATAGATGATTAATTAGATGATTTTTTGATCATTACGCTGAGCTATTCTATAAGAAATTATTTTAAATAACTAATTTTAATATGAAAAAATATTTATACAAAAATATTATAAATGTTTTTTTAATTCAACTAGTCTTTACATTATTGCTGATATGTATTGTTTCATATTTTGATTCTAAATATGGTATCATTTATGAAGAAAAGTCTAAAAGTATTTATCTTAATTTGTTGGTGGGATTGATAATAGGTCCTGTAATAGAGGAATATCTTTTTCGTTATCCTCTTCAAAGTAAAAATTATAAATATATAATTCCATTTACTACCTTTTTCTCTTTATATCCCTATTATTCTAAAAATAATTTATATATATTTTTAATAATTTATTTGATTATTCTTATTGCCATGTTTTATTTAAATAATCAATTTTATAATAAAGCATATCTAATAATAGCTTTAAGTGTATTATTTGCTGCGGCTCACGCTGAAAAAGAAATTGTATATACTTGGAAAGCCATTTTTATACCACTGATGATTCTTTCTCAATTCATAATGGGGATAATTTTAAGTTATTTAAGGATAAAATATAATATGAGGTTTGTAATTATATATCATTTTTTTTGGAACTTAATAATTTTAACCATATCCGCTGTAACTAATTTATACATTTAATTATCAAAAATAGTAAAATATTTTTGATAATTAAATGTATAGTGCTATATATAGTAATACGAATTTATTGGTAAAAGTATTGTTTCAGTCGGAGCTATTGCTTGGATAATAGGTCAACTAATGTCAATTGAATAATGGAATTTACTAATTATTTGGATTATGAATATAGGTGGACTTCTTTTAATTCACCAGCCAGAAGAAGCAAAGTGTTGCTTTTTATATAGTTCTAAAGAAAGATTCACATTTTTTAGTTTTAACCTTATTGAGTATCCTAATAGTTGAGTGTGATATTCAAAAAAAGTTAAGCCAAATTTCAGTTACAGGTTTTGTATTTATTTTAATATTCTTTAATTATAATAAAATTTTGATTAAGAAGTAAAGATGTTTATCTTAGTCATTTTCTGACTTGCCTTCTCTTTTTCACTTTCCCAATTTCGTATCTATTTGGTCAGTAGATATGAAGCGTTCCTTACGTATAAAACAGCACGATAATACCGATTGTGGAGCCGCCTGCCTGGCTTCCATCTCAGCCTATTATAAATTGTATTTACCGATTGCCCGCATTAGGCAACTCGCTTCTACGGATCAGAAGGGTACGAATGTACTGGGACTAATTGAAGCTGCTCAACAACTGGGTTTCCAGGCAAAAGGTGTGAAAGGTACTCTTGAAAGCCTGCCCAAAATACCGAAGCCCGCCATTGCCCATCTGGTTCTAAAAAATGGATTACATCACTATGTTGTGATCTATAAAGTAACAGAGGAGCAAATTGCCTATATGGACCCTGGTGATGGACGTGTTCATCGAATAAAATAATCAGACTTTCAACAGGATTGGAGTGGGGTATTGGTTTTACTGTTACCCTCAGAAGATTTTCAGGTTGGTGATAACAAAATATCAAATCTGACCCGATTTTGGGCTTTACTACAGCCGCATCGTAGTGTATTAATTCAAGCTTTATTTGGGGCATTAATTCAAACCTTGCTAGGTCTTTCTACTTCTATTTTTATTCAAAAGATTACGGATCATGTTTTGCCAGCAGAGAATAAAAATCTGCTCGATCTGCTGGGCTGTATAATGATCATTCTATTGCTTTTCCAAACATTTATTGGGGTGACTAAAAGCATATTTGCCCTATATACGGGTCAACGGATAGATGCTCAGTTGATTCTTGGCTATTACAAGCATCTGCTTCGTCTTCCTCAGTCTTTTTTCGATACCATGCGAGTAGGGGAAATCATTTCAAGAGTAAACGACGCGGTTAAAATACGCGTATTTATCAATGAGGTGGCTCTGAATCTGGTTGTGCAGGTACTGACCATTACCTTCGCTTTCGGCTTAATGTTTACTTACTACTGGAAACTTGCTTTGCTTTTACTGCTCTTAATACCTCTGTATGGAATTCTATATTGGCTATCCAACCGCATGAATCGTAAACAAGTACGAGCTTTAATGGAAGAATCAGCCAGCTTAGAAACACAGTTAGTAGAATCACTTCAATCTGCAGCAACGATCAAGCGGTTTAGTTTGGAGAACTTCATGAACATTCAAACAGAAACTCGTTTTATCGGACTTTTGAGAATAATTCGTCTTTCAGGCCTGAGTGGTTTGGGTATCGGTACGGCTTCAGGCTTCATAACTAGTCTTTTTACGATACTGATTTTATGGATTGGCTCTTATTATGTAATTGAGCGGGAGCTTACCCCTGGCGAGTTACTTTCCTTTTATGCTCAGATCGGATATTTTACAGGGCCTATATCGACGTTGATTCAGTCCAATCGATCTATTCAGGATGCTCTGATTGCGGCTGATCGACTTTTCGAGATATTAGATTTAGAACTTGAAAGCCAGCATCCAACTGCTAACATTCAGCCAGAATTAATAGGTGATATTCGATTTCAGGAAGTAGCTTTTCGGTATGGATCAAGAATTCAGGTTTTCAATGACCTTTCTTTAGTAATCCCTCGGGGAAAATTAACAGCTATTGTCGGAGAGAGTGGTTCGGGTAAATCAACCTTACTCTCTCTGTTACAAAATTTATATCCTTTACAAAAAGGAGCTATATTTCTAGGGCAACAGGATATTCGTAGGGGTAGTACCGCAACAAATCGACTTATTTGCCGGAACTGTTCTGCAAAATATTGCTGTCGGGGAGTATAGTCCTGACTTGCAGCGAGTTATAGCTTTATGTAATGCGTTAGAGATCACCTCATTTGTTGAAAAACTTCCAGGAGGATTCCAGGCTTTGTTAGGAGAGAGGGGAGCTAATTTATCGGGAGGTCAACGACAACGTTTGGCAATAGCAAGAGCATTATACCGGAACCCAGAAATTTTAATTTTAGATGAAGCTACCTCGGCCCTTGATTCGATTGCAGAACAAAGTGTACAAAATGTAATTCGGATGCTTCAGGAAGCTGGAAAAACAATAATTATTATTGCACATCGATTAAGTACGATACGCAGTGCAGACAATATAGTAGTTTTGAAACAGGGTAGAGTAGAAGAATCAGGAACACATGCTACTTTGTTATCCAATGATGGCTTGTATGCGGATTTATGGCGACGTCAATCACAATTTATGTAATGTAAGAAAATACTGTCTGAATTAGAGTTGATATTATTTTGTTATTCCTCAAAACCGATTGGCTGATCAACTGGATATCAGGATTGTAGGAATATTTTATTGGGATATTAGCGCTCTTTGCGGTTAAAATGTTTGGCTGGTCTGATTATTTTACTGAAATTTCTTATCAAAATACAGTCGTGTCGCCATTGAATAGACGCTTTTAGGGCTGAAGGTTACGAAAATTGAACAATTCCAAGTCCAATTCGGACGTTGAAGCGAGTGTGAATTTTTTGTGAACATTTCTTGAACCATTCCGAGCTTAAAGTTGTAATTTCGATTCATTGAAAACTGATTACTTCATTAAGCGAGCAGTCAAAACGACATCCTAAATGTCCGACGAAATCAAACACGAATGCGGGATCGCTCTTCTCCGTCTCCGCAAACCGCTCCAGTATTACATCGACAAATACGGCACGCCCTTGTACGCCGTAAACAAGATGGCCCTGCTCATGAACAAGCAGGCCAATCGTGGACAGGATGGTGCCGGGGTGGCCAATATCAAGCTTAATGTTTCTCCAGGGTATCGCTTCATTAGTCGGTATCGTTCGGTAGAAGCGAAACCCATCGAAGACATCTTCGAGAAAATCAATAAAAAATACCGGAAAGCCGAGAAAGAAGATCCGAAGAAATTCATGAATGCCGACTGGCTTCAGGAAAACTACGGCTTCACGGGTGAAGTTTGGCTGGGCCACCTGAGATACGGTACGCACGGCAAAAACGAAATTGAAAATTGTCACCCGTTCCTGCGTCAGAACAACTGGCGGAGCCGGAATCTGGTTGTTGCGGGTAACTTCAACATGACCAACGTGGACGAGCTTTTTGACAAGCTGGTTTCGCTGGGGCAGCACCCCAAAGACAAAGTAGATACGGTAACGGTGATGGAAAAAATTGGCCACTTCCTCGATGAAGAAGTCCAACGCCAGTTTGATCGCTTCAAGCCTTTATTTCCCGAAGACAATCAACAGCTAACGTCGCTGATTGAAGAAAATATCGACGCAGCCCGTGTCCTGCAACGTTCCTGCCGTGATTTTGACGGAGGATACACCATGTGCGGCATGCTGGGTTCAGGGGCCGCTTTCGTGGCTCGTGATCCGGCGGGTATTCGTCCGGCTTATTACTACGCGGATGATGAAGTAGTCGTGGTGGCTTCAGAAAAGCCAGCCATCAAAATGTCGTTCAACTGCGACTATGATGAAATTGCTGAAATTCAGCCCGGTAATGCGTTAATCATCGAAACTAACGGTGATTTCCGCGAACAGGAATTCCGCGAGCCTCTGGAGAAAAAATCCTGTTCATTCGAGCGTATTTATTTCTCAAGAGCATCTGATCCAGACATTTACCGGGAACGTAAAAATTTAGGTAAACTCGTCTTACCCCAGATTCTTAAGGAAATTGATAATGATCTGGCGAATACGGTTTTCAGTTATATACCCAACACGGCAGAGACTGCTTTCTTTGGTCTGGTAGAAGGGCTGGATGAGCATCTGGTGAAGGAACGCAAGCGTCATATCCGCGAAGGCGTTCTCTTTGAAGAAGACCTGGATCGTCTGCTTTCCTTCCGTCCCCGTACCGAGAAAATCATTTCCAAAGACGTGAAGCTTCGTACGTTCATTACGAATGATACGGCTCGCGATGAGATGGTTTCAAACGTTTACGAGACCACGTTTGAAGTTATTAAGAAGAAGCAGGACACCATCGTTCTGATTGACGACTCCATCGTTCGGGGTACGACCCTGGAGCGTTCCATTCTGCGAATGCTGGATCGGCTGGAGCCCAAGAAAATAGTTATTGTCAGCTCAGCTCCCCAGATTCGTTATCCTGACTGTTACGGAATCGACATGTCGAAAATGAAAGATTTCGTGGCTTTCCGGGCGGTACTTAAACTACTCGAAGAACATAACCGCGAAGAACTGCTGGAAGAAACCTTTGCCCGTTGTAAAGACGCTCTGGACAATGGATACGCCACGCAGGAAAATTACGTGAAAGCTCTTTACGAACCCTTTACGGACGAACAGATCTCTCAGAAAATTGCTGAAATCGTGACTCCTAAAGACTGTCAGGCTGAAATTTCCATCATTTACCAAACGGTTGACGGTCTGCATACGGCCTGTCCAAACCATACGGGCGACTGGTATTTCACGGGCGACTACCCAACACCGGGTGGTAACCGCGTGGTGAACCGGGCCTTTGTCAATTACATGATTGGTAAAGGGAACGAACGAGCATACGGAGCGTTCTAAGCGATCTGTTACATACATTCGAAAACCCTGATATAACGTCAGGGTTTTCTTTTATTCTGCATTTACGAAAATTTAGTATTATTACGAAAAAATCGTAATAGCTATGAAATACCTGTTCCTTTTGCTTCTAAGTTGTGTAATAGAGCCTCTGTGGGGACAGAGTCAGGTATTGAAGGGGAGGGTTCTGGACGAGAAAACCAACGAACCAGTGCCGTTCGCCTCGGTGTTCATTAACACCACAACCACTGGAACGCTGACGAATGAAAAGGGTGAATTTACGCTCAGCGTTAAAGCGGGTACCTATGAAATTATTGTCTCCATCGTTGGGTATGAGCCTCTGGTGTATGCTCTGGATACCCGAAAAAAAGTAGCGGCTTCGTATCTTTTCAAGATTCAACCCAAAACGTATTCGCTTCAGACCGTGGGCATCAAAGCCAAACGGGACAGCTCGTGGTACGATAACCTCCAGATTTTCAAGGAACAGTTTTTGGGCCGTAGTGAAATAGCTCAGCAGTGCCGGATCCTGAATACGGATCAGCTGGTCATCGTTTTTGATCCGGCAACGGCCTTACTGGACGTGAGATCCGACGAAGTACTGAAGATTGAAAACCGGGAACTGGGATACCGGATCAATTACCTGCTGACGGAATTCAAATACGACATGCGGCAGGGCTATGTGATGTATCTGGGGTATCCCAGCTTCGAGCTGATGGAGGGGAATAAATCCCGACAAAAACGATGGTTGAAGAACCGGCAGCGGGCTTACAAAGGCTCGGTTATGCACTTTGTACGTACGCTGCGGGAGCAAAAGCTGGAAGTGGAAGGATACAACCTCCGGCGGCTCATTCGAATGCCTAACCCCAATCGTCCCACCGAGGAAGAATTGACGGCTATTCGCCAGAAAATTAGAGAACAGGGCGGACTCCGAAAAGACGATCCACTGGAGAAAATTCTGGCGAAAGCAAGTTTACCCAAAATCATCGAAAAGCTGGATACGGCCCGGGTTCCCTATGAACGTTACCTGAACAAGGATAAGCTGACTTTTGAAGGATTCTTTCAGGTCGTGTATACCGGCGAAAAGGAGGAGCCGGGTTACGTACAAAGCCAGAGCCGGTTTCGCAATCGGCAGCCTACCTACCAAACCTCCGTATTTTACCTGAAAACAGATGTTGTGGACCTGGAGGAAAACGGCAGTATTCAGCCACCTCTGGGTGTGATGTTTGAAGGATACTGGAGCTGGGAGAAAGTAGGAGATCTCTTACCGCTGGATTATATGGATCACTAAAGCTCCCCTTAAATTCAGGAATGACTTGCCCGATCGGATCGATTCCAGTAAAGACTGGTTCAAAATAGACCAGCAGGCTTGGAAATTCGACTTGCCATAGTACTGCCATTGCTACCTCGTTGTATCTTCGCGGCGTAAATGAAAGTTTCTTCATTACTGACACGTTTTTCGAATCGCTGATTAGGTATGATTTTTTACTAAAAAAGTCATAAGAAATCTGACAGCTTTTGGCGGGAAATTAGTGACAAATTGCAGCCGTGAAAATCCCCTGAGGCGTTGAGTTCTTGCTCAACCGTGCTCTATTTTGACCATCCTATCGAATGAATAAAACTGATACCCAAGATGGCAGCAAACGCATAAGCCGGATTAACCGCTTTTTTCTGGATTTGCATGACGTCTTTCTTTTTGTTGTGCGAATTTTTAAGGAAGCGTTCTTACCTCCCTACGAGTTTAAAGAGATTGTGAAGCAGTGTTTTGAGGTAGGAGTGAAGTCATTACCCCTCATTTCACTGACTGGTTTCATTACCGGAATTGTATTCGTCAACCAGTCGCGTCCCTCGCTTTCGGAGTTTGGAGCCGTCTCCTGGTTACCTTCCCTGATTGCTATTGCCATTGTGCGGGCATTGGCTCCGCTGGTTACTTCCCTGATTGCGGCGGGTAAAGTAGGTTCGAACATCGGAGCCGAGTTAGGTTCGATGAACGTAACCGAACAAATTGACGCGATGGAAGTTTCTGCTACGAATCCATTCAAGTTTCTGGTCGTCAGCCGGGTGATTGCCACCACAACCATGATTCCCCTTTTGACCATTTATACTACCATGCTGGCTCTTTTGGGAGGGTTCATCAATATTCATCAGCACGAAGCAACCAGTTTTCAAACGTATTTTACGCAGGTTTTTAATACCGTCACTTTTACGGATGTGTTCGCTTCATTGACTAAATCCATCGTGTTTGGATTTACCATTGGAGCCGTAGGCTGTTACAAAGGGTTCCATTCTTCGAAAGGAACGGAAGGCGTTGGAAAAGCCGCCAATACGTCCGTAGTGCTTTCCATGTTTTTGATTTTTATTGAAGAGTTACTTTCCCTGCAGATCGTAATGGCCTTAATATCCTGATCCTATGAAGAAAAAAGTAAACATAGATACCAGCGAAAAAGTCATTTCGATTCGTGGACTGAAGAAATCCTTCGGTAGTCTGACGGTATTGAGAGGCGTAGATCTGGACATTTACAAAGGAGAAAATCTCGTGGTCCTGGGACGCTCGGGAACGGGTAAATCCGTATTGATCAAGATTATTTCGGGGCTGTTAAAAGCCGATGAAGGTTCGGTGAAAGTATTAGGTCAGGAAGTAGGAACCTTATCCTCCCGGGAGCTGGATGCCCTGCGGCTGAAAATAGGCTTCTCTTTCCAGAACAGTGCTTTATACGATAGTATGACGGTGTACGAAAATCTGGAGTTTCCCCTGATACGTAACGTCCGGAATCTGAGTAGAAAAGATATTAATCTGGCCATTGAAGAAGCCCTGGAAGACGTGGGTTTATCCCAGACCATCCATCAGATGCCTTCGCAGCTTTCGGGTGGACAGCGGAAACGGATTGGTATCGCCCGAACGCTGATTCTGAAGCCCGAAATCATGCTGTACGATGAGCCTACGGCCGGTCTGGATCCGATTACGTCCGCTGAAATCAATAACCTGATTAATCAGGTTCAGCAACAGCATAATACCACTTCAATCATCATTACCCACGACTTGACGTGTGCCAAAACTACGGGCGACCGCATCGCCATGTTACTGGACGGGCAGTTTCAGCGTCAGGGATCTTTCGAGGAAGTCTTTGCTTCGGACGAAGAGCGGGTTAAACAATTTTATGAATATAATTTTATTGACTAAATGAGCACAGGAGAAAACAAACGATCAGTTCAGGTAGGAATTTTTGTATTCCTGGGCCTCGTCATATTCATTGTCGGCGTGTTGTTTTTGGGCGGTCAGCAAAAACGCTTTATTAAGAGTATTGAAGTTTCCGCCATCTTCGATGACGTAGGGGGGCTGAAAACGGGTAATAACGTCTGGTTCTCCGGGGTGAAGATTGGTACCGTAAAAGCGGTAAAATTCTACGGTAAATCGCAGGTAGAAGTAACCATGAACATCGAAAAAGATGCTCAGGAATACATTCATAAAGATGCCCAGGCGGAGATCAGCTCGGAAGGTTTCATTGGGAATAAGATCGTGGTGATCGAGGGAGGTACTCCTCAGCTGGCCGCCGTGGACGATGGTGATATCATTCGGGCAAAAGCCGTTTTAGGTACGGATCAGATCATGGAGACCCTGCAGGAGAACAATAAAAACCTGCTGAAAATCACAACGGATTTCAAAGGACTGGTTTCGAAAGTCGCCCGGGGCAAAGGAACCATCGGAGCCGTTCTGACGGATTCCATGCTGGCCGAGCAGTTTAAAGCAACGGTCAATCACCTCGAAAGGGCTTCGCAAAATGCCAATCGGATGTCCAGTTCACTGGCGGCTTATTCCAATCGTCTGAACACGAAAGGGAGCCTGGCTCATGAATTAGTGACAGATACAACGGTTTTTGCCAGTATCAAGTCTTCAGCCAGACAGCTAAAACAAATGAGTCAGTCGGCTCAGCAGGTCGTAGACAAGGCCTCCGCCGCAACCAATAATGTCGTTACGGCTACGAACCGTCTGAACCAGAATGATAATGCTCTGGGCCTGTTACTGAATGATCAGAAAACAGCCGGTGATTTGAAAACCACCCTCCAATACCTGGAAAGCAGCAGCCGCAAGCTGGATCAGAACATGGAAGCTCTGCAACACAACTTCCTGACGCGTCCGTTTTTCCGTAGACAGGAGAAAGCCGCAGAAAAAGCCAAACGCGATTCCCTGAAGAATGCCGGACAATAGTTTCTAAATAACTTATTGAGTTCTATGCTGCCAGCTTTTTCGCTGGCAGCGGTTGTTTAAGAGGTATCCACTTCCTTCGAAAGTACAGTCATTGCCCGCAGAAGTTTCGGTTTTATTGAAGCCAGTCTTATTACTTTGCAGATTCAAGTTTAGAAGAAAGCATGCAGCCCTTACTCCATTTAGTACAGAATTACCAAACCACCGACGCCCATGAAGAAGCCATGCGGTTGCGGGTAATCGAATTTGTTCAAACGCATGAAAATTGCTTTGACCGAACCTTATTAGTGGGCCACGTGACGGGTTCGGCCTGGATTGTAGACGAGACCGGAACTCAAACCTTACTCATGCACCATCGGAAGCTTGACCGCTGGTTTCAGCCCGGTGGGCATTGCGATGGAGATCCGGATGTGCAGGGAGTAGCTCGACGGGAAGCCTGGGAAGAAACCGGAGCGGAAGTCTGGCCCGCTGGGGAAGGCATTTTTGATATTGATATTCACACCATTCCGGCCCGCAAACAGGAACCGGAGCATTTGCATTATGACATTCGTTTCCTCTTCCGGGCCGACGCTGCGAAGCAGTTACTCATCAATGAAGAATCCAACGAAATCAAATGGATTCCTTTGAATGAAGTGCATCTGTATAACGACGAAGAATCCATGATGCGGATGGTGCGGAAATCATTTTTGAATGTGTGAATGATTGAATAATGAAAAAGGGAAGGCTTGCCTTCCCTTTTTCATTACTTGGTGTTAATCGAAAACTTCACAATTTCCGTGGGCCGCTCAAAGTCACCGAGTGGAATTTTAGCGATTTTTTCCACAATGTCCATGCCCTTCGTTACTTCGCCGAAGACCGTATATTCCTGGTCAAAAATGATTTCTCCGCCCTGTTTCAGGTAAATATCCTTCAGAGCCGGAGGGTACTTGGCCAGTTCCTCTTCATTATAATAGATGCCTTTGGTAACGATGAAAAACTCCGTCGAGGAAGAACGTTTTTCGGGGTTGTTATCCGAATAACGGGCCATCGAAACGGTTCCTTTTTTATGAATCAGATTGGGCCGCATTTCAGCCGGAATGGTATAACTCAACTGATCGCGTTGCTCACCGCCGCCCTGAATACAAACGCCTTTCACCGAACGGTAGAACCCCCGGTCATCGTAATACCCCTGGTTGGTTAACCGCAGGAAATTAGCCCGGTGCAGGGGCGTTTCTTTATACAGGGTTATTTCAATATCACCAAAGCGGGTATGGATATTCACTACGTTTTCGGGGTGCTCTTTTCCGTACTTGGTCAGGGTTTGAGTAACCTCTTCCTGCGGGATGTCCAGATTAGCACAGGAACTCAAACTCAGTCCGATGAAAGCCAGAATAACAGCGAATCTATTCATTTTCATAGAAAAAGGGTTAGGCAAAAACGGAAGTAAACTGGAAGGTTTCGCCGTCGAATAAACCTTTGTCACTCAGCTTCAGGCTCGGAATGACCAGTAAAGCCATGAACGAAAGTGACATAAACGGCGAGCCTAAGGTACAGCCCAACTGTTCTTTGGCAAACGAGTCGAGGGTAGCATATTGCGTGGCCACCCAGTACCCATCCTCACCACTCAGGATCCCTGCTACGGGAAGCGGCAATACGAGTTCTTCCAGCTCATTAACGGCGGCAATCCCCCCTTTTTCACCAATGATCAGGTTCACGGCCCGGGCAATGGATTCGTCATCCACCCCAACGGCTACGATGTTGTGCGAATCATGGGCGACGCAGGAGGCCAGAGCACCCTGGGTAAGTCCAAAATTTCGAATGAAAGCTACGGCTGGCGGAGCGTCAGAATAGCGGTTGACCACGGCAATTTTCAGCACATCCTGAGTCGTATCAGAAGATAACTGTCCATCCTGAACGCGTAAGGTTTCGACCCGGGCAGGCGTAATGAGCTGACCGTCCAAAACTTCGATTACCCGAACCGAAACCTCACCTTCGGCGGAAGGAATCTGAAAATCCTCGGGCGATTTTTCCAGCGTATTAAACTGATTGACTGGTTCGCTGAGGTAACTCGGAATGAGGGAAGTGCCGTTTTCGGCCACTACTTCACCTTTGATGTACGTCTGAAGAATATTGAATTGCCGGGGGGAATCAATCACGATGAAATCGGCGGAATCACCTTCCCGCAGTAAGCCGACGTTCAGACGGTAATGTTCAACGGGGTTCACACAGGCCATTTGCAGAATGTCAAACAAATGATCGGGATATAGCTCCAGAGCCCGTTTCACGAGTAGGTTAATATGTCCCAGCACCAGTCCATCGGGATGTTTATCATCCGAGCAGAACATCAGGTTGGGATAATGTTCCGGTAACAAAGGAATCAGGGCATCAAAGTTCTTGGCCGCTGAACCCTCCCGAATCAATACTTTCATGCCAAAGGAAAGCTTATCCAGAGCTTCTTCGGCCGTAAAACATTCGTGGTCGGTCTGACAACCCGCGGCGATGTACCGACGGGCGGCATCACCCCGAAGGCCGGGAGCGTGCCCATCCACGGGGTAACCCAATTCCTGAGCGATACCGATCTTTGCCATCATGTCCGGGTCGCTGTTCAGCACGCCGGGAAAGTTCATGACTTCTGCCAGGTAACCCACTTCCTGAAAATTCGTCAGCAGGTGCCGAACGTCTTCGGGAGTGACCACGGCTCCGGCGGTTTCGAATGGTGTCGCCGGGACGCAGCTGGGAGCACCAAAACAAAAGTGAAAAGGCACTTTACGACCATTTTCAATCATCCATTCCACTCCCTTCACGCCCAGCACATTCGCAATTTCGTGGGGATCTGAGATGGTACCCACCGTTCCATGAACGACGGCCAGACGGGCAAACTGGGCCGGACTCAGCATCGAACTTTCTACGTGGACGTGAGCATCCACAAAACCGGGTAACAGGTATTGTTCAGGAGCTTCGGGATTGTCCTGAATGCGGGAGATGATCCCATGTTCAATCGTTATCGTAACCGGACGAATCACTCGACCGGGAATGTCCAGAAGCTGGCCGCTAATCTCTCTCATCATGTTCTGTTTTCAGTAACTGGTTTGCTGTTTTCAGGAAATGAAGACGGGCTTTTCTCGGCTACGCATCGGGTAGGTATGGAAAGCAGCGAGAGAAGTTCCGTATCAAACATTTGAAACAAACTCAAACCTTTCAAACTTTATCCGCAGGGTAGGCCCTGCATCACTTCTATAAACTTTTTACCTTTGCCAAAGTTCTACAATGAAATGACTTCCTGATTGCTTTTTGAAGCAATTCCTGATCAAATGTCTAAAATCATCATCGCCATTGATGGCTATTCGAGCTGCGGTAAAAGCTCAACGGCTAAGGTTCTTGCGGCCCAGTTGGGGTACGGTTACATTGATACGGGTGCCATGTACCGGGCCGTTAGCCTGTACTTTCATCAACATTATGTAACCCCCACCAATCCCCATGAGGTTCAAAAAGCCCTCGAAAAAATTCACATTACGTTTCAGTTCAATCCCGAAAAGCGATTAAATGAGACCTATCTGAATGGATTGTGTGTGGAAGATGAGATCCGTAAGATGTACATTTCCCAGATGGTGAGCGAGGTGAGTGCTGTGGTAGAAGTACGGCGGGCGATGGTGGCTTTGCAGCAGAAAATGGGCAAGCAGAAGGGAATCGTCATGGATGGCCGCGATATTGGAACCATGGTATTTCCGCAGGCCGAATTGAAAGTATTCATGACGGCAGATCCATTAATCCGGGCTCAGCGTCGACAGGCGGAGTTACTGGAAAAGGGTGATCTGATTTCGCTGGACGAAGTACTGGAAAACTTAACCAAACGCGACCATATCGACATGAATCGTTCCGAAGGACCCCTGCGGCAGGCGGAAGACGCATTAGTGTTGGATAACTCATTTATGACCTTCGACGAGCAGGTAGCTCTGATCAGGCAGTGGGCCGATGAACGAATCGCCAAAAGTGTGTAGTGTGTGAAGGTTTTGAGTGTAGGGTTGATAAGTTTAGAGTTGATTCCACCACTTGGGATAGACAATTCCGTTTGCAATAACCCCGTCGGGGTTTTATGCAGGTTTCTTCGGATGCTCATTCGGGAAAACAGACTTCAAATCAGAAATAGTGGTTGGTGAGGACACCAACCACGGCAAATGTATCTACTCTGGTCGCCGTGGCTAGTGTCTCCACCAGCCATTTGGAATGGACATATTTTAATGATAGTAGCTGGTGAGAGTACCAACCACGGCGGAGAGAGTTTAAGTTGATTTTCAGGAACCCCATCGGAGTTCAATCCAGGTAGCCCCGGATGCTAATCCGGGGAGCAGGTCCTGGCGAAGTAATAAAAAACCACCCGAATGCTTCGAAACGTTCGGGTGGTTCAACAAAGAGAAGCCGTTTGTTACTGATGCCCCTCGTTACTTTCGTACCCCAGAATGGTCAACTGATAAGGAGTAGAGGTAACCTTCAGGCGTTTCGTCGAAAACGTATCCAGATTAACCTGAATGATTTCGCCGGATTTAGGCTGAGTAATATACGCGTACGTCGCGGTAGCTGCCAGCACGGGCTTCTGCGTTTCGTCTTTCGCAACCGCCGAAAGGGCCTTTCCTTCTTTCTTTAATGAACCGCTGGCCAGATCCATTACTTTCAGCGTTCCATCGTGAAGTAGCACAATCAGGTTTTTGCCGGCATAGTCCACCTTGCACTGAAGAATATCGGTGCTTTCAAGAATGGGCTTTAAAGTATTTCCACTCAGGTCAATTTCATACGCTCCTTTAGCGGCTGAATAACCGATGAATTTCTGAACACCTTTGGCTTCCAGAATAGAACTCAGCCAGGCCGTTCCAAAAGCTTCGGGGTGCGGGATCAGGCGTTGCGATCCATTAGAGTTAACCACCAGAACCCCACTTTGCGAACCAAAAACGGCCACTGTTCCGTTGGAAGCATTCCCGTGAATGCCCTTGGTTTCTACAGTAGACGCATGTATATCCTGACCGCTGCGGCTGATGATCTTTACCCGTTCCGGCAAGGTGGCCGTTCCCTGCGGGTTTTTAACGGTAATGGCATACGTTCCATTCGTAAAACGGGCCATGGCTCCGTGGTGAGCCACCGCTCCGCTGGGTTTAACTACCTCCAGTTTTTTGCCTGACGTATGAACATCCGCCTCGCTGGCAATGGAAAGCGAACCTTCGCCGTCATTAAAGGTAATGATTTCGCCCCCCTGACTTTTGAAGTGCGTAGGCTTCAGACTGGCACCCGTTAAGGCTCCAAACTTCGGCGTCCCTTTCACATCAATGTGATCACCGTGGGACTCCAGCCCCGAATCGAACGTTTGAACGCTGTTATTAACCGAAGACAGAATAGCAGCATAGCGTCCTGATTCTGTAGTGTACAACGTAGTTTTGGCAAAGCTGGCTTCAAAAGATTCCACATTACCCGTATTGGGAGTTAGCAGAGAAAGTTGTTTACCCGTTTCGTCGTTTACCAGTACCCGAACAAACTTGAATTCATTGGCTTCGGGAGACGTTTCTTCGTTTTCATCCTTATTACAGGAAATCAGGCCAATAGAAAGCAGGGCCACCAGGGAAAGGGGCTTGTAGAGGGTTTTCATGAGTACTTATAGTGAGAATTATTTATGCAACAATGTTGCAAATGTAAGAAGTGAATTTATAAATGCAACATTATTGCATTTATAAATGATACCATACCGGAAAGTTGAAAGAAGAAAGTAACGCTTCTGTCCGCCAAAGCTGGTCATACGAGCGACTAAGAAGATAATCCTGAAAATAAAACATTCCGAAAGTTTCTAAACTTTCGGGATGTTAATAAATAACTAACAACCAATAACTAACAACCAACTTATCTCCCAATCGTAATCTCCTTCTCCACCAATCCGCCCCGGGTGGAAAGTAATTTCACCTTCGCCTTGATGGAGCCTGACTGGTTTAGTTTTACTTTAAAAGTGGCTTCTTTCTGCTCACCGGCGGCAGTGTAACCCGTATAGATGGTTTTGTCAAACAGAGCGGGCTCCGTGATGACTACTTTGGCTTCGGGATTTTCCTTCAGCAAGCCTTTGTCTATATCGAGCATAACCCGATCTTCCTGAACGATTTTGATCCGTTTAGCCTGTTCCAGGGCTGAGGGAAGTTTTCCCGAGTTTTTCCAGCTTACTTTAATCTCATATTTCTTAGTAGCGAGTGTCTTCACAGTTACGTTCGTTAACTCAATCTGCGGTAACTCGAAAGCCATACCGAGGTTGAACTTCGCCTGTCGGGAAATCCACATTTCAAGCACCGAGGCCGGACCATTCTGAGCAAAAAACTTGGGGTGGAAGCCGCCCAGTTCGACCTCGCCCAATTGCGGATGCGTAAACCTGCTCCAGGGCTTGAAGCCTTTTTTTTCGTTGGCTTCATCATCCCAGCGAATTCCGTCGTATTCGTCGTATTGCCCGTCGCCATCGTAGTCTTTCATGGCTCCGCCGTTCCACAACTCATCGCCGTACCAGACCGAGCCGTAATAAAAATACCCAAAATCCGGCCCGTGCCCGAACAGCGGCTCGGGTTTGGTGGGATCGCCCGTCAGGCGGTTGGTTTTGTTGCGGGTAGCATAGGTATTATAGACATCGCCAGCCCAGGGGTAACCCGTGTTGGATAAGCCCAGACTGTCCATATGGCGGTAAATCTTCAAATCCTCCGGGAACATACTTTCGGTGTCTTTGGAAGTAGAAGGCGGCCGCAGGTGCATTGGAACACGGGTATCCATCGAGTTGACAACGGAGATATTGGGGTGACCAAGGAGCCACAAAACCGTCGACCGCGTTTCGGTTTCACTCAGCGGGTATGCTCCGGCACCGCCCTGCGTATACCCCCGCCCCGTGAAATCACCGCCCTGATCGGGTCGCCAGTTCTCGGGGTAATTCCGGTGAATGTCCAGTCCGCCAATGCCATCTTCGTTGAATTTGCCATCGCCGTCATTATCAATGCCTTCGGTATAAACCAGCCATTGGCCTTTGCCTTCCTGCACTCGTTTCATCAGGCGAGAATCACGGGGATCAAGCACGTAATTGGCTTTTTCGAGATCGGCTTTCGTGGTTGCTTTTTTCCGGATCTGATAGATAATGCCATCGCCGTCAAGATCTTCTTCGGGGTCTTCGTCAAATAGACCATCCCGGTCGTCATCGTGGGGACGAATGGAACTGCGGTTCCGCTGGGCCGTGAACAAATACATATTTGACCCATCCGGGTTATTCTGCGGACGCAGATACACTGTTTTGGTGTCGAGCAATTTCGTAATCGCTGGATCTTTGCCGTAGTTATCCAGCAGATATTTAGTTAACCAAAGCACGGATTCACTGCTGGTTACCTCACCGCTGTGCCGACCACCTTCGAAGTAGGCGGCGGGTTTGTCGGTATGTTTACCCGTCTTCTTGTTCGTTAGCGTCAGTTGCAGAATGGAGCGACCTTCGTAACTCTTCGCGACTTCGTATAAATCAACCAGATTCGGGTATTGTTCGGCCCATTGTCTGCACCAGTGATACATCACATCCGGGGAGTGATAGGTATTGAAAGCAAGGGTTTTTCCGGGCTGATACTCCACGTCCCTGAACTGGTGTTTTTTGAAGAAACTGATCCCGTGCCGCTCACCTTTGACGCTGTAAAACTTGCTGGTGGTATCCTGCTCGGGCCATTTTTTCTCCGTTTCATAGTACGAACGCTGAGCATACACACCGGCCATCTGGCTGATGCAAAAAAGGAAAGTAAGCCGTTTTTTCATGCGTAGAATGATAAAAGAAGTGGTAATTATTCAAACGGGGAGAGAGCAACCAACGAAACTCTGATGTTAGGAAATTAATAGTATTTAAACAAGCATCTCTAGGTAGGAAAGCTGCATTATTTTTTGCCTATTGATTGAGATACTTAATTTTTATGGATATGATTTTCGTTTATACGAAATAATATTCTGAGTAAGATTTTATTGGATCACTGTCCTCTTATTACGTAGAAACCAATGCTAAAAATTTCTGGCGATTTTTGAAGGATTATTAGCAAAACACCATGCAGAAACTAGATTATTTGATCGTAGGGCAGGGCCTGGCGGGATCCATCCTGGCCTGGCAGTTACGAAGCCGGGGATGCCGCATTCGGGTGGTCGACGATCAACGACCTTCGTCTTCTCGGGTAGCGGCGGGGATATGTAACCCGGTTACGGGTCGGAAGCTGGCCAGGACCTGGCTGGCCGATGAATTATTTCCCTATCTGCATTCGTTTTATCCGGAATTAGAACAGGTATTGCAGGCTCGATTTTTTTACTCGGTTCCCCTGTATCGTCCGTATCAATCCGTTGAGGAACAGAACTTTTTCATTGCTCAGACCGCTAATCCGGTCTTAGAAGGATACGTCCGGCCATCCGACCAGAATGAGGTCTATTCGGCTCTGATTCATAACGAACTGGGAGGGCTGGAAACGCTGCAGGCGGCCTGGGTAGATTTGCCCGTTTTATTAACGAAACTCCATAACATGTTACAGCAGGAAGATTCGTTGGAAGAAACGGAATTTCGTTGGGAAGAAGTGGAGTTAACGAATGAAACGGCTCGCTGGCGTTCCTTCGAAGCAAAAATGATTATTAGCTGCGAGGGAGCTTACGGTCGCTTCAATCCCTATTTTAACTGGTTGCCCTGGGCCGTAGTGAAAGGAGAGATTATGAATCTGAACATTCCGGGTCCTGCGTTTCCGGGAATAGTCAATCAGAGCGTCTGGATTCAGGCCCACGTCAATGGCGGGTATCGGGCGGGCTCTAATTACGAATGGAATGACCTGACCTGGGAGCCCTCCGAAAAGGGGAAAACGTACTTACTTGATAAGTTTTCGAAGGTAATTAAAGTGCCTTTTGAGATCGAAAAACACGTGGCGGGGATTCGTCCGGCGACGCAGGGAAGACGCCCGTTTATTGGCGTTCATCCGGCTCATCCGGCCCTCGGAATCTTCAATGGATTAGGCTCCAAAGGCACCTCGATGGCCCCTTTTTTAGCCAAACAATTCGCTGATTTTCTGGTTGATAAGAAAGAACTTTACCCTGAAGCGAATATTCAGCGATTCGATTCGTTATATTTCAGCTAAATCAATGACTAGCCGTATGCTTCAGCGGGTGAGTATGCGGAGTACCCTAAGCCCTAAGCCATGGATTGGACCAATACTTTTAAAGTTTCTTTACTGAGTGGATTACTTCTGGGGACAGTGACGGTCCGGGCACAGGTTTACATGCCAACCATGGAGGAATTCGGGAAGAACAGAATTCAGCGGGAGCGGTACGAGTGGCAGGTTCTGACCACCTCTAACTTTGAAATTTATTTTCACGGCAACAGCCGCTCACTCGCCACGTATACGGCTCAAATGGCCGAAACGGAATTCGACCGCATTACCGATATGCTGAGTTATACGCCATACAGTCGTACTAAAATCTTCGTGTACGATTCTCCTGATGATCTGAAGCAGAGCAACATCGGCGTTTCGTTGAATTCAGTTGCTGAAATACGCGAGGAAAACCTTTCCAAATCACGCGTTCAGATTGCCTTTACCGCTAATCATGTTGAATTCCGCAAGCAGCTGGCGAAAGAAGTTTCCTCGGTGTTTGTGTATGATATGTTATACGGCGGAAGCCTGAAAGACGCCCTGCAAAGCCAGTTACTGCTTTCCCTGCCCGAGTGGTTTATTTCCGGAATTACGGCCTATGTAGCCGAAGGCTGGAGCCGTGATCTGGACGATTACATGCGGGATGTGGCTCTGAATAAGAAATTCAAGAAACCCACGCAGCTAACGGGTGACGAAGCGACCCGGGTGGGACAGTCCATCTGGAATTTTATTGCCGAGCGTTACGGCCGGGATAACATTTCCAACATCCTGAACCTGACCCGCATTATTCGCACTGAGCAAACCAGTATTTCCAGCACCTTAGGGATTTCGTACGCCCGGTTCATCACTGACTGGAAAGATTACTATACCCAGATGGCTACTTCAACCGCCGGTTCTTTCCAGGCGGGTGGAGGAAATCGGCTGGCGGGTTACAATCTGTTTTCCGGTCAGCGGATTGAACAGGTGAAGATGAGCCCGGACCGCCGAATCATCGTGTATTCCGTGATGGATCAGGGACGTTACCGCGTTTACATAACCGATACCCAAGGCAATAAACCTCAGGAATTACTGACGGGAGGGGATCGTTTCCTGACCCGCGATTTACCCGTTCCGGCTCCTTTACTGGCCTGGCAGGATAACGGTACGCTGAATGTATTAACCCAGAATGATGACCGCATCACGCTGTTTCAGTATGTTCCGGGTTCTAAAAAAGGATTACGGTTGAAAGCCCGCCGTTTCATCCGGGGCTTCAACCAGATCGCTGGTTTTGATATATCCCAGGATGGTTCCACACTGGCCATCAGCGGTGATCGCAAGGGGCAAAGTGATTTGTTCCTTTACAATTTGAGCCGCAATGGGGTCACTCAGTTAACCAATGACCTGTACGACGATCTGACGCCGTCTTTTGTGGGTCGTTCGGCTTCCAAGGTTCTGTTTACGTCCAACCGGAGTACGGATACGCTTTCAGCCAAGTCGGTTCCAACCCCACTGCCCGCTACGTTTAATCTGTTTCTGCACGAAGGCAGTGTTCGGGCGGCTACCGTGCAGCGGCTGACTTCGAAAGCAACGCAGCCTTTCTCCCGAAATGGCGAGAAAGTATATTTCCTGAGCGATGAACAGGGAATTCAGAACCTTTATGTATTAGATACTACGGCTCAGCAGGTTCGTCCCCTGAGTCAGTTTGCCGAAAGTATTACGGCTTTTGATTACCATCCTACCAGCGGAGCTCTGGCTTACGTTAGCCTGGAAAACGGACAGCAGGTCGTAAAATTCCTGCCCGGCCTTTCGGGAACGGTTAACCCGGACGCCGCTACCATGCGAAGCATTCGGCAGAATGGAGGCGTCCCTAAAACACCGGGAGTCGGGGGAATGCCCGGTCAGCCAACGGACCCAACCAAAGCTCCCGTGGGCGTAGGGAATGCGTCACGAATTAAACTGCGACCCGGTGAAATTGATACGGACAATTACCAGTTTGATCTGGAAGGTTTGAAAATTACGGAACGTCGGACGAATCAGCCCGCGGGCAATGCCCCCCGGGTGATTACCAATTCCCGGAACCGTACGACGGTGGTTCGCCGCGATGCTTCCCGCCTGAAAGGACCCACGAATTACAAGGACGTTTTTGTCGTGAATAAAACGGATAATCAGTTTCTGGTTCTTCCGTATCTGACCACGCCCGGTAGCGGATTCGGCTGGCAGAACACCATTACCATTAATGATATGCTGGAA
This sequence comes from uncultured Siphonobacter sp., assembly GCA_913775095.1. GTDB lineage: Bacteria > Bacteroidota > Bacteroidia > Cytophagales > Spirosomataceae > Siphonobacter. The sequence goes on along the minus strand of CAJYIW010000005.1, from coordinate 272,161 downwards.
AATAATATCATTAAAGGCGGACTGTTCATTACGCCTACCTTCCGTACCAGTGAAATATTTGCGGAGTATCAGTATCTGGCTCATCGCATCGATTTCAGTGCCCGTTTCGATCGCCGGGCTTTTGCGGATGTGGTTAATACGGGCATGTTTACCAAGTACCGTTATAACCGGCTGATGCTAACGGCTTCGTATCCCCTCAGCGAGGCCCTGCGGGTTTCGGCTTCTCCGATGCTGACCATCGTGAAACGGGTAGATGCCTCTCAGGGAAGTTCCGGTCTGGATAATGCAACGTCGAACTTTGCCGGCTTGCAGGGAGAAGTCGTGTACGACAATACCCGTACAAACGGACGGAACCTCATGGAAGGCTCGCGGGCCAAACTGCGGGTGCAGCAACAGCAGGGACTACGAACGAGCTCGGAGAGTTTCTATAAAATTACCCTGGATGCCCGTAACTACACCAAAGTCTACCGGGACCTGACCCTGGCGACCCGGGTTTCTTTTGGCCACTCCGGCGGGCAGATGCCCCGGCAGAGTATTCTGGGAGGCGTGGACAACTGGATTCCCTTTGGCAACGTTCGGGAAGTACGCAATGCGGAAAACCCGCTGAGCCCTTTCACTACCGATTATCAGAACGTATTCTTTACGGACTTTGTAACTCCGCTACGCGGGTTCCGGATGAATAAGTTATCGGGCGAAAGCTATCTTTTATTCAACGCCGAGTTACGCTGGCCCATATTCCGGGTGCTGAGTCGCGGTCCGCTGACTTCCACATTCCTGCAAAACTTCCAGCTCACGGCCTTTACTGACATTGGAACGGCCTGGACGGGAAGCGGCCCCTTCAGTCGTCAGAATAGCCTGAATACTGAAATCGTAGGAGCTCCGGGTAGTGCCTGGTCAGCGACAGTTAACAACTTCAAAAGTCCTTATCTGGTGGGGTATGGGGTAGGCGTTCGAACGCTCTTCCTCGGGTATTACGTAAAAGGAGATTTTGCCTGGGGAGTGGAAGACAAGGCCATTCAGACCCCCATTCTGCACATCTCGCTCGGACACGATTTTTAAAACCATTCATACAGACTCCATCTGAACCACCCGAATGCCTGGCGTTCGGGTGGTTTTTTTGAACCTGTACTGAAGAAGACCAAGCGAAAACGAGAGTTCCTGGCATACATTTTGCCTGAAAACAGGCTTAACGATGCCCGTCATGACGCTCACCTTTCCCTGGATTTGTTTATTACTTGGCTTTTTTCTTCTATCCGGAATTTTATTAACCAAATCGTCGTATCGGTTTGGAGTACCGAGTTTGATTTTATACCTGGCCCTTGGGATATTTATCGGCAACGGGGGGCCTTTTGACTTCGTGTACGATTACCCTGAATTTACCCTTTCCTACAGTAACGTAGCCCTGGCTCTGATTCTCTTCATTGGCGGACTGGAAACCGACTTCAAACACATCAAACCAATCATTGGTCGGGGGCTGGCCTTATCCACGATTGGAGTCATCTTAACCGCCGGACTGATTGCGGCTTTTCTGAACTTCGTTTTTAATATCAGTTATCTGGAAGGCCTTCTGGTTGGTTCAGTATTGTCCTCGACGGACGCGGCGGCGGTCTTTTCCATTCTTGACTCCAAAGGCCTGCGTCTGAAAGAAAATATTTCTGAAACGCTGGAGCTGGAATCCGGTACGAACGATCCGATGGCTTTCTTCCTCACGACGGCCTTTACCAGCATGTTGAGCGATCCCGACACGAGCATCGTGTACTGGATCGAAATGTTTTTTAAGGAGATGGCCATTGGTTTAGCGATGGGCGGACTGATCGGCTGGGTGGCCAGTATGCTGCTACAGCGAATACGGCTCAATACCCGGGGCATGTATCCGGTTTTCATACTGGCTATTATTCTGATGGGCATCGGTGGCATTACCATCCTGCACGGGAATGTGCTGCTGGGGATGTACGTAACGGGTATGGTGCTGAGTAACTACCGGGAAAAATGGCTGGGACGTAAAGAGACCTTCATGTTTTTTGAGAGCATCTCCTGGCTTATGGAAATCAGCCTGTTCGTCATTCTGGGGCTTCAGGTGTTTCCAAGAAATATGCTCGATTTTCTCCCGCAGGCCTTAATCATCACCGCCTTTCTGGTGCTGATTGCTCGCCCGGTCAGCGTCTTTCTGACGCTTACCCCTTTCCGGGCTACCCTGCAAAAAAAGATCTTTGTTAGCTGGGTAGGCCTTCGCGGAGCTACGCCCATTGTCTTTAGCCTGATTCCCCTCATTGCCCGGGTCCGAATCGCGGATGTCATCTTCAATACGGTTTTTGCCGTTGTGCTGATCTCGGTTCTGCTTCAGGGAACAACGCTGGGCTGGCTGGCCAATCGACTGAAACTTAACGAAGGACAGGCAGACGCAAGTCGATTATAAGCTTCACTCCAATACCTGCTTAGGCAGAGATGCAATTCGTCGCGTCTCTGCCTAAATTCATGCAAACCATTTTTAATGTTCAAATCTTCGCCGAAAGTCCGGATTTGAACATTATTTGTATAAAATTGGACTTCCTTTTTTAAGTAATAATTTGTTAATCGAACTTAATATTCAGGTAATATTTCTGAGTCTTTCTCTTTCTACTTTCGCGGCGTCATTCTGAAGCTGCTCTTCAATCCAGGTATCAAATTTATAAATGAACGGCCCCACTGGCAGGGCTGTTCAAACGTCTTGTTTTACTAATACAATCATTAAATCATTGCTGTTTTAGTCCCTTTCTCACGTACCCAACGATGAGAGAATAATCCCTTTGTCTTTACAAACCAATTAGTTAGGATGAATCCATATGTATCGCCTAAAATGACGAGAGTGCTCGCCGTGAGTCTGGGCCTGTTACTGGCCCCTGCGGTGTACGCGTTCCCGGAATCGCCGAAGACCTATGCTTCGAATGAAAAGGCCATCATTATTAAAGGTACCGTTGGCGACGGAAAAGAGCTGCTGCCAGGGGTAAACGTGGGTATCAAAGGTACCAGCAGTGGCGTTACTACGGATGCCAAAGGAGCGTTTACGATCTCCGTTCCCGATGCGGAATCAGTGCTGGTCTTCAGTTACATCGGTTACACTACGCAGGAAATCAAGGTAGGAAACCTGACGAATGTAACAGTAACCTTACAGTCCGATTCCAAAGCTCTGGATGAGGTAGTGGTGGTAGGATATGGTACGCAGAAAAAGGTGAATCTGACTGGAGCCGTGGATCAGGTCACGAGTGAAGTACTGGAAAACCGGGCTCTGCCGAACCTCACGCAGGGACTACAGGGCGTTATTCCCAATTTAAACCTTACCCCCGGCGATGGAAAACCCATTCAGTCCCCTTCCTACAATATTCGCGGAACCACTTCAATTGGTCAGGGTGGTAGTGCATTAGTGCTGATTGACGGCGTGGAAGGAGATCCCAGCCGGTTGAACCCCAATGATATTGCCAGCGTATCCGTGCTGAAAGACGCGGCTTCGGCGGCTATTTACGGGGCCAGAGCCGCTTTCGGGGTTGTATTGATTACGACGAAAAATCCGACTAAGGATAAGACGAGCCTGACTTATACCTTTAATCAGTCCATTAAATCGCCAACGGCCTTGCCGGAGGTAGTAACGGATGGGTACACCTTCTCAAAAATGTTTAACGACAGCTGGTCGGCCTGGAATGATTACTCTCAGACGCCCCAGAACGTGAACAAAACGGTACGCTTCTCTCCGGCTTATCTGGCTGAGTTTGAGCGTCGTTCGAAGGACCCCAGCTTACCCAAAACCATCGTGAATTCGGCTGGTGAATACGAATATTACGAAAATACGGACTGGTACAAGTTACTTTACAAAGATCACACGACGGCTCAGGAACATAACCTTTCATTCGCGGGAAGCAGCGGTAAATCAGACTTTTACATCACGGGTCGTTACTTCAACCAGCCCGGTCTGTTTCGGTATAATTCCGATGATTACAAAGTATATAACCTTCGGGCCAAAGGCTCCGTGCAGGTATTTCCCTGGCTGAAAGTAACCAACAACGCCGATTTCTCTTCCCTGAAATACCATAACCCCCTCAACGTAGGCGAGGGTGGAGGCATCTGGCGGAACATCCAGGATGAAGGCCACACCATGGCTCCGATGTTCAACCCCGACGGCACGCTGACCTACTCGGCGGCTTATACCGTAGGTGATTTCTGGTACGGCAAAAATGGGATTAATATGGACCGCCGCGTGTTTCGGAATACGACGGATTTCAGCACGCAGTTTTTCAACGATCAGTTTCGGGTGAAGGGTAACTTCACGTTTCAGAATACGGATAATGACGAGCAGCGTTTACGAGTCGCTGTGCCCTATAGTCGTCGGCCGGGTGTGATTGAATACGTAGGGTTAACAACCAACGATATTCAGAATGTCAACCGTGAAACGATTTACACGGCTACCAACCTGTACGCGGAATACGAACCCCGACTGATCAACAAAAACCATTACTTCAAGGCTCTGGCGGGTTTCAATAACGAGCAGTCCACCTATCAGCGTACGGAAGTAGTGCGGAACGGATTGATTACGCCCGAGGCCAATGATATTAATCTGGCTCTGGGTCAGGCGATTACTACGAGTGGGGGCTATGAAAAGTGGGCCATTCTGGGCGGCTTTTACCGATTGAATTATTCCTTTAAAGAGCGTTACCTGCTGGAACTGAACGGTCGTTACGATGGGTCATCCAAATTTCCATCCAGTCAGCGGTATGCCTTCTTTCCTTCCGTTTCGGCGGGCTGGCGGGTGGCAAACGAGTCGTTCTGGCACGTTTCTCCCAAGGCCATCAGTGACCTGAAAATCAGAGCTTCGTATGGTTCCCTGGGTAACGGTAGCATTGACTCCTACGCCTTCCAGGAAAAGTTCGCCATCTCCCAGTCGGGGCGTCTGATGAATGGCGTTCGTCCGCAGCAGGCGGGTCAGCCGGGGGTAATTCCCAACGGGTTAACCTGGGAAACGTCAACCACCGCCAACATTGGCGTTGATCTGAGCTTTCTGGCGAACCGTCTGAGCATCGTAGCCGATGCTTATACCCGTAAAACGACGGATATGTTTACCGTGGGGATGAGTCTGCCCGCAGTCTTTGGTACGGACGTACCGAAAGGAAACTATGCCGATCTGCGGACGAATGGCTGGGAAGCCGTGGTCAGCTGGAGAGATCAGTTTGCCGTGGCATCCAAGCCTTTGAATTACGAAATTCGTTTCAATATTGCTGATTATCAGGCTACCATTCTGAAGTACAATAACCGCGATAAAAAACTATCGGATTATTACGAAGGACAAAAGGTTGGCGAAATCTGGGGTTTCGAGACGGCTGGATTTTTCAAATCAGCGGATGATATCGCGAACTCCGCCAGGCAAACCCTGTACAAGGCTTCGACCAGTGGTCAGTACCTGCCCGGCGATATCAAATTCGCCGATCTGAACGGTGATGGCGTGATTGACAACGGCGATAATACCGTAGACAAACCCGGAGACCGCCGCATCATTGGGAACTCCAGCCCCCGTTTTTCATTCGGAGTTTCGGGTAATGCGAGCTGGAATAACTTCTTCGTTTCGGTATTCTTCCAGGGCATTGGTAAGCGTGATTACTGGCCTGGCTCCGAGAACTCGACGTTCTGGGGACAATACAACCGTCCGTATAACAAGATTCCAACCTGGCAATTGGGTAACATCTGGTCCGAAGAAAATCCGGATGCGTACCTGCCTCGTTACCGCGGATATACGTCTCAAAACGGAGCGGGCGTGCTGAATCAGCAACAAACCCGTTACCTGCAAAATACGGCTTACATCCGCCTGAAGAACATTCAGGTAGGTTATAACCTGCCCGCCCACTGGATTCAGCGGCTGGGTATGGAAAATGCCCGGGTCTACGCTTCGGGTGAAAACCTCTGGAGCTGGTCGCCCTTCTACCGCGTCACCCGTGACATGGACATTGAAAATACCGGTGGCTCCGATTCAGTGGTGACCGACGGGGGCAGTGGAAAAGGGAATAACTATCCGATTCTGAAGAGCATGACCTTCGGACTTTCCGTAACTTTTTAAGACATTCCTTCCGGGAACCCCGGTTTCCGGATTCATCATACGTACATGAGAAATCAACTATTAGGCATCTTTCTGGCGGGTATTACGCTGGCCGGTTGTAGCCAGCTGGAGCAGGAGCCTCAGTCAACCGCTAACAAAAACGTGGTGTTTGGCAGCGAAAGCGGCCTGCAACTTTACGCCAACTCGTTCTATTCAACGGGGGATAACGATAAGATTTTACCAACCGCCGGGGATATCATTCGGGGCGATGCCCTGGCTGATTATTCGGCCCGCACGCAGGTCGATGATTTTCTGCGGCAGGGAGCTTATGGCCCCCGGCAAAGCTCGGGCTGGAACTGGCGGCCCCTGCGAAACATTAACTATTTCCTGGAAAATAATACCAATCCAGCCGTTTCGGCAGAAACGCGTCGTCATTACAATGCCCTGGCTCGTTTCTTCCGGGCCTGGTTTTATTTCGATAAAGTAAAACGGTTTGGCGATGTACCCTGGTACGGAAAAACGATGGCTATTTCCGATGAGGAACTTTACAAAGCCCGCGATCCACGTACGATGGTCATGGATTCGGTACTGGCTGACTTAAACTACGCCACCGCAAATCTTCGGACCACGAGTGATAATTCCCGCAGCCAGATTACCAAAGCAGTCGTTCAGGGTTTGAAATCCCGTGTGTGTTTGTTTGAAGGCACTTTCCGGAAATACCATACGAGCTATAACCTGCAAAGTACGGCAAACGGCTGGTTAACCGAGGCCGCCAATGCGGCCAGTGAAGTGATCAAATCGGGGGCTTTCTCGCTTAATGAGGCGGGTGGAAATGATGCTTCGTATCGTCAGTTGTTCATCAGTAACACGCCGGTGACGAATGAAATCATGTTATCGAACGTGATGGATTTAACGCTGAATGTGCTTCATGACGCGAACTGGTGGTGGACGAGTGCTACCTACGGGGCCCGCGTAAGCCTTACCCGAACCTTCGTCAATACCTACCTGAATAGCGACGGAACCCCCTTTACTTCCAAAGCGGATTACAAAACCTTACCGTTCGCGGAAGAAGTGAAAGGTCGGGATAAACGTCTGCAACAGACCATCCGAACGGGCAGTTACAAGCGAGTGAACGCGGGCGTACAGGAAGCCGCTCCGCCGGTGTTTTCTTATACGTACACGGGGTACCAGCCGATCAAATGGACCCTGGATGACATGTATTACGATGGAGGATCGAGAAATACGAACTCGGTTTCACTCATGCGATACGCCGAAATTCTGCTGAATTACGCCGAAGCCAAAGCAGAGCTGGGAACCTTTACGGACGCGGACTGGAGCCTGACCGTGGGAGCTCTCCGGAAAAGAGCCGGAATCACTTCGGGGCTAACGACTAAACCTACTACGATTGATCCCTACCTGCAAACAAACTACTTCCCCGGCCTCAGTGATGCGGCTTTGCTGGAAATTCGCCGCGAGCGGGGCATCGAATTAGCCCTTGAAGGCTTCCGTTTTTATGATATCGTTCGCTGGAACCGGGGCCCGCTGATGGACCAGGTCTGGAATGGATTCTACGTCCCGGCTCTCGATACGCCCATGGATCTGAACGGAGACGGCAGCAACGATGTACTGTTCTACAAAGTGCGTCCGGCTACGACCTTACCTGGCGTTACGTACATCAACGTCGCTGAAACGGTGAATGGGGTTGTGAACCCCCAGCGTCTTTCGAACAACACGTCCGGTGAGCTGATCTGGCTCAATAACGTTCCTCGTCGCTGGGAAGAAAAACACTACTTATATCCCATTCCTGAAACGGATCGTCTGATGAATCCGGCATTAGGTCAGAACCCCGGCTGGTAATACGGGAAGATTGGTAAGTTTGTAACGCTAAACCCTACGCATCGGCTGCTCGCTTTGACTGTCGATGCGTATTCTGATTTCTACTATGAGAAAAGTACTTGTTTTGTTATTGATGGGAATGATTCTGATTCCCGGTGCCTTTGCACAAAAAAACGCAACCCTGACGGTGGCTTCCTACAACCTCCGGTATAACACACCCAGCGATGGCGTGAATGCCTGGCCTAACCGGAAGGAAAACGTAAAAGCCCAGGTGCGTTACCATGATTTTGACATTTTCGGAACGCAGGAAGTGCTGATAGGCCAGTTGAAGGATTTACTGGAAATGAAAGAGTACGCCTACTTTGGTGCCGGTCGTGACGACGGTAAAGAGGGGGGCGAACATTCGGCCATTTTCTACAAAAAAGATCGTTTCAAAGTACTGGATTCGGGTAACTTCTGGCTGAGTGAAACGCCCGAAAAACCCGGTAAAGGCTGGGATGCTACCTGCTGTAACCGTATCTGCTCCTGGGTGAAATTTCAGGATTTGCAATCGAAGAAGCAGTTTTACTTTTTCAATGTACACTTCGATCATGAGGGGGTAGTGGCCCGTCGGGAGTCAGGTAAACTGATGGTATCGAAAATCAGGGAAATCGCCAAAGGAGCTCCTACGTTCCTGACCGGCGATTTCAATTCGACGCCGGAGACCGAGCAGATCAAGGAAATTCAGACCTTACTCAACGATTCGCGTAACGTCACTGAAATGGCTCCTTACGGTCCGGAAGGAACGTTCAATGCCTTTAAATTCGATGCTCCCCTGAAAGGCCGGATCGATTATGTATTTACGAGCAAAGGCATTAAAGTGCTGAAATATGCAGTATTGGTAGATGCGAAAGATCAGAAATACTTTTCCGATCACCAGCCGGTAGTGGTTAAGGCTGTACTGTAACTATTATTACTAAAAGAGAAAAGCCGCGATGGATCAACCAGTCGCGGCTTTTCTCTTTTTAATATAGTACTCCACCTAAACGCTCGTCATTAGTTAATAATGCATCGTCCGGTTGAATATCAATCAATTAAGTCCTAACAACTAGTTATTTCTTCTTCTGATCCTTCGCCCATGAATCTTTCAGCCCGACGGTGCGGTTGAAAATCAGACGTTCCGGTGAAGAATCTGCATCGAGGCAGAAATAGCCTTTTCTCAGGAACTGATAGGTACCGCTTGCTTCCTTCAGACTAGGCTCGGCAAAGGCGTGTACAATTTCCAGAGAGTTAGGGTTCAGGTGATCTTTAAAGTCACCTTCGGCTTCGCTCAAATCTTCTACCTGAAACAGACGATCGTACAGACGAACTTCCACGGGCAGGGCCGTTGCCGCATTGACCCAGTGAATGGTTCCCTGTACTTTCAGACCTGAGGTATCCGAACCGGACTTGCTTTCGGGAACGTAGGTACAGTGCAGTTCGGTTACTTTGCCTTCGCTGTCCTTAATCACCTCGTTACACTCAATGATATAAGCCCCTTTCAGGCGAACGCGGTTACCAGGAGCCAACCGGAAGAACTTCTTCGGCGGGTTTTCCATGAAATCTTCCCGTTCCACCAGAATTTCACGGGAGAAGGTTACCTGACGGCTACCTTCCTCGGGTTGTTCTGGATTGTTTTCAATCGAGAGTTCCTCCGTCTGACCTTCGGGATAATTGGTAATTACCACCTTGATTGGATCAGGGTCGAGGACAACCATGACACGCGTGGCCATTTTGTTGAGGTGTTCCCGAACGCAGAATTCCAGCAGTCCCACGTCAATGAGGTTATCACGTTTGGCAACGCCGATCCGCTCGCAGAAATCACGAATGGCTTCGGGGGTATAACCCCGGCGACGTACCCCTGACAGCGTTGGCATACGCGGATCGTCCCAGCCCGCTACGTGACCTTCTTCCACCAGTTGTTTCAGCTTCCGTTTACTCATCACCGTATAGGTGAGATTCAGGCGGGCGAACTCGTACTGATGGGAAGGGAAAATATCCAGCTTCTGGATGAACCAGTCGTACAGCGGACGGTGCGGAATAAATTCCAGCGTACAGATCGAGTGCGTGATTTGCTCGATGGAATCCGACTGCCCATGAGCAAAATCGTACATCGGGTAAATGCACCACTGATCGCCCGTGCGGTGGTGGTGAGCGTGTTTAATACGATAAATAACCGGATCCCGGAAGTGCATGTTAGGAGAAGCCATGTCGATTTTTGCTCTCAACACGCGGCTACCGTCGGGATATTTCCCGTCTTTCATGCCTTCAAATAACTCCAGGTTTTCTTCGACGGAACGACTCCGGAAGGGGCTGTTCTGACCGGGTTCGGTAGGCGTTCCTTTCTGGCTGGCAATGGCTTCCGCCGTAGAATCATCTACGTAGGCCAGCCCTTGCTGGATCAATTTTTTTGCGAACTCATACAACTGAGCAAAGTAGTCAGAAGCGTATAATTCGGCGGCCCATTCAAAACCCAGCCAGCGAACATCCGCCTTGATCGAATCCACGTATTCGGTATCTTCCGTAATCGGGTTCGTATCGTCAAAGCGTAAGTTGGTCTGTCCACCGTACTTTTGGGCTAAACCAAAATTCAGGCAAATGCTCTTGGCATGTCCCAGGTGTAGATACCCATTGGGTTCGGGTGGAAAACGGGTTAACAGGCGTCCTCCGGATTTACCTTCGCGGAGGTCGTTTTCAACAATTTCTTCTAGGAAATTTAGGGACTTGACTTCTTTTGTCTCTTCCGTCATACGCGGTGCGGCTCGTTAGGAAAGGCGAAATTAAGCACCTTCGTGAAATTAAGTATGAAATCAATCATCATATCCTGTGATTTTAGTAAAATGATGACGATTTTTTAATCATTTACCTTTGTTATACTAACAAAAAAATACTCTTTTCGACTATTAATCTTCAAACTACTATGAAAAATATCCTCGTTGCTACCGATTTCACTGAAAATTCTCGTCCCGCTTTAGAGACAGCGGTGTATCTGGCTTCCCGAAACGGAGCCGTGTTGCATTTGCTGCATACCTATCTTCCCGTGTATCCCATGACGGAAACCGTAACCGGACCGCCGCTGACGGTAGAATGGGAGGAAACCTACCGAACTTCTGCTCAGGAGCAGATGGATCGATTAACCGAAGAACTCAAGGCCAGAAACGTAACGGTAACGCCGTATCTGGAGCTGGGTCCGCTGACGTCCATTGTCAAAGAATTTACGGAAGAGAAAGCCGTAGATATGGTCATCATGGGCCGTACGGAATCCAGCGATTCGAGTAACTGGTTTACGGATTTCTTCGGCAATTCATCCACTCAGTTATTTAATGAACTGAATGTTCCGTTGCTGGTGGTGCCCGGCGAGGTAGAAGAATACGGCTTTACCAGAATTGCCTACGCGACTCAATTGGAATTTAACGAGTCGGAAGCCATCCGGAAAACCTTCCGGTGGGCCGATTCCCTGGGAGCTGCCGTTCAACTCATCAATGTTCAGTCGGACCGCGAACCGAATATTGCTTCTGATGACGAGATGCTGACTGATATTCAGACTCTGGTGCCTGAACACCACATTACGCTGCTGCAACGGAAGTCAGACTCCGTGGAAGAAGGCATTCTGGATTTACTGAAAGACACCGAGGCGGATTTACTCGTCATGAGTACGCACCACCGGAATTTGTTTACGCAGATTGTGAATCCGAGCAAATCTAAAAAACTGCTGTTACGCTGTCCGGTTCCGGTGCTGCTGTTTCCGTTGAAAGAGATCGATTAGGGATAAAATAAAAAACCGGAGCCTTCTCTCCGGTTTTTTTATGGGTTTAACGGATGATGATGACGCGTCCGCTGGTCTTCGTATTGGGATCAAGGAAGGGATACGCCTGCCCCTGATCCTGAATTTTTAGTTTATAGATATAGGTGCCTATCGGTAATCGGCTGCCTCGCTGGTCGGTTCCATCCCAGTAATACTCATTGGCTCCGATTTGTAAGGGCTGATTTTCGCTGCTGATAATCCGCAATAATTGCCCCTGCAGGTTATAAATCTCAATAGCCATGGCATCCGGAGCTGTTTCGCCGGTCAGGTTCAGGCTAAAGCGAGTGTAATAGGTTAAGGGGTTCGGACTGACCACAAACTGCTGAAGTCCGGTTTCCTTTTTAACGACAAACGTAATGTTGTACGGGGTAGAGCCCGCCAGGTTACCCGCCGCATCCGAACCATTGACCTGGAAGTAATACGTCCCTTCGGGTAAATTTTTGGGCTGATAGATAGCCCGGAAATCGTTATCAGCCAGGGTTTGCCAGCTCACATTGGGGTTCTGAAATGAAATCCGTTGCAGAGGCGTGGCATCTGGCAGCTGACGTTGCAGGTACATATCAATGCCTGAAGTATCCTTTCGGAGTACGTATTTATTTTCGTCTTTTAACCGAATGGCAATGGTTGGATTAGCCGAAACGAAAGCTCCATTCTGAATGGTTTTTCCATCAAAGGTAACTTCCAGAATGGGAGCCGAGCGGTCTGGCTGGACGTTGGCAGTGAGGGTAATCAGGTTGTTGGTATAACTTACTTCAGCTAAAACCTGAGGATTGACCGTTACGGCAATACGATTTTCACCGGAAGCCAGGTTGGCATACGATACGTTCACCGGGATATTTTTCGCTGATTTGACCCTATACTGTTTGGCCTGACTTAAGCCGGAAGCAGCATTGGTAACGACTTCAGTAACCGTCAGTGAATCGCTGAACAGCTGCGTACTGAGGAGATCAAAAGTCAGGTTTTGCGAGTAAGGAGCTCCTTCGGTGAGGTACGTGGTGGTGCTTGGTACATAGGCCGCCTGTCCCTGGAGGTGCAGAGCTCCTTCGGGGACTTCTTCGTAGGACACCAGCCAGCGTTTCAGTTGCGGAGCCGCCGGGCCGCTAATCTTTTCTTTCAGTCGCAGATAAGGGTATTTGGCCGCATCAACGCCGTTTTGAATGTCCGTTAGTGACGACGTGAGGTTTGAATACAGCAGCGTTTCATTGCCCTGATGATCTACACCGTACACGTCTAAGGATGATTTCTGCTGAGCATTCCGGAGGACCTGTTGACGAATAATGCCCCATTGACGGGCGGGCCCAATGAGGGACGAGCTCAGCGTGGCCGCAGTGGAGGTTCCCGTGAAATTCCAACGGCTATTCTGAAGCACGGCAAAGTCCGCGAGTACGTTTTCAAACTGGGCCGGCTGACTTTGCGACCAGCCGCCCGTGCTGCCTTTAACGTAGGTAAAAGAAGACGTAGACCATTGATTATTATTGCTCAGAGCCTGATCGGCACTCCGCACCCGCCAGTAATAAACGGTGCTGTCCGTGGCCAGCAGTGAAACCTTCCAGCCATCGGTAGTGGTAATGGGCAAGGTCGTAGTCTTCTTGAACGCACTGGTAAATGTCGTGGAAGTATCCAGTTCAAAAATGATCTGAGGAGTTCCTCCGGGCACCGACGCAGGCGTGTACTCGGCCACTAATCGAGCCGTGGGCGTACCGTTTTCCTGCGTGCCAATCATGGCAAAATCGTGGGGCAGTAAGGTGCGGGCCAGGGAACCCGGCAACACCAGATTCAGACTGGCCTTATTGTTCTGTTTGGAGATTTCGTCGAGCTGGTTGGTGGCGTCAATGACGACGTCGAAACGGGTATTACCGCCCGCGTGGCCCTGGTTATTAACCGTAAAATAAACCGTATCCTGATAGGCAATAGGAGCATACTGCTTCGTTCCCAGGTCTATTTCACGACCGTTGGAAAGGGTTCGTTTCAGGCTTACCGAAAAGGGTTTTCTGACATGCTTACCCAGGTTACTGACGACAATGCCTACCCGGAAGGAATCAGCTGATGCGGTTAATGCTTTTTTATCCAGGCCCTGAACAAAAATGGTCTGGGATTTGATGGCGTAATCCAGCTTGGGAGCCGGGTACAAAACGACGGCAGGGTCGCCCTGAAGCGTAAATTGTTCCGCGTGAGCAATGCGATAAAAATCGCTGTTGTTCGCCAGAAAGCGTTTGACGGCCTGCTGCTGAATGTAGCCAAAAGGCTTGGCGAAGGTGGTGCTGTCAGAAAATAGACCATTATAAATCTGATCCGCATATTCCTTGAGAATAAAGGGATACCCGATATCGGTTAATGCCAGAAAGAGAATAGCTCCTTTATTGGGGGTATTTACCCAGTCGGTCCCGAAGGTTTTTGCATTCTGAAAGTAAAAATTACCCGAAGCACAGCCATTCATGAAGATAAAAGGGTATTTGCCACTATTGCGATACCCTAACTGCTCATTCGAAGCCATACCAATCTCAATGTCCGAAACGGTAGGACTGGAATGTCCGAAGAAAGTAATCATCGATACCCCACTGTTGACTTGTTCCTGAATATTCAGAAATTCAACGGGATCATCCGTTTTCTTACCCAATAATTCTACCCGGGTGCCTAAAAGCTTGTTTTGTGCCGTTTGTTGCAACTGATTCAGATTGTTACGGAACGAAAGCAATTCATAGGAGCTACGACCCCCGCTTAAGTGCAAAATGTTTTTTTGCCACAAGTCTGTCATGGGCCGGGCCTCATGCTCTTTGACTTTATTCAGGTAATCCAGAACGGTTTGCGGACTGTTGGTTTGAAGCCTGCCAATAGGGATGGCCGGTTCATACGTTCCTTTACTATTTAATCCCATCGTCATGGTGATATCCGAGCCCGGCCAGCCCGAACTGGGGACCATGTCAAGCTGATTTCGATTCGGACTGAATCTTATTCCTTGCGGATCCACCGATTGCCCGATCAGGAAAACAGACTGGGGATTTCCTTTTCTGAGCATAAAATCCAGAAAACGCCGAATGGCCAGCGGGCTGGTTTCTCCGTAGTTGAACTGATCATACAGTTGAAAAATGGGAACCGTCAGCGTGTCGTATTTACCCCCCGCTTCTGAGGCCCGGTAGCGGGCATAGGCCCGAACGGCATCGGGTTCATTACCCGCAGGCTTTTGCAGAGCGGGATGCGTAATGATTAAATAGTTATGGGATTTGGGGTTGATGTTTCGAAAAGACGTGCGTGAGATCAGAGGAACGGAGTTAAACTCCCGGGTAACCAGAACCTTCCGGGCCGATTGCGTTTCTCTGATGATTACCTGAAAATCAGTATCCGAGGGTGATCCACTAATCCGGCGAACTTCATTCTTATCCGTAATGTCGTAGGCCATCAGCGAAGCGTTGTTGCTGCCGGGGATGGAGAGGTAGGAGCGTCCGGCTGATTGAGGAATCAACTGGAAAGTCTTTGAACTCAGCCCATTCATGCGGGTCAACTGCGGATAAGTTACCCGGGCATACGTAGCGGAATAAGCGTCCCGGGTGGCATTGTTAACGCCTTTGGAGACCGTTTTTAATACCAGGCTCTGATTGGCAAAATCTGAAAACTCAAGGGGGAAGCTGAATTTTTTCGTGTAATACATCTCAAAAAGTCCTTCACCCAGCGTTCGGGAAGCGGAGCCTGCCGAAAAAACAAGCCGGTGCTTGTCGGGTAATCGGCCGGTCATCAGCCATTCTACGCGGGGTTTAGTGGCCGCAAACGTAGCCAGATCATTAATCGGAAAGTTTTCCTGCCATTCCTCATTAATGGATCGTACGGGGCCCGTCCAGCCTTCTCCATAATCGTAGTGACTGTACAGCATGGCTCCTCCGAGCGTTCCTTCCGGCCGGGCAAAACCAACGGGGTAATCAGAGGTATACAGTTTCAGAATTTCTTCCAGGTGATAAGCCTCGGGAGTTAACGAAGAAAAATCAGTATCCCGGTACGAAGCCATCCGTTTTCCGGCTTTTCCGGTAACGGAGTACGTCAGGAAGTAGGCCGTTGAATCAGAATAAAGGCTAAAGTACGGATGGGGTTGAGCACTGTTAGGAATGTACAGCAGGGAGTCGGGGGCTCCGTCATTTCCTTCGGCATAAAATTCGAGGTAATCAGTGGCGTCAAGTTTTCGATCCTGTTCCCCTTCTACAAAAATTGCCTGCTCTTTTCCCCGCCAGTATAACTGGATCATCCGGGGATCAACACCGGTATTAAACCCGGCTTTCTGAAGTTCAGCGGAAGTTATTCGGTATACCCCTTTTCGGGCAATCGGAATTTTGAAATAGGATTGTTCATAATTGATCCATTCGTTACCAAACGTCTGAGCTGAGGTCAGAAAGGGAGCAAAAAGACCCATGAAAAGGAATAATAAATAAATCTTGGTGGGGGTGGAGAGTTTTTCCAAAGGCTTTAATGGATTGAATTTCTTAGGTAAAAGGGCACAAATGGACGATAATGCAAATATAAAAAATATATAGCGTTGAACTTTTCTCCAGTACCTCGGTAAAGCAGCAAAATATCCGAGAACGAAGAGGAGCAGGAAAAACGTCGAAGGAGCCAAAAGCCGGATATCGAGGGGATCGAACGGAGAAAAGGCCCGGATAATGATGAGGGTAAAGCCTAATACCAACGCGACGACTAAATACCATTGCGAAAGCTCAGCAAAATAGGGGTCGGATCGTTCAGGAGTAGCCGCTTTAATTTTTAAAAGCCTGTAGATGACATATCCCTGAATAAAAAGACCGGCTAATCCTATCCAGTCAATCGAAGAAAAATTATCCCAATCCCGAATCAGCAATAGCTCATTCACTAACGCACTTATCACCATGACGGTCCATTCAGGCCCGGGTTCAACGGAAATAAAACGAGTGCCGCCCCAAATATGGTCACTGAATGTAGCATTCATAAGGAAATATCCGCCGAAACTCAGAATCAATAGTATCGTTACTAGTAAAAACTGAAACATTAACTTTTTCTTATGGGTAAGGCAGGCCAGCAAAGCGGCTATGGCTAGTAATACGACGGAAATACCGCCAATATATTTGGTGAAAAACATTCCGAAACCAGCGATGAACAGACCCAGAAATAGCTGGAAAGTCATCTTTTTATGAAAAGCATTCCAGATTCCGTGAGTTAAAGAAAGAGTGAACGCAAACAGTAAGGATTCTGACCAGCTGAAGGCCAGTACTTTTACGAAAGCAAACAGAGCTAAAGCCAGAATCGGAGCTTTATCACCCCACACTTTTTTCAACTCAACTAATACCCAGATAATGACAATAAGATTGACCAGTTTGGAAGCCCATATTCCATTGAAACCCAAATACAATCCAGGCAAAATAAAGGCTGGATAACCAAGCGGCCAGGCAGAATTATAGACGATGGCACCACTTTCTAAAATGATCGTTGGGCCCAATCCTGCTTTGAATCGTTCAGCGGTCTGGATGTAATAATGAGAATCACTGACGAGGCAATAGTCACTGGACAGGAATATTCTTAATAACGCTAATCCTGTGACTGTTAAGAAAATAAGGAAGAGCTTGGTTTGGCTGGTTAATCGCATGCCGGTTACTTAACAGGTAGACTATAAATGAGAGAATCAACACTGAACATTCGTACGGTGGGCAAGAACGATCAGTGGGCGGTTAACCTATTAAAAATGGCTTCTAGTTTAGATAAGTTTTTGGGAAGCAGATTAGTAATGGTCATGGTTAATAAAAACAAAGTCACGGGCCATTCTATTTTTCGCCATAAATCATTACGGACGGGATTAGAAAGCCAATCCAGTCCGGCAATGAGCCAGAGAAGGGTGGTTGGAGCAAGCAGACGATAGGATAGCATATCGAAGGCACTGAAAAAACGTAGATAAAAAATGATGGACAGGTAGAGAAATCCAGTCAGAAATAGCAGCATTGGTCTGGATAAAGTAAATGAAATAGTTAATAATTCTTTTCTATAAATGCTGACTATATAAAGCATCAGTAGAAGCTGAATTACTAAACCAATCCAGGCCAGAGGGTCGGGCAAACTTACGTCTCTTAGTAAAATAAATTCGTTCATAAGACCAGGAATTACCAATGCAAGTACTTCTTTCCAGGGTTTAATCTCATCAATTCTATTACCCCCCCAGACGAGCTGACCTTTGTATTTATTAAGCAGGAAATAGCCATAGTATCCCATGAAAAGTAAAACGGAATTCAGGAAGGTCCATTTCGCTTTTTTGAAATCTCTCTTCCAGGTATAGTACACGGATAAAGCTCCCGTTACCAGGCCCATGAAAAGTCCGATGTATCGGATGAGGAAAGAAGCATAAGCCAGAAAATAAAATTTGAATCGCTCCCATACAAGTCCCTGATTTGTACGGTTGAGATACTCATGCAGGGCATAAATACTCAGGATAAGAAGAACAATATAAGCCGTTTCAGACCATGAATAGGCTGCCATTTTACATAAATAGCCTACGGGTAAAGCAAAAATAAATGCCCGCTCCGCATGCTTTTTATGAAAGAAATAGATAATCCCCCATAAAAAAAGGATGTTGACTATTTTAGAGGCCCATAGAACAGAAACAGGAAGAATAAGGTAAATAATTAGTATACAGGTTGAATACCCTATCGGCCATAAAGAATTCCAGATTGACTTGTATTGGTAGCCCTTTCCTTCGGCCATAGAAACAGCGGATTCCAGATACCCGTATGAATCAGGCGTTCTTCCATAGTCTGGCATGACAAAAACGCTTCCTATAATTAATAGCGTATACAATATACTTAATAAGGTTAGCCTGTACGTACGTATTCGTTTTAGCATAAAAGTCTTCGGATAATTAGGCTCAGGTGGTTATGTCTGGTACTTACGTGTACGCTGGATCAGTAGTGAGAAACGAAGCAATAATTACTATACGGTATTTTTACAAGCTTCATCACATGATTATCCAATGGTTTTCGCGGTGAAACGTATCCTGTTTTTCAATGGGAGAGGGGGATGCGATGGGAGCAGTCTGATAGGTATGATTGAAGCAGGAGGGCATCCTCTCTTCAAAAATACTTCCCTGTTTTGACATTTGATAGCCGTCAGAAAAAATATTTTACCAACTACCTTGCATTACAAAGTACCTGCTATTACTTTTGTCTCAGAAACCGGATTAGGATTCTGGCTTCGATGCCATCCTTAGTACTGAGGACATCGGGTCTGAACCTGTTTAAACAATACGCGAAATGAACCTGGAAAATGCTCAAGTGCAAATGCGGAAGGGAATTCTTGAGTTCTGCATTCTGCATATCATCTCGCGGGGAGAGGTTTACGCCTCAAACATGCTGGAGGAACTAACAGCGGCAAAGATTATGGTCGTTGAAGGTACGCTTTACCCCCTGTTGACGCGACTGAAAAACTCAGGACTGCTGGATTACAAGTGGGTAGAGTCCTCGTCGGGCCCCCCACGAAAATATTACATCCTGACGGACAGTGGACGGGAATTTCTCACGCAGCTTCAGTCTACCTGGGAAGAGTTGCAGACGTCAGTAAATCAGATTGTTACGAACGAACCGAAGGTTGAATAGGGAAGGAGAATGTAGCGAAAACCCCAGTTCTCTTTTCCGATTTAACCATTCCATCTTGCTAACATTCAGTCATTGAACCAATGAAAAAGACCATATCCATCACCATTGCAGGAGTTGTTTTCCATATTGAGGAGGACGGCTATGACCGCCTGCAAGGCTATCTGGAGTCCATTAAACGTTATTTTTCCACGTACGAAGGCAGTGCCGAAATCATTGAAGATATCGAAGCCCGTATCGCTGAGAAATTTTACGACAAGGTCAGAAAAGAAGAAAAACAGGCCATTACTTCCGAAGATGTAGATCAGCTGATTCAGTCGATGGGTACTGTCGCCGACTTTGAAGCCATCGAAGAAGAAGAAGATTTTGGAACTGCCAAATCAACGTATACGCAGGCAGGTTCAGAAAGCCAGCAGAGCTATTCACAGGCAGGTTCTGCCACCGCTGGAGCTCAGCAAACGCTTCCTCCGACTCATAAACGACTCTATCGCGATACCCGACGGAAAGTATTGGGTGGCGTTTGTGCCGGTATTGCCCATTATCTGAACTTTGATCCTCTGTGGGTTCGTCTGGCGGCTTTACTGCTGTTCATTGGTCTGCCTATTTTTGGCGGATGGTCTAATACGGAAGACTTTTTCGGGCCTTTAAGTGGCATCGTCTTTATTATTTACATCGCCTGCTGGGTATCGTTTCCCGGGAATGCGAATCTGGAAGAAGATGAAAAACTGCGTAAGCTATACCGCGATCCCGAGCGGAAAGCTCTGGGGGGCGTAGCCGCCGGGGTAGCCGCCTATACGGGCTGGGATTTAGGCATTATTCGCTTCGTCTGGGTCATCAGTATTCTGTTCTTTGGTACAGGACTGATCCTGTATTTTGTCCTGTGGATCATTACTCCGACTGCCAAAACCCTGACCGACCGCATGAAAATGCAGGGGGAGCCCATTACGCTCAACAACATCGAAACCAACATCAAGCGAACGCTGAACGTGGAGAACCAGTCGGTGGAAAGTACGACGACGAAAATACTGTTGTTTCCCTTCCGGGCATTAGCCGCGATTTTTGAAGGTCTCGGACCCTTCTTCAAATTCCTGCTGGTCTTAGCCCGTATCGTAGTTGGGCTGATTCTACTGGGCTGTGGCATTGCCAGCGTGATTACCCTGCTCATTGGTCTGGGGGCTGCCATCGGAATAGCGGGCTGGGAAGATGTCCCCATCTCGGTAGGAATGCCAATTACCTTTATTAAGGATGCCTCGCCCTGGATGTTTGTGCTGGCTTTTCTGGTTGCCCTGGTGCCCGCTGTGGCCATGGGTCTGGCCGGACTATCCTTACTTACCAAACAGAACTACTTTAAACCACTGGTCTGGCAGACCTTACTGGGCTTATTCCTGATTGGTTCGATTGGTTCAGGAATCATGATTCCGCAGTACGTTTCGAATTTCGCCCGTCGGGGAGTCGTGGAAAAAACGCGGTTCATTACCATGGACCAAACACCCGTGTTCAACATCGATGACCAGTCGGACGATCAGTACGACGACTTTTATAGCTCACAGATAACTCTGGAAGGGTACGAAGGTACGGAAATCAAGCTGGTAGAAGAGTTTTCGAGTCGCGGCCGGACGGCCAAAGAAGCTCGGGAAAGAGCCGCTCAGTTGACGAACCAAATTACTCAGAAAGATTCACTGGTAACCATTGCCAGGAGTTTTGTGGCTCCCGATGACGTGCCTTTCCGCAAACCTGAACTGAACATCCGACTGTTCATTCCTTATGAGAAAGAATTCAGCATGACGGAATCGTTTGCCCGATACGTTACCAATCGTTTCCCGAATGTCATGTTCGACGAAAACATGTTTGCCGGATCCATCTGGAAATATACCCGCGACGGTGAGCTGATCTGCCTGAATCGTTCAGTCCCTCAGGACGAAAATAACCCTTACGAAGAGGAAGAGGATCACTCCTACGAATCGTACATCGGCCGCGGCGTACCCCAGGAATATAACCTGGACGGATTTACAAAACTGGATATTTCGGGTGGCTATGCCGTGGAAGTGAAACGCGGATCTGCTTTCAAGGTAACGGTTTACGCAGAAAATGAACGTAAACTCGAGGATGTAAGCGTGAAGGTTTCTGGTAATACGCTGGTGATTCAACGCAAAAACCGACTCGGTTTCAGCTTCAGAAACAGCCGGGAAAGCATTCGCATTGAAATGCCGGCTCTGGAAGAGGTTGAGTTTGCGGGAGCCGTATCGGCCACAGTCAAAGGCTTCGATAATGTGAAGAATATTGAGCTGGCGGGTGCTTCCAAGTCCACTTTCTCGGGTCTAAGTGCCGAACGATTGGAAGTAAATGTGCACGGAGCGGCTCGTCTGACCTTATTAGGTTCGGTTCAGCAACTCAAAGCAGATATTTCTGGTGCGTCCCGGCTGGAAGCCTTCGCTCTCAAAGCCAGCGACGTGGAAGTAGATGCTTCGGGTGCCTCCAAAGCTCACGTACTGGCCAATACAAACCTGAATGCTACGGCATCGGGGGCAAGCCGAATTGATTACAAGGGCAATGCGAAAGTGGAAGAAAGCCATTCGGGTGGAAGTTCCGTGAACCGCGAAGAAGGAATGCCTGAATAAGTAAAAAGCCCTGATCATGCTTTCGAAAAACCCTGCCCCGCCGTAAGGCGAAGGCAGGGTTTTTTCGTTAGTTAGGGTTCAGCTTCAACCACTGAAAAGTGCAAACCGAAAACAGATAACTAACCCATGAAAATCTTCTCTGTCGATCAGATTCGCCGCTGGGATTCCTATACCATTGAACATGAGCCCATTACTTCCATTGATCTCATGGAACGAGCGGCCCTGGCTTTTACCGAATGGTTACTTCGAACGGGCATTGTGGAAACGCATCACACCCTTACCATCGTGTGTGGATTAGGCAATAACGGCGGTGACGGTCTGGCTATTGCCCGCTTACTGAAGCAGGCTGGCTATTCTCCTGAAGTGCTAGTTATTAATTATTCCGAACGCCGTTCTGCTGATTTTGAAACCAATCTGGGCCGTTATGAACACCTGGACAGCGTTCAGTGGATCACGCAGCGTAACGAGTTACATTTTCCTGCGAATGGAATCGTTATTGATGCCCTGATGGGGTCTGGCCTGAATCGGGGACTGACGGGTTTGCTGGCGGAAGTGGTACAAAAAATCAACGCGAGTCAATCCGAAATCATATCGGTCGATATTGCCTCCGGGCTATTGGCAGACCAGCCCAATGCCGAAGACGATGTGATCATTGAGCCTGCCTACACCGTAAGTTTTCAGGTGCCCAAACTGGCTTTCTTACAACCTAAGAACGTCCGGTACGTGGGTAAATGGCAACTGGTGGATATTGGCTTACATCCGGCTTACGCGGAGCAGACGGCTACCCACTGGTTCTTTACCAATGCCTTCACCCTGCCCGCCTTACCAGACCGAAACCAGTTTGCTAATAAGGGGAATTTCGGACACGCCCTGCTCATGGCCGGAAGTATGGGAAAGATAGGGGCTGCGGTACTGGCGTCCCGTTCGTGCTTACGCAGTGGCGTAGGTCTGCTCACCGTTCAGGTCCCACGGTGCGGCTATGAAATCATGCAAACTTCTGTACCGGAAGCCATGTGTCTGGTAGATGAGCACGAGGAAGAAATAACTGCACTTCAGGATTTATCCATTTATTCCGCTGTGGGTATAGGTCCTGGTTTGGGTAAATCAACTCTTACCAAAGCCTTTCTGCGTCATTTCCTGAGTCAGGCCCAGCGTACGCCCTGCGTCATCGATGCCGATGCCCTCAATATTCTGGCCGAAGAACGGGACTTGCTGGAGGTATTGCCGGAAAAGACGGTACTGACCCCTCATCCCAAAGAGTTTGAACGGTTGCTGGGCAGATCCTGGAAAAATGATTATGAAAAGCTGGAATTACTCCGAAGTTTCTGCAAAAAATATAAGGTAACGGTCGTATTGAAAGGCCAGCATACGGTAGTAGCCACCCCAGACGATCAATTCCATTTTAACTCGACGGGCAATCCCGGCATGGCCACCGGCGGTACCGGTGACATTCTGACGGGAATCATTACGGCCTTACTGGCCCAGCAACTGGAACCTAAGGAGGCCGCTATCCTGGGTGTCTATCGGCACGGCGAAGCCGGAGACCGGGCGGCCGCAAAGTACGGACAGGTAGCCATGAAAGCGGGCGATGTCGCGGAGTCGTTGAGATGGTAAGGGCTGCTAATCTGATGGTTATTCCTATATAGGATAGTTCCAATATTAAATTTTACTTTCAATGTTATCAAATTGTTAATTTTTGGTGAAATTATGGTTAAGTTCGAATAGCAATTCTAGTTAACCCAGTTTCGCAATGAAAATACTACTATATACTGCCGTATGTCTTTTCGTTTTAGCCGCCTGCACCACCAGCAAAGTGCGGGTAGATACAACGCTCGATGAGCGAGTTTCTCTGTCCTACAACCGGACGTATTCCATTCTGAAAAGCTCGGGATTAAAGGGGTTCGACCAGGAAAATCAGCAGGTAATCATGAGTGAAATCGAGACGCAGATGCGGGCTCGTGGCTATACTTATCAGGAAGAAAAAGGAGATTTGTCGGTAATCTTTTCGGTTTATACCGATGCTTTTCGGCTGAAGCAGACGGATCCGGCTTATGCATCGAGTAAATTAAAAAAAGGAACGCTGTTGATTCATCTGGTGGATGAAACCCTGAACCGTTCCGTCTGGATGGGCTATGCTTCCGGATTGTTTGAGAAGTCAGAAACCTTACCCGAAAGTCAGGTTCGTTCGGCTACCCGTCGCATCATGGATCAATATCCCGCTACGGCGTATGGATACCTGCCGATGAAGATGGCCAAACAATAATAGTTTGATACGTTTGAGAGTTTGAACAAAAGCGAGCCAATTCGGCTCGCTTTTGGCTTTTAAGAGGGATAGAAAAGCAGGTGATTTGAATAGAAAGCAGATGGAAACTAGAGCCTCATACCAACGTTTCTACATGATTAGAAACAAAAATTCGCCGAACCCAGAGGGTTCGGCGAATCCGTTATTGGTCTTTCTTCCCATTTGAAAACCATATTTTGAACGTTGCTATCTGTGCATGAATAGCAACGTGAATAGGCATCTCAATTTCTGGTTGTTTTATCTCTTCCAGAAATATCTTATGCAATGATACGAACAATATTGAACCATACAAAGAAATATTTGAATTTTTTTACGTAAATTTTTTTAAAAAAGTGCTTGACTGACGGCTTAAGGTTCTCGAACTGAGATTAATGGGTACTTTTGAGAACTTGTTCAGCCCCTATGCTTGCTACTTTACTTAGTACACTTCTTCATTTTCAGGCAGTTAGCTTGCCGCTACCTGATTCCGGATACGTCATTGTGAATGAAATCAAATTCACGGGCAATCGCCGAACCAAAGAATTCATTATTCGGCGGGAATTGGATTTTCGGGAAGGAGATACCTTGTCTACTGCCACCCTAGCCGATCACCTGGAACGAAATCGAAGAAAAGTTTTCAACACCAATCTTTTCGTTTCGGCGGAGACGAAGGTTACGCTGCAAAAAAATCCTGATTCCACGACCTTCGCTCAGGTTGAATTTGACTTACGAGAGCAATGGTACATCCTGGGTTTCCCGGTTTTTCAATTAGCCGATCGAAACTTTAATGAATGGTGGACGGAGCGAAATCGTGACTTAAGTCGGACTATTTACGGGGTTAACCTACGGCACTACAACGTTCGGGGAAGAGCGGAACAGCTAAAAATAAACCTGGAGTTTGGCTTTGCCCAGTATTACGATCTATCGTATTCCATCCCTTATATTGACAGGAAGCAGAAAATAGGAGTAACCGTGGGGGCGTCGTACAATACCACCAAAAACCTGCCTTACCGAACGGATCAGGATAAGCTCGTGTACCTGCGAAGTGACGAATTGCTGCGGGATCGGTTTTATACCAATGTCATTTTCCGTCGGCGAAACCATTACTACGATTTTCAGACGCTGGAATTTCGCTATGCCTCGCACGTCATCTCGGATACCATTGCGGCTTTGAATCCCAATTATTTTCTGGAGAACCGAACCCGGCAGAAGTACTTCATGGCCTCGTACGGCTACACCTATGATTTTCGGGATAAGGCTCAGTATCCGCTGCGGGGATTTGTGTTCCGGGCTCTGCTGAACCGGTATGGGTTACTGCCCGGCGATGATATCAATCTGACGGATCTGACCGTAGGCTTTGCCCGGTACAGGCCGCTCGGCGGGAAGTGGTATTACGGCGGAGTAGCGGAAGGGAAAACCTCTTACCCGCAGTTGCAACCCTATTTGCAGACTCGCGGACTGGGGTATCTGGATGATCTGGTGCGGGGCTATGAGTTATTTACGGTAGACGGACAGCATTATTTTTACCTCAAAAACACCCTTCGCTATCAGTTGGTAAATAAAAAAATCTTTCTGAAACCCCTTCGGAAAATCCGGCAGTTCAATACCGTTCCCATTGAGATTTACCCGAATGTCTTCCTGGATGCCGGACAGTCCTGGAATCAATACCGCGAGTATTACCGCAGCCGCTTTGCCAATAAGTTTTTGTTAGGATACGGCTTTGGTGTGGATATCGTGACGTATTACAATGCCGTTCTTCGGGTGCATTATGCGTTTACGAAAGATGGGGTAGGAGGCCTGCGATTCAACGTAGCCAGAGAGTTTTAGATAAAAGAAAAAGCCGGGCGAAGCCCGGCTTTTTTGTTGACTAATCCTACTACTTTAATTTGATGGTTTCAGTAACAACTCTGAATCCACCAGAACCTGAATACTTATAGTTTAAAGTAAAGGTTTTTGTAGAAGGATCATACTTATTTACCCCTTCCTGAATGACGCCAGAGGCAGTCGAGCCTTTAGGTGTGATCGTTACCGTATTATCAGCATTAACCGTAAGCCACATAAGCCATCCAGAACTGCCAAGGTCAGCAAATTCAGTAACAACGGTAGTTAAATTAACCGTAGTTAAAGTCTTATCCTTGTCAATTGCTCTAGACGATGAGGCTGTAGGGTGGGTAAAGTAACCCGTAGAGCGGTAAGTGCCATCATATTGATTCTTGATACTCACAAAAACGATGATGGAATCATTGCTTGGTTTAATGGTAGCTCCACCCGCATCTGAAATGGCATAAGCCACGGCATATTTGCGAGATAAGTCCCATTTACTGCCATCCAGGTTGATACTTAGATCTTTCGCGAAATCTCCAGAAGCAAAGTTGAATGTATAGCCATCCGAATTTTTCTGAATACCTTCTGTACTTGCTAAGGTATATAAGGATTCAGGCAGCCATTCAAAAGTCTCATTATGAGATTTATTATAGGCATCCAGCATCGCACGAGAAGCTGTCAGTTTCACAGCCGTAGGTTGCTGAAGTGACGCATTGGAATTAGCGTCTTTACGAATATTGAAAAGATCAACTTTCCGAACAGTTGTGAAAGGGCTGAAGTAAATCTTGTTTTCAGAGCCTTCATAAAATCGTACGGAGGTAGTTCCCTGATCCGTAAGAGGAACCAGATCATCTTTAATACAAGAGGTCATTAAAGAGCTTAAGGAGACGGCCATCAGGCAGTATCTCACGAGAAAATTTTTCATGTATATCTTCACAAGTTAAGTATAACCACCATTTCTTATTGCTGATCCCACCACACTCGGGCATCTGGACTATCACCACCTGTAATACGGGCTACGGCCTCTTCAACACTAGCCTGGTTCGTGGTGTATTCATTAGATTCATACACGTACCGGCGAGGAATTTGTTTAGAAGCATTGGTTGCGTCTGGAGCAGGAGTCAATGCAGGATAACCCGTTTTTCTCCAGATGTTCCAGCCCTGTAAACCGTCAGGATAACTGGCAATGTAACGTTGAACTGCAATATTCCGCAGGTTCGCACCCGTTCCCGCAGCTGCGGCTAAAGCCACTCCTGATTGAGTGAAGTAGGCGGCTGCAGGAGCCGTTAGTCCCCACTGTTCATAGGATAAATTAATACCCTGCTGATAGACGGTGCTGATGTTTTCAGTAGTCCAGCCATAATCAGCAGCTTCGGCACGAGCCAGAGCAATCTGAGCAGCACTAATAATGACTACAGTTGCGTCAGGAGTACGTTTGTCTCCTCGTAAAATACGGGCCCAGTTAGGATTGGCAGCGGTAAACGCTTCCGCTTTGGAACGAGCCAAACCGTAAGGGACGCCAATACTGGAACTGGTGTTAGAGTTACTAGCTCCCTGTATTTCTGTTACTCCACCAAATACACTTTGACGGGTATCTGATAAGGATGACATCAGATTTGTCATGGTCGCACTTTCAGCGTAGTCTTTACGGCCATTATAAGCTGACCACCAGGGGTTATTGTAGTTACCCCCGGGATAGGCTACTTTAAAATTCTGTGCATTTGTACTGATGTAACCCGCAGCGTCGGCCAAAGCAGCTTTGAATTCCGTGGCAGCATAACCAGCAGCCGTAGGGAATTTTTTAGATAGTTGCAAAGCCATTAACATCCTCATGGAGTTGGCGGTACGTTTCCAGGAGGCAATGTCACCGTTAAAGATCACATCTCCCGTAACGGCACTAGAATTAAAGGAGTTATTTGCATCTTTCAAAGCCTGGATCATGCCCTTATAGATGTCTTCCTGACGATCGTATTTAGGCTTTGAATTTTCAGCTCCCTTTAATGCCTCACTATACGGAACATCACCCCACTGATCAGTAACCGTCCAGAAAATGTATTGCTGCATGATTTTAGCAATAGCACTCATGTTAGCACTCTGATTCAGGTTAATAATATTCTGTAAATCATAGAGGCCACTGGCATAATTTCCAGCAAAACTAAGCTGAGGTAAGCTGTACAGAGAAACGTCTGTATACTGAGTTTCAGAAAAATACTGAGAATACAATCCGCCCCGCGTGCCTGAAGCGTAACCCGAAATGCCAGCCTGAACATTCGTTAAAAGAGCTCCAATAGTGGGTGTCGTCGTTGCATCTGGTTGCACGTTAGTAGAACCAAAGTCAGACAATTTATTACAAGCAGAAAGGCCACTTAATAAAAGAGCCGTTAATGCATATATGTATCTTCTTTTCATGAGATCTGTTTAAAATTTAGCCAGTTTTTACGATTAGAATCCGAGACGCAGGTTAAAACCTAAACCTCTGGTGCCAGGTAACTGGCCAGTTTCACCGTATACTGCACTTACTTCGGATGGGTCAAAGTCCTTCGTTTTAGCATAAATCAGGACCGGATTGCGAGCAACAATAGAGAAAGTGACGTCTTTCACGTATTTGTCAATACCCAGCTTACGTACAGGCAAACGATAGCCGATGGACGCTTCACGTAATTTCACGAAGGTCAGATCGTAAATGAATTCGTCAAAAGTCCGGTTGTTATACAGGTTGGCATAGTAATCACGAGCTTCTACGTAATTGCTTACTGCCTCGCCTGATTCATTCACGCCAGATACGCGTATACCACCACCATCAGCTACCGCATCACGAATAGGGTTGCCTTTGTCATTGACTGTAGCGGTACGGGCCGTCAGACCACTATAAGATCCCCACATATTAGACAGAGAAGCAAATTTTCCGCCAATCTGGTAATCGATGTTCACGTTCAGAATGAAATCATTCAGGATCGTAAATCCGTTTTGAAGACCACCAGTAATGCGGGGAAGAACGCTGCCAAAGTGTACGTTAGGATCGTTTACGTAGAAACCATTACTGTTCACTACGGGTTGACCATTGATACGTTTGATGCCATTGCCATAAAGCTGACCCCAGCGTTTGCCTTCTTCGTGAACCAGATAAGGAACAGTACTGCCCCATACACCACCTAAGTTATTGGTACGAGTTACACCGTATTCCCGGCTCAATTCCACTACATCGTTTTTGATCAAATCAGCGTAAGTAGCGGTAATATCCCAGCGGAAGTTAGCCAGTGAAACAGGGCGAGCCGTTACTTTTAATTCAATACCCTGTTTGGTGATTTTACCAATGTTAGTCAAAAGGGAGCTAAAGCCGCTGGCACCGTTGATCGTAAGCGAGTAAGGGAAGCCTACTTCAGAGCCGTCCCAATAAGTAGCAGAAAGACCTAAACGGCTGTTAAAGAATTCAAGATCTAGACCGATTTCCTTTTGCGAGGCTACGGAACCTTTGATATTCGGTGACACAATCTGGTCAGGAGTGCCCATGAGGAAGTTAGAACCCCATTTGAATTGGTTAACTCCGTACGCCATACCAGGATAACGGTAGGCTCCAAAAGTCTCATTAGTCGTACCCAGGGCTTTTGGAATTTGACCCCAGGAAGCTCTCACCTTACCAGAAGTCAGCCATGAAGTGCTGGATTTTGGAAGTAGATCACTGAATACGAATGATGCCCCAAAAGACTGAGACAATACAGAATTATCATTAGCAGGTAGCGTTGAGAACCAGTCATTCCGTAAAGTAGCTTCCACGAAAAGCAAGTTTCTAAAACCTAACACTGCTTTTCCAAAAATGGCATTGTACGCCTCCGTTACTCTACCATTACCAATACTGGCTGCATTAACAGAGTTCGAGATAGTAAACAGATCAGGAATACTGAGCCCTTGGTTCGTATTGGATGAATTACTTTTTGAAACCCACTTAAATAAGTCAGCTCCTACGTTCGCATCAATGCTGAATACATCCGAAAACTTCTTATTGTAAAGAGCAATGAATTCTAAGTTACGGCGATTAGAAAAGGTATTGCCGGTTGCATAATAGCCCCGTACACCAGTTTGGTTGGCACTGCTTTCTAATTGACTACTGATTTTAGTTTCGTAGAAAGTTGTCGTTTGCTGTTTACGATAGGTAAACTTGAATCTTAAATCATCATTGGCCTTATAAGTAAAACTAACGTCGCCGAACAAGCGATCTCTTTGTTGAGTAGGCTTATACAGGTCAAAGAATGTATAGGTGTTGTACCAGTAGTTAGCACCGTAAAATCCTTTTGGGTTACTTGGATCGTATGAAATAGGGTTCGAGTGGTTCCAGCTGCCATAAACGCCATCTGGAGTTTTCAGTCCTCTCAGCTCCCTCATGATATCGATATCCAGGTCGCGGTGGAACCACTGATTGAATGCCCCCGTCGATTGGTTACCGTACGCGTCATCAATTTGTCCGTTTAAAACCCAGTTCGAGTAATTGATGTTCGCTGAAGCTTCAAAGTGTTTATTGAGTTCATAGGTCGTGGCAATGTTCAGCGTATTTTTTTTCAAATCACTGTTCGGTAATAAGCCATTGGTGTATTGGTTACCGTACGTAAGTTTGAAGTTCAACTGATCACTAGCTGTATTCAGGGTAACACTGTTATTGAGAAAAACACCAGTTTCGTAGAAATCCCGACCATTGTTAGGTTGAGGCGTTAGACGTGCTGTCTGGTAGGAGCGGCTATGACCACCATACCAGGAGTACCAGGGAATGTATTCTTGACCAACCATTCGGGGACCCCAGCTGGAATCGTCATTGTAATCATGGTAATACTTGCCATCCAGAGCTTTCCATTCAACAGGATCACCCTCTTTCCAATTATATCTCATCAAATCAGAGGAAGAACCACCTGCATAGGAGTTCTGGTAATTGGGCAGAATGTATACTTTGTCAAATTGAGCACCAAGGTTCAAGGTTACTCCCAATCCGGGCGTTTTACGACCTTTTTTCATGGTAATAACGATCGCTCCATTGGCTGCCTGAGAACCAAACTGAGCCGCTGCCGCCGGACCTTGTAAAACAGAGACGTTTTCAATATCATCGTTGTTGATGTCGTCAATGTTTGGCAGGATCGTACCGTCGACTACATAAAGTGCACCACTACCTGTGCCAAAACCAGAAGTACCTCGAAGGCGTACTTCCGTATTTCTTCCTAAAGCAGCAGCGGACTGACTACGTACCTGAATACCAGCTACCTTACCGGCAAGGGCATTGTTGAAGTTGGATTGACGGATAACGTTTAATTGTTCCTGGCTAACTACCTGTGCACTATACGTGGCTGATCGGGCAGATTGCTTAGTCCCGTAAGCTCCAGTAACTACAACTTCACTTAGCTGAGCGTTACCAGTAGACAGAATAACATCAATAACTGATTTGTCTCCGGATTCAATCTCCTGTTTAGCAAAGCCAATGGATGAAAAAACAAGAACTGCTCTGTTGGGAACACTGATGCGATAGACACCTTGGGCATTCGTGGAAGCTCCCTGTGTAGTACCCTTGATGGTAATGTTAACTCCGGGAATTGGAGAACCATCATCACCGGAAGTAACCGTGCCAGTGACCTCACGGCTTTGTGCGTGAACTGGGAGCATAGCCAGCACACCAAGCAACATGAATGTTGCAAGTAGAATTTTTCTCATGTTTTTTGGTTAAGGAATTAGTAAATATTTCTAAATACTATAGACAAACATAATATACCATTTGCCTAATTTCAAAATGCAATATTTATCTAAAGGTTAATGTTTTATTAATATTTCAATGAAATGGCCGTTTTTTTGTTAAAATTCTATGATAGCCGCCGGGTTTTTCTTCATATGTATAAGAAATAATGAATAATATGTCAAAAATTAATATTAGGTTTTAGGGGTAATGGAATATAATTTTACTAAGCGTAATAAAATTTGGCTTTTGTAACTGACCTATAAACGTTAGGGAAAGAGCTTCACAAAAAAGTCCCCGGTTCGCTGACTTCTCAGCAAACCGGGGACTTTCCTTATTGATGCCTAGCTACTTAATAATGAATACGACCAGGCTCCGGGCTCCGTGAGCTCCTACAACCAGCGACTGTTCAATATCGGCTGTTTTCGAAGGTCCGGCAATGAAGGTGCCAAAGCCTGTTTCATCGACCTGAATTTTTCGGTAAGCTTCGTGCATATTGGCAACCAGAGTTTCCGCCCGAATGATCAGCACCAGATGCTGGGTAATGAAGGGTAAGGCCCGGTGCCTCATTTCCTGTTCGGTGACCCAGATGGCTCCATTCTCAGCCACGCCGTAGCGACCGGGAATAATGGCCAGATTAACGTATTCCAGTTCGTGCGGATCCGTAATGCTATCCAGGTTGAGGTCCGCCAGGTAGGTCAGATCAGGAACAGTAACCGCTACTTCCTTAAAGTTTGGGAACAACTCGCCGATGCGTTGGGATACCGTCGGTAAGTCGGGTACTACTTCCACCATGCCCCCGATCATTCGCAGCGTTTGCTGGTATTGTTCCAGCACATCCGGATACCCTGATTCGAAGGTAAATCGGTCGGGCAGGGGTAATAAGTCCGGCTTGTTGTTTCGAATGGCACTTAATATCGATTCACGACTCGTTGACATATCCTTATATAAAGAAGACTTTCAGGTTAAGACACTATTTTCGGTTCTTTTCGTACCACTGCCGGAAACTTTCTTTCGGAGCGTCGGGCAATTCGCGGTGAATGCTCCAGGCGTTCAGCGGATTATTGGCCGCCCAGGGAGCTATTCGTAATGCCGCCCGGGCCGTATTGAAACTCAGTTTGAACAGGGTAGGCGAGGCTAATACTTTGGCGGCCAGTTGTAAACTGGTTTTCTTGAAACCGCCCACGTAGCCTTCTTTCGCTAATACCTGCCGCCATTTATACAGCTGATCGTGAATGTCAATTTTTACGGGACATACGTTGCTGCAACTCCCACAGAGCGTACTGGCGAAGGGCAGGTCGGCATTTTTCCGCATATCCAGGTTCGGGGCCAGAATGGAGCCAATCGGACCGGCCACGGCGTTGTGGTAACTATGGCCGCCACTCCGGCGGTATACCGGACAGGTGTTCATGCAGGCTCCGCAACGAATACACTTCAGGGAGTTACGGAAATCTTCGCGACCCAGCTGTGTGCTTCGCCCATTATCTACAATGACAATGTGCATCTCCTGACCGGGACGCGGGCGGTGGAAGTGACTGGAATAAGCCGTAACGGGCTGACCCGTGGCACTCCGGGTTAACAGCCTTAAAAAGACACCCAGGTGTTCAGCTTTGGGAATGATCTTCTCGAAACCCATACTTGCAATATGAATTTCGGAAAGGTGAGCTCCCATGTCCGCATTGCCTTCGTTGGTACAAACCACAAAACCACCCGTTTCGGCAATAGCAAAATTCACGCCCGTTAAAGCCGCCCGCCGGGTCAGGAAGGTTTCCCGCAGGTGCTGACGAGCCGCTTCCGTGAGATACTGCGGATCGGTGGCTCCTTTTTCGGTACCGAGGTGTTCGTGAAAGGTATCGCCCACGTCCGATTTCTTCAGGTGAATGGCGGGTAATACAATATGACTGGGCGGTTCCTGCCGTAACTGCACAATGCGTTCCCCCAGGTCCGTATCAATCACTTCAATGCCTTTTTCCCGTAAGAAATCATTCAGATGGCATTCTTCCGTAAGCATCGACTTGGATTTGATCATGCGATCAATTCCTTTTTTAGCCAGCAGCGAATGAATAATCTCGTTATGTTCCTGAGCGTTAGCCGCCCAGTGAACCGTAATTCCGTTTTTCCGGGCATTTCGCTCGAAGGTCTCTAACAGCACATCCATATTAGAGAGAACGTGGTGCTTGATCTGCGAGGCGGCTTCCCGGAGATCTTCCCACTCCGGGAGTCCTTTGGAAGCCCGGTCGCGTTTCTGGCGAACCCACCAGAGGGTTTCGTCGTGCCAGTCGACGCGGGGTTCATCCCGGTTGAAAACCTCAGAAGCGGCGGCGTGATCCAATGTATGCTGACTCATAAGTTTGGTGCTCAAGGAAAGAAAGAGGCGTAAAATTGCACTTTCTTCATTCAGATGGAAAAACAGAGCTTCACGTTTATTCAAAAAGCTTGTAAAAGAATATTTAACTATTCCTGGATTTGGCTTTTATCGAAATTTCAAACTTCAGTTTTATAAAAAGAGTGAATTGCCAATGAAAATATGGTTCACTTTGGTATTTGTACCCGCTAAGTCACTTAAAAATCAGACTTTGGCAGAATCAATATCAAAATCCTGTTTAATGATAAATTGTACTTTTAATAGTTATTCTTGTTTATTTGGACCTTTGGGTACGCAGAGTTAGTAAAATTTATTAAAAAAAAGCGTTGTACTTTTTAAACAACTTGCATAACAAATAATATAATCATTGTACTTTTCAAAGTTTTGGGTGGCACCGTGAAAGGAACTTTTCGTTCTTAACATTTAGGTAATTGACTCATAATCAAATAGTGTGCAACTTTGTATCAACCAAACGGCAGAAACATACTTTCAAAAGCCGAATGGATTTGTTTTGTATTATTCCCATTTGAAACTCATACATCCCATGAAAAAGTCAATCAACTTCATCCTTGCAGCTTTCGTAGCTTTCAGCTCATTCGCTTTCAACGCTACTGCTGCCATTACTTCTGATCCTGCGAAGGAAACGGTAAAAGCTAATCCTTACAATGCTCAATTAGCTCAGGATTCTCAACTGCGTTTCCAACTGACGTTCCAAAACCCTGATAAAAAGAAATTAACGATCGCTATCAAGGATAAGGAAAATACTACGCTGTTCACTGAAACAACTACCAGCGATGCTTACCTGCGTTTATTCGATCTTTCAACGTTAGGTGATGGTAAATATACTTTCGAAGTATTAGGAGGTAAAA
This sequence comes from uncultured Siphonobacter sp., assembly GCA_913775095.1. Lineage (GTDB taxonomy): Bacteria > Bacteroidota > Bacteroidia > Cytophagales > Spirosomataceae > Siphonobacter. The sequence goes on along the minus strand of CAJYIW010000005.1, from coordinate 237,194 downwards.
ACCGTTACACTCAATCGTTCGAAATCTCTACGCAAACCAACCGCGTTGTTTTAGCTCGTAACTAATTCGAATTGAATTCCCCCATACAAACGTCCCGCTGGTGCAAACCGGTGGGACGTCCTTTTTTATAACTGGGCGTTCAGAATTTCGGCAATGTGCACGACCCGAATCGGGCTTTTCTGGCGTTTGAGAATTCCTTCCATGTGCATGAGGCAGGAGACATCCCCGCCGGTAATGTACTCCGCTCCGTGTCGCTGATGATCCGCGACGCGATCTTTTCCCATTTTAGAAGAAATCGCTTCTTCGCTCACGGCAAAAGTTCCACCGAATCCGCAGCACTCATCCTGACGGTCCAGCTCCACCAGCTCCAGATCTTTCACCATGGCTAATAACTTACCGGGTTTGGAAAACGCGGGGCAGTTCAGTTCGGTCATTTGGGACGTTTTCAGTCCGCGTTGACCGTGGCAACTCTGGTGCACGCCTACCTTGTGCGGAAAGCGGGCCGTCAGGTTTTCGACTTTTAAAACATCCGTTAAAAATTCGGTAAGTTCATACACCCGGTGCCGAACCGTATCCGCTACGGACTGGTCCGGAGCATGGAGATGTTCCTTGATGTGCAACACGCAGGAACCGGAAGGGCCTACGATGTAATCATACCCTTTGAAGTTGGTAATGAAGTTGGCATCGCAACCCGTGTTTAAATGCTCGAAACCGGAGTTGGCCATCGGTTGCCCACAACACGTTTGGTTTTTCGGGAAATCAACGTCACAGCCTAGCTTTTCCAGTAATTCCAGGGTAGCAATGGCTACCTGAGGATAAAATTGATCGACGTAGCAGGGAACAAAAAGAGCAACTTTCATCAGCTTTTAGCTTGTCGCTATTGGCTTTTGGCTAGGGTACCTGCGTACGCGTGGATCGCTATCGTTAACTAAGACTGACCCGAAGGTCAGTGGAAGCCAGGAGCTAACCGCCAATGGCCAATAGCCATTTATAATTCCGTATAAACTGTTTTCTTTAATGTAAACAAACTTCCGTCAAAAGGTTTTTCCTTATTCCAGGCATCTTCAATCACCAGAGCCGCTCCGAGAGCAGAGGCCTGAGCAATTTCGGAAGCCATGATTTCACTTTCCGGGAAGGCCTGAGCTAACAGATGCAGGTATATTTCGTTGCGGCTGAATCCGCCGTCGACGAAAATCCGTTTTACTTCCGTAGTGCCTTTAGCCAGTTTTACGGAAGCAATTTGCTGAGCCATCAGGTCCATAATAAGCTGGTGATAGGCTTCTTCGTAACTGCTAAACTCGTTCAGGTTACGTTCCGAGAACGTAGAATCCTGTAAGGTTCCTAACTGAATGGTTTCGGGCGAGGTCTGCCGGAAGCGACTGCGTAAGGATAAAAGAAGGCTTTCGTCGAATGATACCCGCTGATAATGCGAAAGTTCAGTACCGAAATAGTCGGCCAAATGCTTTACCGCCCGTTCGTGTTCGTTCCCTGCAAATAAGCGGGAGGCTTTCACAGCATCGCTCCGATAGGTCAGGTAACTCAGACAATCCTGGCGTAACTCGTTGATAGTTAACGAATCCGTGCTGAACGGATTCATGGTAATGCACCAGGTTCCGGTTGAGATCAGCAGGAAAGGTTCATGGCCAAATGCCCGCAGGTAAGGGACCAGAGCCGCTGAACTATCATGAATGCCTACGCCCACCTGCATGTCGGGGTTAGCCAGAGCAGGGGAGGTAACAAAAGAAGGTAACACCATCTGGCCGAGCGAGTGAAAAGCCTCATCAAAGACCCAGCGGTGGTATTTGCGTTGTTTATAATCCCAGAGTCCGGTGTGGCATCCGACGCTCGTAATTTCAGAAACGGCCCGTTTCGTAAACAGATAACTGGCGTACTGAGGCAAGTGCAGGGAATGTTCAATCTGCCAGAATTTATCCGGTTTCTGATACTTCAGCCAGTATAACTGCATGCCGGAATTCAGCATACCTAATACGGGTGAAGCCGTGTTTGCCGCCCATTCGAGTTCGGGGCCGTAATGATCATTGAAGCGTTGCTGGAGATCAAACGGAAAGGTCTTGAGGTAATTGTAGAGGGGCGTAACGGGTTTTCCTTCGGCATCAATATGCACGAAACTCGCTCCGTAGGTAGAGAAATTAAGAGCTTTAATGTCAAACTTACCTTCATTGAGCAGCTCCGCCAAACTATCAATCATCCAGTTCGTCAGCAATTGCAAATCGTCTCCGTGAAATCCGTCGTCATCGGGAATTTCCTCAAAAGGCGTCTGTTTTTGATACACAATCTGGTAATCCTGATTAAAAACCAGGAGCTTTTTATTGGTCTTTCCAATATCAAAAATGGCAACGCAGGGAGACGACATAGGATTAAGGCAGAAGTTGGATAAGAAACGGCGTAACGCAAACCTTTGCATTACGCCGTTTTAATAGGACTAAAGACCCGTAGAAACGGCTTTCATGCCGCGGGTTTCGATCAGTTTTTTACGAAGTGACTGTTCACGGAACAAGCCCACGGGGTTCAGAGCCGCATCCACGCGGAGGCGAGCTTCGGCCAGTAAGGGACGCAGGTCCGTGCGGAAGGCATTTTGCAGAATTTCCTGAGCCGTTACCACATCGTTGTTATTTCGGGCGTTTTCCAGAGTCACCCGATCTACGAGTAAAGCCTGGGCATAAGCCAGCTTGATGGCTTCCACGGATTGTAATAAATCTTCCAGCGGATCCTTCACGTTGTGAGAAGCATCAATCATCCAACCTAAATCCGTCGCGTGATTCATGCCGCGAGCGTCCATGCCGTCAACCAGTTCGTTGAAAATCAGGAACAGCTGGTAAGGTTTCATGCTTCCCGCCGTGAGGTCGTCATCGCCGTATTTGGAATCATTGAAGTGGAATCCACCCAGTTTTTCTTCCATTAATAACAGCGAAACGATCTGCTCAATGTTGGCATTGGGCAGGTGGTGACCTAAGTCAACCAGGGTGTAGGCTTTCGGGCCTAACTTGCTGGCGTAGAGGAAGGATTGACCCCAGTCTCCAACCGTTGTGGAATAGAAGTTAGGTTCGAAGGCTTTGTATTCCACGAAGACTTTCCAGTCTTCGGGTAAGGCTGCGTAAATTTCCTGTAATCCTTCCAGCGTGCGTTGGAACGCTTTGCGAAAATTCAACTGGCCGGGAAAGCTGGAACCATCCGATAACCAAACGGTTAGTGACTTGGAGCCCAGGGCTTCACCGTGACGAATGACGTCAATATTATGCTGAATGGCCTGTTTCCGAACGGCCGCGTCGGTGTGCTGAAGCGAACCAAATTTGTAGCTTAATTCCTGATTAGCCTGATCCTGAAAGGTGTTCGAATTCATGGCATCAAACACCAGTCCGTGACTGGCCGCCAGTTGCTTGATCGCCTCGCCATCCGTTGGGATATCCCAGGGAATGTGCAGCGAAATAGCTCCGCTGGAGCGGTTGAGGGAATGTAATAACCCTACATCTGCAATTTTTTCTTCGAGCGTGCGGGGCTCGCCACCTCCGGCAAAACGACCGAAACGGGTACCGCCCGTGCCTAAAGCCCAGCTGGGGATAGCAATCTGAAAGTCGATCAGCTTCGCCAGCATGCGTTCGGTAAGGTCGGCTCCGAGTTCTCCGGCTAAAAATTCAAACTTCCGGCGGTGGGCCGCTTCGTGCTGCTGGTTATACTGGGCAATCTGATATGATTCGAGAGGCATAGTTGGTTAGTGTTTTTGAAAAGTTTAGGGTTGGGTGTTTAGGATTTTGAGTTACTTTATCTCTTGTTCAAAAGATTGATATACCAACTGCTTTAGTAGCAAAAACGCAAAACGCTAAACCCAAAACTCATTTCAGGTAAAAAACTTCGGGTAACGATACCTGTACGGGCGATTGGTCCGGATTGGTTTCCATGAGATCGGCCATGTACGCCCACCACTTTTGCATGACGGGGTTTTCGGGTAATTTCCCTGTAACTTCGACGTCATCCACTTCCTGAACGCCGAACAAGGTATTCGTACTTTCGTCCAGAAAAATGGAATAATTATGAATGCCGCTGGTTTGCAGTAAGGCAACTAACTCCGGCCAGATTTCATCGTGACGGCGTTGGTATTCCTCCACATTTCCAGGAAACAACTGCATCTTAAACGCAACTCTAGGCATAAGCTTATGAGTTTAGGGTTATGTTGTTTAGGGTTTTGAGTTATGGTTACTATCTAAGAACGGAATAATAACTCAAAACCCTAAACTCAAAACTCTACCGGTAAAAGCCCATGGCTACGCCGCCGTCTACGTTGAGGGCGTTGCCGGTGGACTTACTGAGTAAGCCTCCGGTAAACGCGAAGCAGGCATTGGCGATGTCTTCGGGGAGAATGATTTCGTTCAGTAAGGTGCGTTTGGCGTAGTAGGCAGGTAACTCTTCTACCGTGATGCCGTACGCTTTCGCACGACCTTCCGCCCAGGCACCCGCCCAGATTTTAGAGTCGGCAATCACCGCATCGGGGTTTACGGTGTTCACGCGGATTTTCTCTGGACCTACTTCCGCGGCCAGCAGACGCGTACCGTGAGCCTGAGCCGCTTTTGCCGAACCATAGCCCAGGTTATTAGGACCGCTGACCACGGCATTTTTCGAGGCAATGTTAATGATATCGCCGCCCAACGCCTGTTTCCGCATCATGGCAACGGCCGCCTGTGAAACCAGGAACTGACCTTTGACCAGAATGTCGAATAACAGATCCCAATCTTTTTCGGTGTGATCGGTGATGGATTTAGAGATGGAAATCCCCGCATTATTCACCACGATGTCTACGCCACCGAAGGCCAGTGCACAGGCATCAAACGCTTTTTCGATGGACTCCGCAGAGGTGACGTCCAGCAGTTCTGCGTTGAAGGCATCTTTACCGTAGCTCTTCTGGAATTCTTCTTTCGCCCCTTCGAGACGGCCCGAGTCATTATCGTTCAGGAAAATAACGGCACCTTCAGACTGTAATTTTTTGGCGATAGCCTTGCCAATACCACCCGCAGAACCCGTAATGAGGGCAATTTTGCCCGAAAGGGGTTTGGGTTTGGGCATGCGTTGCAGCTTCGCTTCTTCGAGTAACCAGTATTCAATATCAAAGGCTTCCTGACGAGGCAGCGAAGTATATTCAGAAATGGCTTCTGCTCCACGCATCACGTTGATCGCGTTTACGTAAAATTCAGAAGCAACCCGAGCCGTTTGCTTGTCTTTCGCGAACGTAAACTGACCCACGCCGGGCCACAGAATCACCACGGGATTAGGGTCACGCATGGCAGGGCTGTTGCTGCGTTTGCAGGTTTCGTAATACTCGGTGTACATCTGACGGTAGGCTTCGAAAGCCGGAGCCAGTTTTTCCTTCAGAGCTGCGGTATCGGTAAGATCGGCGTCAGCGGGTAAGTCGAGGACGAGGGGCTGAATTTTGGTACGCAGGAAGTGGTCCGGGCAGGACGTTCCCAGCGGAGCCAGTTTTTCCAGATCGTTCGAGTTGATGAATTGCAGTACGCGTTCATCATCCGTAAAGTGACCCACCATGCGAACGTAGCTGGAGCAGAATCCGCGTAACACGGGAGCGAGTTTCGAAGCCTGCTCTTTTCGGTTGGCAACGGTTTCTACTTTTTGTCCACCGAAAACCGGGCCTTTTTTACCGTAGTTTTCTTCGAGGTATTCGGCACAACGCTCGATGACTTCCAGCGTGTTGATGTAGCTTTCATACGCCGTGTTACCCCAGGTAAAAAGACCGTGACTACCCAGGAAGATACCGCGAATACCGGGATTTTCAGCCAGACAACGCTCCAGTTGCAGACCCAGATCAAAGCCGGGACGCTGCCAGGGAACCCAGCCTAAGGTACCGCCAAACAGGTCTTTCACGATTTGTTGGCCGTCTTTCGCGGCGGCAATGGCAATGGCTGCATCGGGGTGCAGGTGATCGACGTGCCTGAAGGGTAAGAACGCGTGTAAGGGAGTATCAATCGAAGGAGCTTTGGAATCCAGATCGTAGATGCAATAGTTGAATAAATTCACCATTTCATCTTCAAATTCCAGCCCCCGGTAACGACTTTTCAGGGCGTGCAGACGGTCGAGATACAAAGCTGCCAGACCGGACTTTTTCAGGGTGCCTAAATCACCACCGGAACCTTTCACCCACATGACGGGAGTATCCTGGCCCGTTAAGGGATCGGGAGAAGTAACTTTGCAGGACGTGTTACCGCCGCCGTAATTGGTCAAGCGAAGATCCGCTCCCAGGAGGTTGGAGCGGTAAATGAGAAGAGCTACTTCATCGCCAGCGAGTTCAGCTGCTTTCGCGTCGTCCCACAAATAACTTACATGTTTAAAAGAGGTAGTCTCAGTCATGATTGGATATAAAAATGAGGTAATTTCTTAGTTAGCGATACAAATGAACCAAACGAAAAAGAATGAGCCGTCATGGTCTGTTAGGGTGAACCGTCCTGCTCTGTGAAGGTTAATACTTTCTTAAGGTCGCTCTTTCGGATTGGTAATCCCGGTAAGCGGATCACAGATCCTTAACAGATGAGTTCCGGATTGCAAATCCGGAACAGCGGGAAGATGAAAACGGCTATTACTACGTCGCTCTTTCGGATTTGCAATCCGAAAGCAATCTGGTCGGGATTTATAATCCCGACCAGCGGAAATCCGGAACAGCGACCACTTCCCGAAAGTTTTAAACCTTCGGGAAGTTAGGTAATTAGCGATTTTTGCAATCGAAGAAAGTTTAAAACGAAATAGTTACTGAATCGAAATCTGATACGTGCCCGGCTGAAGCTTGGAAATGCCTTTCCTTAACTTCTTACCATCCAGTAAAGCCGATTGTCCCGTCTGCAGAGGTAACTCCAGGTCGGCCTGCGTATTAGGCGGAACGGTTACGCTGAGGATTAACTTCCCGTCTTTCCGCTCCCAGTTCGAAACAATAGGCCCGTATAAGGATTGATACGAAAAGTTGACATTCTTTAAATCCTTCGGTGGTTTCGGAGCGATACGGAAAGTTTTGAAACCCGGTTCAATCGGTTCCACACCTGCCAGATACCGGAAGTACCACTCAATGACCGAGCCATACGCAAAATGATTACGGGAATTCATGCCTTCGGGTTTTTCCTTATCCGAATTCCAGAGTTCCCACATCGTGGTGGCTCCGTTTTCGGCCATATAGCCCCAGCTGGGATAGGTCTTCTGCGTGGCTACTTTGTAAGCCAGGTCATTATACCCATAATCCGAAAGACGGGGCAATATCTGTTGAGAAGCAATGAAACCCGTCGTCAAATGATCCTGATGAGCTTTGACGTCATCCGCTACATTTTTGGCAATGATGGGTTTTAGTTTTTCAGGAACAATAGCAAACGAAAGGGGCATCAGGTTGGCTGCCTGGGTTTTGCCTTCGTAGTTGTTCTCTTTGAGATACAGGTCGTTGTACTTCTCCGTGTACTGCCTGGCTAAGGCCGCGTAGGTCTCGGCTTCTTCCGTTTTGCCCAGAACTTTTGCTGATTTGGAGAGAAGGGTATTGGAATAAATCTGATAGGCTCCGCCGATGGGTTTTCCGGGCGAAGCCACCACGGGCACCCAGTCACCGTAACCAAACCAGGTTTCATCGGCGTTAGAGAAATAATAAATGCCCGTTTTTTGGGTCGAGGCATGGGTATTCATGTATTCCACCCAGGCTTTCATGCTTTCGTAATTCTTTTCAAGAATGCGTTTATCGCCGAAAAATTCATACGTCGTCCAGGGGACAATCAGCGTGGCATCGCCCCAGGCCGGTTTGGAAGGGCCACCCACCACCATTTTCGGATTCACATCGTAGACATACCCCGACGGGTGCTGGGAATCAGCAATGTCGCGGGAATATTTAGCCCAGAAACTATTCATGTCCATCAGGTAACAGGACGAGGCCACGAAAATCTGAGCGTCACCCATCCAGCCCAATCGCTCATCCCGTTGCGGGCAGTCGGTAGGAATGGATAAGGCATTACTTTTCAGGGTCCACTTGGCGTTCGAATAGATTTTATTCAGAATTTCCTCCGAAGCCGAGAATTCACCAATGGGCTGAAAATCGGTATGAATCACTTTCGCTACGACGTCCTCAACGGTGGGTTTTCCGGGAAAACCGACGACTTCCACGTACCGGAATCCGTGATAGAGAAACATCGGTTCCCATTCTTCGGCTCCGCCGTTGCTTTGACAGATGTACCGATCCGTTGATTTTGCTGAACGCAGGTTTTCCTGAGCAACGGTGCCGTCTTCGTGTAGCAATTCCGCATAGTGCAAAACTACTTCCTGACCGTACACGGCTTTGGGAATCTTCAAATGCATAATTCCGGCCATATTCTGACCAAAATCAAAGACAAAATGGCCCGGCTTAGGTTCGGTTACGGTAACTGCTTTTTTCGTTTCCGTTACCCGAATCGGCGGAGCTTCCTGAGCCACTACTTCCATCTTTTTCATATCAAAGATTTCCGCCTGCTCCGCATTATTAGAATTAGCATTAGGGCCGAAAAGGGTAGTGGTATTTTTAGCATCATTGAGAACCACCGGACTAACCCAGCCGTCGGCCTCCGTGCCTTTGGCTTCCAGCCGGGCGTCATACTGTTCGCCGTGGTACATGGAATCATACACAACGGGCGAGAGCCGGATTTTCCAGTCTTTGTTGGAAGCAATGACTTCCGTACGGCCATCGGCGTAAGTAAGCTCCAGTTGACACAACAGGCGAAGCGGCCCCTGCGAATACCGGTGAAAACCACCGCCCCAGCCCAGGCCGCCACTCCACCAGCCATTCCCCAGAAAAGCATCCAGCTGATTGTCGCCGCTTTTCAGTAGGGAAGTGACGTCATACGTCTGATAATAGACTTTCTTGAGGTAATCCGTCCAGCCGGGAGCCAGTAACTGGTCGCCCACTTTCTGATTATTGATTTTCAGGACGTAATCTCCCAGACCCGTGGCATAAATCCGGGCCTTGACGAGGTTATCCTTCACCAAAAAATCCCGGCGAGCCTGCGTGGAACGCGGCGGTTCGCCGATGATTCCGGCCATGCCGATCCAGTCGGCTTTCCATTCTTTTTTATCGAGTAAGCCCATTTCCCACCAGTCGGGCGAAGACCAGCCCGAGGCGTCATTTTTCTCGTCCCAGGTTTGTACTTTCCAGAAGTACCGCTGTCGACTTCTCAGTGATTTTCCCTGGTAATCCACGTACACCGACTGGCTGGATTTGACTTTTCCTGAATTCCAGAGGTCCGCTTCGTTCTGGTCCAGTTTTTCCTGCGAAGAAGAAACCAGAATCTGATAAGCCGTTTGCCGGACGCCGGGGTGAGTATTGGCCAGTTGCCAGCTTAAACGAGGTTGAGTAACGCCCGTTCCCAGGCGTATATCACCGTACTCAAACCGTAATTTCTGGGGAGCATGCTGGGCTTGTCCAGCCTCAGCTAAGCCCAGACTCAGGCAAAGAAGGAGGACCAGCCGGAGCCAGTAAGAACAACGAATCATAGTTTAGAGAGTTAATGGTAATGCGATGGAAGCTCCCTGGAAGGTAGCCGTGATTCAAAGGAAAGAATCTATTCAGAACTTACAAAAAAAGGAGAAGACTCCTTTCAATTAGGCTTAACTTACGACCTTTGCAGGGAGTTAGCATCCGGAATTTATGAAACAAACGGTTCGTCAGGTTTTCGAAATTATTCAGATTGATGAGTATTCGACAACCCCTAAATACAAGCAAATCGTCAATTCGGTCATCGCGGCTATTGAGCGTGGATTAGTGAAAACCAACCAGGGCCTGCCGTCGATCAATGAGCTGTCGATGTTGTACGATATTTCCAGAGATACCGCCGAAAAGGCGTATAATGAGCTGAAAAAGCTGGGAATTCTGGGTTCGGTACCGGGCAAGGGTTTTTACATTGCCAGTGCGAGTTACCGCCAGAAACGCCGCGTTTTTCTGCTATTCAATAAACTAAGTCCGCACAAAAAGATCATTTACGACACCATGGTCGAAGTGCTGGGTGAAGAAACAGCGGTTGATTTTTACGTCTATAATAACAACTTCCGGCTTTTCAAGGAGTTGATTCAGAACCGGGCAGGGCATTACACGCATTACGTCATTATTGCTCATTTTCTGGAAGGGGGCGAGTCGGCGGCAGAGCTGGTGAATCAGTTACCCAAGGAACAGCTACTGATTCTGGATAAGCTGATTCCGGGGGTTGAAGGTCCTTATGCGTCAGTGTATCAGGATTTTGAGAAAGATATTTTTACGGCTCTGACCGAGGGAGAAGAACTCCTGCGGAAGTATCAGACCCTGAAGTTAATTTTCCCGTTACACACGTATCACGCCCGCGAAATCCTGATTGGGTTTCAGAAATTCTGCACGGAATATGGCTTTCCTTACAAGATCATTTCGGACGTTTCGAAAGAACCGATGTCGTCCGGTGACGTGTATATTAACCTGATGGAAGACGATCTGGTAACGCTGGTGAAACAGGCGAAATCGAGTGGGTTGACGGTAGGGCAGGACGTGGGTATTATTTCGTATAACGAAAGTCCGCTGAAGGAGATTATTCTGGATGGCATCACGGTATTATCCACTGATTTTGAGGCCATGGGCAAACAGGCGGCGGAGTTAATTCTGAAAAATTCAACGGAACAGATTGCGAATCCCTTCAAGCTGATTGTTCGAAAATCGGTTTAGGTATGGTTGGTAGTTGCTGGTTATTAGTTGTTAGTAAAGACGTCCATTGATGGCGTCTGGGTAAGAGGCGGTTTTCTGTTACCTTTCAATTATCTCCATCTTCCGGAAGAGACGCGATCAATCGACGTTTCTACATAAAAGGAAAAGGACGGCTTTCCTGAATGCCGTCCTTTTCTAATAACCAATAACTACCAACCAGCAACCAGATACCTGCTACCGTCGGCGACCGAAATCTTCGTCGTCATCCTCTTCTTCCTCGTCGTCATCGTCAAAGATTAAGCCGGACATCAGACTGTTGGTAAGGTCCTTGAATTGCAGACCCGTATCGAGCGGTTTCTTACTGATGAGCGAGAATTCCGCCATGCCGTGAAGCACAAATTCCATGAAGAAAAACTTCTCGCCGCCGGTAATGTCAGTGTGAAATTCTTCCACCAGATCATCCAGGCCGTCGATGGCCAGCAGACGGTTCTGGTAATCCTTATCGGATAAATCACTCAGTAAGTCCAGCGAGTTTTCACTGAACCAGTTCTGAATTTTCTGGAAAGGATTTTTCTTATTCTTGATCTGCTTTTTCAGCTTCTCGGGATCGGGGAAGTACTGCAGGAACTGCGTTTTGATGGCCTTACTAACGAGGTTCATCGCTACAATGTAGGGGCCTTCCACTTCGCCTTCGTAGACCAGCTCCACTTTACCCGTAATCGCGGGGATAACCCCGTATAAATCCGAGATCCGTACGAAGGTATGCTCTTCATTATTGAGTAAAGCCCGACGTTCGGCGGCTGAAACCAGGTTCTCGTACGCCGAAATGGTCATCCGGGCCGAAACGCCTGATTTAGCATCCACGTATTCGCTCTGACGGGCCTCGATGGCAATCTGTTCGATCAGGTCTTCCGTTACTTCATTAATCGTTACGATTTCCTGACCTTCTTTCACCTTGGCTTCCTGTTTGGTAATGCGTTTCCCAATTTCCAGCGTCCGGGGGTAGTGCGTCAGAATCTGACTGTCAATCCGGTCTTTCAGCGGCGTTACAATGCTGCCCCGGTTCGTGTAATCTTCGGGGTTAGCCGTGAAAACGAATTGAATATCGAGCGGTAATCGCAATTTGAACCCGCGGATCTGAATATCACCTTCTTGTAGAATATTGAAAAGCGACACCTGAATACGAGCCTGTAAATCGGGTAACTCGTTAATAACAAAAATGCTCCGGTGCGAACGGGGAATTAACCCGAAGTGAATCACGCGTTCGTCGGAATAAGGTAATTTCAGCGTCGCCGCCTTGATCGGATCGGCGTCGCCGATGAGATCGGCCACTGATACGTCCGGTGTGGCCAGTTTCTCGGTATAGCGTTCTTCCCGGTGCAGCCAGGTTACCGGAGTGTCGTCGCCTTTTTCAGCAATCAGATCTACCGCAAAACGAGATAAGGGTTGCAAAGGATCATCATTCAGTTCAGAACCTTCCACCACGGGAATATACTCGTCCAGCAGATAGACCATCAAACGGGCAATCCGGGTTTTCGCCTGACCCCGAAGACCTAATAAGTTGATGTGATGCCGGGACAGAATAGCCCGTTCTACGTCGGGTATAACGGTATCTTCATACCCGTAAATGCCGGGAAAAACGGGTTCGCCCGAACGCATTTTAGCAATCAGATTCCGGCGAAGTTCGTCTTTAATAGATTCGGGTTGGTAGCCAGCCGCCTTAAGCTGACCGAGCGTAGTAAGGGTTAATTTATCGGAAACAGGAAGCGAGTGATACGACATCTAAAAGGGGTTTAGCTAGTAAATGGGTAACGCTGACAAGGTAGAAAAGGTTTGCTTATGCTTTTTTCTGTGAGAATCGGCCAGAACGGAAAGGTAAGGTCTAAGGGCGAAGTACGAAAAACAGGCTCGCAGATTTGGATTGAAAACTTTTTATTCTACATTTGTAGAGTAAGATCTATAAACGTAGAATAAATGCAATTGACGAAAGCCGAAGAACAGCTCATGGAACTCATCTGGAAACAGGAAAAAGTATTCATGAAAGACCTGCTGGAGTTATACCCGGAGCCCAAGCCGGCCGTCACGACCGTGGCTACCTTACTGAAGCGAATGCAGGAAAAGGGGTTTGTGGATTATACCGTATACGGCAATTCCCGGGAGTATTATGCTCTGGTCCATAAGAATGATTATTTCGCGAAACACGTGAAGGGAATCATCAAAAGTTATTTTGAGAATTCAGCTTTAAAGTTTGCTTCCTTTTTCACAGAATCCTCCGATTTATCGGTGGATGAATTGGAAGACTTAAAAAGAATAGTGGATGAAGAAATTACTAAAAAGAAGAAGTAATGGAATACCTCCTCAAATCTATTGCATGCTCATTTCTATTGCTGGTAGTTTATAAGCTACTGCTGGAAAGGGAAAAAATGTTTGTATTCAACCGGTTTTATCTACTGTTCAGTCTGGTTGCCTCCGCAGTAATACCGCTGATTACCTTTCAGGTATCGGGAACGAAGGCTTCTGCTTCAACGGAAAAAATAGATGAGTTTACCGGCTATTATACCAACGCCATGCAGGCTGCTCCGCTGACTGAACCACTGGATTCTGGCTTCGAATGGGACTGGAGAATAGGGTATGGGCTGGTCAGTCTTTTATTGCTCATTCGATTCATTACCAGTCTGGTAACTATTTTATCCATCAAGAAAAATACCCTGGTAAGTCAGGACTCAGTAACAATCGTTTTACTCGAAAAAGAGATTTTACCCTATAGTTTTCTGAATTACATTTTTGTCCATAAAGAGGCGTATTACGCCCGTCAAATCGAGCCGGAAATCTGGCAACATGAACTAACGCATATTCGACAAAAGCATTCGCTGGATATTCTTTTCGTGGAGTTAGTCCGGGTTTTCTGGTGGTTCAATCCCTGCGTGTATTTCTATCAGAAAAGCATAAAAATGAATCATGAGTTTCTGGCGGACGAGGCGGTCTTACTGGCGTATCCCGAAGTGAAAAATTACCAGCGTTTATTAGTAAGTAAAGTGAGTCAACGTGTATCGTTTACCAGTGCTTTTAATTATGCAATCACTAAAAAAAGACTACTGATGATGACTAAAATGACCTCCCGCTTTCACACGTCTGTTAGACAACTCAGCGTGCTCCCGGTTCTTGCAATCGCCATTGCCTTATTCAGCTCCACGGAATATGCTGAAGCCCAGACCGCCCCAACGATGATACGGCCGGATGCAGGCGTTACTAAAACCCAGCTTCCTGTCCGTAAGGAAGGGGCATCGGATGAGTTACTGAAAGAATACCAGTCGATTATAGATCGATGTTTCGTCAAGAAAACGAACCGCTTCTTTCCGAAGCATCTGACAAAAGCAGAGGAAGAGAGGTTAGTAACTATTTTTGGTCAAATGAGTCAGCAACAACGGGATAAGCAGGACGTCATTGTGATGAAGTTATCTCCACAAAAGAAAGAATCTCCTACTCAAAAGGAGCTGGATATCTGGAAAAATCCCAAAACCAGTGGTGTTTGGATTGATGGAAAACGAGTACCCAATGCGGTGTTGAATAAGTATAAGCCAGAAGATTTTTCTTATGCCATGGCCAGTAAATTATATGGAAAAGCTAAAAACCCTAACTATAGCTATCAAATTGATTTAATGACGAATGCCTGCTTTGAAAAGTACGTAAAAGAAAGAGAAGATCATCCCTTATATATGGTCCGGGATAAAGCCTGGGGAAAACCAAACAAGTAAGTTTATTTCCTGCCGTAGCGGATAAATCTAACAGCTACGGCAGGAGGAAATCTTTAAGCTACCGTATTCATCAGCGTACCGATGCCATCAATCTGAATATGAACTTCATCGCCGGATTGTAAGGTGAAATCATCGGGAGGGACGATGCCCGTCCCCGTCATCAGGTAACAACCATAGGCAAAGGAGCATTCGCGGAAGAGGAAAGAAACGAGCTCGGTATGCTGGCGTTTCATCTGGCTAATGGCAATCTGCTGATCGAAAGCCACAGCCTCGTTGCGGCGAATCGTGAGTTGAATGTTCGTGCCGGGGTCAATAGGAGCGGAGGGCACATACAGGCAGGGACCGATGGCGGCACTGCCGTCGTAAGACTTGGCCTGTGGAAGGTACAGCGGGTTTTCGCCCTCAATGTCCCGCGAGCTCATGTCGTTACCGCAGGTGTAGCCCACAATTTTTCCCGAGGAAGTAATGAATAAAGTCAGCTCGGGTTCGGGAACGTTCCACAGAGAATCTTTCCGAATGCGAACCTGGCCCAGCGGGTTGGCGACGCGTTCGGGCGTGGCTTTAAAAAAGATTTCGGGACGTTCGGCGTCATACACGCGGTCGTAGAAACTACCGCCCCCGGCATCCTGGGATTCTTCCATGCGGGCATCCCGGCTACGCAGGTAGGTCACGCCCGCCGCCCAAATCTCCTGTCGGCCCAGAGGAGCCAGCAGGTCGGTCGTCAGCCAGAGCTGATACTCCTCCGAAGGCGTTAAAGTCTGGCTATACGAAAGCAGCGTGTCGTAAAGGTTATCCTGATTAATGAGCGTGTCCCAGTCGAGGTCAGACAGAAAATAGAATTGGTCATGGGCTTCAAGAACGATGCCCAGGCGGGTTTTGTAGAGCTTCATAGGTAACCAGAGGTCAAATTCTTTTAATAAAAAGAGAGAAATCGGCCTAAGTTACCCTGCTTTCGGCAGATATATAAATGGAGTCGGGTAGGGATGTCTTATCTTTGATCATTCAGACCAAATCCTGCCTGAACTGATTGACCATGATTGAAGTGCGTACAAAAATTGAATTCCTGGCTTATCTAAAGCTGATGTATTATTTAACGTATCGGAAGAAAGTAAATATATTCCTGGGAGTCGTAGGATTGTTACTGGTCAGTATCGCTCTGGTTAAACCCGCTCCGTTCAATTTTGAGTTTTTTCTGGGATGCTTCTTTATCCTGTTTATTCCCCTGTTAACGTTCTGGGGATCCCGAAAATCATTTCAGGTAAGTCCCATCCTTCATAGTGAAGTGACCTATACCTTTTTTCCCGATCGAGTTAAGTTAGCCATTGGGGAGATGAAATCGGAATTATTAAAAAAGGATTTGAGTAGTGTAGAAGAAACCAAAGACTTTTTTCTGATTCAGTTGAATAAATCGAATCTGTATCCCATTCCTAAGAATAACCTGAGTTCGGAGGAGATCGAAAAAATCAGAAACCTCCTTTTCTAACCATAAAGCAGGGGGCCCGTTTAGTTACAACTAACGGGCCCCCTGCTTTATACGTTTAATCTATAAAAGGAATGACCTTCGAGCGTACCCATCTGGTAACGTTTCCCGATCGGTTAATCCGGAAGCTAAATCCAGAATGACCTGTTCCTGTTCATCGTCAGAGGCGTTAAGCTCGTAGCCGTTAATTTTCAGCGTAATTTCCATGACCGCATGGCCAATTCGTTTGTTACCATCGACGAAAGGATGATTTAATACCAGCGAGAAACACAAGGCCGCTGCCTTATCGACCAGAGTTGGATATAGTTCCTCGCCCCCAAAGGTCATTTCTGGCTAAGCAAGAGCCGACTCTAACCCCCCTTGATCTCTAACCCCCGTACCACCGCCTGATTGTTGAAGAATAGCGGCCTGAATACGTAATACCTGTGGTAAAGAAAGTAGCTTAGTCATGCTAATCTCCGGTAAAGTTCCGCATTTTTTTCAAGGACGTAGTTCATGGCAGCATTGGCCTCTTCATCTGTTGCCATTTGTGCTGATTTTTTTGCTAACAATTCATAAACCTCACGTAGTACCGAGTCAGGCATTTTGTCTACCAGAGCTATAATGCTGTTCTTTAATTCCTGCTTTTCCATTTGTATAATACCTGTAATTTGAAAAATAGTAGTAACTTATCCATTCAACTACCGCACATTCTTCTTCCGATTTCGCTCGAAATCTTCAAAGATAAATTCACCCAAACCTTTCAGGCTGGAGTAATAAGCCCGGCCGTTGTTGGTCTCCGTAAACTTGCGGACAAAATCCTGTAAATACGGATCACGGGCAATCATAAAGGTAGTAATCGGAATCTTGATCCGGCGGCATTGGGCTGCCAGTGTCAGGGTTTTATTGAGGATTTTACGATCCAGTCCGAAACTGTTTTTATAATACCGGATGCCTTCTTTCAGGCAGGTAGGTTTGCCGTCGGTAATCATAAAAATCTGCTTGTTTTTATTCTTACGTCGACGCAGCAAATCCATGGCCAGTTCCAGTCCGGCAACGGTATTAGTGTGGTAAGGACCTACTTCCAGATAGGGTAAGTCCTTCACCTGAATTTGCCAGGCATCGTTGCCGAAAACGATAATATCGAGCGTATCCTTAGGGTACTTGGTCATGATTAACTCCGACAAAGCCATCGCCACTTTTTTGGCGGGGGTAATGCGGTCTTCGCCATACAGAATCATCGAGTGACTGATATCGATCATTAACACCGTGCTGGTCTGGGCTTTGAATTCCGTATCGACAATTTCCAGGTCGTTTTCAGTCATCATGAATTCCCCGATGCCGTTGTTGATCTGGGCATTCCGAATGGACTCCGTCATGGCAATGGATTCCAGCGAGTCGCCAAACTGAAACGAACGCCGGTCGGACGTGGCCTCGTCGCCCTGCCCCGCCTGCGAAGTGCGGTGATTGCCACCCGAACGGGATTTCTTCAGCTTCCCGAAGATTTCATCCAGGGATTGTTTGCGGATCGATTGCTCGCCTTTGGAGGTCAATCCGACTTCCCCTTCGGCGTTTTCTTCCGTGATGTATCCCTTCTTCTTGAGGTCTTCGAAGAAATCGCCGATGCCGTAATTTCCGTCGGTAAGGTTGTATTGTTTGTCCAGTTGCGTCAGCCAGGACATCGCCTGAGCGACATCACCGCTGGTCATGGTCAGTAATTGATTGAAAATATTAAGCAGCTGGTCAAACCTGGCCTGCTGGGAATCCTGCTGAATATCAGGTACAAAATCAGAAAAACGATGGCCGAGCATAGACGTTGATCAGGTTAAGCTTGTGGTTGGAAATGAGCCCTGTGGAGAGCAGATAAAGAACATAGGGTAGAAAGTTCCGGTTCCCTTACTAAAATTAACCCCGTTTTGGCAGATTGAGTTTACCGGGAGCTAAAAACTTAAACGGGCCTTCCCGCTTAAAAGCGTATCTTTGCGGGCGTAAAGCCGATCAGGCTTCGTTCGAATTGGTCAAAGGGTGCAATCGGGATACCTTTATCAGCCTGCACTAAGATAAAAGAAAACGGGTTAAATGCTTCATTATGAGCGTTCCTAAAGTACAACAAACGGGTTTTGAAGCTCTGGCCCAGCAGACACTTTTGTACCCACAAGAGCAATTGGCCCCCCTCAAGACGCAGGAACATATCCTGCAAATAGGTTTACCTAAAGAGATTTCCTTTCTGGATCATCGCATTGCTTTAGTTCCTGAAGCCGTTTCTTTACTGGTACGTAATGGTCATCATGTGATCATTGAGAGTGGAGCGGGAGATGGAGCCCAGTTCAGCGATCATGACTATCAGGAAGCTGGAGCCCGCATTGTTTATTCACCCGAGGAAGCTTACGCGGCGGACGTCATCCTGAAGGTTGAGCCCGTTACCGAAGCTGAATATAAATACCTGAAATCGGGTAGCACCCTGATTTCCGCCTTGACTTTACCCAACCGCACGCAGGAATACTTCGCGGCTCTGAACGAGAAGAAGGTAACGGGAATTGCTTTTGAATACATTGAGGACAAATCCGGAGCAAAGCCCATCATCCGTACCATGAGCGAAATCGCGGGAAGTACGGTCATGATGGTGGCCGCTGAATACCTGAGCGGGGTTCACGCGGGAAAAGGAATTATTCTGGGTGGTATCACGGGAGTGCCGCCGACGAAGGTAGTCATCCTCGGAGCTGGAACGGTAGCCGAATACGCCACCCGAATGGCCATTGGTCTGGGAGCTCAGGTGCAGGTATTTGATAAAGATACGTATCGTCTCCAGCGGTTGCGTTATGCGGTGGGCCAGCCGATTTACACGAGCATTATTCATACGGATGTGCTCTCGGACGCCATCCAGCGGGCCGATGTTGTCATTGGGGCAATTCGAAGCGAAGAAGGCCGAAGCCCAATGGTCGTCACGGAAGACATGGTTGCCCGGATGCGGCCCAATTCAGTCGTTATTGATGTGTCCATCGATCAGGGGGGGAATTTTGAAACTTCGGAAATGACCAGTCATAAAAATCCGACGTTCAAGAAGCATGGGGTCATTCATTACTGTGTCCCGAACATTCCCAGTCGCGTAGCCCGCACGGCCAGTATTGCCCTGAGTAATGTGTTTACGCCCTTTTTACTGAAAACCGGAACACTGGGCGGCATCGAAGAAATGATGTTTGCCAATAAATGGTTTATGAGGGGTGTATACGTACACAACGGATCAGTAACTAACGCTCACATCGCACGACTTTTTAATTTAAGATACAAAGACCTGGGGCTATTACTGGCCGCGAGAAGATAGGATGAGTTTTGAGTTTAGGGTTTTGAGTTGATAATAAACCCTAAACTCAAAACCCTGAACCCTAAACTTGAAGAAAATGATTGATGAACCCGAAGCACTATCGAATGCCCCTAACTCGCCGGAGTTGAGTGGTAAATACCTGGGAAGTATCACGGCTGATTTTGTGAAAGTTTCCGAATTTATTCAGGAAGCTGCTCACCAGATTCGTCAGCGGGGCTTTTCAAATTATCCCGTTTTTGTGGCTTGTCAGCAGACCCAGCCCATTGGCTCGGCCCTGATTGGTAAAGGCGAAATGAACGGAAACGAGTGGTACTATTACGCTACATTTCTGGAGGAGTTTCTGCAACGGGAAATCATCGGCGAAGATGGGGAAGAGCTTTTCAAGGAAAGTTACAAAGACCCCGCCGAATTTGCCTGCCTTTTCATCATCGACAAGGACTTTACCAAGTTTATCTTCATTCCTTATCCGGAAGATTAATAGGTAGTCTGATGCAGTTTGAAAGGGTTTGATACAGTTTGAGGTTTGATACAGTCTTAGCAACATTTTAATGAAACTGGGTTAGGTTCCGATAGACACCTTTTAAACCTGTTCATGAGAATTAAACTGTAACAAACACTTAATCAAACCCTTTCAAACGATATCAAACCTAATCAAACCAGTAATCAACCTACCTGCTCAGGCTCGCTTCGAACGCTTTCGTTAACGTTTCCAGATCCTGCGGTTCATTATAAACGTGTACGGCAATTCGGAGAATGGTTCCCCGGGTTGAAATAAATACCTTTCGCTTAGCCAGCTCCTGCTTTAACCGATCCTGATCCAGCGTATCGTGCCGAAGTCCGAAGAGGTGCGAAGCCCGGTGTGTTTCCGCCGCCAGTTGAAAACCCAGTTCCTGCCAGCGTTTTACAAAGGGCTGAACCAGTTCGCTGGCATATTGCTGGACAGCCTGCGGGGTCCAGTCCAGTAGCTGCTGTAAAGCGACCTTCTGCATGGGAATCTGAATGAAGTTACTTTGCTCACCCATGGAATACCGACTGGCTCCCGGTCTGATTTCCCGCGTGTAATTCATCAGCGAGCGGAAGTTATCGCTGCCCTTGCGGTTGATCCAGCTCTGTTCGATGGAGCGTCCTTCATCAAAAGCAGGGCCGTAATAGGCTAGTCCCATGCCGTAGGTGCCCAGCAACCACTTATACCCGCCCACAATCAGGGCGTCCGCCCGAATCTGGCTCATATCAAAGGGCATGGCTCCGATGGCCTGCGTACCGTCAATCACCAGAAGTGTGCCCGTTTCCCGGCACCGCTCAGCCACGTTTTTCAGATCAAATAACAAACCATCCGACCAGTGCAGGGGAGCGATCAGGATCAGGGCTACCCGTTCGGAAAGGGCACTCAGAATAGCCTCATTCCAGCTGGGGCCGTCCGCTGTTCGGCGAATGGTAATCATCTCCAGCTGCTGGGTTTCACAAACTTCCTCCCAGGCGTACACATCCGAAGGAAATTCGCCCTCCACGAGCAGAATCTGCTGCCCCGGCCGGGCGTTCAGGTTTTTGGCTACGTTGGCCATACCATACGAAACGGATGGAATAATGGCCACGCGTTCGAAGGGAACCTGAACGAGCTGCCCAAACAGCTTTCGTACGTCATCAACATCGCTGAAATAATCTTCCTGACCAATAGATTGAGGCTGGGATTTTCGGAGTAAGCCCTGAATGCCAGCGGCTTCCACACTTTTGAGCAACGGCGACATGGAAGCTCCGTTAAGGTAATGAACGGATTCGTCCAGAGAAAAGAAGGGTTTCTGACTGGTTAACATAGAAGGGACCTTTTATGGGGGTTTTCGTGTTAGTTAATAAGACTGTAATTAATCCTTTTCCAGGGGCCGATCCGGGCGGATGAAGAGCGAAAATGGAGAGAATTGACGATACTAACGGGGTGTCATTTAGCAGTAAACTTAGCAAAAGGCAGGAGAAATTCAGGTTTCTTTAAGAGCCTTTTCAAAGGGAGCGAAAAGTCTCGATTTTTTTGTGATTTTCTTTGAAAAAAAGGCCATTTTATGGTCAAAAAATTGTATTTTTACCAAGTTTATTTCGAATGGAGGGGCGATTCTAATAGTTTGCCTAATAGTCTAAAAACCAAGTATTTATGACCAACGAAGTTTTGGAAGAAGATAAGGTCGTAACGGCCCGCAATGACTATAGTGCCGATAATATTCAGGTGTTGGAAGGGCTGGAAGCCGTGCGGAAACGTCCTTCCATGTACATTGGAGATGTAGGGGCAAAAGGGCTTCACCACCTGATCTGGGAAGTAGTAGATAACTCGATTGACGAAGCTCTAGCGGGTTATTGTGATACCATTCGGGTTACCATCAACGAAGATAATTCGATTACCGTTGAAGATAATGGCCGGGGTATTCCCACGGGAATGCACTCGAAAGAGAAAAAATCGGCTCTTGAGGTAGTGATGACCGTTCTGCACGCCGGGGGTAAGTTCGATAAAGGTTCTTACAAAGTGTCCGGTGGCTTGCACGGAGTTGGGGTTTCCTGCGTGAATGCCCTGTCTACTGACCTGAAGGTTAATGTATACCGGGAAGGTAAAATTTTTGAGCAGGAGTATAAGATTGGGGTTCCTCAGTACGCGGTTCGCGTAGTGGGCGAGTCCGGTGACCGTACGGGTACTACCGTTCGTTTTCAGCCCGATGCCACCATCTTTACGGTTACGGAATACAAGTTCGAAACCGTTGCTCAACGTTTGCGGGAATTATCTTACCTGAACAAAGGAATCCGCATTTACCTCACCGACTTACGCGACAAAAACGAAGCAGGCGAGCCTTTATCGGAAGAGTTTTACTCCGAAGGGGGTCTGATCGAGTTCGTGAAATACCTGGATGGAACCCGTGAAGCTCTGCTGGCCGATCCCATTTACATGGAATCGTCGGAGAAAGCGGCCATTCCGGTACAGGTATCCATGATTTATAATACCTCTTATTCCGAGAACGTCTTCAGTTATGTGAACAACATCAACACCATCGAAGGAGGTACTCACGTAGCGGGTTTCCGGGGTGCGTTGACGCGTACTCTGAAAAATTACGCGGATAAGAACGGAATGCTGGCCAAGGAAAAAATCGAGATTTCCGGCGAAGATTTCCGTGAAGGTCTGACGGCAGTCATTTCAGTAAAAGTGGCTGAACCTCAGTTCGAAGGACAAACGAAAACGAAATTAGGTAACGGCGAAGTAGCGGGTGCGGTTTCTCAGGTCGTGGCGGATATGCTGCAAACCTGGCTGGAAGAGCACCCCAGAGAAGCCAAAACCATTGTTGATAAAGTAATCATCGCGGCGAAAGCCCGGATTGCGGCCCGTAAAGCCCGCGAAGCCGTTCAGCGAAAAACCGTTCTGGGTGGGGGTGGCTTACCCGGTAAGCTGGCTGACTGCTCGGAATCGGACGCCGAACAGTGTGAGTTATTCCTCGTCGAGGGGGACTCGGCGGGTGGAACGGCTAAACAGGGGCGTAACCGGAACTTCCAGGCCATTCTGCCTTTGCGTGGTAAAATCCTGAACGTAGAAAAAGCTCAGGAGTACAAGATCTACGAGAACGAAGAGATCAAAAACATGATCACGGCTCTAGGCGTGCAGTTTGGCAAAGATGGCGACGAGAGAGCCCTGAATCTGGACAAACTGCGGTACCACAAGATCGTTATCATGACCGATGCCGACGTGGATGGTAGTCACATTCGTACGCTGATTCTTACCTTCTTCTTCCGGTACATGAAGGATCTGGTGGATCAGGGCTACGTTTACATTGCTCAGCCTCCACTGTATCAGGTGAAAAAAGGTCAACAATTCCGGTATTGCTGGACTGAACAGCAACGCGAGCGTGCTACGCTGGAAATTGGTGGCGATCGTCCGGATTCAGTTAGCGTACAGCGGTACAAAGGTCTCGGTGAAATGAATGCGGAGCAGTTGTGGGAAACCACCATGAATCCCGATACACGTACGCTGAAGCAGGTAACGATTGAAAGTGCCGCTGATGCCGATCACGTCTTTTCAATGCTGATGGGTGACGAAGTAGCTCCCCGCCGCGAGTTCATCGAACGCAATGCGAAATACGCGAAAATCGATATCTAGTCAGGATAAAAACTGATAGTAAGGATGGTGGATGTGTTATCATCCACCATTTTTTTTATTTTATCTCTGAAGCAGGTATAATCCTTTACATAGAGACGTCGATTCGTCGCGTTTGGGTAGAGTCGGTTTTTAGGTACCTTTCAACTGATTTTCGTCTTCTACATGAGACGTCATAAATGGACGTCTTTACGTAAAAAGGTAATTGATAATCAGGTAAGTTAATACCAGTAGAAAGGTAGGTACCTGGCAAACGGGCTGCTGATCCATACCAGATTCAGAATTAAACCTTGAACAATCCAATCTTATACACTAATGTCTTACGATTTTAAATCATACCATCTCCGTTCAATCAAAGCTGAAAATGATGCCGAGCGGGCCGTTATTAATCAGGAACTGAAGGATTTATACGCGTCCCTTTCGCCCGAAGAAAAGGCTGCTTTTAACGAACAATTGCAGACTTTTCTGGTTAAGGAAATGGCGACTATCGGCTCGGAATACGCAGCCATCAAGTCCCAGTTAGATAATAATAATTAGTCGGAGGCCTGCGTTTGGGAGTAATGAATAAGCGATACTCAAAAGAGATCGACTCGTTTGTTAACAAAAGATTAATATTGTTCAACCCAGCTCAGCGATAAAATAGGTTTGTTTTGTGTCCAGAAGAAACACTATAGTACACCGTTTATCGAAAGGCTCGCGATCTTCGGGCCTTTTGTCGTTTTTTCGGCGACTGATCCGTTTTCGTAATTTTATGGAAGACCAAAAGCGTCTGGCCCGTAGTCAGGAAAAAGTAAGTTCTACTATTGAACAATCCCCTTATATCAGCCGGGATCTCAGTTGGCTGGCCTTTAATGAGCGGGTCCTCGATCTGGTTCGTGATTCGCAGCGGACCTTATTCGACCGGCTGAAATTTCTAGCCATCACGGCATCCAACCTGGACGAATTCTTTTCGATTCGGGTCGGAAGTTTATATAATTACCTGGATTACAAGAAAGAACGCGTTGATTATTCCGGCCTTCGGGAATGGCCTTTCCGGCAAACGCTGCTTTCGTCTATTCAGCGGTTTCACGAAGAACGGAACCGCATTTTCAGAGAAGAGCTGTTACCGCAATTCTCGGAACACGAATTGCTACTGGCCCGGTGGGAAGATTTAACGGACGAAGAAGCAGAGTCCGCCATTCGGCATTTCGATCGGACTATTTTCCCGATGTTAACGCCGATGGTGTATGACCAGACGCATACCTTTCCCAGTCTGATTCCTAAAACGCTGACGTTCACGGTTGTCACTAAAAATCAGAACGTAACGAAGAAAGATCAGGCGGAAAAGAAACTTTCTTTCATTCAGATTCCACAAAATCTACCCCGTTTCTACGTCATCGATCGCGGAGCGGAAGTGGTCTTTCTGCCCATGGAAGAAATCGTTCGTCACGAAATTCATAAGCTGTACCGGAACATTGAAATCCTTAATGTTAGCTTATTACGAATCATTCGTAACGGGGACTTCTCGGTAGAAGACATTGACGATGTGGAGGACGATATCATTGATGAGATTCGCCAGAAAGTAAAAAATCGCCGGCTGGGACGGGTGGTGAAAATTGCCGTAGAACCCAACTGTTCGGAATGGGTAATCAATATCTTCAAGAAGAAATGGGAAATTGATGACCTGAACATCTTCTACGCGGATCGTCTGATCGACTTCACGTCGATGTGGCAAATCATTCGTCATCCTGAATTTCGGGACGAGTTACCCAAAAACCCGATGCCGGTCGCTCCGCTGGGCATGCCGCGTGGGGGCGTTGATGGTATTTTCACGGCACTGAAGGAGCGGGATGTGTTCCTGCACCATCCCTATAACAATTTTGAACCCGTCCTTCAATTGCTGGAGCAGGCTGCGGAAGATCCAAACGTCCTCAGTATCAAGCTCACCATTTACCGCGTGGCGAAAAACTCACGTGTAACGGCCGCCCTACTCAAAGCGGCGGAAAATGGTAAGAACGTGGCCGTATTATTTGAAGTAAAGGCTCGTTTTGACGAAGAAAATAATATCCGTGAAGCGGAGCGTTTGCAAAAGGCAGGTTGCTTTGTGATCTACGGCATTGGTCGTTTCAAGACCCATACGAAGTTATTACTCATTGTACGGGCCGAGGGCGATGGCGTGAAGCGTTACGCTCACCTTTCGAGTGGAAATTATAACGAAGACACCGCCAAGCTCTATACAGACGTGGGCCTGTTGACTTCCAACGAAAAGTACACGAGTGACGTAGCTGAATTTTTCAACGTAATCACCGGACATTCGCTGCCCAGCAGTTATCAAAACCTGATTACGGCACCGGGTGATATGCGGAATAACATGGTTGAGTTAATTCGGGCCGAAGCAGCGAATGCTCAGGAAGGAAAAGCTGCTGGTATTTGCCTGAAAATCAACTCGCTGGAAGATCGGGAAATCATTGATGAATTATATGCAGCTTCTCAGGCGGGCGTTCCCGTGAAACTGATCGTGCGGGGCATTTGCTGTCTGCGGCCCGGCCGGGAAGGATTGTCGGAAAACATCACCGTTCGTTCCATTGTGGGTGAATACCTGGAGCATACGCGGTTATTTTATTTTCATAATAACGGCGATCCCAAAATTTACGGTGGAAGTGCCGATCTGATGGTTCGGAGTTTTGACAAACGCATTGAATCGTTATTCCGGCTGATCGACCCAAAAGTCCAGCAACAGGCCGTCCAGATTCTGGATTTTAACCTGAAGGACAACGTCAACGCGTACACGCTGAAAGAAGACGGTAGTTATAAAAAATGCCCCCGTAAAGCTGACGAGGAGCCTTTTAACATTCATCAGAAATTTTACGATGTGACGGAAGAAAGTCTCTCGGATGATCTTCTTTTTTAGAAACAAGAGCAGGTAAATAAATCAATAATCAGGATTGTTGGAAGCAGATCTTTGGGATGGCTTAAAACAATCCTGATTGCTTTTTAGTACGTATAGGTAATCTAATCCTGAATTTCCCATGCGGTTACTCATCGTTTTCGGCCTTCTTTTTTTCTCCTTCACGAGTTATTCGCAGAACATGCGATACAGTTACGTGGCTCATCCTGATTCGGTCCTGAATGTACTGGTAGGCCAACGCGGCACTTTGTACAAAAAATGGGCGAAGGACCAGCAGGAACGTAATGCCTTCTTTGGCGGTCAGTCGAAAAAAGATTTACGGACCATCATCGAAACGATGGAAAACATTCTGGCGAAAGACAACGAAATCCTCGCGGAACTCAATCGGATGAAGCAGGGTGAAGTAGCGGAGCTTCGTCGCCGGAATTCGGATGTAGCCCAGCGAGCCAATTCCTACCTGGGTGAAAGCGGAGCCCTGATGGAAGAAAATAAGCAATTGCGTCGTGATCTGGAAAATTACCGGAAACGCTCCAAAGAAATGGAAGAGCAGCACAACCTGCCTTTGCAGATCACGATTGCCCTGCTCGTCCTTTCCTGGATTTTGTTCTTCTTTCTGCGAAAAAAACGCACTAGTTCGGAGCCACGGTAGTGGTCTGATTCACAATAGGCCAGACACCGGGGCGGGGCACGCTCACGCCCTTGGTACTGCCGCGTTGGCCGTTATCGGGTCCGAAGTAATACAGCGGCCAGCCTTTGTACGTCAATTGCGTACGACCAAAGACGGTGATCGTTTTAAAGTCGTCCGCATTAACCAGCGAAGGAACATTCTTGGCCGGAAACTCCGCCAGCGGCCAGGTAGCATTGTTACTGAAATCCGATTTGGTGTAGGTGTTTTTGCCGTTTTTATCGGGAGCAAAGGCATACAGGGTATGACCAACGCTGTCCACCAGATAAATGGTCTGGCCTGTTCCCTCGGCGTAGGAGCTGGTGTAATTCTTGCCATCGTTACCCAGTAACTGACCTGCTCCCATCATCAGGCTGAAATGCGGTTTGGCCACAAACCAGACCGACTCTACTTTATCGCCCTTGGTATCACCACTGGCGGCATCGCCCTGGAAATAGTACAGCGGCCAGCCTTTGTAGGTTGTTTGTTTCGCTCCGTCTGAACGAGTGATCGTGGCGAAGTCTGCCGCCGCCAGACCCGTTCCCATCGTTGGGTTTTCCTTGCAGAAAACGGGCCAGGCCGTCAGGCATCCGCCCGTACAGGTCGAAGGTCCGGCTACATCTTTTGCAAAAAGATAAAGGGTTTTTCCCTGGGCATCTACCAGCACGTCTCCCAGGCTGGTTCGCTGGATGGAAACGTCCATGCGGGGCGTTTCTTCGGAAGATTTGTTACAGGCCGACATTCCTACCATTCCTGCCAGGAACAGTACAGAGAACATGATTTTTCTGATGAACATACGAAAAGGAGTCTTGAAGTTTGAAATGATACTGACTCCTTACTCGGAGAAACGGAGGAGAAAGTTGCCTGAGTCCAGCGAAAATCCTGAAACTTAAGGAAGATTAAAGAAGGGGTTAACTCACTAAATCGTTTGGTATCAGAGCCAGAATCGGTTATTTTCGCAGGGTTTCATCACACTTAAGCATTATACTTCCCCTTACCGCATGGATCGATTTACCGGCTTAATTGGCATTGTCGTGATTTTAGGACTAGCCTTTGCCCTTTCCAATAACCGTAAAGCCATTAATTACCGAACTGTAGGCGTGGGTCTGGCTCTGCAAATTGGGCTGGCCGTTTTCATTCTGAAAACCTCCCTGGGTCAGCAGGTTTTTGGATTTGTAGGCGAACTGGTTAAAAAATTACTGGACAAGGCCAGCGAAGGAGCCACCTTTGTATTTGGTCCTCTGGTTAACTCTCCGTTATTGACAAGCGTATTTGGTGCGTCCAATAACTTCATTTTCTTCTTTCAGATTGTGCCCACGATCATTTTCGTAGCGGTACTGGTGAATATGCTGTATCACCTCGGGCTGATGCAGCGGATTATTTCGGTCCTGGCCCGGGGCATGTACTGGCTCATGGGCGTCAGTGGAGCCGAGGCTCTGTCGAACGTTTCCAGTGCCTTCGTGGGTCAGGTGGAGGCTCAGATCATGGTGAAGCCTTACCTGAAAGACATGACCAAGTCGGAGTTAATGTCTTCGATGACGGGTAGTTTTGCCTGTATTGCCGGAGGAGTCATGGCAACGTATATCAAGCTGGGCGTAGAAGCTTCCTACCTGCTTGCGGCCAGTTTGATGGCTGCTCCGGGGGCACTGGTGATCTCGAAAATTGTATTTCCCGAAACCGAGGAGTCCGCGACAAAAGGGGTGGTAAAGCTGGAAGTAAAAAAGCACCACGCCAACCTGCTGGACGCCATCGCGGCGGGTGCGGGCGAAGGTCTGAAGGTAGCCTTTAACGTAGTCGCGATGCTGATTGGTTTTATTGCTCTGATTGCCCTGGTTGATTCCATCTTCTGGCGAATCGGATACTACATTTTTGGAATGGGAGATTTAAGCCTGAACTGGTTTTTAGGAAAAATCTTCTCCGTTTTTGCCTGGTGCATGGGGGTGCCGAGTCAGGACATTGAGCAGGCCGGTGCCCTGATGGGGACCAAAATGGTGGTCAACGAATTCGTGGCTTACCTGGATCTGATCAAAATGAAGGGAGATCTTGACCCTAAAACCATTGCCATTACCAGTTTTGCTCTGTGCGGCTTTGCCAACTTTAGCTCCATTGCCATTCAGGTAGGCGGCATTGGTGAGCTGGCTCCAACCCGCCGTTCCGATCTGGCTAAACTGGGTTTTAAAGCCCTGATTTGCGGAACGCTGGCCAGTTACATGAGTGCCACCATTGCCGGCTTACTTTTATAGTCCCGGAATTTTGTAATACTTGAGGAAGGCTGGTCTGAAAACCAGCCTTTCCTGTTTAAAAACCTACGGTATGAATCAGTTTCTTGAAACGTTCAGTCTGAAGCCCGGTGAGAAAATCGGGAGTTTAGGGTGTGGAGGCGGAATCTGGGAAATTGGTTTGGGAGTACTTATTGGTAATCTGGACGTTGTGCTGATGGATATTAATCCCAAACTTCTGAATCCAGAGGAAGTTCAGGCCGCCCTTACGTACTGGGAAAAACACTATGCAAAAGTAAATACCAGTACATTCAGCATTCTGATTAACACTCCTCAGCGTATTCCCCTGGCTGATCAGACACTGGATAAACTGCTCATCAGTAATGCTTTTCATGAGTTCTCCGATCCGGAAGCAATGCTCCGGGAAATTGCCCGGATTATGAAAACCGGAGGGTCTGTTTTTGTGGAAGAGCAAATGGCCCGGTTTGCCGGAGAAATACACGAAGGCTGTGGAAAACCCCTGTTCACCGCACCAGAACTGAAGCAACGGTTTGAAAAAGCAGGTTTTATATTCAGGCAGGCCATGCCTGCTTCAGAAATAGCTCAACTAGTTACCTTTCAACGCCTATGATTATCGTTCGTGTTCCCGAAACTTCTACGGAATGGAAAGCCTATTACCAGTTACGATTTGACGTTTTGCGTGAACCATGGAATCAGCCGCGGGGCAGTGAAGTACTGGCGGATGAAGATCAGGTCATTCATGCTGCTGCCTTTGACGAAGACGGAACCCTGGTAGGAGTAGCCCGGCTGCAAACCAATGCACCCGGCGTAGGTCAGGTGCGTTGCGTGGCGGTATCAGCGGCGGCTCAGGGCAAAGGCGTCGGCCGGAAGCTGATGAAGCATCTGGAAACACTGGCTTCAGAACAGGGCTTAACGGAGATTATCCTGGAAGCCCGGGAAAACGCCGTCCCTTTTTATCAGTCTATCGGGTACGAAATTACGAAAACGAGTTACCTGCTCTTCAACGAAATCCAGCATTACACGATGCGGAAGCAGTTGGATGCAGGGGTTTGAGTTCGTTTGATGTAGTAGAAGCGTTTGATCTTGTTTGAAGGTTTGATACGGTTTGACAACGTTTGAATGAGCAGAATAGAGTTATGGAATAGATTAGCCTTTTCCAGTTCGTCCGCGACTGTGTCGCGGATGCTGGAGGAAAGCGTCTGCGACGCTCAGCGTTACAAACGCTTTGCTCGCAAATCCGCGTTGGAAACGCGGACTAACGAAGGAAGAGATTAGCCTTTCGCAAAATCTATCAAACCACTCAAATCCTATCAAACTATATTCAAACTCTATCAAACCACTCAAACTAATCAAACCTTCAAACTCATTCAAACACTGGCACATTTATTTTCCGGGGTGGTATCATTAATCAAAACATCCCATGATAAACCGATTCCATTCCAGCTTTTCAGCCATAACGATAATAGTCACGGGTTTCTTCATTATTACCTGTGTGCAGTGTGCTCAGAAATCTTCCAGGGATAAAGCCGAAGCCGACTCTACTCAGACGGCCACCGCAGCGACAGATGGCGTGAAGCAAATCGTAGAATTACCCGAACCGTCCAAGTCTAAAAATAAATACAGTAACATCATTGGCTGGTCGGAAGGTCAGATGCCCAAAGCCCCCGAAGGTTTTGTGGTAACGGAATACGCGGGTAATCTGAAAAGTCCACGCTGGGCCTATCAATTACCTAATGGCGACGTTTTGATTGTCGAATCCAATACCGAAACCAAAGGGGCCAAACGCGTACAGGAACAGGTTTCCGGCAAGATTAAGTCCCGCTCGGATGATGGCCTCAGTGCCAATCGAATTACCCTTCTCCGCGATACTAATAACGACGGTAAACCCGACGTACGTGAAATATTCCTGAAAGATCTTAACCAGCCTTTCGGGATGTTATTAATCAAAAATGATTTTTACGTAGCCAATACCGATGGCATTCTGAAGTTTCCTTACAAGGATGGCGATACTAAAATTACCGCGAAAGGACAAAAGATTCTGGACTTGCCCGCGGGCGGTTATAACAATCACTGGACGCGTAATCTGGTAGCCAACAGCGACGGTTCTAAAATTTACGTTTCAGTAGGATCGGGCAGTAACGTGGCTGAACATGGCATGGAAAACGAAGTACGCCGGGCCAGTATTCTGGAGATTAATCCCGATGGTTCCGGTGAAAAAATCTACGTAAGTGGCATTCGTAACCCCGTCGGAATGGACTGGGAGCCGAACACCAAAAAGCTCTGGTCTGCCGTTAACGAACGCGATGAATTAGGTGATGAACTGGTTCCTGATTACCTGGCTCAGGCGAAAGAAGGAGCTTTTTACGGCTGGCCTTTCGCTTACTGGGGACCACATGAAGACCCCCGTCGTAAAGGTGAAAATCCGGAAGCCGTGAAGAAAACGATTGTCCCCGATGTAGATCTGGGTTCGCACACGGCTTCGCTGGGACTGGCTTTCTATAAAGGCGATAAATTTCCGGCCACTTATCGACAGGGAGCGTACATTGGCCAGCACGGTTCCTGGAACCGCTCGGAATTAGTTGGTTATAAAGTAGTTTTCGTTCCCTTCAAAAACGGAAAGCCTGCGGGCAAACCCCAGGACTTCTTAACCGGATTCATTGCTAATCCGGAATCAGGCGAAGTGTATGGCCGTCCGGTAGGAACGTTCTGCTTAAAAGACGGATCAATGCTGGTGACGGATGATGGCGGTGGTAAAGTCTGGCGGGTGGCCGCCAAATAATTGTAAACTAAAAGGACGATTGGCAAAAGCTAATCGTCCTTTTAGTGATATGAAATCAGAAGGTGTAGTTAACCGTTAACAGCGAATTGGACGGAGCACCGGGGAAGAGGCGAATGTAATCGTAACCACCCACCCAATACGTCTGGTTGGTGATGTTATTCAGGTTATACTGAAGCTGAACCCTACCCACATTGTAATACACGGCTGCATTGAACAACAGATACGAAGGAATGGTCTGCGTAAGGTTAATGGAAAGATTACGCTTGTCCACAAAATTGGCTCCTAAACCAATACCCAATCCTTTGAAGTCACCGTTGGAAATGGAGTAACGCGTCCAGACGTTAGCCAGATTGCGGGGAGCATTGGGCTTCTGAATATTACGTTCCGCTTCAACCAGGGTCTCGGTGATCTGGGCTTTGTTGTAGGCATACGAAGCAATGATACTCCAGTTCGGCAGAATTCGTCCGATGACGTCAAATTCAATTCCACGTGACTTTTCTGCTCCGATCTGGCGTAACAATTCCGGGTTCTGAGCGTCATTAGCATTGTAAAGAGTATTGGTCTGTGTGATTTGATAAACCGCGAAAGAAGCCGTCAGACGATCGTCCAGCCAGCTGGATTTAGCTCCCGCTTCGACCATGTTACTTTCCATAGGCTTAAAGGGTCCTCCGGCATTAGGGTTGGCAATTGAGGAAGCCGTTTGTGGGTTATATCCCTGAACGTAAGTAGCGTACAAATTAACGTTAGCATTTGCGGTAAACACTACACCAAACCGGGGTAACCACACCGACTGATTGGTCTTTTTTTCGCTGGAAGTTTTATACTTGTCAAAGTCCGTATAGTTTTCATAACGAACCCCCAGTAAAGCCTGGAACCGGCCTATTTTGAGTTGTTCCTGGATGTATCCGGCATTCAGGTAATAGTACGTAGGATCAAAGGAACGTGGAGTATAGAACAGCTTACTATCATCCTGAATACGCTGCGAATTCAGAATATTACTCAGATCAAAATGAGGAACATTCGGAACCGGATTACCACTGGCATCCAGTAAATAGCGGGACTTATTAGCCGGATTATAGCTGGCGATGAATCCGTTATTGGCCGCATTGCGGTAACCACCGGCCTGGAGTTGAGAACCACCCACGGGCAGCTTTTCACTACCGAAATCATAACCCAAAACCAGGCGGTGTTCAAGAATGCCCGTTGAGCCTTCCACATTGAAGTATCCGGAAAAGTTATCGATGAAACGGTTTCGTTTCCGCAGGAATACCTGCATGGCGACTTTGTCAGGTATCGTAGCTCCTGTGGCGTCCAGGCCGTAAGCATTGGCTGAACGATGCTCGTATAAGTCTTCTGAATATCCCGTTTTCATGTAGGCCGCGTTGAAACTGAGCCAGTTGGTTAATTTCCGGCTGAGCGATAACGAAACATTATACGTCTGTTCATTCAGATAGTCATTGCCGGTATTTAATGACAGAGAAGTTGGCGTGGAATATAAATCACTATTGCCAAACACCGACTGCCCGCGATCCAGACGACTTCTGGAATCATTATACACCAAATCAAAATTGATGCGGGTTTTGTCATTGGGCAGGAAGGAAAAGGAGGGGGCAATGACCAGGTTTTTGTCAAATTGCAGGTCGCGGAATGACTGCGTATTCTCGTAGCCCAGATTCAGGCGGTATAACAGCGTGCTATCCTTATTAGCAGGGCCGGTGAAATCGGCCAATACCCGTAAGTTATTGAAGCTGCCTAAGGAAATGCTCAGGGATTTCCGGTTTTCATCCAGCGGTTTCTTGGTTACCCGATTCACCGTACCACCGGGGCTGGCATTTCCAAACAGAGCTGAAGAGGGGCCTTTCAGGACTTCTACCCGTTCCAGGTAGTTTACCAAAGGCTGCTTCCAGAATCCCGTACTGGTGCGTAAACCATTGATTAACTGAGTATTAGACTGTCCATTAATCCGGAAGCCACGAATGGTTAAATCATCATAAAAGGTAAATTGAGTAACACCGCTGAAATTCTTCACTACTTCACCCACTCGTATGGCCCCCTGGTCAGCGATGAGTTCTTTACTGGCGTAGGAAACCGATTGAGGCAGATCCTTAATATTCGTAGCGGACTTACTACCAATAAAGGTAGTGGAAGTTTTGTACGTGGTCTCTTTTCGGCCAATGATTTCTACCTGCTGGAGAGAGGTACTGCTGGAGGAGAGGGTAAAGGTATATTCCAGTCCGCCCGAAGCAGAAGTTTTAATTGGATGAGTACCGGATTCATACCCTACGATGGAAAGATGGAGTGTATAGGATTTTCCGGGTTCCAGTACTAACTGGAAACGACCCGTTTCGTCAGTAGTCGTTCCTGTTTTCGAGGGTGAAACCAGGACGTGAACGCCTTGAAGACCTTCACCCGCCGCCGTTTTGATGATTCCCTGAATGGTTCCGGGAGCTAATTCCGCAGTTTTTTTCTGTGAAAAAGCTGAATGGGTACAAAATAATAAGCTTATGAAGATAAATGGGAGAGATAACCTTTTAGACATACAGTTGAATTAATTTAGATTAATTAAAAACAAAGGTATGTCTGTACTTTATTGCTTAATATATGTGAACTTATAAAACCGCGTTTTTTAATCTGTTTTTAATAATTGAGTAGTAATGATTAGTAAAAAAGGTCGTGCATGAGCTCATGCACGACCTTTTGGGTAATTAAAAAAATAAGTATTAACGAATGTTGATTTCGTAAGGCAAACGAGCCTGTAGGCCGTTCATGGTCTGTAATTTCTTTAGTTTCTGAACATAGGGAACCAGGTCCCCAAAGGTTGAATTCAGGAGGCGGGCTTCCTGTTCGGCATCAACGGTATCAAATAACGTTTCGAAGAATTCCTTTTTAGCCGGATAGCGAACCCGGTATTCACCCGTTTTCAGTTTAGCCTCGGAAGCTGCTAATGAAATGGCTTTTTCCAGTCCGCCTAATTCATCCACCAGGCCATTTTGTTTGCCTTCCAGGCCCGACCATACGCGACCACCAGCCAGAGCTCTGAGTTTTTCAACGGGCATTTTGCGTCCCTGAGCGGCTTTAGTCGTAAACACTTCATAGAAACGATCGGTCGAACGCTGGAAATGGGCTTTCTCGAAATCATCCATTTCGCGGGTTAGCGTTGGATAGTCGGAGTGAGCATTCGTATTCACCCGGTCGAAGGTGATTCCTAACTTATTTTTCGTGAATTCATCTACCCGGAAAAACAGGGAGAACACCCCAATGGAACCCGTAATGGTGGTAGGCTGAGCGACGATCTTATTACAGCCCATCGCGAGGTAATACCCGCCGGAAGCCGCATAATTCGACATGGAGGCAATGACTGGTTTTTTCTCACGAGCCAGCTGAATCTCCCGCCACATGACTTCCGAAGCCAGACCGGACCCTCCGGGGGAATTGATTCGCAGAACAATGGCTTTTACGTTCTTGTCTTTACGAGCCTTGCGAATTTCAGCCGCTGTTTTTTCCGAAGCAATCTGTCCGTCGCTGTTATCACTGCCATCAACGATACTACCTTCGGCCACGATCACGGCGATTTTGTTATCCGTATTCGGAGCGTCTTTATCCGCAGAAATCGTTTTCAGGTATTTATCAAGACCGACGTAATTAACTTTTTTATCGTCGTCTGTTTTCAGAACTTTATGAATTGCGGTATCGAACTCATCGTAATAGCCCACGTTAGTGACCATCTTGTTCTTCAGGGCGTCCATGGGTTCATAGGCCTTGAGTGAATCGGCAATCGTTTTTAGTTCGGCTACTGATACGCCGCGGCTTTTGGAAACTTCGTCTAATACCTGATTGTAAATCGAGTTCAGAAAAGATTTCGTCTGCTCGCGGTTTTCTTCACTCATGTTCTCGCGAAGGAAAGGCTCGACGGCACTTTTGTAGTTGCCCACCCGAAAAACGACGGGCTTAATATCAAGCTTATCGAAAGTGCCTTTGTAGAATTCGTATTCGGCATTCAAACCGTTGAAATCGATTCCGCCGGATGGATTCAGGTAAAGTTTGTCGGCTACTGAGGAAAGGTAATAGCCTTGTTCGCTGTAGGTTTCACCGTAGGCGTAAACGAACTTTCCGGACTTTTTAAAATCAATCAGGGCGTTACGAACTTCTTCCAGAACCGCCCATCCCGTGCTGGGAGAGTTAGCTTTCAGGTAAATTCCTTTGATTTTTGCGTCCGTTTTGGCGTAAGCCAGAGCCTGCTTTAACTGAACAACACCGACCTGGCTTTTACTGCTCTTGAAAGGTCCGCTCAAATCAGAAAGAGGATTCGACACATTATCGTGTTCGGTAAAGCTTTTGTTAAGATCAAGTTTTAATACGGAATTATCTTCCAGAGTAACGCTTTCACTGGCCGAGCCTACTGCCGAGGCAATGCCCACAACGATGAAAAACGCAACGACCGAAAAGAGTACCAGCCCAACAAGGGTAGCAAGTACATATTTCAGAAACTGTAGCATAAGGTATGATATGGATGTTTTGGAAAAGTAGTGTAAGCTATACGCTGGTCTAGTGTATAAAAATAACAAGCCCGTCTTGCAACGGGCTTGAAATAAGTCTGAGCGGGAGTTCCCGCGGATGAAAGGGCGTTAGCAAGGTTATCCTTAGATAACAGCCGTTTTAGAAGTCAGCGTCTGATAATCCTGACGACTCTTGCGAATAACTTCGTGAGCCACATCACGGCCATAAACGCTATCGATTTCGATAATCGCTTTGGCTTCACCCGGAATATTTTTGTACGTCAGGAAATAGTGAACCAGACGGTTTAATACGCTTTTGGGGCAGTCGTTCAGATCAGTCCATCCACCGTAAACGGCGTCGTTTTTCAGAACAGCGATGATTTTGTCATCCGCTTCGCCTTTGTCAATCAGGCGAATACCCCCGATGGGGATGGCCTGAAGGATGATATTACCGTGAGGGATGGTTTTTTCTGCCCATACACAAATGTCCAGCGGATCTCCGTCGCCTTCAGGAATGTCACGACCTGACTGCTCCGTTGCGTACTGAGCGATGGCGTCGCCGCAGTAGGTTTGGGGCAGGAAGCCATACAAACAAGGCATATAGTTGGAGAAAAGCTGAGGACGGTCGATTTTCAAAAAGCCCGTTTCTTTGTCAATTTCATATTTAACCGTATCCGTAGGTACAATTTCAATGAAGGCGGTAACAATTTCAGGGGCATTTTCCCCGATGGGGACCCCGTGCCAGGGGTGTGCAATTTGGGTCGAAAAACTCATAGGATAATAACCGATTTAATGCGGTTTGACAGACAATAGTCGCTAAAAATAATGAATAATGTTTTATAACTAACTTAGGAGTAGAACGGTTACACTTTTTCTTCCAGCCCTACTTTTTCCCGAACCTTGTATTCCGTTGTTCGTTCGGCATTGGAGGCCATTAATTCTCCCAGAAAACCGGCCAGAAATAATTGCGAGCCGACCACAATCGCCGTCAGGGCCAGAAAAAATTTTGGATCGTCGGTTAAGTTACGAAATTTATGACCTGCGGCAATGCTGTAAACCTTATCAATGCCCAGCCAGGCGGTCGCGACAAAACCAAGTAGAAACGAAATTACTCCAAAAGTACCAAATAAGTGCATAGGCCGCTTGCCGAAACGATTGACGAACACAATCGTGAGCATATCCAACAGTCCGTATATAAAACGCTCCAGACCAAATTTGGTTTTACCATATTTTCGGGACCGGTGCTGTACAACCTTTTCCCCAATCTTGGAGAAGCCGTTCCATTTCGCCAGAATGGGAATATTTCGGTGCATTTCACCGTATAAACGCACGGATTTGGCAACCGGAGCGTCGTAAGCTTTCAGTCCACAATTGAAATCGTGCAACTGCACACCCGATACCCAGCGGGAGACGGCATTGAATAATTTAGTGGGCAGCGTCTTGGAAATCGGATCGTAGCGTTTCTGTTTCCATCCCGAAATAAGATCGTATTCTTCTTCCGTAATGAGGCGGTATAATTCCGGAATTTCGTCGGGACTGTCCTGTAAATCCGCGTCCATGGTAATGATTACCTGACCGGACGCGGCCTGAAAACCCGTGTAAAGGGCTGCCGACTTGCCGTAATTCCGACTGAAACGTAAGCCCCGAATGTGCGGATTCTGAAGTGAAAGCTGGCGAATAACCCGCCAGGAATGATCATTACTGCCGTCATCCACCAGAATGATTTCATACGTAAACTGATGTTCATTCATTACCCGTTCAATCCAGGCACAAAGTTCAGGAAGCGATTCCTCTTCATTGTACAGGGGGATGACAATGGATAACTGATAAAGGTATGGTGGCATTCTCGTAAGATCCTGTGAATGAGTGTTCTCTAAATAATCCTTTCAAAAAAAGCAGATACAGGTTAACGCAAAATGATACAAATTTGATCTGCTTTGCGGGGTATATCTAGAAAATCAGGTAATAATCTTTCAGCAAATTTACGAATTCCGGCGTGTACTCGTCTGTTTCGCTACGGATACAAAGCGTTTCCGGTATAATTTCTTTCTGATTTTGATTTTTGCTAAAGGTTGAGACCAGCCGGAAAGGAGCCTTTGCCGGGACGTTTTTCAGAATTAACTGTTCCTGCAGGCAGAAACCCAGCTGGGTTAGTTCTTTAGTTAATAGTTCGGTTTCAAAAACGGGCAACAGAACGGTAAATCTTCCTTCGGGTAAGAGATGTTTCCCAACGGACTGAGCTAATTCAGCCAGACTCAGCCGTTCGTCGTGAGCAGCTCGATTTCGGCCTTCGCTCGCTGAACGCAGGGAATTCTGGAAAAAGGGAGGATTGGAAATGATTAACTCATATGGATGATCGGCTTCCAAGGCCTGAATGGCCGTTTCAATTACCCGGATATGAGCCGAAAAGGGACTCTCAAGAATATTCTGCCGGGCCTGCTGGGCAGAGGCCGAATCAATTTCCACGGCATCAATCTGGTAGTCGGATTTCTGCATTCGCTGAGCCAGCAGTAGCGGTAATAAGCCCGTTCCGGTGCCAATGTCGAGAATGCGGGAGGCCGTAGTCACCTTTGTCCAGACACCCAGCACGCAGGCGTCCGTGCAAACCTTCATGGAGGTCTGATCCTGATGGATGGTGAACTGCTTGAATTTGAAAAATGAGTTACGGGGCATGGTGTAAGGCGTACACGGGAAACGAAGAACTACTTACGTCCGAAATCAGCGGGGTTTTCCCCCCAGTATTCGGTTTCCCATTTGAGTACTCGGGTCGAGAACGTATTGTTTTTCAGCCAGGTTTCGGCCCGGTCAATTAACTCGAAAAGGACTTTATTGGCTTCCGTTTCCGGCAGTTTGGTATTGGCGTGCTTGTTGCGAACCCAGCTGATGGCCGTTCGGGAGTCGGAGTAGAGGGGAAGCTGGCTATTCACTTTCTTAAGGTAAGCCAGGCCATGAACAATCGCCAGAAATTCGCCGACATTATTCGTGCCATCGGGAAAAGGACCCATCCTGAAAATAAGGGTACCCGAGGGATATTCCACACCCTGATATTCCATCACGCCGGTGGCCGTGTTCCAGGCGGCATCTACCGCCAGCGAAGGCTTGATGGGAATGCCAACGAGGGCTGAGTTTTTAGGGGTAGTCTCCGCTTTTTTGGCGGTACCAATGTATTTGAGTGGCCCTTCCCGGAAGGCGATTACGGCCTGCTGCTTATCTTCAAAAGATTTATACTGAGCTCCATTGAAGCCCTCAATCTGTGCCTTGGCGTCATCCCAGTGTTCAAAAATTCCGGTACGCCGTCCCTGCCAGATTACGTAATATTTGGTTTTCTTACTCACGGGGACAAAAGTACGATAGAGTTTGGAGTTAAAAGTTTTGAGTTTATAGTTTTCTGCTGGTTTATCGCCGTGCTTGGTGTCTTCACCAGCCACTTTCTTACCGGGCGGAAGTAACTACTCCGTGGTTGGTGTCCTCACCAACCACTTCTCTTGCTGGGCGGAAGGAACACAAAAGCTTAATGAACAATCTTAGCGGAGGTATAGTATAGCAAGGCATCTAAAAAAACAGGCTAGTGAAGACACCAGCCTGGGCGATAAACTCACAACCCTAAACTCATAACACTAAACTCTATACCAATTCCTTGTACTGCATCCGGTGCAGATTGGCATAATGTCCTTCTTTTTCCAGTAACTCTTCGTGATTGCCCGCTTCAACGATCTTACCTTTTTCGAGCACTAGAATCTGATCGGCGTTCTGAATCGTGCTGAGTCGGTGAGCAATGACGATGGCCGTCCGGCCTTTCATCAGCTTCGTAATGGCGTTCTGAATCAGTTCTTCCGTTTCGGTATCCACGGAAG
Organism: uncultured Siphonobacter sp.; assembly: GCA_913775095.1. Lineage (GTDB taxonomy): Bacteria > Bacteroidota > Bacteroidia > Cytophagales > Spirosomataceae > Siphonobacter. The sequence goes on along the minus strand of CAJYIW010000005.1, from coordinate 196,943 downwards.
CCGTAGCTTCGTCCAGAATCAGAATGCGGGGATTCCGTACCAGAGCCCGAACAAAGGAAATCAACTGCCGCTGACCTACCGAGAGGGTAGCTCCGCGTTCCATAACATTATAGCTATAAGTGCCGGGTAACTTCTGAATAAATTCATCCGCTCCCACCAGCCGGGAGGCTTCGATTACCTGTTCCCGGGTGATGGTTGGATCACCCAGCGTGATGTTGCGTTCGATGGTATCGGAAAACAGGAATACGTCCTGTAATACCACCCCGATGCGACTGCGTAACCAGCCTAGTTCATAATTTTTCAGGTCTACTTCGTCAATCACAATCTGACCTTTCTGAATTTCGTAGAAACGGCTCAGTAAGTTGATGGTTGAAGATTTACCCGCTCCCGTAGCTCCCACCAGAGCGATGGTTTTCCCGGCTCCAACGGTAAAACTAATGTCCTTGAGTACGTATTCAGGCTCGTTATACGCAAACCATACATTCCTGAACTCTACTTTTCCGTGTAGTTCTTCGGGCGTGTAGGTGCCTTCATTCTGCGTATATTCGTCCGAATCCAGCAGCTTCAAAATCCGGTCGGTACTCACTACGCCCATTTGCAGCGTGTTGAAGCGATCGGCCAGCATACGAATGGGCCGGAAGAACAGGTTGATGAACATAATGAAAGCCGTAATGGTACCGTAACTCGTCGTCAGGCCAATAACTTCTTTCGCTCCATACCACACAATCAGACCCGTGGCCATGGCCGAGATGACTTCCGCAACCGGATAATAGACCGAATAATAAAGAATGGACTTGACGTTGGCGTCTTTATGCTCTTTATTCAGAGATTCAAACTTTTTACGCTCGATGGGCTCGGCACTGAAAATCTGAACGATGCTCATCCCCGTAATATGCTCCTGAACGAACGAGTTCAGATTGGAAACAGCCGTCCGAACGATATTGAACGACTTCTTGACTTTCTCCTTGAAAATGTACGTCGCCACCAGCATCAGCGGCACGGTGCTTAAACTGATCAGGGAAAGCCGCCAGTCGGTATAAAACATAACGCTGATGATCAGAACCAACTGAAGAATATCACCGGCAATGTTAGCGAGGCCCTCCGAGAACACATCGGCCAGAGTTTCGATATCCGAAATGGTCCGGGTAACGAGTCGGCCAATGGGGGTATCGTCAAAGAATTTCAGGCGTAGGTAAAGGATTTTCTCATAGAGTTGTACGCGTATGTCACGAATAATGGTTTGTCCAAGCCAGCCCGAAAGGTAACTGTTGGCAAACTGAGCAATACCCTGAATCACCAGAACTCCGATCATCAGAGCCATCATGGTAGTGAGGCCGGTGTGATCGTTCGTTGTGATGTGATGGTCAATGGTATAGCGAATCAAAAGCGGGGTTAAAGGAGCCAGCACGGCTCCCAGTAATATCAGTACCACTAAACTGATGAACTGCTTCTGGTAAGGCTTAATGAACTGAAACAATCGCTTGATGATGTCCCAGTCTACGATCTTACCACTAACTTTTTCTTCCGTCACGTTGAGAAAAGATTATTTTTACTCTTATTAAAAACCGGAGACACGGGTAAAAGCACTTTGCTAAGCTAACAAAATATTCTTGTAGCACAGAAGAGAGTAGGAACCGACTCTGTACGATTTTTTACGTATGCAACCAGGGATAACCTTACAAGCATATTGTCCTCATAAAAGTTTCAGCGAATGAATTCCAATTGGGTCTTGATTATCAGCAGTAGTCTGATTTTGATTTCTTATCTGTTCAATTTCATTACAAAAAAGACGAATATCCCTTCGGTCCTTTTACTGATCGGGCTGGGAGTAGGGCTCCGGCTTTTTGCGGATAGTCGCGGATTCAGACTAGGCAGGATCAACGATTTATTACCGATTCTGGGGACGGTCGGGCTGATCCTGATTGTATTGGAAGGAGCCATGGAACTGGAGCTGGATCGCAAGAAAAGCAAGCTGATCTGGCAGTCACTGGCGGCGGCCACGGGAATTCTGCTGGCCACGGCCTTCACCATGGCGACGCCACTGGCCATTGCTTATGGCGATTTCCACCGGGGGTTACTGAACGCCGTCCCGCTGGCGGTGATCAGTAGTGCGATTGCCATTCCGAGCGTGGCTCACCTGACCGATGCCCGTAAGAAGGAATTTATTACCTACGAAAGCTCTTTCTCGGATATTCTGGGCATTATGATGTTCAATTTTGTGTTGAACAACGATGATTTTACCTGGACTTCCGTAGGCCATTTTCTGGGAGAAGTCGTGTTGATTCTGGTGATGTGTGCCCTGGGTTGTATCGTTCTGGTGTACCTCATGAGCCGGATTACCCAGCACGTAAAATTCTTCCTGATCATCGCTTTACTGATTCTGGTGTATTCGCTGGCGAAGCTATTTCACCTCTCGCCGCTATTGCTGATTCTGGCCTTTGGCTTGATGATGAACAACATCAATCTGGTGATTCCGGGCTTTTTGCGTAAGTACCTGATTCATGAAAAGCTGGATCAGGAGTTACCGATTTTCAAATCCATTACCGCCGAAAGTGCCTTTCTGATCCGAACTTTCTTTTTCGTGATTTTTGGATTTTCCATTGATTTACAGTCGTTAACCAATCCTAAAGTCTGGTACATTGGCAGTATCATGGTGGTTTGTCTGTACACAATGCGGGCCGTATACCTCAAGGAAATTCTTAAAATTCCCTTGTTACCGGAAGTATTCATCGCTCCACGGGGACTGATTACCATTTTGATTTTCTTCGGTATTCCCGCGACGATGGTCCTGCCGGACTTTAGTGGCGTATTACTGTTCACCATCATTGCCACCAATATCATCATGTCCGGTGGATTGATCTGGTACGGCCGACAGACGGGGAAAGTCATTGCTCCCCCTGAATTGTCAGATACTACGGATTTACCCACCGTCAGTGAACCCTAAGCCAGCAAGAAAAAGCCCCCGGTTACCTTAGATAACCGGGGGCTTTTTCGTACGTTCTGATGTCTTATTCGCTCAGGTAATTTCCGTAACCCACAATCAGAACGGAAAAGATAATGACTCCGATGCCCGTCAGAATAGTGCGGAAGGTAGCCGGGCGAACGCCTTTCCATTCGTTCAGGTATAAGCCCCAAAGGTTCGAAATGATGATGATACTGGCCGTGTGCAGAATCCAGGAGCTGGCTCCGTTGCCCAGTTTGCTTTCGCCCATTCCGTAAAAGAAGAACTGTAAAAACCAGGTAATGCCCGCCAGAGCCGAGAAGATGTAATTGTTCAGTAAAGGGGTTTTGGAATCCGTGTAGTTGCCGTAGGTTTTGTTACGAATGTTCAGCAGAACCGACCAGAGCAGGTTCGTCGTCAGACCACCCCAGAGCACGACTACGAAGATGACGTTATTCTGAAACAGTGGATTACAACCCGCCGCTACGGCTTGAAGAGCCATGGGTTTTCCGGCTTCGATACCGAAATTGAAGCACGCACTCAGGATTCCCGAAAAAGTGGCTACGATGAGGCCCGTCCAGAGGTTAAATTCCTGCACACTGGCTTTCTTCTCTTCTTCCGAGAGTTCGCTTTCTTTCATAATTCCGGCTTTTCCACAAATGCCGATCCCGATCACGCACACCAGAACCCCCAGTAATACGACCTGACCACCCGTGGAGTTAATCATCTGGGTGATGGTTCCTTCCGTTGCGGAGGTAAAGAAGTCGCGGTAAATGGGGGGAATCAGAGCTCCGAATACGGAACAAAAGCCTAATACTACCGATTGCCCAAGCGATAAACCCAGGTAACGAACGGATAACCCGAAGGTTAATCCGCCAATTCCCCAAAGCAAACCCATTACGTACGTCCAGAGAAGCGTATCGGAATCGGTACTTTTGATGATCGACATGAAATCGGGGATGGTCAGCCAGGCGGCTACGTAAGGAGCTATTAACCAGGAAAATAAACCGCCGATGATCCAGTAACTTTCCCAGGCCCAGGCTTTAACTCGTTTGAAAGGGATGTAAAAACTACCGGAAGCGAAACCGCCAATGAAGTGAAATATAACACCTAAGAGAGCCTGCATAAAGTAAAATGTAGAGGTATACTTAATTCCCAAAGCTAGGGAAGTTCCGGGATTCTTACCATCCCGTACTGTCAGGGAAATAGGCTTTTTCGTGTGTTGCGTTGAATTTTTTAAGTAATGAAAATGCCATCGGTCAGGGACAGATGGCATTCCGACGAACCTTCAACCTTTTTCTATACTTCACGCAAAACGATTACGTGGCTGGCACCAGAAAAATACTAATGTGCCAGCTATAGTAAGAACGCATAGGAAGGAACCAAGTGATATGGTCGGTTTACGGGAATCGATAGAGACGCAACAAAAAGGGATAAATACCGGCAAAACGTAGAGTTCAGCATTAATCACGCAGAAACATAATTGATTACGTTCAGTAAGTAGGGATGGGTAAGAACCCCAGGGCAACCGTATTATTTCAACTGGTAAACTGGCAAAACCAGGAAAACAGGAAAGCTAGTCAAACAAAAACTGGTAACTGTGTTTTTCGGATTCCAGGGCTCCCAGGTTTTTCTTGAATCGGATTAAGCCTTCGTTGCGAATGCCGTTTTCAGTGGAAATACCCAAATCCAGAATCTGATACTGCTGGTCGAGGCAATACTGATAAAGGCCCGCATTGACCAGAATCAGGGGACTTAAATCCAGAAATTCGGGATCATCGGCTGGGTACAACGTATATAAAATGCGATCATTGATGCGAACCGTTACCGTCAGAGCAGCCAGTTTTCCCTGAAGCCGGGCGGTAAACACCTGAAAAACACCGGGTAGCTGAGTGACAGAGGCCTGAAGGGTTTCCAGGGACATGGTCATGGGGCGTTGCTTGCGTTCGCGGGCAGCGGCTACGAAAGCATGGACTTCGGCCCAGACCGGATTTACCCATTCTTCAAAAACCAGCCCTTCCCGCAGACTTTTCTTCAGGCGACGACGCGTCGAGTCGTGTAACATCATCTCCCGTTCTCCAACAGCCAGGTGTTGATTCAGCTCAGTACTGGTCACGGTAAAGCCAGCGTCCAGATAACGCTGGTGCAGCACCCGGGCCAGGGCTGGGTTTAATCCTTCCGGAAAGGAACGGATTACTAAACGGGTCAGGCCTATACTGCGTAACTGATTAAGCACTTCCTGAAGAAAAAACCGGAGAGCTTCCGCCGGAATTTCCGGGTAACTTTCCACTCCTCCGAAAGTAGCCCGGCGTGGACTTACCCCCTGATCATTCACAAGGAATACGCTCAGTCGGGCATGGGTATCCTCTCCTTTTCGTAGCAAAAACGTAAGGACTTCATCGCCGGGTTGAGCCTGACCTTTCAGGTGTGGCGTTTCATTGAAAAGAAATCGCTCGAAAAGAGGCTGTGGAATAGTTTCCGGAAAAGGAAGGATTTGAACGGTATAATGATCATTCATAGGAGCAAGATAAGGAGAAGCTTACCCTTTCTTACTAACGAAAGCATTATTCCGAATGTAAAATCGGTACGGTAAATCCACACCCACTTTAATCCCGATGCGGGTGGTTTGTACTACTTCGAAATCCTGAATAATGGCGGGTTCGATACTCAGCGGACTGTCCTGAATCATCCAGTAATTCATTTCCTTATGAATCCCCATGGCGTGAACCAGACTGGCCGGGCCTTTGCACAGTTCCGTAGGTTTGAGGGTACGTTCCGCGTAGGTTTTTCCAAAAAATTGCTGGATCCGTTGCTGGGCAGCAATGCGACGGGCAGCCATGAGGTCCAGTCCTTCGGTAGGCTCCAAAGCCCGGATTAAAACGGCTTCTCCGATGTGTTCTCCGCCGCTGGAAATGTTTACACAGTAATATTGCCCGTAAATCTGGTAGACGTAAATCATACCGACGGGCCCAAACATGGGAGCATTGCGGGTCGTTTTATTACGGTAAGCGTGACAGGCCGGATCGCCGGTGAGGTAAGCTTCCGTTTCCACGATAATGCCCGCCGTACGGCCTTGCGGACTTTCGTGAATCAATACACAACCCAGCAAATTCCGGGCCAGGTCCAGGGAAGGTTGTTCGTAAAATTCGGTTGACAGCGGCATCCTATACACGTTAAGAAAAGGGCAAAAGAAAACGCGGAGTAAGGAATAAAATTCCATACCCCGCGTCCTGTATTATTCGGTTTACAGTACGTTAGCCGTCTGTTCTTTGATCTTTTCGAGATCATCTTTCATTCCCACCACCAGACGCTGAATCGTCGCGTCGTTGGCTTTGGAACCAATGGTATTGATTTCCCGGCCAATTTCCTGAGCCATGAAGCCCAGTTTTTTGCCATTGCCTTCTTTCAGTACTTCCCGGAAGTAATCCAGGTGCGTTTGCAGACGTACTTTCTCTTCGGCGATGTCGTATTTCTCCACGTAATACACCAGCTCCTGTTCAAAGCGATTTTTGTCGAAACCATCTTCACCCAGCAGATCCGTGATGCTTTTCAGTAATCGCTCCCGAACGGCTGGAATCCGCAGTCCGTCCTGTTCGGTTACCTGCTGCAGTCCCTTCTCAATTCCGGTAATGCAATCGCTGAAAATGTTCATCAATACCTGCCCTTCGCGGTTTCTGAATTCCTGGCATTCGGTTAACGCGATGCGAACGGCCTGTAAAACCGTCTGCCACTCAGTGTCCGATGATTCCGTAACCGTTTCCGTGTTCAGGGCATTCGGCCAGGTCATGGCTATTTTAAACATTTCCAGATCATCAAACGACTCTGAAATATGGTAAAAACTTTCCCGCAAATCCTGAAAATAAGCCTTCACTAAAGGGCGGTTTACCGAAACCGTAGCTTCGGCCTGAGCCGTTTTAACGACCTGCACGGAAAGCTCCAGCTTGCCACGCTCCAGTTCTGATGATAACAGATTCCGTAATTCGATTTCCCGGCTGGATAAGCTACGGGGTAATCGGCAAAAAATATCTAAACCTTTGGAGTTAAGGGTTTTAATTTCGGCAGTAACCTGTAAGCCCTCTGCTTCAAGCACGCCCCGGCCAAAGCCAGTCATGGATTTTAACATAACAAAACGGGTAATAACGGGAACCACTTAGGCTTCGGGGTTCTCGTCTGATTTAGGTTTAGGTGGCGTTTTAGCGAACAACAGCGACTGCGAAATTTCCAGCAGTTTCCGCTGGGTTTCTTCGGGACTTTCCTGAATTCTCCGGTTTTCCTGCTTGGGCTGTTGCTGCTGACGAGGGGCATCCCGACGTTCCTGACGATTGGGTGATTCCTCCCTACGTTCCTGGTTATTCTGGGTATTGTTGTTCCGTTGAAAACGGTTATTGCGGTTCTGGCGATCTTCCCGGCGGGGACGCTCGCGGGGTTGCTGATCTTCTGAATTCGGGGTTTCTGCCGATGGCGACGGTTCCTGCCGATTCTGCCGATCTTCGCGACGTTCCTGGTTATTCTGGGTATTGTTGTTCCGTTGAAAACGGTTATTGCGGTTCTGGCGATCTTCCCGGCGGGGACGGTCATTGCCGCGTTCTTCGCGACGGGACTGGTTTTCCGCCGTAGGCGATTCCTCAATCGCGTTTTCCGTCGCCTCAGGTAAAGTTTCGATTACTTCCGCCGCCGTGGGCTGAGTCACTTCAATAATTACCTCTTCCGAAGAAACGATCTCTCGTCCCATTCGGTCTTCCTGTTCTTCCCGGGGCTGACGTTCTTCCCGTTTCTGGCGATCCTCCCGGGAGGGACGGTCTTCACGGTTGGAACGATTTTCCCGACGACGGTCCTCCCGGTGAGGACGGTCTTCCCGGCTTTGGGGCCGCTCGCGGGGTAGTTCATCGCCTAATTTCGGATCGCGTTCCTGTTGCGTTGGAATTTCAACCGTAGGAGGGGTAGCATTGGCCCGTTCGGCCTTATCCGCTTCAATTTCATCCCACTGTTCGCGGTTACGCACAATGTCAAGGGCCGTATAAATGGCGTGCAGCATCGAGCTGTGATCAGCCAGATTTTTCCCGGCAATGTCATAAGCCGTGCCGTGATCGGGGCTGGTGCGAACGATGGATAAGCCCGAAGTGAAGTTTACCCCGTCTTCAAAGGCCAGCATCTTGAAGGGCATCAGACCCTGATCGTGATACATGGCCAGAATGGCGTCGAATTTTTTCCAGTTGCTGGCTCCGAAGAAGCCATCCGCGGGGAAAGGCCCGTACACGAGATGGTTATTCTTGCGGTATTGATCAATGACGGGGATGATGACTTCCTTTTCTTCATTCCCTAACAGTCCGTCTTCCCCCGCGTGCGGGTTCAGTCCGAGCACGGCAATGCGGGGTTTATTGATACCAAAATCTTTATGTAAAGACTTGATAATCTGGTTCAGCTTCTTGGAAACGGCCTCCTGACTGATGTTGGAACGCACCCGTCCGAGCGGAACGTGGCCCGTCACCACTCCAATTTTCAGACGCTCCGAGACCATGAACATCAGGTATTCGGAAGACTGGAATTCTTCAGCCAGATACTCGGTATGACCGGGGAATTTAAACTCTTCAGACTGAATGTTGTACTTATTGATCGGAGCCGTCACCAGTGCCGAAATCAGACCCGCTTTGAGATCTTCTACAGCCTTGGATAAACTCTGAAACGCCGCCTGCCCGGCTTCGGGCTGTACTTTACCGGGTTCAACGTTGGTCTGACTGTCGTCAAAGCAGGTAATCACATTTACCATTTTCAGATTCAACTGATCGGCCGAGGGAGCCGGGTTCAGTTGCCAGTCTTTCATATCGTACAAATGCTTGTAACGATTGAGAACCCGCATCGATCCGTAAATCACGGGTGTAAAGTGTTTATTGAGGTGATTTCCTTGTAAGGCCTTGAGAATTACCTCCGGGCCAATACCATTATAATCACCCATGCTAATGCCGATTATCGGCTTTTGTGCTTGCTCGCTCATATCATTTCATCGGGTCAGTAATTTCGATTTACTGACGTAAATAAGCAGTTCTTGAAGCGAAGTTACACCATCCACCCAAGAATTAGACCAGTTCGCAGATTTTTCAGAAATTCTAAGGCGAATAATGGCGTGGAAAGTGTCGTTTGAAGAGCTCTGAACGTTTGATGGCGGTTTGTAAAAGGTTTGATTGAAGCTTGAGAGGTCAGGTAAGGTCTAAGAGGGATGTCCTCTGACATTCATCTGACTACGGTGAACAGGTTCATTCCCTGATTGTTCAAACCTGTTCAAACTATAAATCAACCCTTCAAACCCGATCAGAGCATTCAATCCTTGCTTGGAATGCTGGTTTTTTTACAAAATCAGGCGAACTTTGGACCTTAGTATTCCGGTTATCCTAAGCAGGCCCTTACTTTCTGTCTATCCTTACTGAAAGCTCAGATCAACGCTGGGCTCCTTTTACCATGAAGAGAATTTTCATTTGTGATGAAATGCACCCCAGTTTGTTCGAAATGCTCGAAACGGCGGGGTTTGACTATAGCTACCAGCCCAAAGCCAAACGCGAAGAAATTCTGGAGCAGATGGGTTCTTACGAAGGGCTGATGATTCGTAACAAGACGCGGGTGGATGAAGCCTTTTTGCAGGCAGCCCCCAAGCTTGAGTTCATTGGAAGGGCGGGAGCCGGGCTGGATTTGATTGATAAAGAAGCCTGTGACCGTCACCACGTTCGCCTTTTTGCGGCCAATGCCGGAAATATGGATGCGGTTGGTGAACACGCCATGGGCATGTTACTGGCTTTGCTGAACCATATTCATACGGCCGACCGCGAGGTGCGTCAGAAAATCTGGTTACGCGAAGCCAATCGCGGTACAGAATTAGGAGGAAAAACCGTCGGCCTGATTGGTTACGGCCACAACGGGTCAGCTTTTGCCAAACGGCTGAGTAGCTTTAACGTGAAGGTGCTGGCGTATGACAAATACCGGGATAACTATTCCGATGCCTACGCCGAACAGGCCACGATGGAGCGGATTTTTGAGGAGGCTGATGTTTTAAGCCTGCACATCCCGCTAACGGAAGAGACGAATTATCTGGTAAAGGAAGACTTCATCGCTCAATTCAAAAAGCCATTTTACCTGATCAACTGCTCACGGGGAGAAATTGTGAAACTGGCGGCAGTTTTGAAAGGTTTACAATCAGGAGCGGTGTTAGGAGCGTGTCTGGATGTACTGGAAAATGAAAAACTCCATCAGTTACCCGCCGGGCCGGACGAGGTTTTCGATACCCTAGTTCAGTTACCCAACGTCATTTTTACTCCGCACGTAGCCGGATGGACGCACGAGAGTTACGTAAAGATTAACGAAGTGCTGGTGCAGCAGATCGTGGCTTCAGTTTTGAATAAGTGAGTGAGAGAATGATTGAATAAACTAATTACTTGAGCGATGCTTCATTCCTTAGAAATCAAAAACTACCGAAACTTACGTCACCTGGTAATCCCGAAATTAGGTCGGGTTAATCTGGTAATTGGGAAGAATAATACGGGGAAGAGTAGTTTGCTGGAAGCGGTAGCCATTTTGAATACTAATGACATCTGGAAAACATTATCAGCGATATTAGGGGATAGAGGAGAAATTGTAGATCCGAAAGATATTGAAAGAGTGTCTAAGTTTAAGTATGCTGTATATTCATTGATGCCTAATTTAAATATTGACTCTTTTTATGAAGGAGAAGGTTTAGAAATAAATGCAAGTGGAAACGATATTATATCAGCTATCAAAGAAATTTATACCAGAATAAATCTAGGATATCTTCTTTGGAAAGATGATGGAAAAGCTGAGATAGTTAATCGGTTTGATGAGAGCAATATTCGCGATGAAGTATTAATTACAGAGCGTAGGTTGGTTAATGAATTGAACATTCAAAAAAAAACTTATTCTTTAGGAAGACAGATAGGTGGAGAAAACCTGATGATGTCTATTACTGAGGATAATTTCAAATACGTAAGCCCTTCGTTAGTAACTAAGATAAATTCAAAACTCTGGGACCAGATATCACTAACAGATCATAAAGAAACTGTTATAAAGACACTCCATCTGGTTGATCCTAAAATTTCAGATTTAGACTTTAACAGTAATGATGAAGCATTTATAAGACATGACGAATTAGGTAAGCTGCCGCTGAAACGAATGGGAGATGGGATTAATCGGATCCTTACTATCATTCTGAAAATGGTTACCTGCGGAAATGGATACTTACTCATCGACGAATTTGAAAATGGTCTACATTACTCAGTTCAGGAAAAACTATGGGAGATAATTTTTCAATTAGCTGAGAAATTAAATATTCAGGTTTTTGCTACTACGCATAGTAATGATACGATTAAAGCGTTTGAGTCTCTTGTAAATAGTAATGAAAACTATAAGGACAGTCAATTAATTAAGCTTATAAATGTGAATGGAGAGATAAAACAGGAAACCGCTGATGCAGAAGATTTAGAAGTAATCGTTGACGGTAATATCGATCCTCGCTAATGAAAACAGAAGAGAAATTTGATCAGAAGTTACTAGTTGAAGGAAATGATGATCAACATGTGATTTGGTCTATCTGTGTCAAAAATGAAGTTATTAAAAGTTTCGATGTAATCGATTGTGGAAGTGATTCTCAATTATTAAGACAATTAACAAGAAGAATTAGATTCAATGCTGATCAAGTCAAAACGATTGGTATAATACTCGATGCTGATACAAGTCTGCTTAAAAGGTGGATTGAAATAAAGAAAGAAGTGAAGGATCTAGGTTACGACTTACCTGACACTCCAGATGCACAAGGCACCATTATTGAATCTTCCAGTTACTATCCACGTTTAGGAATATGGCTGATGCCCGATAATCTCCAGAGTTCCGGAATGCTGGAAGATTTTGCGAAAGTATTAATTCCTGAGCAGGATCAATTATTAGCGGAAGTAGAGAGAGTATTATCTGAATAGAAGCAGCTCCCAGAAAAGCCGTTTATAAGGATATTCACAAAGCGAAAGCTCGAATACATACCTGGTTAGCCTGGCAGGAAGATCCGGGAACCCCCATGGGTTTGGCTATCACCAAATCGTATCTAAACCACAACCACGAATTAGCCATTCGTTTCATAACCTGGCTGAATACCCTTTTTAATCCAACAACAAACAACCAGTAACAAACAACCCAACTACGTTGCTTTACCCAAAAAACATAGAAGAAAAACTCGGATTCGACCGGATTCGTCAGATGCTTAGCGAGGCTTGTCTGTCTTCGCTGGGACGGTCGTTTGTGGAGAAAATACGCTTTTCTGACCGCTTTGACCAGATTCAGAAGATGGTCGGGCAGGTAGCAGAAATGAAGGAAGTCGTGGCTCACGAGCCGGATTTTCCGCAGTCGAATTACATTGACGTTAACCAGCAGATTGCCAAAGCCCGCATTGAAGGGGCTTTTTTAACCGAAGAAGAATTTTTTGATCTCAAATTGTCCCTGCGGACGATTCAGAGTATCCAGCGATTTTTTGAGACGAAGGAAGAACCCAGCTTCCCGCATTTACGTGAATTAACCCATCAGGCGTTTCAGGAGCGTAAAACGGACGATGACGACAAACCCCGCCGTAACAAGAGCGACGATTTATCGCTGTTACTGAAGGAAATAGACCGGATCATTGATGATCGTGGTCGCCTGCGGGATAATGCTTCGGCGGAATTACAGCACATTCGGCGGGAGTTGATTGCCGAGCAAAGCCGCCTGCGAAAAACGCTGGATTCCATGCTGCGGACGGCTCAGCAAAACGGCTGGGTGCCCGAAGGAGCTACGATGACGGTGCGGAATGGCCGCATGGTTATTCCGCTCGTGGCCGAGCATAAACGCAAGATTCGCGGTTTTGTTCAGGACGAATCCGACTCGGGGAAAACGGTTTTCCTGGAACCTGCCGATGCTCTGGAGGCGAACAACGAAATCAGGGAACTGGAATCGCGGGAACGCCGGGAAATTGTGCGGATTTTGCTGGAATTAACCTCCAAAGTCCGGCCACATACCGAAGAACTCAAACGAGCCTATACGTTCCTTGGCATCGTTGATTTTATCCGGGCCAAAGCAAAACTGGCTCTGGAGATGGATGCCAACGCTCCGCATTTTGTGCAGAAACCGCTGGTAGACTGGCACGGGGCCCGGCATCCTCTGTTGCTGATGAGTTACCGGAAACAGGGGCGGAATGTAGTGCCTTTGCACGTGAAGCTGGATCACGAAGAACGGATTTTGCTGGTTTCGGGGCCGAATGCTGGCGGGAAGTCCGTCATGCTGAAGACGATTGGTCTGATTCAGTATATGTTCCAGTGCGGATTACTGGTTCCGGTCGATGATTTCTCGACGATTGGCCTTTTCCGCAATCTGTTCATGGACATTGGCGACGAACAAAGTCTGGAGAATGACCTCTCGACGTATTCGTCCCACCTGACGAACATGAAGCATTTTCTGCTTCATTCGGATAAAAAAACGCTGTTCCTGATCGACGAATTCGGGACGGGAACGGAGCCCAGTCTGGGTGGTGCCATTGCTGAAAGTATTCTGAACGAAATCAATCGTTCGGGTGCTTATGGCGTCATTAATACGCACTATTCCAACCTGAAAACCTTTGCCGACCGGACGGATGGACTCCTAAACGGAGCCATGCGTTTTGATGCGGAACACCTGGAACCTTTGTATCAGCTGGAAACCGGGAAACCCGGCAGTTCCTTTGCCTTCGAGATTGGCCGGAAAATCGGGTTGCCCAAACCCGTGCTGGATGCAGCCCGCCAGAAGCTGGACCGGCATCAGGTGAATTTTGAAAAGCTTTCGAAAGAACTGGAAATCGAGAAAAAGGTATTTCAGGATCGTAATGCCCAGAATTTACAGCGACAAAACGAGCTGGATAAGTTAACCGAGCAGTACCAGACGCTCAAGAATTACCTCGATACCGAGAAAAAACGCTTACTCAACGAAGCAAAAACTCAGGCGAAGGAATTACTGCGGGAAGCGAATGCAAAGATCGAAAACACCATTCGGGAAATTCGGGAGCAGGGAGCCGAGAAGCTGGCTACGAAAGAAATTCGTCAGCAGTTAACGGATTTCTCCAGCAAACAGCTCCAGCCAGAGGTTATCGTTCCGCCCAAAGCGGCCCCCGTTAATGAGGTGGAAGTCGTGGGTGGCGTGATCACCACGGGCTCGCTGGTTCGGGTGAAGGATCAGAATACGGTAGGTGAGGTGCTGGAGCTGAAAGGCAAAGATGCCGTTATTGCCATTGGTGATTTACGGACGACGATCAAAGTAAACCGTCTGGAAAAGGTAAGTCGGAAAGAATTCAAAGCCGCCACGGGCGACGATAAGCCAAGGGCCAAACTAACCGGCGTTGACCTGAATGAAAAAGCCGTAAACTTCTCTTTCAATCTGGACATTCGCGGGCGTCGTGGGGAAGAAGCCATGGTAGAAGTGGATAACTTTATGGACGATGCCATTATGCTGGGTTATCCGGAGTTACGGATTGTCCACGGCAAAGGCGATGGAATCTTACGTCAGCTGATTCGGAATCACCTGCGTAGTTACTCGCAGGTAGCCCGCATGACCGATGAACACCCGGATCGGGGTGGGGCGGGAGTAACCATCGTTGAAATGAAATAAAAAGTCCTTCCTGATTTTCGGGGTAGCTGTGAAATCCGGGTTTTAGGGGTCAGGCAGGAGCGGAGTTATTCCAGTCAGGAAATAACTCCGCTCCTTTTATTTTCCTAGTCCGGGAGATTCACCAGAAAATGCTATTTTGCAGCGTTAGCCGTGAAGTACTGGCTCGGAAGTTTTGGGTTCTTTACGTAATCACGAAAAAGAGAGTGATCTGATTTAACCAAAGCGATTCATTTTAGTTACTTATACTGGAAGTAGACAGACGCCGGTCGGTGATGCTATCTGTTTCATCCCAAAGATTCGTTTATTCATTTGCAGTCCATCCTTTATGGCGAAGTCAAGCACTACACCTCAACCTCAGGAGAGTATTTCCGAAGTTTCGGCAGCAATACCTGCATCCTTCAAATCCGTAGAGTCCATTAGTCGGTTTACGGAATTTGATATTCACCTGTTTGCTTCGGGCAAGCACTTCAAGCTCTACGAAAAATTCGGCTCGCACGTAATGGAGCACGAGGGGGTAACCGGAACCTATTTTGCCGTTTGGGCACCCAATGCCCGATACGTATCAGTTATTGGAAATTTTAACTACTGGGATCGTGGAACGCATCGATTATACGTTCGTCATGACAGCTCCGGAGTTTGGGAAGGATGGATTCCGAACGTAGGCAACGGAGAAGTATATAAATATTTCATTGTAGCCAATTCGGGTGAGGAAATGGAGAAGGGAGATCCTTACGCTCTGCGTTGGGAAGAACCGCCCTCCACGGCCAGCGTAGTTTGGGACACCTGGTACGAATGGAACGACCAGCAGTGGCTGGACATTCGCGGTGAAAAGAACAAGCTAAACGCCCCAATGTCGGTGTACGAGGTTCACTTAGGCTCCTGGCTTCGGGATCCCAATAACCCCGACCGTCGCTTGCGGATTCCGGAATTTGCGGACCGCCTGGTCGAGCACGTGAAGGAATGCGGGTTTACGCATGTGGAGTTTATGCCCATCATGCAACATCCCTATGAACCTTCGTGGGGGTATCAGATCACGGGATATTACGCCGCCAACACCAAGTACGGATCGCCCCAGGAAATCATGATGCTGATTGAAAAACTGCATCAGAACGGGATTGGGGTATTACTGGACTGGGTGCCGAGTCACTTCCCCGGCGACTTAACAGGGCTTTATAAATTTGACGGTTCGCACTTATACGAGCACGCCGACCCCCGTCAGGGATACCATCCCGACTGGAAATCCTATATTTTTAATTACGGAAGAAACGAAATTCGGAGTTTCCTGCTTTCCAATGCCGTTTTCTGGCTGGATCGTTACCATGTCGACGGCTTACGGGTGGATGCCGTCGCTTCGATGTTATACCTGGATTATTCCAGAAATGCGGGTGAGTGGATTCCCAATGCCTTTGGCGGCCGGGAAAACCTCGAAGCCATTTCCTTATTCAAGGAATTAAATACGATCATCTACCGGGAGTATCCCGACACGCAAACCATTGCGGAGGAATCAACGGCTTTCCCCGGCGTTTCTCGTCCCACCTACACCGGCGGCTTAGGTTTCGGCATGAAATGGATGATGGGCTGGATGAATGATACGCTGAAGTATTTCGAGAAAGATCCGGCTTACCGCAAGTATCACCAGGATCAGTTTACGTTCAGTACGATGTACGGCTTTACGGAAAACTTCATGTTACCGCTTTCACACGATGAAGTGGTGTACGGAAAGAAAGCTCTGGTTTCCAAGATGCCCGGCGACGAATGGCAGCGGTTTGCCAACCTGCGTCTGCTCTATACGTATATGTTCACGCACTCGGGTACCAAGCTGATTTTCATGGGTGGTGAATTTGGGCAGACCAGCGAATGGAATTTCACGCAATCCCTGGACTGGCATCTATTGCAGTACGCCCCACATCAGGGAATGAAAAATCTGATTTCGGAAATCAATGCTTTGTATAAAAAGGAGCCGGCTCTGTACGAAAAAAGCTTTACGGCCGACGGTTTCGAATGGATTGATACCCAGGATAAGGAAAACTCGGTCGTGACTTACTCACGCAAAGGGAATAGCCCGAAAGATACTCTGGTCATTGCTCTGAACATGACGCCTGTGCCGCGAATGAACTACCGGATCGGTGTACCCATGGAAGGTATGTACACGGAAATTTTCAACTCCGATTCGGTGCGTTTCTGGGGTACCGGTCAGTACGAAAACGGTACTTACATGGCCGAGGAAATTGCCTGGCAGGGCAAAGCTTATTCCATCGGCATCAACATTCCTCCCTTATCGGGCGTGGTGTTTAAAGTTTGGTAAGGAGTCTTGAGTTTAGAGTTTTTGGTTTTGAGTTTATAAAAGAGAGGCTCGGTTTCAAACCGAGCCTCTCGCTTTGCTTCTGCTGGCAGCGGATAGGTGGAGTGTCTAAGTAAAGAATTGAAAATTGAAAACTAACAACTGAAAACTGACAACTAACAACCAAAAACTAACAACCAAAAACTGCCCACTACAAAGGGTTTTGCTTCAGATTCGGGTTCAGGACAATCTCCGATTCAGGGATTAAATGGACTACCTGTTTATCGGTTGGGGGAACGGTTTGTTGTCCGGTTTGAGTGTTGTGATACCCCGGGTAATTCCGCACCAGACTCCGGTTATTGCGATACAGATCAAACGCCCGGTGTCCTTCAAACGCCAGTTCCAGGCGACGTTCCTGCAATACCACGTCCAGCACGGTAGCTAGGCCTTTCAGGCTACCCGTCGTAAAAAGCTCATTACCCGTCAATCCCGCCCGCGTGCGGATTTTATTAACGTCTGCAATGGCCTGTTCATTCTGACCCTTTTTCGCGTAGGCTTCGGCCCGATTGAGGTACATTTCCGATAAGCGTAACACCACGGGAGAGCTTAAGGTCGGAATGCCTGCCTGATTGGAAAATTTGGTAATGTACACTTTATCAATGCCGTTTCGTTTCTCCTGAGCCCCCGTCGAGGTTAACTTCCGAACCAGAAAGGAACGACGTTTGTCATTGGGAAACTGATTCACTAAATCCTGATAGGCCTGAGACGCATAGACTTCTCCCCAGCCCACACCGCCCGGCGAGGTATAATACATGGAGCCAATGGCACTCCAGGTCCGATCGTCCTTCAGGGTATGAGTAATGGCAAAAATAGTTTCCGGATTCTGTTGATTTTCAAGCGTATAATAGTCAGGAACCTGCGTGGGCGTAGCCAGGGTGTACCGTCCGCTGTTAATGACTACATCCGCTTCCTGAATAGCCAGATCGTTCTGATTTTGATACAGATAAACCCTCGACAATAAAGCATGAGCTACTTCTGCCGAGGCGTAACTACTGGTTTTTTTAATCGTCATCAGCGTTGCGGCTTTCTTCAGATCGGCTACTACAAAATCATACACTTCCTTGACCGTGGCCCGGCTGGCGTTATCGTCCGGCTTCAGATCCGTTTTGATAATCACACCCGGATTGCTTTCCGGATTTTGAGGATAAGGCCGTCCGAAAAGCCGTACCAGATCAAAATGGATCATGGCCCGCAGGAAAAGATTTTCTCCCAGAATCTGATCGGTTTCCTTCGATTGTCCTTCCTGAATCGCCGCAATGACTTTATTACAGCCAATGATGGCGGCGTAGGCTTTCCGGTAGATCTGTAGAGCATTTCCCTGATCTGAGGTATGCCGATAGGTGTACGTCAGAAACAGGGGATCGGTTGTGGTGCCGCTGAGCGTGATATTGTCTCCCTGATACTCGTTCATGATGTACAGGTTTCGGGTGTAATCCTGTTGTTTGATGATGGCGTAGTTCCCATCCGTAGCCGCCCGAAAGCCCTGTGTATTGGTTAGCAACTCTGATTCCGAAAGTCCGTCGTAAGGTTTTTTATCAATGCTGCACGAACCCAGCAGAATCAGGCAGACGGGTAAGAATCGTAAGGTATGAAAAGTCTTCATAGACGAATTAGAAGCTAAGTTGAACACCAAAGACAAACTTCTTGCTGAAAGGATATTTCGTCCCTACTTCGCCCGCTCCGGGAACATCGGGATCGATTCCTGAAAATTTCGTAATTGTGACTAGGTTATCCGCCGAGGCCGTCAGACGAAGGCCCGCCAGTTTCGCTTTCTGCATCACTTCCGAAGGAAAATCGTAACTCAGACTGATGTTACGCAGTCGCAGGTAATTGCCACTTTCAATGAACCGGGACGAAGGACGCTGCGAGTTGTTATTTCCACCCAGCACGTATTTGGGGTGCGTGGCGACGTCGCCCGGCTGCTGCCAGCGGGACCAGCCATTTGATAAAGCCATCAGACTATAGCGGTCATAAGCTCCATCGCTGTCGAATAACTGGCGGTCGCCGTTGTAAATCATGGCTCCGGCTGAATAGGTAAAGAACGCGTTGAGTTCCAGGTTTTTCCAGGTAAACACTTCCCGGATACCCCCAAAGAGTTTAGGGTTTGCATTCGTACCGATGAATTGCAGCGTAGCTTCGTTGTAATTACTGGTAGAGCTGGTGCTGCCGTCCGTGTTGCGTTTTTCCCAGGTGGGGCTGCCCGTTTGCGAATCTACGCCAAGCCAGCGGCGGGTGTACCAGCTATTCAGTGGCTGATCGAGAGCAAAGGGACGTAAACTATTCGCCACGAAGGTACGGTCCCCGTAAAGCTCCGTCAGCTTGTTTCGGTTCATGCCCGCATTCACTTCCATCAGCCATTTGAAATCTTTTTTCTGGATGATGTTGCCCGAAAGAACGATCTCCAGACCCTGATTACGAACGGCTCCAATGTTTTCAGTGATGTAAGCGTAACCACTGGTTCCCTGTAAAGGACGATTAAATAACAGGTTGTTAGTCAGTCGATTATACACATCGGCGGTGATGGAAAGTCGTTTCCAGAGTGTTAGGTCCACGCCCAGGTTGGCATTATTGGATACTTCCCAGGAAAGGTTCGGGTTTTCAATGCGGACCGGCGATGCGGAAGGAACACCGGCGTACTGATCGGTCAGATCGTAAAGACCCTGAGCGGCATAGTCACTGATGCCGTCGGCATTACCCGTGGTTCCATAACTTGCCCGAAATTTCAGTAAGCTAATGGTTTGGTTATTACTTAGAAAAGCCTCGTTACTGGCGTTCCAGGTTAAGCCAACGGCATAAAAATTACCGAATTTCTTACTCCGGCCAAACTTGGAAGAACCGTCCCGCCGAAAGGAAGTCGTAACAATGTATTTGTCATTATACCCATAATTAGCCTGAAAAAGATAGGATGAAAAAGCATTATCGGTCTTGGTTCCTTCGATGCTTTCGGGCTGGGAAGTGGCATCCAGAATATCGAGACCCGAGTAAATGCCCTTACCCGTAGCTCCCAGCGATTGGTAATAATAGGTCTGATACTCGTAACCCGCCAGACCGTCGAGGCGATGCCCGCCCGCAAACTCGTGTTTGAAACGTAATAAGTTAGAAGTTAACAGGGTATAGTTCCGGCTGTTGAACTGGCTTAACCGGCCTTGTACATCAGCCGCACTGTTTCCGCGGGCATCCTGGCTGCTTTCGCTGTAATAAATGCTGGTCTGGGCCCGGTTAGTGGTCGAGAGTGTTAACCAGGGTAAGAGTTCATATTCCGCTTTGAAGAGCAGGTCACCGGCCAAAGTGTTCTCACTGAACTTCTCAAACTGCTGATTATAAATGAAGTTGGCATTGTCGCGACCATACCAGCGTTTGGCTCCGGTGACCGGATTATAAGGCTGACCTTCGTAATAAGGGTCGTCGTAAGGAAGGTAGGTATAGGCTCCGTAGAGCGAACCGCCGCTGTTATCATACCCCCGCGTGTAGGTTCCGGCGGCGTTCACGGTGAAGTGCAGTTTCGAGGTTACATCATGGTTAAAGTTAAGCCGTGCTCCGAAACGATCCAAACCCGTTTCTTTCAGAATTCCCTCTTCCTGATAGTAGTTACCGCTCACGAAGAACCGGCTTTTCTCCGATCCGCCCGAGGCGTTAAGCTCGGCCAGGGTATTAGAAGCCGTTCGAAAGGCCTGATCAAACCAGTTGGTGTTGGCATTGGCTTCGGGAGCAGGCAGGAAGTCGTTCACATTCTGCCCGGGGCGGTCGCGTTCAAAAGCCTGTTTTTGCAGGGCATATAGTTCCGGACCATTCATTAACCGAAAGTTACCCAGGCTTAACTGACCAATGCCTTTGTTGAATCGGGCGGTTACCTTGGTCTGGCCTGCGGCTCCCCGGCGGGTTGTTACTACGATGACTCCATTGGAGGCCCGGGCTCCGTACAAGGCCGTGGCAGAGGCGTCTTTCAGGACGGTGATGGATTCAATATCACTCGGATTGGGAATGCCGCCAATCACCCCATCCACCACATAAAGCGGATCCGAGCTGGCGGTAAGGGTGCCTACGCCCCGAATAATGATTTTAGGAGCACTTCGCGGATCGCCCGAGTTGGTGCCGACCTGAACCCCCGCCGCTTTGCCCTGTAACATCTGCGAAACGCTGTTGGCGGTCACATCTTTCAGGTTTTTGGGCGTAATGGCCTGAGCCGAACCCGTCATGTTTTTCTGCGTCGTCGAGCTGTATCCCATGACGACTACCTCGTTCAGCTGCGTGTCTGATTTGAGTAGGGAAATGTCCAGAGAAGTGCGGTTTTCGACGGCTACGGATAAATTCTGATACCCTACCGAACTGAATTCGAGGGTAGCATCCGCGTTTACCTGTAGAGTGAACTGGCCGTTGGCATTAGTGGTCGTGCCCTGCGTAGTGCCCCGAACCAGAATGTTTACACCCGGTAAAGGCTGCCCGGCATCATCGCGGACGGTTCCTGAGAGTGATAATTGCTGGGCGTAACTGCACAGACTTATCATCAGCCCAAGGAAAACAAGGGAGAACTGTTTCATAGGTTATCGTATACAAGTCAGTGAATGGAATAATCAGAAAATCGGAGCATAATCATCCCGTTCAGCACGCTTTGGGTGGGCTTAATAAGGGTAAAACTCTGGATAGGGGGGCGTGAATGCTGCAGACATCAGCACCAGAAACCAGGTGAAAGTGATGGGCTTGGTCAGGGCTTTTGAATCGTTTCTTAGGGATTGAATCGGGGTTTAAAATGAAGTAATTTTAAAGCTTAGTCTGGGTTAAGAGTACTGGGAAACAGCGGCCTGATCAGAAGTTTCTGGTATGAAATTACGAAGCAAACTAGAGAATGCAATAGGCTCTGGAAGCTCAGAAACGGCCAAAAGCGGCCTGGCGAAATGTGCAAACGGTTGTTCATCCCATAACAAACGTTTGCACAAAAAATAATAATTTTTTTACTGGTAGCGTGCGTTGACGCCAATACGGCAGACGTATGAAGTTAAAGATGCCTTCGCTGAAATAATATGGAGAAAAAGGAAAGAGTATCAGAATTAAATTCTGGATAATTGATAAATACTGGTTTTTATGTTGGTTTAATTTTAGGTTTGTTGTAAATATGTTCTAAGTTATATTAAATTGACTTAATCAAAGGGGTAAGTCTTTTCTTGGGACGAATGCTTATTCCTGAAAAAACTTTCCCGAACTTTGCCCGCCCCTGACGCGTTCGGGGTTTTGGAAACAATACACACGAATGTTCCTGACTATTATGAAATCAAAGCTTCACCGCGTTCGGGTAACGCAGGCGGAGCTGAATTACGTAGGTAGCATTACCATTGATGAAGATCTGATGGATGCGGCTAACCTGCTGGAAAACGAAAAAGTGCAGATTGTTAATAACAACAATGGCGAGCGTTTTGAAACGTACGTGATCACAGGGGAGCGGGGAACGGGTACGATTTGTCTCAACGGGGCGGCGGCTCGCCGGGCTCAGGTGGGAGACATCATTATCATCATGGCTTACGCTCTGATGACACCCGAGGAAGCGAAAATTCACAAGCCGACGGTAGTATTTCCAGACGCCAATAACCGATTGGTGAAATAGAAAGCGTGCTTTTTGCGTGGACTAGTCGCAGGACTAAAATGACAACAGCACAACAGTTTTAAAGCAGAGGTGATTCGGAAACGGATCACCTCGTTTATTTTTGCCGGAAACCACCTATCGGTAGGATTAAAAACCATGAAGAAGACACTTCAGTATTTAGTATTCGTTGGCCTGGCCGCTGGCCTGATCTGGTTTGCGATTCACTCCGGAACCATTAACCCCCGGCAACTCTGGGCCGATGTATCCCAGGCTGATTTCAGATGGGTGGGCTTAATGATTCTGCTCACCTTTGTGGCTCACGGCAGCCGGGCGGCCCGCTGGCGAATTCTGCTGGAACCCATGGGATATACCCCTTCTTTTTTCCGGACGAATACTGCGGTATGGCTGGGGTATTTTGCCAATAACCTGGTGCCTCGCCTTGGGGAAGTAACCCGCTGTAGTTCGCTCTATAAAAGTGATGGCATTCCCATCGAAAAATCACTGGGAACGGTCGTAACCGAACGGATTTTTGACGTGGTTTCTCTCTTCTTACTGCTGGGTCTTAACCTGTTGCTGGATTTTGATCGATTGATTACTTTCATTCAGGGATCAACTTCCGCCACGCCTGAATCAGACTCTGGAGTTCCGGTACTAATCTGGATTGCTCTGGGTATCCTCGTCGCGGGAGGACTGGCCGTTTTCTTTCTCTGGGAGCGGCTGCTGCAACTGGCGATTGTGCAGAAACTCGCCAAGGCAGGGCAGGGACTCTTATCGGGTCTACTGAGCATTCGTAACCTGCGTCAGCCGGGCTGGTTTCTGTTTTATACCTTCATGATCTGGTTCATGTACTGGCTGATGGGATACGTGCTGTTTTTTGCCATTCCTAAATTTGCCGGTCTTTCGCCGCTGGTGGCCCTGACGACCTTAACGGTCGGAGCCCTGGCCATGATTTTACCAACGCCGGGGGGCGTAGGATCTTTCAATGCGTTCGTGGCGTTTGCTCTGCATTCCATCTACCAGCTTCCCGAAGCAGACAGTGGAACCCTGGCTACATTCATTCAGAGTTCGCAAATGATCAGTACGCTGGTCATTGGTTCAGTGTTCCTGGTCATCTCGTTTTTAACGCAGTCGAGCCCTAAAACAATTGCCACGGAATAATTATTATAGAAAGTACTTCCGGGTTTTCGTCATTCGTTCATTCAGTGAGTTAAGCCACGAGTATTGTCCAAAGAAAACAGGCCTTATGCATACAGCTTCCAAGATTAAAACCGTCGCCGAAGCCATTCCTCAGTTAGTAGAATGGAAAACGAGCGGACAAAAAATTGTCTTTACCAACGGGTGTTTTGATATCGTTCATCTGGGACACGTCGATTATCTGGAAAAAGCCCGGAATCTGGGCGATCGTCTGGTCCTGGGTTTGAATACAGATGCGTCGGTTTCCCGCATTAAAGGTCCGCTCCGGCCCGTAGTGAATGAATACGCCCGTGCCCGGCTAATTGCTTCGTTAGCGTTTGTGGATACTGTCATTTTGTTCGATGAACCTACGCCAAAAGAACTGATTGAGGCCATTAATCCTGACATTTTGGTCAAAGGTGATGACTACAGTGTGGAAACCATCGTTGGTTCGGATTTTGTATTAGGTAATGGAGGAGAAGTGAAAACGATACCTTTAGTACAAGGTTTTTCTACTTCTTCGTTAATTGAAAAAATCAAGAATAACTTTTGATGAGTTTGAAGACGTTTGATTGAATTCCGGTTTGATGTAGTTGGAGAAGATATAACTTGGTTTGATAACTTTCTAGGCTTGATTCAAACGGTAGTATAGTATAATCCAAGTACTCAAACTTCAAACCAAATCAAACCTCAAACTCAAGCAGAGTAAGTTAATAAACCACTATAACTATGGCAGGAGCATATTTAATTGGTATAGTTGTTATGATCGTCAGCTCGCTGGTTAGCTGGCGGCTTCGTAGCAAGTTTACGGAATATTCGCAGGTTGGACTGGCGGTTAATCTTTCGGGTAAAGAGATCGCCGAAAAGATGCTGCACGACAACGGCATTTATGACGTACGGGTATTGTCCGTAGAAGGACAACTGACCGACCACTATAACCCGGCAGATAAGACGGTAAATCTGAGTAATGATGTGTATTACGGCAGAAGTGTAGCGGCGGCGGCCGTTGCTGCTCATGAATGCGGTCACGCCGTTCAGCACGCCACCGCGTACAGCTGGCTTCAGTTCCGTAGCTCGATGGTACCTTTCCTGAGCATTGCTTCCAGCTGGATGCAGTGGATCATTCTGGCGGGTATCTTTTTACTGAACACAACTCCCATTCCTCTGGCCATTGGAGTCGCGTTATTTGCGGCAACTACCTTATTCAGTTTCATCACGCTCCCTGTGGAGTACGATGCTTCCAACCGGGCTCTGGCCTGGATTCAGCGAACCGGAACAGTAACGCCCCGGGAACACGAAATGGCGGCGGACGCTCTGAAATGGGCCGCTCGTACGTACGTAGTCGCAGCCATTGGATCTTTGGCTACTTTACTTTATTACGTAAGTCTTTTAATGGGTGGTCGTCGAAGTGACTAAGCCTTCTGATTAATTCTTTTGAAGTCTGGCTTTTCGAAGCCAGACTTTTTTTTTAGGACTTTGGTCGCTAAATCAGAGTCTGGCATGGTATTTTGATATTATTCCGGATACTATCAGAACATCAAAGACGTTCCTATGAAGTATAACCATTCAATACCGTAAAAGCCATGAATTATTCCTTCGCTACTCGTCGCTTGTTAATTAAGCTCGGTTTAGTTTATAAACCCATCCGTTCAGCCGCTTCACTTCGCAAGCCCAGTTTGCCTATGAGCGTGTCCGGAGACAAGTTTTTCAACGACTGGAAACTTCTTAACGGTTAGAATAGGCTTTTGGCTCTTGGCCGAAAGGAAAGAACTTATAAAAAAGGAGCGGCCGGGGTTACTACCCCGGCCGCTCCTTTTTTATAAGTTCATGAATTATTTACTCCTACGAGCCGCAACTACCGTTATCTCTACGTTGGCCCCTGCTGGTAAATCAGAAACGCCAACCGTAGTGCGGGCCGGGTAACTGTCCTGAAAATACTTGCCGTAGAGGGTATTGATCCGCTGAAAGTTCGATAAGTCCTTCACGTAAATCGTCGTGTTTACAATGTCTGTAAAGTCCAGCTGAGCTGCTTTCAGAATGGCTGAAATATTTTCCATGATCTGGGAAACCTCCGCTTCAATTCCTCCTTTGACGAGTTCTTTCGTACGCGGGTGCAGGCCGACCTGCCCGGCCACAAACACCAGACCATTCGCTTCTACGGCCTGGCTATAGGGCCCAATGGGAGCGGGGGCCGTTTCCGAGTGATGAATTTTCTTCTGAGCCCAGCCCAGACTGCTACAGCCCACCATACACGTAATCAGAACCAGGCGACGAATCATGTTTTTCGTAGGAATGAGGAGGAATAAAGCTTACTTCGCCATCTTGGAGTGCTGACGACCATAGCTAAAATAGATAACCAGTCCAATGATGAGCCAGGCCACGAAAGCTCCCCAGTTAAGAATGCCGAGTTCGGTCATCAGGTATAGGTTCGTGAGAATGCCCAGCACGGGAAGTAATGAGAAATTATAGCGATAACTCATGACCGAAAGCGTAGCAAAAACCAGCCAGAAAACGAATAACAGCGGTTTTTCTTCCATCGCCATGACATAATGATCGGAATAAATAGCAAAAATCAGAGCGATAACAAAACCGATTCCTACGATGAATTTTCCGTTGACGTAAGGAACTTTGAACTTGGAATAGGCACTAAGTCCCTGATGGTCCATGTAAAGTACGCCGCCGCAAACCAGAATGAACGCGAAGAACGTACCCACGCTGGTCAGGTCAATGAAGAAACCCATGTCGAAGAACATGGAAGGAACGGCCACCACAATGCCCGTTACGATCGTTGCAAACGACGGCGTGTGGAATTTGGGGTGAATTTTAGCGAACATCGGCCAGAGTAAGCCATCACGACTCATCGTCATCCAGATGCGGGGCTGGCCCAATTGATACACCAGTAACGCACTGGTAATGGCGATTACTGCCGAAACGGAGATTACACCCGCCACAAAATCAAACCCTACTTTATGGAAAACGTACGCCAGCGGATCGTCCACGTTTAGTTCCTTGTAATGCACCATTCCCGTCAGAATCAGCGTGATTAATACGTACATCACCGTACAGATAATCAGACAGTAAATCATGGCCCGGGGCATGTCCCGCTGCGGGTTTTTGCATTCTTCCGCCGTGGTTGAAATGGAATCAAAACCGATGAAAGCGAAGAATACCGCCGCTACGCCACTCAGCACACCACTAACCCCGTTGGGAGCAAAAGGCGACCAGTTTTCGGGTTTCACGTAAAAAGCCCCCGCTCCGATAACCAGCAGAATGACCGCCATTTTAAGAGCGACGAGCATATTACTGACATTCTTGGACTCTTTGATGCCGATGTACACCAGAGCCGTTACCAGTACCGTAATCAGACCCGCGGGGAGATCCAGAATTAGTTTGACGCCGCCAATGGTGGGGGCAGAAGCCTGAGCCGCTTCACTGGCCGAGAATGGATTGCTGGTTAGCCAGTCGGGAATGTGAATTCCAAAGCCCACCAGCATCGAGGAAAAGTATTCCGACCACGAAATGGCCACGACCATGTTGGAAACGGCATATTCCAGAATCAGAGCCCAGCCGATGATCCAGGCGAAAATTTCACCGAATGAAACGTAAGCGTACGTATAAGCACTGCCCGAAACCGGAACCGTTGACGCAAACTGGGCGTAGCTCAACGCCGTAAACACGCAGGCAATGGCCGTGAATACGAAGAGGAGGGAAACGGCAGGGCCGCCATCAAAACTGGCCCGGCCAATGGTACTGAATATCCCGGCTCCGATGATGGCCGCAATACCCAGTGAAGTCAAATCCCGAACGCCGAGAATTTTGGTCAAGCCGTGCGACTCGCCGGTGGCGTCGTTATTAAGAACTTGTTGAATTGATTTTTTACGAAAAAGGGAGTCGTTGGCCACGGCTGCTAATGGTGTTTCGTGATAAGGTATATGGGAGCACTCGACTGATTCTATGCCTTAGGGTCTGAAAATGAACCTATTTTTTTCGAAAAAAGTAGAATTTTGCTCGCGACGAAGTGAATATTCGGGTAAAAATAGGTAATCCCGATAAGCATTCAAGATTGAAAGTCGACGAAATGCGGAGTTTATGGGAATTGTAAAAGGAATATACCAGTTTTTCCAAGCTTCGCGTTTTACTTTGCGTCTGCATTTGATTTAGCGAACATTTCATTCATTAGAGCCCTCTCGCGTGTCTATCATTATCAAAGATCTTACCAAAATATACGGTCCACAAAAAGCGGTGGATCAACTGAGTTTTGAAGTGAAGCCGGGCGAGATCGTCGGTTTTCTGGGTCCCAACGGAGCCGGAAAGTCCACAACCATGAAAATTGCGACGGGTTACCTGCACCCCACCAGCGGAACCGTAGAGGTAGCGGGTTACGATGTTACCCGGCATTCCATGGAAGTTCGTCAACAGCTGGGCTACCTGCCCGAACATAACCCGCTGTATCTGGACATGTACGTCAAGGAGTTTCTTCGCTTCATTGGTGAGCTTTACGGACTGAAGGGCGAGGTGCTGACGCATCGCGTAAAGGACGTCATCGAGCAGGTGGGGCTTGGCCTCGAACAGCATAAACGCATTGTTCAGTTATCCAAAGGTTACCGGCAACGGGTAGGTCTGGCTCAGGCACTGGTGCATAACCCGCCGGTACTGATTCTGGATGAGCCCACCACGGGGCTGGACCCGAATCAGCTCGTCGAAATTCGTTCGGTGATTAAATCCATCGGCCAGGAAAAAACGGTGCTTTTCTCTACGCACATCATGCAGGAAGTAGAAGCCATCTGCGACCGGGCCGTCATACTGAAACGCGGAAAACTCGTTGCCAATGACACCATTCAGGCCTTAACGCAGACGGGAAAATCCCTGGAAACGCTATTTCGTGAATTAACGGTATAAGACTACCCATGTTCTTTATACCAGAAAAAGCCTCCTCACGCAGGGAGGCTTTTTCTGGTATAAAGGGGGCAAGGTCACAAGTTTTAATTTTTCTGATATATAGATTTTAAATCAAATTTATTGATTTGGATGTTACTGAAAATGGATTTAAATATTTATATTAACTTAATTTATTAATTATATGTTATTATTAGGTAATTTAAATTATTGGTATATTATTCTGTATTATTTATATTTAAGTGAAAAATATTTGGTATGTACTGCTTAATTATAGTTACTATAGAGGTATAAATAATATTTTACAGAATATTTTATGAAAAAAGAATGAGTTTTTTTAATATTGAATCACCAATCTGATTTCTGTGAATCAGATTGTCTTTCTTCCCTTTTATACTTAACCAAACTATGCAACAGATTTACACGCTTTCCTTTCCTGGTTTGACTAGCTAGTCGTACCCCCTGTTTCATTTTCTATTCCTGACTCTGCCTCTCATTCAAGGGGCAGGCTGACTCCTCATTTTCCACTTCAAACGTGTCGCATACACCATGATGAAACGTGTATCTTTTCTACTATTTCTACTGTTGAGTATTGGGCTGCAAGTGTCCGCTCAGGAGCGGCCGCTGAAGGGGGTCGTTACCTCTTCGGAGGATGGACAGCCACTGCCCGGGGTTTCGATCTCGGTGAAGGGAACGGCAAAAGGAACCACCACGAACGGCAACGGAGAGTATCAGATTAGTGCGGCATCGGGAACCGTTCTGATTTTTAGTTACGTAGGATTCATTACCAAGGAAATCAATCTGGCTAATGAAAGCGAGCTGAATGTCCCCTTACAGGTCACTGCGGGTAATCTGAGTGAAGTAGTGGTAACGGCTTTGGGAATTACGCGAGAGAAAAAAGCCCTGGGTTATTCCGTGCAGGAAATTGGTGGCAAGCAACTGACTCAGGCTCGGGAAACCAACCTCGTTAATGCTCTTTCGGGTAAAATTGCCGGGGTTCAGGTTACGAACTCCAACGGTGCTCCCGGAGCCTCCTCCCGGATGCTGATTCGCGGAGCCAACTCAATTGGTAGTAATAATCAGCCTTTGTTCGTAGTAGACGGTGTTCCGATCGACAACAGTAACTACGGTTCAGGCACGGGAGTAGATTATGGAAATGGTGCCGGGGCTCTGAACCCCGACGATATTGAAACGATGAGCGTTCTGAAAGGCCCCAGTGCGGCGGCTTTGTATGGATCACGCGGAGCGAACGGCGTTGTACTGATCACCATGAAAAGCGGAAAAGGAACGAAAGGCATTGGCATTTCGGTCAACTCAAATACCAGCTTTGATACGCCATTTCGACTGCCTGAGTGGCAAAATGAATACGGACAGGGAGCCAAAGGATTGTTCCGGTTCGTGGATGGCCGCGGAGCAGGCGTAAACGATGGAGTCGATGAAAGCTGGGGGCCACGCCTCGACGGCCAGCTGATCGAGCAATTTGATTCGCCCGTCGTAAACGGCGTTCGCACGGCTACGCCCTGGGTCGCTCATCCCGATAATGTTAAGCAATTCTTTGAAACGGGTCGAACCTACACCAATAACGTATCGCTGACGGGAGCCAGTGATAAGGGGGATTTCCGGCTTTCCCTGACGGATCTGAATCAATCCGGTATTCTGCCTTTTACGGATTACAAGCGTAAAACCATCTCCCTGAACGCGGGCTGGAATCTGACGCCTAAGCTGAACATCCGGGCAACGGGTAACTACGTCAAAGACGGAAGCGATAACCGCACCAACTGGGGTCTGTATTACATCTGGTTTGGTCGTCAGGTAAATATGGAAAGCCTGAAAAATTACACGGCTCCGGGCAGCATTTATCAGAATAACTGGAACTATAACTACTGGACGAATCCGTATTACCAGCTGGCGAACAGCAAGCGGGAAAATGAAAAAGATCGCCTGTACGGGAATATCGCCGCTACGTATAAATTCAATAACTGGCTATCGCTGATGGCTCGTACCGGAACAGATTTCTACGCCGATCGCCGGAAGACGAAAAATGCGGCCCGGACTTCCAATCTCTTCGACGGTTATAATGAAGAGCAAATCTTCGTTCAGGAATCCAATTCAGATTTCCTGCTGAACGCCACGCACAAAATCAAAGACTTTGATATTACGGCAAATATCGGGGGGAACCACCGCCGCAATTTCTATCAGCGGGATTACATGTCCGCTGCCGAGCTGGCCATTCCCCGCGTCTGGAACATGGGTAACTCCCGTTTGCGTCCGGTAACCGAAAACTCCATTAGCGAGAAAGTGGTGAACAGTCTGTACGCCTCGGCGAACATCGGTTTCCGGAATTATTTATTCGTAGACGTAACGGCCCGTAACGACTGGTCGAGTGCCCTGCCTGCCCATAACCGTTCCTACTTCTATCCCTCCGCGGCGGTCAGTGCGGTGTTGTCCGATATGTTCAACATGCATTCGTCAGTGCTTTCATTTGCGAAGGTGCGGGCGGGTATTGCCCGGGTAGGGAATGATACGGATCCTTACAACCTGATGCAAACTTATGAATACGCCAATGCCTGGGGTAGTCTGGCTTCGCTGAAAGAAAGTAACGGTCTGTTAAACGCTGAACTGAAACCGGAATTAACCAGCTCGTACGAAGTAGGAGCAGACCTGAAATTCTTCAACAATCGCCTCGGGCTGGATCTGACCTATTACGACAAACAATCCTATAACCAGATTCTGAAAGTAGACGTGTCTAATGCAACGGGCTTCTTTTCGAAGTTGTTAAATGCGGGCCGTCTGCAAAACCGGGGTATTGAAATTCAGTTGACCGGAACCGCCGTTAAAACCAGCAGCTTCAAATGGGACGTGGCTCTGAACTGGGCTCGTAACCAGAACAAAGTGGTCGAATTAGCTCAGGGCTTAACTACGTATACTTTAGGAACCGTTCGCGGTATGGGCGTGGAAGCCCGCGTAGGTCAGCCGTACGGAACTTTCTTCGGTCAGGGATTCATGCGGGCCCCCGACGAACAGATTGTGTATGACCAGAGTGGCTATCCCGTGATTGATCCCGTTCGCCGGGTACTGGGTAACTTCACGCCGAAATGGATTGGTGGATTGCAAAACACGTTTACTTACAAAAATCTCTCGCTCAGCACGTTGATTGACATGAAACAGGGCGGTGATATCTTCTCGCAAACCATCAACATTGGTCGGTACACGGGCGTACTGAAAGAAACGACCCTGGGCCGGGAAACGGGTATTGTCGGAGCGGGCGTGGTAAATGCAGGTACGGCGGCTAACCCCGAATACGTGCCAAACACCAAAAACATTTCTTCCGAAGAATGGCATCATAAGTATTACCTGCTGACCAATAACGAAGAGACTATTTTTGACGGTACGTACGTGAAGCTTCGCGAAGTACGCCTGACGTACGTCTTCCCCGGCAAAGTGTTCAAACGCCTGCCTTTCCGTGACATCACGCTCTCGGCCGTAGGCCGTAACCTGGCTCTGTTGCACAGCAACATTCCGCACATTGATCCCGAAACCAGCTATTATAACGATGGAAACCTGCAGGGAATCGAAAACGGCCAGATTCCTACCACTCGATCCATTGGTTTTAATATTAGCCTGAACCTGTAATATTCCCTAAAGACATGAAGCGTACGTTCTATTCATTCCGAACTAAAGCCGTACTGGCGTTTGTATTGGCGGGATTATCTGCCTGTACGGGTAAATTTGATGAAATCAATACCAATCCCAATAATCCGGTGACGGCTTCGGCAGAGCTGTTTCTGCCTCACGGAATCCAGACCGCCGTCGATGCCTACTGGGGTGGCTCGCTGGGAATGGACGTGGGGAACCTGGTATCCCAGCACTGGGCCCGGATTCAGTATACGGATGTGGATCAGTATACCACTTCCAACGACGTAGCTAATGCCGGATGGAGTAACTTCTACATCGAGGCCATCGCCGATTACCAGCGAATCAATAAAATTGCTCAGGAAACAGGTAACACCAACTATCAGGCCGTAGCGACCATTCTTCGCAGCTGGGTCTTTACCTTGCTGACCGATGTCTACGGCGATGTGCCGTATTCGGATGCGGTTAAAGGCATGGAAGGCGTTCTTCAGCCCAAATACGATGCCCAGAAGGATATTTACGCGGCTTTGGTGGCGGAACTGAAAACGGCGGGAGAGATGATTGATGTCAGCGATAAATCCAAAGCCATTACCGGCGATATTCTGTTTAATGGCGATCTGACGAAATGGAAAAAATTTGCCAATTCCCAGAGCTTACGGATTCTGAACCGAATGCTGGGAAAAGCCGACGCTCCGATTAACGTCACTGCCGAGATTGAACGAATTCTGAAAGATTCAGCGAAGTATCCCGTACTGGCTTCTAATGCAGATAACGTTCAGTTAGTTTATCTCAATGCGGCCCCCAGTAATAACCCCGTGAACGAAAACCGCAAAACGCGGGATGATCACCGGGTTAGTGCAACGATGATTAACAAACTGAAAGCTCTGGAAGATACCCGTCTGGCAATTTATGCTAATACTCCCGCCGACGGGGGCGATTTTAAAGGTGTTCCTAACGGCTTGTCTGCGTCGGATGCGAATGCTCTGGGCTTATCGAAGACATCAAAAGTGGGGAATTACTTCGTAGCGGCTACGGCCCCCGGTGTCATCATGAGTTATGCCGAACTGTTGTTTATCAAAGCTGAATTTGCTTACAAAGGCATTACGGCGGCAGGATCTGCGGCTAGCCTGTATAATGACGCCATCAAAGCTTCTCATGCTCAGTATGGGCTAACGGCTTCAGACGCGTATCTGACGGCGAATGCTTTTAAAAGCGGAGCAACGGGGTATACGCAACTGATGGAGCAAAAATGGATTGCCTTATACGGTCAGGGCGTTGAGGCCTGGACGGAATACCGCCGGACGGGAATTCCCGTACTGACGGCTCCGGCTCTGAACACAAATGGAGGGGTTATTCCCACGCGATTGCCTTATCCGGGCTCGGAAGAGTCGCTGAACTATACCAATTTCAACGAAGCTCTGAAACGGCAGGGCGGATCGAATGATAAGAAGATGAAACTCTGGTTTGCCAAATAACGGAACGAGAAGGTAACTCGAAAATTCAGATGGTTAAAAGTTAAGAAGCCCGACGATACCGTCGGGCTTCTTAACTTTTAGGCGTTTAGTAATAGATTATCAATCAAACGAACCTTGCCCAAGTGAGCCGCCAGGCATAAAGCGGCGGGCTCACCGGCTTTATATTCTTCCAGCGGAAGCAGATTCTCAATATCCGCAATTTCAAAGTACTCCAGACGAAAGGCGGACTGACCCGCGAAGGCGTTCATCAACTCCGCTTTTACCTGTGGCACGGTCAGACCCGCTTCTAAAGCCCCTTTCGCTTTCTGTAACTCCGACTGAATGAAGGGAGCCAGAGCTCGTTCTTCGTCCGTCAGGTTGCGGTTGCGGGAAGACATCGCCAGCCCGTCGGTTTCCCGTACGGTGGGAGCGATGATTAGCTCAATCGGGAAACTCAGGTCATTGATCAATCGGCGGACGATGAGGCATTGCTGCAGGTCTTTTTGCCCGAAGTAGGCCCGGGTGGGCTGTACCAAATGAAAAAGTTTGGAAACCACAATGCCCACGCCGTTGAAGTGACCGGGCCGGAAGGCTCCTTCCAGGACCCGTTCCAGCGGGCCAAAGTCAAACGTCATCACGGGAGCTGAAGGGTACATTTCCGCCGGAGAAGGGGCAAAAACCACGTCACAGCCCGCTGGTTCCAGCAGAGCCATATCCTGTTCCAGCGTTCGGGGATAGCGGGCCAGATCGTCCGCATTATTGAACTGAATGGGATTGACAAAGATGCTGCACACGACTACAGCATTCTCGGTTCTGGCTTTTCGGATTAACTGTAAATGTCCTTCGTGCAAAGCTCCCATGGTGGGCACAAAGCCGATGGATGAGGACTGCCGGGAGAGAAAAGAACGTAACTCCGTGAGGGTAGTAAAGAGATGCATGGACTGCAATAAATTTCAAAAGTGCGTATGCCTGAAGTCCTGAGAGTCAGGTTCAATAAAGTAGTGAACGGACGAATGGAATCCAAAAGTGCAGTTCGCCAAAAACTTGCAAGTATAGTTTTTTCTAAATTAATTCATGGATTTTAGCCGTTTTTTTTATATTTTTGCAAGCGAATTTGGAATATCCTTACCCATTTCGTAAACTCTTGAAGCCCCATGAGTAAACTCCGGATTTTGTACGTTGCCAGTGAGATCAATCCCTTTCT
This sequence comes from uncultured Siphonobacter sp., assembly GCA_913775095.1. Taxonomy (GTDB): domain Bacteria; phylum Bacteroidota; class Bacteroidia; order Cytophagales; family Spirosomataceae; genus Siphonobacter. The sequence continues at coordinate 162,071 of CAJYIW010000005.1, read as the reverse complement.
TCAAATCACAGACGTTGCCGAATACGTGCGAAAACTTCCCCAGGCTATGCAAGAGCGGGGCATGGAAATCCGAATACTGGTTCCCCGTTTTGGACTGATCAATGAGCGTAAAAATCGTCTTCATGAAGTGGTTCGTCTCTCCGGAATCAATATTTCGGTGGGCGACGATGAAAAACCGCTGGTGATCAAAGTAGCGTCCGTCCCAAGTGCCAAACTGCAGGTCTACTTTATTGATAATGAAGACTATTTCCACCGGAAATCAGTGTTCTTTGATAAAGATGAGAAATTCTACGAAGATAACGACGAGCGTGCCATTTTCTTTTGCAAAGGCGTCATCGAAACGGTCCGTAAATTAGGCTGGTCGCCCGATATCGTTCACTGCAACGACTGGATGACGGCTCTGATTCCATTGTATCTGAAAACGACGTATCGTAAAGATCCGATGTTCAAGGATACCAAGTCAGTATTCTCGGTATATAATAATTCATTCAATTATAAATTTACCGAAGAATTACTCGACAAAGTAAAAGCACTCGACATTAATGACGATATGCTTTTAAGTTTAAGCTCTTTAGATTATGACGGCTTTATTAAAATCGGAGTTCAGTACGCCGATGTGGTTATTAAAGCCGTAGAAGATTACAGCGAAAGCGTGAATCAGATTCTGAACGATAATCCTGACAAGAAGGTAGAATTACCCGAAGAACAGGAAGAAATGTCAGACAAGTTTTACTCACTCTATACGGAGTTGATGAGCTAGCAGGAAGGGTTGATCTCCTATACAGGCAAGCCGCCCGTCGTCCTGAACGACGGGCGGCTTTTTTTGTGAATTGATGATAACCTTTTGATCAAAGCGGGAATAGATGATGAAAATAGTAACAATCCTGTTATTATTTATACCCCCCTTTATCATGTTCAAAAATCCCTTCTCTTTTAATGGCAGAATTCGTAGGACAGAATACGGATTATCTCTTCTTATCCAGTGGAGTCTGTCATTCTTTTTAAATCTGGTATTGCTGAATAATACGGATTACAACCCTGCGGGCTCTATGCTATATCTGATTCTTTGTATTCCCATGGCTTGGTTTTTCTATGCCCAGGGAGCGAAAAGATGCCATGATCGTGGAAAGAGTGGCTGGTATCAAATCATCCCATTTTACATTTTCTGGATGGTTTTCGCAGAAGGAGAGTATGGTCCGAATGAATATGGCGATGATCCTAAACAAAGAAATAGTACAGCAAATCCATTGATAGAACAGGAATAAGTATAAATCAGCCCAACGAACGCAGGTTTAAAAATCTGCTTTTTGTATCTTGCCTTTTCGCTTTATTCAGATTTCCACTCGAGCACTTTATCACGCATGATTAAAAAAATCGTTGGGCTGTTCAGCTGCGTTCTTTCGCTGACGGCTTCCGCCCAGATTCCTGAATCTATTATAAAGGACCTTTCCAGTGTTGATTCCAACCGGATTAAAGCCCACGTCGCGTATCTGGCCGACGACAAGTTAATGGGTCGTAAGGCCGGGTATCCCGGTTATAAAACGGCCGTTGATTACGTCGTGGATCAGTACAAAAAAATGGGCTTACAGCCCGCTGGAGAAAAGGGCGGGTATCTTCAGGAAGTGTACCTGCGTAACGCCAGGATTAATCCACAGACCACTTCCCTGACGCTGACCTTACCTTCCGGTGAGCAGAAATCATTGCAGTGGGGCGTGGATTATGTCCTGACTCCGCATCCCGAAAAAGAATCCGTAGATTTTAACGCTCCGCTGGTGTTTGTAGGGGCGGGTTTTGATACCCCGCAAATCAACTTCGAGGACTACCGGAACATCGACGTCAAGGGAAAAATCGTGGTCATTCTGCGTAAGATTCCCGAAGATGCCGCCGCGAATGTCAAACTTCACCTGAATTATCCCGCTACGGCTCAAGCTTTTGCGGCCCAACACGGAGCCATCGGAGTACTGGTTTGTAACTACACGAACAGCCCGGTCGTTTTCAGAACCTCGGCCACGAACTATAGCCTCAATGGGATCAATGCCTCCATGTCCAGCTCAGGCCAGCGGGTGAGTTCGGCGGCGGCCCTGGGTGGAAAAATTCAGGTGGCCGGCGGTCTTTCCGTCCAGGCCTTACAACAACTGATGCAGGCCGAAAACATCGCTCTGGATGAACTCTGGCAGAAACTGGAGCGTGGGGAATACGTCAGCCGATCGCTGAAGAGTAAGGTCAAAGGCCATTACGAAAATACGTTTACCAATTTGCTGAGCTACAACGTTATCGGAAAAATTGAAGGTTCGGATGCCAAACTGAAGAAAGAATACGTTATTCATTCCGCTCACCTGGATCACCTCGGCGTGGGAAAACCCGTCAACGGAGATTCGATTTACAACGGTGCTCATGACAACGCTTCGGGAGTAGCCTGTGCCCTGGAAATTGCCCGCATGTATGCCAGCCTGAAAGAAAAACCTAAACGCTCCTTACTGTTTCTGATGGTCACGGCCGAAGAAATGGGTCTGTTGGGCTCGGGTTATTTTACGGCCTTTCCAACCGTACCCAAAAAACAGATTGTAGCAGACATCAATACCGATATGCCCACCTTGCTGGCCCCGCTCGAGTCCGTGGCTCCGCTGGGGGCTGAACACAGCAGTTTACTGAAAGCCGTAGAAAACGCCGCTCAGGCGTTGAAGTTACAGGTGGAACCCGACCCCGATCCCAGCGAAGGGCGTTTTGTGCGGAGTGATCAGTATAATTTTGTCAAGGCAGGTATTCCGGCTCTGCATATCAAGTACGGGTATGCGAAAGCCAATCCGGCCCTGAATCTGGCCGAGAAAGTGAGGGTCTGGCGGGATGCTAACTACCATAAGGTGTCGGACAACCTGAATGATTCATTCGTATGGGCGGCCGGCGTTACTTATGTGAAAGTTAATTTTCTGGTTAGTTACCAGATCGCTCAAAACCCGGCCCGGCCCACCTGGAACAAGGGAGACTTTTTCGAAGTAAGAAAATAACAGTTCTAAAAAAAGACGCGGCTGAAAGGTTCGCGTCTTTTTTTTATGACTGCTGTTAACCTTTTTTTCCTTGTCCGTATTTAAGAAGAGTAGAATGAATTATTGACGGTTACTGGTCTGATCTTTTCCATTTTTTTAAAAAATCTGACCTGCGATGATTGACTGGACGACCGTAGTATTACGAATTGCCGTGGCCGCTCTTTGTGGCGGATTGGTAGGCTTTGAACGCGAACGCAAAGAATGGGCCGCTGGCTTACGCACTCACATGATGGTCTGCGTAGGATCCTGTCTGGCCATGATGGTGTCTACGTATGGATTTGAGGACGTTCGGGGCGTGGCTCACGTCTCCCTGGATCCTTCGCGGGTGGCGGCTCAGGTCGTCAGCGGGATTGGGTTCATTGGAGCCGGAACGATCCTGTTTCTGAGGAATGAAATCATTCGTGGCTTGACGACGGCAGCGGGGCTCTGGACCGTCTCGGCCGTGGGGCTGGCGGCGGGAGGAGGCATGTACTTTGCTGCTCTTTTAACAACGGCCATTGTCATTTTCATTCTTTTGGGACTCAAACCCATCGAGAAATTATTCTTCAGCCGTCGTCGTCATCAGTTGATCAAGATCAAAGCCGAAACGGGTCAGGAAATGTTACCGGCCATTCAGCAGATTTTACAGGAAAAAGGAATGTCCGTATCGTATGTAAGCACGGAGAAAAAATCCAGAGATCAGGTTATTTACCTTAAACTCAAGCCTTCTGAAGCAATGAACGACATACTTCCTTTGATTCATCGAATCCAGGCCATTCCCGCGGTAAAAGATGTGATCTGGCATCAGAATGGATAACTATTGTCCTGGAAATTGACATCTGAACCAACAAATTCCAAAAGCGTACGTTGAATCTATACCGAACATACCTTCCTTCATTGCATGAAAATTCATTCCATAGCTCTTTTTATTTTATTGGGAATAACCCCCCGCGTAGATACCTGTACGAATTCTTCCGAACAAACCACCCAATACACGGCGGCTACGTTTCAGCCCGTTCAGGCCCTTCGACTGACGAAATTAAGTTTGTCGGAAATTCCTGATTTCACCATGCCCGAAGGCTCGTTCTGGGCGGCCATGAAACTGGCTCCCGATCAGCTGGAAAGACAAAGGGATTTCGTTCAGAAGGGTAATACCTTTTTTCCTATTCGAACGCTGGTTGAAAAAGAAGCCTATCAGCAAATCACCAATGCTCAGGCCCGGGCGTTTCTGAAAACGCTTACCGCCGGAACGGGGTTATACGAAATGCTGGGTGATGATGATTTAAACAAAACCCAGGGCCCCCTGCACGGCCTATGGACCAATCCGGTGACAGTGACGCCCGTGGACGTAAAAAATTACCTCATGGGCTGGTGGTTTTCCCGGGCTGAAAATTACGGCTGGGGAAATGCCAAAATCATGTTTGATCTGGATCTGGAAAGCTTTCCGGCGGCCTGGAAGAACAATCAGGTACTGGCGGAAGGCGTGAAGCTATTGCGAAAAGAACACCCCAACGTCGAGTTTGGTATGTATGCTTCGGGAATGTCCAACTTATATCCCGAAGGCGATGGGGGACCTGACCGTCCCTATGGACAGCTGGGAGGCAATTCCCGTCATAATCTTTATAAGCAAAATGGCTTTACCTACTACGAAATGATGCCTTATGCTCATTACGAAGAGATTCTGATTGGAAAAGATAAGCCCTATGCCGACTTTCAGGATTATGCCCGACGGAGTAGTCTGCACATCAAAAAATGCCTCGAATGGCTGGATCAGCGGGCGAATTATGCCGCCAGTAAAGAATACCGGGGATTTAGCTGGGTAATGACCCGTTACGAAGGCGGCGGTCTGGAAATGATCGCTCCGCATATTTGTGAATCCTTACCTCTGCTGATGCTTGTCTCCGGAGCGGCCCGTTCAGGGGGCGGATTATGTAACTGGAACCCCGGCGTAGCTCTAAACGCTGCTGATTATGCTCTGGAAGCGGGAAAATGGCGAGCCTCCCAGTTTAATTCGTTCTGGGAAAATCCAAAGACGCAATACAATCTGCACATCGAATTTTCGCTGGATAACGGCGAAACCTGGACCAATGATATTGAGAACTGGCAGGCCAAAGCTCAGAAACTGGGCATCAGCTGGTTTGATTACATGTACAAAGATCCGAATCCCATGGGGGTTCGGGCGGCGGTGCTGGATAATAAGCTGATGGTAGTAGCGGCCCATCGCCCCGGACTGGAAGAAGGAAAAGTTCAGAACATCCTGTGTCGGTACAAAGATAAAACCTGGAAGATGAGCTTACCATACCATCAGGTCGTCGCCGGAACGGTTACGCTTTAGAGCGGTTTTCAGCGGCCGCCGCTGCGGTTTTGAGTTTTGAGTTTTGAGTTTTGAGTTTTGAGTTTTGAGTTTTGAGTTTTCAGTTTTCAGTTTTCAGTTTTCAGTTTTCAGTTTTCAGTTTTCAGTTTTCAGTTTTCAGTTTTCAGTTTTCAGTTTGGAAAGGGAAAACCCGTAAAGGTAGGGGCGATGTTTGAAACTGAACGCAAGAACCCCGGCGGGGTTCAATTTGAGTAGCCCCGGGTTATGACCCGGGGTCATAATCGGGGTTCACATTTACTCTGCCCTGGCTGGTGTCTCACCCGCCAGTTGTAAGGAAGCGGTTGGTGGGGACACCAACCCCGGCGGGGCCGATTGGAATTGAACGTAAGAAACCCGGCGGGGTCACATTCACTCTGCCCTGGCTGGTGTCTCACCAGCCAGTTGTAAGGAAGTGGTGGGTGGGGACACCAACCCCGGCGGGGCCGATTGGAATTGAACGTAAGAAACCCGGCGGGTTCACATTTACTCTGCCCTGGCTGGTGTCTCACCCGCCAGTTGTAAGGAAGTGGTGGGTGGGGACACCAACCACGGTGGGGCCGTTTGGAACTGAGCGTAAGAACGCCATCGGGGTTCAATCTGAGTAGTCTCCGGCTGGATAGCCCCGAATGTTAATCCGGGGAAACGTTGGAAGGAAAATGGTTCCCGCCCTGGCTGGTGTCTCACCAGCCAGTTGTAAAGAAGTGGTGGGGGACAACAGCCACGGGGAAAGAGAATAACTCCTGTGGGGATTACCAGTCAGATAGTTGGATCTGGTTCCTAAGACACATATAAAAAATGGTAAACTGAAAATAATACGGAACTTTTCAGGCGGCGGGAGGTCTTGTATAAATAGCCCCTGCTATTTTTTATACCTTCAGATTACCCCTCTGCATCCATGGAAATACTTGAACCTATCTTAATCTTAATGGCTATTTTGGCGGGCCTGTCCGCTCTGGCTCCCAAACTGAAAGTTCCTTACCCGATTGTACTGGTTATTGGAGGTTTACTGGTGGGGATTACGCCCAGTTTGCCCAACGTTCGCCTCGAACCCGACGTGGTTTTCTTAATCTTCCTGCCCCCTCTCTTATACGAAGCCAGCTGGAAAATCTCCTGGCAGGAACTCAAAACGCACCGGAAACCCGTATCCAGACTGGCCATTGGTCTGGTCTTTCTGACCACCTCGGTCATTGCCGTCGTGGCTCATTATTGCATACCGGGTTTCAGCTGGCCGCTGGCTTTTGTGCTGGGAGCCATTGTTTCGCCACCTGATGCCGTAGCCGCGACGAGTGCTACGAAAGGACTGGGCTTACCCCGCCGAACCACGACGATTCTGGAGGGCGAAAGTCTGGTGAATGATGCTTCCGCTCTGATTGCCTATCGGTACGCCGTAGTAGCCGTAGCCAGTGGAACCTTTGTACTCTGGCAGGCCAGTATTCAGTTTTTTATTCTGGCCATTGGTGGCGTTTTGGCGGGCTTGGCTATTGGGTATGCTTTTGTCTGGGTCTTTCGGAAAGTGCAGGGAAATGCGACGGTTGAGGCCAGCCTTAACATCATGATTCCCTTCGTATCGTATCTTTTTGCCGAGCATATCAAAGTTTCCGGAGTCTTATCCGTAGTGGCAACGGGCTTGTTTGTCTCCTGGCGTGCCTCCGAAGTATTCTCGTTTCAGGGACGGATTCTCAGTAACAATTTCTGGGAATTGCTGGGCTTCCTGCTTAATGGTTTTGTCTTCATTCTCATTGGACTACAGTTACCCTGGATCTTGCAGGACATTCCTAACCAGTCGCTGGGAACGCTGATTCTTTACGGATTATTAATCAGTGCGGCGGCCATTTTTATTCGGATGGCCTGGCTGTTTATCATTGCTAAATTTCCCTTTGAATTTGGCTACCGAAACGGAGCCCGGCAAAGCAAAGGGGAGTTATTCATCATCGGCTGGGCGGGTATGCGGGGCGTAGTGTCGCTGGCTACCGCTCTGGCCTTACCCCTGACCTTAGCCAATGGAGAACCCTTTCCCAATCGGAACATTATCCTCTTCATTACCTTCATTGTAATTCTGGTAACGCTGGTTTTGCAGGGGTTGACCTTACCTTATTTTGTGAAGCGGCTGAAAGTCAGTGAAGATCCGGATAAGGAAGCGGCTCTGGAGCGAAAACTTCGGTTGCTGATGGCTCGTTCCTCCATTCGGTTTATTGAAGAAGAGTTACCCAATCTCATTGATCAGGAAGAGATCGGTGCCGGATTACGGAACCGGTTTGAGCAGCAGATTCGCTACTTGTATGGGTCCATTCCAACGGATGGAATCGAGCCTTCGCTGAAAGAAAAACGGGAAAAATTCAAGAAGTATATCTTCGGAGAACTGGAGGTCATCAACTTCCAGCGACATCAGATGGTCGAGTTAATTAAAGAAAACAAGTTTCCGGAAGAACTGGTACGCAAGCTGGAGGGAGAACTCGACGTCTGGAATGTATCCGTTCAGAGCCGATTGAAGATCATGAAGTAAAACAGGATTTTCAACTTTCCGAAAGTTTATTACCCAAACCTGAGCAGGGATCTTCGCTACGCTCTGAATGACAGATTGGTGAGTAGTCGAAACCCCGCCTGTCATCTTAACCGCAGGGAGAGACCTTGTTTAAAAATGGGCCGGCTTTCAGGGAAGGCTCGTTTTCATGAAAGCCGAATATAACCCCAACCCCGCGTAAGGTTCTTCGCTACGCTCTGAATGACAGATTGTTGATAGTTGAACTCCATCTGTCATCTCGACCGCAGGGAGGGACCTTACCTGAGGAGGGAGCTAAATTTGGTACGGTAGTCTCCCGCCGGAAGCATCAGTACCCATCAGGCTCTTCGCTTCATCTGACTGATTCCCTGCCCAAAAGTAAACGCCTCCAGCAGGACCGGAGGCGTTTGACGTCAAACTCTATGTATAAAAAAACGACTATCGTTTAGGAGCCGAAGCGGCAGGTTTGTTACCTGCGGGAGCACCGCCCGAAGGAGCTGCTCCGCCACCGCCTGAGCCCTGAGTATTGTTCATATCTGCACCGCCGCCATCACCTTTGACGTCATCATTTTGAATCGACTTCGTTTTTTTACGGGGAGCCTGAATATTCATTTTGCCAATTTTGTAACTGAAGGTTAAGCGAACGCCACGGTTGTACATAAACATGTTGCTAACCTGGGTAAACTGAGGCGAGGTAAGTTCCGTCCGCATCCGAATGTTGGAAGTCAGGAAGTTTTCTGCGGCTATGCCAATGCTTCCCTTTTTGTTGGTGAAGTCTTTCTTCAGGCCCAGCGAGTAGAAGCCAAAACCGCCCATACGACCCTGTAATTGTACCTGTGGACCTTTCATCATTCCGAAAGCCTGTAATCCCCAGCCATTTTTGAACGTACTCTGAATACGACCGCCTACGTCGAAGTTTACCCCTGAATTTTTCACATCAATCGATAAGCCGTCCAGACCCGTTGTCGTCCCCTTCAGTTGCGTATAAAACGTATTCGTGAATAAATCGAAACTGAGTTTGGAGCTTACATCGTATTTGGCGAACAGGTTAATACCCGTTGCGTGTTCCGATCCAATGTTCTGATACGTCGTCAGGATGGCCCCTGCTAACGTATCCAGAGGGGTACGTACCTGCGTAATGGAGTTGTTCGTGACCCGACCAAAGAGGGCCGCATTGATGTAAACTTTGTTAATGGTCTTACTCAGAGCCAGCTCGACGTTATCCGTCAACTCCGGCCGAAGCAGCGGGTTACCCATGGTGACGTTCTGGGGGTTAGCCGCGTTGAAGTTAGGGTTCAGCTGCTGAATACCCGGACGCTGAATCCGGCGGTTATAGGCCAGTTTAATCATCGAGTTGTCCTTCAGCATTTTCGAAAGGTTCAGACTCGGAACGAAGTTACTGTAGTTGGGAATCGCAATGCTGGAGCTGGTATTAGACTGAGCATCAATGATCGTATGCTCAAAACGAGTACCTGCTTTAATGGTGATTTTATTCTTCGTTGTATACGTGTAAGAAGCGTAACCAGCGGCAATGTTCTGGCTGTAATCCAGAAAACCAGCGGGGTTGTTGGCCTGTTGGTAATAGTCACCTGTCGGGCCCGCAAGCAGGTATTCGTAGTTACTGTTTACCTTTCGCATGATGCCTTTCAAGCCAAATTCCAGCATCTGATTTTTCTTGATCGGAGTCTGGTAATCCGTTTGCAGGGTAAATTCCTGGTTCAGGTTATCGTTCAGGTTTCGCTGACGTCCCGTTAATTCGCCCACATTCAATAGATTCGCGTCGAAGTTATTAATGAGGTCATTGCGGCTGTATAGGGCTGAAATGCTCCATTCCTGCTGAGGTTTGAAGGTGTGAATGTAATCCAGGTTCATATCAATGGTACCGGAATTATTTTTTGAAGTGACATCCCGGTTGGCCTGCGTACCGCCCACGCCATTGGTGAAAATCTGGGTCATGTAATCCTGCTGCGTGGTCCGGTTCCGAACGCCGTAGTTAATGCCCGCGGAGATGCTCTGATTTTTTGAGATGTCAAAATCCCAGCCCAGATTGTAGCGACCCATCAGGCCCCGGTTCGTACCGTCGCCCGTCTGACGGGTCAGGATTTGATTATTTTCAACAATACTGGTTTGATCCAGCGTAGAAAGGGTTTTGACATTATATTCCGCCCGGCCAAAACCACCAAGCGTAAAGCCCATTTTGCCCGTCCGGTAGTTACCCCGTAAACCCATCATGGAGCCCCGGTTCCCTACGCCCGTATCGAGGTTGAGGTTGAAACCCTGAAGATTATTTTTCTTGGTAATGATGTTGATAATCCCGCCGGAACCTTCGGCATCGTATTTGGCAGAAGGAGAGGTAATTACTTCAACGGAAGCAATTTCATCGGAAGGAATCTGCTTGAGAGCGTCGGCTACGCTACCCGCCACGATGGTGGAAGGTTTGTTGTTGATCAGCACGCGGATGTTACTGCTTCCCCGCATCGAAACGTTGCCATCCAGATCGACCGATAACATGGGGACTTTTCGCAAAATATCGGAAGCATCGCCGCCTTTGGAGGTAATGTCTTTTTCTGCGTTATAAACCAGACGGTCTACTTTTTCTTCAATCAGGGCTTTCTGTCCGGTAACGGTTACTTCCTGTAACGTCTTCGAGTCTGATTTCAGCCGGATTACTCCCAGTTCCAGCGGGCCAGAAACGGTGATGGGATCAATCCGTTTGCTTTCATACCCTACGAAGGTTACTTCCAGCCGGTATTTTCCGGGGGTAACGTTACTGATGGCAAACTGACCTTTCCCGTCAGCGACCGTTCCGGTTACTAACTGGTTCGTCTGTTTATTATACAGGGCAACGCTGGCAAATTCAACGGCTTTACCCGAAGTAGAATCTACCAGAAAACCCGTTACCGTCGGATTGATAGCCGCCACGGGAGCGGGAGTAGTGGTTGGAATGGAATCCCGAACAGGAGTCGTTTGGAGTGAGTCGGGAGCCGGACTAACTACCTGAGCAAAACTCTGACTGGAACAGGCAAGCCCGAGCAGAGTTGAAAGGAAGATTGAAGAAATATAGTATCGTTTCATCGCTTTTGTCGTACAAGAAAAAGAACGATACAAAGGTGTCTTCAAATCGGAGACTCACGAAACGAAACTTACCGAGTGCCCAATAAGTGGCGACGAATGCCGGGTTTTGGGATTTGGGTTTTGAAAGAGAAAACTCCTCGCCTTGGCTGGTGAGACATTAGCCAGTTGTAAAGTGGCTGGTGAGACACCAACCACGGCGGAAGAGTTTAGAGCGGCCGCCGCTGCGGTTTGGAGTTTAGAGTTTAGAGTTTAGAGTTTAGAGTTTAGAGTGAGAAAAACCTATAAAGGTAGGGAAGGCATTTCGAAATGGGAGATATAACCCCGGAGGGGTTGAACCTGGATCGCCCCAGGCTGGATAGTCCCAGGCTGGATAGCCCCGGATGAAAATCCGGGATCAACTATGAAGTAGAGACGCGACTTTATAGCGTCTGGGTAAGAGGTGGTTAGCGTTGCTTTAGGGATTATAAATCCCTTACAGCCGGCTTTCGGATTACAAATCCGAAAGAGCATAGAGATATAACCCCGGAGGGGGTTCTCCCACCGTGGCTGATGTCCTCACCAACCACTTTACAACTGGCTGGTGAGACACTAACCACGGCGGAGGAAAACAGCCAACTGAAAACTAAACTGACAGATTTTAGACAGAATTGCTTTGTTACTTCGTCTTTAGAAATTGAATGATTATGAAAATTCTACTGGTTGAGGACGAAAAACTACTTTCCGACAGCATTCGCTCGGCTCTGGTTCAGGAAGGTTTTTCCTGCGAGACGGCTCTGTCCTTTCTGGAAGCCCGGGAAAAACTGACGGATAAAATTTATGACGTGGTTGTTCTGGATATAAACCTGCCCGGTGGACTGGGTTTCGATCTCTTTGCCGACATTCAAAGCATGGATTCCCATCCCGGGGTGCTGATTATTTCGGTGCGTAATAGCCTGGATGATAAATTAAAAGGACTTAATCTGGGGGCCGATGATTACCTGGTCAAGCCGTTTCATCTGGATGAACTAGTCGCCCGGATTCGCAGTATCATCCGTCGCCGGCATCCGCAGGAAGAGGAGGAAATGGTTTATTACAACCTGTCGTATGACCTGATGAATAATCAGGTGAAAGTAAACGGGCAGGAACTCAAACTAACCCACAGCCAGCTTCGAATTCTGTATTACCTGTTGATGAATAAAAACCGTACGGTTTCCAAGGAATCTCTGTCGGACTATGTATTAAAGGATAATATCGACATGGTTGATTCCTTCGACTACATTTATACCCATATCAAAAACCTCCGTCAGAAACTCAAAAAAGAAGGCTGCGAAGTCAGTATTGTGACCATGTACGGGATGGGTTATACCTTAAAAAAATCAGATGGCAACCAGTCAGTATAGCAAGCGTTTTATTACGAAAATCAAAAAGGTTTACGTAGTGGCCTTACCCATTCTGCTGGTAGTAACCATCCTGTTTAATAACTACGTCATTGATGTGTATTACCGGGTCTTTTATCGGATTCGGTTTAAAAATCAGGTTGAAGCCATTGCGTCTACAGTTAAACAAACCGGAAAATTTCCCCTTCGGGAAGGGGTTTCCTACCAGCTGTTACCCTCCGATGCCAAGCCGTATTCGTACTTTACCTATCAGTTTTATGACCTGGAAGATGTAAACAGTTCTTTCAACTTCTGGATGATCTTTTCCCTGAATCGGCAACTCAATAACAAGCGGATCAAGGAATACATCCGTACCATTCCGGTTAAAGATCGGCTTTACGAAGTAACTGTGACGGAAGTAACCATGAATGAACCGGGAGGGCCGGAAAGCGAAGCCGTTATTTTCGCGGTTGCCTTCAGTCTGGTTTTATTTTTCATTCTGAACTGGGCCTTCTTTCAAATTAACCTGAATCGGGTTTCTTACAACCTCTGGCGACCTTTTTACAACAACCTACGCCGCATCAAATCCTACAACATTCGGAATAAAGAACCCCTGCTGTTACAGAAAACCAGCGTTCGCGAGTTTGAATTATTCAATCAGGCCGTGCTGGATTTTACGAATAAAACGCAGTCGGCTTACAATCAGTTACGGGAGTTTACCGAGAATACGGCTCATGAATTACAAACACCGCTGAGCATATTACTGGCCAAAGTCGAGCTGATTTTGAAGCGAACCGGACTCGAATCCGAGGAGCGAAAAGAGTTACTGGACATTAAAAAGACCATCGTCCGGCTTTCGGGCATTCATAAAGGACTAAACCTGCTTTCCCGCATTCGCAGCATTCAATATGCCGGAAAGATTGCCAGAACGGAACTCAACATTAATGACATCATCAGCGAAAGTCTGGAGACCTACGAAGAATTAATCGAGTATCGGAATATCGACGTTCAGCACGAAAGCAGCATTCAGCACCGAATTTCTTCCAATGAAGAACTGGTGCGAATCATGGTGGATAACCTGCTTCGCAATGCCATTCAGCATAATGTGAATGAAGGGAAAATCTCGGTTATGTATCAAAAGTATGGCTTCGAAATCAGTAACACCGGGGTGGTAGACGCTCCTACGGACGAGAATATTTTTTCCAGATATCATACAAAATCTGCTGACGATGGTCGACTGGGTCTGGGACTGGCCATTGTCGAGGCGATTTGCGAAACCCTGGAATTCTCCTGTGTGTATCAGTACCGCGAATTTCAGCACTGCATTCGGATCAGCTGGGGAAAATAAACGGATAGTCTTCTGAAAATTAATGAGTAAGCAAAATCGGTCGGGAAAGGGCGAAATCCGTCAGAATCTCGACAGATTTTGTTTTTTAATTTGAATGCTGAAATCACCAAAAACTAGTTTTAGCCGACCTGACGAAACAAATTTCAGGGACGCTCGGTTGTAGGTCACAGAATAATACAAGTTTAATAGCCTAAGAGTAATGCATTTTATCCCATTTCAATCGCCATTTTCAACCCGTAGGATCGCCACAAGTATGGGTGTGTTTATGTTGGTTTTTGCTTTCTCCTGCGGGAAAAAGGACGAAAAACAACAGGCTGCTCAGCAGGCTCCTGCTCCTAAGGAATATCCTGTGATGACCGTTGAGGCTCGTACGACGGATATTTACACGGACTATCCTGCCACTCTGCAAGGCCAGGAAAACGTAGAAATTCGCCCCCGCGTGGACGGATATATTGAACGTATTTTCGTAGATGAAGGAGCGTTAGTTCGCAAAGGTCAGGTGCTTTTCCAGATCAGTGCTCCGCAATACGAACAGGATTTACGGACGGCTCAGGCCAGCATCAAAATTGCCGAAGCCGACGTGAACGCCGCTCAGATGCAGGTGAATAAAGTGAAGCCGCTGGTAGAAAAAGACATCATCAGCCACTACGAACTGGAGTCCGCTCAATATACCCTTCAGTCCAAGCAGGCGGCTCTGGCTCAGGCGAAAGCTACGCTGGCAAACGCCAAAATCAACATTGGTTATACCCGCGTCGTCAGCCCCGTGAATGGGGTAATTGGTTTGTTACCTCTGAAATTAGGAAGTCTGGTAAGCCAGTCTACCACCACACCCCTGACGACGGTCGCTAACATTGGTAACGTATACGCTTATTTCTCGCTTAACGAAAAACAACTACTTGATTTCTTCCGGGATACCAAAGGCAATACTCTCCAGCAAAAGCTGGCGACCTTACCCAGTGTCTCCCTCGTACTTTCCGATGGTTCCGTGTACTCCAAGCCTGGTCGGGTTGAAACGGCCAGTGGGTTGATCAGCACCGAAACCGGGTCGGCCAATTTCCGGGCTACTTTTCCTAATACCGACGGTTTTCTGCGGAGCGGTAGCACGGGCCAGGTTCGGATTTCTTCCCACATTGAAAACGCTCTGATTATTCCTCAGAAAGCTACCTATGAGTTACAGGGCAAACGCCTGGCGTATGTAGTGGCCGAAGGTAACAAAGTGAAAAGTGTGGAAATTCAGGTGAAACCCACCACCGACGGAAAATCTTTCATTGTTACGCAGGGTTTGAAAGCGGGCGATAAGATCGTAGTAGAAGGCATTGCTGCCCTTCGGGATGACATGGAAATCAAGCCGGGAGCGATGAAAGCCGACACTACGGCCAGTGCTCAGTAAGGGTAGGAGGTAAAGAGAATTTCCTGGCTAGCAAGCCCAAAACCAACATTTTTATGCTTAAGAGATTTATTGAACGGCCGGTATTATCCACCGTTATATCCATCATTATTGTCATGCTGGGGATATTGGGGCTGGTAACGCTACCCGTTTCTCAATATCCTGAAATTGCTCCGCCGACGGTTCAGGTGCAGGCAACTTACACCGGAGCAAACGCGAGTGTGGTATTAAGTAGTGTAATTGTCCCGCTCGAAGAACAGATCAACGGGGTGGAAGACATGACCTACATGACTTCCACGGCGGCTAACGACGGTACGGCTACGATTACCATTTTCTTTAAGCTCGGAACCAACCCCGATTTGGCCGCGGTAAACGTGCAGAACCGGGTGTCACGGGCCACGAGTCTGTTACCGCAGGAAGTAACCCGGGCGGGGGTAATCACCAGCAAACGTCAAAGTAGTAACGTATTGATCTTCACGCTGTACAGTGAAAACAAAGCTTACGAACAGACCTTCCTGCAAAACTATGCGAACATTAACATCGTTCCTCAGCTGAAACGGGTAACCGGGGTGGGGGATGCGAGTGCCTTTGGTCTTCGCGATTACGCCATGCGGATCTGGCTGAAACCTGATGTCATGGCTACGTACGGTCTGATTCCTGACGACGTTTCGGCGGCTCTGGCGGAACAGAACGTCGAAGCAGCCCCGGGCCAGTTTGGCGAAAGCAGCGATCAGTCTTTCCAGTACATCATCAAGTATCCCGGTCGTCTGAAAGATCCGGCTCAGTTTGAGAACATGATCATCCGTTCAACGCCAGGCGGTCAGGTGCTGCGTTTACGCGACATCGCCCGGGTTGAATTAGGTGCTCAGAGTTACGCCAGTATTTCAACGTCACAGGGGTATCCCTCAGTAGCCCTGGCGATTAACCAGACGGCCGGTTCGAATGCTCAGGAGGTAATCGAGAACTCGCTGAAAGTAATCAAGGAAGCCGAAAAGTCATTCCCTCCGGGCGTGCATTACGCCGAGCTGCTGAATGCCAACAACTTCCTGGATGCCTCAATTGAGAAAGTAATTCACACGCTGATCGAGGCCTTTATCCTGGTGTTTATCGTAGTGTTCATCTTCCTTCAGGATTTCCGTTCAACGCTGATCCCCGCCATTGCGGTGCCCGTAGCGATTGTCGGTACGTTCTTCTTCCTGAACCTGTTTGGATTCACCATTAACCTGCTGACCCTCTTTGCGTTGGTGCTTGCCATTGGTATCGTAGTGGATGATGCCATCGTGGTAGTGGAGGCGGTGCACGCCAAGCTGGATGAGGGCTATACCTCCGCCCGGAAAGCATCGATTGATGCCATGGGCGAAATCAGCGGTGCCATCGTTTCGATTACGCTGGTCATGGCGGCGGTATTCGTTCCGGTCAGTTTCATTAGTGGTTCGACCGGGGTGTTTTACAAACAGTTTGGTCTGACACTGGCCATTTCCATTATTCTTTCGGCCATTAACGCCCTGACGCTGAGTCCGGCCCTGTGTGCGATTTTCCTGAAACCGCACGACAAGGAGCATAAAAAAGGATTTATGCAACGGTTTTATACGGCCTTCAACACGGGTTTTGATGCAGTAACGACCAAATATTCCCGTTCGGTAACGTTCCTTTCGGGTAAAAAATGGATGGCCCTGGGTGCCATTGCGGTATCTGCCGGCGTTTTCGTCTGGTTGCTCCGCACCACGCCTTCCGGTTTCGTACCCAACGAAGATCAGGGAACCATCTTTGCCAACATTACTTTACCCCCTGCTTCGTCTGTTGAACGGACTACAGCTATTGCCAATGAAGTAGATAAAATTGCCCGGGAAATGCCCGCCGTTCGATTCACGACGCGTCTGGCGGGTCGGAGTATCATTAGTGGGAACGGTAGTTCGTACGGGATGGTAATCATTGGTCTGAAAGACTGGAAAGAACGCCCTGATCAGGACATTAACGCCGTAATCCGGGATCTCTTTGCGAAAACCAGCCATATTCGTGGGGCCGAAATTGTCTTCTTCTCGCCTCCAACCATTCAGGGTTTCGGTACCAGTAACGGGTTTGAGTTACAGTTACAGGATCGGGCCGGTGGAACGATTGACCGACTTTTTGAAGTGGAAAAAGACTTCATGGCGGCCTTATTAAAACGTCCCGAAATTCAGTTTGCTACGACAACGTTCAACCCGACATTCCCCCAATACATGGTGAATGTAAACGTAGCCCGGACCAAAGAAGCCGGACTAACGGTTAACGCTGTATTAAGTGCCCTGCAGGGTTATTTCGGTGGGGTGTATGCATCCAATTTTAACCAGTTTGGCAAGCAGTACCGGGTCATGATTCAGGCCGATCCTGCGTATCGGGCCAGTCCTTCCAGTCTGAACTCCGTGTACATCAGAAACGCGAACGGAACGATGGCTCCCATCTCGGAATTCGTGACGATGGACCGCGTGTATGGTCCAGAAACGATTACCCGGTTCAACCTCTTTACGTCCGTATCCATTACCGGTACGCCTAAAGCAGGGTTCAGTTCCGGGGATGCCATTAAGGCCATTCAGGAAGTGGCGGCCGAGAAATTACCCGCCGGTTATGGCTACGAATTCTCGGGTATGACGCGGGAGGAAATCCTCAGTGGCGGACAGACGATCTACATCTTTATGCTCTGTCTGGCCTTCGTTTACTTCCTGTTGAGTGCTCAGTATGAGAGTTATATTCTGCCCTGGGCGGTATTACTTTCCTTACCCATTGGTCTGGCCGGAACGTTCATCTTTGCCCGCATTTTTGGCATTGATAATAACATCTATCTGCAAATCACGATCATCATGCTGATTGGTCTGCTGGCCAAGAATGCCATCCTGATTGTGGAGTACGCCGTAGAACGACGACGACACGGCATGGACATTGTGAAGGCCGCCGTGGATGGGGCCGAAGCTCGTCTCCGACCCATTTTGATGACTTCCTTTGCCTTTATTCTGGGGCTGGTTCCTCTGATGCTTTCCTCGGGTGCCGGGGCTTTGGGTAACCGTTCCATTGGTACGGGTGCCGTTGGAGGAATGTTGATCGGTACCTTATTGGGGGTATTTATTATCCCGGTACTGTTCATCATCTTCCAGACTTTGCAGGAAAAAATCAGCGGATCACCCAAGCAATTGCAAACCGAAGACAAATCACACGCGGATTTGATGGCCGGTCAGGGTCGCTAACAGAAATGAAAAGCAGGGGAGCAAACGATTGAGGCAATGAACCCCCTGCTTTTCTGTCAACCATTGACATTTAAAACATATGAACAGGAAACTTTTGTGGCAGTCGTTCGCGGTGTTGATTCTTCTGCAAGGACTTGCTGCCTGCAAAATTACACAGAACTATAACCAGCCTAAGGTGAGTACCGAAGGGCTGTACCGGGACGGAAGTACGGATACGACCAGCATGGCGAATATGCCCTGGCGAAATATGTTTTCCGACACCACGTTGCAGAATCTGATTCAGGAAGGGTTAATGAATAACCTCAACCTGAAGTCGGCCATTACCCGGATTGAAGTAGCGGAAGCAAACCTGTACCAAAGCCGGATGAACTTTTTCCCGAACGTGACGGGCAATGGAACGGGGGTTTTTGCCAAGGTACCGAACGTACCTAGTGCCGCGACGGGTTTTGCCCAGCGTCAGTTCCAATTGTATGCCAATGCGAGCTGGGAAGCGGATGTCTGGGGTAAACTCAGAAGTGCCAAACGTTCCAATCTGGCTTTATTATTACAGAGCGAGGCTACCAAGCGGGCGGTACAAACGCAGTTAATCGCAGACATTGCTAATGCTTATTATTCGCTTCTGGCTCTGGACGCCCAGCTGGCCATCACGCAGAAAAACGTAGACATCTGGGTCTCGAACGTGGAGACGATGAAGGATCTGAAAGAGGCAGCTGTCGTAACCGGAGCCGCCGTCGTGCAGAGCGAAGCCAGTCAGTACGCCGCGGAAGTAACGATTCCAACCTTAAAGCAAACCATTCGGGAAACCGAAAATGCGTTGAGTATCTTGCTGGCCCGTGCTCCCGGAGCCATCAACCGCACCACGCTGGAAGCTCAGGTACCCATGGAAAGGCTGAACACGGGAGTTTCGGCTCAGTTGCTGAGCAATCGCCCGGACGTGCAGGCGGCGGAATATTCGTACCGCAGTGCCTTTGAGCTTACCAATGTGGCCCGAACGTATTTTTATCCATCCTTGACCCTGACGGCCAACGGAGGTCTTTCGGCTCTTTCGCTGGGCGGCTTGTTCTCGACAACCTCCATGTTTGGTAACCTGGCGGCGGGAATTGCCCAGCCTATCTTTGCCCGGGGAACGAATAAAGTACGTTTACGCATCGCGAAGGCCGATCAGGAAAATGCCTTGCTGAATTTTCAGGGAAGTTTATTAACTGCTGGTCAGGAAGTATCCAACGCTCTTTTTGCGTATCAAACGGCTACGGAGCGGGCCATGATTCGCGGGCGTCAGTTAAATTCCCTGCAAAAGTCAGTGGATTTTACGAAAGAATTATTGAAGTACAGCTCAGCCAACTATACCGAAGTGCTGGTAGCTCAGCAAAGCCTGCTTTCGGCTGAATTGAGCAGCGTAAGCGACCGTTTGCAGCAATTGCAGTCGGTAGTCTCATTATACCGGGCACTGGGCGGCGGCTGGAAATAAAAGTTTTAGTTTTATAGGTGTATAGTTAAAAAGTCTGGTGGTCTCCGCCAGACTTTTTTTAGGTGATTAAGACAGGGTAGAGAAGCGATTCTTTTTGTGCGGGTAGCTTAGCGTCGCAGACGCTTTTCTCAAGCATCCGCGACTAAGTCGCGGACGAACTTAGAAATAGATTTTCTATAATTATTCGCCAGAGAAAACCTTAACATACTTATATTTAAATCTAGTAGTAACTTCTTCTTCTTCAAGCTTGATAAGTTTTAATTTACGAAGCTTTTTTAAAGCTCCTTTTACCTTTTGCATATCAGCTTCTCCACTCAATTGTCTAACTAGTTTATTTGTGATAGATGAATTGGGATTCTCTTCGAAATGCTTTAATATAATATCTTCAATAGATGCAATACGTTGATGTTTTATTGTAACAATAAATGAATTATCTCTTTCTTCAAATATAGGATCAATTAACCCTGCTTTTTTTAACTCGTTTTTAGCGGTATCAAGACCTTCTCCAATATCGTGATTCACAGGATCAGGTAAATTATGTAGCATTCTGACTATATTAGCATTTCTAGAAAATCGTTCTGTATAAATATTTTCAATACTCATATAACCAGGTAATTTTCCTGGGCTTTGCACTTCTATTCTATTGTCAAATATTTTAACATGTATATCATCGTTTAAACTATAATCTCTATGAATAACTGCATTTACAAGAATCTCCTTTAAAGCTTTAGATGGATACAATAGTTTAACTAAATTCTCGCCATCCTTAAAAGAAGCTCCTTCTATATACGACTCAACTTGCTTTATTGTCTTTAATATTACATTTTCAAGTGTACCTTTAATTGTTATAGGCATCTCCTCTAACTGTTCTCTTTTATATTCTTTTTCAGTCGTTCTCAGCCTATATACTTTTACAGCACAACGTGTATTCATTGTTGCTTGAGGTTCTTCATCAAAAAGTAATACACAACCAACATTAGGTATTTTTATTCCATCCTTCTTCGTAAGTAATTGTTGCTTCTTTAGGAAAAGCTCTGGAGTAATTGTTGCTGAGATACGTTTCATATATTTTGCAAGATCTGTACTTGCAATAATGTCATCTATTTCTATATTATCTACTGCTTTCTTTTCATATGGTTCAGCCCCTTTAGAATAACTTAACTGTGTTATTCGTTCTCCCTTAATTCTTTTTTTTGAAGCGTTTATCCTTATATGACAATCTCCAGAGGCTGTATAGTGTACTTTAGGGCTTTTGGGAATATTAATATGCAGCACTAGTCCTTTTTCATCAAAGTCTAGAAACTCTATTAGAATGTTTTCTACTGAAGGTGAAGTCTCTTCGAGTAAAGTAGAGATGATGGAGTTCGCCTCTTCTTGATTTTCAAACCCAATGACACGCTCACCTTTTTGAGATGAATCTTCTATA
Organism: uncultured Siphonobacter sp.; assembly: GCA_913775095.1. GTDB lineage: Bacteria > Bacteroidota > Bacteroidia > Cytophagales > Spirosomataceae > Siphonobacter. Next base: position 140,918 of record CAJYIW010000005.1, on the reverse strand, counting down.
CCTATGTATAAATCTCCTCCATCTGAATTTGCAAAGGCAACGAAACTTTCTTGTAACTTAGAAGGAGCAATTCGTTTACTTTTAACATCATTAAAGTGATCTTCTCTTATCAATAAGATTTTATTTTGTTCTTGAGCACTAAGTTTCTGTATATGCATTATATATTTTTTTGTTATTAATAGTAAATTTAATGTCAAAATTTGATAATGCAATAGGGGATTTTTATTAAGTGAATTGGTGCTATGCTTGTGTGCAATAGCTTAATAATTATTTAGTCCGCGTTTCCAACGTGGATTACCGGGAAAAGCGTCTGCGACGCTAAATAGTACAAACGCTTTTAACTCTCAGTCTGACCATAGCTAACGTTATGGAAATTCGCTTTTTAGCTTCGAATACACCACAATGTCTACGTATGCTCCGTGAAGAAATTCGGCCTGTCGGAAGATGCCTTCTCTGGTAAAACCCAGACGTTCGGGTACGGCCTGACTTTTGGTGTTCCCCACGGCACATTTAAGCTCGATGCGATTGAGTCGCAAACCCTCAAATCCATACGTGAGTAAACGCTGAACGGCCTGTGTAATGATGCCTTTCCCCTGACTGGTAGGGCGAAGCCAGTATCCGATTTCACCAATATGATTCTGGTTGTCAATTTTATAAAGACCAATTCGGCCGATTACTGCCTCATTTTCCCTGATTACAAAAGCAAATTCGCCGCCGTGTTTACTGCGTAATTGAGAGGCATCCGCATAGTTATCAAAGAAGGAAGGTCCCCGCACCAGATCAACCCAGGGCAACCAGGGACTGAGGTAGGCTTTATTTTCCGTCACTAACTGGTAGATGGCCTGAGTATGGGAACGATCCAGCGACTGAAGCGTAAGGTGATCATTGATCGAAAGAATCATGGGCAGTGGCGTCAAAAAGTATCCAGTCGGAATATAATTCCTGAAGTAATAAAAAGAAGAAAAAAGGATACCTGAATTTGAACGACTGCTTCTGATACGAACCTAGCGTCCCAGCCAGTTTTTAAAATCAGTAATCCGGTCGCCGCTGACAAAAACTTCCAGGCGGGATTCGGGCTGTAGTTCCAGTTTTAGCTTCCCCGCTGAATAGGTATGAATGGAATCAATGGATTGAAAAGCTACCAGAAACTGCCGGTTGATCCGAAAGAATCTGGAAGGATCGGTAACCTGCGTGAGTTTATCAAGACTTAGTTCCAGGGGCAACTTCTGTCCATCGTGGGTAACCAGAAAAGTGATTTTTTCTTCCGAGAAGAAGTACGCAATCTGATTGATTTCGATGCTGTGAATTTTCGTACCGATGGAAACCATGAAGCGAGTTTTGAATTCGGATTCCTGGGGTTTCTGAATCAGCTGAAGAATATTTTTCAAATCGGGTACAGGCTGACGAAGCGACTTGAATTTATCCAGAGCTGCCGTTAACTCGTCAAAATCAATGGGTTTGAGTAAGTAATCAACGCTATTGACTTTGAAAGCCTGAATGGTGTACTCGTCGTAGGCCGTGGTAAAAATGATCGGAACTTTTAGCGAAATCTGGTCAAAAATGGCAAATGCCAGCCCGTCTTCCAGGTGAATGTCCATAAAAGCCAGATCAGGAGCGGGATTTTCGCTGAACCATTCCACGGCCTCTGAAACCGAAGGAAGTTTCGTAATAATCTGAATGGACGAATCGTACTTATGAATGAGGTTCTCCAGCCGGTCAGCGGTCAGGTATTCGTCTTCAACAATGACTACGTTCATGCTAGTAAGGGAATTTTAACGACAAATGAATCACCAAGGTGCCCGTACCAGACCGCATGGGTGGTGAGCAGACTATACCGACCCGTAATGTTTTTGAGTCCTAAACCCGTGGAAACTTCCGGTTGCAGTCGGGGCCGATAGCCGTTTTCAACGATCAGTTCTTCATTTTCAATTCTGATGGAAACGGTTAAGGGTTCTTTGCTGGACATGCGGGTGTGCTTGACGGCGTTCTCCACCAGCAGCTGCAGCGTCAGCGGAGCAATTTTATACGTCTGCTGAGCGGTTTCTGATACATCAATCTGAACGCTGAATTTCTCCCGGAAACGGATTTCCAGCAAAAAGGCATAGGACTGAATAAACTCAATTTCGGTCTTCAGGGAAACCAGATCATTATCCTTCTGTTCCAGAATATATCGATACGATTTTGAAAGCTGAGCAATGAATTTCTCCGATAAATTAGCATCAATATGCACTACGGAAGAAAGAATGCTAAGGCTGTTAAACAGAAAATGAGGATTGACCTGATTTTTCAGAGCCGCAAACTGAGCCTGTACGTGTTCTTTTTCCAGTCTTTCCGAACGAATCTGAATTTCCTGCACCCGCTGGGTAGCCCGCACGGCGGCAATCAGGTAAAAGGCCGTGAGCATAATCATGACCGAGATTCCATTATTAGCCCGCACCACTAGTGTCCACATTTCGGCGGAACGTTTGGGTATGTGTGAGTTCTGGGGTGGGAAGAAGTGAAAAACGGCTTCCATGAGGATTCGGAGGCCTTTATGCAGGAAAAAATTAAATACAAAAGCCAGCACCAGTGAAACCAGCAGCGAGATGATCTGGGGCTGAAGTTTGAACTCCAGCAGGTAATTTTCACCGAAATAGTTGAAAAACTTCAGTTGAAGCCAGTCCGTAATGCTAAGCCATACGAAGAACAGAACAAATGAAATGGTGAAAAAGGGAAGAGCAAACCGTAACTCATGATAAAAGCGATCCATCGAAAGAAGCGGCTCCGTCGTAGTGGCATAAATCACCGTCAGCGTATAAATCAACGCGAGACTCAGAGATAATTGCCACTTCTGAATGGATGTTAAACGATTTGCCATCTGGATACTTGCAAGGTTTTGTGGAATGCGAAAATGGTCCGGTGTATTCCAATGCAAAAATTAATTATATCCCACGCATTTGAAAACCATACCCGACGAATGACGAATTGAGTCCGACGAATCGGGAATTTTGGAGTTTGGAGTTTGGGTTTTGGGTTTTGAGTTTTCAGTTTTGAGTTTTCAGTTTTGAGTTTTCAGTTTTGAGTTTTGAGTTTTCAGTTTTCAGTTTTCAGTTTTGAGTTTTCAGTTTTCAGTTTTCAGTTTTCAGTTTTCAGTTTTCAGTTTTCAGTTTTCAGTTTTCAGTTTTCAGTTTTCAGTTTTCAGTTTGGAAGGGTAAAACCCATAAAGATAGGGGAGACGTTTGGAACTGAGCGTAAGAACCCCAGCGGGGTTAAAATCTTAATAGCCCTGGGTGATAACCCGGGGTAATCATCGGATTGCTATTCTCTCTGCCTTGTCTTACCGGCCAGTTATAAAAGAAAGGGTTTGGGAAGAACATCAATTCCGGCAAAAGCGTAGGGAATCACCCGTCTTAAGTGGTTGGTGGGGACACCAACCACTTAAGACGGCGTGGTTTAGGCTTTAGAGTCTAGGGTTGTAATGAGAAACTTGTAAAGGCAGGGGAGAGAACTGGCAATGAAAGTAATAATCCCGTATAGCTCCCGGCTGGGTAGCCTCGGTTACACCGAAGTCACATCTGCCGTCTCTTGCCCTGGCTAGTGTCCTCACCAGCCAAAAGTAGTTAGTGAAACTCTACCCAGGGCGACAATTAAGAGGCGTATGAAATAACCAAACCTAAAAAAAGCCCCTGAGTGATGGGGTATACTCAGGGGCTTTTCGGGGAAGCTTAGATTTTTTTATTCAGCACCTTGTCCAGGCTGTAATCGCCGGGTCCCAGAATCAGGATCACTACGTAAGCAATCAGGTAATGAAAGGCCATTTCAGCCTCGCCGAAAATATCACCCCCGTGAGCCATAAAAGCCGCTACCAGCATAGTGATAATCAGAGGAATCGTAGCTAAACGGGCGAAAAGACCCAGGATCAGCAGGAGGGAGCAGAAAAATTCAGCGAAAATGGCCAGGGCCGCTGAAACAGGAGCTCCTAAACCCAGAAAGCTCATGAACTCCTGGCTCATCTGATCGTAATTCGCTAGTTTCTGATAGCCGTGCATCATCATGGCCAAAGAAAAACCAACGCGGAGAATCAGGGTAGCCCAGTTAATGGACGAAAGCGTGTACGAAATAGAGAAAAGTCTTCTCATGAATGGTATGATTTCAGTAGAATGAAAGTTAAAATGAGTTAGGTACCGGGAGTTTCGGATAACGAAGAACGATCAGAAACTAAACTCTTTCTAAATAAGAATAACCAAATATAAAATGGAATGCCCGGTTATCGATAGGAGAAGCTCTTTCAATTATCCACGCCAGGAGTGAAAATTGCATTATGATATATTTTATAAATTGTTAAATAATTGATAATCAATAATTTGTTAATTATTTACCCCTAAGTTAAATCCGAATTATTATAAATATTTATTGATCTACTTGTTTTGTAGGATAAAGGATATTTATTTTGTCTATAGAAATACTAGTTTAATAAAAGCCATGAAATACGGTTTACCTTGTTGTCTTCCCTTCGCTTTTTTAAGCCCTTCCCAGAAAACCGCTCTTTCTCACGGTTCCTAGTGGGGTAATATGGAACAAGAGTCTGATTTTCAGCAGGATGTAATAAGTAAGTTTATTTGAATCAGAGGTTTGTCCGTTCATTAACTCCTTTTCTTCTTTCTATACTTTATCAAGTTATGCAACAACTTTTAAAAGTGCTGTTGCCGGTACTCCTGTGGGTGCAGGTACAAGCTGCTTTGGCCCAGCAAATTACGGGCGTAGTACGGTCACAGACTGACAATCAGCCCTTAACGGGCGTTACGGTGCAGGTAAAAGGCACCACTCGTGGAACGGTTTCCAACGCCGAGGGTACTTACAGCATTGCCGCTCAATCGGGCGAAACCCTCCGTTTTTCTTTTATTGGGTATAAGGCCGTTGAACTGGCGGTGCCCGCTTCCGGTGCGTTGAATGTAACGCTGGACGCAGAGGAATCGGCCTTGCAGGAAGTTGTAGTAACGGCTTTAGGCATTGCAAAAGAGAAAAAATCACTGGGGTATTCCGTTCAGGAATTGAAAAGTAACGACGTGGCTCAGGCTCGCGAACCGAACCTGGTCAATGCCTTATCCGGTAAAATTGCCGGGGTGAATATTACCAATAGCCAGGGAAATATGGGTTCCTCCCGGATTGTGATTCGCGGGGAAACGTCCATTGCGGGTAACAACCAGCCTTTGTTTATCATTGACGGAATTCCCGTTGATAACTCACAGTTTGGCAGCACGGGCACCAACCGCGATTACGCCAACGCCATTGCGGATATTAACCCCGATAACATTGAAAGCATCAGCGTACTGAAAGGACCCAACGCGGCGGCTTTATACGGTTCGCGGGCGGCTAACGGCGTGATTCTGATCAAAACCAAAATCGGTCGCAGCGGCCAACAAAAAGGCTTAGGGGTTACCCTGAACGCCGGACATACGGTAGAAAGTTTATTAGTACTGCCCGATTATCAGAACGTGTACGGACAGGGAACGGGTGGATTATTCTCCTACAAAGACGGAAAAGGCGGCGGTCTGAACGATGGTACCGACGAAAGCTGGGGACCTAAAATGGACGGTCGTTTATTACCTCAGTTCTTCTCCAAAGGCGAGGCGGTACCTTTCGTGGCTCATCCGGATAACGTGAAGAATTTCTTCGTGAAAGGGCATACAACTAACTTAGGCGTATCCGTAGCAGGTTCCGATGAGAAGTTTGATTACCGCTTTTCGTTCAACAATACCCGTCAAACCGGGGTGGTTCCGAACACGGATATTACCAAGAACAACTTTGCGGTTAATGCCTCGTATCGTCTGAACGACCGCATTACGATTAATACCAGTGCTAATTTCATTCGTTCGGAGTCAGATAACCTCTCGGCTTTGGGCGGACGCGGTTCCAGCGTTATGCTGCAATTCTTATGGTTTGGCCGTCAGGTCGATACGGAGTTACTGAAAGATTACCGGGCCAACGGCGAACGCGATTTCAACTGGAACCACAGTTACTACAGCAACCCTTACCTTTTGCTGCACGAGAACACCAACGGCCAGCGTCGGGATCGTTTCTTCGGAAATGTGAACGTGACGTATAAAATCAACGACTGGTTATCAGCACTGGTGCGGACGGGTAATGACTTTTACCTGGACAAGCGTAAATCAAAGGTATCCTACGGTACGAACGGCACGCCTTTCGGATCTTACGCGGAAGATGCGTACGTAGTTAACGAAAATAATACCGACTTCGCTCTGAATTTCAATCGTAAACTGAGCGATGATTTTGATCTGGAAGGTCTGGTAGGGGGTAACGTTCGCAGTAATTTCTTCGAGCGGAACTATCAGCAGGCTCCCCGTCTGGCGGTGAGTGATTTATATACTTTAATGAACTCCCGCGATCCGCTGGTTTCGAGCAATCAGTTTACGCGTCGTCGGGTGTACAGCTTGTATGCTTCGGCTCAGTTGAGTTTCCGCAATTATGCGTTTTTAAACGCAACGGCTCGTAACGACTGGTCTTCGACCTTACCCGCCGCTAATAACTCTTATTTCTATCCTTCCGTCAATGCGAGCGTTGTTTTAACGGAAGCTCTGAATATCAGAACCAACTGGCTGTCGTTCGCGAAAATTCGCGGGGGCTGGGCTCAGGTGGGTAAGGATACCGATCCTTACCAGATTGTGAATACCTATCCATTCAATCAGCCTTTTGGAAGTAGTCCCTTATTAACAGTATCGGATATTTATCTGAATCCTAATCTAAAACCCGAAATCACGCAGTCGAGTGAAATTGGTCTGGAGATGGCCTTCCTGAAAAACCGGGCTCGTTTTGATGTAAGTTATTATAACACCGATAGTTACAACCAGATTTTACAAGCCGATATCAGCCCGTCAACGGGTTTCAAACAGCAGTTAATCAACGCCGGTAAGATCAATAACCGGGGTTTTGAAGTGCAGTTGAGCGGTACGCCCGTACAAACCTCCGGCGGTTTCAAGTGGAACGTAACGGTGAACTTCTCGCGGAACGTAAGCAAAGTAGTCGAACTGGACAAAGCCGGATTGCTGAACCAGTACGTATTAGGCAGCAACGGAACTACCCGCGTATTAGCCAGCGTGGGTCAGCGGTACGGAGCCTTGTACGGAACGGCCTATCAGAGGAACGAAAGTGGTGAAGTGGTGGTAGGAGCCAACGGCCTGCCGCTGAAAGATCCCAACCAGAAAACGCTGGGTTACTTCACGCCGAAATGGATTGGCGGGATTACCAACGCCTTCAGCTACAAAGGCTGGAACCTGAGTGTACTGATTGACACCAAACAGGGCGGACAGATTTACTCGGCCACCAACGCCACCGGACGGTACACGGGTGTGCTGGAATCGACCTTACCCGGACGGGATGCCGAGCACGGCGGACTTTCGTACTACTACGCGGGTAATAACACTTCATCCACGCCCATTCCGGTGTCGGGTTCAGCTCCGGGCGGCGAGCGGGTGTACAACGATGGGGTAGTTTTCAACGGCGTAGCGGCGGATGGTTCAGCGAATAAAGTGATCGTTCCGGCCGAGCGTTATTACAAATACCTCTACAGCAACAGTGCCGGAGTCAACGAAGCCAGTGTATTCGATGCCTCGTTCATCAAGCTTCGGGAAGTACGTCTGACCTACGCGATTCCTCAGGATTTTGTGCGTCGCCTGCATTTGCAGGGAGCGTCGGTATCGGTCATTGGCCGGAACCTGGCATTCCTCCAGAGAAAAGCTCCTAATATTGATCCGGAAACGGCTTTCAACACGGGTAATGCTCAGGGTCTGGAGTCGCTGCAATTGCCCTCGACGAGAAGTTACGGCGTTAATCTCAACATCAATTTCTAGAGAACATCATACGTAAGCTCTGCCTTACTTTTAGATATTAACAGGTATGAACATCAACCGTTTCACCAAACTGATTCTTCCGCTGACGCTGGTAGCCGGGTTAACGGCCTGCCAGAAGGAGCTGGAAGAGATTAACCGAAACCCCAACGAAACCACCGTTGCCCAGCCCGATTATCTGTTGACCAATGCCTTGAAATCCAGTGCGGATTTAGTCATGGGTTCGGATGCTTCGATGGAAACCACGACTCTGTTTGTGCAGTACTGGGCGAAAATTCAGTACACCGATGTAGACAAGTACACGACGAGTCCAACGAACATTCAGAACATCTGGACGAACACCTATTCGCAGGGATTGAAGGATTTTGACGAGATTGTCAAGCTCGGCGAACAGGCTAATAACCCGAATTATCAGGCCGTCGGTATTATTATGAAATCCTGGTCGTTCCAGATGCTGACGGATTTGTACGGAGATATTCCCTACAGCCAGGCTCTGAAGATCAACGAATACCTGACCCCGAAATACGATGCTCAGAAAGACGTGTACACTGGCTTATTAAACGATTTGCAGAAAGCCATTTCACTGATTGACGTGAGCGGAGCGAATGCCATTTCGGGGGATGTCGTGTACAACGGCAATATGACTCGCTGGAAGAAATTTGCCAATTCCCTGCGGCTGCGAATTGCCCTGCGGATGGCGGATCGTGACGCCACGGCGGCCCGGACGGTCATTGCGGGACTGGCCAAAAGTGACCTGATTGCCAGTAATGACGAAAACGCGAAGTTTACCTACCTGACTTCCCCCAACCAAAACCCCGTCAGTCGGGATCGGGAAACGCGGGACGATTACCGGGTGAGTAAAAGCGTTGTTGACAAATTATTACAGTTGAACGATCCCCGTCTGGGTATTTACGTGAACCGTACGGCTGACGCTACGACACTTGGATACGTCGGCGTTACGAATGGTCTGCCTGCTGATTCAGCGGCTCGACTGGGCTTTACCCGGACCTCCAAGCTGGGCGATTACTTCACAGCTCCGTCTTCACCAGCCGTATTTCTGAACTATGCAGAAGTGCTGTTTAACCTGGCTGAAGCTGCTCAGCGTGGACTCATTCAGGACGATGCGGCGACGTTATACAAACAGGCCGTGACGGCATCGTTACAGCAGTTCAATGTAGCTTCTACGGCCATTACCGCCTATCTGGCTCAGCCATCGGTAGCGTATAATGCGGCGAACTATAAAAAGTCGATTGGTGAGCAGAAATGGCTGGCTTTGTTCGGCGAAAGTCAGGAGGCCTTTGCCGAATGGCGTCGGCTGGATTATCCGCAGCTAACCCCCGCGTACGCAGGAGTTCTGAACGGAAGAATGCCCGTTCGTTTAACTTATCCCACGGGCGAACAGGCTTTGAATAATACCAGTTACAAAGCAGCCGTAGCCAATCAGGGAGCGGATTTACTGACCACTAAACTCTGGTTTGACGTGAATTAAGTTTTCAGTTGGCGGTTGACAGTTTTCAGTAGAAAGAGCGGAGAGTATCTCCGCTCTTTCTTGTTTATAGGTTATTACCTTCCCGAAAGTTTTGAACTTTCGGGAAGGTGTATTTTTCAATGTCTAGCATAGTAGCACTAAACCCAATCCAGATTTGTAATCCATCCCGCTTTTGCTTTATCTTTGCCGTATCAAAAACGACTTCTCTTCTTATGTGAGATCTAAGTAACCGACGGTGCCTGCCGTCTTTAATTCTGATGAACAGAATGTTTTGGTAACGATTACCAATTCGCTAACGCCCTTCCACTGGCGTAGCTAATACTTAGATTCATGTGATATCCTTTCTTTTCGAAAAGCATTTCGGTGCTGTTATGCGTATTGATTCCTGAGAATTAATTACGCCCCTTTTTCTATTCTTCAGGCTTTAAATTCTTCACCTCATGAGTATGGTAGTGAATGGACTTTCCTATCGGCATCCTGATCATGAATTACTCTTCCATGCCCTTCATTTCTCGTTGCTTACCGGAGAAAAGGCCGCATTGGTAGGTACGAATGGATCAGGAAAATCTACTTTATTACAAATCATTTCTGGGCGGTTGCAGGCTTCGGAAGGCGATGTCTCTTTCGCCGAGAAGCCGTATTACGTACCACAGCAATTGGGCCAGTACGATGAACATACCGTGGCTGAGTTGCTGGGCGTTGATCAGAAACTAAAGGCTCTGCACGCCATTCTGGACGGCCAGGTAGACGTTGAAAACTTCAATATCCTGGGAGAGGACTGGGATATCGAGGAACGGATTCAGGAAGCGATGGTGTTCTGGAAAATGGAACATCTGAGTTTTTCTCAGAAGGTTAAAAACCTGAGTGGGGGCGAAAAAACCAAAATTTTCCTGGCGGGAGCGTCCTTATTCAATCCGGAAATCATACTGCTGGATGAACCCACCAATCATCTGGATTCCCGGAGTCGGGAGCTGTTGTATGAATTTGTACATCAGAGTCAGGCCACGATGCTGGTGGTTAGCCACGACCGCACGTTGCTGAATCTGCTGGACCAGACCCTGGAGCTGACCAGAGGCGGAATGGAAGTGTATGGTGGGAACTATGCGTTTTACGAAGAGCAGAAAGGAGTGAAACTCCAGTCACTTCAGGCGAAGCTGGAGGAAAATGAAAAATCGCTGAAACAAACCCGGCAGAAAGCCCGCGAGGTGGCCGAGCAACAAAATAAAAAAGCAGCCCGTGGAAAAGCTCATGGACAAAAATTAGCCCTGCCTGCCATTCTTGCCAATAGAAGAAAAGGCCAGGCGGAACAGAGTACTGCTAAACTGAAGGAGGTTCATGAAGAAAAAATGAATGGTCTTTCGGAACATCTTCAGAGCATCCGAACGCAGATTCAGCAGTATCAGACCTTGAAGATTGATTTGGGTCGTTCGGACCTGCATCTGGGTAAGGTCCTGCTGGAGGTACAAAACGTCAATTTCAGTTACGAAGGTCAGTCGCTCTGGTCAACGCCACTGTCGTTTCAGATTCGTTCGGGTGAAAAAGTTCGGATTGCGGGAAATAACGGGTCGGGTAAAACAACTCTGCTAAGGTTACTCATGGGCAACCTGATTCCCTCGGAAGGCATGATTACCCGGGCCGATTTTCAGTTTCTTTACCTGGATCAGGACTATTCGCTTATCAACCCCGAGCGTACGATTCTTCAGCAGATAGAAGCCCATAACAGTCGGTTATTGCCCGAGCATGAATTAAAGATGTTACTGCATCAGCACCAGTTTCCGAAGGAGGTCTGGGATCAGAAATGTGCAGGATTAAGCGGCGGGGAAAAAATGAAACTCAGTCTTTGCTGTTTGTCGGTGCAAACGCAGTCCACGGACCTTCTGATCCTGGATGAACCCACCAATAACCTGGACGTGCAAAGCCAGAAAGTATTGACGGAGTCATTGAAGAGCTTCAGCGGAACCCTGTTACTCATCTCTCACGATCAGTATTTTATGGATGAAATGAAGATTGATTATACGATTTTGTTGCCCTAACTTAGCTTTAGTACCAGGAACAGATTTTATCGGAACCATCAGACCGGAGGTGATGGATTTTAAGTCATTTTAACGAGGGCCATTAAGCAAAATCGGGTAGTTTTGGCCGAAATGAAGGAAGCCTTTAAAGCCATGAAAACACGAAGATTAATCATCCTTTCGGCCCTGCTGGCCACGCTCAGCGGGAGTCGGGCTTTTGCTGATGTGGAATTTTTTCTGGAAACCCCGGTGGGAAACCGCTTAACGGTGGTGGTGAACGATCAGTCGATTACCAATGCAACGGGGCGTTATCGCTTTTTTGATCTGATGCCGGGAAGGGCCCAGGTAGCGGTCTATCAGGGACGCAGTCTGATGTTCCGGCAGGTAGTAATGCTGAATCCGGAAACCCGGACCATGGCGATGTTGCATCCGCAGTACGGCTTTCGAATTCAGAAAACCATTCCTGTGAACACGGGGGAAATGAACCGGCCTGAGCAGTACCAGCCTGACCAGATGCGGCAGTTACCGGATGAACAGGTGCATTCGGAAGGAAACCGTCTTCTGCCGCCACCTCTGACGAAGGAAAAGACTGAGCCTGCTGAACGTATCGGCGAAACGCAGCGTACCCCCGAAGAAGTAATGAACGCCGATCAGCTGGAGCAATACCTCAAAGCGATTCAGCGAACTCCGAAAGAAAAGCGACTGGATTTTATGCAGAAAACGCTGGAAAAACAGGTCTTCAATGTGCAGCAGTTACTCGAAATGCTCAAGCAGTTTGATACCGCCAAAGAGAAGCTGGAGGTAGCAAAACTGGGCTGGAATTCGGTAGTGGATCGTTCGAACTTCGAAACGGTTTACGATCAGTTTTCCTTCGATTCGGATAGAAAAGAACTAAGGGATTACTGCGAAGGGATGTAGAAAGCAATGCGGATTAATGAGCCGTGCCGTGGGCTGGGGCTGCCAGCGAAAAAGCTGGCAGCGGAGCAGCATAGCACAACTTTGATAAAAGTATTGCGTTTAGAGTAGTTTTCAGCTTTTAATATCATAAAAAAGCAGGCATGGTATTGCTGCCAGTTTTTTCGCTGGCAGCCTCCAGTACGTTTAAAACTTAGCGAAATTCAAAAATTCCTATCATCACACGAAGCTAGCACGAATGCAATAAAAGAGTGAAATGAACCCCCGCCAGCAGAAATGCTGGCCATTTTTTTAGGAAGGAGACGAGCAAACCTACTCAAACGAAATCAAACCTTCTCAAACCTGATCATACCCCTTGTACACACCGTCAGGATTGACGTTTTTTGCAGGATGTTGTCATTACTTTAAACGACGGTTCCTTGTATATTCTTCGCATTGATTGTCCTGACGAAAAGGGACTGGTTCATAAAGTTTCCGGGGTATTGTACCACCACGAGCTGAATTTGATTCGTAACGATGAATTCGTAGATCGCACGCACGGCCATTTCTACATGCGTACGGAATTTTCCGGGGAGTGTCAGGAAGAAAAAATCATGAATGCCCTACGCGGCATTCTGCCCGACTCGGTAACGATTTCCCTGAATACCAATCGTCCCAAAGACGTGGTGTTACTGGCTACGAAAGAGCATCACTGTCTGAGTGATCTATTGATACGCAACGCATATAAAGACCTGAATTTCAATGTTATGGCGGTAGTAGCGAATCACGATGTGCTGCGACCGCTGGTGGAGAAATTCAACGTACCTTTTCATCTGGTTTCGCACGAAGGACTCTCGCGGGAGGAACACGAAGCCGCCGTCTTATCTGTGCTGGACACTTATCCGGCTGATTACGTAGTACTAGCGAAATACATGCGAATTCTTTCGCCTGAATTCCAGCAGCACTTTGCGAATCGGATGGTCAATATTCATCATTCGTTCCTGCCCGCTTTTGTGGGGGCCAATCCCTACCGGCAGGCCTTTGAGCGGGGCGTGAAAATCATCGGAGCCACGGCTCACTTTGTTAACGAGCACCTGGATGAGGGCCCGATCATTACCCAGGAAGTAATACCGGTGAATCATACCAAAACCTGGCAGGAACTGGCCGCCGCCGGTCGCGATGTGGAGAAAATTGCGTTGGCGAAAGCCCTTAAACTGGTCTTTGAAGACCGGGTTTTTGTGAAAAATAATAAAACCGTTGTATTTGAATAAAGCTTCCCATGACGATTGATTTGCGTTCCGATACCCTGACTCGTCCCACAAAAGCGATGCTGGAAGCCATGTTTTCGGCTGCGGTAGGGGACGATGTGTTTCAGGATGACCCGACGGTGAATGCTCTGGAGGAGAAAGCAGCGAAGCTTTTTGGCTATGAAGCGGCTCTGTTTTGCCCGTCCGGCACCATGACCAACCAGATTGCCATTAAAGTACACACCACGCCCGGTGACGAAGTGATCTGCGATGCTCTGTCGCACATTTACCTGTACGAAGGCGGCGGCATGATGAGTAACTCGCTGGTTTCGGCGACTTTACTAACGGGCGATTACGGCCGGATTAATGCCGAACAGGTCCGCGATAGTATCAAAGCGGATGACATTCATGCACCCATTTCCCGGCTGGTTTCGCTGGAAAACACGGTCAATAAGGGTGGAGGCTGTTACTACGATCTTGCCGAAATTCAGAAAATTAAAACGGTTTGTGAAGAAAACGGATTAAGTCTGCACCTGGACGGGGCCCGGTTATTCAACGCACTGGTGGAGACGGGTGAGAGTCCGGCTCAGTACGGCGAAGTGTTTGATTCGATCTCCATTTGTCTGTCCAAAGGACTGGGTTGTCCGGTAGGTTCACTGTTATTGGGGACAAAAGAGTTTATCAGGAAGTCCCGGCGGGTGCGGAAACGCTTCGGCGGTGGCTGGCGACAGGCCGGTTACCTGGCGGCAGCCGGAATCTACGCTCTGGATCATCACGTGGATCGGTTGAAGGAAGATCATCAGCGGGCCAAAGTGATCGAAGGAATCGTCCGCCGCGTTCCGGAAGTGATCGATGTCTTACCCGTGCCTACCAACATTGTCATCTTCCAGTTGTCCGAAGGGTTATTAGCCACGGATTACGTGCAGAAGCTGAATGAAAAAGGCATTCGCTGTGCGGTATTCGGAAAAGATAAAGTCCGCATGGTTACCCATCTGGATTTAACGGATGATCATTTGGGGGAATTGGAACGGCGACTGGTTGTTGGCTACTAATGGTGTATTTATTTGCTCTGGCTGGTGTCTTCACCAGCCATTTTTTGTGCTTATGGGATAGTTATTGGCTGGTGGGGACACCAGCCAGGGGGCTTCCGGCTGGCCCAAGGGGTATTAGCTACGGATTACATGCAGAAACTGAATGAGAAAGGCATCCGCTGTGCCGTATTCGGGAAAGATAAAGTTCGGATGGTTACCCATCTGGCAGATTTGGAACGTCGGTTGGTTGTCAGTTAATGGATAAGAGTTGTTAGTAAAGTTTACTCTTTTGCTATGGCTGGTGTCTCACCAGCCATTTTTAGTGGAAGGAGGTAAGGCTTGTCATGAGCAGTAGTGATGGTTGATGAGGGCACCAACCATGTAGCAGGTTAACGTGTTTTCCCGTGGCTGGTGTCTCCACCAGCCATTTTTATTGGAAGTGAGGTAAGGTTATGTCATGAGCAGTAGTGATGGTTGGTGAGGACACCAACCATGGTAGCAGGTTAATGTGTTTTCCCATGGCTGGTGTCTCCACCAGCCATTTTTAGTGGAAGTGAGGTAAGGTTTGTCATGACAGTAGTGATGGTTGGTGAGGGCACCAACCATGGTAGCAGGTCAACGTGCCTTCCCGTGGCTGGTGTCCCCACCAGCCATTTTTATGTAAGTACCGTTTGATAACTATCCTATTAAGTAAAAAGTACTAATGGATCATGTCGATATATTGAGAAGTTAATCAGTCAGACCTTATGATGACCATACATAGTAGCCGTTCAGTCACAGAGAAAAGAAAATCAAACATGTACTTAAATGAGGTATATTTCTGGACGGCAAGTATTGTAGACTGGAAGCATCTTCTAAAGCCAGATAAGTATAAAGAATTAATAATTAGCAGTTTAATGAATTTAACTCTTCGTAGAAAAATCAAAGTTTATGGATTTGTCATAATGCCTAATCATGTGCATCTGATCTGGGAAATGTTAGATATGAATGGAAAGGAATTACCCAGCACTAGTTTCATTAAATGGACTGCCCATCAACTTCAGGCAGATCTAAGGATCAATCATCCATTAGTTTTGGAAAAATTTTCGGTCGAAAAAGGAGATAGATGTTATCAATTTTGGCAGAGAGATACGTTAGCTATCCATATGTATACTAGGGCTGTGTGTGAACAAAAGCTTCAGTATATTCATTTAAACCCATTACAGGCACACTGGAACCTCTCGAAGCATCCTGAAGAATATGTTTGGTCTTCAGCCCATTATTATGAAAAGGGGGTAGATCAGTGGGGAATCCTAACTCACTACATGGACCGTTTTTAACTACGAATGGCTGGTGAGGACACCAGCCATGGCGGAAGAAATGATGATAACTTCCCGAAAGCTTTAGCCTTTCGGGAAGTTATCATAAATAAACCTAAACTAACTCCAGCGGAAACTTCCGCTGCCGTTTCCCCGTCAGATTAAACAGGGCATTGGCCAGGGCCGGAGCGACGGGCGGTAAGCCCGGCTCACCCACGCCGCCGGGAGCTTCCTGATTTTCGATGATATGTACCTCCATCTGTGGTATTTCGTTGATTCGCAACACCGGATAATTGTGGAAGTTACTTTGCTGAACGGCTCCGTCGGCAAAAACGA
Organism: uncultured Siphonobacter sp.; assembly: GCA_913775095.1. Taxonomy (GTDB): domain Bacteria; phylum Bacteroidota; class Bacteroidia; order Cytophagales; family Spirosomataceae; genus Siphonobacter. The sequence continues at coordinate 124,767 of CAJYIW010000005.1, read as the reverse complement.
TGGGACTCTTCAAAGCTGCCGTCAATCCGTAGACCAGGTTACTTTCCGTTTGAGCCTTAATGTTATCCGGGTTAACCGTCATACCGCAGTCAATCACCGATACTACTTTTTCGATCTTAATCCCGTCAGCCGTTTTGGCTACTGTAAACACGTGAGCACAAATCGTGCTGAACGAACGGGCAATGGCCAGGCCGCGAGCTTTCCCCGCGGGTAGCTTTTCGCGGTATCCCGATTTTTCGGCTACTGTTTCCAGCACTTTAACAAAACGGGGCGAGTCTTTAAACAACTCTAGTCGCAGGTCCAGCGGATCTTTACCAGCGGCGTGAGCCAGCTCATCCACAAACGATTCATGGCCGAACACGTTCGTAGACGCATACACCGAACGCCACCAGAGGATGGGTAAGTCGGTCGAGGCATTCAGGTAACTCCGGCGGATGTTTGGAATCGCCATTGGGCTGTCCTTGGCACCCACGCCTTCTTCCGCCCAGCCATCGGCCTTACCCGTGATGTTGGCTTTGAAAACCTGTTTTTGAATCGATTCGGAAATGATTTTATGGTGCAGGGCCGTTACCTTACCGTTGGCATCAATGCCCCCTTCCAGCACGCTCAGCATGGCCGGGCGGTAAGGTCCCTGGGTCATGTCGTCTTCACGAGTCCAGATGAGTTTTACCGGAGCTTTCGCCTGTTTGGAGAGATACGCCGCTTCTTTCACGAAGTCCAGATACGCCTTCCGGCCAAAGGCTCCGCCGAGGAAAGTGACGTTGACTTTCACCTGTTCAGGCTTCAGACCGAGGTATTGGGAGAGTTCGCCGATGGTCCCATCTGGACCCTGCACGGGAGCCCAGATTTCTACCGAATCATCCTTCACCCAAACCGTAGCGTTTACGGGTTCCATCGCAGCGTGGGCCGCAAAGGGGGTTTCGTAAGTAGCCTGAATTTTCTTGGCTGCTTCCCCGTAAGCCTTCGCAAAGTCACCCTGATTTCCTTCGAAATCATGTCCTTCCTGCTTGGCCAGTTCGTGCATTTGAGCAGAAAACTTCTCGGTTGACAGGGTATTGTTATCGACCGCCGCCCATTTGATTTTTAGTTTCTTACGTCCCTGCAAGGCTGCCCAGTAGCTGGTAGCCAGGACGGCTACGGTTTCTACGGTTTTATGGGGCATGGCCCGCTCGGCTTTCAGTACGTTCTTTACGCTGGGTACTTTCAGAGCCGCCGCTCCGTCAAACGATACCACTTTTCCGTGGATGGCCGGGCAACGTTCGATACTGGCGTATAGCATGCCCGGTAGATCCACATCAATTCCGAATTCCGCCGTTCCCGTTACCTTCAGGGGCACATCGGGTTTAGGCATGCTTTTACCCAGGAGTTTAAAATCTTTAGGGTCTTTGAGTTTTGGGTTTTTGGGAACGTCCAGTTTGGAAGCATCCCCTACTAGCTCCGCATAGGTAAAGGATTTGCCGGAAGGCTTGTGAAAAACCCTGGCTTCCTTCGCGTAACACTCCTCAGACGAAACCTGCCATTTGTTAGCCGCGGCCTGAATGAGCATTTCCTTGACGGCCGCCCCGGCCTTACGCATGGGCATCCAACGCGTACGAACGGAGGAACTGCCGCCCGAAAGCTGCGAACCGTATTTCCCCTGACCGTTGGTCTGGCTGATGTGAATCTGATCCATGGAAACCTCCAGCTCTTCCGCCACCAGAGCGGGCATGGACTGGTACGTTCCCTGACCCATGTCAGGACGGGGATTCAGAATCGTGATTTTGCCGGTATCATCAATGAGGATGTACGGACTGAACTCCAGACCTAAGGTGTTCTGAGGAATTTTATGGAGGAGAACTTCCTCGGAATGAGCCGGAACTGAAAAACCCAGAGCTAGCAGCACGCTGGCCGAGCCTCCGGTTTTTAAGAAATTCCGGCGATTAATGGCTGATGTTTTCATTGCCTGAGACGTATGAGTGGAACAAGCGGTTATCTTTCCAGACTGGCCGTTTTTTTGCCGGTGGGAGCCGACGTATTCTGTACACTTTCTGCCGCCCGGTGAATGGCTTTCCGAACCCGCTGGTAGGTTCCGCAACGGCAAATGTTCCCCTGCATATAGAGGTCAATGTCTTCGTCGGTAGGCTTTGGTTTTTCTTTTAATAAGGCTACGGCACTCATGATCTGGCCCGACTGGCAGTATCCGCACTGCGTTACCTGCTCGTCAATCCAGGCCTGCTGAACGGCGTGTAAATGATCAGGCGTACCTATTCCTTCAATCGTCGTGATTTTTTGACCTTTCACTACCGAAACCGGAGTGGAGCAGGAGCGAATGGGCGTACCGTTGAGATGGACGGTACAGGCTCCGCACTGAGCCATACCACAGCCGAATTTGGTGCCTTTCAGCCCCACGAAATCGCGGATGGCCCAAAGGAGCGGCATTTCAGGGTCGACGTCAACGGTATAGGCTTTACCGTTAACCGTAAGTTTCGTTTGTGCCATGAGGAATGGAATAATAGGGGATTAGCTCGTAGTATAAATCAAAGATAAGTCTTTGTGATAAGGAAGGAAAGCCAGGTTAGCTTTTATAAGTGCCCAAAGCAGAGGAAATTTTTAAAACTAACGCAAAGCAGTACTTTCCTGGTTTTCAGCTTCCAGATTCTTCTTTCAAAAGCGGATTTTGCTTTACTGGTAAGTAGATAAAATCAGGATACTAGTCGCAATTGATTAGTGAATTGCCTGAAAATTAATGATTTTTGTGAGTTTGATTTCCATTCATTCATCAACAGATATGAAAAAACGTAACGTTCTGGTACTGGGCCTGATGGCTTTGGGTACGGCGGCTTTCGTGGGAAAACCCAGTGACGATCCCAAACGTAAAGGCCTGGATCTTTCCGGTATGGATCTGGCCGTAAGCCCCCGTGAAGACTTCTTTTTATACGCCAACGGAGCCTGGCTGAAGAGTACGGAAATTCCGGCTTCCGAAACGGGTTGGGGTTCGTTCAACATCCTGCGGGATGAAAACAATAAGCACATTCACGGGATTCTGGAAGCGGCAGCGAAAAGCAAGGCCGCCAAGGGCAGCATTGAGCAACGCGTAGGTGATTTTTACGCTTCGGGTATGGATACCCTTGCCATTGAAAAACGTGGCTACGAACCAATCAAGGCGACCTTAGCCGCCATTGATAAGATCAAAAACTATAAGGATTTACTGGCGTACTCCGCGGCAAACCCGCTCGAAGGCGGTGGAACGTTTCTGGGTATTGGGGTCGGGGCCGATGCCAAAAATCCGGATGCTTATATCGTAAGTATGCGTCAGACCGGAACGGGCTTACCCGAGAAGGATTACTACACCAAGGACGATGCCGCCACGAAAAAAGTACGGGAAGCCTACAAAAAATACATCACTACGCTCTTTACCCTAACGGGAACCGAAGCTCAGGCAGCCGCGAAACTGGCGGACGATATTCTGGCCCTGGAAACGAAGATTGCTGCTTCTCACCTGGGACGCATCGAAATGCGTAATCCCGTTGCTCAGTACAACAAGTTTGCCACGAAGGACTTTGCCGCTAAAATTCCTAATCTGGATTTACCGATGGTATTAACCAAACTTCGGATGAAAACGGATACGATCATCGTGGGTCAGCCGAAGTATTACGAATACCTGAACACGATGCTGCCCGCTGAAAACATCGAAACGCTGAAAGCGAAGATGAAGTTTTCGGTGATTAGTTCGGCGGCTTCGAATTTGAGCAGTCCGTTCGTGAATGCCAGCTTCGAATACGTAGGAAAAACGCTGAACGGTCAGAAGGTCCAGCAGGATCGCTGGAAACGACTTTCGAGCCAGACCGACGGTATGTTAGGAGACTTACTGGGACAGTTATACGTTGCCAAATACTTCAAGCCCGAATCCAAGAAACGGATGGATGAGCTGGTCGCCAATCTCCAGAAAGTATTTGAAACCCGCATCAATGCTCTGGAATGGATGACCCCTGAAACCAAGCAGGAAGCCCTGAAGAAGTTACATTCCTTCACGCCTAAAATCGGGTATCCTACCAAATGGAAAAACTATGAAGGCGTAACGGTAAAACGGAATGATTACTTCGGTAACATCAAAGCCCTGAGCAAATGGCGGTATGACGAAATGATTAACCGTCTGGGTAAGCCCGTGGATAAGACGGAGTGGGGCATGACGCCTCCCACGGTAAATGCATACTATAGCCCGGTTCGCAATGAAATCGCTTTCCCCGCTGGCATTCTGCAATGGCCGTTCTTTGATCCTACGGCGGACGACGCTTTTAATTACGGGGCCATCGGAGCCGTCATCGGACACGAAATGACGCACGGATTTGACGATCAGGGCCGTCAGTATAACTACATGGGTATGCTGAAAAACTGGTGGAAAGACAAAGACGCCGAGCAGTTCAAACAACGGGCTCAGCTGGTGATCGATCAGTTTGATGGCTATACCGTTCTGGATAACCTTCACGTAAAAGGTCAGTTAACGCTGGGTGAAAACCTGGCTGATTTGGGCGGGTTGTCCGTGTCGTACGCGGCTTTCAAGACGTACACGAAGCAGGGAAAATCCAGCGAGAAAATTGATGGCTTTACGCCCGATCAGCGTTTCTTCCTGGCTTTCGCTCAGATCTGGCGGACTAAAACGCGGGATGAAGCCCTGCGGCTACGGGTAAACACCGATCCGCATTCGCCCGGCGAGTTCCGTACCAACGGTCCCTTATCCAACTTCGAGCCTTTCTACGAAGCGTTTGGAGTGAAACCCGGTGATAAAATGTATCGGCCGGAAGACATTCGGGCAAAAATCTGGTAACAGTGGATGTACCAAAAAAGGGAGCCGATCATCGGTTCCCTTTTTTAGTACTTGAGATTACTTCCGGGTACTGTCCGGCGTAATGGGTAATACCCGATCAATCGTCTTTTTACGGTTCCAGGGGGCAGTCGTTCGACGGGCCATGTCCACCGTAATCGCAATCACGGCCAGGGTAAAAATGAGTAATCCAATGAAGAATATTTTTTTCTGACGATTCATAGCATAGATCACCCCGGAAATAAGTCCGGAGGATTCCGCAAAGGTACGTCAGTCGCAAAAAATGTAGATTTTTTTCGGAAAGAATTCACGAAAATTCAGGGCGGGCGGGGTGTTTTCGGGACTGTTTAAACGTTTGTTTTCGAAAAATATTTTAACGCTGTATTATTTTTTCAAGAAGAAACGCATAGTTTTATCCCAGACAAACTGCCGAATCCCTTAACTGAAACAGCAAGGCCCGACCATCTGGTTGGGCCTTGTGCTTAAGTGAGCATTAAAGATCGAAGCCTGCCAGCTTTTCCGGAGAATCGTAAAACAGGAGCTTTCCCGTCCGATTGGAAACCTCTGACCAGGCCAGGTTTTCGAAAGCAATCGCAATGATGCTACCGGGAGGAACCGTTCCAATGATCTCGTGACAGAGGTATTCGGATAGATAGGTAATCGTAGGATTATGTCCAACGATCATCGCTACGTCCACCTCATCCGGAATCTCATTGATGGTGGTGAGGTAATACCGTGGAGCCCCTTCGTAGAGGTCCTGTATGAACTGCGTTTTCTCAAAATCAAAACCCAGTTGTTCGGCAAAAACCTGAGCGGTCATGCGGGTACGCTCGGAAGGGCTGCTGATGAGGGCCTCAATACGGAGGTTTTTTTCAGCCATGCTCCGCCCCATACGAGCCGAGTCAATTAACCCCTGGGGAGTTAAGGAACGTTGAAAGTCGTAGGCTCCACCCGCCGGTTGCTCGGCTTCGGCGTGACGAACCAGATAAAGCGTTTTAGTCATTAGATAAGGTTATACTACGTATTCAAACCTACGATATTTCTCAGGAAAAGATGAGTGAGCGGCATAAATTCACGGAATGAAGTCAATTTTCCAATAATCCTCCGGAAAATGGTTAATTTTGTTGAACGGCTCGAAAGGAGCCGTTTTCCGTTTTCGAATCAGAAGAAAAGAAGCGTACAGGAACGTTGCCTGTGGATAGATATAGGGTAATCCTATTGATTATGACCAAGATAGAACAAGAAATTGCGAAACGTCGCACCTTCGGAATTATTTCTCACCCGGATGCCGGGAAAACGACGCTTACCGAGAAATTACTGCTTTTCGGCGGAGCTATTCAGACGGCGGGTGCGGTAAAATCCAATAAAATTAAAAAGTCAGCTACGTCTGACTTTATGGAGATTGAAAAGCAACGGGGAATCTCCGTGGCGACTTCGGTAATGACGTTCGAGTATAATGACCTTAAAATCAATATCCTCGATACGCCGGGTCACAAAGACTTTGCGGAAGATACCTATCGTACCCTGACGGCCGTCGATTCGGTTATTCTGGTGATTGACTGCGTAAAAGGCGTGGAGGAGCAAACCGAACGCCTGATGGAAGTATGCCGGATGCGAAAAACGCCGGTCATTATTTTCGTCAATAAGATGGACCGCGAAGGACAGAATCCTTTCGATTTGCTGGACGAACTCGAGCAAAAACTGATGATCAAAGTACGCCCGCTGACCTGGCCCATCAACATTGGTCAGAACTTCAAAGGCGTTTATAATCTGTACGATAAATCGCTGAACCTGTTCAGCGTAAATAAAACCCGGATCGAGCGGGATATTGTAGCCATTGAAGACCTGAATTCTCCCGAGCTGGACAAACAGGTGGGGGAACGCGATGCCCATCAGTTACGCGAAGACGTGGAGCTGATTGAGGGCGTTTACGACGAATTTACGGCTGAACCTTATCTGGAGGGAGAGGTAGCTCCGGTATTTTTTGGCTCAGCGGTCAATAACTTCGGCGTGCAGGAATTGCTGGATACGTTCTGCGAAATTGCTCCGGCTACGCAGGAACGCCAGACGGATGTGCGGATTATTGAACCTACCGAAAAGAAATTCAGCGGATTCGTTTTCAAGATTCACGCCAACCTGGACCCCAAGCACCGAGACCGCATTGCCTTTTTACGCGTATGCTCAGGTACGTTCGAACGGAATAAGTTCTACCACCACGTACGGCTTGATAAAGGCGTTCGTTTTTCGAACCCTTACAACTTCATGGCTCAGTCAAAAGATGTGATTGACGAAGCGTTCCCCGGTGACGTGGTCGGTTTATATGACACGGGTAACTTCAAGATCGGGGATACCCTGACTGAAGGAGAAGAGCTGTTCTTCCAGGGAATTCCGAGCTTCTCGCCCGAGATTTTCAAGGAGTTAATCAATATGGATCCGCTTAAATCCAAACAGCTGGAGAAGGGAATTCAGCAGTTAACCGACGAAGGGGTTGCTCAGTTATTCATGATTCAGCCCGGTAACCGGAAAGTGGTGGGAACCGTGGGTGAACTACAGTTTGAAGTCATTCAGTACCGTCTGGAACACGAATACGGAGCCAAATGTCGCTTTGATAATATGCCCATTTCGAAGGCGTGCTGGATTACCAGTGAAAACCCGGCTAAACTCAATGAATACATTCGTCTGAAAGGAACGCAGATTGCTTACGACAAAGACGAACACCCGGTTTTCCTGGCCGAATCGGAATGGATGCTCCGGATGAATATTCAGAATAATCCTGATATTAAATTCCACCTGACCTCCGAGTTTAAGCTGGCCGTTGAAGCATAAGTATTAATAGACACCCTGGAGTTGTAAAAAAAGCAGGCACTTGATTCAAGTACCTGCTTTTTTTAGTAATCTATTGATCTGTAGTACTTAAGGCGTTGCTTATTTGTCAACAGGTAAGTAGATTAATGCACTAATTTTGGTGACTCCGTTGCATAGAATAGGGAAAATCCCTAATTATGCGGTGGTGTTCAACCTATAAAACAAACTCCAAAATGAAAAAACTTCATGTACTTGCTTCAGCCGTCGGTCTGATGGCTCTCTCACTTACCTCTTGTCAGCGTACCCAGTATACGACATTCCAGAAATCAACGACTCCGGCCATTGAGCACGTTGCGAAAGCAAAGGCTCCCCAGTCGGAAGTGGCAGCTCCGGTGGATGCAGCTCCCGTAGCGGAAGAGGTAAAAGCTCCTTCTCTGGTAGAAGCGGCAAAACCTGTAGAAAGCCCCAAAGCAGAAGCTCCTGTGGCAGTAGCTTCTACGAAAAAGGGAATCATCGCCCACAAGAGAGCAGCTGAGCTGATGAACAAAATTGCGTTTAAGAAAGACGAAAAGGGTCACGTAAACGTAGTTACTCAGGCTGGTAAAAAACTGACGGCGGTTGAAAAACTGGTAGTTAAGAAAGTAAACAAGCAAATTGTAAAGGCCGAGAAAGCTCAGGCCAAAGGAATGAAACCATTTGCTGACTGGAATAAATACCTGCGGATCGGGGTAATTATCCTGGCCGGGGCTTTGATTCTGAGTATCATCAGTGCGGTAGCCATCTGGAGCAGCGGCTTATGGGTTCTGATTACGCTTGCCTGGGTTGCCGGATGGATTCTGACCATCTACGGTTTAGGCCTTGAATTAGCCTGGTGGTAGTCCATCGCTGGTGAATAATATTCTAAAACCACAACCTTCGGGTTGTGGTTTTTTTCGTTTTTTACCCCAGTGCTACTGATAAATTTGGTATATTTCGGCTTTGGCTTTGTTCCATATACAATGAAAAACCTCTTCTCTAACCTTACTTTCTGGGTCTTAACTGCCATTACTTCAGGTATCTTATTAGGTCACTTTTTTCCGGACATTGCCTTGTATCGGGTCATGGAAGAACCCGTCAAAGGACATTTCATGGGCCAGGAATTAACCCTGGGAGTAACCATCAGTGAGTTCCTGAGTGGCATTTTTATCAGTACCGTCAAGTTATTTATTAACCCCATCATCTTCCTGACCATTACTCTGGGAATTGTCAGCATGGGTGATTTAAAGAAAGTAGGGAAGGTGGGGGCCAAAGCTCTGTTGTACTTTGAAGTAGTGACAACCTTCGCTCTGATCATTGGAGTAGCTTTGGCTCAGATTTTGCGTCCCGGTGATGGCGTAGTGACCAATCAGGTGAAGGGTGGAGATATTTCCAAATATACCAGCTCGGCTCAGGAATTTAGCTGGTGGACTTTCTTCGGAGATAACGTTACGCTTCAGGTACTGGTGGTTGCCATCGTGCTGGGAGCTTTTCTGAGTCGTTACTCCGGTCGGGAGAACGTGGTTACCCTCCTCCAGAAAGCATCCAAATACATTTTCTGGGGTTTGCATAAAGTTATGCTGATGGCTCCGATTGGAGCATTCGGTGGGATGGCCTATACCATTGGCAAATACGGCATTCATACCTTATTACCCCTGGGAAAGCTGATGATAACCGTGTATCTGACCATGGCCTGTTTCGTTTTCGGGGTGTTAGGACTCATTCTCCGGTATTATAAACTAAGCATCTGGCGTTTCCTGAAATACATTAAGGAAGAATTACTGATTGTATTAGGAACGTCTTCTTCGGAAGCCGCTCTGCCTTCCATCATGGAAAAACTGGAGCGGATGGGTTGTTCGAAACCCGTCGTAGGTCTGGTCGTTCCGGCGGGTTATTCATTCAACCTGGACGGCACGACCATTTACCTGTCCATGGCCACCATTTTTCTGGCCCAGGTATTTCAGGTGCACCTCACCTGGGAGCAGATTCTGACGATCATTGGTATTCTGATGGTGACTTCCAAAGGAGCCGCCGGGGTTACCGGTAGCGGTTTCGTCGTGCTGGCTTCCACGTTGACGGCCGTAAAGGTAATTCCGGTAGAAGGGCTGGCCTTACTGCTGGGAGTGGATCGGTTCATGTCCGAAGCCCGGGCCATTACGAACATTATCGGCAATGGCGTAGCTACGATCTGGATCGCCAATAACGAAAAGGAATTTGACCGGGAAAAAATGGAGCTAGCCATGCAGGCCAGTGAAAAAGGAAGCCTTTGATTGAAGGATGGACTTTTAGGCAGGAATCGGGGAAGAGGAGAAGTTGCCTCTTCTTTCGCTTTTTCCCACCTTTGGTAAAATAAAATGTCACCTTCCCCAAACCTTATGGGCATGAAAGCGGAAAAAACCGTTGATTATCATATCAAGACCGTCTGGTATGCCATCAGCCGGATGTATAACACCAGTGCAGCCCGGTCGGATATGAGCATGGCAACGGGGTACGTTCTGCTGAATATTGATAAAACCGGAACTCCGGCCACTAAAATCGCTCCTTTGCTGGGTTTAGAACCTCACTCTCTGACCCGTATGTTGAAAACGCTCGAAGAGAAAGGCTGGATTTATCGCCAACTGGACGAGCACGACAAACGGGTGGTCAATATTTTTTTAACGGAAGAGGGTAAACAAAAACGGGACATTGCCCGGCAGGAAGTCCTGCGTTTCAATGCCCTGATGGTTCAGCGGATCGGAGAAGAAAAACTCCGGGTGTTTTTTGATACCATGAAGGAAATTCAGCGGGTCGTCGATGCCGAAAATAACAACCTCCGGGCTAAGAGTAATTAATCTGTCGTTTCAACCAATATCCATGGAATTAACCTTATCCACTCCAGCACTTTTGTTCTCAACGGCATCGTTGCTGCTGCTTGGATTCACCAATCGTTTTACGGCTACGGCCAAAGTAATCCGGGACTTACACGCCGAATATCGGGTTAATCCTGCTTCGCTGAATAACATTGTGCTTATTGAACAGATCCGCTCCCTGCAATTTCGGGTATTGCTGATTCGGAATATGCAGTTTCTGGGCGTAAGTAGCCTGTTTGTCAGTATCCTGTGTATGATTTCCATTTATCTGGAGTATCAGGTGGCAGCGGGCTGGCTCTTTGGAATTGCCCTTTTCATGCAGGCCGGAGCCCTGGCCATTTCCGTTTTTGAGATTACCATTTCGATTGAAGCTTTAAAAATTGAACTGTCGGACATGGAGCACGTACTGGGCCACCAGTCGACTGTAAAACGTCTGCGGGACGTGCTGAGCTGGATTGACCGTCGTAAAAAGCAGAGCAAATCCCGCGAATCCTGAAGATATGAATCGTACGATCCAGAAAATAGCCGTTTTAGGCAGTAGTGAATTAAGTATACAGATCGCTCTTCACATAGCGAATGCCGGAACCGAAATAACCCTATTCGGAGAAACGGACCATTCAGACCTGCCAAAAAGAATCCAGCGGGTAATCAAATCCAAACCACATCCGTTGTATTCCAGAGCCTTCGAAAGGCGGGTAATGCTCGGAAATCTGGAAGACGATTTTTCAAGAATACAGGATTGTGACTGGATTATAGAAGCCGCAGCGGAGGATATTGAAGTCAAAAGAAGCATTCTGGAAAAAGTCGATACTTTGCGTAAACCCGGAAGTGTCGTAAGCTCCGCTACCGGACAAGTACCAATTCAATGGTTAATTCAGGGCCGGAGTGACGATTTTCAAACGCATTTCTGCGGAACTCATTTCTTCCAGCCCGTTCGTTATGTGAAGTTACTGGAAATCATTCCGACCCCGAAAACGGCCCCGGATGTGATCGAATCTCTGACTCGTTTCGCCGATTTTCATTTGGGCAAAACGGTAGTGGTCGCCAAAGACACGCCCGCTTTTCTGGCGAACCGCCTCGGAATCTATTCATTACTGCAAAACATCCGGGCGGCTGAAGAGCTGGGTTTATCCATCGAAGAAGTGGATGCCTTAACGTCTGCTCCGCTGGGAAGACCTAAATCAGGTACCTTTCGAATGGCCGATACCTTCGGTCTTCACAACCTGGCCGTTGCGGCTCAGGGCTTAGCTCAGGCCCTGAGTACTGATGAATCCCGCCGTGCATTTCAGGTTCCACCCATTCTGGCGAAGCTTGTTCAAAACCAATGGCTCGGAGAGGGCGTGGGGCAAGGCTTTTATAAGAAAGAAAAAGATGAAAACGGAGCTTCGGTACTGCGGGCCCTGGATTTATCTTCCCTCGAGTACCGCCCGGCTCAGAAACTGAAGTTACCCCTGCTGGAAGCCAGCAAAAAGGCTCCCAGTCTGGAAGCTAAACTTTCGCTGTTGTGGAAGGCAGAAGGAAAAACGGCTGATTTTTACCGGAGAATTCTTGCCGATAATCTGGCATACGTCAGTCATCGGATTCCTGAAATAGCGGATGGTCTGTACCAGATTGATCAGGCCGTGAAGGCGGCTTTCGACTGGCAATACGGCTGGTTCGAATTGTGGGAGTCGCTGGGAATTCAGAATGGGATTGAACTCATCGAAAGCCAGGGTAAAAAACCAGCGGACTGGGTGTATGAGCTCGCCGGGTCAGGTAAGGGGCATTTCTATACGCTCGAACGCACGAAGCGATATTATTACGATATCATTTCCAGAGAATATCAGCTTATTCCCGGTCAGGACGGGATCATTATTCTGAATCACTTACGGGGTTCTCAGGAAATCTGGAGTAATGCCGAGGCTCATCTCTGGGATCTGGGTGAGGGAATCATCGGTCTGGAGGCTCACTCCAAAATGAATACCTTCGGCTTACCGCTAATGGATGCTCTGGAACACGCCTTAACGCTGGCCGAGCAGAACTATCGCGGGCTGGTCATTGGGAATGATTCAACGGAAGCGTTTTCGGCGGGAGTGAACCTTGGCTTACTGTTCGTGTACGCCTCCCAGCAAAAATGGGAGGAAGTGAATCAAATGATTGCCCGTTTCCAGCAAACCATGATGCGGGTGCGTTACTCTTCCGTCCCGGTCGTGGTGGCTCCGCACACCCTGGCTTTGGGCGGGGGCTGCGAAATCAGTCTTCATGCCGATCAGATCGTGGCCGCCACAGAAACGTACATGGGACTGGTGGAAGTAGGCGTAGGCCTGATTCCGGCGGGGGGTGGCACCAAAGAAATGGCTCTACGCTGTTCGGACCTGTACCGTCAGGGCGATGAGGAAGCTCTTCAGCGGGCTTTTACGAATATTGCTACGGCCAAAGTTTCCGGTTCGGCTCAGGAGGCTCTCGAAATGAATTTCCTGCGTTCTACAGATCAGATCGTCTTCCATCGGTCCCGGCTGATTGCCGAAGCTCGTAATGCTGCGGTAAAGCTGGCCAATCAGGGATATACGCAGGCTTCCCCCCGAACCGATATTCAGGTCCTGGGAAAAAGAGGAATAAATGCCTTCGAAATGGGCATAGCCCAGATGCGGGCCGCTAACTTAATCAGTGAACACGATCAGCTGATTTTGCAAAAACTGGCTTATGTCATTTCTGGCGGAAAACTAGATCAGCCCCAGCAGGTTTCCGAACAATACCTGCTGGATCTGGAACGGGAAGCCTTCCTAAGTTTAAGCGGAGAAATGAAAACCATGGAACGCATTAATCAGGTGCTGACCGGAGGAGAAGCCTTGCGTAACTAGAAGGCCCGGGTTAAGAATGAATGAACAGCTCCCCTCAATTTTGGGGACCTGTTCGCTTTTATATACAGTCTTTCCAAAAGTTGCGGAAAAATTTCCTCTTTTAATAGACTGGCAATCAGTGAAAACGAATGGTTAACGAGATTATGTATAGGTAGGTACGAAATTTTTAAGAGTTTTTAAGGATTCAATTTATCAACCAAGAGACTAACTCTTAATTAATCGCTACACACGATGAAAAAGGTAACCATGTTATGCATGCTGGCCGCTAGTGCGATCGCATTCCAGGCTTGTGAAAATAAATCAAACACCGAAAAAGCTTCTGAAGAACAGGCCGAAGCCGCAACAGAACAGGCGGAAGACATGAACGATAGCCTGCAAACTGTTGACAGCAAAGACGCTGATTTCGCTATGAAAGCAGCCAGCGGTGGCATGTACGAAGTTGAGGCCGCTAAACTGGCAGAGCAGAAAGCTACTAATCCTAAAGTAAAAGAATTTGCGGCCATGATGGTGAAAGATCACGGTAAAGCTAACGAAGAACTGATGTCAATTGCTTCGGCTAAAGGCATTACGTTACCTACGCAAATGTCTGAAGATCATCAGGAAAAATACAACGAGCTGAGCAAGTTGTCAGGCAAAGACTTCGATAAGAAATACGTAAGTCTGATGGTGGATGATCACGAAATGGATCAGAAAGCATTTAATTCAGCAGCTACTGATTGTAAAGATATGCAGCTGAAAGAATTTGCTACGAAAACCTCAGGCGTTGTTCAGGAGCACCTGAACCACATCAAACAAATCAAAGACAGCATGAAGTAATCGGTTCAATCCGATCTTTGATAAAAAGCCCCGAAGTCATCACTTCGGGGCTTTTGTTATTTTCGTAAAGTAAAAGACTTGGGCTGCTGGTTATCCAGCGTTAATAACAGACCTTCACGACTGCATTGCTGTAATAATTTATCCGCCCGGTACTCTGACATATTGACCAGCTGAGCAAACTGCTTGGCCGTGACCTGCTTGTTTTTCTGGAGGTAAGTAATCAGGCGTTTGACGTTGTGCTGCTGAAGCAATTCCGGCGATACTTCGCCCTGTTCCTGCAACCATTTGCCCATTTGTTTGCTCGCAGGAACCGACTTGTCCCGGGCCCGAACGTACACCTGCCACTGTCCCTGATGATCTTTGGCCTGGTGGGGTTTGTCTTCGCTTTCGTCCACCCGAACGATCAGAACGCGGCGTTCGTAGTGTTCAACGGCCTGATACCGAAGCAATACGCCCGGCTGAACGAATAAATCAGAAGCAGCTTCGAGTTGCTGAACAATATCTTTCTCTGATTCAATTCCCTTAACCGAGCGGTCATCGTTTACGCCAATGACCAGCCAGCCGCCGGAAGTATTAGCGAAAGCCGCGAGTGTTTTGGCAATTCGGCCGGGTGTTTCAATGGTACGCTTGAATTCAAGGTTGGAGCCTTCGGTTTGGCTTAATAAATCAGTGAGAGCTGGGAATAGCATTCAGTAAAATACGGGGTTTAAGTGTCAATTAGTACTATAACGATTCGCTCCGGGCTTCAGTTCAGAAATTTATTTTCTGCCGGATTCATCTTAAGTAATTTACTGCTTTTCCAGGTATAAACAAGCCTGAGCACCAGTTGAGACCGCAAAAGCTAACGCCCGCGGGGATGGTATTCCGTAATAACGGTCTTTAGATAATCCCGGTCGAGGTGCGTATAAATTTCCGTGGTGGTGATGGATTCATGGCCGAGCATTTCCTGCACGGCCCGCAAGTCTGCTCCTCCTTCAATCAGGTGCGTAGCGAAGCTATGCCGGAAGGTGTGCGGAGAAATATTTTTCTCCAAACCAATCTTGGCCGCTAGGTCTTTAATAATCAGAAAAATCATGATCCGGGTCAGGCTTTTTCCACGACGGTTGAGGAAAAGCATGTCTTCCGAACCTTTCTGAATGTCCAGATGCCGCCGGATTTCTTCCATGTAAATCTGCGTGTACTTGATGGCGTCGCGGCCCACGGGAATCAGTCGGGTCTTGCCGCCTTTTCCAAACACACGAATAAAGCCAATATCAAAATATAATTCGCTGACTCGCAGGTCGGTCAGTTCGGATACTCGGAGTCCGCATCCGTACAGAACTTCGAGAATAGCCCGGTTTCGGGTCCCTTCGGGGGTGGAAAGATCAATGGCGGCCAGGAGTTCCTCAATTTCCGGGAAACTAAGCGTATCGGGCAGTTTTCGACCTAACTTCGGTGATTCAATGAGAGCCGCTGGATCGGTCGGAATGACCTGTTCCAGTAACATAAACTTGAAAAAAGCCTTGATGCCCGATAAAATGCGGGCCTGAGAAGTGGAAGCAATGCCTAATTCGCCGATGTAATATAGAAAATCCAGCAAATGAACGTCCGTTACGGCTTCGGGCCTAAGCTTCTCCAGACCCGACAACTGCAGGTACTGAATAAATTTCTGAGCATCGTGCAGATACGCCTCAATCGAATGTTCGGAAAGAGAGCGTTCGAGTGTCAGGTAAGATTTAAAGTTTTTAAGATAGCTTTGCCAAAGCATTGATGAACCGTTATTTCCTTTGTTTTCACGATAAAACCTGCGTGAGCAGGCCTCAGGAGGAATACCTCCCACTTTTAAATATAACACAGGAAATAAGGGATTAATCCTAAACCAGCAGAAAAGGTGAAACGCATCCTGATTATCAACGGTCCCAATTTAAATTTACTCGGTCGCCGGGAACCCGAAGTGTACGGTTCGCAGACCTTCGAAGAGTTTTTCGACACTTTATTGCCGAAATTCCCTGAAGTGACGCTGGAATATTTCCAGTCTAACCACGAGGGAGCCTTGCTGGATAAAATTCACGAAGTTGGTTTTTCTTACGACGGAATCATTCTGAATGCCGGAGCTTATACCCATACCAGTGTAGCCCTGGCGGATGCCATTTCGGGCGTTAAAACACCCGTCATTGAGGTACATATTTCGAACGTTCACGCCCGGGAAAGCTTTCGCCATCACAGTTACATCAGCCCCAAAGCGGCAGGAATCATAGTGGGCTTTGGACTGAAAGGCTACGAGATGGCGATTCGTTCGCTACTATAAACACGCAGCGAGCTCATCCATTACCTCTGAACTCACCTTAGTTAAATTTACTTCAAATCAGAAAAATGATGCTTTCTTTTTATCCAGGTCCATCGAAAGTCTATCCACAGATAGCTACGTACATGCAGGATGCGTATCAGTCAGGCCTGTTGAGTGTTAATCACCGCAGTGGGGAAGCGATGGAAATGGTAAAAGAAACGTATCGTTTACTGCACGAAAAATTACACATTCCCGAGGATTATCACGTAGCTTTCATGTCTTCGGCAACCGAAGGCTGGGAAATTATCGCTCAGTCTATCACCCAAAAACAGTCGCTGCATGCCTATAATGGATCTTTCGGACAAAAATGGGCAGAATACACTCAGAAGCTGGGGATTGAAGTAACCCATCGCCCTTTTGGTCTGAATGAAGAATGTAGACTGACTGAAGACGCCGAAATCATTTGCCTGACTCAGAATGAAACGTCGAATGGAACGCAAATCCGAAGTTCAACGCTTCAGCGTATACGTGAACAGACTTCCGGTTTGATTGCTCTGGATGCCACCTCATCCATAGCAGGAGTGGAGTTCGACTGGACCTTAGGAGATATCTGGTTTGCTTCCGTACAAAAATGTTTCGGGTTACCCGCTGGCCTGGGTATCATGATATACAGTCCCCGGGCGTTGAAGCGTGCCGAAGAGATAAACGAGCGAAATCATTACAACAGCCTGTTATTTATTCACGAAAACGCGGCGAAATTCCAGACCCATTATACGCCTAATGTTCTGAATATCTATCTGTTAAAACGAGTGCTGGAGCATGTTTCGGTTTTAGCTGACGTGGCGAAGCATATCGAAAACCGGGCTCAGATGATGATTCAGTTTATAAACCAGAAAACCCGATGGACTACATTAGCCGATCAGGCCCTGGTTCAGTCGGATACGGTTCTGGCAATTACGGGCGAAAAAGAAAAAATCAGTCAGATTAAAACTACCGCAAAATCGCACGGTATCATGCTCGGAAACGGCTACGGAAACTGGAAAGAAAATACATTTAGAATAGCCAATTTTCCGGCAATAACGGATAATGAATTTTCCATATTAAAGCATTTTATTACTCAGAATTAACGTCTCCTGCACTCAGAAAAAAAAACAGTTATGAAGTTTAATTTTAAAGAAGTATTATCGGTAACCCTGGTATTGTTTTCAGTAATCGATATTTTGGGAGCGATCCCTATTGTACTGGATATTCGAAAGAAAATTGGAGACATTCATGCCGCTACCACCACGCTGGTATCGGGTGGGATCATGATCGCTTTTTTATACATTGGAACTTCCATTCTGAAACTTTTTGGGGTAGACGTTCAGTCGTTTGCCGTGGCTGGTGCTTTAATCATTTTTCTGATTGGTCTGGAGATGACTTTGGGACGTAGCATTTTTAAAAGTACAGATATTCAGCCCAGGGCTGCTTCCATTGTTCCGCTGGCGTTTCCGATCATTGCCGGAGCCGGAACCATGACCACCATCCTTTCTTTAAAAGCCCAGTATCAGGAAATTAACATTCTGGTTGGGATTTTTGTAAACCTGGGATTAATTTATCTGGTCCTGAAATCTTCCTCCTGGATTGAAAAGAAAATAGGTCCTGCCGGAACCGGAATTCTGGAAAAGATATTTGGCGTAATTCTGTTAGCTATCGCAATTAAGCTGTTTCGAACGAACTTAGGTATTTAACCATAAAAAGCGGTCTGGAATTTTCCAGACCGCTTTTTATGGCTGCTGATAGGGGCTTATCGACCCGGAAAAAAACGGAGCGATAAAGACGTATTGGCCAGCTGATAGGTGGGGTCAATGGCGAAATTAAGCGTAGTTTTTGGGGTATTAACACTGGATTGTTGCAGCTGCGTTTTAGTAGCCGAAAATCCTTTCAGGTCGAGGGTGCCAATCATGGCTGCCAGAGCCCATCGGGTAGTGAGCTGATACTGAATGCCCGGACGCAGGGTAGGCTGAACCAGATACGATTGCGTAGATGTTTCGTTTCCGGTACTGTTGATTTTTGTTGACGTATAAGCCAGAGCAATCCCACCGTTTACGAAGGCCGTCCATTTGCCGGAAACGGGCCAGTAATACTCGGTGAAAGGTCGGGCACTGACCGCCCAACCCGTCGAAAGATTTTCCGAAGAAGAGTTAGTCGTAACGTAAGAACCGGCTACGCCAAGACCTATTACTTTCCGGGCAGTAATAAACTTTCCGCCTGAAAAGCCCAGGCTGACGCCGGTCATGTTAGAGAGTGCATAGGAATTATGAAGTCCTGAAAGATCAGCTGCCAGGTACCCTGTTCCAATGGAATACAGCGATTGCTGAGGAGATTCTTCAAAAGGCGAACTACTTGACCCAAAGTAATGAGCCAGTCCGATTTTGAATGAGCTGATGCCAAAGGAGCCATTCAGAGCCACATTCGTACTTACTTTTTCGCCTTCCTGTCGGGTATGGGTTACTCCCAGATGGGCCAGATTGGCCGTCGCTTCCCAGGCCCAGTCCTTCTTGAAAAAGTAGGTAAGTCCTAACCCAAGCGAAGCTCCCGCACCGAAAGTGTTCTGGGTAAATTCACCTTCCAAGATGGTAGGCTGATACGAAGCTCCAATCGTTCCCTGTGCAAAGGCCCGGACGCGTTCGGAGGGAACTACGTATTTTCTGAGTAAGTAATTGGCTGATAGCGAAGGTCTGGAAGCGGCATAACCAGCTTCCAGAATCTGATAGTGATTATACCCTAAACCAATATTCCAGCCGTGAGCGGTATTATCCCGAATAAATTTACCCCGATTGAATTCAAGGTTGATGTCGTACGTACGCTCCCGGGTAGGAACGGTAAGATCGGAGGCCGTTTTCTCGGCTGAAAAGCCCAGATTTCCCGTAAAGCTGATGAAACGGTTTCCTTCGGACGTTTGAGCAAAAAGAGGGGCAGACAGGCCCAGCAGCAGGCTTAGTAAAGGTATTTTTTTCATGGCTTTTCGTCGTAATGGGTATGAAACAGGGATGGCAGGTATCAAAAGTATGGGTTTTACGAGATCAACTTTAGCTACGGCATAAAAAAGACTGGCAGAAGTATCCTGCCAGTCCTGCTGGATGAAAGGGAACGTTAGCTTATCTGCCCGGAAAATACCTCAGGGAAACACCTGAATTTCCAATGGTGTAGGAAGGGTTGAAGCTCAAAGCAGCGGATAAATCATTGTCGCTGCCAGATACTTTGTAATCACGTAAGGTGACTCCCAGACTTCCAACGGTGAATGACCCCACACGGGCCAGAATCGACCAGCGTGGACTAAACTGATACTGAATAGCCGGGCTGAAATCAGGGCTTAGGGCTAAGGTATGGTCGTTGTATCGGCTGGTGGACGTATTAGTTTTTACGGAAGAATAATAGGCATTCAGGGAGGTGATAGCTACCACCGAAAACTTCGGGGACAGAGCTAAGTAATGTTCATGGAATACGTTGGCTGACAGGCCAAAATTCTGATAATTCTGAAATGAAGTATCAGCACTGGAGTATTTCGAAGTATTAAATAAGGCAGAAAAGCCAAAGCCCCTGGCATGGGTTGAAGTAACAAATTTTCCTTTTGAAAAGCCCAGATTCAGGGACTGAGCGTTACTGGTATATTCATTACTCAAATTAGCATAGGTATAGGAAGTATTCAGGAAACTTACGTTACCTCCAATAAAAGTTTGACCGGGCTGGTATGGCGTCTCTTTAGTGAAAACGGATTTGGCCGGATTGTAATCAATATACTTACTGAAACCTACCTGGAATTTCTGAGCGTATAAGGAAGAATTTAGCTGAATTGTAGTGCTTTGTGTGTGGTCATTCTGACGAGAATGATTAACGGATAAGTTCCCCAGATTGGCACTGGATTCCAGAGCCCAGCCATTTTTTAGAAAGTAAGTAACTCCAAAATTGGCCTGAGCGAGGGCAGTATAATTCTGTATCTTTGAATCACTAGTTCGCATGCCTTTGGGTAAAATACTTTGTTGTGAACTTACGCCTATTTTCCCTTCCCCAAAGAGATAAAGATCAGGAGTAATGGAAAGATATCTCCTGTTAAAATAGCCAATTTCCAGTTTCGGATACCAGAATGTTTCGTCAGCACTTCGATCGAAAGAAGTACCTAATTCAGGTCTGATTATCCATCCTCTTGCGACGTTGTCTTTAACAAATCTGCCATAGCCGAGACCCATCCAGGTTTTGGTTTGTCCATACAGATCAGCAGGGCGGTTTAACTGGTTAATACTATGATTAAAACCGGGGTTATAGATTCTTAATTTGGTGCCTGCCGGAATTTGTGCCAGAGTTGCAGATACACTTACCAGCAAAGCATAAGTCGTAAGTATTAACTTTTTCATAAGCAGTATTAAAGGGTTGAAGAATTGAAAATAAAAGTAATAATCCTTACCTAACCCCTCTACATTTTAACGGTATTTAACAATTTGATTTTTATAATTCACGGATTAACGGCGAATGCTATACCGGCTAAACGGCGGACAGAACGTAAAAACCCTAGCGTCCTTACCGCAATTCGTGTAGTTTTGCAGAGTTTTTGACTGACTATGAATCTCACCGAATATATACAGGGGGCTTTGGCCGCCGCTCTGAAACAGGAGTTTGATATTGACGTAGCCGCTGCTGATCTGGCTTTGCAGCCTACCAAGAAGGAGTTTGAAGGCTTTTATACCTTCGTATGCTTCCCCTATGCCAAGCAATTAAAGAAAAGCCCGGTAGAAGTCGGGACGAAGCTGGGCGAATACCTCGTGGCTCAGAACGGCCCGGTGTCGGCTTTTAACGTGGTGCAGGGTTTTCTGAACCTTAGCATTTCTGATCAGGTTTGGCTGGAGCTTTTCGCGACCATTCACGGAAATGAAAAATACGGGCAGTTACCCGACAAAGGCCAGAAAGTAATGGTGGAATATTCGTCACCCAATACGAATAAGCCCCTGCACCTGGGACACCTGCGTAATAACTTCCTGGGATATTCGATTGCCGAAATCCTGAAAATGGGTGGTTACGAAGTGATGAAGACCAACGTGGTGAACAATCGGGGTATTCACATCTGCAAATCCATGCTGGCTTATCAGCTGTTTGGCAATAACGAAACGCCTGTTACCAGTGGCATCAAGGGTGATCATCTGGTTGGGAAGTATTACGTGGAATTTGATAAAGCTTACAAAGCTCAGATTGCGGAATTAGTGGAAGGGGGCATGGAGAAGGAAAAGGCAGAGAAAGAGGCTCCGCTTCTGAAACAGGCCGAAGCCATGCTGCTGAAATGGGAGGAAGGCGACCCTGCGACGATTGGTCTGTGGGAAACGATGAACAGCTGGGTGTACGCTGGTTTTGACGAAACCTATAAAAAAATGGGCGTCAACTTCGATAAGATATATTACGAATCGGATACCTATTTATTAGGCAAAGATATTATTGAAGAAGGGCTGGAAAAAGGCGTATTCTACCGCCGCCCTGATAACTCGGTCTGGATTGACCTGACGGCCGATGGACTGGATGAGAAACTAGTTTTACGCTCCAACGGAACTTCCGTATACATCACGCAGGATTTAGGACTGGCGGATCTGAAGGCCGAAGATTTTCCAATGCAAAAGTCCGTGTATGTGGTGGGGAATGAGCAGGATTATCACTTCAAAGTATTATTTCTGATCATGCAGAAACTGGGTCGTCCGTACGCGGCGGGCCTGTCTCACCTGAGCTACGGAATGGTCGATTTACCCAGTGGTAAAATGAAATCCCGCGAAGGAACGGTAGTAGACGCCGACGACCTGATGCAGGAAATGAATGATACCGCCGAAGCGATGACGAAGGAGTTAGGCAAAATCGACGGATTTACGGAAGAAGAAGCCATAGCTCTCTATCATACCCTGGCGATGGGTGCTCTGAAGTACTTCCTGCTGAAAGTAGATCCAAAGAAACGGATGCTGTTTAATCCCCAGGAAAGTGTGGATTTTCAGGGTAACACCGGACCTTATATCCAATACAACCATGCCCGGATTCGTTCGATCCTTCGCAAAGCGGACCAGCTGGAATTAACACCAACGGCTCCGGCCGCGATTGATTTACACGCCAGCGAACGGGATCTGATCTTTACCCTCAGCCAGTTTCCGCAACGGGTGGAGGACGCCTGTACCATGTACAGCCCCGCTCTGATCGCTCAGTATGCGTACGATATGGCGAAAACCTACAGTCAGTTCTTCAGTGAGGTACCGATCTTTGCGGAAGAAAATCTGGACAAGAAGCAATTCCGGGTGGCCCTTTCCAAAGCCGTTGCGGAAGTCATTCGTAAAGCGATGGGTTTATTAGGTGTAACCGTTCCGGAACGAATGTAATTGGTTGTTAGCGTTTACTTATTCAACATCCCGAAAGTTCTAAAACTTTCGGGATGTGTTGTTTTACAGACTTCTTTACTTTTAATCCGCTAAAGAGGGATTATAAATCCCAGACCGATGGCTTTCGGATTGAAAATCCGAAAGAGCATACGTAAGTAAATTCTTAGGGTTTACGCTGTTCCGGATTTACAATTATGCTGTTCCGGATTTACAATCCGGAACCTGTCTGTCGCGGATCTGTGATCCGCCTATTGAAATTGCCAATTCAGAAGAGCGATAGCGAGGGTTACAAACCAGTCGTTGATTAACTTCCCGAGAGGTGTAAGCTTTCGGGAAGTTCGTTTTAATAAAACCCAAAAGAAATTCCTGATTATTACCGATTCATCAGACTGGCAAATTTCGTCGGGATTGCTGTTTCAAAGTGCATTTGCTCGTTGGTGATCGGATGCTGGAACGCCAATACCCAGGCGTGCAGAGCCAGACGGTTAATGGGATTCGTATTCGATCCGTATTTCTTATCGCCTACAATGGGATGACCAATGCTTTGCAGGTGTACCCGAACCTGATTTTTACGGCCCGTCTCCAGACTTACCTTCAGCATGGAGAAATAACGATTTTGCTGAACCGTTTCGTAATGGGTAACGGCTTTTTGCCCGCGTTCGGCGTTTTGGGTCGAATAGACCATCATCGACTTCTCGCTTTCCACGAGGTAGGAGGTAATGGTATCTTCCGGTTTTCTGGGACTGCCGGAAATAATAGCCAGATACACCCGCTCCTTCGTTGTGGACTGCCAGGATTCCTGCATTTTTTTCTGAACCACTTCGCTTTTGGCGAACATCATCAGTCCCGACGTTTCCCGGTCCAGTCGGTGGATAATAAAAATCTTATTTTTGGGATTCTGCTTTTTTACGTGCTCACTCAGCGTACTGTAAGCCGTTTTTCGCTTTTCCTTCTCAGTAGCCATTGACAAAATACCTTCTTCTTTTTCGATGACAATCAGGTGTTCATCTTCAAAAATAATCTTGATTCCTTCGTACTGTTTCTCAACGGGAGCCTTGGTCCAGCGAACGCGGACGGCATCGTTCACCTGCAGGGGATGGTTGAACTGAAAGGTAATCTTATCGTTCACCAGCACCTGCTTGTCCCGCAGGAGAGATTTAATGTTATTACGATTTTTGGATGGAAATTTCGCTAACAAAAAGGTCATAAGCTCGGCCGGTTCGGTGACGGCAAAGCGGGTATCTTCTTTTTTTTCGTAGGCGTTGCTATTCTTTTTCTGCATGAAACTGGGATTATTTCACAAAGGTAGACGCTCTTGGGCACTATGCCACACAATTAACACTGGCTGTTACCCGCTTTTTCGCTGGAAGCCATAACCTTAGAAGCTTGAAACAGGCGGTTCGCTGAAAAGCGGGCAGTAATCAGGGGAGTTACATTCGCTTCGCAATACTCCCGGATTAACCTCTGAAAACGGCTAACGGAAAACTACTATATTCGCTGAACTAATTGACGTTCCATTCGTTTATTCATCAAACCTTATACACTTTAATCTGACTCCAGATGGTAAAGCTTTTGCTTATGCTTGGAACCCTATTTACTGGCTTAT
The DNA here is from genome assembly GCA_913775095.1 of uncultured Siphonobacter sp. Taxonomy (GTDB): domain Bacteria; phylum Bacteroidota; class Bacteroidia; order Cytophagales; family Spirosomataceae; genus Siphonobacter. The sequence continues at coordinate 100,389 of CAJYIW010000005.1, read as the reverse complement.
TTGCGGATAAAAATGAAGTCGCAAGCCGTCCCGAGAGCGTTGCTCCGGCTAAACAGAATTTGTACGATTTTAAAGTGAAATCGCTGGAAGGTAAGGAAGTGGATTTGTCTCAGTACAAAGGCAAAAAAGTAATCATTCTGAACACGGCCTCCAAATGTGGTTTCACGCCTCAGTACGCGGACTGGGAAAAATTCTACGAAGGCAACAAAGACAAAATCGTCGTATTGGGCTTTCCCTCCAATGATTTTGGGTCACAGGAGCCTGGTTCTGAAGAAGAAATTGGAGCCTTCTGCCAGAAGAATTACGGAGTAAGCTTCCCGATGTTCTCCAAAGTAGTAACCAAAGGCGACGGACAGGCTCCGCTCTACAAATGGTTAACTACGAAAGAATTAAACGGCTGGAATGACAAAACGCCAACCTGGAATTTCTGCAAGTACGTCGTCAACGAAAAGGGTGAACTGACGCATTTCTTTGCTTCCAAAGTAAAACCTGATAGCCCCGAATTTCTGGAAGCCATCAAGTAATCAGCCTTTTTAGCATACAGACTGCCAGCCCTGGGTTGGCAGTTTTAGTTAGGAGCTAATCCATTCCAATCCCTTACTTTTGTACGGAGGGCTACCATAGGCCCACTGATTACTAACTCCAAATTTCATATGCGTTCCTGGCTTTCGGCAGCTCGTCCCCGTACGCTGCCTCTGTCCCTTTCCTGCATCCTGATGGGTAGCTTTCTGGCGGCCGCTCAGGGTGGTTTTCGCTGGTCCGTTTTTGGTCTGGCGGTGCTTACCACGGTCTTGTTACAGGTATTGTCCAACTTCGCCAACGATTACGGTGACAGTGTTTCCGGGTTAGATAATGATGAGCGAAAAGTGGCTACCCGTGCCGTGCAAACCGGAGCCATCACGAAAGAGCAAATGCGAAATGCCATTCTGTTGTTCTCCGTGTTAACCTTCGGAGCCGGGTTATGGCTGCTTTATATTTCCCTTGAAGGAGGCACTACTCAGGAGTTTCTGTATTTCCTGGCTTTGGGGGTGCTTTCTATCATTGCTGCCATTACCTATACCGTGGGTAAAAAACCGTATGGCTACGCCGGTTTAGGAGATATTTCCGTATTGATCTTTTTCGGCTGGGTAGGCGTTTTGGGGACCTATTACCTGCACACCCGTTCGCTCGACTGGAGTATTCTGTTACCCGCCACCAGTTGCGGGGCTTTTGCCGTTGGTGTCCTCAATATTAACAACATCCGGGATATTGATAACGATCGCCGGAATGGTAAAAACTCAATTCCTGTGCGTCTGGGAGCCGAAAAAGCTAAGGTTTATCACTGGTTTTTACTAACTGGCGGACTACTGTGTGCGATGGCTTACGTCCTGTTTTTTCATCCCAACTGGAGCAGTTATCTATTTTTACTGACCCTGCCCTTATTCTGGAAAATTGCCAGTGGTGTACAGAAAGGCCAGCGGCCCGAAGAAATCGATCCCTATCTGAAACGCATGGCTCTTTCAACGCTGCTGTTCGTCATCCTCTTCGGCGTTGGTCAGTTATTGTAAAAAGTAACCTTTCAAAAACCGTTTGAAAGATAACGGAGCTAATTTTCAGAACTATGTTAAAAAAGCCTCTTCATTGAGGCTTACGTTTTACCTTTGCATTAACCCCCTAATTTATACCGGTCCATAGCTCTATACAATTCTCCTGAAGCGTTAAACATTGATGGGTGCTTGATGAAAAGATTTTACCTGATTATTTTTTTTACCGTAGTATTTACTTCTCTTACCAAAGGCCAAACCCCCGCTGAATTTTTTAACCGGGGCATTCAGAAGAGTAAAACCAACGATTTCAAAGGGGCTTTGGGAGACTTTAGCCAGGTAATTTCCATGTCTCCTGATAACCCGCAGGCGTATTACAATCGCGGTTTATGCAAAGCATTCATGGAAGATTATCCGGGAGCCATTCTGGATTATGACAAAGCCATTTCCCTGAAGTCAGATTATTACGACGCCTTACTCGCCCGGGGTGACAGCCGGGATAAACGGGAAGAATACCCTTCAGCCATCAGCGACCTCAATAAAGCCGTGGAAATGGACGCAACCGACAGTCGGGCGTACTTGAAACGGGGGATGATTCGGAGCAAACTACAGTATTACCAGGCGGCCATTCAGGATTTTAATAATGTCATTGAGCTGGAACCCGAAAATGCTCAGGCCTTTTATGCCCGTGGCATCTGCCGAACCAAACTGGGGGATTACGAATCAGCTTTAAAGGATTTTACTCAGGTCGTACAAAAAAACGACCGGCTGGCTCACGTTTTCAAATCACGGGCCGCTACGTTTGCCAAATTGAATAATCCGCGTGCGGCAGTAGACGACTACACCCGGGCCATTACCCTGGATGCCGAAGACGTCACTTCCTACAGTCAGCGTGGATTTGCTCGGTATCAGGTGTTTGATTATGCGGGTGCCCTGACGGACTTCGAGAAAGCTCTGTCCCTGGATCCTCAGAACCCGGCTGCCTTTTACGGCCGTGGGCTGGTGAAAACCCGGACCGGAGCTTCCAGGGAATCCATCGACGACCTGACCAAAGCCATTGAGATCGATAGTCCGCTGGAAGTGAAAGCTACCTACGCCGGACCCATTACCAAAAATGTGCTGGATAACCTTCGGGCAGCCATTGTAGAAAACAGCCGATTGCTCGAACTGACCAATGAACGGGCCGAAGCCTATTACGTGCGTGGCGTAAGTAAATCCCGGACGGGGGATGGGAAAGCGGCCATGGCGGATCTTTCCAAAGCCATTGAGCTAAACCCTCTTTTTTCGGAGGCTTATTTTAGTCGGGCTCTGGTGCGTTCGGCAGCCAACGATCAGGTCGGAGCCATTCAGGATTGCTCCAATGCCATTCGTTTCAATGCCCGTTACGCGGAGGCTTATTACATGCGAGGCCTGATTCGCTACAGCCAGGGAGATGAAGCCAGTGGGTGTCAGGACCTGACTAAGGCGGTAGAGCTGGGCTATAAAGTGGCCGTGGCGGCTCAGAAGCAATATTGTAAGTAGTAAAAAAGAGGTTGTGGAGACAACCTCTTTTTTATAGTCGATTATTCGAAACGTAAGTGTTTGACGGAGGCCCCGGACTGGGCTAGTTCTTCGAGCGAATCAATACCAATCTGAAGGTGTTTTTCGACAAACTGGGTGGTAACTTTCTTATCGCTTTCTTCCGTTTTCACCCCTTCCGGAATCATGGGGTTATCCGAAACCAGCAGTAAGGCTCCGTGCGGAATCTGGTTGACAAAGCCCACGGCAAAAATGGTGGCAGTTTCCATGTCTACCGCCATGGCCCGCGTATGGCGAAGGTATTCCTTGAATTTCTCATCGTGTTCCCACACCCGACGGTTGGTCGTGTAGACAGTTCCCGTCCAGTAGTCCATGCCATTTTTTACAATCATGGACGAAACGGCCCGTTGTAAACGGAAGGAGGGTAAAGCCGGAATTTCGGGGGGCATGTAATCATTACTGGTTCCCTCCCCACGGATGGCGGCAATGGGCAGTACCAGATCGCCCAGCTGGGTGTGTTTTTTCAGACCTCCGCATTTACCCAGAAACAAAACGGCCTTCGGCTGGATGGCTGAAAGCAGGTCCATGATGGTGGCCGCTACAGGGCTGCCCATTCCAAAATTAATGATGGTAATTCGCCCGGCAGAAGCCGTTTGCATGGCCTTACCTACGCCGCGAATTTCAACGCCGTAGCGTTCGGCGAACATTTCAACGTAATTATGGAAATTCGTTAAAAGGATATAGGGGCGGAATTCTTCAAGGGGCGTTCCGGTGTAACGCGGAAGCCAGTTACTTACTATTTCTTCTTTTGTTTTCATACTTTTTCGTCTCACTTTTATAAATCAGACAAGTATACACGTTCTGATTTACATGGGGCTTTAGTAATGAGTAAAATTCAGCAAATTTAATATAAAAATAGTATAGGGCCAAAAAAATGAATGTGAAGTTATGATTGAACTGAATTTGCCTTCCTATGATTTTCAGGCTCGAAAAACGGAAGAAGGCTACTTTATTTTCTGTACCTTACGGAAAAAATGGCTGGTGCTGACTCCTGAAGAATGGGTGCGTCAGCATTTCGTTCACTTGCTGACCAGTCACTATGCCTATCCTAAAAGCCTGCTGAAAATTGAAGGAGGGTTAAGCCTGAATCGTACCGCCAAACGTTCGGATCTGCTGATGTATAACCGTGATGGCCTGCCCTTTTTACTGGTAGAATGCAAGGCTCCCGATGTAAAAATAACCCCAGCCGTGCTGGAGCAGGCCCTGCGGTATAACCACGTGATCAAGTCTCCTTTTCTGGCGTTAAGCAATGGAATGGAACATTTTATCTTTCGGCTCGACGAGCAGGGTAAACTAGTGCGGCTGGAAGATATTCCCGCGTTTGGGTAAACAGCGGTACCGGGAGCGTAATTAGAATTTTTTAATACACAATTAGATTTTCAGGGAATACAAATAAAAGTGGGGTACATAGGTATAATGGTTTAGCAAGAAACCGTTTTTATTATTGACACGGTAAACCCTTAGGGTCTAACTTAGAGTGCTGAAACAAGGGACAACGAGCTCTGCTGAATCCGTGGCTAGTACCTAGCGGACTGGAAATCACAGAAATCACCGGTTTAATTATGCCATCATCAACGTACGAATACTTAGGGACGAAACAGAAAGCCCTTAAAATAAATCTTGATAAACGAATTTACGGTTCGTATGCCGAAATCGGAGCGGGGCAGGAGGTAGCCGCTAACTTCTTTAAAGCGGGCGGAGCTTCCGGAACCATCGCCAAGACGATGTCGGCGTATGACATGACGTTTTCGAATGCCATTTATGGCCCCGAAGAGAGCGGTCGTTATGTAGTGGAAAGCCGGCTGGTAAAGATGCTGCGTCATGAGTATGACCTGCTGATCGAGCGGTTGGATCAAAAGCGGGGCGAGGAGACCTGCTTTTTCTCTTTTGCCAATACCGTAGTGGCTCTCAATTACCATAAAACGAACGAATCGCACGGCTGGATCGGGCTCCGTTTTCAGTTATCACCCCAAGGTGAGCCCAACGAAGTCATCATTCACGTGCGGATGCTGGACAATGATACCATTCTTCAGCAACAGGCTCTGGGCATTATCGGGGTGAACCTGATGTATGGTTGTTATTATTACCACCAGATGCCCGAAATTCTGCTGCGTTCGCTCATGGACGACCTGACGACGGATCGCATTGAAATTGACATGATCCGATTCAATGGTCCCGATTTTAAAAAGGTAGACAACCGATTGATGAGCCTTTATCTGGTGAAACACGGGTTTACCAATGCGGCTCTGTTCGGTCCCAGCGGTCAGAACCTGCAACCAGCGGATGCCCTATACAAAAAGCACATTGCCGTCATTCGCGGTCGATTTCGTCCCTTTGCTCTGGTGCATCAGGACATGCTGCAGAACGGGGTAGCTCAGTTTCTGGAAGATCCCGAAGTAGATCCTAATCGGGTGGTCGTTCTGACGGAGTTAACCCTTCAGAATTTAAGGGATGGCGATGATATCGACGAAAAGGACTTTCTGGATCGGGTGGACATTCTGGGAAAACTGGGACTGACGGTTATGGTGTCCAACTATACCGAATACTACAAGCTGATTTCCTACCTGGCGAAGTTAACCAAGCTGAAAATTGGTCTCATCATGGGTATTCCCAATCTGGAATTCATCTTCGACGAGCAGCATTACGCCAATCTGCCCGGTGGAATTCTGGAGGCCTTCGCTACGCTCTTCAGCCGGAAGGTGAAACTATACGTGTACCCGGCCTTAAGGCCCGATGGAACCCTGGCAAACTGCTTTAAATTTCAGTTACCGTTCCATCTGCGGGACTTGTTCAGTTATCTGATTTCCAATAATAAAATTGAGGATATTCGTAGTTTCAATAAGAAGAATCTTCACATTCTGTCCGATCAGGTATTGTCCATGATTAAAGCGGCCGATGACGGCTGGGAGCAGTATGTGCCTGAAGAAGTGGCTACCATGATTAAGGATAAATGTCTGTTCGGTTTTCCCTGCGTAGTATATCCGAAATCCGAAAACCCGATTGAAAGTGCAGACGAGTTTTTTGCCGAGTAATCAATAATTCAGATAGCAGTAATTATAACTAAAAAGCCCCTGATCGCTTCAGATCAGGGGCTTTTTAGTTAATCAGTTCTGTACTTATACCAATGACATTTCGGGTTCGACGGGTTTCTCATTGGGCTTTAATGGTTTTGGTTCATCCTTCCGGCGGGACATCATCGTGTACACCGCTGGAATGACGTATAACGTCAGCATCAGGGAGAACATGATACCGCCCACAATCACAATTCCCAGAGGAATACGGCTGGTAGCAGCAGCACCCAGCGATAAGGCAATGGGTAAAGCTCCCAGAGCCATCGCCAGACTCGTCATCAGAATGGGTCGAAGACGCATGGTGGCTGAAGTAATCGCCGCATCGACTTTGTTAAGGCCTTCTTTGCGTTGCTCATTGGCAAATTCTACGATCAGGATCCCGTTTTTCGTTACCAGACCTACGAGCATAATCATACCGATCTGAGAGAAAATGTTCATCGTCTGATCGAATAGCCAGAGAGAAAGTAATGCTCCGGCCAAAGCCAGCGGCACGGTAATCATAATAATGATCGGATCCAGGAAACTTTCAAACTGAGCCGCTAATACCAGATAAATCAGAACCAGAGCCAGCAGGAAGGCAAAAGAGGTATTCGACGAACTTTCTGCATAATCCCGTGAGGCACCGGAAAGGGCCGTAGCAAAGCCCTGATCGGTTAATTTCAGTTGTTGAGACACCGATTCCATCGCTTTGATGCCATCGGCAATGGTCATGCCCGGAGCCAGACCCGCCGAAATCGTTGCTGATTTGTATCGGTTGTAGTGGTAGAGCTGAGGAGGCGTAGTGGATTCCGTAATTTGTACCAGGTTATCCAGCTGAATCGCTTCGCCACGACTGTTTTTGACGTAGAGCGTTTTCAGATCAACGGGTTGCGAACGGTCTTTGCGATACACTTCACCCATAACCTGATACTGCTTGCCGTTCATTGTAAAGTAGCCGTAACGACGGTTACTATAAGCCAGTTGCAGCGTCTCGGAAATATCGGCTACAGAAACGCCCAGTTCACTGGCTTTAGCCCGATCAATTTCAACTTTCAGTTCCGGTTTATTGAACTTCAGGTCAATATCTACCCCCTGCAGGGCCGGATTCTGGTTCGCCGCATCCATGAATTTGGGGAGAATGGCTTTCAGTTTCTCAAAGTCGTTGTGCTGAATAACGAAGGAAACGGGTAAGCCTCCACGACGATTCACGGCAATGGTTTGTTCCTGTACGGCGAAGGCCTTGCCCTCGGGGAAATTCTTCGTGTTCCGGTTGATCATGTCCACGATCTGCTGCTGACTGCGGTCCCGTTCATTAATTTCCGGTAATCCAATCCGAACTGTTCCCGTATTCACTGAACCTGCTCCTGAGAAACCCGGAGCCGTGATACTCATGACGATCCGGTTTTCTGGAACGGAATCCATCAGAAACTGACTCAAGCGGCTTACGTAGTCATCCATGTAATCATAGGAAGTTCCTTCCGGTGCCGTAATCGAAAGCCGGAACTGACTGCGATCCTCCATGGGGGCTAATTCCGACTGAATATTATTGTACAGGACATAGGCCAGTCCAAAACATCCGGCAATGATCACCCAGGCCAGCCATTTTACTTTCATAAAGCTGGTCAGGGTTTCCTGATAGCCCCGATCCAGCGACTGGAAAAAGGGTTCGGTCTTGTCGTAGAACCACGAGTTTTTGTGTTTCTTTTTCGACATAATGACGTTTAGAACCGGCGTTAAAGTCAGCGATACGAAAGCCGATATTAATACGGCTCCGGCCACGACAATACCAAATTCCCGGAACAATCGTCCTACGAATCCTTCGAGGAAGATGATGGGCAGGAATACGAAGGCTAGGGTAATCGAGGTAGAAATAACGGCGAAGAAAATCTCTTCAGAGCCTTCTTTGGCGGCCTGCATCCGGGGCATCCCGGCTTCCAGCTTCTTGAAAATATTCTCGGTAACTACAATCCCATCATCCACCACCAGACCCGTGGCAAGGACAATCGCCAGCATGGTCAGGATATTAATGGTAAAGCCGAAAATGTACATAATGAAGAAAGCTCCCACCAGCGACACCGGAATATCAATCAGCGGACGGAAAGCAATGGCCCAGTCCCGGAAGAAGAGGTAGATGATGATAACGACCAGTACCAGTGAGATAAGCAGGGTTTCTTCAACTTCCGTAATGGATTTTTTGATGAAGCGGGTATTGTCCAGAGCGATGTTCAGACTAATGTCTTTGGGTACATCTTTCTTGATTTCTTCCAGACGTTTATAAAACTCGTCCGCAATGGATACGTAGTTGGAGCCGGGCTGAGGGACAATGGCCATCCCTACCATCGGAATGCCGTTACCCCGCATGGCCGTTTCTTCGTTTTCGGGACCAAGTACGGCTTCTCCCACGTCCGAGAGGCGTACGACCTGACTGTTGGTATTCCGAAGAATGATGTTATTGAATTCTTCTTCTGTCGTTAAACGACCAAAGGTACGGATACTCAGTTCCGTCGCATTCCCGGCAATCTTACCCGAGGGAAGCTCTACGTTTTCCCGGGAGAGGGCATTCTGAACGTCGACCGCCGTAATGTTATAGGCAGATAATTTAGCCGGATCCAGCCATAAACGCATGGCATACCGTTTCTCACCCCAGATCTGAATGGCACTAACGCCGGGAATCGTCTGGAGACGTTCCTGCAGTACGTTGATGGCGTAATCGTTCAGTTGCAGAATGTTTCTGGAAGAACTCTGAACCGTCATGGTAATGATGGCGTCCGAGTTGGCATCGGCTTTACTAACCACCGGAGGAGCGTCCAGGTCATTGGGAAGCTGACGCTGAGCCTGGGAAACCTTATCCCGCACGTCGTTAGCGGCCGCTTCCAGATCGGCTTCGAGGTTAAATTCTACCGTGATGTTACTGGTTCCCTGACTACTCGTCGAAGAAATCGAACGTACCCCGGCAATGCCATTGATCGCTTTTTCGAGTGGTTCGGTAATCTGGGATTCAATAATATCAGCGTTCGCACCCGCGTAGCTGGTTCGGACGTTAATAATCGGAGGGTCAATGGCGGGGAAGTCCCGTACACCTAAAAATGTAAACCCTACATACCCGAAAAGCACAATGATGATATTCATCACGATGGCTAATACCGGGCGGCTCAAGGACAAAGAGGGTAAACTCATGTTTTACTGGTTTAGACTATAGCTAATTCAGATATTCTTCTAATAGACAGGATGAGCCGTAAGGGTTTACTAGACAGTTATTTATGAAACATCTATACCAGGCTCAGCGAAGGTAAGCTCTTTATTTTTTTACGCTTCTGATCTTTAAAGTCTGGTCCGGTTTAATCTGAAGGATGCCGCTGATGATAACCGTATCTCCGGCCTGAATTCCATTAAGGATCTGAATTTTGGTATCCGTACGTGTGCCGGTTTCTACGGTCTGGAAGGTGGCTTTTCCCTGGCGGGAAATGACTAGCTGCTTCTCCTTAGTTCCGGGAATAACGGCCTGCGAAGGAACCATTAAAGCCTCGGGAGTTTCACCCAGACGCAGTTTAACCTTGGCAAACTGACCCGGGCGAAGCTGATTGGAAGCATTTGGAACCAGAGCCCGTAACTTCACGGTCCGCGTGGTTAAATCGATCTTGGGTTCAATCGCGTAGACTTTGCCATCGTAGGCTCGGGATTCGCTGGCGACGTTGAAGCTTACCCCGTCACCCACGCGAACTTTGTCGGTATATTTCTCCGGAATGGAAAAATCGACTTTCAGCGGATTGGTCTGCTGAAAACTGGCGATGACGGTTGTGGGCGTCACAATCGCTCCTTCACTGACGTATCGCAGACCAATTTTTCCCGAAAAGGGTGCCCGGATTTCCGTCCGCTGTAACTGGGCTTTGGCCACGGCCATATCGGCATCGAAAGCATCCACCTGGGATTGAGCTACGTCTACTTCCTGCTTACTGACGCCTTCGCGTTCCAGCAGGTATTGCAGACGTTCCAGCGATTTCTGGGCCAGCTGACGCTGCGTTTTTACTTTCAGCACCTGAGCCGATAAATCCGCATCGTATAACTTGATCAGTAAGGCTCCCTTCGGAACGGGCTGGCCCTCCTTGAAATAAATCTTAACCACCCGGGCGTTGATCTCTGACTGCAAAGAGATTTCTTCATTACTCTGCAAGGTTCCCGTCGTTTCAATGGTATTGTCGAGTTTCTCGGTACTGGCAATGTAACCGTCAACCGTCAGGGCTCGGGGGCCTGCTCCACCGGCGGACTTGCTATCATTGCCGGCTTTTTTCTTTTCTGTACGATTCAGTTTGCCATATACCAGATACCCGATGCCGCCAACGATTGCAACTACGAGTAACCAGCGAACAAGACTTGAAGATTTCATAGATAATTTGAAGCAAAAGACCCGCCTTTGAGGTAAGCCGGGGTACGTTAAAAATGGAGGTTTGCGGGATTTACTATTGGACGAAATTAACTGTTTTTTGTGCTTATTTTTTATGAAACCGGCAGTCAGGGAGGGGAAATGGAAAATCCAAAGACCAAGCGGGGGAGGAGTATGAAAAACTCCCGTAGTTTTGCGACGTAATTTTTGAGGTTGCAAAATGAATCCTTTGCACTGCTAAAACTTCCAGACAACGAATATTTTGGGGCAATCTGTCTGCTTTTTGCCCAAAAACAGAACGAGTGGAGAAGAAAAACCCGATCAACAGGGCTGAGGGTAAATCCCCGAAAGTTCCTCTCTTTTAAAGAATGCTCCTTCCCAGCTATCCGAAAGTAACCTATGTAAAGACTGTACCTCTAATTTGTTTAACTCTATTAATCAGTAAATTATGAAATTTTTCATTGATACTGCTAACCTCGATGAAATCCGGGAAGCCTATGAATTAGGCGTTCTAGATGGTGTAACCACTAACCCTTCGCTGATGGCGAAAGTGGGAATTAAAGGAAAGAACAACGTACTCAGGCATTATAAGGAGATCTGTTCCATCGTTGATGGCGATGTGAGTGCAGAAGTCATCAGCACGGACTTCAAAGGAATGATTCGGGAGGGCGAGGAGCTGGCCGATATTGACGAAAAGATCGTGGTGAAAATACCAATGATTCGTGACGGGTTGAAAGCCCTGCGTTACTTTTCGGAAAAAGAGATCAAAACGAACTGTACGCTGGTGTTCTCGGCCGGACAGGCATTGTTAGCCGCCAAAGCCGGAGCAACTTACGTTTCGCCTTTCGTGGGCCGGCTGGATGACATCTCCTACGATGGCATCGAGCTGATTGAGTCCATCGTCTCGATTTTTGAAAATTACGGTTTCCTGACTCAGGTATTAGCCGCTTCCATTCGTCATCCGGTTCATATTCTGAAATGTGCTGAAATAGGGGCCGATGTAGCTACCTGCCCATTATCAGTGATTACCTCGCTGTTGAATCACCCATTGACGGATTCAGGCCTCAAGAAATTCCTGGAAGATGCCAGTAAATTTGCCTGATCACGGTAATCATAAAATATAATTTGACTGAAACCGATAAAGCCCGCAGATTGCGGGCTTTTTTAATAGAGTTTGTATTAAAAAAACTTAAATCAACAATAACGTATCGTTTTCTGAAACTTCGATTTTATGTTTGTAGACTAGAATTACCGATTGCTCATGCTGAAACGTACCTGCCTGCTATTCTTTATCCTCGGTTGTAGCCTTGCTTCTCAGGCTCAGAACAAACCGAATGAGCAGCGTACGGTCACCGTAATGGAAGAACCTTCATCCAACGGGTTTTCTAAAGTAATAGGCTTCATTAAAAATGCCGGAAAGGCCATTGATAACCCCTCTAAGCTCAAGTTCGAGGTTATTGATGAGCAACATCCCCCACGCGAAAAGCCCAAAAATGGGTTCTCCAAATTTATTCACTTCATTAAGGATGTAGGTAAAGTCATGGACGACCCGACTAACCTCAAAATTTCCGTGGAAGAAGAAAGCGAGTCTGACCGCAGAAATCGGCGGCAGAAATAATCTTTTCCCTCACTTCAAATCAGGATATAGCTGAATTACGTTTCTCCATCTTTCAAAAAATGAAAGACGGATGCAACGCATTTTCTCTGTATTGCATCCTTGATCCTGAAGCCGCTGGCATTCTTCTCTTTTTCTGCTCATCCCGTCTCGTTTACCGCTTATCACTTTATTTGGCAATTCAAGGTAGCTTGTATTGCATAGTACTGTTAAAGACTGCCATCTTTGTTCCATCAACGAGTGTAAAACGCACTACTAATCCTGTCTTTTCCTGAAGTCATGAAAACATTTTTATATACCCTGACTCTTATGTTATTCGGACTGAGTCTGAGCCAGGCTCAGAGCACGTTCAAAGGAAGTGTATCCGGAAAAATTACTGATAAGGCCGGTAAGGCAGTAGAATTTGCTACGGTTATGCTTCTGAAAACCAAGGACTCCACGCTTGTGAAAGGGGGAGTAGCCGACGCCGACGGTTCCTTTGAACTCGAAGGGCTTGCGGAAGGTCGTTACCTGGTAGCCATCACGCAGGTGGGCTTTGCCAGGAAATTTACACCTCCCTTCATTCTGAATTCAGAAAGTCCTAAAGTAAAACTGTCTGCTTTAATCATGGAGCCGGCTTCTCAGGAGCTGAAAGAGGTGACAGTGGCGGCTGCCAAGCCTTTCATTGAACAACAGATTGATAAAACGGTGGTGAACGTCGAGAACAGTATTGTGGCTGCGGGCAACAACGCTCTGGAAGTACTGGAACGTTCTCCCGGAGTAACCGTGGATCGCGATGGTAATATTTCCCTGAAGGGTAAAGCTCAGGTTCGGGTGATGATCGACGGCAAACCTACTTATCTGTCGAGCGAGGATCTGGCCAATCTGTTACGAAACACGCAGGCTAACCAACTGGAAAAGATTGAGATCATGACCAATCCGTCTTCCAAATATGATGCGGCGGGTAACGCGGGTATCATTAACATTCGCACGAAGAAAAACCAGAATATGGGAATGAACGGCTCCGCTACCCTCGGATTTGGGTACGGTCTGAACCCTAAAGCTAACGCCAGCCTGAACCTGAATTATCGGAAAGACAAGTGGAACCTGTACGGTAACTACTCGGGTGGAGCCCGCAAAAACTGGCGGGATCAGGGCATTACCCGTAGATTTCGCGAAGGCAATGAGGTAACGGCTCTGTTTGAACAAAATGCGGATAACATTACCCGTAACCACAACAACAACGTCAAACTTGGAGCTGACTATTTTGCCTCCAAAAAGACGACGATTGGGGCAATGATGAACATTAACTCGGGCAGCTGGGGTAGTACGGGCGATAACATTACCAAAATTTATCAGGGAACGTCTGTATTGGAAAAAACTACGACGACGGGTCAGGACTTTGATAATTCCTGGAAAAGCCTGACTACGAACCTGAACCTGAAGCATACTATTGATTCCACCGGAAAAGAGTTAACGGCGGACGTTGATTATGCCCGTTACGATAACCGTTCCGATCAGAAATACCGGATCACGACCGTTAATCCTGCCGGAGTAAATCTTGAAATTCCTCGCTTTGACCTGGGTAATACCAAGGGAATCGTGGATATCTATTCGGCTAAAGTCGATTATACGCACCCTTTAAGTAAGAACTCAAAACTGGAAGCCGGCTTGAAAACAGCTCTGGTGACGACTAATAATAACATGCGATTCACGATTGATCAGGGCGAAGGAGCTCGTCTGGATTCCGGTCGTACGAACCAGTTTATTTATCGTGAGACGATTAACGCCGCGTATCTGAACTACAGTACTCAGATCAAGAAAACATCCATTCAACTGGGTCTGAGAGGGGAGCAAACCGTTATGAAGGGGAATCAGGTAACGTCAGACACCAGTTTCCGCCGGAATTATCTGAATCTGTTTCCCAGTGTATTCGTTCGTCAGGAACTGAATAAGAAAAACAGTCTGGGGGTATCGTATAGTTACCGCATTGATCGCCCGGATTACGAAGATCTCAATCCTTTCCTGTACTTTCTGGATCTATACACCTATCAGCAGGGAAATCCTTACCTGAGACCCCAGTTCTCACACGTAGCTGAGGTGACGCATTCGTTCATGGGATTCATCAATACAACGCTGAATTACGGTCGCTCAAATGGCATCATTACGGAAGTGTTACGTCAGAACGACGAAGCCCGTACAACGTACATCAATAAGGAAAACTTCGGTTTTCGTGAGAACTATGGCGTGGCCGTTTCTGCAAACATTCCTATTACTAAAAAATGGATGAGTATTAACTACATTAACGTCAATCGTAACCGATTTGTGGGTTTATTGAACGGGGGTGAATTTGACGGTCGCATCGTAACCACGACGTTCAATACGCAAAACCAGTTTACCTTATCGAAAAACTGGTCAGCCGAAATCAGTGGTTTCTACATGAGTGGCTTCCTCGAAGGAACCATCAAGGGCCAGCCCATGTGGCAGGTTTCACTGGGCCTCCAGAAGCAGTTCTGGGAAAAGAAAGCCAGTCTGAAACTGAATGTCCGTGATATTTTCTGGTCGCAGCAATTCCGGGGAAGCTTTGTATTCGGAAATGTAGACATGCAGATTCGGAACAAGTGGGAGAACCGGGTAGCTAACCTGACCTTCTCGTATCGTTTCGGTAACTCCAAAATTCAGGCTTCGCGTCGCCGCAGCACGGGTCTGGAAAGCGAAGCCGGACGCGTGAATCAGGGTGGTAATTAGGTGATTATATAAAAAACCTTCAACCTCATAAAAGCCAAAGCCTCGCTCATCAAGAGTGAGGCTTTGGCTTTTATGTTCCATACCTTTTAAAGAGCAATTTTAAGGATGGTTCGCCGCTTTCAAAAGGGCAGGGTCATTTTCGAAAATACCCATTTTGAAATGCTTACCATCAAAATGAGCGTAGGACTGAACATAAATCCATTCCCCAATATTCACGTAGCGACTGGTAGGAGAGACCTGCATATCCAGAATTAAATGCCGATGGCCGAAGATGTAGTAGTCATGGTGACTTTTGGCTTCTACTTCCCGGCAATACAGAAAAATCCATTCGCTTTCATCGCTTCTGAAGGATTCGTGAGGTTTACCTGCTTTGGACGCACGGGTATGACGGGCCCAGCGATGGGCGAGCATGATACCTACGTCCGGATGAAGCCAGCGAAAGAAAAACTGCAAAACGGGATTCGTGAAGATGGGTTTTAACACTCGCTTATAGGCATAATCGCCGGGGCCTAAGCCATCCCCGTGGCCCACCAGAAAGCCAGTCTCCGTGTCCCCCGAAAGGACTTTAAATTCAATCGGATTCCGATGAACGGGTATGTCGAATTCAGCCGGAAAGTAATCCCTCATCCACAGATCATGGTTGCCCGTAAAAATCTGGATATCAATGCCTGCGTCTTTCAGTTCGGCCAGTTTCCCCAGAAAACGAACGTAACCTTTCGGAACAGCTTCTTTGTATTCGTGCCAGAAATCAAAGATATCGCCTACCAGAAAGATCACCTGAGCTTCCGTTTTAATCTGATCCAGCCAGCGAACGATGGCTTTTTCCCGGGCGGCACTTCGATCTAACGGAGCACTACCCAGATGAAAATCAGAAGCAAAAAATATCTTTTTATGGGAAAGAAGCTGAATTTCGTTCATTAGAACGGTTGAATTGGTAAAACAAAAGCAAAGATAGAGCTTTGCCAGAAGTATTGGAATACGGCTCTGACACCGCCATGAAAAAAGGCATTTCCAGCGGAGCCAGAAATGCCTTTTCAAAATCGTCCGAAGATTACTCCGCTGAGGAAGAAGGGTGTTCTTCCGTTGGAACAACTTCAGAATTATCGGGAGCCGCATCCTGAGGAATTTCCGTAGGAGCAGACTCTTTTCCTTTCATGTAAGCCTGATAAGAAGTTTCCTGTTCAAAAGGACGCTTGCCAATCAGTTCTTCCAGATCAGCCTGGAATAAAACTTCTTTATTCAATAACTGCTGGGCAATAACTTCCAGAGCTTTGATATTCTCGGTTAATAAAGCCTTGGTGCGTTCGTAAGCCGCATCTACGATCAGTCGAACTTCCTCATCAATGATGCGTGAAGTTTCTTCTGAATAAGGTTTATTGAACGAATACTCGTTATTTCCTTTTGAATCGTAGAACGAGATATTACCTAATTTTTCATTCATACCGTAAACCGTTACGATTGAATAAGCCATTTTGGTCACTCGTTCCAGGTCACTGAGGGCACCCGTTGAAATTTTGCCGAAAACTACTTCTTCAGCTGCACGACCACCCAGGGTCATACACATTTCGTCAATCAGTTGCTCGGTGCGATACAGGAACTGTTCTTTGGGTAGGTACTGAGCATAACCCAGAGCGGCAACGCCCCGAGGAACGATCGTTACTTTTACCAGGGGATCCGCGTGTTCCAGGAACCATCCTGCAACGGCATGACCCGCTTCGTGATAAGCCACAATTTTCTTTTCGTGCGGAGAAATAATCTTGTTCTTTTTCTCCATACCACCAATCACCCGGTCCATGGCATCCTGGAAATCCTGCATGTCGATGGCCTGTTTGTTTTTACGGGCGGCAATCAGAGCAGCTTCGTTACAAACGTTCATGATCTCGGCACCAGCAAAACCAGGGGTCTGAGCAGCCAGCTTATTCGCGACTACGTCAGCGGCCAGTTTCAGGCTGGACATATGCACTTTAAAGATCGCCTCACGACCAATAATGTCAGGCTTATCAATAGAGATCTGACGGTCAAAACGACCTGGACGCATCAAAGCCGAATCCAGAACATCGGGACGGTTGGTAGCGGCCAGGATGATAATTCCCGAATCCGTAGCGAAACCATCCATCTCAACCAGCAGAGAGTTCAGCGTATTTTCCCGTTCGTCGTTGGCACCGGGCATCGCCCCACGTCCACGAGAACGTCCTACGGCATCAATCTCATCAATGAAGATGATACAGGGAGCTTTTTCTTTAGCCTGTTTGAAGAGGTCACGTACCCGTGCGGCACCAACCCCTACGAACATTTCCACGAAGTCAGAGCCCGAAAGCGAGAAGAAAGGAACACCGGCTTCACCCGCTACTGCTTTCGCCAACAGCGTTTTACCCGTACCCGGAGGGCCAATCAAGAGAGCACCTTTGGGAATCTTACCCCCTAAATCCGTGAATTTCTTAGGTTGCTTCAGGAATTCTACAATCTCTTTGATTTCTTCCTTAGCTTCGTCCAGACCCGCTACGTCATCGAATGTGATCTTGACCTTATTTTCAGCATCGAACAATGTAGCTCTTGAACGACCGATATTAAAGATTTGTCCACCGGGGCCCGCACCGCCAGCCACGCGACTCATCATGAAATACATCGTTACGACAATCAGGATCAGCAGACCCCAGGTCGAGAAAAATTCCATGAGTCCCGCCCGTTCGTCTACCGTGTAGTCAATGGGATTGGAAGCGTGGGTTTTATTATACTCCTTTACGTCATCGTTAAAAATCTCCGTAGACGGTATTGGAAATGCAAAGTGTGGTCCTGGTGCCGATGGGAAGTAAGACTTTTCAGTAGTCAGACCTTTGTACTCCGGTTTCTGGAGAGCTTCACGAGTCAGCGTTACTTCAACCAGTTTGTCATTTACAACAACGGTTTGATCTACTTCATTTTTAGCCGCCATTTCGAAGAATTGTTTCATCTTAATTCTTCGAACGCCGGTATTCTTGCTAACGACCATAATGGTAATGATCGCGACAACCAAACCCGCTACCAGCCAACCCTGAAAACCTGGACGGCGGGGGGGCTTGGGCAATTTAGGTTTATTTGAATTTTCTTCAGCCATATCTGTCTTTCTTTCTAAGATACCGATGGTGTGTCGGTGGTAAATCAAGCTGGTTCGAAGACCAGAGGTTTAATAGTAACTTCCCAAGTTGAAGGAATGGTTTCACCCATAAATTCAACTTGGGTCGAATGGCAGAATTTCAGGGTAAGCGGTCAGAAATCAGGCTTCGTCTTCGATGACCGTCATTTCGGCGTCGCCCCAAAGTTCTTCTAGACGATAAAAATCGCGTCTTTCCTGTTTAAAGACGTGTGCCACTACATCGACATAGTCGAGCAGGATCCATTCTTTCTGATTTTTACCTTCCCGGTGCCAGGGGTTTACACCCGTAGCTTTATGTACTTCCTCGTCAACCGAGTCAGCAAGGGCGTCAACTTGAGTATCGGATTTTCCTGAGCAAATGACAAAGTAGTCAGCAATGGCATTTTTCACTCCCTTTAGGTTCAGAACAATGATGTTCAGACCTTTTTTTTCCTGCATACCCTTTACTACCAATTGGCAGATTTCATCTGCTGGAATGTCATTTTGCTTTACGCGTTCTGCAGTTTCAATCATTCGTTAAAAGATTATCGTTCATGGCTAAACTATTTTTGAGGCTTCAGCCATCGCGAATCAAGATTATATATCAGGTTACGAAATAAGGTGAAAATCGGCACTTGTCCAGTGTTTTCCCTTTACTATAACGTTTGATTCGTAATTTTACTCCCTTAAAACTAAAAATAATTGTACAAATCCTACCCTAAGACCCAATTTATCGGTCAAAAAATTATATATCTGCCAAGTTGTCACTCTACCAACGATCTGGCTGCCGAATCCTTACGTCATAACGATCCCGAAGGAACGCTGTACGTGACGGATGAGCAGACGGCCGGACGCGGTCAGCGAGGCAACGAATGGAAGGCCAATACAGGTGAAAACCTGACTTTTTCCTTTATTGTTCATCCCGACTTTTTAAAAGCTACCGAGCAGTTTCGCCTGAGCATCGCCATTTCCCTGGGCATTCATGATTTTCTGACGGATGTACTGCATGATCAGGTAAACATTAAATGGCCTAACGATCTGTATTACAGCGATCAGAAGCTGGGAGGTATACTCATTGAAAACTCCCTGTCAGGAGCCATGCTGACGGGTTCTGTGGTGGGAATTGGGCTTAACATTAACCAATTCGTCTTTCCTATCGTGACGGCTACTTCTCTTCGGCAAATAACCGGGAGAGAATATTCACTTGAGTCTTTACTGGAGCAACTCTGCATTCGGCTGGAAGAGCGATACCTTCAGTTGAAGAATGGGGCATACATTCATCAGAAAGAGCAGTATTTGAAACGCCTGTACCGATTTGAAGAATGGCATCGCTTTCAGGATAGTACCGGAAAAATATTTAATGGCCAGATTACGGGCGTCGCCGAATTTGGTCAGCTGGAAGTAACCACGGAAACAGGACTTCGTTACTTCGACATCAAGGAGATTTCATTCGTCCGCTAACTTATAATTCCTGACGGGCGGCTTTCTGAGCAGGCATCCAGGAGGCGGCCAGCGTGATGATGATCAGGGCAATAACGGTGCCAATCAAGTCTTCAATCTGCATACGAACGGGGTAGGCATCCACCAGCGAGCCTACCAGCTGCATTTTTACCAACCCGTAGGTCTCCTGAGCCCAGCAGATTAAGATTCCTAAAACCAGTCCCACGGAGGCACCACTAAAACCTACCAGGGCTCCTTCAGCCAGGAAGACGCGGCGAATTAACCCCGGCCAGGCACCCATGGCAAGGAGCGTAGCTACATCAGCTTTTTTCTCAATGGCCAGCATGGATAAAGAGAAATAAATATTGAATGAAGCGATGGCGATGATGAGCGTCAGGGTAATAAAGACAAATAGCTTCTCAATCTGAATGGCCCTGAACAGGCTGGCGTGCTGTTCGTCCTGATTCTGAACCTTGAAACGGGTACCTACGGTTTGCTGCATTTCCTGCTGAACAGCTTTCAGATTCACACCTGCCCTGACTTTAAATTCCAGAGCCGTTCGTTTTCCGTTCGTTTCGAATAAATCTTCGGCGAAACGCAGCGGCACAAAGATGTAGTGATCGTCAAAGGTTTGCTCGATGCTGAAAATTCCTCCGGGCTGAATGGATGCCTGGTTGAAGGCATCCAGACCAGGAGCCGCCAGATTCGCATTTTTACGCGGATACCATACTTCCAGCGGCGTCAGCGGATCGTCCGGACTAACGCCCAGCATTCGGGCCACGCCCACGCCCAGAACGGCAAAGTTCTGGTGCTGCGTTTGGAGTTGCAGACTGCCTGCAATGCGGGCCGTATCCATTTCGGGGTGCGAGGCAAGGTTATCATCGACGGCTTTAATCGTTGCCACTGTCCGCCGGTCCTGATACTGAACCAGTGCATTCTCTTCGTAGACTTGAGTGATGTGCTCGATACCCGGTAGCTTCTTCAGTCCCGTCCACAGCGAATCACTAACTACGAAGCTTTTACCCGTGGCCGGAATGAGACGCAGATCAGAATCAAAAGTTTTGAACAACTGGCGGTTGAAGTCTTCCAGGCCATTGAACACGGAGAGAACCACTACGAGAGCCATTGTTCCAATGCAAACGCCAAGCATGGAAATAATAGCAATCAGGTTAATGTAGGAAGTTTTTTTCTTGGTAAGAAAATAGCGACGGGCAATCAGTAAGGGCAGATTCATGCCTGAACTTCAGAAGTAATAGTCAAGAAAAACGATTAATCCGGTCGTCTTACGGACCGGATTAATCAGGAGTTACTTTTCCTCAGTGTCTTCTTCAGACGCGGGCGGAATTGTAATTCCAGAAAAAAGAGCATCCATTTTAGCGGCGTATTCGGCCGTATCATCCACAAAGAAATGTAACTCGGGAATAATACGTACCTGATTACGGATCTTGTTGGCCAGAATCTGACGGATCTGCTTCGTCTTTTCCCGAATATTTTTCAGCAACTGTTCCTTATCGTTGGTGAGCAGAAAACTCAGATAAGCCCGGGCAATGCCTAAGTCAGGGCTTACTTTTACGTCAGTAACGGTAATGAATGCATCACCGAATTGATTCCGCATCTCTCTTTGAAAAATATCTCCCAGGTCTTTCTGTATTTGCCGGGCAAACTTCTGTTGTCGTTTCGATTCCATACTACAAAGTAAACTTTAAGACGTGGGCAAGCGAATCTCAGGAGTTCTCTCAGACGCCACGCAGGTGCAAATATCCGAATTTTCCCGCTGAGTTACGGTAAGATAGCGTAGGTTTCGGAATTGAGTGGTTAATTTTGAAAAAAATAGCTCCGGATTCACGGATACGGGAAGCTGTTTTTCAGAGGGCTTACTAAATAATCAGTCCATCTGGCTCACGTGGGTACGGATTCTAACGTCAGAAAATTTTGCTTAGTTTTTTTCGGGTAAATGCTGCTTATCAGCTTTTTATACTTTTAATTATCCTGTTTCTGGTACGGATTCCAGTGTTGCTGGGGACAACCCCTTTGCTGATTCCAGAAATGCAGTGGACTTTACTGGGCGAGCAGCTCAGTAAGGGTTTCGTATTGTACGATGAAATCTGGGACAGCACGGCTCCTTTATCGGCCATGACTTATGCGGGTTTACACTGGCTTTTCGGGCGTTCGGAGATCGTTTATCATTTCTTTGCTTACGGAGTGGCAGGCTTTCAGGTCATTTATTTCAACCTGATCATGAGCCGTCAGAGTATTTTTCCGGAACGGAACTACGTACCCGGGTTTGTTTATCTGGTGATGATGAACATTTCCTTTGACTATACTACCCTTTCGCCCGCCCTGATGGCGACTACCTTCCTGTTACTGGCTCTGGGAACGTTACTGAAACAGCTGGACCGGGAAGGAATTAAAGATGAATTGCTGGAAGTAGGATTTTATATCGGGATTGCAACCCTGTATTACCCGCCCTCCATGGTGTTCATCATCTGGGTAGAGCTGTCTTTATTACTATACAGTGGAGCCAGTTTCCGTCAGCATATCATTAACGTCCTGGGTTTCTTTTTTCCCATCGTTATTGTGAATCTGTACTTTTATTTAGACGGACACTACGACGCCTTCACTCGCAATTTCCTGAGTATTATTTTCCAGATCAGACAGTATGACCTGAACGATTTTCAGACGCTGCTGGCGGTTATTGCTCTGCCTGTCATTTTTTCGATACTCGGATTCTTGAAAATCCTTAACTACGGTCGGTATACGAACTTTCAGTCCCGGGTTCAGCAGGTATTGGCTTTGTATCTGGGAGGATGTTTGTTATCGGTAGGTTTAATGGCGTACCTGGCCCCGATGCAGTTTGTGATCTTCACGCCGGGACTCGCGTACTTCGCCGTCTATTTTTTTGAAACCTACACTCGTAAGAAATGGATACCGGAAGTCATGTTCGTGGTGTTCGCGGGCGGTGTGGGATTACTTTTTTACCTGACCCTGATGCCGGCTTTTTCCAATAGCATTGTTAAACTGGAAAATCTGACGGTGAAACCCGTTCAGTTACCGGCTGAAATCAGAAATAAGAAGATTCTGGTGCTGGGCGAAGGCGTAGGAGAGTACCTGAACAACTATCCGGCGACGGCCTATCTGAACTGGAATCTGTCCCGTTTCGATCTGGAGAATCTGAATAATTACAACAACGTGATTAATATCCTGCGGAATTTTGAAAAAGACCCGCCGGAATACCTCATTGACCGGAAAAACCTGGCCCCGACCTTATTTAAAAGAATTCCGGCCTTGGCCCGGCAATACCAGGAAATCGATAAGGGCATTTACCGGAAAGTATAAAAAAGACTCGGGCCGTTTCCCTGTGAAGGAAACGGCCCGAGTCTTTTTAGGAAGTAATTCCTTAACAGCTGATCTTCCCAACACGGGTGGCATGCCGGCCCGCTTCGAACTGGGTTTCCAGAAATTTAGTAACACATCCTTCCGCTAATTCGTAGGCAATGAAGCGAGCGGGAATGCAAATGACGTTTGCATTGTTATGCTGACGGGATAACTCCGCCAGATCACGATCCCAAACCAACGCGGCCCGAACGCCCTGGTGTTTGTTGGCCGTAATGGCAACTCCCTGACCGCTGCCGCAGCAGAGTACCCCAAAATCAGCTTCACCGTTTTCTACGGAAGAAGCAACGGGGTGAGCAAAGTCAGGATAATCAGCGGAGTCGGTTGAATAAGCCCCGAAATCCGTTACTTCATGTCCCTCTTTGCTCAGGAAATCAGCGAGACGTTTTTTATAGTCAAAACCCGCGTGGTCGGAGCCAATAGCAATTTTCATAGAAGATATTCGGAAGTTTGAGTAAAAACTGCAACATTACGCGTCGGATCATCGTTATATCCTTCCCGTTTTTTACAAAAGTACGGGCCTTCGATCAAAACCCTTGTATCGTTCAAGAAATGTTCAAGTAAACGAGTAGATTATGTCAGAAGTTAATGGAATTAAGCCCACCGGACTGCCACCGGTGCCTGAAAATACAGAAAATATGCGTCCGCTGACGGACGTTTCCCTGATGAACCCCGCCGTTATGGAAGATGAAGCCCGCATCCGCGAAGCTTTCGAAAACCATGACTGGGCCGAAATTAAAAGTGCGGACTCCTGGGTTATTTTTAAAGTAATGGCCGAGTTTGTGGAAGGATTCGACCGTCTGGCTAAAATTGGCCCCTGCGTGTCGATCTTCGGGTCTGCCCGAACCAGCCCGGACCACCCTCACTATAAAATGGCCGAAGAAATTGCCGCTAAGCTGGTAAATCTGGGCTATGGAGTCATTACGGGTGGTGGACCCGGTATTATGGAAGCCGGTAATAAAGGTGCGAAAGAGAACGGCGGTAAGTCCGTTGGGCTGAACATCAAGTTACCATTCGAACAGCAACCCAATATTTACATTGACCACGATAAGAGCATTAACTTCGATTTCTTCTTCGTGCGAAAAGTAATGTTCGTCAAATACGCTCAGGGATTTATTGCCCTGCCCGGCGGTTTTGGAACCATGGATGAGTTATTCGAATCATTAACATTGATTCAAACCCAGAAAATTGGCCGTTTCCCCATCGTACTGGTGGGTAGATCCTACTGGAGTGGACTGATTGACTGGCTGAAAACCACCATGTGTGAAGACAATCGCTACATTAACCCGAATGACTTACACCTGTTTAACGTCGTGGATACGGCGGATGAGGCCGTGGAAGTTATTCAGCGGTTTTATTCCCGGTATATGCTGAAGCCAAACTTTTAACGGGTCAGCAGAATAATTAATGACGGAGAGACTACTACCCAGTGGTCTCTCCGTTGTTTTTAGTAAGTCAGGTAAGGTTCTAATTTTCTAAGGGTTTCTTCATCCAGTAATTTCACCGCTTTCAGGTCGGCAGCGGAACGAAAGGCCCCGTGCTGATTTCGATAGGCCATGATGGCTTTGGCGACATAAGGCTTTAGGTAAGGATGTCGGAAATCTTCGGCTTTAATGTCATTAATTCTTAGTTTGCGAACGGCGTGCAGGGAGTTAATCTGACCATATTTCAACAATTCCCGAACGACAGTACTGTCCAGCCCCCAGACTTCCCGGATTTGTTCCTCGCGAACGAAACCGCCCAGATTATCCCGGAATTTTATGATTCTAACGGCTAGTTTCGAGCCAATTCCGTAGATCTTTTTCAGTTGAGTTGTGTCAGCTTCGTTGAGATCGAAGGCGGTCAGACGTTCCCGTTTGGGGGTGCTTAGGGGAGGAGTCGAAGGATTGAAACGGCTTTCGGCGGACGCGGGCAATGCTTTGGATTCCGCCGGTTCTGGTAACTGGATGTAAGGTTCCAGTTTTTGATACGTGTCTTTGGGGAAATCATAAATGCGAAGTAAGTCTTCTTTTCGGCGAAATGAACCGCCTTTGGCCCGGTACTTCAGAATTCGTTCGGCCATCCAGCGGGCTACTCCTAACTCCTGCCATTGCTCGGCTGAAATGGTATTGGGATTAAAGGCAAAGAAGCGAACCGCAACCTGTTTTTCTCGTTCGGAACCCGGAGCATACGATTCTTTCTTTTCGTAAGATTTATAAGAATCATAGGCAGGAGCGGAAATCTCCAGATGAGCCACAATCGAATCAAGCTTTTGGGTATCGTTGGTTTCCGGAATTTTATCGGGCAGAGAGTCGAGTAAGAAGGGGGTTAGCAGTAACAGGAAAATGAGAGACAGTAATACAAGAAATCCCCGTGATTCGGAAGAACTAAATCCGAAATAATCACGAATCCAGCGATTCAGGTTAGGTTTCATTGGAAGGTAAGGCTTGGACCTTCCAAAGGTAATTTCCTGCTTCCTGAAAAATAAAGCCGATTAATAAGTATTAATACTTATTAATCGGCTTTTCTAAAGGCATTTATTGGGAATCTTATTTTTTAAGTAACAACTGAACCGAACTGTCATTGATCTCGAACTGATTCTTTTTCAGAAGATTAATCACTTCGGAAGCGGCCAGAATCACGGGACCGTATCCATGGGCCGCATACGGACTGATGGGTCGATGGTAATAAAAGGCTGGCTCAAAGCCCATGCCGGTTCCTACGCAGGTGCCTTCCACCTGGCCTTTGTTATTTACTTTGGTGGTAACGGCATTCCAGGCTAACAGGCAGGCAGGTGCGTAAGCCAGTTTATCAATCCATCCTTTGTTAATGGCCCGGGCTATGCAATACGTGTAAATGGCCGTGGCTGAGGTTTCTAGATAGGAATCATTCCGGTCAATGAGCTGGTGCCAGAAACCCGAGCCTGACTGATAGGAGGTGAGTCCTTTGACATGAGCCCGCAGTAGTTCAAGAATCCGGCCTCGCTGGGGATGGTTTTCGGGTAATACTTCCAGTAACTCTACTTTCGTGAGGATGGCCCAGCCATTGGCCCGTGCCCAGTGAAACTGTGGGTGCGTGCTCATGCCTTCCACCCAGCCGTGCATGTACAGGTTCTTTTCGGAGTTGAACATGCGTTTGGAAAACTGTAATACCTGCTTGACGGCTTCGTCGTAGTAGGCTTTATTACCCGTTAGTTTACCCATTTGAGCAAGGGCCGGAACACCCATGAATAAATCATCCAGCCACAGGGAATTAGCTTGCGGGCGATTACGGGCCAGGGTTCCGTCACTCAGACGAAACTCTTTTTTCATAATGTAATTCACGAAATGATCAATCAGAGGCCGGAGCTGGGCTGTGTTTCCTCCCCTCAGGGATTTGATCATGGCCGCGGTTACCGCTCCGCCGTCGTCAAGAGCGTGGGGGGCCAGGAAGGATCGCATGGCGAGTCGATTTTTGGGGTCGGCGGCGAGCAGCGATTGAAAATGAGGAGCAATCTCAGCCAGAAACTTGAGCCGCTCGTCCGTATAAGCTTTGTACCGGGCATCGCCCGTCGCTTCACTGGCCTGTAGAAAGGCCGCATAGGTTACGCCCCATTCATAACTGGTGAGCCGAAAATCGGCTTTGGCGAAGGTAGAATGAGCATCAACTTTCGAATAATCAGTTATGACTTTACCACTTTGTTTATCCACCAGCTGAGCCGGTGTTACCTCCGTGAGATAGTCATAGATTCGGTTTAAAACCTTAGTCGTTTGATCAACGGTAACCAGGCCATACGGAACGGGATAGTCGGGTTGAAGCAAATGCAGAGGGGTATCTGCATCGGTGGCTTTGGTTTCATTCCGCTGAGCGAAAGATGGATTCGCTACGGACGCTATATAAACTGCCGTAAGACCAGCCAATCGTATTGCCAATTTCATAGGTTAGAGATTTGATAGGAAACCAGTATTCCGTTTGTTAACGTAAAGGGGGAGTATTATTAACAGGACTGGAAATCCTGTTTAAGCCCTTAGGGAGACAAGTGTCAACGCCTGAATTTTGCAAGAAGTGTTAACGGAGCGATGAAGTGAAAAAGAAAAACCCATCGAGCTTAAAAAGCTGGATGGGTTTGCTATAAGTCAAGTAAGTCCACCGCCATGAACAAACATTGACTGTTCTTGCATCAATTATCCTAACCGTCGTTATGTAATTGATTGAGGTACAAAAGTATAGTATTTATTAAAGGTCCGTTTTTCTTTTCGGTGAGTGGTACTAAAACTTCGATGATTTGCTGGAATTGGAACCTTTTTGACAGGTGTCCTAACAATAGAGTATTGTATGGTAGTTAATACTTAGGTTTAATGAATTCACTTTCCAGCAGAAAATCCCGTTAAAATGACTTTAACGATGCGGGGGAAGTTTGACAATTCTAGCCCAGAAATCATAAAAGCTTTCGAAAGTTTTTACCAAATCAGCGTAACTGGAAGGTTTAACAATATAAGAATTGGCTCCTGCCTTGTAAGCATTTTTAATATCTTCGTTAACGGAAGAGGTACTCATGACAATAATGGGTAATGAGCAGAAAACCGGGTGTTTTCGGATGGACTGGACGATACTGGCCCCAGCTCCTGGACGGAGGTTCCAATCAAGTATGACTAAATCGGGTAACACTTCCGGGGATTCCAGACGATTAAATAATTCATTCTCAGAATTAACATTTTCCCATCGTATACTTTTACTGATCTCCGAAAATGCTTCATGGACGAGAAACTGGTCGTCCACATCATCGTCTGCCAGTAAAATATGAAGTGCAAAACTCTCATTCATAATACTACACGTGCATGAATCTATAAATCTAAAGGCACGTTATGCCACCGGGATCATGTAAAAAAATATACCTCTACTGAACTGTAGATCATTCCGAACAACATTCGACAAAATCAAGGCAATTTATACCTGATCTGATCTGGAAGCTGTTCCAGTGAGGGGAATGGTTTTCACAGAACTGAACAGTAGCGTGATAAACTACCGGACAAGCCCTATGGTTTTTGTACCTTTGGGGTTCATCATCTGAAAGCCTATGAACGTTCCTTCTTCTTCGGAATACCCGCTTACTGGTCTTCCTGCCGGTTATATTGAGTTAATAACGGAAGGAAATGTACTGGAAATTCTACGTGAGCAGAGCGAAAAAGTAATACGATTGTACGAAACCCTTGCAGCTCCCGACGGTGGGGATTATCGCTATGCGGAAGGCAAATGGAGCCTGAAAGAAGTGCTGGGGCATATGATTGATACCGAGCGGATCTTTGCGTATCGGGCTTTGTGTATAGCCCGGGGAGAGCAACAACCCTTGCCCGGTTTTGATCAGGATGAGTACATGCAGAAAAATCCCTTTGCTCACCTGAGTCTTGACCGTTTGATTAACCTGTATCGGCTGACCCGATTAAGTAACCTGGCTCTGTTCGAAACATTCACGGAAGCAGACGAGCGTCGGATGGGGGTTTGCAGCCACTATCCGTTATCAGCCCGAGCTTTGGTTACCATGATTGCCGGCCATGAACGTCATCATCTGAACGTGCTGGCCGACCGTTATAAACTAGCTTGAGATCCTTATCAACCAACCTTACCGCTTATACATGAGCACTATACAGGACATAACCACGTTACTCGAAAAAATTGCCCCGCTCGCTTATCAGGAGAGTTACGATAATGCGGGATTAATCGTGGGTGATTCACAGCAGGAAGTGAAAAATATATTAGTAAGTCTGGATTGTACGGAAGAGATCGTTGAAGAAGCCATCCAGCGGAATTGTAACCTGATCGTTGCCCATCATCCCATTGTTTTCAAGGGATTGAAAAAGCTGAATGGAAAAAATTACGTAGAAAAAACGGTAATCAAGGCCATTAAGAATGACATTGCCATTTACGCCATTCATACCAATCTGGACAGCGTGAAAGGCGGGGTAAACTGGAAAATTGCCGAAAAACTAGGCTTAACCCGGGTTCAGGTACTCACTCCCAAACAACAATCCTTATTTAAACTGACGGCGTTCGTTCCGGAAGCCTACACCATGCCGGTGCTGGAGGCTTTGTATGCCGCCGGAGCGGGACAAATCGGTGATTATAAGAACTGTTCGTTCCGAACGCCGGGAACGGGTACCTTCCTGCCCAGTGCCCAGGCCCGGCCTTTCATCGGGCAGCCCGGAAAAACGGAAGAAGTGCAGGAAAGTCGGATTGAAGTCATTTTTCCTTCTTATTTACAGGGAAGTATAATGCGGACTTTGCGGAAAGCCCATCCTTACGAAGAAGTGGCGTATTACCTGCACCAGCTCGAAAATGAAAATCAGGAGGTAGGTTCCGGAGCCATTGGAGTATTACCCGAAGCCCTTTCCGAAACCGAATGGCTGCATCATCTCAAAAACCAGATGCAGCTAAACGTTATTCGACATACGCCTCTGCGGAACCAAACTGTGCAAAAAGTTGCTGTTTGTGGTGGATCCGGTAGTTTTTTACTAAAAGATGCGGTACGTCAGCAAGCGGATGTTTTCGTCACGGCGGACTTCAAATATCACGAGTTTTTTGATGCCGAAAATCGGCTTGTGATTTGCGATATTGGGCATTATGAAAGTGAAGTTTTCACGAAAGAGCTTCTAAGTGAGATTCTAACGGAAAATTTTCCTAATTTTGCGACACTTTTGTCTAAAACTGACACCAATCCGGTTCACTATTTCGTGTAGTGCTGTACAGTTTGATGTTTGAAGTTGTGAGATTACCTGCTTAATGCTTTAAACAAGAAACTGGAAACTATAGATTCGAAACTCTCATTCATGGAAGCAACGGTAGCTCAAAAACTCGATTTTCTCCTCCAATTACAGGCCATAGATTCTCAGTTAGATGAAATCAAGAAGATTCGCGGGGATTTGCCTGAAGAAGTTCGGGATCTTGAGGACGACATCATCGGATTAGAAACCCGTATCAAACGTCACAAGGATACCATCGATACGCTCGATTCTGAAATTCACGGATACCGTCAGGCCAAACGTGATGCTGAGAAATTGATCGTGAAGTATAAAGATCAGCAAAACAACGTTCGTAACAACCGGGAGTTCGATGCCATTAATAAGGAAATCGAATTTCAGGAACTCGAAATGAAACTGGCTGACAAACGTACGGCAGAAGCCAGCGAAAAAGTACGTTTGAAAGAAGAAGAAATTCGCAGTACTCAGGCTGCTCTGGAAGAGCGTAAAAAAGATCTGGACGCCAAGCGTAAAGAACTGGACGTTATTCTGGACGAAAGTCAGGAAGATGAGAAAAAGCTGATCGATCAGCGTGACAAACAGGCCGATAAAGTAGAAGAACGTTTACGCATTGCTTATCAGCGGATTCGTGATAACTCTTCGAACGGTCTGGCCGTGGTTACGGTTCGCCGGGCGGCTTGTAGCGGTTGTTTCAACGTGGTGCCTCCCCAGCGTCAGGCTGACATTCGCGAGAAGAAAAAACTCATCATTTGCGAACACTGTGGTCGGATTTTAGCGGACGTTGAAGATGCACCCGTAACGGTTGCTACTACTTCACGACGGTAATACTTTTAAGTACTGCAACACCAATTGGAATGTTAAACCCGTCGGGCAATCGACGGGTTTTGTTGTTTCTAATCGTTCTTTTTTCCATGAATCGTCTGTTCTTCATTCTCTTGTTTTTCCTTTCCTTCGAAAGTCAGGCCTCTGATTTTGAGTGGTCTCCGAAAATGCAGCAGGCCTACACGGATATCATCAGGCTGAAACTTACGAAAGGACAGCAGGCACTCACGTCCGAAATAACCAGTAATGGCGTAGCTCTGTATCTGGACGATTATGCCGATATGCTGTACCTGCTTCTAACCGAAAACCGACGTTCGTACGAGGCCCTGGTGAAGAAAGGAGAGGCCCGGCTGGAACGGCTGGAACAGATGGATCAGGATTCACCCTGGA
The DNA here is from genome assembly GCA_913775095.1 of uncultured Siphonobacter sp. Lineage (GTDB taxonomy): Bacteria > Bacteroidota > Bacteroidia > Cytophagales > Spirosomataceae > Siphonobacter. The sequence goes on along the minus strand of CAJYIW010000005.1, from coordinate 69,645 downwards.
ACCGGTGTTTGCGGGCAGAGATTAAAATGCACTGGGCCTTTGTGAAAATCAAATTCGGAAAGGAAGTGCCGGGAGCCTGGGACGTCATCCGGGCCTATAAATTACTGGATGAAAATGCCAGAAAATTTCCCCAGTTCACCTACAATAAGAAGGCTCTGGGGATGTTGCATGTTCTGATCGGAGCTACGCCGGAGAGTTACCGGTGGGTAACGAAACTACTGGGCCTACGCGGCAACATTCAACTGGGTTTACAGGAAATCCATTCGGTGACGCTTAAGGAACCTTTATTTAAACCCGAAGCTCAGTTGATTGAGTTTCTGATGCAGGGTTATGTATTGCGACTGAGTCGTAGCGAAATAACTGAATTTCAGAGGTTTTTGAGTCAGCATGAGGATAATCTGCTCATTCAGTTTTTCGGCAATGCCTTACTGATGAAAGAAGGGTATGGCGAAGAAGCTCTGACCATTGCCAATCATTATCCTTCTTCGAAAGACTACCTGACCATCCCTTTCTTTGAGTATCACAAGGGCGAAATTTTATTGCAGAAAGGTGACTATGATCAGGCCATTGCCGCTTATCAGCAATTTCTAAAGCAACATCCTGCCGGGAATTTTATTAAGGATACTTTCTACAAGCAATACCTCTGCTACGAACTCGATGGGAACACGGCCCAGGCTCAGGTCTGTTATGCCAAAGTAAAAAGCACCGGAGAGACCCATAATGAAGCCGACAAAACCGCTCAGAAAGCGACGGAAAAACCCTATAAGCCCTTTACTGCCAGTCAGCGGGCCGTTATGAGAGCCCGTTTTGCCAGCGATGGCGGATACTATGAACAGGCTCTGGCTCTGGTCAGGAATCTGACGGAAGCCAGCTTCACAGATCCTTACGATCAAACGGAATTCAACTACCGCAAAGCCCGGATTCATCATCGCATGAACGACTTTGTTTCAGCCCTGCCTTTATACGCGAGGGCGGTAGAGTTAGGCGAAAAGCAGACCTGGCATTTCGCCCCGTCGTCCTGTCTTCAGATGGGGTATATTTATCAGCTGCGTAATGATAAAGCCAAAGCGAAGGCTTACTTCGAAAAAGCCATGAGTTTTAAGAAACACGAATCTAAAAACTCGGTAGATGGCAAGGCGAAGGCCGCGTTGAATGAAATGGGGTATTAATCAGTTAGATCTGGTTTGGATTGATTAACGAAAAATCCGGGGGGACACCTTCCCGGATTTTTCGTTAATCAATCCAAAGACGATTCATCACATTTCGCCTTCCACGCCCAGTCCGAACAAAGCAAAGTCGTATTTAGCGGGATCGTTGGGATCAAAACTCCGTAAGTTTTCGGTCAGCTCCAGGGCTGCCTGCCAGTCGGTATGGGTGCGTTGTAATAAGCCCAGTTTCCGGGCCACGCGATCGACGTGTACATCGCAGGGACAAACCAGAGCGGCGGGAGAAAGCTGATGCCAGATTCCGAAATCTACGCCGTTCGTATCTTTTCGAACCATCCAGCGGAGAAACATATTCAGTCGCTTGCAGGAAGATTTGCGGGCGGGCGTAGCTACGTGTTTACGCGTACGAGCCGGGGCATCTTCCAGGCCGAAGAACACTTCATGAAACCGAACCAGAGCCTGTTCGGTCTGAAACGAAGCGTGCCGAAATGGTTCTTTCGCCTGAACACTCAGGGGCGTTTCACCCACAAAAGCTTCTTCCAGCGATTCATGCTCCGCATAAAACTGCTGGAAAAAGTGAATAAAATACAGCGTATCCGTGGCGTTAAACGTGCGGTGTTTAAAATTCAGAAACGGCTTTAAATCAAGGGGTTGATGATTGCGGATGAAATCGTACGGAGCTCCATCCATGAGCCGAATCAGTTCGTTGCATTTATTGATGATCGTTTTTCGCTGCCCCCAGGCCAGCACGGCGGCCCAGAAACCCATCAGTTCAATATCCTGCTTTCGGGTAAACTGATGCGGAATGCTGATCGGATCGTTGGGAATAAAATCAGGTTGGTTATACTGCTGTACTTTCTCTTCCAGTAAGTTATAAAGCCAGTCGGGCGTATCGGTTTTTTCAAAAAGTGCCATTGAACAAAGTTCGGCAAACAATCGCGGAATGGTGCAGGTTTAGCTCCATATCGCCCGGATTTTATCCTTCTTACTTGTATGCCTGAATTACCCGAAGTTGAAACCTACCGCCGCTATTTTGAAGAAACCTGTCTGCATCAGCCCGTTCAGGATGTGTTTGTGGAGGACACCAAGTTATTAACGACCGATTATGATCTGCTGGTTTCGAGGTTGCGGGGCAGACAATTCGTCGCTACGGAGCGAGTAGGGAAGAACCTGTTTGTTCAAACGGACGGCGGCTTTTACGTCCATTTTCACTTCGGCATGACGGGCGATCTGGCCTATTATCAGTTTGAAGAAGAACGACCCCGGTTTGCCCGAATCGTGTTTTATTTTCAGTCGGGGTATAAGTTAGCCTTCATCTGTCCCCGCAAATTTGAGCGAATTGGCATCGTTGACAATGTAACGGAATACCTGAAACGGAAACGGATTGCCGAAGATGCTCTGGCCATTTCGACGGCTACACTTGCGGCTACGCTGGGAAAGAAAAAAGCGTTGATCAAGCCGGTTTTGCTGGACCAGTCAGTGATTGCGGGCATTGGTAACTGGATTGTGGATGAAGTATTATTTCAGGCTCGCATTCACCCGGAGCGTCTGGCCTCGTCGCTGAGCGGTGCGGAAGTGAGAACACTGCACGAAGCCATTCAGCTGGTACTGAAAACGGCCATTACCTGTGAAGCTAATTATGCCTTATTCCCCGAAAATTTCATTATTCATGCCCGCGAGTGGGCGACTTCTCCCTACGCCGATGTCAAGCAGCATTTGCTCTGCCCGGTTTGCCATCAGAAGCTACAGATCACCAGAGTAGGGGGGCGGACGACATACTTTTGTCCGACCGATCAGCCCCTGGTAGCAGACTAGTAAATTAAATTATTAAATTTTTTTAAAAAATACAGTATTTGTCGGCTGAACCTTTCGGGGTTGTTGGGGAAATACTTTACTTTTGTGTCGTAAAACTAAGCCTAATCCCAAGCACATGCTGCCCGAAACAGACACGTTATTAGCTGCTCCGACGCTGAATCAGCCCATCGCATTTGAACGTATTCCTACGCAGATTTACGCCGATTCAAATGATGCTTCAGCGGCCGTAGCTCGTGAAATCGCCGAAATTATTCGTGCCAAACAATTACAGGGAAAACCTGCAGTGTTGGGTTTGGCAACCGGTTCTTCACCCAAGAAAGTGTACGCAGAATTGATTCGTATTCACCGCGAAGAGCGTTTGAGCTTTTACAATGTGATTACGTTCAATCTCGATGAATATTACCCCATGCAACCCGATGGACAGCAGAGTTACGTTCGCTTCATGCAGGAACAGCTGTTCAACCACGTGGACATTCCCAAGAATAATTACTTTATCCCCGACGGAACGCTCTCGCCCGCCCAGATTCCGGCATTCTGTCAGAATTACGAACGTCAGATTGACGAATTAGGCGGACTGGATTTCCAATTGTTAGGAATTGGCCGAAACGGTCACATTGGTTTCAACGAGCCTGGTTCTCACGAGAATTCACGCACGCGTTTAATGACGCTTGACTTGACGACCCGTGCGGACGCCGCCATGGATTTCGGTGGTCTGGCGAATGTACCCAAGAAGGCCATTACCCTGGGGATCAACCAGATCATGAAAGCCAAGCGGGTTATTCTGCTGGCCTGGGGTGAGCACAAAGCTAAAATGATTCACGAGGCGATCGAAGGCCCCGTGACTGACCAGGTTCCCGCCAGTTATCTGCAGGGACATCCCAACGTACAGTTTGTACTGGATGAGTCTGCCGCAGCGGACCTAACCCGCCGTAAAATGCCCTGGCTGGTAGAAGAAGTAACCTGGGATAAAAACATGACCAAGAAGGCCGTTACGCACCTGGCTCTTTCTTTGAACAAACCCATTCTGAAACTGACCAACCGGGATTACAATGACAACGGTCTGTCCGAATTGCTCGCTCAGGTAGGTCAGGCGTACGATCTTAACATTGAAGTCTTTAATCAATTACAACATACCATTACCGGCTGGCCCGGTGGAAAACCCAACGCCGACGATACCAACCGTCCGGAACGGGCTCTTCCCGCTCAAAAGCGTTGTCTGATTTTCAGTCCGCACCCGGATGACGATATTATCTCCATGGGAGGTACGTTCCAGCGTCTGGTGGATCAGGGGCATGACGTCCACGTGGGGTATCAAACCTCAGGCAATATTGCCGTTGCGGATGATGAAGCTCTGCGATTCATTGATTTCGTCGTGGATTACAACCGTCACTTTGGTATTGACAGTCCCAAGGCGGAAGAAATTTTCAAGACGGCTGCCGAGCACCTGCGTACGAAAAAAGATTCTGATGTTGATACCTCGGAAGTACGTCACGTCAAAGGAATCATTCGGGAAGGCGAAGCCAAAGCAACCTGTCGTTTCGTCGGTAACGGTGTTGCAAACGCTCACTTCATGAAGATGCCTTTTTATGAAACCGGTAAGGTACAGAAAAAGCCACTGAGTGAAGAAGATATTCAGATTGTGATGGATCTGATTCGTGAGATTAAACCTCATCAAATCTACGCTGCGGGTGACCTGGCTGATCCCCACGGAACGCATAAAGTGTGTCTGGATGCCGTCATGGAAGCCGTTCGCCGTCTGAAAGATGAAGAATTCATGAAAGACTGCTGGGTGTGGCTGTACAAAGGAGCCTGGGATGAGTGGGCTATCGACCTGATTGAAATGGCGGTGCCCATGTCTCCTGACCAGGTCTTAAAGAAGCGTCACGGGATATTCAAACACCAGTCACAAAAAGACGGTGTAGTTTACCAGGGAACGGATTCACGGGAATTCTGGCAACGGGCAGAAGACCGAAATCAGGCAACGGCTAATTTATATAACAAACTGGGGTTAGCCGAGTATGAAGCTGTGGAAGCTTTTGTACGTTGGAAATATTAGTAAAATTGTTGATATTTGTTAACGCGACGACGTCCTTTGCGATTTCGTCGCGTTTTTTTTTGTTTTCGTCCTATCAATCAAACCGTCGCGGGTGGCTGGGCGTAATTATTCTACTCTGTAGAATAATTTTTTTGAGAAATCCGCTAATCAGCCACTTGATTCATGAACTTATGACTGGAATTTTTATTATCGCGAGTATTGCAGTAGTAGCAAGCTACCTGATCTTTTTAGTCTGGACAGCGTCCAAAATTCAAAGAAAGTGCGAGTGCCGAAGTTGCCATACTTCCATTCACATTGAGCGAACCAACCGCCCTGATATGGTTAAAAAACTGGCTGGATTCGTCGCTTTGAAGTATTATCGCTGTCGGCATTGCAGTAATACCTTCTTCCTGTTCGAAAGCACGCCTGACAATGAACCCGTAAAAATGACGGTGAAGAAAAGAAGATCGCCACGGGAGGCCTCTGTTGCCTAACAAGAAAGTTAACATATTTAAAAAGCGGCTTACCGTTCAGGTAAGCCGCTTTTATTTGTAGGAAAGTGGGAATTTCCTGACCCATATTTCATTTACTAAGCGAAATGCAATTATTTTGATAGCATCAAACGTATTTAAAGATGCTCCAGGGACTTCGCACCACCGTCTATCTCGTTAACGATCTTACCAAAGCTAAAGAGTGGTACACTCAGGTATTAGAAATGCCTCCTTACTTTGACGAGCCTTTTTATGTAGGCTACAACGTCGGTGGTTTTGAAATGGGTTTGCATCCGGCGGAAACGGTTCACCCACAGAAAGCTTCAGTCATGACGTATTGGGCCGTCGAAAACGTGGAAGATTCCTATCAACGCTTACTTTCACTCGGGGCCACTCCGCACGAAACTCCGCACGAGGTAGGCGGGGGGATCTGGGTAGCAACCGTCTGGAACCCCTTTGGCAATTGTGTGGGAATTATCTTTAATCCCCATTTCCGGTAAGAGTTACCTTTCATTCCCCTAATCAACTTATTTCATGGGTATCGAAGTCGTTGAGCTTATTGTTCTGTTGCTCTTTGGTGTCACGTTTCTGGCCATTTTTAGTTTTCGTAATAACTTTCCTTTTCCGATTGCTCTGGTCCTGGTAGGGTTGATTGTCAGCCAGATCCCTGGTTTGCCTTCACTGGTACTCAATCCGGACATCATCTTTTTTATATTCCTGCCGCCTCTGTTGTACGAAGCGGCCTGGAAAGCCAGCTGGCACGAATTCAAGGCTAATATTCGTCCCATCACCCTGGCAGCCGTAGGTCTCGTCGTATTTACGACCCTGTGTGTGGGCTGGGTGGTGCACTCCCTGATTCCGAACCTCAGCTGGGCGGAAGCCTTTCTGCTGGGAGCGATTGTATCGCCGCCCGATGCGGTTGCGGCGACTTCAGTTACCAAAGGCTTAGGTCTTAATCCCCGGATTATCAGCATTCTGGAAGGCGAAAGTTTACTCAACGATGCCAGTGGGCTTATTGTGTATCGCTACGCTCTGGCAGCAATCCTGACCGGAGCTTTCAATATCTGGGATGCCGGGTTGCAGTTTTTGATCGTCGTGGTGGTAGGGGTGATCTGCGGATTAGTGGTGGGTTATGTATTGTACCTGATTCACAAGCATTTCGTGTGCCAGTCGCTGGTGGAAGTCACGCTGACTTTACTTACGCCTTTTGCCTCGTATCTGCTGGCCGAGCATTTCCATGCCTCGGGCGTATTGGCCGTGGTCACAACGGGCTTGTACCTGTCTTTCCGATCGTCTGAAATGTTCACCACCGAGTCCCGGATTCAGTCAAATTCCGTTTGGGAAGTAGTAGGTTTTATTCTAAATGGACTGGTCTTCATTCTTCTGGGGCTACAGCTGCGGGTAGTCATTACCGATCTGGACATGGTAACGACCCACGGCACACTTATTCTGATCAAATACGGCTTGCTGGTCAGTTTGACGGTAATTGTCGTACGGTTCATCTGGGTGCTGCCGGCTTCTTTCCGACCTAAATTTCTGTTTAAAAAGAAAGACGAACGGGACTTACTGGACCGACGGAATCTGGTCGTTATTGGCTGGTCGGGCATGCGGGGAGTAGTCTCCATGGCCATTGCCCTGTCCATTCCATTAACGATGCCTTCGGGCGAGCTTTTTCCGAATCGTAACCTCATTATCTTTCTCACCTTCTGCGTAATCATCGTAACGCTGGTAGCCCAGGGCTTAACCTTACCGTGGGTGATCCGGAAGCTGAAAATTCCCAAACATTCGCTCCTGGCGGAAGAATACGAAGTCCGATCGCAAATTATTAGCGAAGTGATGGTCTATATTGAGGATAACCTGAAGGACATTGATCACGTAGTATTGAACCGGATTCGGAACAGTTATCAGAATCGGTTTGAACGACTTCAGCATACTGAACTTCCCCGGGCGGAATGGGCCACTTCTGATAACCGGGCCTTGCGGGTCTTTAATCAGTTTACGCAGGCACAACTCGATGTGATTGAAGTGGAGCGGAAGATCATTCATCAGCTGCACCGTAAAGGCACCGTCAGTGAAGAAGTATTAAGGAAAATAGAATCGGAGCTGGACGTCGAGGAAACGCGTTTGCAGATGGAAATGGTGAAATAAGAAAAGACCCTTTCGACGTCATAAAGCAAGTCGAAGAAGGATAAATCCATGAAAAAGACCTTACGTTTTACCGGCTGGTTTTTACTCGTTTTTGCTGTCTTTTTCAATGTATTGATGGCTTTTCAGGCGTATCGGTTCACGTACTTTTATGAATCCCACGAAGCGGTATTGCGTCGACCGGAACAAATGTCGGCGGGAGAAAAGCTTTCTCAGGCCTTATTCGGCTTTCGGACCCCCAAGCGTTCGGTAGAAGACCTTCCTGATTTTCCGTATCGGACTATGGAATTAAAAAATTCCGAGGGACAGACGCTGTCCGGCTGGTACTGCCCGGTTGCGGGAGCGTCGAAAGGAACCGTTATTCTCTGGCACGGGCATGCTTCCAATAAATCACGGGTATTATCGGAAGCCCGTTACTTTCACGATTCAGGGTATCAAACCGTTCTCTTCGACTTTCGGGCTCACGGCAATTCTCAGGGGAATGTGTGTACGATTGGCTATCGGGAAACAGACGATGTACGAACGGTGTATAACTGGGTAAAAGCTCAGGGAGAATCCCGGATTATTCTCTGGGGAATGTCCATGGGAGCGGCGACAATCCTGAAGGCCGTGCCTGAATTTTCTTTAAAACCTGACCGAATTATCGTTGAATGTCCCTTCGGTTCGCTCGAAGACGCCATTAAAGGCCGCTTACGTTCGTTGTATATACCGGAACAGCCCATTTCAGCATTGTTACTTTTTTACGGAAGCCTGGAGCGGGGGATTGACGGCTGGGCGTATCAGCCCGCTGCATACGCCACGCAACTCGACATGCCGGTATTACTCCAATGGGGGCGTAACGATCCCCGGGTTTCAGAACCCGAAACGGATCGGATTTTCGCGAACCTTCGCATGAAAAAGAAAAAGCTGGTGGTTTACGAAGAATCGGGCCATCAGTCCTTCTGCCGTCACGAAACGGAAAAATGGGAAAAAGAAGTGACAGATTTTCTGGCTAACTAGAAGTATCGCATTTGCCCGACTTTCCCCGTGCCCTTATCAAATTCGTACCGGAGAAAAAATTGCCAGATCGTACTTTCAGTGGCCGTGAAACCAAAGTTTCCGTCTCTGGGGGCATTAAAGTCATAGCTCGCACCCACTCTGAAACGGTCTCCCAGCTGAGCTTCTGCCGTACCGAGAATGCCGCTTCTGCCGCCCAGCGTTTGAAGCGTACTCTGATACCACAGGCCGAGGCCTATCTGATTAATCCAGACGGTAGCGTTGAAGTCAGCATTCGTTTTAAAGCTCGATTCCATGGATTGCCCCCGAACCAGGGTGGCTAACTTCAGTTTCAATTGCTCCGAAAAATCAACTATATACCCCCCGGTAAGAAAAATGGGGCGGAGGTTGTTGTAATAATTCGTCGAACCGACCAGATTCTGAGCCGATAAGCCCGCGTAATAGCGGGGCGTCTGGTACTGAACGCCCAGTCCGGCACTGAACGGATAGACGTTATTGCCAAAGATATTATTGGGTGGAACCACCTGCGTAACACCGACCTGGGCTCCAACGGAGAAGATATCATCTTCTGAAATGCGATGCCGGTACGCTCCGGTACCGTAGAAACCAACCGACGCCACGGAATACGGATCGCGGAAAGCCTGAAATCCTACGGCAAATTTTTCTCCAGCCGGAGCATCAAAAGTAAAATACTGGGAACTGTAGGTATTTCGAAAAACAACCGATCGGCGGCGGTTAATGAAAGTCATGCTGGTCACATCACGGCTCCCGGCATAAGCAGGGTTAATGGCCAGTGGGTTAAAGGGGTAAGAGCTGTACACGGCTTCCAGCTGAGCAGAAGCAACTTTGGAAAATAAGATCAGACAGAAAAGGATAAGTACACGCATAGAGAGGCAGGGAATTGGAAAACGAAAATACGCAGAGCTGCTTGAAAAGTGTAGAAGAAGAGGACTTTCATCCAAACCGCTTGCGAAGGATATCCCGACGTTTATCCCAATAACCTGGACAGTTTCTTCGTTTTTTGAGAAATTGGTCTGATTAATCTATCTGAAATTACTCTGATAAGCCATGAAAAAGTATTTTATTCTCGGTGTGGCCGCTTTGGCCCTGAATGCCTGTAGCCGGGATAATGTAGGCCCTTACGAAGAAACCCTTGCGGATATTTCGGTTAATGATTTTGACCGCTTAGCCATGGGAAATGCTTTTAAAGTTTCTGTCGTCCGGGGAAATACCTATCGAATTGTTGCCCGTGGACACCGGGCCGACGTAGATGATCTGGACGTTCGGAAAGTAAACGATGAGTTATACATTGGATACCAGCATAGCCGCAACCGTCGGTATGATATGGAGCTGGAAATTACGATGCCTTATCTGGAATCCATTGACTTTTCAGGATCCGTGGAAGCGGATATTTCAGGCTTCGAGCGGGAACCGCAGCTGGACGTCCGGCTTTCCGGAGCTTCGGAAGTCTGGTTTAACGGAACCGTGGAGTTCCTGACGGCGGATCTTTCGGGAGCCAGTGAACTGGAACTGGAGGGAAATGCCAGTCAGATGGATGTGATCCTGTCGGGAGCGTCTGAACTGGACGCCTTCGAATTTCCGGTGTACGATGCGGCGTTGGACCTTTCGGGAGCCAGCAAAGCGGAGGTAAGGGTTGCTCAGAATCTGAAAGTAAAGGCAACCGGGGGCAGTTCGCTCTGGTATCGGGGAAATCCAAGAAAGGATGTTCAGACCTCCGGCGGGAGCAACGTTCGCCCGGATTAAATAGGAATGATGACACGATCAGCCCTGCCGAAAGACCTCGTATCATTTCAGCAGGGCTGATCGGTTTTTCAGGGGGTACCGTCGAAAAAAGGAAGATTCTCATCGCGGGATGCGGAGGGTATGGCATCTTTTGCAGAACTTACACGCTTTTAACAGCCAATAAGTCGTTTATTCTTAGATGGTTACCCCCTTTTCTATACGCCTGTCACAAGTCTGGCGAAGTATCCTTCAGGTTCCTTTCTGGAGCCTGTTCGTGATCTGGCCGCTGGTTTATCCTCCGCAGCCCAGGCTCCACCGGCCCCCGCTCGGCAAGCCGCCCGAGTCCGGTTACCTGGCCGCTTTTAACCTGATGGCGGTTCTGTTCTTTTATCTCAATACTAAAATACTGATTCCTAAAGTATTAGAGAAAAAAGGGATCGGCATGTACTTGCTGACGATAGGCAGTTTGGTACTGGTGATGGTGCTGATTTCGGTAGGACTGCGATCCAATTCCCTGGAAACGGACCTGATGGATGGACGTTTTATGCTGGGAACCCTCTTTCCCATATTATTCATTTTTTCTCTGAGTACGACGTATCAGATTCTGAATGATTTTCACCGAAAACAACAATCGGAAAAAGAACGGGAAAACGAGCGACTCAAATCGGAACTAAGCTTTCTGCGATCTCAGATTAGTCCGCATTTTCTCTTCAATATTCTGAACAGTATTGTATCGCTGGCCCGGTTTAAACCCGAATCCGTTGAACCCGCCACGATTCAGCTGGCGGAATTGATGCGATACATGCTCTACGAATCAGACGAAACAAAAGTGACTGTCGATCAGGAGGTTAATTACCTGAAGAGCTACATTGACCTGCAAACGCTACGGCTGGGGAAGAAGGTTCAGATCGCTTTTGAAGTAGGCCCGGTTAACGAAAATTTTTCGATAGAACCGATGCTTTTGATTCCCTTCGTTGAAAATGCATTCAAGCACGGAATCGGCATGATTCATCAGCCTGCCATCATCGTTCAGCTTCGAATCGAAGGAGATGTTTTGTATTTTATGGTAAAAAATAAAGTAAGCATGCAACCTGACGACCCGAAAGATCATCGTTCTGGTATTGGGTTGAAAAACGTAGAACGACGACTGAATCTGCTCTATCCGCAACACAAGCTCAGTCTTGTGCAATCGGAGGGCTGGTACGAAGTTCAATTAACCCTTAAGTTTTCATGAATAAGATTCGTTGCGTAGCCGTAGACGACGAGCCGCTGGCTCTGGACCTGCTCGCTGATAACATTAAGAAAGTACCGTATCTGGAGCTTGTGGCTACCTGCGAAGATGCTCTGGAAACGCTGGATGTACTCAATCGGGAAACGATTGATCTACTGTTCATGGATATTCAGATGCCGGGCCTGACGGGTACGCAGTTTCTGAAATCACTGAATCAGCGGCCACAGGTCATCTTTGTGACGGCTTATGAACAGTACGCCCTGGAAGGTTTCAACCTGAACGTTCTGGATTATTTGCTGAAACCAGTGCCCATGACCCGTTTTTTACAGGCCACGGAAAAAGCTAGAGAATTTTTCAGCCGGACAAAAGCTCCTTTAACGAAGGCTCCGGCGGAGGATCATTTTTTCGTACACGCGGATTATTCGCTGGTGAAAATTCAGATTCCGACGATTTTATACATTGAAGGACTCAAGGACTACGTGAAAATTCACACCACGGTTCACAGCCGTCCGGTCATTACCCGGATGACGCTCAAGAACCTGGAGGAACTATTACCCGCTCCCGCGTTTTTACGGGTACACCGTTCGTACATCATCGCGATGAACCGGGTAGATGCGATTCGGAAACTGAAAATAACCGTGGCTGGCAACAGTATTCCGGTGAGTGAACAGTACCTGCCACAGATTCTGGAAGTGTTACAGGTGCATAAGCACGAATAGCTTTTTTCAGGGAAAAGGCACAATAAAAGCCCTCAGAATCGTTAATAAAGCCAGTAGCAGAGGCCCGTTCAAATTTATTTCTGAATTCGAAAGCGATGGCTCTTTTCAGGAAAACGGAGATTACACACGACTTAAGTCTGGATTATTAGATATAAAATGCTTACAGTCAGTGTTTTAATAGCTACGGAAAGAGGGATGCTGCAAAGCAACCGGAAACGAAAACGACAAGCGAAGTGTAGCTTTTCGACTGAGGGTTTTATTTCCTAAAAACATACGATTACTTTTGCGTTTTTATTAGGCGAAAGCTGACGAGTAATATAAGGTTTGTATCCCTAGAGCCTGGTTCCAGCGAATCACTCCCTTACATACATTCCCGGATTAGAAAGCGGAGGAGTCCAACAAGAGGAGCCTGTTAGTGGACTAATCTATTAATCAACTTTTTCATCATACCGAATTAAATGAAACGGTCTGACTTTTCAATGATGTCTATTTTTTCAAATCCCACCTCTGTGCGTAGTATTTCTCGCGGATTCCGGTCCATGAACCGCTCCCTCTTAATGATTGCTGGTTTGGCAGCCGTCGGTTTTTCCTGTAAACCAGGCGAAGATGCTTCTGAATTAGGGGACTGGCGTCAACAGTCGGCATTAGATGGCGTAGCCCGGGGCCGTGCGGCTTCATTTGTTATTGACAACAAGGCATACGTTGGTACCGGATGGAACTTGGACGGTCTTCGTTTATCAGATCTCTGGATGTACGATCCTACGATTGATGCCTGGAGTCAGAAAGCCAATTATACGGGAACGGCCCGCTCGTTCGGTTCTGGTTTTGCGGCGGCTGGAAAAGGATACATCGGTTTAGGAACGGATGACCGGAGCAACCGCCTGAAGGATTTTTATGAGTACGATCCTGCTGGTAACAAATGGACGAAAATTGAAGACTTTCCCGGAACGGCCCGGTATGGGGCTTTTGCGTTCGGTGCTAATAACAAAGGGTACGTAGGAGCGGGTAACGATGGTAATAACCTGAAGGATATTTATTCGTACGATCCGGCAACCAAAAAATGGACTTCGGTCATTGGATTTGGCGGAGCCAAACGGGTAGGTGCCTTGACAATGGTTATCAACGACGCGGTTTACATCGGATCCGGATCTGACAATGGAGCAAACCTGAATGACTGGTGGAAATTTGAACCTGCCAATGGTACATGGACCCGGAAAGCTGATTTTACCAGTGATCAGGCTGGCATCGCTCGTAGCTACGCTGCTGCATTTGTTATCGGTGGCAAAGGCTACGTAGGCTTTGGTAATGGCTCTACGAATCTCTGGTCATACGATCCTGCTACGGATATTTGGACAGACGTTCAAAATATTTCAAACAATGCCTATAAAGTGATGCCTGCCGCTCGACAGTATCCTGTATCCTTTACTCTGAAGGATAAAGATGGCGTAGAAAGAGGATACGTAGGAACGGGTGAAACCGGAACATCAGCCCGTTTAGATAACTTCTTCTCATTTGAGCCTAATACGTCTCGGGTTAAAGTAGATTAATGAAGACAGCTACTTACTGGATACGGATTATCCTGGTCATCAGTCTCTCTTTCAGTACCTGGCAGTGCCGGAAATCTTCGGACTATAAAGTAGAAACCTTTAAAACCGAGATTGGATGGGGCTACAAGGTGAGTCAGAAAGGAAAGACGATTATCAATCAGCCCATGATTCCGGCCATTAATGGAAACCGTGGGTTTGCTACTGGTGAACAGGCCGATCAGGCCGGACAGTTAGTTGTTGAAAAGCTAGAGAAAGGACAATTCCCCCCTAGTTTGTCTTTGGAAGAGTTAGAAAAACTAGGTGTTCACGAATAACCCGATGGCAGTGAAGCTTCACTCCTGAAGGGAGTCTATCTCATTATGGGAGCGGCCTTTCTACCGCTCCCTTTTTACCACTATATCGTCAATGAAAAATTGGAAAACCTGGTCTTTGTTACTTTTGTTAACAGCCGGGATATTTGCGTTAGGTTCCTGTCAGAAGGGGGATTTAACCATTGGAGAGAATCTAATCTCTAATGGGGACATGCGGGTGGTACTGATTGATACGTTTACGGTTTCTACCTCTACGGTGGCCGTTCTGGATACGTTTGTTACTTCTCAGGATAGTAGCGTATTCGTAGGTTCCTGGAAAGACACTAATACCGGAACCCAGAATCTGATCGGTTACGCCACGCCTACGTATCCTACCCATGAGTTGTATAACCAGCAACAAATTACGTATGACTCGCTGGTACTGGAACTTCCTTATGCTTACACCTACGGAGATACGAACAGTGTATTTAACCTGAACATACATTCGCTCGAAAGCCCACTGGCAAACAAAGCATTTTATGCGACGGAGAGTGCCGCCTATAATTCAGTTCCTGTAACGAAACAGTCTTTTCTTCCCAGAAGATATACGGACCGGGTCTTCCGCCAGCGGCTTCCGAATGCGTTAGGTCTTCGGTTGTTTAACGGATTGCAGAACAGGTCTATTTCCGACATTAATTCCTTGCAGGATATTCTTCCGGGCTACGCATTCGTTGGTACGTCTACCTCCAATACGATCCTGGGTCTGAACGTAACCAGAGCAACCGCGGGTATCAAGGTCTATTATCACGCCAATACACTGGATGCGAAGGCTCAGTCGGTTAACATCCCGTTTTGGGGCTCTCACTTTACGCAGAGTAAAACGAACTTCGCCGGAACACCTTTTGCAAACCTGAAAAATCCCTCGGATGTCGTGAGCAGTACGGCAACGGGTAATACTGCATTCATTACCACTGGAGGAAGTTTACGGACGCGGATTGAATTTCCGTATCTGGACCGGATCAAAGAGAATAACTCTTTCATGGGCGTTAACCGGGCAGAACTGATTGTCGAGCCCGTTCGGTTTAGCATTCGCGATAATACGCCACCCCCGGCTACGCTGGGTTTGTATCAGGTAAATGTCAACAACAACATCTTAGCCATTATTTCTCCGACGCAGGGCGGGAACACTACCGTATCCGCAGCGTATACGTACGTTAACAGTGATCTGTTGCAAAATCAGTACACATTTAACCTGACCGGGTATTTTGATAGTGTATTGAGAAATCAAACCTTGAATCGAGCCATTTTAATAGATGTGGTGAATTCCCCAACCGCCTTGAATTTTTCCAGGGTGGCCCTGGGTGATCAGAGAAAACAGGATTATCGTCTTAAACTAAGACTTTACCTGACTCCTAACCAATAACAAAAAATCCCCGGCAGCCCCGGGGATTTTTTGTTTCCCAACAATCGCTGCTATTTTCCAGTTATCACAAAAACGAGTAACCTTCTCCGGATACGTCCCATCTTTGGGGCTAATTTTCACTCTTTCTTAACCAGCGGTCTTTAAAGCCATACGTCGCTGGTTGTATTAATTAGTATGAAACATCTTCTTCCCATCTGGTTTCTGGGCTGCTTTCTCGTACACGCAGCTCTGGGACAAACTACTGAAAAAGCAACAATTTCCGGCTACGTCAAGGATGCCTCCAATGGGGAGGGCCTGATTGGCGTTTCGGTCTTTGTGAAGGAAAAAGCAACCGGAGCTACCACCAATAACTACGGCTTCTATTCCATTACTTTACCTAAAGGCAAATACACCCTGGTCTATACGTTCGTAGGATACCAGCGGCAGGAAAAGGAGGTAGACCTGACGCAGAAAGACGTAACCCTAAGTCTGGAAATGAAGGACGAGGGCGTGCAGTTGCAGGACGTGGTCGTTCGGAGTCAGGCCGCGGATGAGAACGTGAAATCGGTAGAGATGTCGGTCAATAAAGTCGATATCAAAACGATTAAGCAAATGCCCGCTTTACTCGGCGAGGTCGATCTGGTCAGGAGTATTCAGTTACTTCCCGGCGTTTCGACGGTAGGCGAGGGAGCTTCCGGCTTTAATGTTCGCGGTGGCGACGTGGGTCAGAACCTGATCTTGCTGGATGAGGCTCCCGTTTATAACTCTTCCCACCTGTTTGGATTTTTCTCCGTTTTCAATCCCGATGCCGTCAAAGATGTCAAGCTGGTGAAAGGCGGTATTCCTGCCAATTACGGTGGTCGGATTTCTTCGATTCTGGACGTACGGATGAAAGAAGGTAACTCCAAAAAAGAACAGATCGAAGGTGGGCTGGGGTTAATCTTCAGCCGTTTAACCTACGAACGTCCGGTGTTTAATGGCAAAGGCTCGTTCATTGTAGCGGGTCGGCGTTCGTACGCGGATATTCTCGCGAAGCCCTTTTTGACGGGAGATCTGAAAGGAGCTGTCTTTAACTTCTATGATCTGACGGCCAAGGGCAATTACCAGCTCAACGACAATAACACGTTCTACGTTTCGGGTTACTTCGGGCGGGATAACTTTGGCGGTGGTGATTTTGGATTTAACTGGGGAAACGGTACCGTTTCGACCCGCTGGAATCACATCTTCAGTAATCGCCTGTTTCTGAATGTAACGGGGTATTACTCCAACTATAAATACTCACTCGGAGCCGATACCAACCCCCGGGACAGTTTCAAATGGAATTCCCAGATTAAAAGTGCCAGTGGAAAAGCTGACTTTACGTACTTCCTGACCCCCAACAATCAGCTGACCTTCGGTGGACAGTACATTTATTACGATTCAGCTCCGGGAAAAGCGATGGCCAGTTCCGCGGGCCAAACCGTAGACATCAGCCTGGAAGGCCGGCGAGGGGACGAATCTGCTCTCTACGTGGCGAACGAACAACGCATTGGGCGGTTACTAACGCTGCAATACGGGTTGCGGTATTCGTTCTTCCGGAGCCTGGCTCCGGGTGAACTCATTACCTACCTGCCTACTACTCCGGGCGACGCTCTGGAACCCCAGCTGCCCGGTACCCGCGTGGAAAGCGGCGTCCTGAAAAGCTATGGTAACTGGGAACCCCGCTTCTCGGCTAAAATTCAGGTGAATCCCAGCTCGTCCATTAAGATGAGTTATAACCGCATGACTCAGTACCTGCATCTGCTGAGTAATACGGCGGCTTCTTCTCCGCTGGATGTCTGGACGCTTTCTTCGGCGAACATCAAGCCCGAACTGGCCGATCAGGTAGCCCTGGGCTGGTTCCAGAACTTTAAGAATAATGCTTACGAATTCAGCATCGAAGGGTATTACAAAGACCTGCAAAACCAGATCGACTACGTACGCCGCTCGGATTTATTGTTGAACCAATACGTCGAAGGGGACCTGTTATACGGCAAAGGCCGGGCGTACGGAGCCGAATTTTACCTGAAGAAAAACGAAGGCAAGCTGACGGGCTGGCTGAGTTATACCCTGGCTCGCACGGAGCGTCTGGTCGAAGGAATCAATAATAATAACTGGTTTGCTGCCCGGTATGATAAAACGCATAACATCACGGCCGTAGGAATTTATCAGTTGAACGATCGGTTGTCGTTTTCAGCGAACCTGGCGGTTTCTTCCGGTACACCCGCTACCTACCCAACCAGCCGGGCCGAGTTTACGGGTGGAACCCCCGGAGAAGGCATCATCATTGGGGATAATTATTACGATAGCCGGAACGGAAGCCGCATTCCCTGGTATCACCGACTGGATCTATCCGTAACCCAGAAAGCGAAGAGAAAACTCTTCGGCAAAGGCGATGCCGAGTGGGTCTATTCGATTTATAACGTCTACAATCGTCGCAATCCATTCTCGGTTTTTGTTCGCCAGAATGAAAATGATCCCTATCGTACGGAAGCCGTTCGTTACGCGATCTTAGGCTCATTGATTCCTTCCATTACCTACAACTTCAAGTTCTGATTCGACCATGAAACGATATAGCTTTTTTTTCCTGCTTCTCCTGAGTGTTACGCTCATGTCCTGCGAGGATATCATTGATTTAAAAACCGAAACCGCTCCTACGCGATTAGTCGTAGACGGCTGGATCACCGATCGCCCGGTTCCTCAATACGTGATCTTAACTCTTTCCCAGAACTACTTCGATAACTCGCGGGCCTTACCCGCCACGGGAGCCACCGTCACCGTGACGGATGATCAGGGGAAAGTGTACACCTTTCTGGATGAAGCCCGGAATGGAACCTATACCTGGAAACCGAAAGGAAATGAAGTCATTGGCCGGGTAGGAGGAAGTTACAAACTGTCGATAAATTACAATAATGAAACGTACGAAGCCGAAACGCAGGTGAAACGCGTGCCGCCGGTTGACTCGATTACGTATTACTACGATAAACCCAGTTTTGTAGCGGATGGTAGTCCCAAGGAAGGATACGTAGCCGAATTTTACAGCACTGATTTCAAAGGACCGGACGACTGTTACTGGATCAAAACCTATAAGAATGGCGTTCGGTACGATAGAAAAGCAACCGATTTTACGACTTCTTACGATGGAAGTTTCAGTCGGGGCAGCAGCACGGATGGACTTACTTTTATTCTGCCCGTGCGTCGCTCGATTAACCTGAATAAGCTTTTCAGCGAGAATGATTCCCTTCGCGTCGAGCTTTTCAGCATTACTCCGGCTACCTATAATTTCATTAACGCCATTCAGTCCGAAGCGGGGAACCAGGGTTTGCTGGCCACGGCTCCTGCCAATATTCCCACTAATATTTCCAATACTAGAGCCGACGGTCCCCGGGCTATGGGCTGGTTTGGAGCTTCGGCGATCAGTCAGCTTTCCACCGTTTTCAAAGCAGAAAACGCCATTCCCAAACCCTGATTGAACGATTCTTGTTGTAAAATGAAAAGAGACGGACTAATCCGTCTCTTTTCATTTTACAACA
The DNA here is from genome assembly GCA_913775095.1 of uncultured Siphonobacter sp. Classification (GTDB taxonomy): domain Bacteria; phylum Bacteroidota; class Bacteroidia; order Cytophagales; family Spirosomataceae; genus Siphonobacter. The sequence continues at coordinate 50,514 of CAJYIW010000005.1, read as the reverse complement.
ACCAACAACCAACAACCAACAACCAACAACCAACAACCAACAACCAACAACCAACAACCAACAACCAACAACCAACAACCAACAACCAACAACCAACCAATCAAAGCGAATTGCAGTAACGGAATAACTCCACCACGGGTTTTTCTTCAAACTGATACCATTTTACGCGATTGACGAAAAAAGCGATGTCTTCGTGCCGGTCGTTCAGGGTTTTATAAATCTGTCTGAGCCGTCCGTTATACTTTACAATTTCTCCGTTGGGATGCTGGAAGTAATACACATTCCGTTTGTGTTTTTCTTCCTGAAGCGGAACGCGGAAAACCTGCTCCTGACCCAGCAAACGGATTTTCCCGTCCACCATTACTTCAAAAAAAGTAGGCACCAGCTGATCTTTATGTTTGAAGGATTCGACCACGAAATTCCGCATTCGGTTGGCCTGGTAATCGAAGAAGTAAAAAGAGGCTACCTTTTGAGCCGAAAGAACCGTGGTAACGCCGTCAAGGTTAAATTCCAGCAGACCAAGTTCGGCGTTGAAATTCAAATCGCCACTGAGCCATTCTCCGTTCTGAAGTTCTACTTTTCCAGCATTCCAGTTGGCTTCCGGATCCGAATGAGCAAAACAGAAACTTGACAGGAAAAGGCAACAATAAACCAAAGCAAATTTTAAGGTAGTAAAGGTTTTCATGGCGAATATTTCTCAGTAATTGGATTGAAGAAAATTATTAAAAGCATATATGCAGTTTCACCCAATATTCTTTGTTTTTATTTTGTACTTGTCAAAGTAAAAATTGGATTAATTGAACAAATGTGCGGAATTTGAGGAATTACTTCCAAGAAAAATGAAGAATTTTTATTTCTCATTTTCAGGCAATTAGACCTTCAGGTTAGAGGATAAAATCATAAAAAAACGCCTTCTCAGGATATGAGAAGGCGTTTTAGGTACTTATTGAACAGGATTACTCTAAATCAGCGGCTTAAGGCCATTCAGCAGGTGTCCCATTTTATCGCGTTTCGTAGTCAGGTAACGCTCGTTATGCGGATTGGAAGGGATTTCGATGGGAACCGTTTCCACGATTTCAATGCCATACCCCGACAACGCCGACCGTTTCTTGGGGTTGTTAGACATCAGCCGGAGTTTGCTGATTCCCAGATCACGGAGAATCTGAGCACCGACCCCGTAGTCACGCTGGTCCATCTGGAAGCCTAATTCAATATTGGCTTCCACCGTATCACGACCCATCTCCTGAAGCTTGTAGGCTTTCAGTTTGTTAAGCAGTCCAATGCCCCGGCCTTCCTGGAACATGTACAGAACCACCCCTTTTCCCTCTTTCTCCACCATCTGCATGGCCTGATGTAATTGTTGTCCGCAATCACAACGGCAGGAACCGAAAATATCACCCGTAACGCAGGAACTATGCACGCGGGTCAGCACGGCTTCGCCTTCCTCCCAGGTGCCTTTCACCAGTGCCAGGTGCGTATCATTGGTCGCTACCTGCGTGTAGGCAATCAGGCTGAAATCGCCCCATTGCGTAGGCATATCCACGCCAATTTCGCGTTTGATGAGCGATTCCGTCCGTAAGCGGTAGGCAATCAGGTCTTTGATGCTGACCAGCTTCATGTCGAACTTGTCGGCAAAGGCCCGAAGCTCGGGGAGACGGGCCATGGTTCCGTCTTCGTTCAGAATTTCGATCAGCGTGCCGGAAGGGTTAAGCCCCGCCAGAACGGCGAAATCAATAGCCGCTTCGGTATGGCCGGGCCGACGAAGAACGCCTTCGGCACGAGCCTTCAGGGGGAAAATATGGCCGGGACGACCTAAATCTTCAGGTTTCGTGGCGGGATCTACCAGAGCCCGAATCGTTTTGGCCCGGTCGGAGGCCGAAATACCGGTGGTACAGCCATTGCCCAGCAAATCCACCGAAACCGTAAACGCCGTTTCGTGGTTAGAGGTATTAGTACCGACCATCATGTCCAGTTCCAGTTCCCGACAGCGTTCTTCGGTCAGAGGCACGCAAATGAGGCCGCGAGCCTCTTTCGTCATAAAATTGACCATCTCGGGCGTAATGAGCTCCGAGGCACAGATCAAATCACCTTCATTTTCACGATCTTCATCATCAACGACAACGATGATCTTTCCGGCTCTAATGTCTTCTATAGCATCTTCGATGCGATCTAAACGGATGGGACTCTCTTCCATGGCTGCTTACCTAATCGGAGTTTTAATGTCGGGTTTTGCCAAAATCAGCTTTAAAATATACGCCTGGGGCGATCTGATGCGTTGTGACTACTCTGAACACTCAAAAGAGGCGTTAGGTTTCGTCGGTCCATACGGGTGTTCGGATACTCAAAACTACGGCCCTATTTTGGAATGATGGCAGGATTAACGGAAATTTGATTCTCCTTTCAGCTTTGACACAACCTTCACATGCAACTACGGATACTTTTTTTGATTTTGGGGATAGCGTGGAAAAGCTGGGCTCAGTGCCCGACGGTAAAAGGCAAGACCAATCAAAATGGGAAATTAGAGATTAGAGTTGGGAGCCCTAACGCGGCTCCTATAAATATTACAGGTGTATCAAAAGATGTATTAAAGGTATGCAAAGGAGATAAGTTATATACTAATGATGTAACAGGAGGGGATCAAACAGGATTTTGGTATGAATATCAAGATGCTACTATAGACTTCGATACTAATCTAAGGGCTGAAACAACTACAACCACTCACCAATACAACAATGCGGGAACTTATGGTTTAATTATGGTTGGAAGTTCATTACAAGGCGGTCATTATGCTTGTCAAACTATTCAAGTAGTGGATACTCCTAAGCCAATTTTTACTGCGAAGTCGTGCTCTAATAGTACTGTAACTTTGGAAATACCTAAGGACGAAGTAAAAAATCCTTATGATTCTTTTATTATAAGTTGGGGAGATGGATCATCAGAAATTCTTACTAAAGACAAACTACCTTATAATAAAACTTATAAATATGTTTCAGGAACTCCTAATACGGTAAACATAAAAATTACCGGAGTATACATAGGTAGTGTCTGCACGAACACCAGCGATCCCTTAGACATAAATATTAACACTCCAGCAACATTTACTCCATCCATTACCCAGTTAGAAGTAGCCGCTGACAAGAAGGCTGTAACAATTCAGTTTGTCGGTAGTACAGCTTTTAATCAAAATATTTTCCAGAAGGAAGTGAATGGAAGTTACCACGCCACAGGTCTTGGTTCAGGGACCGGAGGGGCTATTTCATTAACAGTTAATCAGTTAGATCCTGCGAAGCAGTATTGCTTTCAAGTTAGAACAGAAGTGCCCACTGGTTGTGGTAATAGTGGGATTTCGCCCGAAATATGCACCGTCCCATTAGCTGTAGTGCCAAGCTCTCAGCAAATGGATGTTAGCTGGAAAGCTTATCCTAATGCGTCAGATTTCGAGTCATACACTGTTTTAAAAGACAATAAAGAGGTAGCTGTCATTAAAGATATCAATAAGTTAAGCTTTACTGATCCAGATGTGGTTTGTGGTACATCTTATTGCTATCAAGTAGTGACGAAAGTAAAGGATGTAGAGTCTATTTCGGATCGTATATGTAAAGAGATCGATTCCAATGATAAACCCGAACCCATCACTGACGGATACGCGACCGTCTCCGCTGCGGGAACGCTGGTCGACTGGAAAATTCCCGGTGGTGGTCAGTCCCTGACGGATCGAATCCGTAAAGCGGAGGCAAACGGAGCCTTTCAGAATATTCCGACCAGCGAAGTAAAGAAACCTTTCGCGGATGCCGCCGTGGAGGTCAATCGCCTGTCTTACTGTTATCAGGTGGCCTACCAGAGTACCTGCCGCACCAATTCCGATTTTTCGGCCTCGTTCTGTACCATTTACGCCAGTCAGCAGGGAGACCGCATTCAGTGGACTTCCGCCAGTCCTTTTCTTGACAAACTGACGGGCTATCGGGTGCAGGTGGTGGACGCCCAGGGAAATGTCATTCAGTCGCAGAACGTAGGCTTGCAGACCAGCGTAAGTGTCAGCGGCCTGACGGGCTCTGTGCAATCGGGCTATCAATACCGGATTGAGGCTCTTTCAGAAAATGGTAACGTAAGCATTTCCAATGTGATTTTAGTGGTGGAATCCGTTCGGATTTACGTTCCTCAGGCCTTTACGCCCAACGGCGATACGCAGAACGAAGTTTTTCTGCCTACCATGCTGAATGTCACTCAGATGAAGCTGGTGATTTTTGACCGCTGGGGGAACCCCATTTTTGCGTCGGAGGATATGAATCGCGGCTGGGACGGAAACGTGAATGGCCGCCCGGCCCCGGTGGGGAGTTACTCGTATCGCGTGGATATTCGAAACGATGCCGGCAATTCCTTCACCAAGCGAGGCACCTTTCAACTGATTCGTTAGGTTCTGAATGTCCAATTGTCAGTTCCCCGGCTCCCGGCAGGACTTTTTTGTGACCGAATTACCTACTTTTGTATTTAGACACTAAAACGAAAAACAGCATATGTTCGATATGATGGGCATGATGGGCAAAATGAAAGAAATGCAGTCCCGCATGAAAGACGCTCAGGAATCTCTGCCTTCCATTACGGAAACCGCCGAAGCCGGTGCCGGTTTAGTAAAAGCCACCGTAAACGGTCGCAAGCAGCTGGTTCATCTCGAAATTGACCCCGATCTGGTGAAGCCTGAAGATACTGAAATGCTTCGTGATCTGATCGTGGCTGCTACCAATAAAGCCCTTGAAGCCGTGGAGACACGAGTAGCCGATCATCTGAAACAGGCTACGGACGGGTTACTGCCGAACATTCCCGGTATGGATGGCCTGTTTGGTAAGTAAGCCATAGATTTTCATTTTTTCAGAAAGAGAAAAGACATTCAGGTCTTTTCTCTTTGATTTTATTTCCCCCTTGCCTGGCTATTAGGCCCCGCAACATTTTATGGATCTTCTGGCCATTGTTATTCTCAATTACAACGGTAAAGCTTACCTCGACAAATTCCTTGCTTCGGTTGTGGCTCACGCCGATGGCCACGCCGTTTACGTAGCCGATAATGGCTCCACGGACGAATCGGTGGCCTGGCTGAAAACCCATTATCCGCAGGTACGAGTAGTCATCAACTCACAGAATCTGGGCTATGCCGGAGGGTATAATGAAGCCCTGAAGCACATCCCGGCCAAATATTACTGTCTGCTGAACTCAGACGTAGAAGTAACGGAAGGCTGGCTGCCGCCCGTGCTGGAGTTGCTGGAGGGTAATGAAAAGATCGCCGCGGTTCAGCCTAAAATTCTGGATTATAACTATCGGAAACACTTTGAACACGCGGGTGGAGTCGGGGGCTATCTGGATGTATTAGGGTATCCGTTTACCCGGGGACGGGTATTCACGGACCGGGAGGAAGATCTGGGTCAGTACGACACTGCTCAGCGGTGCTTCTGGGCCTCCGGGGCCTGTTTTTTCGTACGTGCCTCACTTTTTCATGGATTGGGAGGGTTCGATGACGACTTTTTTGCCCACATGGAAGAAATCGATTTATGCTGGCGAATTCAGTTGTCGGGCTTTGAGGTCTGGGCTACTGCGGACTCTACGGTGTTTCATGTCGGCGGCGGAACCCTGGATTATCAGAACCCCAGAAAAACCTTTCTTAATTTCCGGAATAGTCTGGCCATGCTGTACAAGAATCTGCCCTCACATCATTTATACCGCCTTATCTTCATTCGACTAACGCTGGACGGAGCCGCCGGGATCCGTTATTTGCTGGCGGGATTTCCCCGTTCCTGCTGGGCGGTAGCCATGGCTCACTTCTCCTTTTACCGGCATATTGGCAGCTGGCATCGCAAACGTAAACAAATGGAAACCCTACGCACCCTGGGGCATCCCGTTGAACGTTATCAGAAGAGCATTGTATCGGCATACTTTTTTCACGGAATTAAGAAATTTTCCGACCTGCAATGGAGTAAATAAACTATTGATTATACGATAGTTTACTCTTCTCAACTAAAGTATATGAATAGCGATTCAGCCTATTTTCAGTATTCTTCTGAATTTCCCGAGCAGGTTCAACTGCTTGAGAAGCTGAATCTCTTATTTCCGGGTGTCGTGCACGTGTATGACCTGAAGGCTCACCAGATCCTCTACGTAAACGAACGTTTCACTGAACTTCTGGGATATACCCGGGAGGAACTCCATGCCTGGAAAGGTAACCTGCAAAACCGGATATTGCCCGACGATTTGTTCGCTCAGAAGAGTAGGAAAGTGGGTGCCTTACTCCGAAAGGAGGTATCGTACGTGGAGCAGGAAACGCGGATACTGCATAAAGACTCTTCCGAACGAATCTTTACTACCCGCCTGACTATTTTTCGTTGCGACGAAGCAGGTAACCCGCTGGAGCTGGTAGGCGTTTCGGAGGACATCACCGAACGCGTAACCCGGTACAAACAGCTTCTTCAGCAGCAGGAAATGCACCGCATTACGGAACAGGCTTTTCATTTCGGTAGCTGGGAGAAAAACCTTCAGACGGGTGAACTGATCTGCTCGGAAGGCCTGTACGAGCTGATGGGGCATTTACCGGAAACGATGAATCATAATTGTGAGGATTATACCTCATTCTTTACCTTTCTGGATAAGCGGGATAACGAGATGGTCAGCCAGACTGTACAGGAAGCCATTAAGAATCATCAACCCTTCCGACTGGAACATCGGGTATTGACTCAGTCCGGAAAGAAGAAGGTACTGATGGTGGTGGGCCGTCCGGTGCTGAATGAGCAGGGCATGGTTTCTCTGCTGGTAGGTAGCATTGCTGACATCACCATCCTGCGTCAGTATGAGCATGATTTGAGACTGAAAATTGAAGAATTACAGCGGTCGAATAGCGAACTGGAGCAATTTGCCTACGCGGCATCCCATGATTTACAGGAGCCCCTTCGTAAAATATCGGCCTTCGTGGGTAGGTTACGTAACAAACTGGGCGATGAATTAGAAGAGGAAGCCGAAGACTACATGCGTCGTACCCTCCAGGCCATTGATCGCATGAAGAGTCTGATTGATGCCCTGCTGTTACTGTCCCGGGTGACTCGTCAGGGGAACGTAAGAGAAAGTGTTCCTTTGAATCAGATTGTTCAGGAAGTGCTGGAAGATCTGGATGCCCAGGTGCTGGAAAAACAGGCCTGTATCGAAATGGATGAACTACCAGTAGTAGATGCCGTTCCGGTCCAGATGCGGCAATTGTTTTACAACTTGCTGAGTAATGCCCTGAAATTCACAGACTCCAGTCGAACCCCGCACATTCAGATCAAAGTCCGGCCTCTACCTTTGGAAGAAACCCAGAATCAACTCCTCTCTCCCCATTTTCAGTGGACGGAAATAAGCGTGAATGACAACGGAATTGGTTTCGAGCCCCAATACAAAGAACGGATCTTTCAGGTCTTTCAGCGGCTCAATGGTCGTTCGGAATACGAAGGAACGGGCATTGGGCTGGCTTTGTGCCGGAAAATTGTTGAGTTCATCGGGGGAACCATCACTGCTGAAAGCCAGCCCGGCCAGGGCACCCGCTTTGTCTTCTACCTCCCCAGCCTGGTCTGACTCAGGGTACCGGGTCATGGCCATGTCCTCCCCAGGGGTGACAGCGGGCCATGCGACGGACCGCCATCCATCCTCCCTTCCAGGGACCATACTTTTCAATGGCCTGAATCGCGTACTGGGAGCAAGTGGGCGTGTAACGACACGAATTTCCCAGATAGGGCGAAAGAGCTCCCTGATAGATTCGTACCAGGATAATCAGAAAACGACGCATAAGTAAAGAAGTCAGGGCTGTTTTTTAACTAATAGTTAAAGTCGTGAATCAGTTCTTCCAATTGCAACGTTCTATGAAAAAAATGGATCGTCAAAGTGAATAATTGCTTACTTTTGCTTCATATCCCCAACAGTTCTTCCTCAAAATAGAGAGCATCGTGACGTTGATTAAATCTATCTCCGGAATCCGGGGAACCATTGGTGGAAACGTGGGTGAGTCGCTTACCCCCGTTGACATAGTAAAATTTTCCGCAGCCTTCGGAACATGGTTAAAACGCAATTCCCCTGAGAATCAAAAAATTGTCATTGGTCGTGACGCCCGTCTTTCCGGCGAAATGGCCGTGCGTCTGGTTTCTGCCACTTTACAGGGGCTGGGCCTGCACGTAATTGACCTGGGTTTATCGACTACGCCAACCGTTGAGATTGCCGTTCCGCTGGAAAAAGCCGCCGGTGGTATCATTCTGACGGCCAGTCATAATCCCATTCAGTGGAATGCTTTAAAATTATTAAATGCCAAAGGAGAATTTATTTCTGCCGAAGAAGGAGCGGAAGTGCTGGCGATTGCCGATGCGGAAGCCTTCTCTTTTGTGGAAGTTAAAAAACTAGGCACTTATCAGCAGGATGACAGCTACCTCAAAAAGCATATAGACGCCATTCTGGCTTTGCCTCTGGTAGACAGAGATGCTATTGCAGCCGCTAATTTCAGTATTGTGGTTGATGCCGTTAACTCTTCCGGAGGCATTGCCGTGCCGATGTTACTGGAAGCACTGGGCGTCACCCGGATTGTGAAATTGCACTGCGAACCCACCGGTTACTTTGCTCATAACCCCGAACCTTTACCAGAGCACCTGACGGATATTCGCAAAGAATTGCGTTCGGGTAAGCACACGCTGGGCATTGTCGTGGATCCTGATGTGGATCGGCTGGCATTTGTGGCCGAAGATGGCGAACCATTTGGTGAGGAATACACGCTGGTAGCAGTAGCAGATTATATTCTGAAAAATCAGGTGGGAAATACCGTGTCCAACCTGTCCTCTACGGTAGCTCTGCGGGACGTAACTCAGAAAGCCGGCGGGACCCATTATTCCGCCGCCGTGGGTGAAGTGAACGTGGTGACGAAGATGAAGGAAGTTGGAGCCGTGATTGGCGGGGAAGGCAACGGAGGCATTATTTATCCTGAACTTCATTACGGCCGCGATGCTCTGGTGGGGATTGCCCTGTTCCTGACGCATCTGGCCCGGTTCGGTAAGTCGGTTTCGGTGCTGCGTCGTTCGTATCCCAACTACTACATTTCAAAAAATAAGATTGAATTAACGCCCGAGCTAAACGTTGACGTGGTGCTGGAGCGAATCCAGACCAAATACGCCCGTCAGCCGATTAACAGCGAGGATGGAGTAAAAATCGAATTCGGAAACGAGTGGGTACATTTACGTAAGTCCAATACCGAACCCATCATCCGCATTTATTCAGAATCTGATTTCATGACGAAAGCAGAAAATCTGGCTAAAAAGATTATTCAGGATATCAAAGAGGTGGTAGCCACCCTGTAAGATACTTACTTCAGATTAAAAATGAGGAAACCCGGCGGTGATCGTCGGGTTTCTTTTTTGTTTATTTCTACCGGGTGACAACGGCTTCAAAGTGATTCCAGTCGATTTCCCGGAAGTCAGCAATAACGGCCGAAGTGATGGGAGCCAGCTCGTCTTCCGTGTGACTCGTGGACACCCCAATCACTGACATACTCGCCGCTTTACCCGCCTGAATGCCCAGGAGAGCATCTTCAAAAACCACGCAGTTTTTCGGATGAACGCCGACCAGTTCGGCTGCTTTCAGGTAAATATCGGGAGCGGGTTTTCCGTTTTGTACCATCGAAGCGTCTACGACTACATCAAAAAGGGAACGTAAGCCCGTGCCGTCCAGGGTAAAGGAGACGTTTTCAATCGGAGCCGAGGTAGCTACTGCACATTTCACTCCGTGCTCGCGTAGCACATTCAGGAAGCCAATCAATCCTTCGGCGGGTTCCAGAACGGGGCCGTAAGTATTGCGGTACATCTCTTCTTTTTCAATGGACATCTGTCGCAGCTCCTCCGGCGAAGGCTCGCGGCCCATGAGAAAGGCAAACGAATCAAATGAATTTTTCCCATTAAGCTGGGTATAATACATTTCCTTGCTGAAGGCAAAACCGTGGGCTTCACAAAACAGACGCCAGGCCTCTTCATGGTACGTCATGTTATTGACAATTACCCCGTCCATATCAAACAGGGCAGCAAGGAGCGTTGGGTCAGGCTGAATCATAGGTATGCAATGAATATGTTGAGTTCTGAGCACAAAAAATTGATACCACTTCAGCCAGAGGGGTGCAGGTCGGTGTGCTTAACATCGAACCAGATCGAAAGAAGAAAGAGTTAAATGGTCAGTTTCAAGCCATCGTAAGCCAAATGGACATGTGGAGGCAATTCAGCTTCCACAGCAGCATGAAGACCCATGTTATGACTGGCGTGCGTAAGATAGGCGGCCTCCGGCTGTACGCGTTCAATCACCTCCAGGGCTTCGGGTAAGGTGTAATGGGAGAGGTGCCGCGGGCCTTTGTGCAGAGCATTGATCACCAGAACTTTGCTGCCTTTAAGTTTCTCCAGCTCTTCTTCGGCAATGAAATTGGCGTCCGTAATGTAGGAAAAATCACCAATCCGGTAGCCGAATACGGGCAGTTTATGGTGCATCACCTGAATTGGAGTCAGGGTAATGCCTAACACTTCAAAGGGCTTGTTCTCAATCGGGTTGAGTTCCAGACGGGGGATGCCGGGATACTTTTTTTCCGCAAATGCGTAGGCAAATTCAGTTTTAATCTGTTCCAGAACGGCCGCCTGACCGAATAAAGGAATGTCTGAATTCTGCCGGAAATTGAAGGGCCTGACATCGTCCAGACCGGCGGTGTGATCTTTATGAGCGTGCGTAAAAACCACCGCATCCAGGTGAAGAATACGTTCTCTCAGGGCCTGGGTACGAAAATCCGGTCCAGTATCAAAAACCAGACTGCGACCTTCCACTTCCACGTGGATGGAAACGCGAAGACGTTTATCCCGAAAATCAAGCGAACGGCACACTTCGCAGTCGCATCCAATAACCGGAACGCCCTGAGAAGTACCCGTACCCAGGAAAGTAACTTGCATATACGTAAACAGGCAAAGATGAGCGGAACGCTCCGCTCATCTTTCAAATTAGGGTTGATGGATTAACGTAGAAAAAACTATTCTACCACACCACCGGTGTATTCCCGAACTTTGGCTACCAGGGCATCAAAGTTGAGGGGTTTTATCAGGATATCGTCGAAACCAGCCGATTTGAACTCTTCGGGAGAGTAGTTACGGGCATTACCTGTGATGGCCAGAATGGGAGTTTTGGCTTTCGTCGCATCGGGCAATTGCCGGATTTGACGGGCACATTCCATTCCATCCATAACGGGCATGTTGATGTCCAGTAACACGACGTCGTAGTTTTCTTTCTCCAGGAGCTGTAATACCTGCTCTCCGTTTTTTACGGAAGTAATCTCGAAGTTCTGGAATTCCAGGATCTTCTTAGCCAGGTTTTGAATGACGGAGCTATCTTCAGCAATAAGGACGCGTTTGAAGGCCATTGTCGGAATATTGGGTTTCGGAGTAAAATAATAAAGCGAAATAACAGCTAATTACCGGAGAACCTTCAAAAAAAGAAAAGGAATCGTCCTGTACGGTTGGGATACTTCCGGAATGTAAAAGATAAAGCCATGGCAGCCAGCCTCTTGCCTTTCAGAAGTACGCAACAAAAATAATCAGAAGGTAAAAAATGGATTCCTACCTTGGTAAAAGGACTTCATCCCTTCTCTGATACCCTATTTTAACACAAAAATTAACCCTGAAGTTTCGGATTGTTGAGGTGGCGGGTCGCGTCGCGGATATTTTTCTTTTCAAGGTTCCGCTCAAAGGCTTCCGTCAGGTTGATTCCGGTCTGATTGGCCAGGCAGATTAATACCCAGAGGACATCGGCCATTTCATCTCCCAGATCCTTGCCCTTGTCCGACTCCTTTTCGGACTGTTCTCCGTAGCGTCGGGCCATAATCCGGGCCATTTCGCCTACTTCTTCCATCAGAATGGCGGTATTGGTTAACTCGTTAAAGTAACGGACACCTACCGTCTTGATCCATGCATCTACGGTTTTCTGGGCTTCTTCTAAGGTCATTTAGATGCGGTTTTTGGAATCAATGATAATCGTAACGGGGCCATCGTTCAGTAGGGATACCTTCATGTCGGCCCCAAATTCTCCCGTTTGAATGGATTGACCCAGGTCCTGTTCAAGCTGCGTAATCATTTTCTCATAAAGCGGGATAGCCACCTCGGGACGGGCCGCATCCGTATAACTCGGCCGATTTCCTTTTTTAGTACTGGCCAACAAGGTAAACTGGCTGACCAGCAGGATATTTCCCCCTAGAGCTTTCAGGTCCAGGTTCATCTTGCCCTCCTGATCGCTAAAGATACGTAAGCCGATTATCTTCCGGGCAAGCCATTGTAAATCCTCATCGGTATCCGTGTGCGTAATGCCCAGTAACACCAGTAAGCCCTGATCAATCTGACCTTCTACCGTTCCATCAATCGTGACCGAAGCCTGAGTAACCCGCTGAATAACTGCAATCATTGTATAGTTTTCAGTTTACTGTTTTCCGTTTTTAATGAGTGCGTACGCTGATTGATACTTTTCTTTTTGATCGTAATGTATTGACAATCAGTATTTATACATTTAACAATAATAAATAATTTGTAGAATTAACAACTAACAACCGCAGCGGCGGCCGCTAACAACTAACAACCAGATTTCACCAGCTATAAAGCAAATACGCAATACCAAAGTAGACGCTGTAGCCCAGAAAGTCGTTAGCCGTGGTAATGAAAGGACCAGAGGCGACGGAAGGATTGATGCCATACCGATTGAGGATGATGGGCGTAACCGTTCCGGTAAAGGAAGACAGTAATACAACGGCCATCAGAGAAATGGCTACCACCAGCGAAAGCTTGATCGGGTGCGAGAGAATCAGAAAGGTGATCAGAAAAACAAAGACCGCGATCAAGATGCCCTTCAGCACGGCAACGGTAGCGATTTTCAGCATTCGGGGCCAGAACTCTCCAATAAAACCGGATTTATCGCTCAGAATCTGCACCATGAAGGAAGAAGACTGGATACCGACGTTTCCCCCGGTTGATCCCACGATGGGAATGAACAGAGCCAGAGCCGGAACCATCATGAGCAGATCGTGCTCAAAAATGCCCAGAAACTTGGCCGCCATTAAACTCCCAATCATGCCAATGCCCAGCCAGGGCAGACGGGAGCGGGTGATCTTCCAGACCGAATCGTCTTCTTCTACTTCTTCTGAAACCCCGGTAATGGCCGCAATGTCTTCCTGAGCCTGCTCGGTAATGACATCGATGACGTCATCAATCGTGATTTGTCCGAGTAAGCGTTTCTGCACGTTCACGACGGGCAGGGCGTCCAGATCGTAGCGTCGCATGAGTTCGGCTACGTCTTCGGCCGAGTCGTACGTGGAGGTATAAATGACTTCGTGATCGTAAATCTGTTCGATGTTACTGCCGCGTTTGGCCAGAATGATGTCCTTGAGTGAAACAATGCCCAGGAGGGTATTATCATCATCTACGACGTAAACGGTATACACCTTTTCAACGTCCTCGGCCTGCCGGCGGATTTCCTCCACGCATTCCGTAACCGTCTGGGTAACGTTGATTTTAACCAGCTCTTTCTGCATTAATCCCCCGGCCGTATCCGGCTCGTAGGGTAACAGATCCAGAATAAAACGGGCCTGTTCTCGGTCTTCGATCAGAGCAATCACTTCTTCGCGAATACGAACGGGTTGCTCTTTCAGAATATCTACGGCGTCATCCGAGTCCAGTACGTTCACGTACCGGGCCATTTGAGCCGAGTCAAATAAAGTCAGTAAATCCGTGCGGGTATCGTCCTCCATTTCGGCCAATACTTCCGCACCCGTTTCAATTTCCAGTAACTGAAGAACGTAGTAAGCCTGTTCGTATTCCAGCTCACTCAGTAATACTGAAACATCGGCTGAAAACAGATTTTCCAGTTCGAGACGAATAAACGCATCGTCCCGCTGCTCTACGGCATTACTTAATTGTTCGACATACTCTTTCGTTAGCTCGAAAGCCATACCCGGGAGACATTTGAGGGGTGGAAAGAAAGTTTACGGGCCTAAGCCTGGCGAGCCATTTTTTTAGCTTCGTCAATCGTCCGGGTAATGTCCACGAACTCAGCCACGCCCAGCTGTTCCGCCCGTTTGTCCAGCAGGGGATGATCAAACACTACACCGATGGGCTTTAAGGCATTCCGCAGGGTTTTCCGTCTTTGATTAAAAGCCGTTTTCACCACCGTAAAGAACAGCTTTTCATCGCATTCCAGCTGGGTAACGGCATTCCGCTCCAGACGAATGACGCCCGACTGCACTTTCGGTGGGGGATCGAACGCTCCGGGAGGAACCGTGAAGTGGTATTTGATGTCGTAAAAAGCCTGAAGCAGCACGCTCAGAATGCCGTAATCGCGGCTACCCGGTGGCGAGGCAATGCGTTGAGCCACTTCCTTCTGGAGCATACAAACGACTTCGGGAATCAGATCGCGGTGTTCCAGAACTTTGAAAAAAATCTGACTCGAGATATTGTACGGAAAGTTTCCAATGATGCCAAAAGGCTCCGTGGAAAACGTGTTCAGGTTCCAGCGTAAGAAATCGTAGTTATGAATACGAGGCGTCAGGTCCGGGAAATGAACCTTCAGGTAATCCACCGATTCGCGGTCAATTTCCACGACGTGCGTTTCAAACTGAGGTTTTTTGAGCATGAACTGGGTTAAGACCCCCATGCCCGGTCCAATTTCCAGCACAGTCCGATAGTTCTGATATCCGGATAGCAAATCAGCAATTCGCTCGCAAGCGTGTAAGTCGCGAAGAAAATGTTGCCCTAAATGCTTTTTTGCTTTTACTTTCATTCAAAAATGGTATAAAATACAGTCGTCAGCACTGCTGAAGACTTCCTGCATCACTGAACTCTTTAATTGCATTTAATCGTTAATAAAAAGAATTAAATGCAGACAGAAGAGAGCTTTGTTTGGTAGTCTTCGTTAAAGTTTAGGTCAAAATTACCCTGATTTTTGTAGTTTTAACGAAAATGAGACGTTATAATCCGTAAATCAGATGCTTATACCCGAGTATATCGCATTTTACGAATCTCCGCTGGGCTGGATGGAGCTGAAAGCTTCCAGTGACCAGTTGCATTCGGCCCGTTTTGTAACGGAAAAAAGCCGGAACGCTTTAACTCCGTTTTTAAAGGAAGTGCAGCGTCAGTTGCAGGAGTATTTCGCCGGAAAACGAAAGGATTTTGACCTGTCTCTGTATCTGAATGGAACGACCTTTCAGCAGAACGTCTGGCAGCAACTGCGGGAGTTACCGTACGGAGAAACCATTTCTTACGTAAACCTCGCCCGAACGATGGGCGATGAGAAGGCAACGCGGGCCGTGGCTGCGGCGAATGCCAAAAATCAGATTGCCCTGATTGTACCCTGTCACCGCGTGATTGGCTCCGATGGAAAACCCGTGGGTTACGCCTGGGAAATCTGGCGGAAGCATTGGTTACTGCAACACGAACGCAGAAACGCGGAGCTGGGCCAACTGGAGTTATTTTAAAAAGAATCGTAGTGACGCTCGGGGCTTACCCGGCGTTTATCCATAAAAAATATGAGTAAAACCAGTATCGCCGAACCCATCTCCACCCTGCGACAGACCTCGCCGGGATTGCCCCTGAGTTCGGCTTCCTCAGAGCTACAGGATCTCATCCGCAATACCACGGATTTGATTCAGATGATTGATTTACAGGGTCGTTTTCTCTACGTAAACAAAGCCTGGAAAGATACCATCGGGTATCGTTCGGCGGAGTTGAATCAGATGAACCTTCGGGATGTCATTCACCCGGAGTTCATGGAAGAGACGCTGAGTAAGTTTGACCGGGTTAAAAACGGCGAACAGATCCCTGATTTTGAGGCCGTTTACCGGCGGAAAGACGGGCGTCGGGTGTATGTATCCGGTTCGGTAAACTGTCGCTACGATGAGAACGGAAACCCCATCGTTTTTCGCTGTATCTTTCACGATACCACCGCTAAAAACCGGGCGGAAAACGCTCAGAATCTCTATTACCAGATTGCGAACTCAACCCTGAGCACGCGGAGTCTGGACGATCTGTATCACTTCATTCATGAGGAACTGGGGAAGGTTATTGATACCAAAAACTTCTTCATTTCGCTGTACGATCCTTCGAAGAGTTACCTCTATTTTCCTTATTACGTCGATGAATATTTTGATAAGAATATTCGGTTTACGAAACGAAAGCTGGGGAATGGACTGAACGAATACGCCATCGTAGCGAACCGTCCGCTCATGCTGACGGAAACGGAAATTCAGGAGCTGGCCCGGCAGAAAGTGCTGTATATCTACGGTCAGATTCCGAAAGTGATGTTATGCGTGCCGCTACGCATTGGTGACCGGGTAACCGGGATCATTGGGGTCAAATCCTACGAACGAACGAACAAATACGACATCCGGGATCTGGAGTTACTGGAGTTCATCTCCGGTCAGGTGGCGGTGGCCATTGAGCGAAAACAGGCGGAAGCAGAATTAGGCAAACAAACGGCTCGTCTGCACGCCATTTTCGAGTCGTCGAGTCACCTGATGTGGACCGTGAATCGCCGGTTGCAGTTAACCTCGTTCAATGATAATTACCTGAATCTGATTCAGAGTCAGTTACACGTACCTCCCCAGGTAAACGTCACGACCGATCAGTTTGCGTGGCGGTTAATGGACCCGGCCAATCGCAAGATCATGGAGGACAAATACAAGGCCGCCTTCAAGGGAAAAGCCGAGTCGTACGAAGTGCATATGGATAACATCCGGCACGGGGAAGACATCTGGCTGGAAGTCTACCTGAATCCAATTTTGCTGGCTGACGGGCGTATTGAAGAGGTAGCCGGCATTGCCCGGGACATCACGCCACTGAAACGTTCCGCCCGGGAGTTACTGAAGGCCAAGGAAGAAGCCGAACGCTCACTAAAAGTGAAAGAACGCTTTCTGGCCAATATGTCCCACGAAATCCGTACCCCCATGAACGGAGTTATCGGGATGATTGACTTGCTGAGTAGCACGCACCTGGAAGAAGAGCAGCGGGAGTACGTACATACGATCAAAAAATCCTCAGAAACGTTACTGAATATTCTGAACGACATCCTGGATTTATCGAAAATCGAGGCGGGGAAAATGGTGCTGCACGAAGCCCCGTTTGAATTTAAAAGTGTATTTGATAAGCTCATCAGTTTATTCGGACAAACGGCGAAGAATCGCCACAATACGCTGAGTTACGAATTTGGCGAAGACCTGCCGCAATACATCATTGCGGATGAAACCCGCCTGTTACAAATTCTTTCGAACCTGACTTCCAATGCTTTGAAATTCACGGAGCAGGGCTCGGTAACGGTAAAAGTGATTAACTTATCGACGCACGGCAAGTGGCATAAGATCCGGGTAGAGGTAACGGACACCGGAATCGGGATTTCTTCCGAAGGCTTGAAGCAACTGTTTGGAGCCTTCCAGCAGCTGGACAATACCACCCGAAAATCATTCGGAGGAACGGGGTTAGGGCTGGCCATCTCGCGGGAACTGTCCCGTCTGATGAAAGGGGAGATGGGAGTAGAGTCGGAAGCGGGGCAGGGCAGTACGTTCTGGTTTACCGTGGAGCTGAAAGAAACCATGATTGCCCCGTTTCAGGAGAAAAAATACGCCGACGAATTTCAGATCATCGGGTATCTCGAAAAAGAGCAGCCCTTTATTCTGCTGGTGGACGATAACGCCGTGAACCGGAAAGTAGCCAGCGAAATTCTGTCCAAAGCGGGCTGCCGGGTAAAAACGGCGGATTCCGGTCGAAAAGCCATTCAACTGGTTGAAGCCAGCGAAAGTGAGGAACGATTCGACCTGATTCTGATGGATATTCAGATGCCCGATATGGATGGTCTGGAAACCACGCAGGAGCTACGAAAACTATTTGGAGAAAAGCTGCCGCCGGTGCTGGCCATGACGGCCTATTCGATGAAAGAAGACCGCGAACGTTTTCTCAGTCAGGGCATGAACGACTACGTATCGAAACCCATTCGGGCCGAAGTACTGGTGCTGAAAGTGAAAGAATGGGTAGATCGGATGGCCAGTCGCCAGCGTGAAGTGCCGAAAGCCGACGAAAGTGCCCCTAAGCCGACGGTTCGGCCGCCTGCTACGTTACAGGAAATCTACGACTTTGCCGTGATCAATCAGTTAGCAGAATTGGCCGGAAAAGAAATGGTGGAGCAGGTATTCGCTGAATTCGAGCAGGAAGCCATTGAACAAATCAAACTGGCAAAAGAATTTTTCGAAAGTCAGGATTTTCAGGGCGTCGAATCCAATCTGCATACGTTAAAAGGAAACGCAGGAACCCTGGGCATTCATCTGCTGCATGAAGTGGTCAAGACGCTGGAGTTAAAGACCAAAGTAGGAAATTTCAGCACATTCAATGCCGAGTTTCCACCCATTGAAGAAGAGTTTAAACTTTTTCAGGAAACATACCAGAAAGTGCTGGACACGCTTTCCTGAATTTTGTTCATTTCTTACAAAAGAGCGACCGGCAGAACTTTCTGCCGGTCGCTCTTTTTCATATAGGATATCTCTGAATTATTCTTTTCGAATTCGGGTAGCTACAAAAGCCCACATACGGGAAGGGATGGAAAGGATCCAAACCAGCAAGTTAAACGCCAGATAGAAAACTGCAATGATAGGGTAAGCCAGGATGAAGATAATGTTGAACACAATAGCTCCGGGCGTTACATACTTTGAGCGTTCAGGTCTTTTGATCATATACGTGAGTTTTACAAGCTAGAAACGATAGAACGAAAGAAAGGTTCCGATGGAATTGTATAGTTTTTAGGAGACAGTTTACTGTTCGGCTGCCAGATAGCTAACTTCCGCCCTTACCCGGCGATCCGTTGGCATCAGTTTCTCAAAGGCCCGGGCCGAAAGACGAACGATCACCCCACCCGCCGGGCCGGTATCAGGCAATTTTCCAATGACTTTCACAATAACGCTCTGATTGTTAGCTTCGTTCCGAACCGTAAGCATCGTTCCCACGGGAGCGGAGCGGTGCAGGGCCAGATACTTACCTGATTTATCCTGAGCATCAATCAATTCGCATAAACCCGTCTCGGTAACTTTCTTGGCACCCGTTCCGGCATTGGGCACCGGCTCGTTTTCGGTTCGGACGGGAGTCAGTACTTCCGCTTCGGGTTTGGGGGCCGTGACGGGCTTGCTGGGCGTCGCAGGCGTAGCCGTTTCAGTCCTGGTTTTAGCCGTATCTTCCTTTTTGGGTTCTTCGGGCTTTCGAACGGGCTCGGCTACTTCTGGTTTAGTAACGACCACCGGAGCTTTGACCGCTTCGGGCTTGGTCGTGTCCGTTTTTTTAAGTTCCGGCGTTTTCTCGGGGGCTTTGGCCGGGCTAACAGCCGCTGCTACTTCCACTTTTCCCGGGTCAGATACGTACAAAACCTGACCTAACTTTACCGTTCCGTCAGCTGGAATATTATTCCATTTCTTCAGATCGGCCGTGCCAAGTTCGTATTGACGGGCAATGCTGAACAAGGTCTGTCCCGATTCTACCTTATGCGTTTTTGTGGCCGAAACATTCGAACCCGGATGAGGAACCGCTACGCCCGAAGACTCCGGACGACGCCAGGGGCGGGGAATTCTAACGACTGACTCTGACCGCAAATTACCGGAGAAATCGGGATTGACGGCCTTGAATTCATCGAGCGTGACGTTGTATTTCTTCAGTAAACTGTATAATGTCTGTCCCGGCGTTACCTGATAGACCATCAGGGTTTTACCGTTTTTCCATTCCGTGCCAATAGAATCCAGAGGCATGGAACGGGCCGAAGTGTTCAGAGAGTTTAGACAAAAGAGGCCGAGTAGGGGGAGGAATACATTAGAATACCGCATAGCAGCAAAGATAGACTTGATCTTTTATATAAATGAGTTGGTGTCGCCAGTAAATAAAGGTAGTGTACCCCTGTGCTTCGCCCGAAAAAAGAGACTCATGCCACTGAACCTGACCCGTCTTAGTAACGAGTAGCAGGTTGTTTTTTAGCTTCTCTGAATCGTAAAAATAATAAGAAATTATAATCAATGAGGGAAGTTCCAGATAATCGCAGGCCCCGACGGGTTGATTTTCAGTAGTATATCGAATTAATTTCTGTAAATCAGTCAGGTATCGATTCCCTTCCGGATAATGAATCGGAATGCGTGGATCAACGGGGTTAAGTCCGGAAGGTTGAAACGTGGTTTCCTGACCTGACTTTAGGTCCAGAAAAATACTGGTTTCTTCGGATACCTGAACCCGAATGCTTGGACCCATCGTTTCCTGCCAGATCACTCCCGATACGGACCACAGCGTTCGTCCCGTTTGCCCATCCAGGGCATGCAGGGCCGTCGGACGGGGAATTTCCGGCTCGTCGAAGGTGTGATATAACAGGACGCCGTGAAAACAACCCAGAAAATTTACCCACCAGTTTACTTCCGTCAGCGGGTATAATTCTGAGCTTGAAACCTGCCCTTCTTCCGTGCAGGCAATCAGCTGAAGATAGGTCTTACGGTGCTCAGAATCACGGATTTCAACTCCCAGATAAGATTCGTAAGGGTCCGGTGTAAGTTTATAGATCGGATGTGGAAAGAGGAGACGCTGCATACCGGGACACTGGAATAAAAATTTTAAACTAACAATCTTAGGTCTTTAGCTGCCGTTACTCTAGTAGTAGTTTATTGAATGCAGCTAAGCTTCATTAACTTGCTGACGGAAGGATAAAGCTCCTTCCCCAGTTACCTTCCATTCTTTCAACTGAGTAAAACTTCAGTTTTAAAACGTATGCAAAAGTATTCCATCCTTTGGGCCGATGACGAAATTGACCTGTTAAAACCATATATTCTTTTTCTTCAACAAAAAGGGTACCACGTAACACCTGTAAACTCAGGAGCTGATGCTCTGGAACAACTCGAAAACCATACGTTTGATGTAGTTTTCCTGGATGAGATGATGCCCGGTTTAACAGGTCTGGAAACCCTTGCCCAGCTCAAACAGCAATGGCCTAACCTTCCGGTGGTTATGATTACCAAGTCGGAAGAAGAACATATCATGGAGGGAGCAATCGGTTCTAAAATCGCCGATTACCTCATCAAGCCTCTGAATCCCAATCAGATTTTACTTTCGGTTCGTAAGATTCTGGAATCGAGACGATTAGTAGAGGAAAAAACCAATCTTAGTTATCAGCAGGAATTCCGCCAGTTGTCCATGCAGTATCAGGATCGCATTGGCCACGAAGAATGGGCGGATATTTATAAGAAGCTGGTATACTGGGAGCTGGAGATTGATGATACTACCAACAAGAGTATGGAAGAGGTAATGAATATGCAGAAATCGGAAGCCAACGCGAATTTCTGTAAATTCATTGAAGACAATTACGAAGACTGGATTACAGAACCTAAAGCCGACAAACCTATTCTTTCGAATATGTTGCTTCGGAAAAAGGTTTTCCCACACCTTCAGGCGGGTAATCCTCTGTATTTTATTCTGATTGATAACTTCCGCTACGATCAGTGGAAGCTGATTGAGAAAACCCTGACGGAATACTTCACGATTGACGAGGAAAGTCATTATTACTCAATCCTGCCTACCACCACTTCTTTTGCCCGTAACTCCATTTTCTCAGGGTTATTACCCAGTGAGATCGAGAAACAATACCCTCGTCTCTGGGTCCATGACATCGAAGGCGATCAGAAAAACGATGAAGAAGGGCTGAACATGCATGAGGAAGAGTTTCTACAAATGCAATTACAGAAAAGCCGTCTGGGACACATCAAGATGTCCTACCATAAAATTCTGAATGTCAATCAGGGAAAAGCTCTGGTGGAAAACTTCAATAACGTTTCGACGAATGATCTGGTTGCGGTAGTTTACAATTTCGTGGATATGCTTTCCCACGCCCGTACGGATTCGACGATGATCAAGGAACTGGCGGCCGATGAGTCGGCGTACCGAAGCCTGACCAACTCCTGGTTCCAGCACTCCCCTTTACTGGATTTCCTGAAGAAAATTGCTGAAAAGGGTGGCCGGGTCGTTCTGACTACCGACCACGGAATGATTCGGGTTCAGAAACCCGTCCGGATCATTGGTGACCGTTCCGTCAATACCAATCTTCGCTACAAGCAAGGCAAAAATCTGAACTTTGACGAAGACCACGTACTGGTTTGCCGTCGCCCGGAATCTTTCGGTTTACCGAAATTTAACGTATCCTCGGCGTACGTATTCACGATGGAAGATTACTTCTTTGCGTATCCCAATAACTACAATTACTACGTCAATTATTACAAAGACACGTTCCAGCACGGGGGCGTTTCTCTGGAAGAAGTTATTGTACCCGTCGTACAGTTAAAAGCAAAATAAATTAGAAAGATCGTCAGTACTAAAAAGCCCATTCTTAACTTTGAATGGGCTTTTTTCGTAAATTATTTAGGCCATATAGTAATAATGTTGAGGAAGGCTGAGCTTAGTTATTCGAGGATGAACTAAAATTATCTTAATTTGCAAAGATTAATAAGATGGCAGTTTTACGCTATTTTATTAGGACTCGATCTACCCCGGTGATGTATGCGTTGTTTTACCTTCCTTATCCTAGTTTGTTTAAGCTTATTTTTTTCCTTACAGCCTGTTTTAGCTCAGGACAGCACTAACCGGGGGCCATCAGGATCTTACTTTGTTCAGTTCGCAACGACTGCCCTGTCTTCATCCGGGCGGACGGCTTTCTGGTTACAAACGAATCAGTACGGAACCATTCCTGTTAAGCCCCAGAGTGGCTTGATCTCGGCCGGGGTGAAGTATCATATTCCGCTTTCCCGAAGAAATAACAAGTGGTCAGTAGATGCAGTGGTGGAGGGCCTCGCCCAGACACAAAATCCTGAATTTAAGGGGGTTCTGACCGAAGGATACCTTCAGTTGAATTATAAAAACTGGGAGCTGTACGGTGGGAGAAAACGAGAATATGTCGGGCTATCGGATACCCTGACGGGAACGGGCTCTCTCAACTGGTCAGGGAATGCTCTGCCCATTCCTCAGGTCCAGTTGGGTACGAAAGGGTTTATTCCCGTTCCATTGATCGGCAAATGGGTAAGATTCAGGGCTTATTTCGCTCATGGCTGGTTTGAGAATTATAATTCTTTTACCAAAGACGCTTACCTGCATCAGAAGGGATTGTACGTAAAACTCGGGAAAGAAAACGGACTTATTCAGCTATACGGAGGACTGAGTCACTTTGCCCAATGGGGTGGTTATGCTCCGGATCTGGCCAATGACCCGGGGGTGCTATCCAAAAATGGAAAATTTAATAATTCTTTATTTGCGTACTGGAATGGGGTCGTGCTGGCCAAAAGTATGCAGGTGAAATATGGGTATCAGGGCTACCCATTCGACGATTTTATCTCGATTGACGTGAACCGCATTGGTAACCACTTAGGCACTGTAGATGCGGCGTTAGAAGTCAACCATTGCGATTTTAATCTTTTCTTTTACCGTCAAAGTATGTTTGACGATGGCTCCCTGTTTTACCTTATTAATGTTGATGATGGTTTGAATGGAGTCAGGTACACTAATAAAATTCAGCAGGCTACCGATGTGCATTTGTTGAGAGTCGGTTTCGAGTACCTCAGTACCGTCAGTCAGGGTGGTCCCGATTTCCTGATTGACGATCCCCTGAAACGAGGCGGGGACAATTACTTCAATCACAGCCAGTATCAGGATGGATGGACCTATTTCGACCGCTCCATCGGTACCCCCTTTGTGCAACCAGACAGTGATTTAAGAAAAGAAATCCGGACGAATGTGAGAGGTATGCCCAATAACCGCGTTCAGGTGCTTAATCTTACTTTTCTGGGCAAATACAAGAAGCGGACCACCTGGGAGGTACGGGGCTCATTCAGCCGTAATTTTGGTACCTATAATAACCTGGCTTTATACCCTTATGCGGCAGGCCCGTACAAGCAATTTTCCGGTTTAATCCGGGTAGGCGTGAAGATGCCCTGGCTGGGGGGAAGCGAATTCTCCGGTTCGCTGGCCTATGATCGCGGACAAATGTACGATAACACACTCGGGGCTTACCTGAGCATCCGTAAAACCGGTTTGATTAAAGGTTTTCGTTAAGACCTGACTTACCCTAACTTTCTGCTAACCAAGGTAATCTGACTCGTAAGATCGAAGTCAGTAGCTACGTTATTTAGAATCACTACAACCTCAGTCTTTTCTAAACATTACGCTCGGCTGGCAGTTCTACTCTAGATTTCCCCAATCGAATTACCCATTGCAAGCCTTATAATTCTATCCATTTTCATGTATTTCAAGCTTCTTCAGAGAAGTAGTTTTCTGTTATTAGGGTGCATTGTATCAGCTCAGGCACAGGATACTACTGGTTTGCGTCCAGCGGGAACGTACTTCGTTCAGGCCGCTACGAGCACGTTGTCAACCAGTCACCGAACGGCCTTTTGGCTACAGGCCAACCAATACGGAATCATTCCTTCCACGCCTCAAAATGCTCTGCTATCGGCAGGGGTGTACTACAATGTTCCTTTATCCAGAAAATGGGCTGTCGATGCGGCCGTTCACGGAGTTGGACAAAGCAATAACCCCGAATGGAAAGGAGTCATTGCCGAAGGATATTTACGTTTAAAGTATAAAAAATGGGAGTTATACGGCGGCCGGAAACGAGAATACATTGGCCTGTCTGATACACTGGTGGGTATGGGATCTATGGTTTCCTCTACCAATGCCTTACCTATTCCACAGGTCCGTTTCGGAACGTCAGATTTTATTCCCATCATCGGCAAATGGTTTCGGGTAAAAGCCTATCTGGTGCACGGCTGGTTCGAGAACAGTCGGCCTTTTGTAAAAAATGCCTATTTACACCAGAAAGGACTGTACGTACGACTGGGAGGAGATCGATCCCCG
Source organism: uncultured Siphonobacter sp. (assembly GCA_913775095.1). GTDB lineage: Bacteria > Bacteroidota > Bacteroidia > Cytophagales > Spirosomataceae > Siphonobacter. The sequence continues at coordinate 25,570 of CAJYIW010000005.1, read as the reverse complement.
ATTGTGCTGCATTCGGGAGTTAACCATTCCGTTCAATGGGGAGGATACGCGGAGACTTTCAAAAATGATTCAGGTAATATGGCCCGAAAGGGGTATTACGAAAATTCCTGGTTAGGATACTGGGGGGTGGTGAGTGGAAAAAGTATGGCTGAGTATGCGGTAGCTAATCCTAACCGCGTAATCGTTTTTGACCAGAATCGGGTAGGAAATCACTTGGGAACGATTGATTTAGGCTTACAAATCAGATTCAAAGCCTTCGATGTATTCGCTTATCGGCAGATCATGTTCGAGGATGGCTCTTTGTTCTACCGGCTACAGGCCGCTGACAGTTTCAACGGCCTCCGCTGGCTGAACAAGAAACGCTCGTCTCCTTTGTTTTACCTGAGCCGGGTAACCATGGAGTATCTGAGCACGATTGATCAGGGAGGGGCCGATTTCGTGGACACCGATCCCAAAAAGCGGGGAAGAGATAATTATTTCAATAACAGTCAGTATCAGGATGGCTGGGCTTACATGGGGAAAACCATTGGTACGCCCTTCATTATTCCGGACAGCGACCTGAAAAAGAGTGTTCGGAAAAACGCAATAGCGTTCACCAATAACCGAGTGGAAGTAGCTCATCTGGGATTAGCAGGCCGGATTCACCGGAGAACTGCCTGGGAGGTGAAACTTTCTGCCAGCCGTAATTACGGAACCTATCTCTTTCCCTATTACAAACCCCTGAATCAGTTTTCGGGGTATTTACGGATTGGAACGCAGGTTAACTGGCTGAAAGGAGGGGAAATCAGCGGAGCCATCGCTTACGACGACGGGCGTATTCTGGATTCTACCCTGGGCGGATTCATTAGCATCCGCAAGTCAGGATTACTATAAAAAAGAGCGAATCGATTCCCGATTCGCTCTTTTTCTGTATCAGCTGATCTTACAGGTAGCTGTTGCGTTCAATGACCTGATGGTTTTCGCAGCGTAGCATGCGTTGCGGGAATTTACGAATCAAATCAAAATCGTGGGTAGCCATCAGAACGGACATCCCGGTTCGGTTGATACTGAGAAACAATCGCATGATCTCTTCCGAAACTTCAGGATCAAGGTTACCCGTAGGCTCATCCGCCAGTAAAATCTGAGGTTCATTGAGCAGAGCCCGGGCAATGCCCACGCGTTGCTGTTCTCCACCCGAAAGCTGGTAAGGCATTTTGCTCATGGCTTCACTTAACCCTACCCGAATCAATACTTCGGCAATCCGGGTTTTCATTTTCATGGAATCCGTCCAGCCCGTAGCTTTCAGCACAAACTCCAGATTCTGAGTAATGTTACGATCCATGAAAAGCTGAAAATCCTGAAAGACAATACCCAGTTTCCGGCGTAAAAAAGGAATGTTTGACCGGCGGATGGAGTTCAGTTCATAGCCCGCAATTTGGCCCGAGCCTTTCGTTAGCGGCAGATCCGCGTACAAAGTTTTGAGAAGAGAGCTTTTGCCACTACCGGTTCTTCCGATCAGGTACACAAATTCACCCTTGTTGATGGAGAAATTTACATTTTCCAGGATGAGCTTTTCTCCCGCCTGATAAATGTCCGTATTAATAACCTGAACAATGGGTTGATTCGCAAACGCCGTATTAATCATATACTAATTTTCAGTTTACTGTTTTCAGTTCTCAGTTCAGTTATAAACGAAAGACAGAACTGTTTCAGTTTTTGGGGAAACAAATTCGAGGTAATTCTAAAACAAGCACCCGGGCAAATAGTTTGCAAATTAAATGCCGAATTGCTTTAACAAAAGTCAGTTCGGAGGAATTCAGCTCAAAACTGGAAGGCGGCTTTGGAAAGCCCGTGCTTTGGGGCTAATTTTGTACGAAAATAATTTTTCTATAAACGATTAGTTTACTGAGTATTAGCAGTAATGAGCTGACTATAAATAAGTTCTGTTCAACCCTTTGTATTTTTCAGGCTAATCGTATTTATCACTTTTATTGTCAGGTCTTCGATTTAATCTTATGGAAGCTACGCAAACGTACATCCCTTACAAAGTAAAAGACATTTCGCTGGCCGAATGGGGTCGCAAGGAAATCCGTCTGGCCGAAGCTGAAATGCCCGGTTTGATGGCTATTCGTAAAGAATACGGTCCTCAGAAGCCCTTAGCAGGTGCCCGCGTGGCCGGATGTTTGCACATGACGATTCAGACGGCCGTTTTGATTGAAACGCTGGTTGAACTTGGGGCAGAAGTAACCTGGTCTTCCTGTAATATCTTCTCCACGCAGGATCACGCGGCTGCGGCTATCGCTGCGGCCGGAGTAGCCGTTTACGCCTGGAAAGGCATGAACGAAGAAGAATTCAACTGGTGCATTGAGCAAACGTTGTTCTTCGGTCCTGAGCGTAAACCATTAAATATGATTCTGGACGATGGTGGTGACTTAACCAACATGGTTTTTGATGAGTACACGGAACTGATTGACGGCATCAAAGGTCTTTCGGAAGAAACTACTACGGGTGTTCACCGTCTGTACGAGCGTTTCCGCAAAGGCACCTTGTATCTTCCCGCCATTAACGTTAACGATTCCGTAACCAAATCGAAATTCGATAACAAATACGGCTGTAAAGAATCGCTGGTAGATGCCATCCGTCGCGGTACCGACCTGATGCTGGCAGGTAAAGTAGCCGTAGTAGCAGGTTATGGTGATGTAGGAAAAGGTTCGGCCGAATCGCTTCGTGGAGCGGGTTGCCGCGTACTGGTAACGGAGATTGACCCCATCTGTGCTCTTCAGGCCGCTATGGACGGGTACGAAGTAGTAACGATGGACGAGGCTGCTCCCCGGGCTAACATTTTCGTAACGGCTACGGGTAACGTAAACATCATCAAGGAACGTCACTTCCGGGCGATGAAAGATAAAGCCGTCGTTTGTAACATTGGTCACTTCGATAACGAAATCGATATGGCCTGGTTAAACGGTGCGTACGGTTCTGCCAAGACTCAAATCAAACCACAGGTTGATTTGTATGACATTGATGGAAAAGAAGTAATCGTACTGGCCGAAGGTCGTTTAGTGAACCTGGGTGTGGCCATGGGTCACCCTTCGTTCGTCATGTCTAACTCGTTCTCGAACCAGACGCTGGCTCAGATCGAATTGTGGACGAACACGGATAAATACGAGAAAAAAGTATACGTGTTACCAAAACATCTGGACGAAAAAGTAGCAGCTCTTCACCTGGATCACATCGGTGCCAAGCTTGAAAAGCTGGAGCCCGCTCAGGCTGAATACATCGGCGTTACGGTTGACGGTCCTTTCAAATCCGAGCAATACCGGTATTAATAGCTTTTGAATGAATGGAAAAGCCAGGCTCCTTTATGGAAAGCCTGGCTTTTCTTTTTTACTTGCAAACGCATCGCGTAGATGCGTCACCTGAATGGGCGACTCCCGGAATCTTCCCTTATGCATGAAAAAACTACTGGCTATACTCGGATGGATGCTGGTTTTCGTACCCGATGGCTGGTCACAAACCACATCTCCGGATCATTTGCTGGAAAAACCCAATCGTTTTCGCAGCAATTATGATGTGACTTTTTACGAGCTTGACGTCAAGGTAATGCCTCAGCTGCAATCGCTGGAAGGGGAGGTTACCATGCACTTCAGAACGCTGGAGAATGTCTTTCGTCTGCAGGTTGATCTGTACCGGAATCTGGAAATCTCCAGTATTACTTATCAGCAGCAGAAACTGAAATTCAACCGCCAGGGAAATGCGGTTCTGGTGGATTTTCTGGAACCCATTCCGGCCCGTCAGCAGGCTTCCATTCGCATTACCTACAAAGGAAAACCCCAGATTACGCAAAATGCTCCCCAGCAGGGAGGCTTTGACTGGCGTCAGAATCTTTCCGGTAAGGATTGGATTTGCGTATCCCCTCAGCAAACCGGAGCCAGCGTCTGGTGGCCCTGTAAGGATCACATCTCGGATCAGGCCGATTCCATGAAAATCAGTATTGCTGTTCCCAAAGATTTAACGGCCGTTTCGAATGGACAGCTCAGGCGGATCAACAAGAACCGTTCGGATGGATTCTGGGCGTATGAGTGGAAGGTAAGTGACCCGATTCAGACGACGAACGTGATGCTCAGCATTAGTAACTACGTTTTGATTAAGGAGGTATATCAGTCGGAAGTATATGGAAGTCTACCGTTAAGCTATTACGTATTACCCAATAATGAAGCCAAAGCCCGAACGCATTTCCGGCAGGTAAAGACCATCCTTAACGTGGATGAACGCATCTTTGGCCGATATCCATTCTGGCAGGACGGCTACACCATCGTAGATACGCCGTTTCAGGGTGTTTCTTCCCACGGACTCATTCCTTATGCAAATTTTTACCGGAATATGCCGGGGTATGGTGTCGATTACACGCTCTTACACGAAACAGCTCATCAGTACTTTGGTAATAGCCTTAGCCCCGCCGATGCGTCCTCCAGCTGGATTACCGAAGCCCTGGCCACGTATGCGGAAGGTCAGTATATCGAGCGAAAAAAGAGTTACGTGGACGCTCTCGAGCATCTAAAGAAGTACCGCAATAGCATTCGGAATGAGATTCCGCTGGCAAACCCATCCGATGAAGTAATTTACCGAACGGATCAGGATCCGGCTTACAAAGGGGCCTGGATCATTCACACGCTGCGGAAGGTCGTGAATAGCGATTCGACCTGGTACGGACTGTGGCGGGATCTACCCCAGCATTTTGCCCATCAGCAAATTACTAACGAAGAACTGGTTCGATACCTGAACCAGCGAACGGGCGTAGACTGCACGACTTTTTTCAATCATTACCTCTTCGAAAGCGATCCTCCCATTTTTGAATTTACGGCGGTTGACAATCCTAAGCGGTACAAAATCACTTTTCGCTGGCGATCCCGGGTGCCGGGTTTCCGGATGCCCATGCGGGTAACGTTTGGCGATCGGTACGAAACCTTGTATCCTACTCAGGAGTGGCAAACCCTGACGCTGACGAAAAGGGATGGACAGGAATTACTGCTGGATACGGATCGGTTTTATGTCTTTGGCAATCATCTGCCTTTACCGGAATAAGTTGGTACGGGATTTTCGAGTCTGACGGTTCAACCAATATCTATGATCAGTCATGGCCGAAGAAAAAGAGTTATCGCAAAGCGAACAGATCGCCTCGCTAAAAGATAAAATCAAGGAAGTGAAAGTAGCGATGTTAACTACTTTCAACGATGAAGAAGGTCTGAAAAGCCGTCCCATGGCTACTTCTGAAATGGAAGACGATGGTACGCTATGGTTCTTCACGAAAGAGCATTCCCGGAAAACGGACGAAATTGAACAGGATCACCGCGTAAGTGTGTCCTATGCGGATCCCGGCAATAATACTTACGTCAGCGTAAAAGGACGGGCTAAAGTCGTAACGGACAAAGCTAAAATGCAGGAATTGTACACTACCGTATTGAAAGCCTGGTTTCCCGACGGCATTGATGATCCGGAATTAGCTTTGTTAAAAGTAACGATTGAAGAAGCTGAATTCTGGGACAGCTCTTCCAGCAAACTGGTGAATGGTTTCAAAATGCTGAAGGCGGCCCTGACCGGCACCCGCTTCGAAAGTGGTGAGCACGGAACGGTAACCTTATAGTATAAACGAAGGAAGATCTGGTTGCCAGATCTTCCTTCGTTTATTTACACCACTCAAAATAAAAAGTGCTCCCGACACCCGGTGTGGACTCCAGCCAGAATTTCCCGCCCTGCTCTTCGACCAGTACTTTGAGAATATTCAGGCCGACGCCCGTTTTTCCATCGTTGGTTTGGGAAGGGGCATCGGTGACGCCAAATAACTCAAAAAGCTGCGTTTGTCCTTCCGGACTGATGCCAGGCCCGTTATCCCGAACGTAAAACTCATAAGCGGTTGGCGTTTCCCTGCAGCCTACTTCCACGGTGCCGTCGGGCTTGTCATTGTACTTGATGGCGTTACTGATCAGATTTTGAAAGACCTGCTGTAGCTTCAGCTTGCGGGTAAAGAAAGTCGGCATTTCGCCCGTGATAGTGGCGTGAATATGACGCGGAGGGAAAAGTAACCGGAAAATCTGTTCCACCATTTCCCGCACATCAACCTCTTCAACGGTTTGTTCGGCCAGGCTTTTCCGGGAGTAATCCAAAATCTCCGTAATCATGCTGGAAAGGTGGTAAGTCGCCTTTTGCGACAAATCCATGTATTCCTGAAACTCTTCTCTGGTCAGGCTTCCATCCTCATACTGCATTTCCAGCAGAGAAAGCATACTGATGATGCCATTCAGGGGGGACTTCAGGTCGTGAGCAACGATGTACACGAAGTTTTCCAGCTGCTTATTGGTTCGGCGAAGAGCTTCTGCCGTGTTTTTCAGCTGATTCTGATAGCGGTATAACTTTTCAAACACGCTTACTTTAGCCTGGGTAACCCGAATGTCCAGCGGTTTTTGCAGGTAATCAACGGCTCCTTCGTCGTACCCTTTCAGGACATACTGCTGCTCTTTATTGAGGGCCGTTACGAAAATGATGGAGATATCACGGGTTTTAGGATTGGATTTCAAAATCCGGGCGACTTCAAATCCATCCATTTCCGGCATTTGCACATCCAGCATGATGAGCCCGATGTGTGGATTTTTCAGCACTATTTTCAGGGCTTCGTTTCCCGACAGAGCTTTTAGAAAGACCCGATTATTCTGGGCCAGCATTTCTTCCAGCGAAATCAGGTTTTCTTCCCGATCATCGACCAGCAATATGACAAAATCAGTTTTGGAATCGGTACTGGTCATGAGGTTACTATAGATTTATGGAGAAAAAAGACGGTTTACAATTGTCGAAGGATGCACGATCACTGCTTCCGGAACCCTGGCCAGACCCGCCAGCGGCATGGCGGAAAAGTCACAAAGGCTGGGATCCTGAATCAGTGCTTTGCCTCCCATAGCTACCAGATGAGCCAGACCTGCGGCTCCATCGTGGTTTGATCCACTCAGCAAAATGCCCACGGCCCGACTGCCAAACACATCCCCTGCACTTTCAAAAGCCGGATCAATGGCCGGGCGGCTGTAATGAACGGCCTCTGAGTAATCGAGGCTAAAGGTACGATCTTTCTCAATCAACAAATGATAATTCTGCGGGGCAAGGTACACCTGGCTGGGTAATACAAATTCTTTATCATTGGGTTCAATCACCGGGACGTGTGTACTCAGACTTAATACCTTGTCCATTTCACTGGGGCCGGATTTCTGACGATGTAACACCAGCACCAGGGCGAAAGGAAAAGAAAGAGGTAATGATTCAATGAGATGCAGGACAATTGGGAAACTTCCCGCTGATCCTCCAATGACTACGATTTCTGGTAAAGTATCAGGCATATATTCCGGTGGGGTTATCTGAAAATCAAGCTTAATTTTTGCGTCTGAAGATCTTGGCTTCATCCTTGATGGAATCGAATCTCGGGCGAACATCCATAAATAATAACGACTCTTTCATACCCAGAGCGAGGTAACCCAACGGAACCAGGCTGTCGTAAAACAGTTGCAATACCCGATTTTGAAGGATTTTATTAAAATAGATCAGAACGTTTCGACAACAAATCAGCTGAAATTCATTAAACACCTGGTCGGTTACCAGATTATGCTGCGAAAACAGCACATTCTTCAATAAGCTGGAGTCCAGCTGCACGTAATCCCGGTGGGCTTCGTAATACGAGGAAAACTCCTCAACTCCCCCCGAGCGAATGTAATTGGCCGTGTATTCCTTCATAGCACTCAGGGGCATAATTCCCTTGCGGGCTTTTTCCAGATTGGCCGGATTCAGATCCGTGGCATAAATGCGGGTTCTTTCGAGTAAACCGGCTTCCTTCAATAAAATAGCCATCGAAAATACTTCTTCGCCCGTGGCACAACCCGCATGCCAGATTTTAATAATGGGGTAGGAGGCCAGTCGCGGAATCACGGTTTCCCTCAGGGCCTTGTAAAAAAGCGGATCCCGGAACATTTCGGTTACATTGACCGTCAATGTCTGCAAAAACCAGTTGAAAAACGAAGGTTCATTCACCAGATGATGCTGAAGATCCGTAACATTTTTTATATGAGCGGCCTGCATGCAGTGTTTAACCCGGCGGGTAAAAGAGGCCCGCGAGTAATCACTGAAATCATATCCGTATTGCTCCCGAATAATCTGGACAATGTCATCTATCTGTTCGGGTTGAATTTCAATCCATTCATTCATAAAAACGCTTTGGCTGATTATCTATCACAAGCCAACAGCAGGTTAGCCTTGTGATAGCCAGACTCGTATTAGGGACAATAACTGTTTGCTGTCAATGGGTTTGGTAATGTAATCGGACGCCCCCGCTTCAATGCACTTTTCCCGATCCCCCTGCATGGCTTTGGCCGTCAGGGCAATGATGGGCAGTTTTTCCAGTCGCTGGTTGGCCCGGATGTGTCGCATGGCTTCGTAACCGTCCATTTCCGGCATCATGATGTCCATAAGCACCAAGGCGGTATCGGGGTTGTCTTCGAGCGATTCCAGGGCTTCGCGTCCGTCTCCGGCGGTGATGATGTGCATTTCGTGTTCCTCCAGTAAGGTACTCAGAGAAAACACATTTCGCATGTCATCATCAACGACCAGTACCTTCCTGCCTTTCAAAGCTTTTTCGGGAATAATGGCCTGAGCTTTGGGTAATACAGGTGGGTTTTCAATCTTAAACAAAAACAGTTCCAGCTCATCCAGCAGACGATCTTTGGCTAGTTGGGAATTACGAATGATCACATCCGAAACCTTCTTGAGTTTGGCTTCATCGGCGGGTAATACATCCTGATTCATGAACAGAATGGTCGGAATCCGACGCGTTCCCCGGGCTACCTGAATGGCCTGAAGGTTTTGAAGGGAATGGTCGGCAGAATCCCCCGAATCCACCAGAATGCTGTGGAAATCCTGATTCATCAGGCGGTTGGAGGCTTCTTCGATGGTATCCACAAACTGGGTATGAATTTGCAGGCCCCGCTCTTCCAGCCACTTGATGACGGACTTTTCGAGGGACTGATTTTCGGAAAGAATCAGTAATTTCTTATCGTCCGAGGGCTGCTGGGCCGTAAGTTGGGTGAAGACTTCATCCAGCGTATCCTGGGCGGCTGTTTTACTGGTATAGCTTTCGGCTCCTTCTATCGTTTCCTGGGGTTTATCCTGGGCAGTGATGATGTGTACGGGAATGGACTGTAGCAGGGGATCACTTTTCAGATACTTCAGAACTTCCCATCCGTTAATGCCAGGTAACTTAATGTCCAGCAAGATGGCTGCTGGGGCATATTTTCGGGCGTAGTACAGACCTTCTTCCCCGCTCATGGAAACGATGGCCTTATACCCTTTGCTACGGATGTAATCCCTTAACAAGTGGGCAAACACGGCATCGTCTTCAATGATCAGAATGCCCGTTTCATGGGGCTGCAAGGAGTCACGATCATCATGAACCAGGTCCTGGGTTGTGCGGTGTTCCGGGAAAGAAACGGCCGAGGGTGCAGCTTCTGGTTTACTTTCTTTACTGGCTGGCCCGGCTGGAGGCTGGCTGGCTCCTGCATAGGTAAGGGCGGGAAGGTAAAGCGTAAATTTGCTGCCTTTGCCGACCGTGCTTTCAACGCGGATCTCTCCACCCAGCAGATGAGCCAGTTCCTTACAGATGGATAAGCCTAACCCCGTTCCGCCGTATTTACGATTGGTGGAACCGTCCGCCTGCTGGAAAGCTTCAAAGATGAGCTGTTGTTTATCCGCCGGAATCCCGATACCGGAATCCTGTACGCTCAGGGCCAGTACCTCGCGGGCTTCACTGAGGTTACTGCTGAAGAAGCTCGGCCGGGGACGAATCAGGTCAATGCTAAACCGGATTGTGCCCCCCTGAGGGGTAAATTTAAACGCGTTCGACAGCAAGTTCTTGACGATCTGCTCAATACGTTGCTGATCGCTGGAAAAACTCTGCAGAGCTACTTCTCCGCGAATGGTCTGGAAAGTAATACCTTTTTCTTCGGCCAGGGCACTGAATAACTCCTGCATGTTTCGAAGGACGTGAGCCGAATGTACTTCTTCCTGAATAACCTCTACTTTGCCCGCCTCAATTTTGGATAAGTCCAGTACGTCGTTAATTAAGGTTAACAAATCGTTCCCCGATTTAAAAATGACGCGGGCGTGTTCCACCTGCTTCTCAGTCAGATTGCCGGGTTTATTATCGGCCAGGAGCCGGGCCAGAATCAGTACGCTGTTCAGCGGCGTGCGTAATTCGTGCGACATGTTGGCCAGAAATTCAGATTTGTACTTGCTCGTCATTTCCAGCTCACGAGCCTTGGCAGCCAATGCCTGCCGGGCTGATTCCATGGCTTCATTGCGTTCTTCCAGCTCGGCATTTACCTGCCGTAACTCTTCTTCCTGAACCCGCATTTCTTCCTCAGAGGCCTGTAAAGCTTCCGTCTGACGGGTTAATTCTTCATTCGTCTCCCGAAGGTAGTTCTGCTGATCTTCCAGTACTTTTTTCTGCTCCTGCACCTGGCTCAGGAGCAGATTATTAGCTTCCTGAGTCAGACTGGCGTCCAGAGCTACGGAAATATTGTTCGCAACCGTTTCAAGCAAGGAGATCGACGCTTCAGAAAAAGGCTGGAAGGAAGCCAGCTCAAGCATGCCTTTCAACTGACCGTCTACCCGCAAAGGCACAAAAACCACTTCGCCGGGCCTTGAAGCTCCCAGTCCTGAGGTCAGCTGCCAGAAGTGCTCAGGAACGTTCGTGATGCGGTGAATTCGTTTGCTCTTGGCGGCATTGCCCAGAAGGCCAGCTTCCAGCGGGTAGGTCTGCGGAGCATGATCGGGTAAGCCAAGGGACGCCTGGCGAACCAATTCATCCCCCTGAACGATGTAGAAAGCGGCGGCCTGAATCTGTACGTAGGAGCTCAACTGCTGAATCACCGACTGAGCCAGGGTTTCAATCTGATGAGTACTCTGAAGACTGTCGTTAATTTTGGAAACACCGGTCAAAAGCCAGTTTTTCTGAGCCGCTTCATGATTAAGCTTAGACACATCATCCAGCTTGATACTTAACTCTTTCTGAGCGGCCTGACGCTGGGTTAATTCTTTGTAAATCAGATAAATTAATACTGAAGTAATCAGAATGGCAAAGAGCATAGCCCCCACGATGGTAACGCCGGCCACTTTGAACGCCGAAGCCTGGGCCGTCTGACGTTCCTTCAGTAAGCTGTCTTCAATCGAAACCATTTTATCAATATCCGAGCGAATGGAATTGATGCGGTTACTTTCCTCATTAATGGTTTTGAGGTTATGAATAGCATTTTCGGGTAAAGACCAGAACCGGATGGCCCCCTGTAGTTTTTCGTCAATCCTGGAGAGGTACAGCGTCTGAGAGGCATTATCCGACATGAGTCTGCTCAGGGTCTTTAACTGGGCCTCCAGTTGCTTATGAGCAATCGTAAAATCCTGAACAGAATGCGTATTCGATGGATTGACCCGGCGGTCCCGCTGGGCTACGTGCATCTTTTGCAGAAGATTACGGGAATTTTCCAGGTGATTGATCGTCTGATAGGTATGAGTGACCCATTCGGAATCATCAGCCTGTTTCAGAAACGTGCGGTAAGTAACCACGCCTACCATTACCAGGAGTGTTACTCCCAGTACGAATATTAAATTGACGCGGCTTCTGGCGGATAATGAAGTCATAGTACTCGGCTCTGGGAAATGAAAAGATACGAAACCTAAGCTCGATCAGATCGGCAAATTACGCATGGCTCTATTCATTTAGGAAGGAAAACAGAAGGTATTTTTGGGAATATCCTCACAGATTTTGGTACATTGCTCTCTGAAACCTACTGATTATCAGTAATTTAATTTATTGAAGAATAAGTTGTATTTCGGTAGCAATCATGAACCTTATTCCTGCTCCTGTTTTTTTGTAGTTGACGTATAGTCATCTTTTACTTCAACAAAGCAGGAGGTAAACAGGTTACCTTAAAAAGATAGGGGTTTCTTTTCCATGAAATTAGACGTATGAATACAAAATCACCTTCGATATTAATTGCTGAGGATGAGGCACTGACGTTGAAAGTGCTGTCGTACCGCCTCCAGAAAGAAGGCTTCGAAGTGCAGACGGCCTCTGACGGCAGGCAAGCCCTGGCAGTACTGAGCCAGTCGAAGCCCGATATGGTCTTAACGGATTTGCTCATGCCCCATCATACGGGGCTGGAAGTGTTGAGTTACGTGAAAGAACATCTGGGCGATGAGATACCCGTGTTGGTTTTATCGGGTATGGGACAGGAAGAAGCCGTAGCCGAAGCCCTGAAACGCGGAGCGGCGGGGTATCTGGAAAAGCCGGTCAATCCGAACGAACTGATCAGTCTGATCAGAAAGATATTTCAGGAAGAGCTCTCCTGAACTTTACAAGGAAAAAGCCCGACAGTAGCCGGGCTTTTTCACTGATGTTATTTGGATCCTTAATCACGCAAGTCAATGACTTCAACGCCGGGATACTTGGCTTTATTAAAAGTAAACTGGTTATCAGCCACGGCTACGTTAGGAGTAAACTTACTGATTTTGAAATTCTGTACTTTCCCCGATTTGTCCGTAATCTGCCAGCTTTGAAGAGTATGGTCTTTTTGCGAAATAGTCAGGCGTACCTTCGCTACGTTCGATGACTTTCCCTTGGCAGGAGTCAGATCAACCACGGCATGACTGCCCTTGCCTTCCTGAACCAGTTTATACGTATAGCCGTTTTTGTAGAGATTATAAATGTTGGCCGGGCTGAATTCGTTACTGGCCGGATCGTTCGAGGAAAGGTTTACTTCATTGGCCTCTTTTACGTAAGTAGCGACGGTTTTTCCATCGTTAAATACTTCCTGTCCCTGTAATTTCAAATGGTATTTTCCCGCTTTGGTCGTAATCATGCCTGACTCTGAGCCGTAGGTAAAGGCCGCACTGAAAGACGAAAAGGACTGGTATTTTTTGCTCATCGCCTCCAGAATGGCGGCGGCTTTGGAGTCCTGAGCCTGACTGATGAGGGGATAAACGAGCAGAAGCGTAGCAACAAGAAAGCGTTGAATAGTCATGGGATATCGTTTCATGGATTATTGAAAGTAACGGAGCGAGTCCTTACTTGGTTTGGGGGCAAACGTTAAAAATTGTGAACCAGCCTTTATACATGAATAGCCACGGGAATGACCCCGTGGCTATAAACTTCCGGCTGCTCAGAGAGGCCTTATAATCGTAATTCTTTGAATAATTCCTCCAGTCGCTCTTCGCTCTGGATGAGTACTTCCCGAGCTTTCGAGCCTTCAAAAGGACCTACCACGCCCGTGGCCTCCAGCTGATCCATGATCCGCCCGGCCCGGTTATACCCCAGTTTCATTTTCCGCTGAATCAGCGATGTCGAGCCTTGCTGATGAATGACAATCAGTCGGGCCGCATCTTTATACATCGGATCGAGCTGGGCCAGATCCACGTCTTTTTCTTCATTACCCGACTCGTCTCCTTCAAACTCGGGCAGGAGATAGGCGTCGGAATAACCCTGCTGTTCACCAATGAAATCACAAAGGGCATCTACTTCAGGGGTATCAACAAACGCACACTGCAAACGAGTCATGTCTGAGCCCTGGAGGAAGAGCATATCCCCCTGACCCACCAGCTGATCGGCTCCGCTGGTATCAAGAATGGTTCGGGAATCGACTTTCTGAGTTACCTTGAATGACAGACGGGCCGGGAAGTTAGCCTTGATTTTACCCGTAATGATATCCACTGACGGGCGTTGCGTGGCCACAATCAGGTGAATACCAATAGCCCGGGCCAGCTGAGCCAGACGGGCAATGGGGGTTTCTACCTCTTTTCCTGCCGTCATCATCAAATCCGCTAACTCGTCAATAACCAGCACGATGTACGGTAGAAAACGGTGGCCTTTTTCGGGATTGAGGCGGCGTTCAATGAACTTCTGATTGTACTCTTTCAGGTTCCGGCAACCGGCATTTTTCAGCAGCTCATACCGGGAGTCCATTTCCACGCAAAGGGAATTCAGCGTGTAAATAACCTTTTTGGTATCGGTAATGATCGCATCTTCCGTGCCGGGCAACTTCGCCAGGAAATGTCGTTCGATTTTGCTGAATAAACTTAACTCCACCTTCTTCGGATCCACCAGAACGAGTTTCAGCTGCGAAGGGTGCTTTTTATAGAGCAGGGAGGCCAGAATGACGTTCATCCCCACCGATTTACCCTGACCCGTAGCCCCGGCAATCAGTAAGTGAGGCATCTTGGCCAGATCCGTCACGAAGATTTCGTTGGAAATGGTTTTTCCTAAAACGACGGGTAACTCAGCCGTTGATTTCTGGAATTTCTCACTGGCCACGACCGCCCGAATGCTAACCATTTCTCGGTTTTTATTCGGAACTTCAATCCCGATCGTTCCTTTACCCGGCATGGGAGCAATGATCCGAATGCCCAGAGCCGCCAGCGACAGAGCGATATCATCTTCCAGCGATTTAATGCGGGAGATTTTAACTCCGGCGGAAGGAATGATTTCGTATAAGGTAACCGTTGGGCCCGGCGTGGCCTTAATACTGGCAATACTGATCCCGTAATCACTCAGCGTCCGGACGATGGTATCCTTCTTCGTTTTTAATTCTTCTTCCGAAACCTGAGCTTTGTCCGGAGCGTATTCCTTCAGCAGGTCTACCGTCGGGTATTCGTACCGGGCCAGATCAAGCGTAGGATCGTAGAGGCCCAACTCCTTGATCAGGTTTTCATTGGGCTTGGTGTCCAGTTTCTCAATCTTTTTCTGCGGCAGAATTTCCTCGGCCGGAACCTGTTCAATGATGAAATCCGGTTCGGCATTACCCGCTTTGGCGGCTGGTTTACTAACGGTGACAGGTACCGTCACGGGAGGTACATACGTAACGACTTCTTCAAAAACGGGTTCGGGTTCTGGCTCGGGTTCTGGTTCCTGTTTTAGTGTAACGGGCAAACGAACGGGCGTTTCCAGAACGCGTCGGGCATCTTCCGCCAGACGGTTTACTTTTTCCAGCTGCATTTGCTCCAGATCCTCTTCCGGTTCTTCTTCCTCCGGCTCCTCTTCCTCGATCACTGGGGGAGGGGTAGCGGCAAACGGTACCCGGGGAGCAGGCTTGGGAATTTCCCTGACCGGAGCGGGCTGTTCTTCCTCTTTTTCTTCCGTCTCTTCTTCGGAATCTTCCAGTTCTTTAAACAGATTTTTGAAGGGGTTACTAAGGGATGGTTTAGGAACCTTGATCCCTTCCACCCGTTCCGCGACGTGTTCGAGCGAATCAACCCGGTAGAAGTAAATCACAAACACAAATAAGCTCGCGGCAATGACCGCAATCGACCCCCAGCCAATTAAATTGTATAGTAGTTGATTGATTAACAGTCCAATACCGCCCGAAAGCGTACTGAGGTTAGCCTGAGAGTCCGAGTAAAGAACAATGAAACCCAGGACAGAGCTAACCCAGATCGTGTAAAAAACGGCCTGATAGGTTAGTCTTTTCAGGGGGAAAATTTCCCGGGAAAAAGTCATCTTGATACCCGCCACGAGCAGGACCGGAATGATCAGAAAGGAGGCAATACCAAACCATTGAAAAACAAAAAAATGAGCAACTACAGCACCGGCCAGTCCCAGCCAGTTTTGTACTTTTTGTCCGGATTCGTGAATGGACGTTTTGAACGCTGAGCCAACCACACTCTGATCGGCCTCACCTGAGATGAGGTACGAAAAGAAAGCCAGAAACAATAATACCGAAAGCAATATGGTTAGTCCGCCAGCCACCAGCCGGGTACTGGGTCCGGGAGCTTTGGGCTTGAAGCTTTTGGCCACGGGACTAGCTGGTTTTCGAAAAGATTGTTTAGTGGAATCTACCTTTTTTGCCATGTATTAAAACTAATGATATAGAAGCGAAACCCAGGAGAATTCGCTTGCGTACAGTGGGAGGAACGATCTGAATTAGGAATGAAAATTTACAAAAGTAAACTGTCGAAATGCATTTCTGTTCCAGATAAATTTTAATTAAGCGGTTTTTCCAGTAAATACCGGCAAATCCGCTTCACTTGAGCCGGGCCCTCATAGATGAACCCGGTATAGACCTGAACCAGACTGGCTCCTGCCTGAAGTTTTTCCCAGGCATCTTCGGGGGAATGGATACCACCCACGCCAATGATCGGAAAAGCTCCCTTCGAATGTTGGTGCAGGTACCGGATCACTTCCGTGGACCGCTCCCGGACGGGCTTACCGGATAACCCACCTGCTCCCATGGATTCAACTACGGAGCGGGGCGTTTGCAGGTTTTCACGCGAGATGGTCGTATTCGTCGCAATGACTCCGGCGATGCCACTGGTCTGGACAATTTCGATGATGTCGTCCAGCTGACTGTCCGTCAGATCGGGAGCTATTTTCAGGAGAATGGGTTTGGCCTTGGCCTGCTTTTTATTTTCCGTTTGAAGCGTAAGTAATAATTCCGTGAGTGGTTCTTTTTCCTGAAGAGCCCGCAGGTTCGGCGTATTGGGCGAACTTACATTCACAACGAAATAATCAACTGTATCTTTTAAATCGTGAAAACAGGCCAGGTAATCCTGAACGGCCTCTTCGTTGGGAGTTACTTTATTTTTACCGATGTTGCCACCAATCAGCACACGGCTTTTCCGGCTTTTAAGTTTTTCAGCGGCCACCCGTGCCCCCTTGTTATTGAAACCCATGCGATTGATGATTCCCTGATCGGCTTTGAGGCGGAACAAACGGGGTTTGTCATTACCCGGCTGCGGGCGGGGCGTTACCGTTCCAATTTCAATGAAGCCGAAACCCAGATCAGAGAGTTCATCCACCAGCTCGGCATTTTTATCGAATCCGGCGGCTAATCCGACGGGGTTCGGAAAGCGTAATCCGAAGACTTCACGTTCCAGCCTGGGATCTTTAATGGTAAATAACTGACGCATCAATGCCGAAACAAAAGGTATCTTGGCACTAAATTTCAGTACGTTGAATGTAAAATAATGAACCTGTTCAGGATCGAAGCAGAAGAGAATGGGGCGAATCAGAGCTTGGTACATGGGACAAAAATACGCACTTTGTAGCTATGAAATCGTTGTTCGTGCTTTTCGTTTTACTGACTTTTCCTAATTATCTCTTCGCTCAGGGAAGCCTGAAGGGGCGGGTGGTGAATGCCGATGATGGGAAACTCCTGCCTTTCGCCAATGTTTTCCTGGCCAATACAACCAAAGGAACCACTACTTCCGATCAGGGAGAATTTACGCTGACTCAGATTCCGGCCGGAACGCAGGAGCTGGTGATTTCTTACGTAGGCTTTCAAACCCAGACGCTCAATCTTGAGCCGGATCAAATGAAGCAAACGCTGGAAATCAGGCTCAAACCACATCCCAGTCAGCTGGCCGAAATTAAAATCAAATCGAAACGGGATAAACACTGGAATCAGCGGTATGAACTCTTCACGAGTTTATTTCTGGGCACAACGCCCCATTCGAAAAACTGTAAAATCCTGAATCCGGAAGCCATCTGGATTGCCGAGGACTCGACTAAAACCTGGCTAACCGTGGGCAGCCGGGAACCGCTGTTGATCGAAAATCCGGCTCTGGGGTATCGGATCAAGTATCAGATGGAAGGCTTCGCCTACCACCAGAAGCAGGGGTATTTGTCGTACATCGGGTATCCGGTTTACGAGGAAATGACCCCCAAACGAAGTTCAGACCCGGACGACTGGCGAAAAAACAGAGCCCTGGCTTATTATGGGTCACTCACGCATTTCATGAGAACCCTACATCAGGACAAGCTGGAAAGCGAAGGGTATAGCATTCAGCAAATGATTGAACTCAACAGCTCGCCTTTAAATGCCCTGCTCTGGCAAAATGAATCCTTGAATAACCCGGTATTAACGGGCTTTCCTCAGTATAAGGTAATTCCCGCAATCAAACCTCGGTCCTCCGTGATCATTTCACGGGTATCGAATGAAAAGCAAAGTATTCTGAGTTTCAGAGGAGGCTTACAGATCCGTTACGCTGACCCGAGAGAACGAGGTTCCGGCGAAGGAGCAAAGAGTAAAAAAGAGGAGGTAAGTGTGATTGAGTTATTGAATCAAATGGTGACTATACAACCGAATGGTCAATTCCATCCAGTAATGGGCATCCTGGTTTCGGGAGCTTTTTCCCTGAAAAAAATAGCGGATTCTCTGCCCTTTGATTATGAGCCTACTGCTCTGCCCTAAGCCCCTCGCATCGTTTTTGTAGAACGAATGTTTTCATCAATGCAAGTGTTACACCGACAGAGGCAACTTGAGCGAGTCCTTGCTAACCAACTATTTCGTATGGAAACCTACCAGACCCTTGCTCCGGCTTACGTGGAATTACTTCAGAAAGCCATTGGTCATAAAAACAAACTGGAATTCTTTAATGAATACCGGGAGTATAAGCTGGCGACATCGCCTTTGAAACAACTGATCAAAAACGAAAAAGGAGAGCTGCTGGAACTGAGCTCGGGTCAAACGATCCCCTTAAATCAGATCATTAGTTTAAATAACATTTTTTTTCCCGGATACGAAGATTACGAAGAGGTATTGAGCGTTCGCTGTAGTCGTTAGGAAAACAAAGGAGTTAGTCTCGAAAAAATGACTTATTTTCGGAGCTCGCTCCATTTGTTTTACGCTTTACTATGAAGTATTACCTCGGCATTGAAATTGGTTCTGGAAAATTGCATCTGGCTGTGGCGGATGAAACCAACACCGTTCTGGAACAAATTCGCCACGCGGTTACGCCCGAACAAACCGCAGATGATCACCGGAATTTGCTCGAATCTTCGATTGGCGACCTGCATAACCGCTATCGCTTTTCTTCCGTTTGTGTAGGGTTCAGTGGTCCGGTCGACTGGCAGCAGGGAAAAACAATCCGGTCGTATCGCGTAAACGGATGGGCTAATTTTGATCTGAGTGACTGGCTGGAAGACATTCTGCGTTGTCCCTGTAAAATTGAAAATGACGCCAATCTGGCCGCTTTGGCCGAAGCTCTTCAGGGGGCCGGTAAGAACTATGCAACCGTTTTTTATCTGAAACTGGGGTATGGCATTGGTGGCGGACTGATTCAGAAAGGACAGATTTACCACGGAGCACGTCCCGGCGAATCAGAAATTGGTAAGATACGTCTGGATCGTTCCGGAACGACGCTGGAAAATGTGGCCTCCATTCGGGCCATTGTCGAGAAGATCAAAGCCGAGGTAACGCAGCACCCCGATACCGATTTGGCCAGGGCCGTTTCCGAAAACCGGGTTACGGATTATTTGATGAGTTCGCTGGGCCAGGACGCCTGGGCAACGCAGGTAATGCAGGAAACGGCTGATCATCTGGCCTTTGGCCTTTCGCACGTCATTCATTTGCTTCACCCTGATCTGATTATCCTGGGAGGCGGGTTTCTACCCCTGAGCGATCAATTACGGTCAATCATTGAAAAAATCTTACCTGCCTACGTTGTTGAAGCCTTTCGGCCCCTACCTAAGCTGGCCATGGCTCAATTGAGCGATGAGGCGGTCGTTAGAGGAGCGTTGCTGGTGGCTCGTCAGAATAGTTACCTTTAGCGTTGTTAGTTGTTAGTTGTTAGTTGTTAGTTGTTAGTTGTTAGTTGTTAGTTGTTAGAAGAGAAAACCCGTAAAGGTAAGGGAGATGTCTGAAAACGAAGGTAAGAACCCCAGCGGGGTTCAATCTTGATAGCCCCGGGTGATAACCCGGGGTAATAACAGAAGTCATCTTCCCTTTGCTCTGGCTGGTGTCTTCATCAGCTAGCTGGAAAAGAAAGTGGTTGGTGGAGACACCAACCACGGCGGATGGGGAAATTTAGAACTGAAGGTAAGAACCCCAGCGGGGTTCAATCTTGGTAGCCCCGGGTGATAACCCGGGGGAATAACAGGAGTCACATTCCCTTTGCTTTGGCTAATGTCTTCACCAGCCAGCTGGAAAAGAAAGTGGTTGGTGGAGACACTAATCACGGCGGATGGGGAAATTTAGAACGGAAAGTAAAAAAAACAGCGGGATTCAATCTGCGTAGCTCCAGATGCTAACCTGGGGCAATAATCGGGTTCACATTCCCCTGCCCTGGCTGGTGTCTTCACCAGACATTTTTTAAAAAATAATATCAACCGCGGCGGGAGAAACTATTTTCAGGAATCCGCGTTCGAAACACCGACTGACTAACAAAGCATAGCCCCGGATGTCAATCCGGGGCTATATTATTTTTCAGATCAAAACCGATTTTGAACCAAAAGAGGTTTCGATCATTCCGTTTATCCTTTCTGTTCAGGGAAAGACTGGCCGTTCTTTGGGCTTCTTTGATAAAATGCATAGAATTGCCTCATAATCACTCTGCTTATCTCTGACTATACAATGGAAAATCAACCTTATTCTCAAACCCCCGTACCCCTGAGTGATCCAGATGCCCGCACCTGGGCCATGCTGGCTCACCTGAGCAGTATCATTGCGAGTTTCCTGGGCGGAATGTCCTTTCTGGGCCCGCTCATTGTCTGGCTCATTTTCCGTGAACGCTCGTCGTATGTCGACTATCACGGGAAAGAAGCTCTTAACTTCCAGATCCTGATGTCCATTGCCATGATTGGCTGCGTATTTCTCGGGATCATTACCTGCGGCATTGGCTTTACCGTTTTCCCCATTCTGATTGTAGTGGATATCGTATTCGTGGTCATTGCTGCCGTTAAAGCCAACAACGGTGAGTATTACAAATACCCTTTCAACTGGCGTTTAGTGAAATAAGGATAAATCTCCCATAAAAAAAGGAGCAGCTGAGACCACTCAGCTGCTCCTTTTTTTATGGGAATTGGTTTTAGTGCTTTACTTCATCCTTACGCAGGGGATTGGATGACCCGTTGATAAAAACGTCCGTTTCCCGGCGACGTATGGCCCAGAAAACACAAATCAGACCAAACAGAACCGCTGGAATGCTCAGCAGTTGACCGAGGTTATACGTCATCTGATCTTCAAACGCAACCTGATTTTCTTTGTAGAATTCGTACAGAAAACGCAGACTGAAAATGACGATCATGAAAATACCGGTGGTTAAACCCTGGGGTAAGTTCGTTTTATAGCGACGCCAGATCAGGTAAAGAATAATGCAGAGAAAGAAGCAGGAAATGGCCTCGTATAACTGAGATGGATGGCGGGGGACCGGAGGAAATTCCGTATTATTAACAAACACGAAAGCCCAGGGGACACTGGTGGCCTTACCCACAATTTCTGAATTCATAAGGTTACCCAGGCGAATGAAACAACCCGCCAGAGCTACCGTGATAACGATGCGGTCGGTGATCCAGAAGAAGTGAATTTTCTTGGCCCGGGAAAACAGATACAATCCGGTGAAAATTCCGATGGCAGCTCCGTGACTGGCCAGACCTGCGTAGGGTGGCAGTAACATATCCTTGAACCAACGCCAGGGATTCGCAAAAAACATCGGATACTCGTAGAAAATGTAGTGACCCACCCGAGCACCAATGACGGTCGAGAGCACCATATACAGGGTGAGCGTATCGACCCACTCATCTTTTAAACCTTCCTGACGGAAAATGTGCAGGATAATTCGCTGACCAATCAGGAATCCAAGGGCAAACAATAACCCGTACCAACGAACCGAAAAAGATCCGATGCTGAAAATTTCGGGGTTAATATCCCAGACAATATAGTTTAACATGTATAAAGGAGTTTCAGGGGGTAAAAATAGACGGTATTTCTCAGGTTGTGGCGGCTTTTGCTAATTTTCGCTATCTGACCACCACTTTGCGGGTAACTTTACCACTTCTAGTGGTCTGAATTTGAATAAGATACATTCCCGCAGGAAGGCCTTTTAAATCTAATGTATACCGTTGAGCTGTTACTCGTGCGGCCTGCCCCAGCGACTGTCCCACTAGACTGAAGGCTTCCACCTGAGCTTCAGAATCGGTTTCAATAACCAGTTGTTGTTCGTAAGGGTTAATTGGATTCGGATAAATCTTTACGGTTCCCGCGTCTGGGTCTGGTGAAGGTTTCAGCTTTTCAGATTGATTTTTCAATAAGCGGAGCCCCCCGGCTACTGTGCCTGCCACTACATCCGGTAAGCCATCGTTATTCAGATCGCCCACAGCCAGAGTCGCAGGGCCCGCCAGCCGCAAGGTGTTCATCCCCGCCAGCGGACTCGCAATGGCATTGCTATCGGCCTTTAAGGTGGTCTGATTAAGGAAATCGTTAAACACTTTCAGGGTGCCGTCGGAATATGTGGCCAGCAGGTCCGGACGTTCATCCCCGTTAACGTCGGCGGCAGTAATGGAAAAGCCCCGATTCAGATAATCGTCCTGAAGACCACCGTAGGTCCTGGTCTCCAGTTGATAAACGGGCTGGGCATTGGTTCCCGTATTTCGATGGTACTGAATACTGCCGTAATAGGTTCCCAGTAAAACATCAATTTTACCGTCCCGGTTGACATCCTGATATACAGGAGCGGAACCCGGGCGATATCCTTCCGGCAGAGGAAGAGAAGTTAATTCGCTAATATTCAGCTGAAAAGAACCATTTCTGGAGCCTCTGTTGGGAATATACCGAATGGTGGAACCCAGGAAGGTTTCAGCCGTGAAACCTACATCGGGAATGCCGTCACCGGTAAGGTCAGTAACGAAAACCCTGACTTCCGTCAGGAGCAGGTTCTCTTTACTCTGAAGCTGAGCTGCTAGTCCGAGGTAATCTTCCGTTTCCAGGACAAAGCGAGCTTGCTGAGGAGTTCCGGTATTCCGAAACAGGGCAATGCCGCCCCGGTATCCCTGATCGGAACGAACACCGGCGTATCCGACTAACAAATCCTGATCGCCATCCCCATCAATATCCGCCAGAGCGGTGGTAGCATTGGTGCCCAGGTCCACCATATCTTCCTGAAGAAAGTTTTCTTTTCGAAAGGTAAGGGCTGGCTTTTGGGAAGTCCCGGTGTTTTCGTAGAGCCAGGCTGATTTTCGAAAATTAATCTGTTTCAGCTGATCATCCTGATACACGTTGACTGAGGCGATAAAATCAGGCTTGCCATCGAAGGTAACATCTTCGGCGAAAGAGGCGGGGAAAATGAAAAAATCAACGGGATGGGCGTTCGGAAAGTTATAGTCAGCCGAGGCAAATTTAGCGGTTTGGCGGGTACCTACGTTGGGCATATAGGCGATTCGGTTCTGCGTAATGTGTCCGAAGAAAATATCTTTGAGGCCATCGCCATTAAAATCCCAGAGCAGCAGGGTGTTACCCGTGTGTTTGGGGCGTCCGCCGGGGTTGTTGGTGACCGTTGTGGTATCAGCACAGGTACTCATACCAGTCGTACAATCCATATTGAAACAGATGTCGCCGAAGTGCTCTTTGATGAAGTTTCCCCAGCAAAAGCCAATCTTCTGAAAATCGAGACCGGGTTTTCCCGTCCGTTCGACGCTCATGTTCTGGTGGTATTCCGTAAAATTTCCCGAAGGATCAAACAAGACAAAATCCAGATCGCCGTCGCCGTCGAGATCTTCAAGACCCGGAATGTCAGGAGAGGAAATCTGAAGGTTCACTTTTCCGGAGAAACCCTGAGTCAGTA
Source organism: uncultured Siphonobacter sp. (assembly GCA_913775095.1). Taxonomy (GTDB): domain Bacteria; phylum Bacteroidota; class Bacteroidia; order Cytophagales; family Spirosomataceae; genus Siphonobacter. The sequence goes on along the minus strand of CAJYIW010000005.1, from coordinate 1,960 downwards.
GAGGTACGGCGATCGCTTCCCAGCGAAAGCTGCCGTCGCTGGCAGGAACGTTCCGGTACACCTGAACGCCCGCCGAATGCCGGGCAAAGAGATCTTTTCGTCCGTCCTGATCAAAATCACGCAGCAGAACCCAGCTATCAATCTCCGGAAACAGGGCTTCGTATTGCGGAGCATGCCGCCAGACGTAGGTTCCCGGGCCCTGGGCAACGGCCACAAACGTGATGAATCGGCTGGTAGTACGGTCATAGACCACCAGATCTTCCACGGTATCCTGATTCAGATGCATTTTGGAAAACTGGGGAGCATTGAAACCGCCTGCCCAGGCGTTGGGTAAGAGGCGGCCCTGCACGCTAACCTGAGCCGTCGTATCAAATGCAAAGGAAAAGGTCTGAGCGGAGGCGGAGAACGAAATAAAAAGAGAAAGCAGCCCAAGGGCAATTAACAGGTAATGGTTTTTCATTGCATCTTTGTCGAATCAGTACTAAAACGAACAGAACTCTGGTTTAGCGTTTGAAGGTATAGATTGAATAAACTACCAGACGCTTCCTTCCATACGAATTTCAAATGATCATTACAGAACTTCACCAAAAGTACCTGACTTGCAGCAGTGTTTCGATTGATACCCGTAAAATTGAGCCCGGGGCTCTGTTTTTCGCTCTGAAGGGAGAGAAGTTCGATGCCAATACGTTTGCTGCAAAAGCTCTGGAAAACGGAGCCGCCTACGTGGTTATGGATAATGCCGAATATGCCGTGGATGAACGTTGCATCGTAGTGGAAAATACCCTGCATGCCCTTCAGCAGCTGGCCCTCTATCACCGCAGGACGCTGAAAATTCCGTTCATTGGTATTGGAGGTTCGAACGGTAAAACTACTACCAAGGAATTGGTGAATCGGGTATTATCTCAGAAATATAAAACCTTCGCTACGCCGGGAAATTACAATAACTACATTGGTGTTCCGCTGACCATCCTGTCGTTGCCCAAAGGAACAGATCTCGCTATTATCGAGCTGGGGGCCAATCAGAAAGGGGATATTAAAGAATTAGTAACCATTTGTGAACCCGGCATTGGCCTGATTACCAATATTGGAAAGTCTCACCTGGAAGGATTCGGTGGTTTGCAGGGCGTTCGCGATGGAGAAGGGGAACTGTACGATTTTCTGATTGAAACCAGAGGTCAGATTTTCGTGAATGAGGAGGATGAAATGCTGACGGAAATGCTCGCGGAGCGTGAGGCAAATCCGGATCTGGTACAGGGGTATCGAACGGATGTAGCATTGCTGGAGAGCAATCCAAACGTTATTTATGAGCAGAACGGCAATCGGGTTGAAACGCATCTGATGGGCGATTATAACTTCATCAATATGCGGGCGGCCATGACCTTGGGACGCTTCTTTGGGGTTCCGGAAAAAGACATTCACGAAGCCATTGCAGGATATGTGTCCGAAAACAATCGCTCACAGATCATTGCGAAAGGCAGTAATACCATCTGGCTGGACGCCTATAACGCGAATCCCAGCTCGATGGGAGCAGCCCTGAAAAATTTTGACGCCCTGAAGGCTGAGAAAAAGCTCGTGATTCTGGGTGATATGTTCGAATTAGGCGAAGAAGGGCCCTATGAGCACGAAATGATGGGCAAGCTCATCTCAGAATGTCATTTCGATTACGTGTTACTGGCGGGTCCATTGATGCAGAATGCTCTGAAATATTTACCCAGAGCCTATTACTTCCCCGACAAATTTGGTTTGCACGTCTGGCTGGAAGAACATCCCATGACCGATACGCATTACCTGATCAAAGGCTCCCGGGGAATGGGACTGGAGAGTACGCTGGGAATGATTCGGTGAGTTGTTGGTTGTTGGTTGTTGGTTGTTGGTTGTTGGTTGTTGGTTGTTGGTTGTTGGTTGTTGGTTGTTGGTTGTTGGTTGTTGGTTGTTGGTGGTTGGTTGTTGGTTGTTGGTT
>CAJYIW010000004.1 GCA_913775095.1 uncultured Siphonobacter sp. | reverse complement strand
TATCCTGTCGCTGATCAACGATTTTTTCCGTTTGCTGTTTAAGAATGTGAACGTTGGACGAATCAATGACCAGTGTTCCCAGAATATTTTCTTTGGAATAGGGCTCCTGATTCAGAATTTTCAGAGCTGTCCGAATGGCCTCTTCTCCCCCGGTTGGGTAGAGAAGGGTAGCTTTAAAAATACCATCCTCCACAAACTGAAGGCCCCCTTTGGGCCCTGAAAGCCCATCTACCCCCACAATTTTAATCTGATGCTCCAGTCCCAGGGCCTTACACACCTGATAGGCTCCCAGAGCCATGCGGTCATTCTGGGCGAAAATCAGGTTCACGTCCGCGTTTTTTTTCAACACCTCGGGCAGGCGTTTCATGACGTAGGGTCGTTCCCAGTCGCCATTTAATCCGGGCAACACCTGAATCTGAGGGTATTTTTGAAGGGCTGCTGCAAAAGCCTGCTGGCGTTCACTGGCCGCTGAAGCACTGGGCGTTCCGGTAATTTCCAGAACCTTACCCCTTTTTTGCAGCAACTCGCCAACGTACTGCCCCGCCGTCTGACCAATCTGAAGGTTATCGCCCCCCACATAAGCGGTGTACAGTTTGGAGCTGGTTCGCCGGTCCACGATAATGACGGGGATTCCCTGATTGAATACCTCCTCCACGACGGGCGTAATGGGCTGAGCTTCGTTTGGCGAAATAATGAGCAGATCGATACCTGAAGCCACCAGCTCCCGGATTTGCTGAATCTGGAGCTGACTGTTATCGCGGGCGTCTTTCATGACCAGTTTTACGTCCGGGTGAAAGCTAAGCTCTTTTTCCATGCCTTCCAGCATGGCCTTACGCCAGTCATCGCCGTTCGTGCACTGAGCAAAACCAATGGTATACCGATTTTTTTTCTCCGCCGGAGAGCATCCCGCAACGGCGATGAGACTTAAGAAAAGAATAACTAGAGAAAAGAGCCGCACACGTTTGTAGGATTATAATCCTACAAAGTAAGAATAAAAGTGTACATCCTGGAACGCTTTACCTACAAAAAACGGGAGCTGCTTCTTCGCGAAGCAGCTCCCGTTTCATATACCAGAGAATCCCTAGCGATTGAAGACCCGGGCGAAAAGTTTTTTCTCCTTTTTCCAGAAGAAATCAAACTGTCCGAGAATAAAACCGTAGAACAATAACAACAATTGGTAGGTAGGGAAAATGAAAACAATGTAAGTAACCGTTTTCAGCCAGAAAGGTGTATCATCGGTATAATTCAGCAACCAGAAGATACCCTTACGGCACCATACGACGGAACTCCCGGCAAGGGTAAAGACGGCCAGAATAGCCCAAAGCTGCGTCATGGAGTCAAGCTCCCATTTTTCTTTCAGCCGATCTTTCCAATTCATGCTGCGTTGATTAATGGTTAGTAAACAATGCTGCAAATATACTTCATCCGGTTTTGTAATGAACTCCAGGTGTTGATCATTTCGTTAAAAATGCGAAAAATCATCCTAGTTCATCCGTCCTTTTTCTTCTTCGGGCGTATCGGCGTGCGAACGCTTCTTATTTTCCTTCCCGAAGCGATAGGTAAAAGCCAAAGCTACCCGGCGGGTATCCATAAGCGTTTCGCGGTACTGGCTGGCCTGCCGCAGACTTCGGGTGTACTCCCGCTGAATCCAGGTGCGAAAGAGGTCTTCGGCCGTGAACCGGAGGCTGGCTTTGTCTTTCCAGATTTTTTTCTGAACTCCCGCATTAATTCGATAACGCGATTCCACGCGAATCTGTCCGTTGATGCTGGGACCCGTGTAGGAAAACCCGGCTTCCGCACTCCAGTTTTTCGATAATTTCAGCTGGTTTTGCAGGTTGAGCCGACCCGTCAACAGCTGCGAATCAATTCGTTCACCGTATAGGATCGTCCGGCTGATGGAAAGCCGGACTAACGATCCGGAAAGATTCATCCTCCACCAGGCGGCCGGATTCAGATTTACGTAGGGATTAAGTGACATCAGTTTTCCCACCGCTACATTGGCCGAACGTGAGATAAAAATATCGCCCTGAACTTCGGTGGATTCAAAGAAAATATCCCGAAACCGGCTGTACTGATAGCTTACTCCCCAGTTTTGCCTGTGCTGGTATTTCAGTTCAATCTGCTGGATAAAGGCAGGTTTCAGATTCGGATTTCCGGTCGAGTACGAGTAGTTATCCCGGTAAAACAGAAAGGGATTCAACTGCCCGTAGCCCGGTCGGTTAATCCGACGGCTCAGGCTCAGAACCAGAGTATTGGCTCCCGCACTGTCCAGTTTATAACTCAGGTACGCATTGGGAAACAGGCTGAGGTATTTCCTGGAGAAGCGGCTTTCCTCCCACTGACGATTCGCCAGCTGATGCCCGCTCATCAGGGTTTGTTCCAGTCGTAACCCACCCTGGATTTGCCAGCGACCCCGAGCTTTACGGGCGTTCAGGTAAGCCGCCGAAATTCGTTCGTCATAAATAAAGTGATTGGACTTCTGATCCTCCACGACGGCCTGTCCATCCAATAGCTGCAAATACCGATAGTCATTGTCATTTCGGATGCTACTCCATTTAAGCCCGGCTTCCAATAAACCTTTCCTGAATGGGTACGTATAATCCGCTTTGGCTGAGTAAATGGATAATTCGGCGGGTAACTGATACTGAAAATCATCCAGTATTCTACCCTCTGAAGACTGGTTTTCAATCCATTGAAAGGCATCCGTCCGATAGGCCACGTAATTCGCATCCGCTGAAATTTCATGGCCTTTGGAGTTAAACTGGTGCAGGGCATGCACATTGGCTCCGAAGTTGGATCGGTCAGAATTTCCCACCACAAAGCCTTTATTCGTGGAATCCAGTTGATTGCTGAATCGGCTACTGGTATAGTTCAATCCTTCTTGTTTCGGATTGCGGGTGTAGTTCACCAATACGCCCAGAGTCGTTTTCGCCGAAAGATTATAATCCAGCCCCAAACGAGCCATCAGCGAATGGCCCTTTAACCAGGTTCGATTCCTTACTTGAACGTTCTGTAATAAGTTACCTGAGGCGTCCTGGAGGTTACGATCCGAAAATTCGCGGAATTGATTGGCATCTTTGGAATACGATAACGTACTCGTCAGACTTACTTTTTCCCGGTTGTAGTTCAGAGAGAGGCTGTGATTCATTCGGGTAGTCCATCCCTGATTATACCCGAGAGCCGCGTTTCCGTTCATTCCCTGCAAGCGATTTCTTTTCAGTTTGATGTTAATGATGGCTCCCCCGGCGGCATCGTACCGCGTCGAAGGATTAGTCATGAGTTCCAGCCGATCCAGTGTGCCTCCGGGTAAGGATTTGAGGTAATCAAGTAAATCCCGGCCGGAGAGATAGGTCGGTCTTCCATCGATGTAGACGGTTACCGTATTCATGCCATTGAGCCGGATGGTGCCGTCCTGATCGACGGAAACGCCAGGCGTTTTCTCCAGAATATCCAGCGAGTGACTACTCGCACCACCGATCATGGCATCAACGTTAATGATCGTTTTGTCCAGCTCGTGCTCCATCAGCGGGCGTTTCCCCGCCACAGTCACTTCTTTTAAGTCCGTGGACCGGGCGGGCTTTAATGTGATTAGAAACGAATGCGTTACGTTAGACAAAACGAAGCTTTGCTGGGTACTTTCGTAGGAAATGGCGGTAACCTTCAACCGATACCTGCCTCTGGGTAAGGCCGCCAGCAGAAAAGAGCCATCGGCGGAAGCCGCCGTTCCTTTCAGAAACAGGGAATCTTTGAAAAGGCGGACGGAGGCCCCCGGAATGGGTTGTTGCTGAACATCCAGCACTTTTCCCTGGATGATGAACGTTGAATCCTGCGACCAGCTGGTAAAAGGCCAAAAGGCGAGAAACAGAACCAGAGCTTTCATAAGACGAGAAGGGAATTAATTTCGTCAGCGAAAGTGTCGGACTATTTTTACTGCCTCAAGAATCGCGGACAGACATCCTCAATCCGCGGTCAAACTCTCATTTCCCGGGGATGAAGGCACTGATGGGCCATTTGGAAGTTTTCGTCAGGATTTATACCCCGTCTGTCAGGAAAGTTTAGTTGAACGGGTACGGTAACTGAATTTTGATTCCGAATTTGCAACACAACTTATGGAGCACAAGCAGGTCATTTCGGGTCTTTATGAGCCTAGCCCCCGCATCCTGGCGATACTGTCGGGCACTGTAGTCATCATTGTCTTTTTTCTAACGGAACGGTATTTCAACCAGGTGCTGGACGGCAGGTATGAAGATCTGGTGGCTTTGCTGGCGGGCTGTAGTTTCGTGGGTGGTATTTTTCTGGGACGGATTTTATCGCAGCTATGGATAGGCCCGGACACGCCGGTGACCAATCGCCGGCTCATCAAGCTATTGATTGCCACCCTGGCTCTCCTCATGCTGTTGATTGCCTTCTCTTCTTTACCGCCTCTGCCCGGCATGGCAAGTCTGGCGTTGTGGATTCCCCTCTTTATACTCTTGAGCATCTGCATCGGAGTTTTTATCAAGCAGGTTCGCACGGGCTTAGTCCAGAAATTTCAGGCGGTTCAGATTACGGCCGAACAAAGTCAGAATGAACTGCAACTTCTGCAATCACAATTGAGTCCGCATTTCTTATTCAATACCCTGAATAACCTCTATGGACTTTCCATTGCCGAACCGGGCAAAGTCCCGCCACTGATTTTACAACTTTCGGACCTGCTACGGTATTCCATATACGAAGCCAAAGAACGCTGGGTTCCTCTGGCAGATGAGCTGGTGTACATTCAGAATTACATCGAATTTGAACGCATCCGGCTCGGCGAAAGACTGGACCTTCGCGTTGCTTTGGAAAATGTTCCTCCCAATCTTAAAATCGCCCCCATGCTCCTGATTATCTTCGTGGAAAATGCATTCAAGCATTCAAAGAATACGACGGAAGCAAAAATCAGAATTGAAATTGAACTCAAACTCTGGGGAAATGCCGTTCTGTTCGCCATCCGAAACACCTTCGATCCTCATCAGAAAATGGGTAATGAGATGAACCGGCACAGCGGCCTGGGCATGGATAATGTCATGAAACGACTGCAACTATTATACTCCGGAATGCATGAACTCGCCATTGACACCCAGGAGGGATGGTATGAGGTCCGCTTACAGTTACGAATGAAGTAAGGAAGTATTCCAGGAAATTTGATGTTTATGAGAGTGGCCAAATGTCTTATTGTGGATGACGAACCCATTGCCCGGCAAATCATCCAGACTTACTGTACGCACCTGCCCCAGTTGCAGGTAGCAGGCAGTTGTGGAAACGCACTGGAAGCCAAGGCCATCCTCCAGCGGGAACCCATTGACCTTCTATTTCTGGACATCAATATGCCGGTTCTCAGTGGGATTGCTTTTCTGAAGACCCTTCGGAATAGTCCACAGGTTATTTTTACCACGGCTTATAAAGAATACGCCGTAGATGCGTTCGACCTTTCGGCCTGCGATTATCTGCTCAAACCCTTTTCACTCGAACGCTTCATTGTAGCCGTTGATAAAGCTCTGGAACGTCTGCAACCGATTCGGCCCATTGCCGTACCCGAGACGGAGCATTTTGTCTTCATTAAATCAGAAGGCCGCATTTACCGAATCCGGTACGAGGATATTCTGTATGCCGAAGCTCAGGGAAATTATACCAAAATTGTTACTACGCAGCAAACCCTGCTTACCAGCATGACCTTTACGAGTGCCGAGGAACTGCTGGCAGCCGCCCCTTTTCTGCGAATCCATCGCTCCTTTCTCATCAATAAAGCTCAGATTTCCCATATTGAAGGCAATCGGGTCTTCATCGACCGTTACGAAATTCCCATTGGCAGTAGCTATCGGGAGCAATTCCTCCGGGAAGTAGGCCTATAAAAAGCGAGCTTCGTCCGTAAACGGACGACGCTCGCTTTTTATCCATGAAAACGATCTACTCGTCATCTTGCTTGTCGTGGCCTTCCAGCTTGACAAGCTTGTTGTAAATGCCCAGCAACATAAAGGGGGCTGCCCACTGACCTACGAACAAAGCGGTGTGCTTATGTCCGGAAATTTTTAATGCCAGGGATGCTCCCATAGACGCTAACGATGCCCACAGAAATACGTCTGAAGGAAGTTTTGCGGTTTGTTCTTCGATTGCGGTTGCGACGGGTCCCTCTTTGTGTTCGGGATTGAAATCCTTTGCCATGATGGTTGTGTTGAGTTGGATATAAAATTGAATACGCCCCATTGCCAGAAAATAAACATTCCAGAACACGTATATTCCTGATTTTGAGTAAGTCACTCCAATTTAATTCCGTCAATTACCATAGATCAAAGCGGCTTGTGGTTTGAATTACTCACCCAATTCGCAGGAGGATAAGCCCCTTTTGGGCAATCTCAGGCGGGGCACGGTAATTTTAACGTACCCGGCATTGACACCAACTCATTAAAACTATGAAACAGGACGAAATCAATGCCAAGAAAGCCGCAAGCCCCAATGGGCTGACCGATCAGTCGATTAAAGGAAACAGTGGCGTTTCTGCTGAAGTACCACTGAAAGATGCTCCTCCGGTGGACCGAATTGACGAAGAATATACCGATGGAGATGAGCTGGATGTGAATGTCCGGCAGAACAATCCTAATCGGAATCATGATAAACCAGATCTGGATAAACCCGCATACAGTTAACGGTCCGAGACGTAGCCTTCGCTACGTCTCTTTTTTTTATAGCTATTCCCTCGGAATTCCTTTCTTTTTAGTACGCACTAGGGCTTGGCTGGAATCCTCCGTACCTTCGCGGCTCCATTGCATTATTATTCTTTCCACTAGTCATGAAAACGGAGGCATTTAAAACTTTACGATTAGCAGTTCCCATTATTATCGGCGAATTAGCCCAGATGGTGCTTCACATCATCGATACCGCCATGGTTGGAGCCATCAGTTACAAGCAACTGGCGGCGGCGGCTCTGGTTCTCAACACCATTAACATTCCCTTCGTTATTGGGATTGGTATGACCATCTCGGTTTCCCAGATGGTATCCCTGGCCCATGGCCGTCACGATAGTCAGCAGGTTTCTCATTATTTATACAACGGCTTTATTCTTTGCAGTCTGACGGCTTTGGTCATTTCTGTTTCTCTGTTTTTCGGGAATCATATTCTGTTCTATTTCAAGCAGGATCCGGAAGTAGTGAAACTGGCCTTACCCTTCATGAAACTCATGGGGCTTTCCATTATTCCCATGCTGCTGTTCATGACACTCAAGCAGTTTACGGATGGGCTGGAGCTTACCCGCACGGCCATGTTCTTCTCGCTGAGTGCCTTACCCATCAATGCCTTTCTGAACTGGTTACTGATCTACGGCAACTGGGGCTTTCCCCGGCTGGAGCTCGTCGGGGCGGGCTGGGCTACGCTCATTACCCGAAGCCTGATTTTCATTGCCATTACCCTTTACGTCATTTATCATCCGAATTTCCGGAAATACATGGCCGTCCGCCGATCCCAGTGGCAGTTAAGCATGACTACCATGCGGGAATTACTACACATTGGAATCCCCAGTAGCTTACAGATTGGCATGGAAGCCGGAGCCTTTGCCGTTTCCGGAATCATCATCGGAACCATCAGTGCCATTGCTCAGGCCTCGCATCAGATTGCCCTGAGTTGTGCTTCCTTTACTTTTATGGTTTCCATGGGACTGGCTCAGGCCGGATCCATTCGGGTCAGTAACTCTCTGGGACGTTCCAACTGGTCGCTGATTTCCATCATTGGGAAAAGTACACTGGTGACGGCCCTGATTTATGGAACCCTGTGTGCCGTTGGTTTCGTGCTGCTTCGGGATCAGTTACCCGCCTTTTTCAATAACAATGAAGAAGTATTGCAACTGGCCAGTCTGCTGTTGCTTTTCGCCGCGGTCTTCCAAATTTCGGATAGTACGCAGGCCATCGGAGCGGGCTTATTGCGGGGGATCAAAGATGTTAAGGTCCCTACCGTCATCATTGCCATTGCTTACTGGGTGGTTGGTATTCCGCTGGGCTACTGGTTTGCGTTTCACAGAAACATGGGAGCTTCCGGCATGTGGCTGGGCTTCATCAGCGGTCTGACCTTCGCCTCCATCTTCTTACTGTTCCGTTTTCTGAAGTTATCCAAAAAAAATAACCCCGTCGTGGCTGCCTGATGCAGGCTTTTTTCCCCCGAAAATCATTTCCTGCACCTTATACAAAAAAATAGTTCATCATTCGCCAGGGGGAAAACCATTTCGGATGTCATATGATCAGACCAGTAAACCATGAGTGACAATAAAGGGGTTGAGACCTTCACGGATCAGCAATTTCTTACGGCCATTCAAACGGGCGACGAACGTTCGTTTGAACTATTGTTTCGTCAGCAGTATGCTCCTTTGTGCCAGTACGGTTTCTCGTTTCTGAAGGATTGGGATGATGCGGAAGAGGTCGTTCAGGCCATGTTTCTGGCTTTTTGGGAAAAACGCGAATCCATGGTGATTACCACTTCGCTGAAATCCTACCTCTACCGGGCCGTACACAATCGGTGTCTGAACCGGATCAAGCATTTATCCGTTCAGGCGGAATATCAGACTTACGCACAAAGTGATGAGTCTGGCACTCAGGAAAGTCCGGCTCAGGAGTTAATTGCTTCCGAACTGGAAGCTCAGCTCCAGCAGGCCATCGGACGCTTACCGGAACAGTGCCGGCTGATCTTCATGATGAGTCGTTTTGAAGAATTAAAGTATCAGGAAATTGCCGATCAGCTGGGTTTATCCATCAAAACGGTTGAAAACCAGATTGGCAAAGCCCTGCGGATTTTGAGAACTGAGCTGGCTGATTATTTACCCCTCCTGCTCTTACTGGGCATTTACGTGCATGACTAATTTTTACGATTTTTAACCACCCTTTCCATGATGGCTAATCAGGATTATATGGATGATGGCCTACTCGGAAAATACCTGGCTGGTGAAACCAACGAGGCTGAAACTGAGCAGGTTCAGCAGTGGCTACTGCGAAACAATGCTGCGGATGGCGAGTCCCCTCGTCAGGAGCTGGATCGGCTGCAGCGACTCTGGGAGACCAGTGCACAGGTCAAAAGTATTCCGGCTTCTGTGAATACGGAGGTCGCGTGGCAAAAGGTGAGCAGCCAGATCAAAATGGCTCCGCCGCGTCCCATTGACATGGAGAAAGAAGGCAAAGTCGTTCCGCTGAAACGAAGAAATATATGGCCCGCTGCGGCTGTCATTCTGGTCGTGATCGGTTTAGGCTGGCTGCTCTTTCCCTTTCTGAAGAGTAATGAATTACAGGTGGCCCAGGCTACTGAACAGACTTTTGAGCAACGCCTGCCCGACGGCAGTACGGTGTTACTCAATCGGGGCAGTCAGTTAACGTACCCGACAACCTTTGAAAAAGGACAACGCGTGGTGCAGTTGAAGGGAGAAGGCTTTTTTGACATTACTCCGAATCCATCGCAACCCTTTATCATTGAAGCCAACGGTACAACCGTACGAGTCGTGGGAACCTCCTTCAGTGTAAGAGCTTATGACGCCAACGTACGAGTGGCCGTCCGAACGGGTAAGGTTCTCTTTACGGCCCTGAAAAAAGAGGTGGCACTGGTGAAAAACCAGCAGGCTTCTTTTGACTCGGCCTCGCACACGATCGAAACCCGGGCCCAGGTAAACCCGAACGTTTTTGCGTATAAAACGGGTAAACTCGTCTTCGATCAGACGCCTTTGTCTGAAGTGGTAAAGACCCTGAACGAAGTGTATCAGGTGGATATTCAGCTGACGAATGATCGGATCCGGAATTGCCCGCTGAGTGTTCCTTTTGATACCAACGAAAGTCTGGATACCATCCTGAAAGTAATCGCGGATTCCTTTCACTTACAAATGGAGCGAAAAGGTAATCAGATTACGCTTACTGGAACGGGCTGTTAAGTAACCTTACTCCATAAAAAAAGCCACTGCAAATGCAGTGGCTTTTTTATTCAATCCGTCAGCAGGATTTATTTCGGTAAAATCCGCTCGTAGACGGGTTTATTCGTTTGTAATTCTGTTCCGAACAACTCAACGTACTGAACCTTCGGAATCAGGAACGAATTAGGATCAAGTTGTACAAAAATCTTTTGCAGACTGGCTTTTTTTCCTCCGATGGTAGCTAAAGCCATCGCCTTTCCTTCATTATACTCCACATGAAAGGCCCGGTCTTGAAAAGCATTGATTTTCACGGCATACGTGTCCGCACTGGTTTTGGTGTGGGTATAGCCATAGGCAAGTTTCCACTGTATTTTAGAGAGGCTTTCGCGTTGCCCCTGTTCTTCATGACGAATCCAGTAGACATCAATGGGCTTTTCCGGATTAAGCTTCTGATTGACTCCAATGTTCGCATCATACATGACCGTATTGGAGTTGCGGCTCAGTTGCAGTGAAAACAATTGCCTGGAGGCCGCCATGGGAGGTTTTCCATCCGCCCGGGCCGAAAATGAATGTACCAGAAAAAACGTAATTAACGCGGCTGGAATCAGAACTAGCTTAACCATAATCGCTCCTGCATTAACTATTGATTGCAAATGATTAACAAATTATACGCCGGGTTTTGACCCTGATTGTGCCCTTTACAGCGTCTGGGTCCGAAGTATCTGAGCCTATGACCACTGACTGGCCTTTTCCCCCTATTAAAAGTAGAAATTTTTTATTTGTAATTCAGCAAACACTTTCTTAGTTTTTTACAAAATTTTCAAAACTAACTTCAATGCCTCTAAATCGACGAAGTTTCTTAAAGCAGACGGGCTTTCTGGCCGCCCAGGCCGGACTCATTTCTACACTACCCGCCTGGGCCTTCCCGCCTGACTTTTCTTTTTCACGGGTTAGCCCCGAAGTGCAGGGGGTCTCGTCTGAGGGAATCCTGAAATTCATTCAGACCGTTGAAAGTGAGAAGCTGAACTTACACAGCCTGATGGTGCTGAGAAAAGGAAAAGTCATTGCCGAGGGCTGGTGGGCTCCTTACCGGGCTACGCTCAAGCATACGCTGTATTCCCTGAGTAAGAGTTTTACCTCTACCGCCGTTGGCTTTGCCGTGAGTGAAAAACGCCTGCGGGTAGACGATAAAATTATTTCCTTTTTTCCGGATAAGGCTCCTGCCAGCGTCAGTCCCAATCTGGCGGCCATGCGGGTGAAAGATCTATTAACCATGTCTACGGGTCATGATAAGGATACCACCGGCCCCATGACCCAATCCGACGATTGGGTTAAAGTATTTTTCGAACAGCCCGTCCAGCATCAGCCCGGTACTTTTTTCGTCTACAACAGCGGAGCGACGTATCTGCTTTCAGCCCTGATCGAAAAACTGACGGGCCAGACTCTGCTGGAATACCTGACTCCCCGCCTGTTCAAGCCCCTGGGTATTACCGGGGCGGATTGGGAGGTAGACCCCAAAGGCATCAACACGGGCGGCTGGGGTTTGCGTCTCAAAACGGAAGATATTGCCCGATTTGGTCAGCTGTACTTACAGGAAGGCAAATGGGAAGGCAAACAGCTATTACCCGCCGCCTGGATCAAGGAAGCGACTAAAGCTCAGGTAGAATCCAAGGGTGGCAATCAACCCAGGGAAAGCAACGACTGGCAACAGGGCTACGGGTATCAGTTCTGGAGGTGCCGGCACAATGCCTACCGGGGCGACGGGGCCTTTGGGCAATATTGCATCGTAATCCCTGAGCAGGAAATGGTCGTAGTCGCTACCAGTGAAAGTGGTAATATGCAGGGCATTCTGAATGCAGTCTGGAATCATATTCTTCCCGCCGTTGGTCAGAAGAGTTCCGTTACCGTTCAGCAGGAACTTAAAAGCAAACTTACTTCGCTGGCCTTGCCCCTGACTGCGGGCTCAGCTTCGTCGGCGGTAGCCAGTCAGGTGAATGGGAAAAAAATTCAGGTAGAGAAGAATGCTCAGGGCATCAGTCAGGCGGAGTTACTCTTCCGGGGAAATCGTTTTACCCTTTTACTCAAGGACGCTACCCGGGAACACCGCATCGAAGGGGGTATTGGCCACTGGAAACTGAATGCCAGTACGCTTCCCCTTACGGCCCTCAAATTAACCCGGTCCGTATTACCCAAAGAGTTGCCCACTACGCTGGCCGTCAACGGAGCCTGGAGCGATGAGCGTACGTTTCTTGTTACCTTACGTTACATTGAATCGGCCCATTACGATACGCTGAGCATGCATTTTGCCGGGGATCGTGTCACGCTGAAATTCCGTCGTAGTCTGTCTATCATTGACAATTCAGAAGATAAGCGTCCGGTTCTGGAAGGGAAACTGGTTTAGAGTGCATCACCTCGATGACAAAGAGACAAGCTCCCATAAACCGATTTACGGGAGCTTGTCTTTTAAAAATCCGCTAAACGTTTTCGGCGTATTTTTTGAAGTTATCAAGAATGGCCTGCCAGCCTGCCCGCTGCATATCCACAGGGTTGGTTTTTTCAGCATCGAACGTTTCGACTACCAGAGTCTGATCGCCTTTTGAAGAAAAAGTTACCGTTACTGATCGCTGGTCTTCAAGTACATAGGTAAGAAGTGATTGCGGAACGACTTCGGTATACGTACCTATAAAATCAAAACCAAAGCTCCCGTCTTTCGCTTCCATCCGGGAACTGAGCTGACCGCCCGGTTGCAGGTCATTCGAAGCCCGCGGCGTATGCCAGTCCTCCGAAGCGGCATTCCACTGCGTAATATGTTCGGGGCTGTTCCAGAGTTCCCAGACTTTTTCAACGGGAGCATTAATCAGAGCCTCAATGGTAATTTTTTCAAAGGCTGCCATAGGTTTTTCATGTTTATTAAGACAAACCTACGCAAAATCCGGAAAGTGTACAGATGCTAAAATTGACAAAAAACGGGCGATTTGAGACAATTGTAAAAGTCTAGCTTTTTTTGGCCGTAGCCACCAGCACAATGCCGCCAACTACTAACAAACCACCGATGTACGGAGGCCAGTTCACCGTTTCTTTCTTATCGGCTGAGATCTCAATCGGCCCTACATCAACTACTTTCTCTTTCTTGGTGTAGGAGAATCCCGTCCAGATAACCATAATGGCTCCAATGATGATGAGCCCGATTCCTAATCCTTTCATACGTGTTGAAGTTTTAGAATTCCCCACAAAAATCAAGTGCCAGGGTATACGTACCGTAGACAGTGCCCATGCTGAAGAATACTGTAGCAGGAAACACTGAGGAATGTGCGGCCAAAGCAGGTATTTCCTCCTTCTGTTACAGACTTCAGGTCTATACCAATCAATGGTCATGCAGAACCCAGTTGGTAAGCATCAGAAAAGCCGCTTCATTCAAGGGAACAACCTTGCCGAAATGGTCCGCTCCCAATACTTAAAATTTCCTTATATTAAGCCCGCTAATCTCTGCATTCAGGCTTCCTGGTGTAATTTCAAAATTTCTAACCCGAACTTTACCGCTTTATTCCATTTTTTACCCTCATTTCATCAACGAATGACGCCCACTTCACAAGCCCAATGGTTCGGCCATCCGAAAGGTCTGTTTGTTCTTTTCATGACCGAGCTTTGGGAGCGATTCAGTTACTACGGCATGCGTGCCATTCTGGTGTTATACCTCACGGCGTCCGTTACGGGAGCTAACCCCGGCTTAGGCTGGACGAATGCCGAAGCCCTCACGTTTTACGGCTGGTACGGCTTCAGCGTATACATGGCCAGTTTACCCGGCGGGTACCTCGCCGACCGCTTTCTGGGGCAGAAGAAAACCGTGCTGATTGGGGCCTTACTGCTGGCATTAGGGCACCTGGTGCTCGCCATTCAGAACATGGAGGCTTTTTACGGCGGTATTTTTCTAATCGTGCTGGGTGTGGGCTTACTGAAGCCGAATATCTCAACTATGGTCGGTGGATTGTACGCCCAGAACGACATCCGCCGGGATAAGGGGTTCACGATTTTCTACATTGGCATTAACCTCGGAGCGGCCGTTGCTCCGATTCTGGTAGGCTGGGTAGTGTTTCAGTACGGCTGGCATTACGGCTTTGCTCTCGCGGGAATCGGCATGCTGCTCAGTCTCCTTTTGTATTATCAGGGACAGAAACACCTGACTGGCGTAGGTGATTTTCTCGGCAAAAGCAGTAGCTCTGAAGACCGCTCCAAACTTCGTCAGCCCCTCACGCAAGTGGAAAAAGATCGGATCTGGGTGTTACTTCTTTCGTTCCTGATTGTGGTTACATTCTGGGGAGCCTACGAGCAGGCTGGAGGTTTGATGAACCTATACGCCGAACAAAAAACCAATCGTCAGCTATTCGGTATGGAAATTCCGGCTTCCTGGTTTCAGTCCCTGTCCGGCATTTTCGTCATTACGCTGGGAACCCTCGTGGCTAATTTCTGGGCTCGTCGGGCCTTGAAAGGAAAAGAAAGTTCATCGCTCGCCAAAATGGCCATCGGAACGATGATCATGGGTTCGGGCTTTTTCTTCATGACTGCCGCCGCCACGCAATACGAACAAACCGGTCAGGCAGCGATGTACTGGCTCATTCTGGCTTATCTTTTTCACGTCGTGGGCGAGCTTTCCTCCTCACCCGTTGCTTTGTCATTCATTACCAAGCTGGCTCCGGCTCAGTATGCTTCGATTATCATGGGAGCGTACTGGGCCGCTACCGGACTTGGCGAAAAATTAGCGGGAATGATCGGAGCCTATTCCGAACACTGGGGCGAACTCCAGACCTTCACGGGCATTGCCGTCTTCTGCATTCTTTTCGGAGCACTGATCCTTCTGTTACTGAAACCGCTGAAACGGCTGACGCACGGAGCCGACGATGCCACGGTTTTGGAAGCTTGATTCCTGCGGCCCTCCCAATAGGTTATGATTGGGAGGGCTTTTTACTGCTAACAGCCCCATTCAGGAACGTTACGAGTTCATCTATCAAATAAAAACCGTACTTCATACAATATTTTCAGATTAATGAACCCAAAGCCCTAGCTTTCAATTATTAATTGAACTGCCATGAATTAATTGTCCGTGTAATGGATACCCATTTGAATCTTCCCGAAGCTCCGTCCCTGCCACTGGCCCTTCGGTTATCTTTCAGGCCTTTCGTTAAGTATCTGAATCAGCGAAAGGCTTCTTTGCCCGTGACTGACGTGCAGTCACAAATGGTTGATTACCTGCTTGAGCAACTTAGTCCACTCATTCCCAGCGACTCTACTGAAGAAACCTATACTCCCGAGCAGCTCGAAGCCATTGCCCAGTTACTCCGGTTAAGTGTCCTGCCTTTGGTGGGCAATGAACGGGAAATTCCCTATGCGTTCGGCCTTCCCGTGCCACTGGAGCTTTTTCATGCCTCCAGTTCTTTCATTGAATACATCACGCCAGACCTGGGTCTTGACCAGGAAAAACAGAAAAATCCGGCTGAAAAGCTCCGTTACTTTTACCAGCTTATCCTGGAAAACTGCTATAAGGTTCATTTCATTAAGGAATTAACGCCTTCCATTGCGTTTCAGAAAAATGAAAACGGCATTACGAAGTATTACCGGCTGAAAATCAACGTCAATTTCGTAGAGCCTCAATACCATCAGTCCAACTTACCCGAACTGCTGGACGATTGGGTGGAATTTGCCAAAGGCTATCGTTCCTACCAGCAGATGAAATCGCCCTTACCGATTCATGACTTTTCGCTATCCGGTTTTTGCGTATTTCTGGTGGAAGACATTACCGAAGAAAGTACACTCCAGCAGTTGAAAGAAGTATTCGTGCACCTGCAAACGGATTCGGAAGAGTTGATTTACCAGCGATTTGAAAAAGCTCTGAGGGATTTATGCGGCTTACCCGACGTTCGGATTGGCCTGATGCCTTTCTTCAGGGTGAATGATAACTACGTCTTTCATCCACGCTTCAGCAACCGGAGCGTCTTTTTTACCCAGATCAAAAATTGTCAGCACGAGATTGAATCACTCAACCAGCCGGATATCCAGAAAACAATTGTCCAGCGGCTGAAGCAACACGATCATCCCCACGTCTTTTGTAACCTTACTCAGGCGGCTGAACCGGAGTTACAGTTGCTGCACGATAACGGCCTGAAAAGTTTCATGCTTTATCCCATCAAAGCGGGTGACGAACTGATCGGCGTCATTGAGATGGCCAGCGAAAACGCCGATTCACTGACGGATGAAGTCCTTTTTAAAGTTGAGAAAGTGGTGCCGCTCGTGCGGGAACTGCTGCTTTTTCAGATCAGTGAGTTTAATAAAAACGTAGATCGGCTCATTAAACAGCGATTCACGTCCCTGCAACCCGCCGTCGAATGGAAATTCAATGAAGTGGCCTGGCAATACCTGAAAGCCGGGAATAAAAAACCCGCCGATCCGGAATCCGCCCGCATCCGGTTTCCACGGGTGTATCCGCTTTACGGGGCGGTTGACATCCGAAATTCTTCCAGCGAACGGCATGCAGCGGTTCGGCACGATTTGAGCCAGCAGCTGGCCTGCATTGCCAGCATTCTGGAACAGGTTCAGGAACGGGACATTCGCCACGAATCGCTTCTGGAGTGGAACCAGCACTATCAGAACGTGCTTCTGCTGGACCTTAGCCCGGACGATGAAGAAAGCATCACGCTATTTCTGCTCCAGCAGGTGAGTCCTTACCTCAGGCATTTACAACAGTCCACGAAAGAATTCCGGGCAGGCATAGAGCGTTATTTTCAGCAGACGGATAACCAAAGCGGCATTTTTCACCGGGCCCAGCGGGATTATGAACGGAGTCTGGACTGGATTAACTCGACCGTGAACGGCTACATTGAGCAGGAAGAACAACAACTTCAAACCGTTTATCCGCACTATTTTGAAAAATACCGGACGGACGGCATGGAGTATAACATCTACGTGGGTCAGTCCATTGCTCCTCAAACGCCTTTCGTGGCAGATGATTTACGCCGACTTCGGTTGTGGCAGCTTACTTCCATGATCGAAATGGCTCAGCTGACGCATCAGCTGTTACCCCACCTGCCCCTGCCCCTGCAAACGACGCAACTCATTCTGGCTCATTCCCAGCCCGTGGGGATCAGTTTTCGCGAGGATGAGCACCGTTTTGACGTAGAAGGCTCGTACAGCATTCGTTACGAAGTCATCAAAAAACGAATTGATAAAGCGTTGATTCTGGGCAGTGGCGAACGCCTGACCCAGCCCGATCACATTGCTCTGGTGTACATGAACCAGCAGGAAATCTCGGATTATCTGCCGCTCATTCGCCAGCTGCAACAGAAAAATCAGTTATCGGCAACCATTGAATACCTGGAACTGGAACCCCTGCAGGGACTGGTGGGGCTGAAAGCCATCCGGCTCAGCATTCAATACGCCGATACCCTAACCCCTCAGCCCCAGCTTGCCGAGCAGGTCTGACCAGTAATCAAGAACGGACGGATGAAGAGTTCCTTATTATCGCATAAACCCTTGCTGAAGAAAGCATTAATCTTCCTGTTGGTACTACTTTCCGGGATGAC
Organism: uncultured Siphonobacter sp.; assembly: GCA_913775095.1. GTDB lineage: Bacteria > Bacteroidota > Bacteroidia > Cytophagales > Spirosomataceae > Siphonobacter. The sequence goes on along the minus strand of CAJYIW010000004.1, from coordinate 317,194 downwards.
GTTTGCCCAGCAGGCACGACCCGATTCGGTTCGGCACCGGCTGATCCTGATTGGAGACGCCGGGCGATTATACAAAGGCAAAAACCCGGTCGTGGATGCCGTGCGGAGTCGTTATTCGATGGATGATCCGCAGACTACCCTTTTATACCTGGGGGATAACGTATATCCCAGAGGTTTATCGGACTCCGGATCGCCGGATTATGATTCACTGACGACCATCCTGCGGTATCAGGCTGAATTGGGACTCCATAAAGCGTCCCGGGTATTGTTCATTCCGGGTAATCACGACTGGAGTAAGGATCACGCCGATGGCTGGGAGAAAATCAAACGGCAGGGCGAATGGCTCGACAGCCTGCATGCTCCCAACATTCAGTTACTCCCCAAGGGCGGCTGTCCCGGCCCTGAACTGATCAAGCTATCCAACGAACTGGTCCTGATTATCATTGATACCCAATGGTGGTTACATCCGAATGAAAAACCGGGCAAAGAATCCGACTGTGCCTGTAAAACCCAGGACGAAGTAGTAGCCCGGCTGTCTGAGCTGGTGCATCTGAATAAAGACAAAGGCATCATTCTGGCCACGCATCAGCCTTTTCGCAGTTACGGCATTCACGGTGGATACTATACGATTAAACAGCATATTTTTCCGCTAACGGATATTAATCCGAAGCTTTACATTCCCTTACCCATCATTGGGTCGATTTATCCCATTGCCCGCGGAGTATTCGGAACCGTTCAGGATTTGCCCAACCCGATCTATAAGCACATGGCTCAGGTGCTGGAAAAAGCCCTCGAACCAGCCCCGAATGTGGTTTTTGTTTCGGGTCACGACCATGCCCTTCAACACATCCTGGATCACAAACGCAACTTCATTGTCAGCGGCTCAGGTATCAACCGGGAGCGGGTCAAACATGGCAAAAAAGCTCAGTTTGTGAGTGGAGAGTGGGGATACGTGGTGGTAGATGAACTAATCGATGGCCGCGTTCGAACGGACTTTTACACGGTTAACGAAGCCGCTCAGGCCACCCGGGCCCATTCGGCGAATCTCTTTACTATCGATATAAAAGCTCAACAGACCCGTACGAACACCCCCTCAAAAAACTGGCCTGATTCCATGCAGGTTTCCATTGCGGCAGGGTACGACCACGTAGGGAAGTTTCATCGCCTGCTATTCGGAGAAAACTACCGCAAAAGCTGGGCAACTCCCGTCAAATTCCCGGTTTTTAATCTTACCAAAGAACAGGGTGGCTTTACCATTCTGCAACGCGGGGGCGGTCAGCAAACCAAATCCTTACGACTGAAAGATGCTTCCGGTAAGGAATGGGTACTGCGGACCGTTCAGAAAGCTCCGGAAAAGGCCCTGCCGGATTACCTGCGGGAAACCGTAGCCCGTGATGTCATTCAGGATCAGATTTCGGCGGCCTTTCCGTATGCTCCGCTGGTGGTTCCCGTTCTGGCGGAGGCGGTTCAGGTTCCCCACGCCAATCCCCGGCTTTTTTACGTACCGGACGATCCGGCACTGGGCATCTACGGAGCGGATTTTGCTCATACGGTGTGTTTACTCGAAGAACGGAACCCGGATTCTGACAAAAGTGTGAGTACAACGAAATTGCTTGAGAATCTTCAGAAAGACAACGATAATCAGGTAGACCAGGAAGCCGTTTTGCGGGCCCGGATGCTGGACTTGTTCATTGGCGACTGGGATCGGCACGAGGATCAGTGGCGTTGGGTGAGTCAGAAAACAAAGAAGGGTAAGCTGTATCAACCCGTTCCCCGCGACCGCGATCAGGTGTTTTTCAAATCGGACGGTTTATTTCCGTATATCGCGGCCCGTTCCTGGATTCAGCCCAAGTTTCAGGGCTTCCGGAAGCGACTGTCCAATGTCAACGGCTTCATGTACAACGCCCGTTACTTTGACCGGGTATTTATGAATGAACTGAGTCAGTACGACTGGGAAAAAACCATCCAGAGCCTTCAGTCCGAATGGACGGATGAAGTCATTAGGAAAGCCATTGAGCAGTTACCCGAACCCATTCGCCGGCAATCCGGTCAGGAGATTAGTTCTACATTGAAAGCCCGCCGCAAAGATCTGTTGCAGTACGGCCTGACCTATTACCGTTTTCTCTCGCGGGAAGTGGACGTCGCGGCCTCCGACAAGTCCGAACGTTTTGTGGTTGAGCATCTGGAAGGAGGCCGGGTGAATGTCCGTATTTTCAAAATTGGAAAAGACAGCACGCTCAGGCAGCAACTCTATGCCCGTGTTTTTGATCCTGTCCATACCAAAGAAATCAGATTGTACGGGCAGGGCGGTAAGGATCAGTTCCTCGTGACGGGACGGGCTTCCAACGCTATCAAAGTACGAATGATTGGCGGGAAAGGAGCCGATTATTATGCACTCGATGAAAGCCGTAAATCACAAAATCTGATCTACGACTCTTCGAAGGAAAAGAACACTTTACCTGCCCGCAGTGAGGCTCAGGTTCATACGTCCCCGTCATCCGATATTAACCGTTATGATACCCGTGCTTTTCATTACAATCGGCTGGCTCCGCTGGGTTCCGCGGGTTTCAATGTAGACGACGGTATTCTGCTGGGAGCAGGCTTTCAGTTAACCAGACACCATTTCCGCAAAGCTCCCTACGCGTCGATGAATCGTCTGCTCATCAGCCACGCTCTGGCTACGAACGCTACGGCCATCAGGTACGACGGTATTTTTACGCAGGTGATCGGAAAAAATGATCTTTGGATCAATGCCGTTTTACGGGCTCCTGACAACGTCACCAATTTTTTTGGCATTGGCAATGAAACCGTTTATGAAAAAGGCCGCCGCATTCGCTATTACCGAACCCGCTATGATTTAAGTACGGTTACAGTAGCCCTGAAGCGTTCCCTGGGAGCTCACCTGCAACTATCCGCCGGGCCGGTATTCCAATATTTCAACGTGGACCTGTCGGATAATCGCGGACGTTTTCTGGAAGATTACCTGAACGCTTTACCCGAAAATCAATCCTTTCTGCGTCGGCAGGCATATGCGGGCGTGCAGGCTTCTGTTCTGGTGGACAATCGCAATCACCCTACCCTGCCTACGCGGGGTCTGCACTGGGACTCGCGGGCGACTACATTACAGGGATTTGGCAGCAACCGCAACCATTTAAGCCAGTTAACAACGGATTTGAGTGTCTACGCCAGTTTCAGTCAGAAATCCCGTCTGGTCATTGTCAATCGCGTGGGAGGTGGTTTAACGTACGGAAATCCGGCGTTTTATCAACTCCAGTACCTCGGCGGGCAGGACAACCTCCGGGGCTTCCGTAAGTATCGTTTTGCGGGAGAGAAGATGGTTTATCATAACATTGAACTGCGTACCAAACTCTTTGATTTTAACTCTTACCTCTTTCCGGGTACGGTTGGTTTGACGCTATTCAATGACCTGGGCCGGGTCTGGACGAAGAACGAGCAGTCCCGGCAGTGGCACGATGGCTACGGAGCAGGTTTATATATTTCACCAGCTCAGCTCCTGATTTTCAACGCCTCCGTCGCCTTTTCAAGGGAGGGAGCCTTACCGTATGCCTCGCTGGGATTCCGTTTTTAGAAATTACCCTTTACCTTGACTTAAAATAGAACGTAATGACAGTTTTGGATTTTTCCCGGATCGAAGCCCACGTGGTAGACGCTTACCAGAATCAGGTTGTTCCGGGGCTGGTGTACCATACGCTTGCCCACACCCGGGAAGTCGTAGCGGCGGTGCATACCCTCAGTCAGCACTATCAGTTGAGTCAGGAACAGTACGGGATCGTGATGACTGCGGCCTGGTTTCACGATTTGGGCTACCTGTATGGATCAGCGGCCAAACACGAGGAGCAGAGTGCCGATCTGGCCAGACTTTACTTACTCGAACAGGAAATCGAGGAGTCCTTCATTGCCCAGGTTCAATCCTGCATTCTGGCGACCCGAATGCCTCAGCAACCCCAGAATCTGCTGGAGGAAATTCTTTGCGACGCTGACTTAAGTCACCTGTCCAGTGCCGAGTACAAGGAAAAATCAAAGCAGTTACGCCAGGAAGTCGAGTTGCTGAAAGGCCATAACCTCTCGCCTGCCGACTGGCGAAATGCCAACATTCTCTTTTTTCAGAATCATCAGTATTTCACCCATCACGCCCGCACGATTTACCAGGCGGGTAAAATGGCTAATCTGGACCGATTGCTGGAAAAGCAGGAGAAAAAAGCCCCCGCGGAAGGAGAAGAAAAGCGAAAAAAGAGGGAGGATAAGCCCGAACGGGGCATTGAAACCATGTTCCGCACCACGTCTTCCAATCACCTCCGGCTAAGCGAAATTGCGGATAGTAAGGCTAATATCATGATTTCCGTGAATTCCATCATGGTTTCGGTGGTGGTTTCGGTGCTATCGCATCGGCTGGAAAACCATCCTGCCCTTATTCCACCAACGGCCATCTTTCTGTCTACGGCGGTATTGACCATCATCTTTGCCGTTCTGGCTACGCGGCCTAACGTGACTCAGGGTACGTTCAGTCGGGAGGATATTGTCGAGAAAAAAGCGAACCTGCTTTTCTTTGGCAATTTCTATAACATGAGTCTGGAAGATTACGAACGGGGCATTGATGCCATGATGCACAACTCCGATTTCCTCTACGGCAGCATGACCCGCGATATCTATTATCTGGGCGTTGTTCTCGGCAAGAAATACAAGCTCCTCCGCGTGGCTTACAATATTTTCATGTTTGGTTTTGTGGCATCGATTCTGGCTTACCTTTTCGTGTTTCTGTTCATTGACGAAGCGTAGTCCGCTGTGCCTGCGGATCAGGAAACCGGCAGATGTAACTTAAAAGGCTAAGAAAGTATCATAATCAGGGTATAAAGCAAAAGTAACCTTTGGCGGAATGTGTTACTTTTGCCGGTCCATTTTCAATTCCTGGTTTATAGTCGTTTTCTCCCCACACGACCTGAAGATATGTCTGGTATTCCCCTGATTTTAGTCGTTGAAGACGATGACGATGATCGGCTTCTGCTGCAAACGGCTACGCGAAAATCCCCTCACAGCTGTAATCTGGTATTTGCTCAGGACGGTGTAGATGCCCTGAAACTGCTCGAAACGATGCAGGATACGATACCGGACCTGATTTTAACGGATCTGAACATGCCCCTGATGGACGGTATGGAACTGGTGAAAGAACTGAAGTCATCTCTGCACTGGACCCACATTCCCATCATTATGTTCACGACCAGTCATACGGATTCCACGAAGGTTCAGGCTTATCGAGAAAGCATTGACCGCTTTATCACCAAGCCCCCCACGTTTGAGGGCTTACAGGAAGTATGGGAGCAATTGTATCAGTACTGGTCGCAACTGCCTAAACGGAACGATCAGTCCGGCAAATAGACGTGAAACACGGCCCCCTGAGACGGCTGGCTTTCGGCAACGATGGCTCCTCCGTGATTTTCTACTACCCGCTGACAGATCGCCAGGCCTATCCCCGTTCCTGAAAATTCCTGTTTACTGTGAAGGCGTTCGAATACCACGAAAATCCGGTCGGCGTACTGACTATCAAACCCCACTCCCTGGTCTTTAACGCTGATGCAATGATACCGGCTGGCTTTGGAAATCAGCTTCAGTTTCTCCGGTACTTCACGGCGGCTCACCAAACGAGTCTGAATGGTGATAACCGGAGCTTCGCCTGGCCTGGTGAACTTCAATGCGTTGGAAATCAGGTTTTGAAAGAGTTGGCCGAGCTGCATTTCGTCGCCTCTCAACGTAGGCAATGGCTCCAGATAGATGGAAGCCCTGGTTTGTTCAATGCTGAATTCCAGCGTCTCCAGAACGTTGTTCAGGACCCGGTGCAAAGAAATCAGTTTGAAGGTCTCTGCACTTGAGATCAGCCGGGAGTAAGCCAGCAGATCGGTAATGAGGGATGACATTTGCTCGCCGGCCTTATTCATTCGGGCCAGGGAATCCAGACCGGCGTCATCCAGAATATCCACGTATTTTTGACTCAGCATGGAACTGAAGGCCTGAATCTTCCGCAGCGGCTCCTGCAAATCATGACTGGCGACGTACGCAAACTGCTGGAGACGGTCATTGGCCAGATTGAGCTGTTCGTTCAACTGCTGGAGTTCTTCATTCGAGGCCGTTAATTCTTCATTGCTCACTTCCAGATCCAGCGTTCGGGCCTGAACGAGCTGTTCCAGATGCTCCGACAATTGACGAAATTTCCTTTCACCTTCCTGGGCGATCTGTCGGGCCCGAACCTGCTCGGTTATCTCAATTACGGTGGTAATGATTCCCGTGTTTACGCCAAATTCATCTTTAAGGGCCGTAAATGTATATTGATAATAGCCCGTATAGGAATGTCCGTGTCGCTGGAAAGTAAATTTCTCTTCGGGTTGGGAGTATCGGTTTCCTGAAGCCAGAACCTCCCGAAGCCGTTCGACAATCGGTGTGTTCACGAGCTCAGGAATGGCCTCTGCCAGGGGCTTACCCATAATGCTCCGGTCCGTGCCCATCAACGTTAACATGGATTCATTAATCATCTGAATGGCCAGGTCTTCACCCCAGAACACGACTTTACCCACGGGGGAACTGTGAAATAACTGCTGATTCAGGGCTTCACTGGCTTCCAGCTGTTGCTGACTTAGAATCATCTGTGTGGTATCCGTACAGGTCACTAAAACGCCCATGGGCTGCTCTGCGGTGTCGTAAAGGGGGCTATAGCCAAACGTCCAGTACGTATCCAGTAACTTTCCGTACCGATAATGCGGCACCATCAGGTTTTCCATCCAGACCCCTTCCCCTGCTAGTACCTGATCGATCAGGGGCTTGATAATTGACCAGGCCTCCGGCCAGCACTGGTAGGCACTCTGGCCCAGGTAATCCGGATGCCGGTTCCCCGGAGTTAAGAAGTTACGGTACGCATCGTTATAGAACTGGATTAAATCTTCTCCCCACCAGATGAACATGGGAACTTTGGAATGAAGCATTAACTGAATCAACGATTTCAGACTGGCCGACCATTGATCAGGGCTGCCTACCGTTGTAGAAGCCCAGTTAAAATGCTGCATCCGTTCGCCCATTTCTCCCCCGCCCCTGAAAAATGGATAAATTTTTGTCGTAGGAGTTACTTGTGACATAAGCAAAAGCACTTATTTATTGATGGGTATCACATGGGTAGACAGGGATGACTCGACTACCCCTTTGCATTAACCAGAATTGCCCTTTTTGGTTACAAAACCCGCCGTACTAATCCTGATTGGTACAAAAGGAAAGCAGGCTCAAGACTCCTGAGAAGTGCTAAAACTTTTTAAATTTGAGAGCGGTGGCCTCGGGTACCTGGTGCCCTGCTACGATACAGGTCACAAGTCAGAGACTATTCTTAGAAATGCTGGGGCAACTGGGCCGTTTGGTTCCAGAAGGAACATAAGGTATGCCACAAATCCACCATGCTGGTGAAATCATCCGGTTTGGCAATAAAGGCGTTCACTCCGTGTTTGTAAGCTTTTCCGATCAGCTCCGGAGTAGCGTACATGCTGAACATCAGCGTCGGAATTCCCCGGTAAGCCTCCGACGTTTTAATTTCATCGAGAAACTCGATTACGTTCATACCGGGAAGATCGTAATCAAGCAGAATGATCTGAGGACGGTACGGAGCGGTTTGCAGGAAATCGCGGGCCTTTTCGGCGGAATCAGCAAAGCAGAATTCACAGCTGATGTGGCTACGTTCGTGCCCATGTTTCAATAAAAACTGATATTCTTTATCATCCTCCACAATCAATACTAAATTCCGGCGTGTCCCATTCATAGCTTATGCGATTTTCCTCATCTACGAATAACGTTAAATACCAGGAACATCATCCATTTGTCTTCAATTAAATCAAAAAAAAGAGCCGCCCGAAAAGGCGGCTCTAAGCATTACTTACTTTTTGGAAATCCGGTAGAGTTTTCCCTGGTCGGTGACGGTATATAAAGCTCCATCTTTTCCCTGGGTAATGTCCCGGAATCGCTGCCCTTCTTTGGATAGTAAGCGTTCCTCACCCACAACTTTGTTGTTTTCAATCACCAGTCGGGCAATGTGCATACTACTCAATCCACTGATAAACAGGTTATTTTTCCATTCAGGAATGGCATCACCCGTGTAGAACGTAATGCCACTGGGCGAAAGCACCGGATCCCAGTAATAAACGGGTTGCTCCATGCCGTCTTTCTGCTGAATACCCGCACCCACCTTTGGTCCGGCGTATTCGATGCCGTAGGTAATGGTAGGCCAGCCGTAATTTTTACCCGGCTCTATGCGGTTAACTTCATCACCTCCGCGTGGGCCAAATTCCGTTTCCCAAAGATCCCCGGTAACCGGATGGAACGCCAGACCCTGTACGTTACGGTGACCGTAGGAATAGATTTCGGGTTTGGCATCTTTCTGACCTTCAAACGGGTTGCCAGCCACGGGCTTGCCCTCCTTCGTAATGCGAAGAACTTTACCCAGACTTGAATTCAGGTGCTGTGCCTGCGGACGGGTTACGGTATCCGAGCGTTCTCCGGTACTAACCACCAGATTTCCTTCTTTATCAATCAGGATTCGGCCCCCGTAATGTAAGTCCCCTTTGTAAGCAGGAGTAGCCCGGTAGATGACGGTAGCTCCTTCAATTTTCTTTTCATCCGCCGAAAGTTTTCCTTTGGCAACGGCGGTCAGGTTACCATCGGGGCGTTTTTCGGAGAATACCCAGTAGATCATGCGATTGGAATCAAAATCGGGATCGACGCGGATGCCCAGCAAACCGCCCTGCCCGTCCGGATTAACCGTGGGAATTCCCGTGATGGGTTCGCTTAATTCACCGGTAACTTTGGCAATACGCATCGTTCCTGCTTTTTCAGTAATGAGCAGACGACCATCAGGCAGGCTGGTGATTCCCCAGGGATTTTTCAGTCCTTCACTGATTGCTTTTGATTCGTAAGCCGTGGATGTTTTCACGCCCGCAATCCGGGTTTGTCCTTCAAAAGCGGGTTTGTAAGCGGAGTTAGGCTCATTGGTTTCAACGGGAGCCATGGTACTATCGGCAGAACCTTTTTCCGAAGGTTTTTTTTCTGAACAGGATGCCAAAGCAACCGTGGCGGCCAATAGAGTCAGGAAAGGTTTAGTCATGGTTTCTAGGAAATTAATCTACGTTCCAGAATAAAACTATGGAAAGCATAGCCTTGTTTGAAGGCGTGTATGGATGAATAACTGAATGTAAAATTTGTAGCCGAAACTAGCAAAACTCTTCCGAAAGCCGTTGCATTCCGTTTACAAATGGTTTGAAAAAGTAAAGACTGGGCTTCCGAGGCAACGGCCTACTCAGGTAACTGGCTGAAGCTTTTCATCTGGACGCTCCTCTTTAATTAATAATCAGATTGGTATAGGACCAATACTAAAGTGTCCCTTGAGTCAATTAAAGTAATCGTCTCTCTATGAGTTCTTTACGATAAATTCTATCAGTCACATCTTCTTAGGCAAATCCCAACCAAAGGGACAGGCTGTCACTTTGTCCCTTTGGTCAGAGCCCCTGATCTTTGAACTTGAATGTGTTTACACCCGGCTTTAATCGATGGGTTTTGTCTTTCCATACGAAATCACCTTTTACAAAATCCGGTAACTGGATCACCACTTTCCAATAGGATTCTTCACGCTCATACGAGACGGTGATGGGCCCGAAGGCATGAGGAATGGATCCCGAAGCTTTCGTCAAAGCCCCCAGATGAGGTTCGATGCTGACTTCGGCAAAACCCGGACCCTTGCTGTCAATCCCCAATAGCGTTCGGAAAAACTCTATGTTCGGACTCGCCCCCCAGGCGTGACAATCGGAACGGGATTCACTAACCTCCGACATTTCAGCCCAGGTACTCAGGCCCATGCTGATGTTTTCCCGCCACTTTCCGAGCCATTCCAGATAGCGATTACCCAACCCGGCCCGAATACAGGCCTGATGCAGGTAATACTTGAAATAAATGGAAGCCGGAGCCAGCGAGCCGTCATTCAGCGTACGATCCGCCAGGTCACGGGCTTCTTTCCCAGTGCTGAGGCCCGTTAAAATGGCAAGAGCATTAGTGTGCTGCGAAAAGCGATCTTTTTCCTGACGGTCGGCGAAGAACTTCCGTTCGGGATCCCAGTATTTCCGTTCAATGGTCTGATGCAGCAGCTCCGCCTGCTGGTCATACCGTCGGCTCATTTCCAGCATCCCCAATTCTTTCTCCAGCGAAGCGGCCAGCTGATAGGCCCACAGCAGTTGCAGATCCACTACTGCGGAAGTACCATCCGGGCTTTGAGGAGCCACCCCATCCTTCCAGTCCGTTGCGGATACCCAATCCGTAAAAACCCAGTAAGGTAACCCCGTGACGGACCCATCCTGCTGCTGATACCGATGGAAGTATTCCAGAATCTGGCGAACGCCCGTGAGTTTGGCCCTGACAAAATCGGGATCATTTCCGTAGATCCAGTAATCGTGAAGCATGCCAATGTACCAGAGCGAAAAGGTCGGGATGTATTGAGGCGTAAAGGAAGGATGCCGACTCAGGGTTATGCCATCCGTCTGCCGGGACTGATCCATCTGGTTCAAGGCCTGCCTGAGCAATCGGTCATCGCCAGCATTATAAAGCGAAACCAGGCCCTGAATGCGGGCATCGCCAATGTATTGTAACTGTTCGTAATAGGGGCAATCCATGTAGGTTTCAACGGCACAGAGACGAGCCGTTCGCCAGCCAATTTCCAGCATGTGATTCAACTCGAGTTGACTGCTTTCAAATCGAGCCTGATTCTCGAAAGGATAACCCGTGAATACACTGGTGAAATCCTCCAGAACGAGGGGTTCTTTCTGCGTCTGAATGGACACCTCGATGTAACGAAAGGTTCGCCAGTTCAGCGTCGTGAATTGTTGATTCATGCCACCCTCAACCCGTAGGCTGTCCTTCCGCCCCATGATGACTTTCCCCTCTACTTCATTCCGGTTGCCTTTGCCGGGGAATTTAGAGTAAAGGGCTTCAGTGTATTGCAGGGAAATCGAGGCATTTTTACCGCCCGAATAAGTAAGAACCGGGTAAGCATTCGTCAACGCACCCTGATCCAGAAGCAGGGTTACTGAACTACGGGCCGGAATGGTGAAGGGGACCTTGTGAGCCGGAAAACCAGCGGGAATGGCCATTCCCGCTACTCGCCGAACGCTGGCAAAGCGTTGCGGCTTCAGCTCCATTTCCGGAATCCGGGCGGGAGTTAACATCCAGCCACTGACGGTACCCAGGCCCTGCTTCACGTCTTTGGGAACCCCAGGCATGATTAATCGGGAGGCACGCCACTGCCGGTCGTCGAAGTCGCTTTGGTTCCAGTTCTGAAGGGCTGGGGTTTGCTTCACAAATTCACCCGGTCCGGCCACATAATACGCCGGAACTTTCACGGGAATGGGCTGATACGCTTTGTTCTGATAGCATTTCCAGGTTTCATTCGTGTTGATTGCTTCTTCGGCTGAAGTATTTCCCTGAATGATCAACCCCGTTCGAAGCGAAATCTGGGCTTCGGGACGAAATTCCGCCTCGTTCCAGACTTCGGCGGCTATGATATTCCGACCGCTCCGCAAAAATGCAGCAATGTCAATTGTATGAAAATGCCAGTGCTGCAAGTCACCCCGAATGGGCCCCAGGGAAACCAGGTTCCCGTTGACATAAAGCTTGTATCGGTTATCCGCCGAAACATGAATGATGAATTGCTGAGGCACAGCGGACACGTCCAGCGTCTTCCGAAACAAATACACACCGTAGCCGTTGGGAGTAGCTCCGTCCGGAGAAATCCAGTAGGCGTGCCAGTACTTGTTGAGAATATCCGCGTGAATGGACTGAGCCCTACCCGACATAGTAATCATAGTAAACAGGCAGTAAAGAACCCGGAAGGTCCAGCTCCTGAGGCATGAATGGGTCATGAAACGCTTATTTCTGGTGCAGGAAAAACCGCAGTGCTTCCACGTGCACATCAATATCCTTCGGGTAATCATGCTTACCGCCGATGACTTTCAATAACACTACCTCGGGTTTTCCCGGAGCCTGGTAAGCATATTTTTCAATGGTTCGTCCGTCATTGGGATCCGTATCCGGTAGTTTTTCCAGTTTGGGTTCTCCCCGGTAGCCCGCCAGATCAGCCCAGTAGTGAAAAGAACGATCCGTAGAGCGTACGTTCCCCATATTCATATTCGGTCCAAGATCTACCAGTCCGCCGTTGTAAGGATTTACGTTATCTTCCGTTCCATTGATAATCATTATGGGTACTGCCTGGCCTGACGGAACACAGTCCATGTTATCCGTATCGGGCAAATTGGCAATAATAGCCGTTACCGCCCGAAACTGCTGCGGCATGGTTAAGGCCAGTTTATAAGCCATGTGGCCGCCCCCCGAAGTGCCTACGGCAAAGACTCGTTTGGAATTGATGCCGTACTTCTTTTGAAAGTAGGCAATCATCCCGGAGAAAAAAGCCTGTTCATTTACATCTTCTTTATTGGCCAGAGCCGGAGAAGCTTTGCGGCATTCATTCCAGTAACGCTTGTATCCACTTGGATAGACCAGCAGCGTTCCCGAGCGAAGGGCTTCTTTTTCCATAGCTTCCGTTGAACGCATCATATCCCGGCCATTTCCTCCGGATCCGTGCATGACGAAAACCAGATTCTGAGGTTTTCCAGAAGCGGCAGGCTGATGATAGAAAAAGGTGCGGTAATGGCCTTCAATCCGGAGTGAATCACTAACAATCTGAGCCCTCAACTGGGGAATGGCAAAGAGACCAAGTAAACAAACAAGCGAAATTCGAAGGAGCATATGTTCAGAGGTTTATTAAAACGATGCAGCGAATATCGGGCCAGTGCCCGGAAAATCGTCCGCTTTGCGACCAAAACTTTACATGCGGAGCCGGGGGCTTCTACTTCAGCGAAGCCCCATGAAAAAGCCCGGTAAACATATACCGGGCTAAAGACGTTGCTGCACGTTGGCCGGAACATTAAGTCAGTCAATTGATTACTCAACTGACTAGACTTAACGGGCGGATTCCGGCTTTGACTGAAGAGACTATTACCTTTATTAGCGGATTAGGTATAAATAGTAACTCATTTTTATAAAGTGTACTCAGCAAGAATTACAGTATCGGTTCCTAACCTTTTTTCAGGAAAGGGTTACCAGATTATCTAAAAGATTATGCCATCACAAATTTTTCATTATCTCTCCTAACTATCTATGAATCTGAAACTTACCATTATTTTAAACTAAGTTAACGTAGCAATAGTCCCTTTCGATTCAGAATACCAGGTTTTTATAAAAAGTCAGCCGCTGAAGTCGGAATAACATCCCTGACCTCAGCGGCTGAAAAAAATAAATCGTTTCTGGTTAACGCCAGTAAGGCATCTCAGCGGGGCTTAGAATCTGTTTCCGATTTTGCCCATTTGAGTCCATCGTGTAAACCGTCCGGCGGCCCTGACCCGTGTTATCGGTGTTGGTAAAGATCAGACTAGCCCCATTGGGCGAATACCGGGGCTCCAGATCATTGGTTCCGGCAGGTTTGTTACCCGTAGTACTCTGACTCGCCGTAGATACATCCGTCAGGATATTCTGATTCCAGTTTAAGAGATACAAGCGGCTATCGAGTTGCCGTCCCTGTTCATTCTGAAAATCGGCTGCATCCGCTGAGAACAGTAGCTGCTGTCCGTTCACCGAAAAAACCGGATTCCCTACCCGGGCTGACCGGCGGGCGTACACTTGCCGGGCATTACTTCCGTCGGCATTCATGACGATCAATTCGTTGTCATACCATCCGGTACCCGTCGTCCGGGCTACGATTCGATTGCCCTGCGGAGTCCAGTCACAACCCGCCCAGACTCGTCCACCGCTGGCCTGGGCAACGACCCGCAGGCCGGTTCCGTCGGTTCGAACGGCGTATAATCGATCATTGCTCGGGTACAGCAACTGGGTGCCGTCCGGCGACCAGCAGAAGGATAGGTCCGTAGCCGAAAGCCCCGACACGGGCACATTTGTTACCTGATACCGCTGACTTCCATCCAGATTCATGATAAAAAGCTGAAGCTCCGTGTTGGCGTTGGAAATAAAGGCAATTTTCTGACGATTTGGGCTTACGACGGGTTGCCAGTTACTCCCCTCCCAGGTGAGCTGATTCGCTACCCCGTTTTCGGTGGCTCCGAAAATCTGGAATGACCCATTCATTCGGCGGGCAAATACGTAACTATAGTCGGGGTAAGCTCCCGTTTGGAAGGACCAGACCGGACCATTGACCGTATTCACCCCGTCGCTGACCACTACCTGCCAGAGATACGAGGTATTGTAACTCAAATTATTCAGAATCAGTGTATCAACTTTCAGGTTGGAAAACGTAGCCGTTGGGGTCCCCGAACCGGCTTTAAACAATTGCACCTGATAACTTAAGCTGTCCCGGTTGGGATCCGTAGACTTCCAGCGAAGCACCAGCGAATTGGGTTGTCCGGTGCTGTTCTGGGCCGGACTTACCAGCGTGGGTGAAGTGGGAGGACGATTCTGGGTTTTATCATCCGTCATCAGAATCGTTACGAGTGGCGAAGCTCCCACGGTGGCGGTAACGGTAGCGGCCTCCGTGCCATACCCTGCTTTAGACGCCTGAAGAGTATAACTTCCCGCAATGACACTATCGTAACGAAACATCCCGGAAGAATCCGTCGCCACGATACGGTTCCCCGGCGTTAGTTTGACCGTGGCATTGCCAATGGGCTGTTGGTTCAGGCTGTAGAGTACACGACCGCGAATGCTGGTCAGTTGAACCGGTTCTACGTATAACTCTTCATTACAGCTGATCAGCGTACCCAGGCAAATCAGCAGAAGGTAGAAAAAAGTATGTTTCACAGACATGGGGGCGTGTGATGAGTGGTGTTGAATCTTATTTACGAAGAGGAGTGCTGGATACCCGGGGGCTCATTTTCCGACCCAGATTAAACGTCAGTCCGAGAGTGGCCCGCAGGTAATAATCATTGCGTGTACCGGCTACGATTCCATCCAGATCATCACTGAAGGGCTGATGAAAGGCAATCGTCGAACGCAGGCCGAAAATCCCATTGGAAATGTATTGAATACCAACGCCCGCCTGAGCCTGAACTGTTTTTTTACCCGTGAGCGAAAGGGGCGAGCTACCCGCCCGGCTGACCATGCCCGCTCCGGCAAAAAAGAGCGAGGACCAGTGTTGAAAAGGAGTAGGTCTAAAGAGCAGATTACCTTCCAGGGAAGAAATGCGATTGGAAAAGGCTCCCTCGCTGGCCAGTATGCCGGTAGCCCCGTTGGCCTGTATTCCAAATTTAGGGCTAAAGTAGACGTCTACGGACGCTCCGTACATTTCCCGGATGGTTTTGCGGGCGTAGTCGCCGGAGTAACGCATGAGTCCGGCGTAGGGCTGAATAACGGCCTGGGGAGCACTGATTTCCGGACGCATTCCATACACGTCGGTTTCACTCATCCGCGTTTTTTCGGTTTCGTATTCATCCAGCAATTTTTTCATGGCATCCGAAGATTTCTCGCTGGCCATCCATAAGCCATCCCGAACCCCCTCTATCACCAGACCTTCCACGGCTTTTTCAATGGCTTCGGTAACGGCCATCTGGCCGGGTTCGGTGGTGGTTAAGCCCGTTTCTGTCTCCAGCAGACGCTTGAAGGTGACGTACCGGAACAGACTGGCGTTGACCGATTGGGACAGAATGGTTTTTGAAGTGTAAATCGTCTTGAGAATTTTCCCGGTTTTGGTAGCTACCGCCCGCAGATATACGGTTACCCGATCCTGCCGATACTGGGTAGAGCCCCCGGCACTGAAGTATTGTAACCCACCACCGCCGGTGATGATGTTGGCATCGTAGGAAACGACCCCCCCTTCCAGAATAATGCCGGCAAAAAGCAGGGGTGGCAGGTTTTCGCCGTCTTTGAACTGAGCCACGCTCGAACGGACGATCTTCCGCTCGTTAAGGAGGTTACTCACGTTCTCCCGCTCGATGGGCACAAACCAGCCACTTTCTTCCATAGCTTTCAGGAGAATGTTCGTTGTGCCCTGGGTAACGGCGGTGGAGAAGCCCGTGCCGGTTTCGGATTGCTTATACTGACCCGTTAAATCTCGGAACTTATAAACGGCTGCCACAATTTTTTCTTTGGCTGCGGGTAAGTTACGAAGGCTGGTAGTAGCGGGCGTATCTTCACCTAAACGAGCCCGGCGAGGGCCGGAAGGCTGGTAAAAAAACGACGTACAGCTGCTCATCAGGGACAAAAATAGAATGAGCACCAGCAGGCGGAGGTGGTAATGTGAAGACATGGACGAATAGTGCTAGGTAGGGGAAATGGGTAAAGGATTTCCTGAGAGCGGTGTCGGCTAGTAATAGGGAACCGTAATGGAGGTTTCGCCCCCCTTTCCGTCTACAATCCGTACGATCATTCCCTCCCTTCCATTGGATATTTCAACCCGAAAATCGCCGAAGGTGTAGGTTCCGGGCTTTAAGGAAGTCTCACCAAATTGCCTGCCTACCAGATTGCTGGTAATGCGGTTTAATAGCTGATTTTGCAGGGATTGGGCGTAGGAATCCAGGGAATTTGGGTCCTGACGGCCCGAAGTATTCGCATTTTTGAGGGCTGTGGGGTCTTTGATTTTATCCTGAGCCGTAGCCGAACTCAGCATCCAGGCGTAGTTAAAGGTATTGCCGCCAAAATTCGGGTTATTGGGTCGATACACCAGAGCCTGGCCTCGGCTTACGCCCATCAGACCTACTACACCTAACAGGAGGAGTACATATTTAGTCATTTCGGTGTTGTTGATGGTAAAACAAAAGTTTATTGCTTGATAGGGGAAACGCTTTCCTAGAACAGGCCACTGCCCAGCTGATCTTCGTTGTCCAGCTGATTTTGCACGTCCTGATAATTAATGACGTACTGATTAATGACTTCAGCCGCATTGAAGGCGTACAATTCCAGCACATCGGCCCGGATTTGTACGTAATTCTGCCAGACGATCTGATCGTTCAGCGACACGACAATAATGGAAGTTCCTACCCCAAACGCGGGTAATTCGT
Organism: uncultured Siphonobacter sp.; assembly: GCA_913775095.1. Taxonomy (GTDB): domain Bacteria; phylum Bacteroidota; class Bacteroidia; order Cytophagales; family Spirosomataceae; genus Siphonobacter. The sequence goes on along the minus strand of CAJYIW010000004.1, from coordinate 300,110 downwards.
CAATGGTTACTACCATCGCCGTCAGTCCGAGTTCCAGATTAGGTTCAATTGTTCGGGTAGAGTCCGTTGGAACGGGTAAACCCGGCATCTTGGGTAATTCAGCGTAATGCTGAAAGAACAGTTCGTAGAAATCCCGACCAATTTTTGATCGGGTGTTATCCAGAATCAGGGTCTGGGTTCCTTCTTCGGTTACCACCGCTTCATCCATGGTACCTTCATCCAGAAAACCTTCCAGCTCAGGATCCTGAGCGAAGCCGGTGAGGCCCATGGTTAAAAACAGAATCAGAAAAAACAGAAGTCTCATTCCTTTCATTTATTAAAAAGTCCCATAGCCGGGCCATTCTGAATGCGGGCATTTGCTCCACCCGTCTGCTCAATTTTCAGATTGGGAACACCCCCCGCCGACCTGGCAGAGGGTATGTTTATCCCGTCGGCAATAAGAGTATTCTGACCCGCTTTCTGAATCACTTCCATGTTGGCACTGGTAGCCGTTAGTCCCGCCAGACTAACCACATCCCCGCCATCCTGACTAATTTTTAACTGATTATTTGATCCATTCAGTCCAACCGTGAGCCGGTTTCGTTCACCAGTCTGCATCAGTGTTAACTGATTGGACTGCCCGGCTACCTGTACATCTGAATGGTTCAGAAGTCCCGTCTGCAGGAGTCCGACCTGATTCTGCTGCCCGGCCAGGATTGCTATTGTAGCCTGCTGATCAGCTCCCGCCTGCCGGATACTCACTTCGCTGACCGAAGTTCCGGGGTTTATCCGCCAATAAACGTCCGGAGATCCGGCAGAAGGTAACTGAGCCCAGGCAGAGATCGCTGTCCCGAGCAGAAGAATAAGGATTCGGATAATCATACGTTTTTTCAGAAAAAGTCGTCCGTAGAAGAAACGAGGTTCTTCTACGGGACGACCGAGGGCAACGACTAATTAATTCATTCCGGTTTGCATAATAGTGGCCATATTACCGTTACCAATCTGGCTTACGTTAGCAACGTTAGGAGCGTAAGGGGCTGAACTGCCAGAGTTCTGCGTTACCGATAACGTGTTGTTAGAACCTCTTTGGAGAGCGAACGGTGCACCGTCTACTCCCTGGATGATGTTTTTATTTCCCCACTGGTCAAGTTGTGCATAGTTGTTACCGGCTCCTTCCGTGTTTTCCTGACGGATTTTGGCAGTATTCATGCTAAAATTCTGAGTAACGTAAGCTTTGTGATTAGTTCCTGATTGTGAAACTTCAGCGATGTTACCATATCCCGCGGTCGTTAGCAGATCCTGTTTAACCTGAGCGGTGTTACCACTAGCTGAATTGCTCTGAGTAACTTTAGTCCAGTTGTCATATCCATTCTGTTCAACCCGTGCCTGGTTGTTAGAAGAATTGGTTTCCTGCTCGATGTATGCTTGTGCATCTTGACCGGATTGTTTGATACTGGCGTAGTTAAAGGAGCTATTGTAGTTCTGTTTTACAGTGGCTTCGTTGTAATAACCAGGCTGTACGACGTAAGCTTTATTGTACTGCGAAGTATTTGATTGCCCAATCGTTGCCTGGTTTGATTCACCCGATTGAGAAACATCTGCCAGGTTATTACTGGAGTTAGACGTTTGGTTGACTGTGGCCTGATTGTTGCTTGCCGTTTGAGAGACAACAGCCTTGTTGTCATAAGAGGTATAACGTTGTTCCACTTTGGCTTTTGAACCGGTTCCTCCGATCTGGCTGATGCTAGCTTCATTGCGTAAGCTAAAATCATTTTGAATGATCGTAGCATCGTTGTTATTGGTACGTTGAACGATCGTGGCTTTGTTCTCCTGACTAGTTCCCTGCTGAGCAATACCGGCCTTATTCCCACTTACGCCTGAACCCAGCTGTCCCTGATTGATCTTGGCCGTGTTATTGGAAGAATAGATCGACTGATTAATACCCGTTGACAGGTTACCTGAACCAAACTGAAAAATTTCAGCGAAGTTGCCCTTGGAAACATCATTCTGAATAATTTCAGTAGACATGTTATTGTTGCCCTGCTGCCAGATTCCGGCCCAGTTACCACCCAAAGCTTTCACATCCTCTGGTGAACTTAAAGGGGTAACTACGGCACCCAAACCTCCACTATTGTTACTTTGGGTAATGGAACCTTTGTTGCCCACGCCTCCCAGCTGGGTAACATAACCCCGGTTTGAATTGGAAGTTAAATTCTGAGTTACAGTTGCCTCGTTACCTGCCGCTCCAGTAGAAGTTTGAGCAGTAGCCGCAAAGTTTCCGCCATTAACCCCCTCCTTTCTATCCTGGCTAATAGTAGACTTTAAGTTGTTACCTGTTTGAATTTGAAGTGCTGTTTGATTATTACCATTCTGTTGAAGCGTTGCAGAATTAGTAGGACTTTGAGCAAAGCTCGCTGCGGCGAAAGCCAGCAAAGCGAATCCGGTAAGGGAGATTTTTTTCATGATAAAACAGTTAAACAGATTAAAAATTAAGAAAAAGGTATTGGTTAACAGATACTTAAGGTTTTTTACGCGGGTTGGCACTCGGGGACTTCGGGGTGTCTTTCGGTTTGATTTCGGTAACGGTATTTTCGTTGAGGGCTGAATGTTGCTCGACGATTGCCGAAGAGCGGGCTTCCTGGGATATTTCCAGCACATTAGGGCCTTTTCCCGACTGGTGAATGGTGGTTTTCGTTCCAACGGGCACGTCTATACGTAAATGATTGACGCTGGCTTTCGCGGAGGTGTCGCTGCTGCTTTGCTGCCTGATAACCACTCGACTGCCCGAGCCGCTTTGCTGAACGGATGCAGTATTGCCGCTGCCCCCCGTTTGACTGATGGTAACGCTGTTTTGTGCCATACAGGACATGGTTGTAGCGATAGCGAAACTGGATAGAATCACTTTTTTCATAACCGTTTTAGATTATTGAGGTAACAAATGATGTTCATGACCAGACTCGCTGACTTGAAGTCAGAGCCATGATCAATTCATATCCAGAAGCTGACGGTTCTTTTGGAAGGTACAGGAATTGGGAATACTGATTGCCTGACTTGTTTTACAACAAATCAACCCTAATGAGGAACGCGAATGAAAATAGTATGCTTCGTGCGGATGAACGAAATAACCAGGGGGCGGAAAGAAAGTTATGACGCAGGCACGCTGGACTAAATCCCTGCCGGGATGTAGACGAAAAAGGCTTGTCCGTTTGGATAACAGGGTGAGTGATCTACCCGGAGATTATCCGGAAAAGGAGGGGCTGTTGAGATACCAGCCATTTACTTTCAGTGTGTTTCGATGCCATTGAATGAGGGTGGATATGATCTTTGGCGGTGATCTTTGAAAGTTATTGTGTGGGTTAGGTCGTGTGCGGCGATCTCTTGATATAAAAGTACTATTAAGATTGTTGGCTTGCTCGCAATAATCAGTAAACGACAGTATTCCGTATGTCAACTACTAAATAAAGGATGTATAAATTGAAAAATACACTTATTTTATTGTATTTATTCACTAACATATAAAATTAACTCTTTCAAAACCAATTCATTAACCATTAAAGCTTTAACCTTTTCATTGACCTTTCTCTGCCCCGGATCGGAGGGAATGGTTGCCCTGGTTTCCTACGCTGAAGCCGGTTTTATGCGTTTTGCTGGCAGCTACTGCTTCCGGGATGTGTTCCGTTTCTGCGTTAGTCTGCTGGATATTCGGGTTGATCAGCAAAAGTAAGGGCCACTCCCCTGCGGAAATGGCCCTTACTTTTAAGCGATTTTTTTCTGTTAATACCCAGGATTCTGAGCAAACTCACCCTGGTTCAGATCCAGAGCACGGTTAGGAATCGGGCGAAGGATTTTTAATTGTCCGCCTACGCCTACAAACGGATCAATACCGTTGTTCACCCATTTGCTGATGTCTTTATTATACCGCTTCGCACGGGCCACCAGTGTTCCTGTACGCTTCAGATCAAACCAGCGGTGATACTCTCCCACCAGCTCGCGACCCCGTTCGTCGAGAATGAACTCAATCGTTACATCCGTCGGACGAATCTGCATGCTGGTTTCCGCTCCCGACTTGGCCGCTCTTTTCCGAACCACGTTGATCCGCTCGGCGGCCAGTGAGGTATTCCCCATTTTGAAATAAGCTTCCGCAGCAATGAGATAGGTTTCTCCCAGCCGGGCTACGAATAGATCACGGGTACTGGTGTTGCTGCCAAACTGCGAGGCCGGGTCATCAAATTTTTTGACCGATGGGGTATAGTTATCCAGCACTACGGTGCGGCTGGCCTCCCAGGCCGTTCCATTATAAGGATACACGACCGCATTGTTCCGGCGAGTCGGATCGGCCGCCTTCCAGGCCGCAATAGCCGCCGGGCTGCTGGCCCACTTCGGAGCGTAGTAATACTTGACGTTGAGCTGACTGCGTTCCGAACGGCGGGTGTAATAATCATAATACCGCTGATAGAAATTAATCATAAAGGTCGCGTCAAAACGAGCATCCGTTTCCGTGAACAGATCGAACGTGTACATCGTGGGGCAAAGCGTGTAGGTGCGGTAAGGATAACCTTCCACACCGCCCTGACCACCGAAGTAAGGTCCGAAATAAGCGGCCTGGGTGTTGCCGCCGCTGTTCGCGGTGGGTAATGAGGAAGGATCCCACTGGATGGAGAAAAGAATTTCCGCATTCCGCTCGTTGCCGGGGAAAAAGACATCTTCAAAGGGAATGGTTAGTCCCTGACCTGCAATGGCGGCATCCGCAAACGTGGCTGCTTTCTGGAAATCATCCGCCGTACCGAAGGTTTCGTAGCCTCGAGTCAGATAGACTTTGGCCAGCATGTGCTGCACGGCCCGTTTGGTGATCCGGCCAAAATTGGGAGTAGTAGCCGGAACCAGTTCCAGAGCCTCCGTCATTTCCTTAATAATAAAGTCGTAGACCTCCTGAGCCGAATTTCGCCTGAAGGTTTCAACGGGTGCCGTAAAACGATCCGTCACCAGAGCTACCCCGCCGAAAGTTTGCACCATCAGGAAGTAATCAAACGCCCTCAGGAACTGCATCTCTCCCTTTCGATTCGATAAGGTCGAAGCATTGGCCGTCTTATCATTAAAGTACAGGGCCGTATTGGTTACCTGGATCGACTTATACACGTTGGTGTAAAAGCTCAGTACTTCGTTGTCATCGGCAATCAGGTTCTGGTACTCACTAATGCCCACTGGTTGCTGGCTACGACCTTCCACGTACATATCCGTTCCGGCACAGAACACCCAGGGGGCGGCGTAGACGGTACGCATGGAAGAATACGCGGCATTGATTAATTTTTCGTACCCTTCGGAAGTAGCATAATACTCGTCGGATACCATATTGGATTTATTGTCTTCTTTCAGAAAGTCATTGCAACCACTGCCCGTGAACAGGAGGCCGAGAAGCAGGGCTGCCATTTTTATAGATTTCATGCGAATGCTGGTTTAGAATTTGAGGTTCAGACCAAATTGGTACGTAACCGTGCTCGGACCCGTGTTGTTGATGTTACCCGTAGTCGTGTTACTGATGTTCGAGTTCGTAGTGGGATCAATACCGCTGGCATTTTCGGGATCAAAGCCATTGTACTTCGTCCACACGAAAGGATTCAGTACGTTCGCGTAGACCCGCAGGCTTTTCACACCGACTTTATTGAGCAGGTAGTTAGGCAGGGTATAGCCCAGCACAATGTTCTGAACTTTCACAAAAGAGGCATCCTTGTAATACCCTACGCCCGTTACTCCCGACCAGTAAGGACCAATGTTGTTGGGCATGGGATACGTGTTGGAAGAGCGGGAAGGCGTTACCGTGTTATCGGCCATGTAGTAATTTTCATAAATCTTGTTCGTACCCCGATCTGCGTAGTTCAGGAAAATGCTGTGGAAGGCACTGTACACCTGCTGACCCTGACGGGCAAAAACCGAAGCCGACAAATCAAACTTTTTGTACGTAAACGAAGTCGAGAAACCGCCCGTCCATTTCGGATCTTTCTGACCAATGATGGCCCGGTCGTCCGTGCTGTTGATTCGTCCATCGTTATTGAGATCCTTCACGCGGGCCTGGCCGGGTAACTGTCCGTACTTCAGAGCCTGCTCCCGCTCGCTTTCCTGCCAGATCCCGTCCGAAACGTAGGTATAGTTAACATTGATGGGTCGGCCAATGAACCACCAGTTACCCACCAGATCTTCTTTTTTATCGAGCAGGTCAACGATTTCGTTGCGGTTCCGGGCAAAGTTCAGGGAGGTAGTCCAGGAGAAATCCTTGCCGGAAATGTTAACGGTGCGGATCGAGAATTCAATTCCTTTGTTACGAACCGAACCTACGTTGTCTTTAATAGAACTCCAGCCCGTCTCGATGGGAATATCCCGATTCATCAGGATACCACGCGAAAGCTTGTTGTACACGTCTAACGTACCGGAGATACGTCCGTTGAAGAAGCCATAATCCAGCCCTAAATCCAGTTCCCGCGTGCGTTCCCAGGTTAAACCGGGGTTGGGCAGGCGGCTGGGAGCATAGCCCAGGGCCACCGTTCCACCGTAATCATAAAACGTAGGATCACTCAGGTTCATCTGGCTTTCGTAAGCACTGATGTTGTTGTTATTCCCCGCAATCCCCGCACTGACCCGCAGTTTCAGATCGCTGATAAAATTGGCTGATTTCAGGAAGTTTTCTTCCGTCATCTGCCATCCCAGAGCCAGCGAGGGGAACGTAGACCACTTATGACCTTCGGCCAGTTTGGAGGAGCCATCCCAGCGAGTGGCGATTGTAGCAAAATAACGATCCCTGAACACGTAGTTCAAACGAGCCATGTACGACAGGATGGAGACCTGACGGAAGAAGCTCGTGCCCGACTGACGGTTTGTCGAGGAACCTAAGTTGTAATAGGAGGAGTTAAAAGGCAGGTCATTCACGCGTAAGCCATCTCCTTCGAAACGGTCTTTCTGCATACTGAACAGTCCCGTAAACGTAAAGCGGTGTTCTCCGAAGTTCTTGCGAACGGTGGCAATGTTATCGAAAATGTACGAAAGGGACTGCGTGGTCTCCCGCTGGGCATCGGGTAACAGACCATCCCCCACGCCGGTCAGAGATCCCCAGTAACGGCCGTTCCGCTGGAAGTTTACGCTCGGCGAAAAGGTAGTCCGCAGGTCGAGCCAGTCGTTCAGGCTGTATTGCAGGTACAGATTCCCCACGCCGAACAGACGGCGGGTATTGTTTTGCGTGTTTGGAATCTCCAGCAGAGGGTTTACCGTACTGGTAAAGCTGGAAACCGTAGTGCTATTCGGTACGGGAATTTGTCCGGGGCGGAAAATCAGATTTCCATTATCGTCGTAAGGTTTGAAAATCGGGGCCATGTTGAAGGCATTCCGAACGGCGTCGTCACTTCCCCGCTCATTGTCGGAAAGTGAAAAGTTCATGCTCATCCCGGCCGACCAGTGGTCGTTGATTTTGCCGTCTACGCTGGCCTTGAAGTTATAACGGTCCAGGTTTTCCTGTAACAGGTTTCCTTTCTCTTTCTGATACCCCGCCCCGATCAGGTACTGAACCGTGTTTTTATCGCTTGCTCCGGTAATCGTCAGCCAGTGGTTCATTTGCGTACCCGTCCGTAACACCAGGTCACGCCAGTTGGTATAATCGTTATTGGCGACCCGTTGCTGCACCAGCGGGTTACCCAGACTTCCGATGGTATTGTCATAGTTCGTACGACCCGCAATTAATTCCGGTGAAATGAAGGTATTTTGACGGTATTCCCAGAATTCCGGACCGGACATGAAATGAGGCATCCGGGCGACCTGACGTACGCCGTAGTACCCATCATAAGAAATTTCGGAACGTCCCTTGATGTTAGACCCGCCTTTCGTCGTGATGAGAATAACCCCATTCGAACCCCGCGAACCGTAAATCGCCGTGGAAGCGGCATCTTTCAGCACGTCCATTTTCGAGATGTCCTGCGGGTTGAGGAAGTTAATGTCCGGCACAATGACTCCGTCCACCACGTACAGGGGCTGACCACCCGCCAGCGAGTTCTGTCCCCGAATCTGCACGGAAAATCCGGCTCCGGCCCGACCCGATCCGGCGGAAATGTCCACCCCGGCAATCTGACCCTGAGCGGCCTGCAGGGGACTTACCGTGCCACGGTCGGCGATGGTCTTGCCTTCAATGCTTCCCACGGCCGTACTTACTTCGGCTTTTTTCTGCGTTCCGTACCCCACGACCACGACTTCAGTTAATGCTTTGGAGTCTGCCTTCAGGGTAACATCTACGACGGAGCCCGCTCCAACGGATACTTCCTGAGGCGTATATCCCACGTAGGAGAAAATCAGGGTAGCTCCTTCCTGAGTAAAGGTCAGGCGGTAGTTTCCTTCTTCGTTTGTAGTGGTTCCCTGCTGGGTTCCTTTGCGTAGGATACTTACGCCGGGAAGTGTCGCCCCGGACTCATCTTTAACCGTGCCCGTAATGGTTCGTTCGCGGGTGGTTTGGGCCGTTACCCTCCCCGCCCAGAGGCACAGAAGAATCAGGACGGCATGTCCAAAATGGAGCAACCCTTCTTTGAAAGGTAGGTGTCGAGTCATAGTGAGAAAGTTATATTAGGTCGCCTGAATGGGCTACTTCGTGAAAAGGATCATCATTCCTGATACCCTGCATAGGCATGACGGAAATTTTAGAAACTATCCAGTAAATTCTTTATCTATTTTTGTATGAAAGTCTACTATTTATTGGTTTATTTCTATTTAAACGGCCTTTTTAAAATTCATAATTTTTAAAATTTCAAGTTTCTGACTCCGAACACGCGGTTCTTTTTTTAACAAATTACTTCCTGCCTTCACTCTTCCTCCTGCCCCACTGCCGAAAATCCAGATACAATCATCCGCAATTCGGATACCTTTGCTCAGCGGCAGTGACAGACCTTTGCCCTGGATTTAAAATCAACGAAAAAGCCAATGGTAAAGCAAATCAAACTGGGAACCCAGGGTCTGATCGTACCCGAAATCGGTCTGGGATGCATGGGCATGACGGGCATGGCCCACATGGACATTTATGGTCGGGCTAACGAAGCGGAAGCCATCACCACGATTCACCGATCGTATGAACTGGGCGGAAATTTTCTGGATACGGCTGATTTATACGGTCCACTGATCAATGAACAGCTGGTGGCCAAAGCCATTAAAGGCAACCGTGACCGCTACCTCATCGGTACTAAATTTGGCTATGAAATTGACGATACGGGTAGCCTAACCTGGAAGATCAACGGGAAAAAAGAGTACGTCAAAAAAGCCGCTGAACGGTCCCTGAAAAATCTGGGAACGGATTACATCGATCTGTATTACCTTCACCGTGTCGACACCACGACGCCCATTGAGGAAACCCTCGAAGCCATGGCCGAGTTAGTGAAAGAAGGTAAGGTTCGATACATTGGTTTATCGGAAGTAGGTTCGGAAACCATTCGTAAAGCTCACACCATTCATCCCTTAACTGTCGTTCAGTCGGAGTATTCACTGTTTGAACGCACCATTGAAGAACAGGGAATCCTGGCCACTTTACGGGAGCTGGGCATCGGACTGGTAGCTTATTCACCCCTGGGCAGAGGTTTACTGACCGGCGTCCTGAAAAGTGCCTCTGACCTGAAAGCCGACGATTTCAGAACTGCCATGCCCCGTTTTCAGGGAGAACAATTTGATAAAAATGTGGAGATCCAGCGTGACCTTGAAAAAATGGCCGAGGCGAAAGGAATTACTCCTTCGCAGCTGGCGTTGGCCTGGGTATTATCTCAGGGAGTGGTGCCCATTCCGGGAACCAAGCGGATCAAATACGTAGAGCAGAATCTGGCAGCAGCGGAGGTTACGCTGACTTCGGAGGACCTGGAGCAACTGGAACGCATCATTCCGTTAGGCACCGCAACCGGCGACCGTTATGATGAGACGGGTATGCAAATGGTCAATCAATAACTAACAAACGGGAGCAGAAAACAGCTTTCTGCTCCTAACCTATGCCTTCGCCCATGAAAGCACCTTACGCTCCTTTTCACATGGGTAGCATTACGGAGCAACACCGTATCCTGAAGTTACCCAAACCGCTCCATCCTTTGGTCACCGTCTTTCGGCTGGAGGATTCCATGCACCAGGCCGAAGAGCTGATGCAGCCTTTTATGCTGGGTTTTTACTGTATTTCGCTAAAAAAAGGCTTTAAAGGCAAATTCAAATACGGCCACAGTTACTATGATTTTGAGGAAGGTGTGCTGTCTTTTCTGTCGCCGAATCAAATCCTGACCAATCAGAGTGAAGAAACGTATGAAGTCTCAGGCCTCAGCCTCTCTTTTCATCCCGACTTCATACGGAATTTTCCCCTGGCGAAAAAGATAAAGGATTACGGATTTTTTAACTATACCGCCAATGAAGCTCTGCACCTTTCCGAAAAGGAAGAGCACATGATTACGAAGATTTTTCAGAACATTGAAACCGAATATCAATCGCCCATTGATGCTTTCAGTCAGGAGGTCATCCTTGCCAATCTTGAGCTGTTGCTGACCCATGCCAACCGGTACTACAATCGCCAGTTCATCACGCGTAAACCCCTCAACCATGATCTGTTAACCCGTATCGACCACTTCATTGACGACTATTACGAAAATAACAAAGCCCTGACGCAGGGCCTGCTCACGGTGGAATTACTCGCCAGTGCCATCAACGTTTCGAGTGGGTACCTGAGCGACATGCTCCGTTCGCTGGTGGGACAATCGGCTCAGCAGTACATTCAGAATCATCTCATTGAAAAATCAAAGATTCTGCTGGCCAGCACCCAGTTATCCGTTAGCGAGATCGCCTATCAGTTTGGGTTTGAGTATCCTCAATCGTTCAACAAGCTTTTCAGGAATAAAACCAATCTTTCACCTTTGCAATACCGGCAGTCGTTCCACTGATTACTTCTCCAATGCCAGAGGATTCCAGCGATCCTTACCCTGTAGAATTTTCTGCGGGGTATAAAGGTGACGGGGAGATTCAAGCTGATGGGACCATTTTACGCGATCCGTGGGGTTCGCTCCCGGGCCGTAGTTTTCGTATTCTCCGTAATGGGCGGTCTTTTCCGCTTCGGGTTTATCCCAGTTATGCCAGCCTTCGGGTTTAATATGTTTATCCAGATAACATTGAATAAAATGCGTTCGGGCGTACTCCCGCCAGGGCCGGCCGAGGTACACGCTGTGTTCCGGCATATCACCCGTTATTCTGCACTGTAGAAAAACCAGCCCCCAGGATTCATTTTTGGGCGTTGAAGCGGCCGTGATGTAATTACTGCCTTTCCTGCTGAAAATCGTACAGTTCTCAAATACCGCTGTTGCCGAGCCAAAAATGAAATCGATGGTGCCTTCGATGTAACAATCCTTGTAGTAATGCCGGCCGTATTCTCCCGGCATACCCACGTAGAGCGTATCCTGATTACCCAGAAAGCGACAGTTATAGAATACGATTCGGTCTCCCGGGGCGTACACGGCGACGGCCTGCCCCACGGGTCCGGCGGAGTTTTCGAAGGTCAGGTTTTCGGCCCTGAAATCGTTTGATTTGATGGTAAAGGTGCTGGATGAAAACGTCCGGAAGGGCTGCCCTGATGGACTCATTTTTCCGGAATAATCGTCGAACGTCAAAATTGTGTTTCGTACATCTTCCCCCACCAGCGTTACCCGATGCTGAGTTGAGTCCAGCCTCAGTTTTTCTTTGTAAATGCCTTTTTTGATGTAGATCGTCATCCGAAGTTTGTTACCCGCCGGCACCGCCGCCAGAGCTTTCTGCACGGTTGTATAATCGCCGCTCCCATCCGGGGCTACCGTTAGTTTCTGCTTCTGACCTGCTGCCGTCAGACCAGCCAGGACCCCTACTACTACCCCTAAAAATCTGTTCATAACCAACGCTATTCCTTAAGTTCGTTTTCTGAAACTAGACGACATCTCCTTACCCCGGCCCTTTACTTTCTTTATACCAGGAAGCATTTGCATGAAATCCACAAATTGTACAATACCATTATTTACTTAATTAAATAAAAGCTCTGACTGATTTCTTCGTAACTAGACTCTTAGTCAGGAGTAGTTACTCACCCGTAACCCGCATCCTTAGACGTTTTTAGGGGCAAGCCCGTCTTTTCAATAAAAAAAATCATAATTAATTATCATAAATTGTACTTTACTACTATTATCACTGGATCGTGTAAAGAACTTTTACTAAACCCCGGTTTTGCATTTAAGCGTTTAAACTTTTCTCATTTTTACTTCGTTACTTTGCTAAACAATTAGGACTTTTCCCATTTGAATACCCTATAAACTACCCATCACATGAAACGTTATTCTGTTTTATATTTACTCAAAGGTCAGTACCAGCACGTCCCCTGTCAGAACCTGAGCGATGCTCAACGCATTGTTGATTTATTAGAGTCAGATCCCAAGCGGCAAGCCGTAGGTATCTACGACGGTCAGAACCAGTCGATGCATTTGGAGGCAGCTTATTCAGAGGATTTAAATAAGAAGCAATTAGCCACGATTGCGGAAGCCGTCCGTCGTCGTGATTCCAGCTGGTATCCCACCGAGCAGGTGCAACGCGTTAGCTATTTTGCGTAAGAAGATCTATAGTTCCGCCAGCAGAAACGGTCAACGAAGTAGTATTTCGTTGACCGTTTTTGTTAGTAACCCCTGGACCAAAACGGGGTATTAAGCCACGTTGGGCAGGCTTACGTAATTTCCCCAGAAGGAACAGACGGTATTCCATAGTTCCACAATGGAACCGTATTCCTCGGGTTTGGGAATGAAGGCATTTATCCCTCTCCGGTACGCTTCTTCAATCAGTTTGGGATTATTATGGATGGAAAACATCAGGATTGGAATGGCTTTCCAGACCGACTTCTTTAATTCATCCACCATTTGCAGGCCGTCCATACCGGGTAAATCATAATCCAGCAGAATGATATTGGGACTAAAGCTGTGCGTGTTCAGAAAATCCAGGGCACTTTCTGCCGTTTCCACGAACTTAAACTCGCAGGATATTTGGCTACGTTTATGCCCCCGTTCAAGTAAATCAATGTAGTCCCTATCGTCTTCTACTACCAGGATTAAAGGTGCTAAACTAGGTCCGTTCATATATCATTATAAAGTCAGGTCATGTCCACTGAAAGATGTGTGCCAGCTACCCATTCGCCTAAACGGCCTGGATCAGGAAAGTACGGCCCCTTTTATTTTGCGTCCAACGAACGCTGCGTGAGCTTTATGGATGCGTTATTGTAATGAGAAATGCCTTTCCAGTACCCCGAAACCGGAAACTGCTGTCCGGTCGTTTTATTGACCAGAACTGCCGTAAAGGAACAGGTCAGACGATACGCTTCAATCTGACGATCTACACTAATGGCAGATTTAGGGGGAACCTTGATAGAAAGGGTTTCTTTCCTGTAAGCCCCGTAGGGTTTCTGCTGTTCGGCTGAATGCAACGCAAATTTCTCCGGAAAATACGCGTATGCCTCATTCCCCTGCCAACGCTCGGGAACACTTACCGCCAGTGTTTCCAGCTTTACATCGGCGGGCAAGGCAGGTTTATTCGTGATTTCAAAAAGGGAAGTTTTCGTTAACTCCTCAAAACTACTTTCGAAGGTTTGCGTAGAAAAACCTTCTCCGGCGTTACTGACACTCCCGCCTTTCAATTTCAGGATTAAGGTATCCATTGACGCTGGAACAGCTTCATAATAGCGAATCTTTTCTAACTCATATAGCGAAGGGAGAGGCTCCTGCGGTTCCACCTGGTCCGGTTTAGAGCAGGAAGAAAACACAGCAAAAATTGCTCCCGTAACGAGCGGAACGGAGAAATATCTTTTCATCTGCAGGAATAGAGCTAAGCTTTGGTTTAAAGTTAAAACTTATCTCATCCATGTTCGCGTATAATTCTAATTTCATTACTACTCAGTTACAGAATCTTCATCCATACTGCCCAGAAACAGGTGCCTTTTTTCCCGGCCTGTTGCCGTTGCTTTCAGTCCCTGATAAAAAAGAAAATGGTCGAGGTGTTTTTTTGGTAACTGGCGATTAGCTTTCCGCTACAAACGCAATCTGGCCACTCGTATGCCCATTCACGTTGCCATTACCCGCCGGGTATTACCCGGAAAAGAAAAAGAATTTCAGGATTCATTACGTCGGTTTCTCGGCGAATCTTTCCTGCACGGTGGTGTGCAGGGAGCAGCTATGATCAGTCCGCTTCCGGGCACGGATCAGCGGGAGATTGGCATTTTAAGGACCTTCGCCGACGAGGCTGAACGCGATGCCTTTTACCAGTCTCCCCTGTTTAGGGAATGGGAAGCCTACGCTTCTACCCTGACGGAAGAACCCATCTACCGGCAACTGAGGGGTCTGGAAGCCTGGTTCAGAAACCCCGTAGCTCCGCCTCGCTGGAAAATGGCAGTGGTTACTTTGGGCGGCGTATTCCCAACGAGTGTATTTTTATCCTATACCCTCGGGCCTCTCCTCAGCAATGCCCCCGCCCTGCTCCGCCTGGCGACGGTGGCAGCCGCGATGGTAGGCTTATTAACCTGGGTTGTGATGCCGGTTATGACCCGGCTTTTCAGAAAATGGCTCCGGCCGGATTGACCTTTATTTTGCCTCACACAAGAGATTCCCCCCCTGAACTTTCCCTGGTTGCTGGCCTATGAAAAACATCTACCTTTTACTGCTCTTGATTACTCAGGTTTCCCGGGCTCAACAACTGACGCAAACCGTACGGGGACGCATTATGGATACGGAAACCAAATCTCCCTTACCCGGAGCAACCTTCCGCATCGTTCAGGATTCCAGCTCTGCTTCAGGGGTCATCAGTGATCAGGAGGGGTATTTCCGACTGACCAGCGTACCCGTCGGCAGGCGAACCTTTCAGGTGTCCAGCGTAGGCTATACCCCGAAGACCCTCAGTAACCTCATTATTGTCAGCGGGAAAGAAACGATTCTCGCCATTGAACTGGAACCTGTGGCCCGTCAGCTCAACGAGGTAAGGATTACCGGAAGAAATACGCCCAAAAATGAAATGGCCCTCCTGAGTTCGCAGCCCTTTTCCGTGGAAGAAACCGGACGTTATGCCGCCAGCCGCGATGATCCGGCCCGGATGGCCTCCAATTTTGCCGGGGTGCAGGGCTCTGACGACTCCCGTAATGATATCGTGATCCGGGGTAATTCACCGCAGGGATTGCTGTGGCGACTGGAAGGGGTCAATATTCCCAACCCCAGCCACTTCGTGATTCCCGGCAGTCAGGGTGGATCAGTTACCATGCTGAACAGTAAAACCCTGGGTAACTCTGAATTTTTCACCGGAGCTTTTCCCGCCGAATACGGCAATGCACTGGCCGGAGTCTTCGATCTGAGTCTTCGTGCGGGTAACAACGAAAAAGTGGAAGGCACCCTTCAGGCGGGACTTTTAGGACTGGAAGGCGTGCTGGAAGGTCCGATTTCACGAAAAAACCGTTCGTCCTTTCTCGTGGCTTACCGCTATTCCACGCTCTATGTCTTTCAGAAGCTGGGCATTCAGATCGGTACCTCCGCCGTCCCCAACTATCAGGATGTAACCTTTAAACTCAACTTCCCCACGGCGAAGGCCGGAACCTTTGCCGTATTCGGCATCGGCGGAACCAGTGCCATCGACATTGTGGTTTCGAAAAATGAAGACCTTCAGCAGGATCTCTACGCCGATAAAGACCGCGATCAGTATTTCCGATCCTCGAGTTATACGGTGGGCATAAAGCACGACTTTCCGATTAATACCAGTACGTATCTGCGAACGGTCGTTTCGCATAGCCGCTTACGAAGCTGGGCCAATCACGACCTGATTGATTACGCGGCTTCGGGACTAATGACGGGCAGGCATTACAGCATGGGATACGATTTCAGAGACGCCCGCAGTTCCATCAATTCCACCCTTACCAGAAAAATAGGGGCTTCCGTAACCCTGAAAACCGGCTTTTATCTGGATCGTTTTGATTACAGCGATGTAGACAGCATTCGGAGAGAACCCCCGCGTTTTTCGGTTCCTTACTGGGAACGCCGCTGGGACTACGCCACCTCAGCCTGGTTAATTCAGCCTTTCGCCCAGCTAAAAGTAAAAGCCTCCGATCGACTGACGCTTACCGCCGGATTCAACGCCCTGGTGTATACGTTAAATTCCAGTTCCCAGGGCCTCGATCCGCGGGCAGGGGTGCAGTATATCCTCAGTGACCGGGCCTCGCTGAGTTTCGCCTACGGGATGCACCACCAGACTCAGGCCAGTTATACGTACTTCATTCAGAAACGCGTGGGCAACGATTACCAGCGGTATAATCAGAACATGGGGCTGACCCGTAATCAGCACTGGGTGCTGGGATATACTCGAAGGCTTAGTACCAGCTGGCATTTAAAAGCCGAAACGTATTACCAGCGGCTCGCCAGAATCCCGGTTTCAGTGCGGCCTGCTTCTTCGTTTTCCTTACTCAATCAGGGGTCTGCGTTCAATCGGGCCTTCCCTGACTCCCTGGAAAACACCGGAATTGGCTATAACCTCGGAGCGGAGTTAACGCTCGAAAAACAGTTCAGCCGGAATTACTACGCCCTGTTCACGGCATCCCTTTACGACTCTAAATACCGGGCAAACGACCGGGTCTGGAGAAATACGGATTACAACGGACGCTTTGCCCTGAATGCACTGGGTGGCGGCGAATGGCCCGTGGGCAAACGGAAACGAACGACGCTGCTGGCCGGGGGAAAAATCACCTGGGCCGGTGGCCGACGCTACGGCCCGCTGGATGTGGAGGCCTCCCTCCTGCAACGCGAAGTTATTTTCGAAGATCAGCTTCGCAACACCCAGCAGTTTCCGGATTACTTCCGAATGGATCTGAAGCTGGGCTTTCGTAAAAATGCTCTGGGGTTGAATCATGAGCTGGCTCTTGATCTCATTAACGTGAGCGGACGGCAGAACGTCCTGGGGGTTACCTTCGTTCCCGTGCCCGGTCAGACCCCCTCTGAGCGTTACCTCAAGCGACAATATCAGCTCGGTTTTCTGCCTTTGTTTTATTATAAAGTCGATTTTTAGCGATGGACGACTGGCCTTAAGTAAGCTCCCGGTGTTAATTAGGAAATATTAACAGCCAGCCTCAGTTACCTGGCTGTATCTTTCCTTACTCATTCGATCAATCAGGCTATGAAATACGTATGGATCCTGCTGAGTACACTGACCGTGGGGAGTTTACAGGCTCAGCAGGTTATCGTTAATCCGGACGGTACGCATTCTGTTCAGCACGGAAACGTGATCGTTAATCCCAATGGAAGCCATTCGGTTATTCATGGGAATATCATTGTTAATCCCAATGGTACGCATTCCGTTCAGCACGGGAATGTTACGGTTAATCCGGACGGAACCCACTCCGTGAAGCATGGCAATGTCATCGTCAATTCGAATGGAACCCATTCGATTATACATGGAAATATTCAGGTAAATTCCGACGGTACACACTCCGTTCGGAACGGTTCTGTCATTACTCATTCAGACGGAAAAACTTCCATCATCAACGGGAATACCATTATTCAATCCGATGGCACTTCTTCCACGAAAAATGGAAACATGATTATCCATTCCAATGGAACGTATTCGATCGTGAATGGAAATACAGTTATTCATTCCAATGGAACGTATTCCGTTGTTAACGGTAACTGGGTAACCCACTCTCACGGGAACAACCCTGATTTACGGAGCAATCTTCCTCATGCCAGACGAATTCATACGGCCTTTATTAATCAGCGTTTGGTCAGAAAACAACAGGAGGCGGATTATCAGGTCAGTTATTATTACCTGCTGAGCGATCTGTTTTTTAATCAAACGGAGGACTATCAGGCAATGGCCACGGGCATTAAGGCGATGTCAGCAAAAAAATTCTTTAAAGAAAACAAGCAGAAATTCAGTCGTCCGAAGGCTCGCTACCTGCGTCGTTTGTTAAAGAAAGATCAAAGGAAATCAGTACAGGAATTAACAACTGAGCTACGTGAACTACAGGTTCTTGACTTATAATGTGAAACTTTACTACATCAGAAGATTCGTACGGGTAACCGTCAGTCAACCAAAAGCTCACGGAACGATCGGTTCCGTGAGCTTTTTTACGGGATCAAAGGTCTGCTTACGCCAGCAGAGTAGCATTCAGTTTAATCTCAAAGCTGAAGGCTCCACTCACGGGACAGGTTTTTTCGGCTCCGGATGCAATTTTCTGAAATTCCTCTTCCGTGATGCCGGGTACTTTTGCCTGAAGGGTTAACTCGGATAACGTAATTTTGCCGTTGTCGAGCGTGATGACTGATTCCGTCTCCAGCGATTCTACGGTATAGCCCGCCTGCGTTAAATCCAGATCCAGTTTCATCGTGAAACAGCCGGCATGAGCGGCGGCCAGCAACTCTTCGGGATTCGTTCCTACGCCTTCCGCAAAACGGCTGTTGAACGAATACTGAGTTTTATTAAGCGTCGTACTCTGGGTCGTTAAATGACCCGAACCTGATTTGATGTCTCCGTTCCAAACGGCAGTAGCCTTGCGTTTCATGATTGTGTTGTTTTAGTAATAAATTGATTAGACTTATTTTGTACCAAATAGTACAATATTGATTAAAAAAATTTACTCGATTACGGCCAGATTCAATTTTAAAAGTTCAGTGAGTCGGTCCGAATTCTGTTCCATCCGCCGGGTAACATTAATCCCATTCCACAAATTGATCAGATACGAAGCCAGCACCGGCGGAGCTAATTCTGATTTTAGTAAACCCTTTTCCTTCCCTCGCTGCATGGCTTCTTCGAAAATGCTTTCCAGCACCTTCAGATATTGAGAGGCCAGTAACTTCAGGCCCGCATCACTTTCGCTGATCTGCACCAGAGCATTTCCAAAATAACAGCCTTTGTTACCGATGGGCGACTGCGTTCCGGTTAAACCCAGGAAGAAATCCCTGATCAGTTGCACCGGGTCCTCACACGTGGCTACGGCATTTCTCAGCTCCGTGAAATTCTGTTCGACCACGCGTTTCATGGACTTTTCGAAAAGCTCCTGCTTACCGCCCCTGAAAGCCAGATAAAAGCTGCCTTTCCCGATACCCATAGCTTTGAGCAGATCGTCCGCCGAGGCATTGGTATAGCCCTTTTCCCAAAACACACGCACCGCCTCATCAAGGGCCGTGTCTTCATCGTATGTTTTGGGTCTGCCTGCCATTTCCTGTTTGTTTTGCTCTACTCTACAAAGGTATAATATTGTACCATTTAGTACAAAATATTTTTTCATTTATTTTTAAATTCTTTTTGCAGCCCGCTCCTCTGTGATCTGATCCTCATTATCAGTAAAAACTGAACGCGACCTTTTACCTTTGACTAACTCTTATTCCTGCGGAAGAGCTTTTGCAGGAATAAGATGCCTAATTAGGTATTTCTATGTATACCGATTTAATATAATAAAAAAGACCGAACATTTACTAATCAGTAATGCTCGGTCTTTTTTATTATCGATGCGTCCTTTCAAACTCCTCTAAAAGAGCACGTGCTTTTTTAGGTGCAACGTAATGTGCTCTATACAGGATAAAACATACTGAAAATAATGCAAATAGGAAATACAGAGCGTACAAAACCTTGATTTTTGCAGAACCATTAATAAATATAAATATTTTCCTATGCTTTGGCGATATTATAGCAAATACTAACCCTATTAACACAAACAAACCACAAACTATTGCATAGGTACGTATACCATCTTGAAATTTATATGGTAATAGTATGTTCAATATTATTATACTAAATGCCATTGACATACCTATGAAAGAAATTACTTGACCTGTCGAATATCTATTTGCCATATTTTTGAAAGTTTGCTAGGCTTACTGTGGCTGTACAAGCGTCAAAACAGTCTCCTAGAGTTAGATACGTACAACCCGTTGTGCGGATTAAATGATGACTTAACACACTACATAATTAACTGATAACTAGCCATATATTTTTAATCATGTGGACATTGTAAACGAACCAGTAACAGCTATCAACGGATTTAGTTATTTTCTAGATACTCCAATCATAATACCTCGCTGATCGTCAGTAGGTTCTTATGAAATCAATCCGCACAACGGATAAAGTTATATAAATTATTGAAATATAAAAAAAAAGCCATATCTTTATGTAAGTTATCTAGTTAGATAACTTACATAAAACCTATTTAGAAATTGAAAACAATGCAGAAATTGCAAAAGAAATTCTTAAGCATCTAAACCTTGAATAAAATCAGTACGAAATAAATATTTCTGAAAGGGAGGCATCTAAATTAGGTATTTCTGAAGCGACTTACAAAGAAATAATTGATCAAACTAATCAGTATCTAAAAGAGATAAAGGAAGATGATAATCATGAACTAAAATTGCTTGATCTATCCAAGCTTGATTCACCAAATCAAGCTGCTATGGCTGAATTCAGGGGACCTGGCCCCAGTGGTAATCTTTCTACAGACGATCAATCTGTAAGAGAAACCTTCTTCCATTTTCCTCTTGATGTAAAACATGTTAGATTTAACTGTCAGGCTAAAGCAGCATGGCTACCTATATTTACTTGCGGAGTTAGATTACATGCTGGTCCACCTCAATGGCAATACAAAACAGAGATCGGATTTATATTAGGAACAACGTATATTGATTTCAATTTAGCATTTTCAAATACTCAAGCCGATTTAAGCTTTCAAACATCGGATTCTAACGGAGGATACTGTCATTGGGACAGCAAATTAATCTAATGATTATTTAAATATAAAACATTAAATTCTATAGGCATGAAAAAGCTAATCATCCTATCAATAGCCTTCGGCTTGATGGGTTCCTGTAATAGTAGTAACTCCAAAATAAAAACCACAGGCACCAAGTACTCTTCTTCAGACTACGATAAAGCACATAAAACACCCGCTAATCAAAGAACCTCTGAACAAAACATGATGTTAGAAAAACTAGCCAAGCTAGTTAAGGAGAACACCGTCGTTGAAAATAATCACTTAGTTTTAAAATTAAGTGAAAAAGATTTCAAGAGAAATGACATACCAAAAGAGATATATGCTTCAATTCAAAACGAATTAATAAAAAACAACAAGTTCATAGATTCCTTACACATTGATGCAACTCAAATGTTAAAGGATTCAAAGAGTATAAAAAAGCAGTAATCATGCTTTAATTTTCATCTCTTTTAAATTTCTGTTTCAGTATTATATAAAAAGATCCGTGAAATATCATTTGCAATCTTCCAAGTCTTTGATTATACATACTACGATTATATAAGCGTAGAAAAACAATGAGGATAATCACTTTTCAGTATATAAATCAGTGTATTTCCCGCTGGTTCGCCGCTGTGAAGTAATTTGTAGAACTTATGCTGTAATTGATAATGTCAATAATATCAACACTAGAAGTTTTGTAGAATTACCATACACTGAAATATTATCTCCTTTTCTTAGGTTACATTATAGTGATCTTTTGCGGATTTAAAAAATTGATTTTAGGCTAACACTTTCTTAAGAAAGCGTCAGATACTTCTTTTAAGTTACTTTTATCACAGTATATACAATCTATTATTTTTGCTAAATAAGATATGCACATCGGGTTAAACAGCATAGCTGAAATGTGTGACCATTCTTACAAAGATATTTTTTTTAAGTTAAAATACTTAATTCTGTCCTATTTATCCACTTCACTGTCCTGCTGTTTGAGGCTTTCAGGTCACTACCTGAAGACTAAGCGAATCTAAATTGTGTCTTTCCTTGCAAATCTTTCCAACCAGCTTTCTTAAATGCTTGTAAAGCCAGATAAGGATTCTTCAGATTGTTCGCATAACTCTCGAAACATACCAATGTATATATGTAGCTCCTTTTACATGCGTTTGTTTTGATGCAGCTTTAGACCCGTAATGGCCGATAACATGACCTCCACTCGTTATCTATTTCCTGGAATAAGGATTGAAGACTCCATTTCTACGACGTGTACTTTGGGGCTGCGATCCGATTCTAGGTATGGGTTAAAACCCGCGGCAACCCCTTACCTTTGAGGAATTATCCTTGACGCCATTCCCTTGACAGAAAAGTTTCGCTATAGATTTCAGGTCCGCTGGACGGCTTTGCTCGGAGCCTTGAGTTTCGGTATCGTCGTTCCTACCTTTTTCATTCCCATGCAATTGGGTTCTACGGCCCATTTGCTCTCCATCCTGGTGGCCACCCTTACCACGTATATCATCTGGGAAGGCAGCAAACTCATTCAGGCCTTCACGCTTTATCTGTTCCCCTGGGAACACAGCATTACCAAACACCTGGTGTATGAAGTCCTCGGCATTTTTCTGTTTTCCTCCCTCAGCCTGATCTGTGGCATTCTGATCTATGGCCGGCTGGTGGCTTCGGAATTAATCACGCCGGGGGTTATCATCCAGAATGCCTTCGTCTCTTTCCTGCTGGCTCTGCTGTTTACGGCCTTTAACGAAGGGGCCTTTCTGTTTAATCAGTGGAAGCAGTCGCTGGTGGAGCAGGAAAAACTCCGGCAGGAAAACCTCGTGGCCCGGCTCGAAGGACTTAAAAAGCAGTTAGACCCGCATTTTCTCTTCAACAGTCTGAGTGTCCTTAGCGGGGTGGTTTATAAAGACCCGGCTCTGGCGGACTTGTACATCAGCAAACTGGCTCAGGTTTATCGCTATGTGCTGGATCATACCGAAGAAAAACAGGTGCCTTTGTCCGCCGAAATTTCCGTGGTTGAAGCGTATCTGTTCCTCCTCAATGTTCGGTTTTATAACAAGATTGAAGCCCGGATTGAGCTTTCCCACACCCAGCGGGCTCAGGTATTGCCACTTTCGATCCAGCTTCTGGTGGAGAACGCCGTGAAGCATAATTACATATCCGAAGAACATCCGCTTCTGCTTTCCATTTATACCGAAGGCTCCACGCTCTGGGTCACCAACAGTATCCATACCCGAACCGGAAAGGTGAATTCGAGCGGCATTGGATTGAAAAACCTCCAGGCCCGTTATCAGTTCATGACCGGGCAGTCGATTACTATAGAACCCGATTCGCAGGTATTCCGGGTGGGCTTACCCTTGATTTACCCTGAAAAAGTATGAAAGTAGTTATTATTGAAGACGAATATTTTTCGGCGGAGAAACTCCGCTTTTTACTGGAAAAACTAGATCCTTCCATCGAAGTCATGGCAGTATTACCCTCCGTGGAAAAGTGTGTGGCCTGGTTCAGTAGCAACCCCGAGCCGGACTTGATTTTCTCGGATATTCAGCTGGAAGATCAGGAGAGTTTTGAATTATTTGAGCGTCTGCCCATCGAAGCTCCCATTATTTATACGACGGCATACGATCAATATGCCATTCAGGCATTCAAGCAGAACAGCATTGATTACCTGCTGAAACCCATTCAGCCCGAAGAGTTGCGGGCGGCTCTGAAGAAGTACGAGAATCAGGCATACCGATTACTGAAAAAAGGTTTGTTACCCACGCCGCAACCCACCAAATCAGAGCCGAAAGAACGGTTTATGGTCCGAAAAGGCAATGGCTTTGCCGTGGTGAAGACGCAGGATATTGCGTATTTCAAAAGCGAAGACAAACTTAGTTTTGTGATCACCTTCGACCAGCAGAAATTACTGATTGATGCAACCCTGGAAGAACTCAGCGAGCAGCTGGATCCCCGCCGCTTTAGTCGCATCAGTCGCAGCCGTCTGATTTGCATTGACAGCATTCATAAAATTCATCCCCACTTGAACGGTCGTCTGAAACTGGACCTGGTCCCTCCCGACGAGGACGAGGTTTTCGTAAGCCGCGACCGGGTAACGGCTTTCAAAGAATGGATTAACTCCTGACACCGCTTTTTACACCTGCGATTCGGTCAGAGAATGCTACGATTCAGTACCTAAATTCAACCAGTCATCGCTAAAGCCTCGGTTCAGAAGCCTCCTGACCGAATATTTACGAAAAAAAGTAACAAAAGCTATGACTGCTATTCTCATATTTTTTGCCATTCACTGGTACGGAGCCTTGTTTTTCCAGACTGTTTTCCTTCACCGTTACGCCTCGCACCAATCCTTTAAAATGTCTAAGGGCTGGGAACGGGTATTCTTCGTACTCACCTGGATTTTTCAGGGCTCTAACTACCTGAGTGCCTATGCGTACGGCGTGATGCACCGCATGCACCATGCGTATGCCGACACCGAGAAAGATCCCCATTCGCCGATGTACAGCAATGGTCTTTTCGATATGATGCTGAAGACGGCTAAATTTTACTCCGCCGTTCGGGAGCGTCGCATGGCGGTTGATCCAAAGTTTACAGCGAATGTTCCCGACTGGAAAGCCTTTGATGATTTTGCGTCCAGCCGAATTTCCCGTCTGGCCTGGGGAACCCTGTACACCCTGTTCTATATCTACTTCGCACCTTCCTGGGGATGGTTCCTGTTGTTACCCGTACACTTCCTGATGTCACCCATTCACGGAGCCATCATCAACTGGTTCGCTCATAAAATTGGGTATACAACTTTCAAGGTAAACGATACTTCAAAGAACCTGATGCCCGTGGATTTTCTGATGATGGGCGAAGGCTTTCACAACAATCACCACACTTACGGCAACCGACCCAATTTTGCCTTCAAATGGTTTGAAATTGATCCTTCGTATCAGATCATGAAGCTGTTGAACTTCCTTCATATCATTGAGTTACCAAAGCAGAAGGGACGGACCAAAGTATTCATGGAAAATAAAAAAATGGCCTCCTGAGTCAGGAAAGGACCGTTTACAAACGAGGGACACTCCGGTGATTCCCTCGTTTTTTTTTAACCGGATTTTCTGCGGACTCCTTCCAATTCCATACCTTCACCGCGAAGCATATGCAGGATTCTGCCAAATAATTCACCTGCATTCTGTATTTTTACTCAAATTTTTGCAACCAAAATTCCCGGCAAGGCCATACCACACGATTCTTTCCATACGGATCAGAACTTACTGCATCGACTCCAGCAGGGAGACGAAAGTGCGTTTTCGTCCCTGTACGATCGGTACTGGTCGCCCCTGTACACCTACGCCTACAACCGGATTCGGCTGGTGCAGGAAACGGAAGAACTGGTGCAGGAAGTTTTCATTATTTTCTGGGAGAAGCACCCTTCGCTGATCATTAGTGACTCGTTAGAGCCCTATCTTTTCGCCGTTCTTAAAAAACGCTTACTCTCCTATTTCCGCTCGGAAAAAGTTCGCAGTCAATATGCCGAACACTTCAGTCATTTTCTTGCCCAGCAGGTAGATAACTCCACGGAAGAACGCTGGGCCGCTGAAGATTTACAGCAACGCCTGGAACAGGCCGTTTCAGAATTACCCAACAAGTGCCAGCAGGTATTCTGGATGAGTCGGCGACAGCAGCTTTCCATTGAAGAAATTGCCCGGGAATTGGAAATCTCCACCCGGACGGTCGAAAATTACCTGACCACCGCCCTCCGGCACCTGCGGATTTCGCTGGGGGAAGGCTTTTTAGTTCTGGCACTCCTTCTGCTATTTCACCATTGATTCAAAGGCATTTCCGCGTAAGACTGGAAGTTTATTTCCCTTTTTACCAATTATTCAAAAAAAAATTACTTTTCGACTGTGTGTTCAGCCCCACTTGGGGAATATTACAGTAGAGGGGTTCGTGACGGGGAACTGGTGCGGTCGACAAACCGGAATTTTTCATCCCTTTCCACTCTAACAGATTGCATCACTTTATGAATGAAGAAAAATTTGACCGGATCCTGAAGAAAGTTCTGGAGGGTTCAGCCACGGCCAGCGAACAACGACTGGTGGACCAATGGCTGGAATCTTTTTCGGGGCAAAGCTTTGAGCAGATTCCGGTACCTGAACGGGAGGCCATCAAGCACCAAATGCAGGAGAATTTGTTAAAACGGATTCAACCTCAACCCACTTTGCGGCTGCCGTGGTATAGACAGATCGCCTGGCAACTGGCGGCGATGTTAGTGGTGATTCTGGGAGTGGGCATGAGCGGCTATCTGTACTGGGCCAATCGGGTAATTCCCCTGATGGCTTACGCGGATGCCCGAAAGATTCATAAAGTCATTTTACCCGATGGCTCGCTGGTTTGGCTGAAAGATTCCAGCCGACTGGACTATCCTTCCCGCTTTACGGGCAAAATTCGGGAAGTAACCTTACGGGGAGATGCTCTTTTTGAAGTGGCAAAAAATCCCGAACGGCCTTTTATTATCCATTCGGGAAACATGACCACTAAAGTGTTGGGAACCAGTTTTAACATCCGTTACCGCAATGAACAGGCGGAGGTCGTGGTGTTTACGGGGAAAGTAAAGTTGAGTTCGCCCGCGGGTCAGGTAACGCTATTGCCCGCTCAGAAGGCGGTTTATCAGAATCAGCAGTTTAAGCCGGAACTAGTTAAACCCAACGAACCTGAAACCTTAGCATATACCGCTGGTACTGAATATCCGATGCGGTTTGATGATAACCCGATGATTGAGATTCTGAACCGGATTGAAAAGAAATTTAACGTACAAATCACGACGGATCATCCAACGCTCGGTTCCTGTCTCTGGACGGCCGATTTAACGGATCAATCGCTTGAAAATACCTTATCCATTTTGACGGTAAACTTTGGAGGTTCCTATCAGATTAAGGGCTCCAACGTTCAGTTAACCGGTCTTAGCTGCCAGTAATTATTTATTCACTTAACCAATTTATTCACTGACAATCTGCACGGCATGATGAATTAAACCTCCCCCTCTTTCCACGAAAAAAGGTCAGAAGTGCCCCCGCACCCCTGACCCTACCAGAACCACTGCAAGGCTATTGCTCCCGCCCTAGGAAAGCGGGTCAGGTTCCTTTTTGTCTTATTCGAAACCGTTGAATAAAACTTAACCAAAGTAATGCTAAAAAAGTCTACTCCCCAAGCCGTTACCTATCAAATTATGCGATTTACGGTGTATCAATGTCTGCTTGCCTTGTGGCTGGCCGGAATGGCCTTCGCTCATGATAACTATGCCCAAAGTGTGCTGGAGCAACGCGTCACGATCAATCTTCAGAACGCGACGCTCAAGCAGACCCTTCAGCAACTCGAGAAACAGGTTGATGTGCGGTTTGTCTACAGCAGTAGTCAGGTTCAGCTCAACGATCGGGTTAACATTCATTTACAGAAAGAAACCCTTAGCCAGGTACTCAAAAGCCTCCTTGAGCCCGCAGGGCTGACTTACACTCCTCAGGCCCAGACGAATCTGATTGTTATTAAGCCTCAACCCAGACGTACGGTCAATGCCGGAGAGCTCCTGCCACTGTCTCAGAGCCCTCAGCGGGAAGTGAGCGGTCAGGTCATCAGTGGGGACAACGAACAGGCGATGGTCGGGGTAAGCGTTCGGGTAAAAGGGACGACGCAGGGCACGGTTACCAATGACCGGGGCGAGTTTCGCCTGACCACGCCTGATCAGGCTACCCTGGTGTTCAGCTACGTAGGTTACGAAACGCGGGAGGTAGGTCTGGGCACCCAGTCTTATCTGAAAGTAGAATTAAAGCCCAAAGATGCCTCTTTGAATGATGTGGTAGTGATTGGATACGGCACGACCACCCAACGCTATAACACGGGTGCCGTCAGTTCAATCACCGCCAAAGACATTGACATTCAGACCGTTTCCAATCCATTGGTTGCCTTGCAGGGCCGAATTTCGGGGATGCAGATTACTCAGAATAACGGCTTACCTGGTAGTTCCGTCCGCATCCAGATTCGGGGTCAGGGTTCATTATCTTCAGGTACGGTTCCTCTCTACGTAGTTGATGGTGTTCCGTTTACCCTGTTCAATGGTGGGTCACCCGCTTCGGATAACCTGAATGCCTACGGTATTTCTGGTGCTAATGGTGAACAAAGTCCCCTGAGTCTGATTCCCCCCGAAGATATTGAACGAATTGATGTGCTGAAAGATGCCGACGCTACGGCTATCTACGGTTCGCGGGGAGCAAACGGAGTCATTCTGATTACGACCAAGAAAGGAAAAGCGGGCAAAACCCAGTTCAATATCAATGTGAACAGCGGAGCAGGAAAAGTACCCTATTATGTTCCTATGCTCAATACCGATCAATACCTTTCGTTGCGGCGGGAGGCTTTTGCCAAAGCTAAAGTAACCCCTAACACAGCGAATGCTCCGGATTTGACCGTATGGGATCAGAACGCCAACACGGATTGGCAACGCAAATACCTCGGTGGTACGGCTCAGTTTACGAATGCTACGGCTTCTGTTTCGGGTGGCAATGCCTTTAACTCTTTCCTGTTTAGTGGTTTATATCGCAAAGAGGGTACGGTTTTTCCGGGAAGCCTGGGAGCGACTACACTCTCGGGACGTTTTGCGGGTAGTCATTCGTCATCAAACCAGAAATTCAGAATTGATTTTTCAACTTCCTACTCACGTCTTCAGAACAATCTGATTGGTTCGGACCTTACTTCCGTTTATAACTTGGCTCCTAACTATCCTCTGTATAACGTTGACGGTAGTTTGAACTGGACTGGTGGATCAAACCCGGAAGCTTTACTAATGAAGGATTTTGATAACGTCAGTACGAACTTTATTTCACAACTGAATTTAAAATATACCATTCTACCTGGACTGGACCTAAGAGTTAATAATGGATACACGCTTACGGGACTCGACCAGATCCAGGCTAATCCTATCCGATCGCAAAACCCTGCGTTTAATCCTGTCCATACCGCAACTTTCGCTACTAATAAAAACGAAACTTACATTGTAGAGCCTCAAATTGACTACCGTAAATCGATTGGGAAAAGTCTATTCAATCTCATGGTAGGGGGCACTCTGCAACAGTCGAACGCTACGGGACAATCCCTTCTGGGTCGCAATTATACCAACGAAGCTTTAATTAAATCTTTGTCTGGAGCGGGAAGTTTAACGATCAATAGCAATAACTATTCACTTTACCGCTATACTTCCGTTTTTGGCCGTTTAAACTACAGTTGGAATGAACGATACATCATCAACGGAACGTTCCGCCGCGATGGCTCTTCTCGCTTTGGCCCAAACAATCGTTTTGGAAACTTCGGTGCCATTGGAGCGGCCTGGCTGGTTTCCTCGGAAGAGTTCATGAAAACGCTTCCTTGGATAAGTTTTCTGAAGCTGAGAGGTAGCTACGGACTAACGGGTAATGATCAGATTCCTAACTATGCTTACTTACCCTTCTATCAGGTTACTCAGGGTGTCAACAATTATTCAGGTATAGCTACGCTGGCTAACTTTAATATTGCTAACCCAACGCTGCACTGGGAAACAACGAAGAAACTGGAAGCAGCCATCGAGCTGGGCTTTTTAGGTGATCGTATTCGAGTGAAAGCTGATTACTTCCGGAATCGCTCGAGCGATCAGTTAGCAAGCACCAACATGCCTACGCAGTCAGGGGTTAACTCTTTTACGAGTAATCTGGATGCCGTCATCCAAAACGATGGTTTCGAGTTTGAACTGAATACCATTAACGTAACTACGGCTTCATTGCGTTGGACCACTAACATTAATGTTACGTTTTTAAGAAACAAACTCGTTTCCGTAGGAGACCCCAAAAAACTATTTAACTCAAGTTTCTATACGGTAGGACAACCCGTGAATGCTACTCGCCTTTATCAATATGCGGGTCTGGACGTGAACGGTTTGCCAACGGTTCGGGATATTGATGGAGACGGAATAATTGATTTCAATAAAGATCGTCTCATGGCTCCCATTGGTACGCCTTATTTCGGCGGAATAAATAACTCCATTTCCTACAAAGGTTTTGAGCTGGATGTATTTCTAAGATTTAATCACAGAATGGGATACAGATTCAATTTTAACGATATCTACGCTTTCCCATTAGGATCCGCTTTAGCAAACGTTCCTGCGGAAGTTTCGAACCGATGGACTGAAAGCACTCCTAATGCTACTTATCCGGCCGCCACTACCCTCTACACACAGGCTTTTGGAAATTACAGCTCTTCAAATGCTCTGTGGGGAGATGCTTCTTTTCTAAAACTCGGCACGGTAAGTCTTTCTTATAGTTTGCCTACTGCCTGGATTCAGTCTCTAAAAATGTCAAAGGTTTCGGTTTACGTTCAGGGACAAAATGTTTTTACCTGGGCAAAACAGAAATACATTCTCGATCCTGAGACTTCCCTTCCCGGTACGGGCACAGGTCTGGGCTCTGGACAATTTATGGCCATGCCTCAGCTTCGTACCATCGTCGCTGGTCTTAATGTTTCATTCTAAGCAGGATACTTCTATGAAATCTATTATTCGTTTCCCCCTTTTCATTATACTGGCAGGGCTAAGTCTTGCTTCCTGCGAAAAGTTTGTAAGCATTGGTTATCCTCCTACCATTATTGGTGTGGATGATGCCTTCAGTAGTGACGTTTCGGCTACCAGTGTAGTGGTGAACATGTATTCCACCATGCGTGGTACACCCAGCCTTACCTGGACAGGATATGCTGGTTTATTGAGTGATGAACTGGAGTACACCATTGCCAACCCAGCTCTGGAAGAATTTGAAAACAACACGGTATCTTCAAACAATGCGTCGTTAGCCAACCGTTTATGGTCTGATACCTACACCTTCATTCGCCAGGCCAATATGGCCATTGCCAATATTTCGCGTTCGTCAGGTATGACGGAAGCCGGCAAAAATCAGCTACTCGGCGAAAGCAAATTCTGGCGGGCATATGGCCTCTTCAATCTGGTCAATTATTTCGGAGACGTTCCGCTAACGGTTTCTTCGGATGAGTTTGTGAATGCTGCTTTGGGTCGGGCTCCGGCTGCTCAGGTCTGGGCTCAGATCATTACTGACCTAAAGGAAGCCAAAGCCCTCCTACCTGCTACCTATGTGGGGAACTCCCGGACGCGGATCAACAAGCATGCGGCTTCGGCCTTTCTGGCCCGGGCGTATCTCTACACGAAAGACTACGCCAATGCCGCCACGGAAGCTTCTGAAGTTATTGGTTCGGGCACGTACGCACTCAGTGATCTGGCCTCCACTTTTGCGGCCGGCAGTAACGAAACCATCCTTCAACTGGCTACGTTTGAAGGATTCACGAACCTGGGAGCCAGTTACCGCACCGCCTCTGCCAGCACAGCTCCCACTTTTGTTCTGAAGGCCAACTTCACCCGTTCCTTCGAAGCAGGCGATAAACGCCGGACCGCCTGGGTGGATTCCATGACGATTGGGAATACGGTACTTCAACGAATCAACAAGTATAAACTTCGGGTGCTAACGACCGGTAGTACAGAAAACAACATCTTATTCCGTCTGGCAGAGCTTTACCTCATTCGGGCCGAAGCCAATGCCAACCTAAATCAGGTAACCCAGGCTCTGGCTGATGTAAACCTGATACGCACGCGTGCCGGGTTGCCGAATAGTACGGCGACTACCCCTGCTGGTATTAACGCGGCGATTCTGCAGGAACGGAAAGTTGAGCTTTTCGGAGAATTCGGTCACCGCTGGTTCGACCTGAAACGTACTAATCAGGCCGATGCCGTACTGGCTCCAATTAAACCCGGATGGAAATCAACGTCCGTCTTGATGCCGATTCCTTCCGCTCAGATTGAAGCCAATCCAGCATTGACTCAAAACCTTGGTTATTAATCACTTACTTAAAACCGTAGATATGAAAAAGATCACCACGCTGGCTGGATTGATACTATTGGGCATGACTACCGCCTTTGCTCAGAAAGCTTCCACCCCTACGTACCTGATTAAAGGACAGATCAAGGGGCTCAAAAACGAAAAAATTTACCTGTATTATCCCAAAGGAGAAGAATCAGGTAAGGATTCCGTCATTACCAAAGACGGGACCTTCTCTTTTAAAGGTTCGTTACTTCACGAAGGAACGGCTTCTCTTTCCCTGGCATCCGATCGGCAGCAATTCGTTGCTTTCTTTGTGATGCCGGGCGTTCCAACTACGGTGACGGCCGTTAAGGATTCTTTACCGAAAGCGACCATTCAGGGAGCCAAAGAGAATAAAGAATGGAAACAACACCGCCACGAGCTGGAGTCCACCGTGTTCAGTCAGTTATCGGCCATTGATAAAAAATACGCGGCGTTAAAAACGGACCCTAAAAAGCCCCTGCCCGATAGTCTGGCGAAGCTCCAGTCGATGGAAATCAGAAATCAGTTTAAGCGAGCCGATAGCCTTTCTCAGGCCTTCATTAAATCTCATCCGAATTCCGTAGTCAGTCCCCTGCTGGCCATGAGTTATTACAGCATGGAACCCGAAGCGGAAAAATTACCGGGCTTGTACGCTGGACTCAGCCCTGCCGTTCAAAACTCGTATTACGGGAAACAGATTAAAAGCCTGACCACCGACCTGGCCAAAATTGGACTGGGCAAGCCGGCTCCCGAGTTTTCCATGGCCGATACCTCCGGCAAAGCAGTTGCCTTATCCTCGCTGAAAGGGAAATACGTACTGGTAGATTTCTGGGCCAGCTGGTGTGGTCCCTGCCGGAAAGAAAACCCGAACGTCGTCGCTGCGTATAACAAATACCGTGACAAAGGTTTCGAAATTCTGGGTGTATCGCTGGACTCTAAAAAAGCAGCCTGGGTCAAAGCCATCGAAGCGGATCACTTAACCTGGCCGCACGTGTCCGATCTGAAAGGCTGGCAAAACGAAGCTGCCGGGTTATACGTGGTGAAGGTCGTGCCTACGAACTTTTTACTCGATAAAGACGGAAAAATCGTGGCTAAAAATCTCCGGGGAGCAGATCTGGAAAAGAAGCTGACCGAGTTGTTAAAATAATTAGGGAATAATCCGGGAAGTGGACGGCTTCGTCGCTTCCCGGAACATACATTATCCAGTTTCAGTACTACACTTCATCTATATTTACGGAATAACTGAAACGTAGAAATTCTATGCATACGCCAGCAGAGCCCATGGGCCGGTCTTTAGACCTTAGCGAAAAATTCAATCACTTATGGCATCTGGTGGGCAACACCCCCATGCTGGAAATTTATTACCAGTACGAAGGCATTGCCCGGTCCATTTTTGTCAAATGCGAACACTATAACCTCACGGGAAGTATCAAAGACCGGATGGCTTTGTACATTCTTGATCAGGCGTATCGCCAGGGTAAAATCCATCCCGATGATACCATTGTTGAAGCTACTTCGGGCAATACGGGTATTGCCTTTGCGGCCTTAGGGAAAGCCCTGGGACATGCCGTTCGCATCATTATGCCCAACTGGCTGAGTCGGGAACGCATTGATATCATTCAGAGTCTGGGAGCGGACATTACACTGGTCAGTAAAGAAGAAGGCGGCTTTTTAGGCAGCATTCGCCGGAGTGAAGAGTTAGCCCTGAAAGGTCAGGTATTTCTTCCCCAGCAGTTTGAAAACCAGTACAACGCCGAAGCCCACGAACGCACCACCGGACCCGAAATCTGGCGTCAGCTGGATTTGATTAACAAAAAGCCGGATGCCTTTGTGGCGGGTGTGGGGACGGGTGGCACGGTCATGGGGACGGGGCACTACCTGAAAGAGATGGATTCGTGCATTCGCGTGCATCCACTCGAACCCGCCGAATCGCCTACCCTGACGACGGGTTATAAAGTAGGTTCCCACCGCATTCAGGGCATTTCGGATGAGTTTATCCCCGCCATTGTTCAGCTGGATCAGCTCGATGCCGTAGTGCAGGCTCATGATGGAGATGCCATTCTCATGGCTCAGAAACTCTCGCGGGAACTGGGCCTGGCTGTCGGTATTTCATCGGGGGCCAACGTCATCGGGGCCATTCGGCTGCAACAACAGCTGGGCATTGATTCCTGCGTGGTCACCATTCTCTGCGATAGTAATAAAAAATACCTCAGTACCGATCTGGTAAAAATCGAACCCCTCCGGGCAGATTACCTGAGTCCAGTCATCACGTTTACGGGCTACCGGCCCATGCCCCGACTAGCGACTCACCCTGCTCTTATCTAGCTATAATTGACTCCAATGATCCCATTCATTCAAAGAAGTCTATTCTTCTTTCTGGTATTGCTATGCCCTATAGTTCAGGCTCAGGTGTTCAATCCCGTCACCTGGGACTTTAAGGCGAAGGCAACCTCTCCTACTGAAGCGGTGCTCACCTTTCAGGCAAACATTTCCAGACACTGGCACATTTACTCCCAGCATCTGGCCGAGGGCGGTCCCGTAGCTACGTCTTTCCGCCTGAATCCGGGCAAGGACTATGAACGAGTTGGTACAGTTCAGGAAAAGTCGAAAGTGATCAACGGCTTCGACAAAACGTTCCAGATGGACATCAGCTGGTTTGAAAATCAAGCCGTCTTTATTCAGAAGATTAAGCTGACAGGAACCCAGGCAACGGTATCGGGCACGCTGGAATACATGGCCTGCGATGATGAACGCTGCCTTCCTCCCGAGGAGGTGGAATTTAGCATTCCGGTGCAGGGACTGGCCGCTGAGAAAAAAGCGGAGAACCTTCCGGCAAAGGTGGAACAAGACACGGTTTCCGGGAAGACTTCCGTGGCGGACTCCTCCCTGACGCCTTCCAGCGTAGAAAAGCAGATCCTGCCTACTACTCCGGCTGCAGGCAGGGCGGTGCTGGCCCAGCCACAACAGACGCCCCGACAGGAATCGCTGTGGGTTACGTTTGTGGCGGGACTTCTGGGGGGGCTGGCCGCCATCTTCATGCCCTGCATCTTCCCGCTGTTGCCCATGACCGTCAGTTTTTTCACCAAGCAGGCGGAATCCCGTTCCTCCGGTATCCGTAACGCTTTGCTCTACGGACTCTCCATCGTTATTATTTACGTCTCGCTGGGTCTGCTCATCACCGTCCTCTTCGGAGCCGATGCCCTCAACAACCTTTCCACCAACGGACTCTTTAATTTTGCTTTTTTCCTGTTGCTGGTCGTTTTCGCCGCCTCTTTTCTCGGGGCCTTCGAGATTATGCTGCCCAGCAGCTGGGCCAATCGCATGGATCAGAAAGCCGACAAGGGTGGTCTTTTAGGGATCTTTTTCATGGCCACCACCCTCTCGCTGGTTTCCTTCTCCTGCACCGGTCCCATCATCGGAACCCTGCTGGTGCAGGCCGCCTCTCAGGGAGCTTTACTCGGTCCCGCCGTGGGCATGCTGGGCTTTGCCTTAGCCCTGGCCCTGCCCTTTACGCTGTTTTCTATGTTTCCTTCCTGGATGAAAACCCTGCCCAAATCCGGTGGCTGGCTCAATTCCGTCAAGGTAACGCTGGGGATTCTGGAGCTGGCCCTGGCCCTAAAATTCTTATCCAACGTCGATCTGGCCTATCACTGGCAATGGTTTGATCGGGAAGTATTCTTGGTGCTCTGGATTATTCTCTTTGGCGTACTGGGTTTTTACCTGCTGGGCAAGCTCCGCTTTATTCACGATTCGCCGCTGGTTTCGTTGTCGGTACCCCGTTTCTTTCTCTCCGTACTCTCGCTGAGTTTTGCCTTGTACATGGTGCCCGGACTCTGGGGAGCCCCTTTGAAAGCCATTGCCGCCTTTCTGCCCCCGCAGCAAACGCAGGACTTTGATCTGTACTCAGCCAGTCTGGCCGGGAATACAGACTCATCCCCGGAAAGCCGCCCAACTCATAAATATGGCGACCTGTTTCACGCTCCACTGGGACTGGATGCTTACTTTGACTACGACGAAGCATTGGCCGAGGCCCGGAAAACGGGTAAGCCCCTGTTGATTGACTTCACGGGTCATGCCTGCGTGAACTGCCGCAAGATGGAAGCGACCATCTGGCCCGATCCGGCGGTGCTCCAGACCATCCGGGAAAAGTACATTCTTTTACAGCTGTACGTGGATGATAAAACCGAGCTACCCGCTGCGGAGCAGAGCGTGGTCAACGGTAAAGCCATCAAGACCATTGGCAAGCAGTGGAGTACCCTGCAGGCGACCCGCTTTCAGGCCAACTCCCAGCCCTATTATGTCCTGTTGGATCCGACGACGGAGCAACCCCGCGTGCAACCTCAGGGGGCTACGTATGACATTCAGGAGTTCCTGACTTTCCTGAAATCAGGACTTCATCCCTAGTCACTCGTTATTTTTTTAGTTTTGGTTAAGTGGAACAGAATGGGCCCCTTCGTTGAAGGGGCCTTATTTTTTATAAGCCAACCCGCTTTTACTTTAGTATTCTATGAATACGCTAAATTAATCACGCAACAGGACTTCATTCCATTCTAAAAAAACAGGGAAGCAGACGGTCGATTGAAAAATAATAAAGCCTTTTCGGGTATTTTTTAGGTAACTAAACCAAAAGCTAAGTAATTCTATCTACGTACAAATACCCTATCTTCTAAGATTTAGATAAACTGTTTTGTAAATGCTTGATAACCTTTTAGTATTGAAGATTATATTAACCCTGTAACACCTGTAGAACTTTTATCTGTCCGCCCTGTGTACCGCCAAATCCCTTTGGCCTTTTTCCTATTATTTGGGTCAAAGGCTGCTTTCTCGCAAGAAACCCAGAAATCCGAGCTTTTCAAAGGAGCTAATCTCATTGTATTAGAAACCGACGATGCATCCAGCACGCTTAAGGAGGCTGGTAAATATCTGGTTTCAAAAGGCTACACGAGTGAAAAATACGAAAAGGATTTCGGTCAGCTCGCCACTTCACCCAAAGAATGCCCCCGCTATCGCACCTGGCAGTGCCGCTATGTTATCTCCGAAGGTAAGAAATCACTAGAGTGGAAGACAGAGACTAAATCATCTGTTGACTTTGGTATGTATGGTCATAAGCAGAATGCTCAGTGGGTGTTGGCCACTGATAAGATAGGCTTCAAAGATATTCTGGAACAATCGAAGGAAGCCGCTTCGTCATTTGCCTACTCTTCGAAAGTTGGCCCCGTTTAGTTTAAGGCCAGAAAATAGAAATCCACCCGAATCTGACTGCTCAGCCGGAGTATAACCCTACTGATTAAAAGCAATTTATTCCACTATAACTACATATTTCTATTATGAAGAAGTTTTCCCTGCTCACCTTATTTGCAGGCTTGTTCCTGCTCTTTTCCTGTACCAAAGACACGGAGGATTACGATTATCTCATCGAATATGTCATCACTGGTAATGCTTCTCCTATCACGGTAGCCTACAACAATGAAAACGATGTCAGAGATTCGGTCACGGTCACTTCGCTTCCTCACAAAATTCAGTTAAGAAAAAATACGATTAATAAAGCCCATCTACGAGCTTCGAAACTTACGAATGCCGGTACAATTACGGTAGAGACCCGGTATAAGGGCAAGAAGGTTAAAACCCAGAGCACCGAGAAAGAGCATGGCCAGGTTTATATCGTTTTCATGAAAGAAGATGACATTTTATCCTTCGAGGTCCAGCCGGAGGAATGGGAATGCGGCACCTACAACGGAAACCGTCTCCGCACGGGGCCTAAAGGTGGCTGCTACTACATCAACAGTAATGGCAACAAGACCTATGTTGATCGGGGACATTGTAACTGCCAGTAATGGTATCCCATTATCAAGTTCAAACCATTACCTGCCCAATACCTCTATACACTTCTACTTTTCCTATGCAACTTCACTGCCTTCACTAAGGTGGGAATTGGTACTAAGACTTCTGATCCTCAAGTGCTCAAATATGAGAATTAACTAAGTTCTTGACATCCCTGTATAGAAAAGAAAAAGGCTCCTCAACAGAAGGAGCCTTTTTCTTTTAAAATTATCTCTTACACCCCTCCACAACCCCTGGGCTCATTTTTTTCGTAGGTAATATAAATCGCTCTGATCCGCCGAGATGACTGATACCTCACTTCATTACACGCCGTTTCGTTCCTGCGTTGCAGAACGGATTTTCTGGATTACCCTTCTGCTGGTTACGCTGTCTTTTTCGATCAAAGCTCAGATTTATTCTTCCGTCGAGGACGTGCCTAATCCGAAAGAACTGGGCACCGGGTTCGTAAGCGATGCGTCCGGATTATTAACTTCAGTGGCGATGGATTCGCTTAATCATCTGCTTTCCGAACTAAATCGGAAGACGGGTGTAGAAACCGCCATCGTGCTGATTCCGGATTTTGGAGCAGATGAAGATGATTTTCAATTCGCTACGGATTTGTTTCGTCACTGGGGCATTGGTAAACATAAATCCGATAATGGTCTGCTGCTATTTGTTGCTACTAACCGCTGACATTACCGCTTTGTGACGGGGTATGGACTGGAGGGTTTACTACCCGATGCCAGTCTTAAAGCCGTGGGGGAACGAATACTGGTTCCTGCGTTTCGAAAGAAAGACTACGCGGCTGGTATTCTGACATCCATGCGGGTCATCACGGCTTATCTTCAGCAACCCGAACATCAGCAGGAACTGGAAGCGTTACTGGTTCAGTATGAACCGAAAAACACGACGAATCATACGCCTGTGTTGATTTTTGCGGGCTTGCTGGCTTTATACGGACTAGCCGCGTGGCAGGTGTTTTCGTTCAAAAAGGCCCTTAACGATAAGCCCAGAGCAAACCGTTACCTGGAAGCCTCCGGACTGGTAATGCTGACGTTGATGGGACTAGGCATACTGGCCGTGCTGATCTTTATTTTCGTGGGAAATTTTCAGGCTCTAACGCTGCATTTGGCTGGTGTCCTACCCTATGTTACCTATTTACTCACCTCCATTGTATTGTTTCTCAATCACTTAAATGTCCTGTCCAATTTACGACAGCAGTATCGGGATGATCATAACTTTCTACGGGCTGTACAGCAGTTCTATGGAAGCGTCTGGTGGCAGATGCTGATCTGGCCCGTCACGGCGATTTACCTGATTCTGGAGAATGTTCGTTTTCGGAAAAGCCAAACCCGTTTTCTACCTCAACTAGACGACTCTGATCAGCCAATGAAACGACTGAACCGGGACGAATATCCCGAGGCAGCGACTCACCTTTCTGCTGGACAATTACAGGAAGAAAAAATGAACAGTCAGGTCTATGATATCTGGCAAGGGGACGACGGAACTATTCGAATTGTACCGAATGCTTCGGACACCTATCAGCGACATCTAACCTGCCCGGTCTGCGGGTTCCGAACCCTGAGCGAACCGATCAATATTCCTATTACCAAAGCTACGGAACACAGTCGCGGAACGGCCAAGCGAGTCAGGCGTTGTCGCCACTGCCAGCACGAGGAATTCATGGAGCAGGTAATCACTCCCATGCTAACCAAGTCTGAGGCTTCTTCCGGTTCATCATCCTCCTCCTCTTCGGGTCGTTCGTCCTCTTCTTCTTCCAGCAGCTGGGGCGGCGGAAGCAGTGGCGGGGGCGGTGCAGGGGGTAGCTGGTAGGTATTAAAAAGAAGGGGTCTCAGCTATGGTTGAGACCCCTTTATAATCCAGTTAATTCAAAAACCTATTTTTTCTGCTGAGAAAGGAAGGTTACCAACGAAGCAAACTCTTCGTAGGACAGAGCGTTCGCCAGTCCCGCAGGCATCATGGAATTTTCCATTTCCTTACGACTCAGGATATCGGAAGTTTTGATCGTGTACACCGTTCCAGTGATGTCCCGCATGACGACGCGGGTGGGGTTTTCCTCGGTTACGAATCCCATGTAACTCTTCTTGCCTTTCGCCGTAATCATAACCGTTGAGAAGCCCTGAGAGATCGACGCATTAGGCTTCAGAATGGACTCAGCGATCTGTTCCCGCGTCATGATGGATCCGATCTGGCCCATGAATGGTCCTTTCATCGGTTCGGCTTTACTGAGGCTGTGACAGGCAATACATCCCTGATTGGTAAAGAGCGTTTTTCCTTTCGACGGGTCGCCTTTGATCTGAGCAATGGCCAACATGACGTCTTCAATCGAAGCTTCTCCTACCTGACCTTTTTTGTTCTTGATTTTCTCCAGGTCAACCTTGGGTTCTTCTTTCACGGCGGCTACTTCTTCGCCACCAAACTCCGAAATACCCAAGCGTAACTTCGCATTAAGATCCGCATACATCTGTTTATCCGAAGATTTTTTCCACTCCTGCGTCAGGAAGGTTTTAATGGCGGGTGAAGATTCCCAGTCGATTGCTTTGTAGTACGGACCGTGCGTATCCGGACGGGTGCTCCACCACCAGCTGGCATCGTAAGGAGCCTCTTTGTGATACAGACGGGCCACGGTTTGCAGAATCTGTTTCTTCAGAGCTTCATCCGTGCTTTTCTGATACGCCTGAATCAACCCATTCACGGCTTTCGGCGAATGCATGTAACGCAGAGACCATAAGGCCAGAGTCGACTGATCCGTACCGATGGCAGCTACGCAGGCGTCAACGGCCTGTAGATTAACCAGGGCACGAACGGCCAGGTGCGGCGGTACAATCGCGGCATTGGGCGTGGCGTGAGGACCTTCCGTTCCTTTGGCCGGAGCCACGAAGGAAGCAGGAACTTTCGTTTTTAATAACGCCGTGGCTGCTTCAGGCTTGCCCAAACGACCGATGCCAATGATGGCCGCCGTCTGAACCCGGGGTGAAGCAGACGTTAAGGCTTTCAGGAACGGATCGAGCGGCACTTGTCCCGCCCAGGCTTTCCGATCTGACAGAGCCTTTAAAGCATACTCCTGTAAATCTTTGTCGTTGGTATAGGTAACCAGCTGGTTAATACCTGCGGCTCCGTTTAACTGAGCGTAGGTAAACAGAGCAGCGAGCCGGTACGATAACTTTTCGTTCGAATCAGAAATAATTTTAGTAATCAGAGGATTGGCTTCCTGAACGGCTTTGCGGTTCAGAATTTCCTGCTGAGCCGCCAGACGGGCCACGCTGCTTCCTGATTTTAGCTGAGCCACAACTTCGGCCACACTGGCTTTACTCAGGTCAGCAAAAGGCTTGTATTTCCAGTCTTTGGGAACCACCCGTACCACGTAACCTTTGCCGGGGTTACCCGAATAACCCGCTCCATCCCAGGCGGCCAGGTAGGCACGACCCGAAGCATCCAGATCTACGTCCGTGATTTGGGGTAACTTGATGAATTCTTCTTCCTGCTGGGTAAACGTGGCCTGATCGGGCTTCACGCGGTGTATGAAGAGGAAGTTACGTCCCCAGTCGGCCATCAAAGGCACCTGGTTGTAACGCTCAGGCCAGGTCTGATCGTCAATGAAGAACGAACCCGTTCCTGAACCGCCCCCCAGATCTACTAAGGCCGGGATGATTTCTTCGGTGAAATTCTGGAAATAAACGGGGTACCCGTATT
Organism: uncultured Siphonobacter sp.; assembly: GCA_913775095.1. Classification (GTDB taxonomy): domain Bacteria; phylum Bacteroidota; class Bacteroidia; order Cytophagales; family Spirosomataceae; genus Siphonobacter. The sequence goes on along the minus strand of CAJYIW010000004.1, from coordinate 258,947 downwards.
CAGCCGACTGTAAATGGTGAGAAAAACGGATGTTCCAGCCCCCGCCATCGTTGGTATTGTCCCGCGTGAAAACGTTCATGTACGGATCAATCGCTACATCGTAAATGTTACGCGTTCCGTGGGAGAAAATTTCCATTTCCGTACCGTCGGGTCTTACCCGCACGATGCCTCCCCCGAGCATAGTCAGTTTTTTACCGGAGCGGTCGGTCGCATTATGGAAACCGAAGTCGCCCACAGCGATGTAAATCCAGCCATCAATCCCCATGCGGATTCCGTTGGTGGCATGATCCACACCCCGGTTACGGATATACGCAGCATTGCTGATGTGTTCGATCAGCATTTGAGAGGGGCCATCGGCAACGCCGTCGCGGTTCTTATCTTCAAACACCACCAGATTCATGCCCGTAGCCAGCCCGGTTTCCTTCGAGAAAGCGGCATGGAGGACATAAACTTTGTTCCCTTCAACGAAAATTCCGCGAGGGTTATTTACTTCGGCAAAAATCGTGTGTTTGTCTACTTTGCCGTCGTTGTTGGCATCCGTCAGCCGGACAATGCTGCCCCTGCCGGGTTCTTTTCCGAGCGAACCCATCTTATCGACTCCGACGTACACGTCTCCCGTAGGATCAACCGCCAGACAGGCCGGACTTGGGGTTAAATCAGGACCGGAGAAGTAGGTCAAGTCCAGTTCTTTCGGCCAGCTCACCCCTTTCAGCAGCGAGTCGGAGCTGGTTATCATGCTCCGCTGGGGAACCTGAGAGGGCGTTGAAATCTTCAGAGCGGCCACTCCTAAAAACACGGCGGCAGTAGCCAGGGGTAATGCAATTTTTATCATGCTAACACATCAAAGGGTACAATAGATTTAGAAGACTTTCCAAAAGAGAGCTCAGCGAATGCCCTTCCCTAGACACTTAGATTTTTTATGAATCCAGATACCCTAGCCTTAAGCATTAAACATCTGATTTTCCTTACTTAAATGCCATGAGACTGACTAACAAAAAAAGTAAAAAATTGACTATAAATGGCATAGCCCCTCATTTTGACCAAAAATTCCCCCTTTTTGACGGAATTGGAGCCGCTTATGCTCTGCATCAAAAGCATGGAGTCGTCTGCGGTAGACATTAGGTGTAGAAGCCTGGATCTATTGTTTACTTCGGATGAGATAGGTAACCCAGCAACTGGGATGAGTTTACGGGTGGGTACGTCGCGACGTCTGGTTCTCCTTTGGGAAGCCAAACGATAGCAGGTTATGAAACCGGGGATGTGTCCATTGCCAATCTGACCCTGACCTTCAAACACCAGCGATGGCTAGTGTTGCAGCAGTAGAGCCTCCAGCCCGGCCTGATTCAGCACTGCCATCCGTTTGCCTTCCTGATTGATCAGATGATCTTCCTTTAATTCAGTCACCATCCGGAAAAACGTTTCGTAGGTCGTTCCTGCGTAGGCGGCCATGTCCTGACGGGTAATCACTGCTTTGATGAATCCCTCTTCGTCCTGCCCGAATTTTTCCGCCAGCATCAACAGCGTTTCGGCCACGCGGCCTTTCACGTCCATCAGGGCCAGATCCCGCATGCGTTTTTCGGCCTGCTGGAGGCTGTTGACGTAAAACTTCATCAATACATACGTCAGCTTATGATTCGCCTGAAGCGTAGATTCAAAGAAGCTCAGGTCCAGGTAACAGATTTCCACCTCTTCAAGAGCGGTAGCAGTCACCGGAAAAATGGACTCATTTCCCAGACCCCGATAGCCAATCATTTCACCCGAACCCGCAAAATTGACGATGAGCTGCTTTTGCTGGGCCCATTGCTTGTGAATTTTCACAATGCCCCGATGAATGAAGTACACGCGATCGACCTGGGCTCCTTCCTCAAAAATCACTTCTCCTTTTTTATAAATCACCGTCGTGCGATTGCTTTCGATGACCGACTGCCAGCCCTCCAGTCGATTTTCACAAAATACGCATCCCGATAAGTCGCAGCCCTTTTTACTTTTCTTCATGCCTTCGTTGTTTGTTCGCAAAGGTAGGCGTTTCAGCGTTGCCTAGGCCGCTACCCTTTCGTGGCGTTGCCCTTTCGTTTTTCGCCGACGCACCAGACGGTGCCAGGTCAGGGGGTGGCGGGGGTACGAACGGTACCGGGGAATGTTATTGATAATCAGAGCCGTTACCAGCAGAATCGTGACGCCACTCAGCACGGGGGTTAAGGTGTACATGAAGCCCAGAGCCTTGATTTGCGGAGAACCAATGTTAGCAATCAGAGCCGTTGCTCCGGCTGGCGGATGCATGGTTTTCGTCATCTGCATTACGACAATCGAAAGAGCTACGCTCAACCCGGAAGATAACCAGAGTTCCCCTGGAAATAATTTATGGATCGTTACGCCGATCAGGGAAGCCAGCACGTGCCCCCCTACCAGATTGCGGGGCTGAGCCAGTGGGCTTTCGGTGGCTCCGAAAATGAGAACGCAGGAAGCTCCAAACGACCCAATCAAAAAGACATCGTCCTGTGAAGTAAACTGGTTCTGCTGAAAAAAGCCGATGGTAGCAATGGCCACGAAAGCCCCAATGAACGTCCAGATATGATCTTTGGGTTGAAGTAAGGTTTCGCGGTAGACGATGTAACGCACCACGCGATACCCCCGTTTGATTGTGTTTTTCATGGAAAGAAATACTATGACTCAACTTATTATTAATCAACATTTAATTTCAAAATTAGTTATATAATATGATTTATATCATACTTTTGTGGAAAATTAATTTCTTCCCATGAAAATAGCACCTATTCCCGTATCCGTCAATCTGGCCGAAAGTTTCAAAGGCCGGAAACGAAAAGTCTTTTCATCCCCCGCCAAACGCCGCATTGTGGTCATTTCCCTTTGGGCCGTTCTGCTGTCGATGGGGATCAGCGTAGTAGCCCGCTTATTGGTCTATCTGATTAACCTGGTTACGAATCTTTGCTTTTACGGTCAGTTTTCCATAGCCGAACGAAGCCCCGTGGAGCATTCGCTGGGCCTGTTCGTGATTATTTTGCCCGCCCTTGGCGGATTAGTCGTAGGATTCATGGCCCTGTACGGTTCCAAAGCCATTCGGGGCCACGGTATTCCCGAAGCCATGGAACAGATTTTGACGAACCGAAGCCGAATCAAGCCCATCATCGCCTTTTTAAAGCCCGTTTCGGCGGCCATTTCCATTGGTACGGGTGGTCCGTTTGGAGCTGAAGGCCCCATTATTGCCACGGGTGGAGCCCTGGGTTCCACGCTCGGGCAGTTCATGTCCATCAGTGATCACGAACGAAAAATCTTACTGGCCGCCGGTGCTACGGCCGGGATGTCTACCATCTTTGGCACTCCGCTGGCGGCTATTTTTCTGGCGATTGAATTATTACTGTTTGAATTCTCGGCCCGTTCCCTGATTCCCGTGGCTCTGGCCTGTATTACCGGAGCGGCCGGTCACCATTTGCTGTTTGGCAGTGAACCCGTATTCCCCGTAGCGGCGACCATCACGGAAGCCAGTAATTCAGCCCTTCTCGTCTACAGCCTCATTGGATTAATCATCGGCCTGCTTTCGGTCGTCATTACCAAAGCCGTGTACTGGATCGAAGATGGGTTCGAAAAATTACCCATTCACTGGGTGTGGTGGCCTGCCATTGGCGGGATTGCCGTCGGGGTTATTGGCTTTTTTGTGCCGCAGACGCTCGGGGTCGGCTACGAAAACATCACCCACGTACTTTCCGGGAACCTCTCGTTCATCGCCATTCTGACTTTATGCACGTTCAAGTTTCTGTCCTGGGCCATTTCCCTGGGTAGCGGCACCTCCGGTGGTACGCTGGCTCCCTTACTAACCATCGGTGGGGCATTGGGAGCCGTTTTGGGGCATGTGATGATTTACTTCTTCCCCGAAGCCGGGGTATCCGTGCCGCTGGCGGCTCTGGTGGGGATGTCGGCACTGTTTGCCGGAGCAAGCCGGGCGTTCATTACCTCCATCATTTTTGCTCTGGAAACTACGTTACAGTCCAATGCCCTGCTGCCCCTGCTGGCGGCCTGTTCCGGGTCGTACTGTCTTTCCTTTTTACTCATGGAAAACACCATCATGACGGAAAAAATTGCCCGTCGTGGTACCAAGACGCCGCATTCTTACGAACCCGACTGGCTGGAGAAATGGACCGCCGGGGACGTATGTCAGCCTTCTTCCGTCCCGGGTCTGGCTACCGTTGGCGAACATACGCTTCTGAAAGAGGCCATGGAAGTAATGGCTCTTGAAAAAACGGATCGGCTGGGTGTGATCAATTCGGCAGGGACACCCATTGGCGTAATTAGCCAAACGGATATTATCAAAGCCTATGGACGTTCGCAGGAGGAATTTACCCGGCGGGAGCGTCACTTATCCACCCGCCCCAGGCAGAAACAGGCCTAAATAAGCCGGTTGAAGTCTCCCCGGCGAATGAAGTGAACCAACCGATTCAAACTAAAAGAGGTGTATGGGTTAGCCATACACCTCTTTTTCGTGAAAAACGCCTGTTGCTTATTTCGAAGCTTTACTTAACTGATTCAGTTTATGAGCATATTCAAACTCAAAATCAGTTCCTTTGGTCATGGTTGCTGCTTTCTGAGCGGACTCGATGGCTTCTTTTTTCTTACCTAACTTGGAATAGATTTGTGCTTTCAGGGAATGAATCCAGAATGCATTCGGATTGGCAGCCAGCGTTTTATCCGCGTACGTCAGGGCATCTTCCAGCTTGTAATTGGCTTCGTTGAAATAACTGGCGGCCGCCTGATACGGAGGTTTGTCACCCTTAAGTTCCTTCTCCAGGTACGCGATGATTTTCTCCTGGTTATCCGCGACGATCGTTACGGGAACTTTCACCTTTTCCCAACGGATGCTGAGTATCAGCGAAGAAGGGGTAATGTCGTTCAGATCGATGGTGAACGTTTCGTAATTTTCCTTCGAAACCTCGGGCTTCACGGTAACCTTAGCGACATCTTTCGAAGGATCGAAAAACTTCTCGCCCAGGCTTTGAAGACCACTGTTCAGAACAACCGTCCAGCTATCTTTGCCGGGAATGGTGTATAAACTGTACGCACCCGCCGCTACTTTCTGACCTCCAAAAACGACGTCTTCGCCAAACGTGATTTTCGTCAGAGCATTGGCACCCGTTCTCCAGCTTTTGCCGTAAGGAATCATGCTACCAAATACCTTGCGTCCTTTCATAGACGGACGGGAATATTCCAGCTCAATTTTGGACGTAGCAAACTGTTGCGTCAGGCTAATTTTAGGACTGGTGGCAGGTAATTTCAGGTCCTGGGCAAAAGCCGTAGTCGATAACATACACGCAGTGGCCAGGCAGATAATAACTTTTTTCATAAGGAATCAAAGATGATTTGCAATCAGGGTGATGAGTCTATACTCCGCTCATCAGGCCGCAAATTACATCCATCCGTCGCCAGAAAAAAATCAATTGCAATCCAGTCCTTTACACCCTTTAGCGGACGCATCGTTAGGAGGCACCGTTTATCCCGCTTCAGGGACTGACTATCACTATTCTAAACTTCCCGAACTCTTGCCGCCCTTTATTTAACCATCAAAAGACCACCCATCCTGATTCCGCCAGCCTGGCGGGCCTGATTCTATCTATTTTTCTGCTTCTGCTCACCAAGCCTATGCATTCATTCCCTATAGTCCGACGTCTTTCCGGGACTTTCCTCTTAACGCTGGTTCTGTTCACCAGCTTCGGACAAAATCCCGCTTCTCCCCCTAAGGATTCGACGCTTTCCTTACCCGAACGCAGCTTCGATGTGCTGTGGCAAACCTTCGAAGATCATTACGCTTTTTTCAAACTTCGCAACGTAGACTGGAAAGCCAGCTATGCAAAATACCGCCCGCTCGTGCAGGCCAATACCAGTGAGGACAGCCTGTTTTCGATTCTATCCCAGATGATTACGCCTTTTCAGGATGACCATATTAATTTGATCGTTCCCGGAAAAAAGCAATTTAAACCCCGCAAACCTTCGAATTTTGCCAGGGAATTTCCCGATCCAAAAGCGAAAGCCGAGTTTTGGAACATGGTGGATACGGATTTAGTCCGACACGGATTCCAGCTACAATCGGCCGGGCCGGAGTTTCGGGGGAAAAAACTGTTTTATTTCGCCCAATCCAAAGGCATTGGGTATCTGCGGTTCAGTCGCTGTTTTGCCTCCGACGATTCCGAAGACGAAGCCCGGGATTCGGAACTGGCGGGCCAACTGCTGGATTCCATTCTTGCCAGCGTTCAGCCATTGAAAGCCCTGATCATTGACGTTCGTTCGAACATCGGCGGGAACGACGAGTTTTCTTACGCTGTTGCCAATCGCTTTACGACTCAAAAGCAGCTGGGTCACTATAAAACCATTCGTCAGGGCGGTTATGAGTCCTTCGGTCCACCGAAAAAGTATTACTTGGAGCCGCAGGGAATCCGGCCCGTCGTGGTTCCCACCTACGTATTAACCAACGACCAGACCGCCAGTGCCGCAGACGTGTTTGCCATGATTATGCGGACCTTACCCCAAACCAAACTCGTGGGCGATCATAGCCTGGGCATATACTCGGATATGTACGGTTTTGAATTACCGAACAAATGGCTGGTTTCGCTCTCCAACGAGCGTTATTTTACCAGCGAAGGCGTTTGTTACGAAGGCCAGGGCACGCCCGTGGACCTTCCCGTTCGAACCACTCGACAGGATGCCCTCCGAAAAGTAGACCCGGTACTGGAAACGGTACTCAAGCGAATCAGGTAAGCTTTTTTCATTAAAAAAGGGTCAGGAACTTAGGCATTCCTGACCCTTTTTTAATCCGGTCAGGGTTTACTTACTGGCCTGCAAAACTCCGTTTACTTTTACATTCTGAAGTTTTACGTCTTCATAAATGTTCTTAAAATCCGTAGTAGCTCCCTGAACCGTTACGTTTTTAAAGACCACATCACTCACCTGATCCGCCGGGTTTCCTTCCAGCTCGCCGAGTTTGGAACTGGTGACGTTGATGTTGGAAAGGGTAATCCGGCGAACGATACCAAAGGGTTTTTCGGTGCTGCCTGCCATATCGAAAAACTGTTTCCAGGGATTCATCGTGAAGATGGACCCGCAACTGCCTTTGATGTGATCGAGGGTAATGTCCTCAAACACCTGATAAGTATCGGGACGCATCTTTAGCCGCAGGATCGGCGTTTTACTATCCACGGTACAGTTTCGCAGCACAATGTCTCGGGCGTGAATGCTTTCGCTGCCCAGCGTCAGCACGCCATGGGAAGGACCGAACTGACAGTTTTCAATGAGCACGTTTTCCACGATTCCATTTTCGGGCCGTTGATGAGCATCCGGTCCTTTTCCCCCTTTGATGGCAATGGCATCGTCGTTTACGGAGATGTAACAGTGGCGGATGATGACTTTTTTGCAGACGTCAATGTCGATCCCATCCGTACTGGGAGCCGGAACGGGCTTGTAGGGCGAGCGGATGTCGCAAAGTTCGATCCGCACGTCGTTGCATTGATACAGGTGGGTGGTCCAGAAACCCGCGTTTCGCAGCTTCACGTTCGAGATTCGCACCTGATTACAGCCCCAGATGAAAATCAGTCGGGGCCGGTGGACGTCCAGATTGGTGGCCACCTGATTGATTTTTTTCTGAGCTTCCCGATACGCCCAGAAACTCTCCCAGAATTTCAGGCCATTGCCATCAATCGTACCGGGGCCATCGATACTGAAGCCCTCCACCTGATAGGCATTCACCAGAGCGGCGTAATAATCCAGCTTCTTTCCTTCCATGCGGGAAGGCAGCAGCGGGTAATCTTTGATATCGTCCGATCCTTTCAATACGGCTCCGTGTTGCAATACCAAACGGGTTTTGGGCTTAAAAAAGAGGGCCCCGCTCAGAAAAACTCCTTTCGGAATGATGATCGTTCCGCCGCCCCTCTGGTGGGCCTGATCAATGACTTTCTGGATCGCCGCCGTGCTGAGTTGGGTGCTATCGGTCCCAACGCCGTGATGGGTAATGACATAGCCCTGAGCCTGAACTTTTATCCCCAGGATTAGTAACAGGAACAGCAGTACGTATTTCTTTTGCATAGTCTTTTTTCTTTACGATGGCGTAATTTTGAGAAGAGTTACGAACCGAAGCTATCACAGGTAGAACAACGAAAGTAGGCCTCCCTGAAAGATTCCGCATCCTGTAAAGTCCGGTCCTGAGCTTTCGCAGAATATCTTTGTGGCCAGGTAGCAGGAAAAGTAATGAACAGAATTGTGATTTCAGGCGGGCCCGGCGGGGGCAAAACTTCGTTGATCGACGCGTTACAGAAGCGGGGATTTGCCGTTTCTGAAGAAGTGTCCCGCCAGTTGATTCGTCAGCAGGTGCAGCTTCAGTCCGACCTAGTTCCCTGGAAAAACCTCGAAGGCTTTGCCGAGCTGGCCCTGGAAGCCATGATTAGCGATTTCAGGGTCCACGATTCAGAAGTAACCTTTTTTGATCGGGGCATTCCCGATATTGTTGCGTATCTGGAAGTGGGAGGCCGCTCCGTTCCGCCTGATTTTTCCAGGGCCGCCCGGCAGTATCGCTACCACACGAATGTCTTACTCACGCCGCCCTGGCGGGAAATTTACGTGAACGACGACGAACGCTGGCAGAGCTTCCCCGAAGCCGAGGAGCTGTATCAGGCCCTTGCGAAGACGTATCAGCAGTACGGCTATCAGGTACGGACTTTACCCAAAGGCTCTATTCAGGAACGGATTACGTTCGTTACCGCTCCCGCCACAGGACTTCTTTCGGCCGAGGCCTTTCCCTCCCGTTAATTCTTTGTAGCTTTGCCCCCTCATTCACGCGTGAAGGTCTATTTTCTCCGAAAGAAGATAGTTAAAAGGGAATTCGGTGTAACCCCGAAACAGTCTCCGCTGCTGTAAATTCCGAAAGCGTTTGTGAGTTTTGTGTATAGAGGTTTGAGTTAGTATTAGCATTTCATGAACTCAAAACTCTATACACAAAACTCGAAACACTTCACTTCCAAACGCACATCCACTGGGCTTTGCCTGGGAAGGAGTTTTGGAAGGGAATGAGTCAGAAGACCTGCCTTGATGCTTAACCCCCGACAGCTTTCGGATGAAAAGCTCGTACGAACCATGATTTCTACTTCTATACTTGTGACCCGGAAAACGATGATCCGGTGGGCCTTTGGTTTGCTACTGAGCCTGGGTAATCTGGCCGTTTTCACGCAGTGCAGTACCACCTCCTCCGTATCCGAACAGGGCGACGTTTCCGTAAAACAGGATTATTTTCCCGAAAAAGTAAAACTTAACTACGCGAAAGGGTTCCGTATTCAATACCGGCCCAATTACAAAATTGTCGACGTACTCAGTCCCTTTGAGAAAACGACGGATACGGCCCGCTACATTCTGCTCCAACGCGGCACGCCCCGACCCAAAGGCTACGCGGATCGGCAGATCATCGAAATTCCGCTCCGCACGATGGTCGGTATGTCTTCCCTGCACATCGGCTTACTGAGTTTTCTTTCAGCGGAGGACGTTCTGGTGGGGCTGGGTGATCTGAAATACGTATCCTCCCCTAAGGTCATTGAACGGATTAACGAAAAGAAAATTACGCAGGTCGGTAAAGATCAGACCCTTAATGAAGAAGTGCTGGTCGCCCTGAAACCCGATCTGGTGATGGCCACAGGTCAACCCAATGCCCGGCTGGACCGGTATCAGACCCTCAATGCCGCAGGCGTTCCGGTGCTGATTAACTCCGAGTGGGTAGAAACCACACCGCTGGGACGGGCCGAATGGGTAAAGCTCATGGCGGCTCTGCTGAATAAGGAGGCTCTGGTTAACCAGAAATTCAGCGAGATCGAAAAGGAATACAAACGCCTGGCCGGTCTTACGAAAAACCTGAAACAGAAACCCAGCATCATTACCGGAACGAGTTACAAAGATGCCTGGTACGTACCTAACGGAGATAGTTACATGGCTCAGTTTTTCCGGGATGCCGGAACCACCTACCACTGGGATAAAGTCAAGGCAACGGGAAGCTTACCCCTCAACTTTGAAGCCGTGTATCCCATTGGACTACAGGCCGATTACTGGCTGAATGTAGGGATCAGTGGCCGGGATACGAAAAAGGATATTCTCGACAAAGACAGCCGTTACGGCGAATTTAAAGCGTTCAAAACGGGTCAGCTCTACAACTACAGCAAACGCACCAATGTCCGGGGATCAAACGATTACTGGGAATCGGGAGCCGTCAGTCCACACCTGATTTTGTCCGATCTCATTAAGATTCTGCACCCCGAGTTACTGCCCGATTACGAGCTGTATTACTACAAAAAATTGCAATGACCCGACCGCTGTTATTCAGCCTGCTGATTCTGCTGAGCCTGGCGTGTTTCGTGATGAACCTGACGCTCGGCTCAGTTTCCATTCCAGCCGGGGAAGTGGCCCGCATTCTGTTTACCCGGAAATCCGAAGAAACGGCCTGGCTTTTCATTATTGAAAACATTCGGTTACCTAAGGCCATCACTGCGGTGCTGGTCGGCTGGGGATTGTCAGTCAGTGGCTTACAAATGCAAACCTTATTCCGAAACCCCCTGGCGGGGCCGTCTGAGTTAGGTATTACGGCCGGGGCCGGTCTCGGTGTAGCGGCGGTCATGCTGGGCAGTGGCAGCGTCACGAGTCTGTACGCCATTCGTCAGTTGGGCGTTTCGGGTAGCTGGCTGATTGTCTTCATGGCTTCGATGGGTTCGGCATTGGTGTTACTGATGGTTCTGGCCATTGCCGGGCGGGTTCGTGATCATGTCGTATTATTAATCGTTGGCGTCATGGTTGGAACCATCACGCTTTCCATCATCAGCATCTGGCAATATTTCAGTCAGCCCGAACAGTTGCAGGAATACCTGCTCTGGACGTTTGGCTCGCTGGGCGGCGTAGTAGACAATCACCTGCTGGTGCTTGCGGTCGTGGTGATTCTCGGGTTACTCCTGACCTTCGCTTCGTCCAAAGCTTTAAATACTTTATTACTCGGCGAAGCGTACGCCCGCAGTATGGGCTTAACCGTAGGGCAAGCCCGCACCATCATTCTCGCCAGTACGAGCATTCTAACGGGTAGCATCACGGCCTTTTGTGGCCCCATCGGTTTTGTAGGCATTGCCGTTCCGCACCTCACCCGCTCCTTACTGGGCACCTCCAATCACCGGGTTCTGATTCCGGCCAGCGGACTGATCGGCAGTATTTTAATGCTGGTTTGTGATAGCATCGCTCAGTTACCCGGTACGCAATCCGTGCTCCCCATTAACGTCGTCACTTCACTATTGGGAGCACCCATTGTCATTTGGATGATTGTGAGTCGGCATAATCTTCGAGCCTCTTTCTCATGAATTCGACGCTGTTGCATACCCGTGAACTTAGCATTGGTTATGGTTCTACGCGAATAGCCGGTTCCTTGTCGGTTCAGCTCAAAGCAGGACAGCTGGTGTGTCTGCTCGGTCCGAATGGAGCCGGAAAGTCCACGCTTATGCGAACGCTTTCCGGCTTGCAGAAACCCCTGAGCGGAGAGATTTACCTCGGAGACCAGGCCTTAGCCCAGATTCCGCCCCGTGAACTGGCTCAAAAGCTAAGTCTGGTCTTAACCGACCGGGTCGAAGCGGGCCATCTGACCGTCGGTGAACTGGTAGCTCTGGGCCGGACACCTTATACCAACTGGCTCGGAAGCCTGACCTTCGACGATCACCAAAAGATCAACTGGGCCCTGAAATTAACGGGTACCGATGCATTTATTGACCGACGATTACCGCAGTTAAGCGATGGCGAACGGCAAAAAGTCATGCTGGCTCGTGCTCTGGCTCAGGATACGGATCTGATTTTACTCGATGAACCCACGGCTCATCTGGATTTACCAAGCCGCGTGGAACTCATGCGGCTCTTACACGAACTGGCCCGGCAAACGCAGAAAGCCATTTTACTCTCCACGCACGAGCTGGATCTGGCCCTTCAGGCCGCCGACGTGTTGTGGCTCATGGGATCTGGAGGGAAATTTGAACACGGCGTTCCCGAAGATCTGGTTTTAAACGGATCTTTTGAGCGAACGTTCGCGGCCTCGGGCTTTGCCTTTGACCGCTCGACCGGCACCTTTCAACTCTACCCGAACCCGACCGGGCCAGCCCTGCGGTTAGGGGGAGACTCCCCTTCCCTCTTCTGGACTCGCCGGGCCTTGTCCCGCGAGGGATATCAGCTTCAGGAATATGCCGAACATTCTGTACAGGTTACCGACGAAGGCTGGCTGATTGATGAGCAAACCTTCGTTACTTCCATTCAAACGTTATTACAGGAACTTTCCAATCGGTATTCGTACCGCAAACACGCATGAAAATTTACACTAAAAAAGGCGATAAAGGCACGACGGGTTTATTCGGCGGCAGCCGCGTAGATAAAGATAACGTTCGCGTAGAATGCATCGGAACACTCGATGAAGTCAATTCCACCATCGGATTATTACGGGTGAAACTGGGCAACGAACATCCCTGGCAGCCGAATCTGCACAAAATTCAGAAAGACCTGATGGACATGATGTCCCATCTGGCACGCCCTTCCGATGCGAAAAAGGAAAACAAGAACCCCATGCCCGTAGACGGAGCCGAGTTCTGCGAAACCTGGATTGATGCACTGGAAAACGCCATGACTTCGCCTTCGGATTATTTCCTCCTACCCGGCGGCAACGAAGTATCGGCCCTCTGCCACATGATCCGCACGCAAATGCGTCGGGGCGAACGCCGACTGGTATCGCTCATCAAAACGGACGAAGTACACGAAGCCATTCCGGCCTACATCAACCGTTTGTCGGATTTATTCTTTACCCTGGCCCGGGCCGAGATGGATCAGGCGGGCGTAGCCGAAGAAAAATGGCAACTCTTTCTGTATAAACGCTTTAAGTCTGCCGAATGATTATTTACATCTCCGGCGGAGCCCGCAGTGGCAAGAGTCGTTACGCTCAGCTGCGGGCTCTGGCTTTAGCCGAAAATCCCGTTTACGTAGCTACGGCCAAAATTTGGGACGAAGACTTTGCCGAGCGGGTAAAGCGGCACCAGCAGGAACGCGGCCCGGAATGGACGAGTCTGGAGGCGGAAAAAAATCTGGCTCAGCTGCCGCTGGAAAATCGCGTCGTGGTTATTGACTGCGTAACCTTATGGTTAACGAACCTGTTCATGGATCACGACAGCGACATCGCATCAACCTTAACGGCCTTCAAAGCCGAAGTTGATGCCTTACTGGAAATTCCTGCCACGCTATTGATCATCTCCAACGAAATCGGCATGGGTTTACACGCCGAGACTTCGTTAGGACGAAAATTCACGGATTTACAGGGCTGGGCGAATCAATACGTCGCTGAAAAAGCATCGGAGGCAGTTTTTATGGTTTCGGGATTGCCGCTGGTATTGAAGTGAAGCGGGCGATTGCTCTGTTATTGGTGTTTAGCGAAGCAACACCAACAACGGCGGAAATGAAAAAACTTTACGGCCCTTAGACATGAGACTTGTTGAAATTAGACCAGATTTAATTAGAGAAATTTCTGAAAGTGAATATGTATGTAATCGATTAAAATTGTTGATGTTACATATTGGGTCACTTTATATAGAAAGACTATCTACTCTCGAACTTACTAATACGAAAGTGCTAATAATGGTCCTTACTAGGGACACTCTAGTAAATTATGTACCTTATCAACCAAGACTAGCTGGTAAATCCTCCGATTATATGGGAAGGTCTCATTGTTTTATTCACTATGACTATAATGAGTTAAAAGGAGATCTTTTATTAAAGCCATTTACTATATCATTAGGAGAAGGGATAAAAAAATATGTAAAAATGTTAAATATAGATGAAACTATTATCGATGATGCAACTAATAATATCCTTAATTCGGACTATTATTTACCATATTTTACTAAAATAAAAATACCTAAGAAACATAAGAATAAGAAACTAACTGTATCCAGGAAGCTTATTTATGATCAACAGTTGTTTAGAATAGAATATTCAGATAACGATACATCTTGTTTTACTTATTTTCCTGAATTACCTATTTCATCAGGTATCGAATTTGATCCAGATGTAGATATAAATATGATTTTATCACAAAGATATTTTTTAGAGATTGGGAAATGGATTGATAATGGAAGTATATTAGTATTTACTTTTCACGATAAAACATTTAACTATGACATAAATCAAAAGACTCTACAGGAAGTATAATTTTAACATTCCCGCCTTTATTGGTGTTTGAGCGAAGCGTCACGAACAATTACTTCTAACAATAAGTCAGGAACCCGAAATCATTCTATTTCCCGCTGTTATTAGTAGTTATTCAAGCTTCGCTAACGGTAAAACATTTATATTTGACCGTATTTCTGTTAATAACTTAGTTATCGGTACCACTTCCCTAAATACCAACAACGCTGGGAACCCACCCCCGCCCTGTCATCTCGACCGCAGGGAAAGACCTTCCCTGAGTTTGGATAATACTCTCCTGCAGGCGAATTGCCGCAACACCAAGTAAGGTCCTTCGATCCGCTCAGGAAGACAGGTGGGGGTACTTAGGTAGTGCGGGTGACGCTTCGCTAAATACCCACAACGGCAGGAAGAACAGTTATCACATTACTCCTTAAAAATTCGCTTTAACTCCTCATGAAGCTTATCGCCGCGAAGATCTTTGGCGATGATTTTTCCCGAAGGATCCAACAAGAAATTAGCCGGAATACCCCGAATGCCGTACATTTTAGCGGCTTCGTTATCCCAGCCTTTTAAATCAGAAACCTGCGTCCAGACCAAACCATCTTTTTCAATCGCCTTCAGCCAAGCTTTCTTCTGACCCGGAGTATCCAGCGAAACCCCCAGAATAGTAAAACCTTTGTTTTTATATCGTTCGTAAACTTTGGTCAGGTTAGGATTTTCCTCTCTGCATGGTCCGCACCAGCTGGCCCAGAAGTCTACCAACACGTATTTTTTCTGATTGTAACTGGAAAGTTTAATAAGCTTGCCTTCGGGTGTACGCTGTTCGAAGTCAGGAGCAATCGCTCCCATAGCCGTGCGTTCCAGAGCTACGAGTTTAATCGGAATGCTCTTACCCAAAGGCGTGCTTTTTAACTCGGGGCTTACCTTCCCGTAAACTTTTCCGGCCCGTTCACTCATGCCTTTCTGAGCCGCCACGTGATCCAAACTAATCAGGGCAACGTAGGCGTCAGGATGTTGGTCAGCAAAAGCCAGATGAATCTCATACGATTGATGCAATAACTCATTTTCAATTGCGACAAGACTGTCAAACACGGCCTTATCTTTCATTTGATCCGGCGAAAGCTTCTGGGCAGCTTTCACAAAATCCGAATAGTTACGGTCATTATCCTTCAGCAGGGCTTGTAACTCTTTGTAAAGCTTATTGCTGGGCGAGTTAGTAATCCGGACGTGTTTCAGCGAGTCAGGTGCCTGCATATTCATCAAAACTGGCTCCAGGTAAAAACGCACGTAATCCCAGTTCCTGCCGCCCGTAGTTTTCGTTGCGTAAGGATTATCATGCAGAAACAAGCTCGCCAGGACGGGAACGTCCAGTTCACCCCTGAACTCAAATTCCGATTTTTTTACCAGCGTAGAATCTACGATTTGCTGGTCGCCAAGATTATAAATCAGAAAAATTTTATCGCCGTCTTTCAAGGCATTCACTTTACCACTTATCTGATAGCTGTGTTGAGCAAAAACGTTTCCGCTAATGAAAACGAATACACTAATAAAAAGGAATCGTATCATAGAGTTAATAGGTTTAGAGCTGATATCTAAACTTACTAACTGTTGAATCGACTTTTGTGTTGCCTGCTTTTCAAAACCTAAGGGTATGCCCCATCTTCATCGTCTTTCCCCAGACAGGATTTCTGCTTACGTTCTTCGGCTAATCATTTGAAGCAGTCACTTTTTAGAGTCATTTGATAACCTAACCTATCTCACTACTTTAAAATTAAACGACTGATTATAAGACCATTACTTATATTCCCGAAGAGTAACATTCATTTATTCATTCGTATCCGTCAACAGTTTGATTAACTCAGAATAAGCTTACCCTATAACCTTATTCATCCAAGTTACTCTACGTTCAATCTACAACTAATTTTTTCGTTTTCCACCATTTACTATGGATCTATGCCTCTAAACCCTATGATGATTCCATCGTTTTTTCGAAAGTATGCTCTAGCTATTATTCTCACTAACGCAGCGTTTGTAGCTCAGGCTCAGGTCATAGAAAAGAAGCCCCTCGAATGGGCCCGCCAGATGGCCGATTCGGATATTCATCGCAACCCCAAAGGCTGGATGCTGGACTTTTCGAAGGAGCCCCGCTGGAATTACTGTCACGGTCTGGTGTGTACGTCGCTGGAGAAACTCTGGAAACGCGGAGGTCAGGATTCGTATTACGCCTACATTAAGGAATACGCCGATGACATGATTCAGCCCGATGGTACGATCAAAACCTATAGTGCCGAAGAATACAACATCGACTGGGTGAATCCGGGAAAATTTGTTTTTGCCTTGTACGATAAAACGGGCGATGAGAAATATAAAAAGGCTCTGGAAAGTCTTCGAAATCAGATGAAAACCCACCCCAAAACGTCGGAGGGGGGCTTCTGGCACAAAAAAAGGTATCCGCACCAGATGTGGCTCGACGGACTGTACATGGCCTCGCCGTTTCTGGCTCAGTATGCTCAGACGTTCAAAGAACCCGCTCTGTACGATGAAGTAGCCCGGCAGATCATCCTGATTGACCGGCATAATAAACAACCCGAGACCGGATTATACGCCCACGGCTGGGACGAAAGCCGTCAGCAGCAATGGGCCGATCCGGCGACGGGTCGTTCGCCGCACGTCTGGGGACGCGGTCTGGGCTGGTACGCCATGACGCTGGTGGATGTACTGGAATTTTTCCCGAAAAAACATCCCAAGCGGGATTCCATCGTAGCCGTCGCCCATCACGTGGCGGATATGCTGGTGAAGTATCAGGACCCCAAAACCGGACTCTGGTATCAGGTCATGGACGCAGGCCCGAACGAGGGAAACTACGGCGAGGCTTCCGCTTCAACCATGTTAGCTTATTTTCTGGTTAAAGGCGTGCGGCAGGGTACACTTCCGGCTTCTTATCTAGCGACGGGCCGTAAAGGGTATGAAGGAATTTTGCAGAATCTCATTCGGAAGGAAGCGAACGGAGATATTTCGATCATTCATACCTGTGCCGGAGCCGGGCTGGGCGGTACACCCTATCGTTCAGGAACTTACGAGTATTACATTCAGGAAGCCAAACGCGACAACGACCCCAAAGCCGTGGGCCCCTTCATCCTCCTGGCTCTGGAAATGGATCAGGCTCAGGGCCGTCGCAAGTAAGGTTCGAAGCATTTAAACGGGTCTTTCCATTACTGAATCCAATACTCTGAATCTATGCGTTCTTTTCTTTTAGTATCGCTTGCCTCCATCAGTTCATTAACGGCTCAGGTGATACCCAAACCTACGCCGCCACCCTCTAAGGTATGGGTGGCGGATCTGGGGAATGGCACTTATAAAAATCCGGTGTTACACGCCGATTACTCTGACCCGGACGTTTGCCGGGTAGGGTCCGACTTTTACATGACGGCTTCCAGCTTTGATGCCGTTCCGGGCTTACCCATTCTCCACTCCAAAGATCTGGTCAACTGGACTTTGATCGGTCATGCCCTGCACCGTCAGCCGCCTTTCGATCATTTTTCGAAAACGCAGCACGGTAATGGCGTCTGGGCCCCGGCCATTCGTTATCATAACAACGAGTTTTACCTCTATTACCCCGATCCGGATTTTGGCATTTACCTGACCAAAGCCAAAAACGCCGCGGGTCCCTGGTCGGAGCCTGTGCTGGTGGAGGGCGGTCAGGGCCTGATTGACCCCTGCCCTCTCTGGGATGATAACGGCGAAGTCTACCTCGTTCACGGCTGGGCCGGAAGCCGGGCGGGTATCAAGAGCGTATTAACAATCAAGAAGCTCAATAAAGAAGGCACGAAAGTGCTCGACGAAGGCGTGCTGGTTTACGACGGTCACGAAAAAGACCCGACCGTTGAAGGGCCCAAGTTTTACAAACGAAACGGATATTACTACATCTTCGCTCCGGCGGGTGGCGTTTCGACGGGCTGGCAGCTGGTCCTTCGTTCGAAAAACGTCTATGGTCCTTACGAACGTAAAGTGGTGATGGATCAGGGAAAATCGCCCATCAACGGTCCCCATCAGGGAGCCTGGGTGACGACAGCCCCCATTAATGGCAAATCGGAAGACTGGTTTCTCCATTTTCAGGATAAAGAAGCTTACGGACGAATCGTGCACCTGCAACCCATGAAGTGGGTGAACGACTGGCCCGTCATTGGCGAGGATCCAGACGGTGACGGGAAGGGTGAACCCGTGCTGGTTTATAAGAAGCCGAACGTCGGTCGGAGTCATCCCATCGCCACGCCACCCGACAGCGACGAATTCAACGATCTTTTTCTGGGAAAACAGTGGCAATGGCAGGCCAACCCGAAAGGGATCTGGCATATGCTGCATCCCGAAGGCTTTCTGCGACTCTATTCCCAGCAAACGCCCGCCGAAGCTCAGAATCTCTGGAGCGTTCCGAATGTGCTGATGCAGAAGTTTCCAGCCGAGACGTTTCGGGTTACTACTTCGCTGGTGTTTACCCCTAACCCTAAACTCGAAAGTGAACAGGCCGGACTCGTCGTCATGGGACTCAGCTATGCTTCGCTGTTTCTCAAAAGTAACAAACAGGGACTGGATCTGATGGCTGCCGTAGCGGTAAAAGCTCCGGAGAATAAGGCTGAAAAACAGAATCGGCTCATCAGTATTAAGCCCGGCGAACGAATTTACCTGCGGGTGGATGTTAGTAAAGGCGGCGTTTGTCAGTTTAGTTACAGTAAAGACGGAAATCAGTTTGAAAAAGCGGGCGAACCCTTCACTGCCGAAGTAGGCCGCTGGATTGGAGCTAAAGTAGGGCTGTTCTGTACCCGCTCCGCCCAGATTAACGATTCGGGCTACGCCGATATAGACTGGTTCCGGGTTGAACCGCTTCCTTAATCCTGCTGCCATGAACTATTATGCCCTTTTCTTCGGAGTAAGCCTGGCGTTGACCACTCAGGCTCAAATCCAGCCGAGCCCGAGCGGTCAACCGGATACTTCTTTTACCGTTCTATGTTCTTATCAGAAAGAATTAAAATACCATCCGGAAATCCGGCTGGCGGACGCGAGCGTACCGGCTGGTGTAAAAAAAGTATCTTCCAAAACGTATCGGAAGCTGGACAAGGGCCGGGAATTAAAGCTCGATCTTTTCTATAAAGATCAGAAAAACACTCGCCCGGCAGTACTGATGGTGCACGGGGGCGGCTGGCGTTCGGGGGACCGAACGCATAACTACACCCTGGCCCAGCAATTAGCCGCCCGTGGTTACGTGGCCATTCCCGTTGAATACCGGCTTTCTACGGAGGCCTTATACCCCGCCGCTGTGCAGGATCTGAAAGCGGCCGTAAGCTGGGTTCGAACGCATGCAAAAGACTACCAGATTAACCCTCAGCAAATCGCCATTCTTGGTTTCTCAGCGGGTGGTCAACTGGCCGCTTTAATCGGAACCACGAATGGTAACCCGAAGTTTGAAGGACCAAACCAGGCTCAGAACAGCACAGTTCAGGGTATTATCGACATTGATGGAACACTGGCCTTCATTCACCCCGAATCGGGCGAGGGCGATGATTCCAGATCGATTTCAGCCGGAACGTACTGGTTTGGGTATACCAAAAAAGAAAAGCCGGAACTCTGGCACGAAGCAGGGGCCCTGAATCACGCTGGTCCTCAAACACCTCCTGTTTTATTTCTGAACAGCTCCGTGGCCCGCATGCACGCGGGTCGGGAGGATTTCATTCAGATTTTGAACAAACACGGCATCTATTCTGAGGTGCATACGTTCGAAAACGCTCCACATACCTTTCTGTTTTTCGAGCCCTGGTTTACGCCTACGCTGCAATACATCGACCGTTTCCTACAACATATTTTTCCCATTCAGTAATGATGAAAAGCATTCTTCTTTTTGGACTGTTCAGTCTGCTCACGCTGGGTCTGAAGGCTCAGCAGAAAAGTCCCACCGAAGCCGTCACCTACACCGTTGCCCAGGACGGTAGCGGTGATTTTAAAACTATTCAGGAAGGCATCAATGCCTTCCGCGATCACATGCAGGTACGGGTTACGCTGCTCGTGAAAAAGGGTACGTATGTGGAAAAACTGGTTATACCTTCCTGGAAACCCAATATTCACATCAAAGGCGAGAGCAAAGACGGCGTCATTATTACGGGCAATGATTACTCAGGCAAAGATTATCCGGGTGGTAAAGACGCAACGGGTAATCCCAAATTCAGTACTTACACCTCATTCACGGTCCTCGTCGATGCACCCGACGTTATACTGGAAAATCTGACGATTCAGAATACGGCCGGACGCGTCGGGCAGGCCGTAGCTCTGCACGTGGAAGGAGATCGCTTTATCTGCAAAAACTGCGTGCTGCTGGGGAATCAGGATACCTTATACGCCGCCCGGGAAGGCAGTCGTCAGTATTATCAGAATTGCCACATGGAGGGTACCACTGATTTCATCTTCGGAAAATCGGTTGCTGTCTTTCAGGCCTGCCGCATCAAAAGTTTATCCGACTCTTACATCACGGCTGCTGCCACTCCGGCTTATCAGACCTATGGCTTTGTATTTCTGGATTGTGAGTTAATCACCGATCCGGCGGCGAAGAAAGTGTACCTTGGCCGGCCCTGGCGACCCTGGGCCAAAACCGTTTTCATTCGTACGAAAATGGGTTCACACATCGTCCCCGAAGGCTGGAATAACTGGGGAAATACCGAAAACGAGAAAACCGTCTTCTACGCGGAGTACGACAGCCGGGGAACGGACACGGGCAAACGCGTACCCTGGGCGAAGACACTGACGGCTCAGGACGCAAAGACGTATACACCCGAGCGTATTCTGGCGGGTGAGGATCAGTGGAAGCCCTCCGCTTTATAATCGTTGAAGCATTGGCCCTGCCGCTACCCGCTTTTCCGCTGGTAGCAGTGAAGGCTTTACTCAGGCTTGGCCGCTGCCCGCTTTTCGCTGGCAGCACCCTTGTCAGGATACCCGTTAAATTTTCTTCGGTTGCTGACAATCATTCCTTACCATGCCCGACCACGTTTGGCCACCCCCGGTAAGGTTCTTCGCTTCGCTTTGAATGACAGGAAAATATAGGTAGGAACCGAATTCTATTTTAGAAGCATCCGCGACCCATTGCCAGCGAAAAGCCATTTATTGGGGTGAAGTCTGTCTACCCTTCATACATAACCGCTACCCGCTTTTCCGCCGCTAGCAGTTACCCAAACGGGGGGATCCACCACCCCATTTTCTACCTTCATGAAATCAGTCACCACTCTTGTACTGCTGCTTATTATCTATACGCAAAGCCAGGCTCAGGAATTTATTCCGCTCTGGCCGCAGGAAAAAATGCCCAATTCGAAAGGGTTAGCCCTCACCGACAGCATCGCCAATGAGCGGGTCTACCGGGTGGGTACGCCGGGCATGTACGCCTTCTTTCCCTCAAGTCAGGAAAATAAAGGAGCGGCAGTGGTCATTTGTCCCGGCGGGGGGTACGAACGACTGGCGTATGTCATCAGTGGCTGGCAACTAGCCAAGTGGTTCAATACCATGGGCATTAGTGCTTTCGTGCTCAATTACCGTCTGCCCAACTCTCCCGATTTAAACCAACGCGAAATCGGTCCTTTGCAGGATGCTCAGCGGGCGATGAAAGTTATTCGTCATCATGCCCAAACCTGGGGTATCCATCCGGACAGGATTGGGGTTCAGGGCAGCTCGGCGGGAGGGCATCTGGCGGCACAACTGGCAACGAACACGCAGGACGTTTCTCAGATTCAGGACGCGATCAACGGGCAGGCGTTTCGCCCGGATTTTGCCATTCTGGTTTCGCCCGTTATTTCCATGAAAGACCCTACTCATGCCGGAAGCCGCAAAAATCTGCTGGGGCCTGCTCCTTCGGCGGAGTTACTGAAAGCCTATTCCCTCGAAAATGCGGTAACCGCCCGGACCCCACCGTGTTTTCTGGTGCATGCTTTTGATGACCCGGCCGTTCATGCGACGAATAGTCTGTTATTTTATCAGGCTCTGCTCGGTAAGCACATTCCTTCAAGTCTGCACATTTTTCCGCAGGGAAAGCATGCCATTGCTTTGCGGAATAACCCCGGTTCTACCCAGTTATGGACCGAATTATGCGAACGCTGGTTAGTGGAAATGAAAATGATTGATGCGGAAGTATCCGGTAAATAAGGGTACGTCTGTTTCTCCGAACGAAGGAAGAAACTTTATCTCAGGATGAGGGAAAGCTATAAACCAGGCTGCCAGCAAAAAAGCGGGTAGCGGTCAGGTTGGCCCTGCCGCTGCCCGCTTTTCGCTGGCAGCCCCACGTAGGTGGATATACGCTATGAATCGATTACGCTGACAAGCCGTTAGAGGTCATTTACTCATTCAGTTGTAACTGCTTCTGATCGGCTCCTTTGGTAAAGGTCATCTGGTTACGCTGAACCGGCGTGCCCTTCACCTGAATCGCCTGACTTCTTTCGCCCTGCACGTCAAACAGAACCGGCACATTCCCGGCATGAACGATGGAATCAAAGATTAGTTTCTGGCTATTGTCAATGAACACCAGCGGTTCAGCGGTCTGGGTTACCAATTGTACTTTCTCCAGTTTGATACCACTGGCATCCGTCAGTTCTACGCCACGGCCCGCTTCCAGCACCATATTTTTCATCGTAATGTTCTGGATCGGCATTTCGGGCAAGCCCCGCACGAAGACTCCTTTTTTGGCTCCCCGACAAACGATATTTTCAAAAACCATATTCCGGAACACGGGCGTTCCTTCGTTGACAATGGGGCGTTCGTCACGCGGACTGTCCGTAGCGAATTTCACGAAATAGTACATATCAAAGAAGATGGCTTCCTGATCAATGTCTTTCATATAAATATCCTTGGCGTAAATGTTTTCCACCACGCCCCCGCGGCCCCGCACGGATTTAAACCGCAGGCCTTTATCAGTTCCCATGAACGTGCAGTTCTGAACGAAAATATTACGGGCTCCGCCGCTCATTTCGCTTCCCACGACAAATCCGCCGTGACCATTATACACCACATTGTTTCGGATCACGCCGTTCTCCGTCGGTACCCCGCGTTTGCGGCCTTCTTCGTCCTTGCCCGATTTGATACAGATGGCATCGTCTCCCACGTCGAGTGAACAGCCTTCAATCAGAAAGTTTTTGCAGGACTCGATGTCCATGCCGTCACCATTATGAGCGTATTCGGGATTTTTAACCGTCAGATTTCGTAACGTCAGATGCTCGCACAACAGCGGGTGCAGACACCAGGCGGGAGAATTCTGAAACGTCAACCCTTCTAATACTACCTTTTTGCAGCGAAGGAACACCACCAGATTGGGTCGCAGGAAGTCTTTCATCTCGGCAAAATCCGAGAGCGATTTGCCGGGGGTTAGTAACATACTGGTATTTTCGACACTGGCTTTGCGAAACGATTCGCTGGGATACCAGGTTTTACCGTCTTTGTTCAGCACGCCCCCCGAAGCTACTTTCGCTTTCCATTCGCCTTCGGTCAGTTGCCGCTGATGCACGGCCCGCCAGGCGTCGCCATTCCCATCAATGATGCCCTGTCCGGTTAGGGCTACGTTTTCCAGATCGGTTCCTGAAATGGGGGACTGATTCCGGGCCACTGCTTTTCCTTCGTAGAAACCCTCCACAATCGCATATTGCGACTTGTCCGTCGTGAACAACAGGGTCGCTGCCTTCTTCAGGTGAAGGTTCACGTTACTTTTCATCACCACGGGACCCGTCAGCCAGAGTCCGGCCGGAATAACCACAACTCCCCCGCCCTTTTTACTACAGGCATCAATGGCCTGATTAATGGCTTTCGTGTTGAGGGTAAGGCCGTCGCCTTTGGCTCCGAAGGACTGCACATTCAGGCTGTCTTTCCGGAATTTAGGTTGTTCGATGACGGGTAAGTTAGTCCAGCTGTAGGCTTTCTGAGCGTAAGACGGCAGGGCTGCGAGCGATAGACAAGCGAGGGCCACGGAGGGCAGAATCAAACCTAATCTCATATGAATCAGGGCTTAAAGGCAAAAGTTAAGAATACCCAGGAAAGACGGCTATTGACAACCCTTACCCGTCAAAAAAATCGAAGTTCCCTGAACGGTATAGCTGGATTTCAGGGCCGCACAAATAATATCCAGCTGAGCATAAAGACTTTGCGAAGATAAGTCGGCCGTTCAGGGGCAGTCGTTCAGGTGGGCATTACCCAGCTTAATCTGTACGCCGTAGGCCCGTTCCAGTTCCGAAATGACTTCGGATAGCGGCGTATCACTGTAACGGAAAGAGGGCGTGAACTGCTGAACCGCCGGAAGAAGTTTCGGTTGTTCAACCAGACTCGTCGTCAACTGTTCTCTGGCTTCGTGAAAAGTTGCGGCCTGATTCGGGGTTAGCACCACCTCCTGCGTTTTGGCTTTCGTCTGTTCGGAGTAGACCATGACCCGGCCCGTCACTACTTCCACTTTAATCTGCCCTAAAGACTCCTGAGCCCGAACGAAAAAGCTGGTTCCCAGAACTTTGGTCGTTAACTGATGGGTATGAACAAAAAACGGTTTTTCCGGCATTTTCTGGATGGAGAAGAACGCATCTCCCTGTAGATATACCGTCCGGTGAGCAGAATCAAAATGCCGGGGATACCGCAGCGAGCTACGGCCCAGGAGCCGGACCGTGCTTCCGTCTTCCAGCTTCACGAGCAGGGATTGGGCCTTATCGTTGCTCTCCGTAAGCCAGTCGGACTCATGACGGGCCAGCAGGGGCTTTTCTGCCGATGTGGGCGAAGTTCCCTTCCAGAGGCTCCAGCCAAAGCCCAGAATCCCAATCAGGACGGCCGCTCCTTTCCAGAACGAGGCATTTTCCTGATAAGCGATCCGAATCCGGCTGAAAAAGCCGGGCTTTGCCGACGTTCCCATGTGGTCGTGGATCTGGCTCCAGAGTTTTGATTCCAGCTCATCCCAGTTCTCCGGTTCTCCGTTGCGGGAAGACGACTGGTTTTCCAGTAAACTATACCAGTGCTCCACCAGCTCTCGCTCCTGGGGTGTACACTCATTTTGCAGGTATTTCTGAAGCAGTTTCCCGAACGTTTCGCGTTTCATAGGTAAGATTCATCTTTCACTCCTTACTGAAGTCAACTAAGCCCGCAGAAACCGCAACTCTCTCCTGAAAATCCAGGTAATGTTATACAATCAGACGCCTGAAAGGGGAAATTTCTTTGTTATCTACTATTCTTATCAATGAGGCTCAAAACTCTTTGACTGTTGAAGGTATTGAGCCCGCAGAGCAGGAACCCAAATCAAGCTGCCGTCAGTCACAAACTGACAGTCACCAGCCGTTCCAGGTGACATCCTGCGGACTTAATACATTCTTGCCGTTGGTGGTGTTTAGTGAAGCGTTACCAACAAAAATTATTAACTGAACTACAGCTAATATAGAGGTTATACGGTTAGCAAAGCTTAAATAACTACTAATAACGGAGAGAATCAGAATAATTTCCGGTCCCTTACTTAGGGTTTGGAATAATTGTTAGTAACGCTTCGCTTAAGCACCACCAACGGCGGGAATCATGCTGTCGGTATTTTGATTATTGATAATTTTACCGTTTAATAAACTTATTTTATTTTTTATAAATTTGTATATTTTAAATTTTTACTTTATATAAAGTATTATACTATGTCATTCATTTATTATAACCATTAAATAGTTAAATGCATGAGAAAAACTATAATTAGATCAGTCTGTTTATGCCTAGGCTTGGTAAGCCTTTCTCTTATTAATCCTGCTTCAGTAAGATCTCAAGCACCACCAATGCCTATCTAGGAATGCTATTGTAAGTTACCTGTACCTACAGGTTCTTATGAATGCCCGCATTATACAATTGTTAGCTGGGTTCAACTAGCTTATTTAGATTGCTGTATTAACAATAAGCTTCCTGGAACCAGCTTCGTTTATCATCCCGTGTACGATTGCACAGGTAGAACTATTGGATACGGGACAGTGTATATTGAGCCTAGCTATATATCACAAAACTGTCCATCTTGTGGGCCTCCAGCTTGATTTACTGTATTTAAATGTTTCGCAACTTAAATTTCAGAACAATGAAAAGCTCAATTGTACTAAGTTTATTTATTATAACATCTTTCATATCCTGTACTCAAAAGGTTGAAAAAGATGCTTTTGTGCCTACAAAGGAAAGTTTATCCCCTTCAGGGATTATAGACTAGTCTATTCTTCCAAGAACAATTAATTTTTCCAAGCTTCCCCCCTCGATGGATCAATCTCTTAGTAATGAAAGAGTTATTACTAAAGCTCGATTATTTATACCTACTAAAATTAATTGGGAAACGAAAACAGCTGCTCCTATATCTTGGATCGAGGAAGATGCTAAAGTAAAAAGGTTTTTGGAGGAACATAATTCTGATCCATTTGCTTTCTATTTTCGTCAAAGATGTGCTTTAGAAATGCTGTGTGCAACCACACTATTGAAGGATTCTTCTAAAGAAGCCTTATCGGTTATTGCCTATTATACAGAAATGCTAGCTCAAGAAAATAATCCAAGTGCTGCTGTGTATGTTGCTGCTTTAGAAAAGTTAGAAAATTATTGGTCTAAGAAAAAGAAACAAGAAATAATATCTGTCGGAGTAAAACAATCCCAAATAGCTATTCAAGAGACACGAAAGCTCATATCACGTTTAAAGCCAGAAGATAGATTATATAAAGGACTAAAGGAAGGTGAAAAGGAATATCAAAGATATTCCCAACTCTTAGTTCAAAGAAAATAGTCTTAATTTGAGTCATAACAAAAAAGCGAAAATTCATCTATATTCGCTTTTTTGTTATGACATTATTTTTTGCCTTTGTTGGTATTCCGGCGGAGTGACACCGAAAACGGCGGAAAAATTTTACGTCAAACCAATGGCATAATCGTTACTACAAATGTTTTCAAATATGCCAGCTCAGGATGCTTATGATTTTGTCTGGAGTGGTTTACTAGAGGCTAGAGTTTACACTATCCTATCTGAAAAATGCATAAAACAATTAAAAATAACTAATGCTAAATATAAAAGTTATGGTAGTAGAAGTGCTTCATCTAAAAGAACTTATTGTAACTAAACATACCATGAACATAGTACAGAAAATGGTTTTTACTAGTGTCATTTTATTGATAAGTCTTCAATGTATTGCTCAAACGAGTGATCTTTATCCAGATTTTGAAATTAAATTGACAGAAAGCTTAAATCAGGGATCATTTAGAAAGCCTATATCTGACTTTTTGGGTAAACGCGTATTTGTAACTGAAGAGTTAGCTCAACATTGTGAGACTCAATACGGAGAGTTTAAGTTTAGAGTCAACGAAAAAGGAATCGTCGATTCTCTTGCTGTTAGCGGAAATCTTAAACCAATCGTAATTGATAAGATAAGTGAAAGCATCTGGTCTAGTTCAGGACGATGGAAATTGACGCATTTGAAAGACGGACTAAAATCCTACTGGTTTACTTATCCATTCTATCAGTTTATTGATTCCGATGGCTCAGGATGCTTTAAACGGGGTAATGCCTCCCAGGCTAATCTTGAGTACAGTTATAAGATGCTACTTCAACTGCCTTACAATTCAAAAGGTCTGTTGAAGATAAGAGAGGGTTATTTGATTGAACCAGGTTCTACAGAACCTTACACAAAAAAATAAAATCTCTCTACTAAGCTTAGTAAAAAGATTTTGTTAAGTATAGATACTTATACAAAGCAGGCGATAGCTACGTAGGTTGATTATTTTCAAAACCATAAGGTTTATCCTGATGGTTTTTTTATGTAATATATTTATTTTCAGTTATCCTACGCCGTTGTTGGTGTTTAATCGGAGCTACACCAACAACGGCAGAATATGTAAAAAAGTAACCACTCTCCTGTTCCTAATGTTCGTCCAAAGGACACCACCTGGAGCGAGCACTGAAGGTAGTTTGCAACTGCCTTCAGTCACAGACTAATACGCATTAACCGTTCCAAGTAATACCTGGAACAGAGGCGAATGACTCCCTAACTGGACAAGCAAAAAAAGCCTCCACGTGCATTCGGTCTGACCTACGGATCCGTGGAGGCGAATCGATTAATCTTCGATCCAGGTCAGTTTATCACCGATGGGTTTTCTGACCGCTGGTTTGGTGGCTCCGTCAAACCGTCCCATGTAGAAGAGTCCGACGCATTTCTCGTTGGGTTTGAGTTCCAGAAAAGCTCCGAGCTGTTCCAGATTTCCGGGGGTGCTCCAGTACGAACCGATTTTCAGGGCCGAGGCCGTCAGCCACATGTTCTGAACGGCACAGGCTACCGCCGCCAGTTCTTCCCATTCGGGTACTTTCTCGGGATGCAGCTCCATATTGATTGCAATCACCGCCGCCGAACGCAGAGCCTTCTGGCGGGTGCCGTCGTATTTGGCTTCCGAAAAGTTTTCGGGCGTAGTCTGATTCCGATAGGTTTCTCCCAGAAAATCCGCCAGCTTGTGCAGGCCGTTTCCCCGAAAAATGGTAAACCGCCAGGGTTCGGTCAGGCGATGCGTGGGAGCGTAATTGGCATTTTCCAGAATCATCTCGATTTCCTGCATGGAAATTTCCTCGCCGGTATAGCTCGGCGGAAAAATACTGCGACGATTGCGGATGACTTCGTTTAATACTTCGAGTGAAAGAGTCATAGTTACACAGAAATAAATCGATACCTAGTTGAAGGCCGCTGATTCGCAGGGTTACCCGTGAACGGTCGTTACCCAGGTCCTCCGAACCGAAGCCTTACGCACAAAGTAAGGAGTATTATGTACTGGTAATTCCGCTTCTCTTCAAAAAATTCCCTGATTCCTGAACGCTCCCCCTTTTAACTGATTCGGACTATCCTTTCAAGCCTGCAAACCCGTTCCTGAAGCATCGTTAATGAGCCCCGTCCATCGTATCCCGCTTCTCCTGAGTGTTCAGGGGTTTGTAAGCCACGTTACTGATTTTAAGTACCACGGGATTGGGCCAGCGGTTATTGGTGTACAGCCGTTGCCCATTCACGGCACTGACGGCTAAGCCCATGGCAGTAGGCTGCACCGACAGGCTCGCATCAAAGCCCTGCCGATACTCCACCAGTTCGCTGGCATAGCCGACCACCTCTACCTTCGTTTGGGCATTACCTTCCAGCGAGTGAAAGATAAAATCCTTTCGTTCGCCGTATTTCCACTCGTTGCCGCCGGGAACAAACACGTAAACCGTATTCGGCTCCGGAGCTTTGGTAAACCAGTATTTTCCTTCCCGAATTAGAGGCCAGGGCCGGGTATTGTGAATGCTTTCCTGATTGACCAGCTGCCAGAGAGCCAGTTCCCGCAACAACGCTTCCTGTTCAATCTGGATTTCTCCGTTGGGTTTAGGTCCTACATTCAATAATAGATTTCCTCCTTTGGCCCGCGTTTCAATGAGCATGGTAATGATCTCCGTTCCCGTTTTATGCGGATCGTTCGTTGGCTTATACTGCCAGTCCGTTCCCATGGTAAAGCAGGCCTCCCAGGGCCCCGGAATGGGCTGGTCGGGTAAGGACTGCTCGGGGGTGTTCATCTGACCCCGGGTCACGACCAGCTCCGGTTGCAATTGCCAGGCGTACTCCTTTAATCCTTCGGCGGGGCCATCAAAAAACAGCACATCAATGCGGCCGTACTGAGTCAGGAGTTCTTTCAGCTGGCGTTTGTCATACTCCATGAGAGCCGGGTTTCGGGCCGGGTAATGCTGCGGATGCTGCAACCGGCCAATGGGCAGCTGATGCTGATACAGGAAATAAAAATCTTCCGGCGAAAAGTATAAACCAATGGCAATGCCCTGCCTGCGGAAGGCCTCGATTACTTCCTTCAGCATATCCCGTTTGAAGGGCGTCTGCATGATTTGAAATTCCGTCGTCCGGGTGTTCCACATACAGAACCCCGAGTGGTGTTTGGCCGTAAAAACCACGTATTTCATCCCCGCCAGCCGGGCCAGCACGGCCCATTCGTCCGGATCAAATTTCTTCGGATTGAAGGTCCTGGGTAGTTCCGTGGTGTACCGCTTCAAATATTCCTGCGAAGCTCCCGCCATGGAATGACTGATCACGGCCCCTACCTGAGCATCCAGGCTCCAGTGAATGAACATGCCGAAACCCAGGTCCATAAACCAGGCTTCCCGCCCGGGCTTATTTTGGGTTTGCTGGGCCCGAACTCCCGGAACTGCCGTTACTAAAAGAAAAGCCAGAATGATCTTTTTCATGAAATCTAGGGAATAAGCTCACCAACCAGAAGCACCTGACCCGCGTAGACGGCGTTTTCTTCAAAGCGTCCGGGCTCGTCCATGCGTTCGTTTCGCTGGCGGAGAATGGCCGGTTTATCGGGTTTCTGAGCGGATACCCGAAATCGCAGGGTATGCACCTGCTGCGGCGAAGTCGGAATGAGAAAGAAATTAGAACGATAATAGGTGCAGTAGGCATCAAAACGGGGCGTAAGCTGCGGCGGCTGTTCATCAAGTAGACACTCGTATTGCCCACAACCCGGCCCCATGACATCATAGAGACCGCAAACCTGGCCCTTCATGCGTATTTCCAGGTAATCGCCGGGATGACTGGATTTCAGCAGGGAAGGAAACCTATTGTTGAGCTGACGGGCCACCGAGTCGGTTTCGGGGGTCAGCACCTGCCAGTCGCCGTGACGGACGAGTTGATCCAGGGGAATCATTCGGGCGGCCTCCCAGTGATCTGCCCGGAAGGGGGTCGGTATGGCATGCTTTTGTGGCTTCGTTTTCAGGCGGGCCAGCTGGCGGAAGGCCTCGGCCAAGGCCTGGGTGTATAAGGCCTGACCCGTTTCCGGATAGGGATGCACATTATCCGCCGAGAAAACCAGCTGATCGGGATGTTCTTCGCGTTTTCCTTTGAAAATCAGCTTACCCTGCCGGGCCAGCCGGGCGACTTCCAGACCCAGACAGATACTCGGAATACCGTAGTGCCCGGCTATTTCTTCCATAGCCAATGCCGTTGGCGGGAGTTCCTGACGCTGGTAATACGGAGCCAGGTCAGCCGTCAGCGTGTACACAAAACAAAGTTCCGCCGCGGGATTCTGTCGGCGGACTTTTCTCACGATGCCTTCCATGGCCCGCTGAATCAGCTCGGGCTTTTTTCCCTGATCGTTTACCGCAAACTCCACAAAAATCAGATCGGGTTTCCTGGACAATACCTGAGACTCCACCCGAAACACGCCCAGATCAGAGCCCGTCCCCCCCACCCCGGCATTGACCCCACTCCATTCGGACTGCGGGTACTGCGTCCTGAACCATTGCAGCGACTGATCCCGCCAGCCACCACTCGCCTCCGTAATACTTCCGCCCAGGTAAGCTACCCGCAGGGGTTCCTTCCTACTGATTTTCTGAAAAAAGAAAGGTAACCCCCGTCGGGCTCTTACCAGTTCAGCCTTTGTTAGGGACTGAGCGGCGGTCAGGTTGGATAGTACCAGCAGGAAACCTAAAATACCAGCGTATGTTCTCATATGTATCTCCAGTCAGGCGGCAGGAAATTCCTGCCGCCTGACGCTGGTTTTAATACCCATCGTTTTGCGTTAACAGCGGACTGTATTGCAGTTCCGCCAGCGGCAGGGGAAAGAGCACCTGATGGGGTTGAACCTGTACCAGGCTTCCTCCGCTATTGACATACAGACCGTTATTAGGCACCTGCGGCGTAGATGAAATTTTTGCATATTTTTCGTAAAACGCATTCATCACGGGTAACAACCGGCCCGTTCTCACCAGATCAAACCAGCGGTGGCCTTCGTAGCTGAGTTCGAGACGGCGTTCTTTTTCCAGAGCCAGCCGAAGCTCAGCGGCACTGGCAGTACTGACCGCCGCAAGTCCCGCCCGGTTACGTACCGCATTGAGGTACGGCAGGGCTTCCGTGGAGGCTCCGCTTTGATTGAGTGCTTCAGCGTACATGAGTAAGACATCGGCGTACCGAAGCACAATCCAGTCGTTATCGCCATCGTTTCGGGCGAAAGGAGCTCCGTTGCCGATGTATTTGCGGGTGTAGTAATCAGAAGTCGCGGCACTGTTTCCTTTGCTGTAATACCCCACCGACAAGGCTTTCCGACGGTCGCCTTCCGAAAACGCGGTGGCGAGATCCTGCCGAACGACGGGTCCGCCCGATAACCCGGACCGAATGATGTCCGTTCCGGAATAAGTAGGCAGGAAATTGCTGGCAAAGCCGCTTCCCAGCCCAATTCCGCCCGAAAGGTATCGTACCGCAAAAATAATTTCCCGGTTCATTTCATTGGCGGTTGAAAACACATCTTCGTAACTCGTCGTCAGTAAGGCATGAACATTCGCCAGATTGCCCGCCGTCGGTGTTCCCGGAATGAGTTCTCCCAGAACAGCAGCGGCCTGAGCATATTTTCCCTGGGTTAGATAGACTTTTCCCAATAAGGCTTTGGCTGCGGAACGACTGGCCCGGCCCAGATCGGCCGCCGGATACGTGACGGGTAAACCCGCCGCCGCTTCCTGTAAATCTTTGGTAATCTGAACGTACACTTCCGCTACGGGTGTTCGTCCGTACGCATAAGCCTTTGGGTAATCGGCCCCCAGGTCTTCCGTCACCAGTGGCACGGCTCCCCAGATTCGCACCAGATTGAAGTAATTCAGGGCCCGGATGAACTTCATCTCGGCCAGGTAGCGATTTCGCAGGGTAGTATCCATCGACACACTACCGGCCTTTGCCAGCACCGTGTTGGCCCGGCTGATGCAGCGGTAACTATCCGTCCACATCGTTTGCAGATTCGGGTTGTTTTCTTCGACTCCAAAAATGGAGAAGAAGTACCGGGCATTCGCCGAAACGGGTTCGTAGGCATTATCACTGGCCATTTCGCCAAAGACAAAATAACTGTTGTTATACACGGGCTGCAACTGACTGTACACGCCCGTTACCGCCGCTGAAACGTTGGAAGCGGAAGCAAACAGATCTTCCGTGGGAATCTTCGTAGGATCGGTTAATTCCAGAAATTGTTGCTGACAGGCCGTTAGCAGGCTCATCAGTAGACCGGTTATGAGCAGGATTCGTTTCATAAGATCAATAGTTCAGGTGGTTAAAAACCCAGGTTGATGCCCACGGTAAGGGTGCGGGCTAAAGGATAGGAAGCCGAATCGTATCCGTAGGTAGGAGCCGTTGTGTTTCCGTTATCATTGGCCTCGGGATTGTACCCAATGTATTTAGTAAACGTGTAGAGATTCTGGCCACTGACGTAGAGACGGGCCTGCTCGATTTTCCAGCGTTTGGTGAGTTCCGAAGGAATACTGTAGCCCAGAGAGACATTCCGAATCCGAAGAAACGAGGCATCGTAAACGTAACGACTCGAAGGGTTATTGGCTCCCCCCGAAGGCGTATTGGTAGCCCGGGGCTGCCAGCCATTGCCGGGGTCAGTGGCGGAACGCCAGCGTTGGTCGACGTCCGTAATGGTATTCGCATTGCCGTTAAAGAAATACCCCGACCGCAGCCACTGAGCCCAGATTTTATTTCCCTGAGAACCCTGTAAGATAACGTTAAGATCAAACCCTTTCCAGGTGAGCGTATTGGTTAATCCGTAAATGAATTTCGGCAGCGGATTGCCCAGATAGGTTAAATCGGAAGCATTGATTTTGCCGTCGCCATTGACGTCTTCGTACTTAATATCTCCGGGTTTGGATCCCCCGCTGGCCCAGACGGCCCCGGCATCCACATCGGCCTGATCTTTGAAAACGCCGATCTGCCGATAGCCATAAAATTCACCCAGAGCTTTGCCGGGTTCTACGATGGCATAATTCGTAAAACCACCCGCACTGTAATAAATGGGCTTATCATTGACCAGCGAAATCACCCGGTTCTGATTGAATGAAATGTTACCGTTCGTGGTCCAGTTCAAGTTTTTTCCGTTCAGGTTGCGGGAGGTAATGGAAATCTCCAGCCCTTTGTTTTCGATCTTACCGATGTTTTCCAGCACGGATCCCGCCGTTCCTACCAGAGCCGGAACGTTCCGGTTGTTGAGTAAGCCCGTCGTCAGCCGCTGGTAAAGATCGGCCGTTACGTACAGACGATCCTGCCACAAGCCCAGCTCCAGCCCCAGATCGGTTTGCTGGTTGGTTTCCCAGGTCAGGCTGGCATTGGCAATGTTCGTAGCGGCGTACCCGTAGGTTCGGGCTCCGGCACCTGAGCCAAACGAGTAATTGGCCTGCGTGGCGTAACTCTGCGACGCATAATTACCGATGTTGTTGTTACCCGTCAGTCCATAACTTCCCCGGATTTTTAAATCGCTGATCATGGTGAGGGGTTTCAGGAAATTCTCTTCCGAAAGTCGCCACGCGGCCGATACCGAAGGAAAGGTAGCATAGCGGTTGTTGGCTCCGAAGCGGGAAGACCCGTCCCGGCGAATGGCCGCCGATAGCAGGTACTTGTCTTTGAAGCTATAGTTGATACGACCCAGATAGGATACCAGATTATTCTTAGAGTACCCGTTGGTAGCCGTAGTGGTACCCGCTCCGCTGATGTTGGTAATCAGGTCGTTCACGAAACTGCCGTTCACGCCCGTAATCACGTTGTTCGCACTCGTAGCCGATTGCACGGTGTATCCGGCCAGCAGGTCAAAGGAATGAACGTCCTGAAGGGTTTTGCGGTAGTGCAGGGTATTTTCCCAGAGCCAGTTCGAACTGGTGTTCATGCGTTTGGCCGCGGCAATGTTGTTGGCCAGCGGGTTACTGATGTTGGCCGTCGGAGCCGTGTTGGAGGGCATCGTAGCGGGTACGAACTGATTACGGGTATCGTTGTTGTACTCGACCCCAAAACTGGTTTTGGCCGTGAGATCCGGGATGATCTCCCATTCCACGAACGAATTGGCTAAAAACCGGGGACTACTCCCCCGATCCCGGTATTGATCAAACTGAACGGTTGGCCCTCTGAAATTGGGAGAAATGGAGTTGGCTCCCTGCGTCAGCGGGTAGTTGTTGGTATTGGCGTAATCTCCGTTTGGCAGACGTTCGGGAAACAACGAGGGCATCACCAGAGCCGCCGCAATCGGATCGGTACCTACAGCAATAATTGACGCGTCATTGGTTCCGGCCACGGTCTGGTAGCGGGTGTTGGTCAGCGAAGGAGCCAGCACCACCCCGGCCCGCACGCGTTTTGCCAGCTGCATTTCCAGATTAGCCCGCAGGGTAAAGCGTTCAAATCCGGTTGCTTTCAGAATGCCCTCCTGCTTTAAGTAAGAACCCGACACGTGATACCGCACTTTTTCACTTCCACCCGAAGCCGACAGCTCCTGTTGCGTCATCAGAGCCTGGCGGTAGATGGCTTTCTGCCAGTCCGTTTCCGGCAGGTCGCTCGGTGGGTTGTCATAGAAGGAGTAATACTTAAGGCCGGCGTTTACGGCAGACTCCCGCGAGAAATCAATGAACTGTTCGTTGTTCATCAGCGAAATTCTCCGGGCCAGATTCTGAACACCCACGAAGGTGTTGAATGTAATGCGGGGCTTCCCCGCCTGTCCGCGTTTGGTGGTGACGAGGATAACCCCGTTCCCACCCCGGGAGCCGTAAATAGCCGCCGCCGCCGCGTCTTTCAATACTTCAATGGACTGGATATCGCCTGGGTTGATCTGGTTAAAATTGTCGGCACTGGCCAGCGGATACCCGTCAACTACGTACAGGGGACTATTGCCCGCTCCGAGTGAGCCTACGCCCCGGATGCGAATCACGGGAGCGGCTCCCGGCTGCCCGCCCGTCTGGCTGATGTTTACACCGGAAACCTGAGCCGCCAGGGCCTGGGCCGGGTTAGCCACGGGAATATCCCGAAGCTGTTTAGAGGATACGGAACTAACCGCCGTTGAAAGTGACTTTTTGCTTTGTTCGCCGTAACCCACCACCACGACTTCATTCAACGCCTGAGCATCGGGTAATAGGATGACGTCAATGGTAGTCCGGTTGCCCAGTGGTAGTTCCTGTCTGACATAGCCGATGGAAGAAAAAACCAGAACCCCTTCGTCAGAAGGTAATCGAAGCTGATACCGTCCTTCACCGTCGGTAGAGGTCCCGATGTTGGTTCCTTTCAGCATAATATTAACGCCGGGTAAGCTCTGGCCGCCCTCGGCCGTAACCCGGCCCGTGAGCGAACGTTGCTGTCCGATTCCCCGGAAAGGGCACAGCAACAGAAGGACATACAGTAGTAGTAATCTCATAAAAAAACAGGTTTAGAAGAAACGTAGAAGGAATGGGTCAGCGTCATTCTATGGATTGGGGCTCGACAGCCAAGGGTGATACTTTATCTTTATAAAATTCAATTAACTTGTAACAAATGTAGCCGCTCCGCCCGTGGATGAACGGGCAGAGATGTTGCAGAGACTACGGGAAATGTTGAATTCTGACGTTTTTAGGCCCTTATGAACGCCACAGGCTCCTGAGGAGGAGCCTGTAAGCACGAAAAAGCGGAACGGATGAAGAGCTTAATGCGTCTGCTGATCAATCAGGTGCTGAAGGTATTCGGTAGGGGCCTTTCCAAACTGCTTCCGAAAGGATTTGCTGAAGGATGAAGGATTTTTGAACCCCACCTCGTACGTAATCTCACTGATGCTGTACCGACGCTCCAGTAATAGATTCAGGGCGTGCTTGAGCCGGATAAAATAAATGAACTCCAGGGGCGTCTGACCCGTCAGGGCTTTCAGTTTCCGGAAAAGATTACTGCGGCTCATGCACACACAATCGCCGAGGTCTTCGACACTGAATTCCTCATTACTTAAATTTTCTTCGATGGAACTAATGACCTTTTGCAGGAAGGCTTCGTCCAGGGGATTCCGGGTCAGGTCTTTCGGGGCGACTTCGTCCGTTGACTGATACTTCCGGATGAGTTGCTGACGACTTTCGATGAGTCGCTGCACCCGAGCCCGCAGCAACTGCGGATGAAAGGGTTTGGCCTGGTAGTCGTCGGCTCCGACCCCAATGCCTTCCATTTCACTTTCCACCCGCGTGCGAGCCGTAAGTAGAATCAGCGGGATGTGACAGGTCGCGAGGTTACTTTTCAGGTGCCGGCATAGTTCCAGTCCATCCATGACGGGCATCATGATGTCACTAATGATGGCCTGCGGCTCGTGGTGCTGCAAATAATCCAGGGCTTCCTGACCATGCTGAGCCCGATGGATGCGATACTGATCCTGAAATAGTAATTGTAGAAAATCCAGAATTTCGTCATTATCATCGACCAGCAAAAGTTCGGGTTTTTCCGGATCGTCTTCCGTCTTCGAACCCGTCTGATCCGGCAGTGGAACAGGCAAGGGCTGCCTGAAGTGAAAGGTCGATTCCGCCGGGACAGCAGCCTGTAGAGGTAGCCAGACGCTGAAGCTGGTACCTACCTGAGGTTCACTGCTAACGGTGATCGTGCCGCCGTGCAGCTCAATGAGACTTTTGGCCAGTGATAACCCTACGCCCGAGCCCCCGCGGTTGGGGTCCGACTGATAGAAGCGTTCAAAGAGGTGGCTCAGCTGTTCGGGTGTCAGGCCCTGGCCCGTATCTTCGACACTGATACTAACCCGATTATCCTCAGAAACGGAAACATTCAGGCTGATGCGGCCACCCACGGGCGTACATTTGAAGGCATTGGATAACAGGTTATTCAGAACCTT
Source organism: uncultured Siphonobacter sp. (assembly GCA_913775095.1). Lineage (GTDB taxonomy): Bacteria > Bacteroidota > Bacteroidia > Cytophagales > Spirosomataceae > Siphonobacter. The sequence continues at coordinate 221,087 of CAJYIW010000004.1, read as the reverse complement.
TTCCATTTGAGCAGGATCCATGTTCACCCATACCTCCACTTCCGGCAGCAGCCAGTCGAACTGAATCTGTTTTCGCTCGGCCAGGGGAATAAAATTCTGATACACCTCATTGAGCCAGCCCGTCAGGTGTACCTGCTGTAACTGAAGCGTCACCTTCCCCTGTTCCAGTTTCTGGAAAGTCATCAGTTCGTCGATGAGCTGGAGGAGTTTGCGGCTGTTTCTCTGGAGCAAACCGACTTTTTCCCGGACGGTTCCTTTGACTTCCGCACTGTCCATCAAATCTTCAATAGGTCCGGCCATCAGGGTTAGGGGGGTACGGAATTCGTGCGAGATGTCCGTGAAAAAGCGAAGCTTCAGCTGATTGAGGTTCTTGATCTGTTCTTTTTCGGCCTGCTCCAGAGCGAGGGCATCCCGCTGGCGGGCCTGTCCGAGCAGGTGCCGGATGAAAATGAACATTAACCCGTGAAAGAGCAGCACATAGCCCGCTATAGCCCACCAGGTTTTCCAGGGAGGCGGCAAAATGGTGAGTGTCAGGCTGGCGGGCTGCTGAGTCCATTCGCCGTAACTGTTGGCCACCTTTACCTTGAATACATAGGTTCCGTCACTCAGGTTGGTGTACGTAGCCGAACGCTGCTGAGGGCCCACCCGGATCCAGTGCTTGTCGAACCCTTCCATCTGATAGGCATACACCGCCCCTTCCGGATTGGTCAGCTGAAGAGCCGCAAAGTCAATGCTGAATACGTGGTTTTTGTAATTAAGGGTAATGTTGCGGGTTCGCTGGAGGGATTGCTTCAGAATCGTATCCCCGTTGATGGTCTGCCCGATGCCTACGCTTTCATTAAGTAGTTTGAAATCCGTAAATACGGCCTGGGGAGCCAGCACCTGATGCGTCAGCTGTCGGGGAGCAAAGTGAAGAAAGCCATTGGTCAGGCCGTAGGCAAGCTGCTGATTATTTAACCGGGTAATGACGTTGTAGTTAAACGGCTGGGTAGGCAGAAAAGTCTGAAACCGATGACTGACCGGGTCAAACCGCATCAGTCCACGAATGGTACTGATCCAGAGCTGCCCCTGTTCATCGGGAATAATGCCGTTCACGGAAGGGTGTAACAGGCCGTCTTTTTCGGTAAAGGTCTGCACGGTATAGGAGCCGGCAGCCCGCCGCTGAATGCGGTGCAGCCCCGATTCAGAACCCGCCCAGATGACATTTTTGGGAAATTCGATCAGGGAATAGATTGCCGTTCCCAGGCGGGAAGTGGACGCGTCTTTCACCCACTCAAACGCCCCGCTGCGGGGATCATAACGACCTAGGCCGCTGTTGTCAAAGCCAATCCAGAGGGCTCCCGACTGGTCTTCGGTCAGGGAGCGAATAAACTCGGTATCGCTGGTTCCGAGCCGGATGCGTTCCTTTAGCCCCCCGGCACTGCGGCGGTATAAACCCTTGTTAGTACCCAGCCAGATGCGTTTCCGGGAATCTTCCAGCAGACAGAAAACAGCGTCGCCTTCCAGTTCCGTTTGTACCCGCTGGTCTTTCGTCAGCCGCAAGGCTCCCCCCAGGGTTCCCAGCCAGACCTCTCCGGCTGAACTAATCAGGGAGGACCGATGGTCATTCCAGAAGGGTTTATCGAATTCGTACTTTTCCGTAGAACCATCCCTGAGCGAATATCGATACAGACCTGCCTTGCTCATTCCCAGCCATACCGTCTGACTGGCATCCACGGCAATGCTGCGTACCTGATTTTCAGTGATGCCCGTGGAGAAGGAATACGAGCGAAAAGGTAATAAGCTCAGATCCAGGGAGCTCATCTGCTGCTCCGTCCCACACCACAGTACCTGCGTCCGGTCCAGATACAGCCGATACACCAGGTTATTACTCAGGCTTTGCGGGTTACTGGCATTGGTTCGGTACCACTGAAGTTCGGCCCGGGGCGTGTGCAGATTTGTGATCCGGGCCAGCCCCTGATCGGTTCCCAGCCAGAAAGCTCCGTCGGGGGACTTGCAGAGGTCAAAAATCTGAGTATGCTCCAGCGAATGCCCGCGAAACTGATTCAGGGATTCAAAAGTCCCGTAAGTGTTAGTCGTGGCCTGGTAAGGCAACCGCCAGAGCCCGTTGCCACCCGTGGCCAGATACAAATGCTGGTGATCTTCCAGTAAAGACCAGAAATGATCGCCGTAGGCATTCGGCTGAACCTTAAAAGGGAAAAACGTATGCTGACCGTTTTGCACATTATAGCGAACGGGACCATCGGCCGTTGCAATCCAGAGAAAAGCACCCTGCGAACGGATGATGCGGCGTATGGGCCGATTGAAGGGATAGGTACGATTAGTCTGGAACCGACGGGTAGCCGGATCCCAGGTACTTAGCCCCTGAGGGGTGCCAATCCATAACTTTCCCTTCACGTCAACGGCCATAGCATTGATCTGGTTACAGAACAGAGAGCTTGAGTCGCCGGGAATGGTTCTGAAATTCTGAAAGGTCTCCCGCCGGGGATCAAAACGACTCAGTCCTTCCCGCGTGCCAATCCAGATGAATCCCTGCTGGTCCTCACAAAGATCATAGATCCAGTTACCCGCAATGGCGTCCTTATTTTTGTAAAACTTTCGAAATCGGTAGCCGTCGTACTGAGCCAGACCGTTCATGGTACCTACCCAGAAAAAGCCCTGCTTATCCTGAAGAAACGAACGAATCCGGTTGTCCGGAAGGCCTTCAGAACTGCCATATCGCTTGAAAATAAGATCTTCCTGTAAACCTTTCACCGACCGGATGGACAGATGAGGCTGAGCCATTCCAGTGAGTGCGAACAGGAGAAATCCTAGCTGCAACAGCAGACTTTTCATGAGAGTACGGTTAGATGAGGTCTTTCAATAAGGCCTTAAAATTCTAAATATACTCTTAATTTTTTCGGAAAAGTTTATAAAAAAACTTTGATCAGATACACCAGCAGGCCAAGAATGGCGGCATAGCTAAACATCAGAATCAGCAGGGACCTGAACGGTTTTCTTTTCATGGGTGAATGAAGTAAGGATATTCCGGAAGCCTGTACAGACCCCTGATTTGAAATCAGGGGTCTGTACGACACGGTTATTTGACAAATTTTCGGAAGTAAACCCTGGATCCTTCCTGAACTCGGAGCAGATAGATTCCCGGTAACAGGGACTCGACGTTGCAGGAAAACGCCTGCCCTGCCGCAGTGGAAGCAGTCTGTTCCGCCAGCATCACCTGACCCGTCAGACTCAGAATACTAACCCGGAGTAAGGCGGAACGATCTTCCTTCAATTTCACCTGAATCTCCCGCTGGGCGGGGTTGGGATAGATACTGATGACCTCCGAATCCGGACAGGCTGCCAGTCCGGTAATCAGGGAGCTATACTCGAACGTCTGGTCTTCGTCTATGATTTTCAGGCGGTAATAGCCGCGTCCCGGTGCGGGCGGAGTCAGAGCAAAGGAATACTGATTGCGGCGATTGCCACCGGGGCTGACGGGAGCCATTGGCGTAAAGTGCAGACCGTCCGGGCTGTATTCGATGAGAAAATGACTGATGTTCCGTTCCTGAGCCGTATTCCAGAACAGCCGGACCTGACAGTCTTCGCCCCTGGCGTAAAAATTGAGAAGCTTGAGCGGTAAGGGGGCACTGACCTGCTTTTCCAGAATAAGCGACTGATAGGGAGCCAGCGTTACGCTGCCCGCGTAGGTCTGGCCCCGAACGTCGGTGTAGGTCTGTGAGCCCAGGTTGATGGTCCGACTGACCGAATCCGGATTGACTTCAAAACGCACCCGGTCTTCCACGGGATTTTCCGTGACTTCCAGTTCCGCAAACACTACGTTATCAATCCATACCTTACACTGAGGCTCCTGAAGGGTAAAACTCAGAAAGGTATTGGTGTTGGTATAGTTCGGACTCAGTAATAGTTCGATTTCCCGACGGGAAGCAGAGGCATAAGTAGTTTTCAACTTGCAGACCCCGAAGTTGGAAGAAGCCGCCGATAGCAGAGCAATCTGCAAAGCCGTGCTATCCTGACTGGCTTTGGTTGAAAACCGCAGCCGGTAGTATTTGCCGTAGGTAAGCGTGCCCACGTTGATGACGGCCCGGGAGGAAGCGGTCAGGCTGGCGTCGTTCCGATTCAGTCGAAGGGAGCCCCCATCCAGCTGCCCCGTATTATCCCAGGTAGGGACATTCGTTCCGCTGGCGGGCGTTAGCGTGTAAGCCGTCGAGCCAACGGTAAGTCCCGTTGTAAACGTGCTGTTGTTGCTGTTGGTAAGTCGGATAGGCCCTTCTGACTGGATGGTTACCGGCGGGTAATACGCCGTTCCACGCTGGCTGTGAGGGTCGTAGGAAAGGGCCTGCCACTGACTCAGCGTTAAGGCTCTGGTGAGCCGGGGCGTGAAGCCAGACGCAATGGTCTGAACAAAAGTGGGGTCTTTTTCGAAGGGCTGGTAATAATAATTGCTGTCGAGGGTGCCCACCATGGGTATGAAGGGCGGCCGACCCGTTTGCAGGATTCCTCCCTGCTGGCTCAGGGCGGCAGCGTAGAATATATTTCTGGTAACCCGGTGATTTCGGGACACTACTACTGTATCCGGGAAGTACCCGAATCCGTACATATTGTCATAAAAGGTATTGTTCCGAACGGTATGCGAAGAGGTGGTAACGTTGAGCATTAATGCCGCTCCCTGGACCTGATAGACGGTGTTGCCGGTTACTACATTCCCCAGACTTTTTCCGTCCATGTAAATGCCGCAGGCGTAATTGGAATTGACCACTTTTGAGGTCGTTCCAAACAGATTGGGATAGGCCTCACTCACGATATTCCCGATGACCTGATTGTTTCCATACCCGTACGTAGGCGGAGCAAAGCCCCTGAAGCTGTAAATTCCGCCGACATCGCACTTCACCAGAGCAAAGTGTGAAACCCAGTTGTTTTTTACGATCAGGTTTGTTCCTTCAAAGCGAATTCCGCTGTACCCCACGCTGTCAATTCGATTATGAGCAGCAATGGCATTCCGGCCCACCAGATTAATGGCGTTATACTGGTTGTTATTGGGTTCGCCCATGCCCGCCCGCAACGCCGTCCGCCGGATTTGGTTCCGGTTACATTCGTAATCACTGGCGGTAATAAAAAGGGCGTTATTATTGGTGTTCACTACGTCGTTATCGGAAACCACGACGGCAGAGGCTCGATTGACCCACACGGCATTGTGTGAATTTTCAAAGGAACAGTGCTGAATCCGAATGTTACTGGTCAGCAGACCAGCGGTACTGTCAACGCGAACGCCGTAATCATTCGACTGACTAAAAGCCAGTTGCTGCACGCTCAGGTAACTTTTGCCGCTGGCCGAAAAGCCGGTACTGTACACGGGAGCCTCCGTTGAAAACTCATCGGGATCGGTTGTGGAATACAGATACAGTTTTTGAGCGGCTTTATCGTAAAACCATTCTCCCGGCTGATCCAGGGTGGCTAAATGATTTTGAATGAAGTAACCATAGCCCGCAACGACCTTATAATTTCCCAGGGCCGGAGCCGCGAGCGTAAGGGTTGTTCCGGAGTGCGACTCGATGACGGGCTTGTTAAGCAGAAACAGGTTTACCCGAATGACGGCCGTCGCTCCCGTCCAGTCCTGACCCGCCAGAGTCGGATCCGTAAGTACATTGTTTTCGTTTCCCGACTGAATCCGCAAATACCCCTGATTGGCAGCGTTGGCATTGGGATAACGTCCAATCTGCTGGGAAACTCCTGCAATAAAAAAATTATTGAGAGCCGATAGCGTCGTAACGTGATCCGTCACCCAGATGTTACCCTGAAACTGGGTCCATCCGGTCAGAACCCGTGATCCCCTGATCAGCGGCCTGGGGCCCTGACCGTAAGAACTATACGTAATACTGGCTCCGGCAGTGCCCGATTGACTGGGAAGTAACTCTCCTTCAAACACATCTCCTCTCCGGAACAACACGCTGTCTCCCGGCTGAAGAGCCGTACGATTCACCTGGGCAATGGTCTTCCAGGGGCTGTCCGGGCTAAGTCCGGAATGAGTGCTGTCATCGCCATTGGCGGCAATGTAATACGTCCGCTGAGCATGAAGCCCAAGGCTGCTCCCCAACAGGGCGAGTACGAACAGGTAATACTTTAGCATAAGGGTAAGGTTTAGAAAGGATAAATCAAGCAGCCCTTACGTTTGTGAAAAGGCATGGCGTTCATCAGGAGAGGGAAGCAGGAACCTGGGCGTAGCAGCAAAATACCGCAATAAACAGGAGGCGGAGTGGGCGAAATGATGCAGAAGTAGCCCGAAATGTTGCAATTCGTATGAAATTCATCGTTAATCCCGCCCCCAACGTTGCCTTTACCACGATACAGGACTATCCGGTCTCATCACTCAGGATTCGTGCGTTTCTGCAAGATCCATCCGGCGAGAATGCGGGAAGACACATTCGCCTGGCTCAGCCCTTTCGAAACGCGAATGGATTGGTATTCTGACCTTTCTTTTTTAGGTGTTATGACAGAATCCACTGGCATCAGCAGGTACGCTTACGTAAGTCCTGCCCTTTAGGGCTGACTAATAAATAATTGATGAATTATTTATTAAGATTATAGTAATTTATACGGTAATTTGATTTAAGTTTTGCCAAATGGCCAGGTTATTCCGGATGTAGCCTGTCAGTTGCCTACTCCTTGTTTACCCTTCATCCTCAGAAGCTGAAAAGATCCATGCAGTATCCGATATCCTGGTATATGGAATGAGGCCGGTCAGCCATTCATTCAACGGCCTGTGATCAGGAGGAATCTTCCGGATTTACTTCCCATCTTTTTCAACCGTATTGAAGATTTTTTATCAACTGATTGTACCGCCTTACCCGGCTATGTTTTCAATTCAGTGGAGGGATAAGGCCCGATTGGTCTGGTCCATGTAAAAAGTTAGTGGATGCGAAGCAGTCATGGCTCGGCCAGGAACCCGGATATCCCTGCCGAGATTCAGACTTAACGTGTGTAAGTTGTGTGACCAGTCTACTGCATTACAAGCATTTACAACCGCCAATGTATAATGTTATTTATTACCAATGAAAGAAGCTTTTTATTATTGCCTTTTTATCCTGCTCGTTTCGTGTCATGCCTTGGGGGCGGCAACGCCCCAGCCCCGAAAAGGAGTGCTTGATCTTCGGCAAACGGATTTAAGTGCCCAGGAGGTATTGCTCGACGGGGAATGGAAGTGGTACTGGCAACAGTTGTTTCATGCTCAGGGCCTGCAGGGGCCGGGAGAATTCATCACGTTTCCAAAACTATTTAATAACAGTACCTGGCAGGGAAAACCCGTTTCCGCTCAGGGATATGCCACGTATGAACTGACGGTACTCCTCCCCCATCAACGGCCCTCCCTGGCTCTTTTTATTCCCGATTGCTATACGGCCTACCGGATCATGGTGAATGGTCAGGTCGTGATGAACAGCGGAAATCCGGGTGTTTCGAAGGAAAGTACGCAACCTTACTGGTCACCACAGGCTCATGCCTTGCCTGACTTTCCGGGTGATTCGTTACAGATTTTACTGGAAGTGGCTAATTTTCATCATTGCAAAGGCGGTTCGTACCGGGCCATGGTCTTAGGAAACGCGGCACACATCGTTCCTGCTTTTGAACGCGACAAGGCCCTTGATTTTCTCCTGTCGGGTTGTTTGTTTATGGGGGGCCTCTTTTTTTTCGGACTATTCATCTTCGGCAGACACGATGAGGCCATTCTGTATTTTGCTATCTTCTGCGTTTGTTACAGTTACCGAATCGTAGGTTCGGATCTGCACGTGATTAATACCCTTTTTCCGGATTTAGGCTGGAGTTTTTTCATTCATATGGAATACCTCAGTTTGTATCTCAGCGTAGCCGCTTTCCTACAATACACCCGCAGGCTTTACCCGGAAGACGTATATCACCCGATTATGAAAGTGATGACTATCATCTGTGTGGCTCTGGCCGTGGGCGTCCTAGTATTGTCGCCTCTGTACTTCACCCAGCTGATTAATTCTTTCCTGATTCTCATGTTTTTTTACGTAGGCTATGCGTTCTATATCTATCTGAAAGCTGCCAGAAATAAACGTCCGGGGTCTAATTATGCCCTGATGAGTACGGGTACTTTACTGTTGGTTTTCATCATCATCAATCTGCACTATTTTGGCATCATCACCCCGAAAAAGTTACTGCTGTTTGTGGGTTATCTGGCCTTCTTCTTTCTTCAGTCCCTGATTCTGTCCTTTCGGTTTGCCCATACTCTGCAACAGGCAAAAATACAGGCGGAGCAGGGACTCAAAGCCAAGAGTGAATTTCTCAGCACGATGAGTCACGAAATTCGAACGCCGCTGAATTCGGTCATTGGAATGACGCATTTACTGCTGGGCGACCAGCCGCGTCAGGATCAGAAACAGAACCTGGATGTCATGCTGTTCTCGGCCAATAATCTCCTGAACATCATCAACGACATCCTTGATTTCAATAAAATTGAGGCCGGAAAGATTACGTTTGAATCCATTCCCTTTGACGTTACCCTTGTTGCCCGGAACTGCATTGCCAGTTACCAAACCTACGCCCAGGAAAAGCAGAATTCGCTTCAGGTTGAGGTGGACCCTGCCCTGAAAAATCTCATCGTTGCGGACCCGACCCGTACCACTCAGGTATTAAATAACCTGACTCACAACGCTCTTAAATTTACTCAGAACGGTACGGTAACCTTAGGTATCAAGCTGCTCTCGGAAAAAGATAATCAAGTGTCCATCGAGTTTTCCGTCTCGGATACGGGTATCGGTATTGACCCGGACAAGCAGAAGGTGATTTTCGAGCGTTTTACCCAGGCCGATTCTTCCATGACCCGGAGTTTTGGCGGGACCGGACTCGGGTTGGCCATTTGTAAGCATATCCTGGAATTACAATCCGTTGAACTTCAACTGGATAGTACTCCTGGAAAAGGCTCCCGGTTTTACTTCAGCCAGTGGTTTACGAAAGGAGAACTGATTCACGAGGTTTCCCGCGTCAAGGAAGAGGCTACCGGGCAGCCCCTGGCTGGTCTGGAGATACTTCTCGTAGACGATCAGCCCATGAACATACTGGCCGCCCGGGGCATCCTCAAACGCTGGGGAGCTCAGGTGGAAACGGCTTCGCACGGACAGGAAGCCCTCGATAAGATCCATCAGCACACGCCTTCACTGGTTCTGATGGACCTCCAGATGCCCATTATGGATGGCTATGAGGCTACCCGGCAAATTCGCCAGCGGGGCTACACCATTCCGGTCATTGCCCTGACGGCCAATCTGGTTCCTGAGATTGTCGACAAGATCAGGGAGTCCGGCATGGATGATATGGTCGTCAAGCCCTTTAAACCGGAAACCTTATTGGGAGTTATTCAGACCTACATTAAAGCAATTCAATGAGGACTCTTACTCGGGTAACCGCCGGAACGTTCGGGCCGCAAAAAATACGCTGAGCAGAGCCAGCAAAGCTCCCATTAAAAAGGGAGCTCCGGGGAAGTGAACGGCGGCCCCCGGTCGGGTGAAATGCGAGAAAAGACTGGTCATCATCGGAGGACCAATGATGGAGGTGGCACTCATCAGACTCGTTAAAGCTCCCTGTAGTTCGCCCTGTTCGTTCGGCGGAACCTGCCCGGAAATGATTCCCTGTAAAGCCGGACCGGCAATTCCTCCTAGAGCATACGGAACGGTAAAAGCCAGCATCATCCAGCCCTGACTGGCAAAAGCGAAGCAGATGAAACCTACGACGTAAAACAATAGCCCGATATACACGGAATTACGGGTTCCCAGCTTAGGGATGACAATCCGGGTAAGTAAGCCCTGCACCAGGCCCATGCACAGGCCCAGACAGGAAAGCGACAGGCCAATCCAGCGTTCCGTCCAGTTAAATTTCTCAATGGTATAAAACGTCCAGGTGCTTTGCGTGGAATGCCCGGCGATATAAATGCACACCAGTGAAGTAGTTAAACTGATGATGATCGGGTACTTGCGAAGTTGCAGCAAGGATCCTACCGGGTTGGCCCGTTTCCAGTTGAACGGTCGGCGGTTCTCCGGTTTCAGCGATTCGGGTAACACAAAAAAACCGTATAAGGCATTCAGCAGGGAAAAACCCGCCGCCACGAAGAAAGGCACCCGGGTGCCAAAATCACTTAGAAACGCTCCGATGGCGGGCCCCAGAATAAACCCGGCTCCGAAGGCTGCCCCCACCAGTCCGAAATTCTGAGCCCGATTCTCCGGCGTACTGACGTCGGCAATAAACGCACTGGCGGTGGTAAAGCTCGCCCCCGTTACCCCGGCCAGCAATCGACCAATGAAAAGCCAGGTGATGCTGGGGGCGAAACCCTGCAGGATGTAGTCCAGCCCAAAACCAATGAGCGAGGCCAGCAAAACCGGTCTTCGTCCGAAGCGATCACTCAGGTTACCCAGGATGGGAGCAAATAAAAACTGCATGATGGCGTAAGCAAACGTTAACCAGCCACTGTACAGAGAAGCCTCACTGATATTCCCGTGAATGAGCTCTTCGATGAGTTTGGGAAATACCGGAATAATGATTCCTAAACCGGTCACATCGATCAGTAACGTCAGGAAAATGAAAATCAGTGCTGAAGAAGGCTTAGCCATAGTAAAAAGTGGTTACAAACCGCTCAAAAGTAAGGGTCAAATTTCAATTTTGAGCGAATCTGTCCTTACTTGCTTTTTAAATTTTCAAACGCCTTTCATTCTCGTATTTCTGTAAACATTTAAGGGCCGGGAAGGGTATTACTACTACCATGAATGACTACGAAATAACGGACTGGGGCCGCATTTTGCTGGGAGATTTGCCCGGACAGTTTCTGCTGGAGGTTACGATCCGTACGGTACTGATGTTTGCGGTCATTTTTATTGGCATGCGGGCTACGGGAAAGCGGGCCGTACGTCAGCTCAGCATTATGGAGCTGGTGCTGATTGTAGGGCTCGGTTCGGCCGCGGGCGATCCCATGTTTTACAATGATGTGGGTTTGTTACCGGCCCTGGTCGTCTTTATCGTGGTAATTCTGGTCTACCGAAGCCTGACTCGACTGGCTGCCAAATCCATCAAAATGGAAAAGCTCATTGAAGGAGAATCTTTCCTGATTGTCGAAAATGGTGAATTCACGATTGATTCGTTCAATAAGGAAGACCTGGGTCAGGATGAGTTTTTCATGGAAATGCGGATCAAAAACGTCGAACACCTGGGTCAGATTCGGAAAGCGTATCTGGAGACCAATGGTCAGGTCAGCATTTTCTTTTACGAAGACGAGGACGTCAGACCAGGCCTGCCTTTATTACCCGAGTTGTTCCGCCAACGCAGCCGCACCATCACCCGGACCGCCACGTACGCGTGTACCTTTTGCGGGAATGTGAAAGATCTCAGCCCGCAGGAAGGCTTCCACGTTTGTCCCAAATGCAGCCGCAGCACCTGGGTTTCTGCGTTAAGCAGCCGCCGGGTCAAGTAAATGCTTCCTGATTACCCAGTTAAGTCCAGTATCTAACCAACGACCGGTTTACGGCTGGCTCCGAATACCGTACGGATCCCCCGACAGCCGACTTCGCTTATGGATGATTTCATTGCCGCCCGATCCCAAATGGCCCTTTCGCTGGGCTTTCACATTATTTTCTCGTGCATTGGCATGGTGATGCCCTTTTTCATGGCGGTATCCCATTACCTGTACCTTCGCACGGATCACATCATTTATCAGAACATTACCCGGGCCTGGAGCAAAGGCGTAGCTATTTTTTTTGCCGTTGGAGCAGTTTCAGGAACGGTCCTTTCCTTCGAGCTGGGCTTACTCTGGCCCACGTTCATGAAACACGCGGGCCCGATTTTCGGGATGCCTTTCTCGCTGGAAGGAACTGCCTTTTTTATTGAGGCCATTGCCCTGGGTTTCTTCCTGTACGGCTGGGGGCGGTTCAATCCTTGGTTTCACTGGATTACCGGGGTAATTGTGGGAATCAGCGGCTTGCTTTCGGGCATTCTCGTCGTTTCAGCGAATGCCTGGATGAACAGTCCGGCGGGTTTCGATTACGTCAACGGACAATACCTGAACATTGACCCGATCAAAGCCATGTTCAATGCGGCGTGGTTGTCGCAGGCTTTACACATGTGTCTGGCAGCCTTTGCCGCAACGGGCTTTGCCGTCGCCGGTGTCCACGCTCTGATGATTCTTCGCCGGCAGAATGTACTTTTCCATCGGCAGTCGTTTCGAATTGCGGCCATTTTCGGTTGCGTAGCGGCTCTGCTACAACCCCTGAGCGGTGACTTTTCGGCAAAGGATGTAGCTAAACGCCAGCCTGCCAAACTGGCGGCCATGGAAGCCCATTTCAAAACGGAAAAACGAGCCCCGCTCGTGGTGGGTGGCATCCCCGATGTGAACGGACAAAAGGTTAACTACGCCGTAAAAATCCCGGGCTTATTAAGCTTCATGGCCCACGGAGATTTTGATGCGGAAGTAAAAGGACTCGATCAGATACCGCGGCAGGACCAGCCTCCGGTGGCCATTACCCATTATGCCTTTCAAATCATGGTAGGATTAGGAATGCTGATGATGGCCATTGCTCTGGTGTTTGGTATTGCTCTGTTCATCAAAAAGGAGTGGCTGAGAAGCAAGTGGTTACTTACCCTCTTTGCCTGGGCGACCCCCGTCGGCTTCATTGCCGTAGAGGCCGGATGGACCGTTACGGAAGTGGGGCGGCAACCCTGGATTATTCACGGGGTGATGCGTACAGCCGACGCCGTTACCCCCATGCCGGGCATTGCCTACTCGTTTTATCTGTTTACGGGCGTTTACCTTTCACTGGCCCTGGTCACCCTGTTCATGCTGTATCGACAGATCAAAATGGTAGACACGCTATACGATTTGCCAACGGGTATCAAAGAAGCTCATTAAACATCTTGCGTTTCGAGCCTTTACTCCTTAAGCCATCTGGTGTATGTTATACGTAGTGATTATTTTCTTGTGGGCTTCCATTCTGCTGTACCTGCTCTTGGGTGGAGCAGATTTTGGGGCTGGAATTATTGAGTTATTTACTTCTTCCCAAAACCGAACCCAGACCCGAAAAATCCTCTATCGGGCCATCGGCCCCATCTGGGAAGCCAACCACATGTGGCTCATCATTGCCATTGTGATTCTGTTCGTCGGGTTTCCGGCCATCTATACCACAATGTCGATACATTTGCACATTCCCCTGACGATCATGCTGCTGGGAATCATTGCCCGTGGTACCGCCTTCACCTTTCGTCATTATGACGCGGTGGTGGATGATATGCAATCGGTGTACAACCGGATTTTTGCTCTTTCCAGCTTCATTACTCCCCTCTTTCTGGGAATTATTGCCGGCAGTACGGTTTCCCGACAGATTGACCCGGAGGCCTATTCTTTCCAGGACGCCTATATTTTTAGCTGGCTTCACCCCTTTTCTGTGGCCGTTGGGCTCTTTACCGTGGCTATTTGTGGCTACCTGGCTTCGGTTTACCTCATTGGAGAGACCGACACGCCTGAAGAACGAAAGCGTTTTCTGTCAAAAGCCTGGATGATGACCTGTGCTGCGGTAGGCTGCGGAGGACTGGTATTCGGAGCCGCCTACTGGGAAGGAATTCCGCTCATGCAGTGGGTGTTTGGCGAAATATGGGGTATTCTCGGCGTAACGGCGGCGACGCTTTCCGTGGGAGCCCTCTGGCTGTTCGCCCGTAAAGGATATAACAACATACTTAGAGTACTGGCCGGGTTTCAGGTGATGATGATTCTGTTCGTGGCTACTTACCAGCACTTTCCCAATATCGTTTTGATGAAAAACGGAGCTTACCTTTCTCTGCTGGAACATAAAGGCGACGATAAGACCATTCAGGCTCTGGCCTGGGCTTTGTTACTGGGCAGTGTGTTTATACTCCCTTTTCTGATCTACCTCGTCTATAGTTTTCAGAGTAAGGAGAAAGAAGAAGCTCCCGTCTATGGGGATGTCTAGGCAAGAAAGAAACCACCCTGAGAGGTGGTTTCTTTTTAGGCAAGCACTTGTAAATGTCCCTCCTTGATTTCCAGTTGCAGAGTTACTTCAGGTACATTTTCCAGAATTTCATCATCGGCGTGGACGTGCGGGCCATCCCAGCGAATGCGGAAGGAACGTCCACGAATGGAAGGGAAAGGAAACGTTTTCCCGGACCCATCGCATAAGCTCAGAATGTACTTCCCGAAAGCCTCCTTCTCTTCTTCACGGATACAAACGAGTTCAAACCAGCCATCGCCAAACGCCGAATAAGGGGCTAATGCCAGATTAGGCCCAATGGACTGAATGTTCATCACTTCCAGCAGGATATACTTTCCGGAGTGATCCCTGCCATCTACCTCCATCTCACACTGACGAGCCTCAGAGCTCATCACTAATTCATACAGAACGGTTAAGGCAAAACTTAGTTCTTCTTCGGGTTTATCGGGTTTTTCCAGGGTCTTCATCACCTGCATCAACCGGGGAAAAAGACCACAGCCGAACGCTTCAATAAAAAAATGGGTTTCTTTCAGTCCCCTGATGAGGCCCACGTCGAATTTTTGAGGGGTTTTGTGCTTCCAGAACTTTATGATTTCTTCCGTCTCAGCGTCCACACCCAGGGTTTTGGCAATGTTATTGGCCGTACCACAGGGAAGTACGGTCCATGGAATGGCAGGAGAAACCGTTTCGCTGAGCACCATTTCCTTCACCGCACTTCGAATGGTTCCATCCCCTCCTGCGATTACCAGTAAATCAGTTGCGGGGGTAATGGTAGCCGGCCACTCTGCGTCATCCGAAGGAGAATAGTCACAGGTGTATCCCTCCGCTTCAATACTTTTAATGAGTTGTCTTTCGGAATGTTCCTCTTCGCCAGCCGAAGGATTATGGATGAGTTTAATTTCTTTCATAGGTATGAGTGCTGCTGATCGTGTATACTACCTACCAAAAAGTACGTTCATACGGATCTGGTCTGGTGCTTACGGAATTTTATCCTCTCAAATATCCGTATCATTGGATAAGGAGTGGAGAACAGTCCTCAAATATGCCCACTTCCGCCCTGCCCTGGTTTTGTAGCAGGTACAGCATCGAATCCAACACTCATAAAACAGGAATCTTATGCGAATTTTAGTCACCAACGATGATGGAATTTACAGTCCGGGCATTGCCGCTCTGGCCCGCGTGGCTACAAAATTTGGAGAGGTATACGTAGTCGCTCCCGATGTCGAACAATCTTCCATGGGACACGCCGTTACCCACTCCCGTCCGTTAACGATCAAAAAGTCTACGAATTCTTTTGGTGAACAGGTTCCGGCTCACCGGGTAAACGGCACACCCGCGGACTGCGTCGCCTTAGGTACGCACCTGCACGCCGATATTGATGTCGTTCTCTCGGGGATTAACATGGGCCCTAATCTGGGAAACTCCATGTGGCATTCGGGAACGCTGGCAGCCGCAAAACAAGCCGCTTTATTTGGTCTGAAAGGCATTGCCCTGAGTACACCCGTCGGGAACAGCGACCCGGATTTTGATGCTCTGGAACCTTTCGTGGAACGAGCGATTGCTGCCGCACTCGAAGATCAGGATTCAAACTTAATTAACATCAATTTTCCTCCTGCTCCCAGAGACCTGATCTGGACCCGTCAGTCTGTGCGTCAGTATGACGGACACGTGGTTCCGGGAGTGGACCCCATGGGCCGCAAGCATTACTGGTTTACGGTAACCCCGCTGGAACCCGCCGAGGAAGGTACGGACCGCTGGGCCGTTGAAAACGGACTGGTCTCTCTCACGCCCCTCCGACTGGATTTGACCGACGAATCGGCTCTGACCCGAATGCAGCAGACGCATTTATAACTCCATACCACTAAAATGGACCTTTTTCAGGTCCATTTTTTATTTATCTCCACATTTTTTCGAAGGATTTCTAAAACCAGTTCCGTCATCTTTTTGGATAAAAAAAGTTCTTTCTATATTTGACAAAGAGAAAATTTTATCCTTTAATGCTATGATTACGCCTGAAAAAGCGATCCGGTTTTTAAAATCCAAACCTGCTCTGAATCTTTCTCAGATTGAAAAGGAAGCCGGTATTCCCTCTAAAACCCTCCATAAAGCTCTTTCAGAGCAAAAAGATATTCCCGCGAAGCATTTACAGTCTTTAGATACGGCCTTACGGAAATACGGATACAGTGACGCCCAGTTCGATAAAGCTCAAATCATTTCCATTGTCAACCACAAGGGCGGCGTCGGGAAAACGACCACCGTTATTAATCTGGGGAAGGCCCTGAGTCTCCTGGGTAACCGTGTGTTGCTCATTGACATGGATTCCCAGGGTAACCTCTCGCAATGCTTTGGCGTGCACGATCCCCAGGAACAAATCATTGATGCCCTGTTGCACAATACGCCGCTGCCCCTAGTCCCCATTACGGATACCTTATATCTGACGCCTTCGGATATACGCATGGCTTACAAAGAGTCAGAACTGGCTAACTCCATTGGTGCGGATCGCCGACTGGCTTTGAAACTGGAAGAGGCTCGGGAAAATTTTGATTACATCCTCATTGACTGCCCTCCCAGCTTAGGCATCTGCACGACCTGCTCGCTGGTGGCGTCTTCGTCCTGCCTGGTTCCCATTCAGCCGGAAGCCAGTGCTTACCACGGGGTAGAAAGCCTCTTTAACCGGATTGCTGAAATTCGTACCTACATTAATCCTTCCCTTACTGTTAAAGGCATTGTGTTTACGATGGTTCACAAGAACCAGAGCGTGCACAAAAGCATGATGGCTCATATTCGCGAGAATTACAAAAACTTCCCGATATACAATTCTATCATTGAGGTTTCAACCGTTATTAAACAATCTCAGGTAGCCAAAGAAGACCTCTACTCCTATTCCCCTAAATCGGTTTCCTGGCAACAGTACAACCAATTAGCAACCGAACTAATCGCACTTTAATATGGCTAAAAAAGACTTTATGAATCTAATGAAGGAGAAGACCACCAATCTTAAACCTTCCCTTCTGTCTTCCGAAGAACATATTAAAAGTCAGATTACCATTCTTCAGGAATTGAAAGATCTGATTCCCCCTTTAACGCCGGATGAACTGCAACAGCTGGAGCAGAATATCATTAAACATGGGGTGAAAGATCCGCTTACCATTTGGGAAACGACTACTTCCATTGCCGGTATCGATGAGCAGTCTTTGCCCGTTTATATTCTGATTGATGGGCATAACCGCTTTTCCATCGTTCAAACGCATCACCTGGATTTCCGTATTAATCTGGTTCATTTTGCTTCCATGTCTGAAGTAAAAGACTACATGATTGATCATCAGCTGGGTCGCCGTAACCTTACTCCCGAGCAAGCTTCTTACCTGAGAGGACTTCGGTATCTGCAACAGAAAAACAGCCGGGGTGGAAATCAGTATGCGACTGATCAGGAAAATGTTTCCGAAACGCTGGGTAAAGAATACGGGGTGAGCAGCCGGACCATTAAACGCGACGGTGAGTTTGCGGCGGGTCTTGAGAAGCTGACTTCCGAGTTTAAAAGTGCTATTCTTTCCGGAAAGCAGAAGCTGCCCAAAACTTCAATTAATGCCATAGCCAAGGTTAAAACCAAACAGTTATTTCACACCCCGGAAGAAGTGCAGAATGCCGTTTCTACCTCAGTTTTTCCGGAAGAAGTCTCTGCCCGCCAACAATTACATCTGGAAATCAAGAGTTTAGCTTCAGGACCCTTGACGGATGAAACCTGCGAAACCCTACTTCAGCGGATTCAGCAATACCGACAACTTCTCTAAGCAAAGGGACAGCCTGTCCCTTTGCTTTTTTTATTCCCTGCTCATATTCTGATAAACGAAGGGACAGCCTGTCACTTCGTTTATACTTTTCAGTTAAACTTCGGAGTGACTTACCAAAGTGACACGTTGTCCCTTTGGTTCTATCATTTCTGAGTCAAGGTCGCAAAGCAAAGGGACAGGCTGTCCCTTTGCTTTGCGATTTTATACAATGTCGGTTAGCAAGCAACCCTCTCCTTAAGCAAAACTAAACGCTAAGCAATTTGTGATAGAATCATTCTGAGTGCTTAACGAACTCCATGACGCATTCGAAATACCTGGCTTATCAAGTACCTGTTTATTCCCGATACTCTGTTCATGGATCGTTCGCTGTTTGGGAAGGAAGTTTCACAGGCATTAATAAAGGGATGCAAAAGTTAATACATCCGGAGAAGTATCGGGAGTTTTGCTTAGGCGACCTTCAGAAAGACCGATTTACTCTACTAACATTTTGTGATAGATGGGCAATTCTTATTTTTCATGACTACTTCAATAAGTCATGGAAGTTTAGGTAAGAGCTTCGTTTTGCCAGGGTTTAGCTTTTAGCAGTGATTCTTTTAGGAAAAGTATATGCCTGCCAGCACCATTCCTGTCTACCCAGATCCAGTAGCGATCCGGCTTTTCAGGAATAGGGACAGATTTATTAACTACTGTCGGTTCGGATGAAAGAAGTATTGATAAGCTTATAAACCATGACATTAAGCCCGTTTCACGGAAACCAAACAGGTCCTATCCTTATCGAAATACGGGTGATACTTATCTACTTAAATAATATTTCCAGCTCTCATGGGCTGATCCCGTATGGCAGGTTCCCTTTCGAAACGTCCTCAAAAAGGCCTGGGATAGGAGCGACCAATTATCACAAATTGTGACGGTTTGTTAAGCCTTACTCAAACCAGTGTTTAACCAACCAACCAGGGAGATGGACAGACAGGATAGTGCTAAGGCATAGGACTCAACGGGCCTACATTCCGGAATTACTGCCGCTGTCATGTGTTTTCAACAGCAGGTATTCACCAACTAAACTATCACAATTTGTGAGCATTGAATCAGGGGCTATAGGTTGATACACACCTGCGTAAATGGAACAAACTATCACAGATTGGTTATACAAAACACTACTAATCAGCATTTTAGGCTAATTCCTTTTTTACTCTCATGTTTTATCTCAAAGGTAATAGCAGGATATCTAACTGGATGCTATTAAAAATTTATTAATGATCTATAAATCAATTAGTTATAAAAACAAATTGTGATAGTTAGATAGATAGTCAGGAAAGGAATGATCACATCCTCTATCAAAAACCAATCTTCACAAAATGTGATAGTTTAGTCAATATTCAACCACCTGTCTGTAGATAAATGAATTATAAAATATTGATAATCAGTTGTTTATTTTCAACAACCTGTGTCCCTGAATTAAAAAGTATCACAAATACCACACTCAAATCCAGTAAATGTTTGTCACAATGTGTGATAGTTTTAACTTCCCGTAATCATCAGCCTTACACCTGAGTATGCTAATTGTATTGATTATCAGTTGCTTGTGAATATACAGCGTGAAAGTATCACAAAACGCACGTGCCCGGAAAAATTTTTTTTCAATCTTAAACAAATCACTTCCACCTTTTCCTTTTGGTTACCATTCATTGGGTTACCCATTTCCAGGGTACATTTTTTAAAAAATTCAATCAAAAAATTATAGAAATCATCATCAATTTTCTGTTTGATTGTTTTTTATATTATTATTTAAATATATTTCGGTCAAAAAAATCGCTTGTAATTATCTGTAAATCAATTAGTTATAATTATTTTTTCTCTACAACTATCACAGATTCCACACCGAACTATCACAGAATGCACGTGCAACTATCACAAAAATCACGAATAACTATCACAAAAATCACGCAAGTTTAGTACCTTGCCGACGTGGAATCTGTGATAGTTGATGGAATGTGAAGAATAAACCTCTGTAAAAGTCCTTTAATTCGATCTGAGCGTGGAAAAAAAACCGGTTACCCGTAAAAATGTACGTAAGAAAAAGCGAAACAATACAGTCGTATTGATCCGCAAATCGAACGCCCTGGTGGAAGCTCACTACAAATTTACGATTTGGGAAACCCGCGTGTTTGCCAAAATGATTTCCATGATCGATTGGGAAGACCGCGACTTCAAAGAGTATAAAATCTTTTTCCGGGATATCATTCAGGACTTTGGTCTGCGGAAGGATGGACGAACGTACGACGACCTGAAAGAAGGAGCGAGGGGGCTGATGAGTAAAATCATTAAGCTGAAAGTAAAAACCGAAGGCGTGTATGAAACGCTGGAAACCCCCATCATTGGGGGAATCAAAACACCGGATGACGTGCATCGAAAAATTGTCCAGTCTAAACGGCTGGATGACGATCGGGTGTACCTGAAAGTATCGTTTCATCCCGATCTCAAGCCCTTTCTCATTGAACTGAAGGAACGGTATCTGGTGTACGAGATGGCTAACATTCTCGATTTATCCAGTCCTTACACCGTTCGGATTTACGAGTTGCTGAAGCAATACGAAAAATTAGGCGAACGAACCATTGAGTTACAGGAACTGAAGGCCATGCTGGGCATGGAAGAAGAATATAAACTCTACGGACATTTTCGGGATCGGGTACTGGAAAAAGCCAAGGAAGATCTGCGGAAATACACGGACATTCGATTTGAGTATGAAGGCGTTCAGGCCAAGAACTACCCCTATGAACTGCCGGTGAAGCTTAAGTCAAACGCCGTGGTAGCCATCCGGTTTTACAACATCACCAAGAACGACGCCAGCCAGTTACCGGGTAAACCCTTCCTGAAGATCAGCAAGCCTCCCAAAGTGGAAGAGGCGGAAGCCATTCCGTATGCTGAAGAAGTGCCGGCAGTTCCGTACTTTGACGAGATCTATGGCCTTGTGCAAAACTATGTCTCGGATCAGACGGTGCTTCAGTGGTTGAACAGGGCACCGATTGAGCACATCCGTACCAGCATTCAAACCACGCTGAAACAGGCAAAAAAGAAAAACTCTTCCATTCAGAACATTGGGGGCTACCTCAATACGCTCATCCTTTCACCCCCTTTGTTTGGTAAGGCGGAAGTTGCTGCTGCACCCGAAAAAGAAGTTCAGGTGACCCGTAAAGCCCTTCAGGAGGAATTGGACCGGGTGAAAAATCAGTGGTATGAAAAACAGTATGACATCATCCGCGATTTTCTCTCCATCCGGCCCGGACTGCGAATGGAGCTGTTTCAGCAGGCCAAAAAAACGGTTCCGTTTTCGTACGATCCGAAAATGACGGATGAACAGAACTACAAAGAAAAAATGCTGTTTGCCACGGCCGTCTGGGAGCTGACCCGCACGTACTGTCAGGATGAACTGGCGGTCGTGGAGAAGAAATACCTGCCGGCCCTGAAAGACCTGGAAGCAAGGTTAGCCTGATAATAAAAAAAATTATAAAGTAAGCAGACCTTTGATTGGGTAATGATTACCTTGAGCCCCCATGGTAGCTTTCCTGTAATTAACCAGCACCTCTATGGCTAATTTACAAACACGTCGAAATTTTATTAAGTCCACCACTGCTGCTTTATCGCTGTTCAGTATCGTTCCCCGTCACGTCCTTGGTAAGGGTTTTCTGGCTCCCAGTGATCAACTGACCAAGGGAATCATTGGGCTGGGAGGGATGGGAAGAGGGCATATCCCTTATGCAGGAACCCGGGTCGTAGCCCTTTGTGATGTCGATGAAAACCACCTGAAGAAGGGTTTGGAACTGGCGGGTGGATCCGGCATAAAAACATTCAGAGATTACCGGGAACTGATTCAATTGCCGGAAGTCGATATTGTACACATTGCTACGCCTCCCCACTGGCACGGGCTGATGGCGATTGATGCCGCCCGGGCTGGAAAAGACATCTGGTGTGAAAAACCCATGACCCGAACCATCGGAGAGGGAAAACGGGTCAAGGAAGCCGTGGAGCAATACGGGCGTATGTTTCGGCTGAATACGTGGTTTCGCTTTGAATCTACGTTCTACGGCATGAAAACCACCGTTCGGCCCATCAGGAAACTGGTAGAGAGCGATCTGCTCGGCTGGCCGCTGAAAGTTACGGTTAGTAAACACACCGGCTTCGACTGGAAGTTTTACTGGGTGGGCAAAACCAATCTGGAAAAGCAGACGGTTCCCGGCGAGCTGGACTACAACACCTGGCTGGGCCCGGCTCCGTATAAACCTTACAACGCTCACCGCGTCCACGGTACCTTTCGGGGATACTGGGATTACGATGGGGGAGGATTAGGGGACATGGGGCAACACTACCTGGACCCCATTCAGTATTTTCTGGGTAAAGACAACGAAAGCCCCATCAGCGTTGAAATTGACGCTCCTCAACAACACCCCGAAGCCGTGGGTACCTGGCGTAGGATTGAATACACGTATGCCGATGGCTGTAAGATTATTCTGGACGGCGAAGGAAAGGATCAGGGCGTACCTTACATCGAAGGGCCCAAGGGAAAGCTTTACCCGGAGTTCAAATCCGATATTCCTGATTTAAAGAAAAAACTGGCTGCGTTTCCGGATCCGGCCATACAGGTAACCGATTTTCTGGAGTCGGTTCGGGAGCGTAAACCTTTTGCCCTGAACGAACAGAACGGCTACCGTTCCTGTACGCTCATCAACATGGGTATCGTGGCTCTGCGACTGGGGCGTTCACTCAAGTTTGATCCTGATCGTCAGGAATTCATTGATGATGAAGCCGCCAATCGCCTCGTGGATCAGCCCATGCGGGCTCCCTGGGTTATGGGCTCCTGAGATGTTCGTTCCTAAATCGCTCTAAATCATGAAAAAAATACTACTAGTGCTCAGCCTGATACTTCCTTCCGGAGTCTGGGCTCAAAGCGGGAAACCCGGCCCCGTGCTGGAACAGTTTCCGGCGGCAGATGCGGAACATTTGCGTGCGGCCCTGGCCGACCTTAACAAGTCAGGCGAAGCGGGTATCCTCGAACTGGCGGCCGGTTTAAACCAGCCCGGAGACCACAGCCGGGCTGAATATGCCTTGTGGAGTTATTCTGCCTACGTCGCCAAAGGGAACCATACGGCAGATCGGTTACGCGGTTCACAGGCTTACCAGAAAGCCCTGAAAGCCAGTAAAGATCCGGATGCACAAGCCTTCCTCATCACTCAGTTGCAATTGATTGGTAAAGACGAAGCGGTGCCTGCACTCGCGACTTACCTAACTAATGAACGTCTGGCCGATCCCGCGGCCCGTGCCCTCCTCAGCATCAATACCCCCGCGGCCCGGAAGGCTATAGCGACGGCTTTACCCGGCTCAAAAGGGGCGGCTCAGCTGGCCTTGCTTGAAGCGGCGGGAATCATGCGGATTCAGTCAGCTCAGCCTGTTTTTCTGAAACTGGTCAAAAGTCCCGAACTGAATGTGCGGAAACTGGCTTTGCATGGCCTGGCTCATCTGGGCTTACCATCGGCTCAGCCTGCCTTGCTGGCTCAGGCAGCGAAGGTGAACTACAGCTATGACCCTGCGGAAGCCACGAACGCCTATTTGTTGTGGCTGAAGCGGGCCGCCCAGAACCCGAAGCAGACCGGAGTTGAAAAAAATGCCTTAGAACTCATCAAATCATCCAAAGGACACACGAGGTTAGCGGCGGAGCAGATTGTGCTGGAGAAGGCAACTAAAGCCACATTTACAGGGGTTGTGGAACGAATAGGAAAAGCGGAGTATCCGGCATCTGATAAATTTCATTTGCTGAAACAGGCTATGGAAAAGGCTGTAAGCACGGACCAGAAACGCGTGGTGTTGCAGGAACTGGCTCAGGTGAATCATCCGGCGGCTTTTTACTTTGCTCATACGTTCATGACTACCCGGGAGCTTCAGAAAGCCGCCGCAACCGCGGTCGCTGAATTAGCACTGGATCTGCCTGAATTATGTACCACGAAAGACCGGGAAATTATTGCCAGTACTTTCCCCTTCATTTCCAGTACCTTACAGGAAGAAGTACGCAAGCACATTTCCATCATGCCGGAATTATACGGGTTAAAGGAACAGGAAATCAAAGAAGGCTTCAAAACGCTGTTTGATGGCTCTAACCTGAATCAGTGGACGGGTAACAAACAGGATTACATCATTGAAGAAGGAAACCTTGTGATCCGTCCCTCGGGAAAAGGGCAGGGGAACTTATATACCAAAGATGAATACGCCGATTTTGTCTTCCGATTTGACTTTCAGTTAACTCCCGGAGCTAACAACGGTCTGGGCATTCGGGCCCCGCTGGAAGGAGACGCTGCTTACACCGGAATGGAGCTTCAGATTCTCGATAATGATGCCTTCGAGTATAAAAACCTGCAACCCTATCAGTACCACGGTTCGGTGTACGGCATTATTCCGGCGAAACGGGAAGCCATGAAACCCGTGGGAGAGTGGAATTCACAGGAAGTAACCCTGAAAGGCACGCACGTAACCGTGGTGTTAAACGGGGTGACCATTCTGGATGGCGACACTGCCGAAGCCACCAAAGAAGGAACGCCCGATCACAAAGAACACCCCGGACTGAAACGTACGTCGGGTCACATCGGTTTTCTGGGCCATGGATCCGTGGTAAAATTTCGAAACATGCGAGTGAAGGAACTATAGCTTTTTATGATTGATTCCGAATCTCCTGACCAACGTATATATAATATCGTTAGTCAGGAGATTTTTTTTGAATACCCTTGCCGTCATGTCCTGATATAGGTCATCCATGAAGTAAGAACAGGGGCAATGAAAGGAATCGGATTACAAACGGGCTTTAGAGCAAGTGATCGCATAAAACAGATTATTAGTCTATAAAATCTATAGATTATACTTGCATTTGAAAAATGCCTTTCTACCTTTGCAGCAGATCTTTGATTTTGCATACACATCCGAATAGCATCCATTTATAAATAACCAGGGCTGAGCGTATTCCGCCCTGCCTACGACTCGTGCCGCAGAGTAATTGTTTGACTTGTACTTACTTAGTCTATTAATTCTATATAAGTACTATAATAATTTATGTGTTTGTAAACCATTTGAAGAGCATTTGATGAAACCTTACCTGTCGTCAGTACATTTATCGTGGAGGTTAACCCTGTTAGCAGGGGGACTCAGCCTGAGTCAGGGACTTACGGCCCGACCTGCCGAAACAAAAACCTACGCATTTCCGCATGCCAGAATTCAGGTTACCGGCAAGGTGCTGGATGAAAACGGAAATGGAATTCCCGGTGTGAATATTCAGATCAAAGGTTCGTCCAGGGGCGTCACGACGAATGCAAACGGAGAATTCCAGCTTCCCGATGCCGAACCTTCCGCCCGGTTAATTATTTCTTTTATCGGGTATAAAACGCAGGAGATAACGGTAGGAAATCAGACCAGTTTACGCGTTCAGCTGGTGCCGGAGCAAAGCCAGTTAAGTGAAGTCGTTGTCGTTGGGTATGGCACGCAGGAGCGTAAAAACCTGATTGGCTCCATTAGCAAGATTGATCCTTCCGAATCCAAAAACATACCGACGGGCAGTTTTGACGCCCAGTTGCAGGGAAAAATTCCCGGCGTTCAGATTTCGAGTAATACGGGTGTTCCTGGCGAAACGGTCAACATTCGCGTTCGCGGAGCCACTTCGATTAATGCCGATAATGATCCTCTGTACGTCGTAGACGGTGTTTTTATCAACAACACCAGCTTACAATCCATCGGAACGGGCGGAAAAGCCACCTCTCCCATCGCCGACATTAATCCCAACGATATTGAAAGTATCGAGATTCTGAAAGATGCCGAAGCGACGGCTCTGTACGGTTCCCGTGGGGCGAATGGAGTGATCCTGATTACTACCAAGCGAGGGAAGTTCGATCAGAAGCCCAGGATTCATTTCAACGCCTCCACGGGCTGGAACAAAGCTCCCCGACTCTGGGACTTAACCACCGGCCCCGAACACGCCCAGTTAGTCAACGAATGGTGGATTAATACCGGAAAAGATACACCGTCCCTGAACCGAACCGAAGCCAACCGTCCGTTCCGTCCCGTAAGTGAGGGCGGCCGGGGCTTACCGCAGGAGCAGCAGACCTATGATCGTCTCGGGGAGTTATTCCGGACGGCTCGTTTACAAAACTATGATTTGTCATTAGCCGGAGGAACCAATGACACCCGCTATTACATCGGTGGGAGTTATACCGGGCAGGAAGCCATCATCAAGCCCATCAACTTCGAACGGGCCAGTTTCAAGGTCAACCTCGACCAGAAAGTCAATGACAACGTGCAGGTCGGGGTCAGTAATATTCTCACCCGAACCTATCGTAATCAGGCCCGGGCAGGGGATGGACCCCAGGGCGGATTGTTACAGGCCGCCTTACACACGCCTACGTACCTGTCTCCCTACGAAAATGGCGTTCTGGTAGGTCGGGCCGGTTTTGATAACCTGACGCTGTTACTCGAGAATTACGATGTTCACTCCATCAGTCTGCGTTACATTGGTAACCTCTACGGAGAAGCAGAACTGTTACCCGGCCTGAAATTCCGCACCAGTTTTGGGATTGATTATAACGGTTACGATGAATCGGAATACTGGAATAATCTGCTGATTGCGGGCAGTCCGGCGGGACTGGCGACTTCTTCACAAACGCAGTTCTCCAGTCTGCTGAACGAACAAACCCTGTCCTATCGCAAATCATTGGGTAAACATGGCTTCGGACTTCTGGTCGGGAATACCTTACAAAGTGACGTACTCAAACGCACCTACGCTGAAGGTCGCGGTTTCGCCAATAATGCCTTTACTCAAATTTCGTCGGCTTCCACGACGGCGGGTTCGCAGAGCTGGAGCAAAAGCACCTTAGCTTCCTTCTTTGCCAAAGCCGATTATAACTACGCCGGAAAGTACCTGGTCAATGCCAGCCTTCGGGCCGATGGTTCTTCGCGTTTTGGGGACGATAAAAAATGGGGATATTTCCCATCCGTGGGTGCGGCCTGGCGAATCAGTCAGGAAGAATTTCTGAAAGGGATTACTGCTCTGAGCGATCTGAAACTGCGGGCCAGTTACGGAATCACCGGAAATCAGAACGGCATCGGCAACTTCGCCGCTCAGGGATTGTGGACGGGTGGAGCTTCGTATCAGGGTAACCCCGGTATTGCCCCCCAGCAGTTGGGAAACCCTGATTTACAGTGGGAAAAAACGCAGCAATGGAACGTCGGTCTGGATGCAGCCTTCTTCGGCGGACGATTATCCGCGGAATTTAATCTGTATAGCAAATACACCACGAACGGACTGTTACAGCTGACGCTGCCCGGCACGACGGGCTTCAGCACCTACTGGAGTAATGCCGCTGAAATCAGTAATAAAGGCTTTGAGTTAGCCCTGCAATCGGTGAACATTCAAACGCCGGAATTGAAATGGACCACGAGTCTGAATCTGGCCCGTAACGTGAACAACATCGAAAAACTCGAGACACCCTTACGTTACGGCAGCCGCGATCTGATCTTGCAACAACAGGGTTCGCCGCTGTATTCGTTCTGGGTATATAACCAGTTGTACGTCGATCCGCAAACCGGAAATGTAGTGTACGAAGACGTCAATAAAGACGGACAAATCACGACCGCCGACCGTCAGATTCGCGGCAGCATCTGGCCTAAATTCTTCGGGGGCTTCACGAATAACCTGACCTACAAAGGGTTTGATCTGAACCTGTTCTTCTCGTTCTCGTACGGTAATAAAGTCTACAATCATAATAAATTTTTCGGTGAGGGTGGGGGAGCCCGCGATGCCGCCCGCGTGATTTTTGCGAGTAACAACGCCCGCTGGCAGAAACCCGGTGACATTACCGACGTACCCCGTCCCGATGGCGTGAACGTGAACAACTACCGCGATGGCGGAAGCCGCTGGCTGGAAGATGGTTCATTCCTGCGGCTGCGTTCGCTGACGGTGGGTTATACCTTCCCGAAAAACTGGTCGAAAAAAGTGGGACTGGAAACCCTGCGGCTCTACGCGGCGGGTAGTAACCTCTGGCTCTGGACTAAATACACGGGCCTCGATCCCGAATCGAGTGTCAGCAGTGATCAGAACCAGCAGGGGATTGACCTCGGTACACCGCCCCAGCCGATGGGTTTGCAACTAGGCCTCAACGTGTCGCTTTAAGATCTGAACTTTCATGAAAATACATACCTATCTTCTGACGCTGATGAGCGTTACGGCTTTGACTTCCTGCGAAAAATTCCTCGACGTAAAACCCCGGGAATCCATTTCGGATGCCGTAACCATTACCGACAAAACTTCCGCTGAAACCGCCGTTCGGGGCGTTTACAGTGCCCTGGCCGGAAGCAATTATTACGGAACCAACTTTCAGGCCATCGGTTATTTATCCGGGGATAATGTGCAGTGGACGGGTTCGCAGTCGATTGTGCAGGAATTTATTAACCACCGCGTTAACGCCGATAATAGCATGGTCAGCGGCGTGTGGACAGCTGTTTATCAGACCATTAACCGGGCGAATAACGTCATTGGTAAGGTGAACGAAGTAAGCGATCCTACGCTGACGGACGCTTTGAAAAAACAGTACACCGGCGAAGCATACTTCGTTCGGGCACTGGCCTACTTCGATCTGGCCCGGATCTGGGGTGGCGTTCCGATCATTACCCAGCCGACAGCCACACCGACGGATAACCGGGGCATTGCCCGCAGTACGCAGGCGGAAACCTACGCTCAGGTAATCAAAGATCTGGACGCGGCGGAAGCTTTATTAACCAATACGGTGGATCGGTACCGGTCTACGCAGAAAACGGTTTGGGCCCTGAAAGCCCGGTATTACCTCTACCAGAAAGACTGGGCTCAGGCGGAAACTTACGCGACCAAGCTCATTGGTGAAGTAACGAATTACAGCTTAATTAAGCCGTATAGTGCCTTCTTTGCGAATAACGTTCGCGGTACGCAGGAATCCATCTTCGAGATTTTTTACAACGGGACTACCGAAATCAATGCCCATCGTGGTCAGTGGCAACCCCAGACCAACGGCGGCACCCGCCAGTGGGCCCCGAGCGATGCATTGGTAACATTACTCAACGATGCCAGTGTTTCAGGAAATCGTAATACGCTGATTGGCACAGATAATCAGAATCGCTGGTATGGCAATCTGTATTACCGCAACCCCGGCTCCGATCCTTCGTACGTCTTACGCATCGCCGAACAATACCTCATTCGGGCCGAAGCCCGGACCCAGCAGAATAAGTTAACGCAGGCGGCCAGTGATCTCAACGCCGTTCGGGATCGGGCGGGTTTAGCCGCCACCACCGCCACCACGGCTGAGGGCCTGCTACTGGCCATCGAAAACGAACGTCGTCTGGAGTTTGCTCTGGAGCCGCACCGCTGGTTTGACCTCGTTCGTACCAACCGGGCGGGAGCCGTATTGGGGGTAACGGATGCTAAGCGTTTCGTATTACCCTTGCCCGTGGACCAGTTACTGGTAGATAAAGCACTTGTTCAAAACGAAGGTTATTAATCTCAATCGCTATGGCAGCTACGTTTGACGTTCCTTCTTCCCGGTGGAGTGGGCCAGAAAAAGTCCTCTTCCGGTTGGTGTTTATTTATTTTTTCATCCAGGTCGTTCCGCTGGATTATAAGTATTACGCTCAGGTCCTGAGCTGGGATCGTCTGGGCTATCGGGAGATTTTTTACCTTTCCCGATACAGCCCCAAATTCCTTAGCGGTGCCGATAGTTTTCTGAACTGGGGCATCGTTGCAATCATCGCAGCGATTGGTTCTGTCGTCTGGACCATTCTGGATAAAACTTCGGGGGAGTATAACCGACTGTATTACTGGCTTCGCGTGCTGGTACGGTATCGGCTGGCGGTGGGTATTCTGGCCTATGGATTTCTGAAGTTTTTCCCGGAACAATCGCCTCTGCCTTCGCTGAGTCACCTGAATACCAATTACGGCGATTTTTCGGCCTGGAAACTTTTTTCCATCAGTCTGGGCGTGGTGCCCACGTATGAATCCTTCCTGGGGTTCGTAGAAATTGTGGGCGGCTTGTTACTCCTGCATCGGAAAACGGCCACCATCGCCACCCTGATCATTCTGCCTTTTACCGGAAACGTCTTTTTTTCCAATCTGGCTTACGAAGGGGGCGAATACGTCTATAGTCTGTATCTGATTAATCTGGCTTTGTTCCTGTTTTCGTTTGATGCCATCCGGCTGTTCAACCTGTTATCACTGGAAAAAGCAACGGCCCCCAATCGCTTTCATCCCGTTTTCGCTGAAAACTGGCAACGCACGGGCCGACTGGTAGCGAAGGTAAGTTTTATCATCTTCTTCGTCTTTTTTTACGGTTATCAGACCTACGCTGGTCACCAAAAAGGCTCGTATCAATATCCTCAGCAACCGGGTTTAGCTCAGGCGGCGGGGATATATAACGTGAGCCGTTTTAAGGTAAATGGTAAAGAGTTACCCTATTCCAAAACCGATTCGCTTCGCTGGAAGGACGTGGTTTTCGAGAAATGGGCTACCCTCAGCATCCGCTCCAACCGTCCGGTGTTGATTGATTCGAGTAATACGGAAGAAATTTTTGCTGAGGATTCTCTCCGTACCTACGAGTCTGCGGGGTCCATCGGTCGGCATTACTATTCCTATCAGATCGACGAAAAAACGCAGACGCTTCGGTTGAGAAACAAGAACAGCCATTATCCAAACGAAACGCTGGTGCTGCATGTCGAGCGTCCAGGGGCTGATCAGATTCTTCTCTCAGGATTGAACGAAAATCGGGATTCCATCCAGGTCGTGCTGGATCGGCTGGATAAGAAATACCTCATTCATGAAGCTAAAAAAGTAGGTCGCCGTAAAGGTCTTAAACTCTAAACGCCATGTCATCTCTTCATCTGGAAACTCCCACGCCGCAGGTCGACTCGGTGGAAGCAGCCGCTTCACCGAGGCCCTGGTCAAACGTAGCGAAGTTCCTGTTTCGGGTAGCTTTCGTGTTTTTTGTGAGCATTTCCCTACCGAACGATCCGGGCTGGTATAAAGACCTCTTTACTTTCGACTGGACCAGCCTGCATTACCGCGACCTCTACGACATCGCCCGGTTCGGGTCGGGATTAAACCTTTTTGGTAATAAAATCTTCGGCAGTCCGTTCAATGGCTACGCAACCTGGGTGATTACCTTCCTGTTTGCCATCGTCGTTGGCGGTATCTGGACGGTTATGGCCGAACGTAAAAAACCAGAACCGAAAGAATATAATCTGCTCTATTACTGGCTTCGCGTCGTGGTGCGTTACCGGGCCGGAATTGGGATCATTGGATTTGGCTATACCAAACTCTTTCCCACGCAGTTACCCTATCCGTCGCTGGGCATCCTGAATACGGATTTCGGTGATCTCACGCTTCAGAAAATTTACTGGCTTTCCATCGGTATTGTGCCCTGGTATGAAGTCTTCGCCGGAGTTGTGGAAGTGCTGGCCGGAGCCTTGTTATTCTTCCGGGCCACTACCTTCTGGGGTTCGGTATTACTTTTCGGAGCCTTAGCCGACATCGTTTTTGTCAATTTTGAGTACGACGGCGGCGTTCACGTGTACAGCTCGTATTTCGTCTTACTGTCGGCCTTTTTATTAATTTATGACATTCCAAAAGTATATAACCTACTGATTAAAGAGCGGTTAACCATTCCCGTGCATTATTACCCCACCTTCAATAAACCCTGGCAAAAATGGAGTCGGGTAGCTTTAAAAACGGGTGTCTTCGGCGTGTTCATCGTCTGGTTCTTCTATTTGCAGGGCGTAAACTTCCTGTACGATCCTTACAAGCAACCGGCCCTGAAAGGGGTTTCGGAATTACGGGGTAATTATAACGTCACCGAATTCAGGGTTAATAATCAGATTCTTCCTTTTTCTCCGGAAGATAGCGTTCGCTGGCAACAGGCCACGTTTGAAAACTGGACTTCCCTGACCTTTAAAGTCAATCGCCCGGTCGAGCTGGATTTGTCCAACGGCGGTGGCTCACCCATGCGGGACATCAACCGAACTTTTGAGTTAACGGGAGTTGCGGGAGGACAACGAGTTTTCTATTACGAAGCCGATACCGTAAATAAAGTGCTGTATTTACAGGATAAAAACCGGGGACGGCAAAACCGCGAAACCCGCGAGATAGAGGGCAAAGCCACCCGTTCGGATCAGAAGGAGAAACCCGTAGAAGATCCCTGGATTTCGGCGGAAACCCGTAAGATCATCGGCTCCGAAAATGAAAAAATTCATCCGCTGGCCCGCTCCACCCGCCGCACTCGCGGGATGATTACTGAAGCCGAAGAACCCGGCAGGGAAAGCACCAAATTCGTCGGCTGGGATCAGAGTAACAGCGGAACCGTGAAAGCTCAGGCTCCCCTTCGCAAACGCATGATTTTGCATTACTCAGCCCTGAACGGAGGAAATCGGGTGATTTTGAAGGGTATCGACGAAAATAAAGATTCCATTCAGGTCGTGCTGGATCGGGTGAATCGGAAATATGCCCTTTCCGAAAGCACCCTCAAAGCAGGTAAGTACGATTAATCAATGATGAACGCCATTATCAAAATTACGGTATCGGTAGTACTCCTGAGTTGGGCGAGTGGCTTTCGGTCTTTTCCGAAGCCATCTCCCGCTTCGGGTATCGGCTCTGATACCATTTTTAACTTCGGTCGCCCGGCCACGCAGGCGGATATCCAACGCTGGGATATCGACGTTCGACCCGATGGCAAAGGCTTACCCGGAGGTTCGGGAACGGCCCGGAAGGGGAAAACTATTTTCGCTCAGAAATGTGCCGCCTGCCACGGGCTTACGGGGGTAGAAGGCCCCAGTGATAAACTGGTTTCGACCGATTCTTCCCAGGTAAAGGCCATCGGGAATTACTGGCCTTACGCCACGACGGTGTTTGATTACATCCGCCGGGCCATGCCTTTTAACCAACCCGGAACGCTGACGGACGAAGAGGTCTATAGTTTAACGGCCTTCTTGCTCGAAGCCAATCAGATCCTCAAACCCGGAACCGAGCTTAATGCTCAGACGCTTCCGGCGGTTCAGATGCCCGCCCTGAAAAAATACATCCTTGATGACCGGACAGGCGGGCCTATTATTCGCTGACATTTCATGAAACCAATATCCGGAGAAAACCCTACGTTGCAGCCCATTAAGGTAAGTCGGCGAAAACTACTTGGGGGAGCGGCCGCTGCTGCCCTGGTGCTGGTCGAAGCTCCCTTTGCCCGTGCCGTTCAGGTGGCGGTTACCCAGGCAGAACTCACCGATCCCACCAAAATTCCGGGCGTTCCCCCGGGGCAGGTCGGTACTCGTTCGACCTTTGAAAAACCCGTCAAAAAACCATCGAACATATCATCGAGAACGCCCTTACAGGATTTATTCGGTACGATCACTCCTTCCGATTTACATTTTGAACGCAATCATAACGGCGTTCCCGCCATTGATCCGGCGAAACATGAACTGGTGATTCACGGAATGGTCGAAAAACCCATTGTGCTGACTCTGGCAGATTTGAAACGATTTCCGTCCGTCACCCGCATCTGTTTTCTGGAATGCTCGGGTAACTTTCGTTCGGGCAGTGAAAAACTGAGTCCGCAGGACATTTGCGGCCTCACCAGCCAGAGCGAATGGACGGGCGTGATGCTCTCCACGATTTTCCGGCAGGTAGGAGTAGACCCAAAGGCGACGTGGTTTCTGGCCGAAGGCTCGGATGCGGCGGTGATGACCCGGAGCATTCCCGTACGGAAAGGCTGGGACGATGCCATGATTGTCTATGCTCAGAATGGCGAAGCCATTCGCCCCGAACAGGGCTATCCGTTTCGGCTGTTTTTGCCGGGGTACGAAGGCAACATGAGTATCAAATGGTTACGAAGGATCGAACTTTCCGATGCTCCGTACCTGACGCGGGAGGAAACCTCCAAGTACACCGAACCCCTGAAAGACGGAAAAATCCGTTACTTTAGTTTTGACATTGACGCCCGATCCATCATTACTTTTCCGGCCTATCCGGCTCAGGTGCAAAAGGGCTGGATCGAAATCCGGGGCATTGCCTGGAGCGGGCGGGGAAAAGTGCAAGGGGTAGAAATCAGTACTGATGCCGGAAAAAGCTGGCATCCGGCTTCCCTGAACGGCCCGATTCTGGATAAAGCACATACGGGCTTTCGGTACGTATGGCAGTGGGACGGTCGGGAAACGGAACTCCAGAGCCGGGTAACCGACGAAACGGGGTATCTCCAACCCACCTACCAGGAATTAGTAACCGCCCGGGGCAGTAAAGGAGGCTATCACTTTAACCCCATCACGGGCTGGATTTTAAAACCCGATGGCCGGGTTCTTTTGAGTAACGGCTAAGGGGTAACAACCATGACAACAAGAGATTTTGATGCGGTAATCGTAGGGTCGGGTCCGAATGGACTGGCGGCGGCGATCACCTTACAGGAAGCGGGACTATCAGTGCTGGTCGTTGAAGGGAAATCAACCATCGGCGGCGGGCTTCGTACGCAGGAATTAACCCTCCCCGGTTTCAGGCACGACGTCTGCTCGGCCATCCATCCGCTGGCGGCGGGATCGCCGTTCTTTAATACCTTACCGCTGGAAAAATTCGGGCTGGAATACATTTACCCCGAAGTGGCGGCGGCTCATCCCTTCGATCAGGGCAATCCGGCGGTTTTGTATCATTCCATCGAAAAAACGGCTCAGACCTTAGGTGAAGATCAGGAGCGTTATCAAACGATGGCCGGTTTTCTCACGAAAGTCTGGCCGAACATTGCCGTGGATACCCTTGGCCCCCTGGGTTTTCCTTCGCATCCCCTTGATTTTGCCAGTTTTGGTCTGCACGCCTTACCGCCAGCCACCTGGTTCAGTCGGCTTTTCAAAACGCAGCAGGGGAGGGGCTTACTGGCCGGAATGGCCGCTCACGCCATTCAGCCCTTAAGTAACTGGACGACATCGGCCATTGGGCTGGTCTTACTGACGGCGGGGCATTTACGCGGCTGGCCTGTGCCCAAAGGTGGTTCAGAATCCATTGCCAACGCCTTAGCCGGATATTTTGAATCCATGGGTGGGAAGATTGAAACCAGTTTCTACGTCACTTCTCTGAAGCAGTTACCTTCCAGTCACGCCGTTTTGTTTGATATTACCCCGAAGCAGTTACTAACAATCGCGGGACAGGAATTTTCGTCTTTGTATCGAAATCAACTGAATGGGTATCGTTACGGCATGGGTGTCTTTAAAGTAGACTGGGCTCTGGACGGGCCGATTCCTTTTAAAGATCCCGAATGCCGGCAGGCCGGAACGCTTCATATAGGAAATACACTCGAAGAAATTACGCAAACGGAAAAGCTAAGTTCTGAAGGCAAACACCCCGATAACCCTTTTGTCCTACTGGCTCAGCAAAGTCAATATGACGCTTCGCGGGCACCCGAAGGCAAACACACGGCCTGGGGGTATTGCCACGTACCGCACGGGTCTACGCTGGATCGAACGGCGGCAATTGAAAATCAGATCGAGCGATTTGCTCCGGGCTTTAAAGATCGGATCCTGGCTCGTCATAGCTTTAATACCGCTCAAATCGAGGAATACAATCCTAATTACATCGGCGGCGATATTAACGGCGGCATTCTGGACATCGGTCAGTTATTCACCCGTCCTGCCTTGCGACTGTCGCCGTATCGTACTTCCAAGAAAGGCCTTTACATCTGTTCTTCTTCCACGCCGCCGGGCGGGGGCGTGCATGGCATGTGCGGCTATCACGCCGCCAGGCGGGCTTTGGCCGATGTGTTTGGGATCAAGGAAAACCGGAAGCTGATACCTTGAGTAAGAATCTAGCTTTGTTTTTAAAGTATTTACTTTACTCCCGCAGTCGCTAGGCTAGAGCCTAGCGACTGCGGGAGTAAAATTTTTGTCATAGCTCATCTCATGCTCGGCAGAAGCTCTATCCTTAAGACCAGCATCCGTTTTCACCGCATCTTCTACTTTGGTTAGCTGGTTGCCCGAATAAAAATAGCTAAGATCATCCATTAAATCATTTCCCCCTGATCCAAGTGTTAATCTTAACAGGCATTCCATTGGAAGAGTTGATGCGTGTCAGTCTGTGACTAAAGGTAGTTGCAAACTGCCTTTTCATTTTTCGTTCCAAGTGGCGTTCTTTGGACGAATACTTGGAACATTTGGCGGTTCGGTAATAAAACGCTTATTATCAACCACATAAGTAAAAAGTAACTATTTATTTACCAATAGTTAAGTAATCTTTGGTCAAAATAAAAAAATACTTAACTTTAGTAAAGTAAAAATAATCTCAACCAACTACTATTATGAAAAAAATCATGTTTTTCGTAGCATTTCTATTATCCGTTCATTTTCTTGCAAGTTGTGGAAAAGACGACGTGGATAATTCGAGTACCCAAAACACAACAAGTGGAGCAAGTACAGAAAAGGTAGTTAACACGTTAAGCGTTGGAGACTTTAGCATTACAAAAGACAACGCAGAAAAAATACAAACAGACCTTCTTATTAGTTTGAAAGGAGCTAATAAGGATTTTGATAAGTCTGTAGTAATAACTGAAACAACTTTATTAAAAAATAAAGACAATAATTATTTATTAAGAACACAATACGACAACGGATACACATCTACAACCTTGCTATCTGTTGCTACTAATAGAGGCGGAAGAGTATCTGCGGTAGTAGCAAAAACCAGTTGTACTAGTACATCCTGTTCCTCTGGAGGTGGATGTCAACCCGAAATCAATGGATACTGTTCTGCATGTTCAAAAGGGACTAAAGATTGTACAAGAACGACTACTTCAGGAGGGCGAGGAGACGAGCCTCAATATTAGTATTTGAAGGTTCATATCTTGAAGTACATCTTATAGAAGCGTATCATTGGCGTAAATCAATAAGAATGCCATGAGCTATGATAATGGCATATACCGCCCGGCGACCCGGTTTGAGTCCATAGAAATATTCCCCCCTGTTCCAAGAGTTAAGCCTAACAGGCATTCTATGCTGTGCGTTACTTGTAAAAGTTGATGCGTGGTCTCTAGTGCGAGATTCCATCTCGTTCCTACACTAACGGCAGGTTCCTATCTTTCGTTAGTTCCCGCAGTCACTCGGCTAGAGCCGAGCGACTGCGGGGACTAATACCGTATCACTCCACAAAACGTCTCTTGCTACCTTCAAGAACTTGTTTTCTGGAAGTATACTTTTTTTCGTTAGAAATAAACATTAACTCAATATAAAGAGATAGTTGAGATTTGCTAAGTTAACTATCTCTTTAGTTAATATAATATGTGCAATTATTACCTTATTTAGTAACGCGGCCTTAATATCCAGATAATATTGTTGTAGTCTCTTTGCAGGGAATTTCTTTCAAATTCCCATTACATGAAAAACCATTTATTTACTGTCCTCTTATTTCTGTGGGGCACTTGCTGGGTTAGCCAGCCCTTGTTTGCCCAAACAACCCAAGCCTCGATTTCCGGGGTTATTTTAGAAAAAGAAAATACGCCACTTCCGGGTGCTACCGTCACCATCAAAAACCTTTCGACGGGTTTTACGACGGGAACCGTAACCAACGCCAAGGGGGAATATTCCTTCAAAGAGTTGCCCTTGGGCGGCCCTTATGATGTGAGTGCCACCTTCGTAGGCTTTGGTGAACAGAAACGTTCGGGTTATATGCTCAACCAGGGCGATGCCGTTCGGGTCAACCTGATTGTTCAGGAAAAGGAGCAAAGTTTGCAGGTAGTGGAAGTAGTGGCGTCCGGTCTTAAGAATAAAATTGAAGACTTAGGTACGGCCACTGCCGTTTCGGCCAAGTCCATGCTGACGCTTCCGGTGAACGGTCGGAACTTCACCTCCCTGACGGATCTGTCTCCCCTGAGTCGCGGGGGTAACCTGTCCGGTCAGCTGGGTTCTTCCACGAACTATACCATTGACGGGATGACGGCCAAAAACCCAACTTCAGCGGGTGGGACGAACAGCCGAAGCAACGCTCCTTACTCCATTTCGATTGAAGCCGTTCGGGAATTTAAAGTCGTAACCAACCAGTATGACGTAACCTTCGGCCGGGCCGGGGGTGGTACGGTGAGTGCCGTAACCAAGTCAGGTACCAATAAATTTACGGGAAGTATCTTCAACTACACCCGTGCCAACTGGCTGTCGAGTCCCTATGACATTCGCGGCAATCGCCGGGATGTTCCTTTCTCGACCAACCAGTATGGTTTCTCGTTGGGCGGACCGATCATCAAGGATAAACTTCATTTCTTCCTCGTATGGGATCACCAGCAGGATTCACGTCCCTTAGTGATTGCTGACGTACAAACGCCCACGGATGAGGGACGCTTTAACGTGACCACCGCTACGCTTGATCAGTACATTGGCATTGCCCGCAA
The DNA here is from genome assembly GCA_913775095.1 of uncultured Siphonobacter sp. GTDB lineage: Bacteria > Bacteroidota > Bacteroidia > Cytophagales > Spirosomataceae > Siphonobacter. Next base: position 182,864 of record CAJYIW010000004.1, on the reverse strand, counting down.
TAAGTATGGCATGTCGCCCGATGGTCGTCAGTATGGTTCATTCGACAAAAAACGTGGGTCGGATGCGGCCTTCGCCCGGATCGACTGGCAGATCAGTAACAAGCACCTGTTAACGGTTCGTAATAACTTTACCTACGATCTGAACAAACTGGGTCTGGCGGATAACACTTCCATTAACCTCTACGAATCCTACGGAAATGACCTGAACTGGGATAACAGTTTCCTCGCGACTTTACGCAGTACGCTGAATCCCAAAATGACGAACGAATTAAAAGTTCAGCACCTGTATACGTATCAGAAAAGTAGTCCCGGCGATCAGTTACCCGCGTCCAACATTCCCCGTGCGATTGTGGAAAACGTAGCATCCAAGCTAAGTGATGGACGCAACGTAACGACGGCTATTCAAATGGGAGGTCACCGCTTCGCTCAGGAATCGTTCAAAAACAACGTGATCCAGTTGGTGGATAACCTCTATTACAACACGGACAAAGTTCAATATACCTTCGGAACGGACTTGATGTACACGAGTGCTTATTCGGTGTATGGGAGTGAGGTAAATGGTCGATTCCACTTTAACGCTGATGAGAACGGTACGGCCTTACAGAACTTCAATAACATGAGACCTTATCGGTATTACCGTGAAGTTCCGCTGATGGACGACTGGGGTGTAACAGGTAATACCCTGAACGTGGGTCTCTACGGACAAATGCAAACCAAACTGGCTCGTGGTCTGGACATGACGGCCGGTTTACGTCTGGATTATACGCATTATCCCTCTTCACCTCTGAACCAGGATTTATTAAATGAAGTAGGAATCCGTACGGATCATAAGCTGAAGTCTTTCGTGGTTCAGCCTCGGATTCAGTTTACCTGGGATGTGAATGAACGCCATACGGATTTCGTACGCTTCGGGGCGGGTGTTTTTGCCTCCGACATCAACAACTACATGGTTATCAACAACCTGACCTTTGATGGCAAACACCTGGCCACGGTGGATGTTCGTTCACCCAACATTCCAACGCCCGATTTCAATGCTTACCGGAATAATTACAGCAGCATTCCCGCACTGGCTCAGTTTCAGTTACCTACGATCAATACCTACGGGCCTGATGCCAAAATTCCTGTACTTTATAAAGCAAACCTTTCCTACAACCGCTTCCTGACCGAAAAGCTGCGGGTGGGTATTTCAGGATTCATGGCCCTGGGTCGGAACAACTACATGTATGTAGACCGCAATATGGTGAAAGATCCGTTCTTCCGTCTGGCGAATGAAGACAACCGTGGCGTGTACGTTCCCCTGAACTCCATGCCGCAATCAGGAGTACCTGACTGGCTTCAGGGAAGAATTAGTCAGAAGTACGGTCGCGTGCTGGAGCTGAACAGTGAAGGTAAAGTAAACCAGTTTGCCGTCGTTCTGGACGCTACCTATCGTTACTTCAGGGATGGAGAAATTACCGCCAGCTACACCCTGAACGATGCCCGCGATAATACTTCCTACAACGGTAACGTAGCCAACACGGCGACGCTTTCGCTGCCCGTGAAAGATGATCCACGTGACCTGAGCCGCATGACGTATTCAGACGGACACTTCCGTAGTAAAGTAGTCTTCTACGGTACGCTGCCTTCCTTCTATGGCGTGACCATCGGCGTTCGGTTCTCGGGTATTGGCGGGACGCGTTACTCCATGCTTTCCGGTGCGAATAACAACGGTGACTTCGTCGGTACGAATGACCTGGCGTATGTGTTCAGCCGCAGCAGCGGAGAAGTGCCTGCCAACGTACGTACCGGGCTTCAGTCCATCCTGGATAACCCCGAGGCCAGCCAGAGTATCAAGGATTTCATCCTGAAGTACGAAGGAAAAATTGCGGAGCGTAACGGTGGAATCAACGGCTTCTTCGGAACCTTCGATGTACGGGCCAATAAAAAATTCAAGCTCTACAAAAACCACGCTCTGGAGATTTCCGCCGATGTATTTAACTTCGCTAACCTGCTCAAGAAGACCTGGGGCGTAACCAAAACCTTCGGAAACCAAACCTTATATGGTCTGGGAGTGGCCGCCGCGAATGGTAACCCGGCTTTGCCTGGATTTGACCGGGCGAACCAACGGTTCAACTACCGGGTCAATACCAATGGAGTAGTGAACCCCTCGGGTAACCCTTACCAGATTCAGTTAGGAGCCCGGTATAGCTTCTAGAAAGTTTATATTCCTTCAGAGACCCCCGGTGATCAGATCTTACCGGGGGTCTCTTTTTTTACTTCAGATTTGGGCAACTGCACAAAAAACTGAGTTCCTTCGTTTTCAACGCTGCTGAACCAGATTTTACCGCCGTGAGCAGCGACAATTTGCCGACAGATCGCCAGGCCCAGTCCAAAAGGTTGCTCGCCCGAGGTACCGGGTCGTTTGGCGACGGTGAAGAATTCGAAAATGTTTTTCTGTAAAGTTGCCGGAATGCCAATGCCCTGATCCTCAAATTGTAGTAATACCTGTTCGGCAGAATCCTCAACGACAATACGGATCGTTTTACCCGGCGGACTGAACTTGATGGCATTGCCCAGCAAATTTCCGATGACCCGAAACATCTTTTCCCGATCCAGAGGAATGTATATTTTGGGACACTCCAGCACAATGGTTTGCTGTTTGGCCTCTGCCTTGTGACGAAGCATGTTGATGCTTGAGACCAGCAGGCCTTCCAGCTGTATTTTTTCTTTCTGAATAGTCTGATTGGCATTCAGGTTCACTTCCAGTAGCTGACTGATGAGGCTGGTCGCATTGATCGAGGCCGTTTGAATCAGGTTCAGCAACTCCACCTGTTCATTCGTGTACGTATTTTCGTGCAGCAGTAACTGAGCGGCCGAATGGATAGCTCCGACGGGATTACGAAGGTCATGAGCCACAATTTTCATGAGCTGGTAATTTTGCTGCTGACTTTCCTCCAGGGCCTGAACGGTATCTTTCATGACCGTATTCTGCCGGGCAATTTTCTCATTCAGCCGGGTTAGTTTTCGCACATTCCAATGAGCCGCCTTCCAGTTTCGGTACATGAGAAACAAAATCACGAGAATGGCCACTGCGACCAGAATGGTGATGCTCAGGGACAGTCTTTGCAGGTGATCCTGCTGTTCGGTCAGAGCGTTTTCGTAGTCACGTTCTGTTTGAGCCATACTTTGGCTAAAATCCAGTCGTAACCCTTTCCGCTTCTGCTGTTCGATTTGGTCCTGATAGGTTAGATAGTTCATCAAGTAATGAGCCGCCGAATCATATCTGGATCTTTGAAAATAATATGCCCCACTCAGCCTTTGGTATTCAAAACTCGCCCCGTCGCTGGGACGGCGTGTGAGAGACTCCGCAAGTCTTTCCAGTTCCTGCCGGGCCTGCGAATACTTTCCACTGTTCAGGTAAAGCTTAATAAGGCTTAGCTGGGAGTACTGGGCATTCTCGATATCCGTGCCCAGAGCATAATTAATCCGGATGCAGTTCCTTAAAATGGTCTCGGCCCGAGGATAATCTTTCCTGGCGAGATAAGCATCCGCCTGATTGCTCATGACCACTACTTTAGCCATCGTCATGAAATGTTTCTGATCAGGATAATCTTTTTCATGACTCTGGATAAATCCCAGAGCCTGGTCGTAGTAATGAAGGGCACTGTCCAGATTTCCTAATTGACGGTAACTCAGGCCAATGTTGTCCAGACTGCCCTGTTTTTCTACAAAGGTCAGCTCAAATCCGTCTTCGGGCTTACAGCTTTGGAGTTCCTCAAACTCTTTTTTATAATATTCAATCGCCTGATGGTATTTTTCATCGCCGTACGAAACCATTGCAATTCGACGGGAATACGTGCTTAACTCACAGGTTTCTCCGGCTTCAATCAATACCAGTTTTCCGGCAAAATAATAGGGATACACGTCGGCATATCGCTGTTGTTTCAGCAAATCATCCCCTTTGAAGAGTAAAGCTTCGGCGTAGTCGCGTGGGTATTTTTTCTGAATAAGCGGATCTTTGAAGAGCGACAGCAACTGATCCGTAGAGGTATAAATCTTTTTAGTGTACGCGGGATCTTTTTCATACAACTGACGAAGCAGCTGCAGGCGTTTGATCTGATCTCCGGTGCCTGGTTTGGGCAGGGTTTTCATCAATGAATCCAGGTGCCTGACTGAATAAGTTACGCCTTTCAGCCGGGACAAACTGTCCAGTTGATGAGTCCAGGCCTGAGTGAGGTGGGGGTGGTCGGCTCGTTCTGAATCCATCCACTGACAACCCATAAACGTAAAAACTGGAAACCAGTTAAGGCATAGGATCAGATAGCTTCGCCAGAAAGGCAGGACAATCCACCTTTGGGTATCAACAGTCATCGGATTCTTTTAACAAGATGTGGGTTTGCAAAGGTGTACTTTTAAGCGTATAATCAGGTGTGTTTTTAAAATGTTTTGAGCCAGAAAGGCCTTGGTCGCAATTTATTTAATAAATGATAATATGAATGAAAAGTGATCGCTGGATTTCAGGGCTGTAACTGGAAAATACGGGAAAACCCATCCGAATGGATTGGGCAGATTACGCTTATAAAAAAACCGTGAAACCCTTCAGGATTCCACGGTTTTCGATAGGACTAAAGTCAGCTATTATTTTAAATGAGCCCGTAACATCCAGGCGATTTTTTCGTGCGTTTCCATCAGGCCCGTCACCCAGTCAGAAGTACCCGCATCTTTATGAGCTTCCTCAAACTCATCGATGTTACCACGGATGAATTCAATGATACTTTCGTGATCGGCCAGTAATTTAGCGATCAGCGTACGGCTGTCATTCCCACCACCATCTTTTTCAGTCAGATGGGTAAGTTCCAGAAAATTTTTCAGCGTTCCTGGTGCATAATGCCCCAGCTGACGAATCCGCTCGGCAACGCCATCGACGATCTCAGCGGATTGTTTGTACAGTTCTTCGAAATACAGGTGAACGGAATGAAAATCCATTCCTTCCAGGTTCCAGTGAGCGTTAAGCGTTTTTGTATAAAGCACAAATTCGTCGGCCAGCAGTTTATCAAGCTGATGAGCTACGACAGCACGGTTTTCGGCGGAAATACCAATAATGTTTTCCATGATAAAGTAAGAGTTAGTATTGTTTAACGTGAATTGAAGGAGTCTATCCTGTTCCAGTAAATAACAAACTCACCTTATAAAATGTTGGAGGAAAAAAAGGGATTTCCCCTTATCCATAATTGATTTAACTCTATTTTAAGACGCAGTACTTTAGCCCCAGGGTAGTGTAAATGGAAAGAAATGAGTTGATATTTGTTCGTATTTTATTGAAATACTTATTACTAATTACTCCTAAGGAACACGTAAAAGGTAATATTTTCATCTGTTCTTGTGTTCATTTTATGGATTTACGATCTTTAACTTGAATGAAAGCCATGGAGTAAGTTGACTAAAGCGGAGCCTGCGGTGATCTCATGTTATTTCAGGGGCACACTTTCAAAGCTTATATGATCTGAAATTAAAGTAGTGAGTTCATTCAGACCTGCTTGGAGAGATTTCAAGTCATTGATTACAAATAAAACAGCCAGGTTAACCGGTGGTAAACATCTTAGCTGAAAAATAAAGGATCAGTAACCCCCACTGGCTGTTCGTACCGCCAGCCATTCGATAACAAGGGCTGGCCAGACATTTTATAGTCAGGTAAGCAAGGGATTATTTCAGAAAAAGTAAACTATACGTTAATACTAAAGTACTAGAAAAGAATCCTTTTACGCCGGAGTTGTGCCTTATCCTCCCTGAAAAAGGTGATGGTGTATTGAGTATAAATAGGTACGTTTGTTATTAGTACTTATGGATACATTCGGACAGCCTTAAGGATGAAGAGGCTTTAGGAATAGTCCCCGTTCATTTAATAACCCATTTCGCCATTGGAAAAGCCGTCATTTGACACTGGTTTATCAAACGCTCTATTTGAAAAATCTATATTCGACTCAGTTCTGGAAGGGATGCTGGTCATTGAAAAGGGAAGAGGATTGCTTGCCTATAATGCACGGGCATCGGAGATTTTAAATTTAAATTCAGAAGTTCATTATCAGTTTTTTGACGAATCAGAAGGCTGGTATTCTTTTCAAATTGATGGGACCCCTCTTCCCCAGGAACACTATCCCTTTGTCATGACCATGCACACGGGCAAAGCTTACCGGGATGTTCGCATGGGGGTACGGCGGCCGGACGGAAAAAGGCTCTGGCTGACCGTCAATTCTCAGATGATTACGCTCGAAAATAAGCCTTATGTGCTGTGTACCTTCTGGGATGAGAGCGAGAAAACAGAGAAAGATTTACTGGATCAATATCAGCAGAATCTGTTTTCGAATGCCATTATTCACAACACCACCCTGGGCATTGCCTTTGTGTCTCCGGAAGGGCACTGGCTGGAGGTAAATCATGCATTATGTCTAATGCTGGGATACAGTCGCGAAGAATTACTGGAGCTCACGTTTCAGGACATTACCTTCATCGAGGATCTGGATCTGGACCTGTCTTACGTTGAACAGATGCTGGCCGGGGATATGAGTAATTACCAGCTGGAAAAGCGTTACGTTCATAAAGACGGATCCATCATCTGGGCCTTGCTTTCGGTGAATCTGATTCGAAATGACGACCAGAGTCCCAAGTTTTTTGTTTCCCGGGTCGTTAATATTTCCGAGCAGAAGAAACTGATGCGAACGCTGGAGGACCAGAATCAGGTATTGAACGAAAGCCGTCGGGAGTTACAGAAAAAACTGAGTCAGTTGCTGGAGTTCAATCAGATGCTGGCTCATCACTTGCGGGGTCCGGCCAGTAGTATAAAACAGATTACCGAGCTGCTCGACATTGTAGAGCAACCCGAACAGCAGGAATTCTTACCGATGCTGGATTCCCTGGCCAATGATTTACTCAATACGCTGAACGATCTTCAGGCCACAATACACCTGCAAACCTTTCCGGAAAAACAGATCGTTGACTGTTATTTTAAAGACATCCTCACTAAAGCAAAAGAGACGCTTTCCCCGCAGATACAGGCCCGAAATGTTCAGATCATAGAAGAGCTGAAGGTGGCCAATGTCCGGGTTTCCAATCATTACTTGGAAGAAATAGTGGTGCAGTTAATGGATAACGCCATTAAATTTTCCCGGCCCGGGGTGCCGCCGGTCATTACCATCCGGACTTACAAAAACAAGGAAGGAAAAGTAGTTCTGACTCTGGAGGATAACGGTCTGGGAATGGACCTTGCCCAGTACGGTAATCAGGTTTTCCGATATAAAAAACGCTTTCACGGCAATTTCGAAGGCAGTGGCATAGGTTTATTTAAAGTTAAAAATCAAATCGAGGCGATGGGAGGTACGATTCAGTTGCAAAGCAAAGTGGGTCAGGGTTCGCTCTTTATCATTTCAATGTATGACCTTTTAGTCTAGAAATCTATGAGCACGCTGGCCATTATTGACGATGATAAACTGCTGCATCGAGCTACTGAATTATTACTGAGAAAAGTAAGTCCGGATACCACTATCCTTCATTATTACAGTGGACTGGAAGCTTTGGAATACCTTCAGGGAGACCCTCCGGAAGAACCCGACATCATTCTGCTGGATTTGAATATGCCTATCATGGACGGCTGGCAGTTTCTGGATGCTCTGGTGGATGATCCCCGGTTTGAAACGAAAAGCTGGAAAATATACATCTGCTCGTCATCCATGGACCCCAGGGACATTCAGAAGGCGAATGATTACGAACAGGTGTATGGGTATCTGGGTAAACCCATTACCCGGGCCAATCTGAAATCCGTTATGGAAAACATCTGATCGTTGACCAGGCTATCGTAAGCCGTCCTCGGTATTTCAGTTTTCAGCTCTGGTATAGAGTAGGCTTTGGTTGAATTAGGCATCCGTCCTCTTGAGGCATTGTAAGGGGTCCGGTATGGTCTGAAATTTTGGAAGATCAAGGAGCCCTCTTCCAAAGGACAGCTCATACGTACTAAACATTAACTCAACGAATGATTGCAGCAAAAGGTTACGCCGCTCAAACCAGTGAGACCCCTCTGGCTCCCTGGAACTTCGAAAGACGCGAATTAGGTCCGCACGATGTGCAGATTGACATCACCTATTGTGGGGTATGTCATTCCGATCTTCACCAGATCAGAGATGAATGGGGTGGAGGAATTTTTCCGATGGTGCCAGGCCATGAAATCGTCGGTACAGTAGTGGCGGTCGGTAGTCACGTCTCAACATTCAACATCGGCGATTTAGCCGGAACGGGTTGCATGGTAGACTCCTGCCGTACCTGCGAGAATTGCCAGCAGGGACTGGAGCAGTATTGTGTGAATGGCAATACGCTGACTTACAATAGCCTGGAGCAGGATGGCAAAACCCCTACTTACGGCGGTTATTCAAATACGATTGTGGTACATGAAGATTTCGTGCTGCATCTCTCGGAAAAACTGGATCTGGCCGCAACGGCCCCCCTGCTGTGTGCAGGCATCACGACCTATTCTCCCTTACGCCACTGGAACGTAGGAAAAGGACACAAACTGGCGGTACTGGGTTTAGGTGGATTGGGTCACATGGGCGTGAAATTTGGCGTGGCTCTGGGGGCAGAAGTTACCGTATTAAGTACGTCGGCCCGTAAAGAAGAAGATGCCCGCAAACTCGGGGCCCATCATTTTATCGTTACCAGCGATCCCGACCAGATGAAAGCCGCAAATGCATCGTTTGATTTTATTCTGGATACCGTGTCCGCCGAGCATGATTATAACCAGTACCTGAGCTTATTGAAAGTCGACGGTGTACATATATGCGTAGGGGCACCCCCGACGCCTTCGGCCTTACTGGCTTTTAGTCTGATTCCCGGACGGAAAAGTCTTGCAGGCTCCAATATTGGGGGCATTCCGGAAACCCAGGAAATGCTGGATTTCTGTGCGGAGCATAACATCACCTCGGACATCGAACTCATTTCGATCAAAGACATTGATCATGCTTACGAACGCATGCTTAAGGGAGACGTGCGGTATCGGTTCGTGATTGATATGGCCAGCTTGTGAGTGAAAAGGGACTGGTGATTAGCCAGTCCCTTTCGTAAAAGTAGGGTAAGCAAGCCTCGCCGGCAGGAGCCGGGCGGGCTGTTTCTATGTATTAAATCAGCGTATAGTTGTAAACGTTATATTTAGGGAGTAAAAATTCGTAAAGAATTTATTTACTTAACTTGCTGATTTAAAGACATTTTTCTGCAAAATACTGCCAGGAAAATGCTTTATCTGACTATCTTCATTTAGTTCGATAACCGTACGATTTTAAACTTCTGATCGACGATGTAACGACTGGTATCCGCCGTATTTCTTCCGGCGAGACGATATCGGTTGTAGGTTTTGCTGTAAAAATAGATTTTGCTGGTGTCCTGGCGGGCCAGAATACGGGCTTTAATGGTAGAATCCAGAGTTAAGTAATGTTTCACCGAATCATACAGGACGATCATCCGCTGGGCCGAAGTTTCCACTTCTTTTTTGCGGGCAGGACTTGGAGACTGCCCTTTCTTCTGATCAGCCTCAAGTTGGTCCAGTGTGGCTTCAATTCCTGCTTTCTGCGTTTGATACTCGTTCCAGAAACGTTCGTAACGGTTATGGCTGCCGGACAAACGAATGCGGTCCAGCTGGTTTTCATTAATGGTATCGTAATCGACCGTGTGGACCTCAGCTATTTCCAGAGAGAGCTGATAGGTCTCGGCAATCTCTTCAATATTGGACCGCACGGCTTCATCAATTTTTGAACACACCTCTTCTTTCGTTGGGGTACAGGCCACCAGTGCCAACAGAAACAGGAGTGAAACTATAGCGGAAATTTTCACGAACGGGATAGTTAAATTTCGACAAAGATAGGGCCGTTCCGGGGGAATTGTTTCAAAGAAGGTACTCCCTGATGGGGTGCCAATAAAAATGCCTCACCCTGCGGTGAGGCATTCTATCGTACTTAAGCAGTAGGATTAATTCCAGCCACCGCCCAGAGCCTGATAAATTTTTACCATGGCATTAAGCTGCTGCTTTTTGGTTTCGATTAATTCGAATTTCGATTCCAGAGCATCGCGTTGCGTCAGCAACACTTCCATATAATCGGCACGGGCCGCCTGAAACAGGTCATTCGAAATATTGGTAGACTGCGTCAGAGCTTTCACTTCTTTTTCCTGCAAGCCATAGCTTTTTTCCAGGTTACCAATTTTGGCCATTTGGTTAGCGACTTCAAAATAGGCGTTTAAGATCGTTTTTTCGTAATTATAAACGGCCTGAATCTGTTTCGCGTTAGCATTGGAATACGTCGCCTTAATGGCGTTTCGGTTGACGAGCGGTCCCACCAGTTCACCCGCCAGCGAATACAAAATGGATTCGGGCGTTTTGATGAAATAAGCTGGATTAAAGGCCCGGTATCCAAAAGCCGCACTGATACTTAACGAAGGATAAAACTGAGCTTTGGCTATCTGAACATCCAGTTTGGCGGCGGCCAGTTCCTGTTCCGCCCGTTTGATGTCAGGTCGGTTTTCGAGCAGTTGCGAAGGCAAACCTGCCTGAACGGCCTGAGGCGTCAGACGATTGAAAGTATCGTCATTCCGCTGGATGGGCTGAGGATAGCGAGCCAGCAGGAAGTTAATCCGGTTCTCAGTTTCCGTGATTTGCTGCTGAATTTTATACTGCAAACTCTGCGTGTTCAGTACCTGAGCCTCGAATCGGCGAACGGCTAATTCGGTGACGCGGGTGGCCTGTTTCTGCAAACGCACGACTTCCAGGGCATTCGTCTGAATTTCAATGTTTTGCCGTACAATGGCCAGCTGATTATCCAGAGCCAGCAATTCATAATACGAATTAGCAATCTCGGCAATCAGATTCGTGATCACGAAGTTCCGGCCTTCTACCGTCGACAGGTAACGATTCACCGCTGCTTTCTGAGCGTTGTGCAGCTTGTTCCAGATGTCAATCTCCCAGCGAGCGTAGGCCCCCAGCAGAAGATCAGGCACGGGATCGGGCATTGGACGACCGGGTTTAATATCCGTGGTCGCTTCCATGGCTCCAATGTTGGTGTAACGAGCTGCCTTGTCCACACCCGCTCCGGCTTTCAGTCCGACGAAAGGCAGGTATTCCCCTTTTCTGACCCTGATTTCATTCCGGGAAATCTCAATTTCCTGCAAAACGATGTTCAGTTCCTGGTTATTCCGCAGAGCGGTATCAATCAGGGCCGTCAGGTAAGGGTCGTTATAGAACTTTTTCCATTTCAGCCGGGCGGTGTTGGTACTGTCCTGCGAGTGGTTATAACTCGCAGGGGTTTTCTTATTTTCGGTCCGGGGAACCAGGGAAGGAACCTTACAGGCCGTGTACAGCAGGGAAAGCAACATAATTCCCGTGTACTGTATGATTCGTTTATTAAACATGGTGCTCCATTTCTTCAGTTAAAGGATTCTCCGCTTCGTGTTTGATGAGTTTCCGTTTCGCGGCGATGCTGCCGAAGATGTAATACAGGCCGGGCACGATGATGACACCGAAGACCGTTCCGAAAAGCATACCTCCTAGAGCAGACGAACCGATGGTACGGTTACCGATGGCACCGGGGCCGGTGGCCACGACCAGCGGAATCAAACCCGCAATGAACGCGAAGGACGTCATCAGGATGGGTCGGAAACGTTCTTTGGCCCCTTCAATGGCGGCTTCAAAAACGCTGACTCCCTGCTGATGCCTCTGAACGGCGAACTCCACAATCAGGACGGCATTCTTCCCTAACAGACCGACCAGCATGACCAGACCTACCTGAGCATAAATGTCATTGGCAAGGCCCATCATCTTAATCAGCAGGAAGGATCCGAAAATCCCGGCGGGCAGGGAGAAAATAACGGCCAGCGGCAGGATAAAGCTCTCATATTGAGCAGCTAATACCATGTAAACGAAGGCCAGTACAATCAGGAAGATCACGACGGCTTCATTACCCCGAACCACTTCATCCTTGGACAAACCGGCCCAGTCGATGTCGTAACCCCGTGGCAGCGTTTTCTTGGCTACTTCCTGAATCACCTTGATGGCTTCTCCACTACTGTATCCTTTGGCTGGAGCTCCCCGGAAGGCCGCCGTGGTGTACATGTTATACCGGTTGATCTCGTTGGCTCCCTGGGTTTTCTTGATCTTCATGAAGGCCGAGAAAGGCACCATTTCGTCACGATTATTCTTGACGTAGAGCTGCATCAGATCGTCGGGCAAGCGGCGATATTCGGGACCCGCCTGCACGAACACTTTGAAGAACCGCTGGAATTTGATGAAACCTAATTCGTACGAACTACCAATCAGAATGGACAGCGTATTCATGGCTTTACCAATCGAAACGCCTTTCTGCATGGCCAGTTTGTTATCAATTTCCAGCTCATACTGGGGATAGTTCGCACTGAAGAACGTGAACAGACCCGTTAACTCCTTGCGTTTTTTCAGCTCCGCCATGAACTCATTACTCACTTTCTGAAGCTGCTGATAATCGCCCGAGTTGGTTTTATCCAGTAATTGGAGCGAGAAACCACCCGCAGCACCGTAGCCAGGTACGGCCGGAGGATCGAAGAACTCGATGGTCGCTCCGGGAATGACCTTGGCTTTTTCCTCAAGTTCGTAGATGATTTCATTTACCGTCTGCTTGCGTTCCGACCAGGGTTTCAGGTTAATCAGACAGGTACCGGCGTTGGAACCCCGACCTTCCGTTAATACCTCATAACCCGCCAGAGCCGATACTGACTCGATGCCTTCTACTTTTTCGGCAATGGACTGCAATTTGCGACCGATGTCATTCGTGCGTTCCAGCGTTGATCCCGGAGGCGTTTGAATGATGGCGTAAATCATGCCCTGATCTTCACTGGGGATAAAACCGGAAGGTAAGGTCGTACTGATTCCGAAGATACCCGCCCCGAATGCCAGCAGAATACCAAAGGTGATCACCCGACGGTTTACGATCAGTCGTAACAGACTTGTGTATTTACCCGTCAGTTTATCGAAACCGCGGTTAAAGGCATCCAGGCCGCGATTAATGATCGTTTTCTTACGCGGTTTGCCGTGATTATTCTTCAGGATCATCGCACAAAGAACCGGCGTCAGGGTTAAGGCTACCAGCCCGGAAAGTACGATGGACGTCGCCATGGTAATCGAGAACTGGCGATAGAAAATCCCCACCGGACCCGACATGAACGCCACGGGAATAAACACCGCAGTCATTAATAAGGTAATGGCAATAACGGCTCCGCTGATTTCGTGAAGTACTTTCTTCACCGCTTTATAGGGCGATAAATGCTCTTCTTCCATCTTGGCGTGGACGGCCTCGACCACCACAATCGCATCATCGACTACAATACCAATCGCCAGTACCAGAGCGAAAAGGGTGATCATGTTGATCGTCAGTCCGAACAACTGCATGAACATAAAGGCCCCAATCAGCGATACCGGAACGGCAATGGTTGGAATCAGCGTCGAACGCCAGTCGCCCAGGAAGACGAATACCACCAGAGCTACCAGAATAAAGGCATCCCGCAGGGTGTGAATTACGTTTTCAATCGAAGCATCGAGGAAGTTCGAAACGTCATAGCTGATTTTATAGTCCATTCCGGGAGGGAAGGACGATTTTTTCAGCTCATCCAGTTTATCTTTTACTTCCTTGATAACGTCACTGGCATTACTACCGTACGTTTGTTTCAGCACGATAGCCGCCGAGGGATACCCGTTCAGGTTCGAGTAAATATCATAATATTCACTACCCAGCTCAACGTTAGCCACATCCTTCAGGTACAGAATCTCGCCGTTGGGATTGGCCCGGACGATCACATTCTTATACTGCTCTACTTCGTTAAACCGGCCCTGATAGGTCAGTACGTATTCGAGGGCTTCGGCCCGTTTCCCATCACTTCGGCCCAGACGACCGGGAGAACCAATGACACTTTGCTCATCCAGAGCGTCCATGACTTCCTCCGCTGAGATGTTATACGCCCGCATCCGGTCGGGTTTCAGCCAGATCCGCATGGCGTACTGACGGCTACCGAGGATACTCGCCTGACCGATACCGTTCAGACGCTGTAACTCGGGAATCATGTTTACCCCGGCAAAGTTGAAAAGGAACTTCATGTCCGCGTGCGGATCCTTACTGTAAAGGTTCACGTACATCAGCATGTTGGGAACAATCCGGTTTACGATAACCCCCTCGCGTTGTACCAGAATCGGCAAACGGTTGAGGACCTGAGCAATCCGGGTGTTAATGTTAACAACCGCCTGATCGGGGTCGGTACCCAGGTTGAACACCACCTGAATGTTGGCTTCCCCCGCACTGGTGGCATCGGAAGTCATGTATTTCATGCCCGGAACGCCGTTGATGGCCTGTTCCATTGGAATCAGTACGGATTCCGTTAACACTTTGGCACTCGCACCGGGGTAGGAAGCCCGGACGATAACCATTGGCGGTGAAATTTCAGGAAATTGGGAAATGGGAAGGCTATTGATCGCAAGAATACCCGTAAAAACGATAACGAGCGATATGACAATAGCAAGTACTGGTCTATGAATGAACTGCTTAAACATGTTCTTGCTCTTTTAATACGACACTACTCGGTATACACTTTCAGCTTGGGAATCACCGCTTTGGGATCTTCGTAATCGTAAGCGATTTTATCACCGTCTTTTACTTTCCGGATTCCTTCCAGCAGAATTTTCTCATCTGCCTTGAGGCCATCCCGGACGATGTATAAATCCGGCATTTCGGAGGCAATGTTAATTTCCCGAGTGTGCACTTTATGATCGTTACCCACCACGAAAACGTAACGTTTTTCGAGAACTTCGAACGTGGCTTTCTGAGGAATGATCAGAGCGTTTTTCAGGGGAACGGTCATCTGAATGTTACCCGTCTCACCGTGACGTAACAGTCCTTTGGGGTTGGGGAAGGTAGCCCGGAAGGCGATGTTACCCGTTTCGTTATTAAAGTCCGCTTCGATGGTTTCCACGACTCCGGTATGGGGGAAAAGCTCGTTATTCGCCATCAGCAGATGAACTTTCATTTTTTCATCCGTCTGATTGTGGGATTTGAAGTTCAGGTATTCCGCTTCAGGAACGTTGAAATATACCCAAAGCTGACGGTTGTCAGACAGGGTAGTCAGCAGCTGCCCTTCATCGACCAGACTTCCTAGCCGAACCTGAAAACGGTCGATGATGCCGTCAAAAGGAGCCCGGATTTCCGTGAACTGGAGGTGGACTTTCGCCAGTGAAAGCTCAGCTTTGGCTTTCTCGAGTTTGGCATTGGCCATGGCCAGCTCGTTTTTGGCTACCACGTTTTTATCCGCCAGGGGCTTCGTGTTTTCTACTTCAATCTGAGCGGCTTTGGCTTCAGCCTGAGCTTTTTCCATTTCGGCCTGATAGATGTTAGGCATAATGCGGAAAAGCAACTGACCTTTCTTGACGAACTTACCTTCGTCGACGTAGATGTCCTGAAGGTAACCCCGTTCCTGAGCTCTTAACTCGATGTGACTAATGGAATGGATTTGACACACATAATTCTGAGTAATTAAGGTGTCCATTTGGGCAGGACTCGTGACCAGATACTTGGTCTCTTCTTCCTTTTCTTCGTGTTTTGATTCACAGCTTGTCAGGTAAAACAGGCCACACAAGCTCATCAGCATGAGAACTCTCTTCATAGCGGGATTATGCTGCTAAAGCAAACGGTTTTCTGGATGATAATTGGGAAAGTAGGGGTAATAGGGTATCAGTGAATAGCCCTGTAACAGAGCTATTTAAAAATGAAAAGGTAGTAATAGCGAAGTTCAGATTCGCCAGGATAACCCAGGGTCAGGTCATAGTCTCAATACGCGGAGTAAAAGGTAACGGGGGGAAATACAGGCGTATAGATGTTGACTGAGGGGTAAATACTTAATGGAAATGCTGGACTTATAAAGACTTAAAAAGGAATAAAATAAGTCGCCGGGGCAGGTATTAAAATGAAGCTCTTTCTGGAAAGTCGCTACCTTACGATCTTCTTCCTCATTTTTATTTTCCCGAACCTCGTGATGTCTCTTTTTGTGTTCCTTTTGAAAGGGGAGATGTCTTACGACGGGCTGGTCCAACCGGCTTTCAACCCGCAGGCTTGAGTTGGTTACGAAATCATTTCTACTAACGCTTTTCTTATACGTTGCCGCGTATAGCGAAGCATGTCCATTCACAAGAATGAAGACTGGTAGAAAGATATAGCGTAGAAACAATTTCATTATGCTGGTTGAAACCCGTGACTGGTTTACTGGAATGGATACTGCTGCTTCGTAGTGAATTGAACTAATTAAAGATTCAGTAAGAAAAAGGATAGATCCTTAATGAATTAATTTCTCAACACTTTTACTTAATTCACATCAGCTGAGGCAGTTGAATACCCTTGATGGACCAAAAGTAGAAGGGTTTGCTAAAAACGGTCTTTAAATCGTATTAAAATGGGCTTAAAATGCAGAGATCAGAACTTCGGCTTACTATTGTAATTTTCGAATACTGCGGGCTGATTTCCCAATGAATCCTCTGGAGCCCGATCAGTCATAGAGGAGACGGGGAATGCGGGGAAAGGATTAATGCGTTTTTTATATTTTCTGTAAAGTATTTCCACCGGATCAGTGAATACGTAAGACCGGACTTCTTCGTTGGTAGTACAGAAGAGAGAACCAGAGCAGGACGATGGCCGGGGATTTATCACTATTAAAAATTGAATTCCTATAAAATGCGTAATTTTGAGGCTATTTTATTAACACAAAACTCAAAAGTCTGTTGAAGGCTTTGCTTGAGAATGAACGGATTGCCGAGTACGAACTATAACCAAGCAATAAAGAAAAGCCCTGGACACTGGCTACGGTTTTTAACAGGAATGTTTCTTTGGTTTTCGTTCCTGATGGTTGAGGCACAGGAACTTACCCAGGGACGGGTTTTGAATTATTCTTCCAAAAATGGATTATCGCTGGGAATCGTCAATAGCATTCTTCAGGATAATCAGGGACAGGTATGGTTCGCGACCAGCGATGGTCTGAACCGATTTAACGGGACGTCTTTTCAGGTGTTCAGACATACGCCCTCGGATGGCTCTTCCATTGCGGGGAATTACATCAAGAGTATTTTTAAAGATCGGCAGGGTACCCTCTGGATTTCTTCGCGTAACGGACTGAGTGAGTTTGTCGAAAACCAGCAGAATTTCAAACGGTACCAGCCTCCCACTGAAAAAGGCGATCAGTGGCGTGACATCAGTGACATTGCTCAGGCCTCCAACGGGGACCTCTGGCTTTCCCTGAATGGTTCCGGTTTCGCGGCTTTTGATACCCGTACGCATCAGTTCACGAATTACAATCAGAAAAACCTGAAAGGGCTTTCCACCAATTCCATACTGAGTGTATTCGAAGACTCCCGGGGCTTACTCTGGCTGGGAAGCAGGGATACCGGTATTGAAGCCTTCCGGATCGATGCCCAACGTCGGCTTACGAAGGTTTCGCTCGACGACACCAACGTGCCTGATACCCGCATCCATCGCATTTTTGAAGATCACAATCATGACATCTGGCTGGCTACAGCTAAAGGGTTGATTCTTTATAAGCGGAAAGAATCCCGCTTTTATCCCCTCCATCTGCCGGAGTCCGCAGGCAGTGATATCTTTTTGTCCCTGGCCGAAACCCGTCAGCATCAGCTGTTGGTTGGCGTGCAGGAAGGCGGCTTATACCGCATTGACCTCAGCCGTCCGCTACACCCCGAATCCCTGAAGCTGGAACTGGTAAAGGCGGCTGATAATACCCCGGTCACCCAGCGTTCCGTGCAATCCTTATTTATTGATGCCGATCAGAACGTCTGGATAGGTACCTACGGCGAGGGAGTGTACCTCATGGGTCATGAAGCAGAAAAATTCACCTTACACAGCCAGCGAGCCGGAAAAACGAAAGGTCTGATCCGGTTTTACGGCATGTGTCAGGATCAGGCCGGGAATCTCTGGCTGGGAACGGATGGTGATGGGATCTACAAAAGCAGGCCCAACGGGGAGTTAATCAAACACTACGCCCCGAGCGACCGGCCCGGAAGCCTGAAAGACGGAGCCGTCATCACGGCCTACCGCGACCGCCAGCAAACCCTCTGGTTCGGAACCTATTCGAAAGGACTCTTCCGGTACAATCCCCAGACGGACTCTTTCCAGCAATTTGCTCATCAGGCGGGTGATCCGTCGAGTCTGTCCAAAAATGACGTTCGGGTTATTTATCAGGATCGGAAACAACGGCTCTGGATTGGAACCAATGGGGGAGGCTTGAGCCAGCTGGACCAGAAAACGGGGAAATTTCAGCACTACCTGCCTTCCAACAGTACCATTAATTCAAACGATGTGCGGGCCATTGTCGAAGATGAAAAGGGAAACCTCTGGATTGGGACCTACGGGGGGAGCCTGAACTATTTTGATGTCAGCACTCAACGCTTCACTTCGCTGTTTAACGATCCGGGCGATCCTCATTTTATTTCCAATCACATTGTCATTTCGCTGGCTCTGGATGCTTCTGGCCGACTGTGGATTGGAACGGAAGGCAATGGCTTGCTGATCTACGATACCCGCAGTCGCCGGGCTGAGTGGTTCAATGAGTCCAATGGTTTACCGAACCACGTTATTAATTCCATCCAGCTGGAATCGACGGATTATGTATGGCTGAGCACCAATAATGGGCTTTCCCGCATTTCCCAGAAAGACCGTTCAATCGTCAGCTTCGATCAGCAGAATAACCTTCAGAGCGGTCAGTTTAATCCGGGCTCCAGTTTGTACGACGCTCAACACGACTTCATGGCTTTTGGTGGAACGGAAGGCTGGAATTTCTTCCGGCCCTCCCGAATCAAACCTTCGTCGTATCATCCTAAAGTAATGATCAGCGGCCTGCAGGTGTTTGACAAGCACGGCGGCAAGGGCAGCACGGCCGTGGATGAAATTCTTTTTCAACCCGAGAAAACCCTGAGTCTCGATCCGTCCCAGCCGGTTTTTACCATTCAGTTTACATCGCTTAATTACGCGTATCCCGAAAACAGCCGTTTTGCCTATCAGCTCGAAGGACTGGATAAAGACTGGTATTATACCGATCAGGAGCGTTCGGTTACCTATCGCTATCTGCCCCCCGGCAATTACGTGTTCAAGGTAAAAGCTGCCAATCAGGATGGCGTCTGGTTTGAAGATTACGTGAGCTTACCCCTTCAGATCCTGCCGCCCTGGTATCAGTCCGCGTGGGCGTACGTTCTGTACATCATGGGAGCGGTGCTGGCCTTGTATGCGTACCAGCGATACCGATTCCGGCAGGCCCGGCTGGCGTATGAAGTACAGCTGGCCCAGATGGAAGCCCGTAAGGAAAAAGAATTGCATGAAAAGCGGCTTTCGTTTTTTACCCATATTTCCCACGAATGCCGGACGCCCCTGACGCTGATCATTAATCCGGTCAGGGAGTTACTTTCCGCTCAGAAGATTGGGAAGGAGCATTCCAACCTCACCCTGATTTACCGCAACGCCCGTCGGTTGTTGAGTATGATGGATCAGTTATTACTGTTTCAGAAGGCAGAACAGGAAACGGATTCCCTGAAGCTGGCTTCCGTCAATCTCTATGAAATGGGGCATGAGGTGTTTCAGTGCTTTCTGCATCAGGCCGAGACGCAGCACGTTCAGTACACGTTTACCTGTGAAAACGAAAACCTGGAGCTTTCCTGCGATCGTGAAAAGCTGGAAATTGCCTTATTTAACCTGATTTCCAATGCCCTTAAATTCACTCCCTCGGGCGGCGTGGTGCAGGTGATCATTGAGGAGCACGCCAGTGAGGTGATGCTGAAGGTGGAAGATTCCGGTGTGGGGATTGCCCAACAGAACGGGTCCGATATTTTTCAGTTATTCCATCAGCAGAAATCCGGAAAAGCGGGCTTTGGTATCGGCTTATACCTGACGAAGAACTACGTTGAAAAACACGGAGGAACCATCCGCTATGAGTCCGAAATGGGAAAAGGAACGGCCTTCACCATTGCAATTCAGAAAACAGAAAACGCTTTGGGTTCAGGGGTCCCGCTGAATCAGCCTTCGGTATTTCTGGAGGAACTTTCGGGTGCCGTGAATCTCGAATGGCTTCCCCCTTCACAGACTCCCGCCAAAGGCATGATGTCGGAGCTGGCTCAGGAAAAGGACACCTTACTGATCGCGGACGATGAAGAAGACATCCGGGCTTACCTGCGGCAACTGCTCGAAGACCAATACCGGATTATTGAATGTGCGAGTGGGGAAGAGGCTCTCGAAGCTGCCCATCAGTACCAGCCCGATCTGGTGATCAGTGATGTGATGATGTCGGGCATTTCCGGTCTGGAGTTGTGCCAGAAGCTGAAGGCAGAGGCCAGCCTGAGCCATATTCCAGTCATCTTACTAACGGCCAGTTCACGGCAGGAAATTGAACTGCAAAGCATGGAAGAACGGGCCGATGCCTTCTTCCGAAAACCCTTCGATCCGGCCCTTTTAATGGTTCAGATCGGATCCATCCTGAAAAACCGGAAGGATTTGAGAAGCTATTTTTACAATGAAATTACGCTTCAGTCCAGCTCGTTCAAGGTATCGCCCGAGTACAAGGAATTTCTTCAGGACTGCATTCAGATCGTGGAACGCCACCTGATGGATCCGTCCTTTCATACGAAAGTGTTGGCGGCTGAAATCGGCCTGAGTCAGTCCACCCTGTACAACCGCATTAAGTCCATTTCGGGAAAATCCATCAACGAATTTATTCGCTTCATTCGCCTTCGGAAAGCGGCCCAGGTCTTACTCTCCACGGACATCACCATTGCCGAGGCGGCGTATCAGGTGGGCATGAATGATGCGAAGTATTTCCGCGAGCAGTTCTACAAACTTTTTGGAATGAATCCTTCCGAATACGTCAAAAAATACCGAAAAACCTTCCACGAAAATCAGTCGCTCGGCCAGCAATTCTTCAGGGGTTAAGCGGTCTAAAGGGGTGGGTAAATCCCAGAAATGATCAATTTTTTATCGGAAATGGCCCTTTTTGGTGAATTACCCCCCATCAAATATGAAATTGTCCCCCTATAGTGCTGTTTAAATAATCCTAGTTTTGTTCGGTTAAATTATAGAACGAGTTCTGCTCCCGGTTTCTCCATTTTGTATAAGATGAAGAATGAAATTCTGTGCTGACATCAGCGACAGCAGAAGTTTTGCGGCCCGTTGATTCCTAATTATCCTAATCATTAGTTCTATTTTAAATCCGTTTATGGAAAAACTTTTTCTTGAAAAATGGGTGCTGCCTCAATCCTTCAGAGGCGTACTAACTAATCCGCTGAAGCAGTTACTGATCGTACTGCTGATGGGCATTAGCACCGTTCAGAGTTTTGCTCAGACGAACCAGATTCGCGGGGTTATCAGCTCGTCGGATGGACAACCCTTGCCGGGTGCCACGGTTGTGCTAAAAGGAACTACTCAGGGTACCACCACGGATAACGATGGGAAGTACACCCTGAATGTCTCCACCGCAACGGGTACGTTAGTGGTAAGCTATATTGGCTACATCAGTCAGGAAGTAGAGATTGCCAACCGAAGTCAGGTGGACGTTTCTTTATCAGCCAACGACGAGACCCTGAACGAAGTCGTGGTCGTGGGGTACGGTACCCAGAAAAAGGCGACGCTGACCGGCTCCGTTTCGGAGGTGAAGGGAGCGGACATCGTGAAGAGTCCCCAGCCTAACCTTTCGAACTCCCTGGCGGGACGTTTCTCTGGTTTCGTAGCCAACAACCGCGGAGGCGAGCCGGGTTATGATGGGTCGAGTTACAAAATCCGTGGGTTTGCCACGACCGGTAACAGCGACGTGCTGATCGTAGTGGACGGAATTCCCGGCCAGGTTGGCGGTCTGGATCGTCTGGATCCGAACGATGTCGAAAGTATTTCGGTACTGAAAGATGCCTCAGCGGCGGTATACGGATCGCGGGCGGCGAATGGCGTTATTCTGGTAACCACGAAACGCGGAACGACTGGTAAACCCGTCATCTCCTACAGCTTCAATCAGGGCTTTTCGTCTCCGACGCGTTTGCCAAAAATGGCCAACGCCGCGACGTACGCCACGATCATGAACGAGATTGATTACTACAACAATCCAGCGGGTGGACTGAACCAGTTTTATTCAGCCGAGCAGATCGAGAAGTTCCGCAACGGTTCGGACCCGATCAATTACCCCAACACTAACTGGCAGAAAGTAGCTCTGAAGCCCGTTGCTCCCCAGAATCAGCAGAGCCTGTCGATTAACGGAGGTACGGAGAATGTGAAGTATTACGTTTCGTTAGGTACCATTTATCAGGATGCCTTATACCGCAACGGAGCTACCAAATACCGTCAGTATAACTTCCGCTCCAATATCGACGCGAACGTTACTAAAGATTTTAAAGTAAGTCTG
Organism: uncultured Siphonobacter sp.; assembly: GCA_913775095.1. GTDB lineage: Bacteria > Bacteroidota > Bacteroidia > Cytophagales > Spirosomataceae > Siphonobacter. The sequence goes on along the minus strand of CAJYIW010000004.1, from coordinate 160,418 downwards.
ATGCTTTCGGGACGTCAGGAAGAGCGTAAATTCCCCGTTTCATCGGCGGGTAACACGTTCCGTTCCATTTACCGGGCGTATCCAACCGTCATTGATCAATATCCCAATGGCTATTACTCGACGGGGGTTGAAAACAGCAACCCGGCGGTGTTAGGTACCGACAAAGGAGGAACGACCAACAACCCAACCTCCGTTTTCAATGGAATCTTACGCGGAACCTATAACATTCCTTTCGTAGAAGGATTGTCACTGGAAGGGTTCTATTCGGCGGATAAGTCGTTTAACTTTTCCCGGACGTTCAGCATTCCTTACACGCTGTACAATTATAATAGCACAAGTGATACCTATCAGCCCGTCGTGACGGGCGGTTCGGCGGGTAAGCCTTCGCTGACTCAGTCGCAGACGAACATCACGAACATCACGCAGCACCTTCGCATGAATTATACGCAGCAACTGGGTAAACATAATGTGAATGCTTTCGTAGCTTACGAACAAAACCGTCGCAATGAAATCCTGATGGGAGCAAGCCGGATCAACTTCCCGACGGCTTCAACGCCGGAGCTTTCGCAGGGTGGTGCCGCCGCAACGGATCGCAACAACTCCGGTAGCAGCATCAACTTTACCCGCCGGAGCTTCATCGGTCGCGTAGCTTATAACTTCGATGAAAAATACCTGGCTGAAGTACAGGCTCGGGTCGATGGTTCGTCCATCTTCCCTGTGGGCAAGCAGTACGGCTTCTTCCCCTCGGTGTCGGCGGGTTACCGGATTTCTCAGGAAGACTGGTTCAAGAATAGCGTGAATTTCATCGATGATCTGAAAATTCGGGCGTCGTATGGTACGCTGGGTAACGATAACGTAGCTCAGTTCCAGTATTACAACAACTATAGCTTCAACAACCAGTATTCAACGGGTGCCAATATCATCACCACGGGTATTGATCTGACGAAGCTGGCTAACCCCCAGATCACCTGGGAAACGGCCAAGAAACTGGACATTGGTATCAACACCACCTTCCTGAAGAATTTCAGCATGGAGTTGATCTACTTCAACCAGCAGCGTTCCAATATTCTGGCGGCTCGTAGTGGTTCCATCGCGGGCGTTTCGGGTATCGTAAACCCCTATGGTTCGGACAAGCTGGTCCCCGATGAAAACATTGGTCAGGTGAACAGCAGCGGGGTAGAAGGCTCTTTAACATATAGCCACTCGGGTCCCTTCCGGTACAGCATTTCCGGTAACGCTACCTATGCGAAGAGTAAAATTGTGAACATGGATGAAGCTCCCGGATTGCTGGCCTATCAGCGTCAGACGGGCGGTCCTCTGAACACGGAGTTACTGTATAACTACCGCGGCATTTTCCGCACGCAGGAAGACCTCGACCGTTATCCTAAGTTACCAGGAACGCAGCTGGGAGATTTAATCATTGAAGATTACAACGGCGATGGCAAAATCACAGCTGACGACCAGGTTCGTACGAAATACGGTAACGTACCTCTGTTAACGTTTGGTCTGGTACTGAACGGTGGATATAAAGCGTTTGATTTGTCGATGGTTTTCTCGGGTCAGACAATGGTTCGTCAGTTCGTATTACCCGAGTCAGGTCAGGTGGGTAACTTCTACAGCAGCTGGGCGGATAACCGCTGGAGCCCCACCAATCCCGACGGAAGCTATCCTCGTGCCGATGCCCGGGCTTCTTCTTCGATCAACGGTGGCTTATACCCCAGCACGTTCTGGTTCAATGATGCCTCGTTCGTACGTCTGAAAAATGTGGAGTTTGGATATACCTTACCACAGGACGTATTGTCGAAAATCAAGATTTCATCGCTTCGCGTGTACGCCAGTGCCTTTAACCTCTTCACGCTCACGAAAGTGAAGGATTATGATCCGGAAGGAGATAGCCGCAGTGGACAGTTCTACCCACAACAGCGAATTGTGAATCTGGGCGTTAACATTAAGTTTTAATTGACATTGATCATGAAAAATATAAAAGCAACCAAACTGTTAGCGGGATTACTGGCCCTGGGGTCGATGGTAAGCTCTTGTAAGCAGGATTTTCTGAATATTGTTCCTACGGACCGGGTATCGGATGCGGCGATCTTATCGGATTCGGTTCTGTTTGAAGCCTACGTTCTGAACCGCTATATGGGCGTTCGTCTGACGGATAAAGAAGCCGAAGGAACGCCTCCGGGATTTGGCCGGGGCTTCGAGTATGCCATGTGGTCATCCCTGACGGATGAGTCGATCTACAACAACGACGACAACACCTGGGTTATCCAGCGGGGACAGATTGCCCCCGAAAACACCGGCATCGCCGGAACGTTCTGGAGCCGGAGTTACCGCAGCATCCGGGAAATCAATTACGCTCTGGCGAACATCGATCAGCTGCCCATGTCGGCGGGTCGCAAACGCCAGATCCGGGCGGAGCTTCGCTTCATCCGGGCCTTCCGTTACCATGACCTGATACGTAACTACGGCAAGGTAGTTCTAGTAGGAGACAAAGTTTTCCAGATTACTGATGACCTGACCAGTCAGGAATTATTCAATCGCTCATCCATCAAAGCCGGACTGGACTATGCCGTAGCCGAACTGGATGCCGCCGCTGCGGATTTACCCATGGCCAACGGCGGAAGCTGGGCTTTGGGTCGGGCAACGAAAGGAGCAGCTTTGGCTCTGAAGTCACGCCTGCTTTTATACGGAGCCAGTCCCTTATACGAAAATGCCGCCAGCTGGGCTTCGGCTGCTGCGGCTGCCAAAGCGGTAATGGATCTGGGTAAGTACAGTCTGTACACCGGCGGGTACGGTAACCTGTTTTTAACGAACGATAACCCGGAGATTATCTTCAGCCGGGTGTACGCTCAGGGGGCTCGCCACGTGTGTCTGGAAATTGCCAATGGCCCGAACAGTTATAACGCCTGGGGTGGTAACGTACCCTTACAAAACCTGGTGGATGACTACGAAATGATGGATGGAAGCCGCATTACGGATGCTAATACGAGTTATAACCCCAGTCGTCCGTACGCCAACCGTGATCCTCGCTTCTACGCTACGATTTTGTACAACGAGGCTCCCTACCGGAACAGCACCATTCAGACGTTTACGCCCGGTGGTAAAGACAGCAAGGATGGTCCATCCAACTGGAATACGTCAAAAACGGGTTATTACTTGAAGAAATTCATGAACGATAACCTGCCGATTGATAACCCCTGGGATGTCGCCGGAACGCAAACCTGGATTTACTTCCGGTACGCCGAAATTCTGCTGAATTACGCCGAAGCTCAAAACGAAGCTACGGGTCCTGATGCCTCGGTTTACGCCGCCATCAATGCCGTTCGTCAGCGTACGGGTGTGGGAATGCCCGTGTTGCCCACGGGACTTACCCAGGCTCAGATGCGAACACGCATCCAGAACGAACGCCGGATTGAATTAGCATTCGAGGAACACCGCTTCTACGACGTACGTCGCTGGAAAACGGCTCCGACGGTAGAGAATGTACCGGCCTACGGAATTGATATCAACAGAAGTGGTACGAATTATACGTACAACAGAAAAGTAGCCTTAACGGGTCGGGCTTTCACCGATAAGCAATATTGGCTGCCCATCCCCAGAGCAGAAATCCAGGCTTCCAACAATAAACTGGAGCAAAATCCTGGGTATTAATCTTCGTCCCGGTGAAGGGTTCTTCACCGGGATTTTTTTCATCCTATTTCTTCTCTTTACCGAATGAAACGTATTTCTATCCCTATCCTTGGTTTCTTTCTGCTGGGCAGCAGCCTTGCGTTTGGTCAGCAGCCCCGCTCGGTTCGGGTTCAGATCAAGCCTGAGCAAACGTATCAGGTCATCGAACACTTTGGAGCTTCCGATGCCTGGGCCGGACAGTTTGTGGGAAACTGGCCTGCCGAACAGAAAGAAGCCATTGCCGACCTGCTGTTTTCCATGGAAACCTCGGCGTCGGGTCAGCCGAAAGGGATTGGGCTGTCGCTCTGGCGATTTAACATTGGAGCCGGCACCGCCGAGCAGGGCCAGGAAAGTGGCATTCGGGATGAATGGCGACGGGCCGAGGGCTTCCTGAATGCGGATGGTACCTATAACTGGAACAAGCAGCAGGGACAACTCTGGTTTCTGGAAGCGGCCAAAAAACGCGGTGTCCCGTCGTTTCTGGCTTTTACGAACAGTCCTCCGGTTCAGCTAACCAAAAATCACAAAGGTTTCGCTACGAATAAACAGCCGAATCTGGACCCCGCCAACTTCGACAAATTCGCGAGTTTTCTCACTGAAACCATTAAGGGTGTTCAAAAGAAAACGGGCGTTCGCTTTCAATACATAAGCCCGGTGAATGAACCCCAGTGGGACTGGAGCGACGGTGGGCAGGAGGGTACTCCCTTTTTCAACACCGAAATCGCGGGTATTACCCGTTCGCTCAGTAAAGCCCTGATGAAGGCCAAACTTCCCACGCAGATTTCCATTGCGGAAGCCGGACAGATTGAATACCTCTATTCGGAGCATAACCGGAAAGGCCAGCAAAATCAGATTGCAGAGTTCTTCACGAAAGGTTCGGCTAATTACCTGGGGAATCTGCCGAATCTGGTTCCTGCCATCGGAGGTCACAGCTATTTCACGACCTCTCCGTACGCGAAGGCCGTTGAGAAACGACAGAAACTGGCGGCGGCTCTCAAACCCGGCCTGCGTTACTGGATGTCAGAATACTGTATTCTGGGCGATAATGAAGGAGAAATCAACGCTCAGGGGCGGGATCTGGGTATCAATCCGGCCCTGTACATCGCCCGGGTGATTCATAATGACCTCGTTAACGCTCAGGCTTCAGCCTGGCACTGGTGGCTGGCCCTGAGCTGTTATGACTACAAAGACGGACTGGTTTACGTGGATCGAAATAAGGAACACGGCAAGTATTCTGATTCAAAAATGCTCTGGGCTCTGGGTCAGTACAGTCGTTTCATCCGTCCACAGGCGACGCGAATCATGGCATCTACGGAGGCGAATCCGAATGAATTTCTGGTCTCGGCGTATAAGAACAAAGATGGGAAAGTAGTGATGGTGGCGATCAATCCTTCGAACGAAGCGGTTACGCTGAATCTGGAAAAACCAGCGTCGCTGAAATTTTCAAAAAGTTACACAACTTCTGAATCCCAGAATATGGCCGTCTCCGGCATTTCTGCTCCGGAAGTATCCATACCCGCCCATAGCGTAGTTACTCTGGTAAGTGAATAAGTGAGTGAGTCCTTAAAAGAAGAAGGCTCCGGGCAGTACTGCCCGGAGCCTTCTTCTTTTAAGGGAGGCGGGTCTAAACATCCATCGCGTCGTAAACCACTACTTTATCCCAGAGAGCACTGCAATCTTTGATGAACTGCTGATGAATGGGATGCGACTGATAACTAGCCTGATCTTTTTCATTCTCGAAGAACATCAGCTCAGATACGGCCCAGCTTTGATCCACTACATCTCTTTTTTCAGTATTCGCCACAATGCCAATTCGTAATTCCTTGATGGCTTCGATTTTTCGCAGGGTTTTCAGTCCCGCCACGATTTTATCCCGGTCAGCCACAGATCCCGGATTTTTCAGCCAGAAAAAGACATGGTGAACCAGCGGATACTTTGCTTTTTCAACCGCCATCGGGGAGGCCATGGCCGTACCGGCAGCCAGCGTAAGGGAACTGGTAATGAATTGGCGACGCGTGTTTTTCATCAGTTTACGTGTTAAAGTCAATGGGACTAGCGTCCGGTTCAGGTTAGTGATATGTATCAGGTTTTGTTCTTCAATAATCGGAACGGTGGTGTTCATAACGTAAGAACGCCGGGTTCGGAGTACGCACGAAGAGGGATAGGAATGGTACCGGATTTCGGACAAATACCCCCCCTGCTTTTCAATACAGCGTATTCAACAAGGCAGCAATCTATTGATTAACGCTGAAAACTCCATGATTAAAATAACTTCTCATAGGCTTTGGGCATCCGGTCCAGCTTCCTGATCTGGATGTTTCGGTAGAAGGCCTCGGCGGCTTCGCTCTGCAACTGTATTTTTCCTTTCACCATGGGAACTTCTTCACCCGTGTTTTTAATATACCTTGAATTCTGGAGAATCATCACCACGTGGCCATTGACGATGTGCAGACTTTTACCTTCAAAACAGATGAGTTCCAGCGTCGTCCATTCGCCTTCGGGGCTTTCGTAATTTGCCGACCGCATGCAGTAATAATCCGCTCCGGATTTCAGGGTAGCGAAGGGTTGCTTTTCATCCGCGACGCGACTCATGACTCCTTCGGATTGAAAAGAACGAATATCAATCGCAGAGTTGGCCTGACACCAGTAGTCACCCATGTGTCCTTCCATAATCTGAAATTCCTGCGATAGCATCCAGGTTCGCCAGTATTCTGCTCCCGCCTGACCGTTCGAATGATACAAAATGCCCGTATCCCGGAGCAGGTTCTTCCGGGGAGCGTGCTTCTGCTGGCCCCATTTCACCTGCAATTTGAGGTGATAGTTATCGTAGGCCTGCCGACTGATCAGACAACCGTAGATTTCGCCGCTTACCCGCAGGACCGGCCCCCCGGCTTCATCCCGGACGCTGAATACATGGGTAGTATCTTTGTTATACCCAATGGGAGCCAGCTCTTTTCCTGAGGCATCCTTTGGTATTTTTCCATTATAACCCGGTTGGTGAGCATAGCTCAGATAACGTTCCCATTGAGAAAGGTCTTTGTCCAGCAGGGACGTCCATTCTTCCCGGGCTGTTACGGAAAATAAGGGAATGACAGCGATTAAAACCAGGGTTTTTGTGAACTTAATACGCATCAGGCTAGGAGTTGGGCAAAACTGAAGATACATTGCTTCGACAAAAGTACCCGCCTTTGCTGCGTAGTTCCTTGTAAAAAACCATTAGATATCGGTACTTTTAGTAGTATTTGTCCGACTATGAAACGGTATACCCTACACGCTCCTTTCAGTATCTATCATTTTGAAGCCAGCATCTGGACGCACTCGGTTCACAAACACACGTATTTTGAGATTATCTTCATCCTGAAAGGACGAGGCGTACATCGCATTAACGACAACGTCTTTCCCTACGCAGAAGGAGACGTCTTCCTGCTGGGACCGGAAGACTTTCACCACTTCGAGATAGAGGAGCTAACCGAGTTCAGCTTCGTTCGCTTCAACGAATCCATTCACAAAGAGTATCCGCAGGACAAAGACCGGCCCTGGCAGCCCATCATCAGGGCTTTACTTGCGACGTCTTCGAAAAGCAGAGGAACCCTTGTGGTCGATAAAGTTGAGAAGCAGAAATTACACCAGTTATTGTACGTCCTGGAAACGGAATTCACCCAGGACGATCTGCCGTATTACGAGATCATTCGGGATAACCTGATGCGAAGCATACTGGTCCTGCTGGCTCGAAATCTGATCAGGGATGCTCCCGTTAAGCCTTTGCTGAAAGATTCCGTCGAGGCCATTTTATTATACATCAAACAGCACATTTACACCCCCGAAAAACTAACGATTGAGCACCTGGCCGAAGTCTTTCATTATGCTCCTTCGTACATTAGTTTGTTATTCAAAAATCAGACGGGAGAGCCCATTAAGCAATACATTATTAAACACAAAATCAAACTCATTGAGACCAGGCTCTTGTATAGTCAGAGTACTTTAAAAGAGGTCGTGGATGAATTTGGCTTCATCGACGAAAGCCATCTTTGTAAACAATTTCGGAAATACACCGGGACTACTCCCACGAAGTTCAGAAAAGGTATTTTAAATTAAGTATTTGATAATCAGTATCTAACAGATCAACCAGGAAAACAGGTTGGCTTCCCCTGAGCAGGATGGAAATCCGGGAGTTATGCGGTACGCAGCCAGATAATGGAGTAGTATCCCGTAGAAATGGAATCAAATTTTTTGCGAAATACGCCTTTGAATGCATTTATTCAGGTAATGAACGTGGAAAACTGACTAAATACAGCCGGACGTTTTCCATAAAAGACTGTAATTGAGGAGACTCCATCCGAACCGCTTCCTTACCCCCGGGGTTCTTCTTCAGTTGTTTATACGCCTGATAAAGCGTATCCGTCAGCGTATCCGTGGAAAGGCTGGGATGGGTGATGCTTTCCAGTTTTGCCCGTAAGGAAAGTCCGGATCGGATCGTTTCATCCGTATGCGGAAAACCCTGTTCAAGACTTTCGATGAACTGGTCAAGTTCAAGGTAATCCTCATTGGTAAAAACATTTTTTTCATTCATGGGGGTAAGATTCGTTAGTTGGAAGAAATGAATCAGCAGAATTATAACTTCATGCACCCAAAAACTTCTGAAATGATAGTGCCAGTGGACGGAGGTATGATTGAAACCAAGTTTTTATAATCAGAGGTAAAGCGAAACAGGGTTAGCTTTTTGGTTAAAAAAGCCCTTAACAAAGCCTGATTATCTCTGTCGGCCAGATCGTACGTAACACTCCCCTTACAGTTAACATTCTCCAGCATCTTTGCAGCGTATTGCTGGCCTCCCTCAAAGGTGAAAACAGCTCTGTCTTTCGGGCTAATGCAATATCCGACGGTAGGTAACTGCACGTACCAGATGTACTCGTTTTTATTGTAACGGAGGGTAAGGTAAATGGGATTCTGATTCTGGTCAAAAATCTCAAAATCCGCCAGTTTAATATAACCACTGGCAACTGTTCTTACGTATTGCGTACAAACGTTTTGAGAAGGGTAAGAGGTTACTTGGGCAGAGGCATTGCCTAGGGCCATAAACAGGCCTAAAGACCACACTAATTCTTTCATTCCGGGCGGTGGAAACTCGTTTTCAGGTTAGCAAAAAAGTGTCTTTACCTAAGTAAAGACACTAAATATATTAGATACACTAATGATTATCAGAGGAAACGTACTAATTATTTACAAAGTAAAGTAATGTTTAAATAAAGTTTAATAATATTTATTTAACATTTACTTAAAGTAAAAGGCTAATTAGTTAATCATCATGAATTGAAGATAAACAAAAAACAAATCTTTATTCAATTATGAAATACTAATCAATTTTTACGATGGTAAGAGAAGCGATATGAAAACCATTCATAAAATGAACAGAGCCACTAAAAGGAACCAGTCCACTGCCTAAAGCCAGCTGAAGGGTGGTATTACCGGAGAGTTTGACGATATGATTTCCGCTGGTATTTGGCCTTGAAGTTTGCCCCATGGTTGACAAATGACTGATGATGGAATTATTAATGATAAGGTGAGTGAAGTAATGGGTTGTACTGGAACTGGGCGTAACGGAATAAGTAATTTGGTAGGTTCCCGCTTTCGTTAGGGTAACCGTAGATTTAGAAGGATCCAGATGAATATCTGACGAATAAGTCAGTGAGTCAAAAGATAAGGGAGTACAGCCAAAGGTTTTTGCTTCCAGAGCGATACTTTCGGACTTAACTCTGGTTCCGGAAAAATAACTGGACGTTCGAGCTTCGGATGAGTGAATCATTTTTTCCCAGCCGTTTTTAGTATAGGCATAAAAACCGGGGTCCTGATCGGTCTGATACACCAGTAAACCGGCTACGGCGGGGGCTTTTCCGGGACTACCGGGGCGATTCGCCAGAGTTACTCTGGGAATTAATAAACCTTTGTCGACAGAATTGATTTCAAGTTGAGCACTCGGATCGGGGGTGGGCGTACCAATACTTAACTGGCCTAATGCTGCATACGAAGACAGCACCAGGAGAAAGGTGTAAAGATGATTCATTTTAGGTCTGGTGTAGGTAAAAGAAAAAGTACTGATCTTGCTGAAGATCAGAATACATAGATTTTCAATGATTTAAAAATCTAATGCCGGGAAATTAATGCATTCACGTTGGTACTGAAAAGGCCGGTAAACAGGCAAAATACGGAGAAAAGAATTGCTGAAAACGCAGTTGGGAAGAAAGTTTACTATGCACAGAGGATACAGATTTTAGGTGGTAATGGGTTAAAAGTTTTCAATACTACTGAGTTAATAGCTAAAAAACAAAATCGTTTATAAAATCCTGATTTTTGTCTGTTAACCAAACAGAAGTACGGAGGCAGTGATAAGAAGAAGTGTATCGTATAAGAAAGCCGATAACTCGTGAATAAATCTTATTTATTTCAGATAGTATACTTAAGGTAGTATCGTTAATATTTTGATTAAATTCACCTAACTAAGTGTGTTAATAGTATGATTAATTGATAAATGTTATGTCAAATACGAAGACACATAAAGTTCGAACGCTGAAACGAACGGATCCTCTGGAATTTTCCTGCCTGTTTTAAAAGGTCAATTCCTGTAATTATTTCGAAAAAATTCAGTAATGATTTTAATGATGTCTCTGGATGAATCGTGAGAGGTGTGGGGTGGGAAAATAGTAGTAATGATTTCGCTTAATCCGGAGAAATTTCTGGAATCAAGGGTTTTGTAAAATAGATACTTCTGATGGAAACTACGCTTTTTAATGTCTTTTTTCGAAAGTACAGTAAGATAAGTCTGGCGGGGATCTGATTTTAATGCTTCCAGAAGTAAGTCGAAATTTTCGGATTCTCCTTCTCCAATCTGTAGCATACTCCCATTGAGATAAATGAAAATTCCCTTGATATCAAAGGAATCAACGGTAGAGGAAAACTGATCGAGGATGGTAAGCAGCTCGGCTTCCTGCAGGAGCTGTTTGGAAGAACTGAAGAAGGCAATGCGGTAGAGCATACGTATCAGGATAATGCATCCTACCCGTACGGTAGAAGAGGGTAGCGAAGCAGAGGATTCAGCAATTCAGGACCGGCAATTAAAATAAATTTAAACGAATATAAGTTAAATGATCCAGTAATGTTCAAACGCTAACCTTCTCCAAAATGTATTAGGAAATGAGGTAGTTTTAAAGCCAAAAGAATCCATAGTTATCCATTCACTCAGTACCATTTCTCATTTTGCCTCCTTCAGAAAGTGCGGGGTTTGATTTTAATCGTTGTTATGCGGGTGCTTTTTATTTTGGGGTTGATTTTGGGGGGATGCTCCTGGGCTCATGCACAGGTAATCGTGCGGGGTCAGGTGCAGGATGCAGTGATGAATACGAACCTGTCGGGAGCTAATGTTTCCCTGTTTACGCGTTCGGACTCGGTACTGGTCAAAGGAACGCGTAGTGATGAACGGGGAAGCTTCGTCCTTCCAGCCGTTTTGAAAGGAAACTATCGACTGGTGATCAGCTACATCGGTTATCAGCATTACGATGCTCTTTTACAGGTAGGGGCTTCTGCTATTCAACTGGATACCATTCGGTTAACGCCGCGTGCCAGTACGTTATCGGAAGTCGTTATTCGTCGGCAGGCTCCGCCCGTTACGGTGAAGAAAGATACCATTGAATACAATCCTGAGGCGTTCAAAACGGAATCCAGTGCCGTCATTGAAAAGTTGCTGGGCAAATTGCCCGGTATTACCATTGATAAGGATGGTAACATCAAAGCTCAGGGTAAGGATGTTCCGAAAATTCTGGTGGATGGAAAGCCCTTTTTCGACGGGGACCCGAAAATGGCTACCCGGAACCTGCCGGTGGAGATGGTTGAAAAAATCCAGCTGATTGATGAGAAGTCCGAGAAAACCCAATTGTCCGGCGTAGACGATGGAGCCCGCAGCAAAAGCATTAACATCGTGACCAAAAAAGACCGCAGAAAAGGCATATTCGGTGATCAGGAGCTCAGCCTGGGTCCGGACCAGCGGGGGGAACAGCCCCGGTATTCGGCCCGCCTGAATCTGAATCGCTTTCGTGAGTCACAGCAATGGTCGATCATTGGCCAGGCTGACAATACCAATAGCGGCATGGGAGGGGGTAGCTCCATCAATCGCAGTGCGGGGGGCGGACTGAATTACCAGAACCGCTGGGGGACGAAAACGGATTTGGGAATTAATTATCGGGTCAATCAGATCCGTTCCCGCAATGACCAGCAAAGCATCCGTACCTACGCCCTGCCGGATACGTCTTACCGGATCCGCGAGTCAGGCTTTTCCAATGCGACGAACACCAGTCATTCGCTGAATCTTCGATTGAATCATAACCTGGACTCGCTGACCAGTTTTCGCCTGTACTCCAGCCTTTCGCTTCAGCAATCCAGCTCTCTGGCCAGCCGACAATCCCAGACGTTTCCGGCGAGTTCGGCATTTTTGAATCCGATCAATGAGAGTACTACTGAGAATACGGCCGATAACCAGGGCCTGAATGGTTCAGTAAATGCCTTTCTGAATCGGAACTTTCGGAAAAAAGGGCGGAACCTGATGGTCAACTACACGCTGTTTCTGAACGGACAGCAGAACAATGGATTGACAAAATCTACGAATGAATTTTTCGGTCAGCGGCCCAACCTGCGGGTTAACCAGCAAAATGAACAAACCACGCGTTCGGGCCGCCATCAGGTCAATGTTTCGTACAGCGAACCCCTTTCTGACAAAAATCAACTCGAGTTTCATTACCGACTTCAGAATAATCCCGCTTATTCCAACCGGGAAGTACGCAACTGGAACGACGATACGGGAAACTACGACCAACGGAACGACTCGCTGTCCAACCGTTTCCGCTCTAATGCTCCCAGTCACGCGGCTGGACTGTTACTTCAGCGTAGCCAGGGTCAGAATGTTTTTAATCTGGGAGTGGATCTACAACAGGCTCAGCTCAGAAACAAAGGCGGGAACCGGGATATTACGAAGGAATTTATTAGTCTGTTACCCACGGCGATGGTAAATATCCGCTTAAAAAAAGACCGTTTCTTCCGGATTAATTATCAGGGGCAGACGCAGGCCCCCTCGGTTGACCAGTTGCAACCCGTAGCGAACAATACGAATCCCCTGCTTATTCGACTGGGTAATCCTGATTTACGGCAGGAGTTTAACCATGCTCTGAATCTGAATTATAATTCTTTTAACGCCACGACTTTTGAGAATTTCTTTGTGAGTCTCAATGCTAACCAGGTCACGAACAAAATTGTTGAATCGGTTCGTTTTGATGAACAGGGCGTTCAGACCACGCTTCCCGTCAACACAAACGGCCATTATCAGGTGTCAGGTAATGTAAATTACGGACGGCAGCTTCCCTTTCTGAAGTTACAGGCCAGTACGGGTTCGTCAGTGAATTATAATCGTAGTCTGACGCTGGTTAACAATCAGGTCAATCAAGCCCATACGCTCATCATTAGTCCTGAACTACAACTTAACTCGTCGTATGAGGAACGGCTGGGATACAACCTACGCAGTACGCTGACGTATCAGTCTGCCCGCTACTCCTTACAGAATCAGCGAAATACATCCTATGTAAATACTTCTGTTTCAGCCAGTTTTTACTACGAATGGAAATTTCATTTGCGTCTGAATACCGACGCCACTTACCAGAGTTACGGCGGAAACACGGCCGGGCCCGCTCAGCGGTACACCCTCTGGAACGCCAGCCTCAGTCAGAAATTTCTCAAAAACCAGCAGGCCGAAGTTCAGCTTCGCGTTTTTGACTTGCTTAAGCAGAACCGCAGCGTAAGCCGTATCGTCAATGAATTGTACACGGAGGAGCGGCAAAATCGGGTGCTGACCCGATACTTTCTGGTAAGTTTCATCTACCACTTCCGGAATTTCGGTGGTTCCTCCGCCCCTGCCAAACGTTAGTGCCTGACTGCGTAGAGGAAAACCAGGAGGACAATCATGAGCAAACAGCTCAGGTGGTTAATCCGGCTGACTACTTTGATTTCTTCATCCCGAATGGTCCGGTCATTAGTTCCGATGTAGGGCTTTTCCACGAGTGTGCCCTGATATCGGTTAGGACCCCCGAAACGGCAATCCAGAATTCCCGCCAGAGCCGCTTCCGGATAGCCGGAATTAGGACTCTTGTGCTGATTACCGTACCGAAAAACAAAGGAAATTCCCCGTTTGCTGAACGTCACGAGGATCATCAGGAGAGCCGTTAATCGGGCTGGAATGAAATTGGCTACATCATCAAGCCGGGCGGCAAACTTGCCAAACTGCTCGTACCGATCACTGCGATACCCGATCATGGAGTCCAGGGTATTAATCATCTTGTAGGTCATCATCCCCGGAACACCCGCAATGGCGTAGTAAAACAGGGGGGTGATAACCCCATCACTCAGGTTTTCTGACATGGTTTCCAACACCGCAATTCGGATCTGCTGGGGACTTAACGTACTCGTATCCCGACCAACAATCCGCGAAAGTTGTTTTCGGCCCGCTTCCGTTCCGCCTTCTTTCAAAGCTTTGAAAACGTTTTTTCCCTCCCGGATTAAATTATGATTCGCCAGTCCGTACCATACCATCAGGCTATTGAAAACCAGCCAGAGACTGATATGAATGCCAGAAAGCAACTGATTCATGAGGGTAAAAAAAGCGAAAACGAGCAGACACAGCATCAGGCTCATGCCTAAGCCTTTCCAGAATCGATGCTTACCCGCGTTGAGTCGTTTTTCCCCGGTATAAATGGCGTTACCAAAAACCCGGATGGGGTGAGGCCAGTCGTCGGGATCGCCGATGAGTAAATCCAGTACGTAGCCGATGAGTAAAGCGATGATGCTCAAATCCATTCCTTCAGAGCCGATAGTAAACGTTGATTCTGTAAGGGAAGAAGCGTGGCCAGTCGGAAATGCTGGGAACTCAGATCCCGGAAATTACTGGCATCACGAATCAGCAGCCCGTGCTTCTGGAGCAAATAGGATTTCAGGGTTGCCGCGTTCTCCTTTTTCGTTTGTACCAGAAAAAAATGAGTCTGACTTTTTTCGATTTCCAGGAAGGGAAGATTCGTCAGCTCCCTGGTAAAGGCCTCTTTGTCCGTCAGTAAACGCGACAGCGGAATCTGAATGGTATCGAAATGCTTAAAAATGAAATGCCCCGCTTCCAGAGCCAGCGTATTGACCGTCCAGGGTTGTTTATACGCTTTCAGGCGATTAATGAGGGAAGGGGAAGCAACCACATACCCGAGCCGAAGGCCGGGAATGGCGTAGGTTTTGGTAAGCGAACGAAGGATGATAAGATTATCGTACCGATCCAGGAGGTTAATGCTCGATTCCAGGGCTGTGGTGAAGTCAATAAAGGCCTCATCTACGGCAAAAACAGTCGCAGGGTAACGGAGAAGCCACTGCTCTAGATGGGTAAAGACGGCACCCGTTGGATTGTTGGGATTACAGAGGAAAACCAGATCGCTTTCGGGTAATACCTCTTTGTCAGACCAGTTGACAAACCGAAGCCGGTGCTGAAAACGCGTGCAGGCATCCTCGTACTCGGCAAAGGCGGGAGTAATGATGGTGGTTCGGGCACCCGCGAAAGCCTGAGCAACGAGGTAAATGCTTTCGGTGGAACCGCTGTTCACCAAAATCTGGGCAGCAGTTAAGCGATGATGGTTCGCGATTCGTTCGGCCAGACTTTCAGCCAGTACCTCGGGATAGCGATTCACTTTTTCCCAGCGATGAAACAGGTAGTCTTTCAGACCCGCCGGTTCTCCGCCGTACCAGACATTGGTACTGAAATCGGCCTGAATGTTTCCTTCAAAACGGTATCCATCATCCCCGTGTCCTTCCAGCATAGGTTACTTTTTTAAATGACTGTAAATCAATTCCATATCCACATTCGTCCGGATCATTTCCGCCAGCTTGTCGTACTGTTCTTCCTTATAAGCTGAATAATCGAAGGGTGTAGGGGCCACCGCCGTAAACCGGGAAAGCAGTGAATCCACGACGCTTTGATTATCAAGAATGCCATGGAGGTAGCTCCCCCAGCAGGTTTCGTTGAGGTAATACCCGTCGTATTCGCCCGAGTCCAGGTGAGTCAGGGGCCGAGCGTCGCCCCTTACGTACGTTTCCCCCATGTGAATTTCGTAACCCGAACAAAGTTCCCCCGAATCCCGAAAGCGGAACTGCCGCTGAAGGGTGATTTTCCTGGACTGCAATACCGTTCGGACGGGCAGCAGGCCCAGCCCCGGTATGGAATCAATCGGTGATTCCACGTGCTGAGGATCTTCAATCTGTTCGCCCAGCATCTGATACCCACCGCAGATGCCAATCACCGTTTTCCCTGATTTATGAGCGTTGGTAATGGCTTCGGCCATGCCGTTGTTTTTCAGGAATAATAAGTCTTCAATGGTATTTTTGCTGCCGGGCAGAATGATCAGGTCCGACTGGTCCAGGTCAGCCGGGCGATGGGTATAAAACAGATGGACGCGGGGATCTTTTTCCAGTCGGTCAAAATCCGTGAAATTGGAAAGCCGGGGCAACAGGATGACGGCGACGTTAATCTTGTTTTTAACCGGATTCCGGGATTTAACTTCCAGGGAGACAGAGTCTTCAGCCTCGATAAATATGTCCCGAAAATAAGGCAATATGCCCACGACGGGCAGGCCCGTCAGTTCTTCGAGCATCCGTTTTCCGTCTTCGAAAAGCCGGGCGTCGCCGCGAAATTTATTGACGATGATGCCTTTCATGCAGGCCCGTTCTTCGGGAGTTAACAGAGCGATGGTTCCGTACACCGACCCAAACAAACCGCCCCGGTCAATGTCTCCGACCAGATAAGTGGCGGCTCCGGCGTGCTGAGCCATGCGGAGGTTGGTGATATCCCGATGTTTCAGGTTAAGTTCCGAGATGCTTCCCGCTCCTTCCATCACGATGGGAGAATAACGACTGGCCAGCCGATCAAAGGCCTGAGTCACCGAAGCAAACAATTCGCTGCGGTCCGTCGTCCGGAAATATTCGTACGCCGACTGCGAACCCACGGGTTTACCATTGAGAATCACCTGTGACCGCTGATCGGTCGTGGGTTTAAGCAACACCGGGTTCATGTCGGTATGGCAGGGAATACCCGCAGCTTCGGCCTGGACGGCCTGAGCCCGGCCCATCTCGTGGCCCTCCGGTGTGGCGTAGCTGTTGAGGGACATATTCTGAGCCTTAAACGGAGCGGGAGCATACCCATCCTGTTTAAAAATCCGGCAGAATCCCGCCGTAATGATGCTTTTTCCTACGTCGGAAGCCGTTCCCACCAACATAAGGGGGCGAAGCGGGGCTAATGAATTCAATCGATTACTTATTGGAGTTGCTTGATGATGGTTCGGGTCAGGTTCTCGGCGGATAACTCTTCGAGCGTCAGACACTCGGCTCGCAGGGCCGCCGCGAGTTCACGGGCTTTGCCGAGTCGCAGGTAATCGGTATCGGTATCCAGCACCAGCGTCGGCACGTGTTGTAAAGACTGAGCGATCTCCAGGGATTGCTGCCAGGCATCACCGCCGCCGGGTAAGGGCACGTTGGCCTTTCCGTCGCTTAAAACAATGAGCAGGGGATTCTCTTTTCGCTGATTCAATACGCCGGAAGCTACCTGCAGGGCCTGAGCCAGGGGGGTTCGTCCTCCGGTGGGTAAGGCTCGCAGGGCCGTTTCTGCCCGCTCAACACTTTGCGTCGGTTCAAGGACCAATTGAGCCTCCACGCCCCGGAAGGCGATCACGGCCACCGTGTCACGCCGCTGGTAGGCATCGGTTAATAAACTCAGCACGCTTCCTTTAACGGCTTCCATTCGCCGACTGGCGGCCATCGAACCCGAGGCATCTACCACAAAAAGGATTAAATGCCCGGTTTTTCCACTTCTTCTATTTTCCTGAAGGTCTTCTTTTTGTAAGGTAAACTGATCGGGATTGCGGATGATCGCCTGCTGTACGCTGGCCTGAATGGCTAAATCTTTCGTCTGAGGGTTGGCGACGGTTTGGGTAACCAGACCCCGCTGGCTGTGTTCCGCCACACTTCGACGACCGGACGAAGCATGCATCCGAACGTCCTCTACCTGCAAGGCGGGTAAGGGAGCTACCGGAGCTACCTCAAAAACTTCTTCGGATGGATTGGAATCAGAAGAATCAGCCGGATTTTCTTCGCTGGACTCATCTTCTCCGGACTCCTGCGGTGCCGGGGGAGGTAACTGATTCATCAACTCATCCAGTTCTGAATTATTCCATGCGTTAGGCTCAAAAGGTTTTTTGCGGCGACGGTGCGGCAGTACCAGCTCAGCCGCCCGCCGGATGTCGTCGGCCGTCACCATCGTTCGGTCCTGGTAAGCGGCCAGGGTCAGGGCGGTCTTATACAAGACAATATCCGCCCGTAAGCTGCTGACACTTAATTGCGTACATAGCTGACTGATGAGGGTTAACAAGCCCTCTGGCATATGAACCGAAGGCAGGAGCTGGCGGGCCCGCTCAATCTGCCGGGTTAGTGCAGCCTGTTCCGCCGACCATTGGTTCAGGAAGGTTTCCGGCTGAGATTCGTAGGCAATCCGGCGGCGAATGACTTCGGTGCGTTCCTCAACATTCGTCGGAGCCTGAACCTCAACCATCAGTCCAAACCGATCCAGAAACTGCGGACGGAGAGTACCCTCTTCAGGGTTCATCGTACCAATGAGCATAAACCGCGACGGGTGACTGACGGACAGTCCATCCCGCTGAATGGTATTAACCCCCATAGCGGCCACGTCCAGTAAGACGTCTACCAGATGATCGGCGAGTAAGTTTACTTCATCAATATAAACGATGCCGCGGTGAGCCGAGGCCAGCAGGCCGGGCTGTAGCTTTTTGCGTTTCTCGTGCAGAACACTTTCCAGGTCCAGGTGTCCCAGCACCCGGTCTTCGGTCGCTCCCAGGGGAAGAGTAACCAGGGGAACCGGAATTTCCTCCAGAGCATCCGGATTGAGCTGGCAGGCTTCGCAGCTTTCGATTAACTCATCCGGTGACGCATTATACCGGGAATCGGTTACCCGCTGGAGTCGGGGCATTAACTCGGCCAGCCCGCGGGCGGCGGTACTTTTGGCCGTTCCCTTATCCCCCTGAATCAAAATTCCGCCAATACCGGGATTAATGGCACAGAGTAACAAAGCCAGTTTCAGGGAATCCTGCCCAACAAGGGCGGCAAAAGGGTAAGCCATGACGAACATTTACTTTTGAGCGGTAACTACCACAAAGGTACGCACAACCGGGTGCCCGGCATTACTCAAAATTTCTTCGGTTTGCTGATTTGTATGGACGATCTGAAAACCAGCCGTTTGTAAAAGATCCGTGGCAGAATCGATGTCGTAAAGTTCAAAGCCATGCTGGGTAAAGGGGAGGTGTTCCATGAATTCCTTCAGGGCAAAGGTCAGCAACAGCCGGCCTCCGGCTCGTAGTACCCGAAACATTTCCTGAACGTAGGGGAGGGGTTCTTTCCAGAAATAAATCGTGTTGACGGTATAAACCGCATCAAATGCTGAATCAGCAAAAGGTAAGTCCAGACCATTCCCCACGCAAAAATCAGCCTGAGCCGAAGGAACCCGTTTGCGGGCTTCGCTGACCATGGTTTCTGAGATATCTATGCCCGAATACGTTACCTGAGGATATTTTTCTAGTAAATCATTGACGTGTAGTCCATTACCCGGACCGATTTCCAGCACCTTATCCCCCTCAGACAGGTCCAGGGAATCAATGGTCAGCGAAGCCATGAAGGCATTGTTGATATTCATGTGCTCGCCGGTTTTAATGCCCGCTTCTCCTTCGGGGCAACTCAGCTGGCGGGCTAATTCTTTCAGGTGTTCAACGTGTTCGTGGTGGCTCATACGGCAGGAATAAAAAAGTACGGCATTTGCGTTCTGTTTGGGCAAATACCGTACTTTTTCCAAAAACTCCAGGCCAGTTAAAATCCTTCCCGAATGTTATAAATCCCTGCTTATTGACTCTTCACGCAACGAAAGCCGAGGTTATTACTGCCACTGCTTACTTCTCCCTTACCCCGGCTACCGGCTTTGTAACGGATGCAATACTGATCACTGCACAGGAATGAACCGCCGCGTTGGACCCGTTTCACCGCTCCGGGTTCCTGCGGATCATAACTGTCTTTGGGGCCTTTCGGGTTATCCCTGGGGCTTTGGGCGTAATAATCCGGGCGGTAATAATCCGAGCACCATTCCCAGACATTCCCTTCCATGTCGTACAGTCCGTACGCATTGGCAGGATACGTTTTCACGGGAGACAGCTCCGCAAAGCCATCTTCCCGGGCGTTATGATCGGGAAAGTGGCCCTGATGAATATTCGCCACCCACTGTCCCTGGGGCTTGAGCTCATTCCCCCAGTAATAAAGCGTGGGTTTGGGATTACCGGCTCGGGCGGCAAATTCCCATTCGGCTTCCGTCGGTAACCGTTTCCCGGCCCATTTCGCGTACGCCGCCGCATCTTCGTACGAGACATGGACCACCGGATCCTTCGGTTGATACGAGCTGCCGGGGCCTTTGGGGTGTTTCCAGTTGGTTCCCGGCACGTAGGTCCACCAGCGAAGCGGGTTTTCGAGGGATATGGGTTGCGTGGGAGGCGTGAAAACCGCCGAGCCCGGAACCAGATCCGCCGCGGGCACGCCGGGAAAATCAGCGGGATTGAGCGAGCGTTCGGCGACGGTTACGTAATGAGTGGCTTTCACGAAGGCCGCAAATTCCGCATTAGTAACCTCGTGTTCGTCCATGAGAAAGGCATCTACATGAACGGGATGCAGGGGTTGGGTATCTTCAAACGCAGAGGAACCCATCGTGAAATCACCACCGGGAATGGCTACCATTCCCGGCACTGAGCCCGCCTTTGCTGCAAGGCCGGTAGAATCCGGTTTGAAGTAAGCCGCCCGACTGGGCATGGCTACTCCCGTTTCACAAACCGGAATGTCAGTTTGATCGGCCACGGACGGTTTATTCTTCTGACAGGAAGCCAGTATAATCAGACTTATGATCAATGAAATTCGATTCATGCACGCATGGATTTAGAGTAGGCCGGCGGGCTTTCGGCCCCCGGCCCTGAGTACTCATTGGCTATTGCTCAGCAAGTTCAGAGCTTCCTGATCGTCGTACTCAGTCATCAGTTGTTTTAACTGGGTTTTGAGTTCAGCCGTGATGGTTTCGGTACCTTTGTGGCCGTATAGATTTTTTAACTGGTGAGGATCTTTCTGTAAATCATACAGTTCCCAGCGGTTGATCCCGCCGTAGAAGTGCACCAGGGTGTAACGGTCGGTACGTACGCCGAAGTGCGGATAAACGTGGTGCGGCTCAGGAAATTCGTAATAGTGGTAATAAGCGGCTTTTCGCCAGTCTTTTGGGGATTGATTTTTCAGTAAGGGTAAAAAAGATTTTCCCTGAATTTCCTGCGGAATTTTCGTGCCGGTAATGTCCAGAATGGTTGGAGCCCAGTCGATGTTGGAGACCAGCGAAGCCACTTTGGAACCGGGTTTAATCACGCCGGGATAGCGAATCACAAAAGGCGTTTTGAGCGATTCTTCGTAGATAAACCGTTTGTCAAACCAGCCGTGCTCGCCCATGTAAAAGCCCTGATCGGAGGCATACACCACGACCGTGTTTTTCGAAAGTCCCGACTGATCCAGATACTTCAGTAGCTCGCCAATGTTGCGATCCAGCGACTTCGCCGTGGCGAGGTAATCTTTCAGGTATCGCTGGTATTTCCATTCGGTAAGGGCTTTACCACTCAGCTTTTTTTCGTCAAATTCTTTACTAACCCTGCCTTCGTAATACGCCCGGAACGCCTTCTTTTGCTCGGGTGTAAAGCGTTTGTATTCACCGTACAGATTAGGGGCATCGTAGTTCAGATGTACTTTCAGATCCTCCCGCAGTCGCATCGTTTTTTCGATGGTCATGTCCTGTTTCTCAGCCGCTTCCCGATTTTCGTAGGCATCGTAAAAATTGGCAGGCAGCGGGAACGTAACCCCATCGTAAGCACCCAGATCCTGAATATCCGGTAACCATTCGCGGTGCGTGGCCTTGTGACCCACCACCAGAAAAAAGGGTTTGGATGGATCCCGTTTTTCCAGCCACTTCAGCGAAAGTTCAGTAACGACATTGCTCACGTACTTTCCTTCGTGCCGAACGGTATCCCGCTTGCCATTAACAAAATCAGGGCTGTAGTAATGGCCCTGACCGGGTAAAACGTCGATGTAGTCAAAGCCATTGGGCAGACTGCCCAGGTGCATTTTACCAATCCAGGCGGTTTGGTAGCCATTGTTCTGCAACGATTCCGGGAAAACGGGCTGGTTGATATCAAACTTGCGTTCGTTAACGGTGTACCCGTTTTTGTGACTGTATTTTCCCGTCAGCAGCGTCGCCCGGCTGGGACCGCAGATGGAATTAGTAACCACATTGTTCTGAAGCAAGGCTCCTTCGCGGGCAATGCGATCGATGTTCGGCGTTTGGGCCAGCCTGCTGCCGTAAGCACTGATGGCCTGATAGGCGTGGTCATCCGAAAAAATGAAGATAACATTCGGCCGTTGCGGCGTCTGGGCCTGTAGCGGACTGACCCCCGCAAAGCCCAGAAAGAGGTATAAAAACGAACGCTTCATAGGGAGAGGTAACTAGAAAATAAAGCAGTTTAGAGAAGCAAAGATGGGTGAACAGTAGCAGGATACTCTGCCATTGTATCAGGGTTAGTGTTTAGCGAAGCCTCATCAACCAAAAGATTTGGCATTACTTACAAAGAACGATATTAAGAGTTGTTAGTATCGCTTAAACACCAAAAACGATATAAAAGATAGGGTACGTATTGATAAATCTACCCGTTGTGCATATAATCTTAAATCTAGATGATAGTCTAATAGAAGCCGGAATTTTCAGCTTATTCCCAATAAATTATTAGAAAAATAAGATCCTTTACACGGCTCCTGTGGCTGGTGGGGACACCAGCCACAGGACAGGCGGCGTCTGAGCTCACAGGAAACGGAGGCTTACAAGCGAGACAAAAACGTACAGAAACCATCGCTTCATCTGACAGGAATTATACATGAAAAGGCGAAACCGGGTTTGAATCAGAACAGTTGAAGACCAATCATTCAGCAAAGTTAATAACGAATCGCCGGCTTCCCTTCAGAAGCCGGCGATTCGCTGATAAATCCCGTACAAAAACGTCAATCCGGAGGAATTCATACCTGAATGAAATCAGTAATTTGCGGCTGAATTCTGAATTATCGGCTTGCCGAAGCCGTGCCGCCCGCGTTGGCTACCAGGTTCACATCCAGTTCGAAATCGTTGTGGATGGCTTTGTCTCCCAGATTTTCAAAGAAGTTAGTCGAGCGAAATTTGATATCGTATTTCGTGCGGTCCACCGGAATTTTAGCGGTGGCTGTGAGCTGATTTTTGTCAGCCTTTACCGTGGCCGGGAAGCTGACGTCCTGCGTGATGCCTTTGATGGTTAATTTCCCTTTCACCTGCACCTGACCCGCCGCCTGCGGGGTGACCGACGTAATCACGAAGGTGGACTTCGGGTGCTTTTCTACCGAAAAGAAATCGTCACTTTTCAGGTGATTCACCAGCTTCTGGTTGTATTCCTGATCTTTCAGATCGGTTACGGTCAGGGTCCGGAGATCGCTTTCAAACGAACCGCCTTTCAGCTTACCATTGTCGGCCGTCAGGGTGCCGCTGGTCAGGGTAACATTGCCGTAGTGTTCGCCCGTTACTTTTTTCCCCTTCCACACGATGGTGCTTTTCTGGGTGTCTACTTTGTAGGTAACGGTAGCCTGAGGCTTCGTGAATGCGAAGGACGCAAGGGCAAGCAGGGCAAGGGCTTTTTTCATAACAAGTTTTGTTTAGGTTTTAGTAAAGATAGCTGAATAGTAACACATTACCATTTATATCAGCCATATCGGATCAAACGCTCCGATACCCAAAACCTGACCGATTGAGTGATATAGGGAGCAATGATTGTTTCGAACGGCCCTTAATCGGTCCGGGCCTTTGTTTTACGGCTTTGCGTCTTTTCGGAACTACCCCTATTGGTCGGGCGTTTCTTTTGATTTTTACTGCAAAAGAGGTATTGCAGTAAAGAATCACCAGGCCGTCTTACCGTTGAAATGCCCCCAATCAGAACGATATAAAAGCAAAGGATCAGACGCCTGAATAATTTCTGCGTCTGACCCTTTGCTTGGTTAATCATCGGCCAGCTATCGACTGATCTCTCCAGACTAAACGTGTTTCTTAATGTAAGTCTGAATATTTTTCAAATCCTGATGCAGGCGGTCATCCATCTTTTTCGCTTCTTCTTTCGATGCTTTTTCCCGGGCTTCAAGCGAAGTGCGAGCCGTGTTAATCAGCTTCAGGCCTTCCTGTTTGCTGGATTGATCCATTTTACCCACCCGTTTCTCCAGATCGTTCAGGGTAGCTTTCAGGGGATCGACGGTTACTTCCGGCAGTACCAGTACGTCTTCAATGGCCTGGTGACCTACGGTCAGTTCAGCGGCCGTTACCGACTTATTCAGTTCTTCCTGGGTGAGTTTCCTGGCTTTGGCCTGCTCCACCATTTTTTCAAGATCCTGCAGGTGACTGTTGAAGTTGGTCAGGTTTTCGCCTTTCAGGTTTTTACCTTCTTTTCGCAACGCAGCAATACCCGACTCCAGATCTTTCACGGCCGTTTCCGGAGCGTTCGTCTGTAAGGCCACCAGAGCCTGATCAAAATAGGCATCCGAAGGGTTTTCCAGTACCTGCGTTTCATCCGCTACAATCAGCGTCGTATCGGTAGTGACTGCCTGAGATTCCTGTTTTTGAGGAGACGACTGGCAGGAGGCCAGCAGGACCACCAGACCAATGGCTATCAGATTGATTTTCATAATGGTAAGAGTTAAGAATGTTGAAGATGTTCGGGATAACGAGCGAGAATCTTTTCGGCTTCGCGGGCAAACTGTTTACTCAGTTCAGCCGGATCGTTGACAGGGTTTTCCAGCGAACCACGCCAGAGTAACTGCTGGGTTTTGGCATCAATGACATCGACGATCAGGGTGCCTTCCGTGTACTGTTCCGTATGATACCCGCTGTTCCAGGGATGGTAGTAGTACGTGTAACCTACGGGCATCCAGCGGCCTCGGTACCAGACGTTGTAAGGAACGTAATAGGGGTAAGGATACGAAGGGTTGGCTACCTGCTGGGTTTTGTTTTCAAAATATTCATGGGTAGATACCAGTAAATCAGGCTGGTTATCATCGCGAACCAGTCCTTTTTTCGTGAGTTCCCCCGCAATCGCATTTTGAATCATTTCGTCGGTGAGACCGCTTCGGTACAGGGGATTTTTATTACCCTGAATATCCGGTTTTACGAAGGTGAATTTGCGGTAGTCATTAAAATTAACGGCACTTTTTTGCTGTACCTGAACGGCTGTACATCCACTCATCCAGAGCAGAAGGAAGCCCAGAAAAAACCATTGCGTTTTCATGGTTGACATGCCTAATGGATAGTGTTGAGTTTGGTTGTAAGGACTTACGGCCTTTGTGCTGGCAAAGCTGTCATCACTGCTTTAAATTGATCTATAAATATTCTTAAAATGGGCTTAAAAAAAGTAAGGGACGCTAAACGATAGCGTCCCTTATCATAGGTATGACTTTACTCTGGCTGCCCATGTTGGAAGTCAGGCTATTCTTAGCAATGCCTGACTAATCATGACCAGTAAGGATACATTATTTTTTTGTAGTATTAGTTTATAAACCGTTTGTAACAATGATCATTGCTCGTAATAATAAAAGTTCTTAAACATGGAACCGTTGATCTGTTTACGGTAAATAGCTAAAATTGATTTTATATAGGGATACAGTAACGGATGGGTTTGTGCGGATGGCGTATGGGCTGCTACCTCTTTTGTAGGGGCATTGTCAGCTATTTTCCAGAAGAAAAATACTCCGTCCATTAGCAAACCTCTCCCGGTTCTGTGGTCTTTGTTTAATGTGTTTTGAGGAGTAATCAGTAGAGTAGTAAAGGCTTTTGTGAACGCCGGCTCCGAATGGGCTTTAAACGAAATGCTATCCTTTCTAAAATACGTGTATCGATCTACCATCGCATAGTATTCTTTCGCTTTTTCTCTGGCTTTTTCTGGTCCTAAAGGCCCGAAATTTTGAGCAACCAGAGCCAGAGAAACCCCCATCTTCTTCATTTCTGCCTGGATTTTCTGGCTATCCGAAGTATCCCGACGCATATAAACGATCTTAAACTCATCGTTCAACTTTGTAGTTTTAATCCTGAAACTTTGTCCTATATTCGATATATTCATTTCAATTACTTGAGATGAACCTCGAAAATAAAGCATACATAGAACTAGAATTTTTATGATTTTCATAAAATAAAGGCGAAGGTTTAGTATTAAATAACTGAATGTAAAGACTTATACTAGTACTTCAATATTTCTTATAAGAAGGCTTAAGTAAGCTTAGGTAGTTAGAAACATTCCTGCATTGTCGCAGACGAATATAAAAACGGGTTAAATGGATGAAAGACATCCGACGTCTTTCATCCATTTAACCCGTTTTCATAGATAATCAATCCGACTATATGTAGTTGTTATGCTTCTTTATCAGCTGTATTTTTAGGCTCATTCTCATCCAGGTGATAGATCTGCATGATGTTTTCCAGTAATTTAATAAAGTCGATATTGAGATCAATCAGATTGCCGGTGTGTACGTCGAATACCCAGCCGTGTACGGTAAGGTCCCGTTCCCGGCGGGCTTGCTGTACTTCCGCCGTTTTAATGACGTTGATGCACTGTTCTTCCACATTCAGCTCTACCAGTCTTTTATACCTGGATTCTTCATCCTGAATGGCATCCAGTTCAGCCTGGTGAGTCCGGTAGACGTCACGAATATTTCTTAACCAGGGGTTCAGAATGCCCAAATCCTGCGATTTCATAGCCGCCTGAACACCGCCGCAGTAATAATGGCCACAAACGACAATGTGGTTCACTTTCAGGTGCTGCACCGCATAGTTAATAACCGACATGGCACTCAGGTCGGTGTTGGGAACCATGTTAGCGATGTTCCGGTGTACGAAGGCTTCGCCCGGGGCAATACCCATCAGTTCTTCGGCCGTTACCCGGCTATCGGAACAGCCAATGTACAGAATGTCAGGCGTTTGTCCTTTGGAAAGATCGCTGAAGTAATTCGGCTCGATACTCAGTTTTTTCTGAACCCAGTCCTGGTTGTTTTTAAAGATTTTAGAAATATCCATGGTATATGTTTAAGTTAATTTCCTGCTCAGGTTAGCCCGGTTTTCCGCGTAAGGGTTACTGCACGTTGAATCGGTGAATCCGGAGAGTCGTCAGCCTTAACTCCCGGAACCCCAACAGAGTTTATAAATACTTGAACCAGCCTTCCGGGTTTTCCTGATGCATTGGCTCAGAAATCAAGTTTTGATTACGCTCCAAAATTAACTTTCTAAACGTGTATGAGACAAAAACGGGCAATTGTTTATTGCAAACAATCGTCCGCTGAGGCCTCTATATCCTGGATTTGTGGTCCTTACAATGGAATCGGGAGCGTTACATCCGGTACGTACGGATGTACTGACTCGGCGGCATGCCCACAATTTCCTTGAATTGTCGATTGAAATTGGACATATTAGTGTACCCGCAGGATTCCGCGATCTGACTCATAGGATCTTTGGATTCCCGTAGCAAACGGCAAGCGTTCTCAATGCGAATTTCGTTGAGCAAATGCGAAAAGGTTTTTCGGGTATGCTGGCGGAAAAAGCGGCAGAAAGCTCCGGGGGTAAGATTGGCAACGTTCGATACATCCTCCAGCGTAATGGACGAAGCGTAATTTTGCAGTAAATACGAAAACACCCGTTCAAGCCGGTAATGATCGTCCGGGCGGCTGGGCCGTTCGTAAGCCGTTCTGGATAAAATTTCGCGGTCTTCCTGATTGGCGAGCTTATCCAGCACTTTCAGCAGAAACAGAAACTGATGAAAAGGACGTTGTTGCGACAACTGCCGGAATTCGTCGATAATGGGATCATGCTCCTGGCAACGCAGTCGCACCCCCTGCTTGGCCTCTGAAAGCAGCTGCCGCAAATGCTCCACTTCGGGGAAGGCCAGCCAGTGCTGTTCCAGCGAATCGTTGAGGAAGAACATCGTGGTGGATGTCGCCCGCTCGTGTGAATCACTGCTCCGGAGAACGTGGGGAAGGTTACTGCCGAACAACAGCAAATCGTAAGGCTGAAAACGATCAATTCGATCGCCTGCAATCAGCGTTCCTTCGCCTTGTTCGATCAGCGTTAACTGAACTTCGGGGTGAAAGTGCAACTGAGCATAAAAGGTGGGACCGTCGTCAATTTGAACTCGGAATGACCGCTGGTCCACGCTGGGCACCCGGAACAGTAGTGGTTTCATAGAGGTAAGAATAATACATATTTAGTATATAATCTCATTGACGCTATAAAACTAGTGAAAAAAGTATTAAAGGCAATCAAATATTAAGAGCAGCTTTTGCCCCAAGTTCCCGACCTTTGACTAAATCAATCACCAAAAATTAACGCTCATGAATACCAACGTTACCTGGCAAGGTGTGTATCCCGCCATGCTTACCCCATTCACTGCTGAAGATACGCTGGATTTGCCTCTATTCCAGAAAAATATAATTGCTCAGATGAAAGCTGGCATCACCGGCATCATCATTGGTGGTTCTTTGGGTGAAGCCAGCACGCTTACCCCTGAAGAAAAACTGGAGTTGCTGGCTTCGGCTCAGGAAGTAACGCAGGGACAAATTCCCGTGATTGTGAACATTGCGGAGCAGGCGACTCGCGAAGCCGTAGCCCGGGCAAAAGAGGCCGAAGCAAACGGTGCCGACGGTCTGATGCTGTTACCTCCGATGCGTTATTACTCAGACGCCCGCGAAACGGTTGAATACTTCAAAACCGTGGCTGAGGCAACGTCCTTACCCATCATGATTTACAACAATCCCGTGGATTATAAAATCATGACGACGATTGCCATGTTCCAGGAATTGTCGGAATACCCGAACATCCAGGCGGTAAAAGAATCAACCCGCGACCTGACGAACATCGTTCGGATGCGTAATGCCTTTGGAGATCGCTTCAAAATCATGGGTGGCGTGGATACTTTAATCATGGAAGCCGTAGTGTTAGGTGCGGATGGTCTGGTAGGCGGTTTGGTAGATGCCTTCCCCGAAGAAACCGTGACCTTATTTAATCTGACTCAGCAGGGACAACTGGCCGAAGCTCTGGAAATTTACAAGTGGTTCATGCCTTTACTCGAACTGGATATTCACCCCAAACTGGTTCAGAACATTAAATTAGCGGCTACCGCGACGGGTATCGCTTCCGAATACGTTCGGGCTCCCCGGTTGCCCCTGATCGGTGAAGAGCGTGCTCACGTGCAGGCAATTATCGACAAAGCACTGGCCACCCGCCCCGTATTAACCCTCGCTTAATCTCTTTTTCTGAGTTTATTAATGCAGTGAATTCATGTCTACAGCGTATCATTTTTTTTGTATTGATGCTCACACCTGCGGCAATCCGGTTCGGGTGGTCACCGGGGGAAGTATTCCCTTTTTGCAGGGAAATTCCATGAGCGAAAAGCGGCAGCATTTTCTGCGTGAGTACGACTGGATTCGTAAAGGACTGATGTTTGAGCCCCGGGGCCACGATATGATGTCGGGAAGTATTCTGTATCCCCCCATCGATCCAGCCAACGACGCGGGCGTACTTTTCATTGAAACGTCGGGTTGCCTGCCCATGTGCGGTCACGGAACCATTGGGACGGTCACAGTAGCCATTGAGCAGAACCTCATTACCCCCAAAACGCCCGGCGTACTTAATCTGGAAGTACCCGCTGGCCTCGTACGGGCCGAGTACGTCATGGAGGGTCGTAAGGTAACCTCGGTGAAAATCACCAACATCAAGTCTTACCTGGCGGCTGAAAACCTGACGGTAGATTGTCCGGATTTAGGAGAATTAACCGTTGACGTAGCCTACGGAGGTAATTTCTACGCCATTGTAGACGTACAGGAAAACTTCCCCGGACTCGAACACTTCAGTGCCGATCAGCTCGTGAGCTGGTCGCGGGTATTGCGGAAACAACTGAATGAAAAGTACAGCTTCGTTCACCCGGAAAATGATACCATTCGCGGCCTGAGCCATTTACTCTGGACGGGAAAAACCATTCAGGAAAGCTCTACCGCCCGCAATGCAGTTTTCTACGGAGATAAAGCCATTGACCGTTCGCCCTGTGGTACGGGTACATCCGCCCGGATGGCTCAGTGGTACGCCAAAGGAAAGCTGAAGTCTGGCGACGTCTTCGTGCACGAAAGCATCATTGGCTCCATTTTCAACGGACGCATCGAAGCCGAAACCCAGCTGGGCGATCACCCGGCCATCGTGCCGAGCATTGAAGGCTGGGCGAGAATTCACGGATACAATCACCTCATCATTGACGAAGACGATCCTTACGGATTTGGTTTTCAGGTTATTTAACCACCAAAATCAGGCCATACGCGTATGAAACACGTTGGAATTGTGGGAGGCGGCATCATTGGTCTAAGTTCGGCCTATTACCTGCAACAGGCGGGTTATCAGGTGACGATTTTCGATCAGACGGTCATTGCCGATGGATGTTCCTACGGCAATGCCGGGATGATCGTTCCCAGTCATATTATTCCGCTGGCCCAGCCCGGCATGATTGCCAAGGGCTTACGCTGGATGCTGGATTCGAAAAGTCCTTTTTACGTCAAACCCCGGCTCAATGCCGATCTGATGAAATGGGGCTGGCTGTTTTACAAGCACTCTACCGAGAAGCACGTCGAAGCATCCATTCCGGCCCTGCGGGACATCAGTCTGCTAAGCAAGACTTTGTATCAGCAAATGGCCGATACGCTGGACATGGGCTGGCACGAGCGGGGCTTACTGATGCTTTTCAAAACGCCTTCGGCTGCCCACGAAATGCAGCACGAAGCCGACGTGGCGAACGCCGCCGGTATTGAGGCTCAGTTACTAAATCCCGATCAGGTGCAGGCTCTGGAGCCGGATGTTCGGGTAACCGTAGCGGGTGCGGTCTATTACCCCGGTGATGCTCAGGTCGTTCCAACGCAGGTCATGTCTTCGCTCATTAGTCATCTGAAACACTCGGGCGTTGCGTTTAAGGAAGCCCGAGAAGTAACGGGTTTCACGAGACAGGGTTCTCGCGTGACGGCTATCGAAACAACCGCCGGGGCTTTTCCAGTGGACGAAATTGTCATTGCCGGAGGAGCCTGGTCTTCTGAAATCGTTAAGCAATTGCAGTTGTCTTTACCCTTGCAGGGCGGCAAAGGCTATAGTTTCATGGTAAAAGACGTAAAGCAGAACGTACGGGTTCCGGCCATTATGCTGGAGGCCCGGGCTACGGCCACGCCAATGGGCGGAGATTTACGTTTCGCCGGCACCATGGAAATTGCCGGAACCGACATGAGCGTCAACATGAATCGGGTACAGGGTATTGCTGAATCTATTAACCAGTATTACCCGGATATTCCGGTTCAGTTACCCGCTAAAGATCAGGTCTGGAAAGGATTACGTCCGTGTTCTCCTGATGGGTTACCGTACCTGGGTCGATTGAGAAACTACGAAAACGTAGTAATCGCGACCGGACACGGCATGATGGGCCTCAGTCTCGGCCCGGCTACGGGAAAACTGGTGGCTGAAGTAATCACCGATCAACCCCTCAGCATGAACCTGACCGCATTTGCCCCGAATCGATTTGATTAAATTTTTGATTTTACCTACCGAGCCTCTATGCGTTATACCTTTCTTATTCTGGCCTTATTTTCCGTTCAGCAACTTTGTGCTCAGGGTACACTGGCGGATTATCAGCGAAGTCAGGCCCTGAAAAAACAGTGGACCGATAAAGCTTATTACATTCCCAGGCAGACCAGCTGGCAGGACAATAACCAGCGAGTGGTCTATACCATTCAGACCCCCAAAGGTCGGGAATATATTCAGGTGAACCGGAAAACGGGTAAGCGGGAATCTGCTTTTAATCAGGAAGAACTGGCTAAACAACTCAGTGCTCAGGTAGGTAAAACCATTTCCGCGTACGAGCTTTCACTCCAAAACTTAAAACCCACGGATAAGGGTTATTCCTTCGTGGCCGAAAATGTCCGCTGGACCCTTGAAGACGGACGATTACATAAAAAAGGCGAGGTGCCTTCCGGTCGTTACTGGGGCGAGCGATGGGAAGAGGACGAAACCCGCCGGACGTATAGCCCTGACAGTAGCTTATCCGCGGCCATAAAAAACAGTAATGTTTACCTGAGGGACGAAAAAAGAAAGACAGAAACGCCCCTGAGTTTCGACGGTTCGCCGGGGGATGCCTACAGCAGCGATCTTCGCTGGTCGCCGGACGGAAAGAAACTGGCTGGGGTGAAGATTCGTAAACCAACGCCTCATCTTTTATACCTGATCCGTTCTTCGCCGTCCGATCAGTTACAGCCTAAACTGGAAACGCGAAATTATCCCAAACCCGGTGATAATCTGGCCCTTTCAGAGCCGGCTCTTTTCGACATCGCGTCAAAAAAACAATACCGGATTTCGATGGATTTGATTGCCCGGCAATAC
Organism: uncultured Siphonobacter sp.; assembly: GCA_913775095.1. Lineage (GTDB taxonomy): Bacteria > Bacteroidota > Bacteroidia > Cytophagales > Spirosomataceae > Siphonobacter. Next base: position 128,059 of record CAJYIW010000004.1, on the reverse strand, counting down.
GATTTATCGCGTCCGCAGTGGCGAAAAGACAGTAAGAGCTTTACGCTCGAATACAATCAGCGGGGGCATCAGATGTATCGGGTGCTGGAGGTTAATGCCGCCGATGGAGCCATCCGGCCCGTAATTGAAGAAAAATGCAGGACCTTTTTCAGTTACAGCGGCAAACGATTCCGGCAGGATGTAGCCGACGAAAAAGAAATCATCTGGGCTTCCGAACGGGATGGCTGGAATCACTTATACCTCTACGATGCCGCCACCGGACAGGTTAAAAACCAGATTACGAAAGGAGACTGGGTGGTTCGCCGGGTTATGCATGTGGATGACAAAAACCGCACCGTTCTCTTTTCCGCCAGCGGGATGAATGCCGGAGAAGATCCTTATTACCAGCACTATTACCAAATTAATTTTGATGGTTCAGGACTAAAAAGTCTGACTCCCGAACCGGCGAATCACGAAGTTACCTTTTCGGATGATTACGAAAGCTTCATTGACACGTATTCCCGAATTAATCAGGCTCCGGTAACGGTGCTGCGGAGCAGTAAAGACGGCTCGATTATTTCAACGCTGGAAAAAGCCGATCTTTCCGCCTGGGAAAAATCGGGCTGGAAAGCTCCCGAGCCCTTTGTGGCCAAAGGCCGTGACCAGCAAACCGACATTTACGGGATGATTATTCGCCCGACGAATTTCAATCCATCCCGCAGGTATCCGGTCATTGAGATGATCTATGCCGGTCCCCACGATTCCTTCGTTCCCAAATCGTTTACAACAAACACCGCCTTGCATGAACTGGCCGAACTGGGCTTCATCGTTGTTCAGATTGATGGGATGGGGACGTCCAACCGTTCCAAAGCCTTCCACGATGTCTGCTGGCAAAACCTGAAAGATGCCGGGTTCCCGGATCGGATTCTGTGGATGCAGGCGGCCGCTAAAAAGTATCCCTTCATGGATCTGGACCGGGTGGGCATCTACGGCACTTCGGCGGGCGGACAAAGTTCGGCGGGAGCGGTTCTGTTTCACCCTGAATTCTACAAAGTCGCCGTTTCGTCCTGCGGTTGCCACGATAACCGCATGGATAAAATCTGGTGGAATGAGCAGTGGATGGGTTACCCCGTTGGCCCGCATTATGCCGATTGTTCCAACGTTACGCACGCCGACCAGTTACAGGGGAATCTCATGCTGATTTTGGGCGAAATGGATGATAACGTCGATCCCTCGTCAACCTATCAGCTGGCCGATGCTCTGATTAAGGCGAATAAAGAATTTCAGTTGGTAGTCGTACCCAATATGGGGCATTCCTCGGGTGGAGAATACGGCGAACGCAAACGCCGGGATTTTTTCGTGCAGCATTTGCTGAACGTGCAGCCGCCCCGCTGGAATGCGAAGGACACTACCGTACCAGGTCCTGAAAAATCCACGAAAACAGCTCGTCAACAGCGATAGTTTTTCTTACTCTTAACCACGTATAAGCTATGTCTCTGACTCGTTGTCTTCTGCTGATTGGCCTATTGCTAAGTTCTTTAAGTAAGGCTCAAACGCCGACGGATCCTACGCAGTTGAGCCAGCATATGATCCAGTATGAAGCCGATAAAGGCAGTTTGCGTCGTTTTTACGTGATTGCCAACTCGCCCGAACGCCGCCAGCGGCTGAAAGAATTGAATCAGGAGTACATCGCCCGGTTGAATGCATTGAATTTTAAGCAGTTAACGCCTAATAATCAGGTCGATTACCTGTTGTTTCGTCGGGATCTGGAAGAAGAGTTGCGGGAATACGCCACGGCAGAAAAAGAATCCGAGCAAATTAAAGACTGGTTTCCTTTTGCCGAACCGATGTATGCCCTGGAGAAAAAACGCCGGAGAGGCATTTACCTGAATTCAGAAGATCTGGCCCGTGAGTTTGAAAGCTGGACGGCTCAGGTGGCTCAGGCTGAAAAGAAATTGGGGGAAATGAAAACGATGAACCCTTTACTGGCAAGCCGGGCGGAAGAGACGACCAAAGGGTTACAACAAGCCATCCGAAGCGTTTTTGAATTTTACAATCAATACGATCCAATGTTTACGTGGTGGATGGAAAAACCTTATCCGCGATTGAATGAACAACTGGAGAAATTAACGAAATTCTTTCAGCCCAAAGTCCAACTCGGTACGATGGCTAACGACGGCAGCGGTATTCAGGGCGTTGCGGTGGGTCGTGATGAATTAATCCGTCAGTTAAAGCTGGAATACATTCCTTATTCACCCGAAGAATTACTGGCCATTGCTAATCAGGAATTTGCCTGGTGCGACAGGGAATTACTGAAAGCCAGTAAGGAAATGGGCTTTGGTGAAAACTGGCGGGCGGCTCAGGAGAAAGTCAAAAACAGCTACGTTCCCGTGGGTAAACAACCGGAGTTAATTCTGCGATTGTATAACGAATCGGTTGATTTTCTCAAAAAACACGACCTGGTCACCATTCCGCCGCTGGCCGAAGAAACCTGGCGAATGGGCATGATGACGCCCGAGCGTCAACTGGTGAATCCCTTTTTTCTGGGAGGGGAACAAATCCTGATCTCTTACCCGACGGCGAGTATGGAACACGCCGATAAACTGATGAGCATGCGGGGGAATAACCCCCATTTTTCCCGCTCGACGGTTCACCACGAACTCATCGCCGGGCATCACCTGCAACAGTTTATGAATAACCGTTTCGAGACGCATCGCCGTCGCTTTAACTCGCCGTTCTGGATTGAAGGCTGGTCTTTATACTGGGAAATGGTGCTGTGGGACAAAGGGTTTCCTCAGTCCCCCGAAGACAAAATCGGGATGCTCTTCTGGCGGATGCACCGCTGTGCCCGGATTATCTTTTCGCTCAATTATCACCTCGGCAAATGGACGCCGCAGCAGTGCATCGACTTTCTGGTGGATCGGGTCGGGCACGAGCGGGCGAATGCCGAAGGGGAAGTCCGTCGTTCGTTCATTGGAGGGTACGAACCGCTGTATCAGCTGGCCTATATGGTGGGTGGTTTGCAGTTTGTAGCCCTGCGAAAAGAATTGGTAGACAGTGGAAAAATGACGGACAAACAATTTCATGATTCTATATTGCAACTCAATCAATTGCCCGTGGAATTCATTCGGGCTTTGCTTACGAAACAGCCGCTTCAGAAGGATTTTAAAACCAGCTGGCGGTTTTATACGATTAATAAGTAATCATCTGAACTTATGAATGAATCTGATTTTCAAGCCATTAATCCCGCTACGGGCGAATCTTTACCGGGTGTTTTTCAGGAATCTACGTCTCAGGAAATAAACGAAGCCGGACTTCGGGCGGCCCAGGCTTTTGCCGAATACCGATTGCTTTCCGGGTCAGCCAAAGCTGATTTTTTAGAAGAAATGGCCCGTCAGATCGAAGCATTGGGCGATGAACTCCTGCAACGGGCCCATGCCGAAACAGCTTTACCGCTGGCCCGTCTGACGGGAGAAAGAGGCCGTACTACGGGACAGTTACGCCTGTTTGCCAGTTACCTGCGGGAGGGTTCCTGGGTAGAAGCCCGCATTGATCCGGCTCTGCCCGAGCGTCAGCCTTTGCCACGTCCTGATTTGCGGCAAATGCTGCGGCCCCTCGGTCCGGTAGGTATTTTCGGGGCCAGTAACTTTCCCCTGGCGTTTTCAGTAGCGGGTGGCGATACGGCTTCAGCTCTGGCTGCGGGTTGCCCCGTGGTGGTAAAGGCCCATCCTGCCCATCCCGGCACGTCTGAACTGGTGGCCCAGGCCATTCGGAAAGCAATTGAAATAACGGGCGTTCCGAAAGACACCTTCCAGTTGATTCAGGGTCGCACCACGGCCACCGGGCTGGACCTGGTTCGTCATCCTTCCATCAAAGCCATTGGCTTTACAGGATCATTTCAGGGCGGTAAAGCTCTGTTCGATGCGGCCAATCAACGTCCCGAGCCCATTCCGGTGTACGCCGAAATGGGCAGTACGAACCCAGTCTTCTTCTTACCCCAGATCCTGAAACAGCAGGGAGCGGCGTTAGCTCAGAATTATGTATCTTCCTTAACACTGGGAACGGGACAATTCTGCACCAATCCCGGCATCAGCATTCTGCCCGCTTCGGAAGATTCGCAGGCGTTTATCCAGACTGCCCGGGAATCACTGGCGACGCTTTCGCCCACGGCCATGTTAACGCAGGGCATTCAAAAGGCTTTTGCTCAGGGTATTACCAAATTAAAAGAGCAGGAGAACGTAGAGGTTATTGCCGAAGCTCAGGAGCTGGAAGGCTTCGCGGCGGGTCGTCCGGTATTATTGAAAAGTTCGGTAACGGCTTTGCTGGCCAATCCTTTGCTGGCTCACGAAGTGTTTGGTCCGAGTAGCGTGATTGTTCAGGCGGAAAACAGTGAAGAGTTACTCCAGGTAGCCCGTTCGCTGGAAGGCCACCTGACGGCTACGGTGTTTGGCACTGAGGAGGAGTTACTGGCCAATGCTGAGTTATTATCCGAGCTGGAACAGAAAGTAGGCCGACTGATTATCAATGCCTTCCCCACGGGTGTTGAAGTAAGTCACGCCATGCAGCACGGCGGTCCTTACCCCGCTACAACGGATTCCCGGAGCACTTCCGTGGGTACGAATGCCATCAAACGCTTTGTCCGTCCGGTGTGTTACCAGGGCTTTCCGCAGGGACTCTTACCCGATGAATTAAAGGACAGTAATCCGCTCGGCATTTTCCGTCTGGTGGATGGCGTCTTCCAACAATAAAAACGGTCGTCCGGGTCATACTTACCCGGACGATTTCTCTTCTATGACTACTTCTACGTACCTGAACAAGTACCGGGGTCTGCTGATCGCCGGGCTATTGACGATGGCTCAGGCGGGCTGGTCCCAGCAGTCGCCCTGGAAAAAGCTGGAGGAAAAACCGTCCACGCTTCATCTGGAGCGAGGATTTCAGACCTTCACTTCCCCCGAGCTGGAGTTGAAACTGGTGAAGTCTTCCCAAACCGTGGCAAGCCTCTCGCCAGTGACTGAGAAAAGCTTCGATTACACGCCGGGAGACCGACTCAAGGTGCGAAGCGGTGACGGACTGTATCAGCTCGGAGACATTAACTTCCGGCTGAAAGTAGGGGAGGAATGGAAGTCCTTTTCTTCGGCCACCAAACGTTCAGACGTAGAAGCATTAGCCCCCAAATCTGGCAAAGTCTGGGCCCTGGCGAATCTTTCGCCCAGCTTTCCGGCTGATTTTCCCCTGAATGTTCAGCGTTCCTGGGAACAGACCCAGGGCGGAATCATCCTGAAATTCCGGATCAGCAATCCTGGCAAAGAAGCGATTGAAATAGGTTCACTAGGCATTCCGCTGATTTTTAATAACATTCTGGAAGGAAATACTCTTGAGCAGGCCCACGCCCGAAACGTCTTTTTTGATCCCTACATCGGAGCGGATGCCGGATACCTACAGGTGGCCCGACTGCACGGCAAAGGACCCGTCCTGCTGGTTTTACCCGAGGGGAATACGCCCTTTGAGGCATATAATCCTTTGCTGGATGACCCCACGCCGCGGGGCATCGTCTTTGAAGGATTTCACGAATGGATGATTCACAGTAAAGCCCACGCGGAGAAAGACTGGGCGAAAGCTCAGCCCTGGAACACGGCTACTTCCGTTACGCTGAAACCCGGCGAAACGAAAACGTATGGACTGAAACTGGTACTGGCTCCCGGCATTCGGGAGATTGAAAAAACCCTGATTGCTCACAAACGTCCGGTTGCGGTAGGCATTCCGGGCTATGTGGTACCGCAGAATGTGGAAGCCAGGCTTTTCCTGCAACATTCAGGAAAAGTAAAGTCGATGCAAGTAGAGCCGGCCGATGCTCTCAGCTGGCAGGCGATTCCCTCCCCAAAAAAGAATCTGCAGAGTTACCTGATTCGGGGAAAAAAATGGGGACGTGCCCGCTTAACCATTCAGTATCAGGATGGATTGAAACAAACGATTCATTACAAAATCATCAAACCCGAAAGCGAAACCATCGCCGATTTTGGCAATTTCCTGACGACAAAGCAATGGTTTGAAGTACCTAAAGATACCTTTCATCGTAGCCCTTCTGTCATTAGCTACGATTACGAAACCAAACAGCAGGTAACGCAGGACAGCCGGGCCTGGGTGGCGGGGCTGAGCGATGAAGGCGGAGCGGGAAGCTGGCTCGGAGCAACCATGAAACAACTCGTGTTACCCCAACCGGAAGAAGTACAGAAGCTGGAACGGTTTGTGAATGAAACCCTCTGGGGCAACATTCAGCACAAGGAAGGTCCGTATCAATACGGCATTCGGAAAAGTCTGTTCTATTACCAGCCAGACTCCATGCCCGCTCATACTTATAGCCCAACGGTGAACTACAAAAGCTGGTCGGCCTGGCCCCGTAAGGAAGCGGAGTCACTGGGACGTTCGTATAACTATCCGCACGTGGCGGCGGCTCACTGGGTATTATACCGCCTGCAGCGAAATCATCAGAACCTCGTCAAACAGGGAAACTGGAAAAGTTACCTCGAACACGCGGCTCAGACGGCCCTGGCCATGATGAAGTTTGCTCCGTATTATGCCCAGTTCGGGCAGATGGAAGGAACGATCTTCTACCTCATTCTAACGGATTTAAAGCGGGAAGGGTTAACGGATCTGGCTACCGAACTGGAGAGCACCATGAAAAAACGGGCCGATCTCTGGCGTTCGCTGGAGTACCCCTTTGGTAGTGAAATGCCCTGGGATTCCACGGGGCAGGAGGAGGTTTACGTCTGGTCGTATTACTTTGGGTATCGGGATAAAGCCGAAGTAACCCTGAATGCCATTCTGGGGTATATGCCGACGCTTCCGCACTGGGCTTACAACGGCAACGCCCGCCGCTACTGGGACTTTTTATACGGTGGCAAGTTGTCCCGCGTGGAGCGGCAGATTCACCACTATGGTTCGGGACTTAATGCCATCCCAGTCCTGATGGCGTATCGCAGTCAGCCGGATGATTTTTATCTGCTACGCGTGGGCTACGGGGGCCTGATGGGAGCCATTGCCAACATCACCGAAGATGGATTCGGACCGGCAGCTTTCCATTCCTATCCTTCGACGCTGGAAATCGATGCCTTATCGGGCGATTATGGCTGTGGATTCTTCGGTTATGCCGTGAACACCACCTCGTACTTAACGCAACATCCCGAATTCGGCTGGTTGAGCTTTGGTGGTAACGTTAGTCAGCAGGGGAATGAAGTGATACTCAAACCCAGCACAGCGGCCCGGTCAAGTGTGTATCTTTCGCCCATTGGACTTCAAATCAGTCTGGATGCCGGACAGATGGAACGGGTGAGCTATAATCCCGTAACTAAAGCGGTTAAAATTACCTTAGGGTCTGCTTCCGAAGTCACCCCAAGGGCTTACCTTCGACTGGAATATCCTGCTCAGCAGCATCCGAATCTCTATAAACCTACGCAGACCTTTGCTCAGGAACGGGAAGCCTTTGTGATTCCCCTGACGAAAAACGCAGTGGAAATAGAACTGACTCCGGCGACCAGGTAACCCGGTTAATTTGAAATAACCCGGTTTGAACCCATGACGGGAGGCCGGATTATTTCAGGAAAAGTCTTTTTGAGTATAATTCAGGTAGAGCCTGACTGCTAAACAAAAGAACAGTCCTAGGAAAAATAGCTCAGTCGAGACGGATAATTATTTATATTCGCCCCTTCACCGCTATTGACCTAAACTTTTATGACTGTCCACACCATCACCGAAGAGGTATTTAAAACCCTGACTTCCGACTGGAAGTCCCTTGAATTTGAAACGACTACTTTCCCATTCTTTGCCGACTCCGATCGCATCCAGACCGGAGTAGTTCTCAACCAGAAAACGCTGGAGTATCTGCTTTCCACGCCCGGTACGAGTACCATCAAAATCAGGTTTGGATTCTCAACGGAAGAAACTTCCTTTTGGCTGATTCTCTGGGGCGTAGATGAGACGGGGCAGCGGGTAAGCCCTTATTACGTAGCCAAAGATCCAATCTATCACCCGCGTCCGGGTAAGTCCAACGGGGGGCGGGTGCCGATGGAGCTGGAAAAGCAATGGAGGTATTACTGGCTGACCCGGGCGAATGATAATGAAATCGGGGTTCAGAATTTTCAGGTATCCCGCGGGTTTCTGAAGGGGTACAACTACGAAATGGATGAATTCATGGAGGCTCTGCTGCTGGATCGGAAGGCAAACGATGTTCGAATCAATTTTGTCCTTCACGAACATTTACCCGTCACGTACCAGGAAGGCCAGCCTCCCGTCTATACCTTCGGACTCCTCCTGCACGCCCAGACTGATCTTCAGAAACTAAAGGACGACGATGATGATGACGATGGGTATTTTGATTTAGCGAGTCCCTGTCCGCCTACCTGTTAATCGGATTTTTCCCATGCAGTATTCAGTACAACAGATTATGCTTTCGATATTAGTAATACCAACCTGGATTGCTGGTATCATTGCGGTTATTCGATTCAGACGAGCTGAGGGTTGGACGAAAGTGTTGTGTTACATTCAGTTTCTTGCCTTTATTACCCAGGCTTATTCAGATTTTTTATGGCATAGGAAGATGACGAATCTGTTTCTCTATCCTATTTACATCACCCTTGAAGGAAGCTTATTTATCTGGATGTACAGTTTGATGCTGAAATCGACCTGGCTGGACAAGGCTCGAATTTGGCTGATACTTTTACTAGCCTTCGCCGTTTGCAGCAAGTATTTCTCATTCCACTCGTTTCAGGACTTCATTAATCACGATGTAATTGATGGGTTAAGCAGAATCATTGAGGGGGGAATTGTAATCGCCCTGGTGAGTGCTTATTTTCTTAAATCATTCAGCGAAATCAAGACGCCTCATATCCATCGGGAACCCGCTTTCTGGGTTTCTGGTGGATTACTCATTTATTTTTCCAGCACGATCATCCTGTATATATTCGCCAATTTCGCCCGGCGGTATTCTCAGGGATTTAACCAATCGTTCTGGGTAGTGCATGCGGCAGTGAACTTTTTGTTATACGTGGCTTACTCGATTGCCCTATGGAAGCTCCCCAGGAAGGAACGTTTGCTTATTTAATACTGGCTGGCTTAGGCTTTATGCTTCTGTTAACCTTGATGGTGGTAATCTTCGTGGTCTTTTACCAGCGTAAATTTTTCCGGCAGCAACGGGAGATGCACCAGCTGGAAATTCGTCACCAGAAGGAAATCACGGAGGGCATCGTGCAGGCTCAGGAGAACGAACGCGAACGCATTGCTCAGGATTTGCACGACGAAGTCGGAGCTTCGCTATCCGCAGCCCGGTTGTTTATCAATCAGATCCAGTACGAGGAAACCCTGCCGGATATGATTGAACTGGCCGATCAGGCCCACGGCGTGCTGGGAACACTGGTGCAGGAAGTCCGCCGGGTGTCGCATCACCTTTCGCCACTGGTGGTTGAAAAACTCGGCTTTACCGGAGCCCTGAGAACCCTGTTTCAGCAACTGGAAGTGAACGGACTGGTGATTGAGCACCACTTTTCCCTGGAAGAAAAAATGCTGAACCGGGAGCAGCAACTGGCTTTGTATCGCGTCGTGCAGGAAGTATCCGTAAACATCATCAAACACGCCGAAGCCCGGCGGGTCACCCTCGAATTAACCCAGCAGCCCGGATTTCTCCGGCTCTGGATCGAGGACGACGGCAAGGGTTTTGATAACCCGAAAGACTCGCCCGCAACCGGAATTGGACTGAGTGGAATCCGGGCCCGGGCCAGCTTTTTGAACGCCCGGCTCACGATGGATTCCGCTCCGGGAGCCGGAACCCGTATTGAAATGCTTGTGCCTTTGTAAGGCTTACTATTCAGACCGTATGGAAAATCGCAGACTTGCTCTGGTCGATGATCATCAGCTATTCCGATTAGGCATCGCCCAGATTTTAAAGAAGTTTCCGCAGTACGAAATCACGCTGCAAGCCAGTAGCGCAAAGGAATTATTTGATCAGTTACCCTCGAATCCCGTCGATGTCATCCTGCTGGATTTGCACATGAAAGGCATGGACGGCGAGGAAATCAGCCGGATCATTCTGAAGGAATACCCCGAGATTAAAATCATTATTCTGTCCATGAGCTACTCTCAGGAGCACATCATGAAGCTCATGCGGGTCGGCGTTCACGGCTATTTACCCAAGGATATTGACCGCAATACCCTTGTACAGGCCATCGAGGATGTCAGCACGCGGGGCTATTACATGAATGACGACACGGCTCAGGCCCTGCGTCAGGGACTTCAGCAGCCGGAAGAATCGGCAAAAAAAACCGCAGGCGAGGGGCTTCTGACGGGCCGGGAAATGGAAGTGCTCGAACTGCTGTGCCAGGGCTTAAACACCGCCGAAATAGCCGAACGCCTGTTCATCAGCTACCGCACGGTGGAAGGCCACCGTAAGAATCTTCTGGAAAAAACCGGAGCAAATAATTCCGTTAGTCTCGTGGTGTATGCCATCCGTCATAAGCTCTGGACGGTTTGATCTTTCAAAAAATGCCCACAGTTATTCAGTGACGAATAACCGTGGGACCGATCTATTAAAGGGAGGGTTAACTAACGGTTAAAGCCACTTTATGACCAGTGGCCATTCGCCCGTGTTCGCCAGAGTTAAGGCGACTTCCGGGCAAACACGAAATTCATGCATGAACCTATGGGATTCAACGTTACCGCTGGCTATCGTCTGGTTGTTGCATGAATCCTGAGCCATGAACTGAACGGGCTGTGTCCAGAGCTGCTTGCGGATCTGAACTACGTATCCGTAAGGTTTGGCGTCAAAGGTGATCTGTTGTTGCGGCTGAATTAAATCTTTTTTCATGATAATGGGAACAGCACTGCTTACCGTGCGGAGGTAGTCTTTACTGGGCATTTGTCAAGGAGGCCGGTGGTTTTTCCCACTTGACGAATCACCAATTCCTGCGTGTGCACCACAGAAATCGGTGACTATTCAAATCAAGGTGGTTGGTTGAAGATTGTTCGTGAATCCCTAAATAGGTAGAGGAAGGGACTATCGCATCGTTTACCAATTCCCCAGAAGCGGAGACCAGACCGCCATGGACTGACGGGAGGTTTCCCGAAGGGGTTTCGGTACGAATGCTTGTCTATAAATGGTTCTCGGCAGGAAATTCTGTAAGCGAATCAATTTCTTACCTGAATCATGAATTTTACGTTTCATAACAACCGGATTTGGCGTTGAGGGATAGAGCAAATACTAGAGCAGATTCAGTCTGTGAAATGAAGACAGCTATGCGTTCGGCAGCTTTAATCATGGGACCGCCATCCACACCATCTCAATGCCTACTGGATAGCTGTCTTTTCTTTCACATCAACTCAAAACCTTCCAAACGTACGAACACGCTCGTGGGCTTTGTCAGGTTGGAATTAAAGGTATGATGGGTTAATTCACTATACACAAGCTTACAATGAACCGGGAGGCATAATGAATTGCTCATCGTTTCTGTGACAAAGGTCCGAAATACAGAAGCACCGGAACAGACCGAATACACGTGTTCTCCAATACACGTGTTTTTTGGGGGGTAGAACAGGTGGTCTGAGTACGGGCCGATCTACGAAGAAAAGGTTCGTAAACTCGGATTCCTTACTATTTTGCGTAGTGATTTAACGCCAACCCTAGCCTCAGACTCATGAAAGTTTCGTTTCTTTTAATCGTAAGTCTATTTGTTTTTCTGAGCAGTAAAGCAGGTGCTCAGCAGGGGTATCCGCCGCCCTGTACCGAAGTGGAGCAGGTAAATCTTTTGACCGATTCGGTCAAAAGAAGAATACTATACGAATTCATTCAGAGTTGTTTAAATGAAAACGGATTCAGCGTTCGGTATAATAAAGGAATCGTGTATTTAACCCAATACACCAACGAGGAAGGTAAACCATGCTGGGACTTATATGCCCGCATTGATGACAGTTATAAAGACAATCCCCCTTCGCAATTCATGGACTTTCAAGGAGATATTGTTTTGGTGTATCAGGGCGATGAAAAGCGACGTCCCCTCAAAGCTGCGAAGGATAAAGAAGTATTAAATAAATGTCTGGAAAAGATTATTGGTGATCGGGTATTTACCAGACCTACGACTAAGGAGCGATGGACTAGTGATGTCATGCCCATCAGTAACCGACCCAGAAAAATTGGTAATAGCAGAGACATGACGGGAGGAGCGGGCCAGATAGCGATCATTTTCAACAGCGACGGGACGTACGAAAAACGCCAGTATTATTAACTGAAAAGGGGCTGCCTAAACAGCCCCTTTTCAGTTAGATTACTCTTTCAGCATCCGAAGCCCGTACACGGGCCCCGCCTGATTGCCTTTTTTCGCCTGAAACCTGATCAGAACGGAACTTTTCCCTTTGGTTAATTCCTGCGGTAACTCGTAAGGAATTTCATAAAAACGGCTTTCCTTATACTTGTTCACATCTTCGCTGGCCAGGGGTTTGCCGTCGACGAGAATATCAAATTGCCGCCCCCGGTTGTCCATGCCCCAATAGGTAGCGATCAGGGTGTTTTTTGCCCTGGGGTCTGTTTTCATGGTGAACTGGAAGAATCCGCCTTCGTTAGCTGCCCGGAATTTACGCGTGTGCGATTCTCCCGTTTCCAGCTTTTCTCCCGAAAACTCGTGGTCACGTTCGGGCTGCATTTCACCCACACGAAGGTTATCAACCGTACGAAGTTCCAGTTCACGGGCCTGCCGGCGTTGTTCTTCGTAGCGTTGCTGCTGTTGCTGCCAGGTTTGGGTGGTGAACACATCCCAGTATACGCTGTAGTGATCATCCTGAAGGGCATAAAAGGGTTGCAGGGTTAAGGTGCCCGGCTTACCCAGGTGAGTCGTCTGAAACTCCAGCGGTTTACCCGTGGACCGGATGTAATGGTTAGGATTGGAATCGTTACTGACCAGAACGGGAACACCCACGGCCGGATCCGTTTCTTCGGGGCCGAGGTTTCCCGCCAGAATGACGGGACCGTAGAAATAAGCCTTGCGGTCGGGGTTATCGGGCATAGCGACCGTATAGAGGTTACTCGGTACGCTCAGCTCCACCTGATCACCCGCTTTCCAGGTACGCTGGACCACCAGATAACCCTGCTCTTCCTTCAGGTCCGTGAGGGGTTTACCGTTCAGTAAAACAACCATGGTGCCGGCCCAGTGCGGTTTGCGGATTCGGAGGGGTAATGAAACCGGAGTTTTAGGGTTCAGGAGAAGACGAACGGAAGAATCCGCCGGTAACGTCGTTTCCATCGTCAGATGCAGCCCTTTTTCAGCCCAGTTGAGTTTGGAGGGAATGAACAGGTTTACGTACAGACTGCCGTCCGATCCTTTGAAGTAAATACTTTCGTTATACTTGACATGGTTTTCCATCCCCGAGCCTACGCAACAGGTAAAATCGTGTAAGCGACTGCTGAACTGCTTTTTAGCCCCCATTCGCAGCGGCACGAAGTAACACATCATGCCCGTGGTGTGGTTTTGAGAGGCCAGAATGTGGTTGTAGAGGCCGCGTTCGTAATAGTCCATGTAATGAGCTGAGGGTTGGAGGGCGAACAAATGCCGCGTGAGCTTCAGCATATTATAGGTATTGCAGGTCTCCATGGTGTTTTCCGTCAGCTTCTCGCTGAGCTGGTCGGGCGTACTCAGGTATTCATAATTGCTGTTGCCGCCCGTAGCGTAGGAGTGATGAGATACGACGGTATTCCAGAAAAACGAGGCACTTTCGTAGTCGGCCTGATTCCCCGTTAATTCATACCGGCGAATGGTACCGATGAGCTTGGGAATCTGCGTATTGGAGTGCTTGCCGGGTAGAATGTCCTTGTGATGAGCCAGTGAATCCAGAATCCAGCGGTCGTGGAACTTATACGATAAATCCAGAAATTTTTTGTTTTTGGTCAGGGCGTACGTATTAACCAGTAGCTCATTCATGCCTCCGTATTCGCACAGCAACATTTTCTGGATCTGCTCGTCCGTCAGATTTTTCAGGGTTTCTCCCACCCAGTGGGCCATCCGTACATTGAGGGCAAGTGCTTTTTTATTATCAGCATAGAGGTGGGCATCGAGCAGGCCCGCCATGACTTTATGCACCGTGTACCACGGCGACCAGGCTCCGTTGAGATCAAAGCCCCGGGAGCGGATGTCGCCCTTCGCTACCTCCGCAAACACGGTATCTTCCCTGGGAATGGCTCCGATGTAACCCGTTTGGCGGGCTTTCTGACATTCCTCCAGCTCATCAATCATGTAGTTAACCCGCTTCAGGTATTCCGGATCTTTCGTACTGGCATAATGCATGGCACAGGCCGAAAGGTAATGCCCAAGGGTATGTCCCGCCAGCCCCGAAGTTTCCCAGCCGCCGTACTTTTCGGCTTTCGGCTTGAGTCCCGAATGACTCCGGAATTCGGATAACAGCCGGTCGGGCTCGAGTTCTTTCAGAAAAGCAACGTCGGCCTGCATGGCCTGCCGAAAAGGGCTCTCCAGTAACTCCACCTGTTCGAGAGGAAAGGCATAGGCCCGAATCGGAACCACGGGTGAAACCTTCACTTTCCGGTTGGTTAGTTCAGGGGTCAGGGACTGACCAAACGCGGTTCCATTCAGGAGGACGAGTCCCAGTAAAAGTTTTACTACCGGATTAAATCTGCTCATGGCGACAGGTTAGATCAAGGGGTATGTCCGTAAACGAAAGGGTGATTTTACTATGAGTCTGGATACATTTCTGTTCCTCTACAAAATTGGAACAAATCCGGACGTGCTTTTGCGACTCCAATTCGCTAATAGTAATACTATTCTAACGAGTAGGTAAATTCTTTAATCAGGATAGTTTTATTTACGTACAAACGCTCATAGGGATTTCATTCTATGGGTTATCAGACGAATATCCATAGAAAATTTTATAAGTTAAGGTGATGGAAAAGCTGACAGACCCGGGTTTTAAACCCAGAGTTACCCTGCTGGATGCCACGATGCTGGTCGCAGGTTCCATGATTGGTTCGGGCATATTTATTGTCAGTGCTGAAATTACCTCGAGTATTGGCGGAGCCGGGTATATGCTATTGATGTGGGTATTGGCGGGACTGGTGACCATCATTGCCGCCATTAGTTACGGCGAGCTGGCCGCCATGTTTCCACGAGCCGGCGGGCAGTACGTGTATCTGCGGGAAGCCTACGTGCCGCTGGTCGGATTTCTGTACGGCTGGGCTTTTTTTGCGGTCATTCAAACCGGAACCATCGCGGCGGTGGGCGTGGCTTTTGCCAAGTTTGCGGCGTATGTATTTCCGGCCTTCAGCGAAACGAATGTGCTGGTACAAACATCTTTTTTCCAGCTTAATGCTGCCCAGCTGGTGTCCATTGCTATCATCACCGGCTTAACCTACCTGAACAGCCGGGGCGTGAAGGATGGGGTAGTGGTACAGACGGGACTAACCATCATCAAAATCTTATCGCTGGTGGGTTTAACCGCCGCCGGCCTGATCTGGGGAGCCAAAGCCGAAACCTGGGAACAGAACTGGCAGCAGGCCTGGACGCTCGCTCAGCTGGCACCCGCCGCTGACGGCGGATTGAATCGGACGCTATTAACCGGACTTGCCAGCTGGGGAGCCATTGCCATCGCCATGAAAGGAACCCTTTTCTCCAGCGATTCCTGGCATTCCATTACCTCTGTTGCCGGAGAAGTGAAAAATCCCAAAAAGAACATCGGCCTGAGTCTGATTCTGGGAACCCTGATTGTCACCGTTTTATACCTGCTGACCAACGTCATGTATCTGGCCGTTATTCCGCTGAAAGACATTGCCTTTGCTCCCAATGCCCGGGTTGGGGTCGTCGCCGCCGAATACATTTTTGGCCCGGCGGGTACAACCGTCATGGCGGTGTTAATCATGATTTCCACCTTTGGCTGTAACAACGGACTTATCCTGGCCGGAGCACGGGTGTACTATACCATGGCACAGGATGGCTTGTTTCTTCCCAAAGCTGCCCGGTTAAATAAGGCTCAGGTTCCGGCGTACAGTCTATGGATTCAGTGCGGCTGGGCCTGCGTATTGTGCCTCAGTGGCGAGTATAACCGACTGCTGGCTCTGGTGATTTTCGGCGTATTGATTTTCTACATACTCACCATTGCGGGCATCTATCTGTTACGCGTGAAAAGACCCGACATTCCGAGACCTTACAAAGCCTGGGGATACCCCGTTTTACCCGCTATTTATCTGATCGTAGCTTCCGGTTTAGCCCTTCTGTTACTGATTTTTGAAAAGGAATATACCCTGCCGGGTCTGGGAATTATTCTGATGGGCATTCCCATCTATTACTGGCTATTGCCCCGGCAACAGGCCAAAAACGTTTCCACGTTCGATGAACATCAGAATCGGTAAGACAGGTGTAATAAAAAAGGGAAGAATTCGGGTTCTTCCCTTTTTTATGGGTATTCATGGAGAGAATAGGGTGAATTTTGATTAATACTTGTTTAAAGAATAAACAGTAGAGAATGATACTTAATTATGAGTTATTTTACTCGTATATAGGTAATAAGCTTTACAGTAATTGAATGTTATTTCAGACCTGGTTAACCATTCAATTGCTTTACTTAATTGAATGATTAAAATAGAATAATTCGAATGTATCCTTACCAGGAAACTAGGATTGTTTCTTTGAATAAATTAATACCCATTCTTCTCATTCAGGAAGGCCAGCTGTTTCGCCAGCATATCGACCCGAACCATCTCATACCCAGCCGCCCGGGCCGCCGCAACGGGGTTTTGGTAGATGTACTGAATCTCCAGCGGTCGCTTCTGATCGAAATCCACTTTCATACTGGGCGAATAGGGTCGCATGCGTTGCGTATAGGCCATCATTTCGTCGGCAAAAGAGGACGGTAACTCCATACCGCAGGCCGTAGCTCCGGCAATCACTTCCAGCATGATTTCCCGGCAGAGCCGGGCGGTTTCCGGATGCCCCACCAACTGATCCGTCGTGGTATTCAGGACGACCGACAGACCGTTGAAGGTAATATTCCAGACCAGCTTACGCCAGCGGAGTGCCTGTAAATCGGCAACGGGAACGATGGGCAAACCCGTCGTCTGAAAAGTTACGGCTACTTCCTCTAGTCTTCGGGAATGAGCCGGGTTGTAGGAACCCAGTTCCAGTCGCCCATGATCAAAATGCCTGATCACGCCCGGACTAACTTTACTGGCCGAAACCCGGGCAATGCCTCCGGCAATGGAAACCTCGGGGAAAAGATTGGCTACGTCTTTTTCCACTCCTAAGCCATTTTGAATCAATACCACCAGGCTGTCTTTTTTCAGGAGTGGTGGTAATAAATCCGGTAGTAACTTTTCGTTCTGAATACTTTTAAGGCACACCAGAATCACGTCTGAAGGAGGCATATCAGTAGCCTTCGAATAAGCCTTTACTCTCGGAAGACGGATGATGCCCAGATTCGGAGAATCAATGGTTAACCCGTGTTCCTTCACCCAGTCGTAATCGCTGTTTAACAGAAAATGAACCTCTTGTCCGGCATGAGCCAGCATTCCTCCGTAAAATCCCCCGATTGCTCCCGTTCCAATGACTGAAATGACCATAACTCTGGCAGAAAATGATGAATAATTCTGCAAAAGTAGGAAGTAGTGAAGCCAGAGCCCAGCTAAAAAAGAATTTTAGCTGCTACAGACTCAGTAGCTTTCTTTTCTGAGCCTCAAATTCTTCTTTAGTTAATACGCCTTCATCGAGTAGATTCTTCAGTTTCCGGATTTCATCCGCCACGCTGAAAGACGTACCAGCGGGTGGGTTCAGGCGTGAAGCATAAGGCTCGGGAATGGCTACTTCGCCGGATTCAATGGCATTATCGAGTTCCACCCAGTAATTGGTCAGGGTTCCTATCCCAATGCGGGCAATGATCTGATAACCAGCTCGTTTGGAGCCTCTGACCAGCAAAGTTTTCACTTTGGCTTTTTTCCCATTAGAGAAAGAGGTGAGCCGCTCCCGATCCGGAACGTTCCAATTGCTGGGAGTCTCATAAATAAAGGCAAAATACTTATTAGGCATGGTGCCACTTCCCAGAGTAATATCTTCGCCCTCCCGAAGCACCCAGCCCGTTTTCGAAACGTAGCCTTCCTGTAACAGGTGCTGTTCAATTTCGCTTTTCGTCAGTTGATCGTACGCAGGTCTTTCCTGGGCATAAGTGATCGTATTGATCAGAAGGAGAAGGATAGCAAAGAGTTTCATGGCGATTGAATGATGATGGTTCGGAAATCTACCAAGCATTCCGGATACATACCAAAGAGTTGCGACGTTAAAAGTAGTTAAGAGGGATAAGGTGTTGGTTTGGCTATTACTACTACGAACGAAGCTTCCGTTTGGTCGCCATTACCCGCGTATGAATCGATCTTTTCAGACCATTTGTATGAATCAGGTTAAATTCCGTTTCTATCGAATTTTTCTGCCTTAACACCATGCTTCGCTTCTGTTTTACCTGCCTGTTTGGCCTGTTGTCCTGGACTTTGGTGGCTCAGACGCCACTCGTCATCCATGAAAAAAGTACGACCCGGCATGGTCCCGAAAAGGGGACCTTACTCATCATTGGCGGGGGGAAAGTGGGCCCTGAGATATGGAATAAATTTGTCGAACTGGCGGGAGGAAAAGAAAAGGCCCGGCTGGTAGTCGTGACGGCGGCGGCGGGAGACGAGGAAGCTCTAAACCCCGAACACCTGGAAAGCATCAGGAAACAGACCGGGGTTTCGAAGGTTACACTGTTGCACACCAAGCGTCTGACCGAAGCCAACAGTGAAGCCTTTATCGCTCCGCTCAGGGAAGCTACGGGCGTTTACTTCATCGGGGGGCGACAGTGGCGGCTGGCGGATTCTTACCTGAATACGCTGACGCATCAGGCATTTTTTGAGGTTCTGAATCGGGGAGGGGTAATCGCCGGAAGTTCGGCGGGGGCCAGTATTCAGGGTTCATTCCTGTGGCGAGGCGATACGAGAGGAGCTCACATTCTGGTTGGGGACCACACGCAGGGTTTTGGTTTTCTGAAAAATTCAGCCATTGACCAGCATTTACTGAAACGGAATCGGCAGTTTGATCTCATTGATTTTATCCGTAAAGCTCCTGAGCTGATCGGCATCGGGCTGGATGAATCGACTTCTGTTGTGGTACAAAAGGATACGTTCGAAGTGCTCGGTAAATCCTTTGTAGCGGTGTATAATTATCAGAGTATCAGTGGAAATGGAGCCACGCACGTGAGCGGTAACAAAGAAGAGTTTACGGCTTCCAGTGGTGGCTTCGTTCTCCTGAGTGAAGGACAGAAGTATGACCTGAAAAACCGAAAAGTCCTTCCGAAGCCATGAGTAGTAACCGCATGACGGGCCTTGCCGGAAATCTCCTGATCCTGGCTCCTGGAATGAATGGGAAAGGCTTAGTCACAAAAATTCCTCCACTACCAAAGTGCATCAGTCGCCCTGATCCATTACTTACTCCGTTAAAGGTTTTAAATCAAGTTCCGTCGAGGGCGTGAGGTTAGCCCTTACCGTTCGTTCCAGGAAGGTGAGGGAATTTTGCGTGTAATCTTCGTTACGGGCCGTGGTGCAATCCGAAGGGACGTAAAGTTCATAATCACGCATATAGGCATCAGTGGCGGTAAAGACAATACACGAATCCGTAGAGATACCGGTCAGTATTAAACGTTTCACTTTAAAGTAGCTCAGCAACGTTGATAACGTAGTGGCAAAGAAAGCCGAATGCTTGGGTTTCAACACAAAGTAATCGTCCTCTTCCGGCTTCAGAATTTCTGCCAGTTGCTGGCCTTTTACGTTGTCATATAACACATGATCAATGACTTCCGTAAAGTCCGAACGCCATCGTCCAAAATTATCATTGGCATAGATGACGGGTATTTTCAGGCTGCGGGCCTGGTTTTTCAGGCCACGAATTCGCTCAGCCACCCGTACCGATGAGTCCACAAAATCAGCACCCTCAGGAAATTCCAGGTCATTGATCATGTCAATTATGATGAGGGCAACCGGACAGGAGTCAGGAACATTGCCGTGCAGATCGTTATGTTGAGGAGTCATGGCTAACAGAATTTATGCAGTTTACGTATAGATATAACGTTTGCATAAACTCATGAAAAACGCAGTACCAGCCGCTGAACGCTCATGGCGTGGAACATTTTTCCCCGCCGGGTACGGAATCCATTGCCATTCAATTTTTCAGCAATGTGAGCGTAGGTCAGTCCCTGCCCCCGATACAGCCGGGCCAGCTCGGCAGCCTGTCGGTTGGCCTGGTGCGTACGGGCATTTTCAATCCGAATACTCCGGCCCTTTTCGACGGCCAGCGAATTCAGGTTTTCGGGTTTTCCTAACTGGAAGCCCTGCCGTTTCTTTTGTTGCAGAGCGTTTCTCGTCCGCTCCGAAATCAGCTCCCGCTCGTGTTGGGCCAGGACGGCCATAATGCCAATGGTCAGGGTATTGGCATCGGGGATGTCACAGGCAACGAAATCAACTTCGGCGTTCCGAAGGGTGAAAATAAATTCCGCATTCCTGGAGAGCCGGTCGAGCTTGGCAATCAGCAATCGGGCTTTCTGCTCTTTGGCATAGGCAATGGCTGCTTTCAGTTGCGGACGATCCGATTTTTTGCCTGACTCTACTTCAATGAATTCTTTCAGGATGATTTCTTCTCCCCGCACAAATCTTCGGACAATTTCCTGTTGAGCGGCCAGGCCCAGTCCTGATTTTCCCTGAGTGAGCGTAGAAACCCGGTAGTAAGCAACGTATTGCATGGATTATAAGAAAAACTGATCGGTAAATGTGTACAAAACTAGCCTAAAAAACCCGAATATAACATTTTATAAACGGACATTTGTAAAACGTTAAGTTGAAAAATGACTTTACCTGGGGCCTGAGAATGGTGCAGAGACGCCAGCAAAAGGATAAGTCTATGTAGGCAGCATTCTCAGAGCGTATCCAAAATGGACCTTAATCTGGAATTTAGGGTCGAGTCTTCGGGTAACGAATGATTTACGCATACGTTTGATGACTCAGAACAGGGGAGGAATGAATTTGAAAAAAGTGGAGAGTAGGCCCTCTCCAGAACTAGTAACGAAAGAAACCAATCAGCTGCCAGTCTAACCGAAGGCTGGCGAAATGATCAGGGTTAATGAATTTTTGGTACTAAGCAAAAGCTCAATCCGTAACCTATGAATTGAGCTTTTGGTGGATCTATAAAATTAAGGAATACTCAGGAATGATTGTTAAAATAAGCATGAAGATCAATGATATTATTTATTCCCAATTTAGAAAATATCTTCGCTTTATAGTTACTGATGGAAGGAGCAGATAACTGCATACGCTCACTTATTTGTTTATTCGAAAATCCTTTGATTAATAATTTAGCAACCTCTATTTCTTTACTTTTTAAGATGGAATAAATATCATATTTAGCTTCTGAATTATTCAGGAGAAGATCGATCGTAAGATTAGTCGTTTGTTCACTAATGTACCGGCCTGTCTCAATCATATTTTTAATAGCAACTTTAAATTCCTCCGGACACGCTCCTTTATCAAGGTATCCTTCTGCCCCTGCTCTCAGGTAAGGAATAGCGTAAGACGAGTTTTCCTGATTCGCGACTATCAATATAGGTAACTGCTGGTTCGCATTTTTAATGGTATAAATCATTTCGAAGTTATGGTCTCCGAGCAGGCTGGTATTGAGGATTAAAGTATCGAAGTTAGTCTTTTTTATGGTATCAATCAATGCACCAAATGTATTAACCACTGACACCTGGGCATCGGGATATTGATTTTTGATCAGCTCTATAATTCCAATGGCAATGAGTGAATGATCTTCCGCTACTATAAACTTCTTCATGAGGGTAAGTTTAATGCGTTTTAGTGGTTAGGGACCCTAATGCAAAATGGTTGGGTGTGAAATGTTAGGGTGAATATAACATATAGCATAAAATTATATGCTATATGTTGACATAATTAGTAATAATTTGAGCTATACTACTTAATAATTCCAGAATGTATATTTATACTATATAATATTTACTTATTTTAAAAATCGTAAAACTATTTTACAGCAGTAATACCCTACTCATCACTAACTGATACTAGTGATGAGTAAAACAATAACTACGAACCTTAACATTAACTCGATTGATACGAGAGAATACACACACAGGTTTGATTACTCTATCCTGCATTTCGATAGAACTAACATTATTATCAATCACCTGAATGCTTCAGTGTTCATTGCCTGGAGATCGTAAATTCAGATCGCAGGATAAACCAGTTCTTGTTATGGTTTTCTGAGTTATATACTTACGATTTAAAATGAACCGGCTCAATAAAAACATGGGTAACCGGATCGATTTCCTGAATAATCTTACCCTTTAATTCTTCAATGGTACGTATAAGATCCTCATTCGAAAGATTACTGTTAAAATGAACCTGCTCGATTACTACTACCTGATCCGGACCCATTTGAAAAGTTAATTGTTTTTGTAATTGACGGGTGTTTTGAAAGTCATTGGTAATGGCTGAAATTTTAGTTCTGATTTCGATATTAGCTCCTTCTCCTAATAATAAACTCTTGCTTTCACGGGCCAGAACTATAGCTACTCCCATTAAGATACAACCAATCAGAATAGAGGCCGCTCCGTCGATGTAAGGATTCTGTAATTGATGTCCCAGAAAAACGCCCAGAAAGGCAATAACCAATCCTAAGACGTCCGACGCATCTTCAAATAAAACCACGAACGAAGAGGGATCTTTACTCTCTTTAACAGCCTTCCAGAAGGGGACGCTGCCACGCTGGGCGTTGAATGCCTTCAGAGCTGTGATCAGGGAAAAGCCGTCCAGCAGGAAAGCGATACCCAGAACTACGTAGTTCCAGAACGGATCTTCAATGGCGTGGGGATGCTGGATGTGAGTAATTCCTTCATAAAAAGACACCCCGCCCCCTACTGAAAAGATCAGCAGGGAAACAATGTAGGAGTAGAAATACACTTCTTTGCCGTATCCAAAAGGCCGCTTGTCATCGGCTGGTTTCTGGCTACGCCGAATGCCCAGTAACAGCAGAAATTCGTTTAGAGTATCTACCAGGGAATGAATGCCCTCCGAAAGCATGGCGGAGCTTCCGCTGATGGAGGCCGCAATGAATTTGGTAACAGCAATAGCCAGGTTTGCTCCAAGAGCAGTGTAAATGGCGAATTTGGTTGAAGGCATAGGGTATGAACGATTCGGCTGAATGATCCTTGAGACGATTTCGGTACATTTAAGTAAAAATTAATTCCACTTAAAATCAGGCGATTATCTCTAAAAAAATAAGTGCTTGTATGATTCTTTTGCTGACCTGGCTACGTAATCACCTGTGTAAAGTTCACCGCAACGAAGTGTTAGCATGCGGTGAAATCTTAATTTTTTAAGAAAATGACAGTAACGACAACCGACATTGAACAACTAGGCATTAATACCGTCCGGATTCTGGCCGCTGATGCCGTTCAGAAAGCGAACTCCGGTCACCCCGGAATGCCGATGGGGGCAGCCCCAATGGGTCACGTGCTTTGGGCCCATCACATGAAATACAATCCGAAAAATGCAGAATGGCCTAACCGGGATCGCTTTCTTTTATCGGCGGGACATGGATGCATGCTGCAATACGCGTACCTGTATCTGACGGGGTATAACCTGACGATGGATGATATCAAAAACTTTCGTCAGCTGCACAGCAAAACTCCGGGGCATCCCGAATATGGTTTACTCGACGGCATTGACATTACCACGGGCCCACTGGGGCAGGGTTTTGCCAACGGCGTAGGTTTTGCCATTGCTCAAAAACACCTGGCTGCCCGGTATAACAAGCCTGATTTTGACTTATTTAACTACCATATTTACGCGATCTGTAGTGACGGTGATTTGATGGAAGGCGTAACGGCAGAGGCGGCTTCCATTGCTGGGCATCTCAAGCTAGGTAATCTGATTTACCTCTACGATGACAATAACATTTCCATTGAAGGCAACACAGCCATGACCTTCGATGAAGACGTAGCCAAACGTTTTGAAGCCTACGGCTGGCATGTTCAGTCGGTGGAGGACGGCAATGACATCGAAGCAATTTCGCGGGCCGTAGAAAACGCAAAGCATGAAACAGAGCGTCCTTCGCTAATCAAAGTCCGCACGCAGATTGCTTACGGTAGCCCAAATAAAGTAAATACGGCTGGTTCGCACGGTTCGCCGCTGGGAGAGGAAGAAGTGAAACTGGTGAAGCAGAATTTTGGCTTTGACCCTGAAAAATCATTCTACGTTCCTGACGAAGTATTTGATTATTACCGCAGTATCGGAGCTAAAGGAGAAGAACTCGAAAAAAGCTGGGACGAGCTTTTCTCGGCTTACAAAGAAAAATATCCCGAATTAGCAGCTCAGTATGAGCAGGAACGTACCCTGCAATTACCCGAAAACTGGCAGGATGTCATCCCGACGTTCAGTGCGGAAGACGGAAAAATGGCTACTCGCAAAGCTTCGGGGAAAGTTCTGAATGCTCTGGCTCCCGTCTTACCCAGTCTGATGGGAGGGGCCGCGGATCTGGCTCCCTCGACGGATACCATGCTGAAAGATTATCCTTCGTTTTCGGCCGAAGATCGTTCGGGTCGGAATTTCCATTTTGGTGTTCGCGAGCATTCCATGGGTGCTATTCTGAATGGCATGACCATGACGAAGGGTATCATACCGTACGGGGCGACGTTCCTGATTTTCTCGGAGTACATGCGGCCCCCCATTCGGATGGCGGCAATTATGAAGATCCGAACGATCTTTGTTTATACGCATGACAGTATCGGTCTGGGGGAAGACGGCACTACGCACCAGCCCGTCGAGCAGCTGATTGCCTTACGGGCCATGCCCAACATTGTGGTTATTCGTCCGGCGGATGCCAACGAAACGGCTCAGGCCTGGAAAGCGGCCATTGAGCATACGACGGGTCCGGTAGTGATCGTTCTGACGCGTCAGGATATTCCCATCCTTGATCAGAATACATACGGTAAAGCCGAAAATCTAAGCAAGGGGGCTTATATCCTTTCTGATTCAGAGGGCGAACCCGACTTAATTTTATTAGCGACGGGCTCAGAAGTTTCCTTAATTTTGGATGCTCAGCAGAAACTGGCCGAGGAGTCCATTCAGGCCCGGGTGGTGAGTATGCCCTGCTGGGAGTTTTTTGAGAAACAGGATGAAGCCTACAAGGAACGTGTGCTTCCAAAATCGCTGAAAAAACGACTGGCAGTGGAAGCAGCTTCGCCCGTAGGCTGGCATAAATACGTCTCGGATGAAGGAGATGTCATTGGTATGACTACCTTTGGCGAGTCGGCACCGGCGAAGGATCTTTTTAAAGAATTCGGATTTACTGTGGAGAATGTAGTCAGCAGGGCTAAAGCGTTGCTGAATAAATAATGAACGAGGGGCTGGTACAATAGAGTATCAGCCCTTTCTTTAACCATTATAGCTATGAAAATAGGAATCGCAGCCGATCATGGAGGCTATGACCTCAAACAGACCCTGTATCAGTTTTTGCTGGCGAAAGGGTATGAAATAGTAGACTTCGGAGCTCATGCCCTGGATACGCAGGACGATTACCCCGATTTTGTGATTCCTTTGGGAAAAGCCATTGCAAATCAGGAAGTGGAACGCGGCATTGCGGTTTGTGGCAGTGGCGTGGGAGCTTCCGTGGTGGCTAATAAAATCGCCGGCGTTCGGGCCGCTTTGATTAATGACCACTTTTCGGCTCATCAGGGCGTTGAGGACGACGACCTCAACTTACTGTGCCTGGGCGGTCGCATTACGGGTTTCATGGCAGCTCAGGAATATGTCGATGCATTCTTAAATGCAAAATTTTCCGGGGCCGAACGGCACCTTCGTCGTCTTCAAAAGGTTCACTCTTTAGAACATATCGTTTAGTTTTCATTTAAACAGTTACTATCACCTATGGCAACCAATCGTGTAAAAGCAATTTATGAACACGGACAGAGCATCTGGCTCGATTTCATTGAACGGAAATTTATCAAGTCTGGCGAGTTACAGAAATTAATAGATGAAGATGGCGTTCGCGGGATTACTTCCAACCCCGCCATTTTTGAAAAAGCCATCAGCGGCAGCTCCGAGTACGATGAGCAAATGAAAGAGCTGGTGGGTCAGAGCGAAGAAGATATTTTTTATGCCCTGGCAATCAAGGATATTCAGGATGCTGCTGACTTATTCGATGGCGTCTATAACGATAAAGTAGTAGGTGCGGATGGATACGTAAGTCTGGAAGTTTCTCCCGAACTGGCTCGTGATACCGAAGGAACGATTGAACAGGCTCTGGATCTCTGGAAGCGGGTGGATCGTAAAAACGTAATGATTAAAATTCCGGGAACGGCCGAAGGCCTTCCTGCCATTCGCAAAGCCATCAGCGAAGGCCTTAACATCAACGTTACCCTGCTGTTTAGCCTGGATCGTTATGCAGCCGTAGCCAATGCCTACATCGAGGGACTGGAAGATCGTCTGGCCGTTGGTCAGCCCATCGATAACATCGCTTCAGTAGCCAGTTTCTTCCTGAGCCGTATTGACGTAGCCGTTGATCCGAAGTTACCCGAAGGCAGCGACCTGAAAGCGAAAGTAGCCGTTGCTTCAGCGAAGAAATCGTACGAAATCTATAAGGAAATCTTCTCCAGCGAACGCTTCAAAAAATTAGAAGAAAAAGGAGCGAAACCTCAGCGTCTGCTGTGGGCCAGTACGAGCAGTAAAGATCCCGCTATTTCGGATACGTATTACGTAGAAGCCCTGATCGGACCTAACACGGTGGATACCGTTCCGATGGAAACACTGGTAGCGTTCCGTGATCACGGTAATGCAGCTCCAAATCTGGAAACGGGTCTGGATGAGGCCACGCAAACGCTGGATTCTCTGAAAGATTTAGGTGTTAACCTCGATGAAATCACGACGAAACTCGAAGAAGAGGGCATCGAAAAATTCATCGCACCTTACCAGAAACTCCTCAAGGCCATCGCCGACAAAGTAGCTTCTTTCTAAATCTGTTTTGAGTGTTGTGTTTAGAGTTTTGGGTTATTGTTCTCATTCCTCCTAGGTTTGAAAGACATTTACTGATCCAAAACTCTAAACGCTAAACCCGCAACTCAAAACGTAAAACTCAACCTAATGAGCACTGAACAGTATACGATGGGGATGATCGGTCTGGGTACGATGGGCCGTAATCTCCTGTTGAATATGGCGGATCATGGCGTATCAGTAGCCGGCCATGATACCGATCAATCCAAAGCCGATCTTCTCGAAAAAGAAGGAGAAGGCAAAAAAGTGAAAGGATTCGTAGCTCTGCCCGAGTTCGTGCAAAGTCTTACCATTCCCCGCACGATTATCATGCTGGTTCCAGCCGGTAAGGCCGTGGACAGTGTTATCGAGAACATCACCCCTTTACTTTCTGAAGGCGACATCCTGATTGATTCGGGTAACTCGCATTTTACGGATACCAATCGCCGCGTGGATTACCTGCAAACCAAAGGAATTCATTTCTTCGGAATGGGGATCTCAGGGGGTGAGTCGGGTGCCCGTCGCGGTCCCAGTATGATGCCGGGTGGCGATAAGCACGCGTACGAAGTAATGAAACCCGTGTTCGAAGCCATTGCGGCGAAAGTGGACGGCGTTCCCTGCGTCACGTACATTGGTCCCGGAGCTTCGGGTCACTTCGTGAAAATGGTACACAACGGCATCGAGTACGGCATCATGCAGCTCATTGCCGAAACCTACGGCTTACTGAAAAACGGTCTGAAGCTTGACAATGAGGCCATTGGTCAGATTTTTGCCAGGTGGAACGAAGGCCGTCTGAAGTCTTTCCTGATTGACATTACCAAGGATATTTTTGCGTATAAAATTCCCGGTACGGATCGCGAATTGCTGGACGACATCAAAGACGAAGCTAAGGCCAAAGGAACGGGTAAATGGACTTCCCAGGCTTCCATGGATCTGGAAGTACCCATCGCTACGATTGATACGGCCGTTGAACAACGCGACTTATCCAAATACAAGAAACTCCGCGAGCAGGCTTCCGATCTGTACAGTACGCAGAACCACGGAATCGATGCGGTGAAAGAAGAGTTTATCGAAGCACTGGAGCAGGCGTTCTTTGCGAGCATGGTTATTACCTACGCTCAGGGTATGCACATGCTTTACAAGTCGTCCGTTTCCTACGCGTATAATCTTAATCTGGCCGCGATTGCTCAGATCTGGCGGGGTGGATGTATTATTCGTTCCGAATTCCTGACCGATATTACCAATGCTTACGAGAAAAATCCTCAACTGGAGCATTTGTTACTGGACGAAGAAATCAAGCAGCAAATCATTGCGGCTCTTCCCGGCACGCGTAAAGTCGTAACGGCGGCCATTCAGAGCGGTATTGCGGCTCCAGCCTTTACGTCAGCCATTAGTTACTTCGATGCTTTCCGCACCAAACGTCTGCCCTCTAACCTGATTCAGGCTCAGCGGGATTACTTCGGTGCCCATACCTACGAACTCATCGGCAAAGAAGGCGTTTTCCATACCGAATGGGTGAGCAAGGAAGATGTAAACCTGGTGTAAGGATCATCGTTAAAACGTAATAATCTCGGACGGATAAGGGGATCGTGTCTGAGTTTATTATTAACTCCAGCGGCGTTTGCCATTGGTTCGTAAAAGTCAAACCTTTTATCTGTTAACCCCATGGAATCAACTACAAGGCCTACCATCTTCGTTATCTTTGGTGGTACGGGGGATTTGAACTCCCGCAAACTGGCCCCCGCTTTATATAATCTCTACCTGGACGGGTATCTGCCCGAACAGTTTGCCATCATTGGCACGGGCCGTACCAAGCTGACGGATAAGGTTTTCAACGATAAAATTCTGGAAGGAATTAATTCGTTTTCGCGTAGTGGAAAAGCAGCTTCTGAAAAATGGGCGGAGTTTTCCAAGCACGTGGCGTATCAGGTTTCGGACCTGAATGCGGAAGAAACCTATCAGGAATTTGGTCGCCGCATTGATGAATACCAGCAAGCCTGGGGCGAAAAAGCCAATGTGATTTATTACCTGGCGGTTTCTCCCAACTTCTTTCCCATCATTGCGGAAAACATCTCCAAAGCGGGTCTTTCCACGGATACCGAACGCGTTCGGATTGTGATTGAAAAACCGTTCGGACACGATCTGGAGTCCTCCAAAAAGCTGAATGATCTGCTGGCGAGTATCTTCCACGAAAAACAGATCTACCGCATTGATCATTACTTAGGCAAGGAGACGGTTCAGAATATCATGGCATTCCGCTTTGCGAATTCCATCCTTGAACCGCTCTGGAACCGAAACCACATTGAACACGTACAGATTTCGGTAACGGAACAATTAGGAGTCGGTGAACGGGGGGATTATTACGACGGAGCCGGTGCTCTGCGGGATATGATTCAGAATCACCTCTTGCAGTTGCTGTGTCTGGTGGCCATGGAACCTCCCGTGAGTTTCAGTGCCGACGAAGTGAGAAACCGTAAGGTAGACGTACTCAAAGCCATGCGTCGCTTTTCTGCGGAAGACGTTCGTTTGTCCGCCGTTCGGGGTCAATACGGCGGTGGCTGGATGGAAGGTAAAGAAGTAAATGGCTACCGGGAAGAACCCAAGGTAGAAGAAAACTCCAATACCGAAACCTTCGCGGCCATTAAATTCTTTGTCGATAACTGGCGGTGGCAGGGCGTTCCGTTTTACCTGAGAACGGGGAAACGAATGCATCAGTCGGCTTCGGTAATTTCGATCCAGTTCAAGGAAGTTCCTCATGATATTTTTCCTTCGGGCATCAAGGATAGTCTTCCACAGAACCGATTGATTATCAGCATTCAGCCTGAAATGAGTATCCGTCTGCAAGTGCAGGCCAAACGCCCCGGACTGGACATGGTGCTGAATACCGTTGACATGGTATTTGACTACAAGGGTACTTACACTCACCAGACTCCCGAAGCGTACGAGACCTTATTGCTCGATACCATGCTGGGGGATCAGACGCTCTTTATGCGGGGTGACCAGGTGGAAGCTGCCTGGGATTTATTAATGCCCGTGTTGAATACCTGGGCCTCAAAACCCAGTCTGAGTTTCCCGAACTACGCTGCCGATTCCTGGGGCCCTGAGTCCGCCGAGGCACTCATCGCCCGCGATGGATTCCACTGGTTTTCTCTTCCTTTGAAAACAAAAAAACAGTAAAGGCTGTCCGATTGTTAACTCCATAGAATACGAACTTTCGTATTCTATGGATACTTTTATCAACATGGTTAGCAACGAATGGCTGCACCGGTATGAAATAGTTAAATGCCTGTAAACCATTGCATATTAGAAGACCTTATGAAAATTACGATTGGTGATACCGTTGAAGAGACCCTGCAGAATGCCGCCCGGTATTTTGTAGATACGGCGGTACGGAATATTGAAAAAAAAGGAAGTTTTTCGGTAGCTCTGTCGGGTGGGAGTTCTCCCCGGAAACTCTATGAAATACTGGCTTCCACGTATGCAAATGCTTTGGACTGGCAAAAAGTGTATTTCTTTTTCGGTGACGAGCGTTACGTGCCCCAGGATCACGCAGATAGCAATTATCTGATGGCGAAGAAGACCTTATTTACGCCTTTGGGTATTCATCCTAATCACGTTTATGCCGTAGATACCAGTCTGGAACCAGTCGCTGCCGCTGCTGCGTATACGCAGACCATAGATACTTTTTTTAAAGGAGAAAAGGCCAGCTTTGATCTAATCCTGTTAGGTTTGGGCGATAACTCGCATACGGCTTCCTTATTCCCGCATACGGATATTCTGGAAGACGATAGTATATCAGTAAAATCCGTATTTCTTCCCGAAGAAAAAGTATATCGGATTTCATTTACGTTTCCCCTGATCAATCAGGCCAGCCGGACGGCTTTTCTGGTATACGGCAAAGGCAAAGCAGAAGCCGTAAGACACGTCATTGAAGACCCCATCAATATTGCCGAATATCCGGCTCAGTTGATTATACCTTCAAACGGCTTCCTGATGTGGTTCCTCGATAAAGAGGCCGCTTCAGAGCTTGCCATGAAAGACCCTACGGGTGTACTGAGCTAAAGATACTGGTAGTAGTTCTATTGGAAGCTGATCTGTAATTAGGTCAGCTTTTTTAATTTCTGCCCTAGTAGACTTATTTACAATCCTGCCATCCCAGGCGGCAGACCGTACGGTCGCTTCAATTCAATCGCCAGCAGTAAAGTACATCCCTACCCTAAGTAAGTTCTCTCCCTGCGGTCGAGATGACAGGGGGGGTGGGGTATACGTCTATCTCCCATACCCCTATGTCTGTCATCCTGAGCGAAGCGAAGGACCTTACCTGTCGCTTCAGCTCGCTCGCCAGCAGGAAAGTATATCCCAACCCTAAGTAAGTTCTCTCCCTACGGTCGAGATGACAGGGGGGCGGGGTATACGTCTATCTCCCATACCTGGCATCCTGAGCGAAGCGAAGGACCTTACCTGTCGCTTCAATTCACTCGCTTTGACCGTCAATCTCCACTAACTACGTTTGCTCAAATGCCCAATAATTTTTTCTTATTAACCTATAAGTAATCAATATTGGAAAAGGATAACATATAACGCGAAATTTGGGTTTAAATCTGGAAATAAGACAAATTAATAGCATGAAACAGAAACAGGGGCTCATCATCACACTTGGTTTACTGACGGCAGTAGCTCCCTTTTCCATTGATACCTACTTACCAGCCTTCACCGTTATTTCCCGCGATCTTCACGCTGAAATCAGTTACGTTGCGTACTCGTTAACCAGTTTTTTCATTGGTATCTCGTTAGGACAGGCCCTGTGCGGACCCTTGCTGGATCGATTCGGAAGAAAAAAACCTCTGTTGATCGGCCTGAGTCTTTACGTATTGGCTGCCCTGGCCTGTGCCAGCGTACAAAGTGTCAACTGGCTGATTGCCATCCGTTTTCTGCTGGCTCTGGGCGGTTGCGTAGGGATGGTGGCCAGTCGGGCCGTCGTCCGGGATTTGTTTACTCCTCAGGAAATGGCAGGGGTGTTATCCACGCTGATGCTGATCATGGGCGTGTCACCCATCATTGCTCCTACCATCGGAGGATATATCTCCGAAGTAGCGGGCTGGCGATACATTTTCGGGTTTCTGGCTTTCGTAGGAATAACGCTTATCCTGCTGGTCATTCGGTTTTTACCCGAAAGCAAACCCGCCGACGCCAGTATCTCGCTGAGACCTTCGCAGATTCTGAAAGATTACGGTACGGTGTTGAAAGAGCCGGTTTTTTCCATTCATTCGCTCGTCGCGGGTCTGGCCTCGGGAAGTATGTTTTCGTACATCGCAGGTTCGCCTTTTGTATTCATGAAACTGCACAACCTGTCTCAGACCGAATACGGCTGGGCGTTTGGGTTTAACGCCTGCGGCATGATCCTGGGTAGCCAGGTCAACCGTTTCTGGCTCAAGCGTAGCAAGAGTGAAGACATTCTTCGGAAGGTAAGTGCCTTTCAGTGGATGACGGCCCTATTCCTGATTATGGGAACCGTGCTGAATCTGTTTAACGCCCTGGGTTTACTGGCCGTTATGTTTATTTATCTGTTCTTCCACGGGTTCATCAGCCCTAATGCAGCGGCGACCGCTTTGTTTCCCTTCAAGCGTTACGCCGGAAGTGCCTCGGCTCTGTTAGGCTGCATTCAGATGTTGATTGGAGCCGCCGCTTCAGGACTAGTGAGTTATTTTCACAACGGCACGGCAATGCCGATGGTTATTGGAATGGCTCTTTCGTCCACACTGGGCTATTTTTTACTGATTGCCCCCTCCTTAAGCAGACGAAATCTTCAGCCCCTAAGCGGTTCCTAAAAATCAAATCCTGTACCTTAGCGTGACATTTGTCCCTGTGAACGCCGGTATTCGTGGAATTACGTCAGCTAAGGTATTTTATTGAGGTTGCGAAAGAACTGCACTTTGGCAAAGCTGCCCAGAATCTGTTTGTATCCCAACCGGCTCTGAGCCAACAAATTCAATTGCTGGAAGCCGAGCTGGGTGTGGCCTTATTCGATGCCACCAAACGCAGGCAATTCCGAAGGGTAGAACTCACTCCCGCCGGGCAGGTGTTTCTGTCGGAGGCTCAGAAAGTGATACGGGCTTCCCAGCGGGCCGTGGAGCTGACTCGTCAGACGGCTGAAAAAGGCACGGTAGTAAAGCTGGGAATCTACAAAATGTTACTTCGCGAGCGTATCGTTGAAATCCTGACTCTTTTTTCGCGGCATTTTCCTGACGTAAATATCCAGCTGGTTGAGTTACCCACGTACATAAGCGTACAGGAAGCCCTGATGGAGGGAAGCATTCAGCTGGGAATGACGCTCTGGCCGCTTCGGTTGGAATCGCTGCAGGGGCATGTCTACCGCAAAGGTCATCTGTGCGTCATCTTGCCTAAAAATCATCGGCTGGCCGATCAGTCCACGGTTCGGTTACAATCCCTGAAAAAGGAAAAATGGATTGAAATTCCGGCGACGCTTCACCCGTTTTATACGCAGGTAGAATCTATCTTTCAACGGGTGGGCATCAATCGGAAGGCCTCCATCACGCAGGAAGTTTCATCGCTGGACCTGGTCGGCGAACTGGTCAGTATGAACCGGGGCATTGCGATGGTTCCCATCCTGTTCGACTGGACCCGTTACCCGGATATTGTCGTTAAAGAGATCGAGTGGGAACAGCAACCCATCGAAATTGAATACGCGATGGCTTATAATCCGGAAAATCTTACGCTCCGATTAAAAGAAATGATACACATCTTGCCCAGTCTTCCCTAGGCATGCTTTTCTGTGGGTTTTGTGGTTGATGCAACGCAACCCACCATGAAAAAAACGCTTATAATTTTATTAATCCTCGTTGTACTGGGGGGATTAGGATGGTATCTGTTCCAGAACTACAAAAGCAAACACGCCAATCCGGTGTCCGGGCTGAAGCCCCGGGTAGAAATGAGTCTGGCGGAGATTTCGTCCATTACGGATTCAACGCTTGATATGTCCATGAAAGTACTGATCGATAACCCACTGCCCCTCGGCATGGATATTAAAAGTTTTGCTTATCAGGTAAAAGTAGACGGCGTCCCAATCATTGAAAGCGATTATGCGAAACCGCTTCAGATTGAACCGCAGGACAGCGTTACATTGGATATTGCCACGGAATTAAAGATCGACAAGTTTTCCAGAGTGGGCAAACGAGGAGAAGCGGCGGGACAGGATAGTGCGATGTATCAGTTTCAAGTGTTCTTAAAGCTGGCAAAGCCTGTACTGGGTCACGATACGTTGCGGATTGAAATGGAGAAAAAGTTGCCTCTGTATCATCTTCCTGAAATTGAAGTGGTAGCTATTGATCTAGAAAAATTCAGACTCAAAAAATCTGAACTCAACATCGGCCTGCGGTTTATTAATAAAAACGATTTTGTCTTCTCCTTTAAAAATATGCGTTACTCCATTGATCTGGGAAAAGAAAAAACGACGATTAACGGGCAGTCATCGGGGGTAACCCGCGTACCCGCCAGAAGCGATAAAGTGTACCAGATTCCCGTGCAGGTGGAGTTGGGCAAAATGATTAATGCCGGAACACAAATGCTGTTTCAGGGAAAGAATTTTCCGTTCACGGTTCATCTTCGCTCGCAGATTGTTTCTGATAATGAGATGCTTAAAAACAGTAAGCTGTCCATGAGAATCAAGGGTACTATGGAAGATATGGAGGCGGCGAAGAAGATCGTGGAAACGAAGTAGTTACCCCTCTAATCCCGCGTTACCATCGATTCATAACCGGAATTCTTCAGAAATTTCATTACCGCTTCCGGGTTGTCCGTGTCCAGTTCAATAATTTCCCGGATGGCTTTTTTCTGGTCTTCAGCCTTCCGGTAATAAGCCTTGCAGATGTCATAGCCAATGAAATAACCCAGATCAGCCTGGACTGAGGGATACTCGGACGCATTGTAAAACCAGCGATTGCGAAGGTCCCAGTCCGTACTGATGAGGTGAGGTCTGAACTCGTTCCATAGTTCGGACCGGTGCTTTCTGCCGTACGAGAGATAGGGCAGGTAGTCGATTTCCTTACCCTGGGCCAGCTCAGCCATAAAATCACACATGCCTTCCAGCAGGGCATGGCCCAGTAAAGGCGTTTTCTTACCGTAACCCTGATTTTTCTGGAACGTATGCACCGATTCGTGCAAAGCGATATAACTTCTGTTTTTGAGAATACTGTTAAAAATCGTTTTGTAAAAAGCGGGTAACTCATGCATGGGTAACAACGTATCCCCCAGAATCAGCTCCGTGCCTACGATGATCTGACCTTCCCGGGCAGTCGCCCCAATGCCCATGATACCACGCAGAAATAAATACCGGGCGTGTGGGCCGCAGGATAAAGGGTCTGGAGAGCAACCAGAGCTTTCCGAATGGCCATTGTATCCCTCATGACCTGAAGGGTACGAGGACGCAACGCCGTCAGATAGTCCGGATTTTCTTTCATGAGCTGGTACCAGTCCGAGGCTTTATACTTTCTGGAATCCAACAGGAGCTTCAGGCCTCTGGTGCCTTGATCCAGGTAATGGCGTTGGATGAGGGCCACCGCTTTGACGGAATCGGGTTCGGAACGAACCCGGTCGAAGGTCTGGTAAAAGTGGGTCAGATCGCGGGTTTCAACCTGGATAGAGGTCTGAGCGAACAACGGCAGGGTAATCACTGCAAATCCAATAGATAGCAAACGATTCATAGAAGGCGGCGGGAAGTAACACCAGACCAATGTGATTTGGCGGAATAAAGGAACGGTTGGTAACTAAATTAATAATAAATTGTCAGGCGAAAGGCCATTTGGCCCGACAATTCCTCTAATCACCTTTATTTCCATGCAAAAATCCCGGAGAGAGTTCCTGGTAAAAGCCGCTTTAGGAGCCGCTGGTGTCACTTTCGGTGGCGTGGCTCAGGGCATGTCAGCCCGTAGCTATTCCCGAATCATTGGAGCCAATGATCGTTTAAATCTGGCCATTGCGGGTCTGGGCCGTCGGCTGGGGGCTTACTTTGAGCCCATCAGACAGAAAGAAAATAACGTGCAGCTGATTACCCTCTGTGATGTCATGAAAAAACAGCGGGAATCTGCCGTGAAGCAATTTTCCAAACACATTGATTACACGCCCAAGCTGGAAAACGATATCCGGAAAGTCATCGAAGATCCATCGATTGATGTCCTGATCAACGCGACCCCCGATCACTGGCACGCTCCCGGCACATGGATGGCCGTGCAGGGTGGTAAGCACGTGTACGTGGAGAAACCCTGTAGCCATAATCCCCATGAAGGGGAGTTACTGGTGGCGTTCCAGAAGAAATACAACAAGGTCATTCAGATGGGAAATCAGCAACGGTCTTCGCCTGAAACCATTGACATTATTCACCAGATTCACAACGGGGCCATCGGTACGCCCTATAAAGCCGTTGCCTTTTACTCGGCTACGCGGGGCGAAGTTCCCATTCCTAAAAAAGCCCCCATTCCCGACGGACTGGACTGGGATTTATTCCAGGGGCCCGCTCCCCGAACGGCTTATACCCACGATACCTGGGATTACAACTGGCACTGGTACGGCTGGATGTACGGTACGGCAGAAAGTGGGAATAACGCCACCCACGAACTCGACGTGGCTCGCTGGGCTCTTCAGGTAGAATACCCGGAATTTGTGGAGGTGGAAGCCGCCAAACGCCACTTTCTGAACGATGGCTGGGCGGTTTACGACACCATGGATGCTACCTTCAAGTTCAGGGATAATAAAATTATCAAGTGGGACGGAAAGAGTCGTAGTGGATACAAAACGTACGGGACGGACCGGGGAACGGTCATTTACGGGTCAACGGGCAGTGTTTACGTGGATCGGGACGGGTACAAATTATACAGTCGTGAAGGAAAACTCCTGAAAGACAGTAAGGCCAAAGGCTCCGAAGCGGGCACGGCCCTGGGTGGCGGGGGCGACATGACCACCGGGCATATGGTTAATTTCTTCGAGGCCATCCGGGGGAAAGCCAAGCAGAATTCGCCCATTGATGAAGGAGCGAAAAGTACGCTGCTGTGTCACCTGGCCAATATTGCCTACCGAACGAACAAATCGTTCAGGGTGGATTCAAAAAATGGACATATTCTGGATAAAGAAGCGATGAAGCTCTGGAGCCGGGACTATGAAAAAGGCTGGGAACCCCGATTATAGGGAATGAAAGAAGGGGCCTGGGTAGTTGATACTCAGGCCCCTGTTGTTAAAAAATCAGAGTCGTTTCCACTGAATATGGAATTTTGACCGTTCATACCAAAGCCATAATAGAGGGCAGATAATGAACTTAATATTGCATAGTACCTTGTAATGCAATATAGTCATGAAATCATCTGCACTTTTAATGCTGGCCAGCTGGGCCGCCCTGACGGCCTGTTCAAAGGAGACTAAAATCTCCGTGACTGATAACACGGACGTCTACAAACTTGACGCAAAATTTGATGACTCCCGGACCGCAGGCGTTCGTGAATACATCAATGATTTTTATAAGCCCACGCAGGTCATTCCTTTAGCTTCCGGAGAAGTTAACCATGAAGTTACGTTGCCCGATCAGACCAAGTTCTGGGTGGAATCTTCCGAAGGAGAGCTTCATTTAAAATTCGATAAAAAGGCCAATAGTGCCGAGGCCTACACCCGGATTCAGGCTTTTTCGAAAGGGCTGGGAAGTGTGGCTACCGGAAAATAAGCGTGTTCAGAAACGTATTTCCGGAAAGCTGACGCAGAAGTTACCTTGTTCCTGAAGTTTCCGGAATTCCTTCGGGCTCAGGCCCGTGTAGTGTTTAAAGTCCTTAATGAAATGACTCTGGTCGTGGTAACCAAAAGTGACAACCAAATCAAACCAGGATTGGTCCGGCTGCTGAATCAGGCTTAGCAGAACCTGCTTGAATCGTAAAAAACGCAGTAATTCTTTCGGGGAATACCCTACGTATTTTTTGAAGCGTAACTGAACCGTTCGTTCCGAGAGCGAGTGCTGATCCGCCATGACTTTTACGGGACTTCGGGACGTCTGGAGAAACAAATCAGCACTTTCCAGCAAGGGTAAGGCGGCCTCTGCGGACGGGCTCAATACCCGTAGAATGTGTTGGGTAAGAACTTCGGTCCGCTGGTCCCTATTCGGAACCAGGGACGTGTGCAAGGCTTCCAGCTCCGGAAGTGGCAGGATGGATTCACCAGCAGTCAGACTTTCAATGCTGATTTTTTCGAGCGATAAGAAACGGAAAAACCCATCGAGCGTAAAACCCGCAATCAGTAAATCAACACCCGGCTTTAACTCATAATTAAGCATCTGGCGAAGCGGTCCAATCAGCATAACGTGATGAAAAGTCTGCTCCGCAATCGGATTTTTTCCGAAAGAATACCGGATGGCATGGCCAAAATTAAAGACCAGCATCAGTTCCAGATTAGGGGACAAATGCTGAATGCTGATTGCAGAATGGGGCGGTATCCGGACGCTGTAGAAATGATCCACTACTCCCTGAAGACGCGAATCCGGCTTTTGTTTATAGGCTATACTTTCGCTCATTTTCTATACTTATAAGCCCGCCTCAACGGGGGCTGATTCGGAGCTAGGCTTGTTTACAAGAACAGTTTTTTCTAGGTTTCGACTGCATTATTCGACAAAAGCTCATGGAAAATACGTTCAAAGCCTTACTGATCAGTGAAGAAAACGGCCAGTTTTTAAAACAAGTTCAGTCCATACCTTTAAGTTCCCTGCCCGAAAATGATACCCTGATGCGGGTACAGTACTCTTCGCTTAACTACAAAGACGCTCTGTCTGCCACGGGAAACCGGGGCGTTACCCAGAAATTTCCGCACGTTCCGGGAATTGACGCCGTTGGTACGGTGGAAGAATCATCCGGAAGTCTCTGGAAAAAAGGGGATCAGGTTTTAGTAACCGGGTTTGATCTGGGAATGAATACCTGGGGTGGGTACGGGCAGTACATTCGCATTCCCGGCGAATGGGCCGTGGCCTTACCGGAAAACCTTTCTCCGCAGGAGGCCATGGCATTAGGAACGGCTGGGTTTACCGCCGGACTATGCGTGAATAAACTGGTTCAGGCTGGCGTCAGTCCTTCGGATGGCCTCATTGCCGTGAGTGGAGCGTCGGGTGGCGTGGGAAGTATCAGTTTACAGATCTTAGCGAAACTGGGCTACGATACCGTAGCCATTTCGGGAAAGAAAGACGCTGATTTACAGCAACGATTAAAGGTAACGGAATGGATCGATCGCAGCGAATTTATTGACGAAAGTAAGCGAGCCTTATTAAAGCCACGTTTTGCCGGAGCAATTGACACCGTGGGAGGTACGGTATTAACCACCCTGCTCCGGACCCTCTTCTACAATGGCGTGGTATCAGCCTGCGGCATGGCCCAGTCAGGAGAGTTGTCCATGACGGTTTTTCCCTTCATACTTAATGGCGTCAGCCTGCTGGGAGTGGATTCCGTTCGGGCATCCATGCCCCTGCGGCAACGCGTCTGGAACTTATTGGCTGACGAATGGAAGCCGGATCAACTCTTAAGCTTTACGGAAGAAGTAACGCTGGAAAAACTTCCGGAACGGATGGAGCAAATGCTGGCTGGAAAAACCGTAGGAAGAACGCTGGTAAAACTTTGGTAAGCTAAACGAATGAGTGCTCATCGCTTCCACGATGAGCACTCATTATAGTATAAAGCATGAATCCGAACAGCTAAAATCGCTTACCGAAAGAAGCTCCCAGCCAGGGATTTAAACCAAACGTATTGATAATGGGAGTAAACATAATTCGCCACACCCATTCATCGGACGTATGCCGGCGATAACCAACGCTGGGAACATAGCTGGTGAAGTGATCCGCGTAGGGAGAGGTACCTCGCAGTTTGCCATCCGCCCGGGCGAAGGTTACCCCAAAACCCGTTTCAATGTATGATTTTTCCTCTTCAAGGGTAAACAGATAGTTAGCCCCGACAGGAATCGTTAAAAAGTTGGTTTTTTTGTAATAGTAGCCTAATCCTGCCCGAATGCCCACCTGAGGTTTATCCGTTACCTGTAATTCGTAATTAAGCGATCCGTATAAGCCGGCACCACCCGCTTCGGCGTAAACCATGTGCTGGGATAAATTGGTATACGAAGGGCTTAAGGTTTGTCCTGAAGCTATACCTGTTATAATGAAGGAGATTAATAAAGTAAACGTTATTTTCATGATAAAGCTCAAGATAAGACCAACTATTAACCAAAACCTAAAGGTAGGTTAGGTTGTTACCAAAAGCTTTAATATTCTTTTAAAATAGGTTTTCCAGCGGTCCAGCGGTTAGCAGTCAAGAGGTCAATTCCCGCTGTCATCAGCTACTAAAAGGCGATTAAGGGATCGATAACCAAAGAAACTGCCATGAATAGAACAGGAAGTGCTCCCGGAGCTTACCATTTTGCGAATCCGGTGTACGTTTTGGCCTGAGAATAAACCGGGTATCCCAGGAATTTCCAGTCGTAAGTTCCGGTAACCGTATATTGAATCCCTTCTTTGAGAGGCGTAGTCGAAAGCACTTCGGGTTGCCACTGCGACCCCAGCACCAACCCGTTCGTAGTGACATATACCGAACTGGGCACTTTTTGTAAGCTTAATGGATCGGTTCCGTAATTGATCCTTAAGTCAAACTGAGCAATGAGCGTTTCATCCAAGGTGACCTGAAGGGTACGGATTGTGTTCGGAATCAGCGTAGAGTCCGCCCGAACATTCCATTTTTTTGCTAAAGCTGCATGTTCAGTATTAGTAACGGAAGAACGACCGCAGAAGGATAACAGCCCGAGCGTAAACACAAGGGCCGAAACCATTCCCCATCGTTCCCGAACCAGCTTCATTGCCCGAACACAGGTCAACAGAAAAAATAAACCCAGAAATATATTTAGTAATGCCCAGAGCAGATGAACCATTGATTTGAGATGGAAGCAGATGAACGTCGGGCTAATGTACGGCAGCACGTCATTATTTCCAACGAATGGGTTTACCTGAATGGGGTGAAATTCCTTTTAAACTACAGACGTTGGAATCGATTATACGCGTGAAACGATCCCGGATGATCACTCCATCAGCCACAGTTTTTAAAGCCATTCATCCCTATTCAAAAGTTAATCCTTTGATGCCATATCTTGTCCATGGCAGAGGTAGTAATCAGGTTTTAATTCTGTTCAGATGAAAGGGATTGGGTTCGTCTTCTTTCCGGTTGAGTCGTCTTTTTAGTGGTTTGGGTACTTTTAGCCTTAGACTTCTTGTTTTGATGGCTACTTTTGACCTAACAAAAAGCAATACAAGTGAAACAGTCTTTCAAACCTCAACTGATACGGACTTTACTCGTCTTAAGCACCTTCATCGGGCTTGAAGCGTGTCAGTCCGCCGCCGATAATCAAACCACTGCATCACCGGCCGCCCAGAAACGCACGGTGGTTACCCTCGATCAGCGTACGGTAACGGTCAGCAGGGATTACCCGGCCCGAATCGAAGGCAAAGTGAACGTTGATATACGTCCGCAGGCGGAAGGCTATCTGGAAAAAATTTTCATTGAAGAAGGAGCCTTCGTGAAAGCGGGCCAGCCCTTATTCAAAATTGCGGATGCACCCTATCAGGAACAGCTTCACACGGCTCAGGCAAATCTCGGAGCCGCTCAGGCGGAACTGAAAAAGGCCAGTCTGGAAGTTGAGAAGTTTACGGAATTGAGTCAGAGCAAAGTTACCTCCAATTTCCAGCTGAAAACGGCAACGGCTGCTTACGAAACGGCTAAAGCCAACGTGGCTTTGCAGCAGGCGGCCGTGGCGACGGCCCGAATCAACTTAGGATTTACGCTGGTGAAAGCCCCCGTGAGCGGCTACATCGGACGTATTCCGAAGCGACTGGGAAATCTGGTTTCTAAAGCGGATGCGGATCCGATGACTACGCTATCGGACATTAGTCAGGTATATGCTTATTTCTCAATGACCGAACAGGATTTTCTGGAAATGAGCCGGGCCTCTGATCAGTCCGTTACTCAGAGGTTAAGTCATTTGCCTGAGGTTCAGCTTATTCTGGCGGATGGAAAACCTTTCGAACAAAAAGGAAAGATTCAGATGGTGGATGGAAAATTTGATACGGGGACCAGCAGTATCAGCGTTCGGGCTGCGTTTTCAAATCCCCGCTACCTGCTGCGTTCGGGCAATACGGGTCGCATCGTTCTTCCCGAAACCCGTCAGAACGTCATCCTCGTTCCGGTTCAGGCCACCACGGATATCCAGGATAAGATTTACGTGTTCAGACTAACTCCCGATAATCACGCAGAGCGTATAGCGATTACCGTTAATGGTAAAAGCGGTGATAACTACATTCTTTCTCAGGGACTTAAGCCAGGAGATCGGGTCATTGCCAAGGACGCCAATCTGGTTACTGAAGGAGAACAGGTTCAGCCTTGATTTATCGTGTCATAGGTTAGTCCGTGCCTGAACGCATGGACTACTTCCCACTTTGTTATGCTAAAAAATATTATTAACCGACCCGTTCTTGCAACGGTTATATCCATCGTTCTGGTGTTGCTGGGGCTTATTTCGCTGACCCGGCTGCCCATTACTCAATTTCCCGATATTGCTCCGCCCACGATTTTCGTGGCGGGTACGTACCCCGGAGGAAACAGCGAAAGCGTTACCCGATCGGTCATTACGCCGCTGGAAGAGGCCATCAATGGCGTCGAGAATATGCAGTACATCAAATCGACAGCCGGAAGTGATGGTTCGTTTTCCATTCAGGTCATTTTCAGCCAGGGTACCGATCCCGATCAGGCGGCCGTGAACGTTCAGAACCGGGTGGCTCAGGTTAACAGCCAGATTCCCGCGGAGGTTATTCGGGCGGGTATTACGACCACCAAGCAGCAGAACAGTAACATCATGTTCTTCAACGTGATGAGTCAGGATTCGGCGAAGTTCGACGAACTTTTCCTCCAGAACTACGCAAAAATCAACCTGATTCCTTCGCTGAAACGCATCAAGGGAATTGGTAACGTGCAGCTTTTTGGGGGAAAAGATTACTCCATGCGGATCTGGCTGGATCCTCAGAAACTGACCGTCAACAATCTGGTGCCTCAGGATATTGAGACCGCTATCAATAATAGCAGTCTGGAGGCTTCGCCGGGGAAACTCGGGGAAGAATCAGAGGCTCCCCTGCAATACATCGTCAAGTATAAAGGTAAACTCAACCGGCCGGAGGATTTCGAACGTATTGTGCTGAAAGCCAAGACGGACGGTTCGATGCTGCGGCTGAAGGACGTGGCCCGCGTGGAGTTTGGTTCAGCCTTTTATTCCGGCGATAACAAGGAAAATGGCAAACCCGCCGTTACCCTGGCCATCCAGCAGATCAGCGGTTCCAATGCCAATGAAATTGAAATTGCC
Organism: uncultured Siphonobacter sp.; assembly: GCA_913775095.1. Lineage (GTDB taxonomy): Bacteria > Bacteroidota > Bacteroidia > Cytophagales > Spirosomataceae > Siphonobacter. The sequence continues at coordinate 84,576 of CAJYIW010000004.1, read as the reverse complement.
GTTCGTAAAAACCTGGATGAGTTAAGCCGTTCGTTCCCCAAAGGCGTGGAGTATCACATCATTCAGAGCGTAAAAGAACGGCTTGACCAGTCCATTGACCAGGTGAAAAGCACCCTGATCGAGGCTTTCATTCTCGTGTTCATTGTGGTGTTTCTATTCCTTCAGGACTGGCGGTCCACGCTTATTCCGGCCATTGCCGTTCCGGTGGCCATTATCGGGACGTTTTTCTTCCTGAATATCATCGGATTTTCCATTAACGTACTTACGCTTTTTGCCTTAGTACTGGCCATCGGGATTGTAGTGGATGATGCCATTGTGGTGGTAGAGGCCGTGCACTCCAAAATGGAAAAAGAACACCTGGAACCGGAAGAAGCCACTACGACGGCTATGCAGGAGATTACCAGTTCCATCATTTCCATTACCCTGGTGATGGCGGCGGTGTTCCTGCCCGTCGGGTTCATGGAAGGCCCGTCGGGAATTTTTTATAAGCAATTTTCTTTCACGCTGGCCATTGCCATTCTGATTTCGGCCGTTAATGCCCTGACGCTGAGTCCGGCCCTTTGTGCCTTATTTTTAAGAAGTACGCACGGGGAGACTAAGAATCAGAGTTTCAAGCAGCGGTTTGTCAACGCCTTCAATACGGGCTTTGAGTCCCTGACGAACAAGTACGTTCGGGGGATTGCTTTTCTGATTCATAAAAAATGGATCGGCATTGGATTATTGGCGGTGGTAGCGGGTTTTGCGTTCTTCCTGATGAACCGGGCTCCGAAGGACTTTGTGCCCGCGGAGGACGACCGCTTTGTAACCTTTTCCCTGTCATTACCCGCGGGTAATAATCTGAAATTCACCACCGAAGTACTCCGAAAAATCGACGTGGCATTTCGGAAAATGCCGGAAGTGGAGAGCGTTACAGGCATTTCAGGATTTAATATCCTCAGCAACAGTGCCGGCCCTTCGTATGCCCTGGGTTTCGTTCGTCTGAAACCTATCAAAGAACGGGGGGAAATCCAGGATATGGACCGGATCATCGAAGCCATGAACGAACGTCTGAGCAGTGTGAAAGAAGGGGAGTTGAGTTTATTCCGTTCTCCTCCGGTAGAAGGGTTTGGCAGCGTTTCCGGGGCCGAGCTGGTGCTTCAGGATAAGTCCGGCAGCAGTCTGGATGTCTTTAGTCAGAAAGCTCAGGAGATCATTGGCGAGATGTTTAAAGATCCCTCCATCGAAGCGGCGTTTACAACCTTCCGAAGCGATTTTCCCCAGTATGAAGTAATCGTGGATGAAGACAAGGCGTATCAATTGGGGACTACGCCCCGGGATGTTATGACCACCCTGCAACTGTTCTACGGGGGGGCTCAATCCAGCGATTTCGTTCGTTTTGGAAAGTTCTACCGGGTGAATGTAAAAGCCGAAGGGCAATACCGCATGGATGAAGAATCGCTGAACCAGGTTTTCGTGAAAAACACCAGCGGACAGATGATTCCCATTGGTAACCTCGTGCGTTTGCAGAAAGTCTACGGTCCTGAAGTGGTGAATCGCTATAACTTATTTAATAGTATTACGATCAACATCCTGCCCAAAGAGGGATTCAGCAACAGCCAGATCATGGACGCCAGCGAACGGATTTTACGCGAGAAGCTCCCGGATAATTACGGCTACGAATGGTCAGGGTTAAGCCGGGAAGAAAAAGAAGCGGGCGGGCAGATGGTCTTGATTTTCGGCATGTGCGTGGTGTTTACCTATTTCCTGCTGGCCGCTCAGTACGAAAGTTACCTGCTTCCTTTGGCCGTTATTCTTTCCATTCCAACGGGTATTCTGGGTGTATATCTGGCCATTGGCCTGACGGGAATCACGAATAACATTTACGTACAGGTAGGTCTGATTATGCTCATCGGACTACTGGCCAAGAACGCCATTCTGATTGTGGAATTCGCCGTTCAGGCCCGGCAGTCGGGAATGCCCCTGATCGACGCCGCCATTGAGGGAGCCCGTCAGCGGTTTCGGCCTATTCTGATGACGTCGCTGGCCTTTGTGGCCGGTCTGGTGCCGCTGATGTTTGCCACCGGAGCTTCCGCCATGGGTAATCGTTCCATCAGTATCAGTGCGGCCGGAGGAATGGTCACCGGGGTTCTGTTCGGACTGATGGTCATTCCCATGCTGTTCGTCATCTTCCAGTCTTTGCAGGAAAAAGTGGGTCGTAAAAAGCCCCGTAAACAGCCGGTTCATTCCTAACATCGGGTCGGGCGAAGGGATTCAGTCCTTTGCCCGATTCCCCAGTTCTTTCAACAGATGAAAATTCTAATTTATATACCTGTCTTTTTATTGCTGGTTATGTCCTGCCAGGTGGGTAAGAATTATCAGCGTCCGGAGACTCGTCTTCCCGAAACATTCAGAAATGAAACAACGGCTGATACCCTCCTCAAAAGCTTACCTGATTTACAGGAATTTTTTGCGAACGAAACCCTGCGTCAGCTAATCGATACGGCGTTTGCGTATAACAATGACCTGAGACTTGCCGTAAAAAATATCGAGTCCGCTCAAGCCACGCTTCGGCAGGTGAAGCTCAATTATCTGCCTACTATCAATGCCAATCTTCAGGCCAGCCGCAACCGCACGGCCCGGAACAGCTTCGCGGGACTGGGAAACGAAGCCTTCATCGGAACCCTGAGCGTCAATGACTTTAGCCTGAATCTGGGATTAAACTGGGAAGTGGATATCTGGGGCCGGGTAAAGCAGCAAAAAATCGATGCTCTGGCCGGACTTCTGCAAAACCAGGAATACAGGCGAGGCGTACAAACCCGACTGGTAGCCGACGTAGCCAATGGGTATTATAACCTCCTGATGCTCGATGAACAGCTCAAAATTGCCATTCACAGCAAAGAACTCAGTGACAGCACCGTTTTTGTAACCCAGGCTCAGTATAGAGTAGGCGAGGCCACTAATCTGGCCATCCAGCAGGCGAAGGCTCAACTGGAGGAAACGAAGCAGTTAATCCCGCAAATTGAACAAAGCATCATCCAGCAGGAAAATGCGTTAAGTCTGTTATGCGGCCAGTACGCCCGGGGAATCGTACGGCGGGCGGAAGCAGGGGATGCCTTCCGGCTGAATGTCAGGGGAGGTTACCCGGTTTCTTTGCTGGCGGCTCGCCCTGACATTCATTCGGCGGAACTGATGCTTCGCCAGCAGTTTGCCCGGGTCGGCATTGCTCAGATTGCCATGTATCCGCAACTCACCATTACGGCTCAAACGGGCCTCACGTCTTTTCAGGCCTCCAACTGGTTTAGTATTCCGGGTTCCTTTTTCTGGAACTTTCTGGGAGGCTTAACCCAGCCCATTTTTCAGCGTCGCCAGCTTCAAACGCAACTGGAACTGGCCAACATCGAAAAAGATAAAGCTCTGATTTCCTTTCAGCAGGCCTTACTCACGGGCTATACGGAGGTCTCGACCGCTTTAGCGGCCACGCAGAAACTCGATGAACAGATTACTTCGGCTCTGGCCCGGCGTCAGGCCCTGGAGGAGGGGATCGGTTCGACGCAGCTTTTGTTTAAAAACGGGATGGCTAACTACCTGGAAATCATTTCTGCCCAGAGTAATTACCTCCAGTCCCGGCTGAGTGTTACCCAGCTGGAACGCCAAAAAGCGGCGGCCACCATTGAGCTGTACCGGGCTTTAGGCGGGGGCTGGCGTTAGAGGCATTAAAACCCAATCCTGAAAAAGCCTCGGCCTTATAAGGTCGGGGCTTTTTTAGGATTTACTTACGCTAATGACTATACGCTTTATAGTTGCCGGGAAATTCCGGTTCGGGTGTGGGCGGACCAAAGACGCAGAGCTTTCTCTTGCTAAGAATACCGATACCCGGTTTTCATGAAATACAGATCATAATTGTGCTTGATCTGACGGTAAATCAGTTTGAGCAACTGCACGGGTTTACTTTCACTCATGGTCCAGCCTTTCCGTTCGATGGTACTTCCTTCGACGGAGTTATTGTGATACAGGAGGTTCTGATGATCGTTATAGAACAAACCTTTGCCCCCATGCTGGAGGAAGGAGATGCACATGCGGTATTCCGTCTGATCCGGGCGGGTAGTTTCGTTGAAATCCCCGAATTTATCCAGAAAGGAAGTTCGACGCAGGTGCGGGTGATCGCTGTAATAATGAATCTTCCGGTAATTCAGAGCAAACCTGGGTACCACCATTTCGGAAAAGTGCTCATTGTAGGGCTTCAGATACGGATAACGGAAGTAAGCATAGAACCGAACAATATCCAGATCCAGTCGATTGTCCATCTCCTCAAGAGCCTTTCTCAACATCGTTGGAAACTTCTCACTGGGTTCAAAATCATCTTCGATGAATAGGGTATAAGGCGTCTTGACGGCCCGTTGTCCCTTGTTCATGTTATGACCAGCTCCCTGATTTTTCGGGGAGGTTAGTAATTCAAACGAAACTTTTTGCTGAAAACGCCTGATGCGATCCAGATGGATAGCTTTACTGCCATCATCCGTTACGATGATATTTCCGAAACGGCAGTCCAGCTGTTCAAACCGGGTCAATAGATTTTCCAGAGAAAGACTTCTGTTATAGTTGGTAATCAGCAAAGTGACGTTAGCAAAGACCTGACTCATACTCGCAAAAATTTGACTGAGAATTGTTTATTGTGTGGAAGCCTGAACCAAAAGTAATGCCCCGCAGAGTGGACCGCAGGGCTATTTGATCAAATGTTAATTTTGCCCTCTTTTTGGTATAAAATTCGGATAAAACGGCTCAAAATTCAGGTACCTGAAAAAAACCATACCTTCACACCTATAGTCAATGGAAAATTTTTTAGTGAACTGAATCATCCCCCGGCTCCCTGCGTTGCTCCGGTAGTGTAGTTCGGAAAGGTGCTCAGGGTCTTATCCGGAAATAGAATAAATGTGATTTTTGATAGAAGGTTGGAAGAAAATCTTCTGAGAAATACCCTGTGTATCGACAACTTGGATTTTTTTCTAAAAAACGGTCGAATCACGCTACCTTTGTAGCAAGTACTAAGCTTTTATCTAGCATTACGACTCCAAACATGATTTATTTCTTTTCTGCCGATCAGGTTACTGTTTACGCGGTTGAAACCCAGCAGTCGTTGACTGACGCGGACATTTCTAAATTGAACTGGCTCTTCGGAGACTCATCCTTGTTGCCGGAAACTACAATCAATCAGGTGTTTACGGGCCCACGGGCAGCCATGATCACCCCCTGGAGTACCAATGCTGTAGAGATTACCCAGAATATGAATATTACGGGAATCAGCCGAATCGAGGAGTTTACGAAAGTAGCGGCTGATTTCACGGGTTTTGATCCGATGATTTCTCAGAAATATGAGGAACTCAATCAGGAAATCTTTACCGTTAACATCGAACCTGAACCGATTATTGAGCTGGACGACATCGCGGCTTATAACAAACAGGAAGGTCTTTCCCTGAGCGATGAAGAGGTGGATTACCTGAATAAGCTCTCGGAAAAACTGGGTCGCAAGCTCACCGATGCGGAAGTCTTTGGCTTTTCGCAGGTGAACTCCGAGCACTGCCGTCACAAAATCTTCAACGGTACGTTCGTGATTGACGGCGAGGCAAAGCCTACTTCTCTTTTCAAACTGATTCGTAAAACGTCCGAAACGAACCCTAATGGTATTGTCTCGGCGTATAAAGATAACGTAGCCTTCGTAAAAGGGCCCCGCGTGCAACAGTTCGCACCCAAGCGTCCCGACGTTCCCGAATTCTACGAGGTAACCGAATTTGATTCCGTAATCTCGCTGAAAGCGGAAACGCATAACTTCCCCACCACAGTAGAACCTTTTAGTGGTGCTGCCACGGGTTCTGGTGGAGAAATTCGTGACCGCCTGGCTGGTGGACAGGGAGCCATTCCTCTGGCGGGAACGGCGGTGTATATGACGGCCCTTTCGCGTCTGCAACAGGATCGTCCCTGGGAGCAGGGCGTAGCCGAGCGTAAATGGCTGTACCAGACGCCAATGGACATTCTGATTAAAGCATCCAACGGGGCCACTGATTTTGGTAATAAATTCGGTCAGCCGCTCATCACGGGTTCGGTATTAACCTTCGAACACGAAGAAGACGGTCGCACGCTGGGTTACGATAAAGTCATCATGCAGGCCGGTGGCATTGGCTACGGTAAGGCCGAGCAAGCCATCAAACACGAGCCGAAACAGGGCGACCAGATCGTGGTCATGGGAGGCGATAACTATCGAATTGGCCTGGGCGGTGCGGCGGTTTCTTCTGCCGATACGGGCAAATTCGGTTCAGGCATTGAGTTGAACGCCATTCAGCGTTCCAACCCTGAAATGCAGAAACGCGTGGCAAACGCCGTTCGGGGATTAGTAGAAAGTGGTAATAACCCCATCGTTTCGATTCACGATCACGGAGCCGGTGGACACCTGAACTGTCTCTCGGAATTGATCGAAGATACGGGCGGTTCCATTGATCTGGATAAGTTACCCGTGGGTGATCCTACGCTTTCGGCCAAAGAAATCGTGGGTAACGAGTCACAGGAGCGGATGGGTCTGGTCATCGGTTCCGCCGATCTGGAAACGCTGCAACGCATTGCCGACCGCGAGCGGGCACCGATGTATAACGTGGGTGAAGTAACCGCCGATCATCGCTTCACGATTGCCTCGCACACGAAAGAGGCAAAACCGATGGATCTGGCCCTGGCTGATATGTTTGGCAGTGCTCCCAAGACCATCATGAACGATGAAACGGTAGAACGTACCTATCAGCCCGTTACCTATGAAGTAAAGGAATTAGAAACCTATCTGGAGGCCGTTCTTCAACTCGAAGCCGTTGCCAGTAAAGATTGGTTAACCAATAAAGTAGATCGTTGCGTGGGTGGCCGCGTGGCCAAGCAGCAAAATGTAGGTCCCCTGCACTTGCCCCTGAACAACGTGGGCGTCATGGCTCTGGATTTTCAGGGTAAAGACGGCATTGCCACTTCCATCGGACATGCTCCTATCTCGGCTCTGATTGATCCGGCGGCGGGTAGTCGGAATGCTATTGCTGAATCATTATCAAACATCGTTTGGGCTCCGCTCGAAGAAGGTCTGAAAAGCGTTTCGCTGTCGGCCAACTGGATGTGGGCCTGTAAGAACAAAGGCGAAGATGCTCGTTTGTACAAAGCCGTTCAGGCCTGTTCTGACTTTGCCATCAGCCTGGGAATTAACATCCCGACGGGTAAGGATTCACTGTCGATGAAGCAGAAATATCCCAACGCGGATGTGATTGCTCCCGGTACGGTAATTATTTCAGCGGGTGCTCCCTGTAACGACGTGCGGGGTGTGATTGAGCCCGTTCTGCAAAAAGATGGTGGTTCGATTTATTACATCAACCTTTCGGGTGATCAATACAAGCTGGGCGGGTCTTCACTGGCTCAGATTTTAAATCGAATCGGTAACGAAACGCCTGACGTGGTCAATGCCGAAGCGTTCAAAACTGCTTTTGATACCCTTCAGGAACTGATCAAAGCCGGAAAAATCCAGGCGGGTCACGACGTCGGCAGTGGTGGGTTGATTACGACCTTACTCGAACTGTGCTTCGCGGATCGGAACCTCGGTGCTACGTATGATCTGACTGCTTTAGGTCAGCAGGATAGCGTGGCGAAACTGTTCTCCGAAAACATCAGTATCGTCTTCCAGGCGGATGCTTCGGTGGAGGAAATTCTGACGGCTAAAGGAGTAACCTTCCATAAAATTGGCGAAGTAACCGCTGAAGCAACGGTAACGATCAAAGATCAGGACGCCAGCTGGACCTTGAACGTCGATCAGCTGCGTGATGTATGGTTCAAAACGTCGTATCTACTCGATCAGAAGCAAAGTGGCGTCGCGAAAGCAACGGAGCGTTTTGAGAATTATAAAAATCATTTGTTACAATACACGTTTCCCACGCAGTTCACGGGTAAAAAACCAGTGATTGAAGGCTACCGCCCGAAAGCGGCCGTTCTTCGTGAAAAAGGAAGTAACTCCGAACGCGAACTGGCGAATGCTTTATACCTGGCAGGCTTCGAAGTGAAAGACGTTCACATGACGGATTTGATTTCGGGTCGGGAAACGCTGGAAGATATTCAGTTCCTCGGGGCCGTGGGTGGTTTTTCTAACTCCGACGTGCTGGGTTCAGCCAAAGGCTGGGCCGGTTCGTTCCTGTACAACGAAAAAGCGAAACAGGCGATTGAGAAGTTTTTCCAACGCGAAGACACCCTTTCGGTAGGGATCTGTAACGGTTGTCAGCTTTTCATCGAGTTAGGATTAATCAACCCTGACCACGAGGTGAAGCCGAAAATGAAGCATAATGAAAGTCACAAACACGAAAGTCTGTTCACCTCGGTAACGATTCAGGAGAATAACTCGGTGATGCTTTCTACGCTGGCGGGTAGCACGCTTGGCGTGTGGATTTCGCACGGCGAAGGTCGTTTTGAGCTTCCTTACGACGAAAGCGAATATCAGATCACGGCGAAATATACCTATCACACGTATCCGGCTAATCCGAATGGCTCTAGCTTTGATACCGCGATGATGTGCGACCAAACAGGTCGTCACCTTGTCATGATGCCCCACGCGGAACGTTCGGCCCTGCAATGGCAGTGGCCGTATTATCCAGCAGGTCGTAAAGACGAAGTATCTCCCTGGATGGAAGCCTTTGTCAACGCCAAGAACTGGCTGGTTGAAAAACAATAATCAGCGTTAATGAATAGAAAACGGACCCGCGAAAGTGGGTCCGTTTTTGTGTTTAGTACTATGGGAATATTTTACTGGTCATATCCTAATTCGATGGTAATGCTGTTACCCAAAAAGCTACCTATAATGAGGTAAGAAGAATGTTCCGGTGAAAAATTAATCACGCAGCCTCCACCTGAATACTGAGTTGAAGCGATAGTGCGAGGTCCTGAACCGTCATTACCAATCAGATTAATGACTAAATCGGGCCATTCAGAATCATTAACATTTAGTACCGTGTGAAGCTCAACCGGAAGCTCCAGAGAGGTTCGTGTACCGGGAATATTTTTGAGCGTTTCTGATTTATAGAGTAGGCTAGAACCCTGAGAAGTTCCTTTTAAGACAACTTCCATCGTCAAATCGACTTTCTTCGTATTATTCCAACCTGGAATTGTTTCGTAATTCAAGCGATTGATCAAAACTCTCTTAATCATACGATCCACAATCTTAATGTTTTGGGTTGTTGTAGCACGGGTTCCGGTTTTGCTGACTGTGGTGAGTTGAACCGAATAGTTACCTGCTTGCTGAAACTGAACCACCGGATTGCTTTCCTTAGAGGTAATACCATTTCCAAAATTCCAGATATAATTTACTCCGTCTACACTACGATTAGAAAAAGTAATGGATTCGTTTACTGGAAAAACGGATAAATGCTTACGTAATAATTCACTGGACAACGCGTACTGAAAATCCGGATTTGGGATCACTTCTTTTTTCTGGCAGGATACGCAAATCATGAAAGATCCCAGTAAAAGGAGAAGATAGTGAGGTTTCATAAGAATCAGCGAGTTAATGTCGGGCGGTTGATCAGATACGGTTCTGTAAGTTATCTATTTTTAATACATTATAAGAATAATTAATATTCCCTTTTATAACATCCATTTCCGCTCGGTAGTAAACGAGATGGTCAGCCACATCTGGTAATCGCCTTTGATTAGCTCATACAATTCCTGACGAATGCTGTCCAGTTCAATCAGGGGGGTATGGGCCTGACTTTTGGGTAAAAGAAAATCAATTTCTACGGTATAACTGCTGCCCGTTTTAGCGACCCGAACCAGTGAATCCAGAAAATGATACTGACGGGCGATTTTTTCCGAAGCTTCGTGAATCTTGTCTTCTACTTCATCATCGGGAGCATACTGTAATAATTCCTTAATGTTTTTCCAGAACGTACGGGCCGGAATACGCATGAAGAGCAAGGAAATGATCAGAACCGTTACTGGATCCAGGAAAGGGATGAAGCGGGCTAACGACGTGTTTCTGAAAAAGTAACTCAGCGAGAGCACTACCAGAACCCCGAAACTCAGCAAAGCATCCAGCTGCCACTCGTTTGCTTCAATCAGGAGGTAATTGGATCGTAGCAGCCGGGCTTTCTTGCGAAAATGAAGCCCTAGAACAATACAGACAACGATGGAAGTGATCAGGTAAGGAAGGGCAATGGTAATTTCTACTTCCCGCCCGCCGTTTAAAATATCAATTGTGGACGTGGCAAAGGAATACAAGCAGAGAAAAATGATGATCAGCGACTGAACCGAAATGTAAAAAGGCTCAAACTGCGACCGACCAAAAGGCAGGTGATCGTCGTCGGGTTTTCGGATGAAATTGGTAACGAACAGGGAAACCCCGGACATGCTAATACCCACGAGGGAAAAAAGGGCATCAAAAATAATGGATTTCGAATCGCCCAGAATGCCAATAACGACGGCCCAGAGGGTCAGCAGAGAGCCAATGGCAATGGAAAGTTTAATCAACTTTCGCTCTTTAAGTTTTTTTCGGCGGGGGTTCATGGGATCTCATCTAACTGACTTATAAACCACAGAATAGCCAGGAAGTTAACCAGTTTCTTAACTATTCACGAATAATTAACACGGCTAGCCGAACGGAGGGTGGATGTTTAAAAAGTATCAGTTTTTGTTAAATTAGAAATCAGAGGCAAAAAAGCCGTCCCCGAAAAAGTTGTTTTTGAATTATTAACAGCAGATTCTTCCGGTGAGGGTTGGATAGACCCCGTGAAATACGCACATTTGCTTTTCTCTGAACAGGCATTTATATCCATAAACATGCAACGTCGTAACTTTTTGAAACAATCCGGTCTTCTTGCTGCCGGTGCTTTAACTCTTCAACAGTCCAACCTCTGGGCTGCCCCCGCAAAAACCATCAGTCCGTTCGGCGTTCAATTATACAGTGCCCGGGATGTACTTCCCAAAGATCCTAAGGGCATTATGACCCAGCTGGCTCAATTTGGCTACAAACAATTCGAAAGCTACAGCGGACCTAAAGGTTTTCTGTGGGGTATGGAACCCAAAGAAATCAAAAGTTTTCTGGACGGTCTGGGTGTAAAGATGATCTCTACGCACTTTGATTTCCGCAAAGCCGCCAGTAGCCCCGATCAACTGAAAAAAGACATCGAAATGGCGAAAGGGGCGGGTCTGAGTTACCTGCTGTGCCCTTACATCGGTGCACAGAAGAGCTGGGATGACTGGAAGAAAATTGCCGATGATTTTAACAAAGTAGGTGAAGAAGTAAAGAAAAGCGGTTTGAAATTCGGTTACCATAACCACGATTATTCCTTCAAGCCCCTTGACGGTAAATTACCCCAGGATTTCTTATTGGCGAACACTGAGCCTAAAAACGTGATGTTTGAGCTGGATCTTTGCTGGATTGACGTGGCGGGCGTAAACACGACCGAACACCTCAAGAAATACGGCAAACGCTACGAACTGTGTCACATCAAGGATTATACCGTTAAAGGTGGCAAGCCCGTACAAAACGACATTGGAGAAGGAGCGGTAGATTTCAAGAAAACGCTTCGCAGTGTACTGGATAACAGCAGCATCAAATATTTCCTTGTTGAGCAGGAAGAATATCCCGGCTCTCCCATGGACAGTCTGAAAAAAGACGCTGAGTATATGAAAAAACTTAGTGTTTAGTCAGTAAAAGTAACAGAAAAGGGACGGCGAAAGCGGTCCCTTTTTATATAAAACCAAATGAACACGGTAGCGGAAGAGTCTAGCTTTTTACAGAAATAAATGTTTCTACTTCAGCCTGATCGCCATCGTAGTATTTTTTTCCGTGTACGGTAAAGTCCGCCTGATACGCCCGCTTTGCATTCAGTTCTTCGTTCGCCCATATTTCCAGCCAGGTATTGAAAACCGCTTCGGGCATTTTTCCCCTGGAAACAAATTTCTCGTACACTGAAGTTTCTATGGTTATTCCGGTAAAGCCCTGTGGGATATTTTCCAGGGAGCTTACGGCTAACCCAATAATGGTGGTATACGGACGCGTGAAATCTGTTTCATACTCCGTGTAAACCGCATAGATGTCGTCGCTGACCTTAGCAGGAATTTGTTTTTGAATGTCTTCACCCCAAAACCGACCCCATAATGCCTCAAGGTCCGCGGCAGCCTGGCCGTTTTCATTGGTGGTTCTCGTCGAAATTCCGATCACATGAAATTTCTGAATGGTTTGAGCAGTCATTGCGTATAGGATTAGTAGTGTAAGATTGAGTGTCGAACGAGAGGAGCAGCTCTGGAAAATGTCCAGCAAGCTCTCAGCAGCATCTTAGGTTAATCACGTTGTAAACCTAGAAGGCTTTAGTGACAACCCTATGTCAGCAGTGACAAACTTTTCTCAAGTGTTCAGGTCGTAAGCTTCCAGCATTGCCTCTGAAAAGGGAGGAACATGGGTTACTGCTGTCAGGTAAAAAACGAACATTTTCGGCGATGATCAATGATATTCCCCGAAGCGTCGCGGGCAGGGCATCAGTTAAGGTACGACCAGTATATTCGCATTCCCCGTCATACAGATCCCGGAGATACGATTCAAAACAGGATCATTTCAGAAGAGTCTGGAGATGATGTTCCCGTCATGCGGATTCAAATTAAATACTATATGTCAAATACCCCCATCCCTGGTTCCGTCTTTGCCGACACCAAACCCCATTACAAAATACTGGATGGATTGCGGGGCGTCGCAGCCATTACGGTGGTCTGTTTTCACTTATTTGAAGCGTTTGCGACCAGTCACATTGATCAGGGAATCAATCATGGCTATCTGGCGGTTGATTTTTTCTTTATCCTTTCCGGATTTGTAGTAGGATACGCGTATGATGACCGCTGGAGCACGATGACCGCCGGGGATTTTCTCAAACGCAGAATCATTCGTCTGCACCCGATGGTAGTCATGGGAGCATTCCTGGGGGGAATGATGTTTTACTTTCAGGTCTGCGACGTGTGGGATGTATCGAAAGTCAGCGTTGCCTCTTTAGTATTCGCGACCTTTATGAACGCCCTGTTAATCCCCGCTATTCCCGGCCATGAAGTACGCGGTTTAGGCGAGATGTTTCCGCTTAATGGACCCAGCTGGTCTTTGTTCTTCGAGTACGTCGGCACCCTTCTGTATGCCTTCGTTCTTCACAAGCTACCTACGAAAGCCCTGACCGGAGTAGTGATCATGGCTGGCATCGGATTGGGTACCTTTGCCATGGCAGGACCTTACGGCGACATTTGTGCCGGATTTTCATTGACTGAAATAGAATTTACGGCTGGTTCGTTACGCTTATTGTTTTCCTTTTCGGCGGGCTTGTTACTCTCCCGAATTTTTAAGCCTGCGAATGTCAAAGGAGCCTTCTGGATTTGTAGTGTATGCATAGTCGCCTTACTGGCAGTGCCTCGCATTGGCGGAGCTGAACAGCTGTGGATGAATGGAATGTATGATACGATTTGTTGCGTGGTTATTTTTCCGATACTCGTCTACCTCGGAGCTTCCGGGAAGACTACTACTCCCGTAACGGCTAAAATCTGCCATTTTCTGGGGGACCTTTCGTATCCTTTATATATGGTTCATTACCCATTCATTTACCTGTATTACGCCTGGGTTAAAAATCATAAATACACTTTTCAGGAATCATTACCGGGAGCCATTGCTCTGGTTATCGGCAGTATTGTCTTAGCGTATCTGAGTTTGAAATTTTACGATGTCCCGGTGCGTAAGTATTTGACAAGGCGGTTCATTATTCAGAAGTGATGGATCTGTCATTCAGGAACTTCCCAGTAGGGAGAGTATATCCCAACCCTAAGTAAGATCTCTCCCTGCGGTCGAGATGACAGGGGGGGCGGGGTATTACTCTATCTCCCATACCCCTATGCCTGTCATCCTGAGCGAAGCGAAGGACCTTACCTGCCAGATAACTTTCCAGGAATGAAGTATATCTCAACCCTAAGTAAGACCTCTCCCTACGGTCGAGATGACAGGGCGGGGTATTACTCTATCTCCCATACCCCTATGCCTGTCATCCTGAGCGAAGCGAAGGACCTTACCTGCTCTTGAGGTAACGTCCCAGTAGGGAAGTATATCCCAACCCTAAGTAAGATCTCTCCCTACAGTCGAGATGATAGGGCGGGGTATTCACTTTACCTGCTCTATCTCCCATACCCCTATACCTGTCATCCTGAGCAAAGCGAAGGACCTTACCTGCTATTGAGGTAACTTTCCAGTAGGGAAGTAATCCCATCCCTAAGTAAGATATCTCCCTGCGGTCGAGATGACAGGGCGGGGTATTCACTTTACCTGCTCTATCTCCCAACCCTGTCATCCTGAGCGACGCGAGGGACCTTACCGGAAGATGCAACTACGTTCAAGGTCAGGAAGATGTGGACATCCCTCAATGCGGTGTTACTTTATATACTTCAGCCCAGCCGATGCCAGCTTTTTCGCTGGCATCATCCACCATAAATGTCGTTAGTTTCCTTAGCAAAACGAAGGATCAGAACCCTTCACATTTTTATAACATTACCCTTCGTAATATCACATTTCCGTAATATTCCCCATCCTAGCTTTGCGGCCTAACTCCTTCGATATTCATGAAGCTTACATCTTTACCTACACTCTTAACGGCCGGGAGTCTGTTGCTGGCGGTTGCGGCCTGTACCGATCACGTGTTACCTCCGGCGGGTTTCCCCCTTTTTGCGGAGGCCTCCGAGCCAAAATTACTCTCGACCGCCCCGAACGGCACTGCTATTTATAACGGTGGATTTGGCTCGGCCCTGGCTACTGATCCCAACGATCCCAACATCTTTTACCTCTTAACCGACCGTGGTCCTAACTCGGCGGGTGTGGCGGCCAATTCCATCATTTTCGGGAAATCTGATTTTACTCCACAAATCGGTAAGTTTCGCCGCGAGGGTGATAAACTGGTATTAATTGAAACCATTCTCCTGAAAAATGCAGCCGGTCAGTTGCTGACGGGTCTGCCTAATCCTTCCGGTCAGGGCAGCACGGGCGAAACGCCGCTGGATCTGACGGGTAAAACCTTAAGTCCCCATCCCGACGGACTGGATTCGGAAGGACTGGTCCGGGCAGCTGATGGTTCGTTCTGGGTTAGCGATGAATACGGTCCTCACATCGTTCATGTGGATGCCAGCGGAAAAACCATTGAACGCATTAACCCCTTCGGTTCAGGAACGGGTGGACGTACCCTGCCTAAGGTATTGGCTAAACGCCGTCCGAATCGCGGCATGGAAGGGCTGACGATTACGCCCGACGGCAAAACGCTGGTAGGGCTCATGCAATCGCCTTTGTATAACCCCTCTTCGGCGGCGGTCTCGGGCGGAACGATTCTGCGGGTGTTAACCTTCAACATCGCTACCGGCGAAACGCACCAATACGCTTACGTCATGGAGAATGCCAGCCTGACGGGTTGCAGCGAGGTGGCGGCTATCACGAATACCACGTTCCTGGCTCTGGAGCGGGACGGCGATTACGGTGGAAATTCAACCAAGCCGGCTACGTTCAAGAAAGTGTTCAAGTTTGATCTGGCCGGAGCGACGGATCTTTCGGATCCCGCTAACGGAAACAATGGCAAGCTCTATAACGGACAAACCGTTGAGCAACTCAAGAACACGGCGGGCCTTCAAAGTGCAGGGATTACGCCCGTAACGAAAACGCTCGTGCTGGACTTACTGGCTCAGATTAACCCCGTGTACCCGCACGACAAAGCCGAAGGCATTGCTCTGATTGGCACTAGTACGCTGGCCATTTCGAATGATGATGATTTTGGTGTGGTAGATAACGGAGCCAATGGCTTTGCCGCCAAGGTATTACCCGCCACGGGTAAGGTAGACAGAAACCGCATTTACTTCGTGAATCTGGCTACGCCCCTGAAATAATAAGTTTCTACTTTTGTAAAAGGTCTGGAGATCATTGATTTCCAGACCTTTTTTATGGAACTAACTTTAATAGTGGACATTTTTCTATATATTTGAGCCAAATGTCCATTTTATGAAAACATCAATGGTTACGTCAACGCCCGGCTCTGGCTGGAATTTAGGAATGGTAACCGATATGGTCCGGCAAAAAGCCCCTGCCAATACGATTACCTGGTTGATTTTAGGCAGTACGCATTTCATGGAGAAAGAACCCGTCTCCGGCCTGGATTTCCTGATAGCCAGTGAAAAAGGGATTCCGAAATTGTCGCTTGAACATTTGGCCGATGTCCTGGAT
This sequence comes from uncultured Siphonobacter sp., assembly GCA_913775095.1. GTDB lineage: Bacteria > Bacteroidota > Bacteroidia > Cytophagales > Spirosomataceae > Siphonobacter. The sequence continues at coordinate 68,327 of CAJYIW010000004.1, read as the reverse complement.
ATTCCCATGAAAGACATGGCCGATTTGCTGAATCTTTCCTATAAAACCCTGTCCCGCAAGAAAAAAACGGACGTGCTGAACACGCTGGTTTCTTCGCTTTCCATTGAAATTGCCCATACCATTGCTCTGGGACTGGCCATTTTCGAAGACCCGGACAAGCTCAACCGCTGGTTACATAAAGAAAATAAAGCCCTGAGCGGACAAAAACCTTTTGACTTACTCAACACGCCCACGGGCATCAAACTGGTTAACCAGATTTTGGGACGAATCGAGGAAGGCGTGTATTCCTAGTATTAATGGTTGTTTATCGCATCGCAAAAAAGAAAGAACGAGCCAATGACCTGAGTGGGTTGGGAGCTTCACTGTTCGGCGGCCGCTGGAACAACGAGGGCGTTTTTGCCCTGTACACCAGCGAGAGTCGGGCCCTGGCCTTACTGGAATTACTGGTACACGTGGATGATACCGAACTGCCGCCTAATCTCTTCATCATGACCATCGAAATCGACGATTCGGCTTTGCTCTACGAAGTGCAGGACGAAGAGTTACCCATCGACTGGCGAATCACCGAAAACCTGGCTTTGAAACACCAGGGCGATATTCTTTTGAAAGCGAAGGAATACCTTGGTTTCAAAGTAAGAAGTGCCGTCTTACCGCAGGAATATAATGTCGTTCTTAATCCCTTATTCCCGCGTTATTACGATCTGGTGAAAGTCGTTGCCGTGGAAGATTATACGCGGGATGAGCGGTTGTGATAAAGACTAACTCTCCCGTATAGCTGAATAATCCGCTGCCAGCTTTTTTCGCTGGCAGCCCACGCTCTGAAATTAGGCAGACACTTTATCTGTAGCTCATGCTGCCAGCGAAAAAGCTGGTAGCGACCCCTCATTAGTCCGCGTTTTCCCTCGTTAGTCCGCGTTTCCAACGCGGATTCCAGAGAACAGCGTCTGCGACGCTGAGCGTTATAAACGCTGTTCTCCAGCATCCGCGACACAGTCGCGGACGAACGTCGGATGAGCGATTGTGATAAAAACCAACTCTCGCGTATAGCTGAATAATTCGCTGCCAGCGAAAAAAGCTGGCGGCGGCCCCTCGTTAGTCCGCGTTTTCAACGCAAATTCCGGAGAATAGGGTATGCTATTAGTTACATTCTCTTATTGAGTACCACTCCATGGTACCCTCCAGGATATGCGTATCAATGATAAAGAGGCAAGGACCATCTTCTCTTTTCCTGCTTCTAACAAAGGGCTGTAACTGAAATAAAAAGGTTTTACTGATAGAATCACCTCTGACCGCCAGGGTATCGGTGAAAAAAACGTTTGTAACCTCTTTATAGTAAGCACTGCCTTTATTACCAAAACCAACTTTATTTCTTACGGGGGATCGTTTAGACAAAATTTGTACGTAAACACCCGCACAATTTCCCCCTACCACTTTACCCTTCAGACATTGCGGATAGTCGTCTTTACTGCAACCTGAAAATAGGGTAATCACCATACAGATAGCAATTATTTTTTTCATGGAATAACTTAATGGATGGTAGACTCAAAGGACACCTGGGGGAATGAAAGGGTTGGAGTAAAAGGCTCAACTTTCGAATAGAAGGGATTCTACATTAGAAAATCAATCATGATAGAAAGCACTAGAAAGGCTGTTTCAGAAGCTCTTTAGGGATGTTTAATAGCGTCGGTCATTCACCAGTTAAATATTGTTGTAAAGATTACAGAATTTTATAAAATTAAAAATAGATACAGAACCTTTGTGTTGAAAGAAATAAGCTTACTTTAGGAAAAATAACCTCTCACGTTAACCTTCCATACCTCATGAAAAAAAGCAAAATCATCCGGCTAATGGCGAGCTTATTACTGATCCTGAATGGATACCTAAGTAGTTTCGGTCAGGACCAGGTAAACCTAAGTAAAAGTATTGAAAAAGACGATGATGGAAGGATCGTTTATGCCCATGCTAAACCGACATGGGCGAAGTCTTACGACGAAGTTTTTTACAGCGATGGACTATTTATCTGTAAGAACTACATCAATACTCCGGTTCTGAAAGGAGTGGATACGATCTATTATGAAAAACATACGGAGGCGTGCGTATATACTTCCAGGGGAAAATTAATTACTAAGGATGAGTATAATGATATAGGGGATTTTAAAGAAGGACTGGCACGAGTCATGAAGAGCAAAAAGCGGTGGGCAGATCTGAACTGTTTTATAGGTTTGAAAGGCTTCATTGATAAAAAAGGAAAACTGGTCATACCCGTTATGTACAGTTACGTGGCTGATTTTTCGGAAGGGTTGGCAGCGGTTTATGACACTGTTGGACGTCAGTATTACATTGATCAACAAAACAATAAGCACTTTTATAATCGGTTTAGAGCTATTGATGACTTCTATAATGGGGTGGCTGCTGTAAAGCTTCACAATCAAAAGCGGAACTATATAGATCATACCGGGAAATTACTCATACCAGAGCGATTTGATTTCATAGAATCTAGAGAAAAACTTAATTACAGAATAGAAAAAGATACTTTATTGATCGTTTCCAAAAATAAAAAGTATGGCTTGTTAGGAGAGAAGGGTCGGTTGGTAGTTCCCTTAACGTATGATCTGATTGATACAACCCGGGCAAAACGGTTTCAGGGATATAGCCCTGTGATTGACCAGGGTAAAAAAGGATTTATCAATACTTATAATGGTGAAATCATTATCGCCCCTGCGTATGAGGATTTTAAAAAAGCCAGTCATTCAGATTTTGTATGGGCAAAAAAAGGAGAGAAATGGGGAGCCATTACCCGTTCAAATGATCCGGTAATACCGTTTATTTACTCCGGTATTCGGGAATCGTTTAGCGATTATGCAATTGTAGAAAAAGAAAAAGCAGGAATTATTGGAAACGATGGGCGTACCATTATTCCTTGTGTGTACGATAATTTATCTCCGTTCTATGAGGATATTGCTCTGGCAATACAGGATGGAAAAGTAGGATACGTTACGAAGAAAGGACAGGTTTTAATTCAGCCTCAGTATGACAAAGGAAGTTATTTCATGAATGGAGAAGCCATTGTCGAGAAAGGATTATTCAGATATACCATTAATCAGCGTAACGAACAATTGAAGACAGAATTTAATAAAAAGGGAATCATTCTGGTAACTAGTGTACTGGGTTTTTTACTGGTTGTTTCTTTAGGCGTGTTTTTCAAACGCAGAAACAATCAGATGCTCGTACAGGCCTAGCGTTACTTTACATTGAAAAGTATCCAAGGCTGTCATCTCGACTGTAAAGAAAGAGCTTACTACTCGTCTGCCGGGGAGTGGCCAGAGATGTAGGTAAGATCCTTCGCTTCGCTCAGGATGACAGTGCTGGAGAAACAACTACTTTCCCGCCCTGTCATCTTGACCGCAGGGAGAGAGCTTACTTAGGGCTGGGATATACTTCCCTACTGGAAAGTTATCTCAATGGCAAGTAAGGTCCCTCGCTTCGCTCAGGATGACAGGCATAGGAGTATGGGAGGTAGAGGTATACCCCGCCGCCCTTCGTTAGTCCGCGTTTCCAACGCGGATTCCAGAGAAGAGCGTCTGCGACGCTAAGCGTTATAAACGACGTTCATCCGCGACCCAGTCGCGGACGAACATGGTCTAATCTTCTACCCACTTACTCCGACCGTACTTCCAGCAAACTTTCACTCTTCAGATACATCTGCTGCAACGCCTGTAAGGTTTCCGGATTGGGTTTCTCCCAGAGTTCGCGTTTGGCGGCTTCGAGTAGTCGTTCGGTAATGGCGTTGAGAGCCCAGGGGTTACTTTGTTCAAAAAACTGCTGTAATCCGGGATCGAGGGCGTAGGTTTCGGCTACCTTTTCGTACATCCAGTCTTCCATGACCTGAGCCGTGGCATCGTACCCGAAGAGGTAATCCACCGTGGCCGTTAACTCCAGTCCGCCTTTATACCCGTGCCGCTGGATACTTTCCAGCCATTTCGGATTCACCACCCGTGAGCGGAATACCCGCAGGGTTTCTTCTTTCAGATCCCGCACGACGGGCTGAGCCGGATTCTGCGAATCCCCGAAGTAATGCTTCGGTTGCTGACCCGTCAGGCTGCGAATGGTAGCAATCATGCCCCCGTGAAATTGCAGGTAATCGTCGCTGTCAAAGATATCGTGTTCGCGGTTATCCTGATTGTGCAGGGCTACCTGAACAGTGCTGAGTCGCTGTTGAAATTCCTGCCGGGCCTCCACGCCCTGAGCACTTTTGCCGTAGGCAAAGCCCCCCCAGTTCACATAGGCCTGAGCAAAATCGGCGTCGGTCTGCCAGTTTTTTTCGTTAATCAGGGGTAAAATTCCGGCTCCGTAACTGCCCGGAGCGGCTCCAAAAATGCGGAAGCTGGCCCGCTCTTCGGCTTCTTCTATAGGTAACTCAGAAAGCTCGGCCAAATCGCGGAGGTAATGTTTACGAACAAAATTCTGCTCATCCGACTCATCCAGAGCAATGACCTGCTGGACGGCTTCGTCGATCAACTCAATCAAATGCGGAAACGCATCCCGGAAAAATCCACTGATGCGGGTGGTTACATCAATTCGGGGACGACCTAACACTTCGATGGGAATGATTTCGACCGACATGATCTGCCGACTTTCCGCCTGCCAGACGGGGCGAACGCCGAGCAGGGCCAGCACCTCGGCCACATCGTCGCCGTGGGTTCGCATGGCACTCGTGCCCCAAATACTGATTCCTACACTTTCAGGATACGTACCCGTTTCTTTCTGGTGACGATCCAGCACTTCGCGGGCCAGTTGCTGACCTACTTCCCAGGCCGCCTGCGAAGGCAGAGCCCGGGGGTCCACGGCATAAAAATTGCGTCCCGTGGGCAGAATGTGAGCCATGCCCCGGGTGGGAGCTCCACTCGGTCCAGCGGGAACGTACCCACCAGATAGTCCATGCAAGAGGTGATGAATCTCGTTTTCGGTCTGAGCCAGATTCGGAATCAGTTTCATACAAATGTATTCCAGAATCGGTCTTAAGGACTGGAGATCAGAAGCCTCTTTTAAAAACGTTTCGCTTAAAACCTGATCAATCCGCGAAGGCTGAAAATGATACTTCGCCAGCAGCGAGAACAGATGTTTCCCTAATTCATCAATAGCATCAGCCGCATCCGAAAGAGTAACCACAGGACGGTCGGCCAGGGTCTGAAAATCAGTCCGAACGTGGCATAACCGCTGACCCTTCGGCTGGTGTAAATCGGGTACCTCAAAAAGCCGGGCGATGGTATCCGGTAAGGAGGGATACTCCAGATTAGCCAGCCGCGTCATGGATTGCAGCATATCTGTCAGAGCCTCGCCCTGCGGCATCTGGCCCAGCGTGTGCAGTCCATTCCGAATCTGAGCCGCCCCCAGTTCACACAAATACCCGTCAATGTCTTCGATGAGGTGAGCAATGTCCTTGCCCGCCATTTCCGTCAGCGTCACGGGCACACCTTCGGGGGTTAACTCATCGTCCCACTCGTGCTTATGATCGCCGTGATCACGGCTGAGCATCGCCGAAAGATCAGCCTGCAAATTGGTTTTCTGGATTAACTCCCAGATTTGCCGCTGGAGCAAAGGCAGCTTAGCCGGATCGAGCATTTCGACCTGATAATACTCATCCACCAGTTGCGTGAGCTGAGCCAGCTCGCCGTAACTATCCGCCGAAGTCATCGGCGGGGTGAGGTGATCGACCACTACGGCATGGGCCCGCCGTTTAGCCTGCGAGCCTTCGCCGGGATCGTTGATAATGAAGGGATAAAACAAGGGCATATCGCCCAGAATCGCATCCGGGAAACAGTTTTCGGACAGGCCGATGCCCTTGCCGGGTAACCATTCGAGCGTGCCGTGTTTTCCGACGTGAACGATGGCATCGGCTTTATAACTTTCTTTAATCCAGCGATAGGCGGCGTAGTAATGATGCGTCGGGGGTAAATCGGGCTGGTGATAAATGGCATCGGGGTCCATGCCGTAACCGCGGGGGGGCTGCAGCAATACGACGGCATGACCCAGATCAATTCCGGCCAGCGAGATACAGCCTTCGTGCACGTAGGTTTCGCCCGGTGGCGGTCCCCATTGCTTCAGCATTTTTTGCTGTAAAACCTCTGGTAACTCCTTAAACCAACCTTCGTAAGTTTTCGCGGGAATACGGGCAATGGCCCGGGAAAGCTGTTCGGGGGTGAGATAGGTCTCATCATACGAACAGCGATCAATGAGTTCATGAATGAGCTGCGTGCCATTTTCCGGAAGATCAGTAAGCTGATATCCTTCGGCCTGCATGGCCTCCAGTATCTGCATGAGCGAAGCCGGAGCATCCAGTCCCACGGCATTGCCGATCTGGGAAGCTTTGCTGTTGGAATTGGTGAAAATGAACGCAACCTTCTTCTGAGGATTGGGCACGTGCCGAAGCCGGGCCATCCGATAGGCCAGTCCGGTGATGCGTTCCACCCGATGTTCGACGGGTTCGTAATGGGTAACTTCCTTGTTTTTCTCCTTAAATGAAAGCGGCACGGTAATGATTCGCCCGTCAAATTCGGGTATCGCCACGTTCATAGCGGTATCCAGCGGGGTTAATCCGCGACTCGACAGCTCCCAGGGCACGCGGCCCATGCCGCTGGTGATGGCCTGTAGGATGGGTACATCCAGAGCCAGCAAACTTTCCTGCGGCTTATTACCCGTGGCCCGCACGTCCGTCATGGCGTAGGAAACGGTATTAATCAACGCATCCATCCGAACGCCCTGATTGAAAAAATCAAAGGCAAAGGGCTGTCTGGTTTTGGGATTAACCGTCTTAAGCGAAGACGTATAAATGGGTAAGGCATTGACCGACCGTTCTTCCAGCGAACGAATCAGGGCATCCACAAACTGCGTATTCCCACTGATCCAGTGCGAACGATAGAAAGTAATACCGATGGTGGGAAGGTGGGGCTGGTAATACCGCAGCCAGTCGTTCCAGTCCGCGTTTTCGGGTAAATCCGGGTGGTAAATGCCGTGTTCGGGGAGGGTTACCGGAGCTTCCGAGCCGTAGCCCGTCATCAGTAAATGATCCGAAACGTAGTATAATAGGGAGGTCAGGTTGGCATATCCTCCGCTCTGAATGTACGATAGCACATCCTGCTGAATGGCCGGAGAAACGCTGGAAATGGCCGCAAATTCAGGGTTCAGATCCCCCGTTCCACTGATCACGATCAGGTGCTGATTATTCTCCTTCGCCCGTTTGACCAGTTCCCCGAAACCCGGAATACTACTGGGACGACCGTGAATACGAACGATAATAATCTGGGCTGCTCCAATCTCCCGTTCGAGTAACTGAGCCATGTGAGCTTCGCTTTTAATGGCGAGCAGACTCATGCCAAGGGTTTTCGGAAAATCATCGGGTAAATCCTGCATCGCCCGACTCAGGGTTAATAAGTCGGTATCGGCGTGGGTCAGAAACACGATGCCATCCGTGGGTGATGGGGTAACTCCGAGCAGCGTCGAGGCTTCCGAGCCTTTCCAGGTATAATACTGAAAGACAAATTCGCTGATTTCAGCCGGAGGCGTCAGAAATCGATCCGCGGCAATCATGGAGTCGATGTAATCGAAAATCGCCCGGATGTGCCATTCGCTGTTGATGGAATGAAACCAGACCGAATGGCCGTCGAATAACAGGGTTGCCACGTTAGCCAGCGTGCAGGGGCCAAGGCAACCGCCCTTGGTCATATGCACCTTATTCCGCATTTTGCGGCGAAGCCATTCTTCCTTGTATACATCCACCAGCACGGGAGCATACCCCCGGTCGGTGCGACCGCAGCAGCAGGCGTTGTAACAATAGGATAAATGGCCGCGTCGCTGGACGATATTAATGGCTTTGCCGTCGGGCCGCATGACCCGCTGCCGCTTGATTTCAGACATGATTACTGAGTTGATGGCCCGGATTTCTCCAGCCAGTCGATAATAAATTCAGGCTGTTCTGCCCAGTAGATATGAGCGTAGGTAGCCAGTGTGTTCTGAACCTGAAAGAGCTTGGTGGCCACCGCCGCACCCTTCGCCGATGTAATTTCCGCCACGGAACTCAGGGGTTCTTCTTCCTGAATCCTGGAATAATGAAACTCGTGGCCTCTGATTTCCCGGCCTTTCCAGTGCATCCGACGGTAACCCAAGGTCAGCTTTCGGTTCTGCATGGTGGTATGGTACGGAAAGATACCCACCATTTCAAAGGACTGGGTCGATTCGTCTGTAATACTTTTTCCCAGATACATCAGCCCTCCGCATTCGGCATAGGCGGCTCCTCCGTTGTGGCAATACGCTCGGATGCTCTCCCGCATGGAAACGTTCCTGCTCAGGGCTTCCGCGTGCAGTTCGGGGTAACCGCCGGGCAAGTACAGAAAATCCGTCTCGGGCAAAACGACGTCTTTCAGTGGACTGAAAAAAGTAAGGTTAACCCAGGGTTTCAGGGCTTCCAGATTGGCAGGGTAATGAAACGAAAAGGCCTCATCCTGAGCGACCGCCATACGAAAAGGTCTGAATGAACGCCCGGTGACGGGTTGGGGAGTAGAAAGGTCACGTTTGCACAGTTCCAGTAAGCGATCCACCTGAACCGTTTGCGGAAGGGCGTCGGCAATGCGTTGAATGATGGCTTCGTAATCCGTTTCGGAAGAAATATGTAAACCCAGATGCCGCGAGGGAATTTCGAAAGCAGGATTCGAGGGCAAATATCCCAGTACCTCAATGCCGACATCCTCGCTGGCTTCTTTCAGAAACTGGTAATGCGTCGGCGTATTGACGTGATTGAAAATAACTCCTGCGATCTGAATTTCGGGTTTAAAGTGTTTGTACCCATACAAAAGCGGAGCCGCCGAATAGGCCATGGCTTTGGCATTGACCACGAGAATAATGGGAATGCGGAGTAAGGTAGCCAGATGAGCACTGCTGTTTTGCATGCGGTCCGAGCCGTCAAAAAGGCCCATGACGGCCTCGCTGACCGCTACATCAGCCTGACTGGCAAAGCGGGCATATAATTCCCGGACGTGCGATTCCGAGGAAAGAAAGCTATCCAGATTCAGGCTGGTTTTTCCGGCGGCCGTAGCGTGATGACGGGAATCAATATAATCAGGGCCGCATTTAAAAGGCTGAACGCTATAACCCCTCTGCTTCAACAAACGAAGTAAACCCAGCGTCAGGGTGGTTTTCCCGGAGCCGCTGGACGGGGCCGCAATCATGAAGTGAGTTACGTTCATTACACTCAAGTATTACTTTAGTTAAGATGGGTAACCGAGGTACGGTCAGCCGTTTTACTGATTTTTGTTTTGCTCCTTATCACCTCTCGCCTGACCCACTTCCAGGTTAAGACCAGACCCGTACTGCTGGCCGCCAATCCGCCGAGTAATAAAACGATCAGCGTAATATCCCACAAGGGCCGTCGGTAGATCAGAAAGCTAAAATCCAGACTGTGTAAGCCGTGGTATAGCCAGCGTTCAAGTCGGGTCAGGTTCTGGTGTTTATACACGACCTGACTCGTTTTTAAATCCACGTAATACCAGATTTGTTCCGGCGTATCAAGTTTCATTCGTAAAACGGGCAGTCGTTTTTCCGCCTTTTTCGAGTAATAATAATCGTCATACGCCTCCAGAACGCTCGTTTCCAGAACGGAGGTTCGGGGTTGCAAGGTACGGAGGCTTTGCTCGATTAAGGCTGGATCAAACCATTCAACGGGTATCGCCTTCGTAGCATTGCCCGACAGCAGGCGGCTGTGGTGGTCATCTTCCAAGGCCAGGTAATAGGGCTGACCCCTGAATTGAATCAGCTGAATTTCCTTGATTATCAGCTCCTTCGATAATTTCTGAAAGGCTTCGGCGGGACTAACCGTAAACAAGGCCGGGTTCAGGGGACCACCCGTCCATTGATCCGTTTCCTGGGCTGATAATCGACTGGAGGGAGCCCAGTTCCAGGGACTCATGGAAAAGAGTCCACTCAACACCCAGGTAAAAGCAAAAAGTCCAAAGACAAATCCCGTGTAATGATGCCAGCGAAACCAGCGTTTTTTATAGGGACTAAAATCCAGAGACTTCGGATCTTTGCGACGGTAACGAATCAGGCCCATCGCAATGCCGGCCAGACACATGACACATCCCACCAGAGAAAGCCAGATCACGACCTGACTCCAGACGGGGCGATTTCTAATGAGAAAAGTCGGATAAATCCAGTGCGGAATGGGGCCGAGCCAGGCCAGAAACCGTTGCCGGGCCGTTACGCTTTGCACGACTTCGTTTGAAAAAGGCGAAACATACACATATGTCCCGGCCTCATCCTCCATTTTCATCCGGTACACTTCGGGTAAATAGCCCTGGTAACGATGAGCCGCCATCCACTGATCAATCCGGGTTAACGTTTCGAGTTCCTTTACCCCGGCTTTGGCCCAGTTCTGAGCGAGTTGCCGAGCCAAAGCTGCATTTCCGTAAGGCAGTACAAAGGCCGAATCCGCGTACAGGCTCAGGTGCTTATTTCCTAAAGTAATGATCCGGTACACCGGGCGATTCAAAACCATGCCCAGGCGAATGGATTTTACCGAATCGCAGAAACCCGCTTTCTGAAAAGCCCCGGCGGGTGTTAGTAAGCTGGTGTTCAGATTGATTTCAGCCGTTTGCTGAAGTTTCTGGTGGGATTTTAGCGTCGGATACGATACGTACATCATCATGATTCCCGACAGAAACCAGATGACAAAAAGCAGACTCAGGACAAACCCGAGATACCGATGAACCAGCCGTACTGCCTGAGTGAATCTTTTCACAGAAACTAGCAAAAGCCACTGGTCTGAACACCAGCGGCTTTAAGTTTTAGAGTTGGTAACTGATGGTAAGCAGGTAATTGCGGGTAGCTCCGGGGTAAAACTGCCGGGTTAAGATGACGTTCGTGAAGTAACGTTCGTTCAGAAGATTATTCACATTCGCTCGAAGTCCCACCCGGCTGATCTGGTAGCCCAGGGCTACGTCCACGGTTTTATACGCAGGTAACTGGTAGGTGTTGGCCGAGTTAGCGAAAGCATCACTCTGAAAATTAAAGCCCGCTCCGGCGTTTAATCCTTTCAGGAACTTGTGCTGAATCGTGTAATTTACCCAGGCATTCACCATATGTTTGGGAGCGAGCACGGCGGTTTTTCCGGCTACCGGGTTTACTTCCGCACTGGCGAAGGGCAGGTATTTCGCCTGCGTGAACGTATAACCAGCGGTCAGATCCAGTCCGCTTACCGGATTGCCCTGAGCTTCCACTTCAAAACCTTTGGATTCCGCTGAACCTACGCGTTTGAAAACACCGCCGGGCAGACTTTCCACCTGATGATCCTTCCGCATGTAGTAAATCGAGGCATTCGCCGAAAACCGGGATGAAAGCTCGAACCGCGAACCGACTTCCGCCTGATACCCCGTCTCCGGATCGAAAGTTTCGCCGTTCGGAGCTACACGGCGGGAAGGTTTAAAGTACGTAGAATAAGAAGCGTATAGAGATAAGGGTTCAATCGGTTGATACACCAGACCTAACCGATAAGTTAATGCGTTTCGAGCGATAGTGGATGTAGAACCATAGCTGGTTATGTTACGATCTTTATCGACCTGATCCGTGTAATAATTCCCTTTAAAAAAATCGTAACGGAGTCCAGCCAGGGCCTTGATTTTATCGGAAAAGCGAATAAAATCCTGTAGATAAATGCCGTGAACAGTTTCATCCGTGGCCCGGTAGAAGGTATCGTAATAACTGATATAGCCCTGATTTTCAATTGGATGGATTACCGGAATTTTCGCATTTTTGCCGGGACCGAAAATGTTCCCGTTGTACGTCTTTCGGTCCAGATAACTTAATGAATACCCCAACAGAACTTTTTGCGAAACCTTACCCTGAGTCCAGTCGTAGGTTAATTCCAGCTGATTTTGCAGGGGTTTGGTCAGGTGATTGAAGTAATAGGGAAAGGAACGCGTAATGGAATCCAGCCGGGAATTGAGCGTCAGCTCTTCCGTGGAAAAATAATCGATGTTATCATCCGAATACGAAAGCTGGTTCGAAAGCTTGAGATGCTCACTGAACTCCCGCACGTACCGAAGCTGAAAATCCGCCCGGCTGTGTTTGAGGAAATCAGCGGGATCGTTGTAACGAGTGGTAATGTCCATACCGGGAACGAGGGCACCGCCCGCCAGAACGGGGATACCTGAGTCCGTGCGATACATATCTTTATTGGCTCCAATCGACAGCAGGAAGTAATCTTTACTGGTCGGCGTGTATTCCAACGCCACGTACGCATTATTAGTCGCAATGCCCGCCTGCCGAAAACCGTCGGTATTCGACACGCCGAAATCCAGGCGATAGCGAAGTTTGGAGCTGATCGAACCACCCGCTCCGGCCCGCATCCGCCGGGTGTTAAAACTGCCGTAACTGGCCGAAAAATTCGCTTTGAAATCGGCAGTGGGTTGCTTGCGAACGATGTTGATGATGCCGCCCAACGCCGAGTGACCAAAGAGTACGGAGGCAGGACCTTTCAATACTTCAATCCGCTCGACGTTCGCCAGATTGGTGTTCGGAGCACTCGTGGAAATGTTATGCCGCTCATCACGAACGCCATCCACCAGTAACACGAAGTTACTGAAACCCCGAATGGTAAAATGCTGAAACCCACCGTAGGTATTATTCGAACGTACGCCCGTGGTGTTTTTCATGGCATCGCCCAGATCATCCATGCCGCGTTGCTCGATGGTTTTCGAAGTGACGGAACTCGTCGATAAGGGCAGGTCCCGAACCGGAACGTCGATTTTGTTGATCGCTGAAAACGAGCGGTTCCGCTGACTGGTAATCGTTACCAGCGAAAGCTCCTGTGTTTTCTGATTAAGCTGGTAATGCAGCAACAGACGTTCGCCGGCTTTCACGGCTACCTGAACCTGACGAGCTTCATAACCGACGCCGCTAACCCTCAGCGTATAAGCACCCGCCGGAACCTCCCGCAACCTGAAAGCACCATCGGCATCCGTAGTTACGCCGAACGAAGTAGACTCCAGACGAATGGAAATGCCGGGTAAGGGTTCCTGTTCTTCGGTTTCGATGCGACCTTCAATCGAGCCGTTTTTTTGCTGGGCAACGCTGCTGAGCCAAAAGCCAAGCATGAATAAAAGGGTATAGAAAACGGGTTTACTACTCAATCGTGAAGTAGAAGTGGGGAGCATAACTTTTAACGGTTGTGTTAAAAGTTCTTGGCTTAATTTCCGCCAGTCCGCATTCAGGAGAAGAAAGAAGTCAGAGAATTTTACGTATAGACACAAACGTATAGACATACTTATGCCTGTATCTATACAAAAATCCCTTTTGACGACGCTCTAGTCCGTGAAAGCATGATCAGCTAAGAAAAAGGCAGGTCTCCTGACTCATTCCCTCCCAGACGCCTTCCCATACCGTACCGATACAGTGGCTTTGTTGCCGGAGAGTGGTTGGGTTTTGGGTTTGGAGTTTTGGGTTTAGAGTTAACAAATTAACCCTAAACTCAAAACTCCAAACTCAAAACCCAACTGGAACTTACAGTTGCACGACAGTTCGTGAGTTACACACGATTCCCTATTAATCTGCCCTAAAGCAGAACCTTATTCCGTAGGAAAAATGAAGTAAAGAACTTGAATGAAGCCGCAAAAATAGGGTATAATTCAGCCATTCATAAGGATAGGATCCATAATAAATTTCTGAATGGAAGCCTGAACGTTAAAAATAGTCGTACTTTCGCGGCTCAATTGGTGCCTGTTCTGCCCGTCAGAAGAGGCTTAAAAGGGAATCCGGTGCAAAACCGGAGCAGTACCCGCTGCTGTAATTTCCGGAGAGTTTAGTTGATTGTTTTGAGTTAAGGGTTTAGAGTTTATAAACGAACTTTAAACGTTATAACTCTAAACGCCCAACCCCAAACTCCCAAACTCCAAACAACTAAAGCCACTTCAGCGTGCTGGGGGAAGGCGTTTGGGAGTGGAAAGAGCCAGAAGACCTGCCTGTTGAACATACCATTCATGCTTTCGGGAAGAAAGGCAGGGGGCTTCACGCTTAAGAGGTTTTGCCTCTGTTCCTGTTTCCCGTGTACACACTAAAAAGGGAAATAGTATGATTAATCCTTTATTGCTTGATTCACTGGTGTTAGGCATCCAGCATTCGTTTGAACCGGATCACATGGCCGCTGTTTCAGTACTGGCCAGTGAAAAAAAGAAAGGTCAGCTCTGGAAAGTCATCTGGCGGTCTTCGCACTGGGCTCTGGGGCATTCGTTCACCCTGATTCTGTTTGCCTGCCTGATCCTGTTGCTGAAATCCCGCATTTCGGAAGAAGTGGCCTCGTACGTGGAATTTCTCGTCGGGCCATTAATGATCTGGTTGGGCGTAGTAGCCATCCGCCGGAATTTCCGGGCCGCTCCCGTACAGACCGCCGAAGAAGCCCGACTCAGCCGCTCCTTCGGCGTGGGCATGATTCACGGACTGGCCGGAACGGGCGGAGCCTGCACCGTGGCCTTGACCCTGGCGGCTAAAGATGCCTCTACGGCCGTCTGGATCATTGTTTTGCAGAGCTTGGGTATCATTGCCGCCATGACTTTATACGGCTGCATTTTTGCGTTTTCCCTCAATCAGGTCGTCCAGCGAGCTCAGAAAGCTCTGGTTATGATCAATTACGTAGTCGGGTTTTTCTCGATTCTGATTGGAGTCATTACGTTATACGAATCTTTCCAGTAAATCAGTACTGTATCATTTCCCCTTAAATTCTATACTTTCTTTCCATGCGTTTAACGTATTATTCGCTGGGGCTGGCTTTGCTGGCTCATCAGACTTTTGCTCAGGTTCCTGCTGATTCCAGCCGCAACCTGAATCCGGTGGTGGTAACGGCCACACGTTCCGAAACCCGACTGGACCGGATTCCCCAAGCCTTAAAACTCATTACTTCGTCGGACCTCAACCTGACTCCGGCTACTGATTTGACGGATATTGTCAAGAAAACCGCTGGTGTACAGGTAATCCAGTATCCGAATCTTTCTTCGGGCGTGGGAATCCGGGGCTTTCGTCCGCAGTTTTCCGGTCTGAACCAGCGTACCTTACTGCTCATCGACGGTCGCCCGGCGGGAGCTACGAATCTTTCGACGATTCAGTTATCAGCCATTGATCACATCGAAGTTCTGAAAGGTCCGGCTTCGGCTTTATACGGCTCGCAGGCCATGGGAGGCGTGATTAACGTCATCACCCGGCGTTCGAAGGGAACACCCACGGGCCAGGCCTTTGCTGAGTACGGTAGTTTCCAGACTCTTCAGGCGGGTTTTAACTCGGGTGGAAACCTGACCAGCAAACTCGACTATGATTTGTCTTTCGCCTATTTTGAACGGGGAAAAGATTACAGAATCGGAAAAAATAACTGGCTTCGGGATGCGTTTGGCTTCAAAAATGCCGTCAAAAACTATTCGACGGGCAACCGGGAAGAAGTGGATGATCGCCGGGATGATGGACAAACCCGTCCTTACACCCAGCTTCGGTATTATTCAGGAGCCTTACGCCTGGGGTATCAGATCGCCGAAAACTGGCGAGTGGATGTTCGCGGGGAACGGTTTCAGGCCCGTAATGTGCAATCGCCCGGCGATATTGCTTACGGAATCACGGAAGCCAGCAGCAAAGATGTGGAGCGATCTTCGCTCGAGGTGTCCCTTACCGGAAAAATTGGTAAGCACCAGCCCAGCCTGAAGGTATTCACTGCCGATGAATCCAACAATAACTATACGCTGAACGCTTCGGGTAAACCTATTGTCCCGTACCGCTCGAACCGTACGGCCAACGCCTGGTCGGGATTGCAGGTAAAGGATGTCTGGACGCTGGGCAACCATTCGCTGGTGCTGGGCTACGATTATACCAATGCCTCGACGCAGGGTCGTCGCTGGAGTGACGCCGTAACCGAACGGGCTCCCACCCAGCCCGATTACGCCCTGATTTCCTCCGCCGTTTACGCTCAGGCTACGCTGAATGTTGACCGACTAACCATTCAACCCGGCCTTCGCTGGGATCAGATCACGTTTGACGTGAAGCAAACGCCGCTGTTAACCTCGTACCGGGCAGGGAAAAAGACGAATCCATTCGTGAGTCCTAATTTAGGCCTTACGTATCAGCTGCCCCAGCATTTCCGCATCAAAGCAACGGTAGGCCGGGCTTTTGTTACGCCGGATGCCTACAACGTGGCCGGGTATTCTGAAGTGCGGAGTAACGCCGGGAAAATTGCGGTTACCAGTGGAAATCCGGATCTGCTTAACGAAAGCAGCTGGAGCTGGGACGCGGGGATTGGGTATCAGCACCAGGGTTTATATGCCAATGCGACGTATTTCTCAACCCGCGTAAAAAACCGGATCGCCCGGGTCGTACGAACGGTGAATGAGCCCGTCGGTAACGGGGATATCATCGTTTCACGAACAACCTTTGTCAACGCAGCGGATTCCGATATGAACGGGCTGGAAGCCGAGGCAGGGTACGATTTTGGCCATAACAAAACCTATGCGTTACGCCTGTTTGGTAGCCTGACGACGATGTTCAGGGCTCAGGAAGTGCTGGTGGGAACCGATGAGTCCCGCACGGAACGCATGATTGCCAACGTGGCCAGAAATACGATGAATTACGGACTTGAATTTGATAACCGCACCAACCTGCGTCTGCGATTAACGGGACGATACGTGGGTACTCGCCGCGACATTGATTATACCGATGCTCTGAACCCGGAGATTGAATATACTCCGTTCATGGTGCTGGATCTGGTTGCCTCCTATACCCTTCAGAAAAAGCATACGGTTACGTTGCTGCTTAACAATCTGACGGATGAAAATTATTACGAGAAGCGGGGATATAACATGCCGGGTCGCAGCATTTCCCTGCGATATGCCCTTCAGTTTTAAGTACTGCCTGATTGAATTAGTAGAAGGCCTTTCCCGTTGGGAGAGGCCTTTCATTTTATAGTAAAAACTTGACAATTAACAGTTTATGTGTTGATAATTTAAAATAGTGAGCTTAAAAGTGGATTAAAATACTTAATCTTAGTAGACGATGGTATGAAAATCAGGTTGAGTATACAAACTCAAAACTTAAATCATGAAAGCATTCGCTTGTATTGCTCTATTAACCGTTTCAAACGCCTTTATGACCCTGGCCTGGTATGGGCATTTGCAGGTGAAGCAGTGGCCGCAGCTGGCAAAACTATCGCTGTTCGGAATCATTGCCCTGAGCTGGGGACTGGCCTTTTTTGAATACGTATTCCAGGTACCTGCCAACCGGATTGGGTCGGAAGAAACGGGAGGACCCTTCAGCCTTTTTCAGTTAAAAATTATTCAGGAAGTCGTATCCCTGACCGTGTTTACGCTGATGACGGTGTATCTGTTCAAAACGGATAAACTAGCCTGGAATCATGCCGTTGGATTTGTCTTTCTGGTAGTTGCGGTGTTTTTCATCTTCAAAAAATGGTAAGCTCTTCTTCCGTTACTCCGCAGCCCTCCCGGCAAAGTTTGTCGGCTTTGGACAAAGCCAACTTCCTGCTCGCCGACGTTCGCGATGGCATGGGGCCTTACCTGGCTATTTATCTGATGGTCAGTTTAAAATGGAAGCCTCAGGACATTGGCATTGCCATGTCGGTGATGGGCATTACGACCGTGGTGATGCAAACCCCTGCGGGTATTCTGGTGGATCGCACGACGCGAAAAAAGTTATTTACGATCCTGGCGTCCGGCTTAATGGCCGTGGCCGCTTTGCTCACCATCCTTTTGCCCAGTTATTCAGTCATTATGGGTGGTCAGGTGCTGATGGGTATTTCTGCCGCCTGGTTTGGACCCGCCGTTGCGGCGATTACCCTCGGACTGGTGGGTCCTCAGGCTCTGGATGCCCGGATTGGCCGCAATGAAACGTTCAATCACGCCGGAAACGTGGTGGCCGCTTTGCTGGCGGGAGTTATCGGGTATTTTGTAAGCAGCAAGGGAATTTTTGTATTGCTGGCTCTGATGTCTGTATTAAGTAGTCTGAGCATCTGGCAGATTAAAAGCGAGGAAATCAACGATGAGCTGGCCCGCGGCAGTACGGATACCAAAGAAACCGGAAATCCATGGAAGTCGTTACTAACCAAGCCGTCACTCTTGTTCTTTGCATTGGCCTGCGTGCTGTTTCATTTTGCCAATGCCGCCATGCTGCCGCTGTTAGGGCAGCGTCTTTCGCTGAAATCCGATGCCGGAGGAGCTTCCCTTTACATGTCCGCCTGTATCGTTGTCGCCCAGATTGTCATGATTCCCGTGAGTGCCTGGGTAGGGAAAAGGGCCTCTCAGGGGCGTAAACGGCTGTTATTGCTGGCCTTTATCGTATTACCCATTCGGGGAGTGCTCTACACCCTGACCAGCGATGAAGTAACCCTGATCGCCATTCAGATCCTGGACGGCATCGGAGCCGGAATTTTTGGGGTATTGTCCATTCTCATGGTATCAGACCTGACGCAGGGAACGGGTTTATTCAACACCGTACAGGGAGCCATTGCCACGGCGGTGGGTTTGGGAGCGTCCCTGAGCAATGCGTTTGCGGGGTATCTGCTTCAGCGGAGTAATTACCACACGGTCTTTCTGGTTCTGTCGGGTATTGCCCTGGCTGCTTTGTTGTTGGTGTGGCTCGGCGTACCGGAAACGAAACAGGTAAGTACAGTTGAAGAACGTTGAAAAGTAAAAATTAGGAATTTCGGTAGATATCAACAATCTCTTTCGTACTCTTCCTGATTTCAGCTGGAACGCCCGCCACGAGGCTGTAGGGGGGAACAATGGTATGCTCTTTGACTACGGCCCCGGCGGCAATCACACAATGATCCCCAATGACGCAGCCCTTCAGAATCACGGCGTTCGTTCCGATGTATACGTAGTTGCCAATGGTTACAGGTGCGTGATCAATCTGGTTATAGGCACGTGCCGTGATGCAGCGTTTGACGGTATCGTGCGTCAGAATCTGGGCTCCGCTGGAGACATCGCAGCCCTGGCCCAACGTAACCTGATCATATTCTCCGTCAATCACGGCAAAGGGACCAATCCAGGTTTGTTCACCAATGTGGACGTTACCTTTCTCAAGGCCGCGAATCCAGGCCATGGGGTTGTAGGGGTTCTCAAACATACTTTAATTTCAGATAGACCGTGCAAATAAAGTAGTTTTGTTCAATTCTCCTGCCGTTACTGGTAAAGCCTTAGCAGTAGCAGGGAGAGGGAGGTCAGTCCTATATCTCTTATCTGTCATTCTGAGCGAAGTGAGGAACCTTATTTGCTACTGAAGTAACTCGTCAGTGAAAAGCATTTGATACTAAAAAGAGCTTCGCCCAACTTAGGACAAAGCTCTTTTTAAGTAATCAGTCAGGGTTCTTACCCCCGGTGGAAGGTCTCAGCCCACTTGCGGAGTTGCTCCTCATGAGCCTGCGTTAGCTGGCCGGGAATCAGTCGCCATTTCCAGCAGGCTTCGTTGCCGGCTGGCGTATTCATACGGGCGGATTCATCGAGACCCAATACATCCTGAACGGGCAGGATGGCAGTTTGGGCTACGGAAGAATAGACCATCCGAATGAGTACGAAATGAATGGTTTCTTCCTTCAGCGGACCGCCCAGGTATTCTTCCAGTCGGCGGTGATCCTCCGCACTTAAATCATTTCGATACCAGCCTTTGGTGGTGTTGTTATCATGCGTGCCGGTATACGCAATGCTCAGCGGCATGTGGTTGTGAAGAATATTAACCGATTTCGGCATTTCATCACTGAACGCAAAATGCAACACCCGCATACCAGGTAAGACGCAGGCATCCCGCAGCTCATACACGTCGGAACCAATATCGCCCAGGTCTTCGGCTACCAGGGGCAGGCTGCCCAGTTTTTCGCGTAATACATCAAAGAAGTCGAGGCCAGGGCCCGGTTTCCATTCGCCATTTTTGGCTGACTTCTCCTGAGCGGGAACCTCCCAGTAACTGGCAAAAGCCCGGAAATGATCCAGCCGGAGTAAGTCATACAACTCCATGTTCTTACTGATCCGGTTAAGCCACCAGTCGTATTTACGGGCTTTTAAAACGTCCCATCGGTAAATGGGCATGCCCCAGCGTTGTCCGTCTTCATTGAAGTAATCGGGTGGAACCCCCGCCACGCAGGTCATATTCCCCTGTTCATCCAGATAGAAAAGCTCAGGATTCGCCCAGACATCTACCGAATCATAACTGGGGTAGAAGGGTAAATCACCAAAAAGCTTTACATTCCGCACGTTACTGTACCGCCGAAGCTGATGCCACTGCCGGAAGAAAATGAACTGAATCCACCGCTGGTAGACTAGTTGCTCCGCGTGTGCCTCTTTAAAGTCCTGTAGGGTAAGGGCATCCCGGTGTTTCAGGGCGTCGGGCCATTCAAACCAGGGTTTGTTTTCCTGTTGCTGTTTAATGACTACGTACAGCACAAAATCGTCCAGCCATTCCGCCTCGGTCAGACAGAAGGTATCAAACTCCCGTTTCAGCAAAGGCCGTTTCTGATATTGAGCGTAGGCCTGTTCCAGTAACTGATACTTTAAGGCCAAAGCCTGTTTGAAATCCGCTTCCGGGGTTTCCATGATGCGGTAATCGGCCAGATCACCCAATAAACCATCCGTCTGTAATGACTCCGGACTAATCAAAATAGGATTTCCGGCCCGACTGGAAATGGAGCTGTAGGGAGAAAAACCCTGATCTTCGCCCGTCGGATTTAAGGGCAGTAACTGCCAGTAACTCTGCTTACTCTTGCTCAGGAAATCCGCGAACTTGTACGCTTCTGGTCCTAAATCACCAACCCCGAAGGCCGAGGGTAAGGATGTAACGGCCAGTAACAAACCCGCCGAGCGATCCCGGATGTCGGGTTGCCCCTTAAGTAAAGCAAACGGTAACTCACTGAATAAGTCCTGAACCAGACACCCGGAACTTACGGAAGCGGAACCTAACAGATTCTGCCAGTTCTGGGGAGCATCTTCGGGCAGTACTACGCGGGTATCTTTCCAGTCGATCTCCAGCACTTCGTGAATGGAGCCAATCTGGGCGGCGTGCAGAGGAACAGCTACCACGTACCAGTTTTGCTTGTAACGACGGGCAAACGCAAGCACATGATCCTTATAAGTACCTTCAACTGCTAGGGGTAGATACAGACCCTGAGTAAAGGTATCCGCGTTCTCTTTTCGCTCCTGAAATAATTGATGCGTTAACCAGAGCTTGATCTGACCGGAATACCGATGTTGCCATAAAGCCCGCCAGTCGAGCGAATCCATTTCATCCAGGTACTTTTCGCGGAGGCTATAGTCAACGGGACGACGGTTATCCGGATCTACCAGACTCAGATCCCAAAGCTCCGTTCCCTGATATACATCAGGAACGCCGGGTGAAGTAAATTTCAGCAGAGTCTGAGCCAGAGAATTCACAATCCCCCAGTCGCACACCGTACGGTGAAAACTTTCGAAAATTTTATAGAAATCACCCGACTTGTCCAGCAAGGACGAAGCAAAATCTTTAGCCGCCTGCTCGTACGATTCGTCCGGTTGCGTCCAGGTAGAATTCACCTTGCCCTCGCGTAGGGCTTTGGGCAGGTATTCATGCAGACGATTTTCAAAATCATCATCGTCCTGACCGGGCATGGGGTGAGCTCCTACCACGGTCTGGTATATCAGATACTGGTCGTTCGGCTGCAACTTCGTTGAAGGATGCATCGAGAACCAGTTACTCACCGTTTCAATCCATTGCTCAGGCAAGTCAGTCAGAGCATTGAGTCGGCCCCGCACGTCTTCGCCGCGTTTGGTATCGTGCGTAGACGTACCATTCAGGGACAGGGGCCAGTGCTCCTGACGATCCGCCATGAGGGCATGGTAGTGTTCGGAAGTAATGCCAAATTCTTCGACCGAGTCGCCTACTTCGTTATGACCAATGAAACGGGTATAGGTATACAGTAACGTATCCTCTACGCCTTTGGCCATCAGCGGGCCCGAAAACTGCATGCATCGCTGGTAGAAAGGCAGGGCTTCTTCCAGTTGCAAGGTTTTTTCTAAAGCATTGATTGTCCCCTTTTTTTCGGGGTACTGCTGACGGATAGCTTTAAATATCTCTTTGATTGCCTGTTGTTCTTCCTCACCCAGCGGCCAGGCATTGCCATAATAGCGATACACCGGGCAGTGGATCAGGAAGAGAGCGATCCCATCTTTCAAAGCCTCCGTCTCCATTTCCGGTAAAGACAGAGAAGTATACAGCCGAACCAGATTATCGAGTTCGCCACCCATGTGATCCAGCAGGATCATGGCTTTTTTCCGGTGAATCTGTTCCTGAACGGAATCCTTATCGCCCGTCAGCTTCTGGTAGTATTGCGTGAAAGGTTTTTCCGCGGCTTTATTGGTGAACAGGTTATTGACGTACGAAAGAAAATCATATCCTGTATTTCCCTGAATGGGCCAGCTTTCATTGAGCTTTTCACCGGGTTCCAGAATTTTTTCAACCGTGATGTAGGTTTCTGGCCCCGCTATGTCACGAAGCTGTTCGAGGTAACGGCTGGGATTGTATAATCCGTCGATGTGGTCAATGCGTAAGCCCTGAAAAACGCCCGTATCTACCAGCGACTGAATGTACTTATGAAAATGCTCGAATACTTCAGGCTTCTGAATGTTCAGGCAAATCAGTCCATTCACCGTAAAAAACCGACGGAAGTTGATCTGGTAATCAGTCTCTGCGTAATGGCACAGCCGGAAATACTGCTGACTGGCCAATTCCGCCAGCTGATCAGCCGAGCCGTTTATTTTCTTCAATTGAGCTTCAACAGCCGCTAGTAAGTCCTCGTCCGTTTGCATAGGCTGAAGGAGCAGCTCACTTAATTGAACGCCATACAGGCCATTATCCGAAACCTCTTCCAGTTTCTTCAGCGATTCCAGGAGGCTTTTGGCTTCGGGTACTTCAGCCAGAATGGTGGCGTAACTGTCCGGATTAACCGGGAATTCGGTTTCATCGTACACCACCCAGACCAGTTGCCCGCGACGGTAAGCCAGCTGAAGCTGATTTTCCCTGATAACGTTTTCCAGCGTATCGCCCAGAAAAGGAGCCATGATCTGGCCCGGGCTAACGGGATTTTCCCAGTCAATGTCAAAGAAATCCTCATAGACGGAACGTTTTCCTTTCTGAAACACGTCCCAGATCCAGAGATTAGCCGAACTATAAGCCATGTGGTTCGGAACAATATCCTGTAACCACTGAAATCCTTCTTCGTGAATGTTTCGGGCAATGCGTTGGAAATCAGCTTCGGTGCCAATCTCGGGATTGATTCGGTGGGGATTCAACCCGTCGTACCCGTGGGTACTGCCCGGCGTGGATTCAAAAATGGGTGAAGCATATACCGTACTTACCCCCAGTTTTTTCAGATAGGGAATAATCGCTTCGAACTCTTTCAGCGAAAAGTCCTTATGAAACTGAAAGCGGTACGTGGCGATGGGATTATTCATGGGAATACATTAAAATCGATTCGGGTTGAAGCGTTAATAGAGTGCCGGCCTGAAGCTCATCGGGAGAGGCTTGTTCGCCCCCCCACTGAGGGTCCGCCGAATCCAGGCATTTTTTCCAGACCGGAGCCTGATCCGATACCGTAATGACATAGGGATCGCAGGAGAAATTCATGGCAATCAGGAGTTGCTGTTGCTGGTGCCAGCGACGAACCACGATAACGTCTTTCGCTTCATCCACCATGACATCCATGTCCTGGCGATTGCCCTGCCGGATTAAAGAATGGTCTTTGCGAATCTGAATAAGTTGCCTGTAGTAGTTGTATAACGTATGATGAATGTGGTCCTGCTGTAAGTTCCACTCAAGTTTGGACTGATCGAAGCTGTCCTGAATCGTGGGGTCCGGGGCTTCGCCTTCGCCGTGGAAGGCAGCAAACTCTTTCTTCCGGCCCTCCCGCACGGCCGTCGATAATTCCGGATCACTGTGGTCGGTGAAATAAAGGAAGGGCCGCGATTCTGCCCATTCTTCGCCCATAAACAGCAGGGGTAAAAATGGACTGGTGATAACTGACCCGGCCATTACCTTCAGCATCTCAAAATTGGTTAGCTGACTGGACCGATCCCCATTCATCCGGTTGCCAATGTGATCGTGATTCTGGGAGAAGACCACAAACTGATGGTTACCAAAATGCTCCGTTGGCGTACCAAAGGTTTTATTTCTTCGGAAGGTGTACTCACCTGTGTGTACGTAAGCGTTCTGATAGGCTTTGGCGAAAGCGGCAGTACCGTCCATATCCGCGTAATAACCCGTGCGTTCGCCACCGGCTGATACGCGGAGGGCGTGGTGGAACTCATCACTCCACTGAGCGTCCATTCCGTAACCGCCCTTGTCAAATGAATTGATGAAGCGGTTATCGTTCAGCTCCATCTCTACGATCAGGTAATGATTGCGACCCGTTTCCCGGGAGAGATCATTGACGTACTGCTTGATTTCCCGAAGAATGTGCACGGGGCTGAAATCACGAATGGCGTGTACCGCATCCAGCCGTAACCCATCAATGTGATAGTCCCGGAACCACATCAGCGTATTCTCAATGAAATAGTCACGAACGCCGTCGCTCCATTCATCGTCGAAATTGATGGCATCGCCCCAGGGTGTCCGATACTGTTTGGTGAAGTATGGACCATACAGAGAAAAATAATTTCCTTCTGGTCCCATGTGGTTATAAACTACATCCAGCACGACGGCGAGGCCTTTTTCATGGCAGGCGTTTACCAGGTGTTTCAAGCCTTCAGGGCCGCCGTAGGAATCCTGAACAGCGAAGGGATAGACCCCATCGTAGCCCCAGTTACGCTTACCGGGAAACTGAGCAACGGGCATCAGCTCAATGGCCGTTATGCCTAAATCAACCAGATAATCAAGTTTGGATTCAATACCGGCAAAAGTGCCTTCTTCCGAAAAAGTGCCTACGTGAAGTTCGTAGAAAATGTAATCCTCCAGTTGGGGATTCTTCCAGGACTGATCCGTCCAGGGGTAAGATTGAAGATCCAGAGCCTGGGAAGAGCCATGTACGCCGTAAGGCTGGCTAATCGAAGCAGGATCGGGTACGTGACGACCGTCGTTCAACACAAACTGGTACAAATCGCCGGGTTTCAATTCAGGGGTGGTCAATTCCCAGTAGCCGTATTTATCTTTCATCAGCGGATACATGACCCGTGGCTTTTCCAGATAAATCTCTACTGATTCAAGCAGGGGGGCCCACACCACAATGTGGGCCTCTCCCGCCTGATTGAAATTCACCCCGAGGCTGCGAGCACTCAGGTCTATTTCTTTCATGGTTAATGAGTCGAAAGGGGGCTTTTCAGTACCACGACTGAGCGGCCTTCTACGGTTACTTTTTGTCCGTTATCGTAGGGTTCTCCGTTCTCGTCAACGTAGTTGGCATAACTATCCACTACTTTTACCCAGTTACCGCCCCATTTTTTCGAAGGAATCTGGTATTCAATGGGTTCGTAGTGGGCGTTGAAGAGCACGTAAAAACTATCATCAAGAATTTTCTCGCCTTTTTCACTTACTGACTTGATGGCATGACCACTCAGGTAAACCCCCAGTGATTTGGCGTAGCCATTTTGCCAGTCTTCATCACTCATTTCATTCCCATCGGGCAGGAACCAGGCGATATCCTCGCGGTCGGTTCCCTGAATGGGCTGACCTTTAAACCAGCCCCGACGGCAGAAGACCGGGTGTTGCTGACTGAACTTGATGATTTTTTTGGTGTATTCCAGTAAATCAACGTCCTGATTATCCCAATGGAGCCAGGAAATTTCATTATCCTGACAGTAGGCGTTGTTATTTCCTCCCTGGGTGCGGCCAAATTCATCACCGGCAACCAGCATGGCCACGCCTTGCGAAAGGAACAGGGTAGTCAGGAAGTTACGCTTCTGCTGCTGACGTAACTTATTGATTTCCTCATCGTCCGTCGGACCTTCCGCTCCGCAGTTCCAGGAACGGTTGTGGCTTTCGCCGTCGTTATTGTCCTCGCCGTTCGCTTCGTTGTGTTTATCGTTGTAACAAACGAGATCATTAAGCGTAAAGCCATCATGAGCCGTAATGAAGTTGATACTGGCCGTTGGGCTACGGTAATCTTCGCGGTATAAGTCAGGACTGCCCAGGAAACGGCTGGCAAATTCGCCCAGCTTACTATCGGCACCTCTCCAGTAATCACGGACGCAATCGCGGTACATGCCGTTCCATTCGGCCCAGCCCGGAGGGAATTTACCAACCTGATACCCACCTTCACCCACATCCCAGGGCTCCGCAATGAGTTTGGACTGAGAAATAATAGGATCCTGATAAATTACGTCGAAGAATGAATTCAGTTTATCCACGTCGTGCAGACCCCGAGCCAGTGTAGAGGCCAGGTCAAAACGGAATCCGTCCACGTGCATCTCCTGCACCCAGTAACGAAGGCTGTCCATGATTAACCGCAGCACGTTCGGTTGCATTACGTTGAGCGTATTGCCCGTACCCGTATAATCGTTGTAGTAACGACCTTCGTGCAGACGATAGTAAGCCGCGTTGTCGATGCCTTTGAACGAAAGCGTCGGGCCTTTTTCATTTCCTTCTGCCGTATGGTTATATACGACGTCAAGAATAACTTCGATGCCTGCTTTGTGAAGTTCTTTCACCATCGTTTTGAACTCGGTAACCTGCTCGCCGCGTACGCCTGAACTGGAGTACTCTGCGTCAGGAGAGAAAAACCCGATGGAGTTATAACCCCAGTAATTCTTAAGTCCTTTTTCAACCAGATGGCTGTCATTGATGAACGAGTGAATAGGCATTAACTCTACCGCTGTAACACCCAGTTCTTTCAGGTATTTGATGGTAACCGGATGCCCTAAGGCAGCGTACGTACCGCGAATTTCTTCAGGAATTTCGGGATGTAACTGCGTAAAGCCTTTTACGTGTGTTTCGTAGACAATCGTATGGTTGTAAGGAATCTTGGGGAATGTATCACCTTCCCAGTCAAAATTCGTATCAATAACTACTGATTTAGGCACGTAAGGAGCACTATCCGTATCACTGAATGTCAGGTCCTCTTCGCCCATTTTATACGAGAAAAGCGACTCGTTCCATTCCACCGTACCCGCGAGAGCCTTCGTGTAGGGATCAATCAATAACTTGTTCCGGTTGAAGCGGTGGCCATTTTCTGGTTCGTAAGGTCCATCTACCCGATAGCCGTAAAGTTGGCCGGGTTTCAGGCCCGGAATGTAGACGTGCCAGATGTGATAGGCCCGCTCCAGCAGGGGAATGGTGGTCGTCTCGGACTGACCGGAAATCTCATCAAACAGACATAAATCAATAGCGGTTGCATTTTCTGCGAAGATGGCAAAGTTTACGCCTTCGCCGTCGTATGTTGCACCTAGCGGGAAAGGAGAGCCAGGGTAAGTAGTAGTGGACTTCATTCGTTGGGTCTATAATTAGTTTAAGTCGGCTGGAGATTAGCAGTTTCTACTAGTATGTTACAACATGCGTTATCTTAAGCACTCATAGTATCTAAAAAACTATCCGAACCAGATTCTGTAGAGATTTGAGGAAAATACGACATATTTCACGGCTGAACTCAAAGAAAATCCCCGCTAGAATTAGCGGGGATTCGCGTTTAATTTTCGCCACAATATACGACCACACTCCACGGGTACAGATTTATTACCGCATTAGCATATACGTCATCTGAATAAACTTCCTGGGTAGCCTCGGAAGTGGTGAACTGAGGATCCCTTGAATCCAGCAATTTGTTCCAGCTATTGCATTTTTTAGGAACGTGCGTCTGAATTGAATCATTGGATAAATTAAAGAAAGCGATCAGGCATTGGTTATGATCGGTATTTTGACGAACCAGTACAAACCCGGATTCATCAATGGTCTGTACCTGAACGAGATCTTTATTGAAATTCCTGAGGATGGGTTGCGTTTGCCGGAGCTGAATCAGGGCTTTATACCAGTGCAGCATTTGCTGGTGTTTGTCTTCTTTCCGCTGATCCCAGTTCAGGATGGAGTCCTGAAACGTCTGCTCATCCTGGGGGTCGGGTGGAACTTCCTGCTTGCCCTCATTGAATGATTTAAAATCTTCGGTCCGGCCCTTCTGAACCATCTCAATCAACTCCGGCTTGGAATGGCTGATGAAATACAGAAAGGGCGTCTGGGCTGCGTATTCCTCGCCCATAAACAGCATGGGTACGCAGGGACTCAGCATCATGGCGGCGGCAGCTACCTTCAGACGATCCGCATCCAGTAACATGGACAAGCGTTCACCCATCAGACGGTTACCCGCCTGATCGTGATTATCAATGAAAGCAATGAACTGATGACCCGGTAAGCTGACCGACGAAGCTCCGAATCTTCGCTTGCGGTTTTTATTGAATTCCCCGCTGTGCACAAATCCATCGGTATAGGCTTTGGCTAACTGATCCATTTGACCAAAATCCGGGTACCGTCTCAGCCCTTCCTTATCATCAATGATGGAATAAAGAGAATGGTGAAAATCATCAAACCATTGAGCGGTAAAGCCCCAGCCACCCGTATCAACGGATTTCAATACCTTTGGGTCGTTTAAATCACTTTCCGCGATCATCACCACGGTCCGGCCCAGTTTGAGTTCCAGCTCGTGAATTTTTTCGTGAAGCAACTGCCAGAAATGCAGGGCACTCTGGTCAAAAATGGTATGAATAGCGTCGAAACGGAGGCCATCCATGTGAAATTCTTCGATCCAGTACAGAGCGTTCTGGATAAAAAATTCTTTCACGCCGTCACTCCAGGCTTCATCAAAATTCATGGCTCCGCCCCAGGGCGTGCAGTATTTTTCCGTGTGGTAAGGACCAAATTCTTCCAGATAGTTTCCTTCCGGCCCTACGTGGTTATACACCACGTCCAGATACACGGCTATGCCTTCGGCATGGCAGGCATCCACGAGTTTTTTCAAGCTTTCCGGGCCTCCGTAGGTGTTTTGCACCGCGTAGGGGAACACCCCGTCATAGCCCCAGTTACGTCCGCCGGGGAACTGAGCAATGGGCATGATTTCCAGAGCGTTAATGCCCAGTTCCTTTAAATCTTTTAATCGGGGAATGACGGCTTCAAACGTTCCCTCGGGCGTGAACGTACCGACGTGTAACTCGTACAGAATAGCCGAGGGAAAAGGAATCCCTTTCCAGACCTGATCCTTCCACGGGTACGATTGCTGATCTACCACCTCCGAAGGCCCGTGCACGCCTTCGGGCTGAAACTGAGACGCCGGATCGGGGTAATGATGTTCATTTTCAGGTCGGAAAAAATAACGCGTGCCGGGGCCTGTCTCCGGAAGCGTTAATTCAAAATATCCCAGATCGTTTTTAATCATGGGTAATGTTTCTTCCCGTGGATGAACCAGTTCCAGGAACATTTGCTCTTTTTCGGGAGCCCAGACCGTAAATGTACAGGAGTGATCTCCGTGGTAATGAGAGCCTGCTTTTTTCATAAGATGAGTTGAAGAATTGCGATTAGAAAGGTGAGGTAAATAGATCATTCGTCTAATCGAATGATAATGCCCTGATCGCCGCTCAAAGCAAAATAAGTATCAACTTCCTGGCCTTCCTCTTCGGGAAGGGTGGAAAGTACGACGGTTCCCTGAAATGCATAATGTTCGGGTTTGAAATAGGCGGGACGATGGGTAAGGTTCAGCACAATCAGGAAGCTGGCCGCCTCTTCAAACGTTCGCTTGTAAGCCAGTATCTGATGATCCGAATGCACCGGAATGTAAGCTCCGGCGGTAAACGAAACTTCTTTCTGCCTTAGATCAATCAAACGTTTATAAAGCGTCAGCATGGAAAAAGGATTATCGCGTTCCGAATCTACATTTTGCCGACGGAACGCACTGGAAAGCCGTAGCCAGGGTTTACTGGGGCTAAATCCTCCATTCACTGAAGCATCCCACTGCATGGGCGTACGGGAAGGATCCCGGCTGAGGTTCTTATCCGGCATATTCAGTCCCTGCGGATCCTGAACTTCATCGAAAGGAATCGGAACGTCCTGCATGCCAATTTCATCCCCGTAATAAATCGTAGGGGTACCCCGAAGGGTTAATAACAGAAGAGCCGCCACGCGGGCCTGCTGAATGCCGACCCGGCTGGTAATGCGGGGCTGATCGTGGTTACCCAACACCCAGTTCGGCCAGCCGTTTTCGGGCAGGGCTCCCTCGTACTGACTGATGGCTGCGGCCAGCTGACTGGCATCCCAGGGCAGGTTAAGTAACTGAAAATTGAAGGGCAGATGAGCTCCCGAGCCGTTTTCGCCGTAGTACGTAACCAGCTTGTGAACGGGCAGGTAAATCTCCCCAATCATCATCCGCTCGGGGTAACTATCCAGCACCTGCCGCATCTGCCGGACGATGCCATGCACCTCGGGCTGATCCGTCGAATAGACGGCCAGTAACTGATCCACCGTAGCCTGGTGAGGCTGATAATCCGGGTTAACCGGATTGTTTCGGAACTGGCTATCCTTGATCATGTGCCACATGACATCCACCCGAAATCCATCCACGCCTTTCCGGAGCCAGAAATGCATCACGTCCATCATGGCTCGTTGCACGTCCGGGTTCCGCCAGTTCAGGTCCGGCTGTTCTTTCAGGAAGGCGTGATAGTAATACTGCTGGGTGGTTTCGTCCCATTCCCAGGCTTTTCCTCCAAACATCGCCAGCCAGTTATTAGGCTCCGAGCCATCGGGCAGGGCATCCTTCCAGATGTACCAGTCGCGTTTGGGGTTATCCCTGGAAGACCGGGACTCCAGAAACCAGGGGTGCTGATCGGAAGTATGGTTCGGAACCAGGTCAAGAATCAGCTTCATACCCCGCTGATGAACTTCGTCGAGCAGGCGATCGAAGTCTTCCATGGACCCAAAAATGGGATGAATGTCCTGATAATCGGAAATATCATAGCCATAGTCGGCCATGGGGGAAGGATAAACGGGTGAAATCCAGACGGCCTGAATACCCAGCCATTTCAGATAATCCAGTCGACGGATGATACCATTTAAATCGCCGATGCCATCGGCGTTGCTGTCCTGAAAAGAGCGGGGGTAAATTTGATAAATTATACCCGATTGCCACCAGAGTTGCGGGGTCATTCACGAAAAGAATTGGTACAGGTTCAGCCTTCTAAAAAAACTATTCTTCCGTCTGAATGGGAGCTAACCAGTTTTGATCGCCGCACTGGGCACAGGGTTCGTCGGTACTGGATTCGTCGGGCATTCGGTTGCCACAATTTTTACAAACCAGCCGATCTTCCGCTTTGGTTTGTTCTTCAATCAGCTTCTTGTCCCAGTTGGGAATGACCGAAAGGCCCGGAATGGAAGGTTCTTCCTGAATGAGTGTAAATTTTCCGTTGGCTTCCAGGTACAAGCGTCGAACCTGCCCCAGGTGTAAAAGTCCCTCCGAACGAAGCTGGGCAAAGAGGCGTTCGCGGGTGATTCGGCTTCGTTTCATCTGGTCCAGATTCAGAATTCCATTCTGAACCAGAATATCCAGCTCATCCTGAGTAATAGCCTCAAACCGTTCGTTACGGGAAGCCAGCCGGGCAATCAGCCTCTGTCCGAGCACGATAATGATGGCAATGGCAACGGCCGGTAACAGGCCCCGATCCGGAGATAAGACGGGCATACCAATCGCTGCGGCCAGCGAAGTAAGGGCGGCCATTTCATTGCGGTTCATCTGGGAGGCCATTCGCCTACCCATCAGACGCATGGATACCATGAGCAGCAGATACGTGAAAGCCATGCGGAGCAGAATCTCGAAAAAATAATCGGTGGGTAACTCACCCATCAGGATCCGCGGCCAGTCGGTGATATTGATATCTTCAGGTTTCATGGCAAAGTCTATAAAACGGCATCCGCCCAGTCTCTGGACTGACAGGTAGGGCAAGGGTTTGATTGTTCTTGTTTCGGCACACTCGTGCCGCAATTGCTGCACGCCAGGGTATCATCCAGCACCTTCTGAATGTTGTGTATCTCCTCATCTGCAACATTCGGAGGTAAAGTCGACAGGCCCGGTAAAGCTTCTTTTCGTTCGTAGATGCTGAACAGTCCCGAAGCTTCGAGGTAGACCCGCTTGGCCTGTCCCAGATTATACACACTTTTTCGGCGAAGTTCCGTAAACAGCTGCTGACGGGAAACACGGTTCCCATTCAGGCTGTCCACCTGAATGACACCGTCAATGACGAGAACGCTTACCGTTCCCTGCATGATTTTCTCAATTTTCTTGTTATTGAAACCCCAGAGCGTGGTCAGTCGCTGGTAGAGGAGAGCACAGGTCATGGCAAATATGCCCAGAGCAATTCCCCGGTCGGGTGCCTGCATAGAGGGCGAAATAATGGCCCCGGTCGTGAGCATGACTCCCATTTCCGTAATGGAAAGCTGCCCATTCATGCGTTTTCCAAGAAAACGCATGATCACGAGAAGGAAGAGGTAAATGATAAGAGTACGGAAGAGTACTTCAATAAAAAATTCAGGTGGAGCCATGCCCCAGAGAATTCGTTTCCAGTCGTCTAAATGGATTTCGTCCTTTTTCATAAATTAATCAAGCCCTCGTGTGGTCTCGGCCTGAACGACCCATTAAAAAAGAATGCCTATTTTTTGTATAACCAGGACTACCCTTATATTGAAAAAGTTTTGTCTATTGTAAATGATTGAAATACAGTGATTTAAAATTTATTTGATTTTTTTTCGTCCAGGCGTGATAACCTTAGTCCAGGGGGGGGACATATAGAGGCGTACTGCTTGTACATTCAGCCTTCAACCTTTGCATAGAGTCCCCCGATTCAGTCGGGGGACTCGTTTTTTATCGGGCTATCACGATACCTGCGTAAGCCTGAAGCTCGGGGAGGGTAAAACGGATCATTCCCTGGTCGTAAGAGAAAGGGATGGCCTTGCTATGATCCAGTTGGGTGATGCGGGAGGGGGCAAACGCCGACTTGATTTTAAAACTCAACTGCTGGACGGGTATGGGCGGAAAATACGTATTCCCACTGAAACCGGTCAGGTTGATGAGGTGCAGAATCAGGCCGTCGGTTTTCTTTCTGGTGAGGGCAGCGGGTGTATTTTCGGTATACTCCTGTAGAATCACTTCAACCCGGCCGGGGGCATTGGTTTCAATGGTTTTAGACAGGTTGGGATCCAGGTGATCCATCAGATCGAGTAACAGGTGTTTATGCTCCTGATAACCGTGCAGGTAATACAGGCGGCCCAGGTTGATGGGCAGCAAAGCGTTCACGGTTTTGCCATACGTATGCAGTCCGAGAGCATAATAACCCGTAGAGTCATGACCGCCGATGATCTCCGGAGGACCCGGCCGGCCCTTGGCCAGAATGGGTAACTGAAGCCGGGTATCTTTAGTCCAGCCATACTGTCCCAGATTGAACTTCCACATGATCATTTTCTGACCAGCCAGTCGACGAAACATGGGCTGATGAACCGGAGTCAGGTAATAGCCGCTGCCTTCACTTTCGGTGTTGATGGTCTCCACGCCAAATAATTCCCGCAGAGCGTCCGGCTGGTCGGAAAGACTTCGGTTGGTGGCCAGCAGATGAGTTCCCTGCTGACTGAGCTGTTTCAAAACACTGATAGAGCCCGCTGGCAGGGAGATAATATCCGGAAGAATGATCAGCGAGTAGCGTTTCAGATCTGCCGCCCGTTTCTGAATCTGGGCGTCTTCGATGATATCAAAAGGCAGGTGGGCTTCTTTCAGCATGAGCTGAATACCCCGGTATTCCTGCATGGGCAAGCCACTGGGCCAGGAACCGGGAGCAATCAGGGCAATTTTCGATACGGAAGTATAGCGACCGTAGTACTTTTCATGCCGTTTGTGAAAGCCGTAGACTTCTTTAATGACCGGATAATTGCGTTCGTCTTCGTAATCCTGCATGTCACCCATCATGCTGATGTCCAGCCCCGAACCGTTGGCGATGTTTTCGTACAACCGAATCCTGATCTCGTCGGGTTCAATGGCATTGAATCGGGACTGAAAGGAAATTTGCTGAATACTGGCATTACTGATCGTGTGAGCCGGAAACGTATGAATGGCGTTGTTGACGTTATCGGATGCGGTGTAAGGCCAGTAAGGCAGGCTGTTGGTCTGCGATTCGTGGCGGATGATGTCCACGTATTCATCCAGGTAGGTGCATAAGGCTATTTTTTCACTTTTCGATTTAATCAGGTGGTGCAGACGCTTCGTCCATTCTTCGACGGTAAACTTTTTAAAAGCCAGGTATTTCTGAAAGAGCGGATCGTTTTTGTCTTCTTTGGTTGGTAACACCAGACCCTGGCTATACTCGGCGAAACGTTTTTTATCGTGTTCATTCTGATCAATGCCGTGATAGACGCCTTCGTAGGGATTATTGACCTGGTATCCCGGCATGTTCAGGAATACTCCGTCGATGGGGAAGGTGTCCAGTACTTCCGCAATGATGTCAAAGGCCTTTTGCTGTACGTAGGGAGCATTGATCGAAACGACCACCATATCCGTATTATAAACCCGTTCGCCTTTGGGGGAAAGGTAGCACCAGTCGGGATGAGCCTTGAAAATGCTCTCGTGTACGCGACTGAAGTCAAAGCGAACGATAACCCTGATGCCTGCCTGATGACACTGGTCGATGATTTCTTTCATCACTGTTTCCGAACGCAGGTAGGGATTGCGGTAATGGAAATCCAGTCGGGTCGGATAAAATGCCATGATTCCGCCAATGTTGATAATCAGGGTATTGGCGTAATGCCGTTTGAGATCGGCTACCACCGAGTCGGCCCGTAAGGTGGCTGCTTCCGTAGCAGGTAAGTTAAACTGAATGGTGCGGAGGTTATTACTCTTCCACCAGGGGTAAGTGGCGGGCCAGCTGCGGGGAGTTTGAGCCACTCCGGCCCGAACCAGCGACAACGCCGCCAGTACGAAAAAAATCCAGCGAATCATACGAATACTTAAGGTTTAGAGAGAAGCTACGAAGGTAAAGGAAGGACTAGATTTTCAGGGATTTTCCCGCGAAAATGAAATTAGAATTTGGTGAGAATACCCAAAAAACGGGAGGCTCGCATGATCCTTTTACCGCCATAAACACTCAATTATTAACCCAGTTACTAAACCACCCCTTAAGGCATTGATATGAAGCAGGCTACTATTGACCAGTACGGTTTGATTGGTAATATGAATACCGCCGCTCTGGTTTCCCATTATGGTTCTATTGATTTTTTGTGTTTACCTCGTTTCGATTCTCCTTCGGTTTTTACCGCCATGCTGGATCCTGAAAAAGGAGGTCACTTTTCAATCATTCCTACGCTGCAGGATTTATCCTATAAACAAATTTACCTAACGGATACGGCCATTCTCGTTACCCGTTTTTTTTCGGACTATGGCATTGCCGAACTGGCCGATTTCATGCCCGTTCACGAAGAGGGTTCTCACATGACGCTCATCCGAAAAGTAACGGCCGTTCGGGGTAACGTGGAGTTTAAACTTTCCTGTCGGCCCCGGTTTAACTATTCCCAGAGTGGCCACACGGCCGAGCAGGTTACCAAGGGCGTAAAGTTCAGCGGGGACAATGACCAGATTCTCCATCTCTACAGCGACATTGAAATGGATCTGGCCGATAACGACGTGGTGACTCACTTTACCCTGAAGGAAGGGCAAACCTTATGCTTCATCCTTTGTGACGGGAATGACGAGATTACCGAAGGCGTAACGGATTTCTGTACCGCCCATTACGATGAAACGCATCATTTCTGGAAAGACTGGACCCGTAAGTGTACCTATCAGGGGCGTTGGCGGGAAATGGTGATTCGTTCCGCCATTACGCTGAAGTTGCTGTCTTCCCACCAGTATGGTTCCGTAGTAGCAGCTCCCACTTTTGCTCTACCCGAAACGCTGGGAGGTGAACGCAACTGGGATTACCGATACTGCTGGATCAGGGACTCGGCCTTTACCATGTTCGCTTTCCTCCGTCTGGGCTTCATCGATGAAGCCCGCACCTTTATGGACTGGGTAGAAGCCCATTGCCTAGATGAGCCCTTGCAGCTCATGTATAAAGTAGACGGAACCATGCCCGACGATGAAACAGAGCTGAAGCATTTCCGGGGATACCAGGATTCCAAACCTGTACTGATTGGTAACGGAGCCGTTGACCAGAAACAGATGGATATCTACGGAGAACTCATCGACACGATTTATCTTTTCAATAAGTACGGGGGGCATCTGACCTACGAATTCTGGCAAAAACTGACGGTTGAAGTAGAATACGTCTGTGACCACTGGAAAACACCGGATCATGGCATGTGGGAAATCCGGGGAAAAGAACGGGAGTTTCTGCACTCGTTCATGATGTGCTGGGTGGCGTTGGACCGGGCCATTAAAATTGGTGAAGAACGTTCCTTCCCGTACCCCCGTGAAAAGTGGTACAACACCCGGAATGAGATTTACAATTATGTGTACAATGAATTCTGGTCCGAGGAGAAGGAATCTTTCGTGCAGTACAAAGGTGGGCACGAGCTCGACGCTTCCGTATTGCTGATGCCCGCCGTTCAGTTCATCACTTCAAACGAACCCCGCTGGCAGAAAACATTGCAGGCCATTGAACGGGAGTTGAAGCTGGATGTACTCATCTACCGCTACAATAATGCAGAATCCAACATTGACGGTCTGGAAGGGGAGGAGGGCACCTTTACGATGTGTTCGTTCTGGTTCGTGGAGTGTCTGGCAAAGGATGGTCAGGTCGAACGAGCCAGTAACTTCTTCGAGAAAATCCTGGGGTATTCGAACAGCCTGGGCTTGTTTTCAGAACAGATCAGTAAACGCGGCGAGCAGCTGGGTAACTATCCGCAGGCTTTGACGCACTTAGCCCTGATCACCTCCGCCATTGAGCTGGATCGGGTATTGAAACAATAAGGTATTATTTCTTTAGAGATAGATCAGTAAAAGCCCTGCCGGGGGGAGAATGCTCCCCCGGCAGGGCTTTTAACTTATTCTGCCTTTTTGGCTTCCTCCAAAGCTCTTCGCAATTCGTGATTATCCCTCGAAAGAGACTCAACCTGAGATTTGAGAAAAGCGATCTGGTGGAGCAGAGCATCTACCGTACGATCAGTCTCCTGCCAGGGAGCTGCCGTATCCAGCGTATCGGCCTGATGGGAATAAGCTCTGCACGTCGACGAACAAAACTTGGCAGTGGAGCGGGAAGCAAAGAACGGCGTTCCACACCATTGACAGGTCTTTTCAAATACTTTAGCATTATGCTTGAATCCTTCTCTTGATAAACGAGGCATAGTAGGATCAGTTGAGTTGAAAACTATAAAGCAAATGTAAATAGTTTTTGTAACGTTATTGTTACGTTATAATAATTATTTTTACAAATATATGGTTTTTTCTTTTAATGATGCTTCTATACTCCATAAGTACATCATTATGAATACTCAATCATTCAAAAATCACAGGGCTAAGCATAATATAAAACTCACATTAATACAGTCTCACATTTCTCTGATTACCAGTAAATAATTCATCGTTATTCATAAAGTAGTTGAACGAAATTTTTTCTTAGTATAGGGGCAAAGTCTTTAGTTGGAGTAGGTAGAATTAAGAGACTGTATGCCATTGGGATTACACGAGTGAGTAATCAATCTTTACACTCTGTAGGAGTAGCGGCAGGTGACGCCATAAACCAATACTATTAAGCTGCATTATGTGCATCAATCTACTGCGGGAAGTTCGGGAAGGCCAGTATTTCAGAATAACGTATGAAATAAAAGACGACATACCCGAGCATGAAAAAAAGCTTAAAATAAAAGTATTCATTGTTTATCTTATCAGTAGTATGATCTCTATTCCTGTATGTGGCTGTATGGTTAATATAATTCATGCGTATAGAAAGTAGGGTAATGTATTAAATACATTATAATTCAGGATAAGTTGGGTTGTGTAATAACCTACTTTATGTTGAATAGGAACGAAATATGTTAAGTAATCCTGGTTAAATAGGAGTAATAAATCTGTTACTTAACATAACTATAATTATATAACAATACAAAATTTTACATTTTTATAATGCATAAGAACAGATTTTCTATTTAGTAATGATTGAAAGAAAATCTGTTCTTGCATATCATTTACACCCGTTTACCGTCCCGTATCATCATTACTGATTTTTCGTCCTTGCTTGCCACCGGAGGACATCTTCCCAAAACGCCATTCAAAGGCCAGCCGTGCGGAACGGTTCACGTAAAGCGAATGCGTCACCGATTCAAACGTTGGAGCAAACTGCCGATACGTTTGTCTCAACCCCCGGTTCAAAGGATTGTTTACTCCCAGCGTAAGGCTGGCCTTTTTTTCCCAGAATTCACGTTTCAACGCAAAACCATACCAGTAAAAGCCCGATCCTTTGCCCTGCAGGTTAATCCAGCCCGTGCTGACGCTTCCATTCGCCTGAAAAGTGATGTTCCGTGGAAATTTATACGTACTGTTGACATTAAAATTACTGACCACTCCCGAGTTACCCTGATGCTGGGCCCGGCTAAAAATTTCAACGTACCGCAGGTCAGCTCCGCCATTGAGGGTCCAGTTTTTAGAGGCCTGCCCTGATAGATTAACGTTGAGTCCCGTGGCTTTTCGTTGCCCAATGTTTTCAGGGCTACTCACAGCGACCCCCGTTTCGCTGACCGTTCGCAGGTACTCAATAGCATTATTGGTCATTCGGGCGTACAGGGCGGTATTCACGGATAACCCATTTTTAGTTGTCAGACTATGTCCCAGTTCCAGAGCGTGATTGAGTTCAGGTTTAAGATAAGGATTACCCGTTTCCAGATTCTGGGGATCACTCGCATTCGTCCAGGGATTCAGGTACCAGAGCATGGGCCGTTGAATCCGCTGGGTGTAACTCACCTTATAGGTATGTACGCCCCATTTTTTAGATAGCGTAAGGCTGGGAATCAGGTTGGTGTACGTACTGGAAAGTTTGGTATCCGTACTCCTGAAATCACCCTCAATAACCGTTCGCTCCAGCCGCGTTCCCAGATTAAAACTAAACCGGGATTTAGTCTCTGCCCTCAAGGCAGTATAGCCGGAATAGACATTTTGGATATAGGCAAAATCATTGGATTGGGTGGGATCGGGTACCAGCGGAGAATGACCATCTGAAGATTGCTCAACGCTGAATTCGCTTCCAATATTCCGGCGAATGGCCTTGATTCCAATTTCCAGTTTCAGCCGGGTGGTATCTTTTGTGGTACGCCATTGAAACGGGTGCGTGTAATCCGCCTGAAACGTGTATTCCTGATTACGGCTGTAATTGATGCTTTTCTGACGAAAAATCAGCTGGTCGTCCGGGTTATACCGATCGGTATCATAAAAATAATTATCGGGCATCCGGCTGTACTGGGACAGAAGCGAAAACTCCTGCTCGGGTTTCCGGAACGTTTTGGTGTACCCCAGATCAAACTGGCTGTTGCCGTAAGGATTCACAAAGCGAACTTCATTGCCAAAAGCCTGCAATGGTCTGCCCCCTGCATCCGTTAAGCGATTGATTACCTGGCTATTCTTGGGGTAACTCCCACCCCAGGCATTCACTGAAAAATTAAAATGGCTGGTAGAATCGGGCTCGTAGTCCAGACTCCATTCGCCGTTCCCTCCTATCCCGGTATTATCGGCTTTGCTACTCTGATTCAGAAAACTGATGGGATTGCCATCGGCCAGTGACGTACGCTGGAGCTGGGATTCCCTGATGTTCCGAAACTGATAGCCGTTGGCCGATAGCGAGAAGCCGAGCTTTTTCGTCTTCAGGGCCAGTTTCAGGTTCAGGCTTCGATTCAGGGTTCCCTGGGCTGCCATGACCGACCCATTGAAACCCTGTAATGCTTTCCTGGTAATGATGTTAATCACGCCCGCGGAACCTTCGGCATCGTATTTCGCTCCCGGACTCGTAATGACTTCCACCGATCGGATATTGTCGGCGGGCATCTGGCGAAGGGCATCCGCCAGATTTCGGGCCATCAAAGCGGAAGGTTTTCCGTTGATTAATACCCGAATGTTGCTGTTACCCCTCATCTGGACCGTGCCGTCCATGTCCACACTTAACGAGGGCACTTTTCGCAATACGTCCGCTGCGGATCCTCCCGCGTTGGAGATATCCTTTTCCGCATTGTAGACGAGTTTATCACCCTTATCTTCCACCAGGGCCTTCTGGGCCGAAATCGTTACTTCGCCCAGCGTTCTGTTTTCGGAAAGTAACGCCCGGGCTCCCAGTTCCAGGTTGGGGTGTTGAGCCGTTAGCAACAATTCTGTACTGCGTTTAATAAATCCCACGGAAGATAACGTGAGGGTGTATTTTCCGAGCGGTACGTTCTGAATGATAAAAATCCCTTCGCTATCCGTCGTTGCTCCGGTGATTAAAGTGGTGCCCTGATACAGGGCGGCATTCGCGAAAGGAATGTTCTGCCGGGTAGTGGAGTCTACCAGTGAACCCCTCAGACTACCGGGGTGCGTAGATTGGGCCAAAGTATTTCCAGCCCACAAAACCAGGACGGTCAGCGAGAAAAGTATTTTCATGACAAGAATAGAGTTTGAAGGTTTTCCCGCAAAAGCCGCGGAATGCAGGCAGCTACAGGCTTAGAGTCTCGTTGTTTTTATCAAAGAGGGGCGACGCCTGGTGAATGTTGCAGGCAGGAAGAAAAAAAAGACGGCATTTATGCCGAAAGGAGAAGTAAAAACCTTAACCCGAGCGGATCGTGCCAGTCAGA
Organism: uncultured Siphonobacter sp.; assembly: GCA_913775095.1. Lineage (GTDB taxonomy): Bacteria > Bacteroidota > Bacteroidia > Cytophagales > Spirosomataceae > Siphonobacter. The sequence goes on along the minus strand of CAJYIW010000004.1, from coordinate 27,539 downwards.
CAGGAATTCCTTACCCAGGAAAAAAGGGCTAGAGACCTATTGCAGCAGTCCGCTAACCCTCTTTTCCTATACGCCAGGCGGCATAGATGAGTATGTCCCCTATTTGAACCGAAAAAGACACCCTTTTCCAGCGGGTTCATACCTAGTATTGCATAAACTTATCAGTACCCATGAAGTCTAACTCTCCAACCGAACGCAAAAGTCGTGTTCAGCAATGGCTGATCATTGGCCTAACGCTACTAATCGTTAGTGTAAGTTTATTTGTGATCTATACATTTTGAGACCCGTCATCCATCAGCTCGGCATTGCGAAACTGCCGGGCATATTCCGAAGGCGGCACGTTATACAGTTTCTGAAACATTTTCCGGAAGTATTTGACATCTTCAATGCCTACCTGATAAGCCACATCCGATACCCTGATGTTCGTACCAGCCAGTAACTGGGCGGCCCGTTTCATGCGGACATCGCGGATGAATTCAACGACGGTTTGTCCGGTAATGCTTTTCAGGCGGCGATAAAAAACGGACTGGCTCATGCCCATTTCCTGAACCAGCATCTGCACGTTGAAATCCGGTTCCTGCAATTGTCCTTCGACGATCTGCATGGCTTTTTCCAGGAATTGTTTATCGGCATCAGGAATGGCTACTTCACCGGGTTCCAGCAAAATCTGGCGGTGGTAATACTCCCGCAGTTTCATCCGGTTCTGGAGCAGCCCCGTTACTTTTGCGACCAGTAGTTTAGGATGAAAAGGTTTGGAGACGTAGTCATCCGCTCCGGTTTCCAGACCTTCCAGTTCGTACAAAGCCGCCGCCCGGGCCGTGAGCAGAACCACGGGAATATGGTTCGTCTTGGGATGATGCTTGATTTTCCGGCATAACTCCAGTCCGTCACTGCCGGGCATCATGATGTCACTAACCACCAGGTCGGGTAAATACGTCAGGGCCTGATTCCAGCCTTCCAGTCCATCCACCGCGGTAATTACCTCAAAATCATCACTAAATAACTGCTTCAGGTACGTTCGCACTTCTTCATTATCCTCTACCACCAGTATACGCAGCGAATTAGGTAATCGAGCCGGCAGGTTCAGAGGCTCGGCAATGATCTCCAGGTTCTCGGGAGTGATGGAACTATCCATGGCAGGTTCAGCCGAACGTAAATCACCTTCCAGTAAATGGGCACTTCCAAATGGTAATCGTACGGTAAAGGTGGTCCCCTTGCCCGGGGAACTGATGACGCTTATTTCGCCCCGGTGCCGCTCGACCCATTGCCGTACCAGCGAAAGACCAATACCCGAGCCCATCACTCGCAGGGTCTCCGTGTGCGAGGCCTGATAATACGGATCAAAAATATGCTCGAGCTCGGCCTCCTGCATGCCTACCCCCCAGTCCCGAATGCAAATTTCCAGGTAATGATTGGACAGTCGTCCCTGATGAAAAACGGCATTCTGGTGGCAATTCCCCACCACCTCCAGACCAAAACGAACTTTCCCACCAGCTGACGTATATTTAAAAGCGTTGGAAAGCAGATTTGTCAGAATGATTTCCAGTTTATCCCGATCAAAATAGAGTGAAATGGCTTCTTTCGGTGCTTCCAGTTCATAATCCAATTCTTTCTCTTCGGCTTTTAGCCTGAAAATCAGGAATAGCTCGGTTACGAAACTGGTGATATTCTCTTTGCTGGCTTTCAGACTCAGATGCCCGGATTCCACTTTTCGGAAGTCGAGCAACTGGTTGACCAGATCCAGCAGTTTACGCGTCTGACCATGCATGAGCACTATCTTTTCTTTGAGCCCCGGCCCCTGACTCTTACTGGACAACAGCTCTTCAATCGGACCTAAAATCAGCGTCAGGGGTGTTCGTAACTCGTGCGAAACGTTCGTAAAGAATCGTAACTTCAGATCCGTCAGCTCTTTTTCTTTTTCGTTCTGAAACTTCTCAAAAGACAGTTTATTTTTCAAATCCTGCTGAGCGGTAGCGATGCGTCGGTACAGCAGTAACGCACCACTGATGACCAGAGCGTACATCACATAGGCCCACCAGCTTTTCCACCAGGGCGGCAAAATGGTGATGGGTACAAACATGGCATTGGTCGACCAGACACCATCCCCATTCGAGGCACGTACGCGGAATACATAGTCACCGGCCGGCAGGTTGGAAAAACTCGCTGTTCGCTGACCCGCGGGCAGTTCAATCCAGCCGGAGGTGTAACCTTCCATCTGGTAGGCATACCTCTGTTTTCTGGGATTTGCATAATTCAAGCCCACAAACGTGAAAGAGAAATCATTCTCGGAAGCAGACAGCTCCATTCGCGGAGCGTCCGAAAGAGACTGGGTCAGCAACACCCGCCCGTTGAGCGTGTCCCCCGCAGTAACCGATTGATTATGAATACGTAATTCCGTAATCTGAACCAGTGGTGGATGAGGGTTAGGGCGAATCTCGGCGGGTTTGAAATAGGTAATGCCGTTTACGCCACCCATGTACAGGGTACCATCCTGAGAACGATACGCGGCTCCTACCTTAAAGGAATTACTCTGCAAACCGTCCGTTACGTCGTAATGCAGCAACTGATTTTTCTGCGGATTAAACTGATAGAGTCCCGCTCCGCCAATCCATAGATTACCCGACTCGTCCATTAATAAACTCTCAACGTCCATTTCCGGAATTCGTCCGTCGTACCGCTCGATGGTTTCTTCCCGGGCCGAAATCCGGTGTAGCCCTCCACCAATAGTTCCAACCCACAGATTCCCCTGCGGATCTTTCACCAGCGGCCAGGCGTAATTCGTCTTCAAGCTATGAACATTTTCGGGCTCATGGCCAAAATCTTTGAGGACGCGAAGATTACCATCCACAATTTTCAGCTTCAGCACCCCACGGTCGCGAGTGCTGGCCCAGAGAATGTCCTGAGAGGCCTCGTATAACAGGGAGGTAAACTGTCGGGTCGGAAGCGTTTTATTCTGTATGGAAAAAGATTTCAGAAAAGTCCCATCCTCTGCGTAGGCCAAAATCCCGGCGTTGAACGTGGCTACCCAAATGATTCCCTGCCGATCCTGAATGATGTTTTCAATACTGATGCCGCTCCAGCCAGGTCCTCCCGGCATCATGGGTAAGGGTACGGGGTTCCCCGAGCCAGTCAGCCGCATTAAGCCCCGGTAACGCGTACCAATCCAGAGCGTCCCCCGGCGATCCTGACAGAAGGCGGTTACGTCCACGCCATTGTCCTGACCAAAGGCCGTCCGGTTCAGGTAGTTATGGTAACTTTTTGTTTTCAGGTCATAGCGGGCAAAGCCATTTCGGGTACCGATCCAGAGCAACTGAGACGTTTCATCTTTGTACACCGCATTAATGTAGTTGTGAGCGGGAGTCGTGGCACCCAGCATTTGCCGGCGAATCAGTCCGAAGGCTTTGGATTGCAGTTTAAGCAGATTCAATCCTCCCGCGGAAGTCGCCAGCCAGAGGTTATGGAAACGATCTTCCAGAATGTCATGCACCCGAACCGAATTGATGCTGTGCGGATCCGTATCCTGGGGTAAAAACGTGTGTACCTGTTTTTCATCCACGGGGATTCCTTCGGAGCGTCCGGGATTCATCAGCATCAGCCCATAACTCGTTCCAATCCAAAGCCGATGAACGGAATCCAGATACAGACTTTCGATTTCCGCAAAACTGCGTTGCAGGGCCCTGGGCTGAATATGCTCTCCCTGGCGTAAGGATTGGGAATCGACCCAGAATACCTGGCTCCCGCTACCCAGCCACAAATCTCCCCGACGGTCGCAGTGCAGAGCCCGGATATTGGTGGCCCCCAGGAGTTTTACCTGACTGGCCGTCGTCGAGGTTGCGGGTTGGTGTAAGACCCATAAGCCGCGATCCATGGTGCCGATCCACAATTGCCCCCGTTGATCCAGCGTAAGTCGGGTAACGGTAAGTTCGGATAAACCCGGAAAGTTAATTTTCTGTATGAATTGAATAGCTCCGGCACGGGTCATCTGGATGCAGAAAAGACCCAGCTGATGGGTGGCGACCCAGATCCGGTTGGACGCATCAGAAGTGATGGCATTGACGTTCACGCGGGCCAGTTCCTGAATCAACTGAACATGAGCATGAGCTCCGGGCCGCTCCCGAATGCTGAAAAACCGGTCAAAATTCGCGTTGTACCAATACAGTCCCGCCCGCTCTACGCCCGTCCAGAGGTGGCCGTTCCGGTCGACGTGCATCGTGCGAATCCGGTTTGTTGCCGTTCCGATCTGATCATTTGTAGTTAATTCGTATTTTTTCAGTTCGTGACCGTCGTACCGGTCCAGACCTTTGTTGGTTCCAATCCAGAGGAAGCCCAGCGGATCCTGAGTCACGCACATCGCATCGCTGTGCGACAGCCCTTCGTTGACCGTAATGTGCTCAAATCGAAACTGTCCCGGTTCGGATTGCCCCTCACCCAACAGCGGAAAAAGGGCCAGGCCCAGAAGGAAAAGAATGGTTTTGTAAATGCCCTGCATACCTATTGGCTAAAATAGCCCTCTGTTTTGACGAATTTCAGCTTGTATTCCCATTACAAACCCATGTATTTTTGCCTGTTATGGAAATCAGACTCCTGAAGATCTAACGCAACGTTTAGGGTATCATAAGTTGCTTTAATTCTATTTTATTTACAAATAAACGCTCCATTCTTTTATTCAAGCTATGCTTTTACGTTTGAAACACCTGTGTTGCCTTTGTCTCCTGCTCCTGAGCAGTGTGAACCAGGCTCTGGTTGCTACGCCCCCCAGGAAAGACCCTGCCTCGGCCTACCTCTTCGTTTATTTCGTAGGAAAGGGTGCGAATCAGGAAGCCATTCGCTTTGCCGTAAGCAAAGATGGATACAATTACAAAGCCCTGAATTACAATCAGCCCGTCATTGCTTCGGCCGATATCAGTGCGACGGGCGGCGTGCGGGATCCTCACATTCTCCGTTCGGAAAATGGCCAGTGGTTTTACATGGTGGCCACCGATATGAACACCGTCAAGAACGGCTGGGGACCCCAGCACGGCATGGTACTACTCAAATCAAAGGATCTGGTGAACTGGGAGTCCAGTAAAATCGACGTGACTCAAACCTATTCCGAATTTAAAGACGTAAACCGCGTCTGGGCACCGCAGACCATTTTCGATCCGGTGGCGAAGAAATACATGATCTACTGGTCCATGCGTTCCGGTCAGGACGCGGATAAAGTCTACTACGCCTACGCCAATGCCGATTTTACGGCTCTGGAAAGTGCTCCGAAATTACTCTTCACTAATCCTCAGGGCGGTTCCTGCATTGATGCAGACATCATTAATAAGGACGGCGTGTATCACCTGTTTTACAAAACGGAAGGAAATGGCAATGGCATCAAGCAATCGACGGCAAAGAATTTAACCGGGCCTTACACCCAGCACGACGAATACCTGCAACAAACGAAAGACCCCGTGGAAGGTTCTGGCATTTTCAAGCTGAACAACTCCGATTCGTATATTCTGATGTATGACGTGTACACGAAAGGTCGCTACGAATTCACGATGAGTAAGGACCTGAAGAAATTCACGAAGGTAGACCATGAGATTTCCATGAACTTCCTGCCCCGCCATGGCACCGTGCTCCCCATCACCGAAAAAGAATACCAGGCTCTGACTAAAAAATGGCCGCTGGCTAATAACCCCGTGCTGGGAGGGTATTATGCCGATCCCGAGATCTTATATGCCGAGAAAACCGGTAAGTTTTACCTGTATCCCACCAGCGACGGCTTTGATTCATGGTCGGGAACGTACTTTAAAGTGTTTTCTTCGGATAACCTCGTGAACTGGCACGACGAGGGAGTTATGCTGGACTTACCCAAGCAAACCACCTGGGCGAAACGCAATGCCTGGGCTCCCTGCATTGTTGAGAAAAAAATCAATGGGAAATACAAGTACTTCTACTATTATTCAGGAGCTCAGAAAATCGGGCTGGCTACTGCCGATGAACCAACCGGGCCCTTCACAGATGTTGGGAAACCCTTCATTGCTACCCGTCCCGAAGGAGTAAAAGGCGGCCAGGAAATCGACCCGGATGTCTTCACTGATCCGAAAACGAACAAGAGTTACCTCTATTGGGGGAATGGCTACATGGCCGTAGCGGAACTTAGCGATGATTTGCTTTCGATTAAACCCGAAACCCAGAAAGTGATTACCCCCGACCAAACGTTCCGTGAAGGGACCTATGTGACTTATCGCAATGGAACGTATTATTTCTTCTGGTCGGAGGACGACACCCGCAGCGAAAATTACCGCGTGCGATACGGCACGTCTAAATCGCCCCTGGGCCCTATTACTGTTCCGGCTCACAATATGGTCATCGAGAAAGATAAGAAGCAGGGCATTTACGGAACGGGACATAACTCCATCATCCAGATTCCCGGTAAAGACGAGTGGTATATTGTCTATCACCGCTTCCATTACCCCGATGGAATTACCATGGGCGATGCGGCGGGCTTCAATCGGGAAACCTGTATTGACGCTCTGACGTTCAACGCCGACGGCAGTATCAAACAGGTTCAGCCCACTTTTGAAGGAATTAAACCCGTTTCCCTGAAAAAGAAAAAGTAAGTTTATCCGTCTTCATTGTTACCAAATCAGCTGGGGCATCTGCTTCAGCTGATTTTTTTTGGTACGTCCCTGATCCGAATCCCTACTATTCTCGCTAAAAAAATAAGCTTCTGATTCTGAATGGGATGGAATCAAATTCACCCCCGCTTTTTGACGAAAACACCCCCCATTCTTCCGCTTTTGCTACTCTACTTTTGGACTATTCGAGTAATAAGTTTAATCATATTCCATCTATTGAACATTAATTCTACAAATAGTTAGACCCCTCCCCTGTACATCTATGAAATTCAAATGGCTACTCATTTGTGGAGCAATTTTACACCTCCCCGGTGGATTGTTTGCTCAGCCCTGGACCGGCCCCTCTTCGAATGTATCGACGAAAATCCGACGTACTCAGGCCGCCATCGTCATCACGGGTAAAGTGACCGACGCCAACGGGCAGGGCATTCCCGGAGCCAGCGTTTCCCTGAAAGGAACGAACCTCGGAACGAATACCGACGCCGACGGAAACTTTAAGCTCCAGATTCCGGATGGCACGTCAAACGCTACCCTGATTTTTTCTTACGTAGGCTATGCTACCCAGCAGATCGCCGTAGGTTCGCAAACTACGCTTAACGTACAACTGACCGACGACAGCAAGGCCCTTAGTGAAGTGGTAGTGGTGGGATACGGTACTCAGAAACGTTCGGACATAACCGGTTCGGTAGCTTCCGTGCCGAAAGCCCGCTTGTCCCAGCTGCCGGTAACCAACGTATTACAGGCCGTTCAGGGATCGGTAGCCGGGGTTAACATCTCCCAGCCTTCATCCGTACCCGGGGCAACGCCTACTACGATCGTTCGGGGACAAAACTCAATCAATGCCAACTCAGGTCCGTTCGTGGTGGTCGATGGGATTCCTCTGAGTAAAACCGGAGGTTCGCTTAACGATATTAACCCCAACGACATTGAGTCGATGGAAATTCTGAAGGATGCCTCCGCCGTAGCCATTTATGGTACGAACGGAGCCAACGGGGTTATTCTGATTACCACCAAACGCGGAAACACGGGTAAGCCCACCATTCGCTATAACAACTACGTAGGGGTTGAAGAGTTTGCGAACATCCTGCGTCCACGAAACGGAGCTGAATACGTACAGAAATACGCTGACTTCATCACACAGACGGGACAGAAAGCTCCGTTCCCCGTTCCGAACTACGACGAGCTTCCCAATTACAACGCGGGCATTACCACAGACTGGATCAAGGAATCTACGCAAACGGGTGTGTTGCAGGATCATAACCTGAGCATTTCCGGTGGTTCCCCTAACGTTCGGTATTTCGTTTCCGGTGAATTTTTGAGTCAGAAAGGCGTAGTGAAGGGATACAACTACAAGCGGGCCAGTTTCCGTTCGAACCTCGATGTTACCCTGACGGATTTCCTGACCGTGGGAACGTCCCTCTTCATCGCCAACAATAACCGCGACGGGGGTCGGGCCAACCTGCTGAACGCTTCAGCCATGAGCCCCTACGGCCAGATGTTCAACACCAACGGGACTTACAAAATTTTCCCCATGTTCCCCGAGCAGCTGTTCTCTAACCCCTTGCTGGGTTTAACCACGGACCGGCTGGATCGCAATACCAACCTGAACGGAAACGGCTACGTGGAAGTGAAGTTACCCGGTAAACTGGAAGGTCTGAAATACCGCATGAACATTGGTTATTCGTACATTCCATCCCGCTTCGGCAGTTATACCGGACGGGCGGCCAATGACTTATTGGGATCAGCGTCTACGTCTTACTCGGAAACCAACAGTTTCACGCTGGAAAACATCATTTCCTACGCCAAGGACTTTGGTAAGCATCACTTCGATTTTACGGGGCTGTATAGTGCCCAGCAACGCAAGTACGGGACTACCACGGGTTCGTCTACGGGTTTTGTGAATGATCAGCTTTCGTTCAATAACCTGGGGGCCGGGGCCACGCAGTCGAGCAGTTCGTATGCAGACCGTTATGCCCTGAATTCTCAAATGGGACGGATTAATTATTCCTACGATAGCCGGTATCTGTTCACGGTTACGGCCCGGAATGACGGATCGTCGGTTTTCGGAGGCAATACTACCAAGTATGGTCTGTTCCCATCGGCGGCTTTGGGCTGGAATATCAGCAACGAAGCTTTCATGAAAAATCAGAGCTTCGTGAACAACCTGAAACTGCGTTTCTCTTACGGAAAAACGGGTAACGAAGCCATCAGCGTGTACCGGACGGTTACTACGTCCAATACGGGTCGCTCGCCTTTCAACGGCATCAGCACCATCGGAACTTTCCCCGGCAACCTGGGTAACAACAACCTGCAGTGGGAAACAACAGTGAGCCAGAACTTAGGGGTGGATTTCGGCTTCTTTAATGATCGCATCAACGGTAGTCTGGAATTCTACAAAAACCGCACGAAAGGGTTGCTGTTGCTTCGGAGTTTACCCATCATGACGGGTTATTCCAGCGTATTTGATAACCTGGGTGAAACCTCCAACACCGGGGTTGAAGTAACGCTGAACACGCGTAACCTGACCGCTTCGGATTTCAAGTGGGAAACAACGCTGGTATTTGCTTCGAACCGCAACCGCATCGTGGATCTGTACGGAGATAAGAAAGATGACTTAGGTAACCGCTGGTTCATTGGTAAACCCATCAGTGTCATCTATGACTACAAAATGACTGGCGTATGGCAACAGGGCGAAAACCCAGCCGATCAGGATCCGAGTGCCGTGGCGGGGGATCTGAAATTTGCCGATCTTGATGGCGATGGAAAAATTACCCCCGACGGCGACCGGATGATCCTCGGACAAACGGCTCCTAAATGGACGGGTGGATTAACGAATACCTTCCATTACAAGAATTTCCACCTGAGCGTTTTCCTGCAAACGGTGCAGGGCGTCACTCGTAACAACGCCGACCTTACCTACGCCGATGAAACGGGTAAACGGAACACACCTGTTGAAGTAGGTTACTGGACGGTTGATAACAAGAGCAATACCCGGCCTTCGCTGGCTTACCGCAATACTCGGGGTTATGGTTATGCTTCGGACGCCAGCTATACGCGGATCAAAGACGTGACGCTGAGCTACAACCTGAATCAGAACCTGGCGAACAAAATGGGACTGGGCAGCCTGACCGTATACGCCAGTGGCCGGAACTTATACACCTTCACGAACTGGATTGGCTGGGACCCCGAAGCGGTACAAAGCAGTCGCGGTTCAGGAGACTGGACGAATAACTATCCGCTGACTCGTTCGCTGGTATTGGGCTTAAATGTTTCGCTTCGTTAATCCGCGATTTTACTCTTGAACACGATGAAAAAAATATATATAAAGCTGGCGGCTCTGGCGGCAGTAGCTCTGGCCACTTCGTCCTGCCAAAAAAGCTTTCTCGACGAAAAACCCTATTCTGCGTACACGCCCATCACCCTAAACGATTCGCTGGGCCTTAATTCTTCCCTGGTCGGACTTTACAACCACACCAGTACGTATTACTCCTGGTCTGGTCAGCAGGGCTGGCTTAGCGTATGGCAGGTAGGAACGGACGTTGCCAATGCAACACCCAACCAGCAGGGCATTGAAATTCCGTATTACAACTATACCCTGCTGACGCCCACGGACGGAGCAGCGGGTTATTTCTGGAACCGGAATTACATCATGATTAACCTGACGAATACGATTATCAATTCCGTTGATAATCCGGGCTTAACCGGCATCAGTCAGGGAGGTAAGAACCGCATCAGTGCCGAAGCCCGGTTTTTCAGAGCTTTTGCCTACAATAACCTGGCGACCTGCTTTGGCGGCGTACCCGTGATTACCACTGCCCTGTCAGCCCCCAAGACCGACTTCGTAAGGGCTTCACTCGATGAGGTTAACAAAGTCATCGTGGAGGATCTGACCTTTGCCGTGAATAACTTACCCGACATTGAAAGTGTGGGCAGTAACACCAAAGGCAAGCTGTACGGTCGGGCGAATAAATTCATGGCCATGCAGTTGCTGGGCGAAGCGTATCTGCGAATGGACAAACCAGACCTGGCCGAAGCTCAGTTACAGGGCATCGTCAACAGTGGCCGGTTTAAACTGGTGAAAGGTCGGTACGGCATTCAGTCCACGCAACCCGGTGATTATTACCACGATATGTTCATCTACGGTAACCAACGCCGCGTACAGGGTAACACCGAAGCCATCTGGACTCTGGAGCAGGAAAACCCCAATTCGGTAGTGGGTGGAATTACGGATAACCCGCAGCACCGCCGGGTATGGGGAGCCGCTTACCACAACGTACCAGGCATGGCTCTTTCCGATTCTACGGGGGGACGGGCCCTGGGACGTCTCAGACTGAGCAACTGGGTTCTTTACGAACTGTATAAACCCGGCGATATGCGTAACTCGCAGTATAACATCCGTCGTCGGTACACTTATAACGATGCCAGCCGGCCAGCGACTTTCGGAAAACCCGTTCCTTACGCGGGAGCTGATACGGTTTTCAACCTTGCTCCGCACACCACGAAGTGGTATCAGTTCGATCCCAATGACACGTTTGGTTACGCGATGATCAAAGACATGGTCCTGATGCGTCTGGGAGAAACCTATCTGTTACTGGCGGAAGCTCAGTTCAAACAGGGCAAACTTGAAGCGGCTGCCACGAGCATCAACATGCTTCGCGAGCGGGCTTTCCCGAACTACCCCACGGTTGGCAAAGTAGCGGCCTCAGACCTGACGCTGAACTTCATTCTGGATGAGCGGGTGCGGGAGTTAATCGGAGAAGAAAACCGCCGGATGACGCTGATGCGAACCAAAACACTGGTGGACCGTGCGACCCGTCTGAACGGTAACAACGGCTTTAACCCGACTCGCGGTCTGAGTAATACGCATTTATTAATGCCGATTCCGTTAACGGAAATTCAGCTTAATAAAGATGCGATTTTAGAACAAAACCCCGGGTATTAAGCATTCATTAGCGAATAGTCCTGACTGGAGATTCCAGTCAGGACTATTGGTTTACCTCCCATTTACGATGAAAAAACTCCTGATTCTTCTGCTTTCCGTGGCCCTTTTTCCGGGCAGCGGTTTGGCCCAGAAAACAAAAGAATTTACCCCCGGCGAACGCTGGTTCGACGAAACCGGCGAACTCATCAACGCCCACGGCGGCGGTTTGCTGTACGATAGAGGAACCTATTACTGGTACGGAGAAATCCGCGGAAAATCGGCTTCGGAAGGCATTAGTGTCTATTCCTCCAAAGATTTGTACAACTGGAAAAATCAGGGCATGGCTCTGGCCAAATCAACCGATCCTGCCAGTGAAATTGCCGTAGGCGGATTAATGGAACGTCCCAAAGTGATTTATAACCCGAAGACGAAAAAATACGTCCTCTGGTTTCACCTTGAATTACCGGGCAAAGGGTATGACGCCGCCCGGGCCGGAGTGGCCGTCAGCGACAAAGCTACCGGACCGTTTACCTACCTGAAAAGTTTTCGGCCCAACGGCCATATGTCGAGAGACATGACGCTTTTTGTCGATACCGACGGCTCCGCGTATCACGTGTACTCGGCCCGCGATAATTACGACCTTCGCATTGCCAAACTGAGCGATGATTTCCTTTCCGTAACGACGCAGGACACGCTGCTTTTCAGTAACCACCGCGAAGCTCCGGCTCTTTTGAAAAAAGACGGGAAGTATTACCTCATCACCAGTGGCTGTACGGGCTGGAAGCCTAATCAGGCCAGTTTGCACGTCTCGGAATCACTTTTCGGCCCCTGGAAACTCCTGGGAGATCCGATGAAAGGTCCGAATGCAAAATTAACATTCGACGGGCAGTCGACTTACATTCAGTCCATTCCGGGTAAAAAGGATGCCTTCATTTTTATGGCGGATCGCTGGAATCCTAAAGATCTGAAAGACAGTCGCTACCTCTGGTTACCCATTCAGTTTGAAAACGGTCAGCCCGTTGTGGAATGGATGGATTGCTGGAGTATTAAGTCGGCCTTTCGTAATTAATTTCCGGAATGCAGGTTATCTTTCACCTTTAACCTCATACTAGCGAAGGAATTCCTGATAGTACATGAAAAAGATAAGCCTCAAAACCCTTGGATCCGTCCTTACCCTTTCGCTGCTGTTCCAGCCCTCGCAGGCTCAGCAGGTAGAAACGTTTCCGCTCGCTTCCGTCCGGTTATTACCCGGCCCCTTTCAGCAGGCCCAGCAAACTGATTTGGCTTATATACTAAAACTGAATCCCGACCGGCTTTTAGCTCCCTACCGTCGGGAAGCGGGGCTTTCATCGGCAGTAAAAAGTTACGGAAACTGGGAAAATACGGGTCTGGATGGCCACATTGGCGGTCATTACCTCACGGCTCTTTCCCAGATGGTAGCCGCCACGGGAGACAAAGAGGCCACGCGTCGGCTGAATTACATGGTTAGCGTGCTGGATTCCTGTCAACAGAAAAACGGGAACGGGTACATCGGTGGCGTTCCGGGGGGAAAGGTGATCTGGGAGGAGATTAAAGGGGGGAAAATTGATGCCGGTACCTTTTCACTCAATAAAAAATGGGTTCCGCTTTATAACATTCATAAAACCTACGCCGGACTACGGGATGCGTACCTGATTGCGGGTAATCAACGGGCGAAAGCCATGCTGATTGCCTACACCGACTGGATGCTTAACCTGACGGCTTCACTGAGCGATGAGCAGATTCAACAGTTACTAATCTCTGAACACGGAGGATTGAACGAAGTGTTTGCCGACGTAGCCGCCATCACGGGTGATCAAAAGTACCTGACCCTCGCCCGGCGTTTTTCGGATCAATCCACGCTCAAGCCCCTTTTGAACCAGAAAGATCAGCTGAACGGACTGCACGCCAACATGCAGATTCCTAAAGTAATCGGATACTTGCGGGTGGCTCAGCAGAGCAAAGACGAAGCCTGGGCGGGGGCGGCCGACTACTTCTGGCAGACGGTCGTACATCACCGCACGGTTTCCATTGGCGGCAATAGCGTTCGGGAGCATTTTCATCCCGCCAGCAATTTCACCTCCATGGTTAATTCGGTGGAAGGTCCGGAAACCTGCAATAGTTACAACATGCTCAAACTGACCGAGGATTTGTATCGTCGTCAGCCCGCTTCGTCCTACGTCGATTACTACGAACGGACCTTATATAACCACATCCTTTCCTCGCAAAACCCCGACAAAGGAGGCTTTGTGTACTTTACGCCGATGCGGCCCCAGCATTACCGGGTGTATTCCCAGCCGCAGGACGGTTTCTGGTGTTGCGTAGGTTCAGGCATGGAAAATCACGGCAAGTACGGCCAGCTGATTTATGCTCACGATCAGTCCGGTGTCTACGTAAACCTCTTCATTCCTTCGGTCTTAACCTGGAAAGAAAAAGGAGTAACCTTAACCCAGCAAACGCGGTTCCCTGAAGAAGAACAGAGTCGCTTAAGCTTCAAAGTAAACAAGCCCACCCGACTGGCTCTGCACCTGCGTCAACCGATCTGGGCCAAAGGCTTTCAGGTAAAAGTAAACGGAAAATCGGTCAACGTTTCTGCGGATGCCCAGGGGTACGTGGTCATTGACCGCACCTGGAAAACCGGCGATCAGCTCAGCCTGAGCCTGCCCATGAGTACCACCGCAGAACCATTACCCGACTCCTCGGCCTGGGTATCTTTTGTGCATGGTCCCATTGTTCTGGCTAGTGCCACGGGTCAGCAAAATCTAACCGGCCTCTACGCCGATGACAGCCGAATGGGGCATATTGCCCACGGAACCATGACACCCTTGGCTCAGGCTCCGCTGTTAATTAATTCCAATTCGCAGGATCTGGTGGCAAGCATCAAACCCGTTCCTGGTCAGCCTTTACGATTCCGTCTGGCAGGTCAGACGACCGAATTGCAGCCTTTCTATCAGATTCACGAAAGCCGGTATATGATTTACTGGCCTTACGCCTCGCCCGAAAACCAGAAAGCCCGACGGAAAGAGCTGGAGAAAAGCGACGAGCTGACGCTGAAACTGGAAAAATCCACCGTGGATAAAATTGCTGCCGGCGAGCAGCAACCCGAGTCCGATCACGGCTTTCAGGGCGAACAAACGGAGATTGGCGTGTACGAAGATGTGCACTTCCGCCGGGCAAAAGGCTGGTTTAGCTATGTACTGAAGAATAAAAATCAGGCGGCCCGCCATTTGCAGGTAACCCTGCACGCGGACGACGCTCCCCAGCGTTTCAATCTGTACCTCAACGGTGAGTTACTGGAAAAGGTACAGCTGGAGAAAAAGGACGGTAAAGGTTTCTTCACGAAAACCTATGCCTTACCCGAATCCCTTCAGAAAGCAGAGAGCCTGGTCATCAAGTTCGAAGCTCCAGCGGGCTCACCAACCGGACCGATTTACGAAGTACGGTTACTCAAGTAATCCCTGAATTCCCGGGAAGTGCACCGCTTCCCGTTCTTTATGATCTTCCATGATGAAAACCATTTACTTCAGCCTTCTTTGGCTGGTCTGCACACTTGTTACGTACGCTCAGCGAACGCCTTCCGCAAAGAACGTTTTACAGGACATTGAAAAGGCAAATGCCTACTGGCAAACGAATAATCCAAAACACGGCCGGGCGTTTTGGGACCATGCGGCGTACCACACGGGAAATATGGAAGCGTATTTCCGCACCGGAAACGAAACCTACCGTCAATATTCCGAAGCCTGGGCGGAGCACAACGAATGGAAAGGAGCGAAATCCAATCAGCCCGAAAACTGGAAATATTCCTATGGAGAAACGGACGATTATGTATTGTTCGGCGACTGGCAGATTTGCTTCCAGACCTACATAGACCTCTATAACCTAAAACCTGAACCTCATAAAATTGCCCGGGCTAAGGAAGTAATGAGCTATGAAATGAACACACCCCAATCGGATTACTGGTGGTGGGCGGATGGCTTATACATGGTTATGCCCGTGATGACCAAGCTGTATAACGTTACCGGTGAAGCGAAGTATCTCGAAAAACTGCACGAGTATTTTTCATACGCCAACACAATCATGTACGACGCGGAGGAAAAGCTTTATTACCGCGATGCCAAGTACGTCTATCCCAAACACAAAAGCGTAAATGGTAAAAAGGATTTCTGGGCCCGGGGAGACGGCTGGGTGTTTGCCGGACTGGCTAAGGTTTTACAGGACCTGCCTAAAAACGATCCGCACCGGAAGGAATATGAAACGAAGTTTGCGGGCATGGCCGAAGCCATTCTGAAATCCCAGCAAAAGGAAGGATACTGGACCAGAAGTATGCTGGACCCACAGCACGCCCCCGGCCCCGAAACCAGCGGAACGGCCTTCTTTACCTATGGACTTTTATGGGGAATCAATCACGGCTATCTATCTAACAAAGTGTACTTACCCGCTGCTTTGAAAGCCTGGAAATACCTGTCAACGGTGGCGTTACAAGCCGATGGAAAAGTAGGTTACGTGCAGCCGATTGGCGAAAAAGCCATTCCGGGACAAATCGTTGATGCCCATTCCACCACCAATTTTGGCGTCGGAGCTTTTCTGCTGGCGGGTTGCGAATTGCATCGATACCTCACCAAAAAGCCGGATGCCATCAAGCGTTCGGTTGTGAAAGTACCCCGCTAAAACGACGAGGCGTTTACTCCAGCTTGGGAAGTTACCTCATCAGCAAGTAAGGTCTTTCGCTCCGCTCAGTATGACAGGGTTGGGAGATAGAACAGATAGAATTCATACCCCGCCTCCATGTCATCTCGACCGTAGGGAGAGATCTTACTTAGGGTTGGGATATACTTCCCTGCTGGAAAGTTATCTAATTGGCAAGTAAGGTCCTTCGCTTCGCTCAGGATGACAGGGTTGGGAGATAGAGGAGATAGAATTAATACCCCGCCTCCCTGTCTTCTCGACCGCAGGGAGAGACCTTACTTAGGGTTGAAATGAACTTCCCTCCTGGAAAGTTACCTCGACAGCAGGGAAGGTCCTTCGCTTCGCTCAGCATGACAGGATTTGCGGAAAAGATGTTTCTTACAATACGACCGTTTATCCATCGGTAACCAACTCTGTTCAGAAACAACCTACCTTTTCTAAAGAATCCTATTTACTTAAATGGCTATGAGGGTCTATTCCTACTTCGTGTACATAACTACGAATTCAGGTAAAACGGTTTTATACGTTGGAGTTACCAACGATTTAGCTATTCGGATGAATCAACACTTTGAGAATCGAGGTAACTCCGAGACGTTTGCAGGGAAATATTACTGTTATAATCTTGTATACTGGGAGCCTTTTCAACGCATTCAGGAAGCTATTGCCCGGGAGAAGGAGATCAAGGGATGGCCCAGAAAAAAGAAAGAAGAACTCATTGCAACGACTAATCCTAAAAAAGCCTTTTTGCTGGTTAGCTGACAAAAAGAGTTGCCCGCAATAGCCCAACCCTGTCATCCTGAGCGAAGGACTTTGTTGGCAGATGAACGTATCTCCAAGGTCAGCAAGCTGTCCTCAAGCCAAGTCTCTCCCGTTGGTCGAGATGACAGTGAGACAGGGTTAAGTGATTAATACGCTGTCATCCTGAGCGAAGCGAGGGACCTTACCGGAAGGTAGGGTAGACGTACGTCCAAAGTCAGCAAGCTGTCCTCATTCCCAGGTAAGTTCTCTCCCTGCGGTCGAGATGACAGGGGTGGGTTAAGTGATTGATACCCTGTTATCCTGAGCGAAGCGAAGAACCTTGCCTGGAGATGAAAGTACTCCAAGGCCAGCAAGTTGTCCCCAAGCCAAGTCTCTCCCGTTGGTCGAGAGGCCAGAATTTTGATAGTTTATAACGTAAGATCGGCTGGCAGACCATAAGTTACTCCTGGTCTGCCAGCCGATCCTGATTTTTTCTGGAATTAATCCAGCTTTTCCACGGTAACGTTTCTAAAACTTCCTTTTCCTTCTTTCGTATACAAACTTACTTTCCCGTCTTTCTTAGTGGGGAACACATGGTCCGTAATGACGGCTTCGCCATCGTTAATGTAAACTTCCACCAGCGAAGCATCCACAATGATGTGAAGTTTTACCATTCCATTTTTGAGTTTGGCCGGAGCTTCTTCTACACTGGCAAATGCCGGATTGAAATCTACCTTGCCTGACTTCCGGCGATCCAGCTGTACTTTGCCGTCCGTGTAACGAACGATCGTTTCTTCGTCCCCTGATTTATACAGTTTCAATCCAATCTCTTTCGCCTGTTCGGGTAGCAGCTCTGCTCTGATTTCCAGCCGATCTCCCGTGGCTTTATTCAGATCATTTTCTTTACTGGCTAACGATACAGACTTGATGGATTCCAGTGAAGTGCGTTTCAGTTTCGCCAGTTCCAGGTAAGGTTTCTGAATCAGAATTAACCCTTCGGGGGTGCGTTTGAGTGAAACCTCGCGGGGCAAAGTCATACCGCCCCGAAACGGACTCGTAGGCAATTCCTTGGCGTAGGTCCAGTTCAACGCCCAACCCAGCGTAATGGGCCTGGTCTGCGATTTAGGCAGGTTATTAAACTCAATCGCTGCGTAGTAATCCTTGCCGTAATCAATGATGTTACCCCAGCCTGCTTTAGCGGGTTTCGGACTGTCTTTATCGAGCGTAAACGTTTTGCCGTCGTAGTTACCCACAAAATACTGCATCCCCACAAAACCCTCCACGGGATGGCCCGACGAAATATACAATACCCACTTTTTCTTACCGGGCTCATTGTCAATGGGTACTTCCATCAGGGCCGGGCATTCCCAGATTTTGGAAACGTCTCCCTGCTTGCCAAATTCTCCCGTCTTGGTCCAGCTTTTCAGGTCTTTGGATTCATAGAACATGGCCGTATGAATATCCGGCTTCACTACCGACATCACCCATTTTTTCTGTGGCTCGTACCAGAATACGTTCGGGTCGCGGAAGGACGGCGTGCCCAGGGTTAACACGGGGTTTTTAGCATACTGCGTCCAGGTTCGGCCCTTATCGGTGCTGTAGGCAAGATTCTGATGTTGCTCCAGCTCTTCATTTTTGGCGTGCACGTGTCCGGTATAGATGGCCACCATGCAATCTTTAGTGCCCGGAGGGCATACCTGACTTTTGTTTCCGTAATCAATCACGGCACTACCCGAGAAAATCATAGTCTGGCTTTTGCCGTCAGGATTATCGAATTCGGGAATGGCCAGCGGTAAATGCTGCCAGTGAATCAGGTCTTTACTAATGGCGTGACCCCAGCTCATGTGTCCCCAGGTATCCCCGAAAGGATTGTACTGGTAAAAAAGGTGATACTCCCCTTCGTAGTATAAGAGACCATTCGGATCATTTGTCCAGTTCTTTTCAGGAGTAAAGTGAAAGGCCGGACGGTAGGCTTCGGCTGGCGTCTGGGCCTGAGAGTAAGTTGCCATCAGGGCAGCTAACAAACTCAGCATTACTTTCTTTTTCATAATAAAAGGTTAAAAGTCGGCTGAATGGATCAGACCATTCAGCCGACTGACACTAAAGTAAATTAATAGCCTGGATTTTGAATGTACAGGCCTTTGGTAAAGTTGATTTCGCGTTGCGGAATCGGCAGGTATTCATCGCGGCCCGCCGTAAAACTGGCTCCACTGAGGAAGGAATGTCTGGTTTTTTCTTTCGCCAGATAAGCGTTCAGGGTTTCAGCAGCGATGCCCCAGCGGACCAGATCAAAGAAACGGGGACTTTCCAGAGCAAATTCCAGTCGGCGTTCCCATTGCAAAGCCCGACGAGCATAAGCCTGAGTCCAGCCCGAAGCGTCGTACGTTTTAATCAGGTATTTCGAGGGATCCGTACCGTCGGCTTTCTTGGTGCGGCCCGTACTGGCGGCGGCCCGGGTTCTGATTTTGTTAATTAGCGGACGAGCCAATTCGGGCTGACCCAGCTCAATGTAGGCTTCGGCCTGCCAGAGCAGTACATCGGCGTAACGGATCACGTCCACATTTTTCGCTACTCCAATAAAAGGACCCTGCTTTTTGAAAAACTGACTCGTAGCCAGTTGCTGTTCTTTCATACTCTGGAAATAGCCATATACCCCCGGATCGCGAACCCAGCTGTTGCTGTAAGGAGAGCTGGCGTTGTACTTGTACGGGTGACCATCAATGCCAATTGAGTGATCCACGCGGGGGTCTACCGTGGCCGTCTTGAAATCAATTTCGGTAGTATTAAACGAATCAAACTTGGGCAAGCCATTGGCATCCGTTCCGAAGGCATTGGCTAAGTTCTGACTGGGCTGGTGAAACCCACAGCAACCGTACTGAGGGGCTCCGTGCGGGTAATTAAGGCCGTTTTCGGTGTTCAAACGTCCCAGCGTAGTACCGTCATTGATGGAAAACTGAATCGCAAAAACGGATTCCATGCCGTTATCAAATTCGGGCAGAAAGTTCTGGGCAAAATCCGGATGGAGGTCGTACTTACCCGAACTGATTACTTTCTGCGTTAATTCGACGACCTGTTGCAAACGCGTCCGGTTGATGTTCGTCACCCGGTGATTGTCATTCTGCTCATAGGCCTGATACAATCGCGTTTTGGCCAGATATGCCGCCGCTGCGTACTGGTTGGCACGACCCGGCTGGCTTTGCGAAACGGGCAGGTTATCCAGAGCATACTGAAAATCAGTAGCAATTTTCTCCCACAAGGCATCATTCGTCCCCTGACGATTAGACGTAGCCAGAATCTGATCGTTGCTCAGCGTTTCATCGACAAACGGAATGTTCTTGAAAAGCATTTTCAGCATAAAGTGCGAATGTCCCCGCAGGAAACGCAATTCGGCCAGACGCGTCTTTTTCGATGGGAAATCCGTGTCAGACAGATTCGTTAGCGAGCGAATGCCGACGTTGGCTCTTGAAATGGCCTTATAGTAGTTCTCCCAGGTTAAGGGGTGATAAAACCCGCCGCCCTGCTGAGCCTGCGTGAGGTTATACTGCTCGTAGAAGTTAATATCCTGCAAGTCCGCCACGCCGCCGCCGCCCTTGTAGGCATCGTCCGAACGAACACTACCGTAGACCCACATGCTGGCGATGGGACCAATCATATCGGCATTACCAATGCCGGCATAAGCCGAGGTAACCAGAGCTTCCGCATTGGAGGCCGACGTTACCTGATCCGAGGAGAGCGTGCCCTTGGGCTGATACTCCAGAAAGTTATTGCAGGAGGAAACCAGAGCGATTCCTGAAGCAAAAAGTAGGGTGCGAAAAATAGTTTTCATAACAAAAGGAAGCGGTTTAGAAGGATACATTTAAACCAAACGTGTAGGCACGGGGTACGGGAATGGCATCCAGGGTAGTCCGTTCAGGATCAGGACCCTGGAAGCTTTTGCTTTTAATCCAGAGCAGGTTTTCTCCCATGACGTACAGCCGAACACTGCCCAGACCCCAGCCCTGCACGGTGGTTTTGGGTAAGGTGTACCCAATCTGAGCGTTACGGATTTTGAAGTACGACGTGTTCACGTTGAAATAATCTGAACTCCGTGTTTCATCATTGCCGTCCGACAGCGTTAACGCCGGAACCGTTGAGGTGGGGTTCTGGGGCGTCCAGGCTCTGAACACGCCGGGGCCTACGTTATCTCGTCCGCGAATGAAGTCATTGTAGAAGGTATACGGATCAAAGCCCGTACGACCCGCAATACCCGATCCGAAGAGGGAGAAATCGAAGTTTTTATACCCCAGATCAATGCGGGCACTGTATTCCAGACCGGGTAAGGTTGTTCCGAAAAACTCCTGATCCAGAGCATTGATTACGCCATCGTTATTCAGATCGCGGTACCGAATCCGACCCGGAGCGGCCCCTACCTGTTTGGCATGGCCATCCACTTCCGCCTGATTCTGGAAGATTCCCTCGGTACGATACCCGAACAGATCCAGTTGAGAATGACCGATGATGGTAGTGACGGCATTACCCGCAAAGGCCGAACGAACTTCTTCGGGAAGCACCGTGATTTTATCGCGGAAGCGGCTGACGTTGGCGAAAACACTGTAGGTAAAGTCACCCACGGGCTTGCCATTGTAGCCGAGTGATAACTCAAAACCTTTGTTGGTTTTGGTAGCTCCATTCACAAAACGCAACTGACCTTCACCCACGGCTGAGGCAACGGGAGGTTTAATGAGGATGTCCCGCGTTTCACGACTGAATACGTCCAGTGACCCGTACAGGCTTCCGTTCAGGAAAGCAAAGTCCAGACCGACGTTCAGTTCATCCGTCGTCTCCCACTTGAGAGCCGTATTTGCTCCCTGGGTCTGCACGAAGCCCGAGGGTAAGGTGCCGCTCTTCGAACCGTTTAAATCGTAAGCCGTTCCGACGTTCCAGTATTGGTCAAAGAAGGCATTATGACCGTTGGTTACCTGGGAAGCCAGCGTTCCGTAACGCGATTCGAATAAGCCGAAGCGGGCCAAGTCCCCAATGTCCTGATTCCCGATTCGTCCGACGCCCGCCCGTAACTTCAGGTTACTGAACAGCTTGGAATTGGCCAGGAAAGCTTCACGGTCAATCCGCCAGCCGACGGAAGCAGCAGGAAAAAAGCCGTAGCGATTCTGAGAACCAAAGCGGGAAGAACCGTCGCGGCGAAGGGTCAAGGCCGCCAGATACCGATCACTAAAGGCGTAGTCGACACGGGCAAACTGTGAAAGTAAGCGACTTCCCGTGGACGTTCCCATGCTGCTGGCGTTGCCCGAAGCCGCACTCAGCACGAAGTAGTCTTCCGTCTGCACAGCAAAGTTTTCCCGATAGGACAACAGCGTTTCCTGATCGTCTTTAATGGCCTCGATCCCAACCAGAGCATTCAGTTTATGCGAACCAAAAGCCAGACTATACCGCAGGGTATTCGTCCAGGTCAGGCTTAAGAATTTGGTGTTTGTCAGCGTCATATTATTGAGCGACCGCGAGATAAACCCTTCCGAAAAGGATTGCTCAATGTTTTTGAAAGAATAACCGGAATTATCCATACCCACGGACGAGCGGAAAATCAGGTTATTAACGGGTTCGATCTCCGCGTACACATTACCAAACAAAAAGGGCCGTCTGATTTTATCCCAGCGGTTGATGTACTGCATGTGCAAAGGGTTATTGCGATCCGAATAACCAGAACCCAGCGGACCCGCATACTCACCCGTCGTGGTATAAACCGGAATCGTAGGAGCCATGGTAACGGCCAAGCCCGGCACGGAAGCTCCGCCCAAATCAGTGGCTACGGGGGTTTCCTTGGAAGTCGTCGCCTGAAGGTTCACGCCAAACTTGAATCGTCCGTCCCACTTGCTGGTCATGGCGTTAACGCGACCCGTTATACGTTCGTAATCGGTGAAGCGTAGCATGCCCGAATTTTTCAGGTAACTCAGGTTCACGGCAATCGAAGAACTGGTATTGCCGCTGGAAATCGTCAGATCCTGATTCGTCACAATGCCCGTTTTATAGACTTCTTTCTGCCAGTTAGTATTGCCTGCCGGAACGTTCGTATTGCCACCTACATAAGGTTTCACCGTTACACTGTTCAGCACTGGATTATTGAAATCGCGGTTCCAGTCAAACGAGTAGATGTCTCCGTAACCCGAAGCCGGATCTACTTTGTCATTGACGGAAGCCTGCCATAAAGCCCGTCCGCGATCCACGGAATTCAGCATTTTGAACCGTTCGGGTTTCTCGGATTGGGTCGTAATACTACTGTTCAGTTGCACGTGTACTTTCCCATCCGTACTGGCTCCGTTTTTAGTAGTTACAATGATTACCCCATTAGAAGCCCGTGAGCCATAAATCGAAGCAGAGGAAGCATCTTTCAGCACCTGAACCGATTGAATGACACTGGCATTCAGACTCTGAAAAACCTGACTCCGTTTGGTAGGCACGCCGTCGATAATGTACAAAGGATCATTGTTCCCCAGCGTATTGGCTCCACGAATCAGAATCCGGCTGCTTTCTCCCGAAGGTGTTCCGGTTTTCTCGATGTATAAACCCGGTACGCGGCCCTGTAAAGCCTGCATGGGGTTACCGGAACTGGTATTCTTGATCGTGGCTACTTCCACCACCGCTACCGCACCCGTCAGATCTTCTTTTTTAGAGGTGGTATAACCCAGAACTACGACTTCCGAAAGCTGCTGGCCCTCCACCAGAGCAACCGTCACGTTGTTTAAACCCGTTACGGGTACATCCTGCGTGGTATACCCAATGTAGGAAACTTTGATAGCGGTAACGGTGGCGGGAATCGATAAGGTGAATTTTCCCTGAGCGTCCGTAGTAGTACCGGCATTACTGCCCACCCCCAGCACACTGGCTCCTACCAGCACTTCCTTGGTTTTGGAGTCCGTCACTGTTCCCGTCAGCATTCGCTGGGCAAAGGCCGCCTGCGAGATCAGGAACAGGCTTAGAAAAAATAAAAGATTTTTCATAGATTTTGAGGTTTAACGTATGTAGAAAAAGGCGTTACAGGGAGTAGCGTTTTCGCCACTGGCCTCCGCAGGAGACACGGAGATCCCGGGCACGTTCGGGACGTGCGAAGCATGACGTTCATAGATTTGGTTCAGTAATTGTTTAGGGTGATTTCAACGTATTAATGAATGACGAGCGTCTTGTCCATTTGCTCCAGGCTGGTGCCTTTCGTTTCGGGCATGATCCGCCAGACGAAGATCAATTGCAGGCACATCATGATGGCAAAGAAGGAAAAGGTGTGTCCACCGCCCAGTTGTTCAGAGAGGTAAGGAAACGTAAAGGCAATGAGAGCGGCCATGAACCAGTGCGTGAAACTGCCCAAAGCCTGTCCCTTGGCCCGAACACTATTCGGAAAGATTTCGGAGATAAACACCCAGATTACGGCTCCCTGTGAAAATGCGAAGAAGGCGATGTACACGAAGAGGTAATAGGGTACGGCATCAAACTGCTGCGTATAGAACGCACGGGCCACCAGGGCCAGGGTTCCAATCACGCCGAACGAACCAATCAGCATCAGCGTCCGGCGACCGAAACGGTCAATGAAGTTCATGGCTAGCAGCGTAAAGCAGAAGTTTACCAGCCCAATCCCCGTGGTAGAAAGCAAGGAAGAGCTTTTTTCGAAGCCAGCCATTTCGAAAATCCGTGGAGCGTAATAGATGATGGCGTTAATACCGGAAACCTGATTGAAGAACGCAAACACCACCGCCAGAATAACAGGAAAACGGTTGGATTTGGCCCAGAGGTTTTCCGACTGTTCTTCCTGAACATACTGACTCGCCTGAATGGCTTGTACGTCTTTTTCGTAATCTGCCGGATTAATGATCCGTAATACTTCGCGGGCTTCTTCTATTTTCCCCAGTTTGGTAATTAACCAGCGGGGACTTTCAGGAACACCCAGCAACAACATCAGAAAAAGCAAGGATGGAACGGCCTGTACGCCCAGCATCCAACGCCAGGCATTTTCACCAATGCCTTCGAAGGCATAATTGGAGAGGTAGGCAATCAGGATTCCGAAGACCACATTCGTCTGAAATAAGGCTACCATTCGGCCCCGGGAACGGGCCGGAGAAATTTCGGAAATATATAACGGAGCCGTGACCGAAGAGGCTCCTACACCCAGACCACCAATAAAACGGAAAAACAAAAAGGGTACCCACGTGGGGGAAAGGGCGGCACCCAGCGAAGAAACCAAGTATAAGGCTGCCACGCCCAGCAGCGTTTTCCGGCGTCCGAGGCGATCGGAAGGAATCCCTCCCAGCAAAGCTCCCAGTACCGTGCCTATTAAAGCAATCGAAACCGTTAAGCCGTGTTCAAAGACGCTGAGGTTCCATAATACCTGGATGGACCGTTCGGCACCCGAGATAACAGCGGTGTCAAAACCGAAGAGAAAGCCTCCGAGAGCAATGACAATCGACCAGAGAAAAACTTTTTTCATAGAGGAATTTTTCAACAAAACTGTCTCGTTTCTTCCTCCTGATAATTAAATTCAATCTCAAAATAGTTAAACTTTGATACCTGATGCTTCCTGACGGCTAATGCTCTCTAATCCAGCACTATTGTATTATTTCTATAATATTTTGAACCAATAATCCTTTCAATGAGGTTACACGCCGTTCAATTTTGTTACATCCTTAAGTTTTCTGGTGCAAATTTTTAAAGTCGGAGGGTGAAATCGTGTATTTGGCTTTAAAAGCTGTTGAAAAATACGTGGGAGAAGAAAAGCCTACCTGATAAGCGACATCCGCAATGGTTAAGCTTTGGGTGGACAATAGCTCCCGGGCTTTGGTCAGGCGAATGTTCTGAATGAAGTCGGTTACTCCACAATCCAGCAGGGCTTTTACCTTACGATAAAGTTGTACCCGGGAAAGCCCCATTTCACGGGCTAATTCCTCCACGCTTAAATCCGAGCGATTCAGATTCTTTTCCACCAGCGTAGCTAATTCCTGAATGAATTTCCGATCTACTTTCTGAGAAGCGGGCACGGTGGTATCAATCGACAGCTCCCGTCGGAAATGTTCCCGCACCAGCTGACGGTTGCGAAGTAAGGTCTTCAGGCTTTCCAGGAGAAAAGCGGGCTCGAAGGGTTTGGTCAGGTACAGATCCGCTCCCGCCTGAACGCCCTCCAGCTGCTGCTCCTGAGCCGTGCGGGCCGTTAACAGAATGATGGGAATATGTGATGTTCGCCAGTCCTGTTTCAGGGTATCAATCAGATGGATACCCGAGGTTCCGGGCATCATCACATCCGAAATAATCAGATCCGGGAGGGCCTCGATGGCCAGATTTAATCCGGTCAGTCCATCGGCAGCTTCCAGCACCTGAAAGGACGGTTTTAATTTCCGGGACAGAAAAGACCGCAGCTCCAGATTATCTTCAATGAGCAGGATGCTCGCCGACTGAGGGCTCAGCGAGTGGTCGGTTTCTGGTTCCGGCTCGGGCAGGCTCCATTCCGGTTCGGCCACTAAGGGTTCGACCCTGATTTCATCCTGAGCGTACACGGGTTTTCCGGCGGGCAGACTGATCTCGAAACTGGTTCCTTTGCCGACCTGGCTCCGCACACGGATGGTACCGTGATGAAGCTGAATGAGTTCTTTCGCCAGTGCCAGACCGATTCCGGACCCCACTCCGGTGGATTCATTACCCTGATAAAACCACTCAAACACGCGGCTTTGCTGTTCTTCACTCAGGCCGGGTCCGGTATCTTCCACACTTAGCCGAATGGTATCTTCTGAATCACGCTGCTGAAGCACCACTGTTATCGTACCGTGATCAGGCGTGAATTTGAACGCATTCGACAGCAGATTCACAATCACCTTATCCAGCAAATTGGCATCAAACCAGGCCTTGATCATGGCTTCGCTGGGTAAAAACCGTAACTGTATGGTTCGGCGGCGGGCCGTTTTCTCAAAAGCCTGAAGCAGCGTACGTGTGAAACTCACGAGATCATACTCCGCTACGTGTAAGGGCATTTTGCCTACCTCAATTTTCCGGAAATCAATGAGCTGGTTAATAAGTTTCAACAGCCAGTGGGCATTTCTCTGAATGGCCTCCAGGTCTTTCCGCTGATTACTTTCGGCGGGATGAGCCGCCAGTAACTCTTCTACGGGACCCAGAATCAGGGTTAGGGGCGTGCGTAGTTCGTGGGAAAAATTGGTAAAGAAACCCAGCTTTGCTTCCGTTGACTGGCGGGCCTGCTCGGCAAGTTCGGCGATGGTATTTCGCTGGGCCGAGATTTCTTCGTTCTGGTTTTTCAGCTGCTGGGTGATGCGTCGGTTGGAACGGAGGGATTTATAGGCAATTCCGGCAAAAACGATGGCCGTTAGTAGAGAAGCTCCCAGAATATACAACACCGTCTGCTGACTGGCATAGAGCCGATTCTGCTCCTCAATCCGTACCTGCTGACTTTTAATATCCTGTCGCTGATCAACGATTTTTTCCGTTTGCTGTTTAAGAATGTGAACGTTGGACGAATCAATGACCAGTGTTCCCAGAATATTTTCTTTGGAATAGGGCTCCTGATTCAGAATTTTCAGAGC
>CAJYIW010000003.1 GCA_913775095.1 uncultured Siphonobacter sp. | reverse complement strand
GGTTGAGCGTGCCTTCGCTGCCAGCGTTGACGGAGCCCTGGTTGGACTGCAGGTTAATATTGATGTTTTGAGCCTGGCCCAGAAGGCAACTCCCCATGAAAACAAAAGAGAGATAGACTTTTTTCATGATCAAACGAAGATAGGAGTAAAACCGGGTCAGCCTGGTGCTGACCCGGTCGATGAATGATTAATTGGCAGTGATTGCGGTAACAACCGTATTATTTGAGTCGGGTCCTTCGTTTCCGGATCCTGTCAGGATGGAAACAGAGATATTCTGTTGCGTACGACTGGTGGTGCCAGGGTTACGGATGACAGTGAAACCCAGAATGGCGGGCTGGTCCTTGGTAATAACCACGCCGGGTTTGGAAGTCACGCGGATGAAGAACTCGCTTTCCGTGAGGGTCCAGTTGCTATTCTGGTTGCTGACGGGTGAGGAGGCATTGGAGGTGCCGCTGGTGGTCGGGAATCCGATGGTGAAGCCGGGGAGCTTGTTGACCAGCAGGGTAACCGTTCCGGTGGTAGGCACGTTGGCAATCTCGTAAACCCGGATGACGAAGTCACGGGCGGGGCTTCCCGTCAGGAAGGTCAGTGAACCAATGTCCAGCGTCGGCGTTAAGTCCGCAGGGCGTGGTAAGCCACCAAACTGTCCGAGTTTAGTATCTACTACATCCGCAATTCCATCCTGATCGGCATCCGTGGTATTATCAATTCGTCCGTCTTTGTTGACGTCCAAAGATCCTTTACCATAGGTGACAATATCGAAGGTACCGTCACCATTACTGTCCAGATCATTGTAGTTAGGAGTACCATCGCCGTCGGTGTCCAGTGGCAGAGGAGATCCGGGAGAACCGAAGGCTGCATTATTGCTATCGGCACTGTTCTGGATACCGTCACCATCCGTATCCGGGCCGTCCACAACGCCATCATTGTCAGCATCAGTCAGACCGGGTTTTCCGCCTTCAAACAGATCACTCAGGCCGTCGTTATCGCTGTCCAGATCGCGGTAATCAGGAACGCCATCTCCATCGCTGTTACGAACCGCCGGTGTACCCGCGGATCCATATACGGCAGGAGCCAGGTCAGCAGTTCCAACGATACCATCATTGTCCGTATCCGTTCCATCGACTACGCCGTTACTATCGGCGTCCGTCAGGGTACGGCCACTTTCGTTCAAGTCAAAAATGCTGTCGTTATCGCTGTCAAGATCGCGGTAATTAGGCATGCTGTCGCCGTCGGTGTTAAGCGGAGCCGGAGTGTTTGCAGAGCCAAAGCCATCGGTTAAGTCAGCGTTTCCAACGATACCATCATTGTCCGTATCCGTTCCATCGACTACGCCGTTGCTATCGGCATCCGTCAGGGTGCGGCCACT
Organism: uncultured Siphonobacter sp.; assembly: GCA_913775095.1. Taxonomy (GTDB): domain Bacteria; phylum Bacteroidota; class Bacteroidia; order Cytophagales; family Spirosomataceae; genus Siphonobacter. Next base: position 147,835 of record CAJYIW010000003.1, on the reverse strand, counting down.
TTCGGTTAAGTCGAGGATACCGTCGTTATCGCTGTCCAGGTCGCGGTAGTTAGGTAAGGTGTCGCCATCCGTGTCTAGCGGAGTTGGAGTCCCTGCAGAGCCAAATAAGGCAGGAGCCAGGTCCGCATTGCCAACGATACCATCACCATCCGTATCGGTTCCATCGACAACACCATTGTTATCCGCATCCGTGAGGGGGCGACCGCTTTCGGTTAAGTCGAGGATACCGTCATTGTCGCTGTCCAGGTCGCGGTAGTTAGGTACTCCATCACCGTCGGTATTAAGCGGAGCCGGAGTGTTTGCAGAGCCAAAGCCATTGGTTAAGTCAGCATTGCCAACGATACCATCACCGTCCGGATCCGTTCCATCCACAACACCGTTGTTATCGGCATCCGTCACAGGGCGGCCACTTTCCACCAGGTCAAGGATACCGTCGTTATCGCTGTCGAGATCGCGGTAGTTAGTTACTCCATCGCCATCGGTGTCCAGCGGAGTCGGAGTGCCCGTAGAGCCATATACGGTAGGAGCCAGGTCAGCGGAACCAACGATACCGTCATTATCACTAGTATCCGTACCGTCCACAACACCGTTGTTATCCGCGTCAGTCAGGTTGCGACCGCTTTCCACGAGGTCAAGGATACCATCGTTATCGCTGTCGAGATCGCGGAAATCAGCCACGCCATCGCTGTCAGTGTCTCTTGGTGAAGTAACACCCGCTGAACCGAAGCTTCCGGTATTGCCATCCACACTGTCCCGGATGCCATCTTTATCCGTATCTCCACCATCTGCAACGCCGTCATTATTAGCGTCGACGGCTCCGGGATATCCGCTTTCCACAATATCCAGAATACCGTCATTATCGCTATCCAGATCCAGGAAGTCAGCAGCATTATCGCCGTCTTTGTTACTGATGACATAATTTTTAGTACCCGAATCAGCAGCAGTTTCGAGAGTATTGGCAAAACCATTGGTTCCTTTCGCTACGGAAGCGTCAATAACGCCGTCACCGTTAGCATCCAGCGTAGCAATGGTAGCAGCAGCAATGCCCGATTCATAAAGGTCGGGAATGCCGTCGTTATCACTATCCAGATCCAGTGAGTTAGGAATGCCATCCCCATCGGTATCACCCGTGCCTTCATCGGTGTCCAGAATACCATCGTTATCATCGTCCAGATCGCAGGCATTCGGAATGCCGTCCCCGTCAGTGTCGAGGTTATTGCTTCCGGAGCAGGTATCAATACAATCAGGAACGCCGTCGCCGTCGGTATCTAACTGCACGTAGGCGTAGTAGATTCTAAATTCGGTGTTAAGAGCTAATAGACCGGCATCGATATCTAATTCAATTTCGTCAAATGCTACAGTTGATTTACCTCCGACTAAGGTTATGTTACTAGAGCCAGATAACAAACCTAAATTAAGAACAGAACCACTCGCTATGGTTTGAACAGGAGTGTTACTACCGTTTCTGTAAAGTCGAATAGTATTAGCTCCTAATAAGCTTGTATTAAGCAATGTATTGCCACTACTGATAGCAAAACCTGCTACTGTTCCTGCGGGATAATCTACGCCATCTGTACGTTTCACACGAATTCTGGCACCTGTACCAAGACCTACAAGAAGATTCAGATCGGCAAAGTTAGTAGTGATGGCATCTACAATGTTAGATGTACCAGAAAAAGAACTTAAACTAATGCCATACAAGTTTGCTGAAACCAGCGTTCCTGCGTAAGCAGCCCCCGCACTTGAATTGGTCGTTAGGGCAATGTTACAGTCCGAACAACCACTGGCGGGCTCCTCAAAAGCGTAATAAATACGCAGGGAGGATAAGCTAGCCGATATAGCAGTATTGAATACGATGCGTACCTCGTCAAAGTTTTTATTCGTTACTACGCCCAGCTTTTGTTTGCCACTATTATTAGTGCCTAATAACGATACGCCCAAGAGGCCGCCTCCTGAGCTGGTAACTGCTTGCTGGTTCTGTAGTTGTCCATGTAAATAAGTCTCAATGGTCACGTTGCCATTCAAAACGCTCAGGTCAAGTAATCCCCCATTAGCAGCCTCTACAACAAACCCAGCCCGATGACCAGCCGGATAAATCGTACCCAGGTCTTTAACGCCTACGTAAGGGTTTCCAAGGATAGCACTGGTAAGGGCACTGGTAGTTAAATTAGCGTAGTTGGATTTGTCTCCATCAATGAGGTTACCCGGATTGCTAAGGTTTCCCAGAGCAGTGACCAGACCACCTCCCACGGAAACGGCTGTGCCAACACCGGAAATGGCGTCGTCGCATGAATTGTTAGCATCTAACGTTCCACAATTGGGATCAAAGGCAACGGCGTAGTAAATCTGTAAATTATTCAGTACACTCAGAACACCCGTAGAAACCAGGCGAATCTCATTAAAAGTTTGACCCGTTGGAAAGCTGATGTACAAACGGCCAACGGAACCTCCACCTACTAAAGTAGCTGAAAGAAGATTGGCTCCAGTAAACGATTCTCTTAACGTACCGTTCAGATATGTCTGAATCTGAATGCCTTGTAAAAGATTGGCGTTCAGTAAATTAGCTGGTACTTCTACAACGTAGCCCGCGTGATGTCCAGCGGGAAAAACGGTGGTGCTGGCTACGGAAACTCCACTATTGGCCACGACACCAACCGTGTTCGTCAAGGTAGCGAAGTTGTTCGTATTGGCATCCGTCAGGTTGGAAATGTTGTTAACGAAAGAACCGCCCAGATTAATTAAAACGCCACCCTGAACTCCAGATACAGTAGTGGAAGACCCTACGACGGGCGTGTAACAGGGCGAGCCATTCTGAGCAAAAGTCACCCTGGACAGAGTGGTGAGAAGGAGAAGAACCAGGCATACGCAGAGGTTCCTGGTTTGGCTTTTGGCCAAACGTTCGATAGTATAAAGGTTGTTCATTAGCGGATTAAATAAAGTTACCGAAAACACTCAGTGTTAAACAGCGTTTTACTCCCGTCCCGAAGTACATCAGAACAGGTCATCGAATCAAAATAGACAGGAAAATGTCAGGTACAGTGAAGAGTGTAGATGAGTTTCATAGGCTGTTAGAATTTATTAGCGAGTTGTAAAAATAAAATAACCTTCAGAAATCCTCAAAAGACTTTATAACTATTAACAAAAACTAATATATCGCGACTAGTTTCAGTATAATGAAAGTTAAAAAGCTCTTTGGGGGATGTCAAGGTGCTGTAAAGTAAATAGATAAATGTTTATTAAACCTCTAGTAATGAATGTTTTTTTTTATGTTTTTAATAATTGCTATGAAATTATTAAAAAAAAAGCCCTCGTCACGACGAGGGCTTTTTTGCTATTTGTCAAAAACGATGCGTTTTTCCAGGTGTTCTTCCATGTCCAGGCGATCAATGCCTTTCTGCCACCAGTCGGGAGCAGGTTTTCCTTTCAGATGGAAATCAAAGAATTCCATCATGCGGATAGCGTAATCTTTTCGGTTCACCAGCTTGGCTAAACCGTGATTTTCTCCTTTGTACTGAACCAGTACTACGGGTTTTTTCAACCGACGAATGGCCGTGTAATATTCGATACCCTGGGTAAAGTCTACCGCTCCATCCGCGTCGTTATGAAGCAGTAATAAAGGCGTCTGAATTTTCTTCACGTGGTGCAGCGGCGAGTTGCGATAATAGGCTTCCCAGTTCTCCCAGGGAGCCACCAGGCGGCCCTGCGAAGCTTCGAAAATCTGACCGTTGCTGGTACCTGAGTTCTTGTATATCAGGTTATACATCGAAACCATGTCCGTTAGAGGAGCCCCCGCAGCGGCGGCTTTGAACATATTGGTTTGCGTAATCAGGAAGCTGGTCTGATACCCACCCCAGGAGTGTCCGTGAATGCCCATTTTAGCCTCATCAATCACGCCGGTTTTGAGGGCGGCCTTCACGGCAGGCAGCACACACCACACCGCTGACATGCCCGGATCGTTGAGTTTATAAACAATATCCGGAATGAAAACGGCGTATCCATTAGACGTATAAACCGTCGGATTCCATCCCGTTCCGCTGAAGCCTGGATTGCTGTAAACATTCAGCGTCTGAGATAGTTTTTCATAATAATAGATGATCGTCGGATACTTTTTACCCTTCGTATAGTTAGCCGGTAAGAACAAAGCTCCCTGTAACGTATCACCTTTATCAGAGACGTAATCTACCAGTTGCACACCCGAACTCCAGCTGTATTTATCGAAGTCAGGAGTATTTTTAGTTACCTGCTTACCATCGGATAGATTTGCTGATTTACTCACAAAGAAGTCGGTTGGATCCGTGAACCCTTCACGACTATACGTATAAATCGGAGCTTTTTTAGCCTTACTGAGGTTGGCAATATTGGCATCTTCCCAGAGTAGGGATTTCACTCCCGGAATCAGGTTTCCTTTTTTATCTGCCTCAATCAGACCAATGCCTGATTTCTTCGTGGTTTCTCCGTACATCCGTACATACAGCGGCTGTTTCAGATTGATGCCTTTTTCTTCAGGATCAAGCTTGTAGCGACTGGTGTAACGAATTTTTTCCCGACGTCCGTTCCTGGTTAGATTTACGGCCTCTTTTCCATCCACCGATACTTTCCAGATATCCCAGAGATCACGCAGCAGTACGTATCTGGAATCTGAAGACCAGCCTAGCAAAGGAATCATGGGTTTGGTGACATTGTGATCGTCTTCGGTATCCACAAAACTGCTGGGGATTTTTGCAGTCAGATTCAGAGTAGCCTTAGTCGGTATGTCATATACGTAATAATGTCCATCTTTGGCGTACAGAAACTTTGTACCATCCTGAGAAGGATTAGGTGTACTACCGTACCCTGCCAGGTAATACTTCTCAAAAATCCGGGTTCGGGTGCCCGTTTTGAGGTCGACTACGTACACATCGGCGTAGTTCTGACCATCCAGACTGGTCTCCAGTTCGTAGGCAGAATCCTCCAGACCGATGGCGTATAGTTCTTTCGGAGCAGGGCTGACACTATGCAGCGAACTGTCCGTCAGCTGAACGAATTTCTTCCCATCAAACATTGATAGAAAGCTAAATTGCTTATCCTGCATTTCCGTTACCTGCTGACGTGACTGCAAACGCTTATCCTGCCAGTTCCACACCGTTACTTCAGGTTTGTCGGTCTCTTCTTTAGGGCCATTAACGTTAGGCACACTACCACCCCGCTGAGCTACTTTAGCCGAATCAGTTTTAAGTTTAGCGAGAGCTTTTTGCAAATCGTCCAGTGATTTAATACTGGTATCCGCTTTGATCTTCGCCAGTTTTTCCACGTCTGAAACAGACTTGGGGGCCGGAGCTGATTTCCTGGCCGTATCTGCTTTCGCCGTGCTTTTCGCGTCTTTCTTAACTAAATCTTCTTTATGAATACCGAAGAACAGACGGGTCAGATCATCCGTCCAGTAGGGGCGGCGGTTAGGACTTATTTTCATTCCTTTCGGAAAGGTAAGGCTGTCTTTTTTCGGATTGTATTCCGTGAGTTCAGGCTTAGTGGCAAAGTTCCGGATGCCTACTACGCTCATTACATCCGTTTTGTATTTGTCATCCTTAACGCCTTTCAAGGCAGCCAGTCCGTCGCCCTTTTCGGTCCAGTTTAACGACTGGTAACGAGCTTTGTCACTATCCAGAATGGTCGTTACTCCAGTGTTCATATTATGAATCTGTAGAGCATTGCCTGCTTTTTCGTTCGCATCAACGGTCAGGGCCAGCCAGTCACCCTTTTTGTTAAAGGACATTTCGGAGATGTTCCCGATGTTCTGCGTTTTACCGGAGCCTAAGTCATAAAGCAACAAATCGCGTCCGCGGGGAGCCGTTGGTCCGGCAGCCGGAGTGGCCGGGCTAAGCAGCAAAGCCAGGTGCGAAGATTTTTCTCCGTTGAATGAAAAGGAAGTAACCCGTTCAAATTCGGTCTTCTTATTTCCAGCCAGTTCAATCAGAAACGCTTTTTCGGGAAGAGGCTTACTGCCGGGAGCTTTGGCCGCCGCTTTTTTCTCTTTGGCCGTTGGATAAACCTTAAAAGCAAAAAACTTAGAGTCATCCGAGAAGCTCATGGGAACGAGCATTCCGGCTCCGATGGGGTATTTGTACTGAGTAGTATCAGAGGTTTTGCGGATGATCAGATCTGCATCGCCTTCCGCCACCGACATCAATACATAAGCCATCCACTGACCGTCGGGGGAAAGCTGGGTACCACCAAAAGCGGAAAGGGCTTTCCAGTTGGTAACATCCTTCCAGGTGATCGGTGGTTTGGGGGTAGTCTGGGCCAGAGCAGGAAGGCAGGCTCCCAGCCATAATCCGAAGAGTAGTATTTTTTTCATAAGATGATGAAAGATAAAAACACTTAAAATAAAGAAAATCTACGTCTAAAACCTATTGGATAGGGGCCGAGCCGGGCAAACGCCTGATGAAAGGAAGGAGCCTAAGAAAAAGCCCTGACCTCGGAAGATCAGGGCTTTTTCTTAGGCTAACAGAATTGGTTAGTTTTCGTACTGCTGAACAATGTCTTTCAGAAAAGCCAGGAAAGGTTTTTCGAACTCCTTGCGTTTGAGGGCAAATTCGACGGTGGTTTTAAGGAAATCAAGCTTGTTCCCAATGTCATGACGTTTGCCTTCGATGCGGTGAGAGTATAAATTCTCCCGGGCCAGTAACAGCAACATGGCATCCGTTAACTGGATTTCACCCCCCTTGCCTTTCGGCGTTTGCTCGATCATGCGAAAAATCTCGGGAGTCAGAATATACCGACCTGCGATGGCAAGATTGGAAGGAGCCTGACCGAGGGCGGGCTTTTCAACCAGCGTTTCCAGTTGCATAATGCTGTCGCTCATCTCCTTGCCACCCACAATGCCATAGCGGTTAACCTTATCCACCGGAACGGTTTCTACCGCAATGACTGACGAGCGATAGGTAGCGAACGTGTCCATCAGCTGTTGGGTAACGGGAATGACCGAATCCATAATGGTATCGCCGAGTAATACGGCAAAGGGTTCATTGCCCACGTGGTGACGGGCGTAGTAAATGGCATCGCCCAGACCATTCAGCTCTTTCTGACGAACAAAGTGAATATTGGCCATGTCGGAAAGGCGACGCAACTCGTGAAGCATTTCGTCTTCCTTCTCGGCCAGACGGGTTTCGAGTTCGAAGTTGCGGTCAAAGTGATCTTCAATGGAACGCTTGCCTTTACCGGAAATAATGAGAATATCTTCAATGCCCGAATCCACGGCTTCCTGCACGACATACTGAATCGTGGGCGTGTCGATGATGGGTAACATTTCTTTCGGCTGGGCTTTGGTGGCGGGAAGAAACCGGGTTCCGAAGCCAGCAGCAGGAATAATAGCTTTTTTGATCATATGTTAAATATGGTTGATTGTTGTTGGTTGTTCGTTACTAATACGGTTGATTGTTGTTAGTTGTTGGTTGCTGGAAGGCCCGATGGAACGGCATCTCTAACAACTAGTAACCAACAACCAATAGTTGATTGTTGTTGGTTGCTGGAAAATCCGATGGAACGGCATCTCTAACAACAAACAACTAATAACGAACAACGACTAACCAACAACCAGTAACGAATAACCAACAACCATAAATATTACATCACGTAGGGCTTGATAACCCGGGCGTTTAGTTTTTTAAGTTCGACAAACAGGCGATTCAGCATTTCATCATTCTCGTACATCCCAATGATACTGCCGCCCGAACCCGTAAAGGAAGCCGAAGCCCCCAGGCGACGGGCCGTCTCAATCATCTGGATATTCACCGGATGAATATTATAAATCCTGGTACGTAAATCAAAATTCTGGTTGATGAGCTGATTAAACTGCTCATAGTCCTGAGCTTCGATGGCTTCTTTTCCCAGCGTAGCCAGGTGAGCAATTTCCTGCATGGTATCTACAACCAGTGGTTCGCCGCGGTTGAAGCGGGCTTTCACGTCGTTATGCACTTTGCCCGAAACCTTACTCATATCCGTATTGTAGGCCAGATATAATTTGGGGAGCTTATTGGGGTCCACCCGTTCATAATTTCCGTAACCCCGACTGTCCAGCAGTTCCCGCGAAAAATCCATGTACACGCAGCCTTCATAAGTCTGAATCACCCGATCCTGTAAGCCAGCCGTAATACCCAGTTCATCGGTTTCGGACTGCATCACCAGAGTGGGCAGGTATTCGATGGGAATTTCAACTTTATAGAACTGCATCAAGGCCCGCATCGTGGCGACAATGATGGCACTCGAACCCGAAAGCCCCACCTGACGGGGAATGGAGCTGCTGTAGCGAATCGTAAAATTCCGGTTCGGTAAGCGAATGCCCTGTTCCACGCAATAGGTGGTGAACTTGCGGATGGCCGCTTTAATGAGGGGAATGCCTCCATTGTACCCAATTTGCCCTACCGTATCGCAGAGGTGAAAAATACTGCGGAAGGTGTTGGCGTCGGCTTCCTGCTGTTCAATGTGAAGTTCGGGAGATTGCCATAAGGTGACGGAGGCTCCAAAGTTTCGTACCGTTATCGACAAGGTTTTGCCAAAAAAACCATCGGAAGGATTCCCTAAAAGCCCGGCCCGGGCGTACGCTCGCGTTTCAATCAGCACCTGAGATGACGGTTTAAAGTGATGAGGATGAAAGATTAAGCCTCAAACGAAAGGTTTAACGGCTGGTAAATTAAAAAATTCAACGGTGAAAACGGGAAGTTCACGAACTTTACCGTTGGATTTTTAAAATCCGCACGCAGGAAAAGACCCTTTTTACGGGTAAAAACCCTGATTTTCTATGGGAAAACTTTCAATGGAAGAACTCGACCGGATGTCGGTTGAAGAGTTCAGGAACACGGAAAAATTTCCGTATTCCATTTTGCTGGATGACGTTAGGAGTCTCAATAACGTAGGTTCGGTCTTTCGCACTTCGGATGCCTTTCGGGTATCTACGCTGTATGTGGGGGGAATCACGGGAACCCCACCGCACCGTGACATCACAAAAACGGCTCTCGGAGCGGATGAATCCGTACACTGGGAGCACGTATCTGATGCCGTCGAATTCTGTAAAATACTGAAAGCTAAAGGCGTAAAGATCATCGCCGTGGAGCAGGCCGATACCAGCGTCAAGCTTCCTGACTTTCAGCCCGAGGAGGGCCAATATTATCTTTTCATTTTTGGGAATGAAGTTTTTGGTGTAAATGATAAAATAATTGAACTTGCCGATGCATGCCTGGAGATTCCTCAGTATGGTACCAAGCATTCGTTGAACATTTCTGTTACCGTTGGAATTGTTTGCTGGGACTTTGTCCATAAACGATTCGCATCCAAATCCTGATTTCAGTCCAAAATCTTTGAAACAATTACCTTTATGAAACCCGACAAAAAGCTTACCTCCGAGCTGACCTCTGTATTAACCGAAAAACTGACAGGTCTAAACCCCAAACACGGCAAGAAGCTCTCCAAGCAGATTGAAAAAGCAGCCGAAGAACTCGCGAAGAAATTTGGTAAGTTACAATTGAAAGAAAAGGAGAAGGAAGAAAAAGAGGCAAAGGACGCGAAGAAAAAATTGTCGAAGCAGGCTAAGAAAACGTCTCAGAAGTCGGTCTCGGCTCCGAAAAAAAACGATGAAAAATCAGCTGAGAAAAAAGCTGATTCAAATTCTGAAAAGCAGCCGGAAGCGGCCCAGCCTGAGTCGGCCTCCAAGCCAGCCGCACCGAAAGCTCCGGCTCGTAAACCCGCGGCTCCGGCCGCTAAATCGGGTGGATCTAAAGTGCCGGCCACGGGTGCCAAAAGTGCCGTGAAAACGACCAGCGAAAAAGTAGAACCAACGGATATCGAAACACCCGAAACGCCGTTATAATCCATAGATTTTGACTATTAAATGAGGTTTTCATTGATATGAGAACCTCATTGTTTTTTTATCAGCAGCAATGAAAATTTCTTATTTCTTTCTGATTCCACTGGCCCTGATGAGTGGGTATAGTCAGATAGCTTCCGCTCAGGCTTTGTACGTTAGTCGTGATTTTACGGCAGAAAATCAGTTTAGCGGTAATATTGAAGGACCAAGTTTCGATAAATCCGGTAATCTGTACGTAGTGAATTTCAAACAGGATGGTACCGTTGGTAAAATTGATCAGAATGGACAGGGAGAAGTGTTTGTAACCCTGCCCAATCAGAGTATTGCCAACGCCATCCAGTTCAATTCGAGAGGGGAGATGTTACTGGCTGATTTTGTTAACCACAACGTGCTGAAAGTGAACATGCAAACGAAAGAAGTAAGCGTGTTTGCCCATGATGATCGGTTTAATCAGCCCAATGACATTTGTATCACCAAAAAAGATGTGATTTACGCCTCCGATCCGAGTTGGAAGGATAATACGGGTAAACTCTGGAAAGTAATGCCCGACGGCAAAACTACGTTGCTACTGGACAACCTCGGTACGACGAATGGCATTGCCTTAAGCCCCGATGAGAAGACGCTGTATGTCAATGAAAGTGCTCAGCGAAAAATCTGGAAGTATGTTCTGGATGCTCAGGGAAATGTCAAAAACAAGACGCTTTTTCAGGAGTTTCCCGATTTTGGTATGGATGGTATGAAGTGCGATGCCCAAGGAAATCTGTATTGCACACGCCACGGTAAAGGAACCATTGCCGTGCTAAGTCCTTCCGGCAAACTGATTCGGGAAATTCCTTTGAAAGGAAAGAGTTGCAGTAACCTCGTTTTCGGAGGAAAAGACAAGAAAACCGTCTACGTAACATTGCAGGATCGCCGGGGGATGGAGCAGTTTCGCGTTGCAACTCCGGGAAAATAAATTCAAGGAAGTGTTGAAAAAGTTGGAGGGTTTGACTGGGGTTACTCACCCAGTCAAACCCTCCAACTTTTCAGACCTGATTAACCCTGCTCTGACTTACAGACTGGTCGCGGGTAACTCGAACAGCTTCGCCAGTTCCGTAGCCTCGGCGGGAGTCATACGGCCCGCCAGAACCAGTCGCAACTGACGGCGGCGGAGAGCGGCATCATAGAATAATTTCTCTTCGTCCGTCTGGGGAATGACCGCCGGTACTTCCGTGGGTTTGCCATCGGCACCCATGGCCACGAAGGTATAAAAAGCCCGGTTCGTCATGACGCGTTCTCCGGCGGGTATGTTTTCGGCGTGTACATCGATGAACACTTCCATCGACGAGTTAAAGGCCCGGGTAACAAAGGCCCGCAGCGTAATGACACTGCCTAAGGGAATGGGATCTTTAAACGCAACGTTATCCACGGAGGCAGTGACCACAATGCGGCGGGAGTGCTTTTGAGCCGCCACCGCACCGCAGATGTCCATCAGGCGTAACAGGTTTCCACCCATCAGGTTTCCCAGGTTATTGGTGTCGTTGGGAAAGACCATTTCGGTCATGGTGGTCAGTGAGTCGGAAGCAAATTTAGGTTCAGTCAAAGCCGTCAATGTTCGGGATATTAATTTCTGGTTGATGAAGTTTCCGGGAAGGTATAACCTTTTAGGAAATTATTGACAAAAGTAGGCAGAACCCGTTCACAGAAATACCGCCGGTGTAGTTTCTGCCAAATTTCAAACATTTGGAGTTTTGATAAGCTCACAAGTGCCTACCTTCGTCAAAAATTAGTTTTGTGACCATGAATTTACCCGACTGGTTGACCATGCTTACTGACTCCCAGGAAATCATCCGTACGGGAGGGTTGGTCGTGATTACACTGATCGTTTTTGCGGAAAACGGTCTTTTCTTTGCTTTTTTTCTTCCCGGAGATTATCTGCTGTTTCTGGCAGGAGTCTTTTGCGGAACGGGCGTTCTGAACGTTACCCTGCTTTTACTATTACTCTGCATTTTTGGGGCGGCGGTGCTGGGCTCACTCACGGGATATCTGTTCGGAAAGTTTTTTGGAAACCAATTCGAAAACCGGCCGGATTCTTTGTTTTTCAAGAAGAAGAACATTGAAACGACCCGCCAGTACTTCCTGAAATACGGCTCAAGTATCTTAATCATCAGCCGTTTTCTACCCGTCGTTCGAACGTTTGCACCGATTTTATCCGGAATGATCAAGCTCGATTTTCCTCATTTCATGACGTATAACGTTTTAGGAGGAGCCTTATGGAGCCTGTTACTCTGTGGAAGTGGTTTTTACCTCGGCGAAAAATTCCCCGGTATTATTAACTACGTACACTACATCATCCTTTTCTTCCTGGCTATTACTACGTTTACCGTCGTGAAAGGCTATTTCAGTGCTCGCCGGGACATGGGAGAGGATAAGGCCTAATTAGCGAAGAATTTTCCGGCCGTTCAGACGGCAACGAAACAGAAGAGGTCAGCAACATTGCTGACCTCTTCTCTGTTACTGACAATATTTTTTAATCCATTTCGTCGCTTCTTTCTCACCCGCCTTTTCCAGTAACTTCCAGTCTTTACAGGCCTCCTGAGTGCGGTTGAGTTTGAATAAGGCTGCCGCCCGGTTAAAGCGAATGGAAACGTTACCCGGATCTAAATCCACACACTGATTGAAGATTTCCAGGGCCTGTTCGTATCGCTGCCGGTTGAAGTGCTGCAAGCCGGTTTCAAACAGATCTTTGGCTTTCAGGGATTTAATCTCTTCAATGGATAACTGCTTGTTTTCAGGAATGCCGTAGGGAAACTCGTAATTAACCTGAGTTCGAACGGCCTTACCGGCCACCCGAGCCGGAATCCACATTCCCTCTGACGCTTTGATGGCTTTTCGCAGGTTGTCGTCATTCTTCGGATCGCTGCTTTCCACGATCTGAATGTTCTCAATTTTTCCACTACGACTCACAATGAAGCTCACCCGAAAACGATCCCGGCGTGGGCGGGCCAGCTGCCGAAAGGCATCTTCAATGAACGTGTAGGAATTCTGATACGATTCGTAGAAACTACTGTCAATCAGCCGGGTACGGAACTTGGGAAAGATCGTCTCATTCATCACGTAAAACGTATCCGAATCAAAACGGGCCGCGGGCAGAATGTATTTTTTCCGAATGTAGTCGTCGTAACTGCTGGCATCCTGACGGGAGCAGATGAACCGTAACTGGTCGGTTCGCATGACTGAAGAAGTCTGCTCGGTTAGCTGTAACTCAAAATCAGTTAGTTTATCGATCTGATAGATCGCATTCTGAGCGGTACGAATGCGGTTCCCACTGAGTAAGGTGTAGCTAACGGAAGTGGAACGTTCGTTGGTATAGAACCGCAACCGCTTGTCTTCGAAGACAAACACAATATTGGATTGATCTACTTCAGCGTCGTTCATCATCTGATACCCATTTCGGTATTCCACTCGCTTCGCTAACCAAACCCCTTTGAGTTTGTCCGTATCAATATTCTGAGCCAGCACCTGCTGGGTAAGGGCAAAAAGCAAAAACAAACAAAACGGTTTCATGGCAGTCGTTTTGGATAATCAAAGGTCGTGAGTTGGAAAATGATCAATTACGCGTAATCACGGCCTATCAGGAGTACCGAATGTCTAAAATGAAAGACGATTCGGAATTCAGCAAATATACCTTTGAGTATTAACGAAAATTAACGTAAAATGATGTTGAATTACCCACGTCTTTACGTCAGAAATCTATTTCCCGATCCTAAAAACAGAGGGTCTTCCACCACTATAGACTCAAGTTTAAATAAAAAGTAATGAAAATAAAGTTAAAAACTTAGTATTTAAAAATGACCTAACTCTTAAGCGAACGCAACAGAAATACGTATTCTGCTGAATTCGTATCGCTTTTTTTACAAAAAACGGCTACAAATGTTCGTAAACCATAGATTTTTTTAATTCTATTTATTTCAACCGCTTTTATTTAAAAGTGTTTCAACAGTCCTGCTCCTGAAAAACAGGCCACTAGGTTTCCGGGAGCTTAGGGTAAACATTGCCAGTAATAAAAAGTGCCCAGCCGGGTTTTAATGGGTTCGCTTCGGGTTACGGTTCGAAAACCTGATTTCAGAATCCATTCGGGCCAGTAGTTGGCCGGACCAAACCCGTTCTGCGTGGGGTCAATCCAGTGCACGATTTTACCCAGCATCGTTTGAACCCTGCCCTGTGAGGGGCCCCAGTCCCCAAGCCAGAAGACGCCATCGGGTTTCAGAATCCTTCGTATTTCCTGAAAATAGAACAAAGCTTCTTCTGCTGAAAAATGTTGGAAAACCCAGGTGCTCGTTACTGCATCAAACTTCTGATCGGGGTAAGGTAAATTTCCTGCGGTATAATAATCAACGGTGAGTCCTTTTTTTCGGGCAGTTTTGACCATATACGGATCCGTGTCCAGTCCGCGAATGGACTGACTGGGATTTGCGGCGAGTAACTCTTTCAGAAAGGTCCCCGTGCCACTGCCAAAATCCAGTACTGAATCCTCGGGTTTGAGGTGTTCCATCAGCATTCTGCGGATCTTTTTTTCGGGTACGCCCAACCAGATGGCCCATTCGTAAAAAGGCGTTAAAAAAGCGTAACCCAGGGCTGGATGTGAGGACGGCATGGCTCAAATACGGTTGAAAAGAAACCCGAATGGGGAACGAATGAAAAAATAAAGGTAATAATTAACGAAACTCTGCGGTTCTAAACGCAAAACTCTAAAGGCTAAACAGGTTTATTCTTTATTTTTGCAAAATAGATGTTTGTTTTCCCGTGAGCTAAAGATTGCATCGGGCTTTTTTCAAGTGATTGTATCAGTACTATGAATATTTCCCTCAATTGGCTCAAGCAGTATATTTCTCTGAACGAGTCGCCCGAAGAATTAGATCAACTGCTGACTGGCTGTGGACTGGAAGTAGAAGAAATTGAACGAATTGACTCCGTTCCCGGCGGCCTTCAGGGCGTGGTGATCGGTGAAGTGCTGACCTGCGAGCCTTTTATGGTGAAGGAAAAGAAACTCCACCTGACTACTGTCAACGTCGGTACGGACGAACCCGCTACCATCGTTTGCGGAGCCGCCAACGTAGCCGCCGGCCAGCGGGTGGTAGTGGCCACGGTTGGAGCCACGATATACCCCACCAATGGGGAACCTTTCACCATTGGTAAACGCAAAGTGTACGGACATCCTTCCGAAGGCATGATTTGTGCGGAGGATGAGATTGGTCTGGGGACGGGTCACGACGGAATCATGGTCTTAACCACGGAAGTGCCTAACGGAACGCCCGCAGCGGAATACTTCAAGCTGGAGCCTGATTTCCGGATTGTTATTGGACTAACTCCGAACCGGGCCGATGCTGCTTCGCACGTGGGCGTGGCCCGTGATCTGAAAGCTCTCCTGCACCGGGAAATCAAGTTACCTTTCGCTGATAATTTCTACGCGGACAATAATCAGCATCCCATTGAAGTCATCGTGGAAAACACCGAAGCCTGCCCCCGTTTCTGTGGGGTTACGCTGGATGGGGTAAAGGTAGCGGAATCTCCCGACTGGCTAAAGCAACGTTTGTTAGCGATTGGCTTGCGTCCCATTAACAACATTGTGGACGTAACCAACTTCATTTGTCACGAGCTGGGTCAACCCATGCACGCCTACGACTGGCATGAACTGGCGGGTCAGAAAATCGTGGTGAAAAACTTACCTGCAGGAACCAAATTCACGACGCTTGATGGCATAGAACGCACGCTGTCTGAGGAAGATCTGATGATTTGTGATGCGGAAAAACCCGTGGGAATTGCCGGCGTTTTTGGTGGTCAGGATTCAGGAATCAAGGAAACGACAACCCGGGTATTTCTGGAAGTAGCGTATTTCTCGGCTGATTCTGTACGCAAAACCTCCATGCGTCACGGACTGAAAACGGATGCCAGCTTCCGCTTTGAACGCGGAACGGACCCCAACTTCAAGCTTTATACGTTGAAGCGGGCGGCTTTATTGATTCAGGAAATTGCCGGAGGCAAAATCACGAGTGAAGTAACCGATACCCATCCGGCTCAGTTTAAACCGGCTCAGGTATTAATGTCCTACCGGAATATTGACCGTTTGATTGGTCAGAAAATTCCTCACGAACGGATTCACCAAATCCTGACCGATCTGGATATTAAAGTCTGGAACGGAACGGAAGAAGGCTTCACGGCTTCCATTCCAGCCTATCGCGTGGATGTAACCCGCGAGGCCGATGTCATTGAAGAAATTCTTCGGATTTATGGTCTGAATAACATCAGTTTATCGGATAATTTACAGACGGATTTTCTGGCTAAATTCCCCGTTCCTTCGAAAGATCAGGAAAATATTCCCTATAAAATTGCTCAGCTTCTGGTGGGGGCCGGCTTTCAGGAAATCTTCACCAACTCGCTGACGAAACCTTCCTACGCCGAAAGTATTAAAGACAGCCTGCCCGGCCAGAGCGTAGAGATTCTCAACAAACTGAGCGAAGATCTGGGCGTGATGCGTCAGAGTATGCTTTTCTCCGGTCTGGAGGCACTGGCTCACAACGTCAACCGTCGTCAGCGTGACCTGAAGTTTTTTGAATTCGGCAAGACGTATTATAAAACCGACGAAACATTCGTTGAAACGCGACACCTGGCTCTGTATCTGACTGGTAACGTGGTTTCCGAAACCTGGCAGCAGAAAAGCCGCCCGGTTGCTTTTCACGATGCCGTTTCGGCCGTGAATCGCATTTTCAAAAAAATGGGAATCAAAAACGTTACTACTCAGGAAGTTGAAGCGGGCAACGTTTGGGCGTATGGGTTACAATACCTGTCCGGAAAACAAGTACTGGCTACCATCGGTTTGGTGAGAAGTGACCTGACCAAACGCACGGATCTGAAACAGGCGGTTTTCTACGCCGATCTGAACTGGAGTGTTCTGATGGATCGATACAGCACCGAAGTGACTTTTCAGGAAATTTCCAAGTTCCCGGAAGTACGCCGCGATCTGTCGCTGGTGATCGATAAGCAGATTTCTTTCAAACAAATTCAGGAGGTGGCTCGTAAGTATGAAAAGAACCTGCTGCAAAGCCTGAATGTGTTTGACATTTACGAAGGGCCTAACCTGGGTGAAGGAAAAAAATCGTATTCGGTGAGTTTTATCTTACTGGACTCTACCCAGACCCTGACTGATACACAGATTGACAAAACCATGAATAAACTAATGATTGGTTTTGAGAAAGAATTAGAAGCAGTTATCCGAAAATAAGCTTAGAATTTCGAAGGTAATGATGAATTCATACGAGTTCATCGTTACCTTCGGAAGCACTAACTCTAAACAAACCTTCAAAGATGAATCCCCTAGATACCTCCCGCTCGGCGGATGAACTGGAAGATCGATTACGCGGTAAGGGCCAGCATATAGAATTGAAGATTCGCACCCTGATCTCCCAGATGGATCAGATGAATATGGTGTTGCAGGATAAACAACGGGAACTTGAGGGATTACACGCATTGCTGAAAGAGCGGGATGAGCTCATTAAAAAGCAGAAACTGGAGCTGTCGGATATTCGCAAACGCAGCGAGCAGAAGGGACGAATGAGCCGGATTGCCATGGATTCCCTGAATCCGGATAACCCGGAAGCTCTGAGAATTCAGGTTGATCACTTTATTCAGGAAGTGGATAAAGCGATTAAAAAGTTATCAGAATAAAGCTTTAAAGTCTATTTTAAGTAGTTGAAAGTAAGGAAGTAATACAAGGATGAAAGGTCGTGGACTGGAGATTTTTATGAGTGCATAACATCCTTTTAATGGGAACTTTTAAAAATCAGATTTAGGAATAGACGGTTTACTATTTGTATTATTTCAGTTTAAAGTACTAAACTTGTAAAAGTTTAGATTGTAATACAGGCCATCTGACCGGCCCCACAGCCGATTAAAAGACCGAAGAAAAATGCAGTTAGAGCGATTATAAGCCATAACTACCATTGCATGGGAACTAACCGTACCATCCACATACAGCTAGCAGGCACTCAATATGAAATGAATATTCCGAAGGAAGATGAACTCTACGTTCGGGAAGCAGCCAGATTATTGAACCAGCAAATGCAACAATTACTCGAGAAGGAAAACGTACACAGTATGCACGAACGGATGACTCGTGTTATGCTTTTTTGCATGGTTACCAACCTGAAACTTAATGCGTTGCAGCATCAGGCTTTCGCCCAACTCGAAATGATGGATGAATTAGTCAGTCCGGCTTTAAAGAACTGATTAATACAAGGATAAAATCTCCGTTTTCTTCACTTTTGACGGCCTCCGGCAGAGGACTGTTTGGTTCCACTATCATATAACCATACAGAGAAATGCAGGATAGCCATGTTCTATCGTATTTGCTCGATACCCTCGTTACAGCGACAATAGTGTTCTTGATAACTCGGTATTTTTTAGGAAAAACGATTAAAAATCGTGACGCCGAAGCTGAAATCAGAGCTGTAGACATTATTAAAAATGCCGAGGAGAAGGCCGAGAATATCAAGAATCAGAAGATTCTTGAAGCAAAAGAAAATTTTCTGAAACGCCGGGCGGAATTCGAGGAAGAAACCAATAAACGCAAGCGTATTCTTCAGGAAAACGAAGCAAAACTGAAGGACCTCGAGCGTCAGGTTAATCAGCAGCGTGACCAGTCGAAGCGTAAAGAGGATGAGCTGGAAAAGCAGAGACAGCAGGTTACCCAGCAGCAGGAATCGATCAAGAAAAAAACGGACGAAGCTGAAAAAGCCCGTCTGAACGCCATTGCCCAGCTCGAACGCATTGCGGGTCTGACCGCCGATGAAGCCCGTCAGCAATTGGTGGATAACCTGAAGGCCGAAGCGGAAACGCGGGCCTCCAGTTATGTGAAAAACATCGTAGAGGAAGCCAAACTTACGGCGACCAAGGAAGCGAAGAAGATCGTTATTGAAACCATTCAGCGGACGGCAGCGGAACAGGCCATTGAAAACTGCGTATCGGTGTTCAACATCGAATCCGACGATATCAAAGGCAAAATCATTGGTCGTGAAGGACGTAACATTCGCACGCTGGAATCAGCCGTTGGTGTAGAGATCATCGTTGATGATACGCCCGATGCCATCGTTATTTCAGGTTTTGATCCCGTTCGCCGGGAGATTGCCCGTCTTTCCTTACATCGCCTGGTTCAGGACGGCCGGATTCACCCCGCCCGGATTGAGGAAGTAGTAGCGAAAACGCGGAAAAATATCGAAGATGAAATCGTTGAGATCGGCGAACGAACCGTAATCGACTTGGGCATTCACGGCTTACACCCTGAACTGATCAAGATGGTAGGCCGGATGCGTTTCCGTTCTTCGTATGGTCAGAACCTGTTGCAACACTCCCGCGAGGTAGCCAAGCTTTGTGCAACAATGGCCTCCGAATTAGGCCTGAATGCAAAACTGGCGAAACGAGCGGGCTTACTGCACGACATCGGAAAGGTGTGGCACGAAGAACCCGAGTTACCTCACGCAATTCTGGGTATGGAAATGGCTCAGAAATACAAGGAACATCCCGAAGTATGCAACGCCATTGGTGCTCACCACGATGAAATCGAAATGACCAGCATGATTTCACCGATTGTTCA
Organism: uncultured Siphonobacter sp.; assembly: GCA_913775095.1. Lineage (GTDB taxonomy): Bacteria > Bacteroidota > Bacteroidia > Cytophagales > Spirosomataceae > Siphonobacter. Next base: position 128,369 of record CAJYIW010000003.1, on the reverse strand, counting down.
GGTTTGTGATGCCATCAGCGGCTCACGTCCCGGAGCCCGTCGGGAAATGATGGAGAGCTACATCCAGCGTCTGAAAGACCTCGAAGCTCTGGCTCTCAATTTCAATGGAGTAGATAAGTGCTACGCCATTCAGGCAGGTCGGGAGTTACGGGTTATCGTGGATTCCGATAATGTAACGGACGAAAAAGCAAGTCAGCTGAGCTACGACATTTCTCAGAAAATCGAGAAAGATATGCAGTATCCCGGTCAGATTAAGGTGACCGTTATTCGGGAAATGCGATCAGTGGCTTACGCTAAATAAGTTAACCTGTGTCTAGTAAAAGAGCCTCGCTATCAGCGAGGCTCTTTTGGTTTACCGGCGGCGTTTTTTCTCCCGGACCAGTTTCTGTTCAAATAAAAATGAAATGGGTTGCTGAGTAACGGGATAGTCGACCCGGTAATAGGCGGCCTCCCGGTTGGATTCCAGTAATACTTTTCCGCGTACGGATTCTCCGGGATTCAGGACGGTTCGGCGAAAGGTTTCCTGTTGAAAGTTTCCTTTCTCCCAACTAAGCTGATCCATCCGATTGGCAAAACGCTGGCGATCGGTTACCCGCTTGATGGCCAGGGCTTGCCAGCCCCCGGCAATTCCCGCACTTTTCGAAGCAAATTCGCGGTAACTCTGTCGGTTATTGGTCTGGTTGGAAATGTCGGCGGCTGCTAACCCAATCAGCAATACGGTATTGAAGACTTTATTAAACTTCAGAACTTTCTGTTCCTGTTGCATTTGACGATCCACCCGAATGAGTTCCTGATCAGGATCAAGGGCCTTTTGAGTCCAGACTCCTGAGTAGCCCTTCAGAACTACGTTTTTCTTGTCATCCAGAGCGGTAATTTCGAAATCACCAGGCTTAACCTCCAGGGGATGTTCACTAATGTTGGTTACTTCCGTATCAAAAATGAGGTATTCGATACTGGTTCCTCGCTGGCGGCTTCGATACACGCTTTCAAAAGCAGTGACCACTTTCAGGTCCTGGCTTAGCTGACGGGCCACCTGCAGGCCCTCTTCGTGTTGCGTGTCGGAATGGAGAGAGTTAAGCCGGATGCCGGTTCGGGTACAGGCGGTAGTGGCTAAAAATAGAATGAAGTAGAGGATGGGTTTCATAGCTGGAGCGGACTAAGGTTGACTAGCCAAATATAGAAGAATGATCCTTGATTATGAATCAATTAACAGCTATTAACAGTGCTCTGTTTGCCATCGTCAGGTTTCGGTTGAAAGGAGAAGCCCTATAGGTCAGGAGAGGATTTTGAAAGGCAAACCGAAAATAAGCCATAACCTACGTAGGGACGTGCATTGATGGCGTCTGGTCAAGAAGTGGTTTTGTTACCTTCTTATGATTTTCATCTTCCGGCTGAGACGCCATCAATGGACGTCTCTAGGGTAAAACAAAAAGCGGCCTGTGAATTTCACAGGCCGCCATATGAAACAGTAAACGACGAAGGAACCTAGTCTTCCATCGCAATTACTGAAATCTCTACGGACACATCTTTAGGCAGGCGGGACACCTGAACGGTTTCACGGGCCGGATAGTCACCTGAGAAGAACTCGCCGTAAATTCCATTGATCACGGTGAAATCATTCATGTCTTTCAGGAAAATGCTGGTCTTGACAATGTTGTGATAATTCATGCCAGCTGCGTGCAGGATTTCTCCAATGCTAATCATCACCTGGCGGGCTTCTTCGGCAACGCCGGCTCCGCTGGCGGCTAAATCAGCGGCAATCTGGCCTGAAACATATACTCTACCGTCAATTTTTATGGCTTGGGAATAAGGGCCGATGGGTGCGGGAGCGTTCGGGGTAAAAATAATCTGCTTTTTCATTGGTCTCGAAACAAGTAATTAAGGAGGCAAGATATAAAAATCCTCGAAGTTCTTCTGATAAACTCGACGAGATTGATTCCTTAAAACTTTCTAATTAGAATTGAGTTTTTATTCAGATTTTAAGCAGGCCAGGTTCGCAAAATCTGCTTCAGGATGTTTGTATTCCCTAACCTACGCACACGGATTCCACCTTTTACTGTAACGTCATGCCTTCGTCCAGCCGTCCTTTCTACCATCGTGTCTCACACGTGCTGATCATCATTACTCTTTTGACGTATGGAATCTACGTTGGTCAAGAAATAATTATTCCGCTGGCACTGGCGGGCTTACTGGCCGTATTATTACGTCCCCTGGAAGCCTGGTTTATGAAGCGGGGATTTCATAAGGTGATTGCCATCTGCCTGACTTTGTTACTGGCCATGTCGCTGCTGATTGCGGTGGGCTTTTTTATTTCCGTACAGATTGCCGACTTCTCCGACGATATTCCCAAACTACAGGCTCATATCAATGATTTTTACCGCGATGCCCGCCGCTGGATCCGCAGTGAATACCGGGTGAGTTACGGTAAACAGGCTCAGTATGTGAAACAGGTTCAGGAGAAGACGCTGGAAAGTCTGCAAAGCAATGGGGCCATTTCGGCCATTTCCGGTCCCCTGGGAACGCTGGCTTTGTTACCTATTTACATTTTTCTGCTGCTGTATTACCGGGCCATGCTGCTTAAATTCATGGTCTCCCTGTTTGCCGAAGAGTCTGCTCCCAAAGTCTGGGAAATCATCGGGCAGGTAAAGACGGTCATTCAGAGTTACGTAGTAGGTTTATTACTGGAAACGGTTTGTGTGGCCGTGATGAACGCCATTGGCTTACTGGCTTTAAAAGTAGAGTACGCCATCATGCTGAGTGCCATTGCGGCCATTCTCAACCTGATTCCTTACATCGGTGGTATTGTGGCTACGGTTCTGGCCGTTCTCATTGCCTTTATTAACAATCCTGATCCCGGCGTTTTGCTGGGCGTTGTGGGCGTTTTTCTGGTGGTGCAATTCATTGATAACAACATCCTTGTTCCGATGATCGTGGGCTCGAAAGTGAAGGTGAACGCCCTGGTGTCCATCGTTGGCGTACTGGTGGGTGGAGCCCTGGCGGGGGTTTCAGGCATGTTTCTGTCCATTCCGGCCATTGCTCTGATGAAAGTAGTTTTCGATCGGGTAGAAGGACTGGAGTCCTGGGGAATCCTGATTGGTGACGACCAGCCCGAAGATGCCCGTCAATCCATGTTTCCACGCTGGATGCGTTTCTGGGAACGAGCGGACTAAAAAAAGGGTTGACCCCAGATAAGCTGACTTCCCTTCATGACTGAAACCAGTATCCCCGCGAAAAAGTCTTTCTACCAACGTTATACGTCCTCAGCGATTGCTTTGATGTTGCTGGCTTCCTTTCTGTTTGCCGCCATGACCCTCCTGGCGAAACAGCTGAGCTCCCGTTTCGAGGCGGTGGAACTGGTGTTTTTCCGAAACGTTATAGGAGTCATTTCCATTCTCATCAGCCTAAGACAGAAGCCCATGCAACAGCCCGGTGGAAAGCCGCTGTTGCTGATTTTTCGGGGAGTGGTCGGAACGGCCTCCTTATATATGCTCTTCTATTCGGTTCGAACCCTGAGCCTGGGAACGGCCTCGGCGTATCAGTACACGTATCCCATTTTCCTGAGTATCCTTTCATTTCTGTTCTTCGGTGAAAAGCTGAATCGCCGGGAGTGGACGGCCATTGGCCTGGGTTTTCTGGGCATTTTGTTCATTTTCCGGCCCGACGTAACTATGCCTCTCCGATGGCACCTCATTGGCCTGAGCTGTGCCCTCTTGACCGCTATTTCCTATCTGGCTATTCGCGGGCTGAATCGGTATTACGATACCCGGGCTATTGTCCTTTCCTTCATGTTATCGGGATTAATCCTGCCGGCTCTTTCCATGAGTATCGGAAGTATGTTGCCGGATGTCAGTCACTGGCTCATTGGCCGGTTTGTCTGGCCGAAGGGCTGGGAGTGGGTCGTACTCCTGGTGATGGGACTGGCGGCCTTGCTGGCTCAGTTATGCATGACCCGTTCTCTGAGCATGGATAAAGCGGGTCGTATTTCGGCGGTGGGGTATTCCAATATTGTTTTTTCTCTCCTCTTCGGTTCCATGCTGGGCGACCCCTGGCCTTCCTTTTTGATGATCGTAGGTATTCTTCTGATTATCAGCGGAGGAGTGCTGATTGCCTGGAAGAAAAAAACGGCTGAAAATCCTTCCTGATTCCGCTGGGAATAGCTCTGATATTAGTATCTGCAAAAAAAGTATTAGATTTTTCTTAGAAAAGGCAAGGGTTATATCGGGCTTTAAACGTCTTATAATCAGCGTTTCTTAGCCTCTTTCCTAATGATTATTCTTTAATTTTTTTAATAAATCGATCAGGATCATTTCTGTTCGCAGAAATCAACTTGGGTTTGAGCTTTGACCAGCTCTGCTCGTGAAAGGGTATTGCCGCATGAAATCCATATCTCTATAAACTGTTTATAAGCAACCAACCAAAAACGAACCTTTCCCATGACTTTTCTGGATGAAACCATCGCTCTGCCCGTCGGCGTTACCCTGGATCGCTTTATCAAACGTAACCAGGAGGCTTTTCCCTTTGCTACCGGAGAATTATCTCAATTATTACGGGATATTGCCATCGCCGCAAAGATCGTAAACCGTGAAATCAACAAAGCCGGATTAGTAGACGTTACCGGAGCCATTGGCACCTCGAATATTCAGGGAGAAGTGCAGCAAAAGCTGGACATGATTGCTCACATCCGCTTCATGCGGGCCTTACGCAATGGGGGGGAAGTCGCCGGGATTGTGTCAGAAGAGGAAGAAAATATCGTGATGACGGGGAATGACGATGCCCGTTACGTGGTGGCCATTGATCCGCTGGACGGTTCTTCTAACATTGACGTAAACGTATCCATCGGAACCATATTCTCGATCTATCGTCGATTAAGCCCCGTAGGTACCCAGGTAAATATGGATGATTTTCTGCAGGGCGGAGAGGCTCAGGTTGCGGCGGGTTATGTCCTGTATGGCTCCTCAACCGTTTTGGTCTATACCACGGGTCATGGAGTTAATGGCTTTACCTACGAATCTTCCCTGGGTGAATTCTTCCTCTCGTATCCAACCATCCAGATTCCTGAAAATGGTTCTATTTATTCCATTAATGACGGAAATGCTCTGGATTTTCCGGAAGCCATTACCCATTACCTGGATACTTGCCGGACGCGTCGGTATTCTTCGCGGTACATTGGCTCTCTGGTCGGTGATTTTCACCGGAACCTGTTGAAAGGAGGTATCTATTTCTACCCGCCGACGGCGAAAACGCCTCATGGAAAGCTGCGTTTGCTGTATGAATGCTATCCGCTGGCTTTCATCGTTGAGCAGGCGGGTGGTTTGGCAACCGACGGTAACCAGCGAATCATGGACGTAGAAATCAGGAATCTGCACCAGCGGAGTCCGTTATGCATTGGCTCCAGACAGATGATGGAAGAAGTAGAGTCTATTACTCTGGCGAAAAACGAATTAGTACTAAATAAATAGCCGCGGATTGATTGAAATCAATTTCCCACTTCTACTCGTTCGGGTACGTTTTTCTACAGGCTATTAGATTGTATAAAGATGTAAGTGTTTGATTAATAGATGTTTATATGGCGGGACTATTTTTTTAAAGTCAATAAACGTGTCTATCAACCACATAAAAAATCTATAAGTCATGGAAACTACAGTAACGAACGAAAAATTAGTAGAGGTATTGAATGATCTGGTACGTATCAATAACGACCGGATTTCAGGATATGAAAAAGCAGTAAACGAAGCGGAACTGGAAGACGTAGATCTGAAAGCTTTGTTCAATCGTTTGTCGGACGAAAGCCGTACGTACCGCGATGAATTAAGCCGCGAGATTGTAAATCTGGGTGGTTCACCAACCGATGAAACCACTACGTCTGGTAAATTCCACCGCGTATGGATGGACGTGAAAGCAGCTTTTACGGGCAACGATCGTAAAGCCATTCTGGAAAACTGCGAGTTCGGTGAAGATGCAGCTCAGGAAGCCTATCAAACGGCTCTGGAATCAGACGCTAGCATGTCAACGGACATTCGTCAGCTGATCAGTACTCAGAAGGCCAAATTGAAAGATTCACACGATGCGGTTAAAAAATACCGCGATCTGCACGCTAAATTAGATTAATAGACTGTGAGGCGAATATAGCTTCAGTCAAGAAGGCGATTCCAGAATTGGAATCGCCTTTTTTATTGATGTTTTGATTGTTAGAGCTTGGAAACAGGAAAAATCTCATTTGAAAATATTTTATTATTCTAAGATCATAATTTAAAATAATTAATCAATTGTCTGATTTATAGGTATTTACATAAAATAATCGCCCGATTATTTTTGAATTTAACCGGGATAGTGTTCATTTGAAGTACTTGATCAGAATACCCAGCCAGTGACGTCTGGAAGCCTGCGATCTGATCGGTCCAATCCCGTTTATTAACCTATCCAAGTCAAATCAATAGTATGTGTGGCATTGTCGCTTATGTGGGGCATCGGGAAGCTTATCCCCTGATCATCAAAGGTCTGAAACGTCTGGAATACCGGGGCTATGACTCCTCAGGAGTAGCTTTATGTACAGAAGAAGGGTTAAGTGTCTTCAAAAAGAAAGGAAAAGTAGTGGATCTGGAGGCATCGCTGAAGGATAAAAATCTGTCCAGTCACGTGGGCATTGGGCATACCCGCTGGGCTACCCACGGTGAACCCAGTGACCGGAATTCGCACCCGCATTACTCTCATTCAGAAAACCTCGCGATCATTCACAATGGCATTATCGAAAACTACGGAGCCATTAAGCTGAATTTGCAGAATAAAGGCTACGTGTTTCGTTCGGATACGGATTCTGAAGTGTTCATTAATTTCATTGAAGACATTCAAAAGGAGACTTATTGCTCCATTGAAGAAGCCGTGCGACTGGCCATGCAGGAAGTAGTCGGAGCCTATGCCATCGTGGTGATGAGTAAGAATCATCCTGATCAGCTCATTGCCGCCCGCAAAGGTTCGCCGCTGGTGATTGGCGTAGGGGAGCAGGAGTATTTTTTCGCTTCCGATGCTACGCCCATTATTGAATACACGAACAACGTTATTTACCTCGACGATTTTCAGATTGCTGTCGTTCGCGAGGGAGAACTGACCGTTAAAAACATTGAGAATATAATTCAGTCGCCCTACATTCAGCACATTGAGCTGGAGCTGGAAGCGATTGAGAAAGGCGGTTACGAACATTTCATGTTAAAGGAAATTTTCGAGCAGCCGCGTTCAGTGAAAGATTGTTTAAGGGGCCGGGTCAACGCCGATGAAGGACATCTGGTTCTGGGCGGACTCCGGGATTACCTCGATGATATCGCCAAGTCCCAGCGGATCGTCATCGTGGCCTGCGGTACTTCCTGGCATGCGGGACTGGTCGCTGAATACATATTTGAAGAACTCGCCCGAATTCCGGTAGAAGTTGAATACGCCTCTGAATTCCGTTACCGCAACCCCATTATTCAGGAAGGGGATGTGGTGATTGCTATTTCCCAGTCAGGCGAAACGATGGATACCCTGGCCGCTCTGGAGCTGGCCAAATCGAAAGGAGCCATTATTCTGGGGATTTGTAACGTCGTGGGTGCGTCCATTCCCCGTATTTCTCACGCGGGAGCTTACACGCATGCCGGACCTGAAATTGGCGTAGCTTCTACCAAAGCCTTCACGGCCCAGGTTTCGGTATTAACCCAGATGGCCATTGCCGTGGCCCGTCGGAAGGGAAACTTACACGAAGATACCTTCCGCCGTTTCCTGTTTGAACTGGAACGAATCCCCGAGAAGATTGAAAAAGTACTGAAGAATGCCGAGAAAGTCGAGCAGATTTCGGCCTTATTCAGTGATGCCCGTAATTTTATTTACCTCGGTCGCGGACTGAATTTTCCAGTCGCCCTTGAGGGAGCCCTGAAGCTCAAGGAAATCAGTTACATCCACGCGGAAGGTTACCCGGCGGCGGAAATGAAGCACGGTCCCATTGCCCTGATTGATGAGGACATGCCCGTGGTGTTCATTGCTACCAAAGATCAGTCCTACGAAAAAATTGTTTCGAATATTCAGGAAGTAAAAGCCCGGAAAGGGAAGGTGATTGCCGTAGTGACGGAAGGCGATAAGCTGATTCCTACCATGGCTGACCACGTCATCGAAATTCCGGTAACGCACGAAATCCTGACTCCTCTGCTTTCGGTCATTCCTCTACAGTTATTGTCCTATTACATAGCGGTAATGAGGGGTTGCAACGTCGATCAGCCCCGTAACCTGGCTAAATCCGTTACGGTTGAGTAATACGCACCCACTGAGTTTCAAAAGCCACCCGAAAAGGTGGCTTTTTTGGTGAGGTAATGGATACTTATATGCAAAAAAGTATAATAATTATTATAAAAAATATCAAAATACAGTCAGTGGATAGCAAATTTCAGGGAGTAAGGGCTTAGTGGGGATGATATATTTGCATAGTAGATAAGTTCATTATTTTCTTAGATAATGAATATTTTAATGAAATGGATCTACACCCCGATTATTACCACCTGGTATTCGTAAATCTTCCACTATGACTTAACTCTACCGAAGTAAGGAGTTTGAAAGACCAGCGTTTTTCACTCCAGTATCATCCTTATTCTTCCATTTTTATGCATCCCGTCCAACGGGATGAGTGGAATCTTATTGCCTGCAATTACTTTCAAAACCTTAATTTCTATGATTGTACGTCGACTTCTACGGAGGAGTGAACCGTCTCGCTGGTTCCTTTTATTCCTCTTTTTTAGCTTCAGTCTGGTAACTGCCAGGGCCGCAGATGTTCCGGTGTCAGGCACCGTGCTCAATACCAGTGGGGAAGCTCTGGTTGGAGTAAGTGTATTACTGAAAGGCACGACTCGCGGAGTCGTTACCGATGTACAGGGCAAATTCAGAATCAGCGTACCAGACAACGATGCCGTCCTTATTTTCAGCTTCGTAGGTTATACGCCCCAGGAAATGGCCGTGGGTTCACTGACCCAAATGACGGTTACCTTACAGCAGGACACCAAAAACCTGACAGAGGTAGTGGTAGTAGGGTACACCACCCAGTCCCGGGCAACGGTAACGGGAGCGGTAGGCACGCTGAAATCTTCCGATTTGCTTCGGACGCCCGCCGTCACTACTTCGGGAGCTCTGGTCGGTAAAATTCAGGGGATTACCGCCCGTCAGGCGGATGCCCGTCCCGGTGCCAGCACCAGCATTCAGATTCGGAACATGGGTACGCCTTTGTTCATTATTGACGGTGTTCCTTCGGATGCGGGTAACTTCAATAACCTCGGTCAGAACGATATCGATAACATTTCGATCCTGAAAGATGCCTCTGCCGCTATTTACGGATTGCGGGCTGCTAACGGCGTTGTCCTGGTAACCACCAAGCGTGGTAAACTCGGGTCGAAGCCCCTGATTAACATTAATGGCTATTACGGTGTACAGAATTTCACCCGTTACCCTCGTCCGGCCAATGCCTATCAACACGTTCGGGCTTTGGTGGAATCAGATCAGAATCAGGGGATTGCAACCACCTGGACGCCCCAGGAGCTTGAGAAGTGGAGAGTGGGTACCGAGAAAGGTTACCAGAGCTTCGATTACTACGATATGGTGATGCGGCCCAACGTTCCTCAGTATTCCCTGAATGCCAATGCCTCCGGAGCTACTGAAAACGTAAATTATTACGTTTCCATCGGGCATCTGGACCAGCAGGCCCTGATCCGGGATTATAAATTTAACCGTACCAACCTGCAAACCAACGTAGAGGTAGCCCTGGCCAAGCGTTTCAAAATCGGAACGCAGCTGAGTGCCCGTCGGGAATTACGGCATCAGGTGGGCGTACCGGGTCTGGATGATTACTTCAATCCCTTCCTGAGTATCTTCTCCATGTGGCCGACGGAACGTCCCTACGCGAACGATAACCCGAACTATATTAACCAAACGCACAACGTAAACGTGAATCCCGCTACCTATAAGGAAGACATCACGGGTTACATTGACGAGGTCTGGATGAATGGAAAAGGTAACTTCTACGCTCAGTATGATTTCGATTTTGGCTTATCAGTTAAGGGAACGTACTCGTATGCCTTTACAAACTTCGATTTCGACGGATTTGAGTACACGTATAATGCCTATCGTTACGATGAAGGTACGGACACCTATAACATCGTTGCCGGGGGTGGCAACCAGAACCCCTGGCGGGAACGCCGGAAACGGAACATTATCGATCGTTTCGCTCAGATTCAATTGAGTTACAATAAACAATTCGGCAATCATAACATCTCAGCAGTAGCGGCTTACGAGCGGTATGATCAGGATAACAAGTACATGGTTGTGCACACCGTACCCCCTAACAACTACATCCCGATTCAGTATTTTGCCAATCAGGATTATCTGGCGGATGAATGGAATGTGCAGGCCCGGGCGGGTTACATTGGTCGGGTGAACTACAACTACAAGCAGAAATACCTGGCCGAGGTCGTAGGTCGTTACGATGGTTCCTTTTTGTTTGCTCCCGGTCATCGTTACGGGTTTTTTCCCGGCGTTTCATTGGGCTGGCGTTTATCGCAGGAGCCTTTCCTGAAAGATAATACCTCGCACTTCCTGGATGATCTGAAACTGCGGGCTTCCTGGGGTCGCACGGGAGCTGATTTAATCAATGATGGCTTCATCGTAGCTCCCTACAGTTATGCTCCGGGGTACAACTGGAACAGCGGTACGGCGGTCTTCGACGGCAACCTGATTACGGGTCTGCAACCCCGTGGCTTACCCATCACTAACCTATCCTGGGTAACTAACACGAACCGGAACATCGGCGTTGATTTCTCTTTCTTCAACGGTAAATTCTCGGGTACATTCGATGCCTTCGAGCGTCTGCGGGAAGGTCTTCCAGCGGCTCGTTACGACGTGTTGTTACCGAGTGAAGTAGGCTACAGCTTACCCAACGAAAACCTGAATTCAGATTCGCATCGCGGGATTGAAGGCGTATTAACGTATCGGAATAAGGTAAATGATGTTCAGTACACCTTCAGCGTGAACGGAACCATCGCCCGTCGCTGGGATGTACAGGGACAGTATAAACCCCGTTTTGGTAACTCCTGGGATGAATATCGCAACTCCTGGAATCAACGCTGGTCCAACATCAACTGGGGATATCAGGTGATTGGTCGCTTCCAGTCGCAGGCCGAAATTGATAACTACGCGATCAACAATGACGGACAGGGCAACCGCACGCATTTACCCGGTGATTTCATGTATAAAGACGTCAACGGCGACGGGATTATTAATGGCCTCGATGAACGTCCCATCGGTTACGCCGAAGGAGCCAACCCGTACGTGAGTTTTGGGATTAACAGCAGCGTTTCCTGGAAAAACTTCACCCTGCAATTTGACTTTGCCGGAGCTTCCCTGCAAACGTTCCGTCGGGAAGTAGAGATGAAGATTCCCTTCCAGAACAACGGTACCTCACCCAACTACATGTTTGAAGATCGCTGGCACCGGGAAGATCCGTTCAATCCCGACAGCCGCTGGATTCCCGGCACGTACCCCGCCGTTCGGAAGGATAACCCCAGCCACGTCAATTTCCGCAAGAGTGATTTCTGGTTAACCAACGTGAGCTACATCCGTCTTCGTAACCTGGAACTGGCGTACAATATTCCCTCTAACGTCCTGAAAAAACTGAAACTTTCGGGCCTACGGGTGTACATCAATGGCACCAACCTGCTGACGTTTGACAATGTGAAGCAGTTCGGCATTGACCCTGAGATTTCTTCCAATGGAGCTCTGGTGTATCCGCAGCAAAAACTGGTGAATGCGGGCTTTAGCTTAAATCTTTAAACGACACTTCGATGAAATTGAACTATAAACACCTTTTCCTCGCCGCTTCTGTTCTGCTGGTTTCCAGCTGTAAGGAAGGCGATTGGCTGGAGCGGCAGTCGCCCACGCTCATCACCGAAGAGCAGGTTTGGAACGATTCCAAAATGATTACCAGTTTGCTGGCGAACTATTACAACCGCTTGCCCGCTCATACGCAGCTCGATAACGGCTGGGCCGAATTTGCTTCCTACGATGAAGCCATGTGGTCGGGTAATGACGACGGCCGGAATAACATCATTTCCTACGGGTTTGATCGCTGGCGGTTATGGGACTACGGGCTGGTGCGGGACATTAACCTGGCTCTGGAAAGTATCGAGCGGTACGGGAACAGCCTTACGGCTACTCAAAAAGCTCAGTTTTCGGCGGAGTTACGCTTCCTGCGGGCCTATCAGTACTTTGAGTTAGTGAAACGCATGGGCGGTGTTCCGCTGGTGACGAAACAGTTGATCTACGATTTCAGCGGCGATCCTACGCCTTTGCAGCAAGCCCGTAACAAAGAGGCCGAAGTCTACGATTTTATCGCTTCGGAGCTGGATGCCATCAAGGATCAGCTGGGGAACTCAGGCAGCAATACCCGGGCCAATAAGTACACGGCTCTGGCTTTGAAAAGCCGGGCGATGCTGTACGCCGGTTCCATTGCCAAGTATAATAACCTGATGCCCGCTCCGATTACCCTTCCCAATGGTGAAGTAGGCATTCCGGCTAACCGGGCCAGCGATTATTATACCAAAGCTCTGGCGGCGGCGAAGGAAATCATCAGTTCGGGAGCGTACACCCTGTATCAGACGAATCCGAATCTGGGTGAAAACTTCTTCGAAGCGATTACCAAAAAAGTAAATAACCGGGAAGTAATCATGGCTCAGGACTTCCTGACGGCCAAAGATAAACGCCACAGTTTTACCTACGATAACATCGCTCGCGGCGTTCGGGAGGATAACCTCGGTTCGTCAGCCGTAACGCCCACCCTGAATCTGGTGGAAGATTACGAATATCTCGATGGCAGCTCGGGAGAACTGAAAAACCGTACCGCCGATAACAGTGATTATATTTATTATGACCGCCCCCAGGACATTTTTGCCAACAAAGATGCCCGCTTGTACGGAACGATTATCTATCCGGGAACGAGCTTCCGGGGGCAGGAAGTGCAGATTCAGGCGGGCGTGAAAGTGTGGAACGGCAGTGCGTATCAAAACGTAGAGTCCAACACGCTCGGTTCGACGTATACCGATGGGAAATTGTTAACCGGAACGTCGGGGCCGCAACGTTCACAAACGGAAGTCTCCAACACGGGTTTCTACCTGCGTAAATACATCGATCCCGCTCCAATGGCCAGTACGCGGGGGATTCGGAGTGATATGTGGTGGGTACGTTTCCGTTTGGGAGAAGTGTACCTGAATGCCGCCGAAGCCGCTCTGGAACTCGGCCAGACCACCGATGCCCTTCAGTACGTAAATACGCTTCGCCAGCGGGCGGGCTTTCCGGCGAACAGTCTGAAAACACTCAATATCCAGCGAATTCAGAACGAACGTCGCGTAGAACTGGCCTTCGAAGATCACCGCGTCTGGGATCTGAAACGCTGGCGGATTGCCCACGAAATCTGGAACGGCAGTTCGAGTAACCCCGATGCGATGGCCTTTGCTCTGTATCCGTACCGCGTCGTGCGTCCCGGTGATCCGAAAGACGGGAAATACATTTTCGAGAAACTGGCGGCTCCCCGGTATCGGGCTCCGCGTCTGTTTCAGTTAGGAAATTATTATTCATCGATCGATCAGGGTGTCATCAACAATAACCCCAAAATCGTACGCAATCCTTTCCATTAATATGAAAAAGTTACTACTGGGCAGTTTGCTCGCTCTCGTTGGGCTGGCGGGCTGTGTAAAAGATAATTTTGACGCTCCGCAATCGAACCTGACCGGGCAGGTCATCTATAATAATTTGCCCGTCGGTGTCAGAAGTAACGGCGTTCAGCTGGAATTATGGCAACACGGGTATAAGGCGTTCACGAAAATTCCTCTGCATGTCGATCAGGACGGTTCGTTCTCGGCGACCTTATTTGATGGCGACTATAATCTGGTATTGCTACGAGGCAATGGCCCCTGGGTGGACAACAGCGATACGATTCAAGTAAACCTGCGGGGAAATACGGCGATTAATGTTCCCGTCACTCCTTACTATACCGTTGGTGCGGCTACGTATACGAAGACGAACAACACCATTACGGCTACTACAAAGATCAATCAGATTGTCAGCAGCAAGGCCATTGAGCGGGTAACGTTTTATCTGGGAGCCACGCAGTTCGTAGATATTAACAACAATGCGGCCCGCGTTGACCTGACCGGAACGGCTCTGGCCGATTTAAGTAAAAATCTGACCCTTACGCTAAACGTTCCCAATAACCTTGGCAAGGCGTATGCCTACGGTCGGATTGGCGTAAAAACGGCGGGTGTGGGCGAGATGCTGTATTCGCCCGTGCAGGAAATCAAGTGGTAAAAGATTCGTTTGTATTTTTTACTTCCCGAAGGTAGACTACTTTCGGGAAGTTTTGTTTATGAAGCTATGTACATACTATTTTGACAAAAAATAATGGATTAAATTGCATTAATGTCAAAATAAAGGAAGTGAAAGCTAAATGATAGGGAGTAAGCCCTCATTCATTGTTCTATTTTTGATGAATTTTCTACTGCATTTCAATCTGTAAAAGACCAGGCCTCTGTCTTTATTGTTATGAAAAAAACACTTACTACGCTTGCCCTTGCTTTGGCTTCGAGCTGGACGTTTGCTCAAAATCAACTGACGATCAGTGCTTCTTCCGAGAACGTTACCATCGACAAACATATTTACGGACACTTTGCCGAACACCTGGGCCGCTGCATTTACGGGGGCATTTACGTGGGGGAGAACAACAAAATTCCTAACCAGAAAGGCATTCGAAATGACGTGGTGGATGCGTTAAAGAAGCTGAAGATTCCGAACCTTCGCTGGCCCGGCGGCTGCTTTGCCGATACCTACCACTGGAAAGACGGCATCGGACCGAAAAAAAATCGTCCCTCCATTGTAAACACCTGGTGGGGTGGCGTGACGGAAGATAACAGCTTCGGCACGCACGATTTCCTTGACCTCTGCGAGCGGCTGGGAACGGAACCGTACCTGGCAGGCAATGTGGGCAGTGGCACGGTTCAGGAACTAACGGACTGGGTGCAATACACCAACTTCGATGGCAAAAGCCCGATGTCGAATCTGCGGAAGGAAAATGGCCGGGAGAAGGGCTGGAATGTTAAATTCTGGGGCGTGGGCAATGAAGCCTGGGGTTGCGGCGGTAACATGAAGGCCGAATATTATGCCAATGAATACCGGAAATACGCCACGTTCATGTCTGACTGGAATAACACCGGCAAACTCTTCCGGATTGCCTCAGGAGCCAACTCGGCGGATTACCACTGGACGGAAGTACTCATGCGGGATATTCCCCACGAAATGCTGGCGGGGGTTGCCTTACACCATTATTCGGTAACCAACTGGCAGAAAAAAGGCCCTTCTACCGAATTCGACGAGAAACAGTATTTCGGGACCATGAAGCAAGCCTTATTTATGGAAGAACTCGTGCAGAAGCACAGTGCCATCATGGATAAGTACGATCCGAAGAAAAAAGTAGCTCTGGTGGTAGATGAGTGGGGCGGCTGGTACGAAGTGGAACCCGGCACCAATCCCGGTTTTCTGTATCAGCAGAACACCATCCGGGATGCCATGATTGCGGGCGTAACGCTGAACATTTTTCATAACCACGCTGACCGCGTTCGCATGGCAAACCTGGCTCAGGTCGTGAATGTATTGCAATCCGTGATTCTGACGAAGGATGAAAAAATGATCCTGACACCCACGTATCACGTCATGGAAATGTACAACGTGCATCAGGACGCAACCTTATTACCCGTGCAACTGAAAAGTAATGACTACTCTTTTGAGGCAGACAAACTGAAGGCCGTATCCGCTTCGGCCTCCAAAGATAAAAATGGACTGACGCACGTATCGCTGGTAAACATTGACCCGAAAAAAACGCAGGATATTACGGTGGATTTAAAAGGATTGAACCTGAAAACGGTAACGGGACGCGTGCTCAGCTCGGC
The DNA here is from genome assembly GCA_913775095.1 of uncultured Siphonobacter sp. Classification (GTDB taxonomy): domain Bacteria; phylum Bacteroidota; class Bacteroidia; order Cytophagales; family Spirosomataceae; genus Siphonobacter. Next base: position 112,374 of record CAJYIW010000003.1, on the reverse strand, counting down.
CAGGTTACAGGATTATAATACCTTTGAAAATCCTGATAAAATTCAACCCGTGGATTTTAAGGGAGCCAGCCTTTCGGGAGCTCAGTTGAAAGTTAAACTTCCGCCTGCTTCTGTAGTGGTGCTGGAATTGAAGTAAGTTCATTAATCAAAAAACCAATGCAATTACCTAAACTTTATAAAACCTTACTGGCTCTGGGAATCGCCGGTCAGGTGGCGGCTCAAACGCCGCTGGTGGTCCAGGTGAACAAACCCAAAGCGGATATCCAGCCGACGATGTGGGGTTTGTTTTTCGAAGATATTAACATGGGAGCCGACGGCGGTTTATACGCCGAACTGATCAAAAACCGCTCGTTTGAATTTACCACCCCCATGATGGGCTGGAAGGAACATAAAAGTCCCAAAGGAACCAGCAGTGTACTGGTGATTAACCGGGCCGATCAACCCGCTAACCCCCGTTTCCTGCGGGTCAAAGCCGATGGTGAAAAATACGGCCTGACCAACGAAGGGTTTCGCGGAATGGGTATTAAAGAAGGCGTAGGTTACGATTTTTCGGTATTGGCTAAGAATGTAGAAGGGAATCTGACGCTGAAACTGGAACTGGTCAATCCAGCCGGACAGGTGCTGGGAACGGCTTCGTTACCTTTAACCAGTACGGACTGGAAAAAGCAGGCCGTTAGTTTCACTTCGACCCAAACGGAGCCTAAAGCCAGGCTGAATATCTGGTTTGAAGGCAAAGGCACCGCCGATCTGGATATGATTTCCCTGTTTCCGAAAGATACCTGGAAGAACCGTCCGGGGGGCTTACGGGCCGATCTGGTGCAGCTACTGGCCGATATGAAACCGGGTTTCCTGCGTTTTCCCGGAGGTTGCATCGTGGAAGGGTATGACCTGGACCGCCGGTATCAGTGGAAAAATACCGTAGGAGCCATTGAAGACCGGAAAGGGGAAATTAACCGCTGGAATACGGAATTCAAGCACCGCCTCACGCCCGATTATTTCCAGACCTTCGGGCTTGGCTTCTTCGAATACTTCCAGCTTTCGGAAGACATTGGAGCAGAACCTTTACCCATTTTGAACTGCGGCATGGCCTGTCAGTATAACTCGGGCGAAGTAGTGCCGGTGGATGAGCTGGATCCGTACGTGCAGGATGCTCTGGATCTGATCGAATTTGCAAATGGTTCTACGGATACGAAATGGGGTAAGTTGCGGGCTGACATGGGTCACCCCAAGCCCTTTAATCTGAAACTACTGGGCATTGGTAACGAACAGTGGGGGCCTCAGTACATTGACCGTTACGTGGTTTTTGAAAAAGCGATTAAGTCAAAGTATCCTGACATTCGCCTGATTTCCAGTGCCGGGCCTAACCCCGATGGCGAAGTTTTTGGCTTTCTGAGCGGAAAACTGCGGGAATTGAAGGCGGACATTGTGGATGAACACTATTATCGCAAACCCGAATGGTTCATGGAAAACGCCAATCGCTACGACGATTATGACCGCAAGGGACCAAAAATATTCGCGGGCGAGTACGCTTCCCAAAGCAAGGACATCGCCAGTCAGGAGAATAAGAACACCTGGTTGTGTGCCCTGTCGGAAGCGGCTTTCATGACGGGTCTGGAGCGGAACGCCGATGTGGTTCACATGGCTTCGTACGCTCCTCTGTTTGCTCACGCCGATGGCTGGCAATGGACGCCCGATCTGATCTGGATGAATAACCTGCAATCCTATGGAACGCCCAACTATTACGTTCAGAAACTCTATTCGACGAATAAAGGCACGAAGGTATTGCCGATTACGGCGAACAATCAGCTGGTTACCGGAAAAGACAAACTCTACGCCTCGGCCACCTGGGACGAACCCACGAAGGAAATTATCCTGAAGCTGGTTAATACTTCCGATCAGCCCCAGACCGAAACGATTGCTCTGGAAGGCGTAAAAAAACTGGACGCAAAAGCCAAACGCTGGACCATGAAAGGAGCGGCGTTAACGGCTGAAAATAGTTTTGAAAATCCGAAGCAGGTCAGTCCAGCGGAAGAGGAAATGGCCGTGAAGGGTACTAAAATGAACCTGACACTGGCTCCGCAGTCCTTCTCCGTGATTCGGGTAAAAGTAGTGAAATAGTACTTGGCTATGTTGGTGAGTACAAAGGCCGGGTTTGGTAATCCCGGCCTTCTTTTTTGCTAAGGAGCAGGCAGGAAAATAGCAGACAACAGCTCATCTTTTTTCTATTTAACTCCTGGGTTTGGAAGTACAGTAATGATAGTGACTACCTGTCATTCAGAGCGAAGCGAAGAACCTTACTCGGGGGTGGGGAGCATTCCACGACGGGGTATTTTGTTAGCTAACGCAACGTTAACTTCAAGTAAGCTCTCGCCCTGCGTTCGAGATGACAGGCTGAATACTTTCGTTTACTCCCCGCCGGTCATCCAGAGCCCTAAGGTTGCGTAGCGTTCATATCAGGGCTTCTGGTATCCCTGACGAGTCAACGATTAGAATTGCGGCAAAAAACGAATGTCAGCCTGATGTAAAAAACTAACCTTTTGATTCATAACCTCTAACGCTGAAAACTAATGTTACGTAGCCTCTTCTTACTGCTTTTGCCCCTGTGGTCATTCGCCCAGGATCCCGCCTCGCACGACCCGAGCACCGTCATCCAGGACGGAGGAACGTATTACTTTTTCTCCACGGGTCACGGCATCACCGTTCATACCTCGACGGACCTGAAAAACTGGCAGTCCGCCGAACCGGTATTCAAAAAAGGAAGCTGGCCCGAATGGGTGAATACCAGCGTTCCGGGCTTCAAAGGTCATTTCTGGGCTCCCGACATTCTGAAAATGAATGGGAAGTATTACCTCTATTATTCCTGTTCGACCTTCGGAGCCTCAACCTCCGCCTTAGGGCTGGCCACGAATGTAACGCTGGACCAAAAATCGCCAAATTATCAATGGCAAGACGAGGGTGTGGTGATGGAGTCCAAAGACCGGAAGGGATTCAACGCCATCGATCCCAGCATTTTGCAGGATACCGATGGCCGCGTGTATCTTACCTATGGCTCTTATTTCGGCGGGATTGGCACCGTAGAACTGGACCCTGCCACGGGGAAGGTAAAGGCCGGAACCAGCGTAACGAAGGTAGCGGGCGGAAACATGTCGGATTGGGAAGCCGCCTGCCTGATTAGAGAAGGAAACTATTACTACCTGTTTGCCAACAACGGACAGTGCTGCAAAGGACTGAACAGCACGTATTATATCGTGGTGGGTCGTTCGGAAAATCCCCTCGGTCCTTTTCTGGATGCCGAGGGCAAGGATTTGACTAAGGGCGGTGGCACCCTGGTTCTTCGCACCACAGGGCGTTACATCGGTCCTGGTCACGTTGGGTTACTGAAAGAGAAAAAACAGGTTTCCATTCATTATTACGATGCGGAAGATAATGGAAAGTCCAAACAGCGGTTGATGGACCTGAACTTCAGCAAAGGTTGGCCTGTGCTTACCGAAGCCCGGTAATTTTAATGGAATTTTTAAATTTTTTTATGGTTTATTTCCAAATTAATGTGTTATTTCGACACGATTATTTTTCCATTGTTTGACTGATTCTATGCTTCAGCAGTACCCGCACGATAATCGCGTGTTAGTTGCCACCGACTGTATCATTTTTGGCTTTGATGGAGAAGACCTGAAAGTCCTGCTCATCAAACGAAATTTTGAGCCAGAGCTGGGGAAGTGGTCATTAATGGGCGGTTTTCTGAACGTAAATGAGGATCTGGAAGTAGGAGCGAAGCGGATTCTGTACGAACTGACGGGGCTGGAAAACGTCTACATGGAGCAGTTACAGGCGTTCGGAGAAGTAAAACGGGATCCCGTGGAACGAACCGTCTCGGTGAGCTTTTACGCCCTCATTAACATCCACGATCATGACGCCGAGCTGGCCCGTGCCAACAATGCGTATTGGGTAAGTCTGGATCAAAAGCCTTCCCTTATTTTCGATCATGACCGCATGGTAACCATGGCCTTGCAACGGCTGCGGTACAAGGCTGCCCTGCATCCCATCGGTTTTGAATTATTACCCGAAAAATTTACCATTCCCCAGCTTCAGCGGCTCTACGAAGCGATCTATAGTAACTCCTTTGATCGGCGTAATTTTAGTCGTAAAATATTATCTACCAAGCTTTTACTGGATACGGGAGAGAAGAACGAACAGGGCATTACCAAAAAGGCCGTTCTCTATCGCCTGGATCAGGAACGCTACCAGCGGCAATTCAATGCCTTCCTGAACTTTATCGCTGATTTTTAAGGTCATTTGAAATAAACTCTGGTCCTGGACTAATCGAAGTACTAAAAATGTGTCAGCTTAACACTTTAAACTACTCATGGCATCAAAATACGTAATTGGCGTTGATTATGGGACGGATTCAGTACGCTCACTCGTACTAAACGCTCATACGGGAGAAGAAATCGGAACCGCTGTGTATGAATACCCTCGCTGGAAAGAGGGCTTATACTGCGATGCTCCGCATTCGCAGTTTCGGCAGCACCCGCTCGATTACCTTGAAGGGCTGGAATACACCATTAAAGAGGCTTTGAAGGATGCTCCGGAAGAAGTTCGTCAGAATGTGGTGGGTATTTCCGTAGATACGACGGGCTCCACGCCCGGCCCCGTGGATGAAAACGGAACGCCCCTGGCTCTGTTACCGGAATTTGCTGAAAATCCGAATGGGATGTTTATTCTCTGGAAAGATCATACCGCCAACGCAGAAGCTCAGGAAATCAATGATTTGGCTCATGCCTGGGATCTGGATTTTACGAAATACGTCGGCGGTATTTATTCCTCCGAATGGTTCTGGGCAAAAATTCTGCGTACGCTTCGGGTGGATGAGCAGGTAAGAGCAAAAGCTTTTTCCTGGATTGAGCACTGCGACTGGGTTTCCGCCGTGCTGACGGGTAACACCAATCCTTTAACCCTGAAACGCAGCCGTTGTGCGGCGGGCCATAAGGCTCTCTGGCACGAAGACTTCGATGGTCTGCCTTCCGAAGAATTCCTGACGAAGCTTGATCCCTTACTGGGTGGCCTTCGGGATCGTTTATTCCAGGATACCTATACCTCGGATGAAGCCATGGGGCAGATTTCGAAAGAATGGGCTGAAAAACTGGGTATTTCCGATCAGGCCGTCATTGGGGTCGGAGCCTTCGATGCTCACATGGGGGCTGTCGGAGGTACCATCGAAGCCTATTCGCTTTGCAAAGTAATCGGAACGTCGACCTGCGATATGCTCGTGGCTCCAACGGAAGAAATTGGAAACCTGCTCGTTCGCGGCATTTGCGGACAGGTGGATGGTTCCGTTATTCCGGGTATGCTCGGTATGGAAGCCGGAATGTCAGCCTACGGTGACATTTATGCCTGGTTGCAACGCCTGGTGCTGCAACCCGTGCGGGAATTACTCGGCGACGAAGCCGCCGAAACGATCCGTAAAAAGCTGATTCCTCACTTATCAGAAAAAGCGATTCAGTTACCGCTGACGGAAAATGATCCCGTGGCTATCGACTGGTTCAACGGTCGTCGCACGCCGGATGCCAATCACACGCTGAAAGGAGCCATCATGGGTCTGAATCTGGGCAGTGATACCGCCCGGGTCTTCAAAGCTCTGGTGGAAGCCACGGCGTATGGTTCAAAAAACATCGTGGATCGTTTCGTGAATGAAGGCGTCCCCATCAAACAGGTCATCGCCATTGGTGGTGTAGCCCGGAAATCGGCCTTTGCCATGCAAACGCTGGCAAACGTGCTGGATATGCCGATCAAAATTGCCAAGTCCGATCAGGCCTGTGCTCTGGGTGCGGCCATGTTTGCTTCCGTCGCCGCCGGTGTTCACGCCAGTGTAGGCGAAGCTCAGGCGGCCATGTCTTCCGGCTTCGACGCGATTTACGAACCGCAGCCGGAGAAGGTAGAAGTGTATAAGAAGCTCTATCAGAAATTCCTGGATTTAGGCCACTTTGTGGAGTTTGGTAAAGAAGAACCCGCTTTGTTAGGACATGCCTAATGGCAGCTTTCTGGGTAGTGCGTCCGTAGGTAGTCCGCGTTTCCAATGTGGATTGTTGAGAAAAGTGTCTGTGACGCTGGGCGTTAAAAACGCCTTTCTCCAGCATCCGCGACCTAGTCGCAGGACGAACGTACCACTGCTTTAGCAGCTCTTTCGGATTTGCAATCCGAAAGCCATCTGTAAGGGATTTATAATCCCGAAACCGCATAAAAATTGCAACGATTTACTTAATTAATAAACTGATTTTCAGCAATCAATATTATGCTCGATTTAAAACAGTTTGAGATCTGGTTCGTAACGGGTAGCCAGCATTTATACGGAGAAGAAACGCTTCGTCAGGTGGATGAACACTCCAAAACCATTGCCGAACATTTAAATGCTTCCCTTCCGGTGCGGGTCGTTTTCAAGCCCGTCGTGAAAAGTACCGAAGAAATCTACCGCATTGTTCAGGATGCCAACGTAGCCCCCAACTGTGCCGGGATCATTACCTGGATGCACACGTTTTCACCCGCGAAAATGTGGATTCTGGGCCTGAAAGCTCTTCAGAAACCCATGCTGCACCTGCACACGCAGTTCAACCGCGACATTCCCTGGGGTAGCATCGACATGGATTTCATGAACCTGAACCAGTCGGCTCACGGCGACCGCGAATTTGGCTTCATGATGTCCCGGATGCGGATGAACCGCAAGGTGGTCGTAGGGCACTGGCAACAGGAAGACGTGATTGAGAAAATCAGCGTCTGGGCCCGGGTATCCGTGGCTCGTTACGAAATGCAGGGCATGAAAGTCGTGCGTTTTGGCGATAACATGCGGTACGTAGCCGTTACGGATGGGAATAAGGTTTCCGCCGAAATGACGTTTGGGTATTCGGTGAATACCCACGGGATTGGTGATCTGGTTCAGGTCGTGAATCAAATCTCCGACGCTGAAATTGATCGCTTGATCTCGGTGTACGAAGACGAGTATAAAGTAGCCGCTTCTTTACGTCAGGATGGTCAGTTCCGCCAGTCGCTTCGCGAAGCGGCTCGCATTGAGCTGGGTATGAAGGCATTTCTGGAAGATGGTAACTACAAAGCCTATACCGATACCTTTGAAGATCTGCACGGCATGGCTCAGTTACCCGGTATTGCCTCACAACGTCTGATGGCGGCGGGGTACGGATTCGGTGGTGAAGGCGACTGGAAAACGGCGGCGATGGTTCGGACCATGAAAACGATGGCGAGCGGCCTGAAAGGTGGTAACTCCTTCATGGAAGATTATACCTATCACTTCAGCCCCGGTAATAACCTCGTGCTGGGTTCACACATGCTGGAAATCTGTCCTTCCATTGCGGATGGTCAGGCTTCCTGCGAGATTCATCCGCTGGGTATTGGCGGTAAGGCTGATCCCGTACGTCTGGTATTCAACGCGGCGGGCGGTCCCGCTCTGAACGTGTCGGTAATCGACGTGGGTAATCGTTTCCGTATTCTGGTAAACGAAGTAGAAGCCGTAGCCGCTCAGGAAGAGTTACCCAAACTGCCCGTAGCCCGCGTGCTCTGGAAACCCCAGCCGGATATGCAAACGGGTTGTGCCGCCTGGATTCTGGCCGGAGGTGCTCACCACACGGTATACAGCCAAAACCTGACGACCGAATACATCGAGGATTTCGCCGATATGTTCGATACGGAACTGGTCGTGATTGATAAAGACACCAACCTGCGTCAGCTGAAGAATGAGCTTCGCTGGAATGATGTCAGCTATAAGTAAGTAATACCCACAGGTAGAATGTCCCGCTGCCAGCGTGGCCCGGCTAGCCTTTTTGATGGCAGCATTACCTGAGTAAGTAAAGTGATTGGACGATAAGGGAATGTGGGCTGCCAGCGAAAAGCTGGCAGCAGCATCCTTAAATGGGAAGCTTCCGCTTAGTGTATAGGCTAAGTCAACGGTCTGAGTTAACCCATAGTCAAGTCAGTAACCACATTCAAAACTCCCCATTCGTATGAGTTATAAAAGTCTAAAAGAGGAGTGTTACGAAGCAAACATGATGCTTCCCAAGCTAAATCTCGTAGTATTTACCTTCGGTAATGCCTCGGTGGTGGATCGGGAAAAAGGTGTATTTGCCATCAAGCCCTCCGGCATTCCTTACGAATTTCTCAAGCCTGAAGATATCGTCATCTGCGATTTCGAGGCTCAGGTAGTAGAAGGAACCAAGCGTCCTTCCTCCGACACCAAAACCCACGCCGTACTGTTCAAGCACTGGGAAAACATTGGTGGTATTGTACACACGCACAGCATGTACGCCACGGCCTGGGCTCAGGCTCAGCTGGACATTCCCATCCTCGGAACCACCCACGCCGACCACCTTACCGTTGACATTCCCTGTGCTCCGCCGATGGAGGACGAGATGATCAAGGGTAACTACGAATACGAAACGGGCTTTCAGGTGATGAATGAATTTGAACGTCGTCAGCTTTCGTATGAAGAAGTAGAGATGGTTCTGCTCGGGAATCACGCTCCCTTTACCTGGGGAAAAACGGCGGAGAAAGCGGTGTATAACGCCGGCGTTCTCGAAGCCGTGGCCCAAATGGCCTATCTGTCCTGCACGCTTCGCCCGGACGTTCCCCGACTCAAACAGACATTAATTGACAAGCACTTCTTCCGCAAGCACGGCAAAGATGCCTATTATGGTCAAGGCTGTTAGTTAAAAAAGCATTTATCTCTATCCTAACAAATCCTCTAAGTCTGCATGATAACGCTGGGACTTGAATCCATTGACTACGCGATATTCCTGATTTATTTCGTGATTGTGGCCGTGTACGGTTACTGGGTCTTCAAAAATAAGGGTAAACAAACGGCTGATTCCAAGGATTTCTTCCTGGCCGAAGGTTCGCTTACCTGGTGGGCCATTGGTTCCTCCATCATCGCTTCCAACATTTCAGCGGAACAGTTCATTGGCATGAGTGGACAGGCCTTTCAATTGGGTCTGGCCATTTCAGTCTATGAAATAGCCGGAGCTTTTTCGCTGATTATCATCGCCGTTTACTTTCTGCCGATGTATATCAAAAACAAGATATACACCATGCCGCAGTTCCTTCAGGTGCGGTACGACAAACGGCTGGCCACCATCATGGCGGTATTCTGGCTGCTGTTATACATTCTCGTAAACCTGACGTCCATCATCTATCTGGGGGCCATCAGTCTCGAAAAAATGACGGGTTTCGGCTTCATGCCCTCCGCCATATTCCTGACGGTTTTCGCCGTATTTATTACCCTCGGCGGGATGAAAGTAATCGGCTATACCGACGTGATTCAAGTGGTTTGTCTGGTGGTAGGTGGTCTGGCGACTACCTATCTGGCTCTGGACTTACTGTCGGATCGCGTGGGAACGGGGTCCGGTGTGCTGGAAGGATTAAGTCTCCTGAAAGAGAAAGCCGACAGCCATATGCACATGGTCTTTTCGCCGGGGCAATATAGTGTACATGATGGTCGCGGCGGGTTTATTGATGCCTACAACCAGTTACCCGGTATGATGATGTTCATCATCGGCGGTCAGTGGATTGTAAACTTCAACTACTTCGGTTGTAACCAGTACATCACCCAGCGGGCCTTGGGAGCGGACCTGAGCACGGCCCGGAATGGCTTGCTTTTCGCTTCGTTTCTGAAAATAATGATGCCCTTTATCGTGGTATTACCCGGTCTGGCGGCGTATGTACTGTTTCAGGAAAACGCCGATGCGTCCATCGTTCAGGGCATTACCGAAGGCGGAGTCGTGAAGCCCGATAATTCGTATCCGGTGTTACTGAACTTGTTACCCGCAGGTTTGAAAGGACTGGCGTTTGCGGCTCTGACGGCGGCCATTGTGGCTTCGCTGGCGGGTAAGGCAAACAGTATTTCGACGATTTACGTACTGGACATTCACAAGAAATTCTTTAACCCGAATCTGGACGAAAAACAGACCGTGTGGATGGGCCGCGTTTCCATCGTGATTGCCTTTGCCATTGCTCTGGTATTAAGTCCGTTCCTGCGGAATTTCGGTCAGGGCTTCGAATACATTCAGGAGTACACGGGCTTCATTTCTCCGGGTATTCTGGCGATTTTCCTCTTAGGATTCTTCTGGAAAAAAGCGACTACCAACGGGGCTTTGGTCTCGGCTCTGCTGAGTATTCCCCTGTCTACGCTGTTCAAATATCAGGCTCCTGACATGCCCTTCCTGAACCGCATGGGAACGGTGTTCTGGATTTGCATAGTGGTTCACGTGGCCATCAGTCTCTTTGAATCCAAAGGAAAAGACAATCCGAAAGCCTTCGTGGTGGAGTCCAGCTGGTTTAAAGTATCCACGCCTTTCCTCATCGGAGCCTTAACCATCACGGGATTGATTCTGACAATCTACGGAGTCTTCTATTAGGAGTTGCTGTGTTTTGAGTTTAGGGTTTTGAGTTGTCATTGTTTGAGTTTATTCCTTAAGTAGAATTTAACTCAAAACTCTAAACCCCAAACTCAAAACACACCACTATTTTTGCCACATGAAAAAGAAAGCGTTAATCTTCGATATGGATGGGACGATGGTGGATAACATGATGGTTCACCACCACGCCTGGCAATCGAAACTGGCCGAGGTAGGCAGGGAGCTAACCCTGGAAGAGGTCATTGCCACCTGCCACGGCATGAACGATGATATTCTGGTACGGATTTTCGGTGATCAGTACACCTTTGAAGAAAGGGACCGGATTTCAGCCGAGAAAGAAGCCCGCTACCGGGAGATTTTTCTGGAGCAGCTTCGCCTCATCGACGGCTTACCCGAGTTACTGGCCAGAGCCACGGAACTGAATATTCCGATGGGGATTGGCACGGCGGCCCGCTACGAAAACGTGGATTATGTGCTCGATAACCTCAACATCCGGCACTACTTCCAGGCCATTGTCTGCGACCGAGACGTTAAAAAAGGCAAGCCCGACCCGAGTGTATTTTTTCAGGTAGCTCAGACGCTGGGCGTAGAGCCGGAAGCCTGTCTGGTCTTCGAAGATTCGCCTACGGGAGCCCGTACGGCCTTCAACGCCGGCATGGAAGCCATCATCCTGACCACCACGCACCAGGCCGAAGAATTCGAAGCCTTTACCAGCGTTCGTAAATGCGTGAAGGATTATACGGAGATTGATTTGGAAGAGGAGTTGGCGAAGTAATAGAGTTTTAGGAAAACGTTGGTGTAGGATTTCTAGCTCGTATCTACTACAAACGGCAGGTGTCAACCTGCCGTTTGTAGTTTTTTTATTGACTATCGTTAGTTGTTGAATGGAATACGTTCTCGTAGAAAATCAGCCTTTATTAATACCTTTTTGTATAAGATTAATTTTAATTCCAGTGGATCATGTTTAGGGCATAATACAATGGTTTCTCCATCCTTATAGTCTTCCTTGAAATTATCACATAAACGATTATTTACTTCTGATAATACCTGCCTGAACCAGTCCATTTGAATAGGTGAAGACTTTTTAAATCCTGTAAAACAGGCAACTTTACCATTGGGATGGTTCAGGATGAAGTCAGGAGGGAACATTTTCAGTAGACGTGTAGTAATGAAGCTCGTCAAATAAATGTATGAAGAATCTTTATTAGTTACCTGAAGCATAACTGGTAAGCCTAGTGATTCTGCATTTTCTCTTTTGATATACGATGAAATAATAACATCAGCTGAAGATACATTTTTCCACCACGTGTAATAGTCACTTTGAGCCTGGCTCGCTGAAGCTAGGAACAAGCTAATAATTGTTATTATAATTGTTCTTTTCATAATGGTATTAATAAAATAAGCAGGAACAGTTAGTTACATTCCCCAATGAACCTCTGCTGTTCCAAGTGTTAAGTCCAAAGGACGCCACCTGGAACTAAGGATTAATAGCAGTTTGCAACTGCCGTTAGTCACAAACTGGCATTCATTTGGGGTCCGGGTGATGCCCGGCGTTGAATACCCTGTGAGCTTAGCATTCAAAATAGTCCGAACGTTATGGGTAACTTTCGGCTTGTATCTACTAAAAGCGGTAGCTGAGGACCTGCCGTTTTATAGAAAGTGAATATCTAATGTATTGACCGTTAGGATTATATGAATTTAATGGGGGTAAATTATTTATATCTGCAAAAGGGATATAGATTTTCCTGTTTTAAATACTAAACTTTGATACAACGTATCCAGTACCTGAAGATCGAATCCCCTACCTATGAATTGTAAAAACTGTAACACGGAAATTAATTTGAATTACTGCCCTGGTTGCGGGCAACCTGCTAAACTCAAACGGATTGACGGGCATTACATCATGCATGAAATTGAACATGTTCTGCATTTTGAGCGTGGTATTTTATATACAATCAAAGAACTTATCACTCATCCCGGACAGAATGTTAGAAATTATATTTCAGATAACAGAAGTCGGCTCGTTAAACCCATTATTTTCATTATTGTTACCTCTCTAATCTATACGATTATAAGTCATTTTTTTCATATCGAAAATTCGTATATACAATATAATGAAATAACAAAAACTACCGTTAGCGTAATCTTTAAATGGATTCAGGATCACTATGGGTACTCCAATATTATCATGGGGGTATTCATTGCTGGTTGGTTAAAGGTTTTTTTTAGGAAGTATGATTATAATTTTTTTGAAATACTTATTCTCTTATGTTTCGTAATGGGAATGAGTATGTTAATTTATACCCTTTTTGCAATTTTTCAGGGAGTAACAGGTTTTAGACTGATGCAGATAGGAGGTATGATCAGTATTGTGTATAATACCTGGGCCATTGGTCAGTTTTTTGATAAGAAAAAAGTAGGAAGTTATATCAAAGCACTGGCTTCTTACCTCTTAGGAATGATCACCTTTATGTTAACAGGCGTTTTTCTGGGAATAGCCATTGAAACGTTGATGAGGTAGTTGAAATAGTACTGTATATAGGTTTGTAATAATTTTAAATAAAATGGTTTAACCTGTTCATTTGGAAGAAAATTACACAAGTATTTTATTAATCCCAACTTGAATATTTTTCGATTAAAATACACTTGAAGTAAGGTTAGATACCTTACAAATCTCCTGCTAAAGTTTGGGATAGATACGTAACTAACAAAGAGCTACTTCGATACACGAAGTAGCTCTTTGTTATTAAAATAAAAACTATTTTGAATCTGTAGTAAACCTTGCCTGATTTAAGAATCGATCATCGTATGAAACGCTGATTCTGGAAGGCGGTACCGTTTACTACGTTAAGCCAAGGCAACCGCTGTACGGCTACATTTTTACTAGTTCTACGCGTCGATTCTTAGCTTTATGTTCTTCCGAATCATTCGGTACTAAAGGTTTTTGGGCACCGTATCCGACGGCTTTCAAGCGGGAAGGATTGGTGCCGGACGCGACTAATGCCTGTAGTACAGCTTTAGCCCGATCTTCCGACAGCTTTTTGTTGTGGTCCGCATTGCCGGTATCATCGGTATGCCCTTCGATGCTAAGCTTAAGGCCTTTATCGCTGTTGAGGACTTTCTCGATTTCCTTCACTGCTTCCTGTCCCTCTGGTTTCAACGTGGCCTTGTCGACATCAAAGTTAATATACAGGACCGCTTTTCCTTTTTCCGCCAGCTGGCTCTGGATTTGATCGGCTTTCAGCAGGGTAATGGTTTGCTTGAACGCTTCTTTTTGCAGGATATTGAGTTTACCGGAAGCACTGTTCCCGCTGAGCTGAATATAGATGTCGCCACCATCCGCCCGGCGAATTACGTACACTTTTATGTTTTCTTCGGTATAACCGATCGAGCCATCTTCGCCTAAGTAAGGGGCCTGATTGTGGTAACGCTCGTATTCTGCACTGGTAATTTCACCATCAAAGACCTTGACGCCACCCACTTTATTGATGGCGTCATCGTAGCTTTTTTCAAAATAGGGCAGTGACCACTCCTCCGTGCTACCCGGTTGCGTAACGATGTAACTCTTCCAGACTTTTCCTTCCAGCGGCGTCATGACACCGTTTAATGCAAAGAACAATTTGTCAAAAGACCGCTGGACGGGCTTGTTTTGTTCGGTTAAGCCCTTGGGAAGGCTAAAAAAGGGAAAGGCTTCGAGTGGATGAGTAGATACCGGAAGGGTACTCACATCAAAAGGTTTGGCAGTCGCTGTACCCGAGGGTTCGGCTTTGGGCTCCGTTTCACTGGATTGGACTGCCTCGGTAGTTTTTTCATTTTCTTTACCGGACTTCTGGCAGGAGGTACTTGACATAATCCACCCAAAGCAAGCCAGCATCAGCAATGGTTTGAATGATCTGATCATAAGCGGTTGTACGTTTAGCGTATGTGAAACGAAAAAAGGTTGAGCGTAGCGGCAACGTTGGGAACTGACCCAACACTGCATCTTTCCAGCGGCGGTAAGTTGAACCTTACCGGAGTAATAATCCAAGCCTAAGCGGACCTGCGGCAAATAGTAAAGGTGTTCTGCCAATAGCCTGGACCAGCGGTTCCTGCGATCATTACTTGAGTCCTGATTTTGAAGCAACCACTGACTTTTGATCCAGTTTCCTGCGAAAGGTAAAACGGCCAGAGATTACTTTCTACGGGTCGCCAGCTGGCTAACTACCGTGTGTCTCTAAAGTGAGTAGTGGTGGTTACTGCCAATTGCTTGCTTAGGAAAGCCTTTAAAAACTACGAAATTTTAAGGGGTGAAGTTCGTGTTCTGCAGTTTCTAGCTTTCGCCAAAGTCAACATTTGCACGGATAAGGCATAGTTGGAAGTGAGCTTTGGGTAAGGTTGCCCCAAAGTGGTTAATGGCAGTTGGAAACTGTCGTCGTAAGTCACAGACTGACCTCTACTTGCCGTTCCGAGTGACGTCCGACACGGAATGCTCTGCGATCTTGACACTCGGAACGGTTCGGTCAACCATCGGATTATGGTAAAAAAACAAAAATGAGGGCTTTAGTAGCCTCATTTTTGATAATAGTTATATGAACAATGGATATCAGGTAATAATTATAAGCTGTTTTTCTACACGTAGAAGTCAGTAAAAACTGAGGAAAATCCCATTGTATCCGTTCATTACGGCTACCATAATATACTTCTATAGTAGGGATGGTTTAATGGATTCTACTATTAAATCATCATTGAATCGTCACAACGGGTTTTAATACCTATTTGGAATATTTCTCATTGTTGACTACTTCAAAACTACAGGTAGTTTAGTCTTATTTATTCACTCGTTTGCGGTACTGTGACCTCAGGGGTACAGTCACCATTACCTTTGTTACACGAGCAGGACAAACTTTTGCATTCTTCATTTATAGTCATATCACATCCCTGGCAAAATGTAGACGCGTTGCAACTCATAGTACATTTGGGCTTCATCATCATCGCTCTGCCTCCTTTATTTGTGATAGTTGCAGTTTCAACAGGTGTCACAGCCGTTATATATGAATCTCCAGATCGATAAATGGCTTTAAAACCCTTGAATTTGTCTCCTTTCAGGGGTGTAAATTCCTGAAATTTGCATTCTATTACTTCTGGGTTTAATACTTCTGTCTCCTTAGCAATTATAAGTGCAACTTCAATCAAATCTTCCTTTTTGGAAATGTCGAAATATTTACCAGCATATTGTACAGTATTGGTAGGGTCAATATCTTTAGCAGATTGATCTAAACTACCAGAGCAACTCAACAAAAACAAAAAACACGAGAGAAGTGCTAAATTTTTCATAAGGTTACAAAGTTTAAGTGATTAGATTTTGAAATCGTTTTGATTTTGATACTAAATACTCATTGTGCATATAACGCAACCACAGAGAATTGATAGTAGATTAGGGAAACTAATCTGTGTAAAGGATTACTTATTCTTTAATAATTTATTCGGAACAACCTAAAAATTCCGGCTTCTATTAGTCTTAATGATAATCCTCACAACGGGTTAAAATATATAGATTAACCCGTTGTGAGGATTAAATAATGATTTAATATCTCACCTAATTACCAGATAATTATTTATATAGATTTAGTACTGTAAACGTTGAGAACCAACAAGTAGGAACTGTGATCGGTTTTAGGTATTTTCTGGATACCCCAATCCTAATACCCCGCTGATCGTCAATAGATTCTTGTAAAATCAATCCGTACAACGGGATATTTGGTGTTAAATATAATTTTAAAAAACCTCTCTGGCCAGATCATTTTGTTGAACAAAACAAGTCTTATCTTTTATTTAAATCAATAGGGATTAGTCCCCTTTTTTTGGGGGACTAATCCCTATTTTATCTGAAAGTGCTAGTAAACCAATTTGTTAAGAGAGCTTTATTTTCAAAAGCGTAGATCAATAAGGCATTTCTTCCTCGTAGGTTGAGTTTTTCACAGATCCGTTCTCGATGATTGTATACCGTATGAGCAGAAAGACATAATTGTTCCGCAATTTGTTCTGTTGTCATACCCTGAGCAACATAGTACAGAATCTCTATTTCGCGTCTGGTTAGGAGGTTGATAAGATTCATTGAAATAAGTATTATATAGTTAAATGGATATATAACTTAGGGTAATTATACTTATATGAACCGAAAAATCAAAATGTAACCTTTACTTAAAATTTTTTTCTGTATTTTATTGTAATATTCTGATTACTAGTTGATTGGTGTTTGGTAGTTCAAGGCAGGAACTCTGTTGTTAAGGCTTGGCAAAGTGTCAACAACAGATTAATCAAAAAGCTCGTAGGGGAATTGAAAAGAGGTTTCGAGTAGAATCGTTTCGGTTACGCTGAAGAGAGTTAACAGGCAGGAAAATCAGACGTCATTCCTCGCGTCTTTACACCGCATCCGCTTTTTCCACAATCACCTTTCCATCCTCTACCCGCCAGCTTTCCTGAAAGATCATGGTATCCTCCATGTCAATGTATTTCATGATAGCTTTCGGGCCCTGTAGTTCCAGATAAGCAAAGCCGTTGTAACTGATATTCCGGCGGCGGAGGCGTTCGCGGATGCGGTCGTCCATGAAGTGAATGGGGTCGTGGGTTTCGGGTTCTTTGAGTTCTACGGGCATGCCGCCGTGACCGATGCAGCGACCGTGAACGGTGAGACTGTTTGGCAGATTCTGCGTATGGTAAATCACCATTCGGTGTTCATGGCCATAAATCCAGGCTACCGGGCGGTTGCCGTCGCCCAGTATTTTCCGAAGCTGTTCGCCGGGTTTGGGAAAAGCATTTCTGAACACGGAAAAGACGGGATGGTGACTCAGGAAAATAATCCCGCGGGTATCGTTCGGATCGCCAAGTTTCACCTGCTCGTTCAGCCACTGAATTTGCACATCTTTCAATCGGCAATCGGGCGGGTTAATGATTTCCATGATCGGGTTCCGAACGGAAGTATAGCCCGTGTCGAGTCCAATGATCCGCCAGTGGTTGTTTTCCAGACAGAAAAAACCGGCTTTCTGACTCATCCGAACGCCCGCCTGATCCACGCCCATGCGGGGTAATAATTCTTCGAAAAAACCCCGTCCGTTGGAGTACATTTCATGGTTACCCGACAGGGCCAGGCTGCCGTTCGTTCCCCAGGGCCAGGAGGCATCGGGGTTCAGGAAATTAGCCCGGATTTCCTTCGGTGCTCCTACGAAATACACATCGCCCAGGTGCAGGGTGTAATCGGCCTGATAACGGGCCACCAGCCGTCCGACCAGATCGGATTCAACGGTATCCGTCGCCCAGTCGGAAAGTAAGGCCAGCGTGGTGGTATCGGGCATTCGGTAAACGCCTGAATCGCCGTCTTTCGGGTACGATTGATAAGGATAGCGTTTACCGAACCGGCTTTTGAAGTAATGGTAGACAAAACCGAAAAAGTTCGACCAGAAAAACTGCCGGAGTTTATAGGTGACGGTATCGGTGGGCGTTACTTCTTCCTCAAACTCGTTTTGCAGCGTTTTAAGGTGATTTTCGACTTTATTATGACCTAGATTAACGTATTGCTTGGTGGAACGCACGGGCTGTCGGGGTTAAATGGCTCTGGCTGATAAAGCTCAAAATGCGGCAAGATGTTTAAAAACAAAAGCGTCCCGTTCGGGAGGAACGGGACGCTTTAATGAATGATTACTATCCTAGCTTTCCAGCGGTGGAATTCGCAATACCTGACCGGGATAGATCAGATCGGGATCCTTCAGCATGGGTTTGTTCGCTTCAAAAATGACGGGGTATTTCATTACGTCGCCGTAGAATTTACCCGCGATTTTTGATAAGGAATCACCCTTTTCAACAGTGTGATACTGAGCTTCGGGCTTCGGAGCCGTCACGCGGATGCGATTGTCTACCTGTTCCACGCCGTTTACGTTACCCACTGTCAAGGCAATTTTTTCAGCATCTTCCTGCTTTTCTACTTCGCCTTCGAGGACTACCGTAGAACCAGCGGCTTTAATGGTCAGGTTTTTATAAGCCAGACCCAGGCTTTTAACTTTTTGTAGTAAGGCACTGGCCCGGAGGGGTTCTACTTCCTCGGGTTTCGCCTGAGTTACTTTTGCTTCTTCTTCTTTACTACCGAAGAGGTTTTCACCGACTCCCTTCATGAATGAGATTAGTCCCATGATACTTACTTTTAAGGTTGAAATTAAATTCAATGAACCGTAAAGTCTGAAAAGATTATTCCAGTCTCACTGCGGGCAGAAATGTAAGTATTTTTTTGAAACTATTAACCAATCTAACGCCAGATTCCGAGCCGATACGCAACCAGCAGCTGACTTCCCCGCCAGATGCTTAACCGCTGGTCTTTTAAATCACCCACAATAACCAGATCAGAAGCTCCCGGCCGGGGCATGTTGGGAAGGGTGTAACGGGAGGTATCGGGAACCTGAATCGCCTGGCAGGGGCAGGGAAATTTGCTCCGGTACTCATTCAGAACAGAGAGTAACTCTTTAGTATCTTCTACTTCAAATTCTTTGTTGGCCTCAATCTTCTGCTGCACCCGCTGCTGATACCGCTCATAAAAAGGTTCAAACTCAAAACGCAGCAGGGGAAAATCCTTCAGAAAAGCGGCCGCGTTGCGATAGAGCTGGAAGTGAGGAGGATCCACAAAGCCCACGAAATTACCGCCCCACACTAACTGGTAATACGGCGTTAAATCGCCAATAGCCTCATAAGGACCGGCGTTCCGGACCAGTCTGCCCCGGCGAAAGAAACCCAGGTCAGCGGCCAGTCCTAACTGATGAAAAGAAATCGGAGCCATGCTCCGGCCCCGCCCTAATAATCGGGTTTGTAACTCGGCACTGCGTAAGTCAGAAATCACCCGTATTTCATAGCTGGATAATTGCCGCCGCAGGGAATCCACCAGCGAATCGCGGCGAATCATGAAAACCTGACGGGTCGTATCCAGTAACCAGGCCCAGCGAGTGTATAAATACAAAGGATCTTCGGTGAGGGCAGTGAAATAGGCATGCCGCTGCATGCTGTCCAGTCGGGAAGTAGGGGCAGGCAGGGAGTCGGTGGGGGAACCGGAACGGTGAGAACCCAGAAAATGAGGGGTGCCCTGTTCATCGTTAACAAAAGCCAGTACCCGGTTGATACCCACGGTCTGCTCGCGTAGGCTATCCGTTTTATACACCGGAATGATCAGATCGTATAAGCTTAGGCTGGTGACTCGCCGGGTACTGTCGCAGGTGTTCCCCTGCCAGGAAGGTAAGGACTGGGGAACTTGTCCACAAGCCTGAACAATTGCTCCCCAAATCAGATAAAGACCAATAAATCGCTTCAATTCGTTTCTTTTTCGTACGTTAAAAATCGCTCGTACAATTGACGGGTTACGGGCCCGGGCTGGCCTGAACCAATCGGGCGATTATCGATTTTTGTGACCGGAACAATGCGTTTGGTGGACCCGGTCGTAAATACTTCGTCCGCCTGTAGCGTCTCTTCGAGCGTCACTTCGCGTTCTTCCACCCGGAGTTCCTGCTGAGCAAAATGCAGGATGTGTTTGCGGGTAATGCCCCGTAACATTCCTTCGGCGGGCGTAATGAGCGTGTTTCCTTTCACTATGAAAACATTCGAACGCGAAGACTCGGTAATCAGGCCGTTTTCGTAATATAATACGTCGTCAGCTCCCATTTCGCGTTGTTTCCGCAATAAATAAATGGGAAGCAGGTAATCCAGTGACTTCACCTCAGCGAGTTGCCGCTGGTGTTCCACACTCATAAAGTGCAGTCCTTTTTCGGGATCCTTGAACTCGAAAGGTTTGGCAATAACGAAGAAATTCGGCTGTTCGGCGGGAGCAAATCCATCGGGCGAATAGCCACCCGTCAGCACCAGTTTCAGCCCTAACAGCGGGTGTGGGTTGAGGCGAATCAGTTCGGCAATGATTTCCCGAAGTCTTTCCCGGCTGGCTGGAATGGATAAGCCCATTAGTGTGGCCGAACGCTCAAAACGATCCAGGTGATCTTCCTGAAAAATGGGTTTGCCGTCTACGCAACGGAAAAAATCAAAGATGCCATACGCCCGCAGAAGGCCTAAATCCGTGATATTGAGTTGGGCTTGTTCTTCAGGAACAAATTCGCCGTTCAGAAAAAAAGTAGCTGCCATGAAAAGAAGAAAGTAAGGGGGGGCTAAAGATAATTCTTTTGCATGATAAACGGACGGAAGCTTTATAAACCCCAGCGGGCCTCAATAGGGATAGCCCCCGGCTGGATAGCCCCGGATGCAATCCGGGGACACCTTCGAAAGGTAAGACCATTTACCGGATCGTGATGCCCGCAGGTGATCACCTGGACTATTCAGGGTTTTGTCGGTAACCATTAATACCGATTCAGCCACTGCATAATCTGAATGGTTTCCATCGCTTCCCGCACATCGTGTACCCGTAAAATGGAAGCTCCTTTTTGTAAGGCAATGGTGTTTAAAACCGTCGTTCCGTTCAGGGCTTCGGCGGGGGGAATACCCAGCTTTTTCCAGACCATACTTTTTCGGGATAATCCAATCAACAGCGGTAAACCGAAAACGCCGAAGGCCTCGGCCTGGGCTAGCAACTCGTAGTTCTGATCGGCGTTTTTAGCGAAACCAAAACCGGGGTCCAGAATCAGGTCTCTGATGCCCGCTTCGCGAGCCAGAGTTACCCGGTTTAGTAATTCGTCAATCACTTCCGTTACCAGATTTTCGTACTGATTCAGGCTTGCCATCGTTTGGGGCGTTCCCCGCATATGCATCAGCACGTAAGGGACCTGCAGCTCGGCAACCGTCTTGAACATAGCCTCGTCGAGGAGTCCTCCCGAAACGTCGTTAATCAGGACCGCTCCGGCTTCAATGGCCCGTCGGGCGACGTTCGAACGGAAGGTGTCGATGGACAGGAAGGCGTCCGGAAAGTGGGTGAGAATGGTTTCCACGGCCAGTAATACCCGTCGGATTTCCTCGTCCTCCGGAACATCAGCGGCCCCGGGGCGGGTAGAGTATCCGCCGATATCCAGAAAGGTAGCCCCTTCGGAAAGCATCTTTTCGGCTCGCTGCCGGATGCCTTCGGGGTCACCAAAACGGTTTCCGGCGTGGAACGAATCGGGCGTAATATTGATAATCCCCATGACGGCGGGCGTTTCAATTGAAACCAGTCGGCCCCGGCAGTTCAGGGTTGTGGGAACAAAAGAAGAAAAAACGGGTTCTTGCATGGGGTAAAAATAGGACCAGAAAGGTCCTCTCCGTAACTTTGAATACAATTCTACGTACCTTATTATAGTTATTCAGTTTTTTTCGCGGAAATATCCAATATTGACTTTGGGAATACGCGAATCCTAATCTAATTTTGCGGGAAAATTTGCAATCTCCCAGTAACTATTCATATTCAATGGCAAACGCAGTCAATAAAGGTAAGATTACCCAAGTGATCGGACCGGTTGTGGACGTGAGTTTCGAAGAAGAAGGTTCATCCCTGCCGGCTATCCTTGATGCCCTCGAAGTAACGAAATCCAACGGTCAGAAAGTTATTCTGGAAGTTCAGCAGCACTTAGGCGAAGACCGCGTACGTGCGATCGCTATGGACGCGACCGAAGGTCTCTATCGGGGTATTGAGGTAGTTCACCTTGGTAAAACCATTGTCATGCCCTCAGGCGAAGCCATTCGTGGCCGTCTGTTTAACGTGGTTGGTGATGCTATTGACGGTATGTCTCAGCCTAGTGCAGAAGGCAGTCTTTCGATTCACCGGGCGGCACCTAGGTTCGATGAACTTGCTACTTCCACGGAAGTATTATTCACCGGTATCAAAGTAATTGACCTGTTAGCTCCTTACGTAAAAGGGGGTAAAATTGGTCTTTTCGGTGGTGCCGGGGTAGGTAAAACGGTATTGATTCAGGAATTGATCAACAACATCGCAAAAGTGTACGGAGGTCTTTCCGTATTCGCTGGTGTTGGTGAGCGTACGCGTGAAGGAAATGACCTTCTCCGCGAATTCATCGAATCAGGCGTAATCAAGTATGGTGAAGCTTTCAACCACTCGATGGAAGCCGGCGGATGGGATCTGTCCAAAGTAGACGACGAAGCTCTGAAAGATTCCAAAGCTACGCTCGTGTTCGGACAGATGAACGAGCCTCCCGGAGCACGTGCACGGGTAGCCCTTTCCGGTCTGACCGTAGCGGAACACTTCCGCGATGGGGATGGTGAAGGTCAGGGTCGCGATATCCTGTTCTTTATCGATAACATCTTCCGCTTTACTCAGGCAGGTTCTGAGGTATCCGCTCTGTTAGGCCGTATGCCTTCGGCGGTAGGGTACCAGCCTACGCTGGCTACGGAGATGGGTGCCATGCAGGAGCGTATTACGTCAACCAAGCGTGGTTCCATTACTTCCGTTCAGGCCGTTTACGTACCTGCGGATGACTTAACTGACCCTGCTCCAGCGACGACTTTCGCTCACTTGGATGCAACGACGGTATTGAGTCGTAAACTTTCTTCGCTGGGTATCTATCCTGCGGTGGATCCTCTGGATTCTACCAGCCGTATCCTGAGCCCCGA
This sequence comes from uncultured Siphonobacter sp., assembly GCA_913775095.1. Classification (GTDB taxonomy): domain Bacteria; phylum Bacteroidota; class Bacteroidia; order Cytophagales; family Spirosomataceae; genus Siphonobacter. The sequence goes on along the minus strand of CAJYIW010000003.1, from coordinate 89,410 downwards.
AGTATTAGGCGACGCTCACTACGACTGTGCCATGGCCGTGAAAATCATTCTGCAACGCTATAACGAATTGCAGGATATCATCGCGATTCTTGGTCTGGACGAATTATCTGAAGAAGATAAGCAAACGGTATCACGGGCTCGTCGCGTGCAGCGTTTCCTTTCTCAGCCTTTCCACGTAGCGGAACAGTTTACGGGTCTGAAAGGGGTATTCGTTTCCATCGATGAAACGATTAAAGGCTTTAACAAAATCATCGCCGGTGATTACGATCACCTGCCTGAAGCAGCCTTTAACCTGGTAGGTACGATTGAAGATGCAGTAGTAAAAGGCGAGAAATTACTGGCCGAAGCTTCTAAATAGTCTTGAGTTTAGGGTTTAGGGTTTTGAGTTACTATCAACTCGAAACCCTAAACTTGAAACCCAAAACTCCAAACTCCGGATCATGTTCATCGAAATTATTACTCCCGATAAAAAGGTGTTTGCTGGTGAAGCGGTTTCGGCTTCTTTTCCGGGCACCCAGGGTTCGTTCCAGATTCTGAATAACCACGCTCCTTTGGTGAGTACCATCGGTAAAGGTCCCGTGGTGGTGGAAACGAAAGACGGACAAAAGACGTATACAGTAGATGGCGGTGTCGTAGAGGTATTGAACAACAAGATCCTCGTATTGGCAGAAGCCATTCTGTAACGATTGAAAAGAAAAAAGACGAGTCCCGTAGGTAAGCTTTACCTGCGGGACTTCTTTTTTGCCCATTCCTGAGTACATTTAGCCTGAAAATATTCAACCTGAATTTACGTTAATACCCGTACGTTATTGTCTGATTTAACCATGAAAAAACAAGTATTCATCGCTCTATTCAGTCTATTTTTCGCCGGTATCACTCAGGCTCAGGTAACGCTGAACCCCCGGGTGGAGGGGCGAACGTCCGAAGATGTAACAATCACTAAAGTAGAATTGACCAGTCAGTACACCATCATTTCCCTCCGGTATGAAGATCCCGTTCCGAATATAAAAGATCGGTTCCTGCGACGGATGAACCCCGAGAGGTTAATGGCCATGTCTAACATAGCCATTGATCCGGAGAGCGACTTACGGGTCAATAGTAAGGGCAAACTCTACTCGTTCAGGTTTATCAAGGCAGAAGGCATTCCGGTCCGACCCGCCAAACGCGATGTCCGGCCCGGGGATGTGGTTTCATTTATTGTCTATTTCGAACGGCTGGATCCCGGCCTGGAAGATTTTAACCTCTTTGAATGCCGGGACGGTATGGATAACTGGCACTGCTGGAACTTCTATCATATCCACATTAAAAATCCGGCTTCCCGGAAAAATTCAGCTAAAAAGCCCGATCCTGCTTTAGCCAAAAAAGAAACGAGTCAGTCCATCCCCCCGCTAACGGTTCTGATGAGCGGTCAGGTCTATGATGCCCAAACGAAAGAGGCGGTCGATGGCCAGATTGTTCTTCAGAAAAGCGGAGCTAAAAACGATACCCTGCGAACAATCAGCAGTACGGGCGTGTATCGGAAAAATGTCAAACCTGCTACTTATCAGGTAACCGTCATTGCTCCGGGGTATGAACCTTCTACGGCGATGGTAAGCGTCAGGGATAATGCCGTTGAGAAGGATTTTTACCTGAAGGCTACCGGCAGTACCCCCGCAGCGGCTCAGGTTACCCCACCTCCCGTTAAGCCCGTTCCTCAAAAAGCTCCGGCGGAGGAATTGAAAGCCGAAGTGGGAACGAAGGTTGAATTAAAAAATATTCTCTTTGAAACCGGCAAGGCGGACTTATTACCTGAATCTCTGGAAGGATTAACGCAGGTAGTGGAGTGGTTAAAGGCGAATCCGACGGTGGAAATTCGTCTGGAGGGTCATACCGATGCCATCGGAGATTCTCAGGCCAACATGAAGCTGTCCATTGATCGGGTAACGACGGTGAAGCAATATCTGGTCGACAAAGGGATTGACGCCAGTCGCATTGAAACGCAGGGTTTTGGAGATACGAAACCGCTGGTGACTTCCCAAAACGATCAGCAGCGAAGACAAAATCGTCGGGTAGAATTGATTGTTACTAAGAAATAAAAACAGAAGGGCTGGTGGAGACACCAGCCCTTCCACTTGATAGAGACTTCCATTGATGGCGTCTGGGCCGGGGAACGGAAATCATCGAAAGATAACAAAGTTGCCTTTACCCAGACGCCCAGACGCGATCAATCGACATCTCTACACGGATTAAGGTTGAATTTTAAATCCCTCCTGAAGGGTTGTTCCTCTCATTTTCAAAGCAGGGTTAATATAGGGGCTACAGGGCAATGCGGCATCCTGACAGTTACTCCAATAGCCTTTGATGCCGTGCACTATTCGTGGATCGTCGTTCGCTACGTATAACTGAAGCGGTGGTAAGGGATAAACGCTTACAGACGCCGGAGGGTAGGAGTCGGGTTTCAGTAAGGGAGTGGACTGCCGTTTGAATGAAGCATACAGCAGGGCAAGGCTTAGTAAGGCAATCAGGCCAAAGCCATACCTGATAGGAAAGGTCCGTCGGAAGGGAGCATACCCCACCAGCAGGGCGGCAACGATGAAGCCCATTCCGAACCGAAATTCCGGTGCATTGATGAACCAGAACGCTACGCCCGCATAAGTCATTAGTAGCAACCAGAACCAGTTGGGGTATTGCATGAGAAACTGCACCGTTCGTTTCCATTGAACCATCGCCACCAGGGGCCAGCCGAAGAGCAACACCAGCAATACCTGATCGGGAATTAACTGGAGTTCGAACCAGTGAGGCACCCAGCTAAAATCAAATAATCCCTGGACCGGACTTAGCTTGGTTCCACCGGAAAGATTAATCAGGCCCTGTTTAATAACGGAAGTGGGAACTTTCCAGTCGAACGAAAACCAGTCCAGTAGAGGAGAAGTGGTGGGATAAAGAATATAGCCCGTCAGGATCAGATTAGCTCCCAGCCACCAGAGGAGTGGGATAAGCCCGACCACTACAAACAAACCGGTTTCCCGGTAACTCTTCTTCCGAAACGAATCAATGAATAAAACCAGTGGAACGAGCAGGGCTACGAGGGTACTCATCTTGATGGTAAAAGCTACTAATGTCAACCATACCATGACTAAGCGTTCCGACGACGAGCCGGAGCCTTCGACTTGTCGGGTCATCAAATAAAAAACGAGTCCGACGAGCATTTGGGCCGGATGGTCAGGACTGGGTGAGGATAGCCGCCAATGGGCATGCCACAGGAACAGAACCCCCATACCGACAATTAGCCAGTCGCTCATTCGCCGGGAGCTGGAAAGCAGGGAAGTTAACGCCCAGCTGAAAAGTACCATCATCATCCAGCCGTTTAGCACGTGGAATGATTCACCCGGCAGGAAGCGTAAACTGAAAAAGGCTTCCGTGAGAAAAGAGGCATTATTAAAGCCAAAGCGATAATTCACATTGGCAAGTCCGGGAACGACGGCGAATTCCGAAATCCAGCGAATCATGGGAGCGTGGTATCCACCTGTATCGGCCAGTCGGGGCAGGTGCGTCGTACGGGTAAGAATAACCAGAAACCCCAGCAGAAAAGCTGCCCAGAAATAAAGCGATGCAGGGAAAGTAATCGACCGAATTCGGGTACTCCAGTACGAACGCCGATGGATCAGCCAGCCCAGTAATACTACAAAAAGTCCGGCATGAACTCCCATCCCAATCGACTCGAACAGCCAGAGATACCCTAATGCATTGGTTAACCCGGCCCAGCCCATAAACGCCAGAGCGGCGAGTGGTAACTCCTGAGCAGAACGTCCCAGACGTTGAAAAGCCAGCCAGATTCCATCACCCGCAGCGAGGCAAAGGAGGGAGATGTACAGCCAGAGAAACAGAGTAAGGAGCATAGGGATTAACTAAATCGAAAATGGCTGATGCATGCACCAGCCATTTTCCAGCAACCATTAATAGATTTCTATCGTTTACGAACTTCGATGAATACCCCGGCTGCGATCAAGACAATCAGGGCAATGTTGGAAATCAGATCAATCGTCATGCCTTTTTTCCAGACCGGAGGATCAAACTTAAATTCAATCGTATGGTTACCCGCCGGAACGCGTAGTCCCCGTAACAGGTAATTAACACGGATGTGAGGGACTTCTTTACCGTCGATAAACGATTTCCAGTCGTTATTACCTTTGTAGAAAATTTCCGAGAAAACCGCCAGTTGTTCACTGCCCGCCTTACTCTCGTATTTCATCTGATCAGGTTCGTAAGCAACCAGTTTAATCGAATTCGTAGAGTCCGACTGAATGGAAGTTAATCCTTTCAGGTCATTGGCGTAACGCTGATCAATAACGGCCGTCTGCTTTGGATTGAGCGTTTCCATCGCCTTCATTTCTTCGTTGGCATTCGGAACGAGCCGATAGTTCTGGACAAACCACGCATTCCCCAATGCTTCCGGGTTTTGCTGAACTACATCCTGATTCGTTTGTGGATCACGCTGAATCACGTACTTGGCATTCAGCATGTTAATCACACCCAGGAAGTTTTTCGGCAATGCATATTCCATGAGTTCGGAATACCGTTTTAGCTTGGCCGCGTGGTAACCGCCGAGCGATTTATGGAAGTAGGATACACTGGCATCACTCATGAAGTACCCCCGGTTATCCAGCACCCGGTAGCTTAAGCCTTTATCCTGAAGAATCTGCTCATCTACGGGTGTCGGACTGATGCGGGCCTGAGCTTCGCTTTTACTGGAGAAATCTTTATTGTTGAAATAGCGTTTATCCACGAAGAATAAATCAAAGAATGCGATTACGCCGAGGCCGACAATCAGAATGGTTTCCTTGATTTTGCTGCTTACATACAGCCACACCAGAGCCGCAGCAACCAATACAAAAATCAGCGTACGCAGCGAATCAGAACGCAGTAATGAACCCCGATCTTCTACCAGAGCCCGCAGCACTTCTGTACCAAAGGCCGGATCGCCGAACATTTGTCCCAGCTGTACGCTTTCATTCGGTTTCCGTAAGTCCATGATTGATGGTCCCAGAAGCCAGATCAACAGGGCCAGACCACCCGTCAAGGCTACGCTAGCCAGCAGGGCCGGACGAATTTCGCCGAAGCTGGGTTTACGGTCAATCAGGGTTTGCACTGCCAGAACTGCCAGCAAAGCCACCAGGAACTGCACAATGCTTAAGGTCATGGTAACGGCCCGGAACTTATTATATAGCGGGAAGTGATCGAACATGAAGTTACCAAAGGCGGAAAAGTTACTTCCCCAGGCAATGAAGAGCATCAGAAGCGTGGCCCCGGCAATCCACCATTTCACGCGGGTATTGACGATAAACAAGCCCAGAACGAAGAGAAATAGCAGTACGGCTCCGGCATAGGCGGGGCCGCCGTTGATGGGTAATCCGCCCCAGTAGGTATAAAAACCATTTTCCACAATCTGCTTGGCCTGAGCAGGATCCATGCCGCGTTGGGTCATGATTTTATAAATCTCGGAATCCGTGGTCAGCGGCTCGGCCGTAGCCCCACCGTAGACGCGGGGAATGAGTAAAGTTAAGGTTTCGCCAATGCCGTAACTGTACTCAAAAGCGTAGTTATAATCCAGACCATTTTGGGTATTAGTCGTAGCGGCTGCTCCCAGAGTGGATGCTTCCAGAGTGGATGCTCCGGGAGCAGCGGGTTTGGGTAGCGAAAGCTCAGAGGTACCCCGGGTGGTTTCCTTCGTATAATCCAGCGTAACCATCAAACGACCGCCGTAACTACCTACGCCCACGGCGGCGGCAACGGCCAGAACAACACCCGCCGTAATAATATTTTTCAGACGACCCTCTTTGATCTGAACGATGGTCTCCATAATGATGTACGGTACCAGAGCCAGAGCAAAGTAATAGGTGATTTGCAGGTGGTTAGCCGCCAGTTCCAGACAGACGAACAGGGCCGTAACGGCTCCGCCGATCCAGTAACGTCCGCGGAGGGCGAGCATTACCCCGGCCAGAATGCCCGGCATGTAGGCCAGTGCGTACATTTTGGAAACGTGCCCGGCTTTGATGAAAATCATGTTATAAGAACCAAAGGCAAACGCCAGAGCTCCGACTACGGCCAGCCAGCGACGAACGCCCATGGTGGTCAGTAAGACGTACATGCCCAGCATCATCAGAAAAATGATGCGGATGGTTTCAGGGATAATGGACAAGGCAATGGAAACGGTCTTTCCCACGTACGTATACGGGTAGTCGCCCGCAACCATGTACGCAGGCATTCCGCTGAACATGGAGTTAGTCCAGAGAGCCCAGCGGCCCGTGGCTTTGTAAAATTCATTGAGTTCCTGAGCCCCGGCCTGAGCCTGCTGGATATCGTGCATGCCCAGAACCTTGCCCTGCAGATTAGGCGAGGCGTAGAGAGCGGCCAGTACAAACAGAACCAGAACGGCGAGTAAATGAGGGAGTAACTTGCTAAGCGTGGATTTCATGCGTACAGAGATAGAAAGCACAAAAATAGAAGATACCGCAAACTGTGGTGCTGAATCAGGGAAAAACGTTTGGTTTAAAGGAGATAATACTGGATTGCAAATGCAAAGAAGAAGAGGTAACGCCTCAATAAATGAATCCCCGGTCTGGAGGGACCCGGTCTGGAGGGACCTGGATAGGCCTATATTATGACCGCTCTTTCGGATTTATAATCCGAAAGCCATCTGCTGTGGATTTTCAATCCACAACTAAGGTTAGTTTGAGCAAAGCGTCATCAACAATCGAATGTTATTTCGCATAAGTTCTACGGAGAAAATGCTTTTGACCATTATGCGTTCACTGGATAATGGTGTGTTCGATCCAAAATATAACACTGATTATCAAACGGTTTTTGAAATTCATTCAAAAGGTGCTCTTTCAATTTTTAATTGATAACCAAGAGCAACCCATGAGTTTAAAGAACGGAATTTACGAAGGATATACCTATTTCATGACGATGACAGTTGTGGATTGGGTAGATGTATTTACCAGACCTGTCTATAAGGACATTATTGTAAATGCTCTTCAATACTGTCAGCAAGCGAAAGGCCTGGAAATTTACGGCTGGGTATTAATGACGAATCATTTACACCTGATGGCTTCTGCAAAAAATAGAGAAATAACGATGTCTGATATCTTACGGGATTTTAAGAAGTATACCTCTAAAAGGATCGTAGAAGCAGTACAGGCAGAACGTGAGAGCCGGCGGAACTGGCTATTGTATCGCTTTGAATATGCAGGGAAGTATGCCCCTAAAAATAAGATTTATAAATTCTGGCAGGACGGAAACGAGGCTAAAGAAATTCGTACGCCTGAATTTTACCAGCAAAAGTTGACTTACCTGCATGATAATCCGGTAAGAGCTGGAATTGTGGAATATCCAGACGAATACTTGTATAGTTCAGCCCGAAATTATGCTCGGAAACCGGGCTTGATTGACGTTATTATTGATTAAAAGCTCTGCTCTTGGATTATAAATCCAGGACAGATAGCTTTCGGATTGCAAATCCGAAAGAGCATTCGACTTCATCCCGTCTCTACCTGAGTTACTGATACTCTACTAAACAAATCATAAGTTTAGAAGGACCCAGTCTGGATAGATTACGCCCCGACGAACCCGGAATAGTACGAATGCTCTTTCGGATTTATAATCCGAAATCCGTCTGTTGTGGATTTGCAATCCACATAAAACCAAAAAAGGTCAGCTTCCCTAGGAAAACTGACCTTTTGATATGGCTGGAAAAAGAAATTACTCTTTTCCTGGATTTTCGATGTTCTCTCTAATCTCTTTGGAGGCATCTTTGAACTCACGGATACCTTTACCCAGTCCCCGGGCGAGCTCAGGGATTTTCTTAGCTCCAAACAGTAAAATAAATGCTGCGATAATTAGCGTAATCTCAGGTCCTCCCATTCCAAACATAACGGTGGTCGTTTTAGTGAATGAATTCTAATGATAAAGTTAGACACTAAAACCGTTCGTTGTTTAGTGCTTGTCGAAATTAAATACCAAAAGTAAGCAAATTAGTTTCTAAAGGCCTCATATTTAAGTAAATGTTAAGCTTTTACTGAGGATTAGTTCCTGAAGCATATAAACTATTAGCCCAGGCTTTGGCGTACTTGGTTCGCAGGGATTCGGTCTTGATCTGCATTTCGATAAGCTTGGTTTCCTGAGTATTAACCAGAAATAATGTACTTTCTCCGATACTGAATTTCTGTTGCTCGGCTCTGACCAGAATTGCCTGATTCTCCGTGGCCAGTCGCTGAAATTCGGCCTGCTGCTGATAGCCACGGGCTTCATTGAAGACCTGGCGAACCGTAGTGCCAATGGTACGACGGGTTTGCTGTAAGTCCAGCCGGGTATCCTGCTGCTTGATCCGAACCTGTTGAAGTTTGCCCCGCTCTTTTCTCAGAAATAAGGGGAAACTAACTTCGGCTCCGACTTTATAGTTATTGGTTAACCACCAGCCCGTTTCGTAAGACCCCATATTGACCGGCTCCCGGATGAAGTTATAACTCACATTGACAACGGGTAGCAACTGATTCTGTCGCAGCCGCCGCTCAATATCAAGTTGCTGAAGTTTGAAATCAAACTTGATCAGCTCCGGGTGTTGTTCATTGGCTCGAACCAGCAGGTTATTGAGTTGTTCTTCCGTTGGTTCAGGTAGCGTCACTCCGCCCGGAATGGCATTTTCGGGTAACTCCGCAGGCTCTTCGTTGTCGGTCCAGAGGTTATTCGAAATGCCCAGTCGGGTGTTCCGAAACTCCATCAATGCGGCCTGATACGAGGCCTGCCGCTCCTGTACCGTTATCTTGGCCTGGACGGAATCAATGGGAGCTAGATCCCCGATTTCCACGCGTTGTTTCACGGCCGTAAAGCGAATCTGAGCCAGGTCCAGACCTTCCGACGTAAAGCGGAACTGCTGATAGGCAAAATACCAGTCCCAATAGGTTTTGGCAGCATCGTACATGATCTTGATGACCAGTTTACGGCGATCAGCCTCGGCGATATTCTGGAGCAGTCGGGCCTGCCGGAGCGTAGCCCGGCGGGCATCGATCAGTAAACCCTGAGCGAGCGGAACACTTAATCCGGCGTAAACCAGCCCCGCGTCGGGAGTGCGATACTGGGGGTTGATGTACGGTCCGGTATTCCGGTCAAATCCGGCTTTGAGATCAATTCCCGGCCAGGTGGGAATCTTTAGGGAGTTTTCCCAATGGTTATAGTACTCCCGGTCTTTGTACTCCTTGCGACTAAAATCCGAAGCCAGCTTAGGGTCAAACATCCCGCGGGCCTGCATCAGCTCGGTCCGGGCATCGGCTGGAATCAGATCTGCCTGCCGAATCACCGGATGGTTTTTCATGATCAAATCCGCATAATCCGAGAAGGTAAAAATGCGAACGGAATCCTGAGCCGAAGCAAAGCTGTAACTTCCGATCAGGATAAAAAGGAGCTTTCGGCAAAACTTCCAGTGACTGAAAACTGACAACCGAAAACGGGAAACAGATCTCATCATTTCTTACCTCCCTTCCCGTCGTAGTCTCCTTTCGGTTCTTCCTTCAGGCTCGGTGGGAAGCCGTTCAACTGACGCCAGATCTCGTACCAAACCGGAACGCTGTCCAGCATTACCCAGCCATAGACTCCGGAACCCAGACGTAATTGCTTAGGCCAGGGGTGATCGCGGCGTTCTTCCAGCTTGGGGGTCACCAGAATCCGGTATTCGCCGTTGGGTGAATTCACCTGATCAATAACGACTACGCGACCGCCAAACGTACCTACGCTGACGGAGGGCCAGCCGGAGAATTGCAGGGCGGGCCAGCCGTCAAACCGAATCCGTACCTCCCGGTTTTTCTGAATCAGGGGAACGTCCATGGCTTTTACGTACAGCTCCACCGCCATTTGAGGATTCTGCGGTTGCAGGGTACAAATGGGTTCCCCTTCCTTGATGGTTTCACCGACCCCGGCTTTCAGGGTTTTGACCACAATCCCGTTCTGAGGGGCCCGCAATACGTACTGATTGCGGCGAACGCCGACGTTAGCTACTTTATTACGCAACTCCGAAAGCTCCTTTCGACCATCACCAAGGGATGAAACGGCCGAGCTGCGGTCGGATAGGGATTTGGCAATTTCTTTCTGGTAATCGGCATTGATGGAGTTCAGCTCAATACGGGAATTAATCAGATCCTGCCGGGAGATGGCCAGTTTATTCTGGGCGGCCACCAGTTTAGCCCGCGACCCCTGAAAGCTCAGTTCCCGGGTTTCGAGTTCGGTTTTTGAGAAAAGTCCCTGAGCATAGCCCTGCTGGAAACGTTCAAAACGAACTTCGGCAATGCGAAACTGAATCTGTTCGTTTAAGACGTCCACGCTGTCGGACTGCACCTTAGCCTGAGCCTGTAATACTTTGTTGCGGGCTTTATCCAGACTCAAACGCAGAGCATTTTTCAGGGCTGTCAGCTGGGTGTCTACGGCATCAATTTTATCCTCATATCCGTCCACTGCCGTTTCTTTAGCTCCCACCTGTTCGGTAAGCCGCTCGGGCAGGTTCGGGTCAAAATACTCATCCTTGATCTCGGAGAGGGTAAGGATCGTGTCGCCTTTCTGAACAAGCTGACCTTCACGGACGTGCCATCGTTCAATTCGACCGGCAATGATGTTTTGTACCGTCTGAGGGCGATCCTGCGGAGTAAGGGCCGTTACCGTACCCGTACCGTTAATGTTCTGCTGCCAGGGCATAAAGAGAACAATGAACAGAATAAGCAGAATCCCAATAATCCAGCGGGCCAGTTTACGGCCCGTCCGGTGGGTCGAAAGCGTTTTTAGTGAATTAATTTCGATCTCAGACATATCCGGATCGACTCGCTTGGGAGATATATTCAGCATCTTTATAAATGATTAACTAGTGGGTAGTTTCTCTGTCATTCAGGAATTTAAACTACACGCCAGTCGGATAATCAATAAGGTCCGTCACTAACAATTTTGCCATTTTCCAGAATAACGACCCGGCCACAGGCCTTTAGAATCTCGGGATCGTGGGAAATGGTAATGAACGTCCAGGGGTGCGAAGGATCGCAGACAAACTTGATAAGCTGTAATTTCTCTTCGCGGTCCAGCAGCCCATAAAAATCCGAGAAAATCAAGAGCTTGGGACGTTCCACGATGCAGCGGGCTGCCGTAATCTTGGCGTTAAAACTTTCGGAGAACCGTTGTCCTGAAGACAGCATCTGCGTATCCAGTCCGTTGGGCAACTGGCTGATTTTATCCGTCAGGTTCAGGCTTTCAATCACCCATCGCACGTCTTCAATGGTGATGTTCGTACGGCCCATGGTGATGTTTTCCAGAATGGTACCGTCGAAAATCTCTTCGGGCGAAACATTCTTGGCCACGGCATTACGGAAGTCGCTCAGGTGAATATCCCGCAGCGAGAATCCGTTCACGGAAATGCTACCTTCATAGTCATTCAGAATACCGCTTAAGACCCGAAGCAGGGTATTCTTACCGCCGCCATTACTGCCCGTAACTACGATGCGTTCACCCGCGTTGATGGAAAGGTTAAGTCCCTGAAGAACGGCCCGCTTGCCATCGGGGTAACGGTAGGATAAATTATGCGTATGCATGGAAAACTCCTGATCGCGAATGGGGACGTTAATGCCTCCGTCTCTTTCCAGGGGTAAGTCCGTGACGGCACCCATTTTCTCGGTTGCCGTGACCAGATCAAAAATGGTATCGATGCTGGTGATCAGCTTTTCTACGGAACTCACAATCAGAACGATGATAATATCGGAAGCCACGAATTGCCCCAGGGTAATCTGACGATCTACGACCAGGAAGATCCCCAAAATCAGCAGAGCCGCGATGACCAGCGTTTTGAAGGCGATCATGTAATAGAAAATGCGGAGCAGAATTTTGAAGTGCTTTTCCCGATACAGCAGGTAACGACTCACCAGATCATCCATTTTTTGCAGGGGAAGATTGGTTTTACCTACTACTTTAAAGCTGTTAAGGGTCCGGGCGATGTCTTCCAGCCACTGAGCTACTTTGTACTTATACTTGGACTCATTCAGGCTCGTTTCCAGACCTTTAGCGGCGTTAACCCGAAACACGAAGAAAATCAGGATAATGGTCATTAACCCGAATACAATGAACATCGGGTGATAGGCGAAGAGCAGTAATAACCCGAATGAAATCTGAATGACCGCTCCCGTGATATCGATCAAAATTTTGGGCAGGGCTTTCTGAATGGTAAGAATATCAAAAAAGCGGTTCATCAGTTCCGGAGCATAATACTTGCTCAGGGCCTCGATCTTGATGCGGGGAATGCGATACACGTACTCGAAGGCTGCTTTCGCAAAAATGCGTTGTTGCAGCACTTCAACGATAGATACCTGCACGATCTGTAAAATACCCGTAATCAAAGTCCCGACGATCACCAGACCCGCCAGCAGATAAACCGAAGAAAAGACCAGCCCACCCTGAATGAGCCCCACAATGGCCTGACTACCTAAGGGTAAGCTCAGGGCAATCAAGCCCGAAACAATGGCGTAGAGATAGAGGTAATAAATATCCCGGCGTTCATTTTTGAAGAGCTGTAAGGTGCGTTTCCAGGGATTCGGATGTTCGGCTTCTTCATTATTACCCCCTTCTTTGGTGAGCGGATGCATGGGAAAAGCCGTCAGAAAGACGACTTTTCCCGTTTTATTTTTAACGGGAGTAATGCCTTCGCCGGGAATGGTCTTCTCGCCCGACTCTTCAATGGAAAAATGATAGGGTTTGCCTTTTTTGAGATCTTTACCGGCAATGATGGGGCGATAACCTTCTTCCGTTTTTTCGAAAAAGACGAAAGGATGTTCACTTTCGTCCTTCCATTTCCAGAAGTCATCTTCGTTTTTTTCGTGCTTCACCAGAGCCAGGTCTACGGTGAAGGCCTTTTCTATTAAATCCGCAATGAAAGCCTCCAGCGATTCTGCCGGAGAAATCTTGGCCGATTCAATGAGATGTTTGGTTGAAGAATGAGTTAGTTTATCTGGGAAAAACAGCTCGGCCAGCTTCCGAACCGTATGATTTAATACATGAATCGTCATAAGTTTTTAAGAATCAATGCGAGGGTAGTCGTTGTACTAAAACATGGGAAAAATAAAACTTCAGAAATTCAGAGCAGGCGTGCTATGATTCTTTGCCATTTGGAATAACGACAAAACTAAATCTGACGGTTCCTAAAGAAAAGATTCTCATCAACTTCTAATAATTTTCGGGGCGTTTTTAATGATTAGTTTTGCCTAAAAAAATATACCCGGAATAGCAGGCTCCGGGCGTTTGAATACGGGTTTAATAAGTTTGAAGGAGTTTGATTGGGTTTGAGGCGTTTGAATTCATGTTCAGGGAAACTGGAAAGGGGTTGATTTGTGAATAATAGTTGCTGAAGGGCATAAAACTCAAAGGGGTTTGAAAATTGGGAGATTACCCCAACTTTCAAACCCCTTAGGTATTCCAACCAGCCAGATTCCTCAAACAGAATCAAACTTTTTAGACCCATTCAAACTATTTCAAACCACTGATCTCATAACTCTTGCCCTTCTGAGTCGGGAAGGTGAGGAGGTAATAACCGTTTTCCTGTTTGGGTTTGGCGGCAACGCCTTTGACCTGAATAGGGTGAGCGGTTCTTACTTTGCAGGGTTCTCCCTGAAGGGAAGTGATACGGCCCGATTCTAACTGTCCATTTTTCCACTTCATGTTTACTTCAAAACCGCCCCGGGCTTTTAGTCCGGTGATTTGCCCTTCTGACCAGGCTTTGGGCAAGGCGGCTAATAAATGCAGTTCGTGCAGATGACTTTGCAGTAACATTTCGGTCATACCGGCCGTGCCGCCAAAGTTACCGTCAATCTGAAAGGGAGGGTGAGCATCAAAAAAGTTAGGATACGTACCTCCGCCGCGTTGATAGGCAGTGCCATTTTCACGGGTATAGTGCAGTAACTGGCGAATGAGCGAATAGGCATGGTCACCGTCGAGCAGTCGGGCCCAGAAGTTAATTTTCCAGGCTTTACTCCAGCCCGTTCCTTCATCACCGCGAAGTTCGAGCGAGGTGCGGGCAGCCTTGGCAAAATCAGGCGTAGCCAAAGGCGAAATCTGCCGTCCGGGGTGTAAGCCAAATAAGTGCGACACGTGACGGTGGTGGGGATCTTCGTCTTCCCAGTCCTTGTACCATTCCTGTAAGTTACCCTTATGACCGATGTGCAGGGGTAGTAATTTTTTCTTTTTCTCGATTAATACTTTTCTGAATTCTGCGTCATTACCCAGCGTTTCCGACGCTTCAATGAGGTTGGTGAACAAGTCCCAGATGATGGACATATCCATCGTCGAACCCACGGTTACATACGCCCGTTTTCCGTTCGAGTCAATGAATGAGTTTTCGGGAGAAGTAGAGGGCGAGGTGATGAGGTACCCATCTTTGTCCTCAATCAGATACCCCAGTAAAAACGTAGCCGCTCCTTTCATGATCGGATAGGCCGTTTCTTTCAGAAAGGTTTTGTCGCGGGTAAAGGCGTAATGTTCCCATAAATGCTGCGAAAGCCAGCCCGCTGCTTCGTTCCAGTTGGCCCACATCGGGTCGCCATCGCCCACATCGCCCACGGCGTTAGACAAGGCCCAGATGTCGGAGTTATGGTGAGCCACCCAGCCGGGCAGGTTATAATATTCTTTGGCCGTCTGAACGCCCGTCTTCGAGAGATTCTTCGTCAACTCAAACAAGGGCTGATGCAGCTCGGAAAGGTTGGTGACCTCCGCCGGCCAGTAGTTCATCTGAGTATTGATATTAATCGTATAATTTGAACTCCAGGGAGCCCGCATATGGTAATTCCAGATGCCCTGTAAGTTAGCCGCCGCACCGCCCGGGCGGGAACTGGAAATGAGCAGATACCGACCGTAATTGAAGTAAAGCGTTTCCAGCGAAAGATCTTTTGCTCCTTTGGAATAGGCCTCCAGGCGTTCGTTGGACGCTAGCGTAGAAGGCTGATCTGAATCTTTGAGCTGGAAATTAACGCGTTTGTAATACTTCTGATAGTCAGCAATGTGACGAGCCAGTAAAGCTTCGTAGGATTTAGACGCGGCCTGAGCTAAATAAGTATCCGCCAGTTTTTTTTCATCTTTTCCGTCGCTATCCGGGCATTTGTCATAGCCGTTGAAGCTGGTAGCTGCGGAGACCAACAGGAGTACTTCACTGGCATTTTTGACGTGAATACCCGCCGTATCCGCCTGAACCTGGCCCGTTTTCGTAATTGCCCGAACCTGGAACTGAAAACGCATACCCTTACAACCCGACGCGTCTTCGTAGATGATGGGTGTCCGAGAAGGCGAATTGTAGTAATTGGGATCTACCTGAGCAGGAGCTTTTCCACCGATCACCAGCTCATTTGTTCCTTTTTGACTCTTACTGAAACGTAAAGGACTACTGCCTTTTACATCAAAGGAAAGAGCACCGGGCTTGCTGGCTTTCAGTCGAATCACCATGACCTGATCGGGGGCAGACGAAAAAACTTCGCGGGTATAGGTAACCCCATTGCTGGTAAATCGGGTGGTAGCCAGAGCCTGATTGATATCCAGATCGCGGTAATAATTCTGAGGGGAGGAAACGTCCTGAATAATCTTCAAATCCCCCATCGGCATGTAACTCTGGGTATAATGTCCCTGCATCTTCTTCAGGAGAGCGACGGCTTTAGGGTAATCTTCAGCGGCAAGAGCTTCGCGAACCTGGGGTAAGTAGGAGGCTGCCTGCGGATTGACACCGGGCCGAACCGGACCGCCCGACCAGAGGGTTGCTTCGTTCAATTGAATGAGTTCCTGCTCGGGGCGACCGAAAATCATACCGCCGATGCGTCCGTTTCCTACGGGCAAAGCTTCCGTCCAGACTTCGGCGGGAGCCTTATACCAGAGTTTTTCGGATTGTCCGTAACTGACCAGTGAGCTGGTAACCAGCAAAGACAGCGTTACTAACTTTTGAAACATAGATCTTACTATAGAGGTAAAGAATTGGTTGTATGACTCAGCAATTCTGAATGTTTTTAGCTAATAAAGACTAATTGCTAGCTCAGATACCCTTCTGCCCAAAGGATTTCACTCATTCGTGGCGTCCGTCCGGAAGGGAGAGGCGGGTAATCCCTCTTGGTTGTAAAGATTAACGTCCGGCACCTGCGTCCAGCCATAGCGAACGGCGACGGGGTTCCGCACTTTTTCGCTGGAAACAACTACCGTTTTTCCCTGAATCCGGGCCTCGGCCGGAACGAATGGCTGGTCGGCTCCGGCAATAGTGAATCCTTTTAAAGAGTCCCCCAATGCAGTTAATCCCTTGCCGGTATGACTGAAAGTAAGAACCACCTGATTGCCCTGGATCCGCATGGATTCGTAAATCGGACCGGAGTATTCCATTTTCTGACCGTACGCCAAAACCTTCGCGGCCCGACTTAAGCGTTCTCCTACGGGTTTCTTGTTCGTTGGGTGAATGTCGTTCGCATCCCCGCAATCCGTAGTAACCACCATCGCCGTATTTCGGGTCTTTTTCAGACTGATGAGCTGAGCTTCCCGAATCTCGGGTGGCATCATTTTGAATGGAGCGATTTGCACGAACAGAAAGGGAAACATTCCCTGTTGCCATTCCGACCGCCACTGAGCAATCAGGGCCGGAAACAGGGTCTGATACAACTTGGCCTGACCCGCGTTATTTTCTCCCTGATACCAGATTACGCCCTTGATGGCATACGGAATCAGAGGTTTTAGCATGCCATGATACAAACCACTCACGTATTGGCCCTGCTGCATGTGGTAAGGCTGAACCGGGCGTTTGGGTAAAAGGCGTTGCTCCTGAACTGCCTGCAACGAATCAGCCCGGTATTTGGCCCAGAGCGGCTCCATTTTTTTATTCAGTGAACTGACGGTATTTGGCTCATACTGTAAGGATTTATCATAGTCTTCCACCAGTTTTCTGAGTTCAGGGGTAGCATTCAACGCTTCCCGACTCATCCAGTTCTGAGCGGGCGAACCACCGTAGGCGGTCAAAATGATGCCCATGGGAACTTTATAGGTTTCGTACAGATCACGGGCGAAAAAATAACCCACGGCGGTGAAATCAGATACGGTTTCGGGGGAGCAGACAACCCATTCGTGATAGGTATCACTGACCGGAGCCGGAGCATAGTTTTTAGTAAGGGCATACTGACGAATCTGGGGATAATGAGCGGCGTCGCGTTCTTGTTCCCAGTTATCAATCAGCTTCTGTCCTTCACGCGGGCCGAGCTGCCGCTCCATGTTTGACTGTCCGCTGGCAATCCAGACATCGCCGACCAGAACGTCTGCAATCGTAACCCGGTTAGAACCCTGAATGGTCAGGGTATAAGGACCGCCAACGGGTAAGGGTTTGAGTTTTACCATCCACTGACCGTCTTTCGCCTGCGTCTGCACGTTCTGTCCTGCCAGGGTTACCGTCACCGACTCATCGGAAGTAGCGGTCCCCCAAATGGGCACAGAAACGCCGCGTTGTAACACTATGTGATCGCTGAATAAACTATTCGGGGTAACGGTAGCATGCAGCGAAAAAGAGCCTGAGAGTAGCAAAAACAAAAGAACCCATTTCATAGAACCAGTGGTTAGAGGTACAATACAAAAAAATAGCCTCTGAGCTATACAGAGGCTATTGAAATGAAAGTTTTCAAAGCAACTGAAAACCAACAACAGAAAACGGTAAACTAGTAAGCCCGGGCAAAAATCACGCGACGCTTCGAAGGCTTACCCGAGAACACGCAAACGCCTTCTTCTTCGGGTGAATCCAGAGGAATGCAGCGGATGGTTGCTTTCGTGGCTTCCTTGATCTGGTCTTCGGTTTCCGAAGTTTCGTCCCAGTGAGCCAGCAGAAATCCGCCCAGTTCGATTTTCTCCTGGAAGTCTTCCCAGGTATCAACCTTGAACGTATTTTCTTCTCTGAATTTCAGAGCTTTGTTGTAGATGTTCTGCTGAATATCTTCCAGTAACTGTTGGATGGTTTCCACGATCCCGTCAATCGAAACGACCTGTTTCTCCTTGGTATCACGGCGAGCCAGTTCTGTGGTGCCATTTTCCAGATCACGGGCACCAATGGCCATGCGAACGGGTACGCCACGCAGTTCGTATTCGGCAAATTTCCAGCCGGGTTTTTCGGCGGTAGAATCATCGAATTTCACTGAAATACCTTTTGATTTCAGTTCTTTGATGATGGGTTCCAGACGATCGTAAATGGCGTTCAGTTGTTCGTCATTCCGGAAAATAGGAACGATAACCACCTGAATTGGAGCCAGTTTAGGGGGTAATACCAAGCCCTGATCGTCGGAGTGAGCCATGATGAGGGCACCCATCAAACGGGTGGATACGCCCCAGCTGGTTCCCCAGACGTGCTCAAGTTTGTTGTCTTTTCCGAGGAACTGAACGTCAAACGCTTTGGCGAAATTCTGACCAAGGAAGTGGGACGTTCCGGCCTGAAGAGCTTTACCATCCTGCATCATGGCTTCGATGCAATACGTTTCGACGGCACCCGCGAAACGTTCGTTGGGCGTTTTAACGCCACGGACTACGGGCAGAGCCAGCCACTCTTCCGCAAATTTGGCGTACACCTCCAGCATTTGCTCAGCTTCGGCTACGGCTTCCTCAGAAGTGGCGTGGGCGGTGTGACCTTCCTGCCACAGGAACTCGGCCGTGCGGAGGAACAAACGCGTACGCATTTCCCAGCGAACCACGTTGGCCCACTGGTTAATGAGCAGAGGCAGGTCGCGGTAGGATTGTACCCAGTTTTTGTACGTACTCCAGATGACCGTTTCAGACGTCGGGCGAACAATGAGTTCTTCCTCCAGTTTCGCCTCAGGATCGACGATTACGCCCGAACCATCCGGAGCGTTTTTCAGCCGATAGTGAGTAACCACCGCACATTCCTTAGCGAAGCCTTCAACGTGGCTCGCTTCTTTTGATAAATAAGATTTCGGAATAAACAGCGGGAAGTATGCATTGACGTGTCCGGTTTCTTTGAACTTGTCGTCGAGAGCCCGCTGCATTTTTTCCCAAATGGAATAACCATAGGGTTTAATGACCATGCAGCCCCGTACCGCAGAATTTTCAGCGAGATCGGCCCGTTTGACCAGGTCAAGGTACCACTCGGAGTAATCATCATTGCGGGATGTAATGCCTTTGCTCATGGAATTTTTCTGAGAAATTGACTGTTATTGAATTAAACTTAGTAGATTGATTGTCAATCCTTAACTAAGTGAAATGGATAGTAACGAAGTCAAATGTTAAAATTGTCGTTAATAAAAGTTAAAGTCTTTTTAGAGGATTGCAAAGATACGTTTTAGCATTAAGTTTGTAACAGTCGCAACGAATACTGTCACATTGAAGGTAAAATTTAACTTCAAAACCCATAAAATCATGAAAATGAGGAATGTTTCGAAATACCTGGCGGTAGCCCTTCTGGCGGGTGTTTGGGGATGTAGCCCTAGTGCTACCCAGCGTTCCTTCGTGTATGACGACCTTTATTCTTCTTCTTCGGATGTCCGGGCTATGGCCTACAGTAATAAACAAAATGACGTTGTAGAAGATCAGACCAAAGGGGAGAACCTCGCGGGGAACGAATATTACAACCAGACACTGGCTGATAAATACAACAATCGTCATTACGCCGGCAATTCTGCGTATGATAATCTGTACGGCTACAATAATTTTAATAATAACTACGCTTATAACTCAGGCTTTGGCAACTGGAATCCTTACGGATGGAATTCCTGGAACAGCTACAGCATGTTTGGTTCGCCTTACTATGGTGGTCTGTACAATGGCTTTGGCGGTTTCGGCCCTGGTCTTTCCATTGGTTTAGGCATTGGCAGTAGCTTCTACCGTCCCTGGAGTATGTGGGGTATGGGCGGCGGTTACTGGGGCGGCATGGGAATGTACGATTCCTGGTACGGCAGTAACTGGGCCTATAATCCTTACGGATTCGGGTACGGCGGCTGGGGTAATCCTTATGGCGGCTGGGGTTATGGTGGACTGGGTTATCCCTACTACGGTGGATATTATGGCGGCGGAGCTGTCGTAACCAAGCCAATTGATAACGGTAACAGTTCTTATACGCGTCCCCGAGCTGCCAATTATGGCCGTTCACAGTCGGCTTATAACGGTGATTTCAACCGCAATGCCGCTACTGTAGGTACCAACAATGCCAGAGGCGGACGTAGTGCCTACAATAACTCAGCAGCAGGCGGTACGAATAATAGCTATTATTCCCGGCCTCGTCGCGAGACGCCGGCTTATTCAGATGCCTATAACTCCAATAGCAACAGCTATCGCAGTGGCAATGGAACGGTGAATCGTCAGAATAATACGTATTCACGTGGCTGGAATAGCGAAAACAATACCCGTTCGAACAACTGGAATAATAACAATAACTCCAACTCCTGGAATAACTCAGCTCCTTCCCGGAGTTACTCAGCCCCTGCTCCTTCCATGAATAGTGGCGGCGGCGGTGGCGGCGGCGGAGCCCGTTCCCGTGGACCGAGATAATTCGCTTAACAAACTTTAACGCACATTAAACCCCGTTAATTCAACAGAATTGGCGGGGTTTTCGTTATTTAACCGTGTGGTTAGCCAGGATTTTATCTGGCACTGCTTTTTCCGTAAGCTATTTTATATCTTGATCGAGTCTATATATTGACCATGAAACGTCTTCTCTATGTCGCCGCTTTGTTAGCAGCATCACAGGCAGCAATGGCACAGGACAATAGTTATGAATCATTGTCCCGTCTTTTTTCCCAGACTAACCCTCAGGGGTCGGCTCGTATGCAGGCCATGGGTGGTAACCATACAGCTATTGGTGCGGACGTCAGCAACATTAATGGTAACCCCGCCGGTCTGGGCTTTTACACCCGCTCTGAACTAAGCATTTCACCCATGTTTAGTAACAGTGCAAACGCTTCACAGTACATCGGTAACACCCAGAATGCTTCTGCCAGTCAGTTAGCTCTGGGAAACTTTGGCGTAGTGTTCGCGGGTAAAAACCGAAACCCGGTTCGTTCGGGCGGATGGCAGGGCGGAGCTTTTGGTTTGAGCTATTCCCGACAGAATATTTTCAAAAATTCCATTCGTTTTGGCGGTCAGAATATTCAGAGTTCCATGGCTGATTATTTTGCCGAGCTGGCCAACCAGGAGGCCACAGGTTCAAGCCAGGGGGTAGTGGTAGATGATTTCAAAGCAGACTTGCAGCAAAATCGCAGTGTTTTTGATTTCCCTACTTCCATGTTTTACTATGGTAAATTGATTGACGCTACCACTCGGAATGGTAATCCCTACATTGGTACGGAACAGGGAAATGCGGCTAACCAGTCATTCCTTTCGACCAGTACAGGATATACCAGTGGATGGAATGCTTCCTACGGAGCCAATTATCGCAATAAACTGTACGTGGGCTTAGGTCTCTCGCTGGCCAGGTTAAATTACACGAATGTAAAAACCATGAACGAAAACTTTGAAAACGCCGCTGCCGTTGATGGGTTTTCGTATACCAATGACTTAACCACTTCGGGTAATGGCTTCAGCTTTTCAACGGGAGTAATCTATCGGCCCAATGATATCATCCGCCTGGGCGTATCTTTTACCAGTCCAACCTGGTACAGAATCAGCGAGTCGGCGGGGCAGAGTTTACAAACCCGTTTAGCTCGTCCGGTAGAAGTAAGTGATTTTACCAACCCTGAATATAGCAACGATCTGCCCGGATTGTTGAGATCGGCAGGTTTTGGCATTAACAATCAGAATGGATTGTCTTACATCACGAGCATCCCTTCATTATCCATTCTGCCTTTCGATGCCATCTATAATTTACGTACCCCAATGAAACTGAATGGGGGTGTAGGGATTTTCTTCGGGAAATCAGGTTTCATTTCAGCGGATGCGGAGTACGTAGGATATTCAGGCATGAAACTTTCCTCGAATGATTCGAATGCCGATGGAGGCTTTGCTGATGGCTACTACACGGATCTTGTGAAAAGCACGTATCGCAATGTAGTAAACCTGAAAGTGGGGGGTGAATATCGCATCAATAAAGTAAGCCTGAGAGCGGGAGTAAGTTATTATCAGGATCCTTACCAGCAAATTGCTCAGTATACCAATATTGACCGGAGTCGCTATATCTTTTCGGGAGGAATTGGCTATAAAACCAGTAACTTCTACATTGACGGAGCGGTAGTACATGGACAGCAGACGACTGCTTATACTCCTTATATATTAGCCGATGCTACTGCCTATGCCTCTGCTCAGATCAAGAACAAAACTACTAATGCTATTCTGACGATAGGAACGTATTTTTGATCTGATTGTCAATAGGTTATAAAAAAAGGACGCTACTTCTAGCGTCCTTTTTTTATAACCTATTCAATGACCCGTAAGTGACGGAGAATTTCCAGCATGGTATGGACGTCAGTTTCACCGGCAATGGTTACATCGGCCTGTTCGTAATAACTTCGGCGATTGGCAATTTTGGCTTCCAGAGTGGTTAATAACTCAGCCGGACTTTCGGTAACCAGCAGCGGGCGATCGTTCTTCTTCGTGTGCAGAATACGATCCGCCAGGATTTTAGGAGGAACGTCCAGAAAAAGACTTACGCCATTTTCCTTGATGAAGGTCATATTTTCATGAAAGCAGGGTACCCCGCCACCCGTGGAAACGACCAGTCCTGAGTCCGCCGGGAAGCTTCGGAGCATTTCGCTTTCTACCGTTCGAAAGTAAGCCTCTCCCTTTAAATTGAAAATTTCAGCAATGGTTGATAACTCGCGAATTTCAATTCGCTTGTCCATATCCACAAATTCATAGCCGATCTCACGGGCTAAACTTCGACCCAGCGTACTCTTGCCGGAAGAGGGCATTCCAAGTAAAAAAATGTTTTTCATGTACAACCTAATTAGAGGTCCTGGCGAGAGGAGGGGATAATCTAGTCAGTTTTTGTAAAGCTTTGCGGAAGCCAGTACAATTTATTTTGCTGGTAAAGTCCTAAACGATAGGTGCCCCTGGGCAGGGACTCCGTCATGAATCGGGCCGTTCCTCCCTGGTGTAAGGGTTTGCCCGTTTTCAGGAACTTACTCCTGGCATTGGCAATGGGTAGAAAAGCGGCCAGCCAGTGGCTTTGATCCGATTTCAGAACCAGGTAAGTGGACGCTTCAGAGAGATCAATTGTACTGGCTTTGATAACCACTGGTTTTCCCGCTGACAGAGAATCATACTGAATTTCCAGGTGATCCTTTCTTTGAAGTTTCGAGGCAAAGTAAGGAATCGGAATGCGGGGTGGGAACCGATACATCTGCGTAGCAATCAATGGGGAGTACGCATACTGAAAAGCCTCATTATGGAAAGGTAAAACATCCAGAAAACGACCATTCTGCTGCCAGTTGTAACTTTCCGTAAGCAAAGAATCACGATACCGAATGAGAAATGGATACGTAATAAACCAGGCGGCAAGCCAGAATATTATACCGGCAAAGATGCTCAGCAGGGCGGCGGTATTTTTCAGGGAAGGACGCATCAGATCGATGACCAGCAGATAAGAACAGGCCAGAGCGAACGCGGCGTAGATTTGGTAACGCTCCGTAATGGTAATGCCACTCCAGGAACGGGTAATGGCTACGGCCCCCGCCGATGAGGCCAGAAACAGCAATAAACCCAGTGTAGATAACGAGAGCGTTTGGCGAGTGACCAGAAACAGAGAAATCAGCAAAACCAGACTGATGAGGAGACCTAAGGCAATGGCCAGAGCAACCGATGGACTGAACGCGGCGGTCATTCCTCCCAGAAAGACAGCTGCCGACTTGATTACCTCCAAAGGCCTGGAAAGACTTTCATGAATATGCGTTTCCTGACCGGCCTCTAATCCAACAAAATACAGAATCCCGGCGGTTCCAATGGTAAGAGCCCAAACCAGAGCCCAGCGGTATTTTTTCTGAAAGAGAAGCAGAAGCAGACCTGGTAACCAGACGAACATCCCGTTTCCTCCGGTATAGGTAGCAGCCACGGCTGAAAGAATGGCTATGATCAGAGCCCGCGGGCGTGAGGATTGTAAAGACTCAAGAGTGAGTAATATCCAGAACAGAAGTAAGTTATGCTGATAGACGCAGATAGTCCAGAGAGAATCAATGTAATGAACCGGCTGGAAAATGAAAAAAGCTACGGGAACAAACATCCAGAACGCATGACCACGCCGGCGAAAGGAGCGGTACAACAATCCCACTGAACCCAGCAGACTAAGGTTTCCGAGAATAATCGCCGTTCGAAAGTTGAGCTCTCCATTGAAGATAGAGGTTAACCAGATGAGTAACCTTGGCGTAGCAATCCGATGGTCAATGTGTTGTCGAAAGGTATCCGCCCAAAAGGTTGCCCAGGTATCCGTGGGTAATATTCGGTGATAGACATACAGCATAAATGCCGAATCGTCCGCCCAGGGGAGGTTTACTGCAAATTCATTCAGAAAGAATCCGTACGCAAGTACCGGAATCAGGAACAGAAGATAGGCAGGCCAGGAGTAACGGAATAAAGCAAAGGGCCTCATGGGTTAACTTTTTCAAGAATCGTCTCTTTCGAGGGTACACTGGCGAAACTCCACTTACCCCGAACGGTACCGTTGGAAAGTAGCCACAAACCTGGATTACTGCGAACGATGGTTTTAAGTACTTTAAAATCAGCAAAGTAATACGGAACCGCTAACTGATATTCGTGCCGGAAGGCATTGAAGTCATCCTCGGGCGAAGAGGTAAGAATAGCGGGTTCTACGGAAGAACCTTCCAGGCTTTTAAGTAAGGCCCGAATGTTATCTATCGTACTGAGATTTACTTTTTTCACGTCCTGAATAATCAGGAATAAGTGATTGCCCTGAAAGGAAGCCTGAGTATAATCCGTGTCGCCATTCCAGAGTCGGTAATCCGTAATGCGAGGGCCTGCGTCGGGATTAAGCGGACCAATCATTTCTTTGAACTGATACGTCGTGTCGCTGGGATATTGGTCAAATTCGGTCTCTTTTCCGTCTTTGACCATCCGGTATTTAAAACGGAAAGCTTCCCGGTTTTTCATGTTGTTGGGAATGTTCTCTCCAACGGCGTAGGCTAGTCCGTCGTAAGGCGGCAGGTAACGAACGGCGTAAACAGACAGCCCCAGGCAAAATAAAGCAGCTATAATCATAACACCGGTGGTACGGGCCTCGCGGAAGCGATTGCGTTGCCAGAGGACTACCAGTAATAAAATGAGCAGAACGATGTCTTTCCAGAAGGAAGTCCAGGGCTGAAGTTTAATCATCTCACCAAAACAGCCACAATCCGTTACTTTATTGAAATAGGCCGAATAGAACGTCAGAAAGGCAAAAAAGGTACAGAGCAATACCAGAAACCAGGCCGTGCGACGCAGCTTCCACTGAACCAGTAACGCAACGCCAGCCAAAATTTCGAGGGAACAAAGCAGAATGGAGAAATACAGGGCGTAGGGCACAAGGGCTTCCCAAAAGGCGGCCATGCCGGAAAAATCCTGAGCAAAAACTTCGAAGTATTCTTCAAGTTTTATCTGCGTTCCAACGGGATCATTGAGTTTTATTAATCCTGAAAAAATGAATATAACTCCAACAAGTATGCGGCAAAAGTGAGCAAAGAGTTTCATAGATTTTCGAGTGCAGCCGTAGAGGACAAGTTGCGTTGTCATTCGTCGACGGGAATTCTTTTTCCGGGACAGGAGTGGGCAAAGGTAAAGTTCAGCCTTGTAGAAAGAAAGTAAAAACGCATAAGAAGGGGTAATCTCACGGATTTATTCTAAGACATAACTAACCTTTAGTTAAGAACATGCGTAATTACCCTTAGTCACCGAAAAGTAGAAAATAGATGTTATTGTGTAAAAAAGTACACAAATTGAGGCATAAATAGCGGAGGTATCTATTGATTTCCCCAGTTTCCTATCTTTTCAGGAATGGATTACACCTTTACAAGTAAGTAGGGTCGTAGCTTCTCGGCTACTTGTTCATGCGTATGACTGTAAAAAAAGTACTTAAAATTTCGCTGGCTTCCATTGGTGGGCTTTTACTCTTGGTGATCGCCTTCTTACTCGTATTAGGACTCACCCCCTGGGGCCAGAACTTCGTTACCAAACAAGCCAATCGTTACCTGTCCAGTAAACTCGACACGCCTTTTCGGATTGGTAAAATCAGTTATCAGATTCCCGACTGGATTCAGCTGGAAGACGTATACTTTCAAACGCCCAAAGGAGATACCCTTCTGAGTGGAGCACGAATGCGGGTAGATTTAGATATGCTGGGTTTGATTCAGGGACGAATTGCCCTGAATCAGATCGAATTCGATAAAATCCGGTTGAACGTAACCCGGACCTTACCCGATACTTCCTTTAACTTCAACTTTTTAGTCGACGCTTTTTCCTCGGGTGCTCCGGCCGATCCCGCCGATACTTCTTCGGCTCCGCTGGCCTTAAGCCTTTCCGGGGTAGGCATGAATGACGTTCGGATTCATTACGTCGATGACATTGCCGGAGCCGATATTCATTTCGCTGTCGATACACTGACCGGAAAATTCGATGAAATCAATCCGGCCGAATCCCGCTACCATGTCAACGAAATCAAGTCCAGCGGTCTGGTGGCTCAGGCCCGTATCTATAAAGGAATTGATATTCCCGGAAAAGTAAACGACGCTGCTACGGTACCGGGAGATACCATGGATTTGCGTATGGGTGACTGGCAGCTCAATCGCACCGCCTGGATTATCAAAGCCGAAGAAGCAGGCTTCAGTAGTACGGGAAAAGTGGGGCAGTTGAACCTGGCTGGCGATCAGCTCTACCTCGAAGGGCAGCAAGCCATTATTCGTTCGCTGGAATTAATGAATTCTCAGATTACGGCAACGCTGGGAAAAACGGCTCCGACTCCCGAAGCCCCCCCTGCTCCGAATAACAAGGAAAAACCGCAGGACCCCAACGCGGGCTGGAAAGCTAAAATTGGTCGGGTTCGCCTGGCGAATAATGACATTAAGTTCGATAACGACAACAATCCCCGGCAGCCCAAAGGGCTGGATTACAGTCACATCGATATCAAAGGCTTTACTTTGAATGGGGACGAGCTGGTGTACCAGCCGAACCTGATCTCCGGAAAACTCCGTGAGGGGAAATTTCGGGAAAAAAGTGGAATGAATCTTCAACGCTTCGATGCGGATGTCTTTTACAGTCCTCAACAAATTGGACTGACCAACTTCCTTGTTCAGACTCCAGGAACCCTCCTGAAGGACAAACTCGTCATCAAGTTCGATTCCCTCGGACAGCTCACCCGGGCCGCTGAGGCGAAACGCGTGCTGGTTGATGTGAACATGACGAAGAATAAAATTTCCTTTGCTGATATCATTACACTGGTTCCCAGCTTAGCTCAGACGACTCCGATCAAAGGAAACGAAAAGGCGGTGGTGAATGCTTCTATTCAGGCAAAGGGCTCATTAGCTGATCTGAACTTGCCACTGGTTGAATTTTCCATGCTTGCCTCCACCAAACTAAAGGCTCATGGGAAAGTATCCTATCCGACCGATCCCGAGAAAATGGGGCTTAACATCGTGCTGGAAAATGCAACCACCAGTTCGGCAGATGTAAAGAAACTGGCACCCAAAGGATCCTTGCCTGATTCCATCAGTATTCCGGCTCAGTTAAAGCTGGCAGGAACGGCCAAAGGCCGCCTCAACAACATTGATCTGGACATCGCCATGAATTCTTCGTATGGAAATCTTGCATTCGATGGTCAGCTCAAGAACTTCGTAACGGGCAAAAATCAAACTTACGCCGGAACCGCCAAAATTGAGCAGCTGGACTTAGGAAAGTGGCTGATGCAACCCCAGCAATTCGGGGCCATTACGGCCACGGCCACGGTTAATGGACGGGGGATTGATCCCAAAACGATGAATACGACCTTTGACCTGAACGTACCGGAAGCAACCCTTCAGGGATATACCTATCGTCAGTTTGCGGCCAGGGGAACCTTGAATCAGGGATTACTGGACATTCAGGGTGGTATTAATGATCCAAATGCCCGTTTGAATCTGGTCGCTAATGCGAACATGAAGGAAGAATTTCCAAGTGTGAAAGGGAACGTAGCAATCGAGCAACTGGATCTCCACGCTCTGAAATTGTACACCGATCCGTTTGAGGTGAAGGGTAATATCCAGATGGATTTTGCTTCGACAAACCCTGAAAAGCTGATTGGTACCCTGCGAACGGAAAATCTGAATATTAGTCTGAAAGGAGAAAATTATCCCGTTGACTCCCTCTACCTGACGGCCAATGCCGAAGGGACCAGCAAAACGATCATTGCCCGGACGCCTTTCGCAGAGATTGATCTGGGAGGGAATTTTCAGTACGCGGATCTGGCCTCGGCTACTGTTAGCGAAATCAATAAATACGTTACGATTCCGGATATGCAGATCGAAGCTCCCAAGGCTCCGACGGACTTTACCCTTAAAATGCGGGTTCGTCAGCACCCGCTCTTACTGGCTTTCGTGCCCGGGCTGACTCGCCTGGAACCGGTTAAGATCGAAGCCACTCTGGATAGCAAACGGGCTGACTCTACGTTAAATATTTCGGTAACTGCCGGACCCATTGAGTACGATACCATGGTAATTTCAGGGGCCAACCTGAAACTGGCTTCCACGGACGGGAAACTGGTATTGCAGGGACAGGTAGGCGAAATTCGTAAACAGTCGCTGCACTTATACCCAACCGACATTACGGCATCTGCCGCTCAGAATCAGTTACAGTTCCGGGTGATGAATAAGGATTCGGTAAATGAGAATCGTTTTGGCATCGCGGGTCGTGTAGGAATCCAGGGAGATGCTTATGAGTTGCATCTGGATCGTCAGGCCTTATTAACGAATTATCAGTACTGGACTTCCGACACAACGGGTTACATCCGCTACAGTAAAGCGGGCGTAGTGGCTGAGAAATTCCGCCTGGAAACCAATAATCAGGCTCTGATTGTCAACAGCACTGAGCCTACTCCCAATGCTCCTTTACACGTAGAACTGAAAAATCTGGTCATTTCGGACTTACTGAAATTAGCTAATCAGGATACTACCCTGGCGGATGGCGTGCTGAACGGCGATGTAGTCGTTAAAGATTACCTCGGCACGGAAGGCACGAACCGGAAACTGAGTTTTACGGGAGATCTGAAAGTAGATAGTCTGAACGTCATGCAAAAGAACCTGGGCAATCTTCAGGCCAAATTTGCGAACATGACTGACAACCGGATTCAGGCAGACGTTAACCTCGTGGGTGAAACCAATGATCTGCACGTTGGCGGTTTCTACAATCCCAGTTCCACGAACGATGCCCTGGACCTGAAAGTAGAGTTACGCCGACTGGACACCCGGACCATCGAAGCCTTTAGTTTCGGGCAGCTACGGCAGGCCGAAGGTCAGCTACAGGGGGAAATGACCGTCAAAGGAGCCGTTGATAAACCCCGACTGAACGGACAAATTAACTTCCAGGAAGTGGGCTTCAATGTGGCTTTCATTAACGAATCGTACGCCATTGACAAGCAGGCGATCGTTTTCGATAACCAGACCATCCGTCTGAGTAAGTTCGCCATTCGGGATCGGGAAGGGCATACCTTCACTACGGACGGTACGGTAAGCATTGCCAATTTACCAGACGTGGGCTATAACCTGCAGGTTAGTGCCGATCGATTCAATGTGCTGAATGCGTCCCGTCGGGATAATGAGCTGGTGTACGGAAATGCTTCCTTAAGCACCAATCTGCGGATTCGCGGCAGTGGGTCAACGCCGTCTATAACCGGAAATCTGAAGGTGGAAGATGACAGCAAAATCACGATGGTTATTCCCAATTCAGGACCATCCGCCGAAGACTCTGAGGGCATCATTACCTTCATTCAGCCGAATGATACCACCGCACTGGCAAAGTACTTGAGGAAACCCAAGGCGGATACGCTTAATACCAAAATCACTTTTGACCAGTTAGCGAACTCCAATATTTCCGTTGACGTAGAGATTAATGATGCAACGGAATTCAATGTGATTATCGATGAGCAAAGTGGTGATAACCTGCGGGCTAAGGGTAATGCTCGTCTGAACGTCACCATGGATGCCGCCGGAAATATTGGACTCTTTGGCCGTTACGACCTAACGGAAGGAGCCTATGCTCTGACCTATGAAGTACTGAAACGGAACTTTGAAATTGAGAAGGGAAGCAGCATCGTCTTCGCCGGAGATCCATTAAGAGCGACGCTTGACATTACTGCACTGTATCGCGTTCAGGCCCGGGTTTCGGAGCTGATCGCCAATCAGGTGAAGGGAGCCAGCGAACGTAATCTCTATGCTAATAAGTTGCCCTTTGATGTTGCCTTGAAGATGCAGGGTAATCTGGCCAAACCTGAACTGAGCTTTGATGTAACCTTACCGGAGGGAGCTACTGTTCCTTCAGCTGAAATCAAAGAATCGGTGGAGGCCAAACTGGTCCAGTACAGAAGAGACCCTTCCGAAATCAACAAGCAGGTTTTTGCTTTATTAGTGTTAGGTAGCTTTTTACCTGAAAATTCTTTTGACTTTTTCTCGGGCAGCGGCGGCGGCCTTAATGCCGAAAACGTAGCCCGAAATAGTGTAAGTAAAATTCTTTCCCAACAGCTGGATCGTCTGGCTTCAAACGTAATCAAAGGCGTTGACCTGAATGTAGGATTGAACTCATCAAGTGATTATGCCAATAATAATAAAAATGTTGATGCAGGGTCAACGGCTACGAAGACCGATTTAAACGTTGGACTTTCCAAAAGCTTTTTCAATGGTCGTTTGTCTGTAAGTGTAGGTAAAAACTTTGTATTAGAAGACAACACGGGAATTAATCGGGGGAACGCTCAGGTGTTTGATAACATTTCGGTGAATTACAACATCACACGAGATGGCCGATATATGGTACGTGCGTACCGGGTCAATGAACTGGAAAATGTTCTGGAAGGCTACGTCATCGAAACAGGCTTAGGCTTCGTGATTAACCTGGACTACAATACGTTCAATCAGATCTTTGGGAAAAAGAAGATCGATTAAAAGCTTTTTGATTAACTCGTTTAACCATTCTATCCATTGAAGTATTCTGTTAAAATATATCTGATTGTAGTCAGCTTTGCCGCTCTGGTATCGGGCTGTAACGTGGCGAAGCATTTGCCCGCTAACGAACGGCTCTACAGCGGAACGGAAATTGAAATGTTACCTTTCGACGGCGTCAGTAGCAGTGACCGGAAGGCCCTGAAAAGTGAGCTGGAAGGCCTGGCCCGGCCTAAACCCAACAGCATGATCTTCGGTTTTCCGTACCGGGTCTGGCTCTATTACGTCATTGGAGAACCTAAAAAAGACTCCAGTTTTCGGGCGACGCTTCGTCGGAAACTGGGTCGCGAACCTGTTTTTGCCAGTTCCCGCTCCGTAGCCATCAATGCGAATGTGTGGAAGGCTTTTCTGGAAAACGAGGGTTACTTTCACTCCGAAGTAGCCGGAAAAATCGAGGATGACAAAAAAGGGTATAAGGCCAAAGGCATTTATCAGGTGACGGTGCATCGGCGTTATACCCTGGATTCCGTCCGGTACCTATCAGATACTGCTCATGTAGGAAAAGATTTCAAACTGGCCGAAAACCAAACCTTACTTAAGCCAGCTATTCCTTACCGACTGGAAAATTTGAAGCTCGAGCGGGAACGCATTAGTCAGGAAATGAAGCGGAAAGGCTATTATTATTTCGTTCCTGATTATGTTGCTATTCTGGGGGATACATCACAGAATAACTATAAAGCCAAGTTATACCTGGCGTTGAAGCCAGAAATGCCCGTTGCGGCTGGTCGGCAGTATCACATACGGAACGTGTATGTGTATCCCAACTTTACGCTCAATACGGCGGCACAGGATACCAATCGAAACGAGGCGTTTCGAACCACCTCCGGCATTCAGGTAGTAGATTCTGACCGTGCTTATGATGAACGGCTCTTCAAGGACGTTATCGGTTTTAAGCCCGGACGTCGATATAACAGCAGGATTCAGGATGTTACACTTTCCCGTCTGATCAATCTGGGAACATTCAAATTTGTTCGAAATCGCTTTGCACCAGCTGTACAGGGGGATTCTACCGTACTGGATGTGCATTATTACCTGACGCCTTATCCCAAAAAGTCACTGAGGCTGGAGATTGCCGGAACGTCCAAGTCCAACAGTTTGACGGGTTCGCAGGCTACGCTGAGCTGGCGAAATCGTAATGTGTTTAAGCGGGCAGAACTACTGACTATTAATGCTACCGGGGGCATAGAGTCTCAATTTGGAGCTGGAGGTCAGGGTTTGACCAACATTAGCTATGGTCTGAATGCAACGGTAACTTTTCCAAGATTGGTAAGCCCTATCCGCATCGACTATGATCGTCGGCAGGTGTTACCTAAAACAGAAGTAACACTGGGCTATCAGGCTATTGCCCGTAGTCAGTTGTACCGGCTGAATTCCTTTACGGGTACCTATGGGTATTCTTTCCGGGGTAATCAAAAAGTCGAACATACGATTGTACCCTTAAGTCTTACGTACGTATATGTACCCACCAGCAGTCTGGGAGATCGCTATTTTGAAGTAATAGCCCCACCACCAGTGGATGAGAATGGCGATAGTACAGTTTATGATAGGAATTTGGCTGCCCGGTACATTGCTATTGTACAAAATCAGCAATTAATACCAAGTAGCTTATACAGCCTTCACTTCAATTCCTCTCCTCAAAGCCAGGCTCGGTATTCACAGCAACTGATCTTTAATTTTGAGCCTGCTGGTAATTTAGCTGGTCTTTTGTTTAAGGATAAAGATGGAAATGGTCAGAAAGAATTATTCAATGTAGCGTTTTCCCAATACGTCAGGGCTGATCTTGATAGTAGGCATTATGTACGCTTGACTTCTTCCACTACCTGGGCTTCGCGGGTGTTTGCTGGAGCAGGTATTCCCTACGGAAACTCAACCAGCCTGCCTTTTATAAAGCAATACTTCGTGGGAGGGAGCAATAGTATCCGGGCATTCCGTCCCCGTGGAATTGGACCTGGAGCTTACATCAGTAATACGGGAAGAACTATTCTTGTTCAGGATGGTGGGGGAGATATTAAACTGGAGGCTAATACTGAATTGCGTACCAAGTTTAATAAATTCCTTCAGGGAGCTTTATTCATTGATGCCGGAAACGTCTGGATGTATAAAGACGAAACGCTCTACGATGAAAGAGCCGTGTTCTCAAAAAATTTTATGAAGGAACTTGCGGTGGGTGCCGGAGTAGGTCTGCGAATTGATGTTACGTACTTCGTCCTTCGTTTCGATCTGGCAACGCCTCTACGCAATCCGGGCCTGACCGAAGAAAATCGCTGGGTACTGAATAAAATCAACTTCCGCGACCGCGACTGGCGGAGGGATAACCTGATTCTGAATATTGCTGTTGGTTATCCTTTCTAATTGTTAGAATTGATAAAAGTCCCGAAACGCGTAAGTGTTTCGGGACTTTTTATTTTAAAACTTGACTTCATTGCGTCGGGTATGGCTGGTGTTTTATCCCTTATGGGTTAAGAGAATAACTGAAAACAGTTAACCAACCACTGAAAACTAGCTAAAGTGGAGCTGCCATGGCCAACCCGTAAGCCTGACCGGAATAGAAAGGGATGACCGCCAGCTTACGTTGTTTGAAAATGTTTCGCTGAATCCAGGGATAAACCGCGTAAACGGCTTCCGTAGAAGCAATGCCTAAGCCTGCACTGAATAACACATCAGCTACCCAGTGTTTATTGTTTAACACCCGCATGCCGGCGACGCTGGTGGCAACGCCATACCCGGCAATGCTGTACCAGATGCTTTGCTGGCTGTATTCTTTCGATAATACCGCTGCTCCGGTGAACGCCACTGACGTATGACCGGAAGGAAAGGACAGGTTATCTTCTCCGTTCGGACGTGGGTATTGAACGACTTTCTTCAACCCGAACGACAGTGAGTTGGCTACGCCTTGGGACAAGACCATTAACACCAGCTGATCCCTGAAGGCATGGCGGCCTTTGACGCCTAAGGCTCCTAATCCTAACGAAACGAGGCTGGGAGCAAACTCCAGGTAATTGTCTGCCTGGGTCTGAAAATTCGGAAAGCCCTGCCGAACGTGCCTCTGAACATCCCGGCTGATGGCTCCCTGCGTTACTAAACCGGCCGTCATCAGACTTACCGGAGCAATGAAAGATTTCCAGTGGGCAGGCCGTCGCGTAGAATCAATCTGGGCAAACGAGCTGACCAGAACACAAAGCATTAGCCAGCAGGTAAGTAAAAAACGGACCATTCAGAAAAGGATTATTGTTCAGACTGCTGCTGAGCCATCAGGATGAGACAGAAGACGGAATAGTTAATCATATCCCGGTAATTGGCATCCACCCCTTCCGACACCAGGGTTTGTCCGCCGAGGTCTTCAATTTGTTTCGTGCGAAGCAGTTTCATCAGGATGATATCCGTCATGGAGCTCACTCGCATGGCCCGCCAGGCTTCACCGTAATCGTGATTTTTATTGAGCAACAGGTGAATGGTTTCATTGATTTCCTGATCGTACAGAGCCGAAAGCTCATCCGTGGGAATTTCCATTCGGGAATCATCGGCCAGCTGAAGCTGAATCAGGGCCATGACGCAGTAATTAATAATGCCGATGAACTCCGGCGTGATGCCTTCCCCCACGCGGGAAACCCCGGTTTCCTGCAACTGCCGAATCCGCTGGGCCTTGATATAAATCTGATCCGTCAGGCTGGGCAGGCGTAAAATCCGCCAGGCCGTGCCATAATCCCGGTTTTTCTTCAGGAAAAGGTCTTTACAGGTGGAAACCACGTGACGGTATTCTACTTCAGTCTGTGACATAATCGGCTAAGGATAAATGCTGGTAAATCTCGACAAATCTAGAAGCGTTTTCGCAAAAGCTGGTACACCGTATGGCCAAAAATCAGAATAAGAATACTTAGAGCCAGCCAGTAAGGCCAGTTCCAGTCGATGGAAAACAGGCGAATAAACTGTAAATCTTCTTTGCTTAAGGGGTTCAGATCAGCCGTGGCCGTATGGCTGATTCGATCGAAATCGGCTAAAAAGTAATGAAGCATTCCCAACGCAAGAATACTGAGCCCGGCTGCAACAGTAGTACCGTACAGGGCTATTTTTGAGGGAGCCCAGCTCACCATCACTCCCAGAGCACACAACAGGACAATGGCAGTGGCGGCGGGTTGCATGGGAATCCGGCGGGACTGGGTCAGAGCGGCATTCCCATTCTGGCCAAATTCCCTGATATCTTCATTGCTTAAGCCTTCCGCCCACTGGGGAATCACGGCTTCCGGTTTTCCACCTTTCACCAGCGTCCACCCCCTGATGGTCGCAACGGGTTCGTGGTTGCAGCTAATCGTTATGAAGTTGAAAAAGAAGCACGTAATGACCAGCAGAAAACCGCTGGAATTGAGCAAACGAGGGAAAGATTTCGCTAGAAACATGACTCAAGGGGAGGAAAATACAAAAACAAAGTTCGTCAACTGAAGGGGCTATAGTCAATAGGAACGTTCTTTGTATCGTTTAAAGTACGGATAAATTTTAATTACCGCCGGAAACGGTTACCCTACTTGCATGCAGGCAGCTATTTTTTGGAGTTCCTGGCCTCGGGCGTATCAGAGGCTTTTTTACACGGGTTTAGTTGGCGTGATCGCAGGTCTGATCGGCTGGAGTTATTTTGCTTATCAGGGCGTGGATTCCGTATTACACTGGGACGTACTGAGTGAACTGGGAGAAATGCCTTTTGGTTTGGATCAATTTCAGGCCAATGGTTCCAGTTTCCAGATTCAGGCTACGGCCTATGCCCTCACGGAGCAATTTGTTGCTTCACCCATGGCCGTTATTCATCCCCTTACCGATTGGTTTTGTCTGATTCTGGCCCTGATAGGCGTAGCAATCACCTTAATGGCCACTTCGGCCTTACCCCGGCTCTGGTATTTCGGAGCCATGACGGCCTTTATTCTCCTGACCAGTTCCTTACAAATAGATACGATTCTGGGTCATACGGACCGGCTGGCTACCATCGTTCTGGTGACTGTTTTTGTGGGTACCAGCTTTTACTTTCAGGCTTTTAAGAGGAATACGGGTTTACTTACTCGCCTGACTGTTTTTACGGTATTGATTCTGGTCAGTGTTGCTTTGCTTTGCACCCTTGGAAAAGCAAAGCCCGCTGACTTACTCGCCTATGGCTACCCCGCCGGAATGGTGCTGGTAATTCTGGTGGCTTTCTGGGTTTCGTTTGAAATCATGATTGGCCTGACCTGGCTCGCCACGAACCAGACCGGACGTAATAGTTTGCCCAGCTTCGCGGCTCTTAGCGTATTTTATCTGGGTAATCTGTTGTTGACAGAGTTACACACCACCCGTCGCATTGACTGGGATTTATTATACCTGAACCCCTTTTTCGTTTTCGTCCTCTCCCTGGGCCTGGGGTTGTGGGGACAAAAGAAACGAGAGTCCCAGCAGGCTGGTTACTGGCCTTTCCAGCCCCAGGGTGCCTTTTTGTACCTGGGATTGGCAAGCATTACGCTAGCCTTTCTGGCGTACGTCAACGGTACGGCCAATGATTCTGCCATTGAGTCCCTCTCGCAGGGGATTAACTATGCCCACCTGACGGGCGGAATTCTGTTTTTCTTCTATGTACTGCTGAATTTCGGACCTCAGATGCGGGAGGGAAAACCCGTGCATATTGTGCTCTTTAAACCAGCCTATATTGCCCGTTTTCACGTTCGCGGACTTTCGGTCATCCTTTGCGTCATTCTGATGTATTACAGCAATTACTACGTTTTTCAGCAGGGTGTGGCGGGTTATTACAATGCTCAGGGAGATTTGGCCACGTCCCGGCAGGACTACCGACTGGCGGAAACATTTTATCGGCAGGGAGCTACGTTTGATTTCCAGAATCATAAATCCAATTATGGCCTGGCTTCGCTGGCCTGGGTGCAGGGCGATTTTGCTTCAGCAGCGGGCTTCTTCCGTCAGGCTCTGGTTAAAAATCCCTCGGCCTATGCCTATGCCGGACTAACCCGAAGCCTGATGAACGAAGAACTGGCCTTCGATGCTTTCTTCACGGCTCGGGAAGGGCAAAAACGTTTTCCTGAAAACGGCGAACTGATGACCAACCTGGCCTATTTACACGCGAAAGCCAACGGTCTGGATTCGGCTCAGTATTATTACGGAAAGGCTCTGACCTTAACCCGCCAGTCAGGCGTGCCCGCCACCAATCTGATGGCACTGTATTTACGCAAAGGAGATACACCAGCGGCCGAAAAACTGGCGAATGAGCAAAGCTCGGATTACGTGTCTGTGCAGGTCAATCGGAAAGCAGTTGAGTTGCTGAATGGTAAATCCTCCGAAACGAAACTCAGCATTGAAGCCGATTCCGTATTAACCCTGGCTCAGTTTGCCCTGATCTCTAACGCTACGTTATCAGATCTTAAAACGGCAAAAACACCACCACTTTCGGGTAAGGACTTACGGATTTTATCCCAGAAGGAAGGAAACGCTTCTTATTTCGACGACTTGCAATACCTGAATGCTCTGGTATCCTATTACGACGGAAACAAACTGGAAGGGCTGGAACTCCTCTCGGCCCGGGCTATGGCTGATACGGCCGCTTCCGGTGATCGCTGGCGGAAACCACTGGCGGCCTTCCTGAACCGCGAGATTGCAAACGAGCAGGCTCCGCCCACCAGCTGGACGGGCGATGGCTCGGAGGAGCTGATGCGAAATCCGCTCAATATCAAAGTGCTGGAGCGTTATGCCGCCGAATCCAATCAGAAAAAAGAACCTCAGAAAGCGTATAATGCTCTGTATAATGCGTTGACATTCCGTCAGGATTCACCGGAAATTCTGAAACTATACATTCTGCAAAGCCTTGAAATGAGTTTGACCAATTACGCCGAAGATAAATTGCGAATCCTGCAAAGCGATTTCCCCGAAGCCTACGAACGCTTCCTGCCCGTCTATCAGCAAAAACGAGCTTTAATCGAAAAACGTCAGCAGGACTTTCAATGAGTCAGTAAGTTTATCCGATCGGGAGGTCCGATCACTGGCCCTGGATTTATGAACATCATTGAAACCACACATATACAGAAGCGTTACGTCATGGGCACGGAAGTGGTCGAAGCGTTGAAAGACATTACGATCTCCATTCAAAAGGGCGAATACGTCGCGTTTATGGGACCCTCGGGTTCCGGAAAAAGTACGCTCATGAACATCGTAGGCTGTCTGGATACGCCCACGTCGGGTTCCTATGTATTGAACGGACACGATGTCAGCCGCATGGGAGAAAACCAGCTGGCGGAAATCCGGAATAAGGAAATCGGGTTTGTGTTTCAGACGTTTAACCTGTTACCCCGGCAAACGGCCCTGGAAAATGTGGCGTTACCACTGATTTACGCGGGGTATTCCAAAGCCGACCGCATTGAAAAGGCCATGCTCACGCTGAAGGGTGTAGGCCTGGAAAACAGGGCTCATCACCGGCCAAACGAACTTTCGGGGGGGCAGCGGCAACGGGTGGCCGTAGCCCGGGCTCTGGTGAATGATCCATCGATTCTACTGGCTGATGAACCTACGGGTAATCTGGATACCAAGACGAGTTACGAAATCATGGATCTGTTTGATCAGTTATACTCTAAGGGGAATACCATTGTGATGGTGACTCACGAAGAGGACATCGCCCTGTATTCGCACCGAATAATCAGGCTCCGGGATGGGGTAATCGAGAGTGATTTAGTCAATAAAGAAGTACGTAAGCCCAACCTGTTGTAAAAGGATTGATGAATGAAATCAAACTTTCCAGCAGGAACTGATGGACGCCAGCACTTCCGTGAGGCGATCGAAATCGTCGGGTTTGGTCAGAAAAGCATCGGCACCCAGGCGTAGGGCCTTTTCCCGATCCAGTGAATGGGTAGACGTGGTAAGAATAATGACCGGGATGTGTGGCCACTGCTCTTTGATAGCGGCCAGGGTTTCGAAGCCATTCAGGCGGGGCATGTTTAAATCGAGCAGAATCAGCGTAGGATACTCGCTGGTAGTGAGATTTTTAAGGTGGTGGATTAACTCCTCGCCATTCGTAAAAAAAGTAATTTCACAATGACCTTGTGGATTCAAACCCTGAGCAGCAAAGAAGCGATCATCTTCGTCGTCGTCCGCCAAAAAAACGCGTTGTTTCATAAATAGAAGCAGGGGCAAAAAAAGCTTACTAATTTACGAAAAAGGAATCGGGGAAGATAAAAAAGTCAGGCAAAAAAATAGCGGGGAGTTTTCAGGTCCCCGCTATTTTTGTTCTTCCAGTGAGATCAGTAAAGACTCAGGTTTGAACCGTATTAGTTAACACTTACCAATTCAATTTCAAAAACCAGATCCTGGCCGGCCAGGGGGTGGTTGGCATCAACGGAGATTTTATCTTCCTTAACGTCCGTTACCGTTACTGGAACCACCTGTCCTTCGCCATCCGCGTGCATGTTTAACTGCATACCCACTTCAAACGGAATATCTTTGGGAAGATCACTGCGGTTGAATTCAAAAACCAGGTTTTCATCCGAAGGACCGTAAGCTTCAGTTACAGGAATGTGAACGGTTTTCTTTTCGCCAATCTGCATTCCGGTAATTCCTGAGTCGAAACCAGCAATAACCATACCGCTCCCCAGCGTGAATTCAAGGGGTTCGCGACCTTCAGAAGAATCGAAAACAACACCGCTGGTGAGTTTACCTGTGTAGTGAACGCGAACCTTGTCGCCAGATTGAGCTGCCATGAGACTAATAATTAGGGTTTATATAAAAAGTCAGCCCGAGAGGAATACGAGTGCATTCCTTTCAAGCCATTAATGATTACTTGATTTCTTAAAAAAGGCTTTCCAGAAGTGATAAGTTTTGGAAAAACCCGCTTAAAAAAGCAACCGGGTACGTCCGCAAAGGTAGGGTAAATTTTCATTCCGCCCTTTTGTATGTACTTTTGAGCCCAGGGGAAAGCACTAAAACCGTTCATGAAAATCAGAAATTACGCATTTTCAGCAGTACTGATTACAAGTCTGGTCCTCATACTGGCTTCCTGCAAGCTGCAGTTAGACCCGGCCCTCAACACAACAAACGTTGAAATTCAGATTGAACTGGCAGAGCCTTTACGCAACGCGGGCCTGTTACCGATCAATACGGAGGTAATACTGCAGGATCGTAACGCAGGAACGGAACTTCGGCAGGTAACCGATGGGTCGGGTAAGGTTACGTTTCATAATATCATTGGTGGGGCGTATTCGGTCATTGCCCGGCGGCTGGTGCAGATGCAGGAATATTCCAGTTATACCGGAATTCCCGTTGACGCCGATGTCATTCTTACCGATTCACTCATCAATGTAAACTTCACGGCGGAAGTACAAACAGCGGCCAAAATTCAGCTGAGAGTAAAGCCCGATGGCAACTGGATCATTAAACAGGTCTATTATGCGGGTTCGGACACCCTCAATGGAGCAGGAATCCGGGATCAGTTTATTGAAATCTATAATAACTCGAATACCGAGTTATACGCGGATAGTTTATGCGTAGGCCTGCTTCAGGGCGTACGCAGTCGCAATGTACCCGCCGAATACGTACTCGCTGAAACGGGACAGTATGACTGGAGTAAGTCGCTGAATATTCCCGCCGCCTCCAGAAATGCGGCTAATACGGATTACGTTTACGCCCATACGGTTTTTATGATTCCGGGGAATGGTCAGCAATATTCCGTTAAACCGGGTCAGAGCGTTATCATTGCTCAGAATGCCCAGAACCATAAAACGGGGTATACAGGACGGGATGGGAAGAAGATCCCCACCAAAACGCCGGGACTGACGGTGGATCTGAGCCGGGCCGATTTTGAATTTTTTAGGGGCATTCGCTCCTCGGACGTAGATAATGAGCTGGTGCCCAACGTAACCATTATTTATAGCAGTCTTCCGGAGTTCGAAATGGCTCCCCAGGGGCTGGACGGAGTGGTTCTCTTCAAAGCCCCTGCCTCGGTGACGGAATGGGCCCGGGTACCCGTGCCGACCGTTCAGGCCCTTACTGCCAGTACCTCGTATCAGGTGCAGATTCCTGACAATTACCTCATTGACGGGATTGACTTACAGCCCTCCGTGACGAACCTGTATCCTAAAAAACTGCCTGCTCGTCTGGATGCGACCTATGCCTCCGTGCCCGGTGGTGTCTACTCTTCACAATCGCTGATTCGTAAAACGATTAAATCAATCGGGAATCGGCGTATTTTAGGTAATACCGCCAATTCCCGAGTTAATTTTGGATACTTCGAAACGGCCCAGCCCAAAGGGTTTCAATAGAGAAGCATTAGGGAAGGGTCTTGCGTTCAGCACCTTACACTAATTCAGGTTTCCGCACCCCCTCGGCTACCAATTCCGGTAGAAAATCGGGGAGCTGAACGGATGCCAGCAACGTTTCTTCCAGTAAGGTAGCCCAGGTATTCAGGTACAGAATGACGTCTTCCCGGACGTTATGTTTCATCTGATTTCTCCGTTCGAGCGGAATCAGGTTTTTAATGGCTGGGTCGGAGAGCCGCTCCAGGTGTTGTAAATCCGTAGTGTTCAGACCATGATTGAGCATGTCTGCGATCAACAAGTCCATGGGTAAACCGCTGGTAGGGCAGTATTCTTCCACCTGTTCCCGCCAGTCACCCCGCCCCTGCAGGGCGAATTCATGAATATCAGCTTTGGTCAGATCCGTTAGCTCCTGAGCAAGATTGCCGCAATTGCAGCATCCCATGTGGCCCCACATGTAAGGATTGCCCTGTTGCAGTTTCTGAGCCGTACGCCGAAGTGCCATTACTAAAGAAAGCGATGCTTTTGCCATAAGTTACGTTCGTGGATGTGACTTTTATAAAATTAACGAAACCCGGGAATTATACTACTTAAGAACTGTTAGTTTTATATTTCTTAATCCATCAGGTTTATTATTCAGGACTTCCTGTTACCTTGTCTATCAGGACAATACAATAGAAAACGTCAGATATAGTTATCAATAGACCTGCCATTTTCTGTATGACCCTTTTGAATCTATGAGAACTATTTTCTGGCTGATTTTTCTGCTTTTAACTTTCTCGGCCTGTTCCCGGCGATCGTATAATCCCCAGCGGACTTTCGAAGTAAGTAAGCTTCAGAAGGATTTAAAAATCATGCGGAAGGGGCTCGAATCGGGACATCCGGGTTTGTACTGGTACACGTCCAAAGCCCAGATGGATTCGGCCTTTGAGGCTACGGCTCAGGCGATCAGCCGGCCGATGACAGAAACCGAATTCCGCCGATTGTTGGATCCCCTCATCGAGCTGGTGCACTGCGGGCATACCAACGTCCGGGGCTCCCGAGCCTTTGAACGCTGGCGTAAGCATCATACGCCGAAAGAATTTCCGCTGAACGTTTTTGAGGTCGATAACCGAATTTTTGTGTCGTCCAATCTGAGTAATGAACCGGATTTATATAAGGGGAAAGAGATCGTAAAAATTGAAGGCCGTCCGGCCATTGATACGTATCAGGCTCTCAAAAAAATCGTAATTTCTGATGGGTACAACCAAACCTTCAAGAATACGACGGTTCTGAATAATTTTCCGATGTATTACCGCTATTGGTACGGCGAGAAGGATACCTATGAAGTAACGGTTCTGGACTCCCTCAATCAGGAGAA
This sequence comes from uncultured Siphonobacter sp., assembly GCA_913775095.1. Lineage (GTDB taxonomy): Bacteria > Bacteroidota > Bacteroidia > Cytophagales > Spirosomataceae > Siphonobacter. The sequence continues at coordinate 46,640 of CAJYIW010000003.1, read as the reverse complement.
AAAATACGTTGTGAAGTTGAGAAAAGAGGAAAAGAACCCTAAAACCTTACCCGTCGTTTCGAAAATTCCCATCACGAGCCAGGCCCGGCCTCAGGAGCCGGTGATGAAAAAGATTTACGGCAGTCGCCATGCCAGTCTTTCCCTGTCGTCCCGCGATTCTACGCTGGCTTTACTGGATCTGAATACGTTCAGCATGGGAAATTACCGAAAGCTGTACCGGAAATTATTCCGAATGATTGAACGCAATCACATTCAGCATCTGGTGATTGACTTGCGTAATAACGGGGGAGGGAAAGTAGCGGCCAGCAATTTACTGATGCGATACGTAATGGATAAACCCTTTCAGGCCTATCAATCGGTTGAAAGCCTACCTATTCAGAAAGAGTTCAACAAGTATACCAACGAACGACTGGCCCGCATGGTCTTTCTAAAGGTAGTGTCCAAAAAAACGGACGATGGTCGGCACATGATACGCAGTGCCACTAAAATGCAGATGCCTAAGAAACGATACGGTTACCAAGGTGACCTGTATATCCTTACCAACGGAGGCTCTTTTTCGGCTTCGTCCATTACGGCCGCTAATCTTCAGTTCTGGAAACGGGCTCAAATTATTGGCAGAGAAACGGGTGGTGGACGCAACGGCTGTACGGCCTGGGCCATTCCTTACCTGACTCTGCCCGAAAGTCAGGTTCGACTACGGTTTCCATTGTTCAAAGCTCTGACGGCGGTAACTGACCCCAATCAGGGCCATGGCGTAATGCCGGATCATCCCGTCATTTTTACCTCACTGGACTTTATCGGGAATCGGGACCCGGATATGGAAAAAGTATATGAACTGCTGGGGCAGTCTACACTGGTAAAGAAGTAATGATATCCGCCGCCACTGGTTTCCGAAACTTTAACAAAAGCATGGGCTTTTCTATCTTAAACCAGGAGAAATACGCGAAAGGAATAAGGGCGAATAAGGAAACAATGATAAGGAAAAACGGTGAAATTTTAGGAAAAAAGTGGATAAGCGTTTGCTGTAGCGGATAAGAATAAATATAAATGCCGTACGAGAAATCTCCGTGCTTGCCAGCATGATTTAATCGGCCCTTAATGAAGGATATAAAAAATAAAATGTATGGCAAAATAAGGTAATTAGCTATCTTATTAAAAAAGGAATTTGAATACAGCGTTAGGCTTAAAAAAAGAAAGAAAGCTAGTGTGCCGGATATAAAGGTTATTTTAATGTGATCAGAAAGTTGAGCGAAAATAACGCCGGACAGGAAAAATATTGAAAAGTCTATGAATGCTCCCGGCGACATATTTATAGAAGGATAATAAAGGGTACTGATTGATAAATCCTGAATGAATACGTCAGTTATGATCAGAGCGATAAAGGCTAAAATAGTAATAACGGAAGTTTTTAGCAACTTCAGAGTATAGGCTACGTATAACAGAATGTAAAAGCTGAATTCATACGTAAGAGTCCATAAGGAACCATTAACAACCGGGTAAAGATTATGAACCCTGTAAACGCCCGGAAGCTGCTGTTGGGAATGATACAGCAAAACATTCAGGAAATAGGTAAATGTATTGGAGTTGGAAAAATACTTGTGAAGAGAAAGTTGCGTAGTGAGTGGACCAAAGAAAAAGATACACACCAGCAATGCCACAATCAGGGCTGGAAAGATACGCAGAGAGCGTTTTCTGAAATAGCCCGAAGTAGAATTGCTGTTGCTTGCACTTTTAAATATCAGAAATCCACTGATGATAAAGAAAATTCGTACGCCATAATAACTGAGCGAATAATGTCCTGCCGTTAACCTTCGTAAGGGCTCATGCATATCCTGGCCCAGCAGATCATAACTATGTGAAATGACGACACCCAGGGCAGCTAAAAGCCTGATAATGTCAAAGTTGTTATGATATTTGTCAAAAGTATAGGTGTGGTTCATGAATTAGAAAAACGGAATTAATCGTTTGAATATTTCTTCCATACCTCGATCAGATGGGTGAGACGCAACGGCTTGATTTACGAATTGATTATACGCAGTATTTCGCTGGATATTTAATGAGGTTAATTCAGTATAAGCGTACCCTTTTCTTTTGCATACTTTTTCCATAATGGCACTCGCTTCCCATCTTTCCCAGAAACTACCCGTGCAAATAACCTTCCCTTTAAAATCAGAACCTGATAGATAAGTTAGAAGCTTTTCATAATGGGCTTCAAAGTGACGCTCAACGACTTTTTTATCTTCGACATTATCGCCAATCCTGATGATAATAAGATCCGGTTTAAAAGCTACTTCTTCATTAAAGAAATTCCAGTCAAAAGTATCTCCGTAAGTAGATTCAAAAGTACTTCCTTTATTAGTTGCCAGAAATTGAGTGGATGGATTGCGTTCCAGTAAATACTTTTTAACCAGAGAAACATAGTCCTTTTCTGGTGCAGAAGCTGCCATGCCCCAATCGCCACGCCAGCCTAGTTCAGGAGCTGGATTGTGGCGGGTAATGCTGTTGCCCACGAAAAGTACTTTACTGAACTTTAACAGGTATTCGTTAGTAATCGTCTCGGAAACGTTCTTGTTGATTCGGTTACGGACGTTAATCTTTACTGAATTTTCAATCTGTACGCTATCACCAGGCTGCCAGTTTTTACCTTCATCCAGGGAATATTCTAAGACAGCTTCGGGTTGGTTAGATTTGAAATGAACAACGGTATGGTACGGTACTATGCCGGAAATTGTTGAAATAGTCGGAGAAGCAATGCTTTGATCGACAAAGATATCTTCCCCATTTTTACAATTAGTTAAGAGCAATACTAATACCAGTAATGAGAAGAATGAGACTTTAGTAAAGGAATGCATATTTACATTTTTTTTTCGTTAAAATAACTATCGCTCCATAAAAGTAAAGCTAAACAAAAAGCTGCTTCAACCTATTTCTGGATGAAGCAGCTTTTTGTTTAGCTTTCTATCGTTACTCAATTACCCGAACAGGTACTTTTTCATTAAAAAGAAAGTATTTCTTATCGCCGTTGAAATTCAGATTAACGATGTTCTGCTGATCGTCAAAAACATCAGTTAATGCTGATTGCTGAAGTTTACAGCCTTTGATGGGATCGCTGAAAGGCATTTCAATAAACACCCAGGTAGCGTCCATCTCATTCTGTTTGCCTACGTATTGATAAGGCTTGGCAATTCCGGCTGCGGTAGTGAATTTGTAATGCTTGCGAATGTACGTCTCTACCAGTTTATCATGAGTATCCTTATCCTGAATCCGAATTTTCGGCCCTTTATTGCCGCGATTCAAAGCATTTTCCAGGTCATCCGTAAAAAGCTTGATCTCGACTTCAAAGGCCTTATTCTTCGCATTGTAACGCATCTCGGTCAGGCTGTTATGAAAATCATGTCTGCCCGAGTCAAAAGCCGTCAGGAAGGCCAGGCCAGTGATCAGCAGGCCATAGGTTACCCAGCGATTCAGCTTTGTTACGCTCATCATTACTTAAAGAGGTCATTTCCGACGGCAAAAACCATTAATCCCAGCAACAGGATAGTACCAATTTGCTGAGCACGTTCGAGAAACTTCTCGGAAGGAGCCCGGCGGAAAATCATTTCGTACAGCAGGAAAATCACGTGACCACCGTCAAGAGCTGGGATGGGCAGGGCATTCATAAAGGCCAGAGCCATGGAAAGCAGACCCGTTACCGTCCAGAAGTGCGTCCAGTCCCAGATTTCTCCGTAGAGTTTGCTGATGCCGACAGGGCCGCTGATGGCGTCACTGGCCGCTACTTCGCCCTTAAAGATTTTGCCGAAGCCTTTCACGTTTTTCGCTACCACGTCAAAAGCATCGTACGTACCCGCGGCTACGGATTGACCAAAGTTATAGTCCTCGTGAGCAGGCTTTTGCAGGGGAGTACGGTTCAGGTATAACAAAAGCTTACCTTCAGCAGTAACTTTAGGTTTCAGGGTAAGCGACTTGCCTTTACGGTTCACCACTACGTCTACCACTTTACCTTTATTCGCTCCGATAGCGTCCGAAAATTCGTGGTAATACTTGATGGGCTGACCATTAATGGTGAGGATTTTATCGCCTTCTTTAAAACCAGCTTCGAAGGCCGGATAAGGTTGTTCTTTTTTTCCTAACACTTTCGCAAACAGACCCGGTTTTTCAGGCTCAGCTACGCGGGCTACATCATCCAGCGTAGCAAAGGTACTGATGAAGCGTTCGGGGTTATTGTCACGGGCCAGCAGACCAGCCAGATCATTCCGAACGGGAATGGTTAATTCCTGTCCATTGCGGTCAATGGTATAAGTGCTGTTGGATTCCAGCAGCACCTGACCTACCACGTCCTGACGGAAATCATTAACGGGCTGGCCGTTTACTTTGAGGATTTTATCACCCGTCCGAAGGCCGATTTCGCGAGCCAGTTCTCCGGCCACAATCCCGTTTTTGTTTACTTCTGAAACGGGAATGTAGTTATACCCATTCTGATACGAAAGAGCCGAGAAGATGATAATCCCCGTAATAATGTTCACGATAATCCCTCCCAGCATCACTAATAAACGCTGCCAGGCGGGTTTAGATCTGAATTCCCAGGGCTGAGGTTCCGATGAAAGCTGACTGGCTTCCTGGGTTTCGTCCACCATTCCTTCAATCTGCACGTAACCACCCAGAGGAAACCAGCCGATACCGTATTCAGTATCGCCAATTTTCTTCTTCCAGAGAGCAAAATTTGCAACGTTGGGTAGTGGGAACAGGAAATCGAAAAAGATGTAAAATTTATTAACCCTGATTTTAAAGAGCTTGGCAAAGAAGAAGTGACCAAACTCGTGTAATCCTACCAGTATTGAAAGGCCAAGCAGCAACTGCCCTGCCATAATCCATCCACTCATTCGATTTGTTTTGCGTTTTTTGAGTTGTCAGTGTACCGTTTTTTTGATGACTACCTGAAGTATTCATCCTCTACTAACGAACAGTAGTTGTGTACTAAACAGCAGTCGTATAATAATCTGACTCAATTATAAACGATACACTGAAAATAGTAAACTATAGAGATAACGCAAAGATAGGGGGAAAGGATCGTGTTTAAGAAAAATTTAGAGATAAGGAAAGCCTTTATACAACGAAAGCCAGAGGATGAGTCTGGCTTTCGTTCATACCTATCTGCTGCAATCGATCAATAATCGGCCCGATAGCCTTTTACTGCAAAGAAAACGACGTAGGCAAAGCAGGCCAGAGGAACCAGCAGGGCAATCGCTGCTCCGGAAGGAAAAAGCAACCCGGCAACCAGCGGCAGAACCGCCCCGCCCACGATGCTCATGATGATCAGGGAGGAGGCCATTTTCGCTTCTACGCCCAGATTTTTAGTGGCCAGGGCAAAAATGGTAGGGAACATAATCGACTGACAGAAATACGTGAAGCTCAGGCAGATCACGGCTGTTAATCCACCGGAGAGGGCCGCAATAGCTACGAAAGCGACCGCAGCGGCGGAGTAAATGGCCAGCACGCGTTGGGCGGGCATGCGAGTCATGAGCGAAGTTCCTACGAAACGGCCCAGCATGAATAACACCAAAGCAAACGAGGCGTGGAACCCGGCAATCTGGGTATTCGAGAGCGAAGAGGCATCAAGGCCGCTGATGCTGCTGATGATTTTCATCCAGCCTTCGGCCAGCACCCAGTGCTGCTCGCGGGAGAAATCTAACTTGAAGTCTACAAAATATCCCCACAAAATGGATTGGGCTCCCACATTGGCAAACTGGGCAATGATGCCATAAACCAAATGCTTATGACGGAACAAATGCGTAATCGAAATCTTTCCGGCTGATTTTTCTTCTTCGGCTCCTACTTCCGGCATCTTCACTACCGCAAAAATGATGGCAACGAAAGCGACAATCGAACCGATGGCCAGGTAAGGTCCCTGTACTGAAAGGGCTTCCTGCACCCGAATGGCTTCTACCTCCGCAGCGGGTAAGGTGGCCAGCATTTCGGGCGTGTATTCCGTTTGAGAAAAGATAAACAGGGCTCCAATGATAGGGCCCAGGATAAGACTGATTCCGTTGAACGACTGCGAAAAATTGAGTCGCCATTCGGAAGTTTCCGGATCGCCCAGTACGGTTACATACAGGTTTGCAGCGGTTTCCAGAAAAGCAATGCCGCTGGCAATCATGAACAGGGCAAACAGGAAAAATCCATACACGCGGGCACTGGCGGCCGGGTAAAACAGGAAGGCACCGGCTGCGTAAAGCACCAGACCGAACAGAATGCCTTTTTTATAACCGAACTTCCGCATGACATACCCGGCGGGCAGGGCCATGAAAAAGTAACCGAGATAAAAAGCGAAATCAACGATTCCGGCCTGAAAACGGCTCAGGTCCAGAGCAATCTGAAACTGTTTGATCAGGGAGCCATTGAGCGAGTTCGCCAGGCCCCATAAAAAAAATAAACTCGTGACGAGTGCCAGAGGAATGATGTAATTGCCGGAAGCCGAACCATTTTTAATGGTTACTTTTTCAGACGAAGGGCCAAGTGCCATGAAAACCAGGGTTAGAGGGACTATGAATAATGTATAGTAGGTGAAGACGGGTTCGTAACGGCCGAAAATCAGGCGTTGGCAAGTGCCCGGTCCAGGTGGACGTATCCGCCATCGACGTGCATGAGCTGGCCTGTGGTGTGGCTGGATTTATCGGAAAGCAGAAACGCAACGGTGTTTCCCAGTTCTTCGGTGGTGGTCATCCGTTGCTCCAGGGGAATGTTGCGGGTAATCTCTTTGAGTTTTTCTTCGGGATTGGGTAAGCCATTGATCCAGCGTTCGTAGAGCGGTGTCCAGCTTTCCGCCACGATAACTGCATTCACGCGGATGTTGTACTTGAGTAACTCAACGGCCCATTCGCGGGTTAAGGCATTGCGGCCCCCATTGGCAGCCGCATACGCTGAAGTACCACCCTGACCCGTTTCTGCCGTTTTAGAGCCAATGTTCACAATGGCACCTTTGGATTCTTTCAACGCGGGAAGGGCATACTTCGCCATCAGGTAGTAGTGAATGACGTTTTTATGGAGCGAAGCCACGAAGTCTTCGTAAGTACCATTTTCCAGTCCTACGCCGTCGTTCACTCCGGCATTGTTAACCAGACCGTCAATTCTGCCAAATTGAGCCAGGGTTTGCTGGACCGCTTTTTCGCATTCGGAGGGCTGCGTTAATTCGGCGGGCACCTGAAAAGCCTTTCCTCCAGCGGCTTCAATTTCCGCCACGGTTTTCAGGTTATCCGATTCACTGCGGCCGATGATCACGGGGATGGCTCCCTCCGAAGCTAAGACTTTACTGATTCCTTCGCCAATACCCTTGGCACCGCCCGTAACGATAATGACTTTATTACTAAGGTTTAGATTCATGAGGAAATGCTTTTGATCTTACTGGTTAGTTACGTCAAATCTCCGTTCTAAATTTCATAAAACCTCGATTCTTACCTAAAGAAGACCAAAAGCATAGTATGATAACCTTATAAACTATAAAAATCTTTAGCGTTGCCGCCCCAGAATTTTTCCTGTTCGTAAGGACTCATCGATCCGGTATATTCCTGAAGAAGCTGTACCCAGCGTTCGTAAGAAGAAGCAACCAGGCAAACGGGCCAGTCCGAGCCAAACATAACACGCTCCGGACCGAAAGCTTCGAAGACTACATCCAGGTAGGGACGTAACTGCTCGGGTGTCCACTGTTCCCAGTCGGCTTCGGTAACCATGCCGGATACTTTGCAGCAGACATTCTCGCGTTTGGCCAGGCTTTGAATATCCGACGCCCACTTCTCTATCTCTCCGGCTTTAATGTAAGGTTTAGCCAAATGATCTACGACAAATAGTTGATGCGGAAGGCGGGTCACAAACTCACGGGCCGTAGGTAAATGTTTGGGGAAAATCAGAATGTCGTAAGTATAGCCGTACGCTTCCAGGGCCCGGATTCCGTCCATAAACTCCGTGCGAAGCAGGAAAAGATCGTCGGGTTCCCCCTGAACGATGTGACGAAAGCCCTTCAATTTAGAAAACTGCCTGAAGTATTCCAGCCGTTCGCTAACCAGCTCCGAACGTAAATCTACCCAGCCGATTACGCCTTTAATGAAGTCATGCTGTTCGGCCAGCTGGAGCAAAAACTCCGTTTCGATCTCGGATTGGCTGGCCTGCACGGCCACGCTACCCTCGATACCGGTATTGCGAAGCACGGGTTCCAGATCATTCGGTAAGAAATCCCGGCGAATGGTTTCCATATCAGGAGTAATCCAGGCGTCCCGAACGGGGTCAAACACCCAGAAATGCTGATGCGAGTCAATCTTCATCCGTAGTAATGAGCTTATGAGTGGGGTAAACGAATTGAACTTATCGTAAAAGTACAATCAAAAATCAAAAAATAATAAAAAACAAAGGCCGTCCCTGAAGAGACGGCCTGAAGTAAACCCTCGAAAAGGTTCTTATTTCTTCTTTTCCTTGATCTTGGCAGCTTTACCTTGTTTGCCACGTACGTAGTAAATACGTGCACGACGAACTAAACCACGGCGTACTACTTCGATTTTCTCGATGTTAGGAGAAAGAATAGGGAAGATCCGCTCTACACCAACGCTGTTAGATACTTTACGAACCGTGAAGGTTTCGCCATTCGTACCTGAGTTTTTGCGTTGGATCACCGTACCGGTGAAAACCTGAATACGCTCTTTGTTACCTTCACGAATTTTCACGTGAACATTAAGGGTATCACCAGATTTGAAATCGGGGATGTCGTTCCGGCGAGCTGAATTGTCAGCTTCAACCAGTTTGATCAGATCACTCATGACCTCTGTAAGAGTTTTGTTAAAATGGTCTAACTCATTGATAGATCGGCAACATCGAATCCCACAGGTCGAGCGGTTGCCGAAATGAGCCGCAAAAGTACGGTAAATTTCCAGTACTGCAAAAGTTTCGCTTTATTTAATCGCCTGTGCAACAGTTTTTTCCAAACGCACATCCTTCGATTCGTAGGACTACCATCTCCATAATCGCACTAATCATGAAAAATAACTTTTTAGCGGCACTGCTGCTCCTGGGAGGCCTTACGTTCTCCGGCTCGGTTCTGGCTCAGGCAAGCAAGACGTTTAACGTAAGTAACTTTGATCAGTTAGAGCTGGGTTCGGCCTTTATCATCGAGGTGCATCCCGGAAAATTCAGGGTGGAAGTAGAAGGCCAGGAGAGTGACATCGACGATCTGGAAGCAAAGGTGACGAATGGCTCTCTGAAAATTCGTTACACGCAATCCGGAAGAAACATGAATCGTAAGCGGGTGCAGGTACGGATTTCCATGCCTGCTCTGAAAGGAATCCATTTCAGCGGAGCGTCGCGTTCGACGGTAACGGGTTTTGGCTCGGAAAACCAGATGATTGTAGACATTTCGGGAGCCTCCCAGGCAACGATTGAAGCGAAAGCCAAAACACTCGATGTGGACGTTTCGGGAGCTTCAAACGTCAGCATTACTGGGAACGCTCAAAAATTTCAGGGAAAAATTTCGGGAGCTTCTTCTTTCAAAGCCGAAGGCCTGGAACTAAGTCAGGCCGAGGTAAATGTATCGGGGGCGAGTGCGGCCTATTTGTACGTAAAAGAAAAGTTATCGGCTGATGCCAGCGGAGCCAGCCGGGTACGTTACCGGGGCAGTCCTTCGGTAAATGCCAACACCTCAGGGGCTAGTTCGGTGAGAAATGAATAATTTTTAAAGAATTAGAGCAGTATTATAAAATAGCTAAAGGCCAAAGTTTACGGAGGTTCGAGCTGGGGATTTCCTTAAAAATGAAGGGAATAAGGAAAAAAAAGGCTATTTTAATACGGCTTTTTTCCTCAAAACATTTTAGAATAAAGCTCTGCTTCAAAAATTAAGTTTGACAATCTGGCATCAAGTAATTTTCTTTGCGACGTTTTTTGAACCAAATCACTCAAACACAATGTCAGAAATCGCAGCTAAAGTCAAGCAGATTATCGTTGACAAATTGGGCGTAGAAGAATCTGAAGTTACTCCAGAGGCTAGCTTCACGAACGATCTTGGAGCTGACTCGCTCGATACCGTGGAACTCATCATGGAATTTGAAAAAGAATTCAATGTGTCTATTCCCGATGATCAGGCTGAAACGATCACAACGGTCGGTCAGGCTGTTGCCTATCTGGAAGAACACGCCAAGTAAGTAACATCTATCAGCGGTGCTAATTTGAAAAAGGGCATATTCATGTCCCTTTTCGGATTAGCACATTTTTTTGATTTTGTGGCTCAGGTTTTTTCTTGCTTATTTACTAACAGGTATTAAATCTTAACAGGCAAGAAACACTCTGACCTGATTACCAAAATTTTTGAACTATGCAATTAAAGCGAGTTGTTGTCACTGGACTAGGAGCTCTTACCCCCATAGGAAATACGGTAGAGGAATACTGGGATGCCCTGGTTAATGGGGTCAGCGGTGCCGATACGATTACTCGATTCGATGCCACCCGTTTCCGTACAAAGTTTGCCTGTGAGGTTAAAAACTTCGATGTACAGGCGTACATTCCTCGCCAGGAAGCCCGTAAAATGGACTGGTTTACTCAGTACGCGGTTGTAACCGCCGACGAGGCCATTGCCGACGCGGGTATCGATAAAGAAAAAGTAGACCTGGATCGCATCGGTGTGATCTGGGGTGCGGGTATTGGTGGATTGAAAACGTTTGAAGAAGAAGTGCTGAATTTCGGCGGTGGTGATGGAACGCCCCGTTTCAATCCGTTTTTTATTCCCAAGATGATCGCTGACAGTTCAGCGGGTCTGATTTCCATTCGTCACGGTTTCCGAGGTCCTACCTACGTTACCGTTTCGGCCTGTGCCTCTTCAGGAAATGCCCTGATCGATGCGTTTAACTATATCCGTTTGGGTAAAATGGACATTTGCGTATCGGGTGGCTCTGAAGCAGCCGTGACTCAGGCGGGTGTGGGTGGTTTTAATGCCCTGAAAGCCCTTTCTGAACGCAACGATGATCCGAAGACGGCTTCCCGCCCTTACGATAAGGGTCGTGAAGGTTTCGTGTTAGGTGAAGGGGGGGCTGCCCTTATTCTGGAAGAATACGAGCATGCCAAGGCCCGTGGAGCTAAAATTTACTGCGAAATTATGGGTGGTGGCATGTCTTCGGACGCTTACCACATCACGGCTCCTCATCCGGACGGACGCGGGGCTTATATGTGTATGAAACTGGCTCTGGAGGACGCTGAACTGCCGCTGGAATCCGTTGATTACATCAACACGCACGGAACATCAACGCCCATCGGAGATCCTCAGGAACTAAAAGCCATTGAGCGTCTGTTTGGTGAGCATGCTTCGAAGGTGAATATCAGCTCAACGAAATCAATGACGGGTCACCTCTTAGGGGGGGCTGCTGCCATCGAAGCCGTGGCTGCCATTTTAGCCATCAAAAATCAGATTGTTCCTCCGACGATCAACCATTTTGAGGATGATCCGGAAATTAATCCTAACTTGAACCTCACGTTCAACAAGGCACAAGCCCGTAAAGTAGACGTAGCGATCAGCAATACGTTTGGTTTTGGTGGACACAACACTTGCGTTGTATTTAAGAAAATATAGTCGGGAGAGCCGTAGGCTTCTGGCGTACGGCTCTTCTCATAAATTTTGATCCTGTGCTGCTACCGTTACCGCTGTTTGTTTCAACGGTCTTTGACCCACTGACCCAACTTTTCAGATCTAAATCCGATAAGGAGAAAAAGCTGAAGCAGGCGGTAGCTACGCTTATTGGAACCCGACCGTCTAATATAGAGCTCTATCGCCTTGCGTTTATGCATACCTCGGCGAGTAAAGCCGTAGCCGGGAAAGATCTGAGGTTATCCAATGAGCGACTGGAATATCTGGGCGATGCCGTGCTGGGCATGGTAGTCGCCGAATATCTTTTCAAAAAGTATCCTTACAAAGACGAAGGTTTCCTGACGGAAATTCGCTCACGGATTGTGAACCGGGAATCGCTGAATCTGGTGGCTCGTAAGTTAGGTCTCGATACGCTGGTAGAATATGACCCTAATCGTCGCACGGTTCTGGCCCGTACGTCCATGTATGGCGATGCTCTGGAAGCTTTTGTAGGGGCTATTTATCTGGACAAAGGATTTCCTTTTACGAAGAAATTTATTCTTAAGCGGCTGTTATCCAGTTACTTTGATTTGGATAAAGTCGTTGAAACCAATATTAACTACAAGTCCCAGATTATTGAATGGGCTCAACGCGAAGGCCGCGAACTTCGTTTTGACGTAACCGAGAAAGGATCGGCCCGTCATAAGGAATTCATTGCGGAGCTGGTCGTCGATAACGAAGTTTTCGCCACCGGAACGGGCTTTAATAAGAAAAAAGCGGAGCAATCTGCTTCTGAAAAAGCGGTTGAAAAACTCAACCTGACCAGACCAGTGAGTTAATTGGTATTGATTTTTAGGAAAGCTGCCTGATTGGGCAGCTTTTTTTGTAGTCAACCTCAGCACTTTTTTACGTATGGAAATCCTGTTAGTGATTCTGGGAGTCATTGCCTTGCTGGTCGGATTAGCCGGAGCCGTTCTACCCTTACCCGGTCCGCCCCTGAGTTATCTGGGTTTATTATTACTGCACTGGTCCGGACGGGTTACCTTTTCAACGACCACGCTGGTGGTGTTAGGCGTTTTCACCGCCATCGTCGCCATTCTGGATTACCTGGTACCCATCTGGGGAGTCAAGAAGTTCGGAGGAACTACCCGGGGAGCCTGGGGGACCACCATTGGCCTGCTGGTGGGGTTAGTGCTGCCGATTCCCGGTGGAATATTCGTTGGGGCTTTTGTGGGAGCTTTCGTCGGTGAAATCTTCGGAGGAATGGCTTCGGGCCGGGCCATGCGGGCGGCTTTCGGGTCGTTTCTGGGCTTCATGGCGGGCATTTTCATGAAAGTATTACTGTGTCTGGTCATGATTGGATATGCCGTTGCCGGAATCTGGAGTTAAGCAACGCCGCTCCTGACGAATTCAAATTTTCTTCGCTGACCAAACGCATGCTGCCGTACCTTTGCGGAAGTTTTCACGCTTACATTTCATAGCCATGCATATAGTACGTCGCCCCCGTCGGTTGAGAACCAGTGCCGCCGTGCGGGCTTTGGTTGAGGAAACTACGGTTTCCGTAAATGATCTGATTCTTCCCGTTTTCGTAGTTGAAGGAACAAACGTAAAAAGAGAAGTAGCCTCCATGCCAGGAGTCTATCGTCACTCCCTGGACAACCTGCTGGACGAAATTGGTCGTTGCCAGGATCTGGGAATCAAAGCGTTTGATCTGTTTCCTGGACTGGATGAATCCAAAAAAGATAAAACAGCGAGCGAAAGCTGGCGGGAAGGTAGCATGTACCTCGAAGCCATTCACGCCGTGAAGAGTAAATATCCAGAAGTGGTAGTCATGACCGATGTTGCCATGGATCCGTACAGTTCCGATGGCCACGACGGTTACGTTGAAAACGGAGAAATTCTGAATGATGAAACGCTGGAATACCTGGGTAAAATGGGCGTAGCTCAGGCCCAGGCCGGTGCGGATATCCTCGGTCCCTCAGATATGATGGACGGTCGGGTAGGGTACCTGCGGGAAACCCTGGACGATGCCGGATTTACGAAAGTGGCCATCATGTCGTACACGGCAAAGTATGCCTCCGCTTTATACAGCCCTTTCCGGGATGCTCTCGAGTCCGCTCCGAAATTTGGTGATAAAAAGACCTATCAGATGAATCCGGCTAATATCAAGGAAGCCCTGATTGAAGCTGAACTGGATTTTGCCGAAGGAGCCGATTACCTCATGGTGAAGCCCGCGATGTTATACCTCGACATTATTAAAATGCTGAACGATAACTTCGCCTTACCCATTGCGGCCTATAATATTTCCGGAGAATATTCCATGATTAAAGCCGCCGCTCAGAAAGGCTGGATTGACGGCGACCGGGTTATGCTGGAAACGCTTACCTCGATCAAAAGAGCGGGAGCTAAAATTATTCTTACGTATTTTGCGAAAGAATTTGCTGAGCTTCAAAAGCAGCGTTAATGGTTTTGAACTACGTATAGATGCCCTGTTTGCTTGCATTCAGGGCATCTTTTTAATAGCCTCTTATGTCTTCCATTTTAATTCTTAATGCTCAACTCGTCAACGAAGGTCAGATTCGGGAAGCGGATCTGTTCATCAAAGACGGTTTTATTGAAAAAATTGGTACCGGCTTGTCTGGCCTGGCCGCTGATCAGGTGATTGATGCTCAGGGCCGTTATCTGCTGCCGGGAGTGATCGATGATCAGGTACACTTTCGGGAGCCGGGTTTGACGCATAAAGCTACGATTCGTTCGGAGGCCCGGGCGGCCGTTTCGGGGGGAGTTACCAGCTTTATGGAAATGCCCAACACGGTTCCGAACGCTCTGACTCAGGAATTACTGGCCGATAAATACGACATCGCGAAAGCTTCGTCTCTGGCCAACTACTCATTCTTCATGGGTGCTTCCAATGACAACTATGAAGAAGTCATGAAAACCGATCCCACGCAGGTGTGTGGACTGAAGATTTTTATGGGTTCTTCGACGGGTAACATGCTGGTGGATAGTCGTCCGGTTCTGGAAAAACTGTTTGCCAATGCCCCGTACCTGATTGCCACGCACTGCGAAGATGAAGCAACGATTCGGGCCAATGTGGCTGCTTACAAAGAAAAATACGGCGACGACGCTCCGGCTCGGGTACATCCCGAAATCAGAAATGAAGAGGCCTGTTACAAGTCGAGTTCGATGGCCGTGGAATTAGCCAGGAAATACAATACCCGTCTGCACATTCTGCACATTACGACCGGAGAAGAAACGGAGTTATTTGAAAAAGGATACTACGGCTATTCCGACGCGGAAAGTAATGCCTTGAAAAACCAGAAACGGATTACTTCGGAAGTCTGCGTGCATCACCTCTGGTTTGACGCCCGCGATTATGAGCGTTTGGGGAACCAGATCAAGTGTAACCCCGCCGTGAAAGCCGATGGGCACAAACAGCGTTTATTACAGGCTTTGCTGGACGACCGCATCGACGTCATTGCGACGGATCATGCTCCGCATACCTGGGAAGAAAAACAGCAGTCCTACTGGAATGCTCCTTCGGGTTTGCCCCTGGTTCAGCATCCGTTACTGATGATGCTGGAATTCTATAAGGATGGTAAAATTTCGCTGGAGAAAATTGCTCAGAAGATGTCCCACGCGGTGGCTGACTGTTTCCGGATTGACAAACGCGGCTACATTCGCGAAGGATACTGGGCTGATCTGGTACTGGTCGATCTGGATCGCCCGAATCTCATTACGAAAGACAGTCTGCATTTTCAGTGTGGCTGGTCTCCGCTGGAAGGATACACCCTGCGATCAGCCGTAACTCATACGATTGTGTCGGGTCATCTGGCGTACGAGGAGGGCAGTTTCCATGAAACCAAACCAGGCGAACGAATGACTTTCGCGGCTTTGTAGTTCGAATTAGCAATCAGCCGGGATGATATTCTGCAAGATCCTGAATATAAATACGTTACCCAGGTAACAAAAATCCTCACCGGAATTCCGGTGAGGATTTGGGCATCCCTAAAATCATCACAAACTATTCTTGAGCGAGGCGTAAGCGACGGAAACGGACCGTAGCGAAACAGCGGCGTAATATGCGATAGTATATTTTTCCAAACAGGGAATAGCACCACTGTTTGAGTTCTTTCACCTGGGCCGGGATGAGCTGGCGTAAGGCTTTGCGGAGTTCTTTTTCAAACAGCTTTGCGTCGAAGCTGACTTTCTGGAGAATGATTTTGATATATTCAAGGACGGTAATGGACATGACTTGATGCTGGTTTAAGGTTTAAATCAATGACAATTAAGTCAAAGGTTTAAGGCGTATCTTTGTAACGATGAAGCCTCGACAAATATATTTAATTATATTACTTTTTTATTGTTCTTTTTCAAGAATTTTTGTTTTTGCCCAACAAAACAATATTCGCATTGAATTAGGGGCCTCTTCTGTGCCTTTAGGCAAGCCCTACACGATCTCAGTAGTGATTACCGGCAGTGAACAACGCGAGTACGATCGCTTCCCGGATATCATCGGTATGAGTCGCAGAGGCACTACTACGACCACTTCGACAACGACGGTGGGCAACCGCTCTGAAATAGTACAACGAATCACTCAAAATTATATTCCAAATCAAACTGGAAATTATGTTGTCACGCCTTTCACCATGAATGTGAATGGGCAGACCGTACAATCCATGGGTGGAATTGTCATTGTGACCGATGGCGTTGCCAAAGAGGCAGAACCGGAAGAGGAAGAAGTGGCCTTTGAACCGACGCCTGCCGATGCCAAAGCGGCCGCTTTCCTGCTCCTGAGTACCAACCGCAGCCAAGTGTATACGGGCGAAGGATTTAACCTGAGTCTGGGATTTTTTGTTGCGGACGATAACCCGCTGGAAATGGATTTTTACGCCCTTAATTTACAGTTAGGGGCCATTCTCAAGCAAATTCGCCCGGCCAACTGCTGGGAGGAGAATTTTGGCATTCGCGGCGAACCCCAGATTTTCGAAACGTCGGTCAATGGACGGAAGTACACTGAGTACCGCCTGTTTCAGGCCGTGTACTTTCCTTTGAACACCGAACGGATTCAGTTTCCTTCGGTTAGTCTGAAAATGAGTGTAAAGAATGAAAAATCGGTAAAACAGGATTTTCTTACGTTTTCTAGTAAGCCCATTTCCGTTCAGCCGATGGCTCTGCCTAAAGACCCGCAGCAAAATCAGGCCGTTACCGGAGAGTACACCGTAAAAGATCAGCTCAGTGCCCGGGTTATTCAGACGGGAAAAAGCGTTCAGTATAAAATCACCATCAGCGGTACGGGTAACCTGACGCCTATTCTGGTTCCAACGCCCGAAAATGACGCGTTCTTCGACTTTTATCCGCCGGTCATTCAACAATCCGTGGTACGGCGGAGGGGCCGGGTGAGCGGTGAAAAAACATTTACCTTCCAGAT
The DNA here is from genome assembly GCA_913775095.1 of uncultured Siphonobacter sp. GTDB lineage: Bacteria > Bacteroidota > Bacteroidia > Cytophagales > Spirosomataceae > Siphonobacter. The sequence continues at coordinate 29,622 of CAJYIW010000003.1, read as the reverse complement.
CATTCCTAAACAGGCCGGAAACTTCCCGTTAAGCACGTATTTTCGCTGGATATTTTTCAATCCTCGTTCCCGGAGTTATCAAAACTGGAAATCAGGGCTCGTACTAAAATCTCAGGGGGAAAAGGTTACCAACGCCGATGCCGACGGTAATGCCGGGTCTATTTTTGCCAATCTGGAAAGCGTAGACAGCTCCAAACCCTTCGTGAACGTCCAGGGCACCATTTTGAGTTTAGCTAATGGGTTACTGGCCATCATGGTTTTAGGAATGGCCTATATTTTCGTTCGAAGTAAGCGAGGGTAACCTCAGTGTTCATATTCAGGAGCCGTAATGGTTCGGCTCTGTATTCATAAGTATCTGCCTGAGCAGGTACGAATCAACTATCAGGATTTATGTCTAGTACATACGGTACATTATTCAAAATCAGCACCTTTGGGGAATCGCACGGAAAGGCAATTGGCGTAGTGATTGACGGATGCCCGGCGGGAATTACCTTTGATGAAACCTTTATTCAGCAGGAGCTGGATCGTCGGAAGCCCGGACAGTCACGGATCACTACTCAGCGACGTGAAGCGGATGAGTTTCAGGTGCTGTCCGGCATTTTTGAAGGAAAAACGACGGGCACGCCCATCGCTCTGGTGATTCCCAACGAGGATCAGCGTTCGAAAGACTACAGTCACATCTCTGAGCAATTTCGTCCTTCCCACGCCGATTATACCTACACCACTAAATACGGGTTTCGGGATTATCGCGGCGGCGGTCGCTCTTCTGCCCGCGAAACGGCCGCTCGCGTAGCCGCCGGAGCTCTGGCTAAACTGGTGTTAAAAGACCTGGGCGTCAGCATTCAGGCTTACGTTTCACAGGTGGGTAAGCTAAAGCTGGAAAAACCGTATCAGGAATTAAACCTGGCCCTGGCGGAAGAAAACGCCGTGCGTTGTCCGGATCCCGAAATGGCCCAGCAGATGTTCAGCTACATTGATGAAACCCGTAAAAAAGGCGATAGCATCGGTGGTGTAGTGGAATGCGTGTGTACGGGTGTTCCCGTGGGCTTGGGCGAGCCCGTATTCGACAAGTTACACGCTGAACTCGGAAAGGCCATGTTATCCATCAATGCCGTTAAAGGCTTTGAATACGGCTCTGGTTTTGCCGGGGTGGAGTTATACGGTTCCGAGCATAATGACGCCTATTATACGGATGAAGCGAGGAAAGTTCGCACGCGGACGAACCTCTCGGGAGGAATTCAGGGGGGCATTTCTAACGGAGAAGACATTTATTTCCGGGTTGCTTTCAAGCCCGTAGCGACCATCATGCAGGATCAGGAATCGGTTGATTTACACGGAAACGCAGCAACGGTTTCCGGCAAAGGCCGTCATGATCCCTGCGTAGTGCCGCGGGCCGTACCCATTGTAGAAGCCATGGCCGCTTTGGTACTGGTGGATTTTTATTTGTTGAATCAGGCTAGGAGGGTTAACTAATGAATTATTTATCCGCCGAAAATCTCTCGAAATCTACGGGAGAACGATGGCTGTTTAGAAATATAACGTTCGGGTTAAGTAAAGGCGACAAAGTAGCTCTGGTAGGCCGGAACGGAACGGGTAAAACGTCGCTGATGGATGTGCTGGCCGGTATTCAGTCCGCTGAAGAAGGAACGATCAGTTTACGCCGGGAAATACGACTGGGATACCTGAGCCAGAACCCGGATCTGGACGAAAATCAGACCGTACTGGATATTCTTTTTCTGGGAGAGAGTCCTTTGTTACAGGCCATTCGTACGTACGAAAAGGCTCTGATCGACGGTAGTGACGACGAAATAGCCGACGCTACTGAACAGATGGAAACGCAGAAAGCCTGGGATTATGAGTCGAAAGTGAAACAGGTATTAGGCCGATTGGGCGTTGCCGAGTCGAACTTTACCAAACTGGTGGGTCAGCTTTCAGGAGGTCAGCGTAAACGCGTGGCTCTGGCAAAAGTATTGCTGGATGAACCCGATTTACTCATCCTCGATGAGCCTACCAACCACCTGGATCTGGAAGCGATTGAGTGGCTGGAAAACTACCTCGGTACTGCTAACACCACGCTTTTGCTCGTCACGCACGATCGCTACTTTCTGGATCGGGTTTGTACCGAAATCCTGGAACTGGCGGACGGTTCCATTTATCGTTATAAAGGCAATTATTCCTACTTTCTGGAACGTCAGTCGGAGCGTTATGCTTCAGAGGCTTCCAGCGTAGATAAGGCTCAGAACCTGCTTCGCAAAGAGCTGGAATGGATGCGTCGGCAACCGAAAGCCCGCGGGACGAAAGCTCAGTATCGAATTGACGCCTTTTATGATTTACAGGATAAGGCCAGTCAGGGTCGCCGGGAGTCAAATGTGGAGTTGAATATTGGGATGGCCCGGCTGGGTAGTAAAATCATCGAGCTGGAACACATCAGAAAATCGTTTGGCGAACAGAAAATCGTTGAAGATTTCGAGTACGTGTTCCGTCGCCGGGAACGGATTGGCATTGTGGGGAAAAACGGCGTCGGCAAATCTACTTTTCTGGATATTCTGACGGGAGAACAACAGGCGGATTCCGGAGCAATCAGTGTGGGTGAAACGGTTCGCTTTGGGTACTATACTCAAACCGAGCCTACCTTCCGGCCCGGACAGCGGGTCATTGATGTGGTGAAAGACATTGCCGAAGTGGTAACGCTCGGTTCGGGCGAAACCATTACGGCCAGCCAGTTTTTACAGCATTTCCTGTTTGAACCCAAGCGGCAATACACGGATGTGGAGAAATTGTCCGGTGGCGAAAAACGACGTTTACAGTTACTGCAGGTATTGATCAAAAACCCGAACTTCCTGATTCTGGATGAGCCAACGAATGATCTGGACATTCAAACCCTGAATGTGCTGGAGGATTACCTGTTGCAATTCTCGGGTTGTATTGTGCTGGTTTCTCACGATCGGTATTTCATGGACCGGCTGGTGGAGCACCTGTTCGTGTTTGAAGGGGAGGGCCAAATCAAAGACTTCCCGGGTAACTACACCGATTACCGCGAGTCCTTAAGTAATCCGTCTACGGCGGAAGTCAGCAAGCCCAGGCCGGAAGTCTCCAAAGTGGAGGCACCTAAAGCGGACGCAGCTCCCGTAGCTCCGGTAACCAGTAAACGTAAGCTCAGCTATAAGGAACAGAAAGAACTGGAAACGCTGGAAAAGGAAATTCCTGAACTGGAAAATAAGCGAGCGGTGTTGACGGAACAAATGAACTCGGGAGAAGCCGATTATCAGCAAATTACGCTTTGGTCCAAGGAAATTGAAGAACTCAATGTACTGTTGGAAGAAAAGGAATTTCGCTGGATGGAATTATCTGAGTAAGGTAATAGTAATAAAAAAGTCGGCTTCACGTATCTTACGTGAAGCCGACTTTTTTATGGGCTGTATTTCAGGCGATACCGGGTTATCTCCGACACATTTTCATTCACAAATCCCCAACGCTTGGTGAGTCCTACCGAAACCGCCACGGATTTTGGGTACAGGTTTCCCGCATCTCCTGCCAGCGTACCGCGAAATTCAGACCCTTTCAAAAACCAGAGGGAGCGTTTCGCTTCAATCAGAAAACTAACCTGTTGTTTCGGAAGCTCATAGATCTGATCGGGTGTTCCCCGTGAGGTAACATGCGAGAGTCGTCCGTTTAGTTCCCACCGGCCGAACAGAAAAGCTTCGATACCAAGATGAAAAACGGTTAACAGGTTATCATTGGTAAAGTGGGTGGAAGTTTTCGAAGGAGTAATAAAGGGAACCCCGATCGTCCTGCCGCGATAGGACCAGCCCTGCCGATACTGCAAATGATTGAAATATTGTTCCTGCCAGACAGGGCCCGTTCCCCAGAGGGGACCCTTGCGTCCCTGATCCTGCGTGGATAAGTATTCAAAAACAATTGTCCGAATGCCCGTACTGGAATAATCGGCTGCATTATTGTGTACACTGATCCCCATCAGTCCGTCCCGAAGGTTAGCCAGCTGAAGTAAAGAGGGCATTTCATAGGGTTGTTGTCGATACATCAGAATAGTTCGGTCATCCGACTGCATCTGCAAAGCCAGATCAACGCTGCCGAGATGGTTACCTACCCGCTCCCGGTTGTCGTAGAGATTATAGTTTTTCCCAAACCCGCGTTTCCCCGTTACCACGCTAACCAGGGCAGCGGCATCGTGGGGCAGGCTTCCGTCGGGCTGAAAATACTCTTTTGGCTCAACGGGTCCGAAGGTACGTCCGGCCCATTGTACCTGATGATTCATTCCGACGAAACCCAGCACGGGTGCCTTCGGCTTGCCGATTCGAAGGTAGATCGTTTTCTGATGCAGGTACGCATGACGGACGAAGGCTCGGGGATCTTCAAGCCATCCATGAGCCAGGCTGGCCCGGATGGCCAGATGGGGGGTGAACAGGCGAGTCCATGTTCTGAGTGCCAATTGAATTTTAGGAATAGACATGGCGTTACCCGATCCACTGTAAGGTCCCATTCCCAGCGTAGAATCAGCAATGCCTGTAAGTTCCCGGCGTTTCCCCGCGGATAACTCCAGAACCCGGTATTTCACCTTTACAAAAGACTGGGGCAGAAGAAGCTGATTCGTGGCTCCCGCATTTTCGCTCACTTCAAAAGCATACCCCCAGTCCAGAGCTTTCGCTTTCAGGTAAGGCCGGGTTTTGCTCGGGATCTGATAATCGGAGGAAAGAGCCAGTGTCGTGTGTAAGAAAGGGCCTCTTTCCGCTATTACCCCGTACTGGCGGGCCTGCATCCAGAATGGCGTGTGAACCGTAGCAAAGAATTGAGTGGAAGCTTCGTACGTTTCAGAATCTCTGAGAATTCCCTGAGCAAACAGCACCGTGGGAGCCAGGGCAAGTAAACAGGTACGGATAACCATAGATCAGGACTGAGTTGGGTGAACAAACCTGACCTAAGGTATTATTTGTTAACTGAGTATTAATACTTATTTAACTATTGTTAGTTAGTGGTTACGAGTAAGAGGGAGCCTCTAGGAAGAGGGATGAAAGTAAAAATTCCGTGAGTAGAGCAGGACTAAAAAACGGAGGGGTGTTCAGGAAGAGTAGCCAACAAAAAGCTGCCAGCATTTCTGCTGGCAGCTTTTTGAATTAAAAAGGGCAATAAACGATTAATGAAGTTCCAGATTGATTCGTCGGTCAGCGGGTTCCGTTCCGGGTTCCAGTGACTGACTTACGACGTGTCCGCGACCGCTGTACGTAACTTTATACCCCCGGTTTTCCAGGACATATAACGCGTCCCGCAGGGTCATTCCTTTCAGATTAGGTACCCGTCTGGTGCTGCCACGGGGGGCTTCGTCCCAGCCACTGGCGTTCGTCTTGATCTGGAAACTGCTGGCAATGGCCTGTACGTCATTCGGGTGGGAGTTACCCAGTTCTTCCTGCCATTTACTGGCAAATACGGGTTTCCCGCTAAGCGTGCGGTGCATCTGTACATCCAGAGCATGAACTTTATCGGCAATTTCCCGAAATACCGGAGCCGCTGCCGTTCCTCCGTACGCTGAAAGTCCGGTTTCCGGATTATGGGGTTCATCCAGAGCCACCAGAATCGTGTACCGTGGATTTTCGGCGGGGAAATAGCCAATGAAGGAAGAGTAATATTTGTTCGTCTTGAGCTTTCCGTCAAACTTCTTGGAAGTTCCCGTTTTTCCGGCAATGCGGTAATTGGAACTGCGGATGCTTCGGGCCGTTCCGTGGGAACTTTCCAGCACCCCTTCCAGCATTTGCCGCACAATTTTCAGCGTTCGTTCGGAACAGATCCGTTCGGTATCGCGGCGTTGCGTTTTCGTGTAATCGATTTCCACTAAATCGCCACGTTTAGCCGACTTTACGACAATCGGCTGAACCCAGTAACCATCGTTAGCCACGGCATTATAGAAAGCCAGCATTTGAAGAGCTGATACCCGCATTTCTTCGCCAATCGACATGGTCGGTAAAGTCTTCTTGCTGTAAAGCCGATGGTCCATGCGGTGGAATTCGGGGGTCTCATTTCCCTTGCTTACTTCCACCTGAAAACCCAGTTTATCGGCCAGGTGAAACTTTTCGAGGTAATCAATGAACTTATCGTGCTTATTCGAGAAATGCTGCACGAGAACCCGAGCCATGCCGGTGTTGGAAGAACGCATGAAGGCGTCCGCAATGGTAATGACTCCGTAGCCCATGTTATTCGAATCGTGCAGGTGCAGGTATTGTCCCGTGGTGCTGACCATATCATTGGGCGAGACGTTCGTTTCTTCAAAAACGGCCATCATCGTCGCCAGCTTGAAGGTAGAGCCCGGTGCAATTCGATAATTCACCGCAAAATTCTGGTCATCCACATACGTCGTGTCTTTGGTATGGTGGAGATTGGCAATAGCCTTGATTTCACCCGTTTTGGTATCCATGACAATGGCCGTTCCGTATTTGGCTTTGTAATGTTTCACCGCTTTCATTAAGGCCGCTTCCGTCACATCCTGCATGTTGATGTTCAGGGTCGTATACAGGTCAAGACCGGGGATGGGGTGGTGTTCTTCCGATTCGTTAAGGGGTCGCCAGCTTCCACGCAGGTTTTCAAACCAGCCGTGCCCTTCCTGTCCGTATAAAACTTTATCGAAGCTTTTCTCAATGCCCGTGACGCCCCGCATGACCTCCAGTCCCTGAGCGTTCGGGTCCTTGATAATGATGTCATCCGTCTTGCCAAGCAGGCGGGACGCGGTGTTTCTGAAAGGCTTATCCCGGTTCGGAACGAGCTCGAAGTTAAGACCCGTCGAGAAAAGTTTGACGCTGTCCATCGGCATCCATTTAAACCGGAATACCCGACGGTTCAGAGCTTTGTCCTGGAGTTTTTCTTCTTTGGTGGCCTTACGGATGGTGGCCCATTTCGTACTTTCAAAGAGCCATTTTTTCTTTTCGTAGGTAATATGCTTCGGGCTGATGGAAAGGTAACGGGGTTCCTGTTTCCAGAGGGAAGTATCCGTCTGAGCTTCGTTATAGGCCATCACATCCAGTAGCTTCCGGCGAGCATTGAGAATACGCTTGCGAATGGTCGCGGGGGAGTCATTGAGCATCTGGCTCAGATGAATCGTCAGGGAATCCAGGTTTTTATAGAAATGAGCGGAATCGGCCGAATGGCGAACGGTCACGCTGAGGTCAATCCCCACCCGATATTCGGGCACCGAGGTGACCAGCAAACTACCATCATCCGAAAAAATATTACCTCTGGAGGCGGGAATAACGCGGTAACGCGTGTTCTCGGCCCGGCTTTTCCATTCTGGTCCTTCCACCTGCTGTACGTAGGCAATACGCACCGCAATGGCAATACTAAAGATCAGCAACCCCGCCGACACCAGGATACTGCGTAGGAAAATCCGCCGTTTCAGATTCAGAGCTTCAGCCATAATGAATGCAATTCTTGAAGGTTATGTTAGGGTTGATCGGTCTCTTGCGGAGGCTTCGTTGCAGGAACTACAATTTTGATGGGGGGCTGTTCATTCCGGTAATCGCGTAAACCCATGGGAGCTACTTTCTGAATGATGCGGGACTGACGGGACTCCTGCATGAGCTTCGATTTCTCGTAGGTTAACTCGGCATTCAGCTCACTGATCTTCCGCCGGTTGGTATCGGTTTCCCGGATTAGCGATTCGCCGTGTAAGACCCAGGCTACGTAACTAATCATCAATACGACGATTAGTAAAGCATTGAATAACTTCTGATTAGGGTTCGACTGGCCCTTCCACTGACTGACTCGCAGCAGTTTAAACAGCGGTTCTAACCACTGGATAGGTTTCTTCTTTTCAGGGCTGGATGACATAATTCAGAGCAGGATTGAAGTCTGGTTTCGGGGTAATGGCAAACGACTAATTGGGTTCCGCAATCCGCAAGCGGGCACTGCGGGCACGGGAGTTGCGGGTAATTTCGTCTTCCGTGGCTTCAATGGGTTTGCGGGTAACCGACTTCAGTGGCTTCAGTTCATTACCGTAGAAATCTTTCTCGGCTTCCCCGTGAAACTTGCCCGAGCGAATAAAGTTTTTCACCAGACGATCTTCCAGCGAATGGTAACTCATCACCACCAGCCGGCCTTCGGGAGCCAATACCTCCGGAACCTGTTCCAGAAATTCTTCCAGCACTTTCATTTCTTCATTCACTTCAATGCGAATGGCCTGAAATACCTGAGCAAAATACTTGAACTCTTTACCCCGGGGAGCAAATTTCTGAAGGACTGCCTTCAGCTCCTGCACGGTTTCAATCGGTCCGTTCTGACGGGCCGCATAGACGGCATTGGCCAGCGTACGGGCATTTTTTACTTCGCCATATAATCCAAAAATTCTGTGAAGCTGAGCTTCGTCGTAGGTATTGATCACGTCCCGGGCTGAAAATTCGGACTCCGGGTTCATTCGCATATCCAGCGGGCCGTCGAAACGGGTAGAAAACCCCCGTTCGGGTACGTCAATCTGATGGGAGGAAATGCCCAGGTCCGCCAGAATACCGTCCACTTTCCGAACGCCGTTCAGACGCAGGAATTTCTTCAGGTAACGGAAATTGGCTTCTATGAATGTAAACGTCGAATCAGTAATGAATTTGGACTCTGCCTTGGCATCCGGATCCTGGTCAAAACTTAGCAATCGACCCTCGGGGCTGAGTTGTTTAAGAATCGCTCGGGAATGACCACCCCCACCAAAAGTTACATCCACGTAGATACCGTTCGGGCGAATGTTGAGCCCCTCCAGACATTCCTGAAGCATAACGGGCTGGTGGTAATCGGGCGTTGGGGTTGAAGACATGAACTTACAGAATAATGCTTTAAAAATGAACGCTTTGGAGCAGAGGAAGTCGTGTGTTTTCTCACTCCAGACTAAAAATTCTTCAAAAATAATACGTCCGCTTTCGCAATGGAACTTTCATTGCTCATTTTTGACTTCTTTAAAAAATTTGGTGGAGGATAAAAGAGGTTACAAGATTAACAAAATTTACAAATGTGAATCAAGTTTCAGTACAATCATTTTCTAAAACCGGATCATTAAGGCACTTAACTGTTTGAAAATCAACTTCCCTGTATGAAAAAAATCTTTTCGATTGGTTTAAGCTTGCTACTGTCGCTCCCAGTCTTTGCCCAGACTTCGGTACAAAAAGGAATCTGGCGGGCCACGGTAACGAATAAAGGGGGAGAGTTGCCCTTTGGCCTACAGATTGAACCCGCTGGAAAAGCGAATGTTTATAACGTTTGGGTGATTAATGGGAAAGAACGCCTGAAAATGGACGAATCAACGATCAGGGGCGACTCCTTACATATACCCATGGAATTGTTTGACGCCGAGCTGATTGGAAAAGTTTCGGGGAAAGAACTGAAGGGCGTTTATAGAAAAAAAAGAGGTAAGCAATACATCACGATTCCCTTCCGGGCTGAATACGGTAAAGCCTACCGCTTTGCTGCCACTCCTCAACAGACGAACTGGAACATTGCCGGTAAATACGCCACCACGTTCGGGGAAAGCTCGAAGGCTGTGGGCGTTTTTGAGCAGAATGGCAGTAAAGTAGCCGCCAGTTTCCTGACCCCAACGGGCGATTACCGCTACCTGGACGGCGATATCATCGGAGACAGCCTTTTTCTGTCTACCTACGACGGCTCGCATCTCTTCCTTTTCAAAGCCAAACTGGAAAAAGACAAAATTTCGGGCGATTTCTTCAGTGGCCCGGCTGGAAAATCTTCGTTCGTGGCAGTCAAAGACGAATCGGCTTCCCTGCCCGATGAAAAGTCGCTGACGTTTTTGAAACCCGGTTATGAGAAAGTGGCCTTCACGTTTCCCGAAGCTAAAACCGGACAGAAGGTGAGTCTGGATGATCCGCGTTTCAAGGGAAAGGTAGTGGTATTGCAAATCATGGGTTCCTGGTGTCCGAACTGTATGGACGAGACCAACTTTATGGTGCCCTGGTATAATAAGAATAAAAAACGTGGGGTTGAATTTATAGGTCTTTCTTTCGAGAGAAGTGCAGATTTCAAGGAGTCCCAGCCCAAGTTAATTAAGATGATTGATCGTTTTAAAATTCCTTACCCGGTCGTTTTAGCGGGGGTATCCGATCAGTCAGCTTCGGCCAGTTTACCGATGCTTAATAAAATCATGGGGTACCCGACGACGATTTATATCGACCGCAAAGGAAACGTTCGGGAAATCCATACGGGCTTCTCCGGCCCCGGAACGGGTAAGTATTACGATAAATTCGTGGAAGATTTTAATTTACTGATGGATAAACTCATTGCTGAGAAGTAAAAAAGAATAGCCTGTCAGAAGTAGGAGAGAGACGCGAGTAATCGCGTCTCTTTTTTGTTATTCATCGGGCAGGTAACCCCAGCGGACTAACTCTTCTGGCGTACGGATTAGATAAGTTCGCTGATTGGAAATCAGGTACAGGTCATCGCAGGTGCGAAGGATGGTTTTGTACAGATGGTCGGTAATAATGATGCTTTTGTTTCTTTTTTCTTCCTGAATGATTACCAGTAAACGTTCGATCAGCACAGGAGATAAGAACGAAAAGGGTTCGTCCAGCAAGACAAACTGAACGGGTCGGAAAAGAATAAGCAGCGTTTCGACCAGTCGTCGTTCGCCCCCCGATAATTGACCTGTCTTCTGGGTATAACAGGTCTTTAATTCCGGGAAAGAGGTGCTGATTTTCTCGAAATCTGTGCCGTATAAATCGAAGACCGTTTGGACGTTCAGGTAATCGGGAACAAAGCTATGCTGAGGTAAGTACGCCGCCAGGTTCCGAACGGAAAGTAAATCAGGTATCCATTTCTGATCCACTCGGACGGATTTGTATTCTGCTTTCACTGCTCCGAAAAGAGCTTTCAGTAGACTACTTTTTCCATAGCCATTTCTCCCCAGTAAACCCGTAATTTTTCCCGTTTCAGCTTTTAGATATCCACCCGTAATAATGGCTCTGTTTTCGTAGTGAATGCTGATACTATCCGCTTCCAGTTGATGAATCATGGTTTCAGAAGAAGGCTGTCGTACACTGAATGATGAGGAGGAAAATCAGGTAATCAATGACCAGTAGTGAACCAATAATCTCCCAGGTATGTAAGCCAAGATTATGCAGAAAAAAGAAACGAATGGCAGACGAGTGTCGATACAGAGCCAGAGATACGACACTGAGTAATAGTTTTATACAGGAAACAAAAGCCAGAGCCTCCGGATCCGCTAGCATTACCCCGGCTAAAGCGAGTGTAACAAGGCTGGAGAAGCCTGCCAGCTGACGGTAGAAAAGTAGCAAAGCCCGTAGTTTTCGAATCATGCTGAAAACTACGGGCTATGGATGGAATGCGAAGCGTAATTAACAAAATTTAACTGGTCATTACCGGGTGGCTGGTGAGGACACCAGCCACAGCGATAGTGAGGACACCAGCCACAGGGAAGACTTTCGCCCAGACGATTGGCATTGCTCCCCTAATGAACCGCTAATGCGAATGCCCGTGTTCGCTGTTATTCATCACGGATAATAAATCGTAGGCTCCCCTGATGACAACAGTATTAGGCTTCACATTCGCGGGTGGGAAAACTTCCACGTATCCATTCTGAGTAAGACCCGTGCGGATTTCTACCCGTTTGAAGGGATAATGCACGCTGCCCTCTTCATTGTGTTTCCCTTCCGAAACAAAGACATATTGCTTATTCCCTGAACGAACCACGGCGGCTTCGGGCAGGGCTTTAACCTGCGTTCCCCCCGTTTCCAGATGAGCCGTCAGGTACGTACCGGGCACCAGATCGCGGCTGGTCTGGCTGAGCTTGCATAATACTTTCACCATGCGTTCGGGCGTTATCTCCCGACCAATGAGATAAATGGTAGCCAGCCGATCCGTCGATTCGTTTCCCAGTCGAACGTGCACCTGCTGACCCGTTTTCAGACGGGACAGGTCTTTTTCAAAAATATTCAGTTCCGCCTGGGCAAAGCGGGTATCGGCCAGTTCCCCCAGCATTTCATTCGCCTGAATGGCCTTCCCCGTATTGACGTTCACGTGCGTTACGTAACCACTGGCGGGAGCCACTACGGAAACCGTCCGGCGAATCCCCTTGCTTAACGAACTGGCGGCCAGGTTCAGCAGGCCAAGCCGCTGTTTGAGTCCATCCAGGCGAGCGTTCAGGGCTTTTAATTCAGAACTGGTTCGCTGGAAAACTTTGGCAGCGGCCACGTTTTCACGGCTTAATTCATCCTGCCGACGGTTTTCCTGTTCGAGATAGGTTAACTGACTGGCCGCCTCCAGGTATTCCTGCTGAAGGGCAATGAATTCCGGATTTTCCAGCGTTACTACGGTTTCCCCTTTATTCACCCATTTACCGGGCAACAGGGTCGTCGATCGCACAATGCCGCCGTAAGGAAAAGAGATGCTGATTTGTTGCTGGGGAGGCATGACAAGCGAACCCGTGGCCTGAATAACTCCCGAAAGCGAACGACTTTCAACCGAGCCCAGCATGATCCCGAGAGCTTTATACTGACTTTCATTCAGCTCGGCTTCTTCCTCCTCATGTTCGTCGTGACCGGCTTCGTGGTGATGATCGTGCTCGCCGTGACTTTCGCCTTCGGGACTGGCTTCTGCGTGCGAATGTCCCGAATGATCGTGTCCTTCGTGGCTGTCGGATTTTTCTTTACAGGCTGAAAAAGCCATGAGTAAGCCTGCAAAAAGGAGATATGTGAACAGATGTTTTTTCATGTGTGAGAAGAGTTAACTACTGGATGCCTAATACCCATTCGAGACGAATGACGCTCTGATTGTACGACTGAACCGTTTGCAGGTACCCCAGCTGGAGCTCGTTGGCGGTACTGATGCCTTGCAGATATTCTACATACCCGATTTCTCCCGCCTGAAAACCCCGGTTGGACTGCCGACGGATTTCCTGAGCCTGTGGTAAGGCGGAACCCTGGTAATAATCCAGGTTTTGCTGAAGCTTCCGGACTTCCTGCATCAGCGAAGCCATTTCGCTTTCGGTGTTTTTCTGTTGCTGATCAAACTGCTGTTGCTGGGCCTGCTGGTTGAGTTGGGCGGCGTCAATGCGGGCCCGGTAGGCTTTCCCGAACAGAGGAAAATTAATACCGACCTGCCCGCCGTGGAAACGATTCGCACTCGAAGTAGCGTCCGTTGTGGGAGCCCCCAGTTTCACGGCTCCGATCAGACTCTGATTGAAGTACCCCACCGAAAAATCAGGTTTGCGATTGGCTTTTTGCAGCTCCTGCTCGGTTTCCGCCAGCTTAACCTGCTGGGCGTACCAGGCTACCAGAGGATTGGTCGCGTGGTTCAGAGTATCGGGTAATTTCCGAATAGCCAGATCAGAGCTACTGGCAATTTCCGGTGGGACATCCGCGAATAATAAGGTCTGAAGGCGACGCTGCACAATGGCCAGATCCGCTTCATTCTGCGTGCGTAAGGTTTGAATCTGACGCAGCCGGGTTTGGGCGACCGTTGATTCCAGAGAACCGGCTTCGCCCGTACGCAAACGTAGCTGAGCCGCCCGCAGGAAGTTGGCATAGAGGGAATCCTGCGACTGGTAATACTGCTGGAGGTTACGGAGGTAGGCCAGTTCATACCAGGTTGACTTTACCTGATACGCCAGATCGTTTTCAGTAACGTGTACCTGTAACTGAGCACTTTGCGTCTGAGCCTGCAAGGTTTGCGAACGAGCCCTGAAAACCGCCGGGTTCGGAATGCTCTGACTCAGGGTAACGTTCTGGTCGAACTTGTAGCTGTTGTACTGACCGGCCAAAACCGAAAGCTCGGTTTTGGGTAACTCCTTGGCGGTTCGTTCCAGGATCTGACGACTTTTTACATCGGTTCGGGCGGCGGCCAGCGAGCGGTTGTTTTCCAGGGCCAGCTTAACGGCCTGTTCCGGCGAAAGGGGACCCTGAGCCTTACTAAGCAGGGGCAGCGAGAGGAACAGAGCCAGAAGAGCCACCGCCTGGTTTTTGAGTCGGAATCCTTTTTCCAGATACACGTATAAAATGGGAATGACGAAAAGGGTTAATAACGTAGAAGTAACCAGACCACCAATGACGACCGTGGCCAGTGGTTTCTGCACTTCACCACCCGCTCCCGACGAGGTAGCCATGGGTAAGAATCCGAGCGAGGCGACCGTGGCCGTCATCAAAATCGGACGCAGGCGGGTTTCGGTTCCTTTCAGAATGATTTCGGTAAGGTCCTGAATGCCTGATTTTTTCAGGAAATTGAACTCCCCAATCAGGACAATTCCATTCAGAACGGCTACACCGAACAGGGCGATAAAACCTACCCCCGCTGAAATGCTGAAGGGCATATCGCGTAAGACCAGAGCAAAAACGCCGCCAATAGCTGCCATGGGAATAGCCGTAAAAATCAGTAAAGACTGACCGATGGAATTAAAAGTAAAGTAGAGTAAAGCGAGAATCAGCGTCAGAGCGATGGGAACGGCGATGGATAAACGGCCCGTGGCTTCCTGCAGGTTTTCAAACTGTCCGCCATATCGAACGTAATAACCCGGCGGGAACGTAACGCGACCGTCAATCTTGGCCTGTAACTCCCGCACCACACTTTGCACGTCCCGTCCGCGAACGTTGAAACCGATGATAATCCGGCGTTTGGCATCTTCGCGTTGAATCTGATTCGGGCCCAGTTTTAACGAAACATCCGCGACCTGTTGTAAGGGGATATGATTTCCGTTAGCCGTGGTGACAAACAGGTTTTGAACGTCTTCGATGCGTTGGCGGTGGTCGGGAGAAAAACGCACGACCAGATCAAACCGCTTTTCGCCTTCGTAGACCAGTCCCGCTACTTCTCCGGCAAAAGCCGTGCTGATGGCCCGGTTTACGGTTTCGATGTCCAGTCCAAACTGAGCCAGTTTATCGCGATTAATATTGACGATAATCTGCGGCAAACCGGAGATTTTTTCCTGATAAATATCCTTGGCTCCCTCTACCGACGAAACCAGGCCAACGATTTGCTGCTGAAGTCGGCTTAACTCTTCCAGGTCTTCGCCGAAAATCTTCACCCCTACGTCCTGACGAACACCGGAAATTAACTCATTGGAACGGAACTGAATGGGTTGCGAAATTCCGAAATTAACACCGGGAATATCTTCCAGAGCTTCGGTCATGAGGTTGGCCAGCTCTTCGCGGGTATGGGCCGAGGTCCATTCTTCTTTGGGCTTGAGTTTAATGGTCAGGTCGCAGGCCTCCATGGGCATGGGGTCCGTAGGGATTTCGGCGGCTCCAATCTTTCCAATCACCTGAGAAACTTCCGGGAAACGCTTCATTAATAAATCCGAAGCCTGGGTTACTTTATCAACCGTTTGAGTCAGGGAACTGCCCGTTAGCAACATGGTTTCAGCTACTAAATCGCCTTCTTCCAGGGTCGGTAAAAACTCACCACCCATGCGGGTAAACGTCCAGACCGAAACGCCCAGTAAGCTTACGGAAATGAGGATAATGGCTAATTTGAACCGTAAAGCCGCCTTAATAAGGGGCGTATATTTTCGGTGAAAGAAGGCCATCAGACGATCCGACAGACTGACTTTGTGAGTGATGTTCTTGTTCAGAAACAGAGCCGTCATCATCGGAACGTAGGTAAGGGAAAGGATGAACGCTCCGAGAATGGCAAAACTTACCACCTGAGCCATGGGCTTGAACATCTTGCCTTCAATGCCCGAAAGCGTCCATAAAGGCAGGTAAACGATCAGAATGATAATCTCCCCAAACGCCGCTGAACTCCGAATCCGACTGGCAGATTCATAGACTTCATTATCCATCTGCGACTGGGTTAACCGACCGGATTTTCGTAAGCCAAAATGGTGCAGTGTGGCTTCCACAATGATCACGGCTCCGTCCACAATCAGTCCGAAATCAATGGCTCCGAGGCTCATGAGGTTACCCGAAACGTTAAAGAATTTCATCAGGGTAAAGGCAAAAAGCATGGCCAGGGGAATAACCGAAGCCGTAATAAGCCCGGCCCGCCAGTTACCCAGGAAAACGACAAGTACGAAAATGACAATCAGGGCTCCTTCCACGAGGTTCTGGGTGACAGTTCCAATGGCCCGGCCTACTAATTCACTCCGCACCAGAAAAGGATCAATCATCACTCCTTCGGGTAAGGTCTTCTGAATCTGGGTGATGCGTTCCTGAACGCGTTTGACCACTTCGCTGGAATTTTCGCCTTTCAGCATCATCACCAGTCCACCGACAGCTTCACCTTCGCCGTTGCGGGTGAGGGCTCCGTAGCGGTTGGCGTAGCCGAAACGAACCTCGGCTACGTCCCGAATCAGGACGGGCGTGCCGCCGCTGGTGTTTCTGATAACAATTTTACCGATGTCTTCAAGGGAGTTAATCAGACCCTCGGAGCGAATAAACAGAGCCGTCGGTTTTTTGTCGATATAAGCCCCGCCGGTATTCTGGTTGTTTTTTTCCAGAGCAGCGAAAATATCGCTGACACTCAGGTTGTAGCTCCGTAGTTTTTCGGGTTCTACCGCTACTTCGTACTGCTTGAGAAAGCCACCCCAGCTATTTACCTCCGCCACGCCGGGCGTTCCAATGAGCTGTCGCCGTACGTACCAGTCCTGAATGCTGCGAAGCGACATGGCATCGTACTTCTTTTCGTAGCCTTTTTTGGCGTGAACAGTGTACTGATAAATCTCCCCGAGTCCGGTGGAAATGGGAGCCAGTTCAGGGTTACCAACGTTGGCGGGAATGAGCGTTTTTGCTTCATTCAGGCGTTCACCTACTTGCTGTCGGGCCCAGTAGATGTCTACATCTTCGTGAAAAACGATGGTAACTACCGAAAGACCAAAGCGGGAAATCGAGCGGACTTCTTCCGTTTCGGGAACGCTCGCCATGGTTTGTTCGATGGGAAAGGTAATGAGCCGTTCTACTTCGGGAGCCGCCAGTGAAGGTGTAAGGGTAATGACCTGCACCTGATTATTCGTAATATCAGGAACAGCATCCATCGGCAGGCGACTCAGCGAATAAGCTCCACAACCCATCAGAGCCAGGGTAAACAGGGCTATAATGAGTTTATGGTCAATCGAAAATCGAATGATTTTATCCAGCATGGAAAGAAAATTAAAGAAGGAAACAAATAGGGAACGTCTGAAAGGAGGAGTCAGCGTCGGTCAGCGAATGCTAAAACAGGCCTGAAAAGCCTTTGCATCCGCAAAAAACGAAACGTAAGGACGCACTGATCCCTGCTAGGCTTGCATGGGTGGCTGCCAGATGGAAAATGAATAGCCCCGGGGCTGGGAAAGCGTGTACCAGAAGGTAGCCCGTGGATGGAATGAACAGGCTTCGGAAAGGGTCAGATCAGGACTTTGCAGCGAACTATGCAGGAAAATTCCCGTGCAGTGGCAAACGCAGAAGGGGGAGCAGAGGGCGTGTTCGCAGTCGTCGTGATCGGAATGATCGGCCTGGGTTAGTTGGGTGAGGTCGGATGAATGATCCTGAGCGGGCTCGTGGTGATGGCCAGTGCAGGGAGCTACCGACAGCACCAGAATGTAGAAGGCCAGCAAGAATGAGCAAATCCGCATGTTGCAAATATAACCGATGGCCACGTGCAACAGGTAGACATGAAGCAAAAAACGCTGAAGGGGCGTCCCTTCAGCGTTTTTTAGCGACTAGTTTTGGGATTATTCAATAACGACCCGCTTGACGGTGCCGTCTTCGCCCTGGGTTACCGTCACGAAGTAGGTTCCTTTTTCGGCTTTTTTCGACAGGGTAACCTGTCCTACGTATTCCCCTTCAAAGTCTTTCACGGTTTCTTTGGCCACCTCCCGACCTTTCACGTCCGTTACCAGAATCGTTACGTCGCCCTTCACGGGAGAGGTAAAACGAAGATTCAGCGTCTGGTTAAAAGGACGGTTCGGATACACATTCAGGCTGCGGACGGTTTTGGATGAACTCGTTCCTTCCCAGGTGAACACCTGAGGGGAAAGCTTGGGCAACGAATTGCGATTCGGTGCGTAGTAACGGAAAGACTCACTGAATTTATCTCCGAAGTCTTTTCCCCAACGTTCCATGTCTTTGCCAAAGCGTTCCATTTCCTTGTCAAACTTCTCCCACTCGCCACGGGCCAGCGGTTCGTCGTTGCGGTAGGCTCTGGGGGTACGGGGAGATTTGGGAGCTCGGGGAGGCTGAGGCGTACGGTAAGCTAATGCTTCAGAGTTCCGATTGTGGAAAATGGGAGCATCATCCTGATCTACAATGATGCTGGTTCGACCGCCATCTGAAGGTTTACTGCTGTTGAGTGAATCTAAAAAGGCATCCAGTTTGGCCTGATTTTCGAACGTACGATCAATGATTTGAGTTTTGCCGTCGTTGGAATGTTCGTAACGCAGGCGAAGTCTATTGGTTTCTTTCGATGACTCTTTTTGCTGAGCCAGGACCGTTCCAGCGGTGGCAAGAACAGCAGCGAGTGCTAAAGCAGGGAAACGCATGGTTCTATTGGTTTAGTTATGATGTCCAAAAGACAGGCATCCTGTAGGCAACGTTGCATTTGAAATCTGATTTTCTTCATTCCCCTGACGGGGTCACTTGTTAAAAATGCTTAAACCTCTACCTTTGAGATGAACCCACTGAGAAATTCAGCGGGTAAATTCGTTGTTTAGAAGATAGGTTGATTCAGAATTTGAATGTTTAAAGAAGTTTGATTCGGTTTGAATGGTTTGATTTTGATATCGTTTGAGTGTTTGATGGCGTTTGAAGGAGCGAGCATAACGTTCAATAGCTAAGGTACTTTAGATTGTATTTCAGTAGGTTATAACTTCAGCTTTTCAAACGGAATCAAACCTCCTCAAACTCGTAAGTAATAAAGAATGACGCAGCAGAAAATCCGTTGGTTGGTAGCCTTGATGTGCTTCGCTTTGATTGGGCTGGTGGTTTTTCAGGTGTTTGGCCTTCGGGAGACGCTGAATGCCAAAGCCGAACAGTTTGATGCGACCGTAACCGAGGCTATGGACGCGGTGGTACATAAACTGGAGAAAACGGAAGTAAGTGTGTTGACCAACAAAAAGATCGAGGCCGAACGCCGCCGGGAGCAGTTGCAACACATCGCCATTCCACAGGAGTCACCAAAGACCCCCGTGATTGCTCAGAAAAAGCGATCCAGTCGAGTAGAGAAAACGGATAAATCAGCGGATCCCGCCACTATTTTGCGGTATGCGACCCCGTCGCCCATTGTTCAGCAGTTTGAGTTTTACGGACGAACGAAGGTCACTTCAGATGTACTGGGCCGTCCTGGTGGCGTTCTGACCGATGCGGAGATGCATTACATCGAAGAATATTATCGAAACGATGTGCCGGTTCAACCGACGGAGCATTCGCGGGAAGAGCTGGAAAAAAGATACGATGAAACCATTTTTCGGAACCTGCCCCGGGATGTTCAGAACGTGAAGACGGTCAGGAGTCGAAAGGATTCTCTGGGGCGTTTTCTGTCGAATCGGGTCACTGGAAAAAGCAGTAAATCAGCTCTGGCGAAACCGAAAGTTGCCAGGTCCTCCCGATCAAAAGTAGCCGTTACTCCGCGATTGAAACGGGTTGATTCCACTAAAAACCGGAAACAGACGGACTACGAAAAAGCCGCTCAGAAGTCGCAGATCATGCGGGAGGTTTTTCTGGATTTGTTAACCAACGACCGTCCTCTGGATCAGCGGGTGGACACCGAAATTCTGGATTCCCTGTTACGTCATGAGTTTGTGGTGCGGGGGATTGATTTGCCCTTTGAGTATGGGTATCGTTCGGATGACCATCCGCACGATTTCATTTATACCTCTTCGCCCGGTTACCGGGAAGATCGTTTATTAGGAGGATATAGTATGCAGCTTTTCCCTTCCGATTTATTAGCTACGGATAATATGCTTTTTGTGTATTTTCCAGAGCGTCAGGGTTACCTGGCCGAACAAATCTGGACCACCCTTCTCAGTTCCATGGTGTTAATCCTGGTGATGGGGGGCTGTTTTTATTTTGCCATGAGCACCATTCTGCGACAGAAAAAACTTTCTGACATGAAGAATGATTTCATTAATAACATGACCCACGAGTTCAAAACGCCGGTTTCCACCATTTCGCTGGCTACGCAAATGCTGGAGGACGATGCTGTGGCGGCCTCGCCCACCATGCTTCGCCGGTATCTGGGAATCATCCGTGATGAGAATCAGCGGCTGGGGTCACAGGTTGAAAAAGTTTTACAGGCGGCACGTTTCGACCGGGGAGAAGTGAAAATGAACCGGGAGCAAACGGACATGCACGAACTGATTGAGACGGTAGTACACAGCCTGAGTCCGCAAATTGAAGCCCGAAATGGCATTCTTGAATCGCATCTGAAGGCGACTAAGCCTCTGATTGTGGGGGATGAAGTCCATTTAACGAATCTGATTTTTAACTTGCTTGATAATGCCATTAAATATTCCGGTGACGTAACTGACGTACAGGTCAGTACGGAGAATACTCCTCAGGGGCTGAAAATTACGATTGCTGATCAGGGCATTGGTATGAATAAAGAAGCGTTAAAACATATTTTTGAACAATTTTACCGCGTCCCTACCGGGAATGTGCACAACGTAAAAGGCTTTGGTTTAGGGCTGAGTTACGTCAAGAAAATTGTGGATGAACACAAGGGCACCATCAAGGTGGACAGCACACCCGGCAAGGGAAGTACTTTCGAGATTACCTTGCCGTTTGAATAAAAAATGGGGTTTGCAAAGCCCCGGTTTGATCACAAGACGCCGGGCTCTGGCTTGTAGATCAGAGTCTCACTTAATCTGGAACAACTATGAAAATCCTGCTCGCTGAAGACGATCCTAACCTCGGAACCTTATTACAGGAATATTTGACATTGAAAGGCTATCCCGCTGATCTGGCCCGCGACGGAGACGAAGCCCTGAACCAGTTCGTCAAGCAGGAATACGATCTCTGCATTTTTGACGTCATGATGCCTAAAAAGGACGGTTTTACCTTAGCCAAAGAGATCCGTCAGGCCAATGCAGATATTCCCATCATCTTTCTGACCGCCAAGGCTATGAAAGAAGATACCCTGCAGGGATTCCGACTCGGTGGCGATGATTATCTGACCAAGCCCTTCAATATGGAAGAACTGGTGGCCCGGATGGAAGCCATTCTGCGGCGGAGTCAGAAAAATGAGCAGAAAGACCAGAAATCAAATCGCATTTTCCAGATCGGGAATTTAACTTTTGACGCCGAACGCCAGACCCTGACCCACGGGGAAGAGTCTCAAAAACTGACCAGCCGCGAAGCGGAATTACTGAAGATTTTCTGCCAGCACCTTGGCCAGCCGCTGAGCCGGAGTTACATCCTAAAAGCCATCTGGGGCGATGACAGTTATTTCAATGCCCGTAGCATGGACGTGTATCTGACAAAAATCCGCAAATATTTACGCCCCGACGAGCGTATCCAGCTCATCAACCTTCACGGAGAAGGCTTTAAGATGATTGTGGATTAATAGTTAGTTGATGGTTGTTTATTGATGGTACTAGTAGCCTCGGTTTTCCGGGGCTTTTTTATTATAGATTGATTTTGAATTGAACACATAATCAGGCTGAAGGTTTGCCTATAGTCTCTACGTTTTAGGAACTAGTTCTTTGTAGAGACCATCAGACCGCCTTCAGGGAAGATTTTAATACCAAAGAGCCCATAATCATGCCTAACAAACTTCCGGCTAATCCGTATAAAATCGGGTTGATACTGGTTTCGGCGGAAACGGCTACAAGCCAGCCCATTAGTCCCAGACTCATGGAAAGCAGACAGCCCGCCAGCGAAGCCTTTTTCCAGTATAAACCCGCCGTCATCGGAATGAATAGTGAGACCAGACTGAATGCAGAAGATTCGCCCACCAGTTCGAAGACATTCTGGCGGTCCAGAGCCATCGAAATGGAGGCGGCAGTAACCCCGATGACCGAAAGACGGATGGTGAGTAACAGCTTCTGATCGGTTAATGTGGGCAGAAAAGGCCGCACCAGGTTTTCACCAATGACGGCGGCTGGAGCCAGAATAGCTCCGGAAGTCGTGCTTAACAGGGCTGAAATCAGGGCTCCGAAAAACAAAATCTGTACGGCCAGGGGAGCGTGCTGCAAAACCATGTTGGGAAGTAATAACTGCAAATCTCCCTGCCGTAAATTGGGGTGTAGCTGTACCGCCATCAAACCAATGAACAATGGGAACAGGGCTACCGTCCAGTAGAGTATCCCCGCAGTCAGGGCGGAGCGAACGGCTGTTTTCGCATCCTTTGCGGCCATTACCCGTTGAAAAACGTCCTGCTGGGGAATGGAGCCCAAACCAATGGTAATCCAGGCGACGAAATAATCGAGGGATTCGTTCAGCGAATAACTTTGCGGAACAATCCGGAAAAAGTCTTTGGGCTGTTGCTGGATAACGGCCGAAAGACCATTGGATTCGTTCAAAAGGATGACCGCCAGAATGATCAGTCCGGCGATGAGGATGATGTTATGCAGAAAATCCGTAATGGAAACCGACCACATGCCGCCCGTCAGGGTATAGATCATTACCAAACCCGCTCCGGACCAGATGCCCGTAGTCATGGGTAAGTCAAAAACCGTTTGCCCGATGATACTCATCGAAACGAGCTGAGCGGCAATCCAGCCGAAATAGGAGGGGACAATGAGTAAGGCCGAGAGTAACTCAGCGGATTTGCCAAACCGTAAGCCGAAAAAATCACAAAAGGTAATGATGTTCCAGCGGTAAAAAATCCGGGCGTAAAACAAGCCCACCAGAATCAGGCATAATCCTGCTCCGAAAGGATCTTCAATGACCCCCAGAAAACCCTCTTCCACAAAACGACCGGGTGCTCCCATCATGGTCTCGGAGCCAAACCAGGTGGCAAAGGTAACCATCGAGGCCAGTCCAAACCCCAGCTTTCTCCCGGCTAATACAAAGTCCTCCGTAGTACTAACCCGCCGGGAAGCCCACAGCCCCACGCCAAGATTCAGGATCAGATAAAGGGTAATGGAAAGAATAAGCATGGAAAAGGGGTTAATGCCTGGAAACGGAAAGTAAAAATAACAGCAATTCCAGACACTGCGACCGGAATCCGGGCTCGTCCCCATTATTCGTTAATCCGGATCTGTTTTTCCATCGCAGTGGTTAATAATAATTGACAAGTATGGTAATATGAAAATATGTTAATATATTTGAGCGATTGTTACGCACTCTTATGACGATTACTGAAAAAAGTACTAGTAAAGAAAAGCTTGAAAAAGCGGCTTTTATCCTGAAAACGGTTGCTCATCCCACCCGGCTGGCGATTATTGAATTGCTGGGAATGAATGATCGGCTCAGCGTGAATGAACTGGGTCGATTGTTGGATTGCGAGCAGTCGCTGTTATCGCATCACCTCATCAACATGAAGCTCAAAGGAATTTTACAGGCTGAACAGGAAGGTCAGAACCGGTATTACTCCCTGAAAGAACGGGACGTGCTGAAGCTGATTGCCTGCATTGAGAACTGTGAGTGTAGAATGTAGGATGGTGGAGTGGATAGGATTAGCAGTAGCCATCCTGATTGGATTGTTATTGAGTTTATTAGGCGGCGGCGGATCCATTCTGACGGTGCCCGTGCTGGTATATCTGTTCAGGATACCCCCTTCGATTGCTACGGCTTATAGTCTGCTGATTGTGGGCTCGGCCTCGCTGATTGGTTCGGTGGATTATTTACGAAGGGGATTGTCCAGCCCGAAAACGGCTTTATTTTTCTCGTTTCCCTCGTTTATGATGGTATTTATTTCGAGAAAATACCTGGTTCCGGCCTTACCTGAGGTGATCTGGAAATCGGGAGACTGGGTAATGACGAGGGACTTGCTGATGATGATTCTTTTTGCCGTACTGATGGTTTTGTCGGCTCAGTCGATGATTCGCGGACGCCGGAAAGAACGAATTGATACGGGTGAAGAAATCCGGAAACGCCTCAACTACCCGCTGATCTTCATCGAGGGGCTACTGGTAGGAACCTTGACGGGTTTTGTGGGCGTAGGGGGCGGATTTCTGATTATTCCGGTATTGGCTAATTTCGTGAAGTTACCCATGAAACTGGCCGTTGGAACTTCTTTGCTCATCATTGCGATTAACTCCTGTATTGGTTTCCTCGGTGACCTTGGTCAGCACGACATGGACTGGCTGTTTTTGCTGAAGTTTACCAGTCTGACGTGGCTGGGGGTAGTCGTGGGAACGGGCTTGTCCCGCCACATTCCGGGGCAGGTATTAAAGCCCGCTTTCGGCTGGTTCACCCTGCTCATGGGAACGGGGATACTGATCAAGGAATTAATGCTGTAATTCACTGTTAAGGATAGATTTTATAATTGAACAGGCCATGGCCTACGGATTAATATGAACGGAACATTTGAAGAAATTATCAACTCTGACGAGCCTGTATTACTGGAATTTTATACAGACTGGTGTAAACCCTGTAAAAAAATGGCTCCGCATTTGAATACGGTCGCGGAGATTTTTGGTCAGGATTTAACGATCATCAAGATTGATGCGGAAAAGAACATGACGCTTAAAAAACACCTGAAAGTGGACTCGGTGCCTACGCTGATTTTATACCAGCGGGGTAAGTTACTCTGGCGTCAGGCGGGTGGAATCTACGCGGACAAGCTGGAACGAATCATTCGCGAAAAGGTACGATTTTAGTAGAGAGCGTTTAGGGTTTTGAGTTTAGGGTTTTGAGTTGATATTCAGGAGTGGTGCTTCTTAAACTCAAAGCTTTAAACAGATAAACCCTTAACACAAAACTCTAAACTCTAAACTCTGTAAACCAGCAAAGCCATGAATGGTAACTTTCAGCAACTCATTGCTTCCGACAAACCCGTGTTAGTTGACTTTTTCGCGGAATGGTGTGGACCCTGTAAAATGATGGCTCCCTACCTGAAAGCGGTGAAAGATAAAATGGGAGAGGACCTGACCATTGTCAAAATTGATATTGACAAAAATCCGGCCCTGGCTTCCCAGTTAAAAATTCAGTCGGTGCCCACGATGGTCTTATACCAGCGGGGTCAGCAACTGTGGCGACAGTCGGGCGTATTGTCCGCTCAGCAGATTGAGCAGGTAGTCCGGCAAAATACGAAGAGTTAACCAGAGGGCGGGTTCGGTCCTGCCCTTATCCTTCATTAATAACCTATGATCATCGAGCAGTTATATACCGGATGTCTGGCTCAGGGAGCGTATTACATTCAGGTAGGAAACGAAGCGGCCATTATTGATCCACTTCGCGAAGTACAGACGTACATCAATAAAGCATCTCGTAACGGAGCGACCATCAAATATATTTTTGAGACGCATTTTCACGCCGATTTTGTCTCAGGTCACGTGGATTTATCGGCCAAGACGGGTGCTCCGATTATTTATGGCCCCAAGGCCAAACCGGCATTTGAAGCCATTATTGCGACCGATGGGCAGGAATTTAAGCTAGGGGATCACACCCTGCGACTGTTGCATACTCCCGGACACACCATGGAGTCCAGCTGTATTTTATTACTCGATGAAACGGGTAAGGAAAAAGCGATCTTCACCGGAGATACCCTGTTCATTGGAGACGTAGGCCGGCCTGATTTAGCTCAGAAAGCAGACCTTACCCAGAATGATCTGGCCGGATTTCTGTATGATTCGCTGCGTTCTAAAGTATTGCCCTTACCCAATGAGGTAATCGTTTATCCCGCTCACGGAGCCGGTTCAGCCTGCGGGAAAAATATGAGTAAGGAAACCTTCGATACCCTGGGGCATCAGAAAGAAGTGAATTACGCCCTGCAACCGCAAACCAGAGAGCAATTCATTGAAGCCGTGACGGATGGATTAACCCCGCCACCGGCCTATTTCCCGGAAAATGTTCGTTTGAATAAAGAAGGCATTGAACCGGTTGAAAAAGTAGTAAAACGCGGCAATCAGCCCTTATCTCCCAAAGCTTTCGAAGCCGTTGCCAATACGGAAGGAGCACTGGTACTGGATACCCGCAAGCCCCATGAATTCAGTAAAGGATTCATTCCCAGAAGTATTAACATTGGTATTGATGGCGATTTTGCTCCCTGGGTCGGTACGCTCGTTCCCGACATCAGTCAGCCGCTGTTACTGGTCACCGCACCCGGCCGGGAAGAAGAGGTCATCACTCGATTGAGTCGGGTAGGATATGATCAGGTATTGGGTTTCCTGCAGGGCGGTATGGACAGCTGGGTGGCCGAAGGCAAAGAAACGGATACCATTGAATCCACACCTGCGGAAGAATTCGCGGAGCGTTTTAAAAACGAAGAATTAATCGTTAAAGACGTTCGTAAGCCATCCGAATATGAAACGGCTCACGTGGCAGGGGCTGAAAATACCCCGCTGGCTTCCCTGAGTGAGCACATGGCTGAATTTCCCAAAGACCAGCCTTTCTACGTGCACTGTGCGGGAGGGTATCGCTCCATGATTGCCGCTTCAATTCTGAAAGCTCGCGGCTATGAGCAGGTTCGGGAAGTAGCGGGCGGGTTTGGAGCCATTGCGAAAACGAATGTGCCTACTGAAAGTGGCGAAATGATTTCCTAAATCCGTGGCCCGCCTGTTTTAGACGGGCCATTTTTCTAATTCAGCTTATGGAATGGCTTACTCGGCCCTGGCCCTGGTATGTGGCAGGGCCCTTAATCGGACTTACGGTTCCGGCTTTGCTTTTATTGGGTAATAAAACCTTCGGTATTTCTTCTTCGCTGCGTCACCTCTGTGCGGCCTGTCTGCCCGCTGGAATTCCATTCTTTCAATACGACTGGAAAAAGGAAAGCTGGAATCTGGTGTTCGTCGCCGGGGTTTTAGTGGGCGGAATTATTGCGGGACTTTTCCTGAAAAACCCAGCACCTATGGTGATTGCTTCAGCAACGAAAGAAAGCCTTCAGGCCCTGAACGTTCATGATTTCCAGGGATTGATCCCCGGAGATGTTTTCAACTGGTCGGCTTTGCTGACTGTTCGTGGCTTTATTCTGATCGTGGTGGGCGGTTTTCTGGTGGGTTTTGGTACCCGCTGGGCGGGGGGCTGCACGTCTGGTCATGCCATCATGGGCTTATCCAACCTTCAGTGGCCCTCTCTGGTGGCAACCATCTGCTTCATGGTGGGCGGTTTCGTAATGACCTGGTTCGGATTACCTTACCTACTTAAGCTTTAACGGATATGGTGACAAAAATGGAAGAATTTACTCCGCAATTGAAGACGCGACATCCCGATGAGGTTTCGTTACGCTCGCTCTGGGCCTATGGTGTCATCGGTATCCTTTTTGGTATTGTTTTTGTGAAAGCAGAAATCGTATCCTGGTTTCGGATTCAGGAAATGTTCCGGCTGGATAGTTTTCATATGTACGGCGTGATTGGTTCGGCAGTACTAACCGGAATGATTTCTGTTTTCCTTATCAAACGCTATAACGCCAAAGCTTTAACCGGCGAGAAGATCGTCATTCCAGCGAAAGTATTTCAGCCTGGTCAGATTTACGGCGGCTTATTATTTGGTTTCGGCTGGGCCCTGACCGGAGCCTGCCCCGGCCCTTTATTTGCCCAGATTGGATCTGGGTACAGCGTGGTAATCATCACTCTGTTATCGGCCTTAGCCGGTACCTGGACGTATGGAGCCTTACGGCAGTATTTGCCCTAAAGTGATTTTTGTCATTGATTGAAATGACGGTCGGCTGTAATCTTGCAGAATCATTCCACGGCGATTGAGACCCAACCGTCAAATTGTAAAGCTTATGAAACGAAGTAAACTAGAGGCCGTAGCGGGCGGGTGTTGTCCGCGTTGCCGGGAGGGGAAATTATTTAAGTATCCCCTCTGGAAACTGACCAAGTTTGATCAGATGCACAAATACTGCCCTGCCTGCGGCCTTCGTTTCGAACGCGAACCGGGCTTTTTCATCGGGGCCATGTACGTGAGTTACGGCCTCACCACGGGCATTATTCTGGCTACGGCAGTCATTCTGTTTTACTTGTTCAACGATCCCTCGCCCTTCGTGTACATTGGCGTATCGGTCAGTCTGATTATACTATCCGTACCCTTTACCTTTCGGGCTTCAAGGATTATTTACATACATTTATTCTCGGACGTGAGTTACGAAGAAAACCCACCAAGGATCGAACATGCCGATTCCTGATCAAAAATAAAGAGACGCGAGGGATCGCGTCTCTTTATTTTAATAGCCAGATATACGTTTATAAACCAATAGACTGACCTGCTATCCAGGCGGTAGTCCAGGCGGCCTGAAAGTTATAGCCCCCGGTAATACCGTCAATATCAAGAATCTCACCCGCAAAAAACAAACCTGGAACAACCTTGCTTTCCAGCGTTTTAGGGTTAATCTCGGAAAGCGTTACGCCGCCGCAGGTAACAAATTCTTCCTTGAACGTCGTTTTACCCTGTACTTCAAACGCATTGTTAGTCAGGATTTCGAAGAGTCGATTGAAGGGTTTTCCGTTCAGATCAATCCATCGTAACTGCTCTGAAATTTCTACTTCAGAAAGGAGCGTTCGCCAGAGTCGATTCGGGATCTGGAACGGGGCAACGGTACCCAGTTGTTTGGCCGAATTAAGCTTCTTAAACGCTTCAAGAGCCGTTCGGGCTTCTTCCGACTTCTGGTTCGTCCAGTTGACCAGACAGGTAAATCGGTAATTGTTTTCTTCCAGTTCGCGAGCGGCCCAGGCCGACAGTTTCAGAACCGCCGGTCCGCTCAGTCCCCAATGGGTCAGGAGCACAGGACCGTCGTGCTGGAATTTGGTACTGGAAATGCGAACCAGAGCTTCGTTGACCGAAATTCCCGATAAATCACGCGTAAAGGAATCCGGTAAATTAAAGGTAAAAAGGGAAGGAACGGGAGGCGTAATGGCAATGCCAAGCTCGCTCAGCCAGTCATAACCCGTTACCTGCGGATGTCCGCCCGTAGTCACCAGTACGCGATCCGCCTGAAAAGTCTGGCCTTCGTTGAGCGTCAGCTGGAACCCCTCTTCCGTAGCCCGAATGGCTTTGACCGCAGTGCTCAAACGCAGCTCAACACCCGCGTTTTTGGCCTGAAGCTGTAAACATCGAACGATGGTTTCGGAATAATCGGAAGCGGGAAACATTCGTCCGTCGGGTTCGGTCTTCAGCGGAACTCCCCGACTTTGAAACCACTCGATGGTGTGTTGATTGGAGAAACGAGGGAAAAGATTTTTCAGTAATTTAGATCCTCGCGGATAGCCCTTGAGTAAGTCAGCTACGGAGGAAGCCGCATTCGTTACGTTGCAACGCCCGCCGCCCGAAATTCGCACTTTGGAAAGTACGTTTTTACTTTTTTCCAATAAAACCACCCGAGCTTCCGGAAAAGCCTCGGCAGCACTGATGGCTCCAAAAAATCCGGCAGCTCCGCCACCAATAATCGCAATTGTTTTTTTCACGATACAAAGGTAAGGGGAGTTTAGCGTTTTCAGTTTGGAGTTGTTAGTTTTCAGTTAGTTTGGAGCGGCCGCCGCTGCGGTTTTGAGTTTTGAGTTTTGAGTTTTGAGTTTTGAGTTTTCAGTTTTCAGTTTTCAGTTTTCAGTTTTCAGTTTTCAGTTTTCAGTTTTCAGTTTTCAGTTTTCAGTTTGGAAAGGGAAAACCCATA
>CAJYIW010000002.1 GCA_913775095.1 uncultured Siphonobacter sp. | reverse complement strand
TGACCAGCCGCAACGTTCGGGCGGTGGTTAACTATGGCGATGAGCAACTGGCCAAAGCCGCCCGCGTCAGCCTGGTGGATTTGTCGGGCCGGACCCTGAGCAGTCAGCAGCTGACGCTGGAGAAGGGCGAGAACCCCATCGAATTCCAGACCAATCAGCTCGGCTCCGGACTGTATTTGATCCGACTCGAAAACGAAGCCAAAACACAGGCCATCAAGGTCGCTTTGCCTTAAGCTACTTTTAGTAAACCATAGGTAAAACACCCTTCATCAGAAGTCGATGAAGGGTGTTTTCGTTTTATACCCTCAGAAAATCATAGTAGTTTCGCACCGAGGTCCATATCCGGCTACCCATTAACGATATATTCCATGAATCAACTCTTCCCTGTTTTTCTCAAACTGGAAACACTTGAGGTGTTGTTAGTGGGCGGAGGTAATGTAGGTTTAGAGAAATTAAACGCCTTACTTGCCAATAGCCCCGCCACCAGAGTCTCTGTCGTAGCTACTTATTTCCGGGAAGAGGTTCGGGAACTAGCTATTCAACATCCTCAGGTTCAGCTTTTTGAAAGACCCTATACGGAAAATGATCTGATGAATAAAGATCTCGTGATTCTCGCTACGGATAATCCTGATCTTCACGCTTCGATCAAAACCATCACCCGTCAGCGAAGAATTCTTACGAACGTGGCGGATACGCCAGACTTATGTGATTTTTATCTGGGCAGTATCGTACAGAAAGGAGATCTTAAAATTGCCATTTCCACGAATGGAAAATCGCCTACCCTTGCCAAGCGGCTCCGGGAGTTACTAACGGAAACGATTCCTGCTGATATTCAATCAGTTTTGGATAATCTGGTAGTCATCAGAAACCGCATGAAAGGAGACTTTCAGTCCAAAGTAGAACAACTTAATAAGCTAACGGAAGGACTGGTAAAGGGGGAAAATAAATCGGATTCCTGAATTCTTTAGAGGCGGCTTTCGTTGCGAAAGAGTCTATGGAAGAGTTACTAACAAACATTCGGAATTGCAGATGGTGTGAATCCTCATTACCTCACTACCCCAAACCTGTTATTCAGTTGCATTCCAAAGCCCGAATACTCGTCATCGGGCAGGCTCCCGGGCAGAAGGCTCATGCTTCGGGCATTCCCTGGGATGATGCCAGTGGCAAAAGGTTAAGAGCCTGGATGGGCATAGACTCGTCCGTTTTTTACAATCCCCAACAGGTAGCCATCATGCCCATGGGATTTTGCTATCCGGGTAAAGGCTCTTCGGGCGATTTACCGCCCAGGCCTGAATGTGCTCCCAAGTGGCATGATCTGATTCTTCCTGAGCTTACTCAGGTCGAATTAACCCTACTGATTGGCCAGTATGCTCAGCAGTATTATTTAGGAGGTAATTATAAAAGCCTCACGGAGACGGTTCGGAATACGGAAATCTATCTTCCTGACTATTGGCCCTTACCTCATCCTTCACCCCGGAATCAGTTCTGGCTTCGTAAGAACGAGTGGTTTGAACAGGACATCATTCCCGCTTTGCAGCATCGGATCGCTCAGATTATTACCTAAAAGAAAAGCCTGATTGAAACAATCAGGCTTTTCTTTTAGGTAATAATCTATAACTCAACCCGGTTGGGAAAGATATCTTTCAGCCGACCGTCATGGGTAACCACGACCAAACTAGCCCCCAAGTGAGCCGATTGTTTTTTTAACAATTCTACGACCAGATAACAATTCTCATCATCCAGACTGGACGTAGGTTCATCGGCCAGAATCACCTGTGGTTCGTTCATGAGAGCCCGGGCAATGCCTACTCGCTGTAACTCCCCCAGACTCAACTGATTGGTTTTCTTGGATAAATGCTCGGCGAAACCCAGACGTTCCGCTAACTCCCGGGCTTTTTCGGGATCGTTTTTCTTCCCCGCCAGGTAGTTGGCCAGTAATAAATTATCCAGTACGCTAAGGGATCGAACAAAGTGCGGACGCTGGTAAATAAGCCCTACGTGCCTGGCCCGGAAGGTGGCCGCCTCGGAAGCTGATAACTTTGAAATATCCTGATTACCAATGCGAATTTGCCCGGCCTGGGGAGTCAGCAATAAAGCTAGTAAGTGCAAAAGTGTCGTCTTTCCCCGACCCGAACGTCCCAGAATTAACAGAGTTTCCTGATTAGCACAACTGATATCCGGAAAACTAAATTGCTTCGCTGAGCTATAGGCAAAAGTCAAATTCTGCGTCTGAATCATAGCTATCCTTTCATTAAAAAACTTCCCGAAAGTCCGAGAACTTTCGGGAAGTAGCAAGTATTAGCTTAAGACTTTTTCTCTTCGACCGCTATCCGAACCAGTTCTACTGTATTTTTTACCTTCGTTTTGCGAAGCATATTGGCCCGGTGGTTAGTCACGGTCCGAATGCTTAGTCCCAGTTTATCGGCAATCTCTCTGCTGTTTAAACCTTCCGCAATCATGGTTAGAATTTGTCGTTCTTTCCGGGACAGCTTGCTCAGGGGGGTATCGTCATTCCCACGAGCGGATGCCCGTCCCCGACTTCTGCCTAACAGTGCATCCACAAATACGGATGAGATGGTAGGCGGGAAATATTTATCACCCTGTGAAACCTTTTGTAAAGCCAGCATAATTTCTTCTTTATCTGTGTCTTTTAAAAGGTAACCCGAGGCTCCGTTTTCTACCGACTTTAAAATATAATCCTGATTATTATGCATGCTAAACATCAGAGATTTTACGGATGAGTATTGCTGTGCGATGGCTTTAGCAGCTTCTATTCCGGATATTTTCGGCATGCTAATATCCAGAATAACAACGTCGGGTTTGGTTTCAGGAATTTTATCTAAAACTTCCTGACCGTCGGCGGCTTCACCAACGATTTCGACTGAGTCTTCATCAGCCAAAAGCATTTTTAAACCTTTCCGAACAACCGTGTGGTCGTCTGCTACAAGTACCCTAATTTTTGCCATTAGTCTAATTTACGGTTATATGGAACGAACACCTTAAGTTATAACGTGGAAGAAACATAGGTGGATTATACCCCAAAGTAACAAAACAGTTTACTGTGATTAGTATTATCTACTTGTTTTCTTTTAAAATAATTAGGAACTAAGTATTTAGCTGAACACTAACCGTAGTTCCTTTCTTTTTTACCGAACTAATTTCAAAGCTTCCTCCGATTAATTCAGCTCTCAATTTCATATTATTTAGCCCTGAATGAACGCTTTTCTTTTTCTGAACTTCTTTTAAATCGAAACCCGTGCCGTCATCTGTTATACGTAAGTTAACTGCCCCCCCATTATTAGTGAGTATAACCTCAATTTTTTTCGCTTTAGCGTACTTGAGACTATTGTTAACCGCTTCCTGAACGATCCGGTAAAGATGAATTTCCAGGTTTTCAGGCCATTGAAAAAGGTTTCCCTGCGAAGAAAAGATTACTTCAACTCCACTGACTTTGGTGGCTTTTTCACTGAACAATCGTAGAGCAGCCGGTAACCCGAAATCGGTTAATACGCCGGGCATCAAGTCAAAAGAAACCTGCCGAACCGTCTCAATTGTTTCTAAAACCAACTCTTTTAGTACCTGATAACTTTCAAGTTGTGATTCATTAAAAGCTGCATTGTGCAAACAATCCAGCTGCAACCGTATCCCGGTCAATAGTTGTCCAACCCCATCGTGAAGCTCCCGGGCCAACCGTTTCCTTTCTTCCTCCTGCCCCTCTAACAAAGCTATAGTCCGAATCCGGGACTCATAGGAACCTGTTTCATCCTTCATATATGGTAAGGGGACTTATCCGGCAAATTTTATAGCAGCAGGAATGGCTGACAGCTCCTACATTTACCTTGTACCAATTCAGGCTTTCCCCTGCGATTAATGCTGAAGTATTAAGTCTACTTTCTTGTTTTGAATTCAATAATCTATCTTAAAAAATGTTCATTTTTTTTTATACATATTAAATATACATTAAATCAAAATATACTTAGTTGCATTAAATTTATTTATCAGTATTATTAACATTTTGGCAAATATCTACCAAGTCTATAATTTCATAGATGAATAGTAAAAATTACCCTACCTACTATATATGCTATTCATTATTGACAAATGATAAATTTCAACATCCATTAACTAGCGTCGGTGTTTTTTTGCAACTTTGTAGCATGAACGTAATCAAGATCTCACTGGCTAATTTGCGGGACAAACCGCTAAGTACCTTCCTGAGTACCCTCCTGATGGCCCTCGGAGTCGGCCTGATTTCTTTACTACTTCTGATTAGTCAACAATTAGAAGATAAATTCACGCGAAACCTGAAAGGCATTGACTTAGTAGTGGGTGCGAAAGGCAGTCCACTCCAGATTATCCTCTCTTCAATTTATCAGATTGATTCACCCACGGGCAATATCCCGCTTTCGGATGCTATGATGCTGGGACGAAACCCCATGGTTAAGGAAGCTATTCCACTGGCTATGGGTGATAACTATAAACTCTTTCGAATTGTTGGCACGGATTCCACCTATTTCTCCCATTTTGAAGGGAAACTTAGCGAAGGTCGCCTGTTTCAGAAAACGCTGGAAGCAGTCATTGGCTCAAAAGTAGCCCGGCAAACGGGACTGAAACTGGGAGATACGTTCGCGGGGGCCCACGGTTTTGACGAAGAAGGGCACGTGCATGGCGATGCCAAATATAAAGTAGTAGGCATTGCTGAACCCAATAACTCAGTCATTGATAATATTATTCTGACCCCCTACGAAAGCCTCTGGAAAGTGCACGAAGGGCAGGAAGGCAGCCAGGGCAATGCCATTATTGGTGAAATGATCCACGGGCCCGAGGCCGATTCCACCTCCAATGAACCACCCCAGGAGATTACTTCCCTGCTGATCAAGTTCCGAAACCCGATGGGAAATGTTATTCTTCCCCGGATCATTAACGAAAACAGTAAGCTTCAGGCCGCGTCCCCTGCTTTGGAAATCACCCGAATGCTGGATTTGCTGGGCGTCGGAGTGGACACGATTCGCTGGATGGCCCTGGTCATTATCATCATTGCGGGAATCAGCGTTTTTGTATCCCTCTACAATTCCCTGAAAGAACGGAAGTACGAAATGGCCCTGATGCTTGCCATGGGGGCTACCCGTAGTAAGCTATTTCTCATGCTGCTCCTGGAAGGTATGATTATCAGTATTTTAGGCTATGCTTTCGGAATTATCATGAGCCGCATCGGGCTGGCCGTTCTTTCCGCCGGAGCCGATCAGAGCTTCCATTATAGCTTTGAAGTATTAGCCATTTCGCCGCTGGAAGGGCTGCTGTTGGGAGGCGTCTTAGTACTCGGATTATTAGCCGCTGCCTTACCTTCATTAAACGTTTATCGTCTGAATTTGTCCAGAACACTAGCCGAGGAATAGGATTTTACAGCTCCTGTTGCAACAGTGTTGAAAATTTTATTCTTTCAGGTAACTTTGTTCAAAGATTTTACGTTACGAGTCAAGAAGCTGAAAACCATTTCCATATCATGAATATTTTAAAGATTTTCTCTCTGTTTGTCGCTGTCGGACTTTTTGTAGCGGCAACTACCGATAAAACGGTTGCTCCTGCGGCCGATCCCGCGAAGATTACCTGGGATAATCTGAAGGATGTGAAATTTCAGAAGAAGTGGTACCCCGAGGAGAAAATGTACATTCTCTATCCTAATTTCGGACCCGGCGTGCAGAAGCTAAGTAATAAAGAAGTAGTCATTAAGGGTTACCTCGTTCCGGTGGACATTACTTCGAATACCTTCGTACTTTCCGCTTACCCGAACTCCATGTGCTTTTTCTGTACGGGTACGGGTCCTGAGACCATTATGGCTTTGAAAATGAAGAAAAACCGCCGTTTTAAAGTGGATGAGGTACAGACTTTTAAAGGGACCCTGAAACTGAACGCCAGCGATATCTACGAGCTAAATTATATTCTGGACAACGCCGAAATCTATCAGGGCGAATAATCCAGGACATTCCATTAGTATCTTTACCCCACCTCCAGCGGTGGGGTTTTCTTTTGCTCAAACACCTGATTCATGAAGTTTTTACGCCTCATTACCAAAATATCGATTGCCCTTACCCTTCTGATTGTGTTGATTCTGGTAGCTACTTTAACTACGGTTGATGAAACTCCCTATACTCAAACGGAGGCTTATCAGCAAACGCAACAAGCACTGGAACAGGTGGATCATCAGCTGGCTTTACAACGACAGGATTCCAGTGCCCAGGCCAAATCGATGCGGGTAGGCTGGGCAAAAGCCAACATCACCCTGGATCACGCTACGCCCCTGGCCGGGTACGGAAATCGTCGCGGCAAGGTTTCAACGGGCGTTAGGGATTCCCTTTGGGTACGGGCCTTTGTTTTCGATAACGGTACCTCCCGGGTGGCAATGGTCGCTTCTGACTTACTCATTATTCCCCCGACGATCGTAGCGGCGGTACAGGCAAACTGGCCTAAACATCTGGGGTTTCAGGCCGACCATATTTATTACGGAGCTATTCACAGCCACAATAGCGAAGGCGGCTGGCAGGAAGGCGTAGGTAGTGAGCTTATTGCGGGTAAGTACGATCCTCAGGTGGTTCAGTTTCTGGCTAAACAGATCATTACGGCCCTTACCGAGGCCACTCAGCAACTAACTCCCGCCGAAATAGGCTATGCCCAGATTAACGAGCCTACCCGTATTGAGAACCGGCTGGTGGGTAATGAAGGTACCGTTGACCCTTTCATCCGGTTGATGAAAATCAAAAAACAAACCGGTGCAACTGCCCTAGTGGTTACCTATGCCGCTCATGCCACGCTTCTGAACGGGGACAACATGGTCGTTTCGCGGGATTACCCTGGTGTACTGGTGGATTCACTGGAAAAAAGTACGGTTGATTTTGCTGCGTATATGGCTGGAGCGGTGGGCTCCATGCGACCCAAAGCCGAAGGCAAAGACGACGATGAAGAATTAAATAATCAGGCTCTGGCCCTGCATCATGACATTCAGAAAGAGTACGAAAACATCGTTACCAAACCGGAACAAACGCTGGAATTTGTTACCGTTCCCGTAGGCCTGCGGAAGCCTCAGCTTCAGATTGCTCAGGGCTGGAAAGTACGGCAATGGGCCTGGGATGTTCTTTTTGGCCTGGCTGATGCGGACATCAAAGCGTTACGAATCGGCAACATTGCCTTTTTGGGAATGCCCTGCGATTTCTCGGGCGAACTGGTTCCGGAACTTGAATCCGCCGGATTGACTAAAAACTTACACGTTATAGTCACGAGCTTCAATGGAAACTACATTGGTTATGTAACACCCGACAAATACTGGACTCGTAATACCTATGAAAGCGTAGCCATGAATTGGTTCGGTCCTAACACGGGCAGCTATTTCGTTGAAACGGGGCGTAAAATTTTAACTAAACTGTGATTTAGTATAAAATAATAGAAGGCACAAGGTAATATTCCTATATTAATTAGAATAATTCTAAAATAGCCTCAATTTTTGGTGGAGTAGGCAAAAATGCGATTTTTGTAAGTAAAGAAAGTACAATTCTAATATCATGTTTGTTGTTAACATGATGCATTAACCTCGTATTTGATTTACTTATGTTATTGGCTTCCCTACCCTCCGACTTCGCACCGGTTTTGGTGCAATTTTTCGCCGCAGCCGGTTTTATTGGCATGACGATGGTAGCTACGCACCTCCTGACGGGGCGTCGGAAGACTACCAGTACGGCTCGAAAAGAAGATCCCTGGGAGTGCGGTATACCCGTTTACGGTGATGCCCGCACTCCTATTTCTGTAAAATATTTTCTTACCGCCATTCTCTTCGTTCTCTTTGATGTGGAGATCATCTTCATGTATCCCTGGGCGGTTAACTTTCTTAAATTCAAGTCTCAGGGATTGGGCATGCTGGTATTTGGCGAGATGATCGTGTTCATGCTGCTGTTGCTGGCGGGCTTTTATTACGTAATCAAAAAAGGGGTATTAAAGTGGGATCAGGACTAACCTGTATTCCTGAATTACTTTAATCCACATGGAAAATCATGAGCGAAAGACCGAATAATATTAAACTGGTGGATGCTCCTGACGGCTACGGCGGATCGGGTTTCTTTGCCACTTCTTTTGAAAAAGTAATTGCTCTGGCCCGCAGTAACTCACTCTGGCCGCTTCCCTTTGCTACTTCCTGCTGCGGAATTGAGTTTATGGCAACGATGGGAGCTACGTACGATCTGGCCCGTTTCGGTTCGGAACGCCCCAGCTTCTCTCCCCGCCAATCGGATATGCTACTGGTGATGGGCACAATTGCCAAGAAAATGGCTCCCATTGTCCGCCAGACGTATATTCAGATGGCCGAGCCTCGCTGGGTCATTGCGGTAGGAGCCTGTGCTTCTTCGGGAGGTATTTTTGATACCTATTCCGTGCTTCAGGGCATTGATCGGGTGGTTCCCGTGGACGTATACGTGCCGGGTTGCCCGCCCCGCCCCGAGCAAATTCTGGACGGGGTGATGCAGCTCCAGGAAATCGTAAAAAACGAGCCGCTGCGTCGCCGGGATTCGCCCGAATACCAGGCTTTGCTGGAATCTTACGGAATTATCAAGTAAACGAAGGGCAGGAATCCTTTCCTCTTTCATTCTTTTTGATATGCTGACTAATCAGGAAATAGCCGACGATCTGCTTTCGCAGTTTGGAGATAAAATTGCCGGATTTGAAGAGCACCACGAAATCATGAGCGTTTTCACCACCGTAGAGACGGCGAAACCTATGATTGAGTACCTCTACCAACATCCAACGTTTCAGTTTCAGTACCTGACGGATCTGGCGGGCATTCATTACCCCGATAACACGGGCGGAGAGCTTAGTGTGGTGTATCACCTGCATAGCTGGACGAACAATCACCGAATCATGATCCGGATCTTCGTTCCCATCGATGCTCCTGATGTTCCGACCCTCATTGACGTCTATAAATCAGCCAACTGGATGGAACGCGAAGCCTATGATTTCTTCGGAATCAATTTCGTGGGCCACCCTAACCTGATTCGGATTTTGAACATTGAGGAAATGGACTATTTCCCGATGCGTAAGGAATACCCGCTGGAAGATGCAACCCGGCAGGATAAAATCGATGCCCTTTTCGGCAGATAATGTTCAGAGACCCATGAGCGAAGATATCAGTACTCAAAATACGCTTACCCAACGTAACCAGACGGCCGTGATGGGACCGCAGGTCGGTAACCTGGCCCTGAAAGGCGGAGTACCCATTGTTTCGGAAGATGGTCGCGAATTAACAACGCTGAACCTCGGCCCGACGCACCCCTCCACCCACGGAATTTTCCAGAACATCCTGACTATGGATGGGGAAAAGATCGTTTCGGGCGTGCCTACGATTGGCTACATCCACCGGGCGTTTGAGAAAATTGCCGAACGCCGTCCGCTCTACCAGATTACCACGCTGACGGACCGGATGAATTACTGCTCCAGCCCGATTAACAACATGGGCTGGCACATGACGGTGGAGAAATTACTCGGCATCGAAGTGCCCAAACGGGCTCAGTACATCCGGGTAATTATGATGGAACTCGCCCGCATTGCCGATCACCTGATTTGTAACTCCATTCTGGGCGTAGACTCCGGAGCTTTCACGGGCTTCCTCTACGTCATGCAGAAACGCGAGGAGATTTACGAGATCTACGAAGAAATGTGCGGAGCCCGTCTGACCACGAACATGGGCCGTTTCGGCGGTATGGAACGTGATCTTTCGAAAGAAGCCATCCGCAAAATCCGGGAGTTTATTCAGTCCTTCCCACCCGTGATGCAGGAGTTTGAAAAAATGCTGAACCGGAACCGGATTTTCATTGACCGTACCGTAGGCGTTGGCCCGGTTTCGCAGGAAATGGCTTTGCAATACGGCTTCAGTGGTCCCAACCTTCGGGCCGCCGGTATTGATTATGACGTTCGGGTCATGAACCCCTACTCTTCGTATCAGGATTTTGAGTTTGATATTCCCGTAGGTTACACCGGCGATACGTATGACCGCTTCATGGTGCGGAACGGTGAAATCTGGGAAAGCTTCAAGATAATTAAACAGGCCATCGAGAATTTACCCGAAGGCCCCTTCCACGCCGATGCTCCCGAGTTTTACTTACCTCCCAAGCAGGAAGTCTATCGAAACATGGAAGCTCTCATTTATCACTTCAAAATCGTGATGGGAGAAATCCCGATTCCGGTTGGCGAGGTTTATCACGCCGTGGAAGGTGGTAATGGTGAGTTAGGTTTTCACCTGATTTCGGACGGTGGGCGTAGCCCGTATCGACTGAAGATGAGACGCCCCTGTTTCATTTTCTATCAGGCTTACCCCGAGATGTGTAAGGGAGTAACCCTTTCCGATGCCATTATCATCATGAGTAGTATGAACGTTATTGCTGGTGAATTAGACGCGTAAGATTATGATTGAAACCTCCGATAAACCTCGCATAGAATTTACCCCCGAGCGTCTGGAACGGGCGAAGGAACTACTTACGCATTACCCCGAAGGTCGTCAGAAATCGGCCCTGCTTCCCCTGCTTCACTTATTGCAGGAACAGGAAGGCTGGACCCCCACCGAGGGTATGGACTACATCGCTGAATTGCTGGGTATTCAACCCATTGAAGTATATGAGGTAGCTACGTTTTACACCATGTATCACCTCGAACCCGTCGGCAAGCACGTCATTGAATACTGCCGTACGGGGCCTTGTATGATTATGGGAGGCGAAGAAGTCTACGCTCACCTCAAACAGAAAATTGGTGCTCAGGATGGCGAAACCTCCGCGGATCAGCTCTTCACCATCAAGCCCGTCGAATGTCTGGCGGCTTGCGGCTGGGGTCCCTGCTTTCAGATTCGCGAAAAATACTACACGCACCTGACCATCGAAAAAGTAGACGAAATCATTGATGAACTCAGAAAATAGTGATGTTTGGAGTTTTTCCGTTTAGGGTTTTGAGTTCATTAACTCTCAACTTTAAACACAAAACCCTAAACTCTAAACCCTACTTATGACTAGCGAGCGTCCTAAAATACTTACGGATAAAACCCATATTCCGGGAATTGAGACCTTTGACGTTTACCGCAAAAACGGTGGGTATTCCGCCGTGGAAAAAGCCCTGAAAACCATGACCCCCGACGAAGTGGTGGAAGAAGTGAAAAAATCGGGCGTTCGCGGTCGCGGAGGAGCAGGTTTCCCGATGGGTATGAAGTGGTCATTCCTGGCCAAACCCGAAGGCGTTCCCCGTTACCTGGTTTGTAACGGTGATGAATCCGAGCCCGGCACGTTCAAGGATCACTGGCTGATGAAAACCATTCCTCACTTATTAATTGAAGGAATGATCGTTTCCAGTTACGCTCTGGGTGCCAATACGAGTTACATCTACGTTCGCGGGGAGTTAATGTACGTGGTTCGTATCCTGGAAAAAGCCATTGCGGAAGCCAAAGCAGCCGGTTTTCTGGGTAAAAATATTCTGGGTTCCGGTTACGATCTGGAATTGTACGTACAACCCGGCGGCGGAGCGTATATCTGCGGCGAAGAAACTGCTTTACTGGAATCGCTGGAAGGCAAACGCGGCAATCCCCGCAATAAGCCTCCTTTCCCTGCCGTCAAGGGTCTGTACCAATGTCCAACGGTAGTGAATAACGTAGAATCCATTGCGACCACTTCCTGGATTGTTAATAACGGCGGTGATGCGTATGCGGCCATCGGTATAGGCCGGTCAACGGGAACGAAACTAATTTCAGCTTCCGGTCACCTGAAAAAACCGGGTGTTTATGAAATTCCTCTGGGCTTACCCGTTCAGGAATTCATCTACTCGGACGAATGGTGTGGCGGTATCCGGGATGGTCATCATCTGAAAGCTGTCGTGGCGGGAGGTTCTTCCGTCCCTATTCTTCCGGCGGCCATGTTATTAAAAACCGCCAGCGGCGAAGATCGCCTCATGTCTTATGAGTCGCTTTCGGATGGTGGATTTGCTACCGGTACCATGATGGGGTCGGGCGGATTCATTGCCATGGACGAAACGGCCTGCGTCGTGAAAAACACCTGGAATTTCTCCCGCTTCTATCACCACGAATCCTGCGGACAATGTTCGCCCTGCCGCGAAGGAACGGGCTGGATGGAAAAAGTATTACACCGCATCGAACACGGTCACGGCTCCATGCACGACATTGACTTGCTGGTCGACGTAGCTAAAAAAATAGAAGGAAATACCATCTGTCCCCTGGGGGATGCGGCAGCCTGGCCCGTAGCCTCGGCGATTCGTCATTTCCGGGATGAATTCGAATGGCACATTACCCATCCGCAGGAAGCCACCCGCCCCGGAGCCATCTTTAAAGGACACATGGAACTGGTTTAATGAGTGAATTTTGAATGATAGAATGATTG
Organism: uncultured Siphonobacter sp.; assembly: GCA_913775095.1. Lineage (GTDB taxonomy): Bacteria > Bacteroidota > Bacteroidia > Cytophagales > Spirosomataceae > Siphonobacter. The sequence continues at coordinate 648,023 of CAJYIW010000002.1, read as the reverse complement.
AATAACTCATTCTGTCTCAATCTAATAATGATGAATATATAGAACGGGGCTGTGATTTACATTCACTCCCTCTCTCATTCACTCATTCAAAATTGTAATAGAGATGAAAGTTACGATTGATAATATTACGATTGAGGTTGAACCTGGAACTACCATTCTTCAGGCGGCTCGTAAAATTGGCCCGGAGGTAGCCCCGCCCGCCATGTGTTATTACGAACCACTGAAAGCTTCGGGTGGGAAATGCCGGGCCTGCCTGGTGAAGGTTACGGCGGGTTCTGAGAAAGACCCTCGTCCGATGCCCAAGCTGGTTCCTTCCTGCATCACGCAGGTTCAGGATGGTATGATCGTTGAAAATACCGTTAACGAACAGGTGCTGGAGACTCGTAAGGGAATTGTTGAGTTCCTGTTACTCAACCACCCGCTCGATTGCCCCATTTGCGATCAGGCGGGGGAATGTCATTTGCAGGACTTCTCCTTCCAGCATGGCGTGCAGCAAACCCGTTACGAAGAAGAACGCCGCACCTTCGAAAAACAGGATTTAGGTCCGAATATTCAGTTACACATGACCCGGTGCATTCTTTGTTACCGCTGTGTATTTACGGCTGATCAGATTACGGGTAACCGCGTTCATGGCGTACTGAACCGGGGCGATCACGCGGAGATTTCTACTTACATTGAGAAAGCCATTGATAATGATTTCTCGGGTAATGTCATTGACGTTTGTCCGGTGGGAGCTTTAACTGATAAAACCTATCGCTTCAAGAATCGGGTCTGGTTTACGAAGCCCGTGGATGCCCACTGCGACTGTGAGAAATGTTCGGGTAAAGTCACCCTCTGGTATCGCGGCGACGAAGTAATCCGGGTAACGGCTCGTAAAAATCAGTGGGGGGAAGTACTGGAATTCATCTGTAACACCTGCCGTTTCGAGCGTAAAAACACGGCCGACTGGACCATTGAAGGTCCTACCAAAGTAGCCCGTCATTCGGTGATATCGGCTAATAAATACGGAGCCAACAAAATTGTCCCCGAGTTTGCCCGCCGACTGGCCGCTTCTCAGTATAAGGACGTGCACGAAGGCCGGGATACGTCTCAATTAAACATCAAACAGTTACCCGAAGAACGGTTCAAGCAACTCATTCCACCCGCGGGAGAATCAGCCGTTGCAGGCATCCGTTCCATCCAAAACTGGGCAGATGATAAATAGGTTGTTGGTTATTAGTTGTTAGTTAACAAACGGGTTATTAAGAAGTAACAAGTCTTGCTTCATTCTTAGAAATCCTAAAATAATAACTTAATAAACAGCTACTTACCAATAATAAATCCAACAACAAACAACTATTAACCATCAACTAAAAAAAGATGGACATATTCTGGATTAAAGCAATTATTGTTCTGGTCATCTTTGGGCTTTCGCTCGTGGTGGCGATGTATTCTACCTGGGCCGAACGGAAAGTAGCCGGGTACATGCAGGATCGGCCCGGACCGAACCGGGCTGGTTGGGGTGGTTTACTACAGCCACTGGCCGATGCCGGAAAAATGTTCTTCAAAGAAGACTTCATTCCCGCTCAGGCCAATAAATGGCTTTTCATCGCTGGCCCCTGTCTGGCCATGCTTACGGCTTTATTATCCTCTGCTGTGGTTCCCTTTGGCGATACCATTATTGTAGGTTCAGACGAAGTACAGGTGCAGGGCATTGAGGTGAACATCGGCATTCTCTGGGTTTTTGGAATCGTTTCCCTGGGCGTTTACGGCGTGATGGTCGGGGGCTGGGCATCCAATAACAAATTCTCTTTGTTAGGAGCGATTCGGGCTGCTTCTCAGAACATCAGTTATGAATTGGCTATGGGTTTGTCTCTGATAGCGGTCATTATGATGACGGGCAGTCTGTCCGTTCGGGACATTATCAATACCCAGCACGGTGGTTCCTGGAATTTGCTGTATCAGCCCCTGGGTTTCATCATTTTCCTGACCTGTGCCTTTGCGGAATGTAACCGGACGCCCTTCGACTTACCCGAATGTGAGGCTGAGTTGATTGGGGGCTATCACACTGAATATTCCTCGATGAAACTAGGCTTTTACCTCTTTGCCGAATACATCAACATGTTCGTATCCTCCTGCGTAGTTTCAGCCCTCTACTTTGGCGGCTTTAATTACCCATTCATGGATAAAGTGGCGGAAGCTCTGGGAAATGATGCTACCGGACATAACATCGCCACGGCCATTGGCTTTGGCGTATTCTTCATGAAAGCTTTGTTCTTCGTCTTCTTCTTTATGTGGGTTCGCTGGACCCTGCCCCGTTTCCGTTACGATCAGTTAATGAATCTGGGCTGGAGAAGTTTAATTCCACTGGCCATTCTGAACATCGTTGTTACCGGCATCGGACTCATGTTTGAAATCCGCTGGTTTAGCTGGGTAGCCGTTGTAATCATCGTTGGTGTAGCCCTGGTACAGGCTGCCATGAAACCCAAAGCCGCCCGGGGCATCCTCGAAGCCGCTCCCGTAAGATAAGATGAGTTTAGCGTTCTGAGTTTAGGGTTTTGAGTTATTATACTCTGAAATCCAACTCAAAACCCTAAACTTAAAACTCAAAACTCCAATGCAATTAACCAATAGATCCAAGAAAATTGACAAGAGCGAGATGTCGCTGGCGGAGCGGATGTATCTTCCGGCCATTGCCAGCGGGATGGCGATTACGCTCAAGCACTTTTTCAAGAAAAAACCGACGATTAACTACCCCGAGCAGAAGCGTTACCTCGGCCCCATTTTTCGCGGACACCATATTCTGAAAAAAGACGAAGCCGGTCGCGAACGCTGCACGGCCTGCGGACTTTGTGCCGTAGCCTGCCCCGCCGAAGCCATTTCGATGGTAGCCGCCGAGCGTCAGTCGGGTGAAGAGCATTTGTATCGCGAAGAGAAGTACGCCGCCGTGTATGAGATTAACATGTTGCGTTGTATCTTCTGCGGTTTATGCGAAGAAGCTTGCCCCAAACAGGCTATTTACCTTCGCCATGACGAGTTTGTGCCCGTATTTATGTCCCGTGATGAGGTGATTTACGGTAAAAACAAGCTCGTTGAAAACATGGATAAACGTTACCTTCGGGAAGGCTGGAAGTAAGCACTGAAACCCTTCTTTTTTTAAAATTGACCTTTATTAGTCTATGCCTATTACTGCTGATATAACCTGGTATATTCTGACGGCCCTGACCCTGATCTCCGCATTAGCAGTCATTCTGGTCAGAAATCCGATGTATAGCGTTCTTTCGCTGGTACTTACGTTTTTCCTGCTTTCCTGTCATTACTTTTTGCTGAATGCCCAATTCCTCGGCGTGGTAAACATGATCGTTTATGCCGGGGCCATCATGGTGTTGTTCCTCTTCGTTGTGATGTTCCTGAACCTGCGGGAGTATCGGGAAGAAACGAAAAATAACCTGACCAAAATTGGAGCTTTCGTCATGGGACTGGCGATTCTGGGAGCGATCATCGCTTCCATTCGACGCCTGCAATATCCCATGCCTTCCAATGACCAGTTCAACGTCACAACGGGCTATGTAGAAACCCTGGGAGATCTGCTATTCCGGGATTATCTCCTGCCTTTTGAATTGGTTACGGTCCTGTTCTTCATTGCGATGGTCGGGGCTATTATCATTGGAAAGCGGGAAAAGGGAGAACGCCACTTCTAGTACACTACGACATAAATCATTACTTAACCCCGTATCCGTTCAGGTCTGCGGGGTTTTTCTTTTATTGCTCGTTCCTTTTTCGGTTTTTTGCGATTCGATTAATGGATTACCCGTTTTCAGCCTTTTCCTGCAAACGCTAAACTCTCAACGATAAGAATGAAATTGTGGCAAAAAGAAGGCGTTTCGACTTCTGAAAAAATAGAAAAATTTACCGTCGGCCGGGATCGTGAACTGGATGTATACCTCGCTCCTTTCGACGTGCTGGGTAACCTCGCTCACGCCCGCATGCTTACCTCCGTAGGTTTACTGGAAGCAGCCGAACTGGGCGATCTGGAACGTGAACTGAAGGAAATCTATCAACAGATTCAGGCCGGAACTTTTGAAATTGAAGACGGGATTGAAGACGTGCACTCGCAGGTAGAACTGATGTTAACCCGCAAACTGGGCGACACTGGTAAGAAAATCCACTCCGGTCGCAGTCGTAACGATCAGGTTTTGGTGGATCTCAAACTTTTTACCCGCGATCGGCTGGAACAAATCACTCGGGAAACCAAACGTGTATTTGATACGCTGATTCAGCGTTCGGAACAACATAAAAACGATTTATTACCCGGATACACGCACCTGCAAATCGCCATGCCTTCGTCCTTTGGCCTGTGGTTTGGAGCCTATGCGGAATCGCTGGTGGATGACGTGGCTTTACTGCAAACGGCTTACCATTTCGCCAACCGTAACCCCCTGGGAAGCGGAGCCGGGTATGGTTCTTCTTTCCCCCTGGATCGTCAGCAAACGACGGATCTACTGGGTTTTGAAGGATTGCATTATAACGTTGTTTACGCCCAGATGAGCCGGGGTAAGACGGAATGGATGGCTTTAACTGCCATTGCAAACCTCGCTCAAACGCTCTCGCGACTGGCGATGGATGTATGTTTGTATAACTCCCAAAACTTCGCCTTCCTGACGCTACCTGATGGATTAACAACGGGCAGCAGCATCATGCCGCACAAGAAAAACCCCGACGTGGCGGAGTTATTACGCGGGAAGACCAACCGACTGAAAGCTCTGCCGATGGAGGTAACGCTGGTGCTGAGTAACCTGCCTTCGGGGTATCACCGCGACATGCAGTTACTGAAAGAAATCCTGATGCCCGCCATCGAAGAAATCCTGGATTGTCTGGACATTACGGCTTATATGCTGGAAAATATTCAGGTAAAAACGGAATTGCTAAAAGACGAAAAATACGACTTACTCTTCAGCGTCGAACGGGTAAATGAGCTGGTGATTGAAGGGGTTCCTTTCCGGGATGCCTATCGCCAGGTAGGAAAAGAAATCGGCGATGGCAGTTATACCGCTTCCCGTGATCTGAAACATAGCCATTTAGGAAGTATCGGTAACCCTGCTAATGAACAAATCATGAAGCTAATGAACGCTCAATTGGAAGGCTTTGGCTTCGAGCAAGTGCATGCCGCGATTGAGAAGTTATTAGCTTAAGTATAATAGAAGAGTAACCGCTGCCAGCTTTTCTGCTGGCAGCTTAGTTATTCCTTTCAACCCTTCATCACCATGGCCTTAATCCTTCCCGTTCAGAGTCATACCCCGGAGTTCGGGCAAAATTGCTGGTTAGCTCCTAATGCTACCATTGTTGGAGACGTAATTATGGGTGAGGACTGCACCGTTTGGTTCAACGCCGTCATTCGTGGGGATGTGAATGCCATTCGGATTGGTAACCGCAGTAATATTCAGGACGGAGCCGTCATTCACTGTACGTATCAGAAAAGTCAAACCATTATTGGCGATTACGTCAGCATTGCTCATAATGCTGTCGTACATGGCTGCACCATCGAAGACCGCGTGCTGATTGGCATGGGAGCCATCGTGATGGACGGAGCTGTGATTGGTACCGGAAGTATCATCGCCGCCGGAGCCATCGTTACCCAAAACACGATGGTTCCGCCCGGAAGTATCTACGCTGGTAACCCCGCCAAACTGCTAAAACCAGTCTCCGAAGCCGCCGCCGAGGTTTTTGACCGTACCGCCAATAATTACGTCATGTACGCCGGATGGTTCAAAGAACAGGAATGGTAAGTCTATTTTCCGGGCGTTCTGGTCTTGTTACTTGATAAGAATAACGTCTTCTTAAAAACGAATCCCATTTCTCGTCAGATTTTGCTTTAAAATCACCAACTTTGCAGCCGCTTCTCTGGCGATTTACTTTGCCTGAAAACAAGTTTGATCCTATTCATTAAAAAGGTTTTCCTCTACACTCGGTTATCCAGCGAGATAATCCGACTTGGAAACTACCTAATGCTACTACACACATGGAGTTGTATCTTGATTCTGCCGATTTAAAAGAAATTAAAGAGGCTTTTCAACTCGGTTTCCTGACCGGCCTTACCACTACCCCGACTTTTATGCACCGCGAAGGTGTTCGTGATCTCGACGCGACCATCGTGGAGCTTTCCAAAATTGTTCCTGTTCTTCAAATCGAAGCTTTAGGTGAAACAGCAGAAGCCATCGTAGCGGATGCGGATCGTCAACTGGCCTTAGGTCTGGATCCTCAGCGTACGGTTTTTAAAATTCCCGTATCACTGGAAGGAGTAAAAGCCTGCCGTACGCTGGTAGACCGTGGACTGAAAGTAAACGTTCATCTGGTATATACCATCCAGCAGGCGTATATGGCAGCCGTAGCCGGAGCCACGTACATCTGCGTACTGGCCGGACGGATGCAGGATCAGGGTTACGACGCTCTGACGCTGATCGGAGACGTGGTGGAACTGGTAGACGCGTACGGTTTCGATTCGAAAGTAATGTTCTCGTCCGTTCGTAACACCGAGCACGTTCGTAACGCCATTGATCTGGGATGTCACACCATTACGGTACCCTGGAAACTGATGAAAGCCCTGACCGAGAATAACTTCACGGCCATCGGAACGAACCAGTTCATCGAGCATACCCGTCTGATTACGGTAACCGTAGGTCAGGCTATTAATAGCATTAATCCTATTGTGACGGAAGATTTATCCGTAACGGAAGCCATCGTTAAAATGACGGAATTCGGTTTCGGTTGCGTAACCGTAGTAGACGCCGCAGGTAACCTGAAAGGCGTGTTCACGGATGGTGACCTGCGTCGGAAGCTGGCTGAATTCGGTCGTGATATTCTTTCGAAAACCATGGGTGATTTCGAATACGGAACGCCGATTTCGATTGAAACCAACCAGTTACTGGACGCGGCGGCGGCTATTTTCAAGAAAACCAGCGTGGATACCATTCTGGTGACTGAAAACGGTAAACCCGTAGGTATGCTGGATATTCAGGATTTGAAAAACGACTAAATCTTTCTGATTTAGTAAACGTCTTGCCTCCTTTTTGGTCTCATCCGAAAAGGAGGCAATTTTGTCATTACCTAATCCGTTACGACTCCCCAACACTATGGTACTTGGAATTATTCCCGCCCGTTATGCCTCTACCCGTTTTCCGGGCAAACCCCTGATCGATATTCACGGGAAGAGCATGATTCAACGCGTCTATGAAGCTACCAAAGCCGCTAACTTCATTGATGTTATTGTGGCTACTGATGATGTTCGCATCGCCGAACACGTGCAGGCTTTTGGTGGAAAGGCCGTCATTACCCGTGACGATCATGTCAGTGGCACGGACCGTTGTGCGGAAGCTTTGACTATTTATCTGGAAACGCACCACACAGGCGATACCGAGATTCAATACATAGTTAATGTTCAGGGCGATGAGCCTTTCATCAGTCCCATTCAGATTAATGAACTGATTGCGGCTCTGGATGGCACCGTAGAGTTAGGCACTCAGATGCTTAAAGTAACCACGGCGGAAGCTTTATTCGATCCGGGTGAAGCTAAAATCGTATTGAATGCCAAGGGTGAAGTCATTCTCTTTAGCCGTCAGGCGATTCCTTACCTGCGAAACGTCGATCCTGCGGAGTGGCATTTACGTCATACGTATTACCGACACGTGGGTATGTACGCGTATCGCAAAGATATTCTGGCGGAGATCACGAAATTAGCTCCTTCCTCACTCGAAAAAGCGGAATCACTGGAGCAGCTTCGCTGGCTGGAAGCAGGGTATAAAATTCAGGTGGTGGAAACGACGTATGACTCTCCCTGCATTGATACGCCCGAGGACCTGAACAAGCTTACGCACCTCTTCAACTCCTAACCGGACAGTACCTTACAGGAAAAATTGTCCGAAAGCTTTCTCTTTTCAGGCTGTGTTGTACCTTTGCTGCCCTGAAAAAATCGTTTCATTCTGAATATCAACAAGTCACATGCTTAATTTGGTACTCTTTGGCCCTCCGGGAGCCGGGAAAGGAACCCAGAGCGAAAAATTGATCGACAAGTACAAGCTCGTCCATTTATCCACCGGCGATCTGCTTCGCTCTGAAATTAAAGCAGGTACCGAACTGGGTCTGAAGGCCAAATCACTGATGGATCAGGGATTACTCGTTCCTGACGAAGTCGTGATTGGAATGATCGACAACAAGCTGAAAGAGAATAAAGAAGCCGCTGGTTTCATTTTCGACGGTTTTCCCCGTACGGTGAAACAGGCCGAAGCTTTAGATACGCTGCTGGTAGAAAATGGCACGTCCATTTCCGCCATGGTAGCTCTGGAAGTAGAAGCGGAAGAATTAACCCGTCGCCTGCTGGAACGCGGGAAGACTTCCGGCCGTCCCGACGATCAGAACGAAGAACTGATCCGCAAACGGGTTCAGGAGTATAACGATAAAACCCTGCCGGTGGCCAACTACTACCAGAGTCAGGGTAAATACTCCTCCATCTACGGAATTGGGGCCATCGACGATATTTTCGATCAAATCTGTACGGCAGTAGAAAAAGCTACCGTTTAACAGATCGGAAGACTGAATCATCATAGGCTGTTTCGGAAGTACGTCTTCCGAAACAGCCTATTTCCATTTAAAACATTTTGTCGGAACCGGGAGTTCTATACGATAGCTTACCGCATCCGCCTAATCAGCTCTCACAGTAGATCTACCGCATAAATCAGCTATTCACTCTAGCAGCAGGATAATCCTGTATCTTTGTGCGAAATTTTATTGTAAAGACAACCATAATCTTCATATCGGTGTCAGTTAACCAGGTATGAGTACTTAACGAGGCTGTGACAACTAACTTTATTGATTACGTAAAAATTTGCTGTCGTTCAGGACCGGGCGGAGCGGGATCTTCCCACTTCCGTCGGGAAAAACACGTCCCGCTGGGCGGCCCTGATGGCGGTGACGGCGGACGAGGCGGCCATATCATTCTACGCGGAACCACGCAGGTCTGGACTTTATTACACCTGAAATACCGGAAACACGTAATTGCCACCAAAGGCCAGCCCGGTGAAGGCGGTCGCCGCACGGGAGCCCGCGGGGAAGACGTTATTCTGGAAGTACCGCTGGGAACGGTAGCGAAAGATGCAGAAACGGGCGAAATCCTCTTCGAAATTACCGAAGATGGTCAGGAAATGGTCCTGCTGGAAGGCGGCCGCGGGGGACTGGGCAACAGTCATTTCAAAACGTCTACCAATCAGGCCCCTCATACTTCCCAACCCGGCGAAGAAGGTCAGGAAGTATGGTTCATTCTCGAACTGAAAGTTCTGGCCGATGTAGGTCTGGTAGGTTTCCCTAACGCGGGAAAATCCACGCTGTTGTCCGTCGTATCCGCAGCCAAGCCCGAAATTGCTGACTACCCCTTTACAACCATAGTTCCCAATCTTGGGGTTGTGCCTTACCGCGATTTCCGTTCGTTCGTCATGGCCGATATTCCCGGAATCATCGAAGGAGCGTCTCAGGGAAAAGGGTTGGGCTTACGATTCCTGCGTCACATTGAGCGTAACTCCATTCTGTTATTCGTTATTCCTTCTACTTCAGAAAACGTAGGCGAAGAATACGAGGTATTACTGAATGAATTAAGAGAATATAATCCTGAATTGCTGGATAAAGAACGATTGCTCGCAATTTCAAAAACGGATCTCCTCACGGAAGAAGATAAAAAAACGATTGAAAAGCAGCTACCCGCAGGCATTCCACACGCCTACTTTTCAGCAGTGACCCGGGAAGGTTTGAGTCCTTTAATGGATTTGATTTGGGAAACGTTAAATCCCACTTCTGCCAACGCATAAATAGCCTCAGGTTTTGATTAGACCTGTCTAATCAAAACCTGAGAAAACCGTTCAACTTCAACATTAACTCTATCAAATGCTTACTATTTCAAAAAATAGTAAAAGTTATCCATGGATTCTTCTATTGAGTAGTATTCCTGTTCTACTCTTCTTTTATACCTTTTTCCAGTACGCCAGTAATATTCCGTTTCAGGACGATTACGATGCTTTACTGGAGCCCGTCACCAGGCTGAAAAACCTGCCTTCTTTTTCCTGGAAAGAATTATTCACCACGATCTGGACCCAGGACGATGAACGACGGATCATCGTAGATCGCATTGCCGCTGTCCTGATCTACAAAATCAACGGTAGCCTTGATTTACGAATTCAGATGTTCGCAGGCTTACTTTCTTTGGTTGGTATTTTCTTTCTGCTCTATAAAGTCATTCAGGAAGCCCAGTTGCCGGCTCTTTTACTGGTGGCTTCGGCTTTCCTGCTGTTTCATATTCAGTACTACGAGGCAATCTTCTGGGGCATGATTCCTCTTCAGCATATTACCATTTACTTTTTTGCTTTAGCGGCCTTCTATCATTTGCACGCCCCCACCCCCATCCGCCTTACTTTAGCGGTTGTGGCAGGCATGCTGGCCATTGGCAGTGATGTGAGCGGCACTTTTGTTTTACCGGCAGGGCTGGTCATTCTGGTGCTTCAGAGACAGTGGAAATACGCGGTCCTCTGGACCTTAGGCATAGGGATTGTGATTTTGCTGTATTACTACCGGCTGGAAGTTCCTGCGTACCGTCCCAAGCTATCCGACAATTTCGCTCATCCTAAATTAATCGTCTATAACTTCTTTGCCTTCAGTGGCCTTTCTGCCGATTTCAACACCCTGATTTCCTACACCAATCGGGTAACCTTTATTTTGTTTGCAGGAATGCTTCTCTGGGGATCGGTTTTTACGCTGTTCTTTTTACTGGTCAGAAAGACCTTCTTTACGCACGACATTCGTATCATGCCTCGCTGGCAGGTTACCCTTTGGGGCGGCATTATCCATTTAGGCATAGTCATACTCGCATTTGCTGTAGGACGGGCCATGGATGGGCCGGATGCCGTTCTGATCAGCCGTTACAAACACATCGGTTTTATCTGGCTTATCCTGGTCTCAGTGGCTGCGATCAGCCAGCTCCAGGCTAACTACCTGCCGCTCGTTAGTAAAATATGGTTTGGAATCAGTATCTGCTTATTCGGCTTTAGCTATTTCGAATACCTGGCTCCGCTTGATTACTATTACAAAGAGAGAAATACGGATATGTACGGCTGGGAGCACAACCGGGCTCTGCCCAGCTCACCTATTTACCTAAGTTTAACATCGGCCGTTGATACGATTACGGAAGAGTCTATAGCGGCGGGAATCTATACTCCCCCCCGACCGTATTTTTTTGATACTCCCTATCAGGTTAGCAGTACCCGATTTCCTTTGAAGGTGAACGGTCAGGAGGTGTCCGTGACGTTCGACAACGATACCTTCGTTCGTGGTACGCATAAAAACGACGGAGCCTATGTGGTACTGAAAAGCACGACGCAAAATCATATCATTCCCAGTAAGCAGAAAAGATTCTCTCTCAAGAGTTACCTTTTTTCCGGCGGCAGTCACTACTACGCCAACGGGTTCACCAGTACCTTCCCGAAAGCATACCTCCGGCCCAATGCTACGTATGATGTTCTGGTAATCACCATAGCTAACCACAGGAAGTACATCCATACCACTGGATACCAGGTCTCAAACATAAATAGTGAGATTCGAGTTATTGAGGTTTAGGAACGCATGCGAAATGGCGGGAGTAATTATTTGATAACAGACTCAATCTCCGGAAATGCAATATTCGTTTATACCCTATGGTGACTATCTCAACCAGGTTACCATTCCCTGGTACAACGAATGTATGGTTCGAGTACCGATCGATAATTTTATTAACAAGGGTTAGGACAGCTGGTTACCCTTACTTGTTTGAAAACCTTTAACTTATGAGGTCTTTTTTTTATCATTTTATTTCTCTTCTGAGCTTACTTCTTCTTTCTTCCACTGCCGAAGCTCAGATTTCTATTACTTTTCCCGTTGAGCGAATTGTATTTCAGCGGGATAACTCCAACAAAGCTACTGTTCAGATTTCCGGGAATTACTACCAGGCAGTCGACCGCATTGAAGCGAAGCTTACCCCTGTAAATGGAGGAAATACGGTTGACTGGACGCCTATGTCCCAGCTTTCCAATGGTTTTTTTTCGGGCTCTGTTTCCGTGAGTGGCGGTTGGTATAAACTGGAAGTCCGTGGGATCAGTGGAGGGAATACCATCAACGCTCCCGCGGTAGAACGGGTGGGTGTAGGCGAAGTTTTTGTCATTGCGGGCCAATCCAATGCCCAGGGGATTACGGACTCCCGGGTTACGCCCCCCGAACCCAGCGATGACCGCGTTAATATCGGTAATGCTTCGAATTATACCACGGGTATCAGTTCTCAGGACCCTACCTTCTACATGTATAACAGCAATACGCTGCCCACGCCCGCTTACCCTTTGATTCCTTCGTTTAAAAAGCTTTCCGCGAATGACCGGATTGCTCCCATCGGATTAACGGCCTGGTACTGGGGACGATTGGGTGACATGCTGGCTCAGCGATTGAATGTTCCGATTTTGTTTTACAATGCCGGATTTGCTTCTACCACAGCCAATAACTGGCGGGAATCATCTGAGGGGAAACGTACCCAGAATCGCTATTGTACCAGCTGTGGTGAAGATAGTTTCTTCCCCGCGGGTTATCCTTATAACAACTTAAAAAATACCCTGAACTATTATGTATCTCTGACGGGAGTGCGTAGTGTGCTCTGGCATCAGGGAGAGGCTGACGACTTTACCATGCAAACCTCCACAGCCTCATACGTCAACGACCTTACGGCAGTCATTCAGAAAAGTCGTCAGGATCTTGGATTTAATCAGTTAAGCTGGGTAGTATCCCGGGTCAGTTACAACTCCCAGAAAACCTGGCAACCCGTGATTAATGCTCAGAATCAGATTATTTCTTCGGTAGCCAATGTATACGCAGGTCCCAGTACGGATAACATTGACATTCCTCGTTTAGGCCCACCCGCAGATGTCCATTTTACGGGCAATGGATTACCTGCCGTGGCAGAAGCCTGGTTTAATGCCATTGTTCAGTCAAACGTCATTACGAATGCTACGCCCCGGCCGGCCACTCCTCTGGTTGGAATTTCGGCCAGTTGTTCAGTTAATAATACGTTAACGCTGAGTGTTCCCAACCAGAATCCATATGGCTGGAGTAATGGCCAGAATGCGGCTACCATCACGGTTGGTCCGGGAGAAGCCTATATGGCAAAAATCAAAAGCGGGAATAACACGATCTTCTCCTTTCCTTACAAAGTGCCCAATCGTCCGGTCGTGGGCGGAAATGTCATCAGGGATAACGCAGGAAGTGTGTATTACTGCGAAGGCGTTGCTCCTACGCTCGAGTCGAACTACGCTACCAATAATACCTGGAGTACGGGAGCCACCACTCCCAGCATTACGGGCTCGGCCGGGGAAAGTTACTCGGTGTCGTTCAAAGATCAGTTGGGCTGTACCTACACCTCGGAAGCCATTACGCTGGGTCAACGTTCCAGACCCGCTCAGCCCAGCATTTCAGCCGATGGAGCTACCAGTTTCTGTGCGGGGACCGATCGTACTCTAACCACCGCTCAGGATGCCGTAGGCTACATCTGGAGTAATGGTTCCAATACGAAAAGTATCAAGCCTCAGACCAGCAGTACGTATTCCGTACAGGTAATAGACGCGAATCAGTGCCGTTCTGTAGCGTCCAATGAAATTCAGATTACGGTTAACCCTATTCCTGCCAAACCCACTATTCAGGCCAATCGGACTATTGATGGAAGCCGCACCGTAACCATTTGTGCCGATGAAAGCGTTGAATTAACCTCCAGCCCGTCCGAAGGAACCTACCGATGGAATTATAATAACCTTACTACGAGTAGCATTTCTACCAATGCCGCCCGTTCGTATCAGGTTCAGACCATTAGCACGGCCAACTGTGCTTCGCCCAACTCTGATCCGGTTTTGGTAAAGGTGAACGCCCTGCCCGCCAAACCTACGACTACTATTGTTTCTGGTAAACTAGCGTTCTGCGAAGGAGGTACGGTTACCCTGCGAGCCAACACCAGCGAGACACCTTCTTGGGTATTAGCTGAGCAAACCGTTTCTTCTTCTGCCCTGGTTACGGCCCGGATCAGTGGCGACTATTATGCCCAGGCTACGGATGCCAACGGCTGTAAAAATCGCTCAGACAAGGTCACGGTTTCTTCCCGGCCTAATCCGGAAACGCCTAAAATTGTGCAGATTGGACCTTATACCTTACAGGCTCAGGCGAACGTTCCCGGCACCCGCAATTCCTGGATTACCGGCTCTGACACCAGCACTTTTAACTCGGTTTATTTCAAACCCCTGAAAGAAGGTACGTATCGGGTTAAAAGCGTCATCGAGTACAACATTGCTCCGGTAGGTAGATTTGAATGTACTTCTCCTACGTCAGCAGCCTTCACGTACTCGTATGATCCTAATCAGGACGGATTTATCGTTTATCCTAACCCCAGTCCCAGCGGTTCATTTACCCTGGAAACCAAGGAAAACTGGCAGGGAGCTGAATTAAGCATTACGACAGTCTCAGGAACGGTGATTTACAACAGCCGTATCAACGAGTTCAACGAACGGAAATTCATTGATCTGGGACGCTTACCCGGTGTGTATATCATGCGTTTGAAAGCGGATGGCTTTGAGCGTACCCGTCGACTTACTATCATTCCCTAAGGAGTAATTATCAAATTCAGAAAACCGGAGGTCTTTCGATCTCCGGTTTTTTTATGGCTCCTGGCTAGAGTAATTCACTCCAGAGAAGGATTAGATTCATTCAACGGGCATAGTCTTCTGACGCTCAAACAGGGACTCCTTTTAACCAGGTGTAAAGTCAATGGCTCGTCTATTCTTCAGCAGAGTTACTCCTGTCAATAATTCACGAAGAAGGTTTACTGCTTTTTTACCAGAAAGAAGGCCTTCCCTGGAGGCATATAAAGAAAAGCGGCCTATCAATTTGATAGGCCGCTTTTCTTTATACAAGCTAAATTACAGTGTTAACCAGACTTAGCTCTTCTTTGCTCCTGTTTTCGGTTTAGCCGCTGGAGTTTTAGGTTTCGACGCTGCGGTTAACGCATTCATCAAACGATTCGCTTCAGCGTTCTCAGGATCTACTTCAAGCATTTTTTGTACGTACTCTTTACCTTTAGCGTTGTCTTTCAGGACAGAAATCTGGTAAATCGCTTCGTAGTAGTAAGCTTCAGAAAGCTCCTTTTTATTTTCTGTAGTATCCGCTACAGAAATAAATTGCTCGTAGTAAGGCAAGGCAGCAGCACGGTCAGATAAGCCACGGTGCAAACGAGCCTGCCAGAGTGGAGTTTTAGCAACGATCTGATTCAACGCTCCCTTTTGCTCATCCGTCAGAGTCGAATTCGCTTTAACCGTACTATCCGCCATTTGGCCAGTTCTAGCAAATAATGCTACCGCCTGTGGAATGACAGTACTGTCTTTAGCTGTGCTTACGTGATAGTAATAAGCTAAAGACTGACGGTAATAATCCGCGTACGTTGGCTTGCGGTCAGGACGAGCATTTTTCCACTCGATAGACTTACCAAATGAATTAGCGGCATCTAGATACTTCTTATTAGACTGTTGTAACTTACCGATCTCTTCATAGTTATTGAAGACCGTATCACCTAAAGCAGCAGCCTTTTCAAAATTCATGATGGCCAGCGAATCCTGCTTTAACTCCCGGTAATCAATACCCAAGTAGCGATAATCATCCGGATAAACTTTCTTAGGATTGGATTTCAGCAGGTTCTCTAAGTTATTAGCACCTTCCTGATATTGACCAAGCTCCGTCAAAGACCACCCTTTAATACGAGGAAGATCAGGATCGTTTACTTTGCCTTCGATTTTCGTCAGAGCATCAACTACTTTCTGGTATTGTTGAGCCAGGAACGCAAACTTCACATAACGAAGCGTCACGTCCGGAGACTCTTCAGAATACTGAATATACTTATCTAAGTTTTCTGCAGCATTCTTGTAGTTACCCGCAAATAACCAAAGCTCGGCAAACTCCCAGTAAACAGGAGCAAACTTTTCATCAGCTTTGATGGCATCATTGAAAGAAGTCTGCGTGTTGGCGTAGTTTTTACCACGTTTCCAAACTCGACCCATCCGGGTATTAGCCATAGCTGCCATCTGAGGATCCGTTTGCAGACGCAACGCTTCTTCAAAAGCAGAAATCGCAGGGCCCCCTTCATTTTTGATCAGGTAGGCATCTCCTTTAACGATCTGATACTCGGGACGCTCTTTGTGTTTCTTCAGAGCTGCAATCTGATCAATGTAAGTTACAGCCTTACCAGGATCATTGGCCTGTCCTTTTTTGGTAAACAAAGTGTACATCTCAGCGGCACGCCAGAGTACATCTTCATCACGGCTTTTCGTGTCAGCTAGTGCCTGATCAATTAAAGCCGTAGCTTCTGGTAATTTGCCCTGACCTAATAAAACGCCAGCCTGTCCTACTTTATTAAGTGGAAACTTGCCCTTTGCATCATCAGCAACACCTTTGTCAAAAGCAGCTTTTGCCTTGTCTAAATACTCAGCAATTTTGGGGCTGCCTTCATCTTCAGCACTGGCTAGTCTTAAATAGTAATAGCCTAAATAAAACTGATTTTCAGCAGAGGGAGAAGAAGTCGCCGCCTTTTCAATAGCCTCACGGGCTGAACCAAGACGGTCTCCTTCAAGTGCTTTTAGAGCCCCTGCAACTTCCGGAGATTGGGCAAATGAGCTCGTTACACCCAAGGCCAGCATCCCGGCTACCAGAAACAGCGATTTGATTTTCACTCTCATCGTAGAAGAAAATTGGGTTTTGGGAAGGTAATACCTTACGTTAAACAATTAAGATTTAGGTACTCGAAATTACTGCAATATACAGTGATTCTTAAAAAAACGATACTATTATCTTCGTTACAATCGGTGCGTTTCTTCATGCAACTGGTAACTAAACGACTAAACTAAATAAATAGTTACATTTTTTATGAAAAAATTAAAACTTATTCCAAAAATCTGTCTTTGAAATCCGTTCTTCACTTTTATAAATTGTGCGTTTCAATCAATCTAATTACCTGATTGGCAGGAAGCAACCCGCTCTTGAGCACAATCCGCTGTCCGGGATCTGACAACACGTAATTGATGAACCCTGTTCCCAGTCCTCTTTTCGCCTCTTTCGTTATCAGGTAAATATTTCTACTTAAAGGATACTTCTTCAAGGCAATGGCATATTGATACGGTTGGATATAATCTTCCACATTGGCCGAATATTTGGCCGCTACTCCCATCACTTTGATCCCGCTGGTAAATTTAGGATGCTGCGGATCATCAATGTCACTAATCCAGTTTACTCCAATTACCCCAATGGCTCCCGGCGTTTTCTGTACATACTCAATTACTTCCTTATTGGATTTCACCGCAAACAGAGGAGACTGCTTTTTATCAGGAATTTGCAGCGTATCTAATAAGTACTGTAAGTTACTGGAATTATCATTATCCAGAACCAGTGTAATCTTATTGGCACTCTTGCCATATTTCAACTGATTCCACTGCGTAATCTTACCCTGCATGATACCCTTCATTTCCTCGACGGTAATCAGTGTATCTTTAGTGGAACCGTTGGTAATAAATGCGATGGCATCCGTTGCCATGTGCAAAGCTCTGTACTTCAAATTTGCTTTCTCAAAAACCTCTTTCTCGTTCGCTTTTAAATGACGGGTTACTACTGCCACTCGAGCGGAATCCTGCAGCATGAGCTGTATAGCGGCTAATTCAGGTACATAGACCGTATTAACTTTCGCATATCTGGTTTTCGCCTCAAAGGCTTCTTTTTCAGCCTGAACAATAGGTTGCAGAGATTCGTCCACTGAGATGGTGATCTCGCCCCTGGATACGGTCTCTTCCGACTGCTTATCGCCGCTGGACTGGCAAGCGGTTAAAGCTAACGTTCCTAATAAAAGGCCTTTAACGAAGTAAGTGCTTAGAGTATTCATGACTTTCAGACTATTGTTCTTTTTGATTACGCAACCACCGTCGGTAGGCCCAGTAAATTTTTAAAAGGCTGTATCCAATAAACAATCCTCCTAGAAGCTTGGCAATTGGTTCCGAGAGAATTCCGCTGGCAGCAAAAGTCGGAGCAGAATCGAACAGATAGAAACCCATAGCCCCATACCCAAGTGGAATAATGAAGCTAATGAGATCATTAATCTGCTCATTAATTGGTCTAGGCATTGCTTTTCAGAAAAAATGGGTCAGATCCAAAAGATGCTGACCCATTAGTATAATAAGTAATTACGCTTCGTTACTCAAGTACGAATGAAATCGGCAGGTTAAAGCGAGATTTCACAGCACGACCTGACTGACGACCTGGTTTCCAGCGAGGCATGGACTTAACTACCCGCATGGCTTCCTCATCACAACCAAAGCCTAAGCCTTTTTGTACCTGGATATCAGAAATACTTCCGTCCGGAGAAACGATGAAGCTTAAGAACACCTTACCCTGAACGTTAGCACGCTGAGCGGCTGCGGGGTATTTGATGTTTTTGCTTAAGAACTTGTACATCTCTGATTCTCCACCGGGGAACTGAGCTTGTTGCTCTACTACCGTAAAGACTTCTTCTTTAGCAGCAGGCTTCACCTCAATTACTTCTTCTTTCTTCTTACCGGTTCCTTCTTCGATGGCTACGATTTCTACAGCGTTAGGATCTCCTACTACTGTTTCTTTCCCAGCCTGAGCGTCAATCAATTCAGTTTGCTTGGGTGGCTCAACATCGGGTGGAACTTCGGTATCCTCCTTAATCTCAGGAGGCAAGAACGCCGTTGTACTCATCACAGGCACCTCTGGTGGTGGTGGTGGTGGTGGCGGCGGTGGTGGTGGCTGATTTGGTTGTTCTGGTGGAGGAGGAAGTTCTGACATTTCAGCCAGTTTCACTTCTACCTCTTTTTCTCCTTCACCGATCGTTGCAGCAAGCAGACGAGCAGCTAGGAAACCAGCAACAATCAAAAGAGCAATACCAGTAGCAATCAGGGCATTACGAGACGTCCGACGACGGAGATCGTATGCACCATACTCCTTATTACGATCTGCAAAAATCAGATCCTCTAAGGTGGTATCGTTGGTTATTTTGATTATTCCTGCCATAATAAGTAGGCAACTTGTTTAAAGTTCTAAGATATTGATTCAAAGTTAAAACTAATAATTTAGTTTTACAACTATTTTATTAGTTTTATTTGATTACTTACCTTCTGCTTTGTCGATAATTTTATTATCGTTCAGATTGATATCAGTAATACCGTATTTAACGATTTCAGAGATGGCCATCTCGTCGAGTACATCCACTAAAGATTTGTACGAAGCATCATCTTTAGATTTGATTACGACGAAGAATTTATCTCCAATTTCCTGTTTCTTACGGCGAAGAACGTCACGGAGACCTCCGCTGGCAGCAAAGGATGTTTTTTCTACTTGCGTCGAAGCTACATCTTTACCCGTTCCCTGATACCAATACACTACATCTTCACCATCTTTCTTTCCTAACAATACAGTGATTGCTTCAGATTCCTTGATCGGAGATGTTTCCTTTGGCTGGTCCTTTTTCTCTTTAGCCGGCATACCCAAGAACATGGTAACCGGTTTTTGTAAGGTAGTAGTCAGTAGGAAGAAAGTAATCAATAAAAAGCCCAAGTCTACCATGGGGGTCATATCTACACGGGTAGATACCTTTTTACTGCGGACTTTACCACCTTTGTCATTCCCACCACCTTGTGCTATCTCTGCCATTGCGTTGTTAGTTTAAAGAATTTGAAAGCGAACTTTCAAGTTCTACATGGAAGTGGGTTTAGTTTCCTGACCGGTAATCAGATTAAAGTTGTTGACGTCCTGCTCCTGCATTGTGGCAATGACTTGCTTCACAATTTTGTAAGGAGCGTTCTGATCCGCTTTAATCAATACTTTATACTTTGCACCCTGGCTACCGAAGTACTGACGAGCCGTGGCTACCCAGTAGAACAGTTCATTACGAACGGAGTCACTGGGAATTCCAGGTTGTACGCCAGGCTTGTTACGCTCGGCAGGATCCATGTCCAAGATTTGTTTCATGTTGGCCATCGGAGCACCGAAGTTTTCTGATAAACGGAAAGCTTCTTTTTCTGCATCCGAAAACGCCACATTGTAACGCTTCGACATTTGCTCCAGCATACCCAGACGTACCTGGTGGTTATCAACCCCCATGAAAATCTTTCCATCGGCCGAAACCAGAACCGTAATCACATCGATTGCGGCTAAGGGCTCCTGAGCTACGGAATTAGGAGTAGTAACCTGAACAGCCTCCTGAGGACGCATTTTCGCTGTTAAGATAAAGAATGTTAACAGCAAGAAAGCTACGTCACACATGGCAGTCATGTCCATTGATACTCCATGACGTTTTACTTTAACCTTTGCCATCGCTACACTGTTTTATTTTTATAACTAAACGTTTCGTTGATCAAAATTATTGATTCTTCTGAGAAAAACTTCATAATCCTGATGAATCTTAAAGAAGTGAGTGTCACTCCTTCAGGAACGCCTAGTAATGTGCAGCGTAGTTGTTAGTGATGCTCAGACCAATTTCATCGATGTTGTAAGTGATACCGTCGATGATGCTGGTGAAGTAGTTATAAGCGATCAAGCAGATAGCAGAAGTACCGATACCTAAAGCCGTGTTTACAAGAGCCTCAGAGATACCCGCTGCCAGAGCAGCTGAATCCGCACTACCTGACTGACCCATGGCAGCAAATGAACGAAGCATACCTAATACCGTTCCTAACAGACCGATCAGCGTTGCTACGGAAGCAAGCGTTGCAATGATCGTCAGGTTTTTCTCTAAAGAAGGCATTTCTAAGCTCGTAGCTTCTTCGATTTCTTTGCTCAGAGCAACCAGTTTTTGTTCTTTGTCTAATTCAGTATCAGTAGTCAACTGCTGATATTTTCTCAGGGCAGCGTTTACTACGTTTCCGATAGAACCTTTTTGTTTGTCGCACTCTTTCAGGGCTCCGTTGATGTCATTCTGGTTCAACAGAACTTGTACTTTACGAACGAATTCGTCGATGCTGCTCGTTCCTTTAGCTTTACCCAGCGTGAAAAGACGCTCAATAGTGAAAGTCAAAGAAGTTAAGAAACAGGTAATCAGAATAGGTACGATAAAACCCCCTTTGTACACGATACCGAAGAAATCACCTGGCAGTGGCTCGTTGTTGTGATCTCCACCTTCGAAGTGGCTACCATCGCCTAAGTACAGGTGATAGAAAGCTTCAGCAACAGCAAACAAAATCAAGATAATTAAACCAGACGAAATGCCCCCCGACTTCTTCTTCGGAGCAGCAGCAGGCTTGGCAGCGGGAGTAGGGGTCTTGGTAGTGTTACTCATTAGTTTGGTAATTTTAGGGTTTAGTGAAACTTTGGTTTGTTGGTGTAAAGAAAAATAAAATTTGATGTTCTACGCAACTACGAAAGATAATTTTGTTTTTGTTCCTCAAAACCGAGTAAAGATTCAGCAAATCTACTGTATTTTTTCTCAATCCCGACGTTAAGGTTTTGTGAAAAATTTTATGAGTTTTTAATAAAATTGTATTAATTAAAGAATATCCCTAAGATAAATCGACCAAATCAGTATTTTTCTGAGACGATAAAATCTGTAATTGCAACACATTTTTTACCGGACCAAACGTCTTTCGGTGCCAATCGGTTATTCCGTACTCTTTTAAGGCCTTTAAATGCCTGGCCGTTGGATACCCTACGTTTTGCTCCCAGCCGTACCCCGGGTATTCTTTTGCCAGCTTTTCCATGAATTCATCCCGGTACGTCTTCGCCAGAACAGAGGCGGCGGCGATTGAGGCATAGATTCCATCGCCCTTGATAATACAAGTATGGGGAATCATGGGGTATGGGGTAAATCGGTTGCCGTCCACCAGCAGATGCTCCGGCTGAGCCTTAAGTTGCTCCACGGCCCGATGCATGGCTAAATAACTTGCTCTGGCGATGTTAAAACTGTCTATCTCGGCTACGCTTGCTTCGGCTATTACCCAGTTGATGGCCTCTTTCTCGATTTCCAGCCGCAACTGATCACGCTGAACGCGTTTTAATTGTTTGGAATCATTCAGGAATTGATTACTGTAGTCTTTCGGTAGAATAACGGCGGCGGCCACTACTGGACCCGCCAAACACCCTCTCCCTACTTCATCGAGTCCTGCCTCAATACTTGCCAAATGATAGAACGGCTTCAACATGAATTCTGTGCGTACGTTCGAAAAATGGCTTTAAAACTAAGCTATAAACTGCAAAATATTCAACAATACTATTATAAACTTTACAATTGTAATACAATTTTTTACTAAAAATCTGATTTTTTCTCGCAATATTCTGAATTTCAGAACGTATGCATTTTAAAAAAAAACAATGACAAAAGCGAAGAAAGCAGGATTATTTGAATTTTACCGTATTAATCTTCCAAGATATTTCCCACAAAGGTGCACTTAGCCAGCAGACCCATCAATAAAAATGTGATTGCCCACTTCAAATAGATATGATAAAAGTCTTTAACATCCTGATAATAAGAGGACTTAATGTCTACTTTTTCCATTTGATTGATCTGCTTGAAGACTTTTCCAAGGGCATTGGCATCTTCCACCTGAAAAAATTTTCCTTTACTCTGGGTAGCGATCTCTTTGAGAACTTCAATGTCCAGCGTTTCCATGGACATGCCCGTGGTGTCTTGCTCTATGGTAGCATTTTCCCGACCAATGCCAATGGTATAGACCCGGATGCCATACGCATTAGCCAGTTGGGCGGCCGTTACCGGATCAAGGTTTCCCGCTGTATTATCGCCGTCACTCAGTAAAATAGCGACTTTACTTTTGGATTCTGTGTCTCGCATCAGGTTGATGCAGTTCGCTAAAGCTGACCCAATGGCTGTTCCCGCAATCGGGATGATATCAGGTTTGATGGAGGCAATCTGTTGTTTGACCAGTTCATAATCCGTAGTCAGTGGGCAGAGGAAAAAGGACTGTCCGGCGAATACGACCACCCCAATCTTATCCTGAAATCGCCCGTTGACAAACTCTGTTGCTACCTTTTTGGCCGATTCCATGCGATTGGGGGACAGGTCCTTCATCAGCATGGAGTCAGATACGTCGAGGGCCAGTACAATTTCGATGCCATCGGCTACTCGCTCTTCGGTCTCTGTGATGATCTGGGGGCGGGCTAAACAAACCAGAATCAGGCTTATACCTAACCCAGTAAATAACCCGGGCAGGTGCCTTAGGTACTGGATCCAACTCGTCTTTACTTCCCTGGGGAGGAAAGCCACGTTTAAACGCTGACGGGATTTTCCGTGAAATAAGCGACGCAACAGGAATAGAATTGGGATCGCAATAATACCGTACAGGAAATAGGGTTCAGCCCAGTGAAAGCTGGTTAAGGTATTGAATGAAAACCAGTTAAGAGAATGCCACTTATCCATAATGCATTAAATCCTGAACCCTTGAAACTTCTTCAGAACTCAGGCTTTCTTTTCCAAAATAATTTGACGCTGCTTTACGTACGTTCGCACGGCCAGGTCACGCAGAATACGCAAGGACTCCTGGGTTTGGGGGGATGTCACTCCCCCATATACGACAGCATCCGTTTCTCTGAGGGCCTGTTCCAGTTGTTGGGCCTGCGGAAATTGTTCCACTGTTTCTTTCGTCGTAAATGTGGTGTATGGTTTATTTTCTACCCGTTCCAGATACCTTTTCCAGAGGAAAACGGCTCTTTCTACATTGGTTACGGCCTGCCTGGAATCGGTAGCTCCTCTTAAGTACCGCTGAAAATTCCCCCGAAATTCCAGATGCCGACGCCAGAGCTGAAACTGTCTTCCCCGCCTTCGGATGCTGGCACCGAAGAGCCAGTATGTTAACCCACCCAAGACAGCCGCGGCGATCAGCAGGATGAAGTAAAGGGGATAATTAATCTGATCATCCAGCAACACCAGTGCCGTAGTTGATTTCAAGGCTGCATTTTTGTCCTCCGGCTTTACCAAAGATCGTAACGGAATGGATTGAAGAGCGGAATACCGGGCGGTACAGTCTTTCTGATTCATTACATACACGGGCAACTTTAAATGTTGCAGAGAATCAGTTTCAAAAGATACCAGCGTATAAACGACGCTGTCCAGACTACCGGAAGCATCAGTCTGCGTAGAAAAATACTCGCGTTTGAGGTACTGAAAAGGGGAAAAATCGTACGTTGAATCCGGGAAGAAGATGTCCAGTCCAGGGTTATGCCGATAGCTTAGGGCATACTGAATGGGCTTGCCTACTTTAAATTCTTTCGATAGAAACGTACCCTCCGGCTGAGCAAACACCGGAAATACTGTATATATAATAAGGATACAAAGAAGAAACAGTCCGTTTCGCACCATGGCAATGGGTTACTTTACGCGGAATAATTTGATAAGCTTGGGAATATAATCCTCCTGCGTATCAACGGATAAATAATTGGCTTTATACTGCTTGCATAGTTTTTCCAGCCGTTGCTGATTCTCTTCAAAAACCACGCGGGTTGTTTTGCGGAACTGAGCCGACGAGGTATTTACCCACAGCATTCGCCGGCTTTCTTTATCGTAAATTGGAATGATTCCCAGCTTGGGCATATTTACCTCACGGTCGTCGTACAAGTGGATGACCACCAGATCGTGTTTCTTGGCGAGTGCTTTTAAATTCTGCTCGTAATTGGTGTCAATAAAATCGGAGATCAGAATGACTACGCTTTTACGACGCAGGATGTTTAAAGCAAACAGAATGGCATCCGATAAATTCGTTTTCAGGGATTCCGGTCTTAATCGAAATAATTCCAGAATCATCTGATAGCCGTGCTTCAGGCTGTTCGCCGGACGAATGTATTTTTCCTTCTGATCCGAAAAACAATACAATCCTACGTGACTGGCCTCGTGCATAGCGGACAGAGCCAACACGCCACAGATTTCCTTGGTCGTATCAAGCTTTGATCGTTCTTCCCGGCCAATGTCCTGCGAAGCACTGACGTCTACCATAAAAAAGACCGTCTGCTCTTTCTCTTCCCTGAATATCTTTAAAAACAGACCATGACCCTTCGATGAAGCGTTCCAGTCAATGAGTCGGATGTCATCTCCGTATTGGTACTGCCGTAAATCCGTAAACTCCAGACCTGAGCCTTTAAATACCGATTTAAAGTTGCCGTGCATCTG
Organism: uncultured Siphonobacter sp.; assembly: GCA_913775095.1. Classification (GTDB taxonomy): domain Bacteria; phylum Bacteroidota; class Bacteroidia; order Cytophagales; family Spirosomataceae; genus Siphonobacter. The sequence continues at coordinate 622,789 of CAJYIW010000002.1, read as the reverse complement.
CGAATCGACCGCTTTTCGGATTCGGATTTCGTAATTCCGAAGTTTTGAAAGGAGCTCATTCATACTGATTTTTTGGTAAATAAACCGGATTGCCAGGGCTAAAGCCCTTGCCTTCCGCCAAAACTACCTAACTTTACCCAACTATTAAACATGAAAACGCGTAGACTTCTCCCTTTATTGGCTCTGCTCATGGCCTGTTCGAATGCTCCCTCTCCACCGGAGAACCTCATTCCACAGGAAAAAATGGTACAGATTCTCAAAGATGTACACCTGGCAGAACAACGAATCATACGCTTACGCCTGGGTTCGCAGGATTCCTCTGTGGTAGCCTATCAGGTTTTAGAAAACGAAATCCTGAAGAAATATCAGTCCGATACGGGCACGTACCGGGCTAGTTACCGCTATTACATTGCTCAGCCGGATAAATTCAAGGATATTTATCAGGGAGTGGTGGATAGCCTGACAGCACTGGAAGATCGGGAGAAAAAAACAGCCCGTGCGGATTCCAGCAAGTCCGCTCGTACTCCCGCCGACACCGCGAAAGCGAACGTTCGATAATCTGAATTCTCACTGGTTATGATTACTGATTTTGGCTCTATTCTCCTGTTCTTTATAACGGGTGTCCTGTTTCTGGTGGTGATGCTGGGCATTGCCCGTCTGATTCGTCCTGATCGTCCGAATCCTGAAAAACTGAGCACTTATGAATCGGGGGAAGAACCCGAAGGAAACGCTAACATTCAGTTTAATATTCGCTTCTATATTGTCGCCCTGATCTTTTTACTTTTTGACGTTGAGTTAGTCTTTCTGTTTCCCTGGGCTACCGTATTTGGTCAGGAATCTCTGATTCAGGAAACGAATGGACGCTGGGGCGTGTTTGCCTTAACGGAGATGTTTGTTTTTGTCGGAATTCTTGCCCTGGGGCTGGCTTATGCCTGGCGAAAGGGACACCTCGATTGGGTACGCCCGCAGGCCAGAACTACTGATCTCCAGTCCAAAGTCCCCATGGATCTTTACGGAAAAGTAAATAAAAAGTATCAATGAAAAGTTTTCTCGATAGCCGATTCAAAACCGGCGAAGGTGGCCTCATTCTTACCACAGCGGAAGATTTGCTGAACTGGGCCCGCCTGAATTCACTCTGGCCGATGGGGTTTGGTCTGGCCTGCTGTGCGATTGAAATGATGCAAACTTTTGCCTCAAGTTATGACCTGGAACGGTTTGGGATATTCCCCCGCCCTTCCCCCCGTCAATCGGATGTAATGATTGTTTCCGGAACCGTTACTTTTAAAATGGCCGACCGGATTCGCCGCTTATACGAACAAATGGCTGAACCTCGTTATGTTATCTCGATGGGCAGCTGTTCGAACTGCGGTGGCCCCTACTGGGAGCACGGTTACCACGTGGTGAAAGGCGTTGACCGCATCATTCCCGTGGATGTATACGTACCCGGATGTCCTCCACGCCCCGAAGCCCTGATTGGAGCCATTATGAAACTACAGGACAAAATCAGAGGCGAAAGTGTGCAGGAACCTACAGCTGCGTTATCCCTCATTGAAACATTTGAAAAACCAACAGTAGCATGACTTTCTCCGAACTAAAATCCCTGCTTACGCATGAGTTCGGGACGGAAGCTTTGGTTGGCGAAGAAGAGTTGGTACTCATGCCTAACCTAACGGTACGCCCCGAATCCCTGGTATCTATTTGTGAGTTTCTGCGGAATGATGAACGAACGTATTTCGATTCGTTATCCTGCCTGACGGCACTCGACAATGGAACAGATACGTTTGAAGTAGCGTATAATTTGTTTTCCATTCCCTACGAACATGCCATTTGCCTGAAAGTAAAACTGCCCCGTCAGGAAGGCAATCTGCCGGTGGTTCACAGCGTCAGCGAAATCTGGCGGACGGCCAACTGGCACGAACGTGAAGCCTATGATCTGATGGGTATTCACTTTGAAGGTCACCCGGACTTACGCCGGATTCTGCTGCCCGAAGACTGGGAAGGCCATCCGCTCCGGAAAGATTACCGGGAACAGGAACGGTATCACGGCATTACGGTCAGATCCGAAGCTTAATTAACTATTTACCAAAAGAGCACGCCCCCAAGCGTGCTCTTTTGATTATTCGACCGTGCGGTTTTTCCACCACTGCCGGCTCCAGATTCGCTGATAAGGCCAGCCCTTTCTTTGCAGACTCATCGGAAAATAAGCGTGGGCTTCTTTCGAACTTAAACTCTGGTAATACAGATCATCGTCAGTCAGAATCAGCCCTTTATAGACGTTTTCCTCTTTCCTGACCAGATCGGCAAAGGGTAATTCTTTCATCCAGGACGGATGCGTCTCTTCGAGCTGGTCCTTCAGTAACTGATTTGATTTAAATTCTCTTGTCACTACCGGTTTAGGGAGGTACTCTCCAGAAGAAACCTTCCGGGCAAAGGTTAAGTACGCTTTCAGGAGACGTGGTCCTTCATTAAGGGCCTCTTCTACTTTCAATTGCTCCGGCCACAGACTGGTTACTACGTAAATTCGCTGTCGGGCCCGGGTAATGGCTACGTTCAGGCGATTCTCCCCTCCGGCCTGATTCAGCGAACCAAACTGAGCCGATACTTTTCCCTGTTCATTAGGAGCGTATCCAATCGAAAAAATAATAATGTCCCGTTCGTCGCCCTGTACGTTTTCAAGATTTTTAATAAACAGAGGTTCGGCTTTATCCGAAGTAACCTCCAGTTTATCTTCCAGCAAACGCTGTTGCGGGGCATTGAACGTGACAATTCCTACCGAAAGCTCCGGCTCCTGTTGCCTTAGGGTCTCGAGCAGCGTAACGATAGCATCCGCTTCCGCCTTATTTTTCTGCTCTTTCCACTCCCCTTCTACCTTGAGGTAATGAATGGCTCCTTCATTCCGGTTCATTTCCTGAAAATCGGGTAACAGCTGCAATCGATTTTCGTAAAAATGCTGATTGGAAAACTCAATCAAATCGAGCGAACGACTCCGGTAATGGCCATGCAACAGTACCTGCGGCAGGTAACGAGCCATTAAATCCAGCAGGCTGGTTACTTCCAGTTCGGGGATATCGTCCGTCTCTTCTTCAAACCGAACCCGGTATAAATCAGACGGTTGTAATTGCCGGCTATCTCCGGCAATCACAACCTGCTTCCCCCGGAACATGGCAGGTAAGCCCTGCTCGGCAAAGCACTGGGAAGCCTCATCGAAAATAACGAGATCAAAAAGAGGCTCCTGAGTTAAGGGGAATACGGCCGAAACCGTTTCAGGCGAAGCCAGCCAACAGGGAACCAGCGTAAATATTTCCTCCGTAAAACTTCCCAAAACCTGACGCACGGGCCAGATCATACGTTTTTTAGTGACCTGGTGTTTTAAGTCACGGTACGTCGTGACATTTCCCAGCCGATTCATTTCGAGCGATTGATACGTTTGCTCGCGTAACTGTTTCCGGCCAATTTCTCCGGCGAGTTCCTGTTTTCGCTGTACGGCCTGCTGCAAATCTTCCTCCATTTGCTGCATTTTCATGCCGGATACGCTTCGCAGGAGGGGATACTTTAGCTCCAGATGTTCAAGCCAGCAAAGTTTCAGGGAATTGATAAAGGTATCCAGTACCTCTGGTGCTGTCCTTCGTTTAATAATTTCCTTTTCGGGTTCGGTTAGTTGCTCCTGCAAAGAATCAAACTCCTGTAGTAACTCAAAATCAGAGGATAAGGAGTTGAGAAGAGATTGAATTTGCGGGGGAAAAGCCTGGCTAATCCACTCAATTTGTGAAGAAGTCAGGTATTTTTCCCAGCTTTCCTGTTTCTGTTGCAGGTAACTCAGCTGTTGGAGTATCTGCGTGATTTTATCGGCAAACCCGTGATGATTCGTTTCGGAGTGAAAGCGGTACAGCTCTGCAATCAGCGACTGCGACTGCCGGATTCGCTCGTATGAAGCGGATGCTCCGGCGACCTGCCCGGTAACCTTCTCCCAGTTCTGTCGCGTTTCTTCCCATGCCTCGGTTTTTACCTGAATGGCTAAAGGCTCCGCCCACTGTTCCATGAGCCATTCCGCCTCCAGACGATTCAGAAGTAATTGCCTGAACTTCTGCAAATCAGACAAATCCAGGGTTAATCCGTATTTTTCGGTCTGCTTTTTGAGGCTTTCTTTTTCGGAGAAGAGCAGCCACTTCCATAGCGAAGACCGGGCCTCCATGGCTTTTTCTACTTTTTCCAGAAGCGGCCTCAACTCGGAACTTCTCAGGTTTTCGCCCGCCAGTCCAGCCTCATTCAATTGTTCAATCTGGAGCCTGGCAGGCCAGTTCTTCCAGTCAGTAATTTGTCGAACATGCAGGCGACGAACCCAGATTTCCCGTTCTGACGTCATTGCTTCGGCCAGCACCCGCAAGTCTTCTTCCTGAGTTTGCAAACTCAGCACTTCCGGCCAGCTTACCTTTCGTCCGAATAAGGACTGAAGAGTTTGAGTAATCTGCTGAATTACGTCCGGAATTTCCAGTACGGCTGCTCTGATAGCGGGGACATCCTGAAAACTGAACAACCGGAAATTCTTTCGATTCTGCCAGGGATGGTTTTGTCCCAGTCGGGCCTCATAACTTTCGTAACGCTTTAGCTTCTGCGTGGTTTCTTCGAGGGTATGAAAATGGAACGATGCGTATAGATCCTGAAGTTCAATTCGTGGCTTTTCCGGGTCTGAAGTCAGGTAAAGTTCTTTGGGCGAAAGGCCGCAATCACTATCATCGAACAGGGCCTTTTTGAACTCGTCCAGCTCCTGCTGAATACGATCAATTTGATGGGCCTGCTGGGTAAACTCCCGCTCCAGTAAAATAGCATCCAGACTAGTGTTCAGTCGCTTATATTCTTCAATTTGATCAATCTGGTTATTGATCTGAGTGTATAAACTTTTCCGGTCGTGCTGAAAATCGTGCAGGTTAGCCGCAAAATCCTGCCAGTTTACCCGCGACAAACGGTCATATACGGTATCCAGAGCCGCCCGTTTCTGACTTACGACCAACACCCGCTTGCCCTGAGCTGTAAAATCAGCGATGAGGTTACAGATGAGCTGGGATTTTCCCGTCCCCGGAGGACCCTGCACCACCAGCGATTCTCCCTTTTTCACCCGGCGAAAGGCGGCCTCCTGCGAAGCATCCATCGGAAAAGGCGTCAGAATATCAGCTTCCCGTATTTTCTTATCACTCACGGCTGCCTGAAAAGGGGTAAAATCGGCCGCCTCCATTTGCTGAAGCAGGTGGTCGTAATCACGAACGAGGTAGGACCCCGCCTGTGGAAAAATGCCCAGTACGGCGTGGGGTAGCAATCGTATTTCACCCGCCTGTTCGGTTCGATCCAGATCGCTTTTCAGTAGTTTTGGAAAGAACTGAAGCTGATCTTCAAATAAATCTGAGTTATAGTTCAGCTTCAGCGGCGTCGTTTTCAGCCACTCGTACAGCTCCGTGCGAAATGCAAGGGCTTCTTTCGAAAAGTCTTCAAAATCCTTTTCAAACAGCTCTTCGGGTAGTTTCAGGCCATTGAAGTGAACATAGGCCATCAGCAGGGATCGATTCAGCACCAACGGCTCATCCCGGCGATCCAGTACCCACTGGTTATGCGGGTTAATCCGCAAACCTACCGGCCAGAAGAGCAAGGGAGCCCGTACGACGGTACCATCGGCAAATTTCCCCTGCACCAGTGGCCAGCCCAGGTATAAATCTTCCGTGCCGCGTTCGGCTTCGATGAACGAAGCAGTGCGGGCAATCAGTTTCAGGCGTCGGGAAACTTCATTTACTTTCTGATAACGCGGGTCCAGAACCTCGCACAGCAACTGATTGCTCTTGCCAGCCATCAAACCTTTGATGATCTCAAATGAAGGAGCATTCAACAAAAAATCCAGTTCATAAATGTCCAGAAATTGCTCTTTGGGTAAGGATAAAAGAACCAGAGAGCGGTTTCTTGGACTTAGGTTAACCAACCGTCTCTGAAAAATCCGTAAGCTATTTTTTGACCAGAACGAATTCATGAAGGAGTGTTTCTACAATAACATTCTCAAGTTAAGGGTAAAAAGACCCACCTGTTTCTTGCCTGGCAGTTAACCAGAAGTTCATCCGGTTTTCACGGACCATACCAAAAGACAAGAATACGCATTAACCTATTAATAACCAGAAACTTACATTTGTAAACTACTTTTTAGCGTTAGTACTTAGCAGTCATAAACTAATGCAAATGTAGGCTCTTCGGAAATTGCCATGTAATTTCAAGGTTTGAAACTAGTGTTACCACCCCCTGTTGCTTATTCTCAACGTTGGTTTGAGCCCCGTCATTAGTGACTTTTTCACTTTATGTACAACAATAAAAAAGTAATCGTTGTCATGCCCGCGTACCGGGCTGCCCTTACCGTCGAACGTACGTACCGGGAAATTCCTTTCGATCTGGTAGATGAAGTGGTGCTGGTAGATGACCACAGCCCCGATAATACCGTTGAAGTGGCACGGGCTCTGGGCATCCGGCACGTGATTCGGCATGATATCAACAAAGGCTACGGCGGCAATCAGAAGACCTGCTATAAAAAAGCTCTGGAGCTGGGAGGAGACATCGTTATCATGCTTCACCCCGATTATCAGTACACGCCTCTGTTATTGACGGCGATGATTTCAATCATTGGTAATGGACTCTATCCTGTGGTTTTCGGCTCCCGCATTCTGGGAAAAGGAGCTCTGAAAGGGGGCATGCCCATGTACAAATACATTGCGAACCGCTTTTTAACCTTTACCCAGAACGTTCTGCTCAACGAAAAACTCTCGGAATACCACACGGGTTACCGGGCTTTTTCACGCGAGGTACTCGAAGCCGTTCCCTTCGATAAGTGTAATGATGATTTCGTTTTCGACAATGAAATGATCGCCCAGATTTTCTGGAAAGGCTTTGAAATTGCGGAGGTTACCTGTCCTACCAAATATTTTGACGAAGCTTCTTCCATCAACTTCATTCGCAGCTCCAAATACGGGTTAGGCGTGCTACGGACTTCCCTGCTTTACCGACTGTCGAAGTGGGGCCTAACCAAGTGGAAAATTCTGGATTAACAGAACGCTACAAAAAAGGCGAGCTACTGATACCAGTAGCTCGCCTTTTTTATGAACTCGTCTTTCTTTATCTGTATTGAATTACTTCGCGGTGGTAACGCTTGAAAAAGCTATCTACCTTCAACTGAACGACTCCCAGAAAGGCTTCCTTGAAGATCTTGGAGGACATTTTGGAAGTTCCTTTGGTGCGGTCCGTGAAAATAATGGGGACTTCCTTCAGCCTGAAACCGTATTTCCAGGACGTAAACTTCATTTCGATCTGGAAGGCATATCCCACGAACTTGATACTATCGAGTTTGATGGTTTCCAGTACGGTTCGACGGTAGCATTTGAAACCGGCGGTTGCGTCCATGATGGGCATTCCGGTAATGAAGCGAACGTAAACGCCAGCGAAGTAAGACATTAATACCCGTCCCATGGGCCAGTTCACTACGTTTACGCCCTGAATGTAACGGGAGCCAATGGCTACGTCGTTCCCCTCCACGGCACAGGCTTGCCAGAGGCGTACCAGATCATCCGGATTGTGGGATAAATCCGCGTCCATTTCGAAAATGTATTCGTATCCACTGGATAACGCATACTTGAAACCCGCGATGTAGGCCGTTCCCAGACCCAGCTTTCCTCTTCTTTCCAGCAGGTGAATTCGGTTGTCACCAAATTCGTCCTGTAACTGCCGCACTTTCAGTGCCGTGCCATCGGGTGAACCATCGTCTACAATCAAAAGATCAAACGCTGGCTCGAGACTCATGACCCGGCGAACCACCGTTTCAATGTTTTCAATTTCATTATACGTTGGGATCACCACCATCCGGTTTTTCGAATGGTTCATGGTTAAACATGCAGAAGTATCTGTCAATACAGAGACTGTTTCCATGTAGTCAAGGTTAGGAAATGGATATTATTTTTCAGCGATGCTGAAAGCTTTTCAGACAACTTTTCTACGTAACGAACGATAGCACTGAAATCATTCATTAGACGCCTTAAAAAGCGTTAAGTCAAAATCGGATAATGATGCAATTTCGACTAATTTTCTTAATAAAACTAACTCATCCTCAAGACCCTTCGGCGTAGGCTTATCCTTATCCGGGTGAATAGTTACGTTTCAACAAAGAAAATATTTTAAGGCTTTCTCGAAGAACTTTAAGAAATTAGCCTCTGCTTTTGAAAAGCAGAAACCGGATAACAGTCAGACAAGTCACTGATTTATAAGACTTAACCAATCACGACTATAAAAAAGTTCATTCGGAGTGACGACGAATTGGTTGGCTCCGGTGGTTAATTTTCCAACTTACAACTGCATTTTAAAGTTATATCCAGACGATAACCCCTTGCTTACTTTTCAGCCTAAGCCATGGAAAGGGTTTGCGTCAAACCATTCGTTCGAAATGTCAACAACGCCCATACATTTGCAGGAAATAGCTAAAAAACATGAAACCTATTTTAAGCAGTTAGATGGTATTCGATTCATAGCAGTTTTCCTGGTTTTGTACGATCATTTGCTGGCGGGGTTCAATACGCTGCCCATTGGTCCGATTGGGGTTACCATCTTCTTCGTGCTGAGTGGTTTTCTCATTACCCGAATTCTGATTGAAAGTAAAAACCAGTACAAACCCCGGGAAGACGGGTTCAAGACGTACCTCAAAAAGTTTTACATCCGTCGGACGATTCGCATTTTCCCCATCTATTACCTGACGATTTTCCTGCTGTTCGTTTTTAATGTGCCGCCCGCCCGCGAAAAATTCTGGTGGCTGGTTACTTATACGTCTAACCTTTACATTGCTCATCATGAACACTGGCTGGGCGTGGTGGATCACTTCTGGTCACTGGCCGTCGAAGAACAGTTTTACATCTTTTTCCCTTTTGCGGTTTTCTTTATTCCCAACCGGCATTTACCCAAATTGCTGGTAGGCTTCATCATTGGAAGCGTGCTGCTGCGGCTGTATTACTTCCTGACGGGAGCACCCTGGTTTGTCGCCTATGTCCTCATGCCGACCAGTCTCGACGCGTTCGGTCTGGGGGGAATCATGGCTTATCTCTACATTTATCATCGCAGTCGGTTTGATGCCACTTTCAGGCAGAGCGGTCTGGTCTGGCTGGGCTTACTTATTCTGGCGGGCAGCCTGCTATGGTATCATCTTTCTCCGGATCCGCATCAGTCAGTGAACTCCGTTTTTGAGCGGCTGGCGGGCTCTATTTTTGCCTTTTTCCTGATTGGGAAGGCTATCATTGGGTATGAAGGAGTCATGAAATGGATTCTGGAAAATCCCGTCAGTGTTTTTCTGGGACGTATCAGTTACGGGCTGTATCTCTACCATAACTTCGTCTTCAACCATTACCACATCACCCCCACCCATCCGGTCTACCGACTCATGAACCGGATTTACCGGTCTTTTCCTGCACTTGAAGAAAATCTGGTTTTCAACTTCTCCATGTATGTGCTGTTAACAGTGCTTGTCGCCACGCTTTCCTGGTACATCATCGAGAAACCCATCAATAATCTGAAAAACCGATTCAGATACTAGTTCGACCATTCCCATTGCTTAATCCTTTTTATAAATTTATGTCTGGTTTTTTACAGCAGCGATATTGGACCAACCTGGGCTGGGCGTTACTGGCGGCAGTTACCATCGTTCCGATGTTTATCCTCAGTGCCTTCAACCAACCTTCAGCCGCTGACGACTTTTGCTTTGCTTACATGGCCCGGGATTATGGAATTCTCTGGTCTACCAAATTTTATTACGATCAGTGGACGGGCCGCTACTTTGCCTGTCTGCTGTTCCACGCGACGCCCCTGTTCAAGGGCTGGTTCTGGTATTACAAAGTCCTCCCGATTGTGTATATGCTTTCCACGATGGGCAGCGTGTACCTACTGCTGGGGGAATTGATTAAACTGCCCCGCATTCAGAAAGGACTGATTAGTCTGGCGTTTCTGATCCTGTATATTTTTCAGCTTGAGAGTATTGTGGAGAGCTTTTTCTGGGTAACTGGTTCTTATACTTACGCCCTACCCCAGATTCTTACCTTACTTTTCTGGGTAGCCCTGATCCGGTCGTATAAAGCCGAAAACCGTCGCATCAAATACGGCCTGATCGTCTGGGCGGCCTTTCTGGTTTTCGCCATGATTGGCCTCTGCGAGATGTTCGTCATCCTCACTACCGGCATGATTCTCTGTTTCCTGGGGTATCGTCTGCTCTTTCAACGAAAACTGGACTGGGTTCTGGTACTGCTTTTCGTTGAAGCACTCATCTGCTGTTACCTGGTACTGGAATCTCCGGGTTCAAAAATTCGTCAGGCGGGGAATCCGATGGGGGGGAATATTCCTTTTTCCATCATGGCCTCCATTAAAACCGCTATTAGTTACGGCGTAAAATGGCTACCTCTGACCCTCGTTTTCAGTATTTTCTGGATTAAATTCCTGAGCAATAAACTAACGACCTCGGCTCTTTTCAGTACGTACGTTCGCATTCCGGTGTGGGTAGGCTGGCTGGTCTGGGCCGCCGTGGTAGTGGCGTTATACTTTCCCATTTTCTACGGGGTCGGAATGGACATTGTTTCTCCCCGCATTACCAATTCCGTGTATTTTTTCTACCTGATTGGCTTCTTTTATAATGTGGTCGTTACCATGCTCTGGATTCAGGAAAAGTGGAATCTGGGCTTCCTGAGCCCCGGAATTGTACGGGTATTATCCATCCTGGCTATTCTGAGCTTACCCTTATTCATCTGGAAGAACACGAACGTTCGCATCATGGCAAGTGATCTCAAAAACGGAACCGCTTACCAGTATAACCGGGAATTGAATGAACGTTACGAAAAAATCCGGCAGGCTCCTGATAACGAAACGGTTGTTATTCAGCCCCTGAAACACGTGCCCCGTTCGCTTTTTCTGGAAGATATTAAAGACAATGAAAAGCACCCCTGGAACGACTGCGAAACCAAATTTTTCCAGAAAAAAGCTCTGGTCCTGGCTCCTGCTCCCTAACCTTCGATTGACTCTGTTTTCATGAAAACCAGCCGTTTTTTTCCACTACTGGTCAATACGATACCCATTCTTGGTTTCGTCATTTTCTTTTTACTCTTCGTTGTCAATATTCCCTGGTTTGATGATTTTGAAGCATTGTCGGGCTTTTTTCTCGAATTCGTAAAAGCCAAAACCTGGTCTGAGAAGTGGCACTGGCTCATTCTGCCTAATAATGAGCACCGAATGGCCACGGGTAAACTCATTACCGTGCTGGTGTATTACCTGACGGGTTTTCTCGACTTTCGCTGGATTCAGGGCTTTGCTAATCTGTCGGTCATTGCCATCTGGGTTTTACTGGCGTTGACCTTTCGCCGGTTTAAACTTTCGTACTGGTATTTCCTCCCCCTGACGCTCGTTCTGTTTCAGCCTCAATACCACCTGTTGACCTTCTGGGCCATTACGGGATTACAGCACGAACCTTTGCTGGCTCTGGTTCTGCTGACCCTTTATGCCCTGGCCTTACGCACCCGATTTTCGTTTCCTCTGGCTCTGATACTGGGACTCATCACTACTTTTACCATGAGTAATGGTATGTTCGTCTGGATTGCCGGCATTGGCGTTTTATTACTCCGTAAGCGATTCCGGGAAGTATTCCTGTGGGTATTCGGGATGGCTATTGGAATGGCTGGGTATTACTACGATTTCCCTTATTCAGGTAATGAACGCAGCTTTGGTCGTTTTCTGGAGATGCCCCACCTTTCGGTTAGCGGCTTCTTTACGTACATGGGCGGGCCCTTCGACTTTTTCCCTTACATGGCTGAACCCTGGCGATTTGTCTTGCCCACGCTGGCAGGTCTGATCATTATGTGGATTGCTCTGCGGTGGTTTCTGCTGGAGTTCTGGCCCATGATCCGAACGTATTTTCAGCCCACCATTTCTCCGAAGGAATCCACCTTTGTTCCTGATTTTCTGCTGGGAGGCATGCTGTTTCTGCTGATCAATGCGACGGTTATTGCCATTCTTCGTCCGCACTTCGGTTATTTCGTGATGCTGATCAGTAATTATCGCATTTATCCGCTGCTGTTTTTATGCCTGCTTTATCTGGCCTGGCTTAGCAATCAGAAGCGAATTCCGGGAGGGCCGGCTCCTCTGATTACCTTTGGTCTGCTGTTCAGTTTACTATCTTATTTCAATTATTATCCCATTGTGGTCGAGCGGCGTAAGCTGTTACTGACCAATGCCTTCAATCAGTATCACAGCAACATTGGTCTGGCCGCTACCCGTGGCACCATTCTCGAACCTTACATTGTCTGGGCATTTAAGGAACCGATGCGAATGGGCATTTTCAATCCGCCCGTACACTTTTTTGACGATGTGCTGAAAAAAAGTCCCGAGCCGCAAAACATTTCCCTGCAGACTGATCTTTCATCAAAGGAAATTCAGATTGTACAATCCAGCTTTCCGGTTCCCCGAAGCCGTAACGGAATGGTTTTACTGCACCTGAAATCAACCTTCAACTCGGATGAGTATCTGGTGCCGTTCGGTGGAGTGCCTAATACGGGCAAAAACCCATTCGTACCCGGTATAGGGGGAAGGGCTAGTTTTGACCGAAACATGGTTAAACCGGGTACGTATGATATGGAAATTCTACAGATGAATGATCAGGAGTCGAAACGTCATCCTTCCACGACGAAATTGACAATTTGACCTTACTTTTGCATCTTTCTTTGATTTCGCAACCTTCTTATTCGATTCCCATTGGATAGTCCACAAATATCAATAGTTGCCCCGCTGTATAACGAAAGTGAGACGTTCCCTCACCTGATCGAACGGCTCAATGCCCTGATGAATAAGTTACCTCAACTCATTGAGGTGGTTTTGATTGACGATGGTAGCAAGGACAATACGGCTACCTTAATGCAGGCTCTGGCCCTGTCGGACTCCCGTTACCATTGCGTGTTTCTTTCCCGTAATCACGGTCACCAGCTGGCTCTGACGGCGGGTATGAACGAGGCCCGTGGAACGGAAGCCATCATGGTGATTGATGGCGATTTACAGGATCCTCCGGAGTTACTCGAAAGCTTTTACAACAAATACAAGGAAGGTTACGACGTAGTGTATGCCGTCCGCCGGAAGCGTAAAGAAGGGTTCATCAAGAAAATGGCCTACCACAGCTTTTACCGGATCCTGAGGTCGATTTCCTACATTGATATCCCTCTGGACAGCGGCGACTTTGCCCTCGTTTCGCGTCGGGTAGTGGATGTAATGAAAAATATGCCGGAAGAAAGCCGTTACCTGCGGGGTATGCGTACCTGGGTGGGTTTCAAGCAGGTCGGCGTTGAATACGAACGCGATGAACGCATTGCCGGGGAATCGAAGTACTCCTTTGCCCTGCTCTTCAAACTGGCCTACAACGGAATTTTCAATTTCAGTGAATTTCCCATCAAGCTTTTAACCCGACTCGGAACGACAGCCATTGTGTTTGCCATGCTGTATTTCGTCTATAACCTCGTGAAAAAGTTTGTGCTGGGCATGGACGTTCCGGCGGGATTCCCGGCCACCCTGTTTACCATCATTTTCTTCGGCGGACTTAACCTGTTCGGACTTGGGATCATTGGTGAATACGTGCTGCGGATTTTCTTCCAGTCGAAAGGTCGTCCTTTATTTATTATTAAATCGAAGATTCGAAATAAGCAGTGGGAGAATTAGTTCGCTTCTCCACTCATCAGGCAATAGCCGGACTATCTGTCCGGCTATTTTCATTTCATCCTAAAACACTGGGCAGATTCCTGCATTCCGTATAGCTTTGGCCCATAATTTTATTAATAACTTCTCACACAGATTTAAACTTCAACACATATGTCACGCGGAATAATTGCAACGATTGCTATTATAGTTTTGATTGTCATTATGGGAGGCTGCTCCTACAACGGCCTGGTTCAGCAGGACGAAAGTGTTAATACGGCCTGGAGTAAAGTACAGTCCGATTATCAGCGTCGGGCGGATTTAATTCCTAACCTGGTTAATACGGTAAAGGGAGCGGCTGAATTCGAAAAATCTACGCTCACGGACGTCGTTAATGCCCGGGCAAACGCCACTTCCGTCAAATTTACGGCGGACCAGTTAACCCCTGAAAACATTCAGCGTTTTCAGCAGGCTCAGTCTCAGTTAAACGGATCTTTATCCCGCTTGCTGGCTGTTGCCGAAAACTATCCTCAGCTGAAAGCCAACGAGAATTTCCGGGACTTACAGGCTCAGCTTGAAGGGACTGAAAACCGAATCAAAGTTTCCCGTAACGACTTTAACGATGCCGTTCAGGGATATAACCGTAAAGTTCGTTCCTTCCCTACCAATGTGCTGGCGGGTATGTTTGGCTTCTCTGCCAAAGCGTATTTTGAAGCCGACGCCGGAGCTGAAAAAGCACCCACCGTTAAATTCTAATTCGGTCGCAGGTCTTTACTTTTCCAGGTAAAGACCTGCTTTTTTCTTCAGAATGGCTATGCTTACGGAAGATCAGCAACAGGAAGTTATTCAGCACATTAAACAGGCCGAGCGACAGACTTCGGGTGAAATCAGGGTTCATATCGAAGAGAAAACGCAGGCAGACCTTGACCCGCTTAAACGGGCCCAGCAGATTTTTCTCAAGTTAAACATGCACCAGACCGCTCAACGCAACGGTGTCCTGTTTTACGTGGCTCTGGAAGCCCGGAAATTTGCCATTTGTGGAGATAAAGGCATTAACGAAGTAATTCCGGCTGATTTCTGGAACAGTACCCGCGATGCCATGCGGGTACATTTTCGCCAGAACGATCTGGTTCAGGGCTTATGCACCGGGATTGAAATGGCAGGTGTTCAGCTAAAAACCTACTTCCCCCGCCACTCTGACGATCAGAACGAATTACCCGACGAGATTACTTTCAGTTAATGTGCCAATTGCCTTTGGCCGATTCGGTTTTGGGACCCTATGTACTCAAAACACCAAACTCAAAACTCCTAGCAGTAATGGCCTCCATTCCCACTCCATTTTTCAAGTACCTCCGGAAGGGACTCTGGCTGTTCTTTTCCATACTTAGTTTCGTTTCTCTTTACGCTCAGGACATTCCCGAGCGTCCTGTACCCGCCCGTCTGGTCAATGACTACGTAGGGATGCTCTCCGGTAACGAAAAAGCTCAGCTGGAACGCAAGCTTAAAGGGTACATGGATTCCACTTCTACCCAACTCGTGATTCTGATCGTCAAGACCACGGGTGATTACCCTCCCGGCGATTATGCCTTTGAAGTAGGCCGTCGCTGGGGTATTGGACAGAAGGGAAAAAACAACGGATTAATCATTCTCTGGGCTACCGAAACCCGGAAGTTATACATCGCTACGGGTTACGGTATGGAAGGCTCCATTCCGGACGCCGTGGCCAAACAGATTATTGCCAATACGCTGACGCCTGCTTTCCGGGAACAACAGTACTACCGTGGACTCGATCAGGCTACTACCGAGATTATCCAGCGAACTAGTGGTGAGTACAAAAGTGATCCTAAGGATGACGAAGGCTTTTCTACGGGTGGAGTTCTGATCTTCCTGCTTATTGCCGTTGTGATCTTTATTGCCATTGCTAAAACAATGGGTAACAGCTGTCGTAACTCCGGCGGTCCCGGTGCTGGAATGCCGTGGTTCGGTCCTTACACCACGATGGGCGGTTGGGGAACTTCATCCGGTAGCTGGGGCGGCGGAAGTGGCGGTGGCGGAGGCGGCTTTGATTTTGGCGGCGGAAGCTTCGGCGGCGGCGGTGCTGGTGGTGATTATTAAAACAAGAAAGGCCTCTGGTTGAGGCCTTTTTTGTTAGTTTTTAGGTTTCAGAAAGACTACTATTACTCCGTCTTTTGCCTTCAGGCCGTACTGTTCCATCGCTGTCGCTCCTTTCAACACGTGCACTTCCTTAATGTCGTCCGGATTAATACCTGATAGATCAGTGGTCTGTTTCCCATCAACCATGTAGATCGGTGTGCGAATGGAAGGCTCGAGTGGATGGTCTGTTTCAGGACCAGTGTTTCTTAAGGAAATTTTCACCTGATTCACTCCATCCTTTTCAGCACCCTGGGCCTTCATTACATTCACCGATTTGATTTCCTCCACCTTTATTTGTTCTATTCCTTTCTGACTTACCTGTTTCTCATTCAGGGAATACTCTTTTTTCGTGTTTTCTTCGGGCGAACTCCGCACTTTACGTGTAGGACTGATTTTCTCCACCTTTGGTTTCGGTGAAGCAATCCCTTGTTCCTGAACGGTTTTTTCTGCTAATGGTACAGGTGCAGGAGCTATGGTATGAATCGTGATCTCCTCCAATACCTGACGCGGCGTAAAAGCCATCAGCCAGAAAAGCAGTACGGGAAAAATCAATAATAACTTGGCACTTTTCCAGGGAGCTGACGAGGGTGTATTAATCTGCCGAATCCGGTTTTTCAGTTCCGAAACATTGAAATGATTCCCCACCGGAATCGCCAGTCCACTCTGACGCAGCAAATTGTACTGGTAATGACGAGCGTTCAGACCGCTGGACAGCACTCCGTAATCAGCCAGATATTCCAGATTCTGGTGAATGATTTTCACCCACCATTTTACCAGTGGATTAAACCAGAATACGATCTGAAGTAATTCACCCATAATCACATCCCAGGAATGTCCCTGTTCGGCGTGTACCCGTTCGTGCAAAACTACTTCCCGGAGTTCCTGAGCATTGAACTGGGCCGGATTCACAAAAATCCAGCGAAAAAAAGAAAAAGGGGCCGTTGTCCGGGCAGGAATCAGAATGGCCTGTTCTTCAACCACAGAAGGTTCAGAAGTTTGATACAAGCGATGTACGCTGCTGAGTTGACGAAGTAAACGGAACGTCATCCACAACACCCCTGCTCCCCAAACGCTCAGCAGGATCAATTCAAGCGAGGAATAGGAGGGCTGGGTTTGCTGAAGAGCATCGTACTGGAAACTCAAATCGGGTACATAGGTCGTTACCTGCTGAACGATCTTTTTTTGCGATAACCACCCGTTCCAGGCCGGAATTACCAGCGAAGCCATGCCGGCCAGCCAGAAAAACCAGCGGTTCCAGCGGTAATAGGTTTCCTTTTGGAGCAGCAACGCGTACAAACCCGCGAAACCCGCCAGACTCAGACTCGCCTGTAACAGATAGATAAGTACTTGCATATCATTGGCCTTTTTCAATCATGGACAAAATTTCTCTCAGTTCATCAGCTGAGATTTTTTGCTCTTTCGCAAAATGAGTGACCAGATTTTTATAGGAATCGTCGAAGTAATCTTTCACTACCTGCCCTGCCATTTGTTCCCGTTCGATAGCCGGATAATATTCGTACACATTTCCATACCGCCGAAACTTCACATATCCTTTCTTCTCTAGGTTCTTGAACGTTGAAGCCAGCGTATTATAATGCGGTTTTGGCTCTGACATAGAGTCCAGAATAACCCCTAAGGTTCCCCGCTCCAGTCGCCAGAGCGTTAGCATGGCGGCGTCTTCCGCCGGAGTTAGTTTTTCCATCATCGCTTGCATCCGAAATTTTCGGAAAATCTACGTAATAAATAATGAATTACAGACTTTTAGTAACCGGTTTATTAAAACTAAGGACGCATTTATAACCCTTCATTACTATAAATGCTGCCAGCGGAAAAGCTGGCAGCGGCTTTTCCGCTGGCAGACCCATGCAGTTAGTATGGCCCGAATCGTATCTAATTCACCACGTTAATGGGGGTACCGTTTAGAAAAGCTTTGATGTTATCTGCCGTCATTTGCAGTAAGCGGCGACGGGCTTCGAAGGCCAGCCAGGCTACGTGCGGGGTAATCACGCAGTTTTTTGCCTCCTGTAACGGGTTATCTATTGAAGGAGGTTCTACGGACAGAACATCCAGCCCGGCTCCGGCTATTTTTCCCTGGTTCAGGGCGTCGGCTAACTCCTGCTCCACAATCAGCGGACCACGGCCCGTATTGATGAGGTAAGCGGTGGGTTTCATCCAGCCCAATCGCTCGGCATTAATGATTCCTTTGGTTTCTTCGGTAAGGGGGCAATGTAGCGAGAGCACATCACTTTCCCGGAAAACGGCTTCCAAAGGCATGATTTCCACGAACTCAAATCCAAGGGCTGGTTTCTCACTTCGGCGATGGGCAATGACTCGCATTCCGAAAGCGTGACCGATTTTAGCGACTTCTTTGGCAATACTTCCGAAACCAATCAGCCCCAGAGTTTTACCAGAAAGCTCCGTCAGCGGACTGAATGAATAACAAAAGTCCGGACTTTGGGCCCACTGCTTTTGCCGAACCGATTCACCCAGTCGGGCCACGTCATTGGTAAAGTGCAAAAGCAGAGAAAAGGTGTGCTGGGCTACCGCCCGGGAGCTGTAATCGCTCACATTGGTCACCGGAATCTTTCGTTCCCGGGCGGCTTCGATATCCACAATGTTGTAACCCGTAGCCGTTACTCCAATGTATTTAAGCTCCGGTAACTGTTCCAGCACCTCCGCCGTTATTTTGGATTTGTTGGTCAGAAGAATTTCGGCACCTTTGGCCTTCTCTACTATTTCTTCGGGCTTTACGCGGTCGTAGACAGTGAATGCACCAATTTCCTGCAAAGGGGCCCAATCCAGATCACCCGGATTTAGCGTGTATCCGTCAAGTAGTACAATTTTCATAGGTTTGCTTAACTCTTTTCTTTAAGGCAGAAACGGCAGGAATCAGGTTTCCTGAATTCCTGTCCGTCTTCTGTGTCAGTAATCTTAGAAAAAAAGACGCGATCCCTCGCGTCTCTGTGTGTTTTTTTCAACGATTAATCCACCAAATAAGGTTTGATGGCTTCAGCCCAGCGGCGATAGCCCTCGGCGGTCATGTGCAAACTGTCGGATTTAAAGAGGATGGGCTCGGGTCGAAGGTCTGCATTCAGCATCAGGGGCCATACATCGAGATAATCCGCGTCCTCTTCGCCGTCCAGAAACGAACTCACCAATCGGTTAAACTCCTGCATTTCGGCCCGCTTGGCCCAGCGTGAAGGAGCCGGTTTTGCGTAAATGAAAAGTACCGGCACCCGGGGCATATCCTTGCGGATTTTCGCATACAGTTTGAAAAATTCCATGTACGTATCCTTGGCTGATTTTCCGCCAGCAATGTCATTTTCCCCGCAGTAAATAACGATCTGCCTGGGCTTATATACCGGAATCAGGCGATTGTAATAATACGCAACGTCGGCCAGAGTCGAACCTCCAAACCCACGATTCAGCACGGGTTTATCAGGAAAGGCCTCTTTGATATCCGACCATAACCGCAGTGACGAGCTACCCACAAAAAGAATGGGGTCTTTAACAGGTGGATGGGCTTTATCCTGCTCTTCAAAAGCCTGGATTTCGCTCTCAAACTGCTTTTGAGCGTAACCGGAAAGGTGAAGGAGAAGTACGCAGGCGAAGACAAAAAGAAACTTGATTTTCATAAAATCTGCATTTAATCGGTTTGGGGTCATCCCAACTCGAGTATTATGATAACGAAAACCAGCCTGGAGTGTTACCCGGTCGTTGCTGATCCTTCAAACGGTTTTCAATAAGAAAGGCGAATGGAAATTCCATTCGCCTTCAAAGAACGTCTGAAAACTGCCTAAACTCAAAGTTTTACTTCTTCCATTTTCGGTGCGAAGATGTGCATGGCTCCCCAGGCAAGCAGGTACGCAAAACCGCAGATGATGAATACCAGATTATAGCCAGCAATGATATTTCCCTGTGCTTTATAGGAATCAAGGATGGAACCAATGAGAATGGGGAACAACATCCCGCCAATCGAACCAGCCATGCCGCCCATGCCCACGACCGAACTTACTGCCCGTTTCGGGAACATGTCGGAAGCGGTGGTAAAGATGTTGGCACTCCAGGCCTGGTGAGCGGCAGCAGCTAAGCCGATCAGAGCAACCGCTACCCAGATGTCATTGATATACTTGGCACTAATGATTGGAACCACCGCCAGAGCGAAGATGAGCATCGCTGTCTTGCGGGCTTTGAACACGGGCATGCCGCGTTTAATAAAGTATCCGGACAGATATCCCCCACCGATGCTACCAATGGTGGTGGCGGTGTAGACGATAATGAGCGGTAAGCTTGGTTTTTTCAAATCCAGCTGGAAACGCTCGGCGAAGTACGAGGGTAACCAGAACAGGAAGAACCACCAGATAGGATCGGTCAGCATTTTTCCGAAAATGAACGCCCAGGTTTGTTTGATACCAATCAGACGACCCCAGGAAATGGATCCGCCCTCCGTCTCAGCCGTCGCGGCAGCCAAATCGCTGTCACTATGAATGTGAGCGTATTCAGCGGGATCCATGTTCTTTTTCTTGGCCGGAATTTCGTACATCACCAGCCAGAAAATAAGCCAGACAAAGCCGATGGCTCCGGTAATGATGAAGGCAGCCTCCCAGCCATACACTCCCAGAATCCAGGGAACCATGATGGGAGCTACCACGGCTCCAATGTTTGCTCCTGAGTTAAAGATACCCGTGGCTAAGGCTCTTTCTTTTTTAGGAAACCATTCCGCAACGGATTTAATGGCCGTTGGGAAGTTACCCGCTTCGCCCAGACCCAGTAATACCCGAACCGTAATAAAACCGGTCGTACTGCTCACGATGGCGTGTAACATGGCCGCAATACTCCAGAAAACGATGGAAATGGTGTACCCCATTTTGGTACCGACCTTATCAACAATCCGCCCAAACAGTAATAAACCAACGGCATAAGCCGCTGAAAAGAACGTTACAATGCGGCTGTAGTCCGATTCGGTCCAGCTGAATTCTTTTTCCAGCGTAGGTTTAAGCAGGCCGATGATCTGACGATCTACGTAATTAATGGTCGTCGCGAAGAAAAGTAACATAACCACCGTCCAGCGATAATTACCCATTTTCGTGGGCGTTGACAGTGGTTGGCCTACCTGCGGAGGATTAATATTCATAGCAGTTGGGTGCGTAAAGAGGTATTGAGGCTTAAACATAAGCCAGTCTATGCGGAATAGACGTTCCCGGCCCGGTTTTACCCTCATTCCCCCAAAAATAAAGAGCCGAATAACCGGAATTTTCCGACCATTCGGCTCTTCGCTACCGGGTTTGAATTTTATTTGGGGCGTTTGATTGTTCGTTTGAAAGGGTTAACTGCTGTTTTGAGAAGTATGATAACGTTTTAGTATGACTAGCTACTTTCAACAAATCACACTTTTCAAACTATTCTTCAAACACAATCAAACTCCTCAAACGTTAGCATCAAACGCTCCTACTTCTTCTCGGGCATCAGCTTTACCTGAATCAGGTTAGGTCCGAAGACTTTAGCCGCCAGGGCTTTCACGGAAGCTACCGTTACTTTATCCACCAGACTCATTTCTTTCAGAATGTCCTTGGGATCTTCGCCGTTTTCGTAGCTGGACAGTAATTCTCCCAGCCAGTAACGGTTTTCCTTCTGCTGCACTTCGAGTTGACGCTTGGTTTCGATTTTAAACTTATCTACATCCGTTTGTGAAGGGCCATTTTTCTTGAGTTCCTCCAGCAGAGCGATCGTTTTCGCTCCTAACTCATCCACACGACCAGGGTTTGTGCCGTAGGCTACCAAGAGCGTATAGCGAGGCTTGGGTAATTTTTCGGCACTGGCCTGGGCCCCGATGTAATACACGCCGCTTTCCTTCTCACGGATTTCTTCAATCAGTTTGATATTCAGAATTTCCTCGATGGCACTCAGGTTGGTGACGTTTTCGGGCGTGTACACAAAGTCGCCGGAATAAACCAGACGAGCCGCTGACTTATCGTCGATGCCGCGGTAGACCGTCTTGTTCACTTTCCCTTTCAACGGATGAATATTCAGGTCTTTATACATTTCCTTTTTACCCGTGGATGGTAAGCCGCCGAGATACTTTTCCAGTAAAGGCTTCATTTCCTCTACTTTGAAGTTACCCACGAAAAAGTAAGTAAAGTCCGCCGCATTGCCGAAACGTTCCTTGTAAATGTTAAACGCTTTATCCACGTTAATTTTATCAACGTCGGCGGGCTTCATGGGCATCCGGCGGGGGTTATAACTGCTCAGAGCGGCAGAAAGCGTATCTCTGAAAACGGCCTCCGGATTGGGAGTATCAAAGCTCTGCTGTAATTCGTCTTTCAGGTTAGCCAGGTAACCCTTAATCACCTCGGGGTCTTTACGCGGAGCGGTGAGATTAGCATAGATTAACTGGAAAGCCGTTTCTGCGTCTTTCGGTGAGAATGATCCCGCCAGGCCTTCGGTCGTCTCCCCTACGTAGGTTGATACGTTGGCTACTTTACCCGTCAGGTATTTCTTCAGCTGAATAGCCGAGAAATCAGCTACCCCACCCTGAGCCGCAATCACATTGGACTGATCGGCGTTCAGGTTTTCGGCTAATGGATACAGCGAGGTTCCTCCGAAACTGTACGAGCGGAACAGGATTTCATCGTTCTTGAAAGTGGTAGGTTTCAGGACTACTTTCACACCGTTCGACAAGGTCATTTCCGTTACTCCAATTTCGGCGATCTGCTTTTCGGCCGTTACTTTGCCCGCTTTCGGCTGACTCGCCAGCAAGGGTTTGGATACGACTTCGTCCACGTAAGCCGTTACGTTTGCTCCGGCGTTATCAATCCATTCCAGTAACTGCGATTCTTTGGGTAAGGTCGCTTTATCCTTTTCGGGAGCCATGACGATGACCGCCCGGTTTTCCTTCGAAATCAGTTGCTTGGGTAAGGCGTTAATTTCTTCGAGTTTGATGCCGGGTAACTCTTCCTTCACGAAAGCCGCGTAACGTTCCGTTCCCATCGAAGGCACGTCATTGATGAAGTCGTTCATGTACTCCATCGCAAAGGCTTCCGACTTGGTTTTGTCTTTCTCCTTGAGGCGTTTTTCCGTGGAAGTCATCAGGTTTTGCTTGGCCCGTTCCAGCTCGGTAGCCGTAAAGCCAAATTTGGCCACGCGGGCATTTTCGTCCAGAACCGCTTTCAGTCCTTTTTCAATACCGCCCGTTTTGGCTACGACACCGCTCACGTACGAATCGTAGTTACCCAGGAAGCTGCTGGTTGAGCTGAATCCGTACTGAAACGGAGGATCGGCTTTCTGCGTTAACTCCTGCAAACGGTTATTCAGCATCTGGTTGAACAAAGCCCGTTTAATTTTCTCGCGGGTATCGGCAAAGGTTTTTTCCTTCAGTTCGGGTAACCGCGTCAGAATCTGGACGATGGTATAAGGTTGTTCCTTATCCGTCACAATCGCCACTTTTGTTTCTTTGTTATCAGGAATCGGGAATACGCCCACGGGCTTCGGATTGGTAGCCGCAGGAATCGCTCCAAATTTATCCTGAATGATTTTCTCCACCTGAGCCACGTCAAAATCACCCACCGCAATGATGGCCTGATTCTGAGGCTGATACCAGGTTTTGTAAAAATTACGGATGGTTTCGGGGGTGAAGTTTTTCAGAATTTCTTCCGTCCCGATGACGTTACGCTGGCCCCATTTCGAGCCGTTCATGATTACCGGAAAATAAGCATCCCGCATGCGTTGCTGGGCTCCTTTGCCACCCCGAAGCTCTTCGAGAATAACGCCGCGTTCTTTATTAATTTCGGCTTCATCCATGGTCAGATCGTGCGACCAGTCTTCGAGAATATCAAAAGCCCGCAGGAAAACTTTCATGGAGTCCGTCGGCACGGGCAGGAAATACACCGTCTGCTCGAAGCTGGTGAAGGCATTCAGATCGTCTCCGAACTTAATTCCGTTGGATTGCAGAAAGCTCACCAGTTCGTTTTTAGGAAAACTCTTGGTTCCGTTGAAGGCCATGTGCTCCGTAAAGTGGGCCAGACCGTTCTCCGGATCTTCTTCCTGAATGGACCCTACCTTCACTGCCAGCATCAGGTGGGCCCGATTCTGGGGTTCGGCATTTTTGCGGATATAATAGGTTAGGCCGTTGGGTAGTTTTCCTACTTTGGTTTGGGGGTCAAACGGAATCGGCTGATTCAGGTTCTGAGCCACCGCATTCACGGCTATCATGACCATTCCGATTAATAAGCTGGAGCGAACTCGCATGTTGAATAGAGGGGTTAGTTTGCTAAGTAGTGCAATAAACGAAAGTTTTAGGTAATATTACTCACAGGACTTTGTAAGTGGAAAAAGACTTTGGATAAACGGTATCATTCCTTGAAGGTCTCTGCCATTTTGCTGAATGAACGGCGTAAACCCCGTACCATATCTTTTTCCGGAGGTAATGACCGTAAGCTTCTGAACGCGTCTTCGTAGTATCGGAGGGCTTTTCTGGCTTCCGTATCGTCGTAAAACAATCGTCGCCATTCGGGCTTCGTCCCTTCGAAAGTCGGCACGCCAATAGCTCCCCGATAGAATCGGGACGGCAGATTCAGAAACCGAGGCTCAAAATACTTCTGCTCCCGCTTGATTACCACATCGAAGTAATCCGCAACGTATTGAATGTGCTGGCCTACCTTCGTCTTCAATTCAGCGTCAGAGAGGCGATGATCGGACTTCAGACGCCAGCTATTGTGCTTAGGATCGAGTAAATCGTGATCGTCATGCGTAAAAACCGTGGTGTATTTGAAAAGCCGGATGCTGTCCAGACCGGGCAACTTCGCCGACCAGTAATTCGGGAAAACGGTATGGACCTTTAATTGCAGATTAGGTAAGGCCATCGACTGCCGCTTCAGATAGATGGTCTGTTCGTCGGCGGAAATCTCCCAGTCAAACATCCGGTAATTACCCTGTCTTGTATAACACACCGCCCGACCTCCGCGGTAGAAATTCAGGTAAGATTCCGCCGGTAAGTCATTGGTCGTATCCGCGGGTAAACCCGAAACCGTTTCCACGTCCACATCCGTCGTTTTCCAGCTTTTCACAAACTGATCGCCCGGCTGGGTGCAGGATACCAGACCTGCCACGGCAAGCATTAGTACTGCAAGCGTCTGAATTCGCTTCATCGCATTTTACTCTTTAAAGGTTTAGGTGGGATACTCTTTTCAGAATACTTCTTCCTACAAATTAAATCCAATTCAAAACTAAATCGCGTAGGTTCCGTTAGGTAGCTGGAGCAATAACGCGAAAGTTTTTTCTGATTGCGTATCTGAATGGCTTTTAGAAAAGTATTTTCGCATTGAAGTTCAACTTTATACAAGGAATAAGCACCTGTTTTCGTATTTAACAAAGAACTGATAACCTACCAATTTGATTTCCGTACGCATGCTGCTACAGACTCTTTCCGTAACTCCTGATTCGACTGCTGCTACTCCGGTAGCGGCGGGTGCCGAAAAATCGATTAGCCTTCTTGATTTGCTTGCTGCCGGTGGCTGGATTATGATTCCCATTGCGGTATTGCTTTTCGTTACGATTTATCTCTTCGTGGAACGCTGGCTATACCTCAAAAAATCAACGGCTCTGGGGGCTTCCTTTGAAGCCAGCTTCTGGGGACTCGTGCAATCGGGTAACCTGAATGCAGCCCGTCAGCTTTGCCGGAATGATAGCTCGGCGGTTTCCCGCGTGCTGGAAAAAGGGCTGTCCCGCATTGGAACGCCTATTCCACAAATTGAACAGGCCATGGGTAACACGGCTCAGCTGGAACTTTCCTACATGGAAAAAAACCTGGGTCTGCTGGGTACCGTAGCTGCCATTGCTCCGATGTTCGGCTTCCTCGGAACCGTAGCCGGGATGATTCGGGCCTTCCACGATATTTCCGTTTCCAATAACCTGAGCATCGGTACGATCTCAGGTGGTATTTATGAGAAAATGATTACGTCGGCCTCGGGTCTGGCCGTGGGTATTCTGGCATACATCCTGCTAACGATTCTGAATGGTATGGTAGACCGGGCCGTTGCCCGCCTGCAAGCCGCCACGAATCAGTTTCTGGACGTTCTTTACCAACCAGTCTCAGCATAAGAGTTTAGCGTTTGGGGTTTAGTGTTTGCAGTAAAAGAACTCGCAACACCAAACTCAAAACCCAAAACTCTAAACATATTCTCATGAAAATACAACGTCGTAACCGGCATAAGGGGCATATTGAGGCTGCTTCGCTGTCGGATATCTTATTTTTCTTACTGATTTTCTTTTTGATGATTGCGACGCTGGCAAGCCCTTCGGCCATGCAGATGTTGCTGCCCCAATCATCTACGGCTCCTTCCACGCCTTCTCAGGTAATCAACCTGTCGGTTATGCCGGATCAGCAGTATAACGTAGAAGGCCAGATCGTCGGCTTAGCGGAGCTTGAAAGTGCCCTGCAAAGTCGGGCGGAAGGACAGGAAGCTCCCGTCGTGCTGGTACGTATCGAAAAAACCAGTTCCGTTCAGGATCTGGTTGACGTAGCTGACGTCACGGCCAAAGTAGGAGCCAAACTAGTGTTAGCTACTTCGGCCAAACCCGCTGCCACCAGCTCGAAGTAAGGAACACACCCTCAGTAAAAGACCCCGAAAGGTTAGCTTTCGGGGTCTTTTTATTTATGATTAATTATACTTTGTGCCTCCGGATGATCATTCAGAATAATTTATCATCTTATCAGGCTATCGCCCTTCGTTCGGGAAAACAAATATAAAAGAGCCTCAGGCTTACACCCGAGGCTCTTTCTACTAACCATCAACGAAAAACTAACAACGCTATTTCAAATGATTCAACGTATAACAAACCCAGCGGCTTAGCAGCGGCTCGCCCGTTTGGGCTTTCAAGTCGCCGAGGCGGAATTCGTAGATAAAACCCGGTTGCAGGTCTTCCAGCTCAATCGAAATCTTTTTCCCATCAGCGGATTGATTGACCTGTTTTATGGCTACGGGTGTTTCGTCAAATTTCTTTGAACCGTATTGCTTGTGGTATTCGTAATAGAAACGCTTCACGGCGTATTGACTGATTTCTCTGGCAATTTTGGGATCCAGAGGTTTGGTAAACGTCAGATCGAAACCAGTTTTGGTTAATTTGAAATCCATGATATCCAGGGGAGTTTTACCATTCCAGTGAATCCGCTGAATGCCTTCACTACCCACCCAGCCGCGATCCGTCTGCCCTACCCATAAACTACCATCCGGAGCAAAAGCAAAGCGGTTATTTCCTACTCTCATGCCCTGAATATGCACGGGAAGGCAGGCTCCCTGCGTTTCACCCCCGACTTCTTCCAGCAGCACCCGCATCAGATAGCGATGGTCCATGTCCCCCACAAAGGTCTGATTGATGAAAGGCCCAAATTTGCCCTGCGTTCGATCCACGATAGGCTGCGTGACGGAATTGGCGATGTATCCGTGTGGAAAAGCCACCGACTCGCGGGTCCGCATGGAATCGAGTGTTTCTACGGTTAGGGTTAATGGATCGATTTTGGGAAAATCCTTTTTCCAGACCAGACTGGAGGGATGCCCGTAGAATTTACCGGGCTTTACCACGTACATTTTGCTGGTTCCCAGCCAGTCGCCCTGATTATCATTCACTAACAAACGTCCTGCGGCATCAAAAGCCAGTGTATTGGGGGAACGAAAGCCCAGAGCATAGGGATGCAATTTACCATCCTTCGTCAGCTTCATGACCCAGCCGCGATACGGTACACAGGAATACATCCGACCCGGGCGACCCAGGGCGTTATACTCTCCGCGAACTTCGGGGCGAATGCCGGCCCCGTTGGAAGCTGTGTTGAGAGCAATGTAGATATTTCCTTCTTTATCCTTTACCGGGCCGAAGTTGAATTCGTGGTAATTACCGGAAATGCCGAAATCGTCGGTTACGGTGCTGAAATCATCCGCTTTCCCATCGCCGTCCGTGTCCCGGATTCGGGTCAGTTCGGCCCGCTGTAATACCAGCACTTCTTTCGGAGAAATGGCCATCAGCCCCAGAGCATCGTGGATTCCTTCCGCAAAAAGTTTCCATTCTTTGGTTTTGGGAGTGTAGAAATATAACTCACCCCGGTGAAAAGTAGCGACCAGACGGCCATCCGGAAGAAAGTCAATAGCCCCCACTTCTCCTTTTAATCCTACCGGAAGCGGAATATTTTCAGCCACGTAGGCCGTGTCACCCGCAGCAGCCGGACTAGACATGTGATGACTGTGATCCTGAGCCATTGCTTTCGTTACCAAACCCAGACTAATGGCGAGGGTAATGAGGTTTCGCATGATTAAGAGTTGGGTTTAATGGTAACTGAAAAACGGGTACTGCCGGGATTCATGACGTAGGTCTCCCGATTGACCGGATCTGCCTTTAAAAATTTCGGTTGATACGTGGTATGGCTGTACGTTCCGGTTTTGTAATAGATCTTCTTCTGAGCCGGATTTTTTACTACCTGAAAGTCACGCATAATCCCGATCTCACCGGGCAGGGTACGTAACGTTTCGTGGATCTCAATTCCATCGACCAGGTATCGGAACGTCGGTAAGCGGTTTTTTAATTTATACCCCAGGAATTTAACCACCGGCGTATGCTCGGGCGTCCCTACCCGAATGGGATAGTTGAGGGAATCTTCCTTCCAGTACACCTCTCCAACAACTTTGGTAAACTTATCTCCTTTGGAATACCACTGCTCTGAATTATCCACGAAGCCACCCGTCCAGGCGTACCGCAGCCGGCACTGGCCCGCATCCCAGCAGTACGAACTGTTCCCGTCGAAGCTGACCACAATAGCGGCGGGACTGGCCCCGGAAATCCAGGTGCGATACAATAAAGGGTATTCCAGCGGAAAGGCGTGTGGCCCTACCCGCTGACCCGCTACTTTATCCTTGACAATCTGAGCCACGTGCGGGTCAAGCTCCAGGGGAGGCAACTTGGCGTTCATAGCATACAAGGCTCCGTACATCACAAAGCCATGACCGGGATAGGTACAGACGTACGAGTAGATGCCCTCTCCGACCGTGAAAGAGATTTTTTCGGAGTTACCGGGAGCTACGATTTTAGTCGCCGCAATGACCAGAGGCGTTTCAGGGACGTAATTTTTTTCCGAAGGTACTTTCAGGGCCTGTTCCACCACCGTTTGACGCATGCCGGCTTTCGTAATCACCAGATTATGAGCCATATCATCGTAATTTTCCAGCACAATCGTTACCCGGGTGTTGGGTTTGATCTGAATTCGGGGCGGGTCATACTGTAACCCGGCAATGGCTTTGATTACCAGCGTGGTGTCCGACTGAGCCCAGGTCAGTGAAGAGGTACTTAGCATAGCCAGCAGTACCAGTATAAGTTTAAGACGTTCTAGAGGCATTGAATTTCCGAGTAATCTAAAAGATGTATGAAACGGGTCCGGTTGCTACGACCGACCGAACTGACAAAATTTTAATAAATATGGATTCATCTAACAAAAAATCGACCAAGCCGGTAAAGATTTCGCTCAAGACTGACCTATCCGGATTAGAATAACGCCTGCCAGACCAACGAAAAAAACTCTTTTGTTCTGCGGCGGGGTCTTTGTTTTTTACCTGGCTGCTTCCCATTCAGGACTACAATTTCGGATACAATCCCCGAAGAATCAGACAAACAGGTTGAGTATTCCATGATAATTCACCAATTTTGAACCGCGACCGAGTTTTATCCTTCTTCAGGGAATAGACTATTTAAAGTCGATATCTACTTAAAAAAAGGAAAATTTATACCTTTTTTTTTCGCTAGTGCCAAAGGAAATTCTTTCTGCCAGCCCAAGGATTCTATCCGTTAAAGCTGGAATTTTCGGGACGAAATCCTAACTTGCGGTCCTGGAAACTTGAACACTTGTATTCCGTACACATGCCTTACCAGAAAAAAACCAAAATTGTTGCCACCGTTGGTCCGGCTTCCCAATCCAAAGAAATGTTGCTGAAGCTCGCCCAGTCTGGTGCGAACATCTTTCGGCTTAACTTTTCCCACGGAACGCACGCTGACCACCTGAGTCGCATTCAGGCTATTCGCGAAATTAACGCCGAACATGGCTTAAACCTTACCATCCTTCAGGACTTACAGGGACCTAAAATTCGTACACAACTCGTTGAAAACAACGGCGTTGAACTCGTCTCAGGCAACCCGCTGACTTTCGTTATGGACGAAAATCTGCTGGGAACTTCTGAACGCGTCGGTACGACTTATACCTCCATGTACCTGGATGTAAACCCCGGTGAACGCATCCTGATGGATGACGGTAACCTGGAAGTGGTAGTAGAATCTATCGATTACGATAAAAAAGAAGTACACACGAAAGTCGTGTACGGTGGTATTCTGAAATCGAAGAAAGGCATTAACCTGCCCGGAACGAAGGTAGGCTTACCCGCTCTGACTGAAAAAGACGAAGAAGATCTGATCTTCGGTCTGGAGCACGATGTAGACTGGATTGCTCTTTCCTTCGTTCGTTCGGCGGAAGACATCTGGGCCGTTAAGGAAAAGATTAAAGCGAAAAACGGCCGTTCGAAAATCATCGCTAAAATCGAAAAACCCGAAGCCGTTGTTCCCGAAGTGCTTGATGCCATCATCGAAGCTACGGATGCAGTCATGGTTGCTCGGGGTGATTTAGGCGTTGAGCTGGACGGTGCCATGGTTCCTGAATTACAGAAAACCATGATCCGCAAGTGTATCAAGCAGGCGAAACCCGTTATCGTTGCCACGCAAATGCTGGAGTCGATGACGAGCTCTCCCCGCCCCACCCGTGCGGAAACCTCTGACGTGGCGAATGCCGTTCTGGATGGTGCTTCGGCTACCATGCTTTCGGCAGAATCAGCATCAGGTCAGTATCCTATCGAAGCCGTTTCGACGATGACACACATCATCGAAGCCGTTGAAGAGCAGCAAAACAACATTCCTATCGTGTACGGGGATGAGTCAGCGATTTTCTTCAAGAATCACATGCTGAAGGGAGAAGAAAATTCTTCGACCATTCTCAACGACCGCGTGATTGCCGCCGCCTGCCGTCTGGCTCGTGACGTACAGGCGAAAGCCATTCTGTGCATCACGAATAGTGGCTATACGGCGTACCGTCTGTCTTCTCACCGTCCGAAAGCCGACATCTTCGTATTCTCGGCGGACGAAAATCTGATGACGCAGATGGGTCTGTTATGGGGAACCCGCGTATTTAACTACGACAGTGCGAACCTGAGCACCGAACAAATCTCTCACGATATCGCCAAGATTCTGGTTAAACAGGGTCACCTGCAAAAAGGCGACGTATTCGTCACTTTGCTGAGCGTACCCGCTCAACAGGATTTACGTACGAACACCGTGAAAATGGGTGTAATCGACAAAATCGCGGATGAAGTAGCTGCCGAACAGTAATCTTCATTTTTTATACTGACAAAACCCCGTTACTTAGATTTTTGAGTAACGGGGTTTTGTGTTTGATGAGTCCAATAATCTTGCAGCCCTAACCGACTTTCTTTACCTTGCCAGCCATGGAAAATCAACCAAAAAAAACCTGGCAGGCACGGCTTCAGGAAGTTATCTATGAGTCGAATACCAAAGCCGGCAAAGCTTTTGACGTTGCTTTACTGATTGCCATTTTCACGAGTATCCTCGTGGTGATGCTGGACAGTGTGGACCGCTACCACCAGCAATACGGACGCCTGTTTTTTGTACTGGAATGGACCTTCACTTTTTTATTTACGCTTGAGTACATTCTTCGCCTCATTTGTATCCGCCAACCTATTCGTTATGTTCTCAGTCCGCTGGGATTGATTGATTTACTGGCCATCGTACCTTCCTACCTCAGTATTTTTTATGCGGGTGCTCAGTCCCTTCTTGTCTTACGGGCCCTGCGTTTATTACGAGTTTTCCGCATCTTCAAGCTTACCCATTTCCTTACTGAAATGGAATTCCTCAGCGTCGCCATCCGGGCTAGTTTGAAGAAAATCAGCATTTTCATGCTTACCGTTATTATGCTGGTAACGATTCTGGGTTCGGTAATGTATCTGGTGGAAAACCATCAGAACGGCTTTTCCAGCATTCCCGAAAGCATTTACTGGGCCATTGTTACCATCACAACGGTAGGATATGGTGATATTTCGCCCGTTACGCCGATGGGAAAGTTCATTTCCAGTATCGTGATGCTCATTGGGTATGGCATCATCGCCGTTCCTACTGGCATCATTACCAATGAGATAGCGGCTGCGACTCGAAAAAGAGATCATAGCACGGAAACCTGCCCCTCCTGCGGTCGCGAAGGCCACGACCTGGACGCGGTTTTCTGTAAATTCTGCGGAGCCAGACTTTGATAGCGTTTGATGAAGTTTGAAGGTTTAAATGGTTGATGATACTTTTTTATACTGACCGCTGCCAGCTTTTCGCTGGCAGCCATCCTACTTGCCCTTTTCAACCTTCGCTCATCCTCAATACTGCTGCCAGCAAAAAAGCTGCCAGCGAATTCCTATTCTCTCCAAACCTTCTCTAACCCACTCAAATATCAAACTATTTTTAATCCGTTTTTAAACCTCCTTTAAAGCTCCTATAAGTTCCTGAAAGAACCTTTGCTGACGTCAAGCACGAAAAGTACAGCCTGATTACTACCCGCTGATCCCACTTTTAAACTACCAGACAGTGAAGCTTATTTCATCATTCAGAGTCTTACTGAGTATGCTTTTGTTCGCCTCAGTTGCTCCTTCATCCTTCGCCCAGACGGATACCCTTCGTCTAACCTTACCTCAGGCCGAGCAGCAGTTTTTACAGAAAAACTTTACGCTCATCGCCCAGAAATATAACATCAACGTAGCGGAAGCGGCCGTTCAGCAGGCAAAACTCTGGGATAACCCCAATTTCGAATTCGAGTTTAACGCCTATAATCCGAACACCTCCAAAATACTACCCTTACGGAATCCCTCGGGTGATTTAACGAATCCTACGGGCGGGGCTTATAGCTGGCAAATTCAGCAGGTACTGAATCTGGCGGGCCGCCGGAGTAAACTGGTAGCTCTGAATGAAGCGAACACAGAAGTTCAGCAGGCCGTTTTTCAGGATGCCATGCGGAGTCTGCGGTATCAGCTGGCTCAGACCTTCGGCAACCTGGCCACCGAACAGGCTCAGTATGCCTTTATTCGGGAAGAACGGGTTCGACTTTCGGGCTTGCTGGAGGCTTTCCGGGCTCAGTTGAAATTAGGTGTCATTTCAGAATATGAAGTAACCCGTCTGGAATTGGAACAACGCAATGCCGATGCGTCCCTCAATGATTTACTCAATCAGATTAGTCAGGACGAAGCTACTCTGCGTATACTGCTGGCCGATCAGAGTTCTACGTATTACATTCCCGAGTTACCCGTTACCAATGCCAGCACGCCTGTTCTTAATCAGTTACTGGATCAGGCCACGGCTAATCGTCCCGATTTGCTGGTAGCTCAGCGTCAGACGGCTTACGCCCAGAAAAACCTTACCTATCAGAAATCACTGGCGACGCCGCAGTTAATGGTTGGGGCCAATTACGAGCGTTTCGGTGAAGCGTATCCCAACTATTACGGGTTGCAGGTAGCGATGGACTTACCCTTCAAAAACCGAAATCAGGGCAACATTCAGGCGGCTAAAATTGGCATCGAGCAAAATACCCAGGGTGTGAATCAGAGTCAGTTGCAGGTCAGACAGGAAGTCATTTCGGCCTACGAGCAGTGGCTGCACGCCCAGCAGTTACAGGCCGGAACCAACGCCGATTACCGCCAACGCATTCAGGACATCGGCAAAAATGCAACGATTGATTACCAGAAACGGGTGATTGACCTGGTCAGTTTTATTGATAAAGTACGCTCGTACAAAGATGCTCAGCTGAATTTCATTAACCTGACCAATCAGTTATATCAGGCTCAGCAACAGATTAATTACGTTACTAACTCCAAAACTTTTTAACTCCACTTCAGGCTTTCATCCCTTTTCCCACTCTTTATGAAAACGAACCTAAAGCCGTTCTTATTCCTGCTGAGTCTGCTGACTCTCGCGGCTTGTCAACAAAATAAAACCCCTCAGGAGGTCAATACAAAGGATACGGATTCGGCCTTTAAGACGGATACGGTTCGCGTTCGGAACTACGAACAGGAGTTACAGTTCACAGGAGAAGTGTCTTTCGACCAGAAACAGGTGGATCGTATTTTCCCCATCGTTAGCGGGAATGTCCTGGAAGTCAATGCTGAACTAGGGGCTTACGTCAAACAGGGACAGGTCCTAGCCAAACTGCAAAGTGCGGACGTAAGTCAGTATCAGCGGGATTACAATCAGGCCAAAGCTAGTTTCGATATCGCCAAACGCAACGCGGATAACGCCGAGCAGCTGTATAAAAGCAAGTTTTCGAGTGAATCGGATGTGATTAATGCCCGCAAGCAACTCGAAATTGCCAGTTCGGAACTGGACCGCTCCACGCAGGTCATGAAAATGTACGGCGGCACTTCTTCCAGTAACCAGCCAACGTTCATGGTGAAAGCTCCCGTGAGTGGTTATGTGGTGGAACGGAACGTGAATCCTAATACCCAGATTCGTTCGGACAATGGCAACAGCCTGTTTACGATCTCCAACCTGTCGGACGTCTGGATCCTGATTAATATCTACGAATCAGATATTGAAGCTGTTAAAGTGGGCCAGCAGGTAAATATCACGACCATCGCCTATCCTGATAAGGTATTTCAGGGCAGGATTGAGAACATCAGTCAGGTCATTGACAATGACAGCAAGGTTTTACAGGCTCGCGTAGTGTTACCCAATCCCGGCGGACTTTTAAAGCCCCAGATGTTCTGTACGATCAAGCTTCACATCGAAAAACCCGAACGGTTGCTGGCCGTGAATCCTAAATCGGTCATTTTCAGTGAAGACAAATACTTTGTCATCAAGGAAACCGGGAACGGAAAATACGCAGCAGTGCCCGTCGAAGTCATCCGCAGCACGTCCCGCTACAGCTACGTCAAGGGCGATCTGAAAGATGGTGATGCCATCGTTACCGAAGGTGCCCTATTGCTTTTCAATGAATTAACGGACTAATCCCACACTCCCTTCCCGGGTCCGATCATGAATAAGTTCATTAAAAATATCATTGGCTTTTCCCTTAAACACAAAGGCATTGTGTTTCTGATGACCGGACTGGTTATCATTGCAGGAGCCGTTAGTTTTTATAATACGCCGGTGGAAGCCTACCCCGACGTAACCAATACCGAAGTCGTTATCATTACCCAATGGCCGGGTCGTAGTGCGGAAGAAGTGGAACGTTTCATTTCCAGCCCCATTGAAACGGAAATGAATTCCATTTCGCACAAAACGGCGATTCGCTCCATCAACCTCTTCGGATTATCCTTCATTAAAATCGTTTTTGAGGATGGCGTTGACAACTTCAACGCCCGCATGGAGGCCAGTCAGAAGCTGGCGAATGTGAACTTACCCGATGGCGTAGACGCTGAAATTCAGCCCCCTGCCGGACCTACGGGAGAGATTTATCGCTATACGCTGACTTCCAACACTAAGAATACCACGGAGCTGAAAACCATTCAGGACTGGACGGTAGAAAAAGCCATCAAAGCCGTTCCGGGCATTGCGGATGTGGTGAGCTTTGGCGGACACATCAAAACTTTTGAGGTAAGTATTAACCCAGCTTTACTCGCCAAATATGACTTAACCGCTCTGGACGTGTTTACTGCCCTGCAGCGGGCTAATGTGAACGTCGGGGGTGATATTCTCCGGGAAGGTCAGCAGGCGTTCGTCGTTCGGGGCATTGGGATTGTTAAAAATGTCTCTGACATTGAGAAAGTTACGGTAAAGAATGTCAACGGCGTCCCCGTTCGGCTTTCGAACCTGGGAACCGTTCATGAATCAGCGTTACCCCAGTTAGGCATTGTTGGTCGGGATAATCATGATGATGTGGTAGAAGGTATTGTGCTGATGCGGAAAGGGGAAAACCCCGGACTGGTGTTACCCCAGCTGAAAGAAAAAATTGCCTACCTGAATTCCGTGGTATTACCCTCCGATGTAAAGATCAAGGTTTTCTACGATCGCACCGAGCTTAATAACCACACCCTGCATACGGTAGGTGAAAACGTAATCATGGGGATTACCCTGGTTACCATCATTCTGCTGATTTTTCTGGCGGACTGGCGGACCACGGTTACCGTAGCCATCGTTATTCCACTGGCCTTACTCTTCGCTTTCATCCTGATGCGGATGAAAGGTATGTCGGCTAACCTGCTTTCCATCGGAGCCATTGATTTTGGGATTATCATTGACGGAGCGGTGGTGATGGTGGAAGGGCTCTTCGTCATGCTGGCTCACTGGGCCGAACAAGAGGGTATGGAGAAGTTTAACAAACGAGCCAAAATGGGCCGGATTCTGAAAACTTCGGTGGAGATGGGTAAATCCATTTTTACATCCAAACTCATCATCATCACGGCTTTATTGCCCATCTTCTCCTTCCAGAAAGTCGAAGGAAAATTATTCAGTCCGCTGGCCTTTACCATGGGTTTTGCTTTGCTCGGAGCTTTGTTACTGGCTCTGACGCTGGTGCCGGTTTTAAGTAGCATCTTACTCAACAAAAACGTCCGGGAACGGCACAATCCCGTTATTGAGTTTCTGAACCGGAATTATGCTCCGCTGTTAACCCGGGTTATGAACCATCCCAAACGGGCTATTCTGACGGCGGTTCTTTTCCTGGTCGGATCACTCGCTTCCTTCCATTTCGTGGGAACGGAGTTTCTCCCTCACCTCAACGAAGGCTCGATTTACGTGCGGGCCAGCATGCCTTTGAGTATCAGTCTGGAAGATTCCTATCATTATACCCGCAAATTCCGTCAGGTATTTGAACAGTATCCTGAAGTGCGTGGCGTGATCTCGCAAACGGGCCGCCCCAATGACGGTACGGATGCCACTGGCTTTTTCAATCAGGAATTCTTCGTGGATTTATACCCTCAGGAAGAGTGGAAACGCGACATTACCAAAGATGAGCTGATTGCCGAAATGCAGCAGAAGCTGCATAAATACCGGGGCATTGACTTCAACTTTTCTCAACCCATTTCAGATAACGTCGAAGAAGCCGTTTCGGGTGTGAAAGGCTCCATTGCCGTCAAAATTCAGGGTCGGGATCTGAACGTACTTGATAAAAAAGCCGATGAAGTTTACGCCATTTTAAAGAAAGTACCCGGTATTCAGGATCTGGGGGTTTTCCGTAACCTCGGCCAGCCGGAGTTAATCATTACGCTGAATCCCGATAAAATGGCCCAATACGGCGTAGATGCCGCCGATGCAAACGCCGTTATTGAAATGGCCATTGGCGGAAAAGCCGTGAGTCAGGTCTACGAGGAAGAACGCAAGTTTGACCTGCGGTTACGCTATGATTTACCCTTCCGGTCGTCCATTGAGCAGATTGGATCTCTGCAGGTTCCTACGCTGAACGGTGGTAAAATTCCACTCAAGGAAATTGCCAACATCGGCAATGTGGCGGGTCCGGCTTTCATTTACCGGGAAAACAACGCCCGTTTCATCGCCGTTAAATTCTCCGTTCGCGGTCGCGATCTAGGCAGTACCATTGAGGACGCTCAGGGCCAGGTAGCCAAAGCCGTGAAACTGGAGAAAGGCTACGAAATCAAATGGAACGGCGAGTTCGAAAACCAGCAACGAGCCGAAAAACAACTCGCCATTGTGGTACCCATCAGTATTCTGCTGATTTTCTTTATTCTGTTCGCTTCCTTTGGCAATGCTCTGGATTCCACGCTGGTCTTGCTTAACGTTCCCTTTGCTTTGATTGGCGGCATTCTGGCTCTGTTATTGACAGGCATGAATTTCAGCATCTCTGCCGGGGTTGGTTTCATCGCCTTGTTTGGTGTGGCTACGCAGGATGGGGTTATTCTGGTCAATAAATTCCGACAGAACTTACACGAGAAAATGCCGCTGGGCGAGGCGATTAAAGAAGGAGCCAAATCGCGTTTACGTCCGGTCGTGATGACGGCCCTGATGGCTTCACTGGGTTTACTACCCGCTGCGTTATCCAACGGCATTGGCTCTGAAACGCAGAAACCACTCGCCATCGTCGTGATTGGGGGGTTAATGACAGCTTCGGTCTTGTCCCTGCTGATTTTACCCGCCGTCTATGAATGGGTCTACAGCGGACGGGAACGCCGGAAAAAATTAATGCGATAGCCTCTTTTTGTTGATTTGTTTGAAAGGGTTTGAGGAAAGTTTTTCCTCAAACCCTTTTTGTATAGACCTGACTTTATCGCGACTGGCCGTGGAAAGAGAATGAATGGCTGTTAACAAAGCGTACATTGTGCTTGATGGGGATACCCGTTACTTCCTTATGATAACTGGCTGGTGAAGACACCAGCCAGGGGGAATACCATCTCTATCACCAACCCCGGATTATCATTCGGGGCTACCACCGTGGTTGCTGTCCCCACCAACCACTTCCTTTTCCAGCTGGCTGGTGAAGACATTAGCCAAAGCAAAGGGAATGTAAACCGCGTTATTACCCCGGGTTCTCACCCGGGGCTATCCAGCCGGGGGCTATCCAGATTAAACCCCGCTGGGGTTCTTACCTTCGTTTTCAGACGTCTCCCTTACCTTTACGGGTTTTCACAACTCACAACTCACAACTCACAACTCACAACTCACAACTCACAACTCACAACTCACAACTCACAACTCACAACTCACAACTCACAACTCACAACTCACAACCCAAAACTCACAACCCAAAACTCACAACCCAAAACCCAAAACATCTCCCTTCATTTACAGTTTATTAGCTTAGCTTCTGTAATAACCTGATACCTCTGGGACCGCTGTCTATGTTCTCCGTCTTTTTCCGGACTTTTTTGCTTTGGTTTGGCCTGCTGCTCCCCCGCTTGATCATCGCTCAGAGTCATGAACTGAAAATCACTTCTGAAAACGATGCTTACCTCTGGAATATGCACGACGGGTATTACACCAATGGTATTTTTGCCAGCTTTCACTACCTGCCAACCCGACTGAATAGCCGACTTGACAGTACCAGCCGTCTCACGAAAATTACCTCTACCTATGAAATCGGGCAACTGATCTATAATCCGGAAAATGTTTTTCTGGTCACTCGCCAGCAGATTGATCGCCCTTACACGGGTTACCTTTACGCCAGCAAAGGCTTTTCTTTCTTTTACCGGAACAATCAGGTCCTCAACGTCTCGGCTTCCCTGGGCTTTACCGGAAAGAATTCCTACGCCCGACAAATGCAGACGCTTATTCATCGTACATTCAACTTCATTCCTCCTGAAGGCTGGGTGAATCAGTTGAATAGTGAGTTTTCCTTTAATCTTCGCGGAGAATACATGCACGGGCTACTCCCCCAAAGACAGCAACGCTGGCTGGACGTCTTTGCTTCAGCCCGGGCCGAGCTGGGTACGCCCTTCACCAGGGCCTCAGCAGGTTTACTTTTTCAGATAGGACTGTTTCAGAAGGCTTCCGAGTCAGCTTTGTTTCAGGCCCGAATCCGTCGAAATTCCAGTCATCAGAAGCCGGAAATTTTCTTTTTCTTCCATCCGCAGCTCCGATACCAGTGGTACAATTCTACCATTCAGGGAGGGATCTTCCTTTCGGATAAAGGCCCCGCTACCGGCGATATTACCCGCTTTCTTTACTTACATCAACTGGGCGTAACTGCCGCATTTCATCGGTTCACCCTCTCTTCCACGTTCGCCTACACCCAACGTGAAGCCCGTCTGATGCAAAAAAAAGCAGAACAGTACGGAGGCTTTTCTATCGCGTATCGATTCAATTAGAAAGAAGAATACTGCCGTTTTATCTACCGAATTTTATTTGGCATATTTTCGTCGAACCTCTGTCCATTATCTGTCCTTCGTTTATTTCATCACTTTTTTACCAACTAGTTGCAGACTTCTCAGAATTTAAGGCCATTTCTTTTGCAAGCCAATCCATTTCCCATATTTGTAAAATATTTTAAAAAATAAGGATTCATTTCATAAGCTCCTTAACTTCAGCTCCTTTAATTTATTTCCTCAGGGTTATAAACCCTATTGATGCATTTCTGCCCAGGCTCTTGCGGGTCTGGTCTATTCTGATGGTATGAAAAAAGTAAGTATTCTGGCTTTGTCCCTGCTGGCTGCGGCTTGCGGTAAGCACAGCAAACCCCATTCGTCTTCTTCTAAAGCGAAGCCGGGGCATTTCACCCAGTACGTGGATCCCCGCATTGGAACGGGTTTTCACGGTCACGTCTTTTTAGGAGCGAACGTTCCTTTTGGAGCCGTCCAGATTGGCCCCACGCAGGCCAACCCCGGTAAGCTGGGCGACGGCTGGGACTGGTGCTCGGGGTATCACGTATCGGACTCGCTGATTGCCGGTTTTTCACATACCCACCTCAGCGGAACGGGTATTGGAGATTTAGGTGACGTGCTGATGATTCCCACGACGGGAAAAGTTCGGCTGGAGCGTAGCGTGGCGGGTAACTCCCCGAGTGGATATATGTCACGTTTCTCGCACGATGACGAAGTGGTCTATCCGGGGTATTATGCCGTCAAATTACAGCGTTATGATATTGGTGTCGAGTTAACCGCTTCCGAGCGGGTCGGTATGCACCGCTATACCTTCCCGAAATCGGATGAATCACACATTCTGATTGATCTGAAAGAAGGCATTGGCTGGGACCGGGCCACGGACACCTATCTGGAGCAAAAAGATGCAACGACGCTGACGGGCTATCGGTACTCGACGGGCTGGGCAAAAGATCAGCGGTTGTTCTTCGCCATCGTTTTTTCGAAACCCATTGAAAAACTTGACTTATACAATGCCACTACTGCCATTTCCGGCAAATCGGCCAAAGGAAATCAGGTAAAAGGGGTGTTGAGTTTCGCTACGAAACAGGGCGATCAGATGCTGGTAAAAGTGGGCATTTCTCCCGTCAGCGAAGCCAACGCCTTAGCCAACATCCAGGCCGAAGTACCGGGCTGGAATTTTGATCAGGTAGCGAAAAACGCCGATGAAGCCTGGAATAAAGAACTAAGCAAGATTCAGGTGCAAACCAAAGATCAGGATCGTCTGAAGGTTTTCTACACGGCTCTGTATCACACCATGATTGCTCCGTCCACGTTCAACGATCATAATGGCGATTACCGCGGAGCGGATCAGAAAGTATACACGAACGCGAAGTTCAAGAACCTGACGACTTTCTCCCTCTGGGATACCTATCGGGCGGCGAATCCGCTTCTGACGATCACGCAGGGCCAGCGGGTGAATGACATTGTCAATACCATGCTGCACATTTATCAGCAACAGGGTAAGTTACCCATCTGGCATTTGGTAGGAAGCGAAACCAACACCATGCCCGGTAACAGTGCCTTACCCATCATCTCGGATGCGATTCTGAAAGGATTCAATGGGTTTGACGTAAATCTGGCTTTTGAGGCCATGAAAAAATCAGCTACGCTGGACGAACGCGGTCTGAATTACATCAAAGCTAAAGGGTACATTCCAGCCGATACGCAAACGGAAAGTGTCGCCAAAAACATGGAATACAGCATCGACGACTGGGCCGTAGCTCAGGTAGCGAAAAAGCTGGGTAAAATGAAGGATTATGAATACTTCAGCAAACGGGCGAAAAACTACCGCAATAACTTCGACGCCAGCACGCGTTTCATGCGGGGCCGAGTATCTGATACGGAATGGCGGACACCCTTCAATCCCTTCGTTTCGCGTCACGAAAAAGATGATTTTGCGGAAGGTAACGCCTGGCAATACACCTGGCTGGTTCCCCAGGATGTAGAAGGATTGATCGGGTTACTGGGTGGAGAAAAAGGATTCACGCAAAAACTGGATTCGCTTTTCATCATCAAAGGTGATATGGGAGCCGAAGCTTCCAACGACATTTCGGGTCTGATTGGTCAGTATGCTCATGGTAACGAGCCTAGTCACCACATCACGTATCTGTATCCGTACGTAGGTCAACCCTGGAAAACGGCGGAAAAAGTTCGGTACATTCTCGACCACATGTACACCACCAAACCTGATGGTATCATTGGCAATGAAGACGTCGGACAAATGTCGGCCTGGTACATTCTGTCTTCCATGGGCTTCTACCCCGTTAATCCCGCCAACGGAGCGTACGTATTTGGTAGTCCTGTATTTGACGAGGTGAACCTGAAACTGGGTAACGGTAAAACCTTCCACCTGAAAACGGTGAACAACGGTCCCTCAAACCAATACATTCAGAGCATTAAGCTGAATGGCCAGCCTTATACCCGGTCTTATCTGTTACACAAAGACCTGATGAACGGCGGCGAACTGGAGATTCAGATGGGTAAAGAGCCCAGCAAAACGTTTGGTGTAAATCCCGCCGACCGTCCACGTTCGCTGAACGAGTAATAAATCGAGTCGTTCCCGAGTCGTAAGCCCTCCGATCAGTAATCGAAAGTAATCTTTCCATGAACCCCGGAGGGCTTCTTTATATCCCTGCCTCACCAACGCTTCCCTTACCCCTATGAAAAAGACCATCTTGGCTCTGGCGGCCCTGCTTACGTCGGCACTGGGTTTTGCTCAGCAGCCGTACGAACTGAATTCGGGCTGGAAATGTGCTCCGCTTTCGAAAATCAGCGTAACCGGGGCAGAAATCTCTACCCCGACGTTCCGTCTCACCGACTGGCAATCCGCCACAGTACCCGGCACCGTCCTGACGACTATGCTTGATAACGGGCAGATTCCGGATCCTTTTTACGGGATGAATAACCGGCAAATTCCGGATATTTACCACACGGGACGGGATTATTACACGTACTGGTTCGTAAAGGATTTCAAAGAGGAAGCTCAGGCGGGCGAGCAGGTCTGGCTTCAGTTTCGGGGTATTAATTACAGCTGCGAAGTGTTCCTGAACGGGAAAAAACTAACCGACCGGCCTCACACGGGCATGTTCCTGCGAAAGAGCTTTAACATTACTTCTTACCTCAAAAAAGGAGGAATGAACCGTTTAGCAGTCATCGTTTATCCTCCCGATCCGGTCGGCAATCCTAACGGCGGACAGGGAGGTGACGGTACCATTGCTAAAAACGTTTCGCATCAGTACGTAGCGGGCTGGGACTGGATTCAACCCATCCGAGATCGTAATACGGGGATCTGGGATAAGGTACTGATTGAAAAAACCGGAGCGGTCCGCCTGAAAAATCCGCATGTGGTTACGCTCGTTCCGGGCAAACGCTTGTCCGAAGGCCCTCAGAAACCAGCCACAATTCAGGTAACTACGGAGCTGGAAAACCCTACCTCCAGCCGTGTGGAAGGAACCGTTCAATACACGATCGACGGTACTAAAATCTCCCGGAAGGTAAGCATTCCCGCTAAGTCTACCGTCACGATTGCCTTACCTGACTACACCCTGAATAATCCTAAACTCTGGTGGCCGTATGGGTACGGGTCGCAGCATTTATATCCGGTAACAATTCAGTTGGTCACAGGAACAAAAGTTTCCGACGAGGAAAAAATCAACGTTGGCGTTCGGGAAATTCAGACCGAATGGAACGCCACGACCCGCAGCAAACAGGTGGCCGTGAACGGACAGAAAGTCTTCATTAAGGGCGGCAACTGGATTATTTCGGATGCCATGCTTCGTTTTTCACGGGAACGGTACGATGCCGAAATTCGCTTTCACCGCGACATGCACCTCAACCTGATTCGCATCTGGGGCGGAGCCATTACCGAACGCCCCGAATTCTACGAAGCCTGTGATCGATATGGATTACTGGTCATGCAGGATTTCTGGGGTTCGGGCGACTGTAATGGTCGCTGGG
Source organism: uncultured Siphonobacter sp. (assembly GCA_913775095.1). GTDB lineage: Bacteria > Bacteroidota > Bacteroidia > Cytophagales > Spirosomataceae > Siphonobacter. The sequence continues at coordinate 579,092 of CAJYIW010000002.1, read as the reverse complement.
TAGACCCGGCGAAACTGGACGATCAGTGGACTCGCCGGAAGTATCCCGATGATCATTCCCTATTCCTGGAATCGGCCGCCGATCAGATCAAGATGATTCGGAATTACCCTTCGCTGGCGATCTGGTGCGGAGGTAACGAAATCACACTCCCCTCGGACCTCATGTTACCCCTCCGGGATTCTCTGTTACCCGCTCTGGACGGCACCCGCTGGTTCATTGATTACTCGAACTCGGATGAGATGTCTTTCAATTCGCTGGGCGGTAACGGTGACGGACCCTATGGCATTCAGCCCATTTCCAAATTCTGGTCCTTTAAAACCTGGCCTTTCAACTCCGAAGTAGGTTCCGTGGGGGTAGGCGATATTCAGTCGCTCGAACGCTTTATTCCTCAAGAAAATCTGGTAGCTCCTCAATTCAGTAATGGCAAATCAAACGTGGATTCCGTCTGGCATTACCACAAGTACATTGGCTATGACCAGTATATCGATCCTTATGGGAAAGCCCGGGATGCCCGCGATTTCGGGTTGAAAGCTCAGCTCGTCAATTATGATCAGTACCGGGCCTTGATGGAAGGGTTTTCCTCGCACATGTGGGAGTGGTACACGGGCACCATCATCTGGAAAACGCAGAATCCCTGGACGGCCCTACGCGGTCAGATGTACGATTATTACCTGGATCCGAATGCCTGTCTATATGGCTTACACAGCGGTGGCGAACCCCTGCACATCATGTATAACCCCGTGGACAGCATGGTAATGATGGTTAACAACACCTTCCAGACGCAACGCGACCTGATGATGGTAGTCAAACTCTATGACATGCAGGGAAAAGAAACGCTCCTTACCCAGGTATTCTCGGAAATTGGCCCCAGTACCGCACGCCCTTACCTCTCCGTTGCGAAGGCTCTGGAAAAAGCGGCCAGAGAAAATGGCGTCTTTCTTTCCCTCCGCCTGCTGAATCTGAAAAAAGAGACCGTAAGCGACAACCTGTACTGGTTACCTAATGAGAAAGGAAACTACACCGGCCTTCAGGCGTTGAAAAAAGCAACCATTCAGGCGACAGCCCGGCAAATAGGCCAAGGAAAAATTGAAGTAACCTTAACCAATGATGCCAAAAATCCGGTAGCGTTTTTCAATCGCATTTCGCTGGTGAATGCCCAAACGAAGCAACGCCTGTTACCCGTCTTTTACAGCGATAATTACCTTTCGGTACTACCGGGTGAACGCAAAACGATCACGCTCGAGTATACGCCTCAATCCGGTGACCGCCCGCTGGTCTCGCTGGAAGGCTGGAATGCCGAAGAGCGTTTCATCCCGATTGGTCAATAACTTTTTATCTCCCTTTCATTACTTGCCGCCGCATCCCGAAGGTATTTCCTTTCGGGATGCGGCGTTTCAGATCAACCCTTGTCAGAATCAATAGTTTGAGGTATTGTTTTCTCATTCAGTTGCGAATAATCCTGAATGACGTATATCCTTTTTCCGTATTTCTTTTGGCTCTGAGCAGGTATATTTCCTTTGATTTTCAAGTATTTATTAAAGTAGAGACCTTGATAGAAACCGGTCTCATTTACTATTCCGACTGTGTTTACTTTCTGATTATCAGGCATAAGTGCTTATCCATAAGCTTTTTATCGATTTCCTTTTTCAACAATAGCTCATTTTCCGGCAGAAGAAAGCATGAGTCAGTATGAACGATTTTATGCACGGCTGGTCAGTTGTTAACTAGCCATAAAGGTATAGACCTGGCAGTATGGTATGTAAATTTCACAGAGTGGGCTATAGCCGTAGCCGTTAGTTAGCAAATCCAACTTTGCATGAAAACAACTCTGAATACTTATTTAGCCAAAAGAAACCGCCTTTTTATCAAGGGTGGGTGCCTGCTGGCCATGCTGGGTCTTTTATCATTGACATCCTGTAATAACGATACTGACAACGTAGATCCCGGTCAGAATATCCAGCCTTCGGGTCCTGCTCCTGCCTGGGGCCCTACGATTAAGCCGCAAATGCAGGCCCTCATCGAGGAAATGGCTCGTCTGGACTCCACGCCGTTAAATACGCTTAGTCCACAACAGGCTCGAACCAAACCATCGATCAAAGACGCGGTTAACTCGCTGCTGAGTAAAAACAACATCACAGCTCCGGATATGCAGGTGGATACCAGTCAGCGGATGATCCCCGGATCAGGCGGAACCAACATCCGGGCCGTGGTGTACCGTCCGCAGGGAGCTACAGGTACCCTGCCCGTGATCGTGTATTACCATGGCGGGGGCTGGGTAATTGCCAATCCGGAAGTGTATGAGGCTTCCGCCCGTGCCCTGGCCCGAAATGCAGGAGCTATCGTGGTTTCAGTTGACTACCGGAAAGCCCCGGAAAACAAGTTTCCTACCGCTCATATGGATAGTTACGAAGCGTATAAATGGGTAAGAAGAAACGCGGTCTCTCTGAATGGAGATTCCACCAAAGTAGCCGTTGCGGGTGAAAGTGCGGGCGGTAACATGGCCGTTAACGTCAGTATCATGGCCCGTGATAATAATTTCCCAATGCCGATTCATCAACTTATAGTGTATCCAGTTGCCAATAATGATTTAACCACCGCTTCCTATACTACCTATGCGAATGCTAGGCCTCTGAGCAAGCCTCTGGTGGAATGGTTTGTAAGTAACTATTTCCGCACGATGGCCGACGGGGACAGCAAGTATATTTCACTCGTTGACGTAGCCACGTTAAACGGTTTGCCTTCCACCACGATCATTGGGGCCGAAATTGACCCCCTGCAGACGGAAGGCAAGCAACTCGCGGACAAGCTTTCATCGGTTGGTGTCAGTACGGAATACCGGCTGTATCAGGGTGTAACGCACGAGTTCTTCGGAACGTACGCCATCGAACCCAACGCTCAGGACGCTCAGGAATACGCGGCTTCCAGATTAAGAAGTGCTTTTAGTCGATAAACAAGGGTACTTCATTAGAAAAAGAGGGAGGCAACGCGTATGTCTTCCTCTTTTTATTTTCGGCCAATCACGGCAACCATGCGTCCGGTTGTTCCTTTTTCGAGACGGTGTGAAAAGTAATCTTCGTTGTGAAGAACCGTTGAGTAAGGGGAGATTTCTATCTGCGACTCAGGAATGCCAAAACTTCGCAACTGTTCCGCATTGGCAGCCTTTAAATCCACGAAGAATTTCTGTTTGTTCTCGTCCCAGCGTTTGAATTGCTCAGCGAAGTGATCAGACACATCAGTTCCTACTTCAAAGGAACATTCGTCAATGCAGGTGCCGACCCAGCCATAACAATGTTCGGGCTGAGTGCCATACACTTCCTGCATCTTCTTTAGCGTCTTCGAAACAATCCCGGCCACCGTGCCCCGCCAGCCCGCGTGAATGGCGGCTACCACCTTATTCTTCGCGTCGTAGACCAGAATGGGCGTACAATCGGCAATGGTTACCAAGGCCATCACTCCGGCCTGACTGGTGATGATGGCATCGTGCCCCTGTTCGCGTCCGGGTTTGTTCGTTATGAATAGTTCAGTACCGTGTACCTGATGCGAGGAAGCGACCTGGTTTTCGGCAATTCCCAGGCTATTGTAAAACAGACGTTTATTTTCCAGAACGGCGTCAGGGTCATCCTCCGTGGAGCCGCCCAGATTCAGACTGGCATAAGGCGGCTGACTCACGCCACCGTGACGCTTACTTTGAGCAGCGATTAATTCCGGAAACTGCTGAAAAATGGGAGGAATATAGAAAAGAGATTTGTTACTCATGCATTCAGACGTAATTAGCGAAGTCAAAACTAGTCATTGTTTTGGTAGTAATAATTCAAACAGGAGTATGCACCATATCCTGACTTACTTTTATTAATAAGTGTTAACAATGCCTATGGTAGGGAATAAAAAACGAACAACCGATGTTATAGGTACAAGGAGTTTTGATTTAATTTGCTATTAATTTAAACTAAATAAAAATTAATCTATGAATACGAAACGTTTCCGGCTGTTTGCAGCGGCTCTTGCTTTGGGTAGTATGTCAGCGTTTTTACCAGCAACAGACGCTTCTGCACAGGCTGGTAAACCAGCAAAAGCATTAGTTCTGAATGCGAACGATGCCATGCAGTTTGATAAAAAAGAATTTAAAGTGAAAGCGGGTCAGAAGGTTAAGCTGACGCTGAAACATACGGGTAAATTTGCCAAAAATGCGATGGGTCACAATTTCGTATTGCTGAAACCCGGCACTGATTTACAGGCGTTTGCTTCGAAAGCAAACATGGCTTCGAGCACGGAATATATTCCCAAATCAGAAGCGGCCAGCATTGTAGCTCATACGAAGTTAATTGGCGGTGGCGAAAGCGATACCATCGAGTTTACGGCTCCTAAAAAAGGAACCTATACGTACATCTGTAGCTTCCCCGGCCACTACGGCATCATGCAGGGTAAATTCATTGTAGAATAAGCGAGGATGCTCTCTTAAGTGTATAAAATAAAAGCGGTCTGAAGTTTCCTTCAGACCGCTTTTATTTTAGTTACACGAGTGACCTACAAAACACTATTCATATTCCTTACCGCCTCCGCTGACTTATTGAACGCGGCCTGCTCCGTTTCGTTTAACTCAAAGTCTATAATTTTTTCCCATCCATTCCTGCCAATCACTACGGGTACGCCCAGACAAATATCGTTCTGCCCGTATTCCCCTTCCAGGTACACGCAGCAAGGGAAAATCCGCTTCTGATCTCTGATGATGCTTTCTACGAGCAGGGCTCCTGCCGCTCCCGGAGCGTACCAGGCTGACGTACCAATCAGGCCCGTCAGCGTAGCTCCGCCCACCATGGTATCAGCCGCTACCTTCTGAAGGGTGGCTTCATCCAGGTACTGACTCACGGGGGTTCCTGAATACGTGGCGAGTCGGGTTAACGGAATCATGGTGGTGTCCCCGTGGCCGCCGATGACGGTAGCCTGTAAATCCGACGGCGGTACGTCCATGGCTAAAGACAGGTACGTTTTAAAACGGGCTGAATCCAGGATTCCACCCATCCCGATAATTTTATGTTTGGAAACTCCCGCCGTTTTCAAAGCCAGATACGTCATGGTATCCATCGGGTTAGATATCACCACGATGATGGCTTCGGGAGAATGTTCCAGAATTTGCGTCGTTACGGTCTTGACAATTCCTGCGTTAATCCCGATGAGTTCTTCCCGCGTCATGCCGGGTTTTCGGGGAATGCCGGAAGTAATCACCACGACATCCGAGCCCGCCGTTTTAGTATAATCATTGGTAGATCCGACAATCCGGGAATCAAAATCCAGCAGGGTTGCGGTTTGAAACATATCTAATGACTTACCCTCTGCCAGTCCCTCCTTAATGTCCAGTAAGACTACTTCCTGAGCCAGCTCCCGCCGAACGATGTTATCAGCACAGGTAGCCCCAACGGCTCCGGCTCCTACAACGGTAATTTTCATGGAATCTACGGTTTAAATCGTGATAGAAGGTATTAGACTGCAATTAAATAAATATTCCTACAAATTATAGAACATTTATTATTAAGAGTCCATCAGGAGAAAAAGATAAACAGGATGATCAGGACTACAATGAACGATAAGTACATCATTCCATCCACGCCAATGTATTGTCGGTAGTGATGAAGGGTCGTCCAGATTTTTTTCATGCCTAAAGAATCTATGGTTGCAATCAAACGAAAGGCAATGTTACTCAAACGGACCGAGATTGTTCCGGAATTCTGAATTGAATAATGGTCAGGTCCGTGTATTTCTCACATGAAGCAGTTTCCTTTGCGTAGTTTTTAGCAAAAAGATCATTACGAATCATGAACACCGGCGATCATTATCAGTATCCATTTCAATTTACTCAGGAAGAAGTAATCCGTTTTGCGGAAGTTTCCGGCGACAATAATCCCCTGCACCTGGATGCTGAATTTGCAGCAACGACTCCCTTTAAAAAACCCATTATTCATGGCATTCTGGGAGCCAGCATTTTTTCGAATGTCATTGGCACCAAATTTCCCGGAGCGGGCAGCGTGTACGTGAAGCAGTCACTGGAATTCTTACGCCCTATGTTTGTGGAAGTGGCCTACGAAGCCCGGTTTGAGGTACTCAGCGTAAATGTAGAGAAGCATACGGCTGAGATTTCAACGGAAATTTACGATATTCAGACGAAGAAATTAACGACCCGTGGTGTGGCCGTCGTCATGAACAAAGAACATTTCTAGGTTAAGAAACAAAAAACCCCCGAATGCAAATCCGAGGGTTATCGCTTAAGAGGGCTAAGATTAGTCCTCTTTGTCATTTTTCTTGTTTTGTACTTCAGAACGAATATCCTGAGCCAATACTTTTAAATCCTGCATACCTTTCCGTACACGGGTACCGGCGGCCTGGTTCTGTTTATCGTAGAATTTTTCGAAGTCACCTTCTAATGACATTACCAATTCTTTGAGTTCTGAGAATCTGCTCATGTGAGTCTGGTGTTTAATGTACAACAAATGATTGAAGTATGCAAAAGTGCATTTCTGGCGAAATTTAGGCATTTACCCTAGTCCCGCAAGAGTCTCAAGCTCAAAAATGTGAAAGTTCTTGGAAAAATTATACAATTTATTCCAAACAGCAGAAAAATACCCCATTTTATCCAGTCTTTTCTGAATAAAATGGGGTAAAATCAGCCTTCAGAGCAACTAAACCGCACTTTTGGTGACATTAGCAAAGCCTTTGTTTGCGTATTCACCATCGGTAAGTTTTTTCTGAATGATATCGAATGCGTCCAGCGTGCGTTCCACGTCCTCCAGCGTATGAACGGCCGTTGGAATGATACGCAGCATAATGACACCTTTGGGAACGACCGGATATACCACGATAGAACAGAAAATTCCTAAGTTCTCGCGTAAGTCAGCGACTAATTGCGTGACTACGCCGCCGTCATACTGGCCGTGTAAAAACACTGGCGTGACGGGCGACTGGGTGGTTCCAATATCAAAGCCACGTTCGCGAAGACCATTCTGCACGGCCCGAACAATATTCCAGAGATTTTCACGCAATTCGGGTTGCGTACGAACCAGTTCCAGACGCTTCATCGCTCCAATGACCAGCGGCATCGGCAGTGATTTGGCGTAGGTTTGTGAACGCAGGTTGTAACGCAGGTACTGAATGATGGCTTTAGGACCGGCAATAAAACCGCCAATGCTGGCCATGGATTTGGCAAACGTCGAGAAGTGTAAGTCTACGCCATCCTGCACACCCAGGTGCTCGGCAACGCCCGAACCTGTCGCACCCATGGTACCAAAACCATGAGCGTCGTCTACCAGTAAACGGAAATTGTACTTTTGCTTGAGGGCTACGATTTCATCGAGTTTACCAACGTTACCGGACATGCCGAATACGCCTTCCGTAATCACCAGTACGCCACCACCCTGTTCATCGGCCAGCTTGATGGCACGCTGAAGATTTTTCTCCAGCGACTCGATATCGTTGTGTTTGAAAGTGAAGTATTTGCCCATTTTCGCCTTGTGCAGACGAATACCGTCGATCAGACAGGCATGGCTTTCCGCATCATAAACGATAATATCTTTGTAGTCAACAATGGATTCAATTGTTGACATGACCCCCTGGTAGCCAAAGTTGAGCAGGAAGGCATCTTCTTTGCCTACGAACTCAGCCAGCTGGCGTTCCAGTTCTTCATGATACGGCGTTTGACCAGACATCATCCGGGCTCCCATCGGAGCGGCCATGCCCCACTGAGCAGCAGCCTCGGCATCCGTCTTCCGTACTTCCGGGTGGTTTGCTAATCCTAAGTAGTTGTTCAAACTCCAGTTCAGCATCTGCTTACCCTGAAATTTCATGTGTGGACCAATCTCACCTTCTAGGTAAGGAAAAGCAAAATACCCATGGACTTTGTCGGAATACTGTCCGAGAGGCCCCAGGTTGGCCAGACGACGTTCAAAAATATCTGCCACGTTCAATCAGTTTTTTATTGTTAACATTCAGCAGTAATCAAAAAGTGTTGCTCTTTACTAGTACTTTCCCGGACTATTTCACCGGAAATTGCATCTGTCTGATTACTGCCCTTTCATGATTTCTATACCGCGAAAATAGGATTTTTCTACGATACCACCAAGCAATTGCGACGAGCATTTTGATTGGGCTTGAGTAGTTTGCCTATTTTGCGACGAATTTAAAAATATTAATGATTGGGTACAAAAGTATCATCCCATAAACCTCCGCTCTGACTAATTGTTTCAGGCTCGGCGGCTGCCTGGGGTACGCCTTTTTAACAACCTGGAGTTAACCAAACCTTAAGTTCTGGTTTTCAGAGATTTATTAGGTAGTAATCCAAAAAACGAGCTGATCTTTTCATTCACCCTGACAACTTTTCTTTACCCCATCCAACTCCCCCGCATGCAATTTCTCCGTAGAATTGATCGCCTTATCTTTTTCGTACTCGTGATTGGGGTCGGGATCCTTACCTGGAATCTCATCCAAACATATCCGCAGCGGCAGGAAAATTTATTTCACACGGAACCCTACGGCCTGAATCTGAATGACCAGCGAAAACGGCTGAAACTGGAACCCGTTCTTTCCAGCGATCAGGCTCAGGTAACCCGCGATTCTTCGGGAGACTATCATCTGTACTGGCTTCCGGCCCGGATTCCGGCCCTTAACCGGCCCTATTTCTGGAAAAAAGAAATGGTCATTCGTCAGCAAAAACTCGTGCGGGAAACCGATACCTATTACTATCCGCTCCCCAAAGATCATCACCTCATGCACTTTGATTACTACCCTGACAGTACGGCCAGCCGGCGGCTGCGAACGCGGCTGGATGTTTCGGGACTACCTACGATTGGTTCCTTCGAAATCCCCTCCACCGAGGCGGCTCAGATGTTTCGGGATAGCCTGCTGCTGGAATGGAAGATCAAACCCAGGCAGGAGTAATGACCTATCTCTGAAGTAAATAGGCACTATTTTTTAGTCACCTCAGCCATCACCGTTAAATTGAACAGACGAATGTTATTACGTGCCGGAAACCTCACCCTGCTTTATCACGAAGGATCTTTACGCTATTTTACCATCAATGACCAGGAAATTCTGCGTCGGATTTACGTGGCTATTCGCGATGGGAACTGGGGTACTGCCGCCATTACGATTCATGACGAACAGATCGAACCTTCGGTCGATACCTTTGGGGTGCATTACCGCTGGACCACGGATGAGCCTCGAATGGAAGGAGACTTAAGCATTCAGGGGGAAGCCGACGGAACCATCACTTTTACCTGGCAGGGAACGGCTCTCGAAGATTTTTCCAAAAACCGCCTGGGACTTTGTATTCTTCATCCCATTGAGGGTTTCAAGAACGAGATTGTTCGCGTCATTCACCCCAACGGAGAGGAAACCCCCTCGGCCTTCCCGGATTTGATTTTACCCCACCAGCCTTTCATGACCGTGGCCGGCCTGGAATGGAACGCCATCAATGGCCTGAAAGCTCAGTTACAACTGGAAGGGGATACCTTTGAAACGGAAGATCAGCGGAATTACTCCGATACTTCCTATAAAACCTACGCTACGCCCCAGAGCTTACCCAAGCCCGTTGATGTGCGTGAGGGTGATACGTTTCACCAGAAAGCTACGCTGTCTTTTTCAGGAGAATGGCCTTTATACATTAGTCCTGACCCCAACGTTCGGGTAGATATGGCGGGAGAAGCTCAGCCGCTGGCGAACTGGGGTCTGTGCTGGCCTGCCGAAACCCGGGCCCTTACCCCAAAAGAACTAGAGTTACTCCGAAAAATTTCGCCGGCTCACATCCGTCTGTCACTGGATCTGAAAGAAGCGAACTGGAAGGACCACTTTTTCTCAGCTTTTCAGGAAATCGAAAAGCTGAATATTCCAATTCGACTGGCGGTCAAAATCGAGAATCAGTCCGTACCCGATCTGAATGTGTTCAAATCGAAGTCGCTCATTAAGGAAGTAGTACTTTTTAATGAAAGCGGTACGACCACCAATGAATTACTCGACCGGGCCTTACCCCTGCTCGAATCCCGATGGCCTACGCTGCGAATGGGCGGCGGTACGGACAACTTCTTTGTTGAATTCAATCGCAATCCTTTTGAGTACGCCAAAGTAGATTTTGTCACTTTCTCCGTTACCCCGCAAATGCACTGTTTTGACGAAGTTTCGATTGTTGAGAACCTGGCGGGTCAGGCCGAGACGGTTCGTTCGGCTCTGGCTCTGGCTGAAAAACCCGTTCATGTTTCTCCGGTACTTTTTGCCGAAGAAACCGACGAACGCCTGCACACGCCTTTTGCCGCCAGCTGGACCCTGGGCAGCTATAAACACCTGGCGGAAGCGGGGGCCGAGTCCATTACCTATTACGATGTGTTCGGCCCGGATGGCATTATTCACGAAGAAAAACCGACGCCGGTGTACAATCTTTTTGCTTTTCTGAGCGAATTCAAACCCGAGCAGATTATTCCCAGCCGCACTTCTCAACCCTTACGGTGCAGCAGCCTGATTCTTGAAAAAGCGAACGGCTGGAAAACAACCTTAATTGCCAATCATACCGACGAAACCTTCGATGTACGATTGCCCGGAGCTGTAGTCATTACGCTGAAGCCTTACGAATGGCGGAGTATTTTTTAATACCTGATGGTTACCAGAGGTAGTCACAACCCTTCTCTCCCGGCGGTCGAAATGACCGCCGGGAGAACCCTTACCTGCATCTCGATTATCAATCCCTGCTGAAGAGTTACTGAAAATTCCTTCGCTTCGCTCTGGATGACAGGGCCGGGAGATACCCAATTTACTCCGATGTATCCGCTTCAATTACTAACTAAAGCCCCGGAATCTGCAAAATCAGATTGGGGTCGGGGCAGTTATTCAGGTATTTTTCCCGCTGGGTAAGGGCACAGACCCCGGAATAATCCCCTGACCAGCCTTCCAGATTTTCAATGATCTGAAAATGCAAGTGCGGAGGCCAGTCTCCATTTTCAGGAAATGGCCCTAATTCGGCAAAGGCTTCGCCCGCCTGAATTTCCTGCCCGATTGTCTTACCCACTAAAGACCTTCGACTCAGGTGACCGTACAGGGTATAAAAAACCCGTCCTTCAAGTTCATGCTCCAGAATAAAAGTCGGGCCATAGTCACCGAAATTATTGTTATCCCGAAAGCTATGCACCTTCCCCTTTACCGGAGCAAACACGGGCGTTCCGGCCCGTACCCAAATGTCAATGCCGAGATGAATTTCGCGGGGTTCCTGCGTTTGCTGAAAATGCGGACTCCGGCGGTATAACACCCGATGTTCATTGTACCCTCCGACCCCACAAACTGCTTCTGCCGCCTGTATTTCTTCTTTAACAAAAGCGGCGAAATCGGCCGTTTGGGCAAGATTCTGGTTCCTTAACCTTTCGTTGTCAGCCGTGAAATCCAGAATTTTTACGGCTGTTTTATTCCAGTCAAAAGGCATGACCGGAGCAAAGGAAATTTGGTATTTCCGAAGTGTGTCAGTAAGTTTCATAGATGGCCTGTATTTGGCAAGCCCCAATTCTGCGTTTATATTTGGGGTACAACGAATTACACTTGAAAAGGTTTACCGGTTGTGTTTCAGCTAAAAACTGACAATGAATCTGCCAGGATTTGCTTTCAGAGATACTGAAACCTACCAGCAAGTCAGAAAACTTCATTAAAACCTTACTTAATCATTAATCAAACAAAAGCTCGGATGTCCGAATTTATTAAAACTCAGGAAACGAAAAGGATTTTTGGCCACCCGCAGGGCCTTTTTTTACTTTTTGCGACGGAAATGTGGGAACGATTCAGCTATTACGGCATGCGGGCCGTCCTGACGCTTTACTTCACCCAGGCCCTTCTCTTTGATAAAGCTTTTGCTTCTAATTTTTACGGCGGTTACACCTCACTTATCTACCTGACCCCCCTCATTGGCGGGTACGTCGCGGATAAATACTGGGGTAACCGTCGTTCCATTTTAGTGGGTGGTTTGTTAATGGCCCTGGGCCAGTTTCTGCTCTTCCTCTCGGGTGGTGTGTACGATCAGCAACCTTCGGGCAATATGCTGCTGTACGCCGGTCTAGGCATTATGATTGTGGGGAACGGGTTCTTTAAACCCAACATTTCCTCGATGGTGGGGAATCTCTACGATCCGGCGGACCGTCGGAAAGATGCGGCGTATACCATCTTCTACATGGGTATTAACCTCGGTTCTTTCATTGGTCAGACCATCTGTGCCGTCGTAGGAAACACGGGTCGGGCTCAGGATTTCCGCTGGGCATTCCTGGCCTGTAGCATTGCCATGTTACTGGGAACGATCATTTTCCAGTGGGGAAAAGTTAAATACCTGATTACCTGGAAAGGCGAACCCGTGGGCGAAACTCCCGCCGAGCCTTCTGTCGTGAAGAGAACCTATTGGGTATTACCCCTCATGTTCCTGGTTGGTCTGGGTATGTTATGGTTTGACGTAAACGTGTACCCCATTCTTCTCTGGGTTCCCGTCTTCGGCGGCATTGGTTCGCTGATTTTTATTCTGATGGATAAATCACTGACTGCTCTGGAAAGACAGCGGGTGATTGTGATTTACATCGTATCGTTCTTCGTAATTTTCTTCTGGGCGGCTTTTGAGCAGGCCGGAGCTTCGCTGACCTTCTTTGCCGATGAACAGGTAGATCGTCAGCTATTTGGCTGGACCATTCCCCCGGCCTTATTTCAGAATTTCAATCCTTTCTTCGTCGTTACCTGTGCTCCACTGATGGCTTTGGTCTGGACCTACCTGGGCAATAAAGGGCTGGAACCTTCCTCGCCCTATAAAATGGCCATTGGTCTGACGCTGCTGTCAATTGGGTATTTAATCATGTTACCCGCCGTACGGGACATCATTCCCGGGGTGAAAGTAAGTGCGGGTTACCTGGCTGCTCTTTATTTCTTTCACTCGGTTGGCGAGTTATGCCTTTCGCCCATTGGTCTGTCACTGGTGAACCAGCTGGCACCGGCGAAATACAGCTCCCTGCTGATGGCCGTATGGTTCCTGGCCAACGTGGTAGCCAACAAACTGGCCGGAACGCTGAGTTCCTACTACCCCGAAGCGGGCAAAATCACCAGCTTCCTGGGGTATCAAATGGCGAGTCTGTACGACTTCTTCCTGTTATTCGTAGTGATGTCCGGAGTGGCAGCCGTTCTGTTATTCCTTCTGTCACGTCGTCTGACCCGAATGATGTAATACCGAATCATTGCATACAGAAAACGCCGCTGATGTTCTTCAGCGGCGTTTTTTATTGCTTACGGGTATCACAGATCTGGATGATTTTCCAGCCCTGATCGGTTTTATACAACTGAAACGCATTCACGCCCGAATGGCTCAGTTTGCCGTCCACGTAGAATTCATAGGGAGTCCAGGCCGTTGACAGCCGATCGTCGGTCTTGATTTCGTAACTCTTCAAACGCTCTTCAATGGTCACATTCGAGGGTATTTTGCCGATGGATTTGATGAACGCATCGATGGGAAGAGACATTAACACGGGCTTGCCCTGTTTCTCAAGCCCTGCCGATTGCAGGCGAGCGGTCGGATGGAAAACGCTCCGAACCACCACCGTATCGTGTTTGGACATTCCCTCAAACAGCCGGTCAATGGTTGATTTCACTGCTTCGGTATCCTGAGCTTTCACAGTTAAACTAGTCAGGGTCAGGGCAATAGTAGAGATGATTTTCATAAGAACCTAAGTTTTATTAATCGTAGAGACGTCCAATGGTGGCGTCTGGGTAAAAGCGGTTTCTGTTCCCGTTCGATGACATTCTTTCACAGTTAGTCCGCGTTTCTAATGCGGATTTACGGGAAGAGCATCTGCGACGCCAGAGCGTTAAAAACGCTCTTTTCCAGTATCCGCGACACAGTCGCGGACAAACAGAGGTTTTCATTCCCTTCAGGCTTATTTCCACCTTCCGGCTGAGACGCGATAAATCGACGTTTTTACTACTATTTTACCATGTAGGATAAATACACGGTTAGTCCGCGTTTCTAACGCGGATTTACGGGAATAGCGTCTGCGACGCCAGAGCGTTAGAAACGCTCTTCTCCAGTATCCGTGACACAGTCGCGGACAAACAAAGGCCGGCCAGACCGTCCTGAAATTTACTGTTTTGCCATGTAGGATAAATACCCTACAATCTCGTCAATTTCCTTCTTTTTCAAGCCCAGCTTTGGCATTTTGACCTTATTCCGATAGCTCTCCGGGTTGGCGATAAATGCCTTTAAATCTTCCGTTTTCCAGTATTCGGTTACGCTTTTGGGTTGATTCAATTCCGGGCCCAGGGTACCACCCACGCCGTTCAACGCATGACAGGTTAAGCAGTGGGTTTTAAACAGTCCGTATCCTTTCACCACGGAATCGTCGTGTTTCGGGAATAAAGCGGCGGTTTCTTTCGAAGCGGAAGTCAGGCTGATTCTTACCAGATTATACGGCCATTTATACGTTGGATCGTCGCCTTTCACGTCAGTATAACAAATATAAAACGGGGCAATTTTCTTCGTCTCCGGGCCTTTCTGCAAGGTCGTCCAGTCCTCACCTGCCGGAGCGTCTTTATCTTTTACAGCCAGATACGCTTTGCTGGTCAATACTTTCGACAAGGGCATTGATGGATTGTAGCCATCTTCGCACTCAAACACGACCTGCGTTTCCTCAGGTTTCAGGCGGGCATAAGCCGGAATCTGTTTTAAAACAGTCACCAGCGGAATCGCTGCAAAGGTTTTGTTCCGGTGAAAAACGGGATCATTCGTTACGGTAATCGTTTCTGGCGTTCCGAGTGAAGCTTTCTTTGCCACCAGATCAATTACGGTTGAGTCTGTAGTTGACTGAACCGTTTGGGTAGAATCCTTCTGTGGCTGGTCCTCCGTGCTTTTGGCGGAAGGCTGGCAGGCCAGAAAAGAGATACCTATCAGAAAAAATAAGGCTCGTTGCATGGGCACAAATATGGTGAAAGATCAGTGGCAATTCCTTATGTCAAAGGGGAACACTTCCGGAGTTTTTCCGGTTAATGCGTTCTGATTCGAAAATTTATTCTTCTTATAATCTATTAACAATCAATTCATTACTTAATATCGACGAAAATTTTTGAAAATTTATGTTTGTTCAGGCAACCCTTTGGTCTTTTCTGCCGAGTAAGGAGATGAAACGACCTTAACCGTGACGAGAATCACTCCCGCTGAGTTACTTCCCTTACTGAAAGGGTGTACCCGGAACGATCGAAAAAGCCAGGAAAACCTGTACCGGCTTTTTTATTCGTTCGCGATGGGTATTGCCCTTCGGTATTGTCCCGATAAGGAAGTAAGTCTGGAGGTCGTGAATGATGGTTTCCTGAAAGTTTTCCAGGGCATGCATCAGTATCAGATTGAAAAGCACGATCCGGTGCCGTCGTTCATTGGGTATCTCAAGAGAATCGTCATCAATACAGCGATTGATCAGTACCGAAGTACGCTTAAATATGCCAGTCAGATTGGACTGGAAGACATTCACGTTCCTGCAACCCTCACCGAAAGTCCGCTCGACGGGCTGGCTTATGAAGATTTGATTGGCCTGATTCAGCAGTTGAGTCCGGGATACCGGGCGGTATTTAACCTATACGTCATTGATGGTTATACGCACGAAGAAGTAGCTCAGCAACTGAACATTAACGCAGGCACTTCTAAATCCAATCTGGCCAAAGCCCGTCAGCAGTTGAAGGAACTATTAAAAAAAAGTCATGAAGAACGATCCTCCAAATATGCCTGACGACCAGCTGGACGACCTGTTCCGGAAAGCTGCTTCGGGATTTGAGCCTCCGTTCGATCCTGAGGCCTGGAAACGCATGGAGCAGAAGCTCGATGGAGATCGGTATTTTCAAACCAAACTGAAACGTTTTACGCTGATTGAAGGAATCGTTATTCTGACCATGATGGGCTTATTCTGGTTCAGCAGTCAGGCGGTTCAACCCGAAGATACAGGAGTCCGTAAGGCTCCGGGAGAGTCGATGGCTACGACTTCTGAGGTGTCAGACTTAAAAGCCCGATCAGAAAGATCCTTAAACGTTATCGACAGCAGCTCTATACATACTCTGGAAACAAACCGTCCGCTTTCCGTCAGCCAGCCGGAATTAAAGCCCGGCGTTTCTAAACAGCCCGTAGAGCTGGCTAACAAGTCGATGTATCCTCGGGCAGCCGTTACTCCAAAACAGGCTTCGCGGAAGTCATTTGCTGCGGTGGCTTCGCGGAATAAATCAGGTCACAAACGCTCTGATTCTGATCCTCTGGATCTGGATACTGAGACAGAAACACTCGCCGGAAGTCCTCATTCAGCTTCTGACAGCAGTTTGGACGATACGGTCGCAGCGTTCGATGTATCCCGACTGAAGCCAGCCAGCGGGCCGTTGTTACCCGTAGATCTGAGCTGGCAAACGCCAGAACTGGAGTCTGCTCCGGAGAAGCCGGCAAAAGGACCTTACAGCCGCTGGGCTTTACAGCTGATGCTATCGCCGGATTTCACGCAGGTGCCGGGGCGGGCAGCCGCTACGGGTTACAATACGGGTTTACAGCTCGAATATCGTTTTGCTCCGCGTTGGCGGGCGTCAGCGGGAATTATTTACTCGCTGAAGAATTATTCCGCCAGCAGTTATGATTACCGGCCGTATCCGGGATACTGGGCTGCGTATAAACGCCCGGACGCCATCGATGCCGCCTGCCGAATGCTGGATGTTCCCCTGACCATTACTTACGATGTCTGGAAATGGAAACAAAACCAGTTTTTTGTCAGCGTCGGCAGCACTTCGTATCTGATGCTCAAGGAGGATTATTATTACCAATACCCCACCTATTCGTATGAACTGGAGAAAAACCGGACGGGGAATCACTGGTTAGCCACGGCCAACATTTCGCTGGGTGTGGAACGCCCCATTCTCCCCAGATTGATGGTACGTATAGAGCCATTCGTGAAAACGCCCCTGGGGGGAGTAGGGTTTGGTAATGTCAGACTTCGAAGCAGCGGTGTCTTTTTTTCCTTACGTTATCAACTTAAAAACCACTAATTATCTGATTTTTAACAGCTAAGTATCTGTAGTAACCTTTATTTTATTACAAGGCTGCAACGCTACCCTATTTCTGATCGTACGGTTAGATAGCTCCGGGCTATCCCACCTCTGTATTGCCTTTTTTCAACTCTATAAATCCCAAACAACGACATGAAATCAATGGATCGGAAGCAATTTATGACGCTGGTAGGAACCAGTATCGGAGCTATCGTACTACAGCACTGCCTTTCGGGTTGTAAAAACGAGAAAGATGAAGCTATTGATCCCAACAATGGTCCTGGCACCGGAAACACCGGATTAACCCTGGATCTGTCGAATGCCGCCTACGCCGCCCTCAACACCAACGGCGGGTACGTCTACGTCAGCGGAATCATTGTGGCCCGCACCTCGGCAGGGGCTTACATTGCCGTTTCGCAGGCCTGCACGCACCAGGGTGTATCGGTCCAGTATCGTTCTTCCAACAATGATTTCTACTGCTCGGCTCACGGCTCCCGCTTCAGCACGACCGGGGCAGTGGTCGCAGGCCCGGCAACCTCCGCTCTCAAACAGTATAAAACCGAACTTACGGGGACCACCCTGCGGGTAACGGAGTAGTCTTTTCCATTTGAATAGCCATCTTCCATGAACTATCCTCTCTGTTTTTTTCTCTTATCGGGATTAAGTCTGCTTGGGCAAAAAGCTTTGGCCCAGGATGATGACCTACTGAAATCACTGGATCAGCCCGCTACCAAAACCTATACTTCAGCCACGTTTAAAGGCACTCGCCTAATGAATGGGCATACTGTTGAAACGGTCAAGGGCAGGCACCTGGATTTTCTGATTTCGCACCGTTTCGGGCGTTTGAATTCGGGAATAGACAACTTTTACGGTATGGACGAAGCGTACATCCGGCTCGGGCTTGATTACGGAATCACGGATCGTCTCACCGTCGGAATTGGACGCAGCAGTATCCAGAAAACGGTAGATCTTTACGCGAAATATCGCCTGATCCGGCAAAGTACGGGCGACCATTCATCACCAGTCAGTATTACCCTTTTTGCCTCGGATGCCATCGTTACCCAGCCCACGCGGGAAAACGCCAGCAGTACGCTTTATTACAACAATGGCGAACGCCAGAACTGGACGTTCCAGGCTCTGATTGCCCGCAAGTTCAATGATAAATTTTCCCTACAGGTCACGCCAACCTTTGTGACCTTAGGCAAAGCAGAAACGGGGCCTGAATCCGTAGCGGCTGTAGGCATTGGAGGCCGTTATAAAATCAGCAAACGGGTTTCCGTTAATGCAGAATATTTCGCCCGATTCCTGAGTTCAGACCAGAGAAATACTGCTCCGGGCGGGGCTACTACGTACAATGCTTTCGCTGTTGGGGTGGATATTGAAACGGGCGGTCACGTTTTCCAGCTGCACTTTACTAATTCTCAGGGAATGATTGAAAAGCAATTCCTGACTCAAACGACGGGCAATTTCTTTCGGGGAGACATTCATTACGGCTTCAACATTTCCCGTACGTTCAGTTTCGACCGCAAACGTTAACCTTTGATGCGATGACTAAAGCCCTTTTAAACACGCTGACTTTGCTGCTATTCGTAGCGGGATCGGCTCAGGCTCAGCTCTTTATTACCCAAACGGGAGAAAGCAGCTTTTTCTCGAAAACACCAGTGGAAAACATCTCGGCCGTTAACAGGAAAGCCGGAGCGGTGCTTAACACGCAAAGCGGAGAACTCGTGGTGCGGATGGCCATGACGGACTTTAATTTCCCGAATAAACTGATGCAGGAGCACTTCAATGAAAATTATGTGGAATCGGAAAAATACCCGTATGCTCTGTTCCGGGGGAAAATCCAGCCCATGCCCGATCTGAGCAAACCGGGAACTTACGAGGTTTCGGCCACCGGGACATTCGATTTACACGGCGTAAAGAAAGAGCGAACGCTTCCGGGGAAGCTGACGGTTCAGGGTAACAAAATTACCTTACAATCTGATTTTCAGGTAGCCCTGGTCGATCATAAAATTGAAGTTCCGAAGCTGGTTTTCGCCAAAATTGCGGAAGTTATTGACGTCAAAAATCAGTTTACGCTGACGAAAAAATAAGAAGAAGCAATATTGTTTCTTCATGGCTGGTGTCCTTACCAACTATGCCCCTGGCTGGTGTCTTCACCAGCCACTTTTGTTTATTCTTTCGAGTCTATTAAACCGTGTGGTTTCCATTACACTGACTGTTGGGATCGTCTCTGCTGGGTAGTGAAAATCATAGAAAAGTAACAATCTGCCTCTACCCAGACGCGATAAATCGACGTCTCTACGTCCGTGGTTGGGGCCAAACACTTTTTAATTCTGGCTGGTAAAGACACCAGCCGAGGCGGAAGATGCAATCCCGTTATTACGCTTCTACGCCTGCTGCCGTGGTTGGTGTCCTCACCAACCAATTACAACCGGCTGGTGGGGACACCAACCGGGGCGGGAGAGAGAATGTAGTCCCGGTCATAACCCCGGATTAACATCCGGGGCTACTCAGATTGAACCCCGTTGGGGTTATCACTTCCATTTCCAAACGTCTCCCCTACCTTTACGAGTTTTGACTTTCAAACTCAAAACCCAAAACCGCAGCGGCGGCCCAAAACCCTAAAGCTTATACCAACCGGGTTTCTCCAGTGGTTTTCTCCGTCCGTCGAAAGTTTGCCTGGCGGGACCGTAGTATTTTTCCAGGTAATTCAGCACGGCCACTTCCGATGGGCCCAGGTCCCATAACTTATGATACTTCTGCATCCAGCGGATTTTGTCCACCCAGCCCGTACGGGTAAAATGGTTTTGCGTTATCAACTTACTGGAATGACACGCCGTACAATGGGCCTTAATTAAAGGCAAATCCGTATCTGCGGCCAGGCCCGTTTCCGGGTCTTTTTTCACGGAATCAGCCCAGGCCTGTTGAACCACTCCAGGAGGCGTATTTCCGGATCGGGTAGTCCAGGCGACACTTCCCAGCAACAAAAAGGCCGATAAAACGAATAGGTATTTCATAAAAGTTTCTACCGGATTAAACCACCTTTACCGCAATGCGATGGCAGGAATTATTGATGTATCCTTCGGGATTCCACTGGGGCATCACCATCGGCTGACTCACTCCTTTTGAATCCGTAGCCCGGGCCCAGACTTCATAATACCCCAGCTTCGGAAACGTCAGTTCTGCTGTCCAGTGTTGCCAGGCCAGACGGTTTTTAGGGGCCTTGAGATCGGCTTTCTGCCAGGTGGCTCCAAAGTCAATCGAGACTTCCAGTTGTTTTACTTGCAAATCTCCCGCCCAGGCATGACCCCGTACCTGCAAAGGCTTACCCAATGCCAGCATAGCCCCCGTTTGAGGATAGGTAATCAGCGATTTAACGGGCATGGATTCAATAATCCGAAACTGATCTTCCGGCGGATCTACGCCCGGTTCCACGGGATTAATGGGCACTTTGTAGCTTTTCCCCGTCATCTTGGGGCCGTCGTGAATTTTATTGCGAATGGAAATGGTATGTAACCATTTTCCGGAAACCGAAGCGGGCCAGCCCCCAATGACCAATCGCAGGGGATACCCATGCACGACTGGAATGTCTTTTCCATTCATGGCCCAGGCAATGAGGGTTTCCTCTTCCAGAGCTTTTTTGATGGGAACTCCACGCGAGATGACTACTTTACCCGGCTCACGGCTGGGATGGATATCCTTGCCATAATAGCCGATGTAAACGGCGTCCTCCTTAATTCCGGCATCCTCCAGAATATCCCGTAATCGTACGCCGGTCCATTCCGCACAACTAACGCCTCCGTTGGTCCACTGATTTCCGGAGGTGCTGGGGAAGTAACCCGCCCGGCCGTTTCCGCCGCATTCCAGCGTCAGCTGATAGGTATGAGCTTTAAATTTTTTCTTCAGATCCTCCAGGGTATATACCTTTTTAGTCATGGCCGATTCTCCGTTGATGGTTAGCGTCCAGCCTTTTACGTCAATCGTTTCGGGAACAATCCCGTTGTTACGAATGAACATTTTTTCGGCCGGTGTTACCGTATCATCCAGTAAGTGTGCGGGAGCTTCCACATTCCAGGGACGGTCATTCAGGACCACCATTTCTGTACTTTTTCCCTTTAAAGCATCCCGATCATTATCAAAAAAAAGAGGGGTGTACCCTTCCGGGATGGCAAATACTGCTTCAGTACTTAAGATAGTACCCAGGGTTCCTAAAACGGATTGTTTGATAAATCTCCGCCGATCGTTTTCACGCATTGATTCAGAGGGTTTATATAATGACTTAGCGATAATTTTTCAGAAAAGCAGCCTGCCTTTTATTTCCGATCACAGATGATTTCTCCCGAAGGGTTTCCTGCAAAAGACAGCCAACTTTGTACGTCAGGGTTCTATCTTTGACTGATTAAGTTTGAGCTCGCTGTCGGGCAGTGCTGCAAAAGGCTTTCAAAAAAACTATCTTTTACAGGAAGAAATACACTTTCTGTCATAAAATTTACTACTACTAACTCTTTACCAGCTTATCATTTCTAACATCCCCTACCCCTATGCGAGTAGAAATTGACCGAATTACTTCATTATTAACGGCCATTTACGATGGAGAGGCCTGGCACGGCCCCAGCACGCAGGAGGTCCTGACGGGTGTTACGCCCGAAATGGCCGTATTCCGTCCGTCTCCGGCGGTTCATAACATAGCCGAACTGGCCGTTCACCTGACGAACTGGCGAATTTTTGTACTGGAAAAGCTGACCGACTCCGTTAGTTTCGACATCATTCTTAATTCAGAAGCGGACTGGTCAGTTATTAACGAATTAACGCAGGAAAAATGGCAGGAAATCCTGGCTAATCTTCAGGAAACCCAGGAAGAGTTACTCGAAACGCTAAGCCGGATCAGCAGTCATAAGCTGAACGATCAGGTCCCCGGCCGACGCTATAATTACTATACGCTCCTGCACGGCATGCTCCACCACGAGGCCTATCACAGCGGCCAGATGGCTCATCTTAAAAAGATGTTAGTTTAGTAAAAGAGCCTTCTCACCATTGTGGAGAAGGCTCTTTTATTATAAATCAAACTACCGCAGAAAGATACACTGATGATTAGCGTAGTCCAATAGAACCCCGTAGCGTATTTATTCTTCGGAAACAATTGTTTGAAAAGCAAATCACTGAAGCGTCGTCATCATTTTTCAATGGATTGGTTACCCTAACTTACATCGGTTGCTTTCTTCTGGGTTATTTATTTTTTCGACGGTACTACAGGTAGCTGAATCACTACCGTGGTGCCTTTTCCTACTTCCGACTGAAAATCAATGCTTCCGCCGTGCAGACCGATGATTTTCTGCACAACGGCTAGTCCAATGCCAAAACCTGTTACGCTGGACACTTCGTTACTTCGGAAAAACGGCTCCATCAAATGCGGTAAATCACTGGGGTTAATGCCCTGTCCATGATCTTTTACCGAAAGTGTAATCATCTTTTCCTGACTTAAGACCAGTTCAACCGGGCCTTCGGAATATTTGCAGGCATTATCAATGACATTCAGGATGCAGGTAGTCAGTAACGAGCTATTACCCTGGGTCTCGAAAAAGGTGCTGGAATCATCTTCGGGCAGCAAACCGAAATCGTAGTGAATCTGACGATTGGGGTATTTATTGTGAATGTGAGCCAACGCGTTGGTAATACAATCATCGACCGATATGGTTTCCAGTCCCACCAGCCCTTCACCCGTCCGAGCCAGCGAGAGCAAACTATTGGTGAGTGATATCAACTGCCGGATTTCCTCCATGGCCGAACGAATCGAAGCCTTGAGTTCTTCCGAATCCTGATCGTAATCATGCGAAATCTGAAGCGTACCGAGCATGTTGGTCAAGGGTGTCCGTAGCTCGTGAGAGGCATGCGAAACAAAGCTTCGCTGGGTTTCGAACGACTTCTGGAGTCGGTTAAGCATTTCGTTGAACGTCATGGCCAGCCGGGCGATTTCATCCCTCCGGTTGCCCTCGCCCAGTCGCCGGTCCAGGTGCTGGGCAGTGATGGTATCGACCTCATCCATGGCTCTGGAGATGGGCTTGAGCATCCGTCTTACGAAGAAATAACCCACGGCCACCAGTAAAATGATGCTCCCCAGATTCCCCCAGATCATCAGTTGTTTTAACATGATCAGCCGGGTAAAACCAACCCGGTCATACCCCATCGCGACCACCCGAAACGTTTGCATAGAATCGCGGTGAGCGATGCCCACGGCCTCATTTTCGTCCAGCTGGGCGAACGTCGGTTTGGGGGAATTGAGTGTATGGATAAAGTTGATCACACTCGGCGAAGTCTCTCCCCGACGGTTGGTGTACACCAGCGTGTCCCGGTCATCAAAGATCATGATGTGTTCGTCAACAATCGTCAGCATATCGCTTTCCATGAGCTGATCGAAGAAATCATCAAACTGATGCCGGCGGTTGATTAATAAACCTGCTGCGGTCTGGGCTTTTTCGGTTAATCGCGTCCGGAAAATAACCTGACGGTATAACGAAAAGGTAGAATAGAGAAACGTCGAGAACAGAATCAGTACGCCCATAGTCAGGAGCGTAAAGAGTAAGATCAGTTTATTGCGTATAAGCATGCCAGGTGCGGTGTTAACGTACGTTCCGGACTTTGCCACAAAGGCCTCAGATCACGAAGTTTCACAAAAAAGGGAGCCATTCGTTCACTCAACAGGGGTGATCGCTTCGTTGCATACTAGCAAAAATGGCTGATGAAAACATCAGCCATGAGGTTTTTTTCACCGTTTCTGTATTCAGAAAACGATCCCTTGAAAGTCCGGTCAATTTTCTTCCCGCAGTACATAACCCATTCCGATAACGGTGTGAATGAGTTTTTTAGGAAAGTCTTTGTCTACTTTCTTACGCAGGAAGTTGATGTACACTTCAATCGTATTGGTGCCCGTATCAAAGTGTAAATCCCATACTTTTTCAGCAATGTCCACGCGGGAAACTACGCGTCCACGATTGCGGAGCAGGTACTCAAGCAGGCTGAATTCCTTGGCCGTCAGGTCAATCCGGCGACCGCCCCGGCGGGCTACTTTTTCCTCCAGATCCAGTTCCAGATCGGCTACCTGCAAAATATGCTGACTAACGGGCCCCGACTGACTCCGGCGATACAGGGAACGCAGGCGGGCCAGTAGCTCCCGAAATTCAAAAGGTTTCACCAGATAATCATCCGCTCCGGAATCCAGTCCGGTCACCTTATCTTCCAGTTCTCCCAAGGCCGTCAGCATCAGGACCGGCGTAGTAATCCCTTCCGATCGCAGTTTTTTTACTAAATCAAAGCCATTAATATGGGGCAGATTGACATCCAGAACAATCACATCAAAAGACTCACTCATGGCCATTTTCTGGCCGATCATTCCGTCGTAGGCTACCTTTGCTTCAAATGCTTCCGCTTCCAGTCCACGCTTCACAAAGGCGGCCAGCTTCGGTTCATCCTCTACAATTAATACTTTCATAGGAGTTGTCGGTACATTTTCTTCCCGGAAAGTAGCAATATTTTGATAGAGCATCATCTCTTTCGACTTTAATATTGATAATCGGTTGGTTTTGTTGCAGTAATTAGTGTCTGATTATCAGAACAATCCGAATCAGACACTTTCACAAATTTTTATTTTGACTTTACGATAACCCGGCGGGATAACGTTTCATCATTTTATGAATGCCCTTGGCAATCTCCCGTTCCAGTCCGCGGGGACCGTTTAATGCTCCCTGAGCGATTCCTCTCCAGACCAGATGATTGGTGTGGGTATCTACCATGTCTATCACCATCGTTCCTTCGGTATAATGGTAATTCTGATACCCCGAACCATAGCCGTACATCATAGGGCTGTAAAACCGACGGCCCCAGCCAAAACCGTAGTAGGGTGATCCGTAACCGCCATTCATAACCCGCTGCGTTTTATGTTCCGTGTAGGTATGAACGATAATTTTCAAATCCGGATCTTCACTGGGCAACAAGCCTTTGGCCTGGAGTTCGGTACTTAAATTATCCTGAATATTTCGAAGAATAAGGTCGCTGTGATAGACGGGGTTAGCTCCGGTTCGTACATCGGGCGAAGCCCAGTTGAACGTATGGTATTGGGCAAAGTTGACTTTTTCGTCTTTATCAATGGTTACCTGAGCAGAGCTGTTGAGCGTAATCAGTCCCAGAAATAACGTAGATAGAAGCAGGATTTTTTTCATGGGAATTCATCGTTTAAGTTGGGTTCAAACGTCCTTTCGTTTCGCTGGCTTTCAGCCCCGTGTATCAGGCTTCGTTTGGGTGTCTTAAACGTAGAGATGCTACCTAAAATCCGGATAAAATCAACATTATAGCTGAATTAAAAATCGTTACGACGACTCAGAATGTATTTTTCCACTTTCTGCACAGCCAGATGATAATTAGCCTTTAACGCCCCTACGGATGTTCCGGTCTGGGTAGCGATTTCTTCGTAAGGCAATTCTTTAAAGTAACGTAACCGAAATACCTGACGCTGTTTGTCGGGGAGGTGATCGATGGCCTGCGTCAGCCAGATGGTTACTTCTTCGCCGTTCCAGGTGGTGTCCACGTCCGCAAAAACGGGACGGTTTTCCAGAGCTTCCGTATCCATTTGCGTACCCACGTGGTGTTTCTGTTTGCGAAGAAAATTCAGGGCTTCGTGCGTAGCAATCCGGTACATCCAGCTAAACAACTGAGAATCTCCCCGGAAATTGGGAAGCCCCTGCCAGATTTTCAGCAGGGCATCCTGCGTTACGTCGCGGGCGTCTTCGGGATCGCGTACGTAGCGACGGATGTGATAATTCAGTTTGCGTTCGTACACTTTAACAATGGCATTAAAAGTGCCGAAGCGATTTTCAGGTTGGAAAGTGACCGTTTGCATGGCTTTAACGAGAATTAATACTGTGGCGATTTCTAACCCAAAAGTCCCGCAATTGAGTTAAGGTGAATTTAAAGCCACATTAAAACGCTATTAAAGTCCGGATGGAATGGCTTTAGTACGGGTAAATGAGTCTAGTAGCAGAGGTCCAGGCAAGGATCTTTTTACGTTTAGTATCCAATTAATATCCAACCTTATGAAAGCAGCTGTGTTAGAATCCTATGGCTCTGCGGAGCAGTTTATTGTTAGAGAAGCACCTACTCCAGAGATTAAAGAAGGCCAGATCCTGATTCGGAATGAGGCCTCTTCGGTTAATCCGGTTGATACCATTGTTCGTTCCGGAGCCATGAAGCTGGCCTCCGGACTCTTCGGTGATCAGATCATTGGCAGTGATTTCAGTGGTACTGTCATCGCTACCAGGTCCGATAAGTTTAACATTGGGGATGAAGTTTTTGGACACGTCAGTCCGGTCAAAGGCGGAGCTTATGCTGAATACCTGGCGGTTGATGAAGACGTGGCGGCGATCAAACCTGCCAACATTAGTTTCGAAGAAGCAGGTAGCCTTTCGCTCGTAGCCACTACGGCCTGGCAGGGCCTGGTAGATCAGGGACAAATCGAAGCGGGCGATGAAGTATTGATTAATGGCTGCACCGGCGGGGTAGGCAGCATTGCCGTGCAGGTAGCCAAAAGCTGGGGAGCGATCGTGACGGGTTTATGCAGTACAGCACACGTACAGACCGCCCGCGAACTAGGTTGCGATGAAGTCATCGACTATAAAACCCAATCCATTCCCGCTAACAAACGTTATGATCTGATTTTTGACGCTTCAGGAAAATTCTCTTTCGACGACATTAAGGATCATTTAACGGAAGAAGCCTATTACGTCACTACCCGCCCCGATATCAAGGACGTAAGTACCGCGATTGATGTTATTTTCCGCAAACAGGTACGGCCGTTCATGGCCAAGCCTAATGGTCAGGATCTGGAAAAGATAAAAATTCTGGTGGAAGATGGCCATCTGAAACCTTACGTGGCCGAAGCTTTTCCGCTGGAAAACATTACGCAGGCTCATCAGAAACTGGAAGAAGGACATTTTGTGGGCAAAGTGGCGGTGACGATTTAACACTTACCTTTCCGAAAGTTTAAAACTTTCGGAAAGGCAATCAAATGCTGTTTTGGATTTGCAATCCGAAACTTCCGTCTGTCAGGGATTTATAATCCGCCTTTTCAAAATAAAACGGCCCTCAATCGAAAGACTCAGGGCCGTTTTTAGCAAAAAATCAGAGGTAACTACTTCGCGTACTTACTGGAAAACGTGCGATAGAGTTTCTTCTGCTTGTCATCCAGGTTCAGGGATTTACCCTGAATATAAGCCTGTTCAACCTTCGCCGTCCGCATATCCAGGATATCTCCGGCTGAGACGATTAAGGTGGCGTGCTTACCCTTTTCAAGGGAACCTACCACGTTGTCAATTCCCAGAATCTTGGCATTATTCAGCGTAACCAGCTTTAATGCCTCTTCAGGAGTCATGCCGTGACCGCCCACGGTTCCGGCTAGGAAAGGCAGGTTACGCGTCCGCCAGTTCAGGCCTACGTATCCCAACCCTACCGTCAGCCCTTTCTGGGATAGCAGATATGGTAATTTGTAAGGTAAATCCGTGTCATCATCCGTGCGATTAGGTAAACGATGGGTGGTATTGACAATGATGGAAACGTTGTTTTCCTTCAGAAAATCAGCCGCCATCAGAGATTCTTCACCCCCAATAATGACGATTTTTTTCACACCTTTGGACTTGGCAAAACGAACGGCTTCGATGATCTCCTTACCGTAATCCGCGGCTACGTACAGATTCTTCGTCCCATTGAATAAGCCTCGCATGGCTTCCAGCTTCATATTCACGGGCGAAGCCGCTGGTGTCTGAGCATAAGCAATGGCATCGCCAAACAGCTTGTCCAGTTCCCGGAACTGCTCTTCGCGACGATCATTCTTACCCACACTGAACGATCCCGTTTCGAAGTTATACCCGCGACGGAAATACCCCGGCCAGTTGACATGAACGCCATCGTCTTTCTTCAGAGCAGCATCTTCCCAGTTCCAGCCATCGAGTTGCATGACCGATGACATTCCCGATACCACTCCACCCACGGGCGTAGCCTGCGTTAATAAAATCCCGTTACCCCGCACGGTTGGAATCACTTCAGAGTCTGTGTTATACGCAATCAGGGCCCGAACATTAGGCGTATAATCGCCCACTTCTTCCTGATCGTTTGTCGCCCGAACGGAGGCAATTTCAACCAGACCTAACTGGTTGGAAGGAGAAATTAAACCCGGATAGACGTGTTTGCCCGTCACCGAAATGTTTTGCGTTCCGGCGGGTAAGGTCGGCGTTCCGCTGCCGACGTAGGTAATTTTCCCTTTATCAAAAACGACCGTTCCGTTCTGAATGACTTCGCCCGTGCCCACGTGAATGGTGCCTCCCGTCAGGGCAATGGGAGCCGTTTGGGGCTGAGCCGCGGCTTCGTTCTGAGCCTGGGCCGTCTTCAGCATGGTGCTGACTGCCAGTAGGGTAAATAGTATTTTTTTCATTAAAATATCTTTAGGATCATTTAGTTTGAATAGGTTTGAAAACATATTTGATGAGGTTTGAAGGATTTTGAGAACGTTTGATGTAAACTCCTCGTACCCAATCAAACCATTTCAAACTTTCAAACCTTATCAAACGGTCTCAGACACTCTCAAACTTCATCAAACCATTTAAAATCCGCAGGAACCGTCGCAGTTGAACTGACCGAAGAAACGCATGTGGCCTTCTTCTTCCGATAAACCACCCAGGGTGTTACAGTGGAAGTGACGGGGACGTTGCAGGGCTGGACGTTGCGTTGCAGCACCGGAAGCTTTCGCCGTTAGCAATTTCTGAATCAGACGGTTACGCTCGGTGTCAATTTCCTTTCGTAATACTTTGTCTTTTTCCAGATCGAAGTAAATCGCTCCTTCAATGATGGTTTTTTCGGGCTTGGCGTACACCGATAAGGGGTTATTGTTCCAAAGTACCACGTCGGCATCTTTGCCCACTTTGATACTGCCCAGACGGTTATCGAGGTGCATCATTTTGGCGGGGTTCAGGGTTACCATTTTCCAGGCATCCTCTTCCGACACACCGCCGTATAATACCGTTTTGGCGGCTTCCTGATTGAGACGACGAGCCATTTCCGCGTCATCGGAGTTAATAGCCGTGTTCACACCCACTTTCGATAACATCGCTGCATTGTAAGGAATGGCGTCTTTTACCTCCATTTTGTACGCCCACCAGTCCGAGAACGTCGAGCCGTTGGCTCCGTGCTGTTTCATTTTGTCGGCCACTTTGTAGCCTTCCAGAATGTGCGTGAAGGTATTGATGGTGAAGCCCAGTGAATCGGCCACTTTCATTAACATGTTGATCTCTGACTGCACGTAGGAGTGACAGGTAATGAAGCGTTTTTTGTTCAGGATTTCCACCAGAGCATCCAGCTCCAGATCGCGGCGGGGAGCTGCCATCGACGCCTTCTTCGAAGAACCATTGTAGTCTTTCCACTCTTTCTCGTAAGCTTTCGCACGAATGAAGGCATCCATCATGACCTGCTCCACGCCCATCCGGGTTTGCGGGAAACGCACGCGGGCAATGTCACCCCAGTTGGCCTGTTTTACGTTTTCGCCCAGAGCAAACTTGATGAACTGAGCTTCGGGAATCAGCAGGTTGTCCGGCGTTTCGCCCCATTTCAGTTTGATAACCGCCGACTGGCCGCCGATACAGTTGGCCGAACCGTGCAGCAATTGCGAAGAAGTAACGCCCCCCGCCAGCTGACGGTAAATGTTCACGTCTTCGGAGTTCACTACGTCACCCATCCGAACCTCGGAAGTAACCGACTGCGTGCCTTCGTTTACGGAATAAAGACCAATATGCGAGTGCTCATCGAAGATACCAGTCGTCAGGTGTTTGCCCGTTCCGTCGATCACTTTGGCTCCCGAAGGCGTGGAAAGACTCTTGCCCACTTTCGCAATTTTACCGTTTTGCAGTAACACGTCCGTGTTGGGAACGATACCGTCTTTTTCGTTCGTCCAGACCGTTGCGTTTTTGATGAGAATCGTCTCGGCTTTGGCTTTTTCTTCGGTTCCGTAACCAGCGAAGGGGAAGATCAATTTACCCATTTCGTAAGGAGCCGCCTTCCTGCTCGAATCCGAACGGGCACGACCCGCTTCGGGAGCCGATTTATACGTTGCCAAGAAGGTCAGTGGAGCACCTGTGGCGTCAAAACCATCGCCTTTGATATTTTTTCCGTCGTAATAAGCCGAAATCCGGTTTTCACCTTTGTCCGCTTTATTCAGTTTGAATGAAAGCGTTAATAAGTCGCCCTGGCGGGTCACTTTCGGCGTGATTTTCATCGTATCCACCTGAATCTGATACGCAGGTTTATCGGCCTTTCCGGTAATGTTAAGTTTCAGATTGGAACGGGAACCGACGGCAAGATCATAGGTTCCCCGGAAATCGCTCGCGTTCATGTCCATAACGATATAACGATTTCCTTTCACCCAGTTTTCAAATAAGGTATTCGATTCGCTGAAAATACTTTCCGAAGCAATCAGGAAGTTGGCCAGCATGCCGGGTTTCAGACTTCCGACCATGTCTTCAATCTTCATCAACTGAGCCGGAACCGTCGTTAAAGCCGCCAGAGCCGCTTTTTCATCCAGACCCGCCGCAATGGCTTTGCGAACGTTCGCCATGAAATCAGTTTTGCTACGAAGACCGCTCGTAGTGAAGCTAAAGGGAATGGATTGCTTCGCCAGTAACCCCGCATTGGCGGGAGCCATTTCCCAGTGTTTCATGTCGGAAAGTGACACGACACTCGCATCGAAGGGATCTTCCACGTCCAGAGCGGTGGGATACGTCAGGGGCAGGATCAGCGATAAGCCCGTCGCCTTGATTTCGGGCAACCGCTGATACTCATCGCCACTACCTTTGATAATATACGTTACGCCAAACTCTTTGCCGATTTTTGCCGTCCGTAACACGCCCAGCTTGTCGGTTACTTCAAACACCTGGGGTAAGGACTGATTCTGATTGAAGGCTTCCAGCGAAAGGTTGGTTTCGGTGCGACCCTTCACGCCTTTATACCACTGAGCATCGTAATACGTCTGACGAACCAGAGCTACTGAACCCATGAGCGAGTTGGGGTAATCCTGGGTAGAACTGCCTTTGGAATACGAGTAATGAGCCGAAACATTCGATTTTAAGAGGGCTTCCTGATCTTTACCATCCAGAAGAGCTACCAGAGCCGAAGTTCCGCGAACAATGCCGTCCTGCGAGTGGGTTACGGCCGAGCCAAAGCCGATGTTCCGTAACTCCGCGGCTTCTTTCGCATTCCCACTGAATAGTTCAGCGGCTTTTATTTCAGGTAATACGGCCTGATTCCAGCCGTACGCCCCTTTTTTTCTGGATTCCATCTGCGGCGTTCCGCGGCCCATGCGAGCCTCCCGCTTTACTTCGGGCATGCCGTAAGCGGCGTACACTTCCACAAACGAAGGATAAATCCGCTTGCCCTTTAGGTCAATTACCTGCGTACCCGTGGGGATTTTTACGTTTTTACCCACCGCTTCGATCAAGCCGCCCTGAATCAACAGCGTAGCTCCTTCCAGCATAGTCTGGGCATCAGTAACGATGGTGGCATTGGTGAACGCTACCCGACCGGGCCGCTCATCCTGCACGCCGTTCGTAGGGAACGTCGGCGTTTGGGCCATGGCCTGCATTCCTGCCAGAATGAGGCACAGCCAGAAGAGTAATCGTTTCTTCATAAACAGATGAAGTATCAATGTGGAAATTAGAGAAGTAAAAACCAAAGATAACCTTCATAAGATAATTCAGAAGAAACCTCATCTAAGCCAACGACGAGTAAAAGAAAAGTTGCGACGATGACCAATAGTCATTCTTTTTGTACTGTTTTCTCTGCGAAAAACAAAATCATTTTATCTCAGAAACCACCTCTGCCTAAGGGCCTGTTCTCTACTTTCAACTGTCATTCAGAGCGAAGCGAAGAAACTTACCTGAAGCAGGATTTCATACGATGGTGGATAGTTAAGGTATTCTTCGGCAAGCTTACCTCATTCCCCTGGAAGGTCCCTCACTGCGTTCAGGATGACAGGTCTTTACAAGACATTCATGAAGGTAACGAAGCCCTTGGATGGCGTCTCCGTCGAGTAATGGAAATGATAGCAAGGTACCTGAAAACCGCCTCTACCCGGACGCGATCAATCGACGTCTCTACCTTGAAGAAAATTATTGAGGAACAAATTTACGCCGTGGTCGGTGTCTCCCAACCACTGTTTGCATACAAATGGCTGGTGAGACACCAGCCATGGCGGGGAGAGCCAGACGCAGTATTACGGATAAAAACCTATTGAATCGCAGGCATTTCCCTGATGTACTCCTGGCAGGTCAGGAAGGTTGCCTGCTGTTTCTGGAGCGAGACAATCAACTTTTCAAGCCTTTTGAGTAACCTTTCCCCGTCTACTTTCTTGACGTAAGAAGGCAGCTTATAAGACTGGATGTCAGCAAATTCCCAGGGATGAAAATACAGCATTAATACCTGCCGTTTTTTCAGCGTTCGGGCGGCCCAGTACCGGAATAAGGCCGGAGGCAGATTCTTGAACGATAACCAGAACAGCGGAAAGCGAAGCAAGGGGGTCGTTGAACTGGGTAATTCGATGAGACCCTTGCGAAGGTGCGGCTGCGGATTTTCGTGCAGTAAGTTATAGCGTCCGGGCAGGTAAGCCGGGTTAATGGAAGCGTCGTACGTTATGCCATAGTCCAGCAACTTTTCCATGGCAAAAGGCTTGAGTCGGGGCATTCGAAACCCCGTTACCTTCTGCCCGGTCAGCTCTTCCAGAATATGCCTGGATTCCCGTACGTCTTCGATTTGAAATTCGTGCCCCGGCGAATGATACAAAGCGTGCGAAGCGATTTCGTGCCGCTCCGCTACGGCTTTGATCAAATCAGGATTCATGCGGGCGTAATGACCCGTGGTAAAAAACGTCGCCCGGATCTGGTATCGATCCAGCAGGGTTAACAAGGCCTCCGTTCCCCGCCGGGTAACCTCCATTTGTTCCCGCTCGGGCACCATCTGTCCATATTCCTCGGGAATATCGAATTCTTCCAGATCAAAAGTCAGCGTAACCGCCTGCATACGTCTCGGGTTGAAGGTCTAATAGGGGCATTTCTGCGGCTGCCGCAACGGGAGCTTTTCGAATAAAGATCCGAACCAGATTCACCAGTTCCCGCCACAGGGTCTGCGAGCCAAAGTCACTAAAGACCAAACCGGGTTGGGGACTTACCGCCACCGAACGAATTTCCACTTTTTTTTGCATGAGTTTACGGATCAACTCAATTTCAAAGACAAATGAATTGGTCTGGGTCGTCAGCATTTCGTTCAATACCTCGCGGCGTAACGCCTTAATCCCGGCCTGGGTATCCTTGATCCGGGGCGAAAGCAGGACGATATTCATCAGCTTCAGGCACTGGGAAATCACCTTGCGTTTGAAAGGTAACTGCCGGAAATACTTTTTACTGCGGGCACCGTACACAAACTGACATTGGGGATTGGTACGTAACAACTCGATCATTTCCACCACGGGTTCGATTCCAAAGGGAAAATCAATGTCGGTATAGATAATGATTTCGCCGTGCGAAAACGCCGCTCCTTTGCGGATGGACGCTCCTTTACCCTGATTCTCCAGATGATTGAGAAAAACTACTCCCGTCTGCTGACTAAGTCGCTCGACTTCTTCCATTTGCAAACGGCTGGAACCGTCGTTTGAAATGATACATTCCAGTTCGCATGCGGGCAAAACTGCCTTGAGTTCCTGCATACGTGTAAGAATCAGATTACTCCAGCCTTCCGAAGGATTATAACACGGAATAACCAGGCTGATTCTCAGGGGTTCGGTACTTGCGTTGTTGAAGCCCACGATTAATCAATTCAAATTGTAAAACAAACCAGACCAGGGTGCAGGGGATGACCTTAATGAGGTAGGGATAGAAGAATTCTCTACGCCAGAGGGGTGGACATACGTCCGTAGCGGGCAGAATACTCAGGCAAAAAACCAGGATTGCACAGGCATACGCCCAACGGGGCCGTCGTTCTTTTTCGAGTAGTAGATAGAGAGCCGCTCCCTGAACGGCTATGATATACGTTTGAGCTTCCGCGGCGTGATTAAAGAGGATCACCCATAAGAACAGGTAAGCCAGCAGGCTCAGCCGGGTTACCAGATTTAGCGGCCGGTAGAGCGACTGGAGAAACAACAAACCCCAGGTGGAAGCCAGCAGGAGGAGCCCAACGAGCTGTACTTTACTCACCGACTCGAATGCGGGCCAGGCTAGCTTGATCAAACCCATGATCGAAAAGCCGTAATTGACTTTATAATCCGCCTGCAGGCAGGCGGCCCACTGCTGGTATACTTCCACAAAACGACTCCAGCCCAGTAGCGGCAAGGGAAGAAAAGTCAGCAGTATTAACCAGCCCAGTGAACTGAAGACATACCGCCAGGGGCGGGGGTAGAACAAAAACAGGGCGGCGAAAATCAGTCCATAGCCTTTAATACTGAACGCCAAAAGGGGGAACAAAGCCGCCCAGCCCACTTTTCCTCTTTCGAGAAAAGTGAAGGTAAAGATTCCTAAAGCCGTAATGAGCGGATTGGTTTGCTGATAGTGCAGGGCAAATACAAGCTCCAGGAAAACAAACCACCAGCAAAATAGCTTTTGCGAGTACGTAACGGGTAACTGCCGGATGGCGTAAAAGAGTACCAGAGCACTGGCAGCCGTCCAGAGTGGCATCCCTAACCAAACGGGGAGGTATGAAAAAGGACTAAAAAAAAGGCAAAAGCTGGGGTGATACAGGAAAATATCGAAATACTCATTCGGGTACTCCACGTACGGATTGGTCCCCGCCAGCAAGTGCACAAACGACTGCCGGAAGATGAGGTAATTATTGTAATGCCTGGGCCCCATGAAATAATGCTGGATACCCACGATCAGTCCCATTAGCAAAAAACTAATGAGTACCGTTCCCTCTTTTGCAAAGAAGGTTTTAATATGTTTCATGCAATGGGGTGAGTCTCTATTGAAACAAAAGTAGGTCGATTTTCAGCGGATTATTCGGCAGGCAGGCATTAATAAAAATTAAATTAATTTAATATCAATTTTAATTTCACTGATTTTTTAGTTATTCCTTTTTTTTGTATTAATGTCGCACAGAAGCCTCATTTGGTAGAAGCATTCAGGCCGTTCATCCGTTTTTTACCCCTCCTTATACGTCCCACTTTAGTCAATAAATCAATGAATCTGAAGCTTTTACCTCTTGTATTATTCATAGGAGCCGGAAGCCTGCTGGCAGGATGTTCGCGGCTTCACTCCTCCGTGCGAACCAGCTATTGCCAGCCCGCTTTCCACGTAGAAGATCCGTACATTCCCTTAATCAATACAGATTCCCTGCTGACCCATAGCAAGGATTTAAGTCCGTACTTCTCCAGTCATGATATTCTCATGGCTAACGCCACGGGAACGCTGACGTTTCTGAAAAAACTGATTCATAATCAGGCAGATTCTTCACTCCTGGGACGAGTCAATCGGCTTCACCTGAAAAATGAGCTCCAGAATCGGCTACTGCTGGTGAGCACGGAACTTAACTCGTTCTCGGCCGAGCTGGACTGTGAAGGCGAGCGGGCGGACCAGCTGGCTTCGTATCTGGACGAAAAAGCCGACGACCGGAATGATTTATTGACCGTAGCGTCCATCACCGTAGGAGCCTTAACGACAATTCTGACCGTGGCCATTCCTTCCGATGCCACGCAGAAAACGGTGGGGCTGATCGGCGGGCTGGTCAGCGGGGGGTTAGGGGGAAGCAGTTTGATCAAAGGACGCAAAGTGCGGTTTGATCACCCCAGAAATGTACTGACGGATATTTGGAGCATTCCCCGGAGATCTGAAATCTATACGCCCTTCATCTGGTACATGCTGAACGAAAAAAGCTTTAGTAATGAGCACAAACAGGGCATCATCCACTCGATTCGGGAGCGTTGGCTGACGCTTGAGTTTGACGGAGAAAAAGAAGGGAACAAACAACAGTTGATTTTCGGGAAAGGGGGCAAATACAAAGCCGATGATCTGCACTCCCGGGCCGACTTACTGAATCAGCTACAGTCCAGCATTCGTTCGCTTAATCAGGATTTGCAGAGCTTCGTGCTGGCGGTCAATCGATTGCCCTAAAGTTTGTAAGGTGGCGACAACAGCTCAGTGGCTTCTTTCATGAACCCTAAACGGATGGCGATTCATCTATTCAGTTAAAAAAAGTTAATCGCATTTAGACATCCAACCTTCGGGTTCATTTTTGGGTCTGACCTCTAAAAACCTCACCTTTTATGCGTTATCTATCTCTGTTTGTTGTACTCATTTTGGTCAGTGGCTGTAGCCGAAAAGACGTTGTTCCTAATACCTGTGGTGTGAAACGGCCGTTGCAGGATCTGGAATGGTTAAAAGCGAAAACGAAGGGACCTGTAGTTGAAACAATTACTCAGGCTCGTTATCAGGATCAGACGGTTTATGTGACGACAGCGTCCAGCCGTGGCATTGCTGGTCCATTTATAACAATCTATAGCTGCGACGGTACCAAGCTGTGTGATTTCATGTTAGTACGTATTAACAATCAGCCTGATCTGTGCGAAATCTATTCGCAGCTAACAGATACGAAAGTAATTTTTGAACACAATCCTTATACCTGGTAGATCATTTTGCCAGGGTTGACACAAAAAGGCATAGTTCCTTCCCTACTATCCAGGCTCTGGCCCGAATCCAGTGTCCTATCCATTAAAACTGCACCCGTTTATGGGTTATGTCTACTTTATTGCCTTATGCCTGCTGGCACCTGGCTGCCACCAGAACGACGTGGTCCCCAACACCTGTGGCGTGAAACGACCGCTTCAGGATCTGGAATGGCTGAAAACCAAAATGCAGACCACTACCGTTGGACAGGTAGTTCAGGCCCGTTACCAGGATCAGACGGTTTATATGACGGTCAGTTGCAGCCGGTGTGTAACGATAGGAACTGTTCATCTCTATAGCTGCGATGGCTCACTGCTTTGCCAGTTTCCAGCAGGTCTTGCCGACTCCTGCGGTATCTATCCGCAATTAGTAGATAAAAAAGTCCTGTTTGATAATTAAGGATACCCCTCCTTCCACAATTCTGAAAAGGCAATGGCTGGTATGGCATTTTGTAGCAGGTAATCCTGAACAAATACCATCAAGCCATGCGTACCACTATTGATCGTCGGGAAGTCGTTACCCCTGAAGAAGGCGAACGGAAATACGGAGCCGTGGCCTTCGCCCATCCGACTACTACTAAGCCCACGTCCGACTCCACCCGGACGAACTGGCGTTCCATCCACCATCGGGAGAATGCCTATACATTCATCACTTCCGAAGATCTGGAAGTAATCAAAAACATCATCAGCCAGGCTGGTGACAAAACCGGCATTAACGTAAAAAAATGAGTAACGATAGCAGGTATCGTTACTCATTTTTTTACGTTCCAGGAAGTATGTTTCAACCT
Source organism: uncultured Siphonobacter sp. (assembly GCA_913775095.1). Taxonomy (GTDB): domain Bacteria; phylum Bacteroidota; class Bacteroidia; order Cytophagales; family Spirosomataceae; genus Siphonobacter. The sequence continues at coordinate 541,529 of CAJYIW010000002.1, read as the reverse complement.
TAATTATTTCACTTATGAACTTAATTCTTCATTTATTAGTAGACGCGGCGGTTATTTTTGGTCTGGCTTATGTCATGCCTCAGGTTGACGTCAAAAGTTTCGGAAAAGCCCTTCTGGTAGCCATCTTTCTTGGCCTGCTCAACGTTACCCTGGGCTGGATTTTAAGAGGCGTTGGCAATTTAGTCACCTTTTTCGCCCTTTCTTTTATCATTCGACTGGTCGTAACGGCTCTGTTATTGAAACTCGTCGATTCATTTATGAGCAGCCTTACCATTCAGGGATTCTGGCCGGCCCTGGTCATTGCCCTGGCCGTAGCGGTAGCGGGAGCCATTCTGGATCAGGCCCTGGCTCCTTCTGAGGTTCGCGTCAATGATTCCGTCACTCAACTGATTCCGGTTTCACTGCTCCGATTGGGTTAAGTCACGGGCCCAGCCAGCTCAATAGAATATTTTTTAGCAACGGTGATGCTTGGGGCAAGCGGGACAGGGTCAAATCTTTCGTCCTTTTCTGTACGGGCGTCACCGTTCATTTTTTTTAGTCTGTATTATCAGAAACTCAAGGTGACCCGATCAGATTTCCACAGGCTATATCTGATGCATTCACTACTTACATGCATAAAAAACGCCCGGAAAATCAACTCCGGGCGTCTTTTACTCACTAGCAATATAGATTACTTTTCACCTTTCCCACCGACTGAACCAGAGGCTCCGGTCGTTTTTCCGGCGTTTTTCACGTATTTATCCAGCCAGTTATTCATCTCGCTCAGCATGTGCATGAGGGATTCCTGCGAATCGTAATGGTGACTTTCGTACGGCAGAAACACCAGTTTCGCCGTGGCTCCCATGCCTTTCAACGCGTTGTAATACCGCTCTGACTGCACGGGGAAAGTACCCGTATTATTATCGGCCTCGCCGTGGATTAATAACAAAGGCGTCTTCATTTTATCAGCATTCATAAAAGGAGACATTTCGTTGTAGACCTCCGGTGCCTGCCAGTAGGTACGCTGCTCATTCTGGAAACCGAAGGGAGTCAGGGTCCGGTTATAGGCACCACTCCGGGCGATACCCGCCTTGAACAGCTTGCTGTGCGTCAATAAGTTCGCGGTCATGAATGCTCCGTACGAGTGCCCCCCTACGCCCACGCGGCTGGAGTCTACTACACCCATTTTTACCCCGGTTTCAATGGCTGCTTTTGCGGAGGCCACTAACTGCTCGACGTAGGTATCGTTCGGCTCTTTGTCCCCTTCTCCGATGATGGGGATGGAGGCGTTGTCGAGAACGGCATAACCCATCGTTACGAAGGCCGCCGCACCCCAGAAACTGATGGCGTTGAATTTATACGGCGAACCGCTTACCTGCCCGGCGGCATCTTTGCTCTTGAACTCAGCCGGATAGGCCCACAGGAATGTAGGCAGCGGACCGTCTTCTTTCTTATAACCCGCAGGCAGGTACAACGTCGCTGTCAGGTCTACGCCGTCGTTGCGTTTGTAGCGAAGTACCTGCTTCTGAATGCCTTTCAGTTGTGGATAAGGATCGGGGAAGAAACTTACCTGCGTCACCGCTGTTTCGTTTTTCTTCTTCTTTTTCGCGTTGAAATTCAGGTTCCGAACGAAATAATTTGGGTTCTGATCCACGGCTTCGCGACGGGTTAATACCTCTCCCTTTTCGGGATTCAGAATGCTCATCGGCACTTCAAAGTAAGGAGCTTCGGAACGCCAGATGATTTTATTCTCTTTCGTTTTCAGGTTCATCACGCTCACAAACGGACGATCTCCTTCGGGAGACGCCCCGGTGACGTTCAGGTAATAGACTTCGTTTTTAGCGTTAATGTCGAGTACCTGACGGCCGTACTGATTTTTCTTCGTTTCGGGCTGACCGGGGTCCGAGTATTTATCTTCAAAGGAACGCTCTAACAGAACCACGGGATTAGCGGGATCGGAAGGGTTCAGAATTTTAGTTACCAGCTTCCGGTTCTGCCACCAGCGTTCGGATACAATTGCCGTGGTAGCATTCCCCCACACCACTCCACCGAAACGCAGAGCACTGGAGTACAGGTCTTTTGCTTCACCAGAGAAGGGAGCATCCAGAGCTTTCAGCACGTCCCTAATGGCTACTTTCTTCCGCGAATCACCACCGTCTTTGGGTTCTACCCAGGTTATCGTGGCAGGTACGTCGGCCCGCCAGTTGTAGTTCCGGGGAAAGGGAATCGTCGCATCCGAACCCCAGGGAGCGTTTTCTACCAGTGGGTTGTCCGTCAGCATTTTAACGGATGATCCATTCCCATCAAAGATTTCGACTTTCGAAGGAAAATACCGCAACGGAACGATGTACGAGAACGGGCGGTGTACGCTTTCCACTAATACGTATTTACCATCAGGAGAAGGCGTGGCATCGCGTACCAGCATCGGCTGACCGATGTTTTTTACCGAACCATCCAGTCCCAGCTTCACGACCTGAGCCGTGGCATAATACTCAAACTGCTTTTCATCCGATGGATTTTTCAGCAAATCCTGATACGTGGGAGCCTGCCCTTTTTTACCCAGGTTCTCCTGAATCGTTGGGCCTACGGGTACCCGGCTTACTTCAGGGGCCGCCCCGCGAGAAGCAGGTACCGCCGTTACGATGAGGGACTGAGCATCAGAAACCCAGCTCACGGGCGAACCCAGAGCCGCGTTCAGAGCCAGATCCGTCACCTTACGAGCCGTTGCCGTAGCTACGTCGATTACGTATAACTCAATCTTGGTTTCAGTGGAGTTGGTGAAAGCAATTTTTGCGTCATCGGGGGACCAGCTCAGGTTGGAAATGGCCGCTTTGGCGGGTAAGCCCTTCACCTGAATTTCTTCCTTACCGTTCAGCTTCCGGAGTTTCAGGTTAATCAATGGAAACCCACGGCTGGGACCGTTGTTGGCGGGGTTAATCCGCAGTCCGGCAATGCGTAACTCTGGCTGAGATAACTCGGCGATGGACGGATTCGCAGCCCGCTCGGTAATAATCACCCATTCGCCTTTCGAATTCACGAGGAAACCGGGCGTGGGGGGCGTGTTCACTAAATCAGCCAGGGCTTTGGGAGGCGTCTGGTACGTAGCATCCTGAGCCTGTACCAACGAAGCCATACCCAGGGCCAGAACCAGCACAAGGAATTGTTTTTTCATGCAAGAATTTGTTAGGAGATGAAGTTCACTACTTCAGGTCATCAACGGTAGTGATGAGCTGAACAAGTTAAGAGATTACGGTAGCCTTTGCCCGTCGATTCGACCAACGGTTCAAAATCGGATACAACAGCACCGCTCCCAGGATCAACGAAGCTCCCGCGTAGAAGCCTGCGGTCATCTTTTCAGCACTTCCAAATATGAAAAAGGCGAGGATGATTCCATAAATCGGTTCCAGATTAATGGTCAGATTCATCACAAAAGCGGAGAAGGTCTGGAATAATCGCACAAATGCTGAATACGCATACACCGTACAAACACCCGCCAGAATCAGAACCCAAAGCCAGTCCCAGCCCTGAGGAATCAGGTTCATCTTTTCTTCCGGAACAATGAAGTAGTAATAAATGGGTAAGAAAATCGCCGTGCTCATCCAGGCTCCCGTCATCTCGTAAGCCGTGATGCGGCGGGGCTCCAGCGTTCGGGCAAACAGGGAATTGAAGATCGAGAACAGGGCCGACAATAAAGCCGCCACGATGGACATCGTCAGTCCCAGTGCGTGATTAAACTCAAACAGGAAAATCAGGTATAAGCCGAGAATCACCAGTAAGCCGAGGAAAATTTCAACGATACTTAATCGGCGACGAGTGAAAAGGGGTTCGAGCAAAGCCGTCCATAAGGATCCCGTGGATAGACCCGCCAGACACACGGAAACGTTAGAAACCCGGGCGGAGCCGAAAAACAACAGCCAGTGAAGAGCCACCAGTCCACCCGTCAGTAACAATTTGATGATTAATCCGGCCGGAGCTTTGTCCGTGCTTTTCTGCGTTTTCAGAAACAGCCACATGCCTGCACTGGCCAGGCCCGTTCTCCAGAACACCAGAGCCAGCGGGGACAGGCTGATCAATTGACCTAAAATGGCCGTAAAGCCAAAAATCAGCACCACAAAGTGTAGCTGAAGATACGATTGTAACGATGGTTTCATGGGAAATTTTGGGACGTTTTGAGTTTAGGGTTTTGAGTTAACGTCATAGCAACTCAAAACCCTAAACTCAAAACACAAAACTATTTAGGGACGGTTCGGTACAGGACCAGACCAACAACGGAGAATATAATATTGGGCAGCCAGACGGCCAGGAAGGGATCAAAGGCTCCTTTCTTGGCAATTCCGCTACTCATCATGAAGAAGAGGATGTAAACAAAAGCCAGTCCAAACCCCAGGGCAATCTGAAACCCTACGCCTCCCCGCGATTTCCGGGCGGAAACGATGACGCCAATGGCGGTCAGAATAATGATACCAAAGGGGTTGGCAATCCGGGTGTATCGTTCAATCTGGTACAACTCCACGCCCTCGGCTCCCCGACTCTGAAGTTTGGCAATGTGGTCATTCAATTCGGAAAGCGTGAATGTTTTTTCCAGATCGTGCGTGCTTTCGAAGTCTTTGGGCTCCAAAGCAAGCGTCGTATCCACCAGCTTGCCAAAGGTGATGGATTCGCCCGTTTCCGAGATCGTTCGAATGCTGTAATCCACTGCCGACCACTTTTTAATCTCTGGTTTCCAGACGATGTAAGCCGCCGAAAGTTTCTGGACCAGCTTGTTCCCATCAAATTTCTCCAGCGTAAACTTGTCGCCCTGTTGCGTCGTGTTGTTGTAACTCGAAAGATAGGCGTAGACACTGGGTCCTACCTGAATATGGACGTCGCGTTTATCGAAGTAATACGTTCCTCCCCGCACATATTGCTGTTCAAAGGCCAATCGCTTCTTATCGGCCGCCGGAATAACGTAGGCGACCAGACAGAAAATAATCCCGGCAATGAGCGTGGAGGCCAGCATGTACGGCCGCATAAACCGGATGAAACTTACGCCCGTACTAAAAATAGCGATGATTTCGGTCTTGGCCGCCAGATTGGCCGTGAAGAATACCACGGTAATAAAGACCATGAGCGGACTTACATAATTGGCCCAGAAAATGGCCAGATTCATGTAATAAGTAACCAGCAGGTCGTACGTGGAAGGTTTATAACGAATAAAGTTTTCGACTTTTTCGGTATAGTCGATTACTAGAATAATCAGGGTTACGAGCGATACGACGAAGACATACGTAGTCAGGAATCGCTTAAAAATATACCAGTCGAGTATTTTCACTGCCTATGGGTGGTCTGTTATCAGTTTGTGGTTTTCAGTGATCACTTCTAGAAAATCATTCTATCATTCACTCATTCCCCATTTCTTCACTGAATCTTAAACTGAAAACTTAATCAAAATATTTCTGGCCACTTCGTAGCTAACAAAAGAAGGGGCCGATTCATTTATTTTCAAAATCATGGATCGGTCAAAATCATTGATTTCCAGCACCGAAACGATACTTCCGGGGATTAATCCGGCTTTACTTAAAAATTGCAAAAAGGAAGCGGCGTGTTCCGATACTCCCATCATGGTTACCCGCTGACCAGCCGTTACCTCACAAAGCTTCTCGTACTCCGGGGAAGGCATGGTTCCCGCTGCCGTTGGAATGGGGTCGCCGTGCGGATCCGAAACCGGAAAATCCAGGAACGCATCCAGACGGTTAATAAGTTCTGCTGACGCAATATGTTCCAGCTCTTCGGCAATGGGGTGCACTTCATCCCAGCGGAAACCCAGCTTTTCTACCATGAATACTTCCCAAAGCCGGTGCCGCCGAATGACCTGTAAAGCAACCTCCTGCCCTTCCGGCGTCAGGCGAACGCCCTGATATTTTTTGTAGTGGACTAGATTTTTATCAGCCAGCTTACGTAACATATCCGTCACCGAAGCCGCCCGGGTCTGCGTTTGCTCAGCCAGGGCATTGGTACTTACCTCCTCTGCACCAGAGCCAGAAAGATGGTAGATCAGTTTCAGATAGTTTTCTTCTGCTAATGAAGCCATTTACGTTTTTGGAAGTTGGCTGCAAAGGTAGATTCTTGCTGAGCAAAATAAAAATTTAGACAAGCCTAAATTTTTATTTTGATTTAGCAAAACCTTCATTACTTTTGTTTCACTATTTCAGACATCATACACGCAATCAGACGAGTAGACCTATACAGATGAATACTCCGGTACCTAACAGCAGTCATAAATATAATTTGCAGGAGCAATCCTTATCCGAAGCCCATGCTTCCATTCAGATTCCGCAAAATGCCAGCAACTGGAAAAAGTTTATGGCCTTTGTTGGTCCCGGTCTGATGGTAGCGGTGGGATACATGGATCCCGGCAACTGGGCTACGGACATTGAAGGCGGTTCGCGATTTGGCTATACGCTGCTTTCCGTCATTCTGATCTCCAATCTTTTTGCGATGGTTCTGCAACACCTGGCCTTAAAGCTGGGCATTGCCACCGGACGCGATCTGGCTCAGGCCTGCCGTGAGCATTTCTCAAAACCCGTGGGATTCACGCTGTGGGTTCTGGCCGAAATTGCCATTGCTGCTACGGACGTAGCCGAAGTACTGGGTTCTGCCATTGCTCTGAACCTGCTCTTTGGGTTACCCCTGACGGTAGGTGTGGTGATTACCATTCTGGATGTACTGGTCATTCTGTATTTTCAGAATCGCGGGTTCCGGGCTCTGGAAAGCATCGTGGGTGGACTGATCTTCGTTATTCTCTGCTGCTTTGTGTATCAGATGATTGCATCGAATCCCAGTATGCCCGCCATTCTTCAGAACCTGATTCCCAAGCCCGAAATCGTTACCAATGGTCCGATGTTATACGTGGCTATCGGGATTTTAGGAGCCACGGTCATGCCGCATAATTTATACCTGCACAGCAGTATTGTTCAGACGCGTAACTTCAATCGGGATGATACGGGCAAACGCGAAGCCATAAAGTTTGCGACGCTCGATTCCACCATTTCTCTGTTTCTGGCTTTCTTCATCAATGCGGCTATTCTCATCGTGGCGGCGGCGGCCTTCCATTCTACCGGCAATCAGAACGTGGCTGATATTACCGATGCTCACCGTTTACTCGACCCCGTTCTGGGCGTGAAACTGGCGAGTATCTCCTTTGCCGTGGCCTTACTGGCTGCCGGACAAAACTCTACCGTTACCGGAACTTTGGCGGGACAAATCGTGATGGAGGGCTTTCTGAACCTCCGACTCAAGCCCTGGGTTCGTCGCCTGCTGACCCGTTCCATTGCCATCATTCCGGCTTTCGTAGCGACGGCCTGGTACGGCGAGAAGGGAACCTCTGAATTACTGGTTTTTAGTCAGGTCATCCTTTCGATTCAATTGAGTTTCGCGGTTATTCCGCTGGTCATGTTTACCTCCAACTCAAAAATGATGGGAGCCTTCGTAAATTCATCCCTCCTGAGAACCATTAGTTGGGTCATTGCGGGCATTATCTTCCTCCTGAACAGTTACTTGTTGATCCAGACCTTATCCTAGTGACCATATAAAGGCAAACGGCCCGAGATCCATAGGATTCCGGGCCGTTTGTCTTTGTTATTTAGCTACTTACTTTAATTCTTTCAGATCAACCAGATCCATATCCGTGTAGGTATAATTTTCTCCGGCCATGGCCCAGATGAACGAATAGGCCGCAGTCCCGGCACCGGAGTGAATGGACCACGGGGGAGACAGAATGGCCTGATAGTTATTTACCAGCAGGTGACGGGTTTGCTGAGGCTCGCCCATGAAATGGAACACCCGCTGATTTTCGGGAACGTCAAAGTAGAAATACGCTTCCATCCGACGATCATGTACGTGAGCCGGAATCGTGTTCCAGATGCTACCTGTACTCAGAATCGTTAGCCCCATTACCAGCTGGCAGGACTCCAGCCCTTCGGCGTGGATGTATTTATAAATCGTCCGCTCGTTAGCCGTTTCTTTGGTACCGGCCTGCACGGGAGAGGCTCCTTCTTTCGTTAACTTGGCATTGGGGCATACCCGGTGAGCGGGCGTAGAAGCCAGGTAAAATACCGCCGGACTGGCCGCATCGGCACTGGCAAAGGTTACTTCAACCGTGCCTTTGCCCAGGTAAAGGGCTTCCAGTTTGCTCAGTTCGTAGGTTTCACCATCAGCCGTAACGACGCCGGGACCACCTACGTTAATGATGCCTAACTCGCGGCGTTCGAGGAAAAATCCGGAACGTAACTCGTCGTAAGTAGGTAAGCTTAATACCTCGTTAACGGGTTTCACACCGCCGACAATGAAGCGGTCATAATGGGAATAGGTAAATTGAAACTGATCGTCAGCAATGACGTCTTCAATGAGGAATTGTTCCCGTAAACGGTCGGTATCATAGTGACGAACGTCATCGGGGTGGTGTGCATAACGAGTCTGCATAGGAGTTTGAATAGTTGCTACAGCTAAGAAATAGACGACTTCCGTGCCGAATACCCTTCAATTACAAAAGAAGCGAACCATTCCGATGTATCTTTGTTTTCAGTCTACAGTCCTTCATTTTTTGCGGTAATTGACTGAAACGGCTACCCTTACGACGAGCCCTGATTGCATCCATACATCGAACATTTATACCCTTGAAATCCCTCGCTTATCTTAACAAATACTTGTGGAAGTATAAAGGCACCCTCTTGCTGGGTACTTTATTTACCGTTGTTTCCAACCTCTTCGGGATCATTCCGGCTCAGATTGTGCGGCATGCCCTGGATCTGGTTAAAGAAACTCTGGATCTGTACTTCCTCTTCGACGGGTCGAAAGTTCAGGCGACGGTTTACGAAGATTTTGCCTATAACATCCTGATTTACGGGGTATTGATTCTGGCCATGGCTCTGCTCAAGGGCATTTTCCTGTTCCTCGTCCGGCAGACCCTGATTGTGATGTCACGTCACATTGAGTTCGATCTGAAAAATGAAATTTACCAGCATTACCAGACTTTACCGCTGAGTTTTTACCGTCGCCATAACACGGGCGACCTCATGGCCCGTATCTCCGAAGACGTTTCCAAAGTGCGGATGTACGTTGGCCCCAGCATCATGTACGGACTAAACCTGATTACCCTCTTCGTGATGGTCATCAGTTATATGCTGTCCGTGAGTCCGCACCTGACTTTTTACGTATTAATGCCTCTGCCCATTCTTTCGGTGAGCATTTTCTTCGTTTCGAATATCATCAATAAGCGTTCAGAAGAAATTCAGCGAAATCTTTCCATGCTTTCTACGAATGCTCAGGAAGCCTTTTCGGGCATTCGGGTATTAAAGGCGTACGTGCAGGAATCTTTTTCAACGAAACAGTTTGAAAATCAGTCGGAAAACTATCGGAACAAGTCGTTGAATCTCATCCAGGTCGATTCCTTATTTACGCCTTTGATTTTCCTGCTGGTGGGCCTCTCCAACATCCTTTGCGTGTACATTGGGGGTCAGGAAGTAATGGCCGGACGCTTAACGCCCGGTAACATTGCCGAATTCCTGATTTACGTCAACATGCTGACCTGGCCCGTCACGGCTCTGGGCTGGACGACTTCGCAGATTCAGCGGGCGGCGGCTTCGCAAACCCGGATTAACGAATTTCTGGAACAGAAAACGGATATCGTTTCGACCGAAAATCTGAAAAAAGACATTGCCGGCGACGTGGAGTTCAAGCACGTGACCTTTATTTATCCCGACTCGGGCATTATTGCTTTGAAGAATTTCAACCTGCGAATCAAAGCCGGAGAAACAGTGGCGATCCTCGGGGGAACGGGTTCGGGAAAAAGTACGCTGGCGAATCTGCTGACCCGGATGTACGATACCACGTCCGGAGAAATTCTGATTGATCAGACAGCGATTCAGGCTTACGATATTCCGGCGTTGCGTCGTCAGATGGGTTATGTGCCGCAGGATGTATTCCTGTTCTCGGATAATATTTCGAATAACGTGCGGTTTGGCTTACCTGATTTACCTCAGGATAAGGTCATTCAGGCCACCAAAGACGCGGATTTATATAACAACATCGTTGACTTCCCGGAAGGCTTCGAAACGAAAATTGGTGAGCGGGGCATTACCCTCTCCGGCGGTCAGAAGCAACGCCTGAGTATTGCCCGGGCCATTGCCCGTGAACCTAAAATTCTGATTCTGGATGACTGTCTTTCAGCCGTTGATACGAAAACGGAATCGACGATTCTTACCAATCTGAAAGGCATCATGCAGAACCGTACCTCACTGATTATCAGCCACCGGGTATCTTCTGCCAAACTGGCTGATCAGATTGTCTTACTCGACGACGGTGAGATTGTAGAGCAAGGCACGCATGAAGTATTAATGAAGAAAAACGGAGCTTATCGGGAGTTGTACGAAAAGCAGTTGCAGGGCGAGGAAGCGTAATTTCTTTTTGTTGCTGGTTGTTGGTTAGTAGTTGATGGTAAAAGGTAGAGACGCGATGAATCGCGTCTCTGCGTTACCCGGTCAGAGATCTTAAGATTTTGCTGCAAGTGAGTATTTTCTGTAAACCCTATTCTATCATTCCGTCCTTCTATCCTTCATTCATTAATTAAACGCCTGCACGGCTTGCCATAAGCCCAGCAGAATGAAACCCCAGCCCGTTATCAAGCGAATGGTTTGGGGTTTTATTTTTTCCAGAATGCGTTCCCGGTTAATGAAGGTGAGTTTGGCGTAGAGGTAATTCATGGCGAATGATCCCGCCGTAGCTCCGAGGGTAAACGCTACTTCGTCAAAAAAAGAATCGATGGAAAGTTCCGCGTTTCGATTGAACCACACCGCCGCTACCAGCCAGAAAGGAATTAACTGAGGATTACAGATATTTAATACCATCGCCTTGCCAAACGCTTTTCGACTGGCGGGCTGATCGTCAGTAGTGGCATTTTCAGGATCTGCTTCCGGGGAATCCGGGGCCTTTTTATTACGCAACGTAAAGAAACCGACCAGTAATAAAATGGGGATAATGGACCATTGAAACCAGATCAGTACGTCAGGCACTTCCTCCAGCCAACGCATACTGCGGATGGCCAGAATGCTTCCGATTACTTCTGGTAGCGAAGCTCCTACCGATGCCCAAAAACCAACGCGAAGATTCTTCTGAATAACGGACTGAACCACACTCAATTTCACTGGGCCGGGGTAAGCTGAACCCAAAAATCCTACCGTAAGGGCGACAATAAAAATGGATAAAACTTTCATGAAGGACCGACTCATGCGTGGGTAAAATCGCCAGTCTGGTTCACTCCTGCTTGAAAAAGTTATTCCATCTTCAGGCCTGAGCGAAGAAAAGAATGGCCTGCCAGATACCAACGGCAATGAACAAAATACCGATGATTCGCTCCATCCATTCAATTTTCAGATACTTCATCAGCCGATCCTGATATTTCCGGGCCAGTGACGCGTACGTGCCTTGTAAAGCAAAAGATCCCAGGCTGGCTCCCAACAAAAAGCCTGACTGATGCCAGCCGCTTTCTACCCGCAGCCAGCTATAGACCTGATAGTTGAGCAGAATGGCAAACCAGTAAATAGGTAACTGCCCGTTGATCAGGGAAAGAAAAACGCCCTTAAAAAAAGAGAGCTGAGACGTGTGGGTTTGTGGAATGGCAGGATTGACCTGAGGCTTCCGAAGCAGGGCCAGTACCCCTAATAAAATCAAAATCGGGATGACGATGATCTGAAGTAACTTCAAGCCGGTGGGATAATGCTCCACAAAGTGAATTCCCTGCAAAGCCAGATACCCATAGGGAATTTCTACCAAAGCTCCGCCCAGACCAATCCACAGGGCAGCGGGAAAATTTTTTCTCAATACGGATTGAATAACCGAGAGATTAACCGGCCCGGGGTGAACCGAGCCCGCAAAGCTGATACCAAAGGTTACTAAAAAAATGATAATTGTTTTCAAGGCTTCGTTACGTCAGCTACAAAAATAAAAAGATCGCCTCTGAAAGCGATCTTTTTACGCAGGTAAGCCTGAACTTCTATGGTTCTTTCACCCATTTGGCTACGCGAACGGCTTCTGCAATCTTGTCGGCGATCGTCTGCCAGTCGTTGGCTTCCACCAGGTTTTTCGGGAATAACTGAGAGCCAATGCCCACGCCCCGAACCCCGGCGTCAAACCAGGTTTTCAGACTGGCCTGTGTCGGTTCAACCCCACCCGTGACGACGATGTCGGTCCAGGGCATGGGACCTTTAATAGCTTTTACAAACTCGGGAGAAGAGGCCTGACCGGGGAATAATTTCACAATTTCGGCTCCCCATTCTTCGGCTTTAGAAATTTCGGAGAGTGTGAAGCAACCGGGCATCCAGGCAATTTTGCGTCGGTTGCAGGTAATCGCCACGTCCTGATGCAGTACGGGGGCTACGATAAAATCGGCTCCTAACTGAATGTATAAGGTCGCCGAAGCAGCGTCAACAATGGTTCCGGCTCCTACGACTAAGTCGGGGAAGTTTTTCTTACCGAATTTCCGTAATTCCGAATACGTTTCGTGAGCATAATCGCCCCGATTAGTAAACTCACAAATCCGGATACCGCCTTCGTAACAGGCCGTCAGGATTTTCTTGGCAACTTCGATATCATTATGGTGGAAAATCGGCATAATCGGATTTTCCAGTAAGGTTTGATACACCTGTAATCGCGTGAAACTAGCCATTGGAGTCTGGAGTTTTGAGTTTTGAGTTTTGAGTTTTTTGTATCATTCTCAAAACCTTGACTCTACTTTCTCAATAATAACTGTATAAATCAATACTCTTATTTTCCTGTCTTGTGCTTGAAATTTGAGTAATTCCTTACGAGCGAAGTAACTCCAAACCCAAAACGCTCAACGTGATTACCTCATCTACTCAACCGGCCGCTGGTGTCTCCGCTCATGACCGTTTCGATTTCGGCTACGGAAGCGAGATTGAAATCGCCTTCAATGCTGTGCTTGAGAGCGGAAGCGGCCGTAGCGAAATCAATGGATTTCTGATCGCTGTAGCCCTTGATCTGACCGTAAATAAAACCCGCCAGGAAGGCATCACCACCGCCGATACGATCGACCATCGGTACCATTTCGTGTGTGATGGTTTCCAGCAACTCGCCATTCCAGCAACGACCGGATAAGCTATTGTGCGAAGCGGAAACGGACCCCCGTTTGGTATTAATGATTTTTTGAACGCGGGGAAATTTCTCCTGAAGCTGTCTGGCCACTGAAATAAAGCGATCGCCTTCCCCCTGGGGTTTGATATCGAATAACTCTTCAGCGTCGCCTTCGGCACAAACAATCACGTCGCAGCCAGCGGTCAGTTGCGTCATGATTTCACTGGCCGGGCGGCCCCACTTCCAGAGGTTTTTCCGGGAGTTGACATCCGCTGATACTTTAATACCTAACCGATTCGCTGTTTCTACGGCTGCTTTACAGGCCAGATAAGCTCCTTCAGAGATGGCCGGAGAAATGCCTGTAAAGTGAAACCACTGAGCATCTGCCAGAATTTCCTCCCAGTTAAACTCACGGGGGTCCATCTGAGCGAACGATGAATTCGTCCGATCGTAGATGATTCGACTGGCCCGCATCATGGCTCCCGTTTCCAGGAAATACGTCCCGATCCGATCACCACCCTGAACGATATCCTGCGTCTGAACGCCATACCGACGCAACATCGCCGTAGCAGCATACCCCCAGTCGTTATCGGGAAAACGGGTTACGTGGCTGGCGGGAACATCAAGGTAAGCCAGAGCGGCGGCTACGTTTGCCTCTCCGCCCCCAAAGTTTACATTAAGACTCGTCGTTTGAACAAATCGGGCGAAGCCGGGCGTACTGAGCCGCAACATAATCTCGCCAAAGGTGACAACTTTTTTCATGCAGGGTAGTAATCCTTCTGAGGTAGTGTAGAAATGGTCTGACGTTCAGAGTTTTTCCAAACGTCAGACCGGTTCATAGTAAAGAGACGCAAATAAGGATTCGATACCCGTATACGATTCCGTTAATCCTTCTATTGACTCCACTCGGTCGGGGTACGATCCCAGCGGTGATTCTTCAAATCCTGTAATAAAGCGGGCATTAACCCCGCTCCGTCGGCAGCGGCCATGTTGGCTTCCACATTTTTCATCTTCCGCATACCCGGAATGATCGTTCCGACGTCGGGGTTACTGAGGATAAACCGGAGAGCCATTTCGGGCATGGTCATACCCGCCGGAATCAACGGACGTAAAGCTTCCGCGTGATGAACGCTGTCTTTGAGATTTTCGGGAACAAAGTAAGTAGAACGCCAGTCGTCAGCGGGGAATGTCGTTTCTTCCGTCAGAGTGCCGGTCAAAGTACCCTCATCGAAGGGCACGCGGGCAATCACCGCAACATCCAGTTCCTTGCACAAAGGGAATAAATGATCTTCGGGAGCCTGATCAAAAATATTATAGATCACCTGCACCGAAGAGATCAGGCCCGTGCGGAGCGTTTCCAGAACGTTCTCGGGTTCCCAGCGATTTACGGAGATTCCCCAGTGAGCTACTTTTCCCTCCTGAGTTAATTTCTGAACGGCTTCTTTCCAGTCGTCGTTAGTGGCCCAGGCATCTTCCCATACGTGAAATTGCTGAAGGTCAATCTGTTCGACTTTCAGGTTTTTCAGGCTTTTTTCCGTGTATTCAATGATGTGGGACGCCGGGAAGCATTCGTCCAGCGTGTATTCCGGCCGGGAGGGCCATTTGAAGTTTTGGGGTGGAATTTTAGTGGCGGCGTACAAGCGATGATCCGAGTGGCGTTTCATCAGCTCGCCCAGAATCTCTTCACTTTTTCCGGCTCCGTAGCCCCAGGCTGTATCGAAAAAATTACAACCTAATTCTACCGAGCGATCCAGTGATTGATTGATTTCTTCGATATCGGAGCCCGTCCAGCCGGCTAGCCCCCACATACCGTAACCCATTTCGGAAACCTTCCAGTCGGTACGGCCAAATCTGCGATAGTTCATGTTGTCGAGAGGTAATGATCGTTGTTCAGATGGCTACAGCAGCCCCCTTACTCTGCTCAAAGGTATAACAGGATTTTCAGGGATGATCTGCTTTCAGCAAATTTCAGATTCTCGTACTAAATCTGTGCAACAGCTGTACCTGGGCTATTCCTTACCCGCACTTCCCCTCTATATATTAGAGCTGTACATATCTTTCACTGAACCAAATCCGATCACATCCTTTACCGGAGGATCATCACTCACTTCGGCGGCCCGCATGATTTTTCGGCTGCCGTGTTTTTCCCGTAACTCGTAATAGACTTTTCGCAGTTTATCCTTCCGCACGTTGTCTTCAAAAAGCTGATACTGAACGAGCTGATCGGGTATGAACTGACGGACGCCCACGCCCAATA
The DNA here is from genome assembly GCA_913775095.1 of uncultured Siphonobacter sp. Taxonomy (GTDB): domain Bacteria; phylum Bacteroidota; class Bacteroidia; order Cytophagales; family Spirosomataceae; genus Siphonobacter. The sequence goes on along the minus strand of CAJYIW010000002.1, from coordinate 526,168 downwards.
AGACCAGTCCCGGATTAAGCAGGGATTCTGAAGAGTGCTGCCACTGAGCCCTGGTTGCGGCTCGTTTGAGAATCAGGTTAAACAAAGCCACGCCATCCTGAACGGGCGTTTGAAATTGCATTTCATCACTGTACGTTCTTCCCTCTTCGTATTTTGCCCAGAAAAAAGCCGTTTTGCAAAACACATTTTGCTGTACCATCCGCCGTTCCAGCGTCTGGCAGAGCATGAATAGAATTTCTTCCAATACCTCCGGCGATTGCCGCTGGCTTCGCGACAGGTGCCGCATGGCCTGCATGCTTTTGTAAGCGGGCGTGTATTCGGTATCTATCTCGTAAAAATTCAACCGCAGATGCCAGTGCCAGCCGATAATACTGCGACAGGCCGCCCGCAGAAATTCAGGATCGGCATAACGTAGCTTCAGGGGCGAATCAATCCCCGAATGTTGCAGCCGCCGGGCCATACCTGAGGCAATGCCGGGTAAATCTACCAATTCTAATTGGTTCAGAATCAGGTCAATATTATCGGGAGTAATCACGGTTAGGCCGTTGGGTTTGATAAGATCAGAGCCCAGTTTGGCCAGAAAAGCGTTAGGGGCGATTCCAATTGAACATTGCAGGTAATCGCCTACTTCGGTCTTTATCGCTTTTTTGATGTCAAACGCTACCTTTTCCAGGTCGTGATAAATCAGGCGATGATTCGTTAGAATGACGACGGCTTCGTCAATGCTTCGGGGAATGACCTGATCCGAGAATCGCTTGAGAATCGTCATGATTTTAGTGTGATAGTCCCGATACTTTTCCGGACTGGTTGGAAGGGGTACCAGATCCGGACATATCCGCATGGCTTCATTCAGACGCATTCCGAGTTTGATCCCTTTCTTTTTGGCCTCGATAGAAGGAGCAATTACACAGCCAAACTGACTCGGATACACGCATACTGCCACGGGGCGGCCGCGTAGGTAATAGTTATCCTGCTGCTCGCAACTGGCAAAGAAGCTGTTCATGTCCACGAAAAGTACCGCTGCCCCCGGAGGGACTCTGAATTCTTTCATGATTCAAAAACAATACTTTCCGGGCAAAAAAACAAGCTTATTGATTAAAATATAAAGACAAGAATCGATATTTAAACATATTTTGGATAAAAATTATATTCATTTTGTATGTTTTGTCTTGTTTTATTGAACACTTACGGGTGAGCCGTCTTTCTTAGAATTGTACTCTCAACGATCAAGCTACCAGCGAAAAAGCGGATAGCGGCAAAAACAAAAAGACGTTGCTGAGGAGCAACGTCTTTTCCTTCATAAGTAACTACTTCATTTATACCTGAAAACTATCCGCCTGTTTGTAGGCTTCGATTAGTTTTCTTTCACCTTCCGCTCCGGGAACGGAGATTCCGTGTTCCATTCCAAAAATGAAATCGCGATTGCTTTCTTTCATTTTCTTATAAATGTGCTTGAAGACATTCTGATAATTAATCTCTCCCGTACCGGGTTCATTCCGACCGGGATTATCGCCCATCTGGAAATACGCAATTTCGTTCCAGGTCCAGTCGATATGCGGAATAATGTGGCCTTCGGTTTTCTGCATGTGATAGACATCAAACAGAATTTTGCAGGAGGGGCTGTTCACCGCCCGGCAAATTTCATACGTCTGGTCGGAAGTCTGAAGGTATAAATCCGGCGAATCGCTCAGGGGCTCCAGCACCATGATCAGACCGTGTGGCTCCAGCATTTCCGCTCCGCGACGCAGGGCGTCAATGACGTTACCCGTCTGCACCCCAATGGGTAAGTTCCGCTGAAAGTTACCGGGAACAACCGTCGTGTACTTGGTTTTGCAACGCTTGGAAACTTCAATCGCGTTCTGACATCCTTTCAGAAAAATATCCAGGTGTTCTTTCTTACCCGCCGCCAGCGTATTGGCTCCGTTTCCACCCTTATGCAGAACGAATACGCCCATTTCCATCCCCAGTTTCGTCAGCATATCTCCGATTTTGGTTTGTTCGGCTTCGGGACGACCCGTCATGCCGTTATCTTCCAGAGCTCTGAAACCCTGATCGGCCATAAATTGTAACTGCTTGTAGATGTCTTTCCCGGCCAGATTCTCGAACATGCCAAAGTGAGGAGCATATTTGAGCTTAAAGGTATTCGCAGGAGGCGTAGCAGCGGAAGCCTGTAAACCGCCGAGCATGGCCACGCCAGCGGCAGCAGAGAAATTTTTAACGAACGTGCGACGTAACATGTGCTGAATTTAGAGGTATGATTTTCAAAGATTTGCCGATTTCTCCGGTCAAATCGGTCGTAACTAATAGTGATTTTTTGATCAACTATACTCTCAACTCTTGCTCAAAACTTTGATAACTCCGTAAAACCAACCCGCAATCGTTCAAGGGAATACGTGGACCTTTTCGAATTTAACTGGTTATGAGAGAAGGATTATCACAAATTCCGGGCAACGCTCAAACCACAATCGAGCCTGAAATCGTATGTATACGGATGCTTCCTGATGAATAGAAAATAGCTTTTTTCAGCCAGGAAAGAAGCCTGACGCAAAGCTGCTCATTTTTTGGAGAAAGGCACCATGTCCTTATCAAACAATCGACTTGTCAGGAACTTAAGCAAAAGATTTGCCGTTTTTAGAGAATGTCAGTATTTTTCGAAGTCCTTCGTCCTTGAGATTTTTATTCGATTAGTCCGTTTTTTTCACCAACCAAACGAATACTAAATGAACAAGTCACTAGCGATTCTGGTCGCTTCGACCCTGGTTTTTGTCTTCTCACTTGGATTTATTAATCGATTTGCTTTTAACGAGAAAAAGGAAGTACCTCTCTCAAAAACCATCGTTGTCAGTCCCGATCAGGAATGGGTAAGTTTGTACGACAGTCTGGAGCTTCAAACCCTTGGATTATCACCCGAAGCTTTCCATTATGCCTGGTATGGTTTCCAGCGAATGAAACTGCAACAGCCCGTTATTGCGATTGCCGATTTCAGTCAGTCTTCACGCAACAAACGTTTATACGTCATTGACTTACTGAAGAAGAAAGTAATTTATAATACCTACGTGGCCCACGGCCGGAATTCCGGTCAGGAATTTGCCACTCATTTTTCCAATTCCAATTCTTCCTACCAATCCAGCCTTGGTTTCTACCGGACGTTAGGAACCTATCAGGGTAAACATGGTCTTTCCCTCAAACTGGAAGGACTTGAAAAAGGGATCAACGATCAGGTCTACAACCGTGCCATTGTGATGCACGGAGCAGATTACGTGAGTGAATCTTTTATCAAACAAACGGGTCGTCTGGGCCGTAGCCAGGGTTGTCCTGCCGTTTCATACGCCGATCATAAGGTATTGATTAACCTGCTGAAAGGCGGTTCGGGATTGTTTCTTTATTCGCCCGATGAGAACTATTTGAAAAAATCGGACCTGCTGGCAGGTTTTTCAGATGCTCCTGCTCACAAGCCCGATCAGTTAGCGGCTCAGGCATCCCAGCCATATACGTCTTTATAGTAAACCAGCTTGCCATTTTCGTCAATGTCTGCTCCTAAATACAGCAGAAAGACGGGAATCTTCTGAGGCAAAGCATGGGACTCTGGCGGGAGAGAATATGCTCCATTTTCTTCCAGAGAATCGTTTTCGAGCAATTTCTCTCCTGCCATAAAGTTAGCCAAATCCGTAGGTCGCTGTACCCGCACACAACCGTGACTCCGCCAGCGTTCGTTTTTAGCAAACAGGTAACGGGCGTTCGTATCGTGCAGATAAATGGCCAGCGGATTTTTCAGTTCTACTTTCAGTAAGCCCAGTGAGTTATCTGCTCCGGTATCCTGCCGCAGTCGGTACGGAAATTTGTTTACGGAAAGCTCCGACCAGTCTACCTCTTCGGGATCAACGAGGTTCCCCTTGGAATCAATTACTTCTATATTGTTGGCTTCCAGAAATCCGGTATTGTTCTGGATTTTAGGTAACATTTCCTTAACCGCAATGCTGCGGGGTACATTCCAGTACGGGTGGGTAATGATTTGGGTAGCATACGTATCCATTCCGGGAGTAGCTTTGTCTTTCTTTCCCGCTACCACCCGCATTTTCAGACTTTCCTTACCCGAAGAATCCATTCCTACCAGGTAAGCTCCGCGAATATTAACCAGCACCAGCCGGGGCGAATTTTTAGCTTGTCGATTGATCCAGCGATAGGCATTCATTGATTCGGCTACCCACTGAGCACTGTCCGCTTTGTTTTCGGTTAACAATCGGTTGTATTCCTGCTTCAGCCGCTCGTACGTGGGATACCTGGGTTCCAGCTGCTTCATGGCATCTTCTACGCTTACGCCCTGCACGATACTCCAGCCAGCCGTCCGCACCGCTGCGGAATCAATGGGCTGCACTTTTTCAACGTGTTTGATATACTTGGGCTTATGACCAAAGCCTATTTCAGAAAGTAAGGCAAAGCCAGACGACTGAGGATCATTGAAAGCATCGGTATCAATGCCGTTCTTTTTGGCGTATTCAACCAGCTTCGTATGGACTTCCTCGTCGTTTAACTCCTGGGTAAGGGCTTCATCCGTTCGTTCAGAAGCCTGTTCGTATTTCTTTTTACAGGAAGTAACTACAGTGATGCAGAGCAGCAGGGGTATCAGGTATCTCAATGGTCTTTTCATAGCTCTTCAATAAAAGATGACAATGCTTTCTTATGAAATAGTTATGCTAAAATCAAAGTAATCAATACTAACTCATTATCAGATAATTACCTAATGCTATTTATTTAAATATGGGTATAATATTACCCATATGCTTTTATTTCTCAAGCCCAGCGGGTGAAATCACACTTTCGTACAAATGAATAACCTTCTCTCGCAACTGCTCAATGAGATAGTCGGGACTAACAATGCGGCCACTATCTGCGAAAAGCAGAAACCAGCGTAAAATGAACTCGGGCCAGGGAGTAAAAAATGTCATTTCCACGGAGTCACCCAGATCCGTCTGCTCGACAAAGCCGTGCTCGTATTTCTGGGTTTCCAGGTACTTCATTATCTTCTTTTCCACCTGAATCACCACCGTCTGTAGTTTACGGCTGGTTGCATTTTGCTGGAGGTATTCTTTCAGTAAGGGATGGGTACGACTGAATGGAATGGAAGTAGCGTGCAGATTCCGAATGCGATCCACCCGGAAATCGCGGTATTCCAGCCGAAGGTGACAGTATGCCACTACATGCCAGCAATCGTAGGCATAGAAAATGCCAATGGGTTCCACGAGACGTTCCGTCGAATGCTCCTGATTGAAAGCTTTGTATTGAATCTGCAGGCTTCGCTGGTCCGAAATACTCTGGAGAATGGGATGCAGAAAGGCGTGCCTGGCATCTGCCAGTCCGGGCGGCAAAGGCTTCTGCCGTATTTCGATGTGATTTTCAATGTGTTCGAGTAAATTCTTTTCTGAACTCCGTAACACCGACCGGACCTTATACATCGCAGATCGGTAACTTTCCCGAATAGAAGTATCGGTTAACTTTTCGATGAGTTTTTCGGCCGTCAGAAAAGCCGTTGCTTCTTCGCGGGTAAACATCACCGGCGGCAGTCGGTACCCGTCCATGATGGAATAACCCACGCCCGCTTCGCCAATAATCGGCACCCCTGCTTCACAGAGCGTATTAATGTCCCGGTAGACCGTCCGCAGGCTGATTTCAAAACGATCGGCAATGTCCTGAGCTTTGACAATCCTGCGGGATTGCAACTGAATTAAGATAGCGGTAACTCGGTCAATACGGTTCATGGCAGGAAAGGAGGTTTTGGGGTACGGATTTATCCCTACCTCTAAACTACTAAGGGCTGGCGAGGATGCCAGCCCTTAGCGTATGTTTTGCTTTAAAATAGGTTTATAATCTCGTTGATCGTTCGCCAGTTCCGGGTGGTAGCTCTTACTTTGAGTTTACTTTCCACGAAAGAATTACTCATTTTAGCCTTGCCATATCCGTCGGGAAACTGAAGGAAGATTTCTTTATTCCGTAATTCCGACCGCTCCGTTCCCAGGTCCAGTGCTTTCAGATGAGCCCATTTTTCGGGAGAAGGTTCTTCCGCTAAAAAAGTGACGTACACCTCATCAACGGTTTCAAAGGGATTACTCTCCAGCACTCCCTGTAACTCCTCAGCTGTTCGAATCAGAACGGTTACGTCAAATCCGAATCTGGCTTCAATGGTGGATTCAATCAGTTTTCGAAGGTCATCCGGATTTTCATGGTCAGTCTGAAAAACAGCATTGCCACTCTGAATGTACGTTTTTACGTTCGTCAAACCGGATTCCTCATACAGGGCTTTCAGTTCAGCCATTGGAATTTTCCTGTTTCCGCCGACATTAATTCCCCGAAGTAACGATGCAAAAGCAGGCATGTATTCCTTACGCGTGTGGCATTTTAGAAGCCAATACATTCACCTGCTCAATGATCGGAGGAGAGGCCAGCAAATGAGGAGCATTGGCTAAAAGAGCTTCGGCAATTTCCCCGGAAAGGTGAGCCTGACGTCCTTTTTCGTGAGGGAACGTGTCAAAAATCCCAAACGTCGTTGGAGAAATCTGAATGGCGTACCAGCTAATCGTTTCGGTTTCTTCTTCGGCTAAATGCAAGGCGGCCTGGATGAAATCCGCTACTTCCTGCTCTTTTCCGGGCTTTGCTTCCAGACGTACTAATAATGCTACGTTTACCATGATTTTATATTTTAACGGTGGTGAATTATACGTTGCAAAGAACTAAGAAATCGGCAAATAATACCTATCCTTTCCCCAGAATTTGAGTCCTTCGCTGTTCCTCGCCAGGGATCCGCTTTTTCAGGTCACTGTTGAAACCGGCAGGTCATTTTATTTTCACAGAAGCCCTTTTTTATTACTCCTCTTGTCTATTCTTCCTGCAGAAATCAGTTTATTTAAGCATCTTTTGGCTCAATCTCAACTTCATACCTTGGCGTCCACATCTATTTCAGCCAGACGACTTAAAGCCATCTTTGGAGGTTCCGTTGGAAACCTGGTAGAATGGTACGACTGGTACACGTATTCGGCCTTTGCCCTTTATTTTTCGTCCTCGTTTTTCCCTTCCGGCGATGCGACGGCTCAGCTGCTCAATACCGCCGGAATTTTTGCCATTGGCTTCCTCATGCGGCCCCTGGGCGGCTGGCTTTTTGGCACCATTGCGGATAAGGCAGGACGTAAAAAATCCATGACGCTGTCCGTTCTGCTCATGTCGCTGGGATCGCTATTGATCGCAGCCACGCCGACGTATCACACCATCGGGCTGGCGGCTCCCGCGATCTTACTGGTGGCCCGCCTTCTGCAGGGCCTCAGCGTAGGAGGCGAATACGGAGTTTCGGCTACGTACCTCAGCGAAATGGCCACTGCCGACCGCCGGGGGTTTTATTCCAGCTTTCAGTACGTTACCCTGATTGGCGGACAGCTCATGGCTCTGGGCATTCAGCTCATTTTACAGAAACTGATACTGACCGAAGAGCAAATTCATGACTGGGGCTGGCGAATTCCGTTTGTGATTGGAGCCTTACTGTCGGTCGTGGCCCTGTACCTGAGGCAGCATCTGGATGAAACCCAGGCCTTTGAACAAACCGTCACGAAGAAAGAAAAAGGTAGGGTTCGGGAGTTAATGCGGCACCCCCGGGCGGTGCTCACGGTCATTGGGTTGACGCTGGGCGGTACGCTGGCTTTTTATACCTATACTACGTACATGCAGAAGTTTCTGGTCAATACGGTTCACCTGACCAAGGGCCAGTCCACCCTGATTTCATTTCTGTCTTTACTGATCTTTGCCTTGCTTCAGCCTCTTTTCGGGTTACTATCCGACCGCATCGGCAGACGTCCCTTACTCCTGGGTTTTGGCATCACCGGTACGCTCGCGACGGTTCCTTTGTTAACCGCCCTCAGCCATGCTACCAGCCAGTGGGAAGCATTCGCATTGTTACTCATGGCTCTGGTTATTGTCAGTGGTTATACCAGTATCAATGCCGTGGTAAAAGCCGAGTTATTTCCCGCCGAAGTTCGGGCTCTGGGGGTAGGCTTACCCTACGCTCTGACCGTAGCCATCTTCGGAGGTACGGCTGAATACATCGCCCTGGATCTAAAAAAATCGGGACATGAGTCTTATTTCTACTGGTACATCACCGGGGCCATTTTCGTTTCGCTGCTGGTGTATCTGTTTATGAAGGATACGCGGGATATGTCGAAACTGACAGAAGATTCCTGATTTTTTGTAGAGCGTCCATTGATGGCGTCTCCGCCAGGTTATGAAAATAGGTAAAAGTAACAAAAACCGCCTCTACCCAGACGCCATCAATGGACGTCGCTACGTTACCCACATTCCGGTTTCAGGCTTGTGGTCCCTTCTAACTGTTCATCAGGTATTCAGCTTAACTCCTAAATAATTAATCCTTTCTTCCTAATAAACATGACTAAAACTATAGTACTGACCCTTCTTCTCTTCTCGGTATTTGTTACTGGTCAGGCCCAGCCTCTTCCCGTAGTTCTCAACGAACGGGCACGGGCCGCTACCGTTGACGAAATTCTGGAAGATCGTTTTGAAAACCTGTTACCACGGCTCATGCGGGAGGAAGGCGTGGATATGTGGGTAATCATTTCGAGGGAGTATAACGAAGATCCCGTCATGCGAACCATGTTACCCAGCACCTGGATTGCCGCCCGTCGCCGCACGATCATGGTTTTCTACGATCCGGGGAAAAACCAGCCACTCGACAAGCTCGCCATTGCCCGTTATGACGTGGGCACCTTACTTAAGGGCCAGTGGGATTTAAGTGCGAATCCCGACCAGTGGGAAGCTCTGGTCAAGGTCATTCAGGAAAAAAATCCGAGGAAAATTGCCCTGAATTACTCCACGACTTACGGCCATGCGGACGGGTTAACGTATACCGAGCAGGGCGAATTCATGAAAAAGTTACCCAAGGGCTTTCATTCCCGCATTCAGTCGGCCGAGCGGCTGGCGGTTCGCTGGCTGGAAACCCGTTCCGAAAAGGAAATGGTGATGTATCCCATGATTTGCCGCCTTTCGCATCAGATCATTGACGAGGCTTTTTCGGAAAAAGTAATTCAGCCGGGCGTCACTACGACCGAAGACGTGGTCTGGTATTTACGCCAGCGGGTTACGGACCTGGGACTGGATACCTGGTTTCATCCGACGGTAGATATCCAGCGGGCCGATGATGCCCGATTCGATCACCTCCGCACCTTCTCCAAACGTCCCGGAACGCAGGTAATTCTGCCCGGTGATTTATTACACGTGGACTTTGGCATTACGTATCTACGCCTGAACACCGATCAGCAGCAACATGCGTATATTCTTAAACCCGGTGAAACGGAGGTGCCTGCCTACCTCAGAAAAGCCTTTGAACAGGGCAATCGCCTGCAGGATATTTTAACGGAACGATTTAAAACAGGTAAAACCGGGAACGAAATTTTGGCAGAAGCTCTGCAACAGGCGACCCAGGAAGGCATCACTGCCAGCATTTATTCGCACCCCATTGGGTTTCACGGCCACGCTGCCGGTCCCGCCATTGGTATGTGGGATAACCAGCAGGCGGTAAAAGGCACGGGGGATTATCCCCTTTTTAAACAAACAGCCTACTCCATTGAGTTAAATGTATCGGTGCCGATTAACGAATGGAATAAATCCGTTCGGATCATGCTGGAAGAAGATGGCTATTACGACGAAAAAGGGTTCCGGTACATTGACGGTCGCCAGCGGGACATTTTTATGATTCCCCGAAAATCTGAATCCATCCGGTAAAGACGCCCAGACAGGCGTCCTGGGGTAACTATCCTTTTACTATTAATCCTGTATACGCGGCCCATCGCGTCTTTATATAGATCTGTTCATGAATAGTTTTCTTCAGAATTTATCCCATCAAATGCCTGATTATGCCTGGAACTTATGCGTCGTTGCATTTTCCATTCTGATTGGCATTTTTATTAAATATCTGGTTGTTCCTGTCATTAAGAAACTAACGGCCAAGGAGCTGCCTTATTCCGTCTTTCGCTCGTCGATCCGGCATTTCAAATCCATCCTGATTTTCTTTATTCCCATTCTGGTTTTCAACACCTTGTTTCCTTTAATGCACCTCGAAAGAGGGTCGCGATTTGTCATTAACCGGATCCTGGAAATTAGTATTATCATTTCCTTCACCATCATCTTAATCAAGCTCGTTCGGGTGGTTGAAGATTACTTATACCATCTGTTCGATTATAATAAAATTGACAATTTAAAGGAGCGAAAACTTCGAACGCAGATTCAGTTCATCCGAAAATTTATCATTAGTCTGATTATCATTCTGGCCGGATCTGCCATTTTGCTCAACTTCGAAAGTATGCGAAAAATCGGGGCCGGACTTTTAACGGGCGTGGGGATCGGGGGAATCATCATCGGTTTCGCCGCTCAGAAATCCCTGGGTAATCTGCTGGCTGGTTTTCAGATTGCCTTTACCCAGCCCATTCGGATTGATGATGTGGTGATTGTGGAAGGCGAATGGGGAAAGGTAGAAGATATTACCCTCACCTATGTGGTGATTAATATCTGGGATAAACGCCGTCTGATTCTGCCCATTACGTATTTTATTGAAAAGCCTTTCCAGAACTGGACCCGTACCACCGCCGAAATTCTCGGTACCGTCTTCATCTATACGGATTATACGCTTCCGGTAGCTGCGGTCCGGGCTGAACATAGCCGTCTATTACGAACGAACGGCCTTTGGGATGGGAAGGTAGACGTCGTTCAGGTAACCGACTTTACCGAAACCAGCATGCAGATTCGCTGTCTGATGAGTTGTCGAAATTCCGGCGATGCGTTCGACCTACGCTGTTACGTTCGGGAGCATCTGATTACGTTCATTCAGACCAATTATCCGGAAACCTTATCCAGAACCCGCATCAGTCTGGAAACCCCTAAATCAGAAGGTTTTACGCCTTAAGTACCAGTTGGAACGTCCTTTTTAACGAAACAAGCCAAGCTTTTTCTCTAAACCTATGTGGATTGTTTTCGCTCTTCTGGCGGCTTTGTCGGCGGCCTGTGTGGTGGTTCTCTCGAAGGCAGGAATTAAGGACGTTGACTCCAGCGTAGCCTTTGCCATTCAGTCCATCCTGATCATTATCGTAGCCTGGAGCGTGGTAGCCTGGCAGGGCAACCTGGCTGAAGTAGCCCGCATTGAGCGGAAGAGCCTGATTTTCCTGATCATTGCCGGAGTGCTTACCTGTTTGTCTTCCCTGTTCAGTTTTCGGGCTTTAAAACTGGGTAACGCCGGGCAGGTTTCTCCTATTACTAATCTTTCCTTTCTCTTAGCTCTGATTTTTGGTATTCTGTTTCTGAAAGAAAAAATAAACTGGGTAGTAATTGCCGGAGCTGTGTTAATGACCCTTGGCGGAGTCCTGATTGCTACCGCCCGGCAATCCTGAATCCTCCGTTACTTTACCAGAATATCGCCATGTCCGCGGTACACGCAGCTTCCATCGGTAAACTTATAGTACAGACGGACCGTATCTTTGGGTGCAGTAGCCGTGATGTCGAAGATGTTGATTCCGTTCAACACGCTGTCTCGCGAAAAGATGACTTTAAAGTCCTGATCTACCAGCCGTAATTCTACCCTGGTAGCCTGTCGTTTCGCAATGTGCAACTTCATCAGACCCGTGGTAGGGTTAGGAAAAGCGAAAATATTATGTGCATGAGCCTGGGTACAGCTCTGCTCGCCCGTCGCAGGAAACAGTTTTTCTTCCTGCTCTACCCACTTGTCATCAAATCGCCAGTCTGTCGTGTCTCTTTGGGTAATGATGCCTACATCATTGGATTCGGTGATACCGGTGAAATAAATCTTCCTGGGACCTTCAGCGGGGGCTTCGGGTTCCGGGCCTTTATTGCAGGCCAAAAGGCTTATAGCGGCAAGGACATACATTAATTTTTCCATGGCAGTGGGAGGTTATAAGGTTGATCAAAGATAAAGTTATTCCCTGAAAAGAAATGATCCACTGCCCGTTGCTCAGGGACCATTTCTAAACTTTGGTCTGGCTTCCGCTAGCGTTCTTTCAAAACCATATCAATGGTAATGGCGGTCGAAACAATGGCCATTTTGCGAATATCTTCGTGAACGGACCCGGCAATGGAAACGACGTATTTATCCGCCGAAGTGAAAATCTCTTTCACCGCTCCGTTCCATTTTTTTGAGATGGTACCAATAGGCATGGCATTGGGATCCGTGATGGTAAAATCCCAGGCTTTCCAGTCACCGTTGATTTCAGCGATAGTCTGTTCCTGGGGATCGGTGATAATAAACCGGGGTTTAAATAACTTGAATTTCTGCTGAATTTTTCCAATCTCTACCCCATTGGCATCAGTAATGACGATTTTGGACATAAACATCGTCCAGCCCCGGGAAATGGTGGCCTGTATCACTCCGTTTGTATCCATAATTTCAAGCGTAAAAGGCATCATCTTTTTCAGATCACCAATGACTCTTAAAACCTTGTGTAAGGTAGAAACTTTCTGCTGAATTAAGCCAATTTCTTCCCCCGCATGATTGAAGACTTTATAAGCGTTTGAAAACTTGAAAAGGCCTACTTTTTCGTCAATGAAGAAATCGTTATAATCGAAAAATTTAGAATAGGTTGCAGGAATCATAGAGGAAATTTTAGGGGATGTACGACGGCTGAAGATGGCCAGATTCTATACCAAAATCAAAAGTAATCAATGAAATCATAAAAAAGACCTGTAAGGTTTCCCTCACAGGTCGTAACAAACAGGCAATAAAATCCAAAAATCTTAGCTCAGTCTGGCTACGGCTTCCTTAATGCGATCACAGGCTTCAGCCAGTTGCTCATCAGCAGCGGCCGTAGAAATCCGCATACAGTTGGGAGCACCGAAACCAGAGCCCGCCACGGTAGCCACGTGAGCCTGATCAAGTAACCAATTGCAGAAATCGTCTGAGTTGTTAATCTTCGTTGTGCCGTCAGACTTACCAAAGTAAGCACTGATGTCGGGGAAGGCGTAGAACGCTCCGTCGGGTACGTTTACTTTGAAACCAGGGATTTCCTTCAGTTTACCCACCACCAGTTCACGACGACGCTGATAGGCTTCTTTCATTTTCCGGGCATCGTCCAGCGGACCATTGAAAGCCGCTACGGCTGCTTTCTGAGCGATGGAGTTGGTACCCGAAGTAACCTGACCCTGAAGTTTCTCAACGCCATCGGCAATCCATTTGGCGGCTCCGATGAAACCAATCCGCCAGCCGGTCATGGCGTGGCCTTTGGCTACCCCATTTACGGTGATGACGCGATCCTTGATTTCAGGAATCGAACCGATGCTGAAGTGACCTTCCGCCGTGAAGTTGATGTATTCGTAAATTTCATCCGCTACGACGAACACGTTTTCGTGACGAGCAACTACCGCACCAATCGCCCGTAATTCAGCTTCGGAATACACCGAACCCGTAGGGTTGTTGGGAGACGCAAACATGACTACCTTCGTTTTAGGCGTAATGGCTGCTTCGAATTGTTCGGCCGTAACTTTAAAGTTATTATCGAAAGCTCCATCCAGAACGACTGACGTTCCTTCGGCGAGCTTTACCATTTCGGAGTAACTAACCCAGTAAGGAGCAAAGATTACTACTTCGTCACCGGGATTTACCAGCACCTGTAATACGTTCGCCAGCGAGTGTTTGGCACCCGTTGAAACCACGATATTTTCAGGTTTCCAGTCAATATTATTATCACGCTTCAACTTATCGGCAATGGCTTTCCGTAAGTCGGGATAGCCAGCAACGGGTGAATAACCGTGGAATCCATCATCGATGGCTTTCTTGGCGGCTTCGCAAATGTGTTGCGGGGTTTTAAAATCGGGCTCCCCAACGGAAAGGCTAATCACCTTGTGTCCTTGGGCGGCCAGTTCGCGGGCTTTTTTCGTCATGCCCAACGTCGACGACTCTTCCAACGCGTTGATACGGTCGGCTAGTCTCACTTCCTGTTCTGCCACTGCCATTTGAATAATTGAATTTGTGATTAATAGATCGATAATTGCCATCAGGCTAAATCGGCGGCAAAGGTACGTGTTTTCAAAACAAGATTAAACGAAGGGCTGGCTGATTTTTAATAAAGAAATTGATTATTTATCAAAGCGATAATAAAACACTGAATTTCTTGAAGATATGAAAAAAATCAGGGCCTTTTCAGGTCTTGATTTGCGAGGGTCTGCTTTATAATAATTCTTCGACGGCCTGACGAATACCCGTTGAAATGGTGTCTGTCGGCAAATCATTATAATCATTCCCAAAAGGATCTTCGATCTCTTCGGCAATTTCTTCCAGACTGGCCAGTACGTAAAAAATAAACAGTACCATCGGGATCACGGAATAATGCAGGGCCAGTACGTACCCAAAAGGCAGGGAAAGGCAGTAAATCGAAATAAACTTCTTGAGGAACAGGCTATACGAAAAGGGAATCGGCGTTTTCTTAATCCGTTCGCAGGCCCCGCAGATGTCGGTAAAGGACTGAAATTCAGCATTCAGGACGAGCAGATGTTCAGGCCGGATGATTCCTTTCTGATAGAGTTCATCCATTTTACCAAAAATCCGCATGGCCATCTGATTGGGCAGATGATTTTCCTGCTTTAAATCACTTGCCTGAAATCCCGGAGCTTCCTTCAATTCTTCAGCCAGGAAACGACCTCTCAGATGGTTCTTTAACGTGAATGCGTAATTGGGAATCATGTACCGGAAAAAAGCCCGGTCTTCTTCCTGGGCAGGCGGAATGATATGGGCCAGCTTGATGGCCAGATTTCGGGAGTTATTCACCAGAGAACCCCACAATTTTCGCCCTTCCCACCAGCGATCATACGCCGAATTCGTTCGGAACACGAGTAATAGCGACATCACAAACCCCAGCAGCGACTGAACAGTAGCCACGCTTTGCAGGGGATAATTGGGTCCGGGTTTCCAGATTTCCAGGACAACGAAGGCGATGACCGTTGTGTAAACCGTCATGCCAATTAAAAGCGGAGCGAGCCGGTTAACCGTTTCGGCCTTATGAATCCGAAAAACGGCTTTGAACCAGTCTTTGGTGTTATACTCAACCATAGATATTGTTGGAGTTGTAAGGAGGAACCAGGTAATCACTGTAAAAAATCATTCAAGTATAAAAATAACCGGGTAATACCCCGCTACTCTTCAGCCGTTAACCGTTCATAACTGACACCAACCAAAAACGCATAAGCTGCATCAAATCCAGTCTTTCGGCTATAACTTGCATCTTACATTCTAGACGACATCAACTCCTTGCTTTACATGCGGCATTTAGTAATGACTGCTCTGGGAGCTTTACTGCTGGCTCAAAGCCCGGCTCTCAAGGCCCAGACTTCCCCCGAAACCCTGCTGGTTCGGCAACCGACTCTATCAAAAACACACCTGGCCTTTACCTACGGTGGCGATCTCTGGATTGCCAACCGGGATGGTTCGCAGCCCCGCCGGTTAACCATTGCTCCCGGCACGGAAACCGGCCCCTTATTTTCACCGGACGGACAGACCCTTGCCTTTACGGCCAATTACGATGGCAATGTAGACGTATATACCATTTCGATCAACGGCGGCGAACCCAAACGCATGACCTGGCACCCCAGTGCGGACATCGTTCGCGGCTGGTCGCCCGATGGCAAACGGTTGTTATTTACTTCCACGGGTGAGTCCATGACCCCACGGTATGCCAAGTTATTTACGGTTTCACTGAACGGCGAGTTACCGCAGGAGCTGCCTTTCATCATGACGGGTAACTGGGGCAGTTATTCGCCTGACGGTAAAACGCTGGCCTATACCACCATTTCGGATGCATTTAATACCTGGAAGCGGTACCGCGGTGGAATGACGACCCCCATTCGTCTGGTCGATTTAAAAACGCTGGAATCGGAAGTTATTCCGCACGTGAATGCTTCGGATGTACAGCCCGTCTGGATTGGTTCGAAGATCTACTTCCTGTCGGACCGCAACCGAATCATGAACGTTTTTGAATTTGATCGTTCCACCAAACAGGTTCGTCAGGTAACGAATTATACCGATTACGACGTAAAAACCCTGACGGGCAACGGCTCAGAACTGGTTTTCGAATACGCGGGTCGCATTCATACGCTGGACCCGGCTTCGGGTAAAGCGACGGCGGTTCCGGTGAGTATTTCTCCAGAAATTCTGGCCTTACGCCCTACCTGGAAAAACGTTTCCAACATGATTCGCAGTGCGAGTCTGTCGCCCAGCGGCGTGCGGGTAGCCCTCGAAGCTCGCGGTGATATTTATACCGTTCCTGCCAAAAAAGGCGACTGGCGTAACCTGACTCACTCGGATGGTTCGCACGACCGTAACCCGATCTGGTCCCCGAAAGGCGATAAAATTGCTTACGTTTCCGATGCTTCCGGTGAATATCAGCTGTATCTGGTAGATCAGAAAGGCGAGAAAGAATCTGAAGTTATTTCATTGGGCGATCCTTCGTTCTACCGGCTGGATGAGTTTTCTCCCGATGGTAAAAAGATTCTGTATCAGGATAAAAAACTGAACCTCTGGTACATGGATTTATCGGCCAAGAAACCCGTGAAACTGGCGACGGATACCTATGGACCAAGCACCAGCCTGGAAGGGCATTTCTCGCCGGATAGTAAGTGGATCGTTTTCTCTGAAAAACAGAAAAACTATCTCAATACCATCTTCCTCTACGAAGTCGCCACGGGTAAACGTACGGCCGTAACGGATGGCAAAAGCGACGCCAACAACCCGGCCTTTAGCCGCGATGGCAAATACCTGTTCTTCACGGCCAGTACCAACACAGCTACGACCGTTAGCGGCCTCGACATGAGTGCGTATGATCGCCGGGTAACGAACAGTATATACGTAGCAGTACTGAATGCCAAAGATCCTTCCCCATTCGCTCCGGAATCGGACGAAGAGAAGGTTTCTGACTCGGAAAAAGCGAAAGATGAGAAGAAAGCAGACGAGAAAAAGTCCGATAAGAAAGACGACAAAAAAGATAGTAAGAAGTCCGAAGACAAGAAAGACGAGTCCAAGAAAGATGACGCGACGCCGAAGGTCGTCGTGGATCTGGAGGGCATTAGCCAACGCATTCTGGCACTCCCTGTTCCGTCGGCTGCTCTCGGTAATCTGGCCGTAGCCGATGGGGGCAAATTGTTCTACGTAAACTACGGAGATGCCATTACCCGTCCGGCCCTGCATCGTTTCGATCTGAAAGAACGTAAAACGGAGCCATTCTTACCGGGAGTGGGTAGTTACACCCTCAGTGCTGATGGTAAAAAGCTGTTATACTTTGCGGGAAGTGCAAACATTGGCATTGTGGACGTGGGTGGAAAAGTAAATCCCGGCGATGGCAAAATTGAAGTAAGCAACCTCCAGGCTCAGATTGATCCCAGGCACGAATGGAAGCAGATGATTGATGAGTTCTGGCGAATTGAGCGGGATTATTTTTACGTACCCAACATGCACGGAGCGGACTGGAAAGGCGTCAAAGAGAAATACGCTAAATTCCTGCCGCACGTTGCTCACCGATCTGATTTGAACTACGTCATTGCAGAAATGATGGGTGAAATGGTCGTAGGCCATAACTACGTTTCTGGCGGTGATTTCCCGGAAGTCAAGCCCATTCAGGTAGGCCTGTTAGGAGCTGATTACGAAATAGACAATGGGTTGTATCGCTTCAAGAAAGTGTATAACGGCGAGAACTGGAATCCTACGCTGAAAGCACCCCTGACCCAGCCCGGTGTAAACGTAAAAGCAGGCGAATACCTCATTGCCGTGAATGGTCGTCCGCTGAAAGCAACGGATAATGTCTATAGCTTTTTTGAAAATCTGGTCGGCAAACAGGTTACCCTTACGGTTAACTCAAAACCTTCCGAAACCGGAGCACGCCAGGTAACGGTCATGCCGATTGCCAACGAAACGGGCCTTCGTCAGATGAACTGGGTCGAAGAGAATCGCCGGAAAGTAGACGCGGCCACGAACGGAAAAGTAGCTTATGTCTACTTACCTAATACGGGCGGTGACGGTTACGAATTTTTCAACCGGTATTACTACAGCCAGCTCGACAAAGAAGCCGTTATTATTGATGAGCGTTTCAACGGCGGTGGTTTCGTGGCCGATTACATCATTGACATGCTGAACCGGCCGTTGCTGAGTTACTGGGGCAGTCGCGAGGGTCGTCCGTTCTCCTCTCCCGCCGCATCCATTTACGGACCCAAGGTCATGCTCGTTAACGAATATGCGGGTTCGGGCGGAGATGCCTTACCCAACTTCTTCCGTCGCCGGAATTTAGGTACAATTATCGGCAAAAGAACCTGGGGAGGATTAGTAGGCATCTCTGGATATCCTTCTCTAATGGATGGAGGATCAGTAACTTCCCCCAGTTTTGGCATCTTTACTCCCGATGGAAAATGGGAAGTAGAAAACATTGGAGTAGCTCCCGATATTGAGGTAGAAATGCCTCCCAGGGATACTCAAAATGGAAAAGATCCGCAACTGGATAAAGCCATCGAAACGATACTTGATCAGTTGAAAAAGAATCCGGTAAAACGGTTGGAAACGGCTCCTCAGCCGGACACCCGGGCGAATAATTAAGTAGTATTTTTCAATCCGGGCCGTGACTTTACCAGCTTTAACGAGCAGTAAAGTCACGGCTCGAATTGTTTAGCTTTGAAGCAAGCTCTTTTTTTAACTGTTCCTAACTTTCGGTAAACGAGGCCACCCCGGTTACCACTCTTCAGGTTAGTAGAGCAGTGCGGCAAACGGCCCTCCGAAATCAAATAAGTACTTATTAGTCAATCTATTATCTCTTTCCTAATCTATTATTTGTTAACAATTCACATTCTAATTATCTCACTTTTTCTACTATAAAATGCAGTTGGATACCTACTTAAAGGTACCTTAATAAAAAGCAGATGTAATTAATAAATACTAGATTTAATTTATAATCTTTGCAGCCTATATTAAGAGTACCTATCAATAATCAACCCTACTTGCGATGACAGCCATTTGGGCTTCTCTATAAAATCAGACTTACCAGCACCGTTTCTTCCAACCCTATCTGTCATGATTCGTCGTGCAGATAAAACGGTGTTTATTACTGGCGGTTATCTGACAAACCATTATTCATATTGGATAATGGTTTTCTTATGTTAATCCAGAGTTACTTTACCTTATAATTCCTTCAGCGATCTCTTCTTTTTTTCGAATTAATGTTTGATTTAATAACTCTCCGGTATTCCGATTGTCATTAATTTATATTTCCTTGATATAAAACATAATTTTTCTTTTAGTCATCCTTACCCTAGTAATTTTCACTCCTTCCTAGTACCTTGCTTTCTACCTCTACCCTTAATCTATTTTACGAGTGCGAACTACTGCTACTGATTTTCAGTCCGGACGACTGATTTCTATGGACGTATATCGGGGCTTTGTGATGTTCCTGATGATGGCCGAAGTATTACAGTTTTCTCAGATTTCCGAAGCTTTTCCTCAAAGTACGTTCTGGGCTTTTTTAGCTCATCATCAGAATCACGCCGACTGGCTGGGATGTACGTTACACGATCTGATTCAACCTTCGTTTTCTTTTCTGGTGGGAGTAGCCCTGCCCTATTCGCTAGCCAGTCGACAGGCACAAGAACAATCGTATCGGACCCAGCTTTGGCATACGATTCAGCGTTCGCTGATTCTGATTTTGCTGGGTATTTTTCTGCGTTCCGTCGGGCGTAGTCAAACTAACTTTACGTTTGAAGATACCCTGACTCAAATCGGACTGGGGTATCCTTTTCTTTTCATGCTGGCTAATCAGCCGAAACGTCAAGCCTGGCGGGCCTTATTTCTGATTCCCTTTCTGTACTGGCTGGCGTTCCTGCTGTATCCCGTGCCCGATGTTGACCCCCAAACGGTGGGCGTTCCGGCCCATTGGCCTTATCACTTCAGCGGGTGGGCCGCTCATTTCAACAAAAATACCAATCTGGCCTGGGCCTTCGATACGTGGTTTCTTAATCTTTTTCCTCGAAAAACACCCTTTCTTTACAACGAAGGCGGCTACGCAACCCTGAGTTTCATTCCCACCCTGGCTACCATGATTTTGGGATTACAGGCGGGGAAGTGGCTGAAAGCGGGGTTACCGGGAGAGTTACTCATGCGAAGATTTATCTTTATGGGAATCGCGGGACTCGGATTGGGCTGGTTCTTTACCATTACCGGCATTTGTCCATCTGTGAAACGCATCTGGACGCCGTCCTGGGTTTTGTTCAGTGGTGGCTGGTGTTTTCTCTTACTGGCGGGCTTTTACTACGTAGTGGACATGCTGAAATTCCGAAACTGGTCCCGGTTCTTCGTGGTGATTGGCATGAATTCCATTGCAGCTTACGTCATTGCTCACCTCTTCGAACCCTTCATCGCCGATACCTTTCAGACCCACTTAGGTCCTTCCATTTTTCAGCTGTTCGGAGAGGCTTTCGAACCGCTCACGAAAGGGCTTTTCGTTTTGACGGGCTACTGGCTTATTCTGTATTACATGTACCGGAAGAAGATTTTCGTGCGGATCTAATCCTCTGTTTCGATCATCAACAGTAAAGCATGGCTGGAAAGGGCTTCAAATTCCACTACCCCGCATTGCTTCAGGGACAATCCGTCCCGGCTTTCCAATAAGCGATCCTGCACTTCAAAGGCTCCTTCGATAACGAAGAAAAAAAGGCTGCAATCAGGTTGGGAAACGGAATAGCACGACTGGGTTCGTCCCTCGTATTTACCCATGAAGGCCCGAGTCTTACCCGAATAATCGGCCTGGTGTAAGGAGTGAAACGTATTCATCACCGTCAGGTCTACGGGCTGAGTAAGCGTCTGCTCCTGGGCTTCCGGATTCGTGACCCAGACTTGCAGGAAATTAATCAGCGTATTCGGGTAAGGGTTCATCAGTTCATACCCTCCCGCCTGAGCGGACAGGTGCAGGATCTCACCCGGCGAGGCAAATCCTGTTTGACCCGTAGTCAGGCGATAGTGTAACCCGCCAGCCAGCGGAATAATCATTGCCTCCGTTCCCTGCTCCAGCGTCATTCCAAGACTGGCCTCCGGTGCCAGTGTATCATCGTTCAGGACCTGTAAAGCCCCCAAAGGCGTTCGCTCTTCGGCCTGGTACGTACCAAAATTGAAGGTATGCCAACTTCTGAACCAGTCCAGCCCGGTATAACCCCGCTGACCGGATAAGTAAATTCTAGCTTCGGCTGAATCCGTCATTACCTGAGTGCTCATGCGTCTGAATCGAATGAATGTTTAAAAAGGGTTGTAAGGGAATCAGGTCCGTTTCGACTTCCGCCCCATTTGTCAATGCCTCCCGCTGATCCCCGTAAGCGATGAGGAGGCTGGCTCCTACGGTATCTATCCACGTGAGGGGTTCGGTATAAAAATAAATCGCAACGGCGTGTTCTTCTTTCCGCTGAAGGTGCGAATGAATGATTTCGAAACGGAAATTCTGAAAAGGAAGGCAACGCTTTACATAGGCATTCGTCACGTCCGGAATCAGATCCTGTAACTGCCGGATGTAGCCAATGGCCGCCGTGCTGACCAGGTAATGCAAACGGTCGGCCTGCGGCACCTGAGTCAGTAACTCCGAAAAAGTCTGATACTGGCCCTGCTGATTGTAAAACTGAGCCTGCATATAAAACTCCTGGTGGGTATCTTCAAACACCTGCCGATCCCAGGCCTGAGCCGAAGCCGCGTTTATCACCTTTCGGTAACCCAATCGAATCAACCGTTTTGTCATCATCAGTACAAAGAAAAAGGTCTGGATAAGATCAGACCTTTGAACGAATGTCAGGCACTTACCACCATGGTATGCATGATCACATATCCCGCAGAAATGCTGCCGGTCAGGGTACCCAGTTCCAGCGAAACGGAATCCGAGAATACGTTATCTCTGGCGTTGGTGGTGTCCTGTTTTCCTTTTTTATAGTAATTGGTGGCAGTGGTATAAATCGTGTTGGTCACGTCTTCGGGGAAAGCAATCTGGGTTACTAACAACGACTTTCCGCTGGAATTATAAATGTGCACGTGAATGTGCGTCGCCCGGCCGGAATACCAGCCGGGAAAGATGGACGTGAATGTCACCAAACCCGCCGAATCCGTCGTCTGGCGACCGCGTAGGAAGTGTACAGATGCGTAATTGGTGGACTGCATTTGCGTTCCGCCGTATTCGGAGTAATTACCGTCAGCATCGCAATGCCAGATGTCCACCAGGGCTCCGGACAGAGCCGCACAGCTGTTAGTTTTATTCTGAATGGTAAGCTTGATCGTAAAGGGTAAGCCCGTCCGGTCGGCACGGATGTCGTTCGTCACAAGTGAACTGGGCGATTTGGTTGGAAAAGGTCCTTCCGTTTCTGAAGGGCTCGAGGTACAGCTTCCGGTACTGGTGCCACTCCCCGAATCAGTTTCGGGCGTTGGGTTTTCGGTATCTTTTTTACAGGAGCCGGTCAGGGGAGCCACGGCCATCAGGCTCAGGGCAGTAAACCCTTTCTTTAAAAAATCTTTACGTTCCATCGTTTTACTTAGTATGGTAGTTCAGAGAGTAATACGTTGAACCTGCCGAATGCGTTGCAGAACGAACCAGCTTTGAGGTAAACACCCGGAATGTTTCGGTAAACGACTAGCGGCGGAAGCGTTTCTGAAAGTCCGCTTCGTAACTCGCTCCAATCG
Organism: uncultured Siphonobacter sp.; assembly: GCA_913775095.1. Classification (GTDB taxonomy): domain Bacteria; phylum Bacteroidota; class Bacteroidia; order Cytophagales; family Spirosomataceae; genus Siphonobacter. Next base: position 503,445 of record CAJYIW010000002.1, on the reverse strand, counting down.
GAATTTCCTCCTTACCCAGAACGATGGTCTTGTTCCGCACCGATTCAATCCTTGAAAATGGAACGATAAACGACCGATGCACGCGAATGAACTCCTCGGCGGGTAACTGTTGCATCAGACTTTTCATCGTCAGGCGGGCGACAATGGGCTTACTGTGTTGCAAATGAATTTTCAGGTAATCGTCCAGTCCTTCAATGAACAGAATATCCAGCACGTCAATTTTGTGTACGCTGTAATCCGCCCGGACGTAGATATACCGCGAGGGCTCAGACTGGGTTAGAAAACGGTGATACCCGCAGGCTTTAGAAACTGCCTGCTGAAACCGCTCGAAAGTAAAGGGTTTTAACAGGTAATCAACCGCCTGAAGAGTAAATCCCTCCACGGCGTATTCCGCGTAAGCCGTGGTGAAAATGACCATTCCTTTTTCGGGTAAGGAACGATAAAAATCAATCCCCGAAATGGCGGGCATGTTGATGTCCAGAAACAGTAACTCAACCGGATTTTCCTGTAAAAAATCCAACGCTTCCGTAGTACGGGTGAACGTCTTCAGCAGCTCTACTTCTTCCGTTTTACTACAAAAGTGCGTAATAATGCGAAGAGCGGGCGGTTCGTCGTCAATAGCGATGGTTTTCATAAGCTAAGCGTAAGGTCAATGGTAAAAGTATCTTGAGCGTCCTCAATATGCAGGGTATGGCGGCTGGGATACAGTAAATCCAGACGAGCTCGGGTATTTCGTAACCCAATCCCGCCTGCATGTTCGTCGGATGGACGGAGGCGTACTTTCTGGTTAAAGACGAATAACGTCAACTGGTGTTCGTCCACTGTTACCTGAATGAGTATTTCCGATTTTCCTTCCGGATTTACTCCGTATTTAAATGCATTTTCAATGAATGAAATCAGCAGCAGCGGAGCAATCATTTGCAGCGTGGCGACTCCCTGACGTTCATACGTCACCAGCACGGTATCCACCAGCCGGATTTTCTGAAGAGCGATGTACTGCCCGATATAATCCAGTTCCTTTTGTAGCGGCACCAGATCGTGCTGAGCGTCGCGGATGACGTATCGCATCAGGGAGGATAACTGCACGATGGCATCGGCAGTAGCATCTGATTTTTCGATGGCCAGTGAATAAATGCTATTAAGGGTATTAAAAAGAAAATGAGGATTAATCTGAGCTTTCAGGTACGACAATTCCGTTCGTAAACGATCCTGTTCGGATTGCTGCCAGCGGTCGTTTGTGCGGAGCGATAAAGACAGAAAAAGGGCGAGCAGAAACAGGAATAACTTCTGGCTCAACGCAAAGTCCGCTGGGGGTTTTTCCCGAAAATCCTGCGGCGGAGCTGGATAGGTTTGCTCTTGCGGTGGTATCAAACGGGAATCTGAAGAATGTTCCCGGCGGGGTTCCTTCCTAAAATCCTCCCTGGGGAAAGCTCCCAGAATAACTAGAAAGGCGATTACTGAAATAGCGGCGAAGGCTACATACTTTTCTGAAAAGAAAAACCGGGGAATCAGAACGAAGTAACTCAGGTAAAAAAACGCAACAATCAAGACGGTGGATATCAGGTTACTTCGTTCATGCGGATTGGTTCCCAGTTCCAGCAGCTCAGGAAACCCGTAGGGTGAAAAAATGTAAGGCAAAATGAAAAAGGCCACGCCCGCGATGACTAGTCCTATGGTCCGGTATGTATTTTTTTTCATGCCTTTTCTAATAATTGTATTCCCGATGCTGAAACTTACGAAAGTGATTTCCAAAGCAAAAATTTACTCGGTAAACGCCCGGAATCCGTAGGTTTGTAGCTTTCTGATCTTATACTCTATTCCTATGTCTATTGATCTGGCTCCCATTACCCGACACCTCCGGGCCATGTACGGCTCCCGGCTGCTGGTGGCGGCGGTTCATCATTTTAAGGTGTTTGAATTAGTTGAAAACGGGCCGCTTTCCTTCCCTGAATTACAGCAGAAATTAAAGCTTCAGGACCGTCCGGCCTATGTGCTCATTCCGGGTTTATGTGCAATGGAGTTACTGACCTATACCCCCGAAGGCCAGCTGGAACTGACCGAGCTGGGTACTTACCTGAGTCAATCCAACTCCGATAATCTGATTGGGTATGTGGGGCTGGAAAGCGACGATCCCGGCGTGCTGGAAATGGTAACCCGACTGAAAAATGACGGCCCGCTGGATACGTCCGCAGGATTCTCTTACGTGAAAGAAGGCGAAGGACCCTCGCCCATGGATGAGGCTGAATCAGCCCGGTTCTTTACCCTGGGTCTGGCCGGGAGAGCCCGTAAACTCTCGCCGCTGGTGGCCGCCAGTCTTCCCCAGAGTCGGGGACATTTGCTGGACGTGGCGGCTGGTTCGGGATATTACACCTTCGAATGGTTACGCCTCAATCCGGGAGCAACCGCTACCTTATTTGATCGGCCGCAGGTGCTGGAAGTGGCGAAAGAGTTACTGAACGAATTTATCAAAAGCGGCAAAGAAGGAGCCGATTCGGTACCGGATCGCGTTACCTTCCATCCTGGCGATATGCTGACGGATGAGCTACCCGAAACGGATTTATTACTGGCCGCCAGTCTCTTCCACGACTGGCCGACGGACACCTGTCTGGCCCTGGCCAAACGTTTTGCGGCGGCTCTGCGACCAAACGGCGAAATCTGGGTGCATGATACATTTCTGTACGATACCCTCGACGGTCCCAAGCCCGCAACCGATTATTCAGCGGCTTTATTCTGGGCCACGAAAGGTCGGATTTACAGTCGGCAGGAACACTGGGACTGGTTCAAAGCCGTGGGACTAACCCCTCTGGCTGACACCATCCCGACTCAGCTGGAATACGGCCTGATTGCTGCCCGAAAAGAGGCCTGAACAACCTGAAAAAACCGGGGCTATTTCTTTTTAGCAAAAAAATAACCCCGGTTTTTCATTGATTACGGGCGAACTGGAATCGCGGTTCCGAAGGTTTCCGCTAACAATTCAAACGTTCTCAACCGATCTTCAAAGTGATAGGTCATGGTTGAAGCCATGATTTCGTCAACGTCGTATTCACTTGCCAGACGGGTCAATTCTTCTTTCACCTGCCCGGGCGTACCCGATACCACCCGGTCGGCATGAAAGAACCGCAGCCGGTCTTCTTCGGCCAGCGTAAACTCGTAATTCCGGATGGTTTCGTAGTCATCGACGCCTTCAAAGCGTCCTTTATCCATCTGCACCAGCCTATAATCCAGAACCTTACGCAACTGGCTGGCTTTCTCTTCCGTATCGGCACAAATCACAAACAGGGCCAGCAGAGCCGAAGGTTCGGGCATGGTTTCAGAGGGCCGGAACGAGCGTTTATAGTCCTCAACGATTCGCGGCGAAACCTGACCGTTGATAAAACGGGCTACGGCCAGCCCCATGCCATACTCGGCGGCTAAGCGACTACTGCCGCCGCTCGAACTCAAAATCCACTGGGCCGGAATGGTGTCTGCCTGGGGCACGGCCAGCACAGGACCGTACTGCGTTCCGGCGGAATCTGTAAAGAAAGTTTGCAGATAATCGAGTTGTTGACGGTAACTTTGCTCGCTGAAGTCGTTGGAAGGGTTAAGTAATGCCGACGAAATGCGGTCTCCACCGGGAGCACGCCCCATCCCCAGGTCAATGCGACCCGGAAAAAGTGATTCAAGTAATCGGAAGTTTTCCGCCACTTTCAACGCACTATGATTGGGTAACATGATCCCACCGGAACCTACCCGAATCCGTTCGGTTTCGTCAGCCAGCTTCACCATCAATACTTCAGGAGCCGACCCGGCAATAGCCGCGGCATTATGATGTTCGGAAACCCAGAAGCGGGTGTATCCCCACTGATCAGCCTGCCGGGCTACGGCGATGGTCTGCTGTAAGGCATCCCGGGCGGAACCGCCCTTGCGAACGGGAGACTGATCCAATACGCTTAGTCGAAGAGGCTTGCTCATACCATTTGTATTAATCGGTGTTTTAAGTACATATTTTCAATACTCAAAACACAAATAATAAATATTAATGAAGCTGATTATGAACAGAGTATAAAAAATTTTGTTCTTTAAGAAAGAGAAGTTGATTTTTGTACAAAATTTCGATCAGCCTGTTACCAGTAACCATGAGTAGAAATACGAAATCAAGCATGTAAGTGCTCTTTTTCCCATTTTAAACAATTAACCATTAAACGTTTTCGAAAGCCATTCGTTCCTCTTCGGAATTTTACCGAAGGAAGTGGTTCAGTTTTTTAGGCTTCGAGCGTTGTCCATCGCTTTGTCAAATGCTTGATTTAAATGATCTTTCGCTAAATATTCCTGAAACCACCAAGCCGCGTGTTGTCATCATTGGAGGTGGATTTGGAGGAATTAACCTGGCTCAAAAACTTCCCGGGAAGTCTTTCCAGGTAGTTATGCTCGATAAACAGAACTATCACGGGTTCTGGCCTCTGTTGTATCAGGTTGCCACGGCTGGTCTGGAAGCCGACGCGATTGCTGAGCCCCTTCGGAAAATGTTTGATGAAGAGTACGAAGATTTTCATTTCCGTCCGGTTCGCGTCACAAGCATTAGTCCTGAAACGAAAACCATCACGACGTTAATTGGTGATTTGAAATACGATTATCTGGTGATTGCCACGGGAACAAAGTCTAACTTCTTCGGCAATGATCAGATCAAGCAGAATTCTTTTCCGCTGAAGAAAATCACGGATGCTCTGAACCTGCGTAGCCAGATTCTGCAAAGCTTTGAGAAAGCAAACATGACGACTAACGCCGAGTTGCGTCAGAGCCTGCTGAACATTGTGATTGTAGGCGGTGGCCCGACGGGCGTTGAGACAGCGGGTGCTCTGGCCGAAATGCGTAAACACGTATTACCCGGCGATTACCCCGGCATGGACTTCAGCAAAATGAATATCTACCTCGTCGAAGGTCTGGATCGGGTTTTACCTCCGATGTCCCCCGAATCGAGCCAGAAAACGCAGAAGTATCTGGAGAAAATGGGCGTAATCGTGAAGACGAAAACCATGGTGGAGTCGTACGACGGCGAGACCGTAGTTTTCAAAGGAGGCGAACAAATCAAAACCCAGACGCTGGTTTGGGCGGCGGGTGTTTCCGGTGCCACGATTAAAGGTATTCCTGAGAATATCATTCAACGTGGGGGTCGTTACCCGGTGAACCTGTTCAACCAGATTGAAGGTTATACAGACATTTTTGCCATTGGTGACATCGCCATGATGAAGTCGGAAAAATATCCGAATGGTCATCCCGGCGTGGCTCAGCCTGCCATGCAGCAGGGGGTACACCTGGCGAAAAACCTGAAGCGTATGCTGGCCGGACAACAAATGACTCCGTTCGATTACTTCGATAAAGGTTCGCTGGCGATCATCGGCCGGGCCCGTGCCGTAGCCGATTTACCCGGTAAAATCAATCTGGGTGGTATCATCGCCTGGTTTGCCTGGTTATTCGTTCACATCTATTACCTGATTGGTTTCCGTAACAAGCTGGTCGTGTTAAGTAACTGGCTATACCGCTTCTTTACCTACGAACGCGGTACCCGTCTGATTATTCGTCCGTTTATCCGGAAGGGTGATAAGGCCACGGAAGTATTCATGCATAAACAGCAGGCCGATTAATGTTCGGTTGATTTTTATAGAAAGAGGGATTCGGTGTTAATACCGAATCCTTTTTTTGTTGTTTGTTCGTTGTTAGTTGTTGAAGACATGGGTTAGGCTGGTACAACCTTCTGGTTGGAAAAGTTATTACTTATCTAATCCATCACTTCTAACAACTCACAACGAGTAACCAATAACTACTTTAAATAAATGGCTCGAAAGTTCTTCACACTTTCCGCGATTTCGGGGCCGTTGTTTTCCCATTTGTATTCATATTCCGCCGAAATCGGACCTTTGAATTTCTGACGTTTTAATTCTTTAATTACCGCCGGAATATCGCATACGCCCGTTCCCCAGATGACATCGTGCGTCTTGGGGGATTTTTCTTCCAGATCCTTGAAGTGCATACCCAGCACGTGTCCTTCGAGTTTTTTCAGGCATTCCACGGGATTCAGGCCCGAACGAACCCAGTGCCCAATATCCGAGCAGGATCCTAGGTAAGGGTTATTTCCAATAACGGATAACACCGAATCGGGGTGCCAGTAATGGGAAGGTTTGGGGTGGTTATGTAGAGCAACGTTGATTTTGTACTGTTTGGCCAGATCGCCGATGTAAGACATTTGCTTGACGTCCGGCTCGGTGTTGATGTTGCGAATGCCCATCTCCTTCGCAAATTCAAAGAGGGCTTTCCATTCGGCTTCATCTTTGGCCCGTACCACACCATAAGCCACCAGCGTCAGTCCCCGATCTTTGAGTAACTTTTTTACGGCCTGACGCGTTTCGGCATTCATCGTAAAATTCATGTTTCCGGCAATACCCCCGCCGATGGGCTGAGTAGGATAGGCTTCGACGTACTTCAGTCCACAACTATCAATTTTCCGCAACGCTTCGCTGAAAGGGAACAAGCGGAATGAATAGGACTGAGCTCCCAGCATCCAGCCCGATTTGGACTCGGGCGTTTTCTGGGCGAAGAGAGGACCCGTCAGGAATACGGTACAAAGAAGAAGTAAGGCTTTTCTCATTGAATTTCAGAGGTATATTAAGTATTCGATAAATATCAGAACTATTTCCAGAATAAACATCACACTAATAAATGTTAAAAATTAAGTTCAGTGTTGCCTATGGTGTAAACTTCTGCGTATTTATCGTATCCAATCACCGTTAAGTCACTGGACGTGGATTTAACATTTTTTAGGTAGCAAATCCACCATAAATTACTCAACTTTAATGCTTTAAAGGAATCGTCACTGGTTCACAACAGCCATGAAAACATACCGCATCATCGCTTTGGTCTGTTTGCTTTTTACCGGACTGGGTCTTCGCTCAGTTCAGGCACAGCCGGGCGTGAATATCTCTTTTTCCATCTTTTATAATGAGCTTTCTCCGTACGGGGAATGGGTTCAGGATCCTCAGTACGGGCAGGTCTGGTCGCCTAATGTGGACCCGGACTTTCAGCCTTACGGTACGGCCGGACACTGGGAAATGACCGAATATGGGAATACCTGGGTTTCGGATTATCCCTGGGGCTGGGCTCCATTTCATTATGGCCGCTGGGTCATGGCTTACAACCGCTGGGCATGGGTGCCGGATTACGAATGGGGCCCTGCCTGGGTTAACTGGCGGAATGGCGGCGGGTATTACGGCTGGGCTCCGTTAGGACCCGGCATGAGCATCAATGTGAACATTAATCTCCCCTGGAACCACTGGGTGTTCGTGCCCCGGCAGTACCTGTTAAGCCCTCGCATTTATTCGTACTGCGTTCCGCGAACCCGAGTGGTTAATATCTATAATAACACCACGATCATTAACAACGTGTATCGGTCCAACAACCGGACGTACGTCAGTGGACCTAACCGCCGGGATATCCAGCGAGCTACGGGCCGTCCGGTAGATGTGCGTCGAGCCGATGATTTTGGTCGCCGGGCTGGTTTCTATAACCGGGATTATACGGCTAACCGGGGTGACCGTACGAATGGCCGGGATACGAATGGAAACAACTGGAATCGTTCCGGTAATCGGGATAACTCGCCCAACCGGCCCGATCGGAACAATGGTTTTGACGGAACGAACCGACCTGACCGCGACGGGACTAACAATAATTCCTGGACGCCGGGCAGAACTCGGGAAGACCGTAACTCCGGCCGGGAGACTGACAGTCCTTTGGGTGATGCCGCTAACCGGGCCAGCCGGGGCTGGAACCAGGGAACTAACGAATCCCCTAACCGAAACAGTAACCCCTTTGGGGACGCCTCTAACCGGGCCAGCCGGGGCTGGAATCAGGGAACTACCGAATCTCCTAACCGGAACAGTAACCCCTTGGGAGACGCCTCTAATCGGGCTAGCCGGGGCTGGAATCAGGGTTCAGAACAGCCTTCGGCATCCAGTCGTGAGAATACTATCCCTTTCGGTGACGCCGCCAACCGGGCCAGCCGGGGCTGGAATCAAAGCTCTGGTGAGTCCGCAACGCCCAACCGGGATAATACTCCCTTTGGAAACAGCCAGCCCAGCCGTCGCTGGAATAATGGCGAGTCCCGCGAAAGCAGCAGTCCTTTCGGGGGAGGCATGAGTCGCTCCGACCGTTCTTCTGGTGGTTCGCCCGATTTTCGTTCCAACCGTCAGCAAAGCCAGCCGTCTGCTCCATCCATGGGCGGAAGCCGGATTGAACGCAACGGAGGCATGCCTTCGGATGGCGGAATGAGACAACCCTCTGAAAACCGTAGCGGGGGATTTTCACCCCGGGGCGGATCGCCTGCTCCACAAAACGCTCCCGGTAATCAGAGCGGAGGTGGCATGCGTTCAAGAGGTAGAAATTAAACCGATGATTCGTTTATTGCCGCAAAGCCGTACCTCGCGAGGGGTGCGGCTTTTTTTAGTTTCCAGTTGACCGTTTTCTATTTCCAGTGGGATTGCCATCATTCCTGGTAAGTTTTCCGGGTTATCTGCTTTACGGGTATCGGTAATCATTATCTTCGTTACTCCTGCATTTTCAGCTCAGTCCTACTTAATCATCAAATGCTATGAAGCGAGTAATGGGTATAGGTGGTATCTTCTTTAAAACGAAAGATCCACAGGCCATGCGTAACTGGTATAAGCAGCATCTGGGCTTCGATACCCATGCATACGGAGCCACTTTTGAAGGACCGGACCAGCAGAAAGGAAGTATTACCTGGAGTCCATTTGCTGAAGACACCACCTATTTTGATCCCTCGCCGAAAGGATTTATGCTCAATTTTCGGGTGGCTGATCTGGAAGCGTTGGTAAACGTTCTCCGGGAAGAAGGCGTAACCTTGGTCGGTGAAATGGAAGTGTACGACTACGGCAAATTTGCCTGGATTCTTGATCCTGAAGATAATAAAATTGAGCTGTGGGAATCCACTCCTGAAGCGTAGGTACGCCATCATTATCAGAACGGAACGGGCACCTGCTTTACCCATTTCATTCCTATAAACACCATTGACTCCTATAACGTAGTTTTAAAACCTCCTTACCATGCTTTCACCTAAAAATTACTCTCAAATGACGACCGAAGAATTAGCTTTGGAAGAGAAAAGAATGAAATCGCAAAAGATCATCACTGCGGTAGGCATCGGATTTATAGTGGGTATTGTCATTTACGCAGCGACTCATAAAAAAGGCTTTTTCCTGACTATTGCTTTACTGGCTTTCGCTGCTCTGATTGGCTCCAGAAATGCCCAGAACGTAAAGAATCTTAAAACAGAAATCAGTCGTAGAAATGCCAATCTATGATGCATAGTACCATTTAGATTGACTGATATCCAATTGCTGCTCCCACCGCAAGGGCGAAGGCTTTTGAATTTAAAATCCAGCAGGACACCGTTTAAGCCTTTTAAACGAGCCAACCTTACCCCTTCTGATAAGCCCGGCGGTATTCTACGGGAGTTAACCCGGTGATGCGTTTGAAATGGCGGTTGAAATGCGAAAAATTGGCGTAACCGCTTTCGTAACAGACCTGAGCAACGGGTAAGTCGCCGGAAATCAATATCTTACAAGCCTGCCCAATCCGTACCTCTGACAAAAACTGGGTATAGGTTTTACGTACCCGACTTTTAAAGTACCGACAAAAGGAATGGGGGTTCAGGGCCACTTCTTCCGCGATGTCTTCCAGGGTAATTTTTCGGGAGAAATGGGTAAAGGTATAATGGTAAATCTTGGCCAGCCGTTCGGTATCACTGCCATCCACGGGGACGGCGTACCCTACACTAGCCAGCGGAATCAGGTCTTTCGATAAGGCCAGCACTCTGAGCATGTCCAGCAGGCTCAGCAATTGATACAGATCGTCCTGGCCCGTAAATTCCAGCATTCGCTGCTGAATCTGTTCCCGGGTGTCCCCCGTAACTTTCAGACCGCACTGAGCTTTTTGAAATAAGTCCCGCAGGGGTTTGGTTTCGGGAAGCCGGGTGAATTCCCTGCCCGCAAAGTCTTCCGCAAAATGGATGGATAAAGAACTGCACAGCTCTGCATTGTCCGCCTGGAAATACGCCTCGTCTGACCGCCAGAGGTGCGGCACATTGGCTCCCAGCAGAATTAACTCTCCACTTTCAAAAGCCTCGACGTGATCCCCTACGAGCCGCGTTCCCGTTCCCTGCTGAACCCAGGTAATTTCAAGCTCCGGATGATAATGCCAGCGGTTATAGAAATACGGTTCCACCACCTGCCGCAGTCCGAAGGACGTATTTCCTTCAAAGTTAAACTTGTGATAAACGGGCTTCATGATGCATAGTTTTCAAATACTGTCTGACAATTACTCGTATCATGCAAATATAGTATCAATTCAAGACAAGCTCTGGTAAGTTTTGCATTAGTCAATTACCCAATTTTGTTAGGTAAAACGAGCTCTCTAACCCGATACAGTACCGTGTCTACTTACTCTGACCAAATTTTATGGAATGCCTTACTGGACGGCGATGCTGAGGCCTGGGGCATTTTATATCGTCGGCATTATCGTCCCCTGCGATCCTGGGCACTGAGACGCTTTACGGATGCGGCCATGGTGGAAGACGCCATCCAGGATTTATTCCTGTGGATCTGGCAACACCGCCAGAATCTGAACCGAAACGCTCTGGTAACGCCTTACCTGAAATTTTCGCTTCGCAATCAGATTCTGAAACTTTTGCCGGCTAACCATATTTCGCTGAATCAGGAACTCGAAGGCATGGATATACCCGTGGAAGATTGCCCCGAAAGCCGCCTGATCGAAAAAGAAATGGATTTTTCCTGGCAAAGTTTCGCTACGAAATCGCTCAGTACTCTGCCGCGTCGCAAACGTCAGGTTATGGAATTACGCTACCGTGATGGTCAGTCCATCGAAGAAATTTCCGAGAATACCGGCCTTCGGTACCAATCGGTGGTGAACGCCGTTCAGCTTTCGGTTACGCACCTACGCAATCAGGCCATTCTGGCGGGATATAAGTATCAGGTTTTTCGAAGAAAATCAAGGTAACGATTAAACAACCTTCAACCTTATCTACTTTATCGATAAAGATCTGCTGATGAGTCTTTATCTGATGTCTCTGTTGTATGTCATCGCCGGAATCCTGCATTTTGTGCGTCCGGAGACATACGTTCGCATCATGCCTCCTTACCTGCCCGCTCCCCTGACGCTGGTGTATCTTAGCGGGGTGGCTGAAGTACTGCTGGGTCTGGCGGTACTGCTGCCGTCGGTCAGAGTCTGGGCCGCTTGGGGCATTATTCTGCTACTGATTGCCGTTTTTCCCGCAAACTGGTACATGGCGGTTTCGGGTAAGTTTTCCCATACTCCCGCCTGGATTTTGTGGGGCCGGCTTCCGTTTCAGCTCGTTTTAATGTATTGGGCGTATACCTTCACCAAAAAATAAACGCAGACAGGTCAGGCCCATCTGCGTTCATTGGAGTGCCGGAATGAGTTACTTCCAGTGACTCGCCTGATCTAATTTTTCGATGGTTTCCGGGCTCAGCGAAATACGCACCGCCTCCCGGAAAGACTGAAGCTGGTTATCGCTGGTCGCACTGGCAATGGGAGCCGCCACCGACGGACGGGCGATGAGCCAGGCCAGCGAAATAGCGGCCGGACTTACGTTATATTCCTTAGCCAGTTCATCCAGGACACTTAAAACGCTCAGACCCTGATCGTTCAGGTATTTTTTTACGCCCTGACCCCGCTGACTCTTGTTCAGATCTGCTTCAGAACGGTATTTCCCGGTCAGAAATCCACTCGCCAGAGCGTAATAATTGATGGTGCTGAGCTGGTGTTCAAGAACGATGGGTTCGTAGTCTTTCTCATAGTCTTCCCGCTCGACCAGATTGTAATGCGGCTGGAGGGTTTCGTACCTCGGGTAGCCGTATTTCTCACTGGCTTCCAGCGAAGCTTTCAACCGTTCAGGACTCATATTGGACGTACCGATAATTCGTACTTTTCCTTCTCGTACCAACTGATCATACGCTTCAAGCGTTTCCTCCACGGGCGTTGCCTCGTTGTCGTAATGCGTTTGATATAAATCGATATAGTCCGTTTGTAAGCGACGGAGCGAGTCCTCCACCCCTTTCAAAATGTAAGCCTTACTCACATCAGGCTGGCCTTTTCCATTATCCGCTCCAATCTTGGTAGCAATCACCAGTTTGTCGCGGTTGCCCCGGGCCTGATGCCATTTCCCAATAATAGTTTCCGATTCTCCGCCAATGTTACCCGGTACCCAGCGGGAATACACATCCGCCGTGTCAATGCAATCAAATCCGGCAGCTACGAAGGCATCCAGTAACTGAAAGGATTTTGCTTCGTCAATGGTCCAGCCAAACACGTTACCTCCAAAAATCAGCGGTGCAATTTCAATCGCTGATTTTCCTAATTGTCTCTTTTGCATAGGTTTTCAATTTTATAGACCTGAATACGCTGAAAAATCAATTCCAGCCAGTAATGAACTAATCCTATTAGAAACGATAACAGAGGTGATTTATCGTATGTAATTCCGTAGAGACGTCCATTGATCGCGTTTCAGCCGGAAGATGAAACCATTTCAAGGTAACCCAAAACTGCCTCCCAGGGTAAAAAAATAAGGCCCGGCCCATTACTGAACTGAACCTTTCAAGGGATCATCCTTTTACGGCTAAACCGTAATTTTTCGTTTTCTCGACAGGATATTCCATTCGTCAACGACCTGTCCTTCTTCCACCACTGTAGCCGTTTCGTGCAGAGCAACCGTTGGGCACACGTGGTAAGGAATGGCGTATAGCACATCGCCTATCTGAAGCGATTCCCAACTGGATACTTTTAAAACCCCGTGCTCTTCACTTTGACCGATCAGTTCATAATCCACCAGGTTCAGGAATTTTACCCGCCGGTCCACCGGATTTTCAGCGGCTACGGCTTTATGTCCCAAATCAATCGTAACGATTCCTTCCGTGGGTTTGGACACGACCCGGGTGAGAATCACGGCTGCCCATTCGAAGGGCTGTTCTTCGAGTAAATCGTCATACCCCCAATCCCAGAGCAGGCAGGTTCCCGGGCTTAAATAACTGTTTTCCCGCAGGGCATGAACCGTAAATGACGGCGTTCCACCGGTAATAATCATCCAGTCTCCCCGGGGTTCAATCGCTGCCATTACCCGTTCGTACGCTTCATTCACTTCTACTTTACGATCTTCAAAATCCGGATTACGGAGGTGCCCGTCGTAAATATGCAGACCCTTCAGCTCCAGGTTCGACAAGGATTCAATGTGCTCAACCAGAGCGGGTAAGGCTTCTGCTTCAGCCCCCGTGCGGTTCATGCCATTGTTTACATCAATGAAAAGCAGAGCCTTCTGATGTTGAAAAAACGAATGAATCGTATCCGCGGCGGCGATGTTGTCCACCAACGCTGCAAATTGCGTTTCGGGATACTTCTGCATGAGCTCGTAAAAACGAGCGATGTTGGGACCCACCAGCGGATAGGCTAACAACACCCAGGGAGCACCCGCCAAAGCCGCCATTTCCGCTTCAGCCAGAGTAGATACTTTGAATTTGGTAATACCCACCTCCAGCTGCATCTTGAGAATTTCGACTGTTTTGTGAGTTTTCGTGTGCGGCACCAATCGCTCGGGGCTTCCTGCGATGGCTACCATGATGGCAATATTTCTACGGATACGATCGCGATAAAACACGATTCCGGGTGATGCTACCGAATCGGGATTTTGCAGGGAAAACCAATCTTCCATGAATGATATGGGAATAATGAAACGGCCGCCACGGCGGTTTGGAGTAAATGAACCCCGCCTTTATTTTGTAAATGACTACTAACCAACAACGATCAACCAATAACTTAAATAAACGCATCCAGCACTAACACGCCGAAAAGACCAATAATCGCCACCAGCGTTTCCATGACGGTCCAGGTTTTAAGCGTTTCCTTAATACTAAGATTGAAATACTCCTTATATAACCAGAATCCACCGTCGTTAAAGTGAGAACACATCAAACTGCCCGCTCCGATGGACAATACCATTAACTCCGGCGAAACATCCGGACGAGCTACCAGGATGGGAGCTACCAAACCCACTGCTGTTAACCCGGCTACCGTAGCCGACCCGACGCAAATGCGGATTAACCCGGCAATGAGCCAGCCCAGCACCAGCGGTGCAATGGGTAACATCCGAAGCTGCTCGCCAAGGTAGTTACTGATTCCGGCCGCCTGCATGATTTCCTTCAGAGCCGAAGCTCCCGCAACCACCAACAGAATAACCGAGCAGCCCTTGAAAGCGTCTTCGAGCTGGCCCGTAACCTGCTTCATGGTTTTTCCCCGGGCGATACCCAGGGTGTACATGGCTACCAGCACCGAAAGAAACATGCCAAAATAGGGCTCACTAATGAGTTGAATAACGGGATTAGGGGGTAGATAAGGACGAAAAATAGTGGTCAGAGCCAGGAGAAGAACGGGCAATAAGGCTGTAAACAGACTTACGCCCAGACCGGGTAATTCTTCGGCGGCCATCTTTTTGACGGATAATAAATCGGGATCCAGTACCGGATTATATTTTTTTAAGGTTCGCCCGAAAATCGGTCCGGCAATGGCAATGGCTGGAATGGCAATAGCGATTCCGTACAACAAGACCTTACCTAAGTCCGCATTAAACCGGCTGGCAATGGCCGCTGGCGAAGGGTGCGGTGGTAAGTATCCATGAGCTACCGACAAGGCGGATAACATCGGAATACCAACGGTTAAAATAGGAACCCGGGCCGAAACCGAAACGGCCACAATTAAAGGAAAAACAATGACGAAACCGGCATTATAGAACAGCGGAATCCCAATGACGAAACCCGCCAGAGCCATGCCCCAGGGTAGGTTTTTCTTTCCGAAAACCTGAACTATGGCATCCGTAATCCGCTGGGCAGCTCCGCTTTCGGCCACCAGTTTTCCCAGCATTGCTCCGAAACCAACAATTAATACCAGATCACCCAGCGTGTCACCAATGCCTTTTTTAATGGCCTGGCCCACGGCGGCCACTTCCATTCCACTGGCCAGACCAAGTCCGATGCAAATGATGAGAAAGGACAGGAAGGTGTCCAGCCGAACATAGGCGATAAAAAAAATGAGTAAAGCAATGGCCAGAAAGGTCAGAATAAGAGGCATTTGATCAATAGCTAGAGGTTTAAGTGAGTCAAAGAAAAGAATTTTTTGTTCTAAATTCCTCCCAAATGCCTTAGATTGAAGGCAGGTTTTGTTAGTTAATCTAACGTTTGGGGTTTAGAGTTGGGCGTTCAGGGTTAATGGCGGTTAGCCAAATTCCTTACTTTGCTGATCAATTCAGTATGTTTTATCGAACTCATCACGCTAAACCCAAAACTCAAAACATATTTCCATGATCGAGTCACTGCCTCAGCGAGAACGGGCTTTTTTGCCTGCTGCTTATGAACTAACCGACTGGACGAGCGTTCAGCCTTATTTTGATGAACTGAAAGATCGCCTCGTTCTGAATGCCGACGAATTGCGAACCTGGTTTCAGGATCGTTCGGAGCTGGAAAGTTATCTCTCCGAAAATTTCGCCTGGCGATACATTCGCATGACGACGGATACGAGTAACGAAGCTTACGTAGCAGCGTTTAATGAATTTAATGAAACCATTCAGCCGCATTGGGCCGAACTAGCCAATATCCTGGATCAGAAGGCTATCGCGAATCCTTACGTAGAGGAATTAACGGACGAAGGTTATTTCGTTACGCTACGGGCGATGCGTCAGCAGATTGAAATTTTCAGGACGGAAAATGTACCGCTCTTTACCCAGATTCAGCAGTTACAGAGTCAGTATGGTAACATTGCCGGAGCGATGACGGTTACCCTGAACGGGGAAGAAATGACGCTTCAGAAAGCGGGAGATTTCCTGATGCAACCCAACCGGGACGTACGGGAAGAAGCCTGGAAAGCCATCTGGGAACGCCGCTATCAGGATCATGAAGCCCTGGACGAGCTACTCAATCAGCTTCGCGACCTTCGGCATCAGGTCGCCCGGAATGCGGGGTTCACTAACTTCCGGGATTACATGTTTGCCGCCATGGGTCGCTTTGATTATACCGTGGAAGATTGTTTCCATTTTCACGATGCCATTGCTCAGACCGTGGTGCCCGTCCTGAACGAAATTTCAGCCGAGCGGAAGCAGGCTCTGCAAACGGCAGACTTACGCCCCTGGGATAAGCTGGTTGACCCCACGGGAAAAGCTCCCCTCCAGCCCTTCACGGGCGGAGAAGATTTATTAACGAAAACCATCGAAGTTTTTGATCGACTTGATCCTGAACTGGGCAGCTACCTGCGGGTTATGCGAACGATGGGTCGTTTTGATCTGGAATCCCGCAAGGGCAAGGCTCCGGGTGGTTATAATTATCCGCTGGAAGAGTCGGGCGTGCCTTTTATTTTCATGAACGCCACGTCCAATCTCCGGGATATGGTTACGATTCTGCACGAAGGAGGTCACGCCGTTCACAGCATTGTTACCCGGGATTTAGTCCTGAACAGCTTCCGTAACGTGCCCAGCGAAGTAGCCGAACTGGCTTCGATGAGTATGGAATTAATCACGATGGATCACTGGGATGTCTTCTTCCCGAATCCGGAAGACTTACGTCGGGCGAAGCTGGAGCACCTGGAGGATATCATCGAAACGCTGCCCTGGGTAGCCACAGTCGATGCCTTCCAGCACTGGATTTACGAAAATCCTACGCATTCCATAGAAGAACGTAACGAGGCATGGTTGCAAATCTTTGGTCGATTCAGTGATACCATTACGGACTGGAGCGGACTGGAACGCTTCAAGGCTTATCAATGGCAACGGCAGTTGCACATTTACGAAGTTCCGTTTTATTACATTGAATACGGCATTGCCCAGTTAGGAGCCATTGGCGTCTGGAAGAATTATAAGGAAGATCCGAAAAAAGGACTGGAAGGCTACCTGAATGCTCTCAAACTGGGCTACACCCGCCCCATGGGAGAAATCTACGCAGCGGCCCATATTCCTTTTGATTTTTCCAGAGATCACATCGCCAGTCTGATGAATTTTGTGAGAACGGAGATTGAGAAGCTCAAGTAGTGGTCTGTTTTCAGTTGTTAGTTGTCTGAGCTGCAATTTATCGGGCAGCTCAGACAACCCCAGAGGAGTTTAATCTAGATAGACCCGGATGCAACCCGTGGAACCGTAGGGCTCAACCATACCCCGGGTTATTACCCGGAGCTATCCAGCCGGGAGCTATTCATATTCAACCCCTCCGGGGTTATTACTCTCATTTTAAAATGTCTATCCTATCTTTACGGGTTTTCACCCTAAACCCTAAACCCTAAACCCTAAACCCTAAACCCTAAACCCGCTTGGCCTTTTTCCGCTCGCTCTATCTTTCCCACTTATTCTTTACGGTGCTGATCAGTATCGTCTTTCTTTTTTTACTGGCCTTCATCATGCCCTGGTTATTCACCATCATACAGGTGGTGTTATTGGTTTTTGGAGTGATGGTACTGATGGACCTTGTCCTGCTGTATCTGCCCAAACGAACACTGATGGCCCGGCGGGATGTAGGAGAGCGATTTTCAAACGGTGATGCCAACCCGGTTTCCATCTTTCTGGAAAATCACTATAATTTTCCAGTCAAGCTGGAGATTATTGATGAAATACCCGTTCAGTTTCAAAAACGGGATCTACTTTTTAAAACCGAGTTAACCACCGAAAGTCAACAGATCATTCGCTACGAATTACGGCCCGTTGAACGGGGGGTGTATGCGTTTGGGGCGGTTAACATTTATGCCCAGAGTCCGATTCAACTGGTCAAGCGTCGGCATCGGTTTTCGCAGGATCAGCAGGTAGCCGTCTACCCTTCTTTCCTGCAAATGAAACAGTACGAGTTCATGGCAATTTCAAACCGACTGACCGAATTCGGCATTAAGAAAATCCGGCGGGTAGGCATGAGTCAGGAATTTGAACAGATTCGTCCGTATGTACCCGGCGATGAAGTACGAACCGTGAACTGGCGGGCCACAGCTCGCCGGAATGAATTGATGGTGAATGCGTTTCAGGAGGAAAAATCCCAGGCGATTTACTGCCTGATCGATAAAGGCCGCGTCATGCAAAGCCCTTTCGACGGACTGACTTTGCTGGATTATGCCATTAATGCCACGCTGGTGATGAGCAATATCGCTCTTCTTAAACAGGATAAAGTCGGCGTGTTTACGTTTTCCGATAAGAAAGGTCAGATTCTGCCCGCGGAACGCAAGCCTGTTCAATTACAGCGGGTTATGGAGTTATTGTACCGGCAGAAAACCCGTTTTCTGGAAACCGATTATGAATCTTTATACGTAACGCTGAAGACGCAGATCCGGCAGCGAAGCTTATTGATACTATTTACTAATTTCGAGACGGTAAACGCCATGCGGCGGGTACTGCCTTACCTGCGGCGTTTAGCCAAAGATCACCTGGTTGTCGTCATCTTCTTTGAGAACACGGAATTAAACGCCTTACTGCATACGCCCGCTCAAACTACGGAAGAAATTTACCTGAAAACCATTGCTGAAAAGTTCTTTTACGAAAAGCAGCAGATCATGAGGGAGTTACAGCAATACGGCATTCAGTCGGTATTAACACCTCCCGAAAAACTGACGGTTAATACCATTAATAAATACCTGGAAGTAAAAGCTCGCGGTATGATTTAGGAGTTTTGAGTTGTTTACTTTTTACCTCTGTGCCTTCACTCTGAGCAACTCCGTGGTTAAAAAATTACTTTCGTAACTCTTCATCAAGCTTCAGAACCTGTTCAATGACGGATGTTTTCTCGTCGTTCCAGATCGTGTAATTGGCAATGTGCTGGCGTTCTTCCTCGGTAGCCTGCCGATCCATAATCGACCGAATGGCTTGCTCGGTTCGATGATCCCGCTGCTTTACCCTCTGAATTCGTAATTCCAGCGGAGCCTCAACTACAATTACCTTCTCGAAATTATTTCCTTCCCCCGCCGCCTTCATAATGGCCGCTTCGTAAAGCAAATATGGAAATGGGGCGTGTTTCTGAGCCCATTCTTCCCCATCCTTACGCACCCGGGGGTGTACCCGCTCATTCACCTGCTGCAATAATTCGGGTTTATCAAAAATCTGGCTCGCTACCCACGCCCGATTATACTCGCCCGAGGGTAAATACGCTTCCGGTCCCAGTAATTCGAGCAACTGGCTTTTCAGAAGAGGGTCCTTCCTGATTAACTCCTTTGCCCGATCGTCTGCTTCGTAAACGGGAATCCCGAGGGTTGAAAAAATCCTGGCAATCAGGCTCTTACCTGATCCAATTCCCCCGGTTATGCCAATGACTTTAGGATTCATTAATGCAGCATAAAAAAACGCGAACCTTACGTTGACCGTAGGGATTCGCGTTTCAGGTGATTATTTTTTTACTGGTAACGGACTAAGTAATTCAGCAATTTCAAAACTTACATTTACCTGCTGGGCCGTAGCGTTTATATTAGGCTGACTGACCAGCGGAATCGGAATTTGCTCATCAAAATCACCCGAAATCTTTCTGGGTAATGGAATCTGAATAATACTCGGGATTTCCTTCATCGCGGACTCAGGTCCTTCAACGGTAACGGTTTGCGGAATGACATTGATAACCGTCGAGATCACAAACCGATTCGGAAACTTCACCCTGCTGGTATCGGCCACCAGCTTCACCGTTTTCACGACTCTTCGCTCAAAACTGATGTCGAGTGAATCAGCGATGATGTAATTCACCTGCGTTTCCTGTAAACGACTGGAGAGCAGATCGGTTAATGACGTCGTATTGATAAATTTTGTATTCAGCGGATTGATTACGGAATAACGAATGGGTTCGTTTCCCAGAGAAATCATACGCCACAGCAGGTCCCAGCCACTACCCGTAATATTAGCTTGAATTTGACGCGGAAGCGGAGAAGTAGGCACGTACAATGAGTCATCGTAAGCTACTTGTAATGGATACGCTAATCGGGTTGAATAGCCCTGCTTATTGAGGGCATTCATCAACCAGAAAAGTAGAGCCCCTAAAAAGCAGAGACCCGCGACTTTCCAGTCAGGTTTCATCATTTCAATGATCAGTGATCAATTATCAGTGAACAATTCATTTCAGCGGGAATAGATAAAAACCCATTCCCCGCCCCAAATTTTCAACTGATCTTAATAGTTATTGAGCCAGACGCTGACTGCTTTCGCGAGAAATAGCTGTTTTTTCGAAGACCAGACGCATGCCACGTCCGACATCCAGCGTAACGGTTTTATCCGTTGTTTCTACGATTTTGCCGTGTAAGCCACCAATCGTTACTACCTGATCGCCTTCTTTGAGTTCATCAACAAATTTTTGCTGATCTTTCACCTTTTTCTGCTGGGGACGGATCATGAAGAAATACATGACCACAAAAATACCGCCCATCAGAATGAGGCTATACCAGTTTGTTCCACCAGCGGGTGCCTGCAATAACATATCTTT
This sequence comes from uncultured Siphonobacter sp., assembly GCA_913775095.1. Classification (GTDB taxonomy): domain Bacteria; phylum Bacteroidota; class Bacteroidia; order Cytophagales; family Spirosomataceae; genus Siphonobacter. The sequence goes on along the minus strand of CAJYIW010000002.1, from coordinate 482,902 downwards.
ACTTAAGTTAGGATTAATGGTTTATTTCAAGAAAAGGATTACTTGGGTTCGAGTACTTCTACTTTGAACGCCACCGTGGTCGTTTCGGGCTTGGTATTGGCCATGACGGTTACGGTTTTGGTATTAGCTCCAACTTTATTCTTGCTATTGAATTTAACCAGCAGACTCGACGTATCGCCGGGAGCGATCGCCCCCTTGGGAATCACGGGAACCGTACAGCCGCAGGAAGCCGAGGCAGACTGAATAACCAGGGGAGCATTCCCCGTATTTTTGAAAGCAAACCGATGCAGAAGCGTATCGCCTTCGGTTACTTTACCCAGGTCTGCTTCGGGCTGATTGAATTTCAGAATTGGAAACTTCGTTGGGTCTTCTGAAGCAGAGCCCTCTTTCTTCCCATCTCCGCAAGAACTAAGGCTCAAAAGGCCCATAAAGGCCAGTACCAGTTTGCTTTTCATCCTTCGTAAGTAGGCTTATTCTGAGCTTCAGCATTAACGTGAAGCTCAGAATAAGCCCATTTATAATCTTAGTTTCCTTTGATCTGACCCATCAGCATTTCGACATCCGCCAGCAAGCGTTCCGCTTTTTCGCGGGCTTCGTCTACCACTTTTTTACCTTCCGTTTTTGCCAGACTTTCGGGTAAATCACCCTGAACAACCAGGTCAGCAATCAGCCGCTGTAATTGTTCACGATATTTGGAAAGACGGTATCCTAAACGGTCACGTGTATTTTCACCAGAGTCGGGTGCGTATAAAATTCCGATAGAGGCCCCAACTGCGGTTCCGGCAATAAAGCCAATTAAAGCAAGGGTTGATTTTTTCATAATATTCGCTGTAAAATTCGGATGCCTGTAAAAGTAAATCCGATCCATTTTTGTTTTCAAAACGAACAGACCGAGCTAAAAACAGGCATTCCGGGCATTCGGATTGGCTTTCACTAATTGATAATCAAGGCCTTCGTTTCTATTATTGAATCTAAGGCACCTGAAATCTAAAAATAGATTAGGCAAAATCCAATTATCGATTATCAATCAGCCCCCGGCCACTCTTCCGAATGGTTCCGTCTTCACGCAGTTTGGCAGCCAGTGTATCCAGTACACCGTTTAAAAACTGACCGCTTCGGGGCGTCGAATAATCTTTAGCCACTTCGATAAATTCGTTGATGGTTACTTTCACGGGAATACCTGTGAAGTAAATCATTTCGGCCAGAGCCATCATCAGCAGAATACGATCCGTCAGGGCGATCCGTTCCGAATCCCAGTTGGTTACCTGATCGACAATAAACTGCATGAAACGCTCTTCGTTATCAATCGTATGACGAAGTAAGTCCTTGAAAAAAGCAACGTCATCGGCACCACCGGGCAACAAAGTCTGGAGGCGGAGATCGCCTTCCTGGTAAGATTTAACGGTTTTGGTGGTCAGACTGCGAAGAATGTCTTTATCCTCCGTCCACTGTAAGTTTTGCTCATCGAAGACGGTTTTGATCATTTCATTTTTGAAAATGACCTGCTTCAGTAAGTGCATCACCAGCTCGGCATCCTCTTCGGGAGTATGCTGGTTTTTCTCACAATATTTCTGGAAGGTTTCGTCCTGACGAACGTCTTTGAAAAAGGGACGGATGTACTGAACGCGGTCTTCTTCCGTCCATTTCAGATTCCGGCGAATGACTTCGTTTTCGAAGTTCGTGTTCTCGCGGAGAGCCTGAATGAATTGATTTCCGGCTAATACCTTGGTGTTCAGGCCGTCGTCCAGATAACGACGTTCCTGGAATAGCTGAGCTTCATCGGCCAACTCCAGCAACAATAGCAGCAGAGTCAGATACTGATCGTAGATGTGCTCGATGGAATCCGCCGCATCCCGTACGAAACGTAAGCGGTCCTGCTGGGTTTTCTGACGGTAATAATTGAGAGCTTCCGTGGCTACCTGACGGGCCCTTAGCGGAAGCTCCTCCTGGGTTTCTTTCTTCTGGACCGACTCTTCCAGTTGCATCAGGGCTAACTTCCGAAGGCCTTCAAAGCGTTCGGGATCCTGACGTTCCATGGAGTTGAGGTCGGGTTGCAGGGTTTCAACGATGAAATCCTGGGCTAGTTGGTAGTTGGAACGTTCAGCCTGATGGATCGCATAAAGCGTCTGCATGGCTTTGATTCGCAACGTCCTCCGATTCAGCATATTCGGTAAAAGCGATTAGTCAAAGAACTTATTTGGGTGCACAAAGGTACGAAATTGCCGGCAGAGTTTAGAGTTTTCAGTTTAGAGTTTTGAGTTTTTACATCGTAGAAACGTCGATTGATCGCGGCTTTTTTTGGTCGATCCGAAGCCATTACCCAATCCTAATTTCTTACACCTAACGTTCTGATACAGATTCGTTTTGTTAATATTCCTTTAGCAAACAGGAAATTTGGCAAAGCATAAAAAAGACGTTACCGGAGTAACGTCTTCATTCGTATCTAAAACAATAAGCAAGAGACGATCATTTACACAAACACAGCGAAAGCAGAAGCGATCAATCGATGTCTCTAGTAACTAATAACCACCAACCAATAACCTATATTAATACCCCTCCCACCAATGCTCCGCAGGGTAATTCCCACCGATGTGTACCAGCTCGCCAATGCGAGGAGTGGCAATGGGTTGCCGAAGCTCACTGGCTTTTTTTGTGATCCGCTCAATGGGTTCTTTCCAGGGATGCAGGGCCAGTGTAAACTTGCCCCAGTGTACGAGCATTAACACATTCGTCTTTAGATCTTTCGCCGCCTGAACCGTTTCTTCGGGCATCATGTGAATGAAATGCCACATGGCATTGTACTGCCCGCATTCCAGCAGGGCCAGATTGAATGGACCGTATTTCTCACCGATCTCTTTGAAGTGAGGGCCATAGCCTGAATCTCCGCCCAGAAAAATAGTCTGTGTGGGCGTTTTCAGTACGTAGGAATTCCAGAGTGTCTGGCCGCGTTTGAGGCCCCGACCTGAGAAGTGTCTGGCGGGAGTTGCCGTTAACTGCAGGTCGTCCGCGATCTTTCCTTCTTCGTACCAGTCGTATTCGGTAATGGCCCCGGGTTTGACGCCCCAGCGTTCGAGGTGTGCCCCTACGCCCAAAGCGACGTGAAAGTGTTTGGTTCGGGAGGCGAGCTTCAGAATGGTATCGTAATCGAGGTGGTCGTAATGATCGTGGGAGATAATAATCGCATCCAGTTCCGGAAAATCCTCCGCCGAGTACATTTCAGTACAGGGATAGGCCTTTGAACCCACAAACTGAAAAGGCGAAGTCCGACCGCTGAACACCGGATCGACTAACAGATTTTTACCATTCACCCGAAGGAAATACGACGAATGTCCAAACCAGACCAGTACCGGGTCGGAACCCGTCAGGGCTTTCAGGTTGGTTTTCACGGAAGGTAAAGGGCGTTCCGGTTCGCGGCCTTCGGAGGGTTTCAGGTACGCCTGAAGCAGTTTGAACCAGGATGATTCCGGGTTCATCATAGGGGTTTCCAGAGGATAGGCAAACGTACCGTCCTTATACTGAGGCGAGCGATGAATCCGCTCCAGCCGGGCACCCGAGGCCGTTCCGCCGAAGGTGGGCAACTGCAAAACCAGCACTGTCACCAGGCCTAAAATCACTATGATACTCAGCAGAATCAGCATGCCTTTTTTTACTTTTTTCATGGGGGATAAGTTGAAAGTCCATGCTTTCAAAATCAGGTAATCCTCAATGATCCAAAGTAGTTCCCTGAGCCAAGTGATGCCTGGCCGCCAGGCGTTGAGCAATCATACTGACGACGATCAGTTGCAAGGCATGATAGAGCATCAGGGGTAATAAGAGAATCCCCAGGGCCGCACTGTTCGTGAAGAGTACTTTAGACATGACGGTCCCGTGAACGAGCGATTTCTTGGAACCGCAGAACACCGCCGTAATTCGGTCTTCCCGGTTGAATCCGAGCAGATTACAAACGCCGGTAATGATAAAGTAGCCGATAAAAAACATCGCTAACATACCCGCTCCAAGAATGAGTAAATCACCCCAGCTCAGGTTACTGAACAAATGCTGATCGAAGGATTCGCTAAAAGCCGTATAAACGATAATCAGGATGGTAAGCTGATCAAAATACCGGAGAAATTTCTTCTTGCTTTCGGCCCAGGCTCCGCCGTATTTGTTCAGCAAAATTCCCACCACCACGGGCAGTAACACCTGTAACACCAGTTTACCCATGATATCACTCAGGTGACTTTCTCCGCCTTCGGCTGAAGTATTGACCAGCTGCATCCAGATGGGGGTAATGAAGACGCCCATGATGCTGGAGATACTCGCATTGAAAATAGCGGCCGGAATATTCCCTTCTGCAATAGAGACCATAACCACTGATGAGGATACGGTAGAAGGCAGAGTAGACAGAAAAAATACGCCCAGCCAGATCATCTGGGTATCGGCATTTTCGAAGAACGTTTTGGCGATCAACACCAGCACCGGGAACAGAACGAACGTACTCAGGTGCACGACGATGTGCAGCCGCCAGTTGGTCAGGCCCGCTTTGAGTTTTTCTTTACTGAGCCGTAATCCATAGAAAAAGAAAATCAGGGAGACGCCATAGTTCGCCAGGGTGGACAGCGAGAAAGGCCCCTCTCCCAGCCCGCCTTCGGGCCAGAGGTAGGCCAGAATAATCATTCCCAGTAAGGCCAGAATGAAGCCATCCAGACCGATTTTACTGAGAAATTTCAAAGGATTAAATGATTGAGAAGAAGCTGTATTAGACATAATAAGGCAGTTAGTGGGACCATTTCAGTATCCGGTCTTTCCACAGTAAGATCGTACCGGGCTCTGATTCAATTCATCGGATTGTTAATAATAAGACACCAAATAAACCGGTAGGTAACAACTTTTGCCTTATAAAACTGAAAAAATAGAAAGCAGAATGCGTTTGAAACGCATTCTGCTTTTGAGTCAGTCTATACTACAAAACTATTCCTGTTGAAACCTTAACTCATGGCGAATCGGCGAGCCAGCGAAATCCTTTTACTAGGCATGCCAGCTTGAGGTATCAACTAACTCTCTCCCCTTTGTAAGAGGCCTTCTGAAAGCATGGAACGAATTAGTAAGAGGCTGATTAATTTCCAATAAGAAAGTGTTAACCAATCCTACCTAAGGTTCTTCGCTCCGCTCTGAATGACAGTGAGGGGTGAACATTTCCCCTCCAACGGACTGCGGGAGTAGCGGATGTTTCGTATCATCGTATTACCCCTTCATCTGTCATCTCGAACGAAGTGAGAGACCTTCTGAAAGCATGGGACGAATTAGTAAGAAGCTGATTAATTTCCAATAAGAAAGTGTTAACCAATCCTACGTAAGGTTCTTCGCTCCGCTCTGAATGACAGTGAGGGGTAACGGTGGTAACTAATCGTTTTATTTAAAAATCCTTTTAAACCCTTGCTTACATATCAGTTAATAAACCCCGGCGACGCAGGAGCGGCTTGATGTCAGGCTCGGCTCCACGGAAGTTTTTGTAAAGCTTCATAGGCTCATCGGTCCCCCCGCGTTCGAGGACATTTTTACGGAAGGATTCTGCCGATTTTTTATCGAATAATCCCTTTTGTTTGAACACTTCGAAAGCATCGGCGTCCAGTACCGCTGACCAGATGTAGCTGTAGTAACCCGCCGAATATCCTCCGGAAAACGAGTGCTGGAAGTATGTACTCCGATACCGGGGAGGAATCTGCTCGATCAGGCCGATTTTGTTCATCGCGTCTTTCTCGAACGTCAATACGTCATTGGGCGTCTGACCCGGAGCCAGCGTGTGATACGCCATGTCCAGAATCGAAGCCGCGAGGTATTCGGACGTCAGGAAGCCCTGATTGAACAGACCGCTTTTCTTCAGTTTTTCAACCAGTGCTTCGGGAATGACTTCGCCAGTCTGGTAATGCTTCGCGTAGAGTTTCAGCATTTCGGGTTCCGTCGCCCAGTTTTCCATGATTTGGGAAGGTAACTCCACAAAATCACGGGGAACCGACGTGCCGGACAGACTGCCATAATTTACGTTCGAAAGCAGCCCGTGCAGAGCGTGACCAAACTCGTGGAAAAACGTCGTTGTTTCGTCCAGATTCAGTAGGGCCGGAGCATTACCAACGGGTTTCGAGAAGTTACAGACAATGGAAACTACGGGAGCGATGAACTTGCCATTTTTTACTTCCTGCTTGCGGTAACTCGTCATCCAGGCACCACCGCGTTTGCTGGCCCGTGGGAAGAAATCCATGTAGATAATTCCCACGTGCTTGCCATTGGCTTCTTTCACTTCATAGGCCATCGCTTCGGGATGGTACACCGGAATTTCGGGGCGAGCTTCAAATTTCAGACCATACAGACGTTCCGACAGGGTAAAGATTCCCTGCTTTACGTTTTCCAGCGAGAAGTAAGGCCGCAGTTCTTCTTCGTCCAGGTTATACTTTTCCTTGCGGAGTTTCTCGGCATAATACCGCCAGTCCCAGCCCGCGAGTTTTTCGTTTTTACCTTCCTTGTCCATCATCGCCTGCAAATCGGCGGCCTCTTTCTTCGTAACGGGAACCGTCGCCGACCATAACTGACTCAGCAGCTCGTTCACCTTCGCGGGCGTTTTCGCCATGCTTTCTTCCAGCACGTAGGCCGCGTGGTTTTCATAACCTAATAACTTCGCCCGTTCGGCCCGCAGAGCTACGATTTTCTTGATGTTCTCTTTGTTATCCCGAGCATCGTCATGATTGGCCCGTTCGATATACGCCTTGAAGATTTTCTCCCGAAGCTCCCGGTTGTCGGCGTATTGCAGGAAAGGCATCACGCTGGGGTTTTGTAAGGTAAACACCCATTTACCGGCCATATTACGCTTTTTAGCTTCGTCAGCGGCGGAGGCCACCAGTGAGGCAGGTAATCCGCTCAGATCCGACTCCTTGTCAATCACGAGCGTAAATGCGTTGTTTTCACCCAACAGATTCTGACCGTATTGGAGCGTCAAAAGCGATTGTTCCTGATTGATCTCCCGCAGACGAGCCTGTTTTTCAGGAGATAAGGCGGCTCCGCTTCGTACAAAATTCTTGTACGTTTTTTCGAGTAAGGTCAGTTGCTCAGGTGTTAACTTCAATGACTTCCGATTATCATAAACGCCTTTTACGCGTTTAAACAAGTCTGCATTCAACTGAATATCATCACGGTGTTTCGATAATTTCGGAGCCAGCCGCTGAGCAATTTTCTGGATTTCATCACTCGTATTGGCCGAGTTCAGGTTATAGAAAACGGTGCTTACCCGGTCCAGAATATCGCCGCTGTTATCCAGGGCGACGATGGTATTTTCAAACGTGGGCATATCCCGGCGACGCAGCATACTCTGAATCTGCCCGGCCTGCTGACGCATGCCTTCTTCGAAAGCGGGTTCAAAATGTTCCGTCCGGATTTTATCAAACGGCGGCACTCCAAACGGAGTCGTGTAGGTAGCAAAAAAAGGATTGTCTGTGGCGGGGCGAGGCTGCCCGAAAGCCAGCGATGCAGTGACCATCAGCGGTAAGAGGAGTTTCATTCGTACGCGTTGTTGATGCTGAAAAAAGAAGCAAGTTACGCCTGAAATCTGGCTCTGGCAAAAAAAGACCCCGAGGCGGGCCCCGGGGTACAATTCCTTACTTTAAACCGTTTTCAATGCTGGTCATCAGCTTGCGGGCGGGTAAATCGTGGTGATATTCCCAGAACATAATTCCGGCCATGCCCTGATCTTTGATGTATTTCGTTTTATGCTTCAGGGATTCTTCATCGGCGTACGACAGGAAGGATTTTTCTTTTTCATTCCAGAGGTAAGGAACCTTGGCAGCCTCGTCCCAGTATCGTTTCCAGCCGTTTTTATCGATGTATTTATCCATTAATTCGGCATAACTGATGAAGGAATGCTTCGTGTTTTCGGTCTTCTGAAACAACCCATGATTTGCCGGATTTACGTTTGTCCAGCCACGACCATAAAAGGGAACGCCCAGCACAATTTTGCTGATCGGAACCCCCGCCTTCACGTGACCTTTCACGGCGTCATCCGAACTATTCCGCGAACGATCGCTCGATTTGGATGGATATAAGGGGCTGTGATGACCCGTCACTACGTCGTTCCCGTGGTATAAATCGTAAGTCATGATGTTCACGTAATCGAGATACTTCGAGGCATTGGCCAGTTCAGTATGATTGACAAAAGCCGTATCGCCGCCCGTGGCCGAGGTTAAGAGGTAAGGATTGGCGTTCAGACGTTTATCTTTTTTGCCCTGTTCGTCGAGTTGTTCGCGGAGGGTTTTCAGCAACAGCGTATAATTCTGTTTGTCTTCGGGACGAAAAATGTTGCCTGCTCCAATCTGATCGGGATATTCCCAGTCGATATCCACGCCGTCGAGTCGATGCGTGTTCAGTAAGTCCAGACAGCTTTTAGCGAATTTCTGGCGGGCAGCTTCATTCAGCGAAACGTCCGAGAAATACTTGCAACCACCCCAACCGCCAATTGAAATCAGGATTTTCAGGTCTTTATTAATCTTCTTCAGACCCGTCAGCGTTTTCAGCGTTTGAATGGATCGCTCGTTCAGGGGAGCCAGCACGCCATGCTCGTTGGGAACGGCAAAGGCGAAATTAATGTGCGTCATGCGTTTGGCGTCGGCTTCAAGACCTTCCTTCGTCCAGCCGCCTCCGGTTACGTATCCGATGACTACGTATTTTTTAGCTTGAGCGAAGCTGGTCAGGCTTACTGCAACGATTAATAAACTGATTATTAGTTTTTTAGGCATAGATGTTAGTGTGAAATGTCAATCAGAAACTAAAAATACAAATCCCTGATGGCTGGAAGACTGGAGTTATTAATTTTTTTTACGAATTAATTATCAATATATAGCTTATAAAACACAACTTCCCGAAAGTTTAGAACTTTCGGGAAGTTAGTTAGAGTAGTCTCTCTACAAACAAAAAACGGCTGGTATCTTCACCAGCCGTCCCAGTAGGTATTCATTAAATCGTATTATTTCTTACGAAAGAGGCTCAGAATCTTATCGATCACAAAACCCAGGATTACCCCACCCACGGCACAAGTCAGGGCTTTGACAATCCAGGCCAGAGCAGCTCCGGGAATGGCATGTTCGAACTGTTCCAGAGCGTGGTGCAGATACGGAATTCCGTGAACGATGATCTCGGCTCCTACCCAAAGCATGGCTACGGTTCCGATATAGCCCAGAGCAGTCAGCAGCTTAGGCATGGCTTTTACCAGCCCACGACCAAATTTCTGAATGGAAGCCGGACGATTCGGGCGGGCCAGGCTTACCCCCACGTCATCCATTTTCACGATAATCCCCACGGCCCCGTACACGCCTACGGTGATGACTACGGCTACGATTAACATGACAACAATCTGGTTGAACAGCGGCTGCCCCGTTACCGTCCCGAAAGTAATAACCATAATTTCAGCCGACAGAATCAGGTCCGTGCGAACGGCACTGTCCACGCGGGTTTTCTCCAGTTCTTCAGGAGTGATGGCTTTGATATCTTCCTCCGACTCGTCATGGCCTCCGTGTTTGCTGAACATGGAGTGTACTTTTTCGTAGCCCTCATAACACAGGTACGATCCCCCTACCATCAGAATGTAAGGAATGATCCAGGGAAGGTAGAACCCCAGTACTAACACGATGGGTGTGAGCAGGAAAACTTTATTAATCAGCGATTTCTTGGCGATCTTGAAGATAATGGAAAGCTCACGCGAAGGGTCGAGACCGACGACATACTTGGGCGTTACGGCGGTGTCGTCGATGACTACCCCCGAAACTTTACTGGTCGTTTTGGCAACCTGCGTAGGAACGTCGTCCAGCGTTGCGGCACTGGCTTTCACCAGAGCTGCTACGTCATCTAAAAGAGCTAAAAGGCCCGAAGCCATTGTTTGTTGGTTGTTTTGGTAAAATACTTGTGTTGAAAATGATCGTTCCACCCGTTTTATGGGCTGAGAACGGGGACGAAGATACGGGTTCCCCGGAGCAATCAAGGGCTTTTACTAGATGGATGGCAACCGGACTGGACTAAAGCTGATCTTTTATTGATGAGAGCTGATGTTATCTTTTGAGCTTATCACTCTTCTTCTCCTATGATCCCGATAAGCTGATAATGAAAAAAGCCGGTCAGAGCACCCAGAATCATACTATACACCGATAAAACAAGATAGGCTTGCGGCTCATGACGGTCGGATACATAAGAAATAGGTAAAGCTGGAATGACTACCAGTAAAGCACATCCCAAACTTCGGCTTACTAAGGAATTCCATTTAAAAGATCGGATAAATAAGTCGATAAAGGTTAACAGAGGTACGCCAATCCAGAAAAAAAAGATACCGTATAAAAAAGTATAGCCGAACAAATCAAAGCTTTCTTTTTTCTGCGTTACCATAAATACGACTAGAGGTCCGGCAAAAGCACCAGTTATGAGAACGAGAGCATATATTTTGAGATAATTTTTAATTGCCCGACCTATATCTGTCATAAAACGTCACGAATTAGTATAATAATTTATCAGGCTTACCTTACTTAATACCCGATAGAAACCACTACCTAAAGCTTATTTTTTCCCGAATTTAGCAGCGGAAACCTGATTGCAAGACATCTGATAATTCGACACTAGCGAACTGAGGTTTCCTTCGTCACTGCTTTTGTTTTGCCCATAAGTTTACCTAAGTTTTTCAGTTTCAAGGCTGGTTTTTCGATCCAGTGCCAGGACAGATAGGCCAATACCGCCGAGACCAGAACACTTGAAATAATTAACGTATGTACGTCGGGTTTAAAGAAATAAACCAGCGTTTGCTGTATTGGAAAACCGTAAATATAAAGTCCGTAAGATAGATCGCCTACGTAGGTAGTGATGGTACTCAGGCCTTTTACCGGGCTCAAACTGGCACACAAAACAATCAGGGGAAGCATACTGACGCTCGCGTACAAAAAGCCTGGACGGCTCGTCATGTATATAAATATGCCTAAGGAAAAGATCAGAATTCCGTTTAAATAAGCCCGGGGTAACCGTTCTAACTTCAGTACCGCCAGCAAGGATCCGGCAGCGAAATAAACGCCTAACTCAATTAAATACCAGTCAAGGATGGGATAACTCCATTTCTGAATTTCTTCAAAATTGACGGTATCAAGTTTGGCCAGAATCAGGTAAATACCCGCCAGAATGGGAATCAGAAGGTTGCGTTTATTCTTAATGAAAAAGAATGCCGACACCGCGATGTACATGGTGAACTCAAAAGCAATGGTCCAAAGGGATCCATTGATGGCAAAGGGATAGGGATTGTGGTCGAAAATGCCGGGAATGGCATATTGAATTCGATACAGACCCAGGTTATTCGTAAAATAAGTCTTAACGGCTTCGTTTTTCCAGTAAGGAATATCGCCTGCATAAATGAGCTGACCTAAGACAATGGTCAATACAAGCATGACAATCAGGGCTGGATATAACCGCAATACTCGTTTCCAGTAATAATCAAGCAGATTTCCGGATCTCTGCAAGCTCTGAAAAATCAAATAACCACTGATGACGAAAAAGCCTCTTACGGAAATCCAGGAGAATGAATATTGTCCGTGAGACATCTGGCAAAGCCAGTCACATTCCTGAGAGCTCGTTAGTGGATAGGCATGAGTGATGATTACTCCGATGGCAAAGATTAATCGAAGAAAGTCAAAGTTGTTTTTCCGGTACGTTTCGATGACGTTACTGCTTTAGTTCGTAAAAAAGCGAAATTAAATCAAAAATTTGATTTCACTCTTTCGCAGGTTCTTCAAGGCAGAATTAACGCTCACCTCAATCGAGCAATGAGGTGATTACCGTTCTCTTTTCTCTTCTATAGTGTACCCCTCTATTTCAAAGCTTTCCACCCATAATTCAGCAAAATTCTTCCGCACTGAATTGGATAAAAAAGCAAAATTAAACTTAGCGACGTCCGAAAGATCGAGTGGCCTTTTTCCGCCGGTGAATTCCCGAAAGTAAATCGTTTCCGTCCCGTATTTTTCATGGTGGGGTAAGGTTACGCTGGGATGAACACCCCCGTGAACCCCCGTTTGCCGGAGTTGCAGATGAATGGGCGTGTTGGACTTGTAACGGATTCGAATAAACGCACTTTGGGACAAGTCGACCTTTCGGGCTTCCGAATCGGGAGGCGTCGCGGGGTCAATGGGAAACGACAGTTCGCCGTACCCATTCACGTCGAATTTTACGTGGGCCCGTACTCGTCCCTGCTGCCGGACCAAGGCTTGCCTTCCCTGAGCAGGAATGAGCTGTCTGGTTCGTTCACTATGCCCCGTGAACCACTGTGTAAATCCGTTTAACTGAAGCGAAGGCTGAGCCTGAGCCGACAGCATCTCACAAAGCAGCCAAACCGTCAGGAGTGCTTTCATCATCATCCGACCCGATAGGATTGAAAAATAGTATGTACAAATCTAACGGACTTCCCCAACTTTGTAGCCGCATTGTGTTGTGACCGGAGAGATGACTGATTCTGAAGTATCGCCAACGCCTTCGTGGCTGCGTAGTTTATTGCTGGGCCTGAGCCAGATTTTTGCCTGGGGCGGCTCGTTTTTCTTAATGGCCGTTCTGATTGGGCCCGTTACCCGGGAGACCGGCTGGCCTTCTTCCTGGGTGTATGGTTCGCTTTCACTGAGCATTTTTATTTCGGGCTTACTAGCTCCAGCCATTGGGAAGCAGATCGCCCGCCAACGCGGCAGAGCCCTTCTGATGAACAGCGGCTGGGTCATTGGAGCAGGCTTGATGATGGTTGGGCTGGCTCCCGTCTTACCTGTCTTCATCCTGGGCTGGTGTCTGATTGGCGTAGGGATGTCCATGGGTTTATACGATGCCCTCTTTGCGACGTTAGGACAACAACATGGACTGGAAGCGAAAAAAATCATTACTCACATTACCCTCATTTCCGGTTTTGCCACGACCCTTACCTGGCCGAGCCTGGCCTGGCTGATGGAGCAGTTCGGCTGGCGATCCACGTGTGTCGGATACGCGATTTTTCTGAGCCTGATTATTCCCCTGCTCTATCATTACGGCTGTCGCGGTCAGCGGGTGGTGCCATCGAAAAAGGTTCGAAGTACTGCATTGCCATCAGAGCTATCGACCGAAAATCAGGCCATGTTCCGCTGGGTGGTGATTAACTTCATGATTGCGGCGGTATTGATGACGGCCATTTCCGTTCAGCTTATCGCCATTTTACAGGCGAAAGGCTTAGCCCTGAAATCCGCCATTCAGCTGGGTGCTTTGATTGGCCCCTGCCAGGTTGGCGTCCGGTTCTTGGATTTAATCGGCCCCAAAAAACACCCCATCTGGAGTGCCCTGATTTCATCCATTCTGGTGTTGGCTGGCTTGCTCATTCTGGGTCTGGACGTAAGTCTGGCCACGGCTGGCGTGGTTTTCTATAGCTTAGGCAATGGCATCCGTTCTATTCTCAGAGGAACTTTGCCGCTGGAGCTGTTCGGTCCGGATTCGTTTGCCATTGTGCTGGGCCGACTGGCCCGCCCGGCTCTCATCGCTCAGGCCCTTACTCCCCTGGCCGGAGGCTACATTGTTGAACACGGCGGTCCCCTGGTTTTGCTGGTAGTTTTAGCGGCTTTGGCCTTTCTTAACATTGGAGTCACCATGGCCATCAAACACCAGATGACGCCCCGACTCTCGCATGAACCCTGAACATTATGAAAATTACGGCTTTATCCGAAGGTCCTTTTTCCGTTGATTTTAGTAAAGTCTTTACGCCCGTCGAACTCGATACTTACGTTCCGGAACATCACCCCGCCGGAACGACACTCCTATCGGTTCATCCCTTTCTGGTAGTTACTTCAGAAGAGGTCATTCTGCTCGATACCGGTTTAGGATTCAGCGAAGATGAGGAACTCCAGCTGTACCGTTCCCTTCGCCGGGAAGGGCTGGAACCTACGCAGGTTACCAGGGTGTTTCTATCCCATTTACATAAGGACCATACGGGCGGTGTCGGCACCGTGCAGGCCAACGGAACTTTCCAGTTTAACTTCCCTAATGCCATTTATTACGTTCAGGAACGGGAATTAACCTTTGCTCTGGCTCAGACCGATAACCCTTCCTATCATCCGCCCACGCTTCAGGCGTTGGCTCAGCATCCGAATGTTCACTTTCTGAATGAAGACGAAGGCTCTATCATCCCTGACCTTTCCTTTCGGGTCACCGGCGGACACACTCCTTACCACCAGACGGTGTCCATGAACCATGCCGGGAAGACGTATTTCTACGGAGCGGATGTGTTACCTCAGAAGAGTTACATTCAGCGAAATTTTGCTTACAAAAATGATTATGACGGCAAACGGGCCATGGCTTTTCGCAAAGAATACACCGAGCAGGGACAGGACTGGACCTTCCTGCTCTGCCACGCCCTGATGAAGCCCATCGTTCCGTATTCGGATTTAATGAGGAAATGATACGTTTTCCTTACTTCGCCTTCATGCGGTTTTTTAATTGCAAATGCTGAAGCAACAACACGGTTTTGGCGTCTTTAATCTCCCCCGTTTCAATCATTTGCAGGGCCTGGGGGAACGGAAGCTCCAGTACCTGAATGTCTTCCTCTTCTTCCAGGCCGCCCCCTTCATTCATCTTCTGGATTTCCTGGTATTCGGCGATAAAAAAGTACAGAATCTCAGTAACGGAACCGGGACTCATGTACAGCTCGAATACCCGTTCAGGCTGAGTAATGCGATACCCGGTCTCTTCTTCCGTCTCCCGGCGAATGCAGTCTTCGGGGCTGTCGGTGTCGAGTAATCCCGCACAGGCTTCAATCAGCATGCCATCCGCATTTCCGTTGACGTACGTTGGCATCCGAAATTGCCGGGTTAGAATGACGGTATTGTTTTCAGCATTATAAAGCAAGATTACCGCCCCGTTTCCCCGGTCGTAGCACTCCCGCGATTGCCGCTGCCACGACCCATCTTTCATGGGATAATCAAATGTGACCTTCCGAAGCGTATACCAGTTATCGGAGAGAACTTCTGTCTGTACAATTTGAACCGTGTTCATAAATGCTCATTTTTGTTTGTTACTTACCGTATTGTTGGCAATATTCGATCAAATTTGATCAATAATAAAATAAAATGATCATTAATATTAAAAAATGATCATCTCCAATCAAAAATGAGCATTACCAGACACCGGCAAATTCTGGCATTCCTGACGGATGGAACCGAGCGGAGCGTAAGTTTCCTGGCCGAGCAATTAAAAACCTCCGAAATCACCATTCGAAGGGATTTAACGCTGCTGGCCGAACAGGGTAAGCTGATCCGCACGCACGGCGGAGCGACGCGGAATGAACTTCCCTTTATCCCTTTCGCCCAAAAAGCTTCCCTTCAGACCAAGGCCAAGCAGCAGATTGGACGGCGGGCGGCTTCGCTGGTGGAAGAAAATGACGTGCTTTTTCTGGACTGTGGCAGTACGGTACTGGCGATGGCTCCGCACCTGAAGACCTTCCGAAACCTCAAAATCATTACCAATTCCCTGCCCCTGATCTGGGAATTACGGGAAGCTCCGCACTTGTCCATCAATCTGATTGGAGGTGAGCTGGATCTACAGCGTCAGGCCGTGCATGGATCGGTGGCACTGGAGCACGTGGCTCGCTATCAGGCGACGAAAGCATTCATTGGTGTAGACGGCATTTCGCTAAAAAACGGCTTGACGGCCCGGAGTGAGACAGAAGCGTCCTTTACCCAGGCATTGCTGGCTCACGCAAAGGAGACTTTTTTACTCGCCGATTCCGGAAAATTTGAGAACGACAGTTACCTCAAATTTGCTCCGCTGACCGCCATTCACCACATCGTGACCACTGCCGGGCTGGAGGAAAATCTGATTCAGCAATATCGGGAAGCAGGATGTCACTGGATCGAGGCCTAACCCCGTAGAGACGTCCATTGATGGCGTCTGAGTAGAGGCGGTTTCTATTACATTGTTTGTCCGCGACTATGTCGCGGATATTGGAAAAAAGCGTTTGTAATGCTTCAGCGTTGCAGTCGCTCTTTCCGCAAATCCGCGTTAGAAACGCGGACTAGCCGTGTTGCCCATCAATAGGCATCCTACGGAAGGGTATAAAAAAATCGTCGGACTTTCGTCCAACGATTTTTTGTTTATCCGGAAAACCTAGATTTCGATTTTTCCCACCATGTTCTCAGGTTTCACCCACTCGTCAAATTCTTCGGAAGTCAGGTAACCTAAAGCAATGGCCGTTTCTTTCAGCGTTGAGCCATTTTTATGAGCCGTCTGAGCAATCTCAGCCGCTTTATAGTAACCAATTTTCGTATTCAGAGCCGTCACCAGCATCAGGGAGTTGTTGACGTGTTTTCTGATATTCTCCGTCAGAGGCTCGATACCTACTGCACACTTATCATTGAAGGCCACGCAAACGTCACCAATCAGACGGGCGGAGTGCAGGAAGTTATAAATCATCACGGGCTTGAACACGTTCAGCTCGAAGTGACCGTTGGAACCGCCAATGTTAATGGCCACGTCATTCCCCAGCACCTGAGCGGCGACCATCGTCATCGCTTCGCACTGGGTGGGGTTTACTTTACCGGGCATGATCGAGCTGCCGGGTTCATTATCAGGAATATAGATTTCACCAATACCCGCCCGTGGTCCGGACGATAACATCCGAATGTCGTTACCGATTTTCATCAGGCTCACGGCTACCGTTTTCAGAGCTCCGTGAGCTTCTACGATGGCGTCGTGAGCGGCCAGTGCTTCAAATTTATTTTCAGCCGTTACGAAGGGTAAGCCCGTCAGGTCAGCAATGTGCCTGGCTACCAGCTCCGAGTATCCTTCAGGCGTGTTGATACCCGTTCCTACCGCGGTTCCACCCAGGGCTAGTTCCGATAAATGTTCCAGCGTATTTCTAACGGCTTTCAGACCGTGATTCAGCTGGGAAACATAGCCGGAGAATTCCTGACCCAGGGTCAGAGGTGTCGCATCCATGAAGTGCGTACGACCAATCTTTACTACGTTTCTGAACGCTTCTGCTTTTGCCTGTAAGGTATCCCGCAGTTTTTCAATACCGGGAATCGTGATTTCGATCAGGATTTTGTAGGCCGCGATGTGCATGGCCGTAGGAAACGTATCGTTTGATGATTGTGATTTGTTCACGTCATCATTCGGATGAACGAATTTCTGCTTGTCTCCCAGATCGCCACCATTAATGACGTGAGCCCGGTACGCCACTACTTCGTTCACGTTCATGTTCGACTGCGTACCTGAACCCGTCTGCCAAACCACTAATGGGAACTGATCGTCGAGTTTACGATCCAGGATTTCATCACAAACCTGAGCAATCAGATTTTTCTTGTCTTCGGCCAGCACTCCCAGTTCGAAGTTGGTAATAGCGGCCGCTTTTTTCAGGTAAGCAAATGCCGCGATGATTTCCTTTGGCATTTTGTTAATATCCTGAGCAATGGGAAAATTCAGGATTGAACGTTGGGTTTGAGCTCCCCAGTACACATGAGCGGGCACTTGCACTTCGCCCATGGTGTCTTTCTCAATACGGTATTCCATGATTTGTATGTTAACGGTTCAGCTTTCAGAGCAGTCCGGGCATGCAACCCGAGCTGGCCTGATTTTCGCCGCAAAGCTACCAAGCGAACGGAACGGTCGATGGATTTTTTTCAAAAATTCTGGTAATTTATTAATGGTGAACCAGTAAACGCTGCGTATGCGTTCCGACGGAACTTTGCACCTGTAGCAGGTAAACACCATTGGGAAGGTTGCCCAGCGATAAACGAACCTGGTTTTCAGAACTGAACTGCTGCCAGTGTTGCCGTCCCGTCAGATCATAAATCGTGATCTGAGTCGGAATGGCCCGGGTGAATTTCAGTAAGGCTTCACCCTGAACGGGGTTAGGCGATAAGGCTACCGACCAGGGCTCAGCAGACTCGACCGAAGTGGGTAAAGGCATGACCACCAGCAGACGGGTCTCAATTTCCGATCCGGTCGTCAGGGTCGTCCGAAGCCGGTAAATGTACCGATGACCCGGCAAAACGCTCCCGTCGGTATAATTCGTAGCTGCTGAATTCAGCGTTGCAATGGGTTTGAAATTTTCCTGATTGTCCTGCCGTTCCAGCACGGCCTGACTCGTATTCAGCAGCAGGTTCCACTTGAGCTGCGTTTCGTATAAATCTACCTGAACCAGTTGCAAACGCTGGCTCGGGCGATATGCCTCAATGGGGACCTCGTAAAAACTAAAAGCATACTGATTTCGCTGATTCAGCATGTAAGGCCCGGGATACACATCCGTATGCGTAGAAGGAAAGTAATCGGGCAGATACGTAAGCTTCCGGGCCGATGAAGGTTGCTTGAGCTTCAGATGCACGTTATACCCTTCTGCCCAACCCGAATCCAGCTGATTGTTTACCCCATCGAAATACATAAAGTCCCGCATATGGTACGTGACGTTCCAGCCATTGAGTCTGGAAGTAACACTGACCTGGTTCTGAAATATCAGTTGCTGATCCACGTCAAATTCCAGGGTTACCTGCGTTCGTTCGGGGTTGGAATAGTAGATCCTTTGGGGATCGGGCGACTGAATCTGAAGGGTATCGGTTGAATGGTAGAAATCTCTGTTCACCAGAGGATACAAATTCCGGGCAAACTGTACGTGCCCGCCACTTCCATAGTGAATGCCGTCGAATTCTTTCAGCCCTATGGTGGTAACGGTCTCCACATCAGGATAAAGCTGGGCCGTGCGTCGGTGAAAATCCCGTACCGTTGGAGCTAACTTACTCGTAATCTCGGGCTGAATACCCGTTTGGGTGACGTACACTTTCTTTAAGCCGGGATAATCCAGGTGCCAGCCCCGGTAAAGACGATCAAAATTCCGGGGATAATTCGTAATTTCTGAGGCCGTTCCTCCTACTTCAAACTCGCCCTGCCGCCAGAAAATGGCCTTCACAAAATTCCTGACGCCCGCCTGACTACTGCGTTGCAGCGACCGCCCGTATGCCGTGTTCCCATCCAAAGGATTTGCGTCATTGCGATCACTGAAATACCGGATGGGCATGCCGCCATTTCCGTTGTTCAGAATACAGGTGGGTATCTGATGATTCTGCCGGATGAGTCGCTGAAGTTCCGTTCCCCATACGCCTACGTTGATGCTGTTACCATTGGCAATGACCCACTTGGGGCCTTCGCCGGGAAAATCGGCGGTAAAGGTCCGGCAAAACTCATTCAGCTGTGGATTATAGGACTGATAACTGCCGCCGTCGCCCCCGGCTACGGCGTTGGACTGGCCATCAATCAGAAAGACGTCGCCCGCAACGAGATTCATGCGGGTCATGATGAGGGAAGAATCCCGCCCTTTCACGAGGTAAATACGGGCCAGATACTCAACGGGTTCAGCCCGGATGCTTGGTTTTAGTGAAAAAGGAGCCTGCCCGTTTTGAAAACGTAAGCTCTGGGAAACGTATCGGTAAGGCTGAGCACCCCGCAAAATCTGAACGGAAATTTTGGTAGCGGTGGCGTCCGTTACCATTCCTTCAATCAGCATCTGGCCTTCGGAACGGTCATCCCGGGGAAATAACTGATAATCGAACGGAGCGTGGGTAAACGTAATCTGAGCGTTGGCGAAAGAACTGATAATTAAAAAGAAAAGTCCGGTAAAGATAGATTTCATACAAAGTTAAAATGGTGGGATTCGTACGTATATAAATACTCATACAAAACGGCAGTAAAATAGGCTTAAAAAACTGATTTACAGCTTTTTTCCTTGTATAATAAGCCTATTACTACTTATTTTTCATAAAAGCCATGCCCTTATTATTTACGTATATCCGAAACTGACTTTCCTGAATGATTCATAATCTGCTTCGTAACATTTTCGTTAATAGGTAGTATGATAAAAAGAGGGTAAAAGTTTAATTTTGTTTAGTTCCCAGTTTCTTCATGTATAACTCCGATTTGCCGTGTCTGTTGCTCGTTTCTGTTCTGTTGTAATCATCTCGGGTTTATTTTGCTTGTTAGGATGTTCCCAAAGCCCCAAAGATGTTGCTTCGGTGGCGGCCGTTTCCAATCCGGCACTGGCTCATTATAACGATAGTATTGCCAAACGTTTCAATCCGGTTGAAGCCACGCGGAAAGCAGGTCAGCTGGATACGTTTTTTCATAATCTGCACAGCAAATACGGCTTCAACGGAACTGTATTGGTGGCTCAATACGGACAGGTGATTTACAAAGGAGCGTTTGGGTACAAAAACCTGACGCTTCGGGATACGCTGACCACCACGACGCCCTTCCAGCTTGCTTCAGTCTCGAAACAGTTCACGGCCGTTTCGATTATGCAACTCAAGGAAAAGGGACTACTCCGTTACGATGATCCGGTTTACAGGCACATTCCGAATTTCCCCTACGACTCTTCCATTACCATTCGAATGCTGCTTACGCACCGCTCGGGTTTGCCCAGTTATCAGTATGGACTGGAAAAATACTGTGACAAATCCCAGCCCCTGAGCAACCGCGAAGTCGTCGAAAAACTCTGTTTATACAAGCCCGTTCCTTATGGAAACCCCGACGTGCGTTTTCATTATAATAACACAAACTATGTTTTGTTATCATACATCGTCGAAAAACTGAGCGGGAAGCCCTTTAGCAAATACGCTGAGGAGAACTTATTCAGGCCTTTAGGCATGAGTAATACCTTTGTTTTCGACGGTACGAACACCAACCGGCTGTTAGCCGCCGCGACGGGTTACACGGGCAGTCGCCGTTCGCTGGCAATTGATTACCTCGATAGCGTTACGGGCGATAAAAGTCTGTACTCCACAGCTGAAGACATGTTTAAGTGGGATCGGGGGTTATATACCGAACAGCTCATCAGTCAGAAATCGCTGGAGGAAGCCTTCTTACCCGCCAGTAATGACACCCGGCTGGTAACCAAAAACTACGGCTTTGGCTGGCGTTTACAGAAAATTCCGAATAATCAGTGGTTAACTTTCCATACGGGCTGGTGGCATGGGTTCAAAAATTACTTCATGCGGAACCGCCCGGATCAAAGCACGATTATCCTGCTTTCAAACGTGGCCAATAGTTACCTCTCGCAGGTGAAAATGGTACAGGCCATTCTGTACCCGGAGAAAGCCCGCTTTTTCCTGCGGGGCGAAAACGTTGACCCTGAAAATGGCGACGATACCATGATTACGGAAGGTCTCCAGGGCGGCGGCGACAGCACGCCCGAATTATCCCTGGCGGATCTGTACAAGATGTTACCCGCGGCCCCGGTTGTGAAGAAAAAAGTGGTGCACCGTTCTCATGTCCGGGCGAAAGGACCCGTGAAGAAAAAAGCAGTTATTCGAAAAGCTCCGGTTAAGAAAAAGGCCGCCGTCCAAAAGAAGAAGAAAAGATAAAATCTAAAAAACCGGATCAGGAAGTTCCTGATCCGGTTTTTTTTATGGATGGTAAGCCCCATCTTTGTCTCATAATCTCCGCTGGCTTCCGCCATTCCAGTACACTCTCCCTATTAGTATTCCAGTTAGTACACCTTTTTTCTATCTGCCGCTTTGAAATCGTTTCTTAGGTACCCTAAGAGCAGAATTTTCATTTGCCTTCAGCCATCGTCTGAATAATATTTTATTGGACCATAACTCCATTTTAATGTTAAACGACCTGGTGCTTTTTGATCATAATTTCATATATTTTTTCCTGTTATCTGCTGCTTTTTTATTGATTCTAAGCAGGTTAAAGGCTGACTATAAATATTCTGATTTTACATTTATTGGGATTATTATTGGTATTCTGACGGCTCTGCGATTCCCCGTACTGCTGTATAATAAAGAAATCAATGTGGACGAAAGTCAGATGATTACCCAGGCCATGACGCTCTGGAAAGACCCGGTCTTCTGGCAGTCCGTGGACGGTACGACTTCCGGTCCCCTGAACAGTTATGTGCTGCTGCTGGGAAAGCTGCTAACGGGGCATTTTGACTATACTTCCGGTCGGCTGGTAGGATTAATCCTGATCATCCTTACGCTGGTGACTCTGTATAAAGCCCTTCAAGCCTTCTTCGATACGCAGTCCGCCCGCTTTTCACTTATCCTGACGCTCCTGTTTTACGCCTATAACCAAACGCCCGACTTCATTCACTATTCGAGCGAAATTCTTTCTGTTTTGCTGTTGAGCATCAGTTTATGGCTCCTGTCCTTCATCCGGAATGGTTCCGAAAACCGATATGTAGCCATTACTCTGGGCATGGTCCTGGCCCTTACTCCGTGGGCGAAAATTCAGACCTTACCTGTGGCTTTCATTTTAGGAGCCTATGGAATCTATCTGTATTCACAACGGTCTGACTTTCGAGGCATCCTCAGCCTGTTCAGTGGAGGCGTTCTGTTGTCGATACTGGCCCTGGGGAGCCTGGCTTATTATCAGGTTCTGGACGATTTTTTCCTGTATTACATCAAGGGCAATCTGGTGTACGGGCACGAAGTGTCACTTTATAAGAAAATCTTCAGCTTCGTGGCTATGTTACTGAAGGTGGTTCCATTCCGGGAGTTATTCTTCATCAGCGGGTTGCTGGTTTGTTTTTCGTTTCGATCGTACCTAACCCTGCGTAAACCCTTCATACTATTTCTGGTGGCATGGGGACTCACGACCGCGTATGTCATCATTAAACCCGGCATGTTTTTCCATCATTACCTGCTTTACTTCATTCCGTTTCTGACGTTCATTAATACCTACTCCATTCAGCAAATCCGAAAGGTGTACGCCCGGCAGACCTTTCAGTACGCCTACGTTTTTTCGCTGCTTGTGCTGGGCTCTTCCGTCTGGAAAATGGCTCTGACCCGCAACACGGAGGAAGTGGCTAAAGCGGAGTTGGCGTACGATCTTCCTGAAAATAAAGTAATTACTGCCGTTCATCAGTATTCTTCGCCCGGAGAAGGACTGGCCATCTGGGGCTGGTGGACGGGTGGGTATGTAATGGCCCAAATGCCGCAGGCCGTCGCCGAAAATCACTCGGTTCGCTGCACCACGGATAGCCCGCTCATGGAAGACTACCAGAAAAGATACCTGGAGAATTTGCAGACCAATCAGCCGGTGGTCTTTCTGGATGCGGTGGGATCAAAGTATAACTTTCCGTTCGTCCATACGTCCGCCCTGCACGAGACGGTTCCGATGATTCGGGAATACATTCGTAGCCAGTATCAGTTCATCAGCAAGATCGACGGCGTACGCATTTACATTCGAAAGGACCGCTTTCAGCGAATCCGCAGTAGGTATCTGTAAACAGTAAAGGACTGATTCCCGAAAGAATCAGTCCTTTTTTCATTAGTTGAAGGTTGAACTTGTTCACTATTACAGGGCAATAATTCCTTTACGTAAACCCGCCAGAATGGCTTCCGTAGCCGAATTTACATTCAGTTTCATATAGACTCGTTTCAGGTGGGTTTGTACCGTATTAAACGTGATACCGCATTCAGCAGCGATCATTTTATAGCTCATTCCCTGAGCCAGGCAGGCCAGAATTTCGTGCTCCCGGAGGGTCAGTGAGCTATTGGCGGACTGTAATTCTCTTGGAGAAAGATACAGACGATTGGACGGAGGCAGACTTGACATACAAGGACAGTTTTTGCGTTCTGCTTTCTTAGTCGATTATTCAGGTGCCTCGGGTAACAACTTTTCAAAAAAAATTCTCACATTTAAAAAATCAATCGGTAACTCCTTAGTTTACAGGAACTCTGAGCTTAACTTTAGTTACATGATTTTTTTTAAACGTACGCTTTCCGATGCCGATCTGATCGCGGGAATTCGGGCGGGAGGCCTGAATCGACGAAACTGTGAGAATGGCCTGTACAATCAGTTTCGCTACCTGATTCGGGAAGCCACGTTTAAACATAAATTGCTCCCTGATGAATGTTCCACTGCCTATTCGGACGCGGTTCTGACGGTCATCGAACATATTTCTTCCCATCGGTACGAAGGCCGCTCAGGCCTGAAAACGTACCTCTACCAGATTTTTTATAACAAGTGTGTTGACTTCGTTCGCAAAAATTCGACTAATCGTGAAAGTGTCCACCAGGGCCACTCGCTCGAAGATCTGAGCATTGCCGATGAAACGCGTACGGTACTGCAAAAGCTGATTTCTGACGGTGAAGTCAATTACCTCCGGCAACAGTTGACCCGGCTGGGTGATAAATGCCAGCAGATGTTACTGGCCTGGGGGGAAGGCTTTTCTGACGAGGAAATCGCCCGAAATCTGGAGTACCAAAGCTCGGCAGTCGCTAAAACCAGCCGGTTGCGGTGTCTGGAGAAATTAAGGACTCTGTATCGTAAGCCTTAGACCCACCAACCGATGAATGATCTGGAACAAATTGAACGCTTTTTCCAGGGAGCCATGTCCAGCACCGAACAGGCTTCCTTCGAAGAACAAATCCAGCAGAACCCCGAGCTGGCTTCGGCAGCCGCCTTTTACTGGCAGGCCCATCAGGCCGCCCGGCTGGAAGTATTAGCCGAAAAGCGTAAACAGTGGGAAAAGACGACACCTGTTAAACCCTTACGTAAACCCGGATTATCCATTGCCGCGGGCGTAGCAGCCGTTGCTCTGCTGGCGGTGATCTGGTTATTCTGGAATCGGAACCACGCGAGTCTGAATGACGAGGTACTGGCGTATTCAACTCGTAATTTTCGACAGTTAAGCCTTACCATGGGTAACTCCACCGGTTCCTTACAGGAAGGAATTACGCTGTATAATCAGGGGAAAATCAAGCAGGCCGAGCAGGTCTTTGAAGCCCGCTTAACCCACGCCCCCCAAGATACGGAAGCCCTGAAATTCGCTGGAATTGCGGCGATGCGTCTGAAAAAATACGACGAGGCGATCCGTCATTTTCAACACTTGAGTAACACCGGTTTATACGAAAATCCGGGACCTTTTTACGAAGCTCTGGCCCGTATTCAACGCAATCAGGCGGACGATCGGACGCTGGCCCAGCAGTTACTGAAACGGGTGGTTCAGGAAAACTTACCCGGAAAAACGCAGGCGGCGGAGTGGCTGAACTAACGCATTTTACCCCAAATAAATAACCTTTTATACCTCATTACTTCTATGAAAAACTATTCTCCCGAGGGGCCCGAGCGTCCTTTCGGCCGTCCTGACGATTCACCTAAACGGCTGGCCCCCTCGCCTGCTTTCCGCAGCCGAAAAAAGATCCGGGAATTCATCCGCGACAAACGGGAGTATGACTCCATCGCCGAGGTGTCTTCCGGAACGGGCTTTGCCGTTAAAAATCAGTTGTTGATTCAACTGGACTATCTGGAAATTCCAGTAGGCACTCTTTCCCAGACGGAGACCATCAAAGGCCGGGAATCTTTGCTCAAATTTTTCAATAATCAGGCCAAACTTCCAACGGATCCACAGGCATATCTGGTGGATAGCAGTGGCAAAAAAATAATGCTTCAGTCCGTCGAAGCGTGTCTCTGTCTGGATGAATCTACGTTTCTACTCCAGGGCGAAGGCCTTCATGAATTTCTGGAAATCAAGGCGGCCGGAAGCGAGCCGCCGGGCCGCCACACAACGCAGCCCCCCATTAAGTCTTCGCTGAACTACATTATTCCAGCCGCCTGGGCGAATGAAGATTCACTGGCGGTAGATCCCCTCCAGAACTGGAGCCGGTACGAACAGGACTGGCAGCAAATTCAGTCCAAACCGGACGGGCTGGTCGTCGCCATTCTGGATACCGGGATTGAAGACAACCCACGTTATCCTTTGCCTTTCTGGTACAAAAAATTCGAAGACCCCTGCCGCCGATCAGACGAACGGGAACAAATAGGCTGGAATTTTTCGACGAAAGATGCGGCTTTGGGTAATCAGCCTACGGACGATAATTCCCTGCGGCACGGCAGCAAAATTGCTCACATCATTCATTACCTGGCTCCGGCCAATGCGGCCCTGATGATTCTCAAAGTATTCGATCACTTCGGGTTTGGGTCGCTGGCTAACGTCTTCTGTGCGTTGAATTACGCCATGAACAATGGAGCCCGAATTGTGAATGCCAGTTTTGGCTATTACGGTGATGAAATTCCGCTATTACGCCATCTGCTTGAACAGATGAATGAGCGTAACATTCTGGTAGCGGCCGCTGCGGGGAATCATACCGATTACGATGGATTCCCGACTGACATTTCCGTACAACGCCTGTATCCCGCCTGTTATAGTCTGGAACTGGATAATGTAGTAACCGTTACAACCCTTACCTGTGAAGCCAAAGAAGACTGCGACTGCCGGGAAAGTAAATCGGAGCGGCTGCTGAGTTCCCTCACGAAAGCTTTCGATAAAGCTCTGGACATCGAAGGGCACCAGCGGGTTCCTTACGAAAACTATTCCTCTTCTTTTGTCAATCTGGGGGTTCAGACGAACGACGGAAGTTTCCGAAATCTTTACCCCATTCAGGCTTCGGGCTATCAGGAACCTGCTTACCTGCAGGGGTCTTCTTACGCGACGCCCGTCTTTGTGGGGATTGCCGCCCGGTATTTTCTGGACATTCAAAAGGCCATTCAGCAGAGTCCGGGTCAAGCTTTGAAAAAGACGTATTTCTCGGTTCTTCAGCAAAAAGGAGTGATCAGGAAAGACCAATCCCTAAGGCCCTATGTCAGAGGCGGCTTTTATATGCTTTCGTATTAAAACGCTGGTAATACTGGGATTACTTTTTAGCGGCATCAGGACCTTCGGTCAAGGTCCTGATGCCGCTTTCATGCATCGGGAATGGTCTCGTCTTTCTACTCAAAATGCCCCACCAGCCGAACTGGAAAAACTACGGTTGAACTGGCTCCGCTGTCGTATTCCGCTGGATTCCATTTACAGCGAATTACTGGGGGAGTTAGCCTGGCAGTATTGGCAGGAACAGAATTTCCAGGCAACGGAACAATTCGCCCGGGCGGCCATTCATAGCACGCAGAAGATCGCCCCTGCCCTGAAAGCGAAGCATCTTTATCGATACGGAGCTTACCTGATCGGCATGAATCAGGGATCGAAAGCTCAGCAGATTCTTCAGGAAAGTATCCGGGTGAGTCAGCAATCGCAACAGCTGGAGTGGGCCGCTGCCGCCGCTTATCAGCTTTCCTATCTGCAGCATTCCGCCGGAGATTATCAATCGGCCCTGCATTCCGCCACCGAGGCGTACACTTCGCCCGACTGGCGAAAAAGCCGCACCGCGAACGGATCAGTTTATACCAGCAGGCCCAGGCTCTGGTTGAGTTACGACGACTCAGCGAAGCTCAGTCAGCGGTAACTTCGTTACTTAGAATTACCCGTCATAACCCTGAGCTAATGCTTTGGGAATATGAGCAGTTAGCCGCTGAAATCAGTCGCCAGCTTGAAGACTATCCCGCGGCACATCGTCATTTGCAGCAAGCCCGAACACTCATTACTCCGGATCATCCAGAGGCTCAGGTTTCCGTCCATATCGTGGCGGGTTTATTAGCTGAAAATGAAAACAAGCCCGACCAAGCCCGCCAGCAGTATGAAAAAGCCCTGTCCTTGACGCGAGATACGCATGCCAGAGCCCGCCTGTACAGTCACCTTGGGAAGCTTGCTTCGTATGAAAAAAATTATCCGCTTGCTTTAACTCTGCTGAAGAAGGGGATCCGCAGTATGGTTCCCTCGTATGATGAAAAGCGGGATATAAACCCTGATTCGAAAAGCATCAAAAGCGTGTATCGAAAAGAATACCTGTTCACGCTGATCAAACAAAAAGCATCGATGGAGCTGGCAATGTACCGGCAAAAGCCTGGTCCTCCACTACTGGTTCGGGCTCTGTCCAGCTTCCGTACCGCTGACCAGATGGTCGAGCTTATGCGGAGGAGTCATGAAGCCACTCAATCCAAATTATTCTGGCGGCAGGACACCCATCATCTGTACGAAGAGGCCATTGAGGCTTCTTTTCTTCAACAAAACGTAGCTCTGGCTTTTTATTACCTGGAGAAGAGCCGGGCCGTATTACTGAATGATCGGCTCAATGAGTTAACCGCCAATCAGAAACTTTCCCCTGCCCTGGCCGAGCAGGAACGGACCTTTCGAACCCGGCAGGAACAGTTACTGGAGCAGCTTCAGCAATACGCACCGGGAACGAGGGAGTATGCTCAGCGATTCAGCCAGTGGTTCAGTCAGCACGAAGCTCAGCAGGAGTTTATTGAATCCTTACGTCAGACCCACCCGGCGTACTTTCACTACCGATACGACAACCAGGTTCCTTCGGTGGCTACTATCCAGCAAAAACTGGAAGGGAACGATCAGGCCTTCGTGAGTTACTTCTTAGGGGACGAAGCCATTTATGCGATTGGAATCACTTCCAGTAAAACCATTCTTCGAAAGCTTCCTTTGTCAGGTTTCCGTAGAAATGCGAACCGCTTTCTGAAGCTTTGCTCGACTCCCGAGTTGACTAAAACTGAAGTTCAGGCATTGCAACGGACCGGTTATCAGCTTTACCGTCGCCTGTTAATGCCCTTACACGTACCATCGGCCCGAATGATCGTTTCGCTGGACGGAGCTTTTTTACCCTTCGAAGCCTTCAGTCACTCTCCTACGCTACCGAATGCTTATTTAGTCCATCAGCAGGCTTTCAGTTATACGTACTCGGCTCGGTTTCTGCTTCGCGACCGACAAACGTCAGGCTGGCAACGACCGTTTCTAGGTATGGCTCCCGAGCAGTTTTCTGCTTCCCTGAAACAACCCGAGTTACCCGGTTCCGCTCAGTTCCTGAGCACCATTTCCGACCGTATTCCCTTTGCTCAGGTAAAAACTCATCAGAAAGCCACGAAAGCTGCTTTTTTAAGGGAAGCCCCCAATTACCGGATTTTACAGCTTTTCACCCACGCCGATGCCCATTTGTCCGAGCACACAGAACCCGTTCTTTACTTCGCTGACTCGGCCCTGAAGCTTTCGGATCTAAACGTGAACCGGCCCTTCCGAACGCAGTTGCTGGTACTTTCCGCGTGCCAGACGGGACTGGGAGTGGAACAAAAGGGAGAAGGGATTCAGAGCCTGGCCCGCGGCTTTGCAGCTCTGGGTATTCCAAGTACGGTCACTACACTCTGGAATGTACAGGATCAGGCAACTTACACGATAGTCGAACAATTCTACCAGCAGTTATCAGAAGGGTTGCCACAAGACGTGGCTTTGCAGAAAGCTAAACTAAACTGGATGCATACACAGGATCATCAGTTACCCTATTACTGGGCCGCTCTCATTCAGACTGGAGCCACGACCCCCATTCAGAACGCTAGTGTTATTCCCGTATATGCGGGCATTTCAGGCGGGGCACTGCTGATTTTTCTGGGAGTACTGATGTACCGAAAACGAGGCCTTACAAAAGCCCCTCATCCATAAAGCTGAGGTATTTCTGGTCGGCAATGATCAGGTGATCCAGAATGGGAATATCCAGCAACTTACCCGCCTCCTTGAGTTTACGGGTTAAATCCTTGTCGGCCTGACTGGGATGAAGATTTCCGGAAGGGTGGTTATGGGCCAGAATAATGCCGCTGGCCAGATGCTCGAGGGCGTGTTTGAAGATTAACTTGGGGTCAGCTGCGGTTCCTGCTATTCCACCCGTAGAAATCTGCACGGGACGAATGACGTGATTGGCCCGATTGAGTAATAAAATCCAAAACTCTTCGTGCAGTAAATCCATCAAATGCGGCCGAAGCGTCTGGTAAGCCACGTAAGACCCCGTAATGGAAACGCGGGCCTGCGGTTCCGTTTCTTTTCGACGGCGGCCCAGCTCCAGAGCTGAAACAATGGTTATGGCCCTAGCCTCGCCAATCCCTTTGAACTTTGACAACTCCTTGATAGTAAGCTTCGCCAGTTGATTCAGATCATGGTTGATGCTGCTTAAGATCAGCTTGGCGAGATCAACGGCCGTGTACTGCTGAATACCTGAGTTGATTAAAATGCCTAACAGTTCGGCATCACTCAACGCAGCCTTGCCTTTTAGCATGAGTTTTTCGCGGGGGCGATCTTCTTCAGCCCAGGTTTTAATCGTGGGAGCCGAAGTGTAGGTAGTTTTCATGGGTGGACATAGCAAAAAAGCCTTACTCACAAAAGTAAGGCTTCTCAATCAACGGTGTCCTACCGTTTGATCAATGAGCGATCCGCTACTTAAGCTGCAACTGAAAGCTTGTTGACAAATCTTGCCAACTTCGACTTGTTGTTTGCTGCTTTGTTTTTGTGGATTACGTTTTTCTTCGCGAGTTTATCCAACATCGAAGAAACTTTTTTGTACAGATCCTGAGCCTCTACTTTGTCAGTAGTAGTACGCAGTTTCTTGATGAACGTACGAGTCGTTTTGTGCTGGAAACGGTTACGAAGGCGTTTGGTTTCGTTTGCACGGATCCGCTTCAGAGCTGATTTGTGGTTTGCCATGTCTTTATATTACTGGAAACTATGGATTTTCGGAATAGGAATGCAAAAGTAAGCCTTTCTTTTTAAAACACCAGCCGTTCACTCAAAAATTCTTTTCTAATTCGGTGAATTCCTTCAAATTAGCTTGCTATCCATGTTTTTAAAAGCCTTCTTTTCAGCCCCTGAAGGCCCCCTTCCACCATGAAACGATTCTCTTTTCTGATCCTGTACCTGCTGGTCAGCCTTAATGGCTTTAGCTGGGGCTTTTATGCTCATCAACGGATCAATCGCTTAGCCATTTTCACTCTTCCCCCCGAAATGGCCCGCTTCTACAAAAAGCACCTGGTCTATCTGATGGAAAACTCCGTTAACCCCGACAAACGCCGCTATGCGGTAGTCGGGGAAGCCGCCCGCCATTACCTGGATGTGGAAGCCTACGGTGACAGCGTCTGGGCCAAGCCTTACTGGAAGGATGCCGTAAATTTCTGGGGTGAAGATACCCTGAACGCCCACGGCATCGTACCCTGGCATATTCAGCGGATGAAGTATCAGCTGACGGAAGCATTCCGGGAGCATAATACGGCCCGTATTCTTAAGCTTTCGGCGGAAATGGGTCACTACATCGCCGATGGTAATGTGCCTTTACACACGACTAAAAACTACAATGGTCAACTGACCGGCCAGGAGGGCATTCATGCGTTCTGGGAAAGTCGCCTGCCGGAATTATACGCCGAGAAATATGACTTTTTTGTTGGACCAGCCCACTATGTGCATTCTCCCGCTCAACGAGCCTGGACAGCCGTAAAAAATGCCCATCACTGCCTGGATTCGTTGTTTCTGCTGGAGACCCAATTAACGAAGGAATTGGGCGTGTCCCGGAAGTACAGCATTGAAGAACGTGGAACAACGCCTCAGAAAACCTATTCCCGTGATTTTTCCGAACGTTACCATCAGGCCCTGAATCATCAGGTTGAAAAACAGATGCGAGCCTCCATCAAAATGATTGGAGACTTCTGGTACACCTGCTGGATTGACGCGGGCCAGCCGGATTTAAATACCCTTCAAGAGTTATCCGAGCAGGATAAGAAATCTGAAGATCAGGAAAAACGTTCCTGGCTCCAGCGACTGCTTGGGATCCGGCCGGAGGATTAGGCTGGTTGTTGGTTGTTGGGCAGTGTTATGGTGTACTGGTAAGTTCCGGGCCAGGAGCTTTATTTAATATATTTCTTGTTGCAACTTCCCGAAAGCTCAAAGCTTTCGGGAAGTTCTGCTAATGCTTGTTTTGGCTTCGGTGTCCAAGGTCTTTGTTCTTCGGCTACCTCTCAAAAGCTTTCAACCGGAACATCCTGCCTTTCGGGACTTTTGGTTACTTACTTACTTTCTTCCTGCCCATAGCTTTTGACTCATAACCAACAACGCACAACTTTCATCAAACAACCAGCAACTAACAACCCCAAGTCCGCCGTATCTTTGTGCGATGGAATCCGTTGTTCAAATCATATTAAAGCCCGGAAAGGATGCTCCCGTTCGTCGTTTCCACCCCTGGGTGTTTTCGGGTGCGATTGCCAAGGTCCTCGGTAAGCCGCAGGATGGCGAAGTGGTTGAGGTAGTCGATCATCAGAAGAATTACCTCGCTACGGGTCATTACCACGAAGGCTCCATCACGGTTAAGCTCTTTTCCTTCGAGCCCATTACCCCCAACGCTGATTTCTGGTTCAAGCGTCTGGAAAAAGCCTTACGCGTACGACAGGCTCTTCAGTTTACGGATACGACCTGTTGTCGACTCGTGCACGGCGAAGGCGACGGGTTTCCCGGCCTGATTCTGGACTGGTATAACGGCGTAGTCGTTTTTCAGGGCCACAGCGTCGGCATGCACCGCGAACGTGAAAGCATCACACAGGCTCTGCGAACGCTTTACGGTGAGCAGTTGACAGGCGTTTACGATAAAAGCCACGAAACCTTACCCGATCGTTACGCCCAATCGGTTCAGAATGGGTACCTCTGGCAAAAAGATACCATCAGCCTGCCTCATCCCGTGCTGGAAAACGGTCATACGTTTCTCATTGACTGGCAAACGGGTCAGAAAACGGGTTTCTTTCTGGATCAACGCGAAAACCGTCAGCTGTTAACGAAATACGTGAAAGGCAAGCGGGTACTCAATGCCTTCTGTTATTCCGGCGGCTTCTCGATTTATGCCCTTTCGGCTCAGGCATCGCTGGTGCATTCGGTCGATGTTTCAGAAAAAGCCATTCGATTAGTCGAGCAAAACGTAGCGGCAAATCACGAAGGGGAAACCACGCATGAAGCTTACGCCGAAGACGTAATGAAGTACCTAAAAACCCACGATCAGCAATATGACGTCGTGGTTCTGGATCCTCCGGCTTATGCCAAAAGCATGGACGCCCGTCACCGGGCCGTACAAGGATATAAGCGGCTCAACATTGAAGGATTGAAACGATTGGCCCCGGGTGGCATTCTCTTCACGTTCTCCTGTTCGCAGGTTGTTGACCGTGGATTGTTTTACAATACGATCGTGGCGGCGGCCATTGAGGCGGGTCGACAGGTCCGGGTATTACACCACCTGTCCCAGGGCCCCGATCACCCGGTGAATTTCTTCCATCCCGAAGGTCATTACCTGAAGGGTCTGGTTTTATACGTAGAGTAAAAGAAAGAAGCCGAGTCAAAATTACTCGGCTTCTTTCTTTTCTACTGAACTGTCAATCGTGTCTTTACGAAGATTAGAATTTGATCGTTGCAGGTAAATACTTCGCGATCAAATCCTGATAGTAAGGTTTCAGTTCTTTCACATTCGGTGGCACCGGAGCCTTGGAATACAGATCGTACGGATTAAACAACCGAACGTACTTAAACATTTCGCGGTCGTGATCGTCCATGAGGTGATCATAGGCTTCTTCGCGGTGCTGGGCGTAGAATGAGTGATAACGCATCATGTACAGAGCCGATTCGGGTAAATAATCCTTCATCATGTGGTACAGATACTCATCGTGTCCCCAGGACATGTGTACGTTACGTAAGCCGCAATTGGGTTCGTAAACGCCGTATTTCGTATTGTATCGCTCGTCCTTCGTATCCGGATTGGCTTCAAAAAATTCAGGGTAAACAATCTTATCCGACGGCTTGCAACCCACGGGAAACGTATCTCCCACCACGGCCCACTGAGGCTCGCCGAAGAGGCATAATACTTTGCCCATGTCGTGGAGTAATCCGGTCAGGACAAACCAGTCGGGATGCCCGTCTGCCCGAATGGCTTCCGAGGTCTGTAATAAGTGTTGCAGCTGATCCAGCTCAATGTCGGGATCGGAATCGTCTACAAGGGTATTCAGGAAGTCGAAAGCTTCCCAGATGGGCATTTCTTTCCGGTCAAACTTTAGAAAATCGGCCTTCTTCTGCTGAACAAAATCATACGTCTGGTAAGTATGGTTCAGACGATAAAACTCACGAACGGTATCCCGTTCGGGGTTTTCATAATTCCTGAATTCATCTTTGGCTTTGGCCGTTTGCTGGGGTTCCGGATAACGTTCGAGTAAATCGTCCTCCCATACGTCCAGACTAGCCAGCGGATTTTTTTCTTCAGCACTGAATTCGGTTTTCATTGTATTGGGTATTAAAAGGTCAGAAACTGTTTTTTTCTCTTGAAACTGAAAGACTTATCCTTTTCTTCAAAGGTAATAGAATTTTGTATGTACTGACTCATACCACTATAATTTTGCACAATTCAAATAACACCTATCTACCAGAATACGGTATACAACGCCGCAATGATTCCCCAAATCAACACCGAAAAGACCACGAACGTAGGCGAAATCCGGAACATACTTCGGGTCAGGGTAAGGCCTTTGGGGTTGAACTTGCTGGATGAATCCAGCAGGGAAACGACAACCATGATGCTTACCAGAATCAGGAAACACCAGCCCGTCCGGTGAAGAAAAGGAATGGGCGTTTCCGGCACAAATTTGAATACCAAAGCCAGCGGAATGGATAAACTGGCGGCAATGAGAGCCGCCGTTGAAGTCGTTCGTTTCCAGAATAAACCCAGGAAAAACAGAGCGAAAGCTCCGGGCGTCAGGTAATTCGAATATTCCTGAATGAATTGGTAGGCCTGTTCCAGCCGTCGCAACTGTGGCGTAATCATCAGGGCAATGGCAAAAGCCACCCAAACCGCAAGGCGACCAATCCAAACGGTTTGCTTTTCTGAAGCGTCTGGATTCAGGAATTTCTTATAAATATCCAGACTGAAAATCGTGGAGATGCTATTACATTTTCCCGCCAGTGAAGCCACAATTGCTGCGGTAAGGGCCGCAAAGGCCAGGCCTTTCAGTCCGTTCGGCAGTAAATTCATCAGGGTCGGGTAGGCATGGTCGGGTTTGACATTTCCTGCCGCATCCACCATTTCCTGCTGAAACGCTCCGTTCTGATACAGAACGTACGCGGCGATACCCGGAATTACGCAGATCATCGGAATGACTAATTTGAGAAAAGCGGCAAACAGAATGCCGTTACGGGCCGTGGGTAAGTCGGCTCCCAGAGCCCGCTGTACGATGTATTGATTACAGCCCCAGTAGTTCAGGTTATTGATCCACATGCCGCCAAAGAGGACGGCCATGCCCGGTAACTCGTAGTAATACTTGTCGCCTTCCGAAAAGATCATGTGAAAATGTCCATCCGCGTGGGTTCGTAACAGACTTAGTCCATCCAGTACCCCACTGCCGCCCCACTGATCTGAAACCATTTGCAGAGCCAGAACGGTTACGGCTACGCCGCCCATAACCAGTACCACTACCTGAATCAGATCGGTGTATCCGATGACTTTCATGCCGCCCAGGGTAATGAAAATGGCAAAAAGAGCCAGCCCAAACATGCAGTAGGTAAACGGAACCCCCGAGATGGTTTCAACGGCTAATGCTCCTAAATACAGAATGGAAGTAAGGTTAACAAAGACGTACAGTAACAGCCAGAAAATAGCCATAATGGTGGCTACGGTGTCATTATACCGCTGCGACAGAAACTGCGGCATGGTATAAATCTTATTCTTCAGGTAAATCGGAATGAAGAAGATCGCCACGATAATCAGCGTAGCCGCCGACATCCATTCGTAGGAAGAAATGGCCAGCCCCATGGCAAAACCCGAGCCGGACATGCCAATAAAATGTTCAGCCGAAATATTCGAGGCAATCAGCGAGGCTCCAATGGCCCACCAGGTGAGCGAACCTTCCGCCAGAAAAAAATCTTTGGTGTTGATTTCGCTGGATTTTTTCCGGCGGTAAATCCAGTAGCCGTACAGAGAAACCAGTAAAAAATAGATCAGGAAGACACCGTAATCAATACCTTGCAAACCTTGCATTTCGGTTGTAAAAGTTTTAGGAGATTTAGAGAAAAATCCTTCGGGGGATCAAAGGATTACCGATTTACAAAGTAGGATTATTTATTTAAATATTTATCTGTAATCAATACTGTATAGCAAAAAAAGCCCGTACTGAGATTCAGTACGGGCTTTTCTAAGGAGTATAGTCCTGACTAATCAATCAGACGGAACAGACGTTTCCAGCGAATTTTATCGAGGAAGCTGCCCTGCGGATCCAGCGACATCCATACAAATACCGCTTTTCCTACGATGTGATCAGAAGGAACAAAACCCCAGTAACGCGAATCGGCCGAATTACTGCGATTGTCTCCCATCATGAAGTAATAATCCTGTTTAAAAGTATAGGTAGAGATGGCCTGGCCGTTTACTTTCACGGTCGTTCCGTCGATTTCCACCTTGTCATTATATTCGAAGTTTTCGATCACGTCCCGGTATTTGGCAATGTTCTCAGCCGTTAGCTGGATGGTCTCTCCCTTTTTAGGAACCTGCAAAGGACCGAAGTTGTCCTGATTCCAGTTAAACAAAGGAGAATAAGGGTAAATACGACTATCCGCCAGACCTTTCTGAATAATTTCCGGCTGTACCTGAATACCCATTTCCTGGAATTGCTTCGCTACGGCCGCACTGGTTGTCACGTGGTAACCCGTCAGGATGGCTTCCTTGCGAACCGAATCCACCTCGTAAAAGGGAGACCAGTTTTCGGATTCATTCTGGCGGTTCCAGATGTCGTATTTCAGGAAAAATTTGCTGTCCAAAGCCTCTTTGGTGTACATGTTATAGGGCTGGAGCATCTTCTCCGGATTTTCCATGGCCTTTCCGTTCACCCATACCTGGGTATCACGAACTTCAATAACGTCGCCGGCAATACCAATGCAACGCTTGATATAGTTAGGACGCAGATCGGCGGGCAGGTGCAGCGAATCGGGGTAATTAAAAACCACGACATCCCCGTTTTTCACACTCGAAAAACCGGGTAGTCGGTACATGGGTAACTTGATCCAGTCGAGGTACGAGTCAATATTCGTTCCCCAGATTTTCTGGTGAGTCAAGGGTACCTGCAGGGGCGTTTGAGGTGTACGGGTTCCGTAATGCAGCTTACTGACAAAAAGGAAATCACCCACCAACAGGCTGTTTTCCATCGAAGGCGTAGGAATGGTGTACGCTTCCAGAAATAACCAGCGGATAAGCGTAGCCGCCACTACGGCAAACGTGACCGAATCAATCCACTCGCGAAAGGCCGATTTCTGTTTTTTAGGCTGACCCTGCTGAGCCGTTTTTACTTCCATTATCTTTTGTTTTA
The DNA here is from genome assembly GCA_913775095.1 of uncultured Siphonobacter sp. Classification (GTDB taxonomy): domain Bacteria; phylum Bacteroidota; class Bacteroidia; order Cytophagales; family Spirosomataceae; genus Siphonobacter. The sequence continues at coordinate 445,852 of CAJYIW010000002.1, read as the reverse complement.
GTTGTTGGTTACTAGTTGATGGTTGTTAGATGCGTTTTCCAAATCACTAACAACCACTACCTAGCAACTACATTACTCTTCTCCTAATAAATCATCCATTCCGAACACGCCTACTTTACCCACGAGCCATTCGGCCGCCACTACGGCTCCAAGAGCAAAGCCCTGCCGGTTATGAGCAGTGTGTTTGATTTCAATGGAATCTACTTCGGACTGATAGGTAACCATGTGGGTTCCGGGAACTTCGCCTTCCCGAACGGCATGAATGGGCAAGGTAGTTTGTCCGTCGCCTTCTTCCAATACCCATTGGGATAAGCGGTTATTCGTTTCCAGAATTCCTTCGGCTAACGTAATGGCCGTACCGCTGGGAGCATCCAGTTTATGAATGTGGTGGATTTCGGTCATTTCCACACGGTATTGGGGATAAGGACTGATCAGCTTTGCCAGCCGTTTGTTCATGCGGAAAAACAGATTGACCCCAATGCTGTAATTGGAAGCGTAAAAGAACGCTCCGGTCGTCTTGGCCGTCAGGGCTTCAATTTCGGTACGATGATCGAGCCAGCCCGTGGTTCCGCAGACGGTAGGTAAGCCCTGTCCAATCGAATCTTTGAGGTTTTGAAGAGCGGCAGAAGGATGGCTGAACTCAATCACGACATCAGCCGTTGCGGGAGAAAATTCAGCAAAACTTTCCCGGTTGGTTTCGTCAATCCGACCTACAATTTCGTGGCCACGTTCCTGAGCAATGCGTTCAATGACTTTGCCCATTTTTCCGTAACCTAAGAGTACTATTCGCATATTAATTCTGGTATGAGGAACGTTTGAATCGGGTTTGGGTCTGTTTGAGTGTATGATAACGTATGAAAATCTTCAAACCTTGTTCAAAGCCAATCAAACGATTTCAAACCTGTTTTATCAAACTCTATTACTTAAATGTATAAACGGCCGTAATGCCAATGGGCGTACTTGTGTAATCGGTTTGAACGCCGGGTTTAAATTTCAGGGAAATATCGTCGGTATTATCAAACGTTTTCAAATGGGCCGAAACGTTCGCTTCGACCAGTTGAAAAGCGTATAAAACGACGCAGCCAATGATGGATAAATCCCGCTGACGGCGATACAAAGCGGTATTGGACCTGAGTACGGACTCCTGAGTAACGCCTTCATAGACTTTATTTCCAATGACGACATCAACGGTAGGGACTGGTACTTTTTGCTTATCCCGCTGATAAATAAAATTTTCCCAACTACCCAGCACGGACTTGTAACGTACCTGATTCCAGTGGATGGCGTATCCCAAGGCTCCAAAGCCTCCGTAAATGATGGGAATGGTCCAGTACTGGCGGATATACGCCTGCCCCAGGCCCGGCAAAGCCAGAGATTTATACGTCGCGTAACGGGGAATAATGTTCAGGGGCTTTTTGAGCTTACCCTTCGGAACCGGAATGGACTTCACCAGCGAGTCCACCCCTACCTTAGCGATCTCCAGGGAGTCCGTTTTCTGGGCGATGGCCGACTGGGTAAGTCCTAAAAACAATACGAAGTAAATCAGATATTTCATGGCTATCGGAAAATGAAAGACCAAAGAACGCTCTGAATTACTTCGTACCACTTCTGAAAACTGTTAAATATTCTTATGATAATTCGCCTAATGTACTGATGATCCGCTCCAGATCTTCCTGATTGGTGAAGGGAATACGGATTTCACCTTTGTCTTTTTCGTCGGATTTGATCGAAACTTTGGAGCCAAAGAACGAAGATAAACGGAACTGAATGCTCCGAATTTCCTGCTTCAGGGGCACTTTTTTAGTTTGGGCATCCGCCAGTTCAGGATTCTGAATTTTACGTACTTCCTCCTCTACCCGACGCACCGACCAGTCTTCATCGACGATACGCTTGAAAAGACTCAGCTGGGTATCTACATCGTCGATGTTGATGATAGCCCGGGCGTGGCCCATAGAGATTTTATTATCCCGCAGGGAAGCCTGAATCACCGGGGGAAGTTTCAGTAAACGAATGTAGTTGTTAACCGTCGTGCGGTTTTTTCCTACGCGGTCGCCCAATTCTTCCTGACGGAGGTTACACTCCGAAATCAGTCGCTGATAACTCAGGGCAATCTCGATCGCGTTGAGGTTTTCACGCTGAATATTCTCAATGAGAGCCATTTCCAGCATTTGCTGGTCATTAGCCGTCCGAACGTAGGCTGGGATGTGCGTTAACCCGGCCCGTTTGGAAGCCTGTAAACGACGCTCACCCGAGATGAGCTGATACTGATCGCGGCCTAACTGACGAACCGTAATCGGCTGGATGATGCCCTGAATTCTAATCGATTCCGCCAGTTCCTGCAACGACTCCTCATCGAAATGAGTACGCGGCTGGAAAGGGTTGGTTTCAATAAAATTAACATTGATCTCGTTCATGGAGCTAATGTGCTCCAGAGCCGATAGTGGGGTGGCACTGGGCCGGCTGTTGACCGAGTCCGAGTCCTGTAATAAGGCTCCCAGACCACGTCCTAACCCAACCCGTTTTTTATTGGTGTTATTCATATCTTCCTTCCCTGTTCAGACTTAGTGGTTCGCGTTTTTCGTGACTCTAAATCCTAAACACGTTCTCAATCAATGGTTACTAAGCCGTTTTTGGTAAGAATTTCCCGAGCCAGGTTGAGGTAACTGATGGCTCCCTTCGAGTCTGCATCGTGGGCAATGGCAGGAACGCCAAAACTGGGAGATTCCGACAGGCGAATGTTCCGGGGAATGATGGTATTGAATACCATATTCTGGAAGTGAGCGGTTACCTCGTTTACCACCTGATTGGATAAGCGAACCCGCAGATCGTACATTGTCAGCAGAATACCCTCAATGCTCAGCCCCGTGTTGAGGCGGCTTTGAATAATCTTGATGGTGTTAAGCAACTTGCCTAAGCCTTCGAGAGCGAAGTATTCACACTGAACCGGTATAATCACCGAGTCGGACGCAACCAGACTGTTGATGGTAATCAGACCCAGGGAAGGCGAGCAGTCAATGATAATGAAGTCGTAATTGTCACGAACAGAAGCCAGAGCTTCCTTCATTTTCTCTTCCCGGGTTTTCAGGTTAATCATCTCGATTTCAGCACCTACCAGATCAATGTGCGAGGGAATCAGATCCAGGTAATCAATGTCGGTCTGAATGATAATATCGGAGACATTAATTCCATCGACCATGCATTCGTAGATGGAATTTTCAATTTCTTTCGGATTGAAGCCTAAACCCGACGTAGAGTTGGCCTGTGGGTCAGCATCTACAATCAAAGTCCGGAACTCCAGGGTTGCCAAACTAGCAGCCAGGTTAATCGTCGTGGTGGTTTTCCCGACGCCTCCTTTCTGGTTGGCAATGGCAATTACTTTGGCCATAGGTTAAACTCGGTGCGTTAGAATTTCAAAGATGCGAACATTCAGTCGGATTGCCTAAGAATGTTCCACGAAAGTTTCACGCAAAAAAAAATAAGCAGACTATTGGTTAGCCTACTTATTGAAAATCAGTACCTTATACCTAGAATCAGGGATATTATTAATTTGTGAAGCGACCTTAAAGGCCTGAAAAAGAAGTCGTTACCCCCAAACTTTCGTTCCTTCAGTACAGTTCTTACACATCTCAATTTCAGAGCGGCTTCGGATCAGTGAAGCCCGGAATTGCTCGTAGGCTTTTGACTTCCAGAGGCTTTTGAAGGACTGCTCTTTCAAATCGCCCAGTCGATACTCGGCGTCTTTATCAAAACAGCAGGGAACGACGAGTCCATCCCAGGTAATGACGCAACTGTGCCACATTTTCCAGCAGTGATCGACAAACTTATTTTTAATGCGATACTTACCGTCGGCTTCTCTGGCGTAGCGGGAATACTTCTCAATGGTTGGAATGAGCGGATCTCCCTCTTCGTAATCGTAGATCTGAGCCGTTTTTAAGCCTACTTCGTCCACGCCCAATTCATTTGCCAGCTTCTTCACTTCCTCAATCTGATGCTCGTTGGGCTGGACGACCAGAAACTGAAAGATCACATGGGGCGTTTGGGACTTGAGTTCCTTCTTCCACTTCAGAATATTCTTTGTTCCTTCAATGACCTTATGGAGCTTCCCTCCTACCCGATACTGCTGGTACACTTCCTGCGTTGTGCCGTCAATGGAAATAATCAGGCGATCCAAACCGCTTTCTACCGTTTTTTTCGCGTAGGAATCCGTCAGGTAATGGGCATTGGTCGATGTTGCCGTATAAATGCCCTTTTTCGAAGCATACTGCACCATGTCCAGAAACTGCGGATGCAGATACGGTTCACCCTGAAAATAGAAGATCAGATACAGTAATTCATCCCCGATTTCGTCCATAGTGCGTTTAAATAAATCCCCCTCCAGCATCCCCGTCGGACGCGTGAAGGAACGCAAACCACTCGGGCATTCGGGGCAACGCAGGTTGCACGAAGTCGTCGGTTCAAAGGATAAAGCAATGGGTAAGCCCCGGTGAACCGGCTTCTGGGTAATCTTGGATTCTATGTAACTGGAGACGACTTTAAGGCCGTTCCAAACCCGTTTGGCGTTGAGTTTGGAGACAAAATTCAGGCCGTCGATAAGATTTCGATTGATCATAGGTCTGTAGCGAACGCAAATGCCTTCGGGAATCGGCATTTGTGAAAGGCTAACTGCATTTCGTGGTGAATTATTCCGGAATCGTTCCGAAATTTTCTATTTCTGTACATCCGGCAAGTCGGTCAGGGTTTTCATAAACAAGACCAGATCGTTTTTTTCCTGCACGGTTAATCCCAGTGGTTCGGGTGGTAAGGTCTGATTGGGAACGTCCAGTCCAATACCTTGGCCACCGCCCCGATCATAAAACTCGACGACTTCCTCCATGGTTTTAAAAACACCGTTGTGCATGTAAGGAGCCGTGTGAGCGACGTTCCGCAGCGTCGGCGTTCTAAAGGCATACCTCAGCACATCAAAGGGAGCAATGGCTCCGGCCCCGCGATCAGCATCCAGCCTTGGATGATCCAGATCGGCCTGAGCCGGAACGCCCAGTACTTCCACATCCGAATGTTCATAGGAGGGCGGTAACATACTATTGGTCAAAGGCAGGAAGTGGCAGGTTGCACATTTTGCTTTTCCGGCAAAGAGATTGAATCCCCTTTTTTCCTCAGCATTCAGAGCATTTTCATTACCCCGCATGAACTCATCAAAACGGGAATCCAGCCGGATCAGGGAGCGTAAGTAAGCGGCCAGAGCGTTCATCACCTGATCTGACTTTACCTCCGATCCGTACGCTTTTCGAAAGGCTTCCTTATAACTTTTGTTCTGGGATAACTTAGATACCGCGAGTGAAAGCGAGCCATTCATCTCCAGCGGATTTTTCATAACATCGGCAATCTGCATTTCCAGCGAAGCCGAACGGGCATCCTGAAATAACGTGGCCTGTAAGGCTACATTCCATAGGGTAGGAGCATTGCGTGCGACGGTTCCCTGATGACCCAGAGCCTGACTTTTGGGTAAGCCATCGGTAAAAGCCTGGTCAGGTTGATGGCAGGTAGCACAGCTCCGCTGACCGTTCCCGGAAAGTAAGGATTCATTAAAAAGCTTTTCACCCAGAGCAATGCGTTCTTCCGTCGCGGGCCAGTCGGGTTGCGGACTGTATAACTCGGGCTGAAATACCTCCTTATCAAAGATCCACCAGGCATCCGTAGCCAGAAAACGACCATTATCCCGAAGCGGCGGAATCCCAAATCGCTGCTGATCTTTTTGTAAAGACTGACATAAGGGCCGAAGGCACTGGCTAAGAAAGGTGGCCCGGTCGAAGGTATCGAAATCTCCTTTTAAAGCGGCCTTTGTTTTTTTCAGATAGTCTTCCGTTTCGGCACTTACTTCATAGGCATTAATTAAATCCTCACAGCCCTCCAGTGACGCAATGGCCTCCGGTAATGAGTAATGCACCACGGGTGAATCGTAACCCGTAATCCCCAGGGTTCCGATTCGGGACAACTCCAGACGCAGAGCATCCCAGAAGTGAACCGTTTGTAATTCGTTGAGCCAGGGGTGTTTGGCCAGCAGACTGGCATTGGTCTGTAATTCTTCGCACTCCTGCTGTAATTCATCCAGCCGGGTGGTATCCAGTCTTGGAAAAATAATCTCTTCAATTACCTGAAAACCCGTGGGTTCGATTAATAACTGATCTTCCATTTCTCCTTCATCCACGGGTGGACCGTTGATTTGCCGGGCCATCACGGGATCGTACCCCTCCACCAGCCACTCGATTCGCTTGTAAGCCAGCCGGGCTTTCAGAAAAGATTCTCGGGAATTAAGGGTATCCAGGGGGTAGCTGAGCTCGAGTCGTTCGGTGGCCCGCTCAAACTCAGTCAGTCGCTCGCGAAAACGCTCTTTCAGGTCATCGGCCTGTCCCTGCTGCTGCCGCCACGCAGGTAAGACAGGCAACGTAACGATCAGAACTAAACAAATCCATAAACGGGGCATCATAAAGCTTGGGTTTGGAAAGAAGAAGCTCGTTTCTGGATCAAAAGTACCGCTCTTTTTCATGCGAACGTGTCTGCTCAGGAAAATCATTGGTAAGCCTGAGCCCCAACCGTTCAGGTACTAATCCACCCGCAATGACCAATCATACGTAATTAGTAGGCAATTTTGGGGCATTCCCTGACAACCCCATGTACCCTGAACGATTCTATCAGCTGGCTTTATGGCTCACGCCCGGCGTAGGCGATATGCTCACGCGTTTACTGGTTTCTCACTGCGGTTCCGCCGAAGCCGTTTTCAAGTTACCGCCCGGTAAGCTTCAGAAAATCCGGGGCATTGGTGATTTGTTATCCCGAACCATTTCCGCCAAGAATAGCTTTGACCGGGCCGAGCAACTACTTCAACAGCTCGATCAGGGCGGATATACCTTTCTTTTTTTTACGGATAAAGCCTATCCGCCCCGCCTCAGGTCGCTTTACGACGCTCCGGCCGTCCTGTTTTTCAAGGGACAGGGCAACCTGAATCAGCCGCGAACGGTGGGAATTGTAGGCACCCGGCGGGCAACGGATTACGGCAAACGCCTAACCGAGGAAATCATTGAACAATTGACCCCGTATCAGCCCGCCATTATGAGCGGTCTGGCTTACGGCATTGACATAACCGCTCATAAAGCCGCCCTGAAGTTTGGGCTGCCCACTTTTGGAGTTATGGCCAATGGACTTGATACCATTTATCCGGCTGAACACCAGAAAACTGCCCATCAGATGCAGGAACTGGGTGGCCTTGTCTCCGAGCAAGCCCTGGGCGTCAAACCGGACCGACGTTTTTTTCTGAACCGGAACCGAATCATTGCCGGACTTTCGGATGTCGTGATCGTCATTGAGTCTGCAAAAAAAGGCGGGGCCATGGGAACTGCCGAATATGCCAATAATTACAACCGGGACGTGTTTGCCATTCCGGGCAACCTGAAGAATCCCGGCTCAGAAGGATGCAACTTTCTGATTCACAACAACAAAGCCCAGCTTTTTCTGGACGTTCCTTCTCTGGTAGATAGCTTAAACTGGAATGAAAAACCCGGAATCGCCAGGAATCATTCGCTTGACCTGAGCCTGCTTTCTCAGGAAGAAAGTAACATTATGAGTCTGTTACGCGATAACGGCTCTCAGCACATTGATGATTTGGCCTGGAAATCCCAGATTCCCATGTCCAAACTAGCTTCACTGTTATTAAACCTCGAATTTCAGGGTCTTATTCGGAGTCTGCCGGGAAAAGTGTATGGACTTTCTTAAGTTTGACTTACGGTTGAGAGGGAGAACAACGCATAAAGTATTCCTCACCTCCGTTTTAAGAAAAACCAGAGACTATTGACACATTACGAACAACTAGGCGTTTCGCGAACGGCTTCCGGGGAAGAAATTAAACGGGCGTACCGCCAGTTAGCCATTCGCTGGCACCCCGACAAAAATCCGAATCATTCGCTGGCAGAAGAAAAATTCAAGGCCATTAATGAGGCCTATCGCATTCTTTCAGATCCGGACCTGCGGGCGTCGTATGATTTTAGATTAAGTACAGCTCAGCGACCCCAGACGCCACCTCCACCTAAACCCCGCCCTGCCGCCCCCCCACCGGCTACGCCAAAGCCTGCATTCCGGAAATGGATGATTCCCGGCATCGTGTTTTTGCTTCTGGCTGTTGTTTTCGGGTTCTTTGGGTTACAACAGTACCATCACAAGCAAGCCGAACAGGAGCTGGCCGAAGCCACCCGCTTACTGGTGGATGAAGACACGCTGGTGGCTCTGGGAAAATTAAATCGGGCTATTGTTCACGACGAAGCGTTACTACCCGCCTACCGGCTTCGGGGCCAGGTATTGCTACACCTGCGGGAATTTGAAAAAGCTTACGGTGATTTAGTCACCGTGGCTCAGCAAACCTTACCCGAAGAAGGGCTGGAAACCGAGCTCGCCACCTGTAGCTATTACCTGAAGAAATACGCCCAAAGTCGTAGTCACCTCAATAAAGCCTTACGAACCAATCCCGAAAACGGAAAACTTTTTCAAATGCGGGGTACTAATTTCTGGCTGGAAAAAGATAGCCTCCGGGCCTGTGAAGACTGGAAACAAGCCATGGAGTTAGGAGAACAGGAAGCCGCGGGATTAAGAGATAAGTATTGTCGCTAAGAGGAGTCAGGAAATGTCGCTTTTCGTTCGGTATCTTATCCGCCGTGGTTGGTGTCCTCACCAACCACTTCCTTTATTATAACTGGCTGATGAGACACCATCGAGGGCGGGAGGAGGCTACCGCGTTATTACCCCTACCGCCGTGGTTGGTATCCTCACCAATCACTTCCTTTTTACAATCGGCTGGTGAAGACACCTGCCAGTAACGGGGATATTTGTGCCGTAATGAAAAACCCCAGGTTTTCACCCAGGGCTATCATATTGAACCCCGCTCGGGTTCTTACCTTCGTTTTCAGACGTCTTCCTTACCTTTACGGGTTTTACTTTCCAACTAACAACTAACAACTAACAACTAACAACTAACAACTAACAACTAACAACTAACAACTAACAACTAACAACTAACAACTAACAACTAACAACTAACAACTAACAACTAACAACTAACAACTAACAACCGCAGCGGCGGCCGCTAACAACTAACAACTGACCTACTGCTTCCAGGTTTCAGGAGTCTGACGCCATTCTTTCAGCGTCGTTACCTGATCTTCGGAGATATAGCCCAGGGGCACAGCTGCGGTTACCAGAGCATTATAATCACTCAGGCAACGCAGTTTCACGTCCGCCTGCTCAAAATTTTGTACAGAAACAGGAAACCCATAGGTGAAGATGGCTGCCATCCCTACTACTTCCGCTCCACCTTTGCGTAAGGCCTCCACGGCTTTCAGCGAACTACCGCCCGTAGAAATCAAATCTTCAATGACTACTACTTTTTGTCCGGCTTCCAGCCTTCCTTCGATCTGATTGCCCATGCCGTGATCTTTGGGTTTCGGACGAACATACAGGAACGGTAAATCCAGGACATCCGCCACCAGAGCCCCCTGCGGAATACCCGCCGTAGCTACCCCCGCAATGGCATCCACATCCGAGAACTCATTCTTAATCATTTCAGCGAGCGATTCTTTAATATATTTCCGAACCGAAGCCGATGAAAGCGTCACACGGTTGTCGCAATAAATGGGAGATTTCCAGCCAGATGCCCAGGTAAAAGGCGATTCGGGGCTTAGACGTACTGCTTTTACTTCCAAAAGCATTTCGGCCACGCGAGCCGCTACGGTTTGTGAGGGTACGAGTTCCATGCCGCAAAGGTATGGAAATTCCGCCCTTCGCCGAGGGGTTCTGCTGAAGTTCCGTCGTCTTTTTGAGGAGATTTCTTTAACTAATCCGCTTCAACTTTCTCTAAGTTAATGAACCTTTTGGCAGCTTAGAGTCTTTAACAGTTCTTACTTCTGGACTTTACGTCACTTGCTTTTATCTTTGTATCACTAACTATTAAGAGAAAGATTCATGGTCCTGTTTATCAATGACCGTCCCGTAAAAATTACTGATGCTCAGCGAGCTAATTTATTACGGGAGAAGAGTGATTTTGATGTGGTCCTGGATACCCGTCTGGAAGGCATTAAAACGGAGCTGCTTCACGGTCATGTTTTAATCCTGAATGCTTCACTGGCTTCGCTGGAACGCCTGATGAATATTTTGCACGATGAACACCCGGCTGCCCTACAGAGTATTATGGTACAGGTGGCAGATCAGAAAGCGGCCGAAGCTCGTCTAAAAAGCTACTTTAAAGTGGTTAAAGCCGCAGGCGGAGTCGTGTTTAAGGACAATAAAATGTTACTGATTTATCGTCTGAAACGCTGGGATTTACCGAAAGGAAAACTTGATTCAGGTGAAAAATCGCGAGAGGCCTCCATCCGGGAAGTGAAGGAGGAAACAGGCGTAGACGTCGAACTTACGGATAAAATCTGCACTACCTGGCATACATACACGCACAATGGTAATCGCATTCTGAAGCGGACGAAATGGTATCAGATGAATTGCCTGAACGACGAAGAGATGACTCCGCAGTGGGAAGAAGATATTGAAAAAATCAGCTGGATGACCAAGAAAGAAGTCCAGAACGCTATGGTCGATTCGTACAGCTCCATTCGCTACGTCTTTGATCGGCTCTGGAGCACGGTTCCGGCAAGAAACTAGAATACTTATTCACTTCCCGAAAGCTTATCGCTTTCGGGAAGTTCTTTTTTAAGCCTAACGCCTGGCCCGTTCGTATTGTACAGGCCATGTAATTTCGTCGCCAAGGACCTTCGCGGCGTGAATGGGAAAATACGGATCCCGCAGCGATTCACGAGCGATGAAAATCAGATCGGCCTGTCCTTTCTGGAGTATCTCTTCAGCCTGATGGGCTTCCGTAATAATGCCTACAGCTCCCGTCTGCACGTCAGCTGCATTTTTAATCTGGTCGGCGAAAGGGACCTGGTAATTTGGCCCTGCCTGAATTTTAGCGTAAGAAGCCAGTCCCCCCGACGAAGTATCAATGATATCGACGCCTTTCGTTTTCAGTAGTTTCGCCAATTCGACGGATTGCTCGACATCCCAACCGTTCTCTACCCAGTCGGTAGCGGAAATCCGTACGAAAATGGGTAACTCGCTCGGCCATACTTCCTGCACTGCTTCCAGCACTTCCAGTAAAATCCGGGTTCTGTTTTCGAAACTGCCGCCGTATTCGTCGGTACGGTTGTTACTGAGGGGAGAGAAAAACTGGTGAATCAGATACCCGTGAGCGGCGTGAATTTCCAGCACTTCGTATCCCGCCCGGAAGGACCGCCCCGCAGCTTCTTTAAAATCAGCGATTACTTTCTGGATGCCAGCTTTATCCAGAGCCACAGGACTGTCATCTTTTTCGCTGAAGGCAATGGCACTGGGAGCTACGGGCTTCCAGCCTCCCTCCGATTCGGCTACCTGACCGCCTCCATCCCAGGGACGGTAGACGCTGGCTTTCCGACCGGCATGCCCCAGCTGAATACCGGCTACGGCTCCCTGCTGGCGAATAAACGAAGTAATCTGCTGTAACTTTTCGATGTGCTCATCTTTCCAGATGCCCAAATCTTCACGAGAAATACGAGCTTCGGGAGAAATCGCCGTAGCTTCCTGAATAATCAGTCCCGCACCTCCTACGGCCCGGGAACCTAAATGCACCAGATGCCAGTCACTGGCAAAGCCATCCACCGACGAATACTGACACATGGGAGAAATCACGATTCGGTTCCGAAACGTAATTTTCTTCAGAGTTAAAGGAGAGAATAATAGAGACATATACTTTGGAAAGCAGTTAAGACCTATGTTTCAAATGAATTAGGCTAAACTTCCGTTCCCGGCTCTACAAATCATTCACGGAATACGGCAAATACTGATCTACGCTGGCTCCGTGGCGGTGTAAATCCCGAATAATCGTACTGGAAATAGGGGCCAGCTCTGGTGAACAGATCAGGAATACGGTTTCCAGTCCTTCGTATAAATCCCGGTTTACCTGAGCGATGCTGTTCTCGTATTCAAAGTCCGTCGTATTTCTCAATCCCCTCAGCAAAAAAGAAGCCTGATGCTCTTCCGCCACTCGGGCGGTTAAACCCTGGTAGGGCAGCACCCGCACGGGCTCATTCCGGAAGGTCCGCTGAATCGCTTCGGTCATTACCTCCAGGGGGAAATACCGTTTCTTACTGGAGTTATGACCAATACCAATAATGATTTCGTCGAAGAGCTTGAGCCCCCGCCGAACAATGTCTTCGTGGCCTTTGGTGAAAGGGTCAAATGATCCGGGGAAAAAAGCAATTCTTGACATAATTAAAGGCATAGAGGGTTAAAATCCTGAATAGGTATCGAAGGGCTTAGTTCAGCAAAGTGGCTACGCGATAGGAAGTAGACTGTTCTTCAGAAATTTTAGGGAGATGAATGGTCTCGGGCAGGCCTGCTGAAAGATGTTGAATGTGGTTATATAACAGCTGATAAGCCTCTTCCGATTCATCAATAACACCGAATGCCCAGGCGGGCACTTCTTCCGCATTGATTTGTAATTCATTCATGACAAACAGCACGTAATACACTACATCCGCCGGCACACGATACACGAAACGATTGCAATAGTGCAACCGATTCTCCCGTACGTAAACCAGCGTAGCGGCCTGTTTTTCAAAATAAATCATCAGCGAATGATCGCCCAGCTGAGATGCCAGTTCCAGTAAAATATCTGCCTGATGAAAAATCTGAATTTTTTCCAGGGGGTATACTTCCAGAATCCATTCGGAAAGCTGCGTAGGCAGGGAAAAGACGTTAACGGCCTCCCAACGGGGATGGGTGGTATGCTGAACGCTTTCCTGAGTGATAGCCTGCCCCCGAGCCAGGGAGAGGACCCGGGCCGTGTATTCTTTTTGAAACAAGGGGGTCGGCACCAGGGTGAAAGACTGGTTACTGATGATCAGCCGGACCGATTTCCAGAACGTTTTTCCGGACAGTGGATGCTGACTGATAATATTCTGAATCTGCACTACATATTCTTCCTCCGAAGAGGTCTCCGTCAGGCCAAACTCTTCCAGCCACAGACAGCGACTACTGGCCGGATCAATGATGCTGATCTGGAAATCCTTAGGACTAAGAGCGAACGTAAGAATATAGGAACTAACGGACGTTAGTGAGAATACCTCCTGCCGAAATTGAAAAGCGGGGGTCATACGCGGATGAATTAGTGACGAATGGTTCGTTGATCTCAGCGATCAGTTATCAAAACTATCAACAAATCACCAAACAACCGTTGATGGCCCGGCTGATCTTCGAATATTCCCCCGCTTTGTTTCCGGAATTGTTAGTGACGACCGTCGGCAAATTCGGCCCGGGTGACAAAGAATTTAGTTTCGCCGTCGAAGTCAAACTGGAAAAGTTTCTCTTCGTAGTAGAGCGTTACCCTTCTTCCCGTCCGCAGGGCTTCATTGACGGTGTTAACGGTAGAGTCCAGACCATTATCCACGCTGAACTGCCATTTTTCGGCATTCATCTGTCCCGTTCCTTCGGAAAAACCGCCTAGCAGCAGCTCCCCTTCCCAGGTTTTGAAGACGTATCCTCTTTTGCTGAAACGGGTAATGGTACCGGCTCTTTCTCCTTCTGAATAATTAATTTTTGTCAGGATCCAGAAAACGAGGAGGGTCACAATCCCCAGAATCAATAAAACTTTACCAAAGGTTTTCATGTCAGGTTGAATCTAATGAGCCTTATGCAGGCCGGATGTGTGTTTCAAATAAAAGTAGGTTTGCTGAATTTTTGAGTATTCCTGTGAAAAATACCCATTTGATTGCCTCAAAAAAATGGCCATTCCCCTTCTTACTTGGAACGGATGGCCAGCACCGGATCCATTCGGGCTGCAATCCAGGCCGGGATAATTCCCGCTAATAAACCAATGCCACTGGAGACCATTACCCCAATACTAATGTTTGGCAGTGTTAGTTGAATGGTCAGTACATCCTGTGGATAAAAGGTGATAAGCCACACCAGCACAATCCCTACCAGCCCCCCAATCAAACTTAAAAAGATGGCTTCAAAAAGAAATTGAAACAGGATGAAATAGGTCTTGGCTCCCAGCGATTTCTGAATGCCGATCAGGTTCGTCCGTTCTTTCACTGATACGAACATGATATTGGCAATGCCGAAGCCGCCGATTAACAGCGAGAACAGGGCAATGATGATTCCGGCTCCGCGAAGAGCACTAAAAACCGTTTCGACCAGGTTCTGAATAGCTTCGGGCCGATTCAACGAAAAGTTATCTTCCTGATAAGGCTTCAACCCACGTTTGCTACGCATCAGTCCCGTCAGTTCTCCTTCCAGTTCCTGTAGTTTCACATCGCGGTCAAAACCCTTGATGGAAATGGTGGGTTCGGAGTACTTCGTATGAAAAAGTTTGGAAAAAGCCTTGTAAGGGATGTAACAACGAATATCCGGCTTACCGCCGATTTCAAACATCCCGGTTCCGATGCGTTCGATGACGCCGATGACCTGAAAACGTAATCCTTTGATTTGAATAAACTTACCGACAGCGTCCTGAAAAGGAAAAAGATTCGCGGCAATATCAGCCCCGATCACCACGACGTGCCGGGCGGCCTCCTCTTCCATCGGACTGAAATAACGGCCGAATTCAATCGGCAGATCGGATATCTGGTTATACTGGTAACTGATCCCCCGCACCCCTGCCGACATGGAATTATTGGCATTTTTAAGAGTTTGTCCCCCTCTGCCGTCCGAAATGGCAACATATTGGGCGTTTTCAAGTTTACGTTCCAGGAACTGATAGTCTGAATAACTCGGAGCAGGGCGGCGGAAAAACTTCCACCAGGCGTAATCCGGACTGCTATAGTCCCAGGACCACTTGGAAACGAAGATGGTATTGCTTCCCGTAAAGCTCAGGCTTTCCCGGATGCTGCTTTCGAGCGAGTCGACCATGGTAAAAACGGCAATGATCGAAAAAATACCAACGCTTACTCCCAGCAAAGACAGGACAGTCCGTAAAACATTCGATCGTAAAGCCTGCCAGGCAAAACGAAGACTTTCGAAAACCTGCCGGAGAAATTTCATGCGTTAGGAGTAGTTCTAAGGTGCAAGTTTCAAAGTAGAGTTCATTCCAAACAAGTTACAAGCAAAAGTAGGTTTAACTATACTTTTTAAGGGTTAAACGGAATGCCGCTTTTTAAATATTTTTTACAAAATTTCCAAAAAAGCTTGACATTCGGCCCTAACAAAGTGCATATTTAGCCGACACTATCTGGTATCTAGCTGAATTCCATGAAGTTATCTGAATTTAAATTTGATTTGCCGCAAAATCTTATTGCTCTCCACCCAGTCGAACGCGGCGAGGCCCGACTGATGGTGGTTAATCGTCAAACCCGGCAATTCGAACATCGAAAATTCGGTGATATCGTGAACTATTTTGGCGAGGGCGACACGATGGTGGTCAATGACACGAAGGTATTCCCGGCCCGTTTGTACGGAAGCAAGGAAAAAACCGGAGCACAAATTGAAGTCTTTTTATTACGTGAGCTTAACCGCGAACATCGCCTTTGGGATGTTCTGGTTGATCCGGCCCGCAAAATTCGGGTAGGTAATAAATTATATTTTGGCGATAGCGATCTGGTAGCAGAGGTCATCGACAATACCACTTCCCGTGGACGTACCATTCGTTTCTTATACGATGGTGATCACGCGGCCCTGATGAAAGCTATTCACGAGTTAGGTGAGACACCCCTGCCCGAAGAAATCAAAAATCGTCGGAAGGCCACGGACGAAGATCGTGAACGTTATCAAACCATCTTTGCGGATGATTCTAAAGTAGGTGCGGTAGCAGCCCCGACGGCAGGTCTGCACTTTACGAAGAACATTACCAAACGGATGGAGATTAATGGTACGCACTTTACGCCCATTACGCTTCATGTGGGATTGGGTACGTTCCGTCAGGTTGATGTGGAAGACCTCACCAAGCATAAAACTGATTCCGAGCCATACTTCATTCCTGCTCAGACAGCGGATGTAGTCAATACTTCACTGGATGCGGGCAAACGCGTCTGTTCCGTGGGTAATACGGTTCTGAAAACGCTGGAATCTTCCGTTTCTGCCAACTCACGCCTGAAACCAAGCGAAGGCTGGACGGATCGTTTTATTTTCCCTCCCTACGATTTCAAAATCAGTAATGCCCTGCTAACGAACTTCCACCTGCCTGAATCCGTCCTGCTCATGGGCGTTTGTGCCTTCGGCGGATACGATTTGATGATGGAAGCCTATGAGGTGGCATTGAAAGAAAAATACAAATTCTTCAGTTACGGCGATTTAATGCTGATTCTGTAAACTCGGCTGTTAGCTATGGGCTGCTGGCTGATAGCTAACAGCCCATAGTTATGAAACAATACGTCATACTCGTAGCGGGCGGCAGCGGCAGTCGCATGGGCGTTTCACTGCCCAAACAGTTCTTACCCCTGTCCGGAAAACCCGTCCTGATTCATACCCTGGAACGATTTCTGGAATACTCTCCGGATGTGCAGATTATTCTTTGCCTGCCCCAGGATCAGTTGGCGTACTGGCAACAAATCCGGACCTCCTATTCCTTACCCTTCACCTACCCCATCCTCGAAACGCCGGGCGGGGCTTCGCGTTTTCAATCCGTTCGGAATGGCTTACAACACGTAACCGGCGATGGTCTGGTGGCGGTACACGATGGCGTTCGGCCCTTCGTTCCCGTTTCAGTCATTGCCCGGAGCTTTGAACTGGCGGCAGAACAAGGCACTGCCATTGCAGCCGTCGCCGCTAAAGACTCTGTTCGTCTGCTTAATAATGACCTGACTAATACGGCTTTAGATCGCTCCCGGTTACGACTCATCCAGACTCCCCAGACTTTTCAGGTTGCTCTGCTGAAAAAAGCCTTTGAACAACCCGAAAGCCCCCTGTTTACAGACGATGCGAGTGTAGCGGAAGCAGCGGGATATGCCATTCATCTGCTCGAAGGCTCTTACGAAAACATAAAAATCACTACGCCCGAGGATCTGGCTTTTGCCGAAGCTTTACTAACACGCGAGTCTACTGCTTCATAAAACGCCTTATCTGACGTATTTTCAGTAACTTAACAGCAGTCAGACCCACAGAAGTACTACATTTTTTTTCGATTAATACGGAGAAACTTCAGACAAATTACACGATCCATCAGATTAGAATTCTCTAATCTGATGTGGATAACTGCGTTTTTGCGGGAAAGAGTAGGATAAAATCGATATATTTACTATACTATTAGTATTGAAATAGTGATTGTTTTGTATTCATCACCTTCTCAATTCGCTCTATGCTACACAATACTTCACCGCCAAAGCGGTTTCCCGGCGTCACCGTTACGCATCGATCGCCCTTTCGCCGGTTGTTCTATCATCAGATCCGGAATTTTCGCAGTCTGAATCCCACTCAGGTTACCAAAGATACTCTTCTCATCGTCTTTGGGATCCTCACGGCTTCGGTAGGACTTCGCAGCTTTTTACTTCCGAGTCACTTTCTCGATGGTGGAGTTACGGGCATCTCCCTGCTGATTCAGGCTCTGACCAACTGGAACCTTTCCATCCTGCTGGTTATCTTTAACATTCCCTTTATTTTTCTTGGTTTCCGGCAGATTTCCCTGGCTTTTGCCATTCGTACCCTCTTTGCCATTATAGCTCTGGCTCTATGCCTGGCTTTTCTGGAGTTACCCGTTTTCACCCACGATAAGTTATTGATTGCCGTCTTCGGTGGTTTCTTCCTCGGAGCCGGAATTGGACTTTCCATTCGCGGGGGCTGCGTGTTGGATGGTACTGAAATTCTGGCCTTATACCTGAGCCGTAAAACCGGGTTTACCGTTGGTGACATCATTATGGCCATCAACGTTCTTATTTTTAGTGTATCTGCCCTGTTAATTAATGTAGAAACGGCTCTGTACGCCATGCTGACTTACTTCTCAGCCTCTCGTACCATTGAGTTTATTATTACCGGCCTTGAAGAATACACGGCCATTACCATTGTATCAGAAAAAAGTGACGCCATCCGCCGCATGATTGTGAATGAAATGGGTCGGGGCGTTACCATGTATAAAGGCCAGCGGGGCTTCGGTAAACGGGGTGATCGTGAAGGAGATATTGATATTGTTTATACCGTTATTACTCGCTTAGAAATTACCCGGCTGAAAAACGCCGTCGACAAAATAGATAACCAGGCGTTTATTGTGCAGCACAGTATTCAGGATACCAAGGGCGGCATGATTAAAAAGCGGGCCTTTCATTAATTAACCTCGACAACCCATCCCCGGACGTGCATTCGTCCGGGGTTTTTCTTTTCTATCCCTTTTAAAACAAGACCCGATGTAAGATTTACGGTGGTTTTTCGTTAGAAACAAATCAGTGAATCCTGTTCTTTATAAAAGGGTTTGTCCCCTGAGCTTACTTCATAAAAGCCGTTCTTTCAGCGAATTATTCGCCTGAAAAACAGGTTAGTCTTGCAGCATCCTATTGAAAAATCAGGATCAGTCCCCACCTCCTTGAATTTTTTCACAAAAACGAAAAAAATAGTTGTTAAACTAAAATATTAGTTTAATCTTTGAATCAAGTTAGTATTCTCTGATACAAAACAGGGTGAACGTTCTGGTTTGTATCCAAACGAAAACACGATTATGGTTGAAAAAGAGCTTACCCGGGCCGAAGAACAGATTATGCACGTACTCTGGTCGCTTGAGAAAGGTTTTGTAAAAGACGTTCTCGACCAGTTGCCAGAGCCTAAGCCAGCGTATAATACGGTTTCCACCATCGTCCGCATTCTGGAACAGAAAGGTTTTGTGGGGCACAAGGCTTACGGTAAATCACATCAATACCATCCTTTGATTACCAAGGAACAGTACCGCACCTTTGCGACCGAGAAATTGATGGAAAGCTACTTTGGTAACTCCATCGGCAGTTTGTTCTCATTTTTCGTGAAGAAAAAGAAAGTAGAACTCAACGAAGCCGACGACATCCTCAAGATGATCGAACAGATGAAACAACAATAGAAAACTGGTTTTGAGTTTGAACCCAGTTTGAACTCAAAACCAGTTTTTTACTGTCCATCCAACCCTCTCACCTTTAAACGACCCCTGGGCCATCGTACTGCTATGAATTGGTTGCACTATCTCCTGCAAGTAAATCTGTATCTGGCTGGATTTTATGGATTCTATCGCCTCCTGCTCCGCAAAGAAACGTTTCATCAGTTAAACCGGAGTTTTCTGCTGGCGGGAACGGCCCTGGCTTTTTTTATTCCGGCCATGCAGTCCGACTGGATTCGTACCTGGCTCTTTACCCGGCAGGTGAACGATTCCATTTATTCGTACTATAATCCCGGCGTCGTATTCATTACGCCTGATTACCTGGACAACTCCAGCTCGGCCCATCCCATGGCCTGGGGACACGTGCTGGCCTTTACGTACTTGTGTGGAATTCTGATTTTGTTAGGGCAATTTGCTTTCCGGCTCATGCGGCTGGGTGATATTATTCGCTACCGGACCAATCGGAAAGTAGACCAGAACATGGCATTTGCCTTTTTCAATCACTTCTTTGTTGGTAAAAATCTTTCCAATCGCCGTACGATTGAAATGCACGAACGCGTACACGTTCGTCAGCTGCACTCGGCCGATGTCATTTTCTTCGAACTCATTGCCATTTTCAACTGGTTCAATCCCATCGTTTATTTTCTAAAACAGGACATCTGCCTTATTCACGAATACCTGGCCGATGAAGTAGCCAGCAAATACGAAACCAGCCGGGCGGATTACGCCATGTTACTGTTCTCGCAACAGTTTGGCGTTCAGCAGATGGAACTGGCTCATACGTTCTTTAGTAAGTCTTTACTTAAATCCCGTATTGCTATGTTAAAACAAAAACCTTCTCAAACCTCTGCTCTGATGAAATACGCTCTGATTGTTCCCGTTTTTGGATCCATGATTTTTCTGGCCACGGCCTGTGCCCAGAAAGAAAAACAGGAGGAAATGGTTAGTGCTCCTGCCACCCCCGCTGAATCTCCCGTGAAACCTGCGGCTACCGTAGAAGATGAAGTGTTTACGGTTGTTGAAAAGCAAGCCAAGTTTCCGGGGGGCAATGCTGAAATGTATCGTTACCTTGCCAAGAACGTCAAGTATCCAGCGGCTGCTCAGCGGGCAAATGTTGAGGGTAAAGTCTTTGCAGCATTTATAGTGGAAAAAGACGGCTCCATTACCAACGTAAAAATCGTGAAAGGCATTGGCTTTGGCTGCGACGAAGAAGTATTACGGATCATGAAAGAGATGCCGAAGTGGATCCCTGGTACTCAGGCAGGCAATCCCGTTCGAAGCCGCTTTAACTTGCCTATTGCTTTTACGATGGAAGATCCTTCCTGATTCATTTCAAGTACGAATTTTTAGGTAATAAATGATGACTAATGCTGGTCAGAGTGATCCGCTTCACTTATTAAACGTTTATTACTATGCGTTCAACCTTATTCGTTCTCATATTCTGTTTCGTCAGTGGGCTTACCTGGGCTCAGAGCCCCGCTCAGTACGCAGGGGGCCGACCGGAAATGCTGAAGTTTCTGGCGAAAAACACCCGTTATCCCACGGCTTCGCAGGAGGCGAACGCTCAGGGTATTATCCGGGCTTTGTTTACGGTCGGTACCGATGGAGTGATCCAGGAAGCGAAAGCCAATGGAGAGGACGCCAGTCTCTCAGAAGAAGTATTACGCGTCGTGCAAACCATGCCGATGTGGCAGGCGGCCAAAGACAAAAGCGGTAAGTCCATCCTTAGTACGCATGAACTGGTTTTTGCCTTTGTGATTGAGAGCAAGAGTTCGGCCGTTGCTAAAATTCCGGGAGCAGAAAAGGCTGACGTGGTGGTAACGGCCTATCGGGATTAAAGTAATATCCACCTGAGCACTGGAAAAACCTTATTAACCTCTTCTTACGTATGAAACGTCTTTTACCTGTCCTCGCATTCCTGCTGGGATGCCACCCGATTTTTGCCCAAACGGAATCGTATCCGGAAGCTCAGCGGCTGATGCGGGCGGGTAATTACGCCCAGGCCATTCCTATGCTGCAAAAGCTGAGTGAATCCGATACGCTTACGCCTGAAATTTCGCTGGATCTGGCTACGGCTCATCAGCGAACGGGTAATTCACTCGCGGCCCGAAAAGCCTACGAAACCATTCTGAAGCGGGATACCAGCCAGCGGGACGCGTTGAATCAGTTAGGGATACTTTTCGAAAAAGACGCTCAGTACCGCAAAGCATTGATCCAGTATAAAGGGCTTATTCAACTGGACTCGACGAATGGGTACTTTCAGCGGCAGGTCGCTTTGCAGCATGACCGGCTGGAAGAAGATGAGCAGGCCATCGTTCATTACGAAAAGGCACTGAGGATTAATCCCGAAGATCGGGAGTCTCTGGCGGAGCTGGCTCGTTTATACCTGGACCTGAATCCCAATAAGTACCTGACCGTTGCCGGACAATATATTGAACGCGGACTGGCGAAAGATTCTGCCTCTGTCCGTTTTCTGTTACTGAACAGTCGCGTTGATTTTCGTCTGGCCCGGTTCGAAGCGGTGGTTAAATCGCTGGAAAAAACGATGGCCCTGGGCGATTCGACGGCCTATTTTCAGCGAATGCTGGGGCGGGCGTATTATGAAACGGGCCGATTTGATCAATCGATTTTCACCTTTAATCGTTTGATTGACCTGGGAGAAGAAACCGAACATAACTACGGCGGGCTTGGCACGGCTTATCTGCTGAAAGCCCGGAAAGATTCTTCCACCCTGTTTAACATCAATTCTTTCAGAAGCTTCGATCAGGCCGTTCGGGTGGCTCAAACCCGCGTACCGGATTATCAGATGGGCATGGCGGACCTCTACGAACTGGAAAAACAGCCTTCGTCTATTAAACTCGCCATTAAACAGTACCAGACCATCTTTAATACGTTCAGACGTCCAAAGTCCGTGTTCCGGCTGGCTCAACTGCACGATGTCCACCACGTTAGTTCTGAACTGGCTCTGGTGTATTACGAGGAGACCCTGAGACTTTGCAAAAGCGTGTATTCACAGAAGAACGCCCGCCCCCAGGATCGACTGGATTGCATGACGGTTGATAACGCAGCAGCCCGGCGGCTGGCCGAGCTGAAGCCGGAAAAAGTAACTATTCTTCCTGCTCCCGTTACGGTAGTCGCTCAGGATACCAGTCATATTCTTCCCGACACACTCAAAAAAGAGTAACATCCCTAACATCATCCGTTCCTTCAACCTTTGATAATTCCCTGAATAGTAGCCCACTCGTTGGGCTTTTCTTAAAACCTTATCAACTAAAAACTTAGTTAAAATAATGGAAACGATGCAGACCTTAGAGGACTATGTCTTCTTCAACCGCAATCAGCAGTATGGGGCTTATGAACTTCGTCGGGCGTACGGCCAAACTATTAAAACAGCAGTGTTTCTCGGCATCAGTGTTTTTCTGATCGCCGCCTTCTCGCCCCTATTGTTCACTACCATTACGGCACAGGACAAAATCGTTACGGCCAAGTTACTATCGACAGAAGTTATCACGGAAGAACCTGATCCATTACCAGAGCCTCCGGTAGTTACGCCTCCGGCCACTGTTGAAATGCCTTCCGTTAATTCTTACAAATTTTTAAAACCGGAAATTACGCCCGACATTCTCGTAAAAGAGGAAATGGATGTTACGCAGAAGATGCTGGGAGATCATCAGGCGGGTACGCAGACGGTCCTGGATGGCAGCGATCTGTCTACCATCGTCGATATTCCGGAGAATGCCGGAGCAATAAAAAATGCCATCGTTGAGATCAAGCCCTCTGCCGACGACGAGGCTCCACTGCTACAGGTTGAAATGCAACCTGAATATCCCGGCGGTATGGACGCCCTGACCCGCTTTTTGCAGAAAAATCTTCATTATCCGCTTCAGGCTCAACAGGCTAACGTTTCCGGGAAAGTGTACCTGTCTTTCGTCGTGGATCGGGACGGCAGTATCTCACAAATCGAAGTTCAGAAGGGAATTGGCTTTGGCTGTGACGAAGAAGCCCGGCGGGTGCTGCGGGAAATGCCCCGCTGGAAACCCGGCCGTCAGCAGGGGCGGGCGGTTCGTTGCCGGTTCAACTTACCCATTGCCTTTAGCCTGCAGTAAATCGGTTAGTAAAGCTGGCCATGGTTCTCCGGCGTTTCAGCTTCCCGGTAATGTGCTGTTTCGAAATTTTAAGTTTAGTTCATTCAAAATAGAATTTTACCAATAAAAAATTTAAAATAGAACATTACCGGGCTTGACTTTATTTAAAATTCTGATAGTCAGTTGTTTTATTGTGCCCTTGATTGCATATTTGTTTCGGAAATCAAATTGACTAATCCCAACCATGAGTCTGTCTAAACAATCTCTGAAGAGCAAGCCAATCACCAAGGTAACCTTTTTAGTTCCAGCTGAACTTGGCACTGGAGCAGAAAAAGTAGCAGTAGTCGGTGAGTTTAATAGCTGGGATGCAGAGGCTACTCCTTTGAAAAAACAAAAGGATGGTTCTTTTAAAGCCACAGTTGAGTTAAGCACGGGCCAGGAATATCAGTTTCGTTATTTGATTGATGGCACCAACTGGGTCAACGATTCAGAAGCTGATAAGTACGTATCCAGCGGTATCTCCTCAGAAGAAAATTCAGTCGTAGTACTGTAATATTTTCGATCTTCCCTTATACCTCCCCGGCTTTTTCGAAAGTCGGGGATTTTTTTTGTTGATAGTTGCAACGTTTGTCTTAAAAAATGCATCCTTCTCTTGTGCAAGCGTAAAAGATGGGAAAGAAAAGAAAAAAAACAGGTACCATGTATTGCAAAGTACCTAACAAAACCTATCTTTGTATCATCAGGTTAAGCTATTGGTAACGAGCTATGATCCGTTCATCCAGAATTGCTGGCAAAGCTCAACCTGAATTTGTTATTTAGAATCACCGTCTGACTTTAACCTTCTTTCAGCTATGAAGTTCTTTGGTTTAGCTTTCCGAAAAATTTCTTTCCTGATGGTCCTTCTGGGCCTGTTTAATGTTCAGGGTTTCGGTATGGGCATGCCCCACCGCTTATATAACGGCAAGAGCATTGTGAACCAGCTGGCCAAAAAAACCAGTACGTTCGTGCATCAGACCCCACAAAACGATCTTTCAGGCAAGGCCACGAATCTCAGCTCTTATCCTAAGGTAGCCCGCTCCCTTATGAATGTAGTACTGGACTGGGCTATTCAGCTGTTTATGTCACAGGAAGACGTCACAATCCATACATCTCCCGGCCTGAAGAGCAAGCCTCTTACCGACACGGTATACCGCCGGGCCTAACGATTTTTTTTAGTTTTGGTTAAGGGTTAGTTGGACAAAGCCGCTCACTTGAGCGGCTTTGCCTTTACAACTACCTTTTGATGTAATCAAGCTCCTTTCATTTATGAATCATTTGTTTGTCTACGGCACTTTACGCCGCACGGCTGAACACGTCATGCACCAGGTTCTAAGAAATCAGGCGGAATGGGTTGCTGACGGGGCCGTTCCGGGAAAGTTATACCTGGTGGACTGGTATCCCGCACTCGTGCCCGGCGATGACGCTACGGACTGGGTTCAGGGAGAGGTCTACTGGTTACCCAATCCGGAGAAAACTTTTGCAGAGCTTGATTCCTACGAAGGCTACTACCCTGCCGACGAGGCTCATTCGGATTACCTGCGTCAACGCGAAACCGTTCAGCTACGCAATGGCTCGTCTCTTTCAACCTGGGTTTATGTCTATAATTTACCGATCATAGGGCTTCCCCAAATTAGCAGCGGCGATTTCATGAACCGGTAATCTATTCTTTTTTAATCCAAACAGCCTGTTGTTCCCTCCGCATTGATTACAGGTAATACTTTCAAGGGCGGGTTTCTGAAGAATCTTCACCGCCAATGCCTGCCCCGAATTCTTGCTGATTTGGTCTATCCTTCGGACCATACGACTGGAAACCGTATGGTTTTTCCTTTTATTCTTAACAGGCTGGCCCGTTTGTTTGTACTTTGTCTACCTGTTTCTGTTACCCGAAAAAGCCTGAATACATGCAACCACTTGCGGAACGGATGCGTCCCCGGACGCTCGATGATTATATTGGTCAACAACATTTGTTAGGTCCCAAATCCGTATTACGGCAGGCGATTGAAGCTCAACGCATCCCTTCCATGATCCTCTGGGGACCACCCGGGGTAGGGAAAACGACGCTGGCTACGCTTATTTCCCAATCCCTCAAGGTTCCGTTTTTTAGTCTTTCGGCCATTAATTCGGGCGTCAAAGACATTCGCGAAACCATTGATGCCGCTTCTAAACAACGCTTTTTCAGTTCCGCCAGTCCGATTCTGTTTATTGACGAAATTCATCGGTTTTCCAAATCACAGCAGGACTCCCTACTCGGAGCTGTGGAACGCGGGATTGTTACCCTGATTGGAGCGACGACCGAAAACCCCTCCTTCGAAGTTATACCGGCTCTGTTGTCCCGTTGTCAGGTATACGTCTTGAAATCCATCGAAAAAGAAGACCTGATTGAAATGATTAATCGGGCCCTGCAACAGGATGAATTTCTGAAAGACCGTACCATTCAGATAGACGAATACGAGGCCCTGTTGCAGTTATCCGGCGGTGATGGCCGAAAGTTATATAATGTACTGGAGCTGATTACGAACTTCCAGCGAGCGGGCGAACCCCTGGTCATTAACAATGAGCTGGTTTTCGACAAGGTCCAGCAAAACATTGCCTTATACGATAAAGGCGGCGAAGCTCACTATGATATTGCTTCGGCGTTCATTAAGTCCATTCGGGGTTCCGATCCGAACGCCGCCATTTATTACCTGGCCCGAATGCTGGACGGCGGTGAAGATATTGAGTTCATTGCCCGCCGGATTCTGATTTCAGCCGCCGAAGACGTCGGCCTGGCCAACCCCAACGCCTTATTACTGGCGGAAAGCTGCTTCCAGGCCGTCAAGATGCTGGGCTTACCCGAAGCCCGCATTCCATTAGCGGAAGCCACGATTTATCTGGCTACTTCTCCCAAAAGTAACTCGGCCTATTCAGCCATTAATGAAGCTCTGGCTCTGGTACAGAAAACCGGAGCTCAGCCCATTCCCCTGCATTTACGAAATGCTCCCACCAAGCTGATGAAAGAGCTGGATTACGGAAAAGATTACCGGTATGCTCACCAGTATAAAGGCAATTTTGTCGAGCAGGAGTTTTTACCGGAGTCGCTGAAAGGAACCCGACTGTTCGACCCCCAGGCGAATGCAGCCGAAGAAAAGATTCGGGAACGAATGAAAGCCTTGTGGAAAGAAAAATACGGGTATTAAGGGGCTTGATCCATTCTACTGTTATTTCCAGTTCAACCGTTCGCCGGCTCACAGGTTACGTCAGAAAAATCACTTCCCGAAAGTTTAAAACTTTCGGGAAGTGATCCGCGGGGTAAGACCAATCGATCCAAACGAACTACAGCTTCGCCACCTGATACGCCAGAATCAGCCAGCCCACAATCAGGGCCGTTCCGCCAATGGGAGCCACGGCACCAAATGCTTTAATACCGGCAAAACAGATGGTATACAGCGAACCGCTAAAAATGATAACGCCGATCAGAAACGCCCAGCCCGCCCAGCCCAGTCCTTTTTCCAGGGTCGGTAGCTGATTGATTAATAATCCAATGGCCAGCAGGGCCAGGGCGTGATAAAACTGGTATCGAACTGCGGTTTCGAAAGTATCAAAACGACCCGTTGCTACGAGCATAGGCTTGAGGGCATGGGCTCCGAAAGCTCCCAGTCCCACCCCTAACGCCCCCAATAATGAACCTGCCAGCAGGGCAAATTTTGCGGTCATAGAAAAATATACGTTTTAATAAAAAAATTTAAGCTATTTAGATGAACCCTTAGGTACCTGCTTCCAGGGGTGCAAATTTCGGGTACGATTGTTACATTTCTCTTAATAATGACGTTCAAAGGCGTAAGTTTTTATTCTTATGCCGTTCTTTGTTCATATTCCCATTCAGAGACTATCTTGATTCATAGCTTATGATTGTTGAAAAAGTAAGACTTTCGCAACGTGCCGATAACAAAGGCTGGAAAAAATGGGGGCCTTACCTCGCTGAACGTCAGTGGGGTACCGTACGAGAAGATTACTCCGCCAATGGTGATGCCTGGAATTTTTTCTCGCATGATACCGCCCGCAGCCGAGCCTACCGCTGGGGAGAAGACGGCATCGGTGGCATTTCCGACAATAAAGGTCACATCTGTTTTTCCTTCGCTTTCTGGAATCATAAAGATGGAATTATCAAAGAACGTCTTTTTGGTTTAACGAACCCGGAGTCCAATCACGGAGAGGATGTCAAGGAATTATACTACTACCTCGACTCCACGCCGACGCACTCGTACATGAAGATGCTGTATAAGTATCCGCAGCAGGCCTTTCCTTACGAGCAGATTTTGAGGGAGAACCGGAATCGCAACCGTGAACAGCCCGAGTTCGAACTGATGGATACGGGCGTTTTCGACAACAACGAGTATTTCGACATGGAAATGGAATACGCGAAAGCTGACGAAAACGATATTCTGATTCGACTAACGGTCCATAACCGGGGTCCCAAAGCCGCCCCCATCACGGTGCTCCCTACACTCTGGTTCAGAAATACCTGGATCTGGGGGTATGAAAATTACAGCGTTCGTCCCATGCTGACGGGGTATTCCAAGTCGCTGATTGACGTGAATCATAAAATTCTCGGAAAATATAAACTCTACATTGAAGACGCGGATTCACTGCTATTCTGTGAAAACGAAACCAACTTCGAACGCGTCTTTAACAGTCCCAATTTCTCCCCTTACCCGAAAGACGGCATCAATGATTATGTCGTTTCCAATGGGAAGAAAAAAACGGTTAACCCCAACCACATCGGCACCAAAGCTTCGGCGAAATTTACCCGTAAAGTTCCCGCCGGTGAAAGTTTTACCGTTCGTTTACGCTTCTCCAATTACTCCAATCACGAACCTTTCGAGGATTTTGACACGGTTTTCAACCAGCGAATCCAGGAAGCCGACGAATATTACGACGACCTCCAGCAGAATGTCAAAGATGCCGAACTGAAGAAAATTCAGCGTCAGGCTTATGCGGGTATGCTCTGGTCGAAGCAATTCTATTACTACAACGTCAACGAATGGCTCAATGGTGACCCGGCCATGCCCAAGCCCGCTCCCGAACGGAAGTTTGGCCGGAATCGTACCTGGCGTCACATGTACACGGCGAATATTCTTTCCATGCCCGACAAGTGGGAATACCCCTGGTTTGCGGCCTGGGATCTGGCCTTCCACTGCGTTCCTCTGGCCCGCCTGGATCCGGATTTTGCCAAGCGTCAGTTAGCCGTGGTTCTTCGGGAGTATTACATGCACCCGAACGGTCAGATTCCGGCTTACGAATGGACCTTTTCGGACGTCAATCCGCCCGTACACGCCTGGGCAACCTGGAAAGTCTACGAGATTGACAAACAAATGAACGGAAAGGGAGACATTGGCTTCCTCGAACGGGTCTTTCACAAATTACTGCTCAACTTTACCTGGTGGGTGAATATCAAGGATGAGCAGGGGAACAACATCTTCGGCGGTGGTTTCCTCGGTATGGATAATATCGGGGTGTTTGACCGCTCCGCTCAGTTACCCCTGGGCGGGCATCTGGAACAGGCCGATGGTACGGGCTGGATGGCCATGTACACGCTGAACATGCTTCGCATTGCCTGTGAAATTGCTCTGGAACGTTCAACGTATCAGGACATGGCTTCGAAGTTTTTCGAACACTTCCTGCACATTGCCGGAGCCATGAAATCGCTGGGCCGGGAAGAAATTAGTCTCTGGGATGAGGACGACCAGTTTTATTATGACTTGTTGCACATTCCGAACGGACCGAGCATGTTACTGAAACTCCGGTCCATGGTAGGCCTGATTCCACTGTTCGCCGTTGAGGTGCTTGACCCGGATCTGCTGGAACGCCTTCCTGATTTCAAACGTCGGGTGGAATGGGTATTAGCCAACCGGCCGGATCTGGCTTCGCTGATTTCCCGCTGGTACGAACCCGGTAAGGGCGAAACGCGTCTGCTGTCCATCATTCGGGGGCACCGGATGAAGATGATTCTGAAACGGGTATTTGACGAAGCCGAATTCCTTTCCGACCACGGGGTGCGTTCGCTTTCCAAGTATTACGCCACCAATCCTTACGAGTTTCGGGTAGGGAATGAGGTCTTACGGGTGGCCTATACACCCGCCGAAAGCACGGGAGCGATGTTTGGTGGCAACTCCAACTGGCGGGGCCCCGTGTGGTTCCCGATGAACTTCCTCATTGTCGATTCCTTACTTAAATTCCACCAGTATTACGGGGATGATTTTGAGATTGAGTACCCCACCAACTCCGGACAATTGGTGAGTATCAAGGAAGCCGCTCTGGGTGTAGCCGGTCGTCTGATCAAGATCTTTACGCCCGACCCTGAAACGGGTTTACGTCCCTATCAACGTCAATACGATAAGTTTAATACCGATCCGCATTTCAAAGACTGTCTGCAATTCTTTGAATACTTCAACGGAAATGACGGTTCGGGTCTGGGAGCGGCTCACCAGACGGGCTGGACGGGTCTGGTAGCTGAATTAATCGAGTACGTACATACGCTTCAACAAACCGTCGAAGCACAGACTACGAAATCATAAATTAAAAAGGCCTTTCCTGATTTAGGAAAGGCCTTTTTTTCAGTATTGGATTTTAAAACCGACGGCATGTATCAACGTAAGACCTTTGGGATACGTAATCAGTAACCCTTCGTCGGTCTGCTTCCAGTTTAGTTTTTGCCGGAATCCCAGTAACTGCACTGAACGGATTGGTTTTTCCAGTAACCCTTTGGCTTTAAACGATTGAATCGTAATCACTTCGCCTGCCTGAGGGACCGTCATTCCATACGCATAAATACTGCCGTCTTTTCCTTCGGTAAAACGAAAATCTTTGGTGCTAAACTGAAATTCGGCGTGCCGTTTCCCGAGTTTTCCTCCGGGCAGATTGCGAAGCCGGGCAGGCTTATCGGGGTTTTTAGGATCCGGTACCCGCTCTCCTTCGCCGTATTCTTTCCAGGCGTGGCTCCCGTAAATTCCTTCCCCGTTTATCTTCATCCAGGCTCCTATTTCTTTCAACATTTGGGCACTGCCTTTGTCCATTCCTCCATCGGGGGTCAGGGAAACACAAAGCGTAAGGTTCCCATCGCGGGAAACGTATTCCAGCAAGGCTTTCACCACCATTCCGGCATTGTAATAGAAGTCAGGCTGGTAAAACCAGTCCCCCACCGCCATATCGGCCATCCAGGGCTGATCCGTTTTGATTTCCTGGGGATAACTTCCTTCAAAGGTTCGCCCGGCTCCGCGATTGGCCGGTAAAAATTTGACGATACTCAGCTTTTCCAGCTTCTTACCTTTACTGCCTTTGTTATAAAAATCCGCCACGACCCGGGCTCCGGCGTTGCTTTTATAACCCGATCCACTTTTATATCCGCTGAAAGGCTGCGTGCTGTTACCGTCGGTATAAATGAAATCAGGGTCATACTGATCGACGACGTCCTGAATCCGCAAGGCCCACTGGGTAGCGTACCAGTTGGCGTACGTCAGGTGATTTCCAAAAATCCCCTGATTCCCGAAAGCAATGGTTGGGATCGTAAACGGTTTCCCGTCATGAACAAGACGATCATAGTGGATAGGAATTCCGTATAACAAACGGGGGTCGAGGCCATCCCACCATTTCCCTTTTCCGTCGGCCAGCGTCAGGTTCGCATCGTAGGGAATTCCGGCTTTCGGGCCGGTTTTATCCGCTCCAAAGGCATCCTGCCACCACCACCAGGTATATTCATGATGAAAAGCCACGCCGAAACGCATGCCCTGCTTTTGTAATTCCTTTTTCCATAAGGCCAGAAAATCCTTTTTTGGCCCTACCCGAACGGAATTCCAGGGATGGTATTTTGAATTCCACAGGTCGTAGTTATCGTGGTGAACGCCCACGACCAGAGCATACCGAAATCCTGCTTCTTTATAAGCCTTCACCAGTATTTCCGGATTCCAGGTCCTGGGATTCCACTGATGCAGGACGTCTTTGTAGCCAAACTCGGAAGGGTGGCCAAAACGCTTCAGATGGTTGAGGTAAGGTTCCGTCCCTTCTTCGTACAGCCGCCGGGCGTACCAGTCGCCGCTTTCCCCCGCCGCCTGGGGTCCCCAGTGAATGAAGATGCCGAATTTTCCCTCCCGCCACCAATCCGGTTGACCGGGGTAATTTTTATCGATCGATGCCCACGTCGGAGCAAAAGGCCCGGCTGCCATGGGAAAATCCATCTGCACTTCTGGAAATACTTCAGGATTGGGGATAAAGCCTAGCGTCTGCATTTCCGAGGCTGGGAGGGGCGGTAATTTTTCCTGAGCCCAGCTTTTATGAATCAGCAGGATAGCGAATAGGCCTAGAAAAAGCGGTTTCATACCTTCAGAGATTTAGAGATTCCTTTTGGATAAAAGAGGACTTTTCAGGACGTTTCTACTTAATTTAAATTCCTAATAATCTGAATTACAGTAATCTATAAATCTGTATTGCCGCCATTCCAAAAACCATGTGAATAACTTCAAAATTCTGTGGATAACTATCAATGGTAGACCTCCGTGTCTGCTCGGAAAACGCCTTCCCAGCCATTGACCAATAAAAAAGCGTCCTTCTCCGAAGAAAAGGACGCTTCCCACCTATGTGGATAATATCTATTAATGTTTGAAGTGACGCACGCCCGTGAAGACCATCGCCAGTCCATTGTCATTGCAATAGGTAATAGAATCCTGGTCACGAACCGAACCGCCGGGCTGAACCACTGCCGTAATGCCTGCTTTGTGAGCAATCTCCACGCAATCCGCAAAGGGGAAGAAGGCATCAGAAGCCATAACGGCACCGTTCAGATCAAAGCCGAATTCAGCCGCCTTCGCAATAGCCTGTTTCAGGGCATCCACGCGAGAGGTTTGACCGACGCCGCTGGCCAGTAACTGGTTCTCTTTCGCCAGAACGATGGTGTTGGATTTCGTGTGCTTACAAACTTTCAGAGCAAACTCCAGAGCTTTGTATTCGCTTTCGGTCGGAGCTTTTTCCGTCTTGGGAGACATTTCTGCTGCCGTTTCCGCTACGTTATCTTTATCCTGAACCAGTACGCCGTTCAGAATAGTCTTGAACATCTGCTTGGTGGGCTGAACCGTGTTACGCTTGAGCAGAATCCGGTTTTTCTTCGATTTCAGCAGATCAATTGCATCCTGATCAAATTCAGGAGCAATCAGAATCTCCATGAACAGTTTGTTCAGTTCTTCCGCTACGGCCAGATCAACCTTGGTATTGGTAGCCACTACCCCACCAAACGCCGAAACGGGATCACAGGAAAGGGCGTTCAGATACGCTTCTTTCGCCGTGGGAGCCGTGGCAATACCGCAGGCATTGGTATGCTTGATGATGACGAACGTAGTATCCGTAAATTCGTCAATCAATTGTACCGAAGCATCTACGTCTACGAGGTTATTATAAGACAGTTCTTTACCGTTCAGTTGCTCGAACATTCCCTTCAGATCGCCGTAGAAGGTTGCCGACTGGTGAGGATTTTCGCCGTAACGTAACGAATTGGCCGGTAACTGCTTGAAGTTAAAGATATCAGCCGCCCGACCCGTATAGGTCTGACCTGCAAACCACTGATAGATGGCCGAATCGTATTGGGAAGTAACTCCGAACGCGAGCGTAGCAAAGTAACGACGCAGCTCCAGGCTGGTTGTGGCCTGATGCTCGGACAGGATGCGAAGTAATTCAGCGTATTGCGTACGGCTGGATACAATCAGAACGTCTTCGAAGTTTTTGGCCGCTCCCCGAATCAGAGAGATGCCGCCAATGTCGATTTTTTCAATGATCTCGTCCGTTGATCCACCAGCGGCTACCGTTTCCTCGAAAGGATATAAATCCACTACAACCAGATCAATCGGAGAAATTTCGTATTGCTCAGCAGTTTTAACGTCGTCTTCATTCTCCCGACGGTACAGAATCCCACCGAAAATCTTGGGGTGCAAGGTTTTTACGCGGCCACCAAAGATCGAGGGATAACTCGTCAGTTCTTCTACAGGAGTGACGGGAATGCCCATTTCCTCGATGAATGACTGGGTACCACCCGTTGAGTACAATTTAACCCCCTGAGCGTGCAGAGATTCAACAATCGGAGCTAAGCCTTCCTTATGGAATACAGACAGAAGAGCAGAAGTGATTTTCTTGTGCGACATGGATTCGTCGATTAAAACTCAGTTTGCAGTTTCGAGTTTACAGGTGCTTTGGCTTCATCCTTAAACTCCTTGCCAATGGCTATTACTTCCCAAAAGAATTGTAGGTGAATAAAAAAACCCCGAGTATAAGCTCAGGGATTTTTCAGGGAGGTACCAAGCGGATTCGAACCGCTGTAGGAGGTTTTGCAGACCTCAGCCTAGCCTCTCGGCCATGGTACCTTGTTGTTTTCTCAAAAGCTCTTCCGCTCTTGAGGCTGCAAAAATAGGTCGAAAATTGGGCTTTTCTTTAATTCGACGCTTTTTTTTTGTTATTTATTATTCATTTTTCTATAAAACTCTGATTAATAGATAGTTAAAATATAGTCTTCCTTTTGTCGAGACGTCGATTCATCGCGTCTGGGGTAAAAGGCGGATTTCGGTTAGCTTCTAATCTTTTCCATCCTCAGCGGAGACGCCATAAAGGGACGTCTCTACGTTTGGGGAAATCCCCCTGCCTTGGCTGGTGAAGACACCAGCCAAGGCAGGGGGGCAGCGTCCGGGATACTACAAATGACTGGTCATAAAGAAGGGCGGGCCTTTCGGCCCGCCCTGTCTTCAGCGTTTATCAAATCGCTCGCCGGGAATTAGTTTCCGCGTTCCATTTGCTCTTTCAGAGCAGCCAGAGCGTCCAGATCGCCCAGAGTAGATTTTTCAGCAGAAGCCGTTGTGTTGGTTTTCTCAACCGCTTTCTGCGTTTTCTTCTTCTCTTCAGCTTTCACTTCTTCCTTCACATCACCCCAGATTTTAGAATGAGAAACAACGATACGACGTTCTTCCTTGTGGAATTCAATCACTTTGAAGTCAACTGACTCGCCAACTTCAGCGTTTGAACCGTCTTCTTTCGCTAATTGCTTGATCGGAGCCTGTCCTTCGATACCGTAAGGAAGTTCGATCTGAGCTAACTTGTCAGACTTGGCAATGATCGTTCCTTTGTGTACAGAACCGATGGTGAAGATGTTCTCGAAGGTATCCCATGGGTTTTCTTCAAGTTGTTTGTGGCCTAAGGAAAGACGACGGTTTTCAGCGTCGAGTTCCAGAACTACCACGTCCATTTTGTCACCTACTTTCGTGTACTCAGAAGGATGCTTGATTTTGCGGGTCCAGGACAGGTCAGACACGTGAACCAGACCATCGATTCCTTCTTCCATTTCCAGGAACAGACCGAAGTTCGTCAGGTTACGTACCGTTCCTGAATGTTTCGTACCAGGAGCGTATTTAGACAATAGCTCAGCACGAGTCCAGGGATCAGCCGTCAGTTGTTTGATACCTAAAGACATCTTGCGTTCAGAACGATCGATCGTCAGTACAACTGCTTCGATTTCGTCACCTACTTTCAGGAAGTCCTGTGGGTTACGCAGGTGCTGAGACCATGACATTTCTGACACGTGAATCAGACCTTCTACCCCTGGCTGAACTTCTAAGAACGCACCGTAATCGGCTACGTTCACGATTTTGCCTTTCACGCGGGCACCTGGCTCTACTTCGGCAGGAAGTGCTTCCCAGGGATGAGCCGTCAATTGCTTCATGCCGAGAGAAATACGCTTCTTGTCTTCGTCGAAGTCCAGAACAACCACCTGAATGCGTTGGTCCAGTTTGAGGACTTCGCTTGGGTGGTTGATACGACCCCATGAGATATCGGTAATGTGCAGCAGACCATCGACACCACCCAGATCGATGAATACACCGAAGTTGGTCATGTTTTTGATCACGCCTTCGAGTACCTGACCTTTTTCCAGGTTCGTCAGGATTTGCTGACGTTGCTGCTCGAGGTCTTTCTCGATAAGGACTTTGTGAGAAACGACTACGTTATCATTCGCGTAGTTGATTTTCACCACTTTCACTTCCATACGCTTGCCAACGAAAATATCGAAGTCACGGATGGGTTTAACGTCAATTTGAGAACCGGGTAAGAAGGCTTCTACACCGTAGATATCTACGATCAGACCACCTTTCGTCCGACGCTTCACAAAACCATCGATCACGAGGTCTTGATCCAGAGCTTTCTGAATATTATCCCAGGCCGTGATAACCTTCGCTTTCTTACGAGAAAGGATCAGCTGACCGTTAGGATCTTCCTGATTTTCGATATACACTTCCACTTCATCCCCAGCTTTCAGCTCGGGCATATCGCGGAATTCAGCACGGGGAACCATCCCGTCTGATTTGAAACCAATGTTTAAGATTACTTCACGATCCGTAACTCCAACAACGGTACCTTTAACAACTTCTTTCTCAGCTACCTGACTCAGCGTACCTTCGTACAGAGCAGCTAATTCATCACGCTCAGCTTTAGAGTAACCACTACCAAAGCCGCGATTGTCCGCGTGATCCCAATCAAAATCAGTTACTTGTGGTTTTGCCATAATAAGAATTTGGCTCGCCCTGAATACATCAGCCTGCCGGGCGAAGAGCCTGCTGAACTTTAGTGAATCCGTCTTTTTCAAAACGGAATGCAAAGGTAACCCTTTTTCCTGATACTGAGCTAGTAATCACCTAAAAAAGTGAGGCTTTTTTGCGTTGACTTTCCATTTGGACCGCCACCCTCCCCTCATACTTATTGATTAAATCAACGTCTGTTCCTATACGTCATATCAAACTTTCCCAGCAGGTAAGTACATGACAGGCCTTATACTTCAATAAATAATATTTGTAATTACTAAAATACCATACCATTCTCCTAACACATTACTTCCTCTTCATTTTATCATGAGAAAATTGTTTACCAGACCACCCGTTTTCCTATGGCTTGTGGTGGTTTCCTTCTTCATGGGAAGTTCGGCCTTTGCCCAGGGCATTACCGGAACCGTCACTTCAACGGATGCCAAAAACGGGATCCCAGGAGCCAGCGTTACGATTAAAGGAACCACCAA
The DNA here is from genome assembly GCA_913775095.1 of uncultured Siphonobacter sp. GTDB lineage: Bacteria > Bacteroidota > Bacteroidia > Cytophagales > Spirosomataceae > Siphonobacter. The sequence continues at coordinate 409,551 of CAJYIW010000002.1, read as the reverse complement.
TGGAACCGTGACCAACGCCGACGGGCAGTACACCCTTCGGTTTGATGGCAAGAGCGGTACGCTGGTTGTTTCTTCCGTCGGATACCTCACGAAAGAATTACCCATTAGCGGACAAACCACGATCAATGTCACGTTAGAGCCCGATACCAAAGCTCTAAATGAAGTGGTAGTCATCGGGTACGGTACAGCCCGAAAAACGGATATCACCGGAGCGGTTACTTCGTTAACCGCCAAGAACCTCGATGAGCGTCCCGTACTTCGGGTGGATCAGGCTCTGGTGGGTCAGTTGGCCGGGGTTCAGGTCAAACAGACCAGTGGTGCCTTAGGAAAAGGCATGAGCGTTCAGGTACGCGGCTCGGGTTCGATCACGGCCGGGAATGAGCCTTTGTACGTCATTGACGGTTTTCCGCTGGCCACGGCGACTCCGAACGGCTCAGGTAACTTCGGAACGGGTAACCCGCTCGATAACATGAACCCCAACGACATTGAGTCGGTGCAGGTACTGAAAGATGCCGCCGCTGCCGCCATTTACGGTTCGCGGGCGGCTAACGGCGTAGTTCTGATTACAACCAAGCGGGGTCAGACCGGCAAAAGCACCATTACCATGAACGCCTATGCGGGATACATGGAACGCAGCCGCAAGCTGGACATGCTCAACGGTCCCGAATGGATTGAACGTGCTACGGAGATCATCAATGGTCAGTGGGTTGCTTCCGGAGCGGGTCGCACGGCTACGCAAACGAATGCGGAACGTCGGGCCATCCTGGGCTTATCGGAAAGTCAGGTCAACACGACTTACATGACGGATGATCGATGGACGCAGGCGGGTTACCCCGGCTTACGTTTTCACGACTGGCAGGATGAAGCCTTCCGCAAAGGGGCCGTGCAGAACTATCAGTTGTCGGCAAGTGGAGGAACCGATAACGTGAACTATTACGTGTCGGGGAACTACGTCCAGCAGCAGGGCATGGTCATCAATACCGATTACACGGCTTATTCGGCCCGTGCCAACGTGGAAGTAAAAGCTTCCAAAAATCTGAAATTCGGCGTTAACCTGGCTCCTACGTATTCCATCAACCACGATCCGGGCGTCGAAGGCAAGGATAATATTCTTCACCAGTTATTAAGCTACTCCCCCGTTCAGGAGGAAAGTGCAGGCTCTTATCCCAACAGTGACAACATTGGTCAGTATCGCTGGAGCACTTCCGCCAACAGCCCTATTGCGAAGCTCGAACGCACCATTGGCGAAACCAAACGCGTTCGGACGCTGGGTTCACTCTACGGTGAATATCAGTTAGCGAAAGGACTTTTCTGGAAAACAACCCTGAACCTGGACAATACCGATAATACGGCGAAAGGCTATACCCCTTACTCGGTAGCCAGCTCTCTGGAGGCCCGTAATGCCCAGCAAACCATCCTGACTTCCGGCTCGTTCAGCACCTACCGGAAACGGACCTTTGTGAACGAAAACACCCTGTCGTTCTCCCGCGTTTTTGCGGAAAAGCATGATCTGTCTTTGTTAGGGGGTATTTCTTATACTTCCGACAAGTTTGAAGCTTCAGACATGCGTTCCAATGGAGGTTTCAGTAATAACGCCATCACCACGCTCAACGCCGCCAACGGAATCACAGGCAGTACCTCCGAAGCCAGGAACGTGCTGATTTCATTCTTCGGTCGGGCCCAGTATAACTACGATAGCAAATACTTATTTACGGCCAGTGTTCGTCAGGACGGTTCTTCCCGTTTTGGGTCCAATACCCGCTGGGGCGTATTCCCCTCGGCATCGGTCGGCTGGCGGATTTCTCAGGAAGAATTCATGCAGTCCATCACGGCAATCAACGATCTGAAACTCCGGGCCAGCTGGGGTACTTCCGGTAACTACAACATTGGTGATTATAGTACCTTACCAACGCTGGGAACGTACAACTACTCGTTCAACGGAGTGAATGCCATTGGACAGGCTCCGGCCGGGGTTATTAACTCCAACCTCTCCTGGGAAAAATCACAAACGTTTGATGTCGGTCTGGACTTTACCATTCTTCGCAATCGCCTCAGTGCCTCGTTCGATGTCTACAGCAAAACCAATACGGCTTTATTACTCAACGTACCCATTCTGGCCGTCACTGGTTTTAACTCAGCCTTAGGCAATGCGGGTAGCGTGCGTAACCAGGGTTGGGAATTGCAGCTGAACACCACCAATACGACGGGAGCTTTCAAGTGGACGACCTCCCTGAACTTCAGCCACAACGCCAACAAAGTGCTTACGCTGGCGGGTGGTCAGAGTCAAACGCTGATTCCCTCTTCGTTTGATATTTCGCACTCCATTCTTCGCGTGGGTGATCCTTTGTACAGCATCTACGTCGTTCGTCAGATTGGCATTCTTTCGCAGGAAGATATCAATAACAAAGTGGCCCTGTTTGGCTCACAGGTTGCGGGCGATCCCCGGTATCTGGATGCCAATGGCGACGGCGTGATTGATGCCAATGACCGGGTCATTGTGGGCCAGCCTAACCCGAAATATACCTGGGGGATTACCAACAACTTCCGGTATAAAAACTTCGACCTGAGCGTACTGGTGCAGGGTCAGAACGGTGGTTCGATTTACTCGCTGCTGGGCCGGGCTCTCAACCGTACCGGACAGGGTGTCGTGGATAACGCTCTGGGTTACTACCGCGACCGCTGGCGTTCGGCTGAAAACCCCGGTGCGGGCGTGGTGGGTAAGGCCTACTCTACGTTTGGCCGGATCAAAAACACCGACTGGCTGTATTCGTCCAACTACGTTCGCGTTCGAAACATCACGCTGGGGTATAACCTGAAATCCATCGTGAAAGTACCGCAGATTCAGGGAGCCCGGATTTTCGTCACCGCTGAAAACTTTTTTGGCTGGGATAAATACAAAGGCGGTCTGAACCCCGAAGCCACCAACACCAACCTGAGTGGTGATTCCTCCTACCCCGAAGCCGGTGATTACGGCGGATTACCCATCGCCCGTTCCCTGATTTTTGGTGTTAACTTAACTTTCTAATCGTAGCCATGAAAAAAACATATCTGGTAGTAGCCGCTTTACTAACGGCTCTGGTTACGTCCTGTACGGATGATTTAGTGCAAACTCCCATTTCCGCCGCCACTACGGAAACGTTTTATACTCAGCAAACCGATTTTATTCAGGGTATTAATGCGGTTTATGCCAGTTTAAAGACCTATCCTGACCGTTTGCTAAACCTTTCTGAAACACGTTCTGATAATTTATACGCCGTTTCCGACGGCGGTGTTCGGGACTGGGAAGGCATCAACAGCTTTCATAAAACCATCGCCAGTAACCCTTACATCAGCGAAGCCTGGAATACGAACTTTAACGGCATCTACCGGGCAAACGTCGTGCTGGACCAGCTCTCCCAGAAAGGATCGCTGGTTACGGATGCGACCCTGCGGACACGTCTGGAGGCCGAAGCCCGGTTTCTGCGGGCGTTTATGTATTTTGATCTGGTTCGCATTTTCGGAAAAGTGCCCCTGGTGGATCGTCCCGTAACGGCGGAGGAAGCCAAAAGCATTTCCCGGAGTTCAGTAAGCGATGTATATAACCTGATTCTGTCGGATTTACAATTCGCGGTCACCAATCTGCCCGAAACCAGTGCGACGGCCGACCGGGGTCGGGCAACGAAGTACGCGGCCAAATCAACCCTGGCGTTAGTTTACATGACGCGTTCGGCTCCGACGTACGACATCGAAGGTCCCGGTCTGGGGCTCAACGAATGGAATCTGGCCCTGGCTCAGCTCAACGATATCATCAACAGCGGCAAATTTTCACTGGTATCGAGCTACGCGAATATCTTCTCATACACGAATGAGAATAATTCAGAAGTCGTTTTTGACATCCAGTATACCACCGGCATTGTTCCCGTCGTAGGCGGTACGTTTCCCTGGTTACTGGTACCCGATACCTGGTTTCAGTCTAATGGCAAACCCACGCAGGGTGGCTTAACGATTCGTCCCGTGGCCACTGATCTCATCACCCGCTACACGGCCAAAGACGTTCGGAAAAACTTTAACATCCTGACGGGATATACTTATAACGGCGTTACCGAAAACCGTTCGTTCTTCAAAAAATACGTAGACGTAACCAAAACGCCCGTGAACCGTCTGGACTGGCCCATCAATTTCATCGTCAGTCGCTACACGGACATTCTGATGCTCAAAGCCGAGTGTATCCTCAAAGGAGCAACGGGTTCTCAGGCCGATGTGGATGCCATTGTCAATCAGGTACGTACGCGGGCCGGACTGGAGACGATTTCGAACGTAACCTTACCTCAACTGTACGAAGAGCGTCGTCTGGAATTTGCCGCTGAAGGATCCCGCTGGCATGACCTGGTTCGGAGCGGTCAGATCACCTCGATCATTCCGGCCTGGATTACCAAAGAAGACGTGCAGAAGCAAATGCAGGCATTCGTGAAAGAATACATCATCTACCCCATTCCCCAAGCCGAGCTGGATGCTCAGCCCGGACTGTATACGCAGAATGCGGGGTATTAAACAGGAATTAAGTGGCAAGTAAAAGCTCCGGCAGGTTTTCTGCCGGAGCTTTATTTTTTAATATCGCTATGATTAGCCTGGGTTCGAGTTTCCTTATTTTGTTTCAATCAACTATTACTATCTCTTGTATAAGCACTTTTACAGATAAGGAAGTCTCTATATAAGGTTCTTCCGTACGCTCTGAATGACGGGAATGAATTTTAAAACCCCAACGATTTTACCTACGAATAGCCCCCTTTAAAAGCCTCCCCTCGTTCACGACGGCCAGGTCATTTCAACCGCCATAAAAAAGAAAAACCGGGGACAGAACCCCCGGCTTTTCGAGCAACACCAATATGAAAAATCCGTAATACTATTTGTCGTAGTTTGTCTGCTGAGGATTGAAGTTCGTCCAGTTAGCAGTCCAGTTCGTGGTACCGAACGCACCGATGAAGTTTTCTTTTGTGAAGAAAGAATCAGAAGCTTTATCCGCCCAAACCGCACCTGATAATAAAGGTGAGCCCGTTTTGGGCAGGAAGCTAGCCGTTCCATCCAGTTTCCAGTTACTATCGTTCAGACCCAGCGTAGAAATGTTAGCGGCAGCAATGATCTGGTTAGCGAAAGCCGTCGTATTGAAAAACGTTTTTGCCTGATCGTCCGTCAGCCCATTACCACCACGTACGTCCGTGTTTACGTTAGCAATCATTACTTTACGAATCTGCATGCTGGAAGGGCTACCTACTGTGCTTGGCAGCGTCGTTGTGTTATCTAAACGCAGACCTTCGGGGAAACCAGCGAATACTGAGTTAAATACGCTCAGCGACGTGGCACGACGTAAGTGCATAGCGGACTGGAAGCCACCGTTACCTTTGATCGTTGCCGTAGATGGCGTTCCGCTGGTTCCGAAGATACTCACGTTAGCGAATACAGGTGAAGTCCTAGGTTCTGGAGCTACACCAGAGTTCGTACCATCACCGGATTGGTTATCAGACTCAAAGCCGTTAGAACCGGACTGATCGGCTACTTCAGGATCACGAAGAGCTAAAGCGTACTGCACTTTACCGTTGTAACCGAAATCCGTATCAAAATCATCATCCCAGGTACGGTACGCTACCAAGTGCTTCGCGTTTACTGAACCACCAAACCACTCGAATGAATCGTCACCGCTGTACGAAACCTGAACGTAATCAATCGTCGTTCCTGAACCTACACCGTACAAAGTCAACCCGTTAATTTCAGAGTTAGCAGCGGAAGAAAGAGCCACACCCGCAAATTCAATACGAACGTACTTCAGGATACCTGAGTTATCAGTAGCCACCAGGTTACCGGGAGTCAGTGAACCTTCGATACCACCTTCAAAATCTTTCTGAGTGATCTGGTTGTGCGTACCGTTTCCAGCAATAACCACACCGCCCCAGTCACCGTAGCCACGAGAACCAGCGGCTTTAGAAGAGGTAAATACGATCGGCTGTGTTTCGGTACCTTCAGCCATGATTTTGGCACCTTTGTTAATGATCAGCGTAGCCGCACGACCGTTCGCATCCAGCTCTTTTCCACCACCTTTGATGATTGTACCAGGCTTGATCGTTAACGTTACACCGCTGTTTACATACACGTAACCTTTAAGCAGGTACACTTTATCAGCAGACCAGGTCTGATCAGCCGTGATGCGTCCTGAAACCTCCTGTACTGCTTTCGCGGTTAAGGTAAAGTTCGTAGAGCTGGTTACTGATTTATCGCCTACTTTAACGGTGATAGGACCATCCTGAGCACCGGCGGGAACCGTGGCCGTGATGCTGGTGGCGGTAACGGCCTTAGGAGTTGCACTCACGTTTCCGGTGAAGGTTACCGTAACGGCGGAGGTGCTGGTACCAAATTCAGAACCGGAAATTGTAATATCTGTACCAACGGGAGCCGACGCTGGATTGATTCCTGTAATGCTTAATGCTGGAGCTGGCGACTCATTGTTGTTACAACTTGTCAACATAACACCTGTGGAGAACAGGGCCAGGATGGCAATGTTTACTCGCTTGAACAATTGCATAACTAATAAAGGTTTGAATTAATTGGTCTTACTTGTTTATTAAGGAATAACGGTTCTTCTACCGAAGGAATAGACCACGCTAAGGGTACTGTAACTGCCTCTTTTGAAACTGCGAATGGTTTGTTCGGAACCTCCGTCAATTTTTGCGTTCCGATTGAAATCCTGCTCCAGACGAACAGCCTGGTTTAACAAATCCTGAACGCCCAGACGTAATTCCCATTTCTTGCTGAAGGTCTTGCTCACGTTCAGGTCAATCACGCTGCGGGGCATTTCATAAATCGTAGGGTTATCTACGTTACCTACCGCGAAGATCCGGGGACCGAATACGTTGTAGAGAATGTTAGCCTGCCATCCTTTTTTGTCGGCGTAATACACACCCGCGTTAATCAGATAAGGCGACTGGTTCATCATTGGACGCTCAGTATCAGTCAGGCCACGGATGTCGATGGTTTGAACTACTCCACTCAGGCCAGGAGCCGTTACGAAATCTCCTAATTTGATTTTACTCTGAATCAGCGATACGTTGGCAACCAGGGTCAGGTTTTTCAGGAATTCGCTTCCTGAGTTAGCCAGTGACTTCCGGGCTTCCAGCTCTACGCCATAACTCATGGCACTTTTGGAGTTAATGAATGTATAAGCCAGGCCATTTACCTGAGGAATCAGGAAGCTTTCAATGGGATTTTTGAAGTCTTTATAGAAACCCGTTACCGAAATTACTTCACCATCGCTGGGATAAAATTCCCATTTCGCATCCAGGTTTTGAATCTGCGAGTTAACCAGGGTTTCGTTTCCGCGAATGTCCGCATTCAGAGCAAAGTCGAAGTAGTTGAAAGGAGCCTGCTCGCGGAATTCCGGACGGTTCACGGTATATGAGTAAGCCAGACGAATATTCTGCTTCTCGTTCAGTTTATAGGTAAAGTTTGCCGAAGGAAGTGGGCTAAATACGGTCTGATTTACCAGGTTCGCCTGAAGTACATTACTTAACTTCCGAATGTTATATTCACCACGGAAACCTAAAGTCAGACTGGCTCTGGGTGAAAAGTTAATGTCGCCTCCAACATATCCTGCCGCGTAGGTATTGGCAGCATTGTAAGCATCCGTAGGTTTCGTACCGTCCAGCATAGAGTACGTTCCCTCAACTCCACCAATGTTTTGTTGACTGAACACTTCGCCAATGCCCTGAGAAGCGATGTTCTGAACATTTCCTAACCGCTGATATCCGTAGAAACGAGCATTGAAATCACGATTCTTTTGCTCTACATAAGCACCTGCCCGAATGACAGCGGGCTCACGATCAGCGGGGTTACCTAATTTTTTCTGGAAGTTAACCGAACCTGTGTATACGTATTCATGCAGCGTAGACCAGAACCGGCCGGACTCCTGCGGAGAGGGATCGTTAGGTGTGGATACTGCGAAAGGCTGGTTAGAGTTGGACGGACGAATGTAACGAACGCGTTTCCAGTCAGGCTCCCAGCGGCCAGTGAAGCCAAAACCACCCATCCAGTCCAGTTTCGTTTGTTCGTCGATCTGGTGTTCGCCCGAAAGCTGGCTCGTCAAAATACTCCGATTTTCAAAACGTTCTGAATAACTCAGGCGGTCCTGCTCGATGGAGAAGTTCTTGCCTTCCCGAACAATCGTTTCTGTGTTTCCTAACTGATTAAATAAGGTTTTCCACTCCAGCGTGAAGTTGGGGTTGAAACGTAAGGCCCAGTTTTGCAGAATACCCAGACGCGTATTACGCTGGTAGCTATGATCCATGTTCGCTTCAGCAAAATCATTCACAGAAGCACCGTTGTTGAACGTATTCAGCTGAATATCGGCTACCTGATTCGTCATCGAGTAGTTGACACTCGTTAAGCTACTCAGGCGTTTGTCTCCAATATCTACCCGGCGACCCATATTAAAGGCAAAACGGATGTCAGGAGATACGGTGATGTTGTTCAGACCCCAGCTATTGGGGAATAATTGTCCGTAAGAAGCTCGTGAAGCAGCATTCATGCCGTTAAAGGCATTGGCTGTCGCAGGAAAACTGGTTGGAATCTGCTGAGTCTTATCCCATAAACCTAACCAGGCTAAACCACCGCGGTTATGGGTCTGAGCACTCTGGAATGTGGTGTTGGCCCGGTAACCCACGGTAAAACCAGCATCAGTAAAGTTGTTATCGGGTTTCTTCTTGGTGTAAATCTTGATCACCCCACCGGCAAAATCACCGGGTAACTCAGCCGCACCAGATTTGAAGATAATCATGCGGTCCAGAATATTACTGGGAATCAGGTCAAAGGAGAAGGCACGCACGTCTACTTCTGACGAAGGCGTGATCATGTCATTGACCATTACTGTATTATAACGGGAACTCAACCCCCGTACCATTACGAAACGGTTATCGACGATAGACACGCCGGGAACCCGACGAATGGCCGCTGCCGCGTCACGATCCTGTGACTTCTGAATCTGCATGGATGAGATTCCTACGGCAATGGGTTTGAATTGCTTGATTTCTGAGATTACGGCTACTTCCGTATTGGTAGCACGACTGGCCCGAACGACTACGTCGGAAAGATTTTTGCCTTCTTCCACTAATTCCGTTTCTAAAACGGTCGTGTTTCCGGATTCTACGCGAACATTGGGCACTTCGCGGGTTTGGTAAGAAATGTACGTCACGAACACTTTGTGCGTACCCGTAGGAACATTATTCAGAACGAAAGAACCGTTGACGTCCGTTTGCGTTCCCAGGTTGGTGCCGTCGATTCGAATCGTAGCACCGATGATGCCTTCCTTGCTTTTGGCATCGTTGATTTTACCTCGGATTATACCCGTCTGGGCCATGGCGACCAGTCCGGTCAGGGTAAGAAAACAGGTAAAAAATAGACGTTGCATAGTCGTCTTTGAGGGGTTCATAAATTTTAGTTTTTCGATATTGGTATTTGCTGGTACAAAAGTCGCAAGAGCGTATTACCTGAGTTTTTCGTCAGTTTTAACAGAAAGTGAAGTTTCGGCAGGATGGGGTTAACAATTTGATAATACAGTAGCTCATTGGCTCAGAGCCGTTTAACCGCAGACGGGTAAATTCTAACCTTATTTTTATCCGCTCGTCGCCGAAAAATCCCGAGTTGCCGAAGCCTCATTGCCTCCTGTCACCTTTCACCAAATTTTCTGTATCTTCGAGCACTGTTCACCTAATTTTAGCTTCATCACGGATGAGACGATTAACTCTGGCCATTGGCATTTTTTGTGCAGGATGGTCTTCAGTGTATGCCCAGCGGGGTAATCTTCCCTCAGCGGAGTTCAATGCGAACACGCGATTTGAACAACTCGGCACGGCCCTGCCTACGCCCAATTCAACCCGTTCCGCTTCCGGAGCACCAGGGAAAGCGTACTGGCAGCAACGGGCTGATTACGACATTAAAGTGGAACTGGACGATGCCAACCAACGCATCATCGGGACGGAACTGGTTACGTACTTTAATAACTCTCCCGACGAGCTTCCTTACCTCTGGATTCAGCTCGACCAGAACCTGTTCAAGAAAGACGCCATCGGAGCTACCACGCAGCTCGGCGGCGTAAATCCCCAGGGCATGTCAGCGGCTCAGCTGACGAAGCTGGCGGGCGTTTCGACGAAAGAATACGGCTATAACATCACGTCGATTAAAGATGCAAAGGGTAATCCCCTGCATACGGTAACGAACCACACCATGATGCGGGTGGACTTACCTGCACCGCTGAAGCCCGGTCAGTCGGTCAGCTTTTCGGTCGAATGGAATTATAACATCACCGAATACTACGGCCGCTCAGGTTACGAACTGTTCAAAGACGGTAACTACAATTATTTCGTAGCTCACTGGTTTCCCCGGATGGCCGTCTACGACGACGTGAACGGCTGGCAACACAAGCAATTCCTGGGTCAGGGTGAGTTTACCGTGCCTTTCGGAAACTATAAAGTAGCCATCACCGCTCCCAGCGACCACGTCGTTGGAGCTACGGGCGAATGTCAGAACTACTCGCAGGTACTGTCTAAAACCCAGATGGACCGCCTGAATAAAGCGAAGAAAAACTTCAAGGAGCCTACGCTGATCGTGACGCAGGACGAAGCCGTCGCTGCTGAGAAGAATAAGGCCACGGGTAAAAAAACCTGGGTATTCAAAGCCGACAACGTGCGTGATTTTGCCTTTACCAGCAGCCGCAAGTTCATCTGGGATGCCATGATGACGAATGTGCAGGGTAAAGACATTCTTTGCATGAGTTACTTCTCCAAAGAAGGCAACCCCCTCTGGGAAAAATACTCGACGCAGGTGGTGGCTCATACGCTGAAGAGTTACTCCGCCCGCACGATTCCTTACCCCTACCCCGTGGCTATTTCCTGCCACGCTACGCCCGGCGGAGGAATGGAATACCCCATGATCTCTTTCAACGGCGGTCGCCCGGAACCCGATGGTACCTATTCTGAATCCGTGAAATACGGTATGATTGGCGTGATCATTCACGAAGTAGGTCACAATTTCTTCCCCATGATTGTCAACTCGGATGAACGTCAGTGGTCCTGGATGGATGAAGGTCTGAATACCTTCTGCCAGTACCTGGCCGAACAGGAATGGGACCGTAACTACCCCAGCCGCCGCGGCGAGCCTCAGTACATTGTCGATTACATGAAGTCGGCCCCCAATACGCAGGTGCCCATCATGGCTTCTTCCGATAACATCATGCAGTTTGGCCCGAACGCTTACGCCAAGCCAGCCACCGCTCTGAATATTTTACGCGAGACGGTGATGGGTCGTGAACTGTTCGACTATGCCTTCCAGGAATACGCTCGTCGCTGGGCCTTCAAGCATCCGACGCCTGCGGACTTCTTCCGCACCATGGAAGATGCTTCCGGTGTCGATCTGGACTGGTTCTGGAAAGGCTGGTTCTACGGAGTTGAACCCGTGGATCAGGATTTGGCCGAAGTAGAGTGGTTTGCGATTGACGCCATGGATCCCGCCATTACGAAAGCCGCTCAGAAAACAGCGGATGAAAAGAAACGCCAGACGATGGCCGTACAACGGAATAAAAAAGACATCAAACAGACCGTGGTTGAAACCAATCCGGCGATGAATGATTTCTATAACAACTACGACCGTTATGCCGTTACAGAAGCCGACAAGAAGAAATACGCGGATTATTTAGCAACCTTGTCAGACGACGAACGCAAATTATTAGAGTCGGGTAAGAATTTCTATACCCTGAATCTGAAAAATAAAGGCGGCGTTCCGATGCCGGTGATTCTTCAGGCCAAATACGAAGACGGTACCACGGAAGTATTCCGTTTCCCGGCTGAAATCTGGCGGATGAATGACGTCAGCATCAAGAAGGTCATTCCAACGGATAAAAAAGTAACTCAATGGACGCTCGACCCCTTCCAGGAGATCGCTGACATTGATACCGACAATAATACTTACCCTCGTCAGGCGGCTCAACCCACCCGTTTCCAGATGTACAAGCAACGTCAGGGAGGCTTTCAGCAACAAAACCCGATGCAACAGCAGCGTCAGGGAGGCAGCGGAGCCGTGGGAGGTCGCAATTAATTTCTGGTAATTACCTTTAGTAATCAACCCTTTAGTCTCCCGAACTTTATTCGGGAGACTTTTTTTTAGAAATTTATTGGGCTCAAGTTGCGGAAGGGGCTTTTTTGCTCGTATATTTGCACCCACATTTTCGGGATGTGGCGCAGTCCGGTAGCGTACTTGCATGGGGTGCAAGGGGTCGTGGGTTCGAATCCCGCCATCCCGACTTGAAAATCAAGCAGTTAGATGTAAAAATCTAACTGCTTTTTATTTTGCTCGAACATAGGTCGAACAATAAAACAGAATTATATCTATCATAGTTATAATCTAATTTTTTTATAGAAGAAAACAGATTATAGTATGTTTACACTAGTACAACATATATTATTTATATGACTTCATCCAATCACAAATAGATATTATTTCAAAGAAATAATATCTATTAATCAATAGTTTATGATCAATATACGATAATCGTCTACATCATGTTGATAGTTGATTGTAATTTTCTAAAAACAAAAAACTTACTATCATCAACTCAACTGGCCATAAAATAAAGGAAGCACGACTTAAAATTGGCTGGGACCAATTAGATCTTGCAATTGCAATTAGTGAAACATATCCAATTAAAATCACTCAATCTGATATATCAGAGATAGAAAGAAAAGTTAGAGGCGTAAAAGATTTTGAATTATTTGCCTTTGCTAAAATTTTAAATGTTTCTGTTGAATGGCTAGTTGATGACTCCAGTAAGTTTTTCAATACTCTTTTGGACAAGCAACTATGACACGTAGTAAAGCCAGACAAACTTTTCTTTTTTTAGAAACACCTAATTTGTCATCCTCGAATTCAGAAATTGATAGAGATATATGGATAGAAGAAACTTGTAAAGAGTTTGTTAGTAAAAGTACCGCAAACAAATTATACTATCGTGCTGTATTGGAAGAGCTATGGCCTTCTGGCCATGGTATACCGGGTCCCATAGTTCATCAGAGTAAAATAAGAGATGCAATTAATAAAGTACGCGAACAATTAGGACAACCCCCCTATTTAGATCCTTTTAGGCGTGTAAGAGAATTACAAGGAGAAGAAGGCATTATAGGTATTACAAGGCAAGGTAATTCTATTCAACTTGTAAATTTAACTACTGCTCCAAAACGTATCCCAAGAGTTAGTTTAAATAATATAGAATGGAAATCTGTATTAGTAAAATATGGATTTGCATGCCCAGTTTGTGGACGTAAAGAACCTGAAATACGTTTCGATCAAGATCACAAAATTCCTAGAGTAAGGGGTGGATCTAATTCAATAGAAAATTGGCAGCCTCTTTGCCATGAATGTAATAATTTTAAAAGTACTTCTTGTAGAGGATGCAATTTGGATTGCCAGACATGCTCTTGGGCCTACCCCGAAAAATATTCACAAATAAAAATGAGTCAGAGTAACATTAAATTTCTTCGCGAAAAAGCTAATGAAATGAGAAAAAATCCAAGTGACTTATTGAACGAAATAATTGAAAAATATAATAAAACCACTATCTAGATAATTTCATTAAAACAATAATGTTGGATTTATAAACAAAAAGTGAAATATATAACTAAAACTGGTAACATATAGTTTGATATGTAAAACAAAACGTCTAAATTCATTGGTTTAGATAAAAAACACACTCATGGATCGTAAAAGCTTAGAAAACTTAATAAATCAGAAAACATACATTGATTTATTTGCAGGAGCAGGAGGAACTTCTTTAGGTTTTTTTTGGGAAGGTTGGAATGGTGTGTTTGCAGTTGAAAAAGATAAAATGGCTTTCGATACTTTTCATCATAACTTCATAAAAGAAGAAGCACCATTTTCAGAATTTAAAGATTGGCCTATTGAAATTCCAAAAGCTCCATTGAATGTTGAAGAACTATTAGAAAATCAAACTTATAGAAATGTATTGAAAAGGCTTCGTAATAAGGTAACACTTATAATGGGAGGTCCTCCATGCCAAGGATTTTCTGTAGGGGGTAAAAGAAATGGCAATGATCCAAGAAACAAATTAGTTTTTGATATGCTTGAAATCATTGAAATCATTAATCCACCGTTCGTGATTATTGAAAATGTTAGTGGATTTGCTAAGGCATTTAAGTCAAAGCCCAACGATAATACTGATAGTACAGCTTCAGTGGTTGTAAGTTTGTTAAATGATATTGGTTACGAAGCAGAGTATTTTCTGCTAGATGCCTCTGATTTTGGTGTACCGCAAGCTAGAAAAAGAATTATTACGTTTGGAATTTCAAAAAGCCTTGTAAAAGAAGAATCTATTAAAAAAAGGTTAAATCATATTATTAATAAAATAATACAGGATCAAAAAGAAGAATTAAATTTCACTACAAGTGGTAAAGTATCAATAGAAGATGCAATTAATGACTTATCTGGTGAGGAATTTATACAAAGCATAGATGCTCCAAAGTTCCAAACAAGTAAGTATTTAAAGCCAAAATCAAAATACTCAAAATTCATGAGAATTGGTGTTGATTCTCAAATCCCTGACTCGCATAGATTTCCTATTCATTCAGAAAAGTTAATTCATTTGTTCAATGAAGCTCATTCACAAAACAAAAAAGGAAGATTACCTCAACCATTCTTAAAAAATTTGGGCATTAGTTCTAGAAAAAAATTTGTACTTGATCCCTCTAAGCCATCAACGACAATAACAACTCACCCAGATGAATTTATACATTATAAATTACCAAGAATAATTACAGTTCGAGAAATGGCTAGAATACAGTCCTTTCCAGATAAATTTAATTTTTTAGGGAGATATACATTAAATGGTGATAGAAGAGGTTTAGATGTTCCTCGCTGTGCTCAAGTAGGTAACGCCGTACCTCCATTACTTGGAAAAGGATTAGCTAAAATTATAAACCATTTGATTACAGACTATGTAAAAAATATAAAATGGGATGAAAAAACAGTAGCAATCGAATTTGAGAATAAAGCTAAGCAACTAGAATTGGAGTGGTAGTGAAAAATCCCCTGTAGGATACACCATTAGAAGTGTATCCTATAACCACTTATAGGTCGTTAATATAGAGTCACATACTCAAGAAAATTTATAAATTTTACTATCTTCATTTAATACGGCAATTGCTCCCATAATTTTGGAATGCGAAATATTATGATTATGTAATAAAGCACAATAAATGTTTGCATATTCATTATAGATATTTGTTGAAAATATGCCAGAATCATCAGTTCCTAAAACAATTGAGGGAATCATTTTACCTTCATCTTTCCATTTTAACCAATTAATTAAATGATAAGTGCTAAAATCTCTATGAAAGCCTATTCTTACATTACTTGTAGGTAATGATTCTATAATAATTTCTTTCATGCTCATAAATTTAAGTAAATGAATTTGTAGCTCTTCAATTTGCACATCGTTCAATAAACTAAATGCATTAATCTGAATAATTTCATCAAAATTACTTCTATAATTACTATCATGATAAAAACTGTATATTTTGAATGCTATATTGTCAGATAAATGATTATAAATATCTATATTTAATAAACAATGGGCAGCTTTATACTCATTATAAGATTTCATACTATTGAAAATACCTAATTTCTCGTCTTCAATCTCTTTAAAAAGCTGAATAGGACAAAATTGCCTTAGTAACCAGGATTGCACTAAACCTTCTATAGGAAAATATTGTCCGTAAATTTCAAAAGACAACTTATTTATTTCTTTAATTAAGATAAATAAAACTTTATTTAAAGACTCAATATTATTAGTAGTGATAAAGTGGTAGCAAAATATACAATTATCTAAATGATCTCCTTTTCTGATACTCAGTTTATTATCAATTTGATTGGCCCAAGCCTTAACAGATAAGCCCGAAGCAGTAGCATGACCTATTCTATCTGAACTTTTCAAATCGCAAAATACAATAGCCTCATAGATAGCTCTAAGCCCGTCGATTATATGGAAGAAATCCTCTCCAGCATGATAGGTAAAGTGCTTAATGCCAGCCATTCTTAATTTTTTAAAAACAGGTGCAAACACTTCTGGGCTAGCATCAAATTCACTAGCGGCAGCATCTATCCCGCATAATTTATAACGATAATTAGGATAATTTTTGATTAATAAAGCTAAAACTTGGGCTCTGGCGTTAATATCCGTACGAAGTTCTTTGTGTCTAATTAAAGGATGTATCTTTTTCTCTGGCCTTTTAATGAAATGAGCTATTAGCTTTAACTCAGGTAATTTCTTTTCAACATGATTTAATTTGAAATCTTTAGTAAAATTATCCCACCCAGTATAAATTTTATTAATTAGCTGTATCAAATCATTTTGTGTTTTCTTAGGAGAAAAACGACCTTCTAAAAATTTAATATTTGATAAAGTATTTCCTGATACTTGATAGAATCTACGCAAATAAGACCTTTCACTATATTCTCTTAATTCATTAAGTGTATTTTTCTGAAACTGTTCAAAACCATTTTGGTGTACTTGTTGAACTAGTAACCTATTTGACAAACCTAAAATCAGTAAATAAAAGTGATATAGTCCTGCTAGTTTTTCGTTTTTATTATAGACTATTTTATTTAAAATTAGTATATTCATTAATGCTTCAATAGACATTAAATTTTTACCTTCAAGTGAATTATTATATATTAAATCACTAAATGGGTGTTTATAATTACCATGAACATAATTATAGTTATTAACAATAATTGTTAGATTATATGTATCATACTCATCTGAATTGGCAAATATAACTTTATAAAATATTTCTCTTAATTTTTGAGCAATTTTCAAAATCTTATAAAATACCATTGGTTTTAGTAAAGACGACTCTTGCTCTAACTGTTCTTTAACTTTACTATTAGAATACCCTTTTTTCAAACTTTTGTATACATTAATAGGATTAGATAAAAAATCTTGCCATACATGATCCATTTCTAAACATCCATTAAGATGCATATGCAAATCATAAAGGCCCCCATTCTTTTCAACAAAGTAATCTAACTGAGTAATTCTAGGGCTTGGTATTGATGTATATAAAGTATTAGGCAAAATGTATTCATTAAAGTAATAGCGTATACTTTGTTGATCATACTTAATCCTATTTACAGTTTCTTTGAATAAAAATAAACTTTGTAAAAAAAGGGGTGGCAAAAATGTCAAAATTTCTTGCCAATTATTTTGTTGATCAAGTTTAACATGAATTAAATTTCTATTTAAATCTAAATAGTTAGAAATCCATTTAGGTAGGGCTAAAACTATAAGCTCACTTATCGAGCTTATACCTTCAAACAATTTTAATTGTTCTAATCTATATAAATGATCAGGAATTTCTCTATTATATGATCGTTTTTCAAGAAATAATCTTCTTTTCAAATCTTCAAAACTAACATATTCTCCAGCTAGATATTGTTGAAGAGATTCATTATCTGAAAGAATATATTGAAACATTTAACTTTGTTTTAAATTATTAATAAAATTCCTCAAAGTGATATCTGTAACTTTATTAACTTGAATTTTCCTTAAAGAAGACTTCAAATAATCCACATTATCTAGCGTTAGATTATCAAATTGAAAATTTAACGTATTTAACCGTTTTATAATTTCAGCATAATTTTTTCTAGATAAAGATATAGGTAATAAATCTATATTTTCGTCTTCAATATTCCTTATAGGTATTTCTTCCAAAATGCTTGCTACACTAAATTCTAAAATATTATTTACCATCGATGTTTCACAGTATTTTGATATTACTTCCTGTAAAATAGTATCTTTTTTGAGGTAAACTAATAATAAAGGACAGCTCAACATCCATTTTGAAAAAGATAAATTTATAGTACTATTATCATCTGATGCTTTGGTTATTTTATTTAAATTACTAACAAAAACAAAGTCACTATAATTAGTATTATTTAAATTTAAAAGATACGATATACTCGAATTTTCTTTACAATCTTCTATTAATACTGCATTCATGAAGGTAATAATTTGAGCTTGGAAAACTGTCCCTAATCTTTTATTACCTATTTTATTTTCTAGATTAGTTAATGCATAAAAAAAACGCGTAGATATTTTCCCTATTAACTGAATGGATACGCTATCCTTAGGATACTTGTCCAACCAGTTCATAAAAAATTTATGAAATTCAAAATTCATATCTTCATCTTCTATATCTTGATCATAATCATCTTGAATTTCATAATCTTCACTATTCCCTCTTTTAAAATCTGGCATCACATAACCTCTAAGCTGGGCTAATTCTGAAAAAGCATTTCTTATATCTGCAAATGATGTTTTTTTACCTAACTCACCTATGATGCTGAGCAATAAATATGGTGAATATGTTAACAAAGAAGCTTGCTTATAAACATATTGATTAGAACTCAGAGGTAAATAAACTAAAAGTCGATCTAGATTACTTGCTTCAAAACTATTTAAAACTGCATCTATTCTGCCAGAAGACGCTTGCTTCATTTTCTTCGCCTTATCTGCCATTCCGAATAAAGGTATAGTGCCAACTTTCGAAATTGATTCACTATTTGCTCCTTTATCAATATGACCTCTCATATATGATGTTATTCTACCTACTACATCTTTTAATCCAATATCGTTAAGGGTTATAATATTCTGGCAAAGATCTTCGATTGAAGCTTCTAAATTTTCCTTATTTTGTTTTCTATATCCAATTATTGGCACCAAATTCCTTATATATCCTACTTTGATCAGATAGTCGAAAATTATGTAGCTGTTACTTCTAATTCTGTAGGATAAAATAAAATTCATAACAAATAAAGCCGAATTCATAGATGAATCATTTGTTATCGGCTGAAGTTGATATAATTCCTCTATTTTTTTTTCTTTTAGTAAGAAACTAATGACTAAGTTATTTAAATTATTAGAATTCTTCAATAAATCATTAGGGGTTAGTTCTTTGATGTACAAATCGCTAATAAAGACATCTATTAAAGAAGCCACTTTTTCTCCATCTATAAAAATATGGTCTCCATTAAAAGTAGAAAGAATTTGAACTTGAGTTCTTAAAGGGAGATTTAATAGAAAATTCAAATAGGGACGAATCGAAATACTATTCTGTATTCCTATTTGTTTCAATATTGATATATACAATTTACTAATTTCAACCCCATAACCATTCGTCAAATCAGTACTTTTTTTGTAAACCTTTATATTATTTTCTCCTAAAATCAAATCTCCAATTGTAGGCAAATGAATTCTAAATTTAGGCTGAAGTACTTTTTGCAAATATTGTGATTCTAATTCAGTAACCATGCTATTGTAAGTAGCAATATTACCAATTAACTTACCTTCGTATTCAATTATTTCATGACCAAAATTTTGCCATTTTTTCTGACGAACTACGGTTGAATATAATTTAAGATCACCGCTAACTATTGTTATTAATCTAGCTCCTATAAAATACTTTCTAATTGTTTCTAAAACTGCCCACCCCTTTCTAGAATCAATGTCAATATCATCAAACATTAATATAAATGCCTTTTTCCTTAAAATTTCCAAAGATAATTTTAAGAATTCATTGAAATTATCGGCTAATTTTAATGATGCATCTACTGCTCTTAATCCACTATCCATTACGAATTCTGGGTCTTGCCAACTTTCATTATGCGGCTCTCCAATTCCATCAATAGATGGTAGGCCTGCAGCTAATGAATACAAGGACATTTCCCATCTTTTTCTTTGCATTTGATTTAATTCTATACCGTATGCACTTGTATTCGTATTTATACTTGTCTTATTAATCAAATCCGAAATTCTAGATATTACATTAAGAAAAACATGCCCTTTTTCTTCTATCAGTGTAGGATCTATGATATTTAAAACTTGAACATTATCACCTATTTTATTTCTTTCTCTTTCTATTTCATGCTTGATACTTAGTAAAAAAGATGTTTTGCCACTTCCTCTTGAACCTAAAACAGTTATAGTATTATGTAAATTATTATTATGGCTTTCATAAGCCTCGTAGGGAATTATATGATCTAATATTTCAAATACTTTTTCAAATTCTTTCACATGAACAATAGTACTGTTTTTTGATTTTACATATCCAAAGTTTTGAGCATGTGTACTATTTTCTAAAACAATTGATATTTCGTTCATTATAATGTCATTTATAATCTTTAAAAGGGATTTTTTTCACAGAAAAATAATCATTCTTATGTAAGTACAACTATAAGTAAAAATTATTTAAATTTTATTTTATTTAACATTGAGTTTTTTTCTCTCTCTACTTCAAGTAAACGTTCATATAATTTCTTATTTTCCTCCACCAATTCTAATATTTTATCTATTGGATTAAAACTAAATTCATTAAAACTCCCACTGCAATTATTAGTAGAGGAATCATAATTATTTTGAATGTTATAAATTGCTGTTTCTTCATCAAAGTTCTTGATGGCTTCAGCCGGCACCTTGAGTACCTGAGCCACCTGCTCTAAGAGCTCCTGCTCAATGACTTCCTTCTGCTCCAGTAACGACACCCGCTTCTGACTCCACTCCTCCCCCAGCTCATAGGCTAGCCCCTCCTGCTTCAAGCCCAGCATTTCTCTGAATCGCTTTACATTTCTGCCCTGATGGATGGCCTTGCTCATAATGCGCTGCTTTTGGTTTCTCACAAATCTATAAAAAATCACGGTTTCCTCAGCGGCTAGCTTAGAAGCCTTTCCTTCTAAAGTATTCCTTTCCCGTATGGCATAGACCCTTCCCCCCCCCCAATTTTAGTCCTTCACTCATCCTTTCTAATCGCTATGGACTCCTGCCTGCTTTCTCGTCTTAACCCTCACGCTTCGGCTGAGCACTGGCTTTCTGACTTCTGGGCCACCCACCAAAAAGAAGACTGCGATGCGTTGCTGTGGGGCCTGCTTTCCAGTGCCCTCTCGGCTCCCCCACTCACTTCAGAACATTCCCCGGCTAATCTGCTGTATATTTCTGAGCAGCTAAGTCTACTACTTTCGGCTACGCATGAGCTGTACGCCCCCAGGACGCTTGCTGCTTCAGGCTGCTTTTTTCTGCCGCCTGACTCATCCCCTCCTCTTCGATCTATTCTGCAAACCATCATCTCTTTAGTGGAGGTCGATCAACTCTTTCTGCTGGGTAGCGATGAGACGGCTCCCCACTATGATCTGCTCCTGCTGCTTGCCCAGCCCCCGGCTTGCTTTCCTACGCTACAAAGCCAGCTCACCAATGCCTGTGAAAAATTCGGCGGGGTGACCCTTTCGCTTGATACTACGCTGGAGATAAAAAAGCTGCTACTAGCAGGGAGTTTATTCTTTCAACGGCTGCTGAGCTCCTCTGCTCCGATCTATGAGTCCCACAAGGGTACCCGGTACGGAGGTACCCGGTACGGAGGTACCCCCATCCCGGTACCTGCTGAGAGCCCCTCGCTGTTCATGAAAGCTCAAAAGACCTTTGAGCTCTATCAAGGCCGAGCGCAGGCTTTTCTTAGCGCCGCTCGCCTCTCACTTCAGGCCGGTTTATTTTCCCAAAGCCTCTTTCTTTTGCACCAGGCCAGCGAGCAGGCCCTGCAGGCTTTACTGGAAAGTTTAACGGGAAAACGCCTGTCTTCTCATAACCTGCCCTACCTGCTGCGGCTCTCGCGCCGCTTCTCGCCCTTGCTCTTTGAAGTCTTTGCCCAGGAGAAGAGGCTACTAAAGACCCTGCAAAAAGCCTACGTGGGGGCTCGCTATGATCCTGCCTTTTGCGGATCGGAAGAGGACACCAGGGCTCTTCTGCTGAGGGTAGAAGAACTCCTGCTGCGCCTAGCTCAAGTCTTTGAATCCTACCTCAATTTATAATCTGGTGAAAAACGAAATCGAACCGTATCCACTCAGCTCCCGCTGGTATCGCGATGAGATTACTGACCCCATCGCCGTGATCACGAGCATCTTTGGCAGGGATCACCTGAGCACCTACCGAAAAGCCATCTATGCTTTTTGGAAAGCCGCCAGCCGGCCCCAGTTGCAAACCAAAGTAAGTCCGGGCTACTTTCTAAGTCTGGTGGAAACCATCGAGTCGCTGCTCAATGTCGCCTACCTGTTAAAGGATCAAAACGCTCCTTTTCTGGTAACGGAGGAAGATTTGATGAACCCTCATTACTTTGGAAAAGGGCAGCTGGGTGCTAGCGACTTTGACTGCTTTCCCCGGATGCTCAGCCGCAAGGACTGTCTCAACCCCTACCGCGTTTTTGGTAAAGTACTAGCCTATCAATCCCTGGAAGAGTGGAAGGATGAGCTTCACGAGCTGCTGCTCGATGCTCAGAGTAAAACCCTATCCACGGAGATTCACTGGGACGGGGTTAGCTTTTGCCGGCACCTGATCAGGCTCTTTGAAGCTGCGCACCTCATTGATATTAGAGAAGGCAGTAGAGTCCATTCCCGGATAGAGAAAGGAAACAGTCCAGATAAAGTCTAAATCTTTAATACTCATTAGACTTATGTGTAATGAGGAGCTTTAAATAGGAATTAGCTATACTGAAGTCAGACGATATAGGAAACAGATTATTGGGTAACTGATTTAGAATGTGCTAATGACGACTAGCTATAGATACAGTTAGCGAAAATTCTCCTTAATCTCCAAAGTGTTTTTTTAAGATGTAATATCAAAGTTTTTCGGTTTAATTGTTCACAAGCAAACGGACATCTGCTTGTGAACAATTGACAAAAAAGAAAGTCTCAATAGGAGCTTTTCTCAAAAGAACTTATTTACATCTGCAAACACTTGCTCAAAACGATTCAGAGTTGCAATAGTAAAATATTTCGCATCTATTCCTTTTGCAGCAAGTAACCGAGCAGGGCGATAATGATTGAAATGCGCCTTGCCGATTACCTTACTAATCTGCCCTAAAATTGTAGATACTTTCGAGTCAAGATCAGATTCTTTGACAGCGTATTCTCCGGCAAATGACTCATTGAATAATGCAATGTACTCGTTTTTCTCAAACAAGTCTTCAATATCTGCCTTGTCAGCAGCGACATACTCATCAAAAAACTTTACGTTCTTTTGTTTGATTATGTTTCCGCGAATCAAATCTTCAAGCCTAGCTTTGCCTTTTTGATCTACAAATGAATCTAGTAAGCAAACTATATTAAGCTTGTTTGCTCCAAGCAACGAAATGAAAGTAGTTACTTTATCCAATCCGCCTACAGGCACGATGGTTATATCTTCTTTTAACCCCGTTCGACCTTCACCTTTTAATAAATCGGAAATGACGGTCAAGTAAATTAGATCCGAAACTCCTTCAACCAGAAGATTGTTTTTAGATATGAAAAGGTTCTGGGCTACATTGTATCCTAGTGCTGCTTGAAGAGGGAAAAGGGTTCGTGGGTCTTTTTCTTGAATTGTATCAGAAATTTTTGTCCCTGTTTCTGTCTCTACGACAGTGCGTACACTCGGTAACTTCAATGAATCAATCATGAAAGGCGAGTGTGTAGTGTATATAATTTGATATTCATTAGCTAGATCCTCAAAGAAACGCAGTAAATCTCCTTGAGCAGTAGCGTGAAGATTGAGACCAGGTTCATCCAAAAGAAGAATATAATTTGATCGCTTGTCCTCCTGTATTTTTTTGAACCAAACTAAAAATGAGAAAAACCAATTAAAACCTTTGCTACGATTCTTAAGCGGCAAAGTCATATCGCTACGTGTGTTCTCAACACGAATATTTAAGCGATGCTCAACAATTTTATCTTCTCTGTTATTGTTGTAATTTGTTGATTTGGCTATCTTTTTATCAATGGCAAATCGAATTTTTAAATTGTTATTTGCCGACCAATACTTGAACAACTCTTTAGAAATAAGGGCTTGCGTAGCTTCGAGTTCGGCAACGTAATCCTCAAAATCATCAGCGTTCAGTAGATCATCTACATTTATGTCAGCCAGCTCGAAAAGAGCCTTCGCTGTTTTGTATTCTTCGTTTTCAGTTCCAGTTTTCTTTGCAGATAGTTCCTCAATAACTACTTCAGACGGTAAGGAGTAATATTCGTCATAATAAAGAAACTTTGGCATATTTGGACTTATGTAAGTCCGGGCAACGTATTCGCTAAGTGGATCGCTTTCCCAATTCCAGCTATTCTCGAAATAAGCCTCAAGAGTTTCTATATTCTCCTTTATGCCTTCA
The DNA here is from genome assembly GCA_913775095.1 of uncultured Siphonobacter sp. Lineage (GTDB taxonomy): Bacteria > Bacteroidota > Bacteroidia > Cytophagales > Spirosomataceae > Siphonobacter. Next base: position 385,291 of record CAJYIW010000002.1, on the reverse strand, counting down.
TGCTCATCATCTTCGATAGTTTTCAAGAGTTCGGTAAACTCAGCAGCGTTATTACATTTTTTTAGTCTCGTGGTCAAGTCTGCATCGTCTATGCCAAATTCAGAGATTTTATAATCTACAAACTTTGATAGATTGGCCTTCACGCCACCAAAAGTCCCTCCACCACTATACTTTTTTGCGTAAGTGAAGTTTTCGACAGTGAAAACCCCTTCCCCTAAGTCATCTTCTATTTGTGCTAAGAGGGATGTATCATTCTTAAAACTAAGAGTAATAGCACGTGGATCTTCACCAGATTTGTCCAACTTCTTCTTTTCTTTTCGTGGATAATCGTGTGTTGTATCAAACTTAAAGGCTTTATCGTTTGTGAAATAGTTCACTTTGGCAATAGCTTCTAAAACGCTAGTTTTACCAGCTTCATTCATGCCCACTAAAACTGTGATTCCGTCCTCAACTTTAAAAGATTGGTCAGACTCAATACTTTTGTACTTATGGATCTGTACGTTTGTGAGTTTCATAAGTCGTTTGGTTTAGAAGAATTTATAGTTATTTAAATATATTTTCCTTTGTGAGTGCTTGTAGAATTTTTACTTTAAACTAATTAATCAAATTAGCATCCATAGGCAAATATCTTCCATCGGTGATGGCTATCTTATTACGACAGAATATATTACTATTATACTAGCTGTTGCGTAGTGATGGGAGAAATAATGTGCTTTAGAGTGGTTTTTTTTAAGTATGTAACGATTCATACTTTTTGGATGTTTAATCTAAATTATGAAATGTTTTCAAAAGCATATAATAGCTTCACCATCAGTTCGCGGTTAAAGCCTATTCTACCTTTACAATAGCAGATAAGTAGACCGAACAATACCTAATCCTTTCGCTAATTATGTAATCTTCAATCCGAATTCTTGAATATATTCCTTTCGTATAATCTCATCGGAGTGTAGTATAATTTACTTTCATAGCTATTCCCTTTTAGTCATAATAGACGCAATTCACATTATGAGTATCTTCTGCTACCAAGATAAAAATAATTAGGTAATTCAATATTACAGTAATTTATTAATATTTCGACAATTCGCTTTTTAGCTTGTGAATGCCTAACTCTATTTGCTTAATATAGCTAATCGATGAAGAATCATTCAGCTAGTCAAAATCCGATTGATCTTGAGCATATATTACGCTCTAAGCTTTAGGTATTACTCTTATAATAATACTGGGTATCATGAGTAAAATAATCAATATAGCGTATAACATTACCAATTATAAGGAATTTTAGTATTAATTGAATAAGTTGATTGGTTATTTCGCTCGGGTTTACTTTCATTAGAGATTGTTATATTACACTAAAAGCATCTTTCATTAATGAGCTATAAAATTTATATATATGATAATATTCTACGATTTATTATGAAAATTCGTTAGAAGTCCAATGCTTTAGTAGCGGGAGAATCAGGCTCATCGGCCTTTAGATGCGATTTAGAAGTGTTTGGTTTAATTGCCTCCTCCTTTCCCAGCAGCGTTTTCACTTCCGCTCGAATCCGGCTAACGTTGGCCTTCATTAAAGTAGCGTCCACTTGCTTAAAAGCTTCAATCGGCACGCCCTCGCTTTCTTTCTGCACGCTGATTCTAGCCTTAAAACTGCTCACATTCGACTCCACCAGTTGCCCTAAAAACTCGCCCGTCTCTAAACTCAGTACGTCCTGCACGCTCACTCTACTCCGCTCGTGCAGACTCTGCGTTTTAGACACCGATTCTTTCTGTCTGGATTTACTCTCGCTCACCGATTCTGATTTGACGTAAGCTTTCCCCCAGAGATTCACTACGTACTGAGCGGTCGGGTAACTAGCCACTCTGCCAAAAAACTGATTGTTTAGATTCGCAAGCAGCGCATTCTTTTTAGCCGCCCCGTAGAGATCCTCAATTTGACTGATATCCTGAGCTCCAAACACGGTAGCTACCTTGTTACTTCTCGCCGTAGCGGGTAGCTGCTCGAGGCCCGGGATGTACAAAGTCGGTGCTTCATCCAGGATCACCGAAGACGGCAGCTTGCCCGGCTGATTCATTTGCTTAATAGCTACCGTGACGAGTAGCGCCAATACGGGTGCGTACACACTAGCTAGCCCCGGATGATTGCCCAGCGTTACAAACTTAGGCTCCTTTGGATTATTCAGGTTCAAATCCAGATCATTGCCCGAGAGTACCCAGCAGAGCTCTGGGGTGTAAATCTTGCGCAGCGACGTTTGAAGGGAGGATACTACGCCGGCTACCTGAGCTTCGGCCTTACGATCCACGGCTTCTCTTAAGCTGGCAATCATGGCATACGTTTCTTCGTTTTCACTCAATAAGGCTACTACCTCCCCTACCGGCTCAAACAACAAAGCCATCGCGTGGGGCAGCGTGCAGAGCTCGGGATTTTCCTGACGCAAAAACCACAGCACCGCCGTTAGATAGCTCTGGGCGGACTCACTCCAAAAGTCCGCTTTCTTAATCGACTCGGGATTGAGATTATAAAGAATAGCTTTAGCGTATTCATCGGCGTGGGCCTGGGTTTTCATCATCAAAGGATGCACGGGATTCAAGCGGTGCGAGCGGCTTAAATCCTCAAAGTTCACAAAGTAGCCTTTCGTGCCTGCTTGTTTATCTAGCGAAGCCTTCGCTACTTGAGCTAGGGTGGGAAACTTAAAATCATAGAGTAGTCCCGTAAAGCCCGCGGCAATGGACTGAGTAATAATGGGCTCAATGAGACTCTTGCTTTTACCGGCTCCCGCTCCCCCTAAAATTAGCACGCCCCGAAAGGGGTTGGTTAGATACATCAGGGGCAGCTCCCGACTAGACGTGGGAAAGCTAAATACACTACTTTTCACGCGGGTCTTGGTCTTCGTAGTCGGGGAAGCTTCGCCCACCTTAGTTTTAGGCGTGCCCTGTAGCCAGGGAGAGACTTTAGAAAACAGGTAATAGCCCGCTGCCGCCAGGCAGGCCAGATTCGATAGGCTGGATAACACTTTAGCTAGCGCAGGGATCTTCACAAAGATCGGCATTTGGAGAATAAAGTAAATGCCCCAGCCCGTGCCGTAGTAGAGCAGAACCGGAATACCGATCCATTGAAAGAGAAAGCCAAGCAACCGATACAAGAGTATTACCATGATTGAACACATAGTTTAGGTGAAGAAAGAAAATAGTACTTTTCCTAGCGGCTTAGTCCGCTATCTACCTGCTGAACAGGGCCTGAAGTAAGCCTACGATTCGCTTGATTTTCCTGAGATTGCTTGGCTAGCTTCTCCTGCTTTTGCCGGGCCAGGCTTTCCTTTAAAGCCTGCTCCTTGGCCCAGAGCCGCTCAGCCTGGTTCTCACTTTTGAAGGCCTTGACGTAGGCAAACTGCTCTTCTAGTTTTCGCTCATAGCCAAACAGCTCATCAAAGCTTTTCTCATTGGCGGCAATAAGATCGGTTCTAGTAAAGCTACCCTGAATCACGCCCTTGCTTGCTCGGTGATTCGTTAGCGGAGAGAGTGACTTCGTCCGCTCTGCTGAAAGCTGCTGCTCAGCACTCCGCTTTTCAAAGCGGCTGACCACCACGTGCACGTGACACTGCTCTCCCGGCTTGGCTTCCCCCTTGTGGGCTAAGCCTTCCTGGACGGCGGCGTCCTCGCGCGAGAACGTTCGTACGTGCTCAATCTTCGCGTACCAGACTAGGTCCTTACTCTGAAGATTCTTTTGAAAGTTAGCCGCGTAGTTTTCCATGGCCTGGCGCGTGAAAGCCTTGAGCTTTGCTTCATCCGATGCGAGGTGAGAAAGTTCCTTCTGACTCGGATCGAGCGTGAAGGTATAGAAGCGATCCTGCTCTTTTTTTAGACCCTGCCGCTCGGCATTCGCATCAATGCTGGCTACCACTTCAAGACCCCGGATCTGATCCTGATCATGCGAGAAAAAGCCCCGTTGCTGCTCAAGCGGCAGGCCCTGGTCTTCTTTCTCGAGGTAGCTCACCAGGCGGCGACAACTGCCCGCATTGGCCCCTTTGATGGGAACAGAAAAGTTAGTAACCATCCTTGCTATACGTTTTAGGTGATACCCAGCTTCTGGGCGATCTGCTTTAAGCGCTCGTTCATTTTGCGTAGGTGAGTTACCTTGCCTATTCCGGTGTCTTCATCGTCAAAAGCGTAGAGCTTTCTGGTGATCAAAGCCAGCTCATCTTTCATGGGCCGCAGCTGCTCTTTTTCCTGCTGACGAATGAAGCTAATCAGGCGCCGATCGAGGGCTTTAATGGCATCGGCCGCGCTCGTGGGCGTTACGTGCCTGGGGTCCATCTGGGTCACTTTAAAAAAGTGAATCATGGTTTCTAGCATTTCTTTGTTCGAAAGATCATAGGATCTAGCCAGCTTTTCAAAGTCCGCAAAGCGGGCCTGGCTCACCGTTACGTGTTTGATTTTTTCTTTAGTCATGAGCTTAATTATTAACTTAATAGGTCTGATAATCAGACCTAAAGCACCTTTTTTAACTCCAGGTTAACTTTTATAAGCTACTGATAAAAGTTAAACCACTGATTTCCAATAAATAAGCCTCGCAGAGCAAGCTGTATGACGCCTCAAGCGGCATTACGGCTTGCTCTTTTCTTTCAAAAAGACTTACTAGCCATTCAGGGGTTTTTGTTTTCATCGAAGGCTAGAACCCCAGCCGTAGCTTTGACACGCATAATAGTACTGAATAGCACCAGGTCCACTCGAGTAGCGTCTGATCTGCTGGGCCAGTTTTTCCCAGGATTGGGACCAGGTAAGACGGTTGTACTCGCAGTAGGCATCGTAGGCGGCAAGGTCGAGAATCATGAGATGAATCTTGCGCTGATAGAGCTGGCAAATCTCCTGATTGCGCTGATCTAACTCCGCAAATAATCCGGGCTGAATGGCTACGCTAGGGTCAGCAGCCAGCAACTGAGCCTGGGTTACATAATTAGCCTGGTACTGCCGGGATAGCTCCCAAAGCTCATCGAATTCGGAGTAAATCAGCCGAAGGGTTTGATCGAAGTATTCCTGGGTTTTAGGTGTTACATCAGACATACTAATCAGGGTTTAAATGTGGAGAAGAGAGAATTTGATCAGGGCTTCATTGACGTCTTTGGCATTGCCTAAAAGGCATCGGGCATCTAGGGCAAATGGGTAGCTTGCCAGCAGGTGCCTGGTGGCCTTCTCGCCCGCTGCATCCTGATCCAGCAGCAGAATCAAGGAAGGATAGGACTCGAGAACGGGCCGGGCTTTTTCCAGAAGGGCCAGTGAATTCAAGACCAGAATATCAAAGGGTAGCACGGGAAGATAACTCACTAGGGAAAGAAAATCCATGAAGCCTTCGAGCACCATCAGTTGCGCTTTACCTGCCCTTAGATGCGTAAAGCTTTTGGGCGAAGAAGAGCCTTTAAAGTAGGCATTGCGCAGCTCGTAGCCCCCGGCCTCATTTTTAAATCCGATGGCTCGATACCGCTGGTCTCTGATCTGGTAGGCGACCTGCTGGCAATAGATCTTTAGAATAGCTGGATCGATTCTTCTCGACTCAGCGTAGGCTAAGAGTCGGGGATCCCAAAGCGGTACGGCCGAAATAATCTGTATGCCTGGCGGGGGGTTAGTAGCCTGGGTAGGAAGCGAAACAGGGGCCTTCCAGACCGGCATCTCTTGTAGTTTTTCAAGTACTTCTTTAGGACTGCACTGCCAGAGCTCGCAGCCCAGATCAATCAAAGTGCCCCCTTTGCCCAGGCCGTGATCGTACCAGAGATTGAGACGAATATCCACCTTGAAGGAAGGCGTGCGCTCGGCGTGTAAGGGCGAGTGATACCAAAAGTTCTGGCCGCGTATTTTACTGGGCTCCTGATGATATTTTTCTAAGAACCCCGCAATGGACAGGGCTTTGGCTTCTTGAAAAGTCATAAAGTCGGCCGTCAAAGAAGTGAAAAATTGATGATTTGATGCAGAACGGAGTTAATTGTCTCTACTACAAGCAATTACCCGTGCATCACTAGCGCATCAAAATTTAGATTTGATGCCAAGGCATTTTCAATTTGATGATTTTGATGACAAGTAGATGCGGCGTAAATTTCTATCTATCAATACATTACAAGACATTTCATCAATTCATCAAAATATCAAAGGCTATTAAGCCGGTATATGCTCTGCTTGTCCAGGCTGTAAAACCGGCCCTTTCCGGGCTGCTCAGTGATGGTGCCGTCCGATAAGAATTTGTACTGAACGTAGGTAAGGGAATTTGTCGCCGGCTCTAACTTCCATAGGTTTTGTAGCACCCGTCGAATCTGGGTAATGTCCTTTAATCGGACCTGTTTCCGGCCTAGCCAGTTTTGCATATCCCCGCTACAAAAGCGGATTTCATCGAGATCCTTTTCATCAATGATGCTCAAAAGCAAATGAGCCATCTCCTGCTCCAATCGGTTACGATTCTGAGAAAGCAGGCGGCCTAGGGCCGGCGTTGCAATCTGAGCCGGGGTAAACCACATCCGGGTTTTATGTGTGCTGGCAAAAGACCTGCGGATTAAAAAATCAATGAAGCACGGAATCTCCGCTTTTAGCTCGCAAAGCAGGTTTTCATTTTCTGCTTTGAGCGGTGGCACTTTGCGAATCCAGTAGCGGGTCTCTCCGGGATCAGCCACAATGAAATGATCTTCATTGTTGGAGCAGAGAATAAACTTGCCAAAGAACTCTACTTCGTGCCGGTCAAAGCCCTTGGCTTCTACTTTGTAAAAGCGGGCGGTGGAGAGGTTTTTAATCCGCTCGGAATCTTCTTTCCGATCCAGAAAGGTTTCATCGACGCCAATGATTAGTTTCTGGGCCCATTCCAGGTTAAAGTTGGAGCGAAAGTCTTCATTGGTATTAATGACCATGTTCTCGCCGAAGATGGCTTTCATGAAATGAAGAAAGGTCGTTTTACCCGTGTTTCGTTCCTGACTGACTAGGCACAAAATGGGAAGAATCTGCGTAGGACGCTCTAATAGAATTTTAAAGTAGTCATAGGCCAGCTCTAGCTGCTCAGCAAACACGTGCGTGAGAAAGGCCGTGATTTTTCGATAAGAACCTGACTGAGCCTGATGCTGAAAGGGATGATAGCGGTTATAAAAGTTTTTAATACGGCCCTGATAGGCAAGATGACTCGGCACAAAGCAAAAGCCATCGTAGCACTCTACCTGCTCTTTTAGATACTGCCGCCCGTGATCGAGTTTAATACAATCAGAAGACCAGGGTAAGAGCGTGGTGACGACATCCCCGGAAGCTAGGGGCTTGTGCACTTTCTTAAAATACGAAGTGCCAATGCGAAGGTATTCGGGTTGTAGCTCCATCCCGTGAAAAGTTTAAGATCAGAAGACATGAATTCAAGCCTGGGATCGCCCGGCGGAAAGAAAGCGTAGAAAAGCATTACTCGGGATTGGTGAGTATCCAGTCGAGTAGTTTCTTCTTCGAAAAGAGTAGCTTGCCTTCGACTTTGCAGAAGGGAATCTTGCGGCGTTTGACCAGCCCGTAAATCGAGGCTTCTTTGTACTTGATGAGCTGAGCGGCTTCTTTGGTATCTAGAAGCGTATCCGTTTCGTCGGCTGCGCTGCTTACTGGACTAGCGTGTAGCGCTTTCTGCACGCTGGCTTCAATGAGCGAAGAGAGCTCGCCTTCGGTGAGTGAAGTGAAAAAGGTAGTTCCCATAGGATGGCCTGTTTTTTGGTTGACAGGTCAAAGCAAAAGGGAAAAAACGTGCCGAAACTAAACGTCGTTAACGTCGCCGGTCTCAAATGTTATATTCCTTGATATTTTTTAGAATGCTCAGAGACTTATAAGCATAGGTTTCTTCAGGCATCTTTTTTAAAACCGAACACGTATCCTGAATGTAGCGGGTAAAGTCTTTGGTGAGATTATCTTCGGCGATGGATGCATAGCATGAAAAAGTACGTTTAAGCACTTCAGCGTATTTAGACAGCTTTACCTTCCCGTGGCCTGAAGCCTGATTCAATTTATAGGTAGCGTGCATGAGAAGATTCAAAATCAACTTATAATTACCAGGAGGTACTTGCACCAGAGCTGGGACAGTATCGGGTAAAAAGGCCTGACTCCCTTTTTGCCCCTCTTGAAACATCATGCCTAATAGGTCAATGATTTGGGACTTTGACTGATACAAAGCAGACGTTTGAAAGTAAGGGGCGTGATGAAAATCTAGTAGCGACATCCAAAGCATTGAGATCTCATCAAAGGGGTGATATAAGGGGATTTTATCAGCTACTTTAGGAGCGTCTACCTGAATCTCTGGCGCTGGGGTTGTTTCGCCTACCTCAATCTCGGCAAAGGAGAAGTTTCGAATACCCGGCTTTTTGATCATATATAAATTACGAAACTCTTTGCAGGCTAATACCAAAACCGCCTGAATGTAGCCCAGGCAATACAGATAAGTGGGCGCCAAAAATCCTTCAAAGAATAAATAGTAGTCACTGACCTCAATTAGATTCTTTAAATGCTTAAGCTTCTCGTCCAGACTTAACCCTAGAAAGGCAATACCTAGTTCTTTGGAAAAGCCCGCCTCCCCTTCTTCGTATCCTTTTAAGAAACGCTCTTCAATCTGTTTAAGATGTTCATTTGATAAGTCAGTCAGATGATCTACCCTTACCTCATGAGGTCTGGTGAGTACAAAGTAAAGATTAGGTTCATTAATCCATACTTTCTTCCCCAGCACATCAATGGGATAAAAAGCCCAAAATCTAATTAAGTAATTTAAATCAGTTTTAAAATCCTTTTCGAATATTCGATGCTCCCTATAAGACACAAAAGCATACTTATTAAAATCATTCCCTCCTAACCCTGGAAAAGCTTTCACGGGGTCAAATCCGGGCAGATCAAGAAAAAAAATTCCGCTCTCAAAGGATTTCATATAATAGAATAATTTGTATGTGTCTTTATTGATTTATTTAACCATATACCTATTAATAGGTATATGGTTAAATAAATCAATAAATTAATTTTACAAAAAAATACACTTTATAATCAATTCATATGAAGCTATTAAAAATAATAACTTACACTATTTTAGTATGCATCATTAATGCATCAACAGGTCAAAATATAAAATACAGTAGTTTAAGTTTTGAAAATCCAATTCGCCAAGTGAATCATTACTTAGGCAATGATAGAACGCTAATGCTAGAAATTCTACTTAATGAAATACAGGTTGATAGTCTTAATTCAGTCATTAACCCTAAATCTTTAAAAATTGATAAAGTAATAGGAAAAATAGAATGGACTGATAATAGATCGAAACCAGAATACATTTCTTTTGATTGCTCTACGAGCCAAATTAATCCTTATAAATTAACAGGAATATTCCAGGCTATAGATAATAATGGAAATCCAACAGTAATAAAATCAGATAATTGGAGAAGTATACAGAGTTTAGCTATATCTTATCAAATCAAGGACAAATCTTCGAAACTTCCACTTATAGACATATACCCTACTATACAAGACCGGAATACTCCACTGCATTACAATGTTTCTACAGATGATATTAATGCATATTTCAAGGGAAATAAATCAACTTTTAAAGTAAAGATATCACCTGCTACCAAATTTGAAATCACACATTTATATCTTAAAAAAGACAATCTAAATATTCCTAATAATAACTCTAACCTCCCACTTACTAGTAATTCTAACGGAGTATGTGAAGTTAATTTTGATGGAGGCATTCAGCTTACTGAAGGGAGATGGCTGTTAAGCGGTAACATTAAATTTACAAATAATTTAAGATTAATTGAAAATCAACCATTCGAAAGTCAATTAGGATTACTTCCTGAAAAAGAGATAAAAATCAAAAATAAAGACCATTTATCTATTGATGCAAGAGGAAGCAAGTCATTAAAATTAAATATTCCTACTACAGCTGTAAGTAATGAAAAAATACAAATCGTATATTTCCCAGATTATATATTAAATCAATACAATATAGCAGCAAGTCAAATTAATAATAATGACGGAGATCTAACCATTACTCTAGATAATATAAATAATTTACCAAAAGATGAAGTTATATATTATCAAATTAGAGATGAAAAAAACGTCCCTATTGATAAGCAATACTATAAAATAACTAATAAGAAGGCAATTTTAACAAATTTTTTATTTGACATTAGCAATCAATCAAACAATATCATTGAATTCGATTTACCAAATTGGGTTGATCCTTCAGAGTTATCCTTAAATTTTTACCCTGGCAATTTCAATATTAATGGGGACGCTATAACAAAAAAAGAAAAAATTAAAGGATTAAAATCTTTTCAATGCTCTATTGATCAAAAAAATGTACCTATTCTTTATACAAATTATAAACAAGATACATTAATAACAGGTACCATATCAGTTACTTACAAAAAAGATACTTTATACCAAACAACAGTAAAATATATAAATCAAAAACTCATTTCCGAAAAACTTATCGAATTAGCACAACTCACTAGTCAAAAACAGAAAAAGAAGAAAGATATTGAGGAAAGAAAGAAAAATATTGATCAAACATTAGAAACCTTATTTGATATAGCAGCAAAAGCAGGTATATCAAAACCAGACAATGAAACAAAAAGTAAATTAAAAACAAATTTAGAAAATGGAAATAAAGAAAGCGGGGTGTCGCAGGCTATGATTACTTTGTCGAAAGTAGGCCAATGGGTAGTTAAGTACGGTCCAGCCATTATCCCTTTAATATTATAGCAATTCATAAATTATTGTTTATTTTTTCATCAAATAATACGTCACCTATATCCTCCAAATAAATTTTGGTAGTCTTAATATTATCATGCCCAAGTGATCTGCCGATATCCTCATTTGAAAAGCCTTTACGTCTTAGTATAGTAGCATATGAATGACGTGCTGCGTAAGTAGTAAGGTCTTTTTCTATACCGACTTGTTGAGCTAGCTCTTTCAGGTTTTTATTTACCCTGGCCAGTACCTTCTTTTTGCGATCTCGAATGGACTGAAGTGTTTTGTGTCTTTTATATAAAATTGGGAAGATATACCCTGCATCGCTATTGCCTTCCATATTTCGATAATACTCAATTATTTCAACTGCTTTAGGGTGAAGCGAAAATATAAACTCTTCTTTAGTCTTAGCCCTCGTATAGTGAAGCACGTTGTTTTTAACATTTTCCCATTTTAAACTAGCTAAATCCGTAAAGTTGATACCTCGACAGAAAAAACTGAAAAGAAAATAGTTACGTGAATTTATATAGGTATCCTTCTCGGGATCAATATTTATGGAGGCTAACAAATCTATTTGCTCCTTTGATATCGCACGCTTTTTGGTTCTTGGATTATTATACTTACCAAACTCAAAATCTTTAAAGGGATAATGGGTTTCTAAGCAAACCCCATCTTTTATGGCATTTCTCCATAAAGTTCTAAACGTTCGCAGATAAACACTTCTAGTAGTTACAGCACAATTTCTTTTAATTAAATACTCCTCATATCGTTTAATGAATTCTAAGTTTATTGAAGCCAGATCGATATCTTTTCCATTCAAAAATGCTTTTAGACTATTATGAGTGTGTATGAAGGTTTCGGCATATCCTAACCGTCCCTTCTCCTTCAAGCCTTCGACTTGTTGTTGAAAATACCCAAATAGCTTTTGAACTGGTTTCTTTTCCTGTACTCCCGTTAGCCTTCGAACAATTGCTTTAAGATCATCAAACGAAATTGCTTGGTTTTGCCTGCCTGCGGAAAGTATGAAATAATCGATTTCTGATCGGATACTTATTAATAAGGCATTGATTGCTTGAGCTTGTGGATGCCCTTTTTTTACTCTCTGAGTCTTACTATCCCAATCTTTAAGAGAAGTGTGCTTTTTAGTACTAACGAGCTTATTCTTTCGATTAATAATAATCTGAAGATGTATGGGGTGCTCAGAATCATAAGAAGAATTCTTAACTTTGACAATAAACTTAGCTGATAATGACATAGTTATACATAGTTTTAGGTCGAACATTAGTCGAACATATTGCGACTAAATTTCCTAAATGGACTCTATGCAATATTACACAAATACCTGTATTTTAAATACTTGTAAATAATTCTATGTAAAATATTTATCAAAAATCACAGTTTCAATTGCATGGGGTGCAAGGGGTCGTGGGTTCGAATCCCGCCATCCCGACTTGACAAAAACAGACCTGCTCAGCAATGAGCGGGTCTGTTTGCTTTTGGGGGTAGTTTGGTTAGATGGCTGATATAGGGTGCAAGGGGTCGTGGAACTGGCCGTCCGCAACTGGCCGTCGGCATTCTAATCCCGCCATTTTGATTTAACACGAACAGACCCGCTCAGCAATGAGCGGGTCTGTTCATTATGAGGTTTACAGAATAATTACTGTCCTTCTAAAACAACGGTAAATATCGTATTGGGCTCCTGATTCGTTTGGGTGTATTGATAAGAAATTACATCTCCTGCATTCACTGCAATTGAACCGGTAGCAACGGCCCCTCCGGAAGATCCTACGGCAACCGGAACCGTTACCTGTACAGACAAGCTCGTAGCCTGGCCATTCTTAAATAACGTAATGGTCGTGGTATTGGAATTTCCTGTCGATCCACCTCCGGAAATTACACGAGCGGCCAGTTTTAACTTGGTAAAAGTGCCGCTAGCAGGTACAATAAAGCCGGTCTTTGCAGAGGTACCACTGGAAGACGCAGCGGCAGTATTAGTGACAATGAGATTAGCTTCTGAAGACTGAGCAGCTATAGGGTTGAAAAAATAAGGCCCCAGAGCTGGATTGCCATTGGCATAGGTAGAATTAGCCCGGGTGACATATACGCTGGGAGTGACCGACAAGCTGCTAACTGCCGTCCATGCCGAGCCGTATAGACATAAAAGCCAGGATTGTTATCCGTCTGGTAAATCAGTAAACCCTGGGCTGGTGAAGCAGGACGATTAGCCTCGCTCATGCGTGGTACTAAAAGACCTTTGTTGGCAGAGTTAATCTCCAGGGCAGCTGAACTGTGCGGAGTGGTAGTGCCGATGCCGACCTGGGCTACAGATTTGTTGCTATTTAGTAACAGAGCAACCGATAATACTAATAAAGAAGTAATTGTTTTTTTCATAGTAACATAGAATAAATTTCAGGCTTAATTTACTAGCAAATGTTAGCATATTATCTAATTATAACTACTATTATTCAAGATCAATTACTAAATAGTGAAGGTTAACATATCTTATCTATTCCTTGCATAAAAAAGCCTCCCCTCCAGAAGAATGGAGAAGAGGCCCAAAACAGATTATTAATTGATTTATAGTGAATTAAAACCCCGTCGAAGTAGCCAGATTTTTCCAGTCGTTCATGTCTTTCTGAACGGACTTTATCTTCGCATCGGCAGTTTCGTAAGCGTCCGCTCCCAGGAATAAATGCAGGGGCGGATTTTCTTCTTTAGCCAGATCAATTAATACCTGAACGGCTTTTTCCGGATCGCCGGGCTGATTCTGGTTGATTTGTTCGCGGTGCATTTGTTGCGAATCCCGAACAGCCTGATAGGCGTCGATGGGTTGGTTGGGTAAGCCCAGCGAACTATCGGTCAGGAAGTCGGTGCGGAAGTATCCCGGACTGACGATGGTGACTTTTACTCCAAATGCTTTTGATTCTTCGGCAAAAGATTCGGAAAGGCCTTCCACCGCAAATTTAGTAGCACAGTAAATTCCCCAGCCCGGAAAAGCCCCGGAGAACCCCCCAATGGAAGAGATATTGTAATACCGTCCGGATTGCTGAGCCCGCAGGTGTGGCATGGTCGCCCGAATGACATTTAGCATCCCAAACACATTTACCTCAAAGTTAGCTCTCGATTCAGCATCACTTAATTCCTCCAGACTCCCAATCTGTCCGTAACCGGCGTTATTAACGACGACATCAAGGCGGCCAAATTTCTCCAGGGTCTGACTGACGGCCTGCTGCACGGAGGCCTCGCTGGAAAGATCCATCTCCAGAGCCAGAAACTGATCGTTTTCACCCACGGCTTCCTGCAATGATTTTTTCGTGCGTGAAGTCGCCGCTACGCCATAGCCCTGATCCAGTAATTTTTTAACCAGCGAGAGTCCCAGGCCTTTGGAAGCTCCCGTTACAAACCATATATTTTTCATCTTATTTATTGAAAATCAGTGGAGTAAGAAATAGATTTAAAGTCGTCCAGGTCCTGTTGCAGCAGACCTACCTTTTGCGTAGCCCGCTTGTGGGCATCACTTCCCATGAACAGACGAAGGGGCGGATTCTCCAGGTCCGTCAGCGAAAGAATGACGTCCGCCGCCCGATCAGGGTCACCGATCTGGGTACCATCCATGTGTCGGTATTTCTCGTGAGAATCGCGAATGGACTGATAGTCGGAAATTTGCTCCTGGGCGAACACCAGGGATTCTTCCGTCAGGAAACTCGTCCGAAAGGCTCCGGGCTCCAGCACGGTAACTTTGATCCCAAGGTCCCGCACGTCTTCGGCTAATACTTCCGAAAGACCCACTACCGCAAACTTGCTGGCCGCGTAAATAGCCCAGCCGGTGTTGGCCGCAAAGCCCGCGATGGAAGCAATGTTGATGATGTGACCCGAATGTTGCTCACGCAGAATAGGCATGGCCTTCCGAATGACGTTGAGGGTGGCAAAAACGTTGACATCAAAACTCGTCCGTGTCTCGGCATCGCTGAGTTCTTCGATGCTCCCGCCAATCCCGTAACCCGCATTGTTCAGGATCACGTCGAGTTTTCCGAAAGTCTGATGGGTTTGCCTAATGGCCTGCTGTACCGAACTTTCGCTGGTCAGGTCCACCTCAAGGGGTAGGAATTGGGACGAAGATGCTCCTACGGCCTGAATCAGACTGCTACGAGAGCGAGAGGTCGCGGCGACCAGGTGGCCTTCCGCCAGTAATTTTTTAACCAGAGCCAGGCCCAGTCCTTTAGAGGCTCCGGTAATAAACCATACTTTTTTCATAGCTTGTTCTACCTTTTTGGTGAGGCAAAGGTAGAACAGAGCTCAGGGTTGTACTTTACGCAGAACAAACCAATCCTTACAAAAATCAAACAATCCGGAAGTTAGTCGGACTTTGCTGGGTATGTTTCTTGAAAAAATTATTGAAGTGGGTCGCTTCCTCAAACCCCAGACTGTAACTGATTTCGGAAATATTCCAGTCCGTATGCTTCAGCAAAGCTTTGGCTTCGCCCAGTACCCGTTGGGCTATCATCGAGGAAGTGGTCATGCCTGTGGTTTGCCGAACGGCCCGGTTGAGGTGATTGACGTGCAGGGAAAGCTGGTCGGCAAAGTCGCTGGCTGACCGCATGGTGAATCGCTGTACGGGTGATTCAATGGGAAACTGTCGCTCCAGCAGCTCCGTAAAAACCGTGGTAATGCGAGTGTTGGCATCGGGGTGTTTGTAAAGCGTCTGGGAAGGCTGCATTTTCAGAGCCGTATGAATCAGTTCCAGCGTGTAACTCTGCAAGAGATCATATTTATACTGATAATCACTCGACATCTCGTCCAGCATTTTTTCGAATAAACCGGAGATTTGCCGATCCTGAGCTTCCGTCAGTACATAGGCCGGCTTTCCTCCAGGCACAAACATGGGCATTTCAGCCAGATTCCCGCGGTACCGCTCGGTATAGAAGGAATCCGTAAAAATGCAGAAGAACCCCGTTCGCTCTTCCGAGAGCGGCTCCCAGGTATAAGGAACCATCGGGTTAAAGAACATCAGCGTGGTGCCGGAGATTTCAATACTTTTATCAGCGTAGTGATACAGATTCTTTCCGCGAATGAGGCTGATTTTATAAAACTCCCGCCGACTGTAATGAATGGGCTGACTTCCGGGCTGGAAACAGTCTTCCAGTCGAAAGACATTGAAATGACCCGAAGCCGTCTGAAAATGTTCAGGGAGCTGATTGAATTTATGGTAATAAAAATCCTGAATGCTTTCCGTCTTTTCCATAGAACAAACTTACAAAATTCAAACGGCATTTGTTCCTTACTAGGATCCGAAAAGTCTACCCGCCCCTCGCCGATTCCCGAGTGGCACTGATTTTTCCTGAGTTAAAGCTTCCAGCAACCTAAGCGATATGAAAACCACTTCCCGGAAAAAGAAAACCTGGCGGATTGTTCTCGCCATACTGGCTTTGCTTGTCGTTATTCGGCTGGCTTTGCCCTTCGTCATTCTTCACTACGCCAATAAAACCCTGGCAACCATGAATGGGTACCGTGGTCACATCAAGGACATTGACCTTGCCCTGCTTCGCGGAGCCTATAAAATTGACAGCGTATATCTAAATAAGTATGATTCGGCTTCTCAACGGCAGACGCCTTTTTTCGGGGCCAAAATGATTGATCTCTCGGTAGAATGGAAAGCTCTTTTCAAAGGGGGAATCGTGGGAGAACTGGTGTTTGACTCACCGTCTCTGCGTTTCACGAAAGATAAAGTGGAGCCCAACCAGGTGCAGAAAGATTCCAGCGATTTCCGAACCCTGCTGAATAACTTCATGCCGCTGGACGTGAACCGCGTAGAAATCAATAACGGTCAAATTTCTTACCTGGATGAACACTCCCGGCCCAAAGTGGACATTGCCCTGACCAACGCTCATTTACTGGCTCTGAATCTTCGTAATAGTTATGATTCTACCAGTGTATTGCCCGCTACCGTTACGGCCCATGGGGACGTTCATGGAGGAACGCTCGCGATTAATGCCCGACTTAATCCCCTCGCTCCCCGGCCAACTTTCGATGTCAATGCTGAAGTGAAGAACACCAATCTGGTTAAGCTTAACGACTTCTTTAAGGCCTACGCCAGCGTAGACATCAACCGGGGAAGTTTCGGATTATACTCCGAAGCGGCCGCTAAAAACGGGCGTTTTGACGGGTATGTGAAACCTCTCATCACCAATCTCAAAGTGCTGGGTCCCGAAGACCGTCATGACACGGTGCTGCAAAAGCTGTGGGAAGGAGTAGTCGGCGGCGTTGCTCAACTGTTCAAAAATCAGCGAAAGGATCAGCTGGCCACTAAGATTCCCTTCGAAGGGGATATCAAAGAACCGGAAACGAATGTCTGGTTTGTGATTGGCAATCTGCTGCAAAACGCCTTTATCCAAGCCATTCAGCCTTCGCTGGATCATGAAGTCAGCCTGGGAACTGTCGGCACTAAAAAAGAGGAAAAGAAAACATTCCTCGAAAAAGTCTTTGGCAGTAAGAAGGATAAGAAAGAAAAGAAGAAAAAGAAGAAGGATTAATTTTCAGGAGCAGAAGAAGGAATGCGGAGTTATTTGTTAGAATATTTCTTGCCTGATCTTGGCAAATACTTTTATTTGTACAAGAAAATATTCAAATAATTACTCTCGATTTCTTATGCAACCTTCTCCGTTCTGGGGTGAATTAGTAGGCACACTCGTATTAATTTTATTAGGTGACGGTGTGGTGGCAAACGTTCTCTTGAAACACTCCAAAGGCGAAAACAGTGGCTGGATTGTGATCACCGCAGGCTGGGGCTTTGCGGTCATGCTGGGCATTTTCGTAGCCAAAGCCTTTGGCAGTGCCGATGCCCACCTGAATCCGGCCGTCACGCTGGCTTTCGCCGTTTCCAATCAGGATTATTCTAACGTGCTTTCTTACTGGTCCGCTCAGATGATCGGGGCTTTTCTGGGAGCCGTTCTGGTCTGGTTGCATTATCTTCCGCACTGGTCTGAAACCGGCGATCCGAATCTTAAACTGGCCGTTTTTGCTACTGCCCCGGCCGTTCGCAAACCAGCGGGTAATTTCATTTCAGAGTTCATTGCTACGGCTTTATTGATCCTGGGTGTCAGTTCCATTTCCGGGGCGGGTGAGCTGGCCATCGGCCTGGGACCTTATCTGGTGGGTTTGCTGGTATGGAGTATTGGCTTATCGCTTGGTGGTCCCACGGGCTATGCCATGAGTCCGGCCCGTGATCTGGCTCCTCGAATTGCTCACGCCTTGTTACCCATTCCCGGCAAGGGCTCTTCCGACTGGTCTTACGCCTGGATTCCCGTTGTGGCTCCTTTACTGGGCGGCGTAGCCGGCAGCTTACTATTCATGGCTTTCCATTCATAGCAGGTGTCCTAAAGATCCCACTGAAAACAGTCAACCGAAAACTGCAAACTCCACATGTACATTGGCTCCATAGATCAGGGAACAACCAGTACCCGTTTCATCATTTTTGATAAAAAGGGAGAGATTATTTCCATTGCCCAGAAAGAACATACGCAGTATTACCCACAGCCCGGCTGGGTGGAACATAACCCCGACGAAATCTGGGTTAACACGCAGGAAGTCATCCGCCAGGCCTTAACCCAAGCTCAGCTGACACCTAAGGATCTGCTGGCAGTAGGTATTACCAATCAACGGGAAACCACCGTCGTCTGGAATAAATTTACCGGAAAACCCTATTATAATGCTATTGTCTGGCAGGATACCCGCACCAGCTCACTGGTCAACGAACTCTCTGCTGATGGTGGACCGGATCGTTTTCGGGAAAAGACAGGATTACCCCTGGCTACTTATTTCAGTAGCCTGAAAATCAAATGGTTACTGAAAAATGTAGCTACTCTTGAAAAAGACGCGATGAAGGGCGAAGTCCTTTTCGGAACCATGGATACTTATGTGCTCTGGCAGCTGACGGGAGGTAACAAAAATGCCAAACACATTACCGACGTCACCAACGCCAGCCGTACGCAGCTGATGGACTTACAAACCCTGAAATGGGATGATTCACTTTTAGAAATCTTCGGTATTCCCCGCAAGATATTACCGGAAATCCGGTCATCATCGGAGGTCTATGCCAAAGCGAAAGGCGTGCTGGAAGGCGTTCCCATCGCCGGAATTCTGGGCGATCAGCAGGCCGCTTTAGTGGGTCAAACCTGTTTCCGTCCGGGTGAAGCGAAGAATACCTATGGTACCGGCTGTTTCATGTTACTTAACACGGGGGATTCCTTAACTCAATCCACGCACGGACTGATTACTACCGTTGCGTATCAATTAGGCAAGCAGCCCGTTCAATACGCTCTGGAAGGCTCCGTAGCCATTGCCGGAGCTCTGGTGCAATGGTTACGGGATAATCTGGGCCTCATTGAGAAAAGCTCGGACATCGAAGCTCTGGCCCGAACCGTGGAGGATAACGGCGGCTGTTACTTCGTCCCGGCTTTTTCGGGCATGTACGCTCCTTACTGGCGAAGCGATGCCCGGGGCGTAGTGGCGGGCTTAACCCGCTTTGTGACGAAAGGGCATTTAGGTCGGGCGGCCCTGGAAGCTACGGCTTTTCAAACGCTGGAAATTCTGGAAGCGATGGAAAAAGATGCCGGAATCCGGCTATCTGAATTACGGGCCGACGGCGGCATGACGGTCAATGAGTTACTCATGCAGTTTCAGTCAGACCTGTTAAATGTACCCGTGGTACGTCCCAAAATGATTGAAACCACGGCTTTGGGGGCCGCCTACGCGGCCGGACTGGCGGTGGGGTACTGGAAAGATCTGGACGATTTACGGCAAAACTGGGGCATCGAAAAAACCTGGAAACCCCAAATGCCCCGAGCCAAACGTAACTCGATGTACCGAAGCTGGCGAAAAGCCGTGCGACGCTCCTTTGGCTGGGAGGAGTGAGTTTTGAGTTGTTGGTTGATGATGACTAGTGGTTAGTACAAAAAAGTGGAGCAATGGGTATCTGTTGCCGCTGCCAGCATCTGATTAACTTCGAAGACAACTCTATATTTTCAATTATTAATATACTGGTTATGCGACCGTTAAAGCAAAAAGATTAACTCTTTTGTCATTAAGCCTGAAGTCAATACCTATATTAAAATAAGAATTTACCAAACATCGAATAAAGCAAAGTAGCCTGGAGTCACTGTATACTTTCGTAAGCATAGTTATCTCATGCCTTATGAATCTTCTCATTTATGGTCTGGCTCCTGTAGTGATCGGCTATTTTTCTTTGTTAATCAGAAAAACAGCTTGGACAAATTCTTCTGACTATAGAAATATCTAATGAAGTAGCATCATCGGATTCCTGATTCGTTTGCTTCGGTGATATGAATGAGACTTAGAAAAGCGAAAGATGCCCATCCAATAGAACTTTGATTACTAATAAAGAAGCGGGGTAACGACTATCAAAATTGATAATCATTACCCCGCTTTCTGTATTAGTTGGTTGACTACAGGTCATTACGCATAACCCTCAACCAACAACGAATCACTATTCCTGAATGAACGGATAATCTTCCTGAACGTACACGTCTTTGTACGCTTCGCTTGGATCTGGATAAGGAGATTCTTCCGCAAATTTTACGGATTCTGCTACCTGCTCTTTTACTTTATCCTCAATCGCGGTCAGATCTTCTTCCGTTGCCAGACCGTTCTCAAGAATCGTTGCCCGAACCCATTCAATCGGATCACGGCGTTTGTACTCTTCTACTTCTTCCTTCGTCCGGTATTTCTGAGGATCGGACATCGAGTGACCCCGGTAGCGATACGTCTTGAATTCCAGGAAAGTAGGACCTTCACCGGCCCGAGCACGCTCGGCAGCACGGCTAACGGCTTCGTGAACGGCTTCAACGCTCATTCCATCGACGGGCTCTGAAGGCATGTCGTACGCTTCACCAATCGTGTACAGTTCCGTTACGTTGGAAGTACGGGCTACTGAAGTACCCATGGCGTAACCATTGTTTTCTACCACGAAGATAACGGGCAGTTTCCAGGTCATGGCCATGTTAAAGGCTTCGTGCAGGGCACCCTGACGAACGGCACCATCTCCGAAGAAGCAGATGCACAGGTTTTTCGTTTTCAGGTATTTCTCAGCAAAGGCAATACCAGCACCCAGAGGAATCTGAGCACCTACGATTCCGTGACCGCCAACAAAGTTTACTTCTTTGTCAAAAATGTGCATGGAACCGCCTTTTCCTTTAGTCGTACCCGTAGCTTTGCCGTACAATTCGGCCATGATCGCATTGGGGCTCGTTCCTAAAGCCAAAGGAAAACCGTGGTCACGGTAGGCAGTAATCCATTTGTCATCTTTCGTCAGAGCCGATACTGAACCTACGGAACAGGCTTCCTGACCAATGTACAAGTGGCAAAAACCACGGATTTTTTGTTGTCCATAGAGCTGACCGGCTTTTTCTTCAAAACGCCGTTGGAGCATCATATTTTCAAACCAATAGAGGTAGGTTTCTTTCGGGTATTTTACCTTCGCTTTGGCTTTTTCTTTTGTGGCCATTACACGCGGGATTAGAAGAGTGGAAATAACGTCTGATTTTCCGAACTTTTTCTCCGGCCAAAGGCACGAATCTGGAAAACCTGGTACAAAACTTTCGGCGAAATTAGCCTGCAATCGTCAAAACACAAAGATGCTTTTTCTAGAACGGCTTCATTTAACTCATTATAAGTCCTACGAAACGGGAGCCTTTCTCTTTTCCGAGCGGGTAAATGCCATTGTCGGCGAAAATGGCAGTGGCAAAACCAACCTGCTCGATGCCATTTATTTTTTGTCGCTGACGAAAAGTGCCCTTACCAGCCAGGATGCCCTGGCGATTCAGCACGGAGCGGATTTCATGCTGATAGACGGGGTGTTCTCCCGTTACGAGGCTGCTGAGCCGGCCGTTAACCAGGCGAAAATAACGAATGATTCGGAGGAAAGCCAGCTCTCCGATTCGATTTCTGAGGCGACCGTCCATGCGGAACCTTCCGCCGGACCCGCGTCCCTTCGTTCGTCGCAGATTACCATTTCCTTACCCCGGGGTCAGCGAAAAGTCGTGATGAACGACCGGAAGACCTACGAACGGCTGGCGGATCACATCGGAAAATTTCCCGTTGTTCTGATTGCACCCGATGATACGGACCTGATTCGCGAAGGCTCGGACGAACGCCGGAAGTTCTTTGATGGCGTCTTGTCCCAGCAACGTCCGGATTACCTGAGCGACCTGCTTCAGTATAATCGTATTCTGGATCAGCGAAATACGTTGCTGAAACAATTCCACGAACGACATTATACCGACGAAGACCTACTGGAAGCCTATTCTCAGCCGCTGGTAGATGTAGCCCTTCGCCTGCATGCCACCCGAAAAAGCTTTTTGCAGGAATTTCTGCCGGTTTTTCAGGAGCATTACGCCCAGTTGAGTGAAAGCCGGGAGACGGTGGACATCCGCTACGAATCGGAAGTGGATACCGATGATTTTCGAAAGCAGTTCTGGCTTAACCGACACCGGGACGTAGCTGCCCAGCGGACTACTCTGGGTATTCACCGGGACGACTATGCGTTTGAAATTGATTCTTACCCTTTAAAAAAATTCGGCTCTCAGGGCCAGCAGAAATCCTTTGTCGTTGCCTTGAAACTGGCCCAGTTTCACCTCCTGACTCAGGAAAAAGGCCATCAGCCCATTTTGTTACTCGACGATATTTTTGACAAACTGGACGATCGTCGCATTGCCAGACTCATCCACCTGATGAAGGACGGAACGTTCGGGCAGGTGTTTCTAACGGACGCCCGCCCCGAACGAACCCAGTCTCTTCTGGAAGCCTCGGGAATTACGGCAAATCTGATCCGAACGACTTGATGGTTGCTGGTTATTAGTTATCAGCAAAGAACTAGTTGCTCTTTCGGATTTATAACGCTGCTCTTTCGGATTTGTAATCCGAAAGCACCTGGCAAAGGATTTGCAATCCGTCACGGTCCTGAAAACAAAAAAATCTCCACTTATGGAAGTGAAGATTTTTCGTACTACGACCAACAAACTAATTATTTATTTTTTCACTTGTTCTACTTTTTTCATCACTTTATCTCCCGCTTTTAAATTCTTGGAAACTAACAGGAACGGCCCTGATACGACTTCTTCTCCGGCCTTTAACCCTGACAGAATTTCAATATTTTCGAAATCACTAATGCCCGTTTTAACGGTTCGCTGTTCCACTACTCCGTTTTTATTGATAAAAACAACTTCTTCTGGTTTAACTTCAGCCCGTGCCTGTGCTGCGTTTGTAACCGTCTGATTTTTAGAACCCTCATCCTCCTTTTCTTTTTCAGTGGAACGGGTAGTCACGGCGGAGATAGGAACACTTAATACTCCATTTTTACGATCAGTAATCACTTCCACCGAAGCCGTCATGCCGGGTCGGAAAGGAAAACTTCTTTTCTTCTTACGATCTACTAAATCCCGATAGGATTCCGGTAAAATCCGCATTTTTACTTCAAATTCAGTAACGGCATCCGTCGAACCCGCAGCAGCAGAAAGTGAGCTTCCTGAACCATTAGCCGTATTGGCAATGGACGTTACCAAACCTTTGAATTTACGACTTGAATAACTGTAGGCATCGACGTCAATAATAACGGAATCGCCGACATTTACCCGCACAATATCGTTCTCATTTACGTTCACCCGAACTTCCATATTGTTCAGGTTTGCGATTCTTAGTAACTCCGTTCCGGCCATTTGAGACGTTCCTACCACCCGCTCGCCCAGCTCCACATCCAGCTTGGAAATGATTCCATTAGAGGGAGCATAAATCGTCGTTTTTCGTAACGTTTCCATAGCATCACGCAAGCCGGCATCGGCACTTTCAACGGCGTATCGAGAGGCCTCAATATTCGCTTTGGTCGATTCTACGTTCTGACGAGCCACCTTGAAGTTCGCTTCAACGGTCTCAAAATCTGCATCTGATATAACCTTGTCCCCGTAGAGTTTCTTGTTTCGGTTGTAATCCGCCTGAGCCCGCATCAACTGAGCTTCCACCTGCCCCAGACTGGCTTTGCTTTGCTCGTAACTGGCTTTAGCCTGATTCACGGTCGCTTTCGCACGGGCCACCAGTGACTCATAGTTATCGGGACGGATGCGTAGCAATAACTGGCCTTTGACGACCGAATCCCCCTCGTGAATTTTCAATTCGATGATCTCTCCCGATACGTCTGGACTGATTTTCACCTCTACTTCGGGCTGAATCTTTCCCGAAGCACTGACTCTTTCGACAATATCGGCTGTTTTTACGGTGCTGAAGGTAGCTTCCTCGGCTTTTTCCTGGCCGATCCAACCGGCGGCCTTTGCCACAAAAAGGCCCGCTACCACTATGAGTACAATCCCACCGAGAATCCACCAGATTCGATTTGAAGAACGTGTTGCCATGGCTTTTAGCCTTTATTTAAATAATAGTGTGGTCTCTCATTTCTAAACTCTAAAATGACAGAGGTTTATTCTGGTAATAATCTAATACCTTTATTCTCAGGACATAATCATACTTAGCCTGAATCTGATTGATTCGGGAACGGTCCAGATTGGACTTGGCCAGATTATAATCCACTGAGTTAATGGCCCCGGCGTTGAATCGACTTTCAGAGGCTTTGAATGCCAGCTCCAGAGCTTCTACCTGGCGGCTTAAGGAAGCATAACGCTTGGCGGCGGCGGTCATATTAACGTAAGCCTGTTCAATATTCTGTCGTAACTGTAAACGAACATTAGCGGCCTGGTATTCCTGATTTTTTACATTGAGCGAAGCAGTAGCCGTTCGGTAGCGAACCTGAAAAGCATTGAAAATGGGGATCCGCAGACTCAGGCCAATTCCGCCGTTCAGGTTATTGGTTAGCTGTTCGCTCCAGGGAATATTCTGAGTACTGTAACCCGGCTGAGTCGTTGTGAAGGTAATGGGAACCTGCTGACCTTCAAAATCGACATAAGCCGTGTTGGTTATCGTGGTAGGCGTGCCCGCCAATGAGCGGCGGGCAGCACTCGAGTAGTTACTGCCAACGCTGAGGTTAAACGCCAGTGAAGGAAAGTATGAGCCACGGGCAATATCTACACCTGTGCGGGCACTCAGCGTACGGAGATCAGCGGCCTGCACAGCCGCCTGGGTTTTCAGGGCTGAAGCATAAATCTGCTGAATGGGCGTGTTATACGTATCGTCCGGAGTATTAACGCTGATCCGATCCAGTGCGATTTCCTGAATTTCCGGATTATTCATTAATTGCAGCAACTGCAACTTAGAAAGCACCAGGTTATTCTCAGCCGTTACTACCGATAATTCATCGTTAGCCAACTGAGCCTGTAAATCCAGCAGGTTAGCCTGAGGTAAGGCCCCGGCATTCACCAGCTTTTCCGTACGACTCACCTGCTGTCCTGTAATATCTACCTGAGTCTGAGAGACCGATAGGACATCTTCGTTATTCAACACCTGCAAATAAGCCAATACTACATTCAGAGCTACCTGATCGCGGGTAGCCTGTACATCCAGCTTGCTGGCGTCCAGCAATTGTTTGTTCTGCTTGATAGTATTGGTAACGATTCCGCCGTTATAAATAATCTCCGAAGAGGTCAGATTAAGATTATTGTAGTTCAGCGTCTGCGTAACGTAAGAATTGGTGAAGGGGTCAATGTTGCGTCCCAGGTTAAGGCCCTGGGTAACGGCACTGTTCAGGGTAGGCAATCGGTTGTATTTAGACTGCTCGAAAGTATTCCGGTTCACTTCCACCTGAACTTCACTTTGCTTAACCTGAAGGTTATTTTTCCAGGCAATGTCTACGCACTCCTGAAGTGATTTCTTCGGAGCAACGGTTTGCCCCAGGGCGGGTGAAGCCACCGCCAGACTCAGGCCAAGAAACCAGACTTTGAGGCTTGTCGTCATCTTTCCAAACTATTGTTCATCAATGATACACAAGCCCAGCCAGAGTGACGAATAGTTTTAGGATAAACGGCGAAAAATGAGTTTATGGGTTTTGAGTTTGGGGTTTTGAGTTCAGAGCCCTATTAAAAGTTTATGTGCTTAACTGATATTATACTGATGCACAGAAATTCATAAACTCTAAACGCAAAACTCTAAACTCGTCAGAACACAAAAAAGTCCAGAAGAACGACTTCTGGACTTTCCTTTTCCCCCATTGTTTTACCTAACCTAACAAACCCTTTCGGGTAAGACTCTTTATAATTACACGCGAGCCGATTTACTTCGGATGTTTCGCATGAAGTTATTAAACTCAGTACGCTCTAATCTGTTTTGTGGACGGTAATACCCCAGGTCCTTTTTTGATCCAAAAGCGTCCAGTAATGCAGCTATTGCGGCCCCTACTCCCAGGGTTAACAACATGATCAGAGCTAAAGACATATACTAATGGTCTTAATTTTTTAACAGGCTCTTTTCCTATACGGTACCTCTACGAATAAAGGTCAGCAGGAATGAAACGACTGCGATTACTAGAAGAATGTGGATAAGACCTCCGGCACTGTATCCTACGACTCCGATAAGCCAGCCAATGATTAAGATTACGGCGATGATATACAATAGACTTCTCATGATAGTTAAGGTTTTTTTTGTGAATTGGATGTTGACCAGTAAGATAAAAACAGTTTGCCAGATGCATTAAAACCCGCTGAAATAGGGCTATACGTTAAAACCAGAGGAAAACGAGAACGAATTTCCCCACCGCGGGGAAATACCCCTGAGGTACAACGGGGAAGAGAAGTGGCATTATAATGGTAAAAGCTATTTTACACTCTTTATCGGCCCTTCAGTTCTATGAATCGTCTTAAATCTATTGGTAACTTTTTTCTGGAAGTTTACAACGAATTCTCAAGTGACAACGCTTTAAAGATGAGTGCGTCACTTTCGTATTATACCATCTTTTCGATGGCTCCCATGTTACTCGTCATTATCTCTTTACTGGGAATTTTCTACGGGCAGGACGCCGTTCAGGGCGAAGTCTTCGGACAGATTCAGGGGCTGGTTGGCAAAGAAGCGGCCGCCCAGATTCAGGATCTGATCAAAAAGGCAGAACTATCCAACCGCTCTCCACTGGCCTTAACAGTAGGAATTGTTACCCTGATTATTGGGGCAACGGGGGTATTTGGAGAAATGCAGGATTCCATCAACCGGATCTGGTCCCTGCGGGCCAAGCCTAAAAAGGGCTGGCTTAAATTACTGATTAACCGCCTGCTTTCTTTTTCCATGATCATCAGTATGGGCTTTGTCTTGCTGGTTTCCCTGGTGCTTAACTCACTGGTAGACGTATTCAGTGCCCAGCTCGAACGCATTTTCAATGATGATCTGGTCATCGTTTTCTATGTAGTGAATCTGATCGTCATCTTTCTGGTCATCACCCTGTTGTTTGCACTAGTTTTTAATGTGCTACCCGATGGAAAGCTATACTGGAAAGATTCATTCGTAGGAGCAGGCTTTACCGCCATTTTGTTCATGATTGGAAAGTTTCTGATTGGCTTGTATCTCAGCAAATCCAATGTAGGCTCTACCTATGGTTCAGCGGGTTCCATTGTGGTGGTGCTGCTTTGGGTGAACTATTCGGCGGCGATTCTCTATTTCGGGGCCGAGTTTACAAAGGTGTACGTCAAGCGATACGGCCGGGGTATCGTTCCCAAAAATGAAACAGTAATTGTCTACGAACAGGAAATAGAACCGCAGCAGTTACAGGAAGGTCAGCTCGGCCATGTAAATGTAGAGAGCCTCCGGGGTTATTACGGAAAAAGATGATTTTTACCCACCATTAATTGATTATTACCATGAACACGCCTTATGCAAAACCCAACTCGTTCACCATCAAAATTCTTCAGATCCTGAATCTGCTGACTTTTCTGATCACCCTTGCGGCTAACTGGGCAGCCGTTAGCCTGCCACTCAACGGAAAATCTACCGGGCAACTCTCCGATCAGTACCCTAATCTGTTCACTCCGGCCGGATTAACCTTTTCGGTCTGGAGTGTGATTTACCTGAGTCTGGGGATTTTTATTATTTATCAGCTCAAAGGCCTTTTCAGTCGTGATCCTCACGAATACGTACAGCAGGTAGTAGCTCGGGCCAAAGGCTGGATCATTGCCGTTAATTTACTCAACGCCAGCTGGATCATTGCCTGGCATTACGAATACGTAAGTCTTTCAGTAGTAATTATGCTGGGTTTACTAGTGAGTCTGCTGGTGTTACTGGCCAAGATGTATGCTGTTTCCTCGGTCGATACCACCTGGTGGCAGCGTTTTGTCGTTCGTACGCCCTTTGGTCTCTATGCGGGCTGGATTTCCATTGCCACCATCACTAACATTACCGCCTGGCTGGTAGATATGAACTGGAACCAGTTAGGAATTTCCCAGGAAATCTGGACGATTGTTATGATCATTACCGGGATGATTCTGGCCCAGATTGTACTTTTCACGTATCGCAGTGTAGCCTATGGGTTAGTCGTGATCTGGGCACTGATAGGAATCATTCTGAAGCGTTACCAGGACGTAACTCCCAACATGACCATTGTCTACGTCAGTGAAATCTGCATCCTCATTCTCACCATTTCCGTGGTGCTGATTGCTTTTACCAATCTGGTTATTCCCATTCGTCGTCGTCCTTTACTAAACTGGACTCAACCCCGGGTGTAAGTCTGACGATTATCTGAGTAGCGTCAAACCTTCGTTCTGTGGTCTCGGAACGAAGGTTTTTTTTATAGAATCTATGAAATGTCAAAACAAGTTATTGCTACTCAGCGTTTTTCCATGAATTACGGATCATACTTCGCAGAAAAGTCTACTTCTAAAAGACTTTAAAACCTAACCCTCTGAAAACACCAGTGTTACTAAAAAACATTCATTTTTTTCCAGCGAAAAGTTCTGCGGACTTTTTCATTTCAAAAGTCTTGTATCTTTGCCACAAAAAGCCCGGTTTATAGGCAATTTTATTGTATTTTACTAAGTCTGAGGCTTAGTAAGCGAGCTACCGAGAGACGCATTCCCAACCGCCGTTTTCTATATTCTCCATGGAGTTTACTATTGCACAGGTGGCCCAGTTACTGGGCGGTGAAGTTAAAGGTCAAGCCGAACAGAAGGTAAGTCGTTTGGCCAAGATCGAAGAAGGAACGGAAGGAGCTATCAGTTTTCTTTCCAACCTTAAATACGAACATTTTCTGTATACGACTGCTGCTTCGGCGGTAATCGTAGATAAAAGTTTTGAGCCTAAAAAGGCTTATACGCCCACTTTAATTCTGGTTGATAACGCTTATACTGCCTTCACAAAGTTGCTGGAGGTGTATCATAATGCCATTACATTCCGTAAGTCCGGCGTGGAAGAACCCAGTGCCCGCGGCAAAAACACGGAAATTGGTGAGGGGTTTTATCAGGGAGCATTTTCCTACGTTGGAGAGAACTGCCGGATTGGTAAAAACGTCAAAATTTATCCGCAGGCCTATGTAGGCGATCAGGTAACGATTGGCGATAACACCATTATCTATGCCGGAGCCAAAATTTACGATAACTGTAAAATTGGAGCCAATTGCACCATCCACGCGAATGCCGTTATTGGAGCAGATGGTTTTGGTTTTGCTCCCCAGGAAGATGGTTCCTACAAGAGCATCCCTCAATTGGGAAATGTCGTTCTGGAAGATAACGTCTCCATCGGTTCGAATACCACGATTGACTGTGCCACCATGCCCGAGGCTTCTACCCTTATTCGTGAAGGGGCCAAACTGGATAACCTGATTCAGATCGCTCATAACGTCGAAATTGGCCGGCATACGGTCATGGCTGCCCAAAGCGGCGTTTCGGGTTCCGTTAAAATCGGTGATCATTGTATGATTGGTGGTCAGGTGGGTATTTCCGGTCACCTGCAGTTACCCAATCGTACCATTATCACGGCTCAGTCGGGTATTTCGAAAACAATCACTAAAGAAGGAGTCGTTTTAACCGGGTCACCGGCCTACGAAAACCGGGAGAACCTCAAATCTCAGGCCGTGTTTCGTCGACTTCCCGAACTGGAAAAGCGTGTTCGGGAACTAGAAAAACTCCTGAAAGAGTTATCTTTGCCGGCTAATAGCACCCAGTAGTTTAGCAGCGAGTCGATCAAAGCTGGCAGGAGGCTTCTTTCTCAAGAGGCCTTTTGTGTATAAAGCTCATCGGAAAGCTACTAGTCGATAGCTGCCCATTCGTCTAAAATGAATCTTAAACAGCATACTATTCAAAAACCTGTCACCGTATCTGGTGTTGGGTTACATACCGGGGTCGTCGCCTCCATGACGTTTCTTCCGGCTCCAGCGAACCACGGTTACAAGTTTCAACGGATTGACTTACCCGGCCAACCCATTATTGATGCTGATGTAGACAACGTAGTGGATGTTTCCCGTGGTACCACGCTCGAGCAGAGCGGTGCCCGCGTTCATACCGTCGAACATACGCTGGCGGCTCTGGTTGGTCTTCAGATCGACAACTGCCTCATTCAGCTCGATGGTCCGGAGCCTCCCATCATGGACGGTTCTTCCATCAAATTTATTGACGCCCTGGATGACGCCGGAATTGAAGAGCAGAATGCCCTGCGTAATTACTTTGAAGTTCCTTCGGAAGTCCGTTTCCGCGATAAAGACCGCGACGTTGAAATCGCCGCCCTGCCCCTTGACGATTACCGGGTAACGGTAATGGTGGATTACAACTCCAAGGTCCTGAGCAGCCAGCACGCCTCCCTGAACGATATTACACTTTTCAAACAGGAAATTGCCAGGAGCCGGACTTTCTGTTTCTTACACGAGCTCGAAGCCCTGTTCAAAGCAAACCTGATCAAGGGTGGAGACCTTTCGAACGCCATTGTCATTGTTGATCGTGAGTTTGAAGATGGCGAACTTGACCATCTTTCTTCACTTTTAGGTAAGCCTAAAGTAAGTGTGGTCCCCGGAAAAGGAATTCTTAATAATATTGATCTACACTACGCCAACGAACCGGCCCGCCACAAACTCCTCGATGTTGTAGGAGACTTGGCTCTGGTAGGACGTCCGCTGAAAGCTCAGATTCTGGCGGCTCGCCCGGGCCACGCGGCTAACGTTGAAATGGCGAAAAAAATTAAAAAACTGATGCGGGAAACGCAAAAACCCAGTATACCCGTATATGACCCTAAGGTCGCTCCGGTGATGGATATTAAGCAGATTTCTAATCTGCTGGCACACCGCTACCCCTTCCAGATGATTGATAAAATCATCTACATGGATGAATCCAGCGTAGTAGGTGTTAAAAATGTAACCATCAATGAACCGTTTTTTACGGGACACTTCCCTGAAAATCCCGTCATGCCCGGTGTGTTACAGATTGAAGCCATGGCCCAGACGGGTGGCATTCTGGTAATGAGCACGGTACCTGATCCAGAAAACTACTGGGCGTATCTGGCGGCTATTGAAAACTGCCGGTTCCGCCGGAACGTCGTTCCCGGGGACACGGTGATTTTCAAATGCGAATTCATGGCTCCCATGAAACGCGGTATTGCCAAAATGCACGGACAGGCCTGGGTAGCCGGTCAGCTGGTCATGGAAAGTGACATGACTGCGAGTTTAGTTCGTAAAAAATAAGCCAGAACATTACGGCAGACCGCTTCCCATCCTCCGCCGTAATCCGTAAATGAAAGAATGATACAGCCCTTAGCATACGTTCACCCTGACGCCAAAATCGCCCCCAATGTGGTTATCGAACCCTTTGCGGTTATTCATAAAAACGTTGAAATTGGCGAAGGAAGCTGGATTGGCTCTAACGTTACCATTTTTGAAGGTGCCCGCATCGGCAAAAATGTTCAGATTTTTCCGTCTGCCAGTATCTCAGCCGTTCCTCAGGATTTGAAATTTGAAGGGGAAGAAACGTTAACCGTTATAGGTGATAACACCACCATTCGGGAATGCGTGACGATCAATAAAGGTACCAAAGCCGCCGGGAAAACCGTAGTGGGCAAGAACTGCCTGATCATGGCTTACTCGCACATTGCTCATGATTGCCTGATTGGCGACAACTGTATCATGGCCAATGGCGTTCAGATGGCGGGTCACGTAGAATTAGGCGACTGGGCGTTTGTGGGAGGTACTACTGCCATTCACCAGTTTTCCAGAATCGGGGCTCACAGCATGATCGGTGGGGGTTCTCACGTATTAAAGGACATTCCTCCGTACACAAAAGCCGGGCGTGAACCCATCGCTTACGTAGGGCTGAACTCGATTGGACTGCGTCGTCGGGGTTTCAGTAACGAAAAAATTGCTGAGATCCAGGAAATCTACCGCTATGTCTTCCAGAAAGGATATAATAACGCCGAAGCTCTGCATCGCATCGAAATTGAGTTACCTGCCTCAGCCGAGCGGGATGAAATTCTTCACTTCATTCGCTCTTCCGAAAGAGGTATTATGAAAGGACCTAATAAAGGTTCTTCTGCTGAATAACTAAAAAGGTCAGGAATGATGACGATTCCTGACCTTTTTCATTCTTCTGATTCCCATGCAATTAATTCTCGAACAGCTGGGTAAACGGTTTATTCGGGAATGGATTTTCCGCCGATTATCCCTCGAACTCTCTTCCGGCCAGCGAGTGGCCATTACCGGACCCAACGGATCGGGTAAATCCACGCTTCTTCAGGTCATCGCGGGGGCTCTGGCCGCCAGCGAAGGGACCCTCCTCTACCGCAAGGACAACCAGGATATTCCGGCAGATGATGTATTCCGGCAAGTGGCCATTGCCGCTCCTTACCTGGAGTTAATCGAAGAGTTTACCCTGACGGAACTGGTTGATTTTCACCAGAAGTTTAAACCCTTCAAGAATAACCTTCAGACGGCAGAATTCATCGAACGACTGGACCTGAAGGCTTC
The DNA here is from genome assembly GCA_913775095.1 of uncultured Siphonobacter sp. Classification (GTDB taxonomy): domain Bacteria; phylum Bacteroidota; class Bacteroidia; order Cytophagales; family Spirosomataceae; genus Siphonobacter. The sequence goes on along the minus strand of CAJYIW010000002.1, from coordinate 352,704 downwards.
CGGTGATAAGTTCATTCGTAATTTCTCCTCGGGAATGAAACAGCGACTGAAGCTGGGTCTGGCTTTTCACAGCCAGGTATCGGTCGTCATTCTGGATGAACCTACGTCCAACCTTGACGCCCGTAACAGCGAATGGTACTATCGGGAAGTGCAGCAACTCGATGATTCCCAGCTGGTTATCATTGGATCAAACGTTCCGGCAGAGTATAGCTTTTGCGAAAAAACCATTGATATTCAGGCGTATAAATAATTTTCAGGCACCTGATTAATCAGGGTTACTGGCATTCGTAGTATCTTCGTTTTCTAACCTCCCATGAAGATATGCGAAACCTTTTTACCTGCCTTTTTCTTTTCCTCTCCACCTGCGTTCTGGCAGAAAATCAGCCAGTTAACTTTGTTCCGAACCAGGGACAGTGGGATGCCCGCGTACTGTATCGGGTCCAGATTCCGGGAGGCCAGATGGACCTTCGCCGGGACGGTATGGATTACGTCTTTTACGACACGGATTACTTCCGGAAATTACACGATCAGCAACTGGAAGCGGATACTCCCTTACGCCTGCACGGCGTTCGGATTTACTTCGAAGGCTCCAACCCCGCTTCTACGTTGCAAAGCGATCTTTCCGACGGCATTCCCCGCAATTATTTTCTGGGCAATGATCCGAGCCGCTGGGCAAGGGGCGTAACGGGGTTCGGCGAGGTGATTTATAAAGAATTGTATCCCGGCATTGACCTTCGGCTTTACGCTCATCACGCGACGATCAAATATGAATTCATCGTTCACAGTGGAGCCAAGCCGGAGCAGATCAAGATGCGATACGAGGGGTCGGAACAAATGTCCATTTCAGAACATGGCAACCTGGAAGTGAAGACTTCCGTGGGTTGGTTTCGGGAACTCAATCCGTATAATTATCAGGAAATTGGCGGAAAAACGAAAGAAGTAAAAGGGCATTTTTCCCTTCAGAATACCAATACCGTTACCTTCAAGTTACCCGACGGCTACGACCCCAGACACGCCCTGGTCATTGATCCTGAATTAATCTTTGCTACTTTCTCCGGTTCTTACGCGGATAACTGGGGGCACACCGCTACGTACGATGCTGAAGGCAACCTGATCTCGGGCGGCTCGGCCAATGCATCGGGGTTTCCCGTCACTGCCGGAGCTTACCAGGTCAACTATTCCGGAAACGCCGGAGGAACGGTTTGGGATGTGGCCATTTTGAAATATAACCCCACCGGAACCCGCCTGCTCTATGCTACCTATATCGGCGGCACGCAAACCGATATTCCCCACAGCCTGATCGTGAACAGTAAGGGGGAGTTACTGATCTTCGGAACGACTTCTTCCCAAAACTTTCCTACGCACGCTCAGGCTCACAAGCGGACCTTCGCGGGAGGTACAGCCCTGACGAATAACAATGCTCCCCTGAGTGGGATGGATTACAACTTCGGCAGTGATATCTTCGTTGCCAAACTGAGTGCCGATGGAAAGAACCTGCTGGGAGCCACTTACTACGGAACAGCGGCTAACGATGGATTAAACCTCAACACGATTCTCAATATTCGGTATTATGGCGATTCTTACCGCGGAGAAATCGTGACGGATACTCAGGATAATGTCATCATTGCCACCACCACGCCCTCCGAAATCCCCTTAACCCGTCCCGACCGGCTGGCGGCTACTGTTCTCAAATTTTCGCCTGATTTATCAACGTTAATCTGGGAAAAACCCCGATTAATGGGGGGCTTTAGCGGGGCGTATAGTCTTCGTTCGGCGGCATCGGGTAACATTTACGTGTGCGGAGCGGTTCGGGATAACCTTCAGACGCCGGAAGACGGCTGGATCGTCAAACTGGACCGCAATGGCAGTGTATTAAAGACCAAACGGGTGGGTACCAACAATGCAGATGTAGCCATGTTGCTGGATCTGGATCAGGCCGAAAATGTGTACATTCTGGGATTAAGCGATGGGGGTCAGTACCCGGTTACTTCCGGCACCTACTCCAATCGTTCCAGCGGGCAGTTTATTCACGCCTTTGACCAAACCCTGGATCGTACGCTGTTTTCAACGGTCATCGGTAGCGGACGGGGTAAGCCCGATATTGCTCCTACGGCCTTTTTAGTCAATGAATGCGGTAATATCTACGTTGCGGGTTGGGGCGGAGCGGTAAATCATACCCTGAATACTCCCATTGCCCTGGCCAGTAGTACCCGTAATTTGCCCATTACCAGCGATGCTTTTCAAAAAGCTACCGATGGCAACAACTTCTACCTGGCCTTGCTGGAAAGCGGAGCGAAATCTCTTTTATACGCTACTTACTTCGGTAATACAGCCACGTCGGCTCAGATTCGGGGGGACCACGTGGACGGAGGCACTTCCCGGTTTGACAAACGCGGGTATGTCTATCAGGCCGTGTGTTCCTGCCAGCCGTCTTCCTTCCCCACTACTCCCGGGGCCTGGTCCAGCACCAACCGGTCTTCGAATTGCAACAATGCCGTTTTCAAATTCGACATTGATAATCTGGACGTGAAGTTTGATATCATGCTGGATGGCAAAAAACAGGATACCGTGGACGCCTGTGCTCCCCTAAAACTTCAGTTTGTCAATACCAGCACGGGGGGTAAAAATTACGAATGGACCATTGGAAACCTGGATCGTTCTACGAACCCATTAATGATGGAATATACCTTCACCAAGCCGGGTGTCTATGTCATTTCCCTGATGGGCCGGAATCCCCTGAGCTGCAAAAAAGAAGCCGTTTATAAGCGAACCATTCGTATTTCCGAGCCCACTTTTCAAATCAGCAAGGATACGACGATGTGCCTGGGCGGTACCGTTCAGCTTTCGGTTACGGGTGGAACCAACTACCAGTGGAATGCCGATCCAAGCCTCTCCAGCACCACTCAGGCCAGCCCTACAGCCACACCGAATCAGACCACGACGTACACCGTAAAAGCTACGGATGCCAGGGGTTGCCGGGGCGAAAAATCCGTTACCATTACCATTCAGCCTTTACCCGTAACCGTCCGGATTTCGGAGCCAACCATCTGCAAAGGGCAAGCCGTTCAAGTCAGTGCCAGCGGGGGTTCAAGTTACCAATGGAGCGGCGATGGAGTGACAAATGTCAGCCAGCCCAGCATTAAAGTATCCCCTACGCAAACCACCACCTATACCGTGACCGTACGCGATGCCAAAGGTTGTCGCGGGCAGGCCACGGCTACGGTAACGATTGATGAATCGTTTCGCCCGGAGTTTACTGTTGATCGCATCTTTGACTGTACCCGCCCCACCCAGGTTCGAATCAGTCTTGCCAATTCCGGCGGTGAACAGTATTCCTGGAATATGGGTAATGGGGATTCCTTAAGTATCCAGAAACCTGATCCTTACACCTATCCTACGCCCGGAACGTACCAGATTACGGGTTCGGCCAAACGAGGTTCCTGTACCTTGTCGGCGGTCGCTCCTATTACCATTGATCCTCCGCTGGAAGTGCCCAACGTCATTACCCCCAATGGAGACGGTAAGAATGATCGTTTTGTCATCGGTGCGAACGGGCTGAAACTGGATGTCTTTAACCGCTGGGGTAAGGCCGTTTTTCAGAATGTAAGTTATCAGAATGACTGGAGTCCGTCACTGGCCGCCGGAACGTATTACTACCTCATTACTTTCCCGGATGGGAAGCAGTGTAAAAGCTGGGTTCAGATTGTTAACTAACGATCCATCAGCGATCTGAGTGAGTTTGGAATCGATCTGTTATCTTTGTTTCATACCATCATTGAAATCCTTATGAAAGCACTTGTCTTTTTTCTGGCGGTAGGCCTTTCCATCGCCACCGCTCAGGCCCAGGATACGTATCACGGAGCAAAAATCACGGCGGATCAGGCTCTTTCAACGACCCAGCTCGTTAAGAAAATGAACACGACTGACACGCTGGACACGAAAGTAACCGGAACGGTAGAGTCGGTCTGCAAGATGAAAGGCTGCTGGATGAAAGTAAAGTTACCCGAAGGAAAAACCATGCGGGTAAGCTTCAAAGACTACGATTTCTTCGTCCCTAAAGACATTGAAGGAAAAACCGTGGTGTTCGAAGGTAAGGCCTTTTCCCGCGTAACTCCCGTTAAAGAACTGAAGCATTACGCCGAAGATGCGGGTAAATCCAAAGAAGAAGTAGCCAAAATCACCGAGCCTGAGAAGGCCCTGGTTTTTGTGGCCGACGGCGTGATTGTGAAGCAATAAGTTGAGTAAGAAACCCATACGAAGGGCGAATCAGAGAATTCTGATCCGCCCTTTTCTGTAGAGACGTCCATTCATGGCGTCTCTGTCGGAAATGAAAATCATTGAAAGACATCTGAAACTGCCTCTACCCAGAAGCGATCAATCGGCGTCTCTACGTAGTAGATATTAATTCCGTTGGGTTAGTTTCCAACGCGTGGCTGATAGAGCCAGAATTAGTAAGGAAAGAAAATATACAATATTGCGGGAATCGATCAGGCCACGTCCCAAAGCATTATACTGCGTATCCAGTCCGAGCCAGCCGAGCCAGTAGGCAGCTCCATTCCAGAGTTCCAGCCCGGCAATCGAGCTGAGACCCACGTAAAGAATAAAACTGATGAATACGCCCAGCAGGAAAGCCACGATTTGGTTATCCGTTAACGAAGAGGTAAATAAACCAATGGCGGCAAAGACACAACCCAGCAGAAAAAGTCCCAGATAAGAACCCTGCACACTGGCGGTGTCAATGTTCCCGGCGGGGTTACCCAACTGATACACCGAGAAATAATACAGCAGCGTGGGAAGCAGCGTTAACAACAGCAGAAAGCAGGCGGCCAGAAACTTCCCCCCTACAACCTGCCATTCCGTGAGGGGCTTTGCCAGTAGTAATTCCAGCGTACCGATTTTACGTTCTTCGGCGATGGATCGCATGGTAATGGCCGGAATCAGAAACAGAAAAACATAAGGAGCCAGATTAAAAAACGAAGCCATATCGGCATAGCCGCCCTCCAGCACACTCGTATCAGGAAAGACCCAGACCAGTAAGCCCATGGCCGTCAGAAACACAGCCATGACCACATAACCAACTAGCGAGCTTAAAAAGGAATGGACTTCTTTCTTGAAAATGGTAAACATGGGTAACAGAGAGATACTCGTAGAAGTAACGTAAGGAACTCGGAAATTGATATTAACTAAATACCGGACGGTCTTTTTTTACCACTGCCGCCACGATCAACCCCAGGACTGTACCTACCACAACTCCCGTAAATATGGTCATTACGAAGCTAAAACCGGGGTTGGTCATCATCGTCACAAAACGCATGGCGGTGTCAATCTGCTCATCGCTCATCCCCCGTTCCTCGTATGCATTTCGCAGGGCACGCAGGGTTTTTTCCTGAGCGGAGTTATCAATAAACTGGGTGTAAATCAGAATAATACCCGCTGAAGTAACGCCCCAGACGGCACCCGTTAACGCCGCTACGCCTACGCCCTGCCCGTACGTAATGAAGCCTTCATTCAGCGTACGGAACTCCCGGGTGGCCAGCACCAGAATTAACACCGTAAACCCAATTTGCAGGAAGTTCGCCAGTAAGCCCATGCCCATATTGGCCTTCATGGGATCATCCGGCATCAGGTTCAGAGTCTGATAGCCAATGGAAATAATTCCAGTGACGATACCAGAAATAATTCCCCATTTTAACGCAATCCGGGCAGTTGAAGGTGTTGGTTCCATTCCTAGGTTTTCCGTTTAGAGTGTACTGTTTTTCAGTTAGGTATAGATTAATAAGAACTACTGAGGCTGGTTTTGCGAAAGTAAATAGCAACCAGGGCCGCATACAGAAAATGGAACATCATCCGCAACACACCGAAGTTACTCCAGAAAATCGAACTTGGTGAAATCTGCTCAATCTGCTGAAGAAAGGTCTGAAAATCGATTGGTCCGCCATCCTTGTCTCCGCCAAATTGCTCCTGCATGGAGGCCTGATCCTGTAAAGCCAGTTTTTTAAGCTCTACAATGAATTCAGGAATCAGCGAAGGGTTCACCGAGGAAGTATAATAAGCCACCAGGCCGCCATCTACAGCACTGGCCAGCAGTACCACCACCAGGCAGAAGCCAAAAATTTCCAGAAAGTTAACCGTCCGGTTGACCGTTTTCCAATAGCGATACGATCCGGCAGCCATGGCGATCCACATGAAGACCATTCCGATGTTTCGGCGGGTCCCCAGCGGCATGGCATCGCTGACTTTCAGGATATAAAAAAAGATAAAACACGCCAGTCCGGCCAGAACGCCAAAAATGACTGACAATCGTAGGAAGACGTTACTATTCATGGCAGGGGGAAGCGGCTGGTTTCCGTTGGCGGAAACCAGCCGTCAGAATTATACTTTAAAACTCAGGGATTGACTATGAAATGTACTTTTTCCCTGGTTGACAATACCATATACTTTTCCGCGTAGCGTTTTTCCCAGGAAAGGCGTATTCTTTCCTTTGGATTTCCACTCGGCCGCCGATACCGTCCATTCTTCGTCGGGATTAAAAGCCGTTAACTGAGCCACCTGTCCTTCGGCAATCATAACCAGGCTACGCTTCAGAATGGAACGGGGGTGAGAGGTAAATAAGGCTAATACCTGATTCAGCTCCAGATCTCCGTAAGTAAGGGCCGTCGCAAAGGCCGTTTCCAGACTACTGATTCCAAAATCCGCCAGGTCAAACTCCAGATTTTTGGATTCCGCATCCTGCGGGTAATGATCCGAGACCAGTGCGTCAATGGTTCCATCGGCCAAACCCGCTTTCAGAGCCGCCACTTCTTCCGCTGGCCGGAAGGGGGGCATTACTTTCAGGTTCGTGTCGAAGCTCATCAGATCAGCATCGGTAAAGGCCAGGTAATGAGCTGCGGTATCACAGGTCACGGGTAATCCCTGAGCCTTCGCCTGACGGATTAACTCCACTGAGCGAGCGGTTGATACCAGTGAAAAGTGTAATCGGGGGCGTAAGTCGAAGGTTTCCACGGCATATTCCAGCAAACGCAGATCCCGCTGGATCATCAGTTCCTCCGCCATGGTCGGAATGCCCCGCATGCCTAACAGCGTACTCACGTTCCCTTCGTGCATTTGACCGTGAACGGTTAACGAAGGCTCTTCCGGACGCTGAATCAACAGTCCATTGACCTGAGCCAGATACTGAAGGGATTTGAGCAGAATATCCGGATTCCAGATGGGGTGTTCGCCATCGGTATAGGCTACGGCACCCGCGTGGTGGAGATCCAGCATTTCGGTAAAGTCCTTCCCGTCACAACCCAGCGTTAAGGCCGCCGTCGGCAGGAATTGTACCGCCTGCTGCTCCGAAAAGCGACGGATGTAATTCAGACTTTCCTTACTCTGAATAACGGGCTTGGTATTCGGCAGTAAAACGATTTCGGTGAATCCACCCGCAGCAGCGGCCCGTTTCAGGCTGTATAAATCTTCTTTAGATTCATACCCGGGATCTTTGGCGTGCACGCGTAAGTCGCACCAGCCGGGAGAAAGACACAGGCCGGGGATGTTGATTTCCTGCCCCACGGAGGCAGCCGAAAGATTTTGACCAATTTTACGAATGACCCCATCTTCAATCCATACGTCGGCCAGTTGACCATGCAGCGGCGAATGAGGATCAAGAATTCGGGCGGAACGAAAGAGAAGATTCATTTCTGAAGGGTCGTATGTTGAACAAGGAACAAAGCAGACCGAAGGCTCGATTCACTTTGTTCCTTGCTCAGGATCTTTAAGGGAGAATACGTAGGAATGAAAACGGAAACCGTTCATTCCCTTTTCGTTTCTTTTACTGTACAGACTGCTGATACGCTGCGGCATCCATCAGATCGTCCAGATCAGCAGGATTGCTAACTTCCAGCTTGATGATCCATCCTTCTCCGTAAGGATCAGAGTTCAGCGTATCCGGATTATCGTTCAGGGATTCATTCACTTCCAGAACTTTACCAGCTACGGGCAAGAACAGATCAGAAACCGTTTTTACGGCTTCCACGGAGCCAAATACTTCGTTAGCGGCCAGTTCTTCGTTCAGTGAATTCACCTCAACGAAAACTACGTCGCCCAATTGATCCTGAGCATAATCGGTGATACCAATCAATGCTACGTTACCGTCTACGAGCTTAATCCATTCGTGTTCAGCGGTATAGCGGAGTTCTGCGGGAAAGTTCATGTGTTTGTGATGCCAATCGGTGCTAAATGGAACGCAAGTTAGTCAAAGAGTTTAGGGTTTTGAGTTCTGGGTTTTGAGTTTTTTTAAACTTTAAGCCGTTTTGAGTGCAGGGTTGGGGCTCGGCCTTAGAAAAATCAGAGCGAATACCTTTCAATCCGTATGCTGATTTTTGGATTTTCTTTTCGTATCGCTGGACCAGAAATCGTTAAAACTTAGAAAGATGTTCCGCTTTGGTACGCTGTTTTTGACATAGATCTTAAATCAACCCAAGTAATTCTATGAAAACGAACACAGCACCCAAAGGCCAAAGCCACGTTAATAAACCCGAGAATAAAGACAATCTGGACAGCCGGGTAAAGGAAGAACGCAATAACAATTCCAATAACGAGAAAGACGTAAAACTGCATAAGCCCAAGGCCAGTAACTAGTTGTCAGTTTTGTGTTTTCAGTTGTTAGTTTTGAACTGGATAAGTCACAAAAGCCGCCCTGATTAGTCAGAGCGGCTTTTGTTATATCAAGGGGTCGCTGGCAGCGGCGAAGGGCGACTTACTAACACCAAACCAGGAAGTTCCTAACTGGAAACCGCAAACGGACAACTGAAAACTCAAAGACTTTGACGGATGCCCAGTTCCAGCCCGCGTAATTCGGCCAGGCCCCTTAAACGGCCAATGGCGGTATAGCCCGGATTGGTACGTTTTTCAGGATTCAGATCATCCAGCATCCGGTGACCGTGGTCGGGACGCATGGGGATATTGACGTCCGTTCGTCCTTCTTTTTCCCGGCGTTGCATTTCTTCCACCGCCGCCTTCATTACCTCATACATATCGGCATGGCCTTCCAGGTGATTCGCTTCGTGGAACGTTTCGGGCACTTCATCAATTTCGCGGTGCACACTTCTGAAATGAAAGAAGTGAATCCGGGGACCAAATTCCCGGAGCATGGCGGGCATATCGTTATCCGCCCGAACGCCGAAACTGCCCGTGCAGAACGTTAATCCATTGGCCGGAGAATCCACCGCAGCGAACATTTCCCGGATGTCTTCCGCCGTGCTCACTACCCGGGGTAAGCCCAGAATAGGCCGTGGAGGATCATCGGGGTGAATGCAGAGACTAATCCCTACTTCTTCCGCCACCGGCACCACCGCCCGCAGGAAGTAATACAGATTTTGACGTAACTCGAAATCCCCGACTTCGGCGTAATAATCCAGCACTTTCTGGAATTGCTCGACGGTAAAGCTTTCTTCCGAACCGGGCAATCCGGCAATGATATTGCGAATCAGCTTTTCCTTCTCACTCTCGCTCATGGCCTGATAATAGGCTTTTGCCCTGGCCTGAAATGACTCCGAGTATTCCGCTTGGGCGGCCTGACGTTTCAGGATGAATAACTCAAAAGCCGCAAAGGCCACGGCATCAAAACGCAGGGCTTCGGAGCCGTCTTCTACGACGTAAGCCAGATCGGTACGGGTCCAGTCCAGCACCGGCATGAAGTTGTAACAAACCGTTTTAATCCCATGCTCAGCCAGGTTCCGCAGCGTTTGCTGGTAATTGGCAATGAGTTGGTCGCGGTCGGGCATGCCGCGTTTGATGTGCTCGTGAACAGGAACACTTTCCACCACAGCCCAGGTTAATCCAGCGGCTTCAATGATGGTTTTGCGGGATTCAATGGCTTCCGAAGTCCAGACTTTACCGTTGGGAACGTCGTGTAAAGCGGATACAATTCCGGTGGCTCCGGCCTGCCGGATGTCCGACAGCTTCACCGGATCTTTCGGTCCAAACCAGCGGAACGATTGTAATAAAGGCATAAGGTGTTTAGCGTTTTCGGTTTAGCGTTTTGAGTTATGAATGCATTGCTAAACGATTTGAAGTAAGGATAGGAGTCTATTCGGGGGCCAAACCTACCAATAGGTTCGGAATCAACCCCCTTAACTTAAAAAAATTCCTAAAGAATGATGCGTACCGCTTACGTCGAAACAGGTCGGTGAAACAGTCATCCTTTAGGAATCTATACTAATTCAGAAAAGTAATTATAACGAAACGCCGCGTTTCCAGGGGATGAAATCATCCTGACCCAGACGCACTGAATGAGGCGTAACGGTTCCGCTCGCTACCTGAATGACATAATCCAGAATGCGTTCGCCCGCTTCTTCAATCCCCTCTTCGCCGTCGATGATCGTACCACAGTTAATGTCGATGATGTCGTTCATTTTGTTGTACAACTTCGTATTGGTCGACAGCTTGATAACGGGAGTAATCGGGTTACCCGTGGGCGTACCTAATCCCGTCGTAAACAATACCACCGTTGCCCCCGAAGCGACTTCGGCCGTGGTGCTTTCTACGTCGTTACCCGGCGTACAAACCAGATTCAGACCGGGTTTGGTTACTTTTTCGGGGTAATCCAGTACGTCCACTACGGGAGAATTTCCACCTTTTTTCGCCGCTCCGGCTGACTTGATGGCATCCGTGATCAATCCGTCTTTGATGTTACCCGGTGAAGGGTTCATGTAAAAACCGGAACCCACGGCTTCAGCCCGGGAGTTATAGGTTTTCATCAGCGAATTGAAACGCTTCGCAATTTCTTCGTCTACGCAACGATCGGATAACTCCTGCTCTACGCCGCATAACTCGGGGAATTCCGCCAGAATAACCGTTCCGCCCAGTGATACCAGAATATCCGACGTATGACCGATGGCGGGATTCGCTGAAATACCCGAGAACCCATCCGAGCCACCGCATTCCAGTCCGATGACCAGTTTAGATAGTGGCGTGGGCTGACGTTCAATTTTATTGGCTTCAATCAAACCCGCGAAGGTCTGCTTGATGGCTCCGGCCACGAGTTTTTCTTCGGAACCAATTTCCTGCTGCTCAAATACATAAAGCGGCTTGGCAAAATTGGGATCGCGTTTGGCGATTTCTTCCTTCAGAATGGATACCTGAGCATTCTGGCAACCCAGACTCAGTACCGTCACTCCGGCTACGTTCGGGTGCGTGGCATAACCTGCCAGCAATCCACACAGAGCCTGAGCATCGGAACGCGTGCCGCCGCAACCCATTTCGTGGTTTAGGAATTTCACGCCGTCTACGTTCGGAAACAAACGAGCGGGAGTGCCTACTTCCTCTTCAATGGCTAAATCCGCTTCCAGAATTTCGGCTACTGACTTACCCGAGCGGTAGAGACTGATTAACTGCTCGGTCTGATCTTTCCAGGTCTGGTTTTTCCCGTAACCCAGTGAATCCACGAGGGCTTCCCGCATGACTTCCAGGTTCCGCGTTTCGCAGAAAACCATGGGCAGCACAATCCAGTAGTTACCCGTCCCGACGCTACCGTCCTGACGTGGGTAACCCATAAAGGTCCGCTGTTTGAATTTAGACGTATCCGGCTGCTGCCAGTCCAGCTTCCGTGAGCCCAGACCGAAGTCTTCCGAGGCGTGACGGGTGTTGAACGTGTGCATCAAACCGCCCCGGGGAATAAACTGTTTGGCTTTACCCACCAGTACGCCGTACATGGTAATCTCTTCATCTACGGCCCGGTCTTCCGTAAGAAATTTATGTTTGGCCGCGATATCATCGACCAGCTCATACTCAACGCCTTCGAACGTAATGACTTCGCCCTTCTTTAAATCAGTGAGGGCTACAATAACGTTATCTGCGGGGTGGACTTTTAATACTCGTTGCTGCATGGAGGTAAAATGATTCTTTCCTTCAAGAGAAAAATTTCAGGAATTGCTACCCTAAATTATCTAAAAAAGAACGGATAGTTTATCAACTACGACAGAGCCTCTTCGAAGGCTGCTTCAGGACTTTCCTGAAGCTTGCCGATGTAATACGAAACGCGTTCGTTAAAACCGGGTAAGGCGTTCAGGTCCGTGCCCCAGAAATCCTGATTACTCAATACTTCCGACAGATCGCCGTTGCGGCCCCACCACTCGTAATACCAGCCCGCGGGCTCGTCCTGAATGAGGTACGACTCGCCATGGCGTTCGCCGTAATACTTACCGTTTTCTTCTTTCACGGCCTTCATGAATAACACGTACGCCGCAAAACCCAGAGCAAAACGCTCGGGAGCGGTGCCTGCCTGCTGGTAATGTTTCAGCAACAGAGGCACGTTACGCGTTTTCATTTTGGAGGTATAGTACAGGGTAATGCTAAGCAACTTATGCTCCAGAAATGGATTGGCGAAGCGATTTAACAAGCTGGCTCCGTAGGTACGGGCGGTCTCCAGATCAATGTCATACGGAATGGCGGGAGCCAGTTCCTCGAACATCAGTTCTTTTACGTAACGAGCCGAAAGGGGATCTGCCATGCTTTCGCGAACGGCGTTTTTTCCCGCCAGGAAGTTCAGACCGCAGGTTAGCGAATGTGAACCGTTCAGTAAGCGAAGTTTTAATTCCCGGTACCGATCAATATCTGGTTTAATAATTACACCCAGAGCACTGCTTTCATCACAATCGGCCTGATCAAAGCTCAGTACACTTTTTACCTTTTCATCGCCTTCAATGGCCCAGAGACGGTATACTTCTGATACACAAAGTAAACCATCCTGATAACCCAGTTTCTGCTCGTAATCGGCCTGATCGGCCGCGTTAGGCTTACCGGGAACGATGCGGTCCACCAGCGAATTACAGAACGAGTTCGCTGTTTCCAGCCACTGGATGAATTCTGCTTCCAACTGACCACGTTTCGCAAGCTCGAGCACGATTTTACGAAGGCTCGTGCCGTTATCAGGGACCAGTTCCGTCGGAACGATCACCATTCCTTTGTCGGCGGCTCCTGCGAAGGCTTTCCAGCGGGCGTATAAAAAGGCCGTTAATTTACCGGGAAAGGATTGCGGCGGCGTAGCCTGAAGGTTTTCGTTCTCGTCGAGCTGAATACCAATTTCCGTGGTATTGGAAATCACAATCTGCATATCCGGATTGGATGCACAGGCGACAATCGCATCCCACTGGCTGGGGGCGGCCAGCGTTCGGGAAATGCTGGCATTAACGATGTACTCTTCAATGGGCTGACCCTTTTCGTCTAATCCTCTAATGGCCTGCGTGAATAACTGATCCTGCTGATCAAATTCGGACGTATTCGTTCCGGTCGATTTGACCACGACAATCCGACCGTTAAATACACCCTGACGGTTGGCTTTGTCCACGAAATAATCGCATAAGCCGCGTAATAAAACGCCGGTACCAAATTGTAAAATGCGTTCGGGTAATTCAAAAACGGCGGGATCTGGTAATTGAACCGGCACGGATGCCGAAATTTGTGATAAATTTTCGCGGGAGAGTAACATGACTGAGTAGTTATGATAAGTTTTGGATGCGAAGTTGGACGATAAATCAGGTTGAGAGAACCCATTCTGCTCGACGGTCCTACTTTTAACCCATTCAAAAAGTAGCTGTGATTAACAAAAGGACGGGCGAAACTGTAGAACACCCTGAAGAAAAAGAAATGATGAACGAAGGAACTTGGAAGAATGAAGAGTCGGCTAAGGAAAATCCAGCCGTTTCGAATGAATTGGTCGTCACCAAGGATGGTAGCCATACCTTGTATTCGGCCCGATTCAATCAGTGGTATCACTCCCTGTCGGGAGCTTTCCAGGAGTCCCGCCGCATTTTTCTGGAGTTAGGTTTCGATTATGTAAAAGAGTCCGCCCCAAAACCGCTTCGCATTCTGGAGATGGGATTCGGAACAGGATCCAATGCCTTACTTACGTTTGTTAAAAGTCAGGAAGAGCAGATTCCTGTGCATTATACCAGTCTGGAAGCGTACCCGGTTGCGGCAGAAGCCTACGAAAAGCTGAATTATGATGCCCTGATGCATTCAACCATTTTACAAAGCCTGCATCAGGCTTCGTGGAATGAAGCAGTCGTGATTCATCCGGATTTCATACTTGAAAAAATCCAGACGACTATTCAGGATTTCATTCAGCAGGATTTCGCCGGAGAATCGTATGATCTGGTCTACTACGACGCCTTTGCTCCCAGCTCACAGCCGGAGCTCTGGACCCCGGAAATTTTTACGGGTCTGGCTAAAACCTTGCATCCAGGAAGCGTATTAACGACCTATTGTTCCAAAGGAGAGGTCCGCCGGGCGTTAAAAGCCGCTGGTTTTCGTATTGAGAAGCACCCCGGGCCGGGCTATAAGCGGGAGGTAGTTCGGGCAATTCTGCAATAAAATGACATTTTTAATGAATATTAAGACATTTTGTCATTGTATAAATTTTAGGTTATTTAATTTTAAGACATTTTGTCATTAAATTCAAATTTTTCGGGTTCGGCATAAGTGTTTAAATATATAGATCGTCCGACGTTACTACAGTCGGTTTACATCGAAAACAATACAAACGCCTTATAGCCATGACACTCGTTAAATTCAATCAACCTGCTTTTCCTTCGTTAGTGAATCGTTTCTTCAACGACGACTTTTTCAAAACCTATAATGGAGTAGCAACGAAGGATGAATTTCATTCGTTACCCGCCGTCAACGTCAAAGAAGTAGAAGGTGCTTTCCAGATTGAACTGGCGGCTCCTGGTCTGAAGAAAGAAGATTTCAAAATCAGCGTTCACGAAAATCGCCTGTCTATTTCCGTGAAAAAAGAAAGTTCTAACGAAGAAACTGCCGAAAAATACAGCCGGAAGGAATTCAGTTATAGCAGCTTCCAGCGTTCGTTCATGTTACCGAAAACGGTAGACGGCGAAAAAATTGAAGCAGCTTATACGGATGGAATTCTGAACATTACGCTTCCTAAAAAAGAAGAAGCGAAAATTCAGCCCCGTGAAATTTCCATTGCCTAACCTTTAAAGCGTGCCGTTGGATTGTGCGGAAAAGCAGAGGGAGTTTTTTAATTCTCTCTGCTTTTTTAACTTTCAGCCCTGTAATGCCCCTATCATCACATTCTGTTGTTAAAAAAGCTTAAAGCCTTTAATTTCGCAACAGATTTTCTCTAAACTGCGTTAAGGTTAGCAAGTCTAAGTACTTACAAAACTTTGGTATAAACTTTTGTTGAATTGATTTGGAGCACTGTTACTCAACTTACTTTATTGAATTTCCCTCTCCAAACAACGTTTAACAGCTATGAATAACAGCAATTGGAAATCTCTGGCCCTGGTTGGGGTTTTGAGTAGTGGCCTTACCCTTGGGGGAGCCCACTTATTAGGATTAGGATCGAACCGCGATGTGATTTTTGCTGAAGCGAATTCTTCCGGATCAAATGCGAAGTTCACAACGAATATGGCGGGTATTCCCGGCGATTTCGTTTCTGCGGCGGATAAGTCAACGCCCGCCGTAGTGCATATTAAATCGAAAGTTGTTCGTCAGGTAAGCCAGCGGCAGATGCCGAGCTTCTTCGATTTCTTTGGTGACGAAGATTTCGGTGGAGGCGGCCGTCGTCCGCAGCGTCAGGAAGGTATTTCTTCCGGTTCTGGTGTCATCATCAGCCCTGACGGATACATTGTTACGAACAACCACGTTGTAGCCGATGCTTCCGAACTGGAAGTGGTGTTGAGCGACAAACGTACCTATAAAGCCAAACTGATTGGCACGGACCCTAACACGGACATCGCCGTTATTCAGTTGCAGGGCGATAAAATTCCCAACAATCTGCCTTACCTGCCTTTTGCCAACTCCGACGATATTAAAGTAGGCGAATGGGTACTGGCTGTAGGGAACCCCTTCGATCTGGAATCAACCGTAACGGCGGGTATCGTTAGTGCGAAAGGTCGTTCGATTGGTATCATTGGTGACCGTGATAAAGCACAAAGCCCGATTGAAGCTTTTATTCAAACGGATGCTGCGGTAAACCCCGGTAACTCCGGTGGAGCTCTGGTGAACTCGAAAGGTGATCTGATTGGAATTAACACGGCTATTGCCGGTGGTCAGTCTGGAACGTACGTAGGTTACTCTTTTGCTGTTCCTTCCAATCTGGTGAAACGGGTCGCCAGCGATCTGCTGAAATACGGTAATGTTCAGCGGGGCTTCCTGGGTATCTCTCAGATGCAGCCCGTAGATGAGAAATTTGCCGCTCAGAAAGACCTGAAAGCAACGTCCGGTATCTACTTCGGTAGCTTCGGTGAAAACGCCAACGCCAGTGCTGCCAAAGCTGCAGGGCTGAAAATTGGTGACGTGATCGTAAAAATCGACGGTAAAGAAGTGCGTGACCTGCCTCGTCTGGTAGAACTGGTGGGTGCTCAGCACAAACCCGGTGATGTCGTAGTAGTAACGGTCAACCGTGACGGTCAGCTGAAAGACTTCAACGTTACGCTGAAAAATATGGAGGGTAACACCGGTATTGTCAAATCTCCCGTTACTTCTCTGGTACAGGTAGAATCCATCGGTGCAAAACTGGATAACGTCAATTCGAACGAAAAAGCAAAATTCCGGATCAACGGAGGTGCCAAAATCGTAGAAGTTCTGCCTGATGGCTGGATGGAATACCAGGAAGTTCCCGTTGGTTTCATCATCACGAAAATCGATGATACGGCCGTGAAGGATGCGAAACAGGCCGGAGAACTGCTGGCGAACCGTAAAGGTCGCGTACGCATCATCGGTATCGACCCTTCCAGCGGACAGCAATATCGCATTGATGGCACTTTACGCTAATCAATGAGCTAAAAAGAAAAAAATCCTCGTCATTTGACGGGGATTTTTTGTTTCTAATGCATTCAAACCCTTACTTTCAATGCTCAAAGTTACGTTTCATACGTATATTAACTCTGAGGCTTCCTTTTACCACATAGAGAAAACAGTAAACGCCTTATGCCGAAGTTAGACGTCGCCGCTATTGAAACCTACGCCAAAGCGTACGCGGCACAGCTTTGTAGAGAGCAATATGCTCAGCGAAATCGGGTTGACGGAGATACGCTCCTGCGGTTAAGCCCGGTTTCTCAAGTTAATCTGTTTGTCGTTCGGGATTTATACGACGTCTGGAAAGAAACGGCAACGGCTTTCCGTAGTCCTTATTTCAATTTTGAAAGCGAAGAGGTAAAAAAGGCACTGCAAAGTTTTCTCAATACCGTATCCAAGCAGATTTCTGTTGAACAGAAAGATCTAGAGCCTCTCGTAGCCAAGGCTACGCACGAAAGTCTGGAATTATTGCTGGCCCCCAGAGAATACCTGGAAGGCTGGATTAAGGAGTTACCGGATTTTAGATTAACGGCTGAAAACCTCCGGACTTTCCAGAAATACAATCGCCTTCACAAAGGAATCATTCAGGGATTGAGCGAACGACTTGGGAATGAGCCTGCTGTTTACACTACCCGAGCCCTCGAGTGGCTGGAGGAACTGGCAAGCGATGAAAACCGACGGGATTCCGTAGCTGAAACGCTCGATCTGTTTGCTGCTACGCTACCCGTGGATGAGCAATCCCTTTACGAGAAAGAAATCAGTACCGAATCGGATCAGAGCTTTTTTGATCAGGTGGAGGTCACCCAGGCCGGATCTTCGCCATCCAGGGATGAAAATTACGTGGCTACTTCGGGCCTTACCCGCACAGAATCCAGTCCCGAATACATTGCCTCCAGCATCTCGACGACTTCTGCGGCGGAGACCGCTTTGCCCGCTCCCGATTATGCCACGATCCCGACGGCTCCAGCCATTACCCCTGCCGAAGATGTAACGGCCAGCGTGAACGATCCATTCTCCATGCAACCGACCGTGCTGAATGAGAAGCTCCGGGAAGAAAAGCCCGCCGAAACGATTGGCAGTCAGTATCAGCATAAACCGATTTCCAGCATTCACAGCTTTATTTCGCTGAATCATAAATTCATCTTTATCAATCAGCTCTTCAAGGGCGATGCCACGGCCTATCATCAGGCGATTGAGGAACTGGAAAAAGCTCCCAGCTTCGATCAGGCCAAGGATTTAATGAATCGAGTCTACGCTTCCCAATACAAATGGAGGGACGTAGCCGACGAAGCGGATGATTTCTACGAAATTGTCAGAAGACGATTCAACGGATAAAATAAAAACCCGGCCTTCTCAGGTCGGGTTTTTATTTTTAATTCATTGATACTACTCCTTTTAATTCGCAGAAAGAATCTGGATCTCATACACCAGCGGTGTGTTAGGATAGAAATTAGAATTACCCTGCTGCCCGTATCCTAAAGCTGATGGAATAATTAAAACGGCCTTTTCACCAACCTTCATTTTCTGAATTCCCTGGTCAAAACCTGGAATTACCCCTCCTACGCCCGTAGTCATCGTATACTTATCTCCACGCTGAATGACCTGACCATAACTGGACTTCAAGACGTAGTTAAGCACTACCCCTTTACCTTTAGCAATGAGGTCGCCAGTACCTTCGCTGAGCCGAACGTATCTGAGGCCTTCTGAAGTAGTTTCGGTAACATTCAGTTTGTTGTCTACGATATACTCCTGAATTTGCTCACTTTCATTTCTGGTTTTGATCAGTTTCACATCAAAACGCATCGGAGAATAAGCGGGCAATACTTTAGTACCCGCCGAATCTATATTGATAGAGGCTGATCCAAACGCCATTGAATAAGGTGCTAACAGGATACTGCTTTCACCTTCTTTCAAATACGCCACACCCTCGCTTATAGCCTCCGTGAAAATACTATAACCAAACGCCTGATGGCGAGTGCTAACCAGCGAATCGCCCAGAGGAATTTTCTGGTTGTCTAACGTAGAAACTGCAACCTGATACGTAACTACTTCTCCTGCTTTGGGAGCCCGGCCAGCTGGGTTTGTACCCGTAATCTGATAATACAGGCCCGATGGCGATTTCGTTGGCTTTAAGTTATTAGTAGTGATGTAAGCCTGAATTTGTTTATCGTTTTCATCAAGCTTTTCGAGAGCTTCATTATTAAGACCTTTGCAACCTGCTAATAAACTTGCTCCTGCCAGTACTAAAGGGAGATAGAATTTCATTGCGACAAAATTTTTGTTAGTAAACGATGAAAGACACCAAAGCGGTGTCTTTCGGTTGGAAGATTCCTGAAAAGTTTCGTCAAAAGATCGAAATTCCGTGACTAAACGGGCATTTTACCTTTTTTGATATCAATCAGCTCTACGTCAAAAACAAGAATGGAATTGGGAGGAATGGCTCCGGGAGAACCCTGCTCGCCATAGCCTAAGGCTGAAGGAATCAGGATGGTACCTTTTTCGCCTTTTTTCATGGTTTGAACGGCTTCATCAAAACCGGGAATCATCTGACCTACACCTACGGGGAAGGTTAAACCTTCTTTGTGGTTTTCATCAAAGATTTTACCACTCAGTAACTTACCGGCGTAGAATACTTTCACGGTGTCACCCTTGGCAGGAGCCACGCCCGTTCCGGGGGTAGTTACTGCGTACTGAACGCCTGAAGGTAACTTCACCACATTCTTCAGGTTGTTTTTGGCTAAATAAGCCGCAATATCCGCTTCTTCTTTCTTCGGACGAGCCGTACGCTCTGCTTCCGCCCGTTTCTGGAAAGCTTCCTGCGTTTCAATTCTCAACAGTTTAACCTGGAATTTGAAATCAGTGCCCGGTTTGGCAAATGGAGGGGGAGCCTGCATGGCAGGGCCACGGAACAGAGAATCGACACTGATATAGAACGTAGCACTATCGCCGGCAGCCAGCATTTTCATACCATCTTCGAAGCTTCCTTTATAAGGACCTTTCTGAGCAAGCATCACCAGCGGCTGACCTTCTTTTTGGGAATCCCGGAGAACCGAGTCACCCGCCGTTTTCACGACCATGTTGAACGTCATCACTTCACCATCTTTCGCGACTTTTCCTTTTTCATCGTGTTCGTGAAATTGGTATTTTACTCCATTTTCAGCGACGCTAACCTTGAATTGGTTACAGGACCACAGGGTGGTAGCAGCCAAAACCGGCAGCATCCAGAGTTTTTTTTGCATGAGAATTAATTCTATTACAGAGTTTAAAACAAAAATACGGAATTGAACCCAATGGAGAAAAAAAGCATCAATTCCGAAGGATATAAAGGGCTACACCTCGCGGTCCAGCTGGTCTTTAATTTCAGGTAATAAGGAAATCAGTCGCTGAACCGTTTCATGGAGTGGTTCCTGGCTACGACCGCCCGCCGCATTGCGATGCCCGCCGCCGTTAAAATGATTCCGGGCAAATTCATTCACAAAAACATTCCCTACCGAACGGAAGGACAACTTCACTTCCCGGTCCCGTTCGATGAGCAATACGGCCATGACTACGTTTTCAATCGAGAGAATGTAGTTCACGACGCCTTCGGTATCGCCCGTTTGAGAATTAAACCGCTTCAGTTCCTCATTCGTCAGGGCCACGTAAGCTGCTTTGTATTCGGGCAGTACTTTCAGCTTCTGGGACAGCACGTAGCCCAGAAACTGCATTCGGGTCAGAGAGTTATTGTCGAAAATCAGGCGGTGAATCCGGTTTGTATTAACGCCCAGTTCAATCAACTCCGCGGCCATCCGGTGGACGGCTGGATTGGTGCTGGGATGCCGAAACGAACCCGTATCGGTCATTAATCCCGCATACAGACACTCACCGATGCTTACGTCCAGTAAATCTTTTCCATCCAGTTCTCCAATAATCTGATAAATCATCTGAGCCGTTGCCGCTGCAGTGGGTTCGGAAATAGCAATGGTGGCAAAATCCTCCGGGTGATAATGATGGTCGATCATTACTTTCGGTACCGGAGAATTACGGATGATGGGTTCCAGATCGTGTAAGCGGGCCAGAGCGTTAAAATCAAGGCAGAAGATGACATCCGCTCCTGACACCGTCTGAGCCGCCAAAGCCGCATTTCGCGAACTAAACTCAATCACGTCTTCATTGCCCGACATCCAGGATAAAAACCGGGGTGACTCCGAAGGCGTAATCACCTTCACCGTATGGCCTTTTTTCCGGAGATATCCAGCCCAGCCCAGTGAAGATCCCAGGGCGTCAGCATCAGGATTATAGTGCGTGGTAATGACTACCCGTTGTGGCGTATCGACCAGCGTCTTTAAGGCCTGCAACGCATCTTGATTCATACTCAATTCGTTCATTTTTTAGTCCTGGTCTTTCCCGAAACCGTCGATTCGGCGGCCTTCAGCTAATAAAGATTACTAGTGGCGAATCCCCATGCCCTGGGAAAGCAGCGATTTGACTCATCAAATTTCTGTAAATCAAACCCTTACCAAACGTATTTTTCCAGGTATCAGGTGTATTGGGCGGGCAAAGTTATTGAAAAACAGTTCAAAAACCTTTGCATTTCTATCGGCCTTAACCTTCTGGTAAAAATGTATCCCTAAATTGCGGTGCTAATAGTATCTATTCAGTGCTCTGAGTGGCCCTGAAATCGAGTATCCTTTCATCATCACTTTAAATTGAATTCTTAACCCTTTTACATAGTATGGCAGAGAACCGCACATTTACGATGATCAAGCCCGACGCTACTGCGGACGGCCACACGGGAGCAATCATCAAAATAATCGAAGAAGCTGGATTCCGTATCGTTGCTTTGAAGAAAACCTGGCTGACGAAAGAGCAGGCGGGCAAATTCTACGCCGTTCACGCCGAACGTCCTTTCTATAACGACTTGTGCTCGTACATGTCCTCCGGCCCCATCGTTCCGATCATTCTGGAAAAAGATAACGCCGTTGCTGATTTCCGTAAACTCATCGGAGCTACGAATCCAGCCAATGCGGAAGAAGGAACCATTCGTAAGTTATTCGCCAAGTCGATGGAAGCAAATGCCATTCACGGTTCGGATTCAGACGAAAACGCGGCTATCGAATCGAATTTCTTTTTCGCTCAGACGGAGCAGTATTAATAATTTTCCCGGTTTTGAACGAGGTTTGAAAGGTCTTTCAAACCTCGTTTATTTTTTCTGACCTTACCTAAGTAGCTCTTATGAATGAATTTCCTTTGTACCTGCAACTGGGTTTTGAGCACATTACCGATCCTAACGGATATGACCATATCATTTTCATCGTAGCCCTTTGTGCCATTTACCAGCTCAGAGACTGGCGAAAAGTATTGATTCTGGTCACTGCTTTTACCATAGGCCATAGCATTACGCTGGCTCTGGCGACGCTGAATTACCTTCACTATCGAACGGAGGTAATTGAATTTCTTATTCCCGTCACGATTCTTATTACGGCTCTGACTAATATGTTTCAAAAAAGTCGGCCGGATAGTCTTTATATGGAGGATTTCCCGCAGAATGCTACGCCCCGTTACCTGATGGCTCTTTTCTTCGGCCTGATACACGGGATGGGCTTTTCGAATTTTCTCCGAAGTTTATTGGGCAAAGAGGCTTCCATTGTCAACCCCTTACTCGCCTTTAACCTGGGCCTGGAGTTAGGTCAGTTACTCATTGTATTGATCATCCTGACCATTTCCTGGCTACTGGTCGATCTGTTGCGAGTCAGGAGGCATGACTGGAAGTTGATTCTTTCCGGTGCCGTAGCGGGCATTGCCATTATCCTGATCAAGGAATCGGATTACTGGCAGGAGCTGATGGGAAATACGCCTCAGTAAGGCTTCATCAAAAAGGGTATCGACTCGTAAAGTCAATACCCTTTTGTTTTATCGCTAAGTAGTACAAGTTGCGTCAATAGCTCAGATGATTTAATAGCCTCGATAATCCAAAACCGTTACGACCGTTTTCCAGATGATTTTCATTTCCAGACCCACCGTCCAGTTTTTGATGTAATACAGATCATACATCAGTTTATGACGGGCATCTTTCGCTCCGGCTCCGTACGGATACATCACCTGGGCGTAACCCGTAATACCGGGCTTAATGAGATGACGGGTGGAGTAATGCGGGATCAGTTCTTCAAAACTCTCCGTGAATACCCTCCGTTCAGGACGCGGCCCCACCAGTGAAATCTCCCCCCGAAAGACACTCAGTAACTGCGGTAATTCGTCAATACGGGTAGCCCGCATAAACGCTCCGTAGCGAAACACCCGTTTATCGTTCTTGCTGGAAAACTGAGCTCCGGCGGCTTCCGCATCAAGCCGCATGGAACGGAACTTAATGCAGTAAAACTCCTGCTGATTCAAACCCACCCGGCTCTGACGATAGAAAATAGGCCCCGGGGATTCCCGGGCAATCTTAAAGCGGCTGATTAACCAAAGCGGACTGGAAATGGCCAGTAAAACAGAAGAAACAGATAGATCAATAAAGTTTTTACATAGGCTCTGAAACCGGTTTTTCGATTGAATGGTGTGTAATTTGGGGTTATGCTCGGTATAAGACTCGGGAATGTAAACTTTCTTCAGGTACTTTTCACAAAAATCGTAAACCGTGGTAATCTTTATATTCTTGTTGTTGTTGGCCGCAAATTCATAAATGATTCGGTACCTTTCATCATATTCCGGGTTGGCGATCAGGTGTACATCTTCATAAGTTTCGAAGAGCGGCCTTATCGATTCATGCATCAGATAGTTTTCATCGACATGCCGCGGAATGAGTACTACCTCTTTATACTGAGATAGCAGCCATTTCAAATCATGCTTCTGAAGAAAATAGTCATATCCGGTAAACAGGATGACCTTACTGGTCAGGCTCCGTTTACTTTTGAGATGATGTATAAATTGTTGATAGGTCGGATATAAACGTGTGGCCATAGATAAATTAATTTCGTCCCCAAGGAGAAGGAAGTCAACAATTCAAAATAATAGCTCAAATTTGAACAGAGGGAACTTACAAATGCGGGATTATTGACGCTAATGTAAACGACAGCATTCATACCTCCAACCCGTTTCTTAACAATTCTTAAAAAATTAATTATGATTACCAATTACTTAGAAGAACAAAAAAAAAAATTAAATACTATACGTAATGATTTAAAGATTGCCATTATTGGATTGGGTTATGTGGGACTTCCCCTGTCCGTCGCTTTTGGTAAGCATTTTCAGACGTTAGGATATGATATTAATTACTTAAGAATCAGAGAACTACTTAATGGTATAGACTATACGCAGGAATTAAGTAATGAACAGATAGCGGAAGCTATTTTTCTGAACTTTACTACTAAAATAGAAGAGCTTCAGGGGGCAGATATTTTCATTATTGCAGTACCTACTCCGGTTGATGTGTCCAAACGTCCCGACCTCAGTTTTTTGCAAAATGCCAGTCGGGGCATAGGAAAACTACTCAAAAAAAATAGTATAGTTATCTATGAATCTACGGTCTATCCCGGCTGTACGGAAGAAGAATGCGTTCCTATTCTGGAAAAGGAAAGTGGATTGATTTTCAATCAGGATTTTTTCTGTGGCTATTCACCGGAACGCATTAATCCGGGCGACCCAACCCGGCCTATCACGAGCATCAGAAAAGTAACTTCGGGCTCTACGCCAGAAGTAGCTGAGTTTATAGATCAACTTTACAAAAGAGTTATTACGGCAGGGACCTTCAAAGCCAGCTCTATTCGGGTAGCAGAAGCCAGCAAAGCCATAGAGAACGCCCAGCGAGATGTCAATATCTCCTTCATGAATGAACTGGCTTTACTCTTCGACAAGCTCAACATTGATACGCACGATGTACTGGAAGCGGCCGCTACAAAGTGGAATTTTCTGAACTTCAAACCAGGCTTGGTGGGCGGGCATTGCATCGGGGTAGATCCGTATTATTTGCTCCACAAAGCCGAAAGCGTTGGCTATCATCCGCAGGTATTATTATCGGGAAGAAGAATCAATGACCAAATGGGCGTTTACATTGCCAACAAGGTCGTAAAATTAATGATTCGCAAAGGCCACAAAATTGACGGAAGCCGGGTATTGATTCTGGGAATCACTTATAAAGAAAATTGCCCGGATATCCGTAACAGCAAAGTCATTGATGTCATACGTGAATTAAAAGAATTTGGGCTAAAAGTAGAAGTCTGGGATCCGGTTGCTTCGGCTGAAACAGTTTATCAGGAACTATCCATTCGTCTGATTTCACAACCTTCAGGTACTTATGATTCTATTATACTGGCTGTTGCCCATCAACCCTTTCTGAGCCTCTGTTGGGACTCCATCAAAAATGAAAACACCATTATATACGATGTAAAGTCCGTACTTGATCAGGCTTTGGTAACCGCCAGACTCTGACCTAGTTCGTTTGAATCATCTGTTCATAAAGGCTCTCGGTTCGCTTAAGCATCAAATCCAGGCGGAAGTTCTTTTCAAAATGCTCTAGTGAATGCTTAGAAAATTCTATTAACAATTCTGGCTTATTAAAAACAAGGCTCAATTTGTTAACCAACTGTTCTACATCACCCTGATTAATTAGAAAGCCATTATATTCATCAATTACTTCTTCTTTAATTCCATCGACATCGGAAGCAATCACTGGTAATGACAGGGATAAAGCCTCCAGTATTGAAATGGGAAGGCCTTCCCAATTAGTGATTAAAACGAATATATGCGTTTGCTGAAGGTAGTCGAGTACGTTAGAAACATTACCGGCAAAGTGGACGCGATCAGATATTCCTGATTCCTGAACCAGAGCCTGGATACCGGGCTGTAATTCGCCGTCACCTAAAAGATTTAACTGCCAATTGTAATGCTTCAGTTCTGCCAGTGCTTTGATTAAAGTCAGGTGATCTTTCTGATGAGAAAAACGAGCAGACATGGTTAAAACCAAAGGAGAAGAATCCGCTGGCAAACGATAGCTATCGGTTCTTGGCTGAGGTAATACACCATAAGGGATGACATGGATTTTTGATAAACTCATCACATTGCATTCTTTTGCCAATAGCATATTCGCTTCAGAAACAGCAATAACCTGATCGGTTCTTTTAGCAACCCATTTTTCAATTTGCAAATAGATTTTTCGCTGCTTTTCAGGAATACCTTTCGCAAAAGACCAACCATGAGCGGTAAACACGTTGGGAATTTTCAGATAAGAACAAGCTAATCGAGCAATAATCCCAGCCTTACTGGAATGAGAAGCGACAATGTCAGGTTTAATTTCTTTTAGAATCCGTATTAAATCACGAAAACCCTTGTAATCAGTAACTGGATTTATAGAACGAATCAGACTCCTCAAATGAACGATTCTAATCCCAGACTTTTCAGCAGCTTCTGTAAGTTTACCTTTCGTACCAACAATTAAAGTTACTTGATTACCCTTTTTCTGAAAATGTTCACATAAATCGAGCACGTTTTTTTGGGCACCATACAATTCATGACCTAACGTAATAATCTGAACAATTTTCATATAATTGAAGATAAAAGGTAATCAAAAGTGAATAGAATGAGATTAGAGAGATCGATATAAATCAATGTATCGGTCTACCATAATTGAAATATCATATTGTTGAACACGACTCAAACAAGCCTGAACTGTACGATCGTAAAGGTTACTATCAGTACATACCTGGTAAATTTGACTGGCAAGCTGTTCATCATTCCCATATTCAAATAAAATACCTGCTCCCTGAACAACTTCTCTAAGGCCAATCACATCAGAAGCTAAAACCGGTTTTCCAGAGGCCAGACCTTCTAAAGATGACAAGGACAAACCTTCATTAAAAGACGACATAACGATGACGTCTGCCGACTTAAGAATATGGGCAACATCTTTCCGTCGTCCTAAAAAATGCACCCGCTCAAAAACTCCAAGGGTTAGGGCTAATTTTTTACAATCTTCCATAGCAGGACCTTCACCGACAAGCAATAAATGAAAGTGATCGGGTAGCCTTTTCAACGACTTGATAACGGTAGACTGATCTTTGGGAGGAATAAATCGGGCAACCATGGCAATAAATTTCAAGCCTTCGTTGCTAAGTCCCGTTAATGATTCAATATTAGCCGGTTCAACTTCATAAAAATCATTTACTTTAATTCCGTTAGGTATCATTACTATATGATCAGAATCTGGGTACCTTAAATGATCTCTAAGAGTAGCGTATGTGATATCAGCTACGGCAATGATCTTATCATATTTGCTATAGATGATCCTGTCTAAAATTTTAAAAAGGGTATAGTCTCTCCTTCTATTGATAGTATTATGTTCTGTGGTAACTAATTTTGTTTTCGAACCGGAAAGCCATTTCGCAATAGATGCAAAATATTGAGGTTGAAATAAATGGGTATGAATAACATCGAATTTCTTAAAAAATGGAATTAATTTAAAAATAATCAATGGATTATATAGGTTAATATCTACTCCTAGACTTTGGTATTTTTTGAAGCCAGCGTGCTTAAGTATCTGCAAAAAAATTGTATCTTTTCCATCAAAAATCAATAGATATACATCTATGCCACGTTTCTCAAACTCTGGTAACATTTCTACCAAAAGTTTCTCTGCTCCACCAGTTGCTAAAACATTAATAATATGTAGAACTTTCATGATACTATTTTCTCATTCTCCTTTGATCATTAAAGTACATTAAAAGGCCTAATGGATACAATAATACTCCCAACTTGAATTGCAAAAAATTGTTTTTTTTGAATAGCGTTTCCTTTATATAAAAACTAAATCTCCAATAGTTAATAACTGATTTTATCCTGGTTAAGATCGGCAATTCACTATAATTTGCCATTTCCTTATACACCAAAGTGGTATACTTGGGATTTTTAATCCTGACCTTTAATGAACTATGCGTCAATCCTCCTTCTAAGTATTCGGCAATGTAAATAGGTTCGTTAAAGAAAAGTAATTTATAAGAAGTACTTAATCGATTCCATACCAAAACTTCTGAACAGAATCTTTCATCCGATATTACCGGAAATGGAAACTTTCTAAGAACTTCAGTTATAAATACTTCAGCTTTATCACCTTTAATATTTTTTCGATAACGATAATCAAACATAGTTAGCTCTAACACTGAATATGTGTTCTCTCCGCCAATAACTGAACCGTCTTCAAATATCTTAGTACCACATAGTCCGGCAAAGGAACTTAAATCAGGGTGTAAAGTTAATTTATTCCAATACAACCAAATCTTAGCTAATGAATCATCGGTAAGATAATCATCACTATCTACTATAAAAAAAAGAATTCCAGAGGCTAAGGACAGACCTTTATTAATTGCTATGTGTTTACCAGAATTAATTTGTTTACAGTATTTTATAGCAATTTTATTTTCAGCTATAAGCCCGGCAACCGTTTCTTGAGTGTCATCTGTACTTCCATCATCTACAATGATCCATTCAAAATCGGTATTGCTTTGTCGTAACAAGCTTTGGTATAACCTACCCAGATAA
This sequence comes from uncultured Siphonobacter sp., assembly GCA_913775095.1. Classification (GTDB taxonomy): domain Bacteria; phylum Bacteroidota; class Bacteroidia; order Cytophagales; family Spirosomataceae; genus Siphonobacter. The sequence goes on along the minus strand of CAJYIW010000002.1, from coordinate 324,396 downwards.
GTAGATCTATTATAAGCTGGCGTAAATACAGAGATCATAATTACTGTAGAATTGAAATATTTTTATACTGATTAATAAAATCCAATGCTACCGTTTCTATAGTAAAGAGATTTTTTAATTTGTGTAAATTATAGACCTGACTAGCATACCTGTCCAACAAGGACTGATCCTTGTTAGCTAAATCCACCACTAATCTTTTGATGTCATCTAATGTTTCGCACATAAAACCTACATCTCCGCCAATGGTAAAAAGATATTCAAAATAAGGATGCTTTAAGCAAATAAATGGCTTCTCGTATTGAATAGCGTCGAGAAGGGCTCCACTTGCCCTAAATAAAAATTGATCTTCACCAAAAAAAAATATACTATAATTTAAATTATTAATCATTTTAGAATAAATATCGCGGCTAATGTACTGGTCTTTATTAATAGAAGTAAAATCATTCACTAAGTCATTCCTGTAAGGCAAAATATTGTTTTCCAGGGCTCCTATACTATATAAACTGATACTATTCGTTAAAATATAGTCTTTTATACTTTCAGCCAGTAGATACAAGTATTGACTATTTTTCCTGAGGCCCATACTGCCAATGTGTCCAATATGGATGGTAGACGTATCATTAATGGAATAATCATCCTTCTCTAAAAAATGGTAAGGATGATTAATATCTACTAATCGATTATTTAATGAGTGAAATCGCTGTAAAAGAATACTCTTAGATATTTTGGTAAGTAACAAAAACTTAAAATTACTATTATTTGACTTTAGAAGTCTGGCATACAGATTCCCTATAACTTTATCTCTAAATGTCTTTTGATTAAAAATATACTCTACTTCTCCGTGTAAAGTAATAAGTACATTTATATTTCTAGTATCAAAATATTTGAAGTTTAGTAAAGATAAAATAGGACTAGTGCATATGAACAACTCCGTACTGGAAGTACGTTTCATTTCAGATATAATAGTTCTAAGCAAACCTATGTTTTGATATAGATTAGAGAAAAAACTTCTAAGTTTTTTAAAACTCATTTTTACGGTAAACGATAATTTTATTTTTTTATAAATTACATAATCATTATCCTTCGTATCAAGTAATTCCCTAACAAGATCCTGATGAGTTTCTTCAGAGTAAAACACTATCTTCTGATCGGGATATAAATATCTAAATAACCGTATAACTGAATAGTTATACATGAGATGTGAATTACCAATAGAGAGTAAATCTACTAAATAGATCATTACTAAAATTTTTCCCGATAGAACGTGTTAGAAAATATAGAATAATATGGAACTAGCAGGTCTGAGGCGGATGTAATATAATAAACAAGCTTAACGAGCGAATAAGAAAGAATTAGAGATAGCGAAACTTTTTTATTAGAATAAAATTCAAAAACATAACAGATTAACAAAATCTCAAAGGGATAAAAATAAGTAATCATCCTCTGAATGGTTAAAAAATCAGCAACGATGAAATAAATTACATTTCCAAAAACGAAAATATTTAAAAAACCATTATAAGTATTATTTCTAAATTTAATCTTATCTTGGAAATACAGAAAAATAGGAATAACAACACCCCTTTTTACAATGCCAGCAAGAATTTGCTGCGTTTTATTGAACCCATTTCCATAAGTCTTATCACTACCTGCCCTCAAGTAATGATCAGCTTTAGCTGCGACAAGTGAAATGTCACCGGCACCACTTGGCAAAAATTGACTAAAGCTGGTCAAAACAATTGTAGCTGAACCGGCTAATCCGAGAACCACGGATAATACTAAAAAAAATATTTTAGATCTAACACTCCATTTAAGATAATAGATGGGATAAGCTAGTAGATATATAAATGCAGAAACGTGCATCTGCATAGCTATAAAAACTAATAAAATAAAATAGAATGGCTTTTTATTGATAATAAAAGTTGTAGAAATAAAACAAATACTGATAGCTAAAGACTGCCTGACTGGCGTAATATCTGCTAGAAAATTAGACCAATATATAATTAATGCCAAGAATAGGGCATCTGTATATTTATAAAAAAATATACTTTTTAAACTAATAGTTATACAGGCAATAAATAATAAATAGAAAGTAAAATCTTTAGAAAAAATTCTTAAAAAATGTATCATTTTCCCAAATCCTGGATCCATGGCGATATTGAACCATAGTATACTCGGATCATATTGGGTATAGAAAAAATGGTACGCATCCCAGTCACTTCCAGTACGCCATCTTAGTCCACTTAATAATATAAAGAAAATAACGAATGAAGCATAAAGCCACACTTTACGGGATTTAGATACGTTATTAGCATCAAGAATCACGCAAAGAGATAAAATAAAAAAAACTAAGTAGTATAGCATTTCAATTAACCAGAAAATTCATAAGAACCTACTATAGAACGTTGGATTAACATATCTACTCAAAGAATCAAACTTTTGTACTTGCTGTGCTTTTTCATCACTACACAGTCAGTTGAATCCAAGCCTTTTTCCAATAAGGCTGTTTATCCTTGCCAATTAACCCTAACAAAACAATCTGAAGTGAATAAAACAGTTTTGAAAGCTCGGCCTGCATTCTACCGTAACATTTTTTAAAAAACATTTTTCTGCTTTTTGCTATTAATTTTACTTTATCGTAGTTTATCTCTTTATTTTTTTCTCTATATACACTTACTAAATGTATTATTTCTACGGACGGAATTATACTTAATGTGTATCCGTATTTCTTTAATCTAAAGCAAATTTCTGTATCTTCATAATACATAAAAAAATCTTCATCAAAACCTCCAATAGCGTTAAATATATCTTTGCGTATGAACATATCAGCTCCGGTTATATAGTCAACACTCTTGATAGAATTACCTTTGTTCGTAACCCCAGCAGCAATGTGTTTCATGTAGTAATTTTTATATAATAAATAAAAACCTACGGACGAAAATGCTTCCCATACTGACGGAAAATTTCCATATGACATAGTTTCAAAATTCTGACCAGTATACAGAGCTCCTCCACACATCGCAACATTATTATTTTCTTCTTTCTCCATGTAGTTAAAGAAAGTCAATAATGCATTGTCCTGAATATAAGCGTCGGAATTCAACAAAAATATATATTTTCCTTTCGCTATCTTAGCTGCCTGGTTATTTGCTCTACCAAATCCATTATTCACCTCATTATCGATATAAATTACATTAGGAAATTTTAACTTTATACTTTCCAGAGAACCGTCCTTGGAATGATTGTCAACTACTATAATTTCAAAGTTTATATCTACTGTGTATGTATAGATAGATTGAATAGCTTGAATGGTTAACTCTTTAGTACGATAATTAACAATGATTACAGAAACGTCCATAGTTTAATCAGTTTTTAAATATAAGAGTGTCTAACTTTATACATAAATTTGGCCAATAATAAGTAGAGTATACATAGTCTTGTACCGGATCATTGTTAGACTCAATCACTTTATCATTCTGATGTAAAAAATTCAGTATCTCTGCTAATTGTTTATGGTCTCCTATAGAAAATAATTTACCATATTTTTCATTTTTTGTTACATCTCTGGCTGACGTTAAATTAGTAGAAACTACGTAGCATCCTCCTCTCATAGCTTCAAGATATACTAAACCAAAACTTTCCCTTTCAGAAGTTAAAACAAAAATTTTTGACTTATTGTAAGTTTTTTCAATAATTCTCCTATCTGATATCCCCCCAGTGATCACTACTCTATCTATAAGATCAGGACTTCTTTCAAAAAATTCTTTCAGATAGTTATGCTGAAAATCTTCATCTACGGGACCCACTAACATTAATTTCCACGTCTCTTTGCCTGCTTCTTCTGTAAATACACGAAATGCTTCACATAATACCTCTACTGCTTTCTCTTTTGCCCCTATTCTACCAACGGTTAGTATAATATTTTCTTTCTCTTTGAAACTCACACGATCATTCCGATTAGTACCGTAAAATCCGTTCGGTAAATATTCTACTGGTCTTGCCCATTTTTGACTTAAATAATCTGAAAGCTCAGTTGTTTCTATAGTTATCAAATCTATTCTATCGATAATTTTTTTTAGAATTTTCATTTTAATACTATCAAATGACAGGGCTTTAATTCTATCATCTGAGTCTAACTTTAAATAGGTTTTACCTTTACCTAAGGTCAAAATTTTAAAACTAATAGACCATAAAAAATTATTAGTACTGAAATGGTAAAACTGAATAACATCAAATTTATTAAAGTTCAACAAAATAAAAATGAACACATCCAGAAAACGCCAGTTAAATACTCTTTTTATAAAAACCTGCCTTACGCCCTTTACTTCTGTATGTATGTACGGATATTCGCCATTCTTGTAGCTTGCAATTGTCGAATCATAGTTACAGTACTTATAAAGAATATAAGGCATCATCCCTACATCTTTTATTAAATGTATATTCTCCAGCTGAGTAAATATTGTTAGAAATCTTTTATTTTTCATCCGCTATCCTTGCTTAACAATTCTACTTCTTATTGCCGAAACTAAAAGCGTCTTTTCCTTGATATTAAAAATAAACGCACACCCTATTAATGAAATTCCTAGTAATAAATTCTTAACCACAAATAAACTAGTAGCAGAATTATGAACATCGGATAAGTCTAAATAATATTTAATACCATAAGCAATGACACCCCATATAGTTATCATAAATAAATATTTAATCAAAGAATGATCAATATCTTTAAATGTTACTTTAAAACTAAGCCTCATTCCCAATCCGGCTATAATATGAGCAGTAAAAAGGGTAAATGGAAATATATATATTCCTAAAGTTTTATAATTCGTAACATTCAATACTATCATCGCAATTTGTGCAATTAAACCCCAGACGGCATACACTTTCCCTCTTTGCATGCAAAGGTGAGCCAGACCGAATACGGTGTACATATAGATACTGATAGAGCTTATGCTGTAGCAAATGGCAAGATTATAGATAACCAACACCTTATCCTTAGATATTCTACCATTTCCTCCATAGAGGATATTAACAATTTCTTCTCCTCCTACGATTATAAAACATATTAACAGGCCTAACACAATCAGACCCAACTGGATATTATTTTTAAGCTCTTGTATAAATTCATTTTCTTTATTATTTACGAACTTTTCAGATAATAGCGGCACTAGTATAGTTGTAAGAACGCTCATCAATGTACTTAATGGAATATCTATAAATTTCCTGGCATAGTCTATACTTGATACTATTCCTACGGCTATTAAACTACCTATACTTTTCTCAATTAATGCATTTAATTGCCCTCCCATATAGGGCACATAGAAAGGTAGAGCGAATAATACATATGGCTTTATGCCCTGTATCTTATTTGCACTAAAGTTAATTCCTACGGGTATTTTACTCTTTTTTATTTGATAAATGAGCAATAAAAACAACACTAATAATGAAAAATAATATGATATAGCCAAAGAATAAATTCCTACGTATGGGGCTATAAAATACAGACATAATACATTAGCAATTGAAGAAGCAAAACCCGCATACTCTGGAACGAAGAAAATATTATACGCATTCAGCACACTAATCAATAGTTGTGTAATCTGATTTATTAATAGGGAAGGAGCCAAAATTTGCAACATCAGCTTAAGTGCTCTCAATTCATTTTCAGAATATAAAGGAGCCAGTATCTGAGACGGAATTTCTGGAAAGAATATGAATAGTAAGAATACAAGAATAGTAACCGCACTAGTAACCAGTAGAAGATCATTAAGCCCTCTGACCGCTACCTCATCTCCTTCCTTTTCCTTTATGAAAATAAACTTAGCTCTAAATGTTTCATTTATCGGTCCCCAGATGGCCAGGTCTATTATTAAGATACAATTGTAGGCCAATATCCAAATATCCCTTTCTATTTTTATTCCAAAAAGTTTGGCCGAAAGGGATAAAGAAACTATTAACACCAGGGCTTTTACTATTCTTAGTGAAAACAGCTTCAATGTTTTGGTTATGGTATTCATGCTAAATTTTAATAGGACCCTTATAACAAACTATACAATCGCCGGCCAGCAAAAAATAGTACTCCCAGGATAAACATTACACCAGTACCAATTAGTATACATTTCGCTAATCCCCACTTACTTATCGGTAAAGGCAGGACTGGCCCATCAATGATTTGAATGATTGGTGTCTGTTTAATTAAGCTTAATTTGGCGGCTTCTAAGTTTTTTACAAGCTCTATATACAGTACTGAATTTACCTGTACATCAATTCCTTTTCGTTGTGGTTCTACTTTTAAGATTTGCTGGGCTGGGTTTGCATTTGGAATGGCATCAACATTAGAAGCAGCCTGAAACATTGAACTTCCAAGTTTGGCACTGATTGACTTAAGTTTATTTTCCAGATTTGCAACCTCTTCTTTGTTACGTTTAGTTTTATTATCTACATAGTAATCATTTACATTTTTTACTATTGCGTTAGTAAATTCTTTGGAGAACAATTCATCTTTAGAAGTCACAGAAATAGTAATCATATTTTCTGTTTTAGGAGCTTCCGCTACCTTCAGAACATTATTCCTTATATATCCAATGCAGTTTTCTAAAACTTTATTCTGTGGTATCGATAAGCTGTCTATTTGTTCCTGTTGCCAGCTAACAAATTTGATGTTCCCTGACTTAGATAATTCTGCCAAGTCATCGCCTAACTCTTCATTTTGTAGTAGCCAATCAATTAATAATATATTTTTACTATTTCTTTTAACCTCCGTCAACAGTGTACGTTTAAGCATCAGACGGCTGGAATAGAACCATATTAAATTACTACTACTATATAAACCTTCACTATTACTATTTCCTCCTATGCCCAGGACCGCTAACGCTGATGAGTTTCCGGTATTTTCTCTACTGGATTCATCTAATATAAAAGTACATTCTGCCGTATATTTTGCAGGAGTCGTTTTATAATAAATATATCCTATTAGTATCCCTACGAAGGCCATGATGCCTAAGTAGACTGCTTTACTAAGAAAATATTTTATCCAATCTTTAATTATTGAAATTATATCTTTAAATGAAGAATCCTTTTCTGTGGTGGTTATTTCTTCCATACCTGAATCAGCGTATTCGATGGTTATGATACTGTTATTTCCGCAGCGATAAGGTTCCGAATACAATAGCCGCTAACGAAGCCATGCTGGTTCCTAAGGCAATCCAGGACTGGGCACTCATTCCCTCTTTTCTTTCCCGTTTTTTCGGAACGTACACTTGAGTACCTGGTTTTATAGATGGATAGAATTTTAAGAATAAAAAATGTTTGGTTGCTTTCACTTCTCCGTTAGCATACACTACGTAAGATTTTCGCTTTAAAGCATTCGGTGAGAAGCCCCCGGTATGAGTAATGTAAGATTTGAAATGTGGCTGATCAAAAACGACGCTTTTAGGCATCAGCACTTCTCCATTTACTTTAATCAGCTGATTGATCATCGGCACGATGAGGATATCACTGGTTTGAAGTAATAGATCTCCAATACCTTTGGGAGATCTCATAATCTCTGGTAAATTGATCCCCACATTTTCTTTTCCACGTTGCAAGGTAGCTCCCTGCAAGTAAGCATAGGCACTAAATCCACCGGCCCGGTTTACCAGATCCGAAATACGCTCATCTTTACGGCTTAATGTAAAATAGCCTGGATTCATTACTTCGCCCTGAATCTGAACCGATCTTTGAACTTCATATCCAGACACAGAGAAAACAGAAACGATATCGAAAGGCTCCAATTTATACTTTGAAGATTCCAGAGTTAAGTTTCTGTCAATCGATAAGGTTATAATTTCGGCCAGTTTCGCATCTTTCGCCTGACGATCGCTGTCTTTAATGCGGCGGGCAATTTCTACCCGTTGCGTATTTGCTCCTTCCGATAACCCTCCAGCCATCAGAATAAGGTCTTCTACCGTCATTCCTTCAGAAAACGGGAAGTTTCCACCCTTACGTACACTTCCATTAACGGTCACGTTATAAGTCTCTCTTAAATCGAAGATGGAAGGGATGGTAACAATGTCTTCTCTTTTAAGCTGCAGCGTATCGTAAATTCCCTGAGCGGCATCTTTAACCTGAAACTGGATGATCTGCGTTTCATTATTCTCGTTCAGGCGTGTAACGTAACCTCTTTCGGCGAAAGCATCCTGCTTCAAGCCATCTGCCTGTTTAATTAATTCGGACAGTTTCAGACCTGATTTCAATTCGAATTGGCCCGGACGATAAATGGCCCCGTTAATCGTGATCCGGTTTTCAAATCGATCCAGAATTTGATCGATAATGTACTTATCGCCTTTCTGAGGGATGTACGTTTTGATATCCTGATTAACAATATCTTTTACTTTTTTTTCAGTATCCGTCAGTTGAACCGCCTTGATGCGAGTAGTATAAGCAGAGTCCGTAAGACCTCCTGCGAAAGTGATGACGTCCTGTAAAGTTTCTCCTTTTTTCACTTCGTAAATACCAGGACGCTTAATTTCGCCTTCGATGGCTACACGTACCTGATACACTGGTATACGGATAATGTCGTCGTCCTGTAAGTATATGTTATTTTCAACATCTGCCCGCTGCAGGATATCATAGATGTCCAGCACTTTGTACACACGGCCGTTTCGAATAACCTCTATTTCCCGGAACGCTCCATTTTTAGTAGGCCCACCCGAGGCATAAAGAGCATTTAGAACGGTTTGAACGGAAGTCATAGGATAAGTTCCCGGCTTTTCTACCTCACCAATGATAGTTACCTGAATGGTTCTGATATTGGTTAAACTGACATCCACATAGGTTCCGTTTCCGATGGCGTAATTATTGGCTCTTAAACGATCTTTAATGAGGTTTGTAGCTTGCTGCAATCGCTTGCCTCCTACGTACACTTTACCCATGCCTGGCAACATCACGAAACCTTCCGGAGTTACTGATACACGCCAGTCTACGAGCGATTTCCCGTACACATTGATTTGTAACTGGTCTCCGGGACCTACGATGTAATTACTGGGTGTAGGTCTGTTTGCATTGATGTCAAACAGATTGGACATGGCAAATATCTGAGAGCCATACAAAGGCAGGCTGACATTGTCGACAGATCTGGGCTGTTCAAATTTAAACTCTTTTCTACCCTTTACCGTATTTACAATATCCTTATTATCAACATCCAGTTGACCTTGTTTTTCTTTTAAAGAACTAATTCTGGTCTTTAGTTTTGCTACTTCTTCAGAGGGCAATCCTCGAGCCAAAACTACTTTCTCCAGCTGATCTTCTGCGATTCCCTCCGCTTTAATCTGATCGATGATCGCCTGAACCTGTTCGTCAGATAAAGCATCTACTTTAATGGAAGATAAGTTTTCTTGATTGACAACCTGTGCGTAAGAATTTTGCCCATTAGCCAGTAGTACCATCAATGCCAATACTACAGAATGAACGAGTAATTTTAACTTCATTTTACAATGATTCAGTTAAGTATGTAAGTTAAGTGGTGTCTGGTGGTTGCTTGAGTATGCAAGGGAACCCAGGAAGTGTACTGGATCAGGAATTTCTCTGACAATTGATCGCCGTTCGTAAAAGAGATCCTGAATAATGGAAGAGGCAAAAGGGAAATTCTGACTTCATTCGGTTCTCTTCACAATTAAAGATAGCAGTTACCCTCGCATGAGTAGATATTGAGTAGTTTAAGTTGCTGTTAATTTACTGTTACTACCTTAACAACTTCTTCCAAATCATTGACCTACTGCACGTTACTTTCAAAATGAGTCAGTTCATTATTGAGTAAAAATATGCATAATTTTTATAGCGGGTTGGTAAAACACGTACTAAACGCCTACAAAGTTAACCTATTGCATGAAACTACTACAAAAATTGTTTGAGCCGATGCAGAAACTTGCCATAATGAAAAGACAAAGGAACTCTTAATCCGTGAATTGTCCAAGCCTTCATGTTCAATCGATGTTGATCAATGATATTTTTAACACTTCGGTTTGATTCTCCCCCGATTCGCATATGAACCAGGCAATCATCAATCCAGTAAGTTGGCAATTGATGAACCTTCATGGCTCTGAATGTCAGCTCATAATCCGCTCCCAGCCGGAAGTTCATATCGATGTAGCCAATCTTTTCGTAGAGCGACCGACGGGCAAAAAAGGTGGGATGCGGTGGCATTTCGCCGTATTCGAAGAAGGTCTGATCGTAGGCTCTCGACTTCCAGTCCCGGATTACTTTCGTCAGGGAAACGTCCATGTATTTCAGGTTGCCGTACACCGCTTCAGCCGAAGGATTAACGGCAAAGGCTGACATGACTTTACTTAACACTTCACCGTGGGCATATACGTCGTCGGAATTCAGGATACCAATCACCTCCCCCGTTGCCCGTTTGAGACCTTTATTCATGGCATCCCAGATGCCTTTGTCGGGTTCGCTTATGACCTGAGCAATCCGGTCTTTGTAAGGTTCGATCCGGGCCAGGGTATCATCTTTGGAAGCCCCGTCTATGATGATGTATTCTACGGACGGATAATCCTGCGATAAAACGGAGCGAACTGTATCTTCTATCGTAGCCGCACCGTTGTAAACAACCGTTATAATAGAAATTTTAGGAAGAGCCGACATAAAGAAGCAAGGTTCGTAGTCTCTGGACTAGCTTAAATAAACTTAAGTTTCCGGGCCGCAAAGGCACACATTTGTAACAGTATGAACCCATGCTTAAACCGGGAGATATTGGTATCTCCGTAGGTTCGCTCGCGGTAACGAATGGGTACTTCTACAATCTTCAGGTTGAGTTTGAACGCCCCGAAGATGAGGTCAAAGTCACCAAAAGGATCAAAATCGCCGAAGAATTTCCGATTTTCAATCAATCGATAGTAATCCGTTCTGAAGATAACCTTTGTGCCGCACAGGGTGTCCTTGAAGGGCCGTTCCAGTAACCAGGAGAATAAGAGACTAAAGAATTTATTACCCAAAAGGTTTAGAAAACGCATGGCTTTCTTTTCCATCGGATAGACCAGTCGTGAACCATTAACGAAATCGCCCTTGCCGGAAGCAATGGCATTGTAAAATTTGGGCAAGTCTTCGGGCGGAACGGTCAGGTCGGCATCCAGAATCATCAGAATATCACCCGTAGCCACAGCAAATCCATTTCGAACGGCATTACCTTTGCCTTTTCCATCCTGCTGCAGGATCTTGATATCAAACTGGTCTTTGTATTGCTCCGCAATTCGCTGAATCGTGGCCCAGGTATCGTCCGTTGAATTTCCTTCGACAAAAATGATTTCCTGGTGCTTGCCAAATTTGGGCATCCGAAGCAGGGCATTTTCTATATTGCCACTCTCATTCCGGGCCGGAATAACGATACTTGTGGAAAAGCGATTCTCCCAGTCTTCTACTTCTTTCTGTAGTTTAGCGAAGCTGTACTGGTTAATGGACAAATGCCGGATGATGGGCATTTTAGCCAGGTACTTATTCAGAAAAGTCGAAATCAACGGAATGTAGAAAGGGCATAACATGCGTAAGCTGTTACGATAGACGTCAAACCCCGCTAATTCCAGCAGGTTATCCACGTCCATGCGGGAAAGCCAGTTCTGGCGAGGTGCTTTACGCTTCATTCCTATCCATTCAGCAAATTTCAGGAAGGGCTCCCAAAGGAAATTGTAATAATTGACAATCACCTTGGTCCGTTCGTGGCATAGCGGGCGTAAGGTTTCAAACAGGGCCTGTACATCATCAACGTACCCGATCAGGTTTGACAGAATGATCAGATCGTACGTTTCCTGTAACGCTATCTGCTGGGCGGGCATTACTTCAAAGCGTACGTCAGGAAATTGCTGACGGGCGACGCGAATCATGCCTTCACTGAAATCAATCCCGGTTTTACGGTTTCCTCTAATCTGACCAATCAGCTCGCCCGTGCCGCAACCCAGCTCCAGTACCGATAAATCTTCGTGAGCGAAGTAATTACAATAGTTGGTAATCTCGTCCCAGTAATACTTCTTTTTACGACGGTAAGCCGCCTGGTCGGGGGCTATCCGCTCAAAGTAATCCAGATGAATAAATGGTTCCTGATTCAAAAGCTGACCTGATTCTTGCATAGGGGTAATACTCGAATGAGCAAAAGTACGACTGATCTCTTCCAACTGGACGTTGCTTTGGGTATAAATTCAAACATCCTTCTGATGGCCCACTAAAAAAGGGACTGGATTTGCATCCAGCCCCTTTTTTAATGTATCACCTGCTTCTACTATAAGTCAGCAAAAGCTCCTTTGCTTTCTGCACGTTTACGCTCGTTTTCGTCGAGGTAAATCTTACGCATACGCATCGATTTTGGAGTAATCTCCAGGTATTCGTCTTTCTGGATGTATTCCATAGAATCTTCCAGTGAGAAATTAACCTTAGGAATGATCCGAACGCTGTCGTCAGTACCCGACGCACGCATGTTCGTTAATTTCTTGGCTTCCTGTAAGTTTACTACAATGTCGTTGTTACGGTTGTGAGCCCCTACTACCATTCCTTCGTAAATATCATCACCCGCATCAATGAAGAAGCGGCCACGATCCTGAAGTTTATCAATAGTATAAGCCGTTGCCGTACCTGTTCCTTTAGAAATGATAGAACCGTTGATACGACCAGCGATGGGGCCTTTGAAAGGCTCATACGCTTTGAAACGGTGCGTCATTACGGCTTCACCGAAAGTAGCTGTCAACACGTCTGAACGCAGACCAATCAGACCCCGTGAAGGAATGTTGAATTCCAGGTGTTGTACGTCACCTTTAGGTTCCATAATCATCAGCTCGCCCTTACGTTGCGTAGCTAATTCGATTACTTTACCAGCCGTTTCTTCAGGAACGTCTACAACCATTAACTCGATAGGCTCGTGACGAACACCGTCGATGTCTTTGTATAATACCTGAGGCTGACCTACCTGTAATTCGTAACCTTCCCGACGCATCGTTTCGATCAGAACGGACAAGTGAAGGATACCACGACCAAAGACCAGGAAGCGGTCTTCGCTATCGGTGGGTTGTACGCGTAAGGCCAGGTTTTTCTCGATCTCTTTGTACAGACGATCGCGTAAGTGACGAGACGTTACGAATTTACCTTCTTTACCGAAGAAAGGCGAGTTATTGATCGTGAAGAGCATACTCATCGTAGGCTCATCTACGGCAATACGCTCCAGAGGCTGAGGGTTGTCGTAATCAGTAACGGTATCACCAATTTCGAAATCTTCCAGACCCGTAAGGGCACAGATATCACCGGCACCTACTTCCGAAACTTTCACCCGGCCTAAGCCTTCGAATACCTGAACCTCTTTGATACGAACGCGTTTAACTGTTCCATCTGCCTTACAAAGGCCCATAGAACCGCCTTCTTTCAGGGTTCCCTGGAATACACGACCGATCGCGATACGACCCGTGAATTGAGAGAAATCCAGAGAAGTGACCTGCATCTGAGGAATACCTTCGGGCTGGGGAGCGGGAGGAACGCTTTCGATGATCGCGTCTAACAGAGGACTGATGTCTTCGGTTTTGTTGCGATAATCGGTGCTCATCCAGCCACCTTTACCTGAACCAAACAGGGTTGGGAAGTCTAACTGATCTTCCGTAGCACCCAGGTTGAACATCAGGTCAAATACGTTTTCCTGAACTTCTTCAGGACGGCAGTTTTCTTTATCTACCTTGTTCACCACCACGATTACTTTCAGGCCTAAAGAGATGGCCTTCGATAATACGAAACGAGTCTGAGGCATGGGACCTTCAAAAGCATCGACGAGCAAACATACGCCGTCGGCCATTTTCAGTACGCGTTCTACCTCACCCCCGAAGTCGGCGTGACCCGGAGTATCGATGATGTTGATTTTAACGTCTTTGTAACGAACGGATACGTTCTTGGAAAGAATCGTAATTCCGCGTTCGCGTTCCAGATCATTGTTGTCGAGAATCAGGTCGTTGAATTCCTGGTTTTCCCGGAAGAGTTTGCTGTAGTGGATGATTTTATCCACCAGTGTGGTTTTGCCGTGGTCAACGTGGGCAATAATGGCAATGTTACGGATGCTTTGCATCGGAGAAGAAAGTTTTCTGATGTCGTTGTGTCAATTATCCGCAGCGTGTACCATCGGTGCCATGCACCACCTGCCATTCCAATCTTTGAATCACAGATCTTTAGTTTACGGATAACCGTCAATGAAAATGCCCGCAAAATTAGAAATTTTCCGGCGTGTAATCACTATCTTCCTGAATAATAATTTATTAGAGAAAGTTCCCCATCCCTAAAACATTACCTGATAAGTTCTAAACAAACCTTTTTCAGTTAAATTTTGTCTGATTACCATACCCTTCATCTGATTACTACAATCATGAATTTCACTCCTTTGAAGTATCGTTTCATAGCGGCGAACGAGCAGGCAGCTCAGCGTTATACCCTGGTCCTGCTGCACGGGACGGGCGGTGATGAAAATGACCTCATCAGCCTGGCGGAGCAACTGACGGGCGGTCAGGCCAATGTGCTGGGAGTTCGCGGTAATGTCCTGGAAAATGGATACACCACCCGCTTTTTTCGCCGCATGGGAACAGGAATTTTCGATCACGCCGACCTGCATTTCCGGACGGAAGAACTGGTGGCTACGTTGCAGGACCTTTCGGCCAAACTGGGTTTCGACCCGCATAAGTTAATTGCTCTGGGGTATTCCAACGGAGCTAATATTGGCGGAGCCATTCTCCAGAAATACCCGACTTTATTAAGCGGAGCGGTTCTCTGGCGACCGATGTTACCCCTACCCGAAGAAAAACCGCTGGTTTCCAATCAGGCTCCGGTCTTGTTGACTTCCGGCAGTTCAGATCCTTATTACCAGCCTGAAAACATGAACGATTACGAAGAACTTCTGAAGACGGCTGGTTTTCAGGTACAGCACGAACTCATTCCCAGCAGTCATAACCTGACCCAGAAAGATTTGCAGATTACGCAGGACTGGTTAAAAACACATTTTACGATCTAACGAAAAGAGCGACGAAATTTCGTCGCTCTTTTCGTTAATTTACAAATTTCACGGCCCCGTAGTTCGATGTAATCCGGACGGTACTGCCTCCTTTTCCAACCTTCCCTTTATACACTTTCGTGGATTTAGGTACGTATCGCTGGCGGGTATCATCCGTTCCATCGTCCTTGATCTCGAAGTTGATGGGAAGGGCATTGGGGTAACCAAAATTGGCGTAGGTAACCGTGACGTCAAAATCCATATCCTGATTTTCCCGAACGGGCAGGCGGACGGTCGTGTAGTTACAGCGAACATCCAGGTTCTTCACCGAATTCGCCAGAACGGGTAACTGAAGGTTATCCGAGTAATTAATATTCAGGCGTCCCTGTTCTTTCAGTTTACCAATTTTCCCCCTGGAATACTGAATGGTAGCATCTAGATCTGTTACTTCTTCCAGCGATAAAGAACCGTAGTTATTAACCAGCCGCAAACGGTCGGCTTTGTCCAGCTCCAGTTTCGAATACTGAATTCTCAGATTTCCTTCGTTTAACTGACGAATGACCGCTTTTCCATAGTCTACCCGAATGTCATTGTCGACATTCATCAGACGGTCCGCCACAAAATCACCGTACTGCGTATTCGCCCGCAGGGGAGCCGAAAAATCCGCGATGGTAGCATTGGCAAAACGGCTTTGCAACTCCAAAGGCATATACTTGGGCATATAAATCGTATAACTGATCTTTACGCCCCGGCTTTTCCCGTCACTTTCGCCGGAACGTCCCCAGCTTCGCCAGTTCCAGCCTGCATTTTTAGGTTCATTATACCGGGTTTCCAAACGGATCTGGTTACCCGAGCGGGCTTCGTCAATCCCAATGGCTTCGATGAATCGCTGAGCTTCCTCGTCATCTTTCCCGTAACCCATGATGACAATTTCGGCCCGAACTTCGTTTTTATCCCACACATTTATCTTCGTTTCGCCGTGCTGATTCGAGACAAAGAGTCGATCCCGCTGGGATACGCTGAAGGATTTGATAATACTGCGTTTGCGTTCCGAAAGGGTTCCGGTCTGGTCGAAAGCCAGCAGGGGCAGCACCCAAAACAAGGCCAGGCTCACTCCGCTAAATAGTCTTCTCATGGCTAGGTTTGGATATTTTTTGAATGATTTGTAACTGGCGATTCAGAATATCAAGCTGCATCTGTAAATTCTGAATCATCGCTTCTACGATTTCTTCCTGGTTAGGAGTTTGAGGTAACTCCGAACGTAAATTCTGATAGTCCACATCCAGCTGCTCGATTTCGCCCGCAAATTCTTTGTATAACTCCGGATTCGATCTTTCAATAGCCTTGATTTCCATCCGCTTGGTTTCAATCAGCGACGCGTACCGAAAAGCCATTTTACCTTCTTCCGGACTTACTTCCGCAATGATGGGATCCGTGTGGCTGGGCTTGATGGCGTAATGACCGGCAAAAAATCCCAGTCCCAGCAGCAGAATGACGCCAGCGGCAATGCCCCAGTTTTTTCGGGTGAATACGTTACTCCAAACCGACTTCTGTTTTCCCAAAGGAATGATTTTCGTTTCTTCTTCAGGAATGACGACTTCGGGTAATCGCCGTTCAATTTCGGCCCACAGGCCCAGCGGCGGTTCGAAAGAATCAAATTCCTCCCGATTATCCCGAATAAAACGTTCAATACGATCTTTTTTCATGGGTATTACTGGCTCTTGCTAATGCCTTGACTATTAACCATTCACTAGAAATAGAACTGGACAAACATTCAGCTTATTCCGTTAATAACTCTACTAATTTTCGTTTGGCCCGCATATACTGCGTTCGTGAGGTAGACTCCGAGATGCCCAGAATACTGGCAATCTCTTCGTGATCGTACCCTTCCAGCAGATACAAACTCAGCACCGTTCTGAATCCATCGGGTAACTGCTGGATGCCCAAACGTACGCGTTCAATCTCCCAGTCGGTTTCTTCCTGCGGGATACTTACTTCTTCGCCTACGGAGTCAGCTTCTTCTACGTCCACCCATTCAAGTTTACGCTGGCGTAACTGATTGATGGCCCGGTTAATCACAATCTGTTTCAGCCAGGCTCCGAAGGTGCTGGTTTGCCGGAAGTCATGAATTTTCTGGAACGCATCCAGAAAAGCTTCCTGCAACACATCTTCGGCTTCGCCCATGTGATTCAATATTCGCATGCACACGTTTAACATCGACTTCGAGTACAGCCGATACAGCTCATACTGAGCCTTACGGTCGCCCCGCTTGCAGGCTTCAACGAGTGAATAATGCCGATCTATGTACAAGGTCTGCTCCAAAAGATTTCAAAAAGACAGGTAGGTTCCGGGTTCTATCGAAATTGATTCAACAACCCCACTCGCCTCTCATTCTTCTCGTCCTCAGACCTTTGCACTGCGATGATTTTCCCCGCTTTCCAGAATCAATTTCAAAGGAAGGACAAGGTCTTCTGTTTAAATGTTGCACGCAACTTTCATAATTTTCTGTATTCAGCGACTGCGAGTCGTACTTTTAAGCGTAAAAATGGATTACATCTGGTTAATCCGAAGACTTAACCTACTGGCAACCAGTGTATTTACATACATTCTATTACAACGAATCACTTTAGTATTTTTACAGATCTATCTATAAAAAACTGACCCCGAACATTTTCCTATGAAACCAGCAGGCTATTGGATTGAGAGCTATGCCATGCAGCCTCATCCCGAAGGCGGTTACTTTGCCGAGACCTATCGTTCTTCGGAAACGATTACCCAACGTGCCTTACCTGACCGATTTACGGGTGACCGTAACCTGAGTACCGCCATTTATTTTTTACTGGAAAGTCATCATTTCTCGGCCCTGCACCGCATTCAGTCCGACGAGGTCTGGCATTTTTACGCGGGCGGCCCGCTGGAGGTTTTTGTCTTTGATCCCGCTGGTAATCTGGAAATTATCCGGCTCGGCTCTGATCCCGATCAGGGCGAGGTATTCCAGGCGGTTGTTCCGGCGGGGTATTGGTTTGCCTCGCGTCCGGCAGCCGGAACCCCTTATTCACTGGTAGGATGCACCGTTGCTCCCGGATTTGACTTTGCGGATTTTGAGTTATCCAATAGCCAAACTGTCATTTCAACGAATCCTGAACATCAGTTACTTATCCAGGAACTTACGCATTCATAACCGAACCTATGCCCCAGGTATCTGATCTCAGGCATCCCATTATTTACCTGCTTCGCTGGCTCGGATTAAGTGCCCTGATTGGGCTACTGGCGGGCTCAGCTTCTGCCTTTTTTCTGGCATCACTCGATGCGGTTACGACGTATCGGGAAGATCATGGGTGGATGATTGCCCTATTACCCTTAGGTGGATTTCTGGTCGGAGCCATTTACCATTACTGGGGCGAAAGTGTCGTGAAGGGGAATAATCAACTGATCGAAGAGTGGCAGAACCCCACCCAGTTGATTCCTTTCAAAATGGCTCCGCTGGTATTAGTAACGACGCTACTCACCCACTTATTCGGCGGATCAGCGGGGCGGGAAGGCACCGCCGTGCAGATGGGCGGAGCCATTGCCGACCAGTTTACCAGACTTTTCAGATTAACCAGTCCCGACCGGAAAACGCTGTTAGTCATGGGCATCAGTGCCGGCTTTGCGTCCGTTTTCGGCACCCCGCTCGCCGGAACCATCTTTGCTCTTGAAGTTTTCATTATTGGGCGGCTGGGTTACGAAGCCCTTATTCCCAGTTTGTTAGCAGCCCTGTTTGCCGATCAAACCTGCCATCTCTGGGGCGTCGGACATACGCCTTATGCAATTGATCTTGTCCCCGCGTTTGAGCTCAGCTTATTTGTGAAAATTACCTTAGCCAGCATTGCTTTTGGTCTGATCAGCAGACTTTTTGCGGAGTTAACTCATTTCTGGGCCAGACAAATGAAAACGTACGTTCGCTTTCCGCCGTTCCGGCCCATGTTTGGAGGTATCTTCATCGCACTGGCCATCTGGCTTTCGGGCACAACGGAATACATTGGACTGGGTATTCCTACTATTGTCTCGTCCTTTCACGATCCCTTGCCCTGGTATAGCGGGCTGATGAAGACCCTTTCCACTACGTTTACTCTGGGCGTTGGTTTCAAGGGTGGCGAAGTAACTCCACTGTTTTTTATCGGATCCACGGTTGGGAACGCGGCCGCCCAGCTCCTTCAGTTACCGCTGGGATTCATGGCTGGCCTGGGGTTTGTCGCCGTTTTCGCCGGAGCTTCCAATACGCCACTGGCCAGTACCGTCATGGGCATCGAACTTTTCGGAGCCGAAAGTGCTCCTTATCTGGCCCTGGCCTGTTTCATTGCCTATCTTTTTTCAGGCAACGCCGGGATATACCGATCCCAGGGAATGAGTACCGGAAAGTTTTAATCCCGCACCCGCTACCTTTCCGGAAGTTATAATCCCCTGAAAACGGCAAACTCATTACTTTTGCTGTATTACCCGAACCGCTTTATACCGACGAATGGCTATGAGATACCTTTTCCTGTTGCTTTTATTAGGTTTTGCGGACTGTACGAATGCTCAGAATATGCTTCAGCAACTTTTTAATTCTCACGATACCTTTAAGGAAAAAGCCCTGACTGAACGTCGCTTTACCCATAAAGATCTTATTCCCTTACTGAAGGCGGCGAAGACCGGATTTGAAGTAACTCAGGTGGGGACTTCTACCGAAGGCCGCAGCCTGAATCTGGTTAAAATCGGCACGGGCCCTACGAAAGTATTACTATGGTCGCAAATGCACGGCGATGAGGCCACGGCTACCATGGCCATTTTTGACCTATTCCGCTTTTTTTCCGCCTCTGACGATGCTTTTGATGGATTGCGTAAGGAAATCCTGTCGAAAACAACTTTATACTTCGTGCCCATGCTGAACCCCGACGGAGCGGAAGCCTGGACTCGACGCACGGCTCTGGGTATCGACATGAACCGCGATGCTCTTCGCCTGCAAACACCGGAAGGACGGTTACTGAAGTCTCTCCAGCAAAGCATTCAACCCCAGTTTGCGTTTAACCTCCACGATCAGGACCCCCGGTATTCGGCAGGAAAAACCAAAAATCTGGCGACGATCTCTTTCCTGGCTACGGCTTACAATGAAGCCCGGGAAATCAATGAGGTGCGGAAGCGTTCCATGCAGCTGATCGTTTCCCTGAACCGGAATTTACAACAGTTTATCCCTAATCAGGTGGGGCGTTTTTCGGATGAATTCGAACCCCGGGCCTTTGGTGACAACATTCAGAAATGGGGAAGTTCACTGATTCTCATTGAGTCGGGGGGCTATGCCAATGATCCCGAAAAACAGAACATCCGCCGATTGAATTATGTAGCCTTACTGAGCGGATTGCAATCCATTGCCTCGGAAGCTTACACCCAAGAGCCCATCGACGAATACGAAACCATTCCTGAAAATGGCCGCTCGCTGTTCGATCTCATCATTCGAAACGTAACGGTTCTCAAAAACAATACCCCCGTGCTGATGGACATTGCCATCAACCGTCGGGAGCTGGCGGTTTTCAAGCGGCCGGAAAAATGGTACGTTCGCGGAACCGTGGAAGAACTGGGCGACTGCTCAGTTTTCTTCGGCACGCAGGAAATCGACGCAACGGGCTTACGCCTGGAAACGGACGTCAAAATGGGATCGAAAGCCGATTTTGTTCTAAAATCAGAGAAAGGAATAGTTACCCATACCATTGAAAATGGGTGGCTTAAATAAATGCTGGCTTTTGGTCATTCGCCGCTGGCATTTCTATTTTGCAGTCCTATCCGTACAAAAGCCCACCGCTGTTTATGTTTCAAAGTGCAGATCAATATCAATTCCTGGAAAGTGTATTATTCGAAACCCTGGGCTTTCAGCCCGAAGTTCGGGAATTCCAGTTCATTTATGGCGGTAATTTCAACCTGGCGGCCAAAGTCCTGACGGCTGAAGGTTCTTTTTTCATTAAGTGGAATCAGGGTGATCATGAGGGCATGTTTGAGAGCGAAGCCCGGAGTCTGAATCGCCTGCGTGATACGGGCGTGATTACCATTCCTGCCGTGCATGGCTACGGTCAGCGGAGCGATGGTTCGTATCTGATGATGGATTTTCTGGAATCCAGTCCACAGATTCCAAATTACTGGACGGATTTTGGACAGAAACTGGCTCAGCTGCATCAGGTTACTACCGAACAGCACGGACTGGAATTTAATAACTACATCGGAGCCTTACCCCAGCAAAACGAGTGGCTGGATTCAGGTATTGATTTCTTCGTGGAAAATCGCCTGAAAGTACAGGCCGGACGAGCTCTTTACGAAGGAAAACTTTCCAACAAGTTATACGATCAGTTTCTGAAGTTTTGCGAAAAGTTACCGCATCTGATTCCGAACGAAAAACCAGCCTTACTGCATGGCGATCTCTGGAGCGGTAACGTCATGACCGGAGCCGACGGAACCGTAGCCCTGGTCGATCCCGCTACGTATTTTGGGTTACGGGAAGCCGAACTCGCTTTTACCACCATGTTTGGCGGTTTTGATACCAGTTTCTACACGAGTTATTACGAAGCCTTTCCGGTAGAACCCGGTTTTAACGAACGCATTCCGCTCTATAACCTGTATCCCCTGCTGGTGCACGTGAATCTTTTTGCCGGGGGTTACCTAACGGCCGTTGAACGGATTTTGCGGAAGTATTAAGAGCTATCTATTTCCGCTGGTAGCAATCCACCCAATGGACAAGCTATTGCTGCCAGCAAAAAGGCTGGCAGCGGTACTCCCTAACATGAGCTGAGTCAATGATTTTCTTTACTACATTGACTTATAGCAAAAACCGTTTCTTAAACGAAAACCCTAAGCCCTGCCGCTGCCAGCTTTTCCGCTGGCAGCACAACCCAATAGACAAGCTATTGCTGCCAGCAAAAAGGCTGGCAGCGGTACTCTCTAATACGGCTGAGTCAATGATTTTCTTTACTACATTCACTTCTAGCAAAAACCGTTTCTCAAACGAAAACCCTAAGCCCTGCCGCTGCCAGCTTTTCCGCTGGCAGCACAACCCAATGGACAAGCTATTGCTGCCAGTAAAAAGGCTGGCAGCGGTACTCTCTAACGTGGGCTGGTCATATGATAAACCAAACCTGTTTCCTAAGCAAAAACTGAAGACCTACCACTGGCAGCAAAACCCCGTCTTTCCCAGTAATAGAAAAGCTGACATAGACAGATCATGAAATCCTTTATTCAAAAAAGAAGGCTGACCAATTGATTTGGTCAGCCTTCTTTTTCAGGATTATATCTAATACTTAGTTACTGGCCGATAAGACTTCCGCCAGTTTCTCACCCAGAGCTTTACCGCGAATATTTTTAGCGACAATTTTACCCTGAGGATCTAACAGGTAATTTTGGGGAATGGCCTGAATGCCGTAGAGCTTCGCCGCTTCGTTGTTCCAGAATTGCAGATCGGACACGTGCGTCCAGGTCAGGTTATCCTTATGAATGGCTTTCAGCCAGGCCTCTTTCGCTCCGGGCTGATCCAGCGAAACGCCCAGAACGGTGAAGTTTTTATCCTTATACTTCTGGAAGTTCTCGACCACATTCGGGTTTTCCCGACGGCAGGGACCACACCAGCTGGCCCAGAAATCCAGTAATACGTATTTCCCTTTGAAATCAGCCAGCGAAATCAGACGTCCGGTTGTATCGGCCTGCGTGAATCCGGGAGCTACGGCACCAATGGCGGTAGCTTTCATTGTTTCCAGCTTCTTGGCATACGCTTTACCAGCTTCCGTGTTTTTAACTTCCGGGGCCAGGGTTCGGAATAAAGGCTCTACATCCGCATACTCAGGCATCGAACCGCCTACGTCCTGAATAGCATCCAGGCTGATGAGACTTTTAGGATTCGCTTTGATAAACTGAGCATTCACTTCCTTCTGTTCGGCCTGAATTGCTTCGTAACGCTTATCCATCGACTCTTCAAACTCCTTCGACTGACGCTGTTCTGGTGTTGCTTTCTGGTATTCAGCCATCAGAACCGCCATTTTATCGCTTGAAGTCTTCAGAGCGGCCTTCAGTTTTTCATTTTCCGTATTCACGGCCGGACCTTTGACGCTGGCATGTACGGCAGAATCCGGACTCTGTACGTTGATCGTTCCGGGTTCCAGGTATAAATACACCACGTGATCCCGGCTCAACTGACGCATTCCCTTGTTTTTCGTATCGACAAAAAGCATCGCTTTCTGCGGATTGGCAACGGAGCCTTTGAACTCGAACATTCCGTTTTTGATCACGGCCGTGTCCAGTTTCGACTTCGCATCTTTCACGTATCGCAGATAGGCCTTGCCGGGAGCAGTGGCCTGCCCTACTTTACCTTTCAGCGTATACTCCCCGCTTTGGGCCCAGCTCAGAGCAGGCAGGCACAACAGGGCCATTAGTACTGTCTTTTTCATCATAAGTTGAGTTTATCGATGAGTGTTCAATCGCTCAGGGATTTGAAAGTATCAATGAGGTAAATATAGGCATTTCGTTGCAGAATGGCTCAAGTATGAGAGAAATGCCTTTGCTTACAGCACTTTCGTAAAATTCGATTTGGCTTATTTCTTAAACGCCGAAACTTTGTACACACCCACTGTTCCATGTATCAAACTTAACCGGCATGGGATGTCGGGCCTTACATTGGAACAATGAATAGAGATCAATCTATGACTGAAGGCAGTTGCAAACTGTCTTTCCTAGTTTGTTCCCCCTGTTCCAAGTGTTAAGCATGAAATGCGTCACTTGGAACGGCTGATATCGGTCAGTCTGTGACTGACCACGGCTTGATTTGGGTTGCTGCTCTACTGGCTTGTTTCCTACCTCAATAGCTTACCTAATGGATTGTTAGTGACGCTTCGCTAAACACCAACAACAGCCCAATTTATGATTGAAGGTAGTTACACAAACTGCTTTTCCCCTAACTGTTCCAAGTGGCGTCCTTTGGACGAACACTTGGAACAGTTAGGGGAGGGTTATCAATTAATCTTACGATCAATGTACTTTTCTGGTTTATTTCTTATTTCAGAGCTGAAAATATCTATATACTCTTTGCCTTTTTCCATAAAGAGAAACTTTTCGTTTTCATTTAAAAGAAAAGTAATGTCGTATAGCCCTGCAGAACCGCATACTACAGATAATACATAAGATCCTTTATCATCTAAATAGACGATATAATTCCATGGCTCTATTATAAGTTCTTTCATTATTTTCGTCAATTTAATGGTCGTTCTATATATTTTCCTTTAGGAATTTGATTAACTACAGCTTCAGAATATCCTTCAGGAGTTTTACCTCCAGATATACACAATTGATTAGCTACACTTTCTCTATCCCCCCTGTTAAAAGTGTTAAGCCTAAAAGGCATTCCATGCGGGGCGTCACTTGGAACAACTGATATCGGTCAGTCTGTGACTGACCACAGCTTGATTTGGGTTGCCGCTCGGCTGGCTTACTTCCTACTTCTATAACCAACGGGTTGTGGGTGACGCTTCGCTAAACACCAACAACGGACTAAAATTCAATTTAGCTTATTTCTTAAACATCGAAACTTTATCAGTAGTATTCCAGGGAGCCAAGCTCTTTGCTTCGTCCCTTTTGTATAACCTGATGCATTTCCGTTTCGCATGAAATTTCTTTATTTATGGTTGGGCCTCGGCTGTCTTTCGGTCGGGGCACAGCAAAAGACTCCCGTTCAGTACGTCAATCCCCTGATTGGTTCGGCTCCCAGCACTACCCCCTCCGCCCAGCGGCACAGCGAGGCGGGTAGCGAACTGAAAGGTCAGATCGCTCCCGCCATCGGCCATCCCCACGGCATGACCACCTGGACGCCCCAAACCCGCCGCACGGAAACCAAGTGCATTCCGCCCTATTACTACAACGACCCCACCATCAACGGATTTCGCGGTTCGCACTGGCTGAATGGTTCCTGCGTGCAGGATTACGGAACGGTCACTCTCATGCCTTTTTCCGGGAATGCCACGACACGGCCCGAATCCCGGTATTCGCACGATACAGAAATCGTTACCCCGTCGTATTACTCGGTTCATCTACCCGATTATCAGATTCAGACCGAGTTCACGGCTACCCCACGGGCCGGTATGCTGCGTTTCCGGTTCCAGAATGAAGCCAATCACTTTGTCCTGATTGAACCCAATAGCGACGAAGGCGAAGGTTTCATTGAAATTCACCCGGAACGTCGGGAAATTGTAGGGTATAATCCCGTGCATCGCATCTATCAGGGCTCGGGCGAATCGGCCGGGTTCAGTGGTTACTTCGTCATTCAGTTTGATGCTGATTTTGAAGCCTTTGGTACCTGGCAGCAATCTTCCATTCAGATGAAACAAACGAAGATCAAAGCCCGCACCAGAGGAGAAGCCGTGGGTGCCCTGATTCAGTTTGCCTCCCGTTCGCAAACGCAGGTAACGGCCCGCGTCGGAACGTCGTTCACGGATCTGGAGGGAGCTTACCGAAACCTGAAAACCGAAATTCCCGACTGGAACTTCAAAAAGGTGCAGGAAGCTTCCGAAAAAGCCTGGAATCAGGAGCTGGGCAAAGTGCAGCTACAAGGCACTGAGGATAACAAAACGCTTTTTTATACGGCGTTATACCACACTAAAAT
The DNA here is from genome assembly GCA_913775095.1 of uncultured Siphonobacter sp. Classification (GTDB taxonomy): domain Bacteria; phylum Bacteroidota; class Bacteroidia; order Cytophagales; family Spirosomataceae; genus Siphonobacter. The sequence goes on along the minus strand of CAJYIW010000002.1, from coordinate 298,771 downwards.
TACGCCCCGTTTGTATTCGGACGTGGACGGACGTTACCCCGGTTTCGCGGATGATTCCACTATTCACGTAGCGAAAGGCTTCGATTATTACTGTGACTTCAGCATGTGGGATACCTTCCGGGCGGGCTTGCCGCTACACGTTTTGCTGGAGCCTAAACGCTCGTCGGATTTGATGCAGTCGTTCACCCACATGGCCGAGCAGGGGGGCTGGATGCCCATTTTTCCGTGCTGGAATCACTACACCGCCGCCATGACGGGCGATCACGTTACTTCTGCCATCGCCGATGCGTATGTGAAAGGCATTCGAAATTTTGACGTTGAAAAAGCCTATACTTACCTGAGAAAAAATGCGTTTGAAGCCAACCGGGACGTGAAGAGTTACGAGTCAGGCAAGGGCCGACGCGGCATGGAGAGTTACCTGAAGTATAACTATATCCCGCTGGAAGACTCGGTCTGGCAGGCTTTCCACAAACGCGAACAAACCTCCCGTACACTGGAGTACGCTTATGACGATTTTTGTTTAGCTCAGATTGCCAAATCGTTAAACAAAACAAACGATTATCAGGCATTAATGAAGCGATCCTTAAACTACCGGAACGTCATTGATCCGAAAACGGGCTGGGCTCGCGGTCGATATGCCGACGGTCGCTGGAGTGAATATTTCGATCCTTTTGCCGTCCGGGTTTCTTTTATCACCGAAGGTTCCCCGGCTCAGTACACCTGGTTTGTACCACAGGATGTGAACGGATTACTTCAGCAAGTGGGGGGTCGCGAACGCTTCGTTGCCAAACTTGATACCATGTTTGAAAAAGGGTATTACTGGCACGGCAACGAGCCGGGCAACCACACGGCCTACCTCTACGCCTGGGCGGGTGAACCCTACAAAACGCAGAAATGGGTGCGGCAACTGGTCCGTGAAGAATACGGCCTGGGCCCCGGCGGTTTGTCGGGTAATGAAGACGGGGGACAAATGTCGGCCTGGCTGGCGTTCAGTATGCTGGGCTTTTACCCCGTCAGCCCCGGTCGGCCGGAATACGTAATCGGAAGTCCGAGCTTTCCGGAGGCTTCCATTACCGTAGGTAAAGGCAAACACTTCACAATAAAAGCTAAAGGTAACTCTACAAAGAATATCTACATCCAGTCAGCAAAACTAAACGGAAAGCCTTTCAACAAGACCTTTCTCACGCACGATCAGTTACTCGCGGGCGGAACGCTGGAGTTAGTAATGGGAGCGACCCCCAATCCCAACTGGGGCAGCTCGCCGGAGAGCCGACCCGGTTCTTTAACGAACTAAGAATTAGTTTTCAGAAATACCTATAATTCAGAAAGGGATTGAGAGCTTAACTGGTTTTCAATCCCTTTACCGTTACCTAATTAAGTGATATGAATAACGAGTAAATACATCTACTATTGGCGTTATATTTATTCATCATGTTTTATATGAGATACTTATTAGCAGCCTTCCTCCTGTCTATCTCGTTCAGCTGCTTTTGTCAGCATTTTTCTTTACCTACGGGTGAATTTATGGATACTACTTTCACCATAAGCCCTACGTGTGTCTCCTGTAAGAATGCTTATTATTATCAGGTACAGGGCAAGTATCCTAAAAGCTCAGCTACCCTGTTGACTGAAGTAACTCAATACTTATCCAATCTGGGACGCACCTATAAAGGCAACGGATATGTCACCTTTCATTTATTAATTGATTGTCAGGGAAAGCCTTCGCAGCGAGTTCATGTACTTCAGACAGATGAAAGTTATAAGCCTTATCACTTCACTAATACTTACGTTGACGATCTATTTAATTACGTAAAATCACTCCATCAGTGGAAAGCTATTAAATACAATTCCATTATTCCTGTTAATTACTATACCTATTTATCTTTTAAGATTAAAAATGGAAAAGTCATTTCGGTATTGCCTTAGCCTTTTTCTTACGCTGTATTTTCAGTCATTTACCTTTGCTCAAACGGATATCTGTGCGAACAAAGCTATCCGAGACAGTCTGATAACCAGATACCTGGATAAGGGAGCACATCGATACGGATATACCCACCCAAAGTGGGAAATCTATTGCGATAGTTTAATATCCATCTGTCCTGGTATTGCGGAGGCGTATCGGGAAAAAGCAATTCCTTATATCAAATATGGAGATTTTGGAAAAGCGATGTCTCTGGAAGATAAAGCAGTAGAACTGGATCCGAATAAATGGATTGACTACAGAGCATTTTTGAAGTGCATCTTTACAAAGGATTATGAAGGAGCTTTAGCAGACTTTAAATTAGCCAGACAATACCATCCGGAAGCATCTATAATGGATCACTTTTACTCATTTTATGAAGGTTTGTGTTATTTAGAAATGGGCCAATATAAGGATGCTGAGAAAAATTTAAAACAGGATATCAGGCTTCAGAAGAAGTATAAATCTAAAGGTATTCATTTCAACACACTTTTTTATATGGGTGTAGTACACTATGAAATGAAAAATTATAAATCAGCTAAAAAGTATTTAATAGAGTGCCTGAAAAGTTATAATCAGTTTCCTGATGCTAACTTTTATCTGTCTCTTATATACCTCCATGAAAAAAAACATTCGCTCGCACTGAAACATCTGGAACTGGCGAAGAATGCTTTTGAAAATGGCTATATGTTTATTGAGGATAACGTTTATTATTGCAATTATCCCCATCAAATTTCAATGTATGAAGTAGAGCAGGCCATCAATAGCGTACATAAATAATTCTTTTATGTACGCTATTGATCTTAGGAGATTCCGCGAATGGCATACGCCACGTAGAATTTTCTGACGATCTGACTTAGGGCCTTGATGGTGGGCAAATCCGAAGCTTCTGAAACGTCCACCACGCCCCGGTCTTTGGTTAAAATCCGAATGGGCTGACGACTGGATAAATACGCTGAGTTGGTCGTTTCTCCCTGCACCACCAGATAAGGTAACTCTGCTTCGGTCACGCCGGGCAGAGCCAGTACCCGCTTCCGAAAATCGTCCAGTACTTCTTCCGAAGGAGCAGCATCGAAAAAGCGAATCTTATACAGTTTACGATCCAGTAACATCGTTGACAGATGGGCTAAGAGACGATCAGAATGAACGGTCCACTGCTTAATGCAGGCCCAGATATCGTAATCGTCCAGTCGCGTGAAGGCTTTAATGTATTGCGGATGCGTCTGAAAATCCTGCAGGTTTGGCTCATTAAACAAAAACGTTTCCAGAGCAGGAGTGGCATAAACGGTTTGACCTTCGTGGACTAACTCCCGAGCCCGGCGAATGAGCTGAATCAACATCGTTTCCGCACAAATGGACGTTTTGTGCAGATATACCTGCCAGTACATCAGCCGTCGGGCTGTCAGAAAATTCTCAATGGAATAGACCCCTTTCTGTTCTACGACCAACTGATTATCAACCACATCCAACAGCTTCACAATGCGTTCCGAACCGATACTTCCTTCGGTGACTCCCGTAAAAAAGCAATCGCGATTGAGGTAATCCAGTCGATCAATATCCAGCTGACTGGAAATCAGATCGTAGAAAAAGCGGCGTTCGTATTGTCCCGAAAACATCCGAATGGCCAGATCCAGAGCTCCGTTAAATTCCTGATTCAGTTCGTTCATCAGCAGGAGCGAAATTCGCTCGTGCGAGACGTGGTGCAGCAACGTATGTTCCAGTACGTGTGAAAAAGGCCCGTGACCAATATCATGCAACAGAATCGCGATCTGGACGGCTTCGCACTCCTGATCTGAAATCAGATGGCCTTTGCTTTTGAGCGTACTGATGGCCTCGCCCATGAGGTGCATGGCTCCCAGGGCGTGATGAAAGCGGGTATGCAGGGCACCGGGATAAACCAGCTCGGCCATACCCAGCTGTTTAATACGGCGAAGGCGTTGAAAATAAGGGTGTTCAATCAGGTCGAAAATCAGGTGACCGGGAATGGTGATAAAGCCGTAGACAGGGTCGTTAAGTACTTTTTTCTTATTCATAAGGAGGGGCCAGAGCCTCGGTAAAACGAAAATAGGAACGCATAAAAATACGTTCCTACTTCTGTCCCCAACATTATCTTTGGATTAATTACCACCGTCGGGGCGGCGGTCCCGCATGCGGCTTCGCTGTTCTTAGCGAATCTTTTCATACTGCGTCCACTGTTCGGTACTAAGGATAGGCTTGAGTTTAGCTTCGTAATTTTCCTGTAACTCCTGCATTTTCTGACGATCCGGACGAGCCCCGTTAGCCCGCATTTCCTGCATCTGTTTCATGCGGTCATCGCTGAGGGCTTTTACTTTTTCCGCCTGTTCCGTGGAGAGATTCAGTTGTTTGGTTAGCTGTTCAGTTTGACGCTGAGCCCGTTCTTCGGGTGAGCGTCGCTGATCGTTCTGAGCGAAAGTCAGCGTAGCAGAAAGCAGACCTGCAACGAAGAAAGCAATAGTTTTTTTCATGACTGTTTTTGTTAGCGTTCAGGGGCTTGGAAACAAAAAAGTGGTGTAAGGTTTAATCAGCCATTGGAAAAGGTTATAAAAAAGTGTAAACTTGCGGTTCATTTGGCGATCCATCGTCAGATCGGGCCCTTAGCTCAGGGGTTAGAGCAGTTGACTCATAATCAATTGGTCGTAGGTTCGAAACCTACAGGGCCCACTCTCATAATCAGGCACTTAGCATTCGTTTGCTAGGTGCTTTTTTGATTGACGAGCCAACAAACAAGCCAACATATTCATTGATGATGTACTTCAAGGCTCTTTTTGAAGAGGTCTAGAGCCTTTGAATTTTAGTCAAAATGCACCGAAGGGGTGCCGACAAAACCGACAGAAGTCATTCAGCGTCACTACTCATCGCAAAAAAAGATTTTGTTTGAGCGTCACTTTCAGCACTTGCGTCACTCTTGCGTATCGCCAATTTTGTCGACAATCCTCTCAAGACCTTATCCCCAAAGGGTATTTACCTCATTGTCAGCCAATTTCGGTTTTCCTCAGCTACCGTACTGTAATAATTACATAACGCTTAACCTAATGATTGGCAGGACCATTCTTAACATAGCTGGCCAGCTCATCTCTGTCAAAGTACAAACGCTTACCCCTTTTGGTATGAGGTATGGACTTTAGCTGGCTGTAGAGGGATGACGTACTAATTCGTAGCCATTCTGCAGCCTCTCTAGTCCCCATATACCTTTTCTCTTTAGGAGGAAACTCATTCAACTTATCGGTTAGCTTCACTAATAGCTCTTCAATGCGATCCATGCGTTGAGCGAGTACTTCGAAAGGGTTTTCCATATGCAGTCAGACGATCGTCTCTTGAGGTGTACAAAACCTACTAACGATCAGAGCACTACGCCTAGTCTTTAAATCTTTGAAGGGCCTGCATACCTGCCAGGGTAAGATCCGCTGACTCTATTTCATCATCTTCATCTCTCACAACTTTGACTAAGCCCCTTGCCTCTAGGTCTCCAATTGCTCGGTAGGCAAAATCTTGCAAATCAGTAGGAAACTCACTAATGGTGACTTGACCCGTTTTCTTGAAAGCTAATAAATAGGTGATGGATCTATAATCCATAGATATTCAAAATAGTATAGTTTGATAATTAGAGCAGTTATAACCACATGCACAGCAAAAGCTTGTCAACTCTGGACCTACTTTTCAATTTCAATGAAATGCTATTGAGTTCCTTATCTGACTGTCATTCCTAGACTGATGGGATCTGAAAATCTCCGTTCTGGATGTATGCTAGCTAAGAATAGGCAGGCTCACATGACCTCCCCAGAAAGAGCAGAGGGTACTCCAAAGTTCAATGATTGAGCTATAGCCTTCGGGTTTAGGAATGAAGGCATTTACGCCCCGTTGGTAAGCCTCTTTAATCAGTTGAGGTCGGTTATGAATCGAGAACATCAAAATAGGAATAGCCTTCCATTCAGACTGCTTTAGCTCCTCCATCATTTCAAAACCATTCATGCCTGGTAAGTCATAATCCAGCAGGATGAGGTTAGGGGTGATATCGTTCGCCCTTAGAAAATCTAGTGCATTCTCAGCGGTCTCGATACATACGTAGTGGCAAGCAATATTGCTCTTCTTATGACCTCTCTCTAATAATTCAATGTAATCTTTATCATCCTCAACTACTAAGATCAAAGGCGTTATAATCGATGTTTTCATGGCTTTCTCCTGTTTAGTCCATGACTAATGAAAGATGTGTTCCATGCAGTCTTTAAACAACATAAGCCCGACTATTGCCGAGCTTACTTGGAGTTCGACATGATGTCGAACGGCATTCACTCTTAGGTGAACCGCCTCATAATCAGGCCCATCAAAATTGATGAGAGCCTATTAGACATTGGACTAGTCTTTACACTCATATAAAAAGACCCGGGCACGACCAGTAGCAGGCTTAGGGTCTAGAGAGTAGTAATCATAAAGCTTCGCTTTAAATGTTACGTCTATCATCCAGCCCTGCCCCATCGAAGGGTGCTTAAACGGCCTGAGTGACGTAATTTCTACGGAAGACCCTTCCTGATCTAAAGCCGGCAAACACAGCCAAGCATTGGTTGTTCGCTCGTCATAGATAATTTTTGTGTTTTCCATTTTATCAAAGAGCCGATAACCTAAAGAAGCATTGGCTTTGATATTGGCTTCTGTACAACCAACATTTCTACTGCTGATACTTCTGGAGCCTGGAGACAATATCTTATGTATATAAGCTGGCTTCGTGTATTTACATTCATCATCATAAAAGGAAACAGATTCGCGAGCAGGAATTGGATTTTCGAGAGCTAAAGATATTTTCTCGCCTGACCGAAGCGAAGATTGAGTGAAACGAAAGCCAAATGTAAAATGGAAGGTTAGGGTGCGGTCTAAGGTTGAATCAGGATAATGTTTTGAATAACTCCGGTAATATCCAACAGAAATTGTGTCGTTTTCGACCCAGAGCAGATCTTTGCCATTGGCTTTTAAATGAATGAACTGTTTGTCCTCAGATACTTGTGAGACAGGATCAATGACGGGCTCCGGCTCATGGGTAGTTTTTTTACAGCCAAAGAGTAGTAAAGCCAGCACAGGCAGAAGTAGAAGCGTTTTCAAGTTAAGTAGATTAGGAGGAACTTCAAGGGGACTAAGATACAAATGGATCGGTCAGCTTCTGTTATGAGCGTCTATAGGTTATCGTTCCCCCTAATAAAAAAGCCTCAGAAGTTCTGAAGCCTTTATCCGTAGCTACACCCTATCCACTAAGAAAGGATCAAAACGGAGTTATTTATCTCTTGATCAACGTTTTGCAGCTACCTATCAAATGATAGATAAGTCATTACTTTTAAACATTCTATCCTAAACCTTCTTTTTCTATTGAATTGATCCCGTTCCGACTTCACTCACCCAACGAAACTTGGTTCCTTTCTCCAAATTGCTATGAAAGCCAAACCTTGTTTCCTGGTCGTCGAAGACGATGACAATTATGCAGCCCTCCTGGAACGTAGTCATCAGTTACATGCAGATACCTGCCAATTAAAGGTAGTTTCTTCGGCTGAATCTGCCCTAGACTATCTTAAGGAATCTTACAGCCCAATAGACTTAATCATAGTTGATTTCGATCTACCTGGAATGAATGGATTCTCCTTTATTGATTGTATTCGCAGCTTACCCTCGCGGAAACATCTACCAATCATTATGGTATCTTCTTATTCGCATACGACCTTTATCGATACAGCTTACAGTCATGGGGTCAATGCTTATATCATTAAGCCTAACTCCTATGAAAAACTAGTTCAACTTTGGAAAGTGATTATTGACTTTTGGCTTCTCCGTGCTTCCCTCTACCCTATACGTCTAAGATAGAGACACTTACCCGATAAAAGAGAGTTTTGATCAGATCTTGGCTATTGACGATACTATATTACCTATTGGCATAACTATTCATTAGAAATCAATTATTTAATCTAGTTTCACCTACTGCTTCCCCGTTGGCGGACGAGGAAATCAGAATGGCCATTAGTACTCCCGATGTGTTGCAAACCCTCGGGAGTTTTCTATATAAACGGGTTCTGGTTATCCATATTCGATCGAAGAATTGGCGGTAGAATGGTCTCTCTTCTTTGGCGCTAATACATCTATGCCATCAGTAAAAACCCGCCCAGCAATGCCAGACGGGTTTAGGTAATCTCCCACACTAAATGCTAAGCAGCGGCTTGACTCTTGCCAAGCCTGATGTATTCTAAAGCGTCTTCGTCCGGGATGTGCTGAGCAATCTCATTGATAAGTACATTTAAGTCTACGTAACAGAAAGATATATCTCCACGGGTTTCTTCCCGAAGTTCCGCATACATGGGCGTAGCGGCGAAATAGGCAAACATGTAAGCTAGATGCTGATGCATGTCTCGCACCCGATGATCAGCCATAAAGCGTTTGCAGATTTGATAGACTGCCATGGCTGCTTCCTGTTCTTCCTGTTCACTCTGAGAAGTGTTTTTCATAGTCGTAAGGGATTATAGGATTTGGATAAATCAGCCTCTCAAGAGAGCCCTAAGAGGCTGATGGTTTGTTAAGCAGCTTTATTGGGTACAGGCCGGGTCTCACCGTCAGGCATAGCCAGTACTAGTTCATTGAGCATGTGGCTCAGACTCGTGTACATGCCCGCCTTATCGCGTTGAGTGAATCGTTCCTCCTGCTGAAAGCCTTCAGATGTAGCGTAAGCGGCAAACATTTCACTGAGCAGATAATTGATTTGACGAATGGAGAAACAGGTCATGAAGGGCTCCAAAACGCGGTAAGCTGCTTCGGCTTGAATTTGCTCTTGAGGGGTTAGGGACTTGATTTGCTTTTTCATTGCATGAGCATAGTTAAAGAGTAAGAGGATAACGCAATTTTGCGTGGTCTGAAATCAGTACACATCAATGCAGATAAGGTCTTTGAAGCGTTTCTTTTGCTCGGCAAATACCTGGGCTACGACCCGTTCCCGCTGCTCAGATAGTTCATAGATTTCCACTTTGCCAAAGCAACGACCTTCCAGATCCGTTCGCAGGGCGATATACCAGGAATGCCGAGCTTCCAGAATGGGGGTTTCGTAGAAGAGTGGGAACCCATAGCTGCATTCTACGCCGCCGTTGCTTGGGTTTTCCTTCATTTCCTTTTCAAATTCCAGAAAGCTATCGTAGTCACCAAACACGAAGGCATTGTTCGTGAAATAGGCCTTGAGCTCCTCGGCAGGAATCCATCTGCCTTTCTCAACTCCCAAATCAGTGAAGAAACGGTGGTCTTGAAGCCCTCCGGAGACATTGATCTGATCACCGATCTCAAGAATGATCTGATTCAACAGGTGATCAAAGGTGACTACGGCTTTGTGCTGATGAGCCTTGAACCAGGGGGTGTCTTTTACCTTTTCATAGTACTCCAGAGCAGTGGTGAAATTGCCCCAAAGCCGGAAGGGTTCTAAAGGAAGGACAGACACCATAGAAGCGTATTCAGGCGTTAGAACGGGCGATACCTGAGCTTGTGGAGCGATGGGACTTACTTGATTTTTCATGTGAATAGTGAGGATGTATAAGCGTTTAAGACATAGCTCTCCTAAGATCACTAGAGGTAGTGAAGATGAGGAAAGCTTGAAAATGAAAGGAATTAATCTGGAACGGGAAGTTCTATACGACAGCTTGGTACGGCATCAACACATCAATGGTTTCCATCAGGTCTGAAATAGCCATGTAGTAGCGGGAAACGTGCTGTCGTTCTTCTTCATCGAGCTTAGCAAACTCGGGGCTGGTTGTGTACCAGGAGAAAGCCCGGCTGAGCTGACGGATGAGTTCGGGCATGACCATCTCATCACGCAGTTGGAAGGCCTGACGGTAGATCGTTTCGGCAATTTGCTGCTCTTTAGCAGTCAGGGCGGCGTTTGTAGTAGCCATGGTTTAGAGTTTAACGTGTTTGATTACTCGCCTAATTGATTGCGTTTTAAAGCGTCCCGATCTGGGTGGATGTAATGCTTGGCGTGATGGAAAGAGGTCCAGCCAGCCGTTTCCATGATGGTGATGGGTGAAGCGTTCTTTTGATTGTGCATGCGGGTTAAATACGTCTTCCGGCCCAGCGAGAAAGAGAGATTAGGAATCTCGTAATACTCCCGGATTTGTTTGAGTACAGCACAGACCTGTTTATAGCCTGAATCCGGCGTTCCGCCCAGTTTAGGTAGCTTGTTAATGCCTCCGCACTCCTCCAGTATTTCTTTGGCTAATGGACTCAGGAAAACCGTTTGCATGATATCGGTCTTGTTGCGAGCTTTCTCGATGTAGGGGTATTCGCTTTCCTCATCCTGCAGGTACTCTTCTCTGAGATTGTAATAATCAATCCAATGCAAGCAGGTCTCTGAGGCAAACAGGAAGGCCGTAAGGGCATTAAAGTAAAGCTTGTTTCTACCCCTGGCTTCCTCCCGAATCGCCTTTATTTGCTGGATGTGTTTCTCTTTGGCATACTTAGCTTTACCGACTCTTTTCCAGGAAAGCTTCACCTTCTCAGTCCCCGTCTTTTCGCAATAGTTACGCTCAATGCAGTAGTTGATAATGGCTTTGACAAATAAGCACGCCTTGGAGATATAGTTCAGGTCGTAAGGCTGGCCATCCTTTTTCTTCTGCTCAAACAGCCATTGTCTGTAATTCAACAACACCACATTGTCAATCTGCTGAGGTAGGGCACCAGTTAGACTAGACTCCTCAGCATATCGGCTAAACATCCGGTAGAGTTTTCTGTAGTTCTTCACCGTAGACTTTGAGATAAAGCCCTGCTTACAATTGATATCTTTCTGCTCAATGCATTCCTCCCAGCGTTGGAGAAAGGGCGTTGTTAAGCGGGTATCAGCTACAAACTCACCGTTATTGGTTTGCATGACCTCATACAAATCCCAGATCTTTTGAGCAGTCACGGGAGGGTTCTGGTAGCGAATGTACTCTTTGGCTTTGTGCAATAAGACCTTCAGGCGGTTAAGCTGTTCACTTGGGTCCTCAAGCGTACGGGGATGAGTGCCCGGATTAATGGAACAGTTAAGTCCTGGGTGCCAGTCACGTTTGAAGCAGGTGATGTTTGTAGAAAAGGGACCAAGCTTGGACTTTCCTACCTGAATCATGATGGTTAGCTGGCCTTCAATTTCTTCTTCGGCAACGGGTTTCGAAAGACGACGAGGACGGAACCAGAATCGCAGGTTTAAAGGGACGTCTATCAGACTGCTGGTGGTGATGGTAGCTTTCATTATTATAGTTCAATAAAAGATTCACTTATTCTTTAAATCGAGCGAGAGCAATAGATTGAGTTCGCGTGGCAGATGAGGTTAACCGGCGAACAGGAACGTCCTGAAAGTCGCTAACGACGCGTGAGTTTTGCAGCTTGACGTACGGATCCGCCTCCTTGATATCCTTCCATCCCATGATAGCAATCACTGACTCGACAGGTATCTTCCAAATGTTGATGAGATGAAAAGCAAAGGTCTTGCGGGCCATGTGGAAGTCTATCTCTTTATCAATCCCCGCTTTAGCTCCCAGCAATTTTAAAAATACATTCAAGTGGCCATTGGGAACATAGGCAAGGTTTTCAGGCGAGCCGGCCCGCTCGAGAAGAATCGAGGCAATGGGATTCAATTCACTGAGAGGAATACAATAGTCCGTATTGGATTTGACCCGGTTGCCAACGATTACCCGCATGCCATCGACTACTTCGATTCGGGGTTGCTTGACCTTGACTCTTCTAAGAATAGCCCGCTCTTTTTCGAAGCGTTCAGGGTTAAAGATGGAGTAGTCAATGTAGGCCATACCCGTGTGACAGCAGAAGAGAAACGCTGCCGCAGCCTTCTGCTCCCGCCCTTCGAGTGTACCAGATTCATAGAGCTTCCATAACGCCTCTAGTTCTTCAGGCTCCAGCCACTCAATTTTGGGAGCCCGGTCCACTCTTACCCGCAAGGGCTTAGCCGGATTATGATCAATGTAGCCCATGCGAACAGCCTCATCCATGACCTGCTTGAAAAAAGGAATGATCCGTCCTACGTAGTTAGCGTTATGCTTCTTGGTCATCAGCATCCAGACTTTGAAGTCCTGAGCGAAGGTGTAATTCACCTGACTGATGAGGATGTTTTTGCGTTTGCTATCAATCAAATACGCTTCCAGCTTATTGACGTATCGTTTGTAGATGTCGTACGTTGATGAGGCAGTCTCTGAGCCTATTCTTGATTGAATAACCTGCAAATAGCTCTTAGCAACTCCCAGCAGTGTATCATTCTTGACCATTTCCCCCCGGTATTCTTTGCCCAGGGTATCAAAGTCCAGAATCTCTTCAGCCGCATTGTAGCGAGCTTCGATGGACGAAAACTTATTGAAGATGGTCTTGAGTTTCTGGTTGCTTAGATAGTGCGTGTAGTCCTCATCGGCTAAGAGCCAGGCAAATTCAGAACTCTCCAAAAGCGAATGCAGGTTGACCCGCTTTTGCGAGGCCTGTTGAGAAAGGAGTCGAAACGAAGGATGGCTCACTACTTGTTGAATCTTCTGCTCATTGAAGACAATCTGCATGTTATCGAAATCCCACTTCCCTTTGGGGCACTTGATGTTGGTAGAAAAGAGGTCTTTGGAGCATCCGTTGATAGTGACCCGGACGTAAATCATGGCCGCAAAGGGGTTACTACGATCTTCCTTGGATTTATGATTGTTAGCAGCGGCCTCGTGCTTGGCTGAATCTCGCTTATTGTAACGGAGACGGAATCCGATAGACATTGAATTGATCATGATGATACGTGTTTAAAAATGTATAGTGTTTGTATTGAATTGTTTTGTGCATTTTTCCAACAAATCAAAGGCAAAAAAATATACTCCTTACTTAGGAGTGAATTTGACAATAGTCTTGACTTCCACGTCGCCGTATTCATTAAGAATCTCAAGAATTCTTCTTTCTGAGATGCCCCTATTATGGGTGAAGTCTCTCCACGCATTAGTTAATCGACCTTTTTTGACCTCAGGGGGAAGGGAAGGGTAAATGTGATTGAGCCACCATTTAAACGCCTCCTCAACACTTATAAAAGTTTGCATGGTTCAAAGGTAGTTTATTTGTGCATTTTTCCAACAAATAAATGAATAAATATTTTCAACCTTAAGTCAAACTACTGTAAGTTAACCTTTTACAATACCTTATCTTCGTTAAATCGTTTGCCCACGATGTCCACTCTAAACGGATTACATTGTGAAACACTGGCTACTTTCCACTGCCTTCTTGGCAGCAACCTTTTCCTCACATGCTCAGGTGGGCATTGGCGTTACCACTCCTAAAGCTTTTTTTAACGTAGCTCCCGGTAAAACCGTCCTTTTTGGCGGGGATACCTTAGGCGAAGGATCCAAACTTCTATGGAGTCCCTCCAAAGCCGCTTTCCGGGCTGGATCAACGGTTTCTAACTACTGGGACAATTCGAATCTGGGCCAGAACTCGTTTGCGGTTGGGAATAGTACCTTGGCCAGTGGTGAAGCCAGTGTGGCCATGGGCCTCAACTCTAATGCTCGAGGAAATGCTAGTGTGGCTATGGGAGCGGGAGCCAATGCTTCCGGGAATCAGTCTTTTGCCGTTAACGGAATAGCTACTGAAGCGGGTTCAATTGCTTTAGGAATCGCCAGCCAGGCAACTTCCGAGAATACCCTTGCCTTGGGGACATCCTCTAAGGCTACTGGTATTGGGTCTATGGCTATAGGTAATAGTGAAGCCAATGGAAACTATGCAGTAGCCATTGGTTTGCAAAACAGAGCTAATGGGAATTTTAGTACTGCCCTTGGAAAAAATGCGTATGCTTTGGGTTATGGGTCCTGTGTGATTAGTGACGCTTCAGCTTCATACGCCAATGAATTTGCTGCTGGCCAGGTATCCAACCAAATGACCATGCGTTTTACTAATGGCTACCGTTTGTTTACAACCAAAGATCAAACGGCAGGCGTGACCTTATCCAATGGATCGGGCTCCTGGAATTCAGTAAGTGATCGTAGCAAAAAGGAGAACTTTAAACCGCTGGATGCTGAAGCCATCTTAACGAAAGTGGCCCGCATGCCCGTTACAGAGTGGAATTACAAAAGCCAGCCCCCTACCCAAAAGCACGTGGGCGTGATGGCTCAGGACTTCTACGCCGCCTTCCAGCTGGATGGGATTGGTAATGACACCACCATTAACACCGTGGATATCGACGGCGTGAACATGATTTCAATTCAGGCCCTTGAGAAACGTACGCAGGATTTGAAAGTGGAGAATGAGCAACTCAAAGCCAAACTTGCTGGCTACGAAGCACGCCTGGAACGTATGGAAGCACTGCTCACTAATAAGTCGGAGCAGGCTAGTGTCAAAGAACCCATCAGCCACTCGGGTAAATAGCGATCAGAACAAGCGATAATAAAAAAGCCTACTCATCGTCATGGGTAGGCTTTTTAGTGAATCCGTCTTCAAAGCCGCCACTTCTCTGACCAATTCAGTGAGACAAAGATACAGTGGACTATATAGCTAAGTAGTAAATCTTCGATTAAAGGCTAAATCCTGGAGATAAGCGGACAAATATCCCCCATAATTGGGGACTAAAAACCGTCTTAGCTATCTGACTTAGCTATCTAATATATATTGGGCCTCGGCAAGCAGGACCTCAACTCAAAAGTCGATAGATGCCGGGTTTTCGGGTAGGTGCTTGCGTGAGAGTGCTCTTTTCTGTCCAAGGGCCGATCTATCAAAGCTGAACTTACAAACGATACTTATTCCTTTAGTATCTCCCAAAAGCCACATTAATCCTTATGACTACCCTTGATCTGACGACGGGTAATTTGTTTGGGATGCCGACATTCGGACCAATACCCAATGATGAAATACAGTTGCTGTTTTAAAAGATCTATGTGAGGGCTCTTCTCAAAAAAACCCTGGATGGTCAAATCATAGGCCTTATCAAGGTCATGATCATTGACGGGATGCGTGAAAAAGATAAAGGGAATGCTCTTCTTACGAATGGCCGGGTCTTCATCCATTTTCTTCCGGAGCTCCAGCCCACTCATCCCCCTGAGGTGAACTTCCGAGAAGATCATAAAGGGCATTAGCTTCTGCTGGCTTAACGCTTCCAGCAAATCTTCTGCCTTGGGGAAAAATGTAATGGCCAGACTAGGGGCTATTTCCGCAATAATGGATTTAAAAAGGTGCTGGTCATCCGGGTCATCTTCAATGATCACTAATGGATTGTCTGCATGCATGAATGAACGAATATTAGTAGTGAGGTGATAGCAAAGCTCCTACTAAAATCATGCAAGCTGATCTTTTGTTTACTTGCCAGTCAAATACCCTAAGGGAATAAGCAAACTTATTCACTTCAATACTTGATGCAGGCATTTACTTAAAGCCTTCCTGACTAAATCTCTGTCTGCAATTCCCCAAAGTACCCACCTTAAGCAATAGGTAAATAGCTATTGGGATGTAGGCAACCCTGCCAGTAGTCAAGGATGGATTGGAGTTGCTTGCGTAACCCTTCATACGTGCTAGCTTTTTGATAAAAGCCCTGTACGCTCTGAAAGTAGGCCTGATTCACTAAACTGGCATTGGCAGCCGTCGTTAAAAACACAAAAGGAATGGCCTTCTTGCGTAGGAAGTCATTGTCAGCAATGGCTTTATGCAGTTCGATGCCGTTCATCAGGGGCATGTTGACATCACAAAGAATCAAAAAGGGCTGCTTAGGTGTTTCCAGCAGGAACTCCAGAGCTACTTTACCATTTTCAAAAAAGAGAAGTTCATTGTCAATACCGAATTCGGTAAGAATCGTTTTTATTAAAAACTGATCGTCCGGATCATCTTCAATAGACAGAATGGGGCCTTTGGTAAACATGTACTACTGATGGTTCTTGTGGTGGCAATCTTCCGTTTTGGGATAAAAGCAATTACAAATAAAATACGTTATCGGGTAATTTAGTAAGTCTTTCTCGCATTTACTTACGATTAGCGGTACTCCATAACTTTGCTTTGATCCACCTTCATCCCCCCTGCGGAGGTGCTCATAAATACTTACTTTTCTACGACTCCATTTCTTTTAGATACCTATGAAGATGGTGATAAAGCTTGTGTAGGCCCTCATCTTGATTACCCTGGTAGAGCTGCTGAACGTGCGTTTGGTAGTCCGGCTTAAGCTGCAGGAAGCCCTTCCCTTCCAAAGAAATGATAAGCAGAAGCCCCAGTTCTTCCAGCCCACAAAGGCGTTGCTGAAAGAGAATCAAGGGAAGAGATTTAAAACGCTTTCGCAGGGTTTGAAAGAGTAAATCCTGAGGTACATAGGGAGTATAGCTTAACAGCCCCAGGGTGTAAAAATAGAAAGGCTTATCTATCAGATTGAGTAATTGTAACTGTTCGAGGCCCGAAAGCTGGGTCATAGGCGGGGCGGTTGAGATAAAAATTTGGAAGGATACTTACCTTTTGCGTATTAAGTAGATAAATCACCCATGGACGAAGATAAATGCCGAGTGGCACGGTTCTATACGCTTGTTGAGGGATTTTATTCAATTTTGAGGGAAGACAAAAACGCTTGGTGTACTTGCAGCAAGCGTTTTTCTATGGGTACCCCTACACCGCTAATAACTGTTGCCAGAGTGCCTGGGTAGCAGCATACCCACTGGGTTTGGTAACAAACTGAGTAGCTCCTCTTTGATGGGCCTGCTCTTGAAGATGAGCGTCTTCAGTAGCCGAAAACAATATGACAGGTAAATCCTTCCAATCCAGCGAGTGCCGCAAATGTGCCAAAAAGCTGAGCCCGTCCATTCCTGGAAGATCATAGTCCAGCAAAAGAAGCTGAGGTTTGACAAAGCATTCGTCTAGATACAGCAGAGCTTCCTCCGCCGAGTGGACAAAGTATAACTGGCAGGCAGGTGTCTGCTTTTGGTAGGACCATTCTAAAATAGAACAATAGTCTTTATTGTCTTCAACGACTAAGAATAGAGGAAGTGGAATTGTAAGCATTCGTATCTGTGGAACATCATTGTTTATAAACAAGTAGTTTAAAGGGATTAAATAAACATGCCTATTGGTTAAGTACAGGCAAATTATCAACTTCCCAAGCAGTACCCCCTACCTACAATCAACTCAATACTCTATCTATGATTTAAATAAGTAGCTTATTCCCCTTACATAAGGGGGGTAAGCGGTATGGGATCGCTGACTATCTTTGTAGACACTCTGTTATTGGCGATATTATGAAACCCATTAAAACCCGAATTCTACTCATCGACGACGATTCTGATGCACGTGAGATATTAAAAATACTTTTAGAGATCCAAGGCTATGAGGTTTATGCCAAAAGCAGTGTCAAATCAGCTTTAACCTTTTTAGAAAATTTACAGCCGGAAGTTGTAATATCGGATCTGCATATGCCAGAAGTAGATGGCTATGAAGCAGCAGCCCTGATTCGAAGGCAACCTTGGGGAAAGCAGCTATTATTAATCGTTTTATCGGGCTACGCTTCTGTAGAGGTTGAAGCAAAGGCTCAGCAGGCAGGATTTGATTATCAGCTGAAAAAGCCCCTGGATACGATTCTTTTGGAGCGGATTATCCGTCAGCATATGGCCGCCTAAAAATCACAATCGGTTCTTTTCATCCACAAGCCCAACAGAGCAGCCCGCAGCCCGCACTAACGGACTGCATCTGCTAGGCCGTGGGTACTACTGGCAATTATCAATGCCGTTAGAACGTTCCATGAAGTAAATATGATATGTAGTCGACGGATTGTTTTTTGATTGGTTAGGCTACTTCCCCTTACTCAGGCTTAGTAGGCAACTGTGTGCTTTTCAGCCAGAAGCTTTCCACGCTAATCCAGAAATGCTCTAGTTGCTCAAATTGACTGGGCTTAACCACGTACCCATTAACTCCTAACCGGTACGCTTTTTCGACTACCTTCTCATCATCCGAAGTCGTTAGGATAAGCACGGGCAACGTACGAAGCTTTTCGTCATTTCTAATGCGTTCGAGTAGGGCGAGACCATTCAGGCCGGGCATGTTAATGTCGAGTAGCAGTAAAGAGGGCCACACGCTATCCTGTGTGAGTAGCTGCCAGGCTTCGTCTCCATTGTGAGCGAATACCAGGGAGAAGTTACGGGGAGCTTGCTCAAAAGATTCTTGAAGTAGATACCGATCATCTTCATCGTCTTCGGCGGATACAATCAAAAAAGAATTTTCTGCTGATGAATTGGATTGCATGAGTGCAAAATTATGCATAAACGCATCGAATAGTCGATTAGGCAATTACTAAAAGTTACTGGTCCTCAAAATCCTTTAATTTTAAACCTCTCTTCTGGAGATAGTTGCCCTTCCCCCCGTTTGATGGACAATCCGGCTTTCCTGAGTTTCCTTATCTGCATTGGCTAATAGCAGGGCACACGAGCCATCGCCTTGTGGAGTCACTAACACCCACCGTATGAGATGTATTTATAGCTCTATTAGTCTGATCGTCGGGCAAACCTTCCCAATAGTCGAATGCATACTTAACCATTACCAATAAGATGGTAATTTTATATTATTAAATAGGTTATAAGCATAGTGACTTTTACAACCAAGGACTTGTTATAGCACCTACCTATAACAGTAGATAGGCTTCTTCCTGAATCCTATAGCGTAACATTCCCCATAACTACCAAAACAAGACAATGACTAAAATAATATCTTTCTCAGTGAATGCCTTAACCGTTCAGAGTTATTTGAATGCCCTGGTTGCCGTTTACACAGATGGCTATCTACAAGAAGTTGAGACGGTTTCTAATTATGTTGACTTTCAATCGCCTTATGAAGCCTTGGCTAGGCGAGCCGTGAAAGCTTATGAAGCAATTATCCAACATCCAGACCTTTCTCAGGATATTTATGAGGACTTCAAACTAGAATTCCAGGAGCACAACCAGGAGATAGCCAGTGTCATGGCCTCTCGGCAGCCTATGTAGTAAAGATGGATAGAGAAGTCTGATTACTCTATCAAAGATAACTAAATTCGGATAAGACCATATACACGCGTAGTGACCCCAAAAAAGTCTTCATTGCCCTCTACATATCGTTTTTGCAGATATTGTGATACCGCCCCTACTGGCGTTTAGCCGACTCAGATTTGAGTTGACATAACACCATCTAAAGGAAAGCGACTGAAGATTAAATACTACTAATGGCCATTACAGACAGTCCAATTTTGGACTGTCAAACTATCCACTATAAGGTAATCCAGAGTTACCTTTTGCAAAAGGTGGAATAATCCCACGTTATAGATAATCCGAATGACCTGTAACGAGTCTGCTGGCAGTGAGCGAAGCGAGCGGCTAGATAGCTATATAAGTTGACATGGCCTAATGTATCCGGTCATTGTCTTCATTTGCTGCTGGGCAGATCATCCTATATCCAACGGGACTTATAATCTAGCTTTCAAATGTCCGAAAATCGGATAATTGGATTTTGACCGAAATGGCTAGACCTTTCGGGAAACGTCCTAATGACTGGCTGTCATTGGCTTCTACTAAAGCCTTTATTGCCGAATTGTCAAATACCAGAAATAATGGTAATTGGATTTTAACTGAGAGAGGTCAGCATACGGGCGGAACCTGGATGCATGAAGACGTCGCTTTGGAGTTTGCCCGATGGTTATCTCCTGCTTTAGCTATATAGTCCACTGTGGAGGCTCTTCATCATGACGAACGTTCTGATACCTGCCCGGAGGAAAACCACATCATTGCTAATCAGGCAATTGCTGAAAACATAATCTGGGTTAGCTATATAGTACACTGCTCAAATCGGTCACTGAGTGTGATACCTGTCGTCAATTAAATGCTCTTTGTTAGGGAGCAGAGGCTTATTTCCTGTCTCAGTCTTCGAATAAATTTCTTCTTTGATTTTTGGATAAGACGCCTTGACGAGTGCCCAGATACGTTTGCTTAGTTCTTCATTGGATGACTGGAGAATCTCATACTCTGGCCAGGCACTAGCTCTCAGAAAGAACATACCTATCTCGTCAGACCAGTAAATATCTGCTCCGCCATCAATACTTGCTGTAGGTGTTTTAAATCGCTCTATTTGATAGCTCTTTCCCTCTACTAAATATTGCCTACTCTCTATGTGCCAGAGTGTATCTATTGTAGCTCTATCGTGCTTTCGAAGAAAGAGCTGGTTGGCTACCGTGTCCCGGATGTATTCAACCGTGTCATAAGGCATCTGATAGCCTATCGTGTGGCCATTCTTAGATGTCGTCTTTTGCAAATCCGCATGAATCGTGTCTAATTGAGCAGAACCGCGGATCCTGATGCTTTGCCAGTAGTACTGCTCCTGCTTAGATTGGCAAGACAGAAGAAGAATACCAAGGAAGAAAGAGATAGCCGCTAGTTTCATAGGTTTGGTTTAGATACGGCTAAATCTAACCACTAGTTTTGAAAATCCTCCACTCAACACCCCGGGGGTAGGTCAGATGCTTTTGCCTACCGGGGAGGGTTTGACAGGTACCCTTTCACACTCGAGTGCATGCAGTAGCTCCACCGCCGTTCATCCTAATTCCGCTTATAACTGGCCACAGAAGCACGATCTTAGGCAAACTAACGTCTACCCTTAACCGTCTTGCTTATGTCCGCTTACAAAGAGTTTATCAAAGTCTTCCTGCTTACCTTGATAGGCATGTTCGCCTGCGTGTTTGTTATCGAGGTTCTCTACCGGGTTATGAAAGGCCTGCCGTTTGAAGAAGCCATGGCCCTTTACCAGCCTAACTATAGCCATGTAGCAGTTGCTGGCGTAATCGCAATTGCGGTGAAGTATGGGAAGAAGAAGAGGCATGTTGTAGATGGGGACAAATAGGATGTAAAGTTTTTAACACCTTTGATTATCAGTCATTCCCTATTTATCCGAATTCTCGGAAAAATTAAAAGATAGATACCTGATAACCTATTCGCCCTCACCGACATGTACTCTTGAGCGAACGGTTTGTGGCCATCTATCCAACCCCTTTATTTTCAAGATTTAAACCTGCACGATTTAAATTTCTTACCCGTACTATTCTGAAACCTTATAAGTGAGTTGAGTAGATGTAACACGTTTTCATCTTGATTATAATTTATTAGTTTGTTGATTTCCACATCTTATCATCAATTTATTCATGGCAAAACTCGCTGACATTAATTCCTCGTCTAGACAATCTCCTCCGAAACTATCAGTAAACAAGCTCGCCGAATATATCTATGCTTCACCGCTGAGGCGTAAAAGGATATTAGAGCAATCTAAACATCCTAAGAACTATATAACGACTCTTTATTCAGAGGTGCGTGAAATCATGAAAACCTATATACTTAAAGGGAGGGATATCACTTTTCTTGAAGAAAGTATTGAAGCTATAAATAATAAACCAGTTAAAGACCATCAGAAGAAGGATAAAGAAAACGAGTTGATGGCATTGACAGCATTGAAGAATATGGATTTGTCTTTTCTAAATGAATGTGAATTCGCTAAGCCAAAAGGCATAACTCCATCAATGTCAATCAATGGAGTTATAATAAGTGTTAATCCTGACTTACTAGTATATAAGAAAAATAAAAGTCAAATAGGGGCATTGAAGCTTCATATAATCAAAACAAATAACCTTTCCAAGGAAGCTCAAAAGTCAGTCTCTGTTTTATTAAATGAAATTCTGCTATCTAGCATGCCCGACAGTACATCATCGATCAAGCCAAGTCTTTGCTTATCAGTAGATTTGTTTAAGAACTCGGTTGAATGTTGTCCTAAATCCTATAAAACTAGACTTGAGAATATTGAGGCTGCATGTGAAGAGATTGCTGCTGTTTGGGATAAGATATAGACTTCAGACTATGGCAATCCTTGCAAAGAGTCTGAAAATTTGATAAGTCACATCCTGCACCACCTTCAAAGACTGGCAAGATATGATCTGCTTGCCAGTCTTTGGTAATCTCTCCACAACAACGGCAAGCACCGTGATCTAAAGCGTAGAGCTGAGATCTAATCACAGCAGTATCGCCTTTAACTATTGCAAACTTAATATAGGCCTCCTGTCTGCATTCTTGGGTAAACCATTTCTTCTTACCCTTGGTAAGCTTACTCCCACAACCACAGGCACATATGCCCTCTAAAGCAGGGTATAAATCATTTAAGGTTAATCCTACTTGATATCGTTTGAAGTAGTTGAGCATAACTATTAAATATAGCAATTCTCCAGCTCATTTTCAACTATTTAAACTTAAAATAGTTGCATTGTATAATCTATATTTAGATGGCAAATTTGAATACAATTTTGATCAAAACCATATGACACCTCAACAAATTGACCTATTCGATAAGCTTCTCCGGATTAAAGAAGCAGGCATGATAACTCCAGAGGAATTTGAAGAGGACCGCAAAGCCATTCGCCAGCTTCACTTACCTCAGTACGGAGAAAACGTAATAACCGCAAAAGATAATGCACTCCCGTTAGGCCCTATTTATCAAAGTGTAGCTTTATCAATGACGAATTTGAGTGTGCTGACGCGACTAGAAGCTTTAATGCTTGGCGTTAGTGAGGAATTGGTTCGTAAGGAGAACCTTAGTATTCTCACTGATAAGAGACAGCAAACCTATGATCAGTATGTAGCACCCAATGAAGAGGATTTAAAAAAGATTTGGGAAAACAGTAAGCAAACCTCCGAATATCTCGCTTGTTCCGGTGCTCTCGACTTTTTACGAGACAAAGAATTAATAGGAACTGACGAGTACTTAACTATAAACAAAAAGCTAAGGGAGAAATTCAGTGGGAATTAAAGCAATCAAAAGCCCGGCACATCACCGGGCTTTGTTCTTCTAACCTCTGATCAAATTATTTCTAGACTCCTGTTTTTGAACTGAGCTCCAGTTGCCAAACCGATCTTGAATCACCTCAACATTTACAGTGATCGGTCCACCTGCCCCCCCGGAAAGCATCTTCTCTGCCTGATTGTATGGGGTAATGACTTCGCGACCGTGCAAGAGGGCTAGGTATCCTGAGGATGGCCCGTCGGCTATACCTCCTGTTTTGAAGCCCATGAGACTTTTAAGAATGGTTACAAAAGGACTAGCTCCACTGGCTGCTTTGGCTGCCCCAGATGCTGCTCCTGCAGCAGCACTGGCGGCTCCAGCACCGGGAATGAGGTTACTGAGGATAAACGCTACCGTAGCCGCTGCCGCTAGCTTAGCAATAAGCCCAGTCAATGCTTGAGCAAGGCCTTTAAAGGAGAACTTACCCGTCTGGAATAGCGACTGGAACCCTTGTTCAAGCCCACCCAGTAACGATGTTCCAACTGCCGCTAAGCCTTGAAGACCCATCTGTTGTACTTGCGTGAGCTCGCTGAATTTGGTGCCGCTTTGCATGAGTTTTGCTGAGATTAAGTCGCCCCACATTCCAAGGGATTGAATGTAGTTTTGAATATTAGCTTGGGAAATAGCTGTTTTTTGATCTAATGCCTCAAGTCCCTGTCCCACCTTAGCCATGTTCTCGCCCCAAACCCTGGCAAACTCGGAATTCAATACTTGCTTATTGGGCCCCAGAGCATTACCACTAAAGCCACTACTCAAAGCGGCTGGCTTCATTAGCTTTAGCTCACTCTCCCGAAGTTTGATTAACTCTTCCTGCCGGGCGATGCGGACATCATCCAAAGCAATCATCTTCATGGCTTCTGAGGTATTCAGCTCCCGTATGTCAAGCTCTTTTTCATAGTACTTGTTGAAAACCTCCTGTTCCTTCCGACGATACTCCGTACCGATTGAAGCGGTTCTTAGATCAGTGAAAATCTTTTTAAGCTTCTCCCAGTCTCTTACCTGGTCCTCGGCAAATTGAGCATCGGCTTTCGCTCTACGATCGGATTCGCTATCATCCGCATCACCTCCCTTAAGTCCACTAAAATCTAATCCGGTATCAGTGCTGGTTGTATTCAAGCGTGCAATGCTCTTGACTGTAGACTGTATCGCTAATTGCGTTTGATAAGCCTGCTCTTTGACATTCTTCAGCTTCTTAGCTGCCACATCAATCGCACTCTGGGTACCGGTTCCCGCCGGACCACCCATGGCAATGTCTACGTTGGAAAGCTCTTTTCCATCAGCAATGAGTTGCTTTAACTCCTTCCTGCGATCAGTTATAATCGCCTTTTCTTCCTGCTGCTGGGCAATGAGCTTTTGCAGGTTAGCTTCCTGGGCACGGGCATTCGCTGCATTTAGAATACTGACCGAGAGTTTATCATAAGCCACCTTCAATTCCGAAGCTTTCACCTTTTCAATGTCCATCTTACCGAAATAATCCGGATACTGAGCCTTAAGCTGATTCAGAGCCTTAACCCGCTCTTCTTTTGATTTCTTATCATTACCGGCTATGGCAATCGCTTCCTTGAGCTTAGCTATTTCCACCTGAGTAGCGGAGGCGACCTGTTTGCTAACGTCGGCTAATTCTTTAGCCGATTGAATGGTTGGATGATAGGTTTTATAAAGCGAATACAGCCCGACGGATAATATTCCTACGGCAGCGGCCACTAGTCCCCAGGGAGACGTCAGGGCCAGCACTGCCGTCTTTAGTGCTCCAAAACCTGAGATTGCCATCGGTAGCACCGTTGAAGTCAGCGTACCGAGCCCTACGAGTACAGGACCAATAGCAGCCGCAACTCCAACCAGACCCAGCGTTACTTTCTGCATACCCGGAGAAAGCTCATTAAAGCCCTTCTGAAGACTTTCCATGCCCGCAATGAACCCTTTTAGCTTTCCCTTTAAATCGAAGGCTTCTATGAGCTTGTTTCCAATGTCAGTCGCAAACATGCCCACGCTGTCGGTCGCCGTAGCAAAGAGTCCCCTGGCGGATTGAGATTGCTTCTCAGTCATGCCTTTGAACTTCGTGTCAATGATCTTCGTCACTGCCGTTAGAGCGTCAGCAACTGAGCCTTTATAAGAGCCCGACTTATCAAATTTTAACCCTTCGCCTTCCAGATCAGGACGCGAGATACCAAAGTCTCGTAAACGCTCGAAAGCTTCGCCAAAGTCACCGGCTTTCAGCCTGCCTAGTACCCGCGTTACTTCCGTGATTGGAACGGTCATGCCAGAAGCCAAATCACCCGCTTTACGAAGCAGTGGGGTTAACTGCTCGACTTGAAAGCCATAGGCTAAGAGTTGCTGAGCCCCTTCCCGAAGCTCTGGGAATTCGAATGGGGTGTCAGCGGCAAACTTTTGCAGGTCACCCA
Source organism: uncultured Siphonobacter sp. (assembly GCA_913775095.1). Classification (GTDB taxonomy): domain Bacteria; phylum Bacteroidota; class Bacteroidia; order Cytophagales; family Spirosomataceae; genus Siphonobacter. The sequence goes on along the minus strand of CAJYIW010000002.1, from coordinate 273,589 downwards.
GCACTCGTTTTCCACCTTCGGCTGATTTAGTTAAAACTTCGAAAGAAATGGCAGCTTGCTCCATGTCGGCGGCCATCTTAAGGGCTGATCCCCCGGCTAGTGAAAGCGGTGCCGTAATGCCGAGAGATAGCTTTCCGCCGATGTCCTGCATCTTGCTTCCCCAGGCCTCCATTTGCTTAGCGGTCTGCTGAAGCTGAGAGGAGATTTGCTGCATTCCCCGCATAAACTTGGCTAAGTCTACGCCTAAACTTACAGATAATTGCATGGTTCTTGTGTTCGTTTAAGTTGTATTAATATACTGATTAATAGACACTTATCAAAATAATCAGTCATTTATTCCCGGCAAACGACCTCAATCCAGGGCTGACCTTTCTTCTTAAGCCGAAGCTTCATGGATTCGAACTCTTCTTCCGACATTAGTTCATGCGATTCAATGTGCTGCTGAGGATGCGTCATGCGTCTAACCGTGACGTTTTTAAACATTCCGCTGGACTGCTCACCCTGCACGAAGATGAGCGGCAGGTTCTCCTGCTTGAGACGTTTGAGGGGAGCTAAGTTTCCTTCTAAAAGGGCCACCAAAGCCGCTTCTTTGTCTTTTCTGCTGTTTGCCATGTTAGTAGATGATGAATAGATTGTAGTGTTTGCCCAGCCGCTTGACTAAGGCATCATATTCAGCCTGAGAAAGCCTTTCGTGAGATTCGATGATCTGGTTTGCCTGATGTACGTTGAGGTTGTTGAAGCCTCCCTGCTGATTCCGGTCGGCGAAAATGGTCAACCTTGGTCTTCTGGAGTTCAGTAAGTTTTTAAAGCGTCGGATGGGTTTGGTATCGCCTTTTAGGTAAGCCCGTATGGCTGCTTCTTTATCTCGTCGGGTCATGATCGGTGATTGTCTGGAAGAATGAAGAGAGTGCCGCCCACGCGTTCTAAAAGCGTTTCCAGCTCCAGATAAGTCATGACCTTACTTTGACCGGCTCCTTTGCCTTCAAAGCTTACCTGAGCGGTCACTAAATCATCAGGCTTAGGCTTTTCCGCGTTTTCAGTGACGAGGACTGCCGAGATGGATGACGGATCCGGGTTAAGCCTTTGCTGGAGTTCTGCTTTGGATACCTTGCCTTCCAGTAACCTTTGCAGCAAGCTTATCTTTTCCTGTCGTTTCATGGAATGTATTTGCTTTGGAGTGAAGAAATGAATGCATCGAAGTCTTCCTGCGTTTTGCCATTGGTTTGACGGCTGTACCCCAGTAGTTCGATTAGCTCATCGTAGGTGAACGTACCCATGTGTTCTTTAAGCCAAGAAAGGGTCTGCTGCTCCTGCTTACCGGGCAATTCAGCCTGAAGTCGCTTCAAGGATTGCCAGGCCCCCGAGTCTCCACTAAGAAGACCCGAGAGCAATTTGATTTTATCAGTTCGTACCACGGACGTTGCTGGATTTGATGTATTCGCTCAAGTCAGGGACCAGATAAAGAGCCAGATGCGGAGGAAGTTTATTAACCGTAGACAGTTTGGACTCCTGGCAGTCTTTGAACATCGCTCGGTATTGACCGATGGTTTGATTGGCCAGAAAGTACTGACCTCTTCCCCGGGCGTCGATATTGAGATAATCCATCTGGATGGCATCGTACTTGCTTTCCTGAGGTTCAATGGCAATCATGGCCCATCCCTTGATTTCTCCCGATTTAACCTTCTCTAAGAACTCAGGCACCTTACACACGCGGCTTAGATAGTTCTCCTGAGTCATGCCTTCAAAGGTGTGGATAACGTCCAGATCGTAAAGAGATAGAGGAATACGATCGATCTGCAAATAGCCGTTTAGGGATTTATAGATCATGTACTCCGGCTTCTGTTTGAGTTGATCAAGGGCCGTACCATTCCCTTTCAAGGCTGCACGGATAGCCTTTTGCTTGTCGCTCATTTTCATGGGCTTATGATGTTGTTTTGATGTTAGAATTAAACTGGAGAAGTAAGCTTTTTAAGTATGAACTCTAGCTTGCTGGAATCGGTCTCAACGCTGAAGAAAACTAGCTGCAGGCCGAACTCTTTGATACTATTTCGATACTGGCTTTTCCGGTCGTATTCCCGAAGATCGGCTATCGTTCCAGACGTATAAATCGTTTTGTAGTCCGTGTTCTTTAGCTCAATAGCATCAAGCTGAATTCCATCCAGCTCATCGCTCTCTGCATCTATGAATCCTCCAATGCTCCCAAAAAGGCCCTTCAGAAAATCTGGACATGCTTTATAGCGACTAATACATTCTTTAAGGCTGGTTTGACACTCCTGTCGGTCATTAAGCGTAGAGAAGTAGTGATAAACGACCGTAGTGTCCATTAGAATCTCAGGCACATTGTGGAAAGAGATAATCCCACGAACGTCGAGATAAGGAAGAGCATCCCTTTTTTGCCTGGATGCATAACGCTTCAGCAGAGCGGTATCGCCTTCAAGCGTTGCCTTCACTAGTTTCAGCTTTTCAACTCTAGTTAGTTTCATTTCTGATAAAGGTTAAACCTTTGATGTTTTCTGATGTGCACGATTTATGATTTCGTCTAGCTCTTCATCTGACATTTGTGAGATTGCATCTGGTTTCGGCGGAGGCGTTCCTATAGGCATATAGGTGACCCTTGCCGGTAGTTTTCCTGTAGTGATGATGAATTCCAGTTCGTCATCAGTGAATTTGGTATAATCTACCTGGCGAGTTCGAAGCTGTTTTAAGGCTTGTTTGTCCCCGTTAAGCACTCGGCTTAACAGGTTTATCTTGTCTTTGCGAGTCATTTTCGGTCTAGCGTATACGTTGAGTAATTAAAGCGATTCAAACTCCTGCTTAAGCTCGTTCAATCGGTCTCTGATCACTTCAAAAAATCGGCTTTCTAAAATCTCATCTCTTGGAATGTCTTGCGTATAACCAGTGCTACTCATAGTGTCGCCTTGATAGCGAAGCGTATAGCCTGTATAATTCTTGCTATAGACCTTCTTTAGGGCTTCATTGAGTAAGTTGATCTTGCTGTCCAGGTTCTTAGCCTGATTGAGTTGTTCTGTTGTCATCTGTGTTTGGGGTTTAATTGATTGGTTATTCTTCGTCTTCGGAGTCTGGGAGTCGTTCTGCGAACCTCTTGAGTACTTCATCAAGCTGCTCGTCGGTCATGCCTGAGACATCAAACTTGGTTTCCCGCTGCTTGGCTACCGTGTATTCCAGGAACTTTAGGAATGCATTGACCCTGTCTTTGGGCTCTAAGTCTTGAATGTCCGCGGCGATTGCCTCAAAGTTTTCACTGACAAAAGTCACGATCATGGCTTTAATGTCAGCGGTGGCTTTATTAGGAGTACCTGCCTTGCGTCCTCCCTTCTTTTCGTGTCCTTTCTCGAACTTCATAAGTAGTGAGTAAATCCACTATACTAGTGGCGATTTAGTGATAGTTTAAGTTGTTTTTGGAGCAATTCTAGGGTGAACATTATTGTACGGGTTGATCCCAGAAGAGCGGATAACCGTCGGGTTCGGTGAGTGCCCAGTTAAGAACTTCACCGGTTTCCAGGGTCAACGGTTGGCGATACGTTAGGAATTCATCCGCTAAATCCCAGTTATGGTCCCGTCCTTTGTTTTCTAGCAAGGAGCTAGTAAGTGCTTGAATGCCCATAGTCCTCATTTGAGCAGCTTTCTCTTCCCATTTGGCATAAGCCCCTACGTCAGGGAAAAGAATGACTCTACGCCCTTTTAATAGCTCCAGCGTTTCTTTAGAAGTAAGTCCGGGACCATTGCTTCCACCCGTAGCTAGCCAGATGTAATTATCTAGATAAGCCGAGGCTAAAATCGCAGTCTTCTCTGATTCAACGATGGCTATTGTTTTGCTTTGATTAGCCGGCGTTAGCAGATGGGAGCCAAAGAGAACCTGCTTCAATTTGAAATCTGTCAGATCCATTATTGCATGCACCCAGTTAGGATGTTCGGTCTTCGAGCGTTTCCCAGTCGCTGGATCATACCGCATGATCTTGCCTGCCCGAACTTCACCCTTGGGAGTAATCTGCCAGAAGATAGTCTTTCCTCCTTTGGCTGATCCTACTAGGTAGGTAAGCAAAAGCTTCAAAGTCAAAACAACACCGAACAGGCTTTCTAAAAACATAGCGAAATGATTGTCTTCGTAGTTCTTTAGGGTAGCCTTGAACAAATCATGGGGAATGAGCGATGGAGATGCTTCCGACGGCTTAGGCCTTTGCTGGATAGCGGGCATATGGTAATCGTAGCCTTCTTCGCGGTTAATGGGAGGCAAAAACGTATCTCCGCAGGCGTGGCAGTAACCGTAGCAGTCATGACCCACGTAGGGCGTGAACTTGCCGTCCTTATTGGACTTGCCGCAGGGACATTCCGCAACGCGTCTCCGGTTCTTATCTAGTGTCAGGGGTGGGAGTTCTTGTAGCATTTGATAGACTGGTTTAGGTAGTGGTTTAGTGGTTTAACCCCCTTAGAGGTAGGGGGTTAAACCATACCAGTTTAACCCGGTTTGCAAACTGGTTTAAACCGCTCTCATTGGCTGGGAATAGACTTTTTTTGAAATTTGCCATCTACTTACTTTTGGATAGTGGTTTAAACCGATTAAATCGCGTTAAAACGCCAATAACTGTCCTCTCCTTGGTCAATCAAATCATGAGCCTTGAGTTCCTTGAACACGCCTTTTGCCGCGGTCTCACCCTTAGTGATATACTTCATAATGGCCTCCACAGCGTCTCCGTATTTGTAAGCACATGGCGGTGAAAAGACATCCTGAGCAATCGACTTGAGTTCATTTAATCGATGAGCTTCTTTCCCTAACCGGCTCGTCTCTTTTGGTTCGCAACCGACGTGATAACCTTTCTCCTTATCGTATGTAAACTGAATGACCGGAACACTACCTTGGCCTGCCATACGCAGGAACTTTGGCTCTACAAAGGAGATATCCCCTTCTTTTTTGACTGTCAATACGCTTTCACTCTTGCGTTGAAGTTGACTGCCTAAATGTCCACGTTCTTTATCAGTCCCAGGGTTAGTGTGGACAATGACAAGAATAGGCGTTCGGTATTTAATGGCTAGCTCTTCGAAATACTTGACAATTGCATTGCTTTGCTCAGGGTCGTTTACATCAGAGATATAATCAGCAATACCATCAATAACCATCAGATGAATACCACCAAACTTACTTGCCGCGGCTTCACATATCTCACTGGTCACAGTCGCGTACTTGAGAAGGTCTAGTTGCCTAATATTATAAGAGAGAAAATACTCTGGGCACGAATCCATGTTAGCTCGCTTTAAGATAGATCTAACATTGTGCTGTTGCTTATGTCTAGCTTGCTCAGTGTCAAAATGAATTACTGCCTTCCTTTCATAGTTAGGCTCTACGTATATTGGTTCAATTGAGTCGCTTAGGCAGCCTGTTGTACTGATCGCTCCCGCTACTATATATGCAGTGAAGGCACTTTTCCCTCCCTTACTTACACCTGAAACCGAAGTAATATTGGATTCAGTAGAAATGATTTCGTTATTAATGGTAATGATAGGAACAGGAGGGCTTATAGGAGTATCATCGGTAATTCGCAAATAATCAAACGACTCCAATTTATTAGTATTGAAACGCTTTTCAGCCGCCTCAACATCTGCTACTAGCTCAGTTGGACTAATAGGCAAATTCCCTATATTTGTACTGTCATTCATAGGATTACGCTTTAGGATTTTAGGGTTGACCTGCCGGGGTTAACCCTTTTTTTATGCCTGCCACTGGATGGTGCTGAGGGTGTGAAGAAGGGAAAGAAGAGACCATTTCAAGCCAGAACTCCTTTCTGAGTTTGAAACCAGTCGTAGAATTGCTGGAAGGAAGAGATGAGAAGATAAATGCCGCCGGCTGCTTCGACCTGACGCTGATACTGCTTTTGAGCGGGACTTTGACGATCCTTGCCTACTTTGACTTCGATCTTCACGGAACGACCATTGATGATGGCTGAAACGTCGGCTGATCCCACTTGAGATGAAGACTTGATTCGTTTAACGGTGCCAATGGTACGTTGAAAGCCGACTACGTCCTGAAAAGTCTTTCTGCCATCGAGTACCCGGCCCTCTACTGAGATTCTTTCAGCCTGACACCCTTGTAACCTACTGAATGCAATCACACACTTTATTAGCCCATTAGAGTTTTTATCGGTGAACTTAGGCTTAGGAATGTATTTGCGAGGGAATGTTGGACTTGCTGCACATTTGTGTTGAAGAGCTAAATCGTGGAGGGTTTGAAGGGCTGTCATTTGTTACTTCCTTTCACGCGACCAGATTCTAGGTAGTCTATCAGTTCTGTTCTTTTAAAGTAAAGACGACCATGACGTTTAAGATGAGGAATCTTGCCAATATTTGTATAAAGAGTTTGAGACGCAATCCCTAATAACTCTGCTGCTTCCGATACATTTAAAAACTCTTGGGGTATCGGCTCTTCCTTTGAAGGCTGGATCGCCTTCTTAAATTCATTAAGTTGTCGATCTATTTCCTCTGCAATAATAGGGCGGATTAGACCTGAGAGAAGTACACTTAGTTCGTTGCTCATGACCTTTGTTGTTTGTCGTAACAAAGGTCATGAGCATACAAATCTTATTTTTTAGTTGTCTTAATTGTCACTAATTGTCAAGTTAATTAACTAAATATCAATGACTTATAATTAATAATCACATTTATAGATGTCAAGTATATGTCTATTAGCGTTTATAGCTCGATCTAATGTCCTGTCTCCTATACCATATTTCTTAACAGTAGCCGCTACAGCAGCTTGCTTATTTAATTTACTATCTGTTCTCTTCACACAATAGAATTCAGTATATTCCCTATGTCGAATTTGTCGGTTTAGCTGTCTTTTACCGTTTATCAGAGCTGACGAATCTGAATCAGTCTTGTCTAGTTCAGTCAACTCATTCGTATTTGACTGTTTAGGGAGATAACCTAAAATCTCTTTTCCTATGCCTTTTAAAAATCCGAGGATGGAAGCATAATTATTATAAAAACCTGACTCCTGTATTTGCTTTTGATTAGAGTTAAACCAAATCTCATAGTTTCTTATATTGACTAAGAACTGATCCTCCATCACCTCCCTAAACTTACGCTTCTTAGTCTTTTTCTCATAATACCTTAATCCTTGTCTAAATGGCTCTTCAAGATTGAGTGCATCTTTTAACATATCATCTAGAGTGAATATGGTTGTATCATGCCCTATCATCCACCTAGAAGATATTTCATTAAAAGCTTGTATTTTGGTTTTCATAAAATACAATTTTCTTTCTGCAAGCGTTAGCTTATCAACCTTTAGCCCTTCTTGAATAGATCTTTGGGTCTTTTTTAGTGCTTCATGGACAGCTCCTGTATTTTGGCCATCCTTATATCCCCAGAAAATCCCTCCTATTTGTTGCAGTGTACCATTACGGAGTAGGTCAAACTTATTTTCAAAATGATAGATGAAATCTCTATTTTGTTTAATCATGTAATCAGAATAGCCCAAATAAAATAACCAACTCCTAAAATCAGATGCTTTTAAAGAAGTGCGGTCATCAGCTTTTAATTTAGAATCAACTATACTAGCGACATGGGTTTGATTAGACTTATGCGTTTCAAGATCTCTCATTCTGTCTTCTACAAAAACACTCAAGTCTCTAACGTCGGTGTTTAAATACCAATCTGCATGTGTTGTCCACTCAGCAAAATCTACCCTGTTGGAACACCATTCTGTAAAAGTTAGGAGTTCATCAGAATCTCTGTCTATCCAATTCTCAGGATAAATGCTTAGAGCACGGGAACCAGCCGGATAATGGGTAGAAGGGATATTACTGTATATGCCGACAATCGTCTTTTCCGCGTCATCAATTAAATATTCTATGTAAATAAGGCTCCATTTCTTCCAATAAGAGAGCTTGTCATCGTAATATAAATCTTCCCAATATTCGAGTATCTGGTTAGCTTCATCATAAGATAGTGGATATGCCCTATTGCTGGGTTTTGCACCATAGCAATACCAATAATCTAATGTTTCTTCAGATATGATCTCTGATATTTTGGCGAGAGCTGATTCTCGTTTATTTATTTTTTCCTGCTTTTCCCGTTCCAACTGCTCCCAAAACTCAATACCAAACTTAGGCTTTTCGCTTGCAGATTCGTTACTTTGCATCGTCATTACAGTTTACAAGCACTCGGACAACTTACCACGGTCTCCGGGTGCTTTTGTTTTATAGTAGGTTATCTAAATACTTCTTCGTCTGCTCATCATCAAAGCTACCTAAATACGCTTCAGTCGTAGCGATGTTCGCATGCCCTAGTGATTGAGAAATAAAAGCAATAGGAGCCTCTGAGCGAAGCAGGATTGTAGCAAACGAATGCCTGGCTGCATAAGTCTTCACATCGCCCTCTACTCCTACTTCCTGAGCAATATTAGCCATGTGCTTATTGGTGATCTTAATGATCTGTCGTATGACGGCTCTTTGGCGTATAGGATCCATCGCTTCTTCAAGGAAGGGAAATACAAAGGCATCTACCTTAGTATCTGTATTCTTCCACCGTTTGATAATCGCCCAACTCTCATCAAACAGCCTTGCCTGGATCTTTAGCTGATCCGCCTTTCTGGTCCTGGCTGTCTTCTTCCGGATAAAAACTATCTTATTGTTCTTCTTATCAATGTCCTTCCAGCGGAGGTGAAGGATATCAGCGAAGTTCATCCCATTGCTATAGTAGGAGAACACCCATAGGTCGCGGCTACGCTGCTCCATTCCGGGAGCACACTCATAGGCCATGATTTTATCAATGTCCGCTTTATCAAGGGCTTTCTTCGTGTTTTTCCCCGCTGGAATGACGTATCTCTTCTTTCCGAACGGATACACGTCTTTAGCGATGATCCCCTCATCAATAGCATCATTGAACAGGGAACGTACGTGACGAAGGTAAATGCCTATAGTGGTTGAAGAAGCAGGACTAGGCTTACCCAAAGGACTCTGAGGGCTTTTGCCGTACCTCTTCATCCAGCCTTCGTAGTCAGCTAGTAGTTCCGAGGTAACTTCTTTGTAGGTCAGTGTAATGACAGGAGAAACAGCCTTCTTAGGAAGAGGAGCAAGTCCTAAGTCTTGACGGTCATCTTTAGATAAAGAGCTAATATAGCGAGCCAGTGATCTACCGGCAGCCTCATAGGCACTAGCGTTCCCTACCCTACCCTGCTTTCGCATAGCTTCGGCTTTCCGGGATATAGCCAATAATAGGTCTGTTTTATCGAAGTTCTCTACTTCCTGTTCCTGCTGATGAAATTTCTCGCTGAAGGCATCAAAGCTAAAAGAAGGAAGATGATCAATGATTGCCCTGGCTTTATTGATGTAGGGAAGGATTGAGTCGTAGATAAGCCGGATACGTTCCGCTGACTTGCCGTAGTTCCCACCAAAGCAACGAGAAAGCTTTTCAAAGTCATCTCTTGTTAAGAAGACACCCTCTTTAATAGGGATGGCGTATCGGCGACTGTCACGCTTATAGATAACGCGAAGGCGTAGTGACACCTTACCTGCCTTCGTTTCAACAAATGCCAGTCTTACCTCTGCTTTAGATATGTCCATAGTCCTGTCACACACCTGTTGGCTTACAGAACCCTTTTCATGATAAAAGAGCCAACAGATGAGCCAACAAATCTAATAAACATACTACAAACAGCAATAAAAGCCTTTTGATTATTTACATTAACTTACTGTTATACAGTGTACTTACATAAACAGCTAAAAAGAGCAGAAAACAGCTAAAAAGAAAAGACTATTGACTCATAATCAATTGGTCGTAGGTTCGAAACCTACAGGGCCCACCAGACTAAGCACTTAACACTTCGGCGTTGAGTGCTTTTTTCTTGACCCAGCCTGTTTATATTCGCCCAAATTTCATTGTCCAATTACCTGATCTATCTACACTAGTGAAACACTTTCTACTTACCGCTGGGCTTCTGGTCGCAGCTCTTTCTTCGCATGCCCAGGTGGGTATCGGCACCTCTACTCCTCACCCTAGTGCACAGCTTGAAATTACTTCGCCTGATAAAGGGCTTTTAATTCCACGGGTACTTTACAGCAATCGTCCTCAAAATCCTGCCGAGGGACTTATGATTTACCAAACCAACGGAGAGGCTGGCCTGTACGTCTATAGCGGCTCCTCCTGGAGTAAAATGGTTAACCAACAGGAAGTAACCCCTAAGGGCTATGCTTTTTACAAGAATACCTACGATGGAAATACTGAGTTTACTGCTCCCAGTATCTGGGGAAAGTTCATTTCTTTTAATGATATAATGGCCACCGAAGATTTTGGCACTTCTTCGTCTGATCGACTATATCTACACGTTTTAAAAGCAGGATACTATAAACTGGAGTTTGACATTACCCCTCAGGAGGTTTCGGGAGCAAATTATATTGCCATATTAAACCTTAATGGTGCCGGTGTACAAGGTTCTTATGCGTACTCTACGGATACGAACCTAAATACTCATGGCAATGTGATCACCTGGATCAATGCCGGAACAGAGGTTTCTATATTAATCATTCCGCAGAATAGTAACATTCCCGACCAAGCAACTCATTTGAAATTTCGTGGAGGATTTGCTCACGGAGCATCTATGACTATTACCAAGTTGCAATAATGCTACATAAAAAAGCCTACTCATCGTCATGGGTAGGCTTTTTAGTGAATTCGCCATCAAAGCCGCCACTTCTCTGACCAATTCAGTGAGACAAAGATACGGCGGACGATATAGTTTAGTACGTAAACTTCGATTAAAGGCTAAATCCTGGAGATAAGCGGCCCAATATCCCCCATAATTGGGGAGTAAAAACCATCTCTTGTATCTAATATATAATAGGCCTCAACAAAGACGGAATAAATCCGAAAGTTGAGAAAGGCCGAATTTTCGGGTAGGTGCTGGCGTGCGAGTGCATACATCGCATTACTTCGGCGGTCGCCTGTAAAAGGTTATAAAGTTTTAATGATTAGTTAGTTTATCCAATCTTAGGTCTAATTATCAATCTCTCGACCTTTTAGGGCCAAAGATTGATAGTGAATTAAATTTGAGGAGCTTTTCATGAGAGTGGCTGCCTGAACTAATAAAGACCAAAATTCAGCCGATACAGCAGGTTTCACATGAAGGGCAATTTCCTCCAAAGTCTCCATGGCTAGTTCCCATTCATGATGCTTCATGAATGAATTAAAGTCATCCCTAGTCACTACTGTTGCTTCTGAGCTTATATGTATATGATTCGGTAGGCATATGTTTGCCTGAATTAAAATATCTTTTATTCGATTCCTATTTGTTGCATAATCAAACGTTATGTTAACCTTCCTGGACTATTCTTCTTGTTAAAACCAAAATATAGTCCACTGGGTCTTTTCAGCTTTAGCCTTCTGGACCTATCCTTTGAAGGATGACAAAAAAAGAAGCCCGACACTATGCCAGGCTTTCATTTTCCTATCAGGTTTTGCAAACAGAGAGCGATAGGAGGGGATACTCAAATATACAGGATACTCAGACAATTAGCAAGAAATTTCCCCTAATCTTTTCATGACGTATAAGGTACCGTTCAGACGTCAAAAACAACAGTTTGACGTATAAACCCTACAGTTCATAGAATACCCTGAAACGTCTCCCGTTTCGATCCTAATTTTGAATCATAAATAGGTTTAGAGGTTAAGATTTTGAAACGCTCCTGTGCATCACGGGAGCGTTTTTTTATTGGGCTAGTCCTCGTCATTTCTCTCAATGAAATCATCGTTTCCCGGTTTCTTTTCTTCGGGCTCATCTGTAGTCGGATGCAGAGGCAACACATTTTCCTGCGGAATGTCTTCGGGCTTACTCTTGGGCTCCCCTTCCGCGGTGTTCCGCTGAATGAAATCGTCTTTTTCGGGCTTTGGTGAGTGGTTCATGGTTCCAGGTAGTTTAAAGAAAATCGATGAGTCGGCCTGCCTCTTTCAGCCGGTAGCCTTTTTCGGTGGACTGAATGGTGAGAGCTTCGTAAACCGGGTCATGATCAGAAAAAAGAATCCAGTTTTCGGCAATGGCCCGGGAGTAAAAATGCTCTTTCTCCGCCATCGAATCCAGGGGCCGAATGTCATAACTCATGACGTAATTCACCGCTACGTGAGCCGAAGTTGGTAACAGGTCTGCCGTAAAGACGACGGTCTGCTCCCCTATCTTCATTTTAGGCAACAGCATTTTTTCCGTATGGCCATTCATCGTCAGTAGTTCTATTTCCGTGCCAAAGGATTCCTGATCCACAAATTTCAACTGCCCGGACTCCTGCATCGGCAGCAGGTTCTCCTTTAGAAACGTGGACTTTTCGCGTGCATTAGGGTTCAGAGCCCAGGCCCAGTGCTCACTATGCGTCCAGTAATGGGCATTGGTGAACGTTAGTTCATAGCCATCTTTCCGGCTATTCCACTGCACGGCTCCGCCACAATGGTCAAAGTGTAAATGACTGAGGAGCACGTCCGTTATTTCGCTTGGATCAAAGCCGGCTTTTTTAATGGACCCTACTAGATCTCCCTCACTGTAGCGGTAATAAAAACGTTGCCAGCGGGCGTCCTGCTTATCACCCATCCCGCAATCCACCAGGATCAGTCGGTTACTGGTTTCAATCAACAAACATCGCATGGCCAGGGGCACATGATTATTCTCGTCCGACTCGGTGAGTTTTTGCCAGAGCACTTTAGGCACCACGCCAAACATAGATCCGCCGTCGAGCTTGAAATGACCGGCATCAATAGTATGAAGTTTCAAGGAATGCTTACGTATGGTTTTGAAGAGTAAGGTATAAAAAAGATGCTGATGAAAGCCTTCCCCAGCCTTGGAAAAGCGTATTAATGAAGATTTAACTTAGCTTAATAATCTACTAATGAATCATTTATGTATCTTTTAGTAAAAATAGCAGGATTGAGATAAAAGGATAGTTGTTAGATTACCTTTTATCAACAATATTACTGCTCTTAAATTTTAGTTTCAATCTTAACAACCAAATCCATGAACAAATTACTGGCCGTAACGCTCTTATTCTTAGGCGTTGTATTTACCTCACAAGCTCAGTCTGCAGAAGATAAATTGAAAAAAGCGAAAGCCGATGCCAGGGAAACCAAGGCGAAAGCGGACGAAAAAGCAAAAGAAACCAAAGCCAAGGCCGATAAGGACGTAAAAGAGGCGAAAGCGGACGTAAAAAAAGAGGCCAAAGAAGTAAAGGCCGACGTAAAACAGGGAGCGAAAGACGTAAAGGACGAAACGAAAAAAGTAGCTCAGAAAGTAACGAAAGATGAAGATGAAGCCGAAGCCAGTGCCACCGTTCAGAAAAAAGTAGCCGGAGCGGATAAAATGGTGGGAAAAGACGCCAAAGGTCGTAACATCTACGTAGGAGCCAAAGGCGGTCAGTATTACATCAACTCCAGCGGTAACAAAACCTATCTGGACAAAGACAGTAAGATCAAAATGTAATTTCTGACGAGTAAAAAGCGAAAGCCTGATCCAGTCGATCAGGCTTTCGCTTTTTGGTTACCAGCCCACGCTGGTATCATCGGCCCGGGGGTCGGAACCGCCTTCGAGCGAACCATTGGGTAATACCAGAATGCAATCCATCCGGCCCAGCGTGCCTGTTTGCGGTTCAATGATATAGCCTTTGCTTTTCAGAGTATTGATTACTTTATCGGAGAAAGCTCCACGTTCGTACGTAGTGCGGTCGGGTAACCACTGGTGATGAAATTTCAGAGCATTGACGGCTTCCTGCATCCCCATCCCATGATCAATGACGTTACTAATCGTCTGAAAAACGCTGGTAATGATGGTAGAGCCCCCGGGCGTTCCGACCACCATGAATAGTTTCCCGTCTTTTTCGACAATGGTAGGCGTCATGCTGGAAAGCATCCGCTTGCCGGGCTGAACCGAGTTGGCCTCCGCCCCTACCAGTCCGTAAATATTAAGTACGCCGGGTTTTACGGCAAAATCTTCCATTTCATCATTCATCAGAAATCCGGCTCCGTTCACGACCACCCGGCTCCCATATCCGTTATTAATGGTCGTGGTGATCGATACGGCATTACCTTCTTCGTCTACGACCGAAAAGTGCGTGGTTTCATTGCTTTCATAACCCGCGACGGCTCCCCCGGAAATGACTTTGGAATCGCTGGCTTTGTTCCAGTCGAAGTCGCTCCAGCGTTTCTTCAGATATTCTGGTTCGAGTAATTCTTTGGCCGGTACTTTAAAAAAATCCGGATCGCCCAGCCATTTGGCCCGGTCGGCGTACACCCGTCGCTCGGCTTCAATAATCACCTGCGTGGTCGAATCAGAATGCCAGCCCCAGCGTTTAAGCGGAAAGGGTTCCACCATTTTCAATAGTTGAACCAGAGCGATTCCGCCCGAAGAAGTCGGTGACATGGATATGATTTTATGCCCCCGATAAGTCCCTGAAATGGGCGTACGCCAGGCCGAACGGTAGTCATCCAGGTCTTTCTGCACAATCGGGGCTTTGGCTACTGACATTTCCTTGACTAACAAGGCAGCCGTTTCTCCTTCATAAAATCCGGCACGGCCCTGCTCCTGAATCCGCCGGAGCGTTTTTCCCAAATCCGTCTGCACGAAGTTTTCGCCCGTTTTCCAGACTGTATCGGCTTCCATTTTCAGAAAATAGGGTTCGCCGGGATTGTATTTCTTAATGTCCGAACGCACGCGATTGAGCCCTTTGGCTTCATTTTCGGTCAGAGCTACGCCTTTTTCTGCCAGGTCAATGGCGGGTTGGATGACTTCCTTCCAGCTCATTTTTCCAAACTTCTGATGAGCCATGACCATGCCATCCACCGAACCCGGCACTCCACTGGCCGAATGACCCAGCCAGGCCATGTTAGGTACCACGTTCCCCAGCGAATCCAGATACATATCCCGAAAGGCCGCCGCCGGAGCTTTTTCGCGAAAATCCAGGGCAAAACTTTGTCCGGCTTTATCCCGAAATACCATATAACCACCCCCGCCGAGATTACCCGCCGAAGGGTGAACGACGGCCAGAGCAAAGAAGGTAGCCACCGCGGCGTCGATCGCATTGCCTCCTTTTTTCATAATTTCTGCTCCTACTTTCGAAGCTTCCGGGTGAGCCGATGCCACCATGACGTGTTTTTCGAAAACGCCTTTTTTATCGGAAATGAAAGGTTTGGCATTCGGATCATCCGTAATGAATTCGTAGGCTCCTTTGCTAAGTTTCGGAGCATTTTTCCGGCAGGAAACGGTGAATATCAGTACCAGGGGAATGGCTAGCAGGGATAGGTATCTCATCGGGAATCAAAGTTTTGAAAGGGTAAAATACAAAATGTATTTGAGTTGGAGCGTATCGGGTTACGGGTTTTGAGTGTTGGGCTTACCGGAAACCATAACTCATAGAAAAGGTCTGACCGATTTCATATTGAATCAATCAGACCTTTCCAGAAGTGTTCAGTAATAAGTATTATACCCTCAACAAACAACCATCAACGAACAACAAACCCTTAAATATCTTCCTCGTGAATCAACTCATGATTAACCAAAGCTCCGGCTTTGTTACCCGTGGCCGTAGCGGAGGCCACCGAACGGAACCCGGTCGTGGCATCGCCAGCGGCGTAGACCCCCGGTACGGAAGTCTGTTGTAAATCGTTTACCCTGATATGACCGTGATCGTTGAGTTCACAACCCAGCTGCTCGTGTAAATCGGTAGCAAATTTGAAGGGTACCCGAACGAAAATAGCCGTCAGTTCCAGTTCGCTTCCGTCTTTGAACAATACTTTCTGTAGTTTACCCTCTTCGTGAATGAAGGCTTCGATGGCTCCTTCAACGACCGGAAATTTTTTATACCGCAATTTCTCTAAATTTTCTTCCGGAATCTCACAGTCGCCGTCCGTCAGGATTCGAATGTCTTTGGACCAGTTATTAATCAGCCGGGCGAATTCATAACTCGCCTCACTATTACTCAGGATACCGATTTTCTCATTCCGCACCTCGTAACCGTGACAGTACGGGCAGTGAATAATGGTATTCCCCCAGCACTCCTCAAAGCCCGGAATGGGCCGCATCTGATCGACAATACCCGTGGCCAGAATTACTTTCTTTCCCAAAAAACACTTCCCTGATTCCGTCCGGATTTCGAAACACTGGTCTTTCTGTTCGGCTTTGATTGCCTTGTCCGTTACAAACGTGACGGTGGGATACTTCAGGACCTGCTCTTTAGCCAACGCCGAAATAGCAGCCGGCGTTTGCCCGTCCTGGGTGATAAAATTGTGGGAATGCGGCGTATATCGATTGCAGGGTTCTCCCCCATCAATGACCAGTACATTCCGCAGGGAACGCCCCAAAGCCATGGCCGCCGACAGGCCCGCATAACTACCGCCAACAATAATTGCGTCAAATTTCATAAAGATCGATCGTATGATTTCAAGGATAAAAAGGACGTTCCATTTCGATTTTCTTCCGAACCTGAAGCCGGATTTACATTTGCAACTATGTTGCATTTAAAGAAGTTCCAGGCGGGATTTTTTTAGCTCGCACTTACGTTGACTTTATACAATGGCAAGAAAACGTAATACTGAATCTTCTGATACTTCCCTTACCTTCCGCGAACGCTTTGCTGCCCTGCGGAATTTACCGGCTTTTTTCAGGCAAATCTGGCAAACCAGTCCTTCCTTAACGCTACTCAATCTTTTCCTGCGACTGCTCCGCTCTGCGGTACCGACGGCCAGTCTTTACGTGGGTAAGCTCATTATAGATGAGGTTATCCGGCTGGCGAATGCTCATTCTTCCGATCTGACGCAGTTGTGGGTTCTGGTGGCGATTGAATTTTGGCTGGCCATTGGCAGCGATCTGCTAAGCCGTGGCATTTCGCTGAGTGAAAGCCTGCTCGGCGACTGGTATGCCCACCAGACCTCCGTTCGGCTGATGCAACACGCGGCCACGCTGGATTTGGCTCAGTTTGAAAACCCGACTTTTTACGATAAACTCGAACGGGCCCGGCAGCAAACGGCTGGCCGCACGCAGTTACTGACCCAGACCTTTTCTCAGGTGCAGGATTCTCTGACGATTGCCTCGCTCGCCATTGGTCTGATCAGCTTTGCTCCCTGGTTATTGCTGTTGTTACTGGTAGCTGTTATTCCGTCTTTTATGGGCGAGTTACACTTCAACGCCCGGAGTTACTCCCTCCTCTACGGTTGGACCCCCCAACGCCGCGAGCTGGATTATTACCGTTACCTGGGGGCCAGTGACGACACCGCGAAGGAGATCAAACTCTTCGGATTATCGGATTTCCTGATCAATCGGTATCGAACGCTTTCCGAACAGTACTTTCAGGAAAACCGAAAACTCGCCATCGAGCGGGCGGGCTGGGGCAGTTTATTACTGGCCGTGGGTACCGTTGGGTATTATTCCGCTTACGGCTACATGATTTTTCAGACGGTTCAGGGGCGGGTAACGCTTGGCGATCTGACCTTTCTGGCGGGTTCCTTCCGGCAGGTGCGGAGTTTGCTGGAAGGCATTCTGGGTCGCTTCAACAGCATTTCACAGGGAGCCTTATACCTGAAAGATTTATTCGAATTTTTCGACATTCAGCCGCAGATTGTCTCTCCTCCTCAGCCCCGTCCGTTCCCCAAAGTGATTACCCAGGGTTTTGTCTTTGATCAGGTAGGATTCAAGTATCCCAATTCCGAAAAATGGGCCGTTCGTGACCTCAGCTTTACGCTGAAAGCCGGGGAAAAACTGGCTTTGGTGGGCGAAAATGGAGCGGGTAAGACGACCCTAGTTAAACTTCTGGGCCGTTTGTACGACCCGGATGAGGGACAGATTTTACTGGATGGGTATAACCTGAAAGACTACGATCTGGAGGAGTTACGTCAGCACATCGGCGTTATTTTTCAGGACTACCTACGCTTCCAGTTTTCGGCGGGTGATAACATCGCCGTAGGAGACATTTTCGAACGTGAAAACCGGGAGGCTCTTGAAAAAGCTGCTGAACACAGTCTCGCCGATCAGGTGATTGCGGGCTTACCCCAGCAATACGACCAGCCGCTGGGCCGTCGGTTTTCGGGCGGGGTGGAGTTATCCGGTGGACAGTGGCAGAAAGTGGCTCTGGCCCGTGCTTATCTGCGGGAAGCTGATTTATTGATTCTTGACGAACCCACGTCTGCTCTGGATGCCCGGGCCGAATACGAGGTTTTTCAGCGATTTGCTGAATTGACGAAAGGAAAAACAGCCGTCCTGATTTCGCACCGCTTCAGCACCGTTCGCATGGCGGATCGCATTCTGGTGCTGGAAGGAGGAAAAGTTCTGGAAATTGGAACGCACGAAGAGTTACTGCTTCAGAAGGGCCGCTACGCCGAGTTATTCGAATTGCAGGCCGAAGGGTATCGGTAAGGCTCACGTTAGGTCCGCTTCCCGAAAGTTTGAAACTCTCGGTAAGCTACTCCGCCTTTTCAGGCTTACTAGTTATCATAAACAGACCCTTAGAGTATTACTTGTCAATTGGCAATTGACCTTCTCTTCTTGTCATTCACCTTTGCTGTCGCCAATAAATGTCCCGGACCATGAACACAGAGAATCTGCTCAGGCAAATTGAATTCATCAAGGAAGTTGATAAACTGAAATACATCCTGCGAAAGACCAAACTGTTCCATAGTGATCGAAACGAGAATGACGCCGAGCACAGCTGGCATCTGGCCCTGATGGCTATGGTACTGGCCGAACATTCCAATGTTCCGGTTGACCTACTCCGGGTGATCAAGATGTTACTCATTCACGATATTGTCGAGATTGATGCTGGCGATACCTTCATCTATGATTCCCGGAAAAACCACGACAATACCCTCGAAGAACGGGTGGCAGCTCAACGGATTTTTGGATTATTACCGGAACCGCAGGCCGAAGAACTGATCACGATCTGGGAAGAATTTGAGGCTCAGGAAACGAATGAGGCCAAATTTGCCCGAGCCATGGATCGCCTGGAACCCCTTCTTCAGAACACTTCCAATAACGGAGGCACCTGGGCTGAGTTCGGGGTAACCTACGATCAGGTAATAGCCAAGAAACAAGTCATGGCACGGGGTTCTGATACCATCTGGCAGTATGCTGAGCAATTGATTAACGATAGCGTTACAAGCGGTATATTAAAGAAGTAATCCTTCTTCAGGTCAACCTTCCCGAAAGTCTTAAACTTTACGGAAGCTAATTTAAAACAGCAAAGCCCGGAAATCCGGGCTTTGCTGTTTTAGATGTATCGCTTAGTTCAGACTTAATCGTAACTGAATTCCGCCCTGCGTTAAAGCTCGCCGGAAGGAGTTGGACACCAAGGGATCATTCACCGTTCGATCGATGTACACCCGCACATTCAGCTGTCGGCTGGCATTGTAGGTGACGCTCGGATTGAACTGGAAGAATACGTTGCCAGCCGTCGGGGTGGTTTCGCCTTCCAGCTTACGGATGACGACCCGCTGATCGCGGAAGGTCAGGCGGCAATCGAACGTCAGATCGTTTTTCAGTTTAATCTGACGGCCGCCTAAATTGAAGCGAACGTTCTGTTTGGTGAATCCAATCCGGCCCGTCAGGTCTTTATTACTTACTTCATTCACAGAAACGTTCGACAGGTTCAGCCCTACGTTCCGGTCCTGATTGTATTCGAGTCCACCCGAAATGCCATCTTTCGTGCGGAACTGTACCCCCACAAACGGAGCGAAGCGTTCCACAAAAGAAATCACACTCATGACATACACCGGCACGAACTGTCCTTCCGCATTCACCCGATCAGCGAAAGGATACAGGGGGGCGTTCAGGGCTACGAAAGCCGCGTCGTATTCCAGCGACGACACGAAGCTCCCCACGTTATAGGTACTCGAATACGAGTGCGTAATCTGGATCTGCGAAAAGCGTCTTTTGAACCACGGAACATTCGTCAGACCATTGTAATTCACTCGCCAGTTGGGCAATGGAATCTTATAGAACGGCGAAAATTTCACTTTCTCCGGACTCTTTCCTGAATAAGCCGCGAAGAAGGCCGGAATCAGGACATCCTGAGAATTCACGTTATAAGAATCGCCAGCCGGGTTAGCTACCCTCAGGCGTTCCAGCAATACGTTCCGGTAATCCTTGAATCGTTCAAAGTTGGCCGAGAAACTCTCGCGGCTGGTTCGTTCAAAGGCCGTCATGAATGACAGATAACTCATCGAGTAACTACCGGAACGTACGGGCGACTGACTCTCAAAAAGCCCGTTCACGGTAGCGGGCCGGAAAAATTCCTGATAGTTATCGGAGCGGTTGTAGCGTAAGTCCATGAAGACTTTGAAGTCCTTCCAGGGTTCCAGATCCGTAGTGGCCTCGAAACGCTTGGTTACGCTTTGCACAAAAGGCTGGTTCTGGACCGTACTTTTCGAAAGCCAGCCTTCCTCAGCTCCCCGGTAACGAATGCTGGCATTCTGACTTCCTACGATAAACGGTAGTCCCGGAACACCACTGCGGTCTCCCAGCAGGTACGGTGTGGACATGAAGCCAGGAAGAATCGTAGACTCGTCAATAGCATAGGTGTACCGGATGCCACGAACGGTCAGTAACAGCCGGGATACACTTTTCAGGAAACGGTTATTATCCTGTTCTACTTCGTCGAAATCGCCGGGGCTGCGGGCGATATCCCGGCGGGGAGCCCGGGGGGAGTTCATCCAGCGGAAGGCTTTTACCCGGTTGTACAGAGCTACGAAATCAATCCGTCCGGTCAGAACCCGTTCCCGGCGGTTCTGAATGGTATTTCCGAAGGGCGTCCCGGTAGAGTCCACGATTCCGTAACTGTTGGCCTGGAATTTATACGCTACGTTGTATTGCAGCTGAGCGGTCATCCAGTCCGTCAGTGGCGTTTTATTGAGCGGGATCTGCCAGGTATTACTGATGCGTTGTTCAAAGTTTTTCATCCGCCCCAGATTCCGCAGGCTGTTCATCACCGAATCCCGTTTTTCCTGCGTATTAATGTCGCCGTAGGGTTCATCAATGATGGCCTGAGCCGTGGCATCGTAACGGGCATTCCAGTTTTTCGAGAAATTCCAGTTCAGACCATACAAACGATTAAAGAGCCAGTATTTCTCAAATAAGGGCGTTACGCCATCCGTCGTTAACCGGGGGTTACCCGCCGTAGAACCCGCAATGGCACTCCGATACTGCGTCCGGATCAAACTCCGATCCATATCCGCCCGCAGGGTAATGCTGTTGGGAATCGGGGTGAAATTGAAGTCTTTAATTAACTGTACAATATGGCGATCATTGTTCCATTTTTTAAACGGCTCCCAGGGTTTGGGCACGGTTGTAAAGGCGTAAGTAACCCCGCCCCGCCGCGACATCTGACGGTATTCAGCCAGGTTGATATTGGACCGAACGGCATCCGAATACGCGTAGGTAAAGGAGAAGTTTTCAACATCGTAGAAATGAGCTCTGCCGTTCGGATTTACCCGAATCTTACGAACGTTGGAAAAGTTAATTGCCTTCCGTGAATAGTTTTCTTCTACCATTTTCCGGTAGGCTTCCCGCTGACCGGCTTCCATCGTACTCAGGGATAACTCCAGGGGCATATCAGGATCCAGCGGGTTAAAATGCGGACGGATATTCTGGCGATCCAGACTGAAGTAGAACGGAATCTGAAGGCCCCACTTTTGCGGAAACAGCTTATCCAGGTTCACATTGGAAGCCATTCCCAGAGCCAGGGCGTCACTTTGGGAACGCTCCGAAATACGGGTTTCCACGCCACCGAAGCCGTAGGTTTTCATGGCTCCGGTTAACGTAACGGTTGCAAAATCAGCGAGCTTGATATCCGCCCGGCCAATGGCCGCATACCCCGACTTCTGATCGAAATCAGTGGCGTGAAATTCGTTCACCCATACGCAGAAGGACTTCGCCTGCCCGTCGTCCGAAACCGGATTCCGCACCCCGATCATCAGAACCTGCACGGCCGAAACGTCGGGGGTTCCGACTACGGTAATGTTGTATTTTCCATCCTCCGAGACCATCGTAAAGGGCGTTGAATTAGCCGCTCCCTGTCGGTTTCGCTCGGCTTTTATCCGCCTTAATTCATCAATTGGGAAGTCAAACTTGTTATCAACGGGCCAGACCAGCGTAGGATCCGGGGCACCGATATTGATGGAAGCGGGATCGGTTGCCCGTAAATCCCGCACCTCCACTTCGTAGTAGTTATCCTTGAAATCCGTTCCCAAACGAATAAACGTGCTCGTCCTGGCACTTTCATTCAGGTCATTTTCCATGTGCACCGACATGGTCAGACGACGGTACTGGTTCAGGTTATAGTTGACCAGCTTATAGGCCGCCCGGGCATCTCCATCGCGTAAATCCGTCACGCACAGACTCAGGCCCTGCTCATTCAGCTGGGCGTTGTTGATGGTCATAATGTCCCGATCCCGCTCGTATCCCGGAGGAACGACGTAAGGAATCCGGCCGGCGTCCTGCGTCCCGGGGCCGTTTTCTTCAATATTCACCGTCGATACGCGGAAATCGGCATCGTACGGCTCGGGCACTTCTTCCAGTCCTTTCGCGGTTAAATCGTATTCGTATTTCCGATACTGGAATCCGGTTAACTGCAAGCGGGCAAAACGCAGTACCACGGGTTGCTCAAAATCAGTCATGACCATTCGCATGAAACGAACGGACTTGAAGCCGGTGATCCCGCCTACAGAACGGCTGGGCTTCCGGACTTCCACCCGAAACAGGTACCATTTAGTCGTCGTACCATCCCGCTGGGTTACGGTCGCCTCATCCACGATGTTGTTACTTCCTACTTTCAGTTCACCCGGTTTCAGGGGCACTTCGTATTCGTAATAACTTTCCGTTTCGTTGATGGTATTATCCACGTTCAAATCTTCCGAGTCGGGAAGGTTGGTCGAGGACGGCGTTATCTGCGAGCCGGAAGCGGTATTGGCAGGCGAGTTATTTTCCATGCCCATGAAACGCTTATACCGCTGTACGATCGACCAGTTATTTTGGTCGGCTTCCGTATTGAAATAATAGCGAAAATCGTCGTTGGAAGGATCCGACAGGATCTGATCGAGGGCATTACCCGTTACGCGGCCCCGTATCTGATTAATGTAGTTGCTGAAGAACGTCTGTTCATCCGTATTATTCAGACCATCCATTCCAATGTCCTGAGCGGCGATGTTTTCGTTGTCGAAGGCATTAATGACGAACTGCTGCTTCGTAGCCCGGCCCCAGGCGGTGGAGTCTACGTTGGCGGCCTGCCCATTCATGGGCTGCGAGCGAACCTGCCCTACGGGTAAGCCGTTTTCAAAGTTGAACCGTCCGTCGGGAATTACATCTTCCGACACATCCCCCAGGTGAATCAGCAGTTTACCTCCGGTGGTATTATTCTGATTGATTACGCCGTCTTTGACCACCGCGTTGGCTCCGTTCAGGAAGGGATCCATGACCCAGAATTCAATCAGCTCGATATTGGAATTGTCAAAGTCATTATCGGACGTAATGGCCCGGGTAATGGCTCCAAAATTCTGTTTGGGATTCCGTAATAAACCCTGAGAAGTTAAGTCCGGGTTGTAATTATACATTCCCCGTTCGGCCGGGAAATAGGAAATGTCCAGCGTATTGAGCGGCAGGTTCACATTCTGATAGGCCTTACCCTGAAAGATTTCCTGTTCCTGAAACTGGCGTTCGTACACATTGGTGAGGTCCAGATCTCCCGGAACAGTGGAATTACCCAGACCGCCCGTTCCGTAAAAAGTCTGATCAATGTTATAGACCGAAATCATGGCCCGTCGGTAGGCGTATTCCAGAGGATTAGCCGCGGTTCCCTTGGGGAAACCATCGGGCGTGGACCCCATCCGCCATTTGATGGGCTGACGGGTAAAGTCGTAAATCGTCCGGCTGCCTTCAAAATCATCCAGATAACTCCGGTTTCGGGAACGGGGCGTTACGCCGGGGAGTAACTGAGCGTATTCTCCCGAAAAGGTAATGCTTGACATTTCCTTGGTCTGAATCAGCGGCAGAGCATCCAGAGCCCGGGTCAGGAGGGGCACGTCTTTCTTCAGATTCGCATCGAAACCAAACAGGAAGTTATTCACGGGTTCGTTGCCCAGCGGCACACGGGTAATGTTTCCCGGTGTACTTTCCCGCAGTCGCATTAAGGTAGCTCCAATATTGAAGTTGCGGTCAATGCGATAGTCAAAGCGACCCGCCAGCAGGGTTCGCTGCTGATTGTTGAACAGATCCGGCGTTTCCCAGCTGATGGTTACGTCTTTGCCCGAATTCATCAGCGACTCATTCAGAATTCGCACACTTCCAGCCTCTACCACGAAGTCGGTTCCGGGATTTAACGCTATGCCACCCGCGGCCACCTGAACGGTGTTTTCATCTACGCCAAAACCCAGCTGAATCTGGGCTCCGTTGGCTCCCTGGTAACTACCCGAAATGTAGAACTTGTTTTTGTCAGCCTCCTGAGTCGCATCAATCTGCGTGCCCCGGTAAAGGGTATTCTGAACGTACTTCTCAACCAGAGCAGGGTTATCCGCACTGAGTCGGTTTCGTAAGGTCGAGCCAAATGGTTCGAGCACGGGAAAGATAATCCGGCCATTTCTGGCGTCAATGGTGACATCTTCGACGTAGTCGAAGTTACCATCCGGCTGGCGGTCGTTCATCTGGTTGAGCCGATCCAGATTCATTACCTGCACCAGCGGAATACCGGCAATGTTTGTTTCCTGCAGGGTGGGGTTATCCACTCCCGTAATATCATCTTTGTAAATTACCCGCAACTGGAATCCCTGCCGCTGCACACTCACGGTGGTTCCTGTATAGGTAGTGGTACTGGTATTGCTCGAAGGCGTTTGGGTACTTAATGAATAAATGTTTTTCATCATCAGATCCCACATTGGAATATTGGTATTATTCCGAATGGTAGACGACTTGAGTAATTTCAGCACGATCACTTCGTCCTGCTGACGATTCTGATAATCTTCGGTCAGCTCGCCAACTTTATAATTTCTTCCCTGGTAAGTATATTCATAAGCGACCGCCACAATTTCGTCGTTACGAACAGGCGTTAACAACGAAATGTAACCCAGCTGAGGGTTGAATTTAAATTCCCGCTCCCCGAGTTTCCGGGCTCCGCGTAGCACATCGTAGTCCACCCCACGCGTATATCCGCTTCCCGTTAATTCGGAAGCTACGTTATCAATCTGGCGAACGGCAGGATTTTGCGAAACATTCTGAAAAAGACCGTTGACTGCGTTATCGGCCGGGGAGCTGACTGAGCCCGAAATGGGTTGCACCAGAGGAGAGGTCCGGTTGTAAGGGTTTCCCTCCCCCATGTCGGTCAGACCCACCAGATTCCGGAGCGTTTCCGTGCTTTGCGAGCGATTGGTTACGTAGACTTCCACGCGGGTAACTGTCACGCCCGAGGTAATCATGGGTAACTGCTGAAGCGACCGTTCGTAATTATTTCGGAAGAAATGACTGAGGAAGAAGTGCCGGTTTTCGTCGTATAAGTCCTGACGGATACTAAAACCCCGGTTCTGAGCTCCGTTTTTGAGGGTAATGCTCTGGCGTTTGGAACGCTGCTGAGCGGCCACGATATTCACGTCGAGCTTGCCAAAACGTAGCCCCACGTTAGCTCCAAATAAGTTTTCTACACTGGGAATTAACTGACTATTGGTTCGGAAACTCGTATTCCCGGCCTCCACCCGCTGAAGAATGTCTTCTTCCTGATTACGAAAACCCAGCTTCAGTTTATTCTCAAAATTGAAAGCGGCCTTGGTATCGAAATTCGTATTGAGGTTGAGCTTGTCGCCAATTTTTCCGGCGAAGTTAACGGCAATCTGTTCGTTGAAGATAAAGTCTCCCCGCCGCCGCTGCCGCACCGGAATCAGGGGGTTGTCTACATTCTGATGCTGATACCCAAAATCCAGCGTTACCGATCCATTGGGGAGGAAATCGATGATATTCGAACCAAAAATCTTATCCAGCGAAGGATCCGTCATTTTGATTTTGGGAAAAAGCCCCCGTCCGGAAATTTCACTTTTTCCGTCCGAACGTGCCGCGTACTCCCGCAACAGATCCCGATACGAGGCGTCGTTCTGAATCCGCAGGTATTCTTCCAGCGAGATGGATTCTCCGGGTCGATAAGGCAGATTTTTATCCCCTACTTTGAACTGATCATCCACAATGATTTTCTGTTCGTTCGGATCGTATCTGAACTGGGTCTGTAAGGTCTGGGGATCGCGGGGGATTAACGGCGATTGAGGCAAACGATAGGTAAATCGACTGCCCAAACGATCGGGTACTTTCAGATAAGGCCGTCGGCCGGTTTTGGTACGGTACAGCGTATCCTGCTGCGTGGAATCGGGCCGAACAACCTGACCTGTCGCGGTAAGAAAAGTTGTTCCAATGAGGAAGAAAGCCTTTAAAAATCCAGATACCGTAATCCATCGCCTCCGCCGGGAATTCGCTCCTGACTTTCGAACGGGTTGGAAAATTCGCATTGTTAGGTAAAATGTCCTATATATAATCGGGGTAGATACGCAATAACGTGAAAGGAATAAACGCTGGTTACCGCATCCTAGAACGGCGAAACTAAAAGTAAAATTGCAAAAAAAAGTGGGATCGTCTCCCACTTGTGTATAATTAAGAAATGATAATCTTTTTCTGACTGATTTTCAGGTTATCTCAGGGATAGTTTAATGAGTTCTTCCACGGAAATATCGGGCTGTTTTTTGAGAATGGTATCCACTGATTTTTCCGCCACCGGACGAGGAATTCCCATCACAATTAAAGCCGAAATCGCATCGGTGCGAGCCCCCGAATTGGGCCCCAGAAAGAGGTTGGTTGTCATGCTTCCGGAAGCCAGATGATCTTTCTTGAGTTTATCTTTCAATTCCAGAATAACCCGTTGAGCGGTCTTGGCTCCGATGCCTTTAATGCCCTGAATGACGCGTAAATCTTCGGTAATAATGGCCTGACGAATTTCTACGGAAGATAAGGAAGACAACATCACCAGAGCCGTATTAGGCCCGATACCCGATACGCTGATCAGATCGAGAAACAGCTGTTTTTCAGTAATTTCCCGAAATCCGAATAATACGTGAGCATCTTCCCGAATGTTCAGATAGGTAAACAATCGACATTTCTCGTTAACCTCCGGCAGCGTCGAAAACGTTTGCAGCGAAATCCGGACTTCATACCCCACTCCCTGCACATCAATAATGACGTATGCCGGTTCTTTAAAGGTTAGTTTCCCGTCTAAATAAGCAATCATGGTGTTGGTTTATAGGGAACGAAAGGTGAGCCTTTCTGACTCACCTTTCGTTATTCAATTAGATGACAATCAACTTCTGGCCGGGCTTTACTGCATTGCCTTTGATGCCATTCAGTTTTCTTAATTTATCGATGGAAATACCGCCGTACCGCTGCGAAATTTTCCAGAGCGTATCACCCGGTTGTACCGTATGATATTTACGGGCTTTATTTAATCTTTCTTCACGGGTAGTATTGGTATTTTTCACCAATACTGCCGCTGGAGCTGGCTCGGCTTTAACTTCTATTTGTTTGTAAATCACCAAACGCTGACCGGGGTGAATTTTGCCCTGGCGTCCCAGACGATTCCAGCTTTTCAACTGCGTTCCGGCTACCTGATATTTCCGGGCAATGGAATACAGCGATTCGCCCCGACGTACTTTATGCGAAACCTGCCTGGACTGGGTAGCGGGCTGCGTATTCTCCTCCTCTTCGTTATCATCATTGGAAGCCAGCATGGTTCTCTCCGCAAAAGGCGATTGCGTCGCCGACAGCATCACATCCTGACGATGGGCGTAAAAGTGCTTCAGTTCATCCTTCGGTAAACGAATGGGATAACGTCTGGTATTCTCCGGCAGAACATCCGTCAGAATCTGAGGATTGAGCTGTCTGAATTTGTCGTAAGAAAACTGCCCGGCACTGGCCAGCATCTTCAGGTTCATGTACGAGTTCACATGAATCGTATCAAAAGCCGCGATCGAACGGATGGTATCGGGTTTGATACCGTGATCTTCGGCATAATGCATCATGTACACAATGGCCGCATACTGCGGTACATAACCCCTGGTTTCCTTGTGCAGGTACGGGTACACATCCCAGTAACTTTTCTTACCGGAACGACGAACGGCCCGGCTGACATTACCCGGCCCGCTATTGTAGGAGGCCAGCATCATTTCCCAGTCATTATTGAAAATGCGACCTAATTGCAGGAAATACTTACAGGCCGCTTCCGTCGCTTTGTAAGGATCAAAGCGTTCATCGACGTATTTATCAATCCGTAACTTGAAGTCAATGCGACCCGTGCTGGGCATGAACTGCCATAACCCTCCGGCACCCGCGTGCGAAATGATTTTGGGATCGAGGCGTGACTCAATCAGTGAAAGGTACTTGAGCTCGTCGGGCAGACCATACTGAGCCAGGTATTTTTCAAAAATGGGGAAAAAGAGGGCTTTCCGTTCCAGCATTTCTTTCACAAAAGAAGGCTTGCGGAAGGTGAAAAACTCGACGTACTGATGCGTTACATCGTTGTGATTCAGGGGAATTTCTCTTTGCAGTTTTGCCATCCGCTCGTGTACGAGCTGATAATCCACTCGTGGCACGGAATCTTTACTTACCGAAGCAGAAGGCGAACTGCTGTGCGTCGAATCGGTCTGTGCTCCTACGGAACAAATCGAAAATGAGGCAATCGCCGCCGCAACGGTCAGGATTCGAATTGGTCTCATCATTGAGAGTTTGTTGTTAGGTTATACCGGAGCTTCCAGGTGAAACTCGCGGGACATACTTCATGCGATCAGTGGGGGCAGAAGGATATTGATTATTGCCCTTCCAGGAAAAGCAATAACCATTTATTCATTCGGTTGAGTGTTAATTCGTTAGTTGAGATTCAGAAGCCACCTCCAGAGATTGGGCGAAGGCCAGTAACTGCTCTTCACCAAAGGCGGGGGCCATGATCTGAATCCCAACGGGCAGGCCCTGACTATCCGTTCCCAGAGGAAGTGAAATAGCGGGAGTTCCCGTAAGGTTGGCTTGTACCGTAAAGATGTCAGCCAGGAATTCTTTCACCGGGTCCGAAGACTTTTCGCCTAATGGAAAAGCTACTGATGGCGTAGTGGGATACAGAATAAAATCTACTTCCTGAAAATGGCTTTCGATTTCTTCCTTAATTAAACGCCGGACCCGTTGTGCTTTCGTGTAATACGCGTCGTAATAATTTGCACTCAAAACAAAGGTACCCAGTAAAATTCGCTTACGGGCTTCGCTGCCTAACCCTTCCGTCCGACTGAGTCGATACAGTGAATCCAGATCAACCGCCTGGGGACTTCGGTATCCATATCGAACTCCATCATAACGGGAAAGGTTCGAACTTACTTCCGCCGTGGTGAGGATATAATACGTGGGCAAATAATAATGAGCCAACGGGAAATCAATCGGAACAACGGTGTGTCCTGCCGCCTGCAATTGTTCAATAGTCTGGCGAAGGACGGTTTTCACTGATTCGTCTACCCCTTCTGAATCAATACTTTCGCGAAAATAACCGATTTTTCTGAGACCACCCGAAGTTAATTTTTCCGAGTACGCAGGTACGGGCGTCTGTGACACCGTACTATCCTGGTCATCGGCTCCGGCCATGACCTCCAGCAGCAGGGCGGCATCTTCCACGCAACGCGTAATGGGGCCAATGGTATCGAAGGAGGAGGCGTAGGCCAGTAAGCCCCAGCGGGAGACTCTTGAGTAAGTAGGTTTCAGGCCCACTACGCCACAAAAAGCCGCCGGCTGACGCACCGAACCACCCGTGTCCGTACCAATCGAGGCAAAGCACAGATCCGCCTGAACCGCTACGGCAGAACCACCCGAAGAACCGCCGGGCACCCGGCTTTCGTTGATGGCATTCAGAACGGGTCCAAAAGCCGAATTTTCATTCGCCGAACCCATGCCAAATTCATCACAGTTTTGCCGTCCAATGATGATGGCATCTTCGTCGAGCAGCCGTTGAATGGCCGTGGCCGTAAACTGAGAAACGAACCCATTCAGAATTTTACTTCCTCCCTGTACGCCGTGATCAGCATAACACAGCAGGTCTTTTATTCCGATGACCATACCCGCCAGTTTACCGGCAGTTCCGGCGGCGAGTTTGGCATCAATCTGACTAGCCTGAGCTCTCGCATCTTCGGCATAAACGGCCAGAAATGCATTCAGGTGAGCCTGTTTTTCAATACGGCCCAGGTAATAATCAACCATAGCCAGGCACGAAGCCGTACCCTGGCGTAAATCCTGCTGAAGCGAGCGGAAGGAGGAATAGTACTTCAAAATAGACTGATAATCTGAGGATTCGGTAAAAAACAACAAAAGGGCCTAGCCGTGTGACTATGCCCTGAAGTATTTAAAATTACGACTACTTATTTGCTTCGTCGCCTGCTTTTTCAATTTCGCTACGGACATCTTTACTAGCGTCCTTGAACTCGCGAATGCCTTTGCCTAAGCCTCTTGCGAGTTCAGGAATTTTTTTAGCTCCAAACAGGAGAATAAAGGCAAAAATAATCAGAGCGATTTCGGGGCCACCGAGGCTAAACGCCAAAATTGTTGCCATTTCCATAATCAATGTCTTTATAATATGGATGTAAAGTTAAGAATTCCTAGCGGAAAATTTGGTACATCAATCAAGCTTTTCTTCCAGTTCAGAAAAGAGAACCTCCGTCAGGGATTGATATCGATCGACACAGCCTGTTGTTTTTCCCACTCTTTAAAGGCATCCAGATCCACCGAAATGGTACGGAACAGCCAGATCAGCAGAGCGATGTCATCGGTAAAACCAATGATGGGTAATAAATCCGGAATAACGTCAATCGGGCTGACAAAGTAAATCAGCACACTTACGGTTAACACCAGACTTTTCCAGGGCAGCGTTCGGTACTGACCATTGGCATAGGCCCGAATCAACCGGCCTAATACCCCTATTTTTTCCTGAACATCGCTAACGATTCCAGCCTTATTAGAGGCCTGGAAAACCTGCGTAATCAGTTGCAATAAAAAGGCAGGATTCCGGGCGGAACGGCTGGCCTTTTTCTGAGCACTTTTAAAAAAAATGGATTGTAAAATGCGTTGTAACAGGTTCTTAGTATCAGCCATTCTGAAAAAAATAGAAAATTGGGATTGAGTCAACACTAACGTTGAAAAGGCTTACAGAGATGTAATTCCTTTCAAAATTTCTTAAAAAACTCATACCCTTTCCGAAAAGTTTAGTTCAGGCAAGAAAAAAGCCCGTGAAGGTCACGGGCTTTCAGGAGTGCAGGCTGCTGATGAGCCTGATTATTTCATCTGGCGGGCCAGTTTCAAGGTCTGTTCTTCGGGCGTATCCGTGGGTTCTGGTCGTTCAAATTTCCGGTTACGACCCGCTTTTTCGTCGAGTGCGGCTCTCAGATCCAGCAGGAATTTACGCAGTTCAAGCAAAGAGTCTACCAGCTCCGTATTGTTCTCCTGCTTAAACTCTTTGTTTTCGAGGTATTTGCGAGCTCCTTTCAGGGTGTACCCCCGTTCTTCTACCAACTGATAAATAATTTCCAGCTGGCGGATGTCTTCTTTGGTATACATGCGGTCACCACCCCGGTTCCGCTTTACCTTATTTTTGAGCGTGGGAAAATTGTCCGTCCAATACCTCACTTTTGAGATATCAAACGAAAACATATCTGCTACTTCTCGTATGGTATAGTACCGCTTCTCGTCCGTCATAACCGCCGCATAGTAATAAGTTCCGGTGAAGGTGTTGCTAGCCCCAAAAGTCCACAGCCCTGCCCCTATTCTTTCTAACGTAAACTACGACAGAAGAAATATGGTTGCAAGGTTAGGGAATAAAAAGCAGTCGATTGACTGCATTAGAGCCTTAAAAATGCCTTATTTTATTTTAATAAATTCTATTACTCAAAATATAATTTTAGGTTTTTCACCTAAACGATTGGTTTTCAAGCGAAAAAAATTCTTACCCCTAAAATCATTGCTCTTTCGCTCTCCTTTCGCCCGCAAGGAAATTTAAATTACCTTTGCAGGCTAATTTCCAGCGGTTTCTCTTTTGCTTACTGAAACCCGCTGGCTGACGAATATCCCATGACTTCCAGAGAGATACGCCAGGCTTTCCTTGATTTTTTTGTATCAAAAGGCCATTTAATTGTTCCTTCGGCCCCGCTGGTGGCTAAAAATGACCCTACCCTGATGTTTAATAACTCAGGTATGGCTCAGTTCAAAGATTATTTCCTGGGCAATGGGACGCCTCCTTCCCGCCGCATTGCGGATACGCAGAAATGTCTGCGGGTATCGGGTAAACATAATGACCTGGAAGACGTAGGGTTTGATACCTATCACCATACCATGTTCGAAATGCTGGGCAACTGGTCCTTTGGTGATTATTTCAAGAAAGAAGCCCTGCACTGGTCCTGGGAGCTGCTGACGGAAGTGTATAAACTTCCCAAAGAACGTCTCTACGTATCCGTTTTTGGCGGTGACGAAAAAGACGGCGTTCCGTTCGATCAGGAAGCCTTTGACCTTTGGAAAGAAATTCTAGGTAGCGAAGACCGTATTATCTTAGGCAATAAGAAAGACAACTTCTGGGAAATGGGCGAAGTGGGTCCCTGCGGTCCCTGCTCCGAAATTCACGTGGATTTACGCGATCAGGCGGAAGTGGATGCCGTTCCCGGCAAGTCGCTCGTCAACGCCGATCATCCGCAGGTCGTCGAAATCTGGAATAACGTCTTCATGCAGTTCGAGCGGAAAGCCGATGGCTCGCTTGTGCCTCTGCCCGCCCGCCACGTGGATACCGGCATGGGCTTTGAGCGTCTTTGCATGGCGATTCAGCAAAAAAAGTCAAATTACGATACCGACGTTTTCACCGGAACGATTGAGTTCATCGCGAAAGCCGCCGGAAAAACGTACGGAGAAGACAAATGGGCGGACATTGCCATGCGGGTGATCTCGGATCACATCCGGGCCATTGCCTTCGCCATTGCCGATGGACAGTTACCTTCCAACGTTCGGGCGGGTTACGTCATTCGCCGGATTTTACGCCGGGCCGTTCGGTATGGCTACACGTACCTGGGTTTCCGCGAACCATTTTTATACAGTCTCATTCCTTTATTATCGGATCAGTTTGACGGCGTATTCCCCGAACTGATTGCTCAGAAAGATTTCGTAGCGAAGGTTATTCAGGAAGAAGAGGCCGCGTTTCTGCGTACGCTGGAGAAGGGCTTAACCTTACTCGATAAAATTCTGGCTCAGGAATCCCAAAGCAAGGTGATTGAAGGAGCTACCGTTTTCGAACTGAACGATACCTTCGGTTTTCCCGTCGATTTAACGGCTCTGATCGCTCGTGAACAAGGATTCTCGATCGACGAAGCCGGATACCAGAAAGCTCTCGCCGAACAGAAAAACCGTTCGCGGAAAGATGCCGCTACGGAGAAATCGGATTGGCTGGAAGTACAGGAAGGCGGCAAAACCGTATTCCTGGGTTACGATCAGACCGAGGCTGATGCCAACATTACCAAGTATCGCAAAGTTGAAGCCAAAGGCAAAACGCAATACCATGTCGTGTTAGATCAGACACCTTTCTACGCCGAATCCGGCGGACAGGTGGGTGATACGGGCGTACTGTCCTGGCCTAACGCGGAGCTGATCGTTGTTGATACCAAGAAAGAAAACGACCTCAGCATTCACGTAATTGAAGACGAAGAATTCGAAGAAAAACTTCAGGCTCACGGAGCAAAAGTAACCGCGAAAGTAGACGCTTCCCGCCGGAAACTGATTGCCTCGAACCACACCGCTACGCACTTAATGCATAGTGCTTTGCAGGAAGTATTAGGTTCGCACGTGGCTCAGAAAGGTTCGCTGGTGAGTCCGGATCTGCTGCGTTTTGATTTTTCCCATTTCTCGAAAATGACGGATGAGGAAGTGGCCCGCGTGGAACAACGGGTGAACGAGAAAATCCGGGAAAACATTGCTCTTCGGGAAGATCGGAACGTCCCCATCGAAGAAGCTCGTCAGCGGGGAGCTACGGCTTTGTTTGGTGAGAAATACGGGGATTTCGTTCGCGTGATTACGTTCGATCCTAACTATTCAGTCGAGCTTTGTGGCGGTACGCACGTACCCGCTACGGGAGAAATTGGCTTATTCAAGATCACTTCCGAAAGCTCTTCTTCCACGGGCGTTCGCCGGATTGAAGCCATTACTTCGGAAAAAGCTTTTGAATTACTCGAAGAACAGTCGTCCTTACTGAATCAGTTGAAAGAGTTACTGAAAACGCAGGATGTACTGAAGTCCGTACAAGGGTTAATCGAAGAAAAAGCCGCTTTACAGAAACGCGTAGACTCGCTGGAAATCGAGAAATTAAGCTCCGTTCGCGAAGCTCTGGTTTCAAAAATTACCGAGAAAAACGGCATTAACTTCCTGGCCGAACAGGTGGAAGTGCCGAACGCCGATGCTCTGAAACAACTGGCGTATCAGTTAAAGGATAAAGTAGATAACCTGTTTGCTTTGCTGGTAGCTGAAGTGGGCGGCAAGCCTTCCCTGGCCCTGATGGTTTCCGAAAACCTGGTCAAAGAACGCGGCCTGAATGCCGGACAACTCGTTCGTGAACTGGCCAGGGAAGTGAAAGGCGGCGGCGGGGGCCAGCCATTCTTTGCAACGGCTGGCGGTTCTGACGTATCAGGCTTACGGAAAGTGATTGAAAAAGCGGCTGCATTGGTATAACTACCCTTTACCATTAAATAAAAGACCCGGATTTCTAAAATCCGGGTCTTTTATTTATAGAGAACCCTACGTATGTTTATTGCTGTTTCATTCTGATTATCAAGCGTCTGTCTTCCAGAGTTATCATCATTTGTTAACCAATTTTCTATCTTTATTGCATCGCTTTATGGTCCAAAAAGTACTTTTCTTCCTCCTGCTTTCCTTTTCGGCCTTCGCTCAGCGAATCACCGTTACCGGCAAAGTAACTTCATCTACGGGTGAAGTATTAACCGGAGCCACCGTTCTTGAAAAAGGCACCAGCAACGGCACTACTACCGATGCCACCGGCCAGTACCGTCTTTCCGTCAGTGCGGCTAACGCCGTATTGGTAGCCTCGTTTGTAGGTTATGATAAAGTAGAACTATCCCTGAACGGATTAACTACGCTCGATTTTTCTTTGCAGGAAGGTAATCTTCTGAATCAGGTCGAAGTGGTAGGATCACGGAGTCTGAACCGCTCCCCGACCGACACCCCCGCTCCGGTAGACATCATTGATTTGCAAAAAGTAATTTCCCGCACGGGTCAACTGGACGTGAACCAGTTACTACAATATGCAGCACCTTCGTTCAACTCCAACCGGCAAACGGGATCCGATGGAGCAGACCACGTGGATCCGGCTTCCCTACGCGGCCTGGGTCCCGATCAGACGCTGGTGCTGATCAACGGGAAACGTCGGCATCAGTCTTCGCTGGTGAACCTTTTTGGCACGCGGGGCCGTGGAAACACCGGAACGGATTTAAACGCCATTCCAGCTTCTGCCATCGAACGCATTGAAATTCTACGCGACGGAGCCGCCGCTCAGTACGGCTCAGATGCCATTGCTGGTGTAATTAACATCGTGTTAAAAACGACGACTGACGTGCTGGAAGTAAATGCCAATGCTGGAACGTATCAGGCTAAGTATCGCTTTGATGACAGGAAATTTGACGGATTGAACTATAACCTGAATGCGAACTACGGATTCAAAATCAAGAAAGACGGCTTTCTGAACCTGACGGCTGATTATAACTTCCGCGATCATACTAACCGGGCGAACACCACGCCGGGCGATCTGGCTCGCCGGCAATACGGGGATCCGAAAGCTCAAAACTCGGCTTTATACCTGAACGCACGCCTGCCTTTGTCAGAGCGTACGCAATTGTATGCTTTCGGCGGACTGAATTACCGCAAGGGCGATGCTTACGCCTGGACTCGCTTTGCCGATGATGACCGCAATGTTCCTGCTATTTACCCGGATGGCTTCGACCCCATTATTTCCAGTAAAATCAATGATCGTTCGATTACGGCGGGCGTTCGGCACCTGATCGGAAAAGCGGAGTTTGATCTGTACAATACCTTTGGCTCGAACCGTTTTCATTATTTCGTCAACAATAGCCTGAATACTTCGCTGGGAGCGGCTTCGCCTACCTCCTTCGATGCGGGTGGGTTTCAGTTGAACCAGAACGTCACGGGTTTGAAATTTTCCCGTTTTTATAAGGAAACGCTGCAAGGCTTTAACCTCGCCGCCGGAGCTGAGTACCGTGTGGAGAATTACCAGATTTTTGCGGGCGAAGAAGCTTCGTATCGCAGTTATGAAACGGGCGTGGCTCCGGGTTCTCAGGGCTTTCCAGGTTTCCAGCCGGGTGACGTGATTAACAAAGGTCGCTCGAATCTGGGCGTTTATGTGGACATGGAAGCCGATATTACCAAAGCTTTCCTGTTTGGTGTAGCCGCTCGTTACGAGCATTACAGTGATTTCGGCGGAACGCTCAACGGAAAACTGTCGGCCCGTTACAAAGTAACCGATTTCCTGACCTTACGGGCTACGGCCAGCACGGGTTTCCGGGCTCCATCCTTACCTCAGATGTACTTCAACTCTACCATTACCAACTTCGTGAATGGTCAGCCCGTTGAAGTGTTGATTGCCCGTAATGAGAGCCAGGTAACGCAGACGCTGGGGATTCCCAAACTCAAACAGGAAACGTCGCAGAACCTGAGTGCGGGCATTACCCTCAACCCTACCAACAGCTTATCCCTGACCGTGGACGGATACCTCGTCAAAATCAAGGACCGGATTGTCTTAACGGGTCAGTTTGGTGATGATGACGACGCCATTGGTCAGGATCTAAAAGCCCTGAATGTGGGCCAGGCCCAATTTTTCACGAACGCGATTTCAACGACAACGAAAGGCCTGGACGTCATCCTGACGCATCGCACGGGCCTTGGCAACGGAAGTTTGACTTCTTCACTGGCGGCTAATTTCAATAAACTAACCATTGACGGCGTCAATACCACCGAAAGGCTGGCGGGTAAGGAAGATATTTATTTCAACTTACGCGAACGTTATTTTGCCATCGCGGCGGCTCCGCCTTCGAAGATTAACCTGTCTTTTGATTATACCCTTCGCAAGTTCAACGTGATGCTACGGTTCGTTCGTTTTGGCGAAATCAAACTGGCGAACTGGGATTATGCAGAGGACGTACCCGATGCCGAGAAGTTTGATATTTACAAACCCAAAGTAACGACGGACCTGACGTTTGGGTACCGTTTCACGCCGAAAGTAGGCCTGGCCATTGGCGGGACGAATATCTTCAATGCCTATCCCACCATGCACATTCCCAGCCTGACCGAATCCGGCGGTGCTTGGGATCCCGTTCAGATGGGCAGCAACGGGGCGTTCTGGTTTACCCGGTTGAATTTGAAGTTTTAGTTACTGGTTGTTGGTTGATAAAAAAAAAGGGTTACGGAGCGATTCCGTAACCCTTTTGTATAGGGTATTCGTCGGTATTTATGAGTTGACTATTGTTAGAAAAGATTAGGAAGCAGTTCGTTCCCCTTTTGCCAGCAACTATTAACTATCAACCAATAACTATCAACTAACAACTAAAATTTACCCATTCTTCTCCAGTTGCTTCACCAGCACCTCAAAATCCTTCGGGTAGGGAGCTTCGATTTTTATTTCTTCTCCGTTCAGCAAACTAAACGTCAGGGAATAGGCGTGCAGGGCAACGCGTTTCATTAAAGGCTGTTCGTCGGTATCCTTTTTCAGGTTGAATTTTTTCTTAAGCTGAGAAAGGTACACGGGCTTACCTCCGTACGTTTCATCCGACACAATGGGAGCTTTCATGCACATCAGGTGTACGCGAATCTGGTGCATACGGCCGGTGATGGGCAAGCACTCCACGATGGTATACTGGCGATAGGCTTTCAGGGTAAAAAACAGTGTTTCGGCTTCTTTTCCTTTGGCCCGATCAATCTTCACGACCCCATCCCGAGGTAAGGCCAGAATGGGCAGGTAGACTGATTCGCCCTGAAAATTATGCACGCCGTTCACTACGGCATGATACCGTTTTACAGTTTCGCGGTGCTCAAACTGCATGGATAAATGCCGGTACGCTTCGGGGTTTTTAGCAATCGCCAGGGCACCCGAAGTTTCTTTATCCAGTCGATGGCAAAGCTGAGCGTCTTCGCTATAGGCTTTGGCCATTCGTAAAATACTCAGGGAGTTATCCGCCTGACGCTCGTCGAGCGAAGCAATGTAAGGGGGTTTATTAATAACGATGTAATCTTCGTTCTCGAAAATGATTAAATCCTTAAAATTCAGTGGCTTCATGCCGCAAAGGTACGGCTTTCCCTCGTTATCTGATTTCCTGCCTTTAATCTTTCCTTAACCAGGCCGCAGGTAAGCTCATCCGCCAGGGCTGGGGGTCTTATCGTCCAGCAACGTCGAATCAGAGACCATACCCGTTTCGGGGGCTCCGGCTTCGATCCAGCGGCGAACGAAATCAATCTGTCCTACGGACAAAGGCGAGCCTCCCAGAGGCATAGGACTTCCGTAGAATTTACCCCCGTGGTGAGACGCATCAAAATTCAGTTTATGATAAAACAGACTTTCCAGTGATTTATAGGGCTTCACCCGCAGTAACCCATCCGCCACGGCCAGCGTATTGACCGGCTTTACATTGAATAGGTTTTTATAAGATTGCCCGGCCGTTAACACCAGTTGATGAGAGGCATATTCCGGATCCTGCGGAGACGCGTGGCAACCCGCCGTGGCACAGGTTGGCGTCAAGATCCGTCGCTGAATCTGGGAAAAGGTACTGGCGGGAGTAACCGATGGGTTCGGTTCAGGACCGGGTTTCTTCGCACAGGCCCCGGATAGCATTCCCAGTATCAGACTATATCGTAGTATATTTTTGATCATCAGATTCGCTCGTAATCGTCAACGTACGTTGGTAAACGTTCTAATTCGCTCTGGTATTGAAACGATGGGTCAAATTCCTCGGGAAATCCGGTAGGGATTCTGTATTTTGCCACCTTTTCAACGCAACTTAGTGCATGGACGCCTTTGAATCTCGTATTGACTTAAGTGAACTTTACCAGACCGTGGCCGACATTCGGACCGAAGTCGGTAAGATAATTGTTGGGCAGCAATCCATGATTGATTTGCTGTTGACGGCCCTTTTCGCGGACGGTCACGTGCTCATCGAAGGCGTACCGGGTGTGGCCAAAACGTTAACCGCAAAGATACTGGCGAAAACCATTTCGGTAGACTTCAACCGGATTCAGTTCACGCCGGATCTGATGCCTTCCGACGTATTGGGAACTTCCATTTTTAATCCCAAAACTTCCGATTTTGAATTCAAACCCGGTCCCATTTTTTCGAATATTGTTTTGATTGACGAGATCAACCGGGCTCCGGCCAAGACGCAATCGGCCCTGTTTGAGGTGATGGAAGAGCGGCAGGTAACCAACGCGGGTCAGACCTACCACATGACGGCTCCTTTTCTGGTATTAGCTACGCAAAACCCCATCGAGCAGGAAGGCACCTATCGCTTACCCGAAGCCCAGCTGGATCGTTTTCTCTTCAAAATTGTCGTGCAATATCCTACACTAGAGCAGGAAACGGATATTCTGAGAGGACACCACCAACGTCGCCAGATGGTAGATGCGATGGATACCATTCAGGCCATTCTTTCCAGAGAACAATTGGCGGCCTTACGCGAAAAGGTCCGGCAAATTGTAATCGAAGACCGGGTGCTTACGTACATTGCTCAAATCGTTCACGAAACCCGTAACTCCAAGTTTCTTTACCTGGGGGCTTCCCCAAGGGCATCGGTAGCTTTGTTACAGGCATCCAAAGCCATGGCCGCCTTGCGGGGCCGCGATTTTGTTACGCCCGAAGACGTGCAGGAACTCGCTGCTCCGGTCTTGCGTCACCGATTGATTCTGACGCCTGAGAAAGAAATGGAAGGCTCCACCCCGGATGCGATCATTGATCAGATTCTTAAAAAAATAGAAGTACCACGTTGATTTTCAGCTGTTAGTATTCTGTTTTTAGTTATACCAAGAGCCTACCCGTTGCCAGCTTTTTCGCTGGCAACATTTGTTATGAGCCATAACTCCGGCGGGGTTTGCTGAACTATCGGATTATAAATTCTCAACCCATGGCTTTCGGATTGCAATGAGCCTACCCGTTGCCAGCTTTTTCGCTGGCAACATTTGTTTTAAGCCCTGATCTCCATAACTCCAGGGGGGGTGCTGAACTATCGGATTATAAATCCTCAACCCATGGCTTTCGGATTGTAAATCCAAAAGAGCATGACTAGCCAGGAATACTTCCCGCTCGTAACTCATGTTGCCAGCGAAAAAGCTGGCAACGGCAGGGTAAGAATACGCCTTACCCTGGTGGAGTTAAATATGGATAACCCCGGAAGGGTGCTACCTATCAACCCGAAGAAATAAATCCTATCTTACACCCGTTTAGCATTCAGATTTCATTGAAACCTGAAAACGGACCATTCATTACTTCAATCTAAATTCCTCTATACGCTATGCGTGGGCTTCGGGTGCTTGGGCTACTGGCTCTGTCCATTTTTTTTACGACCTGTTCTAAACTCAATGAAGTCGTTGTTCGGGCTACGAATTTTGAAGATGAAATTCAGCTGGCCCAAAACCTGGTTTTTACCTTTAACAAAGACCTTGTTCCTGAAGCAGAATTAGGCACCTGGCAAAGCACCAGATTCATTGAGTTTGAACCCGCCATTCCGGGTCGATTCAAATGGGTTGGGAAAAATGAGCTCGTTTTTTCGCCGGCTACTTCTTTCCAGCCCGCCACCGAGTATCAGGCCCGGCTTTCCGACAAACTACTTACGCAGGTAAAAGAGCAGTCTTTGGGTCTTTCTTCCGAAAAGCTCCATTTCCACACGCCTTATCTGCAACTTCAAACCGCCGAAGCCTATTGGACCAAGGCCAAATCGGGCGGGCAGGCCGTGGCGAAACTTCGGCTGAATTTCAATTATCCGATCTCTGGCGGTCAGGTAGGCTCCAAACTCAACATTACCCGGAACGATGAAAAAGTAGGCTTTAGCGTAGCTCAACAGGGGACGACGGCTTCCTTACCCCTCAGTTTGTCCGGCGTTCAGGAGGCCCAACCGCTGAATCTGAAATTGGACGCAGGCATTCAGGCCGTTTCCACTTCCTACCAGTCCAAAGAACCGCTGGAGGTAAAGACCACCTTACCCGATCCGAAAACGTTGGAAATTGTTACCGTAGAAACCGGTTTTGAAAATAACCGCGGCTTTATCAAAGTAACCACTACCCAGGAACTCAACCCCGAATCCATCGCCTCAGGATATACCCTGAATGCCAGTACGAACACAAAAGCAGCTACTGAATACGACAGCTTAGGAAATCCATTGCCCGTTCAGGAAACCAGAACCAGCGTTACGGCTCAGACCGAGTTACTCGAAAATGGCTTTATCATCCGCGGCGATTTCAACGAAACCGATACCTATACCTTAACGCTCAACGAACAATTACGCGGAGCCCTGGGCCCCGCCCTTACTGAAGCGTATACCAAAGATTTATATTTCGGACGAATGCCCGCGGCCCTGGAGTTCGTGCATAAAAAAGCGGTGTATCTCAGCTCGAAGGGTCACCGAAACGTGGCCGTTCAGGTCACCAACATTCCCAAAGTGCAGGTTCGGATTTCGAAAATTTACGAGAATAACATTCTGGCGTACCTCCGTAATAACCGTTACCGCGATTACCGCTACGAAAACGATGCTTACGTTGAAGGAGGTTACGTGTATTCCGAAGATGGCGGAACGTACTCGGATGTGGTAGTGAGCAAAACCATTGAGACGGAAGACTTACCCAAAAATGGTGGTGTTTCCTTGTTAAACCTGAGCCTGCCCGACCCGACAAACCAGTTCCGGGGGATTTATCTGGTGTCGCTGAATTCAGCGGATGAGTATTATCATTCCGCCACCAAGCTGGTCAGCATTTCGGACATTGGTCTGGTAACAAAAAACGCGGGCGATGAATGCCTGGTTTTTGCCCATTCCATCCGCTCCACTGAACCGCTGAGTAACGTCGAAATCAAACTGGTTTCTTCGAATAATCAGACGATTCAAACGGCTAAAACGGATTCGAAAGGCGTGGCTTTATTCAAGAAACTAAAAGAAACGTCCTTTACCCCGGCCCTGGTAACGGCTCAGACCGAAGACGATTTCAATTACCTGTTTCTGGAAGATACGCAGGTGCCTACCAGTCGCTTTGAAGTGGACGGCAAGCGGGATAATAACTCGGGTTTTGAGGCCTTCCTCTACGGCGACCGTAACATTTACCGCCCCGGCGAGACGGTGCATTTCAATACCATCGTGCGTAAACACACCTGGGAAACGCCGGGTGAAATTCCGCTGAAAGTTCGTTTTCTCATGCCCAATGGTCGGGAGTACCGAACCCTCCGCCTGACTACCAACGCTCAGGGAGCCGTAGCCGCCGATATTCCCCTCGAAACCGCCGTTGTTACGGGGACGTATCAACTGGAAGTCCTGAACGCCAATGACGTAATCCTGACTTCGCAGTCCATTTCAGTCGAAGAATTCATGCCGGA
This sequence comes from uncultured Siphonobacter sp., assembly GCA_913775095.1. Lineage (GTDB taxonomy): Bacteria > Bacteroidota > Bacteroidia > Cytophagales > Spirosomataceae > Siphonobacter. Next base: position 230,915 of record CAJYIW010000002.1, on the reverse strand, counting down.
TCGGATTAAAGTTGACGTTCGGTCACCCAAGGAACGGTATAACGCTGGTGAAACGGCCACCATTTCGGCCACGGCTACCAACCTTTTTGGCCCCCCGGCATCGGATCGGAATTATGAGATGGAGGTTCAGGTAAAGCGGCAGCTTTTTCAGCCCAAGGGTTACGAAAGTTTCGCCTTCGACATTCAGGATCATACCAAATTCGAAAACATGGTTCGGCAGGGTAAAACCAATGCCGCCGGACTGGCCACCGAAGGTTTTATGTTACCCGCCAGCTGGCAGGACATGGGTCTGCTGGAAGCCAAAGCTTTCGTCACCATCTTCGATGAAACGGGTCGTCCGGTGAATCGCTTGCAGAAATTTACGGTGCAGACACAGCCCGTTTTATACGGCATCGGCATGCCTGATACCTACGTGGGTACCAATGCTCCGGTTACCATTCCACTCGTAGCGTTAAATGCGGATGGACAACCTCAAAACGCTCAGGGTCAGCTTGACATTATCAAACACGATTACCAGACGGTGATTGAGAAGCATGCGGATGGTTCGATGAAATATTCGTCCAAAAAGCAATCAAAAATCGTTTTTAGTCGGGCGGTTGCCTTCGCCAAAGGGCGAGCTTCGGTCAGTTATGCTCCGCCCGTTTCCGGGGAATACGAAGTTCGCCTGCACCGGGCAGGTTCGCGAAACTGGACGAGTCAGTCGTTTTACGCTTACGGGTACGGTCAAACCAGCTCCACGGCTTTTGAAGTGAATAACGAAGGTCAGGTAGCAATGACCTTCGATAAACCTTCTTATCAGGTGGGCGATCAGGCCAAAGTATTATTCAAAACGCCTTTTTCGGGTAAATTGCTGGTTACCCTCGAACGCAATCGCGTACTCGAACATCACGTATTAACCACCGACAACAAATCTGCCGAACTAAGTTTCTCGGTGGGTAAAGAGCATTTACCCAATATTTACGTAGCGGCGACGCTTTTCCGGGAAATGAACGACGAAGATTTACCACTGACGGTCGCTCACGGGTATGCTCCGGTTATGGTTTCGGATGCGGATAATCAATTAGACGTTGCCATAACTTCCGTCGAAAAATCCCGGTCAAAAACGCGTCAGACGATTCGTGTAAAAACGGCCCGAAATGCTCAGGTAACCCTGGCCGTAGTGGACGAAGGTATTCTTCAACTGAAAAATTACAAATCTCCCGATGCCTACGGTTTCTTTTATCAGAAGCGGGCTCTGGAAGTAGCTGGTTATGACCTCTATGCCTATCTCCATCCCGAGTTAGGCATTCGCTCGCGAAGTTCCGTCGGTGGGGACGGGTTTGATATGGAAAAACGGGTGAACCCGCTGGCGAATGGTCGGGTAAAACTCGTGGCGTTATGGAGTGGCATTCTGCAAGCGAACGCTAGCGGCGAGGCCAGTTTCAGTGTAGACATTCCCCAGTTTTCGGGTGATCTGCGAATTATGGCCGTGGCTTATAAGGACCAAGCCTTTGGATCAGCCACGCAGCACATCAAAGTGGCCGACCCGCTGGTCATTAGCACGGCTCTCCCCCGCTTTGCCAGTCCTTCGGATGAACTGATCGTTCCGGTTAACATTACCAATACCACGAAGAAAGCGGCCTCCGTAACGGCAACGTTGCAAACGACGGGAGCTTTACAAAACCAGTCCCCCGCTCCGCAGGTTATCAACATCAATCCTGACGCCGAAGGCCGGGTTACCTTCAGCGTTAAAGCTGCTCAGGCCATCGGTACGGGTAAAGTGAAAGTATTGGTCAAAGGGCTGGGAGAAACGTTTACGGAAGAAGTGGACCTGACCGTTCGGCCCAGCGTCGGTTTAATCAAAACTTCGGTTTCAGGAACGGTGAACGCCGGGCAAACGGCTACCGTACCACTTTCGCTTCAGGACTTTGTTCCCGGAACCGTGAAGGCGTCCCTGCGGATCAGTCGCTCGCCGCTGGTTTCACTCGCCAATCGACTTGATCATTTGCTGAGTTATCCCTACGGCTGTCTGGAGCAATCCGTTTCGGCGGCGTTTCCTCAGCTATACTTCGCCGACCTGGTTAAAACGATTCAAAGTGATCGAAAACCGTATCTGAAATCCGGTACCTCCGACCTGAATCCGGCCGCGAATGTAGCGGCGGCGTTACGGAAAATTGAAACCTTACAGTTGTACAACGGCGGTTTAGCCATGTGGCAGGCGGGGCAACGCGACGAATGGTGGGCCACGGCTTATGCCGTCCATTTTATGATTGAAGCTCAAAAAGCGGGGTACGAAGTAAATGCCACCACGCTGAGCAAGGCACTGGATTACCTTAATCAGCAGGTGAGCAACCAGGCCAATGAGAAGGCCGTTATTCACAACGAAGACGGCAGCCTCACGAACCGAATGCAGGCCCGTCGTGAAACCGTCTACAGCCTCTATGTCCTGACACTGGCGGGTCGTTCCAATCGTTCGGTAATGAATTATTACAAGGCCAATACGTCCCTGCTGACCACCGACTCCCGGTATCTGCTGGCGGGGGCTTTTGGCTTTCTGGGCGATGAATCAAGTCAATCCGCGTTACTGCCTAAAGCGTATCCCGTTGATCGCAGTCCGCGGCAAACCGGCGGTAACTTCTCCAGTCCGATTCGCAATCAGGCTCTGGTGCTGAATACTTTACTGGAAACGGATGCGACAAATCCGCAAATTCCGGGTCTGGCCCGTCAGCTTTCGGCGGCAGTACAACAGAATCGATGGTTATCTACGCAGGAGGAAAGTTTTGCCTTACTGGCCCTGGGTAAGCTGGCCAAACAGTCGGCTGCCGCTACTGCTACCGCTCAGATCAAGTCAGCCGGGCGTTCGCTGGCGTCGTTTACAGGTAAGGATCTGGTACTCAGCAAGGGCTTACAAACGCCCTTGACCCTTACTACTTCGGGCAAAGGTTCCCTGTATTACTTCGCTCAGGCGGAGGGCCTGTCGCAGGGGAATACCGTTCCACAGGGTGATCAGATTCTGGAAGTTCGGAAACAGTATCTCGACCGCAGCGGACAACCCATTACCCGCAATCTGCGTCAAAATGAACTGATCGTTGTTCGGGTAACGGTGCGAACGCAGAATGGCTTGCCCGTTGAAAATGTAGTCATTACGGATATGTTACCGGCGGGTCTGGAGATCGAAAATCCACGGATTACGCCCGAACGTGATTTAAGCTGGATCAAAGGGCAATCTTACCCCGACCACTTTGATTTACGTGACGACCGCATTCATTACTTCGTGAATGTTTCCGGGAAACCGCAAACGTATTACTACCTTGCCCGAGCCGTTTCCAAAGGCAAATTCACGGCCGGCCCGGTATCAGCCGATGCAATGTATAACGGCGAGTATCGTAGTTATTCAGGCGTTGGAATCGTAACGGTTGACTAAGTCTAAGGCGGTTTAGAGGTATTGTTTAGGATTATAAATCCCAAGCAAATTGCTTTCGGATTGCAAATCCGAAAGAGCATTCTAGCACTAGCATTAAAGATGCCGCTGCCAGCTTTTTTGCTGGCAGCATTACCCCAGGCCATAAAGTATATAACGCTATCTACGCATTTCGCTGGCCTCCTGAGTAACCTAACGCTTGCCGACCCCAACCATACTACCCGGCCAGAGGCCCACCCAGCTATTTTGTTACTCGGCGAAGCTAGGCTACTGCGAAAGGATAGTTACTCATTTTAAGCGATGGATCTCATCTCTGGATTCTTTATCATGCGTGTTTTCCCAAAAAAAGGCTTTTATTTCGTAGTGAAAATGTAGAATTATGAAAATTCTGGTGGTTGAAGACGAGCAGGACGTCGCCTCTTTTATTAAAAGCGGGCTGGAAGACTATGGCCTCGAAGCAGACATTGCCGACGATGCCTTCCGGGCCCAGCAGTTACTGAAAGAGCAGGAATACGGAACCGTCATTCTGGACGTGAACCTGCCCATTATGAACGGTTTTGAACTTTGCAAGATCATTCGGGAGAAATACGAAGACGTATCTATTCTGATGCTGACGGCCTTTGGAACGACTGATAATGTTCTGACGGGCTTTGATGCCGGAGCGGATGATTACCTGGTCAAACCCTTTGAGTTTCGGGAATTAATGGCCCGGTTGCGGGCTCTGAATCGTCGCCGATTGACCGTTCCGACGGAAGCGGTGATTCTCAAGATTGCTGATCTGGAGTATAATCAGAAAAGTAAAACGCTGAAACGCGATAACCAGAAAATCAGCCTGACGGCCCGTGAACTGGCTCTGCTGGAATTTTTTCTGAAGAATCAGAACCGGGCTTTATCCCGCAGCGAAATCGCCGAGAAAGTCTGGGATGTGAACTTCGACACGGGTACGAACGTCGTGGATGTGTACGTGAATTACCTCCGCAAAAAGATTGATAAAGATTTTTCCCCCAAGCTGATTCATACCATCAGCGGGATTGGGTATATCATGCAGGAAATGCAGGATTAATGGTAGGTAGAAAGGCGACTTTATGGCGTCTGGGTTGAGGCGGTTTTGATTACCCTCCAATCATTCCCTTTCCCCGGCGGAGACGCGATAAATCGACGTCTCTATATAAAAACAGAACCTACAAACCACGTTTACTCCAATGAAAATCAGGTCCAAGCTCTCCGTCACCTTTCTGCTTATTGTGGCGGCTAACCTGATTCTGTTTTCCTCGGTGGTTTACTTCGTTTCGGAATATTTCCGGCAGCGGGATTTTTACTTACGTCTGACCGACAAAGCTAAAACGACGGCCCGCCTGCTCATTGAAGAGCAGAAAATTGATGCCAAACTTCTCCAGCTCTTCGAACGCAACAACCTGACTTCGCTGCCCCAGGAGCAGATTATTGTGTATAACCTTCAGGGAAAAATCATTTACGAAAGCGAAAACCGGCCCGACCGGATTGTGGACGAACTGGATCTGCTGAACCGGGTCAGGCAAAAAAATGAGGTGTTTGTCCGCTATGGTAAAAAGGAAATCGTCGGACTGATTTACGAACACGATGACACCAACCTGATCATCATTGCCTCTGCTTACGATGAATACGGATTAACTGAAATGAAGCACCTACGGACCATTCTGGGGTTTGGGCTGGTCTTCAGTCTGACGCTGGTGGGTATCTCAGGCTGGTTTTTTGCGGGCCGGGCCCTTCAGCCCATTTCGGCGGTGGTGAAACAGGTGGATGAAATCAAAGCTCTCAACCTGAACCAACGCGTCGTGGCGGGCAACGATCACGACGAAATCGCCCAGTTGGCTCATACCTTCAACTCCATGCTTGACCGCGTGCAGAAGGCTTTTGAAGTGCAGCGGGACTTTGTGGCCAATGCCTCGCACGAGTTACGCACACCTCTGACCATCATCACGGGCCAAATTGAGGTGACGCTCATCAGACCCCGCACGGCTGAGGAGCACGAAGCCAAATGGAAAACCGTACTGGAGGCCATCAAACGGCTCAATAATCTATCCAACAACCTGCTCGAACTGGCACAGGTAAGTCAGGATGACTCGACCGTAAAATTTCAGGAAGTATCCCTCGATGAGGTCATTTATGATGCGGCCAAGTTACTCACCACCAAGCATTCCCACTATCAGATGATTTTCTCTTTTGCGGGAGAAACGGCGGAGGAGCAGCCTTCCCTGCTGGTGAAAGGGAATCCGTCTTTACTGACTACGGCTTTTCTCAATCTAATGGAAAACGGCTGCAAGTTTTCGGATAACAACCAGGTGAAGGTAACGCTGGGCATGCACCCCGAGGGGGCTTCCATCAGCTTCGCGGATCAGGGCGTAGGCATCAGTGAAGAAGATCTCAAACACATTTATGAACCGTTCTTTCGGGCCGATAATGTGAAAAAAATTCACGGCTACGGCATTGGACTTCCCCTGACTCACCGCATTGTTCAACTGCACCGGGGCAGCATTCAGGTACGTTCCCGAGTGAGCGAAGGTACCACCATGACGATCCACCTGCAAAGAACCTTCTAACCGATTTCTAATTACTTTCTCATCGTTCTCTAATGAGATCCTAATGGACTCTTAATTTCCATTAAGCCCCCCTTCATTACCTTTGTTCCAGGCTAGAATTTGTTCATTTTCAGCTTATTTACAGCTAAAAGTAACCCTGGTCTATCCTGCCCGCGTGAGATTTCCGGCTTGATTGCATTCGGAAAATCAGTATCGTAGAGTGCGTCCATTTTAGCCGTTTCTACACATGAAAACTCAGTCTACTTCTGAATCACTCCTCTGGGGGGACATTCGGGGCGGAGTGGTTTCCTTTCTGGTCGCCGTACCGCTTTGTTTAGGTATCGCACTGGTTTCGGGAGTACCTCTGTTTGCTGGGGTAATTGCCGGAATTGTCGGAGGGCTGGTTGTGGGGATTTTCAGTAAGTCGGCCCTCAGTATTTCCGGGCCGGAAGCAGGTCTGATCATCGTGGTAGCCTCTGCCATGGACAGCCTCGGAACGTTCTCTACTTTTCTGTTAGCAACCTGCGTGGCAGGCGTATTTCAAATCATCCTGGGTTATGCCCGGGCGGGCCTCATCAGCAACTTTTTCCCTTCATCGGTCATTAAAGGAATGCTGGCAGCTATTGGTATTATCTTGATTTTCAAACAAATACCACTTCTGGTTGGCTACGATGATCACACCGCTGAAGGATTTTCGCTTTTCCAGCCCGACGGGATTGATCTCATCAGACAGTTTCAGTGGGCTTTGGTGCATGTCAATGCCACGGCCATTACCATTGCCATTGTCTCGCTGAGCATTCTGATCAGCTACGAACTGTACCATCGAAGGCAAAAGCGTTTACCCAGTCAAATACCTTCCGCATTACTGGTCGTAGGAATTGGAATTGGAATCAATACCCTGCTTCAGATTTTTAATCCGACTCTGGCTCTTAAAGATAATCATCTGGTTCAGTTACCCGTGCCGGAAGATTTTTCAGGGTTTCTGCATTTATTCACGTTCCCGGATTTTAGTCAGCTCAGTAACCCAAGCGTGTATACGGCTGCTCTGACGATTGCTCTGGTGGCTAGTTTGCAGGCCCTGCTTTCCATCGAAGCTACCGACGAGCTGGACCCGCTGAAGCGTAAAACGCCCGCCAATCAGGAGCTAAAAGCTCAGGGAATAGGAAATCTGATTTGCGGCCTGATTGGAGGAATGCCCCTTACCTCGGTGATCGTGCGAAGCTCCATTAGCCTGAACGCCGGGGCCCGTACCAAACGGGCGGCTCTGATTCATGGACTGATGTTACTGGTTTGCGTGGCTGCATTTCCCGCCCTGCTCAACCAGATTCCATGGGCAGCTCTGGCTTCCATCCTGCTGCTGACCGGCTATCAACTGGCTCGCGTCAGCGTTTTTAAGCAACAGTATGAAGCGGGTATTCTGAAGTTTTTACCCTTTATTGCCACCGTCGGTGCGATCCTGCTGACGGACCTGATTTCAGGTATCATCATCGGAATGTTTATCAGCGTATTCTTCATTATTCGTGAAATATACCTGAAAGCACACCAGACCTTTCCCTGCCGTTACGACGGGAAAGAAGGCATTCAGATTCGGCTGGGAGATTATGTTTCCTTTCTTAACAAAGCCAGTATGAGTGCTTTACTGGAGAGTGTGCCAAACGATTTCGTCGTGGAGATGGATTACAGCGAAACCAGTTATATCGACAGTGACATCCGAACCATCATCGAACGCTTTGAGACGGATGCCTTAGCAAGAAATATACAAATTATCCGAGTAGAAAGAACTAGTAAAAACCCCACGCTTCATCATCAAATGGTTGTCTGAAACAGACACAGGTATTATTAAAGACAAGGAGTTAGTTTGATAAGGGCCCTTTTCATCCGGGGGTCTTTGGTAGTGGAAAGGTAAAGGCCGTATAAGCCTTTACCTTTTTTGTTTTTATTCGCTGCCCTTCACCAGGCGGCCCTGCTGGGAGTGGCTTCCGGCCTGTACTTTCCAGATAAAGAGCCCGGAAGAGAGACGAGATAAGTCTAATTCAAAGCGGTGATTTTTCGAACGTTGCGGACTATCCTGTGAGAGCAAAGCCTGTCCCATCGGGCTGTACACCTGAATCTGTGCTTCCGAAGCCTGAGGAAGACTAACTGAAACCACCGCACGGTTCAGGGCTGGATTGGGAGCTACCTGAACCATAATCCGGGGAACAGCGGGTTCTACGGAAGTGGGAGCCTCGATCCGAACCATGACGGACCGCGAGGGTACGGAACAACCATCTCTGGACACGATTACTACGTAATTCCCGCTCTGACGGGCTCCTTTTAACACCAGCCGCGACTGATTGGAACCGGCAATGTTTGTGTTATCCTTCCGCCATAAATACGTGTATCCTAAGCCCACGGTCGCATTAAGCACCACGCTGTCGGGTTCCATAACCTGTAAAGAGTTGGCTGGTGTAATATTAGACACCAGATCAGTTCCTTTTTCAGTAATCACCTTGGCCGCAGATTTGGTATAACAGCCAAAATCATCCGTCACCGTTACGTAATAGTTGCCCGGAGCCGCCGCATTATACTGGCTGGTCGTGGCTGTAATTGGAGCACTTCCTAATTCCCACTTGTATTTGTATGGCAACTGTCCACCCGTAACCGCCACGTTTAATAAGGCTCCGCCGCCTTTGCAATACGCAGCATCGCCATTAATGACGGGTTTAGGAGAAGCCTTCTGACTGATGACCTGAATATTGGACGTACTCCGGCAACCTTTGGAATCTTCAATGCTCACATAATACGAACCGGCTTTATCAATCAAGGCATTTTTGCTGGTACTCACGACCGTGTTTCCTTCCCGCCAGCTGTATTTCACCGCTCCGAGACTATCCGTCACTACACTTGAGAGTAACAGCGTATTTCCCTCACAGACGTAATTCTTACGGTCCGCAGCGGAGATTGTTGATCGAAGCTTACAGCTGTTTACCTGCACAAAGGCAGTGTCGCGGGCGATGCAGTTTTTGCTATCGACCACTGTAAGGATGACATTCGTATTGTTTGAGAAGGGAGCAAAAGTGGGTTTCTCGTCATCGTACGACTGCGTTCCGGGGTACGTAGCCCACTGGTAGCGGTAAGGAGCCGTTCCGCCGGTAGCGACCGACATATTCAGCTTTTTCACGTCATATACTTCCGATCCCGTCAATGTAGCTCCGGGACCTGCGTTGGCAGAGGGAGAAGGAGCAATCTCCGTTTTAACAGAAGGAGAAATCGCTTTACAGCCATTGGAATTAGAAGCTTCGAAGGTGTATTCTGCTACGTCTCTGGTATATATTGAGCCATTAACTCTACTGATCTCTCTTCCATTACGCTTCCAGATGTATGTATCCGCTTTAAAATTTGGAGCCGTATAAATTCGTATCTGGAGACTGTCTTTATCAGCAGAGCATAACCACTCTTTACCATTTACGGGAAATACAGGAGTGATGTAAACGATAGGCTTAATAAACGTTACCGTTGTGCTCTGAGGGGCTGACACACACCCATTACCATCTTTAGCCGTGATGCTGTATTTTCCAGGAGTACTTACGTCAAAGGAAGCTTTGGTCGCTCCCGGATAAGCTACGTCATCTCTTGCCCACTGATAGGTGTAAATAGAACCCGTTCCCCCTGAAGCCTGGGTAGCGAGTGTCACGGTGGTGCCTTCGCAAATTTCGTCTTTGTTACCAGTAATGGCTGATACGACGGGATTAGGGCTAACGGTAAGCGTAAGTTCGGATGAAGTGGCCGAGCAGGATCCCTGAGTAATGACAACCGAATATTTACCGGACTGGGTGGCGGTGTAGTCTATAGTATTGGTACCTACGTTTACTCCGTCTTTTTTCCATTGATAGCTATACGTTCCGGAGGTACTGCTGACTGGTTTGGCGGTTAATTTCAGGCTAGTTCCGGCACAGAGGTTCGTTGACGCAGGAGGCGTAATGGTGGCGGTGAGCGAGCAATCAAGGCCTAATTTGTAGAGCACAGGAATGTAATAATTCGCCTGAGTCGAGGTGGTTTTTCCTTTCAGTACGTTCACGGTGTAGTAGATACCGCCATCGTTCGCTGCCGCAATCATTCCTCCGAAGCCGATCGTATTGCTCCACTTCAAATCTCCGCCCGTAGTGTACTTTTTGATATCAAAGCTCTCCGCATTAGTCTTCACCAGAATCACCAGCTCGTCGGCGGTTGTTAAAATCATTTGTTCCGCTTTCTGAGCAAGGGTAATCAGCGTTTTTCCGGCCGAATCCAGCTTCACTACGGAGGTTGCGGTTCGCACCCACAGACTTCCATCCGCTTGCAGAAGTCCTTCGCTGGCTCCCGCCAGACTTACTTTCCAAACCTGATTCCCACTGGCATTAACCTTCGTAACGGCACTGCCATCGTTCACGTAAATAAAGGCATCATTGCTAAGCAGAAAACTGCCGGAGAACCCGGACTTGGTCCAGCTCAGCTTCCCTGCGGAGTCGTACTTCCGTAAGCCATCCTTTGCCAGGACTACGAAGCCTCCATCCGAAGTGGTAGATAAAGCCGAAAGAGATGGAGAACCGGAAACGTTTTCTGTTAGCATCGTGGATAGAATGCCTGATTTGATTTGATAAACCGTCTGCTTATTCGTCACCAGATTGGTGTAATAGAAGTAAAAAAGATCGGATGAGGCCTGATAGATGCGGGGCAATGCATTCGCCATTTTAGCATCCTGAGGAGTTACTACTTTCCACTGTAATACGTGCGTATCACTATACTTTTTAATAGAATCCTGCGTACTCAGAATCACTCCGTTTTCTTCTACGGCTGTTATGGCATGGTAAGACTGAATGCAGGGCGTACCTAATCCGGGGCTAGTCGAACAGCTCTGTAAGGTCTTTACCAGTTTAGTGTTGCTGGCGTTGAAAGAAACCAGCTCTTCCAGGCCAAAGGAGGAAGCAGGCCCCGTATTTGAAGCACGGGCTACCCCAAATACCTTATTTTTTCCCGCCACAATAGACAGCCCGTACGCCGGACCATACGCTGGCATGGCAGGGTCCAGGCTATACGTCATTTCCTCCTTCGGAGCCGTCTGTGCCCAGGTATTGAAGCTAATGATTAGAAAAAACAGGCGGAGTAAATGGTTTTTCATAGAGTTGCTATCAGGTTGGGTATTGAGTCACGTTTCCTTGAACACGAATTTTGTATCTACAAAAAAAGCAATTCCCCGCAGAAGTTTCGTTACTTCCACGGGGAATTTCTGGATAAATATCCGCTGGTTACTTGGCGGCCCTGGCCTGCTTTTGAGAGCCTTCCCTGGCCAGAATAACCAGGGCACTCACGAGCCGATCCAGATCTGACGGAAGTATATACACGTGAGGCGTTACCCGAACACCCTTCACGTTTTCCTTATCAATCGGCGTGGTATGAATTCTGAAACGGTTCAGCAACTGACTTTCCAGTTCGCCCGGCGTCAAACCCTCTACACCCACCACCGCCAGAGCACCAGAATACCCTTTTTTTAGCGACGTATACAATTGAATGCCCGGAATGTCCTTTACTTTCTCCGCCCAGTAATTCTTCAGGTAGAACAGCCGCTCGTATTTCCGGGCGGAGCCGATGGCATTATTAAACTGGATGGCCTGACCAATGGCCTGCTCAATGAAAAAGGGCCGCGTACCGAGGTTTTCAAACTTACGGATGTTATCCGATTGCGGCTGCTCGTTTGGTACGAGAGGAAATATTTTTGAAATCTTCTCTTTTTTCACCCACAACATCCCCGTCCCGATAGGAGCACTGAGCCATTTATGCAAACTCGTGCCGTAGTAATCACAGCCCAGGTCAGGTACTTTATAATCCAGATGGACAAAGCTGTGAGCCCCGTCCACCAGTACTTCAATGCCACGTTTGTGAGCTTCATCCGCAATTTTCCGAACGGGCAGTATTTGTCCCGACCAGTTAATGACGTGCGTCAGATGAACTACTTTTGTCTTCGGCGTCATTTGCTCAACGAACAGGTTCACCATCAGACTTTCGTCTTCGCAGGGCATGGGTAAGCGGACGTAATTCAGTTTCAGTCCATCCCGTAACTCGCGTTGTCGCCAGGCACTCATCATGTTGGGGTAATCAAAGTTAGACACCACTACTTCGTCATCTTTTTGCAGCGGTAAGCCCAGGATTACGGTATCCAGAGCTTCCGTGGCATTCCGGTTGATGGCAATCTCTTCGGGCAGGACTCCGGCGACGGTCGCCAGTTGTGCCCGCAGGGGTTCCCGCCCCTGATCCAGTACCCGCCACATGTAATAACTGGGAGCTTCGTTGGAATACCGGAAGTAACGCTCCACGGCTTCCTGCACCAGCGTTGGGGCCGGACTCACGCCGCCATTGTTGAGATTCAGGGTCGTAGGCGAAACTGTGTAGGCCCGCTGAATGAGGGCCCAGAAATCCTCGTCTGTCGCCAGAGCTTCGGCACTTTTGGCCGTCTGATACCGTTTGAGTTCGGTAAAGTAGGAATGACTAAGGGGTTTGAGGGAAGGAAACAGGGCTCCACTGGATAAGGCAACACCGGCGGACTGTCGGAAGAAAGAACGACGAGAGGACATCATAACCCATGACGTTGTTAGTGTGAACAGGAGTGCGGCCCGTAGGTAAATTAGCAGAAATTATTCAAAACCACCACCGCCCAACGAAAAGAGCTATTTTTACGCGTCAAATTCCCCTTATCTTTCGACGGAAAGAGGAGACCGCTTCGGCACAGGCTTTTCCATGGAGGTTTAAAGGGCCTGATTCATCAACATCATCCGAAGCCAATCATAAGTTTATACAGTATGGATCTTACGCTAACTACCCTATTTGTCATTCTGGCCGTGGGTGCCAGTATATATGCCTGGAACAATGAATCCGTTATGCGTCAATGGATTCTGAACCCTTATCAGGTACATCGAAAGAAAGAATACTGGCGGTTTCTGACCTCGGGCTTTATTCATGCGGACATTGGGCACCTGGCCTTTAATATGATTTCGCTGTATTCGTTCGGGAATCTGGTGGAATATATTTTCTCGCAGGTATCTCCTCTGGGAAGCTGGTTGTTTGTGGCCCTGTACATCGGTGGAATCATTCTTTCGGATATTCCTACGTTTCTGAAACACAAAAATGATCCGGGCTATAATTCCCTGGGGGCCTCGGGTGGGGTCTCCTCCGTGATTTTTGCGGGAATCATGTTTGCTCCGACGACTCCACTTCGCCTGTTCTTTATTCCCATCGATATTCCCGGCTGGATTTTTGGTGGTCTGTATCTGGCGTATACCTATTGGGAAGCTCAGCGTGGCATGGGACGGATCAACCATTCGGCTCACTTATGGGGAGCCCTGTTCGGCATTGCTTTTGCCATTGCCATTTATCCTCCGGTTATTCAGTTATTCATCAGTCAAATTGCCGGATAATGCCGGAGTCTTCTATTTCTAGCGATTAGCTTTCATGTTTCGGCTGTTTTCTCAACCGCATCCGATGGTCGAACGATCCCGTTCTACCCTACTGCTCTGTGCGGGAGCGGGCCTATTTGTGGGCTTATTTCTGATGATTTTCCAGCCCTTTGGGAGTTACAATATTCAAACGCCGGATAAATGGCTGATGCCCTGGGTGTACGGAGCCATTACGGGTGGCGTGCTGTTTACCCATTACTTCATCTATCCCCGCTTATTTCCTCGCTTCTTTGCTGAGGAAAACTGGACCGTCGGTCGAAACATTGGGCTGGTGTTAGGTCATTTTCTGGCCATTGGAAGCCTGAATTACAGCTATTACGCTCTGCGTTTTGAAGATTCCTTTCAGTTTTCCCACCTCCTGACCATGATGGGATTTACCTTACTGATCGGCGTTTTTCCAACGACAGCTTTCACTTTAACCGAATACGTCAGAAAACTCAAACGCTACAGTAATCCACCCCAACCCGAACCCCTGACTACTCAGGAAGTCATTGCGGATACCTTTCATACCATTCAGTTCACGGCTGAAAACGAAAAGGACACACTGACCCTTTCCCTTACAGACCTGCTTTACATTGAATCGGCGGACAATTATTCCGAAGTGGTTTTTCAGGAGGTAAATACTCTACGCCGGGAGTTGATTCGCAGCAGTTTGAGTCGACTGGAAACGCAGGTTTCTCAGGAGTTTATTACCCGCTGCCATCGTTCTTTCATCGTGAATCTGCATCAGGTCGAGCAGGTCACGGGTAATGCCCAGGGATATAAACTGCATTTAAAACACGGTGACAAACCCATTCCCGTTGCCCGTAAGTATTCGGCTCTCGTGACGGAGCACTTCAGGTAAGGTTTGTCAAACATCCCAGCCGCTCATCCATAGTCCCAGGGCTTTGTCAAACGTCCCAGAACCCTGACAGACAGCCCTTTAAATTGCGTTGATTTTCATTGCCGCTTACGTTTGTGTCATGCTTTTTAAATCACGAACGCAATGAAAACGCTTCACACCCTCATTCTGGTTATTCATATCATCAGCGGCTTTACGGCTCTACTCTCGGGTATCGTTCCCATGATCACCCGCAAAGGCGGTACGTCTCATAACTTCTGGGGCCTGATTTACTACTGGGCCATGTTTGGTGTTTTTGTAACCACCATTGGTCTTTTTGCACTGGACCCCCTGTCGCTGAAAATGCAGTTTTTTCTGCCGGTGGCCGTTGGTAGTTTTTATCAGACCTTCACTGGAAAACGCATCCTGATGCGTAAGAAAATAAACAGTCAGCCCGAACGTCTGGACTGGGCCGCGATGTATGGTGTCAGCTTTTTCGGGTTGATCACACTGGCCTGGGCTGCTCAGCGGTTTATTACCGGAGACACCTTTCTGGGTATTCTATTCATAGGCTTCACGGTATTATGTCTGGGTAGCGGCCGGGCCGATTACCGGGTTTTTACAGGCCGTGTTCCGCTGGAAAAGATGCACTGGTTTTTCACCCATCTGGCCCGCATGCTGGCTTCGTATGCCGCCACCTTAACGGCCTTTTTAGTAAACGTGGTTCCTAAAATGTTACCTGCCCAACTGCCTTCCTACGTTTTACTCCTGACCTGGATTCTGCCCGGTGTGAGTATTGGCATTATTATCAGTCGTCTGGTAAAGCACTACAAAAAGAAAATGTCTCTTCCTACTCCTATAACGGTATAAGTTGTTTACAGCCACGTACGAAAAAAGCCCTGGTCTCTACGGATCAGGGCTTTTTTCGTACTGATATCAATCGATCAGTCCTATTCTTTTGCTTTATTAAAAATTCCCTGCGGATCGGGCTTCTGGGAAACCAGCTGCTCAATGAAGTTAAAATCCAGCACCTGAACATCCACCTGACGGCACTTGTGGAGGTACTCCCAGGATTTATCAAAATCACTTCGCAGGTATTCAGCTAAAGCTAGCTTCATGTAGGTCGTACCATTGGCCGCATCAATAACCGCCGAGCGATTCAGCAAATCAAACGCCTGACTCAAGTCTGCTGTGGCATTGGTCTGCTGAAATTTTCCAATGTAAAGCGTAGCCAGATCGTCCAGTAATATAGAATTACCAGAGTCACAACTCACTCCTTTCGATAACATCCGAATGGCTTCGGGAGTATTTCCTTTCTGATGGCAAACCACTCCCAGGCCCCAGTAGGCATCACTGTTTTTTTCATCCAGCAATTGAGCCAGATTGAAACGATAACAGGCCGTGTCCAATTCTCCCTCGGCGATGTATTCCCAGCCGCGTTCAGCAAAGAAACGGCTGGCTTCAGTCCGGGTTTCGAAACTCTGATCACAAGCCTTGAGAAAGGCAGCATCTTCTTTTTTCTGCTGACTGGTCTTCGCTTTTTCACCCCATAACGGTACACAGTGCAAGGCCGCAAGATCACTATCTTTTGCTACCGTGGATGAAGTACTGGTGTTATGTTGGGTTAGGGGATGGGTTTGACTGACGAATTGTGAGGCTTGTCCGAATACTTGCGGCAATACGCCTACGATTGTCCATACAATTAAAATGGCTCTCATCGAATTCACTCTCTCCAAATTGGTTTTGAAATTAAACGCATCGGATCGAGAATAAGTGTCTGTTAGATCAGTTTTAACGTAATTTCCCTGAGCTTAACCGAAGTTTTCAGGGTATTCGTCGCTATACATGCCTGAATTTTAGCCGTTTCAAAGCGATAAGCGAAAATACACTAAACCCTCAAGACCTCAAAAAAATTAACCTCTTCTAATGACTTATCCTTCCATAAGCCGTCCTGATTCAGTAATTCAGCGGGATGACAGGCGGAAAAAGAAAAGCGAAATCAGGGCCGCCAGTCCAATAATCAGGGCCGTCAGAAAAAGAGGTTGCTGATAAGATCCTGAATATTCGGAAAACCAGCCCATGACCCAGGGACCGATCAAGGATCCAATATTTTCAAACAGGCTAATCGTCCCATTGATTTTTCCGGCCGATTTAAGTCCGAAGCTTCGTACGATCAGGACGTTGTACATGGTAAATACACCTCCCCAGCTAAGGGCAGCTACGGCAACAGAGGGAATGATTAATCCTCTGGAGAAACTGGCCAGGCCCAAAGCACCCAGCATTAGACCGACGAGGCAGGCAGTGAAAAGCGGATAGACCGATACGTAATCCGAAACCGAGGAGACAATAAATTTACCAATCAGGGCCAGGCCGAAGTAAAAAGACAGAGTCCAGGCTGCTTCGGGCGAACCGTACCCCATGTTTCTCAGGTGCAGGAAAAGGTTGGAGACAATACCAACGATCCCCAGAAACGTCAGGAATCCACAAAACGACACCAGCCAGAACAAGGGCATTCGTAAGGCTTCGGCGTAGGTCTTTCCCTGCTTTACCAGTGCTTTCCCGGTGAATAATCGGCCATAGGGTTCCATTCCCGCTTTTTCAGGGGTACTCTCCACCACTACAGCCGTATAGACCAATAATAGTAAAGGAACAAAAGCCAGCCAGTGAAAAGCCTGCCGCCAGCCCTGGGTCTGGATGAGGTGGTTTAATAAAGGTGGGAAAATAGCACTGCCCAGACTGGTACCAGCCAGCGTAATGCCCAGAGCAAGGCCCCGTTTTTCCTGAAACCAGGCTGACACCAGAATGACAACGGCCACTGATCCCGCACACACATACGCCAGCCCCAGCAGTACGTGCATGACGTACAAGGCCGCCAGCGACTGAGCGTAGCCATAACCCGCCAGAGCCAGCGTCATGAAGCCTAAGCCCGTGAGGAGTAATTTCTTCACCCCGACCCAGTCTATCAGTATTCCCGAAAATAAAATGAACGTAGCCGAGATAGCATACGTCACGGTTTCTCTGGATTTAAGTAAACTGCGGCTGAGGTGGAATTCCTTCTGGAGCACTTCGTCAAAAACGGAAAGCGAAGAAGTCGTTAACCCGTTGATGGTTACCAAAATCAGTAAGCCAGAACTCACGATGAGCCAGGGGTAATATCGGGAAGTATAGGTTTTGGTCAGGGTAGATGTATGCTCCATACCGTCGGCGGAAATCCATGCAAAAGAACGCTCGTATGGGATAAACAGAAGGAAATTCAGATGGTTCCAGAAGTATTCATGAAGGTTCAAATCTTTGAACAAAACGTAAGCCCATCCGTTATATTCACATAAACATAACGACTGGTTCTGAATGCCATGAAATACCTTCTTCTAAGTTTTCTGCTGATTTCCGCTGCCTCGGCTCAGACGGTTTTGAAAATCACTGGAGAAGTAAGTAAGCCGCTCCATCTTCAGGCGGCGGATCTAAAAGTAATGCCATACGTCGAAGTAAAAGCGACGGATCGTGACGGCCAAGAGCATCGGTATTCAGGGGTGCCGGTCATTGCGTTACTCCGGAAAGCAGGCGTTACCGTGGGCGGACAGCTAAGGGGTGAAAATCTGGTTAAATACGCTCTCGTTCGGGCCGCCGATGGGTATGAAGTATTGTTCGCCCTGCCCGAACTGGATCCGGAGTTTTCAGCCCGAACCATTATTCTCGCTGAATCGGTGGATGGTGCGGCTTTACCCGCTGGAACCGGACCCTACCGTCTGGTAGTACCGGAAGAAAAGAAACCCGCCCGCTGGATTCGGGAAGTTCGTGAAATTGAGATTCGTTTTGCTAAGTAATTACTAATCAGTTTTGTATCTTTAGCCATCTTCCCAAAACTGTATGCTCGCTCCTTATGATTCGCTCCCTGTCCCTTATACTGAGCTTATTACTGCTAGGGATAGCGTTTGCCTTCACCATTAATCCTCCGTATCCGCTTCAGATCCCCAACACGTTTGGGCATCGCTACACGATTCCGGCGGATAATCCCATGACGGTGGAGGGGGTTGCTCTGGGCAGGTATTTATTTTACGATTCGCTGTTATCGAAGAATAATACGATCTCCTGTAGCAGTTGTCACCGGCAGGCACTGGCTTTTACGGATGGCTTTGCCCTCAGCATCGGCGTAAGCGGACGACCTACTTTCCGTAATTCTATGTCGCTGGCCAATTTGCTCTGGGTGCGGGATTTCTTCTGGGACGGTCACTCGAAGACCTTGGAAGCTCAGGCCTTAATTCCTCTCGCTCACCCCGATGAAATGGGATTAGCTCCTGAAAAAGCTGCTCAGAAGCTTCAGCAAACAACTTTTTATCCCCTACGTTTCCTGAAAGCATTTGGTACGGATCAAATTACACCCGAGTTGATGGCGAAAGCCCTGGCTCAGTTCGAGCGAACGCTGATTTCAGCTAATTCTCCTTATGACCAGCACTTGCAGGGGAAATATACCCTCACTCCAGCCGAAAAACGCGGCATGGATTTGTTCATGCGGGGAAGCAATAGAGAGCAGACGATTCGGGGTGCCAACTGTGCCCACTGCCACGGAGGAGCCCAGTTTTTCCAGAATCGGTTTCATAACAATGGTCTAGATGCCTCGCCCCTGGATCCTGGTCGGCAGGAAGTCACGGGGTTTGACGAGGATTTTGCCCGGTTCCGGGTACCTACGCTTCGGAATATTGCCCTAACGGCTCCTTACATGCACGACGGTCGCTTCAAAACGCTGGAAGACGTAGTCAATCATTATAGTGATCACATTGCTCAAAGTACGACTCTGAGTGCGGACCTCCGAGGAATGATTGCCCTGACTGCTCAGGAAAGGCAAGACCTGGTGGCTTTCCTGCATACGCTTACCGATCAGGAGTTCATCCGGAATCCAGCCTTTGGCAACCCTTTCCTCAGGCCATAAAAAAGCCCCACTGTTGATACAGCAGGGCTTTAATCGGAGAGAATGAATCCTTATTTTTTCTCTTCCTTCTTCTCTTCCACTTTAGGCTGAGAAGATTTATACTCTTTGTTCAGACCGTCAATGATCTTTTGAGTAACGTCCAGTTTAGAATCAGCGAACAGAATACCGCCTCCTTTCTGGAAGCCTAATACGTACTCGTATTTGTTTTCGCTGTTGTATTTCTTGATGTAATCGAAGATGTTATCGTACAGTTTTTCCGTTTGTGTGGCACGATCAACGGCTAAATCATTAGCGGCTTTCTGACGGTAGTTTTCGAAATCAGAAGCTCTCTTTTGTAATTCCAGTTGCTTGGCCTGAGCTTCTGCGGCTAACATACCGCCCGCCCGTTGCTGAAACACCTGAATTTCCCGCTGGATGGCTCCACCTTTCTGGTTCAGTTCAATGTCAAGTTGCGTACCTTTTTGCTCGAAAGCTTTCTGGGTATCCTTGAAAAAATCGTAGTTGCTGAGTAAGGAATCCGCATTTACGTATACAATAGGTTTACCCGCTACTGACCCTACAGAAGAGCTCGTCGAAGAAGTGCTTTCTCCTTTGAAATGCAAGTAATACAGAACAGCCACCGCCACGACCAACACGGCATTTAGGGCTAACGAAAGGTTTTTCACTGAGTTAAAAAGGGTTTGTTATACGATTAGGTCGGCAAAAATAGCCATTTGCCTTGAAGAGACAAGGCCGGTTTTATACAGTATTTCAGGATTTTACGAAGTTTCACCAATAAGCCTTCGCTTTTTCACTGTCCGTTTTCACTTTTGGAAAAATACTCTGGCGAACAAAATAGCCACTCATGGCGGCGAATCCGCCCAGTAAGGCTCCGCTCCAGGTAGTAATCGTCAGCAGACCAATGGTTCCGATTCCCTGAAAGGTTTCGCTGATTCGGGCGGTAAGGATTCCTCCCGAACGGGTATGCTCGTAATAGGCCACGCCCAACCAGAGAAAGGCCGTAGCCAGAAAGCCATTCCAGAAAGCCCCGCCCCCACTTTTACCCACCGCAGCCGAAATCATGAAGGGGATAATAATCACCGACCACCAGGGCAGGAAATACTGCACCAGAGCCGAGAGTAAAATCATTAATATAAATTGCATGGAGTCTGTGAAAGAGGTGTACTGGTTTCGGTAAAGGTTGGTTCTCCTTACTCTTTGGTAATTTTAAGGGTATTGACTACTTTGGGATTATTCTCATCGATGGATTTCAGGTATAGCAACTCCTTCAGTTCACCCCGGGCCCAGCTGTTCACCATGTTATCATAATAGGGACTGGCCGGATTACCCGACTGACCTCCGGGATAAATCCCGTAAGCCGTTGGTCCTTCTTTACCCAGAGCGACAATCATTCGCCAGGAGGGTCCCCATTTTCCGCGATACGCATTAGGCACATCGGCTCCCCCGCCCGCTTTGACATCGGTACGACCGAAGGCTTTCAGGGGCGGAATCAGGTGGGCAATCGTCGAGCCTTTGACATTCCCCCAGCCCCAGTTTTTCGAGGAATACGCTCCGTATTGTTTGCAAAGTGAATCAACCGTGGCATTAAAACTTAACCGGACAATATCACTTTTGGTCTCCTGCTGGTCTTTCGTAGCTTCGATATCAAACCATTTGGATTCCGGTTTTTCCAGAATCAAACGCCATAACTGATCGTCCTGAGGTAAGGCCAGGGGCTTTTTAGGGTCCGATTTAAATTCGTCCCATACGAAAGAGGGCAGATTATCAATCCATTTTTCAAAAACAGTAGCTCCCACCGATTGCAGGTTGTTCTCATAGTCCCATTGCTGGAGGGCGGCATAGGCTGAATACTGAGAGGCGGTTAAATTCCCCAGCTTAATATCCTTCAGTAGCTCCGGCAACAGATCGCGAGCCAGCACATTATAGGTATCATTCTGTAAAGACCGCAGGCTGTCAGGCGTTGCTTTTTCCATTCTTTCCAGCCGTTCGTTGATGCGAATAGCCCGATTGGCCGGGGCAAAATGCCAGTGCAGGTAATACGGATAGGACTCATCCGCAGGAAACTGATTGGCTGAGCTTACAAAGCCCCGATTCGGGTTTTTCACGTGGGGATTCTGCTCGTGAGGAATCCAGCCCTGCCAGTCGTACTCGGGTCTGCTTCCATCCATCAGGAATTTACCCTGTTCTTTCCACTTCAAAGGAAACTTGCCATTGACCCACACCGCGATATCGTCCTCATTACTGGCAAAGACGAAGTTTTGAGCCGGCCCTACATAATGACTCAGAGCCCGCACGTAATCATCATAATTTTTGGAACGATTCAGCATGTAAAACGTCTTGATGGGATTTCCCGGCTCGTGAGCAATCCATTTCAAGGCTAACGTGGGGTTTTTATCATCGGCCAAACGGGGTAAGGCCACCGGCCCGTGGTGAGTGTAGACAACCGTATCGATGACACTGGGTTTGCCTTTGATTTTAATTTCTTCGGCCCGCATCGTCGTCTTATTCCACATCTTGTTATACCAGTACTCCTGACGCGAAGCATCCTTGAATCGAATGGTATATAAATCGGAAACGTCGGCGGCTACGTTCGTCACACTCCAGGCCACATCGTGATTAAAACCGATGATGACACACGGAGCTCCGGGTAAAGAAACCCCATACGAATTACTCTCGGGCGAGGAGAGCTGTATCTGATACCAGATGGACGGAAGCGTTAGTCCCAGGTGCGGGTCTCCGGCCAGCATGGGTAAGCCCGTCGCTGACTTCTTACCGGAAATCGCCCAGTTATTCGAACCAATTCCCTCGACCCGCTGCGGCCAGGACGTGGGCTCCGATACGGAAGCCGTTAACTCCTCATAGTCTTTGGGTTGCTGCGGAATACGCTCCCGTTTAAAGTTCCAGGGCGTTCCTTTCGGAATAATGGGACTCTCGCGATTGGCAAAATCGGGATATAAATCTTTCAGCACTTCAATACCGAATTTTTGCAGGACGTTAGTCATGGCCGCATCTCCATCCCTCGGACTGGCCAGGGTATGCGTCATTTCCACCATCAGCAGCATGGATTTTTCGGGTGACCAGGCTTCAGGTTTGAATCCCAGCATTTTGTACTCGATGGGATAATCCGCCGGACGCATATTGTTCAGATAAGCGTTCACGCCATCACTGTACGCCTCCATCACCGAGCGAATTTTTTCATCCTGCTGAACAAATTTCCAGGCTTCTTCCGCTGCCTTCATGGAACCCGTCCGGCGTTTGTACAAATCCAGCGGTAAAGCCTGCTCCCCAACCACCTCGCACAGACGTCCGGAGGCAGAACGAATGGTTAAGTCCATCTGAAACAGACGATCCCTGGCCGTTACGTAGCCCTGAGTGTAATACAGGTCGTGGTCATTGGTGGCAAAAATATGGGGTACCTGATTGTCGTCGTAACGAACATAGACATCCCCCTGAATTCCGGGTAAGTGTAATTCAGCATCCAGTAACTGGATTCGGTTTTCATTACTCCAGAATCCCGAAAAGGGGCTCAGAAAAGCTCCCAGGGCGGGAACTGGACTAAAGGAGGTACCCAGGGCCCACAATAAACCGGCGGTGAGGGCTACACTAAGAACCGCTTTTTTCATATTCTTTACCTACTTGATAGTTAGCTTTCACTGTTTTCCCGTCAGAAAAAGAAAAACCGCATATTTGAGTCAAATGTTGACAAAAGCATACTTTATGCGATTTAAAAATAGGTAATTATTCAGGTACCATCGTTTAATTTTCAAAAGTCTTCTGCTCCCATCTGTTCCGACCCGTTACCAAACCGTTGATGCAGGCACTTCCCGCAGGCCTTTGGGTTTCTGTTATCACTTTATACTGAGGAGGTTTTGTACCTTTGGAGGGAACCATTACTTACCCGGATTACAGGGTCGATTTTCATTCATTACTATTTGCTAATTCGCTTAAAAAATATCTAATAATCGACTCACCGCTTTCCGCAGGCAACAGGCTACCTGGCCTTACTCTGCCCGACTGGCCTTGGGTACTCAAATGATTGATCCCCCTGATAAATTGTCTTATTTTTCAACTTCCCACGGGCTTACCAAACTTTTATATTGATTTTAGTGTCTTCCTTTAGGTCAAAAAAAGAGCAGTCCTGAACATCATTATCTGTCTGTTTATCAATAGACTAAGAATTATATCTATCAACGAAGACTTGTAAAAATCACAATTTGACGTTTTAGCTACTTATCGAAAAAAAGAGCCAGATCGCACCTTGCTCTTCCAGAAGGGCGTATTTTTGCAGCATTATCCGTCCTTCATACCTAAATAAAAAAAGATTCGTTTGAATTTCTGAAGAATCACAGGCCGATGCTAACGTAAGCAGAGTTCTTCAAATGCCAATTTTAAGCAACCATAAGTAAATGGAAATTTACAGTCGCCTTTTAGGGTATATAAAGCCGTTCCGGAAATTTGTTATACCCTTTTTTCTTTTCACACTGGCCGGGGTGTTTTTCAGCATCTTCCAGTTTGCCCTGATTATCCCCCTCCTCAACTTCCTCTTTGACTCCTCCCACATTGCAGATGAGGCTCAGAAGTACGCGGCTCAGCCCGAGTTTTCGTTCAACCCGGCGTATTTCAAAGATTATTTCTATTATGTGATTTACCGCTTCAAAGTCGGTAATCCCATGCATGCCCTGTATTTTCTGGCCGGAACGATTGTTGGCTCGGTATTACTGGCGAACCTTTTCCGTTACCTGGCTCAGCAATGCCTGCTCAATGCCCGGACCATGCTGGTCAAACGTCTGCGGGAGGCTTTATTTGAGAAGATCAACCATTTACACCTCGGTTACTTTACCAAAGAACACAAAGGCGACCTGCTCTCCCGGCTCAACGGAGATGTGTACGCCATTGAAAGCGTGGCGTCCAGCTCCCTGGAGGTTGTTTTTAAAGAACCTTACACGCTGATTGGTTACTTCATCGCCCTCTTTGCCATTTCCGGCAAGCTTACGTTGTTTACACTGATAATCATTCCCATTTCAGCCATCGGCATTGCTGCCGTGAATAAACGGCTGAAACGCGAAGCCCAAAATGTACAGGCGTCGATGGGACGTTTATTAACGATGATGGACGAAACCCTGATGGGCATGCGGATTATTCGCTCCTTTAATGCGACGCCTTTCATTCTCAAGCGTTTCAGTCAGGAAAATGACTTTTATCGTCAGGCCAGCATTCAGGGTTTCCGAAGAAGAGAACTGGCTCCGGCTTTCTCCGAAGCTTCCGGGGTATTTGTCGTGGCCTGTATTCTGGTGTACGGTGGTAGTCTGGTGTTAAGCCAGGAAGGTGGTTTGCAGGCGAGTTCGTTCATTGCCTTCATCGCCATTTTCTCGCAGGTATTACGCCCCGCCAAAGCGATTGTTCTGGCCTTAACCAATATTCAGCAGGGCCGGGCCGCTGGCGAACGGATCGTGGAAATTCTGGATAAACCCATTGAAGTGATGGATCGTCCCGGAGCTATTGATATGCCCGCGTTCCGCGAATCCATCGAATTTAAGAATGTCTCTTTCCAGTACGGCGAAAAACCCGTGCTTCAGGACATGAGCTTCAAGGTCGAGAAAGGGAAGAAAATTGCCCTGGTAGGACCTTCCGGCGTAGGAAAATCCACCATTGCTGACCTTATTCCGCGTTTTTACGATGTGACGGATGGACAGGTTCTGATTGATGGCGTGGACGTTCGGGAGTACAAATCCGAGTCCCTACGTAGCCACATGAGCTTCGTTTCCCAGGAGATTATTCTTTTTAACGACAGCATTTTCAATAACATCGCTCTGGGTAAACCCGATGCTACGCTGGAGGAAGTGATGCACGCTGCTAAAGTAGCCAATGCTCATGAATTCATTATGAATACCGAGAACGGCTACGAAACTAACATTGGGGATCGCGGGATCCGTTTATCCGGTGGTCAACGCCAACGGTTAAGTATTGCCCGGGCCGTTTTCAAGAATTCCTCCATTCTGATTCTGGATGAAGCCACCTCGGCTCTCGATACAGAATCCGAAAAATCAGTGCAGGATGCTCTGGATAACCTGATGCAGGACAAAACCACTATCGTGATTGCTCACCGACTGAGCACCATCAAGGAGGCTGACGAAATCATTATTCTGCAAAACGGTCAGATCATTGAACGCGGCAGTCACGACGAGTTAGTGGAAGTAGAAGAAGGTTTATACCGCCGACTCACCATGCTGCAACACGTCTAGTTCAAATTTCTATTACATAAAAAGCCCCCGCTGACGATTCAGCGGGGGCTTTTTTGCATCACAGAAAACTTAATGTAAGACGGCATCCTGATCCGTTTTCACGAAGTCGTAAAACCGAATGGATAACCTTTCCATGTCATTGAAGATGCTTTCCTGATACGCATCCTGAATGGCCGGATCTTTGAAATTCTGGTAATACAGATGCAGAATGATTTCAGCCAGCTCTTCCATGCTATCGTAATAGTGACTGAAGCAGGACAGGTCTTTGTTGGATTCGTACTTACGGTTGAGTAAGAAGGGCTTCTTGTAACCCAGCCCTAAGTTAAAGGTGCCGGAAATTCGGGTATTCCCGTAGAAACCATTGGCTTCACTGTTAATCAGTGGCAAGATCAGATCGGATTGCTGGATATAGGAGTGAAACTCATTGTAGCCCAGCTGATAATCAAAGGTTTTGATCTGGGAGTGCCATACCCCCGAATCCGAAAGGGCCATGACTAACTCTTTCCGTTCATTGAATTTTCCCAGAAAAATGAACTTGATGTTTTCCGGGAAGGCATGCTTTGAAAGGTAATTGACCAGCGACAGGTAATCTCTGCGTTCAACGGCCACTGTGCCGGGAATGGTAATCCAGTATTCGTCTGCGGGTTTCAGCGGCGATAGTACTTCTACTTTCGGAAAATAAATCGGATAGAAAGAAGAGACGCTGTATTTGGGCAGGGGATCAATCTCCGTTAACAGGTAGTCTCCCATAACCAGATACTTCTTGATTTTCCGATACAGGATTTTTGAAAAAGTCGAACTGTTCTTCAGTTTCTTCGCATTATGCACCAGTCCAATGGTGTTCTTTCTGGGCAAAACCAAGCTCAGATTTCGAACTACTTTTGTTTCGGTAGTATTAATAATGATGGTATCAATCCGGTGTTCAGCAATGTATTTTCTGATTCGGATGAACGAATGGACCTGACGTAAAAAAGTCAGTTTATTCGGTAAACTCAAAATGCCACTCAATTGCAGACTCTCGGGCAGCAGACGCACCAGGGATTCATTGCAGGCGACGTGCACCTGACAATGATGATGCGTGAGAAAATGAACCGTTGAATAAATGCATTCGGCGTGCGATCCCCCCAGTTCGATGATTAGTACATTCATTGATCCGCTGATTTACAACTAATCCTACCAAAATTCATTTGGGCCCACAGGGCAAATGTTTAGGTTACACCAGGTGCAAGTTTTTCGTTTTTCAGGCTATGAATAGTTCTGAACGCTTCTCAACCAATGCAGTGGAAAATAGCGAGCCACGGTCCTTTTTCAGCAGGAAAGGGGTTTGAGGTAGAGTTTCTTTCATAGTCATTCAGTATTGAGATTAAGCGTAACAAGTTAATTGACTGTCAAGAATTTACAAAATGGACGAATAACTATTTTGTAACTCTCGTCTCCTGCGTTCAGATCCATAAAATTCGCATTTTCTCAGTAGTACACCCAGGGTTAAAGCAGGATTAACATTTACTTAACAGGCTATAAACCAAAAGCGGGAATCTCCTGGATGAGACCCCCGCTTTTTGCACCAAAGTGAATTACTATTTTTTGAGTTTTTCTTCAAATAACTTCAAAATCCGCTTGTACTCGTCCATCCAGCTGGTGGGTTCCACAAACCCGTGGTCTTCCATGGGATAGGCCGCCAGTTCCCAGTTTTCCTTGCGAAGCTCGATTAATCGCTGCGAAAGCCGCACGGCATCCTGAAAATGCACATTCACATCAACCATTCCGTGGCAAATCAGCAAATTATCTTTTAAACCTGCCGCATGGTAAATGGGAGAACTCCGGCGGTAGGCCAGCGAATCATTCTGGGGTTCGTTGAGAATATTGGCGGTGTAGCCGTGGTTATACGCAGCCCAATCCGTTACGGGTCGCAGGGCCGCTCCGGCGTGGAACGTGCCGGGTTTGGTAAAGAGGGCCATGAGCGTCATGAAGCCCCCGTAACTGCCACCGTACATGCCGATACGTTTGGCATTGACACCCACTTTCTGCGTCAGATACTTAACTCCGTCCACGTGATCATCGAGGTCTTTGCCTCCCATAAACCGATAAATGCCCGTCCGCCAGTCACGACCATAGCCCGCCGATCCACGGTAATCCATATCCAGAACAGTGTATCCTTTTTCCAGCAACAGGTTATGGAACATGTATTCCCGGAAGTAATTGCTCCACCATTTATGGGCATTTTGCAGGTAACCCGCTCCGTGTACGAAAACCACGGCTGCTCCATTTTTCTTTTTAGGAACGTATAACCGAGCGTAAATATCCTGCCCGTCGCTGGCTTTGATAGTAATAACCTGCGGAGCTTTCCAGTCGTAAGACTTAAATTCTTCGGTCAGCGAATTAGTAATCTTCTCTGCTTTCGCGGCGGCCTGATTGTCCTGAAGGTATAACTCCCAGGGTTGCGTGGTGCTGGAGTAACGAATGAGTAACTTCGATTCATCGGGCGACAGCGTCACGTCATTCGCTCCCACCATTGAGGTTAACTTCGTACGTTCTCCTCCCGTGGTTGCCATTGTATACCAGTGCTGCTCGCCGGGATGTACCTCGTTCGACTGAAAATAAATCGTCTTTTTATCCTTGGAAAGATAGGTTTGCTGCACTTCGAACTTTCCGCTGGTTAACTGTTTTTTCTCGTTCGTGCGGAGGTTTATGCTGTACAAATGCGAGTAACCCGTCGCTTCGGACTGATACAGTAAGGTTTCTTTATCCAGCCAGGTTAAGGAATACGAACCGGGACCACCCACCCAGGCTTCATCCCGCAGCCGATCCAGTACTTTTAATTGAGCTTTGGCCGGGTCAATCTGAGCAATCCAGCGATCTTTATTATCCTGCGAACGGACAATAACTACCCCATAATCGCCCTCCTCCGACCAGCTTGTTCCGTAAAACTGCACCGTTCGGGCTTTGGGCTTCGTGCTTTTAGAAGTGGTATCTGCTTTTTTCTTCGCGTATTCCGCCAGGTAAGCGGGTTGTTCGTTGATACCCGTCAGTTCTTTCGTGCTTATTTCGCGAATGGTATCTTTTTCGATGTCATAAAGGAAAAGCTGATGAGCCGCCATCGGTGCCCCTACTTTCGAACGGCCGGGAATGTCTTCCGTAAAACCCGATTCGGTTACGTAGTTAGGAACGATGGTGTTTTTCACACCCGTGGCTGATTTCATCAACTGAAACGTAACAAACTTTCCGTTTGGAGCGTAGGTAGGAGCCATCAGATTTCGCTCTTCCAAGTAAAATTCCTTCGGGCGTTTGGGCTGATTGGCCTTCGTGATTTTCTCTGCCGCTTTCTTTTTGTCGGCCCGCTCTTTCAATACTTCAAACATCGCCAGCTGGTCGCCTTTCAGCCACTTTTCTTCTTCGCTGCCTTTGGCTTCCGCTTTTTTACTGCCGGGTAGAAAATTAGTCAGCTGCGTTACTTCCCCTGAAGCGAGATTCATCGTAAAGAGGTTCATGCCGCGACGAAACGTTACCTGCCGCTCGTCGCTGCTGAAGCTGGGATTACTCTCCGTCTCAACCGTGTTGGTTAACTGACGAATCTGTTTGGTAGCCAGATCAAGGTAGAATAAATCACCACTTTTCTCGTAAATCTTGACCGTTTTCGCCCGGTTATAAAGCCCCGACTGGCTCGGCATTCGCATCCGGTCCTGCGGGCTCACTTTATTGATTTTTCTGGTACTTAATTCATAAGCATATAACGAGTCACCAAGGGCTTTTTCGGGATTCCAGGAAAAATAGACTTTAGAACCATCTTCAGCCCAAAAGGGATCACTGGGGGCGACGCCCATCCACTTGGGATCACGCATAATTTTTTCGACCGTCAGGGAGCCCAGTTTCTGGGCGAAGGACGAAGCCACGGGCAAACTCAGCAGAAAACCCGCTGCTAAAGCCCGCCGGAAAGACAGAATAGACATAATTTTGTTGATGGGAGTACCGTACAAATCGCTTAAAAATAGCAGATTACCCTTAGCTTCATTGCCATTCCTCGACTAAATCTGGTTTTTCTTTGTCGATAATGGCTTTTTATAAAACGTACTTACTCGCTTCGATTTAAACCGAAGGCCTTGTTTTTCAGGATTACTACTGGATACCAAGGCTTTTTGCGACCTTTGTATTTCGTTTGGAAAGAAAAAGAAGATGACTTTCGAAGATTTTAACCTGAACCGGCAGTTACTGAACGCCATTGAAGACGCAGGCTATCAGCAACCTACGGAAATCCAGCAGCAGGGTATCCCCATTGTTCTGGCGGGCCACGACCTGCTGGGTATTGCTCAGACCGGCACGGGTAAAACGGCAGCGTTTGTATTACCCATTCTCTATAAAATCAAGTACGCTCAGGGCACGGCTCCACGGGCGTTGATTCTTGCCCCTACCCGGGAGTTAGTCATGCAAATTGGCGACGCCATCGAGCAGCTTAGTAAGTATACCGATTTACGAACCCTCTGTATTTATGGAGGCTTAGGCCCGAAAACGCAGATTGAAGCCCTCAATGCCGGAGTGGATATTCTGGTAAGCACGCCCGGTCGGTTCATGGATCTATACCTTCGCGGCGACATTATTACAAAGGAATTAAAGGTGATGGTGCTCGACGAAGCCGATAAGATGATGGACATGGGTTTCATGCCCCAGATTCGCCGGATTCTGGAAATTATTCCGCGTAAACGTCAGAATTTATTATTCTCGGCTACGTTCCCGGAAAAAGTAGAAAAGTTCTCCTTTGAGTTCCTAGAATTTCCGACCCGCATCGAAGTAACTCCACAGGCTACCACGGCCTCCACGGTAGAGCAGGTTATTTATTCGGTTCCGAACCTGCACACGAAAATTAATCTGCTGGGTTACTTATTGAAGGATCCAGCGTTCCAGAAAGTGATGATTTTCGTGCGTTCGAAGGAAGTAGCGGATAACATCCACAAGTTTATTTCCCGCAAGGTTTTCTCTGAAGACGAAGTTCGGGTGATTCACGCCAACAAAGGACAGAATACCCGCATCAACGCCATGCAGGCCTTCCGGGATAATCAGATCAAGGTATTAGTGGCTACCGACGTAGCGGCCCGTGGTATTGATATACAGGAAGTGACGCACGTAATTAACTTCGACGTGCCTTTGATTTACGAGGATTACGTACACCGCATTGGCCGGACGGGACGGGCTTTCCACACGGGCAATGCCATTACATTTGTGACGGAAGCCGAAGAATTCCACGTCGAAAAAATTGAGAAGATCATTGGTCAGGAAATTCCGGTAGAGTTTCTCCCTGAAGAAGTAGAGGTCACCAATACGCCCTTTTCCGAACGTCAGGATATGCTTCGGGAAATGGACGACCAGCGGAAGAAAGCCGATCCAACGTTTAAGGGAGCTTTCCACGAAAAGAAAGTACAACCCTGGCAAAAAGCAAAACCCGCCGGACGCGGTGGAAAACCTAAATCGGGTTCTCCCAAACCTTCGGGCGGGCGTCCTTCGGGTAAATCTACGGGTGGCAAAAAATCCAGCTCTGGTCCCAAGCGGGGACGGCGGTAGGGTGTTGGTTGATTGGTCGTTGATTGTTATTAGTTGTTCGTTTTTAACTACGCTCTTTCGGATTTGTAATCCGAAAGCCCTCCCATAGTATTCGACTATAAACGTTTACTATCAATTGAACCACTAAAAGCGATCAACTACTTACTTTCATACAATCTGGAATAATCCTAAACATATGGATAGAATCGTTGCTCAGCTTCAGCATTATTTTGCCGACAAACCTATTAACCGGGCTTTTATATTTGGTTCGTATGCTCGTCAGGAAGAGCAGGTGGATAGTGATATTGATATTCTCGTAGAACTGGATTATGCCCATGGAGCCGACTTTTTTTTCTTCGTTGATTTAAAGGAAGAGTTAAGTATGCTTCTAAATCGGTCCGTTGATGTAGTAAGTGCCAATGGTCTTTCCAAATATATTCAACCTCGTATTGACCAGGAAAAACAACTGATTTACGAAAAAGCACCTGGGCAATGAGGCTAGACTAAGGCACATTCTTGAAGCAATTGATTATATACAGGAGTTCTCTATTAATAAAACGAAGAAGGATCTGTATGAGGAACCCATTTATAGATTCGCCATTGAACGACAAATGGAAATTATTGGAGAAGCGGCCAATGCTTTAAGTGAAGATTTAACTATCAAGTACCCAGCCGACTGGCGAAAGATTGTTGCCTTTCGTGATTTCATTGTCCATGAATACTTTGGTGTGGACCTGGAACTGGTTTGGGATATTATAGCTAACAAAATACAGCCTCTCCAACAAACGGTTTTGTTTATTTTGGACAGTGAATTTGCAGGGTAATCGTTAGGGTCTAGTTTCATCTGTTCATCATCGCTCTAAGGTTAAATGCTTTTAGTTAGTTACAGCATTTTAATTAGGTAGACTATGCCCCTACGCTCTTTCGGATTTGTAATCCGAAAGCCTTCTGTAAGGGATTTACAATCCCCCAGACGCGATACTCGACGTCTCCACCTGAAGTAATTGATTGCTATGCTTTTTCTGGATTGTTAATTATCCGCCGTGGTTAGTGAGGACGCCAACCACTTCTGGCTGGTGAGACACCAGCCAGGGCAGAGTAAATGTGAACCCCGATTATTACCCCGGCTCAGAACCCGGGGCTACGCAGATTGAACCCCGCCGGGGTTCTTGCGTTCAGTTTCAAACATTGCCCCGCCGTGGTTGGTGTCCCCACCAACCACTTCCTTAACAACTGGCTGGTGAGACACCAGCCAGGGCAGAGCAAATGTGAACCCCGATTATTACCCCGGCTGTCACCCCGGATTAGCATCCGGGGCTACCCACATTGAACCCCGCTGGGGTTCTTAGGTTCAGTTTCAAACGTCTTGCCTACCTTTACAGGTTTTCCCTTTCCAAACTGAAAACTGAAAACTGAAAACTGAAAACTGAAAACTGAAAACTGAAAACTCAAAACTGAAAACTCAAAACTGAAAACTCAAAACTGAAAACTCAAAACAGTTCAATCTCCATTTTTTGCCTCGGCCAGACGCCAAAAACCTCTTCAGCTTTTTTATATCGGTACGAGAAAATCTCCCGAAGTTTTGATTTAACGAGAATGGCATATGCCAGATCACCGATGATCCAGAACGGAATGCGGATATGCACAATGTCGGTCATCTCCACGCCGCCTGCAATTTCCCGAAAGTGGTGCTGATGATGCCATAAACTATACGGACCGAAACGCTGCTCGTCCACGAAATACTTCTGCTCTTCCACGTGCGTAATTTCCGTCATCCAGTACAAAGGAATACCCAGTAAGGGCGTTACCGTATACTCAATAATCTGACCAGCATACATCCGTTCCCCGTGGTGCCGGCTTTTAATGTCAAAACCCATGCTGGAGGGTGTAATATCTTTTAAATTGCTGGGTTTGCTGAAAAAGTCCCAGGCTTGTTCCAGGGTTACTGGTAACTTCTGGACGGTTTTGAGTGAGTAGGTTTTCGACATAAAGAAGGCTATAGCGTACGAACAAATTATCAAATCAAAAGTTATTCCAGACCAGCCTTTCGTTTTGAACTTTTCCCCGGCCAGGTACCTTTGTGTAGTTTAGTCTGTTCCATTCAACGTTTTATTCCCTATGACCGCTCTGGAAATTGTTCAGCAGTATTACACCTATTTTAATCAACAAAACTGGCAGGGCATGCTCGGCCTGGTAGCCGAAGATATTCGTCACGAAGCCAATCAGGGCGACGTTCGGATCGGTATCGAAAAGTTCACGGAATTCCTTCAGCACATGGATACCAGTTATGAGGAAACCCTTACCGATCTCGTATTTCTGAGCGAACCTACGAACACTCGCGTAGCAGCAGAATTTGTGGTTAATGGTATCTACAAACAGGGCGAAGAAGGCCTGCCCGAAGCTCACGGTCAGAAATACGTATTACCCGCCGGAGCATTCCTTGAAGTGAACGAAGGAAAAATTTCCCGGGTAACGACGTACTATAACCTTCCCCTCTGGATTAAACTCGTTTCTGAATAGTGCAATATATTAGTAAAACGGGCCAGGCCATCGAGCAGGTTTTCGATGACCTGGCCCAGCTTCGTATTCGGGTGTTCCGGGATTTTCCTTACCTCTACGAAGGCTCCGTACCGTACGAAAAAGAGTATCTGAAAACGTACACGCAGGCCGAACGTTCCTTTCTGTTTGCAGTGTACGATCAGGATCGAATGATTGGGGCAACGACCTGCATTCCGCTGGAAGATGAAACGCCCGAAGTTCGGAAACCTTTTGAACAGGCTGCCATGGACGTAAGCCGGATTTTTTACTTCGGTGAAAGTATTTTATTACCCGAGTACCGCGGTCACGGCCTGGGCCATCGTTTTTTTGATGAACGCGAAGCTCACGCCCGCAGCTTTGGTACGTTTGAGATGACCTGTTTCTGTTCGGTAGTAAGGCCGGAAGACCATCCGGCTCGCCCGGCGAATTACCGGCCACATGATGTGTTCTGGACCAAAAGAGGATATCATCAGGAACCTGCCTTACAAAGTCACATGGAATGGCCCGATCTGGGAGAAACCAAATCGACGGCCAAAGCCATGATTTACTGGATTAAACCCATGACCAACCACCTCTAAATTGTCCTGAATTGAACGTTACGATTGCTGCCGCCCAATATCCCATTACTGAACACCAAAGCTGGTCTGACTGGCAAACGCATACCGAAGGCTGGGTAAGCCGGGCGGTTCAGCAACAGGCTCAGGTACTGGTCTTTCCCGAATACGGTTCGATGGAACTGGTCAGTCTGTTTTCTGAAGAAATCCGGCAGGATATTCGTCGGCAGGTGCGGGAAATGGATGCTCTGAAAGCGGATTTTTGCCAGACTTTTGCCGACTTAGCCCGCAGGTTTCAGGTGGTTATCGTGGCTCCCAGCTTTCCCGAACTGGTGGGTAAAGAGTTATACAACCGGGCGTATGTTTTCTCACCAAAAGGTCTCGTTGGTTATCAGGATAAGTTTTTCATGACTCGTTTTGAGAACGAAGAATGGGGCATTGCCAGTGCTCCGAAGTACCTGAGTCTGTTTGAAGCCGACTGGGGCACCTTCGGCATTCAGATCTGCTATGATTCCGAGTTTTCCATTAGCTCACGCTTACTATGTTCACTGGGAGCTTCGTTAATTATTGCCCCCAGTTGCACCGAAACCATTCGCGGAGCCACGCGAGTGCACGTAGGTTGCCGGGCCAGAGCTCTGGAAAATCAGTGTTATACCGTTGTTTCTCAGACCGTAGGTAATGCCTTATGGTCGCCCGCAGTAGATGTGAACTACGGCTTTGCCGCCTTTTATACTACGCCCGACAAAGGTATGCCCGAAGAAGGCATCATTGCCACCCATACGCCTCAGGCGGAAGAATGGTTGATTCAGACGCTGGATCTATCTAAAATTGAGGAAGTCAGAAGCGACGGTCACGTCTTTAACTTCAAAGACCACAAGCAACTGCACATGGGCTTCATGGAGGATCAGGTGAAAATCCGGCGGTTTGTTTTATAACAGCGTAATTCCCGTTGCCCTCTCAATGGCATCCCAGATGACCCTAATGGCAGCGTTCCAGGCTTTTTCGATGGTTATTTCGAGAATGCCCCGGAGCGTTTTCAGAAAGTTCAGTACCATATCTTCCAGGCCATCTAGGAAAAACTCCCGGGTTTCTGGCGTGATATCGCCCGTCAGAATACCCGCCGATACTAAGGCCGCCTGCTGAGCAATGGCTTTCAGCTGGCGTTCCTGAAACCCCCGAACGGTTGTCAGGTCTCTCCCTACAATTTCGGAGATGGCCGTTTTCAGATCGGTCATGAGTTCATTAAGGTCGAGTGCCATTAGCGTTCCAGAGCGTTTTCATAAGTTAATGCCTGATCCAGGTAGATTTTTATCTGGCCTTTAAATGCCTGTACTTCCGTAGCGGTAACGCCCTGTTTCTGATCAGTTTCCCGCATTTTGATGAGCGTGGTATAAATCCGCCCGAGAGCCGTGGCACTCGGAATTTCACCCTCTTCCAGTACCGGAATACCCTTGTTCTTCAAAGCTTCATTAGCCTTCTGACGAAACTTATTACGGGGAGTAAAGCGAGCGTTCGCCTGCGTGACCAGGGCATCGAAGCCACCAATGAGTTGGATATAATAAGATTCCCGATCGACATAAGTAGTACTTTTCGCACCCAGGGCCATCAGGGCGAAGAATTCCATAGTACTCTTATTCTGAGCGGTAATGCCCGTTACCAGTTCCCGATTGTAACTCGGAGCCAGCTGGACCGTACAATTGAAGAGGCTACAGGCCACAAAGACAAGCCAGAGGCAGGCTCGGGCTGATTTTAAGAGCGATTTCATGAAAACAGAGAGTCAGGGCTTCCAGTCAAAGTAAACTCGTTTTTAGCAGAACCCCTTCACATTTCCTCCGGCAAATTCCAGCCATTCCCAAATATCTCTTAACTTTCGAGCCTCTAAATCGTTTTTGATTTAATTATGACGCACCAATACGACTTCCTTGTGATTGGTTCGGGTATTGCCGGACTGAGTTATGCAACCAAATTAGCCCGTTACTTCGAAAGCCGACAGGAACCCGTTTCCATTGCGGTGATTACCAAAGTGCAGGCCGATGAGACGAACACCAAATACGCTCAGGGCGGTATTGCCGCCGTTTGGTCGAAGGAAGATTCTTTTGATAAACACATCGATGATACGATGGATGCCGGAGACGGCATCAGCAATCGCAAGATTGTGGAAATTGTCGTTACCGAAGCTCCCGCCCGCATTCAGGAGTTAATCGACTACGGAACCCGCTTTGATCGTCACGGTGAAGACTACGATCTGGCCCGGGAAGGAGGCCACTCCGACCATCGGATCCTGCATTTCAAAGATATCACCGGAGCCGAAATCGAACGGGCTTTGCTGGAGGAAGTCCAGCGGCACGACAGCATTACCATTTTTACTCATTATTATGCCGTTGAGCTGATCACCCAGCACCATCTGGGCGAAACTGTGTATCGCTACCGACAGGATATTAAATGTTTCGGAGCATACGTCTTGAATACGCAAACGGGCGAAGTCGATAAATTTCTGGCGAAAACAACCATGCTGGCCACGGGCGGCATTGGAAATATTTACCAGAGTACCACCAATCCCACCATTGCTACCGGTGATGGCATTGCCATGGCGTACCGGGCCAAGGGTATTTGTGATAACATGGAGTTCATTCAATTCCATCCGACCAGTTTGTACCAGCCCGGCAAAAAACCTTCGTTCCTGATTTCGGAAGCCGTTCGGGGCTTTGGCGGTGTGCTGAAAAATGCGGACGGGTCGACCTTCATGGAAAATTACGATTCACGGTTGTCGCTGGCTCCCCGCGACATTACCGCCCGGGCCATTGATTCCGAAATGAAACGAAACGGTACCGATCACGTCTATCTGGACGTCCGGGATACGGACTACGAAAAGTTTGTAGAACACTTTCCGAACATTACCCAGCATTGTCTGGATTTAGGAATTGACGTTCGAACGGACCTAATTCCCGTGGTTCCGGCCCAGCATTACCTCTGCGGCGGCGTACGGGTAAACGAGCACGGTCAGACCAATATTGAATTTCTTTATGCGGCGGGCGAATGTTCCTGCACGGGCTTACACGGAGCCAATCGACTGGCTTCTAATTCACTACTTGAAGCCGTTGTTTTTGGTCACCGGGCGTTTTTGAGTACTATTGAGCATCTACACGAAGCCGCTGTTCCGACTGATGTTCCCGACTGGGATGATTCCGGCACTACTCATCCGGAAGAGCAGGTGCTGGTAACGGAAATGACTCGCGAACTGAACAGCATCATGGCTAATTACGTGGGTATTGTGCGAACCAACCGTCGCTTACGCCGGGCGTACGAACGGGTAGAATTACTTTACCGCGAACATGAGCAGTTATACCGTGAATCGAAAGTTTCCGTTCCTATCTGTGAATTACGTAACATGATCAACGTTTCGTATCTTGTGATAAAAATGGCCATGTCCCGCCGCGAAAATGTGGGGCTGCATTATAATTTGGATAATATCAAGTGAGTTTGGGGTTTTGATGTTGAGAGTTAGAATCTCGGCGATTTGTATATCTCGCCTTTCTATCACTTCTAAATAACAATAACTCAAAACTCCAGACCCAAAACCCAAAACATTCTTCGTACTAGTATCTAAAACGTATTTCCATGCTTTCTTTAATCAAATTCAGAATCTTCGCGGGGCTGGGGTGGCTGTTGAGCCTTTCGGCCCTGGCTCAGACGAACCTGGATGTCAACGCTTTTGAAGGAAAACTGAGCAGCAATCCGCAGGTGCTCGACGTTCGGACGGCTTCTGAATATGAGCGGGGGTATTTACCCAACGCGAAAAACATCGACTGGAAGAAGCAGGATACCTTTGCCGAACAGGTTTCCAAACTGGATAAAAATAAACCAGTCATGGTGTACTGTTACTCCGGTGGACGCAGTGGACAGGCCGCCGAATACCTCGCCAAGGCTGGCTTCAAGGAGGTGTATAATCTTGATGGCGGTTACCTGAAATGGACCACTGCCAGTAAATCCGTCATTGCTCCTAGCGAACGCCCGGCGATGATGCCCGCTCCGAAAGGCAAAGACGTATTAGCCCAGACCCTGAAAGACCATAAAGTAGTTCTGGTTGATTTTTACGCCGTCTGGTGCGGCCCCTGTAAGCAACAAGCCCCGGTTCTGGAAAAACTAAAGCACGACTGGGCTGGAAAGGTAACGATTTTGAAAATCGATGCCGATCGTGATCCTGATGTAGTTAAGCAGTATAAAGTGGATGCCATCCCAACGCTTATTCTATTTAAAGACGGCAAACCCGTAGACCGAATGGTGGGTTTTCGGGATGAAGCCAGTTTACGGAAAGACGTAGAAAAAACCCTGTAATCCTCAGGCCGATTCGCTCCTTAACCCTTCGAGTCGGCTTTTCTGTGATGCAGCCATGGAGCTCTTGCAGATTGTATTATTACCTTAACTTTGCGGTTCTTTAGTCAACTTCCACATGGATCATAAACACCTGGATAAGGTGAGTGCCGCCGGGCTACTTATTGCTCTCGGCATCATTTACGGAGATATCGGTACTTCTCCACTATACGTAATGCAGGCGATCATGGGTGACAAGCCCATTTCCGAACGCCTGGTTTTAGGAGCCGTTTCCTGCGTGCTCTGGACGCTTACCTTACTCACCACCGTTAAATACGTAGTTCTCATTTTACGGGCCGATAACCGGGGTGAAGGGGGCGTTTTCGCTTTGTACACCCTCGTACGGAAACACGCCCGCTGGTTAACTATTCCGGCCATTATTGGCGGAGCTGCTCTGCTAGCCGATGGAATCATTACTCCACCCATGTCGGTGGCTTCCGCTGTCGAAGGTCTGGAAATGCGGTATCCCGATCTGGATCACTACATTATTTACATCATTCTGGCTATTATCACGGTTCTGTTCCTGATCCAGGCCCTGGGTACTCAACTGGTGGGCCGTTCCTTTGGGCCCATGATGTTCATCTGGTTCAGTATGCTGGCCTTTTTCGGTATCATCTGGATTGCTCAGGACTGGACCATTCTCCGGGCTGTCAATCCGTATTATGCCTACGACATGCTGGCTCACGAGCCTTCCGGGTTCTGGTTACTGGGCTCTGTTTTCCTTTGTTCCACCGGGGCAGAAGCTCTGTATTCGGACATGGGTCACTGCGGTCGCGGTAATATTCGCATCTCCTGGGTTTTCGTAAAGGCCTGTCTGGTGCTGCAATACTTCGGGCAGGG
Source organism: uncultured Siphonobacter sp. (assembly GCA_913775095.1). Taxonomy (GTDB): domain Bacteria; phylum Bacteroidota; class Bacteroidia; order Cytophagales; family Spirosomataceae; genus Siphonobacter. The sequence goes on along the minus strand of CAJYIW010000002.1, from coordinate 191,670 downwards.
AGCCTGGCTGATGGCTCATAATGGCGAATTCCTTCGGGGCCGGAAGCCTATTTACGAGATGATGCCCGACTGGTTTTTATTACCGGGTATTACCATCGCTACGATGGCGGCCATCATTGCCAGTCAGGCCTTGATTACGGGTTCGTTCACACTGATCTCCGAAGCCATTCGTCTGAACTTCTGGCCGAAAGTCAAACTGCGTTACCCCTCCAACGAAAAGGGTCAGTTATACGTCCCCAGTGTTAACTGGTTACTTTGGGCGGGTTGTATGGGCGTCGTTTTATACTTCCGCGAGTCTACCAACATGGAAGCGGCCTACGGTCTGGCCATTACGCTAACCATGCTGATGACGACCATGCTGATGGCGTATTATCTGTACACGCATCGGTTCATGTTCTACGGGGTAATCTTGTTCCTGGTCGTGTACCTGACTATTGAATCTTCGTTCCTGGTGGCCAACCTGCTGAAGTTTACCCACGGCGGTTGGGTATCACTACTGATTGGATCTACCATTGCCATGGTGATGATTATCTGGCTGCGGGCCTTCAACATCAAAGCCCGTCTGACTGAATACGTGAAGCTTTCGGATTACATTGACCCCCTGAAGGAACTGAGTCGGGATATGTCCATTCCCAAGTATGCCACTCACCTGATTTTTATGTCCAATGCGTCCCGGGTAAGTGAGATTGAATCCAAAGTGATATATTCCATTTTTCAGAAACGGCCCAAACGAGCGGATATTTACTGGTTTGTGCACGTCGATACCGTTGACGATCCTTATACCATGGAATACAAGGTGAATGTCATCGCTCCCGACGATGTCATCAAGGTAACCTTCCGGCTGGGCTTCCGGGTTGAACAACGCATTAACCTCTACTTCCGCCGCGTGATTCAGGACATGGTAAAAAACAAGGAAGTAGACATCACCAGTCGTTACGAATCGTTAAGTAAGCAGAATGTAATCGGTGATTTCCGTTTCGTTGTGCTGGAAAAATTCCTGTCTTTCGAAAATGACCTGCCCTTCTGGGAACGCCTGACGATGAAGGCCTATTTTTACATCAAAACCTTTACTACGTCTGAAGACCGCTGGTTTGGTCTGGATAGTTCAGCGGTTAAAATTGAGAAAGTTCCCCTCATCATCCGTCCCGCTCAAACTTTTAATCTCAAACGGGTCTCTGATTGATAACCATCTCTGGGTAAACATCGTTTGAAGAATATATTCTTGCTATTTGTTCCTTTCTTCAGGCATAAAACCTGAGTTTTATTAAAGCTTATGAAAATTTTAATCACCGGAGGAGCTGGCTTTGTAGGCTCTTCCCTGGCCCTCAACCTTAAGAAGAATTACCCTTCTTATGAGATTTATGCCCTCGACAATCTGAAAAGAAGAGGCTCTGAACTGAACATCAACCGGCTTAAATCGGCAGGAATCGAGTTCGTCCACGGCGATATTCGTTCCAAGGAAGATTTCGACGTTATTCCCGCCGTGGATGCCGTGATCGAAGCTTCGGCCGAACCTTCGGTATTAGCCGGCCTGAACGGATCGCCCGATTACCTGATTAACACCAACCTGGTGGGAACCATCAACTGCCTGAACTTTGCCTTAAAGCATAAAGCTGCGTTCGTTTTCTTATCCACCAGCCGGATCTACCCGATCAAGCCCCTGGAAAAACTGACGTATCAGGAAGAAGAAACCCGCTTTGCCCTGACGGAAGAGCAGCCGCTTCCGGGAGCTAATGCGAAGGGTATTAGTGAATATTTTCCGCTCGACGGAGCCCGCTCGCTGTACGGAGCAACCAAACTGGCTTCGGAGCTGATGATTCACGAATACAACGAGTTTTACGGCTTGAAAACGGTCATTAACCGTTGCGGCGTACTGACGGGTCCCTGGCAGATGGGTAAGGCCGATCAGGGCGTTATGGTACTTTGGGTAGCCAAGCACTTCTATGAGCAACAACTGGCCTATATCGGCTTTAATGGTACGGGTAAACAAACCCGCGATATGCTACACGTAGCTGATCTATACCGCCTGGTTGACTGGCAGTTACATAACATGGACCAGGTTAATGGCGAAATTCTGAACGTAGGTGGCGGCGTTGAAGTCAGTACTTCGCTCGTGGAATTAACCAGGATCTGTCAGGAGGTTACGGGAAAAACCATTCCGATTAAACCCATTGCAGAAGGTCGCACGGCAGACATTCCCTTATACATTACCGACAACACGAAAGTAACGGAAATGACCGGCTGGAAGCCTGAAATTTCTATTCGCCAAATCGTGGAAGAAGTACACGAATGGCTACAGGAAAATGCGGAGCAATTGAGCTACGTCTTAAAATAAATAGCGGACGTTTATAAAAACCGTTATTAATACTCAGGAGAATTGAGAATTTTTGAATGGAAATCGTTTTTTTTCTGTTCATTTAATCTCAATTTTCCTTTTTTATTGATTAGCATGAAAAAAGTATTTTTTGCACTTATACTCCTCAACATTGCCTGTCAGAATTCTGCTCAGCAGGCCAGTCATACGCCTCAGACTTATTTCGATCTGAAGGGTTTTGTTGAAAAGCAAATCGCAGCGTTTCAAAAGACAAATCCGGTCGTGCGTAAAGAAGTGACGGTCAATGAAGAATCGGAAACGTTAGTCACTCCTAAAATTGACTGGACTAAAGAATTGGAGTTATTTCTCCAGGCCGATCTTAATAAACCCGCTTATACTCAGAGCTATTTCGTAGATACCCTGTCGGACAATACCGTTTCGTATCGCCTGCGTCAGGGCGAACACTTACCCGTTCAGTTTCTGGAAGTTATTCGCGACGAAGAAAACCGTCCCAGCAAGATTAAAGCAACCCTCCTGGAGAAAAATTACTTATTTGAATCAGAGAAAATCCTAACGCTGGAAAGCAAAAATGGTCGATTAACTTCTTACCAGATAGAGGGATTTCAACAGCTATTTATTGGTGATCCCAAGCCTTTTAAAGTAAACACGCTTATACAATAATATCACATTTTTATGCTAGATTATCAACATATATTTGTAAAATTGGAGACTCGTACCGTGTAATTATGTTATCCAACTCCGAAACTTCCAGCCCTTTAGCAAATGCATTAACTCAGTTATATCCGCTTTCAGATGTGACGAAAGAGGCTTTGCTTCAGGTTCTGAAACCCTGTGTATATTCCAAAGGCCTGCTTATTCTAACTCCCGGGCAACGGAGTGAATACATGTATTTTGTAGAGAAGGGCTTAATACGGGGCTATTACCTGGAAGATGGAAAAGAAGTAACCGTCTGGATTATAGCAGAAGGAGGCGTAGGAATGGCCACGGAGAGTTTTTATCATCAGACTACCTCTGACATTTACCTGGAAGTGCTGGAAGACAGCACTGTCTACCGTCTGCATTATCAGGATTTTATTGGTCTTCGATTAAAATACCCCGATTACGTGCAGTTTGTTCTCCGATTTACGGAAGAATACCTCATTTATAACAACATTCGTTTGCAGTTGCTTTGTACGCGTTCCCCGCTGAAACGCTACAAACTTTTCGATGCCAAGCACGCCAACCTACGCGGTCGCCTGCCCCAGAGCGTACTGGCCAGTTACCTCAACATGAGTTACTATCAAATCAGCCGCATTCGGACGCAGCTTTCAAAAGTGTAGATTTCAGTGTACGTACATTCGTTGCGAAAACGCAACTCCTTTTTTGCGTTTTCGCAAACCCTCCTGGCTACTTCCTACCGTATTTTTGCATCATCAGGAAGCTTGATGTGCTGCTTGCTTTCCTAAAAGATTTCTGCGTTCAACCCTCTACCTTCCTACTCGCTTGCAAGGGCGGCTATTCACACCAACCCACTTTATTGACACCTATTTTAGCAGGTTATAATCATTTTGATTGTAACCTGTTTTTTTTGGTTTATTTCCCGCAAAAAGGCTACGTTGGTTAGCTGAGATTCACTAAATTATAACAAGTTTGCACCGCTGACGTTTTATTGGGTGGATACGAATACCGCTCCTCTATACCTGCCCCCTCTTACGCATCTATGAGATTATTTTTTACCTTAGTCCTGTTGCTGAGTAGTCTTTTTGTCCAGGCTCAGGCTGGCAGGGTGACTGTGAGCGGTTACGTTCGGGAAGCGGGTTCAGGCGAAAGTATCCCCGGCGTAACTATCTCGATTCCCGGCCTTCAGCAAGGCACTACTACCAATTTATACGGCTTCTATTCCATTACCTTACCCATTCAGGATTCGCTTACCATTCAATGCTCCTCCATTGGCTACCGGCGGCAGCAACGTTCCCTGCTTTTCAATAAGAATATTGAACTGAACTGGCAACTTACCCCTGAAGATCAAACCCTCAGGGAAGTAGTCATTTCCGCTGAGCTTTCGGCCCCTGAATCCCAGAAAGTGCAGATGTCGAGTATATCCGTTCCTGTGGAGCAAATGAAGGACGTTCCTACGCTGCTGGGCGAAAAAGATATGCTCAAAGTGCTTCAGTTGATGCCCGGCGTGCAAAAAGGCTCTGAGGGGAGTTCTGGACTTTATATTCGCGGTGGGGGCCCGGATCAGAACCTGCTTATTCTGGACGATGCTCCGGTGTATAATGCCTTCCATCTGTTCGGATTTTTTTCCCTTTTTAATGGCGATGCGTTAAAATCCATTGAATTAACCAAAGGAGGTTTTCCGGCTCGTTATGGAGGGAGACTTTCTTCGGTTATTGATATGCAGATGAAAGAGGGCCACAAAGAAGAATTTCACGGGGAAGGAGGCATCGGCCTGATTGCAAGCCGCCTGGTTCTGGAAGGCCCTATTCAAAAAGGTAAATCATCCTTCATTATTTCCGGTCGGCGAACGTACGCTGATGTATTACTGAAGCCTTTTTTACCGTTAGAAAACCAGGGAAGCTATTACTTCTATGATCTCAATGCCAAGCTCAACTATGATTTTGGTCAGCGGGATAAACTTTACCTCAGTGGGTACTTAGGCCAGGATCGGTTTTCATTTCTATCGCAGGCCGACGACAGCCGTCAGGGTGGCGGCCTCGACTGGGGTAATAAAATTGCCAGCCTCCGCTGGAATCACCTCTTTAGTCACAAACTGTTTTCCAATACTTCCCTGATCTTCAGCCATTACCTGTTTCATATCAATGCCCAAAGCGTACAGACGTATAATTCTCTCACCAGCCAGTATAACCTGCAAAACTCATCCACAATCCGGGACTTTACGTTCAAAACGGATTTTGACTGGTCTCCTAACCCACAACACAGCGTCAAAACGGGCATACAGCTTTCTTCACATCGTTTCCTCCCCAACACCGTAACGCTGGAAAATACTGTTATTTCTCAGTATGTTTCGCAGGTTCAGCCGCTTGATAGTTACGAGGGGGGCCTCTATGTGGAAGACACCTATCACCCCATCGCTGCGATCAAGGTAAACGGAGGATTTCGTCTGAGCTATTTTAATACCGAAGGCAAAACCTATGCAAGAGCCGAGCCGCGGCTGGCGATTTCCTATTCATTTCCCCGAAACTGGGCCCTGAAAGCTTCGTACGCTCTGATGAATCAGTACATCCATCTACTTTCCAATTCCAGTGTGGGCTTACCTACGGATTTATGGGTTCCTACCACCCGAAGTGTTGCTCCGCAGCAATCCCGGCAGGTAGCTTTAGGACTGGCTAAAGATTATCCCCGGTTTTCGGTGACGGTAGAAGGTTTTTACAAGAAAATGGATGGGATTCTGTCGTATAAGGAAGGCTCCAGTTTCCTGGCCAGTACGGGGCTGGAATCCCTGAATCAGACTTCCTCAGGCAGATCCTGGGAACAGCAGATCACCGTCGGGCAAGGCTGGAGTTACGGTAGTGAATTCTTCCTTCAGAAGAAAACGGGTCGTATTACGGGATGGGCGGGCTATACCCTTTCCTGGATTCAGAATCAGTTCGATGAACTTAATCAGGGTCGGAAATTCTGGGCTCGTTATGACCGTCGCCATGATTTTTCGCTGGTGGGCATTTATCATGTAAAGCCCAGCATTACTTTTTCCGGAACCTGGGTTTATGGAACGGGTCAGGCTATTTCACTGCCTCAAAGTACCTTCGAGATTTCCGGTCCTTTACAGTCGGGAGGTATGCCCTTATTTGCCAGCCGGCTGATGGACTATGGAGGTAGAAACAGTTTCCGGTCAGCCCCGTACCATCGGCTTGACCTGGGGGTTCAGTTTCATAAAAAGAAAAAGCATTTTTCGCGTACCTGGGAAGTTAGCTTCTACAATGCGTACAGCCGTCGAAATCCGTTTTTTTACTACATCGACAATTCAGATCCGTCAGAAACGCGAAACACCCGCACTTTAACGAAAGTTTCCTTATTCCCCATCATTCCCAGTGTGTCGTACAGCTTCAGGTTTTGAGTTATGAATAAACTACTAACCGGACTTTTTCTGCTTATCCTGATGGGTGTATTGGCCTGTCAGGAGCCCGTGGATTCCATCATTATCCCGTACAAGGCCCAAATGGTGGTAGAGTGTTACCTCAATCCAGCGGATCCTTTCATACAGGTGAATATCCGCTCCAATGAACCCATGCTGGGCTCCGCTGAGCCTAACCTTATCTCTAACGCTCTGGTGACCCTTACTGACGATCAGCAAACGGTTACTCTCCCCTTCCGGACGACTGCCTACCAGGTGGGAGTGGTTGGAAATCCTCGGCTCCGGCTACGCACAGGGGTTACCTACACCTTAAGAGCCTCAGCTCCGGGCTATGATCCAATCGAAGCAACCTGTACGTTGCCCGTTCGAACCACTGATTTACGCTGGCAGCTGGATGGGATTCAGCATATTCAGGATGAACGCAGCTACCGGATTTATCATAACTATCTTCTGGTTTGGGGGTCTACCCCGCCGACTCAGCAGCAGTATTTCGCCATTGGCCGTCAGTGGGCCTATGCTGATACGGTTCAAACGGTAAGCGGACGTGATTCCGTCTTTAATGGCATTCAGACGGTGTGGGATCATTTTGAAACCAGTGAGACCATTCGTACAGACCGACTGCATGTACGAGCCTTTATGGGCAGAGTCACCGAAAAAGATTCGGTATTAAAAAACCCACGCAGCACGGATCTATTACTCTTTCAATGTGATGTTAACGCGTATAACTTTCTGAAGGCTTCGCAAATTCAGAAGCAAAATGGCAGTAATCCCTTTGCGGAACCTTCCCTGGTTCCCTCCAGCATAAAAAATGGCTTAGGCGTATTTGGAGCCGTTTATCAGCGAAGGTATACAGTGCCCTAGTAAAGCAAAAGAGCCGATTCCTTCAGGAATCGGCTCTTTTGCTTTATTAATCTTCGCCAGGTTACTTATGCTTCTACCTGTTCCAGCATTCCTACAAACTGATCGAACAGATAACGGGAATCGTGAGGCCCGGGAGCTGCTTCAGGGTGATATTGCACCGAGAAAGCAGGTTTGTCCGTCCGGCGGATTCCTTCAATCGTTTTATCGTTCAGGTTTACGTGCGTTATTTCTACGTTCGGGTGATTTTTCACTTCTTCTGCATTCACGGCAAACCCGTGGTTCTGAGAAGTAATTTCACACATACCCGTAATCAGGTTCTGAACGGGATGGTTCAGACCACGATGACCACGATGCATTTTATAGGTAGAAATCCCACTGGCTTCCGCCAGCAACTGGTGTCCCAGACAAATCCCAAAAAGGGGTTTTCCGGTATCAATCAGTTCCTTAACGGTTTCGACCGCATAGTCCATGGCTGCCGGATCACCCGGGCCATTAGAGATAAAGAAGCCATCAGGATTCCAGGCCAGTACTTCTTCCACGGGCGTTTTCGCGGGAAAAACTTTACTGTAACAATCACGGGTAGCGAAGTTATTCAGAATGCTTTTCTTGGTACCGTAATCCATTACGGCTACGCGATATTTCGCATCTTCACTACCTACGAAATAAGGTTCTTTTGTACTTACTACCGAAGAAAGCTCTAGACCTTCCATGGAAGGCAGTTTTTTCAGCTCAACCATCAGCTCTTCAGGGTCAAGAATCTCAGAAGAAATGATGCAGTTCATCGCTCCACGCTCACGGATAATACGTACCAGCTGACGCGTATCTACGTCGCTGATTCCTACAATTCCAGCTTTTTCGAAATACTCCTGCAGAGACGAATCGGCTACATTACGGGAATGGATGGGTGAAAAAGAGTTACAGATCATGCCTGAAATTTTCACGCTATTTGACTCCTCTTCCGTATCCAGCAATACGCCGTAATTTCCGATGTGTGCATTCGTATTAACAACCACCTGACCGAAATAGGATGGATCGGTATAGATCTCCTGATAGCCGGTCATACCCGTGTTAAAGCAAATTTCGCCACCGTGCGTGCCTATTTTGCCTAATGCGGTACCACGAAAAGTCGTGCCGTCTTCTAATAAAAGGAGGGCTTCCTTGGTTTGATTGCTCATGCCTGGTTCGTAAAGAAGCCCTTGCGAGCCGAAAAGACTGACAAGGGCATTATGTGCGATTAGTTATTTACTCCACAAATTGGACAAAGATACTTCTTCTAACTGAAAAGCTTCAAAACTAAGCTCTTTAAAAAGAAACTTTTAGGAAAATAAGTTCAACTTGAGTTGATTTAGTCAGCAAGTACCACTATTCAAATACGGAATTGAAGTAAATCTATAATACCCCTATAATCAGAATAATATTTCGATAATTATTCATTTTTATATATCTTATTTTTAATTTTTATTTAAATTCAACATATAATAAAGGTATTTAATAACATAAACAGCATATTATTACAAAATCGATACCCGGAAAGCAATTGATGGAGTCATTAAGCAGGTTAGCTGAGAAGCAGCCCCCTCTTCAGATCGTTCCAGACACCTTTATATTTTGCATTGAATCCATAACTTTTACTTCTTTCATTTATGAACAAGCGAACCTTCCTTAGCATGGGTATGCTCGCTCTTAGTCTGAGTTTCTCTCAGGCTCAGTCCGGTCAGCAAAAAGTCATTTCTGCCTTAGAGGAAAAAACGGATTATTACGGAGCCATTTCCAGGAAAATCTGGGATTATGCAGAAGTAGGGTATTAGGAAACAAAAAGCTCCGCTCTCCTGCAGGCAGAGTTGAAAAAGGCAGGGTTTAGCATTGAAACAGGCGTGGCGGGCATTCCTACGGCCTTCATTGCCACCTACGGAAGCGGAAAGCCCGTCATCAGCATTCTGGCCGAATACGACGCCTTACCGAGCCTGGCTCAGGAAGCTATTCCCGAACGCAAGGTCATTGAAGGGCAACGGGCGGGCCATGCCTGCGGTCATCATCTGTTCGGAACGGGTTCATCCGCAGCTGCCATTGCCGTAAAAGACTGGCTGAAACAATCCGGCAAAGCGGGAACCATCCAACTCATTGGAACGCCAGCAGAAGAAGGCGGCTCGGGTAAAGTGTATATGGTTCGGGATGGCATTTTCAATAATACCGATGTAGCCCTACACTGGCACCCCGGTGATGAGAATGCGGCCAATCCTTCTTCCTCTTTAGCTAACATTTCAGGAAAATTCAGATTCAAAGGCATTTCAGCTCACGCCGCCGCCGCTCCCGAACGGGGTCGTTCCGCCCTCGACGGCGTAGAAGCCATGAATGACATGGTGAATATGATGCGTGAACATATCCCACAGGACACCCGCATTCATTACATCATTACCAAAGGCGGCGAAGCTCCAAACGTCGTTCCTGATTTTGCTGAGGTTTATTACTATGCCCGTCATAAAGACCGGAGTATTTTACAAAACGTCTGGAAACGTATTACGAAGGCTGCCGAAGGAGCCGCTCTGGGTACAGAAACTCAAATGGAGCTGGAAGTAATCGGTGGGGTTTATAACCTACTTTCCGTAGACGCTTTATCCAGCATCATGCATAAAAATCTGGAAACCGTTGGCGGATTTACGTACACCGCCGACGAACAAAAATTCGCAGATAAGATTTCTGAAACGTTTGGAGCCTCTTTCGGCTCTTTGCCCAAACCTGGTACCGCTCAACAAATTGCTCCTTACTCGGCAGCCAGTTTATTAGGTTCTGCTTCTACCGATGTCGGAGATGTCAGCTGGGTAGTGCCCACCGTAGGCTTAACAACCGCTACCTGGGTTCCGGGCACGGCTCCTCACAGCTGGCAGGCCGTGGCCGCTGGTGGTACCAGCATCGGCGTGAGAGGGATGATGGTCGCGGCAAAAACGCTTGTCTTAACCGCCATAGATCTCTACAATGATCCATCTTTGGTGAAAAAAGCGAAAGAGGAATGGGAAGAGTTACGGGGTAAAAATTTTAAGTACGAAGCTTTACTGGGGGATCGCAAGCCTGCTTTGGATTATCGAAAGTAATTTGTTCTCAGTAAGAATATTTACAGACAATCCTGTTAAACAAAAAAGGTAGAGATTGCTCTCTACCTTTTCCTGTTACTTAGAAATGAAGACTATTCTTCGTTTTTCTTTTCTTCTTCTGAAGCAGGAGCCTCAGGAGCTTGCTCTTCCGTTGCAGGAGCTTCTTCAGCCGCAGCTGCAACTGGAATCGTTTCTACTATTTCAGCAGAAGGCGTATCTTCAGTTGTTTTTTTAGCACCTGCACCACGACGGCTACGACGAGTGGTTTTCTTTTCTTCCACTTCTTTCACGCTGTAGATTTCGTTAAAATCAACCAGCTCGATTAAAGCTACTTCAGCGTTATCACCCAAACGGTTACCCAATTTGATGATACGAGTGTATCCACCGGGACGATCTGCTACTTTCTCAGCAACCGCACTGAACAATTCTTTAACGGCTTCTTTGCTTTGAAGATAGCTAAATACCGTACGACGGTTGTGCGTAGTATCTTCTTTGGCACGGTTGATCAGAGGCTCAGCATATTTACGAAGTTCTTTCGCTTTAGCTAACGTAGTCTCGATGCGTTTGTGAAGAATTAAAGAGATGGTCAGGTTAGCTAATAAAGAGCTACGATGCGAAGCCTGACGGCCTAAGTGGTTAAATTTTTTCCCGTGTCTCATACGAGTCGTAAGTTGCGGTCAGGACACCAGTTTGCAGCGATCTACTGCCCCACCTATTACGAATTGATTAAAAAAACTATCGAGTGCTGCCGGTTCGATGTTTATAAAAATTGGTTAGAAACCCAGCGAAAGCTACCGTTCCTAACCAATTGAATGCAAATATACTATTCTTCTTCCAGACGGTACTTAGCCACGTCCATGCCGAAGTGAAGATTTTTATCTGCTACCAGTTGTTCCAGCTCCGTAAGTGATTTCTTACCGAAGTTACGGAACTTCATCATATCAGAAATTTCCAGTTTCACCAGATCACCTAACGAACGAACGTCTGCTGATTTCAAGCAGTTGTACGCACGTACGGAAAGATCCAGATCCTGCAGAGGAGTTTTGAGTAATTTCCGCATATGCAGGAATTCCTCGTCCACCACGTTTTCTTCTTCTGGTTTAACGGTTTCGAAAGTCATCGTTTGATCGCTGAACAACATGAAGTGCTGAATCAGGATGTAAGCGGCACCTTTCAAAGCATCTTCCGGGTGAATCGAACCATCTGTCATTACTTCAATGATCAGTTTTTCGTAATCCGTCCGTTGTTCAACGCGGAAGTTTTCGATGCTGTATTTTACGTTTTTGATAGGCGTATAAATCGCATCGATGGCAATATGACCGAAAGATAATTCCGTTGTACGAGGTTCGTCCGCAGGAACGTATCCACGACCTTTTTCCAGGATCAGTTCGATATCTAATTCCTTAGATTCGTCGATATGGAGAAGTTCTAATTCGGGATTAAGAATGGTGAAGTAAGGCGTGAACTTCTGGATGTCTCCGGCAGTCAGAACCTTTTGGTTTTTCACCTTCACGTTGATCTTATTATCCAGTACTTCAGAAGCCGCTTTGAAACGAACCTGCTTCAGATTCAGAATAATGTCAGTTACATCTTCCATTACACCTTCAATGGAAGAGAACTCATGCAGCACCCCTGAGAACTTTACGCTTGTGATGGCGTAACCTTCCAGAGAGGAGAGCAGGATCCGACGGAGGGCATTGCCAATCGTGACACCGTAGCCCTTTTCCAAGGGCTTAAACTCAAATACCCCGTGAAAGTCGTTGGCTTTTTCCATTACGACTTTGTCGGGCATTTGGAACGCGAGTATTGACATACGGATTGGGTTTTTAGCGTAATACTTGGATGGTTAACCTTGACGACGCAAAGGATTGAAAGATGGACCAATCCATCTTCCAATCCTCCACGGTCGATAACAAGGCTCTGGAGAACTCCAGAGGAAATATATTCGACCCTAATTACTTCGAGTACAATTCGACGATTGCCTGCTCGTTGAAGCTCTCAGGAATCTGGTCGCGTTCTGGGTAAGTAACAAACTTACCTTGTAATTCAGAATTTTCCCACTCCAACCAGTTATAACGTTTCGTGTTACGGCCAGCTAAGCTGTTCTGAACTGCTTCAAGAGATTTTGATTTCTCACGAACTGAAATCAGTTGACCAGGACGCAGAGAATAAGAAGGTACGTTTACAATTTCACCGTCAACAACGATGTGTTTGTGAACTACTAACTGACGGGCAGCACGACGCGTAGGAGCAATACCTAAGCGATAAACCGTGTTATCCAGACGAGCTTCGCATAATTTCAACAGGTTTTCACCCGTGATACCTTCACGTACGGCTGCTTTATGGAAAAGATTTTCGAATTGTCTTTCCAAGATACCGTATGTATATTTCACCTTTTGCTTTTCCTGCAATTGGAGAGAGTATTCAGACTTTTTACCCCGCTTGCCCTTGCCATGTTGGCCGGGACCATAGTTTTTGCGAGAAACGGCTTTACCTCCACCGAGAACGGCTGCATCGCCGAAACGACGAGAGATTTTTGCCTTGGGACCTGTATAACGTGCCATGAAAATAAGTTGGATAGGATAGCTCTGAAGCAGTGCTTATGGAGTATATCCTGTTTCCTGTATCTTTTGAGTTGTCAAAAAGACAAGGTGATTGTTTGATTAATTGTTCGGCCCAATACTGATAATCACCAACCAGTGGAACCTAAATAGAGAAAGCGTACTCGTCGTTAACTAGACACGACGACGCTTAGGAGGACGACAGCCGTTGTGGGGCAGAGGAGTAATATCCTTAATCAACGTTACCTCAATACCTGAACCTTGGATGGTACGGATCGCTGATTCACGTCCTGAGCCTGGGCCCTTAACGAAAACTTCAGCTTTACGCATACCAGCTTCATGAGCAACCTGAGCACAGTTAGCTGCAGCAACCTGGGCCGCATAAGGAGTGTTCTTTTTAGAACCCTTGAAGCCCATTTTACCGGCCGAAGCCCATGAAATTACCTGACCTTGGTTGTTGGTAATTGAAATGATAATGTTGTTAAACGTAGCTCTGATGTGAACCTGTCCAACAGGTTCTACCACTACGACCCGCTTTTTGGCTTTGTCTTTCCGTTTTGCCTGAGCCATTTCTGATGGTGTTGTTTAAGTTTTAAGTTTAAAGCCTGAGTCACTCAAACTTTAAACTTAAACTAATTATTTCGTTGCTTTCTTCTTGTTAGCAACCGTCTTACGTTTACCTTTCCGAGTACGGGAGTTATTCTTCGTTTTCTGACCACGGAGAGGTAATCCTTTACGGTGACGAAGACCACGGTAGCATCCGATATCCATCAAACGTTTGATGTTTAATTGGATTTCTGAACGCAGCGGACCTTCCGTCTTGTACTCAGAACTAATGACGTTACGAATCGCAGTGGATTCTTCGTCATTCCATTCGCCAGCTTTTTTATCAACGCTAACGCCAGCTTTAGCTAAAATAGTGCGAGACAAGCTACGGCCAATGCCGAAGATGTACGTGAGAGCGATTTCTCCTCGCTTTTTGTCGGGAATGTCTACCCCTGCAATACGAGCCATATTTGGTCGGATAAGTTTGTACGCTCAAAATCGAGCGGAATTAACCTTGACGTTGTTTGAACTTAGGGTTTTTCTTGTTGATCACGAAGAGCTTTCCTTTGCGACGAATTACTTTGCAATCAGCACTACGCTTTTTGATCGAAGCTTTAACTTTCATTTTATTCAAGTTTTTCAGCTTTCAGATTTCAGCTCTTCACTGAAAAATGGAAACTAATTTGATTACTTGTAACGGTAGGTAATACGAGCCTTAGACAAATCATAAGGAGACATTTCCAATCTCACTTTATCCCCGGGAAGAATTTTGATGTAGTGCATCCGCATCTTTCCAGAAATGTGAGCAATTACTTCATGCTTGTTTTCAAGTTGAACCCGAAACATTGCATTGGATAATGCTTCTAAAATGATTCCGTCAGTAGTGATAGAGCTTTGCTTTGCCATGTTTTTGGCTTAGGATAGGGATATTTTTCAATTATTAAGAAGTAATCGCCCTATCCTAATGTTTATGCGATGGCCATACTTCTTTCAGCCAGTACTTGCTCAATGTATTCGAACGTAGTCAGGATTTCTGCTTTACCTTTACGAATGGCTACGGTATGCTCGAAATGAGCAGCCGGCAAGCGATCAGTAGTGCGGATGGTCCAGCCATCTTTCTCCTGTACTACACTTCGTTTACCCAGGGTAATCATCGGCTCAATTGCCAAGGTCATGCCTTCTTTCAATTGAGGTCCCTGACCACGTCTTCCATAATTCGGAACTTCTGGGCCTTCATGAAGAAATTTGCCTACTCCATGTCCAACTAACTCGCGGACCACTCCGTAACCAAATTGCTCCACATAACTCTGTACTGCAAAACCGACGTCACCAATCCGATTTCCTGCTACTGCTTTGTCAATGCCTGCATAAAGAGACTCATACGTTCTTTTTAAGAGGGCTTTAACTTCTGGCTTTACTTCTCCAACTGGATAGGTAAAAGCACTATCGGAGTGGTAATTATTCAGGAATACTCCACAATCCACCGAAATAATATCGCCTTCTTTCAATCGATACCCGCTTGGGAATCCGTGAACGACAACTTCATTAACCGAGATGCATAACGCAGCAGGAAATCCGTTGTATCCTTTGAAAGAAGGAGAACCATTATGATCACGAATAAATTCCTCCGCAACCTTATCGAGTTCTTTGGTAGTAACTCCTGGGCTAATCAGTTTAGCTACTTCAGCGTGAGCCTTACCCAAAACCTGAGCACTGATTTTGATTAATTCAATCTCTTCGTCAGTTTTGAGATAAATCATCTTCTAAAGAATTAAATAGTCGATACGCTTTCGGTAGTTCTACCTTGAACGCGACCAGATTTCATTAATCCCTCATACCGACGCATGAGAAGATAACTTTCAATTTGCTGCAAAGTATCCAGTACTACTCCAACTAAAATCAATAGAGATGTACCACCGAAGAATTGAGCAAATCCTTGTGAGATACCGAATAAGCGGGCAATAGAAGGCATTACTGCTACTAAAGCCAGCATGATAGCTCCAGGTAAGGTAATACGGTCCAGAATCTGACCAATGTATTCCGAAGTTTCAAAACCAGGTTTAACCCCAGGAATAAAACCACCACTTCTTTTCATATCATCAGCAATCTGTTGAGGATTGACTGAGATAGCGGTATAGAAATACGTGAATACAATAATCAGGAAACCGAAAAGAACATTGTACTGCCAGTGATCGTAGCTGTTGAATGCCTGAGCAATCGACTGAGCAGTATCACTTTTTTCAGCAAAATATCCTGCAACTAAACCTGGAACGAACATTAAAGCCTGAGCGAAAATGATAGGCATTACACCTGCCGCGTTAAGCTTTAATGGAATGTATTGACGCTGTCCACCTACTACTTTATTTCCTACTACCTGCTTGGCATATTGGACCGGAATCCGGCGGGTAGCCTGCGTGATGAGTACGGCACCCATTACTACGAAGTAAAGAGCAACCAGTTCAATCACAAAAATCAAAGCTCCACCTGTACCGCGTGAACCAGCTTCCTGTAAAAGTGAAACCGGGAAACGAGCTACGATACCAATCATAATCAGCAGAGAGATACCATTACCGATTCCTTTATCAGTGATTCGCTCGCCCATCCACATACAGAAGATAGTACCAGAAATCAGGATAATGGTCGAGTAGATAGTAAACCAGCTCCGCTCAATCATAAGAGCTTCGGCCGGAATCTGCGACTGTGTATAAGCAATAGCCTGAGCCGTAGTAACGAAAATGGTTAAAACCCGGGTGATCTGATTAAGCTTACGCCGACCAGACTCTCCGTCTTTCTGCATTTTTTGGAAATACGGTAATGCAATGGTCAACAGCTGAATTGCAATAGACGCCGAGATATAAGGCATAATCCCTAAAGCGAAAATTGAAGCGTTTTGAAAAGCACCTCCGGAGAAGGTATTAATCAAATCCAGCAAACCATTTCCCTGGCCTTTAGGAAGTCGAGCCGGATCAATACCGGGCAGGACAATATATGACCCTATACGATAAACAGTAATGAACAACAGAGTGTTGAGGATCCGGGTGCGGAGCTCCTCAATGGACCAAATGTTCTTGAGTGTAGTTATAAACTTGTTCATTCCAGCGAGGATTCAAATTCACCTGTCGTTCAACCGGGTTATTAAACCGTAACGGCTTTACCACCTGCTTTTTCGATGGATTCAGCAGCTGTTTTGGAGAAAGCGTGAGCTTTAATTTCTACAGCTGATTTCACTTCTCCACGGCTCAGCACTTTAACGAGGTCGTTTTTACCAACCAGACCGTTATTGTAAAGCAGCTCGATGTCAACAACCGTAGCGTTGGTTTTTTCTACCAGTGATTGAATAGCATCAAGGTTAATACCTTTGTATTCAACACGGTTCAGGTTGTTAAAACCAAACTTAGGTACACGACGTTGTAAAGGCATCTGACCGCCTTCGAAACTTCTTTTGCTGCTGTAGCCAGAGCGAGACTGAGCCCCTTTGTGACCGCGAGCAGAAGTAGCTCCTTTACCAGAGCCTTGTCCACGACCCACACGCTTACCTACTTTCGTAGAGCCGGGGGCTGGTTTCAAATTGCTAAGATTCATTTTCGTATGGATTCAAAGAGTAAAACAGAGTTTACCCACTGAGTTCTTAGATTTCTTCTACTTGAATGAGGTGGTTCACCTTGCGAATCATACCAGCAATGGCATCATTCAACTCGACTTCCACACTGCGATTAATTTTGCCCAAACCCAGGGCTTTGATAGTACGCTTTTGGTTTTCAGGACGTTCAATCGTGCTGCGAACCTGAGTAAGTTTAACCTTTGCCATTTCTTTAAAGTTCTTTGTCTTTAATTCTTTATCTCTAAAAATTTCAGAGATAAAGAATTAAGAACTCTATGACTTATCCATTGAATACTGTTGTCAACTTCACTCCACGCTGACGAGCTACCTCATGAGGTGCACGCATCTTAAGTAAAGCATCTACCGTAGCTTTTACTACGTTGTGAGGATTCGAAGATCCTTTAGATTTCGCTAATACGTCACGAACACCGGCACTTTCCAGTACGGCACGCATGGCACCACCAGCGATAACACCCGTACCAGGAGCAGCAGGCTTCAGCAGTACGAAACCACCTGAAAACTTACCTTCCATATCGTGAGGTACCGTGTGCTTCAGCAGAGGAACCTGCACGATGTTTTTCTTAGCGTCTTCGATACCTTTAGCGATGGCGTCCGTTACTTCGTTAGCTTTACCTAAACCGTAACCAACCACACCTTTGCCATCACCAACAACTACGATAGCAGAGAAGCTAAAGCGACGACCGCCTTTTACTACTTTGGCTACACGGTTGATAGCAACAACACGTTCCTTCAACTCTGACTCGTTATACTTAGTAGGTCTGTTCGTTTGCATGATTCTTTGAAATTAGAATTGAAGTCCTCCTTCACGGGCTCCCTCAGCTACTGCTTTAACTTTCCCGTGATACAGATAACCGTTCCGGTCAAAGATTACAGATTCAATACCAGCAGCTTTTGCTTTTTCGGCTACTTTCAAGCCTACTTCTTTTGCTGCATCAACATTGTTACCCTGAACGCCTAATTCGAAAGAAGAAAAAGAAGCAATGGTTTTACCTGCTTCGTCATCAATGATTTGTGCGTATACACCCTTATTTGAACGGAATACCGTTAAACGAGGACGCTCAGGAGTTCCGGCTATTTTACTACGGATGCTACGTTTAATCCGTAACCGCCGAGAGTCTTTTGTAGTTGCCATTGAATTACTTGGATTTTGTGGATTACCGACCCACTACGTTGAAATAAAAAGCTTTAAATACTTCGATGAAGCGTTTAAAGCTTTTTATTAATAATTTATTTTTTACCAGCCGCTTTACCAGCTTTACGACGCACGAATTCACCAGTGAAGCGAATACCTTTGCCTTTGTAAGGCTCAACTTTACGCAGAGACTTAATTTTGGCAGCGACCTGGCCGATTAGTTGCTTGTCAATACCTTCCAAAACCACTTTAGGGTTTTGACCTTTTTCCATTGCTGTGGTCACCTTCAGTTCTGAAGGAATAGCAACGAAAATGCTGTGAGAGTAGCCTAAAGCTAACTCAAGGATATTACCCTGGTTAGAAGCTTTATAACCTACCCCTACGATTTCCATTTCAGTACGGTAGCCAGTGCTTACACCTACTACCATATTGTTGATCAGGGCACGGTACAGACCGTGAAGTGCCTTGTGGCGTTTTTGCTCGGTAGGGCGAACCACTTGTAACTCGCTTCCCTCGATTTCTACCGTAATATCTGGGTCGATAGCTTGTGACAGTTCACCTTTAGGTCCTTTTACAGTAACCAGGCTTTTGTCAACGTTTACCGTTACGCCAGCAGGCAGAGTGATGATTTTTTTACCAATGCGTGACATGGTATCTTCTTTTAAAATGAATTAGCGGAGGTTTTCAGTGGTCAGATTACCCTCCGCTAATTCAGCGTTGATTAATAAACGTAGCAAAGTACTTCGCCACCCACATTCAGGGTACGAGCCTCTTTGTCCGTCATAACTCCTTTCGACGTTGAAAGAATAGCGATGCCTAAACCATTCAACACCCGAGGAAGTTCTTTCGAACCCGTGTACTTGCGAAGACCTGGCTTACTGATCCGGGTTAACTTCACAATGGCTGACTGCTTCGTCAGGGGGTTGTATTTTAAGGCAACTTTGATGGTTCCCTGTACGGAAGCCTCGTCGTCGAACTTATAACTTTGAATATAGCCTTTCTCAAAAAGAACTTTTGTAATCTCTTTCTTGAGATTGGAAGCCGGGATCTCGACGATTCTGTGGCGAGCCTTGATGGCATTCCTCAGACGGGTCAAGTAATCTGCAATCGGATCCATGAAAGAATATGATTTTGCTACGGGCCGGTCAAACGGCTCGCAAAATTAGAGAATCAAAATGGATACACCAAAAAATTACCAGCTGGATTTCGTTACGCCTGGAATTTTTCCATCAGAAGCCATTTGACGGAACGTAACACGGCTGATACCAAACTTCCGCATGTAACCTCTTGGACGTCCGGTCAGTTTGCAACGGTTGTGCAGACGTACGGGGGAAGCGTTACGGGGAAGTTTATCGAGACCTTCGTAATCGCCGGCCTCTTTAAGAGCTTTGCGTTTCGCTGCATACTTAGCTACCATACGCTCGCGTTTCCGCTCTCTTGCTTTGACTGATTCTTTTGCCATTTTGTTTGCTTATAATTGGTCCCCGTCCTTTTCAGAGTTGAAGTAACGGGGGATCAATAATTACTTTTTTTGTCCAGCAAAGGGCATTCCTAAAGCCTTCAGCAGTTCTAAGCTTTCGGCATCAGAGTTAGCTGTAGTAACGAACGTGATATCCATACCTGAGATTTTCTGAACCTTATCGATTGAAATTTCAGGGAAGATGATTTGTTCTTTTACACCTAACGTGTAGTTACCACGACCATCAAAACCTTTGTCACTAATTCCTTTGAAGTCACGAACGCGAGGCAGAGCGATTGCGGTCAGACGATCCAGGAATTCGTACATTTTTTCGCCGCGAAGCGTAACTTTTGCTCCGATGGGCATGTTCTCGCGAAGCTTGAAGTTTGAAATTGCTTTCTTAGAGATCGTTGCTACGGCTTTCTGACCAGAGATAATCGTAAGCTCTTCTACACCTACGTCTACCAGTTTCTTGTCAGCAACAGCGGCACCAATACCTTTGTTGATCACAATTTTTTCCAGTTTCGGTACTTGCATCACCGATTGGTACTGGAACTTCTCTTTCAAAGCAGGAACTACTTCGTCAAAGTACTTTTCTTTTAATCTAGGAGTTGCCATTGATGCGAATGGTTTGTGGATTTCCGACCCACGATTTGGAAATGGATAATGATCGGTCCGACGAATCAGACTAGCTCATTACCTTAAATGAGATTACCGCTTTTCTTGCTGTAACGCTGGGACTTACCCTTTTCGTTCGGCTTGCGGCCCGTGCGGGAAGCCTGTCCGGTCTTCGTGTCTACCACTTGCAGATTGCTTACGTGGATAGGACTTTCGATTTCCTTGATTTCTCCCTGAGGGTTAGTCGCTGAAGGCTTAACGTGTTTTTTAACCAAGTTAACACCTTCAATGATAGCCCGTTGCTTTTCGCGGTCTACAGATTTGATAACGCCTTGTTTTCCTTTGGCGTCACCGGCGATTACTAGTACAGTATCACCACTGCGGACGTGAAGCTTCACTTGCTTTTGCTTTTCCATTGTTTGATTTCGTACGATTATCCTGAGTGATTAGAGCACTTCAGGAGCCAGCGAAACAATTTTCATGAATTGCTTTTCACGCAATTCGCGAGCAACCGGTCCGAAGATCCGGGTACCCCGAGGCTCGTCCTGGTTATTGAGAAGTACGACGGCATTATCTTCAAAACGGATGTATGATCCATCTTTCCGGCGTATTTCTTTTTTCGTACGAACCACAACGGCTTTAGACACCGTTCCCTTTTTCATGTTTGAAGAAGAGAGGGCTTGCTTTACGGTCACCACGACTTTATCGCCGATGGATGCATACCGCTTGCCCGTACCGCCCAACACACGGATTACTAGTACCTCTTTGGCACCACTATTGTCCGCTACGCTACATCTAGATTCTTGCTGAAGCATGTCTTTGCTGAGATTTCAGTTTTTCAGCTTGCAGTAAAGATTAAAGATAATCCCAATCTGTAAACTGAAAAACTGCCTGATTACTTGGCTTTTTCGATGATTTCAACCAAACGCCACCGTTTGTTTTTAGACAAGGGACGGGTTTCCATCACTTTGATAGTATCGCCGACGCCACAATCATTGTTTTCGTCGTGTACCATCAATTTGGTCGTTTTCTTTTGGAATTTACCGTAGATGGGGTGCTTCACTTTCCGCTCGACGGTAATTACAACCGACTTATCCATGCTGCTGGATACCACCCGACCAAATCTGACTTTTCTGAGCTTACGTTCTACTTCCATTGTGGAATTTGCTTTATGCCTGATAAAGGCAGTTCTAGCGAGCGTTTAGTTCGGTCGTCATCCGGGCGATAAGCTTACGGGAAGTCCGAATACGCATCGGGTTTTCGATTGGAGAAATAGCATGAGCGAATTGTAAGCGGCTCAGTGCTTCTTTTTCCTGGGCGATTTGCTGGCGGAGATCTTCCGTACTTAACGCCCGAATGTCTTGAATTTTCATTGTCTTAATGCAATTACGTTATCAGTTATCTACTGGGCTGTTTTCCATATGTTGGATAACAGTAACGAATCACTAGTTAGCTGCTTCCTGATAATCCCGACGAACAACAAATTTCGTACGAAGGGGTAATTTCTGAGCTGCTAACCGGAGAGCTTCCTGAGCCAATTCTAAGGGCACACCGGTAGATTCAAAAAGAATGGTTCCGGGTTTTACGTTAGCTACCCAATACTCGGGAGCTCCTTTCCCTTTACCCATCCGAACCTCTGCAGGTTTCTTGGTGATGGGTTTATCAGGGAAAATACGAATCCATACTTGGCCTTCCCGTTTCATCGCACGGGTAACGGCGATACGAGCCGCCTCAATCTGGCGAGCCGTGATACGGCCGGGTTCCAGAGATTTGATTGCAAACGAACCGAAAGAAATTTCGTGGCCCCGCGTTGCAAGACCCTTAATCCGACCTTTCTGCTGTTTGCGGAATTTGGTTCTTCTAGGTTGTAACATGATCGTTAAGTTCTTTAGAGTCTGAAGTCATAATTGCTATGACTTACAACCTAATTAGCGACGTCCTCCCTGGCCACCGCCACGGTTTCCACCACCCTGGCCACCGCGATTGTTTCCACCGCGATTGTTGTTGTTACCGCCACGGTTGTTGTTACCGCGTCCACGGTCGCCACCACCTTCACCACGACCGCGACGATTTCCACCATCCCGATCATCACCACCGCGTCCGCCACGACGATCACCACGATCAGAACCTCCACGAGCTTCAGCACCACCAGCGTTTAAGCCTGCGTTAACTACTGAAAGATCACGTTTGCCGTATACTTCTCCTTTGAAGACCCAGATCTTGATACCGATCTTTCCGTATACAGTTTGAGCTTCTGAAATAGCGTAGTCGATGTCAGCACGTAAAGTATGCAGAGGGACACGTCCTTCTTTGTACTCTTCCGTACGAGCCATTTCGGCTCCACCTAAACGGCCTGACAAGCGAACTTTGATACCTTGTGCTCCTACCCGCATGGCTGAGGCAATGGCTTGCTTCATCGCACGACGGAAAGAGATACGAGCTTCTAACTGCTGAGCGATAGTTTCGCCTACCAGTTTCGCATCGACTTCAGGACGCTTGATCTCGAAGATATTGATCTGAACATCTTTGCCAGTCAATTTCTTGAGCTCTTCTTTGATTTTATCAACTTCATTACCGCCTTTACCGATAACGACACCTGGACGAGCCGTGTTGATCGTTAACGTTACCCGCTTCAGCGTACGCTCGATGATTACTTTCGAGATCGCACCTTTAGGAATACGAGCAGCAATGTATTTACGAATCGTTTCGTCTTCTACCAGCTTTTCAGCGAAGTTCTTTCCACCGTACCAGTTGGATTCCCAACCACGTACAATACCCAGACGAAGACCTACAGGGTTTACCTTTTGTCCCATGGTGTGTTACGCTTCCGTGTTTTCGGTTTTAGTTTCTTCTGCCTTGGCTTTACTAGCTACAACAAGCGTTACGTGATTGGAACGCTTACGTACCCGATAGGCACGACCTTGTGGAGCCGGACGAAGACGCTTCAGGAATGCTCCACCATCTACGAAAATAGTTTTTACGTAGAGATCAGCATCTTCCAGCTTTACTTCTTCGCCGAATTTCTCCTGCCAGTTTGCAATTGCCGACAGCAGCAACTTTTCCAGACGCGGAGAGCCCGACTTAGGCTGATATTTTAAGATCGCCAACGCTTTGTTTACTTTCTGGCCACGAATTAAATCGGCAACCAGACGCATTTTCTGAGGCGACGTCGGGACGTTATTAAGTTTTGCGATTGCTTCCATTACTTAGTTGTCAGTTTTTGGTTCTTAGTTTTCAGTAACCAGTGATTAAGCATCCGTCAACTGAAGACTGCCAACTGTAAACTGGTTTATCGTTTTCCTTTGTCCTTTTTAGCGACGTGGCCACGGAAATTACGAGTCGGAGCGAATTCGCCCAGTTTATGACCCACCATGTTTTCCGTCACGTACACAGGGATAAACTTATTACCGTTATGCACGGCGAAAGTGTGACCCACGAAGTCAGGAGAAATCATCGAACGACGCGACCAGGTTTTGATAACCGATTTCTTTCCTGCTTCATTCATTACCTCCACTTTGTTGGAGAGGCGAAAATCAATATAGGGGCCTTTTTTAAGTGAACGTGCCATTATTTCTTCCGCTTGCTAATGATTAACTTGTTGGATGCCTTCTTCTTGTCGCGGGTTTTCTTACCTTTCGCTAAGAGACCCGTACGTGAACGAGGGTGACCTCCTGAGGCCCGGCCTTCACCACCACCCATGGGGTGATCAACTGGGTTCATTGCTACACCACGTACACGAGGACGACGACCTAACCAACGCTTACGACCGGCTTTACCCAGGCTTTCGTTCATGTGATCAGCGTTAGATACTGAACCTACGGTTGCAATACCATTGCCTAACACCATGCGAGTTTCGCCTGAAGGCAGTCGCAGAATTACATATTTTCCTTCACGACCTACAATCTGAGCGTAAGTTCCGGCACTACGGGCCAACTGGCCACCTTTACCAGGCTTTAACTCAATATTGTGAACAATCGTACCGATCGGTAAAGCAGAAAGTACAGAGGCATTTCCTACTTCAGGAGCTACACCTTCTCCAGACAAGATCGTCTGACCTACGGTCAAACCTTGAGGAGCGATGATGTAACGTTTTTCTCCATCTGTGTACTGAACTAAAGCAATACGAGCGGAACGGTTAGGATCATACTCGATCGTCTTTACTTCTGCGGCTACACCTTGTTTATCGCGTTTGAAATCGATAATACGGTATTTACGCTTGTGGCCACCACCGATGTAACGCATGGCTCGGCGACCCTGATCATTACGACCACCTGATTTTTTCAGAGGCTCTAAAAGGCTCTTCTCAGGTTTACTAGCCGTAATCTCATTGAACGTCGGGGCCGAACGAAAACGGGTTCCCGGCGTAACAGGCTTCAACTTCTTGATTGCCATTGGGATTATTTGCTACGGTCAGGCTATGTCCTCCTATGCCAGCCTAACCTGTTCAAAACGCATCCTGGAGGATGGGGATGTTTATTAAATACCTTGGTAGAAATCGATTACTTCACCTTCGGCTACAGTAACGATCGCTCTTTTGATGGTGGAAGTCTGACCAGTCGTGATACGGGTACGCGTACTGCGGGATTTTTTCTTCCCGATCTGACGGACCGTGTTCACTGACTCAACTTTCACACCATACATCTTTTCGATGGCTTTCTTGATCTCGACCTTATTGGCCTTAAGAGCCACTTCGAAGCCATACTTACCTTGCTCGTTCTGAGCCGTAGACTTTTCAGTCAGCAAGGGGCGAATGATGATGCTCATAATGTTTTGTCGTCAATCGTTAGGTACCTTTCGGACCAACGGATTAGTTCAATAATGCTTCGATTTTTTCTACTGCACCTTCAGCGATGATCACACGATCAGCATTCAGTAATGCGTAGGTTGTCAACTGATCTGCGGGAAGCACATTGGCTTTAGGCAGGTTACGAGCCGACAGGAATACATTGTTGTCAGCCGTTGGCAAAACCAGCAGAGTTTTCGTTTCAGCGATCTGAAGAGCGTTCAGAACTGAAATGTACTGCTTGGTTTTTGGTCCTTCAAACGTGAAGTTTTCTACGACTGTCACTACGCCTTCTTTCGCTTTAGAAGCCAAAGCTGACTTACGTGCCAGACTCTTCACTTTTTTGTTCAGTTTAAAGGAGTAATCGCGGGGCTTAGGGCCGAATACACGAGCACCACCTTTAAAAATGTTAGCTTTGAAAGAACCGTGACGAGCTCCGCCGGTACCCTTCTGACGCATCAGTTTGCGGGTTGAGCGAGCTACTTCCCAACGTTCTTTAGACTTGTGCGTACCCTGACGCTGATTAGCCAAGTACTGCTTAACGTCGAGCCACATTACGTGCTCATTAGGTTCGATTCCGAACACTCCGTCTGAAAGCGTTACTTTCTTTCCCGTGTCTTGGCCTTGAATATTAAATACGGACAGTTCCATTTTCTTGTCAAGTGCTACTATGAGAGTAGATTAACGTGAGAATTCACGCTCAGTCTATTTCTCAAGAATTACGAACGAATTTTTGGCACCCGGAACTGAACCGCTGATAACGATCAGGTTTTGCTCAGGATACACTTTAAGTACTTGCAGGTTTTGGATTTTAACGCGGTTGTTACCCATACGACCTGCCATGCGAAGACCCTTGAATACTCGTGAAGGGAATGAGCAAGCTCCGATAGAACCTGGGTGACGCTGACGGTTGTGCTGACCGTGAGTCTGGCCACCAACTCCACCAAAACCATGACGTTTTACTACACCCTGGAAGCCACGACCTTTAGCCGTTCCGATGGCGTCAACGAATTCGCCTTCAGCGAATAAAGTGGCGTCAATCGTTGCTCCTAAATCCAGAGATTGTTCGAACGTTTTGAACTCTACCAATTTCCGCTTGGGTGTAGTTCCGGCCTTTTTGAAGTGGCCAGCCAAGGGCTTAGAGGTATTCTTTTCTTTTTTGTCGCCGAAACCTAACTGAACAGCTTGGTAGCCATCCGTTTCGACGGTCTTTACTTGCGTCACGACGCAGGGACCGGCTTCAATCAGCGTACAAGCAACGGCAGAACCGTCAGCATTGTAGAGGCTGGTCATGCCAATTTTCTTCCCAATAATACCAGACATCTTCTTGATTTTTAATTGGTTATCAGCTCTCCCACCCGGGGGCCTCAGAAAACGGACTGCAAAAGTAGCACTTTTTCTGCTGTTTACCGTGTCAAGACAGAAAATCCCTTATATTTTTTTGAAAACCAGTAATGTACCTAGAAGAGAAAGCGGAGAGGAGACTTGCCAATGGGGTGCGTAAGAAGATTTCTACAGTACTATAGAGATACACACCTCAATACCCTTTGCCAGGTAAGCATCCTGTCAGCTTACTACTCAACTCTAAATAATTGGGCATTCAATGATTAGAGCCAGTAACAGTCCTGACGTTCAAAATCGGGAAATTACCGAGTTTTAACGTTAAATCGAACAACAATTGCTTGATAATCAGTAGCTCAAGTAGTTCTGCCAACCACATGGAGCAAATAGCTGCGTGTTCAATTCTTAAACAGAGTTGCAAAATAACAGTCTTTCTGTTTGATAAACAAGTATTTACCTAAAGTTTTTGCAAATAATTTAAAAAAATAGTTGCATCCCGATTTTGGCATACCTCTTCAGGTATTAATGATACATTCCCCGGAAGTAATTTTCTCAGTCTCAACCCATTGGTACCCGATTTCTACTCCTGATTTACTTACCTCTTCTTTGGCTGGTCGCCCGCTTTTATACCCAGTTTTAGCAACGCTCATGTGTCAGTAACTCAGACCGTTTCCATTATACCACTAGCGTACTTCCATAAAAAACGGGTAAGCCTATGATCATAAGCTTACCCGTTTTATCTATATACCTGTTTTCTTACTGAGCAATCGCCTCTTTACCCATCGCGATGAGCTGTTCCGGCGTTTTAGCTCCCCCCTCTTTTATTACTACTTCTCCTTCAAAATCAATGAAAAACAGGGTTGGGTATCCTTCTACCGGGTAACGGTCCAGTAGCCTGGGGCCTTCACCCGATTCCATATCCATTTTCACATTAATGAAATTGCTGTTGTAGAATTCTCCCAACTGCTTATTGGGAAATGACTTCGTTTGCATCCATTTGCAGGGACCACACCAGGTGGTGTACGCATCCAGGAAGATCATTTTGTTTTCGGCTTTAGCTTTGGCTAAGGCCTGTTTCCAGGTGCCGTGGAAAAACTGGATTCCCTCTTTTTTAGGTTCATCCGAGGCGTTGGTTGGTAAGGTCAGTCCGGTCAGTAGCAGCAGTACTACAAGTCGAAGTGTTTTCATAAGTATTAAACAAAAGGGATTGATCAGAATGAATAACGTGAAGTTCGCCGGGAAAAGTCTTTTGTCCAACGAATTAGGCAATAAAAAAGAGCCTCTCTTTCAAAAGGCTCTTCATATATCTATTTATACGTCTTTTAAGCGTACGTATTCAGCATCACCGGCATCACCAGCATCAGGATGTCTTCGTTTTCATCCTGATCGTTTGGCACCAGAATTCCGGCCCGGTTGGGAGCCGACAGACGAAGCTGTAACTGATTCGAACTCAGGTTATTTAACATTTCAATGAGGAATTTGGCATTGAAACCAATTTCCAGATCATCCGCGTCGTATTCACACGCCAAACGTTCGGATGCTTCATTGGAATAATCCAGATCTTCAGCCGAAATAACCAGCTCGTCTTTAGAGATACGCAGACGAATCTGGTGCGTGGTTTTGTTCGCATAGATCGAAATCCGGCGTAAAGAGCTCAGTAACTCCAGACGGTTGATGGTCAGAATATTGGGATTATTAACCGGAATGGCATTTTCGTAATCCGGGAAGCGTTCGTCAATCAGTCGGCAGATCATTTTGATATTCCCGAATGTGAAAAACGCATTGGACTGGCTAAAGTCGGCCTTCACCAGGGTATCATCCGAAGGCAGGGTCGATTTCAGCAGATTCAGAGCTTTCCGGGGAATGATCATCGTGCTGTCATTCGACGATTTCAGATCCTTGCGACGGTAACGCACCAGACGGTGACCATCCGTAGCCACGAATGTAGCATTGGCCTCACCCAGTTGCAGGAACATTCCCGTCATGTTTGGACGAAGATCATCGGTACTGGCGGCAAAGCTGGTGTTCGCAATGGCCTTGCCCAGAACTTCAGCCGCTACTTCAATGGTTAAAGTTTTATTAACGGCCGGAACTTTCGGGAAATCAATCGGATTTTCACCGGAAAGCTTGTAACGTCCATTTTCAGAAATGATCTCGGTACCGAAGGTCTCGGCATCAATTTTGAAGGTAATGGGTTGTTCCGGTAAGCCACGGAGGGTATCAAGTAATAGTTTGGCAGGAACTGCAATAGAGCCTTTGTCGGACGATTCCACCTCTATTTCAGTAATCATAACGGTTTGTAAATCAGAAGCCGTTACGGTCAGTATAGTCCCTTCGAGCTGAAACAGGAAGTTTTCCAGAATCGGAACGATCGGATTGGACGCTACGACTCCGTTGATAGCCGCCAATTGTTTCAACAATGCCGAAGACGAGACGATAAATTTCATTGACTATCAGAAGTTTAAACGAGTTTAAACGAAAGTTTTTCGAATACCCGAAAATATAATTTAGAGGGCGAAAGTACAACATTTTGTGAAACGATATCAGATTTATTTACCACTCACTCAAACTTTACGTAGATTTTAAGAACAGGCTTTCCTGAAATTGATTAGACCCCAGAGGATTTCTACCTTTGTCGCTAAACGGAAGATTGGTCATTTTTCCCCATTCTTCTTCTCAATGTAGACGAAGCTCTACTATCACTACTCTGAAAGTCAGAAAGTTTCCTGAAATTAATTAGCATTATTATTTAGCCTTATGCCCTTTGTACCTCATCGTTGTTTAGTACTTATTTTGGCTATTCCCTTGTTACTACTAGAATGTACACCGTCAGAACTTCAGACTCCCCCGAGCCCTGATGAAGAACTTGGACAACTCTTTGTGGATGTCCAGATGAAGGAGTTATTCCCTGACTCCAAGACCTTTGCGGATGCCGAGCCTTTGATTCCTGCCAGGCAGATCCTGCAGGCTTATGAAGAAGAAAAAGTGAAGGACGGCTTTGATTTGCGGGCCTTCGTTACTCAGTATTTTCGTTTCCCGGACGCTCCGGATAGCCACTTCGTTTCGGATACGTCTTTATCGCCCGAAGCTCACATTAATGCTTTATGGCCCATTCTGACCCGCAAACCCACGGGTGACGTCAAGGGCTCACTCTTGTCCCTGCCCCGCAGTTACGTGGTGCCGGGCGGACGGTTCGGTGAGATTTATTACTGGGATAGTTACTTTACCATGCTTGGTCTTCAGGTATCGGAGAAAGATTCACTGATGGAGGGTATGGTTTCTAACTTTGCTCACCTGATCCGTTATCAGGGGCACATTCCTAACGGGAACCGCAGTTATTACCTCAGCCGTTCGCAACCTCCTTATTTTTCGCTGATGGTGAAGCTGCTGGCCGAAACCCGGAACAACGACCAGATCATCGTTCAGTACCTGCCTGAGATGCTGAAAGAATACTATTTCTGGATGGGTGCCGCCAACGAGGATGACTTAAAGAAAACCAATGACCTGAAACCCGGTGAAGCTTATCGGCGGGTCGTGCGGGTTTCGGGAGGCTATAACCTGAATCGCTATTACGATGACAGCCCGACTCCTCGTCCGGAAGCTTACAAGGAAGACGTTTCTGTAGCTCAGCATACGGGGCGTAAAGCGGAAGATGTTTACCGGGATATTCGGGCCGGTGCTGAATCGGGCTGGGATTTCTCTTCCCGGTGGTTACGCGATGGCAAGTCGCTGACGAGCATCCATACCACTGATATCATTCCGGTAGATTTGAACTGTCTGATGTATGAGCTGGAAATGACCCTGGCTCAGGCCTATTCCCTGATGGAAGATCAGCAACACAGCCAAAGCTTTAAGAATCTGGCCGAAAAGCGTAAAAAAGCTATTTTACAGTATTTCTGGAATCAGGAAGACGGCTTTTTTCATGACTATGATTTTGTCGAGGAAAAGCAAACGCCTATTGTTTCCCTGGCAGCGGTGTATCCTCTTTTCTTCAACATCGCTTCCAGTGAGCAGGCTCAGAAAGTAGCCCATCGGTTAAGAGATGATTTTCTGCAACCCGGCGGTCTGACCACGACCCTTATGACGACGGGCCAACAGTGGGACGCTCCCAACGGATGGGCCCCTCTGCACTGGATGGCTATTGTTGGGTTACGTAACTATAAGGAATCAGCCCTGGCCGAAAAGATCAAGGATACCTGGGTAGAAGAAAACATCCGGGTGTACAAAGCAACGGGCCGTATGGTGGAAAAATATAACGTTTACGACATTTCACTGCTGGGCGGCGGCGGCGAATATCCCCTTCAGGATGGCTTCGGCTGGACCAACGGGGTGTTGCTCAAGTTGCTTTCCGAAGATAAGAAGTAGCGTTCTGCGGCAGGACTTGTTCCAAGCGATCTGGATTAGATTCCAGATCGCTTTTTTTATGCCTGTTGAAGCCTGCTTTGCTTATGGTCCGGGTTCCATTGAGCCGCTGCCGGGCTAATTTTCAGGAAAGCAAAAACCATAAATCTAAACAAATAGTAACAATCACAAAAGGCTTTTTTGTTAATCATTTTTCCGTAAAACTTAACGATTGAAAAATTAGGTTTTTTCCCGCCCAATCATAAAATTGCCATTCGTTTGCCTTTGAAATAAGCACGGTATCAGGAGATTCAACCGCATTTTTTATTTCCTGAAAACCGAATATCAATCATTTTTCAACCTCAAAACAGGAGCCGCTTTTCATAGTTCTCCCGTTCACTGATTGATCTGGCGGTCCTTCCCGCTTTAAACCTATGAAAGTTGCTACTTCCCAACCGTTCTGCCTCATCTACTCCCTGTATCAGCACGAGTACCTGGGCTATTTATGGGAACCCTTTATTGTCCAGCTCAATGATCGGGACGAGCTTACGCTACTTCACCAGTCCATCTCATCCAAAAACATAGATGAATTTGCGGAACGGCTCGACGAAGCTGATTTTGAACTTGTCCGTCTCATGGATGCCATCCAGCAGGAAGTGGTCATCAAAAAATTCAGTTCAAAAAAGACAACCCCTACCGACTTCTTTTTAAAGGTTTTCGATAAAAATAAAGGCGATAAAAATCTTCAGGACTCGATTTGCCATTACATCGAGCATCACCGGGCCAAAATTTGTCCCTTGTTACCCGGCAAGCGAGTCTTCATTATGGGGAATGATGGTAATCCTATTCGGGAAGAAGTGGAATTTCAGTCAGACCCCGCCAGCGTTCGTTTTCACGTCATGAGAAATGCGGATAATACCCATTATTATCCTACCATTCGTCACCAGGGTACAAAAGTTGAGTTTCAGCACCGGGATGCCATCTTGCTGGCCGAAGATCCCGCCTGGTTACTGCTGGATTCAAAACTGTATCATTTCAAGCCTGCGGTGGATGGAAAAAAACTGAAACCCTTCTTTCATAAGAAATTCATTGTCATTCCTAAAAGCATCGAAGAAGACTATTATCGTAAGTTTGTTTCTTCCCTGATAACGCTTTTTGACGTATATGCCAAAGGGTTTGAAATCCGATCAGAAGTCTTTCCTCCCACTCCGCAGCTGAATGTGAGCGAAGCCATTTCAAACCTTGAAACCGTTCCTGCCTCTGCGAGCCCAACTGCCGATACCGACGTTACCCTGAGCTTATCTTTTCAGTACGGCGAGTACAGCTTCCGTCTGGATAACTTTTCCCACGCTTCCAACGTCAGCATGGAAACACAGGGTAACGAATACATTTTTCATAAAATCAAGCGGGATATTTCCAAAGAGAAGGAAACCGTTCGTATGCTTCGCGAGCATAACCTTCACCTGAAAAATGGTCAGGTAACCCTTCCCAAATCTGAAGCTTTTACCTGGCTTCAGGATCACTATGAGCCTTTGCAGCAGCACGGGTTTGTGATTAGTCAGAACCCGACCGATCATAAGCGATATTTTCTGGGTTACTCTTCCCTGCAACTTTCCATCAATGAAAACCGGGACTGGTTTGACATTTTCGCAGTCGTTCGGTTCGGGGAATTTGAGATTCCGTTTTTACAGCTGAAACAGCTCATTCTGGACAAAAAACGCGAATTCAGCCTGCCAAACGGAGAGATTGCCGTCATTCCTGATTCCTGGTTTACGCAGTATTCCGAGCTTTTTGCTTTTGCCAATGACAATGAAGATCAAACGCACCTGATTCTTCAGAAACATCATATTTCGTTAGTACAGGAATTACAGGAAGAAAGTCTGGCCGATACCATTATTAACCGAAAACTGGAGAAACTAAGGGATTTCGAGGAAATTGAGGAATATCCCACTCCCGCCGGACTCAATGGTACCTTACGCCCTTACCAGAAAGCGGGGTATGACTGGCTTCGTTTCCTGAACCAGTACCAGTTTGGCGGTTGTCTGGCCGATGACATGGGTTTAGGAAAGACCCTTCAGACGCTTTCCCTGCTGCAATCCCAGCATGAAGCCGGAGCCCAGGCCGCCACTCTGATCGTGATGCCGACTTCGTTACTTTACAACTGGCAACTGGAGGTGCAGAAGTTTACGCCCCAGCTTCGGGTACTGGTTTATACCGGAACGTATCGGGAAAAAAATCCAGATCAATTCAATCAATACGACCTTATACTGACCTCCTATGGCATTGTCCGGATTGATGTGGATCTGCTCAAGCATTACTATTTTCACTACATCATTCTGGATGAATCGCAGGCCATCAAAAATCCGGGATCGAACATCTCCAGGGCTTTAGGTCAGCTTCAGAGTCGTCATCGACTTATTTTAAGTGGAACTCCGCTTGAAAACAGTACGATGGATTTGTGGAGCCAGATGAATTTTGTCAATCCGGGTTTATTAGGCAGTCAGTCGTTTTTCAGAAATGAATTCCAGATTCCCATTGAAAAGAAAGGCGACGACAAAAAGCGACAGCGATTGTACAGTATCATTAAGCCTTTTATGCTTAGGAGGCACAAATCGCAGGTCGCCACGGAACTACCCGAAAAAGTGGAGTCGATTCAGTATTGTGAAATGACGGAAGAACAGGAAAAAGCCTATGAAGAGGCCAAATCCTATTACCGGAACATGATTCTGCAATACATTGAAGAAGAAGGCATTGCCAAGTCGCAGATGGTCGTTTTACAGGGCCTGACGCGACTGAGACAGCTGGCCAATCACCCGCGAATGATTGACGGCGAGTACGAATTCAGTTCGGGTAAGCTCGAGGAAGTATTAGCGAAAATAGAAACTGTAGTAGGCGAGCAACACAAGATTCTCATCTTCAGTCAGTTCGTCAAGCATCTGGATATCATTCGAACGGAACTTGAAGAACGTGGGTTTTCCTACGCCTATCTGGATGGTAACACGCAGGATCGACAGGGTCAGGTAGAACTCTTCCAGAACAATGAAGACATTCCTATTTTCCTCATTTCGTTGAAAGCAGGGGGCCTGGGCCTGAATTTAACGGCCGCTGATTACGTCTTTATCCTCGATCCCTGGTGGAACCCTGCCATTGAAGCTCAGGCCGTGGATCGGGCTCACCGCATTGGTCAGGACAAGACGGTCTTTACCTATAAATTCATATCACAGAATACCGTAGAGGAAAAAATTCTGGCCTTACAACACTCCAAACAGCGACTGGCCAGCGAGCTCATCACCACCGAAGATACCTTCGTCAAATCCCTTTCCAGAGAAGACGTGCTGACCTTACTGGCGTAAAAATCAGGACTTTTCCTTTCAAAAAGCAATCACTACTAGTTTAGCCTTTATCTTTGCAGGGTTAAACTATTAGTGGTCGTGGCACGTCAGAAACGTCAATTTTTTGCTCATAATGCCCAGGCAGATAATGTACTGGAGCCCCCCAAACCCATTTACCAGGAGATTAAAGGTCAGTGGGATGAACGCCTTTTCAAGAATGACAACCCTATCGTAGTCGAAATTGGCTGTGGAAAAGGCGAGTATAGCATTGGACTGGGAACGGTATTTCCCGAGAAGAATTTTATCGGTGTAGATGTCAAAGGAGATCGTCTGGCCCGGGGCAGCCGAAAGGCTATCAACGCCGGTATTACTAACGTGGCCTTTCTCCGAACGAAAGTTCAGGACATCACCCAATTCTTTGAACCCGGCGAAGTCGATGAGATCTGGGTAACCTTTCCGGATCCGCGTTCGCGTAACCGCGACATCAGACGTCGCCTGACGCATCCCCGTTTTCTTCGGTTATACCATTCCATTCTGAAACAGGATGGCATTTTACACCTTAAAACGGACAGCGATAGCTTGTTCGAGTATACGCTGGAATCACTGGAGGCATTTGGCTGTGAAAATCTGGTATATACTCATGATCTATACCAGTCAGATCTGAACGTTCGTCATTACGGCATCAAGACTCACTTTGAAACGCTCTTTTACGAGCAGGGTTTCAGCATCAAATACCTGAGCTGTCAGCTGACCCCAAAACTTACGGATGCTCCTCTGGAAGATGAACTGGATGAAGAAGTTACTTCCGATTCAGAAAGCATTTTATAGATAGAAAGTAAAGAGAAAGGCCCGTGGAAGTTTCCACGGGCCTTTCTCCTGATTGACAGTATGATTATACTCCCTGCATCATGCTTAATTTTCGGTACATGCCCTCCTCCTGTTCGAGTAACTCGGCGTGCGTACCCTGCTCAATAATTCTTCCCTGCTGAAGTACCAGAATCTGATCGGCGTGCTGAATGGTGCTTAACCGGTGAGCAATGACCAGCGTCGTCCGGTTTTTCATCAGACGGGTCAGGGCTTCCTGCACCAGCTTTTCCGATTCCGTATCCAAAGCTGACGTGGCTTCGTCAAGAATCAGAATCGGCGGATTTTTCAGAATGGCTCTGGCAATGGAAATCCGCTGCCGCTGTCCGCCCGAAAGCTTGCCACCCCGATCCCCAATAAACGTCTGATAGCCGTGCGAAGTCTGGGTGATGAACTCATGGGCATTGGCAATACGAGCGGCTTCTTCCACCTGCTCCTGGCTGGCATTGCTGCCGAAAGCGATGTTATTGAAAATGGTATCGTTGAAGAGAATGGATTCCTGAGTAACGATTCCCATCAGATTCCGCAGGGAATGCTGGGTTAACTTTCGAATATCTACCCCGTCTACCAGAATCTGCCCTTTCGTGACATCAAAGAAACGAGGGACCAAATCCGCAATGGTTGACTTTCCACTCCCGGACGAACCTACCAGAGCCACGGTCTGCCCTTTAGGAATGCTTAATGAAATATTCTTCAGTACTTCCGTGCCGGGAATGTATTCAAAGGAAATGTTACGCAGCTCAATGCCCTGTCTGAAATCCTGAACAACCATGGCATCGGGGGCATCCTGAACGGCCATGGGGGTATCCATCAGGGCGAAGATGCGATCAGCGGAGGCTTTACCCCGCTGCATCCCCGAAATGGAGTTCGAGATTTCTTTAGCGGGACGGGTTACCTGCGAA
The DNA here is from genome assembly GCA_913775095.1 of uncultured Siphonobacter sp. GTDB lineage: Bacteria > Bacteroidota > Bacteroidia > Cytophagales > Spirosomataceae > Siphonobacter. The sequence continues at coordinate 155,809 of CAJYIW010000002.1, read as the reverse complement.
AACAGCACAATGTACGCGATAAAATCTTTGGCGTCCATGCCGCCATTGCCGGATAACACCAAACTTCCCCCGTATAACAAAACCCCGGCTACGACAAACACGCCCAGAAACTCGGACATGGGCGAAGCCAGTTCCTGACGATAAATCATGTTTCGCCACACGCGGTAATAGCGGGTGTTTTCTTTATTGAATTTTTCGCCAATAAAGGGCTCGGCATTAAAGCCTTTGACCACCCGGATGCCACCAAACGATTCCTCGATGACACTCAGAATATTAGCCATCGTCAGCTGAACATCGGCGGCGTGCTCTTTGAGCCGCTTGCTCAGTAACCCAATAATTGCACCCGATAAGGGAATCACAATCAGCGAGAAAAAGGTCAGCTCAACGGAGAGATAGAAGAGCGTAATGAAGTAACCCGTTAACAAAATGATTTCTTTAAAAATGGCTCCAAAAGCCCGGCCAATCGATCCCTCAACCTCCAGAATGTCGGTAGTCAGGCGGGCCATTAAATCTCCTTTACGCTCATTGTTAAAGAATCCCAAATGCAGACGGATGATGCGGTCAAATACGGCCGAACGAAGATTCCGAATGGTAGCTCCCCGCATTTTTTCAATGATCCGGCTGGAAAGGTACCGAAAGATGTTGGAGAGGAATACGGAACTAATGATGATGATACAAACGAACTGCAGGGCCGCCAGTTTTCCATTATTGACGGTTGCATCGTACAGATGATACTTGAAAAGCTCAATAAAATATTCCGGATTGAAATGGAAAACTGGTTTCGCCACTACCTCTACGGGCTTGACATCGAAAAGTACTCCCAGTAAGGGTCCGATCAGAGCGAAGTTGAGAATACCAAAAATGCTTCCCAGCAGTGAAAAAACCAGATACGGAGCAATGAAGCGTCCTAAAGGTTGAGCATACTGCAGGAGTCGTAAATAAGTTTTCATGGATAAACACCAAATGGATAGATTCGATGGGCGGATTTTTACTCTGCCTGCTTTAGGAGAAGTTCGACACAAAAGTACATATATACCTTCAGTTGCTTCTAAATCCAACCGCTCACATTCGCTTTTGTTACAATTAATTATCGCAGTTAAAGAGAATTCATAGCGGGTTAGTAATAAATCAGGCTCTGCCGCAGCTTTGATTTTTGATTAACTTGCCGCTTCTCAACGGGGAGTTTTATTCAAAAACATGAACACAAGCCTATCTAAAGTACTGGTGAGTCTGAGCTTCATGGGCTCACTTTCATTAGCTTCCTGCCAGTCGGAAGGAGAAGTAAAACGTCAGCAATACGTGGCGGAAGGCTTCGAATTGTACAAAAGCAGTTGCATGAACTGTCATCAGGCCAACGGCGAAGGAATGGCCAAACTGTATCCACCGCTGGCCAAATCTGATTTTCTGACCGAAAAGAACAAAGCTCTGGTCATCTGCGGCATTCGCCACGGATTCGATAAACCCCTGACGGTTAACGGTCAGGTCTATCACCAGACCATGCCCGGCAACTCTGCCCTGAAGGCTTTAGACATTGCCGTACTCACAACGTTTTTATACAACGAATGGGGAAAAGAAAAGAAAATCACTGAGGTTCAGGAAGTAGAAAAAGCCCTGGCTACCTGTCCGTAACTAGTCGGGTAAGTCGTTCACCTGCATTTGGCTGTTACGTACTTTACCTAAACCATACTGCTTGAAATCCTGCGTGGCTACGAGTCCCGTACCATGGGTTACTCCCGTAGGCGTGCGACTGGTCACGGGTCGATCCGTATAAATCCGTTTCTGATCGGGGCTCCAGAAAAGCTCGTCAGTTTCCAGCGTTTCCTGTTTGACCCGATTTTCAATCCGAACATTACCAATCATCCGGTACAGATTCTGCATACGGATGTAACGACCCGAATCGGCCCGAAGCCAGGTATGTTCCGTTCCGGCTTTGTCGTAAAAATAAAGCCGCACTTCCTTCTTAAAGATGCGATCTCCATTGAGCATATCCAGTTGAACGGGCGTTACCATACGAATGACTTTGTGACCGGAGTCACTGTACATCATCTGAATATCGTAGGTTTCCTGCTGAGGGCCGTTGTACACCTTCTGACTGATCTCCTTTTTCTCTTCGCAGGACCCTAAAATAAGCATACTCACAAGCATCAAGCCCGTGAGTATGAAATAGTTTAATAGCTTCATTTGTTCCAGCACCTAGTCAACTACCTGACGATAGAACCAGCGGTCACTAATGGTGAATCCAAGATTAAACCGGAAGAATTGTTCCTTAATAACGCCAACCGCGTCCCGTCCCCGCTGACCTACCGTTACGCCCAAATTGGCATCAGACAGACCTACTTTTGTCAGCGGAAGACCCAGGCCTGCCGAAATACTGGCTTCGGTAATGCGTTGTCCGGCAATGGTATAGGGTAACTGTCCATAACTCAGGCCAAACCGATACGGAATCCGATTCCAGAAGTTGGAAGAGTTCCAGGAAGGCGTATACTCCACCCCCAGCTTCACGTGATAACTATCTTTCAGATTCTGATTACTGCGGTCAAAATCCCGGAACTGGGAATATTGCTCCATTCCGAAATCAGCGGAAACGGCCAGCTTATAGGGATTTTCAAAGGTTACTCCCACTTTATAGCCACCCGGTACGGTGATACGGCCATTGCTGTTGAAAGTCAGTGTATCCGTAGCTCCCACAATGGGAACATCACCGATCAGTGTGCCCAGGGTCCGAACCCGCGTAGTCCGCAGGCGGGCGGGCAAATCGTACGTACCACCAATATTCAGGTATCTTTTATCGCTTAATTTCAGTCGATACGCCAGACCTCCCTTGAAGACAAAGTCCCGGTGCTGATCATTATCCGTTAGTAAAAGGGTATAGTCGTTCGTTGCGTCTTTCACGGTACGGGTGGAAGCTTCGCGGGTCAGGTTACCGAACAGAAAGGAAGCCGAAACGCCGGCATACAGATTCTTGAATACCCGAACGCCGTTCACCAGAGAGACTTTATTCGTTCCACCCGAACCTTTGTATTCCGTTACATACGGGTAAATATCGCCGGGAATCTGAGCCGTAGTCTGACTCTGATAATCCAGGTAACTATTAGGAGCATAATTCGCACTGATGGTCCAGCGGCTATTCAGCGGAAAAGACATCGCCAGATAATTCAGGTTACCCCCCACTACCCGCTGGTTGAGATTTCCTTCTCTCAGCTGTTTGGTTTGAATGAGCGTTGCTACTTCCAGCGTAGTCACCCGGTTTCGGGCAATCAGGGCTGGATTTAATGTGTTGATGAATAAACCGTTGGCGTAGGCTACTCCACTGCCTCCCATCATTTGCTGAGCCGCAACGGCTCCGCTAAAGGTTTCCCCAATACCATAGGTGGAGTAAGGCGTGTTACCTAACCCCTGCCCTACCGCATTCAGCGAACAGAGTCCAGAAAATACCACCATAGCATAGACGCGGCGGGAAACTGACGACTGAAGGCGGGTAAAGATTGACTTTTTACACATTATAGTTTAAAATTCGGTATAGGCCCAGAAGGACCAGTTCGGGGGCTGCAAATATCGGTTCTTTCAGCCGAGATTCAAACAAAGGAGCATCGCCACCACATAAAATCACTTGAAAATCAGGATAAATCCTGCGGTATTGGTCGATAATACCCTGTAGTTCTGCGATTAACCCATTCATTACGCCACTCTGCATGGCATGGCTGGTACTTTTACCAACCAAAGGCGGGAATTCATCCGGGGGTTCAATCAGAGGTAGCCGTTGAGTAAACGAATGCATCGCCTTGAATCGCATACGAAGTCCCGGAGAAATCAGCCCACCGTGGAAATGTTCCTGTGCATCTACATAATCGTAGGTAATACAGGTCCCCATGTCAATAATCAGACTATTGTGATCCGGAAACAGACCTCTGGCTCCTACTGCGGCCGCCACCCGGTCTGCTCCCAGGGTTTGGGGCGTATCGTACAACTTCGTCAGGGGAACGGGCGTCTGCGGCGTTAACCACAGGATCGTTGCCGCTGAAAAAGCAAACCACGACCGAATGATTTCCTCAGAATGACCAGTAGATGATATAATAAGCCTTTCGGGTTGCTTCAGCCCCACATAATTTATTAATTCTGCAATGGTAAAGCTGCCATGTGTCTCTTGTAGCGTACCAGCGGCATCAAACAAACCCGTTTTTGCGTAGGTGTTTCCTAAATCTACGGAAAGGGAATAACGTTCTGGTTCCAAGTCTAAGCTTTGTTAATCATCTTTGCTTTTCGCAATGAGCCTGCGAACTTCAAAATAGAAACCCGAAACTCAAAATAAAAGCCGTGTCTTCTCATCATATTATTCGAGATAAACAGGAACCTGCTCTGATTATTGCCAATGGGGAAGCCTGCAGCTGGGATTTGCTGGCCCAGCTCCTGGAATGGTCCCCTTTCATTGTGGTGCTGGACGGAGCCATTAACCGGGTACTGGACTTAGGCATTAAAATTGATGTGTTACTCGGCGACTTTGATAGTAGTCTGAATCACGAAGAAATCCGGCAGGCCCAGCATCCGGTTGAATTCGTGCACACCCCAGACCAGGAAAAGACCGATCTGGAGAAAGCCTGCGATTTTCTACTGGAGCGAGGTCATCAAGCCGTGAATGTCGTTTGGGCAACGGGCCGGCGGGCCGACCATACCATTACGAACATTACTAACATCGTTCGTTTTCGGGGTAAGCTTAAAATCGTTTTACTGGATGATTACTCCAAGATCTTTCTGCTGGATCATCAGTACGAAAAATGGTATCCAGCCCAAACGCCCCTGTCCCTGATTCCGGTGGGTACAGTCTCAGGCATCCGGACTTCGGGTCTGACCTATAATCTGTTGGATGAATCTCTGCAAATCGGCTACCGAACCGGCAGTAGTAACGAAGCCGCTCAGGACGGCCTCGTTAAAATCTCTTATACTTCCGGTGACCTGCTCTTAATGGAATGCTGGGATTAACTCATTTGATCGGATACTGAACGCGGGTTACCCCTATTCTTCCATCCGACGAGGAACCCTCCAGATGAGCCTGAATTCGGATTGCCTGATCAGAATTATAGAAGCTGACAATGGCTTTTCCTTTTTCATCCGTTTGAATCCGTGGGTTCCAGTAAAGCGTGGCCCGGTAATCCGGTCGGTTGTTTTCAGGATCATTCTTACTGTAGTCCGGCGTATAGAATTCCCGGACTTTGGCATATCCATTGCGGGTCTGGATCAACTGACCGGGTACCACTATTTTAGAAGCATCATAGTTGCCGGTTCCTCGCTTGGTCAGAATGGAAACGACCCCGCCTCCACCACGGGAGCCGTAAATCGCCGCTGACGCTCCTTTCAGCACGTCGACGTAATCTACATCTGATGGAGGGATACTATTAATGATATCCTTATCTACTGGCACTCCATCCAGTACAAACAGGGGCTCGACTACTCCGCTGAAGTTAGCGGCTCCCCGAATCTGAACCGTGTAGTTGAGTCCGCTACCCGTTACGACCATGCCCGGTACCCTTCCCTGAAGTACCTGAAAAATAGACATGGCTCCAGCGGTATTCAGTTCATCAAATTTGACGGTATTGTCGGCTCTTCCGTACAATTTCCGGCTATCGCTTTCCTGTATTTTCTTGGCCTTTACCGTAATTTCCTTTAAAAGTCTGGCCTTATCCAGCCGTAATTGTCTGGCAATATCGAGCGATTGACCGGCCCGGTTCAGATACGCTTCAAATTCGATGGCGTTTACTTCCACGGCCTGAAAGGGCGTTTTTGTAATCCGAACCACGGGCTGTGGAAAAGGATTCAGAGTAATACTGACGTTGCGATCGTTTTTTCCGGCAACGGCCTGAATCATGACCCGGGCAGAATCTCCAAAGCTAAGTTGATGAAAACCATAGGACCCATCTGCCCCGGTAGCGGTTACCTCCACCGTAGCCTGATCTTGCGGCGTCTTTAGTAATAAGGTTACAGCTATTGATTTTTTATCAATGACCTGTCCTCTGGGCCGCGTTACTTTTCCTTCCAGCGAGAGCCCACGTTCAACGAGATGAGGGGTCAGGGGCGTTTCGCCACTGAGAATCTTCTTCCAGACGAATCGTCGCCAGCCCTGAGTCATCAATAAGAGGTCCAGATGATACGCGGCATTGGGATTTCCGGTGTCAAAGTAATAACCTGGTTGCTCAACACGTCCTTTCAGATCGGAACGCATCAGGAGATACGATACGATGGTTTCCCCGGAAGAATCGGGAGTTACCTGACCTGCATCGGTCACTGCCAGCGAAAAATCGCCCAGTACGGGCCGGCCCTCCCGGTCTTTGGCTTCAATTTCAAGAGTTATTTTTTCACGGGGCTTATACTGGGCTTTGGCCGTTTTCACGGATAAATCAAGGGTACTTCCGGGATAATTGAGATACACCAGCCGTTCGGCCAGTGGTTCTCCTTGGTCGTCAAACAGGGTAAAATGAACCAGTCCCGCTTCCGAGAATTTGTTACGGGGAATGTTGGCGACAAAGGTGCTTTTCTCCGTACTGCCTTTCGCCGTAGCCATAATCTGTCCCCGCATCTGAGCCAGTATATATAAGGATTTACTGGTATTCCTGGGGAGATGATTGAAAACGAAAATTCTTATAAACTCTTTATTAGAAAGATTATCCACGATCATTACGTGCCCCTGCGGCTGGGCAGTGGGCAAGGGAAATCGCTGCTTGTTTTTCAGGACGGCGATGTACATTTTTCCGGATCTGGGCGTAAAGTTGACCCGTCCCATGCCCAAGTGTTCGCTCTGGAAAACGGCTGCGGTATCTGTGCCATTTTCCAGAATGACTCCTTCCACTTCCGTCCCGCGACCTAAGGCATCCAGAGCTTTGAAAGCTACGCGTGATTCCACTTCTTCTACTAAAGAACCTCCTTCGGGAAAAAACTCAAGCGAAATCTCGTTAGTAATGGATACCGCAGGTCGTTCCCTGACCTCGGGCTGGTAGACGCGAAACTCTTTCGTGAAGAAAAAGTCTTCGTCAAAATTCCGCATCCAGTTGGTGTAGGCCCTTAGCTGATACACGCCTTCGGTCAGGGTATCCGACAGGTAAAAATCCCCCTCGGCCATTCCTTCCCGGGGGAGCAGGCATTTCTGAAGGATGGTTTTCCCTTCAGTGGCATTGATTAAATCCACATACAGCACCTTACTGACGGTATCCGACTGATGATTGACGGCGTCGAAGAGATAGCTTTTAAACCAGATCGTTTCGCCCAGGGCATAGTACGAGCGGTCGCTGTGCAGATAGACTTTTTCCTGAGGGTAGTGCTGATGATAGGTAGTGAACTGATTGACAATGCGGGTAAGCGGCTCGTCGGCAAAAAAGGTAAAAGCCAGACACACGCTCCCTAACAGCAGGGGAAGAATTCGTAATCGCATAAACTAGATCAAAGGTTAGGATAGTAATCAGGCGATATTACGAAAAAATGAAGATGCTACCGTACAGTTTGGTCCGGTTGGTAGTACGAAAAGGATACAAAATGGAATTTTTTCAAAAAACTCAACTTTTTTCGATTTTTTTTTCTGAAACGTGAGTATGTTTTTAAAAAACTCCACTCTTGTATATAGAAGTAATTGTATTAGGTTTTGTTCAAAAATCCCTTTTTCCCTGAAGAAGGGATTTTTTATTTTTCCCCTGAATTAAACATTTTCTGACCTTCCCACCTTTTTACATCACGGGGTCAAAACGACTTTGAAATGATGACTGGGAATAATCCTGTGAAGCAGCGTCTTTACCGGGAAATTTCTTTCTGGAATACAATTTCACGGCCCCCTTTGCGTTGAAGCCATAAGACCAGCTTTGGTCTTCCGCTGGTTCCTTTGCACCTTTGTAGTCATACACCTTTATCAGTAGCTATGTTTCAATTTCTCCCGGGTCCTTATAAACAGATGATCCGCCAGATCTGGCGAGTTACCCTGTTTGGCTTAGGCTCCTTCCTGATTTATATTCTGGCTGTTTATTTTAACCTGTTCAATTTATTCGGTGGAATGCCTAGTCTGACCCAGCTGGATAACCCCCGAAATGAACTGGCCTCCGAGATCGTTGCCTCCGACGGAGCTGTTCTGGGTAGTTACTTCCTGGAAAACCGCAGTCCCGTTGAGTTACAGGATATTTCTCCGAATGTGATTAACGCCCTCATTGCGACGGAAGACGTTCGTTTCGTCAAGCACTCCGGGATTGATCCCCGCAGTATTGGACGTTCCGTAGCGGGTATGGGTAAGGCGGGTGGCGGTAGTACGCTGACGCAACAATTGGTCAAAAACCTTTTCGAAGCCCGTAGTGAACGCTACAAAGGCTTTCTGGGGGATGTCCCCTTGCTCAAATTACTCATCATTAAGACCAAAGAGTGGATTACGGCCATTCGACTGGAGCGTCGGTATACCAAACAGGAAATCATGCAGATGTACCTGAATACCGTAGAATTCAGCGATAACGCTTACGGAATTCGGACGGCTTCGCTGCATTATTTCAGTAAAGAGCCTTCGCAGCTTTCCATTGAAGAAGCCGCCGTACTGGTCGGCATGTGTCAGAACCCGGATCGTTTCAACCCCCGGATGCACCCTGAGGCTTCCAAAACCCGCCGGAATATCGTTATGCAGCAGATGGTGCATTATGGTTTTCTGAGTGCCTCGCAATTCGAAGCGTATCAAAACGATGCAATTGCCCTGCGATTGAAATCGCTCAATCATAACAGCAACCAGGCTCCCTACTTTGTGGCGGTCATGCGGGATCGTCTGCTGAAAGAGATTGAAGAACTCAACCGTCAGCGTTCCAGCGATGATCCCCTGGATTTATACACCAGCGGTCTGAAAATTTACGTTACCATTGACTCCCGCATGCAACGCCACGCGGAGGATGCCTGCATGGAACATATCAAAGAACAGCAGCGTCTCTTTAATGCTCACTGGAAAGGTCGTAACCCCTGGATTGACGAAAATGGACGGGAACTGAAAGGGTTCATCGAGAATCGGATTGCTCCCCGCACCGAACGCTACCGTACCCTGAAACAGAGTTACGGTGAGGACAAGGAGAAAATCATGAAGGGTATGAATACCCCCGTGAAGATGCGGATTTTTACGTATCGCGGAGAGCGAGACACCACCATGACTCCGATGGATTCCATTCGCTATTACAAGCGTTTCCTGCACATCGCCATGATGTCGGAAGATCCGAACACGGGTCAGGTGAAAGCCTGGGTCGGTGGAATCAACTTCAAATATTTCAAATACGATCACGTACGGCAGGCCCGCCGTCAGCCCGGCTCTTCATTCAAGCCGTTTGTTTACGCAACAGCTATCGACAAAGGCTACACTCCCTGCGACATCGTTCGGGATGAAGCCACCTGCATTGGGAACTGGTGTCCTAATAACTACGAAGGCGGTGCTTCCGGGAATAGCATGACCTTGCGACAGGCCATTGCCAAATCTGTCAATACCATTTCGGTTCAGTTAATGAAAAAATTTGGACCCGAAACAATCATTGAATATGCTCACCGGCTGGGGGTTCAGTCTGAAATTCCGAAAGATGTAACCATCTGTCTGGGAACGCCGGATGTCAACCTTTACGAAATGGTGAACTCGTATTGTACCTTCGTAAACGGGGGCGTAGCCTGGAATGAACCCCAAACGCTGATTCGCATTGAAGATCGGTACGGAAACGTATTACGGAAATTCGAAGCCACCACGCACGATGCCCTCAGCCCTGAAACCGCCTGGCGGATGGTCTATATGCTACAGGGAGCTACGCAGGAACCCGGTGGAACCTCCGTTCGACTGAACCGTGAACCGTGTGGACAGAACAACCAGATTGGGGGTAAAACCGGAACCACTTCCAACTACTCCGATGGCTGGTTCATGGGTGTTACCCAGGGCCTGGTTACGGGTGTATGGGTTGGGGGCGATGAACGCTCCATTCACTTCCGTACGGGGGCTCTCGGACAAGGGGGACGGATGGCCTTACCCGCCTGGGCCAAGTACATGAACCGGGTGTATGCCGACCCGTCGATTGGGCTGAAAAAGATACCGTTTAAGAAACCGGCCAATGACAAGGTCTGTGATAATCCATTCGGAGATCGCTCATACGGGGATTCTACCATCGTGATACCCAATGAGAAAAGACCCGCAGATGGCGAATTACTATAATGTACTGGTCGGGCCAGTAAACAGGAAAGGCGGCTCAATGAGCCGCCTTTCCTGTTTAAACTGACTTAATTTTTCAATTAGCTAGTTCGATAAATTGTAATAGGTTCTGTTCAAAAATCACACAATTTTATCCAGTCCATTCTCTATTTCAAAATAATCTTAAGTTTTTTATACACTTATTTTACTAAGGCCTCCCGCTTTGTCGACTTAGAACCCCTTTTGTATCGACCAACTCAGCGTTTGTGAAACCTACCCTCATTTTAACGCTGCGACTCCAGCGAATAAATCATTAGTCTTCCGTTATTTCTTCCTACAAAAAGCCGATGCTGAGTTAAGTAAGGAACCAGAGCAAAATCTCGTATCTGTCCCGTTAACAATCCTCTGGAAGGTTTATATTCCCTGAACTTCAGTCCCGCTTCGTTGATCAACAATACGCCCCGATTGCCATCCAGTCTTCCCCGGTCTACGGGCATTCCCCATAAGTTTCCACCCAGCAGAACATCCGGTTTGCCATCGTTCGTAAAATCATGAATCGCAATCCCGAAAACCGGGCCGTTCTGGGCGTTGCCGGGTAAAGCCTGTAAGCGGAAATTTCCATTTCCTTCATTAATTAAGATGCTCGTTCTGAACTCAACGGCTTTCTTTTCCAGCGTTCCCCGTCGCTGTGACGCAGTGATCAGTTGATGGAAAGACTTCTCGGCGAATTTCTTATTCGTTGAAAAAGGCGTATTCCAGTTTGGTAGCTGCTGTTCCCACTCCCGACGCGTGGCTAAGGGATACTGTTCGCCATCAGACTCGGCGGTAGTAATAAGAGCATCCAGAGTACCATTCCGGTCAAAATCGTTGACTTGCAGATATATGGGCTGTTCCCGCGAGGCTTTATACTCGGAGTTAAGTCCCCAGTTTCCTACGACGAAATCAATGTCTCCGTCTCCGTCCAGATCAGCCTTCCGAATCGCCGTCCACCAGCCTTCGGAATTTGAAATGGTCTGATTATCCGAGTACGTAAACTTACCATTCCGGTTATAGAAGATAGAAATAGGCATCCATTCGCCAACGACAATCAGATCCGGAAAACCATTCCCGTCCAGATCCTGCCAGAGAGCATCCGTAATGAGGCCAATTTTACTTAATACCTCAGGCGTTTCAGCCTTGAAAAAGCCCTTGTCGTTTTTCAGTAAATAACTTTTAGGAGTAATGCCATAGGTTCCCGGAACACTTCGGGCTCCGACGAAAATATCCATATCTCCGTCCTTATCTACATCCGCTACGGCCAGGCAGGAGGCATTGAGCGAGACATCCGGCATTCGTTCGCGGGCGAAGGAAAAATTTCCTTTGCCATCGTTCAGATATAGTCGAACAAAGGAGCTGTCCGCCGACTGATTCCCTCCGGAAGCTACGACCAGATCCAGGTCCTGATCCTGATCTACATCGACAAAAACCGCCGCTACTTCCTCGGAATACTTGTTTTCCAGAAAAGCTTTCTGAACACTGGGAATCCACTTCCCGTTTTTGGTTTGAAGTAATAATTGACCCGCCTGATTTTTAACTCCGGTAATGAACAGGTCTTCCAGTCCATCGCCATTCACATCCCCAACCGCCATTTTGGGGCCTTCCCTGGAAAGCGTCCGGGGTAAGTAGGGCTGAAGAGCGAGATCGTTAAAGGCATCTTCTTCATGCCGCACTTCCTGAGTTAATAACTCTCTGGAAACATCGCTAAACAATTTTGCAGGCGGCAGATTTGCCGTTCCTGCCTTTCGGGGACTGGCCTGTGACACATCCAGAACCAGCGTTTGCCGGGCGGGCAGGTTTCGCAGGGTCTGAGTCGTAAAGCCGGGCCAGTTAACCACGAGTGAATCCACCTGAGCAGCCTTGTCCAAACCCACCAGCAAGATGGGCTCCTGACTGGACTGATGCCCCTGATTAGGTTGTAATACCAGCTTTTGCTGAACATTCCCCGCATACACCAGTACTTCCGTTCCATACCCGAAAGGGTTACTGGCCGGACCTTTGAACTTGATCTTTAAGGACTGAATTTCTTTTTCCTGATCGTAATCATTCCGGAACACCCGGGCCGGTTTGCCCATTTGATTCACAATCAGATCCCAGTCCCCATCATTATCCAGATCGGCATAGGCTGCTCCATTGGAATAACCCGGCTCGGCCAGACCTAACCGCAGGGCCTGGTTATCGAACGTAAAATCTTTCTGATTGAGAAAGGCAAAGTTGGACTGCGTAGACGCGGGCATCCATTCCAGGAGCTTTCGAAGGGTAAGAGGTAAGGGTGATTTATTGACAAGTGCCAGTCTTTCCATGAAATCCAGATCTCTCACATCCCGATTACTACCATTTGGAACGAATATATCTTTCCATCCATCCGCGTCCATATCGAAAAACAGGGCTCCGTGGCTTATATCTGTCGCAGCCACGCCAGCCATCCAGGCTCGGTCCGAGTAATTACCGTCGCCTTTGTTTTGCTGAAGCGTGTTATGCGGAACCGTTGGATAGATCCCACGATTATCCCCAAACTTTACCTGCGTCCGGCGGCGAACCGCGTCGTCCGCTAAAGAAGAGGTGGCAAACACATCGGTTTGGAAATCATTATCAATATCCACCGCTACGATACCCATACTTCGCTGAGGCGTGTGCAGAAAAGGCCGGGTTTCCAGGAAGAGCCCTTTCTGCTGATTCAAATAGATGACATCCGTCTCAGGGAAATCCCGCGAAAGAGCAATGTCGGGCCATTGATCGCCATTGAAGTCAGCAATGGTAACGCCCGTAGTCGTCAAGCTTTCGGCCAGTCCCGCTTTCAGGCTGACGTCAACGAAAATTCCATTCGTATTTCGATACAGCCGGTTAGAGCCATTCTGCCAGCGTTGCAGGGAGTCATTCGATATCGGTTTAATCTCGCTATTAACAACAAAGCAGTCCAGATCACCATCCAGATCGTAGTCAAAGAAAACCGATTGTACCGCCTGCCGATTATTCGTTAATCCTGCGTTTTGAGCCTGTTCAGTAAATATCGGAATCCCATTTTCGTTCAGATTTCCGGTATGTATGAATAACTCATTCTGAGCATTGGGGCCGAAATGGCAAACGTACAGATCCAGCCAGCCATCTCCGTTGACATCGGCCATCGACACGCCGGCTGACCACTGCCGGTTACCAGTCAGCCCGGCCGCTTCGGTTACGTTTTCGAAACGCCAGCCGCCCCGATTGAGGTATAACTTGTTCTTTCCCGAAGCAGCCGTGAAGAACAGATCAGGCAATCCGTCGTTATTCAGATCGCCTGCTGCTACGCCGCCTGCCCCCAGCAGCCGTTCGGCGAGCCTTAACACATTCTCCTGCTGAACGGAATCGAAGGGAATTTCCAGATAAAGACTATCCAGGTTGGGCAATTGGTTTTGAAAATCAAGACCGGTTTTATTGACGGAAAGATTGACAAAGAGGGGATCATCGGGAGCCTCATAGGGCCGATTGCGTTCTGAACGCTGACAGGCAACGACGAACAGCAATAGCATACCGAAAATCCAATACTTCATGCGGGAGGGGAGAAACGTTACTTTCGCAATTTACCACTCCGGCCTCAAAAAACGTAAAGAAAAAGCGGTTCCCTTCACCGAAAATGTCGAATGATTTATTAAAGGTCATTCTTACTTTTGATCGTTCCATTTCGCATAGACGCCTCTAAACCCTTCCTTTCTGATGAAAATTATTCTGGCTCCTGATAAATTTCGCGGCTCTTTAACGGCCTCGCAGGCGTGTGAGGCCATGGCTGCCGGCGTTCGGGAGGCTTGCCCCGAAGCGATTATTCAATCCATTCCCCTATCCGACGGTGGAGAAGGATTTCTTGAAACGCTGGTCCAGGCTACCCAAGGGACTTTCCACGAAGTACAGGCTCACGACCCTCTGATGCGGAAAATTACTACCTCTTATGGCATTTCCGGTGATAAACAGACGGCTTTCATTGAAATGGCTACGGTTTCGGGCCTGGCCTTACTTCAGCCAGACGAGTATCAGGCTACTCAAACCACTACTTTCGGAACAGGAGAAGTTCTGAAGGCCGCGATTCGTAGCGGTGTTCGAAAAGTAATCCTGGGCATTGGCGGCTCGGCTTCTACCGACGGGGGTATCGGCCTGGCTCTGGCTCTGGGATGGCAGTTTTTTGATAAAAACGGTCAATTACTCCCCCCCAACGGAGCTTCGCTGCTTCACATTCATCGCATTGAATCTCCTTCGCCTGACTCAGCAGTAGAGTTACTGATTGCCTCAGACGTTACGGCTCCCCTGTTTGGTCCCACGGGGGCTGCTCACGTGTATGGTCCACAGAAAGGTGCTTCTCCCGAAGAGGTTGAATTACTGGATGAAGGATTGAAGAATCTGGCGAAAAAAGTCGCCGATCAGGGACTTGGCATAGGTTCTTTAGCGGAGGTTCCGGGAGCAGGAGCGGCCGGGGGGTTAGGCTTTGGACTCATGGCTTTTGCCGGAGCAAAGATTCGTCCCGGGGCGGAACTGGTGATGGAACTTACGGGCTTTCAGGAAGTGTTATCTACTGCTGACCTGGTCCTGACCGGCGAAGGTAAACTCGATGAGCAAAGTTTACAGGGCAAACTCATTGGACGAATTTGTCAGGAAGCTCAGAAGCGGCAGATTCCCGTTCTGGCTTTGTGTGGAACTCTGGCGGCGAAGCCTTCCCGGTTGAAAGAAATGGGTCTGAGTTACGCGACCTCTATTCTGAATTCGCCCATGGACCTGAAGAAAGCCCTGGAAACCGCCGCCGAGCAACTCCGGGAAGCCAGCTTCTGGGCAGTACATTGGTATGGTATTGGAAAAAACTGATTCAACGATTCATGGCATTCGATTATAAAACTGAACTCACCAAAATTCCTCATCAGCCGGGCGTGTATCGGTATTTTGATGAGGAAGGAACCGTCATATACGTCGGTAAAGCAAAAGATTTGAGGAATCGGGTGAGTAGTTATTTCCAGAATTCCCGCGATCATGACCGTAAGACGAAGCGGCTGGTATCGTACATCCGTAAAATTGAGTTTACCATTGTCCCGACGGAGTTTGATGCCCTGTTACTCGAAAACTCGCTGATTAAACAGTATCAGCCCCGCTTTAACATTCTGCTGCGGGACGATAAAATGTATCCGTTCATTTGTATTACCAATGAACGCTTTCCCCGCATCATTACTCTTCGCCGGGTGGATCGGAAGTTAGGGACGTTTTTTGGCCCTTATGCTAACGTAAAGGCCATGCACAGCCTGCTGGATATGTTCGGGCAGTTATATACTATTCGTACCTGTAGTTATGCTCTGACACCCAGTAACATTGAAAACCGGAAGTTTAAAGTTTGCCTGGAATACCACATCGGGCGTTGCAAAGGTCCCTGCGAAGGGCTGGAGTCCGAGGAAAGTTACAATCGGAATATCGAGCAGATCAAGCAGATTCTGAAAGGGAACCTTCAGATTCCCAAACAGTTTTTTCAGGAACAAATGGGCTCCGCCGCCGCCCGGCTTGATTTTGAGGAAGCTCAGGAATGGAAAGAGAAGCTGGATCGGATCGAAAATTTCCAGAGTCGTAGTACGGTTGTCAATCCGAACATCGGCAATGTGGACGTTTGTACGATTGTGTCGGATGATACCACCGCTTTTCTTAACTTCATGCGAGTTACGAACGGGTTTATTACTCTGACTCAAACCGTAGAAATCAAGAAGAAACTGGATGAGACGGACGCTGATATTTTGACAATGTGGGCCTGGGAATTACGCACGCAATACCAGTCAGAATCGAAGGAAATCATCTCTAATTTACCCCTTACCATCGAACTGAAGGGAATTACCAACACGGTTCCCCAGATTGGAGACAAGCGGAAATTACTGGATGTTTCGCTCAAAAACGTATTATTCTTCCGCAAAGAAAAGAATGATCGCAAAGTAGCAGAAGACACGGCGGGAAATCCCAAAATGCGGATCCTGATGACGCTGAAGAATGATCTTCAGCTCAAAACCGTCCCCCGGCACATTGAGTGTTTTGATAACTCGAATATTCAGGGAACCAACCCCGTTTCGGCGATGGTATGCTTTAAGGATGGGATGCCTTCCAAGAAAGACTACCGCCACTTCATTCCTAAAACCGTTGAGGGTCCTAATGACTTTGCCACCATGAAAGAAGTCGTGGGCCGGCGGTACAGTCGATTGCTCGAAGAAGAATCTCCTCTACCCGATTTGATTATTGTCGATGGAGGTAAAGGTCAGCTTTCGGCGGCCTGCGAGGCGTTGAAGGAATTAAAACTGTACGGACAGGTACCCATCGTCGGGATTGCCAAACGCCTCGAAGAAATTTATTTCCCGGAAGACTCCATTCCCTTATACATCGATAAACGATCGGAAAGTCTGAAGTTGATTCAGCGGTTGCGGGATGAAGCTCACCGCTTCGGTATTACGCACCACCGGGACCGCCGTAGTAAGACGTTTCTGGTCAGTGAACTGGAGGACATTGAAGGCATTGGTAAGATCACGGCTACTAAACTGCTGAAATATTTTAAAACCATTAAAGCCCTGAAAGAAGCTCCGGTCGAAGAGATTGAAAAGGTAATGGGTAAGGATAAAGCTCAGAAAATCAAGTCTCATTTTGAGGCCCTGAAAGCATAAGTTCTTTCTGATTCGTTCCCAAAAGCCAGTAACAGGTTCGTCTCTGTTACTGGCTTTTATTTAATCTATACGAATGCCGCGAACGAGTACTTACCAAACTCATGTTCAGAACTGATTTTTGTCATTATTGGGCTATTCCCTGTGCTGTAATTTTGTAGTATCAAACTGGTAATCAAAATGGTACGCACAGAACTCACTCATACAGCACAGGGCATCACTATTAACCCTGTTTCCAATAATCTCTGGAATCGTTTCATCGCCTTTTGCGACAGTCAGGAAGCCGAAAATCACTGGCTCTGGGCCGGAGCCACGGTAGCCATTCAGGGATGCATCTTAACTCCACTCCTGCTCTGGACGATCAGCCATTTTGGTCTGAATGACGGGTATCTGCTCGTCGCGGTGGCTTCCATCTTTAGTGTAGTCGTTCCTAACCTTTCAGCGTTATCAACGAAAATTGTCCTGCCTATTTTTGCGACCAGTTTTCTGATTCACGCCGGAATCATCATCAGTGCTTTACTTACTCACGCCTAGTCTATTACACTTCATTCAGCTAGCCACCTCGGTATGGAGGTGGCTTTTATTGTCAACAAAAAAGCCTTCAGTGACTGAAGGCTTTTTTGTTTGGACCTGAGCAGGAATCTAGTTACGCTGCCCTCCTCCGTTACCACCGGGGCGGTTACCAGGCGTAGCATTCTGAGGGGTTCCCTGGGGCTGACCACCGGGCATTCCACCGCCTTCGTTGCCTTCGCCACCTTTGATGTCATCGTTATTAACCCCACGTCCTTTGCGACGGGGTTGCGGATTGAAGCTCATTTTGCCGATACGATAGCTAAAGGTTACGCGAACTCCCGTATTGTAACGAATGTTGAGGCTCTCCTGCGTAAATACGGGAGAGGTGTAACGACTCCGAACTTTAAATCCACCAAAGTTCAGAAAGTTCTCGAAGCCAAAACCCAGACTGGCTTTCTTGTCGTTAAATTCCTTGCGAATGCCGAGGTTGTAAAAAGCCATTCCGCCGCGACTTCCCTGTAAGTCAATGTCACGACCACGAATGAAACCGAAGCCCTGCATCGCCCAGTTGTTTTTCATGGCCAGGGAAACGTTGAAACGTCCGCCAATGACCACACCGGAGTTAGACGTGCTCAGCGTGGTATTACTGCCGTTACTAAGCATCTTGTACTGCATATCCAGGCTACCGCCAATGGAGAATTTAGAGGTAAAGTTAATGTTACCGAAGATATTCAGGCCGACCGATTCTTCGCGACCAATATTACTGGAAGTCGTTACGATAGCATCGCTGGATACATTCGTCAGAGCGGTGTTCAGGATATTACCGTAATCAGTTCCCTGAAAAATGGCCCGGATGTCTGAAGCATTGGAACGAACGGACGTAATCGAATTACCCGTAAATCGGTAGAACCCGCTAAAGTTCAGATACGTTTTATTAATCGAGGTGCTCCAGGCCATTTCAAAGTTATCCGTCAATTCAGGACGCAGATAAGGGTTACCCAGGCTAATATTCAACGGGTTCGCCAGGTTCAGGTTAGGGTTCAGGGATTGAATGCCCGGCCGTTGCAGACGACGGTTATATCCCCATTTCAGCGTGCTGTTTCCTAACGTTTTTGACAGGTTCACACTGGGTACCAAATTTGAATAATTAGGAATATTAAGGGCATCAAAGCCAGTACTGAAGTTACCCGTGATGGAGGTATACTCGTAACGAGCCCCGGCCTTGAAATACCACTTGTTGTTAGTCGAGTACTGGTAGGTGGCATAACCTGCGGCTACATTCTGATCGTAATTCAACTGATTATTCGTGCGACTGGTATCGGTACGATACGCTCCGTTTTCACCCTGAGCGATGAAATATTCGTAGTTACTCTGCACCTGACGCAGGATGGTCTTCGCTCCTACTTCCAGTAACTGATTTTTACCCGTGGGCATCTGGTAATCCACCTGAATGGTAGATTCCTGATTGTAACTATCGTTGTCGTTTCTCTGACGCGTGCCCACCAGGCCTTCCGCGTTGAGTGAATCAGCAATGTAATTGTTCGTCCGATTGTTGCGGCTGAACTGTCCTGAAATACTTAACTCATGCTGTGGCTTGAAGATTTTGGTATAGTCCAGGTTCGCATCTACCGTTGCGGACTGATCTTTCGAATCAATGTCCCGACGATTGGTATTGGTTAAAGCACCGCCCCGGTACACATTTGTAGTCAGATCCTGCGTATTCCAGCCATTCCGGGTACCGAAACGAATGTTACCCGTCAGTGACGAGTTCTTGGAAATGTCATAATCCAGTCCCAGCGAGTAGTTACCAAACAAGTTTCGATCCAGCGTGTTTGCCGTTTGGCTGGTTAGCGTTTCAACGCCATTACGTGTGGCAGTCTGGTTGTTTTCATTTCTTCCTCTGACGTTATAATTCGAACGCCCAAAGCCATTCAGAGTAACTCCTAGTTTGCCTTTTCGGTAACTACCATTCAAACCCAGGTTTGCTCCCCGGTTACCCACGCCAGAATCAATGTTGAGCGTCAGGCCCTGTAGCGTATTTTTCTTGGTGATGATGTTGATGATCCCGCCCGAACCTTCGGCATCGTACTTAGCCGAAGGCGAAGTAATCACCTCTACTGTTTTAATCAGATCCGAAGGAATCTGCTTCAGGGCATCGCCAATGTTCTGAGCCATGATCGTAGAAGGCTTACCGTTAATAAGTACACGTACGTTTGAATTACCCCGTAACTGCACGTTACCGTCCAGGTCTAC
This sequence comes from uncultured Siphonobacter sp., assembly GCA_913775095.1. Classification (GTDB taxonomy): domain Bacteria; phylum Bacteroidota; class Bacteroidia; order Cytophagales; family Spirosomataceae; genus Siphonobacter. Next base: position 136,210 of record CAJYIW010000002.1, on the reverse strand, counting down.
CGATAGCATCGGCACTTTACGAAGAACTTCGGTGGCATCGCTTCCCTTCGAAGTAATATCTTTTTCAGCATTAAAAACCAGACGATCTACTTTCTCTTCTACGAGTTCCCGTTGCCCCGTTACGGTTACTTCCTGTAGCGTTTTGGTGGTTGGGGTTAACTTGATGACCCCCATATCAAGATCTTTTCCACCGAAAATAACGACGTTATCAATGGTCTTGGTATTGAATCCGATAAACGTAACCATCAGTTTATAAGACCCATCAGCCACCCGGTTAAGCGTAAATTTACCTTTATCGTCGGCTACACCGCCGTCAACGGGCTTATTCGTAGATTTGTTATACAGGGCTACGCTCGCAAACTCCACGGCACTGGTTACGGTAGAATCCACAATGAATCCCGTAATTTTTGCGTTGCCTTTCGGGGCCTGATCCTGGGCAGTTCCAGGAATTGCCGCAGGCTGCTGACCCGGCTGTGGAGCTCCCGGAATCTGGGCATAAACCGAACTAATCGATAAAATGCTGAAGAGGAAGAATAAATACTTAATCATGGCTCGTTTAAAAAATAGGTTCATAGTTGTACGAATCCACTAATGGATGAGGAAATGGGTTACTGACCTGAAATGTTTGGGGAGGTACTCGATCAATGATGACCCGGTAATACCAGGATCATTCATCCAAAAATGTTAATAACAATCGGAATACTTATTTAAACTCGACGAAAGGTTATAGTTCAGAGATCAATTCAGAGGGGGATATTTAAGCGTTAAATACTGATTATCAGTAATAAAATTTGAGTAATATTGTATAAAAAGGTAGACTCCGGCGACCAATAGGAAAAATTCATCTTTTTTTCGGATACTTAATTCCTGAAGAATCCTTGAGTAATTCTATCTTTCTTATAAGAAATAAAATGGTTGGTACGGCTTCCCTACTCAGGCAAATAAGGTAAAGCCGTTTACCGTATTTATTGTTTATCATGAAGCACTACTACTGGCTGTTACTACTATTTCTGGGTAATGGATTAGCTCAGGCTCAGCAGCGAGCCCAGTATAGTCAGTATATGCTCAATGCGTACGTGCTTAACCCCGCATTGAGCGGACTGGAAGATTTCATTGACGCTAAAATCGGGTATCGAAACCAGTGGGCAGGCCTGGAAGGAGCTCCTAAAACCTTCTATGCTACGGCTCATGGAGCCTTGGATAAGGCAGATCGTACCAGTTCCTTATCCGTTCGCGGCCCTAATGGCCGGCCCTTGCCTCGGACAAAGGTATTCCCCTCCCAGCCAGCGGCTCCGGGCCATCATGGAGTGGGCGGAATGCTTCTATATGACGAAATGGGACCTATCACCCGTACCACTCTTCAGGCAACTTACGCCCGTCATATTCCTCTGACTAATCGAATCAAATTAGCGGCGGGGCTTGGCTTGGGAGCGGGTCAGCAAACCATAGATTTTGATCGTTTACATTTGCTGGATCCCAGTGATCCTATTCTTCAATACGGGAAACAGAGTGTATTTATTCCCGATGCATCGGCGGGGCTCTTACTTTACAGTTCTGACTTTTATGTAGGCTTGTCTGCTAATCAGTTATTCTTCAAAAAGCTGAACTACCGCACGCAGGGACAATCCGTTCAGGACTGGTTTGGAACGCTGTATCAGCACTATTTTCTAACTGCTGGCTATCGCTTTGAACTGACGGAGGAATGGGCCTTCTTACCTTCAGTCCTGGTCAAGTCCGTAAGGCCAGTTCCCGTCTCCTATGATATCAATGCAAAGATTTCGTATCAGGATCGAATCTGGGCGGGCCTTTCTTACCGCCATAAAGATGCGATTGTGGGCTTACTGGGAATCAACATCAATTATAGGCTCAATCTGGGGTACTCCTATGATTTTACAATGTCGAATCTTCGGAATGTCTCCCGTGGCACCCATGAAATTGTGATTGGGCTAATGCTCAATAACCGACAACGGATCATCTGCCCACGGTTATTCTGATCCCCTAAAACGAAAAACCCGCCACAGGGGCGGGTTTTTCGTTTTTAATGGCCTGGTATTAATATTCCCACAGGTTGTGTTCCCACTCCATGAGCTTATATTCCAGTTGCTGAGCCTTCACCAGGCCTTCTCTTTCGCCTCCGTAAATTTGAGACAGATAAGCATTTTTAGAATTTGACTGCTTCAGAATCCGGGAAGAGAATAATCTCAGATCAAAAGCATCGGCCATATTCAGGTGCCGGGCGTTATTCTGATTGTTATACCAGATAAATTTCGTTGGGTTACTGCGGAAATAACGATCCACATCTTTATAACGGAATGACGCTACTTCCCGATCAAGTCCCGTCGACGTCTTAGCCGCTGGAATGATCAGTGTAATCGACTTCATGTCGTAATACTGACGGGAACGACGCTTATCAAAAACGTAGTCTTCTTTAAGCTCCAGAACCGTAATATCCGTTGGAAAATACTCATAAGCGGAGTTATCATCGGCATACGAAGGCTGATCAAAGCCGTTCGAGTCAGCTTTAGCGGGCGTATTACCACCCCAGCCATCGTCTACACCGCCGGCCGGAGCTGCTGGCTTTTTAGCCGGAGCTGCCGGTTTTTTACTGGCATCCCCCCAACCATCGTCACCACCACCCGCTGGAGCAGCATCGCCGAAGCCAGCTGCTTTCTCTTCGTCCGAAAGACCGGCTCCCGTTCCTTCCATTCTCAGGTTGGTCTGAAATTGTTCGGGCGTCAGTTCAGTAACGAGCGAATCGTTTTTATAAGCTTTCAGTACGCCAGCTTTCATTCCGTCAATGAGGTAACGAGTTACTTCATTATTGGTGGAGAAGAAAGGCTGATTCTGGATTTCCTGCAAGTCCATCCGACGCCAGAGCGTCGTTTTGAACATGATATCTTCATCATCAATCGGACGAAGTGATTCTGAAGTACGGTTACGTTCCGCCATTGATGCCCGCTGAGTATTGACGGGAGCACCTTGTTCAGCTCTCAACACCTGATTCTGAGTATTGGGAGCAGGTTGCAAATTGGCCGGAGGGGCTTGTTCTGGCATGGGGGCAGTCGGTTGCTGAGCATAAGCTGTACCTGCCACCACCAGTGACAGCATCAAACCCCCGATTCCTTTCAATTTTGTCATGGCAACTGATGTGTTTTACTACCTTAGTTTAATGGAACAGTAATAGGCTCGTTAATCGTCGTAGTCGATACTTTACCCTGGAAATTCTGACGCTGGTACCCTTTTACTTCGATTACATAACGATCACCGGCCTGGGCAGTTGCCGCTAATGAGGCAATGTTACCCTGACTAACCGGACCAGCAACCCGTTTGGAACCACGAGCCAGAGAGATTTGTACGTCACTAACCCGGAATTTAGCATCTTCAGGGTTTGATGCAGCAAAATCTTCATCAGCAATGGCCCGAACTTCGAGTACGCGTAACTGACTGGCACCAATGCCTTTACGAACGTCCAGTTTTGCTCCGTTTCCGTAAGGAACCAACTGAGGAGCAGGTACCCGACGAACATTGAATTTCTCAGTACCTAACGTATTACCCATGTTTACAACGTTCAGACTTACCTGACGATTGTTTGGAACGATGGTAACTTTTCCCTGACCACCTGCAATCGTTTCAGCACCCTGAGCATTGAAGGAAGGATTCCACATCGCTCCCATTTGCGGGCTCACAAATTGCAGACGGTTCGCACAGCCCAGGTACAGCGGAGGCAATGAAGCCGACTGAATGCTGTAGGAAGGTTTGGCAACGAAATATTCACCCGTCACGGTAAAGGTTTTCATCGCACCCGTTGGATCGGGGTAATTAACCGTAGCCGTGTACGATTTCTTGGCTAACCCATCCGGACCATACGCACCACCCTGAGCCGTAAACTGGATCTGACCGCGACCATCTTTCATGGGTACCGCCGCTCCGTTAAAGCTCATGCGGGGAGTAATGGCTGAAGAAGTTGCCGCTACATACATTTCGGCTTCATACTTCATACCCGCAACAACCGTACTGGACTTAGCCGAGATGACCGGGAAAATTTTGTCAAACTTGATCTCCTTTAAACCTACTTTCGCAGCTAACTGATCAAGAACTGTATTTTCGTAACGCAATACTTCCGACTGTTTCTGACTTAATACAGCTAATGCAGCGGGTACCGGCGTCTGAGCGAAGTTCAGTTCGGCAAAATCCTTGTTCCGTTGTTCGGAGCTTTTGCTGGTAATAGGATCATCTTTGGCATCCAGAGCTAAAGGACCAAATTGCGTTCCTTTATCGGCATACGCCTGAAGATCCGTTACGTACTTGTTAAGTTTATTTTTCAACTCGTACGCTTTACCATCTTCGTTTGTTCCTACCATTAAGATAGCAACCTTGTCTTCTTCTTTAGGGTTTACTAAATTTCCCTGATTATCATATCCGCCGCCTGCTTCAATCAGTTGCATTTTCAAGGCGTCCAGATCATTATAAATGGCAGAAGAAATTTTGCGAACCGCATCTGCTTTTGCCATAACATCGGCATAAAGGCTTCCGCTTTCCGCTGCTTTATCCTTAATGCCCTTAACTGATTGTTGATTCGTAGCACTAGCGGTACTATTGGCGGACTCCAGACTTCGGTTTAACAAAACGAATTTGTCAATTAAAGCCGAACTTACCTGCAAAGCCAGCATTGCCGTTAGTACCAGGTACATCATCCCGATCATTCGCTGCCGGGGTGTTTCTTTGGCACCTGCCATATTCCTTATTTAGTTTTTCAGTGTCAGAAAAAATGAGCATCAGTGGGGGAGAATCCCTGACTATTGTACGCCTTTCATAGCCGACAACATACCGCCATAAATGTTATTAAGCGATTGTAAATTGTTGGTCAGACGGCCCATTTCATTCTTGAATTGCTGGGCATCTTTAGAAGCTTCCTGCATGTTATCCATGGCTGAAGACAGGTTACCATAGAACGCGTTCATGGCTTTCAGGTGTTTCTGAGTATCCTGTAATTCAAGTTCGTATACCGCATTCAAAGCACCCATGGTTTGAGTGATCTGCTGGAATTTTACGCGGTATTCTTTAGCGTCCATAGTTGCTGAAGCCATATCTGACATGGCAGTCACGGCAGTTCCGTATGATTTGTTCATTTCCTGTAATGAACCCGCAGCGATTTTTACATTTTTCGCGTATTCGTTAGTAGCTACCGTAGCATCGGTTAACTGACCAATTTTACCCACGGTATCTGTCAGGCTACGTAAGCCTGTACCTAAGTTATTGAATACGTCAGGCGTCACTTTCGCGTTAGCCAGCATGTCATCCATTTTAGACATTAATCCCAGGTTGGGAGAAACGGCTACGGGAGCAGCAGCGGCACTACGCGTGGGCAATTCGCCTTTATAATTGTCATCTAATTCAGGATATACTTTTTCCCACTGATACGAGTTGTCGGGGGCAACAAATTGCTGAAAAGCGAAGAGGAAGAAGATAACTGCTTCAGTACCCATCCCGATGGTCAGCATCGTATCGGCACCTTCACGGTGTTGGATTTTAAAAAGGGCCCCCAGAATTACAACAGCAGCCCCAACGCTATAAACTACTGGAAGAATTTTGTCGAAGAAGACGTTACGTTTCGCCGCCATGAGTAAATAAAAAGGTTTAAACGTGAAAAGGACTGGATTAAGTCTTTGAAAAACAGAGTAAAATAGAGGGTAAAGAAAACAGCGGTTTTAAACGCATATAAAAGCATCTACTCTTTTGAAGTAGATGCTTTTACCAAGTTCTAGCGAAATTCTCTTCCTGAAGACATTCCCAGATGTTGCATGACGCAACGGAAGCCAATGTAAGAACGACGTGCATCTTTGTACTCCCAGCTACGGGTACCCGTTTCGAGGAAGTAAGCTACGTCTTTCCATGAACCTCCGCGGATTACCTTGCGGGGCTCTTCATCATTAATATTGTCAGAGTTCAAATCCCAGGTAACCACCGCAGCATTATCAGCCCAGGCATCCAGACACCATTCGGCTACGTTACCAGCCATGTTATACAGACCGTATTCATTGGGATTGTACATATTGGCAGGAGCCGTATAGGCATACCCATCGGCGTCGTAGTTACCACGCTGTGGTTTGAAGTTAGCCAGCATACAGCCTTTACCGTTTGCTACGTAAGGGTTACCCCAGGGATACTTAGCTCCGGCTTTGCCACCACGGGCTGCCCATTCCCACTGTGATTCCGTAGGTAACTCAAACCGGGGCATAGCTGCCTGATTTTCATTCGACCGGTAATCATTGAGAACGGAGGTACGCCAGCGGCAAAAATCACGGGCGGCATCCCAGCTTACGCCTACTACCGGGTAACGGTCAAAGGCTGGGCTCGAGTAATAATACTCCGTCATGGGGTCACCATTGTGATACGTAAAGTCTTTTTTCCAGACAGTTGTATCGGGATAGACTTTACTCATGATGTATTCTTCCCCTAATACCGAAACGGAATCCGTCAGCATGGCATTGACATACTGCCGGTATTCGTTGTTGGTGATTTCCGTATCATCCATAAAAAACTGGCTGATCGTCACCCGCTTGTTAAAGTTTACCTGAGCAGTCGCTACATCTTCGTCCGCCTGTCCCATCAGATAGGATCCTGAGGGAATTAATACCATTCCGTAGGGAGTAGGCTGCTTCCAGCCTTTACGGGCGTCAGCCACAATTTCTCCATTGTAGATTCCTACGTCTCCTTTTTTACTTTTGCCACCCCCATTGCTGGCATTGTTGCCTTTCTTACCGCAACTCTGCACGATTAACATTGGGAAGAGAATCAAAAGACTCCAAATGAGGCGTTGACTCATATACCGCTCATTCATAATCATATAGTTGTTTTTCTTATTCAATCGCTGTTTGTGAACTATTACAAAAATCAATTACGCACGCCAGTAAGGAAGATGCCGCAAAAAAACGATAAATACATGGATATCGTATTTAACTCAGCCGGCAAAAGTAAAAAAATTCTTTCTGGTACTTTATTCCTTTCGCTAAACTTACGTTAATCCGCTGAGGAGGTGTTTTCTGGGAGCTGCATTTTATTTAAAAAACCAAGCCTTATTTTCCTCATTCCCGGTATTACGCTTGAAGAAGTATAAACTTCATGCTGGATTGATTTATTAAAAACGGAAACGTGGAGTCCGTACTGGAATTCGTTTATTGGGCTTGGGAGCGGGTATTGCATAACTCAGTAATATGGAATAAGACCCGGGTGATTTAGCCCCTACGCCTCCCAGAATGATGTCGTATGACGCTCCCAGTCGGAATTTATTCCAGTTTACTCCGGCAAAGACCGGGATTCCGTCCCCCTGCCGATAGCCTGCTCCTACCCATACGAAATTCCGCCACATGGCTAACAACGAAGCTTCAACGGAAAACGTATTTATATCAGACTTTAAAATTGCCGCCGGATTTAATTCCAGTTCTTCGTTTACGTAATAACGATAACCACCATTGATGAAAAACGTTTTCTGAGCAGGGTTGGTAGCTCCCTCCTGACCAAAACTGTAACGAGCCCCATTCAGGTGAATCATCGAAGCTCCTACGTAATAGGTGGGTGTCGAATAATGAACACCCGCGGCTACGTCCGGATTAGCTTCACTGAACTTTCCGGTACCAATCAAAGGGTCATTAGGGTCCCGGGCTCTGAGCCGGTCAAAATCAATCGTCCGGATCAATACTCCTCCCTGAGCTCCAAAAGCCAGTGTCCGATCTCCTCCCAGTCCGATGCGATAGGCATACGCTAGCTGCACCTGCTGGTTTCGCTGAGGGCCCGCCTGATCATTGAATACATTCAGGCCTACGGCTGATTTAATGCTATTGATGGGCATCTGAAATGAAAACAGCTGGGTCGTCGGAGCTCCTCCGTCGTCGGAAAAACTGCTTTGATATCCTAAATATTGCTGCCGGTGAATCAGTTGAAAACGGGTGACTCCTTCATGCCCAACCGCCGCAGGGTTGAAAAACGACTGGTTGTACATGTATTGACTAAACTGAGGATCCTGTTGAGCCCTCAACACACCAGAAGAAACCAAGAAGAGTACTATAATAAAGTATAGCGTTTTTTGCATGGCGAGTCATTCACAATCATAAAACTATGAAACTATTTTGGTAAATCGACATTTCTGTTTGATTTCCCCGGCATAGTACCAAACGCCAGAAAGGTCAGATTGTTACAGCAATACAAAAAAAACCTCCGATGTGATGAATCGGAGGTTTTTCAACGAAAAAGTATTGTTATTTCAAACCGTTCGCCTTTTTGATGTATAAATCTAAAGCACCTGTCATGGAAGGAGCATTCGGCATGGGAGCTTCAATGTCCAGAATCAGTCCTGCCTCGGTTACTGCTTTAGCCGTTGTAGGCCCCAGAGCAGCAATACGGGTTTTGTTCTGTTTGAAATCAGGGAAATTGTCAAATAGAGACTTGATTCCAGAAGGACTGAAGAAGCAGATGATGTCATAAAACACCTCTTCCAGGTCCGATAAATCCGCTGAACCCGTCTCGTACATGACCGCCTCGCTCAAATGGATATCGTTTGACACCATGAATCCGGGAATATCGTTCCGACGCTTGTCTGAACAGGGAAACAGGAATTTCTCCGTTTTATGCTTCTTGATCAGATCCAGCAGATCAGCCGCTGTTTTCTGACCTACGAAAATCTTGCGTTTCCGGATCACAATGTATTTCTGCAGGTAATTGGCCGTTTGTTCCGTTACGCAGAAGTACTTCATCTCGGGAGGCATCTCAATCTTGGCTTCCTTGCAAATTCGGAAGAAATGGTCGACTGCATTCCGACTTGTAAAAATGATGGCCGTATGTGCCAGAATATCTAGTTTCTGTTTGCGGAAGTCTTTGTACGAAACTCCGTTTACTTCAATGAAAGGTCGGAAATCAATCTTAAGGTCGTATTCCCGGGCTAGATCAAAGTAAGGGGATTTATCGTCAGCAGGACGTGCTTGGGTCACTAGAATGCTGGAAACTTTCGTGAGCCGTTCGTCCGTCTTGTTCGTCGTTTCACTCATTCAGATTCAAAAAAATATGTACAAGATGTGATGGCTATAACTGGATGTATTAATTAACCTGAAAGATCACCTAAATGTTTCGGTGATAAACGATTCTAAACCGTAGAACCCACTTTACAATCAAAGGGCGAACTTCAGACCAATAATGAATGGAACCAATTCCACGATGCAAAGGTAAGAAAATAAGTACAGATTTTTTGCGTCGGACAATTTATTAATGGAAAAGTACAACAGCATCAATCGTCCGATATAAAAGGCCGTAATGGGGAATAAAAAAAGGTTGTCCCAGTGAAAAGTCAGGGAGGGAAATGTATTCAGCATGAAGAGCATTAAGGCGGCCATTGCTGTATAAAATATCGCCGATGACTGGATGGACTTGAAAAAATGAATGTTAACGATCCGGTCGAATTTATAGATGTGACCTAATACATTAATCATCACGTATTTAAGCAGAAATACGATAAAGATTATGATCCCTATGATCAGAAAATAGAAGAACAGCCGGCCCATTGTTTCTTCCTGCTGAAAAAGAGCCTGGGTTCCAAACAGGTCAATACCCCGGTATCGGATCAGCTGGTAGAGATAGGATAACACAAAACTGATCAGTAATAACACCAGTAAGTTAACGATTTCCAGAAGTCCTCGGGTCACCAGCGGAGCTCCTTCCCGGGGATGGATCGTTAACAAATCTTTAATACTTAAATATCGCAGAAAATCCCGGGGAAAGATCCGGTAAATCGCGGCGTAAGAGGCTAGTAATAACAGGGCTCCCAGCACGTAAAAATCCTCAAAGGGGGAATCATCGCGTGGGCGGGCCTGCAAAAAGGATTCAGAGACATAGATGGGCTTCTGCCCGGCTACAATTTTATGACCGATCTGTAATAGTTTCTGGTCAACGCCGGGCTTGGGTCCGTACAAAGTTAACAGCACCCGCCGGTTGGGAGAGACCTTGTAAAGGCTGTCCATCTTAAAAACCGTCCAGGTATTAACCGGAAGTTTTTTCTGTAAGGAACCGTTGATAAACAGGTAATTTTCCTGTTCAGAACGGTATAAAAGGTAATAATGCCGATTTTGAGCAATGTCCAGAATAACGCTGAAAGAGCCGTATTGCTGGTGCATTTCCCGAATGTAGGGCACATAGGTTTTGACTCGTTCATCGTAGACCCGCCAGTCATCGCGGAAATCATGAACGAGGAAGTACCCATCCTCGGGACCGGTAGTCTGAGCAAAGCCAGTGGTCCAGGTAATGAGGGAAAGTATAAAAATCCAAAAACAGTGAAGCCTGCGGGTTAGAAAACTACCCACAGGCTTTCGTACTGTCGAAAAAGTGAAATCAGTCTCCACCAAATCTCGCTCTCAGTAATTCTGAACCCCCGATCAACTCAGGGAAACAGAGCTATTACAGAATACTCTTTTACGCGTTAGCCTTACGGTCAGCCAATGCTTTCAGCATGGTCTCTCCAATAACGGCAGGTGATTCAGCAACGTATAAGCCGCATTCACGCATAATTCTCATTTTAGCTTCGGCCGTATCATCTGCCCCACCAACGATGGCACCTGCGTGACCCATCCGGCGACCTTTAGGAGCCGTCTGACCAGCGATGAAACCTACTACTGGTTTTTTGTTACCCGTAGCTTTGATCCAGTGAGCAGCTTCGGCTTCCATGCCACCGCCAATCTCACCGATCATTACGATGGCTTCGGTTTCAGGATCGTTCATCAGCAGTTCAACGGCTTCTTTCGTCGTTGTTCCGATGATTGGATCACCCCCGATACCAATAGCGGTCGTCTGACCTAAGCCAGCTTTCGTTAACTGATCTACCGCTTCGTACGTCAGCGTACCTGATTTTGATACCAGACCGATGGTTCCTTTTTTGAAGATGAAGCCAGGCATGATACCTACTTTGCATTCTTCAGCCGTAATGATACCAGGGCAGTTAGGGCCAATCAGGCGAATATCTTTACCCTGTACGTATTCCTTAACGGCAACCATGTCTTTCACGGGGATACCCTCCGTGATGGTTACAATAACTTTGATACCTCCGTCAGCCGCTTCCATGATGGCGTCAGCCGCAAAAGCGGGGGGAACAAAAATGATTGATACATCAGCACCCGTTTCTTTTACGGCATCAGCTACCGTATTAAACACGGGTTTGTCCAGGTGTTTCTGGCCGCCTTTACCGGGCGTTACACCGCCAACAACCTGGGTACCATATTCAATCATTTGCTGGGCATGGAAGGTACCTTCTGAACCCGTAAAGCCTTGTACAATGATTTTTGAATCTTTGTTAACTAATACACTCATAGAGATGGGATTTGCAGTGGCCAGTTCGGAAAGAATGTGGCTGTTCTGGCAAAGAACAGAAAAATCCGGCGTAAAAGTAGAAAGCTAAGCCCAGTTCGGCAATTTCCCTGCTAATATTTTTGGGTGAATAGATATAGGTATTCCATTTTATTTTCTGGAAATGTGGGTTTTGAACTTTTCAGAGGCGTTAAATTTTATTCCACCCAAAGGCCTTCGTACAGATTTTTAAGCCCTATCTACGGTTTTTATCACCTATACTTATGAATTCTTCTAAAACTGCTCTGCTCATGGGGGCATCTGGTCTGGTCGGGAATTATCTGGTCTTTAAATTACTTCAGTCGGATCGTTACGAGAAAGTCATCACCCTTGTCCGAAAGCCTATGCACTTAAAACACCCCAAGCTTGAAGAACGGGTGGTTGATTTCGATCAGCTTACCCCTGGAGACGTGGCTGGAGCAGAGGATGTGTTCTGTTGCCTCGGCACAACCATCAGGCAGGCCGGGTCAAAAGAAGCTTTTCAGAAAGTGGATTTAGTGTATCCTGTACAAATCGGGAAATTAGCTCTGGAGGCCGGAGCCAGGCAATACCTGCTGGTCTCCTCGATTGGAGCCAATGCCCAGTCTTCTATTTTTTACAGTAAGACTAAAGGTGAAGTAGAAGCCCGGATCGCTGCTTTGGGTTACCCGAATTATACCATTTTCCGACCCTCCATGTTACTGGGAAAACGTAAGGAATTCCGTTTGGGAGAAGAACTGGGAAAGGTTTTTGATCTGCTTCTGTCTCCCCTTACTCTGCTGGTACCCCCTTTTCGAAAATACAAGGGCATTCAGGCCAGTAAGGTAGCCTCGGCCATGCTGGATATAGCCAGCCAGGAGGTTCCTGGCCAGCATATCCTGGAATCAGATGATTTGCAGAGGTATTAACCCTCTCTCTCTTCGTCGTCGGTATAGTGAATGAACTCCGTTTGTTCCAGGGCGTAAATCGTCCTCCAGATGTCCTCTTCAATTTCAGTGAAGAGTTTACCCCGACGGTCCATCGTATTCCGGGCAACATCGACCGCTTTTGTGAAACGATACGCCTCGAAACCGGTGTCGGCTCCACCCCAGCTAAAGGAAGGGATATGCTTGGGAGGAAAACCTGCTCCAAAAACGTTCACGTTAACCCCAATGACGGTTCCGGTATTAAACATGGTAGAAATGCCCGCCTTGGAATAATCTCCCATGAATAAACCCACAAATTGCCGCCCGGTATCTTCGAGTTGTTTCGTGGTGTAGTCGTAGAGTTTTACGTTACCGTAATCGTTTTTAAGGTTGGAGTTATTGGTATTGGCTCCCAGGTTGCACCATTCGGCCAGGTAAGAGTTACCCAGAAACCCGTCGTGCCCTTTATTGGAATAACCCATAAGAATACTCATGCTGATCTCCCCGCCTACTTTACAGTGAGGGCCAATGGTAGTACTTTTCCGCATTTTACCACCCAGATTAATCACGGCTCCTTCCAGAGCAGCAAAGGGGCCCTGAATAATCACGCCATCCTGCACCTGAACGTCTTTTCCCAGATAAATGGGTCCGTTTTCGGCGTTCAGAATGGCAGAGCGTAGCTGGACTCCTTCTTCAATAAAAATCTGTGATTCGTTGTAATAAGCCGTAAACCGATCGGTGATGGGCTGACTGGTGCGGCCGTGAGTAATGCGTTCGAAATCCGCTGAGATTTGTTCCCCATTGTAAGCCACCAGATCGGGCAGGCGTTGCACAACCGTTACTTTATCCCAGTAGTATTGCTTATGAAAAGCCGTATTGTCATGAACCAGGCTCTCCAGGGGCAGGTGTTTACCCCGAACGGCCAGTAAAATAGGGCCCTGAAGCAACGCTTCTCCGGGTTCCAGCTCTTCCAGGGAGCGAATGAGCCGCTCACTCGGACAAAGTCCCCCGTGGATATAAATGGTATCCGAACCTTTTCGGTAAGGATACTTCTCCTGTAAATACGACTGTGTGTAATGCGTGGGCTGTACGCCGAGCCAGTCTGTCCATTTTTCGGTAATGGTCCGAATGCCTACCCTTAATTCAGCCATGGGCCGGGTGAAAACCAGCGGCAATAAATGGGGACGAACTTCCGGGCCGTCAAACAGTACATAATTGATCATAAGACAGTAATAGGATTTGCTGCCAAAGTAAAGCAAAAAATAGGCGTGGGGACAGGCTTGAGGCAAGATTATGCGAAGCCAGGACCTAATTTACTTCCTCTTTCAGGGACTTCTCTTTCGTTAAGTATCCCTTTGTCAAATTTCACAAAACAATAAAAGGCATTTCAGGTCTTGATTCGATGAAATAGTTACGTTTACATTTGAGTGTAATCTAACACCTAAAACTTATGAGCATACCCGAGGACGATTTCGAATTTTTTGATGAACCCATGGATGAAAGCGGAGATACCATGGATCCTGCCGAAGAAATGGACGAGTTTACAGCGGAGCAGGATGATGAAGATGAAGATACCGATGACTTCGAAGAAGAAGAACTGGACGATATGTAATCTTACGCCTACTCCCATAAAAAAGGCACTTACCCTGACGGATAAGTGCCTTTTTAGCAAACTGACTCGTAATTATTTCGCGAGTTTTACCTGTAAGCCTTTGTCCAGCTCGTCCAGGAACTCTTCGGTGTATAAGTAATGCTCACCGTGATTTACTTTGTTACCGTGGATGGTAATGGCTAAATCTTTAGTCATTTTACCCGCTTCAACGGTTTCAACGCAAACTTCTTCCAGTGCCGTTGCAAAACGGATCAGTTCTTCGTTACCATCCAGTTTACCACGGAAGGCCAGACCACGCGTCCAGGCGTAGATCGAAGCGATTGGGTTCGTAGAAGTACGGTTACCTTTCTGGTGTTCGCGGTAGTGACGCGTTACCGTACCGTGAGCCGCTTCCGCTTCCATTACGGAACCATCGGGCGTTAACAGTACGGAAGTCATCAGACCTAAAGAACCAAAGCCCTGAGCTACGGTATCTGACTGTACGTCACCGTCGTAGTTTTTACAAGCCCAAACGTAGCTACCACTCCATTTCAGAGCTGCCGCTACCATGTCGTCAATCAGACGGTGTTCGTAGGTGATACCTGCTTCTTTGAATTTCTCAGCGAATTCAGCATCAAAAACTGCCTGGAATACGTCTTTGAAACGACCATCGTATTTTTTCAGGATCGTGTTTTTCGTAGACAGGTACACAGGCCAGCCTTTTTGCAGACCTACCTGGAAACAGGAACGAGCAAAACCAGCGATCGACTCGTCCAGGTTATACATACCCATGGCCACACCAGCACCGGGGAAGTTGAATACATCGTATTCCTGTACGGTTCCGTCTTCGCCTTCGAATTTCATCGTCAGCTTACCTTTGCCAGGTACTACGAAATCCGTTGCCCGGTATTGATCACCAAAAGCGTGACGGCCTACGATGATGGGAGAAGTCCAGGTAGAAACCAGACGAGGAACGTTCTGCATTACGATAGGCTCGCGGAATACCGTACCATCCAGGATGTTACGAATCGTTCCGTTTGGAGAACGCCACATTTGCTTCAGGTTGAATTCTTTCACCCGAGCTTCATCTGGAGTAATGGTAGCACATTTAATACCAACACCGTATTCTTTGATGGCGTTAGCGGCATCTACCGTCACCTGATCGTTCGTCTCGTCACGGTATTCGATTCCTAAATCGTAGTATTTAATATCGACATCAACATAGGGAAGAATCAGCTTTTCCTTGATAAACTTCCAGATGATTCGGGTCATTTCGTCCCCATCGAGTTCAACGACTGGGTTCGCTACTTTAATTTTCTGCATGATTAGACGTCGGAAAGAGTCAGGTAATGAATTGAACCCCAAAGGTAAGCAGGACGGGGAAACGAAGCTAAAAAAAAACGGTTTATACCATTTTATCTATTCAAATACTCAATCGGGAATGGTAACTTTGCAAAAAAATATAAAAAATACGATCTGTAGAGGGATTCTAAAGCTAACGCAAGGCTCTCATTTGGCCACACTTTACAGCATTTCCTTAATTCACCATGTTTGATAATTTACAGGACAAGCTCAATAAAGCCATCCGTACGCTGAAAGGTAGCGGCAAAATTACGGATGTAAATGTGGCCTCGACCGTTAAAGAAATCCGTCGGGCCCTGACCGACGCCGATGTTAACTTTAAAGTAGCTAAAGATATTACGGACCAGATCCGGGAAGAAGCCATCGGCCAGAAAATCATGATTGCGGTAGAACCCGGTCAGATGCTGGTGAAGATTGTGCACGATAAGCTTACTGAACTGATGGGCGGTCAGGCGGAAAGTGTCAATCTGAAAGGCTCACCGGCTATTGTTCTGATTGCCGGTCTGCAAGGCTCCGGTAAAACGACATTTACCGGAAAACTGGCTCATAATATCAAGAAACAGGGTCGTCAGGTGATCGTGGCGGCCTGCGATATCTACCGTCCGGCAGCCATTGCCCAGCTGCAAACCCTGGGCGAGCAGATTGGCGTAGAAGTATACGCGGAGCCTGATAATAAAAACGCGGTTGAGATTGCCCGCAACGCCGTTGAATACGCCAAGAAAAACTCCAAAAACGTAGTCATCATCGATACCGCCGGTCGTCTGGCCATTGATGAGGCCATGATGCAGGAGGTTGAAAACGTCAAGAAAGCCATCGAACCAACGGAAACGCTGTTCGTAGTGGATTCAATGACGGGTCAGGATGCCGTGAACACGGCCAAGACCTTCAACGATCGTCTGAATTTTGATGGCGTAGTATTGACTAAGTTAGACGGGGATTCCCGTGGGGGTGCGGCCCTTTCCATTCGTCAGGTGGTTAGCAAACCCATCAAATACATGTCCACGGGCGAGAAGATGGAAGATCTGGATATCTTCTATCCCGACCGTATGGCCAGCCGGATTCTCGGCATGGGTGACGTGCTGTCGCTGGTGGAACGGGCTCAGCAGGCATTTGACGAAGAGGAAGCCAACCGCATTAACAAGCAGATTCGTCAGAACCAGTTCAACTTCGAAGATTTTTACTCCCAGCTTCAGCAGATCAAGAAGATGGGTAACATCAAAGATCTGATGGGGATGATTCCCGGTCTGGGCGGAGCTATTAAAGACGTAGACATCAGCAACGATTCGTTCAAGCCCATTGAAGCCATCATTAGCTCGATGACTTTGAAAGAACGCAAAAATCCGGATCTCATTGATGGCTCTCGCCGTCGCCGCATTGCCACTGGTTCAGGCACGAGCATTCAGCAGGTAAACAACCTGATGAAGCAATTCGAAGAGATGCGGAAGATGATGAAAACCATGAACAAAGTTCAGGACGGCAAAATGAAACTGCCGAATATGAATATGCTCAAAAAATAAGTTTGGAGTTTTGAGTTAATGACTTCCAATAAAGAAGACCTTCCAACGAAAGCTGGAAGGTCTTCTTTGTTAGTACAATAACCAGAAAAAAGTTCTTAGGATAACCAGCAAAAACTCAAAACTTTAAACACTAAACCCCAAACTCAAAACCCTCACATTTTCATCTTCTCAAATTTCTTGGGGGCGTAGAGGAAACCGAAGGCCTGGGCTCCCCGCTTGGTATGAACTTTATGGTGAATGTAGTGAGCCCGCATCATGCGTTTCATGTAGCGGGAGCGGGCGACAAATCTGATTTTGATCCGACGGTGCACAATTACGTCGTGAAAAACAAAGTAGAAGATCCCGTAACCCGTTACCCCCACTCCCATCCACAGCAGAAACTCAAAACCGGGGATTTTTAAACCGGCAATGATTAAAGAAATCGCCACGGTAGCAAACACCACGGCGAAATAATCGTTCTTTTCAAAAAAGCCGGGATGATGATTGTGGTGATCCTCGTGCCAGGACCAGAGCCAGCCGTGCATGATGTATTTATGCGTAGACCAGGCGACGGCCTCCATGAGAAAAAACGTTCCTATAGCGATTAAAATATTCCAGAACAGTTCCATACGATGATCAAATGATACCTGAGTTGAAACGACAAATTAGGCTGAAATGTTTGGAATTTTTTGGGGAGAAAATCCTTTTTTATCAGTAAAATTATTTCATTGAGAAGGCTTTTTTCTTTGAACTGATTAAGTAAATTTGAGAAACCCTCTAACTACGATGGTCATGAAGGATGGCTGGTCGGGAATGGCGGAAAAAACCGCAACCCGCAGTGTACGTGGCACGATGGATCTTCGAGCCCTGAAAGAATTAGTGAAGAAAGGTGAACACGAGCGGCTGGAGTTTAAGCTCAAAGCAAACCATCCCGAAAAAATTATCCGCGAGATCGTTGCTTTCGCCAATACCCAGGGGGGAATTTTACTGGTCGGCGTAGGTGACGACAAGTCCATCCCCGGTCTGAAATTCGCCGATGATGATGAGTTTATTCTCTGTCGGGCTATTGAAAAATACTGCTTTCCTGAAATTGAATACATCCTTGAACGAGTGTACGTCGAAAATGACCGCGAAGTCCTGGTGTTTCGTATTCCCCGCAGTCAGCAACGTCCCCATTACGTGAGTCTGGATGCGGCAAAACCGGAAAAGAAAACCTACGTCCGGGTCAATGATCGCTCGATTCAGGCCAGTAAGGAAGTGCGGCAGATTCTGAAATGGGAAGACCGCGTGCAGGACATTAAATTCAAGTACGGTCGGAAAGAGGAAGTACTCATGAAATATCTGGGCGAACACGACGATATTACCGTTGATCTTTTCTCGCAAATTGCCCGGATTCCGCTCTGGATGGCCTCCAAAACGCTGATCACTCTAACACTCGCCAATGTATTGAAAATCAGTCCTGATGAAACCGCTGATCATTTCAGTATGGCAGCCTGATTTTAAATTTTCTACTCTTTGTTCTCTTGTACTGCCAGCCCTTTGCTGGCAGTCTTAGTTTGGATACTTAACGCAGAGCCTGTTATTTTGAGGCCGGAGCTTATACTTCACCTCGATATACTTAGTATGAAAATTACACTTGTCGCAGCGATGGATTCCAATCGTCTGATTGGGAACCATGGAATTCTTCCCTGGCCTTCTTTACCCAACGATCACGCTCACGTTGAGCAACTGATCCGTGGAAAGAAAACCATCATGGGGCGAAAAAGCTATGATACGCCTGATCGCATCTGGTCAGAAGTAGGAAACATTGTGGTGACCAGTCAGCCTAATTACGAAGTCGATCCCGGTTTCGAAGTAGTGAGCAGTATTGAAGAAGCATTGGAACGGTACCGTAATGAAACAGAAGTGATCGTTTTGGGCGGAGCTCAAATTTATACCGAAACCTTACCTAAAGCCGACCAACTGGAGCTAACCTTCATTCACGGAGCATTCAAAGGTGACGCCTATTTCCCGGCATTCGATCCGGCTGACTTTGAGTTAACCAAACGAGAAGATCATCCCGTTGACGAAAAGCATTCCGTAGCTTATTCCTTCGTTACCTACGTTCGTAAGTAACATTTTCTCTTAGCATTTATTCTTCTCTAAAAGTTATCCCACTATTCCGGGGTCATAACTGAACACTAAATAAAAGAGGCCCGCCGAACTTCGGCGGGCCTCTTTTATTTAGTGTTCAGTTGTCCATTTACACGGCATATTACCAGTCAACTGAAAACAGTCAACTGATTAAAGTTTCGGCTTAATGATGCGATCCTTTTTCTCTTTTTTGGCTTTTTCTTCGGGAGCCTGTTGCTCTTCGCCTTCGATCAGAAAATCTTCGGGAGAAGGAACGGCAAACTTATCCGCAGGTTTTACCACTTTCACGTCATTAACCGCCAGAGCGTTTTTCTCCTGATCTTTTTTCAGGAAGTCAACTACGATTGGCGTGGCCACGAAGAGCGAAGAATACGTACCTACGATTACCCCGATCAACATGGCGAATGAGAAGCCACGAATGGTTTCACCACCGAAGAAGAACAGAACGATCAGTACCAGCATCGTCGAAAGACCCGTTACGGCCGTACGGCTCAGCGTAGAGTTCAGGGCGTTGTTGATGATCGTTGGAATCGACTCATTTTTCGCACTGCCTTCCCGCAGGTATTCACGAACCCGGTCAAATACAACGACGGTATCGTTCATGGAGTAACCCATAATCGTCAGCAAGGCTCCTACGAAAGACTGATCCACGTCCAGTGAGAAAGGCAGGAAGCCATTGAAGATGGAGAAGATCGCCAGGATAATCAGAACGTCGTGTGATACCGCTACCATGGCACCATAACCGAAGGCCAGCTTCTTGAAACGGAGAAGAATGTACGCAAATACAACGGCAATACCGGCCAGAATGGAATACAGAGACGAGAAAATCATGTCGTTGGCAATCGTAGGACCAACTTTCGATGAACTCAGAATTTCTGCTTTACCAATTTTGCTAACACCCTGAAGTAATTTATTCTGAGCTTCACGATCGGACTCAACCGTAGTTTGATCCACCAGATAATCCGTAGTTACCAGTACCTGGTTACCACCGATACCGCTACCACCGTAGGTTTTTACTTCGGGAGCACCGTCCAGAGGAGCCGTCAGAGCATCACGAACTTCATCCGTACTTACACTGTTTTCGAAACGTACGACGTACGTACGACCACCTTTGAAATCTACGCCTAAGCCAAAACCTTTGATCACTACGGAGATGATACCCGCCGCGATGATTACTGAAGAAATGGTATAGTATAGACGACGTTTCGATACGAAGTCAAAAGAGGAATCTTTAAACCAGTTTTCGGTAAGTTTAGAAACGAAATTGATTTTCCAGCCTTTGTCCACCCAGGTATCCATCAATACGCGGCTCACTAAGAATACAGCGAACAGCGAAGTAATGATACCAATGACCAGCGTTACGGCGAAACCTAAGATCAGACCCGTTCCGAAGAATAACAGAATTAGACCGGATAACATCGTCGTGGCATTGGAGTCAATGATAGAAGATGTAGCATTTTTGAACCCATCGGCCACGGCCAGCTTCATGGGCTTTCCGAGGGCTAACTCTTCCTTGATCCGTTCAAACACCAGTACGTTCGCATCAACGGCCATAGCAATTGATAATACGATACCAGCAATACCGGGCAATGTCAGGACAGAACCTAATGAGGCCATAATACCCATCAGGAAGAACAGGTTAATCAGCAGAGCGATATCAGCGATAAAGCCGGAACGGTTGTAATACGCAACCATGAACAGTAACACGATGATTACTCCAATTACGGAAGAAATAACCCCGGCATTAACCGCTTCAGAACCCAGCGTAGAACCGATCACGGCCTCTTCAACGATGGTTGTAGGAGCTGGTAATTTACCCGCCTTCAATACCGTAGCTAAATCTTTCCCTTCTTCCAGCGTGAAGTTACCCGAGATACTGGAGTTACCATTCGGAATTTCTCCGTTTACTACGGGAGCCGATTGTACGTATCCATCCAAAAGAATAGCGATGCGACGACCTACGTTTGCACCCGTCAGGTTTTTCCACTTACGGGCACCTTCGGCGTTCATTTGCATGGAAACGTCCACGCGACCACTCTGATCGTAATCCTGTGTTGCGTTCGTGATTACTGAACCATCTAAAGGAACTTCACCGTTAGGACCACGTTTCACCGCGATCAGAGCCATGATGTCCTTGTTGTTCAGGTTACGAGGCTTCGACTCATAAGCGAAGTTCAGGTCCGTTGGGAACAATGAACGAACGTCATTACGAGCCAAGAGAGCGTTTACGCGAGGCGTATCTTTTACGGCTACACCCAGTCCATCCTGCATGGGAATGAACAGCTTCGTTAACGCAGTACCTGCGTTAGTCGATTTTGTAGTATCTGTTTTAGCCGCTCCTGAATCTTTTTTCGTCAAGGCAGAAGCTAAGCCACTGTTAGCCTTAGCTGCGGTGTCAGCAGAAGCCTGTTGCGTAGCGGGGCTTTTCAAAGCGGCACTTTGTTCCTGCTCTTCTTCCAGCAGGATGTTACCTAATCCGTCCAGAGCGGGAGCGTATTCCTGTAATTCATACACTTCGCAGAATTCCAGTTTCGCAGAACCCGTCAACAGTTTACGCACCCGAGCCGGATCATCCACGCCCGCTAACTCTACCTGAATACGACCAGAGTTAGGAATACGCTGGATGTTAGGGTTAGAAACCCCGAATTTATCCACCCGTTGCTGAATCACGCGAAAGGCCCGATCTACGGCACCATCCATTTCCGTTTTGATCATCTTCACCACGTCTGCATCAGAAGTCTGGAAGTTGATCGTCGCCCGGTTCGTCGTATTCGCGAAGATGTCAGCCAGTTTTTTGTCTGGGTTCAGACGCTTGAAGTTACTGGCAAAAGCGTCTACAAAGTTCGACTGGGAGTTACCCTGTTCTTTCTGAGTAGTGGCCAGTGCTTCCAGGAATTTAGGATCACGGCTGTTACCCGAAAGAGACTTGATGATGTCGGCCGGAGAAACTTCCAGCATCACGTGCATACCACCCTGAAGGTCAAGACCGAGGTTCAGTTCACGTTCAGTAACTTGTTGAAGCGTACTTCCTAACCAGACATCTTCTTTCCAGAGAGAGTCGATGTAACGTTGTTTTTTAGCTTTGTCTACTTCACCCGTTTTGAGATCAGTAGCGTATTCGGTCGCTTTTTTCTTGTAATCCTGCGAGACGAACGTGAAAGAGAGGTAGTAGAGGCATAACGCAGCAAATATGCCGGTTAACGCCACTATGACACCACGATTTTGCATGGAGAATTGAGCTTTTGACTATTCGCGGTTACGAAAAGCCATTGGAGTATGAATAAAGGGAAAAGGGGTTACTGAATGATGTAAGGAGAAGGAAAGCGGAATAGCCTGCCAGCGTACCCGAAACTTACGGGGCATTCGGGGAAATGACATGCTCAAAAAGCACTTCGTGATACGGAAGTCGGAATTGGGTAATTCCAATCGACGTCGGTTGCGGCGTTACGGTTTCAAAACTGTACACCGTCGGTGGCAGCAGGTAGAAATCCTGCGTAAATGAAAAATCAGCCACCGTGACGGTTGCCATCGGGGAAAGGGCCTGAACGGTGGCTTTCGGCGTACCGGACGTATGATCTGATTTTTCAGCCGGAGCGGCAGGAAGCGGCAAGGGTCTTGCCGACACTCCTTTCACTGCCACTGAAGCAATCAGCAACACACTTGCCAGAAACAAGCTGAATACCCGTGCTATGGACCGTGATTTTTTCATTTGGGGGACGAAAATAACACATTCTGGGGGAACACAAAGGATATGTATCTTATTTATTCAGAAAATGTTTACTGCCGCTCCATTTCTGGTTCTTCTGTTTCGGAAGGAATGCATTCATTTCTCACCTTCAGCCCTTTCTGCCTGAGTTGATCGCGTAATCCAAGCCACTCGCGGTTGCTTAATCCATCGGCAATAAATGATTCGGTTTTAAAGTCTTTTCGAATTACGGTTAAGGTCGTCATCCCCTTACCCTTTAGTTCATACACTACTTCGCGTATATTTTCAATAGCCAGGACTTTCTGATAACCGGGCCAGAGCGAATTTTTGATGATGAGTTCCCGATCAGACAATCTAACGTTATACAGGGAGCGTCCCACTAACTGCCATAAAACGAAAACAAAACCTGCATACATACTATAGCCGAGAGGTCCTTGATTTACGGAATTTGTAAACACGAATGAAAACATGAAAATCAATGACAGAAGCAGGTAAAATAGAAAAGATCGCCACACGCTTCCTTTATAGATCAGGAGCTTACCCGTTTCTCTTTCACCTACCAAGGGTTCAGGTATTACGGGATGTTTTTGCTGGACAACCTGCTCCAGAAAAAGCTTCATTGATCCAAGGTTCTGATACTTATCATCAAAGAAGATCACTTCCTTATTTCCTGTAAATATCATTCGTACCCCTTCTGCCCTCCTCCAAAGTCGGTCTGAATAATATTTACCCGTCAAATCCATACGTTCCAGGTCTTTCCAGTAGAACGTTTCCTTGTGGTCATAGATTAACTTTTCAGTATCCACTACCCAATTCGGAGCCTGCTCCCAGATCGACCAAGCCACGTAGACATAAGAGACACTACAAAAAATCCCGAAAACCAGGGCTGTTTTTTCTCCGGTCGTCGTTTCCCGAATGCCATAGTGAGAAAAAAACGGGTACGTAGCCAGCCCACCGAACCCGATCATGAATAAAGCCACGATTATCAGTAATCCCCAGAAATAAAGAATATGGCGTTTGGAACGAAGTGTTTTCATAGCGATAGCGGGTTAGCGGTTTTCAGTAACTTTAAAAATAAGAATCAACGATGGCTTTTGAAAACCCTTTGGTGATAAAAGGCCCCTAAGGCACGAGTCTTTACGAAATCCATTATTTTCGCCTTCCTAATGGAGTGTATCTCTATCATTTATTATGTACGGACAAGATATTCACGAATTTATACGCCTGGCTCTTCAGGAAGACGTCGGCGACGGAGATCACACTTCCCTTTCAACGATTCCGGCCGAGGCTACGGGCCGGGCCCGTTTATTGGTAAAAGACACCGGAATTGTAGCCGGCGTTGAACTGGCCCAGCTCATTTTTGCCGAAGTCGACGCTGAACTCAAGGTAGAAGTGCTCATTAATGACGGAACGCACATTCAGAAAGGCGACATTGTATTGACGGTCGAAGGTCGTTCGCAATCCATTCTGAAAGCCGAACGTCTGGTGTTGAACTGCATGCAACGCATGAGCGGCATTGCGACCTACACGCGAAGTCTGGCCGATCTGATTGCGGATTTACCCTGTAAGTTACTCGATACCCGTAAAACCACGCCCAATTTCCGCATTTGTGAAAAATGGGCCACCCGTATTGGCGGAGCGGTCAATCATCGGTATGCCTTATACGACATGATCCTGATTAAAGACAATCACGTGGATTATGCCGGAGGCATTGAGGCTGCCATTACGAAAGCCAATACGTATCTCAGAGAAACGGGAAAAACGTTACAAATTGAGATCGAAGTACGAAACCTGAAGGAGCTGGATGAAGTTTTACGCGTAGGTGAAACGCAATCGCTGCACCGGATTATGTTCGATAATTTCAGTTTCGAAGACATGCGGGAGGCCGTTCGCCGGGTCAACCGAAAATATCCTACGGAAGCCTCCGGCGGAATTAACGAACAAACCATCCGCACCTACGCCGAATGCGGCGTGGACTACGTGTCGGTGGGAGCATTAACGCATCAGGTCAAAAGTCTCGACTTAAGCCTGAAAGCCTGGTAACAACGAGAAAAATGTTTTGGGTTTAGCGTTTTGAGTTTGGGGTTAGGAGTTAATAGAACACTATAACCCTAAACTCAAAACGCTAAACCTTCAAAACTCCAAACTAAACGAATTTATGCCTGCTGTATTCCCCATGAGCCCTGAGGAGGAAGTCAATCGAATTGGCTACATCAGTCGCTCTGTCCCCAAAAACGTTGATTTAAAGGCCGAAATCCTTCGGATGAAGAAGGAGAAAAACGCGGTCATTCTAGCTCACTATTACGTGGACGGTGAGATTCAGGATCTGGCTGATTTCGTGGGCGATAGCCTCGGTCTGGCTCAGGCTGCCGAAGAAACTACTGCTGATATGATCGTTTTTTGCGGGGTTCACTTCATGGGTGAAACCGCCAAAATTCTGAATCCCAATAAAAAAGTAGTTATTCCTGATTTCAACGCAGGCTGTTCGCTGGCGGATTCTGCTCCCAAAGAAGATTTTGCAGTCTTCAAAGCCCAGCATCCCGATGCACTGGTGGTAAGTTACATTAACTGCACGGCCGATATCAAAGCGATGACGGACATTATTTGTACTTCTTCCAACGCTTTGAAAGTTGTCGAGTCCATTCCGAAAGACCGTCAAATCATCTTTGCTCCGGATGCTAATCTGGGACGTTTTGTGGCGAAGAAAACAGGCCGCGATCTGATTCTCTGGGATGGTGCCTGCATTGTTCACATCGATATTTCGCGGGAGAAACTGGCTAAACTCCGGGCCGAACACCCCAATGCTTTATTGGTTGCTCACCCCGAATGCAAAGAAGACATTTTGCTGGAAGCCGACTACGTAGGAAGCACCACGGGACTATTAGCCTATGTACAGACGTCGCCGAATAAAGAATTCATTGTAGCGACGGAAGCGGGGATTATGCACAAGATGAAAATCGCCAATCCCGACAAGCTGATTATTCCGGCTCCGGCGAATGAAAACAACTTCTGTGCCTGTTCGGAATGCCCCTACATGAAGATGAATACTATTGAAAAGCTTTACAACTGCATGTACTACGAAATGCCGGAAATTCAGGTGCCCGAAGAAACGCGGGTGAAAGCTATGAAAGCCGTAAAAGCTATGCTGGAAATTAGTAAGTAGTTGATCGTTGCTGGTTAATAGTTGTTAGAAATTCAACATCCTGAACGTTTTAAAAACGTTCGGGATGTTTTGTTTTCATGGTTATCGCAGTTAAGAATGGTACAAGTCTTTAACGCATTACCCAGCAACTACCAACCAACCACTCAAATGATCGAAGTTATTCAGGGAGACATTACCCGACTGGAAGTCGATGCCATCGTTAATGCGGCCAATTCTTCCTTACTCGGCGGCGGCGGTGTCGACGGGGCCATTCATCGGGCCGGAGGTTCCGCTATTCTGGAAGAATGTAAGGTTATTCGGGCATTGCAGGGGGGCTGTATGCCGGGACAGGCGGTGATCACCACGGCCGGGAAGTTACCGGCTCAGAAAGTCATTCATACCGTTGGCCCGGTCTGGCACGGGGGTCAACAGCAGGAGGCTGAAACGCTGGCTAGCTGTTATACCTCCAGCCTGAACGTAGCTATTCAGAACAACCTGAAAACGATTGCTTTCCCAAACATCAGTACCGGAGTTTATGGATACCCTAAGAAGGAAGCAGCTACCCTAGCCGTTGAAACCGTCCGAAGTTTCATTAATCAACATCCAGACGCTTTGGAACAAGTTATTTTCGTTTGTTTCGAGGCGGATAATGCTGCTCTCTATCGAAAATTACTGGAAGAGTAAAGCTTATCGCCCAATGGCTACCCGACGCAGGATCGAATCGATGACCTGCAAACTGGAAATACCGTCGGCTTCAGCTTCATAGTTCAGGATTACCCGGTGGTTTAATACATCCGGGGCTATTTCCTTGATGTCTTCGGGTAAGACGTAATCGCGTTCATCAAAATACGCCAGCACTTTCGCTCCTAAATTCAGGGCGATGCTGGCTCGCGGGGAAGCTCCGAACTGAATGTAACGAGCTTCGTCTTTCAAACCGTACTGGAGGGGACGACGGGTCGCAAACACCAGTTCGATGATGTAATGTTCAAGGGTTTCAGAAATGGCAATCTGGTTAATTTCTTTCCGAATCGCGAAGATTTCTTCCTTACTTAAAATGGGTTGAACTTCATAGACGGCTTCCATATTGGTCATCCGCCGCATAACTTCCAGCTCATCCACTTTATCCAGATAATCGACGAATACCTTCATCATGAACCGGTCTACCTGAGCTTCGGGAAGCGGGTACGTTCCTTCCTGTTCTACTGGGTTCTGCGTCGCCATCACGAAGAAAGGCCGATCCAGCAGAAAGGTCTGATCTCCAATGGTAACCTGCTTTTCCTGCATGGCTTCCAGTAGGGCCGACTGTACTTTCGCCGGAGCCCGGTTCACCTCATCGGCCAGAATCAGGTTGGCAAAGACGGGGCCTTTACGGACGCGAAAATCATCCAGTTTCCGGTCAAAAATCATGGTTCCAACCAGATCAGCCGGTAACAAATCGGGCGTAAACTGAATCCGGTGAAAATCCAGATCCAGCACTTTGGCCAGTGTATTAATAGTTAAGGTCTTCGCCAGGCCGGGCACCCCTTCCAGCAAGATATGACCACCCGTAAACAAGCCGATCAGCAGTCGATTGAGCAAACGCTCCTGTCCTACCACGACTTTGCTCATTTCAGCAAACATCTGCTTGATTTTCCGGGAATGTTGCAAATCGGCCATATACGTACTTAACTAATTCAGGTGTGATGTGTAAAAATCAGTTTAAATCCGGGCCATAATCATCCGGTCCCGGCCCGATAGATCCTGCCGTAACTCCACGTTTGAAAAACCCGCCTTTGTAAACACTTCAACCGTCTCTGATCCCAAAGCCTGATTGATCTCTACGGCACAGAAGCCCTGGCGGTTCAAATGTGTAAAAGCGTATTGAGCAATGGCCCGGTAGAAAATGAGCGGATCGTTATCTTCCACAAATAAAGCCAGATGCGGTTCATGTTCCAGCACATGAGCCGACATTTCCTGCGATTCCGAGGCCTTTACGTAAGGAGGATTGGAAAGAATTACGTCGAAAGTGGTCTGAGGTAAGTCCTCTTCCTGCAAAGCATTGCCCTGCTGGATCTGCACAGGAACGGCTAGTCTCCGGGCATTTTCCCGGGCTATAGTTAAGGCTTCCCCCGAAATATCAAATGCGGTAACCTTCGCATCCGGACGTTCGGCGGCCATGGTCAGGGCAATACAGCCGGAGCCCGTGCCAATGTCGAGTAACCGGGGGGAAGCAACGGACTTCAACTCCTGCAAAGCCCAGTGTACCAGCTCTTCCGTTTCGGGCCTCGGAATCAAAACGCCGGGGGCAATTTTAAACGTCCGGCCGTAAAAATCCCCTTCACCCAGCACGTACTGCACGGGTTCCTGATTTTTCAGACGTTCGATAATGGCTGGCAAGTCCTCCACTGGTTTTGATACGGGCATATCCATCAAAACCTGCGTTCGGGTCAGGCCATAACGAGCGTCCAGAACCAGATAAGCAATGGATTTGGCTTCGTTGGAATCGTAGAGTTCAGAAAGCGATTGGGTAAGCTGATGAAAAAGAATCTGGGCAGTCATAGACTATTCCTTCACCTCCTCGTAATCAATATAATCCCCTCCCTTATACCCTTCTTTCTGGGGCGGAGCGTAATCAACGTTGATTTTCCCGTCCCGGGGAGGGGATTGTTTGGGTCGCTGCTGATCCTGACGGAATTCCCGTTCTACCCGGGAAAACTGTTCTTTCAGAAATAAGCGGAACACCCAACGCACAATGCGGGGGAATATGAAACCAATGGCCATAATGACCAAAAAGATCTTGAATATCATTTCGTTAAGTCTATAATTTTTAACGACACCTAATCACACAACGCCGGAGCGTCAGGATTTGTTACAAATGTAAACAGCATTTCCAGCTGAGAAGCAGTGACGCGGTCTTCTGATAACGGAAGCTCCGGAATTTCAGTTCGGCGAACCCAGCGAACCTGTCCAATGTCGTGTCCATCGGCACGAATTTCGCCACCAGTTACTTCACAACGAATAAAAAACTTATAAACGTACCAGGGCTGTGGTGGATGGGGATGCTGTCGTTTATCCAGGACGGCCAACAGGCGAACGGGTTTAACGATCAGTCCCGTTTCTTCCTGAGTTTCTTTCACCGCTACTTCCGAAGGAGTGTATCCGACATCCGCCCAGCCGCCCGGAAGCGTCCAGCGTAAGCGGTCAATTTTTTCCTGCACCATCAGTACTTCCTCTTCTCCCCGAAAGATCACGGCCCGAATGTCGACTTTGGGAGTAGGGTACTCTCCTACGCCACTGGCAAAAAGCGGAGAAATCTTTTCAATGGGCTCCTCCGTTAATTCATGCAGCAGTTGTACGCTTATTTCCCGGATTTCTTCGAAACGTTCGAGATCATAGGCGTTAGGCGAGTACGTCAGTCCAGCCTGAGCCAGTGCATTTAGCCGCTTGGCAATTTCGAGTAATTGACTCATACGGTATTGGTTACAACGAGAAATACAAAGGTAAAAATAAGGGGCCATGGGAAAGAGTTCACGGAAAATTCATAAACAACTTCTCATTTAATAAGTTAGTATTACTGCCTCTAAGTAGTGGTTCGCATTACGACCTGATCCTATGGCTTGTTGCCCCCGCCCTTTAAAATTTCTTGTCTTGAGTTGCGTACTGCTGTGGGGGGCCACAGGCAGTGTTTCGGCTCAATTGAGGAAACCCTATGAAATTCACCTTCAGGCAGATGGATTAACCGCCGGTGAGTTACAAACTCCTTTCTGGTTACGGGCCAACCAATTTGGATTAATTCCCCTGAAAGGACCGGCCGGTATATTCCGGGCCGGAGCTTCCCTTGATTTTGTTACGCCACTTCCCGATTCCAGTGCAGTGAACCGACGCAGACTCGACTGGGGTCTGGGTGTGGAGGGTGTACAGGTAACCGGCCCCGAAAAAGCTTTTCTCCTGCCCGAAGCCTACGCGAAGCTGCGTTACGGAAAAGTGGAGCTTTGGGGAGGTCGTCGCAGGGAATTCATTGGAATCACGGATACTACGCTTACTTCGGGTTCGATTGCCTGGTCGAATAATGCCTTGCCCATTCCCAAAATTCAGATCGGAACCGCCGGATTTATTCCCCTTAAGTTTCTAAATAATTTCGTTGCCCTGAAGGGAAGCTTTGCTCATGGCTGGTTTGACGTACCTTATATTCAGGGAGCGTATCTGCATTACAAGTCCCTGCACGGGCGTTTTGGAAAACCGGACGGTAAAGTGGCCTTTTACTTTGGCATCAATCACATGGTGCAATGGGGCGGACACGCCGATTACCTGAAAAATTCGCCCGTCGCCGTAGACGGAAACTTAACGACGGCTCCTAAAGATTTTCTGTGGGGCGTCTTGTTCGGGCAACTCTCCCGGGAACGGGAAAATGACCGTTTTACGGGTTTCGACGGAGAAAACCGGGTTGGCAATCATTTGGGTAACTATGACCTGGCTCTAACCGTCAAAGGAGATCAGCAATCTTTCCTTTTTTACCATCAGCATATTTTTGAAGACCTCTCGGGTCTGCTTTTCCTGAATCACTTCGACGGTCTGTACGGAGCCAGCTGGACCTTACCTCACCCGAGTTACCAGAAATCCAGATTAAATAAGCTGCTTTTCGAGTTTCTTACGACCAATAACCAGGCGGGATCAACCTTCGATATTACCGCCCGTTTCCAGGGAGGCGATAATTATTTTAATCACTCCCAATATGTTCAGGGCTGGTCTTATTACAACCGGGGCATCGGAACGCCTCTGTTACCTGTTTATCGGGAATTAGACACGCAGCGTTTGCCCCATACTGAAAATTTCTTTCCTGTCAACCGGGTCACGGGCTTTCATCTGGGCGGAGAAGGTGTCATACTGGAGAAGATTCATCTCCAGGCCCGCGTGACTTATACCCTGAACCGGGGAACCTTTAGCTTTCCTTTTCCCAATGTACCCCGCCAACTTTCGACTTACCTGAACATTCGTACGGACCCTAAATGGCTGAACGGCTTTTCAGTGTCTGGTAAACTGGCTTACGATCAGGGAGACTTGTATAATTCTCGTTTTGGGGCATTTTTGTCTGTGTCCAAGAGCTGGAGAAATGTTAAGTAAGAAAAAAATTACTCAATATCAGTCAAAAAATAGGCAACTGGCTTTTGGTAAGGTTTTTTATAAAAAAAACTGGCCTCACTTAATCAGGTCTATTTGTTCCTTTATTCTTTTCGCTTAAACAGATAGCAGTAAACTAGTTTTAATCAGTTATTTACTGTTATTGAATACCATTTATTTTAAATTTTTGATTTAGTACAAAATCTTAAATCCAACTGCTTACTAAAATACGTAGGTCTTTTGATTTTAGTTGACTTTTGTTAATATTGCCGGCCTTAAGAGTTTAGTTTAGTCTCATTTAGTAGGTACAATTACTATTCAACTATTTCTAACTGAATTCATCATTACTAATCCTTTTTCAATAAAATTTATGACAAGTTCATCTACCAAGTCTACTCCTACGGGTACGACTCAGGAAAGCAAAGCTGCCGTAGGCCGCCGCACCTTCCTCAAATCCGCTAGTATAGCTTCTCTGTCTGCCGCTGCGATTTACGCATCTTCATGTACAGACCACAATGGTAACCCCATTCCAGACGGTACAGTAGATTTAGGTTCAGGAGATGTAGGAATTCTGAATTACGCCTATGCTCTTGAACAACTGGAAGCAGCGTTCTATACCCAGATTGTAGCTACTCCTTATGCTGGAATAACTTCACAGGAACTGATGGTGATGACTGACCTCAAAAACCACGAAGTAGCTCACCGCGATTTCTTTAAAACTGCCATCTCAGCGGCGGCTCCCAGTGCGATTATTCCATCACTGGAAGTTAATTTCTCCGCTATTGATTTTACGAGTCGCTCCAGCGTTTTAGGAGCAGCTAAAGCGTTTGAAAATTTAGGTGTTGCTGCCTATAACGGAGCGGGTAAATTCCTGAAAACGCCCGTTTATCTGTTATTAGCGGGTAAAATCGTTTCGGTGGAAGCTCGTCACGCCGCCATCATCGGTACTTTATTGGAAGGTTTCAATGGACAGTTCACAGCAGGACAGGTTGACGCCAATGGTTTGGACAAAGCAATGACCTTTGGAGAGGTATTGCCCGTTGCTCAAATGTATATCAAAACCAAAATTTCAGGGGTCAACTTACCTAAATAACTAATCCTACTTTACTGCTATGAACTTGTTCGAACTTTTCGCAAAAATCGATGAACTTGATCCTGAATCAGGTGAGCGTTTGTCTTTCTATAACCGCCGTCATATCCTGAAAAATGGAGCTAAAGCAACGGCTCTGGCGGCATTACCTACTCTTTTTAGCTCAGTCGTTAACAAGGCATACGGAGCAGACCTACCCGCACAAACTCGCGGGGTTCTGGAATATGCGTTAACACTGGAGTATCTGGAAGCTGATTACTACGAAAAAGGAGTAAAAAGCGGCATTATTCCTCAGAATAATTACGAGGTATTCTCTACTATCAGTCAGCACGAAACGGCACACGTACGTCTGCTGGAAAAGACATTGGGTATTGCTCCTGATGCCATGAAACCTAAGTTTAAGTACGATGCTTACCCAGACGTATTCACTAATTACAAGACGTTCCTGGTTGTTTCGCAATCGTTCGAAGATTTGGGAGTAAGAGCGTACAAAAACGAAGCGAAAAACCTGATGGAATCACCTGATTTATTGCAGGTTGCTCTTCAGATTCACGCCGTAGAAGCTCGTCACGCAGCGGTTGTTCGCAGCCTGCGTGGTCAGAAAGGATGGATTGTAGGCAATGGCATGGAAAATGGCATGGCTCCGGCAGTACCTGCGATCTATGAAGGCGAATTAAACACGGAACAGGGCGGCGTTGAACTGGCTGGCAAAATCGCTGGTCAGGATAAAAATACGCTCAGCGAAAGCTTTGACGAGCCTCTGGGTAGAGATCAGGTATTAGCTATTGCGAAGTTATTCCTTGCCTAATCAGGTCTGATCCCTTTTCTCTTAAAAGCGAAACCCGGAAAGTGTACTTTCCGGGTTTCGCTTTTAAGAGTTATACCCAATAAAAAAGGGGCTCAAGAGCCCCTTTTTTGCTGAAACGTATTTTATAGCATTACCAGGTTGTTGTCGTGGTAACGGTTTCGGTTAATACGGGTGTAGCCAGGAAGTCCAGTAAGTCCTGATTCAGACGAGGCCATTCGGTATAGAAGAATCCATGAGGAGCTCCTTCGTAGGCAATAAGCTGAGAATTGACGATGTTTTCAGACAGAAGTTTTCCTGAAATTTCAAAGGGAACAACCTGATCGCTGGTTCCATGAATAATCAGGGTAGGAACCGTAATCAGCGGTAAGTCTGCCCGGAGATCGGCCTGACTGAAGGTCAGAATATTTTCAACCGTAGCTTTAGGCGAGGCCTGCATGGCCAAACTGTGGAACCAGTCAGCAAGCTTGCCACTTACGGGGTTGTTTAACAGGCTGATACCAAAGAACTGTTTGGAGAAGTCTTCTATAAAAGCCGCCCGATCCTGAAGTGAGTTTTCGATCATTTCATCAAACGTGCTTTTATCTACTCCATCCGGAAAATCTTCCGTCTTAAGCATATGAGGAGCTGCAGCCCCTAGCAGCACCAGTTTGGAAACCCGGTTTCCCTGATGACGTGCCATGTAATGAATCGCTTCGGCACCACCCTGAGAGAATCCAACCAGTGTTACGTCGTATAAATCCAGAGCTTCCAGAACGGCATAAATATCATCCGCCAGCGTGTCGTAATCGTATCCTTTCCAGGGTTTGTCAGAAAGTCCAAATCCCCGGCGATCAATCATAATGCAACGGTAATGATTCGCAATCTGATTTACCTGATATTCGAACATTTTATGATTCAGAGGCCAGCCGTGGAGGAATACAACGGGTTGTCCTTCGCCCCAGTCTTCAAAATATACCTGAACGCCGGGAGCAGTTTCTACATAAGCCATAACAAAACAGTTTAGACCATAACCAATGGTCAATGAGAGTTAAATACGAGCTTATTAACAAAAAAGACGTTCCCGCAACGTGGTAGAAAAGGAGTATATAATTTGATGAAATACATACCCAATACCCAGATACTCAGACCTTAGACTGGGTAATGAAACCTACGCCAAAAAAAAGCCCCGTTCCAAACGGAACGGGGCTGGCAATAAACTGAGTACTTAGCGACTCAGGTATAGGTTACGCTCGGCGTAAATCTTCTGGAACACTTCGTCCGTCAGGTCATCAATGAAGTAAATGGCTTCGCCCGTTGACTTCATTTCAGGCCCCAGTTCTTTATTCACGCCCGGGAATTTGTTGAACGAGAATACCGGAATTTTAATCGCATACCCGTTTTTAACAGGGTTGAAATTGAAGTCCGTTACTTTCTTCTCGCCTAACATTACCTTCGTTGCGTAATTGACATAAGGCTCCTGGTAAGCTTTACAGATGAAAGGTACCGTACGGGACGCCCGGGGGTTAGCCTCAATGATGTACACTTTTTCATCCTTGATCGCAAACTGAATGTTCAGTAAACCTTTAGTTTTCAGAGCAACCGCGATCTTTTTGGTATATTCCTCGATTTGCTTGAGCACATTTTCGCTCAAATCGAAGGTAGGTAGCACCGCATGCGAATCACCGGAGTGAATACCCGCAGGCTCAATGTGTTCCATGATTCCAATGATGTACACATTTTCACCGTCACAGATCGAATCGGATTCTGCTTCAATGGCATTTTCGAGGAAGTGATCCAGCAGGATTTTGTTACCAGGAATGTCACGGAGCGTATTCACCACGTGTTGCTCCAGTTCTTCTTCGTTGATTACAATCTTCATCGACTGTCCACCCAACACGTAGCTGGGACGTACCAGCAACGGGTAACCCAAATTACGGGCTACTTCTACGGCCTGGTCTGCCGATTCAACCGTATCGAATAAAGGATAAGGTACATCCAGTTCACGAAGCAGGCTTGAGAATGCTCCGCGATCTTCGGCTAAATCCAGAGCTTCGTAGCTCGTACCGATGATTTTGATCCCGTATTTCGAAAGTTTTTCGGCGAGTTTCAGAGCCGTCTGTCCACCCAGCTGAACGATAACCCCTTCCGGTTTCTCGTGCTGAATGATGTCATACACGTGCTCCCAGAAAACGGGTTCGAAGTATAATTTATCGGCAATATCAGGATCCGTCGATACCGTTTCAGGGTTCGAGTTGATCATGATGGTTTCATAGCCGGCTTCTTTTGCGGCCAGTACGCCGTGAACGCAGGAGTAATCGAACTCGATACCCTGACCGATCCGGTTTGGACCTGAACCCAGGATGACTACCTTCTTCTTGCCTGACACAACCGATTCGTTGTCTTCGGATTGGGCACCGCTGGCGAACGTCGAGTAGAAATAAGGCGTTTTCGCTTCAAATTCAGCTGCACAGGTATCTACGCACTTGTAAACCCGTTTGATACCCAGCTCATTGCGTTTTTCGTACACCTGACTTTCCAGACAGTCAATCATGTGGGCGATCTGACGGTCGGCGAAGCCTTTCACTTTCGCTTCTTCCAGTAAGTCTTTGGAAATGGTATCGAGTGTATGTTTTTCGATTTCCTTTTCCAGGCGGACCAGATCTTCTACCTGATACAGGAACCAGCGGTCAATTTTCGTTAACTGCTGAATTTTCTTAAAGGAAATTCCTAAACGGAAAGCATCGTAAATATGGAATAACCGATTCCAGGAAGGAGTAGCCAGCGAGTGCAGGATTGCATCCTGATCGGTAAGTTCCTTGCCATCAGCACCCATGCCATTTCGCTTGATTTCCAGCGACTGGCAGGCTTTCTGAAGAGCCTCCTGGAAGTTACGGCCGATACCCATGGCTTCCCCTACGGACTTCATCTGAAGACCCAGGCGACGATCCGAACCTTTGAATTTATCGAAGTTCCAGCGGGGAACTTTCACGATTACGTAGTCAATGGCAGGCTCAAAGAACGCTGACGTACTGCCCGTAACGGGATTTATCAGTTCGTGCAGGCGGTACCCGATGGCCATTTTCGCGGCAATTTTCGCGATCGGGTAACCCGTAGCTTTCGAAGCCAGAGCCGACGAACGCGAGACACGGGGGTTAATTTCAATGGCAATGATATCGTCGTTTTCGGGGTTTACCGAGAACTGAACGTTACATCCACCCGCAAATTTCCCGATGCCGTCCATCATCATAATGGCCATGTCACGCATTTTCTGATACAGAGTATCAGGCAGCGTCATGGCAGGAGCCACCGTTACGGAATCGCCGGTGTGTACCCCCATAGGGTCAAAGTTTTCAATCGAACAAACGATGATGAAGTTACCGTCACCATCCCGGAGTAACTCCAGCTCGTATTCTTTCCAGCCCAGAATCGACTGTTCGATCAATACTTCATGCGTAGGCGAAGCGTGCAAGCCCCGATTCAGCATTTCATCAAACTCCTTGGGATCGTTGACGAAACCGCCCCCTGTTCCACCGAGTGTAAACGAAGGACGAATCACCAGCGGGAAACCAACTTCCTGGGCGATTTCCTTTCCTTCCAGGAACGAGCGGGCCGTACGTCCTTTACAGACGCCCACACCCAGTTCCAGCATTTTCAGGCGGAACTTCTCGCGGTCTTCGGTCGTCTCAATGGCGTTGATATCAACCCCAATGATTTCCACCCCGTACTTCTTCCAGATACCGGCTTTGTCACAGTCGATAGCTAAATTTAACGCCGTCTGGCCTCCCATTGTCGGCAAAACGGCGTCAACCTTGTGTTTTTCAAGAATCTCAATGATGGACTTTCGCTCCAAAGGCTTCAAGTACACATGATCGGCACTGATGGGGTCCGTCATGATCGTAGCCGGATTGGAGTTGATCAGAATGACCTCAATGCCTTCTTCTTTGAGGGAACGGGCTGCCTGAGAGCCAGAGTAGTCGAACTCGCAAGCCTGACCAATGATAATGGGACCGGAGCCAATGATCAGGACGGATTTGATGTCGGGATTTTTGGGCATTTTTTCAGGTATCTGTTAACAGGCCTTCTCCATGAAATTCGCTGGTTTTCAACGGACACTTCATAAAAAGACGACTCAATAACGATCAACGTCCCGGAGTGGCCGGGCAAAATTCGTGCAAAATTAGGAGTTTGAGATATATGGAGTATACCTAAAGTGAAAAATTAACAGGGTAATTTTTTCAAGCTCCTGTTTTATCCCGCTGATTCCTATTATTTATTAATTAGATACTATTTATATAAGCTTTTTCTTAAGAAGATACTCATTAGATTTCTACAGACGCTATACCCATTAGTGCTGATTGTACCTTGCCTTGAGGGCTCCAAAAGAAAGGCCTTACGAGAATAGCTTTTAAACATTCCCCATAAAATATACCGTTATATACGAAAGAGCTCTGTAATTTAGCCTTGTATAAAGCCTTCTCTGAAAGGAATACCTTCTAAACTTGTGTCCCACTAAATTGAATATATGAAGCAGCAAATCTCTATCTTCTCCCGACTTGTTATTTACCTTCTGCCCATATCACTTCTTCTGAGTAGCTGTGATGATTTTCAGTTTCTGACCTCCAAACGGCCTTCAACAGGTCACGTAGGCGGCGGTGGTGAAGGCGGCGGCGGTGGGACCCCTCCCCATCCTCCGGTCGTGAAGCCCTCCTCTATGGTTTATCTGTCTTCCTCTAAATTACGGGTAGGCTTTAACATGCTGTACGGAGGAACCATCACCCACCTTTCCGGAGATGGCCCTAACCTGATCAACAATTATGACCTGGGCCGTCAGCTTCAGTATGCCTATTATGCCTTTCCGGTTGAAGGATACTTACCCAATGGAAAAGTCCCCCATCCCGCCTGGACTACCATTGGCTGGGACCCCATCCAGTCAGGGGATGTGTACGGCAACGGCTCTGAAGTAGTGGAGCAACGCCAGAACGGTAATGAATTATACTTCAAAACCATTCCCAAACAATGGGGATACGATAACGTCCCTTGTGAGTGTTACGTAGAAACGTATGCGAAACTGACTGAAAATGTGCTGGAATTGCGGCATGTACTTCAGAACAATCGTACGGATTCATTTACGCCGCTGGGCAGGGGCCAGGAGCTGGAAGTGGGTTACTTTACTCCTAAATTCAATCGCTTTCAAAGCTATTGGGGAGACCAGCCTTTTTCCAGTGCCGGGTTAACCGATTTTGATCTCATCAACCCACCCGTGGGTACGCCCGATGGATACGGATCTAAAGTACTGGAAACCTATACACCGGAGTCCTGGGTGTTTTTACATGAGGCCAACGGACAGGGCATTGGCCTTTTCGTTCCCGGATCTCATTTATTTGCTTCAAGATTTGCCGGACGAACTACCATCGGTGGCGAGTTTGATTACAACTCGGCTATTACCGGAGGGAATACGACGGAGGTTCTGGACCGGAAGATTCGTTATGAAAGCAAGGCGGTTCTTATTCTCGGTAACGTAAATGAAGTTCGGAAATACGCTTATGACCATAAAAATGAACTGATTCAACCTGACTTTGACTTCTCTACCGACCGACAGCACTGGACTTTTTATGAACCCGTGGATGACGGTGGCGTGCCCTTCAAAGGAGAATGGTCTATTAACCTGGACAAGCACATTACCAATCTCTGGGGACCGCTGGTTAGCTGGAAAGCGGCGGAAGTTCCTAAGCTTTATTTAAGAATAGCCTATAAGGGTAGCGGAACCAAAATGAATATTTTCTGGGAAGTGGCCCGCTCTAATGGACTGGAACAGGATTCTTTTTTCCAGAATGTTAACCTTATCAACGATGGGCAGTATCATACTTATGAAGTAGACCTGTCCAGTAATCCGGGCTGGCGAGGACTGATTCGAAGAATTTCCCTTACCCCAACGGTCGAATACAAAACAGAGGCCGGGCAGTTCATGAAGATCAAATATATTTCGAAAACGAGAAAAGAATAATAAAAAAGGGAGCTCAGTTGGAGCTCCCTTTTTTATTATCATCGCAATAAATTCTTTAAGATCTCTATTTCAATAGCAGGTGAAGAACGTTCATAAAGAATGGAATAAACGGCATTCACAATCGGCATTTCTACTTCGTACTGACGATTGATCTCATAAATGGATTTAACCGCGTAATAGCCTTCTGCCACCATATTCATTTCCATCTGAGCGGAAGTAACACTATAGCCCCGGCCAATCATACTTCCGAACGTGCGGTTCCGGCTGAATTGGGAATACGAGGTTACCAACAAGTCCCCCAGATAAGCTGATCCCATTAAATCGCGGTAATACGGATAAATCACATCCAGAAATCGTTTGATCTCCTGCATGGCATTCGAGACCAGCACGGCCTGAAAATTATCGCCGTATCCAATTCCATGACAAATGCCACAGGCCAGAGCAATGATGTTTTTCATCACCGCACAGTATTCTACGCCGTATAAATCCGTCAGCGGGTGAGTGCTTACAAAACGACAGTTCATCAGATCTGCAAAAGCCGTGGCCCGCTGCAAATCAGGGGAGGCAATGGTTAGATAAGATTGTTTTTCCAGAGCAACTTCTTCGGCGTGGCAGGGACCGGCAATCACGCAAAACTGATCCTGCGATACGCCATAGTTTTTTTCCAGCC
Organism: uncultured Siphonobacter sp.; assembly: GCA_913775095.1. GTDB lineage: Bacteria > Bacteroidota > Bacteroidia > Cytophagales > Spirosomataceae > Siphonobacter. The sequence continues at coordinate 96,866 of CAJYIW010000002.1, read as the reverse complement.
AGTCGGTTACCAGTAAGTTTTCCCCGGGAATCATCCCTTTGATGGCTGAGACAATGGTTTTGCCGGCAAAATCTTCGGGTTTCAACTCAGCAAGAGCTTCCGTAACAAAAGCGGCGGGAACCGCCAGAATAACTACCTCGCTGCCTTTAATAGCTTCATGAAGACGGGTAAAGGGCTTTACTCGCTTGGGGTGCAGTACGACACCGCTCAGGTAACGCGGGTTACTATGAAATTTACGAATGTGTTCGGCATCTTTCCGATTCCGCAACCACCAGCGAATTTTCACTTCGTTTTCCGAAAGAATTCGGATAATGGCGGTTGCCCAGCTACCCCCACCAATAACCGTGATGGTCGTAGTACTTTTATGTGCTTCGTTCAATGCAACTATTGAAAATGGTCAGAGTCAGACGTTAAAAACGAAAACGAGAATAGTTGAGCAATCAAACAGACTGAATTATTCAGGCTTTTCTTCCCCTCCGAATTGCTATAAATAACGCCAACCTTACGACAGGTTTACTATTTCAGGCCGGTGAAAATACAGCATCTGCTTTAAAACACGCCCATTCCTACCCAAAAACCGCAGAATACTTTCTGATTTCTAACTTATTTTCGAGTGAACTATCAAACAAAAGGCCATTACATTCGTTTGGGAATCATTGAAAAAAACCCTTATTTTGCGGTTCTAATAAAATGGTCGTATGGCTTTAGTTAACAAAATCAGAGAACGTTCAGGAATTGCAATTACCATTATTGCCATCTCCCTCATCTTATTCATTGTGGGCGGTGACCTCCTCGGATCACGGGGACTTTTTGGAGGGAAGACTCAGAAAGTAGGTGAAATTGCCGGAAATAACATTCTGGCCCAGGATTTCCAGAAAAAATTGGACCAGGCTCGTATGGAATACGAAGCTCAGTCCGGTCAATCCGCGAACGATCAGGTGATCGCTCAGCTTCGCGAGAAAGTTTGGAATGATCTGTTAATTGATTATGCGTATCAAAAAGAATTTGATGCCTTAGGACTGACGCTTTCAGAAGATGAAAAGCAGGATATGTTCTTCGGTAAATACATTGATCCTGCCGTTCGCCAAAGCTTTACGGATCCTCAGACGGGCATCTTCGATGTCAATCGGATCAAGCAGCAACGGGCTCAGATTCAACAGCTGCCTGCGGGCTCCATCCAGCAGTTAGGCTGGCAGGCCTTCGTTCGCGACATTCAGCGTCAGCACCTGATGAACCGTTACGTAAACTTGATCCGCATGTCCAGCTACGTGACTTCAGCGGAAGCAAAGAAGGATTACGAAGCACAAACGGCTAAAGTTGATGCGAAATACCTGTACGTTCCTTTCTATTCAATGGCGGATTCTACCATCAAGGTGACGGATTCAGAATTGAAAGATTACCTGAACGCTCATAAAGATGAATATCAGGGAGCGAACACCCGTAGCATGGATTACGTGGCGTTCGGCGTGGTTCCTTCGAAATCAGACAGTGTAGCTCTGAAAAATACATTAACCCAGTTAGCGAAAGATCTGGCAAAAGCTCCCAATGATTCTTCTTTTGCCCGTATGAACTCAGACGTACCGCATCCGCTGTACTGGAGTCTGCGTGACATGGATGAGCAGCTGAAAGAAGCCGTAAAGGATTTCTTCCCCGGTCAGATTGCAGGACCTTTCCGTACGGATAACACCTATACCATTTACAAGTACACGGGCATGAAGCGTGACTCGCTTTATACGGTTAAAGCCAGCCATATCCTGATTCGTCCGACGAATGAGTCCGATTCAGCCAAGGCTTCTGCTCGCGTTCGTGCTGAAAACATTCTGAAAGAACTGAAAGGTGGAGCTGATTTCGCCGCCATCGCGGCTCAGTATGGTACGGATGGTACAGCTCAGCGTGGCGGTGATCTGGGTTACTTCCAGAACAACGGTTCCATGGTGAAGCCTTTCGAAACGGCCGTATTTGCTTATAACGGAACAGGTTTGTTACCTAATCTGGTTGAAACGGATTTCGGTTTCCACATCATTAAAGTAACGGAAGCTAAAAATAACCTTCAGTACCGCGTAGTAGCCGTTTCGAAACAACTCGGCCCCAGCCAGGCTACTCGTGACGAAGTATATCGCAAAGCCGATGAGTTTGCTGCAGCTAACAAAACGCTGGAACAAATGGAAGCCGCTGCCAAGAAAGATAAATCCATCGTACTGCTGAAGGCAAACCGCATTCCTGAAGGTTCGACGAACCTGAACATGATGCAAAACGCACAGCCGGTGATTCGCTGGGCTTTTGAAGACAAAACCGATGTAGGTGACGTTTCTCAGGTATTTGAAGTAAACGATGCCTATATCGTAGCAGCTCTGACGGGTAAAACCTCTGAAGACGAAGTGAAAGTAGATGACTTCCGCGACGAGTTAACGGCGAAAGTTCGTAACCAGAAGAAAGGCGAAGACATTCTGAAAAAACTGAGTGGCTTAGCGGGTGCAGGTAGTCTGGAGCAAATTGCTCAGAAGTACGGTGCGGGTGCGTTAGTGGAAACCGCTAATGACCTGACGCTGAACAGCGGATTACTGAACTCAGCCGGTGCCGATCCTACGGCGTTAGGTAAGGCGTTTGGTATGAAAGCGGGTCAGAAATCGCAACCGTTCAAAGGCGAAAGCGGCGTATTCATCATGGAAACGCTGAAGAAAACCGATGCTCCGGCGATCGCTGATTACAGCCAGTACAAAAACTCGGCTCTTCAAACGGAATTACAACGTTCCGGTTACTTTGTAAACGAAGCCGTTCGCGAAAAAGCGAAGGTGAAAGATTACCGGGCTAAATATTTTTAATCTCTGAAGAGAGAAAGCACTGAAAACCTGGCTTCGGTCAGGTTTTCGCTTTTTACAGCCCTGCTTACTACTTTTGTATCTCTAATCACTAACGATGAAAGGCCCTTTTGCCCTACATCCCATTCATTATGACACAAGACAAGTTGAAAGACTTGAAGGCCAGCATAGAGGCCTTGAGGGGGTATCTTTGACTACGATGGGAAGAAGTACCAAATAGAAGAACTGGAGCAAAAGACGCTGGATCCTGAATTCTGGAATGACCGCGAACGGGCCGAAAAGATTCTGCGGGAAATTCGTGGACTGAAGTTCTGGACGGATGGATTTGATCAGTTGAACCAGCACCTGGGTGATACCGAAACCATGATGGAATTCCAGGAATTAGGTGAAGCTTCCGAAGCCGACGTAGACGCCGAAGCGGCCAAACTGGAAGCGAAGCTGGCGGAGGTAGAGTTCCGGAAAATGATGTCCGACGAAGGGGACAACATGGATGCCGTACTGGAAATTAACGCCGGGGCCGGTGGAACCGAATCCCAGGACTGGGCTAATATGCTCCTGCGGATGTACACGATGTGGGCTCAGAAGAATAATTTCAAGATTAATGTGGTTAACGTAGCCGATGGTGATGTGGCGGGCGTCAAATCCGCAACTATTGAAATTCTGGGTGAATACGCGTATGGTAATCTGAAAGCTGAAATTGGCGTGCACCGTCTCGTTCGGATTTCGCCATTCGACTCGAACGCCCGCCGTCATACTTCTTTTGCTTCCGTTTTCGCCTATCCCTTAGTGGATGATACCATTGAAATTGAAATCAACCCGGCCGATATCGACTGGGACACGTTTCGAAGCGGTGGTGCGGGTGGACAGAACGTGAACAAAGTGGAAACGGCCGTTCGTCTGAAACACAAACCCTCGGGAATTATTATCGAATGTCAGCAGGAACGCAGTCAGCTTCAGAACAAGGAAGTGGCGATGCGGTTACTGAAATCCCGACTGTATCAAATGGAACTGGAGAAACGTCTGGCCGCCAAGGCCGAGCTGGACGCCACCAAACGGAAAATCGAATGGGGCAGTCAGATTCGCAGCTACGTGCTGGATGACCGTCGCGTGAAAGATCACCGCACGAATCACCAAACTTCCAATACTGATGCGGTGCTGGATGGAGAGATCAACGACTTCATTAAAGCATATCTGATGTCAGACGTCAGCGAAGAACAAAGCTAATAACTTAAAAGGGACTCTGCCGATTGACAGGGTCCCTTTTGTATATTCTGGTTACCTCTTTACTCTAGCTCTGTTTTACTTCAGAGGCCACATCCGTAGCAACGGGAATTTTTCGTCGAACTACCGGAGTGGGCCGGCGGGAAGGGTCAGCCGTAGTTCGTTTCTGAATGGGCTTCTTCCCCTCTTCTTTTTTGCCTTTTTTCCGTCTTCCCCACCAGATTAGAAATCCGGTTACGGGCAAACTGGCCGAGATCAAACTGGCCAGAAAAGCCAGAATTTTTGTCGGTAATCCCATCACCGAACCTACGTGCAGATCGTAGTTCATCCGCCGGAGTTTATCACCCGCGTCTGCATCTTCGTACCTTCCGCTGAAAGGCCCCGTAGCTTTGAGAGGTTTGAGCGTAAACTGATCGTACGTGTAAACGTCCGTTTTATAAAAATTGTCTGGCTTAAGATATACCGTGATATTAATGGCATCCTTAGGGGTTTGCGGCAGGCTCATGAACATCGTCTTCGTAGCGTTACCCTGATTCGTCAGATTCAACCAGACCTTATCGACGCTGGTGAGAGTAACGGGCAAATTCCGGGTTGTATCGGAAACACCCAGATTACGTTCCATGGGTAGACTCCGTCCGCCCGTCGTTGCCCAGTATAAACCTTTACTAAGCCAGGGAAAGCTATAGACCAGACCTGTTAAAGAAATGATCAGCAGGAAGAATGAACTGTAGAATCCCCAAACGTTGTGTAAATCGTAGTTCACACGTTTGGATGTTCCATCCCATTTCACTTTGAAACTTTTGTCCCGATTGGCTTTACTCCATTTTTTAGGCCACCAGAGGATCATTCCACTAATTAGCATGATAACGAAAACCAGTACCGCTACCCCAACCACGGGCCGTCCAATCTCGTAAGGCATCCATAAAGCTCGGTGACCATTGAGAATGAAACGGAAAAAGTCGAAGTCTCCGCCATTGCCTCCACGGGCAGTGGCTCTTATATTTAAAATCTCTCCTGTATAAGGATTTATGTACACTGATGTAAACAGACTACCCTTTTTCTTGCGATTAAACTGACTCACAACGGCTGCTTCATTGGGCTTGGCATAGGTTAACGAAGTAGCCCTTTTACCATTCAGTTTCTTTTCAGCAATGGCTATCAGCTGCGAAGGAATCAGGTAAGGTTTGGATTGCTTTTCCACAAAACGCCAGCTTTCGGTCAGGTCGCGAATTTCCTGCTGGAAAACATAAATACAACCTGTGATACTGACAATGAATACAATGATCCCCGAGGCCAGGCCTAACCAGAGGTGAATTTGTCCGATGGCTTTTTTGAAAGTCATGGTTAGTAACAGATAGGATATACGTTATCTAAATTTCAACGAGGAAAGTAGATCTTCAGGCGTAGAACAAACGCGACTATCAGTCGCCCTGCCCTACTCTCTGGATCAAAGGTAAAGGATAAAAAGTATCTTTATTTGGTTTAATTATAAATAATTTTTCAAAAATCCAGCTCCCTGTTCAGCGGTAAGGTCCTTGTTACCAGAGCATGGTTCTTTTTTCAGGAGTTGCCTGGCAGGGACAGAGCTCGTATTTTTACTTTTCCCATTTGGAAGGTAACAGCCCTTACGTGAATTTCATTGTATGCAATTGCTCACTTATACCAAGTCAGGAAACGGTCCGGAACCTTTACTTGCTTTTCACGGAATTGGACAGGATCACACCGCTTATCACCCGTGGGTTGAGTTACTGGGCGATCGTTTTACGATTTACGCCTTCGATTTACCGTTCCACGGAAAGAACACCAAACATCAGGTCAAACCCCTGACGCTAGACAAAAGGCAATGGAAGCAACAGATTTCTGATTTACTTAAAAAAGAAGGTATTACGCGTTTCAGTGTAGTCGGATTCAGCATGGGCGGACGCTTTGCTCTAAGTACCGTCGAAATGCTAACGGCTCAGGTCAATGCCTTGTATTTACTGGCTCCGGATGGTATTCTGAAAAATCCCTACTATACTTTCGCCGTCCGTAATCGCCTCACCCGGCGAATTTTTAAATACGTTACCTCTAATCCTTCGCTGGTGATGAAATGGACCGGCATGGGAGAGCGTATGAAAATCATTCATCCGAGTATGTCGCGTTTCGTCCACTGGATGCTGGACTCTCCCGAAAAGCGAAAACGGATCTTTTTATCCTGGGTATCATTCAGGCATTTTCATTTTTCTTTGCCCTCTCTGATTACGCTATTCAATCAATACGCTTTGCCTATTCAGTTTTTTATGGGTCAGTTTGATCGGATGATGCCGCCTGATTCCGTTCTACCGCTAAGTACAAAGATTCCAACGGCTCAGCGAATCATCCTAAATTCCGGTCATAATCACATGATTGAGAAAACGGCGGAATATCTGGCTACGAAAGGCCTATAAAAAAGCCCCGGATGTGATCCGAGGCTTTTTACCGAATACTATATATCAATAAGGTTGATTTACAATTGAAGAAGACGGCCTTACGCAACGTCTGTGGTTACGTCGGTCTTGATTTGCTGGACTACTTTTCCAAACGTATGCTGAATTCCTTCCCAAGCTCCGGTGAGGATGCAGATTGGAATCAGAATCGGTGAAAAAATGATCCACTGCAAGAGCCGATAATGGTTCAAATTTTTCATTTCACTAAGGATTTAGGTGGTATGTATTAAACACAAGGCCTGGAAAAAAGTAATTAGTGTTCCGATCAAAGTATAGAACTACTCAATGGTGCTTCTTGCTTACTTCGTTTCCTGGGGCATGTTTTCAAAGTTACATAAATTATTAAATATAACAAAAAATTCTTGCCATAATTCAATAATTAAATTCCTTTAAAATCTAATAAATACCACTATTACCCTCTAAAAAAGTTCCCCGGTCCGGTATTTTGGCAAAATTCCCAGATGGCTATACGCTTTTTCAGTAGCTTCTCTCCCGCGGGAGGTACGTTTGAGGTATCCTTCCTGAATGAGGAAGGGCTCATAAACTTCTTCAATGGTTTCCGCTTCTTCACCAACGGCCGTCGCAATAGTGGATAGTCCGACCGGTCCCCCTTTGAATTTTTCAATGATGGTACTCAGAATTCGGTTATCCATATCATCCAGACCATTTTGATCAACGTCCAGAGCGGCCAGAGCCATTTCGGCGATGTCTACCGTAATATGCCCCCCTCCTTTCACCTGAGCAAAATCCCGCGTACGACGTAGCAGATTATTGGCGATCCGCGGCGTCCCACGACTCCGGCGGGCAATCTCGAAAGCCGCCAGATCTTCTACGGGCATATTCAGGATGCTGCAGGAGCGTCTGATAATGGAAGACAATAATTGAGCATCATAGTATTCCAGCCGGGCATTAATTCCAAACCTTGCCCTCAGAGGAGACGTTAATAAGCCTGCCCGGGTAGTCGCTCCGATTAGCGTAAAGGGATTCAGCCCAATCTGAACACTCCGGGCATTCGGACCTGAATCCAGCAAAATATCAATCTTGTAATCCTCCATGGCTGAATACAGATATTCCTCTACCACGGGATTCAGCCGGTGTATTTCGTCAATAAATAAAACGTCGTGAGGTTGCAGATTGGTTAGCAAACCCGCCAAATCGCTGGGTTTGTCCAGAACAGGCCCTGAAGTAATTTTAATACCGGCCCCTAACTCATTGGCAATAATGTTAGACAACGTCGTTTTTCCCAACCCCGGAGGACCGTGTAAGAGCACGTGATCCAGGGCTTCTTCTCTCATTTTCGCTGCCGAAACGAATATTTTCAGATTCTCAAGAATCTTATCCTGACCCGTAAAATCGCCAAAACTTAAAGGCCGTAAGGCTCTTTCGATCTCACGGTCATCTTTCGACAGGGCTTCTCTATCCCCTTTCAAATAGTCTTCCCGCATGCTTCAGTCACAGTTTAACATCTACTAGTCAAAAGTAGCAGTTTCTGTGGGGTCAAAAGCCATTTCCGCGTCGGAATGTCAAAAATGATGCAGAATTCGGTTAAATCAGGGAAACACTCGCCAACGGTCTGTCGACGAAGAGCAGACCTGGATTTCACCCGTCATGAACCCATCAGTTGGCCAGTCGCTTCTCCTTCCGATTCAGAAAGGGTAACCAGCTTTCATCATTCACGCCCGAAAAGTCCCGGATGAACATGATAAACGAGGGTTTATAAGGACGTTGCCGCAGGGTCATTCCTGCTTCCTCGGGAGTAAAATCACCTTTTCGTGAATTACAACGTTTACAGGCCGTCGTCAGGTTATCCCAACTGGACTTGCCACTTCGGGACTTGGGCAATACGTGGTCGAGCGTCAGGTCGGTTGAGGTCCCACAGTACTGACACTGATGACCATCGCGTCGAAAAATATTCTGACGCGTCAGCATCACTCCCCGATAAGGCAGATACACGTACTTATGCAGGCGAATAACCGTTGGTAAGGGGAAAGATTGAGTAATGCTCCGCAGATTCTCGGTTTGAGATTCTGAAATCAGATCGGCCTTTTTAAGGTAGACCAGTAAAAAAGCTTTGGCGACCGAGCATATCGTCAAGGCTGAGTAATCCTGATTCAGCACTAATACTTTTCTGCCCATGGTATTGCGAGAGTTTTGACGCTAAGCAAGTTAGCTTTTTTCCTTCACAATAACGGAGTGGACACCTAAAAATAATACGTGCGTTCAAAGGACTACAAAAAGAAACTTTTACTGGGGTTTTACGGGAAGTCGTATGGTCAGAACAGTGCCCTTTCCCGGCTGCGAAGTCGCAGCAATCTGGCCCTGGTGACTCTCTACGATCTTTTTGCAAATGGCTAACCCAGCCCCACTTCCGGACGAACTACGATTGAGCTGACTGAACAAGCGAAACACATCCTCGCGGTACATGTCATCAAACCCAACGCCGTTGTCCTGAAAACGAATTTCCACCATTTCCCGATCAGCCTCCTGATAGATTGTACTATCTACCTTAATCTGCAGGGGTCTGAGGGGTTCGGAATACTTGACTGAATTATCCAGAATCTGATAAAAAAGTGCCTGAAGCATGGCTCCCTGACCCCGAATCACGGGCAAGTGGGGCTTTTCAAGCAGGGATTCTTTCAGGCCGTTTTCGTCGTACACCCGCGTCCAGCTCTTATCGAGTACTTCATTAAGGTCAATGGATTTAACCAGGAGTTTACTGGTAGTAGAGAAGGATACGTATTGACGAATGGCATCCAGCAATTGCATGGCCTGATAACCCTGATCATTCGTAATCTGAAGCAGCATCAGACTTTCGGGGGTGATCTGATTTCTGGTATTTCCCCGAATCATATCGATGTAAAGCAGAATTTTACGGAGCGGCTCCCGCAGATCGTGTGATAAGATCTTACTCATCAGGGTCCATTCTTCCAGACTGCCAGAGGCCGTATTCATGAGGAACTCTTCCGGCTCCTGCTGAAACAGGATTTGCAGAGCGGGCTCACCCCGGAATGTAATTGCCTCCTGATGAGTTTCTATGGTGGTCAATTCAAGCGTAATACTTTTCAGTTCCAGCTGTTTGTATTCACTGGACTGAAAGTTTTCCCAGGAAGAATTAGAGAGAAACCGTTGAAGAGGCTGACCCATGATCTCCTTCACTGAATATCCGGTTATCTGTAAAAAGTGATAACTGCAATCCAATAAAATGCCTGTAGAAGATACAGTAAAGAAGCCATCAGACTCCTTAGTATCCGAATGATTCATAGATTTCTTATTACCACTGATCGGCTGGTTATCTCAGCTTAAGTACATTGCAATATACCTGATTAATAGACTAACTCCATTACCAGCCGTAGTGTTTAACCAGCAAATTTTGTTGCTTCAAGCGATTGATTTCATGATAGAGCGTGCAAAAATTTAGTAATCAATTTGTTAGAAGTCGAATTATTTGAACGGTTCCGCGAAAAATAGGTTAATTTTAAACTCCATCCTTCGTTAGATAGTTACATATAAATCCTTCACCGTTGCTTTGAATTTATTTCAGCTATACTTTGATATCGGCTTAGGTTGATCCATTCAGTAAGGACATGCAAAACATTGATATTCAGGCCTGCGAGCATGAACCCATTCGCTTTTTAGGTCATATTCAGGGCTACGGATACTTGCTGGGAGTTGATCAGTCCAACTATAAAGTTCGTCAGCTTAGCGTTAATCTGGAAGAATTGTGCTCCGGCTCTGCCGAAAGCCTGATTGATACCCCACTTCAGCAAATCAGCATCGGTGACTTGCCGGGTACTGAACTAATCCAGTTGATCCACATCGCCGTTAAACAGGGTTCCTTTGAAAGCATGACGCCTTTCAATGTCCACATCCGCGAGCGGGAGTATTACCTCGTGATTCATCCGGTGGGTGACTTGTATTTACTGGAGTTTGAACCCAAAAATGAAGTTCTTTTTCCCGGAACCTTACAGACCCTGGTCGGTCGGGTAATGTCCAGCCTGCAACAGAGCAAGAGTATTCAGGAGCTGCTGGACCGCGTGGCCGTGGAAATGAAAGCCATTACCCAGTACGACCGAGTTATGATTTATCGCTTTGATGAAGACTGGAACGGTGAAGTGCTGGCGGAAGCAAAAGAAAACCACCTGGACCCTTTTCTGGGATTGCATTACCCCGCGTCTGATATTCCCCGGCAGGCTCGGGAGTTATATAAAACCAATTTAATTCGAACGATCGTTGATTCTCAGGATCGTTCCGTGGCGATTTATCCCGGAATGAATCTGGAAACCCGTCAGCCCCTGGATCTGAGTAATTCGATTCTTCGAGCCGTTTCTCCCGTTCACATTGAGTACCTCAAGAACATGGGCGTTCGTTCCAGCATGAGCTTTTCCCTGCTGTACAAAGGTGAACTCTGGGGTCTGATTTCCTGCCATCACTATGAAGAGCCGCGACTGGTCGATTATACGTCGCGGATGTCGGGGAAAATGATCAGTCAGCTTTTGTCGGCGGCTCTGGAATTCCGGAAAGACGAGGAAGACCAGACCATGGTTAACCGACTCTGGAAAAACGAGCAAACGGTCTTTGAACAAATGCAACGTGACTGGAACGTGGTCCAGGGCTTAACCCGTATGGCAACCACGGGGCTCGACATCTGCTTTGCTTCAGGTATGGCTCTGGCTTTTGAAGGGAAAATTCATACGCTTGGCAAAACCCCTTCTGAGGCCCAGATCTTCAAAATGATTGAGTGGCTCAAGGGGACTAAAATGGATACCATTTTCCATACCAATCACTTTTCCAGGGTTTTTGGCCCCGCCATTGAATACCGGGACGAGGCCTCGGGTGTCATGGCGATTGTGATTTCCCGGCAGCTGGAAGAATACATTCTCTGGTTTAAGCCGGAGTTAATGCAACAGGTCTCGTGGGGCGGAAATCCGGACGAAAAAATCATGTGGACCGATGAATCCGGCAGAAACCGGCTTAGTCCCCGGAAAAGTTTTGCCAAGTGGACCCAGCTCGTTCGCAATACTTCCGAACTCTGGAAACAGGCCGAGATCAATACGGCCCTTAAGCTTCGGGAAGATATCCTGCAAATTGTTACGCAGAAAGCCAATCAGATCCGAATTCTGAATGAACAACTTAAGCTGGCCTACGAAGAACTGGATACGTTCAGTTACACGGTTTCCCACGATTTACGAACGCCTCTAGCATCCATCAAGACGTATTCCGAAGTCTTACTGATGGATTATATCGACCGCCTGGACGAGGAAACCATTCCCCTTTTTGAGAAAATTGTTTCCGCCAGTAATAAAATGAGCGATCTCATTAAGGAGATTTTACATTACGCCCGAAGCGGCCGAACTGAAATGTCAGCCGAGCCGCTACCTATGAAAGAATTATTGTATAGTTTAAGAGATGAGCTATTAGTAAGTGTTAAAAATCAGGCTTTGAAAATTGATATTGGAGAAACGCCTCCTATCAAAGGTGACAAAACCATGATTATGCAGGTTTTTACTAATTTATTGACTAATGCCATCAAATACTCACAATTTACCAGTGAACCCCATATCGTGGTCAGAGGAATTCAAAACGATGATGAAGTGATTTATTCCGTTTCTGACAATGGCATTGGCATTGACATGAAACAAGGTGGTAAGGTTTTTGATTTATTCAAACGGTTAGACAATGCCAGAGAATACGAGGGACACGGTGTAGGCCTGGCTATTGTGAAACGAATCATGCAAAGACATCATGGTAGAGTTTGGTTCTACAGTGAACCAGGTCATGAAACTACCTTTTATGTCTCTTTTCCCTTAGCTTAATTTTTGGCCAGTATGATAGATGTATTATATGTTGAAGACAACCCGGATGATGTAGATATTTTCAAACGGGTTATTGGTAAAATTGATCAGCCTCCTACATATAAAGTAATTACAACGGGTAACGAAGCAATAGATTACGTTCTGAGTCGGGGTAGTTATCACACGAAGGAATCAGTGCTCCCCAAGATGCTACTGCTTGATCTGAATTTACCCGGTAGTAATGGATTTGAAGTTTTGCAGCAGATTCGCTCTAACTCGAATGGACGTTACCTGCCCATTGTCGTATACAGCACTTCGGACAATCCCAAAGATATGCGGGAAGCCTTCGATCTAGGAGCTAATGCTTATCTGGTGAAACCCGGCGGATACCGGGAAGTGAGTGAAATGCTACGCCGGGCGTTGGATTTCTGGCTCGCTCAGAAAGCGAATCAGCACTGATTCAGGACCTTTACAGAAAAGTATCATCAAAAGCGACTAGTTCCATCAGAGGGACTAGTCGCTTTTCATATATCTCTCCAGAGTTAGTGCCTGGATGCATTGAATTTTTCTACCAGATGCAGCGTATGTTCCAGAGCTTTGGTATCTCCCCATCCATCATGGCCGGGAATAACGAATCGGGCTGAGCCAAATTGCCGGATTAATTTGCGGACAGAGTTACTCCACTCCTGAAGATTGGCATCGGCAATGTTACCCATCCCAAATACTGCTACACTTTTAATCAGGCAGCCTCCGTGCAGAATCCTGTAGCTGGGCAACCATACCACAATATTGTCGCTGGTATGGCCTTCGCCCGGAAAATAACAGCGGAAGGGCACCTGACCTATTAAAAACGTCGTATCAGCTGGTAAAATGGCTTCCGGGGACTCATATCCTTCCTGTACTGACTTTTGAGCCGTGAGTGGCGTACTGATCACGCGGACACCAGCTTTTTTTAATTCACTGATTCCACCCACCCGATCCTCATGTGAATGAGTCACGATGCAAAGTTTCACGGGCTGATGCAAGTGATCTTCGACCCACTGAAGGATCTGACGGGTATTATCCGTATCATCTTTAGTATCCCAGCCCGTATCAATCAGCACTACACCCTCTTTCGTTTTTACGATCAGTCCATTGGAAGGAATCGCCTGATTCTGATACATGCCGTACGTCACGTGCACGAACACGTTTTCATTCAGCTTCGTGATTTCCAGTTTGGGTTTTTCAGGAATCTGAGCCAGACTCAGTCCCAGGCTCCATAGAAAACAGACAAGCGTAGTTAGTAAACGCATGGTTGGAAGAATAGGTAAGGAAGTGTCAGACAAGTTAACGAGAAGATTCACTCACCATACATTGATCCATCAAAATAATACGATGCGTGCTTTGGCCTTGAAGAAGTATATAAAAGAGAAAAGCCTGACAAGCGATTGCTTATCAGGCTTTGTACCCGGGACGAGACTCGAACTCGTACAGGCATCACTGCCCAAAGGATTTTAAGTCCTTCGTGTCTACCATTCCACCACCCGGGCCTCTACAAGAAAGGCTCCGACTTGCGGAGCCTTTTTGCTGAGCGAAAGACGGGGTTCGAACCCGCGACCTCGACCTTGGCAAGGTCGCGCTCTACCAGCTGAGCTACTTTCGCTTGATTTTATTTGCCGTATTACCCGTCGTTTGGGAATGCAAATGTACGCTCGAAAAACGGGGTTTGTCAAGAGTTGGCTAAAAAAAAGTGATATTTTTTATCTCGTCCCCAACCCCTTACAGAAACAAATCTCTGAAAGTCAGCCCTTAACAGCTCATATTTTTTTTAAAAAAATCTATTTGACTTTGATTCTAGTCATTTCACTGATTCTACATTTAACTTTACACACTCATCATTCAGACGAGATGGGCTGTCTTTCGTGATGATCTTTTACTGATGTTTAATCAATCCCATTTGAAAAGTATATGCTTCAGCGTCCCCAAACTTTATTCTTAGCTCTGATTATTGTATCCATGGGTCTGTTTTTAGGTTTACCCCTTTGGGAAAAAACCGTTGGCGAACAGTCCGCTAGCCTGAGTGCCTTTTCATTAACCTATACCAATGCCGCGAAGCAAGTGCTAGAGGAATCCAAGCTTTATCTGGCTGCCCTGGCTGTTCTGGCGGGCGGTTTAGCCTTGTTTTCCCTGCTCCAGTTTAATAATCGGGTTCGGCAGATGCTGTTGAATCTGATTAATACTCTGGTGATGATTACCTTACTGGGACTGTCCACTTACGAGTCGCATGTTAAAGCCAACGGATTATTCAATCCGGAAACGTCTGGTAGCTTCAAAATTGGCTTTTTTGCCCTGACGATCGCCCTTCTGGCCAATGTAGCAGCGAATCGTTTCATCCGAATGGACGAGCGTAAGGTCAAGGATGCCTTTGAACGTCTCCGCTAGAAGACTCTTCACTTTTCAGTAAGTGAAGGCCTGAGTGATTCTTTTTCTGTCATAACTCTAAAAGATTTTAGCTCTGTCCAGAGTTTTTTTATTAATTTCAATTCTGATTGCTAAACGTATAGCGTCAGGATTATTTCCCCTTAATAGCATCTAACCATCATTTGATGTTGAAGAAAAGTACAAATGGCCATGCTCGTTGATGCGTCGTTGAAGGAAACCCTCAAGGCAAAATTGAAAGAGGTTTTCGGCTTCTCACAGTTCCGCGGTGAGCAGGAAGACATTATCTGCAACCTCCTGGCAGGAAATCACACGTTTGTTATCATGCCCACGGGGGCCGGTAAATCCATGTGTTACCAATTGCCAGCGGTGGTTAGTGAAGGAACCGCTGTTATCATCTCTCCGCTGATTGCTCTGATGAAAAATCAGGTGGATCAGTTGAACGCCGTGGGAGTAAATGCCCAGTTTCTGAATTCTACGCTCAGTAAATCCGAAATGACACAGGTCAAGAAGGACGTTCTGAACGGCGAAATAAAACTGTTATACGTAGCTCCTGAGTCACTGACGAAGGAAGAAAACCTGGCTTTTCTTCAGAAAGCCAACATTTCTTTTGTTGCCATTGACGAAGCTCACTGTATTTCGGAATGGGGCCACGATTTTCGTCCGGAATACCGTCGGATTCGTCACATCGTCGAAACGATCAACCCCGCGTTACCCCTCATTGCCCTGACCGCTACGGCTACTCCAAAAGTTCAGCAGGATATCATCAAAAACCTGCAAATGGAAGACGCCTGCGTCTATAAATCTTCGTTCAACCGGAAGAATCTTTATTACGAAATTCGCCCCAAAACGAAGGACGTTAACAAGCAGCTGATTAAATACATTAAAGGTCAGGCGGGTAAATCAGGCATTATTTACTGCCTGAGCCGTAAGACAGTTGAAGAAATTGCGGAGTTACTGACGGTGAACGGAGTCAAAGCCTTGCCTTACCATGCAGGCCTGGATCCCAACACCCGAATGGGCAATCAGGATGCGTTCCTGAACGAAGAAGCCGAAGTAATCGTCGCTACCATTGCATTCGGCATGGGTATCGATAAACCCGACGTTCGGTTCGTGCTCCACTACGATGCTCCCAAATCGCTGGAAGGCTATTATCAGGAGACGGGTCGAGCGGGTCGCGATGGTCTGGAGGGTAACTGCGTCATGTTCTACAGTTACGATGACATTGTTAAGCTGGATAAGTTTAATAAAGATAAGCCCGTTACGGAACGTGACAATGCCAAGGCTTTATTGATGGAAATGGTTAGTTATTCTAACATTGGCCTGTGCCGCCGCCGTCAGTTACTGGGCTATTTTGGTGAGTATTTCCCGAAAGATTGCGGGTTCTGCGATAACTGTTTTAAAGCTACGCAGAAATTTAAGATGCAGGATGAAGTAGAATGGATTCTGAAGGCAGTTCAGCTGACGGGTAATCGATTTGACTGTAATCACATTGCGGATATCTTACTAGGCGTTGAGAATCCTTATGTGCTGAGTCACGGACATAACAAACTGGATGTTTTCGGAAAAGGAAAGTATAAAGTAGGTTTCGAGGAAGATCTGGACGATGATGATGCCGAAGAAGAGGACGAAGAGGGTAATGTTATTACCAAAGCCAAGCCCAAGACTTCAGGTAAAAAAGACGACGGGTTACAAACACCGGAGTTCTGGCATTCCATCATCAAACAATTAACGATTCTGGGTTTTCTGGACAAAGACATTGAAAACTACGGAACGCTGAAACTGAGCGAAAAAGCTGCTCAGTTCCTGGAAGCTCCATTCGTGGTTACTTTGTCGAAAGATCACGATTACACTCACCAGGCCGACGAAAAAGAGGAAGAGAAAGAAGAGATCAGCTCTAATGCGAAAGCATACGACGAGGCTCTCTTTGAAATGCTCAAAAACCTCCGGAAGAAGATTGCCAAGGAAAAGAACATTCCTCCGTATGTTATTTTCCAGGATCCTTCGATGGAAGAAATGGCCACGACGTATCCTTCCACTATCCAGGAATTAGCTCAGATTACGGGCGTAGGAATGGGGAAGGCCGTTAAATTTGGCAAGCAGTTTATCGAAGTCATTACCCGATATGTGGAAGAAAATGAAATCGAGACGGCGACGGAAGTAGTGGTAAAGACTACTACCAACAAGTCTAAAGTTAAGATTTTCATTATCCAGCAAATCGATCGTAAAATCAATCTGGAAGAGATTGCTGAGGCCAAAGACCTGGGCATGACCGAACTGATTGAAGAAATCGAGCACATCTGTTACTCTGGTACCAAACTCAACCTGGATTATTACATCAACCAATTAATGGACGATGACCGCCAGGACGAGATTTACGAGTACTTCATGAGTGCAGAAACGGACTCGATGGCCGTCGCTATGAAAGAACTGGGAGGTGATTACTCCGAAGAAGAGCTTCGCCTCATGCGTATCAAATTCCACAGTGAATTAGGCCACTAATCCGGTCAGATTTTCTGTACAGTTTCACATTTTCACTTTAAAACGCTTTGATTATTTAGGCCTGAGGCCTAGGTTTTCTTTAATAGCAATAAAATTATCCGATGAATATTCTCATCGTAGGATCTGGCGGCCGGGAGCACGCTTTTGCCTGGAAAATCGTACAGAGTCCTTTGTGTCAAAAGTTATTTGTGGCCCCTGGCAACGCAGGCACGGCTCAATTAGCAACCAATCTGTCCATCGGAGTAAATGACTTTGAAGCCATTGCTGCCGCCGTTCTCGAAAATAGTATTTCACTGGTGATTGTGGGGCCCGAAGAACCGCTGGTACGGGGCATTCGCGATTATTTTGAAAGTCGGGAAGACCTGAAGAAAGTGTTAGTGCTGGGACCCGATAGCAAAGGAGCCCAATTGGAAGGATCGAAGGATTTTTCCAAAAACTTCATGGCTAAAAACCAGATTCCCACGGCGGCTTCACGCACGTTTGTCAAAGAAACGCTCGAAGAGGGTCTGCAATACATTGCTGAACAACAGTTTCCGCTGGTTCTGAAAGCTGACGGTCTGGCTGCGGGCAAAGGAGTAATCATCGCGGCTAACGCCGAAGAAGCCCAGAGCACGCTCCGCGAAATGCTGGTAGATGCCAAATTTGGGGATGCCTCTCACAAAGTAGTCATTGAAGAATACCTGCACGGAATTGAATTGTCCGTGTTTGTGTTAACGGACGGGGAACATTACCACATCCTGCCCGAAGCCAAAGATTACAAACGCATTGGCGAAGGGGACACGGGTCCGAATACCGGAGGCATGGGAGCTGTTTCGCCCGTGCCTTTTTATGACGATGCTTTTCAGAAAAAAGTGGAAGAACGCATCGTTCGTCCAACCATGAACGGTCTGAAGGCGGAAGGCATCCGGTATGTAGGTTTCATTTTCATTGGCTTAATGAATGTGAAAGGCGATCCTTACGTTATTGAGTATAACTGCCGCATGGGCGATCCCGAAACGGAAGTAGTATTACCCCGGATCGACTCCGATCTGCTCGTCATTTTAAAAGCGGCAGCCGAAGGTAAGCTGAAGTACGTCAACTTCGCA
Source organism: uncultured Siphonobacter sp. (assembly GCA_913775095.1). GTDB lineage: Bacteria > Bacteroidota > Bacteroidia > Cytophagales > Spirosomataceae > Siphonobacter. The sequence goes on along the minus strand of CAJYIW010000002.1, from coordinate 78,564 downwards.
GTTTCCAACAAAACTGCCTTAACTACGGTTGTGGTGGCGGGAGGTTATCCCGGAGACTACGGCAAGGGTGACGTCATTCAAGTACCTGAAAAACAAAACTATACTACTATCTTCCACGCCGGAACCAAGCATTCTGAGGCGGGAGAAGTAGTTACCAACGGAGGGCGTGTACTGGCTGTAACGGCTTTAGGCACCTCCATTACCGAAGCCCGCCAGCGTTCACAAACGGCGGCAGCCGCAGTTCAATACGAAGGCAAGTACTTCCGACGGGACATCGGCCTCGATCTTTTATAATTTTGGATGGTAGAATACCTGAATGAATGAAAGCTCTTTTGGGAGTGGCGTTCAATTTTCTATCATTCAAAAATTCTACATACAAAAAATGGGATGTGCATCATGTGGAACGGGTGGCTGTGGAAGCATCCGCACCAAAGGTAATAAAGATGCCACCGCTGTATCAGGTTGTCAGAACAATGGAGCCTGTGGAACGGGTGGCTGTAATAAAATGAACGTATTCGACTGGTTGTCGGATATGGAAGCTCCGGGTCTGGGGTTACCGATGAACCAGCGGAGTAATCTGGTGGAGGTGAAATTCAAGGGTGGTCGGAAGGAATATTTCCGTAATACGACCCAGCTTGAGCTTTACACGGGTGATCCGGTAGTGGTGGAAATGCAAAGTGGTCATCACCTGGGTTTTGTTTCATTGCAGGGAGAACTGGTTCGTTTACAGATTGTGAAACGAAGCATCAAAGATCCCGAGATTCGTCAGGTCTACCGTAAAGCTACGGCCAAGGATCTGGAGAAACACGAACAAAGCGTCGCTCGTGATTTACCAACGATGTACCGGGCCCGCGAGATTGTAAAGGAGCTGAATCTCAACATGAAGTTATCAGACGTTGAGTTTCAGGCCGACGGAACGAAAGCTACGTTTTATTACTCTTCGGACGAACGAGTGGATTTTCGGGAACTCATCAAGATCCTGGCCAGTGAGTTCAAAGTACGGATTGAAATGAAGCAGATCAGTCTGCGGCAGGAAGCGGCCCGTATTGGTGGTATTGGGGTATGTGGTCGGGAACTGTGCTGTTCTACGTGGTTAACGGATTTCAAGAACGTAACTACATCCGCTGCCCGGTATCAGAATCTTTCGCTTAATCCGGTAAAATTATCCGGTCAGTGCGGACGGTTGAAATGCTGTCTGAACTACGAGCTGGAAACGTATATTGACGCCCTGAGAGATATTCCTACACTGGAGGCTCCTATCAGAGTTCAGAAAGGCGAAGCCAACCTGATTAAAACGGATATTTTCCGTAAAATCATGTGGTTCAGCTTCCGGGGGGATGATAACTGGTACCCCGTATCCATTCCTCAGGTGATGAAGATTGTAGGCTTGAACAACCGGGGTATTATTCCGGCTAACTTTGAAGAACTCGAGATTATGCCGGTGATTGAAAGCAAATCCTCCGGAATTAACAGTGATCTGGTTCGGATGGATAAGAAGTTTCAGTCTCAAAATCGGCCTGCTTCAAAAAATAAGAAAAAACGTTCTGGCGGTGGTAATACTAACAACCCCGGAGGACGCAATCAAAAATGATTATGCTCCCGGAGATGTTCTGTCTCCGGGACTTTCATTAGTATGCGACTACTGCTATTCCTTTTCACCCTTGTCACGCTGACTTCCTGCGAAACGACTACCCTTTTCAAGGAGAATGTCGATTTGCAGGACGCCAAATGGCCGGTTAAAACGGTTCCGAGTTTTAGCTTTGAAATCAAGGATATTACGAAAACGTATAACCTGTATTATAACCTTCGTAATACCAAGTCCTATCCGTACTATAACCTGTACGTAACCCGAACGCTGATAGGGCCGGGGGGTAAGACCATCGGGCGGAATCTGGATGAGCTAATTCTGGCGAACCCTACTACGGGAAAACCGACGGGCAATGGACTGGGAGACATTTACGATCATAAATTTCTGGCCATCAAAAATCAGAAATTCCCCAGCCCGGGTACGTACACATTTAAGGTGGAACAATACATGCGTCAGGATCCGCTGCCTGAAATTCAGAGTGTTGGGCTTACGGTAGAGCCTAATCCCTAGAAAGTTTCCTTTGCAGAAAGCTTATTTAACCCGGATCTGTTATGCCTTTTCTGCCTCTGTTTCCGTTAAACCTGGTCGCTTTTCCAGGGGAAAACCTGAATCTGCACATTTTTGAACCCCGCTATGTTCAGCTTATCACTGAATGTATTCAGAACCATCAGCCTTTCGGTATTCCTGTTTACCTGCCTAACCAGGTCATGCAGTATGGCACTTCTATTGAGATCATTCAGATCGTTCAGGCTTACGAGGATGGCCGTATGGATATTAAAACGCGGGGCATGCAGGTTTTTAAACTACTCACCTTCCAGAGTCCCGTTTCAGAGAAACTCTATGCGGGAGGCGAGGTAGAATATGTTCCGGAAACGCCTGGCCAGCTTATCATTCCTGGTCTGTTGGAACGTCTGCGGGAGCTCTACCACCATTTACAGCTTTCCTTTGAATTTGAAGAGATTCCCTTCCATTTTTCTTTTCAGATAGGTCATAAAATCGGGTTGTCCATTGCCGAGGAGTATCAGCTTATTCAGCTACGGTCCGAAACCGACCGGCAGGAGTTCATCCTTCGTCACCTTAACCGGATCATGCCCGTAATCAACGAACTGGAACGCACCAAAGAACGCATCAGGCTCAATGGTCATTTCAAAAATTTTGATCCTCTGAACTTCTGACGCCGGACTGGTTTTGAGGTTGCTCCTCATTAGATAAGGCATTTTCTACTTTATCTTTCCGCTTTCGCAACGTATCCAGCCTGGGCAGACGAGTCGTTGGCTTGAGTTCCCGGCTGTATTCCGGGTCGCCCAGTAAAAAGCCATAAGGCTTCAAACCATCTACATTGTCACAGATCACTTTCATAATAGCAGTAACGGGAAGAGCCAGTACCAGGCCTGAAATTCCCCATAACTGGCCACCCATAATCAGTACAACCATGGCCGCCAGTGGGTTAACGCTTACTTTCGAACCGACGACATTGGGAGTAATGAAGTTACCTTCCAGAATTTGCACAAAACTGAAGACGCCAATTACCCCTACGGCATACATGGGGGAGTCTTTCGTCACCAGAGCATAAATCGTTGGTAATAATGAGCCTACCAATATGCCGATGTAGGGAATCAGTAGCAGCACCGCCGCCAGCGTTCCGAAAAACCAGGCATAATCAATCCCCAGAATCAATAACCCGGCGGTGTTCAAACCGGCAACGATGGCAATTACCAGCACGAGACCCGTCAGGTATCCCTGCACTACCACATAGATTTTTCCCAGCACATCGTCCAGCCGATGGCGTCGGGTTTTGGAAAAGAGTTTATAGAGAAAGCTTCGAAAGAAATCGCGGTATAAAAGAATAAAAAATACGAAAATGGGCACCAGCGACAAATCGGCTAATGTAGAGGTCGTGGATGAAAGAAAAGTACCAATGTAACTGCCGCTGTTATGCAGCACATCGTTCGTGATCCGTTTGATTTCATTCTTCTGCCGCGTCTTGTCCAGCCCAAACTGATCGTCTGCCATGCGTTGAGCCCGGTCAATCACTGCATTCATTTTTTCCTGAAACTTGGGAAAATCATCCGTAAAATTGGCCATTTGCATGGAAACCAGCCAGACAATACCCGCCAGAACGCCAATCAGCACTACCAGACAAACGAAGATGGCTGCCACCCGGGGCAGCTTCCATTTCTCCAGTTTACGGCATAGGGGGAAAAGCAACATCGCAATCAGAAGCGAATACAGTAACAACGTGACGATCCCCTGAAGAGCGTATAATCCGTAGATAATTAACAATACACAAATCAGACTCGCCGCTAATCGAACCGGATAAGGGAAGGTAGGTTCTGAATTCATAGTACATTCGTAGGGTAAAAGGTGTGAACTCTCGTTAAGTATGCTTACAAAATTGTTATTCTTTCTTTTCGGCTTAAAAACAAACCTCTGCTCCTGTCAGCCTGACATCCATCGGCAGGGCTTTTCACGGGCCAAACGCCACTATCGTATTGAGCGAGTGGGTACCATGCCGCAGGTTGCCAACGAGAACTCAGGGTTAGCAACCGCTTCGGGAAAACCTACTTTCTGGACTCACAACGATTCAGGCGGCAAGCCCGAACTTTACGAAATTGACTCCGTGGGTAACCTGCTTTCCACCTGGGCATTACCGGAACTTCAGAATAAAGACTGGGAAGAGTTGAGCCGCGACTCGCAGGGAAATATTTACATCGGTGATACGGGGAATAATACCAACACGCGTAAGGATTTATGCATTTATAAAGTCTCTAAAACTCATCCGTCCCAAGAGGCTGAAAAAATCACATACCATTACCCGGATCAACTGGATTTCCCACCACCCAGGGCTGGAAAAAATTTTGATTGTGAGGCTTTTTTCTACGCTAATGACAGCCTCTACCTGTTTTCCAAAAACTGGGGAAAGCCTGTGGCCAGGTTATACACACTGCCGGCCAAAGCTGGTGACTATACGGCTGTTCTTAAAGACAGCATTCGTCTGAATGGAATGATTACCGCCGCCGACATCAGTCCCGACCGGCAAACTTTCGCAGTGCTTACGTACGGAAAAGTTTTTTTCTTTGCGATTCAGGGAAAAGAAATCAATTTTAAACATCCACTTTCGTGTCTGAAAGTGGGACGTGGGCAGGTAGAAGCATTGGTCTTCATTACTAATCATGACTTGCTGATTACCAACGAAAAAGGCAAAATCTATAAAATAACCCGACGCTAAGGAACCTATTGTTACGTTTTAGTCATACAATAGTAGATTTTAATAGGTACGGATTGCTACACTGATATAAACGAGCTTTACATGTTACCCCGCGACTTTCTGGAGACTTTGCATAAGATTCATTCCAATACGGATTCTTTTCCACCCACTTCAGCCGTAGCCCGGCTGGTCACCCGACTAATTCTTCTGCTTTTTCCCGAACAAACCCGAATTCATTACCATTCGGTTGACAAACTGGGAGAAGCATTCATTCGGCTTGAAAAGGACCTGACGGATATGCTTCAGTCCATGAACAGCCATTTACCCGATACGCCTGCCCATGTATCCGCTCAGTTTGTGGAGAAAATTCCGGAAATCTATCATCTGCTTCGCACAGACGTTTCGGCGATCCTGGCCGGCGACCCCGCCGCCACCAGCGAATACGAGATTGTCCGGGCGTATCCCGGCTTTTATGCCGTGGCTTTCTACCGGATTGCTCATACCTTTTATGATTTGAATATTCCATTATTACCCAGAGTATTAACGGAATTTGCTCACTCCCGCACGGGCATTGACATTCACCCCGCAGCAGAAATTGACGAATATCTGTTCATCGACCACGGTACGGGTATCGTCATTGGTGAAACAACCGTCATTGGCCGGAATGTAAAACTGTATCAGGGAGTTACGCTGGGAGCATTAAGCGTTAGTAAGGAACTGGCTTCCCAGAAACGCCATCCAACGGTCGAGAATGATGTCGTTATTTATTCCGGTGCTACCATTCTGGGCGGTGAAACCGTCATTGGTCATCACAGCATTGTGGGTGGTAATGTCTGGTTAACGCATAGCATTAAGCCCTATACCAAAATTTATCATCAGGAGCAGGTTTTCATTAAAGGCTAAAACATTTCTCCTTATTTTTTGCTTCAATCTTGTGAAATTCAAGGTTGAAGCTTTTTTTATAAATTATATTTTTATTTCCAATTGTAAATAATTTACATTTGTAAACAATTCATCGTTCATCCTTCCTTCATTTCCTATGACTCTCGAACGAATCCGTGCTTTTTTTCGTCTGGAAGGTGACCGTGCCATCTGGAACACTGTATTTATCCTGCTAGCCTTTGGAACGCTGGTTGTTTTTTCAGCCCGTGGGACGTATGCCTTTCAGCACTTGCCGGGTCGGGAGTCATTTTTATTCAAACACGTTGGAAGTCTTACCTTATGCCTGGGCATTATCCTGGTTTGTCACCGTCTGCCCTTCGGCATGTACTCCGGGCTTTCCAGGTTTTTGCTTTACCTCTCCGTTCTTTTATTAATTCTGGTGCAGTTCTGGGGAATTGAAAGTGGCGGGGCCAAGCGGGCCTTACCCATTCCTTTCTTTTCGGGTTTCATGCCTTCCGATTTAGCCAAGTTTGCCCTGATCGCCAATCTGGCCTCCATGCTGGCCAAGCGATTGAAGGCTAACTACCGGGATCCCCTCGTATTTGTTCCTCCCATTTTCTGGAGTGGATTCTTAAGCTTTTTACTGGCCCTCAACTCGGGTAGTGCGGCCCTGTTGTTAATGGCTCCCTGCTGGTTGTTAATGTTCATCGGGCAGGTTCCGTTGCGATACCTGTTTTATCTAACCATGGCCGGAGCCATTGCTTTGAGCGTTGCTTATGCCCTGGGTTCGCGGGGTACCACCTGGGAAGGTCGCTTCAGCCGTCCGACCAACGTGATTTCGCAGGTTATTCAGAAAATAAAACCTCCCGAGCGTCTGACTCCCGAAGACCGACGCATTGATTCTCAGGAAGAATATAGCCTGGTAGCCGTCGCTTCAGGCGGCTGGGTAGGCCGTGGGCTGGGAAACAGCCTCCAGAGAAACTTCATGACTCAGGCTTACTCTGATTTTGCCTATGCCATTCTGATTGAAGAATGGGGTCTGCTGGGCGGAGTAGTCACCCTGATTCTCTACCTCTTTTTACTCTACCGCAGTGTTCGGTACGTGGCATTCCGTAAACTGAAGAAAGCGGAAATTGAAAGCGGTCAGGCATTTGGTTACTTTCTGGCTGCTGGCCTGGCCTTCAGCCTCGTTTTACAGGCTCTGGTACACATGGCCGTGTCGGTTCAGTTAATTCCGGTGACGGGTCAGAACCTGCCACTGATTAGCTGGGGAGGCTCTTCCCTGCTTTTTACGGGTATTTCGATTGGAGCAATTTTAAGCGTCAGTCGGGAAGCAGCGGAGGCCAATTCAACCAAAGTCATTGAAAAGGAAGCCCTGGCTGCCTGAGTGTATTGACTTATCAACCTTTGCGTTGTTTTTTTGTGGGATTTTACGGAGACTCAATGACTATCTAAAATCAACAAGTCTTTTTTATACTCATTAGCATTCAAACGACGTGTCTAAACGCATTATCATCAGCGGAGGTGGAACGGGAGGTCATATTTTCCCTGCCATTGCTATTGCCAACGCCCTGAAGGAGTACGATCCTCATACGGAAATTCTCTTTGTAGGTGCCAACGGACGCATGGAAATGGAGAAAGTACCTCAGGCGGGCTACCGGATTGCAGGACTGGATATTGCGGGAATCAATCGTTCGAATCCCATTGCTAATATTGAATTTCCACTGAAACTGGCCAAAAGTCTTCTGGCTGCACGCCAGATTATCAGGGACTTTAAGCCTGATGCAGCCGTAGGCGTAGGAGGATATGCCAGTGGACCTTTGTTATTGGCAGCGGGGATGAATGGAGTCCCCTACCTCATCCAGGAACAAAACTCGTATGCCGGAATTACTAATAAATTTCTTGCCAGGAAAGCCAGTAAAATCTGCGTAGCGTATCCCTCCATGCAATCCTTTTTTCCGGCTGAAAAACTGGTAATGACGGGCAATCCCGTACGGAGTGACATTGGTAGTATCTACTCAAATGACCCCAGCGTGTGGGAATACTTCAAAGGCCTTTCTCCCGAAATACCTACTTTATTAATTATTGGAGGTAGTCAGGGAGCTCGTACCATCAATGAAAGCATTGATAACGGTCTTGAACAACTGCTGGCCGCAGGTTACCAGATTATCTGGCAAACGGGAAAGCTGTATATTGATAAAGCCCGGCAGCGGGTGGAAGCCCTTGGGTCGAATCGCATCTGGGTTTCTGATTTCATTAACCAGATGCCCTACGCCTACGCCGCCTCCAGCGTAGTGATCTCCCGGGCCGGGGCTCTTTCGATCTCCGAATTATGTCTGGTCGGGAAGCCGGCCATTTTTGTTCCCTTACCTACCGCCGCTGAAGATCATCAGACTCAAAATGCCCTGGCTTTGGTTCGGGAAGAGGCAGGTTTATTAGTAAAAGACGCAGAAGCCCGGCATACGTTGATTCCTACAACGCTGGAATTATTCAAAAATCCGGAGAAGCTTCAGCGGATGGCGGAACGAATCAAGACACTGGCTAAACCTCAGGCCGCCCGGCAAATTGCATCCGAGGTTTTACAATTGATTCGTTAAGAGCACTTTAATCATTTTTAACCTGTCTGTCAGCACTTTGAGTTTTTTTTTAAAATTGTGTAAACAAAAATAAAATCTCATAGTCTTTCATTAAGATTACTCAGTTCACTACATGGTTCTGTCCAAGCCCATTCGATCTTATCAATCTATTTACTTCCTCGGCATTGGAGGAATTGGGATGAGTGCCATTGCCCGGTGGTTCCACGTCAACGGCTATGAAGTAGCGGGTTATGATAAAACACCTACCAAACTTACGGCCGCCTTACAGGATGAGGGCATTGATGTTCACTTTACGGATGAAGTCTCGCAAATCGCTGAAACTTATCAGAACCCGGAAGAAACGCTGGTTGTTTTAACCCCGGCTATTCCGAAAGATCACGCCCAATGGGCCTTTTTTCAGAATAATGGCTTTACCATTCTCAAGCGATCTCAGGTACTGGGTTTATTAACGGAAGAAATGTTTTTGATTGCCGTAGCGGGCACGCACGGTAAAACGACCACCTCTTCGATGGTCGCTCATATATTAAAACACAGCGGTCGAAATGTAGCGGCTTTCCTGGGTGGGATTACTCAGAATTACCAGACGAATTTTTTACTCAATGAGCCCTCCGAGAATCTGCAGGAGGTTTTGTGCGTAGTAGAAGCCGATGAGTTTGACCGTAGCTTTCTGACTCTCCATCCCGATCTGGCGATTGTTACCTCAACCGACGCTGATCACCTGGATATCTATGGTTCGGGTGATGAAGTACTGAAATCATTCGGTGATTTTGTCAGTCAGATCAAGCCCGATGGGACGCTCTTTTTAAGAAATGGTTTACCCCTGAGCAATCAGACCCGGGCTCAGATTCGTACATACAGTTTTGAGGACGGAGAATATCACGTCACTGACTGTCGGATTGCCGATAACCGATTCAGATTTTCAATCGTTTACCCCGGTGGTATTTGTGAAGACATTGCCCTGCTGGTCCCCGGCTTTCATAATGCCGAAAATGCCGTAGCTGCCTTCGCGGTTTGTTTGAAAACCGGACTATCTCCGGAGGAAATTCGGGCTGGTATTAATTCATACCGGGGAGTAAAGCGAAGATTTCAATACCACGTACAGCAACCTGACGTTACTTATATTGATGATTACGCCCATCATCCGACGGAGGTTGAGGCGTTTCTGAAGTCAGTAAAAGCTCTGTACCCGGGACGCAAAATAACGGCGATTTTTCAGCCCCACCTGTTTACCCGAACCCGGGATTTTCAGGACGGATTTGCGGAATCATTATCTCTGGCGGATCGGGTCATTTTACTGGACATTTATCCGGCCCGGGAATTACCTATTCCGGGAGTTACGGCGGACATTGTCTTTGACAAGATCACCAGTTCAGAAAAAATTCAATGTCACAAAGACGAGGTTCTGGCCCTCATTCAGCAGGAGCTTCCTGAAGTGTTGGTAACGATTGGAGCAGGTGACATTGACATGTTGATCGATCCCATTCGCGGTTATCTGGAGAGTCGGGTCAGTACAAAATAAGTGAGCTCATTGAAAAAGGTAATGAGAAAGCCTCTTCTAAGGGTAACTCTCTCACTACCATACGATAATTTTTGAAAATCAGGCCCTAAGGACTTGGAGAAGTTTTCTATCTTTCGGTTAAGAAACTGGGTTAAGGCCGTGTTGGGGATCTTAATTATAGGTCTTTTGGTGGGTTTTGCCGAAAAATGGTACGCTTTCCAATCCTGCGAAAAAGTCAGTATTGTGCTCAATGAAGGCCAGCAGCAAGTGCCGTTATTGTCTCAGCAGGATATACGTAATTTATTATCAGAATCTGGCAGAAAGCCCCTGGAAGGAAAGTCTTTTGACCAAATCAATTTAGATTTTCTGGAAAGTCGGGTCAAGTCCAGTCCTCTGGTTAAGGAGTGCCAGATTGCCCGGAATTTGAGGGGTTGGCTGGAAGTGCACGTAGAGACCCATCGTCCCATTGCCCGTTTGGTTCAGCCTGAACTGCCCGACAATGGTCTGGATCGCTACCTGAATGAAGAAGGCCAGTTTATGCCCCTTTCTGACCATTACACCGCCAGGGTTCTGTTGCTATCCGGCCCTTATTTTGACCGGAAGAATCATTTAAGAGCCCGTCAGGATACCGCTCTTTTTCATATGATTCAAGCCATTGGTCAGGATTCCTTATGGAAAGCACAAATTGGGTGGCTGGAAATTGATAAACAGGGTGAGATAACAATTTGGCCGCAGGTAGGTGATCTGCCCATTGAGTTTGGCTCAGCTTACGCCAGAGATCCTAAGTTTCAGAAAATGAGTCTCTTTTTCCGAAATATTTTGCCTTTACGCGGTTGGAATAGTTTCTCGAAAGTAAGCGTCAAATACAAAAATCAGGTAGTCTGTACCCGAGCCACCAGTGATTCGCTAAAGCTGGTAGCTATGCCGTAAGTTTTGTATAGGCAATGAAATAAAACAGTATTTATTTTTTGACTACATTGGTACCGTTTATTTCCGCTTCTGAAGTGCAAAATAGGGAGATTTCCCCTGCAAATTAACATTTCCGAAGAAGGGGATAAAATATCGTGTTAGTCAATGCCCGATTTTTTTTATTACTTTAAACCATAATCGGATTTAGGTCCTTTATGGATACCAATAATAGATAAGCTGAGTTGATAAAAGTATTACTAATCAACCCTAAAGCTGTGCCGTATGGAGAAAAAGATCGTTTGCGGGATTGACGTAGGAACGACCAAGGTATGTGTGGTGATCGGCCAAAAAGATCACGACGACAAACTTGACGTGCGTGGCGTGAGCCGGGTTGAATTTAAGGACAAGAAGTTCAAGAATCTTGTTACCAAAGGAGCTATCCTCAACCCGGATTTCGTTAGCAAATTCATTAAAAAAGCTTTGGCCGAAGCCATTGAACAGGCTGGAGTTACCCCGAATCAGTATTTCATCAGTGTAGCGAGCCATCAGGTTAGCTGTATACCTAAAATTAGTGACATCTCCCGTGATTACGTGTCAGAGGGAGATGAAGTTCGTCACGATGATCTGCAACGTTTACTGGGCAGTGTAGGCCGTACCAAAATCGATGGTTCGGCCATTCTCCACGTACTGCCGCAGGAATACAGTGTCGACGGCGACTCGGAAGAACATTACCACATTGTAGGCGTTACCGGCACTCACTTGCGGGGTAAGTTCCAGGTGATTACCATGCCCCTGAAGCCCCTGAGTACCCTGCTGAAAAGTCTGGACTGGGCGGGTTTACACGTTCCTCCCAAGCACGTCTATCTATCTTCGCTGGCCTCTACCATGGCCGTTTTGAGCGATGAAGAAAAAGAGCACGGAGCTATTCTGGTGGATATCGGAGCCGGTAAAACGGACGTGGTCATCGTACAGGGAGAACTGGTTCGTTACGTCGCTTCTTTCCCCGTGGGCGGAAAGTCGATCACCAAAGATATTGAGATTGGTTGTGACGTATCAGAAAATGTAGCTGAAGACCTCAAGCTGCGTTTTGGAACGGCCACGCACAAAGAAGTTCGGATTAACGAGGTAGTTGCCGTGCCTAACGTACTGGAAAGCCTTCCTCCGAAAAATGTATCGCTCAAAAACGTAGCCGTCATCATTGAGGCCCGCGTCAAAGATATTGCCACGTTTGTGGCCGCAGTGGTTCGCCACGCAGGCTACGACCGTAAGATTAAAACGGGTATTGTGTTAACCGGGGGCGGTGCCCGTCTGGATAGCATCCAGGATGTATTCCGCTCCGTTACGGGCATGCACGTACAGGTAGGCCGTCCGAATCAGGGTTTCAACAAACAGAAACCCGAAACGACCAATAACCTTTCCTACGCTACTGCCCTGGGTCTGGTGCGTCTGGGCTTCCGTTCGCTCGATCCCCGGGATGAGTTGTACGAATCGCTGGTTTCGGTACCAACGCCTGTTCAGCCACCTGTTCAGCACGTACCCCATACGTATTCGACGAGTCAGCATCATAGTCCTCAGTCTCCCAATAGTGGCAACAACGGTGGATATTCCAATGGAAATTATTCCAATCCACCCACGCCCCAGGCTCCCGAGCCCGTGAAACCTCCTGAACCAGCCAAAGAACCGGAACAGCCGGAAACCGAGCAGGAGTGGAAGTGGTGGCGTTTACGCATGGATCTGAACTCCTGGTATAAAGCCATTTTCCGGGATGAATTTGAATCAAGAGGAGGCCAGCGACCTGACGGCTGGGAACCTAAAACTGTATAAAAAAACTCAAACGGCCTGGTCCGTTTGAGTTTCTCTTTTACCCCACCTAGACTTACTTAGGAAATAAGCTTATATTTATTTTACCCTGGTTTTACGCTGACTAACTCATTACGTAATTGAGTACCGCCTTACTCGATCCTCCGTAACCAACCTTAATAGTATGCTTCTTGACCATAATTATTCTTTTAGCTCCGTTAAACATTTTCGCTCGTATATCAAGGTATTTGGTGTAGGAGGTGGTGGCTGTAATGCAGTGCGTCACATGTTTAACCAGAACATTGAAGACGTAGACTTCATTGTTTGTAACACGGATCGACAATCACTCGACGAAAGTCCTATTGATTATAAAATTCAGCTGGGTAATCAATCCGTTAACCAAAAAGGAATTGGGGCGGGTATGGACGCCGCTCAGGGTCGTTTAGCGGCTGAAGAAAGCGAAGCAGAAATCCGTAAAGTACTGGAAGATAACACCGAGATGTTGTTCATCACGGCCGGTATGGGTGGAGGCACGGGTACGGGGGCCGCTCCGGTTATTGCCCGCATTGCCAATGATCTTAACATTCTGACGGTAGCCATCGTCACGGCTCCTTTCGACGACGAAGGAGAAGATAAAATTGAACAGGCCCGCGAAGGCATTCGGGAGTTGCAGAAATACTGCGATACAGTGGTGGTAATTCTTAACGAGAAACTACTGGAACTGTATCCCGACATGACCGTTGATGACGCCTATGCGAAAGCTGATGACGTCCTGGCCAACGCAGCCCGCTGTATCTCCGAGATCGTTACCAAGTCCGGTAAGATCAACTCCGATATGAACGACGTGAAAACGATCCTCAAAGGGGCCGGACAAGCCGTAATTGGTCTGTACAGTGCCGAAGGAGAAGATCGGGCCGTTACCTGCGTCGAAGAAGCCTTAAGTTCTCCGTTACTCGATAATCGTGACATCAAAGGTGCGAAACGCATCCTGATTACCATTTCATACAGCAAGGATAACCCGATGCGTATGATGGAGCAGAAAGCCATTACGAAATACATTGAAGATAAAATTGGTGGGAAAGCCCGATTACTGAAAATCAGCCCTATCCCTGATGACAGCCTGGGTAAGGCCATGCGTTTCACCATCATTGCTGCGGGTTTTGATTTACCCGGTAATTCCGTGTATCAGCGTCCCGTGGACGAGCCCCTGATTCAACAGTCTGCTCCCGCCCGCCCGAGTGGTACGGGAAACGGTTCGGGTAGTACTTCCAAACCAGCGGCTTCCAATACTTCGTATGGATACGGCAGTTACCTTCAGGATTCTACGCCTCAGGCGGCCTTTACGCCTTCCGTTACTTCGGCAGCTTCTTCTCTGGAAAACACGTCTGAAGAAACGGAGGAAACGGAAATCCTTTTCGAAGCTCCTGCATCCGTCCCGGCGGAAGAAGATGTCGTAAAATCGCTGGAAAAGGAAATCTGGCGGGAAGAGGATACTTCTACCGGAAACGCCCGTATGATTCAGGAATTCATTGGCAAGCTGGATCATCCCGATCAGGGCTGGGAAACCGATCTGGAAACCCCGGCTTACATCCGTCAAAACATTCCTTTAGCGGACTTAACGGTTATTCTGAGAGGTGAAAAAGTTAATCACTACAATCTGAATGATTAAGAAATAACGCATAAAAAAATCCCGGCAGAGTCTTCTGCCGGGATTTTTTTATGCGTTAATCGTTCTATTCAAACATCAGATACAAGGTAACCGTATGCGTGGTCATTCGACTGATGCCTGCGTTGTAAATGCTGTTGTTGGGTTGAATCATGTTAGCGATGCCGTGAGAAAAATGCAATTCCGGGGTGAATTTGAAATATTCGAAAAAACGCTCCAGCCCCACCCCGTATTCGACCGCCAGATCCGCTGAACGGGTAGACATCTGTCCGTTACCCCGATTGGCGTTTTGCCGCCTTCTGACGTTCGCTTCGAGGCCCGCCCTGAGTCCGGCGACGGCGTACATTCGGGTATTTCCCCGACGAACGGATTTATATTTCAGCATGAAGGGAAATTCCAGCCAGGTAGATTCCCGAATGAGTCGCTGCTCGCTTCCGCCGGTAAAGGTATAATCAACCGGACGACTGTAAATGGAAAGCGTCAGGGGAGAAAAGCGAAAGTCCAGCCGGGGGCTCATGTACACATTCATCAGAAAGCCCATTCGAAAACCAATGGAATTAGGCGTATTCATCGAACGAACCGTATCCTGAACGGGCGAAGTCGTATAAGCGTCGCTGTGTTTGATTTGAAAACGCGTATTGGGCACCCCAAAAAAGAAGCCATAGTGCACTTTCTTGTCATCGTAAAATTCCAGGTGCTTCCGCTTGTAAATCGTATTCTGAGCGAACGTTTGGTGAAGACCACCACTACTCAACAGAAGGGTGATCCAGACGGACAGATTTCGGGTCCGGGGTACTGCCTGTCTAAAACCAGCAACTAAGGATCCTACTGCCGTTACCCTTGAAATTTCATTCGCTCGCAGCTTACGCTTCATACCTTACTATTTCTTGCCAATATAAATGGAACTGATGCCGAAGGTTAATGGAATCGCCCGGGTCTGTTTGAATCCAGACTTCTGATAAACGGCCAGAAAATCATCGCCATCCGGAAAAGCCTGAACCGATTCGGGTAAATACGTATAAGCCGAATTATCCTTGGAAAAAAAGGAGCCAATCAACGGCAGAATACGGTTTGAATAAAAATTATACAGGGGTTTAAAGATAACGCCGCGGGGTTTCGAAAACTCCAGCACTACGCAGGTACCGCCCGGTTTGAGCACGCGATTCATATCCGTTAAGCCCTTTTCGAGATTTTCGAAATTCCGTACTCCGAAAGAAACGATCACAGCATCAAAGGAATTGTCCGAGAACGGAAGCTTTTCTGAATCCCCCTTCTGTAACTCAATGATTCCTTCAAGTCCCATCTTTTTGATTTTCTCGCGACCCTGAGCCAGCATGCCTTCCGAAATGTCTACGCCGACAATTTTCTTAGGTTTCAGACTTAAGGCTTCCAGGGCAAAATCACCCGTGCCGGTGGCTATATCCAGAATCGTCTGAGGCTTTTCGGGCTTGAGCAGGCTGATGGCTTTTTTCCGCCAGAGGATATCAATCCCCATGCTCAGGAAATGGTTCAGGAAGTCATAACGGTGCGAAATGTTATCAAACATTTTCGCAACCTGCTCTTTTTTACTGCTATCCTGTTCTTCTTTATAAGGTAAGACCACGTCTGTCAATATTTTATAGAGCCTGATAATCACAGGCTTCGGTACCTAAACTATACGATCTATTCGATAAGAAAGTTCGACAAAGGTACGTTTTGAGCGGGAATGAATACGCTTCCATCAAAAAAAACAGCGGCTCCAGAGAAGCCGCTGTTTCAACCTTTTCTAATCAGAACCTCAGGGGTTCGTTCCAGTTGTTCTGATTACTTGATTTCCACATCAAAATCAACGTTTGCATCATCCGAGCCCGGCGTAGCGGTTCCATCTTTGGTCCCATTGGGCTGGTGACGCAACTGTATTTTTAACTTACCCGTACCCGCAGCCGTCTGCGTCTGCATGGTTCCCGCCAAACCGATATTCCGGTTTTTGCTGTCTTTGTCCGTAACCGTCACGGTTAACAAACTGGCGGGCGTTGGGGTAAAAACCACCAGGTGTTCGTCCTTTTTTTCCTGAATTTCTCCCGTAATGTCTTCTACCGGAGATTTGGATTCGTCCAGAAACCGCAGGGAATAGGTATACGTTTTGCCCTTGTCCAGACTGATGGGTGTAATGACCGGAGCGTTGCCCCCGTCTCCGTCGGTATCTTTCCAGGTAAATACTTTGGCCGTTTCATTACCCGCCTTAAGCGTTAATTCTACCGTAGTAATCAACTCATTTTCATCGGGTTCCGGATCTGTATTATCTTTTTTACAGGAAGATAAAGCGGCCAGAGCCAGTAAAGGAAGATAAAGCCAGTACGTACGTTTCATGCCTTTTTTGATTGATACAGAAGCTATAGCGTTCTGTAGGGTTATTGTCAGTTCTGAAGGCAAAGATATTTATTATTTGCAACATAGTTGCAAATAATAAAATTTTAATGTTTCACAGTTAGCCCGCATTTTAAACGCGGATTAGAAAGAACAGCGACTGTGACGCTGGGCGTTGAAAACGCCTTACTCCAGCATCCGCGACACAGTCGCGGACGAACAGAGGCTTATCATAAAAAAGACCTCTTCTAGCGAAGAGGTCTTTTTTATGATTATTGAACGGATCGGGTATTAACGGAGCAATCCGGCAATTTTTTCCAGTCCCAGAATTGAAAACGTGGGGTCTCCACTGGGTGTATAAGACGGATTACTTGAAGCAAATAACTGATCGACCAGAGCACTCATTTCTTCAGCCGAGAGTCGGGTCAGGTAACGAGCGGCGGAACGTTTGGCAAAGGAACGGGCCAGGGCTTCAGGCCGATCCATTTTTAGTTCTGCGTAGTGCTGCCGAAACTGAGATAATAATCCTTCGAATAAATCCTCTTCATTTTCGTCGGTAACGTCGGCCGGGATGCCGTAGAGAATAAAGGCATTCTTGCCAATTTCCGCAAAATCAAAACCCAGAGCTTTAATCTCATGCTCAATTTCGAGCACCAGCTGGAAATCAACAGGGTTCAGCGTAACGGTTTTGGGGAATAATAACTGTTGGGAAGCCGCATTCCGCTTATCCAGCGAAATCCGGTATTTATCGTACAGAATGCGTTCATAAGCCGCTTTCTGGTCAATGACCATTAACCCGGACTTTACCTGTGACAGCACGTACCGATTATGCACCTGAAACAGCATTCGTTCATAATCCAGCAACGAAGGCTTCGCCGACGCTTTGGAAGGGACTGCTTTGGAACTGAACGTTTGCTCTGACACCGGAGATTCCTCCGGTTCGGATTCCGTCACGGGTGCCTCCTCAAGAGGAGCTTCCTCGGTCTGAATCCGATTGGCTTTGCTTTGAAAAGTGATGCTCGCTGCCGCGGGTGCCGGTTCTTCTTCCGGTATTGGAGGCGTAAAGGGTTTGACGGAGGGTAAGACTTCTTCGGGAAGATCAAAAATGCTGTGACGCTCATTTTTAACCGGTCCTTCCAGCCCTTCGAACAATTTCTCCCAACTATTAATATTCCGTTTCGGAGCCGTAGCACGAGCATTGTAAGTATCTCGTGGCGAAGGTTCCTCGTCCGTTATTTTTCGGTTTTCATTAACGGAGGCTTCAAAGTGTCCGGCATAATCTTTCTTCTCGAACGATAGCGATTTCGCCGGACTCAATAAGTTCACGTCCATCTCAAAATCAATCGCCGGAGCCAGCCCATACACTCCCGTCGCCCGTTTAACAGCCGCCCGCACAATGGCATACACCGAGCGTTCATCGTCAAACTTGATTTCCGTTTTGGTAGGATGAACGTTGATATCAATATGAGCCGGGTCGATTTCGATGTTCAATACATAAAAAGGATGATTGCCATCGGGAATCAGCCCCTCAAATCCACTGAGCACCGCGTGATGCAGGTAGGCGTGGCGAATAAACCGCTGATTGACAAAGAAAAACTGTTCTCCCCGTACCTTTTTGGCAAACTCAGGTTTACCAATAAATCCACTTACCTTCACAAAAGGAGTTTCCTCACGGGTATCCGCGAGCTGTTCCCGGTAATTTTTCCCGAATAAGTCCACAATCCGGCGGGACATTTTTCCGGCGGGTAAGTTATACACTTCCGTTTCTCCGTGATGCAGTGTAAAAGTTACATCGGGATACGAAAGGGCCACGCGTTGAAATTCGTCCAGAATATGACGCATTTCGACGGGATTGGATTTCAGGAAATTCCGTCGGGCCGGAACGTTAAAGAACAAATTCTTTACGCAGATATTCGTCCCCGTTAGCGTCTGGCAGGGTTCGTGAAGCTTGAGTTCGGAAGCTTCAATTTTCAGGTGCGTACCTAATTCATCGGTCTCCCGACGGGTCCGTAACTCCACCTGAGCCACGGCAGCAATGGAAGCCATAGCCTCGCCGCGAAAACCCATGGTACGAATTTTGAAAAGATCTTCAGCCGTACGAATTTTTGAGGTAGCGTGACGCTCAAAACACATGCGAGCATCCGTTTCCGACATTCCTACTCCGTTATCAATGACCTGAATCAGGGTGCGACCGGCGTCTTTTACCAGTAATTGAATCTGCGTAGCCTGGGCATCAATGGCATTTTCAAGCAACTCCTTCACCACCGAAGCCGGTCGCTGAACGACCTCACCAGCCGCAATCTGATTCGCAATGGAGTCGGGTAGGAGTTGAATAATATCTTGCATGAAAGTGTGTTCGGAGTCTATAAAAACGAATTCCGATTTAAACTTATTTCTTCGGTAAGAATCTGAATAGATTCTGAACCGGGCGTGTTGGATAAAGCAGGAACGCGAATTTCGCCCAAATCCCCCGGAAAAGCGAGCCTATTTTTTTAAATATATATGTTTTGATACAATTGTTTAGAGATAATTTCGCGTTCTCGTTGCAAGTATTGATGATCAGGATGTTGAAGAATAAGTTAGTTTTTCTGGGAATGTGCGGCCTGCTGGCTCTGACTGCCTGGAAATCTCCGATATATAACCACGGTTCGAGTAAAATCACAGTCGCGGATTCTACCCATGAAGCCCGCCCAGCCCCTGGCCTCACTCAGGTTTCAGCGGCTCAGCTTTGGGTGGACAGTACGCTTTCCGGTATGACTCTGGACGAAAAAATCGGCCAGTTTTTTGTGATCGGCACGTACTCCAATCGCTACGAATCGTATTACGCTACCATTGATCGCCTCATTAAGGCTTATCATGTGGGTGGCGTGATTTTCTTTCAGGGCGATCCTTACTCCCAGGCGGAGTTAAGCAATCGGTACCAGAACCTTTCCAAAGTTCCTCTGCTGGTTTCACTCGATGCCGAAAATGGCCTCGGCATGCGGTTGGCCCTGGGAACTTCCTTTCCGCACCAGATGACGCTCGGAGCCATTCAGGACAACAGCCTGATTTATGAAATGGGCCTGGAAATTGGTCGCCAGTGTAAACGCATCGGGGTTCAGATGAATTTTGCACCTGTGGTAGATGTGAATTCCAATCCACTGAATCCCATCATTGGCTATCGTTCGTTCGGTGAAGATCCTCTTAACGTAGCCGAGAAAGGCAAAGCCTACGCCCGTGGACTGCAGGCGGCGGGAGTCCTGGCCTGTGCCAAGCATTTTCCCGGTCACGGCGATACGCATACCGACTCGCATCGCACCTTACCCAAGGTAGATCATGACCTCACGCGTTTGAATCAGTTTGAGTTACCTCCATTTAAAGCTCTGATTGACGACGGCGTTTCCAGTATTCTGGTGGCTCACCTCGAAGTTCCGGCCTACGAATCCCGACCCATTGCTTCGACTCTCTCGGCTCCTATTGTGACCGATTTGTTAAAAAATCAGCTCAAATTCAATGGCCTGGTGGTTACTGATGCCATGAATATGCGGGGCGTAACGAAGGGCAAACCGGCACCGGAAGCCAACTTACAGGCCCTACTGGCGGGAAATGACCTGCTGTTACAACCGGAAAGCGTGGGAGCTTCGATTTTAAAGATTAAACAGGCCATTACGGAGGGTCAGCTCAAGGAAGAAGAAATTAATCGCCGGGTTCAGAAGATTCTTTACGCCAAGTATAATGCCGGGTTAGTTCCTTTCCAGACCATTCCCGTCGATAAGAATCTGGTGAAGGAATTGAAAACGCCCCAGTCTGAAGCCCTGCGGGAACGCCTCTACGAGAATGCCGTAACTCTGGTAAAGAACGACCGAAAACTGGTGCCGCTGATTCAGCTTGACACGCTGAAAATCAGTGCTGTGGCCGTGGGTGAAAGTGAGAACAACGTATTTCAGAATACCCTGCGTAAGTACGCCAACGTGAAGTGTTACACCAATGGCACCAAAACCGACGAGCGTTTCTACGCCGAAATGCTCAGCAAACTCGACTCAAGTCAGGTAGTGATTGTGAGTCTGCACGAAATGCGGCAGAAAGTAGCCCAGAACTACGGCGTTTCCTGGGCATCGATTGACTTTGTGAAGAAGCTGGTCAAACGGGGTAACCAGGTCATTGTCTGTGCGTTTGGTAACCCGTACAGTCTGAAGAATTTTCCGGAGGTCCCCACGCTCCTGTGCGGGTACGAAGGCGACCCCTTCGCTCAGAAAGCCACGGCCGAAGTGTTATTCGGGGCCTTACCCGCTTTGGGTAAGCTGCCGGTTTCGGTAGAAGGACTTTTCCCGGTTGGTCACGGATTAACGACGCAGGCCATCGGGCGATTAAGCTATGGCTTACCCGAAGATGTCGGCATGAACAGCAGCAAGCTCCAGACGATCGACAACATTATGAATGAGTCCATCCGAAAGGGGGCCTTTCCCGGCGGGCAGGTGGTGATCGCTCGAAAAGGCCGGGTCGTTTGGGAAAAAAACTACGGAAAACTCACCTACGCTCTCACGCCGTTCGAACCCGTACGAGACACCACGCTCTACGACCTCGCGTCCGTCACTAAAGTAGCGGCGACTTTGCAGGCCATCATGCTGCTCAACGAAAACGGTGATCTGGATTTAAACCAGAAGTTGTCCCATTACTTACCGGATTTAAAGGGGACGACGAAAGAACATCTGGTGGTTCGCGACGTGTTGATGCACCAGTCGGGATTGCTGGCTTATCTGCCCTTCTGGGAAAAAACGAAACCTGAAGGAATTTTCAGTCCGGAGTTTGATCTGCGGGTCGATACGCTGAATTATACGTTAATGGTCGCCCGCGACTTATGGACGAAGCCAGCTACGATTGATTCGGTCTGGAAATGGGTCGTGCAAAGCCCCATGACTACCCAGCGGGATCGCAGTGGTCGCTACAAGTACATTTACTCGGACCTGGGGCTCATTATGCTGCGTCGGCTGGTCGAAAAAATTGCCAATCAGCCGCTGGATGAATTTGTGCACCAGAATTTCTACGAGCCGCTGGGCATGTATAACACCCTGTTCAGCCCGCTGATGCATGGGGTTATCGACTGGAAAATTGCTCCCACTGAAGACGATCGGGTATTCCGGGAGGAGCTCCTTCGCGGCACCGTCCACGATCAGAATGCAGCTATTCAGGGCGGCGTGTCCGGTCACGCGGGTTTGTTTAGCACGGCCAATGATCTGGCCATTCTGATGCAGATGAATCTTCAGAATGGGTATTACGGAGGTCGCCGCTATTTCCTGCGAAACACGGTGCCGATGTTCTCCTATAACTACACCCTCCGTAGTTACCGTGGCCTGGGCTGGGATCGAAGTCCGGACGGTAATGGTAATGCTTATATTTCGTCCTACGCCTCTAATCGCAGCTTCGGGCACTCGGGTTTTACGGGCACCCTGGTCTGGGCGGATCCGGCTCAGGAACTGGTAGTAGTGTTTCTCTCCAACCGGGTGCATCCCAATGCCAATAATAACCTGATTACCAGTCTTCGTATTCGTCGCCGGGTGATGGATGCGGCTTATGAAGCCATTGAAAAAACGACGCTTTCTCAGAAGTAAAAACGGATGGATACCCTCGACTTAACACAACAGATTACGCATCGCGGCTTTGCTGTTTCGGAACCTGTCTTCGAGCCTTCAGAAATCCACAGGCTTTTAGATCAGATCGCGGACTTGAATACCAATAAGTCAACGTTTCGTAAAACCAGTGATTTATTCGCCATTCGTCAATTTTTCAAAGAAGCTCCCGAAACGCTGTCAACGGTTTTCAATGAAAAATTAAAGACCCTGATAAGTCAAACTTTAGGTAAGGATTTCTTCATTGTTAAATCCATTTACTTCGATAAACCCGAGCAGTCCAACTGGTTCGTGGCGTATCATCAGGATCTGACCATTTCCGTAGATCGGAAAATCGAAGAAAAAGGATTTGGCCCCTGGACGGTGAAACAAAACCAGTTTGCGGTGCAGCCGCCCACTGAAATTCTGGAAAACAACGTTACCCTTCGCATTCATCTGGACGATACGACAGAACAAAACGGAGCTTTGAAAGTAATCCCCGGCTCGCATCTGAAAGGACTCTATCGGCCTGAGTCTATTGACTGGACTCAGGAAACCGAAGAAGTTTGTCCGGTAGCGGCAGGGGCTGTTATGTTTATGAAGCCTTTATTACTGCACGCTTCCAGTCGAACCACGAATCAGCAACGCCGCCGGGTCATTCACATTGAATTCAGTAAGAGCTCTTTACCCAGCCCCCTGCAATGGTCTGAGTACCTGAACCCATTTGAGTAGTTACTCCGATCTGACCAGCGTTATACTCATCAAACCAATCACTACGTCATTGGCGAGGGCCGTTAGTTTCAGTTCTTTTAAGGTTTTAGCAGAGTTCAGCGGAATATCCAGCATAGTGGCCGCTCCGCCTTCAATTTCCTTACCATTGTATTCTTTCGCCTTTTCACCGAAAATCACTTCTCCCGTCTTCAGATGTAACCGCGGCGGATGAACGGCTCCCGTCGAAAAAGCGAAGCCATCCACGAAGTAATCTTTTTCAATGGGCCACCAGTTTTCCGGATTGCGTAAGGTCAGTTTTTCAGCAGTTCCGTCGGTATAATACACTTCAATCTGCCCATTTTCAATCCGGCTTTGCATGGGATTGGTCGAACCAGCCATTAGCAGATACGCCCGCGAAGCTTTGCCGGATAAGGGCAATCGGGCCTCCGCAGGATAATTATCCCAACGCGAAACAAACAGGATGTTTTTACCCGAGGAATCCCCCGGAGACGCAAAGGTGATTCCTTGCGGCGTGTTGAACTGATGACTGGTTCCTGCCCGTTTGCGTAAGCCGCTGTCATCAATTTCGGCAGTCATCCTGGGATGCGTCCATTCGCCAATACCCTGTGTGGGTAACTGCAAGGTTGCCGTTTGCGGCCGGGGAGACAGGTATTGATTCCTGAAGATCTGAGTGACCCCATCATTGAAATACTCCGTCAGGTTAATCCTTTCCTGAGTCTTATCCTGAAGTTTTCCCTCCCAGTTCACCAGCGAATACCGAAGAGTATCGCCCGGAGCCGTGGTAAACATCAAAGGGTTTGTTCCTACTACCAGATCAGGAATGGTTAATGCCGGAGAAACAGACGCCGCTTTTACGGTTACCTGCTGACTGGTTTGTCCCAGGCGATACGTAACTCTTTGTTCCTGAGAAGTATGATTCTGAATCTGAATGACGGAAGGCTTTTCAGTGCTCGGTATCACCGAGATCGCATCCCCTACCTGAAAACTCAGCGGATGCCACCAGCGAAGACTCCCCTGCTGTAACTCGACAAAAGCCGTTCGATTTCCCTGAATACTGCTCATCTGAACCGTTAACGTACCAGCCTGATGACTTTTCTTATGAAACGCTCCCTGCGGATCGAAAACGGATAAAATGTTCGCTTTCCCAAAATCAAAACGCTGACTCGATTTTTGGACGTAATACGCCTTTACTTCAGGGCGAACGGGCTTTGTTCCCGCCCATTCAATTCTGATTTCGTACCTGGCCTGGTTCGGACTATTTATTTCGATCACCGGCTGCCCTACGGCATGATCCACTACTTTCCATTTTGCCTTCTTACCATTTACAGTAACCTGTCGAATATTCTCCCGGAACGCTTTCACCCGTAACACAAGATTCAGTTTTTTGGGAAAGTTCGGGATCAGTTGGTAGACGTCCGTCGTTCCGGTTCGCCTGAAATCATAACTCAAATCGGGTAATGTGATCGAAGCCGAATTCCAGTGAGAAGGCAGGCCCGGCCGGATGAGTAATCGATCGTGCAAGGCATCCGGTACAATACCAAACAGTCCTTCGACGAGTGTTCGGGAGTTGATACCCACCGGGTCCCCGAAATCGCGGTACGCTTCGTGCCGATTGGCATCGTAATGCGAAATCTGAACAAAGTTACCCGGACTTCCGCCGAGGTACATCGAGGAGAGTAACTCACTTTTCCACAACTTAAAGGCTTCGTCCGTCCGTCCGGCTTCCCAGTTGGCCAGAGCCAGATGAGCCGACTCGGCCAGAGCCACATTGTTAATGGACCATTCGTAAGGCATCCAGTTACTTGTGGACAGGGTATAATATCCTTCATCCTTCAGACCCTCGGCCCGCACGGGAATGTGAGGAATCTGCGTATCGGTATACCGAACGCTCTGGTACGCCTGAAAGGCATCCGGTACTTCGGAATCCAGCGTATGATAAATGGACCAGAGGGCCGGAACGTCGTGAAGTTTTCGTAATCCCAGAGCATCTTTAAATTCCGCATAAACGCCTTTTTCCGGCATCCATAATACCTTCTGAATGGCTTTTAAAATCCGGTCTGCTTCCTGCTCGTAGGGCTGCGGGTTTTCCCCCAGCAGGCGGGCCAGCGTGGCCGCCATTTTATTCGAACGATAGTTATACGCCGACGTATGCGTGACTGAGCCCCCACTGTATTGCAGGGCGTCGCTGGCCCAGATGGCCGCGTAGGCATCGTATAAACCATCGTTATCAGGATCGAAGTTGCGTTTCTCCCAGGCCAGGTGCCGTTGCAATACCGGCCACATTTCACGGGCGAAGGTTAGGTCTCCGGTCCAGTTCAAATGCCAGAGCAGGGCATCGATGCAGACCAAATTCATGTCGTAATGGTGCGGCCGGATGGATTTTCCCTCCGGGTCGCGACTGATATACCCACTGGTAAAAACCGAATTCCCCAGTTTCTCCTGCTGGCGGGCCAGGTTATTGGACGTATCCGGCACCACGGGTCCGGCCTCCGGGGACGTTATCTGCGATTTTGCATACGCCCGGAAGTGCGTCCGGGCCCGGTCATGCCAGCCCAGCGGATCGGCGGTGTAGGCCCCCCGCCAGCCATTCAGCCGAATCCGCCAGCCAATAGCTCCGTGCAGATACGAAGGCGTTTCCCAGATGGCATCCGACGCCATACTCAGGGCTCCGCCAACGGTATTCACATACGGATCGGGCGTTTGAATCCTGACGCGATCCGCGATTCTTAACCGGGCCTTTTCTGCTTCATCGAAGATTTCTGCAGCTTTTGCCGGCTCTAATTCAGCCTTACTTTCCGGGTTTTGAAGAGCGATGTATGAAGACTCATGATTCGTTACTTTCAGCCTTCCGGCCAGAACCGGAGCTTTGCCCCGCGGTGATTGAATCACGTTCAACGGAGAAGCTAAGTCGCTTGCGTCGGCAATCGTCATGGAAGCCTGTTCCGGAAAAAAGCCAATCAGGCTACTTTCCTTTTTTGCCTGAACCGACCCATACTTCAGGACAAAAGTCGGCGGCTTGATTGTAAAACGATTATCGCTGCAATGGTCGGGCTTGAGGTAAAAGCTTGATTCAGGGTCCGGTCCCATGTCGCCATTGCGACTGAATTTTTTACCGCTCGCCCCACCAAAAAACCAGCATAACTCTACCGGAGCAGTTACATTTTTGAAAGTCGTTTTAACAATAAACCCTTCGGCATCGGCCAGAGCCAGAATTATAATTTCCAGTTTTCCCTGCCCCAATAAAGAATCTTCAATTTCATACCGCATCGAACCGAGACGATACCGGGCAGTAATTTTCTTCGCTTGATTCAGCCACTTACTTTCATTTCCTGCAATTAGTCCAAAACTCAGATTCCCTCCCATCCCGGGCATGTAGAGGGCCAATTCAGGTAAGTCCCCCGCTTCTACCCGAAAGGCTGTGTTGGTGCCATACAGGGCACGGGTAAACCGCCGGTTCCCATTCACGATCACAAAATCCTCTCCTTCAGGATGGTATCGCAGGGTTCGGGTCTCGCCATGCCAGTTTTCATCGGGTAACTTCAAGGGATAAAGCTCCTGAGCGACTAAAGCCAGAGAACCCAGAAATCCCGTACATAGGATCATCAGAGATGAAAGGAATGAATAGTTTAGTTTCATCATTACTTTTCGACCATTCGTTTTCGGTGAACAAAGGTTTTCTTTGTTGAAAGGCAGCCATTCACTCGTTGTTCTTAAAACATAAAAACCCACTTTCAGCGTTAATACCCTCAACCGACCTTGTTCCTTATGCTTCACCGTTTTCGTGCTGTGTCTTTGGCCTTTTATACCAGCCTCTTCCTGGGAATAGGACTGCTTTTGCAGGCCTGCGTCCCTGACTTTCTGGTTTCTGATCCGGAATGGGTGGTGATTGAAGCCTTTAGTCACGACCCTATTTTTAAGCGTAAAACGGGTGTTCTGATTAGTCCACGGGAAATAACTGCTACGGTTACGTTCGATAGTTCCTGCATTTACGATTTACAGAGTGTGGATCAGTATGACTGGAATAAAGTGATTGGCCTGGGTTTTGTAGGCTCTAAAAACCAGGACTTGGGTTCGGCTCCGCATCAGGTGGATGGAGCCCGCGTGGGCTGGCGATGGAACCCGGAGACGCAGAAAATTGACCTGGCCTGTTACGCCTATGTTGACGGTCAGCGAACGGCTTTCAAGGTAGGAGAAACTTCCATTAATCAGCCGACGCGGCTGAGTATCCGGGTTGACTATAACAAGAAGGAATACCGCGTCATGGAAGGCGAGCCCGTTCGTTTTACTCACAATAAAAAATTTGCTTATAAAACGGGTTTATACTTTGGTGGAAATAAACCCGCTCCGCATACCATTCGGGTGAAGGTGGTGTATTGATTTTCCCCGGATGACAATCCGGGGAAAACATCCCAGGCTAGCACCCCGGATGATCATCCGGGGCTATTCGTATTTGACCCCGCTGGGGTCTTTTTGAAATGGGTTTTCTCTTAGTTTAACGTATTCGGGGTTTAGAGAACGTACTTCTCGTCAAAGTCAATTCCATGCATTTTTAGTAACTCCATGTATTCATCAGTAAAGCTTTTGCCCTGATGATGTTCCTCCTGATTTTTGACGTATTCAATCAAGGCCCATTTTTCTGTTTGGGAATAAGTAAATGCTCCGTAGCCTACCTGCCAGCCCCGAAAGTCTTCAAACAACTTTTGCTCTTTGATGTATTTGGAACTGGCTAGTTTTAAGGTCTTTACCAACTCTGCCAGTGCTACGGAAGGGTGAAGATTTATAGCGATGTGCAGGTGATCTTCTATGCCATTAATTCGATACACGTGGCAGTTATGTTTTTTCAGCACAGCCCACATATAGGCAAATAGATGACGACGATTTTCTTTAGTGAGCGTAGGTTCTCTGTGCTTGGTACAGAACACAATCTGATATAAGGTTTGCGTATAGGTATGCATAATGGTCTGGTTGAAGGGTATAGATGTTATAAAACCAGCCAATAAATTAAGTATTTTTACTCATAAACCACCTATTCGTCTAATAGAAAAGCCCCCAGCGGGGTCAACTATGAATAGCCCCGGATGATCATCCGGGGAAAATGTCCCAGGAGTCCCCGGGTTAGCACCCGGGGCTATTCTAAATTCAACCCCGCTGGGATTGGTATGCTTAAAACAAGAAAAACCCTCCCAAAATCAGACCGAAGTCCAATCCCGGAAGGGTTTCACTGTTAGTCAATCAATCCTTATAACTTCCCTTTCAAAATCGCGGGGCGTTCGTTGGCTACTTTCAATACCATTTCACCAAACAGCGTGTTAGACCAGGCAAACCATTTACGGGTGAATTTCATAGCATCGTCTTTATTGAAAGATTCGTGCATGAAGCCCGTTCCGGCGTGGGTCATTTTTTGCTGACGTAACTGATTACGGATTTCGTTATCATTCGTTGAGGTTAAGGCACGCATGGTTACCGAAATCGGCCAGATGCTGTCTACCAGCGTGTGAGGACTACCAATCCCTTCACCCGCTTTTCCTTTGGCAAAATAAGGGTTGGAATCACTCAAAATCAGCTTCCGCGTATTCTGATAAATCGGATCTTTCAATGATACGGAATCCAGGTAAGGTAAGGCTAGCAAACTGGGCACATTCGCATCGTCCATGAACAGGGCATTGCCAAACCCATCCACTTCGAAGGGATACACCTTACCAAATTTCGGGTGTTCCACAATGGCGTATTTCTTCAGAGCCTGATCTACTTCGTCCGCCAGTGTTTTGCATTCTTTCGCTAAGGCCGCATCACCTATTTTCTGACTGATTTCAGCGGCCTGCCGTAACGAGGCTACGGCAAAGAAGTTGGAAGGCACCAGGAAAGGAAACGTCGTGGCATCATCCGAAGGGCGGAAAATACTGGTAATCAGTCCAACGGGTTTCGTGGGGTTCCCCCAGCCATCGCCGGGAACGGTATCCGTAGACCAGGCCGTTTTACGGGTGAAACTGTAAGGCCCGCGATTTTCCTTGCGTTGCTGCTCCTTGAACGTCTGAATCACCAGACGAATGGCCTGCTTCCAGTCATTATCAAAGGGGCTGGTATCACCCGTCGTTTTCCAGTATCCGTACGCCAGACGGATGGGGTAACACAAGGAATCGATTTCCCACTTCCGCTCGTGCAGTTCGGGTTTCATTTTCGTGTTATCCGAATACCACTCACTGTGACCGGGGCCGTTATAAAAGGCATTGGCATAGGGATCAATCAGAATGCACTGCGTCTGGCGACGAACCACGCCCTGAATGAGTTTCTTCAGGGGTTCATCTTCTTTCACCAGCGACAGATACGGCCAAACCTGAGCCGTACTGTCCCGCAGCCACATGGCGTCAATGTCACCCGTGATAACGAACGTATCAGGCTTGCCATTTTTTTCGCTGTAATGAATCGTAGTATCCAGCGTATTGGGGAAACAGTTGCCGAACAACCAGGCCAGTTCTT
The DNA here is from genome assembly GCA_913775095.1 of uncultured Siphonobacter sp. GTDB lineage: Bacteria > Bacteroidota > Bacteroidia > Cytophagales > Spirosomataceae > Siphonobacter. The sequence goes on along the minus strand of CAJYIW010000002.1, from coordinate 49,276 downwards.
CATCGGCAATCATTTTCTGAACCCGCTGAATGGTGGCTTCCACCGCCTTACTCGTAAAATTCCGCTTGGAAACCGATACCCGAACTTCTGGGAAACTGGCCGCCATGCCCGAAAGCGGAAGCATTAGACCCGCTCCGGCCAGAGCCGTGTTTTGTATAAAATCTCTGCGATTCATGATTAAGTTGACTGTTTTCCGTTTAGAGTTTCAGGAAATATAGTTCAGAAACCTCTTTTCAAACTCAGCGGAGTAAGAATCATTGATCCCTAACCGCTCTTTTACCCTTGTTACCTGGTGATAATGCCCAGTTCGGCCACATTTGCTACGGTCTCGCTGGCATCCGTTGCTTCAACGGCTACAAAACGCAGGTATTGAGCCGACTGTGCTTTTTTGAACAGCACGCGTTGCTCCAGCGGGTTATTCTGAATGTTATCAAAACGTCCTTCTGCTACGGCTTCACCCCAGTTTTGTCCGTCTTTCGACAGGAAAACCTGATACTTATAGACCGTGCCGCGACGGTGATCCGAAGCATCCGGGGTGTAAGTAAAGCCTTTCAGGGTGATTTCTTCGCCCAAGTTCAGCGTCAGGGCGTGCGGGTATTTTTCTTTTTTATCCGAAACCCAAACCGTCGAGGCATCGCCATCAATGGCTCGCCCAGCTTTTTGATCAATGCTCCACTTCGTTGAGGGCATGTCAAAATCAACCGAGGCGACCGGGCCGCTCTGGACTTTTCCGAATACCTGAGCCTTCACCGTTGCAGCCTGTGGTAAGGAAAATGCTTCTGTGTACAAGGCGGAAGTCGGTCTGGGTGCTGAGCCGTCCAGCGTATACCGAATTTCACGCACGGAAACGGGTGACTCAATAGTCACCATTCCTTTCTGGTTTCGTTTAATCACGGGAGCGAGCAGCTGCTCGGGCTCGGTGTAAATCCCTAATTCACTGATGGTTACAGCCACCGGCGATTTCGTAATGCGAACACGGATTTTTTCCGTGGTATAATACTTAGGTAACCGCACCAGACGCAGGGCACCCACGCTCGTTCCGGTGTGAATTTCCTTCCACTGGTTGTTTTCCCAGACGTCCAGTTTGAATTCTTCGATTCGCTGGCCCAGAGCAATGGCTTCCCGAAGACTCAGAATATTAAACGTCACGGGCGTTTTCCAGGTCAGGGTAAATTCCGGCGTGGTGGTTTGATCCGTACTGGCCCAGTAGGTCTGACGGTTATTATCGAGAATATTTTTGGTGGTAAACGCCGCTCCGCGACCTGCCGTGGCCGAAATCTGAGCCGTTTTAGCCAGGTTCGTGGCAAAGGTTTTCCGAATAATGTCACCAAATGCTTTTAGAATGACGACGTCGTCGTTGTGCAGTTGTCCGGTTTTATCGGGCGACAACCCTAAGTCCAGAGCCGCCCCGCGACCCACACTTTTGTAATAGAGTTCAAGTAACTGCTGCGGCGTTTTGGATTTCCCATCCTGACTGGCATGATAAAACCAGCCCGGACGCAGAGGAACGTCGCACTCCGCCGGAATCCATTTTTCGCCATTCCGCGTTCCGGTTGGGGCGTCGTAATCATTAGCGTTGCCGGGTACGCCTTTGCTTTTCCCATCGGCAGAAGTGGGCGTAAACGTAGCCCATGACGTTTCGTTGGCAAAGCCTTTTTCGTTACCCACCCAGCGAACATCCCATCCCACATCGCTGAAAATGTTCGCATTCGGCTGTAATTTCCGGGTAATCGCCCAGGTGTTATCCCAGTCGTAATAGGTCAGGTTATTAATCTTCCGGGATTCGCGGGCACCGCCATAATACCCATCGCCGCCGTTCGCTCCATCGTGCCAGGACATGAAGAGCGGACCGTAGTTCGTATATAATTCCTTGAGCTGAGCCTGATAAATGGCCAGGTATTTGTCTGTTCCATACGCCGCATTATTCCGATCCCAGGGTGAGCAATACAAACCCAGCTTCAGCCCGTATTTCTGGCAGGCCAGCATCATCTCCCGTACCATATCTCCCTTGCCGTTGCGGAACGGACTTTTTGAGATGTTATAGTCCGTCGTTTTCGTAGGCCAGAGACAGAAACCGTCGTGGTGTTTCGCGACAAAGACGATGCCCCTGGATCCGCCAGCCTTGGCTGCCCGGACAATCTGTTCCGCATCAAAATTACTCGGATTAAAGGTAGCGGGACTGGCATCACCGTAGCCCCATTCTTTGTCTTCGAAAGTCGTGGGCGTGAAGTGGACAATGTTGTACATTTCCGTTTCGTGCCACTTCAATTGACGGGCAGAAGGGACGGCTCCGTAGGGCTTTGGAGCTTGCTGAGCCAGGCTGCTCAGGCTTAAGAAACACCCTAAAACAGGTATAACGAGTTTTTTCATACGTATCAGGAGGAATAGCAGGCGAATCGTTAGACATCGTTTTTACTACTGAAAGATCGAATGATGCGTATCAGACCCGGTTCAATAATAAAAAATTTTATTAATCTACGAAGGTATCCATTTACCTGAATTCGTTTCGATTTAGACACTGAAAAAAATACTTAAAAGCGGTAACTTTACTTGTTTTTACGTTGTTAGGACTTCATGGCAGAAACCACTCTTCCCACAATATCCACCGAATCCAACGGTCAGGAACTTATCGAAATTTTAGGTGCCCGCGAGCACAATCTCAAAAACGTTGATTTAACCATTCCCCGCAATAAACTGGTGGTCATTACGGGCATCAGTGGTTCGGGTAAGTCTTCGCTGGCTTTTGATACCATCTACGCGGAGGGGCAGCGTCGGTACATGGAAAGTTTCTCGGCTTACGCCCGGGGCTTTATCGGCTCGATGGAACGGCCCGATGTGGATAAAATCGAAGGCCTCTCTCCCGTTATTTCCATTGAACAGAAAACGACTTCCAAAAACCCTCGCTCAACGGTGGGCACGACAACGGAAATTTATGATTTTCTGCGTCTGCTTTACGCCCGTGCGGGGGAAGCGTTCAGTTACGTGACGGGTGATAAAATGGTTCAGTTTTCGCAGGATCAGGTCATTGATCAGATTTTGAAAGATTACGATACCCGAAAAACAATCCTGCTGGCTCCGGTGATTCGGGGGCGGAAAGGACATTACCGCGAGCTTTTCGTTCAGATTGCCAAACAGGGCTATACCAAGGTTCGGGTCGACGGCGAAATTCAGGACATCGTACCGAAAATGCAGCTCGACCGCTTCAAGATTCACGACATTGAAGTAGTTATTGACCGCATCATTCCTAAAGAAGAAGACCGCTTCCGGCTGAGTCAGTCGGTGGGCAAAGCCCTGCAAATGGGTAAGGGCCTGATGTTACTTCAGGACGATAAAGATCAGACCCGCTGGTTCTCGAAAAACCTGATGGATCCGGTTTCGGGTATCAGTTATGATGAACCCGCTCCGAACGCTTTCTCGTTTAACTCCCCTTACGGCTGGTGCCCCACGTGTCAGGGTTTGGGCGTGATTGAAGAAATTACTATTGATTCGATCATTCCCGATAAAAAACTGAGTATCAGCCGGGGAGCCATTGCTCCCATTGGCGAATACCGGGAACTGTGGATTTTCAAACAACTGGAAGTCTTGCTGAAACCCTTCAAGGTGGGGTTAACCACACCCATTGAAAAATTCCCACCTGAGGCTCTGGAGATGATGATGTACGGAACGGACGAACCCGTGCCTGTGCCTTCCAAGAAGTATGAAGGAACGGAATGGAACACCAAGTACGAAGGCATCATTAACTTCCTGAAACGACAGCAGGAAAGCGGTTCGGACAAGATTCAGGATTGGCTGAAAGACTTTATGGTCATTAAATCCTGTCCGGAATGTAACGGTGCCCGACTGAAGAAAGAAGCCCTTTGGTTCAAGATTGATAACCGGAATATTGCCGAACTGGCGAATATGCAGATTTCGGAACTGGCGTCCTGGACGCTGGGACTGGAAAACCGCATGAGCGACCGCCAGCAGGTTATTGGGAAGGAAGTACTGAAAGAAATTCGCAAACGGATTGGCTTCCTGCTCAACATCGGGCTGGATTACCTGACGCTGAATCGTCCCTTACGAAGCTTATCGGGTGGCGAAGCCCAGCGGATTCGTCTAGCGACTCAAATCGGCACCCAACTCGTGGGCGTTCTGTACATTATGGATGAGCCGAGCATTGGCCTTCACCAGCGGGATAACGTCAAACTGATTCAGTCACTCAAGGATTTACGCGATTTGGGTAATACGGTTCTAGTCGTCGAACACGACAAAGACATGATGCTCGAATCGGATTATCTGGTGGACATTGGTCCCGGTGCCGGTCGCCACGGCGGCTCAGTCGTGGGTCAGGGAACCCCACAGCAGTTTCTTGAAAACCAATCCACTACCTCGGATTACCTGAGTGGTCGTCAGAGCATCACTATTCCGGCGGAACGTCGGAAGGGCAATGGCAAAACGTTGAAAATCAGCGGAGCGAATGGTAATAACCTGAAAAATGTAACGCTTAAGTTACCCCTCGGAACGATGGTTTCCATCACGGGGGTTTCGGGTTCCGGAAAAAGTACGCTGATTCATGAAACCCTGTTTCCGATTCTGAATCAGCATTTTTACCGTTCCAAACGCGAACCGATGGTGTATAAAGCCGTGGAAGGACTGGAACATCTGGATAAAGTTATCGAAGTTGATCAGTCGCCGATTGGTCGCACGCCGCGTTCCAACCCGGCTACGTATACGGGAATGTTCAGCGACATCCGGACGCTGTTTTCGGAGTTACCCGAAGCGAAAATCCGGGGGTACAAAGCCGGACGTTTCAGTTTTAACGTCAAAGGCGGTCGCTGCGAAGGTTGCGAAGGAGCCGGGATGAAAAAGATTGAGATGGAATTCCTGCCGGACGTTTACGTTCCCTGCGAAGTGTGTAAGGGCAAGCGTTTCAACCGCGAAACACTGGAAGTTCGTTTCAAAGGAAAATCCATTTCCGACGTGCTGGATATGACCGTGGAGCAGGCCGTGGAATTCTTCGAAAATCAGCCTAAAATCCTACGCAAAGTTCAGACGTTGAGCGAGGTAGGCTTAGGTTACCTGACGCTGGGTCAACAGGCCACTACCCTCTCCGGCGGTGAAGCCCAGCGGGTAAAGCTGGCCGAAGAGTTATCGAAAAAAGATACGGGCAAGACCTTATACATCCTCGATGAACCGACTACGGGTCTGCACTTCAAGGACATTGAGCATCTATTAAACGTACTTCAAAAACTGGTCACGAAAGGCAATACCGTACTGATTATTGAGCATAATCTCGACGTCATCAAGGTATCGGACTGGGTGATTGACTTAGGACCCGAAGGTGGGAACGGCGGCGGCCAGATCATCGCCGAAGGAACACCCGAAACCGTAGCCAAAGTAAAAGGCAGCCATACGGCGAAGTTTTTGAAGATGGAATTAGCGTAATCGTTTCTCGTATTATAAACGCAAAAGCTCTTCTAATGGAAGAGCTTTTGCGTTTATAACCTGAAAACTATGTATAATAAATAGTACATTAGGATCATTACAGATCAGCTATTATTTGTATTACATTTCATATAAATACACGAAAATAAAAACTATTTTTTACGAAAATCCTAATTAAAATTATTGATTTATATGAGTAGTATCTTCTTCTATTATTAATCCTCCGGATCTGACATCAGTCATATCGCTACTAATTAAGTCTTCATTTTTTATCCAACCTTTAATCAATCTATTTTTTTTATATTTGCTAATATACTCAGTATAAACGTAATCATTATATCTTTTGATTGCATGAATACTATCATTCAATACTAAATATTTTTTTGTAATGAATTTTTCATCTGGGTTATTATAAAAATAGCATTTATCAGAAAACACCAAATAATACTCGTCAATATCTTCAGCATTTTCTAAAAAAAATAAACTATTGTCATTAGTAATATTATTAGGAACTTTAATTACACTGACACTATCTCTATTGGTCTCAGGTTTAATTTTAATATTATTTTCTTTGTTATTATGAATATTAATTATTTTATAAGAAGATAATGCTATAAAGAATACAGATAAAAAAAATTTAACAAAAAACAAACTCCCCGGAGTCTCTTGACTTGAGACTAATTTATAATATTCTTTAGCAGCATTAAGTTTCTTCCTAGCACCAATATAATTATTTGTATTTTCCCTTATTTTAGTTAAGATATACATCTCCGTCTCATAATTGCCTTCTTTGTATGCTTTTTCTCTTGTCGACTTATTATTATCCGATTTTGAGTTTAATGCCTCTCTATCATATTCTAATCTGCTAGATTTATTACCTAAAACACTGTAAGCCTCATTAATTCTTTTAGACCATTCTTCAAAATATTTATCCCCCTCATTCTTATCAGGATGAAATTTTTTTGATAATTTTCGATATGCCTGTTTGATTTCATCTTCTGTGGCATTTATTTCTACTCCGAGTATTTGGTATAAATTTTGCATATATATGCTTTTTTAAAGGTCTTGCCATCCCACAATATTATTGTTTTCAATCACTACTTCTGTAGTGAATTTAATATTACCTAATCGATTTACAAAAGACCCGTAATACCATAACTCTGTACTATTACCTTTATAGATTTTTTTCTTTATATCCGCTGGCTTGCCCCAACTTAAAACTAATAATTCGCTAGGCATACCTATAGATATTATTCCATTTTCTATATTCTTAACAAAATTTTCTCCATAATTAATTGATACAATATCAAAAATATAAGAGGATATAATATCCATTTCTTTATCAGCAATGTTTAACATATCTTGTGCTTGATCTATTCTATAAAAATATTCTCTTCTTTTTTGTCGATTGTCTATAGTAGCATACAACAAAAAAAACACTGCGAGTATTAGTACGATAATCCAAATCATTTCAATTTATAATCAGGTAGTAATAAATGATTTAAAACTCATATGTCATTACGACTTTCTAAGTATATAGCAAAAACCAAAAAAGGTTATCATTTTTCTCTTTGATATATATAATAATTTTTTTAAATCATAGTGGATGCTGTTATCTGTTCTAAATACATAAGATAGTAGTCTTGACACCCGTGATGGATTGCAGCAAAGTTAAAAATCACAGCTTCACCGTCTTCCCCGCCTTCGCCGACTCCCGGGCAGCTTCCAGAATACGCACCACCATCAAATTGTTCTCCAGTGAATACAGCGGATGAGGTTTGATTTTGCCGCGAATCAGATCCGCAAAATAGGCGAAAGGATCATCGTATACGGGTAACTCCTGTTTGGTAATGCTCCGTTTTTCTTCCTTCTTTTTCCCACTTCTGACTTTGTATTTTTCCTGATTTTCGGTGATTACGTAGCCCCCATCGCCGTAGACTTCCATATCTTTTCGACTGTAGGGCCAGTTCCAGGAAGCTTGCACGATGCACTGAGCATTGGGGTATTCAATGATAATCGTGGCCTCATCGTCCACTTTGGGGTAAATCTGAGGTTTGAACTGATGCGTAACCGCCGTTACCGAAAGCGGTTTCTCGTTCTTCATGAAGTACGTCATCAGGTTGGCTCCGTAACAGCCAAAGTCAATGAGAGCCCCGCCGCCGTTCTGTACGGGATCCGTTAACCAATTGAAAAACTCCAGATTCACGTTGATCTCTTTCGGGCCTTCGTGTCCCGTGTGTACGACCATTTTTTTGAATGTTCCCACCGCCGTACTGTCCATCACCAGCTGGTAGGTTTTCTCAATGCTGGGGTACCAGGACGTTTCGTAGTTGGTCAGTAACAGCGTTTTATGTTTGCGTGACAACTCCGCCATTCGTTCGGCATCTTTCACATTGGTGGAAAGCGGTTTTTCGACCATGACGTGAATGCCCCGCGGAGCACAGGCTTCCACGACGGCCTTATGCTCATAAATCGACCCAAACGCCACGACGGCTTCGGGTTTGGTTTGATCAAGCATCGTTATCAGATCCTTATAAAACAGTTTCGGATCGAGCTTATACCGCGACGCGTATCGCTGGGATAAGTCCTGATTGCTTTCGGCAATACCGACGAGTTCGATGTCACCCAGCGGTTTCCGACCCAGAATCCAGGGCACGTGACCGTGCGTAATACCTGCCACGGCTACGCGGACGGGTTTCTGAGCCGTTGCGGCAGTGGTGATCAGAGCCAGCAGGCCCCATACGAGTAACTTTTTCATAGTGTTTAGAGGAGTAAACTACAGGTACTTCGATGAGCTACCTTCCCGAAAGATCATTACTTCCGGGAAGTAAAAAAACATTCACCAGCCCATTCGTTCTTTCAAACCAGTAATGTGAGCCAGATGATGACGACCATGCCAGTCATAGTTTCCTAACTGATAGTCCAGCGTTACGCTCTGCCCGGAACCGGGGTGAAAAAAGGTTTTCTGGTAATCGGCTTCCTGCATGGTTTGAAACACAGTCACCCAGCGAACGTGCAACGCCTCCAGCAGGGAAAGCGAAACCTCCCATGGCGTCTCGAAGGTATCCCCCAGATCGGCCCAGCGGCCTTCTTCGTAGGGTTTGATGGTAGGATGGGCTTCGGTTAAGGCCAGTTTCGTTCGTACATAGCCATTCATGTGACTATCGGCTACGTGATGGATGACCTGCCGAACGGTCCAGCCACCCTCGCGGTAAGGCATGTCCAGTTGCTGTTTTGACAGGCCTTCCAGGGCCTGCCGATACTGACTCGGAACGTGAAGCAGGGACTTGATAAGTTCGTTTCGCTGTTCAGGCGAGTATGGTCCGGAATAGGTAAAAAACCCAATGGGGTAGCGTAAGTCTTCCATGAAGTCTGAAGTTTATTTCGGTTCGGGCAAGTTTGAGGATTTAACCCGCCGGTTGGTTTGTTTCTAATCCTACTGCAACCAAAGCTTCTCTCACCAAACGTACTCAAACTTATCAAACCTACTCCAACTATTATCAAACCTTCAAACAAAAATAAGCCCGTATCCAAAAAAGAACACGGGCTTCGATCAGGGTGGCTTCGTACGGGAAATGCTCTCAGGTAAAGGTTAACAACCTATTAATTCGGATTCAGGAAATCAGTAAAGTAAATCAGCTCAACTTCAAAGAATAAAGCCGTTCCCTCCCGAACCGGATCAGAAGTAATGGCAATGCATGGATACTGCTCGGGCTTGGGAATGGGTAACCACTCCGGCACCGAATATCCCGGACTTTCTTCCTCGTGCTGCAAGCTGGTCGCTAAAATGTGGCGAAGGTAGTCTTCCTTGCTACGAACCAAGTTCTTCTGCATAATGGTGGCGATTGGAATAGGCGGAATTAATTGACTTTCTTTTTTACTCAAATCTTAAATCAAAGATGGGAATCATAAACATAAAATACAAATAAAATAGACAAATTCTTTATTATTGATTCACAATACTTCAAAATCTTATTTCCTGGCTATGCATCTTAACCAGACCGGCTGCCGGCGGTTAACAATTTGTTAATCTTCCGGCCTACTGAAAAGGTCCTATCTTCCAGATTCAAACCATCAGCAGTACTCATGATTTCAGGCCTTTGGCGTAGCGGATTGCTTCTGTTTTTTTTACCCGTTTTTTTCACGTTCGGACAAAATACTCCCTCCAATCCGGAACGACCTGAAGTGGCGTTCAGTCGAGCCAAAGAGGAATATGCCCTGGCTCTTCAGTCCGAAAAACCCCTGGCGGCGGCCCGGGCCCTTCAGTCGCTCGGACGCCTGTATTTTCACGCCGGGCAATACCCGCAGTCGCTCAGTTACTACGCTCAGGCGGGACAGAAACTCGAACAATTGGGGGAGAAGAAATTACTCGCGGAGAATCATAATGCTCTGGGTGAGCTGTACTACTATACCAAGCAACCGCAGCAGTCCCGTCTGCAATACAAACAGGCTCTGCTGCTTTTTCAAAACTTGTCGGATGCCTCCGGTATAGCCAATACGTATGGAAACATCGGGCATTTATACGAAAAGCGACACCTGTATGACAGTGCCTTTTATTATCAGCAACAGGCTCTGAATCAGTACCTGTCCAGCCAAAATCGGGAAGGTATAGCCAAGATTTACGAAAACATGGGCAGCATTTTCGAAGATCTTGAACGCTACGACTCGGCTCAGGTGTATTTTCAGCGGGCTCTGGCGGTTAATCTGCAAACCCGCGATTCGTTGCTTCGCATTGAGATTTATAACAACCTGGGCGACATTCTTCGTAAAACCGGCAAGGCTCAGGAAAGCCTTGGCTACAGCCGAAAAGCGTACGAGCTGGCCCTCAGGACCCATGAACGCCACTACCTGAGCGGTTCGACCAATGACATTGGCAAAGCCTACCACCTGATGGGACGCCACGACAGTGCCTACCATTACGTAGCCCTCAGCCGGGCCTATGAAGCGGAGATTTATTCCCTCGAAAGCAGTCAGCAACTGGCCCTGACCCAGACTCTTTTCGAGACAGAGCAAAAAAACAACGAGATCGAACGGCTGACCAATGAACGGCAGTTTAACCAGCTGATGACTACCGCAGTTGTGATTGTGCTCCTCTTACTGGTCGGACTCATCACGCTGGCCTATAACCGACAGAAAATGAAGGTTCGGAATGAGCAGATGCTGAGCCGACAGAATCAGCTGGTTTACAAAACCCAGCATGAATTGATGCAGTCTGAACTACGAAACCAGCAATTACAGGAGGAACAGCTCAAGCACGAACTGGATATTCGTTCCAGGGAATTATCCACGCATATTTTACACATAATCCAAAAAAATCAGGCATTAGAAGATTTAAAAAGTAGTTTGGACCGACTAATAAAAGATGACAAACGGGATCATAAAAAGCAGATCAAGAAAATTGTTCAGCAGATTAATGATAGTTTTAGTCACGATCAATACTGGCTGGAATTTAGCAATACGTTCGAACAGGTTCACCAGTCCTTTTTTGAAAAATTAAGGACTTATTCAGACCACTTATCTATCTCCGATTTACGCCTGGTGGCTCTATTGAAAATGAATCTTACTTCAGCCGATATTTCTACCCTGCTGGGAATCTCTCAGGACAGTTTACGGGTGACTCGTTACCGCCTTCGAAAAAAACTGAACCTGGACCCGGGCGAGAGCCTGACGGCCTTTATTCAGGGGATTTAAGGGCTTAACATTTTGGTAACACTGGCATAATGCAAACTTAATGGCGGTTTTGTAACGGTATATTTAACTGAATTTCAACACATTAATTACATTTCAGTAACGCTGTTGCTTTACTGCTAACGGTGGCCCGGTGAGTCTGACTTCTTCGGCCTTTCCATTAGCTTGACTCCTGATTTTTCATCCTGCACCTTCGTTCCATCAAACGAAAATCAGTAACCCAGGTAACCTGATTCCCGGGCTGACCTTGCTTACTCAATCAGTATTCATTCGATGGGAAAGAGTTACGGTATTACCATTTTTTTCTGCTTTATTTCTTTCGTTGGATGGGCAGGTACGATTAAAGGAAAAATTTCTGAATTATCTTCCGGCGAGCCCATCACCGGAGCCGTTATTCGCGTAGAAAACACTGCTTATCATGACCTTTCCGGCTACGATGGCACGTACACCATTAAAAACCTGCCTGACGGTACGTACCGCGTAACGATCAGTTTTATTACGTTTCAATCCGTTACTACAGAAATTCGTATCTCCGGTACTGAAACTGTTGTTTTTGATGCGTCGCTAAAGCCATCTGACCGACAGAATTTGCAGGAAGTAGTCGTTAAAACGGGCCGAGAAGGAACCAGTGATCAGACAGCCCGTCACCTCGAACGCTCCGCCGATCAGGTCATGAACATTGTCTCGGGACGGTCCATTCAGTTATCTCCTGACCTAACTGTAGCCAACGTCATTCAACGCGTTTCGGGGGTTTCAGTAGAGCGTAACAGCAACGGCGACGGCCAGTACGCCATCGTTCGTGGCATGGACAAACGCTATAACTATACGTTAGTCAATGGGGTGAAAATTCCGAGTCCGGATAATCGGTATCGCTACGTTCCGCTTGATATTTTTCCTTCTGATTTGTTAGACCGACTGGAGGTATACAAGGCATTAACGCCGAGCATGGAAGGTGACGCCATTGGGGGAGCCGTTAACCTGGTGATGAAAGATGCTCCAAACCATCACCTCTTCACCGCCAATATGTCGACGGGTTACAGTGAGTTATTCATGGATCGTCCCTTCATGAGTTATGACTGGAAATCGGTCGATAAAAAATCGCCCTACGAGCGGAAGGGTAACCAGTATAACGCGACGGCCAGCGATTTCTCAAAAGTTACCTCCAGGTATAAAAATCAGTCGCCACCGCCGAATTTGCTGGGTGGATTTTCCTGGGGTGATCGCTATTTCAATCAGAAACTCGGGATCGTCGTAGCGGGCAGTTACCAGAATACCTACCGGGGAAGTAATAGTCTGTTCTTTGATTCAGAAACGGTCGATACGCAGAAAGGCGTAACCCTGACCAAGTTAAGCGAACGCCAGTATTCGGAGCAACAGGTACGTTACGGCCTGCACACGAAGCTGGATTACCGCCTGAATGATCGCCATAAGCTTTCGTTGTACAACGCTTTTATTAACCTCAGTAACAGCCAGATCCGGGATACGAAAACAACGCAGTTAACCATTGGGGGATATGATCCGATTGCTGGTAACGCCACCCTGGGTTACGATACGCGGAGCCGTCTGACGCAGCAGCAGATTCTGACCAGCACGCTACAGGGCAAACACCAGCTCAGCGATCCTTTTGAAATGCAATGGTCAGCGGTGTATTCCAGAGCGACAAACGAGCAACCCGATCAGACGCAGGTCCCCCTGCTGGGCGAACGGAAAAACTTCATCGAACGACGTACCTACGTGGGCAATGGCTATCGGCGGTGGGAGCACAATTCGGATACGGACCTGTCGGCTTACCTGAACTTTATCTACCATTCCCGCTGGGGAGGTACGCCCATCGAATGGAAAGCGGGGGGATTATACCGCCAGAAAGACCGGAGTAACTTTTACAACAGTTACCAGATTCGCCCGGTGAATAACCTTGCCTTATTCGGTGAAAATTTCACTTCCTATGATCAGATCGACTGGACCATCCAGAACCCTCGGGGGTCGGTAGCCAGTGCCCTGACGTATGAGGCTTCCGAGCAAACGGCTTCGGGGTATGTACAGGCCAAAGCCACCCCCCTGCACTGGGAAATTCTGGGCGGCCTTCGGGTGGAACATACCAATCAGGGCTATGAACTGAAAAATCAAATCGGGGAAGACCGGCCAACGGGTAACCAGATTTACACCGATGTATTACCTAGCCTTCACCTGAAATACATGCCCAATGACCAAACCAACTGGCGGGCTTCGTACTTCCGTTCACTGAATCGTCCGGGCTTCTTCGAAATTGTTCCTTATAACCTGGTTCAGGAAGAATATCAGGAGCGGGGTAACCCGGATCTGAAGCGGGTGATTGCCGATAATATCGACCTGCGTTACGAGCACTTCCCTACTCGCACGGACCAGTTCATGGTAGGGCTGTTCTATAAATACCTTCAAAACCCCATCGAGTACACGCTCCAACGCGATCCCGTTCGCGGTCAGTCGATCATCTATACACCGGGTAATTTCGGGAATGCCCGGAACACGGGTCTGGAGCTGGACTATATCAAATATTTCAGCAAGTGGGGCATTAAGGCCAATTACACCTACACGCTCTCCCGGATTACCTCCGCCAAGTTTATCCGAACGCGTAATGAAAACGGTGACTTAGTACCAATGTACGTGGACCAGACACGGCCTTTGTACGGGCAATCGGCCCACATTGGCAACCTGACTTTATTCTACAAAAACAACGGTTGGGACGCTCAGGTAGCGGGTAGTTATACCGGAGAGCGGATTAATACAGTGTCTCAGTTCCTCAATAATGATCTCTGGCAGAAAGCCTTCATCCAGATGGATGCTTCGCTGGAGAAAACCATCGGCCAGCGTTGGGTCATTTTCGGGAAAGCCAATAATCTGCTGAATACGCCCCTGGAAGTATACACCAAGAATGCGGAGTCGGTGAATGCCGGATTACCCCATCAGACCGAAGCGGGTAAAACCCTCATCCGTCGGGATTATTACCAGCGTAGTTACCTGCTGGGCTTACGCTTTAAACTCTAGAATTCAAGCTTTTACAAAATCTTACTTATCCAGAAACAATCATGAACAAACTGTTTATTGCCGCTGGTCTGGCCATGGCTCTTTTAACCAGTTGCAGCAAAAATTCCGAAGAAACGCAGGTAAACCCAGCTCCCACCGAAGAAAGCGTAAGCGGTAACGTGGAAGGCGTCTGGAAAAAAGGGAACATCTACAAAGTAACGGGTCACCTTCAGATTCCGGAAGGAAAATCGCTGACGATTGAAGAAGGCGTAACCGTTCTGATGAGCGATTCCATCGTGAAGCCTGAGATTCTGATCCGGGGGAACCTCTACAGCATGGGCACCACCGCTAATCCGGTGAAATTCACCGTTCCGGAAGCCTGGAAAACAGCTGCCAATAACTTCGGCAACCTGTGGGGCGGTCTGATTGCGGGCCCCACCAACACGGAGGTCGTCCTCTCCAATACCGTTCTTGAATACGGTGGAGCCGTGACGACGGAAGAATCTCCTTCGGTTAAAGCTCAATTCTACAAAGCAGCTGCGGGCGAGCACGTTCCGGTGTTGTATACGTCGAATACGGCTTCCAAAGTCGTAGTAGCGAACAGTACGATTCGTCATTTCAACGAAGACGGATTCTATCTGGAAGGAGGTAAAGTATTAATCATGAACAATACCTTCCATACCATGGGAGTCTCCGGCGGGGAAGCCATTAACATCAAATCGGGTGTACAGGCAGAGATCGCTTTCAATCTGATTTACAGCCCCAACACGAACGCTCTTAAGCTTTCCAATGGCGGTGATAAAACACCCCAGGCGTATGTAGTGGCGTATAACAACACGATTGTGAACGCGGGCTGGAGACGGCCTACGATCAAGGGAGGATCCGTCTGGCTGGAGAAGACCGTTCGGGCCGATGTTTATAACACACTGTTCGTGAACGATCGCTTCGGGATCAAACGCGACAAAGGAGCTCCGGAAGACACGCGTTCGGTCGTTTCGAATAACTTCTATTACGGTTATACCCAAACGGGCGTGGATCAGTTTCAGCCTTCTGCTGAAATCGTGAAAGGAACGAATGATCTGCTGGGCACGAAAGCGGGCGAAAACGATCCCAAGCTGCTGAACTATCCCCTGTCTACGTCCAGCACCAATTCGGCTTACGATACTTCCTGGGATTTCCACCTGCAAGCGGGTTCGCCCGCTCTGGGCAAAGGCAAAACTGACTTTACCCGTTTGTACTCAAGTGGTCTAAGTGTAAATGGGGTAACCTATACGTCCCCCGCTCCCGGTTCGTACATCGGAGCGTACGGTACGAAATAAGTCATCACGAGTCCCCATGGAGCCTGGTCTTTCGTGGGGACTTTTTGTATTCAATTGAAACGCATGTTACTGAAAACAAGCACATTATTTCTGGCCGGACTGGCTTTACTAAGTAGTTGCCAGCGGCATACCCTTTCCCGCCAGGCGGTGAAACCTTTGTACATTACGGAAAAGCTGGCTCACGATTCCGACGATCCGGCGGTGTGGATTAACCCGCAGGATCCGGCCAAAAGTCTGATCCTGGGAACGGATAAAGATGCCGACGGCGGCCTGTATGTTTTTAACCTTCAGGGAAAAATTCAGCAGAAAGTGGGCGGACTCAAACGTCCCAATAACGTGGATATTGAGTATGGACTGGTCCTGAACGGAAAGCCCATCGATATCGCCGTGACGACGGAACGCATGACGCACAAACTGCGAATTTTCTCTTTACCCGATATGAAGCCCGTGGACAAGGGTGGTATTGAGGTGTTTGAAGGAGAAACGCAGCCCGAATACCGTGACTTGATGGGTATTTCGCTGTATAAAAATAAAGCAGGGGTGATCTATGCCATCGTAGGTAGAAAAACGGGCCCAACCACGGGCGGTTACCTCTGGCAATACCGTCTCGACGACGACGGAACGGGGCAAATCAAAGCGACGCTGGTGCGGAAATTCGGAACTTATAGTGGTCTCAAAGAAATTGAATCCATTGCGGTGGACGATAAGCTGGGATATGTCTATTATTCCGACGAAGGCAAGGGCGTTCGCCAGTATTACGCGGATCCGGAAAAGGGCAATGAAGAATTAGCTCTCTTTGCCACTGAACATTTTAAAGTCGATCACGAAGGCATTTCGATTTATGAACTAACGGACAGCACGGGTTATATTCTCGTATCGGATCAGGGAGCGAATCGTTTTCATATTTTCAGCCGCGAGGGGACTCCTGACAAGCCTTACGAGCATAAGCTGGTTAAAATCGTCAACGTTCGTGCGAAAGAAAGTGATGGCTCTGAAATGGTATCCGTGCCTTTGAATGAGGATTTCAGGCACGGCTTATTCGTAGTCATGAGCACCGACCGCACCTTTCATTTATACCGCTGGGAAGACCTTGCGGGAAAAGAACTGAAGTTACGTCCTTAACAACAATGGCCAGCTCCGGAGCTGGCCATTGCTATTCTTAGCCTGATGCCTTTTATGAAAGCGTTACTTTCCAGGTTCGACTGAACTCTTCTCCGGCCGCCAGAACATTAATACCCTCTTTAGTTTCCAGATTCTGATCGTGGGTAACGCTGTCAGCGATGCCGCACCAGGGTTCGATGCACACAAAAGGAGCCTGGGGAGCGGCCCAAATACCCAGGTAAGGAAATCCTTCAAAATCAAACTTCAACTGATACGGCACCTGATCGGATTTCAGGGTTACCGAAGTAGATTTCAGATGCTTAAAGACCAGAGCATCTTTTTCGAACAGCTCATGTGAAAGGCGAATGCGGTTACTGTTTTCGGCGACGGGTTCAGGACTCACGTCAATCAATCCTCCTTCGGCCAGCGGCCAGCGATTGAAATCTTCCGTTTCGTTAAATTCCAGGTAATAATCCGTGTACTGCGTTTCATCCGTCATCGGAACGCGAAACGCCGGATGCCCTCCCACGGAGAAATACAGATCCTTCGAGTCGTGATTGGTTACTTTATACTGAACGGATAACTCGTTCTGGTGCAGGGTATAGATCATCCGCAGTCGAAACTCGAAAGGGTAAACGGCCTGCGTCTCCGCATTACTTTTCAGTAAAAATGTCAAATCCGATTCGCCTTCCGCTTCCAGTTCGAAATTCATATCCCGGGCGAAGCCGTGCCGACTTAGCTCATAGGAGTTCCCTTCGTAGTGATAGGCATTCCCCTTCAAAGCTCCCACAATAGGGAACAACACGGGCGAATGCTTGGCCCAGAAGGCTGGATCGCCGCTCCACAGGTATTCCAGATGGGTTTCTTTGTTATACAGGCTCACCAGTTCAGCCCCTTTCTGGCGAATGGCTACCTTTAGAAAATCGTTTTCGAGGAAATAAGTCATAGGTTTCTGAATGGTATTTGATGTAATAAACGCAATAGAAACGAAGTTGATCGGAATCTTTGAAAAAAAGAATAACAGGGTTTAGGAAGTGCGGCTATTTGCTTACAACGCCGGATTCCATTTGGGCTGTTTCTACGGAATCCTACTGGAGCTAAAATCATTACTACTGTAACTAAATAACTCAAAACGCTCAACTCAAAACTTTAAACCTTAAATGCTGAACCCCAAACTCAAGACTTAATCCGCTGGTAGTCTGGCTAATTAAATCCTTGCCGGAACTAAAAAAACCGAAACAAGCTTGTCTTTTTTATGAAAAGCGAGTACTTTTGCAGTCCGTTTTTCAAGACGAACATTTTTTATTTTTTATATCATGCCTACTATTTCACAACTAGTTCGTAAGGGTCGTGAGCGTGTGACTTGGAAGTCTAAGTCTCCAGCTCTTGATGCTTGCCCTCAAAAACGTGGTGTGTGTACTCGTGTATACACTACTACACCGAAGAAGCCTAACTCTGCTCTTCGTAAAGTAGCTCGTGTGCGTTTGTCACATGGTAAAGAAGTGAACGCCTACATTCCTGGAGAAGGACACAACTTACAGGAACACTCGATCGTGCTGATCCGTGGTGGTCGTGTGAAAGATCTTCCCGGGGTTCGTTACCACATCATTCGTGGTGCTCTGGATACGGCAGGTGTTAAAGGTCGTATGCAGGCTCGTTCGAAATACGGTGCCAAACGCCCCAAACCCGGTCAGGCTGCAGCAGCTCCTGCAAAAGGTAAGAAGAAGTAATCTTTTTCTGATCCATCGTCGTCAGTTGGAAAGACTGAGGGCTTAATACATTCGAGAAGGCAGTAAGCCACTGTTACGGGCAGAAGCGACGCGTTCTCATCACCATTCAAACGTAACTTAGTCATGCGTAAGGCAAAACCAAAAAAACGGTACGTATTACCGGATCCTAAATTTAAGGAGACGCTCGTAACGAAATTTGTAAACAACCTCATGTACGAGGGCAAGAAGTCTACTGCTTATAACATTTTCTACGGTGCTCTGGAATTAGTAGAGAACCGTACCAAAGAAAATGGTCTGGAGGCTTTCAAAAAGGCGTTGAACAACGTTATGCCTACCGTAGAAGTAAAAAGCCGCCGTGTCGGTGGTGCGACTTTCCAGGTTCCAACGGAAGTTCGTCCCGAGCGTAAACAGTCAGTAGGCATGAAATGGCTGATTAAATATGCTCGTGGTCGTAACGAAAAGACCATGGTAGAGCGTCTGGCTAGCGAAATCGTAGCAGCTGCCAAAGGTGAAGGTGCTGCGGTGAAGAAGAAAGACGATACGCACCGGAT
Organism: uncultured Siphonobacter sp.; assembly: GCA_913775095.1. Taxonomy (GTDB): domain Bacteria; phylum Bacteroidota; class Bacteroidia; order Cytophagales; family Spirosomataceae; genus Siphonobacter. Next base: position 30,460 of record CAJYIW010000002.1, on the reverse strand, counting down.
GGCAGAAGCGAACAAAGCTTTCTCTCACTTCCGCGTATAGTTCTGAGGATATATTCTCAACAAAAAAGAGTTGCAGACTTTCGGGTTTGCAACTCTTTTTTTGTTTGAGGAGGTTTAAGAGGAGTACATATCAGCTACATAAATCACTTACTCCTTCCTGTCATCCAGAGCGAAGCGAGGGACCTTCCTTGCCTGGCGGGCAACTCTCTGTATGACCAGCTTAGGAAGTTACCTTCTGGATTTTTCTCATCCCCCGGTAAGGTCTCTTCGAGAAGACAGGTCAGGACGTATCAGCTACAAAGACCATCCATTTTCTCTTCCCTGTCATCCAGAGCGAAGCGAAGGACCTTCCTTGCCTGGCGGGCAACTCTCTGGATGACCAGCTTAGGAAGTTACCTTCTGCATTTTTCTCATCCTCCGGTAAGGTCTCTTCGAGAAGACAGAGGAGGTCTATGCCTTTTCAAGCCCTCTATCAAACAAAAAAAAGCCACCCAACTGGGCAGCTTCTTTTCAACTAAACTGGAAATTAAATTATCTCTTTCTTCCTGAAGCGATCATGGAGCAACGGAAACCAATGGTAGCCGTTGACGAATCCTGATCCAGGTACCGACGCGTTCCGGGAGCTAACCAATAAGCGATATCCGCCCAGGAGCCACCTTTGTACACCCGCGTGCGGTTATCCAGCAGGGAGTTGTTATCTTTTTTACCGTAGTTTTTCTCATCATCCAGGTAGCCATCCCGACGAACAGGGTTCAGATCGCTGAAGGTCTGGAATGTGGTGGGGCGATATACGTCCCAAACCCATTCGTTCACGTTTCCAGCCATATTGTAGAGACCAAAATCGTTTGGAGGATACGAGTACACTTCATCCGTGATAATGGCACCATCGTTGGTTTTACCCGCAATACCGGCGTAATCCCCGCGACCCCGCTTGTAGTTCGCTAACATGGTTCCTTTTTTACGGCCTGAGCTTTTCCGCATGGAAGAACCATCCCAGGGATAAATCCGCTGATTAGACTGGTTTTCATCCAGGTACTGCGTACCGATCAGAGCTTTAGCCGCGTATTCCCATTCTGCCTCCGTTGGCAGACGGTAGTTGGGGAGAACGAAACCCGTCTCAATAGCAGCCCGGCCTCCGGTGTATTGCTGACTGGAGGCTTCGGCAGTTGCTTCCTCTCCTTTTTTACCTTTCTTTTTACCGCCGCTGGTTGCTTTACGAGCCAGGTCATTATTAACGGCTCCCGTACGCCAGGAAGAGTAATCCTGAGCCTGAACCCACGAAACCCCAACGACCGGATACATCCGGAAACCAGGATAACGCAGATACTGATCTACGTACGTATCATTGAAGGCCATTTCACCCGCCCATACCGTAGTATCCGGTAAGGCAGCTTCGTAAAATTCCTGCGTTGAATCTTTCTGAATCGCGTGCAGGTATTCCAGGTAGTGAACGTTAGCGATTTCGGTTTCATCCATGAAAAACGATTGTACCGTTACCGTCCGTTCTACGTTATCGTGAACACCCGCTACGTCTTCTTCCAGCGAACCCATGACAAAACGGCCGCCTTCTACATATACCAGGTTAGGACCCGTGGGCTGGCCTTTGAAGCTCTTAGGCGTTGAAAAACCCTCTTTCGCGTTATAAGCAATGCCCGTTGCCGTACTATTTTTTCCGATGTGGGCACTATCCGGCGTTTTGTTCTTCTTACAAGCCGTTGTCAGCAGCACCATTGCCCCCAACAAATAAACTGACGCAATTCTCATCATTGCTATGTATATGGTTTGGAATATCGCTTTTGGTTTTCTGTTTTAAGTTAACGCTTAGCAGGAGGTTTCTCATCTAAACGTTAACTTAAAATCGCTTTCAAAATCGTACAAAAATAGAAGATTGACTGGAATTACCTGACAACTGTTCATTCATTCCTGATACCTAATCTTCGAAAAACTGGTTTAACTACTCAAATTTACGCGTATCAGGCTGGTATTTTTTCGGGAGAAACCACCATCTGGCCCAGTAAGGCATTCAGATCCGCCACCTGCCGGAGGTTTTCTGCCTGTAACAACAACTTCCCTTTCACATCCCGAAGCACCACCCGTTTAGGATTAGACTTTACAAAATCGAGTACACGGCCGAATCTTTCTGACTGATAATAAGCCTCATGCTCACCAGAAACGAAAGTTCCCTTCAATGTATTTTGTTTAAGTGTTAATTTTTCGAAACCAATTTGTTCAGCTTTCCAGCGAACCCGCACCAGTCCGATCAAATCACGTACTTCTTCGGGTAAGGGACCGAACCGATCGCTTACTTCCGATTGAAAGGCCTGTAATTCGGCTTCGTCCTTGAGGTTATCCAGACGATTGTACAAACTGAGCCGTTCCGAGATATTAGATACGTAATTTTCAGGAATCAGGACGGGTAAATCCGTTTCGATCTGGCATTCCACCCGCAGGTTCTTAGCGGCTTTCGCTAATTCATCCGCAAAGAGATCCTTAAACTTCGTTTCCTTTAATTCCTGAACGGCTTCATCCAGGATCTTGTGATAGGTCTCAAAGCCTAAATCGTTTATGAAGCCACTTTGTTCAGCTCCCAGCAAATTTCCTGCTCCGCGAATGTCCAGATCCCGCATGGCTACTTTGAACCCATCGCCCAGTTCCGTGAATTCTTCCAGGGCCTGAAGGCGTTTTCTAGAATCGCTGGTCAGTAAGGAAAGAGCGGGCGTGAGGAGGTAACAATACGCTTTTTTGTTGGAACGCCCCACGCGGCCCCGCATCTGGTGGAGATCACTCAGACCGAACAAATGAGCCTGATTAATCAGAATGGTATTGGCGTTTGGAATGTCCAGACCCGCCTCGATGATGTTCGTTGAAATCAGAATATCGTATTCGCCTTCGATAAACTTCATCATTACTTTTTCCAGCCGATCGCCATCCATCTGACCGTGGGCAATACCAATCTTGGCATCGGGCACCAGTTTCAGAATCATATTCCCCAGCGACTCCAGATCACCGATGCGGTTATGCACGAAGAATACCTGTCCGCCGCGTTTCATCTCCAGCATCACGGCATCGCGGATTTTCAGTTCGTCGAATACCATCAGCTGCGTGGTAACGGGCTGTCGGTTAGGCGGTGGCGTAGCAATAACGGATAAGTCACGGGCACCCATGAGCGAGAAATGCAAGGTCCGGGGAATCGGTGTAGCCGTCAGGGTTAACACGTCAACGTTAAGCTTGAACTCCTTCAGCCGGTCTTTTACCTTCACTCCGAACTTCTGCTCTTCATCGACAATCAGTAAGCCAAGATCTTTAAACTTCACATCTTTACCCACAATCCGGTGAGTGCCGATGAGAATACTGGTTTCTCCCGACTCAACCCGCTTCAGTGTTTCCTTGATCTGCTGGGTGGTTTTAAACCGGTTGATGTATTCGACCTTTACCGGAAAACGCTCGAAACGATCGCGGAAGGTGCGGTAATGCTGCATGGCCAATACCGTCGTCGGTACCAGTACCGCTACCTGTTTATTGTCCGAAGCCGCTTTGAAGGCGGCCCGCATGGCTACCTCTGTCTTTCCAAAACCCACATCTCCGCAGACCAGACGGTCCATGGGGTGCGGCTTTTCCATGTCTTCCTTCACCGCCGCCGTCGACGAAGCCTGATCGGGCGTGTCTTCGTAGAGGAACGAAGATTCCAGCTCGGCCTGCAGGAAGGTATCTCTGGAGAACGCATACCCCGGTGCGAATTTTCGCTTGGCGTACAGCTCGATTAACTCGGCGGCAATGTCTTTCACCTGCCGTTTGACCTTCGCTTTCTTATTTTCCCATTCCGGCGATCCTAATTTGCTCAGCGAAGGCTGGGTTCCTTCCTTACCCGTGTATTTGGCAATTTTGTGCAAACTCTGCACGTTGACTACGACGGTATCATTATCTCTGAACACCAGCCGAATGCCTTCCTGCTTGTGATCGCCCACGTCAATCTTGACCAGACCCGCAAAACGACCAATGCCGTGATCAATGTGGGTTACGAAATCTCCCGGAGCCAGCGTTTTCAGCTCCCGCAGGGTAAGGGCTTTGGACTTACTGTATTTATCCCGAACCCGGTACCGATAAAATCGATCAAAGATCTGGTGATCGGTAAAGCAGGCGATTTTCAGCGTATCATCAATGAACCCTTCCCGAAGTGAAGCATTCACGGCCTGAAAACGAACGGAATCGTTGGACTCCCCCACAATTGTATTCAGCCGCTCCAGCTGTTTCTGGGTTTCGGCAACGATGATGTTAGTATAGCCCCGGTACTGCTGCTCGTGTAAGGTTTCAATCAGTCGGTTGAAATCTTTATTGAAACTGGGCTGGGGTTTCGAAGCATAATTGACCCGTAACTCCGTGGGTGATTCGGTGGCTCCGTCAGCGGCTTTGAAGTAAAACCGCTTCCCAAACTCCACGCTTGGGTATTCCTTGATGTGATTAAGGAAGGTTCGGCGGGTTTCGAATAACTGCGATGGCTCGTGGATGACTTTAATTCCGCCGCTTCGTTCCACAATTTCATTGAAGCTTTTTTCGACGTTCTCAAAACAGATGCCGATCAGCTCCAGGGTTAACTCCACGTCTTTGAACCACAGACGCGTTTCTTTCGGAAAAAAGCTAAAAAAAGACTCCCGGCTTTCCTGAATCAGCCGCGTCTGAACGTCGGGAACGATGTTAACCTGAGAAACGGATTCTTTGGAAAGCTGCGTGTCCGGGTCAAACGTCCGAATGGACTCGACCTCATCCCCGAATAAATCAATCCGGTAGGGAAATTCATTGGCGTAGCTATACACGTCAATGATTCCCCCGCGAACGGCAAATTGACCAGCTTCGTAGACGAAATCCGTCCCTTCAAAATCCTGGCTGATCAGAAATTCAGTCAGAAATTCGGTATCAATCTTTTCACCTACGGATACCGTGAACGTATTCTTGACCAGTGATTTTCGGTTAATCACCTTCTCGCTCAGGGCTTCGGGATACGTAACGATCAGCAAACGATGCCCTTTCTCATTCAGCCGATTCAGGACCTCCGCCCGCATCAGAACGTTGGCGTTGTCTATTTCTTCGTACTCATAAGGTTTTTTATACGACATCGGAAAGAGCAGCACCTGTTGTTCCCCCAGCAGGTTCTGAAGGTCATTGTAGAAGTAGGCTGCTTCTTCTTTATCCGATAATACAAGCAGGGAAGAGGAAGGTTGATGCTGATACAGAGCCGCCACCATCACGGCATCCAGACTTCCGGTTAATCCTTTGATCTGAAGGTGGTAGTCATTGGGTTGTTTACTTTCAATTCGTTCGCTAATGAGACGGATAAACGGATCATTGCGATACAGCGTTAACAAATCTTTAACTAGCATCGAGTTTATTTTAAAAATTCGCTTATTGCTACCGGGTTTTCATACAACTTTGCCTGAAAAAGTCTAGCCAAGTCCGGCCCGGTTTGCCGCGTTAGTGGAGTGGCTGGATGGGCATTCAAACGCAAATGAACGCAAGAAACCCCGCCGTATGCCGAATTTCTCGGTGCCGACAGGGAGACTCTTACAGAACTCTGAGAGCCAGAGCAAAGTTCAGAAATTTATCAATTTTAACCCTGAAATGGAGGTATTTCTAAGCTATCTTAAAACAAACTGGCTCGAACTGGCTGGCCTCATCACCGGCGTCATTTGTGTATGGTACAATACCCGTCAGAATGTCTGGGGTTTTTTCTGGGGCATCATCAGCGTCGCGATCTACGCCGTTATTTTCTGGGAGGCCCGGTTGTATGGCGATATGGGTTTACAGGTTGTTTTTGCCCTGCTAAGCATCTATGGACTTTATCAGTGGCTCTACGGGGGAGCGGGACACACGCAGCTCCGGGTTCAGAGGTTTCCCCGCAGTCTGGTGGGCTGGCTGGTGATCGTAGCCGTTGGAGGGACGGCTTCCTTGAACTGGATTCTCAGCCGATTTACCGATGCCAGTTTACCCCTGGTGGATTCTTTCACCACAACGGTCAGTCTGATTGCCCAGTGGATGCTGGGAAAAAAATTTCTGGAAAACTGGTGGCTCTGGCTTTTCGTCGACGGGATCTATGTCTTCGTTTATGCGTATAAAAGTTTATACTGGACGGTATTACTGTACAGCATCTACCTGGTTCTTTGTATCATTGGTTACAAAGACTGGAAAAAAGATTTAGTTTAGTAACGAAGAGGGTTCATTCAGGGCAGGAAGGATTCAAAAGCTGACTGACGCTGCAAAAGCCCAGGCATTTCCGTTGATAAACCGTATTCCTTTTAATAAAGATATTATTCTTTCTACGAAGGAAGAGCTGATAATGTTAACCGATTATCAATCAAATTTTTACCTTTAACTATTCAACTTTACCTGACCCGACTCAAACCATGAATTTCAACTAATCTGATAATTTTTTAAACCATTGGCACGAATTCTTGCTATAGACTATGGGACCAAACGCGTAGGACTGGCCGTAACCGACCCCTTGCAGCTGATTGCAACGGCTTTGGAAACGGTGCATTCTACCCAGGTAATCAATTTTTTAAAGACCTACTGTCAGCGGGAACCCGTGGAAGCTTTCGTCGTTGGTATGCCTACGAATCTGGATGGCTCTGATACGTCAAATACGCCGCACGTGCGGGGATTTATACGGATTTTACGTAAAACCTTTCCGGAAATTCCATTGCATGAACACGATGAACGCTTTACTTCGGTCATGGCACTGCAATCGTTAATTGCGATGGGAACCACGAAGAAAGACCGCCGTGATAAGGGCGTAGTAGACCGCGTTTCAGCAACGATTATCCTCCAGTCTTTTCTGGACAGTCGCCCACTGAAATAGGAGTTACTTCAAGATTGATACCGGATGTTCCATAGGTGAAAACCTTTGAAACGGCGTCTATTTATTGATTTCTGATTGGTTTGGCATAAAACTTTAGGATTATTTTAAACGAATAATTCCCTTGAAAAATACCATTCTATATTTGGCAATTCAAAATAGGCTAGGGAACCAGCTTTTTAATTCACATCTTTTACATTAATACTCGGCTATGGCTTTCGAAGTTGAACCCATTAGGCCCAAAATTCGACCTCGCCTACTGATTGAAATTGCCTGGGAAGTATGCAATCAAGTTGGAGGTATTTATACGGTAATCCGTTCCAAAGTTCCGGCAATGGTCGAGAAATGGGGCGATGATTACTTTTTGATCGGGCCTTACTTCCCAGACAAAGCCCTGGCTGAGTTCGAACCCATTTCGGATCTTGACGATTCCGTTCTGGGGAAAACCGTACGAAAAATGCGGGAAATGGGCTTCGATGTTCAGTACGGATATTGGCTCGTTACGGGAAAGCCCCGCATTGTACTCTTTAATTTTAACACGCTGTTCAATCAGCTGGATCAGTTAAAGTATAATCTATGGGAGAAACACCAGTTATCGACGCTTAATACCGAAGAACTGGTCAATCAGGTTATTGCCTTTGGCGAATGTACCCGCATTTTCCTGAACGAATTATCCCGTGATCATAGTGGGCGATACGATATTACGGCCCACTTTCACGAGTGGATGGCGGCGACGGCCCTGCCCGATTTAGCTCAGGAATCGCCTAAACTGGCCACGGTCTTTACGACGCACGCTACCATGCTGGGTCGTTACATGGCTCCCAACGTGCCTAATTTTTACGACTTACTCCCAACATTTAACTGGCGGGAACAGGCTCAGCATTTTGGGATTGAAACGCAGGCGACCATCGAATATCTGGCGGCTCAGAACTGCCATGTGATGACGACGGTGTCGGACGTTACGGCCCGTGAGTGTGAGTTTCTGCTGGGCCGTAAATGCGACCTGACCTTACCCAATGGGCTAAATGTCACGCGATTTACGGCAACGCACGAGTTTCAAAACCTGCACGTTCAGTATAAGGCCAAAATCCATCAGTTTGTGATGGGTCATTTCTTCCAGAACTATTCATTCGATCTGGATCGAACCTTGTATTTCTTTACTTCCGGCCGTTTTGAGTATAATAACAAAGGCTACGACTTAACTCTCGAAGCCCTCAGTCGACTTAATGCCAAGCTACAGGCCACGAACTCGGATATGACGGTAGTGATGTTCATCGTCACAAAAAATCCCGTCTATTCGATGGACGCGGACGTCCTGCAAACGCGGGCCGTTATGGCCGAAATCCGGCAGACCTGCGAAGCAATCGAACGGCAGATTGGGGAACAGTTATTCATGGCGTCGGCTACGAGTAACGAGCTCAAAATGCCCGATCTGAATCAGTTTGTGGATGAATACTGGCAGTTACGTCTGCGGCGAACCATTCAGTCCTGGAAAACCCATCGGTTACCTAAAACCGTTACGCACTACCTGAAGCAGGAAGATGCCATTGTGGATTTTCTCCGGAAATCCAACATGCAGAACCACGAGAGTGATCGCGTGAAAATCGTGTATCACCCTGACTTTATTGCGTCAACGAACCCGCTGTTCGGAATGGACTACAGCCATTTCGTTCGGGGCTGTCACCTCGGTATTTTCCCGAGCTATTATGAACCCTGGGGATATACTCCGCTGGAATGCGTCGTTCGGGGCGTTCCCACCATTACCAGCGATTTGTCTGGATTTGGGGATTATATGAATCAGATCATGGCCGATCCAGAAAACTGGGGTGTTTACGTACTCAACCGCAGCCATCAGGATTTCCACCAGGCCGCAGAAACCTTATCGGAGTTACTTTTCAAGTTTGTACGCACCTCCCGCCGCGACCGTATTATGCAGCGAAACCGTACGGAAAGTATCTCTGAAGTGTTTGACTGGAAAAACCTCCGAAGCTATTACGATACCGCTCATGATCTGGCTCTGAAACGCCGGAAACATGGGTAACAAAAAAATCCCGGCTCTGAGAGCCGGGATTTTTTTGTTAGGTACTTTTCTACTTCTTTGGCTGTCAATCCGGCATGGGCGTACCGTTCACCAGGGTCGTAGTGGCTACAATACTGCGGTGCCCGGCCGGCGTTACCACTATCGTTTTCAAATCCACCCGACGGTTCTGCGGAATGGTCAGAGCAATGGGTTTTGCATACTGATACGTAGCTTCACTGGGCATATATCCGTCAATCGTATAATAAATCTTAGCTCCTTCAACGGGAGCTTTCAGATTAATAGTAAACTGACTTCCACGAAGCGTATCCTCTTTGGGCATTCCGATGGCTTCAGGTACCCGGAAATACAAATTGCGTTGCTCCATTTTCCACAAATACACAGGAAGGCGTTGTTCCGAAAACTCCGTAAAATCCTTACGACTAACCGGAGACCAGGCGACTTCGGATAGAGCCATTGCCCGTGGGAAATACATGTACTGAGCCTTGGCCGCCGTCGGAATATACTCCGTCCATAAGTTAGCCTGAACGCCTTTGATGTGCTTTTGCTGCTCAGCCGTTAACTCTTTCGGCGTGGGATCGTACGAATAGGTTTTCTCTAATGGCAAAAATCCGCCAATGGCCAGGGGTTCCTGTTTGCGATCTTTGCTTTGGTAATGATCAATGTACACATAGCCATTGGGAGACATGATGACATCATGATTTTCCTTTGCCGCGGCAATGCCACCTTCTTCACCCCGCCAGCTCATGACCGTTGCATTGGGGGCCAGTCCGCCTTCCAGAATTTCGTCCCAGCCAATGATATTACGACCTTTTGAATTCAGGAATTTCTCGATCCGGCGGATGAAGTAACTCTGTAAGCCATGTTCGTCTTTCAGGTTTTCCTTTTTAATCAGATTCTGACAAAACTCCGATTCCTTCCAGCGATCTTTCGGGCATTCGTCCCCACCAATATGAATGTAAGGCGATGGGAAAATATCCATAACCTCCGTTAATACGTTTTCCAGAAACTGAAACGTTTCTTCTTTCGGACAGAACACGTCCTTATGCACGCCCCAGGTTCCCTGCACTTTGAAGGGTCCGGGCGTACAACCCAACTCGGGGTAAGCCGCCAGAGCCGCCGTGGCGTGACCGGGTAACTCAATCTCAGGAATGACGGTAATGTGTCGCTCCGCCGCGTATTTGACTACCTCCCGGGCTTCCTCCTGGGTATAAAAACCACCGTACTTAATACCATCAAACTGCTGGGGCATGCGATCACCGTAGCCTCCAATGAGGGTTTCGTCCCGATAGGCTCCTACCTGAGTTAGCCTGGGATATTTCTTAATTTCTAATCTCCAGCCCTGATCTTCCGTTAAATGCCAGTGAAAACGATTGAACTTCAGCATCGCCATTTCATCAATCATTTGTTTGATGAATGAAAGGGGCATGTAATGACGCCCTACGTCCATCATTAATCCACGATACCCAAAACGCGGGTGATCTTCGATGGTAACGGAGGCGATTTCGGTTTTGGCCTCGCCCGTAACCAATTGCATTACCGATTGTAATCCGTAGAATAAGCCCGCCTCTTTTCCTGAAATCTGTACGCTCTGCGGGGTAGCCTTCAGCTCATAGCCTTCCGCAGGCAAGCCCGTTTTTTCGATAAAAGCGACGTAGTTTGAGGCCGGGGCCTTACTTACTACTTTCAATTCTGTACCCGTTCGTTTTTTCAGGTATTGATTGAGCAAACCCGCCAGCCGTTTCGCTTCGGGCGTAGAAGCCACTAGCTGCGTCTGACTGGTAAACTGAAACTTGCCCGATCCCTTTTGCAGAGATACGGGCTGGGGGATAATGGATTGTCCAAAAGAAGCCAGGCTGGCGGCCGCCAGAAAAGCAGAAAGAATAAAACGTTTCATGAAAAAGAGGTTTCTCTCCTATTGAAAGGACTGTTGACCATCAAAATAAGGGGTCAATCCGTCGAGGTTTATAAAGTATTTTCAGGATGTTCCTGAGCAAACGATTGTACGGCAGTGAACAAACGGTTGCACAATTTTCATTTTACCTGTAGTAGCTGTCGGCCATGAAGACTTTACCGCCATCGTCGGCTTTGGTAACGGCGTAACTAAAGCCCTTATTCACGGAATAGGCTCCTACTTCGCCCTGAAGGTTAATGGCAATGAATCCTACCTGAAAATCCTTTGCTTTCTTGGGGTTAATCTTCACCAGACGTTCGACTGCTTTTTTACAGGCTTCCATTGGTGTGGATCCGTTTCGCATGAATTCCACTACAAGGTGGGTTCCGCCCACACGAATCACTTCTTCGCCCTGCCCGGAAGACGTAGCCGCACCGACTTCACCATCTACGTATAATCCGGCCCCGATAATGGGGGAATCTCCAATGCGGCCCCGCATTTTGAAGGCCATACCGCTCGTTGTGCAGGAGCCGGCCACCCTTCCCCTGGCATCCATCGCAATGGTTCCCATGGTATCGTGATTAAAGGAGCCGTCTTCAAATTGATTCGGAGCAAAAGGGCCACCCGCAGCCCGTTTTGGGGTTTTACCCTGCTGTTGCTCAATGTTCATCAGCGGTTTATACTCCGACTTTTTCAGCCATTCTTTATACGATTTCTCCGCGTCGGCCGAGAGTTTATCTTCTTCCAGTTTGAAGCCATTGGCTACGGCAAATTGCTGGGCTCCTTCGCCAATCAGCATGACGTGCGGCGTGGTTTCCATCACCTTGCGGGCAACCGAGATGGGGTGAAGAATTCGCTCCAGACCCGCTACAGAACCGCAGTCGTACTTCTCGTTCATGATGCACGCGTCCAGCGTGACGTGTCCTTCGCGATCAGGATTACCCCCTAACCCTACACAGCAGCTGATTTCTTTTTCAATGGATTTCGCAGATTCTTCCACCGCATCCAGAGCATACCCACCGGGCCTGAGCACTTTCCAGGCCGCTGCATTAACGGCCAGTCCACTATCCCAGGTGGAAACTACGATGGGTTTCACAGCGGCAACTTTGGGTAAAGCAAACAAAGAACGGACAGGACTAAGCGATACGGCTAATGTAGACCAGCGAAGAAAGGAACGACGCGTTGTCATGAGGGGGATAGAGGTTAATGAGTGTAAAGTGAAATGTTGTAATATCCTGCCATTCAGGCAAAAACAAAATCCTTAGGTACGTAACCGGGTAAATTTTTAAAATTGATCCTCCAAACTGATTTCCGCAAATGTTATAATCTGGAGAATTTTATGTGAAGATGCGGAATACTTTTCTGACATTTCCTATAAAATCGACGTGTTTGTAAATAATTTGTTAATATTTTTATAAAACGAACGTTTATTTACAATAAATTTTTAAAAGTCTCCCTAATCTACAGTGGTCTTTACTTCTGACGAAATTAGTTAAAAACCCATCTCTCTAAATCTGTACTGTGATGTATGTGTCTCCACCCGACGAAGAAATTGAATCCAAGAAAAGCGTAGTTGATTACAAAAAAAGCGTTTCCCGACGGGGTGTTCTGGCGGAATTGTATCAATCAGAAGTGAGTACCCTGGCCCAGCTGGCCAAGAGCCTGCACAGCAGTGTTCCTTCTATTACCAATATTGTGGAAGAGCTCGTTGCTGAAAAGTGGGTAAGCACATTCGGCACCGCGGTAGGAAATCACGGACGCCGACCCGTTTTATTTGGGCTCAACACCCAGGATAAATACGTGGCTGCTCTCGACATCAGCACGCATGATACCAAACTGGTCATCATGAATCTTCAGCGGGAAGTTATTTTCAGAAAAGACATTAACCTCGGCCTGGAAGATAACCCCCGTTTCGCCAGGGCTTTGCTGGAATTTACGCGAAACGCTCTGGCAGAATCCAAAGTAGAGGCGTCTCATTTTGTAGCCATTGGCATTTCCATGCCCGGCCTGATTCAGTTTCAGAGCGGAACCAACATGACGTACCGGCGAATCAATCAGGAAGAAAAGCCGCTCAGCTCGATCATTTCTGAGGAGTTCAACCTGCCGGTTTTTGTCATTAACGATACCAAAGCCACCGTTCTGGGCGAACACCGCTTCGGCCTCGCCCGTGGCAAGAAACACGTCCTGGCCATTAACATCGACTGGGGCGTTGGCCTGGGCATCATCCTGAACGGTGAGATTTTTCAGGGAGCTTCCGGTTTCGCGGGTGAATTGGGCCACATTCAGATCGATCCCGACGGTGAGCTCTGCCATTGTGGAAAAGTAGGGTGTCTGGATACGATTACGTCGGCCCGTTCCCTGATTCGTCGGGTGCAGCGGGGGCTGGGCGAAGGCCGCGTTTCCAAGCTTTCCGCCTACATGGATCACATCGAGGATATTGACATTGAGATGATCATTGAGGCCGCTCTCGAAGGCGACGCCTTTGCCATTGATATTCTTTTTGATGTCGGAACCGTATTAGGAAAAGGGCTTTCCATGGCCGTTCATTTATTCAATCCCGAGATTGTGATTGTGGACGGAATTGTGGTGAAAGCCGATCAGTTTATTACCAATCCGATTGGGCAGGCCATCAATAAATATTGTCTGAGCGATTTCAGGAATGATCTGAGTATTGAGATTTCGCAACTGGGCGAGCGGGCTAAATGGATTGGCATTCACATCTACGTGATGGATCAGTTACTGGCTACAATTTAATTTCTTTTACCCCTTACCGTCTGGGTTTTCCAAGGAAAACTCAGACGGTATTTTTCTTTTCCTGACTTATGAAACGTTTGATTACCACTCTTCTGCTGGCCGCCAGTACTCCCCTGCTGGCCCAGCAGCATTCCGAGCAAAGCTTCGGTTATGTCGCTCCCAAAGACCCCGCCGTTCAGCAAAAACTAAAGCAATGGCAGGGAATTAAGTTTGGCTTACTGATGCACTGGGGTACCTATAGCCAATGGGGCATCGTGGAATCCTGGTCATTATGCCCGGAAGACGAAGGGTGGTGCGAACGTAAAGGACCCTATTCGAAAGACTGGTACGAGTATAAAAAGGCTTACGAAGCCATTCCTCAGCAGTTTAATCCCGTTAAATTCAACCCCGATCGCTGGGCAACGGCGGCTAAAAATGCCGGGATGAAGTACGTGGTTTTCACAACCAAGCACCACGATGGCTTCTGCATGTTTGATACCAAACAGACGGATTATAAAATCACGAACACGCCTTTCGGCACCAACCCTAAAGCGAACGTAGCGAAGGAAGTTTTTAAATCTTTCCGCGATCAGGGCTTCATGGTAGGAGCGTATTTTTCCAAACCCGACTGGCATACGGATGATTACTGGTGGAGTTACTTCCCCCCGAAAGACCGCAACTCCAGTTACGCTCCCAAAAAGTATCCTGAAAAGTGGAATAAATTCAAGCAGTTCACCTACAATCAGATCGAAGAGCTGATGTCTGATTATGGGAAGATGGATATCCTCTGGCTGGATGGCGGCTGGGTAAGGCCCTTCAGCACGATTGATTCAACCATCAGCTGGCAGAAGGCCATACCATTCGATCAGGATATTGACATGGCCGGAATTGCGAAAATGGCCCGCAGTCACCAGCCGGGCTTATTAGTGGTGGACCGGACGGTAACGGGCGAATACGAGAACTACGTAACCCCCGAGCAATCCATTCCCGACAAAGCCCTGCCTTTTCCCTGGGAGAGTTGCATGACCATGGGGGATTCCTGGAGTTATATTCCGAAAGAGAACTTTAAATCGACCCGTAAGCTCATTCATACGCTGGTTGATATCGTTTCGAAAGGGGGAAATCTCCTGCTGAACGTAGCTCCCGGTCCCGACGGCGAATGGCACGAAGAAGCCTACCAGCGACTCGAAGAAATTGGTAAGTGGATGAACGTAAACAGCGAAGCGATTTACGAAACCACACCCCTTGCCCCGTACCAATCCGGCTCATGGGCGTATACTCAGAAAGGCTCGACCACGTATGCCTTGTACCGGGCCAAAGAAGGCGAAACCTTACCCGCTTCGCTGGAAATTCCGGTGCTGGAAAAAGGTCAGTCGGTTCAGTTACTGGGGCAGAAAGGGACTTTAAAATCGAAAGACCAAACGGTAAGTCTGCCGGATTCTTTCCGCAAGAAACTGACCGATAGTCCCGTGTATGTCTTTAAGTTAACGAAAAAGTAATCGTTCGGGTATAAACGTTTTCTGAACGAATGCGTTATAAAAAGGGTATGGAATGTGCTGCATTTCATACCCTTTTTTGTGAACCAAATCCCAGCCCGGTGACTTTATTTTTTCGTTTGTTTCTGCTTCGAGTTTCCCTTGTCCTACCGCTGATTTTTCTGCTATCCGGTTGCTTCGAGCACCGTCGTTACTCGCGGAGGGAAATCCGGAAAGATCTGATTGATCGGGGCATTCCTGTAAAAATTGTCTATTATGATACGCTGGGACGGACCATTCGCTACCTGAAAATTGGCTCTGATACCTTACCCCGCAAAATGGTATTGATGCACGGCTCCCCCAGTTCACTGGAAGGCTTACGTTCGTATCTGAATGACCCTGATTTACAGAAAAGTACGCAGCTTATTGCTCCCGACCGACCAGGGTACGGCGAATCCGATTACGGCTGGGGAGAGAAATTTATCGAACAGCAATCGGCAGTCTTAACGAAAATGCTCTGGCAGATTCAGGATCAACGCCCGACCTTACTGTTTGGCACTTCATACGGAGCTACCATCGCGGCCCGCGTGGCCATGGATCACCCCGATTACTTTGATCGCTTGTTGCTCGTTTGTGGTTCGTATAAACCCGGAGCCGAACGCATTTACCCCATCTCCAAACTTGTGCCCATCTTCTCGGCCTGGATTCCCGGATTTATTCACGTAGCCGATGACGAAAAGCAGAATCATTACCCGCATCTGGTGCGAATGGTGCCGCTCTGGAAGAAAATTCACATTCCCGTGACGATGGTGCATGGGCTGGAAGATCGGTTGTTATATCCCGAAAATCCCGTCTGGGCGGCCCGGCAGTTAACCCACTCGTCGCAGGTAGAGGTGATTTATCTGGCTAATCAGCGACACGGCATTATGTGGACGGCCCGCCCCCGGATCAAATCGCTGATGATTCGGGAACTGGATCAGCTAACGGACCCAGATCCAGTGGTTATGTCTCATGAATAACTCCGCCTAGATCCATCCATAGATAACCCCAATGGGGTTATGAAAATAGGATTCGCCCACCCTGGCTGGTGTCTTCACCAGCCAGGGCAATGAGAAAATAAAATAGGTTTTATGTAAATAGACTTGGTCTGGACGGGCCCCGGATGTAATTCGAAAAAATTCAAATAGAATTCTATTTTCCCCCTCTAAATCATAACCCTATCAGGGTTAGTGAAAGTAATGGCCTCCTCCGGGTTTTTTCACAAAAATCACCAGCCTTAATTTTTCCTGCTATAGTTTTGTACCCATGAAATCAACAGTACGGAAACTCAGTGTGTATTTGCTGACATCGCTTCTGATGTTACGCACGCTCGTAGTCCCCGTCATTCTGGTTGACTTCGAGTTAAGGAGGGATTACATCGCTCAGTACCTCTGCGAAAACCGTTCGCATCCCGAGTTACATTGCGATGGCAAGTGTTACCTGGCCAAGAAGCTGAAAGCTGCCCAGGATCACGAGGAACGTCAGGCCGGCTCGCGTCTGGTGCAGCAGTTGCTGGAACTTCCGGCTTCGATTGCTTCGCTGGACATCCGTTTTGAGCCCGCTGTTTTTGCTGAGTTACGTTCTGATCTTCCCCCTTACCAGCTCCCGGCTTATTATTCCTTCCAGTCGGCTCATTTCCGCCCTCCGCAAGCGTAATTCTTCCTTATTGCTCAGATGCTGAATGAAAAACGTTCGTTTTTCCTGATTCACGGCGTCTTACAGGTTCGTTCATCTTCTTATTTTCCTGACTATGAGAAAAGTAGCTCTGCTTTTCCTCATTCTGTCGGCTTGTTCCAAAGGAACCTCGCCTTCAGAACCCGTGCCCTTGTTTTCGGTTCCTGAAAATTTCCCGGCACCCGTCTACCCGATCGGTCAGAAACCTCTTTCGGAGGCAGGTGTTGCGTTAGGGAAACAGCTTTTCTACGACGGTATTCTCTCGCGGGACAGCACCATTGCCTGCGGCGAATGTCACCGGCAGTATTATGCCTTCACGCACCATCTGCATGAGTTGAGTCACGGCATTGAAAACCGGATTGGCCTGCGGAATTCGCTGGCTCTTCAGAATCTGGCCTGGCAAAAGCATTACATGTGGGACGGAGCCGTCGAGGATCTGAATACACAGGCCATCGTACCCATCACGCATCCCGACGAAATGGACGATACGATGGAAAACGTGGTTAGCAAACTCAGGCGAACGAAGGGGTATCCACCGTTATTCAAAGAAGCCTACGGAACCGAAGAAATTACCGCCAACAAGCTAATGGACGCCCTGACGCAGTTCATGTTGACGTTCGTTTCGGCCAATTCCCGGTACGACAAATACGTTCGGAATGAAGGTGAAACGCTAACGGCAACGGAACTCGAAGGCCTGAAGCTCTTCGAAAGCAAAGGCTGCAAAAGCTGTCACGCGGGCGAGCTCTTCACCGACGGCAGTTTTCGGAATAATGGTTTACCCAAATACGAACGAACCAAAATTGTGTACGTCAACGGCAAGCCGACCCTTCAAATGGTGGTCGATGAGGGCCGTTATGCCGTTACCAAACAGGAAAGTGACCGCTTCAAGTTCAAAGTTCCCAGTTTGCGAAACATTGCCGAAAGTTTGCCTTACACGCACGATGGACGCTTTGTGAGGCTGGATGAAATGCTCGAGCATTATTCATCTGGTGTACAGGACACGCCCAATCTTGATCCCTTACTGAGGCAGAATGGCAAACTGGGTATCCCTCTAACGACCGATGAAAAGCAGAAAATCATTGCTTTTCTCCGCACGCTTAGTGATCCTGAATTTTTAAAAAATCAACGTTTTGCCGAACCTCCGGGCTTTCCCGTTCGGTAAAACTTTAGCCAATAATCCCATGAAATTCCATTCTTTCCTTTTCATTAATTTTCTGATTATCAGTGGCATACTAAGCTCCTGCACGAAAGAAAATCCAACGCCCGTTACCGAGGGTGACAGCAATGATGTGATTCTGGAATTTGATAACCGCGTGGGTGCTCAAAAGCTGGTATTGGGCGAAACGCTGTACCAGACCGGAACGGGTGAATCCTTCACGGTAAGTACGTTCAATTATTTTGTGAGTAACGTTTCTCTGAAAAAAACGGACGGTTCCAATATCAAGTTTCCAGATCAATATTTTCTCATTCGTCAGGCGGATAACAACAGCTGGGAACCCGTACTGAAGAACGTTCCGGCGGGCGATTATCAGGAAATCACCTTTACCATCGGCGTGGATAGTACGAAAAGCGTCTCGCCCGTGGGCGAACGCAAAGGGGTGCTGGACGAAGGCTCCTACGGCGATGACGGCATGTACTGGTCCTGGAATTCCGGGTATATCTTCCTGAAACTGGAAGGGACCTCCCCCGCTGCTCCTGCCAATGGAGCCGGTATCCGCCGCTTTCAGATGCACGTCGGTGGCTTTGGAGGCATGACGTCAGCTACGATTAATAACCTTCGCACCGTTACCCTGCCTTTTCCCCAGAATCAACTGGCTACGGTTCGTAAAACGGTGGCTCCGACGATTCATGTGATTGCAAATCTCCAGAAGATATTCTCGGGTAAAACCACGGTTAAAATTGCGGATACCCCCGCCATTCATATGCCCGCTGCCGCCGTCCCGCTGGCTAATAATTATGTGCATATGTTCACGGTTGATCATACGCATAATGAGTAGAGTTTCACTGCTCCTCGTGAGTGTACTTCTGGTGTGGAGTTGTTCGGCACCGGGCGAATCCAACCCGGAAGTACACTTCACGGTTCCGGCTAATTTCCCGGAACCCGTATATGCGTTTGAACGCAACCCAATGACTTCCGCCGGAGTCGAACTGGGCAAAGCCTTATTCAACGAGCCGCTGCTTTCGCGGGACAATAGCTTTTCCTGTGCGGAATGCCACTCGCAGCCCTATGGATTTACGCACCACGGGCATGACGTCAGCCACGGCATTGATAACCTGAAGGGGACGCGGAATTCACTATCCCTGCAAAATCTGGCCTGGGAGTCCAGTTTCTTCTGGGATGGTGGCGTGGGCGATCTGGATTTCGTTCCGATTGCTCCGATTACCAATGCCGTAGAACTGGGAGAAACCACCAAAAATGTACTGGATAAGCTACGGGCAACGAAGAAGTATCCATTGCTCTTCAAGAAAGCTTTCGGTTCTGAAGAAATCACGACGGAGCGTTTTCTTAAAGCCTTTTCCCAGTTCATGGTAACGCTGGTTTCGGCTCATTCCCGGTACGACAAATTTGTTCGAAATGAAGGAGAAACGCTGACTCCCGAGGAGCAGGCCGGATTGAAATTATTCGAGCAAAAGTGTTCTTCCTGCCACCAGGGAGCCTTATTCACCGATCATAGTTTTCGTAACAATGGTCTCTTTGTTCAGGGTGTCAAAGACGAAGGCCGGGCCAAGGTTACGGAGCTGGAAAAGGATAAGTATACGTTCCGGGTGCCGAGTTTACGAAACGTGGCCGTAACGGGTCCGTATATGCACGACGGTCGTTTTTACACGCTTGAAGCCGTGCTGGATCATTACGCGGAAGGCGTTCAGGATACCCAGAATCTGGATCCGGTCTTACGTCAGAAACCTGGGCTGGGCATCGCTCTTACTTTACAGGAACGCCAGCAGATTGTGGCCTTTCTGAAAACACTAACCGATGAAGAATTTCTTAAAAACAAACGCTTTGCTGCGGAATAAATGAAACGACTTTTCTTCTTCCTGCTCTTTTCCATATCCCTTCCGACGCTGGCCTGTGACATTTGCGGCTGTGGGGTTGGGAACGCCTATTATGGCATTATGCCTCAGTCGTACCGGAATTTTATTGGCGTTCGCTACCGGTATCGCACTTACGATTCACACCTGAATTCGCAGCTGCTTCGCACGAAGGAAACCTTTCAGACCACGGAGTTATGGGGACGATTCTATCCGACCCAGCGAATTCAGATGCTGGCTTTTGTGCCTTATAATTTCAACTTTCAGCAGGATGCGGCCACTTCCGCCCGGTTGAATGGACTGGGAGATATGACTATTCTGGCGAACTACAACGTTCTGAATACCAATATGGACACCCTGGACCGAGCTTTCAATCATACCTTACTGCTCGGGGGCGGCATCAAGCTGGCTACGGGTCGCTCTAATTTTAGGGATGATGGCTCGCTTGGAGCGAATGCCAACTTTCAGTTAGGGACGGGAAGTACGGATTTTCTCGTGAATGCCCTTTATACGCTGCGTTATAAGTCCTGGGGCTGGAATTCGGACGTCAGTTACCGAATCTCTACCACTAATCCTGATCATTACCGTTTCGGGAATCGGCTCAGTGGCTCCACATCGGCCTTTTACGTGACCAGTGCCGGAAAGAATCTGACACTGATGCCCAATGTCGGAGTTACCGCCGAGTACTCGGCGGAAGACAGGAAAAACGGTGTCCGTAATTCCCAAACGGGTGGCTACGCAACCCTGGCCACCGCGGGGGTAGAAACCTATTTCGGCAAATTTGTCGCTGGCGTGAATTTCCAGCAACCCCTGGCTCAAAACCTGGCTAAGGGAGACAGTAAGGCTCAGCAGCGGCTTCAGGTTCATTTTACCGTTTTACTCTAGTCAGAGATAATAAAAACGTCCCGGATTGCTCCTGGGACGTTTTTATTATCTCTGACTCCTGGCGATTTAGAAAACTTCAGAAATTTTATAAGTCTGATCCGCAAACTTGACGGTATCCCCGGCTTTCTTACCTTCCAGTACTTCGTAAATTGGAGCGGAGGTCGAAATGCCCGTGTATTCCACGCCGTCTACTTCAAAATTGCGGCTGATGGCTATGTAAAAATTTCGCTGATCGGTCATTACCACGGCTCCTACCTGAACGGTGTCATGCTGCTCTTCCGTACCAAACTGATCCAGCGTCACCAGATCGCGGCGAATGGTATCGGCGTGGCCTTCCAGATCGCGACGATCATTCATTAACATTTCGCTGTTTGACTCGTAGGATTCGCTCATGGCTTCGTCCTGATCGTCCATAACGCTCGAACGGATCGTTTCCATCTGGCTCACCAAATCGTTCAGGGCAGCCTCCGTTGCGGACCGAAGTGCCGCATATATCGCTTCTTTTCTTGAACTACTCATAATACTGACTAATTAAGGTTGAGTGTGGAAAGAAGTGCTAAAAATCCGGGCCAGCTTTGATTTACTTTTCCGGTTAGGCTCCCCGGGTTTTCACTCAGGACTATTCGTATTATATTCCGCAGGGCTTGTAGAATTACTAATATATAAAAAAGGGTTACCCTCTTTCGATGGGTAACCCTTTCGTTCATCTATGAAGTGTAATTAGGCTTGTTTAACAAACTGAACGTTAGCAATCAGACGTACTTCATCGCTAACTACGGCTCCACCGGCCTCGGTAACCGCACTCCAGGTTAACCCGAAGTCTTTCCGGTTGATTTTTCCTTTTACCTCGAAACCTGCTTTGGTTTGTCCGTAGGGATCTACTACCGTTCCACCGTATTCCACGTCCAGAGCAACGGGCTTGGTTACCCCACGAAGGGTCAGTTCTCCATTCAGAACAAAAGACTCATCGTCTTTTTTAGTGATACCCGTGGAGACGAAGTTCAGCGTTGGATACTGATCCGCTGCGAAAAACTCTTCACTTTTCAGGTGACCGTCACGAGCTTCGTTGTTCGTCGAGATCGAATCAATTTTAGCTTCGAAAGAAACCTGAGCGTCTGAAAAATCATCACTCGCCGTTGCTTCACCGCTAAATTCATTGAACTGACCCGTTACCGTCGTGATGACCAGGTGTTTTACTTTGAACTGTACTTCTGAGTGAGTAGGGTCGATAACCCATTTGGCTGGAGTTGACATAGCTTTGTGAATGTTTGATGATACAAATGTATGTAGATACATATATTTTATCATTGTCAAAATCGCGGAATTCCTTGTCGGAATCACGGATTATACTCAAAAAGCTTCCTAACAAAACCATTCCAGCAAGTTACCCGTGCTGATTACGAATGGTTTTACGGTATTCCGTGAAAGTCTGTCCCGTATTGGCTTTGAAATATTTCGAGAAATGAGCTTCGTCCTCGAACCCTAAATCAAAGGCAATTTCTTTCGCTGAAGTCGTCCCGAAAAAGGCTTTACGTTTCGCTTCCAATACGACCCGCTGTTTGATGTGTTCGGAAGCGGGCTGGCCGGTTACTTTCTTCACCGAATCATTCAGATGGCTGGGCGTAATGTGAAGCAGGTCGGCGTAGTCGGAAACTTTCGTCTTCCGGGTAAAATCGCGTTCAACCAACTCCTGAAACTGTCGGGTTAAGCAGACGATTTTTGAGGTTTCTGCCACCATCAGAACCTGGTTTGAAAAAGTGCGGGAAGCCTGAACCAGAAAAAGCTGTAACCAGGATCGAAGCATGTGTTCCCGCAGAGAACGTCGGGTTTCGTACTCACCCTGGATGGATTGCAGGTAAGGTTCCAGCAAATCCAGCTGTTCGGGAGGAATGAAGTAAGGCTTAAATTCGAGTACATTATGAAAAAGCCCGGTATTAATCAGCAAGTCGCGGTTAGCTTCCGACACGCAGAAAAAATCGGGCGTAAAGCTCAGTACCCAGCCTTCGTGCGGACCATTCATTTGTAGCTGATGAGCCTGGCCCGGCGACAAAAACCACCAGCTTCCGGGTTTGACCTCGTAGGTTTGAAAATCCACTACATGCGTTCCCGTTCCCTGCGTTACTCCTATGATGACGTAGTAATCATGGCGATGGGGCGTTTCGGTATGTTCATGCCTCTCGTGATCAATCCAGGACATGGAATGAATTTCAAACGGGACGGTATGAGTAGAAGGCAGGTGAAGGGTTTCCAAGGGAGTTTAGAGTTATAGGTTTAGAGTTGTGAGTTGCTGGTCACAACTCTTGTGATTCCAGCTAGAATACGATCTCCCAAAATTGACCAAAAACTCAAAACTCTAAACCCAAAACCTACAACTCTTTACAGAATTGATCCGAAGCCTCTGGAATCCAGGATGGATTTGGAGAGATTAAAATAACAGGAAACGGCCATGAAGGGGCTGCTGTTAATATTGAATTTTTCCAGGACATCGCCTGCCCGCATGGTTTTTAGCGTCCGCATACCCGTCATACCCGCCTCAAAAGAGAGCTGCACGGGTTTGATGGGACTGTAGTTCACCGTAAAACTGGCCTTGCCCTGGCGGTAGGCCAGTCGAAGGGCATTGGGGTTCAGGTTTGGCGTCAGGTAGCCGGCATTGAAACCACCGGCCGCAATGCCTACCTCACCCCAGACTTTCTTGGTAATTTTCTGAGAAACCGAGGCCTGTAAAGGTAATACCAGCATCAGCCGGGTTCCTTTGGCAATTCGGGCGTTAATTCCGGCAATCGGAATAGGGGTAATACGTCCAGGCTCAAATACAACGGCCCCGCCGTAGAACCACTGCGTTCGGGGACCGGCAATTCGTACCCGAACCGCCCCACCCATCCCATAGGGTCGGGCTTTGCTGAAATTCAGTAACTCATTCGTTTCACTCACTCCCAATCCTGCCGCGTATAACCAGATTTTATCCCGTAAACTGGCATGAATCCCCGTCAGCACCAGCGAACCCGTGTAAATACCCTGATCATTTTTATCAAACGAAAAATTAGGCTGCCGATACCCCGCATTCACGACCACAAACATCTGATTAATCTCAACGTCAATCTTACGAAGGTTGAAATTGTGAAACTTGACGCCTGCTCCTCCCCGAATGGGTATGATTCCCTGAATATTAAGTCGGGAATAACCCAGCCGGGCCGTATCGTTCATTCGGGCCGAAGGGGTCACTTCCGCCCGGATGTTCACGCCCGAAGCAAAAATCCGGGTTGGGGTCAGAGATAATTGAGCGTAAGAGGTTCCAGCCAGTAAGAAGGTAAAGAGCGTCAGAAGAATTCGCATGAAAAGGAATTAAAGGATCGAAAGGGTGAAGCTAAAACGAAGAATCGCTTTTTTCCGTACAATGACCCCTACTAAAAAAGGCCAGCAAGCTGGCCTTTTCGTCACACTACGTTACGGTAGTGCATATATGCAGGGGAAAAGAAAAGCAACTTCAGGGATCGGATTAGCTCTGTTTCCGCAACTTGGCTTCGATGGTTTGCTGCGTATGAGGTACTACCCGTAACCGCTCTTTTGGGATCAGTTTACCCGTGTCCACACAAATACCATACGTTCCGTTTTTAATGCGAATCAGTGCATTTTCCAGCTGGGTAGCGTATTTCTGCAAACGAGCGGCTAACTGACTAAGGTTCTCACGCTCACTGGTATCAGCCCCATCTTCCAGAGACTTGGTACTGCTCGAGGTAGAATCCGTACCGGGGTCATTTTTTTTACTCAGGGCTTCACGAATGTAATTCAATTCTGTCCTGGTATCCCCTAGTTTTTTCTGGATTAACTCCTCGAATTCTTTTAATTCTTCTTCAGAATAGCGGGTCTTTTCTTCTACTGGGGACATATTTCACTGGGTTTGTTAGGAATATAAACGGATTTCAGCGGTAAATAGTTTCTGTTTCAGGGCAGCCTTATTGCCGGGAATAATCTTTTTAGTAAAGCTCTATACCCCTCCGAAAAGAAGGTAACAAAAATAACTTTTTATGTGATTTCAGCAAATACCGTAAAAAATTATTTAGCCCTTTTATCTTAGAAAAGCATTATTTCTTTGGTATGAATCCTGATTACCAAAATTACCCTTCGAGATTTAATTCTTTTGCTTTATTGGCTGCATAATCAGCCCTTATGCCTTTTATGGAGATTTTTGTTTTTCTCAAAATAATCCTGTTAAGTTTGCGGCATATGGGGCGAATATTATTAAAGTCCTATTTAATAACAAAATTAGCATAGCCATGACTTATATAGAGCCAGCACCCTTGCAACAGGAAAATCCACTTGAATCCATGATGCAACGGTTCGATGTGGCCTTTAAACTGCTTAATATCTCGCCAGAGATGTACGATATTCTGATGGTCCCCCGTAAACAAGTGGTGGTGGGCTTACCGGTGACCATGGACGACGGCTCCGTCAAAGTATTCGAGGGCATCCGCGTGGTTCACTCTACCATTTTAGGTCCATCCAAAGGCGGCATCCGCTTCGATATGGGGGTAACAATGGACGAGGTAAAGGCCCTGGCTGCCTGGATGACCTGGAAATGTGCCGTAGTTGACATTCCTTACGGCGGAGCCAAAGGTGGTATTCGCTGTAATCCCCGCGAAATGTCAGCCGGAGAAATCGAGCGGCTGATGCGGGCCTATACCGGAGCAATGCTCGACGTTTTCGGTCCCGACCGCGACATTCCCGCCCCCGACATGGGAACGAGTGAACGCGAAATGGCGTGGCTGATGGATGAATATTCCAAAGCCTACGGTATGACCGTAAACGGCGTTGTAACGGGCAAACCGCTGGTACTGGGTGGTTCGCTGGGCCGCAAGGAAGCGACGGGTCGTGGCGTAATGACGGCGGCTATTTCGGCCATGGAAAAACTTCGCATCAATCCTTACCGGGCTACTGCCGCGGTACAGGGTTTTGGTAACGTAGGTTCGCATGCAGCGGCTTTATTGCAGGAACGCGGTGTCAAGATAGTGGCCATCAGCGACGTAACCGGGGCTTATTACAACGAAAATGGGCTGGACATTGAGAAAGCCATGCAATACCGCGATCAGCATAAGGGACAACTGGAAGGCTTTGAAGGAGCTACGAAAATCTCCAATGAAGAGTTACTGGCTCTGCCGGTGGATGTGCTCGTTCCAGCGGCCAAAGAAGACGTAATCACCGATGATAACGCCGGTAGTATCCAGGCCAAATTAATTGTGGAAGGAGCCAATGGCCCGACTTCTGCCAGTGCTGACGAGATCATCAATGATAAAGGCATTATGGTAGTTCCTGATATTCTGGCGAATGCGGGTGGCGTAACGGTTTCTTATTTTGAATGGGTACAAAACCGCATCGGTTATAAATGGACACTCGACCGGATCAATCGTCGGTCGGATCGTGCCATGAAAGATGCTTTTGATAAAGTATATGCTACGTCACAGGAATACAATGTTTCCATGCGAATTGCGGCGTATATGGTAGCCATTAAGAAAGTTGCCGATACGTATAAATTCCGGGGTGGTTATTAATCCCTGTCTTTCGTCGCTTACCTTAGAGCCTTGCCAGTCCCCTGGTAAGGCTCTTTTTGTATTCTACCCAACCGTTATGAAATCATTTCTGGACTACGCATCAGCCTTCATGCCTTTGTCTGCCGAATCTGTACAGGCCATTGATCAGATTGCCTGGCGACGAAACCTCCCTAAACGAACCATTCTTCAGCGAGCGGGCGAGATTTGCCCTTACTTTCATTTCATTGAAAAAGGCGTGGGCCGGGTCTATTATTACCACAACGATCAGGAAATAACGGCCTGGTTAGGATTTGAAGGGCAGATCATCAGTGCGATTGATAGCTTTTTCACCGGAAAACCTACCGACTACTGGATTGAGTTGCTGGAAGATGCCCGGATTTGTTCCATTTCCAGTACAGATATTGACTGGCTATTTACTCATTTCCCGGAAACCGAGCGGCTGGGCCGTCTGATGATTACCGAAAACTACCTTCGTCTGGATGAACGTATGAAGCTTTTCGCCTTTCATACCGCCGAGCAGCGGTATGAAATTCTACTTCGTCAGTTTCCCGATATTCTGCAACGCGTTTCGCTCCGTTACATCGCTTCTTACCTGGGCATCACCCAGGTAACCCTCAGTCGCATACGAGCGGAGTTTCGGCAGTGATTATTTAACATTTGTAAAAGGATTAAGCTTAGCTAATGGAGAATTTTGAAGTGATATCTTCAACCTCCTTCACTGCCATGCGACATTTACTGTTTTTCCTATCCTTCTTTTTCTTTATACCTATCTATAATGAGCATTATTACTTCATGCCAATGCCTCTGATATTCTTTGACTTATCATTCTTTTACCAGCTATTTTTACATAAATCAGAGTTATTCGAACCTCATGCATTGTATGGTGTCTGGCCCCTCGTTATAGCTGGTTTCTTAAGCCGAATTCTGTTGCTACTTAACAGATTTAAAAATCATTCATTTGTTGTCTGGATTTGTCCGGTTCTATATGCTGGCATTATTCTTGGCACGGGTTCCCCCGGAACCTTATCCTGGGATTTTATTCCTTTTTTACTACCAGCCATTTTATATATTTCGTTACTTCTTTTCGAGAAACGTCTTCTTAAAAATCAATAAAAAAGCCCGTTTCCTTTCGAAAACGGGCTTTTTTAGTACTTAAGCTACTTAAACTTTGATCTCTACGTCAACACCTGAAGGAAGTTCTAACTTCATCAGGGCGTCAACCGTTTTAGCTGAAGTCGAGTAGATATCAACTAAACGTTTGTACGTACAAAGCTGGAATTGCTCGCGAGCTTTTTTGTTAACGTGAGGTGAACGCAGTACGGTATAGATTTGCTTGTCAGTAGGCAAGGGGATAGGACCACTTACCACAGCACCCGTAGCCTTTACGGCCTTTACGATGCGTTCAGCCGATTTGTCCACCAGGTTGTGGTCAAATGACTTGAGCTTAATGCGAATTTTTTGGCTCATCAGAGTTAATAACTGGTTCGTTGAAATAATGCGTTTCCGCAAACCCTTCGCCGAAAGAACCATTTACTCCGGCAGGGAAATCTTTGTTTGGTTGTTGGTTGTTGGTTATTAGTTGTTAGATTTTAGTACTATCAACTAATAACCAATAACAAACAACTAAAAATTATAATCCTTTCGCTTTCTTCACTACTTCTTCCGCAATGTTTTGTGGAACGAATTCATAGTGAGAGAAGGTAAGGTTAGCCGTTGCACGACCGGATGACATCGTACGCAGATCCGTTACGTAACCGAACAGTTCTGACAGAGGTACATCGCCTTTGATTACCTGAGCACCGTTCCGAGTATCCATCCCTTTCATGATACCACGACGACGGTTTAAGTCACCCGTGATAGGTCCGGTGTACTCATCTGGAGTCAATACTTCAACAGACATGATGGGTTCCATCAGTTTTGCACCAGCCATACGAGCCGCTTCTTTGTAACCCATACGGGCCGCTAATTCGAATGACAGTGAATCTGAATCGACATCGTGGAAGGAACCGTGGAATAAACGAATTTTCATCGAATCCATTTGGTATCCAGCCAGAGGACCATTTTTCATAGCCTCTTCAAAACCTTTCTGGATCGCAGGAATGAATTCGCGGGGGATGGTACCACCAACGATTTCGTTCACGAATTGCAGGCCAGCAAGACCATCTTCGCGGGGTCCGATTTCGAATACGATATCGGCGAATTTACCACGACCACCCGTTTGTTTCTTGTAAACTTCACGGTGTTCAGCACTCTTCGTCAGAGCCTCTTTGTAAGCTACCTGAGGAGCACCCTGGTTTACTTCTACCTTGAACTCACGACGCATCCGGTCGATGATGATCTCCAGGTGAAGCTCACCCATACCACGCATAATCGTTTGACCCGTTTCTTCGTTGGTCTCTACTTTCAGCGTAGGATCTTCTTCGATCAGTTTCGTGATGGCTTTAGAGAAGTTATCCTGATCAGCCGATTTCTTAGGCTCGATCGCGTAACCGATAACGGGATCTGGGAAATCCATAGATTCCAGAATGATTGGGTTCTTCTCATCAGAAAGGGTATCTCCCGTTTTGATGTCTTTGAAACCAACTACTGCACCAATATCACCAGCCGCTAAACGGTCAATGGAATTCTGCTTGTTCGCGTGCATCTGGAAGATACGAGAGATACGCTCTTTGTTGCCTGAACGGGTGTTCAGAACGTAAGAACCAGCATCTAACACACCAGAGTACGCACGTACGAAACACAAACGACCTACGTAGGGGTCAGTTGCGATTTTGAAAGCTAAACCTGCGAAAGGATCAGATTCCGTTGGATGGCGAATCACTTCAGCATCCGTGTTAGGGTTCGTACCTACGATAGCTTCTTTGTCCAGAGGAGAAGGCATCAGAGCCATCACGTAGTCAAGCATCGTTTGTACCCCTTTGTTTTTGAAAGAAGAACCGCACAGCATAGGTACGATTTTCATTTCAATCGTAGCGGCACGAAGAGCAGCCAGGATTTCATCTTCAGAGATCGACTCAGGATCTTCGAAGTATTTTTCCATCAGCGTTTCATCGTAATCAGCTACTGCTTCGAGTAATTTCTCGCGGTATTCAGTAGCTTCTTCCAGCATATCTTCAGGAATGGGGACAACTTCGAAGGTCATACCTTTGTCAGCTTCATTCCAGATGATACCACGGAAGTTCACCAGGTCAACTACGCCACGGAAACCATCTTCCGCACCGATCGGCAATTGCAGAGGGACTGCATTGCTGCCCAGCATTTCTTTTACCTGCTTAACTACGTTCAGGAAGTCAGCACCTGAGCGGTCCATTTTGTTAACGAAACCGATCCGGGGAACTTTGTAGTTATCGGCCAGACGCCAGTTCGTCTCAGACTGAGGCTCAACGCCGTCTACTGAGCTGAAAAGGAATACCAGACCATCGAGTACACGTAACGAACGGTTTACTTCTACCGTAAAGTCAACGTGACCCGGAGTATCGATGATGTTGATGTGATAAGAGTTATCACGATACTTCCAGTTTACTGTCGTAGCAGCGGAAGTAATGGTAATACCACGCTCCTGCTCCTGCTCCATCCAGTCCATGGTAGCAGCACCATCGTGTACTTCACCGATTTTGTGGCTAACACCCGCATAGTAAAGAATACGCTCCGTAGTGGTCGTTTTCCCGGCATCAATGTGGGCGGCAATACCAATGTTTCGAGTGAATTTTAAATCTCTTGCCATTATTGGTTTTTGATTGTGTTTGTTTCCGTACGGATCCCTTCGCTGCCGGGAAATTTCGAAAACTAACGAAATTTTACAGTCCGGCAATCGGGGTGCAAAAATAGACGAATTATTAGAAAAATACTAGTGCTAATTCAAGGTAATTTTTTGGCTCATTGGAAGTTAACTCTTGTTTCTACCTGAAGTACCAGTTTTCAGGCATCGAGCCGGGGCTTTGTAAGGGTTACTAAGGTCATTAAAGATCAAACAGTAATGGGATGGGTTTCATTCCCGATCTCTTAAAATTTATTGACTAGGTAGTTACTGCTCAGCTCAGGGCCGGGCACGGGTCTTTAGGCTTCTTTAACAACTCGTTAACGTAAATCGGTTTGGCATCGTACCAATTTTTTATGTTTTTTTGCGAGTCTTTTTGAACAGTGAATCCATTTCGCTAAACCTTACCACACAGTTATGAGAAAAGTTTGGGTAATGCTGGCTTTGTCCACAGCCGTAATGACCACCTCCTGCGTGAGCAAGAAAAAAGCCCGGGCCCTGCAAACCCAGGTCAACGACTTGCAAGCCGAAAACAGCCGCCT
>CAJYIW010000001.1 GCA_913775095.1 uncultured Siphonobacter sp. | reverse complement strand
CAGAGACGGAGCCCCCCGGAGCGGAGATGGTGCCCACCAGGGAGTTATGGCTTTCGTAGGTGTACCTGCTTAAAAGCAGCTGCTGGGCCTGGGCTGAACCCGACAGCAGCGATACAAGGCCTGCGAGTACTACAATTTTTTTCATCAGAATTACTACAAACGGTGAAAACAAAGAAGCATGGATACTGACACGATGCCACTGGCTCGCTTCAAAATCCATGCTTCATATTGGTAAAAACGATGCAAAATAGAGACATCTGCCCAATATTTCAAAGTAGACCTAAAAAAGCCCGCAGTTGTTCACTACGGGCTTCTTTGTTCTTAAGATACTGTTACCTGATTATTGAACCGCTACACTGGTCCGCTTTTTAGCCCCATTGAACCATTCCATCGTGCGACGCATGAAAACGATTTCCGTAGGAATGTGGGTCCCTTTGTTAATCGATGTAATGGAAACCTTGCCATTTCTTTCCTTCATTGCCTGATACGCTTTCTGGGTATTCAGGTAAGGAATGTATTCATCGGTATTGCCGTGTAACAAGTGTAAGGAACTGGTCGGACTCCAGGATGAAATATCATTGTCCTTCAGAGCATTATTAAACTTAGAATTCGCATCCCGAATGTCTTTCTTGAACTCATCCGTACAAATTTCATCAAAACTGGCGGTGATTTTCTGAGCATTCGTCATCGATTGAGCGATTTGCTCGGCATAAGGCGATTTAAAGTAATAACTCGTAGCCTTATTTATGTCATACATCTGATTGTACGTCAGGGTCTGCCATACGTACAGATAGTTAGCCAGTCTTCCTTCCGTTTTATTTTCTGTCAGGTATTCAAAAAAGGCCTGTGTAGCATAAGGTCCGGCTCCACAACTGGATTCCGTTACGGATATATCCTTTAAGCCAGAGTCCTGAATCATTTTTTGGAGGGAAAGCGTAGCATATCCTCCTTCTGAATATCCCGCCAGATACACGTTGTTCTGATGACCCATTTTTTTCTTGGTCATAAATTCCCTGGTTGCTAACAGCATATCCATGGATGCCTGAGCCAGCGTTTCCCGGTGTTCATAGCCGTGAGCGACTCCGCTGGCACTGCCATATCCAATGTAATCCGGACATAGAACGACGTAACCATTAGTAGCAAAATAAAGGGGATAAGAGAAACTAGGCGTAATTACGTGACTACCGGAAGGAGCATCATTCTGCGAATAAATCGTAGCGTGCTGAAAACTCAGCAGAGGGAAGGTTTTTGTGGTGTCAGCAATTGATTTAGGAACATAGATCACTCCGGAAGCAATGACAGGTTTACTGTTCACTTTCGTTTTGTACGTGATCTGATACACCTTTACCTCAAAATCTCCCGGTGTGTATACCAGTGAATCGTGGGTAGTACGTAAGGTTTTAAGCACGGTATTGGAATAATCCGCCAGGAGCGTGCTCTCGAGCCAGTATACGGGAGAAGGTTCCAGCGGAGTATGATGACAGGAGGCTAGAACAAGACTAAGCAGAGCGAATATTCCAGGAAATAAGGCACGCTTTACTGAAGCACTGACCTTTTGAATCAAAGGCCGGATAACGACTGATGACATGGGTTATGGGGGCCATACGCCAGCACTCAGGGTGCCAGGTATGGTTTATACTGATAGTTTCTATGGAGGAAACGGTTCTCATTTATGGACAACTGAACCGTGATTTAAAGATGATCGTAAACGATCCAAAAAGCGTCAATCTACCGCAGAATGTACATTTTTCGTCATAATCAGGTTTGGTTGATACGTTAGGTTTTATAAAAATCATGTTCCATATTCAATGGATACGTAGCAAAAATATACTTTTTCCTGCATAGAAAAGAATAGAAACGAAAATTTAACATTTCAAAGGAATGTACCTGAAACACATTTTATAAATCAGCAGCTCTGAAAAAGATTTTCGAAAGCTGCTGATTTGTAAAATGAAAGTCCGTAACCTCAAATGTTTGCTGAATTGCTTAGGATTGTGTTTTGAATCTATAAGTAAGATAATCAGCTTATCTTCTCTATTACTTTAATAATTAATAAGTTAGCTTTATTTATTTTCTTTTATCAATCGCAATCTTTTGCCTGAAAAATGGGAATACTCTAAAGTTTTACTTTAGCAAAAATGATTTAATGTACTCAAATTGATTAACAAAAAGACAGCAAAACAACGCATTCAGCTGATTTTGGAAGGCATTCTGACTACTATTTATTTATAACATTTTGAAGAATTACCCCGCCATTAAGCCGGGAAGTAACCTATCGGCAAAATACGTTTTATGCAATTATGCTTGCCTCTTTTACTTTCGAAAATTCAATATCAAAGTAAAATCGGGTGCCTTTTCCGAGCTCACTTTCCACGTAAATACGACTGTCGTGCAGCGACAATAATAAATCGACAATAGCCAGCCCTAAGCCCGTTCCTTTATAGGTACGGCTGGTCTCCGGAGTAGCCTGAGAAAACTCTTCAAAAACGTGTTTCAACGAATCCTGAGACATGCCAATTCCGGTATCCATCACTTCAAACCGAACCGTGATGGAACGGTCGGATTCCCTTTGTTTGGTCAGATTAACCCGCACCATACCCTTTGGCGTAAACTTGATGGCATTGGTCAGTAAGTTACTGATGATCTGAGTCAGCCGGGTGGGATCTCCCAGAACGCTGGCTGGCAGTTCTTCCGAAACAAAAGCCTCCAGCAACAGATTTTTTTGCTGGACCATGGGCTGATGAATCCGGATGATCTTTTCTACCAGCTCTCCGGGACTAAACACAATCTCTTCCAGGTAGACTTTCCCGGCTTCAAGCTTGCTGTAATCCAGTACGTCATTGAGCAGAGTCTGCAAAGACGTGGAAGAGAACTCCAGGATATCTACCAGCTCTTTTTGCTGAGAGGAAAGCACTTCCATGGCCAGCAAGCCACTACAGCCAATGATTGGACTAAGGGCATTCCGGATCTCGTGACTCATCGTAGCCAGAAACCGGGCTTTATCTTCACGAGCCTGGATGGCTTCGGTTCTGGCCTTATGGGCCTCGAGGTTTTGTTTGCGTAACTCAAGCAACAGAATTACCTGCTGGGATAAATCCCGCAGGGACTGTAACTGCCCACTGCTAAGCTGTTTAGGCCGACGATCAATCACGCAGAGCGTACCCATGGGATATCCAGCGGGCGTCACCAGTGGAATACCTGCGTAAAAAACTATATGAGGATCTCCAGTCGTAAGGGGGTTATACTTGAAGCGGTCGTCGAGCCGGGCATCTTCTACGATCAGGGGGGTTTGGGGATCTAAAATGGCATGAGCACAAAAGGACTCGTTACGCGGCGTCTCCTGACCCTCTAGACCTATATTGGACTTGAACCATTGCCGGTGCTGGTCTAACAGCGTAATCAGACTGATGGGCGTTTCGCAGATTTGCGAAGCCAGACGGGTAATGGCATCATACGCTGATTCGGGTAAAGAATCCAGAATATCGTATTCTTTGAGGGCCGCTAAACGCTGCGTTTCGTTCGACGGAA
Source organism: uncultured Siphonobacter sp. (assembly GCA_913775095.1). Classification (GTDB taxonomy): domain Bacteria; phylum Bacteroidota; class Bacteroidia; order Cytophagales; family Spirosomataceae; genus Siphonobacter. The sequence goes on along the minus strand of CAJYIW010000001.1, from coordinate 177,371 downwards.
TTGCAGGTTCAATCATAAATGAACGTTTCTTAGGACAGGTGTTTTCTAACTTTTACTTCTTTAAAAAGGCAAGTTAATGCCAATCTTCGAAAGGTTATTGATTCCTGTTAATTAAGGATTTGTTACTCCTGTTGTCCGAAACTTCCCCGCGAAAAATTTAGTTCAGAATCTGCCTCTGATTTCCAATAGCCCGGATCAAACTGTTTTTCAGTTCGGCTATCTGAATGGGTTTGGAGACATAGTCATCCATTCCGGCCTGCAGGCACATTTCCCGGTCGCCGGATAAGGCATTGGCCGTCATGGCTACGATCTGCGGCTGTTTAACGAGCAGTTGCCTGATTTGGTAAGTGGCTTCCAATCCGTCCATTTCCGGCATTTGCACGTCCATGAATACGATATCCACGGGAATGTTTCTTACGTATTCTACGGCTTCCCGACCATTCGTGACCAGGTCAATTTGGTAACCTAGCTTACTTAAGGTTCGCATAGCCACTTTCTGGTTGAAGACGTTATCCTCCGCAATGAGAATACGGGCCGGATACTGCCGGGAAAAGTCGACATCCAGTAACTGGGGAATAATTTTGGCAGAAGCCAGGGGTTGAATGGACCACTTCAATTGTTCCTGAATGGCCTGGTATAGCTGATCCTGCTTGACGGGTTTAGTCAGTATACCTATGGATAAATCTTCAAGACTATGACGCGTCTCGTCTCCGATTGAACTGAGCAGAATCATGGGCAACTGAGCGTGCTGGGTTCTAACCTTACGAGCCAGTTCAATGCCATCCATTCCCGGCATTTGTCGATCCGTTATCATCAGATCAAACTGTTCTCCCGACTGCAGTAAAACCAGGGCTTCTTCAGCCGAAGCAGCCAGAACGGGCTGGAGTTTCCATTGCTCAAGCTGCGACCGAAGGATCAGAAGATTCGTCTGATTATCATCCACCACCAGCACCCGCTTGTCTTTATTTCCACTCGTATTGAAGACTACGTACTGCCGCTTGGATTTCATACTCACCTGGGTGCTGATATCAAACGCGAAGACCGTCCCTACGTCTTCCCTGCTGGTGACCGAAATACTTCCGCCCATCAATTCGACCAGCCGCTTCGTGATGGCCAGTCCCAGTCCCGTTCCTCCGTATTTCCGGGTCGTCGAAGAATCGACCTGCGAAAAGGCTTTAAATAATCGCTGGAGCTTGTCCTCCGGAATGCCAATACCCGTATCGATTACCTGAAAATGGAGCATCAGATGTGAGTCGGGTAAGTGTTCGGCTACTGATACCTGCACAAACACTTCGCCCCGGTGCGTAAATTTCAAGGCGTTACCTACGAGATTAATCAGAATCTGCTTCAACCGCAGACTATCGCTTTTAATAAACGCCGGAACGTTATACTCAATCTGATAGATCAGATCCAGCTTTTTCTCTGAGGCTTTACTGGCAAATAGATCGAGCGTTTCTTCTATACATTGCCGCAGGTCTACTTCTTCACGTTCAATTTCCAGATTACCCGATTCAATTTTTGAAAAATCCAGAATATCGTTAATCACTCCCAGCAGGTTGACACCGCACTGGTGAATGGTATGCGTGTACTCCGCCTGCTCCGTGGATAAGCTCGTTTCCTGCAATAGTGCCGTCATGCCCAGCACCCCGTTCAGGGGCGTACGGATTTCGTGGCTCATCGTCGCCAGAAATATACTTTTGGATTGGTTGGCCTTTTCCGCTTCCTTGCGGGCGTTGCGTTCCTGTTCTTTCTGTTCCCGCAGTTCTTCATTGAGCGAATGCAGTCCGTCCGTTAGCAGAACCAGCTCTTCCTTCTGCTGAAGCATTTCTTCGTTTCGGTCCCACAAAGCTTTGGTTTGTAACTGAACCTTATCTTCCAGTTTTTTCTGATTCTGCCGGATCTGGCGAATCCGTAAGAGATACAGCCCGTAGAGCCCTGCCGCTCCGCTCAGGATGACGAGCAGGCGGAACCACCAGGTCTGGTAAAAAGCAGGAACAATGGTAATTCTGATTGAACGGCCCAGCCGGTTCCAGACGTCATTATTATTGGAAGCAATTACCTGAAATACGTATTCCCCCGGATCCAGATTCGTGTAGGAGGCTTTGTTGGTATTTCCTACGTAGTTCCAGTCTTCATCAAAACCAATCAGTTTATAGGCATACTGGTTTTTGCGGACGGCGGTATAATCCAGAGCAGCAAATTCAAGGGCAAACGTCGACTGATCATGATTTAACCGAATCTCTTCCAGCTTATTCAGTGATACTGGTAAAATACGGCTGGCATCGCCTACTTCAACTGGTTTATTGAAGAGTGAAAACGAAGTCAGGTAAACCGGCGGAACAAAACGGTTCACCACCACCCGCCTGGGATCGAACATAACGAAACCTTTGCTGCTGCCAAAAAATAAGGTTCCATCTTTTCCCTTCAGACGGGCATTCTGAATGAATTCATTACTTACCAGACCGTCATATTTGGTCAGCTTCTGAATGGTATTCAGGTCGGGATTGTATTTGACCAGCCCGGCGAGCGTTCCCATCCATAGATTTCCCTGGTTGTCCTGCTGAATCGACTGAATTTTGGTTAATCCCTGAAGGGAAATTCGCTGGAAGATCTTCCGGTCCGGGAGAAACAGGCTGAGCGTTTTCTGACCTACCCAGACGCGGTTTTTATCGTCACAAAAGATGGCTTTGATGTACCGATCTGCGGCTTCATCAATGGGACTATAGGAGACGTAATGAGTCAGCTTCTGCGTGTGAAGGTTGTACTTATTCAGCCCATCTTCGGTGGTGCCAATCCAAAGATTCCCGCCCTTATCCTCTTCGATGCAGGTAACATTTTCGCCAAAAAAAGGATATCCTTTACTGTCTTTCGTTAGGCGGGAAAACGTTCGTTTGTCAGGATCCATCCGACACAGGCCCCCAAAGTACGTTCCCAGCCATAAGGTACCCTCATGATCCTCAAAAATCTTCCAGATGTTATTAGAACTCAGGGATTTTTCCGGGTGGGCCGCATCTTTCAGGTAGCGGGTGAAAGTTCCCGTTTTCCGATCCATCAGATTCAAGCCACCCGCCCAGGTGCCAATCCAGAGGTTTCCCCGGCTGTCTTCGAGAATATCCAGTACCGAGTTACTGCCCAGGCTTCTGGGATCAAGCTCGTTATGACGGTAATGGGTAAACGTACGGGTAACCGGGTCAAACCGATCCAGTCCACCCCCATCCAGCCCCAGCCACACGATGCCTTCCCGGTCCTGATAAAAGGCCTTGACTTCGTTGTGTCCCAGACTTTGGGGAGACGAAGTGCGGTAATAAAAATCGAAGGTACTGGACTGGGGGTTGAACACGTTGAGTCCGCCCCGCTGGACACCCGCCCAAATATTGCCGGAGTGATCCTGCATGAGGCAGGTAACGGTGTTATTGGAAATGCTGAGGGTATTGGTATAATCAAACTGATACTGATCGAAGGTTTCCTTTTCCGGGTGGTACACGTTCAACCCGTTATTCTCGGTTCCGATCCAGAGTTGTTTCTGCCGATCCACGAACAGACTCATGATGACATCGCCGCCAAGGCTGGCTGGATCCGTGGCACTATGCCTGAAATTTCTGAGCTCTCGTGACCGGGAATTCCAGACGTAAAGGCCACTGGTGGCGGATCCGATCCATAACTTCCCTTCCGCGTCTATGGCCAGCGTACGAATGTGTTCCTGCGAAAGCGGAGAGTCCGCACCCATTTCGGAAGCGACCGAAGTAAATTCATTCTTTTTCCGATCCAGCCGATTCAGGCCCTGATGGGTACTGACCCACAACTGTCGCTGCTGATCTTCCAGTATATACGTAATGCGATCATCGCTGATTCCTGTGCCCGTAACGGGATTGTGACGGTAGCGGGTAAACGTACCTGTAGCCGTATCCAAACGATTGATGCCCCCGCCGTACGTGCCCACCCAGAGGGTATGAGCATAATCTTCGTAGATAAAAAAGATATTATCGCTGCTAATCGACTTAGGATCAGTGGAGTTATGGAGGTAGCGAGTGAAGGAGTTAGTAGCCCGATTGTATTTATTAAGACCGTTGGGCGTACCGACCCAGATGTTATGCTCGTGATCTTCGTAAATACTGCGTATGTTGTTGTCGCTAAGACTTTCAGGGTCCCGGGGCTGGTTTCGATAAACGACCATCCGGTGTCCATCATACTTGTTAAGACCATCGTACGTACCGACCCAGATAAAGCCTTCGCTATCCTGAATCATACACAAAACGTTACTCTCGGAAAGTCCGTGATCGGTTGTGATGTGTGAAAATCGGATAGGAATTTGCTGAGAACTAGCGGGTATCCCAAACAAAAGGAGTAATACTAAACTCCAGCCTATTTTCATAGATGAATTCAAAAAGTGTCAGGTGTGCGGGGGACTAAGGTAACTCATATTTTTTAATAAACCTTAATTTGTTAGTTACTTATCATTAGGTAAACGTATATAGCTTATTCTATTACTGGTGGCTCACTGCGTCGTAACGGAGATTCTCCAAAACTGCCGGGCTGGAAATGATCCTGATACGTATGTCCAAAACAATTGAATAAAATTTTTGATTTTAGCAGAGCGAACGATCCACCGCTGGTTCTCGTTACCCGAACATCCGTAGCTAACTTACAGATGATTCAACTCTACGACTGTGCATCGACCTTTAAGCCGTTTGGGCACCCCCGCTAAATATACCCCTATGATTCTCGATCCTACTTATCAGGCAGCCCGATTAGTAGCCGAAACGCTTGAAAATCATTTTTCTCAACAACTCAGCTCTACCTGCCGGGCCAAGTGTCAGCCGATGGCTCCTACGCCCAGTGCCCGCATTATTGAAGCCATGATTGACGCGGCCTTCTGGGCCAGCCTTCGGCACGAAGAAGGATATTCACCGAAGATATCCCTGGCTTTCATCTCAGCGGACATGGCTGACCAGCCCCTGCTCTTTGAAAAAAAATTACCTCTCACCCCCGCCATTCTCACCAAGCTGGCTCCTGCCGTGGAGCGGCCGGGTATACACCTGGGCATTGGGTTCGAAAACGATGATCTGTTCATCTGGGGCACTACGCGTGAAATTCCTGGTAACTGTTTTGTACTGGAAGTCATTGAGCCTGGCTTACTGATTGTCAAGCACCGACGTCTGTCAGGGTACGGAAAGTTTGTGAACGTAGCCATCTTAAAGGGCGATCAGGTCAAAATTGTGGATCATACCATTACGGATTTACCGGATTACCTGGCTGGATTGACCTCTCTGACGGGATTCCAGTCTGCCGATGCCAAGAATGTGCTTGTCCAGCTGGCGGTTTCCATGCGAGCTCATGGCCGGGGCGGTTCCCTGCTGATTGTTCCTTCGGAAAGCCGCACCTGGCGGGAATCCATCATTGAACCCATCACCTACCCCATTGTTCCCACCTATTCGCATCTGGCTAATCTTATGAAGCAGGGAACGGATACGGCTACACCCTGGAAAAGTTCACTGGGACTGGCCGTGGAGAGCATGGCGGGACTGACAGCCGTGGATGGAGCTACCATTATTAATGATCAGTATGAATTGCTGGGCTTTGGTGCCAAAATTGGTCGTTCGGACCACAGCAGCCGGGTGGAACAAATTCTGGTTTCTGAACCTATTCTGGATCAGGTCGCTACCATTGTTCATCCTACGCATACCTGGGGAACCCGGCATTTATCCGCCGCCCAGTTCGTGCACGATCAGCGGGACGCCATTGCTCTGATTGCTTCGCAGGACGGTCGTTATACGGTTTTTACCTGGTCGCAATCTCAGGATATGGTTCACGCCCATCAAATTGATGCCTTATTACTTTGATTCTATAAATAGTTATTTAATAACCTCAGATGCCGCTCATCTGAGGTTATTTTTTTGCCCTATGCCGCTGACTTCGTTCTGATTTTCAGTCCTATACTTCCCTTTCCTGAAATAAAAACCAATTTTCGATTGCTGGTGATAACCTTTCAGGGACCTGGTGTATATAGAGGTAAGCTGCTGCTTCGGAGCGGTAACTATCACAATCCACGTGCAAAAAATTATTATTTCACCAAATCATAAGTAATTTTAGGATGACTACCTGTTTGCCCTTATGCCCGATTATCAACCTTCCCGTTCATCGAAACCGAATGATCCCCGTTTCCTTGAAGAAGAATCGTTCTATTACGCTCTACTCGCCGAAGATCCCAAAGCCTGGGAAATGCTCTATCGTAGAGTAAGTGATTCCTTCATTCCTCAGACTTTGAGCAAAAGTGCTCTCTCGACTGACGATGCCTACGATCTTCTTCAGGAAGGTCTGTCCATCTGTATTGTTAATCTGAGGGACGGAAAATTTGTTTTTCAGGGAAAATCCATCGTGGCTTATGCGAGTGCCATCTGCCACCGTCAATGGTTAACCCGACTTCGCAAAAACAAAAGCGTTCATCTTAAATCATATCAGGAGCCTTCCGCTGAAGAAGAGGAAATGGTGATTGATCTGATTGATGAACATGAATACGATGAACATCACTCAGAACCAGAAATAGCGGATGTGCAAAGCATCTGGGGTGACGAAGAGCAGGACGCTGACTATGAAGCCCTGGAACGGGCTCGTAAGGAAATCGGACGCAATTGCCAGCTTTTGATGGACTACTTCTACGTTCAGGAAAAATCCCTTGCCGAATGCGGTCAGTTGCTGGGTATTCAGGAAGGCTCTGCTAAAGTGAAACGCTTCCGCTGCTTTCAGCGATTGAAAGATTTATATTTTATGTATCGTAAAAAATAAGGTTATGGAACTTACAGAAGATATTATTGCCCAGATAGGAGCATATCTAACGAATCAGATGTCTGAATCCGAACGTCAGCGTTTTGAACATCAGGTTCAGCAGAACCCTGAGCTACGTCAGGAAGTATTGTTGCAGAAGGAATTAAAAAAAGGTTTTGAGGTACTGGCTACCAAGGATAAGTTCCGCCAGATTCACCAGCAATTAACGGAACAGGGCCAGCTGTCCCAGCCTTCTCCAGCGTTGGCAAAGCCCGACCCTCAGGTCATCGATTTTCCGGTTACGCCCACGCTCAAACGTAATCGCTGGTATCCTCTCGCGGTGGCGGCCAGTCTGGTCATTCTTCTGGGAACAGGCTGGTTTGTATGGCAAACGCCCCAATTCAATGGATCCGGTGCGACGCCTGGCGAGCAGTTAGCCGAGCGTTTTATGAGTAAACCCGTCAAGTTAACTCCTGTGGCAGAAGACGATCCGGACCTGTTGGGAGCCAGTAATGAAGAAAGCCAGACCACCCGTGATTCGGTACAGCTTTATCAGGCTTTGCAGTTGCTGGAAAAAGATCAAACCCGGCAGGCAATTACGGAATTACGCAGTCTGACTGAGGAGGTGCGTAATCATTGGGACGCTTCTGCTCAGTGGTACCTCGCTCTGGCGTATCTGAAAAATAGTCAACCCGATCAGGCCCGTACGTTGTTACAAACCATTGAAAACCAAAGTGGACATCCTTACCAGTCTGAAGCTCAGCAGTTAAGTAGTGAGCTACTTAAAAATGAAAGCAAGTAATGCCTTTTTTACGTTTCGGATTCATCGGACTCGTCATTCTGATCTCCAGTAAATTATTAGCTCAACCCCTTCCCCAAACGGGAATGCTGCTGGACGATGAAGCGTATGAGCAATTACCCTTTGAGCAGGTACTAACCAAAGCTCCCCTACCCTCCCGTATCAGCTTCGAATCGTATTGTCCAGCCGTTCAGGCTCAGGGACCTTTCAGCACCTGTGTGAGTTTTGCCTGCGGTTATTACCTGCAAACCATTCTGGAAGCTAAACGGAGAGGGCTGAAAAATCCGGTGGCCATTACAAAAATTGCTTTTTCACCGGGTTATCTTTACGAAAAGGCCAAGCTGGATGGTGATTACAACTGCTCACAGGGGGTATATCTGGCCAAAGTACTGCAGCTGATGCAGCAGGTGGGAAATACGTCCTGGCAACATTTCCCGTACCCGGCCTGCGGTGAAAAAACGGCTAAAGTCGATCCCATTGCGAATCGATTCCGAATCAAAGGATATGAGCGGATTTTTAAAGTTCAGGATCCGGAATCAACCAAGCTCCTTTCCATGAGGCAGTCCCTGGCCGCGGGTAGTCCGGTCGTCATTGGAATGGTCATTCCTGCCTCTTTTTACTACACCAAGAAAGTCTGGCAACCCGCTCCCGGCGATGACCCGAAAAATAAGGAGCTGAAAGGTCACGCCCTTTGCATCATCGGTTACGATGATCACCAGTTTGGGGGAGCTTTCCGGGTTATCAACAGCTTCGGCAAAACCTGGGCCGACCAGGGCTTCTGCTGGATCACCTACCGGGACATGGCCCGCTTTGTGCGGTATGGCTTTGTGGTGAATGAGGGGTAATTTTAGTTATTGGTTGTTCGTTACTGGTTATTTAATGAAGAAGACCACGAAAGCCCAGGCTTTCGTGGTCTTCTTCATTAAGCCCGTTTGCTTACTCGACTTTCTCTGCCATTACGGCTTTGATGCGGTCATCTTCGCAAATGATGTTGTAGTAATACCCATCTTTGAACGCAACTTTGGAGCCGCATTTACAACATCTGGTGTTGTAGCCCTCCGTCCTGATTTCGGTTCCTCCCTTGCCATCCGCAACCAGATAGAACGACTCACAATCTACACAGTATTCACTGTTTTTGATGGTAGTGCCTTTGGTGGCTACCACCTTCTCAGGGGGTTCATAATTATATACGCTATCTGTACCTGAAGATCCTTCAACGGTCACACAACTGCTGTCACAATCTCCTATAGGGTCTCCAGGTTTACGTGGGTAGTTTAACATCCATGCCGCCGCTCCAGCTAAAGCCAGAACGCCAGCGGTAATCAGGGCCGCTTTCTGCCAAACGGGTCGTTTTAGTTTTGGAGCCGATACTTCAAACAAAGGCTCGTGGCACGAAGGACAGATAAATTCCTTTGTTCCGTTTATAACAATCACTTCTCCCGATTTAGCTTTCGGGCAGTCTTCAATATTGGTACATTTTCCGTAACGGGTCATGATCAGGCTTCTTTTTCCAGGGTTTCTATCAGTTGTTTACCGGCATCACTCAGGAGCTTATATTCCGGAGTTCCGGCGTGCTCAGCCTGTAAGCCTTTCATGGTTTTTACGATATTCGTCACCAGCTCCGCTTTCTTTTCCTTATGCCGAAAATTAACCTTTACTTCCTGATCTATTGATACGTTTAGCTTATCCAGCTCATCCGAAGATAAACTTTTCCAGGCTTTAGGTAAGGACGGATCCATCCACACTACCGGCTCTTCATCATCAAAACGGTTGAGTTCGATTAAGGCCAGTTTTGTATAGCCGTCTTCATTTTTTGTAAGTTTAATCTTCCCCATGGCGTACCCTAATAACAGCTGAGGAATGGCTCGCTTCTGCTGATCCAGTAACTCGCCTTCCCGTTCCTGTTGCGTAGCGGCAAAGAGTTTGGGAAGCTTTCCGCTATCGTTTTGCAGGTGAAGCAGCATGCGGGCTTTTTCGCCATCGGATTTCTGAAGGCGTAACTGGTATTTTTCCCGCAAACGGTCTGTACTGGATAAGTAACGAAGAGGAAACAGACTCGTAATGGTCATCAGCGTAATCTGGTATTCATTGGCATCGGCTTCGAGGAATTTCAGCGATACCTGAGAATCTTTGTTAAACTCAAAGGCCTGTTTCAACTGTTCAACGAATTGCGGATACTGAGCCGTTGAATTCTGAGGCAGAATGATCAACAATGTTCGGGAAACCGCTCCGGTAGAAAAGCCATCACCGGCTTTAGTTACTTCATTGGGATTGAATTCTACATAACATCCGGCAAAACGCATCAGCTGACCCACCAGTGATCGCAATTCCTGCGTATTGTCCTGGTAATGGCGTTGCAGTTTTTCAATTACACTCATTCCCAGCAAACGATCCTGTTTGCTTTGATCCTTCTCCAAAATCAGAGCATTTTGCAAACAAACTTTTTCCAGCTCAGTGGCAAAGGCGTGTTTGGAGAGCCTGCTGTTAAAATCAGCAAAGTTCATGCGATCCTCGCCGAGCACTTTCGTTATAGCTTCGCGTACTTTTGCCGTCTGCTGGTTTTGTATTTTACTGTCATGATTGAAAAACCGAACGGACTGCTTTACCTGAGTCGACTCATAAAAAGGAATAAGTTGCTGTTTAAAGACATCCTTTTGAATTTGCTCGGGCTGAGTAATCCAGTCCGCGTCTTCACAGCGAGAGTTAATATTTTTTTCGAACAAAAGGATTCCTTCATTAATCGTTGCCCCCGCCTGAGTTAACTCCTGATTAAATAATTCCAGTTGCTCCAGAATTTCGGGCATGAACTCCCGGGCAAACTGAGCTCCCCGTAGTTGAGTACGGATGATGTATTCGTCCTGAAGGGCCAGCCTCTGGGTATCAAACAGCTCACTACGTTTGCCAAACCATTTGCCTATAACGCCCATCTGAGCCCATTCTTTGTCTAATTCACGTACATCTGCTTTAGCCTTTTCTTCCAGACGGTGATATGACTCAATTTTCTCATTAATCTGACGTGTCACATCCGTTCGCAGGAAATCCAGCAGAGCATTCAGTTTTCGACTCAAATCCGAAATGGATAAATCACCATTTCTCCACTCTCCGAAAAACTCGGCTTCAATGCGTTTACGGATTTCACGGGCCATGTCCCGCTTGTCTTTACGTTTGGCTTCGAAAAACCGATTCACGCCCCCTGACTTACGGAAATCTTCGTCGAACTCCCGGCTGATAAGCATCTTAAGGGCGTCGACCCATTCTTTCTTGTCTTTTTCCAGGGCCAGTGGCTTGAAGAAGTCTATTTTATCATTCCAGTGGTTTTCAAATTTCTTCCACCGCTTACTGCTTTCATCAATCAGAACGGGTTCGGATAACATCAAGTGGTTGAGCGTCAGGTGCCAGCCCTGAAGTTTATCCTTCTGTTGAACGTATTCGTTGAAGCCCATATTTCGGGGTTCTTCTACAAAGCCAGCCGCATCCGTCCAATTGTTAAAACGTAATTGCAAGGCTGCCTGACGGGCCAGATTAAACGTCAGGTATTCTTTAATTTCCTGTTCGGGAATAGCAATTCTTTTAATGCCAAAACTCAGGAAACGCTTGCTCCGCTCGCCCACTTTGCTTCCCTTCAGCATCTCCGGGGATGGATCTCCGTTTTCCCCGTTTTCCAGTCGCTCCAGCTCAGAGGTAATTACCTTTAACGCAACCGTTTTCTGATACAGAAAATCCGCGACAATGGCGGGCAGTTCGGTTTCTTTATCAACGGTAACCCCATTTTCGTTCTGATTGGTAAACACATAACAACCCGTAAAAGGCGTCTGAACGTCCAGCTGACCTTTTTCTCCCGTTACATCAAAGGGCTTCAAAGCTCCTGTACTCAGAGCGTTTAATTCGGTAAGGGCGGCATATCCATTGGCATGATAGAAATCCAGGGGCGTGTTCCAGTTGCTTACGTCCTCGGGCAAGTAGACATACAGCAGAATCCGGAAAGAATTGTTGCTGGCTGGAAACTGATTCCGAATCTGGGTGATAATATCGATGATTGAACCACTACCCGTTCCACCCGCCAGGCCAGCACAGACGTGAAAGGTGACGTCGGTCTGATTGGTTTCCTGACGAAGTTTCTGGACCCGATCGGCTAATGCTTTATTGAAATTACTGGCATTACTGGCAAAAAGAATTCGCCCCATCCGCCGACGCTGCATCCCCGCCGTTTTCTGTCCCTGAGCGTTGTTCATCAGGTCGATCCATTGCTGCTTTTCACCAATGAATTCCTTTACGCCCGGATATTGCTCAATTTCCTGAAATTTCTCAGCCAGCCCCTGCGATTGTAACTCCAGAAAGTTACTGTTACCCAGGGCAATGGAATCTCCCAGAACTTCCCATTCCGAATCCTTATTCCATTCATCACGGCTGGAGTCAATGTATAGGTATTCAATGTTTTTAGGGGAATCATTACGAAATTGCTGATATACCAGTTTTTTGTAAGCCCTTACTATTTTTCCTCCGGTTCCTCCGGCAACGATGAGTAAATGATTTTCCATAACTGGAAATGGGGGTTAATTTTTGAATTATTTCGTACTACTTGCTTCACGCGTGGTAATCTGAATATGATCTTCGGTGATTCCTCCGCTTTTTGAGCATTTCATCAGCGTATTGAAAACGGCCAGTGAGCCTACGTATATCTGATAATCACCTTCCTGTCTGAAGTATCCTTCCCGGTTAGGGCGGGTGGGCAGGGGGCAGAAGGGCTGTTCAGAGGCATAAGCCAGCAGGTATTCCGTGCCGAAAGGAGCCGAGCAGATGAATGAAGCTTCAGGGGCAATACGCACCAGCTTGTTTTCCTGACCGGGTCGTATGACAAAATCGTTTTCCAGCAGCGTCTGCGTACCATCGGCTAATCGGTACAGCAATCGAATGTGGCAGGGGCGATTCGCTTTTGCTTCCAGCATCATTTGCTGTCCCGCCCAGTATTCGACGCCCGTTCTGCCACGGTCGGTGCGGATTTCAATTTTTAATACCGAAGGCGGTGTCACAGCGGTGATCTGTCGCAGGGTATCCTGCACGACCTTTACTTCCTGGTAATTATCCGGAATTACGGAAATATTCTGCTCCTGTAACCATTGCAGCGGCAGGCTCGTATTTTCCAGCGTTTTTACCAGTTTGCCACTGCCTGATTCCCGTAATTCTACCCGAATTCGTAAGTAATTTCCTTGTTCTTCATAAAAACCCCGAATCACCGGAGAGGTACTGGCATCCTCGGCTACGGAACGGATAGGTATCTTCACCCGGCGTTGCAGACAGGCATTCAGCGTAGCAAACATCTGGTCGGAAAGGGCGTCGTTGACTCCGCAGTTCCGATAAGTGAACCGTTCCAGGATCAGCTCCGGAGTGGTTCCCGCAATCCGCTCCTGTAGTTGAGCAGTCAGCGTATCCAGTGCCGAAAACAGATCATTGGTTTTTTCCTCCGGCTTTAAATCTGACTGGGTAAAAGCTCCCGCCGGATACTTTTCAGCTCGGGTAATTCCCGCAATTCTGAAGTCATAAAAGGATTTCAATCGTTCGTTCTGAGCAAAGTAAATCCGGCACTCCACTACGTTTGCGTAATTCTGGGATTTTTTCTCAATCCCCTGCATCTTCTTGATTACGTACACGTTGAGGTAAGGCTTTTGATCCGGGGTGTGATGAAACTGATACCGGGCCTGGGTCCAGTCCAGCGTATTGATGATGGGTTTTTGTTTAAAAAAAATGTGGCAATCTTTGATGTATTCTTCAATAGAGGTAAGCGTTCCCAGAGGTTCACGAAATTCGTTGAACACCTGCACATCCGCATCCCGAAATGCTGATTTTACAAATGCCTTCAACTGCGGGTCCAGAGCTTCAAAGGGTTGATTAACTTCATAATGGGTCAATATTTCCAGATTTTGCAGATACCCGGTATCCAGTAGTTTACGGGCATTGGCAATAATAATCTCCTGCTCCTGAGCCGAAAAAGTCTGAGCTCTTCCCGTTTGCAGGAAGAGCCAGATCAGATTGATTACTAACAAAAACGTTCGCATAACTTACCGGTGTTCAATGGCTACCACCAGAGGTACAACAGAACCAGAAGCCCCGGACTTTACCTCAAAAGCAGGTTCATTGGGTTGATAGCGGATGGATTGACCCGGAATGAGATCTTCTTTCAGGACCGCCGTCAGTCGCGTGGAAAGATCGCCGGAACGTTGCTGCAATTGCTGAAGAATCTGGGAAAAGGCCAGAGGCTTTCTGGAAAAAAGAACAATCAGGTAGTCGGTTCCACTGGCCTGATCCAGCGTTATAGATTTGTTGTCGGAAGGGTAAGCAACGGTCGTATGGGGACCCAGCAGAGGACTCACTCCAGCAGTATAAGGAAACAGAGCATTCATCTGAAACGTAGTGTCGGTACCAATCATATACACGTAAGCGGATTCACTGGCAGTAATGAAAGCCTTGAAAGCGGTTCCGGCAGAATAGCTTTCCGACAACTGATACATCATGATATCCCGTGGATGATCATTGCTGACCACCAGGCCTTTCTGCAATAGCTGACTTGACGGCATCAAAGAACCCTCCCGAAGTTGCAGGTTCAGCTTCCCCTTCAGGTTCTCGACTTTTGCAACCGGCACCGGAGCATTAAAATCGGGAAAGGCCTGAAAGGCATGGTAGGTATAGCGAGCCATGTCCTGATAACGTACCCAGCAAAAGCCCTCTTCTGCCCACTGGTTACCCCAGCTGTTCACGACGCGAAAGGCTCCGCCAAATTTGCTGTCATCGTATCCAATGACGCACAGAGCGTGGCCGGTGCCTTCCAGCGGCGTATGTTCATCGCCGGGAGCTGGCTGCCACACCTGCTGAGTGGCAAAAAAAGACAGGGGCGTTCGCATACCAATAACAACCGGATAGCCGTCGCTCAATGCTTTTTTAAGGGACTTGATCTTCAGTTCTGCCGGAGCCAATAGGCCAAATAAGCGGATCACATCTCCGATGCGGTGAGCCGAGGCCTGCTGATCCAATTCCATACTGATGGTTCCGCAATTAGGATACGGAAAGTCTTCGTACAAGGGAGCTCCAGCCGTTTTTAAACTATACAGGGCATCCATCAGGCTACTTCCCTGCTGGCATTCAAGATCCGAAATCTGTTTGATTTTGTCGTAGGTATAACTCGGTGAAAAAGCAACCGCCGTCCCTGGGGATTGCTTCCGGCTGATTTTTTCGAGGATGGATCGCATGTAATACGTACTGGCAAAGCCTACGCAGGTTTGATACCGGGCCTGATCCATGACGGGCGGGCAATAACGTTCGTAGGAAATCTGTTTTTCCAGATTGTCATAACTCCCCTTGGTCAATACCGCTTTCATCGGCATTTTCTCGTAGGCTTCATCATCAAATACCAGACCCCGTGGATACGATTTCTGGGCCATCGCAGCGTGTATAATTCCCGCAAAAATTAGCAGAATAGTAAAGGTTTTTTTCATAAAGTTGATCAGGGATGGGGGCTTGCAGACGGCCGACTGCTGGTTTCTGTCAATCGAAGTTCGTAAATCTGCCAGTAGTCCGTAGCAGGCGGCACTTTCGTAAAAGGAATCGTTACTTTTGAGACACTTTTAGTAACCGGAATATGTTCATCAAAATGCCTGACATCAAAATAAATGGTAGCCTGACTGGTGTATTCGCCTTCTTTTATCTTTTTGACATTCTGGAAATGAATAACCTTTGCTGATTCCAGCTCATATCGACTTCCGGGGGCACGACTGGCTAAAAATTGCGAGGCCGGAATCCACTTTTCTGACTGATTGGATCGTACCAGCACAATATACCCGGTTGGAGCGAACAGCATTTCGCATTGCTTCCGGGTCTGCTGCAGGGCAACGCCCTTGGTAAGTACAGGATAGTTGAGCACCTTCATCAATGAGTCCAGTTTTGAATCAATCGGCCAGTGAATGACCTCTTTCTGCTGAGCTTGCAGGGCTATAGGGAAGAGAAGCCAGAATATAAATTTTGTAGTAAGGGGCATTATAAAGTAAAAGCTAAATACGTCAGACTGATTTTTTCCTGGAAAGGAGGCTCACCGGGAATCGTATCCGTTTGTCGGTTCTGGTAATTCAGCTTTCCATCTATCCATACCGAAATGCCCCGTAAGGTTATCACGTCCGACTGCCAGCTTCCGTCACGATCCTGATAAAAATTTCCCTGATAATGTAAATCAAAGGCATCGAGGTGATAGCGAGCCGCCTCTTCGGCCGGAAGGCGTAGTTCAGCAATTTCTGCAAGAGTCATTTTTTTACCCGGAAATTTCTTCCATTCAAAAATGCGTTCATCCAGTGGGACGTATGACTTTAGTTTTTTCAGTAACTTCTGTTTATGCTCATCGGATGTTTTCTCGAAAACCAGCTGCATTAAGGAGGACTGCAACTCTTCATGGTAATCCAGCAATTGTCGGGCATTCATGGGAGTTTCTCTGATGCCCTCACCCGTTCCTCTTATCTCTTCGATCTTCCAGGAGCGGGTATCATTTTTGGATGCCGACACGATAAAGGCCTGATCTTCCTGATAGCTGTGACGCTTCCGTGTTCGCTGAGTCAACCCGTGTAATCCTACGGGCAGGATCAGTCGGAACCGGATCTGATTTTTATCATGAGGTAAGGTTTCGCACTGCACATGGCTCGTATCGAGACGATACGTAAACCCTTCCCAGAAGTAATTCGGTAGCTGACCAAGCCAGGAATGGACCGTTTCTTCAGCCCGGGATGCCTGATACAAAGGAAACGGTAATAAAATGGAGGGCATGCGTACCGTATCGTGACTGAAGCATTCCCGTATCCTGGCCACGCCTTCAGGCAGGGGTTTCTGACTCAACTGATTGACCCGCTGCCCATACTCCGCCAGAAACTGCTTGGCTTGTTGACTTGAGCCGTCCGTCTGAGCCTTTGTGGCGGAGGTTAAGGCCAGAAGTAAGCCCAGTAAGTAAAGTACTGCTTTCATTTCGTATCAAGTTGAAGGACGTTCCGAAGAG
Organism: uncultured Siphonobacter sp.; assembly: GCA_913775095.1. Taxonomy (GTDB): domain Bacteria; phylum Bacteroidota; class Bacteroidia; order Cytophagales; family Spirosomataceae; genus Siphonobacter. The sequence continues at coordinate 160,785 of CAJYIW010000001.1, read as the reverse complement.
GTTCCGGCAATGCTTCAGGCTGGTTCAGCAGATCCTCAATAAGCCAGCCCGAGTATTCCGACTCCTGACTGAACTGGCGAAGCTTCAGATACCACCCCAGTCGCGTATCCAGATAGAGCGTCGTCGCCAGGGATTGCAGTAGTTTTAACTCCCCGATATATACGCTGGATACCAGACTTTGTAATTCAGGAATACCAGCCGCCTGCTGAGCAACGAATGGACGAAGGTCTTTCTGCAATAACTGAGGTAAACTCATGAAATTTAACTCGTGGGCATTGGGGGGAATAAACTGCGTCGAATCTACTACCCCGCCAGGTTGGTTTTCCAGCCCCGTAACGGACCCTGATCCCACCAGTTGCCAGGACCAGTTGGTATTCATTTTCTGCTTTTTCAGGTAAAGTTTATGCGTTCTCTGTTGCCCTTTCGTCTGCACTAGTACCAATACCTCAGCGTATAAATTTTCCTGGGGCTGTTCCTGTAACTTCAGTCCCATCGCTTCTATAAAGGAATTCTTTAGGTCAGCCCTGATGGATAGTGATGTGGGACTGAACAGCTCCCCCAGTCGAATGGCACGGGCCGTTTCGGCGGTTGGATACTCTTCCGTCAGAGTAGTATCATTGAATTTTTTCAGAAAATCGCTGACCAGGTGAAGCCGCGTTTTCATAAACGGCTCAGCGGGTTTTCGGTAGTGTTTGATCAGCGAAGTACCCGACTGACTACTTTCCTGAAAAAAAAGGGAATCCGTCTCCTGGGCCTGAGTCACGCTGGGAAACAGCCCCAGAAAAAGGCAAAGGTATTTCCACATCTACAAAGCTGACTTTTTAGGCTCCACCTCCGTTACCCGAATGTTGCCCAGAAAAACGGTCCAGCGGTGTTCTTCGTAGAAAGGGTCTTTCCGGTTGCGTAAATCAACGTCTAGTTGCTTGATGGTTTTGTCTTCGTAAGCCAGACGTCCATCTTTACCTTTGCCCTTGAAATGCTGAAAATACGTGGCAGTAGTTACGTATCCGGCCTGCGTTTTTTCCCAGTCGCCGACTAAAGCCAGATCGTAAAAGGTTATGGAGACATCGAAATATTTTTTCTCCAGATTTTTCAACCGACGCAGGTAAATAGCCAGGGGATACTCTTTCACCAGCGTCTGTTTTTTTACCATCCCAACCTGCATTCGGGCATCGGGCAAAAAGAGCATCTGAGCATTTTCAATGGCTAGTTCCCTGATGGCGTCCGACTGGGTAGGATCCGAAATAATAGATAGATACCGCTGAAATTCCGTTACTTTCTGTTGGGTAAGCGTCTGAAAGTCCCTGAGTTTTTCTGCCGTCAGAGTATCATCCTTCACCACCAGATTTTTGGAAACTGGCTTTTGCTGAGCTTTTGCTGATAAGGCCAGAAATAAAAGGCCGGAAAGGAACACTAGGTAAGTTTTCATAAGGTGTGGAAAAAGCCATTTCTCAATGGACTTATAGGCAAGTTTGTGAAAAGGTTATCAACTCACTCCCAAATTTCCTGAATGGCCGCCCGCTGGTAATATTTTCCATCAGCAGAAAGCGTGGAAAGTCGCTCAATTAAATTAATCCGCTGAATTTTACCAGCGTTCAGATACAGCCGCTTCACGACCTGTTCAATGGGTTGTACTTCGCCGAGTGTTGAATTCACATAGATATCAATCCGGGCCTTATGGGTAAAATATTCCTTCAGATTACCTAACAACTGCTGTCGCTCATTCGCTGGCAGATGCTGGTCAGACAAGGCATTCAAATATTGGTTAATCCGTTCAAAGTCAGGATTCTGTCTGACAATGGTTTCCTCCGTGCGAAGATTGATCCGGTACACCGATTCTTTTTCTTTAGTAGCGGAGTGCTGTTCCATGCGTCGCTGGGTATCTTTCAGCAGCGTTTCCCAGGTAATGCTTCGGTTATACTGACTGGCGAGTTCCAGGGCTTCGTTAAACGCCCGGGTGTAGTAGCTGCCCGAATCAGGATGAGCACATGAACTTTGGGGGGGCTTACTACTGGTGATGAGGACATCCCCCCTACTCTCCAGAAATAATTTACGATACGCCGCATTCAGAGAATCGTTATTCAGCATCAACCCGCGTATGTAGGGTTTCCGGCTGATCATGCCCCGGGTATTAAGCGACAGATTATTACAGCAATCGCCCAGGGTAATGCAAAGGCGGGCTTTTTTCTTTTTAAGGACTTCATGGATCTCCAGCAGGGCCGGATTTTGAGCCACGAGTGCTTCATTCTTTTGAATATGCAGCAGAGGAAACAGATCCTGCCGGTGCTGAAGATTATATCCGTGACCCGTATAATAAAAGAAGACCACATCCTCGGGCTTTACCTGGAGATTGTTTAGCACCAGCGATAGTTGCTGAGCAGTAAAAAGGTCCCTGGAAACGGTCTGTTCTTTCAGCTCGTAAGACATCGCCGCAGCGGCCTGCGACAGTTGGTGATGCACCACTTCCAGATCACGCTCACAGGCCGTAGCCAGGATTGGATCTTTCGTGTCCGCTACCAGAATGGCGTGCAGGCTCTGGGCCTGTCCAGTCAGCACGAGGACCCAAAGGCCAAGAGCCAGTATAAAGCCCGACCCTCTCATTTCAGCGTAGGATTAAACATGAACTGCGTCCGGAAGGTACCTTCCGGATAAGGGGTTTGGGGCGTATTGCGATCCGAAAGCCCTTTGTCGATCCGACGCATCAATTCATAAATGTCAATATCAGGCGTTTCAATGTGACGAACGAGTTCCCCCGTAAACAATCCGTTGGATCCTTCTGCATTATCAATAGCGGTTTTACCCGGCTCCGTGGCATAGATGATCATGGTACCTACGGGCGGATTGATATTGGTATGAACGGCTCCTTCGACTCCACGCGTCCAGGAACGGTAGGGATTATTACGGCACGCATCCCAAAGTACCAGATTGGAACCATTGGGGTTTTTCTCTTTCATGCGATCAACGAGCCTGGATAAAGCAAAACATTCGTATTCGACGTCCGATTCGCTCTTGATGTGAGCGGTGGTGGGAACAATGTAGTTCTCACGTTTCACCATAAGGCCGTGGCCAGCGTAGAAAAACAGGCTGATGCTTTTATCCGAAAGGTTTTCCGTGTATTTATCAATCGCAGTTTTTAAGTCTTTCAGGTTCTGGTTTTCAACCAGTGTGACCTCATATCCCAGCTTTTTAAGCTGACTCTGTAAAGCCCGTCCGTCATTAACGGGGTTTTTCAGTGGAATGCTGTATGTATTATTAGCGAGGATCAAAGCTGAGCGGGCAATGTGGCTCCCTCCTGCTCTGTAAGTGATGTAATGCGATTCGGTTGTCGTAGAACCCGCTTTGTTTTCAGCAATGAAACGGATTTCATTACTCCCTTCCTCCAGCGTCAGATCATGGAGTATTTCCTGACCACATGTCGTCTGCTTACGGAACCCGCGTTCAATTCCGCCGACTTTTTTTCCATTGACCACGAAATGGTATCGAATCAATTCCAAAGCGGACTGAACGCAAACGCTTGCCTTGAGAATCGGTTTGTCAACCGTCAGTTCCCCGGCGGATGGACTCTGCCAGGTAATTACAGGGGCTTTTTCCGGAATCTTGGGCGTTTCCCAGGGCGTTTTAAAATCCTGAATGGGTTGAGCCGATACCAGCCAGGGCCGAACCAGCATCAGTACACCTAAAAATAGAATTTTCTTCATACACTTAAAAAGTTAATTGATAGGCTAAAGCTGGAGTATTGCTGATATAATGAAGAGAAATCTGGGACTGCGAACGCTTGCGAGCATTCTGGGTTCCTTTAACGGCACTGTAAATGACATCCGCTGCCAGGATCAGGACAGCTCCCTGAGCTGCGTAATAAAACTGTCTGCGATGCTGGTTAGCCTGTTGATAGTGGGTCTCAGCCGCCTCTGGATTGTATTGAAATTCCGGAAGATTATAGAGGGCAAACTGCTCATTGCCCTTCGTACGCTGGGATAGACCATAGGCGATTAATCCAAGGTATGATACGGAAATCAATGGACGAAGACCAATCTTACGATTCACCAGCATATTTCCAACGCCGGGTAAAACCAGGGAAGCCAGTGCACTCGCCGGACCTCTGCCTGGCTCTCCAATTCCCCCAGAATTCAAGGCCAGAATGTGTACACGCACCTGATGATCCGTAATTTTGATGCCGTCCAGTTTATAGTCCCAGTAAATTACCTTATTGGTTCCTGCGGTCATGTTTTTACCTACCTCTCCGGTTACCGTTTTAACGGGAAGCGTACCCTTCATTCGGCTTTCCACTTTGATGAAAAGTGAATCTTCCGGATTTACTTTTTCCAGATCATAGGTAATCTTCATCCGATCAGCAGTATAATCGGTACGAATATTGGTAATAATCGACTGAGCCCTACTTGCCGTTGCAAGCGTTACAAACAATAATAAAGTGATCAGGCACTTGGGTACAAATGGTAACATGAAATTATAGTTTATATAGTGCTGATACCTGATCCGGAGTGAGAGCAATATTGTAGACACGGAAATCATCCATGGCCCCTCTGAAGTAGTTAGGAAGAGATTTAGATTGTGCTCCGATATTCAGACTCCCCCCGCTACAATTATCGATTGAATCATTAGGTAAGTCCCAAGTAGAGAATGGCGTACTATTGCCATTTATATATACTAGCATTTTTTTGTTAGCATATACAATTACAGCATGATACCATTGAGTAGTCAGATTAATATTGCTAGGTGACGTTATCCATTGAATGTTTGGATTACAGCCACTGTTTTGCATTACATCCGCCTTGAACCTGATGCTTCCGTTATTCCAATCTATTGATGAACTATACTGCTTACTGTTATCCAGCTCATAGTTAGCTTTGTAATAAAATTGCATGAATAAATTTGACGGACTAGGCAATTCCTGAGCTTTAAACCAAAAGCTAATCGACAACTTTGAAGGTCTTAGTGAAACATGATCTGGTACTTTCACGAAGGTAGCCCCATCAAAGTATAAAGCTTTATTCGGTTGGTTCCTATGATCTGCAGTAGGAATATTATTTCCCTCAATTTTTCCATGATTCACATTACTGGTTGCATCCCAAGCTCCATTGTCAAACGTTAAATGGGCTACCAGTCCTTCTGATATTTCATGAAGCGTTTTAAACGTTAACATTACCGAATAAGCTGTATCAGTAGAGCTAATAGCAAATGCTCTATAGTAATACGTTGAATTAGCCTGTAATCCCTCAATGGATTTTAGACCTGCTTCACTATCAAAGAATACAACTGAAACATTTAGTCCCCCAATAAAAGGATCAGAATTTAAATAAGAATAACATATACCATACCTTGTGGCTTCAGGCAGTCCTCTATTAGTAAGCTGTATTCCCAAAGTTGCCTGATGATCAGTAATGTTTGTGGCAGCTAAGGCATCAATACTTGGAGGTGTTAGCTTGGGGACGGTTATATTTATTGTTTTTAATGCAGTTTTCTTGCATTTATCCGTAAGGGTTACCCTGACAGTATAATTATTGTTTTGAAGATACGTATGATTTGCAGTCGTTTCCAATCCCGTCTGCTTGCTTCCATCTCCAAAATCCCATTCAATGGATTCCAGCGTCCCTGTAACTGAAGTTAGCTTAAACACGCAGGCTAACTTATCCGAAGTGTACGTTAATTCGGCTCCAAGAGTGTCACAGGTAGCAAACTGCCGCTTGGGGTAATCATCCGGGCGGCAACTGGAAATGACAAGGAATGCAAGGAAAACGAAGGAAAAACTCCAGAAAGAGCCCTTAATCAGGGGTAAATGTAGATTCATAAACTACTAATTCAGGTGGGGGAATTAATTAGTGCTTTTACTTTAATAAGAGTGTAAATTTACTAATAAATGAACAAACACCTAAACTGAAGCATTCAGGTGTTATTTAATTTTTTCTGAATCAACGGGTGAGTAATTATAGAAACTACTAACTGCTTTACTATCTTAAGTCAGTATAAATAGTTTTATAATCACCTATTTACCAATGCATTGAAACCCGGTACCGCGTTTGTATAACCCGCTGATCATAAAATTAATTTTATTGAACTAAAATTAATTAGTAGCGATTATTTAGTACAATTATGATGATTAATACTTAAAAAATATTTATTAAACAAGATTACTTTGTTTATACATTCACGCATCATTCAAATGAATAAAACTATCGATTTTCAGGTACTTTTTTATTTCAGTAATGAAAATACCAGTATCATTGAAATTAAAAGACTGGATTTGCCGCAGGAAACGGACAGAAATCAACGTTACTATTGGTTAACGTATCACGAGGCCAGCGGAGCAATGGAGCGATTACATTTTGTCTCCATGCAGGTCTCATCCGATTCAGAGGAGCGGGTTTTTGAAGAAGGTCTTTTGCATTTTAATCAGGAACAGGCTCTTTATACGGATCTGGATTCGTTTGATACAGAAACGCTTCAGGTGAAAAAGCCCGATTTGCTTCCTGAAGCACTGCGATCTGTTATTTCACTTTATTTTCAGCGTCTTTCCTAAGTCATTTTCGCCGGGATCACCCATCCCGGCTTACCTTTGCAATTAATTAAAGTACCTGATACTCTCTATTTCATGTACCTTGGCTTAGGCATCAGCAAGAAATTAAAGGACATTCAGCAGCGGTTCAACCTTGAGAAACCCCCTTCTCAATCGAAAAAATACGCTCCTGTGGCTCAGGCTGATGGTAATGAGCTTCCCTTCTGGCCCCTCATTACCGCCGGGGTACCCCATGCGTTGCAGCAGTTCAGGTGGGGCCTGTTGAGTGCTTCAACAAAAACCGAACAGTTACAGTCCACGCCGCTGCGTCGTCTGCTGATTCCCCAGGCGGATCTGACCGCCAAAGCGTTTGCCCGGGAACCCTTTCGAAAAGGACAACGCTGCCTGATTCTGGCCGATCGCTTTTTTGTGCACCGAAAAGAAGGGGCTCACCAGGTACTTTATCAGATTTCGCTTCGGTACAACCAGCTTTTTGCTCTGGCTGGCATTTATGAAACCTGGCAGAATGATGATCAGGTTATTCCTACGTTCACGCTCCTGACTACGGAAAGTAATCCCTTACTGAAGTTCATCAACAATACTTCGGATCAAATGCCCGTGATCATTGATCCCGATCATGAGCATATCTGGCTTTCGGATCGCCCCTTCGATGATCCCACGGTAACAAGTTCGCTTCAGCCTTTTGACGAAACGCAAATGAAAGCCCTGAGACTTACCCATACCGAGCAACTATCGTTGTTTGATTAAAAGTTGTGTTTTGATTGGTCTCCGCCAGTGACTCATTTCCAATGTTCTTTTCATTCATAAATTACTCATTTACAGAAATTTATATACTTGTCATAACCCGGCGACATTACAATAAGTTGTGTTTTGATCGGTGAAATTTGTTCATACTGTTTTTACTTATCTTCAGCAGTACCCACTGTTGATCAGCTGCTTATCCTGATTCTTACAAAATTTCTTACCTAAAAAGTCCGTATATTAAGACAAAGTGTATTTATTTGTCCTAATATTATTCCAAACGACCTTAGGCTATGCTGACTCACGAAGAAGCTCTTTCATTCTTTCGCCGCAAACCTGCTCTTTCGGTATCTGCTATTGAAAAGCAGGCCGGTTTACCGTCAGGGACTTTGGCTAAAGCCATTTCTGGCGATCGGACGCTCAACGAAAAACATTTGTCGGCCTTATACCCCATTCTGCGGGACTATGGTTACGCCGAAATGGCAGAACGGAAGGCTCGAATTATTTCAGTGGTTAACCACAAGGGTGGCGTAGGCAAAACGACGACGACCTTAAATTTAGGAAAGGCCCTGGCTCTGGCTGGCTACCGGGTTCTGCTGGTGGATATGGACTCCCAGGGAAACCTTACTCAGTCGCTTGGTCTGGATGAGCTGGAGAAACAGGTGGTTCATGCCTTATTAAAAAATGAACCCCTTCCCATTGTTACCATTGATACGAATCTGGATCTGGCTCCCAGTGATCTGGAACTGGCTTACGCAGATCTGGAATTGGTGCAGGCTGTGGGTGGGGTTAACCAGTTGAAAAACGCCCTGGCTCCGGTGCGAGGAAATTACGATTTCATCTTCATTGACTGTCCCCCGGCCCTTAACATCTTTACCAATTCTTCGCTGGTTGCTTCCCACAGTTGTCTGGTCACCCTGCAACCCGAAGCCTCTTCCATGAAAGGAGTGAATCATTTGTTTGACCGGGTTGCTCAGGTTCGGGATCGCATCAACTACGAATTAAAAGTAGAGGGCATACTACTGACGATGGTCGATAAACGACTGAATGTTCACCGGGACATGATTCATAACATCCATGAAGCTCTAAGCAACTTCCGCATTTTCAAAACGGAGATTCGGACCAATGTAGCCCTGAAGGAATCGCAGGTAGCTCAGCAGGATATTTTTACGTACCAGAAAGATTCCAATGGAGCGACTGATTACAAAAACCTGGCTACTGAATTCATTCAATCCCGAGTCTAAGTCTCTTACCTATGAAAAAATATCAAATCGGTTTAACGGATAAAAAGATCATTAAGGATCAGAGCCTGCTTCGACACGAAGAAATCAAAAACCGGATTCAGATTTTACCAGAACTGGAAGCATTCATTCCTCCGCTTTTACCCGAAGAATTTGCTCAGCTGGAAGCCAACATCCAGCGGGAAGGATGTCGCGAAGCTCTGTTGATTTGGGAAACTACGGAAGGCATTGCCCGAGAGACGAATAGTCCGGAACCGGCCTATATTCTTATTGATGGACACAACCGATATTCCATCTGCAAGACTCATCACATTGATTATAAGATACATCTGGTTCAGTTTTCAGACAAAGAGGCGGTGTACGCTTTTATGATTGAAAATCAGCTGGGAAGAAGAAATTTAACTCCTGAACAAGCTTCTTATTTACGAGGACTGCGGTATCGTACGGAACGTTTGGAGAGGGGGAAATACGATCGTCTCAGCCATAAAGGACAAAATGACCTTTATGAAAATTCAGGAGGCGAAAAGCATAAGGGACATTCTGACCCTTATGCAGAGAATGACCATAAAGGACAAAATGTCCCTTATGAAAAAACCAGTACTTCGGAACGTCTGGCCGAACGATTCAATGTAAGTGAAAAGACGATCAAACGGGATGCGGAATTTTCAAGGGGTGTGGATAAGCTTAGTCCTGAATTGAGAAAGGAAGTATTAAGCGGTAAAGTAAAAGTCAGCAAGAGTGATATTCAGCAATTAGCCAGTCTGGAAGTAGAAAATCTATCTTCCGCAGAAGCGATCAGTCAGGCTCTCCGGAAAGTACCTGAAAAGGCTTCCGGTTCTGTGGAAGAATCGGCGGAGGAAATAAAAAATCAGCTTCGAAAAAAACTGACGCAGCTGACAAAAGTAGAAGTACCCTCGGATGAATTGCTCAATGCGATCATCAAACTGGCCAGGCAATTGAAAACACTGCGATAAATTAAAGAAGGATTAAGCTAACTAAAAGGCAACATCGATATAGTTCGGGTGTTGCCTTTTCTGTTGTATGGTTTTTAAAAGTTGCGTTTTGATTGGTAAGGAGTCCGTCCCAGTAATGAGGGGAAAAAGGAGCATCTTAAAAGTTGTGTTTTGATCGGTCATTTCATGATGCAAAAATGGATGTCAGATGGATTGATTATCAGAAACTTGCAAAGTTAAGAAAGGGTATACAGTTGTTTCAGTGGGTAAATAAGTTGTGTTTTAATCGGTCAGTTTACTCGTACTTTTAAAGGATGCCTAATCCATCTGCAAGTAATGAAATGTACACGATAATGGGTTTAAAAGTTGTGTTTTGATCGGTCGACTCGTGAAGGCAAGAAGCTACTAATCAATGGAATACAGTATTAATGAGTAATTAAAAGTTGCGTTTTGATTGGTGAGTCTGGTCTGATGGATGATGAGTCTTTCGTTTCTGGATGTAGGGAAGGTAAATCTACCCTGATTCGTGCTTCTGAGCATTGGTCGACCAGGTCAGTGGATAGTTTTAAGCTCTCACTACCCCTAAAAGTTGTGTTTTGATCGGTAAAGAAAGAGCATGTGGGTTTGGAATGATGTAACTCTAACCGGCATGATAGAGGCAGTACGGGCAGGATAGTTATTTTAAGCCACTCTAAGACGTTTTCTCTAAGTCGATGATACTATCTGGTATCAAAGAGATTTTAGCAGCCTGTGCGTAAAAGAACAGCCTGGTCAGACTGAGTATTAACTAATTTTTTAGTTCACGGCCTGAGTTTATATTAATTTTCCCCCGCTTTTGTTTTTTGATTTTTCTGATTGATCAGTTTTTCTTTCAATGATAAAAAAAGTGCGGTGGGAGAGGGGATTTTCGGGAAATCAAGAGTTTGTGTATTTCAAATACTCTTGATATACTCTTGAAGCAAAATTTTTCAAAAATAAGTAGCTGATTTTGAGAATTTTATCCTGTGGATAACTTTTAAAAGTTGTATTTTGATCGGTAGAAAGTTGTGTTTTGATCGGTGAAAATGCCTTTAAAAGTTGCGTTTTGATCGGTGAAACGGGTGGTAAAAGTTGTGTTTTGATCGGTAAAAAGTTGTGTTTTAGAATTTAATGTACAACTAATTTAAATTCTTTTCTATATTTGGTTAACAGTCAGCAACCTAACGCTATGAAAAAGCAGATTGAATTATACCAGGATAACTTCATCACCGAAGCCCGTTATGAAATGTCGGAGACCGAGCGGAACATCATGTACATGGTCATTTCTCAGGTTCGGCCCGATGATCCGCTGAACAAAGTCTACCAGGTTTCGATAAAAGAAATTGCTTCCATCATGGGGAGCGAAGAGTTGTACTACGATGCTTACAAAAAAGCTACGGCCAAGATTGTAACCCGTCTGGTCGAAGGATATTTACCCAACGGCGATTTTCTGCAAACGACTTTTGCCGCTTCTGCTACTTACAAAAAAGGCACGGGCATTATTGAAATTGAGCTTTCCCGAAGAATTCGGCCCTTTTACGTGGAACTGAAGGAGAAGTTTACCAAAATTCAGCTCCAGGCAGCCATGGCCTTGCAATCCATTCACGCCAAGCGGATTTACGAATTGCTCTGCATGTATAAAAACATGAAGAACAAAACCTTCACCCGCAGCGTCGTGGAGCTGAAATCCATGCTGGCCATCATTGACCCTAAAACGGGGAAGGACAAATACCCCAAATGGACTCATTTCAATCGGGAAGTGCTGGAAGTAGCGATGCGGGAAATCAACGGTAATACGGATTTAACGTTCACCTACACACCCGTTTACGGGGAAAAAGAGGGCAGGGGACGTAAGCCCGTCGAGAACGTGGTGTTTGAAGTGTCCTACGCCAGTAAATCCAGTGCCATCGACGTCACCCCAATCATGGACCGGCTGATCAATCGATTTAAATTACGGCAGGACCAGGCCGAAGAAATCATTCAATCCTTCAGCATTGAACGCATCAACAAAACCCTCTACGAGATTGAGGTAAGGGCGGCCAATAACGAAATCAAGAATATCGGCAGCTACACGGCCAAAACGTTTGGTGTTTAGGAGGCCTGTACCACTTTCATGAATTGAGTTTTCGTAGCCTCGCAAAGTGGGCAGCAGTAATGCTCGGGTAAAGCTTCAAAAGGAGTCTGAGCGGAGATTCCCTGCGTAACATCACCGTACCTTTCATCGTACTGAGACAGGCAGTCGGGACACTGATACACGCGGCTATCCGCCCGGGGGGAAGATTCTTCCTCCGGCTTCAGGTGAAGTTCTGCGGTAGGCGTCATCCGCTGAGCACTGAAGTTGCGACAGATGCGTTCGACCTGTAGCGGAACGTGGAAACGAAATAATCCTTTTTCCACTCGCCTGAATGTGCGGCTGTTGGGGTTATACTGATCGGCCAGATACAGATCGTACCGTTTACCCAGGGCCAGGGGCCCTAGCTTAATCCAGGGCCGTTGTTTGATCAGTACCGAGCCAAAAACTTCTGATTTGGGTTGCGTCTGAATGCCAAAGCATAATCCAAACGTCCGGGTATCTTCCCGATTGAAGTGCTGAATCACCTCCTGTTTTAAACGGGAGCCCTCCTCTGAATGATCTTCGGTTTGCCAGGCCAGTTCATGCGACGCATGGCGAACACTGATGTTATGCTTACCCAGTAAATGGGACCAGTAGATACGATCTTTTTCCTGAATATTTTTGATAATCAGCGATTTCCAGGGAGTGCTGCAAAGTTCACCAACCCGGGTCTGGAGACACAAATTACAGACGTCCATCAGAAAGGAGACGCTGAACCATTCATCCCGCCGGTAAAGCCCGAGCCAGGTCCGTGAGCCGTACCGATTAAATCCTTCGTAGTAGGGAAGCGAAAACTCGGGAAGCTCAACTTCCTGCAAAGAGGGCTGGGCAATGAAAGGGGTTTGTTGCAACTGATCGAGCCAATCTGTCACGGACTGGTTCAGTAACTCTTCCAGTACATAAACAAAACGGCCCAGATCGCTACTGTAGAGCAACTGTTGAAAACGAATGAGCTGATTGCTTTTAGGCAGTCGAAGGTACGCGTGCCAGAAGTGTGGTTCATCCGAGGCGATAAAATTCACGTGACCCGTAAAGAAGGGGGTAAAACTCTGCCCCGAATCCGAGAGGTTTACCTTCAGACGGCTTGGTTTCTCAAACTGATCCAGAATCGAATGATACTCACTTTCCCGCAGCCAGTCGCCGCTGCGAAATACGTCTTCCCCACAATACGAACTAATCAGGTTAGGGTAGAGGTCTGTATTGATCTCATGGGCAATGGATTCCTGCGTAAGGGCCTTCTGGAGACTCGGTAGTTCCTCGTAGTGAACGGTCATTAGTAACTGCTGACGAGCCCCAAACCGCACTTTGCGGATGCCTGACTCGTAGGCCATGGTCAGAATCCGAAGTAAATTTCCGGGGGAATAAATACCCGCGGGTGCATTGATTTTCAGCGTATAATAATCTCTCATGGCTTACACAGTTACCAGCATTTGCTGAAGAATACTCTTGACTTCCGGACGGCAGGAACCACAGCCAGTTCCGGCTCCGGTTTGCTGACAAAGTTTCTGAAAATCAGTACAGCCCGAGTGAATAGCTTTTTTCAGATTGCCTTCGCCTACACTATTGCAGGAGCACACTAACCGGCCTTCGAGGGGGTCTGCCTGCTGACTGGATCGAAGGAGTTGCAGGCGTTTTTCGGAAAGTTCGGTTCGGTTGGCAATGAGCTCCCGGAATTCCAGAAACTCATTTTTATCGCCAATCAGAATAGCTCCCACGAGGCGATCCTGGTGCACAATGCACTTCTTGTAATACCGCTTGGCTTTATCCACAAAAACGATTTCCTCGTACGTAGAATCAGGAGCTTCGGCCAGACCCATGCTGCACAAATGCAGGCCTTCCATTTTCAGAATATTCATGGACAAACTGCCGCGGTAGGGCTGGGAAATATCTCCGAAGATGAAACGGGCCATTACTTCCGCCTGCTGTTCGGCAGCCCGGGTGATGCCCCACATCTGGCCCTGCCACTGGGCAATTTCTCCGGCCGCAAAAATGGCAGGATCAGAGGTTTGCAGGTAATCATTGACGATGACGCCCCGACCACAGTCCAGTCCCGACGCCTGAGCCAATTCCAGATTGGGCGTTGTGCCAATGGCTAGGACAACGGCCTGACAATCGATTTTTTTGCCGGATTTCAGCTGAATACCGTCAAGCTCAGTGGAACCCGAATACGTTTGTACTTCTTCGTTAAAGTAAATATCAATACCGCGTTCCCGAAGCTCCTGATACAGCATTTCGCTGGCGAGGGGATCCAGCTGGCGTTCCATGAAACGGCCCGATCGCTGAATAACCGTTACCTGCAAACCCATGTGGCGTAAAGAAGCCGCTAATTCAAGTCCTAATAATCCGCCTCCCACCACTACGATTCGGGCGTCAGGCCGGTCCAGGTAAGGCTGAAGGGTATCGGCATCCATGCGGGATCGCAGGTTGAAAATACCGGGTAGGTTAGGAACCCCTTTGGGGCGAAAGGAGCGACTGCCCATACCCAGAATCAGCTTATCGTATGAATGTTCGCGGCCCAGACTGTCGGTAACGACGCGGTGGGTGCGGTCTATATGTTCAATGCTGATGCCCGTATGAACGGTAATACCCTGCTTTTCAAATTCTTCAGGAGTTAATTTGACTAACTGCGACCAGGTTTGGGCTCCACTGATGTAGTCGGGTAATAAGACGCGGTTGTAAAAGGGGTGTTCTTCTTTTGAAAAAACGTGTATTTCATCGTCCTGATTTAAAGCCCGGTAGGATTGAACAAAACCCAGTCCAGCCGAACCCGCTCCGATGATAATGATCTTCTCACGCGGCTTTTCATAAGCTTTTACTTCAATCGCTGAAAACTTGAAATCGGGTTCTTTGGAAATGGGATCGACCAGGGAATTGGTCAGATTATTGGCCCGGTGAAGGTTTGACTGAAGAATTTTTCCCCAGTGCATGGGCAAAAAACAAACCCCGGGGCGGACCTCTTCGCTGAGCTGAGCTTTGACCCGCACTTCGCCCCGGCGGCTACGAACGATGACCAGTTGACCATCGCTGATCGTACGCTGAGCGGCATCGTTCGGATGGATCTGCAGGAAAGCCTGCGGAATGTGCTGATTCAGTTTAGCCACCCGGCCCGTCTTCGTCATGGTGTGCCACTGATCGCGGATGCGACCCGTGGTTAATATCAAGGGGAAATCTTCATTTACTGGTTCCGAGGCATTCCCATCGGGAACAGCCCGAATCTGAGCTTTCTGGTTAGGGGTATAGAAACGGTGATCGGAGAATAAACGTTTAGTTGAGTCCTGAGCGTGAGTAGGATAGGGCCATTGGATGCTTCGTTTCTGCTGTAATAATTCATACGTAACTCCCGTAATGTCTACGTTCGTGCCCTTGGTTAATTGGGCGTATTCTGCGTAGACTTCCGAAGCATTCCGGTACGTAAAGGCCTCTTGAAATCCCATTTTCTGAGCAAAACGCCAGATGATTTCCGCGTCGGGCAGAGTTTCGCCGGGAGCTTCCAGAATTTTGGGTAAATAGGTAATTCGCCGTTCGGCGTTGGTCATGGTACCTTCTTTCTCCAGCCATCCCGAAGCCGGTAAAACAACGTCGGCAAAAGCGACCGTATCGGACCGATTGGAAATATCCTGCACCACAACAAAACGGGCTTTTTTCAGAGCAGACTCCACGGCATTCATATCGGGCATACTTACCATGGGATTCGTATTGATAATCCAGACGGCTTTCAGTCGATCTTCCTCCAGTGCTTTAAATAATTCCGTAGCCGTTAATCCGGGCTTGTCAGAAATAGAAACGGGCGATTGCCAGAACGCCTCGACTTCGGCCCGGTGCTGGGCATTGGTAACCTCCCGGTGAGCGGGGAGGGCATTGGCCAGGCCGCCCACTTCCCGGCCACCCATCGCATTCGGTTGCCCGGTTAAGGAAAAAGGCCCATTGCCGGGTGTGCCAATGCGTCCGGTAATGAGGTGTAAATTAATGAGTGACAGGTTTTTGTTAACCCCCACCACCGACTGGTTCATTCCCATCGTCCAAAGGGAGAGAAACCCCCTGGACGTACCAATCCACTCGGCAGCCTGAATAATATCGCGGGAAGAGAGTCCGCACAGTTCGGCAGATTCTTCCAGACTTCTCTGAAAAACCAGTTCGCGATACGCCTGAAACCCGTCCGTGTGATCCAGCACAAAGCTGGTGTCCAGGTAATCGCGTTCAATGAGAATGCGGCCAATGGCGTGGTTAAGCACAATGTCCGTTCCCGGGTTCAGGGGTAGATGCAAATCCGCCGAGCGGGCCGTATCGGTTGTTCGGGGATCAATGCAAATAATCTTTACGTGCGGATTAGCGGCCTTATGAGCTTCAATCCGTCGCCACAAAATGGGATGGCACCAGGCCGGATTGGCCCCCTGTACGTAAAACACATCGGCTTCTTCAATGTCGTCGTAACAAATGGGGACGGAGTCTTCCCCGAGACTGAGCTTATAACCCGCCACTGCCGAACTCATGCAAAGCCGGGAATTGGTATCAATGTTGTTCGAGCCAATGAAACCCTTGATGAGCTTGTTAACCAGGTAATATTCTTCGGTAAGGCACTGACCCGAAACGTAAAATGCGACGGAGTCAGGGCCGTACTTTTCAATCAGCGTTTTGAAAACTGCCGCCGTGCGTTCCAGTGCCGTATCCCAACTCACGCGTTGCATCGGAGCCGAACGACCGTACCGCATCTGAGGATACAGCAAGCGGTCGGACTGATCCATCACGGTATAATGCAGGTTCATGCCTTTGGAGCATAGCATGCCGCGATTGGAAGGATGCTGCGGGTCGCCCTGTACGGATAAAGCACCCGTAGCTTCTTTTTTAACGACAATGCCGCAACCTACACCGCAATAGCAACACGTGGTTTGATGGGTCGTACTCATAGGAATGGCAACTTTAAAAACTTATTCAGCAGACTGTAAAGAAGGGGCAAGAGCCGAAGTGGGTTCTTCAGTTACGGAAGCCCTGGCAAAATTGATCAGGAATAATAGACCTCCCGTCAGAGCTACGCCGATACCGATGTAGAAAAAGGCCTGAGCGTAACTAATGTTCTGAGACTTGAAGAGAAAGCCCATGAGCATACCTCCAATATTGCCACCCGCACCGACGATTCCGGAAATAATACCCAAAGCTTTCGGATTCACGAAAGGAACAATGGCATACGTACTGCCATTCGCCATTTTCAGGAATAAAGCAAACGAAAGCATCGACACAATGGCCATGGTCAGACTTCCGGCCTGAGCGAACAGCAGGATGCCCAGACCTTCCAGTACTAATAAACCAGCCAGTAATACACCTTTGCCCCGCATGCCGTAGGTTTTCCCCACTTTATCCGCCAGAACACCACCCATGGCCCGGGCAAAGAGATTCATAAAGCCAAACAACATGGCCCAGAATCCGGCTTCGGTTTCGGGAAGTTTGTAGTTATCAAAGAAATACAGAGCCGCTACGCCATCAAAGGTAATCTCCATGCCAAAGCAGCAGGCGTAGGCCAGAGCCAAGGCCCAGACCCGAATATCCGCACTGGCTTCACCCCAGCTAACAGTCGATTTTACTTTCTGACGATTGATGTCTTCAAAATTACCTTCGGGGGTATCCGTCGTGTAACGGTAATACAGAAAAGCCATCACCAGCATCATCAAACCGGGGACGATCATGGCTAACCGCCAGGCGTCTGATTTAATGAAACCGAAACCCATCATAAGCGTCATGATCAGAGGCATCGCCATCTGGGTAACGCCGCCGCCGAGGTTACCCCAACCTCCGGCTACGGCATTGGCCGTTCCTTTGATTTGGGGAGCAAACATCATGGAGGTGTGAAACTGAGTAATCACAAACGAAGCCCCAATTACCCCAATGGCTAATCGAAAGAGGAGAAAAGTAAGGTAGTCGTGAGCCAGTCCTACCAGCATGACGGGTAGGGAACCAATCACGAGTAAGGCCGTATAGGTTTTACGGGGTCCCCAGGTATCGCAAAGCTTACCGATGATCAGGCGGGCAAAAATGGTGGCCGAAACCGCCGCAATAATCGTATTACCAACCTGAGCCTTACTCAGACCCAGATCGGCCCGAATGGCGGGCATCAGGGGAGCCAGACCGAACCAGCCGAAGAAACACACAAAGAAGGTCATCCAGGTCAGGTGGAACGTACGCATCTGCACGCCACGGAACTGAAACAAAGGCAGGGATTGTAAAGGCGTATTTGGCATGGGATTAAGGTTTAGCCGATTTCGCCAGGAAATCGGGACGAATGTTTAACATCAGATAGCCCCACTGACCCAACTTCTCTTTTTGATTAAGCGTATTCTGTTTGGCGTATTCCAGCTGGTTACTGCCCTGCATAAGACTGTAACCTAATTCGATGGCAGTGAACTTGTTAAGAGCATAACTTGCCATGAAATCATACTCATTACCCAGATGACCCCGGAAGGTACCGGGTACCTCCGATAGCCGATTTACGATGGGGGATTCCAGAGCGAAGTAGTGTACATCAAGTCCGGCCGTGAATCGTCTGGCGGTATATTTTACTTTCAGGAAAGCATCCTGAAGACCTCCCACGGGGGAGCCTGTTCCAACGTAGAAGTAATCCATCGTACCCCAGTATTTATGAGGCGTGCCGTACAGCGGATCAAATCGGCGAGTGGTGCCCGCAGGCTGATTGGGTTGATTACCCGTAAGAGTCTCGTATCCAGACGTTACGGTGAAACGATTTTGAAGGTAAGCCAGGTTGATCCCGTAATAATGAGCCCCATTAATGGCCAGTCCATCACGGTCACGGCCACTTTGGGCGTAGGCAAAAGCCAGGTAACTGAATTTGCCCCGGGCTGTTTTTGCCAGTAATCCGGTCAGCATGGCTCCGTAAGTAACTCGCGAGTTTACCCCTCTGACATCGTATCTACGACCATAGACGTATCCATTGGAAATACTACCGGTACTATCTATACGATACCTGGAAAAATCATCTTTGAAGAAAAGTCCGGTCAGCGTATGTCCTTTGAATGCTTTCGTCAGATGAGCCATTTGAAAGGCTTTGAACTGCTGATTCTGCCCGTTGGTGCTGACGGTATTTACTAAAATCGGAGCCCCGTTTTTCCCGGAAGTTGGAATAAAACCAGTAGGGACCGAAAGGAGCTCATTCCTGGTAGATAAAGCCGTGGTAGCGACGTTGCCCGGGGTGTAAGCGGTTCCGGTTAAGCCAAAGGCGTCCGAATTCTGATTAAAGCCGCCCCCCAGATCCATGGCCCAGCCCCGATGACGGGCTTTGATTAAAGCGGCATCAAAACGCCGTCCCTGTTGCAGCCAGTCCAGATTGCCCAGCAGGCGACTGCCGTCATAATCCAGCTCCTGCCGTCCCACTTTTACGCTTAACTGATCCAGTCCTTTCAGGTGAATACTGGTGTCGGCTTTGTTGAGTAACTGTAGCTCGGCCCAGGCTTCGTGTACGGAAAAGCGATTGCCATCGGCTGCGGTAATCGTAGAAGCATCCTGACCCCAGACCCGAACGTCCTGAGCGGTAAAGCCAAAACTTAACCGATCCACTTTATACCCTACGGATAATCGGGTTCGCTGGGAAGTAAACGCTGCCGCAGGTGCGTCTTTGGGAAGTAAGTTACCATACCCGTCCCGCAGTTCGGTGCGGGTTCGGAGTTGCCCGGTCAGGGTAAGCTGTGCCTGTGCGGATATAGTTCCGGCCAGTCCGCCCACCAGTCCCAGCAGTCGGAATACGTACTTATTTTTCATAAAAAATGGAAAGACATATTACTGAAAAACAGGCAATAAGCATGAAGGCTGATCTGCGGCAGGATCAGAACGAAGGACGTTGTTCGGCGAAGCGAACGCAGGAAGATTTGCGGGACCGGTAGATTTACATTTTCTTTGATACGTTTATGTGCAACATGAACAAGCCAGGCCGATCCATCAGGTGCCCCCACACCGGATCGGCTTTTTTTATGATACGCTTACGCTTTGTAAATACTCCTGAATATAGTCTGGATGAAGCGTAACCACTTCTCCAATCACCAGAATGGCCGGAGCCCCAACGCCGTTTTCGGCTACTAATTGGGGCATTTCGCTCACCGTACCCAGTAGGCAGCGTTCATCCGGGCGTGTTCCGTTTTGAATCACCGCCATGGGTAAATCTCCGCGACCGTAGGTTTCGTACAACGCACATAATTCGCTGATTTTGTGTAAGCCCATCAACACGACCACGGTCGCTTTAGACTGAGCGGCCAGTTTCAGATCCTCCGAAAGTTCACCGTGGCGGGTGGTTCCGGTAATGACCCAGAAGCTTTCACTCACCCCGCGACGCGTCACGGGAATGTCCTGCGATGCAGGAACCGCAATGCAACTCGAAACGCCGGGAATAACCTGACAGGGAATCCCCTTTTCCTGAGCGTAAGTCGATTCCTCATGTCCCCGGCCAAAGACGTACGAGTCTCCGCCCTTCAGGCGAACCACGTGACCGTATTCGTGAGCCATCGCCACAATCATTGCATTAATTTCTTCCTGCGTATGCGAGGCTTTCCCGATGCGTTTACCTACGTAATAGGTAGGCACTCCCGCCGGTGCATATTCCAGTAACTCCTGATTCGCCAGATCGTCATACAATACGACGTCTGCCTGCTTTAACGCCCGGATGCCTTTTAAAGTAATTAATTCAGCATCTCCGGGTCCAGCTCCTATCAAAGTTAATCTTGCTCGCCTATTCATAGAAAGAATATGGATGGTGTGACTAATGTACTATAAATAATAAAATGTAACTATTGTAAATATGTAGTTCAAAAGTAGAGTCATAATTTTAAAAAACAATGAAAAACAATAAAAATATGTTTCAAAAAATGATGTTTGACAAATAAAATATTAGGAAATGTGTTTTTGAGGTTTTATTTTTGAATCGATCAAATCAAGAAGAATGGGGGTTTTTCTTGAATTAGTTATAGATCAACCCAGGCTTGTACTAGTTAAATAGTTAAAATCAACTATGAGCACATCCACAGAAACCAGAGTTGTTGTCATTGGGAATGGCATGGTAGGTTATAAGTTTTGTGAAAAACTGATAGCCAAAGAAAAAACACACTTTCGCCTGACCGTTTTTGGCGAAGAGTCTCAGGTAGCCTACGACCGCGTACATTTAAGTGAATACTTTGCCGGAAAATCAG
Source organism: uncultured Siphonobacter sp. (assembly GCA_913775095.1). Taxonomy (GTDB): domain Bacteria; phylum Bacteroidota; class Bacteroidia; order Cytophagales; family Spirosomataceae; genus Siphonobacter. Next base: position 140,008 of record CAJYIW010000001.1, on the reverse strand, counting down.
CCGATGACTTATTAATGGCTCCCCGCGACTGGTATTCTGAAAATGGAATAGAGTTATATACGGGAGATCCCGTCGTGGATATTGACCGTGAACGCAAGCAGGTTCGTTCCCACCACGGGCTGGTAGTGGGGTATGATTACCTGATTCTGGCTACGGGTTCGGGGGCTTTTGTCCCGCCGGTGGATGGCGTAGAAAAAGATGGTGTTTTCGTCTACCGAACGCTGGAAGATCTGGATTTGATTCAGTCTTATGCCCGTAAGGCCCGCAAGGGAGCGGTGATCGGGGGTGGATTGCTGGGACTCGAAGCCGCCAAAGCGTTACTTGATTTAGGAGTAGAGGAAGCTCACGTCGTTGAATTTGCTTCCCGACTGATGCCCCGTCAGATTGATGACGCCGGTTCGGGGATTCTGCAACGTCAGCTGGAATCGCTGGGCTTACAGATTCATCTCAATAAATCCACCCAGCTCATTCAGGGAACGGATCGTATCGAAGGACTACAGTTTGCCGATGGCACCGAGCTTCCGGTGGACATGCTGATTATTTCGGCGGGTATTCGTCCCCGCGACGAGTTGGCAAAGATTGCCGGACTGGAAACGCATCCCCGCGGAGGAATTATGGTCAACGATCAGTTACAAACGTCTGATCCATCCATTTTTGCCATTGGCGAGTGTGCTCTGGTGCATCAGATGATTTACGGACTGGTGGCTCCGGGCTATGAAATGGCGGAGGTTGTAGCCAGTCAGTTAATCGGGAATGCCAGGAGCTTCAAGCCCTTTGACATGTCCACGAAGCTTAAACTCATTGGGGTAGACGTGGCCAGTTTTGGTAACCCTTTCGCTCAGGAGCCCGATTGCCGCACGATTACCTACGACAATAAGGCCAAAGGCGTATATAAACGTATCAACGTTAGCTCCGACGGAAAAACGCTTCTGGGCGGAATTCTGGTGGGTGATGCCGAGCAGTATAACATGCTCCTGCAAACCTGCAAAAACCTGACCATTCTGCCACCAAATCCTGAAGATCTGATTTTAGGAAGCCGGGGAGGGGAGGAAGCCGGAGTCGGGGTGATGGGCTTACCCGATGAAGCTCTGATCTGTTCCTGCGAGGCCTTAACCAAAGGCCAGTTGTGCCACGAAATCTCCGAAAATGGCCAGAATACCGTAGAGGCTCTCAAAAAATCAACCAAGGCCTGTACGGGTTGCGGAGGATGTACGCCGCTGGTTAAGGATCTGATTCAGGGCGTGATGAAGCAGCAGGGACTGTACGTTCGGAATACCATCTGCGAACATTTCGATTATACCCGTCAGGAAGTATTGGATCTGATTAAAATCAATCAGTTAACGACGTACAACGAAGTACTCAATCATCTGGGCAAAGGCGATGGCTGTGAAACCTGTAAACCACTGGTAGGTTCGGTTCTGGCAAGTTTATGGAATGAAAACATTTTGCAGAAAGACCGGGCGGTGATTCAGGATTCGAATGACCGGTACCTGGCTAATATTCAGAAAGGCGGTACGTATTCCGTCGTTCCCCGCATTCCGGGTGGCGAAATTACGCCGGATAAGCTCATCACCATTGGTCAGGTAGCGAAACGCTACGGTTTGTATACCAAAATCACGGGTGGTCAGCGAATAGATATGTTCGGGGCTCACGTAAGTGATTTACCCCTCATCTGGGAAGAGCTCATTGAGGCAGGATTTGAGAGCGGCCATGCCTATGGAAAAGCCCTGCGGACGGTGAAAAGCTGCGTAGGTTCCACCTGGTGCCGCTTCGGGGTGCAGGATTCGGTCAGTTTTGCCATTGAACTCGAAGAACGATACAAAGGCATCCGGGCACCGCATAAATTCAAGTCCGGCGTGTCGGGATGTATTCGCGAATGTGCCGAAGCTCAGAGTAAAGATTTTGGCGTCATTGCTACCGAAAAGGGCTGGAATTTATACGTCGGCGGCAATGGGGGTTCAAAACCTCAGCATGCCCAGTTATTGGCGGCTGATGTGGATAAAGAAACCTGTACGCGGCTGATTGATCGCTTCCTGATGTTTTACATCAAAACCGCCGATCCCCTGACCCGCACCGCTACCTGGCTTAATAAGCTGGAAGGCGGCATGAGCTATCTGAAAGCCGTGGTCGTAGACGATGTGTTAGGAATTGTAGCGGATCTGGAAAAAGAGATGCAGTTACTGGTAGACACGTATCATTGCGAGTGGAAAGAAGTGGTGGAGAATCCGGAATTGCGGAAACGCTTCTCGCACTTTGTGAACGTGCCTGAGCAAAAAGATCCAACGGTTCAGTTTGATTCCATGCGAAATCAAACAAAAGCCCGTGACTGGAAAACGGTTAGTTAACATTCTAAATCATTGAGTTTTAATCAATCATTTTAAAGCATTTTCTTTCCATGGAAGTTCTGCATTCTACCACCACTACTACCTGGCATCAGGCCTGTACTGTCGAAGATATTCCGGCGGATGGCGGAGCCTGCGTTTTGATCGAAGGGCGTCAGATCGCTATTTTCAACTTTTCCCGTCGCAACGAATGGTTTGCTACGGATAACCAATGCCCGCACCGCCATCAGATGGTGCTGTCCCGGGGCATCATCGGCAGTCAGGGTGAAGAACCCAAAGTCGCCTGCCCGTTCCATAAAAAAACCTTTTCCCTGCGTGACGGCTCCTGTCTCAATGATGAGCAGTACAGCATCGCCACGTATCCCATCGAAATCAGAGGTGGGGTTGTCTATGTAGAAGTGTAGCCTATGAATCCACTGGATCGGCAGGTAGCCAGCCGCCTTACCCGCTATTACCTCGTGGCTTTGCACGTCATCGCGTTGCTGAGTCTGGGTGGGGTATGGCTCATCCGCGATACCATTCATAATCACGAAGCCGATAGTCGGGTTCTCAACGTCGCCGGAAGGCAACGAATGCTCAGCCAGCGACTCACGAAGCTGGCTTTGCTGCGTCTGGAGCAGTTACCCAGCCGGGACACGCTGTTATTTGATTCCCTACTTCAGAGCTGGCAACACACGCATCAGCAGTTACGGGCGGGCCTGCTTCACATGGAGCAGGAATACGCGGTTCGGAAAAGTCCGGAGCTGATCCGGAAATTCCAGCGACTGGAGCCGGTTTTTCAGTCGATGTATAGCAGTTTCCGGCAACTGAACGATCCTGATCTTTCCCCTGAACTTCGACAAGAAGCTCTGATCAGTCTGCTTGCTACCGAGTCCAGTTTTCTGGATCAGATGAATGACATTGTGTTTCAGTTTGATGCCGAAAGTCGGGCTCGGGTGAAGGAGCTGGAACGCATGGAAACGCTGCTAACGTCCGCGACTTTACTGACCTTACTTCTGGAAGGCTTATTCGTTTTCCGCCCCGTGGTCCGTTACACCCGGCAGACGGTTCGCAAGCTCGTAGAGTCCGAAGAAGCGTTGCAGGAGTCGAACCAGCAGTTAGCCGTGGCCAATGAGGCCCTGACTCAGAGTCAGCAGCAAGTATTACAATTGCAGGAAGAGCGGTATCAGCGGGAGCGGATGGAAGCCCAGATTCGCTCGGCAGCCTTGATGGAAGGGCAGGAAGAAGAACGCCGCCGTTTTGCCCGGGAGTTACACGACGGCATCGGACAAATGTTAACCGGACTGCACCTGCACGCGGCCAAGTTGAAAAAACTACCTTTTCAGGAGGTAAAACAGAAGCAGCGGGTCGAGGAATTGAGTGAGTATATTCAGCAGATAATTCAGTCTACGCGGCAGATTTCGCATAATCTCATGCCATCTTTACTGGAAGATTATGGTCTGGCGGCGGCTTTGCAATTACTGGCCAGTCAGGTACAGCCAACGGCTGCTTCGGACGTGAATTTTCAGTGTTTCGGGGAAGCCAGACGCCTGACCCCGGCTCAGGAAATTGGCCTGTACCGCATTGCTCAGGAGGCCCTGACCAATGCATTAAAACACGCCAAAGCCGCCGAAATACAGATCATTCTCCATTTTCAACCGAAAAAGATTATTCTGAAAATCAGTGATGATGGACAGGGCTTTGATCTGGAAAACGCCCCAAGCTGGCAAAGTGCCGGACTCGAAAATATGCAGACGCGGGCTCAGCTGATTCGGGCTACGCTCGATGTACAGTCCGTGAGGCAGGCTGGAACCCAGATTGAAGTCATACTGCTGCTTAACTCTTAAAGAAGATGCCGATACGGATTTTAATTGCGGATGATCATTCCATGGTAAGGAAAGGTATTCGGACCTTACTGGAAGATGAAGAAGACCTGGAAATCGTAGGCGAGGCGGCCGACGGTCAGGAGGTACTGGACATCATCGGTAATCTTTCCCCGCATGTACTCTTGCTCGATATTACCATGCCCCGGCTTTCCGGTATTGAGGTTACCCGTCAGCTTTCACTGCTGCATCCAGAGATTAAGGTGTTGATTTTCAGCATGCACAATCACCCTGATTACATCCTGAATGCCGTACAGCTGGGAGCTTCGGGGTATCTGCTAAAGGAAACGGACGATGACGAAATCATTGATGCCATTCGAACCGTGGCGGCGGGAGAACTCTACTATCCGCCCAATGCCTCCAGTGTGATTATTCGACAATTGGTATTGGCCAAACCCCGTCCCAAATCCGATCCCGTTTCTTCTTCGGGTTCTGTCTGGAATAAATTAACCAGCCGGGAGGTGCAGGTATTGCACTGCCTGACCGAGGGCCTCAGCAACGTAGACATCGCCCGCCGCTTTGATACCAGTCCGAACACCGTAGCCAATCAGCGGGCCAGCATCATGCGAAAAGCGGGCGTAAAAAATACGGCGGAACTGATCAGCCTGGCTATGAAAGAACAGCCGGATTGAATTCGTTTGAGTACGTTTGAGTGAAATTTGATTTTGTTTGACAGATGTGACGTCCAATGACTCCAGAGGGGTTAGACATGAGTAGCCCCGGATATGATCCGGGGACTTGTAATACTGAAAAAGAGACTCATCATCGTATACGGCCTTCCCATAAAAAACGTCCCGGAAGATATTCTTCCGGGACGTTGGCGTAAATGAACAGTCCAGTCAAACAAAAGTCAAACGATTCAAACTCTACTTCATTGAAGAAGCTTTTTCCATCGTTTCGTAGCGATTGCGGTGTTGATCCATGATTTCTTTGGTATTCGCATCAATTACTAAAACGGCCTCTTTGCCCGGAGTAACAGGAGACCAGTTGGGAAGGCCCGCTCCGTTGGGATTGCCTGTTTTGATGAAATTGGCGAAGTATTCCTGCATCACTTTCGAAACTTTATAATCTTCTTCGGTCCAGGCGTACACTTTATTACTACCCAGGTTACCCATCGCGTACTCAATCTCGGCGGAGTGCACCGCACCTTTATTAGCGGGCTTTGGAGCCGCCGTTGCCGGACCTTCACTTTTCACAACCCCTCCCGCAAGGCCGGGCGTAGCATTCCCCATTTCGGGACGCATCGCCGGACGGGGCTGAGCATAGTAATAACGATAGACGGGTTTTTTACCAGTTTTGACCTGGTAATCAATCCATTTCCAGGTACTGTAACCAATGAACATATCGCCCGCTAAAGCCGTGGCTACCTCTTCTACTTCCGCGTCGCTGGCCGGATTATACGCTTTCAGAATGGCATCCGCCGAAGCACCAAATCGTTTGCTGACGGCTTGTTTATAGTTTTCAACCGTGGGTTGCTGCCCGCCCAGGAAAGCCCGGTAATTCATTTCTTCTGAATTCCAACCCGCTAACAAGGGAACCTGAGCCTGCTCGCCAGCGGCAAAAATTTCGTGAGCGGATTTAGGCAGGAAATACCCGTCGATCACCAGCGGAAAACTGCCGGGAGCCGCTTTGGCCGTTGCTTCCAGTACCTGCGAGGCAGGTAAGGCCCGCAGCTCAGCCAGTGATTTCGCTCCGAGTGTAGCCGCAAAAGCACTGCCTTTTTTCTCGGCTTCGGCCAGCGATACCGGAGGTAAGGTGCCTAACAGCGAACCGCTCTCTCCAATGGCTTTGGAAAACAGGTTCTTGGAGAGAGGGGAAGCCATCTGGGCACTGACCGAAATGGAACCCGCGGACTCTCCGGCAATGGTTACCTGCGAAGGATCTCCACCGAAGGCCGCAATGTTCTCCTTGACCCAGCGTAAGGCCGCCATCTGATCCAGTAAGCCGTAATTACCTGAGGCGTGGTGGGGCGATTCTTTCGTTAATTCCGGATGGGCCAGAAAGCCAAAAACGTTGAGGCGGTAATTAACCGTTACTGCGACAATGCCCTTCTGAGCCATGCTTTCCCCATCATAACGGGGTTCGGAACCGTCACCGGCCATAAAGCCGCCGCCGTAGAAATACACCAGAACGGGTAAGGCTTTTTTGCCGGCGTTTTCGGGTGCCCAGACATTCAGGTACAGGCAGTCTTCGTTGGTGCCTTTGGACCGAAAATTCATGTCTCCAAAAATGGGCCGCTGCATGGCCGAAGGACCGAAATGATCGGCTTTATAGACACCGCTCCATTTTTTCGGGGGCTGGGGTTCTTTCCAGCGAAGGTCGCCCACCGGAGGCTGAGCAAAGGGAATGCCCTTGAACGTCCGAACGCCCTTGGTTTCGCTGATGCCTTCCAGCGTGCCCTCTTTGATTTTAACTTGTGGAGCTTTTTGAGCCCAGGCCGAAGCGGCCATACCGGCAAGCAGTAAAAAAGTACTGAGCGTTTTCATTCGTAGAGGAAATTTATTTGTAGAAATACCGAACAGACTAATTTGATTCTTATTATTGTTGCATAGTGCGACAATAATAAATGCTTCCGCTGACTTTGCCAAACACGGGAGTAATTTCAGTAGTAATCTTATGGTAACGGACTCTAATTTAATCAGTGAGGTTTCGGGGACGGGCTTTATTCCACACCTGGCTCTGGACTTTGTCATCATCGGTTTTCACGAACAGGAATTGAAAATTCTGATTCTGGAATATGAAAACACCAGTCTTTTTGCATTGCCCGGTGGCTTCATTCGAATGGATGAAGATCTGGAAGAAGCGGCTCGCCGCGTGTTGGGCGAGCGAACCGGATTAACCGATCTGTTTTTACAGCAATTTCACACCTTCGGCAGCCTCGAGCGATCAGATCCCGAATCCATGAAAGCCATTCTGGAAGGCAAGGGTTTTGCCGCCGGAGAACACCACTGGCTGCTCCAGCGGTTTGTTACCGTTGGTTACTATGCATTAGTCGATTTCACCAAAGTAAGCCCACAACCCGACCTGATCGCCGACCGTTGCGGGTGGCACGACTACGGACGCCTGCCTCAGCTCATGCAGGATCATACCCGGATTCTCCAGTTTGCCATGCAGCATTTACGAACGAATCTGGATCAGGAACTGCTTGGTTTTTCGTTACTGGGTGAAGCTTTCACCATGCAAACCTTGCAGAATTTATACGAAACGATTTTGGGTGAAAAACTCAATCGGTCCAGTTTTCAGCGGCGAATGCTTCAGCTAGGTTTGCTGGAGCGGCTGGAAAAGAGTTACACGGGGAAGGCCCACAAGGCACCGTATCTGTACCGATTCAAAAAATTGGGAATCGCCCCTGCCTCATTCTGAAAATTCCTGCCTTCCTTTAGGTTTTCGAAAAGCCTAAGAAGAACGTATGCGGATCATTGAATTTCTGTTTTTTTCCAATTATTTCCTGGGGCTGCTGGCCCTGATGCTTTCGTTGGAAACGGCTTTTCAACTGAATGTGCCCTTCGCTTCCCCGGCCTATTACGTATTGATAGTCACGGCGGTTATCGTCTATTACACCATCGCGTACACCATTCCGGCGACGGCTCCCGTATCCCGCAATCCCCGGACCGAATGGTACCGGCAACACGCTCGTTTCGTCCGGGTCAGCCAGATGGTATTGTCCCTGATCGGCCTCGGATCCGGGGTGACTTTGCTGGTTCAGTATGGCAGAAATCTTACTTCCTTACCGCTCGTTGATTACGTGTTTGTAGCATCGGTACCTGTAGCGGGCCTCTTGTATTACGGAATAGGTTCGTCGAGGCTTAATTTGCGGAATACGGGCTGGCTGAAAGCCTTTGTTATTGGTTTTGTCTGGGCGGGTTGCGTAAGCCTGATGCCCGTCTTCGAAGTACAGCTTGAACACGGACATGTATTGCCCAACGCTCAACTGCAAATCTGGTTTTTCATTAAAAACTGGATGTTCTGCACCGTCAACGCCATCATGTTTGATCTGAAGGATTACGCCGATGATGCGAACCATCAGCTGAAGACCTTCGTGGTTCGTTTTGGCCTCCGGAGAACCATCAATTATGTCCTGATTCCGTTGCTGCTGGTCGGCATATCTTCTTTTTTCGTCTTTGCCAGTTCCCAGCACATGTCAAATGTTCGGATGATTTTCAATGCGTTACCTTACCTGGCTTTATTAATCGTAGCCTATGGTCTGCACCACCGGCGGAAAATTTTGTATTACCTGGTCGTCATTGATGGATTGTTGCTGGTAAAAGCCTGCTGTGGGATTGCGGGTAGTTACTTTGGTGGTTAAAAGCAGATTTAACGCGAAGAAATAATCCGAAACCCGTTACTTTGTAGGATGTCACTTTTTATTACCTCCCTGAATTCGGGCAGCAACGGAAATTGCTATTATATTGGCAACGAGGAAGAAGCGATTCTGGTGGATGTCGGGATCTCCTGCCGTCAGATCGAGTCTCGAATGCGACGCTTAGGGCTGTCCATTACTACAGTAAAAGCTATTTTTATTTCGCACGAGCACAGTGACCACATCACGGGGGTGCCCATGCTGGCTGCCAAATATCAGATTCCGGTTTATATTACGGCGAAGACCCTTCAAAACTGCAAATACCCCCAAACGGGCTTTCCCATTTATATACTACCCAGTAACGATTCGGTCTGGATTGGTGAGTTATGCGTGAAATCGTTCGCCAAATGGCACGATGCCGCCGACCCCCACAGTTTTATGGTTTCGCATCAGGGGGTCAATGTCGGCGTGTTTACGGATATTGGAGCTCCCTGCGATCGCCTGATCAGTCACTTTGAGCAATGCCATGCCGCTTTCCTGGAGGCCAATTACGACGAAGGGATGCTGGCTCAGAGTCGTTATCCGTATTTTCTCAAAGAACGCATCCGGGGTGGTAAGGGGCATTTATCGAACCAGCAGGCCTTAGCTCTGTTTCAGCATTACCGACCTGCCTTCATGAGCCATTTGATTCTGTCTCACTTATCCAAGGAGAATAACCACCCACAAGTTGCGTGGGATTTGTTTCATCCCCACATGAACGATACCGAACTGGTGGTGGCTTCCCGTCACGAGGAAACTCCTCTGTATCGGGTTACGGCAAAAAAGATCAGCGTAGAAGTAATACCTGCTGAGTAAAACGGATTATAAAGTCTAAAAGGGTAAGGTCCCTGTCCATTCGGTACGGTCGAACGGTCAGGGGTCTTATCCTTTTGTAAGGAAGCAGATACCTGGCCGGGGAGAATTCCTGTTCCTGAAAGTGCTTTTATCTCCTAAGCAGGGTCCTTCGCTTCGCTCTGGATGACAGAGCAAGAGAGAAGGAAAGAGGTTACTGGTTTTGAATCCCAGTCAATAGCTTGGGCTATATAGAGACGTCGATTTGAGGAGGTTCTGGTTACCTTCCGATGATTTTCATTACCCAGCAGAGACGCCATCAATGGACGTCTGTACGTAAAAAAGGCAATTCGGATGGTTAGAGATGGTAACCCTGTAGAAACGTTCGGAAAAGGGAAACCCCACCAAACCAATGAACAGCATTCAAAAGGTCTGGCGGGGCTTAATCAGGTCTAACTCAAAACTCTAAACTCTAAACAAGGTAATTCAAAACATTACTTATAAAGCTGATTGAACAACAGTTTAAACGTACCCTGAGCCTGCGTACGGAAGGTAATCTCCGGTCCGAAGGCGTATAGTTTTCCTTTCCCAATGGGAGCTTCGAAAGCCGCTACGCCATCTTGCAAGTACGACTGACCCCAGGCCCAACCGCTGCGAAGCGGACGATTGGTAGCAAACCAAGCCAGTGGCTTGACCGTACCTTTGGCAATGGCTTCCGGAGCAATCCTGAATACCGGACTTGAATCAAAATACACATCCGTCAGCGTAGGCATACCGTAGGTGGCACTCTGCGTGGAGTCCAGCGTTACCTGTAAGACGCTACCGGGAATGAAGTATTTTTCGTTCGGTAACGCCCGTTCGGTTCCGGCGGTAGTCATCTCGGTGAGAGCACTCTTCACGGGCAGGTCGAGGTGATAGGCCAGGTTCGTACTCGTGCCAATCGTAATGACCTTACCTCCATTTTCCAGGAATTTCTTCAGTTGAGGAATCGACTTTTCAGCCGTGATCTGACCCATCCAGGGATGAAATTCCGCCGGAATATCTTCTTTCTTGGGCTCAGGCATGCGGTAACCGCCGTATTCTCCGGCACTTTCCGCACGCTTGGCAGGAATGGCACGGGTCACGAAAACGATGGCATCGTACTTCTTATTCAAATCTCCGGCGTCTACCTGCTGCGAATAAATCACATCCATTGGGAAATGATATTGCTCCATCAGCCAGCGAACCCAGCCCGAAGGCATCGAGCCACCATACGTATCCCAGAGAGCAATTCGCATCGGAGCCACTTTGGTCATGGTACCCGTGGGTTTCTTGGCTAACCCTTCTACCGTGATACCTAAATCTTTGGAAGATTTCTCCAGTAACTGTTTGGCTTTGGCAGAAGCAGGAACGTAGAACACGCCCGCATCTTTACCCGAAGCTCCGCCGGGAAGACGATACACTTCAACGCCGGCTTTCAACAGATCATTGACGGCAATGAATGAATAGTTGGCTTTCGCCGTCAGCGTATAGCCACCCGCGGAAGAAGCGTCTACTTTACCGGGGGCTTTCAGTAATTCACCGTAGGGAAGTTTCTTGAAAGGGCCGTCGAAAGCATCCACTAAACGATCAAATTTCACGCCCATGGTGAAGGCCAGCGTCCAGCCTGCGGCATCGTAGGGACGAACCGGAGGGCCGCCGGGATACTGAAAATCGTTAGGGTGATCCTGAGGTTCGAACATATCCAGCACGTGCGGACGGAACGACTGATCCGTTTTTACGATGTAAGAACCCGCCGGATATTTCTTGCCTTTTACGCTGAAATCAGCCGTCGCCTGCTGAATCTGAATGCCCGTACGAATCAGGGCATTCACGAAATTCGTAGCCGTAGCAAAATCGGCCTGATCCGCCGGGATGATATATCCCCGGGCATCCCGAAGAGTCGGATCCTGGAAGACATCATTGTAATACTTGATGGGCAGTCCTGACTCCCGACCCGCCGCCTGTCCGCGGGAACGTCCGCCTTCTTTGCTCTGATCGGCCTTCACGGCTTCATTAATCGCGTCAATGCGTTTGGGAGATAAGGTCCAGTAATCCTTGCTGCCGCGATCAATGGAGTTCTTGCCCATTTTGTAAATATTATACAGCAATTCATCGGCATGACGGGCGGCATAATCCAGAACGGCATAGTTCAGCGACACAGAATAGTCGATGGATTGCTTGAAATGCCAGTCCTGAGGAGTAACCGGCAGAGGCGTATTTCCATTCGGAATGAGACGGTTAGGAACGAGAGGCACCGAAGCGGGCGTCGGGTTACCAATCATTTCCGTCAGCAGACCAATCATGTTATGGAAGTGCGTCGTCGTCCGTAAACCACCGTTATACCAGGTCGAGAACACGGAACCGCCCAAACGGGTAAATCCGGGTTTGTCTTCGGTATTCAGGCGGTTAATCATCGCTGCTCCCACCGCATCAATCCCCGTTACCATCAGAGGGTCGAACACGTAGTTGAAGGGATCGCGGTACGGAGGACCCGCCACGACGGCCCCCGCCGGAGCCGTTTGGTGGTGGTTGTACATGATTTGCGGAATCCACTCTACAAACAACTGACGACCAATATTTTGCGTTTCTTTCATGTGTTGCATGAAGAAATCGCGGTTGTTATCGTGACCGATGTATTTTTGATACAAACGGGGTAAAAAGTTCTGCGAACGCTTTTCGGGCGAAGACTGACGCATGTACCAGTTTCCCACCAGTTCGTGCCCATCGGGATTCGCGTGCGTCAGAAGAACCACCGTTTTATCCAGAATTCGCATCGTTTCCGGATCCGTACGCGTAACCAGATTATAAGCCATCTGGATGAGCTGCATGGTTCCTACCGTCTCCGTACTGTGCAAGCCTCCATCAATCCAGACCACGGCTTTGCCTTCGTTCGACAGAGCATGAGCCTGTTCTTCCGAAAGACCTTCCGCCCGGGCCATTTTCGTAGAAATCTCTTTATAGCGATCCAGTTTTTTGTGATTTTCTGGAGAAGTCACCACCAGCATATACTGATGACGGCCTTCTTCGGTCATGCCGATGTCTACGAGTTTAACGCGGTCGGAAGTGGCAAGCTTTTTAAAAAAGGCTTCCGTCTGCGTATAGTTAGACAGATGGTAATCGTCGCCAATGTTGAAGCCAAAATGTTCTTTCGGGGTAGGAATGTTCTGAGCCTGAGCCACAGATACCGCCAGAAAGAAGGCACTACCCAGTAAAATTTGACGGATCATAAGTGAATAATGATTGTAGGGAAAAAGAACAGGGGATGGTATTTAGGGGTAAAAACCATATAAAAAGGCAATATAACCTATTCTTTCAAAATAAAAGTTTGCGAAAAAGTGATTTTACCTTTGACTTTAAAGGTAATGTATGAATGAATAAAACGTAATGAAAAACGCCAAAGGCGAGGATTTTGGCTACTAAATCCAGATATGAGAGGATAGGGAACCCGAGGCAGAGGGAAGTTTAAAAGGAGTAACCCTGAATTTTCAGGGAGAAGGCCTTTCCGGAAATTAAGGAAAGGCCTTCGCTGAGTAAGGCTTATCGCCGTTTTGACTTACGCAGGGTATTTTTCCTGATTAAAAGATACCCGACACATGCATAGGACTAGTTCAGTTTAGGGAAATGGGTGGTTCTGTCAGTAGAACCCAATGGTTTACCTTGAGTATCTTAGAAGTAACTGAAGGCTGTTTTTGAGTTCATCAGAATCTTTAAACGATTCGAAAAACTCATTCTCAAAGTTTTCTACCCGCTCAATGGCAGATTCAAGCGTTGATTTTCCTTCGGCGGTCAGGGTAATAACCTTGGCACGCGTATCCGTTTTGTGCGGAGCCCGGGTCAATAGTCCTTTCATTTCAAGCGTCCGAACGACGGTTGAAGTCGTCATGGGGTCGACTTTGGTATGTTCGGAAAGATCAACCTGAGTAACCTGGTCTTTGCTGAGGCTATTCCAGCCTACGCTGGCCAGCAGGGCAAATTGAGTATGGGTTAAATCAAAGGGATCGAGCTGAGCCTTCAGCTCCCGCTGCCAGAGATTACTTACCTTCCATAGTAAAAAACCATTACTTTCTTCCGACATACTAAAAGTGGTCAGGGTAATGGCATTTTCATCTTTCATAAGTAGGAGTTAAATGATGGAAAAAGTGAAAAGAATTTCCACCTGTTTTAATGACGGGCGGATGTGGGGAGAAGAAGCTTCTGGGTAAGGTCACCATGCGAGTCAGCATCAGATGCGAACCTCGCGGGTAACCGTTTCGGATAATGGCCATATGTTATAAAACGTAGCGAATAATCCGGATCAGAGGCGGGTCTTCGATGACAGGGCCAGGGGAGTGAGTTCATCCGCTGCACTACGCCAGCCCTGAAAGGAGTACTGATCTGCTTTTCAGACCCATAAGGAGCGAAACAGCCTTTATAAAGGCCGGTACGCTCCGTTTTATAGCCCGTGTAACCGGCATTAAATAAAGAGGCATGGAGAATGTTTTAAATCTGACGGATCTACTCTACAATAAAGGGCTTTGAAAAGCTTCATATAAGCCCTACGTTCATGCCTAAACCGAACAGCTGAGTTTGACCTATTCATAGATTAATTTATGAGGTTATTTAGAAGACGAAGATACTATAATTTTAGATTCAGCTACTACGTTTGATCGAGATAATAAATGGTAAGATCAGCAAATGGCATAATCCTTTTCTGAGGGTGGAGTGTTTTTCAAAATTTTCTATACTCACGTTTCTGATCTGAATCTATGCTGAAAATTGGTTATCACTCTTCGCACGAACAATTCAAACCCAGTGCTTTATTAACGCTGGTGCAGCGAGCCGAACAGGCGGGTTTCACCGCCGGGTCCTGTTCCGATCACTTTCACCCCTGGACCACCCGGCAGGGCGAAAGCGGGTTTGCCTGGTCCTGGCTGGCCGCGGCTCTGCAGGCGACATCCCTTGATTTTGGAGTCGTCAATGCTCCGGGGCAACGGTATCATCCGGCCATTATCGCTCAGGCCGCGGCTACGCTGGCGGAAATGTATCCCGAACGTTTCTGGATTGCCGTTGGGAGCGGACAGGCTCTCAATGAGCACATTACCGGAGAACGATGGCCCCATAAAGAAGACCGGAACGCCCGGCTGAAAGAGTGTGTGGACATTATGCGGGCTTTATGGGCCGGAGAAACGGTCACTCATAAGGGACTGGTGACGGTGGACGAGGCCAAGCTCTATACCCGACCAGCGGTTAACCCGCTCATTGTAGGAGCCGCCATTACGCCCCAAACGGCCCAATGGCTGGGCGGCTGGGCTGATGCTCTCATCACGGTTTCGCAGCCTCTGGAAGACCTGAAAAAGGTAATCGAAGCGTTCCGACGCGGCGGAGGCGAAGACAAACCGATGTTTTTGAAAGTCCAGCTTTCTTACGCCCGAACGGAACAGGAAGCCAAACAACGGGCTTACGAGCAGTGGAAAAGCAATGTCCTGCCCAATAATGTGTTAACTGAACTGCGAAACCCTGACCAGTTCGATGCGTTAGGAGATCAGGTGAATCCGGCGGTTGTAGAGAAAATGATTCATATCTCCGCAGACACTGCCCAGCATACGGCCTGGTTGAATCAGTACGCTGAATTAGGATTTGAGCGATTGATGCTTCACAACGTTAACA
This sequence comes from uncultured Siphonobacter sp., assembly GCA_913775095.1. GTDB lineage: Bacteria > Bacteroidota > Bacteroidia > Cytophagales > Spirosomataceae > Siphonobacter. The sequence continues at coordinate 125,006 of CAJYIW010000001.1, read as the reverse complement.
CCGAGCAGGACTTGTTTATTGACGCCTTTGGTGAGAAGGTATTACCCACCTTACTGCGTTAGTAAAAAGCTTTCCGGAGAGCCTTCTTCATGGCTAATTTCTCTAGGCGAATCACATTAAGATACTTGTGAAATAAAACCTTATTTAGGAAAGAGCTGGAGGCTAAGTCGGTTTGGATCAGCCTGTAATGACAGGAATTATTTCACTCAGATTTATCAAAGGTTTATCCGTATTAAATGACTCGGAACGAAAGGCTTCTTTGCCAGCAATTTCTAAAGTCAGTGTTGATGAATCGAAAACATTTTGAGCGGAAAAATTCTTATTCAGCATAGATAACTAATTTGGGAAGCCCATGTCTACTCGTTCAGATATTATTATTATTGGCGGTGGGCTGGCGGGGCTGACGGCAGGACTGCACCTGGCCCGACAGGGATTCCGGGTAGACTTATTTGAGAAGCACGCCTATCCTCACCATAAGGTTTGTGGGGAATATATTTCGAATGAAGTTCGGCCTTATCTGGAATCCCTGGGACTTCCCATTGAGGGGTTAAAACCCTCAACCATTTCCAACTTCCTGCTCACCACGGCTTCTGGACATCAGTTGGAGAGTTCATTACCCCTGGGTGGTTTTGGTCTGAGTCGGTATCGGCTGGATCAGGCACTGGCCGAACTGGCCCGGACGGCGGGCCTGCAATTGCACCAAGAATCCGTGACTGACATCCAGTTTCGGCGTGATCAGTTTCACGTATCTACCCAACACGAAGAGGAGTACGAGTCCCCGCTGGTTATTGCGGCCTACGGAAAACGATCGGGACTGGATAAACAGTTGCTTCCCTCACCCTGGATGGCCGTGAAGGCTCATTATCAGGCCCATTTCCCTGACGACCTCATCGCCCTGAATACGTTTCCCGGTGGGTATTGCGGTCTGTCTCAGGTAGAGAATAAGGTAGTGAATGCCTGTTACCTGGTAAAAACCCAAACGTTTAAGCCCTACCGTAATCCGGAGGAATTTCAGGCCGCCGTATTAGCAAAAAACCCGTTTCTGAAATCGTTTTTTTCCAGGGCTACGCCCGTTTTCGACAAACCAATGGCGATCAGTCAGGTTTCCTTTGCAGCAAAACCGACGGTCGAAAATCATATTTTGCGGTGTGGCGATACCGCCGGATTAATTCATCCGCTTTGCGGAAATGGGATGGCCATGGCCATTCACAGTGCCAAGCTGGCTGCCGAGGCGATCACGGAATATCATCAGCATAAAAACCGAACCCAACTGGAAGATCAGTACACAAAAGCCTGGAGAGAGCAATTTAGTCTCAGACTTAAAGCCGGTCGGGTGGTTCAGCAGGTCTTACAGCAACCGGGACTAAGTTCGCTTCTGCTAAAAATAGCTCCTCTGATCCCCGGATTAATACCCAAAGTCATCCGTCAAACGCATGGACCTTTGATTCAACCTGCCTATGTCACTCAATACTCGTAATCGAAGCCAGCAGGCTGAAGTCATGGATGATTTTTCACTCGAGGGTGAAGAATTAAGAGAAACGCTGGACCAGATCGCGGGCATTAACCGCTGGCTGGGTGGCAACGCCGTGACGCTGGATGGACTGGCTCAGGTAATGCAATCGCTTCCGGCCCAGCAAACCATCACGGTCCTGGACATCGGTTGCGGGAATGGCGATATGTGCCGGGCCGTAGCTGAATGGGGACGAAAACACCAGCGATCCCTGCGGGTGAGGGGCGTGGATGCCAATGCCTTTACCATTGCTCACGCCGGGGAGTTGTCGAAAACCTATCCGGAAATTTCTTACGAAGTGATCGATGTGTTTAGTCCGGAGTTTGCGGAAGAAACCTATGATCTGGTGCTGGCCACGCTCACGCTTCACCACTTTAGCGATACGGAGATTCTATATCTGCTTAACCTGTTTAATGCCCAGGCACGCGTCGGTGTGATCATTAATGACCTGCAGCGAAGCAAGCTGGCGTATTACCTTTTTCAACTGGTGTGCCGGGTATTCCGTCTGAAAGAAATGACCCGCGAAGATGGCTTGCTATCTATTCTACGCGGCTTTAAAAAACACGAGCTACAAACGTTTTCGCGACAGGTGTCTTTTGCCTCCGTTCGCATTCGGTGGAAATGGGCCTTTCGGTACCAGTGGATTCTGAAAAATATATGAGTGTAACCATCAAGACCGTAGCCAAGGCGTTACCCCCGCATTCGCGGGCAACGCAGGATATTTTACCTTTTCTGGACCAGTGGCTAACCGGGCAGGAACCCCGTTTTCAGCGGAAAGTAGTGAAGATTTTTGAGAACGCGGCCGTCGATCAGCGGTATTCCATCATGGCCCCGGAAGAGGTATTTACGCAGACCACGTTCGAAGAGAAAAACCTGATCTACCGCCGTGAAGTGGTCAAGCTAGGTGAGGAAGTGGTGCGTAAAGCTCTGAGTCAGGCCGACTGGCAGGCCACGGACATTGACTATTTCATCACCGTCAGTTGTACCGGAATGATGATTCCGTCGGTGGATGCGTTTCTGATTAATAAACTGCAAATGCGGCAGGACGTCATTCGTCTGCCCGTTACGGAAATGGGTTGTGTGGCAGGCGTTTCGGGAATTATTTACGCCAAAAATTTCCTGCAGTCCAACCCGGGCAAGCGGGCGGCGGTGCTGGCCATTGAAGCTCCCACGGCTACCTTTCAGCTCGATGATTATTCAATGGCGAATATTGTGAGTGCCGCTATTTTCGGCGACGGAGCCGCCTGCGTGTTACTTTCTTCGGACTCCAGTGAAGAAGGCCCTCGAATTCTCGCCGAAGAAATGTATCACTTTTACGATTCCATCGACATCATGGGTTTTGATCTGACCAATTCAGGTTTGCAAATGGTGCTGGACAAATCCGTTCCTGATACCATCGCGGCTCACTTTTCGGACATTGTAGAACCCTTTCTGGCGAAACATAACCTGACTCCGGCGGATGTATCACACCTGATTTTTCACCCCGGAGGAAAGAAAATAGTGGAAACCGTGGAAGAGTTATTCGGACAGTGGGGCAAAAACCTGGACGATACGCGTGAGGTGCTGCGGCAGTTTGGCAATATGTCGAGTGCCACGGTGCTGTACGTGCTGGAACGTTTTATGAACCGAAAACCCGAAAAGGGATCCATTGGACTGATGCTCAGCTTCGGTCCCGGTTTCACGGCCCAGCGGGTCTTACTGCAATGGTGATGAATCAGGAAGCTATTCTGGCGAAATTGCCCTATGGCAAGTCCTTTCTCTTTGTCGATGAATTAATCAGCATTGACGGGAATGGCGTGACCGGGCGGTACACTTTTCCCGAAGATACCTTTTATTATCAGGGACATTTCAAAGATTTTCCGGTAACGCCGGGCGTTATTCTGACCGAAGTCATGGCTCAGATTGGCCTGGTATGCCTGGGGATTTACCTGCAACCCGACGTAGAAGAAGGAGCCGTGGCTCTCACCTCCTCGCAGGTTGATTTTTACCAGCCCGTGTACCCCGGCGAAACCGTGACGGTTACTTCCCGGAAAGAGTATTTTCGGTTTCAGAAATTGAAGTGTCAGGTAGAAATGCGTAACGAGCGTGATGAGCTTTTGTGCCGGGGATCCATTGCGGGAATGTTTAAAGCGAAAGAACATGCGTAAACGAGTGGTCATTACCGGACTGGGAGTAGCGGCTCCCAATGCCGTAGGTATTCCTGCGTTTACCGAGGCTATCCAGCAGGGCAGAAGTGGCATTACCTTCCGGCCGGAGCTGGCCGAGCTGAAATTTTCCTGTCAGATTGGAGGAATTCCTCCGGTAACCGGGGACATCAAAGCCCATTATTTTACGGAACTACAGTTAAAGCAGCTCAGCAGCAGTGGCATTCTGTATGGAGTGATGGCTGGCGTGGAAGCCTGGCAAAACGCAGGGCTGGCCCCGGCGGGCGAGGAGCCTGACTGGGAAAGCGGTATCGTTTTTGGTACCGGCATGCTCGGCGTTGATAAATTCAGGGAAGCGATCTATAAAGTAGACGAAGGTCAGGTCAGACGTCTGGGCAGTACGGTGGTTACCCAGACCATGGCCAGCGGCATCAGTGCCTATCTGGGCGGCCGACTGGGCCTGGGTAACCAGATTACGGCTAATTCCTCGGCCTGTGCTACCGGAACCGAAGCTATTTTGATGGCCTACGAACGGATTGTCAGCGGTCAGGCCAGCCGCATGGTGGCGGGTAGCTCCAACGATCACGGTCCCTACATCTGGGGTGGCTTTGATGCCATGCGAGTCATGACCTATCAGCATAACGACTTTCCTGAACAGGGTTCCCGGCCCCTGAGTGCCACGGCTTCGGGCTTTGTTCCGGGCAGTGGAGCCGGGGCTTTAGTGCTGGAAAGTCTGGAAAGTGCCCTCGAGCGAAAAGCCCCGATTTACGCCGAAATCCTGGGTGGACATGTTAATTCCGGCGGGCAGCGGCAGGGCGGAAGCCTCACGGCTCCCAATCCCGTCGCCGTGCGTCGCTGCATCGAAAAAGCGTTGGAAAATGCCGGAGTCGAGGCTTCCGAAATTGATCTGATCGACGGACATTTAACGGCTACTACCAAAGATGCGGCGGAAGTACGGGCCTGGACGCAGGCTCTGGGGCGGCGGGGGCTTGAGTTCCCGTACCTGAATTCTCTTAAGGGAATGGTGGGCCACTGCCTGAGTGCTGCCGGTGCCATTGAAAGTGTGGCCGCCGTGCTGGAGTTACATCACGGATTTATTTACCCTTCGCTCAACAGCGAAGACCTGCATCCCGACACGGCGGCTCTCATTGAGCCCGACCGGATTCCTCAACAAATGATTCGTCAGGAGGTTATTACTATAGCCAAAGCCAATTTTGGTTTCGGGGACGTGAATGCCTGCCTGATTTTAAAAAAATACTCATGAGCGAAGTAGCAGTAATGGAGCAACTGAAATCCATCATCAAACCTTACGTACAGGACGAGCAGGCCTGGGAAAACCTCACTCCCGAAACCGATTTTATCAAAGATCTGAAAATCAATTCTGCTAATCTGGTAGACATCGTACTGGATGTTGAGGAAGTGTATAACATTACGATTGATAATCAGTCCATGGAACGGATGTTAACCGTTGGAGCAGCGATGGACATCATCCGGGAAAAACTGGCATGATTGATCTGGTGGACTGGGCTCAGGCCAAAGCCGAAAGTAACTGGCGGAGGAAAGGCTTTCTTCTCAAGATTTTCTCCGCCCAGGAACAGCAGCTGATTCTACAGTCTTCTGACCCTGACCGAATGGTATGGATCCTCTGGAGCATGAAAGAAAGTGTATATAAACTTTCCCTGACCCATAACCAGAAACGCCGTTATGCTCCCTCAACCCTTGAATGTCAGATTATTTCCAGTTCATCAGAAACTGTTTGGGGCCGGGTAACTACGGGCGAAATGACGTACCTGACCCAGTCTTTGATCACCAGTGAATACGTAGTAACCAATGCATCGGTAACGGATGAATGGGCAAAGTCCATACTAGTTTCGTTTGAAAACACCAGTTACCCATGTCAGCATCAAACCATGCTGCAAAGAATTCAGAGCTACCTGACTCAGCATTTTGAATGCACAGAGCCATGGCTTATCAATAAAACACCGCAGGGAATCACTTCTTTTTCTTCTTCCCATCAACAATTACTGGTTCCCTGCACGCACCACGGACATTTCGGAGCGTTTGTCGTAGTAGACGCTCAGCGGTAATCAGATACGCTATCCGGCGGCAGATGAAGCCCGCATGGCCCGATCATTTTAGCGAAGCGTACCATTAATTCTGAGCCTATGAAGACAACGCTTCACCTGAAAGTCAACGGAACGACGCATACCCTTAGCCTTAATCCCGCTACTCCCTTACTGTACGTACTTCGCAACGACCTGCAACTGAATGGTCCCAGGTTTGGCTGTGGTTTGCAGCAATGCGGGGCCTGCATGGTTTTACTGGACGGGAAAGCCCAGCCCAGCTGCATGATTGCCGTGGATGTCGTTAAAAACCAGGAAATTACAACGCTGGAAGGGATTAGTTCCGGTGATCGGCTTCATCCGCTGCAACAGGCTTTTATTGACGAACAGGCGGCCCAGTGCGGCTATTGTCTGAACGGTATGCTCATGTCGGCCGTCTCCGTATTACAGGAAACGCCAGAGGCAGACGATCAAACCATTCGGGAAGGCCTCGAACGCGTCCTTTGCCGTTGCGGAACTCAGGCTCGTTTTCTGCGGGCCATCAAGCGTGTCATTCGATAACCTCAAAGCCATGAGCCAGCCGACCAGAAGAACCTTTCTGAAAAAGTTGGGGATCCTGACCATTGGATTCTCCTTACCCGTTTCTGCCGCCGAAGACTTACCGGGGAGTTTAAAAAAAACGCCTGCGATCAACGCCTGGCTGGAAGTGCTGGCGGATGGTAAAGTCCGGGTTTTTACGGGTAAGATAGAATTGGGTCAGGGCATCCGAACGGCCATTGCCCAGATGGCCGCGGAAGAGCTTGACCTTCCCATGCATCACGTGGAAGTGGTGATGGCTGATACCGAACGCAGTCCCAACGAAACCTATACGGCTGGCAGTGCTTCCATCGAAAACAGTGCCATTGCCGTGCGATACGCGGCGGCGGCGGCTCGTGAGAAATTCATACAATTAGCCGCTCAGCAGTTTCAAACGAAACCCGAACGACTCAAACTGAAACAGGGCTACGTGGAGTGCCGGAATCAGCGGAAAAGTTTTTCAGAGCTTCTGGAGGGAAAGCAAATCACCGAGGCCGTAAAAATGCCGGTAGCTCTGAAACCCAAGGGCAGTTATCAGTTAGTAGGCAAATCCATTCATCGGCCGGAAATTGAAAAGATGGTTCGAGCCGAAGCCTGGTACGTGCAGGATATTCGCTTGCCCGGCATGATACACGCCCGGGTGGCCCGCCCGCCTTCGTACGGGTCCCGCCTGGAGTCAATCGATGAAAAAGCTTTCAGAAAGCAGTTTCCCGACCTGAAAAAACTGGTAATACAGGGCAGTTTTGTTGGCATAACGGGCCCGGACGAATTCGAAGTCACGCAGGCTCAGCAGTGGTTGCAGGAACACATCCGCTGGTCGGCGGGCAAGGCCTTACCCGCCGGGAAAGATTTAGTGGGGTATCTGAAATCAATGGCCGGAAAGGGTGAAAGCGTGGTGCAACGCGGAACGATCAGTCCGAATGCTACCTGGAAAGCCCGCTACGTCAAGCCTTACCTGATGCACGGTTCCATCGGTCCCTCCTGTGCCGTGGCCTGGTATCAGAACGAAAAACTACAAATCTGGACGCATTCGCAGGGAGTATACCCCTTGCGGGAAGCCCTGCACAAACTCCTTTCATTGCCACCCGAACGAATTCACGTGCAGGGGGTGGCGGGTTCGGGCTGTTATGGTCACAACGGAGCGGATGATGTAGCCGCCGAATCGGCCTTACTGGCCATGGCTTTGCCGGGTACACCCGTACGGCTGCAATGGTCGCGGGAGGATGAACACGCCTGGGAACCTTACGGCAGTGCGATGATTTTTGAAGCCGAAGCCCGACTGGATCCAGAGGGTCGCATTCAGGACTGGACACTCGAACTCTGGTCGGATACGCACAGCACCCGACCGGGCGGTAATCCTGAAAATTTATTACCCGCCCAGTACCTCGAAAAACCATTTCTCCCGGAAAAAAGTCTGGAAGTAAATGGCGGCATGACCCGTAATTCAGAACCGTATTATGCCATTCCCAATCTTCAGATTACGGCCCACCGCTTCAACGGACCGTTACGGGTCTCGGCTCTGCGGAGTCTGGGAGGATATGGAAATGTATTTGCCATTGAATCGTTCATGGACGAGCTGGCCGAAAAAGCCTGCAAAGATCCTTTTGAATTCAGGCTGATGCATCTGAAAGACGAACGGGCTCGGGCGACTTTACTGAAACTAAAGGAATTGCTGAAAAATGAGCCGAAGAACCCCAGTGAAGGCATTGGCATTGCCTTTGCCCGGTATAAAAATACGGCTGCGTACTGTGCCATTGCCGCCCGGGTTCAGGTGATTCAAAGTTCCGTTCGCGTATTAAAAATGTGGGCGGTCGTGGATGCTGGCGAGATCATAAACCTGGATGGAATTAAAAACCAGACGGAAGGCGGCCTGATTCAGTCCGCCAGCTGGACCATTCGGGAGCAGGTCAGATTCGATCACCAGCAGCCCATTACCCGCGACTGGTATTCATATCCGATTTTCAGAATGAGCGAAATTCCTGAGGTAGAGGTGCACGTTCTGGATCGACCGGAGGAAAAGCCGCTGGGAGCCGGCGAGGCCGTGCAGGGACCCGCCGCCGCGGCTCTGGCTAATGCGTATTATCAGGCCAGCAATCGGCGGGTGAGGGAGTTACCGCTATTGCTCAACAGTTATCAGGAACAAATAAAACCGGAAAAGTAAGAGCGGCTGGCACGATTATTACGACTAATGCCGGGTGATGAATGACAGAAATTTCTGTTTTCATCCAACTATGAAACTGATATAATCATTAGCTGGAATTAATAAATTATGGATATTTTTGAATCAGCCCGTCAGAATAATATAGAAGCTCTGAAAGCCAGTTTGCAAAGCAGTTCGCCTGATGAAAGAGACTCCCGCGGTAGTACACCCCTGATTCTGGCGGCGTATTATCACCATACCGAAGCCGTTGCCTGTTTGCTGGAGGCCGGAGCGGATCCGGAGTTAATGGATGGGATGGGTAATACAGCTTTAATGGGAGCCTGCTTTAAAGGCTATTCGGATGTGGCTCGTCTATTGCTGGAACACGGAGCAAACGTTGACGCAGCAAACGGCAACGGAGCTACGGCACTGACTTTTGCCGCCACCTTCGGGCATAAAGATTTAATAGAATTGCTGTTGTCCTACGGGGCGAACCCTTACGTTCAGGATCGATTTGGGAAGAATCCGATTGATCACGCCATGATTCAGGAAAACGCGGAGTGTTACGAGTTACTGGTAGCCTCGCTGAATAAAGAAAAGTCCTCTAATTAAATTTAATACCTATGAGCAATGAAAAAGATGCAGGTCAGAACGGTTCTGGCGGCAACAAAACTCTAACTACCCGACAAGGTCATCCTATTACGGATAATCAGAACATTCGAACGGTAGGCAATCGTGGCCCGGCTACGATGGAAAACTACCAGTTCCTCGAAAAAATATCTCACTTTGACCGGGAACGGGTTCCGGAACGCGTGGTTCATGCCCGTGGGGCCGGAGCTCACGGCGTTTTTGAAGCCTACGGCACAGTAGGAGATGAACCCATTTCCAAATACACCCGGGCCAAACTGTTTCAGGAAAAAGGAAAACAGACCCCGGTTTTCGTTCGATTTTCCACGGTTATTCACGGCGGTCATTCTCCAGAAACGCTGAGAGATCCCCGGGGCTTTGCCGTTAAATTTTACACCGAAGACGGTAACTGGGATTTAGTGGGCAACAACCTGAAAATCTTCTTCATCCGGGATGCCATGAAGTTTCCGGATCTGGTACATGCCTTCAAGCCCGACCCGCTGACCAATCAGCAGGACGGCGGCCGCATTTTTGATTTCATCAGCGGAACGCCCGAAGCCATGCACATGATTACCTTCCTGTTTTCGCCCTGGGGGATTCCGGCCAATTATCGGCAAATGCAGGGCTCAGGCGTGAATACCTACAAGTGGGTTAACGCTCAGGGAGAAGCGGTGCTGGTGAAATACCACTGGGAGCCATTGCAGGGCATCAAAAATCTGACGCAGGCTCAGGCCCAGGAAATTCAGGGAAAAAATTTCAATCACGCTACGCAGGATTTGTACGAAGCCATTGAAGCAGGGAATTATCCGGAATGGGAGCTACTGGTGCAAATCATGAGTGATGACGAACATTCGGAACTGGATTTTGATCCGCTGGATGATACCAAACTCTGGCCTCAGGATCAGTTTCCCTGGTTACCCGTTGGAAAAATGACCCTCAACCGTAACCCCGAAAATTACTTTGCTGAAGTAGAACAATCGGCGTTCGGTACGGGTGTACTGGTGGATGGACTGGATTTTTCGGATGACAAGATGTTACAGGGTCGGACCTTCTCATATTCGGATACCCAGCGGTACCGGGTAGGAACCAATTACCTGCAATTGCCCATTAATGCCCCTAAAACGCACCTCGCTACCAATCAGCGGGATGGTCAGATGACCTACAACGTAGACGTGGCCGAAGGAGCCAATCCACACGTCAACTACGAGCCTTCGCGTTTGAATGGACTTCAGGAGGCTCCCAAAGCTGGCAGGGATTACGAACCTTACTACGCCGCCAAGCTTGTTCGCCAGAAAATTGACCGCAAAAATGACTTTGCTCAGGCGGGTGAACGGTTCCGGACTTTCGAGGATTGGGAACGGGAAGACCTCATAACCAATCTGGTCAATACGCTGGCTTCGGCCCATCAGGACGTTCAGACGAAAATGGTTGAATTGTTCTACCAGTGTGACCAGGAATACGGTCGCCGGGTAGAAGAAGGTCTGAAAGCCGCCGCTGGTCAGGATATTCAGAAGGGCCCCATCGGGACGACTGCTACTTCCGATGCTGCCCATCAGGCTGAAGCGGAAGGCCACGAAGCCAAACCGTATTAAGGCTTCATTAGCTTATTCATAACAACAAAAGCGGGACTTTCTGGTCCCGCTTTTGTTGTTAACGGAGGAAGGCTTCGGCATAATCTCTGGCGAAATCGCGGAATGAAAGTGGCTTTGCTCCGGTAATTTCTTCAACCGCTGACGTAAGAAAAGCGGCCTCCTGACGGCTGTAGTGGGCATAATCTTCCATTAGTCCGGCGGCCTGCCATTCCGGAAAACCGGCCTGCAAAAGCCCCTGATGCATTTCCTCCGAAGGTACATCGGTATACCTTACCTCCGTCCCTAATGAAAGGGATAATTCCGCCGCCATTTCCCGGTGCGTTAAAGCCTGGGGGCCCGTAAGCGTATAGGTCTTTCCCTGATGTCCTTCCTCCGTCAGGCAATGCAACGCCACCCGGGCAATGTCCCGAACGTCGATCACACTAACCGGAGCTTCCCCGGCGGAAGCAAAAAACTGGCCCGTGGCCCGGATAAGATCTTTGAAACCCAGTAATCCCTGCATGAACAGATTAGGGCGTAAGAAAGTGTACTCCATTCCCGTCTGCTGAATGGCCTTTTCGACCGCCGCATGATACCTTAGAAACCGGACGGGTGAGTTTTCGTCCGCGGCTAATTGCGAAAGCTTCACCAGATGCTTCAGCCCCGTTTGCCGGGCTGCCTCCAAAAAAGCCAGTTGCTGAGCTTCGGCTTTTTCCGAGGAAGGGCTTAGTAAAAAAGCCCGGTCTATGCCCTGTAAAGCCGTTCGTAGACTGGATGCATCCTCAAAATCACCCATGACCACCTCAGCGGAAGGCAAAGATCGCCAGGGTTCCGCCTTGTCCAGGGATCGAACCATTACCCGAAAGGCGTGCCCTTGTTCGGCCAGTTGTCTGGTTAATTCACGTCCCACCGTGCCCGTAGCACCGGTAATTAAAATCGATGGAGTTTTCATAGGATGTTTCTGTTAGAACACCCCAAAAATCCGGCGGGATCGCGTTTTTAAATTGTAAGAAAACGAAAGGCCGGAATGCACTTCCGGCCTTTCATTAACCAATCTTATTCAGGAATGAGCTTCCTGCAGGGGTGAAAGGATCTTGTGATCCACGTAAAATGTTCCAAAGGGAATAATGCAGGCCAGTAATACTTTCCAGGTTGTTTGGGTAAACTTCCAGCGGTATTCAATTCCCACACTGATGGTGTTCATCACGAACAGCAGAAAGAGAATGCCGTGAACCGGACCAATGGCTTTGACCAGCGTAGGGTCCTGATACAGGTACTTCGCGGGCATGGCTATGCCAATTAAAGCCAGAAGCGAAAGGCCTTCCAGCAGGGAAATGAGGCGTAAACGGCCAATGTTGGTAGTGATGAATTTAAGCATGATACTTATCGAATATAGGGGCGTTGAACCCATGGGGAAAAAGGCCAGGGAATGGCGATGAAGATAATAAGTAAGCCTAATAAAAACCAGAGAGTCATGGTTTTGAATTTCGCCTGATCCGATTCCTGACGTTTGGCCAGAGCAGATCCAATGGTGAGCAGGACAATGGCCAGTGTCATCAGGCTGCTATGAATCCAGCCGAAAAACCCCGCTTCGCCAACCTGCCCGTCGGGTAAGGTACTGGAATGGAAATAGGCCACCAGGGGGCTTTTGAAGTACAGAAGAAAGCCGATCATGAGCTGTACATGGGCTATGGTTGCCGTGGTGTGGCGAAGGGTATTATCGAATCCGGTAAAAGGCTTCTGACCCAGCCAGCCCCGAAAACCCCGGAACAAAGCTACCAGCACACTACCTACGACCAGCCAGCGAACCAGCGAATGAAAAAGTAATAAATAAGGATACATTGGCGAAAGATTAGGGGATGGGTAACTGGTCTTGCAGATCATTCATGGCTCCACCATTGTACACCTGAGTAAACCCTCTGCTTTTCAGAATTGCAGCGGCTTTGATGCTTCGTAGCCCGTGCGAACAGTAGGTAACGACGGGCCTGTCGGTATCGAATGGAAGAACAGCCTCCCGGATGGTGCCGAGCGAGACGGAAAGAGCACCGGGCAAATGCCCCGACTCAAACTCAGGGGCGGTGCGAACGTCGAGAAGAATGGCACCACGGCCCAGGATTTCCCGAAGGTTTTTCTCCTGATGCCATCGGCTGTAGGCTTTATATAAACCGTAAGCCAACGCCGCTGCTCCCAGGGTAATGAGAAAGTATTTCATTAATAAGCTTTTAAAAATACTAAATGGTATGTTTTTGGCGTAAAATTTTTTAAGCGAGGTTTTGAAGATAAGTGCGAAGTTCCCGGAGATAGATGGGGTAACAGGCAGCACCTACGAGTTTTCCCATGTTTCTGACGCCACTATACCCGATCAAAACGAAGGCAGAAACCTGACTGGGTTTGACGTCTTTGCGAATTCGTCCCTGATCCATGCCCCGCTGAATGGTTGCTTCCATGGCCTCTTTTCCGGCCATCATGATTTCCAGCAAGGCCAGCCGGAATGATTCGTTTACCGGCGACATCTCATCGATGAGATTTACCGCCGGGCAACCGTAACTGGATAGAAAAAAAGAGTCTTTCAGCAGAATAGACTCCATCATTTCATAAATGGCATCTAAAGGATCTTCTGCTTTTTGCAGCGGTTCAATAAGGGCAATTTGCATGGCCGGAGCCAGCAACTCACGGATCATGGCCAGACCCATTTCATCCTTGTTCTTAAAATGATAGAAAAAGGCCCCCTTCGTCAGCTCGGTGGTCGCAATAATCTCATCAATGCTGGTGGCCTGAAAACCCTGACGATAAATGAGGTCAAAAGCTTTTTGTAAGATGTGTATTCGGGTAAGGGCCGCTTTAGACATAAAATACTATCTGGTATGTTTTTTGCAAACATACGGATTGGTAGGTTTAATGACAAATTAATTTCTACAAAACCCGGGCGGGGGCTGGTCGGATGTTTTATAGATTGCAGAAATTCCATTACGTGTCAACCCTATTCGTTCTGCATTAATGAAAATCGCCTTTTTCAGCACCAAATCATACGACAAAGAATCGTTTGATCATTATTCATCCGAAGTTGAGATTACCTATTTTGAAGTTTCGCTGCAACCGCAAACGCGGATTCTGGCGGAAGGATTTGAAGCCATTTGTGTCTTCGTTAACGATGATCTCTCGGCGGAAACCATCCATCATCTGGCCGATAAAGGACTTAAACTGATCGCCCTGCGTTGTGCAGGATTCAATAATGTTGACCGGGAAGCGGCCCGTCAACGCAACGTTACCATCGTTCGCGTTCCCGCGTATTCTCCCGAAGCCGTTGCGGAACACGCTCTGGCTCTGATTCTTACCCTGAATCGAAAAACTCATAAGGCCTATAACCGGGTTCGGGAAGGTAATTTTTCACTGGAACGACTGACGGGTTTTAATCTAACGGGCAAAACCGTCGGGGTGATCGGTACGGGCAACATTGGTGCGGCTTTCGCCCGGATTATTCACGCCCTGGGTTGTAAGGTGCTGGCGTACGATCTGTCTCCAAACCCTGACTTACCCTTCGCCGAATACCGGGAACTGGAAAACGTATGGGGAGAAGCTGACATCATTTCGCTGCACTGTCCTCTCCACGAGTCCACGAAATACCTCATTCGGGAAGAAACCCTGAAACGGATGAAACCCGGCGTGATGCTCATTAACACCAGCCGGGGCGGTCTGGTGCATACCCGCGATGTCATTCAGGCCCTGAAGACGGGACAAATCGGGTATCTGGGGATTGATGTGTACGAACAGGAAGAACACCTGTTTTTCAGAGACTGGTCCGAGCAAATTATTCAGGATGAGTTGATTGGCCGGTTGATGAGCTTTCCCAATGTATTAATCACCGCTCATCAGGCTTTTCTGACGCAGGAAGCCTTAACGGAAATAGCCTCCGTAACGATGGAGAGTCTGCAGGATTTCAAGGTGGGAAGATCTTTAAGAAATCAGTTGGTATAAATGCTGTAATAGGTCAAAAAGAGCTATCTTGCGAGTTTTCTCCTTTTGCAAAACAGATTTACCGCAGACTGACCAAGCAATCCCATGCTGGAATCTACCTGCGGGCATCAGTGAATAAACGAAAAGATGGCTTCCCTTTCCTGCGGAATTGATTTCGGTACGTCGAACTCCAGCATTGCCCTGGCGGCGAATAATGATATAAAACTGGTACCGGTGGAAGAAGACTCGGTAACCATTCCGAGTGCTTTATTTTTCAATCGAAAAGTACAGAAAACCTTTTACGGCCGTACGGCCGTTCAGCAGTTTTTAGGTCGAGAAGAGGGACGCTTCATGCGAAGCCTCAAACGGATTCTGGGAACTCCCATCATGAAGCAGGGCACTTTCGTACACGGTCGTTTCATGAATTTCTCCGAAATCATTGCTTCGTTTATTGTTCAGTTAAAAAACAAAGCCGATCAGCAGGCGGGCGTGCCCTTGACGAAAGTAGTGATGGGTCGTCCCGTCCACTTCGTCGATCAGGATCCCGCTTCGGACCGGCAGGCTCAGGCCGAGCTGGAGGCCATTGCCCGCAGCATTGGCTTTGAAATGGTTGAATTTCAATACGAACCCATCGCTGCAGCCTTTGCTCACGAAGTAAACATTTCCGGCGAAAAGCTGGCTCTGGTGGTGGATCTGGGAGGCGGTACTTCCGATTTTACGGTCATCCGACTTTCCAGTAAATACCTCTCCAAAACGGATCGATCGTCGGATATCCTTGCCAACACCGGGGTCCGGGTGGGGGGTAATGATTTCGATAAGGCCCTGAGTCTGTCGGAGATCATGCCCGAGATTGGCTATAAAACAACGTTCGGCCCCAACCGACTGGACGTACCCCTGAAACCCTTTCATGATTTGTCGGAGTGGAGTAAAGTGAACTTCCTTTACACCCCACGAACCATCATGCAGGTTCGTAATACGCTGGGACAATCGCACGATAAAACCCGCTACGGTCGTCTGCTGAAGGTACTGGAGCAGGAGTCCGGACACACGCTGCTGGCCGCTGCTGAAGAAGCGAAAATTGAGTTAACTTCTCAAACGGAGCACATCATGCCGTTCGACTTTCTGGAGACGGGCTTTCACGTCACCACGCAGCGAACGTCTTTTGAGGGAGCGATTTCCGGTGATATTCAGAAAATCACGGTTTCTGCTCAGGAATGTCTGTTACAGGCTGGCGTAACGGCTTCCGCCATTGATCTGGTTATTCTGACGGGTGGTTCCACGGAAGTTCCTGCCGTTCAGCAAACATTCCGTCAACTGTTTCCCAATGCTGAAATTGCCGATGAAAACAAACTTTCCAGCGTAGGACTGGGACTGGCTTTCGACAGCAAGTATAAGTTCGGGTAAAGCATTGATGCTTTCTATACAGCAAGAGGACCTGCCGTACATCGGCAGGTCCTCTTGCTGTATAAATGCTGGACGATCTAGTGAGTGGTTTGAAGACGATCGTTACGCACAAAAATGCGAACGTCGTGGTCGTTACTGACCAATCGATACCCCTGATTAATGTAGTTTTTCAGGGCAGGAAAACTCTCATAACTCTGCGTGGCGGGATCCTGCATCCAGAAACTCGTTTTTCCAACGGCATCGACGAAGACGGCCGGATGATTTCGTTGCATGTTTTCCATGAATCGCTCCTGATACTCGTCCCGTAAGGGGTGATCGAAAGACGAGCGGATGGTATGATTTTCCGCTACTCCCTGCGGCATTTGGGTCTCTACGTAATACTGGCAGTTCCAGCCCCAGACGACCAGATCATCGCCGGGTTGTTTATAGGAATCAATGATTTCTCCTACGGGTGATATGGGAAAGGTCCGGTTAAAGGTCGGCGTTGAGGAGTAATGATTTAACATATGCTCTTTCTTCACGTGCACCAACGTTAATATCCCAAGGGTTACTAAGGATGTTCCGGTCAGAGCCAGAGCACCTGACCAGTGCAGGGAACCCACCGCGGCCAGTAACGTGGCACTGAGCAAGGCGAACGGAATCACCAGGAAGAACAGGTAATGGGTATAGCCCGTCCCCGTTCGGGATACGGCCAGTATGCCCATCACCAGCAAACCCAGTGAGAACAAGAACAGGTCCGATCGGAGTTTGCCCCGGTTCAGGGCTACCAGGAGGCTACAGATAATCAGAGGCAGGATAACCAAACTATAATCAAAGCCAACGCTGAACTGTGCGGGAAGTTTCAGTAGATTCTGCCCCCAGTTACCACCGTCTCCGTAGTTGAAGTTAGCGTTGATGTAGTAAAATAGAAAATCATCCAGCACGTCGTTCAACCATAACACCAGTATCAGAAGACCTAAGGCTGTTATTCCGGAAGCAATGGCAAGGACAAGGGATTTATAAGCTTTATTCACCACCACCAGATACAGGTAATAGCCCAGGCAGGCCGCCAGTAGAGGCAGACTCTGAATCTTCCCAAAGGGCATCGCCAGACACAACACACCAAACGCAACAGCGGCTCCGGCGTTCGTTAAAAAGGCAGGTTTGGAAAGCAGATAGACAAGGATGGAAAGCAGTGTGACCGGCACGAGTTCGCTGGAATAGTGAACGAAATCGCCGTACTGGGTAAAGGCGTAAAACAGCAGAACCGGCAGAGCAATCAACTGAGCGACGCGGGTTCCGAACCAGTTTTTCAGGGCCAGCGTAAGAAACACAATCGTGGTTCCGATCAGAAGCACGGCCCCCAGATGCCCGGTCATGTAACTGAAATTCCCCAGTAATAAACCCGGAATCAGCAGAAAATAACTACCCAGCGGTCCACCCGTGGTTCCATCGACCGAACGCCAGTACACCGGGTCTTTTAATAGCGTCATGGCCTGGGTAAGCATCTGGCCTTCATCCACATTCAGTTCCCGATTGTAGAAAATGACGGGTAACCGCATGTATAGCAACAGCGACAGGGCCAGCAGGAGAAATAGCGAAAAAACAGGTTGACGCCGAAGCGTGAGCAGGCCCAGCAGGGCGGCAAGTGAATACCCTAAGAAAAAGTAAAGAAAAGGATAGGTACTGAAATGAACGATAGATGACATACAGGTATTACTCAGGTACATACGGAGTTCCTAAGGGGTAAATATAGCCTATATTTTATCAGAAACGGGAAATTCTATTCCTGCGGCCCGGAAGTGCCCGGGATTGCTGAATCAAAAGATGCAGGGCTTTACCCCGGTTCTGGCTTCCTGTTTCTTACCGCATCAGCTGGTAAAAACCAGTAGTAGCCGTATCCGCGATGGCTCCGCCGGGTTTCTGATAAATGAAATAAGCCTGTAACTCCGGATGTTGTCTGAGGAAAGAAAGGGCCGGTTGAAGTCCCATGGAGAGCAGGGCGTTATCGTATCCGTCGGCGGTAATGGCATCGGGGGCTACCACCGTTACGCTGATGAGTTCATTCTGAGAAGTGAATCCCGTTCTGGCGTCGATGATGTGTGAAAACCGCTGACCATTGACCTGCCGGAATTTTCGGTAATTGCCCGAAGTAGTAACTGCTCCGTGTTCCATCTGAATCAGCTGCTGGACGGCTTCCGGGTTCAGCTCGTCGGCATTGGGTTTTTCAATGCCAATGGTCATCAGCGTATGTTCCGGATACTTTTTACCCTTCACCCGGATTTCTCCGCCCACTTCAACAATGTAATTGGTTATGCCACGGTCTTCCAGAAAATTGGCGATTACATCTACGCTATAGCCCTGAGCAATGCCATTCACGTCGATTTCCACGCAGGGTTGACGTTTGGTCAATTGCTGGTTATGCAGGCTGATTTTATCGGGGCCTACGCAGGCAAGCAGCGATCGGATCTGACCGGAATCGGGGAGGGTGCTGACTTTTTTGGCTCCGAAGCCCCAGGCTTTCACCAGAGGATACACTGTAATATCAAAAACTCCGTCAGTAGTTCGGGTAATTTGCAGGGATTTTTCGACCACCTGCTTCAGGTGCTCGTCCATCTGTATGCCCTGCGGCGAACGATTGAACTGGCTGATGAGCGATTGGGGCACGTAAATGGAAAGGGATTGATCCAGCCGATGAAAAATGCTGTCAATCTGCGTTTGATGAACCGACTCCCGGGAATCGTAATAGGCCAGGCTATACGTAGTGCCCTGAGCAATGCCCTGAATGCGATGAACCGTCAGGGGAGGTAAGGTTTTACTCCCCGCCGTCACCAGCAACACGGCTAATCCTATTAAAACAGACTTGATTTTTCCGGTACCTTTCATCGACTAAGCGTTATTCAAAAGCGGCTGGGGATGGAATCCATCCGATAGGAATAGCAAGTTTCATGACTTTTATACTCACCATCAGATGACGAAAATAGAAGGGACCGGTCTGAAGCAGGGAGAGGAGGTAGACCAAATAAAGTAAAAGGGCTGACCTGAATAACCGTCACAACCTTTTTGAAAGAGGTCGGGCAAAGTTTTAACTCACCGGGTTGAATTCTGAAATCGAGCAACGACCCTCAGGACCTTACTCCAGCACTGCATCAATTTGTACCAGCGTATTGTCCCGTTTAATGAAATACATCCGCATCTTGCCCTGATGAATGGTTGCGACGTTTTCGCCTTCCATGATCAGCGTGATCCCCTGTCCTCCGCTGGACAATTTTGCCGTAGTTTCAAAAGAAGGGATACCGCTGAGCGAATCCATTTCCGCCAGCACTTTTACGTGAGTCGCATCGGTAGCTTGCAGAGCGATGGATTTTCGGTCCTCTCCCTGAGGAAGCACGATCGCCTTTCCGTTGGTCGTTATGCTGGTGGTCGCATAGATCCCCTCCACCTTTTTCGCCAGATCATCGTCTTCGGGAGTACAGGCTGAAAGCAGAGAAAGGAAAGAAAGCAGTAGAAAGGATCGTTTCATGACAGGTAAGGATGGTTTCGCAAAGGTAACCACGATTTGGCAGCTTGAGTGCCTGAACCCCCGCTTTATTATTCTTATATACTTTAGATGTATAGTGTAAATTATTGATTACTAAGTATTTGTAATTAAACAATTGATTAATTATTTGATAAGTAAACCTATTATAAGATTGCTCATGGAACTAATGAATCCCTGGGGAAAGGACTGTCAGATCGGACCAAAAGCTGCGATACAATACTGAGGCTATTGAGTGATTTTATAAAAATCTGCCTCCTAAAAACAGTATGTCTTTTCAGACGTTATTACATTAAATGTAAGAATTGAATCCCCTAGTCCACCGAGATTCCATCACTGATGAGTCGCAGTCATACCCATATATCTCCCCAGAAAGAAGCCGGTCGTTTGATGCTTTGGATTTGGGATTTACAAACGAATACCGTACAGTTTAGTCAGGAAATAGGAAGTAACGAAAGCAAAGAAAACCAGTTGGATCTGATTCAATGGTTTGACCGCATCCATCCTGGTGACCGGGCTCGTATCACCGCCGAGTTAATAACCTATCCACCAAGCTGGCAAGACAATTTTTCTTTTCTGGGAGCGGATGACCGTTTCCACTTTATCCATGCTCAGGCTCAGCTATGGTCGGAAGGGGGCAAACCCATTCGAATGCTGGGGTCTTATCGCGAAGTGGTACCCGAGGATACTCCGGGCCAAAATTCGTCCGCAGATGAAGAATACTACCAGTTTGCCCTTCAGTCCGCGGGCGTAGGAACCTGGGATCTGGACCCCATCCGGGAGACCGTTCGCTGGGATGAACGCTGTCAGGAACTCTATGGCTTTGCCAAAGGGAGCCTGGTGCCCTACACACAGGTTCTCGATTACATACATCCCGAGGATCGGTCCCGGGTCACTCAGGCCGTCAGTCGGGCCATCGATCCGGCCATTCGGGAACCGTACGATATTGTTTTTCGAACCATTGGAGCCGAGGATGGTCGCCTCCGCTGGCTTCACTGTAAAGGAAAGGCGTATTTCAACGCTACCCATGAGGTGTATCGCTTTTCGGGAACGGCTCAGGACGTAACCGAGCAAAAGATAAAAGAAGAAGTTTTCAAGGGAATTGAACGCAAGTATCAATCGGCTTTTATCAGTGCGGAGGTAGCAGTCGCCATCCTCAGTACCGATGGATTCTTTCAATTGGTGAATCCCGCGATGGCTGCCTTTACGGGCTACCGGATGGAGGAGCTGGTTGGGCAACATTTCCAGATCATTACTCCGGAAGAAGAGCGGGAGGAAGATGAGAAACTAGCCCAGGAATTGTTCAGCGGTTTCCGTAAATCAGGAACTGTCGATAAAGCGTACGTGCACAAAGATGGCAGCCTGATCTGGGGACGATTGAGCGTTTCCCTGATTCGTTCGGAAAAAAACGTTCCGGTCAGCTTTGTGACGATCATTCAGAATGTTACCGAGGAAAAAGAAGCTCAGCTGGCTTTACAGGGCAGCGAACGAAGATTCAGAAACCTGATTATCGATACGCCCACGGCCACGGTGGTTTTCGTTGGTCGACCCATGCGAATCGAGGTCATTAATGATCCCATGCTGCAAATCTGGAGCAAAGCCCGGGAGCAGGTGCAGGGAAAGTTACTGCTTGAAGCCATGCCCGAACTTGAGGGACAACCCTTCCTGGGGTTGCTGCAAAATGTTTACGATACGGGTGTGCCTTACCGCAATCCGGAAGGCAAAGCAGATCTGTATGTGGAAGGCAAATTACAGACCCTCTGGTTCAATTTTTCCTATAATCCGATCTACGACGCGGATGGCCGGATCTACGGCATCATCAATACCGCTACGGATGTTACGGCTCAGGTAGCCGCCCGGCTGCAAATCAAGGAAGCCGAAGAAAACCTGCGTTCAGCAGTTGACATTGCTCAGCTGGGCACCTGGAGTTATTATCCTCAGGATGACAGGGTTTATTTTTCCGATCGCCTCAAGGCCTGGTTTGGCTTTTCAGGGGATGAAATCACCATTGAGGATGTATTCAATGTTATACATTCAAAAGATCGCAGGCGGGTCACGACGGCTATTTCGGCAGCTCTGATCCCGGATTCGGGGGGAATTTACGACGAAGAATACACCATTGTCCCTCAGCTGACGGGTGGAGAACGCGTGCTGCATGCCCGGGCCCATACCCTATATACGGAATCGGGAGAAGCCTACCTGTTAACGGGAACGGCTCAGGACATCACGCCACTGAAACAGGTGGCGGAAGAACTGGAACTTCAGGTCAAGGAACGAACGCTGGCCCTGAACCGGATGAATCTGGATCTGCAGCAGACCAATGCCAATCTCGAACAGTTTGCGTACGCGGCCAGCCACGATTTACAGGAACCCCTGCGAAAAATACAGTCCTTCATTTCGCTGATTGAAGTGCACGAAAAAAGTCGGCTTTCCGAGCGGGGAGTTACCTTACTCAGTCGGATTCAGGTAGCCTCTCAACGCATGACGACGCTTATTAAAGATCTGCTGTCGTTTTCTCAGCTTACCTCAGACCAGTTAAATTTCAATCGGATTGAGCTGAATCCCCTGATAGACGAGGTATTACTGGACTTAGAGTACAGCATCGAAGAAAATCAGGCTCGGATTGAAGTGGATTACCTGCCCGGGATGTGGGGAAATCGGCAGCAAGTGGCTCAGCTTCTGCAAAATTTATTTACCAATGCCTTGAAATTCTCTCATCCGGAACGCACGATCCAGATCAGGGTAACGGGAGGAACGCTGGATACGTCCCGGGTCATACCCATGCTGGATACCGATCGGTCGTACATCTGGCTCACCATTCAGGACAATGGCATTGGTTTTGAAGAAGAATACAGGGAGAAAATCTTCCAGATGTTCCAGCGTCTGCATACCCGCGATCGCTACGAAGGCACGGGTATTGGTCTGGCCCTTTGCCGCAAAGTAGTGGAAAATCACCGGGGGTACATCGAAGCCCACAGCGTTCTGGGGGAAGGAGCTGCCTTTACGGTGTACCTGCCCGCTGAACCCTAAGCAACCGAAACACGGAATAATTTCCTGAGATTTTACCGGGTAGGGACCTGTTACTTTTGTCTATCTACTAGTAGAATAGCTCTGAATAGATATGCGAACCCTCGTTTGTACGACGCCTGGACAATTTGATTACCAGAACGCCCGGGAACCGGAATTACAACCCGGACATGCCTTGATAAAAATCAGAAGAATTGGTATCTGCGGAACCGATCTTCACGCCTTTGAAGGCACGCAACCTTTTTTTAATTACCCCCGAATTTTAGGACATGAACTCTCGGGTGAATTAATCGAGGCCGATCAGGCCCCTGGTTTTGAGAAGGGCGAACGGGTAACCTTCATCCCTTACTTTAACTGCGGCACCTGCATCGCCTGCCGCTCGGGTAAACCCAATTGCTGCACCAGCATCAGAGTAGCGGGCGTACACATTGACGGCGGTATGGCCGAATACGTCAGCGTTCCTTCGTATTCGCTCATCCACGGAGAAGGATTGAGCTTTGAAGAACTGGCTCTGGTAGAACCCCTGGCCATTGGAGCCCACGGCGTTCGCCGGGCCGGCATCCAGCCGGGCGAGTTTGTACTGGTCGTAGGAGCGGGCCCCATTGGGCTGGGCATTATGGAATTTGCCCGTATTGCCGGAGCTCAGGTCATTGCCATGGACATCAACGAAGACCGGCTGGCGTTTTGCCGGGAGCAGTTAGGCGTCAGCTTTACGATCAATGCTTTATCTGCCGACGTAGAAACGCAGTTACAAACCATCACTACTAACGATATGCCGACCGTGGTTATTGATGCGACGGGAAGCCTGAGAGCTATCAACAATGGATTTCATTACATGGCCCACGGAGCCCGTTATGTGCTGGTAGGCTTGCAGAAAGGCGAACTGGTGATTTCCCATCCCGAATTTCATAAACGTGAAGCTACGCTGATGAGCAGCCGCAATGCTACCCGGGAGGATTTCGAGCACGTGATTGACAGCATGAAAAAAGGCCTGGTGAATCCCAAAACCTACATTACCCATCAGGTCAGCTTTGAGGAGGTAAAAGAAGAATTCCCCAACTGGCTTAATCCGGCTAACGGGGTAATCAAAGCCATGGTTTCTCTATAACGAAATTAAGTTTCTGGTTACTAAAAAAGGTCATTGCAAAATGCAATGACCTTTTTTAGTAACCAGAAACCGATGATGCCTAATTATTTTTACGAGTCTTCTTAATGGGACGACCGTATTTTTTCATCATTTCAGCGGCGTGATTTCTCCGGACATTAACCTTTGAATTTTTGGCTGATTTTTCGTGAAAAGCGGCTCCCACCGATTCCCGGGGCGGAATCTTGGGCTCAATGATTTTATGGTGAATGTCAGGGGTCTCTGCCGGGGTCAGGCGATTTGAAATTTCTACTTCTTCCGGGAAGGGCAGGGTTGGAATCACCTGACCCATCAGGGCTTCAATGGCCTGCCGGGAGTCCTGTTCCGACTTAGCAATAAAGGTTAATGCTACGCCTTTGCGATCCACCCGTCCGGTCCGGCCAATGCGGTGAATGTAGGTTTCGGGTAACTCCGGCGTATCGATATTAATGACATGCGAAACTTCGGCTACGTCAAGTCCGCGGGCAATGAGGTCGGTGGCAATAAGGATCCGGATTTCACCAGCCTTGAATCGTTGCACCGCCTGGAAACGATAATTCTGAGCTTTGTTCGAATGAATGATACCCACCTGATCCGGAAACTGTTCATCGAGTCGTTCGAACAGCTGATCGGCCAGTGCTTTGGTTTCAATAAAGACCATTACTTTATTGAACACGGCTTCATCCTTTAACAGATATTCAAGCAGGTTAAGCTTGGTATTAAAATTAGGAACCTCGTAGGCCTGTTGCTGAATGTTATCCAGCGGGGTGCCCACCGGAGCGGCCTCCACGCGAACCGGCTGGGTAAAGAAAGTATCCAGAATGTCTTCAACTTCCTCCGTAATGGTGGCTGAAAAAAGAAGGTTTTGCCGTTTGGCAGGTAAGGAGTCCAGGATAGTCATCAGCTGGGAACGAAAACCGAGGTTGAGCATCTCGTCCATTTCATCAATCACCAGCCGTTTGATGGTTTTTCCCTTCAGTGTTCCGTTTGACAGCAAATCAATCAATCGGCCCGGCGTAGCTACTACGACATCCGCTCCCTGCTTGATTTCAGCCACGTGCGTTTTCAGGTTAACCCCGCCGAACACGCCCACCACGCGGAGAGTCAGGTAGGTGCTGAGTTTTTCAATGGTTTCTACGACCTGCACGACCAGCTCGCGGGTGGGTACCAGAATCAGTAACTGAGGCAGGCGATCTTTCGCAAACTGATACTGCCGCAGGCAGGGTAATACATACGCCAGCGTTTTGCCAGTTCCCGTCTGGGCAATGCCGCAAACGTCTTTTCCTGACATTACTACCGAAAATACTTTTTGCTGAATCGGCGTGGGCTGCGTGTACCCATTATCCTGGAGAGCATTCAGCAGGGGTTTATTTAAATTAAGTTCGTCAAAAGTCATGGGCTTTCTGGTATTGCTTTTTCACAGGTTTTTCCAACGCTGCTACCAAGAATTGATATGAAAACACAAAACTACAAAAACCACGTCCAGTATTACCCGCCTCACCATTTTGTATTTTATCCCGTGGTGCTTTTTCTTCTCGGCCTGGGCATCTACATGAGCCTTGAAGAACACTCTTTTCTCTGGGGATTTGTAACTACGCAGGTGGCGGTACTTACGTGGCTGTCGTTCATGCTTCGGCAGCATTACGCTCTTGGCAATCAGAATCGGATCGTCAGGCTCGAAATGCGTCTACGGTATTACATGCTGACTCAGCAACGTCTGGAGGCTATTGAAAATCAGATCAGCTTCCATCAGCTGGCGGCCCTTCGGTTTGCTTCGGACGAAGAATTGATCCCATTATTGGACCGAACATTAAAGGAAAACCTTAGTCCCGACGAAATCAAACGCCAGATTCGGGACTGGCAGGCGGATGACATGCGAGTATAAAAAAACGACCCGTTCAGAGAGGCGGGTCGTTTTTGATGATCAACAGGAAGAAAATTATTCTTTTCCAAATTCGCCGTCGGCTGTGATGGTTACGTCATCACTCACGACCGCAGCGGGGAAATTCGTGCCAATGCCAAAGTCCGAGCGTTTGATCGTACCCGTTACGCGGAACCCCGCTCCGGGCTTTTTGCTCATGGGGTTCGTAATCGTTCCGCGGTACCATAAATCCAGGGTGACGGGTTTGGTTACGCCATGCAGCGTCAAATCACCCATGAGTTTGTATTTGTTCGCACCGGCTTTTTTCAGTGAGGTGCTCTTGAAGGTCAGGGTCGAGAACTTGGACGCATCAAAGAAATCAGGAGACTTCAGGTGCTCATCCCGTTTCTCTACGCCCGTATTGATGGAAGCCGTCTGACCCGTGAATTCGAATTTGGCATCGCTGAAATCGGCTTTTTCTGCGGTTACGGTAGCATCAAAATCAGTGAATGCACCCGAAACCGTAGAGATGCCTAAGTGAGTGACATCAAATTTCAGCTGAGCGTGGGCTTTATCCATTTTCCAGGTGGTCTGAGCCATACCGGAGAAAGACAATGCGGCAAAAAGAAGGGCAAACGTGAGCTTTTTCATGCGAATAGTAGTCTATGGGTAACGTTGTTCGATGGTAAGAAATACGGGAAGCCAGTATTACGCCTGAGCTAACTGAATGTTGGCAATGAGTTTAATATCTTCGCCTAAGGCCAGTCCGCCGGTTTCCGTCAGGGCATTGTATGTCAAGCCAAACTCCTTGCGATTGACTACGCCCGATACCTCGAAACCAATTTTAGTGTTGCCGTAAGCATCTTTGGCGGTTCCACCATATTCGGCGGTAACCTCTACGGGCTTGGTCACACCTTTCATGGTCAGGTTACCCGCTACTTTATAGACATCTCCTTTCGCTTTTTCGAAAGAAGTAGATTCAAACGTGATTTTGGGGAATTGAGGAGCATCAAAGAAATCTCCGTTGCGAAGGTGCTCATCGCGTTGGGCCTGGTTGGTATCAATGCTGTCTACGTCCAGTGAGAACCGGATGGAAGAGCCGGAAAAATCATTCGTATCGGCTGGGGCCAGGGCTTCTCCGCTGAACGAATTGAAAGAACCCGTAACCGTAGAAATAACGAGGTGTTTAATCTTGAACTGAACTTCTGAATGGGTAGGATCAACGATCCACTTCGTAGTAGACATAATAAAAGATGTTAATGAATGATGAAAACGACAGGGTTTATAAGCGTTATGCTATCATGAACCGGAGGCTATCAGTAAAGGTTCAAAGATATATGTAGATACATTAAATATTTTAAATAAATCATTAAAACGTTTTATTAACGTTATTATATCTTTTTAAGTCTTGTTGTTTTAAATATTATATGCTTATGTACATAAAAAAACCAGCAGAATGTTACTTCCGCTGGTTCCACTTTATACCGATATTACTAGCGAACTTCAAGAAATGATCTTCTGCATTTCAGACACAGGTGGTACCGCGTGTCCAGGAAAAATAAAGAGTACTTAACTAATACAGGGCGACGACGTCTTTCTGTATCCTTCGAACGACAATGAGGACAAGAGCCATTGGTAGAGATGAAAGCCATAAGTTTGTGTAGACAATGAGTTACCCTTTCCAAAAAAGAAAGGGGGGTTAATTCTTGGTGACACAAAGTTGCCGTACCCCCCCAAAAATGGCTATCACTTATGTTTCAGATCTTATCGTTCAGGTTACAGAAAAACGATTATAACATTTGTTAAGGTATTGACTTGTAATAGATTGCTGCCTGTAATTCAGTTAATATCACTCATGTAACGTAGCCATGAAACGGTACTGATACCAGGTAGGGAAGGGGTTACTACTAGGGATATAACAAATATTTTTTCCGCAGGGCTTTAAAGGCTGAAAGGCCCGGCTCCCAGCTTTGACGGATTTCGGTTTCGCTTTTTCCCTGTATAATTTGCTCCCGGAGTTTACGGGTTCCGGCCAGCTTATCAAAGTCTCCCATCTGAGTACTCTGGCTACGATCAAAAAATTTTTCTTTGTCAGGATAAGCCCGGTAGAGTTCCATAATCCAGTCCAGATTTAACTGGCCTTTCTGCCGAAGCTTGCTCAGGTCAGCCTTTCGTAAATCCAGTCCATAGCAAAGCTGATTTTGGTGCAGAGGAGTTTCGCTCATGCCCGGAATGCTGACGGGTGTAAACGTAAACTCGTACTGGCCCCTGAGGGCAGGAGCTCCCAACACGGTAAAGGGCATGTGCGTCCCGCGTCCCTGACTGATGATGGTTCCTTCAAACCAGCAGATGCTGGGATAAAGCAGGATGGACTGCTGGCTGTTCAGGTTGGGAGAAGGGAAGACGGGTAAGTCGTAGGGCAGGTCGTGGGAGTAGTGGGCGACTTTAACAATTCGAAGTTTGCAGGTTCGCTTTTGCTCCAGCCAGCCTTCGCCATTCAGCATCCGGGCAAATTCAGCAATAGTCATCCCGTGAGCAATTGGAATCCGGTGCATACCAATGCCTGAGTGCAGATCATCTTCCAGAATGGGCCCATCCACCAGATATCCGTTGGGATTAGGACGATCCAGGATCAGTAATTCTTTGTTGTTTTCCGCACAGGATTCCATCACCCGGTGCAGCGTATTGATGTAGGTATAAAACCGGGCACCTACATCCTGAATATCGTAAACAACCACATCTACATCGGCGAGGTCTTCAGGCAATGGTTTTTTACGCTTGCCGTACAGGGAGAGGACCGGAATGCCCGTTTGAGCATCACGATCATCCGCGACTTTTGCTCCATTACTGGCATTGCCCCGGAAGCCGTGTTCGGGTCCAAAAATCCGGACAACGGTAATGCCCATCGAAAGCAGACTATCGACACTGGCTTTCCGGCCAATGATCGAAGTCTGATTGACTACCAGGGCCACGCGTTTTCCCTTCAGGTAAGGTACGTATTGTTGCGTCTGATCGGCTCCCGTCTGAATGGGCGACTGAGCCTCAGCTGGGCCCGTCATACCGATCCATACCAGAAAACTCAGAATGCCGTAAGATTTTAAGAGTGTCATCGTATGCTATAGTTGAAACCCGCAAATTAGAAGTAATTATCACAAGTTTTGTGGATAGGTAAGGGAAAATCAATCCTGCACAAGGTAATTTACTTAACATAAGTATAATTATACGACTCAAATTACCTATCCATCAATTAAAAAATATATGATTATTTAAAGTTAGTGGAATTTAGCTTCCCTATTAACTTCATGAAGATACCTAATACTTTTATACTCCTATAACTAGTTGTAAAGTTCTGTAAATAAGACTATCTTATTACATTTGTATAGAAAAACCGGAAATATGGTTCTATTACATTGTTTATTAGTAACTGCAATAAAATAATGCATACACGTTCATTTACCTGTAAAATATATGGCTTCTATTTTAAAGACTACTTATATATTCTCTTTCTAAGTCCTATGTCCTTTATTTCAATGGATGAGTATTAAAATTGATTCAATGTTTAACTATTCCGGAATGGATTAAAAAAAAATATAAAAATCATCCTGTTTCGCTTAAGGGATTTTAAGTACTTCTGTGTCTTCCTCCTGAAATGCCGCTATAAGGCATACCGATACCAATTATTCACATGCAGTTAGCCAGCAACTGGAACCCCTTTTTGACAACAGAGCCCCCCTCACCGGCCGATGATTCACAAGATGAATCGTTGTTGAAGAGCTCTGACCAGGAGCTATTCACCCGGAAAACGTTTGAGACCAATCCGAAGCTGGGATGTGAAATTCTCTTCCGCAGGCATTACGTGGAGTTATGCAGTCATGCGGTTCGTTTTGTGGGTTCCAAGTCCGTGGCTGAAGATTTGGTAGCGGACATTTTCTGTCAGTTTTACGAAAATCAGGTATTCTCCACGATTACCACTTCGTACCGGGCCTACCTTTTCAAGACCGTACGTAACCGGGCTTATAATTACATCCGGCAGTCCTTCCAGCGGGACGTGCCCATTGAAGAAGCGGAGCTTTTTACTAGTGAACATACCCAACAGCCCGATGCCCTGACTCAGTACGATGAGTTGTATCAGGACGTTGAAAAAGCCATTGAATCATTGCCGATACAACGAAGGAGAATTTACCTGATGTATCGATTTGAAGGTAGAAAGCAGGCAGAAATTGCTAGTGAACTGGGGCTGTCCGTGCGTACCATTGAAGTCCAGATCCGGTTAGCGAACCAGACGATTCGTCAAATGCTAAAATCCCGCTGGTTCATCATGTTATCAGGGATGGTTTTCCATTATTTTTTAGGTTTCCCCTGATTCAACATTTTGCTTTCTTCCTACCTAATTGACTTTCAGCGATGAACCCACTCATCAATAAACAACTCATCTTCGATTTTTTATCAGGCAAAGCAAGCGTTTTGCAACGGAAGCAAATCGAAGAATGGAGTCAGAATCCGAACAACGAAGAGCTCTATTACGAATGGATACAGGAATGGGAACGGAGTCACCTTCAATACCATGCCGACCAGGACAAGGCCTTTGAGCAGTACAAAGATTTTTTACACCGTAACCAGCGGCCTACCCAGGCGAACCCGGAGATCTCCTTTTTTCGCCGCTGGAACAGTCGCCGAAACTGGCTTTTTTCGTCGGTGGCCGCCTCTCTGGTAATTCTGCTGGGTTGTTATTATTTCAGTCCTCAGCTATTCAGACAAACCTACCGCACTGGTTTTGGTCAGACTCAGCTGGTTACCCTTTCCGATGGAAGCCGGGTTACGCTGAATGCCAATACTACGCTGAAAGTCCCCCTGTTTGGGTTTACCAGTC
The DNA here is from genome assembly GCA_913775095.1 of uncultured Siphonobacter sp. Taxonomy (GTDB): domain Bacteria; phylum Bacteroidota; class Bacteroidia; order Cytophagales; family Spirosomataceae; genus Siphonobacter. The sequence goes on along the minus strand of CAJYIW010000001.1, from coordinate 94,619 downwards.
ACCGGCAGGTCTGGCTGGAAGGCGAGGCTCTTTTTTCAGTGCAGCATACCGTCACGCATACACCCTTTGTGGTCAAAACCAGCCGCGGAGCGGACGTAGTGGTGCTGGGGACGGAGTTCAACCTCTACAGCCGCCCCCGCGGTACGGAGGTAGTGCTTCACCGGGGTAAGGTTGAATTCTATTACCAGAAAGCCGGACAGGCAGCAGCTCCCCTCACCCTCAAACCAGGCGATCTGGTTAGCCTGCCTGCCAATGGCACGGCCCGTCTGAACAAATCCAGACAATCGCGGCATTTTTCCGCCTGGCAGGACCAGCGGTATGTGTTCAGAGAAACCTCACTGCGGGAACTGACGCCTTTATTTGAGGAAAATTTCGGGATCACTCTGGTTATTCCTGAACCTGAAATTGCCGCCCTGACGCTATCGGGTACCTACCCTACCCAGAACGCCGAAGAATTGCTGCACATCATTGCCGAAGTTCTGAATTTACGCATTGTTCATCACAATAATCAAGTCCTTTTACAATCTACTTCTATCACTTAATCCCTTTCCATTACCCCTATGTCCTTATTTTTTACTAGCCTGCCTACCTGGGGGCTGGTGGCCTGTCTGACCATACCCGGTCAGCCCGCTAGCTCTATGCTTCTACCGGAAAGACACTGGTCTCCGGTACAACTCAAAGGCAATGCCCGGAAGCTCAGTGAAGTTCTTCACGAGCTGAAAGAACGTTTCGGCGTGGACATTCTCTTCGGCGATCAGCTGGTACAGGGATTAACCGTCCCCAATTCCGCGGTTGACCCCAAAGCCAGCCTGGAAGAAAACCTGAATCGGATTCTGAAGAACTCCGGCCTCCATTACCGTAAAGCCAAAGACGGAGCTTACCTCATCGTTGGACAACGACTGGATAAAACGCCCGAGCCTCAGACTTCAGCCGGTCCGGTGGTTCATCACACCAGCGTTATGGTCACCGAAAGTAAGCCTCTGGTGGTGGATCGAACCATTACCGGAAAGGTAACCGATGAAAAAGGGGAAGCCCTGCCCGGCGTGAACATCCTTCTGAAAGGAACCACCCGCGGTACGAATACCGATGCGGAAGGTAATTTCAAATTTGCCGTTCCGGAAAACGGGGAGAACGTCCTGGTTTTTTCGCTGGTCGGATACGTCAGTCAGGAAGCCGCGGTGGGCAATCGCACCAGCGTGGATATCCAGCTCCAGCAGGACATCAAAAGTCTGGACGAAGTGGTGGTCATTGGCTACGGTGCCATCAAGAAAACGGATGTTACCGGCTCGGTAGCTTCCATTGATTCCAAAAGTATTGAAAAAGTAAACCGGGTAGACGCCGCTTCTGCGATTCAGGGACAAATTCCCGGGGTTATGGTGCAACGCACCGACAACAAACCCGGCAGCGGTGGTTTCAACATTCGGATTCGTGGAGCCAGTACCATTCACACCACCGAAACGGCGGCTAATGCGGGTTATACGCCCGGGCAAAACCCTCTGTTCATCGTCGATGGTATTTTCGTGAATGATATTTCCTTTCTGAACCCGGCTGATATTGACCGGATGGATGTCCTCAAAGATGCTTCTGCGACGGCCATTTACGGTTCACGGGGAACCAACGGGGTAGTAATCATTCAAACGAAAAAAGGACAGAGCGGCAAGCTGACGGTTCGCTACAATAACTACGTAGGCTCCAAGCAAGTGTATCACCTGCCCCCTGTTTACGATACCAAAGGTTACGTTGAGTTTCTGAAAGACGTGGTAGTGGGCAACAAATACGCTTCCGGAAATTATAATTTCAACCGGAATGACGTCCGTTTATCCGACTATCTGAACCAGGAAGAACTGGACAACGTAGCGGCTGGCGTCAGCACCAACTGGGTCGATCTCATCAAACGTAACGGCTTCCAGACCAACCATACGCTGGATTTGAGCGGTGGTAACCAATCGACGGTGTACGCCATTGGGTTTGGGTACACGCAGGACAAAGGCACGACCAAAGGCGAGGATTTCAACCGCTATACACTCCGCGGAAACCTCGGCAGTGACCTGACCCCCTGGCTGAATCTGAGCTATAACAACTACGTAACGGTGGCTACACAAAACGCCGGTAGTTTTGAGGCCTTCCGCAGTGCGTACCGTTTGAAGCCACTCGGACGGCCCTACAATGAAGATGGCACTCCGAAATTCCTGCCAACGGCCAAGGAAACGCAGGTAACCAACCCCCTGCTGGATATTCAGAACGAGATTCGCGAAACCAAGTATCTGAATTACCTCGGCGACATTGCCCTGAAGTTCAAGCTCTTACCCGGCATGACTTTCACGTCCAAGTTCTCGCCCAACATTAAGTACACCCGTTACGGTGAATACCGCGGCAAGTTCACCAAAAGCTCGGTAGGTAACCAGAACAGCACGCGTGCTCAGGTAGAAAATTACCTTGATTACTCGTACACCTGGGATAACATCGCTAATTACGATACCCAAATCAACGCGAATAATAAGATCAATGCCACTTTTGTTTATTCGCAGTACAAAGCCCAAAACGAATCCTATGCTCTTCAGGTCAGAAACTTCTCCTCTGATGATTATCTGTTTTATAACCTCGGAGCGGGTTCTACCGTTAACAGTTACTCCAGCCGATACCTGAAACAAACGCTGGAATCCTTCACGGGTCGTCTGAATTATAGCCTCAACGATCGGTACATCTTTACTCTGACGGGCCGTTACGATGGGTCTTCCATTCTGGCTGCCGGTAATAAATGGGCCTTCTTCCCCTCGGCGGCGTTTGCCTGGCGGATGATCGACGAGAATTTCCTGAAATCCCAGAATACCCTCTCGGATGCCAAACTTCGCGTGAGTTACGGGAAAACGGGCAACAACGGTGCCGGTGGCGGTTTGGCTCCCCTGGGTTCGCTGTCCTTACTGTCTCCCAGTTACACCAACCTGAACGACCAGAGCGTCAGCTCGCTTTACATCACTGGTCTGGCGAACAAAAACCTGACCTGGGAGCACACGGCTGAAGTAAACGTAGGTCTGGATTTTGGTTTCTTCAAAAACCGCATCACCGGATCTTTGGATGTCTACGATCGTAAAACGAACAACATCATTTTCTTCCGTCCCCTACCCCTGGCTACGGGTTTCCCCGGTACGTATGATAACATTGGACAGGCGAGCAACCGTGGTATTGAACTGGGGCTGAACGGCGTGATTGTCGAAGGAAAAAAATTCCGCTGGACTACGAACCTGAACTTTGCGGCTAACCGGAATAAAGTCCTGAAACTGAATGGCACAAGCGACGAAATCATCTTCGGTTCGCAGGGAGCTACGCTGATCCATAAAGTGGGTCAACCCATGGGTTCGTTTTATTACTTCAAAGCCGATGGCATCTGGGGCACGGATCAGGTGGATGAAGCGGCCAAATACGGTCAGAAGCCCGGTCAGGTCCGCGTGAAAGATTTGAATGGTGATGGTCAGATTTCCGAAAGTAATGACCGCATGATCATTGGTAACTCAGCTCCCAAATGGACGGGCGGTATGACCAACTCGTTCACGTTCAATAACTTTGACTTCTCGTTCTTCGTGTACACCAGCCAGGGAGCTACGGCAGCCAGTAACTTCCACCGCTCGTTTGCCTTTTCCTACGACGCAGAACCCGCCCGCCTCTGGAATGGATACCGGACCAATTACTGGACTCCCGATAACCAGACCAACAACTGGTTCCAGCCCGGTAACGGTGGCACGTATTCGTCAGCTTACAAGTACATGGACGTATCGTTCGTGAAAGTAGGATACATCACCCTGGGTTACAAGCTGCCCTCCCCTGTACTCGAAAAAATGGGACTGGGTAACTTCCGGATCTACACCACGGTTCAGAACCCGTTCACGTTCTCTAAATACGACGGATGGGATCCTGAAAATGCGGCCCGTAACGACTGGGGCGGTGCCTTTATGTCTCGGACGTACATGGCTGGTTTAAGCTTAAGTTTCTAACAGGAAATATTGAAAGAGAATCCTCATGAAGATGAATAGATTAGTACCCCTTGCCGTAGCCTTTTTAGGGTTTTCCTGCCAGGGATTTCTGGACGAAACCAATCGGCAGTCTCAATCACTGGAAGACGCCAGTAAAAACGCCGTAACTTTCAATCAGTTACTGGCCCGGGTCTACGAAGTTTCCCGCAATAACACGACCCGTTACGCCTCGGACATGCTGTACGTGCTCGAGGACCTCGGCACCGACATCGTCACCCGCAGCAGTCCGCTCACGGGAACCGATGCCATCAACGATTACGTGGACATGAACCCCTCAACGTATGCCATGCAGGTCTACTGGGGCAACCAGTACGCTAACATTGCAGCGGCAAACACGGTTCTGGACAATGCAGATCTGATTCAGGGCGTGGATGCGAACGTGAAGAATTCCGGCATCGGTCAGGCCAAATTTTTCAGAGCCTGGGCTTATTTCAATCTGGTTGAAAACTACGGCGGCGTTCCGCTGGTCCTGAAACAGATCAGCACGGCGGAGACTTCCTTTCCGCGTTCAACGGAGGAAGAAGTGTACAAAGCCATTGTTGCTGATCTGGAAGATGCTCTGACGAAAGTGGACGATAAACCCACCGAATACGGTCGCGTTTCCAAAGATGCCGTGCGGCAACTTTTGTCCAAAGTATTACTCACGAGAGGGTATAAAACCTTTGCCGGTAGTGATGACGTGACCCGCTCCATCAGCCTTTCCGAAGCGGTTATCACCAGTCACCCGCTGGAAACCTCCTTTGCCCGTTTATTCTCGGTCGATAACGTCAGAAGTCAGGAAACGGTCTTTTCCTACCTGTTCGGCAGCGTAACTTCCAGCATGGGCTGGGGCAATACGCGTCACATGCTTTATAAGTTCGAATATTTCAATTATCCCGGCATGACCCGGGGAACCCTGTATCAGAACGGCATTGGTCGTAACCCGACGCCTTTCTTTTACAGTCTGTTCGACGATAAGGATCAACGGGCCGAGGCTACCTTCCGCCGGGTGTTAATCGCGGATAAGGTTAGTACGGATGGAGCCATTAAAATCGGGGATACCGCCATTTATTTCCCTAAAACCTCCTGGACCCAGGCTCAGATCAGTGCGAAAAAGTATAAGGTTATTAACCCTGACCAGTACTTCACGAATGACGGGGTCACGAACGTCCACTACCCGATGTTCCGGAAATTTGATAACCCCGGAGCTCCTTTCGTGTACGCCGATCAGCCTGCCCTGGGCACGCGTGACATGATCATGATGCGGGCCGGTGAGGCATATCTGCTGGCCGCAGAAGGTTATCTGAAAACCGGTAATACCACCAAAGCAGCTAGCTTACTGACTACACTGCGTTCCCGTTCCGGACTGACGACGGCTCTGACGCCCGCTCAGGTTACCCTTGATTTCATCCTGGATGAACGGGCTCGCGAGCTGGTGGGTGAGGTCAATCGCTGGATGGATCTGAAGCGGACGGGTAAGCTCATCGAGCGGACCCTGGCTTATAATCCGCACGCCAAACTTAATAAGGCCCTCACCACCAAGCACTTGCTGAGACCCATTCCTCAGTATGAAATTGATGCGTCAGGTGGTTCTGTAGTTCAGAATAGTAACTACTAATTTTCAGCTTTCGAAAAGGATTTTCAGGAATAACTCGTTTCCTGGAGATCCTTTTTAAAAGAGCCGGAACGAATGCGTTTCAGTCTATGAGTTCCTACCTTTACCTTTTTGCTTATCTCACCTAAGCTTCTGAACCCAGTTCTGTAGTTCTTTTTCTTTCCAAATGATCACATCTTTACAACGCTCAAAGCAGATCCTGTTCTCAGTGGGACTGAGTCTGCTTTTTGGCATTTCAGCGGCGAGTGCTCAGTTAAATGTCAAGGCCTCGCAGGAACTCATTCAACGGGTGCTTCCGAAACATCATAGCCATTTCGTCGTAGAAGCCCTCCCCGACTCGAAAGAAAATACGTTTGAAATCGAGAGTAAACAAAACAAGATTGTTCTTCGGGGCAACAACGGCGTAGCCGTAGCTTCGGCTCTCTATCATTACCTGACGGAGTTTGCCCACTGCCAGGTTACCTGGAATGGAACCAACCTGAACCTGCCCGCTTCTCTGCCCGCCGTTCCGGCCAAAATCAGCAAGATCTCGCCGTATCAGTATCGCTACTACCTCAACTATTGCACCTTCAATTACAGCATGAGCTGGTGGGACTGGCCCCGCTGGCAACGGGAAATTGACTGGATGGCTCTGCATGGCATCAACATGCCACTGGCCATTACCGGCGAAGAATATACCTGGAACGAGGTGTATAAAGAGATGGGTTTCACGAAGAAAGACCTCGACGGATTCTTCAGTGGCCCGGCGTATTTTTCCTGGTTCTGGATGGGTAACCTCGACGGCTGGGGCGGACCGCTTCCTCAGAGCTGGATGGATAGTCATAAAACCCTTCAGCAGCAAATACTCAAACGCGAGCGTGACCTTGGCATGACGCCCGTGTTACCTGCCTTCACGGGTCACGTGCCCGAAGCCTTTCGCCGGAAATTCCCCAAGGCAAAATTAAAGGCGACCAACTGGACCAACGGGTTTGCCGATACTTACATTCTCGATTCAGAAGATCCGTTGTTTGCGGAAATCGGCAAGAAATTCCTGGAAAAACAGACTAAACTCTTCGGTACGGACCACCTGTACTCGGCGGATACGTTCAACGAAAACGAACCGCCCACCGACGACCCGGCTTACCTCTCGGAACTGAGCAAACGGATTTACGACGGCATGAGGCTGGCCGACCCGAAGGCGGTCTGGGTCATGCAGGGCTGGTTGTTTTACAGCGATCGGAAATTCTGGAAAGCTCCCCAGATCGAAGCCTTACTCAAAGCGGTGCCCGATGACAAAATGATTCTGCTGGATCTGGCGGCTGAAATCGAACCCGTCTGGAAGCGTACCGATGCCTTCTACGGCAAGCCCTGGATCTGGAATATGCTCAATAACTTCGGGGGTAACGTCAATCTGTTTGGTCGCATGGAAGGTGTAGCGGCCAATCCGGCCAAAGACCTGAATGATCCTAAAGCAGGACAATTGAAAGGCATTGGTCTGACGATGGAAGCCATTGAACAGAACCCAGTAATCTACGAGCTGATGATGGAGCATACCTGGCGAAAAGATGCCATCGAACTCGATTCATGGTTAGCCAAATACACCCGGAATCGCTACCGTTCTACGAACCCGAAATTGCTGGAAGCCTGGCAGGTCTTACGCCGAACGGTGTACAATGGCAAGGACATCCGCGATGGAGCGGAATCCATTGTTACCGGCCGCCCCACTTTTGATTCCACCACCATCTGGACCCGTACCAAGCTCAATTATCCCCCGGCGGATTTAGTACCCGCCTGGGATTTACTGACGGAGTCCGCTCAGCAGGGCGTAGACAGCGACGGGTTCCGCTATGATCTGGTGGATGTTACCCGGCAGGTACTGGCGAATTATGCCCTGGTGGTACAGAAACAATGGAAAACGGCGTATCAGAACAAAGACCAAAAGGCTTTTGCCCGGTACAGCCAGGACTTCCTGACCCTCATCAGCGATATGGATCAGCTGCTGGCTTCGCGTAAAGATTTCATGCTGGGCCCCTGGTTGCAGGATGCCCGCCGCTGGGGTACCAATGCCGAAGAAAAAGCCCTGTACGAGCAAAACGCCCGCGATCTGGTAACCCTCTGGGGTGACGCGGATAGTCCCTTACACGAATATTCCAACCGTCAGTGGAGTGGCTTACTGAATGATTTCTACAAACCCCGCTGGGAGCAGTTCTTCCAGATGGTTAGTCAGTCCATGGAAACCCATCAAAAGCCTGATCTGGCTTCCTTCGAAAAGAACATCCGTCAGTGGGAATGGCAATGGGTGAAAAAACAAAATGCATTCCCTACGGTCGAAAAGGGCAATTCCATTCAGCTTTCGCTGGCGATGCATAAAAAATACCGGGAACGCCTGACGCAGGCCTACCGCCCCTAATTCAGTTCGTATGTCACAGAAACCACTGCCTCCGCTCCTTACGGAAAGCACCGTACACCCGCCAGTGCCCGTTCGCTCGGGCCGGCTGGTTTCGCTGGATGCCTTACGCGGGTTTGATATGTTCTGGATCATGAGCGGCGAGCATCTCATCCATGCCCTGGCTCAGGCCACGGGCTGGCCTGTGTTACGCTGGATGTCCTCCCAGTTACACCATGCGGAATGGAATGGCTGTACATTTTATGACATGATCTTTCCGCTTTTTCTCTTCATCGCGGGGGTATCCATGCCTTTTTCGCTGCAGGGAAAACTACAGCGGGCGGGGCTTCGTTCGGCCGAACAGTTATCGCTTCCGGATAAATGGCCCCTCTACCGTTCCATGCTCAAACGTACCCTGATTCTGATTGTGCTGGGCATGATCGTGAACGGTCTGCTGGAATTTAAACCGTATGAACATACCCGAATGGCCAGCGTTCTGGGAAGGATTGGATTAGCTTGGCTGGGAGCAGGTTTCATCTACCTGAATGCCAGCACCCGCGGTCAGCTAATCTGGGCGGTCTCCATTTTGCTGGGCTATTGGGCAGCCATGACGCTGATTCCCGTTCCCGGCTTTGGAGCGGGGGTACTGACGCCGGAGGGAGCCTTTTCTTCGTTCATTGATCGCATTTTACTGCCCGGTAAGCTGCACCGGACGGTCTATGACCCCGAAGGGTTGTTTTCAACCATTCCCGCAGTAACCACTGCTTTACTGGGTATGTTAACGGGAACCTTACTGAAAGACACCCGCCGGACCATGACGCAGAAAACGCTGATGATGATCGGGCTGGGGCTGTCCCTGATTCTGCTGGGGTTGATCTGGGATCAGAGCTTCCCCATCAACAAACGACTCTGGACGAGTTCCTTCGCGGTTTACGTGGGCGGCTGGAGTCTCTTGTTTCTGGCGGTCTTTTATTACCTCATCGACGTCAAAGGCCTTCAGAAATGGGCATTCCCCTTTGTGCTGATCGGAACCAACTCTATTCTGATTTACCTGGCTTCCGACGGCATCGTTGACTTTGCCCACACGGCTCATTTTCTGTTCGGGGGTTTCAGCCAGCTTTTCAGCATCACCTGGCAACCGGTTATTCAGGCCCTGGCCGTTACCGGAACCCAGCTGCTATTGCTGTATGTGCTGTATCGAAATAAACTATTTCTGAAAATTTAAAACCTGATTCCTTTACTTCTTTAACGAGTAAAACCTGTTTCTGAGCCTTCGCTTGTGAAACAGGTTTTTTTGTTGCCAAGGCTACCCGTTCCTCCGGGCTAGATTTATAAGATTTACACAGCCGTATCAAACTATTTAGACCGGAATTTGGGTTACCTGCGAAAACTACAGATCCGTGCAGGAAACCCAAGGATTACTTCACTCACTCTGGCATCATCATCAGTTGCCTCTGATGATTAATGAGAACTGTACGATTCCACTGCCGGAACAGGTGCTGGAAACGTTAGGACAACCTCATCAGTTATCGTTTTATTACTTCGTTTACATAGATAAGGGTTCAGAGACGTATAGGGCTGATCTCGAAGAAGTTACTCTGACTGAAGGGCAGCTTATTTTCGGGGTACCGCATCAGATCTTCGCCAACCCCGTTCCAAATCCGGCGAATCATCATTACCACCTGAGCTTTGATGAACAGACGCTGGCTCTCCTGCCCCAGCCTTTTGCGTTTTTACTCAATCCCCGATTCTCGAACGTCATTACCTTCGACCTGGCTACCCGACAGCGGGTGAAAGCTCTGATGGGAAATCTGTACCAGTTGTTACACGCGTCGGTCCATCCGCCTAAAGCAGAAATCGTGCTGGCCCACCTGAACGCACTGCTGACTGAATTCAACAGTGCTTACTTTGAGGGCGAAGAAGTGCAGGCACAAGGTCGGCTTTCAAAGTATGCGTCTTTTAAAATGGTAGTCGAAACGCAGTTAACCGAACAACAGGACGTGCATTCCATTGCCAGAAAAATGGGAATGACGACGAGTACGCTGTATTCCCTTGTGAAAGAACACTCGGGCGTTTCACCCAAAGAATGGATCACCAACCGGCTCATTCTGGAGGCCCAGCGACAGTTGCAGTATTCCAATCGTTCGGTAAAAGAACTGGCTTACGATCTGGGTTTCAGTGACCCAAGTTACTTTTCCCGACTCTTCCGAAAGAAAACGGGACAGAGCATCCGTGATTTTTCCAGAAGCCTGCGTGATTTGTCCTCTAACTAAGAAGATTTGTCCATTCGAGCCGTTTCAGGGCTAACTACTTTTGCTTCGTTCTCATTAAAACGCAGCACACATGAAGTCAGCATTAGTAACCGGAGCCAACAAAGGCATTGGATTTGAAGTAGTCAGGCAGCTTGCTCAACAGGGATTTTTTGTCTATGTGGGCAGTCGTGATGCCGAAAAGGGCAAGGCCGCCGTCGAGCAATTGAAATCCGAAGGAATAAGCTCCATCGAAGCGATTGCCCTGGACGTTACCAGCGATGAATCGGTGAAAGCCGCCCGAATCCTGCTGGGCGGCAGAATTCAGGTACTGGACGTACTGGTTAACAATGCGGGCATTTCGGGTGGCGTTCCGCAGTCGGCACTTACCGCCAGCATCGATCAGTTTAAAGCCACTTACGAAACCAATATGTTCGGGGTAGTGCGGGTCACGCAGGCCTTCATGGACCTTTTAAGGCAATCAGACCAGCCCCGCATTGTGAATGTAAGTACGGCAATGGCTTCCCTTTCTCTGGCCGCCGATCCTGCCAGCCATGGCTATGACTACAAGCTGGCGGTGTACCAGTCCTCCAAAGCTGCCCTGAATATGTACACCATTGCTCTGGCGTATGAACTTCGGCAAACGGCCTTTAAGGTCAACGCCGTTTGTCCCGGTTATACTCAAACCGATTTTACCAGTCAGCAGGGCACCAGCACCCCTTCCGAAGCAGCTCAACGCATCAGCAAATACGCTTTGCTCGGACCGGAGGGTCCCACTGGACAGTTTTTCAGTGAAGAATATTTCCCTGCACCTGCGACATGCCCCTGGTAATAAAAAAGCAGGGCTCTGGCCATCCCTTGCGGTCCTGACCAGAGCCCTGCTTTCCGTAGAAAGCTTAGCTTTTCTTCAGTAAAGTCATCCCAAAACCGGGGTCGGGCGAAGGAACAAATTTGCCTTTTTCGATTTTGTACTTGCCGAAATCAATGTCTTCGCACGTGGCGGGTACGCCTTCAATGGTAACCGTGTTGCCCAAACCTCCCGCCAGATGCGAGCAGTAATAGGATTTCAGTAACTCACCAAACGCGTGCGGAGAGGCCAGAATACCCATTTTTTTGAGTTCGGGCATCAGTTTTCGCCAGGGCGTGAAGCCGTAGCCAATCATATCCGTCAGGTGAACGTCAATGAGTTTTTTCTCTTCTAGTTCCCGCAACAGCTCCTGCTTAGGGTCGGCTTCGCCGTCTGCCAGCAGCATTTTAGGCTTATTGGCTTTGGTCCAGCTTCGTAGTTTCTGGTAATCGGCCACGGTTTCGGCAAAGGGTTCTTCCATCCAGAAGAGCGGAATGTCACCAATGCCCTTCAGATAGGCAATGGTGGTATCAGCCGTATAGCCATCATTGGCATCCACCAGAATTTCGACGTCCGGAAAAGTTTTAGCCACCAGCTTCGTTACTTCAATGTCCCGATTCAGGCCTTCCTGTTTGGGCATCCAGATGTTTCCCCGGCCAATTTTGAGCTTCAATTGTCGATACCCCAGCTCATAATCGTGGCGGCAGTTCTCCAGGAGCAGATCCAGCCCGTTCGCCAGCGTTTTCACCGGACCTTCTTTCGGCTCCAGCTCATCGAAGTAAATCATGCCGCTGTAGCATTTGGTCAGGATGGGCTTTTTCTGACCGAGCAATTCATAGACGGGTTTCCTGAGAATCACCCCTGCCAGATCGTGCAGGGGGACGTCGAATCCGAGAGCTCGGGCATCCGTAACCCCAGCCGAGGGATGAAAAACCTCCGAAACGCGTTTTCCCTTCAGGTAGGCGATGGATTCGGCATCCCTTCGGCCGTTCATACCCCAGCCTTTAGCACCCTGATTGGTGGTGAGGGTACAGACGCTTACTCGGGGCCCATGACCGTGGATATCCCGGCGGCCATTTTTACCCACAAAGCGGGGCCATTTAAGCTGAACATCCGTGTAGCTGATGTCGGCAATGGTGTGGTTAGCCAGTTCATCGGCGTATAGCCAGTCGGCCGCCGATGAATTCAGAGAGGAGCCTAAAGCAATTGCCGAAGCCGAGCCTTTGATTACCTGTTGAATAAACTGTCGTCTAATCATACGTTCAGAATAAATCAGATTTAGAGGTTATTGATAACTAAAGTTCTATAGATCAGTAAGATATTGAAACTCCTTCTGGCTTATTTATGTAACAACTAGCTGGACTTAGTATATGAAATAACCTGGTTTAAATTGATCTTTATTGATACACGTATATGTACAGTAAAAGCCATCCGATCTTTCTTTCAACTCATTTCAATCCCATTATTTTTCCAGTACGCAGATACGCCTTTCTGAATGACTGCCGGGTCCTTGATTCCTTGAGTGCTCTGCTGCCTTTAAAAAGCAAAAAGTGATGTCCGATTCACAGACACCACTCTTCCCTTAAGAATTGATTCCAACTGTACGCTAGTTCACCGGATGGGGAGCAATCAACGGCAACTGAACGTATCCACCGCCGTCTAAACTCATGCCTTTTTTGAAAGCGTCTGCGTCGGGGTGAACGGCAATTTCCGAAAACGATGGATTTCCTCTTCAGAAAAAACCGAAATCACTCCTACGACTTCCTGATGTACGAACGCTCCGTAGTGAATGCCCTTAGCATCTTCTTCCAGTTTCACAAAGCCCAACGATTGGTCGGGCCAAAGTACCTGATGGCGGAGAGCATACGTTTGCTCAGGTGTAATGAGTTGAATTTTACAGGAAGCAGCCATTCGTACAGGGGTTTAACAAGCGTCAAAGGTACGTTCAAATCCATCCATCCACCCAGCAAAGGGGCTTGTCAACGACTGAAAAACCCTTTGCATCCATCCCTATCGTCTACCGTAATCAAATACGATTCAGCCGCTCCCTGGATGCCGCCTTCCGTTTGGGGACTGGCCTCATGCTTTGATTTCTGATGCAAGAAGAAGACACTCCACAGGAAAAAAGCCGGGTAAAGATTTCATGATCCTGTAGAAAATAAACGGACAGCAGTTGGGGCCGGAGCCCTTGTTACAAGTCTATCTTTAAAAATCCAGTAAGTGAATCGGATCGAAATCTCCTTTGATTCACTACCATCGCATGAAAACAAGCAATCCTTTCATCAAAAACACGGATTCCAGCCAATAAAAGTAGCTTTAGTAAAACTAAAACGGCTTACTTGCCGTATCTTTAACTATAAAGTAAAAAGCCTAATCCTGAAACATTCATTACCTCGTACGGATTCGACTCTCCTTCATTTAGTGAATCGGATCTTTTATTTTCAAGTGTTCACGTTCAATCATTAACCCATAAATGTCCGATTCTCCCTTATTTCTTGTCGTAGAGGACGACGAAGATGACCGTGAATTTCTCCAGTCAGTGGTAGAAAAATTGGATCATCCCTGTCAACTCGTCTTTGCGTACGACGGGCAACACGCCCTGGAACTGCTTTCGGAGCTTACTCCCCGTCTGATCATTACGGACATTAATATGCCGCGAATGAATGGGCTGGAATTGCTTCAACGCCTTCGATCCAAGCAGAAATGGATCTATACGCCTATTTTGTTTCTTACTACTTCTCAGGGAGAAGAAACGGTAAAGGAAGCCTACTCGCTCGGGGCCAATGGTTACATCACCAAACCCAGTACGCAGGAAGGCCTCCATCAGATCTGGGATCAGGTGTACCGCTACTGGATTGAACTCAATCAGTTCGCTTTCGTGTAAGTACATATACTCTGTACCGTTCAAAAAATGAGAAGTCTGAGTGGAACATGCTTTCCAGCACTGGCTGTTCTGCGGAAATGGTCCAATTATTGCCTTTTAAGAGAGTCGTTAGTCAGGATTTCTGCGGTGATTTTCATAGCCTGCACACGGCAGGATTCAACAAAAATCCTCTACCGAATCAAGTCAGTAGAGGATTTTGAGGCAAAAGGTGTTCAACTAAAATTTATTACCTAAAAGCCATAACGTAAACCCAGCTGGAATTGATATGGATTCCCACCGGGATTTGCTACGCCCGTGTTAGGATTGACGTTGTAATTGTAGGTCTGGCTGCTGGCGTTGAAGCTGGCCAGGTTGTAAATGCTCTGGTTACCCAGGTTCTTGTTGGAGCCTTTGTTTTTATCGAAGAGGTTTACTACGTTGAACAAATCACCCGATAGTTCAAGGTATTGCTTGGGCGTAAATTTGAAGCGTTTGGCCAGACGAAGGTCCCACTGACCGTAGAAGCCGTTGATACCGCCATTACGCTCCGCTACCTGACCAATGCTGCGACGCACGTACTCTTTCACGCTCTGATTCACGCTGGGGTTATCCAGAATTTTCTGAACACCGGTGCGAAGCGTTTCCGGAATAGCCGGGTTCGCAGGATCGAAAATATAAGCCAGATCATTCGTGGATACAAAGTCACCATTGACGTTTCCACTCACAATCATCGAATAACGGGTACCACCCACGCCGGAGTAACGCAATCCTACCGTTACGCCATAAAACGAGGGTAACGTACCGTACAGAATGACTTTATTACGGAACTGATTATTTGAATAGGCCATACGGCTCAAATCCCGTGGATCGTCTTTCACCGGCAGCGAAAGCGTGGCCGTGTTCGCTACGTTACCGTTGTAAGACGTATTGTCTTTAGTATCGTTCCAGGTAAAGCTGAACGAAATTTCGCCGTCGCGGAAGTATTTGTAAGAGCCGTCCAGCACAAAGGCAAACTGGTTGATTTTCCCCTCGCTGTTCAGGGCCAGTACCCGACCCACGCGTTCGGTTTTGCGTCCCTGGGTCCAGTCCGCCGCTCCGTTGGTGGGATTGATCGAACTGGCAGGCACGTATACACCCCGATTGTCTTCATTCGCCAGACGGAAATAGGGCTGATCAACCATATTGGCATCCGTGTACATGTAGTTATTCCGGGCAATGCTCGTCAGGAAAGTAACTCCCATGCGGAAACGGTCACTGAAGAGGTGATTATAGGAGAAGTTGGCCTTATAAACCACCGGAATCCGTACGTCTTCCCGGTTCAGGTTAATCGTTGACAAACGCGATACACCGGGCGTATTAAACAATTCCGTTCCGGGAGCCGTCGCCGGGTTTTCGCGATACGCCGGAAAGTTGGGGACAGGCACCAGATTCGGCCCCGTTGCCGTACGTGTGATGTCCACCGAAGCAAACTTCGAACCGTCAAACGACATATTGTTAATCATGGCATAGTTCAGGATATCCGAGCCGAAAATGCCGCCGCCCAGTTTCACGAAATCCCTTTGTTTTTCATTCACGTCCCAGGTAAACTGCACGCGGGGCTGTAACTGGAACGTGCGAAGGGAATGATCGGTACGTAAACCCAGGTCATCAAAAACGACCTGATTGAAGTTGGGCTTGTTGAAATAATCGGTATAGTCCGCCCGGATCCCCGCCATGAAATCCAGTCCACGGGCAATTTTGGTTTGCATCTGAGCGTACAGGCCGGCGTTCAGGAAGTTCTGCCTCACGCTGGCGTCTTCTACCAGCGGGATTTCGCGGGCGTAACGGTAGGGGTTCTGGTTATTGAAGGCATCCATGCCCGTAAAGAAAAACCGTCCGTTTACTTCACTGGCATACAGCGAGTTCATGTGCGTGTACATCAGGTCCGTTCCGAAGGTAAAATTCACCTTGTCGGTATTGTAATACAGGTTATCCGTCAACTGCACCACATTGCTGAAGAAGAACTCCGGCACGTACCGTTGTCCCCCCAGCTGAATGGAGGTATAGACCGTATTTCCTCCCACCGTCGAAGGAATCCGCTCGACAATGGCCCGGGGAATGTTGGAAGAGGGTACCTGACCGCTGGGGATACTTTCGGTTCCCGCCGAGAGGTGCTGCAATTTCAGCTCATTGGTGATCTTAGGCGTGAACGTGGTTCGCAGCATGGCCATCGTGCTGTTGCTGCGGTTTTTACTCGTTCCGTACACTTCAAAAAGGTTAATGGCGGTGTTATCGCCAATGCTCTGATTATTTACATCACTGATGTAATTATTCGTGATGGTCAGGAGGTTATTGCTGTTCAACTGAAAATCCAGCCGGGCAAACAGGGCATTCGTATTCTGTCTTTTCGGAAATGAACCAAACTGTGGCGTACTGGCCACACCGTATTTGCTCCGGGCAATGTTCAGATAAGTATCCAGCGTGCTTTGAGTCACGTTAAACCGCTGCTCATCGGCAGGTCCCTGAATATCCGCAATTTGCAGCGGTCGGGCATCCTGCTGGCGGTCAAAGGCAATGAAAAAATGGGCTTTATCTTTAATGATCGGCCCGCCGAGGGAGAACCCGTACTGATAGGTTGAGAAAGGAACATTCCGGCGATTTCCGCGAATGTCGAAGGGAGACGATAACCAGTCTGCCCGCATGAAGGTAAAGGCACTGCCGCTGAAAGTGTTCGTTCCCGACTTCGTTGCCGTATTAATGGTACCCCCGCCGCTGCGGCCAAAAGTAACGTCGTACTGATTGGTGACGACTTTAAACTCCCGAATGGCTTCAATCGAAATGGAATAGGGTGAACCCGAAGCCGCTGCCCCGCCGAAGGTGGCATTACGGGCCGTCATCCCGTCGATGGTGTAGTTCGTGGAAGTCGCCAGTTGCCCGGAGATACTACCTCCCTGACTCAGGGGCGAGAGGTCGATCAAAGACGTATAGTTTCGGCCGTTAACGGGTAACTGAAGGATGTTCTTGGAAGAAATGGACGTAGCGGCACCCAGCGTTGGGACGGTGTTTTTCAAACTGCTTACCCGTACCTCTACTTCGTTAAGGCTATTGGTGGAAGAAAACATCTGGATGTCCAGCCGAAGTACATCGCCAAGGTTAAGCATGTACCCATTGCGTTTCTGCTCGGCAAACCCAACGGACGTTACCTGAACCGAATAAGGACCGCCCAGCGGCACCTGCGGAAAACTGAATTCGCCTTTGGAGTTAGCGACGGTAGCGGTTTTAAAACCCGTGGATTCGTTGCGTACCTGAATGGTTGCTCCGGGTAAAGGTTTTTTCTCTTCGTCGGTAATCAGACCAGCAACGCCGGCCTGCGAACTCTGGGCGTGGGAACGTCCCAACCCACCAAGCAATAAGATCAGAGAAAGGGGAAGAAAGCGTAAATAATGAGCCATGAATGTAAGGGTAAATTTCAGGGCCGAAACTAGAGCTACACCATTACTTCAAAACCAGAGCTGTATTATCTTATCAGGAAGTTCTGAGGTTCCATATTAAATATAAATGATGATTGGTGCCTCGGCTTGCTGGAAACAAAAAGAGTGCTGATTTTGCAAAATCAGCACTCTTTCATCAATAGAACCCTTATTAATCTTACTGATTGGCTAAAGTCAACGCCCGCTCCAGCTGGTTATCCCGTCCTGACTGGAACTGAAGAACATTCAGCGTCACGGTTACATCCGGCGGGAAACCTACCCCTTCGTACACTACGCCATCTTTGTAGCGAAGCATTTGCGAGGACGTGTACACCAGGTTAAATAAAGCCGTTGAAAACTGTCCGCCGTTGTAAAACACATTGGAGGTTAGCGGGCCATTCGCTCCCCAGGTACGCTCGCCCACTACCCGGCCATTGCCACCGGGAAGTGCCTTGGTAGCCATCGCCGTGATCTCGGCCATACTCACCGAATACTGATCCGTAATCACAATGAGTGGTTTGGTGAAAGCTCTGGCTCCGGCTTTTGGAGTTACGGAGGCATCAATCCAGGGCGTGTAATCCAGGCGGCCGGGGCCATTTTTAGATCGGGTCGCTCCGAACGAATAGGATTTATCCGTAAAGGCACCCATCAGGAAATTCAAATCCGCCAGGTTTCCTCCCCCGTTTCCACGGAGATCGATAACGACACTCCGAACGCTGTTATCATTGATTCCATTGAAGAAATACTGAATCAGCTGACGTTCCGCCAACGTACCGTTTTCGGAGCGGTTCTTCAGATCAAACTGATTGAAGTGAAAGTACAGAACATTAGTACTGGTTTTACCCGTCACCATGTAAGCCCCGTCGGTGCTGTCTACCGTTCGCAGTCCGTTTCGGCCCAGAATGTTCACAAAGACGTTGTTGTAGTAATAACCTTCGGAAATAAAACCGTGGAAATCAGATCGTTTCTGAATGCGTTTGTACGCCGGATTGATCGTTGCCGAATCCAGCAGGGCATTGTTGCTCGGTATCAGCGTATAATGCGAATCCACCAGATTAGCCGTCATTTCCCGGTAATAGGTATAAGCCTTGCGGATGTCTTCGTCTTTATTGATGTTTAGCCTGGCAAACAGGGGTTTGTATTTGGTATAAACGGCATCCCAGTCCGTTGGATCGACGTCCCAGAACACGTAGTTGTTGTTCATACCGTTCCAGAAGGCTTCAAACTCTTCGCTGAAACTGCCGACGATATACTGCTCGGGCTGCTCCAGATCGGGCAATTCCTTCTGGCAGGAAACCAGGCCCATCACCATAAAGGCGGCTACTAAAGAATATAGGATTTTCATACGTATCAAAGGATGATGCCGGAAAGGCGTAGCCGTTTTCCAGAGCTTGACAGTTAGTTGGATGACTCGGATTTTTTGGGCTTTTTCGCGAACTGATACAGACAGCCAATCTGAGCCGTATAGGTCTGATTATACCGGGGAATCTGATTAATCATGTAGTCTTTTTGCTGATCGGTCATGGACTGGTAATAACGCCCCTCCACAAAAAACTGATACTTTTTGTACTGGTAGCTTACGCCTGCCCCAGCCAGCCAGCCCAGTTCAACCCGGTTATCCTTCCGATCGATGAAAGTATAGGATTCGTTGTAAGCGTAGCCGTTTTTCAATTCCAGGTAACGGTTGTATTCCTGAGTATCGGAGGTAGATTCAATATCCGAGAAAATATTGGCCTGTACTCCTTTAATCCGGCCCATGCTCCAGTAGGAAGCGTAGCCTCCCAGATTCAGGAACCCTTTCAGTTTTTCTCCACCGAACGTAAAGTGACCCATCAGGGGTAACTGAACGTAGGAATTGATGTTATCCTGATAGATTCCCTCGAAAAACTGCGTCCGTTTGACCTGATAGTTTTTCTGGATAAACTGCGGATCCGCCTGAATGGAGAACCAGTCTTTTACTTGATACTGCACCGGAATGCCCACGGAAAATCCGTTGAGAGGTCTGTACTTCGTAAACGCCAGAGCACCCGCATTGGTGTAGAGAACATTTTGATTATAGCCTGCTTCGATCCCCGCTGACCATTGAGCATAACCCGGGAAAGCAAGTACCATCATCAGAAAGAGAAGGCCCGTAAATTTGTTTTTCATGAAATACGCACTGACGTTTATGAGTTGAATAGAATGAACGCTTCGTATAAACAAGCCACCAAAACTAAACTTATGCTCCGGATTTTAGACTTATTATTTACAAAACGGTAAAAGCATTATCCCGGTTTTTTTTAAAGGAACACTTACAGAACTAACGTTTGCATTTTTACCGCTGGTCTGAGCGTTCGACTAAGGACTGATCCAGCACGCTAAATTCTATACGTTTCCGGTAAAAAAGAAGACCAGTTTCCTAGTCGACCCCGACAAAGGAATCGAAATTTTCCCGGCTTATGACCTGGGTGATTTCAGGTTTATAACTTTCCAGAAACGTACTCGAAAAACGGGCTTTTGCCTTCGGATTCCACTTAAACTCGAAGGCCCGGAACGCTCCGTCCTGCTCTTCGATGTAATCAATTTCCTGTTGCTGATACGTTCGCCAGAAATAATTTCGCGTCCACTGCTGATGGTAATGCAAGTGTTTCTGACGCTCGCTTACCAGAAAATTTTCCCACAAAGATCCCACATCGCCCCGCAACTCCAGCGGCTTGAAGTCTGCCAGAATGGCGTTACGAATGCCATTATCGTAAAAATATACTTTGCGGCTGCTGTTAATTTCGTTGCGAAGATTTCGACTCAGCGGTTGTAACCGGAACACAATGAAGGCTTTTTCCAGCAGACTGATGTAACTCTCCACCGTAGCCCGATCGATTTGCAGTAACTGCGAAAGTTCATTATACGAAACTTCCGAACCTACCTGAAGAGCCAGAGCAACCAGAAGTTTATCGAGGATTTCGGGTCGGCGGATGCCACCGAACGTTAGAATATCCTTGTAGAGGTAACTCGTACTGAGTTGCTGCAAAACAGCCCGCTCATCGCCCAGACTGGTCACCACGTCCGGATACATGCCATAGAGCAGCCGGGTTTCCAGTTGCCGGTGAGCTTCCAGGTATCCCGCTGACTGAGTTAACTCCGCCCAGGAAATCGGAAACAGTCGAAACTCCCATTTCCTTCCCGTCAGGGGTTCATTGATCTGATTAGCCAGTTCCAGAGACGACGAACCGCTGACGAGTAACTGCCGGTCGGGTAACTGATCGGTCAGTAATTTCAGCGTCAACCCAATATTCTGAATGCGTTGAGCCTCGTCGATGAACACGATTTTGTTTGGTCCCAGCATCTGCTTCAACCGACTGAGGTTCGCATTTTCCAGCTGGCTACGCACGTCGGCTTCGTCGGCATTAAGCAACAAATAAGAACCCTTCTGCTCGCAGAGTTTTTTCAGCAGGGTGGTTTTTCCGACCTGTCGCGGGCCCAAGACCACCAAGGCCTTTCCCGTTCCCCAGCGAGCTTCCAGTTGTGTTTCCAGTAATCGATCAATCATGATTCCTGCGGTTGTATTCTACAAATTTAATAAAAAATATAGAATACAATCATAGGAATTAGGGAGGATACCAAACATGTACTGTTCCAATCTATTAGATAATTTAATGAACCTTTCGGGAAGTTCTTTTCAAATAGCATCTACTGTTGCGGGTTTCTTATCTCGTATTCGTTCTTCTCCTAATCGCAGTATCCAAATGAAACTTCCCGAAAGTTTAAAACTTTCGGGAAGTTCTGAAATGCTTACTCAAGTTCAGAAATTGCTTCCATTCACCAAACTGTTACTCAGCCTAAGGCCAGTTCCTTCGCTTCTCTCTGGATGACAGGCTGATGGCTTGTAAGGGGGTCTCTTTAAATGACGTTTGCCGTTACCAGACTAATAAAGCCCGGTCAGAAATGATCTGCTTTCACTTATAATCCACGAAGACATTTATATTTACTTATCTTAATGAGTCATTTTCCATGTGCCAGTAACCTATGAAACATTCCTATTGGCTTTTATCGCTGGGCCTCGCCTACGCAAGTACCTGTATGTCACAATCCCTGAATTATCCGAAAACCAGAAAAGACGATACTGTTCGTGATCAGTATTTTGGAACCTCCGTGGCTGATCCGTACCGCTGGCTTGAGAACGATACCTCTGCCGCCACCAAGGCCTGGGTGAAGGAACAAAACCAGCTTACCTCCCAGTATCTGGAGAAAATTCCGTTTCGAAATACCATTAAAAAGCGGCTCGAAGCCCTCTGGAATTACCCCAAATACGGGGCTCCGTTTCGCATTGGATCGTATTACTTTTTCTCCAAAAATGATGGCCTGCAAAATCAGGCGGTCATTTATTACCAGAAGGGGTTAACGGCCCAGCCTGAAGTTTTTCTGGACCCTAACCAGTTATCCAGTGACGGAACGGTAACGGCGGGATTTGCCGGGTTTTCCCACGATCATAAATACACGGCCCTGAGCATCAACCGGGCGGGTTCAGACTGGCAGGAAATGGAAGTGATGGAAATTGCGACCCGCAAAAAGACCAAAGATCAGCTCAACTGGCTCAAATTCAGCGGAGCCGCCTGGTATAAGGACGGTTTTTATTACAGTCGCTACGATGAACCGAAAGAAGGAGAAAAACTTTCAGCGGCCAACCGTTTTCATAAAATCTATTACCACAAATTAGGTACTGCTCAGTCGGAAGATCAACTGGTCTTTGAAGATAAGGAACATCCTCTGCGTTATTTCTTTGCTCAAACCACGGAAGACGAACGCTTTCTCATCATTAACAGCTCGGAAGGAACCGACGGCTCGGAGATTTGGGTAAAGGATTTAAGTAAGGGCCAGAAAGAGTTCACGCTTCTTTTCAAAGGGTTTGAGCATAACTATTCTGTCGTTGATAACATCGGTGGCAAGTTGCTGGTGCATACCAATGAAAAGGCTCCCAACTACCGCATTGCTCTGGTCGATGCAGCCACGAAACAGCAACAGGATTTTGTCGCCGAAAAACCCGAGAAGCTCGAATCGGCGGGTACGGGCGGGGGTAAGTTATTTGCCAGTTACCTCAAAGATGCTTCAGACCGGATTTTTCAGTATGATCTGAAAACTGGAAAACTCGACCACGCCGTTGACTTACCCGGACTGGGCAGTTCCAGCGGCTGGGGCGGTAATAAGGAAGATAAAGAGCTTTTTTATGTCTTCACTTCGTTTTTATACCCCTCAACGATTTTCAAATACACCATTGCTACGGGCAAATCGGAGTTATTCCGGAAATCGGAAGTCAAGTTCGATCCCACGGCATACGAGACGAAACAGGTCTTTTTCCCCAGTAAGGACGGCACGAAAGTTCCCATGTTTCTGACCTATAAAAAGGGCCTGAAACTGGATGGAACGGCTCCTACCCTGTTGTACGCCTACGGTGGTTTCAACGTGAGCCTGACCCCGGCGTTCAGCACTTCCAATATCATTCTGCTCGAAAATGGCGGAATCTACGCTCAGGCCAACCTTCGCGGCGGCGGTGAATACGGCGAAAGCTGGCACAAGGGCGGCATGCTGGAAAAGAAACAGAACGTCTTTGATGACTTCATTGCGGCGGCCGAGTATCTCCAGAAAGAGAAGTACACCAGCAAAGAACGGCTGGCCATTTCCGGCGGCTCGAACGGGGGCTTACTCGTCGGTGCCGTCATGACCCAGCGTCCTGATTTATTCAGAGTTGCGTTTCCGGCCGTAGGCGTTATGGATATGCTTCGTTTTCACCAGTTTACGGTCGGCTGGGGCTGGGTCGTGGAATATGGTTCGAGTGCTCAGTCGAAAGAAAGCTTTGAAAATCTGTATCGCTATTCGCCTCTGCATCAACTCAAAGCAGGAACGGCGTATCCGGCAACGATGGTAACCACCGCTGATCATGACGACCGGGTGGTGCCCGCACACAGCTTCAAGTTTGCCGCTACCTTGCAGGAAAAACACCAGGGTCCGAATCCGGTACTCATCCGCATTGAAACTTCCGCCGGGCACGGAGCGGGGAAACCTACGGCTAAAATTATTGAAGAACAAGCCGATAAATGGGCTTTTATGTTCGAGAATATGGGCATAAAGACGGTTAACTAATTCTTCATTTATTCCTGGAATGATTACCCTCGGACGAAAATCCGGGGGTATATTTTTTAATTACCCCTTACCTTCGTTCTAAATTCAATTTTTAGAATTGATAGTTTCTCATTAAGCCTGTGAACGATATACAATTTGAACTCCGCACGGTGCAGGTAACCCGTTACGTCACTCCTCTGCGAGAGGGCGGTTCCTTACCGGCCATTGTCGAAGCCGACGATGGTTTTCTATACGTCCAGAAATTCAGGGGAGCCGGCCAGGGCATTAAAGCCCTCATTGCGGAACTAATCGGCGGTGAACTGGCCCGGTTGCTCGGTTTTAAAATTCCGGAGCTGGTCTTCAGTGAGCTGGACCCGGACATGAGTCGCACGGAACCGGATGAGGAAATTCAGGATTTATTACGCACCAGTGGCGGACTGAATCTGGCTTTACATTACCTCTCCGGAGCCATTACGTTTGACGCCCTCGTCACCACAGTGGAACCTCTGCTGGCTTCCCGGATTGTCTGGTTCGACTGCTTCATTACCAATGTGGACCGCACCGCCCGCAACACCAATATGCTGATGTGGCACCGGGAACTCTGGCTGATTGATCACGGAGCCTCGCTTTATTTCCATCATAACTGGGACAACTGGCAGGCTCAGAGCACGCGTCCTTTCGTGCAGGTGAAAGACCACGTGTTATTGCCGCAGGCTTCGCAGTTGGCAGAAGCAGACCGTTCGTTCCGCTCGATACTGACTTCGGAACGCATTGAAGGCATCGTACAGCTCATTCCCGACGACTGGTTACTGGTGGATCCTTCTCTGGGTACGCCCGAGGAGCAGCGACAGGTCTACATTCAATTTTTAGAAACGCGACTCGCCGCGTCGGAAATTTTCGTCAAAGAAGCAGAAAATGCAAGAAAAGCACTTATTTGAGTACGCCGTGATTCGCGTAGTGCCACGCGTGGAGCGGGAAGAATTTATGAACGTCGGGGTGATTCTCTACTGCCCGAAACATGGCTTTCTTCAAACCAGATTTATGCTCGACGAAGGACGGCTGGCCGCTCTTTATTCAAAAGTTAATATAGGGGAATTGCACGAACGCCTGCGGGCTTTCGAAAAGATTTGTGCGGGGAAAAAAGAAGGCGGCGTGATCGGGCAGCTACCCATTGCCTCGCGTTTTCGCTGGCTGGCGGCCAACCGGAGTACCATTCTGCAAACCTCTCCCCTGCATACGGGGTTTTGTCAGGATCCCGGAGAAACATTGTCGAGGCTTTTTACGCAACTGGTAGAAAACTGATAACCGCTTGTGTCGGTAACTGCTTCGTCAAGACAAATCTCCTAACGGACAACTGAAACTTCCCGAAAGTTTTTAAACTTCCGGGAAGTTGAAAGACTAACCAAGGTTAGTCCGCGTTTGAAACGCGGATTTGCGAGAAAAGCGTCTGCGACGCCTAGCGTTCTAAACGCTTTCCTCTGGCATCCGCGACTAAGTCGCGGACGAACACAAGTAACTGCTTCGTTGAGACCAATCTCCTAACGAGCGTTGCCAGCGGAAAAGCTGGCAGCGGAAACTTCCCGAAAGTTTTTCAACTTTTGGGAAGTTAGAAATCAGCCTTTAAACACACATTTTCCTTTGTGATACAAGGCTTTCACCGAGGAGTTACGAGCCACGGCTTCTGCGGAACAGCTGGCTTCCACCAGATTAAAACTGGCGGTATCTCCTGCTTTGGGCCATTGCTGCGTACCCGATTCATCCAGCGGCAGCACATCACCCGTTGCGATCCGTAGACATCTTGAAAGTTCTAATTCGCTGGAATACCCATACAACTGAGCCATCAGATTCGCCTTTTGAATCATACTGCCCGTTCCGAAAGGATTCCAGTGATCGACTACGCTATCCGTACCCGTCATGACCGGAACGCCATGCTGGTAGAGCGTAGGAATGGGCATGATTAACTTGCCAAAGGGAATCGTTGAAATCACGCCAATCCGGGCTTCGGCCAACTGCTGAGCGTTATCTTCCAGCTGTTTGCCTTCCAGTTTCCCTAAAATAAAACAGTGGCTCAGGAAGGTTTTTCCCTTCAATATCGGATTTTCGTTGACTTTCTTAATCAGGTACTGAACCGTTTTCAGTCCGCTTTCGCCCGATTCGTGCAGGTGAATGTCAATCCCTTTGTTATAATCCAGAGCCAGCTGAACCGTAAAATCAATCGGTTTTTCAACGCTGCCGTCAATGCTGTAGGGATCCAGCCCTCCGATGAAATCGATCTCCAGCTGAGCGGCGTCTTTCATTAACCCTTCCGATCGGGAAAGGCCGTGTTGCGGAAACGCCACGAGCTCAGCAGCAAACCCTTCCTTTTTACGTTCGAGGGCTTTCTGAAGATTTTTGAGGGAATTCAGCTGGGAAGCGGGTTCAATATTGACGTGACTCCGGGCAAAATCCGAGCCCTTGGATTGTAATAACTCAATCAATTTTTCCGCCCGTTCCGTTGAGGTGTTAAGCATGCCCGGCAGAATTTTCTCTTCCAGGGCGATCATATCCCTGACCGACTTCTGCCGTTTGGAGCGAGCCTTCCATTCACCGCCGTAATAGGTTTTATCCAGGTGAATGTGCATATCCTTCGTAGCAGGCAACATCAGATACCCCCGGGCATCCACGGCCCCGCTTACCTCACGATTGGACTGAATGGATTTGATTGTACCATCCTCGATTACTAAGACAAACAGATCCGTTTTCGTCCGGGTTACTTCCAGATCATCGCGTTCAAATCCGGTTTCCAACCGGACATTTTTCAGAATCACCTGCGTTTTTGTTGGCTCCAGAGCCAAGGCATCTGCGGCATTGGTTACTAATCCAGCTCCCATAACTCCGAGGGTTTGTTGAAGAAAAGCTTTACGAGTAAGGGTCATTTTCGTATCATCTATACCGCAAAAGTAGAAGAGAAGCCGCCGGAGCGTGTTATAAAAAAGTCATAATCACTTGTAAGAATTATAACTGCTCCCGAAACGCCCGGGGGGATATTCCGGTTTGCTTTTTTAAGAAATTCGAAAAATTCGCTAAATCTTCGAATCCCAGTTCATAGGAAATTTCCTTGATAGACGTATCCGTAACCTGAAGCAATCGTTTGGCTTCCAGCAACAAACGATTATGGATTAACTGACCTGAAGAAAGTCCAAAGTGTTTTTTGCAAAGAATGGTGAGGTAATTAGGTGTGATGTTCAAATGGTCGGCGTAAAATGCCACGGACTTTTCAATTTTATAATTTTCTTCCAGCACCTGTACGTATTTCACCAGGATGGGAGGAGCCATGGTGTTTACTAAAGACTTCCGCTCCAGCTCCCGACTAATGAGCCGGGTGATAATCTGACTTCTTAATCCTATTAAAATCCAGTCGGGTTGAGGCTCCGTTAACTCGTCGGCCAACTGACCGAATTCCTGTTGAAAAACGAGGTACGCCTGTTCATTGAGCGAAAGAATGGGTTGAGCCAGCAGGGGTGAAAACCGAAGGTAATCCGGGAAGGTTTGCATCAGTGCCTGACTTACCATCAACTGATACCCCTGGGTATCGCTGGCTAACTGCCAGTGATGCACCTGACCGGGCCGGAGAATATGAATCTGGTGATTGTCCACCGAATACTCGACAAAATCAATGGTATGCGTTCCCGAGCTTTGTTTGACCAGAAAGAAGAGAAAGAAATCGTGTTTGTGAGGAGCCGTAATACTGTTCTTTCCATGAATCAGATGATCCAGCAAACGCACCTCGTCACGGGTATTTTCCTGGAAATGTTCTAATCCCAGGGTCGGGAATACGGGATTCATGAGGATTCACTACGATGGTCTTACGGCGAAAGATACACCAGGAATTGCCTGGTTACAGGGTTTAAGGACCCGGAATACCGTAAAAAACGTTTTCCCCGGTCGAGACGTCCATCGATGGCGTCTCCGCCGGAAGATAGAAATCATTTGAAAGGTAACTCAAACAGCCTCTACCCAGACGTGATCAATCGACGTCTCTACAAGGATTGCTTGCAGCAACAGCATTTGCTACCCTAAAAAAGTTGCCAGCGGAAAGGCTGGCAACGATTATCGTAAGTAAGAAATTATTAAGCTTTATTCAGGTTCAGTTTCTGGGCTTTTTGCTGGGCTTTCAGGGCCAGTTCCGTTGCCAGAAAGCAGTGTTCCTGAGGCATGGCAGTTTCCGTGCGGTTCACCACGTCGTCGACTAGCAGTTTTCCAAAAGGTAACTCTACCTGACTGCAATCGACGTAACGCGTTTCCTTCTGATTGACCAGAAACAGGTGATTACCTCCTTCCCGTCCGGCGATATCAATGTTTTTACGGATTTCGATGTATCCGTCGGTTCCCAGAATCGTCAGGCGACCGTCTCCCCAGGTTTTCAGGCCGTCGGGCGTGAACCAGTCCACGCGAATGTAACCCGTTCCGCCATCCCCACGAACCATCAGATCGCCAAAATCCTCAAAATCAGGATATTTCGTAAAATGAACATTTCCCGTTTGCGAGGCGACTACTTCGGCTTTGGTCGATCCCGTAAAGAACAAAAACTGATCGCACTGGTGCGAAGCAATGTCACAGATGATGCCACCGTAGCGTTTGCGGTCAAAAAACCAGTCCGGTCGACTCATCAGACTGATGCGGTGCGGTCCTAAGCCAATGGTTTGTACGACTTTTCCAATCGCTCCTTCTTTCACTAAATCCCCGGCTTTTACGGTCGCTTTATTTTCAAAACGCTCGCTGAACATGATCGAAAAAATCCGCTTCGTTCTCTTCTGCACCCGGCGTACTTCCGCTAACTGATCCAGACTGGTAATACCCGGTTTATCGACCATGTAATCCTTCCCGGCCTCCATCACCCGAACGCCCAGCGGACCGCGTTGATCGGGAATAATCGAACTCAGGATCAGTTGCGTAGACTTATCATCGAGCACTTCCTTTTCGCTGGAAGCCTGTTTGGCCTGCGGATACCGTTTGGCAAAAGCAGCCGCCAGATCTGTTTCTTTGGAATAGAACGAAACCAGCTGACCTCCACCCCGAATCACGGCTTCCACCTGCCCGTAAATGTGGGAGTGGTTGATCCCAATCACCGAAAATTTCAGTCGTGGATTATCCCAGGTTTTAGCCGGTGCGGACACGGGCACGGATAACGTAGAGGCCAGGGCAGGCAGGCCCATCAAACCAGCAGTAGCCGTTACCGACTGCCGGATGAACTGCCGGCGATTTTCTTCTTTCATAGGATTTAGAGGAGTAATTATTAGGGTTATTTCGATTTCTTAGCCAGCTGTAAGGCCTGGGTAGTTGTGTAATACTTCGAAATCATGTTCGGTACTTCCCACTCCGGTAACTTCCCTGCTTTCAGGTACTTGAGGTAATTTTCGGTAACCCGGCCAAAATGAGCTTCGTGACCATCCTGATATTTTTTGGGAATCACTACTTCCCAGCCTTTTTCAATTTTCTTCAGTTCCACGCCGGGGTAACTTTGCTGAATCGTTTTCAGAGCCGCCGTCATTTCGGCTTCAGTAACCTTATTGGCCACCGGCTCAATCGTTAAGGTGGTCACGAAATTCTGCTCGGGTCCCTGGCGGATGATCAGGTTCGCTTTCGTTCCCCGCATGATTGAATAATGCGTATCGCCACCGCCTTCGGGAGCCTTGTAGGACCAGATTACCGAAACTTTCGCGTGAACCCCTTTCAGCTGGTAGTTAATTTCTCCATTACTATAGACCTTCAGGATGCTGTCTTTGACGATACTTGGCTTCAGATATTCAGGAAAATTGTTTTGTTTGGTGATCGCATTGAATTGACTACGAGTCATATCCGTCGTCCAGCGGCGGGCTGAGGTGAGTTTGATATCTTTCTGGTAATCAATAGCCTGCTCGGGGAAACACTCCCACTGAACCAGATCGACCAGGTGAGTCGTTACATCGACAATGCCTTCTCCCTGCTGATTGACATCCATGAACCAGGTCGGACGGGTCAGTACATTTCCGGAAACGTATTTATAGAAATGGTGGACACTTTCTTTCGTTACGGCCGGATTGCCGGGCGTTCCTTTCTCCAGCGTTCCGAATACGGATTCGATTTTTGAAAATTCACGTTGTAAGGTGGTACTGATCTCAAAACGCTCCGTCATGATGTCGTACAGCAACAGGTTCTTCTTCTCGGCTGCATCAAACGTTTCTTTCAGGGTATTAAAATCTTCCGCCCGGATAATCATCGGTTTATCGGAAAGGACATTGAACCCGGCTCCGATGGACTTTTGAATGTACTCGGCCTTCTTCTGGTTATTTCCCGCCAGTACTACTACATTACCGGCCTTTTCCTGGAGCATTTTTTCGAAGTAATGCTTGCCCTGATACACTTCTTCTTCCCAGTGAGTGGGGTTATCGGCCCGTTTGTTATAGGCTTCAATTTTATCCAGGTGCATTTTCAAATCGGGCCCATCGGGAGCGTAAACATACACCTTGGAACTTACTTCAGGATACATACTTTTCTGAACCAGAGCCGCATGAAAATGGCCCGGATCAAGGGTAATCAGGTGAACGGACGCTTCACTATTTTTCTCAGATTTTTCAGAACAGGACATTAAAGCAGCCAGACAAAAGCCCAGCAGAGAGGTTTGACGAAGATTCATTTTTACAGTTTAGTGTTTGATGTTTAGCGTTTTGAGTTTAGCGTTGGTATTACAACCCAAAACGCTAAACTCAAAACTTTTAAACCCTTTTGATTGCGTAGGCTTTTCGTTGGGGTCTGGATAACAGCCTGTTGGCTTCGGCGTCGTTTTTGAATTGTTCTTTTTTAGGATCCCAGTAGAGCTTCCGGTTGAGCTTCATGGCGGCGTGATGCAGCAGACAGGCCGAGCAGGAACGGTGCCCCACTTCCGCCGGAGCAATCGGCTCTTTATTGGCCACTATACTTTCCAGCCAGTTCCCGTGGTGTTCTTTACTGACGGGTAAATGTATTTCATTCGGACCAATTTCCGAGGTTAATAATTTAGGATCACTGGCGTCCAGAGCTTTTGAGGCCTGCTGTTTAGCCGAAGGATCACTCGACGTAACGGCTGCATCACCGCGGGAAACGAATACCCAGCCGTCCGTACCTTCAAATTTGATTCCGTTCGGAAGCTCGTTACTTACCACCATCCGAACGCCATTGTCATACAGAGCTTCGGTCTGGAAAATGCCGTGTACGTCCCAGAGGCCACTTTTCGGAAAATCCGCTTTCCCCCAGATTTCTACGGGTCCGGTCAATTCTGTATTCATCGCCCAGTGAGCACAATCAATGTGGTGCGAACCCCAGCCCGTAATCATACCGGCCCCAAACTGCTCGCAACGCAACCAGCCCGGACGATCGTAACCGACCTGCGGATGCACCCGTTTTTCGGTGTAATACACTTCGGGGGTGGTGCCCAGCCAGAAATCATAATTCAGATTTTTGGGAATGGGCATTTCTTTTTCTTCCTCGCCGGAAGGATCACCGGGAAGCCCTACGTATACTGTTTTCAACTGACCAATCCGTCCATTTCGAACGAGTTCAGCCGCATATCGAAATTGTCTGGAAGACCGCTGCTGACTGCCCACCTGCACGATTTTACCCGAACGTTTCACGGCGTCAGCCATCATCCGGCCTTCGCTAATGGTTAGCGAAGCGGGTTTTTGCATGTACACGTGCTTGCCCGCCTGCACAGCATGAATCACCATGGGAGCGTGCCAGTGGTCGGGTGTGCTAACCAGCACGGCGTCAATATCTTTATTGGCCAGCAATTCCCGATAATCTCCATACACCTGAACCCCGTCGTAGTCCTTGCCGGTTTTTTTGCCGTAATAGTCGTTCACCAGTTTTTTAGCATCCTGAGCCCGGTTGGCATCCACGTCGCAGACGGCCATAATCAGGGCATTGTCGTACTGCCAGACGCCGGGGATGTCGTGCCCACGGGAAATCCGGCCCGTACCAATGGCTCCGACGTTGATGCGATTGCTGGGGGCATTTTTACCAAAAACGGAAGCAGGAACAATACTGGGAAATCCCACCAGAGCCGATATGGCCGTTCCTTTCACGGCCAGGTCCAGAAATCGGCGGCGGGTTACGGGTTCTTTGGAGTTCATAGGCAGTAGTTTTTAGAGGTATTTACTGGCAAAGTCGTCACCTTTACTGACACTAAATATAGGACTTCGAATAGTGCCAAACAACCTTACTTTCATCCCATAACTCATCCGGAGGTTTGAAAAAAATACTTTTCCAGAATGATATGGACGTCAGTCAGAATACCCTCTCTGATCCCGGCTTAACGACCGTCTCAGGGGGCCTGCCATCGGTCCCTGTTTATTTTTCAACGCATTTCAACTAATCACTCTTTTTTTTTGGTAATATCTGACTAAAGTAGTCCTCTTCGATCTGCATATACTGCGAGCTACTTAGAATTTGAATAAGAAAATGCTCCAGTAAATCCGGCTTTATCCTTATGCTGGCAAAGGCAAAAGGGCCGCGAGAATGCTCCCATGCGGTTAAAAACGGCTTCGCCTCAACCATATCTAAGTACCCCACCTGTCATCTCGACCGCAGGGAGAGAACTTACCTATAGATGAAAGCACTTTTAAGAAAGACGCAACCTTCCCTCGCCGGGCAGTCACTTTCCAAACCCGGTAAGGTCCTTCGCTTCGCTCTGGATGACAGATTAGGAAAGTAGAAGGTCAGCCTTGGGTAATCGCTTGTTGTTAGCAACGGTTTACTACACATCAGCCATAGCAAAAAGGCATCTCAGCGGATGCCTTTTTGTGAGGTTACTTGCGTTCGTTGTATACTCCAAATTCAGCAATGGCTGGTGGGTTTGTATAGTTGTCGATCCACATTCGGACTTTCTCTCCGTAAACCGTTGGAAAGCGGTGAATCTTGGCTCGTCCCGATCGATTTTTCGTAGCAATGGGATGCCATTTGCCATTGGCGAAGTATTCCAGACGATATTTCGTAATCTCATCCTGCGGTACATACACATTAACTAGATTGAAGGCCTGAACCTTATCGAGCGTTACTTCGTACCACGGATTTTTAACTTCTTTGTTAGAACGCCAGGACGTTCGGAAACTATCGTCATTTCCAAAATCAAAAATGTCCATATCATTACTCCAGCTGCCATTAGCCGGACGTTTTTTCGCCAGATTTGAGGAAATCAGCGGAGCGTCGTACGAGGGTAACTTATTCGAGGTCGCTTTTTCCGTCCATAACTCTCCAATTTTCTTCAGAGCCGCCAGAGCATTCTCATCAATTAACCCCTGCCGGTTTGGAGCTACGTTCAGAATGAAATTACAATACGCCTTATTAAAAGGAACGAGGTTATCTCTGACCAGTACCTGCGGGTCTTTTACGGGTTCATTCGGGAAACTGGTTTTCCAGAACCAGGAACCATTAATCGGCAGACAGGAAAGGGCTGGTAACTGGTTGCTTTCCTTCGAAATGTGTTGACCAGCTCCCTGCTCATAAGACTTGATATCGGTATAATACAGAGCTTCGGCGGGATACTTGGCGGCGTTCAGATCCATGACCAGACAGTTCGGCTGAATGGATTTGATGTGGTAATAAATCTCTTCAAAAGGAATATCGTCGTAGGAAATCCGCGACCAGGGAGCGTCCCAGCCGTCAATGATGAGGGCTGAAATTTCACCGTAATTCGTTAATAACTCCGTTAACTGGGTTTTTACCATATCAATATGCGGTCGGGTGATGTAACCCGGCCGAAGTTTGTGATGGGTATCCAGAATGGAATAATACAGCATCACCTTTAATCCATTGGTCCGAAAAGCATCCGTGTATTCTTTTACTACATCGCGTTTGAGCGGACTATTCATGACGCTATAATCCGTCGTCTTCGTATCCCAGATGCAAAAGCCGCTATGGTGTTTGGTCGTCAGGGCTCCGTAGGACATTTTCGCCGACTTCGCCGCCTGAGCCCATTGATTGCAGTTAAGCTGGGTCGGATTGAATAACGCCGGTGGGGCGTCCGGATCGGCCCAGTCTTCGTCCATATAGGTTGGAATGTTGAAGTGAATGAACATCCCGAATCGAAGATCGACAAAATCCTGTTGCAGGGTAGTCAGGTTTTTCTGGGAATGACTTAACAACGGACACAGCAGGAACAGAATCCAGAAGAAACGTTTTTTCATGGTTTAGAATTTAGAAGAATGAGGTCATCTGATAAAGTAAATCGGAGCGTTGGTTAACTCACCTACAACCTTACTTTATTCATCAGTACTAAGCCCCTGTTTCGCTTTTTATACTCTGAGAAAGATGACAGGATTTTGAAGAAAGATCTCCGGGCAGTTACGTCCAAACCCGGTAAGGTCCTTCGCTCCGCTCTGGATGACAGATGGGAAAGTAGAAGGTCAGCCTTGGGTAATGGCTTGTTGCCAGTAACACTTCACATTAATAACTCATACAACCCACCTGTCATCTCGACCGCAGGGAGAGAGCTTACGGGAAGATGAAAGCACTTTCAGGGAAGACGCAACCTTCCCTCTCCGGGCAGTTACTCTCCAAACCCGGTAGGGTCCTTCGCTTCGCTCTGGATGACAGGGGGAGGGATGTGGGGTGGAACTCCCATTCGATGAAATAGAAAGGGATGGCTATCCCCCATTGCTAAAAAAAAGATCTAACACCACTTATGGCATTTTACAAACGGACGTTCATAAAATGCCATAAAGCCTTTATATTTGAAATGAAATGCCTCTGAAGTGATCAGATTTGCTTATCGACGGGGCTTTATTACCAAAATGCGATGAAGTATATCTGTTATTACCGGGTTTCGACCAAGGGGCAGGGAAGAAGTGGTTTGGGTCTGGGCGATCAGCGGACCATTGTGGAACGCTACCTGCGGGAAACGGATGTACTGGTCGAGGAATTCACCGAAATTGAATCCGGACGCAAAAGCGAACGGCCCCAATTGCAGGCGGCCATTCGGGCCTGTCAGCAACACCACGCCAAATTGCTAATCGCCAAACTGGATCGGCTCAGCCGGAATGTCGCCTTTGTGATGACCCTGCGGGATTCGGGCATTGATTTCGTCGCCTGCGACCTGCCCGATGCCAATACCCTGACGGTTGGAATGATGGTCACTTTTGCCCAGTACGAAGCCGAACGAACTTCCGAACGAACCCGTGCTGCACTCGCTCATAAAAAAGCCCTGGGATTTTCGCTGGGTAAACCCCAGAATCTCACTACCGATGCCATTGCCAGAGGCCGTATCCTTCGCATGGAAAATGCCCTGACGCATAAAGCCAATGTTCAGGCGACCGAGCTGGCCGTTTTATACCGGAAGATGGGCATGACTTACGCACAAATTGCCGACAAACTTAATCAAACGCATTATCAAACCCGTCGGCAGAAAGCTTTTGAAGGGAAAGCCGTGTATCGCTTACTGAAAAGAAAAATGGCGACTGAACAAGGCTTATAAAAAGGGCTGGCGAGTACACCAGCCCTTTTCTATAAAATACTATTTATTAGATCAGCTGCTCGCCCAACGCCAGTTTAATATGAGCCAGATGGTGCAGCACGTGCCAGGCCGACATCGCCAACGCCTGCCGCTGATTGATGGAGTAGCCCCGCATGGGATGGTAATACGAAAGGTCCAACTGTTCAGCCGTAAGCGATTTAGCCAGGTGAGCATACCGGCGATGCACCCCATCTAACTGCAGCAGTGAATCCTTGATGGGAGCCTGCAGGCTGTCCGGTGTGCTGGCCCATTCCTCAATCTTAATAAGTTGAATGGTTCTGTAATCCGGATCGGTAACGACCTGTTTCATGCGGGTATAGTGAATCATCTGAATATCTCCTACGTGATGAATGAGCTGCCGGATCGTCCAGCCACCTTCCCGGTAGGTCTTTTGTAAATCCTCTTCCGTGAGATTTTCAGAAACCAGTCCATAGGCTGCCGGAGCCGTTTCGATGGTGTACAGAATACGGCTGAACTCTTCATCCGAATAGGTTTCCTGGGGGACGAAGGGGCCAATTGGAAATTTTAAATGATCCATCTTTTGTATCGTTTACGATTTTCTGTTTTTAGTTACGGGCCATACTTTCCGCCTGAACTAACTATGGGAATGTCTCCTTAGGATTAGACCTGATACGCTAAAGCAAGTAAAATCAGGCTGGTTTTCCTACATTTATTTTAATAATGGGTATTCGTTGTTCTGTCATTTCTTAACTTTTGTTATATACGTAAAAAGAAAAATCCCGGGAGCTTATTCCCAGGATTTTTTCTTCTGCTCCCTAAGCGGCTTTATAATTTTCAGGATTGAATCAGCGGACCTCTCAATGCATGAAACGCGTAAGCCTCAGGCCATGGTTGTAGCAAATATCCGTTTTAGGTCATACCGAAAAACTCGGATATCCGAATGATTACCTGCCTCGTACGCTTCTATCTATACGTTTATCGGGTCTAAGTACGACTTCTATTCGTCAGTAACTCTTTCATTCTTAGCTTTAAAGACCGGTAAACAAAAAAACCGTCCGGCATAGCCAGACGGTTTTCAATGAATTAACCCACACCTTTAACTTTTTCGGTGAACGGCAAAGGTATGAAATTGTTAGCCAATTATGACTAAATTACTCTATACGTATATGAATATTTTTTATACTGTCGTCTTCTAAAAAGTTCGTGGAGCGACGGGTTCCCGAATGAACGTCAGCAAATCTTCGTTCAGACGATCCTTTTCAGTGAAAAATATATTATTCTTACTCATTTATCTAGATATTGGCTAATTATTCCTGCCTGACTATATTCTTTGACTAATATTTTTACACAACGACCAGAATCAGTAATATTGTTTCTGTATTTGTTTCTGCAAATGTTACTGTATGCCAGCCTCCTTTAATATTGAACTATCCCCCCGTCCAAATCGTGAGGGCATTTTTACCCTGTATTTACGGGTAACTGTGAATCGACAGCACAAACGAATTAAGACCACTATTCTCATTGATCGGAAATACTACAACCCGGACGCGGAGTATGGTCGCTGGATCAGGAAGACTCATCCCAGGTCGAAATCAATCAATGATGCTTTGATCGGTATAGTAGAGGAGGCCAGGAAACAATATGAAGCCCTGGGCCCGGCATCCAGTAAGGAAGTAATTGTAGAGAAGATCCTGAATCCGAATGGTGTCAGACTGGAAGACTATTTTCAAACCTGCCTCAAGGAAATGTCTGCCGTCCGTACGTATAACCACATCACCCACATTACGTCTATATTAACCCGTTTCGTTGACTTTCTTCCCAAAGGCATTCTGCTGAGCGATGTGACAACCTTCCATATCAATCAATATAAGGCCAAACTTCAGGAGGTTAATAAACCTAATACCGTACGAGAGTACCTTAAAAAGATTCGTCAGCAGTTTACAAAGGCGGTAGACAATGAATTGATAGTAAAGAATCCTTTTGACAAAGTCACGATCCCTGCACCCGAAACGACAAATCGTAAGAAGCTTAATGACAATGAAATTGAGGCGTTAAACACTGCTGAGCTATCTAAATTCCCTTTCTATGCCTTTAAGGAAGAACTGGCAATCGATTTATATTATTTCTCCTACCTGCATGGAGGTATAAGAATAGCTGATTTACTGCAATTACGAGTTAAGGATTTCGAGGATGGACGTCTGACTTACGAAATGGATAAGACCGGCATTTTTAAATCGGTTCGACTCCGTCCAGAAGGAATCGAGATTTACGAAAAGTATTGTTTACCGGAAGCGAAGCCTACAGATTACCTGTTTCCTTTTCTGGATAATTCTGCTCCCTATGCAAAGTATATCTCCAGGGATGATCGCAAGAAAATGCCTGTCAATGATAAACGATTGCATTACAACGACTTGAAATCATCAGCTACGATCATAAACCGGGCACTTCGCCGAATCGCGAATAAGGCCGATATAGATGGTTATCTGACCTTTCATACTGCCAGGCATTCCTTTGCCGATAAAGCCCGCCGGATGATGAAGGAAAAGAAGAACATCACTATTGATGGGATACGGCTCATGCTGGGGCATTCTAAACTGGATACTACGCAGAGGTATTTGAACAATTTTGATATTGAAGGTCAGGACGACGCCCACGACGCCATTTTTGGAGATTAACAAAATAGCCCGGCAACTACCGGGCTATTCTTTAATGTGTTCACGTTCAAACATAATAATGGCCAGCTTCGCCCAGGCAGGAAAACTTTCGTCTTTTTGGGTGACCGTCCGCACGGAATCTACCTTATTACCAATGAGTTCAGCTACCGATCTATTGGTAAACCCATAATGCTTCTTAAAGCGTTTGTATCTCTCCGGCCAGTTCATCTGGCAAAAATATGCCTTTACCTCAGTTTTGAAATAAAATCTTCAATCTGCTGACGGGTTTCCTGACTTATAGGGAAAAAGGCTTTTTCACCTTCGGGGATTTTCACGCCCCAAAAATCAGAAATGATGGGAGCATATTCAGAGTGATGCACTGCCTCGATACTAATTCCGGAAAACTCCCCATTGTTTTCTAAAGAGAAAGGAACGTCAAAAACAGTCTGATTTACCCCCTCATCCTCTACGACAAAATCCAGTGATAATGGATTTCCCGACAAGAGGGTAATATTTAGATGCTGCAGCTTTAACATAGTTATTGATTGTAAATCAGTGAATAATTGATCCTCAGCAGACTCACCCTTACCGAGTATTTCGTTTATCAAAGTTACCAAAAATACTATAAAAGGATATATATATATCCTTTTGTTACTGTTGCAGAAATTTATCCTTTTCAAATTTTCAACTACAGCGTACTATCTACTGCATTCTTTACAAATGTGAACAGGGAGTTTTGCAGAGAATGACATAGTTCTATAATGTCTATATAAACATTCATATATCTGATTTTCAAGGTTTTAAAAATTATTGTTTACTTTTTTTATCCGATGCTTGTTTTTTACAGGTCATTTTCGGTAATATTCAGTCACAATGGGTAATATTTTACATTTGTGAACATGAATTTTATACAGACATGGTGACTTATGAATTTTTTCACCTGAATACTCAGACGAGGGAGTTCTACCCCCTTAGTCCTTTAAGTATACCCGCTGGGTTTCCAAGCCCTGCTGACGATCACCGCGAAGAAGTCCTTTCCCTTAGCGAGCTACTCATTGATCACCCTGCTTCCACTGTATTTGCATGGGCGGAAGGCAGGAGCATGGAAGGAACAGGCATTTATGACGGTGATCTATTGGTAATTGATCGGGCGAAGAATCCTAAAGATGGAGATATCGTCATTGCCTTTGTGAACGGGGACTGGACGTGCAAATTCTACAAAAAACAAGGCAAGGCTGTGGCTCTCGTTTCGGCTAATCAATATTATGAGCCTATTCACCCCCGGCCTGAGGACGAATGGATTTTGTTTGGTGTAGTAACCTACTCAGTGCGTGATTTAGGAAACCGCTTGGGGCATCAAAGGAAAGGAGGTTGAATGTTTGGAATTATCGACTGCAACAACTTTTACGCCAGCTGCGAACGAGCCTTTAACCCTTCACTGGAAGGAAAACCTATCGTCGTGCTCAGCAACAACGACGGCTGCGTAATTGCCAGAAGTAACGAAGCAAAGGCCCTGGGGATTGAAATGGGAACCCCTGCTTTTCAGATCGCCCCTTATACAAAGACACAAGGCTTGATCGCTTTTTCCAGCAATTACACCCTCTACGGAGATATGTCAGAACGGGTCGTTGCGGCCATCGCAAGCATGGTCGAACGATATGAGGTCTACAGCATCGATGAGTGCTTTGTTGACTTATCAGGCTACGAAAAGATTACGGCCGATGTGTACGAGTACGCCTGGATGATTCAACAGCGTATCCGCAGATGGACCGGCATTCCGGTATCGATCGGCGTAGCTCCTACCAAAACGCTCGCTAAGGTTGCGAACCGCCGGGCCAAAAAGAATCCGCATTTTGGAGGTATAGTAGTGCTTCAACATGAGTCTGAAATACGACGTGCTCTGGATGGCTTTGATATTGGTGACCTCTGGGGTATCGGCCGCAGGTACGTCAATAAGCTGAAAGCGTTAGGCTGTGAGGACGCTCTTCACCTCTCCCAGCAAAAAGAGGAATGGGTACGAAAGATTATGACCGTTCAGGGAGTTAGACTCCTGAAAGAGTTACAGGGCTTCTCCTGTATCGACCTGGAGCTGGTACCCGATCGGAAGAAAGCGATCTGCTGTGCGAAAAGCTTCGGGGAATATACGGACAACCGGGAAACAGTCAACGAAGCTTTAGCTAACTATGCCGCCACCTGTGCCCGAAAACTCCGAAAGGAAGCATCTATTGCTAATATGCTGACCGTCTTCATTACCACCAACTATTACAGTCTGGTAGATGCTCAGTACTCTGCTACGAAAACCATTAGGCTCGATAAAGCAACGAACTACACGCCAGACCTAATTCACCAAGCCTTGAAGGCGTTAAACCTCATCTGGAAGGACGGATTCAAATTTAAAAAGGTAGGGTGCATCGTATCCGGATTGCAACCTGAAGAGTTTCGGCAGGCTCAGCTTTTCAATGATATTGATTGGGAGAAAGAGCAGGCCGCAATGAAAGCCCTCGATACTGTCAATTCGTGGTACGGCCGGGATAAAGTGAAGGTCGCGGCTCAGGGTTACAGAAAAGATTGGAAGATGATTCAGGAACGCCTCAGCCCTTGCTATACGACGCGTTGGAAAGACTTAATCACCGTCAAATGTAAATAGGCATACTTTTTGAGTAGATGCATTTATGGAAAAGTTAGAAGACATCCCGCACTTCGAATGGATCATTGAGCAGATAGAGGCTTCTAAAAACAGCAAGGTTCTCATCGACAACCCTTACCACCTGCAAGTGATGGTAGATCATACCCGGTATGAAATCTGGTACGATCATGGGTATCGATATAAAGAGAATGCGAAACCTTCCGGAGCAGCTACGACGCGGAACGAGCTGTTAAGGTGTTTGGGGGTAAAATAAGATCATATGGATGAATTATACCAAGCTCTAAAGGGATTTTCTTGCCTGGATTACTTCAGTTTCAATGGAGAATGGCTTTCACTTCAATACCCCGGTATCGAAGTGACATTTACTATTCGTAAGTATGCAGATTTATTCTTAGTAAAGGTGGAAGGAAAGGAAGTATTTTATCACTCAGATATTCAGGAGATTATTGATTTTATCATTATTTAATCGTTATAATGCAACAACATTATATCTCTTCATGATAAAACGAATGTCTAATTTCGACTGGCCTTTACTGTTACTCATTATTGGTGTATCATCTTTGATTGGTACCTTTTTATACCAGAGACAGCAAGATTTAGATAATAAAAAGAAAGAAGCCGAGACTAAACAAGAGAATAAGACCCTTAAAGAGGAGATTAAGATAAGTCGTGACATTTCAGAAAAACAGACTAAGGAAATACAATCTCTCAATCAGCAGCTTATAGAGGCACTCTCAAAAAATAATGAAAAGGTTGCCAAAGGTTTTGAAGACACTCACATTTCTTTAACTGATATTGTCAGGCGTTCCGAAAGCCAATTGGAGCAGTCTATTCGAACAATTAATTATTTAACTGGGGGCGATAGTTATTGCATCGTTGAAATTCATGATGGCGGTGTATTAAAAGATAATATGAGCCCTGATGAGTTAGCCCTTTCCGTAAATCTTGTTCACAAAGGCGAGATGCCGCTATATGATCTAATAGTTGAAGTACAAAATACAACCGATCTAGACCAGTTACCCGTAGAAAAAAGGTGGCATCCTCGTACTAATTTTCTTTATACTAATACCCCACCGCAATTAAGAAACGCACGTTTTGTAGGCAGTAAAATATTTAGATATCCATCTCTGCAGGCTACTGAGAAAGACATTTCTATTGGCACAATTTATGTACCTAAAAGACCTAAACTACATTTTTCGATTAAAGTCACTGCCAGAAATGGGAAATGGTATGAACGCTATTACTTTGTTCCTGGAGCTGTACCACAGTCAAGTATGTCTTATAAGCTTTTTGTAAAAGATACAGAAGGTAAACTTGTCCCTAAAAAAGGAGGCATTGGCGGGGATCGTGTTGCTATTGATTTTAAAAAGCCAGATGAGTTTGATTGGTTAATGGGAAATTCATTTTGATATAACAAAAAACCCGCCCAGCAATGCCAGACGGGTTTCATTCTTCCCTTAACCAAAACTTATGCTTCTACTGCCTGATTGGATTTGAGTACCTCCACTATCCTTTCGAGCGTTTCCCTATTATCCATAATGCATTTTTCCCCAGCCGCGATCATTTTCCTAATCGACTCCGGGCTGGCATCATCCATTTCCACTTTCGTTACGTCCGGATTAATTCGAGCATAGATATCGAGCCGGTGGAAGAACTTGTAAATGGTCCCGTTAATGGCCTCAGCAACCTCCGAGGCTCCAGCCATCTGGGCATCGATAATATCAGCGACCGCGGCCAAAGCAAGTTTTCCGTCGAAATCTGAACCTTCTGTGTCTGGCCCCGTTCCAAAGGAAATGATCTGAGGCAGCATGGTACAATCCGGATGAAGCTCGATGTATTCGCGAAGGGCGACCAATCCCGGATTCGGTGCCACTAGTCCCCCATCGACCAAAGCATATTCATTCCCGGCCATGGACTTAATTCGGGCGGCTCTGAAATAACTCGGAGCGGCGGCGGTGGCCAAGCCTGCATCACCGATCAGGAAATCATAATCAGGATCCTGCCTGGCTTTTTCGCTCGTCATGATCCAGGCTTTCTTCGTCCTGGGGGACTGAGCCACCAGAATCAGTCCGTTGACCTCGGAAAGCATGCGTCCTTTGGTAGCTTCTTTTAGTTTACCGTGCAGGTACGCACTCCCGTATTTATAACCTACCAAACCTACTTTTGAAGCCGCTACTCTGAGCCACGTCCAGTTTTTCGTTTTGGAAAAGATCACCGGGCCATGCGTGACGTACCACTTTACGAAATTTTGTTCCTCGGCCCGGATCAAGGCGGCTAGTATCCCTCCGGTCGAAGTTCCAGCTGCAGTATGTATATAATAGGAAAGCGGTAAAGGCAATCGTTCCTGCAACCAGTCCAGGATCACTGCGACAATAAGGCCCCGGATTCCACCGCCATCGATGGAAAGAATGATATCACGTTTCATGAATAATTTCCTGTTTTGGGGTAGTTTATTTAATGGGGTTTGGTCTGCTCGTCGAGTAATTTCTCGTCGCCTTTCTTTTCTTTATAATCCCGCAGAAACCGGTCGAAAAAGATACCCACCGCCGTGATGACAAGTGTTCGAGCTACGAACATGACCTCAGCAGGTTGAGATTCGAAAATGCTCCAGCCTCCGTAGACATAGACGATGCAGTTCACGGTTGTTAATACCATGACAATGGCAATGAGCCACCCCAGCTTATTTAGATTCTGCTGAACCGGATCGACTTTTAAGAGTGATCGAATAACACGGAACGTGGCTACAATAGCCAAACCCAATAAGATCATACATACCAGGTCAAATACTTGAGAAGTTGTCATCTTTTAGTGAAGTTTTCGGATTCGGCTTTTGCCCGTTTCCGGTACGTGGAACGAATGAGTTTAGCCCCCCAGCTACCGCCAAAGCTTACCAAGGCAGAAGTAATTCCAAGGGTTTCTGTGTTGTACTTTAAAAGAAAAAGGATGAAACAAACCCATGCAGCTCCAACGACTGAAATAGCGGCTTCTTTGAAAAGCTTCCGGTTTGGCTCTCTTGCATCCTCATCGTCGAACAGCAGTACATTGAAGGCAGTACCTAACAATGCACCTGATCCACAGAGGACGAGCAGATAAAGAAAATCGTTAGTCAACATAGGGCGGTGCTGTATAATTGTGTGGGGTGATTACTTACTTGGGAAGGTTTCGCTCTACTGTCCTGATTACTGCGATCAATGAAGTCGCGTAATTCGGATCGGTGGCGTAGCCTGCCTTGGCGATGGCTCTGGCAAAAGCATGCGGATCACTGCGAACCTTTAGGGCTTCAGCGTATCGCTTATTCTTAAAAAAGAAGTCAGCATGATCCGTGAAGCTTTCTTCGGGAGAGTTGTACTTTCGAAACCAGTCCTTTACCCGGTATTCCCACAGCCGCTTTCCGGTCTGGGTGATTTTTAGAATCACGGGATACTTGACATTTGGATTGTTATGTACTTCCCGGGTGACCAGAAGCTGCTCGTTACCATTCAAGCCGTCCGTGTCTTTCACGCCGAAAAACATATTTCCAAAAACCCGGTCTCCCCAGCCCGATTCGAGCGCAGCCTGAGCGAGAATAAACAGAGCAGAAATGCCTTTCTTTTTCTGGGTTTCCAGAGCAAAAGGCAAGTATGTTTTAACAAATACCTGGGGTGTCATAAAGCAAAAGAGGAGATAGCCGGGCAGTGATGAGCCGCCCGGCCCGGGTGCGTTAATTATTGAAAGCGGGAACAATCCAGTTATTCCAGTAGGTGTCAGCGTGCCATTGCATCCCCACATCCGAGGGGTGATTCTTCACGGCATCGTTTGGAAATACTGTAGTACCCGGCGGAAAATCAAACTGCTGGTTGTAGGCGAAATAGGGACTCGTCGTATAGGTACCTGCTCTAAAAATATCCGAAAGCAGTTTCCGACTGATCAAAGTGATCGGGCTCTGCGAGGTAGATTGCTCGGCTGCAATCTGGGTGGCGATCGCATCGTAATTAGGACGATCCCAGGAAGCAGTCGTTAGGCCAATTTTAATATTCGGATTTGCGGCCCTGGCTCTTTGAATGAGCTGCACAAAAGCTGCCTTCATATTCCGGTTGTAGACCTCGCTATCAGTCACGTTTTCGCCGATGGCAATCAGTAATGCATCCGCTCCCATGGCTGCCAGATCCGTGGTGACATTCGCAAATTGGAACTGCGTCTGATCGTGGTAAAAGCCTTCGAATAAGGCTCCAGACGAACGGAAGGGCATTAATTCCACCTGAGACGAAGGATTCACCGCTTTGATCTTCGCTGTCAACAGGTGCACAAAATCCTTTTCGGGAGCCGACGCAGCCATGCCCCGATCGTTCCAGTACCAGCCAATGTTGGGAGCATAGTCATGACGGCCGTAAGAATTCGTCATAATGGCCAGCCGGCTGGGTACTCCGGTTACCGGACCAGGGCCGGGGTTACCGCCACTGTTGGGATAATCCGAAAGGATGTCACTGTCATCGACGTAGATA
The DNA here is from genome assembly GCA_913775095.1 of uncultured Siphonobacter sp. Classification (GTDB taxonomy): domain Bacteria; phylum Bacteroidota; class Bacteroidia; order Cytophagales; family Spirosomataceae; genus Siphonobacter. Next base: position 49,885 of record CAJYIW010000001.1, on the reverse strand, counting down.
TTCACCCGTTTACCAGGGTTGGCGGCCCGCATGGCATCGTAAGCCTCCCGGATTTTCCCCTCACCGGGCCAGCCCTCGTACTTACCTTCCATGACGATATCCTTAAACTTAATCGTCAGGTTCACAAAGTCATTATCGGGAGGGCGTACCGTATACCCCGCCAGGTTAGTGGCGTTTGAAATCGCCGTCCAGCGTTCGTAGGCATTGGAGGGAATGAAGGCTGAAATACTGATGCCCTGAGCTTTGGCGGCGTTTACTGCGGGGCCGATGATCTCAGGCGTGAAGGTAATTTCCGCCTGCGAAGGGGACGGCTCCCACATGCCTGCCGCTTCTCCCATGTACCGCTTTGCACTGATAATTTGATCAACAGCGTACTCTGTGAAATTCACATCGTTGTTACTCTTCGCCTGAATCCAGCGGGTTTGCTGGCGAATGCGGCGGTTGAAGTTCAGCGACTTTCGAACGTAGATCAGGCCATCCAAGATGCCACCCACGTCGAGAGCCCAGAGATGCGACCGGCTCAAACCCGCATTCTGATACACGTAGTCTTTTAAATCACGCTCGAAAAGCGACATGGCTTCCATCTGAAACCAGTTAAAATGCATCTGCAATAGCGTGGGACCATTCAGTAGGTAATCACCTGAGAATTGACTGGCATTGAAAGCTGTGATAGAAGTATTAAACTTCTGATTGAAGGCCGCAACGTCATTATTGAATTTCGAAGCCAGGTGAGCGGCAAACTTCGTTCGCATAGGCAGCGAAAAATCACCCAGGTTACGAGTTTTTGACCCGTCTTCGAGCATATAAGTTAGCTCAGGCTGGGACTCTCCAGAGTTATCAAAGATCAGATTCAGGTTCGCAATCGTTCCGTCATTGATGGCTCTTCTATACCGCTTGCAAAACTTCAGCAGAGCTTTCTGATAATAAGCTTTGACCTTGTCTGAGGCAAATGAACCACACATCAACTCGTTGGGGCTATTGACGATTTTAGCCACGTGAGCTTTGCCGTCAGGCCGTCCCTGACAGTCCGCTAAGGAGTAGGTATTTGCAAAACGAGGGTGAAAATCGGAAAGCGTATTTTGCTTGCGACCAAAGCTGATGCCCATTTTAATACCCAGCCTGCCCGCCTGAGCATTTTTCCAGACGTAAGCCGCCCGGATCACATCATCGTAGGCGTGACGCTGGCCGGGGCTGGTGTTAGTAACGTGATCGAATTCCTGATCCCAAAGCGGGTTATCAATGCCCTGCCAGGGGTCCTTTAGCTCTTCAGTGCCCCACCAGTTTTGATTAATGTAATTGCCAGCCTCGATGTTAGCCAGATCCTCATTAAAATACCCATCCTTCTGAGCCTGGGTCATGGGTTGCGATTCCTGGAACCAGTCGTAAAAGCTGAAGGTCAGACCGGGCTGATTAAAGCCCACCGGCATCGTTGAAATGGCTTCTACCTGCTCAGAGGGCTTTCCGAACGCTTTGGAATAAACCTTTGCGGGCGTCCGGATCACTTCAGCGGATGCGGCATCTACCGACTTATTAAGGCTTTTACCGGAGCCGTCCGTTACCGTGTAGGAATAGCCGTTGCCGGGATAGGGAAAAGACTCCTCCGGAGCAGAACTGGAGCGGTTGGCCGTCTGGTTACCATTGCCGTCCCTGACGATATAGGTATAGGGAGGCGTGCCGCCAATGGGCCGGATGTGAAGGGTTTGGGCGGAACCCATCAAAGCGATGAGTCCCAGCCACAGCGAGAGTAGCTTTTTCATTAGTTAGAGATGTAAGAAGATGTTCTGAACGTATCGGAGCTGGGTGTCGGGTCGACGGGCGAGGAAGGAACAGTAAATTCAACGTATCCTCGCTTGGCGTCCGCATTATTGGTTTCGGTCACGTACATCCGGTAGGTTACACCAGGCGTGAGACCACAACTGGAGATATCGACTGTGAAAGATCCGGTGGAAGGAATATTATTTTCAGCACAACGCTTCCACACACCGCCGTTGTTGAATTCACCCTCATAGACCGCCCAGGAGTAGTTTTTCGTGCCTGAACCGTGGTTAGTAACCGTGATCGTGGTACTGGTGGCCGAAGTACCGGAAAGAACTAAGGTCACTGGCTGGGCGGCTGGGATATCTTCGGTAAAGGTTCCGCCCCTAGTGATGCCTGCCACGCCGTATACTTTTCCGTTCGCATCTTTTACATAAACCGTATAGGTACGCTGCGATACAATTCTGGAACCGTTCTGGTCTTGAACTAATGTACTGGTAGGGTACCAGCCCATATCATCTCTAAACGAGTAATCAGTATTTACTGCTTTATACGAAACGATAGCAGCCCCTGTAGCCCTTGAAGGCACAGCTTTAACTATCAGGTTCATTTTAAACTCAGGTCTGTTTATCTGTATTAGCCCTTCGTTTGTGTAGTCAATCTCGTTAATAAAGGGATAATCTTTATTGCCGTAGTCGTAACCAGCCTGGGGCGAGTCTACATTATATGGAGTCGAGCAGTTCGCGTACAGCGTCCAGCCCGTTCCCTGATCACCCGTAATCTTGGGATCAACGGTAAACTCAATCACATCACCGGCACTCACTGCCACCTGCCCTCTGGTTCGCCACGACCGGGCAAAGGGCGTAGCAACCACCGTTCCATTTTTTTTGACCGTGATTTTATCAGGGATCTGGCCGCAATCGATTTGGTAGTAGACGTTACCCGACTGGGAAGCCGTGAAGGTTTTGGTGGTGACTACATATCCCCCCGAAGCGGATTCGGAATAGTTACAGATGCTGGTGTTCGTACCCGTCGTCGCAACGGAGAAATCGTTGGAGTTCGGCGAATAGACTTCACTACTTCCGTCCCGCTTGGTGACCTGAAGCCTAAAGAAGTAATTCACGCCGGGAGCCAAGCCCGTGACGTTGTAGGTACTAGCGACCGGGATATCCTGACTCGTGTAGGTAATCTGGTTATTAGCGGACGTGTAGAGAATCACCCGGTATACATCCGAGTTGTTTAGATTCAAATTCAGCGTCAGACTGTTATTGGTTACGTTGCTGGCCGAATTAATGGCCGGAGCGTTCGCCACGACGCTGGAACCCGATAGACTGAAAGGCCCGTGCGTGCCCCAGTTGGAAGGCAGTTTGCCATCGTTATAAGTCGACGTGCGTTTGAAACGGAGCCAGCGGGCCTGAGTGCCGGTCACGTTGTTCACGTTCATCTGGTAGTGCCCCGCCGCCTGCAACTCCATACCGCCCGCGTACTCATAGAGCTCATCCTTGACCGGATCGGGCGTAGTGGTCACGCTGGCTTTGGTCATATCGAATCTGACCCCGCCGCCGTTTTCCATGATGTCAAAATCAATACGGTAGGAATTAGGCCCAGTCTGGGTAGTGGCTACGTTTTGAATGTTGGGCCAGGTCGAAAAGTCCGCAGCGGGGGTTAGCCCCGAAACCGTGTTGGACAGCGGCGAAGGGCCGGAAGGAGTCAGAGCCTGAAGCTTGAAATAATAGCGGGTACTGGCCTGAGCGTTGGTGTAATTATAGGTTCTCAGGCCCGCTCCCAAATCCGGCGTTACCGCCTGATAATGCAAAGTATCTGCTTTCGAGACATAGAGACGGAAAGCCGTCACCGGGGCCGTATAGGGCCAGGATAGACTGAGCGTTCCTACTGCTACACCCGTCACACTCAAAGTAGGCGTGGGTACTGGAGCGGGCGGTAAAAGGTTATAATTAAACGTGGTATCGAGATTATTAAGTACGACCCACATATTCTGGGTAGCCGACTTTTCAATCATTAAATGAAGCTTAGCCTGATACCAGAAGTAATCGTAGGGTTCGGCTGGTTCCAGATGGCTTTTTACAGGAGCTATTCTTCTCCATCCTTTTTGCGTTCCTCCTCCCCCCGAACCCACCCCGAAGGATTGAGCCAAGTAGGCTTTTAAATCGCCGAACCGAGTACGAACCGTGGTATTACCGAGTATGCCGAGCAAATGCCCATTACTTAGATCCAAAGCTTCGGCCGTCACATAGGTTGGTTGAATAGCCCAGAATAAGCCATCCACTCCGATACTTCCCAGTGATCCCGCAGGCCATTGGCGTATTGAAAAAGCATTGTCATTCAGAGTAAGGCCAATACCCGGCGTATACGTGACCCCAGCACCACCGAAAGTCACCTCTACCCGACCGTTCTTGGTGTCGAAATACCCGGTTTTGTCTGTCAGTGGAATTAATACAGAATGAACCCCGTCCTTTATAGGGGCAATCGTGTTCCCTGGTTCTACCCAAAACCCTTTTTTACCATAAATAGGTAAATCGAAGTCATTACTCCGAGTTTGTCCGCGAACCGTTAAAGCCGCAAACAGAGCTATCACGAGTATAGCTATACGTTTTAAATTTAACACCGTTGGCGTAGTTTGAGTGAGCGATTAAAAGGTTGGCTGAACCCTGATCAATGCACTTTACTACTCTTTACGTTATTAAGTCATGAGTTAAGGCATGGCTACTGCTGGATCGGCGAACGTATCACCGGCCAGACGACCTCCCGCTGCAAAGGCAGCAGTGTAGGCCGCATAATCGGCTGCTTCCGCTTCAGCGTAGGTTCTGCCCCCTGGGTACAGATCGCTTTTCAGCTCTTCAATCGTCATGCGGTAGAAGACGAAGCTGGCCGCGTTATTGACTTCGAAGGAGGACCAGGGGCCGTTTGATCCCCATTTCAAGGCATAGTAGGCAACGCCGACGTTGGCTTTGCTGCCCGTCCACTTATTCAGACCCACTGAGCGGAAGGCTTTGTGATTCACCGTATCCGAAGCGGGTTCAGCTTTGGCTCCTTCCTGATTGTTGGGAATCACGCCCGTAGGCCGCATGATGGTCAAATAATCATTTGTATTCACGTTCAAGCCTAGGTAAGCAGTTGTAGCCGTTTTGGCCGCCCGCGTGACATAGTACCACATACTCATGTAGAATTTGCGGGTATCACTGTTGGCAATCATGTAATCCCTGAGGGCCGTTGGAATTTCAATCCGGTAGTAATTGTTGGCCGCATCATTGACCTGACTCGGCATGCCGTGAATGCCCTGTTTAGCCGAGCGTTCCACCAGCATTTTGTTGGAGCCGGGAATGCTCGCATTCGTTTTGATCACGGGACGCAGGGAATCGCTGATGGCTACCCCTAAGCGGGTAGCGGCCAGATCAACGGCAATGTTGGGGATCACCGCGTTATTGAGAAGAACGCCCTGGATGGCTCCCGAGGGAATAGTCGGGTCAATCAAGAGTATCGTTCCCGGACTCATGGCTTCATCGGGGAAGTCATAAGGCAGGTTAGGGTTGTTGGAGAAATCAGCTCCGGGGATGACGTAGGATAAACCGTAAGTAGTGGCCATATGCGTGATTAGTTAAGAAATTTGGAGGTGAGAAAATCCACGTAAAGGCCTGCGAGAATCGGCCCGCCGAAGGTGTTGACGTGCGTGACATCAAAGGAGATATTTACCCAGCTTCCGCCTGAATTCAGCCAGAAAAAGCCATTGCCGCCCGCTCCCGTGGCTGATGAGCTGACGATGTAGTAATCACCCGATACACCACCCGTGGGGGCGGAAGCCGTAGACCAGTAGCCCTTAAAATTCCAGGAAGCTGCCGGCACGGGAAGACTGGCATAACTCAGAAAAAAGGAAAGCGGCAATACGCCGTAAGCCGCCGCCGTCTGAGCAATGCTCAGGCCAGGAAACTGCAAGTCAGGCACATTGGTCTGACTGGTGGCCCAGGCAAGTATTGCTTTTCTGGGACTCCACCAGTTCCCAGGAAACATCTGCTCGTACCACTGCTCGACTTTGGCGATATGGTTCGTGCCCGCAAAGGCTTCCTCCTGAATGGTGACGTAGATGCGGTTTTTATCCGCGTTGAAGGTCCCGTTTCGCTGACCCAGCACACTCCAGAACATGAAGTTTTTCGACTGACTCCCCACCAGACCCGCCATTTGAAGGGCGGCATCAAAGATCTGAGCGGTGTCGGTCTGGTTGTTCTGCCCGTGCCAGAAGGTATGAAAACGGCCTGCGTAGGGATCACCCGAACGGATCTTCTTTTTCATCATGCCCAGCACCTGATAGGAAGTCGAACCGCCAAAACTCTCGACGATACCGGCCCGGGGGGAAAGCAAAGAAACGATGGTCGAGCCAATCAGGCCCTGGCCGAACATGGAGTCAGAAAACAGCACCAGAGCATCCAAAAACCGTTGCATGACTCGGGATACGTGGTACTTTCCGGTGACGGATACGACGGTACTGGATTTGTCTTTGCGACGAATCTCCAGCTCACTGGCATCGCAAAGGCCTATAAACGTAAACAGCTCACCAGGGGCCAGCTCTTTCATATTACCCGGTACAAGGCCAAAGAAGCCATCTTCGTAGATCAGGGAATCGCAGGCTTTACCCGTGATGGTTTGGGAACCCAGCGTCAAGGTGGCATCCGCTGAGAAATGCCACATCATGCCGCTCACGAGGGTAGCGGGAGCTGCAAAGCCCGCAGCACATTCCCCCATGACAAAGAATTCTCCGGGAAGACCCAGAATAAACTGCACGTAAGTCGGGCCGCCTCTGGTTTGCCGGGTAACGTTTACCAGTACATCCCCTGCTTTCAGGAGCATATCCCCGTAAGAACCGTCCTTGGTAACAACCCAGAAATCTCCGTCGGCAAAGCTTCCATCGCCCGGACCCGACTGCACGGCGTAGGTTCCACTGCCGGTCTGTACAATGTAATCGCCCGATTTGAAGGTTAAGCTATTGGCCGTTTTGGTAGCGGTCGTCATTCCTGCGTCCGCCATCCAGCCATCGCCCACATTACCCACCGGAAACGCTGGATAGGCATTGGAAGCACTATTGCCGTAATTACCCTTGTAGGTTAAGGCCTGCACTTCGGAAGCGGTCGGATCGAAGGTACCCCGGTAGCGTTCGCCCCGGATGGGAAGGCCTCCTGACTGACGAATCTGAAGGGTGGTATTCGATGAATTCAGTACCCGCAGGCTCTTGACGGGAAGGGGAGCAAATCGTCCGAAGTGGTAGCCGTTTGCTTTCGTTTTCGCTGGAATGGTCTGCACCTTCCCGCGAATCAGCCCGTCGTCTTCAAAAGAAGTGTAGTTACGGTTGTAATCATTGAGCCGCCGGAACGGAGCTTCCAGTTTTTTAGCCGAAATAAAATTGTCTTTGATGCTGGAGGCCAGCAGTTCAAAGTCCGCAATGGTTTTTAAATCCCTAGCCCGAATCCCAAGCACGATCTGCCGGTTGTAGACAATCTTAAAGATCCAGCCACCGCCATAGGCAATTTCGAATTTTTTGGGTACCTGAAAGCCTAATAGCTCAGGATCGAGCTTTTCTTCTGAAACGGCACCCGTATCCAGGTGGCGTTTTTTAATGCCACCATCCACAAAGTCACTCCACCATTTGCCGTCGGATTTGCGAATGAAAGCAGCAATGCGACGTCCGCCCCGGATGTCCCAAGAGTAAGGAGAGTTTTCTTTTTGCTGATAGGTAGGCAAAAGCTTTTGAAGGAGTTCCTCCAGCTTACGCAGGGTAACGGATTTATCCTTGATGGCCGATTCCTTGACGATCTCATCATCGAGATCAGCCCAGAATTTGCTATTCTTTTTCTTCCAGCCCCCGGCCACTTTGCCAAACTTATCCTTGATGGACCAGTGCCAGTTGGGGGAATTGAACTGGAAAAAGGAAGCTAAGATTTCGCCTAAATGCTTGGTTTCGATGGCTCCTGTTTCAAGTTGATCAGCTCCAACCGCCTGATCGTCGATGGCGGATTGCTTCACCATCTTGTCATCCAGATCGGCCCAGAACTTAGCATTCGACTTTTTCCAGCCTCCAGCTACCCGGTTAAAGCGGTCTTTGAGACCCCACCACCAGTTAGTAGACGTGAATTGATTCAATGAAGCCAGATCAGCATCCAGCTCGGTTACCCCCACCGATCCGGGCAGGGGCTTGGTCTGCGTCGTGGGGGCGGGATAATAGATCCATTTCTGACCGTCTGAAACGACGATGGAATACTCTTCGTGAAGACGCGACTCTCCGGTAATACTGGAAGTACCTTCCGTAGTTACTCGGTAGTACTGGCCGGAGGGCACACCCGGTACGGCAGTTAAGGCAGGAAGATTGGCGGCAGCGTCCCAAGGACCGACATAGGTTTCAGCCAGGTTGATTGTGTCCACCTTCTCTTCCAACGCCGCCAATTTGGCTTTGTCTTGAGCGTATTCTTCAACATTCTGAAGCTGGTGCCTGCCTTGGGTTTCTTGTCTTATTTTAGCATCTAAGCTCATATGGGGTAGGTTAAAATTTTCTCGAGATAACCGGGAGAGTACCGCCAAAGGCCCTTGCCTTTGAAGTCGATTAGTTTAGGAATAGGCCCAGACGCCGCCGAATCAAATTCGGCCTGAGTAGTTACCATCCGAAGCGAGCCTAAAGAGCTCTTTGTAAACAGGAGTCGCCACGACGAATCTCCCTGATATTTGTATTTCCACTCTACGCGATCATCCAGCTCCCGGGTGTCAATTTCCAGAAAAGGCCCAACCCCCTGTTTGACGTAATACACTATAATTGCATCCCCTTCATTGATTGTAAAACCCAGATTATGAAGCATTAGAATACCCTGAGTGTACGTGTACTGCGTTTTTACAAGTGGTTTAGGTAATTGACCTTCAGGGAAATAGTTGTAGTAAGAAATGAACAGGATCTTCCCTCCCATCAGATCAAGGTTGTATTCAAGTTGACCAGGCTCCTGAGCCATAAGCACTTCGTGATCCGGTTCCAGGGACTGAATAGCCGTCTGCCCTGTTTCCGTGCGTTGCTGAATAGCTTCATACGAATAGTCCAGCGTGATCTTATCCTGGTCAGTAAGCTGAAACCCGGCCCTGGTTGGGTTGAAGTACAATTCGGCTCCAGCTGGGACGTCCGTATCGGGTAAAGCGGTAAGACCTCCATCGAGAGAAAAATACGCATCTGCGTTTTTTGTAGCATCGCCAACGTTGAGCCATATACGTCGCGATGCTAGGAAGGCTCGAACTGGTCCGGAGGAATTCGCCGCCAGCGTGTTCTCCAGTGCCAGTTGACCATCAGAGGCGACGGGTAGCGTAGGTTCGCTCCGATTGTCTTTCGCGGGAAGAACCTTTCCGGTGGCATCCAAAAGCTCCTGAATTTCGGCTCTTCGGGGGTATTGCTCGGTAAGATCAAGCTTAAGGGTGGAGCCATCCTGTGTACGCAGAATGACCTTGCCCTCTTCATCGAGGACAAGGTCAACAATAGCCTTCCGGATAAGATCATTGATTTTTTTTCGAAAACCATTCTTGATCGTATCGGTAAGCTCAATAAGTGAGAAAGAGAACCCCATGTGAGCGTTAGTTGAAGTCGTCGAATCGACACTCTTCAAGTTTTCTTACGTCGTCCTCAGTGCTTTCAAAATCTTCGAAAGTGAAGTCCGCGTAATCGCTACAATCAGGCAAAACAGTTGGCGGTTGTGAAGGTACAAACTTTTTCAACATTTTGAAATCAACCTCTTCGGAAAGAGGCTGGTACTTCATCTCCATAACGTACCCAGATACACGTTCACCCAAATCATTAAGTACGGTCACGTATCCGTAATTGGTTTCAGGCGTAGCTTTCCCCCGCAGAGCCTGCCGGATTTGCATGAACTGAGCCCGGCTGAGTCGTTTATGAAAATACACGTACTCGGGTGAGTATTTGGGCTCTTCTCCCCTCACTTGCTCGACCGAACTATCCTCTTTCTCAGCTATGGGCTCTCCTTCAAAACGGCACGGATCAGCAGCTGAAAGTTCCGCCACCAAATCCCCGTTTTGCTTGGCATACCCGTTCTTAATCACTGCTTCCGGCTTTTTGTACGCCAGACCAATACCGATGTATACGCCGTTGGCCAGTAACATTCGCTTCGGAGTGAGGCGAAGGTTGTAGGACGTTTCCGGGGAAATGATGCCCGTCACCTGCGTAAAGGCCTCGGTACGCTCGGCAATGCCGGGCGTTGAAACGACTTGGATATTCATCATCGTCTGAGCTTCCACGACGGGCGTGCCCTCAATCCAGTACGTATACTTTCCGTCAAAGCCTTTATAACTTCCAGGGGTACGGCCCACGTAGGCATTCAGAACTTTATACGTGCCAGAATTCAAAGGGCTTTCAATTTTCAGATACGCTCCTAAGCGAACATTGGCTAGCTCCGCCACGGTTTTCAAATAAAACCCACCCAGGCTACCCGGTGTGATTTCAGCGAGTTGTGAGGCGGTTTGCGGAATCGGCGTGGAGCAGATGACAAATAAATCGTCATCTTCGCTGGCTGATTCCGTATCATCTTCCGTGTCTTTGTTCGTGTTGTTTTCCTCAAATTGAACCCGGCGAGCCTTTTCAATCCCGTACCCATCCGCCCGAATCGGCGAAAGTAGCTCCAGTTTATTTCCGTCCTTCTGATACGGATCACCTCCGGCCAGGGTGGGAAGCGTGTACTCGTGCTGTGTATTGAACTCGTCCAGCCCGTTTAGCCCTTCATCAAAATATTTGGCATACCCAATCTGCACCCGGGAGAATAACAGATCGGTTGCCACCTCCTCTGAAAAGTCTGAACATTCGCCCAGATCGATGATTTCCACATCTGCGTAAAAGGATTCGCGGGGAAGCATGCGGATGATCTGATTCCCCTCTTCGTCATTGGTGTACTCAAAACCAATGCCGTCCCAGGCTTTGCAGGCGGCCAGCAGGGTTTTCAGCGTTACCTCGATGCCGTGCTTTTCGGGTTCAAAGCGTCTGAGCTGAAAACCGTTCGTGATCATCCGGTTCGCTCCGCAGCCGGCACTGGGTTGTTCTTCCGTTCCCAGCGAGTAAAAGGGTGCCTCCAGTACTTTCTGCTGTCCGGTAATCTGGGTCAGCGTGCGTTCGATAGCATCTTTCAGCCAGACAGCCCGGCAGCTACTTCCTTTCGATGCGGTAGAAGCAATCACCTCGATAGCTGACTTATCGCACTTGACTTTTACGGTCGTAGAAGCCAGTTCGTTTTTGTTGTGCTCGAAATGCAGGATTCCGTACACATAGGCCCGGTACCCGGCTTTCATATTGACAGTCTGATCGAGCGTACCCTGATAGCGAATGCCTGACACGGATGCCCCTCCCCCATTTCCACTTTGTCTGGAACCGATTCTCAGCATGCGGTTTGGTGCTGCCCCGCGACCGCTCGGCGTATCCACCACCAGAAACGCTTCAAAAAACCAGGAGGTAATCTTAGCGGCCCCGATGGAAACCGCCTTTTTTCGAATCGAAAAGTCTAAGGTGAGGTCCAGACTAATCTTGAACTGATAATCGCCATCCGTAGCAAACTTGAAAAGGTACTCATCGAAGAATAAAGGACCCTCCGAGTCAGTGATGCCAAACTGCTTCCCTGTAATGGCATCTTTTATCTCCGAAACGGAAGGTTCGGCCGTATCGAATGTAACCCATACATGGCCGTTGGTATCGCCCTGGAAAGTTTGTTCCACGGTTTTACTTACCGTTGTCACCGCGGCAAACTTTTGCTGAATGACCTTTCCATGCAGGGGCAAATCGTAAACGGGCATGGCGGGAATGGTGTCACCATCCAGCGTTTTTTCCTCGAAAAGATTGACTGTGTTTTCCCAGCGGGCTTTAATCTTTTCGTGCAGGGTGTCCCGCTCAATGTCAGCCGTCACGGTATACCCTTCCCGCTTCCGGGTTGCTAGGTTTACTTTGTAGCGATATTCGACTACGTGCTGAGTTTCGCCCGGCAGACGGGTAGTTACCTCCAGAAAGATTTGTCCATCGGGCCCGTCCTGTTTATAAACGCTCTCAATGAGCTCACGTCCAGCGGTGCAGGTAAAACCTAATGACCGCCCCTCACCATCCGTGAAATCAAAGTTGAAGCCGTGCCAATCCGTGTCGCGTTTGGCTGTCAGCTCCAATTGATCCCAGTGAACGGGTTCATCGATGTAAACGATATCTTCTTCATGAATCAAACGGAAATATACTGGCAGTTCCTCCCGAAGTGCCGGTATTTCAACGGTCTGGCCGCTGTCACTGTAAACTATGCCGATCATTTAGAAATTTCGTACGGGTGTTACGTCTGCGAACAAAGCGGCTCACGCCTCTTTCATCGAAATAGGTTTCGTGAATGGGCAGGCCTGCGATCTTTTCACCAACGGCGTCACCGATCGCCTGCTCGTTGATTTTAGCAGACCCTTGAGAGTGGAAGTAAATCTGCTCTGCCACGCGGGTTGAATTGATCTTGCCGGGCATCATGGAGTTGATATCAGCATCGTTCAAAATCCGGGACGTTTCCGAAGCCGTGTAGATAGTATCTCCCCTATTCAGGTGGGTTACGGTTGGACGGTCATAATAAATGTATTTCCCTTTCGACCTGCGAAGCTCGGGACCCCGCTCACCTACCAATGCGGGACCTTCCGGAGCGTTTTTCGTACCGACTGCGTAGGCAGGCAGGGGTTTGGCCAGTACCAAAGCGGCCTGAATAGCTCCCTGAGCAATAGCATAACCTGCGAACGGCATACCGCCCGTTATGGGAAACTGTGCTACTGCTTTAGAGACGGCGATGGCTGTATTCGCGGCAATTTGAAGCAAAGCAGCAATGCGTTCCTGACGGGCTTGCTTCACCCTGATTTCAGATTGTTGTCTGGCGAACTCCTCTTCAATACGCTTCTGGGCATCTTTGTTGTCTCCGGCCACTTCCAGTTCACGTGACTTCTGTTTTTCCAGATTAGCTAGGTCCCGATCGCGATAGGCGTTATTGATTTCAAAAATGGCCGAACCCAGGTCTGCCGCCAACTGTATACCCTGCTCAACGGCTTCCTGACGACGTTTAGCCTCCTCCTGAATCCAGTGCTTCTTTTCTTCATACTCTTCCTTCGCTAAACGTGCCCGGTCGTTCTTACCCGCTAATTCATACTGATAAACCAGCTTCAGGTGATTCTGAAGCTCTGCTCGTTCATCGTTTTTCAGGAAAATAAAACTATCCAATTCCCGATTCAGCCGGGCGGACTGGTTAGTATACTCCTGATAGACTACCGATTGCTGTTCAGCTTTCTTCGAAACCCGAGTCGATAAACCGCCACCGGGTAACAGGGTTGCCCGGGAACGTTCTTCGAATTTTTCCGGATCACCGAGCAAATCCTTCTGGATCTTCTTAACCGCCGCCAGAAATCCTCCGCTTTGGATGAACTTGCGAAACTTCTCCCCGTCCTTCAAAGCCTGACCCAGTACGGTATCCGTATCATACTCCAACGGCTTGAGCCACTTCATTTTATCGCGAAACGTATCCTGAATAGCTGCCAGTAAGGTTTTCGCCTTCTGATTACCTTTGTTTAATTCCGCTTCCAGCTTCGGAATGCTCTCCTTCAATCGAAGCCGCAGGGATTCGAGTAAATCATCATTGTCGGCTCCGTACACGTTCTTTTGTAGTTCGTCCTGAGCGTCTTTGATATAGCCTTTGATCTGTTCGAACTGATCCCGGATTTCTTTGGCCCGAGCCGCCGCCGCTTGTCTGCCCGAGCTATCCTTAGGCCTGCCGCGGAGTAGTTCGTTGAGTTCACCCTTCAGCGATTCCAGATTCAACCGGGCGACATCGCCTTTGGAAAGGGTATTGTAAAACTGAAGAACCTCTTCTCTGGCTCCGCGAAGTGCTTTTGTCTGTTCTTTGGTGAGTTCAGCTTTCCCATTTTTCCCAATCAGGGCGTTTGGAATCGCATCGATCTGCTCCCGGATGGAAGAAACCAGCTTATCAGGAGTCGTTTTATCCAGCGGTTTACCGAGGGCCGGTATTTTCTTGGCGGTCTCGGTCTGCACCCGGCCCATTTTGATCAATCCATTCGTGTAGCTTTCCAGCGTACCTTTTGCTTCGGCTAAATCCTTGCGGGCTTTGTTGATATTTTCACTCCAAATCCGGTAGGATTTACCGCCGTCCGTCCACGTTTCTTTATACCCCTTGCTCAGTTTATTGACGGTATTTTGCAGGTCGGCCACCTTCTTTTTCTGATCCTCTACGGCTTTGGTTTGCAACTTTATAGCCATAGCCTGCTGAGCGGGCGTAGCCTGGGCAAACGAATCTTTGTTATTCTGAAGGGTCTCCTTTGCCCGGTTCTGATCGTATAGCTGTTGAGAGAAACCAAACTGATTGAAGGTGATCATGTCAGCCATAGACCGCCCGGTCTGATTGAGAAGACCTGAGACCCCGCCATTCTTATAGGCCAGACGAAGAGCATCCAGGTATCTAGCCAGATTACCATTCAACACCGCGAAGAAATTCGAGATTGCTCCGGTTTTGTTGAACTCAGCTAGAAACAACTGAAAGTTCGTGCGAACCACCTGCAAGGATCCGGAGATCGTTTTCAAATTCTCCTGAGCCTTATTGCCTGTGATCTTCTCCAGCTGCGTAGCTACTTTAGGCAGCACATCTTCAGCCAGCAGCTCCCCGTTCTCCATCATTTTCAGCAATTCCCGCTGAGAAACCCCCACGGCGTCCGCAAACGTTTTCAAGGCTCCGGGCATGGCATCCCCCAATTGGCCTTTCAATTCCTCGGCCTGGATGGTACCCTTACTCATCATGTCGCCGAGTGCCTTCATCGCCCGGGAGAGTTCTTCCGCACTGGCTCCGTTGGCCGCAAAATTGGCCGTAAACGCCGAAAAGACCCTTCGGGCCTGATCTCCTTCGATAGCCGTTCCCCGCGTGGCTCCCGTGAACTTCCGAACGGCGTCCGTAGTCTCGTTCAGGTTCACACCGTACGACTTCGCTAATTTCTGGGCAGTACTTAGGTTCTTATTTAGCTCAACCGTGGACGATGACGCATTACGCAGAGCCAGTTCCTGCCGGTGCATCGTGTCAATGATCTCAATGCCGCCTGCAATTCCACTGATTACTGCATCTACGGAAAGATAACCGGCAACCAAACCCATGAGCTGCCCCTTCACCCCGTCCAACGCCGATTTATAATTACCCACATTCCGCGTGTGAACGCCCATTGTGGCGTCCATCGCTTTCAGGGCTTTATCGTTGAGCTGGATCTGCTCATGCATCAACACCGCCGCCCGGTTGTTTTTGTTGATGGCTCCGGTTGTAGCTGAAAACGCGTCAGGAAGGTTGCGAAGGTTTTTACGAAGCTCAGCTGTTTGCTGGGAAAGACGGGTGTACGTGCGATCGGCAGAATCCATCTGGCGTTTGGATTCCCGCAGTACCGTGCTTTGCAAATTGATTGCCCCTACAGTGGATTTCACCTGGTCAGCAATCCGCTTCTGATCGGAGGCAAAGTTTTCGCTGGTGGGGTCGAGTTTATTATACTGCGACTCCAGCTCTTTCATTACCCGTTTTAACTGATCGATGCTGTGACGATTCGCATTATACGTCTCCGTCAGCAGCTCCGCAGTTTCCTTATTTTCCTTGATTCTTTTGGTTGTCGAATCAAGTTCAGTCGCCAGCGTTTTAAGCTTGGTTACCGAATCACCGGGCATAACGTCAAGCCCTCGAAGTGCGTTCGAGGTCTGAATAACGTCCTTACGTAATTGATCGTTGGATTTGGATAATCGGTTAATCCATTTCTCCTGACTCGTTCCGAATTCATCGGCCTGCTTAACGAGACGAGCGAGAAGTTTTTCGTATTCGCGAAAGGCAAAAAAGTCCTCCGCTCCTAAAATAGCCATTTTCGCCTAAAGGGGTTTTAGGCAGCAAATGGTTGGCAGTCGTGAAGATAGCGAATTATTATTTACCAGAACTGACTACTACGCCATAGGGTAAATCGTGAAGCTGGATCGTGGAAAGTAAGGGCTGAGAAAGCTCGGCGAACTCGGCGGAAGAAATCTTGCCTGATTCGTACAATTCAGAGATTCGTGCCATTTCATCGAGCATTTTACCTTTGATGATATCACGCTGGGCCATCGCGTTCAAATCCATTGTTCGGCTAATTATTTCTTCATTGCCGCGAACAATTTCGGCGTTGGAGGGGGACTTCTTTCGCAGGTAAAGAGCGAAGCCCGCCATAGTTAAAAGAACTCCGAGACAAAAGGCTGATATCATGTCCCGAAGTTACTCATTTTTAGCAATAATTCAGTGCTGTAAACTCATCATCGTACACTTCACAGTCAGAATTTACATAAGTGGTCGTCGGGCTCACGTTTAACTTCAAACCTGACTTAAAGCTCAGCCTTTTTCCAGCGATATACACCTCGTCGCATTCCAGCATTACGGCCAGTGCTTTACAGTTATCCGGCTCCGTAGGCAGGAATTGTATTGTATAAAACCACTTGGGAAAACTCTTAAAATTCCGGGTCCTTCCGGTAGTTGCTTCCTGATACACCTCTTTATCGTGTTCGGGTTGCTGATCAGTCAGGTTACACTTCAGGCGAAAGGCTTGCTTGAACTCTGTTGGTAGGTATGGCCAGTAGTAATCCATAAGCTTATTGGGGTTTCGAAAGGAAAAGACCCGGCTGTATTTGTCAGCCTCCACTCCGGTCATTACTTCGATAACATTGCTGTACACGTTTCCGGACTTGATTCGATAGACACCTTCCGGAACATTCCCGCTCAGCGAAAAAGAGCCGTAACCGTGTTTGCCGCTTAAAAACTCAAATTGAGTCAGGGTATGGTTTACGCTTCCCACGACAATTCCCTGCCCGTTGATCAACTGCCAGGCATCAGATAAGGGCAGATTCGTGTTCGCGTAGAAATGATACGTTTCGCCCGGAACTAACACCATGAGAGCGGGACCTTCTTTGGGCAGACCTCCGGCGATGAAGGGCCGTGGTACCAGTTCATTTTCAGGGCCGGGCTGATTATACCAGCGTAAGAAATTATTGTGGTTTAACATCGGGCTTGCGTTGTTCTAGTTGTTGAATGCGGGCGTAGAACTCGAAAACTGTCAATTCTTTGGGTTCTCTGCATCCCATCTCTTCCAGGGCGGCACAGGTACGGGCAAAAGATCGTTCGACGTCGATGATGAAGTTATCAGGATTGCCCGGATCGAACGAAGGTGATTCGGTCATCTCGGAATACTGCAGGCGAAGGGCGTGATACTTATCCTGATTTTCCTGCGTGGGATTGATATAATAATCACCCTGAGCAATCAGCGAAAGACGTAGGATCTCCCGGCTGGAAGCTTCACCTACTCCGAACCATCCGGCGAACCCACGATCCAGTTCGACACGTATTTTTTTTTTAAGTCTTCGGCCAATTTCTCGGCCGCAGCGTTGGTGAGTCCCCAGGAAGACATCTGATCCCTGAGCTTCAAAAGGCTCTCTTCGTCTCGCTTGACGTAGGGCTTTTCATCCACCTCAGCCACCAAAGCTAACAGGGCCAAACTATTCATGTCCATGCCCATGGAAAACTGATACAGCCCGAAATACAGGTTCCGGAGTTCTGTTTCGACCGCTGATGGATTGTTAGCGGCCAGGTGATTCAGGGCTGAGCCAATCCGTACCCCGTAGCTGTCTAGGTTCCCGACTGTGAAGGCCGCCGCCGCTACGTAGCGTTCATGAAGCTTGTGAACCGCGATCGGCGTTTCAAAAATGGAATCGTAAAAAGCTACCGTATGCTTTTTAAGTTTGATCGTTCTCATAACCCGCGTTTTAAAATCATTAGGAAAGGTGTACCGAAACTTGCTCCGGCCAGAGCTGCCGGAAGTATGAGCCAGGGCGGAAGAATGAAAATCATCACCAGCAGGTTTGCCCAGAAACTCATACAAAAGTTACAGCGAAACACATGCCAGCCCAAGAGCTGATACGCCCACTCGTCGAGTTCGTATTTTCCACAAACGAACAAAACCCCGACGATGACCAGGGAAACAAAAATGATATCGCTTAACATGGCTTGATGAAAGAAACGGTGAAGGATATACGAAAACCGCAGTACGGGTATATGAGTCGTTCAGGTTTGATCTTTTCAACGTCATACCCCTGAAAGATGGCCTGCGGTGACTCATCTTCGTACTCGTAGACTTCCGAGACAAATTCAGACTCCCGGAGTTTTCCCATCACTTCAAATTTCAGGGTTTCCAGGTAGATGTCGTCTCGCTTAGAGTCATGCTTCAGTTCTTCCAGATTCAACCAAACCAGCAAGGCCATGTTCCGGGTCGATTGATACCTACCCGTCGAAAGTAGAACGCTCCCGGGCCGCTCCGGACCTTCTGACCTGAAAAACGATTGGGAGGTAAAGAAGTCATTGGGCAGGGATGAGATGTACTCCCCACTGCCCGCATACACATTGGGTTCAGCTTCCACTTGCTGACTTTTGGAAAGCGTAAACGCCCGACCGAAGACCACCTGAAGCCATGGTAACGATGAAAGGCGATACTGGAGCTGAAGAATGACGTGTTCAAGCCCAACCGCTCCGGAAGTATCGTTTAGGGTATTCGAAATTGCAGGATTCATTAGAAACGAAGGAGGGTTTTAAACTGCTTTTGTGCATCAGGCTTCATCCGGTTACAGAAAATGCCTTTGTTCTTTTCGTTCAAGCCGAAGATATCAACGCCGTATTTTTGGGTCAGGGAAATGGTTTTCCAGTCATACGAGGAAATTTCATTTCCGGCCGCAACCCGTCTCATGTTCATTCCGTCCTGAAAATCTCCCGTGTCTTTTAACGTAACCCGGTCATAGGGCTGCCCCTTCGCCTTCTTGATAGAAACGGTCATCGCGGTATAGGGCGGCGTGATGATTTTCCCCTGATCATCCTGTCCTACTTTGAGCTGACGTTTATTCAGCTCGATGGCGTAGGCTCCATGCCGGTTCACTGCCCAGTTAATCAGTCCTTTCATGTCGATAGCTTCCAGGCGACCGACGAAGAAATCCCGGATTTGATTCGCTTTCGTTCCCATTACCAGGCTCCAATTTCAACCCCTGCACTTTCCTGACAAGGCAGGCAGATAGCATTCAAATCCGATAAATCCAGACTCAAACTACTCATTGCCGTTTTGAGAAGCTTGTGCGGATTACGTGGGTTATTCATTTCCAACAGGTAATTGTAAGCCTTCACCTCAGCCGTATTGCCCACCTGATTGACCCGGCTTGATGAAGCCATTACTTCCAGCAGGGAGATGCCCCACTGAAGCTGAATAGCCTCCGCAAACGAGTTACGTTGCTGAACAATCCGCTCCGTCACATCACAGATTACGTCAAACACCAGATTCAGTCCGAAATTCTGATCCTTGTGATACGTGTAGGCCTCCTCATCAAACAGCGATTCGCCCGGGACGGATACCGCACTGATATCAACGTACCGACTCCACTTGCCCACCATCTGCGAGTACGCCGGGTTACAGCCCGAGCAACCAGATTTACCGATCGTGCGAGACACCCTCACGGCTTGTACACCTTCAGGCAGTTCGTTTTCGAAGTAGCCGACCAGGTACGTTTCCCCAATTACATCCGCAGACCAATACGGTAGAGAAACCGGCGACGGAAGCGACTGATAATAGAATTTGCCTTGATGTTGATACTCGACAGGGATTGCTTGCAGTGCTTCATTGTCAGTGATTCGATAGATTTTGAGAGGAATGGTACCGTTGGCTGAAAACTGAATTCCGATTCGGCGAAGGACAACAGCCAGATCCGTTTCTTTGGGACGAACGAGAAACCCCACGAATCGACCCTTCTTTTCCACCAGATCAGGTAGACGTCCGTTTTCGTTGAGAAGCATCCCTGTCATCAGCAATTCCTTGCCGGCTCCGGACTCTTTTTTCAGGTTCAGAAAAGAGGTCAATACCGCCGCTACTGAATCGCGGTACGTCCGTCGAAGAACTTCCGAAAGCAGGTTCGTATGTTTCCACCAATCCGAGTTCGTTACATCATTGCCCATATTGCCACTTTTCAGGCTCATGAAGAGCTTCGTTCCTACTTTAACGATACTTCCCTTGTCGAAGACCGTTTCGACGTTGTAGGGATTAAAAGCAATGAAGTTTTCCGGCCCGTCCGAAAGAGTAGCCAGCAAATTCTGCGAATTGATTAGGGCGTGAACCCCGTTAACCGTCAAACCTGACTCCGAGGCCTGAATTTCGGCATCAATCACATTCGCAGGATCAAAATTCGACCGGAAGCCCACCAGCCCGGCCAGTTCAGAAAAGATGCGTTCAGATATCACCATGATTGTAAAGACAAAACCCCGCCCGTTGATTGGGCGGGGCTATTGATGAAATTGAGCAGATTACTAAGCCGTTACTTGGGGCTTGACGTTTACTTTGATCGTCTCGGACTTGCCAGCTTCAGACGAGTAAGACTTCACGAATGCCGTATCCTTGAAGAAATCCATCTGCATAGCGTAGGAACGCTCCAGACCTTCAATCGTTGATTCGTTAGGTCCCATCGTTACCAATACACCCCAAAGCGTTCCGTATGGGTCTTGCCAGGTGGTGTATTTGTACGTACCGTCCCAGCTACCTTTCCCATCGTAACCACCGTTGCTGCGGCAATCGTATTCGATCCAATCCAGCACGCCATAACTACCTTTTGCCATGAAGTAATGTGACTCCAGCGTATTCGCGGGAACAGCAATGTGCTGGGAGTAACCAAAATCATATTGGCTAGTCAGCAACTTCTCCAGATTCTGTTGGTTGCCGGAACCCATTGTGCTCATGTAGGTACGCAGAGCATAAGCATCCATGTTCGCTACATCGTGGAAAGGCCCCTGAAGTTGATTTTTTTGAAACAAGGTAGGCATGTACATATACAGCTTATCCTGAGTCATCTCATACGCACCTCCAGCGATCGTTACACCTGCCAACGTGGTCGTAGCCAAACTGGTCATTTTCGAAGCGTTCAGATAATCTGAAGATAGCTTGTCAAATGACTCTTTGCCCACTTCCACTGAATCCTGATAAACAGCACGCATGCCGTTCTCAATCTGGTGAGCGATGTACTCAGCTTCGCTGATGTAGTTGCCTTGATGAACCGCTTCACGGGTTTTAACCGTAAAACCACGGGTAAACCAATTCAGCGTTACCAGATCAGAACTGGGTTCATCACCTGGCAATACAACAGCCCGCTTATTATGAACCGTCGCGTCATAACGCTTTAAAACGGGCATTGTCACGGGGCGGGATGGAGACGAACGAGCCTTCTCCAGATTCGTTTTAGTTACCAGCTGGTTCGTTCCTTCTCGAAGGGCTTCATAAGCACCCATCAGAGGGCGACGGTTTTCGAACTGCTTAAAACGATCTTTGGCCATTACTACGGCCTTGTCAAAAACGGTTGCAGCTATGGACATTAGCTTTAAAATTTAGCGTTTAACATTTCGTTACGCTGCCCGAAGCAAAGGTTTGGTAGCTGCTAGCCCGATTCCGGCTGAAGGAATCGGGCTGAGGGTTACTGTTGGTTCTCGTAGGTAGCCATTACTTCAGTGTATTTATCACTTCCGCTTGGATGGCCGTCTTTGAGAAGTTCGTTACGGGCCTGTTCCTGAGTCATACCCGCGTATTTGTTTACCTTACCGTCATTTCCACCACCATTTCCGCCTGTACCCGCTCCATTTTGCTGTTGCTTTTCGGGAGCCAAGAAGGTTTTATAACGATCACGGATGATGTCGGTAGGTGTTAAAGCTTTGCCGTCCTTCAGAATTGCGTTTTCACCTTCGAAGAATACAGTACCACGTTCCTGATCAGTTTTCGCTACTAATTCAGACGTGAACAAAGACTTCAAAGCTTTACGTTGAAGAGCAACATAACTATTCTTTTCCTCGTCCGTTTTCAGGTGAGCAGGGATCAGAATATTGGCATTTTGAACAGCCCCGTCGATAAGGCCATTCACTTCACGTTTGAACGATTCTGCGTCCTTATTTGTCAGCTCGGTTCTTAAAGTGTTAAGTTCAGTACGAAGCTGATTAAGCTCAGATTTGTCGGTATCGGAACCCGCCGCTTTACTCTTAATCGCGGTAATTTCTTCAACAGCCCAATCCAAACCTTTTTTACCTTCTGGACGAGTCTTTCCAGTTAACTCGCCAATTTTTGTTTCCCAGGCGGAGTGGGCGTCTCTTGTTGCCTCCCCTTTAGCTGTCGTAATTTCCTGATCAATCTCGACTTTCTTCTTAACGACATTACCGGCAGTGGTAAGGGCGGTAATAACGTCAGGCTCTAATCCTTTCAGGAGTTCTGCTTTTAAAGAGGCGTCGCCGTCGATGGCGGCTTTGATTTCTGCGTAAGTCATTGTGTTGGCTGAAATTTACTAAAGGTTAAAATCAGCCGAGTTGCCCCGGCTGACGAATTGATTAAGCTTTTGGTGCAGTCGCTGGAGATTTTGCGGCTTTGGTAGCTTCCTGCGTTTCCTTTTTCGCATTGTCATCTACCTCTTTCGCTTTTTCTTCAATTGCCTTTTCCTTGTCTGCTAAGTCTGACTTTAATTGCTCATTTTGAGCCTGAGAATCCTTCAGCTGCTGACGCAGTTCCAAAAGTTCTTTCTCCTTCTGCTTTTCGATTTCCTCTTTTTGGATGTCCAATTCAGAAGGTGCGTCTACCCCACCTGTAGGCTGATGAAGAATCGTTGCCTGAAAATCCAGAGAACGGTGACGATAAATCCCGTTGTCTTCGATGAAGGTATCTTCGAATTCCTCCGGAGTGTAGCACTGGACTTCTCCGATACTTTTTGCTCCTACCGTAACGTTCTGGCCTTCAAGTTTACGGGTTACGGTTTGGCGAACCCAGACACACTTCTTATCGAAGTTATTGGGCAGTGGCTGGGTCTTCTGGCTGTCTTTGTTGCCAAAGTTTTGCTCTTGCTTGGACATAACTGTAAAGTTCGTTTTCGATGGTTTCGAGCTTCTTTGCGATAGATCCATTTGACCCGAAGCTCACGAGGTCGATATTGTTGCGTTCGAACTGCCCGACGTATCGGCTAAAGTTGGCTTTCAACTCGTAATCCGGTGTACCCTGCTGAACGCTAGTCAGTGGCACATCGGGGTAAGGTTCGAGCAGCTCCAGTAAGGTGAGCCGCTGTAATTCGTGATCATTATTCCGGGCCAGCAGGCGAACAACCCGGCGACGGAGGACTTCGAGCAGGTACATCGGTAACCCTTTCGCTCGGGCATCCTGATAGGCCGTGAGGGCATCCTGAAGGGTTTCAAGGTAGAACTCACGACCGTAGTTGACTGTGACCTTCAGGAACTCGTTTCCATACCGAAGTCGGGCAATGGTTTCCAGAATCCAGCGATGCGTTTTCTCCAGATGTTCGGCCCAATAGATCAGTTTATTAATCCGGGCTTCAAACTGGCTTTGCACCTGGTCTTCGTTCAGGGCTTTCGTCTTATCCGCCTCCTGTTCATAACCCGTCAGGAAGTGAAAGAGCTCTTTCTTAGCGGCATCAACCTTCTCGGTGATATAATCAAGCGAATCCCGTTGGAGTGTTACGAAACCAGCTGGAGTCGGCAAGGCATGCTCCCCTATTCCAGGCTGAGTGATCTTAAACGCAGTACCGGGCCCAGCAAACGAGTTCTGGCAATTATTGGGACAGGGCTTGGTTTTGGGGGTCTCATCTTCGTAATAAGCGATAACCCCATTCGCACACATATTACCTTTCTCGTCTTTATAACTACATTTTTCTTTCAGGTAGTAGAGATACGGATAAGCCGCATGCAGGTCCAAATCTTCCTTAAAAACATCACTCATCACCAGCCGATCCATGTCCGTCAAAGCATCGAAAAGCGGTGAAAGTCTACGAATGCCCGCGTCCCCAAACTGGTCATGCCAGATGAAATTCACCGGGCAATACCCCAGCGAATGAGGGACCTCACGTTGCAGGGTATACGTATCCTTATTCTCCCCATCCTTACCCTTGCTGTAAATACGAAAATGGCCTTCATCAAAAGCCGCAAATCGATCCGTAGAAATCTTGAAAAGGCAATACTCGATGCTTTTGTCTGAATTCAGCCCCATGTCAACCACGTTGGCAATGGGAAGCAGATAGGCGTACGGTTCGGGATATTCGCCGAACGCCTGCAACTCGGGTAGGTCAACAACGACCAGTGAGTTACAGCGTTCAAAAATGGCATTGAAGATATTCTCCTTTACAAAGGTGTCGAACTTCTTAGCCTCGACGTATTCCCGAAAGTCCTCCTCTGTATCGGGCGTAGTAAACTCCCAGCCTACGTAACGGTCCTGAGCCTCAAAAACCCGGTTCAAATCGTCCGAAGCTCGGCTGATCTGTTTCCGGGTTGGAAGTGGGAACTGAAGGAGTTTGAAAAAGGTCGCCTGTTTGCGAGGTTGGGTTACAATCCCCTTTACCAGTTCAGAGAACTTAGAAGCATAACTCCCGGCCTCTTCAAGTTTAGAGGCCGGGCGTGCATGAAATACGGTTCGCTCGTCATCACTTCTCGCCAGCAGAATCGCCGCCGAGTTCTGCGGTTTCTCCAGATACTTTTGAAGTTCTTGTGCTGAGCGTCTCACCGTCAAAGTTAAGTTTCGATTTCTCGGGCAGCGTCCAACCGCTTAACCCAGTTTTTTTTTGATACCGTAGGATAGCCTCTGCGTGTTCGTGGCTAAACTCTTGCTCCTCCCCCTGGGGGTCCAAAACAAGCTTTACTCCCTTCTTTGCCATTAAGCATTGATGAGAGCGTTCAGGGAAAAGTTAGCCTTATGAAAGGTTAAGCCTTTCGACCATAACGCAGGGAAATTGAACCGCAGCGGATAGTTAACCGCCTTCCCACGACCACCTAAAGTAGGATCACTGATGGTGACGTTGTAAATGGGAATAGGCTTACCACCAATGGAGCCAATTTTGTCCCCTTCGCAGAAGAGATACGTACCCAGACGAGTAGGTCCGGAAAGGGCGATGGATGCTCCAGTCAATTTGCGTAACGCATCAATCTGAGCAGATGAAGCCCCCATGATCTGGAACAAGCCCGAACTGAAGCCATATGATTCAACGACAGGAAGTCCCATGGCCGTTGTTCCGTCATTACCACCCGTTTGGTTAGGCTCGCCTGGAGTGATTGGGTCACCCGCGTCCGATAAAAAGGGAGTTAAAACGATCTTTTTAGCATCCTCTGCGGTGAGGGCTGCTGTCCAGGCCGTTTCAGTAATGATGCTCGTTTCGGTAAAATCACTACCGGAGAGCAACTGATAACCCATTCGCATAACCTTCCCAGGTATAACCTCGCAATCGTTGTCTGGTACAGATTCGAGTTTAGCTAATCCGGGGCAATCGATAAGTGATGACATGCCAGCTTATTTGTTAGAAAGTGAAAATGCGACGTAGTAGGCTGGCTGCTGTGTGAAGCGATTGACAGAACAGATTTCCAGAGTTTCGGGCAGACGTCGCTACCCGCCCTTTACCCCAGTGTTCAGCCAACCTTTTGCTGCGATTGCAACGAGAGACAAAAGTAAGAGATTGGACATAATTTCCAATATTTCGCAAAAAAATTTTACGCCTGCGACGTTCCGCCCTGTAAAACTCGCTTCCGGTACATGCAGGTATAACGAATGGCATCCATCAAGTGGTTATACTTATCCACAGGAGTTTTAGTTACATACTCGCCCTGAGTGACGTAGGCGTACTTATTCAGCTCCTCGCCGATGTGATGCGAATCTTCCGTGTAGTAGTTGTCCAAATCTTTTACGTCCGCTATCCCCGTTTCGATACTCCCCTGAAATTTAGGCACACCGACGATGTTAAACCCGTAGTCGTACCGAAGCTCGTTGATTTTATCAGGACGGGCCGAATCCGCAACGATCAATTCACTGGTGATCCCAACTTCCCGCATGCGTTTGGCCAGCATGGACGTGGTTAGCTCTGGATCGTAGATGTGTTCTTTGTGGTGAGCCCGGTTGGCCCAGAAGCGGGACTGAACCAACGCCATCGGGTTATCCGAGTTCCAGCCAAAGTCCAAGCCGTATAGCTCTACCTGGTACGTATCCATGAGCTGAGCAATCGTAGGCCATTTCGCATAGATCGCCGTTTGTTCGTTACGGCCTGGGTTCTGCTGGTAAACGGCCTGAAAGGAAGTCTTCGAATTGCTCTCCGTTTCCAAGAGCTTTTCCAGCGAGTGTTTGGATGGATAAAGCGGCTCCCCTACTTCCCGGTGATCATACTCCCGGATATCCTCGGTCTTGATGGCGGGATAGATAATCCACTCCCAGTTCTTCTCCTTTTTCATGAGCATGCCGGGAAGGTCATTCTCAGCCCAGCGGGTATTCACTAGCAACACCTGGGATTCATTGTGCAGACGGGCTTTGGCTACCTCGTTCCACCATTCCCAGTTCCCGGAAAGAATCGCATCCGAACGGGCTTCGTCTGAGCCCTTGATTAAATCGTCAATGATCAGGATATCCACCGGATTACCAGTAATACCCCCACCACGGGGAATGGTACGAATAACGCCCTTGTGACCGACGATGGACAGCGTTTTCGTGTTCTTCTCCTCTGCTGAGTCCATTCGCCGCCCGGTTGCTAGTAGATTGCCGTATACCGCCCGGTACGGCTTGGAAAGCATAACATTTTGAATGTAGCGGTTGAACTGCGTAACCAGATCCTTTCCGTACGCGGTGAGTAGAATATTCAGATTGGGACGCAACCCAACCAGGTGTGGCGGGAAATGGCGGGTAGATAACTCAGACTTTCCGTGTTGGGGCGGCATCAGTACTCCGAGCCGTTTGATCTTCCCCTCAGCGAAGGCCTGCAAACGGCTTGCGATGTAAACGTGAAAATCCTCAGGTACGTACCGAGGATTCATGTCCATGACAAAACTGAGGTAATCTTTTGCCCACTTTCTTTTACTACGTTCGGCTAAAACCGCATTGGGGTCAATTCCTGTCAACGCCATCAATTGCTGAGGCGATAGCTTCAAGCTGCTCATCTGATAGTTTACTTAAATCAATTTTCAAGCCAACTTTACCCGTTTCATCAACGATACGTTTGGGTGCGTCAATACCCAGCAGGTTTGCTTCCCGCTCCATGAGCTTGGTATACACTATCAGAAACCGGGGATCACCGTTCGTTTCCTCGATGGTCAGGGACTGCTCCGTATCGGAAGGAACGGCCATGTTTTCCCCAGTGGCTTTCCCATTCTTATCCGTCAGCGGAATCTTTTTGCCTTTGGTTTTCGAATGCTTCTTGGTCCGGGCCTCCAGTGATTTATCCCACCCCTTCATAGACTTCACCTTCAGATCAACGATTTCAGCCGCCTGACGAGCCTGCAACTCACCAATGTCCCGGTTGATCTGCTGTTTCCATTCTTCCCGTAAGCCAGACAGGATTTTACTGATCGATGATTCCGTCAGCCCCAATTGGTGGCCGATCTGTTTCATCGTCAATCCCATCCGGGCCAGTTTCGCAATCTCTAACTCCCTGGCCAGCCGTTCGGTGTTTGATAGTTTATTTGCCATTGCTGCCTTGAATTTTCATGATCATTGAATTATGAGTCCTTCGCCAGCTTACTACCATCCACCTTACCCGCCGCCCGGTTCCTTTCCCGCTGCGTATGGATTTTGCGAATGCGGGCGATCTCTTCGCCAATGGGAAGACACTGCCACATCTGTAAAAGCGTGTAATACACGACGCTATACCGGAAAGCATTAGGAGAAGTCTTACGAATGGGGGTGACACCGTGCAGGATCTGCTGACCGTCGAAAAGCATAACGGTATTGTTGGCACACTCGAACAAAAGATCAAATTCAGGACATGCCAACCCGCCGCCCTGAACGTCTTTTTTAAGAACAACCATGTTTGATAGTACATTCTTTACGTTTCCCGAGTCGAAATGATACTTCAAAGGGTTATTCCGGTTCACAATACCTGAGGTGAAAGGAGTGTCTTTTATCTTCCAATCCGGGCTAATCTTCTCATCTACGAAACCAGAGTGAGTTTCATACGTCTCAGGAAAGAACTCCTGATAAAGCTTCGTGAGCTCAACTCCAAAACCCGCAATGATGGCGTGATCAGCTGGAGAGTTATAAGCCATACCGGTTGCCGAGCAAAAGTCTTTGCGAATTACGTTACGGGGATTATAACCAAAGATGGCTGATTCCGTAACCAGTCCCGTTGTACGTTTATTCTTCTCGTACTTGATTTTCTGAACAGAGGCGAGGAGTTGGCTCAGGTCGGTTTGCAGTCGAGCGTACAAGATGACGGGCTTTCCCTCACAATACACTAACGTATCCTCAGTAATTACCGTGGATACGTCCCCTTCCAATGCCGACCGTTTAACGTACTCTTTAAAGTTGAGGGGCTTTTTTGATAAATGAAGATGATTCATACTCTCAGGGCTTTCCAATTCACTTTAAAATCTATTCTCCCAGATTTCTTTACCAGCGTCAGAACACCTGGCCACGCTTTCATCATGTTCCGTACCGCCTGAATGTCTCGTTGGGATTTGTAATCCAGATATAACCCGCCCTTATTGGAACCGACCTGCGGGCAGTTGAAGTAAAACTTATTGACCCGAATAACACCTGCCTTGTGCTTTATGGCCTGTAGTACAAAATCCCGATCTTCCTTCAAGTTCATCTCGGGCCTGTAGTGCCAAGTAATCTTAGGCAGGTTAAGAAATACTGCTACATCACAAAAGCGGTTCGCAGTTACTTCATGACGGGCACACCAAGCGTTCTGGCTGTATTCAATCCCACCCACTGCCGGATTAAAACGCTTAATAATGGCAAACGCCCTGAGTAATTCATTTGGATCCGAATTGCGGTTTCGTTCATCAATCACCCGGCCAAAGCTACCTATATCATCATCCAGCATGAGCACCCAGGTGAACCCCATTCCTTTCCCGTATTCAAGAACGTAATTACGAGCATAGGATATCCCCTGATTATTGAGCGGCAAAGAAATGACTGGAACGCCTATGGCCCGGTACTGATCCACTTCCTGCGGTTCTACCAGAAATGAATAGGGAAACCCTACAGACTGCAAAAGCAGATCAGTTTTCGTCTGACCTGCCCGTCCCTTGCTGGGGATTATAATTTGTAAATCACTCGGAAAGCTCTTCATTGGTTTCGGAGTAGTGTTCGAGGAGTTTAAGTACAACAGCGGTGTTGTCGTCTTCAATCCCGTATTTCTCCCCGATCGTTTTAAGCTGTTCCAATACCCGAGCGTGCGTTTCTACGTCGAAATAAAGAACAATCTGCCTGATAGCCCCATTTAGGTACGAATCCGCGGACTGATTCAAATCGCCTGAATCCTTTTGCTTCTCAGTGGGCAGTTCCGGTATTTGGATATCGCCCCAGTCCAATAGTAAATCTGCCTCCCATCCTTCCCGCAGTTGATCAAAGTCCCATTCACCAGCTGATGAGTTGTCCTTTACAATGAATTCCCGTTCCTGTTCCGGCGTGAGCCCTTTGGCAATGATGATCGGAATCTCCTTCCATCCAGCCTCAATCGCGGCTTTATACCGCTGATTCCCGCCTAAAATCATCATTTTCTCATTCACGACGACCGGGCGAAGATCCATCATTTCCGGAAACTGCTTCAGGGATTGTACTAGGTTGTGGAACGCAGCGTCCTTGATAATTCGGGGGTTTTCGGGATTGGGTACCACCGCACCAATCAGGACTCGGGAAATACCCGTTTTGGCTGTTTGGCCCATAAATAAATGTAAACTAAGAAATCATGTAACGCTGAGCAATATACGTAATAAATAACAGAAATTTAAATCTCTTATCACAGATTTAACTAGGTTTAACCCTCCAAAATACCATTCATTAGAAATTATTACCAGTCATACAATTTACTATCAGATATTTGTACTCTATATTTTGATAACCTACTTGTAGTAAATAGTATGTGCTGATAGGTTGTAGAATAGCGATGATTGACGAAAAATTTTTTCTAAGAAATTAGTAGGTATCAAAACTACTTTGAAAGATTACTACTGTCATTTAAAATTTGATACATATCTTTAAGATTGTTTTACTGACACCTTAGTCCAATTCAATAATTTATGAGTTCACAAACCTTTACCAAAGCATTTGAGGACCACTTTGGAATAACTGGATATCACAGGCCAAAAACAAGTGGAGGCCAAAAAGATGTACACTTTCCAACTGTGAATGGGAAGGATATAGTAATGAAACTTTTAAGGTCAAGACGTGATGCACGCTTTGATCGTGAAATGGTCATTTACGAAAAATACAAAGATTCACCTGGCATACCGAAAATAATATCCATTGAAGACTACAATGGTGAAGTAATTATTTTCGAAGAATTTATTGCGGGAGAGACTCTATCAGATATTATTCCTTCTTACCATAATGATTGTCAAGCTATAAAGTTTTTAGCTAAAGATTTGTTTGATATTCTAAATCCTATATGGCAAGAAGGATATGTTCATAGAGATATAAAGCCAGAAAATATCATAATACAATCAAATAGAAAGCCAGTTCTTATTGATTTTGGTATTGCACGAGATTTAGGTAGCCAAACTTTGACCGCTGCTGGATTTCAACCCATGTCATGGATGTTTGCCAGTCCCGAACAATATGTTGGAAATAAAGACATGATTTCCTATCGAACTGATTTTTTTAGTATAGGTGCTCTATTGTACTACTTATTCCACCAAAAACTACCATTTGGCAATTCAGAAAGTGAAATTGGTGCTAGATTTAAAACTGCGGATGAAAGTTTTGTATGCAATAGTGGTTTTGATCTTACATCTTTCTGTACTGAAGCAATGAAATTTAAAGTCTCAGAAAGACCGCGTTCAATTGAAGATCTATATAAACTAATCTAGCAAAAAAAATGAAAGTTTTACACCTTATAGGGCACTACCCCAACTGGAACTACGACTCTCACTACAAAAACTCAATTGGTGATGGTTTTGTATTTTGTGCTTACAGCTTCTCACCAGATTATTTCTCTAAAAATAAAGTCAACGGATATGATATGAGTGATATCCTTGGAAAATCTTTCCTAGACTTACAATATTTCGGAAAAAAAGAATCTGGCTCTATTGGAAAGGGTAAACTTAGTGAATACCATTTCCACCCAGCAGCGATTGAATCAGATGATAATTTAACGAGTGTTTATTTAATCAATTCTATAATAGATGGAATTGAATATCAGAAAAGTCTTGGTTTAAAAAATATTATCATCCCAAACTATTATGAAGATGATAACCTTGATAAATTTATTGGAATAATCTTAACCGTTAATAACTGGCTAAAAGACAATAAAGAACAGGGCTATACTTACTATTTATCTCTGCCATTAAATCATCATACCCTTCTGGATTCAGAAAAAGTAGAAAGATTATTATATAATTTAACAGATATTAAAATAGCTTTCGATGGATATTATATAGTTCCTGAATCTAAGCCAGAAACTCGCACTAAACTTAACACAGACTATAAGTATTTAAAAAATTTAAGTGTGATTTTCAAGACGCTGAAAAAACAGAAGTTTTTAACTGTCTTCGCTTATGCAAATTGGGATGCAATTATAGTTCTAGCTGTAACAGATATAGACTATATTACTATAGCTACTTTTGAAAATATGAGAATATTTAACATAAAAAGATTCTTAGTAAGTGAATCAGGAGGCCCCTCTAAAGGTTGGTATTTTTCTGAAAAATTACTAAACATGGTTAAAGCACAACAACTAAACCTTGTTTTTGAACAGGGCGGAGTAATGAATATCAGAAATGAAAAAAATATATTTTCTGATGTAATATTACAAGAAGGGTATGTATGGAGCAATCAGAAACCAGATGTACATAAAAATTATTTACTTTCTATAGAACGATTAATTAAAAAAATAGCATCCATTGATGATGTACCATCTAGAAAAGAATATGTAATCAAAATTGTAACAGATGCTATTGATGCTTATAATGATATTGAAAAAAAAGGGATTTACTTAACTGATGAAAGTAAAAACTACCATTTAGAAACTTGGAGATCCCATTTGCTTAGAATGACTTAATTCCTTTTTAACTCTTTCATTAAAAAGAATTGTCATATTATTACTGTATGGCTTCTCCTTCTTAGGTTTAAAGTGTTTTTTTATAACACCATCAGTACTTATTTCAGCAAGTCCAACATTATACTTTTTGAATTCATTTATTTTGTTGATTGCCGCTTTAATGTTTTTACTGTCAAGTATAACATAGGATTGGTTTGCAAACCACTTATAACGATATGCTTGCATTAGGGCACGTTTCCAATTCTTAAGCTTAGCTTCAATTGCTATATTTTTTTCGACAATATTTATATACTCGTTTTGTATATAAATATTGTCGTTATTAATATTTATATAACATTGAAACATTAAATTATTGATGGTTTTTTTTAAGACTTGATCATTTAACCCTGTAGTGGTTTTAAGAAAATCATATGTTATATTTTTGTTCTTTTTAACAATATTGTAAACAGCTATATCATAATTTTGCAAATAAATTGTGTTAACAGAATCATGCTTTACCTTAGATATAACAATATCTGCAATACCATAGCCCACATCAACCTCCTCTGAAACAATAGTAATATTATTATTTACGTTCCAATCGCACATTTGATTGAAATGCTCTTTTAAGGAGTCAACTAAAATTTTCTCAGAAGTAAACATTTATCTTACCAATAAATAGGTGGAGTCGTCAAAATTTTTATCTAAAATAACTTTATTAAAATTATCTTCGATATTTTTTAAAAGTTTTTTATTTATAATCTCGAAAAAAGTCATTTTATCATTCTCTAAAAAAGAATAAAAACCATCAGTACATAACAAAATATTTTCATCTTTATAATCTATAACATTTTGTTTAAAATCAGAGAATGACAGATAGTCCATTCCCAAACATTTTGTTAACACGTTTTGAAATTTAAAGCTATCATCTTCACTTAATTGTTCAAAATATTGATTTGATATTAAATAAATTCTTGTATCTCCCATAGAAGAATAATATACTTTACTATAATCTTTCAAGATCACCGCTAAGCAGTACGTTGTAAATGCATCTCGAATATTAACGCTTTTAAAATGTTCATTACACATAAACATTAATTTATCAATACTTACTTCATTATTAGTTATATAACTGTTATAATTCTTTTCAATATAGGATTTTGCAATTTCTGTTCCCATTCTACTATTCGCTGCACTTCCTACTCCATCGAAAATTGCATAAATATTGAAATTTGTTTCTTCTATAACTAAAGTATTATCTTGATTTTCACTCTTATTTATACCTTTTATCGAGTTTGAAATATATTTAGGCGTTTTCATGATAGTGTGTTAAAAGTTCACAGTACAACAGTTATGACTAAAAAAATACAACAAATTTGACTGCAAATTAATATAATGGGTAAGAAAAACATATAAATGTATGCATTTTTTACCCATTTTTGTTTTTTTTTGCATTTTAATTAAAAAAAACCAATCTAATACTAATAATCATATTTTGTCTACCTTTTAATTGTAACCAGAGGTTAGGTTGATAGAACTTATACTCTATA
This sequence comes from uncultured Siphonobacter sp., assembly GCA_913775095.1. Lineage (GTDB taxonomy): Bacteria > Bacteroidota > Bacteroidia > Cytophagales > Spirosomataceae > Siphonobacter. The sequence continues at coordinate 16,489 of CAJYIW010000001.1, read as the reverse complement.
TACCTTGAGAAGCACCTGGTTCCAAAATATTTTTACTTCATACCTCACCCCCTTCCTTCTTTTCGTCGATGTACTGGATATACCCATCAGGGCCGATGGCAATGGGCATTTTGTAAGCAATGAACTCTTTATTCATCGCCAGCCAGAAAAGCGAGTGTTGGCCAGGGTGCAGACTACCAATCGCCATACACGTCATGAGCAGGTTATGAAACATCATGGAAATACCTTCCATTTGCTCCATGGCTGAGTACGTATCCACCCCCTCACCTGCAGAAACATCCCAGACCGTTACTTTGGCATGCCGAAGCAGCTCTTCCTGGAACATGTTGGCTTTGTACTTGAGTGGGCCCGAAAACAGAGTGGTTTCTTTCAGCTTATCCAGGCACTGAATTAGGTAATGAACGGAGGCCGATGTAACCAGCGAAAGCCCGGTTTCCTCAGCGTTCAACGGACGTCCGTACTGAGCGGGTTGGAGCGTTACCTTCTTAGGGGTTTTGATGAATTTGCTCTTTTTCACTGCTGACCTCCTTTCCCGAAACGTTCCGTGCAGAACTTGAAATAAAAAGCGAAGACACACGCCCCACCGAGTCCAGAGATGGACTGTAGAGCCAGAATCATAGGTTTCATAGATTATATATGATTTGATTAAAAAGGGTACTCAGTTACTGTTACTCAGCATCAATCAGCGTGATTGTAGTTTTCTGCTGATGAGCTTCTTTACGCGAAATTTTGACATTCTGATAATCCCGGGATACGATAATTTTCGGCGAATCGTCCTTAATGATTCCTGCCCTTACGATAGCATCCGTTAAGCATTTGCCCGTTGCCGTGAGGTTTTCGTAATCCATTTCAGGCCCAATCGTGTAGCGGGTAAGAATGAACTTTACTTTACCGGGATGCTTGTTTCGAGTTTGAGAGGCCGCTGTCCACTGGTATTTGTCCCGCCGCTTTTTGTAGGCATGGTGGTGTTCCCGTTTCAAACCTTTGGGGCCATTCAGACCCGGGATAACCTCCATGATGGTGATGGTAGTGGTCATTTTCGTAAGTCACCGATCTCCTCGGGAAAATTAATGATGTTGAACATTTCCCGCATCCGGCTTCGTACCCGCTCCCCGTACATGGCTTCGATCTGATTCACTTCCAGATTGGTAGTGATGTGAATCCTTCCTTTTAAATCTGAGCGGTTGTACACCTTCTGAATCACCTCCGCCATTACATTTCGACGATTGCCGTAGCTGGATGACATTTCTTCTGTACCCAAATCATCAAAGCACCAGCCGTACTCCTTATCCCCGTTGAAAATGCTCGGTTTGCCTTTGGCGGGACTTCCGTACTTTTCTAAAGCTTCGACCCCATCGTGCGTAAATGCGTTTGAAATCTCAGAGCAGGGAACCAGCAAAAACGAAGCGGTCGGATTAGTGCGAAAGGCTTTCATGGTGAATGTTTTTCCGCAACCGATGCTCCCGAAAATCAAAAGCCCTTTATCCAGATCCAACCCGTATCCTTCGGCCCGTTCATCTTTGGTGAAATACAAGGCCAGGGCTTTAATGATGTCCTTGTTTTTTTCGTTGATGATCAACGGCCTGCCGCCCGCTCTGGCATTCTGCTGAATCCACTTGAAGTAAGCTTCGGCGGTTACGTGAGGGTACTGGACTTGCCGAAAACAATACGCTGCGTAATTCTGCCGATTAATCAGGGCCGCTTTCTCTTTTCGTGCCGCTGATAGAATCTCTTTCATGGCCGTCAGGTAATCGTGCGTTTGAAACAGGTCTTTCATTCTCGACTTCACAACGATGAAAATGTAGCGGTCGCCCTGGTCTATTGTCACGTCCTTTGCTTCAATCGGCTCATAACTTGCCAAACCCTTTGGTCGGTGCTGGTGGTACACCGGGGGGCTTAAGTCCCGTTGTACGGGCTTCAAACCCAGCTTTTCTTGTAAAACTTTTGATACTAGTCCCATTGCCTTTGCTGTCAATTTGTTCTCGTTTTTTGGGGAGGTAGGTTTTCAGCCAATCCCGAAAATTCGATTTCATGTCGTTGTCATCTTTCCAGCGGGGAACCTGACTCTTCAACCGCTCTCCCTCGATGAATTCACTAAGCACATTTGAAAACTCGGGGTAAACGTCAAGCAGGTTGTTGGCCTTTACTCCTCGCATGGCCATAATCTTGCACATGTCGTTGGAGCTGATTTCGTCGCTAACCCGTTGCCATACTTCTGGCAGTTGGGGGGCCGCCGCAACCGGGGGTTCATTTTGAAAAACTTCCGCTTCGAAATCATCGTTTTTCGCTTCACCGTTTTCAAAATTTTCAACCGCCGCGTTTGGTTGGTTGGTAGGTACTTTGTTTTCTATTTTGCTTTCTACCTTATTTAACTCTTTAAAATTCTTAAAGAGGCTCTTTAAGTTTTTTAAATAGGGTCTATAAGAATCTGAAAGAGGGTCTTTAACATTTTGAAAGAGGGGGGTCTTTAAGAATCTTAAAGAGGGGTCTTTCAAATTCTGAAAGAGGGTAACCCCGTCCGAATACAACCAAATGTGCCTTTCGTTACCCCTTTTTTGCCCCGCATCAATGTATAAATAACCCTTCTCCGAAAGCGATTTTATAGCCAGCGAAACCGTTGTTGACGATACCTTAGCCTTCTTTGCCAAGTGCTTATTCTCGGCCGTGCAGGGCCGCCCCAAAGCCAAAGGAATGATTGCCGAAAGCAACACTACTTCAGTCAGGTTCAAATCTTCTAACAAGAGAATCTCCGCAGGTAGCCATATTCCGCTAAAATCATTCATGTCTCTTGCCGCTAACGATTGTTATTATACGATACTGAGCTTAGTGATCTGGGTTAGAAAAAAACACTCGCTAAAAGCATCGCCAGAAGCGAGTGTATAAACCGTTGACTACTCTACTGTCTGCGAGGTCTGCCACGTGGTTTCTTTGGCTTCTCCTCCGGTTGTTCATCGTCGAGTGGATCTGGGTCAACTTCCGGATCATCATCCTGAACATCCTCATGTTCGATATCCTCGATATGACCAGGCTCTTCCGGTTCATCAGCTGGTGGGAGTTCACCACTACCGAGCAGAAACGGACCTTGTGAATCAGGTTCTACGTCGATAGGCTCGTTTTGCTGCCGCATCTGTTCTTCATAGGCCCGCTGTTCATCAAGCGACAACTGCATATCTTTTCCAACCAGCCGTTCCGATTTGATTACTTCGCCCGTTTCTGGATCGATCCACTCCCAAATGCCAGCTAACAGGTTTTTACGCTTAGTGGCGTACACTTTCCGATGCTCCCAGCCGTCTTTAATGTGACGGGAAAGAATATGGATATTGGCCGCCACTCCGTCGATTTTCGCTTTATACTGACTGGCACTGGCTTTCTTTTCCTCCTCCAGCTCTGACTTTTCTACCGACCGTTCAGCAAGGGAAAACGCGAGTTTGTTTTTCTCATCCTGCGTAAAGAAGTACTTGATTTCGACGTACTCTTTTTCTTCTGTCATGAGTAAAAAAAATTGAAGTATTGTAAAATGTAGTTAGCCAAAAGAATCATCAATTGAATCCAGCCAGAAACGAAAGCCAGAATAACGAGGTGAGTAGCAACCAGCCAGGGATCAGCTTGTTTGAAGGCCCGTATTCGCCTTCTCAGGAACCGCCTAAACCTTTTCATACATATCAGTGAAAGCCTTTTCTAATCCCTTCAAGTCACCCGATAGGCTGTCCCATAGCACCTCATCGGGCAATAGTTCAGCGAATTTCTTTGCCAGATCTTTCCAGGCCTGCCCCCAATCCCGAACCCCTTCAATGGCTTTTCGTAAATCTTCGACCTTATCGGTTAACCCGTAACATTCGCTTTGAGCACTGTAAATTGAGCTAAGGGCATCCTCACCGCCTTCTACGTTATTCAAATCCCGTTCAGCGTCATTGACATGATTATTGAAGTCTTTTATTCCTTGAATAACCTGATCGAAAAACTTACACTGGTGAGGAACGGGAGGATCAAAGCCGAAAATCTTCTCACTCTGGGCCGCTCCGGTGGCGGCTTTAATTGCGTCAATAGTCATTACTCCTCCCCTCCTTCGATGTGCATGGCAGGTAATTCCCGCAGGTACCATTCTGGCATATCGGCGGAGATAATACCTAAGTGACCCTCCTCAGCAAATGAATCAAAGCCTGGGAAGTGTTTCGTATCCAGAATATCTTTCAGGGTTTGCATAGCCATCCGGTAGCGATACCGACCAGCCGCCAGAACCTCCTCCGGATAATACACCAGCATGGGCAGGTATGGGGCACAAGTTTGAAGAGCGACACAGAATACGCCAGTAAACTTCCGGCCCGTTACATTCTGCATCACGTCCAGATACATGGCCTCTGCCATGGGGTAATCGAACTTGGCAGAATCGTAGAGGAATTTCTTAACGGACTCCGCGGAGGTAGTTTTGAAAGAGATAACCACGTTCGCCCCGATGTTCTCCTCCAGATTGAACGCATCTGGACGAACCTTTACTTTGATTCCGGTCTCGGGATCCACGCCGTAAAAACTGGTTTCATGCATGGCCCCTTTCATGATGGCCGGGATAATGCCGCCGCCGTAGGTTTCATAGTGGCGACGGATGAGCTTCGCCTTCAGGTAAGAATCGTTATCAACTGAGATTTTACCCGCCCGTTTACTCAGTTCCTCGATATACGCCTTCTTACCGTCGATTTTCTTAAGATTCAGGCCGCGACGTTTCAGGGCTCTACGGGCATAAGAAACCAAAGGTTTTTTTTGCTTCTTACCTACTTTACCAAGTTGCTCCTCCCAAAACTTTATCAGCTTATCACATCCTTCATTCGACGACATCGAAGCTTTTGGCTCCACTACCAATTCATCGAACTTGTCAGGCTCCAAAAAAGCCTGATGGATGAACGTACCTAAATCAAAGGCTTTTTTCTCGGGACGAGTAATTGGCTCGTTCAGGTAACACCAGTAATGAAGAGGCGTTTTCATGACCTGTTTCAGAGCTGAGCTGGAGGTCGACTTGGTTTGCAGGTAATGCTCCATTTCGTCAGCGACCGCCAGACCATTCCGGCAAAGGTTCGCCGGATCGAGTACCAGCGTCTCATTACCCGCCATTGTTTTCAAGCCGATGATGAAATCGGTGATGTCGGTGTATTCACCACCACCTAAACGGTACGGGTTGAGTTCTTTTTCCTGAACCTCAGCCGTAGCCAGGTGAGCAAGGATATTAGAGAAATCGGGAGTAGCAGAAGTTTCCATTGAAGCGAAGAGGTTTGGCCCCGACTCTTTACGACCCGCAAAGCAGATCAAAAGAGCACATTCCCCTACCTGTAAACAGTCGGGGCCGAATGATTAGATATGAAGGAGCAGAGGTTTGATAGACCAGATGTCAGACATCAGAGCATTGGTTTTATTGCGTTTCTTACCCAGATAGGTAATTTCCAGCGGTGTACCCTGCTTTACCAGACCATTAGCGATAGCGTTTTCAATGGCGGCCACTAAACGTTTCGACCCATTACGAATTTGCTTAGCTCCCTCGGCAACGGGTTCAACGAAGTGAACGCAGGGCAGAGCAATCACACTGCCGGGGTTCTGTTGATCCGGTACGTAATCCACTTTAGTTTCGAAGTAAATGACGCGACGTTTTTCGCCGGGAGTTTCTGGAGTCCAGTACTCTGAACTTAGATCGAAAGGAAGTGCGGTATGCTCTGACAAATCAGGCACCTCACCCGCCATCAGGTCAATGGTAGGCAACACAATACCTAATCCATTGTTTGAGGTAGCCAGTTCAGTACTTTCAACAGCTTGTACTTCGGTTGCTTCTGCGGAAGTGATTGAATCTTTCATTGGATATATATGATTTGATTAAAATGGAAATGCGGTGATTAACGAAGCCGTCTGTTCTGCTGACGGATGGATTTCAAGAACTCATTGAATCCGGGAGGGTCGTTTTTGCGTCGATTTACATTAATGTAGAGGAGCAGAGACAGACCCGCGATGATTAACAGAGGTATAGCTAGTTCCATCGGTGGAAGTCGTTGTGCGATTCCAGATCCTTGAAGCTTTGCTCGATGGCTTTGATTTGCTGAGCAACTTTATCTTCCAGTAGATCGTATACACCATCCAACTGAGCCGAGGCACTGACCACCAGCTCGAACATATCGCTGGGGTCCTCGGTAGCGTTCTGAGCATTGACGAAGATTTTAATCCAGCCCGCTTCGGTTTGCTCGGGATGATCATTGTCGGTCAGATACACAAATAATGAGACATCTGCTTTGCACTGCTTTTCGTTGAAATCGACATTGAACCCGCCGATCTCGGCTTCGATTCCTTTTTCCTGCCAGAACTCACGCAGACCCTCAGCCCAAGCCTGAGCAGAGACCTGTAAACTGTTGATTAATTTGTTTCTTACTGGAGCATTCATACTTTTGCAGTTATATATAATTTGATTAAAAATTCTTTAAACCCGCTGGCCTCTGGAAAGTGGGTTTTTTATTGGCCCGTACTCGTGGAGGTATTCGTTAATCTGCTCGATGGTAATCCGGATGATCCCGTGATCGACGACCGACTTTAGCTTGCCTTCTTTTCGTAGCGAGTGAATGGCTTTGGGGTTGGGCTTTCCAGATTTGGAAATAAACCGCAGGTACTCCGCCGCCTCTTCTACCGTGAACACTTCCTGATTCGCTTTATCAGGATGTTCTATTTTGTATTGACTTATTGCCGTGTGGGCCGCCTGGGTGAGCATGTTTGCCAATTCCTGAGGCTGTAGCGTGATGATCTGAACCGGAAGACTCATGCCTGTAATAATTTTGGTAAATCTTTGATCTCCTGATTGAGCTTATTCAGCTCCTCTATAATTGCCTTCGCTTCATCTATTGAAGGAGTGTTACTCTGCTCCAACCATTTCTTAATACGAGGTTCGGTTATACGTTGTCCGTTGACCGTTACTTCGCATAGCCGATCACGAAATACCCGCTTGTCCTTATCATCCAGCTTCCGGTATTCCGTCAGCCACACAAGCTTTGGGTGGAGGTTTTCGCCCGCCTGACCTATTTTTTCGCCATTCGCTGTCATATTTCGTTTATATTTAGCTTTCGTTTAGCCTTAAATGTGTTACAAACATAATACAAACAGTTTGCATTTTACAAACTGTTTGTAAACTTTTTTTGATAAAAATTGAGATTTGATGGAAGCCTGGGAAAGAGTTAGCAAACTGATGCAACACTTTAATTTGAATAAAAATCAGTTTAGTAAGGAAATACAGGCAGGTAATAATGTTACCGTCGGAAGAATTGTCAATGAGAGGCGAAATCCATCTTCTAGAACCGTAGATCTGATTCTTAAAAGGTTTCCTCAGATTAATAGAGATTGGCTTCTTTATGGCAATGGGGAAATGATAAATCAAGATTATGAACCTCGCTTTTCTAATGCTGAGGAATTAGGCATTCATGAAGACTTGCCCGTTGAGCTTAGTGTTACCCGCAGTGGAAGTGAGTTTGCAGAATTCCCTGACGGCCATGTTTTGATGACCATCCCACTTATAGATAGTTTCGCGTACGCCGGTTACTTATCCAGCTGGAACGACCCGGTATTTATTGAAGAGCTGCCTAAACATTCAATTGTAGTTGAAAAGAGGCACAAGGGTAAATATCGTGCTTTCAAGGTTCGAGGGGATAGCATGGACAACGATCGTAGAAATGCGATTTGTGACGGTGATATCGTCGTAGGTCGAAACATTGAACCCTTCTTATGGCAGAACAAATTTCACTTACATAAGTACGAAACCTACGTTGTAGTACACAAAGAAGGAATTCTGATTAAAGACATCACAGAGCATGATGTAGAAAATGGAATCATTACCTGCCACTCACTAAACGAAGACAAAGCCGCCTACCCTGATTTTGATGTTCCCTTGGCTGAAGTTCTGGAGATTTACAACGTAGTATCAGTGGAAAGGAGGCGACGGATATGATGGCGGGAAAATTGGACATAATTTCCAATAATGAATTTTTTCAATACACTGGAGCAAAAATCCTTCAGGTAAGGCAAAACTTGAAAATGAACCGGGTTCAGTTTGCTTTGAAAGTGGATATTGATAATTCCCTGCTTTCCAAGTATGAAAAGCGGGAACGCATTCCTTCCATTGGCGATTTGATCCGCCTCAGTAAAGCAACTGGCATTCCCCTGAAAGTATGGGTGGATGACGACTCTCCGACCGTACCAATTGAATACCTCAGCAAACTATGACCAGACGTCTACTTCTATCCTTGTTTGTCGGCCTGCCATTCCTGAGCCCAGCTCAGGATACTGTCCCCTGCAAAGGATGCAATACCATTACAGTAGTCACGAACCTTTCGGAAGAGGACAACTACAAAGCCGTAGGCCGTTACTTGCAGGGTCACGGGTATGAGCTAGCGAAAACCGAAAAGGATTTCGGCATCATCGAAACGAAGGGCAAGCAAATCCGCCCAGGTAACTTTCCTTACTACCTGTCAATTCATGCTACGGTTATAAAAAATGTAGTTCAGTTTGCCGGGTATGGCTGGGGTACTGATCCGCGAAATGCCATGAAGGTTAGCAACGCCAAACGCGGAGTCGAGTTTTTCGAAGCCCTGGATAAGGCAGCCAAAGAATTTAATGAAGTGGCTGAGGGGGCAATTTCTTACTCAACAAAATAAGAGGTCACTTTAACCCGTAAAGTGACCTCTTATTGAATTTGTTTCTGCAATGTTACTTAATAAGTCTGCGAAATCGGGCTTTCCCCTATGAAACTCAGCAGGTCTTGAGTCAAACGATCCTTTTCAGTGAAGAACAACCCGTGCGGTGCTCCTTCATAAACGACGTATTGGGCAGCAGGTAAGGCTTCCGCCAGTCGTTCCCCCGAAGACTCGATAGGTACGGTTTTATCGGAATCACCGTGTATAATCAAGGTAGGCACCGTAATTGACGCCACGTCAGAGCGGAAGTCAGTAGTAGAAAAGGCCGTTGCACATTCCAGTGTCGCCCGATAAGAGGCCGCATAGGCCCGGGTGAAATCACCTTCCAGATGAGCTGAACTTACCGCAGGATTTAACAATGAAACCCCGTAGAACTGTTTCCCGAACGTCTGGAGAAAGGCCGCCCGGTCTTCCTGTAAGTTCTGGGAAATTTCATCAAACGTGCTTTGATCCACGCCATCCGGATTGTCTTCAGTTTTCAACAAATAAGGCGTCACGGAACTGACAAAAGCTACTTTTGAAATGCGGTCGCTACCGTAGCGTCCCAGGTAACGGGCGATTTCACCGCCACCCATGGAGAATCCGACTAAGGTTACCTCGCGGAGATCAAGCGTATCGAGAACGGCCTTTAAATCTGAGGCTAAGGTATCGTAATCATATCCATCCCAGGGTTGCGAGGATTTCCCGAATCCCCGACGATCGTAGGCAATCACCCGGAGACCATATTTCGGAAGCTCTGCTAACTGATAATCCCACATGGCACTACTCAAAGGCCAGCCATGAATTAAAACGACCGGTTTGCCGCTTCCTAAATCCTGGTAATAAAGTTCAATATCTTTACCGTTCGTATCGGTACCTGCTTTAATAAAGCTCATAAGAGTTGGTGTTTTAATGAGTATATTTTTCTAATAAATTGATCTGCCTTAGTAATGGTAAATGTATGCCAGTAATGGTCAGCGAATAGATGTTAACTATTTGTATATAATTGTAACCGAAACTATACTAAAATGCTGACTGAAAAAATAAGTGATCACAAAAGGGGAAATACCTCCCGGCTTATGCTTCATTCAGGGCAAATAATACCGTAATTCAAAATTGATAAGATCAGCCGTAATTAATAAAAACAGGCAATCATATTGCCGGGAATACCTCTTTTCCATGAATGCAATACCTATACAGTCCAGATTTCGAATATTTTACGAAGTAGTAGTGAATTCGCTGGCGGCTTCACTGGTCAATAACTTTGTCTGGTTTTCGCTTACGTTCTGGGTCTATCTGGAAACCAAATCCGTTCTGACAACCTCCGTTATGGCTGGAGTATATTCAGGAACGGTAGCGTTAACGGGTTTCTTTCTGGGCACCGTTGTGGATCGCTATTCCAAGAAAAAAGCGATGCTTTTCTCCAGCCTCAGCTCCCTACTGCTTTACGCCGCTGCTTTTATATTATTCGTTACCACACCCCTGTCTGTGTTCAGAAATAGTCAAAGTCCCTCCCTCTGGATTTTTGTCTTGCTGGCACTTCTGGGGGCCATTGCGGACAACCTCCGAAGCATTGCTCTCTCGACCCTCGTCAGTGTGCTATTACCCGAAGAAGAACGCGATAGAGCCAATGGTGTGGTAGGAACCGCTACTGGTGTTTCATTCCTGGCTTCCTCCATTTTCAGCGGCCTAGCCATTGGTTACCTGGGGATGTTCTGGATGCTGGCTGTAGCCCTTGGCCTGACTATTCTGGTCATTATTCACCTGATTTTCAGAAGCATTCCCGAGCAAAATCTTTCACACGGCGAAGAGCAGGCTCCGAGTTTTGATGTCCGAAAAACGGTTCACATCATTCGGGAAATTCCGGGTTTATTCGGGCTTATTTTCTTTAACTGCTTCAATAATTTCCTCGGAGGAGTATTTATGGCCCTCATGGACGCCTATGGCTTATCCCTGGTTTCGGTACAAATCTGGGGTTTATTATGGGGCTTCCTGAGTCTGGGATTCATCATTGGTGGGATAGCTGTAGCCCGGAAAGGACTGGGTAATAACCCTTTACGAACCTTATTCCTAACCAACCTCATCATGTGGGCCGTTTGCTGCGTATTTACGCTCCATGCTTCCGTGGTACTGCTCAGTACGGGTCTTTTGGTGTATATGCTTCTGGTACCAGTCATTGAGGCCGCCGAGCAAACCATCGTTCAGAAAGTTATTCCGCCCGAAAAGCAGGGACGGGTTTTTGGCTTTACGCAAAGCATCGAACAGGCGGCCGCTCCGGTTACTGCCCTTTTCATCGGTCCAATCGCTCAATACGTTTTCATTCCTTACCTGACCACCGGCCCGGGAGTGGAATGGATGGGCCCCTGGTTTGGCACCGGACCCGACCGGGGCATGGCTCTCATCTTTACGCTGACGGGTATCATTGGTTTACTGGTTACCTTACTGGCCATGCGATCCAGAGCTTACCACAGACTCGTAACGCATTACCAATAACAGCACGGACAAAATGTCCCTTATGAGTTACGTCCTAATAATCAACCCATTACAGCAATGGATTTTTCGGAACCGGGTTTACTTTCTGCGTATAGTCAGGAAGGTGGAATGTTATTTTTCTGGCTCCAGCCAGCTTAATGCTCTTTATCCAACCGCCTACTTTCTACTCAGAAACATATATGGAAAAGAAAATTTCATTCAAAGGGATTTGGGAGATCCTCAAAGCCTCCTTCTCAGGCTTCTCAGATGACAAGGTCACTAAACTGGGAGCTTCACTGGCTTATTATACCGTCTTTTCGATGGGCCCGTTGATGATTGTAATTATTTCACTTTGCAGCATATTTCTGGGCCGCGAAGCGGTGGAAGGTGAAATTTACCAGCAACTCAATGGTTTTGTAGGAAAGGACACGGCCCTGCAATTGCAGGACATTATTAAAAAAGCAGCGGTTAGCGGCAAAACCACTATGGCAGCAACCATCGGGATTGTTACTCTGATCATTGGTGCGACGAGCGTTTTTGCTGAAATTCAGGATTCCATCAACACCATTTGGGGCATACGAGCCAAACCCAAAAAGGGCTGGCTAAAAATGATTCAGAATCGCTTCCTGTCTTTTTCAGTCATTGTTAGTCTGGCTTTCGTACTACTGGTATCACTGGCGGTCACTTCCGTTATTGATGGGGTCAGCGATCGATTACAGGCCCGCTTTCCGGATGTGACGGTGATTATCTTCTACGTTGTAAACCAGTTGATCACTTTCGGGGTCATTTCTTTAATTTTTGGAGTAATCTTTAAGGTATTACCGGACGCAAAAATCAAATGGAAAGATGTACGTTCGGGTGCAATGGTAACCGCTATACTTTTCATGATTGGTAAGTTCGCCATTTCCTTTTACATCAGTCAAAGCGATGTAGGGGGAACGTATGGAACGGCCGGTTCGCTGGTCGTGCTACTGCTTTGGGCCTACTACTCTTCCATGATCCTGTATTTTGGAGCAGAATTTACCAAAGCCTATGCTCTCAAATATGGCTCAGCCATTCATCCCAACGACTACGCGGTCACGATTAAAGAAGTTGAGGTTGAAGTAGGCAGTAAATCCCTTCAGCACGCGGAACGACAAGCCGGGCAGATCAGTAAAAATCAGTAGCTGATTCTATAAACGGAAGAACCCGCCCCTTTTGAAAGGGGCGGGTTCTTCCGTTTATGACTGGTGCAATTGGTTAGGACAGCCACTGGTGTAAGGCCTGCGTTAAGGTGGCTTTCAGGATGGGTTTAGTCAGGTAGTCGTCCATACCGGCGGCTAGACAACGCTCCCGTTCTCCGGGTAAGGTACCTGCCGTTAAGGCCAGGATGGGTACCTTTTTACCATTCAGTTTAGTCCGAATGGCCTGCGTTGCCTCATACCCATTCATCTCGGGCATCTGGATATCCATCAGAATTAAATCCGGTTCCTGCTGATTGAAAATCGCTATGGCCTCTTTCCCATTCTTTGCTTCCTGAATTTTTCCTTCCGGAAGAATCATCTTAAGCATTTTTTTGGCCAGCATCATATTAATCGGGTTATCTTCCACGACCAGAATATTGATTTCTCCTGATCGTAAGCATTGCTCCGGAATGATGGTTTGAGAGGCCGTTACGGGGCCGGATTTGACCTGATGAATCTGTTCCAGGGTTTTATATAACTCATTAATCTTGACCGGTTTTATGAGACGATGCATGACTTTCAGTTCTTCGCAGGCGGCCTGAATCTGATTATCTTCCGAAGAGGTGTACAGCAAAATAATTGGTTGCGGGAACTCCTGCTTACGGATGTGTCGAATGGTTTCGATTCCATCCATGGACGGCATATAGTAATCCATCAGAATTACATCAAAACGATGCCCGGCCGCCAGCATTTTCATAGCTTCAAAACCACTTTCCGCGGGTTTACTTTCGATACCCTTAAAGGCCAGCATTTCCTGCAAAATGTGGCGATTAGTAGCATTATCGTCCACTACCAATACTGATTTGATATGATCCAGAACGGCATCGAGGCTTGGTTCATCTTCCTGAAAATCGAGCTCGGTATCAAAGCAGAAGGTACTTCCCTTCCCAAACTCACTTTCCAGTTGCAGCGTGCTTTTCATCAGGCCGAGAAGACGGTTGGTAATGCTTAATCCCAGCCCGGTTCCGCCGAATTTTTTAGTCGTGGAAATATCCTCCTGAACGAAGGCTTCAAATATTTTTGACTGATTTTGGGGTAAAATTCCAATTCCTGTGTCTCGGACCGAGAAGCGAAGAGCGGTGCTTTTACCCTGCGTAGAAAGACGTTCAATTTTCAGTTCAATCTCGCCTTCGTGCGTAAACTTCACGGCATTCCCCAGAAGGTTTACCAGCACCTGCCTGAGCCGAACGGCATCCGTCCAGATGTAGCGAGGCAAATCAGAACTTACTTTAAATACCAGTTCAATCTGTTTTTTGTACGCCTGCGGACTAATCATGTCCACTACCTGATTGGCTAACTCCTGCAAGTCCGTTTTCTCTCTCGAAAGCTCCAGTTTACCAGCCTCGATTTTTGAGAAATCCAGAATGTCGTTGATGATATCGAGCAGGGATTGAGCCGACTGAAAAACCAGATCCGTGTACTGCCGCTGGGATTCATCCAGTCGGGTTTTCGTCAGTAGTTCAGTAAATCCGATTACTCCATTCAAGGGCGTCCGGATTTCGTGACTCATGTTAGCCAGAAACTCGGACTTGGCTTTATTGGCGGTTTCCGCCAGGAGGCGAGCTTTCAGCGTTTCCTCGCCTGCCATTTTTTGCTCAGTTATGTCCTGAAAGGTTCCATACATCCGTACGCAAACGCCATTGACAAACTCGACCTTACCAATCGTTCTGATCCATTTGTGATTGCCTTTAGCCGTCACAATCTGCACTTCTTCATCCCAGGGCGTCCCTTCGGTTTCTGCCCGCTGAACCGCTTCTGTAATTTTCTTACGACTTTCAGGATCCTGGTAATAATCAAAGGCATTCTCCAGATTCACCGGATTCTGGACTTCCAATTCGTGAATATCGAATGTAACCTGCGACCAGTAAGCCTGTTTATTTTCAGGATTTAGCTCCCAGCCTCCTACTAAGGCCATCTGCGAAGTCTGCTCCAGGATTTCCCGGGTGCGGTTTAATTCCAGCTCAGCCCGTTTGCGTTCCGAAATATCGTGACTCGTCAGAATAACCTCCATACTCCCTTCATTGATGCGAGCCTCTGTGGACGCCCAGCACCATTGACCATTTTGGTGCCGTATGCGGTGCTCTACTGCGGCCGGAGCCTTACCTTTCTCAAAGGTTTCCCGCAGAGCCTGAAAGCATTTTTCCAGATCTTCCGGATGAACAAACGCCGTAATGGATTGACCCAGCGTATCGGCTAGTTCATATCCGTACTGACGCGTCCAACTTGGAGACATATACGTAAAGATCCCTTCGGCATTAAGCGTAAAAAGGACATCTGTCATATGGGAGACCAGTACTTCCAGACTTTTTTCAACCCTGACGCTTTTCGTAATGTCCTGACCAAACGCCAGTACTTCCGTTACCTCGCCATTCACGCCCTGTAACCCAATCATGGTCCAGTCAATGGTTTTGATGCCACCATCAGCAACTTTCCGACGCAAGATCAACTGGTGAGGCACCTGCGGATGATCCAGACAGGATTCAAACTGCCGATGACCTTCCTCCTGATCTTCTTCAATGACATGATCGGCAGCAAAAGACTCCCTAAGCATATCCCAGGAAACGCCAACATCATCAATAAAATACTGATTAGCAAAGGTATACGCTCCGGCAGGATTGATTTTTATGATATAGATACTCTGACTATTGGCAATGTAATTATAGAGAAGAGCATCCTGACTGGATTTCTGTTCGTTCTGTTTTTCGTGGGTAACGTCAGCAAAAGACGTAAGCATTCGAACCGGAACACCCTCGCAGTCATGCACGGGTATTCCTTTGATGCGAATCCAGACTACGGAGCCACTGATGTGAAAAAAGCGTGCGGTCTGGGTAAAGGTATCAGTCGGGTTTTGAAGATACTGCTGAAGATTAACCTGTATTTCCTCAAGATCCTCCGGATAGATGCACTCTTTCCATTTCTCATTCAATTTAGCACTATCATAACCTAAACTGCTCCAGAATGTCGGACTCATCCAGGAGATATCCCATCGAAGATCCCAGGACCATAAGCCAGATTGCTGGAGAAAGTCTGAGGTTCGCTCATCGGCGTTCATCAATTGAAAGAGTCCTTCTTGTATATAATTCATAATCCTAATTCGGCTTACGCTGAAATTAAATTGGCGGAATTCAGCTACACCTAGTGACACTGGACCTCTAAAAAGACGTCTTAAAAAAACTTTTACTCTAACTCTCAGTGTATAGTTGACACGAATGAACACTAAAAGTAAGCTAAAATTCCTTCAAGTATCAATTCTTATTTAGGGGTAGTTGAGACCATCCATTCAAATTATGCGATCAATGGCTAAAGGTATGCGTTAAATGCATTTAGCTAAACCTATTTAGACGAACTACTAAATCAGCAGGCTGAATGGCAGGTTATTTATGTTATTTACTAGTACTAAATACTTAGTCAATAAGTTATATAACTAGCACTTTCTCCAAACGTACCCTTAAAAAAAAACCAGACTGAAAAGAGCGTCTTTTCAGTCTGGAATGGCTACGTAGTAGCGGTAAAATTTTAAAACTCAGGCTATTTATGTGCCTGATGGTCGTTCCTTATTTTTTGTTTTTAATCTCCAATAAAAGTTCAGGTTCATCGGTGGTGATGAAATCTGCCTTTTGCTCCAGGAGCGTCTGCATGAGGGCCGCCTCATTGACCGTCCAGACGTTAACCGTCAGCCCCAGGGCCTGAGCCTGACTGACATACGATTCTTTCGCCTGCATCACCTTGTAGTGATAATCCAGCCCACTCAAGTGATCACTGGCCAGCTGCTCGGGCGTTCGATCCCCCATCAGATAGGCCACTTTCGCAAAGGGATCCAGAGCCCGCACTTTTTTGCACACGTCATAATCAAAGGCAATGTATTCTACCCAGGCCTGGGCCTTCAGGGCGTAGACGGTGCTAACCACCCGCTCGGTGAGAGCCATCGACCGTTCCTTGCCCAAAGTCGAGGTCTTGATTTCCAGAATGAGTTTGGTGCCTGCCTGCTTCATGCCCTCGGTCAGGTAAGCTTCCAGGGTGGGCAGGGCTTCCCCGTTGCTCAGGCGAAGGGCCGAGAGCTCGGCGGTGGTAGCCTTCTCCAGAGCCAGGCCCTGCAGCTGAGGGTCGTGG